>NZ_CAJZAI010000054.1 GCF_914271435.1 Cupriavidus laharis | reverse complement strand
TGCGCTTGGTCGACAAGTTCAATCCAAGGTCAGCTTGTTTCATGCCCGACATGCTCGCTGGCTCGACGATTCATTGCAAGCACATCCGCTAGCTATTTGTGCAGAGCATCCCTAACGGGCGAATATTGATCGTAGTGTGCCGAGGGTGTTGTACGGGTATGGGCTTCAGAGTGTGCCTGGCTGCCTGCCGCGTGGTGCGCAGCCGTGGGCAGGATTACAGCGCTGATTGAACGAGCCCCGAAACTGTCCGTGGCCCCTACTGCTACCGGTATCGCGTGGACGCCTACGGCTGCGCTACGCGCGGTGTCCCAGTCGGCATGGCGAGGACATCAACGTCGCTGGCGCCGGCGCTTCCCCTTCTTCGTTTTCTCTCTTCGCGCATGGCACATGCGCCAAGGGCTTCGTCACCAGATCGTGGTTCGGGCTGCGGCCCGGAAACCCGGACTGCTGACCGCGCGTAGCGCAGCCGAAGGCGTCCCCGCGATATCGCTGTCAGGAGGGACCACTCCGTAATCCGGGTTCGTTC
>NZ_CAJZAI010000053.1 GCF_914271435.1 Cupriavidus laharis | reverse complement strand
TGATCGCCAAGGCATCCACCACATGCACTTGTTCGCTTGACCCTATAACAAGTGTGTCTCAAGGAGACATCCTGCTACAGGTGAGTTCTCGCATTTGTGCCGTATTCCAAGTCATCTTTCGATCACTTAAATACATTTTGGTTGATACAATCACAACCCGGTATCACGCTTTGTACTGCAGCGTCTCATCAACGCTCGCGCGACACCTTTACTACATCCCATATTGTTAAAGAACAGCCGATCTTGCGATCGCTTGGCAATGCCAAATGCAAACACTCAAGTCTTAAGCGCTTGCATTTGGCCAACCAAACCAAGGTACCAGGTAGTGGTGGAGGATGACGGGATCGAACCGACGACCCCCTGCTTGCAAAGCAGGTGCTCTCCCAGCTGAGCTAATCCCCCCTCGGATAACTTGGTGGGTCTGGTAGGACTTGAACCTACGACCCCCGCCTTATCAAGACGGTGCTCTAACCACCTGAGCTACAGACCCTTGGCTGTAACAGCAAACAAACCGATAAGTGTGGACACTGAGCACGCGGAAACGCGCGCCTCTGGAAAGGAGGTGATCCAGCCGCACCTTCCGATACGGCTACCTTGTTACGACTTCACCCCAGTCATGAACCCTGCCGTGGTAATCGCCCTCCTTGCGGTTAGGCTAAC
>NZ_CAJZAI010000052.1 GCF_914271435.1 Cupriavidus laharis | reverse complement strand
CTTGGAATACGGCACAAATGCGAGAACTCACCTGTAGCAGGATGTCTCCTTGAGACACACTTGTTATAGGGTCAAGCGAACAAGTGCATGTGGTGGATGCCTTGGCGATCACAGGCGATGAAGGACGCGGTAGCCTGCGAAAAGCTTCGGGGAGCTGGCAAACGAGCTTTGATCCGGAGATGTCCGAATGGGGAAACCCGGCCCGTATGGGTCATCCCTTGCTGAATACATAGGCAAGGGAAGCGAACGCGGCGAACTGAAACATCTAAGTAGCTGCAGGAACAGAAATCAACCGAGATTCCCAAAGTAGTGGCGAACGAAATGGGAAGAGCCTTGTACTCTTTAGCAGTGTTGTTAGCAGAACGGGATGGAAAGCCCGGCCATAGCAGGTGATAGCCCTGTATGCGAAAACAGCGTTGTGGAACTAGGTGTACGACAAGTAGGGCGGGACACGTGAAATCCTGTCTGAAGATGGGGGGACCATCCTCCAAGGCTAAATACTCGTGATCGACCGATAGTGAACCAGTACCGTGAGGGAAAGGCGAAAAGAACCCCGGGAGGGGAGTGAAATAGATCCTGAAACCGCATGCATACAAACAGTCGGAGCCTCGCAAGGGGTGACGGCGTACCTTTTGTATAATGGGTCAGCGACTTACATTCAGTGGC
>NZ_CAJZAI010000051.1 GCF_914271435.1 Cupriavidus laharis | reverse complement strand
ATCGCGGTAGGAATGCCCATTGCTGGGCACCCCCCGCACAGATCCCGGCGTGCCCGATTCGGGCACCGGGCTCCTACCTTGGGTGTTTGACGGCAAAGCGCCGGTCGGGCCATGGATGAAGGATTCGAGGCTGAGGGAGCCAGGCATCCGCGATCCGCTCGACGCGCGTCCACGTCATGTGATCCTTTTGACTGCGGCGCCGGAGCGCCCGCCGCCAGAGGTCAACAACGTGGTATCGGAACGCGCCGAGTGTTCGCGAGTTCGTTGGTACTGCGTGGTACGCGAAGTATCCGCGCACCACCTGCCCGAGCCATTTCCCTTGTGCAGGGATCGGTTCGTGCATGCGTCGCCGTAGTTCCTCCTTGATCTGCCTGAGCTTCGCCCGCATGCGATCGCCTCGGGTCTTTCGCTGCAACTGAAAGGCACCACGGCGCGATCGCCCGCAGATAAAGATGAAGCCCAGAAAGGCGAAAGTCTCCGGCCGGCCAAGGCCTCGATTCCGTCGGTTGGCCGCTGCATTGCGGCCGAACTCCAGTAGTCTCGTCTTGTCCGGGTGAAGCGCAAGCGCGAACTCCTCCAACCTCAGTCGCATCGCGTTCCAGAAGCGCCGCGCGTCAGCTTCATGCTCGAAACCGACCACAACATCATCTGCGTATCGCAAGATGATGACGTTGCCCTTGGCTTCCCGCCGTCGCCACCGATTGGCCCAGAGATCGAACACGTAATGCAGGTACACATTCGCGAGCAATGGCGAC
>NZ_CAJZAI010000050.1 GCF_914271435.1 Cupriavidus laharis | reverse complement strand
AGGTCTTGCCCCGTGATCATCTCGGTGACCGGATGCTCGACCTGCAGGCGCGTGTTCATCTCCATGAAATAGAACGAGCCGTCCTGGTTGGCGATGAACTCGACCGTGCCGGCGCCGACATAGCCGACGGCCTTCGCTGCCGCCACGGCAGCCTCGCCCATCGCGCAGCGGCGTTCCTCGGTCATGCCCGGCGCGGGCGCTTCTTCCAGCACCTTCTGGTGGCGGCGCTGCACCGAGCAGTCGCGCTCGAACAGGTAGACGCAGTTGCCGTGGGTATCGGCAAAGACCTGGATCTCGATATGGCGCGGGCGGGTCAGGTATTTTTCGACGAGCACCTTGTCGTCGCCGAAACTGGCCGAGGCCTCGCGCTTGACCGAGGCAAGCGCCGCTTCGAACGCATCGCCCGACTCCACCACGCGCATGCCCTTGCCGCCGCCGCCGGCGCTGGCCTTGAGCAGCACCGGATAGCCGATGCGGTCGGCCTCGCTACGCAGCAAGCCCGGATTCTGATCCTCGCCGTGGTAGCCGGGCACCAGCGGCACCGAGGCCTTTTCCATCAGTTGCTTGGCCGCGCTCTTGCTGCCCATCGCGTGGATGGCCGAGGCCGGCGGGCCGATGAAAACGAGCCCCGCCGCGGCGCAGGCCTCGGCAAAGGCCTCGTTCTCGGAGAGGAAGCCGTAGCCGGGGTGGATCGCCTGGGCACCGGTTTCCTTCGCCATCTCGATGAGATGGTCGGCGCGCAGGTAGCTGTCGCGCGCGGCGGCGCCGCCGATATGCACGGCTTCGTCGCAGAAGGCGACGTGGCGGGCATCGGCGTCGGCGTCCGAGTACACCGCGACGGTGCGGATGCCCAGCCGGCGGCAGGTGGCGGCGAC
>NZ_CAJZAI010000049.1 GCF_914271435.1 Cupriavidus laharis | reverse complement strand
CCGAAGCCCAAGAAATCCGTTGCCCTGTCGGGCGTGACCGCCGGCAATACCGCGCTGTGCACGGTCGGCCGTACCGGCAATGACCTGCACTACCGCGGCTATGACATCCTGGACGTGGCCGACGCCTGCGAATTCGAGGAAATCGCCCACCTGCTGGTCCACGGCAAGCTGCCGAACAAGTCCGAACTGGCCGCCTACAAGACCAAGCTGAAGGCGCTGCGCGGCCTGCCCGCCGCCGTCAAGGCCGCGCTGGAATGCGTGCCCGCCTCGGCTCACCCGATGGACGTGATGCGCACCGGCGTGTCGGTGCTGGGCACCGTGCTGCCCGAGAAGGACGACCACAACACCCCGGGCGCGCGCGACATCGCCGACCAGCTGATGGCCAGCCTGGGCTCGATGCTGCTGTACTGGTACCACTACAGCCACAACGGCCGCCGCATCGAAGTCGAGACCGACGACGACTCCATCGGCGCCCACTTCCTGCACCTGCTGCACGGCAAGAAGCCGTCGGCGCTGTGGGAGCGTGCCATGCACACCTCGATGATCCTGTACGCGGAGCACGAGTTCAACGCCTCGACCTTCACCGGCCGCGTGATCGCCGGCACGGGCTCGGACATGCACTCGGCCATCTGCGGCGCGATCGGCGCGCTGCGCGGCCCCAAGCACGGCGGCGCCAATGAAGTGGCCTTCGAGATCCAGAAGCGCTATGACAGCCCGGACGAAGCCCAGGCCGACATCACCCGCCGCGTCGAGAACAAGGAAGTCGTGATCGGCTTCGGCCACCCGGTGTACACCATTGCCGACCCGCGCAACCAGGTGATCAAGGCCACTGCACGCGAACTGTCGAAGGAAGCCGGCTCGATGAAGATGTTCGACATCGCCGAGCGCCTGGAAACGGTGATGTGGGACATCAAGAAGATGTTCCCGAACCTGGACTGGTTCAGCGCGGTGAGCTATCACATGATGGGCGTGCCGACCGCGATGTTCACGCCGCTGTTCGTGATCGCGCGTACGTCGGGCTGGGCGGCGCACATCATCGAGCAGCGCATCGA
>NZ_CAJZAI010000048.1 GCF_914271435.1 Cupriavidus laharis | reverse complement strand
CCACTGCCCCCTGCGGTGTACCTGTATCACTAATGCTCAACTCTCCGTTCTCCAGAACGCCCGCCTCGAGCCATTTACGCACAAGACGAATGATGCGCTTATCGCCTATCCGATGCTCCAGAAACCGAGCCAACCAGTCCTGGCTGACCGAGTCGAAGAAGCTCCGGATGTCGGCGTCTAAAATCCAGTTCACAGGGGTGCGGATGATGGCCGTTGCCAGCGCGTCCAGCGCATCATGCTGACTGCGTCCGGGTCGGAACCCGTACGAGAAGCCAAGAAAGTCCTCCTCGTAGATCGCGTTTAGCACCTCCACCACAGCTCGCTGGACGATCTTGTCTTCCAGCGCGGCTATTCCCAGTGGGCGCTGCTTTCCGTCCGGCTTTGGTATGTACTGCCGCCGAACGGGTAGTGCCCGATACGCGCCGCTGATCACTTGCGTGTGCAGGCGCTGGAGATGCTCTTCCAGACCTGCCTCGTAGTACCTCCATGTCAAGCCGTCCACTCCCGGAGCCGCGTTGCGCTTGAGCGCTTGGAACGACTCCCGAAGCCGGTCGACCGTGATGTGATGCAGCAGCGCGGTGAACTGTTCCTTCTTCCGCTGCCTTGCAGCTTGCCGTACACGTTCCAGTCCCTGTGACACGCTTTCCCGGTTCTGCGCCCGGCACGTGTTGGACTGACCCATGTTCCCCTTGGTCCCCGCCCTTCGCTCCACCCACTCCGCAGCCGATTTCCCGGCGTTGTTCGCAGGCTTCCTCGCTAATACGGCGGAGTCTGACTTCTCCCGTCCGTTCATCATCGGCTACGGCTCCTCGCCTTCCCGATGCGGGCCAGCCCACGCTGCGACTGGTCAGACGAGAGATCTCCCGGTTCCCGCGCAAAGAGCGTCCGTACGTGCCAGGTTCTTCGACCACGCCGGGTCGTCGAGGTGCTCGCGCTCGCGCACCCCTCCATGTTGCCTTCCGCGTTCTGAACCGCGTCGGCACCCGGAATTACACAACTATCGCGGCTCAATGGCTGGCCCATACGTTCCCCTACCGACGCTTCGCCGACCACCTC
>NZ_CAJZAI010000047.1 GCF_914271435.1 Cupriavidus laharis | reverse complement strand
GCAGTGACCCTGAACCCCGAACGCGATTCCATCGTCCAGACGCATTCTGGGAGCGTCAATATACAGACATTGGCCGCATGACCGAGGCGACAACTAGCTTGACTCGCGCCGGTGCGGAACAGGCAAGCGGCTCCATCGTTGCTGCAAGCGGATGGCGGGGGGAAACGACGAAGACCGGCTTCAGGTCTCCGACAGGAACGATGGATAGCTCATGCACGGCAGGCGGATTGCCGATGGCACCGATGACGAGATCGACGCGGTTGTCGAACAGGGCTTGCCAGCAGTCTCCTGCCAGGTCATGCGAAAACCGCAAGCGGGTATGGGAAATCGCGGCCTGGAAGGATGGAATGAACGAAAGCAAGGCATCGAACGGCACAAGACCATTTGTTGCGATGGCAAGCTCATTTTCCCAGCCGGCTTCGGTTCTCCTGGCCCGGTCCTCCAGTTCCCTTGCCGATCGCAGTACCTGCCTGCCTTCCTCCACCAGGACAGTTCCCGCCCTGGTCAGGCGTACGCGGTGGCCGCTACGGTCGAATACTCGGATTCCCAGGTCGCTCTCCAGTTTCTGGACGACGTAACTCAGGGACGAAGGCGCTCTGTGCAATTCATTGCCGGCAAGGCCGAAGGTGCCTCGGCGGGCAATGGATTCGACGACCTGGAGTGAATCCAGCGAGATCTTCATTCCATCAACGCGCGATGTGTACTCGCATGAGCGAATGGTGGATTTGTCGTGATCACGTGAGTGAGTGAGGAAAGAAATTAATCCGTGAAGATGGTTAAAAAAACTCCGCTCACAGTGAAACATGGATGTCTCGTGGATTGCGGCTGGAAGCAAGTTGATCACAGCGTGATGAGATCACGCAATATCGGCCTGGTACGTAATTGACCGGTTTTGTATAAAATTCTGACTTTATTGTGCGCTAAAGCTGTCGCGAAGCCGATCATGGTCTTTTCATGCTAAATTTAACATAATATACATTATGCGCGCTACTGGTATGTTCTGAGGTGTTGCGTGTAGTACGGGTTGGAGACTTCAGATACCGCAACGGAAAAGTGCTTTTATGGTATCTTTCGCCGTTGCGTTTTGT
>NZ_CAJZAI010000046.1 GCF_914271435.1 Cupriavidus laharis | reverse complement strand
CTAAACATAGCGACATAAGTATTGCAGCATGTATCAATGTATGATTGCGTGGTTACTCTTTCGGAGAGGCAGCCATGCGCAAGCTCGAAATTGCAGACGCGCAGATCATGCAGTTGGCGATTCGACAGGAGATCGAGCGAAGCGAGGAATCGCGGTATGACCACCGTCTCCACGGGGTGCTGCTGGTGAGCAGCGGTTACTCGTGCACCGAAGTGGGCCAGTTGTTCGGTCAGGCGGCCACGACAATTCAGCGATGGGTCCGACGTTTCGAGCGGGGCGGTTTCGACGGATTGCGGGAAGGTGATCGGCCCGGACGTCCGCGTGCCTTGGATGAGGCGCAATGGGCTCGCATTGAAGCGGATTTGCGCAAGACACCACGTGACTTCGGATTTGAAGCGAGCCTGTGGGATGGGCCTGTTCTGTCGGAGCACTTGCGCCAGCACTACGGCATCACGCTGGGCGTGCGTCAGTGCCAGCGGTTGTTTCGCCAGATGGGCTTTCGGCTGCGCAAACCGCGCCCGCAGGTCGCCCAGTCTGATCCCGTTCGCGTTGCGGAGGTAAAAAAAACTGCGGCGACTGGCAAAACGCGACGACGTTGAGCTATGGAGCCTGGACGAATGCCATTTCCAGCAACACGGATCGCGCTGCCGCATGTGGGTGGCCCCGGAGATCCGCGACCCGGTGTTGATGCATGCGCCGACGCGCAAGTCGGTGGCGTGCTTTGGCGCCGTCAGCTTGAGCACTGGCCGCTTCGTCTGGCAGGTTTGCCCTGTCTTCAACGCAGAAACGTTTGCATCCTTTCTGCGTCAGCTACTACGCCATCGACGTCGCGGCAAGCGCATCGTCGTCGTGCTGGACAACGCCAAGTACCACCATGCCATCCTGCTCAAGCCGTTACTGCGCAAGTACAGGCAGCACCTGACTTTGTTGTTCCTTCCGCCATACAGTCCGCAACTGGCGCCTATCGAACGCGTCTGGAAGCTGACAAGGCGCTTGGTGCTGCATAACCGGTACTTTGCCACACTTGGCGAAGTCCTCTCGGCGGTCGACGGCTGCTTCCGGCACTGGAAGAGACCAAACGAGGTACTTCGAAGACTATGCTGCATTATTTAAGACGCTGTGTTTA
>NZ_CAJZAI010000045.1 GCF_914271435.1 Cupriavidus laharis | reverse complement strand
GGATGCTCTGCACAAACGCGAATCGAGTGTGATAGGCCGTTTAGCGGACGCTAAATGCCCCGCGACACCAATCTATCAACCCCAAGCGAAGCTGCCTGGCACTCGCCGAGCAGCATTCACAAGCTGCGCGCGAGGCATTGGCGTGAGCCAGCAACGCGCTCATGCCTCAGCAGCCAGAAGCTTGCCGCGCGCCATCCACAAGTTGGACAGTGCAAACAAGGTCACGAGTTGCGCGGTGTTCTTTTTCAGCCCGCGATAGCGGACCTTGGTGTAGCCGAACTGCCGCTTGATGACCCGGAACGGATGCTCGACCTTGGCCCGAACACCCGCCTTGATTCGTTCGACCTGATCGAGGATTGCGCCAAGCGGTTTGCTTGGATCAAGCGCGCGACGTTTGCCTGGCTTCATCGCCACGTGCCAGTGCACGTCCGCCCGCGCGTCCGGACGCTTCTGCACGCCGTGATAGCCCGCATCGCCAAACGCATCGGTTTCCTCGCCATGCAGCAGGCTGTTGCCCTCGACCACATCGTTGACGTTGCCCGCCGTGCCCCGCACCGTGTGCACCAGTCCGCTTTCAGCGTCCACACCAATGTGCGCCTTCATGCCGAAATACCATTGGTTTCCTTTCCTGCTCTGGTGCATCTCCGGGTCGCGTTCGCCCGACGCATTCTTGGTCGAACTCGGTGCGCTGATCAGTGTCGCGTCCACCACCGTGCCCGCGCGCAGCATCAATCCCTTGTCGCGAAGGATATCGTTGACCAGCGCGAGAATCTGAGGGGCCAGCTTGTGCTTCTCCAGCAAGTGACGGAACCGCAGGATGGTGCTCTCGTCAGGCAGTCTCATCGTCCAGTTGTCCAGCCCCGCGAACTCCCGATACAGCGGCACGTCGTGCAACGCTTCCTCCATGGCCGGGTCCGACAGGCCGAACCATTGCTGAAGGAAGTGGATCCGCAGCATGGCCTCGACCGCGAACGGCGGACGCCCGCGTCTGCCCTCCGGCGCGTACGGAGCAATCAGCATCACCAGATCGGCCCACGGCACCACACGGTTCATCTCGTCCAGGAATTCGCGCTTGCGGGTGCGCTTGGTCGACAAGTTCAATCCAAGGTCAGCTTGTTTCATGCCCGACATGCTCGCTGGCTCGACGATTCATTGCAAGCACATCCGCTAGCTATTTGTGCAGAGCATCC
>NZ_CAJZAI010000044.1 GCF_914271435.1 Cupriavidus laharis | reverse complement strand
CTAGGGAATCGCTGATCAATGAGGTTTGCGCTTGATGTTGCACAAGCCAAGGACTTCAGCATTTCGCAATGCGGGAGAGATGGGCCGATTCAAGCCGTCATTCTCGTGTTTCGCACCTTTCCTGGCCGCGCTTTGCGCGCTCAGGACGGATTGATCCCCTCTGAGGCCAACAACAGCCTCCTGGCGAACACCAGATTCGCTAAACCAAACAGGCTGAACAACTGCGCCGTGTTCTTGAACAGGCCCTTGTAGCGAACCTTGCGATGACCAAACAGATTCTTGATGACGTGGAACGGATGCTCGACCCGCGCCCGAATCTGGGCCTTGGCCCGCTCGACGGCGATCACCAAGTCCTTGACCGCTCCGTCACGCATCGCCTTGATCTTGCCGCGCTTGACGGCCACCTGCCACTTCACGGTCTTGCCTTGCATCTCCTCGCGCTTGTCCACGCCCATGTAGCCCGCGTCGCCAAACGCATGCTCCTCGTGACCATGCAGCAAGGCATGCGCCTGCGACACGTCCGACTCGTTCGCTGCGGTGCCCACCACGCTATGCACCAGCCCAGAAGCCGCATCCACGCCGACGTGCGCCTTCATGCCAAAGTGCCACTCATTACCCTTCTTGGTTTGATGCATCTCCGGGTCGCGGCTCTTCTCCTTGTTCTTGGTCGACGGTGGCGCCTCGATGATGGTGGCATCCACAATCGTGCCTTCCTTCATCATCAGTCCCCGCTCGCACAGCATGATGCCGATCTCATCGAACAGCTTTCGCGTCAGTTCATGCTCGACGAGCAGGCGGCGAAACTTCAGCAGCGTGGTCGCGTCTGGCACCGCCTCGACTGCCAGGTCGATCCCCGCAAACGCCCGCATCGCCATGCTGTCATACAGCGCGTCTTCCAGTGCCTCGTCCGACAGCCCGTACCACTGCTGGAGGAAGTAAATGCGCAGCATCCGCTCAAGGCCGATCGGCGGCCGGCCACGTTTGCCCTTGGGGTAGTACGGCTCAACTGCCGCAATCAGGCGCGCCCACGGCACCACGCTTTCCATCTCCGTCAGGAAGCGCTGGCGGCGCGTCACACGCTTCTTGCCGTGGCTTTCCGCTTCCGCAAAACTGATCTGTCGCTTCATCACAGGACCTGAACCATGAACACGCTTATGACAACGCGCTCACCCAATGCCTCGATGACTCGCGCACTGATTTAATCAGCGATTCCCTAG
>NZ_CAJZAI010000043.1 GCF_914271435.1 Cupriavidus laharis | reverse complement strand
CATTGCATTACACACAAGTCACTCGTGACCAATCTCCCTGGCGTACTTGATTCCGGCGGCGAAGTCCATGACGCGCTGCAAGCCCTGCCAGATTGTCTTGACCCCCGGTTCGCCATCGCCCTTGCGAGCGAGGAAGCCGCCGAGCCTGGCAACCAGACGAACCATTTCATTGAGGCTTGGCGGCGTCTCGGGTGGCTCTTTCCTATTGAGAATGAACGCGGCTTGCCATTCATCTCGCTCAAATAACAATTGCGCTTCGAGCTCGGGGCAGGTGCGCCCCAGCCGCATTAGCCGCGCGATGCGCCAGGCCACCACCATGAACAATGCCAGCGCGCGTTCAAGTCGCTCCATCGAGGCCAGTTGCAGCGCTTCGACCCGACAGCCGTTCTTCAGTACATGAAAGAACATCTCTATCTCCCACCGCGCGCGGTACCAGTCGATCAACTGCACAGCGGCTTCGAAATCGGCCACTTCGCGATTGCTCAGCAACCGCCATTCGATCGGCTTGACGCCCGCTGGCGGCGCCAACTCTCGCGCAACGATGCAGGTGGCACTCACCACACCCCGCGCGGCATCGGGCAGCTCAACCCGCTGCGCCCATATCCGCTGTCGAACCTCTCGCGCCTTCTGGCCTTGTCGCGCAGCCTGCGTGAAACGGATCTCACCCAGCGGCACGGACTCCGTGACCTGATGCCACAACCGTTCGCCATCGGGCAACGCGCGATTGTGTTGCGAGCGAATCAGCCAGTCTGCGGGGTGACCCAGATCGCGCGCCTTCACCATCAACGCCAAGATATCGGCTTCGCGGTCAGCGACATACACCAGCCGCGTCGCCGGCATCGCCAACGCCTGCTCGGCAACGCGCTCATAGCCTTCTATCCAGCGCGTACTTTCCTTGAGGCCGGCGCGCTTGCCATCAGTCCCTTTCGGTTCACGCGCCCACATCCAAGCATCGAGCACACCCAAGGGCTCGCGCGCCGGCGTCACTGCGTACGTCGGGTGCAGGTACATGCCGCGCTGCGCTTCATACGACAACGGCCCCAAGCCAGCGGTTGCCTTGCCGTCGAAGTCCAGCTCCGTCGTGTCCTGAATGCACAGCACCACCTCGCAAGCCCGCATCCGCTCGGTCGCGCACTGCCAGTGCGGCGTCAGGATGTCATGCCATTCCAGCCGGTCCTGGGACAGAAAGCGATAGGCAGCGGCCGTTTCTGCCCAGCCACCACAAGCGCCTGGGATGCTTGCCGATGGATTCTTTGCCAAGGTCTCGGCCAACAGCACCGCGCGCCTGTTCAGGCGCCGATCGCCCAAATCGATGTCCCTGAACTCCGTCTCTGCCCAACTCGCTGCCACCACTTGCTTGCCTCACCCGTCGATTCGAAATCGCGAGTAAACGCCTTCTTAGCCCGGTTTACAACCCCATCGTCACGACTTGTGTGTAATGCAATG
>NZ_CAJZAI010000042.1 GCF_914271435.1 Cupriavidus laharis | reverse complement strand
CTCAGGATTACCCACAAAGTGAAGACGAATGCTATTCGTTTTGGCGGAATAGCCGATACATCTTTGAGACCTCGTGCAGCACGAGAAAGCCGCGCCACAACACGGTTGGGCCTGGTGGTCGATCGTTCTTCCGATTCAGATAGCCACCCAGCATGGCCACCCACAGCACGGCTTGCTGCAGGGAAGGGGTCTGCTTTGGCAGTTGCGTGGTGTGCTGCGTGTGACAGTACAGCGCCCGCCATTCGACGGGTTGCAGTAGAACCTCGCAAGACAGATCGGAGTCGATCCGCGCAAGCATGGTTGCATACAGAATGCGCCAACTGATGACAGCAAACAGCGCAGTTGCCCGCACAAACCGCTCAAGACTTCCGAACTGTCTTGCCTCGATCTGACATCCACTTTTCAGCACGCGATGCCACGATTCAATGGTCCAGCGTCGCGCATACCAGGCCAGCCGCTCAAGTAGTTCATCAAGCGTGGACGTTTCCACGGAAGTAAGAAGCATCCACTCGATGGGGTCAACTCCATCCGCAGGCATGTCTTCGATAGCGTGGATCGCAAACACTTCGACTTCCGGCAGGCCCCGTGCACGCTTTATTGGGGGACGCAATCGTACCTTCGCACAGCGCAGTGTCAGCTTTGCACTGCGCTGTGGCAGATTACCTCTGGCCGGCACCAGCAATTCGGAGCTACCCAGGGGCGCAGTGGCTTGAACGGTATCCCAAAGATATCCCTCAGGATGGCGAGCCCGCCGATTCACTGACGCGCGAATCAGCCAATCCACACCCGCGGGGCGTGCTGCGGCAAACAAATCGTACAAGTCGCTCTCGCGGTCCCCGACACAGACCAATCTTGCTTCGGCACAACGCTTCTTGAGCGCCGCCAGATGCGCGAGTCCTTCGAGCCACTTGACGCTTTCCTTCTCGTGAACGGAGCGGGTACTACGTTGGTGGCGTTTGCCAAACTCCTCGGCGCGGCGCACCCACGTCTTCATTCCCAGCACGCCCAGCGGCAGGCCTTCGGGAGTTACAGCCAGCAAGCTGTGCATGATGAAACCGCGCCAATTGCTGTAATTGGCCGAGCCGTATCCCAATCCAACCGTAGCGGATAGATGCGACAGGTTGAACTCAGTCGTATCCTGTATGGCCAGCACGACCGGTACCGCGCTCATACGATCGAGGGTCTGGGCTATGTGCGGCGCGAGGATGCCATCGGTATCGACCTGCTCGTTGTCAAAAAACCGGTATGCGCCCTTGAGTTCAGCGGCGCTGAGCGATTGCGGAAAGGAACACTGCGGACTGCAGGCAAGTCGGCGTGCCAAAGCTACAAGACGCCGCTCCAGACGGGCGTCGCCAAGCTTCGCAGCGCCGAACTCGGCAGCCGCCCAATCATCGATATCGTTCTCGTCTGCCAATCTCGAGTGTCATTGCAATCAGGGCAGGCGAAAGTTAACACCGTAGCCTCTTGTTTACAACCACCAGATCTCCACCTCGTCGTCACTTTGTGGGTAATCCTGAG
>NZ_CAJZAI010000040.1 GCF_914271435.1 Cupriavidus laharis | reverse complement strand
CGGCGCGAGTCAAGCTAGTTGTCGCCTCGGTCATGCGGCCAATGTCTGTATATTGACGCTCCCAGAATGCGTCTGGACGATGGAATCGCGTTCGGGGTTCAGGGTCACTGCACCGATAGGAGCCCAGTTGCGCGTGGTGCCCGACCAGCGCTGCGGATTGCGTGCACGAGCCTGGAGATATACCTCGTGGCGGGCGGCGAGGATCGCGGCGTCTTCACCCGCATGACGCTGTGCGGGGCTGACGTAGCGGATGCCGCTGTGCCGGTGATCATGGTTATACCAATGCACGAAGCGCGAAGCCCAGGCGCGAGCCTCCTCGAGGTTGGCGAAGCCCTTGTCAGGGAACTCCGGCCGGTACTTCGCCGTGCGGAACAGGCTTTCGACATAGGCGTTGTCATCGCTCACGCGCGGGCGCGAGTACGACGGCTTGACGCCCAGCCAGTTCAACATCGCCAGGACAGTCGTGGCTTTCAGAGTCGAGCCGTTGTCGCCGTGCAGCACTGGCTTGGCCGTCATGGCGTGGATGCCCTCGGCCAGCGCAGTGCGCTTGACCAGGTGCGCCGCATGGTGGGCATCGTCACTGTCGTGCACCTCGAAGCCCACGATCTTGCGGCTGTACACGTCCAGAATCAGATACAGGTAGAACCAGCGGCCAACGATCTCGGCGGGCAGATACGTCATGTCCCAACACCACAACTGGCGCGGTGTGGTGGCTATATGTGTCGTCGGTGGGCGGCTCTTGCGCGGCGCCTTGGCGCGGCCTCGGTGCTGGTTCTGCCCATGCGCGCGCAGGACACGCTGGAAGCTCGATTCGCTGGCAAGGTACACCCCTTCGTCGGCCAGCATGGGGACGATGCGCGCCGGGGGCATGTCGGCAAAGCGAGGCTCGTTGGCCATCTGCAGGATCTGCTCGCGCTCGGCTGGCGTCAGCGCATGGGCCGGCGTCGGCCGCACCGCGGCGGGCCTGCCGTCACCCGATACGAGCCCGTGGTTGGCCTTCCAGCGCTGCAGGCTGCGCTGGTCGATGCCGGCGACCTCGCAGGCCTGCTCCAGCCGCGCGCCGGCCCGCTGGGCCGCTTCGATGTCCTGGGCCAGCGTCTGGCGATCTTCGAGCCCGATCATTCGTCCTCGCCTTTGTCCTTGTTGAAGATCGCCGAGACTTTTTTTGACAACACCAGCAACGCTGCTGTCTCAGCCAGGGCCCTGTCCTTGCGCCGCAGTTCGCGCTCAAGCTCCTTGATGCGCCGGCGGTCTTCCTTGGCCTGCTGCGGACTGACACGCTTCTCCGCAGGCTCGGCAAGCGCTTGCGTTGCGCTGTCGCGCCATTGCTGTAGTTGCTGTGGGTACACGCCGTGTTCGCGGCACCAGGCGCTGCGGGCTGACTCGTCCATGGCTGCCGTGAGGATCACGGCCTCCAGGCGAGCGGCAGCCGTCCAGCCGCGCTCGCGTGCGGGCTTGGCCAGTTCCTCACTGCGCCAGCGCTCCAGCGTATCTGCGCTCACTCCGATCTCCCGAGCCACCAGTTCCAGCGGGGCGCTCTCCGGCGGCAGCAATCGCGCCACCGCTCTGTCCTTAAACACTTGTCCGTACCGAGCCAACTTGTTCTCTCATCATCGCCCCCTTACTGTGGAAACTGGCGGCAAGGGGGCCGGCGCCTTCGGCGCCGGCCTTCCACCGCCACTAAGAGACTTGAAATCAGGAAAGATTCAAGTTCCTATCGGGGCGACAACTATTCTGCCGCAGGGGG
>NZ_CAJZAI010000039.1 GCF_914271435.1 Cupriavidus laharis | reverse complement strand
CTCGCTATGGTCACCAGGCATGAGGGGTTGTGGCGTTGGGGTTGAGGCCAACGTCACGAATAGGGATGTAGTCTGTAGTGTTGGGTTGTGCTTGCTGTGTCAACACACGGGCACAAGGCGAATCACTCACCAGGCTAAAACACACTGGTTATAGGATCAAGCCTTACGGGCAATTAGTACTGGTTAGCTTAACGCATTACTGCGCTTCCACACCCAGCCTATCAACGTCCTGGTCTCGAACGACCCTTCAAGGCGGTCAAGCCGCCAGGGAATCCTCATCTTCAGGCGAGTTTCCCGCTTAGATGCTTTCAGCGGTTATCTCTTCCGTACATAGCTACCCTGCGATGCCTCTGGCGAGACAACAGGTACACCAGCGGTACGTCCACTCCGGTCCTCTCGTACTAGGAGCAGCCCCCGTCAAGATTCCAACGCCCACGGCAGATAGGGACCAAACTGTCTCACGACGTTTTAAACCCAGCTCACGTACCTCTTTAAATGGCGAACAGCCATACCCTTGGGACCGGCTACAGCCCCAGGATGAGATGAGCCGACATCGAGGTGCCAAACACCGCCGTCGATATGAACTCTTGGGCGGTATCAGCCTGTTATCCCCAGAGTACCTTTTATCCGTTGAGCGATGGCCCTTCCATTCAGAACCACCGGATCACTATGTCCTGCTTTCGCACCTGCTCGACTTGTCGGTCTCGCAGTTAAGCACGCTTTTGCCATTGCACTTTAGGTACGATGTCCGACCGTACCAAGCGTACCTTCGAACTCCTCCGTTACACTTTGGGAGGAGACCGCCCCAGTCAAACTGCCTACCATGCACTGTCCCCGACCCGGATTCACGGGCCAAGGTTAGAACCTCAAACAAACCAGGGTGGTATTTCAAGGACGGCTCCACGTAGACTAGCGTCCACGCTTCAAAGCCTCCCACCTATCCTACACAGATCGGTTCAAAGTCCAATGCAAAGCTACAGTAAAGGTTCATGGGGTCTTTCCGTCTAGCCGCGGGGAGATTGCATCATCACAAACACTTCAACTTCGCTGAGTCTCGGGAGGAGACAGTGTGGCCATCGTTACGCCATTCGTGCAGGTCGGAACTTACCCGACAAGGAATTTCGCTACCTTAGGACCGTTATAGTTACGGCCGCCGTTTACCGGGACTTCAATCAAGAGCTTGCACCCCATCATTTAATCTTCCGGCACCGGGCAGGCGTCACACCCTATACGTCCACTTTCGTGTTTGCAGAGTGCTGTGTTTTTATTAAACAGTCGCAGCCACCATTTTATTGCAACCCCGTCACCCTTCTGGCGCAGGCCAGTCAAGCTACCAGGGCGTACCTTATCCCGAAGTTACGGTACCAATTTGCCGAGTTCCTTCTCCCGAGTTCTCTCAAGCGCCTTAGAATACTCATCTCGCCCACCTGTGTCGGTTTGCGGTACGGTCTCGTATGACTGAAGCTTAGAGGCTTTTCTTGGAACCACTTCCAATTGCTTCGCAAGCAATGCTCGCTCGCCCCACAGCCTTGAATCCCGCGCCCGGATTTGCCTAAGCGCCTTCTCCACTGCAGGGACCGGGACTTCCAACACCCGGACAACCTTCCGCGATCCGTCCCCCCATCGCATCATACGACGGTGCAGGAATATTAACCTGCTTCCCATCAGCTACGCATCTCTGCCTCGCCTTAGGGGCCGACTCACCCTACGCCGATGAACGTTGCGTAGGAAACCTTGGGCTTACGGCGAGGGGGCCTTTCACCCCCTTTATCGCTACTCATGTCAGCATTCGCACTTCCGATACCTCCAGCATCCTTTACAAGACACCTTCTCAGGCTTACGGAACGCTCTCCTACCACGCACATTACTGTGCGTCCGCAGCTTCGGTGACTGGCTTAGCCCCGTTACATCTTCCGCGCAGGACGACTCGATCAGTGAGCTATTACGCTTTCTTTAAAGGGTGGCTGCTTCTAAGCCAACCTCCTGACTGTTTTAGCCTTCCCACTTCGTTTCCCACTTAGCCAATCTTGGGGACCTTAGCTGGCGGTCTGGGTTGTTTCCCTCTTGACACCGGACGTTAGCACCCGATGTCTGTCTCCCGTGATTGCACTCTTCGGTATTCGGAGTTTGCTATGGCGGGGTAATCAGCAATAGACCCCCCAACCATGACAGTGCTCTACCCCCGAAGGTGACACACGAGGCACTACCTAAATAGTTTTCGGAGAGAACCAGCTATTTCCAGATTTGTTTAGCCTTTCACCCCTATCCACAGCTCATCCCCTAACTTTTCAACGTTAGTGGGTTCGGTCCTCCAGTACGTGTTACCGCACCTTCAACCTGGCCATGGATAGATCATCTGGTTTCGGGTCTACACCCAGCGACT
>NZ_CAJZAI010000038.1 GCF_914271435.1 Cupriavidus laharis | reverse complement strand
CAGGCGGCCTGAAGCGGGGAACGGTGCTGAGATGCAAACGGGGGCCTTGCGGCCCCCGTGAAGTCAGAAGGGAGGGTCGGGATCGTCATCGGGATCGAGGTCTGGCGGTGGGCGATAGCGGCGCGCCTGCTCGCCGTAGACGGTGTTGAACCACAGCCAGATGTCGTCGAGGATGAGCTGGATGAAGAAGGCGGCCTCGTCGGAGAGTACGGGGTCGGCCAGTCCGGCATTGCGCGTGAAGATGTCCATGTGGCCTCGCGGGTTGGAGTGGAAGTCAGATCGTTGTTGCATGGCGGTGCTCATCGCACTTCCCCGATGGCCCGCAGCAGCAGGTCGTCGGGGATATGGTTCAGTCCCTTGGGCACGGCCAGCCGCATGGCGTTGCGCAGGATGCGCCCGGCCTGGCGGGGCACGCCGCGCGAAGCTTCACGCAGTTGTTCGATGCCGGAGTCCGAGAGCAGCGTGTGGTTGCAGCCAGCGGCGGCAAGCGCGTGGCCGATGAGCTGGGCGAAGCGCTCGCGTTCGATGACCGGGGTGAAGTGCACGCGCACCTGGATGCGTCCGTAGAGGGCGGCGTACGGCGCGCGTTCGAGCACGTCGGCCAGCGACGGATGACCGGCCAGCCAGATGGTGATCAGATCCCTGGCATCCATGGCGAAGTTCAGGAAAGCGGGTAGATCGCGGAAGAATGCGGGTGGCAGGTTCTGGCTTTCGTCGATGACCCAGACCGGCAGCACCTGTCGGTTCTGGGCCAGTTCGGTGATGCGCCGCTTGATGTCGCGCCACAGGTCGGCACGCCGGTAGCTGGGCTCAAGGCCGAGTTCGCGGGCAAGCGCCCGGTACAGATCGATGCGGCCGAAGTCGGACTCGGCCGTATAGATGACCTGGTAGCGGTGCGGGTTGAGCGAGCGCGTGATGTGGCGCAGCGCGGCGGTCTTGCCCACGCCGGGCTCGCCGGTGAGCAGGCCCACGCCGGGGCTGGCAAGCAGCCACTGGAAGCGTTCATTCAAATGGGCGATCGCGCCGTCGTCCCACAGGCTGGTGGAGTCCTTGTCCAGTGGTGCGCAGCGCAGGCCGAAGTGCTGGCGGTACATGATTCAATGCTCCGTGTGCGGATAATGTTGACGGTGGACGAGCTCGATCAGGTTCGGGCCGGCCACGGCGGGTTCGGCGGTGGCCGGCTCGGCCTCGGGACGCTGGCGCCGGCGCGTGCTGTTGGCCACGGTATCGAGCTCGGCGGCCGCGCCCAGTTGCTGCCCGGCTTCGTTCTCGACGTGCATGACCACGCCGGTATGCGGATCGACGACAAGCCGCACGTGCCGGCCGGCGAGTTCGTACGGCACTTCGAAGCGTTTGCCCTGGTAGGACACCGTGCCGTCGCGGCGCACCAGGCGTGTGATGCGATACCAGAACAGCTGGTCGAGCTGCGCGGCCAGCGGCCCGAGCAGGCGGATGCGCGGCAGGTCCTGCTGGTAACGTGCCAGCGGCGTGAGCCCGCCCAGCGAGGCATGCTTGCTGCGGTGAAAGATCTGTTCGATCCATGCCCACAGCCGGGCGTTCAGATCGCCCAGCTCGCGGATGCGGCTGGTGTCGAGTTCAGCCAGGAACTGGTCGCGCAGCGTCCGGTGCCATCGTTCGATCTTGCCCTTGGCGGCGGGCTGGTACGGCCTGCAGTAGATCAGGCGGATGGACAGGCGCGCGCAGATGCCCTGCAGGGTTGCGCTGCGATAGGCCGAGCCGTTGTCCACGACGAGCCGCCCGGGGATGCCGCGCCTCAACAGTGCCTGCTTGAGCACGCTCTCGATATCGAGCGCCGTCTCGGACAGGCAGAACGCGCTGTGAGCGACGAGCCGAGAGGCGTCATCCATGAGCGAGACCAGATAGGTCTTCCTGCGTTTGCCGTCGATCGACAGAGTTGGCCCGTGCATGACGTCGCCGTACCAGAGAGAGCCGGCGTGTTCGGCCTCAAAGCTGCGCTTCTCGTCGGGCACGACGGCCGGGCCGGCGATGCGTGAGAGTCCGTGTGCCTTGAGCAGGCGGTGCACGGCACTGCGCGAGAGCGTGTCGCGCGCCACCAGGCCGGCGCTCTCCAGCAGCAGCCGGATCTGGCGGATCGAGCGGCGCGGGTTCTCGCGTTTGGCCGCCAGCACCGCAGCCTGCACGGCCTCGGGCAGCTTCGATGAGCCGCGGTCGGCGCGGGCCTTGCTGGCCAGCCCGGCAATGCCCTCGCGGCGCCAGGTGTCGTACCAGGCGTGCAGCGTCTTCTCGCTGATGTGGCGGCGTCTGGAGCCGGGAATCGCGTACTCCTGCTGGGCAATCTGGCGGATCAGGCGAGCCAGTTCACCGCGTGCGAGTGCGCCGCGGCTGGTGAGCGGGCCCAGCACGCCCAGACGGAACAGCGCCATCTCGTCGATGTCGTTCATCTCGTTGAATCCTTCATCAAAGTGAGGAAACGAGATGAAACCGCTATTGCCGCGGCAGCGGCAGTGAGCAAAGTCTGTGGAGCGTGCGCCAGGCGTGCGAGCAGCGCGTTGCGCGCCGCGCGAGGATCAAGCGATCATGGGACAGTCAGGCCGTCGTGATCGAGCCAGGCCATCGCCTGGCACAATGGCATTTGCCCGAAACAGGTCAGCCAGAACTCAGCGGAATCAGCGCAGCGACCGAGTTCGGCAAAGCGACTGCGCAAATGGAATACGAAGGTCTGGCTGGTATTGAGCCATCGCCACCAGCGGCGCACCGTGTGATAGCCCAGCGCGAAGACGGCCGCAGTACGGCGCAGCGACGCGCCAGCGATCAGCAGTAAAAGCACCTGCTGCTGCAGCGCCCAGCCGTACCAACGGCGCGGGCAGATGGCCAGCGGCAGGCGCGAACAGGTTCGACGACAGGATGGACACCGAAAACGCGGTATCGGCACGGGATTGAGCTCGGCGTCGCCGCTGCGGTCAGCCTTGCGGTGATAGCAGCCGTGGCCCCACAGGCAGCCACAGCCGCAATGTGCGCAAGCATCGGGCCGGTACGACTGCGGCGTGCAACGGATAGCGAGAAGATGTTGTTCGAGCGTGAGAAACGCAAATACAATGCGATGCATAGGCCAGTCTGTTCTGGTTGTCGTGTGGCGCCTGGAAAACATCACACGATATCAGAGCAGTACTGGCCTTCCTTATGTCCGTTGCGTCTCGCGCTGATTGCGGAGATGTTCAGAAAATCGCCCCAGCCGTTCGCGGGATAAACGCCCTCCCCAAACCTCAGATTGCGCGGGACGTAACA
>NZ_CAJZAI010000037.1 GCF_914271435.1 Cupriavidus laharis | reverse complement strand
CGCATTCTTGGCACCTGTGGCCTAGTGTTGC
This sequence comes from Cupriavidus laharis, assembly GCF_914271435.1. GTDB lineage: Bacteria > Pseudomonadota > Gammaproteobacteria > Burkholderiales > Burkholderiaceae > Cupriavidus > Cupriavidus laharis. The sequence continues at coordinate 6,476 of NZ_CAJZAI010000037.1, read as the reverse complement.
GCTGGGCTTTTCCCGTTTTGTTGTATTTCAGCGGGAAGGTGGCCGAGTTCTCCACTGGGCACCCACTTTTTTGGCTGGCACCTGTTGCGTGCCCGTGGCACCCGTTTTCGTTGCGTTGAGTCTTGTGCCGAGGCGCAACGGAAGGACACCCCAGGCCGGGAGTCTGACGACTGGGGTGTTGCGCGTTGCGCGCTACGGCGTGGGACTACGATCGCGTCTTTGGTTTGACCCCCAGTTCCCATAGCAGGTCGATGTTGCGGAGGTATAGGGAGACGTTCTCGGCCGAACTGTGGATGATCGAGTGCTCGCGCCCATCGACGGCGTCAACTTTTGCCGTCCACGGATCTTCCAGGCACTGGCAGACATCCTCGATATCGTCGCGATACTGCTGTAGCGCTTTCGGGGTCCAGGTCCGCATTGCTTCTGGAGCCAGCAACACAGAGAGCGTACCCTTGCGCTCCCCGATATACCGCACAGGGGAGAGCAGGCCGCCGATGTAAAGCATCATGAGCGCGTCGATCACGCGATCGTCATGGTCCTCGTCCCAGATAACAGCGAGGTCAAGGAATGCACAGCGATCGAGCCGGTTCAGAAGCTCGTCATGCCAGACTGGCGCCCGCAGGATGGAGTAATGTGTTCCCCGGCCGAGGTTGCCCACAGGGCGAGTTTCGTCATGCAGGGTCTGGAAGAAGGGGCAATAGGACATGAACGCTCCTTTCGGGAGAGAGGCGGCTTCCGCCGCGGAACCGCAGCCATTTCGTGGCTGCGAGCATCAATGCAAACAGTATCACGCCGGAGGCATTCATTTTCGCCGCGCGCTTAGTTTCCGCGTTTAGAGTTCTCCGGCATCGGGACGATTGCCGCTCCGGGTATGGCACCGAGTTCTGCAAGCTTGTCCCGGGCGTCGCGATACTGCTCGTAGAATTTGGCCCACCTGCTGAATCCGCCCAGTTCGCCAACTGCACGTAGCATAGCGACGTGGGAAGCCGTCAGCAATTGCACGGTGGCTTCAAGCTCCGCGATCTGGAGGTCCTTGTCGGCGAGCGTCGCGGCCATGTCAGCGCCAGATCGCTTGGCAGCGCGACCACGCCAGCGTCGGTATTCCGCTTGGCGCTGCTGATACTCGGCAAGCAGCCTGCGGCGTGACTCGCTGCGAGTGATCGACGACGCCGCGCTGATGGACGGGTGCAGCCGGGCGACGGCGCGCGCCGTGATGTCCTCGTCGTTGGTCAGCAACACCTCGAGGATCTCACGCATTTTCCCGTCATCGGCCGACGCCGCTTCATTGGCTTTATTCATCAAGTACTCCCCGTTGTCGGGGCAAGGAGAGGTCACGGCCATCGGGGAAGGGACGCTTGCCCGGCTGCGTTTCGAGTAGCCCTTGCACCCCAGCCAGCCGCTTTTCTGCGTGGTCGAGCTGGTTTTGCCAACCAATGCTGGTCGATGGGCGGGCCTTGATCGTTTCCACGGCAAGCTTGAGCTGGCCCTCGAGCCGAATCAGATTCCGCCTATGCTCTGGCAGGTCAGTGGCCGAGAGGTGGCGACAGTCGGCGAAGCACTCCAGATGCTTGGCGCATGGATCGACCGTGAATGAGTTCAGGCAGTGCCCATAAGGGGTGGCATGGAATCCGTCTGCTTCGGCACGCAGGTACTCGTATGCGGCCGCGTCACCTTCCGTTTTTTGGATGCGACGGAAGGCATCGACGATCGGACCGCTGGCCTTGCCGCCCTTAATGAGCCGGGCAACCGTGCCGGCTTTTTCGCCGAGCAGGATCTCGACGTCCTGTGGAATTTCGATCTGGTCAAGATCCTCCGCCAGGCTGCGATGGTCGTATTCATAGCTTTGTGCAACGCTGCGCCGGTTGAAGCGCTTTGAGATGATCGTGTCGGCAACGCCAAGCCGGAACAGCTCGGTGTTCTGCAGATGGCGCAGCATGTGTGCCTCGATCTTCAAGGCCCGGTCTTCGTCGGTCTGTCCGTACTTTTCAAACAGCGTCGGCAGGGGCTTCGCGTCACCCAGGGACTGTCCAATGAACGTAGGGTCTGGCCGGTTGACCGCTATGTAGCGGGTCACATCGCAAAGCCCATCGTTGCGCTCCTCGGCCACCGACCGTTTGGGCTGCAAGAACAGCAACTCCCAGGGCTCAACGAATCCCGTGGCCAGCGGAAGCCGCATGGTGTCGGATACCTTCGTTGGCGTCGTGAACCGGATATGCTCCTCGAGCTCGCCAACGTGCAAGTACGCACCGTGCCACTCCATCCGCTTTCTAAGGCCGATCGGCGAGCCATCCGCATATCGGAAGCGCATGCTGGTCTTGCCTTCACGCATCGCCTTCACCAGACGATTCCCAAACACGTAGACAGCCATGTCGAGGGTCAGGACGCCATTGCGCCACAGCGCACACTGGTGGTCATGCAGTTCATCAAACACTGACGGATCGAGGCCATCGCGGTAGCGTTTTATGAACGGATCTCGCTCAATGCCTAGCCAGAATGGGTTACCTGCCAGACGGGTGTAAAGCTCGACGACAGGTACGAGACTGTCGACCGGATACCACGGCAACAGTCGCTCTGTCTCGCATTGCAGTTTCAACGTTGCGCGGAGAGGTTCTGTGAGCTTGGCTACACGGTCAAGGGTCTCGGTCAGCAGCGCCCGGAACATTTCTGGGACCGGCTGGGCGCTTTCAAACAGGACGCGACTGTCTGCTTCAGCGTCCTGCTGCTTTTCCGCAAAGTGGCGCACCATCAGGGAGGTCGAGATGCCGCCGGACTCACCGGCTGGACGACCATTCGAGTCCAGATACGTCCGCTCACGCTTCCAGTCGATCGGCAGTAACGCAACTTCCCCTGCACGCATGCCGGTCACGATCAGCGTGCGCACCGCAGCGAACCGCAGCTCATCCATGAACGTGCGTGGCCGTTCGGTCATCACGATGCGGGTCAGCTCCCAGAACGCCCGACGTTCAGGCAGGCGTTCGCCGCGCTTGCGAGCCTCCAGGTCGGCCCGCAATTCCTCCTGCGACCAGGTATGCTTTGCCTTGTTCGTCCCGTTTGCTTGCATGCGCGGGACAGCTAGCGATGAGTACAAGGGGCCTGCATCGCAAATGTGCTGAGCGTCAAACACCGTCTTGACGATGCCGACCACCTGATCCCCCAACTTGCCAGTCGCCTGGCATGCTGTTGCAATACGAATCGCGGCACGCAGATCATCGGCGGTCAGTTGCCACGGGTCCTTGTCCACGCAGGTTGCGATCACCCGCAGCGGACGCGCGATGCTATGTGCCACATACCGCGTGGTGTTACGCCTGAACAGCAACTGTTCAGCCACCGCTGCCTTAATCAGGTCTTGCCACGAGACAGTCAGCGCTCGCTGGGGCAGTGGCATCAAGCCACGCTCGACGCGCTCTGCGTTGACGATAGCCAGCGCCTTCGCCTCAGCGCCGAGATCCCGCAGGTAGTGGTTTGGGGGTGGAACGTCACCGGTAACCGCCGTCAGATTCCAGCCAACACCGTCACGAGCAGCGCCTGCCTCGTCCAGAGGTATGTCCCAGTGCAGGCCCTTTTCATGGGCGAGTGCCTTGCCCAGCTCGATGAAGGCAGCGTAGTGTGGGTTCATCGGCGCTCGCCTTCTAACTCGTCGATGACCGCCTGTATTTCGGCGATCGTGCGCTGCAGTTGCAGGTAGGCCGGCGATCGGGCATCACCACGGGAACTCCGCTCGAAGAGGGAGACCACTTCACGCATCGCGGCCAGCACACTTTCGTGCATCGCTTTGTCGTGCAAAGGCATAAATTTCCTGCACCCATAGCACGACGTCACCGGATTGTAAGGGCAGGCTGGTTGCCCTGACGTGCAGCCGCCGATGCCGGCAATCGGGATGCCGTGAGGCACGCCGGCGATCTGCTGTTCTCCCTTGAGCTGGGCGAGCTCTTCCGGGGAGATGAACCGATCGTGCGCGATCTTTGCCACCCGCCGGTATATCTCTGACGCGCCGAGCGCCCGGTTGACCCGGTCCGCGTGAGAGGCTGAAGCCGCAAAGTACACCAACCCCGTCCGAACATCGGAATGCCCCATGAACTCGGCCAGTTCTTCGTGACTTGCACCAGCGTCAACGAGGCGTTGGGCTGCCGTATGCCGAAGGTCCATCGCGCAAGCATCATCCCCGATGAGGCGTTCCACGCAGCGGGCAATCCGAGCGCCAGCTTCATGATTGGAACTGACACCGAAGACGCGATCGCTCGCGTCGAGACCGTGCAAGTCTGCATAGGCAACCAGGGCCGTGAACAGCACCGCCCACTCCTGTTTCACACGACGGACCATCGGCCTTTTGCGAAGCCTTCCCCGCTGCTTGACCATGACGAACGTGAGGTGAACGGCCGGCTCGCCACTGGGTTCTTGCTGCCAGACTCGTACATCACGCCTTGTCAGCATCGCGACCTGAATGGGACGCATGGCAAACTGATAGGAACAGAGCACCATCGCGGCCTCGCAAAGCTCGTCATGCGCAACGCCTGACCAGCCCCGAGTTCTCACGCGTTCCGATGTCTCGTCCAGGTAGCGAACAATCACGGCTTCTTCATCAGCGCTCAGGAAGACATCCCCTGACCGCACACCAGCATATGCGTCCGACGCGGGGCCGGGCAGGGCGGTGCTGACATAGGTCAGATACGACTCGGACCAGCCGTGCAGGCGATGCCTGCATAGCAGCCGCAGGACCGCCTTAACGAAGCGATAGGCGTCAGTCGGCAACTGACGGGCGCGCAGCGCCATCCATATCGCTGAGATGCGGGTTGGACCGGCTGCAACAATGCGGTCGACGTCATGCACCTCGAGATGCACTGCTGCGGCCAATACATTGAAGCAGGTCGAGATATGCAAGTCTTCGCCCAGCAGGAAGACCAGTAGATGCGTCTGCAGAGCCCCGTAGACGGCAGGATACCGGCCGAAGTCGAGCCGATACATCCGACCATTGATGTGAAGTCCGAAGACGTCTGTCTGACGGCCTGCCGGGATGGAGCGGAGTTGGTCGTCGAAGTCGTCGTAGTAGCGTACTACAGGCGGTAGCTCCGGCAATGACGCCACCATGCTTGCGAGCACCGATGGCTCGGCTTGCCCACGAAGCCGGGATGGAAGGACCTCCAGCATGATCAGCGTCCCTGCGGCAGCGCGCGCAGCAAGGCCACACGATCGTCGAACGCGTCGTTCCATATGCTCGCGAGCCGGCTTTCAAAGACAGCTCTGGCATAGCGCGAAGGCATGTCCGACTCTTTCGACCATCCGAAGAATGTACGCAGCTTCTGCAGCGCTTCGGGCATCGAGTCGCCTCGCTCGAGCAACTGGTGAAGCCGCAATACGGCGCTGGTATGCCGGAGATCGTGGCAGGTGACCGACCTTTTTCCGGTGCGGTCGTGCAGTTCCTGCAGCACCTCCGTAGGCAACGCTTTCGATATCGTTGTAAAGATCTTCGTCAACGACTCTGTGGAAAGAGGGCCGCCAGTCTGGGCGCTTAACATGAACGAATGGGAAGGCCGGCCCCGGTAATTTTCGCAATAGATCTGCACCAGGCCCGCCGTTGCGTCGCTGACGGGAATTTGCCTGACCGAATGGCGTGTTTTGATGCTGGGTTTCGAGTAGCGGCTGTCGCTGCCAGCTTCTTCATACTCGTTTTGCCGGACGTTCAGCCAGTACCTCGTCCGGCCAAGTTCGCGGTCATAGCTGCTCTTGATGGCGTCCGCTGGCAGCAGCAAGAGTTCGCCGCGGCGCAGACCCTGATGCAGCATTAGCACGAACGCAATGAAGACCCGCCAACGCGTGTGTGCGCGCTGGAAGGGATTGGCATCCGATTCCGGATCCAGGATCTGATAGAGACTCTCGACCACGCTGGAGGGCAACGACCGGACGGTCTCGCTGCGGGCACCTTGGCGAATGTGAAGCTGGCGGTAAAGCGTCGATAGTCGGTGGATGCGCGCCTCGATCTGTCGCATCTTCGCGTCCGCCGACTTCGACAGCCATGTGACCACCGATGTCACGAATGCCAGTCCGGTCTGCCACCGGGCCTCATTGCTGCGCGTGGCGACTGGCTGATTACGCAGACTCACGAACCACGACTCGAGAATGTCCGCAAGCCGGGAATCGTCAAGATCGGAGAGCGCGTCATCCAGCGCATTCGTCTGGAATGACCGATCCGCATGCTCATACAGGTTCTCGATGTACCGCAGCCGCATGGCCTGCGTGGACGTTGCCCATTGCGCCCCCGCGATGACCAGCCAGACCGCGGCCCAATACCTGGGCATGTGGTTGCTGTCGACCAGCGCAACCCCCTGGAGCGCCCGCGGCACGGCGACGGCGCTGACCTGAACAAACATAAAACCCACAACAAAACGCAACGGCGAAAGATACCATAAAAGCACTTTTCCGTTGCGGTATCTGAAGTCTCCAACCCGTACTACACGCAACACCTCAGAACATACCAGTAG
>NZ_CAJZAI010000036.1 GCF_914271435.1 Cupriavidus laharis | reverse complement strand
CGGCAAGGGGGCCGGCGCCTTCGGCGCCGGCCTTCCACCGCCACTAAGAGACTTGAAATCAGGAAAGATTCAAGTTCCTATCGGGGCGACAACTATTCTGCCGCAGGGGGGCACTCCGGGAGCATCAGTTTGTGGAAGTCAGTGCCAAACGGGACATGCGCTGCCACGATCAGGAAACGCTGGCCTGGAAGCAGCATATCGGCGTTCCGGATCTGAAGGCAAAGATCCTTGTCCTGAAGGCTGGTATTGCCTGTGGATTCCTTCCTTCGTGCACGGCGCGGGAACATATCGGGAATGGCTCGCTGGTGTCCAGGACGCTTGCGGCAGAGCGCCCTGCCCATCCACTGTATCTCGCCTGGCGCGCCCGGTATCCCGGGCGCGCGCTTGCCTGGTGGATCGAAAGGAAGGATGCCCTGCTCTCCGTACTCAGGCGACGACTGGAACTGCAGGAGCAATAGAATAAAAACTTGCCAGATCGAATTTCTCGAATAATCAGTTCGAAAGTATCCGTTATATAAATCCGATTCCGCCGGCTATCATGATGCGACAGGAATTCAGCCATGCCATTTTTCGCGCCGTGCCCATCCATGGTTTCAGACTATCGGATTGCAATGGCCATGCTCCTTGGAGCAGCATTATTCGAATGCCGGAATCAGGAAATCGGATCCTGGCATTGAATTCCTTCTGAAGAGACGGGATCAGCATGACCTGGCGATGATCATGGGCGTGGAGCCTAGCGCCACGGCGGCTGCGATGCCGCAGGCCGTGGCGCACGCGTTGCTCAGGCCTTGCGTGATGCGGCAGCGCTCGTTTCCACGGCGAAGACCATGAGCATGCCGCCGAAGATCGCTACGTTCTTGAGGAAGTGATTGAGCTGATTCTGCGCGTTCGCGGCATCCGCACTCCAGAATCCGTGAAAGATGAGCGTGACGGGAATCAGGAACAGAGCCAGGACGGCCGCAGCAATGCGCGCCTGCCAGCCCACCACGAGAAGGAGACCGCCACCGATTTCCACAAGGATAGCAAGCACCAGCGCCACGCTTGCAAACGGCAGGCCAGCACTGGCCATCCATGCCGCTACCCCCGAGAAGGACGATATCTTCAAAATTCCTGAAATCAGAAACAGGAGGCCGAGCAAGGCCCGGCCAACAGGGTAGATGGGGAATGCGGGGGTGGAATCTTGTTGCATTTCAGTGTCCTTTTCGACGAATGCCGCAGCGCGGCGACAACGTAAGGCTATAGCAGGATCCTGCCGCTATCGAGGCCATTATGCGACGAAGTCAATGAAAATTATTGAACATCCATACCTCTCCCCCTGACGCGATGGGCCCGTATGACATGGCAGGCACCGACCGGTTTCAATGATTCAGTGGACTAGACAAACACCCTCATGGATTTCGAAGCATTGGCCCTGGAGCTTTGCACAAGCTACTCCCGCATCCCCGAGGTGAGTCCGCCATTCGAGGCGGGGACGCTGCACTGGCATGGGCAGGACTATTTCTACGTCTCGGGCTGGGGCGAAAAACAGCAGCGAAGACTGCTGGAGGTGTTTCGGAAGACGAAAGATGTCATGCTGGAACCGTTGCCAGCCTTCCAATACCCACTGCCATTCCGCGATCTGTTTCCGCAGGATTTCCGCCTGCTGTATCGCGACGCCCCCTGGGAAGACGCCGGACACAAGCGGTAGCAACGAAGCCGATTCCGCAGCAATGGCAAACGCGTGAATGCGACAGAGATGGCTACGGCAGGCGCGTCAACGTGAAGCGCCGTGGGGCATCATGGCTTCACCAGCATGTCTCTGGCGTACTTGAGCCCCATGCCATAGCCACCGCCAAAGCGCTCGACCAGTCCGCGAGCCCGATCATAGGTTTCCTTGCGCGTCCAGTCCCTCTGGAACTCGAGCAGGACCTGCAACCAGCTCGTCACCTCCGCCCCTTTGGAACGCATGCGGTCCAGCGCGTAGTGGTGGGAATCGACGGTCGCCCCGCCACAGGCGTCCGCCACGACAAAGGCCTGGTAGCCCTCGGCCAGGCAGCACAATACCGGGAAGCTCACGCAGGCCTCGGTCAGCATGCCCGCGAACAGCAGCTTCTTCCTGCCGGTGGCAATCACTGCCTGCCGCGCGGCGTCGTCTTCCCACAGGTTCATGGAGCGCCGGTCGTATACCGGAAGGTCGGGCAACAGCTCCCGGATGGCCGGAAACGGAGGACCGCTGTACACCTTCGTGGCCGACGTCGAGAGAATCGTGGGGACGTCAAACGTTCGGGCAGTCTCGACAAGCGCCACCAGATTGTTGAGGAGCTGCTGGCGGTCCATGGACTGCACGGCGAATCCAAGGCCCGCCTGCGGATCCACCAGCACCAGTGCACATTCCTGCGGCGAATTGAGTTCGTCCATCTCTCACCTGCCTCAATGTCTGAAGTCGAAGATCTGAAGTCGAAGACTGCGCCACATGGGCTGTCGCGCACCAAGCAGGCTTTGAGTATATGGAGGGACGTTCTGACAACAAAACGGATTTTTTCGTCCTGTTTGTTCGAATAGTCCGTTTGTCACTCATAAGCACAAGCCGGGATCTATAAATCGTTGCGCTTGCGCCAGTCTGCCGGCGTCACCCCGGTGACTCGCTTGAATACGCGCGTCAGATGGCTCTGGTCCACAAATCCGCATTCTGCCGCGATCATCGAAATTGGCACTGTGCCCGCCGCCAGGCAGTTCTTGACGACTTCGATCCTTCGCTCGGTCAACCATTGATAAGGCGTCTTGCCGGTGCTGTTGCAAAAGGCCCGGATGAAGTGGCTGCGCGACAGGTTGCATTGCGCCGCCACCTCGTCGACCGAGATATTGCCGGGCAGGTGCGCCGAGAGAATCTCCTTTGCCAGCGCCTCCTGCCTTGGCGTCAGCCGCGGACGGTGCCGGCCCGATGCGGCGGCGCTGCCATATGCCTGCAGGATATGAATCAGGAACGCGCCGACCATCTGGTCGAGAAAGAGCCGTTGGCGCTGCTCAGGGCCATCCAGCGAGGGCAGCAAGGCTTGCGCCAGGTTGAATATGACCGGATCGACGGAGCCTGCCGGATTGCTCAGGGAGACTGGCCCGCGGACGCCAAGCTCGCGCGCGAAATCCTGCAGCACGCGACGCTCCACGCGCATGCGCAGGTTGTCGAACGCGGAACCATGATGGCATCGCCACGTGTCGCAGAGATCCGTGATGGCAAGGCCACCTCTGTCGTAGCCACCATTGAAGAAACTCCTGCCGCCTCTCCAGAGGGCAAGCGATTCGAACGGACGCAGTTGCACGATGATTGAAGCCGCATCTTCGTTCGGCAGTGCCGGACCAGGCGGAAGTGCGACATCGGATCTCATACGGACGATGGTCGCCGACGATGCGGTAATGGATCGGATGGTCGGTAATGCTGCCGGATGCGACATGCGGCCTCCTGATGTATTCATTGGGTGACGGCGCGAAGAATGCGAACCCCCGCATCTTCCACATCGAGGGCGATCCTGACCACCCGGTCAGCCGTGGCTCGCTCTGTCCCAAGGGCGCAGGGCTGCTGGACATCGTCCATTCGAAGAACCGGCTGCTGTATCCGGAATACCGCGCCCCTGGATCGAATGAGTGGGTGCGCATTAGTTGGGAAGATGCGAGGAAGCGCATCGCCCGCTTGCTGAAGGACGACCGCGACAAGAACTTCATCGCACGCAACTTCGACACCGCAGAAGCCACGGTGCGCGCCGAAGGCTGCGGCGTGTGCCACGGTTATCTGAAAGTCGTCTCACTGGAACGCGACCCACAAGCCGAGGCCGTGGCCGACGACCTTGCCACCCTGACCCTCGACGATGCCGTGACGGTAGAGGGATATCAACGCACCGGGTTTAATCCCTTTGCCCTGCCGGGATGAAGCGCAGCCTATTCGGGCCCGCGCTTAGGCGACTCGCATCAGTGATCGCAGCTCATCAGCCACGAAGACACGCTCCGCCACTATCGCTGCGGCGCCGAACGCAGGACGGCCGTCGCGATTTCCCCGGCCAGTTGCCCGGCCGCGGCCAGTTCTGCATCGGTCAGTCCACCGGCAACGCGTGTCGCGCCCCAGTCGCCGCAGATCATGGCAACGCAGCGGTTTCGCACCTTGACCGGAATCAGCAGCGCGGAGCGCGTATCGGGCATGGCGTCGCGATACCAGCGCGGAACGCGATGCGACACGCCCTTGTCGCGCAAATCCTCGATCAGCAACGGCTGCGGGGCGATCATCGCGAAATGGAATATGTCGGGCACGAAGCCTTCTTCGAACGACAACTGCTCGAGCTTGTCCCGCATGCCGTCGCCGAAACCCAGCCGCGCGCCGAAGCGCTTGGTCGTCGGGTGCAGGAGCATCAGGAAGCAATGCGAGAAGTTCAGCGCCCGCATGGCTGATTCCAGCACCAGCGGAGCAAGCTGGGATACCGTCATCCCCGCCCCCTCCTGCCGAACCTCGTCCAGCGCCTGCTGCAGGCGCGTCAGCGTATCGGCCGGCTTGCCGCCATCGTCCGGAAGGCTGCCCTCCCCCGAGTCCGGCGACTCCGAGCGCGCCATCGACGTCTTCAGCGTGCCGGCCTGCTGGATAGCCACGTTGACGTGAGATGGCTCCAGCCCCAGCTTTTGCGCATGGGCCAGCAGCGGTTCCAGGACGGCTTCCTCCGGCTGCTCGGCCAGGATGGAGGCCGCCGCGCCCGATGACAGGCTTGCAACGGCACCCAGCCAGTCGGCATGCGTTTCCAGCACCGTCTCTTCGTCCAGCTCGCGGCCCAGCATGCCGTCCGCAATCAGGGCTGGCAGGCGCCACCTGAAGGCGGCTGCCCTGGCGATTTCGTCGAACGAAATGTCGATGACTTCGCGGCAGGCATCGCTTTCGCTCATGGCGCCATCCGCGCTCAGCGCCGCGATGCGGTCCCATTCGTCGGGGAAATAGAAGATCACGAGCATGCGGCTGACGTGGTGCATCAGCGTGCAGACGACGCCCTCTTCCCCACCCAGGATACCGCGCGCATCGTTCAGGGCGCGGGTGATCTCGCCGGCCATGATGGCCTGCTTGAGCGCCCTCGCCGCCTGGGGGCGGTTCGGCGCCACCCCCTGGAAAAAGTCGAGTACCTGGACGCCCAGCGTCAGGTGGGTAATCGTGTCCACGCCAAGCACCATGATGGCGCGGGATACGGTGGTCACCTCACCGCCGAACGAACGGTACATGGCGGAATTGGCCAGGCGGATGACTTTCTGGGAAAGACTGAAGTCCGACAGAACGGTGCCGGCCATTTCGCCAATGCTCAGGTCGCTGTTCAGCGACTTGAAGACATTGTCGATGCAGTACTGGAGCGTCGGAAAATCGCCTTTCTGGGCCATCCTGGCCCACAGTTGCTCGAGGAACTGTTTCTTTGACATGGTCTCGATCACGCGGACAGTGCGTCCCCGGAGCCAATCCGGAACCTGCCCGCGCGGACAGCGTCCTCGAAGTCATTGGGGCCCATCGCCCGGGCAAAGCGCCAGCCCTGTGCCAGTTCGCAGCGTTGGGTCGCCAGCAGATCGCATTGCGCCTCGGTCTCGACGCCTTCCGCAATCGCGACCAGCCCGAGTTCCCGCGCCAGGGACAGCACGGCGGAAACGATGGTGCGGGCGTGTGGGGAATCCACCATGTCCGCGACAAAGCTGCGGTCGATCTTCAGGGCCGACAGGGGAAAACGGCGCAGATAGGACAGGCTGGAATAGCCGGTGCCAAAGTCATCGACCGCAAAGCGGATTCCCAGCGCTCCCAGCTCGGCCAGCAGATTCCCGGCCGCCTTGGGGTCTGTCATCAGCGCGCCTTCGGTGATCTCCAGGACCAGCCGGTGCGGGTTGATGCCGGTATCGCGAATGGCGCTGCGTACGCTGTCGACGAAGCCGGGATGCCTGAACTGCACCGGCGACACATTGACCGACACGTAGCCAAGCTCCACGCCGTTTGCATCCCAGGCGGCCAGTTGCGCGCACGCGCAGCGCACGGCCCACGCGCCGAGATGATTGATCAGCCCGTTGCTTTCGGCCAGCGGCACGAAGACTTCCGGCGAGATGGCGCCGTCCGGATGCTCCCATCGCATCAGTGCCTCGACTGCGCAGACCGTATCCGGGCCGACCCTGAAGATCGGCTGGTAGTGCAGGAAGAGTTCACCGTTGAGCACGGCCTCGAACAGGTCTTGCTCGATGCGGAACTGCTCGTTCAGCCGGTGATCAAGTTCCGACGAGTACAGGCAATAGCGGTTGTTACCCTGCGCCTTGGCCTCGTACATGGCCCGGTCGGCCCGCCGCAGCAACTGCGATTCGGACTCGCGCACGCCCGAGGCGAACGCCAGCCCGATACTGGTGGTGACACGGACCTGGCAGCCGGCCAGGTGGAATGGCTGCCTGCAGACCCGCATGATCTGCTCGAGCACTCCCACCGCCGCGTCATCCGAGGTCACGTCGTCGAGCAGGATCACGAATTCGTCGCCGCCGAGGCGCGCAACGGTGTCCCGCGAACGCACGGTCGCCGCAAGGCGCTGGGCCAGTTCTTTCAGCAATATGTCGCCAACCTCGTGGCCGAGCGAATCGTTGACCTTCTTGAACCCATCGAGGTCCATCAGCGCGATGGCAAATCGTCCGCGCTGCGCGGCATCCCCTGTGAAATACGCCTCAACCCGGTTGCGGATCAGCCCGCGGTTTCCCACGCCGGTCAACGGGTCAGTGAGCGACTGTTCAGTCAGTTGATGGAGTTTCTGGGCCCATTTGGTGACATCGGTGCCAAACAGCAGTAGCGAAGCCCTGCCATCCGCGTTGGCATGCCGGCAAATGCGCAGATCGATCCAGCGGGTGCCGGTAATGGCGTTGGCAAAACGGATCTCGGCCTGTTTGGGAAGACCGTCGCGGAAACAGGCTTGCAGCAGTTGGGCAGCACGCTCGCGTTCGTCGAAGGCAATGATGTCCTTGATCGACGCATGCAGCAGGTATTCGCGCGGAAACGCCAGCAAATCCGCCGAAGCGCTCGTGGCCTGGAAAATATTCCCGGCTTCGCCGACCTGCAGCGCCAGCCCACCCCATGCCTCCAGCAGCGCCCAGGCATCCCTGTTTCCGGCAGGAGCCGTCGCTCCTGCAACGCCACCGGAACGGACCGGTTCCAGCGTGTGGCCTGCCCGGACAGCATCATACGTGAACGACGTCATGTGGTCTTTGGCCTAGCCTGTTTGGCCACTGCGCCTTGCCGATTCCCGTGGGACGGCGGTACCGCAGGGAAACCCGGTAAAAAAGACAGCATTAATGGTCCGAAAACACGCCTTGCCATCATGGGTGCGGCGCGAGTCAAGCTAGTTGTCGCCTCGGTCATGCGGCCAATGTCTGTATATTGACGCTCCCAGAATGCGTCTGGACGATGGAATCGCGTTCGGGGTTCAGGGTCACTG
>NZ_CAJZAI010000035.1 GCF_914271435.1 Cupriavidus laharis | reverse complement strand
AAACACGAGAATGACGGCTTGAATCGGCCCATCTCTCCCGCATTGCGAAATGCTGAAGTCCTTGGCTTGTGCAACATCAAGCGCAAACCTCATTGATCAGCGATTCCCTAGAACTGCTGCGCGACAACGGCATCCGCTGTGATTTACGCGACGAGCGCTACGCCGGTGAGTCCATCGATGTTGACTTCGTCGGCACGCTTCGCCTCGACCAGGAGGCCGCCATTGCCGGGATGTTGCAGCACGATGCTGGCGTGCTATGCGCACCGACCGCTTTCGGCAAGACGGTGACGGCGGCCGCCATGATCGCCCGTCGCGGTGTGAACACCTTGGTACTGGTGCATCGCACGGAACTGCTCAAGCAATGGCAGGAGCGCCTGCAAGCCTTTCTGGGCGTCGGCAAAGGCGTGGTTGGCACCATCGGCGGCGGCAAGGCCAAGCCTTCCGGCAAGATCGACATCGCAGTGATGCAATCGCTGTCGCGGCAAGGCGAAGTCAACCCGCTGGTCGAGCACTATGGTCATGTCATCGTCGATGAATGCCACCACATCGGCGCAGTGTCGTTCGACGCGATCCTGAAACGGACCAGGGCAAAGTACGTGCTCGGCCTGACCGCCACCCCGATTCGGCGTGACGGCCAGCAGCCCATCATCTTCATGCAGTGCGGGCCGATCCGGTACACGGCAGCGAAGCCGCCCAGCTCACCGCACGCCTTGGAGGTCGTACCGCACACCTGCCGTTCGCGAATCGAGCTGCCGACAGAGTCGGGCATTCAGGAGGTATTCCGGCACCTGGTCCACGATCAGGCCCGCACTGACGCCATTGCTGCAGAAGTGCTCGAGGCCTTCAAGCAAGGCCGCAAGATCTTGCTGCTGACAGAACGCACCGAACATCTCGACGCTATCCAGGCTGCGTTGGACGGGCAAATTTCCCCCCTCTTCGTGCTGCACGGGCGGCTGTCGAAGCCGCAACGCGCCGCATTGATCACGGCGCTCGACGCCCTGCCCGCCGACGCGCCTCGCGTCTTGCTGGCGACCGGCAAGCTGGTCGGGGAAGGGTTCGACCACCCGCCACTCGACACCCTGGTGCTGGCGATGCCTGTGTCGTGGACAGGAACCCTGCAACAGTATGCGGGCCGGCTGCACCGGGAACATGCCGATAAGACCGACGTACGGATCATCGATTTTGTCGACACCGGCCACGCGGCCTTGCTGCGGATGTGGGAGAAGCGCCAACGCGGGTACCGGGCGATGGGGTATCGGATGGCCGGAGGCGCCGGGACAGAGTGATTGTTTCCCTGCAGCTGGGTTCCTACGGCAGGGTTGAGTTTCCTTGATGTTCCAATGAGATGACGGGGACAAAGCGGCTCCATGAAAAGAAAACTGGGTTTTCGCCATATCGAGACAGTCCACGCGATCGTCCTGACGGGATCGGTGACGGGCGCGGCGACGCGCCTGCATCTCACGCAGCCGGCGATCAGCAACATCTTGCGCGACGCCGAAGAGCGCCTTGGCTTTGCGCTCTTTGAGCGACGTGGCGGGCGTCTGTTGCCGACACACAGCGCAGACCAGCTGTTTGAGGAAATCGAGCGTTCATTTATCGGGCTGGATTCCATTAACGCCTTCTGTGAGCGTATTCAACGCAACCAGCGTAAGCATCTTTCGGTTGCCTGCACGCCGGCATTTGCTGCGGCCGTGCTCCCGAGGCTGGCTGCGGGTTATGCGCACCGCTGCGCTGACGTATTTCTGTCAGTCCATTCCCGTGTCGCGCATCATGTTGCCGCCTTGATCAGCTCCAGAAAGGCCGATATTGGCTTCGCGCTCGAGGTGCCGCCTGTCCCTGGCGTGGAGAGCGAAGTGATTGGGGAGCTGCCGATGTTGTGCTACCTGCCGCCCGGCCACCCGCTGGCTCGACAGAATGTGGTCACGCCGGCGCAACTCCTCAGCGAGCCAATGATTTCGCTTTCGAGTATCGAAGGTATCGAGGAACTGGTGACGGCTTCGTTCCGGGACTGCGGCGCCACACCCGTCCCGGTGGCGGAATGCCCTGCCGCCATCGCAGCTTGCGGCATGGTTGCGGCGGGCATAGGCTTTACCCTGTTCGATTGCCTACCTGCCCAGATCTTTGACCCGGCTCGCCTGATTGTCAGGCAGTTCACGGCGTCAAGCCAGCTGACGTACCGTGCCTACTGGCTGAAATCCAAGACACCGGATTTCGATCCCCAGCCGCTGGTCGCCCTGGCGCGCGGCATCATGGCAGAGATGGCAGGCGAGGAAATTCAGCGAAAGCGTGCCAGCCGGTAGGATGCCAGGTCTATCGGGGCGGGTCCGCCGGTGACGAGCTGCGCCACGAGCCGGCCAGTCATGGGGGCTCCTGTCAGTCCGGTATGACCATGGCCGCATGCAATGTAGAGCCCCGGATGGCCCGGCGCCTCGTCGATGATCGGCACGCTGTCCGGCGTCGAGGGACGAAGGCCGAGCCACATGCTGGCGCCGCGTGTGTTGATGCCGGGGAAAAGGCGCCTGGCCGTTGCAAGGATGGCTTCAGTCCGCCGCTCGTCAGGCGGATGCCGCAGGCCCGCAATCTCGACCGTTCCCGCAAAGCGCAGGCCACCGTCCATCGGCGTCACGGCAACTGCTTTGTCCTTGTAGATAAAGGGATAGGGCACGGTGACCCCGGAATCGGGCAATTGTACGTGGTAACCACGCTCCGCTTCCAGCGGCAGCCGGATGCCGAGCGGGCGCAGCAGTTCCCCGGAAAAGGCGCCAGCGGCCACGACCACGCGCCCGGCGTAGACCTCGCCGAGGTTGGTCCACAGCCGGAATCCGGTGCCATCCGGTTGCAGCTTAACGATTCGCCGTTGCAGGATGCGGCCGCCCTCGCGCTCGAACTGGGCGGCCAGTGCCCCCGTCAGGCGCAGCGGATCCACTGCGTGCGCATGCCTCGGAAACCGTATGCCGCCGCGCACGTGGTCAGCCAGGCCCGGCATCATCGCCCGGATCTGCGCCCCGCTCAGGCTCTCGCACATGACGTCCTGCTGCCGGCGCAGCTCGTTCACCAGCCGGTCGGCCGGGGACTGGCCCGTACTGGCGGACCACAGATGCAGTTGCCCGCCGGTCCTGATGAGTGCATCGCAGGCATCGCCCAGCAGTTCACGATAGGCCAGCAAGGCCGGCGCGTGCAGTGCGCGCAGCGCGCGCGAGGCCTGCGTCACGCGCTTGCGACTGCTGGCGCGCAGCCACGCCAGGAGCCATGGCGAGGCGCGCAGCAGGTGTGGCGGGTGGATGGCAAGTGGTCCGCTGGGATCCAGCAGCCAGCGCGGCAGCTGCCGTGCCATGCCCGGCAGGGCGATCGGGATGCAGCTGTCGACGCTGATCAACCCGGCATTGCCATACGATGCGCCGCCCCCCGGGGCGAGTGTGTCGTAGATCGTTACCTTGCAACCCGCGCGCTGCAGCCACAAGGCAGCACACAGGCCGACGATGCCTGCGCCGACGACGGCGATACCGCCCTGATGATCGGCACTGGCTGGCGGGGACGGAGGACGATACGAGCAGGAGTGCATGTGTGAGTGCCGGTAGGATTGAGGAGCCGCGCGCGGTGCAGGATCGGCCCTGCCCAGGCTCTTGTTCCGATATTGCGGGCGAACGCGGAATCTGGCGATTTCGCATTCGTGATAGCGTATTTGCAATCATGATTCGACAGCGCTTCATTCGCCTCCGATGATTGGCTGACGCGGTCACATTCGGCGAGTTCCGGGCACACGCCCGGTCCGACACATAACCGCAGATCAGCACCCAGACAACCGATAGAGGGGGAAGCAATCATGTCAAGCGAAGCAAAACGAATTGGACGGCGCCATGTCGTGCGCGGCCTGGCAGGGATAGGGGCCTGTCTGGCTATGGGCCTTGGCGTGACACAGGCTGCCTGCGCTGAAGCGCCGGCGCGCTTCATCGTGCCTTTCCCGGCCGGCGGCGCCGCCGACGCCATGGCACGCGTGCTCGTGGAAAAGCTCAGGGACGAACTCAAGCAGACCGTGATCGTAGAGAACCGCCCGGGTGCGAGCACGCGCGTGGCGGCGGAAGTGCTGAAGCAGGCGGCACCGGACGGCAACACGGTACTGATGACCTTATTCGACACCATGGTCATCGCGCCTCTGGTCTATAGCAATCTCCGCTATGACCCGGACAAGGACTTCGCGCCCATCACCGAAGTGGCAGCCGTCAACTATGGGCTGGCAGTCAGCGCAAGCTCGCCCTACCGGTCACTGGCTGATTACGTCAAGGCCGCGAAAACCGATCGCAACGCGGCAACACTAGGGGTGTCCGGCCTCGGTTCCGTACTGCACTTCATTGCGTTCGAGTTCACCAGGAAGGCGGGTGCCGACATCTCCATCGTGCCATTCCAAGGGGGGCCGGCGATGGTGACCAACCTGGTCGGCAATCAGATCGGCTCGGCCGTCGATGGTCTCGGCGTGTTCGTGGAACAGCATCGGGCGCACAAGATCCGTGTGCTGGCTGTGTCGGGCAAGCAGCGTAGCAGCCAGCTTCCCGATGTTCCGACCTTTAGCGAACAGGGCTATCCCTCGCTGGTCGTCGGCTCGGGCTATGCGCTCTATGCTCCCGCCGGCACTCCGCCAGCGCAGGTGTCACGCTGGAACGCAGCAATGCGCAAGGTCCTGGCCATGCCGGATGTGCGCAGCCGCATCCAGAACATTGGCTACGAGCCGCTGGCCGGTTCGACGCCGTTGGAGGTTACCCAGTTGAAAAAACGGCTCGTGGAGCACTGGGCTCCAATCGTCCAAACGGTGGGCTTCAGAGGGGACTGAGCCGGAGGCGCGCACCTGCGCCGCGAATGGCGCCCAGCCGAGCCTATCGGGCACTGACCGCCGCATTCGGGATGCAAGTCTCGATATGCCGGCGCGCCAATGTCCGGGACGCCCGTTTGCCGGGCCGCTGTCGCCCCCCAGCGTGCGCCATGCAATGGTGATCCTCAACGCGCTGTTCGCCTGGCTGACCGAGGCCGGCTATCTCGCCGGCAACCCGCTCGCGCTGGCCCGGCGCCGGCGCGCGCCCACCAAGCCGCGGATCACGCGCTACCTGGGGTCGCTTCAGAAAACGGAAAATTTTGCCAACTACCGGGCGACGAACCTGACCCATAGAATTCGGAGATAGTGTCCCTTCACTTCCGAGCCAGCTGCGGTCGCGGCGGAGGCACAGGTTCTACCCGGCGCGCCCCTTCCACGCCAGCCGTCGTGTCGGGCCGTCGACCGTCTGCTCTTACCCCGACACCACCTAGCACACACCTAGCACCCTCCAACCTGGCATCGCGTGGGCCAGCGGTAATATCGAGTGCAAGGCCGAGAGCCTCAAAATCGTCCCGGCGCTAGAGGGTCCAAACAGTGGATCCGCGTCGGCGCACAGCCTCGATCTGCCCAAGTACACCCTATACACCGACGTCCGCGGCCACATTCTGCGACTCAGCCAATTCTGCTCAACGAGAGGCAAGCCGGCGCCGCCGTAGAGGGCATAAACCGAAGAGTGGCGCTCGGAGCACATGGCGCTGCCGGCCTGTTGATCTGTGTCCGCGGACCGCGACCTGTGTGGGACGTGCCGAGCCGGCCATTGTTATCCAGCGAGCCACGCCACAAGGCAGGATCCCAGTCGAACTATGCGTCTCTCCTGGGGCGGCTTGGCCTTGCAACGCGTCAAAGGCGTGATTGCGAATGCAAGCGTCTCCGGCACGGCACTTACCCCTAAACGCGCGGCGCGCGACAAATACGCTTCATGCGGCACATAGATGTGGCGCCGTGTAACGGGAGCGACCCCGCGTAAGCGAATCTGCCCAACCGTGACCGGGGGCAGCACGAATCGGCCGATGTCCTTTCGCGGAACGGCGCAAGCTGGCCCCCTTGAAATTTGGCTGCGCAATTACTATTTTATTTTCGCTCAGGCAGTCGCGACCATTGCGCGCTGCGTGTTTCTGTTTGTTTGCCAGCAGCTTGGCAGGTGGATGGGAGCGCGTATGCCCCTTCGCCTCCTTGCTGCATCGAAGGAGGATACGACCATGAGCGATCTTTTCTTTGGAACCGACCTCTTCAGCGAACTCGACCGCATGCATAGGCAGATGGCGAGTTTGTTCGGCGGCTTCCCATCCAGCCTCCGCTCCGGCCGCTTCGGGGCATTTCCCCCGGTCAATATCGGTGCCACGGACGATTCCATCGAGATTGTCGCGTTCGCACCCGGGCTCAAGCCAGACCAGTTCGAGGTGTCGATCGACAAGGGCTTGCTGACCATCAGCGGCCAGCGCGAAGCGGCGCAAGCTGCGGAAGATCCCGAGGTCCGGTTGTATGCGCAAGAGCGATTCACCGGCACGTTCCGGCGTGTGGTCGAATTGCCGCAGAGCGCCGACCCCGACAAAGTCCAGGCGCGCTATGCCAACGGATGCTTGTCTATCAGTGTTGGCAAGCGCGAAGCCTCAAAGCCCCGGGCGATCACGGTCCAGTAACGCCAGGAGAAAGCCATGAACGACACTACCCAAATGGTTGAGCGCAACCAGAACGCGGTGGCGAAGAGCCAGGAGGACAGGTCGTCGCCGACGATGACGCTGCTCCCCGCGGTTGACATTATGGAGGACGCCAATGGCGTCACCCTCTGGGCCGACCTTCCGGGCGTGACGAAGGACAAGCTCGAGGTGAATGTCCACGACGGCAACCTCCATATCGAGGCGGAAGCGGTCGTGCCAACCCCCTCCGGATTGCGGGTCCAGCACGCGGAGATTCGCCAGCCGCACTTCGCACGCGCTTTTTCACTGAGTGCCGACCTTGACGCGTCGAAGATCGAGGCGAACTTGCAGGACGGCGTGCTCAAACTGACAATCCCGCGTCGCGACGAAGCGCGTCCACGCCGCATTGCAGTCAACGTGGCGTGAGTTGCCGCCGCCGGGTACCGGTGGCGTCTGCAAGGGCGCCACCGCAGTACCCGCGGAAATGGGCTGGACATACGTCGGTGAGGACAAGATGAAAACAGACCTGGGCAAATGGAACCCATTCAAGTTCCTACGCAAATCGACAGAGGATAGGCAGCCGACGGGCGAGTCGTCGAATGTTCCCGCGCCAAGGCACTGGACACCGGACTGGCCCGACGTTTCACGGCTGTTTTCAAGCGATCCCCTGCGTGCGATGGGCGAGTTTCTGCATGAACCCTTCGCGGGCTTTGGCGGCTTGGATCGATGGTTCGGGGACTTCAGTTCATCGCGCTTCCAACCTCGCATCGATGTAGTCGATGATGGCACGGCGCTGAGGATCACGGCGGAGCTGCCCGGCATGGATCGCGAGGACCTGCAGACTACCATCGAAGATGGCGCCCTGGTATTGCGAGGTGAGAAGAAGCAGGACATTCGGAGCGAGGAAAACGGCTGCTACCGCCTGGAGCGGGCATACGGCGCCTTCATGCGCAGTATCCCGCTGCCCGATGGCATCGACCTCGATCACATCGATGCGAAGTTCGACAGAGGCGTATTGACGCTGCGTCTACCCAAGACCGGAGCGCGGCAATCTGCGGTGAGGAAGATCGAGGTGAAGTGAGCGGAAGATGGCGAGCTGCGTCAAGGGCATAGACTCGCGTGAGTCTGCTGCGCTCAGCTGGGAGATTCCAGCTGGCCATGCAAGGTAGCGCGTCCGAGGCCCTTTCTGGCATAGGCGGCGCTCGGAACGCGCGGTGCTGGCTTGCAACCGCAGCGAATCCACGTGCGACGCTGAGGTCTTGAAATCGCCGGACTGGCCTCTATTTCCGCGGTAAACACTTCCCGAGATGGAGACTTCGATGGAATTCGATTCTGAGTGGGTGACGCTAGGCAGGCATCGGGTGCGGCTCAAGTGCACGCGCGGCTTTCCTACCGAGCGGACGCGGCGCGTAGCGGAGTTGGTCACAGTCGCGATCGATAACAACCTCAGCGCGCGGGCCCGCTTGGTCGACATCACGGCGCAAGGCGATGCTTACGTGATCAGCATCGGCACGACGTTCGAAAAGGACAGAGTGGCGGCCCCCCACCTGGAAGTGGCACTGGCCACGATGTTCGGCTTGGCGCCCGAGCAGATCACGATTGACATTGTCGTCGTCAGTCAGGCAGAGGTGGATGTGCATTTTGGCGTATATGAGCGGATGCTGGCAGAGAAGCTCGGCACCGTGCCGGCCATTCAGTGAAGCGCCAGGATCGGTGCCTGGCCAATAATGCTTGTGGTTTGAATCCACACGCCGGCGTTGACACGTGAATGTCCTGAACGGCGGCCCGGACACGACCCGATCGGCCGGACAAACTCATGATCACAGTGATCGGACGAGGAGCAAGGCTATGAACATCCGTCCACTACACGATCGCGTCATCGTCAAACGCTTGGACGCAGAACACAAGACGGCCAGCGGTATTGTCATCCCCGATACCGCCGCCGAAAAGCCGGACCAGGGCGAGGTCCTGGCTGTCGGCCCCGGCAAGCGCCTGGGCGATGGCCATGTCAGCGCGCCGAGCGTGAAGATTGGCGAGCGCGTGCTATTTGGCAAGTATGCGGGCACCACCGTCAAGCTTGAAGGCGAGGAGGTGCTGGTGATGCGTGACGAGGACATTCTGTGCGTCGTTGAATAGAGGAAGGAACAGAAGACTAGCGTCTCGCAAGGAGTCTCATCATGGCAGCCAAGGAGATCCAATTTCAGGAGTCCGCGCGCCGCCGCATCGTGGCGGGAGTCAACCTGCTGGCCAACGCGGTCAAGGTCACGCTCGGCCCCAAGGGGCGCAATGTGGTCCTCGAGCGATCGTTCGGGCCCCCGCTGATCACCAAGGATGGGGTGTCGGTCGCCAAGGAAATCGAACTGCGCGACAGGTTCGAGAACATGGGGGCCCAGTTGGTCAAGCAGGTTGCGGCCAAGACATCCGACGTGGCCGGTGACGGCACCACGACCGCCACCGTGCTGGCCCAGGCGATGGTTCAGGAGGGCATGAAGGACGTGGTGGCGGGCCTGAATCCGATCGATCTGAAGCGCGGCATGGACCTGGCCGTGAGCGCGGTCGTCGAGGCGCTGCGCAAGCTGAGCCGGCCCTGCACTACGAGCAAGGAGATCGGCCAGATCGGCGCGATCTCCGCCAACGCTGATGAGGCGATCGGCAAGATCATCGCTGACGCGATGGTCAAGGTCGGCAAGGACGGGGCCATCACGATCGAAGACGGCAAGTCGCTGGAGAGCGAGCTGGAGGTCGTCGTGTTACGTCCCGCGCTATTTGAGGGCCGACGTCCCGGGCTAATCGAGGTGGAACGACAGCGTTTGTCTCGCGCTGCGATGGGAATGAACATGACCGCGCAGAGCGCGAGA
>NZ_CAJZAI010000034.1 GCF_914271435.1 Cupriavidus laharis | reverse complement strand
GCGGCAAGGGGGCCGGCGCCTTCGGCGCCGGCCTTCCACCGCCACTAAGAGACTTGAAATCAGGAAAGATTCAAGTTCCTATCGGGGCGACAACTATTCTGCCGCAGGGGGGGTGCATCGATGGGAAACCAATTCTATTACGGCCGCGAAAGATCGCGCTGGAAAACAAGCCACAGCATTGACATTCACAACGCAATCCCCCTGTTTCACTAGGGCGAGGGGTAGACAAAACCCCTGATCTATGGAAACACGGGTTTCAAGCAGCCCCGTCAAGGATCAGGATTTCGGTACGTCAGTGATTATCGGCAGCCGTTGTCCCGCCTTTAGAACCCATTTCACGAATTGGAAGGAATTTTGCCGGTGCGCCCATAAGGCGGCGTCAGGTCATGGGGGACGAGGCGCGGCTACGCTGGTCAAGCAGTTCCAGCATCAGGCAGGCGTACAGCGTCACCCCGATGAACAGGCCCATGCGGACAGCGAAGGCATGGTAGACGTCCTTGCCTGCCGCGCTGTCCTCGACAGACTGGCCCAGCAGGATGATCAGCGTCACCAGCGTGTTGAGCCAGAAGCCTGGCGAAAACCGTGTGGACGGCCCCGCGAAGAGCTTGCGCGCCAGCAGTAGCGCGAACAGGAGCATCCAGAGAAAGAACATCCACAGATGCACGAACAGGCCCAGGGCCCACCAGAACACGATGGCCAGCAGTCCCCCCAGCAGCGTGGACCCAAGCAGTTCGCGCGCGGCGCCGCGCGCCGTCGTGCAGCTTTGCCGGCCCAGGCTGACGGCCTTCATGAGGATTGGCATATAGGCGGCCGGGTCTGCCAGCGCCAGCAGGACAGGCGGCATGACCACAAGTGCCGCGCGCAACGCCATCCAGTCGGCAGCGCTCTGCGACACTGCCGGGGCGCGCTGCCGGGCCGATCCGGCTGCCGGTTCGGGAACCAGCCGGAAGCATAGGGCCAGGACCGCGACCGCCAGCAGCAGCCCTTTGACGAGTGCGGCCACCACGGTGATGGCCAGACCGATGTCTGCGGTTCCAGCCACCGAGACCATGGTCAGGCCGGCCGCCAGGAACGTGCCGACCAGGCCGTTGCCGCTACGCAGGCCTTGGCGAAATGCCAGGAACAGGCCAAGCCCGGTCATCAGCACGCCGCTGGACGGGTACTGCCTCAGGAACGGAACGACCAGCAGCCCGCTGCCAGTGGCCAGCATGGCCACCAATGCCAGTCCCACGCCTGCCCTGGCAGACAACGGCCGATCGAGGGAGGCGAGCACGAACGCGCCCATCACGGGCGCCACCATCGGAATTGGCCAGCCCAACCCGTAGCTCGTGGCGAGACAAAGCGCGGTACCGATGGCCAGGCGCAGCGCTCGCCGTCCGCGGACGGCCGTCTCGCCGGTCACGACGCCTTCAGTAGACATAGGACAGCCAGCTCATCACGCGCAGGAACAAGCGGCCGAGCGGATTCAAGAGATTGCCTTCGGTCGGGAATGCCATGACCTCGGCCTGCCCGCCCACGCGGATGCCCTTCAGCGTCGCCAGTTCGCCCTTGTCGATCTCGACGGTCACCGGAAAGCGCTGGGCCGGGCGCAGCCAGTCGCGGCTGTTCTGGACCGTCGGCAGGCTGCCCGGTGGCGGGCTCTGGCCAGCGCTGACACCGTAGCCAACGCTGCGGACACGGCCCGCGAGTACCCTGCCCGGCAAGGCATCCAGCACGATCCCCACCGGTGTTCCCGGTTCGACATGGCCGAGATTGTTCTCGGTCATGTCTGCGCTGATCCAGATGTCATGGATGGCGATCAGCGTCATGACCGGATTGCCGGCGGCAGCGTACTGGCCGGCTTCCGTGCGCAGGTCGGTAATGAGGCCGGCGGTGCGCGCGCGCACCTGCGCATTGGCAAGGTCCAGCTCGGCCTTCTCCAGCGCTGCCGCCGCGCTGCGCATCTTGGCGTTGTCCTCTTCGCTGCCACCCTGTTGCTCGCGCGCACGCTCCACCTCCGCACGGGCCGCGTCCACCTGGCTGGTAGCCTGGGTGTGGGTGGCCCGTGCCACCTCGAGCCGTCGCAGCGATACGGTGCCTGGATCCTCGCTGTACAAGCGTTCAAGACGCTCGCTATCCTGGCGCGCCTTGACCTCGTTCGCCTGGGCGGCACGCAGCGCGGCTTGTGCCGAGGCGATGCCCGCGGTGCTCGCACCGATCTGCCGGCGCATGGATTCCAGATCCGCGCGCGCGCGATCCGCCGCGATGCGGTAATGCTGCGGATCGACCTCGAACAGGACAGCGCCTGCCTGCACGTCCTGGTTGTTGTGCACCAGCACGCGTGTCACGCGGCCGGACACCTCCGAAGCGACCGGAACGACGAAGGCCTGTATGCGCGCCTGCTGCGTGTAGGGCGTAAAGCGATCCGCGAACAGATACCACGCAAGGCTCAGTACGATCAGCGCCACTACCCATCTCACGCCCTTGCGCGCCGGATCTGCAGAGGGTGCGGGTGCGGGCACCGGTGGCGGCGGTGCCGGTGGTGCGGCGTCACTCATCAGGTCTGCCTCCCTGTATGGATGAGCGTTTGCCGGTTGGCTCGCTCGCTGCCTCGTCGATCAGTCCGCCCCAGTCGGTGCGTTGCTCCATCTGCTGCCGTGTCGCCGCATCGACGAGCGGCTGTTCGGATTGCCAGCCGCCGCCGAGCGCCTTGTACAGGGCGATGAGATACCCCACGGCAGTGCTGCGGTTGACGAGGTAGGCATCCTGCTGTGCAAACAGCGCGCGCTGGGCATCCAGCACGCGCTGGAAATCCGAATACCCCTCGCGGAACAGGGCATTGGCCAGGGTCAGCGATCGGTTGGCGGCCGTCGCCGCCTCCCCCAGGATCGCCTCTCGCTCCAGCGCCTTGAGCAGGCCGCTGGCGGCATCGTCCGCTTCGCGCGCGGCCTGGCGCACGCTGTCCTGGTAAGCCACGATGAGCTGCTGTAAGCGGGCGTCCTGTATGCGCACGTTGTTGCGGATGCGCCCGTAGTCGAAGACGTTCCAGCGCAGGCTCGGCCCCCCTATCAGCACAAAGCCGTTGGGTGTGCCGGGCAGCGAGGTGGCCGACCAGCCGATACTGCCGAGCAGGGTCAGGGACGGATAGAGATCGGCCTTGGCCACGCCGATCAGCGCCGATTGCGCGGCCACCTGCAGTTCGGCGGCGCGGATGTCCGGCCGGCGCAGCAGCAGGCTGGCCGGGACATCCTGCAGCACGGCGCGATCGATGAGCGGAACCACGCCCTCCTTCTCCGGCATATCCAGAATTTCCTGCATTGGCGCTGGCGGGCGCCCAATCAGGATCGCGAGTGCATTGCGCGCATGCAGAATCTGGCTTTCCAGTTCGGGAATGCTGCTCAGGGTGCCAAGGTATTGCGTCTTCGCCTGCTGAAGGTCCAGCTCATCGCTCTCGCCCCCCTTGAACAGGCGCTCGGTGATTTCGTAGCTGCGCTTCTGCAGCCGGGCATTCTCGCGCGCGATGCGCAGCCGCGCTTGTGCGGCGCGCAGCGTGAAGTAGGTCTGGGCCAGCTGCGCGTGCAGCAGCACCAGTACGTCCTCATGGATGGCCCGCGAGGCAAAGTAGGCTGCATCCGCCGATTCGATCGCGCGACTGAAGCGCCCCCAGAAGTCCAGCTCCCAGCCAACGTCCAGCCCGGCGCTGTACTGCCAGACACGGCTGGTCTGGACCGTGGCAGCCGACTGCCGGCTATGGACGTAAAGCGCTTCCGCACTGGCCTGCTGGACCTGCGGATAACGACCTGCCTGCGCAATGCCCAGTTGGGCCCTGGCCTCCACCACCCGCAGGCCGGCGATCCTGACGCCGGCATTGTTGGCATCGGCCTCGGCAATCAGCTTTTCGAGGACTGGGTCGCTGAAAACCTGCCACCACTGTCGCAGATCCGGTTGCCGCCGCAGTTGCGTGGCTTGCTCGAGTGCGGGACTGCTCCATTGCCCTGTCCACGGCTCCTGTTGCGCCTGGAAGTCCGGTCCCAGCCGTGCGCAGCCGCCAAGCAGCAGCGCCACCGTCAGCAGCCGACAAGGCAGGTTGGCCGGCAGCGCCATGGTCAGGTACCGGCCAGGCTTCGCCGGATCGTCATTTCCGTAGTAGGAACCTGCGGCATACGGGCCTCCTCCGCGAAACCGCCTTGGGACGACTCGATCTACATGCCAATTATGATGCACCACCGTGACTTCGTGGCAAGGCCGTCCACGGGACATGTTGGAAAAATAACGGCCGGTCTTGCGACCGGCCGTGCTGGCTACGCATTGCTCGTCAGCCGATGCTCAAGAGTTGTCGACCTCGAAGCGGTCCAGATTCATCACCTTGTTCCACGCCGCGACAAAGTCCCGAACGAACTTCTCCCTGGCATCCGAGCAGCCATAGACTTCGGCCACGGCGCGCAGCTCGGAGTTGGCGCCGAACATGAGATCGACACGCGTACCAGTCCACTTCAGTTTGCCCGTTGCCCGGTCGTAACCTTCGAACACATCCTTGCTGTCCGATACCGGCTTCCACTCCGTACCCATATCGAGCAGGTTGATGAAGAAGTCGTTGGTCAGCGTTTCCGGACGGTCGGTGAAGACACCGTGCTGCGTCTGGCCGAAATTCGTATTCAGGGCACGCATGCCGCCCACGAGCACGGTCATCTCCGGTACGGTCAGCGTCAGCAGCTGGGCCTTGTCGACCAGCAGCGTCTCGGCCGGGATTGCGTACGTACCCTTCAGGTAATTGCGGAAGCCGTCGGCAATCGGTTCAAGCACCCGGAAATTCTCGACTTCGGTCTGCTCTTGCGCGGCATCCATGCGCCCCGGCGTGAAGGGAACCTTCACGTCGTGGCCGCCCTGCTTCGCTGCCTGCTCGACGCCGGCGCAACCGGCCAGCACGATCAGGTCAGCCAGCGACACCTTCTTGCCGCCGGTCTGGGCGCTGTTGAACGCGTTCTGGATGCCTTCAAGGGCTTCCAGCACCTGCGCAAGCTGGGTTGGCTGGTTCACCTCCCAGTCCTTCTGCGGCGCCAGGCGAATGCGCGCGCCATTGGCACCGCCGCGCTTGTCGGAGCCGCGGAAGGTCGACGCCGAAGCCCAAGCCGTCGACACCAGTTGTGACACCGGCAGCCCCGCCGCCAGGATCTTGCTCTTGAGGGCGGCAATGTCCTGGTGGTCGACCAGCATGTGATCGAGGGCGGGGATAGGATCTTGCCAGATCAGCTCTTCGGCGGGGACTTCCGGGCCGAGGTAGCGCGCACGTGGGCCCATATCGCGGTGTGTCAGCTTGAACCACGCACGCGCGAAGGCATCGGCCAACTGATCCGGATTTTCGTAGAAGCGCCTTGAGATTTTCTCGTAGGCCGGGTCAACCCGCAGGGAAAGATCCGTGGTCAGCATAGTCGGCCCACGACGCTTGGACGGGTCGAACGGGTCCGGTACTGTATTGGCGCCTGCGTCGCCTTTGGGCTTCCACTGATGGGCGCCGGCCGGGCTCTTCGTCAACTCCCACTCATAGCCGAACAGTGTCTCAAAGTAGTTATTACTCCACTTCGTCGGCGTATTCGACCAGATTACCTCCAGGCCGCTGGTGATGGCGTCGCCGGCCTTGCCCGAACCAAAACTGCTGCGCCAGCCAAGGCCCTGCTCTTCGAGTCCGGCGGCTTCCGGTTCCGGCCCCACATGGGACGC
Source organism: Cupriavidus laharis (assembly GCF_914271435.1). Classification (GTDB taxonomy): domain Bacteria; phylum Pseudomonadota; class Gammaproteobacteria; order Burkholderiales; family Burkholderiaceae; genus Cupriavidus; species Cupriavidus laharis. Next base: position 9,658 of record NZ_CAJZAI010000034.1, on the reverse strand, counting down.
CGGGCCGGCGCCGTGGGTTTTGCCGAAGGTATGGCCGCCGGCGATGAGCGCAACCGTCTCTTCGTCGTTCATGGCCATGCGGGCAAAGGTCTCGCGGATATCCACGGCTGCCGCGGCCGGGTCGGGGTTGCCGTTCGGGCCTTCCGGATTCACATAGATCAGGCCCATCTGGACGGCGGCCAGCGGGTTTTCCAGATCGCGCACGCCGGAGTAGCGCTTGTCGGCCAGCCACGTGGTCTCGGAACCCCAGTAGACGTCCTTGTCCGGTTCCCACACATCCTCGCGCCCGCCGCCAAAACCAAAGGTCCTGAAGCCCATCGATTCCAGCGCGACGTTGCCGGTCAGGACAATCAGGTCAGCCCACGAAATCTTCCTGCCGTACTTCTGCTTGATCGGCCACAGCAGCCGGCGCGCCTTGTCGAGGTTGACGTTGTCGGGCCAGCTGTTCAGCGGCGCAAAGCGCTGCTGCCCCGAGCCCGCGCCGCCACGGCCGTCGCCGATGCGGTACGTGCCGGCAGCATGCCAGGCCATGCGGATGAACAGGCCGCCGTAGTGGCCGAAGTCCGCCGGCCACCAGTCCTGCGAGTCAGTCATCAGCGCGGTGAGATCCTTCTTCACCGCCGCCAGGTCCAGGCTCTTGAACTCCTCCGCATAGTTGAATCCCTTGTCCATGGGATCGGCCAGGGAAGAGCGCTGGCGCAGGATGCCCAGGTTCAACTGATTGGGCCACCAATCCCGGTTCGATGGCCCCGAGCCGGCAGCGTGATTGAACGGACACTTCGCTTCGGTCGACATGTGTTCCCTCCTTGGTTCGTTTGCACCCAGATCATTCGCTATTAGATCGTATGCTCCCAACCGCACGGCTCAGCCTTGGGGCCCAAGCGCCGCCCTCAATAGCGTACTGTTTATCCACACAGGGCGGAAATAGGTTTACTTCATGGCTGAGTAAGAAAAAACCTAAGGCGAGGATCTCTTCCCCCTTCCGCGTTCCTGGCCGCCTGTCTTGATGACAGGACGGTTTTGCTCCGTGCGGGTGTGGCTGCCAATCCGAAGCGCGGAAATGGCGGACAGTGTACGCCTGCCGACTAGAATGAAACAGCCCGCACGACGGGTGCATCAAGGCGGCCGCTCGCATTGGCCGATGGCGGCGCTGCACAGTACCCCTGATACCACGCTGCTGGAAGGATTGCCATGACGGAACTCGAAAAAGACAAGGTCGTCGGCGTGCTCAACCGGATACTCGAAACCGAGCTCGCCGGCGTGGTGCGCTACACGCACTATTCGTTCCTGGTGTTCGGCTTTGGCCGCATCCCGATCGTGTCGTGGCTGCGCGACCAGGCCAACGAATCGCTTCTGCATGCCCACCAGGCCGGGGAATGGATCACCACCCTGGGCGCCTACCCGTCGCTGGGCATCGGCAAGCTGCTGGACAGCCATACGTTCGATATCGGTTCGATCCTGCGCGAGTCCCTGGCGACGGAGATGCTGGCGCTGGAGTTGTACCGCGAACTGCTCGGCCTGGTCGAAGGCCGCTCGGTGGCGCTGGAAGAATATGCGCGCCAGCAGATCCAGATCGAAGAACTGCATGCCGGCGAGGTCGACAAGATGCTGCGCAAGCCCGGACATGCGGCGACGTCACAGTCGAGCCCGGGCTGAGTCCGGTCACGCCCGGGAGACTCAGCCGCGCGGCGCCTGCCCGGCCGCCTGGTGGATTGCTGCGCGGATGCGCGGATAGGTGCCGCAGCGGCAGAGGATATTCCCCAGGGCCGCGTCGATGTCCGCATCGGTCGGCTTCGGCTTGGCTTTCAGCAGCGCGCAGGCGGCCATGATCTGTGCGCTCTGGCAGTAGCCGCACTGGACCACGTCGACATCCAGCCACGCCGCCCTGACGGCGTCGGCCTCCTTGCCCCGTACCCCTTCGATGGTCGTGATCTTCATGGCCGGGCGCAGCGCCGACATCGGCAACTGGCATGCGAGTTCGGCCTTTCCGTCCACATGCAGCGTGCAGGCACCGCAGATGCCGACGCCGCAGCCGAACTTCGTCCCGGTCAACGCCAGGTCGCAACGCAGTATCCAAAGCAGCGGCATGTCGGGTTCCGCATCCACGCTGACCACCTTGCCGTTCACGTTGAGGGTCGCCATGGTTGTCCTCCTCGGCTAGGCAAGCTTCAGCGGCAGCGCCCGCAGCCGCTGGCCGGTCAGTGCAAACAGCGCGTTGGCCACCGCCGGCGCAATGGGTGGTGTGCAGACTTCTCCCGCGCCCTGAGGCGCCTCGGCGCTGGTAATGATGTCGGTCTGGATCACGGGGCAATCGGCCATGCGTACGACCGGGAAATCATGAAAGTTCTTCTGCTGCACCATGCCGTCCACGAAGGAAACTTCCTGGTATAGCGCGGCGGACAAGCCAAATATGATGCCACTCTCGGCCTGCTGGCGGATCAGGTTGGGATTGACGGGAGTGCCGCAATCGATCACGCAGAACACGCGATGGACGCGGATCGTCTTGTCCGCCGCGACCGACACCTCCGCCACCTGCCCGACGATCGTGCCGTACGACTGGTGCAGTGCCACGCCACGTGCGCGCGCGATGCCATCGGCCGCACGCGCCATCGGCTCGCCCCACCCCGACAAGGCTGCCACGCGCTGCAGCACGGCCAGGTGGCGCGGATGCTCGCCGAGCAGGCCGGCACGGAACGCAACCGGGTCCTTGCCCGCCGCCACCGCTATCTCGTCGAGAAAGCACTCCGTGAAGAACGCCTGGTGCGAGTGCCCGACCGAGCGCCAGAAGCCCACCGGAATGGGAAGATCGACATTCGTATGAGAAACACGGGCCGCCGGCCACGCATAAGGCTGGTCGTATGCGCCTTCCGCCACCGTCTTGTCGATGGGAATGCGAGGGAAGCCAAAGTCTCTCGCCAGCATCTCCGGTACCACGGCCTGCCCTGCCGAGCGTGCGTGCCAGCCTACGAGCCGCCTGTCGCCATCAAGGCCGGCCCGCAGCCGGGCCACGCATGCGGGCCGGTAGAAGTCATGGGTCATGTCCTGCGCGCGCGTCCAGATGGTCTGCACCGCCCGCCCCTTGACCTCGCGCGCGATCGCGGCCGCCTGCGAGACAAAATCCGCCTCAAGGCGTCGCCCGAAGCCGCCGCCCAGCATCATGACCTGCAAGTCCACCTGGCCAGGCTGCAGGCCAAGGACTCTCGCCGCATGGGCGCGGGCAATGCCGGGCACCTGTGTCGAGACCCACACCGTCGCGGCATTGTCCCTGTACTGGACCGTGCAGTTGATAGGCTCGACGGCACCGTGCGCGAGATATGGCACGTGATACTCCGCGCTGATCACCTTCGCGGCGCCGCGCAGTGTTGCATCCACATCGCCACGCGTGTAGTAGTCATGGCCGTCATCGCGATCCAGTGCCGCGACGATGCGCGCCATCAGCCGGGCATTCGATGCGCCGGCTGCCCGGCCTGGATCCCAGTCGACCTTCAGCACGTCCAGCGCCTGCATCGCGCGAAACGCGTTATCGGCGATCACGGCCACGCCGCCCGTGCCCCCGTCGAAAGGCGGCACCACGAACGCTTTCACGACGCCGCGCTGCGCCAATGCTGCACCGACCTCCGCATGCTTCACGCGCCCACCGACCGTCGGGCACATGAGCACGCTGGCGTACAGCAGATTGGGAGGCAAGGCGTCGATGCCGAAGCGGGCCGAGCCGTCCGTCTTCGCCGCTGCATCGATCCTGTGCAACGGCCGCCCGACCAGGCGGAACGCCGACGGATCCTTGAGCTGTACCTTGTCTGGCAAGGGCTGGCGGCCGGCCGCAGCGGCCAGCTCGCCGAATGTCATGGATTGCCCGGTGCCATGCAGTACCTTGCCGCTTTCCGTGCGGCACTCCGACGCGGTCACGCGCCACCGTTGCGCCGCCGCGGCCACGAGCATGGCCCGCGCCGAGGCGCCGGCCTCGCGCATGGGCATCCACAGGTCGCTGAGACCGGAGGAACCGCCGGTAGCAATCTCGCCGATCTCGCGCATCAGCTTGCGCGTGACGTGGTCCGCAAAGCGGCGGAAAAGGCGATGGTCGTCCGGATGGAAAGGCAGCCCGTCCACGACGACCTGCAGGTTGTTGAAGATCTTGTCCGGGGGCGCGTTCTCCACGCGCACGCGGCTCCAGTCGGCATCGAGCTCGTCCGCCAGGATCATCGCCAGGCCGGTATGCACGCCCTGCCCCATCTCCGAGCGGCACATCATGATGGTGACGCTGTTGTCCGCGTCGATCTTGACCCACCCGTTCAGCGCGACCTCCGTGCCCTCCGTTGGCAGCGGCGCCGACGTGGTCAGGCGCTGGCGCACTGGCAGCACGGTCCAGCCGACGAGCAAGGCCCCGACTGCGCCGACACCGCCGAAGACGAACGCTCTGCGCTTCATGGCGAGATCAGAATTCCAGGCAGAAATCGATCAGGCGGGCCTTGTCCCAATACACTTTGCCCAGGTACACGCCCGGCGCAATGCAGCGGATCTCGTCGCGGATCCAATGCGCCACCAGCGAGGTCTCCGAGTAGTCGAGCACGATGCATTCCTTCTGGTCGAGCCAGCTATCCGCCTTGTAGACCTTGGCCAGGATGGCCTCCAGGCCGAATGGCGTGATGCGGTTCTTGAGCACGCCGCGGCTGGCATCGAATACCTTGCCCTGCCACGCGAACAGGCTGACCATGCGCGCCATGCTTTCGCTGAATGCCGTGCCAGGCGAGATGATGGCCGTGCCCTTCGCTTCGCCATTCGGGATATCGCCGGCAGGACTGTTGCGGAACAGGTCATCCAGTTCGGCCTGCTGCATTTGCAGGAGCCTGTGTACGTCGTATGCCATGGCGATCTCCCGTCTGGAATTGCAGGGGCGGCGTTGCCTGCGCCGCGGCCAGCAGTACGTCTGCAGCCTTCTCGGCCATCATGTAGATGGCGCTGACCGGAAAGAAGCCCGGAATGCGCGGAAATGCCGATGCATCGACGACACGCAGCCCGCGCGTGCCATGCACACAGAAGCTGCTGTCGAGCACGCCGCCCGCCGCGCGCGCGCCGATCGGGCACGAACACGATGCATGGTGGCCCCAGGCGTTGTCGCGGATGTAGCCGGCCAGCGCCTCATCGCTCTCGACATGCGCGCCTGGCAGCTCTTCGTGTGCGATGTACCCCTGCTCCGCCAGCGGCTGCGCCAGGCCACGCACAAAGCGGATGGCGCCGATCAGTGCGCGCATGTCCTCGCCGTTCGGGTCATCCGCACCGTCGAAATACCGGAAGTCGATATCGAGCATGTCGCGCGGATCGGACGAGCGCAACGACACGATACCGGCGCGGTTGCGCGTATGCGCCTTGAGGATCGCCCAGGTCAGCACATTGTCGTTCTCTGCAAAGACTTTCGAGTAGCCCGGGTAGTAACCGACAAAGCGCTCCAGCAACGCCATGCAGAAGATGTCCGGCACCGGCGTGCGCCGGCCCGAGCGGCGGATCACCGCCGTCGCCACGCCGTTCGTGGTGTAGACGCCATCGCGCGAATCGAACCAGCTGCGGTACGGCGCGTCGTCACGCACGAACTTTGCGCCCTGAAGCACCTCCCATGAGCGCGACATCCGGTTCACGACGCCGATCTCATAGCGGTCCTGCAGGTTGCGGCCGACCCCGGGCAAGTCCACCCGCACCGGGATGCCGTGTTCGCGCAGATGCGCCGCCGGCCCGATGCCGGACAACATCAGCAACTGCGGCGTGTTGAAAGCGCCGCCCGCAAGAATCACCTCGCGCCGTGCGCGGACCTGGCACCGTTCTCCAGGCTGTTCGTTCGGCCTGGCATGGGCTTGATAGAGATGCCTGCCCTTCAGGTACTCCACGCCGCAAGCGTTGCCCTGGCCGTCGAAGAGCACGCGCGTGGCCAGGGCGTCCAGTTCGATACGGAGCATGGCCGGATGCCGCTGCGCCACGTCCAGCAGGCGTTCGCGCGTGCCGTGCCGCGCGTGGCGCTGGGTGGTCAGCGGGGTGTAGCACACGCCGTGAAAGCAGCGCCGTCCCCAGAGCCGCGAATTGGGATCGCCCTGCCAGCGGATCAGCCGCAGCCACGCGCGCAAGCGCCTTGGCACGCTTCGCGCGGCCAGCTCCATCGAGCCGATGATGAGGCGGACCAGGGCGTCGTCGGCCAGCGCTTCCAGCGGCATCGCACGTTCTGTGTGTAGCCAGCCGTCCCAGCCGTGCAGCGTAGGGTCCAGGCCAAGCCGGCGGGCCAGGTTCCACAGCGGGCGGTGGCGGCATTGCTCGACCTGCTTCGCATACCGGCGCATGCGTGTCGCCGTCCAGGACGGATCGCCGGTCAGGTCGGCAATGTAGTCCCAGTCCGCGTCGTGCGGATACAGGAAGATCAGCGCGTTATGCGCGGTGCAGCCGCCCAGCGCGCCTGCGCGCGGGTACAACACGCCGGACGGGCCGCATTTGGGATCGCGGCGCTGCTGCGCGTCATCGGCATAGTGGCGCACGAAGAAGTTCCACGCCATGGCCGGATTCTCGCTCGCGCAGGCGTGAAAGCCCGGCACGTCGTAGTCCTCGGGCATGCACGACATCTCATGCACGCGCGCATCGCAGCCGGCCTCCAGCACGCACACGCGCATGCCTGCCTCTGCCAGGCGCGCGGCCAGCGTACCGCCGCCAGCGCCGGACCCGACGACTACGTAGTCCCATTCCGTTTCATCTTGCCCAGACATAGCCCCCCGCCACGCCGTCGGCCCTGCATTGTCAGAACGTCTTCAGGAAGGCGATCAAGGCCCGTTTGTCGTCGTCGCTCAGCACAGGCTCCTTGCCGAACGCCCGCTCATCGGCGCTCAGGCCGTCCTGGTTGTTGAACTCCGCGGTACCGAAGTAGTGGCCGCGGTTGACCACGAAATCCGGACACTTGCTGAGCGACAGCATCGGCTTGACCACATCCGCATAGATCCTGCGCAAGTCGTCGTCGGTCGCGCCCTCGGGCACCGAAGCAAGGTCTCCCTTGAGCTTCACCAGCAGCTTGAGCACCTTGGCCGCGTGGTCGGCCTTGGCGACCGGATCCGACGTCTCCGACAACGGCTGCAGGTTCGCCAGCAGGTTCACCGGCATCCGGGCCGGCGCCGGGCCGATGGTCACGTCGCCACCCTCGCCCACCAGCCATGGCACCCAGCGGTGCAGCAGGTCCTCCATGGGCCGCAGCGCATCCGGCACGAAGCCAACCGGGATCGTGATCTGGCTGCGTGCCGTGGTGCGGTCAATAACGCCCGGCACCTTCGTGCCAAGCACTGTGTCGTGGTCGCGCTTTTCGGGCCAGAGAAGCTGCTCGATCGATGCATCGAATACCTGCATGCGGTTCTTGACCGAAGGATCGCTGCTGAACGGGCCGAGCGCATTGTTGAGCAGGAACGGCGCCGTCGACCAGATGCTGATCAGCGACGGCACACGCGTGTAGCCGCGCCCGCCGGCCGGCATCCGGTACTGCCAGCGCTCGGCCGTGAACGGGTCGTGCAGCGTCACGGAGCCCACCGACGGCAGGCTCTTGTAGGTCTGCGACGAGAAGTTGTCCCAGATATTGCCGCGGATCGCATTGGTGGCCAGCGGGCTGCAGATATTCGTGCGCAGCAGGGTGGCCGGCACGCGGACATCGCTGGACAGGTAGTTGTTGGCAAGGAAATCCGGCGCGTTGACGATGTCGCGCATCTTTGCCTTGTAGTCGTCCGTCTGGGTCCATTTCCAGTAGCGCTGGAAGCAACCGATGTACTTGTCGCCGCCGCAGTTGCGCATCTGCAGGTCGGCCGGTGGCGGTGGCCCCTTGCTTGAATGGCAGCGCGCGCAGGTCTCCGCGAACACGGTCTTGCCGCGGTTCAGCAGGCGGGCGCCATCAGGCGTGGCAGGATCGGCCAGGTAGGCCTTGCCGCCGGGCGCATCGGCGAGGTGGTCGGCCGGCGTCGATTTCAGCAGGAACGCGGCCATGTTGAACGAGCCTGCCTCCGTCGCGCGCCAGTACGCGGAGTTCTTCTGCGCCACCGCGATCTCGATCGGCGAGATCGACTTGCCGCCGAGGATCGGGTTGAAGTGCAGCAGCCATTCCTCGCTGAACAGGCCGATGTTCAGGTAGACGCGGTTCAGTGCGCCGAGCACGCCGACGGAATCGGCACCGTCCTTGAGCACGTGCGGCGTCCAGACCGTATCGGGCGCCTTGAAGAACTCCGAAAGCGGCCCGCTCTGGACGAAATCATTCAGCTGCTTGTTGTTCTTCTCTCCGCCGGCGATGGTCTCCTGCCCGATCCGTTTGGCCACGCCCATGCGCGCCATCAGGTCATAGAGGGCGTTCATCGTACGCGGGTTGTTGATGTTGTCGGTCGAGACCAGCGAGGTATCCATCGCTCCCGGCCGGAACGTGTGGACGAGCTGGAACATGTAGTTCTGCTTGCCCGCGGGCGTGGCGGCGTTGTGGATGAAGAGGCGATCGACCCACATGTACTGCGCCCCGACGGTGGAGCTGAGCTCGGCCCATTGCGGATGCTCGGGATCCGCTGGCGGGTGGATCGGGCTCGGGCCAATGTGGCAGAACCCGCAAGACATCCCTACACGGTAAGGCCGGATGAGATCGGCCCGGTTGTAGTAGGACGGATCCGTGTAGTAACGCTCCGGGTCCCAGGCCTTGGCGGCTTTCTCGTCGAATGCGGGATTGGGGAACAGGCGCAGGCCGACAATGCCGGTCGGATAGCCGTAGTACGAGCCGACCGGAAGCTTCTGGCCATTCGAGAATGTCGTGCCGCGCGCCCCGGTCTTGACGCCAGGGTACGCCTGCTCGTTTTCGAACGGATCAGCCGGGCAATCCTTGGCTCGCTGGTCCAGCCACAAGCCAAAACGCTGCGGATCCGGCCCGGTTGGCCTGCTGAAGCACGGCTCGTTGAGCAGGCCGAGGTAGGTCCAGCGGTTGTCGCGCGAATAGCCCTGGGTCGGATGGGAGCTGATCGACTTGAGCAGGTCGAACGCGCCGAACGTATAGTTGGTCATCGCGTCCCAGAACCGGTCATTGCCACCGGTCCACACGATCCACATGTTGCGGCCCTGGATCTCTTCCTTTGTCAGGGCCACGCCCCGGTCCATGTCGCGGAAATAGTCTTCTGCCGCATGCCGGAAGGAATCGGCATTGCGGCCGGCCTGTTGCGCTTCGTCCTGGACGTGGCCAGCCTTGGGCCTCGAGCAGCCACTTGCGATCACCGCGGCACAGAAAACGGCGGACCAAAGAATCGACTTGCTGTGCAGGTTCACCGTCGTCCCTCCCCGACCGGATGGTCTATCACAGCAGCGTGTTGCGCTACGCACGCCGTTGAGTACAGATAAACCTAGAAATGACCTGAGGAGAAGTCAAGGTTGTTACTGATCTACAACGCTATTTCGCGACGGCGTGTTCGACGATGTTTCCGACAGAGATAAGCGAACGGATATACGGCGACGGCGGCAGCCTGCGGTGGGCAGGCTGGCATGGCAGGAACTGGGGAAGTTACTGCGCTGAGCAGCGCCCAGAAAGACAAAACCCCTCGCAGCGAACGCTGTCGAGGGGTTTTGAGGGATAAGAGCCTGGCGATGACCTACTTTCACACGGGTAATCCGCACTATCATCGGCGCGGAG
>NZ_CAJZAI010000033.1 GCF_914271435.1 Cupriavidus laharis | reverse complement strand
GACCACCTCGCGGTGACCTGCGCACGGCTCGGGGCCGATGTGGTTCGCTATTCCTTCATCGTAGTGGACTTGCACCACCTACTCCTTGCCGGTCTCCCGGCGCACTCAGAACTTGTATCGCACGCCCGCATAGAGCGCGCGGCCGGTCCCGGGATAGAACACCGCCGTATTGGCGGTGCGCGCATCGGTGACGGTGCTGAAGTCGCTCACATAGCGCTTGTTGCCGAGGTTGCGCGCGTCGAGGAACAGCGTCAGGCCATGCTTGAAGTCGTAGCTGGCCTGCACGCCGAACAGCACGTAGGACGGCACCTTGAGCGTGTTCGCGTAGTCGACGAAGGCGCCCGTCGGCACCCAGTCGATGGTGCCGGCGACGCGCAGCCCGGACGCCTGGCTGTAGGCCAGCGTGGTGCGCAGCACGTGCTCGGGCACGCCGGCAATGCGGTTGTTGCCGTACTGCGCGTCGTTGTCGAAGCGGAAATCGCTGTAGTTCCACAGTTGCGACAGCGAGACCTTGTCGGCCGTGGTGGCCACGTTCTGCAGCAGGTCTGCGCTGAGCCCCAGCTCCACGCCTTGCAGCGTGGTGCGGTTGGCGTTGAAGGTGGCGGCCGGCACGTTCGGGTTGGTCGTGTACTGCAGCAACTGGTCGCGCACCAGCGAGCGGTAAAGCGTAAGATCCCACGCCAGCCGTTCGCGGCGCCCGCGGGTGCCCAGTTCCAGGGTCCAGCCATGCTGGGTGGAAAGCGGCACGAACTGCGTGGTGCTGCTGATGGTCTGGTTCAGGTCGCTGAAGTCCGGCACATCGGCGCTGCGCGTGATGTCCGCAAAGGCCTGCACGTTCTTGGCAGGTTCCCACAGCACGCCGAACTTGGGATTCACACCGCTGTAGCTGGTGTCGTCGGCCTTGGGCACCGGGTTGGCGGGCAGGCCGCCGAAATCCTTGTAGCGGCGCTCGTTGTAGTAGGCCTTGGCGCCGGCCATCAGGGCGACGGTGGGCACCACATAGAGGCGGTCTTCCAGGTAGGCCTCGTAGTTGTAGGCATCCTGTCTGGCATTGAGGGTCTGGGCACCGCGGTTGCCCGAGACGTTGACATACTGGCGCGCGTCATTGTTGCCGCCAAAGAACCTCGCCCCGGCGATGAGCTCGTTGCGCATGCCGCCGATGGTTTGCGTGCCGGTGTAGCGCGGCGCGAAGCCATAGGTCCAGTAGTCCTGGTCGATGACCTGGAAGATCGGGTGGTACAGGTTCTTGTGAATGACCCACGTGGAGAAGTCGAGCTGGCCGCTGTCCAGCTTGACCGTGGTGACGTTGGCCAGCCGCTCGGTACGCGTGTTGCGCGCCTGGTCGCCGGCCAGCGCGCTGGCCGAGGCCTTGGTCGGGTTGTTCAGCGCGTCTTGCAGCGACAGTGTGCCGGGCAGAAGCTGGTCGACGACATAGGCGCCCACATAGAAGCGCGTTTCGACCATGGGGCTGAAACGGTAGCCGAAGTTGGCGTTGAGTTGCTCATACTGGCCGCGCTCGTGGTCCCGGTAGCCCTCCGAATGGTCCACGCTCAGGTTGGCCAGGAAATCGAAATTGCCGATCTGGCGCGAAACCTGGCCAGCAGCGCGGACGGTGCCGAAGCTGCCGCCGTCGACGCGTACCTGGTTGGGTGACTCGGCAGTGAAGACCGTGGGCGTGGTGAAGTTGACGGCACCGCCGAGCGTCGTGCTGCCGTAGGCCAGGCCGTTGCCGCCCTTGTAGACCTCGGCCGCATTCAGGCCGACCGGGTCGATCTGGTAGAAGTCGCCGCTGCCGTCGGCGAAGTTGGTCGGCACGCCGTCCTGCAGGATTTCCAGGCCCCGGGTGTGGAAGCCGCGCGCAATGCCGGAGCCGCGAATGGACAGGCGCAGTTCCTGGCCATAGCGCTCCTGCACATAGACGCCGGGTGCGTCCTTGAGCACATCGCGCAGGTTGCTGGCGTAGGTGTTGGCGTAGCTGTCGGCATCCACGAAACCGACAGAGCCGGCCGACTGGTACAGCGATTCGCGCTGCTTTGCCACGCCCGGCGCGGTCAGCGAGCCTTCGGCCCTGGCGGTGGCAGTGACAGTGGGGAGCGTGACCGGCTCCACTCCCGTGGCAGGAGCGGTCTGCGCGATGGCAGCGCCGGTCAGTGCGGCGGCTGGCAGCGCCGCGGCGCGCCGCCAGTGTGTGGCTCGTTTCATGATTTCCCTTTGCCGGCACATCGGCACCCGCCTGGAACGGGCGCTGGTGCTCTGAGTGTAATTCGACAGCCGGCAAGGATACGAAGCGCGGGCCGCTGCGGCTATGTGACACAGCGACGCACGCGCGGTGCCCGGGTCACAGTCCCGGGCCGCGCGGTGCTCAGGCTGCGCGCGTACTGCAGCCGCAATCCGTGTTGTGGCGGTGTGCTGGCGGCACCGCCTGCTGGCGCGATACCTGCTTCCACGTCAGCGCATCCTGGCCCGCCAGGCGGCCGCGCAGCTTGCGCGCGGCGGACACCATATTGGCCAGCGCGGCCTCGGTCTCTTCCCAGCTCCGCGTCTTCAGCCCGCAGTCGGGGTTGACCCACAGGCGCTGCGGCGGCACCACCTCGCAGGCGCGGTCCAGCAGTTTTTCCATGGCGTCCACCGACGGCACGCGCGGCGAGTGGATGTCATAAACACCCGGCCCGATCTCGTTCGGATAGTCGAAGTCGCCGAAGCCTTCCAGCAGCTCCATCGCCGAGCGCGAGGTCTCGATGGTGATGACGTCCGCGTCCATCGCGGCGATCGACGGCAGGATGTCGTTGAACTCGGCATAGCACATATGCGTGTGGATCTGGGTCTGGTCCGCCACGCCCGCGGCCGACAGCCGGAAGGCGTTGACCGCCCAGGCCAGGTACGCATCCCAGTCGGCGCGGCGCAGCGGCAGGCCTTCGCGCAGCGCCGGCTCGTCGATCTGGATCACGCGGATGCCAGCCTGCTCCAGGTCGCACACCTCGTCGCGGATGGCCAGCGCGAGCTGGCGTGCGGTATCGGCGCGCGGCTGGTCGTCGCGCACGAACGACCATTGCAGCATGGTGACCGGACCGGTCAGCATGCCCTTCATCGGGCGATCGGTCAGTGACTGGGCATAGCGCGCGGTGTCCACGGTCATCGGCTCGGGCCGGTACACGTCGCCGTAGATCACGGGCGGCTTGACGCAACGCGAGCCGTAGCTCTGCACCCAGCCGTTTTCGGTGAAAGCATAGCCGCACAGCTGCTCGCCGAAGTACTCGACCATGTCGTTGCGCTCGGCCTCGCCGTGCACCAGCACGTCCAGGCCCAGAGCTTCCTGCTTGCGCACGGCCAGTTCGATTTCGCCGCGGATGCGCTGCAGGTACTCCAGTGCGCCGATGTCGCCGCGCTTGTAGGCGGCGCGGGTCTGGCGGATGGCCGCGGTCTGTGGGAACGAGCCGATGGTGGTCGTCGGCAGCAGCGGCAGCTGCAGGGCCTGGCGCTGGCGTTCGATGCGCGCATTGAACGGGCTGGCGCGCTCGGCCATGCCAGGCGTGACCGTGGCCAGGCGCTGCTGCACGCGCGGATTGACCACGCGGCGCGACTGGCGGCGGGAAGCCTGCACGGTATCGGACGCATCGAGCTGGGTGGCGACGGCGGCTTCGCCCTGGTTCAGCGCCGTGGCCAGCACGCGCAACTCGCCCAGCTTTTCGGTGGCAAAGGCCAGCCAGGACTTGAGTTCGGCATCAAGACGTACCTCATGTTCCAGCGACACGGGCACGTGCAACAGCGAGCACGACGGCGCCAGCCACAGCCGCTCGCCGAGTTCGGCGTGCAGCGGCCGCAGCGTATCGAGCGCGCGGCGCAGGTCGGTACGCCAGATATTGCGGCCGTCGATCACGCCGACGGACAGCACCGCATCCGCCGGCAGCACCCGGCGCCATGCGTCGAGCTGGGCGGGCGCACGCACCAGGTCGATGTGGAAACCTTGCACCGGCAGCGCGGCGGCACGGGCGGCGTGGTCGGCCGCGCTATCGAAATAGGTGGCAAGCAGCAGCTTCACGCCGGACCGGGCCAATGCCGCGTAGGCGTGGTCGTAGGCGTCCAGCCAGTTCGCGTCGAGATCCAGGCTCAGCGCCGGCTCGTCGATCTGCACCCACTCGATGCCGCGGGCCTGCAGGCGCGCCAGGATGCGCTGGTAGGCCTGCGTCAGTTGCGGCAGCAGCGACAGCTTGTCGAACCCGGCCTCGTGTGTCTTGGACAGCCACAGGTAGGTAACGGGCCCGATCAGCACCGGCCGGGCCTTCACGCCGAGCGCCAGCGCCTCTTCGATCTCCTCGAAGAACCAGTCCGGGCCGCCGTCGAAGCGGGTGGCAGAGTCCAGTTCCGGCACCAGGTAGTGGTAGTTCGTATCGAACCACTTGGTCATTTCCATGGCCGGCTGCTCGCGGTTGCCGCGTGCCAGTTCGAAATACTGGGCCAGCGTCAGGCTGGCCGCCTCGAAGCCGAAGCGGCGCGGCAGCGCACCCAGCAGCGCCGTCAGGCTCAGCACCTGGTCGTAGTAGGCGAAGTCGCCGGTGGCAACCGAGTCCAGGCCGCTGTCGGCCTGCAGTTGCCAGTGGCGGTTGCGCAGGCTGGCGGCCACGGCGCGCAGGTCGGCTTCCGTGCTTTTGCCGCGCCAGAAGGACTCCTGCGCGAATTTCAGTTCGCGGCGCGCGCCGATGCGCGGAAAGCCGAGGATGTGTGTGCGTGCCATGACGATGCTCCCAAAGGTCTTGTCTGGCGCACAGTGTGGGTTTCGCCGTAAAATGAATCAAGCGACAAGTTTTAAACAAAGTATGAATGAATTTCATATCAGGCGAGCGCAACGCGCAGTGGAAAGGAGCGGGGCGTGATCGAGGTCAGGCATTTCCGCTCGCTGGTGGCCATTGCGGAATCCGGCAGGCTGGCTACTGCGGCCGAACGCGTGCACGTGAGCCAGTCAGCGCTGTCCCACCAGATCAAGGCCATCGAGGCGCACTACGGCCTGCCGCTGTTCGATCGCACGCGCCAGGGGCTGCGCTTCACGCCTGCCGGCGAGCGCCTGCTGGCGCTGGCGCGCGAGGTGCTGGCCGCCGTGAGCGCCGCCGACCGCGATATCGAGCGGCTCAAGGGTGACACGCGCGGCGAACTGCGCGTGGTGCTGGAGTGCCACACCTGTTTTGACTGGCTGATGCCGGTGATGGACGAGTTCCGCCGGCGCTGGCCTGAAGTGGAAGTCGACCTGGTGGCGGGCTTTCACGCCGATCCGATCGCCTTGCTTGGCGAAGGGCGCGCGGACATGGTGATCGGCTCCATGCCGGCCACGCGCCGTGGGCTGGAAGTGGCACCGCTGTTCCGCTTCGAGATCCTGGCGGTACTGGCCAACGAGCACCGGCTGCGCAACAAGCGCCGCATCGAAGCGGCAGACCTGGAAGGCGAGACGCTGATCACCTACCCGGTGCCCGAGCAGCGCATCGACCTGATCCGCGAAGTGCTGGAACCTGCCGGTATCCACCTGCAGCGGCGTACCGCCGAACTGACCGTGGCCGTGCTGCAACTGGTCGCCAGCCGTCGCGGTGTGGCGGCGCTGCCGAACTGGGGCGTGAAGAACTACGTCGACCACGATTACGTGCTGGCCAAGCGCATCGGAACCAAAGGGCTGTGGAGCGAGTTGTACGCCACGGTTCCCGCCGCGATTTCGCAGCGGCCCTATGTGGCGGATTTCGTCTCGATCGTTCGGGATATCTGCGCCGCGCAGCTGGACGGCATCGAACTGCTCCCGCCTGGCTGAGCGGACGGTCAGGCGTGCAGGGCCAGGGCGGGTTCGAAGCTGGCCGGGATAGCCCGGCCGTCAATGGCATCGACGAGATCCTCTTCGCCGAAATCGGCCAGCAGGACCTCCACGTCCATGCCGTTGCCCAGACGCCGGACGAACAGGTGCAGCAGATCGGTTTCCGCCGCAGTCAGCGTGGCATTTACCAGATGGCGCGCTTCTGCGTCGAAGCGCAACTGTTGCAGGGCAAGGCCGGTGCGGCGCGCGTTGGCCAGTACCCATTCCATGGCGCCAAGGGGATCGTCGGCGGCAAGGCGCAAATTCAGCTGCAAGGTGGGATTGGAAGAGGCGGGCATGTGGCGTGGGAAGCAAGTGAGTCGGTCAGGTAAATTTACCAGCGGACCGGCAAAATTGGCTTCTGATTTTCCTGCTGATTGACCAAATATGGAGATGAATGATCTTCATGAAATAGAATATGGGGACGATAATTCTTTTTCATGGAGAAATCCCGTGGCAACCATTTCCAAGCTTGACGATATCGACCGCCGCATCCTGCGTGAGCTGCGGCGCGATGGCCGGCTGTCGAATGCCAGGCTGGCGGAGCAGGTTGGCCTGTCCGCCACGCCTTGTTGGAACCGCGTGCGCGCATTGGAAGAAAGCGGTGTGATCGAGGGCTATGCGGCGCTACTGAACCAGAAGGCGCTGGGCTTGCCGGATACGGTGCTGATCGAGGTTACGCTGGAGCGGCATGACGACGACATGCTCGACCGCTTCGGCCAGGCGCTCGCTGAGTTGCCGGAAGTCCTGGAGGCCCATCTGCTGACGGGCGAGTATGACTACCTGATCAAGGTCGCAGTGGCAGGTACCGAAGGCTACGAGGAATTCCTGCGGCACAAGCTGTACAAGCTGCCGGGCCTGCGCCACAGCCATTCCACCTTCGTGCTGCGCACGCTGAAAAGAGAGCCCTCAGTCGCTCCCTGAGCCGTGTTCGCGCGCAGCGCCGGCGCGGCTGCATCGTCCCGAGGCGGCATACAATGCTGAATTCTGCCAAACGGGAAGCGTAACGTGCTGGACATTAACCTGGACGCCACGGACATCCGGATCCTGAGCGAATTGCAGCGTGATGGCAGCCTGACCAATGTCGAGCTGGCTAGCCGGGTCAACCTGTCGCCATCGCCATGCCTGGCGCGGGTCAAGCAGCTCGAAAAGTGCGGTGTGATCTCACGCAAGGTGACCCTGCTTGACGCGCGCCGGCTCGGACTGAAAGTGGTGGTGTTCATCCAGGTCTCGCTCGACAAGCAGCGGCGTGAGACGCTGGACACGTTCGAGCGCCGCATCACGAGCCTGCCACAGGTGATGGAGTGCTACCTGATGTCGGGCGACTCCGACTACCTGCTGCGCGTGGTGGTACCTGACGTAGAGGCGCTGGAGCGCCTGATCATTGACCAGATCACGCGCATTCCCGGTGTGTTGAACATCCGCTCGAGTTTCGCGCTCAAGCAGGTGCTTTACAGCACCGCTCTGCCGCTTGGATGAGGCCGTTGCAAGCTTCTGAACAAATGGTTCAAAGCGCCTGCCGGCGCCGTCGGCAAGCGTGAAGATACAATTCCACTCATAATATCGAGCGGTGCCGGCCCGGCCGGCGCCCGATTTCCTTGAATACCGGTATGAACGACACAGAGATTACGCTGATCGATTCGGCGCGCCTGCCGACCCGATTCGGTGAATTTACGGCACACGCCTTCAAGGGCGTGGATTCGGGCACCGAGCACCTTGCCCTCAGCGTGGGTGACATCACGGGCGAAGATGTGCTGATTCGCATGCATTCGGAGTGCCTGACCGGGGACGTGTTCGGTTCCTGCCGGTGCGACTGCGGTCCGCAACTGGAGCTGGCGATGGAAAAGATCGCCGCCGAGGGCCGCGGCATCCTGCTGTACCTGCGCGGCCATGAGGGCCGCGGCATCGGCCTGGCCGAGAAGATCCGCGCCTACGCGCTGCAGGACACAGGGCTCGATACGGTCGATGCCAACCTGGCGCTCGGCCAGGCCATCGACGCGCGCAACTATGCGTTTGCTGCCGACCTGCTGCACCAGTGGGGCGTGAAGTCCGTGCGCCTGATGAGCAACAACCCGCTCAAGGCTGCAGCACTGGAGAAGGCTGGCATCGTTGTGAAAGAGCAGTTGCGGCATATCGTGCCGCCCAATGCCGAGAACGAAAAATACCTGGCGACCAAGCGGTCGCGGATGGGGCATTTGCTGGATTGAGTGTCGCGACCGGCTACAGGGTCGATCCGTAGGGCTTTAGCCCTTTCACCGTTCCTGGCAGGCCATGCCTAAGCAAGGTCTCGAGATAGGCCGGTGTGCTCAGCACAGGACTTCGAAGCGTGCGCCGGTGGTTCTGCACAGCGCCGACCACTGCCGCAGGGGCGAGATCAAGCAGGTTTTCAACAAACTCGTCCGGGTGCTGTGCTTCCATGCCGAGCGGCTCCAGCACGCGTGACGGGAAATCCCCCAGGTTGAACGTGACGATCACGCTGGCGTTGCAACGTATCGCCGCCGCAAGGACGTGGCGGTCGTCCGGGTCTGGCAACGCGAGGCCCGCGATCAGATCCTCGTAGCCTTCCACCACCGCGTCCGGTACGGCGGCATCCATCAGGTCGGATGTTCGATCGAGCTGGCGGCGGGACAGATCCGTACGGTTCTTCAGCAGATTGCGTTTCCATTCCTCATGGATGCGCGCGCTCCAGCGCGCGCGGAATCTCCCGGAAAGCGCCAGCCACATGAGCAGGTCGCGCAGTGGCGCCGGGTACAGGACGCAGGCATCGTACAAGACCGTGAACGTGGAATGCTTCACTCGTAGCCCATTCCCAGTTCCTGCCCCTGCGCGGCGAGCCCGGTCATGGCATCAGCACTGGCCCTGTCGCGCTTTTGCTTGTATTCCATCAGGTCGCGGAAGCGCACCCGCCGGTGCTTTCCGGTCTTGTGGAATGGCAGGGCGCCGTCTTCCAGCAGCCTGACCAGGTATGGCCTGGACACATTCAACAGATCCGCAGCCTCTTGAGTGGTCAGTTCCGCATGAACCGGGACAACCTGAACGGCATTGCCATCGGCCAGTTCGGCCAGGATATCCACGAGCAGTCGCAGCGCAGTGGTCGGCAACTCGATCTGGTGCGGTTCATTCCTGTCGTCGAAGATCTGGATCTTCTGGATGTCGAAGCCGGTCGCGAGGTAGGCGGCCAGCATGCGCTGCCCTTGTTCGGCGGCCTGGACTTCCTTTTCTCCGGGAAGGCTCATTGTGGTCAGGTTGGCGGTCATCTTGGAATCTCGTCGGTTTCAGTCGGTGCACGGTGCATCGACTGTATTCGAAACAAACGAAATTCGCAATAAACGAAACGCCATGAAGTGAACATGCCGCCACGATAGAGCTTTCCGCTGATGCCGCAAGAAGCGTAACTTGTTCTTTTCCATAGTGTTAAACTGTACAAATATACAGTGGTCGGGAGACGCGGCTTCCAAACGTTGGCGCGATGTCGAAATGGTGTGCGAGGCGCCCGCCTGCCTCTGTGCTAAGGTATTTTTCTCGCGCGGCATGCCTTGCGCGTTGATCGTCTAACCACCTGATTCAAAAGAGAAAAACGTGTCGAGCAAGCAGCTGATCCGCATTCGGGGCGCCCGCCAGCACAACCTCAAGGATGTCGACCTGGATCTTCGCCCCGGCGAGATGACGGTGGTGACCGGCCCGTCCGGGTCAGGCAAGTCCAGCCTGGTGTTCGACACACTCTATGCCGAGGGCCAGCGGCGCTACGTGGAGACCTTCAGCGCCTATGCGCGCCAGTTCCTGGACCGCATGGACCGCCCGCAGGTGGAGCGCGTGGACGGCGTGCCGCCGGCCATTGCCATCGACCAGACCAACCCGGTGCGCAGCTCGCGCTCGACGGTCGGCACGATGACGGAGCTGAACGACCACCTGAAGCTGCTCTACGCGCGCGCCGCGGAACTGTTCGACCGGCAGACCGCGCAGCCCGTGCGCCATGATTCGCCGGAAACGATCTACGCGGAATTGCTCGCGCGCACGGCCGCAGGCCAGCCGCATCGCGATGCCAGGCTGGTGGTGACGTTCCCGGTCGAGCTGCCCGAATCCACCACCGAGGACGAAGTCCAGCAATGGCTGTCGGTGAGCGGCTATACCCGCGTGCAGGCGCAGCGCGTCGTCGAATCGTCGAGCGGTGCGCGCAAGGTGCTGGACGTGGTGGCGGACCGCTTCCGCATCGGCTCGGTGGAAAAGGCGCGCGCGGTGGAGGCCATTGAAGCGTCCTTGCGGCGCGGCGGCGGGCGCGTCAACGTCTATGTGCTGGCCGATGAAGGCGAAGGGCCGATCTGGCGCTTCTCCACGGGTCTGCACAGCCCGGACAGCGACCTGCGCTATGCAGACCCGCAGCCGGCGCTGTTCTCGTTCAATTCCGCCTATGGCGCCTGCGAGACCTGCCGCGGGTTTGGCCGCGTGATCGGCGTGGACCTCGGTCTGGTCATTCCGGACGCGCGCAAGACGTTGCGCCAGGGCGCCATCAAGCCGATGCAGACGCCGGCCTGGAAGGAATGCCAGGACGACCTGATGCGCTACGCGGCCAGGGCCGACATCCCGCGCGACACGCCATGGTCGGAACTGACCGAGGCGCAGCGCCACTGGGTCGTCCACGGCTCGCCGGACTGGAACGGCCAGTGGAACAAGCAGTGGTATGGCGTGATGCGGTTCTTCAGCTACCTGGAGTCCAAGGCCTACAAGATGCACATCCGCGTGCTGCTGTCGAAGTACCGCAGCTACACGCCCTGCGAAACCTGCGGCGGCGCGCGCCTGAAGACCGAATCGCTGCTGTGGCGCCTCGGCTCGAAGGACAATGCCGACGCCGTGCTCGCCCCGCCGCAGCGCTTCCTGCCGCGCGGCGTGGATTGGGACCGAACGCAGCTCGAGTCGCTGCCCGGCCTGACCGTGCACGACCTGATGCTGATGCCGATCGCGCGCATCCGCCGTTTCTTCGATGACCTGACGCTTTCGAGCAGCATGCTCGACGACGCGCTCAAGCTGCTGCTCGCGGAAGTCCGTACACGGCTCAAGTACCTGTGCGACGTGGGCCTGGGCTACCTGACGCTGGACCGCCAGAGCCGCACGCTGTCCGGCGGCGAGGTGCAGCGCATCAACCTGACCACGGCGCTGGGCACTTCGCTGGTCAACACGCTGTTCGTGCTGGACGAGCCCAGCATCGGCCTGCACCCGCGCGACCTGAACCGCATCGTCGAGGCCATGCACCGTCTGCGCGACGCCGGCAACACGCTGGTGGTGGTCGAACACGATCCGTCGGTGATGCTGGCTGCCGACCGCCTGATCGACATGGGCCCCGGCCCCGGCGAGCGCGGCGGGAACATCATCTTCGACGGCACACCAAAGGACATCCGCGGCGCGGGCACGCTCACCGGCGAATACCTGGGCGGCCGCAAGCGCGTGGCCGACGCCTCGCACTGGCAGCTTCGCCCGGTCGATGGCACGGTGCCGCGTATCGTGCTCGAAGGCGCCACCGAGCACAACCTGCAGGACGTGACGGTGGAAATCCCGTTGCAGCGGCTGGTTTGCGTGACGGGCGTGTCCGGCTCGGGCAAGTCCACGCTGCTGCAGGACGTGCTGTACCCGGCCATGGCGCGCCATTTCGGCAAGGCCACCGAATCGCCGGGCACGCACCGCGCGCTGCTTGGCGCGGACCTTGTCGATGACGTGGTCTTCGTCGACCAGTCGCCGATCGGCAAGACCGCGCGTTCCAACCCGGCCAGCTACGTGGGCGCATTCGACGAGATCCGCAAGATCTTCGCCAAGGCGCCGATGGCCGTGCAGCGCAGCTATACGGCGGGCACCTTCAGCTTCAACTCGGGCGACGGGCGCTGCCCGACCTGCGGCGGCTCGGGCTTCGAGCACGTGGAGATGCAGTTCCTCAGCGACGTCTACCTGCGCTGCCCGGACTGCGACGGTAGCCGCTACCGCCCCGAAGTGCTGGAGGTGAAGATCGAGCGCGCCTTGCCGGGCCAGCCGCCGCGCGCGCTGAGCGTGGCCGACGTGCTCGAGCTAACTGTGTCGGAGGCTGCCGCCTACTTTGCCGGCGACGCCGCGGTGCTGCGTGTCCTGCAGCCCATCGTCGACGTGGGCCTGGAGTACGTGAAGCTTGGCCAGCCGGTCCCGACGCTTTCCGGCGGCGAGGCGCAACGCCTCAAGCTCGCGGGTTTCCTGGCCGAAGCCGCACAGGCGGCGCAGCCCAAGGGGCGCGTGATCCGGCCCGACACGTCGCCCAAGCGCCTGTTCATGTTCGACGAGCCCACCACGGGCCTGCATTTCGACGACATCGCCAAGCTGATGCGCGCGTTCGGCAAGCTGCTGGACGGAGGCCATTCGCTGGTGGTGATCGAGCACAACCTCGATGTGATCCGCGCCGCGGACTGGCTGATCGACCTTGGTCCCGAAGGCGGCGACGCCGGCGGCCGCGTGGTCTGCACCGGCACGCCCGAAGACGTGAAGGGCTGCGCCGAGTCCCATACCGGCCAGGCGCTGATCCACTATGACGCCGCGCTCGGCGAAGCCGGCACGCTGGCTGCCGAGCGCGCCGAAGGCGAAGGCGTGCCGCTGCAGGCCGCCCTGCAGGCCAGGCGCGCGCGCCGGGCAATCGAAGGCGAGGACGTGGTGCGCATCGTCAATGCGCACGAACACAACCTGAAGTCGCTCAACGTCGACATCCCGCACGGCAAGTTCAATGTCGTGACGGGCGTGTCCGGTTCCGGCAAGTCGACGCTGGCATTCGACATCCTGTTCCACGAAGGGCAGCGCCGCTACCTGGAGTCGCTCAACGCCTATGCACGTTCGATCGTGCAGCCGGCGGGCCGGCCGGAAGTGGACGCGGTCTACGGCATTCCGCCGACCGTCGCGATCGAGCAGCGCCTGTCGCGCGGCGGCCGCAAGAGCACGGTGGCGACCACGTCGGAAGTCTGGCACTTCCTGCGCCTGCTGTATGTGAAGCTGGGCATCCAGCACTGCGTGCATGACGGCGCGCCGGTGACCTCGCAGAGCCCCGAGTCCATTGCCGCGCAGTTGCTGCGCGACCATCGCGGCGAACATGTCGGTTTCCTGGCGCCGCTGGTGGTGAACCGCAAGGGGGTCTATACAGATCTGGCCAAGTGGGCCAAGGCGCGCGGCAACACGCACCTGCGCGTGGATGGCGAATTCCTGCCGGTCGATCCATGGCCGCGGCTGGACCGCTTCCGTGAGCACACCATCGAACTGCCCGTGGGCGACCTGGTGATCTCGCCGGAGAACGAAGGCCAGCTGCGCGCCTTGCTGGCGCAGGCGCTGGAAGCGGGCAAGGGCGTGATGCACCTGCTGGCGCCGCTGGACGGCCTGCACGACGCCATGCACAACGGTGACGGCACCGCGCATGTCGGCGAGGTCAAGGTGTTTTCGACCAAGCGTGCCTGCCCGGTTTGCGGCACGAGCTATCCCGAACTGGACCCGCGCATGTTCTCGTACAACAGCAAACATGGCTGGTGCACGACCTGCGTGGGCACGGGCCTGACGCTGACGCGCGAACAGCGGGCGGCGTTTGACGACACCGTGCTGGCCGGCGACGACCGCGGCCGCGAGCAGAGCCTGCCGTCCGAAGAGCAGGAGCCGGAAGGCGTGGGCGACACCCCATGCCCGGACTGCCACGGCACGCGCCTGAACCCGGTCGCGCGCGCCGTGACGTTTGACGAGAACGCGATCGTCGACGTGGCGCAATGGACCGTCTCGGATACGCGCCGCTGGGTCGACGGGCTGCGCCTCACGGGGCGCGACGCCGACATCGCCCGCGACGTCATCAGCGAGATCGGCAGCCGCCTGCAGTTCCTGGAGGAAGTCGGCCTCGGCTACCTGACCCTGGACCGTGCGGCGCCAAGCCTGTCGGGCGGCGAGGCGCAGCGCATCCGCCTGGCCGCGCAACTCGGCAGCAACCTGCAGGGCGTGTGCTACGTGCTCGACGAGCCGACCATCGGCCTGCATCCGCGCGACAACCAGATCCTGCTGGACGCGCTGCGCAAGCTCGGCGACAAGGGCAACACGCTGGTAGTGGTGGAACACGACGAAGACACCATCCGCCGTGCCGACCACATCATCGACATCGGTCCCGGCGCAGGCAAGCGCGGCGGCACGCTGGTGGCGCAGGGCGGCGTGGAGGACCTTGCCGCGGCAGCGGATTCCACCACCGGGCAGTTCCTGGCGCGGCCCATCGTGCATCCGCTGCAGGCGCGGCGCGCGGTGAAACCCGGCGCTGCCGGCAAGCCGGCTGATCCGCCCGAATGGCTGACCGTGCATGGGGCATCGCTGCACAACCTGCGCGATGTCACGGCGCGCATTCCGCTGTCGCGGCTGGTGGCCATTACGGGCGTGAGCGGGTCGGGCAAGTCCACGCTTGCGCGCGATGTGCTGATGACCAACCTGCTCGATGCGGTGGGCCGTTCGGTGCTGTCGTCGCCCGCCACGCGCCGCGCACGCAATGCCGCGCAGCAGGACGCTGCAGCCAGGGGCATCAAAGCGGAAAGGAAGGTACTCAAGGTCGACCATGACTGGTACGGTTGTGAATCGATCACGGGCTGGGAGTCGATCGACCGCGTGCTGGAAGTGGACCAGACCCCCATCGGCAAGACGCCGCGCTCGTGCCCGGCAACCTATATCGGCGTGTGGGACACCATCCGCCGCCTGTTTGCCGACACGCTGGAGGCGCGTGCGCGCGGCTACACCGCGTCGCGCTTCTCCTTCAATACCGGCGACGGCCGCTGCCCCGCCTGCGAGGGGCAGGGTGTGCGCACCATCGGCATGAGCTTCCTGCCGGATGTGAAGGTGCCGTGCGATGTCTGCCACGGCCAGCGCTTCAACCCCGAGACACTGGCCGTCACCTGGCGCGGCAAGAATATCGGCGAAGTGCTGACGATGGAGATCGACGAGGCGGTGGAGTTCTTCTCCGCGATGTCGAACATCGCCCATCCGCTGCAACTGATGAAGGACGTGGGCCTGGGCTACCTGACGCTCGGCCAGCCGTCGCCCACGCTGTCGGGCGGCGAGGCGCAGCGCATCAAGCTGGTCACGGAACTGAGCAAGGTGCGCGACGACGTCACGCGCCGCGGCCAGAAGGCGCCGCACACGCTGTACGTGCTGGACGAGCCGACCGTGGGCCTGCACATGGCCGATGTGGCGCGGCTGATCCGCGTGTTGCACCGGCTCACCGACGGCGGCCACAGCGTGGTGGTGATCGAGCACGACCTCGATGTGATCGCTGAAGCCGACTGGATCATCGACCTAGGCCCGGAAGGCGGCGCGGGCGGCGGCACCATTGTGGGCACGGCTGCTCCGGAGGCGCTGCAGCGCATGCCGGCCAGCCACACGGGCGCGGCGCTGGTGCCGGTACTGGCGCGGACCGAGGAACCGGCACGCGCCAGCGTGGGCTGAATACCGCCTTCCAATACCGCCTGCTCGACAGGAATGGCAGGGCCGCGCAGCCGGCCCTGCCACGGCAGTAGCGGGGTTTGCTTCTGTTCCCAGCCAATGCGCCACATGCGCCGCCTCCACGCCGGGCATGCCTTTCGCTAGACAGTGGCGACAGGCGCGCACTTCGCGCGCGAACGGAGGTAACCATGAAACACTTACGACCGAGCCGCCTGTTACTGGCTGCGGCGCTCGCGGCAGCGACAATTCCTGCTCTGGCGCAATCGCCGTCAACGCCGCGCGGCACCCCCGATCCATACACGCAGGGCGGACGCGCCGGGGACAAGTTCGATCCTTATACGCAGGGCGCGAATGCGTCCACGCGCCAGGACCTTGCGCCGGAATCGCAACCTTCCACAGTGCCCGCGCAGCCTTCCGCAGCGCCCTCGCAGCCAGGCACCTATATGCCGGATGCCACACAGCAGCGGCGTCCTGACCCCTATACCGACGGCGCACGCATGGAAAGCCCGAACCTGGGGCAGCGCCTCGGGCCACGCAACATCTTCATGGACGGAGCCTGACCGGCCACGGGCAGGCCGCTGAAGCGCCGCGTCCTATTGCGGTCGTTCTTACCGCCGGTTGAAATCATTGCCACCGTGGCGCATGGCAAAGGAGGTAAGCCCAATGAGACGAAGCGATTATCCCTATCGCCGCCGCGATGACGACTCCCAGCGCGGCGACGACGACTACCTGCGCAGACCGCCCCAGCGCCAGTACGGGAGCAATGACCAGGGCTACAGCGGCTTGCCGGCGCATGAGCGAAACGAGCGCCTGCGCCATCTTTCCGCACGCCATGGCAATCCCGAAGCACGGCTGCCGCGCGAAGTGGGGCGTGGCACGTGGGGCCAGGAGGATTGGGGCCCGGATGAGGAATGGATCGGCGTCTATGTCGAGGAGTGGGGCTGGCCCTCCGGCGCTGAACCCATGCGGGAACGGTATGGGGAAGCGCGCGGCGATGCGCGCCATGAGCCGGGCCGCTACGCCATGTATGGTCTTGACGATCAGCGGGCGTGGCAACGTCCTGGATACGGGCATGGCCGTGGCGGGGACGCAGGGGATCGCCGCGGCGAAGGCCCTCGCAACTATCGCCGCCCCGACGACCGTATCCATGACGAAGTGTGCACGCGGCTCGCGCACGAAGACGGGCTCGATGTGAGCGAGGTTACCGTACAGGTGCGTGACGGCGTGGTAACGATGGAAGGCACCGTGAACAACAGGCGCAGCAAATATGAGATCGAGGATATCGCGGCCTCCGTGTTCGGCGTGCGCGACGTGCTCAACCAGATTCGCGTGCACCGGTACGGGGTGCTGGCTTCGGGGTAGGCGCGCCTCCGGAACTCAATCGGACTCAGTCAGTCACTCGCCCCGGGGAGTTTCCCCGGGGCGACTTCCTTTCAAATCGCCGCGCGGCGCTCGTTCATACAGAAACAGAACCAGGTCGAGCCAGAACCTATTGATGTTTCCAGAATTCATGACAACGCAAAATATTCGTCGTCCCCGCGCAGGCGGGGACCCAGTGACTTTTTGTCCCCCTTCGGGGGACTTGCAAGACGCTGGATTCCCG
>NZ_CAJZAI010000032.1 GCF_914271435.1 Cupriavidus laharis | reverse complement strand
GGGGTAGTCGTCCTTTTTGTGCAAAATCTTACGGTTTCCTCCGGATTTTCCTTGTGAATCAATGGGTTGAAAATCCGCCGATTTCGCAAGTGCCGTCCTTTTTGTGCAAAACCTTACGCATTCAAGCTGTCGGACCAGTCACGCCGAGCTGTGTCCGATAGTCCGCCAGCAACTGCTGCCGGGCGTCGAGCCGTCCGGTAACCTTGGCCAGCTCGCCGGCCAGGCGCTCGCGCGCGGCACGCTCGGCGGCTAGCTCGTCTGCTTGCTGCTGGACCGCGGAGCGTATGGCATCCACCCGAGTCGGCGCTTGTACTGTGCGTCGATGAGAAGCGCCAGATTCAAGCGCTGGAGCGCACGCAGCCCGTAATTGCCGATGGGGTTCGGATATGTCGAAGGCGTCACGCATGACTATGTTCGTCACGGCACGACCACGCTGTTTGCTGCCCTAAAGTTGGAGTTGCACCTGATCGTCGACAACTACATCACCCACAAGCACGGCAAGGTGAAGACTTGGCTGGCGCGGCACCCGCGATTCCACCTGCACTTCACGCCGACCTACAGCTCCTGGCTCAACCAGGTCGAGCGGTGGTTCGCGCTGATCACTGAACGCGCGATCCGTCGCAACTCCTTCACCAGCGTGCGTCAATTGCGTCAGCAGATCGACTTGTTCGTGCAGCGCTACAACGCCGACGCCACGCCGTTCCGCTGGGCCGCCATAGCCGATTCGATCCTGCAAAAGATCGAGCGACTAGCGAAACGTATTTCATGTAATGACCCTGTCAAGTGCTCGGTGCCTGTTTATGCTGTTTGAACTTGCAGTGTGTTTGGGCCAGGGCCAGCGGTTCTTCGACGGTTGATCATTCTGATATGCGCGGGTTGGGTACCGCATGACAAACGATTCGTCGAGGAGCTGCCTCCGTCTAGTGTCGAGGGTTATGCTGTTTCCAGTTGCCTCTTAGTGTGCGCGAGGGTTCTCCACCGCTGCCGGCCCTGGCCCAAACACACTGCGCTGTGTCTCGATCAATGCGGTCTGGCCTCTACCTGCTGGCCGATTGCCCAAATGAATCCCGTCAATTCGCGCGCAATCGCGGTGCAAACTTGCACTGATAGCTTCCCATGCATTGTCAGGTGACGGAAGCGCTGACATAAGCGCTTCTGTGCACTCCATGCGATCTCCTGTATCTGGGCAGTGGTGCGCTCGGCGCGCCGTTGCAACGTTGCCGTCTTGCGGGCCGGGTGTCGATAGATCCAGGCCGCCTCGATCAACACCCGCCGCACATGACTGTTGCCAGCCTTGGTGATCCCGCTGCGTCGTTCGCGCTTGCCGCTGGAATGCTCACTCGGCACCAGGCCCAGATACGCCATCAACTGCGGCGCATCAGTGAAGCGCTGCAGATCGCCAAGCTCGGCGACCACGGTCACCGCGGCGATCAGGCTAATCCCGCGTAGCGCCATCAACGCTTCGATTACCGGCCAGACCGGGCAGCCCTGCACCGCGCGTTCGATCTCCTGCTCCAGGCTGGCCACACGTTGGCTGCAAGCCCGGACGGTGTCGATGTATTCCTGCAGCACGATCTGCTGCACGGGGTAGGCAAACTTGACCCCCTCGAGCCAGCGCCAGTGCGCTTGGGTCCAGCGGGATTTACCGCTATAGCGGTGGCCATGCCGTGACAGAAACGACAACAATCTTTGCTTGGCCTGCCGCTGCAGATGCTTCATGTCCTCGCGCGCACGGGTGAGGTCGCGTAAGGCCTCCTGGGCTTCGCCGGGGACCCAGACCGCGGTCAGTTCGCCGGCCCGGTGCAGCCGGGCCAGACTCAGGCTGTCGCGGCGGTCGGACTTGACGCGTTCGCCAGGCTTGCGTGGAATCAGCGAAGGGGCGACCACCTGACAGTCCTGCTTCAGATCACGCAGTTGCCGATACAGCACGTAGCCATCCGGGCCCACGTACTTGCTAAACTTGTCCATGACCTGCCCCCTCAATTGTGGCTCTGGGCCGTTGGTTTAACCCACCTCAAGCCTAAGCCACGTCGCTTGAGGTGCGGCAGGTCAATACATTTTGTCTAGCGCGCCAGCGATCCGCCATCAACCGACAGCACCGCGCCGGTCAGATAGCGGTTGCGCGGCAATACCATGTAGAGCGCCGCCTCGGCAATGTCCTCGGGCGTGCCGAGATAGGGCGTAAGGCGGCGTTCCAGGAATGCATCCTTCATCGCCGCCGGGTTCGCGTGCGTCTCGATCAGCTCGGCGACCATCGGCGTCTCCACGGTGCCCGGGCAGATGCAATTCACCCGCACGCCGTGCGGCGAATGGTCGACGGCCATCGCCTTGGTCAGCCCCACGATCGCCGCCTTCGCGGCACAGTAGGCGGCTCGGTCCTTCAGGCCCTTCAGGCCGGCCTCCGACGCAATGTGAACCACGCAGCCGCCGCCGCGTTCGAGCAGGCGCGGCACGGCGTGGTGGCTAGTGAGGAAGGCCGAGCTGACGTTCACGCGCCAGACTTCCTCCCATTCCGCGGCCGTCGTGTTGACCACTGTGCCGGGCACCGAGCGGCCGGCGTTGTTGACGAGGATGGAGAGATCGCCGAAGCGCGCCAGGACATCGGCGATGAGGTCGCGCACTGCGGCGTCGTGGGTCACATCGGCGGCAAAGAAGGCGGCACATCCGCCGGCCGCGGCTATGCCGGCGACGACCGCATTGCCGCGCCGCGCGTCGCGCCCCACCACCGCCACCCGCGCGCCTTCTGCGGCGAAGCGGCGAGCGATCGCCTCGCCGATGCCCGAGGTCGCGCCGGTCACCAGCGCCACCTCGTGCTGCAACGGTCCAGCAGCCAACGATGCCATCTCAGAGCGCCTCCTGCAGCAGCGCCACCAGCGCCTCGCGCGTGGGGCGGCGTGGATTGAGCCGGTTCAGCCGTTCGATGCCGAGTGAGCGCTCCACGATGTCCTCGATGTGCTCGGCCCGCACGCCGATGGAGGACAGCCGCGAGGGCAGGCCCAGCGTGTCGAGCAGCGAGAAGACGCGCGCAATGCCGGCCTCGATGCGCGCCTCGCGCGACGCCTGGGCCGGCGCGCCCAGCAGCTCGCCGATGCGGGCCAGCTTGTCCGGCGCGGCCGGGGCGTTGTAGCGCATGCCCCAGGGCAAGAGCAGCCCCACCAGCTCGCCATGCGGACGCGGCGCTACATCGGCGATCGGGTAGGCCACCGCATGCACCCACGACACGCCGGAGTTGGAGAAGGCCAGCGCCGAGAGGATGTTGCCCAGCAGCATGCCGCTGCGCGCCTCGAGGTTGGCGCCCTGGTGCACGGCCACCGGCAGGTGCTCCGCGATGAGCGCGATCGCGCGCTCGGCCAGCAGGTCGCTCATCGGGTTGGCGCCCTGGTAGATCGGGTCGCCCTCGGCCTCGACCCAGCGATGGTCCTTGCCGTAGTAGCCTTCGATCGCCTGCGTGAGTGCGTCCATTCCGGTGGCGGCGGTGATCGGCGGCGGCAGCTTGAGGGTCAACTCCGGATCGAGCAGCGCGACCGCGGGGCGCAGCCGGTTGTCGGAGAGCCCGACCTTCATGTGCAACTGGTCGTCGGTGACGATCGCCACCGGCGACACCTCCGAGCCGGTGCCCGCGGTGGTCGGGATCGCGATGATCGGCATGACGGGCCCGGGCAGCTTGTTCTCGCCGTAGTAGTCGGCCACCTGCCCGCCGTGGGTGAGCCAGGTCGCGACGATCTTCGCCAGGTCGATGCACGAGCCGCCGCCGAGCGCAATGAGGAGGTCGGGTCGGGTATCCGCCAGCGCATCGCGGCAACGGCGCACCGACGCCATGTCCGGCTCGGGCAACGCCTGCGCAAACACCTGCGGCGCGATGCCGCGGGTCTTCAGCACGTCGACCACGCGCCCGAGCAGGCCGGCGGCCTCCAGGCCCGGATCGGTGACAAGCGCCACCCGCGTGCCGCCCAGCCGCTGCACCAGCACGGGCAGCCGGGCGATGGCGCCGGCTCCGAAGACGATCTGCCCCGCGCTGTTGAATTTCCACACGCTCGGCATCGCTCAGAACCTCGGCGCGGGGAGCACGGGCTGCAGCGCGCCGGGCATGGCGGCGCGGCACAGCGCTTCCATGAAGAACCAGTCGCCGAACATCGTGGCCGAGACGACGCCTTCGCTGTGCGGCTTGGAGTAGCACGCGTTCCTGAGCAGGCCCCGGTGCTCCGCCTCGTACGCGAACTCGTCGCGCGCCAGCGCCTCCAGCATCGCGAGCCCGCGCTGCGACCACGCCCCACCCGCCTGCGGCTGCGGGTGGATGCGGCCCAGCTCGATGAGCGCACCGGACACCACCGCGGCGGCCGCGGTGTCCTTGATCCGAGCATCGTCGCCCGTCGCGTCGAAGTCCCAAGGCGGCACCTGCCGGCCGTCCAGCCGCTGCACGTAGTAGTCGGCGAGGCGCTCGGCCAGCCGCAGGTACTCGACCTTGCCGCTCTCGCGCGCCGATTCGACGAACCCGTAGATCGCCCAGCCCTGGCCGCGCGACCAGGCCGATTCATCGCCTGCGCCCTGGAAGGTGTAGCCGCGCCGGCGTTCCCCGCTCTCGGGGTTGTACTCGACCGCGTGGTAGGTCGAGCCGTCGACGCGGATGAACGCACGCGCGGTCATCTGTGCGTGCGCCTCGGCGGCCAGGCGGTAGCTGCCGTCGCCGCTGGTGCGCGCGGCCCAGTAGAGCAGCGGCAGGTTGGCCATGGTGTCGATGGCCGAGCTGCAGCGCCCGCGCGGGTCGCTGAGGGGACCCCAGGAGGCGAGGTAGCTGCCGCTGCACGTGTTCACCAGGCGCGCGCGCAGCTTGTCGGCCGCTCGCAGCGCAATGTCGGCGTACCAGCGGTCGCCCGTGACGTGGAAGCCCGGCACCGCGCTGCTCTCGAAGATGAAGCCGATGTCGTGGGTGTTGGGGTCGTCGGCGCGCTGCGCCACCAGGCGCATGCGCTCGCGCGCCCAGGTGAGGAAGCGCGGGTCCTCGGTGCGCCGCCAGGCGGCGAGCAGCAGGCCGACCCAGAAGCCGCACAGCCAGTTGCCGTGGCTCCATGCCTCACCGGTGTAGCCGGCCGAGACCGAGGCCGGCACGGTACTCCAGCGGCCGTCGGGGCGGGTGACGTGGGGGAACTCGACTCCCAGCGTCGGTTCATCCTCGGCGACCTTCTGCGCGGCGCGAAGCAGGACGCCGTCGAACAGATGCCGTTGCGACGCCGAGAGGGAAAGGGTGGAGCTCATGACAATTCCTTGAAGGGATGACATTCAGAGTCGGGTTGTCCATCGACAAGGCGAGGCAGCTGCAGGGGGTTGTCCTCGCGCAGCGCCTGCGGCAGCAGGTCGGCCGGCAAGGCCTGGTAGCAGACCGGACGCAGGAAGCGCTCGATCGCGCGCGCGCCCACCGAGGTGCTGCGCGCGTCGGAGGTGGCGGGGAACGGTCCGCCATGCACCATGGCATAGGCGACTTCGACGCCGGTGGGAAAGCCATTGGCGAGCACGCGGCCGGCCTTGCGTTCGAGCACCGGCAGCAGTCGCCGCGCCAGGGCGTGGTCGCCGCCCTCCAGCTGCAGGGTCGCGGTGAGCTGGCCATCGAGCCGGCGCGCGAGCTCGAGCATCTCCTCGGCGTCGCGGCAGCCCACGACCAGGCTGGCCGGGCCGAACACCTCCTCGGCGAGCGTGGGCTCGACGATGAAGCGCGCGGCGTCGGTGGCGAAGAGCGCCGCTTGCGCGCGACCGCCCAGGCTCGCCGCGCCGCCGCGCGCGATCGCGCGCACGCCGGGCAGGTGCGCGAGCCGATGGAGGCCGCGCTCGTAGGCGGACTGGATGCCGGCAGTGAGCATCACAGCGGCGTCCTTCGTCGCGAGCGCGCGCGCCGCCTGGGCGCGGAAGGCCTCCAGCGCAGGCCCTTCGATACCGACGGCGACGCCCGGGTTGGTGCAGAACTGCCCCGCGCCGAGCGTCAGCGAGTCAACGTAGTCACGCGCGATCGTCTCGCCGCGCCGCTGCAGCGCCTCGGGCAGCAGGAACACGGGGTTGACCGCGCTCATCTCGGCGAACACCGGGATCGGTAGCGGCCGCGATGCCGCGATCGCGCACAGCGACAGGCCGCCTGCGCGCGAGCCCGTGAAGCCCACTGCCTGGATCGCCGGGTGACGCACCAGCGCCTCGCCGATCGCGTTGTCGACGCCCACCAGCAGCGAGAAGACACCCGCTGGCAGTCCGCAGTCGCGCACCGCAGCTTGCACCGCGCGGCCGACCAGCTCGCTGGTGCCCAGGTGGCCGTTATGCGCTTTCACGACGACGGGGCAGCCGGCGGCGAGGGCTGAGGCCGTGTCGCCACCGGCGACCGAGAAGGCGAGCGGGAAGTTGCTCGCGCCGAACACCGCGACCGGGCCGAGCGCGATGTTGCGCATCCGCAGGTCCGGGCGCGGCGGCGTGCGCGCGGGCAGCGCCCGGTCCAGCGTCACGCCGGCCCAGCGACCGTCGCGCACCACCTGCGCAAAGAGCCGCAGCTGGCCAACCGTGCGGGCGCCCTCGCCCTCCAGGCGCGCGCGCGGCAAGCCGCTCTCGGCCATGGCGCGCTCGATGAGCGGCGCGCCCAGGGCCGCGATGCGCGCGGCGATCGCCTCGAGAAAGCGCGCCCGCGCCTCGGGCGTCGTCTCGCGATAGGTGTCGAAGGCGGCCTCGGCGAGCGCGCAGGCGCGCGCCACCTCGGCCAGACCGGCGCCGCTGTAACGCGGGCCGAGCGGCTCGCCAGTGCCCGCCTGCAGCGGGTCGACGAGGCCCTGCGTGCCCGTCACGGCCTCGTCGCCGATAAGCATCTGTCCGGTCAATGTCATGGAAAGCGGTCCTCAGAGCCGGCCGTCGGCCAGCAGGCCGCGCGCCGCGAGATTGGTGATGAACGCGCGCAGGCCGAAGCTCCAGGGCGCGATGCGGTCGGAGGTGTCCACGCGGTTGCGCAGCGTGCCGAGGTGGTGGCTGCGGATCGTGACCACGTCGCCAACGTGATGGGTGAAGCCGCGCCCCGGCGCGTCGCGGTCGTCCACCGGCGCGAACAGCGTGCCGAGGAACAGCATGAAGCCGTCGGGGTACTGGTGCGTGCCGCCGAGCGTATGGCGCACCAGTTCCTCGGGGTCGCGGCTGATCTCGCGCATCGTGCTGGCACCATTGAGCACGAAACCGTCGGGGCCTTCCACGCGCAGGCCGATGTCCTCGCTCCGCAGGTCCTCGAGCGAGAAGCTCGCGTCGAACAGCCGCATGAAGGGCCCGATCGCGCACGAGGCGTTGTTGTCCTTGGCCTTGCCGAGCAGCAGCGCGCTGCGGCCCTCGAAGTCGCGCAGGTTGACGTCGTTGCCGAGCGTGGCGCCGAGGATGCGGCCGCGGCTGTCGACGCCCAGCACCACCTCGGGCTCCGGGTTGTTCCAGGCCGAGGCCGGATGGAGGCCGATGTCGACACCCGTGCCGACGGCCGCGAGCACCGGCGCCTTGGTGAAGACCTCGGCGTCCGGTCCGATTCCGACCTCGAGGTACTGCGACCACATGCCTTGCTCGATGAGCACGGCCTTGAGCCGCATCGCCGCTTCCGATCCCGGTCGCAGCACGCGCAAATCACCGCCGATTGCGCCGAGCACGCGTTCGCGGATGCCGGCGGCGAGCGAAGGATCGCCCGCGGCGCGCTCCTCGATGACGCGCTCCAGCAGGCTGGCGGCGAAGGTCACGCCGGCCGCCTTAATCACCTGCAGGTCGCAGGGCGCGAGCAGGTAGGGCTCGCGCTCGTCGCGCGCCGTGCGGGCGGTGCTGGCCAGAACGGTCTCGAGGCTGGCGATGCGGCGCCCGGGCGTGTCGCGCACGAACCCGGCCGGGTCGGCGCGCTCGAGCAAGCCCGACATCGTGGCGATGCGGTCGCTGAGGTCGTACACGCCGTCGGTGCGGAAGGCGACCACCGCGGGACCTGGCGTGGCGCCGGGCACCCAGGCGCGGCCGACCAGCGTGCCGGCGTGGCCGTCATCGGGCAGGAAGTCGCGCGGCGTGAGCGTGAGGGGGGCAGTCATGGCAAGCGTCTCCCGGTCATTCGAAGCGCAGTTCCTTAAGCGCCGACAGGCCGGCCAGCACCTGTTCGCCGCGCTGGTTGCGCACCATCGTGTCGAGCACGAGGATCCGCTTGGCGGGCTTCTTGTCGACGATCGTCACCTGCACGTCGACCCGGTCGCCGATGAACACCGGCCCGAGGAAGCGCAGTTCCTGGCCCACGTAGACGAAGCCCGGTCCCGTCAGCTGCGTGTGTGCTGTCGACACCAGCGCGCCGGTGAACAGACCGTGCACGACGCGCTGGCCGAAGGGCGTGCGCCCCGCGAAGCGGGAATCCATGTGCAGCGGATTCAGATCGCCCGACAGGCGCGCGAAGGCATCGACGTCGGCAGCGCTGAAGCGGCGCGCGAGCGCGTGCTGTCGGCCGATGGGCAGGTCCTCGAAGCGCAGCAGGTCGTTGGTCGCGGCGGCAAGCGTCATCGCACCACCTCCACGGCTTCGTCGCGCTGCGGCTGCGTATCGATGCCCTGAGGGCCGCGCTCGCGCGATGAGGCCGCCGCCGCGCCTGCAGCGTTCGCGCTCGTCGCGGCGGGCGCTGGCTCTTCGGCGCCCGCCAGGGCCGCGCCTCGTGCCAGCAGGGCCTCGACCTCGTCATCGGTATAGCCGAGCTCGGCCAGAACCTCGCGCGTGTGCTCACCCAGGCGCGGCGGCAGCCGGCGCACCGGCGGCACCTGGCCGTCGTAGCGGACCGGATGGGCCATCAGCCGCACCGGACCGGCCTCGGGATGGTCGATGGTCTGCACGATCTCGTTGTGCGCGACCTGCGGGTCGGCTTCGACCTGCTCGTAGTCGTTGACCGGCGCGTACCAGACGTCGTGCCGGTCGAACGCTTCCATCGCTTGCGCGGTGGTGTGGCATCGCAGCGCGCGGGTCACCGCCTGGTGCACCTCCTCGCGCCGCTCCACCGTGTCCTTCGGACCGTCGAAGGCGGCGAGCGCCTCGTCGTCCAGGGCGGCGGCGAGCTTGGCCGGCGTCGTGAGCGAGATCGCGATCCAGCCGTCGGCTGTGCGGTACACGCCGTAGGGCGCCGGGTGGAAGCGGCTGCCCATGGCCGGGCTGCTGCGCTTCCACAGCGGGCCCTTGTTGAGGTAGTAGCTGAAAGGCTCGATCTGCAGGTCGAGCGCCGCGTTGAGCAGGTTGCTTTCGACCAGCGTGCCGCGGCCCGTGCGCTCGCGCGCCTGCAGCGCGGCCACCACGCCGAAGGCGGCGAGCACCGCGGCGTGCTGATCGACGATGGCCGAGCCCACCGGCGTGGGCGCCGATTCGCCGTCGCCCGAGAGCATCGCCATGCCGCTCATGGCCTGCAGCAGCAGGTCCTGGCCGGGCCGCTTGAGGTTCGGACCGCTCGAGCCGTAGCCGGTGCACGAGCAGTAGACCAGGCGCGGGTTGATGGCCTTCAGCTGCTCGTAGCCGAAGCCGAGCTTGGCCATCACGCCCGGCCGGTAGTTCTCGACCAGCACGTCGGCCTCGCGCACGAGGCGGTAGACGATTCGCTTGGCCTCCTCGTTGCGCAGGTCGAGCTGGATCGCGCGCTGGTTGCGGTTGCCGAGGAGGAAGAAGATCGACACGCCTTCGGCGAAGGCGTCGAAGCCGGCCCAGCCGCGCTCGAAGGCGCCTTGCGGGGGCTCGATCTTGATCACGTCGGCGCCCACGTCGGCGAGCATCTGCACTGCCGAGGGGCCCTGGAGGAAATGGGTGAAGCTGAGGACCTTGATGCCTTCGAGCATGATGGACTCCGGGGATGCGCGCGCCGTCATGCCGACGACAGCAGCTCGCGCGCGATGATCATTCGCTGGATCTCGGAGGTGCCCTCCACGATCTCCAGCACCTTGGCGTCGCCAAATGCGCGCGAAACGGGGTACTCGCTCATGATCCCGTAACCGCCGTGGATCTGCAGCGCCTGGTGCGCCGCCTCCATCGCGCGCTCGCTGGCGAAGAGCTTGGCCATTGAGGCCTGTTGGTCGAAGCGCTCGCCGGCGTCCTTGCGTGCGGCGGCGTCGTACAGCATCAGCCGCGCCGCGTGGGCGTGCGTGGCCATGTCGGCAACCTTGAACTGCAGGGCCTGGAAGTCGGCGATCGGCTTGCCGAAGGCGCGCCGCTCCTTCATGTAGGCGATCGAGCGCTCGAGCGAGCCCTGCAGGATGCCGAGCGCGAGCGCGCCGATCAGGATGCGGCCGGTGCTGATCTGCGCCAGTGTCTGGCGCAGGCCGGCACCGCGCTCGCCGAGCAGGTGGTCGCCGGGGATGCGGCAGTTCTCGAAGAAGAGCTCGTGCGTGCTCGAGGCGCGCCAGCCGATCTTCTTGAGCTTGCGGCCGGTACCGAAGCCGGGCGTGCCGCTGGGCACGATGAAGTTGGAGATCTCCTTGCGGCCATCGGGCTTGGTACCGGTGACCGCGGCGATCACCACCGGGCCGGTGACGTCGGTGCCCGAGTTGCTGATGAAGGTCTTGGCGCCGTTGATGACCCACTCGCCGCCGTCCTGCAACGCGCGGGTGGCGATGTTGGCCGCGTCGGAGCCGGCGTTGGGCTCAGTGAGCCCGATGGCGCCGATGCGGCGACCCTCCAGAATCGGCCGCAGGTAAGTGCGCTTCTGAGACTCGGTGCCGTAGGCGTTGAGCAGGCTCGCGACCGACGAGTTCGCCATCAGCGCATTGGCCACGGCGCAATCGACGCGCGCGAGCTCCTCCAGCACGATGACGAACGAGAGCCACTGGCCGCCGCCGCCGCCGTAGGTTTCGGGGTAAGGCACGCCGGCGAAGCCGAGCTCGCCGGCGGCCTGCCAGATGCCGTAGGGGAAGGCCTGCTCCTCCCACAGCCGTTCGGAAATCGGCGCGATCTGCGCCTCGGCGAAGCGGCGCACCGCGTCGCGAATGAGGGTGTGTTCCTCGGTCAGCCCATGAGGCATGGCGGTCTCACTTGTTCAGGAAGTTCTGGAGGCCGGCGCGCGCGTGCGGCGTGCCGAAGTTCAGGGCATAGGTGGCGGCCTCGAGGTCGAGCCCTGCCTGCAGCGGCATCTCGGCCGCGCGGTTGAGCGCGCGCTTGGCCATCTCGAGGGCGAACGGGTGGCGACGCGCGAGGGTGGCGGCGAAGTCGAGGGTGGCCTCGCGCAACGCCTCGGGCGCCACGATGCGCGTGACGAAGCCGTAGCCGCGGCACGCGTCGGCACTGTGGTGGCGCCCGCTCAGCACCAGCTCCTTGGCGCGCGCGAGGCCGAGCTTGAGCACGGCGAGCTGGGTGCCGCCCCAGCCGGGCATCGTGTCGAGCGAGATCTCGGGAAAGCCGAAGCGCGCCTCCGTGGAGGAGATCACGAAGTCGCAAGCGAGTGCGAGCTCGAAGCCACCGCCGAGCGCGTAGCCGTTGACCATCGCGATCGTGGGCTTTTCGAACTCGTGCAGCCGCTTCATGAGCCGCTGACCAGCCTGCATGTCGCGATAGGCGCCGACCGGGTCGAGCGCCGCCAGTGCTGCGACGTCGTTGCCCGCCACGAACGCCCGGTTGCCCGCGCCGGTGATGACCACCACCCGCGTCGCCTCGTCGGCCAGCGCCTCGTCCAGCGCCGCCTCGACGAGCGCGATCAGCCCAGGGGCGAAGGCGTTCATCTTGTCGGCGCGGTCGATGGTGAGGATGCGGACCGCACCGGCCTGCTCGGTCTTCAGCATCACAGCACCTTCAGGTAGGTGCGTCCGCTCGCCACCACGCCGCCCTTCTGGTTGGTGACGGTGGCGTTGAAGACGCAGGTGTTGCGGTCCTCGTCCTTCTCGGCGAGCTCCAGCCGCGCGGTCACGGTGTCGCCCAAGTAGACCGGCGCGTTGAACGTGATGTCGTAGCGGTAGGAGACGGCGCCCGGGTTGGGCGCCTTGGCCGCCATGTAGCCCATCACCGTGGCGAGGAAGCCCACCGAGAGCGCGCCCTGCGCGATGCGGCGCTCGAAGCGCGTGGTCTTGGCGTATTCCTCGTTGACGTGCACGCCGTAGAAGTCGCCGACGATGCCGGCGAAGGCGTAGACGTCGTAGTCGGTGACGGTCTTCGCGAACTCGGCGTGATCGCCGACCGCGTAGCAATCCATGTGGGGTCGCTTGGCCATGATGTCCTGGTCCTCAGCTCATGCCGAGCAGGTTGGGAAGGAAGCGCGGGATCGCCGGGAAGGCGATGATCAGCGCCAGGTCTACGATCAGCGCACCGATGAAGGGCAGGATCGCCTTGGTCGCCTTCTCCACCGACACCCCGCCGATCGAGGCCGCGGTGAACAGGCAAAAGCCGATCGGCGGCAGGTTGATGCCGATGGCCGAGTTGATCAGCACGATTACCCCGAAGACGATCGGGTCGATGCCCATCTGCGTGACCAGCGGCATGAACACCGGGATCACCACCACGATGCTCGAGATCGTCTCCAGCACGGTGTGCGTGGCGATCAGGAACAGGTTGATGAGGATCAGCAGCAGCACCGCGCTGGTGGTCAGCAGGAGGAAGCTGTTGGCCACTTGCGAGGGGACCTGCGCCTCGATCAGGTAGCGCCCGAGCACGAACGCCAGGCCCAGGAGGAACGTCACGCGGGTGGTGTTGACGGCCGTCTTCTTGAGGATTTCGCCGAAGTGCGCAAGCGTGAGGCTCTTGAAGACGAAGCGGCTGACGACGGTGACGTAGATCGCCGCCACGACGCCGGCCTCGACTGGCGTGAACACGCCGCCCAGGATGCCGCCGAGAATGATCACCGGCGTGAGCAGCGCCCAGAACGCCTCCTTGAACGACGACCACAGCTTGCGCGCCGAGAACGGCTCCACCGCGGTGTAGTTGTTGCGTACGGCCGTCATGTAGTTGACGACCATGAACGACACCACCACAAGTGCCATCGGCAGGATGCCCGCGACGAACATGGTGCCCACCGACACGTTGGCCGTGTAGGCGTAGACCAGCATGCTCATCGACACCGGGGAGAGCAGGCCCAGCGAGCCGGCCGCGGACTGCAGCGCGACCGCGAACGGGCGCGCATAGCCCTTCTTCACCATGCCGGGGATCATCACCGAGCCAATCGCCGCGGTGTCGGCCGTGGCCGAACCCGACAGGTCGGCGAAGAACATGCTCGCGACGATGGTGACGTGGCCGATCCCCCCGCGGATGAAGCCCACCAGCGCCTGCGAGAACTCGATCAGGCGCTTGGACACGCCGCCCGAATCCATGATCGCCCCCGTCAGCATGAAGAAGGGGATCGCCAGCAGGCTGAAGTTGTTGAGGTTGGAAAAGAGTTGCTGCGGAATGACCAGCAGCGGCGTACCGTTGGCGGCCAGCGCGAGCGCGGCGGCGATACCGATGCACACGGCCACCGGCACGCCAAGCCCGAGCAGGCCGGCACCCAAGCCCAATGCCCACATGATGAAACTCCTCAGATGTGCTCGGGCAAGCCGTGCACGATGGGCGCGGCGTTGATGGTCGCGCCGGGCGCCGCGTGCGCAACCAGGATGCGCACCAGCGAATGGAAGATGAGCAGCGCACCGCCCACCGGGATGGCGAGGTAGGGATAGGTCATGGAGATCGGCAGCGAGGCCGCCGTCTCCGTGCCCATCATCGAGATCATTTCGCCGCCATAGAGGACGAGGATGACCCCGAGCGCCACTACCACGGCGTCGGTCAGGTCGGCGATCGCCTTCTGGGTGAACGAGGGCATGCGGTCGGCCAGCGCCCGCACCTGGGGGTGCGCGCGCAGCTTGACGCCAGCCGCGGCGCCCAGGCAGGTGAGCCAGACGAACAGGTAGGCGTCGAACTCTTCCGACCACGACAGCGAGGCGTGCAGTGCGAAGCGGCACACCACGCCGGCGGCGGCGACGGCAACCATCACGGCCAGCAGCGCGCCACAGAGGGCGAGCGTGGCCTTCAGGACCCAGTCGTCGAGCCGGACGATGCCTTGGATGAGCTTTTTCATGGCGGCCTCCCGGCTTACTTCGCGGCCACGGCCGCGCCCTGCTTGGCGGCCACGATGTCCTTGTAGAGGACGGTACCGTCGGGGATCTTCGCGGCCAGTTCCTTGCGCGCGGCTTCGGTCGCGGCGGCCCAGGGCTTGGTGTCGATCTGCTCAACCTGGATGCCCTTGGCCTTCATCTGCGCGAGCGCCTCGTCGTACTGCTTGTGGTAGGTCCTGATGTCGAACTGCGCCGCTTCGTTGGCCGACTCCTGCATGGCCTTCTGCTGCTCGGGCGAGAGCTTGTTCCACGAGGTCTTGCCGATCGCGAGCACGACCGGCAGGTAGTTCACCCGGGTCATGTAGTAGTGCTTGGCGACGTCGGCGAACTTGTCCTGGATGAACTGCTCGGGCGAGGTGTCGGCGCCGTCGACCAGGCCCTGCGAGAGCGCCAGGAAGAGCTGGTTGTAGGCCAGCGGCGTCGGGTTGGCGCCCAGGGCCCTGTAGCCGGCGATGTAGCCGGGGCTCTGCATGACGCGAACCTTCATGTCCTTCACGTCGTCGAGCGACTTGATGGTCTTCTTGGCGGTGAAGAGGTTGCGCTCGCCCACCGAGATCCAGGCCAGGCCGACCATGTTGGCCGGCTTCATCATGTCGAGGAACTTCTTGCCCACCGGCCCCTGCAACACGCGGTTGGCGTCGTCGACGCTGTCGAACAGGTACGGGATGTCGAAGACCTCCCACTGCTTGATGGTGTTCACCACCGCCGCCTGGCCGGACAGCATCATGTCCTGCGTGCCGGTGCGCAGCGCCTGCGTCATCTGCACCTCGCCACCGAGCTGCGACTGCGGGAACACCTGCACCTCGACCGCGCCGTGGGTCTTCTGCTTGACCAGGCGCGCGAACTCCAGCGCGGTGAGCTGGTAATGGTTGTCCGGGGCCAGCGTGTGGCCCAGCTTCATCACGAACTTGTCGCCGGCGAGCGCCGAGCCGGCCAGACCGGCCGTCAACAGGGCACAGGCAAGGGCGGTGCGCACAGGGCGCTTGAGGGAGGTACGGTTCGTCACGATGTCTCCAGTCCAGTGGGGAGGTCCGATGGATGCGCCTTGGACAGGTGTCTCGGCGCATGGGAAGGAGTGTTCGCGACGGGTGGGTCTTGGCGTTAGGACGGTCCGAAGGATTTCTTGGACTTTTCGACGGGACTTGGGTTTTCCCCTATTTGTTAGCGCACTAACAGCGTCCAGCATGAAGACATCGCGTCAGCGCGTCGAGGATTTCTATTGGCGTCCCGGCTTCCTGCTGCGCCGAGCGCACTTCGAGGAGGAGTGCCGCGTGCCGGGGCTCACGGCCCCCCAGTACGCCGCGCTCACCGTGCTCGCCAGCGCACAGGGCATCGACCAGTCGGCGATGTCGCGCGCGAGCCGGCCGTCGGCGGGCGACGCCTGCGGCTGTCGTTGCCCCCCGAGGGCGAGCGCGTGCTGGCCGAGGCCGAGGGACCGGTGCAGCGCGCCATGCAGCGCCAGCTCGCGCCCCTCTCCGAGCGCGAGCAGTCGGAGCTGCTGGCGCTGCTACGCAAGCTCTGCGCCGGTCTGGACGGGCAGGCGCGCACGCCGCTCGTGCCGGCCGGCCTCGGCGCGTCCGCCCAGACCTGAGCCAGCGGATTGATTGGAGCCGCTGTGCGGGCGCGCCGGCTCCGTTCAGATGTATCGAGGACTATTGACATGCACGGCGTCACCTGTTGCCAGCTCCCGGTCTTCCGGATCGCGAACTTCGAATACGGCTCGGAGATCAAGTCAACCGACTTCCACATGGCGCCGCTGCAGAAGCTGATGTCGACGCTGCCCTACCCGCACCGGCACGATTTCTTCCACATCGTCTGGGTCGAGCGCGGCAGCGGCCACCACATCATCGACTCGGTGAAGTACGACGTGCGACCCCACACGATGTTCTTCATGTCGCCCGGACAGATCCACGACTTCGAGCTGTCCGACGACACGACGGGCTACACCATCAACTTCAGCGCCGAGTTCTTCGCGCTGCAGCTGCAGAACAAGAACGTGCTCACCGAGATTCCGGTGTTCGACCTCGAGAACCAGGTGCAGGCCCTTTACCCGGACGACGAACAGGCCACGCGCATCCGTGCCACGCTCGAAGCGATCGATCAGGAGTACCGTGAAGAGCACTACGGTGCGCAGGACATGATCCGGTCCTACCTCTACATCCTTCTCGTCCTGGCCTCGCGACTGGCCGCGCCGGGCGGTAACGCGGACGCCTCGCGCCGCAGCCTCATGCTCGCCCGGCGCTTCAAGGCGCTGCTCGAGCAGCAGTTCGCCACGGTGCAGGAGGTGGCCGACTACGCGTCCCAGCTGCGCGTGACCGAACGCGCCCTGAACGACGCCACGCGCCGGGCTCTCGGCAGCACCGCCGCCCAACTCATCCGGGAGCGCGTCATGCTCGAAGCCAAGCGGCTATTGGCCCACGATGAGCTGAGCGTCACGGCCGTCGCCGAAGGCCTCGGCTTCGAGGACCCAGCATACTTCAGCCGAATCTTCAGGAAGCACACCGGGCGTGCGCCGCTGGAATTCCGGCAGAGTCTCGCGCGATTAGGGGCTTGAGCCGGAGTCAGCGGCACGTTTCCCGTTGGGCAACGGCTACAAGGCTTCGGACGTTCGGAAGATCGCGGTCGCCTGGCTCGAACGAGTGGATCAGGCCGCAGTGTCAG
Organism: Cupriavidus laharis; assembly: GCF_914271435.1. GTDB lineage: Bacteria > Pseudomonadota > Gammaproteobacteria > Burkholderiales > Burkholderiaceae > Cupriavidus > Cupriavidus laharis. Next base: position 6,029 of record NZ_CAJZAI010000032.1, on the reverse strand, counting down.
CGGCGCCACGGCGGTGAAACGTCCAGGCGCCGCTCGTTGGGCGGGATGAAGGACTCCTGGAAATAAGGGTCTGACCAAGATAAGGCCGATTTCCTATCATAAAAAGGCGACTTATATATATCCGCATCTATAGATCTGATTGTTATAATGGGTAGTCGTCCTTTTCGTGCAAAACCTTACGCATTCAAGCTGCCGGACCAGCCACGCCGAGCTGTGTCCGATAGTCCGCCAGCAACTGCTGCTGGGCGTCGAGCCGTCCGGTGACCTTGGCCAGCTCGCCGGCCAGGCGCTCGCGCGCGGCACGCTCGGCGGCTAGCTCATCCGCTTGCTGCTGGACCGCGGAGCGTAGGGCATCGCGTTCGGCTTCCGCGCGGACTTGATCGACACGGGCTTGGTTCAGCCCAGCATGTGCCTGTTCTGCCTGCGCCTCCAGAACGCGGCAGCGTTTGGCCGAGGCGGCAATCTCCGCGACCAGCCGTGCGCCGTCCTTGTTCAGTTGCGTGATCTCCCCCTGCTTGACGATCAGCGCCTGATTGGCTTGCCGGGTTTCTGCCTGCAGTTGTTGGACCTGCTGCTCGTGCCGGCGTGCCTCCTGATCGCGCTGCTCTTTGCTGGCGTTGCGGAAGTGCTCCAGTGCTTGGTGTGCGTGCTGCAACTTCTCCTCCAGCGAGCGCCGGAAGCCTTCGTGTTCGGCCAGCCTTTCGGTGAGATCCTGGACCTGCTGCACCAGCCGTTCGGCCTCCAGGGCCCGCTGCTGCAGCGCCGTTTGCGTGTCACTGTGCGCGGCCCGCACTTCGGCAACGGTGGCATGCGCCTGCGCCAGTTCGGCGCGAAGTGCGACGAGGTCACCGGACAGCTTGTCGGCTTCTGCTCGGACCTGCTGCCGCTGTGCGGTGGCGGCCGCGACCTGCTGGTCGACCACTGCCTGCGCTTCTTCGTGCAGCCGTGCCGCCAGCCTGCCGACCAGATCCAGGATGGCGTCGGAGGTCGATCCGGCCCGCTGGAGCGCCCCGCCTTCCTCTTCTTCCAGTTCCTTGAGATAGCGGTGAATCGTCGTTTTCGAGCCGGTATTGCCCAGCGCGATACGTATCGCGTCGATCGACGGATGCTGCCCCTGGGCCACCAACGAATCGCGGGCGCGTTTGACATCCAGACGGCTTAGACCAGCACGGGCCATGATGCTCTCTACAATTTGATACCATATTACGTACTATGTATATACGTACCGAATGTAGCCGTCAAGCAAGGTGGATTCGCTCAATTATTGACACGCGATAATGGCGGATTATCACGTATGAGGCCCTGGCGCGAGGCTCTCTAACCGACCCACTAGTACGAAATGGCCTCACCGCCTCTGTGCAACGCAGGAAGCTGGATTCACGCGCACCCACCACACTCCCTGACGAAGGCAACCGCAGGGCGCTCTGAACTTCACCGTGATCGAGTCCAGGATGGCGTCGCTACCCGCAAGTCACCGCTTGCACATGACGAAGAGCGGACGTGGGGCGATTCGAGGTGGCGAAATGCACAAGCGGATCCCGAGATGGTCATGGAGACCAGACAAGCGCGACAATACGCATCCCCATCATCGCTATTTGCTCCCTTGGCCATGCACGACGTCGACCGATACCTGGAAGCCGCCACCCGCGACAACACGCGGCGAAGCTACCAGGCGGCCATTCGTCATTTCGAGGTCGAATGGGGTGGTTTTCTGCCGGCGAGCGCCGACAGCATCGCGCGTTACCTGGCCGAGCACGCGCAGACGCTATCCATCAACACGCTGCGGCAGCGCCTGGCTGCCATCGCACAATGGCACGTCTCGCAAGGCTTCCCAGATCCGACCCGGGCGCCACACGTGCGGAAGGTGCTCAAGGGCATCCAGGCATTGCACCCCGCACAAGAGCGGCGCGCCAAGCCGCTGCAGCTCGCTCAGTTCGAGCAACTGGTGGTGTGGCTCGACGCCCAAATTGCAGCGGCCTCGATGACGGGCAATGACCACCACCTCCAGGTCCTGGCGCGCAACAAGGCCCTGGTGCTGATTGGCTTCTGGCGCGGCTTCCGGTCGGACGAATTGAGCCGGCTGCAGATCGAGCACATCACCGTCGAGCCCGGCCGGGGCATGACGATCTTCCTGCCGCACACCAAGACGGACCGCAACCATGCCGGCACAACGCACAAGGCGCCTGCCTTGTCGCGCCTCTGCCCGGTGGCAGCCTATGTGGCTTGGCTGGCCGCGTCAGGCTTGGCAGCGGGCCCTGTATTTCGGCGGATCGATCGCTGGGGACGGATCGCCGAAGAGGGGCTGCAAGCCAGCAGCGTCGTGCCCTTGCTGCGCAAGCTGTTCCAGGATGCGGGGCTGCCGCAGGCGGACCGCTACAGCAGCCACTCGCTGCGGCGCGGCTTTGCCACCTGGGCAAACGCGAACCAGTGGGACCTCAAGATGCTGATGGAATACGTCGGCTGGAAGGATGTCCGCTCGGCCATGCGCTACATCGACGCGCCAGACCCATTCGCGCAGCACCGTATCGAAGCAGCGCTGGCACCGCCACCAGCCACCCTACCGTCGGCGCCGCCGCCGCCCGAGCGACGTCCCACGGTTGCGCCTAAGCCCGGGCCTGAAACGCGGTTGACGGTTGACCTATACATCGAGCGCAACAGCAAATTCGTGCGCGGCAAGTCGAAGGCGCGCCGCTGGATCGAGCAGTTCTGCCTGTCCCAGTACCAGATGCGCGTCTTCGAGCAGCGCCGCCCCCGCTATGAAATCGTCATGCCGTTCGCCGCAGGGCCGGAGCTGGAGAAAGCCATCGAGGTACTGCTCGCGGAGATGCACGAAAACGCGGACCTCTGCAATTGCTTTATCGAGGTGACGCTGCACGATCCGCTGACCGATACTTACTGGAGTTGATCAGTCTGGCTCCGGAGGGTCCGTTCCTCTTGCTACACCGCACGCCGCTGCGGTGACACCTCAAGCAGGCTGTCTTGATACAGGTGGATCGGAAAGTTCATGATGCCCCGGAAATTCACATGCGCGAAATGTGCGGGCCCCATGCGGCGCAGCCAGTCATCTTCAATCCGTTGCCCCTTGCGCCGCCAAGCATTGGCCGTCGTTTGCATGCGCTGGGTGTTCCAGGCAATCACCAGATTCGTCAGCAGCGTCAGCGATCCGGAAATCGCGATTATTTCGTCCTGACGGCGCCCGCGATCATGGTGTACCTTGCTCGAGTAAATGGCACGCTGAAGCTGGTGCACCGACTCCCCCCGGTTGAGCAGCGTGCGCAGCTCCCGACGAAACTCGGTGTTGCTGAAAAAATCGCACAAGAAGAGTGTGCGCAGCATCTTGCCCAGATGATCGGCTGCCCGATGGATAGGGTCGCCTTGGGCGGCGCTGCCGAATCGCTGCAGCGCGACGATTGCACTCACCCGGCCCGAGTGGATGGAGGCGATTAGGCGCAGCAAGCCATCCCAGCCGTCGCGGATTGCCTTGAGCGAGATCTCATGCGAGACGGCGGCCAACAGTCCATCCGTTACCTGCAGGCCGCGCGGCAAATACAGCTTGCGCTCCGACAGATTGCGCAGCCATGGGCATAGATCAAAGCCGAGCAATTTGGACACCGCCATCCCAACGCTCGTGTATCCGTGGGTATCGACCGCGAGCCGGAGCAGCCCGCCGTCGCTACGGGTCTCATTGTGGCGCATGACTCCTTCAATGGCCACGCCAGCCTGGCGTTCGTTGAGCACCATGGGTTGGTTATAGACGATGCCGTGCTGGTCCAGCACGTGCGTATAGATTCCGACGGCATGAGTGCGACGTCGAGGATCGGCGCGGGCATAGAATAAGTGTCGCGAGGTGTCCAGGCTCATCGAATCGCTGGACGCCTGTTGACCGGTCCCCCATAACTCGGTGATCGGGTGCGTGCGCTGGAATTCCACTACCCGTTCGTTCGCGCGGCGCAGCCGCCCGGGCATCTCAAGCGCGCGCATCGCGGTGGAGACATGCGCCGGATCGAGCCGCGGAATCATGGCGGCGACACCCTTGGCATCGAGCTCGGTGCCATGTGCGAGCAGCGCGGCGTAGAGCGCGATCAATTCGTGCGCGTCCCCGGCCTTGCGCGCCAGCAGCACTTCGCTGAAATTGGTATGGGCATCCATCTCGAGAATCATGTCGGAAAACTGCGCGTTGCCGATGTCCTTGAAGAGCAGATCACGGGTGCGCGTGGGGATGCCATCGCTTTCCGCCGCTTCGAGTGGCGACAGATGCAGCACGCCGTTCGTGTCGATCGTGACGTGGCCTGCCACGCGCGCCTCGTCCAGTGCCGCGAGGCCTGCCTTCAGGTGATCCATCAGGGGATTGAGGTAGGTGTCCGCCTGGTTCGGCAAGCCAAGCGTGGACAGATACCGGTCGCGCTCAGAATCCCACTGAGCCGGCGGGATCAGCAGCTGATCGCGTTCCCGAAACGACAGGCTATGGCTGATCCACACGGTGCCGCGGCGCAGCCCCTTACGCAGCCCCGTGATCGCGCAGGCTTCCATCGCGCGCAACGCGCGCTTACGGTCTTCGCCGTCCACCAGGTCACGCCAGCTCGCGCCCACCGCCACATTGCAATCGGGCGGCAATTCCGTCGCGCCTTGGTCGTGCAGACTACCGATGAACTCAAGCTGCCGCAGGGCCGGATCGGTGCCGTTGCTGGCAAATTCCAACTCCCGCAAGGGAGTCAGGAGGTTGCGGATACGGTGGTGGTCTTCCGTGAGCGTTTCGCGCACGCTGGCGGCGTGGCTTGCCGGTGGCTTGGCTGATAGGCCTTCAAGCAGCTTGCCGATGTCGGCCAGCCGTTCTTCGGCCGAGCGGCGGGTATCGTCAACCAGGGCCTTGATCTCGACCATTTGCTGCCGGTATTCGATCGCCGAGCGCGCTTGCTTCGTCGTGGTCTTGTTGTAGGCCTGCCGAACCAGGTCGGAGACGCGCCGTCCGGTTTGGTAGAGCATCGCGTCCGTCAGCTCCAGCAAGGTCACACGCAGGAAAAACACCAGCTCAATCGTACGCGTGGAGGTCTTCAGTTCGCGGACTTTGGCGGGACGGCGAGCCTGGATACGCTGGCCACAGGCGCGCTGTTTCTCGATCGGAATAGCATCAAACGCCCAAGTATGCGCGCCGAGGCCCTTTAAGAAGCGGATCTTGGCCAGCGTCTCGTTCATGGTTGAAGGGCTATGCCGTGCTGGCGGGGTCTTGAGCCATTCCAGCACGGTCGTTCCCGCTGTCGCATGTTGGGCGAACACGGCAGCTTCGGCTCCTGCTCTCTGCGCCAGGGGGACGACCGCCTCAATCGCCACCAGCAAATCTCGCTCGATGCCCGCCCAAATTGAACGAGCCAGGCTCAGCAGCGCTCGTGTGGAAGGAATCAGAATCCGTCGCTCATACAACCAGTAGTGGGCGTGCTGGATCAACTCATCAAGAGACAGCGATTCGGCGGCATCTTGCCGCATCCAAGCTCCGAGGCCTCTCCAATGCTCGTCATCGATTCGTGTTAAGCCGAGGTATTGGCAGGCCCAGACCTGGTGTTCATACAGCGTCGGATATCGCTGATAGAGGGTGCGCAGCGAGGCGATCGTCGGAGTTGGTAACCCCAGCTTTTCGCCCACGTAGCGCAAAAGCTGACGGGGGAGTGTGTTCAGTTGGTCAAGGGTACAGCCACTTGCCCGCAGAAATGCCAGCTGGATGGCGGCTCCGGCACGGCCGGCATGCCGAAATTTCTGGTTGATTGCGGCAACATCGCTGTCAGTCAGCGCGAAATAGTGCTCTACATCGAATTCCGACAATCGAGAAGGCAAGCTGTCTTTTCCCACATAGCGAAATTCGAAGCCCGGCATCTTCCGCCCCCATCCAGGTGACACGATCTGAAATCGCGGGCGGACATGGTACTCCCGAAGTCACTTGAGGGCAGCAGGCAGCTGTCTGCTTTGCCCGGAGCGCCTTATAAAGAAAGGCTTTGCGGGGAAACCGTAATATTTTGCACAAAAAGGACGACTACCCC
>NZ_CAJZAI010000031.1 GCF_914271435.1 Cupriavidus laharis | reverse complement strand
GCATGATCTGCGCGTCTGCAATTTCGAGCTTGCGCATGGCTGCCTCTCCGAAAGAGTAACCACGCAATCATACATTGATACATGCTGCAATACTTATGTCGCTATGTTTAGTCCACCGAATCAGTGATATGGCAGGCACCGACCGATTTCAGTGATTCATTGGACTAGTCTTTGACGACGTTTCGGGAGCAGGAGCACTGAACACCGGAGACTATGCCCTGCTGCCGACAAGGCTGTCATCACCCGACCGAGTCGATGATGCGGTGCTCCGCACACGCGAAGCGGTACGCGAAACAAGCCAGCCCAGCCAGATTCGCGAGCGCGATTCCCCTGCCAACACCCCATTGCCATTCTTCAGGTCCGGCCGCCATCACAAAAAAAGAACCCGCGTTACCAGAGCGGGACGCGGGCGTAGCAGGACTGACAGGGCCAAGTCTAATGGAGAATTCAGTTCCCCTTACATCAGAAATAGAGGCCACTTTCCGGGCATTTGTTGCTATAGGTAGATTGCTTACTCACGTGACACCCCACGACACGCCGCTGACGCAGTGGATGCAACAGGAAAGACTTTGATCTCTGTTCTCTCCTGCTCGGCATCTGGGCCGTGCAGGGGCTCAGACATCGCCCTTCGCCCTGCTGGTCCCATGCCAGTCGAGTCCTTGCCACGATCGAACAAGGCGGATCCGGGGGAACCCAGGTCTTCTTCCAATGTTGAAGCACGAAACGCAGGTTCTCACTGTCGATGCCGGATCGGTCCTTTTCTGAAAGGGGCTCTTGGAAGGGACCGACTGCCCGTCGGTGCATCAGTCCATATGCTGCCCGCCATTGATGGCGAGATTCGCGCCGGTCAGGTAGGCCGCGTCCTCGGAGCAAAGGAAAGCCACCAGTCCCGCCACCTCCTCCGGCTTGCCCAGGCGCCCCATCGGAATCTGCGGCAGGATTTTGCTGTCCATGATGTCCTTCGGCACGGCCATCACCATTTTGGTGGCCAGATAGCCCGGCGATATCGTGTTGACCGTCACCCCCTTCCTGGCGACTTCCAGCGCCAGCGCCTTGGTGAATCCATGCATGCCGGCCTTGGCCGCGGAATAGTTGGTCTGACCAAAGGCGCCCTTGGAGCCGTTGACGGACGAGATATTGATGATCCGGCCCCACCCGCGCTCCACCATGCCTTCGCAGACGGGCTTGGTGACATTGAACACGGAGTCGAGATTGGTCTTCATCACCGCATCCCAGTTTGGCTTGTCCATCTTCTTGAATGCCATGTCACGCGTGATTCCGGCGTTGTTCACCAGGACATCGACACGGCCCAGATCGGCCAGGATCTGCGCGATGCTCGCGTGGCAGCTCTCGTAGTCCGCCACATCGGCCTCGTAGGCGTGCATCTCACGCCCTCCCGCCGCCATGGTTGCCAGCCATTCCTGGGCTTTGGTGTTGCCCGGCGAATGGGTTACCACCACTGTATGGCCCGCATCATGCAAGCGGATGGAAATGGCCTCTCCCAGGCCGCCCATGCCGCCCGTAACCAGTGCGATTCTTTTCGTCATGCTCGATTACCTCTTTTTTTAAAGTGAAAGACCCCTGGCCTGCCGGGAATGGCAGACCGGGCTAAATGGCTCATCGCAAACAGATACAGCCCTGCCGGCGCCATGCCGCAGGGGTGAACTGGTCGATGATTGATTTTTGTATGGGTACCGGCTATGCCGGCGCGCGAGATTTCGCGTCAGATCCCGGCCGAGCGGCGCGTTGCCTGACTATCCGCGGCCGTGGCGGCGCCAGCGGACGCGGAGAAACTGGCGGAAGCCAGCTCGGCCAACTGCTCACTCATGCCTTGCGCAGAGCGGTAGGAATGCCTGGCAGTATCCAATGTCACCTGCAGCAGGGTGGAAACCGCTTCGGAACCAGCCGGGGCGTTCTTCAAGAAGGTGTCGACGAAGGCCTGCACATTGCGCTGGTGCTGCTCGTATTGCTCTTCAACGGCCTGGGCCAGCTCCGCCTGGGCCTGCGATGCGATCTCGCACACGTGGCGCGCATACGAGATGGCATTGTCCACGGCAGCTTGGGGCACATTGCCTTGCAATGACAGGACATCCCGCAGATCCTTGCCGGCCACGGCCTTCAGGTTCGCCTGGCCTTCAGCCATGGCTGCCTTGGCTGCCTGCAGGTTCAACTCCGTCAGCTTCTGAATCCCTGCGAGGGTTGTATTCGACACCTTCGCCACATTGGCCAGGTTGTTTTTGTGCACCGCAGCGAACTGATCGGACGTAAAAAAGGACATGAATTGAGTTACCTCTTCTTGATGGCCGCCGGGAGCCGCCTGCAGCAAGGCAGCAGAGCACCGGTCGAGCGTGGTTTCGGTGGTTGTGGCCCGAATGCGGCAGCGCACAAACCAAGGCCGAGGTTAGAGGAAACACTCTAATTTTGCCCCTAGGGATTTCCCCGGAAGTAGAGCGTGGCCGGCGCAAAATGCGCCCTATACGTCATGTATCATACATTTTCTTACAAATTGATGCTGCCATGCATGCAGGTCCGCGGGACCTCGATCGAAGCATCATTTGTATTTGTATATCCGCGCAGCGCCCAGCCCCCCTTCGTCATCCTTCACGCGATGGATTTTCGCGACGCCTTGGGCATTCCACAGCGACGTCCCCCGCCGGGTACCGGCCTTCTGGGACTACTGACCGCTTAGCGGCAGTTGCCGCACCGGTTTGCCGGTGAGCTGGGCAATGGCATGTGCCACGGCAGGTGCGATTGGAGGCACCGCAATTTCACCGGCGCCGCTGGGCATGGCCGTGCCGGGCACGATATGGGTTTCGACTATCGGCGTCTGCGCCATCTTCAGCATCGGATAGTCAGGAAAGAGAGGCCTACTTTGTGGAGTTCGCACGCGACATCCGCGCAGTGGCAAAGATGCCGGTGATGCTCACAGGTGGCATCCGCAGTCAGCCCGTGGCCGAGCAGGTGGTCAGGAGCGGCGTAGACACGGTCGGCATCGGTACCGCCCTGGCCATCAACCCCAATCTGCCGCGCGATTGGCTTTCCGGCAAAGACAGTGCGCCTGCGTTGATGCCAATCAGGTGGAAGAACAAACCACTGGCCTCGCTGGCCAACATGGCGGCGGTCAAGTTTCAACTGCGCAAGCTCAGCCGGGGCAAAGCCACGAATCCCAGGGTGTCGCCGCTGCGCGCGCTGATCCTGCAGCAAGCGTCCGACGCATGCCGCGTTCGTCAGTATCGGCAATGGATGACCCAGCGCATCCATGGCTGACCGACACAGAACGATTTCAACTATTGATGTTTCCAGAATTCATGACAACGCAAAATATTCGTCGTCCCCGCGCAGGCGGGGACCCAGTGACTTTTTGTCCCCCTTCGGGGGACTTGTAAGACGCTGGATTCCCGCCTTCGCGGGAATGACGGTGGTTGCTTTGATGTTGTCGTGAAATAGGGAAAGCTCAATAGTTCCGTATTCCTCAATAGATGGAATTTGTCGTCGGAGAACGAGCGTGTCCGCTGGTCCCACGCGTCGAAATGTCCGAGGCCAACCGGGTTCGCACCTATACTCCCTCCCATCCTCCACCCCCAATGAACCATGGAATACACCCCAGCCATCAGCCAGCTCGCCGGCCTGCTGGCAGACCCGGGCCGCGCAGCCATGCTGTGGGCGCTGATGGACGGCAGTGCACGGCCTGCCGGCGAACTGGCGCTGATTGCCGGCCTGTCTGCGTCGTCCGCGAGCGGGCATCTGACGCGGCTCAGCGAAGGCGGGCTGCTGGTGGTGGAAACACGCGGGCGCAACCGCTACTACCGCCTGGCCGCGCCCGAGATCGGCGTGGCCATTGAAGCGCTGGCGTCGGCCTCGCTGGCCAGCCGTCCGCCGCGGCTGCGCGATGTGCCGGTGTCGCGCACGGCGCCGCCCGCGCTGCGGCAGGCACGCACCTGCTACGATCATCTGGCCGGCGAGCTCGCCGTGGGGTTGTTCGAGCGCATGACGCGCGCGGGCTGGCTGCTGGTGGACGGCAATGCCGTAGACCTGAGTGGCGACGGCGCGCAGGCCATGTCGCAGCTTGGCGTCGACGTGGAGGCCGCGCGCCGCAAGCGGCGCCAGTTCGCCTGCACCTGCCCCGACTGGAGCGAGCGCAAGCCGCACCTTGGCGGCGCGCTGGGCGCCGCGCTGCTCGGCAGCCTGCTGCAGCACGGCTGGGTCGAGGCCACGCCGGCCTCGCGCGCGCTGCGGGTCACGCCGCGCGGCCAGCGCGAGATCGTTGGCATCGCCGCCTGAACGACAGACGACGAATAAGGAGAACGAACATGGTCACGCCACTGGACGACGATACACAGGACGCCATCCGCCGCTTCTTCGCGCTGATCAACCTTGGCGATGCCGCGCAGACCGAGGCACAGCAGGCGCTGTTCGAAGACGCGCTGCTGGAGGCCGAGGACGATGACACCGAGGGCCAGGAACTGCTGTGGGTGATCCGCGAAGTGATTGACTGGCAGTCGGGCTTCTACGTGGACTGGAAGGACTGCCAGTCTTTCATCGGCTGCATGAACCAGCTTTGCGAGCGGCTGGACCTGGAAATCGACTGGGGCAGCGACGACCCCGAGGACGAGAACTTCCTCGAAAGCACCAGCGTGCCTGAGTTGATGGAAGTCGCCCACCAGCAGCTGCGCGTGGCCGGCTACACGCTGTGGAACTGGGACACCGGCGGCGACGCCTACGGCGGCTGGATCACGCGCAGCGAGGACGACGAGGAGATGACGGATATCGCCGACACCCTCGGTCTCGACGTCCGTCCCGGCGACCAGCCTTACTGAACTTGCTGAAGCGGTTGTCCGGCACCCGCGCCGGACAATACAGTGCGCATGCCGTTGAAGAAGGCGATAAACGACAGCAGGCCGGTCATCAGCAAACCCATGTCAGTCCCTTGTCCTGCGGACATCGGCCACGCGCTCATTGCGCCGGGCGCCAGTTGCCGTGGAAGCCGAACGGCACGCGGTGCGACAACTGCGCGGCGGCAACCGGCCCGCGGCTGATATCGCCCGCCTCATACACCACCAGGTCGCTGCGCTGTTCGCCACCACGGAACACAGTTGCGAGCAGCCATCCATCGCCTTCGGCACTGTCCGGCTTGCGCGGCACGAACACCGGTTCGGAGATGGCATCGCCTTCCGGCAGCGCGTGCAGCGTGCGCTGGCCGGTAGCCGCGTCTAGGTGGACCAGCGTGTCGTAGGTGCCGGGAAGCGACCCTTCGTGCTGGCGAGAGGCAAAGTAGCCATGGCGATATGGCAGCGTGGCAAAACGATCGTCGATACGCGGAAATTCGCCAGGCATGTCGTCCAGCCATGTGCTCTGGAACGCGTCGGTGCCCGCGTCCAGATCAAAGGTCCAGCGGCACAGCCGCGCACGGCTGCCGGGCCCGCCGGCGTTCGGATTGAACACCGGCGGCTCGTCGTACTGCATGACATCCGCGAGGATCCGGTTACCCTCCTCCCACGCGTTCATCACGTGGAAGACATAGCACGCTTCGCCGCGGAACCAGCGGATCTGCGCGGTATCCCCATGGCGCGGCATGATGCCGATGTGTGCGCCAAGCTGCGGCTCCCAGGCATAGGCCGGCTCGCCGCGCATGGCCCGCGCCATGCTGCCGGTCAGCGGCAGCACGGGAAACAGCACATGGCGCGGCGTCACCATGAAGTCGTGGATCATGCTGCTGAACGGGGCATCGAAGTGTGCCAGGCGCGTGAGCCGGCCGTCGCCGTCGACCACGCCGTAGCGCAGGCCCTCGGTAAAGGGGCCATCAGCCGAGTAGGCGAAGAACACCAGCTCGCCCGTGACCGGGTCGATCTTCGGGTGCGCGGTCATGGGGCCGGACAGCTTGCCGCCATAGGTGCAGTCACCTCGCGTGGCCAGGTCGCCGGCATCGAGTTCCACGGGCAGGTCGGCCTCTTCCAGCGCCAGCAGGCGTCCGGCGTGCCAGACGATATTCGTGTTGGCGACGCCGCTCTCTTCACCGGCCACGGAGGGATCGGTCGTGGCCGGGTTGCCCCAGCTCCCGAACAGCGCGCGGCCGGCAGCACGTTCCCGGTTGAACTTGTTGGTGCGCACCCAGCGGTTGCGGTAGCGGACGCAGCCGTCCTCGATATGAAAGGCATGCACCATGCCATCGCCGATGAACCAGTGGTAGTACGGGTCGCGCGGCGCGAACTGCGGGTTCGGCCCGTTGCGGTACAGCGTGCCATGCAGGGCGCGCGGCAGTTCGCCGGTGACGGGCAGGTCATGGGCATCGCACTCCATAAGGATGGGCGCGAAGTTGCCGCTGAGGTAGGGCAAGGGCGGGAACGGCTGGCTCATGGCGCATGGCTCCGTAACTTGGGCGATGGCGTTGCAGCGACATCGGGAGGCGTGGCAGGCCGATCGCCCGCAGGCGCAACACCGCCCGGCCGCGGATGGTGGCCCATGTGGGGCTGCACCTCGGGTTCGCCACGGACCTGACCGGCCAGCGCCGGCATCCGTGCCATCTGCCAAGGACCAATCTTGACTGAGACCGGAAGGCACATCAAGCCGTTTAGAGCGCCATTGTCCACACTGTGGGACAATCGGCCGCAAGCGCCCCATCCCCACAGCCAAAGACTGACCGGGAACGATCCCCGAGGGCGCACCGCTGACGCCGGAGCCCCCGCATGAAGACAATCGAATGGAAGGACTGGGAGATTTTCTGCCGCGTGGTGGAAGGCGGCGGCTTCACCCAGGGCGCCGAACTGGCTGAAGTGCCCAAATCATCGGCCAGTGCCGCGGTGGCACGGCTGGAGAGCCAGCTTGGCGTCCGGCTGTTCGAACGGACCACGCGGCGCGTGCGCGTGACCGAGCGCGGCCAGCGGCTCTACGACCGCGTGGCGCCGCTGTTTGCCGAACTGCATGAGATCAGCGCCGAGGCCGCGTCCGTCAGCGACGAGGTCAGCGGCGTGCTGCGCATCTCCACCCCGTATGAAGTCGGCTCCCAGCACCTGTCGGAGGGGCTCAGCCGCCTGATGCGGCTGCATCCGCGCCTGCGCGTCCACGTGGACGTGAGCTGGGACCAGCCCGACCTGGTCCGCCACGGCTACGACCTGGCCTTTGTCATGACCAACACGCGGCTGCAGGACACCTCGTTCGCCAGCAAGCGCGTCGTCCTGATCGAACGCGGCTTCTATGCCGCGCCTTCCCTGATCCGCGACCGCGGACTGCCGCGTACCCCGCAGGACCTGGCCGGCTGGCCTACGCTCGGCAACGCCGACGACCACGCCTGGGAATTCCTGCGCGACGATGTGGAGACCGCGCGCCTGGACGTCGAGCCGCGCATCTGCACGCACAATGCCGAACTGCGCCTGAAGGCCGCCATCGACGGCCTGGGCGTGGCACGGCTGTCGCCACGCTTCGTGCACGAGCAAGTCCAGCAAGGGCAACTCGTGCGCGTGCTGCCGGCCTACACGTCGTCACCGCTGAAGGTCTATGTGCTGATGCCGGCGCGCAAGCTGATGCCGGCCAGCGTGCGCGTGTTCCTGGACGTGCTGGAGCAGACGCTGGGAGTGCCGGAGACAAGGCGCCCGGCGGCGAAAAGGCGGGAGGCGGTGCAGGCCTGACATCGGCCTGCCGGATCGCTCAGTCCCCGAACACCACCACCGACCGCGCCAGTTCCCCGCGGCGCAGTTCGTCGAACGCGCCGTTGATCCCTTCCAGCGGCAGGCGCCGCGAGATCAGCTCATCCAGCTTCAGGCGACCCGCCATGTAGAAATCCACCATGCGCGGCATGTCCACCGGGAAGCGGTTGGACCCCATCAGCGAGCCCTGGATCTTCTTCTCGGCGAGGAAATCGCTGCCCTTGAGTTCGATCTTCACGCCGGGCGCGATCATGCCGATCACCGTGGCCGTGCCGCCGCGGCGCAGCATCGCGAAGGCCTGCTCGGCGGTCTGCTTGAGGCCGATGGCCTCGAACGCATGATGCACGCCGCCGCCGGTCAGCGCGCGGACCGCATCGACCGTATCCTCGCCGGCTTCGATGACGTCGGTCGCGCCGAACTGCCGGGCCAGCCCCAGCTTGCCCGGCACGCGGTCGATGGCAATGATGCGTCCCGCGCCGGCAATGGCCGCCCCGTTAATGGTGGCCAGCCCGATCCCGCCGCAGCCGATCACTGCCACGCTTTCGCCGGGCTGCACGCGCGCGGTGTGCACCACCGCGCCGAAGCCGGTGGTCACGGCGCAGCCGATCAGCGCGGCGCGGTCCAGCGGCATGTCGCGGCGGATGGCCACCAGCGCGTGCTCGTGCACCAGCATCTGTTCGGCAAAGGCGGAGAGGTTGAGGAACTGGTTCATCGCCCCGCCGTGGCGCGCCGTCAGGCGCGGCGCTTCGTCCTCGCCACGGCGTGTATCGGGCTCGGTGCAGAGCGACAGGTGCCCTGTCAGGCAGTGCTCGCAATGGCCGCAGTAGGCCGACAGGCAGGTGATCACGTGGTCGCCGGGCCGGACTGTGCGCACCAATTCGCCGACCTGTTCCACCACGCCGGCAGCTTCGTGGCCGAGCACCGCGGGCATGGGGTACGGGTAGGCACCGTCCAGGAAGTGCAGGTCGGAATGGCACACGCCAACGGCGGCCGTGCGCACCAGTACCTCATGCGGGCCGGGCTTGCCGATGGCAACGTCTTCGATCACCAGGGGGGACTTGGGTTGATGCAGGACAGCGGCTTTCATGGATCTCCTTGCGTATGGGCTGCCCGCAATGCTGCCAGGGGCAGCGCGGGCGGCCCTCAGTGGGTTCCGGGGCGCAGCCGCCAACATTACCGCCGATCGGAGATTCGTGTAAGACGCTGTGCAGCATCCGCCCCGCGCTTTACAGCTCTTCCTTGATCGGAAGCACACGCAGGAAGCCGATGCCGAGCTGTTGCAGCGGGCCCATGCCGGGCTCGCTTTCGTAGGTCTTTGCCTGGCCCTGTTCGCGCGTGACCCAAGTCAGGTGCCGCGAGCTGCCGTCCGGGCTCGCGCGCAGTTCGAGCCGGTAGGCGATGTCGAGCAGGCCATCATCCATCCCTTTCAGGATGCGCCGGGCCAGCGCCGGACTGTCCAGCACCACGCCCATCTCGGTGTTCAGCTTTGCCGAGCGTGGATCCATGTTGAGCGAGCCGATGAACACCAGGTGCCGGTCGACGATGTAGTTCTTCGCATGCAGGCTGGCGCGGCTTGACGCCAGCCACGAGCGAGAACGGGAGCCCGAACCCGCGCCCTTGCCGCGCTGCGCAAGTTCGGCGTAGGCGCTCGGCTTGAGTTCGTACAGTTCGATGCCGGCCGCCACCAGCGCCTCGCGGTGAGGCGCGTAGCCTGCGTGCACGGCGCTCACGTCGTTGGCGGCGAAGGAATTGGTCAGGATGCGCACGCGAATGCCCCGCTTTGCCAGCGCGATCAGCCACGCCTCGCCGTCATCGTCCGGGACGAAATATGGCGACACCAGCACCACCTCATTCTTCGCGGCACGGATCAGGCGTTCAAGGCGTACCGTGGCATAGCCGTCGCCCTCGGCCCGCTCGGTAATCTTGGCCGCATTGTCCGACACCACCGTGGCCTTGCCGGTGTAGCCCGGCATGTGGCCGCTTTCAATGCCCTTCGCGAGGCCGGAATCGAGCAGTTCCTGCACATAGGAGCTGGCCTTCGCCTGATCGCCCCGCACTTCGAGCCGCTTGCGCAAGGCACGCATCGCCTCGGGCGCCTCCTTGCCTTCGGGAATCAGCGCTACCACCGGGTACGACGAGGCATCGTTCCAGTACTCGTCGAACACCGCCGACACCTGCGGCACCACCGGCCCCGCGACGAGCACGTCGAGGTCGCTGAAATCGATGTCGGTGCGCGCGGAAAAATAGGCATCGCCGATATTGCGCCCGCCCACCAGCGAGATCTGGTTGTCCACCGTCATCGACTTGTTGTGCATGCGGCGGTCCAGCCGGCTGAAGCTCCACAGCATCTCCAGCCAGCGCGCGCCGCGGTTGGCGAACGGGTTGAACAGCCTGACCTCGATATTGGGATGCGAGTCGATCGCGGACAGCACCTTGTCCATGCCGCCGGTGTGCATGTCGTCCAGCAGCAGGCGTACGCGCACGCCGCGGTCGGCGGCGTCGATGATGTCGCCGAGCACGGCGGCACCGGTGCCCGTGGTCTCGAAGATGTAGGTTTGCAGGTCCAGGGTGCGCTGCGCGGCGCGCGCCATGGCCAGCCGCGCGGCAAGCGCGTCAGGGCCGGACGACAGCGGGTAGAACAGCGACTCGCCCGGGCGCTGCGCCAGGCGCGGCGCCAGGACCTTGCCCAACGGGGTGTCGGTGGTATTGGCCGGGGCCGACGACGGGGTGCGTTCGGCCGAGGCCGGCAGACTTGCGCAGCCGGCCGGCACGGCGGCACAAGCGATGGTCGCGGCAAGCGTCGCCAGGTGCCGCCAGCACGCTCGCCAGGCCGACGATCGCAACAGGCTCGGCGCATTGCAGTTCTGGTGCATTCGGGTCTCTCCGCTGCGTTGCGCAGGCGCCGGCATACCGGGGCGGGCGTTGGTCTGATACCTCGCACAATACACCGCTGCGCGTGCGCGGAGGTACCGCGAGGGTCACATTGCAGCACGGCAAGCCGACGGCGGCGGCGCCGCGTCCGTTCACAATGTGCACAGTCTGGGCTGCCGTGCTTGCGGCAGCCTGCCGCCATGGGCTTGAATCGCTCCACCTTCCGGCACAGGAAGGATGGAGATGATGAAGATGACCTTTACCGCTACGGCGCCTCAGCCAGACCGCGCCGCCCTGTCCCAGCTGCTCGAACCCGCTTCCATTGCCATCATCGGCGCCTCGCGCGATACCAGCCGCATCGGCGGCGTGGCGCTGGACCACCTGCAGCGCCTTGGCTACCAGGGCACGGTCTATCCGGTGAACCCGCGCTATGCGGAGATCGCCGGCCTGGCCTGCTACCCCGATGTGGAGTCGCTGCCCAAGACGCCTGACGTGGCCGTGCTCGCGCTCGGCGCCGAAGACGTCCTGCCGCAGCTGCGGCGCTGCCATGCGGTGGGCATCCGCGCAGCCATCCTCTATGCCTCGGGCTTTGCCGAAGCCGGCGAGGCCGGCGTGGCCCGCCAGGCCGAACTGACCGCCTTTGCCCGCGAAACCGGCATGGCCATCGCCGGCCCCAACTGCATGGGCCTGGCCAACCTGACCACGCGCGCCGTGACCGCGTTCGCCACCACGTTCCGCGCCTTCCCGCCGCAGGACGGCCCCGGCCACGTCAGCCTGCTGACGCAGAGCGGCAATGTCTGCGCCATCGTCTACGCCACCGGCCGCCAGATGGACGTGGGCTTCCACCAGTTCATCAACACCGGCAACGAAGCCTGCCTGGACTATGCCGACTACCTGGACTACCTGGCCGACGACGCGCAGACCGGCGCCGTGGTCGGCTACGTGGAAGGGCTGCGCAACGGTCCGCGCTTCATCGACGCTGCCGCACGGCTGCGTGCCGCGGGCAAGCCGCTGATCTTGCTCAAGGCCGGCGAAAGCGAAGCCGGCTCCAGCGCCACGCAGTCGCATACCGCGGTGCTGGCCGGCAACCAGGCCATCTACCGCGCGGCCTTCGCCCAGCTCGGCGCCATGCAGGCGCGCGACCCGGCGCATCTGACCGACCTGGCTTACCTGTCGGGCTTCCGCCAGCGCAGCGCCGGCCGCCGCGTGGTGGTGGCGTCGGTGTCGGGCGCCATGGGCGCACTGTCGGCCGACCTGCTCAGCGCCGCCGGGCTGGAGGTGCCGCGCCTGTCGGAAGCAGTGCAGCAGCGCCTGCAGGCCGCGGTGCCCGAGATCGGCGGCGTGGCCAACCCGGTCGACATGACGGGCCAGCTCTTCAACCGCAACGGCCTGGCCTATGCCGTGCTGGACAACCTGGCCGCCGACGACGGCACTGACGTGATCTTCCTCTACGCCACGGCCTACCTGCTCGACCGCGTCGCCGACGAGCTGATCGAGGTGGCCGCGAAGACCAACCGCCTGATCGTGGTCGCCACCACGGGCGAGCCCGCCAGCCGGCAACGGCTGGCAGCGGCGGGCGTCGCGCTGTTCCCCGATGTCGCGCGCGCCGCGCAGGCGCTGGGCACCTATGTGGGCTGGCTCGGCACGGCCGCACCAACGGCGCACTGGATGAACCTGCGCGCCCAGGCTTCGACGGGCGCCGCCGGCTATCTGCCGGCCGCCTCCACGGACGAATACCAGGCCAAGCAATGGCTGTCCGGCTTTGGCGTGCCGATCGGCGCCGAGGCCGTCGCTGCCACTCCGGAAGAAGCGGCCAGCGCCGCGGACGGTATTGGCTACCCGGTGGTCATCAAGGTGCTGAGCCCCGACATCGCGCACAAGACCGAAGTGGGCGGCGTGCGCCTGGGCCTGGCCGACGCGCAGCAGGTCAGCGCGGCGGCCGCCGAAGTCGTGGCCAATGCGGTGAAAGCGATGCCGCAGGCCGAGCAGCGCGGCGTGCTGGTGCAGAAGATGGCCAGCGGCGTGTGCGAACTGATCGTCGGCGTGACGCGCGATCCGGTGTTCGGCCCCGCCATGACGGTGGGCCTCGGCGGCATCTTCACCGAGATCTTCCACGACGTGGCGCACCGCCTGCTGCCGGTGGACCGCACCATGGCGCGCGAAATGCTCGCCAGCCTGCGCGGCTACCGCCTGATGACCGGCTTCCGCGGCAAGCCCGCCGCCGACATCGAAGCCGCCGCGGCCGCCATTGCCGCGCTGTCCGATGCCGCCATGGCGCTGGGCGACCGGCTCAGCGAAATGGAAGTGAACCCGCTGCTGGTACGCCAGGCAGGACAAGGCGCCGTGGCACTGGACGCACTGATTCTTCTGAACGAGCACAACTAGCCCTGAGGAGCACACCATGCAGGCTGAGAAAACTGAAGTCATCGACGACCGACGCCGTACCAGCCTTTCGCTGCTGGCACTCGGCCTCCTGGCGCCGCTGGGCACACTGGCGTCCGGCCACGCGCGGGCGGCGGGATTCCCGGCGCGGCCGGTGACGCTGGTCGTACCGTTCGCGGCCGGCGGCGCCACCGACACGCTGGTGCGCACGCTGGCAGACGGGGCGAGCAAGCACCTGGGCCAGCCCGTCGTCGTCGAAAACCGTCCCGGCGCCGCGGGCGTGCTGGGCGCCAACTTCGTCGCGCGCGCCAAGCCCGACGGCTACACGCTGACGATCATGCCGGAGCCCGTGTTCCGCCTGCCCCACCTGCAGAAGACGCAGTTCGATCCGATGCAGGACTTCACCTACGTGATCCACCTCACCGGCTATTCGCTTGGCGTGGCCGTACGCGCCGATGCGCCGTGGAAATCGTGGCAGGACATGGTGGAAGATGCGCGCCGCGACCCAGGCAAGATCAGCTACGGCACCACGGGCACCAACAGCACCATGCACGTGACCATGGAGGAAATCGGCCAGAAGCTTGGCATCCGCCTGAACCACGTGCCGTACAAAGGCGAGTCCGAGATCATCGCCGCGATGATGGGCGGGCATATCGACCTGGGCGTGACAGCGGGCGGCATCGGCCCGTATGTCGACAGTGGCAAGGCGCGCTGGCTGGTGCTGTGGACGGCCGGGCATTCGCGCCGCTGGCCGGCCGTGCCCACGCTGCGCGATGTGGGGCTGGACATGGTCTCGACCTCGCCGTTCGGCATCGCCGGGCCGCGCGGCATGGATGCACAGGCCGTACAGGTGCTGCACGATGCATTCCGCAAGGCCCTGTACGAGCCGGCCATGCAGCAGATGCTGGAGCGGCTCGACCAGGAGATGGCCTATCTCGACAGCAGCGGCTACGCCGCGTTCGCGCGCCAGCGCTATGAGAGCCAGGGCAAGCTGGTGAAACGGCTCGGCCTGAGCGCCAATCCCTGAACCCGGAGACAGGCATGCAATATCGTTCCGTATTCCACCGCGAGCTGTTTGCCGGGCGCACCGTGCTGGTCACGGGCGGCGGCAGCGGCATCGGGCGTTGCACCGCCCATGAGCTTGCGAGCCTGGGCGCCGGCCTGGCGCTGGCGGGCCGCAAGCTCGACAAGCTCGAGCAGGTCCGCGCGGAAATCATCGCCGCCGAGCCCGGCGCCGCGCCGCGCATCTCGCTGCATGTGTGCGACATCCGCGACGAGGTACAAGTGCGCCAGACGATCGCCGACGTGCTGGCCGCGCATGGCCGCATCGACGGGCTCTTCAACAACGCCGGCGGGCAGTTCCCGTCGCCATTGCGCGATATCAGCCTGAAAGGCTGGGAAGCCGTGGTGCGCAACAACCTGACCGGCGGCTTCCTGGTCGCGCGCGAGTGCTACACGCAGTGGATGGAAGCCAATGGCGGCGCCATCGTCAACATCATCGCCGACATGTGGAACGGCATGCCCGGCATGGGCCATTCCGGCGCGGCGCGCGCGGGCATGCTGTCGTTCACGGAGACCGCGGCGTGCGAATGGGCTGCGTCGGGCGTGCGTGTCAACGCGGTGGCGCCAGGCTGGATCGCTTCCAGCGGCTTTGACACCTATCCGCCAGCCTTCCAGGAGAAGATTCGCCAGCTCGCGCGCAAGGTGCCGCTACAGCGGCTGGGCACCGAGGCTGAAGTCTCTGGCGCGGTGGTGTTCCTGCTGTCGCCGGCGGCAGCGTTCATCACCGGCTCCACCATACGCGTCGATGGCGGTGTGCCCAATGCCAAGCACACCTGGGCCCTGCCCGCCCACCAGCGCTCCGAGCCGTTCAACGGCTTTCCGCTATACCAGTTGCCGGATTGCCTGGCACCAGCTGCCGAGTGAGCCGACGATGCACGAAAACATGGTCCTGCAACCACCCAATCCCCGCTACTACACCGCCGACCACGAAGCGTTCCGCACCTCGGTCCGGCGCTTCTTCGAGAAGGAAGTCGCGCCGCATGCCGAAGCCTGGGACGAAGCCGGCAGCTTTCCGCGCGAGCTGTATCGCAAGGCCGCCGAAGCCGGCCTGCTGCAGCCGGGCTTTCCCGAAGCCTATGGCGGCGCGCCATGCGACGCGTTCTACCGCATGATCCTGTTCGAGGAGCGCGCCTGGGGCGGCTCCGGCGGCATTGCCTCGGGCCTGTTCTCGCACACCATCGGCGCCCCGCCGATCGCCGCCGTCGGCAGCGAAGCCATGAAAGCACGCGTGCTGCCGCAGATCCTGTCCGGCGAGAAGATCTCCGCGCTGGCCATCACCGAGCCCGGCGCGGGCTCGGACGTGGCACACCTGACCACCACCGCGCGGCGCGACGGCGACCACTACGTCGTCAACGGCACCAAGCTCTACATCACCTCGGGCATGCGGGCCGACTTCTTCACGGTGGCGGTACGCACCGGCGGGGCGGGTGCGGGCGGCGTCTCGCTGCTGCTGATCGAAGGCGATACGCCGGGCTTGTCGCGTACGGAGCTGAAGAAGATGGGCTGGTGGGCGTCCGATACCGCGCAGCTCTTCTTCGACAACTGCCGCGTGCCGGCCGAAAACCTGATCGGCGAGGAAGGCAAGGGCTTTGCCGCGATCACGAAGAACTTCAACCATGAGCGCCTGGCGCTGGCGGCCGCGGCCTGCGGCTATGCGCAGGTGTGCTTCCACGATGCGCTGGCCTGGGCGCGCGAGCGCCACACCTTCGGCAAGCGGCTGGCCGACCACCAGGTGGTGCGCCACCAGCTCGTCGACATGGCCACGCGCATCGAAGCCACGCGCGCCATGCTCGACGACCTGGCCAGCCGCCTGGACGACGGCGCCGCGCCGGTCGCGCAGATCGCCATGGCCAAGAACCTGGCCACGCGCACGTTCCAGTTCTGCGCCGACCGCGCGGTGCAGTTGCTCGGCGGCATGGGCTATATGCGCGGCAGCCGTGTGGAACGGCTGTACCGGGAGGTGAAGGTGATGATGATCGGTGGAGGAGCGGAAGAGATCATGAAGGATCTGGCGGCGCGGCAGCTTGGCGTCTGACTCTGCTGCGGCCAGCTGCATTTTCGCGCGCGATTACGGCGGTCGATTGTGGGCGAGCACGACTATGCCCGCGGCACGATCTTTTCATTCACGGTGCCCGCCCACCCGGCCGCTTCATCGTAGTACCCAACGCGAAGACCTGCGGACTACGCCGGTGCCACCTCGGCGGTGCCGGCAACCACATCGAAATAGCGTGAAGGCGGCATGGAATCCATCGTGGCCTGGACCGCTTCCTTGCGCAGGGACGGACGCTTGAGCAGCGCGTCGACATACCGGGCGACATTCGGCAGGTCTTCCCACATCGACGCGAGCCCCAGGTACGCCAGCCGTACCAGATTGACGCCCCACAGCACATCGCCGAGCGAAAAGGACTCCCCCTTCAGATACGGCGACGACGATCCGAGCGCACGATCGAGGTCTTTCAGCAGGCCCGCAACGTGGTCTCGCGCAGCGCGCTGAAACGCCGCATCGTGGCGGACCGACATGCCGCCTCGCTCCTTTGCGATCTTCGCGCGATAGGCGGCAACCAGTTCCGCATCGTCGGCATTGGCGTCGATCATCGCTTCGAGCGCCGCGATCTTATGTTCATAAACCGATGCCATGACGGTCTTGAGCGCTTCGGGCCGCAGGTCGGCATCGGGATGAAAGCCGTAGAGCAGCGTGCCGTTCGGAATCCGATCGACGATACGCACCTGGTGCATCACCTGGGAACGCGCATCGTCATCCTCGGGCAAGAGCTGGACCGGATCGCGCGACACCGCATCGAGATAGCAGCAGATTCGCCGGGAGTCCGCGATCACCCGGCCGGCCTCGTAATCCACGAGCAACGGGACCACGCAGGGGTCGAAGCCTTCGCTTTCCACCGAAGTGCGCCCGCTATAGCCGCTGACGAGTTCCCGCGAGATTTCCTGGCCTGCAATCAGTCGCAACCTGACATAGGGCGCATGATAGTGCTCAGCCGGAACGACGCCGTCTGGGCCCATCGAACTCAAGATCATCATGTCATTCGACCGGTACGGCAACTGCTTCTCGAAAAGCACTGTGCGCACCTTCTGCGAGCAGAGCGAACTGGCCGCATGGAAAAGTTCAAAGCGCGGATTCGCGTCGCTACCCGCGAGAGTCATGCGCGCGGGATCCGCGATGGCGGCACGGGCGCCCGCCGCCAGGTTCATCAATCGATCACTGCTCATAGCTGGTTTCCTCCGGAAAGCTTGGGTGTCACATCGTCCTGCCAAACGGGGCGCCTCATTACTTGCGCATATGCGGGCACACTGCCGGCGGGTCGCCAATAAAGCCGCGCGCCGACCAGAGTTCCGGAAATGGAATTTCATTCATGGTCGGCAGCAGCCAGGCAATGCCCTCCGTGCCGAAATAGGCCGGCCGACCGCCGAAGGTCCGGCGCGTCGCCATCAGGTGCAGGTGCTTCCAGGTCGAAAAGCCCTCGGCGATATCGCACAGCGTCTCACCGAGCTGCTGAAGCCCGAGGTTGTCGTCCTGGCCCGCGTAGATGTCGCGCCAGACCTGCTCGACGGCCTTGCCTGGTTCGTAGGGCACGCTGAAATCGCGGTCAAGCACTGCCGCGGGCACAGCAAGGCCCCTGCGATGCAGATAGGCGAGCACGTCGTCATAGAGGCTCGGTTCGGCCAGCACCTTGTTAAGCTGATCCCAGCGCTGGGGCTGCGGCATGAAATGCTGCAGATGCTCCGCCTGCTTGATGCCAAGCAGATAGACCATTTGCCGGTACGTCCACCCCTGGAGGGCCGTGTCCTTGCCGTACGTTGCCACCGCACGCGAAAGGATGGACAGCAGATCGGTGGGCGTCATCCACGCGATCGACCGCCATGTGGCATTGAGCGGCTCGTGATGGGCGACCACGCGCTGCAGCGTCCGGCAGGCCTGCGCCAGGTCGTCCGCCCGCAATTGCGCCTGTGCGATCTGGATTTCCCGGATGATCAGCATCCAGTAGAGCTCGGACACCTGCACCGAGGTAATCCACGCATGCTCGCCGGGATGGTCGCTGACCGGATGTTGCAGCGAGTGGAGCATATCTGTCCGCATCCACGCACTGTAGGGCGTCTGCCCCGTCGGCGCGCCGGCCGGCGCCGGATCAGGGCGCTCATGTTTGACGGTATCGTTCATCGCTGTCTCCTCGTTGTGGGGTTCACGGCTATCAACTCTCGCGGGCACCGCCCGCTGACATGGCACAGAAGCTGGCCGACGTGCCGCGGGCCTTGTGGATGGCTTCGTCGCGCGGCCATGTCATGGATGCATGGCGCCTTCGGCGGCCGGGCTGGAGGCGGGGTGCGAAGCCGGGTGCGAAGCGGGGCCAGGATCGGCATGGACAATCCGCTCGATCTCGGCCGCGATCTTCAGCAGCGCGCCGTCGTCACCGGGATGAGCGACGATCTGCATTGCGGCGGGCAGGGCACAGCCCGTCGACCACAGAGGGATCGAGATGGCCGGAAAACCGGCGACGTTGAATGGCGCGGTATAGGTCATCAACGCCTGGCGAACCGTGCCGGACCATGCGCCGATGGAGACGGCACTCGCGTCGAGCGTGGGCGGCAAGCACGCGCAGGTCGGCAGCACCAGGTAGTCCAGCGAAGCCATCATTGCCTTGAGCCGGTGCATGAAGCGGTGCCGCACCTGCTGTGCGCTGGCGTAGTCGCGCAGACTCACCTCCTTCGCCAGGCCCAGTCGCTGGCGGGTCTCCTCGCTGTAGTGGGCCGCGATGCGCGCCTCGTCGCTGCGGCGAAAGTGTTCGACGCCGCCCTCCGTGAGGACGATGGCCGCGAAGGCGTCATAGACGCCGTCGAACAGGTCTTCCGGATCGACGTACTCGCAGGTAAAGAGCGTGCGTAGCATCCGAACCGCCTGCGCGGAAGCGGTGAACACCGCGGTGTCGGGCGGGACTGGCGGCACGTACGCCAGCACACCCAGCCGCGCCGACAGCCATGCGTCGCTCTCCGGGATATCGATGCCACTGGCTCGGGCAAGCACCGTGATGTCGTCGACGCCTCGCCCAAGGATGCCCGGATGGTCAAGCGTCGGCGCGAGCGGAAAGATGCCCCGGGTGGGCAACGCGCCCAGCGTCGGCTTGAATCCCGCTACGCCGCACAGGGCGGCGGGAATCCGGACCGAGCCCCCGGTGTCGGTGCCAAGGCCGGCGGCGACCGCGCCGGCCGCAATGGCTGCTGCAGCGCCGCCGCTGGAGCCGCCTGGCGTCCGGTTCCTGTCCAGCGGATTCAGGGTATCGCCGAACGCCGCGCTCGATGTCGTGACGCCCCAGGCAAATTCATGGGTGTTCGTCTTGCCGACGACGATCGCGCCCTGGTCCACCAGCGTCCCGACCACATCTGCATCCGTGTCGGGAACGTGGCCCACGTAGGCGAGGGAACCGTAGCGTGTCTCCAGCCCCCGGGTATCGATCATGTCCTTGACGGCGATCGGCAGGCCCTCCAGCGGCCTGGGCTGGCCCGCCGCGTATCGCCGGTCGCTTTCTGCGGCGGCCCGCAGGGCGCGATCCCAGTCGATGACCGAAAACGCGTTGAAGGCCTTCCTGCTCGCCTCGGCGCGGGCGAGAGCCATCTCCGTTACGGCACGAGCCGTCGTGTGGCCGCCTCGCAGGCTCGCGAGCGTGTCGCGCAGGCTGGGCACGCGCGTGTCGTGGCCGGAATGCCGCTCATCTCTTTCGGTCACCACAGTCCCTCCAGAAAGGCAGGCAGCATCGCGTCGGCATCATCGCCCAGGTCGGCGACTTCGGCGGCATAGTTCTGCCGCAGCAGCGCGGCAACCTGCGCAAGCTTTGCGCGGTCGAAATCCACGGCGCGCAGCCGGTCGGGAAGGCCGAGACGTTTTACGGCATTGGCAATCCGGTCGGCCAGGGCCGACGCGGCGTTCGCGGTTGTCTCGCTGCGGCAGAAGATCTTCAGCTTGTCGCCGTAGGTGGCCCCGCAAGTCCGCAGGACCGGGGCAAGCGTGATGCACGAGGTGACGCTGTGCGGGAGGCCATAAGTCCCGCCGAGGATATGGCCGATGCGATGGCTCAGGCCATAGATGACAGACGCGGGGAAGAAATAGCACTGCCAGGCGGCCAGCTGGAGTTGCAGCAGGTCATCGGTGGTGACTTCTCCCGACAGGAGCGCCTGGGCCGTATCGGCTCCAGCCGGCCATTTCTCCAGCACGGCAAGGAATCGCTCCACGCCCGCGGCAGCCAGGATGGCGTGCGGATGGTCAACAGCCACGCGGCGCATGCCTTCCACGGCATGGTCGATGCCCTTGATGGCCGACGAAAGGAGCAGCTCGCGCGGGGTGTTGACCAGCAGTTGCGGATCGATGACGACGACCTTTGGCACCGTCTCGCGAACGGCATAGCTGCGCTTGAAGGGCTGCGGCCCGCCCGTCTCCGTCACACCGAAATAGTGCGAGAACTCGGAACCCGACAACGTGGTCGGATACGCGGCGATGGGCAGGTAGCGGCCCGTCTCCTGTTGGTGCAGGTGCGAGACGGCCTTGGCCGCATCGAGCACGGAACCGCCGCCCAGGGCCAGGATCGAATCGGCCTCGGCGCGCAGGCAGGCATCGAGCGCGCGGCGCACGCCGGTGTTCGGCGCATGCGGCGGCAGGTCGGTGAAGGTGCCCGCGCCGCGCGTCAGGTAGGGCGCCACATGTTGCGCATGGAAGTCCCGTAGCGGCTCGACGGTAAAGGTCAGCGGGTGCCGGAAGCCATGAGCCTCCAGGCTGGCGGTGGCGGCGGGGAGGATGTCCTGGCCCCATAGGACCGCATCTTGTGGCAGGCAGTTCAGCTCGTTCATCAGTTCCACTCCAGGGTGACGGGCGCGATGGTCCTTGGCTTGGAACGATAGGGAATTTGCCCGGCCTTGTAAGCCTGCCAGCGCTGAACGCAGCGTCCATGACTACGGAACGACGGACTCAGGCGTGGTCGAATGCCGTGACCTTGGGTAGCTCGACCGCGAGGAAGTCGACCAGCGACCGGACTGCGGGAAGCAGTCCGGTGCGGTACGGAATGAGCGCGGAGATGCGCGCATCCGCCGCGATCCAGCCAGGCAGCACCTGCCGCAGCAGGCCGGACTGCAACTCGGCGCGGCAGATGTATCCGGGAATGGCGGCAATACCGAGATTGGAGCAGGCCGCTTCCTTCAACGACATCATGCTGTTGCTCTGGAAGCGCGGCTCGATGGGAACGGTTACCGTCCGCCCTTCCGGCCCATGCAGTTGCCATTGCGGCGGCCCCTTCCGCCCCATGGCGATGAGGGCGTGCGACGCAAGCTGCTCGGGCTCGTCCAGGCGTGGCGCGCGTTCGAGGTAATCCGCGCCGGCAAACAGGAACCACGGGGCCCTGGCAAGGGGCCGCTGGATCAGGTTGGAGTCCTGCAGCGGTGCCGTATGCCCGCGAATCGCCAGGTCAAAACCTTCTCCGACCACGTCGACCAGCCGCTCCGTGGCGACTTCCATGATGCTGACCTTGGGGTGGTTGCCCAGGAAAGCCGGCAGGATCCGGCGCAGTGCAAACTGCGCCAGCTCCGCCGCTACCGTGACGCGAATAACACCGCTTGGTTCGGCCAGCCGCTGTCGCATGGCTTCCTCGGCAACCTGCGCGCTTTGCAGCAGGGCGACTGCGTATTGGTAGAACTCCGCCCCGACCTCGGTCACGGTGAACTGGCGCGAGGTCCGGTTGATGAGCCGCACGCCCAGCGATGCCTCCAGCTCCTTGACCCTGTGACTCAGCGTCGACTTGGGTAGTCCCAGGCTGTTGCCCGCCGACGTAAAGCCGCCACGGTCGACCACCTGCACGAAGAAATAGACGTCTTTCAGATCCAGCATCCCGCGGCCTTGTCAGTCAGAGCGAGCGTCGTACATGGCGGTCGATCGTACTTCATGGGAAGCGTGCCGGAGCGCCGGCATCGTTCGGAACTTCGGAACCATGCGTACAAGCGCGGCGCCTTCTAAAAATTTTTCCGGCGATTAAGCTGACTTCCATCATAAGAGCCATGACTGGAGACACAAAGATGAACGATGCCCTGATCACCGACGCGCTGATTCGCGGACGCCATGCGAAGCGCGGCTTCCATCGCGAGCGTGTGGTGCCGCTGGAGACCGTGCGCGACATTCTCGCCGTCGCGAAATACGCGCCCAGTTCCAGCAACACCCAACCGTGGCGCTGCTACATCGTTATCGGCAACGCCCGCGACCGGCTCGCCGACGCCGCTGTCGAGGCCTACCGGGCCGACCCCGAGAGCCTCGCGCCCGAGTACTCCTTCTTTCCCCAGCCGCTGCACGAGCCTTACTCGGCACGCTTCAACGCATTCCGCGGCCAGCTTGGCGACGCACAGGGCGTGGCCCGCAGCGACAAAGCGGGGCGCAGGCGGGACGTCGAACGCCAGTTTCGGTTCTTCGATGCGCCCGTCGGCCTGATCTTCACGATGGACCGCCGCCTGGAATGGGCCAGCTTCATCTGCTACGGCTGCTTCCTGCAGAACATCATGCTGGCCGCCCGGGCCAGGGGCCTGGATACCTGCCCGCAGCAGATCTGGTCGCTCCAGTATCCCGTGCTGCGCGAGCAGCTGGACATTCCGGAAGGGGAGATGGTGGTCGCCGGCATGTCGCTCGGCTATGCCGACGACAGCCTGCCCGAAAACAACATGGCACTGCGCAGGCTGGAACTCGAAGAATTCGTTTCCATCGTCGAAGCCTGATTGGTCTGGCTTTCCGGGTCTGGCTTTCCGGCGCCATTCCTGCCCCCGTTTGTTCATTTCTTTCCCGGCAGCGGCGACATGCCGTGCCGTTTCTCATCCCTAATTTCGCGTGGGAGATATTGATGTCGATGATCAAAGGATTTCATCACCTGACCGCCGGCGTGAGCGGCGCGCAGGAGGACGTGGATTTCTATGTCAAGGTTCTGGGCCAGAGCCTGGTGAAGAAAACCGTGCTGCTCGACGGCGAGGATCCCATCTACCACCTTTACTACGGCAACGCCAACGGCGACCCGGGCACGCTCGTGACATCGTTCCCGTTCCGGCAGAAGGGCGTCAAGGCCCGGCCCGGCTCAGGGCAGGTGCGGGTCATCAACTACTCGGTCCCGGTAGGGTCGCTCGCCTTCTGGCGCTCCCGCTTCCAGAACATGGGGGTCTCGCATGACCGCGACGTGACCGAGCGCTTCAGCGAGCAGCGGCAGCGGTTCCACCATCCTTGCGGCATCGAATTCGACCTGGTGGAGACGGACCACGACACGCGGGCGCCGTGCGTCGCGCCGGATATCCCGGCGGCCGTTGCCATTCGCGGCGTGCACAGCATCACCCTGTCGCTGCGCGAAGTGGCCGAATCGATCCCCTTCATGGCCGACGCGCTCGGCTTCCGCTATGTCGGCGAGTCCGGCCCGCACCACCGCTTTGAGACTGCCGCCGGCGGCCCCGGCATGGTGGTGGAGTTCCTCCATGAACCCGATCGCCTGCAGGGTTCCTCCATCTATGGCGAGGGGACGGTCCACCATGTGGCTTTCGCTGTCGACAGCATGGCGGAGCAGATGGTCCTCAAGGAGCGGTTGATGGCGATGGGCTACATCGACACATCGGAGTCGGTCAATCGCAACTACTTCCGCTCGCTGTATTTCAAGATGCCGGGCGGTGTGATCTTCGAAGCGGCGACAACCGACATCGGCTTCGCCATCGATGAGGCGCCGGGACATTTCGGCGAGGAATTCCAGTTGCCGCCCTGGCTGCGCGAGCGCAAGGACGAACTGCTGGGCCGGCTTGAGCCGATCGTCGCGTAACCCCATTCGCTGGAGAAACTGAAGTCATGTCAACACCCAAGATCCTGGTTGTCTTTTATTCCCGCAACCGCTCTACCGAGCAGCTGGCGCAGGCCGTAGCCGAAGGCGCGATGGAACTCGGTGCCGAAGTCCGGCTGCGGCGCGCGCGCGAAGTGGTCGGTCCGGAGGTCATGCGGCAGGCGCCCGGCTGGCTGGAAAATGCCACCACCATGAACGCGCGGTACGAAGCACCGACGGAGGCCGACGCGGAATGGGCCGATGCCATCGTGTTCGGCACCCCGACGCGGTTCGGCTCGATTTCCAGCGAGCTGAAGGCCTATATCGACGGGCTCGGCGGTCTCTGGTTCCAAGGCAAGCTGAACGGCAAGGCTGGCTCGGTATTCGGGTCGACGTCGTCACGGCACGGCGGCAACGAATCCACGTTGCTGTCGATCTATCCCACGATGGCCCATCTCGGCCTGATTATCGTGCCGACCGGCTATGCCGATGCCGTCATGTTCAAGGCCGGAACGCCGTATGGCGCCACTCACGTCTCGAACCGCGATGCCGACAAACCAGACGACGACCATCTTGCCGTGGCGAGGTTCCAGGGCCGCAGGGTGACCGGTGTGGCAAGGGCCCTGCAGGGTGAACGCGAAGCAGTGCCCGCCTGACGAAGGGATCGCGCCGCGGTGCGAGCATGGGCGCCAGGCTCACGGCCTGGTGTCCGAAAATCCTGCATGACACGGGGGAGCCGCCTACGGCACTTGCAGCAGCATTCCGGTCACAAAGAAACGTGGGGGACTTGACGCTTGGCTTGACAGGTAGGCATTATTCGCATCTTTATGAATGCGAATTATTCGCATTCGTGTCTACGTTTATCGTCAATTATGCGTCGTCAGTTCTCCCACACCCGAATAATCCCGTCGTCAATGCCACGGCGCCGCCGGTTGGCCGCGCTTGCCCAGTTGATTGCCGTGACCGGCTTTCCCGCAGGCGCCGCTATGGCACAGGAGGCAGCGCCGGCAACTGGCAACGCCCAGTCGCTGCCGACCGTCACCGTCAGCGCCGCAGCCGTGGACGACGCCGGCCTGCAGCTCGACAGGAAAACCAGCACCGGCGCGCTCGGTTCGCGCACGCAGCTCGATACGCCGTACTCCACCACCATCGTCACCGGCGAGGACCTGGCCGATCGTCAGGTCAGCAAGCTCGGCGACGTGTTCGCGATGGACGCCTCCGTCACCGACAACAGCAACGGCTACAACAGCTGGTCCAGCTACCTGACCGTGCGCGGCCTGCAGATCGACTGGCAGAACGGGTTCAAGATCAACGGGCTGCCGTTCGTGGCCTACGGCATCACGCTGCCGTACGAGCATATGGAACAGGTGGAGCTGCTCAAGGGACTGCCGGGCTTCATGTACGGCTTCGCGACGCCGGGCGGCATCGTCAACTACGTCACCAAGAAGCCGACCGACACCTTCACCGCCGCGTTCGAGCTCGGCTATCGCGCCGCCAATGTCTGGAGCGAGCACGTCGACCTTGGCGGCCGCGCGGGCCCGGACAAGATGTTCGGCTACCGGCTCAACTACACGCATGAGGAAGGCACGCCGTACAACGCGCGCAACATCAACCGCGACACCGTCTCGCTGGGCCTCGATGCGCGCCTGACCAAGGACTTGACCTGGACCTTCGACTCGATCTACCAGGACCGCCGCTCGACCGGGCAGATGCCGTCGTTCAGCCTGTGGTCCTACGGCGACACCACGCTGCCCGCCACGGTGTCCGGGCGCATCCGCAATTTCGCGGGCAACGACCAGCACCTGAACACCAACCTGCAGCTCTACACCACGGGATTGCGCTACCAGATCAACCCGGACTGGGCGGTCAGCACCAACTACAGCTTCACCAAGGTCAACCGCAGCCGCAACGAGAGCACCTACAACCTGCTGAACCAGGCCGGCGACTACAACGACCAGCGCTACGACACCGCGCAGAACCAGCAGGTAGGCCAGTGGCAGGCGATGCTCGAAGGCAAGTTCCGCACCGGCCTGTTCGGCCACGAGGTGGTTGCGGGCCTGTCGTGGCAGAAGCAGATCGACCGCTATGACGACAACGGCTTTGGCGGCATGATCGGCACCGGCAATATCTACGAGCCCAACACCAACAAGTACTTCAGCTCGACCGCGTTCAACAAGGTGCGCAACAGCGACATCACGCAGAAATCGGTCTTCGCCAGCGACACCGTGCAGCTTACCGAGCGCTGGTCGGTGCTGGCGGGCCTGCGCGTGACCAACTTCGAGCAGAACGGCTACGTACCGGTGGCCACCAGCTACACGAAGAACGGCGTGATCACGCCGACCCTGGCGCTGATGTTCAAGCCCGTGCCGACCGCCACGGTCTACGCGAGCTACGTGGAGGCGCTGGAGCCTGGCTCGATCGTGCCGGACGGCTACACCAACGCGCGCGAGTTGCTCAGCCCGATCCGCAGCAAGCAGTATGAGCTTGGCGTCAAGGCCGACCAGCAGAAGTGGAGCGCCACTGCGGCGCTGTTCCGCATAGAACGCGGCGCGGAGTACGACAGCATCAGCGCCGGCGTGCCGACGCGCCAGCAGGACGGCACCTCGATCTACCAGGGCGTGGAACTGGCCGGTGTGTACCGCCTGGGCCCGCAGTGGGAATTCGGCGGCAGCGCGATGTATCTCGACACCTACTATGACAAGGGCAACCCCAACGCCGACAACCGCGTGGCCGGCGCGCCGAACCTGGTGCTGGCTGGCCGCGTGAGCTACCGCGTGCCGTTCGTGCCAGGGCTGCGTATTGGTATCGATGGCAAGTACACCGGCAACATCAAGGTCAACGCGACCAATACGCTGCAGGCTGGGGGGTATACGGTGTTCAACCTCGGGGCCACCTACAGCACGCGCGTGGCTGGCAAGGATGTGACGCTGCGCGCGGCGTTGAATAACCTGACCAACAGGCAGTATTGGGGGTTCCAGTATGAGAACTATCTGCAGCCGGGGGATCCGCGGAGTGTGAGTTTGACGGCGCGGGTGGCGTATTGATTTGGGGATGATTGGGTTGGCGTGCTTGGCGGGCGTGGCTGTTTCGCCGGCGTAGCCGGCGACCTACTTTTACCCGAGCGGTAAAAGTAGGCAAAAACGCGTTTTCGTGGTGGACGAACGGCTCGATGAGG
>NZ_CAJZAI010000030.1 GCF_914271435.1 Cupriavidus laharis | reverse complement strand
AAACACGAGAATGACGGCTTGAATCGGCCCATCTCTCCCGCATTGCGAAATGCTGAAGTCCTTGGCTTGTGCAACATCAAGCGCAAACCTCATTGATCAGCGATTCCCTAGGCTTGCCTCACCTTGCGTGCGGTGGGCCAGTCAGGACCTGGCCCGCACGCCGACGACTCAGGAGCAATGCAATGTTCAGGCACATAGCCGAATCAACGTACCGCGCGCCGGAACCCATGGCGTTGCCGGAGGAGGCGCTGACCCTGCGCAGCTGGCTGCGCCACCTTGGCAACACCGGCAGGCTGGCGGCAATAGACGAGCCGGTTGCGCTTGAGCACACCCTTGCCGCGGTCGCCAAGCGGCTGGATGGCGAGCGCGCGGCCTTCTTCAACCGGCCCGGTGGCCATGCGATTCCAGTGGTGAGCGGATTCATGTCTCGCCGCTCGTGGATCGCCGAGGCGATGAGGGTGCCCGAAGACGGCTTGCTGGAACGCTTCCGCAGTGCGGCCGCGCAGCCCCTGCCGGTGCGCGAGATCGCCCAGTGCGAGGCAGCGTGCCAGCAGGTCATCCACCTGGACAAGGTGAACCTGCACGAACTGTTGCCCATCCCGACCCACAGCGAGCACGACAACGGTCCCTATATCACGGCCGGCCTGGCTATCGCGCGAAACCCGCGCTCGGGCGTGCAGAACGTCTCGATCCACCGCATCCAGGTGCATGCGCCGGACCGCATGGCCATCCTGATGCTGCCACGCCATCTCGACGCGTTCTACCGTGCGGCCGAAGCATGCGGCGAGGCGCTGCCGATCGCCATCGTCATCGGTGTCGATCCTCTCACCATGCTGGCTTCGCAGGCCATCACACCGATCGACCATGACGAATTGGAGATCGCCGGCGCGCTGCATGGGGCGCCGCTTCCCGTGATCAAGTGCCGCACCAGCGATGTGCGCGTGCCGGCCAATGCCGAGATCGTGATCGAGGGCCGGCTTCTGCCCGGCGAGCGCGAGATGGAAGGACCCTTTGGCGAGTTTCCCAAGTACTACAGCAGCGCCGAGTTGCGCGAGGTCATCCAGGTCGATGCTGTCACGCACCAGCATCGCCCAATTTATCACACCATCGTGCCGGCGGAGATGGAGCACCTGCTGCTTGGGGCGATTCCGCGCGAGGCCACCTTGCTGGCACATCTGCAGCGCAGCCATCCCGGGGTGCAGGATGTGCATCTGTCAGTGGGCGGCGTATGCCGGTACCACTTGTATGTGAAGCTCGACAAGAAGCGCGAGGGCGAGGCGAAGAACGTCATTCTCTCAGCGTTTGGCGCGCATTACGACATCAAGCAGGTGATCGTGGTGGATACCGATGTCGACGTCCACGACCCCGCCGAGGTCGAATGGGCGGTCGCGACGCGCTTCCAGGCGGACCAGGACCTGGTGGTGATCGCGGGGGCGCAGGGCTCGGTGCTCGATCCCTCCACGACCGTCGCGGCCAGCCTGGCCGGTATCGACAACCCGGAGCCGCACCTGCAAGGCATCTGCGCCAAGATGGGGCTCGACGCGACCCGCCCGGTCAAGTATTCGGGGCATGTGTTCACGCGCGTGCGGATTCCAGGCGAGTCGACCATCGATGTGCAGGCGCTGGTGTCGGCCGACCCATCGCGCTGGAAAGCGTATCTCGGCGATGGAGCGTGATGCCATGGCCAGCCAGAAACGCATCATCGTCGGCATCTCCGGCGCCAGCGGCGCCGCCATCGGCGTCAACCTCCTCAAGGCGATACGCAGCCTGGACAACGTCGAGTCGCATCTCATCGTGTCGGCTTCGGGCATGCTCACCGCGACCCAGGAACTCGGCATCAAGCGCAGCGAGCTCGAAGCGCTTGCCGACATCGTGCATAACGTGCGCGATATCGGCGCGGCCGTAGCTAGCGGCTCCTTCGTGACCGCGGGCATGGTGGTTGCGCCGTGCTCGATGAAGACGCTGGCATCGGTGGCCAACGGGTTCTCCGACAACCTGCTGACGCGTGCCGCGGACGTGGTGCTCAAGGAGCGGCGGCGCCTGGTGCTGGTGGCGCGCGAAACCCCGCTGAACCTGGCCCATCTGCGCAACATGGTGCACGCCACCGAGATGGGCGCGGTCGTGATGCCGCCCGTTCCCGCCTTCTACACGCATCCGGTCAGCATCGAAGACGTGGTCAATCACACCGTGGGTCGCATCCTCGACCTGTTCCAGATCGAGCACGACACGCTGGCCAGCCGCTGGTCGGGGCTCGCTCACGATTTCGCCGGCTGAACGCCAGCGCAGCGGACCGGGGCGTCGTTCCCGGCCGCGCCTTGAATACTGAACCAGCAGGAGACAGACATGAAAACGTGGCTCGCCCATGCCGGGCTCGCTTTGCTGTTGGCAACGGGACTTGCCCATGCGGACGGCTATCCCGCCAAGCCGATCCGCATCGTGGTGCCGTACCCGCCCGGCGGCTTTAACGACACGCTGGCCCGCATCGTCGGCAGCCGGCTCACCGCAGCCTGGGGCCAGCCCGTGGTGGTGGACAACAAGCCCGGGGCGGGCACGATCATCGGCACCTCGTTCGTGGCCAAGGCCGCGCCCGATGGCTATACCCTGCTGGTGGTGCAGTTCCCCTTTGGTGCCAATCCCTGGCTCTATAAGTCGCTGCCTTACGACACCCTCAAGGACTTCACGCCCGTCATCCTGGCTGGGCAGTCGCCGATGACCCTGGTGGTGACAAGCGGGTCGCCGATCCGGTCCGTGGACGATCTCGTCAAAGCCGCGAAAGGCATGCCCGGCAAGATCAACTATGGCTCGTCGGGCAGCGGTTCATCCAATCACCTTGCCATGGCGCTGTTCGAGCGCAGTGCCGGCGTCTCGCTTGCCCAGGTGCCTTACAAGGGCAGCACGCCCATGCTGACCGACCTGGCCGGCGGGCAGGTCGAAGTGGCCTTCGACGCCTTGCCCCATGTGTTGCCGTTCGTGAAGTCCGGCAAGGTACGCGCGCTCGCCGTGGCGGACCGGAGCCGCTTCGCGTCGCTTTCCACAGTGCCCACCATGGCGGAGAGCGGCCTGCCCGGCTACGACGCGTCATCGTGGCACGGCATTGTCGCGCCGGCCGGCACGCCCCCGGAGACCGTGCGAAAGCTGAACGCGCAGATCAACGACGCGCTGCGCACGGCGGAGGTGCGCAACATCTTCCACGACCAGGGCGTCAGTCCGGCCGGCGGCAGCCCGGCGGACTTCTCGGCGTTCATCGGCAAGGAACTGGCGAAGTGGAAGCAGGTGGTGCATGACGCGGCGATCCCCTTGCAATGACGCAGCAACGACGCACATGACAAGGGGAGAACACATGGGAACGCCGAGGGACCGCTTCGACTATGTGATCGTTGGTGGCGGGTCCGCCGGCTGCGTGCTGGCCAATCGCCTGTCGCGGGACCCGGGCATACGCGTCGCGCTGATCGAGGGGGGCGTCGATACTCCGCCTGGCGCGGTGCCGGCGGAGATTCTCGACAGCTATCCGATGCCCTTGTTCTTCGGCGACCGGTACATCTGGCCATCGCTGCAGGCGCGCGCCGTGGCAGGGGGGCCCGCCAAGCTCTACGAGCAAGCGCGCGTCATAGGCGGCGGATCGAGCATCAATGTGCAGGCCGCCAACCGCGGGCTGCCGCGCGACTACGACGAGTGGGCGGCGTCGGGCGCGCCCGGCTGGTCATGGCAGGACGTGTTGCCGTTTTTCCGCAAGCTCGAACGCGATGTGGATTTCGCCAGCAGCCCGATGCACGGCAGCGACGGCCCGGTGCCGATCCGCCGCATCCCGCCGCAGGCGTGGCCGCCGTTCTGCACGGCATTTGCGCAAGCGATGGGCCGCAGCGGTTTGTCCGCGCTGGACGACCAGAACGCGGAGTTCGGCGATGGCTGGTTTCCCGCTGCCTTCTCGAACGTCGATGGCAAGCGGGTATCGACCGCCATCGCCTATCTCGATGCGCACACGCGCAAGCGGACCAATCTGCGGATCTTTGCCGAGACAACGGTGAAGGAGCTCGTCGTATCCGGACGGGAAGCGCGCGGGGTGATCGCCGTTCGTGCCGACGGAGCGCGGCTGGCGCTGGAAGCCGGAGAGGTCATCGTGTCCGCGGGCGCGCTGCAGTCGCCCGCCATCCTGATGCGCGCGGGGATTGGCGACGCGGCCGCGCTGCAGGCGCTCGGCATCGAGGTGGTGGCCGACCGGCCCGGCGTTGGCCGCAATCTCCAGGATCATCCTGCGCTGACCTTCTGCCAGTTCCTCGCGCCCGAGTACCGCATGCCGCTCTCGCGCCGGCGCTCGAGCATGACGGCGGCGCGCTTCTCATCCGAAGTGCCGGGCGGGGAAGCATCGGACATGTATTTGTCCAGCTCGACGCGGGCGGGCTGGCATGCGCTCGGTAATCGGCTCGGCCTCTTCTTCCTGTGGTGCAACCGGCCATTCTCGCGCGGGCAGGTGAGCCTTGCGGGAGCCCAGCCGGATGTGCCGCCAATGGTGGAGCTCAACCTGCTAGACGACGAGCGGGATCTGCGACGCATGGTGGCTGGTGTGCGCAGGCTGGTGCGGATTGTCGGTGCGTCGGCCTTGTATCAGCATCCGGATGATTTCTTCCCCGCTATGTTTTCGCCGCGCGTCAAGGCACTGAGCCGCGTGAGCCGCGGCAATGCGTTGCTCACCGGGTTGCTGGGGGCACTGCTCGATGTCTCGGGGCCGCTACGCAGAAGCCTGATCGCGCGCTTTGTCACGGGCGGGGCAAACCTGGCCAGCCTGCTCGCGGATGAGTCCGCGTTGGAGGGCTTCGTGCGCCAGAGCGTCTTCGGGGTCTGGCATGCCAGCGGCACTTGCCGGATGGGCGCGCATGCGGACCGGAGCGCGGTGACGGATGCAACGGGCCGCGTCCACGATGTCGGCCGGCTGCGCGTCGTCGACGCGTCGCTGATGCCTCGGCTGCCGACGGCCAATACCAACATTCCCACCATCATGCTCGCGGAAAAGATCGCCGATGCCATGTTGGCCGAGCGCCGCGC
This sequence comes from Cupriavidus laharis, assembly GCF_914271435.1. Taxonomy (GTDB): domain Bacteria; phylum Pseudomonadota; class Gammaproteobacteria; order Burkholderiales; family Burkholderiaceae; genus Cupriavidus; species Cupriavidus laharis. The sequence continues at coordinate 22,937 of NZ_CAJZAI010000030.1, read as the reverse complement.
AACCCGGCGGGCGTTGAGCGAAGTTGCCGATCCGGGCTGAACACCGAAGCTGAAAGCCAAAGGTGAACACCGAAGCTGCACTATGGCGCGCCACCAGCGCCTGGAACGAGGAGACAACGATGAAATACGATGACGAAGTCCGCGCACGCTCTTACCGCTTCCGCGACGAGTATGTCGCGTCCACGCCCGCGTGGTACCGCGGCGAACTGCATCTCGCCTTCACGCTGCTGTTCACGGGTGGGGTGATTGCCTGGTGCGCGATGAAACTGCAAGCACCGACGCTGGCGCAGTGGCTCGCGATCGTGCCGATTTTCCTGTTCGGGAACTGGGCCGAGTGGGCCGCGCACCGCTATGTACTGCATCGGCCGACGCGCTTTTTCAGCATGATCTACAAACGGCATTGCGCGGTGCATCATCGCTTCTTCACGCACCTTACGCTTGAGTACAAAGGCCAGAAGCACTGGCGCGCCTTGTTGTTCCCGCCCTTTGCGCCAGTGGCTTTCGTGCTTGCCGCAGTGCCGTTCGCACTGGCGATCGGCGCGGTGTTCTCGAAGAACGCGGGGTATATCGCGCTGATGACGATGGCGGCGTACTACCTGATGTACGAAGGACTGCATACGCTATCCCACATCACGGACAGCCCGCGGCTGGACAAGATGCCATTGGTGGGTACCGTGCGGCGCCTGCACGTCACGCATCACGATCCCGAACTGATGGCCACGCAGAACTTCAACCTGACCTTCCCGATCTGCGACACGCTGTTCGGCACGCGCAGCGATGCCCCGCGCGTGGTGCGCAGGCCGGTGGAAGGGCAGGGGTAGCCAGGGCCGCAGCGCCCGGATCAGGCGGCGGTGCCGGATACCCTCCGGATCTCCTCGGCCACGATCGCGATCAGCGCGTCGGCGGCCGTGCTGAGCGGGCGCTGCGGATGGCTCACGCACACCAGGTGGCGTACGATGCGCGGCGCAAGGATGGGGTACACGCGCAACCGGCCCTCGCCCACGGCGCGTTGCACCACGATGCGCGGCAGCACCGTGGCAAAGCGCGTGGCTTCGACGAACTGGACGATGGTGCCAAGGATGTCGATCTCGAACTTCGGTTGCAAGGTCACGTCTTCCAGTTGCGTGGCCGCATCCAGCACGCCGCGCAAGCCATGGCGCTTGGTGGGCAGCACCAGTTCCAGCCCCGGCAGCTTGGTGAGTTCCACGGCTGCCGGCAGTTCCGGGCCATGTTTGGCACTGGTGACCAGCACCATTTCCTCGTCGTGCAGGGATTGCACATGGAGCGAGAGCTTGCCACGGGGCTTATGCACCACGGCCGCGTCAAGCTGGCCGGCGGAAACCTGGTCGATCAGCGTGGCGCTGAAGCCGTCCGCCACCGATACCTCCACGTTCGGGTAGCGCGCGTTGAAACGCGCCAGCGAACCCACCAGCACGCTCTCCGTCTCCGACGCCACCATGCCGATGGAGATGCTGCCGGCCACTTGCTCGTCGCGTTGCATCAGCTGTTGCCGCGCATTGGCCAGGTCGCGCACGATCGGCAGCAACAGCCGATACATCATGCGGCCGGCGGCGGTCGGCACCATACCGTGCGGGATGCGATCGAACAGCTTCTGTCCGAACTCTTCCTCCAGCTTGGCGATCTGCATGCTCAGCGCCGGCTGCACGATATTCAGCCGTTTCGCCGCGCGCGTGACGGAGCCGTCTTCGAACAGCGCAATGAAATACTGGATCTGTTTGAGGTCCATGCCAAGTGATCGATCAGGTATCAATAAATTTGTACGGCTGGGACTGAGCGTATCAGCTTTTTTGCCGCCCCATCGCGGGAACGCCTGCCCCACTATTTGGGGAAAACACTTATCCTTGGCGCGCTAGCAGGCCAGATGTGCTCGTCAACGCCCATCAGGACTTGCATCATTATCATTGATACAGCGAATCAAAAAACACTATTAGAACTAATACCATAATCTCACTAAGCTCCTGCTCAACGTTGCATGTCCCCGGCGGATTCGCCTGCCGGGGCCGCCGCGCAGAACGGAGTCAGGAATGAGACAGAACGATGCTGGCGGCATGACCGGCACGACACTGGAGACAGCGGTAGCGGGCGTTCGCCTCGTGCCGCCTGGCATCTCCCCGTGCCAGATGGACCGTCACAGTCCCGCCACGCGGGAGGGCCGGTCATGAGCGACAAGCGCAACCTGCCTGCAGCAGCGGCGGCCCTCCACCTTGAATGCGCTGCGGCCGGGCGCCAGCGCCACGTCGGCCGTTCGATGGAGCGGCTCGAGGACGCCGCCATCCTCACCGGCCGTGGCCGCTATGGCGACGACCTGTCCGTGAAGCCGGGCACCCTGCACGCCGCCATCGTACGCTCCCCGCATGCGCATGCCGAACTCGGCACCATCGATACCAGCGCGGCGCTTGCCGCGCCTGGCGTGCATGCGGTGCTGACCGGCGCCGACCTGGCGGCCTGGTCGCGTCCCTTCGTGGTCGCCGTGAAGTCGCCAATGGAGCAATGGGCGCTGGCGATGGACCGCGTGCGCTATGTGGGCGAGCCGGTGGCCGTGGTAATGGCCGAGAGCCGTGCCCTGGCCGAAGACGCGCTCGACCTGGTGCGCGTCACTTATCGCGTGCTGCCGCCGGTGGTATCGATCGAAGCCGCGCTGGCCGACGAGGCGCCCATCCTGCATCCCGGCGTAGGCGCAAATGTGGTGAGCGACCGCCACTTCCGCTACGGCGAGCCTGAAGCCGCCTTTGCCGCGGCGCCGCACCGGGTCACGCTGACCGCGCACTATCCGCGCAACACCTGCACGCCGATCGAATGCGGCGTGGTGATTGCCGAGTTCCTGCCCGGTGACGAGGGCTACGACGTCACCTCCAATTTCATGGGGCCGTTCTCGCTGCATGCGGTGATGGCGATGGCGCTCAAGGTGCCGGCCAACCGGCTGCGCCACAAAGCCCCGCGCGATTCCGGCGGCAGCTTCGGTGTGAAGCAGGCCGTGTTTCCCTATGCGGTGCTGATGTGCCTGGCGTCCCGCAAGGCCGGCGCACCGGTGAAGTGGGTGGAAGACCGGCTGGAGCATCTCAGCGCCGCCACCTCCGCCACCGCGCGGCTGTCCACGCTGGAAGCCGCTGTGGCGGCAGACGGCCGCATCATGGCGCTGTCCTACGACCAGATCGAAGACTGCGGCGGCTACCTGCGCGCGCCGGAGCCCGCCACCTTCTACCGCATGCACGGCTGCCTGACCGGCGCCTACGACATCCCCAACCTGCTGGTGCGCAACCGCGTGGTGATGACAAACAAGACGCCCACCGGCCTAGTGCGGGGCTTTGGCGGCCCGCAGGTGTACTTCGCGCTGGAGCGCCTGGTGTACCGCATCGCGACGGAACTCGGGCTCGATCCACTCGATGTGTATCGCCGCAACTTCGTCCCGGCCGGTGCCTTTCCCTATCGGGCTGCGGCAGGCGCGCTGCTGGATTCCGGCAACTACCAGCTGGCGCTGGCGCGCGCGCTGGAGGAGGGCGGCTATGAGGAACTGAAACGCCGCCGCGACGCCGCACGCAGCGAGGGCCGGCTGTACGGCATTGGCTTTGCCGCCATCGTCGAGCCTTCGGTGTCGAATATGGGCTATATCACCACCGCCATGCCGGCCGAGGCGCGCAAGAAGGCGGGGCCGAAGAACGGCGCCATCGCCAGCGCCACGGTCAGCGTCGACCTGCTCGGCGGCGTGGTGGTCACCATTGCCTCGACGCCGGCCGGCCAGGGCCATATGACGGTGTGCGCGCAGGTGGTGGCCGATGTGCTGGGCGTGAACCCGGCCGACGTGGTAGTGAACGTCGAGTTCGATACCCACAAGGATGCGTGGTCGGTCGCCGCCGGTAATTACTCCAGCCGCTTTGCCGGCGCCGTGGCCGGCACCGTGCACCTGGCCGCCGAGCGGGTGCGCGACAAGCTGGCCCGCATCGTGGCGCCGCAGTTCGGCTGCACGCCTGCGGAGGTTTTGTTCGAAGACGGCCGCATTGCCAGGAAAGGCGCGCCTGAATCCGCCCTGCCGTTCACACGCGTAGCGAGCAATGCGCCGCACTGGTCGCCGCAGCAACTGCCTGCGGGCGAGGAGCCGGGCCTGCGCGAGACGGTGTTCTGGTCGCCGCCCAACCTGGAAGCGCCGGACGACCTGGACCGCATCAATACTTCCGCCGCCTATGGTTTTGCCTTCGATATGTGCGGCGTAGAGATCGATCGTGCCACCGGGCGCGTACGTATCGACCGCTATGTGACCGCGCATGACGCCGGCACGCTGCTCAACCCGGCGCTGGCCGATGGCCAGATCCGCGGCGCCTTCGCCCAAGGGCTGGGCGCGGCGCTGATGGAAGAGTTTCGCTATGGCGCCGACGGCAGCTTCCAGTCCGGCACCCTGGCCGACTACCTGATGCCGACCACCTGCGAGGTGCCCGATCCGGTGATCGTCCACCTGGAGACACCCAGCCCCTTCACGCCGCTGGGCGCCAAAGGCCTAGGCGAGGGCAACAATATGAGCACGCCGCCCTGCATCGCCAACGCGGTGGCGGACGCGCTCGGCGTGCGGGACATCCGCCTGCCGCTGACCCCGGCCAAGGTGATGGCCATGGTGGGCTTCGACGACCCGCCGCCGTCGCGCCCGGAGTTGCTTGAGGCGATGCGCGAGGCCGCCGTGCCCGCGGCCCGCAAGGGCGGCGGCAAGGCCCTGACGGCACGCGGCTCGGTGGATCTCGATGCCACGCCCGAAGCCATATTCGCCGTGCTGCTCGACCCGCAGGCGCTGGCCAAGGTAGTGCCCGGCTGCCACGCGCTGGAGCGCACCGCCGAGAACCACTACCGCGCCGACGTGACGGTAGGGGTCGGGATGATCAAGGCGCGCTTCGAGGCCGAGATCGGGCTGTCGGACCTCGATCCCCCCCGCCGGCTGCGACTGGCGGGTGCCGGCATGTCCTCGCTGGGCAGCGCGGGCGGCGCGGGCCTGGTGGAGTTGGTCTCGCATGGCAGCGGCACGCGTCTGAGCTACGACTACGAGGCCGAGGTATCCGGCAAGGTCGCCGCCGTGGGCGGACGCATGCTGGAGGGCGCGGCCAAGGTGGTGCTGCGCCAGTTGTTCGAATCGCTCGGCCGCCAGGCCGCCGGCAAGCCGGTACGGCCGCAAGGCTGGCTTGTCCGCCTGCTGGCACGTTTGGGAGTCCGCCGATGAAACCGTCCGCATTCGATTACCTGCGCGCCGAAACCACGCAGCACGCGCTCGAGGCGCTGGCCCGTGGCGGCGAGGGCGCACGCGTGCTGGCCGGCGGCCAGTCGCTGATGGCGGTGCTCAATATGCGCCTGGCGCAGCCGCAGCTGCTTGTCGATATCTCGCGCACCGCTGAGCTGAACACGGTGCGCGTGGAAAACGCTCACCTTGTGGTTGGCGCCGCGGCCACCCAGGGCGGCGTCGAATGGCGCAGCACGCTGGCTGACGAGGTGCCGCTGCTGGCCATGGCCTTTCCGCATATCTCGCATTTCCAGATCCGCAACCGCGGCACCGTGTGCGGCTCGGTCGCCCATGCCGACCCGAGCGCGGAGTTGCCGCTGGTACTGACCGCGCTGGGCGGCGAGGTGGTGCTGCGCTCCGCGCGACAGCGCCGCGTTTTGCCGGCGGCCGGTTTCTTCCAGGGCATGTTGATGACGGCGCGAGAACCCGACGAACTGGTGGAAGCGGTGCGTTTCCCGCTTCGGCGCCCCGGCGCGCGCTACGGCTTTGCCGAATTCTCCGCGCGCCATGGCGACTTTGCGCTGGTGGCCTGCGCGGCCACCGTCACCGATAACGCTATCGCACTGGCGGTTGGTGGTGTGGCGGACCGCCCCGTGCTGGAAACCTGGCCCCGGTTGCGGGGCGAGGACCTGGCGCAAGCCATCAATGATTTCAGTTGGAAACTGGGCGCGCAGGACGACGCCCATATCAGCGCGCAGTACCGCCGGCACCTGGTGCGGCAACTGGGCATGCGTGTGATCGAGGAGGCAAAATGAGCAAGACCACCAAGGGCGCCGAATTCGGCAAGCCCGCCGAGGTGATGGGCCGGCATGAGCGACGCCGCATAACCCTGACCCTGAACGGCCGCGAGCGCAGCGGCTATTGCGAGCCGCGCGAGCTGCTGTCGGATTTCCTGCGCCACGAGCTCGGCGCCACCGGCACCCACGTCGGCTGCGAGCACGGTGTCTGCGGCGCGTGCACGGTACGTGTCGACGGCGTCGCGGCGCGCTCGTGCCTGATGCTGGCGGTGCAGAGCGAGGACCGGGCCATCGATACCGTCGAAGGCCTGGCGCCGTCAGAAGGCCTGAGCGACCTGCAGGAAGCCTTCCGCCGCCACCACGCGCTGCAGTGCGGCTTCTGCACCGCCGGCATTCTGATGTCGTGTGCGGACTACCTCGAGCGCGTGCCGCAACCCACCGAGGCGCAGGTGCGCGACATGCTGTCCGGCCACCTGTGCCGCTGCACGGGCTACACCCCCATCGTGGCGGCGGTGCTCGACGTGGCCGCGCGCCGCGCGGCTGCCGGCGTGGCCAGCGAGGAGGCCTGCGATGCTTGATCTTGGCCGCACCTTCCTGCAGAGCGTGGAGCGCAGCCCGCACGCGCCCGCCATCGTCGATGGCGACCTGATGCTCACCTATGCGCAGTGGTACGAGCGTATCCGCTGCGTGGCGGCCGGCCTGCGCGAGATCGGCCTGGTGCCAGGCGATCGGTTACTGGCCGTATTGCAGAACCGCTGGGAAATGGCCACGCTGCACTGGGCCTGCCAGTTCGCCGGCATCGTGATGGTGCCGCTGAACTGGCGCGCCAAGCCGGAGGAGCTGGATTATTGCGTGCGCGATGCCGCCGTCAAGGCGCTGGTGTTCGAGCCGGTCAGCGCCGATGCCGTGCTGGCCAGCCCGGCGGCGCAGGCCGTGCCCTGCATTGCGCTGGACGGCGCGGCGGGCGGCTCGATGTCGTTCGCCTCGCTGCTGGACAGCGTTGCGTTGCATGACGCCCCGGTGGCCGAAGCGAGCGCTGTCTCGCTGATGCTCTACACCTCGGGCACCACCGGCAAGCCCAAGGGCGTGCCGCGCCGGCACCGGCAGGAGCGCGCCGCCGCGCTCGCCCACGTGGCGCAGAACCTGTATCGCCATGGCGAGCGCACCCTTGGCGTGATGCCGCTTTACCACACCATGGGCGTGCGCTCGCTGCTGGCGATGGCGCTGGTGGACGGCCTGTTCGTCTGCGTGCGGCGCTGGAATGCCGGGCAGGCGCTCAAGGAGATCGCCACCCACCGGATCACCTGCCTGTACCTGGTGCCGACGCTGTACCACGACCTGCTGGCCGATCCGGGATTCGATCCCTCGGCGATCCGCACCGCGACCAAGCTCGGCTTTGCCGGCGCGTCGATGAGCGACGGCCTGCTGCGCCGCCTTGCGCTGGCCTTCGAGCCGGAGCTGTTCGTGAACCACTACGGCTCATCCGAGGTGTACACCTTCAGCATCGACCAGCGCGCCACCCGCAAGCCCGGCAGCGCGGGGCGCGCCGGCATCAACACGCGCCTGCGCGTGGTGCGCCTGGACGCCCGCTCGCCCGACGATCTGGCGGCCACTGGTGAGGAAGGCCAGATCATCGCCGACCTGCGCGGCGATGAGGCCTTCGAAGGCTACTGGAACCGCGACGACGCTAACGCCAAGTCGCTGCGCGACGGCTGGTACTTCACCGGCGACACCGGCTACTTTGACGCCGAGGGCGACCTCTTCGTCAGCGGCCGGGTCGACGACATGATCATCAGCGGCGGCGAGAACATCTCGCCGGTCGATATCGAGTCGGTGCTGTCGCTGCATCCGGCGGTGGACGAGGTGGCGGTGGCCGGCGTGCCGGACCCGCGCTGGGGCCAGAAGGTGGTGGCATTCGTCAAGTCGCGCGGCAACGTCGATGCGCAGGCACTGGATACCTACTGCCGCGGCTCGGACCTGGTGAACTTCAAGCGCCCGCGCGATTACGTCTTCGTGGAGGAGATCCCCAAGTCGCCGGTCGGCAAGATCCTGCGCCGCAAGCTCTCCGCCGGCGAGTACGTGCCCGCCTCGCATTCCCGCAACCCTGACCTCAATCTCAACCCCAACCCCAACCAGGCAGCGGACGCCACGCCTGTCGACACGATCAAGGAGTAAGACATGACCCAGGTAACCGAACTGATCCATCCCGACCAGCAACGCCTGCAACAGCTCGACGGCTTCTCCGTGGAGATCAATGCCGCGCGCGAGCGCGCGGACATCATCCTGCACCGTCCGCCGTACAACGTGATCGCCATGACGGCGCGCGACCAGCTGCGCGCCGTCATCGAAGCACTGGATGCCGACGAGCGCGTGCGCGTGATCGTGCTGCGCTCGCAGGGCGAGCATTTTTCCAGCGGCGGCGATATCAAGGGCTTCCTGGAGGCCTCGCCCGAGCACGTCTCGCAGTTGGCCTGGAACGTGGCGGCGCCGGCGCGCTGCAGCAAGCCGGTGATTGCCGCCAACCGCGGCTATTGCTTCGGCGTGGGCTTTGAGCTATCGCTGGCCTGCGACTTCCGCATCGCCACCGAGACCACGCAGTACGCGCTGCCGGAGCAGAAGCTCGGGCAGATCCCTGGCTCGGGCGGCTCGGCGCGCCTGCAGAAGATGGTAGGCATCGGCCGCACCAAGGACATCGTGATGCGCTCGCGCCGTATCTCGGGCAAAGAAGCCTACGAGTGGGGCATCGCGGTGGAATGCGTGGCCGACGCCGAGCTGGAAGCCGCCACCGATGCGCTGGTCGACGAGCTGCGCAGCTTCTCGCCGCTGGCGCAGCGCACCGCCAAGAAGCTGCTCAACGACACCGAGGATGCGCCGCTGTCGATCGCCATCGAGCTGGAAGGGCATTGCTACAGCCGCCTGCGCAGCTCGGACGATTTTCGCGAAGGCGTGGAAGCGTTCCACGGCAAGCGCAAGCCGGCGTTCCGCGGCAGCTGATGCAAATCGCGGGCGCGCCGGCAAGGCCGCCCGCATCCCGGACGAATTGACCGGATAACGATGCCCGCTGCCACGGCGCAAGCATCGCGGGGGAGCGCTCGCCTGGCGGCAAGGCACCGCCCGCGCGCCATCGCTGCCGTAATGATCCAAGCAGAGATCCAAATCAAAGGAGACAACAATGGAAGCCGTAGCAAAGAAGAGTACAGAGACGATCAGCGTGCCGCTGCCAGCGGCGAGCAATCGCCAGGTGTTTGGTGCCGTGACGGCGTCATGCATGGGATGGGCGCTGGACCTGTTCGACCTGTTCATCCTGCTGTTCGTGGCGCCGGTGATCGGCAGGCTGTTTTTCCCGTCGGAGCACGCCATGCTGTCGCTGGCGGCAGTGTATGCGTCTTTTGCCGTGACGCTGCTGATGCGTCCGCTCGGCTCCGCGATTTTCGGCTCCTATGCCGACCGCCACGGCCGCAAGGGCGCGATGGTGGTTGCGGTTACCGGCGTTGGCTTGTCCACGGCGGCGTTCGGGCTGCTGCCCACGGTGGGACAGGTGGGCCTGCTTGCGCCAGCCTTGTTCATCCTGCTGCGGCTGGTACAGGGGATCTTTGTCGGCGGCGTGGTGGCATCCACCCACACCATCGGCACTGAATCGGTGCCGCCGTCCTGGCGCGGCGCCGTCTCGGGGCTGGTTGGCGGCGGTGGCGCGGGTATCGGGGCACTGCTGGCTTCCATCACCTACATGGCAATGACCGCGCTGTTTCCCGGGGATGCGTTCGACACCTGGGGTTGGCGCTGCATGTTCTTCTCCGGCATCATCAGCTCGGTGCTCGGCCTATTCATCTTCAATTCGCTGGAGGAGTCGCCACTGTGGAAGCAGTTGCAGGCGGCCAAGGGACATGCCGCTCCGGTGGAGAACCCGTTGCGTGTCCTGTTCTCCAGCAAGTACCGCGGCGTCCTTGCTGTCAACATCCTGCTCACGATCGGCGGTGGCAGCGCCTACTACCTGACCTCAGGCTATCTGCCGACCTTCCTCAAGGTCGTGGTGAAGGCACCGGCGGGCGCATCCGCGGCTATCCTGATGGCCAGCAGTGTCGGCGTTATCGTGGCATCGATCTTTGCCGGTCACCTTAGCACGCTGATTGGTCGCAAGCGATCCTTCATGCTGATCGGCGCCTTGAACGTGGTGCTGCTGCCGTTGATCTACCAACGTATGCCCGCGGTGCCGGATGTCACCACGCTTGGCATGTATGCCGTGGCGCTGGCGATGCTGGGCAGCATGGGTTTTGCTCCGATCCTCATTTTCCTGAACGAACGGTTTCCCACCAGCATCCGTGCCACGGGGACTGGCCTGTCATGGAATATCGGCTTTGCCATCGGCGGCATGATGCCGACGTTTGCGTCGCTGTGCGCGAGCACCCCCGCCGACCTGCCAAAAGTGCTGGGGATCTTCGTCGCGGTGGTCACTGCCATTTACCTGGCCGGTGCGGCGATCGTTCCGGAGACCGCCGGCCGCCTTAGGGAAAAGTGAGGGTGACTGCGCAGTTTGGGAAAACCGGCCGTTCAGGATTGTCGCAGGACTGGACGGTCAGGCATCCCTTCGAGCGCTGGCATGGGCCTCGACGGCGCCGCTGCGTCCAGGCGCTGTTTTGCCCAGTGTGCGGGGTGCAAACTGCGGGGAGCGGAGGTTGCGCGTTGGGTCAGGATGGAACGCAGCAAACTCGGCTGTTGTGACCGTCTTGCCACGAATCACAGCTCCAGCAGTTTTTGCGAGCGTGACCGCCGCAGCGTCCATGCGGGGTCTGAAATTCTCATAGATGGCGGGGCCGTAGGTCGCGGGTATGGCGGCTGTGTCGATGAGGTCCTTCACCGCTGCAGCAGTTCGCCAACCGCGCACGATTCTCTCCCCGGCTAAAAGGACGCACCGATGGTAGCGGGTTGCCATTCCAAAACCAGACGGTCGCTCAGCGGTGGGCTATGGTGATTCCACCTCCAACGCGCGAGTACTGTAAAGCTCACCTTCTGCGAGTAAATGAGCATATTGGGCCATGTCAAAGTTCGATTGATGAACAAGATTCTGAATAATGCGCGACTCCTTCCGGAGCAGGGCAAGAAATTCAATCTGGCGGCTGACAGGTAGATGGTCTTCTAAGGCCGTGATACTGATTGCTCCGAGTGGCGCGCCATGGCTGTCATGCACAACGATCCCGACTCCGCTCACGCCTTCGATGAGGCGGCTATCGTGCACGGCATACCCAACCTCCTGGGAGGCTCTGACAATCTCGAGCATTAGCGGGACGCTTAGCTTGCCGTAGCCGAACAAACGCCTCGCGTTGGCGCACACGATCCGCTCGATTTCATCGTCCGGCAGGGACATGAGCAGCGCAAGGCTTCCCGCCCCGACTCCCAGTGGCCGGTGCACGCCGATCTCCAGACTCGGGATATTGATGGCGTTCCGTCCTTCCGCACGAGCGACGGAGATGGCGTCCGCCCCGCTCCGGATCGTCATGAAGGCAATGCCGCCAGTCTCGTCTGCCAAACGCTTCAGCGATGGCTCGCAAAGGTGCCAGAGCTTGAAGTGAGAGGCCGCGGTCAGCCCCAACTCGAAGAGACCATATCCCAGCAGGTACCGCCGAGACGTCGCATGTTGCATCACCAACCCCTCCCGAATCAGGCAGTTGAGCATCCGATGGACGGTAGGGCGTTCGATACCGAGTTGTTTGGACAAATCAACTAAGCGTAAACCATGAACGCTATAGGAAGCGATCTCGCGAAGGATCCTTGCCGCGCGTTCGATGCTCTGCGTGCCGGACGTTTTACTACGTTCAGAAAATGCTGGGGTAGGGGCCACCTTTTTCATCTAAAGAGTCTCCTTCGATGCTTTCACAACCACATGGTCCATATCGTGGACTTCTATTTCTACCAAGAAGCGTTGTAACTCTTTGATCCTAAGGATATCTTTTTAACAACTTTGCGGCAAGCAAAAAGAGTCCACAACATGGACGCCCAAAACCGGGGATACAAGATACTGTTTCATTAAGCACCGCCTTAAAAGAGTGCGTAAAGAAAGTTTCCTGCACCGTTATGAGACAAATGGGGAGTCTGCAATGAAGTCGATATTCAAAAGTTCGTTTCGCAATGTGACGGCATTTGCATGCGCTGTAATCTGTACGACGGCCGCCCAAATCAGCCATGCGCAGGAGCGCCAGCCCTGCATTGGCCTGTCGGGCGCACTGACGGGTCCGCAGGCCTTTACTGGGCTGGCAGCTCGGATGGGGGCCGAGATCGCGATCGACGAGATCAACGCAAGCGGCGGTGTGCTCGGCAAGAAGCTCGTGCTCAAGGTGTATGACGACGGCGGTCAACCGCCCAAAGGCGTTGACAACGTCAGGCGCATCGCCATGGCCGACAACTGCATCGCCATACTCGGCGGATACCATAGTGGCGTTGCCCTCGCAATGCGTGAGCCCATTGAGCAGATCGGCATCCCTTACGTCGGCGTCATGGCGGCGGGAACGAAAATCATCGAGCACGATTCGGGCAAGAATGCTTGGATGTTCCGGGTCTCGGCCAAGGACCGCTGGGTCGCGCAATACCTCTCGGATGTTGCGCTGCAAAAATCCGCGAGCAAGAAAATCGCCGTCTTCTATGAAAACACAGGCTGGGGAAATGGGGCCGCTCCCGACGTGAAGGCGGCCTTGCAGGCTAAGGGCATCAGTCCCGTCGCCTTGGAGACGTTCAACTGGGGCGACCAGGATATGACGGCGCAACTCATCCGGGCGCGGGATGCAGGCGCCGATGCGATCGTCATGTTTGCGTTGGACCGGGAAGGCAACCAAATTCTCCGTGGCATGGACAAGCTCAAGTACAAGCCGGTAATCGCCAGCGCCTGGGGACTGGCAGGGAACCTGGGCGAACTCGCCGGCCCGTTGGCGAATGGAGTGTTGGTCTTCCAGACTTTTTCCTGGATGGGCAAGCAAGATCCCAAGACGGCCGCCGTGTATCAAAAGATTGCCGACAAATACAAGCTCAAGAGCCCTGCTGACCTGAAAATGGGGAGTGGCACCGCGAATGCATACGACGCTATACATATCCTCGCAAAAGCTATTGCAGGCGCCGGAAGCTATGACCGTGTGAAGGTCCGCGACGCACTGTACCGAGTCAAATATGAGGGCCTGGTGGCGAATTACGATCCGGCGTTCGGACAAGCGCAAGAGCAGCACGATGCAATCAAGCAGAAATACTACAAGCTCACTGCTTGGTATAACGGTTCACTGTTGCCGGTAGACCAGACTCCCTACAAGTAATCGCGCATTAACTATCCATAACGGAAGCATTGATTCGGATGCTTCTGCTGGATCTCTTTTTGCCCGAGTTTCCTGAAACGTATATCCCAAAGGATAAGAGGAGGGATCTGCAATGAGCTCCTTTGTGCAATACATCCTCAGCGGACTGTCCATCGGGGCAATCTACAGTCTAATCGGGCTGGGGTTCTGCATCATGTGGTCAGCTTGTCGATCGGTGAACTTCGCCCACGGCGACGTCCTAATGGTCGGAGCTGTGATCGCCGTCGTCTCTATGGATGCGAATATCCCAATGGTGCTTGGGATCCCTGCAGCGATCCTTGTTTGCATCGGTTATGGCGTGCTAATCGAGCGATTTGCCGTTCGTCCGTTCAACAAGGACGGTACGGCGATCGGCTGGATGCTAACCACGATTGCCATCGGCATCATGGTGGAGTCGTATGCCACGATCAAGTTCGGATCGTTCGCGAGAGCCTTGCCTTCCCCCGGGGTAGACAAGCCCATCTCAATTCTCGGCGCCGGCGTCTACGCTCAAGAGCTCTTCATTCCGGCCTTTGCCGTCTTGTTCATGCTTGCATTGGACATCTTCTATCGACGGACCGTGCTAGGTCGTGCCATGCGGGCAGTTGCATTTAATCGAGTGGCAGCGGGTCTGATGGGCATCAACGTAAATCGCATCACTGCCATTTCCTTCGGCTTGGCGGCAGGTCTCGGGGGTGCCGCAGGGGTTCTCGTCGGACCGATCATCCAGGTCTCTACGACGATGGGCGTGCTCATTGGCCTCAAGGGCTTCGCCGTTGCGATCATGGCAAGCATCACGAGTGCACGTGGCGTAGTGATTACGGGTCTGCTCTACGGCGTCATGGAGAAATTCGTGGAGGGCTACATCAGCACGGCGGCACGGGAAGTCATCGGATTCTCAATCATGATTCTCGTGCTGCTCGCGTTCCCTCAAGGCGTGTTTGGTAAGAAGGAGGCCATGAAGGTATGAAAGCCGAAAAACTCAGATCCTTGCTGTTTCCCTCGCTCGTCGGCGCGCTCAGCGTAGGGATGGCTTTGTTGCCCCAGCTTGTGTCGAACACCTATGAGCTGCGTATATGGATGCTTCTTACCATTTACGCGCTTGTCGCACTTGGTCTAAACATCCTGGTAGGCCTCACGGGACTGGTGAGTTTGGGCCAGGCAGGACTCTTTGCCATCGGTGCCTATGTAGCCGCGATTCTGGCCGCCAAGCTTGGCATCGGATTCGTCGCCACAATCGTAATTGCGATGATAGTAGCCGCCCTGTTCGGCGCATTACTCGCCTACCCAACGGTACGCGTCAAGGGCGTTTATCTTGCCGTCATCACAATCGCATTCGGCATTATCGTTGAGAACGTTGCCATTGAGTGGCAGGGCATGACAGGTGGAACGAACGGGATTTCGGCAATTCCGGGGCCAGCCTTTCTGGGCAAGGCGCTGGACGATACGGGATACTTCTATCTACTTGCAGTGCTGTTCCTCGCGGCGTACGTACTGCATTACAACATCATGAAGTCGCGCTTCGGGCGAGCGATGCGTGCGGTCAGCCAGAGCGAAATTGCGGCTCGCTCGATGGGCATCAATCCCATTGCCATTCGAACGTTCTCGTTCGTCATCGCCGCAGCTTTTGCTGGAATGGCCGGCGGTCTGTATGCCTATCTGAATCTGTACGTCAACCCCGATACGTTCAGATTCGACGACTCGGTCCGATTCCTTCTGATGGTTATTCTCGGCGGCTCGGGAACCATCGTTGGGCCGGTACTGGGTGCGACGGTTCTGACGTTCCTCCCGGAGTACCTGCAGGCTTTCGGGGAGTGGCAACGTTTCGCCTACGGCGCACTTCTCGCGCTGGTCATGTTCTGTCTCCCGCTGGGCGTCGTCGGTACCCTCTCCAATCTTCGCGGTCGGTTTCGCGCTTCCGTTAGCCGCGCATCCGAGGAGTGGCCGCGGCTCAGCACGCGTATCAACACAATGCTGCAGGTCGATGCGCAACGAGGCGCGGTCTGCCTGAAGACAAAGGGACTGACGATGGCGTTTGGCGGACTGGTTGCCAACGATAACGTCAGTGAAGTTCTCAGGGCAGGGCAGGTTCACGCCGTCATTGGCCCCAATGGTGCAGGTAAGTCGACGTTCATCAACTGCGTATCTGGATTTTACGCACCAACCGGCGGGGAGATCGAATTCCTGGGTGTATCAGCCACTAGAAAGGTGAGCCACGAACTTGCAAGAATGGGGCTGGCACGAACCTTCCAGAACACGGAACTGTTCGGCAACATGACAGTTCTCG
This sequence comes from Cupriavidus laharis, assembly GCF_914271435.1. Lineage (GTDB taxonomy): Bacteria > Pseudomonadota > Gammaproteobacteria > Burkholderiales > Burkholderiaceae > Cupriavidus > Cupriavidus laharis. Next base: position 7,328 of record NZ_CAJZAI010000030.1, on the reverse strand, counting down.
AGAATGTTCTGGTCGGCTATCACACGCGCTTCGAAAGCGGATTGCTCTCGACCTTGTTCAGGATGCCTAGCTTCTTTCGTGATGAGAAGCGGTTCCAGGAAGAGGCTCAGGTTCTACTTGAGTACGTCGGACTCGCGGGCTTTGCAGATGAACTGGCCAAGAACCTCCCGTTTGGTCACCAGAGACGGCTGGAGATTGCGCGAGCGCTTGCCCTGTCACCCAAGCTTCTCTTGCTTGACGAGCCTGCAGCGGGCCTTACGCACGGCGAAATCGAAAGCCTCAGTGGACTGATCCGGGACCTTGCCGCACGTCACATGACGATGATTCTTGTCGAACACCATGTGGACATGATCATGGCTGTTTCGGACCATGTGACCGTCCTGGATTATGGAAAAGTAATCGCATCGGGGCCGGTGGCCGAAGTCCGAAACAATCCTGCAGTGATTGAAGCCTATTTTGGCTCAAGCAAGTCACACGAAGATCCTGAGCCTGCGTTGGAGGTCCGGTCATGAGCGACCCCTTATTGAAGCTTGATGGCGTATCCGTGAACTATGGACGGATCGAAGCGGCACGTGCGGTTTCCCTCGAAGTCTACGAGGGCGAGTTCGTCGGCATCATTGGATCAAATGGCGCTGGCAAGAGCTCAACCCTCAAGGCCATCGCGGGGGTCGTGAAGCCGGTCTCTGGCGCCATTACCTTTGCAGGTAAACCTGTGCATGGCCGTGGAGCGCACGAAATGGTTGCGTGCGGAATCGCAATGGTGCCAGAGGGGCGTTACGTTTTCGCGGATCAGACCGTGGAGGACAACCTCATCCTCGGTGGCTACATACACGCTCAGCGAAAGGGCGTCGCGTCCCTGCGGGGAGATATCGACAGGATCTACGACCTCTTTCCACGCTTGAAGGAACGGCGATTGCAAGCTGCAGGCTCCCTTTCGGGTGGCGAGCAGCAAATGCTTGCGATTGGTCGGGGACTATTGTCCAAGCCCAGGTTGTTGATGATCGACGAAGTATCTCTCGGTCTAGCGCCCAAGGTCCTCGACTTTCTATTTCCGGTCTTGAAAGAGTTGAACCGGCAGGGATTGGCAATTTTGCTCGTCGAACAACTGGCCGTGCAGGCACTGTCCGTAACCACTCGTGCTTACGTGATGGAGAACGGTCGCATCACCATGAGCGGCCCGTCGGCACAACTCGCCAGAAACCCGGCGGTGATGGAGGCATACCTGGGAAAGGCAGCTTGAAGTCTGCCGCCCTATTGGTCCTATTGGACCGTCGAATCACCGCTGTATCGGCCGGCTGCTCGGTAAGAGGAATTCACGTGTTTTCACTGAGAGTAAGAAAGGAGAAGGGAAATGCCACAACGTATCGTTGACCTGACGCTGACGCTGTCTGACAACATGCCGGCGCACAAACTGTTTCAGCGTCCGATCGTCACGCCGCATCTGACGCATGAAAAGACACAGTCCTTTGGCTTGGGCGTGCCGGAAGACAAGATGACGTTCGCCACGACGTTCATCGCTACGATCGACCATATCGCGACGCACGTGGATGCGTTCTATCACACCAATCCGGACGGCTTGCCCGTGGACGAAATGCCTCTGGACATGTTCATGGGGAAGGCAGTCTGCTTCGACCTGACCCACATCCCGGACCTTGGTGATATTGACGTTAAGGATTTGGAGGAAGCGGAAGAGAAGGCAGGGGTAAAGGTGGATGGACATATCGTACTGATGAACACCGGCCTCCATAAGCGCCACTACCCGAATGTTGAGGTGGTCTGGACCAATCCTGGTCTGACCGCGGAAGCCACGCACTGGCTGGCTGACCGGGGATCCAAGCTGCACGGTGTCGAGGGCCCGTCCACCGACAAGCCCTCGCATAACCTATTCCCTAGCCACCGCGTTTGCCGAGATCGTGGCATTACCCACTACGAGTGGCTCGTGAACCTCGAGGAACTGGTCGGCAAGAAGGAATTCATGTTCTATGGCCCGCCTCTCAAGATCCATCAGGGCAGCGGTTCGCCGGTCCGGGCATGGGCCGTTCTCGATGCCTGAGCGTGGCAACACAGTCTAAATGACAGGGGGAGGCAGCAAATCACTTGCTGCCTCCCAGCAGCGGAGATACAAGACCATGACCGAAGCGAGCAACAACGACCAGCGGATTCCCATCACGCTGCTGACAGGATTTCTAGGTGCAGGCAAGACAACGCTGCTCAATCGCATCCTGTCGGATCCCTCAAGCGGTCGCATTGCCGTCATTGTCAACGAGTTTGGCGAGATTGGAATCGATGGGGACCTGATCGCCAAGTCGTCAGACGATATGCTGGAACTCAGCAACGGCTGTATCTGCTGCTCGAGTAAGGACGATCTTATCGGAGCCTTGTACAAGCTCTATATGCGCAAGGCGGGCCTCGTAGAACCAAAAGTCGACTTCGAGCGCATTATCATCGAGACCACGGGCCTTGCTGACCCGACCCCGCTTGCGCAGGCCTTCTACACGGATATGTCGCTGAGTCTGACCTACCGTCTGGACGCAATCGTGACGCTGGTAGATGTGGTGCACATCGAGGGCCAGGTCGAAGGCTCGCAGGAAGCGATGAGGCAGGTTGCTCTCGCCGATAAGCTGGTGCTCACCAAGAGCGACCTGGCTACTGATCGTCAGCGAAAGCGCGCCCATGAGATTGTCGATCGCCTGAATCCGTTGTCGCCTAAGGAGGTCGCTTCCTTTGGAAACCTGCGGGCGAACGCGCTCCTCGGCCTCGACTTGTTTGATCCGAATACCAAGCAGTCCGCGATCGCAACATGGATTGGCGCAGAGCGTGCCCACCACGCAAGTCATGGTAGCCATGAGCATCAGCACGACGCATCCTGCACAGAGTGCGTGACCGGGCATGTGCATGAGCATGAGCATGATCCGAGTCTATCTCACCTTGCCGATATTGCGTCAATCAGTATTCGAGAGCCGCGTCCCCTCTCCTATGACAAGGTGATGAGGTTCCTCGCTCATCAGGTAGAGACGTACGGCAGCAACCTGTATCGGGTAAAGGGATTGCTTAATTTCTTTGAGATCGACAAGCCGGTCATTCTGCAGGGAGTTCAAAGTGTATTCAGCCCGCTGACCTATGCAGAGGATTGGCCGCGTGGCGAGGCGGAAACACGGGTTGTGCTCATCGGCCGCGGCCTTGCAAAGGACCAAATCCTGGCGCAATTCGAACAGTGCGTCGGGAGCACGGAGCCACAGCTTGATCGAGCGCTGGGTCTGATTTAAGTTGAAGAGAAAGCGAACCATGCAGGACTACGCATATTCCTCGGCACTTCATCTGCGCGAGGCAATCCTGAGCAAGGCTGTTTCACCGGTCGAGGTCATGAAGGAGTGTCTGACACGCCTGGAAGCGGTCGAGCCGCTGTTGAACTGCTTCGTGACCAGAACTCCTGACCTGGCTATGGACGCTGCCAGGTCGGCAGAAAGGGCTCTGATGGCCGGGGAACCTGTGGGCCTACTCCACGGATTGCCCATCTCGGTCAAGGATCTCATCTCCGTGGGCGGCGTGAGGCAGACGTTCGGCTCGCGCTCAATGGCCAGCAACATTGCGAAGACGGATGCACCGGCCGTAGGGCGCATCAAGCAGGCGGGCGCATGCATTGTGGGAACCACCACCACCAGCGAATTCGGGTGCAAGGCTGTCGGGGATTCCCCGCTCACCGGCGTGACGCGAAATCCGTGGAATACGGAGTGCACGCCGGGCGGATCAAGCTGCGGTGCGGCTGCCAGCGTGGCGGCTGGCGTTACACCGTTCGCACTGGGTACGGATGGCGGCGGATCGATCCGCGAGCCTGCGGCACTTACCGGCCTGTTTGGCATCAAGGCTCAGTTTGGGCGCGTGCCGGTGTTCCCCGCCTCAGCCACACCAACGCTGGCGCATGTCGGTCCTCTGGCGCGTACCGTTAGAGACGCCGCTCTCCTATTGTCGGCAATCGCTGGGCAAGATGGGCGCGATCCGTTCTCGGTCGCCGCTCCCGTGCCGGCGTGGCTTCAAGCCTGCGATCTACCAGTCAAAGGCATGCGATTGGCATGGAGCCCCACGCTCGGTTATGCGAAGCCCGACCAAGAGGTCTTGAGCCTCTGCGAATCCGCAGTGAGGGTTTTTGAGAAGTTGGGTTGCGAGGTTGTCGAACTGCCAGAAGGAATTGGCCCAGACCCGGACCAGCTCTGGATGGCGGAATTCTATGCGGGAGTGGGGACACGGTTGAACGGCACACTGAGCGCGTCGCGGGAGATCCTCGATCCGGCCGTGGCATCACTTCTCGACAAGGCGCTCGACCAATCGCTACTGCAGTACTACACGAAAGTGTTCGCGCGCTACGAGTTTCGCGAAAGGATCCGCGCGCTGTTCGAGTCGTTCGATTTGCTGCTCACACCTACAGCGCCCGTGCCGGCGTTCCCGGTGAACGTGGACGTACCGCCTCAGTTTGCGGGACGAACTCCCTGCACCTGGCAGTACTACACATACCCGTTCAACCTCACCGGGCAACCAGCCGCGTCACTACCAGTAGGGTTCACATCGGCAGGCTTGCCAGTGGGACTTCAATTGGTCTCGAGGATCAATGCTGAGACGGACATTTTCCGAGCAGCCTCCGCATTTGAAATGGAGAAGCCGTGGGTGAATATAAGACCGCCCGGTATTTGAGGATCCTTCCTTAATAAAACCAAGCACTGGCCCCACGTCCGGAAGCGCGACACAACTCCGCCAGGCGAATTTTCAGAGGACGATATTAGCAGTAGTGCAGCGGAAATGCTCGGAACCAGGGCAGGGAATGTTGCGCGCGAAGAACGGCTACTTCTGAATAAAAAATGCGCTATTAAGTGGCGTTGTTGCATAAATCCGGGTTGGGTTGGGCTGACGTTTACGCGCAACGGCTGGAACGCTGGCTCTGTTAACTTCTGACGATGCGGCGTAGTGTCTTGGACTTTTTCCGGGACGATGCGCAAGGACAACCGACAGCAAGCCGAGCCCAAGGGGGTCTACCGCGTCAAGAACTGGGCGCAGTACAACAAGGGGCTGATAGCCCGAGGAGACGTGACGATGTGGGTCGAAGAGAGCTTGCTCGTGCCACCGGAAAAAGCCCAGTCGTCCAAGCGTGGCCACCCGCTCGTTTATACGGATGCGCTGATTCAGGGTCTGCTCGGTCTCAAGCAGGTGTTCCACTTGCCGCTGCGCGCGCTGCAAGGCTTCGCGCAGAGCTTGCGCACCCTGGCCTTCCCAACGTTGCCAGTGCCGAACTACACGACATTGAGCCGCCGCGCGCAAAATCTGAACGTCGTGCTGCCCGCCTCTCGTACCGGCGAGTCGCTGCATCTGGTGATCGACAGCACTGGACTGAAGCTTTACGGCGAAGGCGAGTGGAAGGTTCGCAAGCACGGTTGGTCCAAGCGCCGGACTTGGCGCAAGGTCCACCTCGCCATGGACGCGAACACCGGCCAAATCCGTGCTGCACTGATGACCCACCAGGACGTTGGCGATGGCGAAGTGTTGGCCGACCTGCTCGATCAGATCCCGGCTGATACACCGATCGATACCATCGGAGGCGACGGCGCTTACGACAGCAAGCCGTGCCACGCGGAGATTGCCGCGCGAGGTGCAAAGCCCTCGATTCCACCTCGCGATGGAGCGAAGCCCTGGTCCGAAAGTACGCCGGGCGCAGCCTGGCGTAACGAGGCCATCGATGTCATCGAGAAGAGCAGTCGACGCGAATGGAAAGCCGCCAGCGGCTATCACCGGCGCTCGCTGGCCGAGACTCTGATGTACCGCCTCAAGACGCTGACGGGGCATAGTCTGTGGGCACGCGAAATCGGATCGCAGGCCACCGAAGTGGCCATCCGTGCGGGCGTGCTCAACCGCATGGTGGCGCTCGCTCGCCCGCAATCCGTCCGTATCGCCTGAGTTCAGCCTCACCGAGGAGCCCCTGTTTTCAATCTCGATTTATGCAACAACGCCGATGCCGAAGGACCTTTCTTCTCGAACCTGCTTGAATCAGTTGGTGACCAGGATCCTAACGCTGGCTCAAGAACGAGGCCTTGGGCTTGCCGAAAAAGGCGCTCCGCATGGCACTCATCGAGGCAGCAGAGCAGCGACGCTACAGCGAAGTCCTCCGCTACTGTCGCTTTTGCATGTCACGCGGCTACCACTGCCTCTTGCATCAAATGGCGCGACTCGATGTCCCGCTCACCGTTGCCCCAGGTGGGCTAACGGTTATGGTAGACAGGGCGCGCACGGGATTCTCCTTTCATTTCCCTTTCTCCCGCATCTGCCGGCGACATGCAGCAATCCAGGAATCGATCCGAAACCCAACACTAGATACTTGCATTGACGAAGAGAATTCCCTCATGATTAATAATGACCCTCTCATAATTTGGATCGTCAAGAAAATGTGTGGGTGCCCGGAGGCTCCGGAAGGTTCCCAAGTGCATGATATAGCGCGATTTCCGTGGTTCTGAAGGTCCGGAAGCCGTATGCTTTTCTCATGGTGACTTTGGCCTTATTGTTCAGACCCTCGACGACGCCGCTGGAGAACTGCTTGCGCGCACGGAAGTAGTTGAGGATCAGTTCACGGTGAACACGCACGGTGCGGGCGAACTTCTTCATCGGCTCGATGCGCGAGCGCATCACTTGGGTGCACCACTGGTCGAGGAATTTTCCGGCCCACTCTGGCGAGATGTAATCCCAGAGTTGCTGGAACTCTTCCTTGAGCAGCCAGGCCCGCACGGTCCGCAAGTTGTATTGCAGCAGATCGCGCAGACGCACTCGCTGTTTGTCGGTCAGATTTTCCTGCCGCTTGAGCAGGCACCAGCGGGACTTCTTGAGCTGCTTGCCCGTCTGTTCCTCGATCAGCGTGCCACCGGTCAGGATGGCAATGTCTTCCAGCATGGCCTTGCGCCGATCGCCGAAGCCCGGTGCCTTCACCGCAGCGGCCTTGAAGGTGCCGCGCAGGGAGTTGACGACAAGGGTCGCAAGTGCCTCGCCTTCCACGTTTTCGGCCACGACGAGCAACGGCTTGCCGGTCTTGGCCACGGCCTCGAGCACCGGCAGCAGATCGTGAATCGCCGAGATCTTCTTGTCATGCAGCAGGATATACGGCTCTTCGAGCATGACGGATTGCTTATCGGGCTGGTTGATGAAGTACGAGGCCAGATAACCGCGATCGAACTGCATGCCTTCGACTGTTACGTCCCGCGCAATCTGAGGTTTGGGGAGGGCGTTTATCCCGCGAACGGCTGGGGCGATTTTCTGAACATCTCCGCAATCAGCGCGAGACGCAACGGACATAAGGA
>NZ_CAJZAI010000029.1 GCF_914271435.1 Cupriavidus laharis | reverse complement strand
TCGACAAGTTCAATCCAAGGTCAGCTTGTTTCATGCCCGACATGCTCGCTGGCTCGACGATTCATTGCAAGCACATCCGCTAGCTATTTGTGCAGAGCATCCTTAGGGCAAGTAACGCGCTTCTTGGTTACTTCTTGTCGCTTGGACAAAAAGTGACTCGCCGGCTACGCCGGCGAAACAGCCACGCCCGCCAAGCACGACAAAACACGACATTGCCGAGAAGACAGGCAGCCGCTGCCCAAATCCCCTCACCCCAACTTCCTCTTCAACAACTCATTCACCTGCGCCGGATTCGCCTTCCCCTTGGTCGCCTTCATCGCCTGTCCGACCAGCGCGTTGAATGCCTTCTCCTTGCCGGCACGGAACTCCTCCACCGACTTGGCATTGGCAGCCAGCACGTCGTCGATGATCTTCTCGAGCTCACCGGTGTCGGACATCTGCTTCAGCCCCTTGGCGGCGATGATCGCGTCGGCGTCGCCATCGGATTCACCCGCCCACATGGCCGGGAAGACATCCTTCTTGGCCGTGTTGTTGGACACCGTGCCATCGGCAATGCGTGCCAGCAGCCTGGCCAGCTGGGAAGGCTTGACCGGTGCGGCGTCGATGCTGATGCCTTCGCGGTTCAGCTGCGACGCTACATCCCCCATCAGCCAGTTGGCCGCGGGCTTGGCATTGGCTACGCCGGCTTCGGCAACAACGGCTTCGTAGTAGTCGGCGAGCCCCTTGGTGGCAGTCAGCGTGCTGGCGTCATACGCCGACAGGCCGTATTGCGAAACAAAACGCGCCTGCATGGCCGCCGGCAGTTCCGGCAGCTCGCCGCGTACGCGCTCGACCCACGCCGCGTCGATTTCCAGCGGCATCAGGTCGGGGTCGGGGAAGTAGCGGTAGTCGTGCGCATCTTCCTTGGTGCGCATGGCGCGTGTTTCGCCGGTGTCGGGGTCGAACAGCACGGTGGCCTGCTGGATCTTGCGGCCATCTTCGATCTCGGCAATCTGCCACTGCACTTCATACTCGATGGCCTGCTGCAGGAAGCGGAACGAGTTCAGGTTCTTGATCTCGCGGCGCGTGCCGAATTCCTTCTGGCCGACCGGGCGCACCGAGACGTTGGCGTCGCAGCGGAAGCTGCCTTCCTGCATGTTGCCGTCACAGATGCCGAGCCACACCACCAGCGAGTGCAGGGCCTTGGCGTAGGCCACGGCCTCTGCCGCGCTGCGCATGTCGGGTTCGGTCACGATTTCCAGCAGCGGCGTGCCGGCGCGATTCAGGTCGATGCCGGTCATGTCGGCAAAGTCCTCGTGCAGCGACTTGCCCGCATCTTCTTCCAGGTGGGCGCGCGTGAGCTGCACGGTTTTCTCATACACCTCGCCCTTCTTGCCTTCGACCTGGATGGTGATGCTGCCGCCCTGCACGACGGGAATCTCGTACTGGCTGATCTGGTAGCCCTTGGGCAGGTCGGGGTAGAAGTAGTTCTTGCGCGCGAAGATGCTGCGCGGCGCGATGGTGGCGCCGATCGCCAGGCCGAACTGGATGGCGCGCTCCACCGCGCCCTTGTTGAGCACCGGCAGCACGCCCGGCAGCGCGAGATCGACCGGCGAGGCCTGCGTATTGGGCTCGGCCCCGAAGGCGGTGGAGGTCCCGGAGAAAATCTTGGAGGCCGTCGAGAGCTGCGTATGCGTTTCGAGGCCGATCACCACTTCCCATTGCATGGCGGTATTCCTGTTCGGTTCTTGGGTTCTGTCTGTTGCGGCGGACCCGCGCGGGCGCCGGTCCGTATGTCTGTGTTGGCGGGCGCGCTCAGGGGTCGGGACTGGCGAGCCAGGAGTCGAGCTGGGCCATGGCGGCCACGCGGGCCACGGCATCGCCGCCGACCGTTACGCCGCGGCCCGGGCGTGACCCGCCGCCAGGCGTGTCGCGGCGCCCTTGCAGTTCGCTGGTGCCGTCAAAGCCGTGGTAGGCGCCAGGGTAAATCTCGAGCCGGAAGCGCGCATTCGGCTGGCGCGCCAATACCGCGCTCTGCAGCATGGCGCAGCGCGTGGCCGGGGTCCAGTCGTCGGCGCCGCCGATCATCAGCAGCACCGGCGCGCGCAGCCGGAAATTGTGCTGCTGCACGGCGCGCTTGCAAGCGGGATAGAAGGCCACGGCGCGTTCCACCGGCGGTATATTGGCCGGCCACGGCCGGCTCGCGTCGACGGTGGCCAGGACCGCCTGCGCTCCGTTGGACCAGCCGAGCAGCACGATGCGCGCGGCATCGATGCCGCGCTGGCGTCCTACCCAGCGCAGAGCAGCCAGCGCGTCGGCGCGGCGCAGGCGTTCGTCCATCCCGCGTGCCTCGGGCGAATCGCCGCAGCCTTGCAGCCTGCCGTGCGCGGACAGGCTGTCGGGCATCAGCACAGCGTAGCCGCGCTCGATCAGCCACTGCGCGTATTCGCGGTAGCGCGGCTGCAGCGCGGCCGCGGCATCGCTGGGGCTATCGCCTCCGTTGGCGGCGGCTTCCACCCGTATCGGCTCGGGGCGCGTGCCGAGCAGGCCGCCGCAACCATGCAGCGCCACGACCACGGGCAGCGGCTGGGTGCGCGGCGCGTTGCCGCCGCGCGGCACGAACCAGTAGGCGTTCAGCGCGGGCGTGCCCGGCTCCCCAGGCAGCTGCACACGCTGTGCCGGCGTGGCGGGCCGTGCGGCCGGCGCAGCGCGCGTGGTGGCGCCAGGCGAGAGCGCGGTGAGCGGCGCGGTACTGGCTGGCTGCACCAGTGCGGGCGTTGGCGGCGCGGGCGTATGCGCGAGCACGGCGCCTGCCAGCAGCATGCCGGCCGCGCCGGCAACGCGCATGGCGAGCCGGTGCAGACGATGCGGGTGCTGGCTGGCGGGCGTGGCGGTCATCGCGGGCGGCCTCAGCGGGTTTGCGCGCAGGCGCCGGTGCCGGGCTCGAACATCACCGGCCAGGCCTGTTCGTAGATGCCGGGCGTGCAGCGCTGCTGGCAGTTGGCGTGCGCCAGCGTGACGCGGCGCGGATCCTGCCAGACCATCAGCTTGCAGCCGCTGCCGTCGTTGGCGCGCAGCTCGATGTGCGGCTTCTTCTGGACCTGGCGGAAATCAGCCAGGTTGAACGTGCACGAGCCGCGCTTGCCGACCCACAGCTTCCACGAGAGCTGCTGCACGCTGTTGTCGGACACGCGCAGCTGGGCGTCCTCGCGGAAGCCGTCTTCCTCGGTGCGGCGGCAGTCGCCGGCGATGTCGATATCGCGGCTGGCGATGGGCGTCGGCTTGCCGATGATCGGCAGCTGGATACAGCCTGCCACCACCGCGGCCAGTGCCGCAGCGATGATCAGCCGGAAGCCTTGTGCAAGCCGTTTCATGCCTTGGCCGGTCGGCGCAGGTGCCAGTCGGTGGCCTGCTGGAACGCGTGCGCGGCCTGCAGCAGGCGAGCTTCATCGAAGTAGTTGCCGATCAGCTGCAGGCCGACCGGCATATTGCCCTCGCCAAAGCCGCACGGCACGCTCATGCCGGGCAGGCCGGCCAGGCTGGTCGACAGCGTGAAGATGTCGGCCAGGTACATCTGCACCGGGTCCGAGGTCTTTTCGCCCAGCTTCCACGCCACCGTCGGCGCCACCGGGCCCATGATCACGTCGCACTGGGCGAAGGCGCGCTGGAAGTCGTCGGCGATGATGCGGCGGATCTTCTGTGCCTGCAGGTAGTAGGCGTCGTAGTAGCCGTGCGACAGCACATAGGTGCCCACCATGATCCGGCGCTTGACCTCGGCGCCGAAGCCTTCGGCGCGGGTCTTCTTGTACATGTCGAGCAGGTCGCGGTACTCGGCCGCGCGGTGGCCATAGCGCACGCCGTCGAAGCGCGACAGGTTCGACGAAGCCTCGGCCGGCGCGATCACGTAGTACACGGGGATCGACAGTTCGGTCTTGGGCAGCGATACCTCCACCAGCGTGGCGCCGAGCTGCTCGTACTGGCGCAGGGCGGTACGCACGGCCTCTTCCACGTCGGGCGACAGGCCCTTGCCGAAGTACTCGCGCGGCAGGCCGATGCGCAGGCCTGCCAGCGGCTGGCTTTCCGAGGCGCCGGCGCGCGCGCGGCCCAGGTGGCGGGTGAAGTCCTCGTCCACGCCGCCCTGCTCGGGCGGGATGCTGGTCGAGTCCTTCGGGTCGAAGCCGGCCATGGCATTGAGCAGCAGCGCGCAGTCCTCGGCGGTATGGGCCATCGGGCCGCCCTGGTCCAGCGACGACGCGAACGCGATCATGCCGTAGCGCGACACACGGCCATAGGTCGGCTTGATGCCGGTGATGCCCGAGAACGACGACGGCTGGCGGATCGAGCCGCCGGTGTCGGTGCCGGTGGCGGCCGGTGCCAGGCCCGCGGCCACGGCGGTGGCCGAACCACCCGACGAGCCGCCCGGCACGCGGGTGGTGTCCCAGGGGTTGCGCACCGGGCCGAAGAAGGAGTTCTCGTTGGACGAGCCCATCGCGAACTCGTCCATATTGGTCTTGCCCAGCGTCACCATGCCGGCGGCGGCCATGCGCTCGACCACGGTGGCGTCGAACGGACTTTCATAGTTGGCCAGCATCTTCGAGCCGGCCGTCGCGCGCCAGCCGCGCGTGACGAACACGTCCTTGTGGGCCACCGGCACGCCGGTGAGCAGCGTGGCCTCGCCGCGCGCGCGGCGCGCGTCGGCTTCGCGCGCCTGGGCCAGTGTGCGCTCGGCGTCGACATGGGTGAAGGCGTTCAGCGCGCCGGCCTGCTCGATGCGGGCCAGGTAGGTGCGGGCGAGTTCCTCGGCGGAGACGGAGCGCGCGGCCAGAGCATCGGCAAGCTGGCGCAGGGAGGTCACGGAATCAGCGGAAAAAGGCATGACAGTCGGTTGGCATCAGGGGTGGCGTGCTTAGGTGCGGGCGTGGCTTAACGCCGGGTCATTCAGCCGGGTCATTCAATGACCTTGGGCACCAGGTAGAGGCCATTCTGGGTGGCTGGCGCGGGGCGCTGGTAGTCTTCGCGCCGGTCGCTTTCGGTCACGGTGTCTTCGCGCAGGCGCTGGGCCATGTCGCGCACGGTCGCCAGCGGGTGGGCCAAGGGCTCGATGCCGGTGGTGTCGACCGCCTGCATCTGCTCGACCAGCGAGAAGAAATTATTGAGCTGCGCAAGTGTCTGGGACGCCTCTTCATCGCTGGTTTCGATGCGGGCCAGATGGGCGATGCGCTTGACGTCGGAAAGGTCGAGGGCCATGGCGTGGTGGGTACGGTCGGGTGCAAAAAGGCGCTTGCAGCACAGGCGCCCGAGGCATGCGGCGGGTGCGTCGCGCGGCCCGGACGGGGTGCCGGAGGGGCGCTCCGGGTCGTCGGATTAGCTGTGGTTTTCAGGTTGTAAACGCCCGAATCAGCTGGAATTATAAGGTATCATTCCGTGCTCCCGACCTTTGGCAGCGTCCTCGCCACATGACCGCCGGCGCAGCCTCAAGGGTGATTTGTTTTTCACTTTTACGGCGACGTCCTTCGCTGTCGTAAATGTGCTTCGGACGACACTGATCGCCACGCCGTGGTGGCAGTGTCCGAAGCTGGATGGTCTGGGTCCCTCTGATTAGCCCTCCGTTGCTTTGCTGATCTTCCGCAAAGTGGCACCGACGTGGTCTTTTCGCGAACTTTTTCGTGAGGTCTAATCAAAGGTTCCCGTAGGAGCAGTGCGCGGGAGCGCACTGCGGCGGTTTGCCGGTGCCGCCCTGGATCAGGGTGGCGGATGGCGAACCGTCCGGCGTCCGGGAAGCCTGACCTTACCCGCATGAACACATTTTGTGGCCGGCCCGCAGGCGGTGCCGGCCGCTTCGCCTACCCGCGAACCCAACAGAAACAGGATTCCTGATGTTCGGATTTCTCCGCAGCTACTTTTCCAACGACCTGGCTATCGACCTCGGCACCGCCAACACGCTGATCTATATGCGCGACAAGGGCATCGTCCTGGACGAACCTTCGGTCGTGGCCATCCGGCAGGAAGGCGGCCCCAACGCCAAGAAGACCATCCAGGCGGTGGGCAAGGAAGCCAAGCAGATGCTGGGCAAGGTGCCGGGCAATATCGAGGCGATCCGCCCGATGAAGGACGGCGTGATCGCCGACTTCACCGTCACCGAGCAGATGCTCAAGCAATTCATCAAGATGGTGCATGATTCGAAGCTGCTGCGCCCGAGCCCGCGCATCATCATCTGCGTGCCGTGCGGTTCGACCCAGGTCGAGCGCCGTGCCATCCGCGAATCCGCCCTGGGCGCCGGCGCCAGCCAGGTGTACCTGATCGAGGAGCCGATGTCGGCCGCGATCGGCGCCGGCCTGCCGGTGTCGGAGCCGTCGGGCTCGATGGTGGTGGACATCGGCGGCGGCACCACCGAGGTAGGCATCATCTCGCTGGGCGGCATGGTCTACAAGGGTTCGGTGCGCGTGGGCGGCGACAAGTTCGACGAGGCCATCGTCAACTACATCCGCCGCAACTACGGCATGCTGATCGGCGAACAGACCGCCGAGGCCATCAAGAAGGAAATCGGCTCGGCCTTTCCGGGCTCCGAAGTCCGCGAGATGGAAGTCAAGGGCCGCAACCTGTCCGAAGGCATTCCGCGCGCCTTCACGGTGTCGTCCAACGAAATCCTGGAAGCGCTGACCGATCCGCTCAACCAGATCGTGTCGGCCGTCAAGATCGCGCTGGAACAGACCCCGCCCGAACTGGGCGCCGACATTGCCGAGCGCGGCATGATGCTGACGGGCGGCGGCGCGCTGCTGCGCGACCTGGACCGCCTGCTGGCCGAGGAAACCGGCCTGCCGGTGCTGGTCGCCGAAGACCCGCTGACCTGCGTGGTGCGCGGCTCCGGCATGGCGCTGGAGCGCATGGACAAGCTGGGCAGCATCTTCTCGTACGAGTAAGCTCACAGGACTGCACGCGACGATGCGCCGCCTGCCGGATCTTGCGATCAGGGCTGCGGGGCAGCGCCGCGCCCGCGGGAGCATTCCCGCGGCACCGATTGCCGCCCCGGCATGCCGGGGCGGCAATGTCTTTGCGTCCTCGCTTCCGTCCTCCTTCCCGTCAACGCCCGTGCCCGGCTAAATGGATTACTCTCCACCGCCGCTATTCAAGCAAGGGACTTCGGCCGTCGCACGCCTGGTCCTGTACGTGGCCATCGCGCTGACGCTGCTGATCGTCGATGCGCGGTTCAACGCGCTCAGCATCGTGCGCCAGGTGGCCGCCACGGTGCTGATGCCCGTGGAGCGCGTCGTGCTGGTGCCGCGCGATGCGCTGCGTACCGTGTTCGACTACGCGCAGTCGTCCGCCACGCTGGCCGGCGAGAACCGCGAGTTGCGGCACAGCGCCGTGCTGCAGGCCGAAGCCTCGGTGCGCCAGGCGCAGCTCGAGGCCGAGAACAACCAGCTGCGCAAGCTGCTGGGCCTGCAGCAGCAGTCGACCACGCCGGTCACGGCGGCGGAAATCCTCTATGACGCGCGCGATCCGTATTCGCAGCGCATTGTCATCGACAAGGGCAGCCAGCAGGGCCTGCGCGCCGGCTATCCGGTGATCGACGAACGCGGTGTGGTGGGGCAGGTAACGCGCGTGTCGCCGTTCCAGTCCGAGGTCACGCTGCTGACCGACAAGGACCAGGCGATTCCCGTGCAGGTGGTGCGCAACGGCCTGCGCAGCGTGGCCTTCGGCGGCGCCCGTGCCGGCCATCTGGACCTGCGCTTCATGGCCGCTTCCGCCGATCTGCAGCAGGGCGACCTGCTGGTGACGTCCGGGCTGGACGGCACCTATCCGCCGGGGCTGCCGGTGGCAAAGATCTCGCACGTCGAGCGCAAGGCCGACACTGCGTTCTCGCGCGTCTGGTGCGAGCCGGTGGCGGGCGTGCGCGCACACAGGCAACTGCTGGTGGTGCGCTACGAGTCCGCCATGCCGCCGCGCGAGGCGGCCGAAGACAAGGCCGAGACGCCCGCCAAGGGTGCCCGCTCGGCCGCGGCGCGTGCCGCGGCGGCCAGCGCGGCGGCTGCCAAGGCAGCTCCAGCCCCCGCCGCCAAGGAGGCTCAACGGTGACCAATCCCCAGTACCTGCTGCGCCCGGTGAACCCCGCGTTCATCGCGTTCAGCTTTGTCATGGCCTTCCTGTTCAACCTGATGCCATGGGGCACCACCTTGTGGATTCCCGACATGGTGGCGCTGGTGCTGGTGTTCTGGAACATCCACCAGCCGCGCAAGGTCGGCATGGGCGTGGCGTTCGCGCTGGGCCTGCTGATGGACGTGCACGACGCGCGCCTGCTGGGCGAGCATGCAGTGGCCTATACGCTGTTGGCCTATTTCGCCATCACCATCCACCGCCGCGTGCTGTGGTTCACGGTCTATACGCAGGCGCTGCACGTGCTGCCGCTGCTGTTCGTCGCGCACGCGGTGCCGGTGGTGATCCGCCTGGCCATGGGCGCGCCGCTGCCGGGCTGGCCGTTGCTGCTCGCACCCGGCATCGAGGCGCTGCTGTGGCCGATGGCCACCGCGGTGCTGCTGGCGCCGCAGCGCCGCTCGGTCGACGTCGACGAGACGCGTCCGATCTGACCGCGACCAACGCATCCAACCCCGCAGTACCATGACCGAAATCCGCAACGTCGAACTGGAAATCGGCCGCTTCCGCCTCCGCGTGGCGGCCGCGGCGCTGTTCACGGTGATCTGCTTCGGGCTGCTGTTCACGCGCTTCCTGTGGCTGCAGTGGTACAAGCATGACCAGTACTCGGCCAAGGCCGAGGACAACCGCATCTCGGTGGCGCCGATCGAGCCCAACCGCGGCATCATCATGGACCGCAACGGCATCGTGCTGGCGCGCAACTATTCCGCCTACACGCTCGAGATCACGCCGTCCAAGCTGACCGATACGCTGGACAACACCATTGAGGCCCTGTCGACGCTGGTCGACATCCAGCCGCGCGACCGGCGCCGCTTCAAGCGCCTGCAGGAAGAGTCGCGCAGCTTTGAAAGCCTGCCGATCCGCAGCCAGCTCACGGACGAAGAGGTCGCGCGCTTTTCCGCGCAGCGCTTCCGCTTCCCGGGCGTGGACGTGCGCGCGCGCCTGTTCCGGCAGTATCCGCTGGGCGAGTCGGCCTCGCACGTGATCGGCTATCTCGGCCGTATCTCGCAGCGCGACCAGGAGCGCATCGAGGCCATGGACGAGGCCAACGACGCGGAGGGCGCGAAGTACGACCCGCGCAAGGATGCCGACAACTACAAGGGCACCAACTACATCGGCAAGATCGGCCTGGAGCAGAGCTACGAAGCCGAACTGCACGGCCTGACCGGCTTCGAGGAAGTGGAGGTCAGCGCGGGCGGGCGGCCGATCCGCACGCTGTCGACGTCGCCCGCCACGCCGGGCAACAACCTGATCCTGTCGCTGGACATCCGCCTGCAGCAACTGGCCGAGGAACTGTTCGGCGACCGCCGCGGCGCGCTGGTGGCGATCGAGCCGTCGACGGGCGACATCCTGGCCTTCGTCTCCAAGCCGACCTTCGACCCGA
This sequence comes from Cupriavidus laharis, assembly GCF_914271435.1. Taxonomy (GTDB): domain Bacteria; phylum Pseudomonadota; class Gammaproteobacteria; order Burkholderiales; family Burkholderiaceae; genus Cupriavidus; species Cupriavidus laharis. The sequence continues at coordinate 24,025 of NZ_CAJZAI010000029.1, read as the reverse complement.
ACCTGTTCGTCGAAGGCATCGACACCAACACCTGGAACGAACTCAACGGTTCGCCCGACAAGCCGCTGCTGAACCGGCCGCTGCGGGGCACCTATCCGCCGGGCTCGACCTACAAGCCGTTCATGGCGCTGGCGGCGCTCACCACGGGCAAGCGCACGGCCGCATGGGGCATGCATGACCCGGGCTCGTTCACGCTGGGCAACCACACCTTCCGCGACGACAAGCCGGGCGGCCACGGCTGGGTCGACATGCACAGCTCGATCGTGCAGTCGTGCGACACGTACTACTACGCGCTCGCGCGCGACATGGGCGTCAATGCCATCCACGACTTCATGAAGCCACTGGGCTTCGGGCAGATCACGGGCATCGACATCGAGGGCGAAAGCCGCGGCATCCTGCCGTCCACGGAATGGAAGCGCAAGGCCTACCGCAAGCCGGAGCAGCAGAAGTGGTATGACGGCGAGACCATTTCGCTGGGCATCGGCCAGGGCTACAACAGCTTCACGATCCTGCAGCTGGCCAATGCCATCTCCATCATTGTCAACAACGGCGCGGCAATGAAGCCTCACCTGGTCAAGGCCGTCGAGGACTCGGTCACGCGCAAGCGCTCGCTGACGGTGCCCAAGGAAAGCTATCACCTGAACTTCAAGCAGGCCGACATCGACGTGATCAAGCGCGCCATGGTGGCGGTGACGCATTCCGGTACCGCCGCGCGCGTGTTCGCCGGTGCGGCCTACGAGTCCGCCGGCAAGACCGGCACGGCCCAGACCTACACGCTCGGCAAGAACGAGAAGTACAACCACCACGCGCTGGACGAGCGCAAGCGCGACCACTCGCTCTATACGGCGTTCGCGCCCGCCGACAACCCGAAGATCGCGCTGGCGCTGATCGTCGAGAACGCGGGCTTCGGTGCCGCGGTGGCGGCGCCGATTGCGCGCAAGGTGATGGACTACTACCTGCTGGGCAAGTGGCCGGCCGAACTGGAAGCTTCGGCGCCGCCGCCGGCCGAGCGCCCGCCGGTCGATACGGCCAGCGTGTTCACTACCGGCAACACCGCGAGCATTGCCAGCGCGACGGTCATGTCCGGCGGCGCAAGCACCGTAGCGGCCAGCGCGGTTGGCGCATCATCCGCGGTGGCGGCGGCGTCGTCTGCCGTGGCGGGCGCTTCCATGGCCGCAGCGCTCGATCCGGCCGCGATCGCGCCGGCCTCGGCCGTGCAGACGCTGGACGAGCGCATGCTGCAGGCGCTGGGCCACAGCAAGCCGCGGCCCGCCGCGCCCGCACCGGCCTCCGCGCCGGCGGCCGCCAAGGCGCCCGCGCCCAAACCACGTGTCAAGCCCGTTGCCGCCACGCCGGCGACGGGCGCAGACGTCACCCGCTGAAGGAGACGAGCATGGACAAGCGTCGCGTCCTGTCGCTCATCAAGACGGCGTTCACCGGCTTCGACAAGCCGCTCGCGCTGATCGTGTTCCTGTTGTTCGCCACCGGCATGGTGGCGCTGTACTCGGCCGCCATCGACATGCCGGGCCGGGTCGAGGACCAGTTGCGCAACATCCTGCTGTCTTACGTAGTGATGCTCGTGATTGCCTACCTGCCCACGCAGACGCTGATGCGCGTGGCCGTGCCGATCTACACCGTCGGCGTGGCGCTGCTGATCGCGGTGGCCATGTTCGGCCTGATCCGCAAGGGTGCACGCCGCTGGCTCTACGTGGGCATGGTGATCCAGCCGTCCGAGATCATGAAGATCTCCATGCCGCTGATGCTGGCGTGGTACTTCCAGAAGCGCGAGGGCGTGATCCGCTGGTACGACTTCGCGGTGGCGCTGGTGCTGCTGCTGATCCCGGTCGGCCTGATCGCCAAGCAGCCAGACCTGGGCACCGCGCTGCTGGTGATGGCGGCCGGTGTCTACGTGATCTACTTCGCCGGCCTGACGTGGCGCATCATCCTGCCGTTGCTTGGCGTACTGGTGGTGGCGGTCTCGCTGCTGATCACGTTCCAGAACGATATCTGCGCGCCCGGCGTGAACTGGCCGGTCCTGCACGACTACCAGCAGCACCGCGTGTGCACGCTGCTGGACCCGACCACCGACCCGCTGGGCAAGGGATTCCACACGATCCAGTCGATCATCGCGATCGGCTCGGGCGGCGTGGAGGGCAAGGGCTGGCTCAAGGGCACCCAGACCCACCTGGAGTTCATTCCGGAAAAGCACACCGACTTCATCTTCGCGGTGTACTCGGAGGAATTCGGCCTGATCGGCAATGCCATCCTGCTGGTGCTGTACCTGTTGCTGATCTTTCGCGGGTTGTTCATTGCGGCCAACGCGCCGACGCTGTTCTCGCGGCTGCTGGCCGGTTCGATCACACTGATCTTCTTCACCTACGCCTTTGTCAACATGGGCATGGTGAGCGGCATCCTGCCCGTGGTGGGCGTGCCATTGCCGCTGATGAGCTACGGCGGCACGGCGCTGGTGACGCTGGGGGCGGGGATCGGCATCCTGATGGCGATTTCCCGACAGAAACGGCTGATCCAGACGTAATACAGATGGACGGCGGCGGGGCGGGAATGCCCCGCTTTGCTAAACTGCCATCAAAATTTCTCTCGGTTCGAAGCCCATGAACGCCCAAGACGTCGCCGCCTACCTGCAGAGCAATCCCGAGTTTTTCGAAGACCATGCCGAGCTGCTGGCCACCGTGCAGCTGACCAGCCCGCACAGCCATCGCGCGGTGTCGCTACAGGAACGGCAGATGGAAATCCTGCGTGAAAAGAACAAGGTGCTGGAACTGCGCCTGGCCGACCTGATGCGCCACGGGCACGACAACGACCGCACCCAGCAGCGCATGCACGCCTGGCAAATGCGCCTGATGGGCGAGCCGGACTCCCACGCGCTGCCCTATGCCGTGCAGGATGGCCTGCAACAGGTGTTCGACGTGCCTGCCGTGGCGATCAAGCTGTGGAACGTGGCCGAGCAGTATGCCCACATGGAAGTGGCGCAGGGCGCCAGCGATGACCTGCGCCTGTTTGCCGAAGGCCTGCGCGCGCCATACTGCGGCGCCAACGCGGGTTTCGAGGCCGCCGGCCTGCTGGAGCTCGATGAAGTCGCCTCGATTGCCATGGTCGCCTTGCGCCCGCCGGTGCGCGGCGCCGGTGAGGCGCCGGGCGCGGCTTTCGGCCTGCTCGTGCTGGGCTCGTCCGATGCGCGCCGGTTCCACGAAGGCATGGGCACGGCCTATCTGGCGCAGATCGGCGAAGTGGCCGGTGCCGCGCTGAATCGCCTGCGCGACTGAATTCCAGCGGGCCGCTCCATCCACGCCTTGCTTTCATGACCCACGATCCGACCAAGGTCTCGGCGGCGGATACGGAGCCGCCGGCGGCAGACCCTGTCATCGCGCAATATCTGGCCTGGCTGCAAGGCAGCCGCAAGCTCGCCGAACACACCATCAGCAGTTATCGCCGCGACCTGACCGCGCTGCAGGCGCACGCCGCCAGGCACGCGCCGGCGTTTGCGCTGCTGGCGCTGCAGACGCGCCATATCCGCGCCTTTGCCGCGCGCATGCATGGCGAAGGACTGGCGGGCACCACGATTGCCCGCACCTTGTCGGCCTGGCGTGGCTTCTATCTTTGGGCCGCGCAGCACGGCCTCGGCGTCCAGGCCAATCCCGTGGATGGCGTGCGCGCGCCGCGTTCCGGTCACCGGCTGCCCAAGGCGCTATCCGTCGAGCATGCCGTGGCGCTCGTCTCCCATTCCGTGGGGACCGATGCCGCCGCGCTGCGCGACCACGCCGTGTGGGAACTGTTCTATTCCAGTGGATTGCGTTTGTCGGAACTGGTGCAGCTCGACGTCCGCTATGAAAAGCGCGATGGCTATGAATCGGCCGGCTGGCTCGATATGTCCGGCGCCGAGCTGACCGTGACCGGCAAGGGCTCGCGCCGGCGCACGTTGCCGGTCGGCAGCAAGGCGATGGAAGCGTTGCGCGGCTGGCTTGCCGTGCGCGAGCAGCTATTGCGGCCGGGCGCTGCGCCCGAGGATGCGTCTGCACTGTTCCTCGGTGCGCGCGGACACCGGCTGTCGATGCGCGTGGTGCAGTTGCGGCTCAAGGAGCAGGCGATTCGTGCGGGCGTGCCAGCCGATGTGCATCCGCATATGCTGAGGCATTCGTTTGCCACGCATATGCTGCAATCCTCTGGCGATCTGCGGGCCGTGCAGGAGTTGCTCGGGCATGCCAGCATTTCCACGACGCAGATCTACACGTCGCTGGACTTCCAGCATCTGGCGAAGGTCTATGACAAGGCACATCCGCGGGCCGGAAGGGCGTCGACAGAGGACGATGACGATGACAACGCATCGCCCTTGAAGGACTGAGCGCTCAATCCGCCCACTGCGCCAGCACTTCCCGGAACCGGTCGATCTCCGGCAACAGCCAACCTCGGAACGCCTGCACTTTCGGCGAATCCAGCGCCCCGGGCGCGCACACGAAATACAGCAGCCACGGGCACGGAATGCTGACATCGAACAGCCGCACCACGCGGCCGGACAGCAGGTCGTTGTAGGCCAGCGAAGAGCGGATCAGCGTAATGCCCTGGCCTTCGGCCGCTGCCTGCAGCAGCAGCGAGGAGTCCTCCAGCAGCAGTCCCTTGCGCGGCTCGGGCCAGTCCAGCCCGGCGGCTTCGAACCATGGCTTCCACGGGTCGCCTTCGCCGCGCAGCAGGTTCAGGCCGGCCAGGTCGCCGGGCTGCTCCGGCAGGCGCCCGCCGTTGAAGCCCGGACTGCAGACCGGAAAGAACACATCGTCGAGCAGCTTTTCCACGTACAGGCCCGGGTAGTCGCCAGTGCCCATGCGCAGCGCGATGTCGACTTCCTCCTGGCCAAAATCCACGAGCGTGTTCGATGACAGCAACTCGACGTCCAGCTCCGGATGCCGTTCGATGAAGCTGCCGATGCGCGGCATAAGCCAGCGCGCGGCGAATGACGGCATGGTGCTGATGGTCAGCCGCTTGTCCCGGTTGCCGGACTGCAGCACGCGCGTGGCGTCGGCGATCTGCAGCAGGGCATCGCGGATGCGCTCGGCGTAAAGGCGCCCCGCTGGCGTCAGCGCAACACGCTTGCCGTGGCGCTCGAACAGCGGCATCGCAAGTTCCTCTTCCAGTGCGCGGATCTGGTGGCTGACCGCGCCGTGCGTGACGAACAGTTCCGTCGCCGCGCGCGAGAAGCTCTCGTGCCGGGCTGCCGCCTCGAAGGCGCGCAGCGCCGTCAGTGCCGGCAGGCGCGGCAATTCGCGGTGCCAGCCGCGCGGCATATCCCTTTCCCATGCGCCTTTCCATGCCATGACACGCTCCGCTTTGTGAATTTGGCTAACAAGAAGCTTAAAAATATATCGTTTTGCCAGTGCCCGGGCAATCACTAGAATTCAGTTCACCGGCGCCCCATTGCCACAGCGAATCGAAGTGTACTGGCAAGAAAACCAGGCCAGTACCGGTCATGTGGCAAGACTCGGCAAGACGTGCCGAGGCCGGCGGACAGGAGATCCATCATGCAAGCGCTGCTCACAACGACAGTTTTCACCCTGAATCCCGGCGAAGTCACCGCGCTGTCCATTCATGCGGCACAGCGCCTCCACGTGGAAGATGCTGCCGGCACCGACCTGTGGATCACCCGCGAAGGCGATTCCGAGGACTACTGGCTGCGTTGTGGCGGGAGCCTGCTGCTGCGGCGTGGCGATGACGTGGTGCTGAGCATTGACCCGCGTGCCCGGCGCGCGGTGCGGCTGGCGCTGATCGCCGAGGCGCGCCGGCCGGTGCCGACGCTGGCTGATATTCCGCACCTCGTGTACCGCGCGTTGCGGCGTCTGGTTCGAGGTACGGAGTGGACGCCGGGCGAAGACCACGTCACCGCGGCATGAAGCAATGAATGGATCGTCCTCGCCACGTGCGCCGCGGTTGCGCCTGGTCTGGTCAAGGCCAGGTGATGCAGCAGGCAGCCCGGGCACGCGGCGGGACTGACGGATTCCCCATGATCGGGGCAGGGGCCGGCGCAAGCCGGCCCTTTTCGTTACACTCTCGCCATGCATCCGATTCAAGTCATCGAGCGGGGCCGCGAGGATTACCAGCCCTGCTTCGACGCCATGCGCGCCTTCACCGCCGCGCGCACGCCCGAGACGCCCGACCAGGTCTGGCTGGTCGAGCATCCGCCGGTCTACACGCTGGGCCAGGCGGGCGATCCCGCGCACCTGCTGGCGCCGGATGATCGCATCCCGATGGTGCAGATCGACCGTGGCGGTCAAATCACTTACCACGGTCCCGGTCAGGTGGTGGCCTATCTGCTGCTCGATCTCAAGCGCCGAAAGCTGATGGTGCGCGAGCTGGTTCACGACATCGAGCAGGCCGTGCTGGACACGCTCGCGGCGTATAATCTCCCGGCTGAGCGCAAGCCCGGCGCCCCCGGCATCTACCTGTCGGACGGGCCGCACCGGGGCGCCAAGATTGCGGCGCTCGGCCTCAAGATCCGCAACGGCTGCAGCTACCACGGCGTCAGCCTGAACGTGCAGATGGATCTGGCGCCGTTCCTGCGCATCAATCCGTGCGGCTATGCCGGACTGGAAACGGTCGACATGGCCACTGCCGGCGGACACTGGCAGGACCAGCCCGTTACCGCCGCACAACAACCCGACATCGCACGACGCCTGGCGGCGGCATTGTGCGAGGTGCTGGCAGCGCGCGAGGCCCGTGCGCTGGCGGCAGACAAGACTGCCGCCACGCCGGCCCTGGCCTCTTAGTGACAAGCTGACAAGCGAATTGCACGCCCGTGTGCGTGCGGAGATATTTATGAGCGACGCCCTGATCGCCTCCTCCAGCGACACCCCGCAATCCCCCGCGGAGCAGTACGATCCGACCCGCAAGCAGAAGTCGGCCGACAAGACCGCGCGCATCCCCATCAAGATCGTGCCGGCCGAAAAGCTCAAGAAGCCGGACTGGATCCGCGTGAAGGCCGCCACCGGCAACTCGCGCTTCTACGAGATCAAGGACATCCTGCGCGCGAACAATCTCGTGACGGTGTGCGAGGAGGCGAGCTGCCCGAATATCGGCGAATGCTTCGGCAAGGGCACGGCCACCTTCATGATCATGGGCGACAAGTGCACGCGCCGTTGCCCGTTCTGCGACGTCGGCCATGGCCGCCCCGATCCGCTCGACGTGAACGAGCCGGGCAACCTGGCCCGCACCATCGCCCAGCTCAAGCTGAACTACGTGGTGATCACCAGCGTGGACCGCGATGACCTGCGCGATGGCGGTGCCCAGCACTACGTGGACTGCATCAGCCAGACCCGCGAGCTGTCGCCGGCCACGCGCATCGAAGTGCTGGTGCCTGATTTCCGCGGCCGCCTGGACAAGGCGCTGGACATCCTGCAGGCCTGCCCGCCGGATGTGATGAACCACAACATGGAAACCGTGCCGCGCCTGTACAAGCAGGCCCGCCCGGGTGCCGACTACGCGCACTCGCTCAAGCTGCTGCAGGAGTTCAAGCGCCGCAACCCGAACGTGCCGACCAAGTCCGGCCTGATGGTGGGCCTGGGCGAGACCGACGAGGAAATCCTCGAAGTCATGCGCGACATGCGCGCGCACGATATCGACATGCTGACCATCGGCCAGTACCTGGCGCCGTCGAACCACCACTTGCCGGTGCTGCGCTACGTGCATCCGGACACCTTCAAGATGTTCGAGGAAGAGGCCTACAAGATGGGCTTCACGCACGCTGCCGTGGGCGCGATGGTGCGCAGCTCGTACCACGCCGACCAGCAGGCGCATCAGGCGGGGTTTGCCTGATCGGCGTCATCGCATCGCATGAACAAAACGGCCGGGGAAACCCGGCCGTTTTGCTTTTGGTGCGCCCGGCAGGGCGCACTCACTTGAGGGTGAAAGTCCCTTACATACCCGGCAAGGGGAAGTGTTAGCCAGAGGCAAGGGTTCCCCGGGCGACTGGGGGTCTGAAGGAAGCCCGAGGCAAAGCGCTGGCCTGACGAACAGGAAGCGGATGAGGCGTCGTATCGGGGTGAGGCAGCCAAAACAGCCAAAGCCCAATACTTGCACGGACCGATGCGGCGTATATCCGACAGGCATAAGCGTGAAGGTGGGTGCGTCATACCCGGGGAGATCTGTACCGCTGCCACGATGGCTACCGGCGTCGAGAGGCGCCGGGATGGTGGTGCAGAAGTCAGCAGAGGCCATATTAGGTGCGCGGTAGGCACTGAAGGGCCGAACATGAATGAGCGTGATTAGGACGACAGACCTCGATGCTTACCGACGAAGCCCAAATGCACGAACGAGTGCAGCCCACAGCGGAGGAAGGCGGGCGGAACCTGCCTGGGGCCGATGGGGGTGCGGAGGCTGGCACGGCGGCTGTCGGGCAAACGAAAGCGCAGGCGCCACCGCTGATGGAGGCGGTGGTCGAGAGAAGCAACATGTGGCTGGCGTACCGGAGGGTGGTCGGCAATGGCGGCGCGGCCGGGGTGGATGCCCTGGAGGTGACGGCGTTGCGTGACTGGCTGAAGGTGAGCTGGCCAAGCGTCAGGGCGGCGTTGCTGGCCGGCCGGTACATCCCGCAGGCGGTGCGCGCGGTGGACATTCCCAAGCCTGCGGGCGGGGTGAGGACACTGGGCATCCCGACGGTGGTGGACCGGCTGATCCAGCAAGCGCTGCTGCAAGTTCTCCAACCGATCTACGAACCGGGGTTCTCCGAGTCGAGCTACGGCTTCCGGCCGGGGCGCAGCGCTCAGCAGGCGGTCTTGCAGGCACAGCGGTACGTGCAGGAAGGCCGGCGCTGGGTGGTCGACATCGATCTGGAGAAGTTCTTCGACCGGGTCAACCACGACATCCTGATGTCGCGGGTGGCGCGGCAGGTGAAGGATGCCCGGGTGCTCAAGCTGATCCGGCGGTATCTGGAAGCGGGGCTGATGCGTGGCGGGGTGGTCGAGGCAAGAAGGCAGGGCACGCCGCAAGGCGGGCCACTGTCGCCGCTGCTATCGAACATCCTGCTGACGGATTGGGACCGCGAACTGGAGAAACGGGGGCTGGCGTTCTGTCGCTACGCGGATGACTGCAATATCTACGTCCGAAGCAAGGCGGCGGGGCAGAAGCTGTTGGCCGGGATGAAGGTGTTCCTTGCGGAGCGGCTGAACCTGCGGGTCAACGAGGCCAAAAGCGCGTGTGCGCGGCCATGGGCGCGCAAGTTCCTAGGCTACAGCCTGACAGCACACCGTCAGGCGCGGCTGCGTATCGCCCCGGAAAGCCTGAAAAGGCTGACGGAACGGGTGAGGGAGCTGACGCGTCCGGGACGAGGGAGGAGCCTGACCCACACCATTGCGGTGCTGAATCCGGTATTGCGCGGATGGGTCGGGTACTTCCAATACACGGAAGTGAAAGGCGTGTTGGAGACGCTGGACGGGTGGGTGCGGCGGCGGTTGCGCTGCATACTATGGCGGCAGGCCAAGCGCCGCGCTACCCGCGCAGTGATGCTGCGTCGACAGGGGCTAAAGGAGGACCGCGCGTGGCAATCGACCCGCAATGGGCGGGGCCCATGGTGGAATGCCGGGGCAAGCCACATGAACGCGGCCTTCCCGAAGGGCTACTTCGATGCCATGGGGCTGATCTCGTTGCTGGATACTCAGCGACGCTTGCAGTCTCGTTCGTGAACCGCCGTATGCGGAACCGCACGTACGGTGGTGTGAGAGGGCTGAGGGGGTAACCCCTCACCCTACTCAATGGCAGCCTGCAGCGCAAAGCGGCATAGCGTCACGCCCGTTATTAGGGTCAATCCTTAGTGCCGTGCCCATCCCTGTTTCGTTATTATGAATTCATCGATAAATTATCGATGAATTGCTGATGGGTCACATCTGGTGCCATACGGGCCTACACTGATCAGCAGTGTTCCAGCCGGTGTTGCCCATGACCTCCTGTACCGTCCACCGTCTTGCCGAACAGGCACTGCTTTGCAGCGTGCCGCCGCCGGCCTCGCTCGAGGTCCAGCGCCGCATCTGGGCCATGGCGGTGCGCGCGGCCGGCTGGCGTGGCGTGGTCGACGTCGTGCCCGGCATGAACAACCTGACGGTGATCTTCGACGGCACGGCCGATGTCGCGGCGCTGGAGCGCAACCTGAGGCTCGCCTGGGCTTCCGGCGAGGCGCGCAATGCGACGGGCCGGCTGGTGGAAATCCCGGTGCGCTACGGCGGCGAGCACGGGCCGGACCTGGTCGACGTGGCCGCGCATACCGGCCTGAGCCCGCAGGAAGTGGTGCGCCGCCACAGCGCAGGCGAGTATGTGGTGTATTTCCTGGGCTTCCAGCCGGGCTTTGCCTATATGGGCGGACTGGCGCCCGAGCTGGCCACGCCGCGCCGGCGCGAGCCTCGGCTGGCGGTGCCGGCCGGCTCGGTTGGCATCGGCGGCGAGCAGACCGGCATCTATCCGGCCATCGCCCCGGGCGGCTGGCAACTGATCGGGCGTACCGATGCCGCGCTGTTCGTGGCCGACCGTGACCCGCCGTCACTGTTTGCCCCCGGCGATACTGTACGTTTTATTGCCGAGGAGGTCATCGCGTGATCGAGATCATCCGACCTGGTGCGCTGGCCTCCGTGCAGGACCTTGGCCGCACCGGCTTTCGCCATTTCGGCGTGGGGCGCTCCGGTGCCATGGACCCGCTGGCACTGGCCATCGGCAACCGGCTGCTCGGCAATGCGCCCGGCTGCGCGGCCATCGAATTCACGCTGGGCCGTGCGGCCGTGCGCTTCCACGCCGATATGCGCGTCGCGCTGGCCGGCGCCGAGTGCAACGCCAACCTGGACGGCGTGCCGGTCTGGTCCTGGCATGCCTTCGATGTCCGCCGCGGCGAGACGCTGACGCTGCCCGCCACGCGCGGCGGCACCCGTGTCTATCTGAGCGTCGCGGGCGGCATCGACGTGGAGCCGGTGATGGGCTCGCGCAGCACCGACCTGAAGGCCGGTTTTGGCGGCTTCGCGGGGCGCGCCCTGCACGAAGGCGACCGGCTCGCCGCCGCGCGCCCGGGGGTGGCGGACAGCTCGGACTGGCTTGGCGTGCAGGCGCCGTCGTGGGCGCTTCCAGGCGCCGGCACCGGCGACGTCGTGCCGATCCGCCTGTTGCCGGGGCCAGAGTATGACGACTTCGAACCCGCCGCGCAGGCTGCGCTGTGGGAATCGGCGTGGACGATCACGCCGAACAGCAACCGCATGGGCCTGCGCCTGCAGGGGCCGGCGCTCTCACGCAAGGCCGAACGCAGCGCCGACCTGCTCTCGCACGGCGTGGTGCCTGGCGTGATCCAGGTGCCGCCGGCCGGCCAGCCGATCGCGCTGATGGCCGACGCGCAGACCACCGGCGGCTACCCGAAGATCGGCGCCGTGATCCGCGCCGACCTGTGGCGCCTGGCGCAGGTGCCGCTGGGGGCATCGGTGCGCTTCTTGCGTGTGACGCTCGAAGAGGCCGCCGCCGCGCAGGCGGCTGTGGACCGCTACCTGCGCCAGATTGACCAGGCCCTGCAATGGCAGGGCGACGGCATGACCATTGCTGCGCGCCGCCGCACCCGCACGCGCGCCGTAGCTTGAAGGTTGAAGGAGAACCGCAATGCAGATCGATTTGAACGCCGACCTTGGTGAAGGTTGTGACAATGACGAGGCGCTGCTCGCGCTGATCAGCTCCGCCAACGTGGCGTGCGGCTGGCATGCGGGCGATGCCGCCACCATGCTGCGGACCGTGAAGTGGGCAATCGAGAAAGGCGTCGCCATTGGCGCGCACCCGAGCTTCCCGGACCGCGACAACTTTGGCCGCACCGAGATGCAGCGCGACCCGGAATCCGTCTATGCCGACGTGCTGTACCAGATCGGTGCGCTGGCCGCCATCGTGCGCGCACAGGGCGGCCAGCTCCACCACGTGAAGCCGCATGGCGCGCTGTACAACCAGGCTGCGCGTGACCCGGCGCTGGCCCAAGCCATCGTGCGTGCGGTGCGTGACTTTGATTCCGACCTGGTTTTCTTCGGCCTGGCCGGCAGCAAGATGATCGATGTGGCGCGCCAGGCAGGCCTGCGCGTCAAGGAAGAAGTCTTTGCCGACCGCGGCTATAACCCGGACGGCTCGCTCGTCAAGCGCGGCACGCCGGGCGCGCTGCACGAAGACGAGGAAGTCGCTCTCAACCAGACGCTGACCATGGTGCGCGAGCAGCGCGTGCGCGCCATCGACGGCAGCTGGGTACCGATCCGCGCCGAGACCGTGTGCCTGCACGGCGACGGCGCCCACGCGCTTGCCTTTGCGCGCCGCATCCGCGAGCGGCTCGGCGCCGAAGGCATTGCAGTCCGCGCCGGCGTCTAGGGCAGCAAGCCCTGTCACCGGCATTTCCCGCGGCCTTCCCCGTCGTGCAGTCTGACGGCTTGAAGGCAGCTCGCCTCCATCACACTTCTTCTGGTGTCTCTTATGGAACAGGCAGTCAACCTCTGGCCCCTGATCGGGGTCGGCGTCATCATCATCGGCTTCGTGCTGCGCTTCAATCCCATGCTGGTGGTGGCTCTGGCCGCTATCGCCACGGGCCTCGCCGCATCGATGCCGGTCATGCAGATCTTCTCTGCAATCGGCACCGCCTTCGTCAAGGCGCGCAACCTGCCGTTGATCATCCTGCTGCCGCTGGCCGTGATCGGCCTGCTCGAGCGGCATGGCCTGCGTGAGCATGCGCAGGCGTGGATCGCGCGCATCGCGTCGGCGACCGTCGGCCGCCTGCTGATCGTCTACCTGGGCGTGCGCGAACTGACCGCGGCCGTCGGCCTGACCAGCCTCGGCGGCCATCCGCAGATGGTGCGCCCGCTGCTGGCACCGATGGCGGAAGGCGCGGCGGAAAACCGCTTCGGTCACCTGCCTGAGCCGATCCGCCAGCGCGTGCTGGCCTTCTGCGCGGCCACCGACAACGTCGGGCTGTTTTTCGGCGAGGACATCTTCGTGGCCTTTGGCGCCATCGCGCTGATGCACACCTTCCTGCTGTCGTCGAACATCGACATCGAGCCGCTGCACATTGCCGTATGGGGTATCCCGACGGCGATCTGCGCATTCCTGATCCATGCGGTGCGCCTGAAGCGCCTGGACGGCTGGCTTGAGCGCGAGCTCGGCGGCAAGGCCGCTGCCGCAAACGTCGCTGCCAAGAGCGGGGAGTAAGCCATGATCGTATCCATCGAATACCTGTACTGGCTGGCGGGCCTGGTTCTTGCCATCACCGCGCTGCTGACCTTTGCCGACCGCGAGCATCCGCGCCGCTTCAGCACGGGCCTGTTCTGGCTGCTGTACGCCATCGTCTTCCTGATCGGTGACCGCCTGCCGCCCGCGGCGGTGGGCATCGGCGCCGTGGTGATGGCGCTGATCGCCGGCTTCGGCGGCGTTGGCCACGGCAAGCACGACACGCTGCCCGAAGAAGAGCGCCGCACCAGCGCGCGCCGCCTCGGCAACAAGCTGTTCGTGCCGGCGCTGCTGATTCCGCTGGTGACCGTGATCGGCACCGTGCTGTTCAAGGACGTGAAGGTGGCGGGCATTCCGCTGCTCGATCCGAAGAACGTGACCTTCGTCTCGCTCGGCATCGGCTGCCTGATCTCGCTGGGTGTGGTGTGCTGGCTGACGCGCGACACGGTGGCGCAAGGCATGCGCGAATCGCGCCGGCTGACGGAATCGCTCGGCTGGGCACTGGTGCTGCCGCAGATGCTGGCCATGCTGGGCCTGGTGTTCGCCGATGCCGGCGTAGGCAAGGCCGTGGCGCACCTGACCACCGCCTACATCAACATGGACTACAAGCTGGTCGCGGTGGCGGTGTACTGCGTCGGCATGGCGCTGTTCACGGTGATCATGGGCAATGGCTTCGCCGCGTTCCCGGTCATGACCGGCGGTGTCGGCGTGCCCATCCTGGTCGGCATGTTCCACGGCAACCCGGCGGTGATGGCAGCCATCGGCATGTTTTCGGGCTACTGCGGCACGCTGATGACGCCGATGGCGGCGAACTTCAACATCGTGCCGGCCGCGCTGCTCGAACTCGAGGACAAGAACGCCGTGATCCGCGCGCAGGTGCCGACCGCGCTGGCGATCCTTGTCGCGAACATCGCGCTGCTGTACTTCCTCATGTAAATCCGGAGATCCGTCATGCGCACCGTCTTGCTTACCGGCTTCGAGCCGTTCGAAAACGAGCCGATCAATCCGTCATGGGAAGCGGTGCGCGCACTGGATGGCGAGCACATCGGCGATGCCGTGGTCGTGGCGCGCCAGTTGCCGTGCGTGTTCGGTGCGGCCATCGATGCCATGGACACGCTGCTGCGGGAAGTGAAGCCCGCGGTGGCCATTGCCGTCGGACAGGCGGGCGGACGCATGGAGATGTCGGTCGAGCGCGTGGCCATCAATGTCGACGACGCCCGCATTGCCGATAACGCTGGGGCGCAACCAATCGACACGGTGATCGCTGCGCAAGGCCCGGCGGCGTACTTCTCCACGCTGCCGATCAAGGCGATCGCGCGCGATATGCGCGCGGCCGGCGTGCCTGCAGCCGTGTCGCAGACGGCGGGAACGTTCGTCTGCAATCACGTGTTCTATGGCTTGATGCATTGCCTCGCTACCCCTGTCGGCGCAGGGGTGCGCGGCGGGTTCATTCATATCCCGTATCTGCCCGAGCAGGCCGCGCGTCATCCGGGCCAGCCGAGCATGTCACTGGAGATGATGGTTCGGGGCATCCGCCAGGCTGTTGCCACTACGCTGGCAACGGACGTCGATGTGCGGGAGCAGGGCGGGCAGTTGCACTGAGTGCACGCATCACGACACCGTTTCCCTCCCGCTTGCGGGGAAGGGGCGGGGGTGAGCGCCGGCGCCGCCGCGAAGTCGCTCAGTCACCTCACCTCACAACCTCATCTCCAACTGGACCTGCACCCTTCGGTGCCTGTCAAGAAAAGCCGGTAACACCGGACCGGCGCCAGTCGCTCCGGTGCACGATCGGATCTGCTGTCCGACGAACGAGTCCCTCCCCTAATACGATCACTCTCCATGATGAAAATCAGTATCTGTTTGCAGAAATTTCCTGGTGAAAAATAAGTCGCGTCGTAGGTAAATTTTAATCCACCGCAACATTCAGAGGATTAGCTGAAATGTCCTATAGCTCCATCCATTAATTGGATGGAACTATTGAGCTTTTCCTATTTCGCGACAAATCAAAATGACCACTGTCATTCCCGCGCAGGCGGGAATCCAGCGTCTTTGAAGTCCCCCGAAAGGGGGACAAAAAGTCACTGGGTCCCGCCTGCGCGGGGACGACGAATATTTGGCGTTGTCGTGAATTATGGAAAGCTCAATATTTGGGCATCCACTCACACCGCTGCATCCAGATTCAGAATGCCGCGCTGCCATTGGATAAGGGAGCTGATGTCGCTCCGTTTGCATTTGCAATCCAATAGCGGGCGTCATGAACACAAAGCTATATCGTCTGGTTTTCAACGTCGCGCGCGGCATGCTGGTCGCCGTGCGGGAGTGTGCGAAAGGGCGCGGTAAAGATCGCCATGCCGTCGCTGATGCCGGTGCAGGGCCATCGGCCTTCGTGCCAGTGTTCTGGTTCGCCGCGCTCACTTCAGCCATGATCGGCCTGCCGATGACGCTGCAGGCGCAGACCTTGTCGATCCAGGTCGACAAAGGCGCACCCGGCGCGCAGCCATACGTTGGCACGGCCGCGAACGGCACGCCTGTCGTGAATATCGCGCCGCCAAACCGCCCCGGCGGGACAAGCATCAACAACTTCATCCAGTACAACGTCGGCCCCTCCGGCGTGGTGGTGAACAACGCTGGCCAGAACAGCCAGACGCAGATTGCCGGCTGGGTGCAACGCAATATGCAACTGGGCAACAACCATGCGGGCACCATCGTGCAGCAGGTTACGGCGCCGAACCCCTCGCAACTGCTGGGCATGCAGGAGATTGCCGGCAATCGTGCCTCGCTGGTGATCGCAAATCCGGCAGGCATTACGTGCTCGGGTTGCGGGACCATCAACGCCGACCGCTTTACGCTCGGTACGGGACGTCCGGTCTTCAGCGCCGGCGGCGATCTGACGGGATTCGACGTGCGCCAGGGCGCCATCGCTATCGATGGTCAGGGGCTGTCCAGCCCGCAGGCGCAGGTCGACTTGCTCTCGCGCGCAATCTCCATCAATGCGCAGGTGTGGGCCGATCGGCTCAATGCCGTGACGGGCGCGAACCAGATTGATCATCAAAGCCTGGCGGCAACGCCGCAGGCCGGTTCGGGCGCGGCACCACGGTTTGCGCTGGATGCCTCCACGCTCGGATCCATGTATGCCGGCGCGGTGCGGCTGGTGGGGACTGAAAAGGGCGTGGGTTTCAACGTTGGCGGCAATATCACCGCTACAACGGGCGACATCACGCTGGATGCCAACGGCGATGTCCGCATCGTGCCCGGGGCGCGGCTGCAGTCACAGGGGGTCGCGACCCTTGCCGGCAGCAACATCGATAATGCGGGCACGATCACCACGCGCGGCAGCATCGTCGCCGCGACGCAGGGTCAGCTCAACGCAGAAGGATCAATCACGGGCGCGGGCACGCTCGATGTGCGAACGCCGGGGGTGATCGATAACCAGGGCGGCACGCTGGCGGCCAACGAGGCGGCAGCACTAGTCGCGGGCCAGATCAACAATCAACGCGGCTCGCTGGGCTCGTCCCAGTCCAGCCTGTCGCTCACCGGTCCGCTGGACAATACCGGCGGCAAGGCGCTGGCCGCGATCGACCTGACCGCAACAGGCGGGCCGATCGTGAACGATGCGGGTCAGATGTCAGCAGGCCAGCGCCTCTCGCTGGACACCGCCGGCCACACGCTTGCGAATGCCGCGGGCAAGATTTCCGCTGGAGACCTCAGCGCCAGCACGCGCTCGGTGAACAACAGTGGCGGCGTGGTCCAGGCGACGCGCACTATGTCGCTCGATACCCACGGCCAGACCTACGACAACGGCCGCGACGGTGTTACCGTTGCCAACGGGACCTTCACGTTCGACACGGGCTCGCTGAACAACAGCGGCGGCACCGTGTCAGGCGGGCGCGACCTCAGACTCACCGGGACGGCTCTGGACAACACCACTGGCAAGATCATTGCCGGCGGGCCGCTTGAAGTGAACGGCGACAGCCTCGCCAATGTGGGAGGCAAGGTGGCATCCAATGGCGACGCGACGCTGCGCATTGCAAACGTCCTCGACAACACAGCCGGTCATACACATGCTGGCGGCACGCTGGACGTGCAGGCGGGCACCGTTTTCAATCGCAACACGCTCGGCGGAACCGCTGACAACCCGCTTGGCATGGAGGGTGGCGCGGTGAAGCTGGCGGCCAGCGTCATCGACAACACGCAAGGTGCGCTGCGCGCCGATACCACGCTGATTGCCACGGCCGCTACATTGGACAACAGTCGGGGCGAGACAACATCCGGCGGCACGGCCCAGCTCGATGTTGCTGCCACGACCAACACGCGTGGCTTGCTGTCGGCGGACCAGGCGCTCCGGATCTCCGGTACCAGCCTGACCGGAGATGGCACGGTGCAGTCCAGGGGCGACGTGACGCTGAAGCTGACCAGCGATTTCCATAATGCCGGCACCATCACCGCAGGCAAGAACACGACGCTGGATACCACGGGCGATATCACGAACACCGGAACCCTCAGCGCCGGACAAGCACTGGACGTGCATGGTCGCAACATTGCCAATGCTGGCGAACTGTTCGGGCAAGAATCCAGCCATCTGCGGGTGGACCAGGGCGTTACAAACAGCGGACTGATCGACGGTGGCATCGTGCGTATCGATGCCGGTGCCGCGGTGACCAACGTGGACCGCATCTACGGCGATTCGGTATCCATTGGCGCCGGCCAGCAGATCGTCAACGATGCCAATCCGGTGACCGGAATCGGCGGCGTGATTGCCTCACGTATCGGCGACGTGAATCTTGGCGCGCCAGATATCGTCAACCGCGAACACGCGCTGATCTATTCGTCGCAAGACCTGAATGTGGGCGGTGCGCTGGATGACAGTGGAAACGTCGTTGGCCGCGCCAGCTCGCTGACGAACGCATCGGCGACGATTGACGTGGTGCGCAATGCAAGTATCGATGCGGCGGTCATCCTCAATCAGAACAGTCATTTTGCGACGGCGGTGAACGACACGGGTACGGTCACTCAACTCGCTTACCGCCTTAAAGGATCGACGGTCGATATTGATCCCACCACAGCGATCTTCTTCGACTGGAAGTTCGGAACGACCGATTACTACCATCCGGCCACAGACATCGACTGGCTGCAGAGGGATGGCAATGAACGAGGCGCGCCGCGCTGGCTGGTGCTGCCTTCGGACGATTATCCGTTCTCGCAGTTTGGTCCGCCCTTCGACTGGTCGCGCCGGATGGACGGAACGGCCGGGCCTGTCCTCGCCTGGGGCAGCTATCAGGTGGAGGGCGACAATTCCTTTACGCCGATAGACCGGTGGTCGCCCGTGGGCCTCGCCTTTGCGCAGTTCAGTGAGACGGACAACGTGGGCAATGTCGTGAGCGTGACCAATGAGCGGTTCTACTACCAGCCCGACGATGCGATCTGGGACAAGTTCGGCGTTGCACGCCCGGGTTCCGTTCCTCCGCCATTCCAGGGCCCATGCGCGAACGACGCGCCGGCATCGTGCCAGACCGCGCAGCTGGCCTACCAGGCCTGGCACGATGAGAACTTCCCGAAGTACCAGGCCCTCAACGACAAGATCAAGGCGTTCAACAAGGACTTTCACGCACGTTCGGTTTCGGATTTTTACGTGCTCAACCAGCAGACCCGCGTTCGCGATGAAACCGTTGCCAGCACCGACCCCGCGCGCATTCTTGTCGGTGGAGACGCCAGGCTGAACGGCGCCGTCGTGAACGACAAGAGCCAAGTTCTGGTTGGTGGCACGCTTACCGTCCCCTCGCCCGTCGACAACCGGGGCTACACCGGCACCCGCGTTGAATCCAATTCGGGCTCGCAAGACTGGTACTACGTCAACTATGGGGTTAACGATCCCGACCGCCGGATCAAACCGGGAGTGCTGCCGCCTGTCGATCTCAACCTGCCGCTTGTTCTGGCGACGGGCTCTTCGCTGGATCACCAGTCCGTGAATGGCACGGGAACGAATGTGGGCGCCAAGCCAGGCATTACGCCGATCTCCAACGTGCCGACAATGATGCAGGTGTCGCTTGACACCGGCGGGGCGACTTCGGGTCCCAAATTGGAGGCCAATGGTCCTGGCTCCAGGCTGGGTGGTAACGTGATTCGTACTGTCACGCCATCGCTTGCGTTGCCGCCCAATGCGCTCTTCACGGTCAACACGCAACCGGGTGCGCATTACCTGATCGAGACTGATCCGCGTTTCACCAACCAGCGCCAGTGGCGGTCCAGCGACTACATGCTGGAGCAGCTTGGCCGTGATCCGGGCAACGTCCTCAAGCGCTTGGGCGACGGCTTCTACGAGGCACGTCTGGTCGCCGACGCAGTGATGCTCGCCACCGGGCAACGCTTCACCGGCGACTATGCCGACAATCAATCGCAGTACATCGGCCTGATGAATGCCGGCGTGACGTTCGGACAGAAATACCAGCTGACCGTCGGCACGGAACTCTCGCCGGAGCAGATGCGTGCGTTGACGAGCGACATCGTGTGGCTGGTGGAGAAGACCGTCACGCTGCCGGACGGTAGCACGCAGAGGGTGCTGGTGCCGCAGGTGTACCTGATGACGCGCGTGGGCGACATCCAGGGCGACGGCACGCTGATCGCCGCCAGCAAGATCGACATCCAGACCTCTGGGGACGTGAAGAACACTGGCACCATCGCCAGCCGCAAGGTGATGCTGATCGAGGCCGGGAACATCGTCAACGAGCGCGGCACGCTCACCGCTGGCACCATGGATCTCAATGCGAAGCAGGACATCGACAACCTGGCGGGCACCATCAATGCGGACAAGCTGTCGGCCACGGCCGGGCGCGATATCAACCTGACCACCACGACGGCCACTGGCGGCAACCGGATCGGGGAGGCCGCAGCAAGCCACACTGCGTTAAGCGGCATATCGGTGCTCGATGTGGACAGCGCCACGCTGAAGGCCGGGCGAGACGTCAACGCCCGGGCCGCAAGCATCACCGCAACGGGCGATCTGGGCATGCACGCCAGGCGAGACATTAACCTCGAAACCGTGCAGGTGGGCGACCGCCGGGATTCCGTGACCGATTCGCGCAATCGTACCAGCACCGCGTACAGCGCGGACATCGGCACGCAGTTAATGGGCAAGAACGTCACGCTGGCTGCCGGCCAGGACGTGAACACCAAGGCGGCGTACGTCAACGCCGGGGAAAAGCTGGACGTCCACGCCAAGCGCGATATCAACGTGACGGCGGGCCAGGCCAGCGTGGCGATCCGGGACGAGCAGGGCAGCACGAGCGGTGGCGTCCTGTCGAAGTCGTCGACGCATACGATCGATGCGGTCAGCCGGACGGAAGCGATGGGCAGTACGTTCTCGGGGGACACGGTGACGATGAAAGCCGACCGGGATCTTGCGGTAGCGGGCAGCACGGTGGCTGCCACACAAGACCTCAATCTGACGGCCGACCGCAACCTGGGCATTACGACGACCGAGACGGAATCCTCCGCATACAGCTTCAGGGAAGAGAAGAAGTCCGGCTTTGGTGCGACGGGCGGTGGAATCTCCTACGGCAGCCGTAACCAGAAGGACACCATCAACGACCGTGGCACGCAGCAGGCGGGCAGCCTCGTGGGCTCGACCGATGGCAGCTTGAACCTGAAGGCGGGCAGCACGCTGACGGTCAAGGGCAGCGACCTGATTGCGAAGCAGGACATCACGGGCGTCGGCGCGGATGTGAGCATCGAGGCGGCGCAGAACCGGCAGCACCATGACGAGACACACGAGGTAAAGCAGAGCGGCTTCACGCTGGGTGTATCGGGCGGCGCTCCCGGAGCGGCGCTCAATGCGGGCAACAAGATCAACAGTGCCGCGAAGAACGAGGACGGGCGTGCCTCCGCGTTGTGGGGCATGGCGGCGACGCGGGATCTCTACGATGCCGGCAAGCTGATGGACAGCAAGGGGGCCATGGAGGGCGCAGCAGTGACGCTTTCGTATGGGACAACCCACAGCAAGCAGACGCTGACGCAGGAAAGCACCAGCCATGACGGCTCTAGTGCGCGGGCCGGCGGCACTGCCAAGTTCGTTGCCACGGGCGTGGATGCCCATGGCAACAAGACGGCGGGTGACCTGAACATCGCCGGGTCGGAGATCGACGCGAGCAAGGTGGTGCTTGGGGCGAAGCACGATGTCAACATCGTCTCGGCCACGGATACCGATGAAAGCCACAGCACCAACAAATCAACCAGCGCCAGCGTTGGTGTTTCGTACGGACTTGGGAAGGACAACGCCGGCTTCGGCGTTTCCGCGTCAGCGTCGCAGACCAAGGGCAACTCGGATAGCGTGGGTGCGACGCAAAGCAACAGTCACGTGCGTGGCAAGGATTCCGTCCTGATCGTTTCGGGGAGCGATACCAATATCCAGGGCGCGACGATCCATGGCGACACGGTCGGCATGGATGTAGGCGGAGACCTGAATGTCGCCAGCCGGCAGGACACCGGAGAATCCCGCGCGCGCCAGCAGAGCATTGGTGGCGGCATCAGCATCAGCCAGGGCGGCGCCAGCGGAAGCTTCTCGGCTTCCCAGGGGAAGGCCGATGGCAGCTATGCCAATGTCTCGGAGCAGTCGGGCATCTATGCGGGCGAGGGCGGTTTCGACATCACGGTGAAGGGCAACACGGACCTGAAGGGTGCGTTGATTGACAGTGAGGCCGACAAGGAGAAGAACAGTCTGAGCACGGGCACGCTCTCGTGGAGCGATATCGCCAACCATTCGGACTACAGCGCTACATCGTACGGCGTGTCGGGTGGCGGGACTGTTGGCAGGAACACCAGCGACAAGAACAGCGGTCAGACGTCAGGCAAGAACACCGGCGGCATCAGCCCGATGATTCCGCAGCACAAAAGCGGCAGCCAGGATGGCTCGGCGCAATCGGCGATAGCCGATAGCACCATCACGATCACGGACTCGGCCAACCAGAAGCAGGATCTTGCAACGCTAAGGCGGGACACGACCCGCACCAACAGCCAGGTGGGAAGCAAGCCGGATCTGGAGAAGCTGCTGAACAAGCAGGCCGACACGATGGCGGCGGCGCAGGCAGCGGGCGAGGCGGTGGCGAAGACGGTTGGGGATATTGCGCAAGCCAGGCTTGAGGATGCCAACAAGCGGTATGCCGAAGCGGCGGAGGCGAACAGAGTGAATCCGAGTCCTGAGAATCAGGCTGCGATGGATGCGGCGCAGGCTGATATCGACGGCTGGAAGGACAGTGGCAGCTATCGGGCTGCGTTGCATACGGCTGGCGGCGCCTTTATTGCGGGGCTGGGTGGAGGCAATGCGCTGGCCGGGGCCACAGGGGCGGCTGCGGCATCGCTGGCGGGGGAGAAGCTTGGGGAGTTGAGCAGCGCGATTGCCGGACGGGCTGATACGGGCAATGCGGCGCTGGATGAGGCGTTGGGGAATATTGCGGCGAATATTGTTGGAGGTGGGCTTGCCGGTGTAATGGGTGGCGGTTCTGGTGCGGCTACGGCGGCGAATGTGGATCGGTTTAATCGGCAGTTGCATCCGGACGAATATGACTTGGCGAGAAAGCACGCAGGAATTGTCGCAAGACGCCTTGGTATTACGGAACAGGAAGCCGAAGGGCGCATCGTTGCGGAGATTCTCCGTAATTCCGATAAGCAGACCGCGGAAGCGTCAGGCGGCAAGCAGGATTGGGAAGTACGTAGCATCATTGGCTGCCGGAACCTGAACTGCGATGGCTACAAGAACGATCCGGAGTACGCCAATCACAACTACAACAGCGAGTACATTAAATCGAATAAGGCTACATCTGATCGTGGACAGGAGCAGATTAAAGCTGGCTGGACGGGCGAGGAACTACGGCAGAAGAATTTGGTTTACGAGCGAACTGGCAAGCTCGCAACCACGGGTGTCGCCTGCCTATTCGCAGGCCCTATCTCCTGTAAAGCTGCGGCCAGCGGGTTAGCCACAACATTGGGGATAAGCTATTTAACGGAAAAGCCGTTGACAACTGCGGAGGCAATGGGTGGATTCTATGGCGGAGCTTTGGGTGGCATTTATGGTCAAGCATTGAACACATGGTCAGCGGAAACAAGTTCGCTCATGCAGACCTTCTCCCTTTTTGTGACTAAGACTGGAACAATTTTTTCCGGAAAACAAATTGGCGTTCCATTGGGTAACATGACTGGTCTAGGTAAATCGGTGGACCCAATGTTCGATCCAGTCACTAATCCGTGGTGGGGTATAAACAATACTCTTGAGCAATTAAATGGGGGTAAAAAATGAGAATAGGATTTGGTGTCGTGATAATAATTTTGGCGTCCTCTTTGGTTACATTTCTTATTTTTGGGAAAGGCATTGATGATTCACCAAAATCAGCTTTTTTTATTGGCTTAAATCAACTTTATTTTTGGCCACTTTGCTTTTTGTTTGGTTCGGTTATAACGATTCTGCGGCATTTGGTTTCGTTGGAGCGCTTGCAAGTATTGTGCTTGCTGGTCTCTTTACTTTTGGGCGCGCATACCTTCTGGCAATGCTATAGCGAGATTCGTGGGTAAGACAGGCTATGTCAGCAGGTAACAGGGCAGATTTCTGGAATGACAACTGTACTTTCACCGGTAATCAAAGGGCTTGGCGAAACCGCAAAAGCAACCCGTGGGTGGGCCAAGTTTTTAATGAGGTGGTGCTGTTAAGGGGGGTATAAAGCATTGCATTACACACAAGTCACTCGTGACCAATCTCCCTGGCGTACTTGATTCCGGCGGCGAAGTCCATGACGCGCTGCAAGCCCTGCCAGATTGTCTTGACCCCCGGTTC
>NZ_CAJZAI010000028.1 GCF_914271435.1 Cupriavidus laharis | reverse complement strand
CGGCACGGTCGAGTTCATCGCCAACCAGGACGGCTCGTTCTATTTCATGGAGATGAACACGCGCCTGCAGGTCGAGCATCCGGTCACCGAGATGATCACGGGGCAAGACCTCGTGGAATGGCAACTGCGCGTGGCGGCTGGCGAGCCGCTGCCGCTGAAGCAGGACCAGTTGCGCATCGATGGCCACGCGCTGGAAGCGCGTATCTACGCCGAGAACCCCGACAAGCAGTTCCTGCCGTCCACCGGCACGCTGCGCTTCCTGCGCACGCCGCCTGCTGTGCAGTTCATGCGCGGCGGCGATGCGCACGGCCCGGCCGGCGTGCGCATTGATGCCGGCGTGCGCGAGGGCGACACCATCAGCCCGTATTACGACCCGATGATCGCCAAGCTGATCGTGTGGGGCAAGGACCGCGACGAAGCGCTCGCGCGCATGCGCCAGGCGCTGGCGGCGTACCACGTGGTGGGCTTGTCGACCAACGTCGCCTTCCTGCAGCGGCTGGTAAAGTCCGAGGCGTTCCGCACGGCCGACCTCGACACGGGCCTGATCGAGCGCAACGAGGCCGCGCTGTTCCCGCCGCCCGCGCCGGTCGGCATGGAGATCATCGCGCTGGCGACTGCCGCGCTGCTGGACCGCGAAACGCGCGAGCGCCGCATCGACGCGGCCGACCAGCATTCGCCGTGGACGCATGCCGGTGCGTGGCGGCTCAATAGCGCAGGCAGCATCACGTATCGCCTGCAAAGCCCCGACGGCGACATCGACGTCACCGTGCACAGCGAAGCCGGTCGCCAGCGCCTCACCGCCCGCGGCAAGACCTTGCCGTTCCGCACATCGCTGCGCGACGAAGTGCATACCGTCGATCTCGGCGAGCGCACCGTCAAGGGCCAGTGCCATATCGAGGGCGACACCCTGCACGTGTTCAGCGGCGAAGGCCAGTGTTCACTGGTGCTGGTCGACCCGCTGCAGCACGCTGGCGAGGCCGAAGGCGAGGGCGGCAAGCTGGCCGCGCCGATGCCGGGACGGATCATCGCCGTGATGGTCGAAGCCGGCGCCACCATCAGCAAGGGCGATGCGCTGATCGTCATGGAAGCCATGAAGATGGAACACACGCTGACCGCCCCCGCTGGCGGCACGGTGCAGGAGGTGCTGTACGCCGTCGGCGACCAGGTTCAGGAAGGTGCGCAACTGGTGACGCTGGAACAGGAGGCTGCCTGACATGGAACTCAACACTTCTGCCCTGCCCCAGCCGCTTGCGCTGCCCGAGACGGTCAAGATCGTCGAGGTCGGCCCGCGCGACGGACTGCAGAACGAGGCACGCCATGTTCCCGCCGCGGTCAAGGTCGAGCTGGTCAATCGCCTGAGCGAGGCCGGTTTCCCCAATATCGAAGCCGCGTCCTTTGTCTCGCCTAAGTGGGTGCCGCAGATGGCCGACGGCGCCGAGGTCATGGGCGCCATCGCGCGCCGCGCCGGCACCGTCTATTCGGCGCTGACGCCCAATATGAAGGGCTTCGAAGCGGCGCTGGCCGCCGGAGCCGGTGAGGCGGTCATCTTCGGCGCGGCCAGCGAGGCGTTTTCCCAGCGCAATATCAACTGCTCCGTCGCTGAATCGATTGCTCGTTTCGAACCGGTTGCCGCAGCGGCCAAGGCAGCGGGTCTGCGCCTGCGCGCCAGCATTTCCTGCGCGCTCGGCTGCCCCTATGAGGGCGAGATCGCGGTCGGGAAGGTGGCCGACGTGGTCGGCCGCATGCGCGACCTGGGCTGCGACGAGATCGACATTGCCGACACCATCGGCGTTGGGACGCCACTGCGCACACAGGCCGTCATGGAAGCTGCGGCGCGCGTCTTCCCGCGCGAGCGGCTGGCCGGGCATTTCCACGACACGTATGGCCAGGCGCTGCCCAATATCCTGGCCAGCCTGCAAGCGGGCGTCCGCATCTTCCACGCCTCGGTCGCGGGCCTTGGCGGCTGCCCTTACGCCAAGGGGGCCTCGGGCAACGTGGCGACGGAAGACTTGCTGTACATGCTGCATGGCATGGGCATCCATACGGGAATCGACCTCGACCAGGTGATCCAGGCCGGTGCCTTTATCTCGGAGGCGATCGGACGGCCGTATGGATCGCGCGTCGGCAAAGCGCTGCTAGGGCTCGCCTGCCAGCCAGCCTGATCATGTGCTTTCAAGAGCGCAACCGCAGGCGGCCGGCTGTCGCCGGGGCGATTCCGGACGCACCCGGCGACTACGCTGACAGTCCGGCGTATCCGGGATGACAAGGCTACGCAGTCCAACCCCACGGGCAAGCCCCGCGCCGTTCCGGCCACAATCGTTTATTTCCCGACTGCATCGGATCGAACTTGATCCCGCGCAAATCCCCGCGGGCTTTGCGCCGCCAAACTGGCGCGCATGACATCGACCCCCTCCCCCGCTAACGCCGGCAGCGCCATCGCTGCCGGCCAGGCCGTCCAGAACGGCGACAAGGCCCGCCACGTCCGCCAGCGCAAGTCACGCCCGCCGCTGCATACCTGGCCGCTGGGCGCCGCGAGCCTGCTCGTGCTGGCGCTCAATACGCTGTTCTGGTGCCTGCTGCTGTTCCCGCTGGCGCTGCTCAAACTGGTCTTGCCAATGCCCGGGGCGTGTCGGCGCATCGATCCGATACTCAATGGCATCGCCCGCGCATGGATCACATGCAATGGCGCGTGGTTCGGCACAATCCAGCGCCATGCCTGGGACATCGACGGCATTGCGGGCCTGAAGCGCTCCGACTGGTATCTCGTCAACTGCAACCACCAGTCGTGGGTGGACATCTTCGTGCTGCAGCGCGCGCTCAACGGGCGCGTTCCACTATTGAAGTTCTTCCTCAAGCAGCAACTGCTTTATGTGCCGTTCATCGGCCTGGCATGGTGGGCGCTGGACTTTCCCTTCATGAAGCGCCACACGCGGGCACAGTTGCGCCGCAAGCCCGACCTCCGGCGCGACGACCAGGACACGGCTCGCCGTGCTTGCGAAAAATTCTCGCTGTCGCCGACCAGCGTGATGGTATTCACGGAAGGCACGCGTTTCACCGAGACCAAGCGCGCGGCGCAGGCTTCGCCGTATCGCCACCTGCTCAAGCCCAGGGCCGGCGGGCTGGCTGTGACCATCAACACGATGGGTAGCCGCTTTCGCGCGCTGCTGGACTCGACCATCGTCTACCCGCAAGGCGCGCCGAGCTTCTGGCAGTTCGCCTGCGGGCGCACCGGGCCGGTCATCGTGCGGGTGCGGCAGGTTCCCATACCACCCGTTTTCTGCACGGCGGACTACGGTACCGACGCGGCATTCCGCCGCAACTTCCATCGCTGGCTGGCCGGGCACTGGCAGGAAAAGGACGAGGAGATCGACGGCCTGCTGGCACGGACCACGGACCGCTGAGTCCCGGACAACGCAAGCGCCGCACCCTGCGCCCACACCCACAGTCGGCGCGTCAACATGTTCAACACAGTCGAATATGTTGCTCTGGAAATTCGTATGGCGCGACGACCAAAAGCGTCCACCATGGCGGCATCAGCGCGGCATCGCCCCGCGCAGCCGTCAAGGAGCAGGAAATGGGACTTCTGGTCAATGGCCAGTGGCAGGACAAGTGGTATGACACCGCCTCCACAGGCGGGCGTTTCGTGCGCAGGGACGCCGCGTTCCGCAACTGGGTGACGGCTGACGGCACCGCAGGGCAGTCGGGCACCGGTGGCTTCGCGGCGCAGGCCGGCCGCTACCATCTGTATGTCAGCCTGGCATGCCCGTGGGCGCACCGTACGCTGATCATGCGGCGCCTCAAGGGGCTCGAGGACATGATCGGCGTTTCGGTGGTGCACTGGCTGATGCGCGAAGAAGGCTGGACCTTTGCCGACGGCCCCGGCGTTGTTCCCGACACGGTCAACCATACACGCGTGCTGCACCAGGTCTATACGGCAGCCGATCCGCAGTACAGCGGTCGTGTCACCGTACCGGTGCTGTGGGACCGGGAGCGCTCCACCATCGTCAGCAACGAGTCGTCGGAAATCCTGCGCATGATGAACAGCGCCTTCGATGCGATTGGCGCGGCGCCGGGGGACTACTATCCCGCTGAACTGCGCACGGAAATCGATGCGGTCAACGCACGCGTCTATGACACCATCAACAACGGCGTGTACAAGGCCGGCTTCGCCACTACGCAGGAAGCCTACGAAGAAGCCGTGTGGCCGCTGTTCGAAACGCTCGACTGGCTGGAAGCCCGCCTGGCGACGCAGCGCTACCTGGCCGGCAACCGCCTGACGGAGGCCGACATCCGGCTGTTCACCACGCTCATTCGCTTTGACGCCGTCTATGTCGGGCACTTCAAGTGCAATCTGCGCCGAATTGCTGACTACCCTGCACTGTCCGGTTTTGTGCGAGATCTCTACCAGCACCGGGGCATCGCTGGCACCGTGAATTTCGAGCACATCAAGCGCCACTACTACGAAAGCCACCGCACGCTGAATCCGGCTGGCATCGTGCCGGCCGGACCGGTGCAAGACCTTGCCGCGCCGCACGGGCGCGAGCGGCTGGGCTGAACTCAGCCCGGCAGGCGGTCCACGGCGCGCCGGCCCTGCGCGATCGCGGCGGTCAGTGACGGACTGCCCGTGCTGTCGCTGCCGGCGAAGCTCACGTTGCCCACGCCGGCAGGCGACACCCACGTAGCCCCGTCTTCCCCAGCCAGGCTGTCCGGCCGGTAGCTGTAGCCATGCGCCCAGCGGTTGACGGTGATGGCACGGATCACGTCCTTGGCGGCAAACCCGGCCGGTCCCAGCATGCGGTCGAGCTGCGTACGGATACCGCGCTCCAGTTCGCTGAACGGCGTGCCCAGCAGGAAAGCACGTCCGGCGCGGAAACGCTCGCGTGCGCTCATGCCGCTGTCGGGCACTGTCGGCACGTACAGCATGTGCAGCACCGCCGGGTCAGCCGGGCTGTTGCCGGCGGGCGGCTCCAGCCACAGGTCGGTATAGGCCATGGCCGGCGCGTGGATGCTGCGTGTCTTGAGCGCGGCAAATGCGCGCCAGTGGTCCAGCGCAATCTTGGTATAGACCAGCGGCGCCTTCACCTCGGCACGCAGCGTGTCGCGTTGCGCGGCCGGCAGCGACGGCATCAGGTATGGCACCATCATGTTCCAGCCCGCCAGCACCACGTGGCGCGCTTCGATGCGGTGCAGGTTGCCACGCCAGCCGTACGTGACGCGCGTGATCGGGCCGTCCGGATCGACGGCGATGGCGGTGGCTTCCAGCCGTAGCCGTACCGGAGCGCCGTCCTGATCCAGGCGCCCGTAGTCAAAGGCCGCGTTCACGATATCCGCCGGGCGCGCGAGCTTCGCCACGGCAGGAATCAGCCTCTGCACAAGCAACCGCGCGAGCGAGGCATTGCCGTCCGGGAACCACAGCCGCGAGGCCGGAGACTTGCCCAGGCGCGGATCCACCGCCGGCGCCGGCATGCCCGCGCCGGCCGGCAGGCCGATGCCGATGGCGTCGGCCACGCTGATGCCATCGGCATCGAGTGCAAAGGCATCATTGCTGCGGCTGCGCAGGAAGCGCTGCCCGGCCAGCCCGACGCCGGCCTTGTCGCGCAGGAACGCCGCGTAGCGCGTACGGCGAAGGTATGTGGCACGTTCGCCTGCAGGCATGCCCTGCAGGTAGTCGGTGCTGCCGTCGGCAAGCCGTGCCAGTGCCGCACGGTCCTGCGGCGGCAACGGCGCGGCATCCAGGAATCGCCGCAGGGCCGCCGCATCGGGCAAGGAGGCACCCTGCCGCCCGCCGCGCGCATCGACCAGATCGCCGAACGGG
The DNA here is from genome assembly GCF_914271435.1 of Cupriavidus laharis. Classification (GTDB taxonomy): domain Bacteria; phylum Pseudomonadota; class Gammaproteobacteria; order Burkholderiales; family Burkholderiaceae; genus Cupriavidus; species Cupriavidus laharis. Next base: position 35,630 of record NZ_CAJZAI010000028.1, on the reverse strand, counting down.
TCGCCCGGGAGCCATTGGTCGCGGCCGAAATGGTCGGCGTCGAAAAACACCGCGCGGCCCATGCCCAGTGCCGCGTAAGGGTCCGCCGGCTCGGCCAGGGGCGCGTGCGCGGCGTCAAGGCCGAGCCCACCCAGCAACTCCCGCACGGCGGCATCGGCCGCGGCGGTGGGCGGCATTTCCGCGCTGCCGCCATAGGTCACGAGCCGCTTGCCGCGCACCGTGAATTCGTTGCGCTTGGCGTGGCCACCGAAGTCGTCGTGGTTGTCCAGAATCAGGATGCGCCTGCCGGGGCCGAAGCGGCGCTGGTAGAACCATGCTGCTGCCAGCCCGCTCAGGCCGCCGCCCACGACTACGAGATCGAAGGCCTCGTGGGCCATCACGGTGGGGTACTTCGCCCCCTCGCGCGCCAGGCTGTGGGCCAGCGTGAACGTGCCGGCGTGGTTGCCGCGCAAGCCAGTCAGCGCGGGCGGGTAGGCAGCACCCGGCTGCCCCTGCGCGGCGGCCAGCAGTTGCGCAGGCGCCATGCCAGCGGCAATGGCCAGCACGGTGCCGTTGAGGAAGTCTCTGCGCGAAATGGTCATGGGGTCGTCGTGGCGGGGTCAGCGGGCCACATCCAGCTCGCGCCGGCGCGCGCCAACGGCGGCTTCGCTGACGGGCGCGGCGCGGTTGCCCCAGCTGCCGCGGATGAAGGTGAGCAGGTTGACCAGTTCCTGGTTGTCCAAGGTCCAGCCATAGCCCGGCATGTGGTAATCGGTCGGCGCCGTGTCGACACGCGCGGTCACCGCGCCACTCAGCAGCAGGTTGACGAGCGAGGCCGGGTCCGGATCGGCGACCGTGGGGTTGCCGGCAAGCGGCGGGAACACGCGCGCAAACCCCTTGCCGTCGGCGCCATGGCACGGCATGCAGAACTGCGAATACTGGCGCGCGCCCGGGCTGTCGAAGCGGCCCTGCAACAGCCGCGGCGCCGTCGACGGGTCATGCCGGAACGGCTCGGTCTCGCCGCGTGCACCGGGCAGCGTCTTCAGGTAGGCCGCCACGGCATCGAGGTCGGCCGGCGTCATGTATTGCGTGGCCGTGGAGATCACCGTGGACATCGGCCCGAACGAGGTCGCGTGCGCGTTGCGTCCAGTGCGCAGGAACTCGGCGATCTCCGCTCGCGACCATGCGCCCAGGCCAGTGATCTTGTCCCCCGTGAGATTGGTGGCCGACCAGCCTTCCACGCTGGCGCCGGACAGGAAACGCTTGCTGCGCTCGTCCAGCCCCTTCTCGCCGTACAGCCAGCCGCGCGGCGTATGGCATGCGCCGCAATGCGCGACAGCCTGTACAAGATAGGCACCACGGTTCCATTCCGCGCCCTTCGCGGCATCGGTCCGGACCGGCGAGCCACTGAGGTATAACGCATTCCACACCACCAGCAGCGAACGCATGCTGTACGGCCAGCGCATCTGCGCATCCCGGTTGCGCTGGCTGACGGGCGCTACGCCGGCGCGCATATAGGCATAGAGGGCCGCCACGTCCTCGGCCCGCATGCGCGCGTAGGACGGGTAAGGCATGGCCGGATAGAGCCGCCTGCCGTCGCGCGCCACGCCCTGCCGCACCGCGCGGTCGAACTCCGCCAGCGTGTAGCCGCCAATGCCGGTCGCGTCCGGCGTGATGTTGGTCGAATAGAGGGTGCCCGCCGCGGTGCGGATCGGCAGACCGCCGGCGAACGGCTTGCCGCCTTCGCTCGTATGGCAGGCCACGCAGTTCGCAATGCGCGCGAGGTAGCGGCCGCGCTCCACGTCGGCCGTGGCACCCTCCGCGGCATCGGAGGCAGCACCGCCGAACAGACCGGCGAGCAGCGTGGCGGCGATCAGCAACCGCCTTGCGGGGAAAAGCATGGATGCGTCCAGATCTTGTTGCTCTAAGGGGTCATGGCGTGTTTGGCCTGTCGCCGCTCGGGCAAACAGCCTCAGGCGCTGCCTGTCCTGGCGCCGATTATCGGCGCCAGCCGCGGAACATGACAGGATCAGATATCAGAAATTCTTGCATATCAGATGGGCGGCCCGCCACGCCCTCGCGGGCGCAGCGCCCACTCCAGCGCCTCGAACCCGGCCTGTACCACCAGTGCCAGCACGGCGGCCGGAATCGCCCCGGCCAGCAGCAGCACCGAGTCGTTGAGCGCGAGCCCGGTGGCAATACGCTCACCATAGCCGCCGGCGCCGACGAACGCGGCAATGGTCGCGGTCCCCACGCTGATGATGGCCGCGGTCTTCACGCCAGCCAGCACCACCGGCAGGGCCAGCGGCAGCTCCACGTAGCGCAGCACCTGCATATCGCGCAATCCCAGCGCGCGTGCCGCGTCGCGCATGCCGGCGGGCACCTGCTGCAGCCCTGTGCAGGTATTGCGCACGATCGGCAGCAAGGCGTAAAGGAACAGCGCCACCATCGCCGGCCAGACGCCGATGCGCCCCAGCAGCGGGATCAGCATGGCCAGCAGCGCCAGCGACGGCACCGTCTGCAGCACGCTGACCATGCCCAGCACGCCCTGCCCCAGGCGCCGGCGCCGTGCCGACACGATCCCCAGCGGCACGCCAACGAGTGTGGCAACACCGACGGCACCAGCCACCAGGGCCACATGGCGGCGGGTCAGGCGAAGGGTGTCGGGGCCGAGCAGCGCCTGTACCAGCCCACCACGGCCGGCCCTCTGCTCCGCATGGCCGGAAAGGAAGCCGCGCGCAATCGCGGCAAAGGACTGTCCGTCGATCTCGGCGGCTGCGTTCATCGCCACCATGTCGGCTGCGCTGATACGCCCGGCCAGCGACTGCAATGCATGCCATGCGGCCGGGAAGCGGCGCGGCACGTCCAGCCGGTAGACCACCACGGCGTCGTAGCGCGGGAAGAAATGCAGGTCGTCTTCCAGCACGCGCAGCCGGTACTTGCGGATCTTGGCGTCGGTCGAATAGATGTCGATCGCATCGACCTGCCCCGCCGCCAGCGCCTCGTAGGCCACGCCGTGGTCCAGCCCTACCGGATGCTGCGGCAGGCCATAGCGCCGGGCCAATCCGGGCCAGCCGTCGGCCCGGCCCAGGAATTCGTGCGACAGGCCCAGCCGCAGCTGTGGCTGCCGCGCCAGGTCGCTCAGCCGCTGCAATCCGCCGGCACGCGCCTCCTGCACCGCCAGCGCATAGGTGTTCTCGAAGCCCAGCGCGATGCCCGTGCCCAGCCCCATCGGCGCCAGCGCGCGGTTGATCTGCTCCAGCGTCGCCCCCGGCGGCAGTTTCAGGATCTCGCTGGCCAGCGTGCCGGTGTAGTCCGGATAAAGATCGATGCTGCCGGCCCGGAGCGCCTCGAACACGATCGCCGTATTGCCCAGCCCCGCCTGGTGGTGCGCATTTCCGGCCGCCTGCGTCAGCAGTTCGCCGAGGATGTAGGACTCGGTAAAGCGCTTGGAGCCGACACGGAGGGTGTCGCCGCCCTGTGCCCGGCACGCCCCTGCCAGCACAAGCGCGAATAGCAGGCCGACAAACCAGGTCACCCCTGCGGGAATGCCACTACGGCTGAGGAAGGACAAGACGTCGCTCCGACGGGCTTGGTTGGCCGATGTGCATCCGGCATCTCTACATCATAGGCGGGTGCGTGCGCATGACGTCATAGCGAAATAGTATTTGTCATTTGCATGATTAAAGCCGCAGAATCCATAAATCGCATACAAGACCAACCGCGCCCCAATGGAAATCCGGCAACTGGAAGCCTTTGCAGCCGTTGTTACAACCGGAAGCGTCACCGCTGCCGGACGCCTGCTCGGCCGCTCGCAGCCGGCCATCACCCGGCTCATCCAGGAGCTGGAAAGCGAGCTGGGCTTTGCGCTCTTCACGCGCAGCGGCCCGCGCGTCAGCCCCACCGAGCAGGGTTTCCTGCTCTATGACGAAGTGGAGCAGACGCTGGCCGGGCTCCAGCAGATCCGCAACCGCGCGGCGGCCCTGGCGCGCGGCGACGGCCGGCCGCTGCGCATTGCCGCCACGCCGGCGCTGTCGGCCGGCCTGCTGCCTGCGGCGCTCGCGCTGGCGTTCGGGCGCGGGCTGTGCTCGCCGGAGCGCGTGGAAGTGCACAGCGTGTCGCCCGAGCAGGTCGTCCATGCGGTGCTGACCGGCGCCGCCGAGATTGGCCTGAACAGCCTGCCGCTGGAGCACCGCGGCGTGAACGTCCACTGGATCGGCCAGGCGGCGTGCGTGGCGGCCATGCGCGCGGACGATCCGCTCGCGGCCTGCGACACCGTACGCCTGACGGACTGCCGTGAACGCCGCATCGTCACGATGCAGAACCCTTACCGCCTGCGGCGTCGCACCGATGCCGCGTTTGCCGGCGCCGGCATCGGCCCCGCAGGCGTGATCGACACCAACACCTCGATCAACGCGCTGACACTGGTGCGCGCCGGGCTCGGCATCGCCGTGCTGGAACCGGTGACCGCGCGTGGCCTGCCGCTGGCCGACATTGCCGTGCGCCCCGTCGACGCGGATATCCCGTTCTATTTCGGCGTGATCACGCCACAGGCGCGCCCGGCCAGCGCGGTCGTGCTGAGCCTGGTCGATGTACTGGCCGAGGCATCCGCCACGCTGCTGCCCGACTTCGTCCGCCGCGACCCCGCCGAGCACGGCGCACTGCTGCAATCGCTGTATGGCGACGGCGCTGCCCCGACTGAAGACACTGAACCCCTAAGCCATGACTGATACCGACACCCCACGCGGCCAGGCCGGACTGGCCGCACTTGAAGCGCGCCTGCGCCAGGACCTGGCCTGGCTGGAACTGCCGGCCAAGGCCTGGACCATGCCGCGCACCCACGGCGGGCAAGCCGTGCTCGACGTTGCCGTGATCGGTGGCGGCATGGCCGGACTCGCCGTCAGCGCCACGCTCAAGCACCTGGGCATCCAGGCGCGCGCGTTCGACCAGTCTCCCGCCGGCTTTGAAGGGCCATGGGCCACCACCGCCCGCATGGAGACCCTGCGCTCGCCCAAGCAGCTCACCGGCCCTGCGCTGGGCCTGCCGGCACTGACCTTCCGCGCGTGGTTCGAAGCCCAGTACGGCAACGAAGCGTGGGAAGCGCTGGACAAGATCCCGCGGCTGCAGTGGATGGACTACCTGCGCTGGTACCGGCAGGTGCTCGACCTCGATATCCGCAACGGACACCGCGTCGAGCAGGTGCTGCCGCGCGCCGACGGCCTGGTCGCGCTGGCGATGACGACGCCGGACGGGCCGCGTACCGTGCTGGCTCGCCGCGTGGTTTTGGCCACCGGACGCGACGGCCTTGGCGGCGCCTATGTGCCGCCGCTTGCCGAGCGCCTGCCCCGCACGCTGTGGGCGCATTCCTCCGACGATATGGACTACGGCAACCTGCGTGGCAAGCGCGTCGGCGTGGTCGGCGCCGGCGCTTCGGCCATGGACAGTGCCGCCACCGCGCTGGAGGCCGGTGCCGCAAGCGTCGACATGCTGATCCGCCGCGCGGACATTCCGCGCGTCAACAAGGGCAAGGGTGCCGGCAATCCCGGACTGACCTTTGGCCACTACGGCCTGCCGGATGAATGGAAATGGCGCCTGCGCCATTACATCAACAGCCAGCAGGTGCCGCCGCCGCGCGGCAGCACGCTGCGCGTATCGCGCCACGTCAATGCGCGTTTCCACCTGGGCTGCGCGCTCGATGCCATCGACGTGGACGGCGACGTGCTGCGCGTGCGCACGCCCAAGGGCGTGTTCGAGCTGGATTTCCTGATCTTCTCGACGGGCTTCCGCATCGCGCTGGAAACGCGCCCGGAGTTCGCCGCGTTCGCGCCGCATATCCGCTTCTGGCGCGACCGCTTCGCGCCGCGGCCAGGGCAGGAGGATGGCGAGCTGTCCGATTCGCCCGACCTCGGCCCGGTCTTCGAATTCCAGGAGAAGACGCCGGGCGCCTGTCCCGGGCTGTCGCGCATCCATGCGTTCTGCTACCCGGCTGCGCTGTCGCATGGCACCGTGTCTGGCGACATTCCGGCCATCAGCGACGGCGCCCGGCGACTGGGTCAGGGCATCGCCGGCCTGCTGTACCAGGAAGACGTTGAACTGCACTATGCCGCGCTGCAGGCCTATGCCGAGCCTGAAATCTTCGGCGACGAATGGGCGCCGGCACCGCCGCCCGTACTGAAATCCTGAATCCACCCCGAACCGTGACAACCGCCATGAACCAAGCCCCCACACCCGAAGGCGGCGCCACGCCGCCGGACCTGATCGACGCCGTCACCGGCCTGCAGCCCGGCAGCGCCACGCACGCGCTGCGCCACAAGCGCGACAAGGTGGTGGCCGCCACCCAAGGCAGCCACGACGCCCTGTTCGATCCGGCCCTGCCCGGCTTGACGCTGGCCGAACGCCTGCTGGTCGCGATGTACGCCGCGCGGCTCACGCCGTCGCCGAAGCTGGCGGCTCACTATCGCGCGCGACTGACTGCGGCCGGCGCCGATGCCGCGGCCATTGCCATTGCCGATCAAGGCACTCCCGCAGACGCCGCCGATCCGCGCCTGCGTGCCATGCTGGCATTCACGCGCACGCTGATCGAAAAGCCCGTAGAAGGCGACAAGGCCGCGCTCGAAGCGCTGCCCGCCGCGGGCCTGAGCACGCCCGCCGTGGTCACGCTGGCGCAGCTGATTGCCTTCCTGTCGTATCAGGTGCGGCTGGTGGCCGGCCTTGATGCGCTGAAGGCACTGAACGACAACGCAGGAGCACAGGCATGAGCGAGATCATCCAATCCCACGGCTTTACCAATGAAGTGCTCGACTGGAAGGCCTGGCTCGATGTCGTCGAGCTGGACCAGGCCACGCCGGAACAGATCGCCGTGCTCGACGAGAGCCACCCCAAGGCCAGGGTGCAGGACTACTACCGGTTCCTGGTGCATCAACCCGAGATCCTGCGCCAGCGCTCCACCGCGTTCAACGCCATCATGTACGCGCCTGGCGGCATGCCGCGCGCCGAGCGCGAGCTGGCCACCACGGTGGTGTCACGGCTCAATGGCTGCGTTTATTGCGCGTCGGTGCATGCGCAGCGCTTCGAGCAGCTGGCCAAGCGCAATGACGTGATCAAGGAGGTGTTCGAGGACCCGCGTACGGCGGGCACGACCGAGCGGGAAAAGGCGATTGCGAAGTTCTCGATCGAGTTGACTGAAGATCCTGCAGGTGTATCGGCGGAAAGCCTGGCCGCCCTGCGCGCGGCTGGCATCGGCGATGCCGAGATTCTGGATTTGATTCACTCCGTGGCGATATTTGCCTGGGCGAATCGGTTGATGTTGAATTTGGGGGAGCCGGTGTTTCCGGGGTGATGGGGTGGTTCGCCGGCTCTGCCGGCGAGTCACTTTTACCCGGGAGCGGCAAATCAGCCGATGCGCGCGGTCGGTGCGCTATCTGCGTCGCAGTGCACCGCCAGCCAGACGGTCGGTTCACCGGCATCGGTCCATGCCACGCGGTGCCGGCAGTGCGCCGGCAGGTGCAGCCAGTCGCCGGGCCGCATGACGCGCGGGGCGGTGTCGCCCTCGCACTCGAGCCCGGCGCTGCCGCCGAGCAGCAGTACCCATTCGTCCTGCGGGCTGTCGTACCAGAAGCCCGGCGGGCTGGCCTGGCCGTTGGAGATGATCCGCTCGATCTTCAGGCCGGGCCGCTCCAGCAGGGACTGGAAGATCTCGTCCGGCACGCCGGACGGCACATCGCAGAGCAGGTTGCCATGCTGGAGATCCATCTCGGCTCCCGGTGTCAGTCGCCCGGCCCGGGGGCAAGCACGTCGCGCGCGCCGTTGCGGCCCATCGGCGAGACCAGGCCCGCGGCTTCCATCTGCTCGATCAGCCGCGCGGCACGGTTGTAGCCGATGCGAAGCTGGCGCTGCACCGCCGAGATCGACGCGCGGCGCGTGTTGAGGACGAAGGCCGCGGCTTCGTCATAGAGCGGGTCGGCTTCGCCGTCGCCGCCGTTCTCGCCGAACAGGTCGCTGGCGCCGGCCTCGGCGGCATCACCGGCAAGGATGGCCTCATCGTAGTCCGGCTCGCCGAATTGCTTCCAGTGCTCCACCACGCGGTGCACTTCGTCGTCAGCGACAAACGCGCCATGCACGCGCTGCGGATAGCCGGTGCCCGGCGGCAGGAACAGCATGTCGCCCTGCCCCAGCAGGCTCTCGGCGCCCATCTGGTCGAGGATGGTGCGCGAATCGATCTTGGACGACACCTGGAACGCCACGCGTGTCGGGATGTTGGCCTTGATCAGGCCGGTGATGACGTCCACCGACGGACGCTGCGTCGCCAGGATCAGGTGGATGCCCGCGGCGCGCGCCTTCTGCGCGAGCCGCGCGATCAGTTCCTCGATCTTCTTGCCGGCCACCATCATCAGGTCGGCCAGCTCGTCGATCACCACCACGATCAGCGGCAGCGTGGACAGCGGCTCCGGTGCATCCGGCGTCAGCGAGAACGGGTTGGGCACCTTCTGCTCTGCCCCTTCGGCCGCACGGATCTTCTGGTTGTAGCCGGCCAGGTTGCGCACGCCGAGCGCCGACATCAGCCGGTAGCGCTTCTCCATCTCGCCCACGCACCAGTTGAGCGCGTGCGCGGCTTGCTTCATGTCGGTCACCACCGGCGCGAGCAGGTGCGGAATGCCTTCGTAGACCGACAGCTCCAGCATCTTGGGGTCGATCATGATCAGGCGCACATCCTCGGGCGTGGCCTTGTACAGCATCGACAGGATCATCGCGTTGACCGCCACCGATTTGCCCGAGCCCGTGGTACCCGCCACCAGCAGGTGCGGCGCGCGGGCCAGGTCGGTCACGACCGGATGGCCGGTGATGTCCTTGCCCATCGCCAGCACCAGGCGCGAATTGTGCGACTTGAACGACGACGCGCGGACGATTTCGGACAACCGGATCATCTGCCGGCGCGCATTCGGCAGTTCCAGCCCCATGCAGGTCTTGCCGGGGATGGTCTCGACCACACGGATCGAGGTCACGCCGAGCGCGCGTGCCAGGTCCTTCATCAGCCCGACCACCTGCGCGCCGCGCACGCCCATGGCGGGCTCGACTTCAAAGCGCGTGATCACGGGGCCGGCGCTGGCGCCTACCACGGCCACCGGCACCTTGAATTCCGACAGGCGCTGCTCGATCAGTTCGCCGGTTTCGCGCAGGCGCTCCTCGGATACCAGTTCGGTCTGGTCCGCCGCGGCTTCGAGCAGCTCGGCAGAAGGCAAGCGATAGTCCACCACAACACGCGGCGCGGGAGGCGGCACGGCGAGCGCCGGCTGGGCCGGTTGGGACAACTGCGCGTTCAGAGGGACCGTCTTGCCCACCACGGCAGGCAACACGATGCGCGGCTTCGCAGCAGGCACTACGGCCACCGGCTCGGGTTCGGGTTCGGGTTCGGGTTCCGGCAGCGGCGCCGCTTCAGGCTCCGAGGCAACCAGCAGCGCATTGGCATCGACGAGTGTTTCCGCTTCGGACGTGTCTTCCGTCGCGGATTCGGAAAGGGGGCCGTCTTCCATGACGAATGCCGGGGCTTCTTCCGAAGCGGGCTCCGTCGCGACCTCTGCCTCGACCACAACATCGGCTTCGGCTTCGGCTTCGGCTTCGGCTTCGGCTTCGGCTTCGGCTTCGGCTTCGGCTTCGGCGGCGAGGTCGGTGGACGATAAAGGTTCCGCGGATTCCGTCGACTCCGGCGCAACTTCCTCGACCGCTGGAACGACGGGCGTCTGCGCGTCCGCATCAGCCTCAACGCTCACTGCCTTGCGTGACAGCACCTGCAATTCGGCCAGCAATTGCAGGGCTTCCTGGCGGATGGCTTCGAGCGTGGCCTCGTCCGCGTCAAACCCGTCCATCCCGGGGGTATCCGCGGTGGCCTCGGTGGCCTGGCTGTCAGCCACGTCCATGGACGGAGGCGTCTCGACAACGACCGGCTCGGCCACGGCGACGGCGTCATCGGTCGCCGTTTCAGCCGATGCAACGGCTGCCGCGGTGGCGGGTGCAGTGACAACCGTAGCTTCCGGCTCAGCAGATTCCGCGGCCGTGGCAACCACCGCAGAGGCCGCCGCAACCGTTGCCGCAGCCTTCGCGGGAGCGGAGGCGGCAGATGCTTCAGGCAAAGTCGTAATGGCGGAGCGCACGATGGGCTGCGGTTGGCGGAATGGTGTGCTGACTACCGTGGCACGCACCGGCGTGGCCGGGCGGGACGCAGCGGCTGCAGCCGGGGTCGAGGCGGCAACCGCGGCCGCAGCGGCCTGCAGGCTGACCGGCCGGCGCGGCGCAGGCGTCTGTGCGACGCGCGGTGCCGTTGTCTCGGCCACGGCCTGCGCGGCGGGTCGCACAGGCGGCTTCACCGCGCCAGGCGATTCGGCATGATGCAGCCAGATCTCGCCCGGCTGCGGCGGCGATTCACGCGTGCGCGGCGGCGGCTGCCAGGCCGGCTGTCGCCGCGCGGAAACGGCGTCGAAACTGCGGTGGCGCCCCGATGGCGCGTTCCAGCCGCCGGACGCGGCACCGTTGGATGAGGCGGATTCCCAGCGTTCGGGTTCGCGCATCGGCTGGGTCGATACGAACTCGGCAGGCTCGTCTTCGGCACGCGGGGCACTGCGCGGCTTGCGCAACAGGAACAGGCTGCGCCATGTCTCGCCGAACACCATCGGCGCAGCCAGCGCGAGCACGCCCAGCATCACGAATAACGCGCCCGTCCAGCCGAACAGGTTGCCGACCATGCCGCCGAGCGCGCGCCCTGCCGAGCCGCCCGCGGTCCCGCCCTCGCCACTGGTCAGCGCCTCGAGCGAGGCGCTCGCACAGAGCACGATCAGCGTACCGAGCCAGACCCGCAGCGAGCCGGGGCCGGACGGGCGCCGTTCGCCCGCAAGCAGGCCGCCGAAGAACCGCCACACCAGCGGCACCAGCCAGAGAGTCGAAAATCCGAACCAGCCAAAACCCATGATCGCCATGCCACGTTCAAAACTACGGGCAGCGATTGTAGCGGTTAAGGCGGCCGGCCATGGCCTCCGGCAGCGCAATAAAGCGCAAGTTTTCGTAAGCGCTGCGCGGCGGCAACATGGCGCCCTGCCCTACTGGCCGGCGCGGAACGGGTACTTGGCGAAGATCTGTCCCACCACCTTTTCGATGCGCTGCTGGATATTGGACTGGTTGCTTGTGTCCACGCTGCCCACGGCAACGCCTTCCCAGACCAGCTTCATGTCCTTGCGGTCGACCAGGTCGATGTTCAGCGTACCCTCGGTGTACGTGTACACGTCGTTATAGAAGCCATAGCCGGGCCACGGCGCATAGAGCCCGCCGCGATAGCCGTAGTAGCCCATCGGCGGCGGTACCGGGGTGACCTGCACCTTTTCCTGCGTGCGCGCATTGAAATTGACCAGCAGGTCGGGCGACTGGGCGTTGTACTGGTAGCCGCGCGACGTCATCTCGCGCTGCACGGCGCCCTTGAGGTACTGCGTCGTCAGGCTTTCGTAGCCCTGCCGGTCCGTGCCCGGGTTCTTCACGAAGCCAAAGCTTCGGTAAGCGCCGAAATTCACGCTGCGGTTGTAGTCGGTCTTGATGTCTGGCGTGCTGGCGCAGGCCGCCAGCAACACTGACGCCAAGGCAACGGCGGTCGCCGTCCTGCTTCTCGGAGCATCCACGATACGTCTCCAGGGGTCGGCGGCAGTATCTAGTTCCACTTGCCGCCGGCACCACCCACGCCCAGCCGGCCCCCGCCGATGAGCACCAGCGTCAGCGCGGCCGCCAGGTACATGCCCTGCAGCTCAAGCTGCCAGCCGCCGGTTTCATTGAGCATACCGAGCTGCTTCGAGTGGACCAGCGCAATCGCGAACAGCATGTTCAGGACCACGATCAGCGCCGCCGCACGCGTCCACAAGCCGATGATCAGCAGCACCGGCGCCAGGACTTCACCGATATAGACACCATAGGCGACCCACGCCGGCAGTCCCGCCCCAGTCGCTGTTTGCGTGATGAAGTCAACGCCGCCCTTCAGCTTGGCAATGCCATGCAGCAGGATCAGCACCCCCAACACAATGCGCAACACCGCCTTGCCCAAGTCCTGCGATCCCTGAGAGCCACTCATGGCCATCCTCCTTGCCGGTTGAGAACAGTCGGAGCTCCCGGGAAGCGCCGCGGCCGTCGACACCGCCAAGCGACTTCGCCCGCACGCACGGGGCTCGCCCATGTACCTTAGTGCCCCGCGGCGTGAAGGTAAAGGCGCAAGAGTGGCGCATGCGTTTCACGGCCGCGCCTTCAGACCACGCGGTGCATCGCCGGCTGCCTGGGCTCGTGCATGCCGACCTTGCGTGCGTTCTCGGGCAGGATCTCGCTGAGGAAATCGAGGAAGCGCCGTACGGCCGGGGTTACCCCCTTGCGCGAGGGGAACACCGCGTGCAGCGTGCCCACGGGCATTTCCCACTGGGGCAACAGCAGTTCCAGTTCGCCGCTGTCGATGGCATCGCGGCAGTACATGCGCGGCAGCATGGCCACGCCGATGCCGGCAATCGCCGCCTCGCGCAGCAGTGCGAACTCGTCCGTCACCAGCCGGGGGTCGTAAGCGATCTGGATGGTTTCACCGGTCTTGCAGCCAAGGATCCAGACATGCTTGCCGTCGTGCGGCTTCTGCCCAACGCCCGGCATGCCATCGAGCGCCTGCGGCGTGCGCGGACGGCCGATGCTGTCGAGCAAGCCCGGGCTCGCCACCAGCATGAGCTGGCTCTCGCCGAAGGTACGCACCGCGAGGCTCGAATCCTCCATGACCTCGCGCACGCGCAACGCCAGGTCATAGCCCTCGCCGATCACGTCGACACGCCGGTTGGTGGCCTCCAGTTCGATGCGCACGGCCGGGTTGGCGCGCATGAAATGCCCGATGGCCGGCGCCAGAAGGATCTGGGCGATCGCCACCGGGCAACTCACGCGCAGCGTGCCGCCGGGCTGGTCGCGCGCCTGTTCGATCACATCACGCGCAGCCTCCGCCTCGTTCAGCATGGCGCGGCAACGCTCGTAGTAGGACTCCCCAAGCGGCGTCACGCGCACCTGGCGTGTGGTCCGGCGCAGCAGCTGCACGCCGAGATCGCGTTCGAGCTGGGCGATGCGCCGGCTCAGCCTCGACTTGGGAATCCCCGTGGCGCGGCTGGCCGCGGAAAAGCTGCCGTGTTCCACCACCTGGGCAAACAGCGACAAGTCGTTCAGGTCCTGCATGAAGGCCTCCGCCAACGCAACGACGACGCGCTCGCCAGGGCGGCACGTCTCGTTGCATGAATAGAACAATTATTTGCATTTTGCCTCACTACCGATACCAATGGCCAGACGCTATCTTTCCTCCATCGCAACCGCACCTTCGTGGAGAAAGACATGAACATCCTGCAGATCGATTCGAGCGTTCTTGGTGACAATTCCGTTTCGCGTAGCCTGACCGCCAGCGTGGTGGCCGACCTCGTCGCCGCCAACCCCGGCGCCAAGGTGACCGTGCGCGATCTGGACCAGGATGCCCCGGCCCACCTGTCCGGCAACCTGCTGCCCGTGCTGGGCGGCCCGAAGGACGGCCTGAACGCCGTGCAGGAAGCCGAACTGCAGCGCACCGAAACGTGGCTGGCCGAGTTCCTGGCCGCTGACGTGCTGGTGGTGGGCGTGCCGCAGTACAACTTCGGCATCCCGAGCCAGCTCAAGGCCTGGATCGACCGCATCGCCCAGGCCGGCCGTACCTTCAAGTACACCGAGACCGGCCCGGTAGGCCTGGCTGGCGGCAAGCGCGTGATCGTCGTTTCGTCGCGCGGCGGCGTGCGCCAGGACGCCAATGAACTGGACCTGCACGAAAAGACCGTGGACGTGGTGTTCCGCTTCCTGGGCATCACCGACATCACCTACGTGCGCGCCCACGGCCTGGCCATGGGTCCGCAGGCTCGCGAAGCCGGCCTGACCAGTGCCCGCACCGAGATCGCGGCACTGAACGACGGCGCCCGCCTGGCCGCCTGACCGGCCGCCGGCACGCCGGCTCACCCCTGGGGTCGCCCCGGGGGCGGATCGGGTCTATGATGGATGCGGGGCGCTACGGCGCCCCGCGTGCCATTGGCGACGTCACTGGCCAGCCTGCACGGCCAGCCGCGTCCTTCGCCCAGTCATCGACCGATCCCGGGAGCCCGCATGACTTCAGCCCTGTTGCCAGCCGCCGCCGTCCACCCGCCGCACGAACCCGCCTTGCTATCGCTGTACCGGCACATCCGGTCCGCCACCGAGGCCATGGTCGCGGACCTGTCGGACGCCGACGCGACGGTGCAGTCGATGGAGGACGCCAGCCCGGCCAAATGGCACCTGGCCCACACCACGTGGTTCTTCGAGGAATTCGTGCTGGCCGCACGCGTGCCGGACTACGAGCCGGTCGACCCCGACTACCGCTTCCTGTTCAATTCCTATTACGAGTCCGTCGGCCCGCGCCATCCGCGCCCGCGCCGCGGCCTGCTCACGCGGCCGTCGCTGGACGAGATCCTGGCCTACCGCGAGGCGGTGGACGAATCGATGCTGAATCTCCTCTGCGCCGCCCAGACCGATGCCGAAGCGGCCCTGATCACGCTCGGCCTGCACCATGAGCAGCAGCACCAGGAGCTGTTGCTGACCGACATTCTCCACCTGTTCGCGCAGAACCCGCTGCGGCCCGCGTTCGCGCCGGAACTGCTGGAACCGGTGATCGCCGACCCGCGCCCCGCGCCGGACTGGGTCGGCTTTGACGGCGGCGTGGTCGAGATCGGCCATCGCGGCGAAGACTTTGCCTTTGACTGCGAAGGGCCGCGCCACAAGGTCTACCTGCAGCCCTACACACTGTGCTCGCACCCGGTCAATAACCGCCAGTGGTTCGAATTCATCGACGACGGCGGCTACCAGACCGCCGGCCTGTGGCTGTCGGATGGCTGGCGCTGGGTGTGCGAGCAAGGCATCCAGGCCCCGCTGTACTGGGAGGAACGTGAAGGCACCTGGTGGCAGATGACGCTGCGCGGCATGCATCCGGTCGACCCTGAGAGCCCCGTCACGCATATCAGCTTCTATGAGGCGGACGCGTTTGCGCGCTGGGCCGAGCGGCGGCTGCCGACCGAGGCCGAATGGGAACACGCGGCGCGCGACCTGCCGGCCACGGGGAATTTCGTCGAAGGCCGCGCGCTGCGGCCGTTGCCAGACCGGCAGAACACGGCGGGCGTGCTGCGCCAGATGTTTGGCGATGTGTGGGAATGGACCGGCAGCGCGTTCCTGCCCTATCCGGGTTTCCGCCCGGGCGCCGGTGCGGTGGGCGAGTACAACGGCAAGTTCATGAGCAGCCAGATGGTGCTGCGCGGCGGATCCTGCGTCACGCCCGAATCGCATATCCGGGCCAGCTATCGCAACTTCTTCTACCCGCACCAGCGCTGGCAGTTCGCCGGTGTGCGCCTGGCCGACGACGCCTGAGCCCTGTTACGGTCAGCGGCGGTCTGCAGCGGTCAGCGGCCTGACCACCAGCGCCAGCCCAGCCACGCCAGCAGCACCCAGACCAGCACGATGGCCGCGGCCGCCCACAGGTTGCGCGGGCGCTCGCGCTGCGCCGCCTGCCAGGCCTCGGCCCGCACGCGGCAATCTGCCTTCACGGCCGCCGGCACCAGCCGCAATGCCAGCCAGATGCCCAGCGGCACCAGCAGGACATCATCGACATAACCCAGCACCGGGATGAAGTCCGGAATCAGGTCGATCGGGCTGAACGCATAGGCCACCACGAGTGCCGCCAGCAGCCGCGCCGTGAGCGGCGTGTCCGGATGGCGGCTGCAGAACCACAGCATCACCAGGCTGGATTTCAGGCGGCGCGCCCACTGCCGCAGGCGCTGGTTCGGTGGCACCACCTCTGCCGGCGTCCCGGAAGCCAGTATTTATTTGCCGCTGGCCGGCGCCGCCTTGATCGGCTGGCCGCCCGGTTGCGCCACCGGTGCCTTCAGCGGCGGCGCGGCCACGATGGGTACCTGCGGGTACAGCTTCTGCCAGCGCGACTTCAGGCCTTTGGCGATCTCCGCCTGGTTGTAGCGCTCGGCAAAGTCGATCACCGTCATGCCCTGCTGGTTCTTCAGGCGCATGTCCGCGCCTTCGTCGAGCAGCAGCTTTACGGTCTCGATGTGGCCGCCACGCGCGGCCATCATCAGCGGTGTGGTCCCGTTCGGGCTTTCGGCATCGATATAGGCCGCATGATCGACCAGGTACTTGACGACATCGTTATGGCCGGCGGTGGCCGCGTAGTGCAGCGGCGTCCAGCCGGTCTTGTTGATCTCGGCCTCCATGTCGTCAACCATGAGCTTGACCATGTCGAGCTGGCCCTGCAGCGCAGCCATCATCAGCGGGGTTTCGCCGGCGGGATTGGCCTTGTCGAAGTCGATGTCCCTGGCCTTGATCAGCGCCGCGGCAGCTTTCAGCGATTTTTCCCGCAATGCCGCCACCAGCACCGGGTCGCCGCGGCTGTCGACGGAATTGGGGTCCACGCCGCGGGCCAGCAACTTCTGTATGGTGCGCGCGTCGTCGAATTCCACGGCCTTGCGCATGTCGTCGGCCGGTGCGGCCCAGGCAAGTGCTGCGCATCCGAGCAGCATGGCACCGGACAGCCTGCGGATAGATTTCAAGTTAAACATGAACTTCCCTGTCGATATGCTTGAAAAGCTTGAAGAAATTGTCGCTGGTCTGCTCCGCCAGCTGTTCCACCGGAATGCCGCGCAGCCTGGCGATGAACTCGCCCACGTGGCGCACCCAGGCCGGCTCGTTGGTCTTGCCGCGGTACGGCACCGGGGCCAGGTAGGGCGAATCGGTCTCGATCAGCATGCGGTCCAGCGGCACTTTGCGCGCGGTTTCCTGCAAATCCGCCGCACTCTTGAAGGTGACGATGCCGGAAAACGAGATATGGAAGCCCTCGTCCAACGCCTGGCGGGCAACGTCCCAGGTTTCGGTGAAGCAGTGCATCACGCCGCCGGCGTCGCGCGCGGCTTCTTCGCGCATCACGCGCAGCGTGTCGTCGGCCGATGAGCGGGTATGGATGATCAGCGGCTTGCCAGTCTGGCGCGCGGCACGGATATGCGTACGGAAGCGTTCGCGCTGCCACTCCATGTCGGCGATGCTGCGGCCATTCAGGCGGTAGTAGTCCAGGCCTGTTTCGCCGGTGCCTACCACGCGCGGGTGCGCGGAGAGTTCGAGCAGACGCGCCAGCGTGGGCTCCTCGCCCTCTTCATAGTCCGGATGCACGCCTACCGAGGCGTACAGGTTCGGGTGCTGCTCGGCCAGCGCCAGCACGCGTGGAAAGTCTTCCAGCGTCACCGAAATGCACAGCGCATGCGACACCTGGTTGGCGCGCATATTGTCGAGCAGCTCCGGCAACCGGGCGGACAGGTCGGGAAAATCGATGTGGCAGTGTGAATCGACAAACATGGGGAAAACCTCGGGACGGCGGCACAGGCGCCGGAAATTACCAGGCCTGGCGGAACGCCACGGACACCGGCGCAGTACCGGCCGTCACCGTGCGCTGGTGGATGGCGACAATGCCGGGCAGGTACCCGGCATCGGCAATTCTCGGGATGAATCTCAGAAAACTCAATATTAACAACCAGTTGCGAAGCTAACCTCGCGTATTTCACAAAGTCTGTGTGGGTCGCCCGGACTCCAGTTGCTTGCCCAGGATTTCCTCAACCGCGCGCCGCAGGTTGCGGCCATTGTCGTCATCAGGGAAATGCACGCCCACCCCCGGTGTCTTCATCGGCGTGCCCGGCGGCGTGATCCAGGCAACATGACCGGCAACCTGGTACTTCTGCGGGCGGTCCAGCAGCGACAGGACCAGGAACACCTGCTCGCCTAGCCGGAACGGCCGGTTCGAAGGCACAAAAATGCCGCCGCGCGCCAGGAACGGCATGTAAGCCGCATAGAGCCCCGCCTGGTCCTTGATCGACAAGGACAACACGTTTGGCCGCGATGGCGCGCCGCCCGTGGCCCCGGCCGTTCGCCCCGGGATGGTTGCGACATCTGTACTCATGATTGACCCCCTTCTGACCTGCTACAGCCTTGTTTTATAGGTGTTTTGGAACTGCATCCGGCCATGGCCGGGCCCTGCCCGCTGCGCCGGCGCTGTCAGTGGAACAGCTGCCGGTATTCGAGAAACACGGATTCCATCACCAGCCTTGCCGCAAGCGGATGGTTCTCGCTGCGCCGGTGCGCATTGATGCGCGCGGCAAACGCCTGCAGCCGATGAGTGCTGGATGCGCTCGCGCAACGCGCCAGCGCTGCGCGCTCCTTCGGAAAGTAGCGCGGCACCGTGCCGCCGGAGGCATCGAGCCGGCACTTCAGCAGATCGTACGTCCAGCGCTGGAGGATGCCAAGCACGGCGGGCACCGGCAGCTTTTGTAGTTGTTCCGCCGCACCAGAGGCGTCGAATTCGGCGCCGGCGCCCAGTTGACCGATCAGCCAGCGCTGCAGCGGCTGCTCCTCGGCCTCGGCCGCATGCAGTGCGGTCAGCGGCGAACCGCCGGCCAGCGCAAGCTGGGCTTCGGCGTCGGCCACGCCCTGCCCCTTGAGCCAGGCGAGCGCAGCATCGGGCGTCGGCCGCAGCGTGGAGAACTGGCGGCAGCGCGACAGGATGGTCGGCAGGATCCGGTCCAGCCGATCGGTGACAAGCAGGAAAACCGTCGACGGCGGAGGTTCTTCCAGTGTCTTCAGCAGGGCGTTGGCACCTTCGACCTGCAGCGCGTCCAGCGGGTAGATCACCACCACGCGCAGTCCGGCCCGGTGCGTGCCGACACCAATTGCCTCGATTAGCGCCCGCACCTGCTCCATGCGGATGATCTTGCTGGGCGCCTTCTTCTTGCCGCTGTCATCCGTCTCGCCTGCGCCGGAAGCCTCCAGCGCTTCGGGGCGCACCACGGTGAAGTCGGGGTGGTTGCCCTGGCTAAACCAGTGGCATGCCGCGCACTGGCCGCAAGGCTGGCCGTCAGGCAGCGGCGATTCGCACAGCAGGCCCTGCGCGAAGTGCAGCGCCAGGTCTCGCTTGCCGGTCCCCTGCTGGCCGTGGATCAGCAGCGCATGGGGCAGCCGTTCGCGCAGCGCGCCAAGCCGTTGCCAGTCTTCCGTTTGCCAGGGATAGAGCATGCAGATCAGTCAGTTAGCCACGAAAGCTGAAGTGTCTTCTTCATACCAACGCCGTTGCGGAAGGCACAACATCATGAATTCGTGGCAATATTATCGATCAATATAAAGCTTGAAAATCAAAGTGTTGTGATGATTTTCTCAAGTTCGACACGAATTGCCTCGATACTCTGCGTGGCGTCGATCACGCAAAAACGCCGGGGCGCCTGTGCGGCACGGCGCAGATACTCGGCACGGGTGCGTTCAAAGAACGCTCGTGATTCAGCCTCGAACTTGTCCGGCGCGCGCGCGCCAGCCAGGCGTTCGCTGGCCGTCTCCAACGGTACGTCGAACAGCAGCGTCAGGTCCGGCTGCAGGCTGCCCTGCACCCAGTCTTCCAGGGTTTCGAGCCGGGACGTGGCCAGCCCCCTGCCGCCGCCCTGATAGGCAAAGGTGGCGTCGGTGAAGCGGTCGGAGATCACCCAGTCACCGCGCGCCAGCGCCGGCTCGATGACCTCGGCGATATGCTCGCGCCGAGCGGCGAACATCAGCAGCGCCTCGGTCTCCAGGTGCATCTTCCGGTGCAGCAGGATCTGGCGCAGGTCTTCGCCCAGCGGCGTGCCGCCAGGCTCCCGCGTGGTGACCACGGCGCCAATGTCCTTGCGCTCACGCAGGCGGGCCGCTACCCAGTCGATATGGGTACTCTTGCCGGCGCCGTCGATGCCTTCGAAGGTAATGAATTTTCCGCGCATGGATGCCTATTTGCCGCGCTGGTACTGGTCGACCGCGCGGTTGTGTTCGGGAAGCGTGTTGGAGAAATGACTGGTGCCGTCGCCGCGCGCCACGAAATACAGCGCGTCGGACGGTGCCGGCGCGGTAGCTGCCGCCAGCGAGGCAAGGCTAGGCAGCGCGATCGGCGTGGGCGGCAGGCCGGTACGGGTGTATGTATTGTACGGGGTGTCGGTCTGCAGGTCGCGCTTGCGCAGGTTGCCGTCGAAGTGCTCGCCGATGCCGTAGATCACGGTCGGGTCGGTCTGGAGCATCATGTTCTTGCGCAGCCGGTTGACAAACACCGCGGCGATCATCGGCCGCTCGGCGGCGTGGCCGGTTTCCTTTTCGACAATCGACGCCATGACCAGCGCCTCGTACGGCGACTTGTAAGGCAGATCCGGCGAGCGTGCGTTCCACGCTTCATTCAGGCGCCGCTGCATGGCCTTGTACGCGTGCCGGTATAGCTCGATATCGCTGCTGCCACGCGCAAACAGGTATGTGTCGGGGAAGAACAGCCCTTCCGGCGCAGGCTCCGCAGCGCCGATCGCCTTCATCAGATCGGCGTCGGACATGCCCTGCGTGTCGTGACGCAGCGCGGGGCTGGCATCCACGACCGCGCGCATCTTGCGGAATTCCCAGCCCTCGATCACGGTGACCACGTAGTGCGTCACCTCGCCGCGCGCAAGCTTGCCGACCAAGCCCAGCGGCGTGATGCCCGACTCGAATGTGTAGCCGCCGGCCTTCAGGTCCGGGCTGTGGCCGGTCAGCCGCACCAATAGCTGGAACAGGCGCGGGTCCATGCCGACGCCACCGCGCTGAAGCTGGCGGCCGACGCTGGCCACGCTGGAATTGGGCTTGATGACGACTTCGACAGGCGATGTGGACAGGCCCAGCGGCTGATTGGCCCACCACGCAAAGGCGCCGGCGGCAACCGCGGCAAGAACCAGGACAATGAGTCCCAGGCGGATGAAAAGACGTGTCATGAAATCCGTTCAGTCTCGGCAGCGCCCGTGCGGCGGGTGATGCCCCCTGCCCGCCGCGCACCGCCGGCGCCGGCTGAAATGCCGGCAGCCCCATATAATACCGGGAGCCTCGCGCCGCCACGACTTTGCCGGCCTACGCCGCACGGCGCGCACCTACCGAATGCTCCCAATTTGCCTGATCGGAATGCCTGACATGAATGCCCCAGCCACGGAACTCGCCACCAGCCTTGACGCCCTTCAGAAACATGGCGTTATCTGCGCACCGGCCGGGCTCGGATGGATCCGGGTGGCAGGCGACGATGCCGCCACTTTCCTGCACACCCAGCTGACCAACGCGGTCGAAGACCTGGCTCCGGGCGCCGCGCGCCTGGCCGGCTACTGCTCGCCCAAGGGCCGCCTGCAGGCCAGCTTCCTGATGTGGCGCGATGCCGAAGGCATCGTACTGCAGCTGTCGGCCGACATCCTCTCCGCCTTGCAGAAGCGCCTGAGCATGTTCGTGCTGCGCGCCAAGGCGAAGCTCAGCGATATCACGGCCGCGGTAGCCATGGTGGGCGTGGCCGGTCCGCAAGCCGCACAGGCACTGGCCGCGGCCGGCCTGCCGGCTCCGGAGGCAGTGTTTGCCGCTGCCAGTGCCGGCGACATAACCGTCGTCCGCCTGCCGGACGCCGCCGGCCAGCCGCGCTGGCAACTGGTGCTGCCCGCTGGGCGCGCCGGCGAAATCCGCGCCGCCCTGACAAGCCAGCTGGCTGAAGCCGATGCGGCACTTTGGGACTGGTGCGACATCCAGTCCGGCATCCCGCGCATCGTGGCGGCCACGCAGGAGCAGTTCGTGCCGCAGATGGTCAATTTCGAAATCGTTGGCGGCGTCAATTTCCGCAAGGGCTGCTACCCCGGCCAGGAAATCGTGGCCCGCAGCCAGTATCGCGGCACGCTCAAGCGCCGCATGTGGCTGGTGCAGGGCGACGGTGCCGTGCCGGCGCCGGCCGCGGAGATCTTCCGTCCGGAAGACCCGGCGCAGCCTTGCGGCATGATCGTCAACGCCGCCCCGGCGCCCCAGGGCGGCTGGGCGGGCCTGGCCGAACTGAAGATCGATGCCGCCGCATCCGCGCTGCACCTGGGCAGTGTGGACGGCGCCGCACTGACGCTGGGCAGCCTTCCGTATGAAGTACCGCTGCCGGAAGCCACTCAGGCCGCCGGCTGACCCGCAGGACGCTGCCATGAGCGATCACCTCTTCGTCTATTTCCGTGTTCCCGAGGCCGATGCGGCGGAAGCGTTGCCGCACTGGCACCGTTGGATGGAGACGGTTGCCGAGGCGACCGGAATTGGTGGTACGCTGATGCGCAGGCCCGAAACCCGCGCCGGCGTGCAGACCTGGATGGAATGCTACGCCGATGTGCCGCCCGCCTTCGATGCCACGCTAGCAGGATTGTGGCGTCAGAGCGGACTGGAGCAGTGGGTGGACGGCGAACGCCAGGTCGAGCATTTCATCGACCTGGACATGCTGTAGATCCCAACGCAGTAAAGGAAGCAAAGCAATGTGCCTGATCCTGGTTGCCTGGCAATCGCACCCGGACTATGCCCTGGTGGTGGCCGGCAATCGCGACGAATTCTATGTCCGCCCCGCGGCACCGGCGCACTGGTGGCAGGATGCCTCGCAGGTGCTTGCTGGCCGCGACCTGGCGGATGTGATCGGGGAGCCCGGCACGTGGATGGGCGTCGCCGGAGAAGGCCGCTTTGCCGCGCTGACGAACTACCGCGCCCCATCGGAGAAGCGCACCGATGCGCGTTCGCGCGGCGAGCTGGTATCCGGCTTCCTGCGCGGACATGACGCGCCGGCCGACTACCTCGGCGCGCTGGCTGGAGCGGATGGGTGCTACAACGGCTTCAACCTGCTGACCAGCGACCTGCATGAACTCTGGTGGTACAGCAACCGGTCGGCTTCGCGCCAGCCGGAGCGTCTGCGCCCGGGGCTGTACGGCCTGTCCAACGCCCTGCTCGACACACCCTGGCCCAAGGTGCGCAGCCGCGTCGGCGCACTCGCGGAAGTGCTCGCGGCCGACACCGGCCACCCCAATGCCAGCGCCGAACCCTATCTGCAGTTGCTGGCGGACGAGCGCAAGGCTGCGGATTTCGAACTGCCTTCGACCGGTGTTTCGCCCGAGTGGGAAAAGCTGCTGTCGTCCGCGTTCATCCGCTCGGCCAATTACGGCACGCGCGCCAGCACGGTGCTACGCGTGCGCCACGACGGACGCTTCGACCTGAGCGAGCGCAGCTTCGACGCCAGCGGCCAGACCGGCGAGGTCTCGTACCGTGGCAAGCTGAACCTCGCCCGCGACACGGGCACCGTACCGGCGCCGCGCTGATCAGGCCAGCCGCTTGCGCATCTCCACATGCGGGATGCCGGCTTCCTCGAACTCATCCCCGACTTGCGCAAAGCCTGCGCGCGTATAGAACGGTGCGGCATGTGTCTGCGCATTCAGCACCAGTTCCGGGTAGCCCAGCTCCGCAGCTTTCTTCATCAGCGCGTCCAGCACCAACGCTCCGACACCCGTGCCGCGCGCCGGGCCGAGCACCGCCATGCGGCCGATATGCCCGTCCGGCAGCAGGCGGCCGGTGGCGACCGGGCTGCCATCTTCGGCCAGCGCCAGCGCGTGCCAGCTCGGTTCATCCCATTCGTCCCACTCCAGCTCGACCGGAACGCCCTGCTCCTCGACGAACACGGCGTAGCGAATGGCGCGGGCGCGTTCGCGGGCTTCGGACCAGGGGCAGATCAGGACGGTGACAGGCATGGCGGTACGTTGAAGATGGCAGAAATGGCTAAACGGCCTGCCCGGCTATGGGGCTGGCGGCCGTCATGATACGCCACAATCCGGGCGCGTCGCCTGCACCGAGACTGGGCACGAGGCACCAGATCAGGGTTTACGCGGGTAACAGATTTACGTGAAATTTGTATGATGACCTGACTACCCGATGACTGGATAAGCCCGTGTTCCAAAAAGTCCCGGCCCGTGCCCTGACCGACAACGTTGCCGAACAATTGCTCGACAAGATCCAGAGTGGTGCTTTCGCCCGTGGCGACAAGCTGCCAACCGAAGCCGTGCTATCGGAAGAATTCGGTGTCAGCCGCACGGTGATCCGCGAAGCGATCTCCCGGCTCAAGTACGAAGGCGTGGTCGAATCGCGCCAGGGCAGCGGCGTGTTCGTGACCGAACAGGCCGGTATCCGCCCGCTGCGAATCGACTACACCGATACCGGCACGCTGGATTCTGTCCTTCAGATCGTCGAACTGCGCCGCGCCATCGAGGCCGAGGTCGCCGCGCAGGCCGCACGCCGCCGTACCGACGCCACCATGGCCGCCATCGACGCCGCGCTGGCCCGGCTGGACGCCGAGGTAGCCGAAGGCGGCGACGGCGTCGCTGCGGACGTGGCCTTCCACCGCGCCATTGCCTCGGCCACCGGCAACCCGTATTTCCTCAAGACCCTGGAATTCCTCAGCCAGTACCTGGAAGCCGCCACGCGTGTCACGCGGACCAACGAGGCCCGCCGCGCCGACTTTTCGCGCCAGGTGCGCGAGGAACACCAGGCCATCGTCGCCGCGATCCGCGCCGGCGACGCGCTGGCTGCGCGCAACGCCGCGCAGAACCACATGTATAACGCCGCCCGCCGCCTGTCCCACCTCGGCCAGGACGAAGGGGACGAACGGGACGGCGAGCGTTCCGGCACGCCGAACTGACCCGGCGCCACTCTCATTGATTGACCTGCCTTACCTGCATCAGGAGTTTTCTATGTCCCGGAATATCGGCCGGAATATCGGCGTGATCGGCCTTGGCGCCATGGGCAATGGTGTCGCGCAGTCGTTGCTGCGTGCCGGCTTCAGGGTGCACGCCTGCGACCTGCAGCCCGACGTGCTGCAGCGCTTTGCCGATGCCGGCGGCGTGCCGTGCGCCAGCCCGGCCGAACTGGGCAGCCGCTGCGATATCGTGATCACCCTCGTGGTCAACGCCCAGCAGACGGAGGCCGTGCTGTTCGGTGCCGATGGCGCAGCCACCGCGATGCGTCCGGGCACGCTCGTCATCGCCAGCGCGACAGTGCCGCCCGCCTTTGCCGAAGCTCTCGGCCGCCGCCTGGGCGAACAAGGCATCCTGATGCTCGATGCCCCGGTATCGGGTGGCGCTGCGCGCGCAGCCAGCGGCGAAATGACGATGATGACGTCCGGCCCCGCCGAAGCTTATTCGCTCGCCGAGGACGTGCTGGCCGCCATCTCGGGCAAGGTCTACCGCCTGGGCAACACCCACGGCGCCGGCTCCAAGGTCAAGATCATCAACCAGCTCCTGGCCGGCGTGCATATCGCCGCTGCGGCCGAAGCCATGGCGCTGGGCCTGCGCGAAGGCGTGGACCCGAATGCGCTGTATGACGTCATCACGCACAGCGCCGGCAACTCGTGGATGTTCGAGAACCGCGTACCGCATATCCTGTCCGGCGACTATACGCCGCTGTCTGCGGTCGATATCTTCGTCAAGGACCTCGGCATGGTGCTCGACACCGCGCGCACCAGCAAATTCCCGCTGCCGCTGTCCGCGGCCGCGCACCAGATGTTCATGATGGCCTCCACCGCCGGCCACGGTGGCGAGGACGATTCCGCCGTGATCAAGATCTTCCCCGGCATCGAACTGCCGGCCAAGGCAGAGTAAGGCGGAGCCCGCATCATGACCGCAACCCAAGCGCAAAACCGCCCGCTGCTGGGCTGCATCGCCGACGACTTCACCGGCGCCACCGACCTGGCCAACACGCTGGTGCGCAACGGCATGCGCACGGTGCAGACCATTGGCGTGCCGCAAGCCGGTGCCGGGCAGGACATCGGCCTGGCCGACGCCGTGGTGGTCGCATTGAAATCGCGCACCATTCCCGCCGCCGAGGCCGTGGCGCAATCGCTGGCCGCACTGGCGTGGCTGCGTGCGCAGGGTTGCCGGCAGTTCGTTTTCAAATACTGCTCGACCTTCGATTCGACCGACGCCGGCAATATCGGCCCGGTCGCCGAAGCCCTGCTGGCAGCGCTGGACTGCGACTTCACCATCGCCTGCCCGGCCTTCCCCGAGAACGGCCGCACCATCTTCCGCGGCCACCTGTTCGTCGGCGATGTGCTGCTGAACGAATCGGGCATGGAGCACCATCCGCTCACGCCGATGCCCGACGCCAACCTCGTGCGCGTGCTGCAGCGGCAGAGCCAGGGCAAGGTCGGCCTGCTGCGCTATGACGCCGTCGCGCGCGGTGCGGCCGCCACGGCGGAGCGCATCGAAGCCCTGCGCGGCGACGGTGTTCGCCTCGCGATTGCTGACGCGGTGTCCGACGCCGACCTGTTCACGCTGGGCGAAGCCTGCGCCAATCTGCCGCTGATCACTGGCGGATCGGGCATCGCGCTGGGCCTGCCCGAGAATTTCCGCCGCGCCGGCCTCCTGCCGCAGCGTGGCGATGCCGCATCGGTGCCGCGACTCGACGGCCACGGCGTGGTGCTGGCCGGCAGCGCTTCGCGTGCGACGAACGGCCAGGTGGCACGCTGGCTCGAACAGGGCCGCCCTGCGCTGCGCATCGATCCGCTGGCACTCGCACGCGGCGAAGCCGTCGTGGATGCCGCACTCGCCTTTGCCGCCAGCCACGAAGAGCCCGTGCTGATCTACGCCACCAGCAGCCCCGACGAGGTCAAGGCCGTGCAGGCCGAGCTGGGTGTAGAGCGCGCCGGACATCTGGTCGAACAGGCGCTGGCGGGCATCGCCGCCGGCCTGCTCGCTCGCGGCATGCGGCGCTTTGTCGTGGCCGGTGGCGAGACCTCGGGCGCGGTGGTGCAGGCGCTCGGCGTGCGCGCCTTGCGCATCGGCGCGCAGATCGCGCCGGGCGTGCCCGCCACCGTCACGCTCGACGCGCAACCGGTCGCGCTGGCATTGAAATCGGGCAACTTCGGCGGCGCGGATTTCTTCGCCGAAGCGCTCGCCCAACTCGGAGGCCAGCGATGAGCCAGGAAAGCAGGCTGCGCGAAGAGATCTGCCGCATCGGCGCAAGCCTCTACCAGCGCGGCTATACCGTCGGCTCCGCTGGCAACATCAGCGCAAGGCTGGAAGATGGCTGGCTGATCACGCCGACCGACGCCTGCCTGGGCATGATGGATCCCGCTGCGGTGGCCAAGGTGTCCAGCGACGGCAACTGGGTCTCGGGCGACAAGCCGTCGAAGACGCTGACGCTGCACCGTGCCATCTACGACAACAACCCCGATGCGAAGGCGGTCGTGCACACGCACTCGACGCACCTCGTCGCATTGACGCTGGCCGGCGTGTGGCAGCCTGACGATATCGTGCCCCCGCTCACGCCCTACTACGTGATGAAGGTCGGCCACATCCCGATGATTCCATACCACCGCCCCGGCGATCCGGCTGTGGCGGCCCGTGTTGCCACGCTTGCCGCCAAGGTGCGCGGCGTGATGCTGGAGCGGCTGGGCCCGGTAGTGTGGGAATCCAGCGTTTCGCGCGCGGCCTTCGCGCTTGAGGAGCTGGAGGAGACCGCAAAGCTCTGGATGATGATGAAGGACATACCGGGCTTCGCTGCCCGCGCCGCGCTCAGCGAAAGCGCACTGGCTGAATTGCGGGACAGCTTCCAGGCCCGCTGGTAGTACCCCACTGATACCGACGCGACCCGGACGCGGCTGCCGCCAGGCTGCCGCGCGGAGAACACTCGCGCCCCCGAAACCCGAACCGGAGACCACCGTGACCCCGAACCAACCCGCGGCCAGCGTGCCCGCCTACGACAGCCTGGGCGGCAACGCCCGGCTCGACACCGAAGCCCAGATCGAGAAGCGCGCCTATAACAAGGTGTTCTGGCGCATCATGCCGTTCCTGATGCTGTGCTACGTGATCGCGTATCTCGACCGCGTCAACGTCGGCTTCGCCAAGCTGCAGATGGGCCAGGACCTGGCCTTCTCCGAGACTGTATTCGGTCTTGGCGCCGGCCTCTTCTTCATCGGCTACTTCCTGTTCGAAGTGCCCAGCAACCTGCTGATGCACAAGCTCGGCGCGCGCATCTGGATCGCGCGCATCATGATCACATGGGGCATCGTCTCGGGGCTGTTCATGTTCGTGCAGACGCCGACCCAGTTCTACGTGATGCGCTTCCTGCTCGGCCTGGCCGAAGCGGGCTTCTATCCGGGCGTGATCCTGTACCTGACCTACTGGTACCCGTCCAACCGCCGCGCGAAGATGATCGCGCTCTTCATGTCGGGCATTCCCGTGGCCGGCATGTTCGGCAACCCGCTGTCGGGCTGGATCATGGACGCCTTCAACAACACCCATGGCCTGCGCGGCTGGCAATGGATGTTCGTGATCGAAGCACTGCCTTCGCTGCTGATCGGCGTCCTGACTGTCTTCGTGCTGCGCGACGGCATCGACAAGGCCCCGTGGCTCGACGCCGACGAGAAGCGCGTGCTCAAGCGCAATGTCGAGGAGGACCAGCAGAATGCGGTCAAGGCGGCTGGCACCGCCTCGGGCAAGTCGCATGGCCATTCGCTCGGCGCCGTGTTCCGCGACAGCCGTGTCTGGTGGATGTGCCTGATCTACTTCTGCTTTGTGACGGGCCAGTATGCGCTGACGTTCTGGATGCCGACGCTGGTCAAGGCCAGCGGCGTCAGCGGCAACTTCAACATCGGTCTGCTGTCGGCGATCCCGTTCCTTTGCGCGATTGTCGTGATGAATATCCTCGGCCACAGCGCCGACGCCCGTCGCGAGCGCCGCTGGCACCTGATCGTGCCCGCGCTGATGGGTGCCACGGGCTTTGCGGTTGCGGCCTCGTTTACCGACAATACGACCGTAGCCATCGCCGCGCTGTCGCTGGCCGCCGCCGGGGTGCTGACCTGCGCGCCACTGTTCTGGTCGCTGCCGACCGCGTTCCTGTCGGGCATCGCCGCGGCTTCGGGCATCGCGGTGGTCAACTCGGTGGGCAACCTGGCCGGCTTCGTGTCGCCGTATATGGTCGGTGCGCTCAAGGACATGACGCACAGCACGCAGTTGCCGATGTACGTGCTGTCCGCGATCCTGGTCGTCGGTGCCGTGCTCGTGTGGCTGACACCGGCCAGGCTGGTCAACCGCTGACCGGCCCGCATTCAAGACTCACAACCGGAATCCAATCATGCCGCGCTTTGCCGCCAACCTTTCGATGATGTACACGGAGCACGACTTCCTGGACCGCTTTGCCGCCGCCGCGGCGGACGGCTTCCAGGCAGTCGAATACCTGTTCCCGTACGAGTACCCGGCCGCCGAACTGCGCGCACGTCTCGATGCCAGTGGCCTCGTACAGGCGCTGTTCAACGCCCCGCCGGGCGACTGGGCCGCCGGCGAACGCGGTATCGCTGCCCTGCCGGGCCGCGAAGCCGAATTCCGAGCCGCCTTTGGCCGCGCCCTGGAATATGCCGGTGTCATCGGCAATGACCGCATCCATGTGATGGCCGGCCTGATTCCCGCCGATGCCGACCGCACCCGTTGCCGCGCCACCTACCTGGAAAACCTGGCCCACGCTGCCAGCGCCGCCGCCGCGCAAGGCATCACGGTACTGATCGAGCCGATCAACACGCGCGACATACCCGGCTACTTCCTGAACCGCCAGGACGACGGCCAGGCCATCTGCAAGGAAATCGGCGCTGCCAACCTGAAGGTGCAGTTCGACTGCTACCACTGCCAGATCGTCGAGGGCGATGTCACGAAGAAGCTGCAGCGAGACTTTGCCGGCATTGGCCACATCCAGATCGCCGGCGTGCCGGAGCGCCATGAGCCCGACATTGGCGAACTGAACTACCCGTACCTGTTCGACGTCATCGACGCCCTGGGCTACCAGGGCTGGATCGGCTGCGAATACCGTCCGCGCGCCGGCACCTCGGCCGGCCTGGGCTGGATCAAGCCTTACCTGAAGCGCTGAACCCACTGAGAAGCATTGCCATGAACGTACTGATTACCGGCGGCGCCGGCTTCCTCGGCCTGCAACTGGCGCGCCTGCTGCTCCAGCGCGGCACCCTGAACCTGGACGGCCGCGCGATCGCGTTCGACCGCCTGACGCTGCTCGACGTCGTCGCACCGCAAGGCCTGGACGACACGCGCGTGCGCGTGGTGACCGGCGACCTGTCGGACCCAGCCATACTGGCGCAGGCCATCGATGCCGATACGGGCGCCATCTTCCACCTGGCGGCCGTGGTCTCGGGCCAGGCCGAAGCCGACTTCGAGCTTGGCATGCGCGTCAACCTCGACGCTTCGCGCGCACTGCTGGAAACCTGTCGCGGGCTCGGCCACAAGCCGCGCGTGCTGTTCACGAGCTCGGTCGCGGTCTATGGCGGCGAACTGCCCCCCGTGGTGCAGGACGATACGGCGCTGAACCCGCAATCGTCCTACGGCGTGCAGAAGGCCATCGGCGAACTGCTGCTGTCCGACTACAGCCGGCGCGGCTTTGTCGACGGGTGCGTGCTGCGCCTGCCGACCATCAGCGTGCGGCCGGGCAAGCCCAACGCGGCGGCCTCCTCGTTCGCCAGCGGCATCATCCGCGAGCCGCTGGCCGGCGTGGAGGCCAACTGCCCGGTGGCGCCGGACACGCCGCTATGGCTGCTGTCGCCGCGCGCGGCCGTGGCGGCGCTGGTCAACGGTATCGAGCTCGATGGCGAGCGCCTCGGCAACCGCCGCGTGGTAAACCTGCCTGGCTTGTCGGTGACGGCCGCAGGCATGGTGGAAGCGCTGCGCCGCGTGGCGGGCGATGCGGTAGCCAACCGT
The DNA here is from genome assembly GCF_914271435.1 of Cupriavidus laharis. GTDB lineage: Bacteria > Pseudomonadota > Gammaproteobacteria > Burkholderiales > Burkholderiaceae > Cupriavidus > Cupriavidus laharis. The sequence goes on along the minus strand of NZ_CAJZAI010000028.1, from coordinate 4,989 downwards.
GTTACGTGGCAGCGCGAGGAACGCATCGAGAAGATTGTCGGCACGTGGCCGGCGGCGTGGAATGCGGAGCGCGCGCTGTCGCTGGGGTTCCAGAGCGATGCGAGTTTCGATGAAGTGATTCGCGCGTATATCGAGGACGCGGGGTTGGCGAAGTAAGTCGTGCGGGTGGGCTATGGCCACCACCCTCAAATCTACTGAAGGCCTGTTCCCTCTCCCGCTTGCGAGAGAGGGGAGCAAACCAACAGGATAGGATAGTCCGGTTGTCAGTCGGCTTCACCCCGCCGGCTTCACCACCTCATACCCCTCAATAATCTCCCGCACCGATCCCGGAATCGGCGCCGACTTCCGCGACTCCGGATCCGCACACACGTAGACGATCTCACCCGTGATCAGGTGCTCGTCCCCGCGGTACATCTCCACCCGGAACAGCATGCTGGAACGCCCCATCCGCGCCATGCGGCCGCGGATGTCGAGCACATCGTCAAAGCGCGCCGAGGCGTGGTATTCGAGCGTGGACTTGACGACGAAGATATCGACGCCATGCGCGTGCAGCACGTCCTCCGGATAGCGGATGCCGGCATCGCGCCAGTATTCGGTCACGCAGATATCGCAGTACGTCAGGTAGTGCGCGTTGAAAACGATCGACTGCGGATCGACTTCGGCCCAGCGCACGCGCAGCGGCATGCTGTGGCGGAAATCTTCTTTTGCCATCTGGCTTGTCTCCGTGGAAAGGGTTCCGCATGGCATTCAGGCCACCACCCCGCCGGTCTCCGGCAGGATGGCGGCCTGAACCGTCATGCAGGAAAACGCGTGCGGGTTTACTGCGGCTTGGCCAGGCCCAGCTTCTCGATGATGCCCTTTTCCTTCTTCACCGTCTCTGCCGCGAACTGTGCGTATTGGGTGCTGCTCATGTAGTACGGCTCCATGTCGAACTTGGCCAGCGATTCGCGATAGTTCGGCATTTCCATGGCCTTCTTGAACGCGTCATGCAGCTTCTGCACGATCTTCGGGTCGGTACCCTTCGGCGCCACCAGGCCGAACGGCGAGGTCTGCACGATGCCCATGCCCAATTCCTTCAGCGTCGGCACGTTGGGGAAGCGCGCCGAACGCTTTTCACCCCACGTCGACAGCAGGCGCAGCTTGCCCTGTTCCACGTATGGCGCCCACGCGGGCGTATCGGCTACCGACATCACGTGGCCGCCCAACAGCGCCTGCATCGATTCCGAATTGCCCTTGTACGGAATGTGCGAGAACTGCACGCCCTGCTTCATCGCCAGTTCTTCCATGGTCAGATGCAGCGTGGTCATGCTGCCGGGCGAGCCGTAGGTCAGCTTGCCCGGGTTAGCCTTGGCGTAGGCGATGTAGTCCTGCATAGTCTTGATCGGCGAATCCGCCGGCACCACCAGGCCGAACGAGTAGCCGGCCAGGTTGATGATGTAGCTCAGGTCCTTGACCGGGTTCCAGTTGATCTTGGTGGTGTACGGCAGGCGGTAGACCGGCATGGCCACCTGTGCCAGCGTGTAGCCGTCAGGCTGCGTCGATTGCATCATCTGGGCCGGCAGCACGCCGCCGGCACCGGGCTTGTTCTCGACGATCACGGGCTGGCCGAGGATCTTCGACGCGTTGTCGGCCAGCACGCGGAACGGGATATCGGTGGAACCGCCTGCCGTATAGCCGATGATCAGGCGGATCGGGCGTTGCGGGAACTTCTCTGCCTGCGCTTGCGCGGGCATGGCGGCGAACCCCAGCGCGGCGGTGGCGGCGGCGAGGCCGGCGCGGGCGATGAATTGGCGGCGTTGCATTTGACGATGTCTCCTTGTGCTGCAAGTCACTGCTGAAAATCTTGAGATCGGGTGCGGTTCATGCCGCGGCCCGACGCTATTGCCCGGTGCCGAACGCGGCCCGGAGCGCCGCCACGGCATCGGCATGCGCCTGCGCCACGGCGGGCACGAAGCGGCCCATCTTGAAGAAGTCGTGGATCATGCCGGCATAGTCGGCCAGCGCGACAGTCACGCCGGCCGTGCGCAATTTTTCCGCATAGGCCACGCCCTCGTCATGCAGCGGGTCGTAGCCGGCCACGGCGATCCACGCAGGGCAGCAGCCGCGCACATCGGCACCCATGCCGCCGCCGTCGAGCGGGGCAAAGCGCCAGTCGTCGCGGCTGGATTCCTGGTCCAGGTAGTGCGAGAAGAACCACTGGATCATGTCCGCGGTGAGCAGGTAGCCATCGGCCAAAGCCCGGTGCGACGGCGTGTCTTGCCGTGCGCAGGTACCGGGATAGATCAGCAGCTGCAACACGGGCGCCAGGCCAGTGTCGCGCGCGTGCACCGCGCAGGCCGTGGCCAGCGTGCCACCGGCGCTGTCACCGCCCAGCGCAATGCGCTGCGGGTCCGCGCCCAGCCGGGCGGCCTCTTCGAAGACCCAGTGCATCACATCGAATGCATCGTTGGCCGCGGTCGGGAACCGCCATTGCGGTCCGAGACGGTAGTCGACGGACAGCACCATGCAATCGGCGCGGGAGGCCTGCATGCGGCACAGCGCGTCGTGGGAATTGACACTCCCCACGGTAAACCCGCCGCCATGGAAATACACCAGCAGCGGCAGCGGTTCGGCCCAGCTCGCCTCGCGCGGGGAATACAGGCGTACCGGGATGGCGTGGCCGTCGCGCGCGCAGACATGGAGATCCTCCACCGCGTGCACCGCAGGCGGAGAGATATCGAGGATGGGCGCGCTTTTCTCGTACGCGATCTTGGCGTCCTCGACATCCATCACATGGATCGGCGGGCGCTTGGCGCGCGCGATCAGGTCCAGCAGCGCCGCCACTTGCGGGTCGAGCGGCGCAGCCGGCTTGCCGGGAACAGGCTGGCTCGCGGGCGCGGCGGACAATGTGGACGGTATGGCAGACATGGCAGACACTGATTTCGATGCGACTCTGGCGACCACCAGACCGTCATCGGCAGAAATGTTGTTGCTCTCCCCGGGCAACGGGGGAAGTTCGAATTGTGAACGATCGTTCGATTTTAGTATCATGCCAGTGTTTCAGGAAACGGGCATTACGAGATAACCCCCATGCATGGGCACGGCAGGCAATTCTGGGCGATGATCGCCCTATCCGGTCTGCTTTGCCAGTGATTCCCAAAAAGCAAAATTCGCGGCGGATCGCCGCAGGAGACAGCGAACCATGGCCTTTATCTATTATCTGACCCACATCCATCTCGATTTCGGCGCGGTAAGCCTGCTCAAGGCAGAATGTGAGCGCATCGGCATCCGCCGTCCGCTGCTGGTGACGGACAAGGGCGTCGTCGCGGCGGGCGTAGCCCAGCGCGCCATTGACGCCATGCAGGGCCTGCCGGTGACGGTATTCGATGAAACGCCGTCAAATCCCACCGAGGCCATGGTGCGCAAGGCCGCCCAGCAGTACCGCGACGCTAGTTGCGACGGGCTGGTCGCCGTGGGTGGCGGATCTTCGATCGACCTGGCCAAGGGCATCGCCATCCTGGCCACGCATCCGGGCGAGCTGACCACCTACGCGACCATCGAAGGTGGCAGCACGAAGATCACCGAGCGCGCTGCGCCGCTGATTGCCGTGCCCACCACCGCCGGCACCGGCAGCGAGGTGGCGCGTGGCGCCATCATCATCCTCGACGACGGGCGCAAGCTGGGTTTCCATTCCTGGCACCTGCTGCCGAAATCGGCCATCTGCGACCCGGAGCTCACGCTGGGACTGCCGGCGGGCCTGACCGCCGCGACCGGCATGGATGCTATCGCCCATTGCATCGAGACATTCCTGGCCCCCGCCTTCAACCCGCCTGCCGACGGCATTGCGCTGGACGGCCTGGAGCGAGGCTGGGCCCATATCGAGCGCGCCACCCGCGACGGCCAGGACCGCGATGCGCGGCTCAACATGATGAGCGCCTCGATGCAGGGCGCCATGGCGTTCCAGAAGGGCCTGGGCTGCGTGCATTCGCTGTCGCATCCGCTGGGTGGCCTGAAGATCGACGGCAAGACCGGCCTGCATCACGGCACGCTCAACGCGGTGGTCATGCCGGCGGTGCTGCGTTTCAACGCCGACGCGCCCACCGTGGTGCGCGACGACCGCTATGCGCGCCTGCGCCGCGCCATGCACCTGCCGGAAGGCGCGGACATCGCCCAGGCCGTGCACGACATGACCGCGCGCCTGGGGCTGCCCACCGGCCTGCGCCAGATGGGTGTGACCGAGGACATGTTCGACAAGGTGATCGCGGGCGCCCTGCTCGACCATTGCCACAAGACCAATCCGAAAGAGGCCAGCGCGGAGGATTATCGGCGTATGCTTGAAGCGTCCATGTAGGCCAGCCTGGCCCTGGCCGGCCCTGGGCATTCATCCACTGCGGGAGACAGCGAATGACTGGTGAACATTTGCAGGTTGTGCATGGCGACATTACCCGGATGGAGGTCGATGCCGTCGTCAACGCGGCCAACAGCGGGCTGCTGGGCGGCGGCGGCGTCGATGGCGCCATCCACGGCGCCGGCGGACCCGCGATCATGGCGGCGTGCAAGGCCATCCGCGACGCGCAGGGTGGTTGCCCCACCGGCGAAGCGGTGATCACCACCGGCGGGCTGCTTCCCGCGCCATACGTGATCCACGCGGTCGGCCCGGTCTGGCATGGCGGCGGGCAGAACGAAGATGCGCAACTGGCCAGCGCCTACCGCAACAGCATCCGCCTGGCCGCCGAACACCATCTGCGCACCATTGCCTTTCCCAACATCAGCACCGGCATCTACGGGTTTCCGCGGGAACGCGCAGCGGACATCGCGATCCGCACCGTGCGCGAGGCGCTGGCGACCGTGCCCGGCATCGAACAGGTGACATTCGTCTGCTTCGACGACGAAAACTACAACCTGTACCGCGAACGCTTGTCCTGACGGTATTCACGTCACTGCGCCGTCATCGGCCATCGCGCTGCCGGGGCAGGGCCCGCGGAGGCCGCCCGTGATACGGCCCAGCAT
>NZ_CAJZAI010000027.1 GCF_914271435.1 Cupriavidus laharis | reverse complement strand
GGTTAATTTTTGGGGGTGTCGTTGTGGGCGTTGGGGGTTTTTCCCCGGGAGCCCCCGCCAAAACAGCAGCGCCCGCCAAGCCCGCCAACCCTTCACCCCCCAACAACCCCCTCCGCCACTCCCGTCGTCTTGGCCGCCATAATGAAATCATTCCGATGCAACCCCTTGATCTTCTTCGTCCGCCACGACACCGTCGCATGCCCCCACCCGAAGCTGATCTCGGGATGATGCCCCTGCGCTTCAGCCAGCTGCCCCACGCCATTGACGAACGCCAGCGCCTGCGCAAAGTTGCGGAAAGTGAAGCTGCGTTCGAGCCGGCCGGCATCGTCGGCCAGGGTCCATCCAGGCGTCTCCGCCAATAGCGCTTCAGCCTCCGCCCGTTCCAGCGGTGGAATGCCACCACGGCAGGGCGTGCACGTCTGCGTTTCCAGTTTCTCGCTCATGGCAATCCTCCTTCGGCAGCCGCTGCCAGATCCTCAGCTGCCCTCGGTTTCCGACAAGGCCCGCAGGAACTCCCGGCTCCACCAGTGCACGTCCTGGCAGCGGATGCGTTCCAGCAGTTTCTGGTGGCGCGACTGCCGCTCCGCCAGCGGCATGTGCAGCGCTTGCTGGATAGCCTGCGCCGTGGCGTGCGTGTCGTAGGGGTTCACGAGCAGTGCTTCCTTGAGCTGCTCGGCCGCGCCGGCAAAGCGCGAGAGCACCAGCACGCCGGGATCTTCGGGATCCTGCGCGGCAATGAATTCCTTGGCCACCAGGTTCATGCCGTCGCGCAGCGGCGTCACGAGCGCCACACGGCTGGCGCGGCACAGGCCCGGCAGGCGCTTGCGCGCCGTGGTGCGATGGATATAGCGCACCGGCATCCAGTCCAGCTCGCCAAACTCGCCATTGATCGCGCCGCTCAGCCGCTCCATCTCGCTGCGCAGGTCCGCGTACGCATCCACCGATTCGCGCGACGGCGCCGCGATCTGCACCAGCGTCGCGCTCATGCGGTTTTCCGGGTACTCCGCCAGCAGCCGGTAGAAGGCCTTCAGCCGCTGCGGCAGGCCCTTGGAGTAATCGAGCCGGTCGATACCGAGCAACAGCCTGCGGCGCGCGTACTGTGCACACATCATTTCATAGGTTTCCCGCGCATCGTCGCCACGCCCGAGTTCCGCGAACTCGTCCACGTCGATGCCGATCGGGAACGCCTCGGCGCGCACGGTGCGGTGAAAGGCGCGGAAGCGGTGCTCGCCCATCGGCTCTGCGAACGCTTCGTTCTGCACGTAGCGCGAGAAGTGCTCCAGGTCGGTATGGCTCTGGAACCCGAGCAGGTCATAGGCGAACAGCGCGCGCATGAGCCAGTCGTGCTGGGGGATGGCCGCCAGGATCAGCGGCGGCGGCAGCGGGATATGCAGGAAGAAGCCGATACGCTGCCCGCAGCCGATGGCGCGCAGTTCGGCCGCCAGCGGGATCAGGTGGTAGTCGTGGATCCAGATGACGTCATCGGGCTTGAGCAGCGGCGCCAGCTTGCGCGCGAACAGCTGATTCACGCGGCGGTAGCCGTTCAGGTAGTTCGAATCGAAGTCGGCCAGGTCCAGCCGGTAGTGGAACGCAGGCCATAGCACGCCGTTGCTGTAGCCGAGGTAATAGGCGTCATGGTCTTCGCGGCACAGGTCCACGGTGGCCAGCGTGACATTGCCGGCCTGTTGCACATGCAGTTCGCCTTCGCCGGGCGTGCCGCCCTGATTCGTTTCCAGCGCCTTGCCGCTCCAGCCGAACCACATGCCGCCGGTCTGGCGCAGTGCCTCGGACAGCGCCACGGCCAGCCCGCCCGCGGCAACGTTGCGCGGATCGGCGACGCGGTTGGATACCGCTACTAGTCTTGGCATAGTTTGTCGATGGTGTTTGTCATGCTCGCCATGCTCCGTTCAGATCACGCTGTCCCACGGGGCTGACAGGCGCATGGCGCCATTGATCAGCCCGACCATCGAATAGGTCTGCGGGAAATTGCCCCACATCTCCCCGGTGACCGGATGGGTATCCTCGGAAAGCAGGCCCAGCGGATTGCGGGCCGCCAGCATGGCTTCGAAGATCTCCCGCGCTTCTTCGCGCCGGCCGATGCGCGCCAGCGCGTCGATGCGCCAGAAGGTGCAGATATTGAACGCGGTCTCGGGCTTGCCGAAGTCGTCGGGCGCTTCGTACCGGCGCATGTAGGGGCCGTCGCACAGGTTTTCCTCCAGCGCCTTGACGGTGGAGATAAAGCGCGGATCGCGCGGGTCGATGAAGTTCACCTCGGCCATCAGCAGCACGCTGGCATCGAGCTCGCGCCCGCCGAAGCTTTCGGCAAACGCCTGGCGCGATTCATTCCATGACTCGGCCAGGATGCAATCCTTCATGCGTCGCGCATGGCCCTGCCAGTATTCCGCGCGCGCCTGCAGCGCGAGCTTCTCCGCGATCTTGGCGAGGCGGTCGCACGCCGCCCAGCTCATCAGCGCCGACGAGGTATGCACGCGCGCACGCGTGCGCAGCTCCCACATGCCCGCGTCCGGCGTGCCGAACACCTTCACGGCCTGCTCGCCTACTTCTTCGAGGCGGCGGAATTCCGCCGGCCCGCCACGGTGCAGCAGCCGGTGGTCATGGAAGGCCTGCGCCGCGCCCAGGACGATATTGCCGTAGACGTCGTGCTGGAAGTGCTCCTGCGCCTGGTTGCCCACGCGCACAGGCCCCATGCCGCGGTAGCCCGGCAGGTGGTCGAGGATGCTTTCGGGCAGTTCGCGCTCCAGTCCGATGCCATACAGCGGCTGGATATGCCCGTCCTGCGACTGCATCACTACGTTGGCCAGCCAGCGCAGGTAGTCCTCCATCGTGCCGACTTCAGACAGGCTGTTGAGCGCACGCACCACGAAAAACGCGTCGCGCAGCCAGCAGAAACGGTAATCCCAGTTGCGCCCGCTGCCGGGGGCTTCGGGGATGCTGGTGGTCATGGCCGCGACGATCGCGCCGGTCTCCTCGTACAGCGACAGCTTGAGGGTGATGGCGGCGCGAATCACCGCGTCCTGCCATTCGCGCGGCACCGCGAGGCGGCGGCTCCACAGGCGCCAGTAGGAAGTCGTCTCCTGCTCGAAGTCGCGCGCGGTTTCCTCCACACCATGGGCCAGCGTCTCGTCCGGTCCCAGGATGAAGTTGTGGCTGCGCATGACCAGGAACGGCGTGTGCGACAGCACGTAGGCCAGCGGCGCGTCGGTGGTCATGCGCAGCGTCACGCCGTCGCCGATGTAGCGCACGTGGCTGCTGCCGCGCGTGATCTCGGGCGCCTTGCGGCCCCATTCGAAGCGCGGCGCCACGACCACGCGCACGCGCGGCGCGCCGCGCACCGGGCGGATGCGCCGTACCAGCATGATCGGACGGAAATAGCGGCCCAGCCTGAAGAAGCGCGGCGCAAAGTCGGTGATCTCCAGGCAGTTGCCGTGGGTATCGGTCAGGCGTGTGCGCAGCACGGCGGTGTTGGGCTCGTACCACTGGCTGGAAGCCTGGAAATCCTCGATCTCGATGGAGAAATGGCCGGCGTTCTCGCTCGGGTCGAGCAGTGCGTTGAAAACCGGCTCGCCGTCGAAGCGTGGCATGCAGGACCACACGATCCGGCCGCGGCTGTCGACCAGCGCCGAAAACGCGCAGTTGCCGATCATGCCGACCGACAGCGATGGTGGGGCATGGCGTGAGCCACCATCGGTAGTCTTGTGCACGCCTTCTGACGGCTGCCCGCCCAGTTCCGACGGGCTGCTGGTATTGGTTGCGGATGTCACAGCGAATCCCCCTCAAGATGTCGTTGTGGATGCAGACGAGGCATGCGGCGGTTCGCTACCGGCCGGTGCTCCGTCGAGCGCGCGCGCACTGCGGTGCAGCCAGCAGCGCAGCGCTGCCGGCCCGGTGACACTGACCGAAGCCATGGTGTCGCGCTGCCCGACCAGCACGCCGATGCCGCCGAGCTTGCGCACGACGGCAAAGCCTGCCTCGTCCGTCACATCGTCGCCGGCAAAGACCGGCTCGCGCCCCGCGAACGGCGGCATGTTCATGAAGGCCGTGATGGCGTCGCCTTTGTTGATGCCCGCGGGCTTGACCTCCACGACCATCTTGCCGGGCAGGCCTTCCAGGCCGACAGCATGGCGCAGCACATCGGCGACGGCGGCCCGCACCAGGCCTTCGAGTTCGGGGGCCTCACGATAGTGAATGGCGACCGCCACGGACTTGCGCTCCAGGCGCAGCCCAGGGTGCCGGCGCACCAGCGCTTCCAGGTGCGGAATCAGCGGCTCCAGCCCCGGTGCGGACTTCATGGCCATCTGCGCCCCGCCGGTGCGCATTTCCGCGCCGTGCACGCCAGCGGCCGGCAAGCGCAGCGGCTGCAGGAAGTCGTCGAGTTCGATAATCGGCCGGCCCGACACGATGGCGAGCGCGCCTTCCAGGCGCTCGTAAAGCCGGTGCAGCGTTCCGACCAGTTCGGGCTCCACCTGCACCAGCTCGGGGCGGGGGGCGAGATCGGCCAGCGTGCCGTCAAAGTCGAGGAAAAGGGCGGTATTGGGTTCGATGAGCGGTAACTGGGGCATCGCGTAAAACCCTAGCATGTGATTCTGACGGGCGTCCACCGGGCTCCGTCCTACAAGGGATGAGGCGTCACATCCGGTTTGTCCAGCCCGCCTCGCAGTGCTCGCGGCGCCACCCCTGGCGTGCTGCCCGGGCGCGGCCATGGGCATGTGCGGCGTTCCGATCCTTTATCATTGGCGGTTTCCGCCAAAATTTCCGGCCTTTTTTCGCCCCCTATTTTCGCCCTTCCCCGCGCCGTTCCGTGGCGCCGCCAGGGCCCTTCGCCAACCCGCAGACATGAACCGCAAGCCCGCCTCCTCCAAACCCGACTATCTCAGGAAGATCCTGACCGCCAAGGTCTATGACGTGGCGCAGGAGACCGAGCTGACCTTCGCGCACAACCTGTCGGCGCGCACGGGCAACTCGGTGTGGTTCAAGCGCGAGGATACGCAGCCCGTGTTCTCGTTCAAGCTGCGCGGCGCGTACAACAAGATGGCGTCGCTCACGCAAGAGGAACTCAAGCGTGGCGTGATCGCGGCCTCGGCCGGCAACCACGCGCAGGGCGTGGCCCTGTCTGCCGCGCGCCTGCAGTGCCGCGCGATCATCGCCATGCCGGTCACCACGCCGCAGGTGAAGATCGACGCCGTGCGCGAGCGCGGCGGCAAGTGGGTGGAAATCGTGCTGCACGGCGATTCGTACAGCGACGCCTATGACCACGCCGTGGTGCTGGAGAAGAAGCACAAGCTGACCTTCATCCACCCGTTCGACGATCCCGACGTCATTGCCGGCCAGGGCACCATTGCCATGGAGATCCTGCGCCAGCATCCGGGCCCGATCCACGCGATCTTCGTCGCCATCGGCGGCGGCGGGTTGATTTCCGGGATCGCCTCGTACATCAAGGCCGTGCGCCCCGAGGTCAAGGTGATCGGCGTGCAGACCGTCGATTCGGATGCAATGAAGCGCTCGGTGGAAGCCGGCAAGCGCGTCGAACTCAAGGACGTTGGCCTGTTCTCCGACGGCACGGCCGTCAAGCTGGTCGGCAAGGAGACCTTCCGCATCACGCGCGAGCTGGTCGACGAGATCGTGCTGGTGGACACCGACGCGATCTGCGCGGGCCTGAAGGATGTGTTCCAGGACACGCGCAGCATTCTGGAGCCGGCCGGCGCGCTGGCCGTGGCCGGCCTCAAGCTGTACGCCGAGCGCGAGAAGCTCAAAGGCCAGCACCTGGTTGCGATCGCATGCGGCGCCAACATGAACTTCGACCGCCTGCGCTTCGTCGCCGAGCGCGCCGAAGTGGGCGAGGCGCGCGAAGGCGTGTTCGCCGTCACCATCCCCGAAGAGCGCGGCAGCTTCAAGCGCTTCTGCGAACTAGTGGGCACGCGCAGCGTGACCGAGTTCAACTACCGCATCGCCGACAGGAAGATCGCGCACATCTTCGTCGGCGTGCAGATCGCCAGCCGCGCCGAGAACGACAAGATCGCCGCGGGCTTCCGCCGCCACGGCTTCGACACGCTGGACCTGTCCAACGACGAACTGGCCAAGCAGCACATCCGCTACATGGTGGGCGGCATCTCGCCGCTGGCGCACGACGAACTGCTCTATCGCTTCGAATTCCCCGAGCGGCCGGGTGCGCTGATGAAGTTCCTGTCCAGCATGAGCCCGAACTGGAACATCAGCCTGTTCCACTACCGCAACCAGGGGGGCGACACCTCGAACATCCTGGTAGGCATCCAGGTGCCGAAGAACGAAAAGCGCGCGTTCCGCGCCTTCCTTTCGACGCTGGGTTACGTACACTGGGACGAGACCGAGAACCCGGTCTACAAGCTGTTCCTTTCCGACCGCGGAAATCAAGCATGAGCCTTCCTGAACACTCGCCACTGGGAAAGCCCTCGGCCTACAAGGCCGAATACGATCCGACGCTGCTGTTCCCGATCCCGCGCCAGCCCAAGCGCACCGAGATCGGCCTGCCCGAAGGCAAGGCCGTGCCGTTCTTCGGCGTGGACATCTGGAATGCGTACGAGGTGTCGTGGCTGAACATGAAAGGCAAGCCGCAAGTGGCGCTGGCCACCTTCATCATCCCGGCCGGCACGCCCAATATCGTCGAGTCCAAGTCGTTCAAGCTGTACCTGAACTCGTTCAACCAGAGCAAGATTGCCTCGCCTGAAGCGTTGCAGCAGTTGCTGCACCATGACCTGTCGGAAGCCACGGGCGGGACCGTGCAGGTGCGACTGGTGACCGAAGCGGACCTTGGCAAGCAGAAGATGGGGGAGTTGGATGGCCTGCTGCTCGATCGCCTCGACATCGAAGTCGACCGCTACGAGCCAGCCCCTGAACTGCTGCATGCGGACCAGGACGAGTCACCAGTCGAAGAAACGCTGGTGTCGCACCTGCTGAAGTCCAACTGCCTGGTGACTGGCCAGCCGGACTGGGGCAGTGTGCAGATCCGCTATGTCGGCGCACCGATCAACCAGGAAGGGCTGCTGAAGTATCTGATTTCATTCCGCAATCACAATGAGTTTCATGAGCAGTGTGTGGAGCGGATTTTTATGGATGTGATGCGGCAATGTAAGCCGGTAAAGCTTGCTGTCTATGCTCGCTACACGCGGCGGGGGGGATTGGATATCAATCCGTTCCGGACTAATTTCAATACGCCTTGGCCGGATAATTTTCGGAATGCTCGGCAGTGATTGGTTTGGGTATTTGATGGGTGTTTGTGCTTGGCTGGCGCGGCTGCCAAGAACGCCCCCCCAAAAACCCCCACTCAAAACTCAGCATGAACCCGCACCCCATAAAACTTAGCCGGCCCCCGATCAGCGTTATACCCCGGATTCCTGACATACTGAAAATCCGGACTAATACTCAAATACCTGAACGGCTGAAAGCTGTAATAAATCTCAAACACCTGCTCAGGCGCATAGTTGAGCGCCCCATCCCCAAGGAACGCCCCCAACCCGCCAGCGGCAAGATAAGCCCGATGGTTCGACCCAAGCATATTCACAGCAAACGCCACCCCCACCGCATCACGTGCCCGGCCCCATGAATTGCCATTAAGCACGCCGCCGAACGACACCTGCCGCCCGATCTCGGTAAAGGCATAGGTCTCGGTCTTGTCATCCGACAGGCTGGCGCGGAAGAACACGCCCAGCGAATCATTCACCTGCTGCAGCATCGTCAGCCCCACGCCGACCTTGGCGTGCTCCTGCCGCACGTCCGCCAGGTCCGGCGTAACGTTGTTGGCCTGCCCGAACTGGATCGCGTCGTTGAACGCCCCCATGCGCGCCTTGTTGCGGAAGAACAGCAGGCGCGCCGTGCCGGGCCGCCCGTACACCGAGTAACGCTTTTCGAGTTCCAGCACATCGCCGTAGTGCTCGAACATCCGCGTGTCGAGTTCGAGCCCGTTCGATTCGAGCGGCTGCAGGAAGCGGCCGATGCGCGCGGACCAATCGTCGCCGATGTACTCCAGGGCCACGCCCCAGGTGTAGCCGCGCGAATCCGCCGCGTAGTCGAACGCGCCGTGGGTCAGGAACGACCAGTTCATGAACTGCGTGCGCGGGTCGGAACCGTAGTCGTTCACGTCGAACACGTCGAGCACGCCGAAGTTGCCGGCGGTCAGCACCACGCGGCGCTTGTCCACCGTGCGTGCGAACTGGTTGAAGTCGTCGTCCAGCGTCTCGGTCTCTCCGCCAAGCCCCCAGGTCTGCCGGATGAAGGCGCGCGCACGGTAGAAGACGGGGTTGGTGCTCGCGCCCTTCGCGAGTTCGCCGTTGGACAGGCCAGCCATGCCGTGCAGCTGCGAGAACGGCACGCCCTGCGCGACTTCGGGGTTGAAGTGGAATTCCGCGCCCTGCCACAGCCGCAGGCCCAGGTCGAGCGTGCTCGTGAACGAGTAGCTCTTGGCGCGATCGGTGGTCAGGCTGTTCGGCCCCGAGTAGGCAGCGTTGAAGGCAGGCTTGCGCTGCCAGATATAGGTGGCCTGGCCGTGGAAGGCGAACGGGCTCTCGGTTGCCGCCACTTCCGTGCCGGGCTCAGTCGCCACGTCCTGCGCCAGCGCCGGCGCGCACGCCCCCAGCGACAGCATGGCGGCGAGGCAACGGGCAAGGATCTGGCGCGGCTTCGCAGCCGGGAATCGGAAACGCATGAGCGGGAAGTTCTGCTGGATCCGGCCGGGACGCCGGACTATGGGCGGGTCGAAGCATAGCCAAGGCAATATGACATGTCTACCGCATTTGCTGCGCCGCAGCATTTTCCCATGGGATATCGATGTGATTCTGCATCAACGTTGTAACAAGCCTTGAATTAATTAACTTAAAAATTAATATCAACCTGCTTCCTCGACAGAATTGCGATGCCAGCCGATGCCGCCCGATCGTCCAGCCTCACGCAAGACCGCCAAGCCTCGCGCCGAACGCCGCGGCCCCGGCCGTCCCGCCGCCGGGAATCCGGGCCAGCGCGATCAGCTGCTGGATGCCGCTACCGAGCTGTTCGGGCGCCATGGCGTGGCCGGCACGCCGATCCGCGCGATTGCCGCGCATGCCGGTGTGACACCAGCGCTGGTGCACTACTACTTCCGTGACCGCGACCAACTGCTCGACGCCATCGTCGAAGAGCGCCTGCAGCAGCTGGTCGATGCGATCTTTGCGCCGTCGGCAGCGCCCGAAGACCCGGTAGCCATGCTGGTCGGCATTGCCGGCCGGCTGATCCGTGTGGCCGCTGCCACGCCCTGGTTTCCCGGACTGTGGATCCGCGAGGTGGCCGGTGCCGACGGCCTGCTGCGCGAACGCGTGCTGAACCGCTTCGCACTGCAGCGCGCAGGCGCCCTGGGCGCGCCTCTGGCCGCAGCGATCGCCGGCGGCAAGCTCAATCCCGGCCTGGAGCCGACATTGGTGATGCCATCCCTGATCGGGCTGACGCTGCTGCCGCTGGCTACGACGCATATCTGGCAGCGCCTGCCCGGCGCCGAGCACGTCGATACCGACACCCTGGTCCGCCACGTCAGCACGCTGCTGACGCAGGGCCTGGCGCCCACTGTCCAGGCGCCATCCAGCGATGCCACTGAATGACCGCACCCACGCCATGCCCGGAGCTGCCATGCAAGCCCCCCGATTCCTGCCCGATGTCCTCGCCGCCGCCATCGCACGACGCATGTGGCCCACGCTGGCCCTGCTGCTTCCGCTGGCAACCCTGACGGCATGCGGTCAGGACAAGTCCGTCACGTGGCAGGGGTATGTCGAAGGTGAATTCGTCAGCGTGGCCTCGCCGTTCGCGGGCCGGCTGGACAGCCTGGCGGTGCAGCGCGGCCAGCAGGTGGGCAAGGGCACGGCGCTGTTCGTGCTGGAGTCCGACGACGAACGCGCGGCGCGCCAGCAGGCGGCCGAGCAGCTGCGCGCCGCCGAGGCGCAGCTCGCCGACATGAAGACCGGCAAGCGTCCGGTCGAGGTCGATGTCAGCCGCGCCCAGCTCGCGCAGGCCCAGGCCACTGCGCAACGCAGCGCCGCGCAGTTCAGGCGCGACCAGCAGCAGTACGACATCGGCGGCATCTCGCAGGCGCAGTTGGAAGAGTCACGCGCCACCGCCGCCAGCGACGCGGCACGCGTGCGCGAACTGCAGCGCGATATCGACGTTGCGCGCCTGCCCGGCCGCGATGCCCAGCAGGCCGCACAAGCCGCGCAGGTCGAGGCCGCGCGCGCGGCGCTGGCGCAGGCGGAATGGAAGCTCTCGCGCAAGGCGGTATCGGCCACGCAGGCCGGGCTCGTGTATGACACACCCTATCGCCTCGGCGAATGGGTTCCCGCCGGCAGCCCGGTGGTGCGCATGCTGCCGCCCGGCAACGTCAAGGTGCGCTTCTACGTGCCGGAGACCGTGGTCGGGGCGCTGCGCAACGGCCAATCGGTGCAGGTGCGTTGCGACGGTTGCTCCGCGCAGGTGGCGGCCACCATCAGCTATGTGTCGAACGAAGCCGAATACACCCCGCCGGTAATCTACAGCAACGAGACGCGCCGCAAGCTGGTGTTCCTGATCGAAGCGCGCCCCGCCGAGGCCGACGCGCCCAAGCTGCGGCCTGGCCAGCCCGTGGAGGTGCTCCAGCCATGAGCCGCACGTCCACCGCGAACGGAACCAACGGCGGCCTTGCCATCGATGTGCGCGGCCTCAACAAGCACTACGGCGACAAGCATGTGGTCAACGACCTCACCATGCAGGTCGCGCGCGGCGAGATCTTCGGCTTCCTGGGCCCGAACGGCAGCGGCAAGACCACGTCGATCCGCATGATGTGCGGCCTGCTGACGCCCGATTCCGGCCAGGGCACCTGCCTGGGCTTCGACATCCTGCGCGAGTCCGACGAGATCAAGCGCCGCGTCGGCTACATGACGCAGAAATTCTCGTACTGGGACGACCTGTCGATCCGCGAGAACCTGGACTTCGTCGCGCGCGTCTACGGCATGCCCAACCGGCGCGAGGCGGTCGACCGCGCGCTGGAAGACCTGGGGCTGGCCACGCGCTCCGGCCAATTGGCCGGCGCCCTCTCCGGCGGCTGGAAGCAACGCCTGGCGCTGGCAGCCTGCCTGCTGCACGAGCCTGAACTGCTGCTGCTCGACGAACCCACCGCCGGCGTCGACCCAAAGGCCCGCCGAGATTTCTGGGAGCAGCTTCACCTGCTGGCCGCGCGCGGCATCTCGGTGCTGGTCAGCACGCATTACATGGACGAGGCCGAGCGCTGCCACAAGCTCGCCTACATCGCCTATGGCAAGCTGCTGGCGCAAGGCACCGCCGATGAAGTGGTAGCCAGCCAGAACCTGAGTACCTGGAACGTGGAAGGCGATGACCTCGCCGCGCTGTCCGAACAGCTGCACGGCGCCCCGGGCGTGGAGCAGACCGTGGTGTTCGGCACCGCGCTGCACGTGACCGGCCGGGACGGCGCGCTGCTTGGCGAAACGCTGCGGCGCCTGGCCGGCCCCGGCCGGCGTGTCGAGCCAACCCAGACCAGCCTGGAAGACGTCTTCATCCACATGATGAGCCGCGCCGAAGACAACATGGGCGCAGGCGCCGGTGCGGGCCGCAGGACGCGCAAGGAACAGCCATGAAACGCAACGGACGATTCGGCTTCTCCCTTGAGCGCTGGTGGAGCATCGTGCTCAAGGAGTTCCTGCAATTGCGGCGCGACCGCGTCACGTTCGGCATGATCGTCGGGTTGCCGATCATGCAGCTGCTGCTGTTCGGTTTTGCCATCAACACCGACCCGCGCCACCTGCCGACCGCCGTGATCGCCGCCGACCAGAGCGAGTTCACGCGATCGTTCATCGCCAGCATGGAGAACTCCACCTACTTCAGGATGGTGGGCACGCTGCCGGACGAACATGCCGGGCGCGAGGCGCTGATGAAGGGCACTGTGCAGTTCGTGGTCAGCATTCCGCCCGACTTCACGCGCAAGCTGCTGCGCGGCGAACGGCCCGCGCTGCTCGTCGAAGCCGATGCCACCGACCCGTCCGCCACCGGCGCCGCGATTGCCGCGCTCGCGCAGTTGCCGTTCAGCGTGGCGCGCACCGACCTGAAAGGGTCGCTCGCGCCGCTGGCCGGCGGCAAGGCGCCCTTCGACGTGCAGGTGCAGCGGCTCTACAACCCCGAAGGCATCACGCAGTACAACATCATTCCGGGGCTGATGGGCGTGATCCTGACCATGACGATGGTCATGATGACGGGCCTGGCCATGACGCGCGAACGCGAGCGCGGCACCATGGAGAACCTGCTCGCCACGCCCGTGAAGCCGATCGAGGTGATGACCGGCAAGATCGTCCCGTACATCTTCATCGGCCTGATCCAGTCCACCATCGTGCTGATCGCCGCGCGCTGGGTGTTCCAGGTGCCGTTCTTCGGCTCCGTGCTGGTGTTGTACATGGCGGCGCTGCTGTTCATCGCGGCCAACCTGACGGTCGGCATCACGCTGTCGTCGCTGGCGCAGAACCAGTTGCAGGCCATGCAGCTCACCTTCTTCTACTTCCTGCCCAATATCCTGCTGTCCGGCTTCATGTTCCCGTTCGCGGGCATGCCGGGCTGGGCGCAGGCGATCGGCAACATCCTGCCGATGACGTACTTCCACCGCATCATCCGGGGCATCCTGCTCAAGGGCAACGGCTGGACGGAGCTGTGGCCCAATGTCTGGCCGATGGCGCTGTTCATCGTGGTGGTGATGGCGATCGCGGTGCGCTTCTACCGCCGCACGCTGGACTGAGGGAGCCCACGCCATGCGTCCATGTCTTCCGCTTTTTGGCTGCCTGCTGCTCACCGCGTGCGCGGTCGGTCCCGATTTCCGCGCACCGGCGTCGCCTGCCGACCCCGGCTATGTGGCCGGCCCGCAACCGCAGGCCACGGTCGCCGCCGACATGCCCGGCGGCCTCCCGCACGGCCAGTCACAGGCATTCGCGAGCGGCGCCGATGTGCCCGCGCAGTGGTGGGCACTGTTCCGCAGCCCCGCGCTCGATGCGACCATCCGCGCCGCGCTCGATGACAGCCCGACCCTCGCGCAGGCGCAGGCGAAGCTGCGCGAGGCGCAGGAGAACCTGGCCGCGCGCACTGGCGCCACGCGCTGGCCGACAGTGGACGCGAACCTCAATACGACACGCCAGCAGGTCAACTTCCAGTCGCTCGGCATCACGGCGATTCCGAGCCCCGGACCTTTCACGTTGTATGGCGCGACGGTACAGGTCTCGTACGTACTGGACCTGTTCGGCGGACAGCGGCGCGAGCTGGAAGGGCTGCTGGCGGCAGTGGACTACCAGCGTTACGAGTTCGAGGCAGCGCGCCTGGCGCTCGCCGCCAATGTCGCCACGGCAGCGATCCGCGAAGCGGGGCTGCGCGCGCAGCTGGCCGAAACCGTGGCGATTGCCGACGCGCAGCAGCGCGAGGTGGGCATTGCCGAGGACCGGTTGCGCACCGGTGGTGTCGCTCGCGTCGACGTGCAGCGCCAGCGTTCCGAACTGGCGCAGACGCAAGCCCTGATCCCCGGGCTCGCGCAGCAGATCGAGGCCACGCGCCACCAGCTTGCGGTCTACACGGGCCAGACGCCCGCTGCGGCGCAGTTGCCGGAGTTCAGGCTCGAAGATCTGCAGTTGCCGGATACCCTGCCGGTCAGTCTGCCATCCACGCTGGCGCGCCGCCGTCCGGACATCCGCGCGGCCGAAGCGCTGCTGCACCAGGCCTCGGCCAATATCGGCGTGGCCACGGCCAATCTCTATCCGCAGATCACGCTCAGCGCGAGCGGCGGCTGGCAGTCCACCACCGCGCGCAATTTGTTCGACAGCTTCAATGTCTGGAGCCTGGCCGCCGGCCTGGTGCAGCCCGTGTTTCACGGTGGCGAACTGCTCGCGCGCAAGCGCGCGGCCGAGGCCGCCTATGAACAGTCGCTGGCGGCCTACCGCCAGGCTGTGCTGCAGGGCTTGCAGAACGTCGCCGACGCGCTGCGCGCGCTCGAAGCCGACGCGGCCACGCTGCGCGCGCGCGCCGACAATGCGCGGCAAGCCCGCGCCACGCTGGCCATCGTCTCGGAGCAGTACCGGCTGGGCGGCGTCAGCCAACTGACGCTGCTCGATGCGGAGCGCCAGTCGCGCCAGGCATCGCTGGACCTGGCACAGGCAAGCGCGAACCGGCTGGCCGATTCGGCCGCGCTGCTGCAGGCGCTGGGGGGCGGCTGGTGGGAGGAAGAAGCGCAGGCCAGCGCCGCCAGTGCGGCGGCCCCGGCCGTGCAATGACGGATTGCCTGGCTCAGCGCCCGAGGAACCGGCGCAGGCGCCGCACGCCTTCGTCGAGACGAGCGGGATCGCACGCATAGCACCAGCGCACAAATCCCTCTCCTTCATCGCCGAATGCGCTGCCCGGCGCAAGCCCCAGCCCCGCTTCGCGCACGAGTTGCTTGCACAAGGCCAGGCTGTCCGTGGTGCCGGATAGACGGAAGAACACGTACATGGCGCCATCGGGCGCATGCGCGTCCACGCCCGGCAATCCGGACAGCGCACCCACCAGGTGGTCGCGCGCGGTGCGCAGCCGCTGCACCAGGTCACGCGTGAACGGCTCGCCCTCGCGCACCGCCGCCACGCCCGCCTCCTGCACGAACGACGGCGCGCACGAGGTGTTGTATTCGATCAGCTTGCCAAGATCGTCCGTCATCGATGACGGCAGCACCATCCAGCCGAGCCGCCAACCCGTCATCAGCCAGGCCTTGGAGAACGAGTTGATGCAGATGACGCGCTCCTCGCGCTCGGCAATGTCGAGGAACGACGGCGCGGTGCGGCTGTCGCCGCCGCCGGGCTCGTCGCCGTAGTAGAGGCGCTCGTAGACTTCATCGGCAATGATCCAGATGCCATGCCGGCGGCAATGGTCAAGCACGGTACGCTGCGCCGCGCGCGACATCGCCCAGCCGGTCGGGTTGTTGGGCGAATTGACCATCAGCGCACGCGTGCCCGGCGTCAGCGCGGCCAGCAGCTTGTCGACATCGAGGGTCCAGCCGTGCGGGCCATAGTCGAGCGAGACTGTCTCGACCGAGGCGCCGAGGATCTTCGGGATCTCCACCAGGTTGGGCCACAGCGGCGTGACGGCGACCACGCGGTCGCCGGGGCCGGCGATCAGCTGGGCCGCCAGCATCAGGCCATTGACGCCCGCGCTCGTGACCGCGACATTCTCGATGCGCGTGGTGCCATGCAGCGCGCCGACGTAGTCGGCAAGCGCGCTGCGCAGCGGTGCGATGCCGAGATTGTGCGTATAGAACGTGGCGCCGCCCGCCAGCGCGCGCGCCGCTGCGTCACGGACGAAGTCCGGGGTGATTTGGTCGGATTCGCCGAACCAGAACGGCAGCACGTCGGGCAGGCCGATGCCGGCGTTGGCAACTTCGCGGATGCGTGAGGCGCGCAGGTGGCGGACGGTGTCGCGGGCTTGCGGGACTGCCGGGTCGGGACTGTAGTGCATGGGACTCCTCGGCTTGGCGGTGAATGGCAAGGGTACCGGAAAGCGGGGCTCCTTGCCGTTGGCGCCTACCTGCGGGGATAGTCAAGCCTGTCACGGGCGCCGCCGTCATCGTCCCGCATAGCGCTTCCAGGCCGGAGTTTCAGGCCAAAGCTGCTTCCAGCCTGGCCGTCATTGCCGGGACGCAGGGAATACTGGTTCGAGGTCGAGCGCTCCGGCCTTGCCGCTCGCGGAGCGGAAGCAGGACTGCGAACCTGACCCGAAGCGCCACTGGCAGGTGCCTCGGCAGCCGAGGCAACCTGCCATGACAGCAGCAGGAAAATGAGAAGTCGAAGGATCACGTGAGAATTCCGTCATCGCTCCTTGCCGCAGGCGGTGCGATGGGAAGAAGACCAGGCTGCAAAAGGTCATTGTGGCAGCGGCGCCTGCGTGTCGCCAGTGGGGTTGCAGGTGTGCCGAAGCAGTGGCTCGGAAAAACGAGTGGCTATAACCGCTCGTTTGTCGTGCTCGATTGAACAGCCAGGTCAGTCGGAGATGACAGGGCAACCTGACGATATCCGGTGGCCAGTCAGTGAGGGCATGCCGAGCATGCCCTTGGCTTGTCATCCGTCGATTCCCTTGCGCCAATAGATGCGGTAGCGGCGACCCAACTGCGGCCCGGCCGGGGTGAGAACCTGCGTGCCGCTGATGGCGGCATCGTATGTCGCGTCACCAATCTTCACGGCTACGGGAACCGGTGTGGGCGGGAACCCGCCCCCTGCACGAACCTGGTACCGGTCCGTGGTGGTCAGACCGCCGGTCTTGTTGACATCCTGGATGGCAGCGCCGTTCAGGTAATTCAGCTGGTAGAGGCGTGCTTCGCCAAGGTCGCCGGTGCAGGAGTTTGGCGCTGCGGCCTTCGGCGTGTTGGTGCCGAATATGACCGTTCCCGACAGCGTGGCAGACCCGCTTACCACCTTCTCGCCCGTGCCCAGGACGATATACCACCCGCTGGCAGCAGTCAGCGCGGCGCCAGCTGCCTTGACCTCATCTGCCGTGCCGACCTGGATCAGGTTGGCGGTGGCGTCATAGAGCTGTCCAGCCGTACCGGTACTGGAGCCAAGTGGCCCCTCCGTAATCGTGGTCGACGGCACCGCGTTGAGCGCATGGTCGTCCTTGATCATGTAGTAACGGTTCTGAATACTGGTATCGAAGGGATGTTCCCGATCGCCGGACCCGATCAGCAGAGTATCGGACGAGGGATTTGTCGTCGACGGCGGTACCACGTCGGGGGCATAAAAGAACTTTCGTGCGTCGGCACCTGTGCCGCCCAATGTCGCCAGCAAAGACACGGTCCAGTTCGAAGGCGTCGCGTTGCTGATATTGACGCGCCAGATGTTCGCACCGGTATCGGCGGCGTAGATGCGGTCAATGTAGCCGTCCCGGTCCGAATCGATGATCGCCATGTTGGCAGGAATGGCATAGGACATGCCGGGCACGTTCAGGCCGTCCTCACCGGTAGTGGCAGCGACGCCCGCCTGCCAGACAGGTATGCCGGTCACAGCATTCAGTACCATGACGCCACGCCCCATGGTTGCCGTCTTCTGTACCACGGGGTCATTCGCGTCCGGATCATAGCCGAGGCCGAAGATCAGCACGGGATCAGTCGAGGCGCGAATCTTTGCAACGCGCAGATCAGACCAGGTTTGGCCCAACTCGCCAAAACCGGTATCGGCATTGCTGCGCTTCCAGAGGAACTTGGGGGTTGCCGGATCACTGACGTCCAGCGCGTAGATGAAGCGGCCACCACGCCGCATCGTGAGGAAGAGGTACGCCTTGTCGCCGCGCGTCGCATCGATCTTGCCGTCAGTGCTGGTCGAAGAGGTATAGACCGTGGCAGAGCCATCGACGAAATAGGGCTTCGGATTCGCGGAAGAAATCGTGGGCGAATGGTCATACATCCGACCAAACTTCGGGAAGTGCTCCGACGGGATGAAGCTCCACAGTTCATTGCCGCCTGCGGGGCCGCCCTTCACGGCATGGAGCATGCCATCATTCGACCCGTAGAACACCACCACGTCGTCGGACGTCCGGGCATAGTTTATGACCGCAGGCCGGGAATGGAGAACGTCGCCATGGGCAAAGCCGCGGATGTTGTATTTCGTTGGTGCCGAAGGATTGGCAACGTTGGGGTCATCGACCTTGACATTACCACCGCGAATCCAATTGATGACAGAATCCTTGCTGGTACCCGTGGACAGGCCAAGCTTGGATGCATCGATCGATGCATTGGCTGTATTGAAGAGGCTACCGGAAAGCGCGGAGTCCTTGCTGCATGTTCCAGTGCAGGTATAAACGGCACGGCTCGACTGGTCCGTCGGAAAGGTGGTACGAAGGCTCTGCCCAGCCCCGCCCTTTTCAACAAGGTCGCCGTCCGGCGCGTCGGAGCTGCCGCCTGATCCCTGCGACAGAGGATAGTTTGTGATATCCCAAAAGCTGGACGGCACCGTCCAGATGCTTGTCACGTCCGGATTGACGAAGCCAGTGTTCGGATTCTCCGCCACGGCACCGTTGGCATCTGCCAGGAAGACTGTCGGCGGGCTGGTCGATTTGTCGGCGTTCAGCTGGTACTGCTTGAGATTGCCCACCCAGTTCGGCTTGGCGTCGCTATCGGGGCGGAACATGCCCAGGTAGACCTGATTCAGGTAAGTGCCACGCACGCTGACGGACACAGGAAGCGAAACCGAAGCAAAGACCGAGTTGTACGCAAGGACCCGGTTCAGGATCTTCTGCAATGCCAGGTTCAGCGCGTCGTCGCTACCGGCCTGAAAATAGTCGCCGCCGCCCTGAAATGCCATATTCTTCATCATCGTGGTGAAGTCGGCATTCTGCTGGTCATGCCAGGCGTCAATGGTGTAGGTGATGATCGAGCCATTCGCCGCTGCAGTGCTGCCTGGGCCCAGATCGGGACGCAACCTGAGGAAACGCGTCCATGCTGACTGAACGTCAGGCACCGACGAATACTTGTACTTGGTAAGCGTCGTCGCGGCAGGGTCTGTCGCAGCAGGCACGGGCGGAAGCTGGCCCTGGCGGTTGTTGCCGATGAAGACGATATATGTCTTGCCGCAGCCGCCGCCGAGCGGGCTGTTGTAGCCAGAACCGTTGGCAGAGCCCTTATATGCGAAGCCGGCGGTCAAGCCGCCTCCGCTTGGGGACGATGTCGTGAGATTGTCCTGGCTCGTGCCATTGTTGCCGGCATAGTCGGCCATCGGATCCATCCCGGCCCAGCTCGTGGGGGAACCTGTCAGATATAGCCAGGACTCGTACAACGAGTTGGCATAGTCGCCCGATGACTGCGAGATTTCTTCGTCCGGCGCATTGACGTTGATGCCAGTTAAGATCTTCTGCAGTGCCAGGTTATTGGTGGAGGACGACATGTCGCGCACACCAAACCGCACATACCCGCCGTCGCGGCTGTTGCCATGGGCTGTCAGCATCATGACCCCGACATTGACGGGCTGCTTCAGGTTCGCGACAAAGTTGGCGATCGCCTTCAGTTCAGCCTCACCTTGCGTAGCAGACCCCACCCAGTGTTGCGATGCCTTGGACCAGTTTGCCGTGTTGTCCAGGATAAACAGGATGTTGGGCGCCGACGTAGCGGAACCCGAAGGCTGCACCGTGAAGATGTCCGTGTCGTCCGGGTGCCCGACGATTGGTATGAAAGCTAACAGGACCAGCGCAACGGTCCGACAGAGTTTGAGAATGGACATATTTAGCCCCCGGCGATCCCGAAAATTTGGTCCTTAAGTGCCCATGCCGTCTTATGTGCACGTGGCGGTCGAATCCATCCTCACCTTTACGCCTTGATGGATGGTGACGGTGACGCCGCTGCCACGCTTGTCCGTCGCAATGGCTGTCACATCCCAGTAAGTGTCCTGAGGTGCTGACTGGGAGAAGTCATAGCTGTAGCCATCCGACGCCACCATCTGCAGACAAGCCGGGGCGGCTGTCTGCACCGCGTAATCCGCTACGCCGTCGTTGTCGATGTCGATGTCGAAGTTCTGCGCGGCAGGGGTGTAGAAATTCGCCGCAGAGCTGATGACCTTTTCGATCGCCTGCTGCGCCGCTGCGCTGGCTTCCGCCCTGGCCTGCTGGTTCCCGACGATGCGCAAGCTGGAATTGCTCATACGGACAGCAGACACCACCAGCAAGGTCAGCACGATCAGCATCACAAGGCCAACCACCAGGCTGATACCCCGGTATTGGTTGCCGCGCCTCAGTAACTTGCGCCTCATGTTTACTCCCTCCGGCTACTCGGGTTGATGACACGTACGGTGCCGGTATAGACGTGGCGCTTGTAGGAATCCGAGAATGGGCCAACCGATCCGGCACTGCCCATGCTGTAGGTCTTCGTGTCGGAATAGCCGGCGGAAGCATCCGCGTTGCGAGCCAGCAGACTGATCTGCAAGGCCATCACGTTAGGCCAGTCCGCAAGTGCCGGGGCCGTAATGAACGGCACCGCCGGCGTGCCGGCACCGATCGCATCGACGCCATAGTCCAACTGCATATTCTGGATACCGTCCACGAGCGGCGTGATCACGAAAGCAGGAGCACCGCCAGAGGCTGTAAGCTCAAGGCGCTTCAACGTAGGCACCGGCTTGCCGCCGTCAGCGGCAGACGTGCAGACGATAGCGCCCGCTGCGTAGCGATTGCAGGGGCTGATGAAATAGATCGACTGCACGTAACGCCACAATGGCGCTGGCGTCGTAGCGTCCTTCTGTACGAGCGTGTAGGTGGATGGTGTGGCCGGGGTCGGGTCGGGACCGATGCCGATCTTCTTGTCTGCCGGCGTCGTCTGCACATAGATCTGGCCCGCCACCCCGGTGGCCGGCGAGGCCAGTGCATCGCCGGTTTCAAGGCGCCTGGTGACGAGGATGTCCGTTCCAGGCACATGATTGGCGTCGGGCAGGCAATCGGACAGGGGCGCCGGCACGGAAGTCGGCGCGTCATACCCCTGAAGCGGAAGCGCCAGCGCGTCGCCAACGCTGGCCGTGGCAACCGAGCACGGATTCGGCAATACCCCGGATGCAGTCATCGTGCCACCGAAGCGGCCGTAATAGCCCGCATGCTCGATGTCGTCCTGCAACAGCGTGAAGGCATAGCGTCCGCTCTCAATTTGCCGGCTCGATTTATCCAGTTCGGCGCGCGCACTGCTTTGCTGACTGATCAGTGCCGTAATGCCCGCCATCAGGAATAGCCCGATAGCGATGGCAACCATCAGCTCCACCAACGACATGCCGGTCTGGCGGCGACGCAGGGACGAGAGCGGGCGCAAGGTGGCAGGAGTCGTCACGGCAGCCATCAGTTGAGGTTGGCAATCTGCAGCGTGGCGCTCACCACCCGCCGCTGCGTTTCATCTCCATACAGCCCTTTGCCGCACGGTAGCCCCGCGACAGGCGCTGCAGTCTTGTTCTTACCCTGCCAGGCGACGCTCACTACGTAGGTACTGGATACAGCGTTGAAGCTGATGCACCCGCGCGCGCCGGTCATGGCGCCGACATTGCTGGTGCCGCTGGCCT
Source organism: Cupriavidus laharis (assembly GCF_914271435.1). Classification (GTDB taxonomy): domain Bacteria; phylum Pseudomonadota; class Gammaproteobacteria; order Burkholderiales; family Burkholderiaceae; genus Cupriavidus; species Cupriavidus laharis. Next base: position 20,838 of record NZ_CAJZAI010000027.1, on the reverse strand, counting down.
CGGCTGCGCCGGCAAGCAGGTTGTTCCAGGCAGCCAGGTCGTTGTTGGCAAGGGTGTAGGCCTGGATCGTGCCCAGCGAACATGCGGGCAGCGTACCCGCGCCAGTACCCAGATACGGCGCACCGTTTGCCGTGTCCGTGGTAACGGCATAGCAGCCGGCTGCCGAACGGTTGGCATTGATGCGCTCGACCATGTCTTGCAACAGGATGAGCGCCTGGGCACGCTGGTAAGACTCGAACTCGGCCCGCTGGCTCGCCAGCATCAGCGTCACCAGTCCGAGCAGACCAATCAGCAGGACGATCAGCGTAACCAACGCCTCAATCAGCCCGAATCCGCCGTCGGATTTCCGTATCGGTGTTAAGCGGCGCATCAGCAGCTCCCTGCCAGGTTGCTTGGCAGGCCGCTCAGGTCAACGCTCACGCAACGTGGAATCGCAGAGCTACCGGATGCAGAAATGCCGAAAGGTGTTGGCACTGCGGCCAGTCGACCATTGCTGTTGTAGACCAGTCCCCCGACTGGCCCCGTCAGGGTCAAGCCGGTAAAGGCTTCGTGGCTGCTCAGCACGGCAGCCCCGACTGTCACGGTCCAACCGTTCTGCCAGCCGCCGGTGGCCGGCGCGATAGTGACCCCGGTGTTTCGCTTGACCGCCTCACTGCGTGCATAGACAAGGCTGGATGCCAGATCGGAAGCCGCTGTACGTATCCGCTGGCCCAGTATGAAGTCGCCGAAGTAAGGCGTACCGATGGACAGCAGAATGGCTGCGATGAACACCGTGGTGATCAGTTCGATCAGCGTGAAGCCGGTGCTTCGCCTGCACGCTGATGAAAGGCTCTTGAATCGGGTCATGGCCGCTCACCAGCAACTGGTCAGGGGCCCTGGCCCGCTGATGCCCTTGGTGCCGGTCTGGTCCACCGTCAGGTTCAGGCACTTCGTGTCATTCGCGAGCTGGCTGCCCGTAGGCGTGGCCGTGACGGTATACGTGGGCGGTGTCGCAGCGTTGTTCGCAGTTAGTGTGACGGCGTAGTTGCGAGAAACCTCTGACGGAACCGTGACGCCAAGCGTCGCCAGCGTCGTCGCGTACTGGCGCGCGTCCAGGCTGTATTGCTCCTGCAGGTTGGCAACGCCAAGTATGAAACTCTGCGCAGCGGAGCGGTTGCTGCGGATGACGTACTGCGTGTAGGAGGGATAGGCGATGGTGGCCAGAATCGCGATGATCGCCACCGTGATCATCAGCTCGATCAGCGTAAACCCGAGCGCCGGCCTGACGCGGCGCGAACGCGCGTGCGCGCACCGGCATGTCATGCCGGCGGAAGACCCGTTTACCCCAATGACCCGAAACGACAGCTTGACAAGCCTGACCCTGCTGTCGTGTCGCACTGCAGGGCTTCTATGTCCCATGCTCGCGCTCCGATGCTTATTATGTGCCGGATGACCTATTTCCGGCGGCTATGGCGCGAAGTGTAAGGCACGCTTTTACATGGGTCAAAGAAATTGCTATGCCAGCGCCGCGGCGTTGCGGCTACAAGACAAACCGCTCATGTAGCCCCATCGTCACAATCGACTGGTTTCCACAGACGGTGGCGCAGCTAGGCCGGCAGGACAGCACTGACGGCGCCGGCAAAACGCTCGACGATATTGTCGATGTCCCGCGCCGTGCAGATGAACGGCGGTGCGAACAGCACGTGGTCGCCGCGCACGCCGTCCACGGTGCCGCCCATCGGGTAGACCAGCAGGCCGTTCTGCATGGCGGCGGCCTTCAGCTTCGCGTGGGTCTTCAGCTTGGGATCCAGCGTAGCCTTGCTGTCGCGGTCGGCGACGAATTCGACGCCAACAAACAGGCCGCGGCCGCGGATGTCGCCAAGATTCGGATGGTTGCCCAGCGTTTCACGCAGGCGCGCCCGCAATTGCTCGCCGCGCTCGCGGACATTGGCCAGCAGGTTGTCTTCGGCAATGGTGCGCTGGACAGCCAGCGCGGCGGCGCACGCGGTAGCGTGGCCGATATAGGTGTGGCCGTGCTGGAAAAAGCCGCTGCCGGCCACGATGGTGTCGTAGATCCTGCGCGTGGAGATCATCGCGCCGATCGGCTGGTAGCCGCCGCCCAGACCCTTGGCAATGGTAACGATGTCGGGCACCACGCCGTCCTCTTCGCAGGCGAACAGGTGGCCGGTGCGGCCCATGCCGGACATGACCTCGTCCAGGATCAGCAGCACGCCGTACTTGTCGCACACAGCCCGGATGCGCTTCAGGTAGTCCGCCACCGGCGGCACCGCGCCGGCGGTGGCGCCGACCACGGTTTCCGCCACGAACGCCGCTACGTTCTCAGGGCCGAGTTCCAGGATCTTGGCCTCCAGCTCGTCGGCCAGCCGTTGCGCGTATTGCTCGTCGGTCTCGCCGGCCGCCTGGTCGCGGTAGGCATAGCACGGCGACACATGGTGCGCAGGCACCAGCAGCGGCAGGAACGGCTCGCGGCGCCAGGCGTTGCCGCCGATGGCCAGCGCGCCGAGCGTGTTGCCGTGATAGCTCTGGCGCCGCGCGATGAAATGGCGGCGGCTGCCCTGCCCCAGTTCGACAAAGTACTGGCGCGCGAGCTTGAGCGCGGCCTCGACTGCTTCGGAGCCGCCCGAGACGAAGTAGACGTGCTCAAGGTCGCCTGGCGCGGCCTGCGCCAGCGTCTGCGCGAGTGTCTCGGACACCTCGGTCGTGAAGAACGAGGTATGCGCGTAGGCGATGGTGTCGAGCTGCGCCTTGATCACCGCGATCACGCGCGGGTGGCCGTGACCCAGCGATGACACCGCCGCGCCGCCGGAGGCGTCGAGGTAGCGCCGGCCTTCGCTGTCGACCAGTTCGACGCCGCTGCCGGCGACTGCCACAGGCAATGCCTGGCGCGGATTGCGATGAAAGACGTGAGTCATGGCGATCGGTCCTGCAATATGAAGAGGAATCGGGCAACCCGCCGCGGACTTACAGGTTCTGGTCCGGATGGACGATATACAGCCAGTTGGCAGCGCGGTTATCGGAAGTATAAGGAGAAGGCGATCCAAATTGCAACATATGTTGCATTGATGCCGAACCAAGAACCGAATGAGTCAATTGCGCAGGCACCTCGGCAGGACGGCTGTTGCCAGCCCGGGCGCACGGCGAATCACACGACTGGGTGATGCTGCGCCGCGCCGCCTGTGCAACAATCGTTACAACCCCAATCCGGAGCACCGATGTCGCCCGACAGCATCACCCCGCCAGAAGACCTGGATGCCTTGCAGGCCCGGCTGCGCGCCAGCTTCCCGACGCTGAGCGTGCAGTTCCAGAGCGGCGCGCGCTACCTGCTGGATCATCCGCAGGACGTGCCGGTACTGTCCATGCGCAAGATCGCGGTCAGTGCAGGGGTGCAGCCGGCCACGCTCGTGCGGCTGTCGCAGCATCTGGGCTTCGAAGGCTGGCAGGGCTTGCGCGAACTGTTCGTCGACGCCCTGCGCGGTAGCTCGCAGCCTTATGCACGCCGGGCCCGCAAGGTGGTGCGTGACGGCGGCACGAACCGCATGCTCGGCGAGATGCTGGAAGCCCAGCACAACAACCTGGACCAGATCGGCGCGGGCAACGAAAAGGCTTTGCAGGCCGCTGCGGAACTGCTGTCCGCAGCGGCCTGCGTGCATGTGGCCGGGTTCCGCTCGTGCTTCCCGATTGCCTTCACGTTCCACTATGTTTACCGGCTGTTCCGCAGCACGGTGCAACTGGTGCGCGGCGATGCCGGCACCCTCGAAATGGAGCTGCGCGCCTTCGGCCCGCGTGATGCCGTGATGGTCATCAGCTTCGCGCCGTATTCGCAGGAAATCATCCGTGTCGCCAGCGCCGCGCGCGAAGCCGGCTGCAAGGTGGTGGCGCTGACCGACAGTTCGGTCGCGCCGATTGCGCTGGCCGCCGACTGCACGCTGCTGTTCTCCGTGGAAAGCCCATCGTTCTTCCCGTCGATCACGGCTGGCATCGCCACGGTCGAAGCGCTGGTCGAGCAGCTGCTCGCGCGCAAGGGCAAGGGCGCCATCCGCGCGCTGGAACTGGCGGAAGGCGAACTGCATCGCGCCGGCGCCTACGTGCCGGCGAATCGCGGCTGACCGAAGGCTTACTCGAACGCCTGGTCGTTCGGGTTGGCGTAGGCCTTCTTCACCGGCTCGCTCATCGGGAACTCGAAATTGATGTTCTTGGGCGGCACGGGCTTGAGGAACCACTTGTCATAAAGCGTGTTGATTTCGCCGCTCTTCATCAGGCCGGTCAGCACACCGTCGACGAGCTGTTTGAACCCGGGATCATCCTTGCGCATCATGAAACCGTAGGCCTCGAACGACTGCGGCGTGCCAACCACCACCCACTCCGCCGGATTCGGCGACATGGTGCGGGCACCGGACAGCAGCACGTCATCCATCATGAACGCCGCCACGCGGCCCGACTGCAGGATCAGGAACGATTCGCCGTAGTCCTTGGCGCTCTGGATCGTGATATTGGCCTTCTTCTCGTCGTTCAGGCGGCGCAGGATGCGCTCCGAGGTCGTACCCGCATTGGTGACCACCGCCTTGCCGGACAGGTCAGGGAAGTCGTGCACCGGGCTGCCCTTCTTCACCAGCAGCCGCGTGCCAGCCACGAAGAACGTGGTCGAGAACGCCACCTGCTGCTGGCGGGCCTTCAGGTTGGTGGTGACACCGCATTCCAGGTCCACCGTGCCGTTCTGCACGAGCGAAATGCGGTTCTGCGATGTGACCGGCACCATCCTCACCTGCAGGTTGGGCACGCCGGTCTGTTTCTTCACCTCATCCACCACGCGGTCGCAAAGATCCTGTGAGAAGCCGACCACCTTCTGGTTGCTGTCGTAGTACGAGAACGGGATCGACGACGTGCGGTGGCCAATGGCAATGGCCCCGGACGACTTGATCTTGCTCAGCGTGGGGCTGCTGGCAACGTCAACGGCCTGCGCGGCGCCCGCGGTCAGGGTACCGGCCAGGGCCAGGCTCAGGCAGGTGAATTTCACGGCGTTCATGGTGGCTCCTTGAAGGGCGAATTCGTGGGATTCGCTGTCGGGTTGATGGGATGCTAGGTCGTTAGCAACAGTTGTTCCATCATGGATTACCATGAAACGGTTGTTTTATTGATGGAGATGGGGATTTTGGAGGGTGGACTTTGGGGGGGATGAACCGGATTGGTGCGTGATCGAAGCCGGTGGTTGGTCGAGGGCCTTCTTTTGGTATTTGATCGGCTCGTCGTTCTTGGCGGGCGCGGCTGTTTCGCCGGCGTAGCCGGCGACCTACTTTTACCCGAGCGGTAAAAGTAGGCAAAAGCGCGTTTCGTGGTTGACGAACGGCTCGATGAGGTGAAGACGGTCCAGGGGCATAACCAGACTGCCTGCCGCGTAGATGATTAGGATGGACAGGGCGTACGAACGAACCCGGATTACGGAGTGGTCCCTCCTGACAGCGATATCGCGGGGACGCCTGCGGCTGCGCTGCGCGCACTCAGCAGTCCGGGTTTCCGGGCCGCGGCCCGAACCAAAACGTAGTGACGAAGCCCTTGGTGCATGTGCCATGCGCGAAGCAGAGAAAACGAAGAAGGGAAGCGCGAGCGCCAGCGACGTTGATGCCAGCCGCTATGCCGACTACTGAGCCGCGCGCAGCGCAGCCGCAGGCGTTCCCGCGATACCGGTGGTAGCAGGGACCACGGACAGTTTCGGGGCTCGTTCAATCAGCGCTTGAAAGCCTACCCACGGCCGCGCACCACGCGGCAGGCAGCCAGGCACACTCTGAAGCCCATACCCGTACAACACCCTTGGCACACTACGATCAATATTCGCCCGTTAGGGCAAGTAAACGCGCTTCTTGGTTACTTCTTGTCGCTTGGACAAGAAGTGACTCGCCGGCTACGCCGGCGAAACAGCGGCGCTTGTCAAGCACGACGCCCCCCCAACCCCTTTACTCCGTACATTTCTCCCGATAAACCTCCTGCAACTCCTTCCTGGGCCTCTCCCTCTCCAGCTCCGGCACCATCCTCCCCTGACTGGTTTCAATCGACTGCCCGCCAACCTGATATTCTCGTTTGGGCGCCCCGGCGATCTGCGCCGCGAGTTCGCGGCATTCCGCGGCAACCGCCTCGCCGCGGCTTTCAGGCCGATATGGCGAAGATCCTTCCTGCACGGCATTCCCGATCGCAGCCGCGGCGGCATCCTTGCCGTCCTGCCGCTGCGCGTGGGCACTGCACGCGGCGCCCAGCGCCAGGATCATGGCAATCCGGAACACCCCTTTGATTTGGCTCTGCATGGCAGGCTCTCCCTTCTTAGAAGTGGCTCATAGGACGGAGTATCGCCGATCATCGACCGCCGGCGGCACCCGGGCAGGCAAACGCTACCGCCTCGGCCGCCTTTCCTCCGCTTCCTTCTCTTCGAGATGCCAGTCGCGCCGCATCATCACGTAGGTGAACGATGTCGACCAGCCAATCAGGATCAGGCCGACCAGCGGTTCGATACTGGCGATCAGCCGGCTGGCGCCGACCGGGTAGATATCGCCAAGGCTCTGCGTGGTGTAGGTTTCCAGCGCGAAGTAGGCATAGACGACCGGCGTTATCTCGCGGCTTCCGGTAAGCCCGCCCAGGCCAAGCCCGTGGTCGCACAGCCAGAAGCCCAGCGCGAAGACCATGGCCTCCAGGCAGTGGACCAGGATGATGCAGACGATGAGCACACCGATGTTCACATGCCCGCTCCAGCGTTTGGGGTGCAGCGTCGAGAACAGCCGCAGCGCTTCGTAATGGACGGCGACCACCGTCACTGTCAGGACGGCGGCGCACAGCAAGGCCAGTGAATAGTGCTCGGCAGAGGATTCCATGCGCAGTCGGAGCGATCGGGAAGGTACCAGCCAGTGCGGGCAGGCGGCCAGCGCCCTCCAACATAACACCGGAATGCCTGCCGGCGCACCTGTCGCGGCAGCGCGGCAGGCGCCGGCACCGTGCATGGACTATGCTGGATTTCCCAACCTCATGAACGGGAGGGAATGTGCGCAAGACTCTTTCTATCCTCACGGCCGTTTTCCTGGCCGGCGCCAGCGGCCTGGCACTGGCCCACAACTGCCCCAACGAGATGAAGGCCATCGACGCCAAACTCTCGACCAAGCCGGCACTGTCGCCGGAAGACGCCGCGCGCGTGCAGAAGCTGCGCGCCGAAGGCGAGGCCTACCACAAGGCCGGCAAGCATGACGAGTCGATGAAATCGCTGCTCGAGGCGAAAAAGATTCTCGGCATCTGACGCTGACAGCACAAAGCCGCCCGCGCAGGTTCGCCCGCGCGGGCGGCTTCTGTATTGCAGGACGATGAAGTTGACGCGACCGGCGTCAGGTTCCGGCGCCCACCTGCTGGATCACGCCATTGGGCGCCACCAGGTAGTACTGCGCACCCACGCCGACCCAGTGTGTGCCCTTGCGCGGCGCCGGCAGGCTGTATTGCTTCCAGTCATCGATCACATACTGCCTGTCGCGGAATTCAGTGGGCAGGCGATCGCCCTTCTTCCATTCCTGGACCTGCATGTAGGGCGATGAGGCCGGGGCCGGCGCCGCGGGTGCAGCGGCCTTGGACTTACCCATGCCTTGGGCAAAGCTGGCGGAAGCCGTCAGGACGCCAGCGATCAGCAACAGCGCGGGCAGCGCTTTTTGTGTCTTCATGGTGATCTCCTTGCGTACGGAAAACCGAACTGCCAGAGTAACCGGACAGCATCTACCAGCTTAGTCACAAATCGCCGCATACGCTTCTGACAGCCTGGATGTGCGGTCTGATGCACGCAACAGGAAAACGCCCCGTGAAGCACTGAACTACGACGTTCAGTAGCCGGCAGCGGCCGACAGCCACCCCTCTTCCGTGCTCGCCGCCATCACCTGTGTCGCAATCGAATCCGCAAGCCGCGTGGCGTCGGCATAGACGCTGTCGCGCTTCACTTCGGACACCCCGTGCACGCCGGTGCCCGCCGCAGCGGCCATCGCAATGTGGCCGGCCGCCGCCCCCACACCAGCGGTCTCGGCTACGCCGGGAATATGGCCGCTGTCGGCAGTGGCCACGAAGCTCTGCAGCGGCACCGGTGCGCCGTTGGCCGGCTTGTACGAGATCCGCACCGAGACACCGACTTCGCTCTTGCCCGCGCCCAGGCCGATCAGCAGACGGCGTCGGCTGGAGCCCTCATCGATCTTGCTGAAACCGCCTTCGACGATCAGCGCGCTGGCATTGGCGGGCGCCGGGCCGTCGGCGCGCACGGCATGCAGGCCCTTGGCCTGCAACTGGCGCACGATTTCGTCGGCGACCTGTTCGCGCGCTTCAGCGGCGGTGCCGGACTGCGCGGTCGCGGCCGAGCCGCCAGACGCCAGCGTCTTCAGCTTCTGCGCGAGGCCACCGTCAAGCTTCACCTGGTCCGCATCGGCATCGAACGCATGCACATAGATAACGTCCGCCTGCACCGGCTGCAGCAGGCCGGTTTGCTGAATGCCGGTCACGCCGGCGCTGGCGCAGCCGGCGGCCAGCATGGCGCTTGCAGCCACGGCGGCAATAGCGAGGCGCTTGGTGTTGAGGGCGAGGGCTTGGAAGGTGGTACGCATGTCGATTCCTTTGTCGGGGGCGGGTGCCATTCAGTGGTCGAAAACGCTGTCACCGCGAGGTGTTGCGGTGCGTCGCGTCTCGGTGACCAAAGTATGGGAAATGCCCGCGCATAGCGCCATGCAGCAATTATTTCGCGCGATGTCACGGCGCGATGCCGTGACGTGTTCCGGTGCGCTACGCGCCAGGCGTGCGCAACGGCAGCGACACCACCGCCTCCAGGCCGCCGCCGTCGCGCGCGCGGAACTGCAGCGAGCCGCCGTGCAGGCGTGCGATGCGGTCGACGATCGCGAGGCCCAGGCCGGTGCCGCCCGAATGGCTGCGTGCGTTGGCGCCGCGGCTGAATGGGGCCTTGAGCTGCTCCAGCTCGGCTGCCGCAATGCCGGTGCCGCGGTCCCCCACGGCAATGCAGGCATGTTCGCCGTCGCGCCAGGTGCGCACGCCCAGGCCCGTCTTGCCGTAGACGACAGCGTTCTGCATCAGGTTCATCAGCAGGCGCAGCAGGCTGACCGGCCGGAACGGAACCGGTGGCAGGTCGCCGAGCGACAGCTCGAACTCATGGCCGAGCCCGGCGAAGTCCGAGGCGAGCTGGCTGACCAGCGCGTTGATGTCGCCCGGCTGCGGCAGTTCCTTCTCGCCGCTGCCTGCATAGTCCATGAACTGCTGCAGGATGGTCTCGATATGATCGAGATAGCCTTCGGCCGATGCCACGAAATCATCGTCGGCGCCGCGCGGGATCGACATGGCCATCGCCAGGCGCAGCTTGGTCAATGGCGTACGGATATCGTGCGAGACGCCTGCGAGCATCAACGCCCGCGTCTGTTCGGCCTGCTGCAGCGCCTGCGTCATCTGGTTGAACGCGCTGCTGACCTGTGCAATCTCCGTCGGCCCGTCTGTCGGCAGCGGTGGCGGTGATTCGCCCGCGCAGATCTGGCGCGCGGCTTGCGCAAGATCCTGCAGCGGACGGTTCAGGTGAAGCTGGATCAGGTAGCCGGTCAGCGCGGCCAGCAAGGCGAGCGCGGTCGACAAGACCAGCGCGGTGGTGATGCCGCCCGCCCGGGCATCTTCGGTCATCGGCATGGCGACCCAGCGCGGGGTATCCGCCACATGCAGGCGGATCCACAGCCGTTCATCCTCGCCGGACTGCCATCGCACCGGCATGTCGGGCGGCAGATGGCGCTGCAGGGCTTCCAGGAAAACGTCGCGCTGGTAGCTGCGGAAGAGTTGCAGCGGGTTGGGGTCGGCCCGCGGCGCTGCATGCTCAGGGTCCTGCAACTGCGCGCCGAGCCGTTCCGCGGCAACACCGCTCGCGCCGGCGGGCATGGCACCCAGCACGCCGTCGAGCATCTTCACGTAGTCCGAGAAGATGATGGCGGCGCGCTCGATGCGCGGCCGCTGCACGAAATGCAGCAGCACGGTCAGCGAACAGGCCTGCGTGAGCGCCACCAGCGCCACCAGCAGCGCGATATTGCGCGCCAGTAGAGAGCGCGGCATCACGACTCGACGCCGGCCACCAGCATGTAGCCGACGCCCCACACGGTCTTGATAAAGCGCGGCTTGGACGGATCGTCCTCGACGATCTGACGCAGCCGCAGGATCTGTACGTCGATGCTGCGGTCGAGCGCATCATGGTCGCGGCCGCGTGCGCGCGCGAGCAGGTTGTCGCGGCTCACCGCCCGGTTGGGCGAGGAGCCCAGCGCGTGCAGCAGCAGCATCTGCGCCGAATGCACTTCCACCGGCTCGCCGCGGCGCGTCAGCGTCTGCTTGGCGACATCGAAGCTGAACTCCCCGAAGCGAAGCGTCTGCGTGGTCACGGTGGGATCGCCCGCGGCCATCTTCTGGCGCCGCAGGAGTGCACGGATGCGCGCGACCAGCTCGTCTGGGACGAAGGGCTTGGCCAGGTAATCGTCGGCGCCGGTCTCCAGGCCCGCCACGCGGTCGACCGGGTCGCCCTTCGCGGTCAGCATCAGGATCGGCAGCGTCTGCCCTTCGGCACGCAGGCGGCGGCACACCGTGAGGCCGTCTTCGGGCTCCATCATCAGGTCCAGCACCAGCAGGTCATAGGGCTCGCGGTGCAGGTAGCGGTCGAGCTGCTTGCCGTCGGCGACCGCGCGCACCCGGAAGCCATGGCCCGTCAGGAACCGTTGCAGCATATTGCGCAGCTCGGCTTCATCGTCGAGCACGATAATCCTGTTCACCTGCTCCATCGCGGGCCTCCGGCATCGTTCCTGGCGCAACAGCCTCAGCGCGACATCATTTCCTGCCTCAGGAACGCCTCGATCTGCGGCAGCGTGATGTAGCCATTGCGCTGCGCGTCGATCTCGTCGAAATGCCTGGCCACCATCGGCATGCCGGCGGCGGCCTGTTCGCGGGTCAGCTTGCCGTCATGCGTGGTATTGGCATTGGCGAAGCGCGCCTGCAATTGCTGCACCGCACGCTCGACGCGCGGGCCGCCGGCTGCGGGCAGCCCGGCACTTTGCGCCGACGCGCCTGCAGAAACAATACACAAGACAAGCACTGCAATCATCTTCTTCATGATGTTCTCCGTGGGATAGCCGGCACTCGCCGGCAGGGCGTTGCGACTGGAATCCGGCGGGCCGGGTTACACGAGGTGCGCGGGCACCCACACGCCACCGGCCCAGTGGCCCGGCACCATCACGGCCGGCCGCGGCGGTCGCGCCACATAGACCGCGCGCGGCGCGACATACACGGCACGCGGCAGCGGCGTGGCCCTGACGATCACCGCCGGCAGCGGGGGCGCGGCCACGACAACCCTTGGTGGCGGAGCCGCGACCACGACCTTCGCGGGCGGCGGCGTGGTGACAACCACCTTGGGCGGCGGCGTGACATAGACCGTTGCCGGTGGCGGGGACGGCGGCGTGACGACCACCGGCGGCGCAGCCACGGCCACGACCGCACCACCCGTTGCCACTGTGCCCGTGGCAACGACCGTGGTGCCATGGACGACGGTGCTGCCTCCACCCGTGGTCACGACGCCCGGCGCCACGCGGGTCGCGCTGCCGGCGTGCGTCACCGTGCCGCCCTCCGTTCCGCTGACGGTGCCCGAGCGCGCGCAGGTCGCGCCGGCGCAGGTCGTCGCGGCGGCATGGCTCACGGTGTTGCCGTTCGCGCCGGTCACGGTGCCGGACGAGGAATACTGCCCAGAGCCTTCCCGCGTCACCGTTCCCGCGGTACTGGCAGTCTGGCCGTCCGGACCGGTGAGGCTCCCGGTGTGCGAGCAGGTGCCGCCGGCGCAACTGGTACTACCGTCGTGCTGCACCGAGCGGCCGTTCGGGCCCGTCGCGGTGCCGCTGTTCGAGAACTGCCCGGGCGCCGTGCGGGTCACGGTGCCGGTGTTGGTAGCCAGGCCGCCGTAGGGACCGGCCACGCCACCGGCATGCGAGCAGCTGCCGCCACCGCAAGCGCCGTAGTGCGCACCGTTGTAGACGCCGTGCGGCGTATAGGCCGTACCGTGGCCAGACCACGCGGCCAAGGCCGGGGTGCTGGCCAGGACGATCAGTGCGCTTGCGGCGGCGCCAAGCAAACGGGGAAAGCGTGAGGTCATTTCAGGTCCTTCAGGTTCGGTTCGGGCCGCACACTGCGGCGCGGCAACGGACCGAACTATAGGAGGACGACCGGCGCTTTTCGCGGTGGAAAACATGTCACGGCATTACACGGTGCGCCGCCCCCATCCATCGGCGCAGTGCCATGATGCATCGCCATTTCCGCGACCGGCGGCGCTTCGCCTGCCATGACACATGGCGACATATTTCCTGCATGGCGCCCGGCGCGGCCGCCCACTACATTTGCCTCACCGACGCAGCAATGCCGGCTCCGCAAAGCAAGGCGTCACCGCTCACCACACAGGACGATCATGCACAACCTCCACAAGATCACTCTCTTCGCCACGGCCTTCGTCGTGTCGGTCTCACTGGTCGAGGCCTGCTTCCTGGCGCGCAAGGCCCGCCAGCAAGGCAAGGCCTATCCCTGGCATGAAATAGGACTGTCGCTGGTCGACATGATCGGCCGCAAGCTGATGGTTCTGCTGCCGCTGTCGCTGGCCACGCCGATCTTCGCGTTTGCCTGGGACCACCGCCTCTTCACCGTCGAGATCAACAGCGCGTTGGCGGTGCTGCTGCTCTTCATCGGCCAGGAGTTCTGCTACTACTGGTACCATCGCGCCTCCCACCGCATCCGCTTCTTCTGGGCGACGCACGCTGTACACCACTCGCCCAATGAACTGACGCTCGGTACCGCCTACCGCCTGGGCTGGACCGGCACGATCACCGGCACCGCCGTCTTCTTCGCACCGCTGGTATTCCTGGGCGTGCGTCCCGAGGTCGTGCTGGCCACGCTGAGCCTGAACCTGCTGTACCAGTTCTGGCTGCACACTACCTGGATCCCCAAGCTGGGCTGGCTCGAATACGTGTTCAACACCCCGTCGGCACACCGCGTGCACCATGCCTCGAACGTGGATTACCTTGATGCCAACTACGGCGGCGTGCTGATCCTCTTTGACCGACTGTTCGGCACCTATGTGGAAGAGCGTGAAGACGAACCGTGCCGCTTCGGCCTGGTCCACCCAACCACCACGCACAACCCGATCGTCAACCAGTTCGAACACTGGGTCAGCCTGTTCCGCGACATGGCCAGGGCCGGCAGCGTGTGGAATGCGATCGGCTACGTCATCATGCCCCCGGGCTGGAGCCACGACGGCAACGGCGAAACCACGGAAAGCCTGCGCCGCCAGGCCGAAGCGCAACAGCCCGTCGCGGTGAACGCAAGATAATTCAGAGGCGTTCCACGCTCGCAACCGAACGGCCAAAATGGGTTGCGCGACGCACCCCAAGGGCCCGGGTAAAAGCCGTCTCGCCCGCCTCTGCCTCGATCGGCTGAAATGGATCTGCGAGCGCACGAGCGCCGCGAACGACGTGGGCGCGGAGCGCGCTTTTCATGCGGACATCATGAAAGTCATGTTGTTAGAGCTTTTAAGCGCGTAAGCTGGAATTGCCACCTTGGCAAGCAACACACCAGGAGCAATCCATGGCCAAGAGTCAACTACGCAGCACTCGCGAGGCGAAAAAACCCAAGCAGCCCAAGAAGCCCTCAGTGCCGGCAACCCCATTCAGTACGGTTCATTCGAAGTTTGGGAACGAAGGCGCCGCCAAGAAGAAGACGTGAATCGGCTGGCCGCGGACACGCGGCACAGCGATCACATGCAACTCGTAACGCTCAGCGCAGGGGGATAGATTTTTCGCGCGGGCAGTAAGCGTGGCAAGCCGGTTCGCCAAAGGCATAGAACACAGGACGACAACATGGCACTTAGTTTTCCTAACCCCTGCCGCACCTATGACGAGACCAAGCATGGCGTGTGGTTCTGGGGTTATGACAACGCACGCGAGATTACCTTCCTTGTGGAGGACCACGTACTGATGAATTTCGACTCTGCTCTCGGCTCTGACGAAGCCGGGGTGCTGGCCTCGTTCGACCAGCATCGCAATGAGATTCTGAAGATCGCCATGGCCCTTTATGCGGAGGGGCGGCAGGCGCTTTACATACTGCACTGACGCGTCTTCATGCCGATGCATGACCATTGCCGGCGCAGGCATCGGCAATCGATACGCGCCTGCCAACGTTCGTTTCCATCGAGACGCGTACAGGCAGTAATATGAGCGCTCCCTCCCTCGATTGGAAGCACCGCGATGCAAGTACTGGTTGACGCAGACGCCTGCCCGGTTGTCGTCAAAGAAATGTTGTATCGGGCCGCACAACGTGTCCAGGTATGCGTCACGCTGGTCGCCAACCAGTATATGCGCACGCCGCCTTCCCGCTTTATCAAGGCACTGCAAGTGCCGGCGGGCTTCGACGTCGCCGATGACCGCATCATCGAGCTGGTCAGCAGCGGTGACCTCGTCATTACGGCGGACATCACGCTTGCCGCCGCTGCCCTCGACAAGGGCGCCCATGTGCTCGACCCACGAGGAAGCTGGTTTAGCCGTGAGAATATCCAGGAGCGCGTAACGATGCGCGAGGTAATGGATCAGCTCCGCGGCTCGGGCGTCGATACCGGCGGACCAGCACCGTACGCTCCACAGGATAGCAAGGCGTTCGCTGGCCAATTGGACCGCTTCCTGGCACGCCATGCGCCGCCAGGTGCCGTCGCCTGAAGCATGCCAGCCCCACGGCAACACAGTATGGGAAGAACGCCTTGCTCGCGGCATAGTCGCTGACTCCGAATTTGACGTGGTCAAACATGCGTTTAGACCGCTCATTGTCGATGCTGGACGCCAGCATCCGGGAAGTCATAAAGATGCGTGTTGTCCGGCGCCTCCCCGATCCGGGTACCAAGCGGCCGGAACAGCTTGCCGCGGCGGAAATTCCTGCTGTCCGACCTGGCGCTCCGGTTGGCCAGTTCGGCGGCCTCGGCGTAGGCCATCGGCTCCTTCTCTTTCTCGATCTCGAGCAGCAGCGTCCGCTCGTCGACACGCACGCTGTATCGGCCCAGGTTGTACAGCAGGTACATGGCAAACAGGTTGTCGAAGTCCTGGTAGGCTCCCTGGTCCCTGCGGAAATCCAGCGACAAGACTGAGGGAAAGCGATTGGGCAAGTCCTTGAAGGCCACCTTTTCCTCTTCGAGCGGGTCCACATAGGTCGAGCCACCGTATTTCTTGTACAGCACGACATCCATGCCATACCCGCGCTTGCCCCACTCCCGTATGAGCTTCATCGCCATCTCGGTCGGTACGTTGGCGTTGGCGGCCGCTACCACCCGCCGTCCGGACAGCACCCTGGCGCTTGTGACCTCCAGGTCCTTGTAGCCGGCACCGTACCGGAATGCAGCGCCGATGGTCTTGGCGCAGTTGAGGCGCAAGTAGTCGTACCTGACCTCGCCCCGGTGATACTCGGTGTTCCTGGCCTGCCGATGGAAGTCGTCATTGATGCGCCCGAAGTAGGCCGCCAGGGCCTGCTTGTCGCTCGCGGGCACGCCGCGCACCCGCACGCCGATCACCGAGCGCTTGTAGATCTCGCCGAAGTCCAGGCCGAACGAGGCCGTTTCCGCAACCGACGAGACCGTCCTGAACAGGTACTCTTTCTTCGGGATAGCCACCATCAGGTCGTCGGTGTAATAGCCTGTGGCGTGCTTGCTGTCGCGGTCAGCGTAGAAGTTGGCCGAGTAGACCAGGTCGTCGCCAGGCAACTGGTCGCGGATGGCCACTGCGATATGACCGGCCGATCCCCCCTTCGAGGTGCCGAAGCTGATCAGCAGCTCAAGGTCATAAGGATCCGCGCGAAGAAGGTCGGCAATCTGGTCGACGTTGGCGGGTTCGGGCCCGCCCTTGCTGCCGAAGTCTGCCGCAACCGCTGCGGCCGACAGCAGCGCCGCGATCATCACTGCCCACATCGCTAACCACCTTTTCACTGGGTAACCCCCTGATTTCCACGGCGAGCGCCTGACGGCCTTGCTGCCGGCCTGCGCGCCTGTTCAGTCCGCGGCCACGCCGCCGATCCCATGCAGCGCCGCCACTTCCTGCAGATCGAGATCGCGCTCGAGATGGCGCAACAACTCGTCATGAAGCTGGCCCGCACGATGCATGCAGATCAGCTCCGACCGTGCGGCGGCCAGCCCGGCCAGAACCACCCCGTAGTGAGCGGAGCGCTCCTCGTCAGGAATCACACTGTCCTTGAACCGGTCGGTAATCTGCGCACGATAGTTGTATTGCTCCCACAAGCGGGGATGCTGCAGCTTTCCCTCGACGTCGAATACGAGCGGGCGAACGGCATCGCGCTGCACGGCTTCCAGGCGTGCCCACGCCTGCGCTTCCGTGAGCTTGTGTCCCGATGCCTGCTCGATCCGCCGGATGTCGAGCAGGCGGATCAACGGGCCGATCGTCGCGCCCTGGACCAGCACGGTCACGAGGATCACGGCAAACGCCGTCACCAGGATCAGGTCGCGGCCGGGCATCTGCTCGGGAAGCGCCAGTGCGATGGCCAGCGTCACCACGCCGCGCATCCCGGCCCAGCTCACGATAGTTGCCGACCGCCAGTCCGCCCTGTCACGATTGTTCTGCGCCAGACGCCGCCAGGCCGACTTCAGCGCCTCGGTCGCAAACACCCAGGCGAAGCGCGAGACCACCACTGCCACGATCACCATGGTGACCGGCACGGCAAGAGAGGCCATCGCATCCGCGGTGCCGCCATGCCGTGCGATCACGCCGCGCAGAGACAGGCCGATCAGGATGAACACCAGCGCCTCCAGCAGGAACACCATGACCTGCCAGAATGCCGTGCCACGGGTTCTCACCGACGCCGAGAAGACCTGGTGCTGATACCAGCCGAGGATCATGCCGGTCGTGACCGTGGCAATCACGCCGGAGACTTCCACCCATTCGCCGACGATATAGCTGACCCATGACGACAGCACGGCCGCCGTAATCGCGAGATACTCGTCGGACAGCAGCCTGATCATGCGCACCACCACAAACCCGATGCCGAAACCCACCGCGATCCCGCCCAGCGCGAGCACGAAGAAATCCACTGCGGCATGCTCGATGCTGAACGCGCCGGTCAGCGCGGCGGCAACGGCGAAGCGGTACAGCACCAGCCCGGTCGCATCATTGAGCAGGCTCTCGCCTTCCAGCAACGCCATCAGGCGACGCGGCAGGGCGACCCGCTCGAGCACCGCCTTGGCCGCGACCGCGTCGGGCGGCGACACGATCGCGCCCAACGCGAAACATGCGGCCCATGGCAGCCCCGGCACCACGAGATGGACCGCCACGCCGACAACCAGCGTCGTGAACAGCACGGCCCCGATCGCCAGCATCAGGATGCCGCTGAGGTTGCGCCGGAATTCATCCCATACCGAGAAATAGGCCCCGTCCATCAGCAGCGGCGGCAGGAAGACAAGCAGCACGAGGTCCGGGCTGAGCTCGACCGCCGGCAGGCCGGGCGCGAACGCCATGGCGATGCCCCCGACCAGGAAGGCCGCCGCGGGCGGCAGCCGCAACCGCGCGGCCAGCAGCTCCAGGGCGATGATGGCGATCAGCGACAGCAGCACCAGCTTGAATGCCAGGACAGGCGACATGGCACCACCCCTGAAGTTTGGCGTTGCAGCGATTATTACCAGGGGTGGATGGGCTCGTCGAGCCGGCGGGCCTCGAACCCGGCATCAGGCTGTGCCGAACGTCAGCAAGGCCTGGCTGCCGGCGATGGCCAGATCCGGCGGTCACGCAGGCGGCGAATCTCCGGCGGCAACCGTCACGCCGCACTCCTGCGCCA
Organism: Cupriavidus laharis; assembly: GCF_914271435.1. Classification (GTDB taxonomy): domain Bacteria; phylum Pseudomonadota; class Gammaproteobacteria; order Burkholderiales; family Burkholderiaceae; genus Cupriavidus; species Cupriavidus laharis. The sequence continues at coordinate 2,961 of NZ_CAJZAI010000027.1, read as the reverse complement.
CTGCCAGCAGCTTTTCCAGATCGGGCGGCCCCGGCGGAATCTCCTCGTCGATCCGGGTGAACAGGCGCGAAGCCCTTCCGCCCTGACTGGTAACGGAGATCATCTCGCCGCCGCCTGGCCCGAAGCGAAAGTGATGTACTGTGCCCGCGGGTACGTGTACGAACGTGCCTGCCGTGGCGGTGATGACCTGGTCGTCGTAGCCAATATCGATCGTGCCGCGCGTGATGTAGAACGACTCGTCCCAGTCATGGCTGTGCGGCGGGGGGCCGCTACCTTCTTCGCCCTGCTGCAGGAACACCTCATAGCCCTGCGTGGCGGTATTCGGTGCCAGCACCGTGATCTTCTCGCCGACCACGTTGAGTGCGCGCCCATGCGCGTCGGGAGTCACTGCAAAGGGTTGCGGCTTCATGGTCGGTTGCCTCCGGCAACGCAGGCCCCGGAGGGCCTGCGCTGTGTACAGAAGTGACCACCGGCGTCGTCGGTTGCGCGCGGGGCCAGCGCCCGCATTGCCTGTTGCATGCCGACGGCGGGACGTTGCTGATCCTCGATCCAAGATAGCAGACGTCCCGCAAGTTGCTGCACTTAGTGTGCGGTCGCCTCGCCCGCGCCGATGCCGGTCTCGGAACGCAGCTCCTGCGCCTCGAAGCCTGCCTTGTCCACGCGCGCGCGTGCGGACTTGTCGGTCAGCGAGACGATCCAGATGCCGACGAAGCCGATCGTCATCGAGAACAGCGCCGGCGAGGTGTACGGGAACGGCGCATTCTTGAAGTGGAACACGTCCACCCAGACCGCCTGCGACAGGACGGTCAGCACCACCGCAGACAGCAGGCCGAGGAAGCCGCCGATCGTCGCGCCGCGCGTCGTACACCCCTTCCACAGCACCGACATGAACAGCACCGGGAAATTGGCCGAGGCCGCGACGGCGAAGGCCAGGGACACCATGAACGCGATGTTCTGCTTCTCGAAGACGATGCCGAGCACCACTGCGACCATGCCGAGGATGACGGTCGTGATGCGCGAGACGCGCAACTCCATCGAGCTGGTCGCCTTGCCGTGCTTGAACACTGTGGCATACAGGTCATGCGATACGGCCGATGCCCCGGCGAGCGTCAGGCCGGCCACCACCGCCAGGATCGTCGCAAACGCCACGGCCGAGATGAAGCCGAGGAACACGTTGCCGCCGACCGCGCTGGCCAGGTGCACCGCCGCCATGTTGACGCCGCCCAGCAGCTTGCCGCTGCCGTCCTGGAAGGTCGCGTTGGTACCCACCAGCACGATCGCGCCGAAGCCGATGATGAAGGTCAGGATGTAGAAGTAGCCGATCCACGTGGTCGCCCAGAACACCGACTTGCGTGCTTCCTTGGCATTGGGCACGGTGAAGAAGCGCATCAGGATGTGCGGCAGGCCGGCCGTGCCGAACATCAGCGCAATGCCGAACGAGATCGCCGAGATCGGGTCCTTGATGAAGTTGCCCGGGCTCATGATCGAGTCCTTCTTGGCATGGACTTCGACCGCCTTTGCGAACAGCGCCTCGGGGCTGAAATGGTACTGCGCCAGTACCATAACGGCCATGAAAGTCGCGCCGCCGAGCAGCAGGCAGGCCTTGATGATCTGCACCCAGGTCGTCGCCGTCATGCCGCCGAACAGCACGTACACCATCATCAGCCCACCCACGATGACCACCGCGACCCAGTACTCCAGCCCGAACAGCAGCTTGATGAGCTGGCCTGCACCGACCATCTGCGCGATCAGGTAGAACGCCACCACCACCAGCGTGCCCGACGCCGCGAACGCGCGGATCGGCGCCTGCTTGAAACGGTACGCCGCAACGTCGGCGAACGTGAACCGGCCAAGGTTGCGCAGACGCTCGGCCAGCAGGAAGGTGATGACCGGCCAGCCGACCAGGAAGCCGATGGAATAGATCAAACCGTCATAGCCATTGGTATAGACCGCCGCGGAAATGCCGAGGAACGATGCTGCGGACATGTAGTCGCCGGCGATCGCCATGCCGTTCTGGAAGCCGGTGATGCCACCGCCGCCCGTGTAGAACGCGGCGGCCGACGTGGTCCGCTTGGCCGCCCACTTGGTGATAAACAGCGTGCCGATCACGAACAGCACGAACATGCCGATTGCCGTCCAGTTGGTCGGCTGCCGGACCGCTTGCCCGAGGTCTCCGCCCGCGGCCAGCGCGGCGGTGGAAAGCAGCAACGCGCTGCCGGCAATGATGGCCTGGTTCGCTTTCATGCCACCTCCCGCTTGATCTGTTCGGTCAGCTCGTCATACGCATGGTTGGCGTGGCGCACATAGAGGCCGGTGATGACAACGGTGAAGAGGATCACGAACAGGCCGATCGGCATGCCCCAGGTCATCACACCAGTACCCGTCTTCGTGGCGAGGAGTTCCTTGTCGAACGCGATGAGCAGCACATACCCGTAGTAGATCACGAGCATTACGGCGGTCAGTGCCCAACCCAGCCGCGAGCGATGGTGCACGAGCTTGAGGTACCTTGGGTTCTCTTTCAGTCTTGCGACCAGTTCTTCCTTCATTTGTGTCTCCTGCCAATCGTGCTACGGGATGGCCGTGGGCTGACAGCGCATGCGCCAGCCGGCGCATGCGTGGTGGTCTCAGCCCCGGTCCGTGACGATAAGGTAAGACCTGCCCCTTACCTGCTTCTTACACGGGGCATGGCGCCACACCGGGGAAAACACTTAGATGACGATCGTGGAGGAAGGGAACGCCACTGGCCGCTGCGCGGATGCCGCGAAGTGTCGCAACCAACATCCGGATAAGGCCGACCACAGAACAGTGGGGCTGACAGCAGGCACCGCGCTGTCAGCATGGCGTAAGGAAATCGCGGTAGGAATGCCCATTGCTGGGCACCCCCCGCACAGATCCCGGCGTGCCCGATTCGGGCACCGGGCTCCTACCTTGGGTGTTTGACGGCAAAGCGCCGGTCGGGCC
>NZ_CAJZAI010000026.1 GCF_914271435.1 Cupriavidus laharis | reverse complement strand
AAAACTGATCTGTCGCTTCATCACAGGACCTGAACCATGAACACGCTTATGACAACGCGCTCACCCAATGCCTCGATGACTCGCGCACTGATTTAATCAGCGATTCCCTAGCGCGGCATTAAGACAGCCGCGCGGCAGGGCAATGTGCTGCGGATAGTTTTCTGCGTTGCCGATCACGCGTGGCTTGTCCCACACCGACATCCGCATCGCTTGCGCCCTATAGAACTCGGGGTTCTGGAATGCCGCCAGGCGAATCAGGCGGTTGGCTAGAGGCTGCGGCAGTTGCGCCTTCTCAAAATAGATTAGGTTGGCCAATGTCACGGTCAGCGACTCCGGCATTTTGCCTCTGAGCTTCGTTGCCGTCGAAGCTTCGTGCTTCCATGGTGTGGCCAAATCCTCATCGCCGATGAAGGTGACATCCAGCGGGTGGACGCTACCGGTGGCACGAAAGATGGTTGGCTCGATGTCGTGCGGCGCCATCGGCTGGACTGACGCCAGGAACGCCCACTGGTCGGGATAGAGATGAAAATTGGCATCGACGAACACGCTACAGCCCTGCTCACGCGGTCGCTTCTGCAGTGGCAGGGCAATCAGATTGCCGAAGCCACCTTTGGGCATCGTGTCCTGGTTGGGAAACAGACGGTCATAGGACGCCAGCTTGAGCTGTCGGGTGCGCGAGCAGGTGTGACTGATGATGGCTGTGCCCAGGCGGCGCGCATCGCGCGCCGACACCTTGCCCGCAAAGAAGACCCAGGCATGCGCGCCCTGGCCGGAACGGGAAATCTCAAGCGCAACCGGTACACCGAGTTCACCGCAGGACTGCACGAAGGCACGGGCATCGTCCCGCCACTCGGCCTCATCGAAATCGACGGCGAGGAGATAGCAGGTGTCGTCTTCGAGCAGCGGATAGATGCCCACCGTGTGCTCACCGGCCAAATGGTCGTAGATAACCTGATCCGAGAGCGGAATCAGCAATCGGTTGCCGCAGTCGCCGCACTTGATGCGCGGCTTCTCGCAAACGCCGGCGCGCCATTCGTTGGCGCAAGCCGGCGCGTAGCCAGACTTGCCTGTGGACTTGCTTTCCCAACGGATCGGGTAGGCATCCGTGCGGCCGCGAAACAACCGGCGGAACAGCGCCACCTTGTCGACCGTGGAAAAGTGCGACCGCTCCGCTTCCTGAACGCCGGGCGCGGCCTCCTTCGGTGACAAGCGCCACGCGATGCCATGCGATTCCAGTAACGCGATCAGACGGGCGTTCTCGGCTTGCAGCGCGGCGAACGCATCACGGTCAGCCATCGACTCCATACTCGGCAAGCAATGCATCCATGTCATCGCCCACCCCGTAGCCGAACTTGTCACTGATGCGGCGCACTTGGGCAAGACGTGCCCAGAGTGCCCGCCGCTGTGTATCGGGCAAGGCAGCGATCATTTGCAGCGACTGCTCGAACATCCGTACCAAGGCGTCGAAATAGCCATCGTTCTGGAATCCAATGTCGGCGCTGAAGCCGGACGCCCGTTCGCAATAGAACACCATCAGCTCGACTAACCCATCAGGCTGGCCAATGGCCTTCTTGTCCTCCGAGATCGCCTTCTTCGCCTTGGCTACCGAGGTGTCCTGGTTTCTGAACACATCCGGCCACAGCCAGCGGTCGATGGTCACTTTGTATGGCTTGAGCACATCCTGGCCTAGCGTAAACCGGGCGTGCAAGAAGGCCTGGTTGTCCTTACTCGCCACGTACAGGGCCTGTACCAGCTCGATCAGGCCGGCACTGTCGAAGTCGGCCAGCTTGGTTTTGACATCGCTCCAGGAGGGCGAGGTTTTGCGGGCGGGCTTTGGATTTACGTCCGGCATTGACATGCTCCTACTGTGGAAGAACCGTGCCAGCGTCGCCGATAGCAAGCGCGGACGCACACCGGTTCGCTTCGGATTGCGGCGCGCTCGACAGCATAGTCTCTGGCCGCGCATTCATTCGCCGCCCTCTACGTCGCTAGCCCGGCCAAGCCGTGCCTCCAACTCCCGCCTTGTCCTAGCCAGTTCCGCGGCCAGCAGATTCTCGTTAGGCAACACGGTCTGGTATTCGGCGGCCAGCACCTTATTCGGCAGGCCCTCCAGCGCGTAGTGCGCCTCGTTGCTACCCTTGCTCGCACACAGGATCAACCCGACGGGCGGGTTTTCGCCCGGCTTCATCCAGTGCTCGCGGGCGTAGTTCAGGTACATGTGCATCTGGCCGGCATCAGCATGGCTGAATTTGCCGATCTTGAGGTCGATGACCAGCAGGCATTTGAGCTGGCGGTGGAAGAACAGCAGATCGACGCGAAACCAGCTGTCGTCGATGCGTAGACGGCGCTGACGCCCGACGAAGGCGAAGTCGTCGCCCAGCTCCAAGAGGAAGTCCGCCAAGTGCTGGATCAGCGCCTCTTCCAAGTCTGATTCGGAATACTCGTCCTTCAGGTTGAGGAATTCCAGCACGAACGGGTCCTTCAAGGCCTGCTCGGGTGTAATGACATCGCCGCTTTCGGCTGCTTCAGCTTTCTGCAACATGGCGGCTTTGTTGCGTGACAGGGCAATCCGTTCGTAGAACTGACTATTGATCTGCCGGTCGAGTTGCCGTACCGACCAGCCGCAGCGCAGGGTTTCAGTTTCGTAGAATCCGCGCGCCATCTCATTGCGCACCGAGAGCAGTCGGACGTACGCCGACCAGGGCAGCGGGAAGGCTTTGGCTAGCTCCGACAGGTCGACGGAATTCCGGGACAAGGCTTTGGCAATCTCGTCACCCGTGGAAATGGCAGACGATGTCTGCGAGATGCGGGCGGTGGGCAATTTCGCAGACGCTGTCTGCGAAATGTGGTCAATGGGCCAAGCCTGGTAGAACAAGCGCATCTGTTCCAGGTTGCGCTCCGAGAAGCCACGCCCGAACCTCCGTGACAGATCAGCCGAGAGCCGCTTGAGCAAGGCTTGCCCATAGCCAGCGCGGTCCTGCCCGCCTTGCTCAAACTCAATGATGCGGCGGCCGATTTCCCAGTAGGTGGCAGTGATCAGCACGTTGACACTGCGGGCGGCGGCACGACGAGCGGCTTCCAGCAAGGTGACGATGTCGCCATGCATGCTGCCGTAGTCGCCATTGCCCGGAATAAGTTCGGTCATGCCGGCACCTCGTTCACCAGTTCGTCGTCCTTGCCAAGGAGGCGCACCTTCTCGGCCACGTGGCCGCGCATCAAAGCGATTGAGTCTTTTGGGTTGGTATCCTCGAGGCCGGCCTTGGCGTTCGGGCTCTGCAGTTCGCCGGCTTCGCGGGTGGACGTTCGTTGTTTGCCGATGGGGGACAGTGCTGTCGTCCACCCGCCCTCGACCAGTTCCCGCGTGCTGCATTCGCGGCAGGTGTCCGGTGCGGTTATCCCCCATTCGCGCGTCGCCACCTTTGCCATCGTCCTCTTAGTCGATAAGTAGATCGAGATCGATTGTATCAATGTGGGATACCTACGACCGGCATTCGTCGCCCAACGAGGATTGTCCGGTCGGATTGCTGATCGAGCAGGGCGACCGAATCTTCATTGAGTCAGGCTCCTTGCTTGTTGGCGGCGCCCCAGCCGATCCGGTGCCGCTCCTGTGTTGCTTGATGCCGCGCATCCTCCTCGCTGTGCAGGTACGCGCTGGTGATCGCAATCGAGGCATGGCCAAAATTGTCGCGCACAAAACGCAGGTCGACCTGCCGGTCGGTCATGTGCGAGCCGGCGGTGTGGCGCAGCCAGTGGGCCGAGGCGCTGGCCAGCACCGCGGCTTGCGGTGCCCACTCGGGCCCGCGCGCCCGCAGGCGCGCGGCGGCCATACCGAACACCCCTTTCAGGATCAGGTGCAGCGCGCCGCGTGACAGCGGTTTCTCGCTGCCCGCTTTTCCAATCACCGGCAGCACCAGTGGACGCGTCTCCCCGAACTGCGGGGTAGGCGGCAACTCGTGGGCGCGGCGGTAGCGCGCCAGTTCGGCAATCAGCTCGTCGGTCGCCGGCACCAGTCGGGTCTTGTTGCCTTTGCCGGTCACCTCGAGCCACCAGCGCTCGATGCCCTGGGCATCGCGCCGGCAGAAGAACGCGCCCATGGTGGTGGCGGTCAGCTCGGAGGCGCGCAGGCCGCCCAGGTAAAGCACGGTCAGCACCCACCGGCAGCGCGCCGCGTGCAGGCGCTCGCGTGCGGTGTCAGTCGGCATGGCCGCCACCGTGTCCTTCACCGTCTCCCACAGGTCGTGGCTCAGATACCGCGTGATGCGCGCCTTCGCGGGCGCGCGCCGGCGGCGGGCAAGCGCGAGCGGGTTGCCGGCCAGGTAACCCGCCTCCGTCAGCCAGGCGAACAGTGCGTTCAGGATGACCAGCGCCTGGCGCACGCTGCCGTAGAGCGAAGCCAATGTGCCACCACGGGACGCTAGACATCTCCGGCCTCTCGGCAAATCCGGTGGCGCTTTTGCTTTCGTTTGTTTCAGAAGTGAAAGTGCAATTTCTCACACAGTGCCGCTGAAGTTTGCCACCTCGCATCCTAGACTTCGAAACCTGTTCGTAAGGTCTTGATCCGATGGAACTTTCTCCGCAATTCACGGAGCCGGTTGCGCTCGCCCGCCCTGCTGGCGCCCACCGGCTTGAAGCCTTCAGCCCGAAGCTGGGAAGACGGCTGACGTTCTATCGTCGTGCTTTGCTAGATTTGTGGCTGCTACTCGAGGCGGATCCACTGGTGACTGCCTTTTGCGAACGCCCCGGCTACGTACAGTTCGGTGGAAAGGTCCGGATCGCGGACTTCTGGGTTCGATACGGGGATCGTCAAGAATTGGTGCTTCTTGCAGACGCCGGCCTGGATCTGAAGGCAGGACCTGCTGGGAATGAACTGGACGAGGGGGCGTTCTCCATCCGCAGAGTGACATCGGCCGACCTGGCTGCCGCAAGGGTTTGGATTTGCAATTGGCAGCGGATGCTGCCGTGCATTGTGGCAAATCGAGGGCTCGTTACATGGTCACTATCCCGAGCGGTCGAGCGCTGCCTGGAGAGTCCGCAACAACTAGTGACACTCGAGCGCAAGTGTTCTCACGCGGATCCCGTGTTGCTCCGCGCAGCACTCTTCGGCCTACTGCATGCCGGTCAGGTTGCTGCGCCAGACCTACACACTCACTCGCTGTCCTTGCAAACGTCGTTCGCTGTAGTAGGCAAGAACTCATGAACCGCCGCAAATCGGAGTTGCAAGCTCTCGACCTCGCGTCATGGCCGGAGGTGGCCTATACAGAGCTCGATACCGTGCAGCAGCGTGCGTTTGAGAGACGCAGGCAGGCTCTAGTGCGCTATGCCGAAGGTGATTCGCTCAGGCAGATCGAGAAGGCGACTGGGGTGAACCGGCGCGAGCTGTATCGATGGCTGGAACGAGCCATGGCACCCCACTCGGATGGACGGCCATACGGCTTTCGCGCGTTAGGGCGCTATATGCGGATCGCAGAATACGCGCGAGTTAGCTCAGTAAACTTCGGTGGAGAGCGCGGGAATTCTGGCGGAGCCGGTGCGTTGTCGCAACTTTTTGAGCGCTACCCGCCGCTTAGTGATTGGCTGCGCTTGCAGGTCAAGCGGCGCCGCCGGGGCCTGCTCGAGCAAGTCAATACCGACGGGAGATTGCAGACACGGCTGCGCGGACTACAAGCCATTCATGACGAATTCCTGCGGCAGTGCAGGGCGGTAGGCCTGAAGGCGACAGATTATCCATTCAATACGGCAGGACGTGCCATTCGCTCATTGTCTGGGTTTCTCAAATCAGAAATGTTACGCAGCTTTGGTCTGGCGGCACGCGCAGCTGGAGCCACGCATCTCAAGGGGTTGCCACATCGGGAAGCCGGAGAGGGTAGTCCAGCGGCGACGCGTCCTTACCAGATCGTCGAGTTCGACGGCCATCGGCTCGATCTTAGGCTTAAGGTGGTCGCCCGCGATCCGCTTGGATTTGAACATGAGTTTGAGATTGAACGAGTATGGCTGTTAGCAATCATTGACGTCTGCACGCGTGCGGTCCTGGGCTACAACCTTGTGCTGGCGCGAGAATATTGCCGTTACGACGTGATCAAGACAATCGAGAAGGCCTTGGAGCCCCATCCGGCCCGCGCGTTCTCTCTAGACGGACTTGGCTATGAGCCGGAATGTGGACTTCCATCGCAGAGGTGGCCAGAGCTTTCGTATGTCACCTGGGAATGGATGAAACTCGACAACGCAAAGGCAAATCTGACGAGCGAAACCCTGAGGGCGATGTGTGAATTCACAGGCTGCATTGTCGATGCCGGTCCAAGATACTCTCCGGATGAGCGTCCATATATTGAGCGCTTCTTTGGCACGATGGCGCAACGGCTGTCCTCTCGCTTACCCGGCTACACGGGTTCGCATCCCCGTGATTTGCGCCGCGCGCTTGCCGATCCGAAGGGCGATCTTCGCCTATACGTGTCGCTCGACGAATTGGAGGAGCTGGTCGAGTATGCGATCACGACGTACAACGGTACGCCGCATACCGGTTTGAACAACGTGACTCCGCTTGAGGCGATCGAGTACCACGTGAGCACGCGACAAACCGTCCTGACGCGGCTCACTGAGCAACATCGGCGTACTCTATGTTTGATGCAAGCGGCGCGTCGTTGTCGTGTACGCGCTTATCTTGAGCAGGGTGTGCGGCCGCACATCAATCTATACGGCGTGCGCTACACGAGCGGCGTACTTGCAAGAAGCACGCGATTGGTCGGCAAGGAGATTCTCGTCTACCTGAATGCAGACGATCTGCGATGCGTACGAGCCTTTCTCCCGGATGGGTCGGAGCTAGGTGTCCTCGACGCACAAGGTGCCTGGGGCGTCGTACCCCACAACCTGAAGCTGCGCCAGGAAATCCGTAAGCTGCGGGACCGGCGCCGAGGCCATCAGGACGAATCGAATCCGATAGAGGCATATCTGGAGGCAAAGCTCGCGCAGGCGAAGACGAGTCGGAAAGCGGCGACCGAATACGCGCGGACCGTGCGGACGCTTGCCAGTGCCCCGACAACGCGTACGCCTGCCAAGGCGCCGCCCACCATGCGGCAAGCCTGCGCGTCTACGGCAGCTGCACCGGGCGCCGCAGCGCCTCACAGTGTCCCGATTGCGCCTCAACCACCGGCGCAGCCGCGTAAACTTACTATCGGGACTGGACAAGTCTTCTAACCCTGTCTCTTCCATTTCGAGGTGTGCCATGGCCTCTCAGTTTCAGCGCGCGATTGACCCGTCGCTTCACCCACTTGTTACAGGCAACTATCGTATCGCCACGCCTGCGATCGAAGCCCTCTATGAATTGGTTGATCGATGTCTACGCTACCGGGTCATGGGAGCGCTGATACATGGCCCTTCCCGCGTCGGCAAGACCCGGGCGATCGAATACGTGCGGTTACTGCTTGCGCGCGATCATCCGAAGATGACGAGCTACCACGCGCAATGTGAACACAAGCCGCGGCATGCCGAAGGCCCGTTCTTTGCGAATCTGCTAGAGGCCGTTGGCGATCCGGATCCGAACGCAGGTTCCAATCCATCCAAACGTATGCGTCTTGCTCTGCGGATCCGCGAGGCCGCAGCACGGGCGGGAAGCGGAACGGTGCTGCTTTTCTGCGACGAGGCACAGCGCTACAACGATAACGAGTACGAGTGGCTGCGTGATGTCCACGACTGTCTCGATCGGCAGCAGATCAAGTTGTTTACCTTCCTCGTCGGTCAGCAGGAACTCCTCGCACAGAAGACCGCGTTGCAAGTTGCCGGGAAGACCCAGATCGTCGCGCGCCTGATGGTGGAAGAGTTGGTTTTCCATGGTATTCGCAATGCGGAAGACGTGGCGACGTGTCTTAATGGGTACGATCAGACCGCATATCCTGCGGATAGCCAATGGAGCTTTACTCGCTTCTATGTACCCGCGGCTTTCGACGCTGGTTACAGGCTGGTCAGCGACGCCGGCGTGCTGTGGCAGGCGTTCGAGAGCGCGCATAACAGAGCCAATCTCCCGGGGCAACTTTCGATCCCGATGGAGTCATTCGCGCGGGCAGTCGAGATCGTGCTCAAGGAGAGCGAACTGAAGGACGATTCCGCCTATCGTCCTGACCCCGCCTTATGGGCGCACGCGGTACGGCATTCCGGCTATGTCCAGTCACGCCATGCAACCGGACGCGTCCTTGCTGCCGCCTAGCGAAGTGTTGCTCAGCCCGCCGAGATTTCCGATTCTCACTCTCGACGAGGCTAAGCTATCGCCAGCCCTGGGTTACCTATTCCAGCGGAAATGGATCGAACCCTATGAATCGCTCGTTTCGATCCTGTGGAAGTTCCAGAAGGCGAACGCGCTGTCGGGGACGGTTGTCGCCAATCTAATGGGCCCGGACATCGATCCCTATGAGGGCATAGTGCCGGAGCTCAGTGTCGTCGACATCGATCGATTACACGGCACACTTGGCCTGCCGAAAACAACGCTGCGCGAGGCGCTTCTGGCGCCAACTGAGCGGCGACGCTTCGCGCCGGCGTTTCGCCACTGCCGTCGCTGCATCGCGCTTGGATATCACAGTGTTGTACATCAGATCGAGACCGTCTATCGGTGTCCAGCGCACCGGGACGCGCTTGAATCGGCATGTCGGAACTGCGGTTATGAAGCGCCGTACCGCGTGAACGTACAGCTTCTCGAAACACCGTACCGTTGCTCGCAGTGCCGTGAAAGCTATGGCGGAAATGGATGGAGGCCCACGGAAGCTCGGCCAATGAGAACGGGGTACCGCAAAGCGCTGTCACGGAAGTATGTCGGGAGTGCGCTGGGATTGTGATTCTTCGGGGTTGCCCGTGCCCTGACCGCCACCTCACGTTGACCATCGTGTTTGCTCGGTGGCGACGTTTTGCCGACCGTCGTATCAAAGCTAGAAGCTGGTCCAGGCTGATTGATACGAAGGGCGGTGGCACTTTCGCTTCGCTTCGATTAAGTATTTGATCGGAAAGAAGATTTTGATCTCGCCGTCAATGCTTGGACTGAGGTGACACTTTTGCTTGCGAACTGGTTGACACTCTTGCTTCGGTATACGCATGCCGTCTTCGACGCCATGGCGCAGGCCATGGCGCAGACACCCCGAAGCAGCGCCATGGTTGAAAACCTGAACTCGAGGCTGCGCAACTACTTCACGCTGCGCCGTCAGCTCGGTGGCTCGTACCTGGACCTGCTTCAGTTTTTTCTGAACCATCGGTGCTTCCTGCGCAGCCGGGTCCCGCAACGAGTCGGTAAAAGTCCGACCCAGCTCATGACTGGCCAAGAGCATCCCCACTGGCTCACGCTCCTCGGCCTGGGCCCGCTTCAACCACTGCGAGCCTGAGCTGTGGGAGGCCGCAAGCCTCCCGGTGCGACTCCCAAATCATTAAAATTCCATTGCTTCGGTGGAAGTATTTCGCTCGCCCGTGTGACCCAAAATAAGCCGTTCTTGAACCACGCCCAATTTCGACCGTTACGGACGCGTGAAAATCCTTAACGTACTATTTTTTCCGTTTCCCCTGTTCTCCCCGCACGAACGTTTTTGCTGGTCCCCGGCGGCCTGTCGCCAAACACCTGTTTTACGACACGCTTCATCAGCGTCAAAAGGTCAAAAAACCAGCGACTGGTTCAAATGGCGGCTGGTGACACGACTGCTTGCTCTACCCCGCATTGGAGTACGTGAAAAAGGGAGACCGCGGCAGCGGGCCAGTTTGGCCATCAGTTCGTCGGTAGCGATCAAGAGCCGGGGCTTGTCGCGCTTGTCGATGACTTCAGCCGCCCCGATCAATTCCCCCAAGGATTGGCCAGCATCACGCCGATCCCGTCGAAGTCCTTGCCGTTGCGCGTGGCCAAGGTGGCCGCGTGGTGCCGACAGATGGCGGCAATTTGCGCATCGGCCATGCTGATCGGACGACCCGCTCGTTCGCGCTGGGACACGAGGGCGGCGTAGTGCACGGCGGCGTTCTCGTCGAATGGCAGCACCCGGTCAGCGAATTCCTCGTCGAGCATCTGTACCGCGGCGTCCCGTAACCTGGACTTGCGGCGTCCGTCGGGCAGACGAGCAATGCCGTACAGCAGTTCAGCAACGGTCACGGCAGTAATGGTCAGGGTATCTGATGCCCGTTGATCGAGCCAGTCGATGACGGCCGGCTCCGCCTCGGCCCGCATCAACTCTGACAAGACATTGGTGTCAAGCACGATCATTCAGGCAACTCCGGGGACCGTGGTGGTTCGACCCGCGCGGGCAGTTCCAGCCCGGGATCGGCCAGCGTGGCAAAGCGCTGGCGCAGCCGGCTGCCCAGGCCACCGCGAGCGGGCGGCTTGCTGAGCGCACGCCGCAAGATTTCACGCACCTCCTCCTCCATGGAGTGGCCGTGCTGAGCGGCTTCGATCCGCAACCGGGCCTTCAATTCGTCATCCACGTTTCGAATGGTCAGCGTCGCCATCACAGTCTCCTGCTTGCATTGATTGCAATGCTAGCACGTTTCAGCCCAAGGCCCGAGGTGCAAATTGGGGCGGCAGCCGGTTGAGAAATATAGACATAAGCGCAGTTATGTCTAAAGTATTGCCAAGAAAATTGGATTTATGACGTATTACGGTGTAATATTTATCATCACTTTTCCGTTTTTCTCCCGATGGGGTGTCTCCTTGATTTCGCTGCAATTTACCGGGGTAGCCACCCCTAGCATTCACGCGGGTTCCCGGGCAGCGTCCGGGAAAATACCCCGGTAAATCAATAAGTTGCTGTCTACTGTCGCCAGTTGGGCGCGATTGCCTCATAGCGCACTTATTGTGTCGAAACGTTGCGTCCCGGTCTCATTGCCGATAACCTCGGCGGTCCGTCTTACGCTTGGGAGAGCGCGATGGATCACTGGCAACTTGCGTATCTGGGCATGCGGCAGATTCCGAGCGAACTCAGCGAGTTTGAGCTTGCCACGTTCTTCACCTTCTCCGCCAAAGAGCGGGCCCTGATCGACGCGCGGCGCAGCCATTTGTACCGCTTGGCCTGTGCCGTTCACATTGGCTTTGTCCGCATGACGGGGCGCACCCTCGATGCCTACAAGCAGGTGCCAAAATTCCTCTGGGCCTTTGTGGGCGCGCAACTCGGCATCACGCCGCCGGACATGGGCACGCTGAGCGCGCTGTATGACGGGCGCACCGATACCTTGGTGGACCATCAGATGCTGGCCTACCAAGCCCTGGGGTTCAGCCCGATGGCAGAGCATCAGCGACGTTACGTGACGCGCTGGCTCAAGGAGCGGCTGGCAGGGCAACCGAGCCGCAGTGACCTGCTGCACGAGTTGAAGCGCTGGCTCTATGAGCATCGCATCCTGATTCCGCATGACCGAGCGCTGAAGCGGCTGATCAGCCAGGCCGGAGAGGCATTCGAGTCGGCCCTGGCTGACGCGCTGGTGCAGGCCTACGGCGAGGTCTCCCTCGATGCGTGGGGTGCCCTGCTACCGCGGCCAGAAAACGACCGGCCGAGCCTACAACAATGGCTGTGGGCTGTCCCGCTACGCAATTCGACCCATCAGATGGGCGAGTTGTTCGACAAGATCGACCGCCTGTACAAGCTGGGCATCCACAGCGGTTGGCCGGCGGCCTGCAATGAGGCGGTGGTGCGGCACTATGCGCGGCGCTGTGCCAACCGCCCGGCGTCGGTCAGCAAGCGGGTCGCGCAACAGTCCCGCCGCCTGGAATCGGCTTGCTTTTTACGCTATGCCTTATGCGCGGCCACGGATCAATTGTCGTCCATGCTGCGGCACTGGATTCGCAAATGCGTCAACGATGCCGGACGCCTAATTGACGCGGGCCGACCGGACCCAGGTACCAAGTTGCGGGAATTCGCTGCCGCCGTCAAAGCGCTGGTCGCAGACGAGACGCTGACAAGGGATGCCCTCTGTCAGCAACTGAGCACTCTGGCTGACGAGGCAGCTGGTCAGCATCTATCGAGCCGTGCCAGCCTCATCCGCGCGCAACTCCTGTCGCGACACAGGCTATCCCGTGCCTTGCTGGGCAGACTGGTTCATCTGCCATTTGCGGCACAGTCGGCCCACCCGGTGATCGAGGCAATGGAGGTACTGCGCAAGCTCTATGCGCGCAGGGCCGACTGGCTCCCTGATCGGGTGATGGTTCGATTGGGACGCGCCTGGCAGCCAGCACTGGAGGGCTTGGATCGCAAGCGGGCCCTGGCCGCCTTCGAGTGGGGGACGCTGTTTGCCCTGCGGGTGGCGATGCGCAATGGCTCGGTCTTCCTGGACCACAGCTTCGCCTTCCGCAGTCAGGCGGCCCTACTCATCTCCAAAGAGGATTGGCAAGCCCGGCGTAACCATTTCTACGGTCATCTCAAGCTGCCGCAGGACGCCAAGGCATTCCTCGATCCTGTGGTGGCGCACCTGGACGCGGGGCTCGCCAGGTTGCGCGATGCAGTCCAGCGTGGGGAGCTGAACATTGATAGCGCCATCCATATCGATCCGCTCACGGCAAAGAAACCGGAAGCCTCCGTGGAGGCGCTGCGACGCGCGCTGTTCGAGCGGCACCCCGGTGGACAATTGCCCGAAATCCTGCTGGAGATTGACAGCAGCACCCACTTCAGCTGGCTCCTGCTGGGTCGGGAACCGCATTCGCGCAGCGAGCTGCTGATGGTCTACGCTGCAGTGCTGGCGCACGGCACCTCAATGTCGGCGGCGGACCTCGCACGGATGGTACCGGAGTTGTCGCCCAGCGCGATCCGGCAAATGATGCATCGCATCGCGGACGAGCGCAAACTGCGCCAGGCCGCCGATGCCGTCCTGATCTTCATGCATCAGCACCCGATCGCCCAGCACTGGGGGCGCGCCGATCTGGCGTCGTCGGACATGATGTCGCTGGAGACCACGCGCACAGTCTGGCGGGCACGGGCTGATCCGCGCCGGCGCACGGCATCGATCGGTATGTACACGCATGTCCGGGACCGTTGGGGCATCTTCTATGACCAGCCGATCCTACTGAACGAGCGGCAGGCCGGTGTCGCCATTGAGGGCGTCATCCGCCAGAGCGGATCGGAAGACGTGGCACAACTAGCGGTCGATACCCATGGCTACACCGATTTCGCCATGAGCCTGTCCCGGCTACTTGGCTTCGATCTCTGCCCGCGACTTGCCCACCTGCGCGATCGCCGCCTGCATGTGCCCAGGGATCACGAGATACCGGCGGAATTGGCTGCGGTGGCGGACGCGGATGTCCGGCTGGTCTTGATCGAACGTGCCTGGGACGAACTGGTCCGGATCGCGGCATCGGTGCAAAGCGGGCAATGTACGGCAGTGCAGGCGCTGATGCGTTTCGGTGCAGCGGCGAAAGGTCAACCCGTCTATGAGGCTGGCGTGCATCTCGGGCGGCTGTTTCGCACGATCTTCCTCATCGACTATTTCACCAATCCCGCGTTCCGCCATGAGATGCAGCATGCCTTGAACCGCGGCGAGGCGGTCCACACGGTGCAGCGGGCCATCCACTATGGCAAGATTCCGTTGGAATTGACCCGGCACGATGCGTCGCTGGCGGCGGTGTCGTCGGCTCTGACCTTGTTGTCCAATGCCGTGATGGCCTGGAACACGCTGCACATGCAGCGCGCGCTGGACGCGATTGAGGCCATCGGCGGCGAATCCATGCGTGCCGAGGATTTGCGCCAGATTGCGCCGACTCGTCTGGAAGGCATCAATTTGCGTGGTACTTTCGATTTCCCGATTGCACGTTACGCCCATCGGCTGCTGCCGAGTGCGACGAGCACGCCGGACTCACCATCGCAGTGGCGCACTGCATAGCCCATTTTTTTTCGGATTGTGCCGTTATCCTCGCGGGTTGGAGTCGGTGATGTCATCCTTAGGGCCTGCCTTCCTTACCGAACGCGCGCTCGAGGCTATCAAGGAAACGCGATGCGGATTGATAGCCGATGACCCGCACCGGGCTCTCTCGCCCATCGGCGCCGAACAAGATGATGCCGGGCGGCCCGAATAGGCCGAAGCGCTTTAGCAACGCCTTGTCGTCGGCGTTGTTTTGTGTCACATCAGCTCGAAGTACGACAACCCCGGCCAACTCCGTCTGAACTCTGGGATCGTTGAAAGTCGTCTCCATCTCCTTACAGCTGACACACCAGTCGGCATAGAAATCGAGCAGTACCGGCTTGCGGGCCGCAACGGCCTGCGCCAGACGTGCGTCGAGCTCGGCCACCGAGCGGATCCGCGCGAAGTGCACCACCGCGTGGTCGGCGGCGGTGGCTGGCGACGACTGGCGAGTGCGCAGGTGCGACAGAGGCTGCAGCAGATCCCGCCCGCCCGACGCCAGCCCGACCAACAGGATGGTTCCCGCCAGCGCGGCGATCAGGCCCAGGCCCTTGCCCAGCCGGGCCACGCCATGCGGTTTGGGGCCAAGCGAATCGAAGGCGCCCAGGAAAACTGCGGCGATCAGCAGCAGCGCGGCCCACGTTGCCATCACGGCCCAGGGTGGCAATAGCGGGGTGATCACCCAGATCGCCTCGCCCAGCAGCAGAAAGCCAAGGCAACGCTTGGTCACCTCCAGCCAGTGCCCGGCGCGCGGCGGGAGATTGCCGGCGGCGACGCCGGCCAGCACCAGCGACACCCCCATGCCGATCGCCAATGCGAATAACGCACCGCCTCCGGTCATGGCATCACCGGTTCGTGCGAGATAGGCGAGCGTGCTCGATAGCGGCGCCGGCATGATGCGCGCGACGGCCAACGCGGACATCGCCCCCAGTGCTGCGGCAGCCCGACGATCCAGCTGCCGTGCGGATGTCGTCGATCGGGGCTGCCGCAGCAGCGCGCGGAGCCCGAACATCGATAGCGCCAGGGCCACGAGCAACGTGGCGAAGGCCCCGAGCGCCCAGGGCGTCTGCAGCCCTGTCAAGACCCTCTCACCGAGCCACCCGGTGGCCATGCCGACGCCGGCATAGGCTACCGCCAAGCCGAGCACGTAGTCTAGCGAGATGATCAGCGCACGGCTGCGTGTCACGTGCTCGCCCACGACGATGGACCACAGGATCGGCACCATCGGCAGCACGCTCGACGTGACCGTCAGCAGCAGGCCGAAGCCGAGGAAGAGCAGCGCGATTGCCCCAAGCTGGTGGCTGGTCAGCGCGCGAATGATGCGGTCGCCGTCATCGCCATGTGGCACGATCTCCGGTATCGCATGCCCGCCCTGGTATTCGCCCGCTCCGGGAGAGGTTACTGCAGTCGGTGGCACAAGCATCGCCATTGGCGTGCCACCCTCGCGCTTATCAAATAGGCCGCCGAGCGGGCTGCCGCCCACCTTGTACACGCTCTCCATCGGTGGATAACAGATTCCCTTGTCGGCGCAGCCTTGCGATGTCACGACCAGCGTCCATTCGCCATCCGCAGGAGTGACCTCCACTGGCACGCGAATCTTGACGCCACCATGGTAGATCTCCATCTCCTTGCCAAACGCCTCGTCGTACTTAACCTGCCCTGGTGGAAGCACAGGTGTACCGAGCTTCACCCCTGCCGGCCGGGCAGCAAAGGCGAATCGCTCACGGTAGAGGTGATAGCCGTCCGCGATGTCGAAGTGCACCTCGATGGCGTGTTCGTCGAGTTGCCGGGCCGCAAAGCGGAAGGCCCGCTCAGGCGGCAGAAGATCTTCCTCGCCCACGGCGCGGGAAACGCCAGCGGCGCCCGCGATACAGAGCCACGTGACGAGGAGCAGCCCCAGGAGGAATTGCCCCGGAGCCAAGCGCCATACTCGCCCGGTGTCGCCCGTACGCGCCACTGCCATGCCAATTTGCATAGCCCACCTCTGGAACTGAATTACCGGCCACGCAATGCCGCGGCTCGTGCCACTTGCATTCCGACCGGTGCCACGTGCCGCCGCAACTCCGTTCAACGGGCATCGTTATCTGGCCCTGCGGCCGATCTGTGCCTCGCCGCATTCATGGGCGCTCATCCCCGCCGGCACCCAACGCACCAGCCGATTCGGGTCATTCGGCTGTATCCACTGACGCTCCCGGGGGAACGTGTAGATGCAAGAACCTCTCGACGGCGATTACCGCCACAATCCCGGCGCCTGGCACGGTGGATTGTCCTACCTCGATGATCGCTTTGGTGATGGCCTCGACGTCGCTTTCCTCCGCGAAGATCTCGATCTTGGTGTGCACGGTGGTCAGATCGCTCGAGAAGAAATTCCGATACTCGCCGTACCCCTTGACTTTCGTTGCGGTCAATCCGGGCGCGTGGACGGTTGCGAGGCGCCTCTCCAGCTTCTCCAAAAGCTCAGAGGGCACGATGGCAATAACACATTTGGTACTCATGGGCGCCTCCTTGACAACGCAGGGTTGGACGATCAGCAGTGCACTGTCGGGGTAAGTCATCATCCGGTTCCATTGCGATCCTGGCCGATCACCAGACGGGTTTCGCCTTGATACGCGTGCGGTGGGATCTCCAGATTGAGCGGCGCTGGGACGTTGCGGAACACGCGGCCGGCCAGGTCAAACTTGGAACCATGGCAAGGGCAAAAAAAGCCACCAGGCCAGTCATCCCCCAAGTCCGCCGCGCCGACGTCCGGGCGATAGGTCGGTACGCATCCCAGATGGGTACAGATGCCTACCGCCACAAAGAAGTCCGGGCGGAGCGAGCGTGTCGCATTACTCGCATACGCGGGCTGCTGGTCCTTCTGGGACAGGGGATCGCTCAACAGGCGATCGTGCCTGCCCAGACGCGCCAGCATGTCGCGGGTCCGGTGCAGTATCCAGACGGGCTTGCCGCGCCAGGCGACGGTGACGAGTCCCCCTGGCTCCACGGCGCCGAGGCTCACATCGACGGGCGCGCCCCGCGACCTTGCGGCGTCGCTTGGCGCCATGCTGGCCACGAATGGCACCATGGCGCCGACCAGGCCTACGCCTCCCATGGCGCCGGTGGCCAGCAGAAGCAATCGGCGCTGGCGTGCGTTCTGTGTGTCTGCCGTCGGATTGTTCATGGCGATTTACTCCAATCCCGGGGGCATGTGGCCAGCAACGTGACTGGCTGCCCAACCGCTCACTCCCAGAGCTTGCCGAATAGCTGCGCCCATTGGCAGCGGCCCGGCAAGAACACGGGCACCCGCTTGCGATACGCCTCATAGTCCGCCGCGAAGCGGTGGGCCAGGTCTTGCTCTTCCTGCCTTGCAAGCATCAATTTCCCACAAGGTTGCCGAGTCCCCTTGCTTCGCCATGGCAGGAGGGCACGCACTTGCCCGCCTGCTTCAGGCGCTGCTCCCCAGCTTGCACCCGGGCTAGCAAAGACTGAACCCGCCCATCATGCGTTGATGCATCACGAGCATGCCTACCGCGCCAAGGGATGCGAGCACGCCGATGATGGCGAACACGATCAAGAGGACTCTCCATATTCAACGATTTGTTCACGTGTTACCTCTCTCTTCGTTGGCGGCCCGGGTACGCGTCCGCCATGCGTGCCCATCGCTCTGCCGTCCTGTCACTCCTTGATTCGAAATGGATGGGGCTTCTGCTCTGGCGCTTGCTCGGTCATTCCGCCCACTTGATCGTCGTGCGCGCTCATGCTCTTCATCATCAGCCACATCGACAATGGGCAGATCAGGAGCAGGAGATACGGCCCAATACCCAGGACAAGCGCTCGGACCGGCGGCAATAGGGCATAGGCGGCTGCCAGCATTGCCGCCAGAGCGATGCCTGCGGTGATCATCCCTTTCGGATTGCATTTCATGGTGGTGCTACTCCTTTTTCAAATGATTCGAATCTGGACAGCGTCCTTACTTCGTCGGTGGCGTCTGGATCTTGTCCGCGTACTTGCGCATGATCTCGCCCATCGCCTGCATCATCTCCGCATGCATCTGCATCGAAAGCTTCTCGTTGCCAGGTGGCAGGCCCATCATCGGGCAGCTTCCCATCATGCCGCCGCCCATCATGTGGTCCATCATCATGTCGTGCCCTTTGTCCTGGGCACCCGTCTTGGCGTCTTCGGCGCCACGGGTTGCACCTGCCGCTGCGGACCAGCCGCTGGCGCCAAGCATGACCACGGCTAGGGTTGCGGCTACTAGTGATTTCGTATTCATGTCGATCTCCTTATCGATCGCGATTCAATGACCCCGCGCCAATCCAGCACCAGACAAGTGGGCGGACGGACAGCCAGTGCGGCTCCCTTATGCCAGAGGCCTGATCGCACGGATGCATGTGCTTAGCCTGGTCGGCCGAAGCGCCCTCAGTCACTTGGACTCGGAAGGCCCCATCGGGCTGCCGCCGCCGGTCGACTGGGAGTCCATTTGTTTCATCATTGCATCGCAGCGCGCCAACATCGCTGCCTGAGAGGCGGATGTACTGGAGGTCGCCGCAGGGTGTTGCGCTGCTGCAGTGCGCCCGCGATTGATGACATCCCAGTCCGGGCCGGCGAACGCCTGCGCGGTCGCGACGGCGAGTGAAATGAGAACGAGAGTCTTGGGAGTGGAATGCATGATGATCTTCCCCAGTATTCGGTTTTGTCTGGCTCAACCGCAACGGGGTCAGAGCACCCACGCCCGGGCAGAGCCACCAAAGTCAAGCACGTGGCCGAAGTGGGCCACGTGTGGGGATAGATCAGATTCGCAAGCGGGCCGTTGCGAGATAGACCGGACCAGGCGAGTTGTTCGCGCTGTCAGCCGTGTGGAAGATGCGGAAGGTGTATGGCGTGGGCGGCAGAACGTGTTCAAGCCCAGCCGTAGTCGGCAAGACACCGAGATCGGGTCCGTGACCGTTGCTGTCGGCCCAGTGCCGACCGTCCTGTTGATGGTCAGCGCACAAGGCCGGCTGCGCATGGTCCATCTCCAGGCAGCTTGTCATGGTGGCCATAGCCGCCGGCCCCATTGTCGCCTCGGTCTCTTGCGGGCATAGGTATCCGGCCATTGCAAGGCGCGCAAAGAGCACCGTCGCCAACAACAGCAGCGCAAGCAAGCGAGTGAAGGGGGGGCTGTGGCTATGCTTCATGAATCACGCCAAGCATTTGTCCTAGTCTAGCCCCGCCCGATCTGGGCAGCAAGGCGAGGAGACATGGGTCGGTAGAGTCGAATCCACAAATGACAATAGCTACGCCATGCGGCGTCTGAGTCGTAGCGCATTGGAGATCACTGAAACCGAACTCAGGCTCATGGCCAATGCCGCGATCATCGGCGACAGCAACCAGCCGGTGAACGGGTAAAGCAACCCCGCCGCCAGCGGGATACCCAGCGCGTTATAGATAAAGGCGAAGCCCAGGTTCTGCCGCATGTTGGCGATAGTGGCCTCGGAGAGTTCGCGTGCGCGGGCGATACCGCGCAGATCGCCCTTGACGAGGGTCATCTGGGCGCTGTGCATGGCCACATCCGTGCCGGTTCCCATAGCAACGCCCACATCGGCCTTTGCCAATGCCGGCGCGTCGTTGATGCCGTCGCCCGCCATCGCAACCACGCGGCCTTCCCCTTGCAGCTTCTCAACGAGCGCAAGCTTGTCGGCCGGCTTGACCTCGCCGTGAAACTCGTCGATGCCCAGGCGACCGGCTACTGCCCGGGCTGTGACAACGCCGTCACCCGTGGCCATGACGACGCGTATGCCAGCTTCCTTGAGCGTCGCCAGCGCCTCGGGCGTGCTGGCCTTGACGGGGTCGGAGACGGCAAGAAGACCGGCCAATTTTCGATCGGCCGCCAGATACATGACACTGGCGCCCTGCTGCCGGAGGGCATCCGCCTGAGACGCCAGTGGTGCCACGTCGACCTGTTCCTGCTGCATCAGGGCGGTATTGCCCAGCACGAGTTGGTGGCCATCGACGCGACCGCGTACCCCCATGCCCGTGTCCGAGGCGAAATCCTCCGCCTTCGCCAGGGCCAGGCCGCGTTCACGCGCGGCAGTGACGAGGGTCGCCCCCAGCGGATGCTCGCTGCCCTGGTCGAGGCTCGCGGCCAGACGGAGCACCTCGGTTTCCGTGAACGGATCGACACGATAGGCCCGTTCGAAGCTCGGACGGCCTTCAGTCAGCGTGCCGGTCTTGTCCACGATCAGGGTGTCGACCTTGCGGAATTGCTCGATGGCCGCCGCGTTCCGGAACAGAATGCCCTTGGTCGCGCCATTCCCGCTGGCCACCATGATGGACATCGGGGTAGCCAACCCCAGCGCGCAGGGACAGGCAATGATCAGTACAGCCACTGCATTGACCAGGCCAAAGACCCAGCTCGGCTCGGGGCCGAAGACGCCCCAGGCGAAGAACGTGAGCAAGGCGATGGTTACGACCACCACCACGAAGGCACCGGCGACCCGGTCCGCCATCCGTTGCATGGGCGCCTTGGAACGCTGTGCCTGGGCCACCATTTGCACGATCTGCGACAGCACCGTCTGGGCGCCGACCTTTTCCGAGCGCATCACCAGGCTGCCCGAGGTGTTGATGGTGGCGCCGATCACGTGGTCGCCGACGCGCTTGGAGACTGGCAGAGGCTCACCGGTGATCATCGATTCGTCGATGGCGCTGGCCCCTTCGGTCACGACGCCATCCGTGGGCACCTTTTCGCCGGGCCGGATCCTCAGTAGATCGCCGACATGCACGTGCGTGAGCGGGATATCGGCCTCGCTGTCGTCCGGATTGAGGCGGCGCGCCGTCTTGGGGGCCAGGCCGAGCAGCGACTTGATGGCGGCCGAGGTCTGCGAGCGCGCCCGCAACTCGAAGATCTGGCCGAGCAACGTCAGCGAAATGATGACGGACGCGGCTTCGAAGTAGACAGCAATCCGGCCGTGCATGAGAAAGGCGCGGGGAAAGAGCCCCGGCGCAACGGTGGCGGCGACGCTATAGACGAATGCCGTGCCTGTACCAAGACCGATCAGCGTCCACATGTTCGGGCTGCGGTTTCGGAACGACTGCAGGCAGCGGACGTAGATCGGGAGGCCCGCCCACAGGACCACCGGTGCGGACAAGACGAGTTCAATCCAGCTTTGCGTCGCAGGTTCGAGTGCCTCGAGACGGCCCCCAAGCATCACGAGCGACACGACGGCGATCGTCAGCGGCAAGGTCCACCAGAAGCGATGGCGAAACGCCGCGAGTTCGGGATTCTGGTCCTCTTCGAGGCTTGGCATGACCGGTTCCAGTGCCATGCCACACTTTGGGCACGTCCCGGGATGATCCTGGCGGATTTCGGGGTGCATCGGGCACGTGTAGGTCGTGCCCGGCGCCGTCTCGCCTTCATCGGGCACCGATACGCTTGGTGTCTCGACATAGCGCGTCGGCTCGGCCTCGAACCGCTTCTGGCAACCCACACTGCAGAAGAAATATTGGGCGCCGGCATAGCTTGCCTGGTATGGCACATCCCGCATGACCGTCATACCACACACAGGATCGCGTGCACTGGCCCCAGAGACGGCAGAGCCGTGACCGGTGGAATCCTGGTCTCGTCGATTCGGCGCATTTCCGCTACCGTGGCCACAGTGCGCGTGCTCATCCTCTCGCGCTGCTGTCATCGCGTGATGTGAGGCAGAGTCGAGAGATTGCCGTTGTCGATCGCTCGTGGTCATCGCGCTCAATGCCTGGTTGCACGTACTGCCGCTCGAGCTCGATGCTTCGGCGGTTCGCCGCTGATCTCATCCAGGATCGGGCATTCGGGGCGATCATCGCCTTCGCAATGCCGCGACAAGTACAGGAGCGTGTCACGCATGCCGGACAGTGAGGCAATGCGGGCGTCCAGTTCCTGGATTCGCTGTTCCGCAATCGCCTTTACCGTTGCACTCGCGCGCCGCTTGTTTTGCCACAACCCGAGCAGCTCGCGGATCTGGGCCATCGAGAAGCCCATCGCCCGCGCTCGCCCAATGAAGCGCAGGGTATGAATGTCAGCTTGACCATACACCCGGTAGTTCCCCGCGCTGCGTGCTGCTGAAGTCACAAGGCCAACGCTTTCGTAGTAGCGGATCATCTTGGCCGAGACGCCAGATGCGCCGGCGACTTGTCCAATATTCATGATGTGCTCCTTACCTTCAATCCCTGTCGTCTCGGACACGCAACTCGCGCAAGCTGCGGGTTGATGGCATTCAGGGTTCGATGACTCCACGATAGACCTTGCCCCGATGGGAAGGTCAAGGACACGATTCATCGGAAACTTGGGCCGGCGATGTCAGCCGTTGCGAGAAAGCCTGCGGCGAAAGGTCAGGTTGCATTACCCGCAAAAGACAGTATCCTTGCGACTATCACGCCCACCGCAAAGACCTCTTGCGTCACTCGGTCCGCCGGCATCCCTGGTTCGCCGGCCTCCTTCTCGTTGTGTTTCTGACAGTCCAACTGGCAGCGTCCGCGTACGCCTGTACCGGTAGCCGCTATCAGATGGAAGGTAGCGGCACGAGCGCGGCGATCACAGAATCCTGTGCCGATATGGCGGCTGGTAGTAGCGACCAGGGCACTGACCAGAGTGCGCTCTGCCTGGCGCACTGCCAGGCCGATTCCAAGAGCGCTGACCATGTTTCGCCGCAGCTTCCGGCCTTCCTGCCGGTGCTGATGAGCGTCATCGAACCCACGCGCGTGGTCACGGCCGAGGTTCGCATCGCGCTGCGCGCCGAGGTCGAGGCGCGCGGCCCGCCGCCCCTGAACATCCTTTACTGCAGTTTTCAAACGTAGCCTTCGGATCGACGTCCATTCGGTGCTGCCCAACTAGACTCGGGTAGCTGTCGTCGTTCATGGAGGCTTTATGCTCTTTCCACGTCGCCTGACGCTGGCGCTGCTTTGCGCGCCTGCCTTCGGCCTGGCGGTGTCGCATGCCGCGGCTGCGCAATCTGCCCCTTCTCTTTCCCTCGAGGAGACCGTCGCGCTCGCGACCACCCACGCCGGCGATGCCGAATCCTCGCGGGGCGCCGTCGAGGCAGCCGTGCAAATGGCCGTTTCCGCGGGCCAGTTGCCGGACCCGGTGCTCAAACTCGGACTCAACAACGTCCCCGTGACCGGGCCGGACCAGTTCTCGCTCACGCGGGATTTCATGACCATGCGGTCCATCAGCGTGATGCAGGAATTCACGCGCACGGACAAGCGCCGCGCCAAAGCGGCGCGGTTTGAAGCCGAGGCGACTGCCGCCGAGGCGCAGCGCGCGGTCGGACTGGCCAACGTGCAGCGCAATGCCGTCGGTGCCTGGCTCGATCGGTGGTATGCCGAGCAGACTGGTGTCCTGCTAGGCCATCACGGCCATCCCCTGGACCTGGCGCTGCAGGCGGCGACCGCCGCCTATCGCAGCGGGCGCGGTACGCGCGCTGATGTCCTGGCGATGGAGCTGGAAGTCCAGAAACTGCATGACCGCCTGGACGAAAACCGGGCCGCCGTAGCCACCGCCATGCTCAATCTGGAGCGCTGGGTCGGGCCTGCGGCCAACCGCCCACTGTCGGAGCGCCCGCCGCTCGACGTACCCCAGAGCGTTCAGCAACTGGCGAAAGGCGAATTCGACGCGGTTCCCGAGATCGCGGCGGCACAGCGCGACGTGGCCCTGGCCGAGTCGGAGATCCAGGTGGCAACGGAGGCCAGGAAGCCGGATGTGACGGTCGAGCTGATGTACAGCCAGCGCGGCCCAGCCTTCTCCAACATGGGGTCGCTCAACGTCAGCTTCCCGGTGCCCTGGGACCGGGGCAATCGCCAAGACCGCGACGTCGCTGCCAGGCTGGCACAGGCCAATGAGGCGCGTGCCAAGTCCGAAATCATCCGTCGCAATACCCAGGCCATGGTAGGCGCCAAGCTTGCCGAGCTGCGGCGCAACCTTGAGCGCCTCAAACGCTACGACGAGAAGACCCTACCGCTTGCCAACCAGCAGGCGGACGCGGCGCTCACGGCCTACCGGGTCAATACCGGATCGCTGCTTGCCGTCGCCGAGGCCAACCATCGCGCCATCGACACGGCGGTGGAGCGGCTGACGCTGGAGGCCAAGACAGCAAAGCTGTGGGCCGACTTGACCTTCCTGATCCCGCTGCCTACTGCACATACCGAGCCGGCCACCAAGGAACTCAAATGAAGAAACCAGTCATTGCAGCGGTGGCCGGCGTCGTTCTCGTCGGCGCCGCCCTCTATGGCGCCTACCACCTTGGCGTCACGCGCGGCACACAATCGGCGCAGTCTTCGCAATCTTCGACCTTGCCCGGCGCGACGTCTGCTCTCAAAGCAGGCGACACCGATCCGAACACTGGCAAGAAGATCCTGTACTGGCACGATCCGATGGTACCCGGCCAGCGCTTCGACAAGCCAGGCAAGTCACCTTTCATGGACATGCAGCTCGTGCCCGTTTATGCGGATGGGGATGCCGGAGGCAGCGGCGTCACGGTCGACAGCCGTGTCGCGCAGAATCTAGGCATCCGCACGACCGAGGTCAAGGCGAGCCGGTTGAGCGCGGTGCTCGAGGCACCTGGCAATGTCGCTATTGACGAGCGCAGTGTCCTGGTGATCCAGGCGCGGACGAATGCCTTCGTCCAGCACGTCGCGGTCAAAGCGACCCTCGATCCGGTCCGGCGCGGCCAAGCGCTGGTGACGCTGTACTCGCCCGATTGGGTGGCCGCGCAAGAGGAATATCTCGCCGTGTCCCGCATGGCCGCGGGTGAGCAATCCGACCTGCGCAGCGCGGCCAAGGCCCGCATGCTGCAGGCCGGCATGACGCCAGGCCAGGTCAGCGCCGTCGAGACATCCGGCAAGCTCCAGCCCAATCTTGGCATTGTGAGCCCGGTCGACGGCCTAGTGACCGAGGTTGCGGTCCGGGAGGGCATGACTGTGTCTCCTGGCATGACCCTGTTCCGCCTGGCCGACCTGAGCCAGGTCTGGGCGATTGCCGAGGTACCGGAGGGACAAGCCCGCGCCCTCGCGCCGGGCCTGGCGGTCAAGGTATCGCCGACCGGCGCAACCGAGTCAATCGTTGGCAAGGTCGATACCGTGCTGCCCGATGTCAATCCGGCCACGCGAACCATCAAGGTGCGCATTGTCCTGCCCAACAAGGGCAGGCACCTGTTGCCGGGCATGTTCGTGACAGTCCGGTTCGATAGCGGTGACCAGAAGGAGGCGCTGATGATTCCGCTGGAGTCTGTCATCCGCACCGGCCAGCGCAGCATCGTCATGGTGGATGCCGGCAAGGCCGGCTTTGTGGCAACCGATGTCAAGACCGGGCGCGAGGCTGCGGGCATGGTCGAGATCCTGGATGGGCTGAAGGCCGGCCAGAAGGTAGTCACCTCGGGACAGTTCCTCATCGATTCGGAAGCCAGCCTGCGTGGCACGGCCGAACGCATGAGCGCCACGCCAGCGGCGTCCGCGCCGGCTGCGCCCGAGCACGAGGGCGTCGGGCGCATCGAGGCCGTGACGCGCGAAGGCCTGACCATCTCGCACGGGCCGATTCCCTCGGCACAGTGGGGCGCGATGACCATGGATTTTGCCGCGCCGCCCGCGGGCCTGCCTAAAGGGCTCAAGGCCGGTGACCGCATCCACTTCCGCTTCCACCTGAACAGCGACGGCCTGGCGATCCTGTCCGCGGTCGAGCCGGCCGGCACCACCCAGGGGGCCAAGCCATGATCGCCCGGCTCATTCTTGCTTCTATCCGCAACCGTTTCCTGGTCCTGCTGGTCACGGTCATGTTGACCGCATGGGGATTGTGGGCCGTGCGCAGTACACCGCTCGACGCGTTGCCGGACCTGTCCGATGTGCAAGTCATCATCCGCACGCCGTTTCCCGGCCAGGCGCCGCAGATTGTCGAGAACCAGGTCACCTACCCGCTGACCACTACCATGCTGTCGGTGCCGGGCGCAAAGACCGTGCGCGGCTACTCGTTCTTCGGCGACTCATTCGTCTACGTGCTGTTCGAGGACGGCACCGACCTGTACTGGGCGCGCTCCCGAGTCCTGGAATATCTGAATCAGGTGCAATCCCGCCTGCCGGCCGCTGCCAAGCCGGCGCTGGGGCCGGATGCCACCGGGGTCGGCTGGATCTACGAGTACACGCTGGTGGACAAGAACGGCCAGCACGACCTGAGTCAACTGCGTGCGCTCCAGGATTGGTTCCTGCGCTTCGAGCTGAAATCGCTGCCCAATGTTGCCGAGGTCGCGTCCCTCGGCGGCATGGTGAAGCAGTTCCAGGTCGTCCTGATGCCGGACCGGCTACGTGCCTACAACCTGTCGCAGGCCAAGGTACTGGCGGCGCTCAAGGG
Source organism: Cupriavidus laharis (assembly GCF_914271435.1). Taxonomy (GTDB): domain Bacteria; phylum Pseudomonadota; class Gammaproteobacteria; order Burkholderiales; family Burkholderiaceae; genus Cupriavidus; species Cupriavidus laharis. The sequence goes on along the minus strand of NZ_CAJZAI010000026.1, from coordinate 25,345 downwards.
CGCCAATCAGGAAACCGGTGGCTCGGTGCTCGAGTTGGGTGAGGCGGAGTACATGGTCCGGGCCAGCGGCTACCTGAAGACGCTCGATGATTTCCGGCAGATCCCGCTGGTGACCAGCGATGCCGGCATTCCGGTGCGGCTGGGCGATGTGGCCACGGTCCAGCTTGGCCCTGAGATGCGGCGCGGCATCGCCGAACTGGACGGCCAGGGAGAGGTCGCCGGTGGCGTCATCGTGATGCGCTCGGGCAAGAATGCCCTCGAAACCATCGAGGCGGTCAAGGCCAAGCTTGCAACGCTGCAGAAGAGCCTGCCGGCAGGCGTCCAGATCGTCACCACGTACGATCGCTCCGCCCTGATCAACCGGGCGGTGGAAAATCTGACCCACAAGCTGATCGAAGAGTTCATCGTCGTCGCGGTGGTCTGCCTGGTTTTCCTGTTCCACTTGCGCTCCGCGCTGGTGGCCATCGTCTCATTGCCGCTGGGTGTGCTGGCCGCGTTCCTGGTCATGCGATACCAGGGTGTCAATGCCAACATCATGTCGCTGGGCGGCATCGCCATTGCCATCGGCGCCATGGTCGATGCCGCGGTTGTCATGATCGAAAATGCGCACAAGCATCTCGAGCATTGGCATACGGACAACCCCGGCCGGGAACTGACCGGCCATGAACGCTGGAGCGTGATCGGCGAGTCGGCGGCTGAGGTCGGGCCCGCGCTGTTCTTCTCGCTGCTGATCATCACGCTGTCATTCATCCCCGTGTTCACGCTGGAGGCGCAGGAGGGGCGGCTGTTCTCGCCGCTGGCCTTTACCAAGACCTACTCCATGGCCGCGGCTGCGGGCCTCTCCGTCACCCTGGTTCCAGTCCTGATGGGCTACATGATCCGCGGCAGGATCCCCACGGAACAGTCCAATCCGCTCAGCCGATGGCTGATTCGTGCCTATCAGCCGGTGTTGGCCAGGGTGCTCAGCTACCCGAAGAGCACCGTGGCGATTGCGGCGGTTCTGCTGGTCGCGACCGCCTGGCCGATCGCGCGAATTGGTGGCGAGTTCATGCCGCCCCTTGACGAGGGCGACCTGCTCTACATGCCGTCGGCACTGCCGGGCCTGTCCGCCGGCAAGGCGGCGCAGTTGCTGCAGCAGACAGACCGCCTGATCAAGACCGTGCCTGAGGTAGCCACGGTGTTCGGCAAGGCCGGCCGCGCCGACACGGCGACTGATCCGGCCCCCATCGAGATGTTCGAGACGACCATCCAGTTCAAGCCGCGCGACCAGTGGCGCGCCGGCATGACAACCGACAAGCTGGTGGAGGAGCTCGACCGTGTGGTGAAAGTACCCGGTCTGTCCAACATCTGGGTGCCGCCGATCCGCAACCGCATCGACATGCTCGCCACCGGCATCAAGAGCCCGGTCGGCATCAAGGTGGCAGGCACGGACCTGAAGGAGATTGATCGGCTGGCCACGCGCGTCGAGGAAGCCGTCAAGACGGTGCCGGGCGTCACGTCGGCGCTGGCCGAGCGCCTGTCGGGCGGGCGCTATGTCGATGTCGACATCGACCGCATGGCGGCCGGCCGGTACGGGCTCAACATTGAGGATGTCCAGAGCATCGTGTCCTCGGCCATCGGCGGCGACAACGTCGGGGAAGTCGTCGACGGGCTGGCGCGCTTTCCGATCAATGTGCGTTATCCACGGGACTACCGCGACTCGGTGGAACAACTGCGCAGCCTGCCCATTGTCACCGACAAGGGCCAGCAGATCACGCTGTCCGACGTGGCGCGCCTCCAGGTGGTGCAAGGACCGCCAATGCTGCGCAGCGAAAACGCTCGCCTGTCCGGCTGGGTGTACGTAGACATTCGCGGACGTGACCTGCGTTCGGCCGTCCAGGACATGCAGGCCGTGGTAGCCAAGGCGGTGCCCATGCCGGCAGGCTACTCGCTCAGTTGGTCGGGGCAGTTCGAGTACCTGGAGCGGGCCACCGCCAAGCTGAAGGTGGTGGTGCCGTTCACGCTGCTGATCATCTTCGTGTTGCTCTACCTGGTGTTCGGCCGCCTCGATGAAGCGCTGCTCATCATGGGCACGCTGCCGCTGGCGCTGATCGGCGGCTTCTGGCTGCTCTATCTGCTGGGCTACAACCTCTCGGTGGCCGGCGTCGTCGGCTTCATCGCGCTGGCCGGCGTGGCGGCCGAGTTCGGTGTGATCATGCTGCTCTATCTGAAGCAGGCCTGGAGTGAGCGCGAGGACCGGGGCGACGCGAGCCTGTCCGCACTGCTGGAAGCCATCCAGGAAGGCGCCGTGCTGCGGGTTCGTCCCAAGGCCATGACGGTCGCGGTCATCCTCGCCGGCCTGGTTCCCATCATGTGGTCGCACGGCACTGGCTCGGAGGTCATGCAGCGCATTGCCGCCCCGATGGTCGGCGGCATGGTGACGGCGCCGTTGCTCTCCCTGTTTGTTGTACCGGCGGGGTATCTGCTGATCCGCCGGCGCCAGACAAAGGCTGTCTTACTTTCCACCCACCCCTCACTTCAAGAGGAATCCCAATGAAACCCATCAAGACCCTCGCAGTTATTCTCGCCCTCGCTGCCGCCCCGGCCGCATTCGCCGCCGGATCCATGGACGGCATGGACATGAAGGGCATGGATATGAAGCCGTCTGCGCCATCGCAAACCTCGCAGCAGTCGTCGCCGCACCCTGTCGCAGCGGAGATCAAGAAGATCGATACGCAGGCCGGCAAGGTCACGCTCAAGCACGGCCCGATCGAGAACCTCGGCATGTCCGCCATGACCATGGCGTTCCCGGTCAAGGACCGCGTTTCGCTGAAGAACTTTAAGGAGGGCGAATCGGTTTCCGTGACGTTCGACAAGGTCGACGGCAAGCCGACCGTTGTGGACATGCAGCGTAAGTAAGAAGCGCGCTCAAAGGCATGCCGCCGCGTTCGGCGGCATGCCTATGTCGCTCGAACCGAGGCATCGCCTGCCCCGGAGGCGAGCCCCCTAACTGAATGCAGGCACCATGTTCGATCTTCCAGCCAACGTCATTGCGGCGATCCTGATGTCCCTGGCGCTGACGTTCTGTGCGATATGCTTGTTCGCATGGTTTCTCAGACGTCAGTATGGCGCCCGCCGTCCGCGCGCATCTGCGCCGCCGGCTCGCCGTAGTAAGAGCCGCCGCAAGTCGGGAAAGAGTCGCAAGTAAGCCGTCCTGGAAGAGCATGGACAAGGGCGACCTACTGTTAACAAAGCAGCTTTTATTGCGCCTGAGGATGATCTGGTACGCAAACCGGAGCTATCCATGATTCAAGAACCTGCCAGAGATGCAATTGCGGCTGTATTGGTTGCGCTTGCCTTCATTACGCCAGTTCGCGCAGAAGGTGACATTGCGCGCGGGGCACAAGCCGCCCGCATGTGCATGGCGTGCCATTCGTTCGCCCCAGGGCGCCACATGACAGGGCCGAGCCTGGCTGAGGTCTGGGGGCGAAAAGCCGGCACTGCCGACGGTTTCACGCGTTACTCCGATGCCCTCAAGCACTCAGGCCTGATTTGGAACAAGCAGAACCTGGAGGCGTGGCTCACAAATCCTGCGGCGCTGGTGCCGGGGAACGCAATGGATTTTCCGGGCATTGCGGACGCGCCCACCCGAGCCGACGTGGTCGCTTACCTTGAGGCGGTCTCCACTGGTCGCGTGACGGCCCCCGATCGCGGCCTGCCGAACTTGAAAAAGGCAGATCTGGCGTCGCAGGTCACCGCGATCCGGTACTGCGGCGACGCGTACCGGCTCACTACTGCCGACCGGAAGACCCACACCTTTTGGGAGTTCAATCTGCGAATCAAAACGGATGGCAGCGCGCAGGGCCCCCTTGCCGGCAAGCCTGTGCTGATCGGCAGCGGCATGCATGGTGACCGTGCCGAAGTGGTCTTCGCGCGGCCTGACGAAATCTCGACCTTCATTCAAAGGCAGTGCCCATGACGAACGAAGCCGGTTCGTGCCGCCCACGGGGCCCTCGGCACAAAATGCCGCAGTGTCGATCTCGCCAAGGGCAGGACTAACTCATGTCTTCAGACCATCAGAGTTGAGCTCCACTTCTGACTACTCGGCCTAAACGGCCGTCAATCCGCAGGTGTTTGAGCCAGTCTTGGTCGATGACGCGTCGGTTGCCACAATGGATGTGATGGCTGCTGTGCCCCGACATCCGCCTTCTGGTTTGGATCGATAAGGCACTGCGCGCTGTCGCTACAGTCCATCATCAGTAAACGTGGCATCGACGAAGGCACGCAACTGCGTCAGGTCGGTCTTGGCATAGGCCGCCGTGGTTTGCACTGAGGCATGCCCGAGCAGCGCCTGGGCGGCCGGCAGCGGCACCTGGTGGTCGACCACCAGCGTGCGCGCATAGGCGTGGCGCAGCCAGTGCGGCGAGGCGGCGCGCAATAGGAGGGCTTGTGCCGGTTCGCGCGCCTGCAGGCCATCGGCCACGGCGGCGAAGATCGCCTTGACTTCGCGGTACAGGCCGGCTGACTGCAGGGCTTCGCCCTTGTGGCCGTGAATGACCGGCAGTGCCTCGTGCGCGGGCGGCTCGGCGGGCAGGCCACGACCTAACCGGTAGGCGCGCAGCACCGTCACGCATGGGGTCGGCAGCGGAATCGTCCGCGCCTTGCGCCCCTTGCCGCAGACATAGAGCGTCCACCGCCCGGGCGCCTCGGCCTCGAGCCGGGGCAGCGCGGTTTCGGCCGACCAGGCCAGTTCCGCCAGGCGCGCGCCGGCGTAGCGATACAGCGCCCAGATCGCGCGCCGCCGCTGTGCCGCCAGCGTGTTGGCGGCGTCAGACTCCGGCGCGTCCAGCCAGGCATCGCACGCGACCAGCAGCGCCGGCGGGATCAGCCGCGTCGGCGCGAAGCCCGCCCGCGCGCGGCTGCCGGCGGACAGGCCGGCGGCCGGGTTGGCGTGCAGGTAGCCCGTGTCGTACCAGTAGCGGTAGAGGCTCGCCACCACCGCCAGCGCGCGCGTACGGGTGGCCTCCGACCGGGGCGGCCGGGCGCCCGCTGTACGGCCCTCGTCGTGCTGCAGCGCGTGCCGGTAGGCGAGCAGCTGCTGGCGGGTCAGGTCCGACAGCGGGCCGAGCTGGCGGGCGCCGCACCAGCGCATCAGGCGGCGCAATTCGGCGCCATAGGCGCGCAGCGTGTGGGGCGAGCGCCCGGCCCGGTCGCGCAGGAAGAGCGCCAGTGCCTGCGCGTCGTCAGCGACACCGAGCGTGTTGGCGGTGGCGTGCGGCTGGGCGAAGCGGCCGGCGCGCGCGAGCCACGCGTGCTCGGCAGGCCCCTGGGTCACCAGCCACGGATTCGCTGCGACCGGCCCCGTCGTCTTCGCCGCCGCCGGCACCGCGGCTTCCTTCCCTGAGGAGGCGGCAGACCGGAAGCGGCGCCGGTGCGTGTGCAACAGCCGGGTCAGCACCGTCTCCGGGCTGGGCGCTTCGTCTGCCGGTACCGTGCGCAAGCGTCCCCGCTCCCAGTATTCGACCGCCCCATCGTGGGCCAGCAGCAGCTTGAGCACGGCTGGTTGCGCGGCCTTGGCCTCGGCCAGCGAACCGTAGTGGCGCTTGACGCGCGCCAGCGTCCAGTGCGCGTAGACCGCGTGCCCCAGCGCCTCGGCCAGGTAAGCGAGTGCCGCGTCGACGGTGGCCGGCAGCGCGCGCGGCGGTACCGCCGCCGTGTCGATCCAGTCGGCCGGCTTCATGACTTGGCGGCCCGCTTGCCGGCCGGCTTGACCGTCGACCTGGGCGCACGCGCAGTCGTCGGTCGTGGCGCGGCGGCCAGCGTCACGCGCAGCAGCTCGTCGAGCTGGGCGCGCTGGCTGGCGGTCACCGCCTTGAGCGCGCTCGCCTCGCCGACGGCGCTCTGGCGCGCCGCCCGCTCGCTGGCCAGGTCCGCGTCGAGGCGCGCGCGTTCCTGCTCCAGCGCGGCGATACGCCGCTCGGCGAACTTGAGCTGCGCGGCCAGTTGGGCTCGCTCGGCCTGCACCGCGTCGCGCTGGTGCGCAGTCTCCTGCAGGAGCTGCTTGGACAGCGCCTCGTAGCGCGCCTGGATGGTGGCGACCGCCTCGCTGTGGGCGCGCTCGCCGGCGGCAATGTGATCCTGCGCGGCCGCCAGCTCGGACTCCAGTTTGCCCGCCCGGCTGGCGAGCTGGTCGGCGCGAGCCGTGGTCGCGTCCAGCGCGGCGCGCGCCTCGGCCAGGGCGGTGTCGCGCGCGGCGAGGGCCTGGCGGGTTTCGGTGAGTTCCTGGCGCAGCAGCTCGACCCGCAGCTCGGCCTCGGCGCGGGCGGCCTGCGCGGCCTCGGCCGCCGCCTGCGCCTCGCGCCTGAGGCGCACCACGTCGTCGAGCTGCACGGCGACCGCGGCCTGCCACAGCGCGCGCATCGACTCGGCGATCTCCACCGGGAGCTCGGGCAGCGCCAGGTCGGCCAGGCCCGCGCGCACCACCTCGGCCTCGATCGCGTTGAGCGTGCGCGACAGCGTCGCCGGGTCGCCGCCGCCCAGGCGCGCACGCAGCTTGCGCACCGACACCACGCGGCGAAAGCGCGCGGCGGTCGGCGGCGCCGCGTCGCCGGCCTCGGTGAGCATGGCCAGCACGGTGGCGCGGATCTGTTCGGGGGTGGCGGCGAGGCGGGGCATGGCGACTTTCGAGCGGGATTTTTATCCTATCTTACGCACGTTGCTAACGTTAGGAAAGCTATTTAGGCATGCTTTGCTGAAAGCTAAGAGAGATAAATTCAATTATCTTGCCGAAACAGCCGCGACCTCACGTCAGATGGGTGCGCATGGTCGCGCGCAGGCCCGATCAACGTTTCAAAACCAGGGGGGAGGGACCAGTCAGCAAATGACTGATTTGATTGAGGTTTCAGGCAAGCATCGCCCGGAAACCCGCGTGGCTGCTAGGGGAGGCTACCCCGGTAAACTGCACAAGAATCAAAGGAACCCCAAGCCGCATTGCGCGCCGCCTGGCACGCACCGACCCGCATCGGAAAGCAAGCGGGCGGTGCATCGTCCTGCCGACCAGGGCGCCAGCTGCTGCGCTCCCGGTACGGAATGCTGCTGACCGAGCGAGGCTTGTGCCATGTCCATGATCTCGACGCCAGATGACGCGACCTATCCGTGGTATGTGCGCCTGATCTTATGGTTGCAACGCAGGAAATATGGCGCCGAACTCGAGCCGGCCAAGTTGTGGGGCCGCACCCCGAGAGTCTTTGTCGCATTGACAAGGCTCTATCGCGCGATCGACCGGGCGTCTTCCCCGATCGAACCTGCGCTGCGCTCGCTGGTTACGGTGCGGGTCTCGCAAATCAACTGGTGCGAGTTTTGCATCGATCTTAATTCTGCGACGGCGCTGGAGCGCAGCGTCGATGCCGCCAAGCTATCGGAGCTGGCCGACTTCGACCACTCCCCGCGCTACAGTGCCCGTGAGAAGGCGGCCCTGCGCTACGCCGAGGCCGTTACCATCACCGACCGCCGCGTGGACGCCGCGCAGATGGGTGAACTCAAGACGCATTTCAGCGACGACGCCATCATCGAACTCACTGCGCTGATCGCCTTCCAGAATTTATCGAGCAAGTTCAACGCGGCGCTGCACGTTCCGGCCCAAGGGTTCTGCCGGATGCCGCCAGGGTCGCCGGATGACGTGGCCAGGCAGGCGTCGCAAAAGATCGTCAAGTAAGGGGCCTGCGGAGAAGCGCCATGTATTCCACCTTTCCACTACTGCGCGACACCGACTTCCCGGCGATACGACGCAAGGCATTGGAGACGCTGCAGGTCAACCTCGGCTATCGCTGCAATCAGACCTGTGTGCATTGCCACGTCAACGCTGGGCCGACCCGCACGGAAATGATGGACAGTCCGACTGTCGATCTGGTGCTCGAGGTGCTGCGCGCCCGGAGGCTCCCAACCGTTGATCTCACTGGCGGCGCCCCGGAACTCAACCCGCATTTTCGCCGCCTGGTGACCGCCGCGCGTGCGTCGGACGTGCGCGTCATCGACCGCTGCAACCTCACCATCCTGTTCGAGCCGGGGCAGGAAGATCTCGCGGAATTTCTTGCCGCTGAGCGCGTGGAAGTCGTGGCCTCCCTTCCATGCTATTCGGCGGACAACGTAGACCGTCAGCGGGGCGCCGGCACGTTTGACAAGAGCGTATCGGCGTTACAGCACCTCAATGGCCTCGGCTATGGCCAGCCTGATACCGGACTCGCGCTACATCTCGTCTACAACCCGCAAGGCCCGGCTTTGCCGCCCAATCAGGAGAAACTCGAGGCGGACTATAAGCGCGAGTTGTCCGCGCATTTTGGCATTGTCTTCAACCGGCTCTTTGCGCTCGCGAACATGCCAATCCAGCGCTTTGGCAGCACGTTGGTCTCAAAGGGGCAGTTCGCGGACTACATGCGCCTGCTGAAGGAAAATTTCAGTGCTGCCAATCTTGAAGGCCTGATGTGCCGCAGCCTCGTCAGCGTTGACTGGCAAGGCTATCTCCACGACTGCGATTTCAACCAGATGCTGGGCCTGCCGCTGAAGCTCGGTGTTTCGTCGCGCGCTCACTTGCGCGATCTGCTGAGCGCCGAGTTGATCGGTCAGCCCATCGTCGTGGCCGACCATTGCTACGGCTGCACCGCAGGTCAGGGCAGCAGTTGCGGTGGCGCGTTGGCCGCCTGAGTCGCAATCCGTGAAACCGACGATGCGGCCCAACCGACCCTTCATCGCCCGCTGGCCCAAGCCCAGGACGTTCGACCGCAACCTAGTCGTCATCGGTGCCGGCGCGGCCGGCCTCGTGACGGCCTACCTCGGGGCGGCGCTGAAAGCGAAAGTCACACTCATCGAAGGCGGCAAGATGGGCGGCGACTGCCTGAATTCCGGGTGCGTACCTTCCAAAGCCCTGCTGCGTTCGGCGCGTTTTGTCAAGCAAGCAAAGCATGCGGCCGCACTGGGCATTGACAAGGCCGAGATCAGCTTCGATTTTGCCGAGGTGATGACGCGCGTGCATCGGGTGATTGCAACGGTCGCGCCGCACGATTCGGCCGAGCGGTACGCCAAGCTCGGCGTGGACGTCATCCAAGGGCGAGCTACGATTACCTCGCCCTGGACAGTCGAAGTCAACGGCCATACCCTCGCCACCCGCGCCATCGTCATCGCGGCCGGGGCGGAACCCATGGTGCCCCCGATCCCGGGCCTGGAAACGGTCGGCTATTACACCACCGAGACCATCTGGTCCCTCCGGGCGCTACCCCGACGGCTGATTGTGCTGGGCGGTGGCCCGGCCGGCTGCGAGCTCGCGCAAGCCTTTGCCCACTTTGGGGCGGAAGTCACGCAGGTGCAGCGGTCGCCGCGACTCCTCGTCCGTGAGGATCCTGAAGCCTCCGCACTGATCGCGGCGGCGCTGACGGCGGACGGCGTGCGGGTTCTGGTTTCGCACCGCGCGGTGCGCTGTGAGCAAGTCGGTGGTCTTAAGCGGTTGATTGTCAGTCGCGGTGAACAGGAAATGGCTCTGGAGTTTGACGTGCTGTTGTGCGCAGTCGGGCGTCGCCCACGCACAGCAGGTTATGGCCTGGAGGCGCTGGGACTCCCCCTGACACCGGGCCGCACCATCGAGACCAACGCCTATTTGCAAACGCTCTACCCGAACATTTACGCCTGTGGCGACGTCGCGGGCCCGTTTCAGTTCACCCACGCTGCGGCCCATCAGGCGTGGTACGCGACGGTCAACGCGCTGTTTGGCGGGGTGAAGCGCTTTCGAGCCGATTACACAGTGATGCCATGGTGCACCTTTACCGATCCGGAGGTGGCCCGCGTGGGGCGGAGCGAGCGGGACTGCATAGAGCAAGGCGTTCCCTACGAAGTGACCCGCTATGACCTGGGCGAACTGGATCGTGCGATCACCGACGAGTGCGCCCGTGGCTTCGTCAAGGTTCTGACCGTGGCGGGGCGGGACAAGCTCCTCGGGGTCACCATCGTCGGAAACCATGCCGGAGACTTGCTTGCGGAATACGTGCTGGCGATGAAGCACGGCCTGGGACTCAATCAGATTCTCGCTACCGTCCACACCTATCCGACGCTGGCCGAGGCCAACAAGTATGCGGCCGGCGCGTGGAAACAGGCGCACGCCCCGCAACAGGTGCTGAGATGGCTCGCACGCTTTCATGCCTGGCGGCGCGGTGGCATGGCGGCAATGCGTGGGGAGCCTGACTGATGAGACCGTTAGGAGCCGCCCTTCTGAAAGTCAACCGTACCCGCGTCCTGATCGTGGTGGCGATCATCGCGCTGTTCGCGGCTTACTGGGGCCTCGATCTCGGCCGTTACCTGAACCTGGCCAACCTGAAAGCCGGTCAGGCGGCATGGCAAGCCTACTATGCGGCGCATCCGGCTGTGGCAATCGCGGGCTATTTCCTGCTGTATGTCGCGGTCACCGCGCTCTCCGTGCCGGGCGCGACGATCATGACGCTGGCCGGTGGCGCGATCTTCGGTCTGTGGGCCGGCACCTTGCTGGTGTCATTTGCCTCAACCTTTGGCGCCACCCTGGCGTTTCTTACCTCGCGGTACCTGTTCGGCGAGGCGGTCCAGCGCCGCTTCGGGGATCGGCTTGTAGCAATCCATGCCGGGCTCGCGAAGGACGGCGCATTCTATCTGTTCGCGCTCCGGCTGGTCCCATTGGTACCGTTCTTCACGATCAACCTGGCCATGGGGCTGACACCGATCAAGACCAGTACCTTCTACTGGGTCAGCCAAGTTGGCATGCTCGCCGGCACGGTGGTCTATGTGAACGCCGGAGCCCAACTGGCACACGTTAGCAGCGTTGCCGATGTCTTGTCTCCAGCGCTGCTCGGTTCGTTCGCGCTGATTGGGGTGCTGCCACTTGCCGCGCGAACAGCCGTGCGCCGCATGCAAGCAAGTGGCCGTTTCCGGGGAAAACGCTAATGCGCCTGTCAATCGTGATCCCGACCTGGAACGAAGCGGACCATATCGAAGGCGCCCTTGCCGCGCTTCAGTCGCTGCGCCGCAACGGCGTGGAAATCATTGTGGTAGACGCAGATAGCGCGGACGGCACGGCTGGCCTGGCGGGGCCGTTGGCTGATCGGGTCATCATCACTGCCCGCGGTCGGGCGCACCAGATGAATGCTGGCGCCGCGGCAGCCCATGGGGCGCTGCTGATTTTCCTCCATGCCGACACACGCTTGCCGGCCGATGCTGACCGGGCTGTCCACACCGTCATGCAATCGGGACAACGGGTGTGGGGTAGGTTCGATGTCCGCATCGCGGGTCGGCTGCGGCTCTTTCGCGTTGTCGCGGCATCGATCAACCTTCGCTCGCGGCTCACCGGCATCGCCACCGGGGACCAGGCGATGTTCGTGCGGCGCGAGGCCTTCTTCGCCGTCGGCGGCTTTCCGGATCTGCCGCTGATGGAAGACATTGTGCTGTCGGCCCGCTTGAAGCGCCTTGGGCCACCGGCATGTCTGCGCGAGCGCGTGGTCACGTCCGGGCGACGGTGGGAGCAGCATGGGCTCTGGCGGACGATACTGATGATGTGGTGGCTACGCCTGCAGTTCTTTTTTGGACGCAGTGCAGTAGCGTTGGCGCAACACTATGAAGGCAAGGAGCACACATGCGCCCCCCCCGGTGCGAAGTAATTGTCTTGGCCAAAGCGCCCGAGCCGGGGTATGCCAAGACCCGGCTGATTCCGGCGCTTGGCGCCTATGGGGCTGCGGCGCTGGCCGAGCGCTTGCTGCGGCATACGCTTGCCTCAGCCTGTGCGGCCGAGATTGGTCCGGTAGAGCTCTGCTGTACCCCGGATACTGGGCATCCGGCATTCCTGGCCTGTGCGCGGGACTTCAATGTGGCGCTGTCGCGTCAATGCGATGGCGACCTCGGTCAAAGAATGGCCACGACGGCCCGCCGGGCATTGGCGCGTGCCGGCAGCGTGCTCATCATCGGCACCGACTGCCCGGCGCTGGAGCCAACGCAGCTCAACGCTGCGGCGCGAATCCTGAATGCCGGAAATGATGCGGTGCTCGTTCCCGCCGCTGATGGCGGCTACGTCCTGCTGGGTCTGCGACGCCTTGATCCCCATCTGTTCTCGGCAATACGCTGGAGCACCGCGACCGTCATGACTGAAACACGCAAGCGCCTGACTGCGCTTGGCTGGCGGTGGGCGGAACTGCCCGCATTGCCTGACGTTGACGAACCAGGCGATTTGCGACATGTCCCCATCGCGCTGCTGTCAGCAGGGCCGAAACTGAGCACTGAATAGGAGGAGTCACCATGCTAGGGATTATTGGCGGAACCGGAATCTATGCCATTGACGGGCTCAGCGTGATCCGGGAGCACCTGGTCGACACGCCATTCGGCGCGCCATCGGCGCCTGCGGTCCAGGGGCGTTTTGGTGCTATGGAAGTCATGTTCCTACCCCGCCATGGTCCGCATCACGAACTGCTGCCGCACGAGGTCAACTACCGAGCCAATATCTACGCGCTGAAATCGCTCGGTGTACGCCAGATCATCGGCCTGTCCGCCGTCGGTAGCCTGCGACAGCAGATCGCGCCCGGCGAATTCATCATCCCAACCCAATATGTGGACTGGGTGCGCGGCCACCGCGACAAGACTTTCTTTGGGGAAGGGCTGGTCGCGCACGTGTCTTCGGCTGAGCCCACTTGTGCCCGGCTCGCCTCGACACTCGAAGCAGCCGCGAGCGAGATGCGCCTGCCCGTCCATTCCGGCGTGGTTTATGGCTGTGTGGACGGCCCTCGCCTGGGCACACGCGCCGAGAGCCATTTTCTGCGCGGTGCGATGGCATGCGATGTAGTCGGCATGACGAACGTGCCGGAGGTGTTCCTCGCCCGGGAGGCCCAGATCTGCTACTGCACCTTGGGCATTGTCACCGACTATGACTGCTGGCTCGAGGATCCCGCGCAACACGCCACTGTCGCGGCGGTGATCGCCCGCTACGGGGAGAGTGTCGGCAGGGCCAGGCAGCTCTTGACCCGGATTCTGTCGACAGGCTTGTCCGACCACGACGCTTGTTCCTGTCGCCACGCGCTACGCGATGCGGTACTTACCCCTGAGGGCGCGGTTCCCACGGAAAAGCGGGCGCTGTTTCAACTCTTGAGGGCATAGCGCGACAGCAAATGATGCGCCGGGGCTCGTGCAGTGGTGCGGGCCGCATCCGGGCAAAGGGAAAAACGGGCGGATTGCTCCCAACGGGGGACGAGTCATGCGTTTCATGTCCAGAGAGGAAGTCGAGGCTTGCACGCCAGAGGCGTGGCCACGGTCCCCAGCTGACGCCTTCGGGCGCGCGCGTGCCGTCATGGCCAAGCAAGGACTCGCGCAACCTAACCAGCAGATGGGGCAGCGATGGCCGATCGGCTGTGTGGCGCTCGAGATCACGCAGCGCTGCAATCTAGACTGCACGCTGTGCTACCTCTCCGAAAATTCGGAGGCGGTGAAAGACATCCCCCTGGACGAGGTGATGGCCCGAGTGGAAAGCATCTTCAACGCCTATGGGAAAAACACCGATGTCCAGGTCACCGGTGGTGAGCCGACCCTGCGCAAGCGCGACGAGCTGCTCGCCATCGTGCGCAGGATCCATGCGTTAGGCATGCGTGCCACGCTGATGACCAATGGCATTCGGGCAACCCGGGCCCTGCTTCGCGAATTGGCTGCCGCGGGGCTGGCGGACGTCGCCTTCCATGTCGATACCACCCAGCGACGACGGGGTTACCAGACGGAAGCTGAGCTGAATGTGCTGCGCCAGCGCTATCTGGAGCGAGCCGCCGGACTGCCCCTGTCGGTGATGTTCAACACGACGGTGCATGATGGAAACTTCGATGAGATTCCCGCCGTCGTCGCGTTTTTCCGGGCGCGCGCGGGACGGATCCGTACCGCGTCGTTCCAGTTGCAAGCCAACATTGGCCGGGGCATGCAGGGCGCGCGTGGTCCGGTCATCACACCCGATACGACGGCGGCTCAGATTGAGCGCGGGGCAGGAACGGCGCTCCAATTTTCGAGTTCCCTGATCGGGCATCCTTCGTGTAGCCGCTATGTGATGTGCCTGGCTGCGAATGGCAACCTCTACGACGCCTTTGACGACCGGCTCTTCGTGGCAACTCTCCAGACTGCTACGGCCGGCATGGCGTTTGACCGGACTTGCCCGACTGCGACCGCCCGAAGCTTGGCGCTTCGGCTTTTTGCTCACCCGACGTTGTGGGCGCCGGTCTTGTCGTGGCTGACAAGAAAAGCCTGGACGATGAGGGGGGACCTCATCAGGAGCCGGGGGCACGTGCATACCCTCTCGTTTCTCATCCACAACTTCATGGATGCGAACAGACTGGAAGCGGACCGGATCGAAGCCTGTGCGTTCAAGGTCATCACCGCCGACGGCCCGATTTCCATGTGCTTGCATAACGCCAGGCGCGACGCCTTTATTCTGCGACCCATTCGAATCCATCGAGCCGCGTCGTCGCTGTTCTGGGATCCGCTGACAGGCACCGAGACAAGCGAAGCCGCTGTGAGCAACGGCCTTGCTATCCAGCCTCGACCGTTGAAGCGTCGCGCGCGCGACCGCGCGCCCCGACGCTCATTTCAATAGGCGGATTGCCGGCGAAATTGCGATGTCCTCCAGGAAACTCCGCTTTTCACTACTTTTCATGTGCATCGCGCTGACTGCAGCTATGGGTGCAGCCATGGCGCAGGCCGCCGTCCCTGACACCAACGCGCACTGGGCGCGCGTGCTTCACCAGTATGTGAACGATCACGGGCAGGTGGACTTCTGCGGACTCGCCAAAGATCCGACCGATTTGCGCGCCTACCTCGACTATGTCGAGCGTGTGAGTCCGCAGAACATGCCGGATGCATTTCCGACGCGCGGCGCAGCGCTTGCTTACTACATCAATTCCTACAATGCGCTCGCGATGTACAACGTCATCGTCTCAGGCACGCCGAAAGAGTTGGGATGGCTGACGCGGTTACGATTCTTTGGTGGCAGACACTTCACGATCGGTGGCAAGGCCATGACGCTCTACACCTATGAAAACAGCGTGATCCGTCCCATGGGGGATGAGCGCGTCCATTTTGCGCTGAACTGCATGGTGATCGGCTGTCCGCACTTACCCAACCAGCCATTCTCCGGCGAACACCTCGATGCGCAGCTTGATGAGGCCGCACGGCGCTTCTTCAACGAACCGCGAAACCTTCAGGTCAATCTGGCAAGAGGCACCGTCCGAGTTTCATCGATCCTCAATTTCTATCAAGACGACTTTCTGAGGGCGAGCCCCACGTTGCTTGCCTACATCAACCGCTATGCGCCGGCGAGGCTGCCTCCAGGCATGGAAATCGAATTCATCCCCTACGACTGGACCATCAACACACAAAGCCGCAGTTGTCAGGCTATTGATTGACGTCCCGGGACCCGCTGCGGCGGGAGTGGCGCGACACGGCCGCTGGATCCTCCGGCTGCCTGTGCTCCTGTGAAGACGGCGCGTCACAGGGTTCAAGTTGAGGCTTGACTCTGGAGCATACTCCAAGGTTTATCTTTAGATTGTGACGGGGCGGCCCGCTCATTCGGTGTCTGCCCTCGTTCACGACTATGAGAAGGAGACCGAACATGACTGCCAAACGCAAAGTCGAAGTCTTCAGCGCAGGCTGTCCCGTCTGTGCCGATGCGGTAGCTCTAGTGAGAAGCCTGGCTTGCGCGTCGTGCGAAGTCGATGTGCTCGACATGCGCGATAGCGCCGTGGCGCAGCGCGCCAAGGCGCTCGGCGTGCGCTCGGTGCCAGCCGTGGCAATCGACGGCCAGCTCGCCAGCTGCTGCGCAGGACGTGGCGTCGATGAAGCCAGTCTGCGCGCCGCCGGACTCGGCCAGCCATGATGCTGACCATCGGCAAGCTTGCACGAGCAGGTGATGTCAGCCCCGACGCGCTGCGCTACTACGAGCGCGAGGGGCTGCTGATTCCCGCTGGCAAGACTGCAGTCGGCTACCGGCTCTATGGAGATGACGCCGTACGCCGCGTGCGCTTCATCCAGCACGCCCAGGCTTGCGGCTTCACGCTGGCGGAAATTCGCGAGTTGTTGCAGCTGCGCCAGACCGACCGCGCCTGCTGCAACGATGTGCGGCAGCGTGCTATCGCGAAGCAACTCCAGCTTGCCGCCAAGATTCGCGCCATGCGGGCGATGTTTGCCGCGTTGGATCGGCTGATCGCCGCTTGTGCTGACGGCACACAGCCGGTCGATGACTGCCCGATCTTGGCCGCGCTGGAGCAAGTCGATGGCGATTCGGAGGGCACGCCATGAGAATCGAGAGTTTCATGTGCCGGGCTGAGTCCGTTGCGTCACCCCCACAGGCCGCCGGGGTCGCATGGCGTGAAATCAATGTGCTCGATGCGCTCGACCGCGCTGTGGAGCTGATAGCTAAGCGTGTTGATACCGCCCGCGCTCGCTGTTGACGGCCAACTGGTTTGTTGGATGCGCTGTCTCAGGAACTGGCTCGCAGGATGAGAGGTGGCCCGTTGCTGGTCGCCCTGGGTCTGCTCTGGCCCTGCTGCTGGGTCAGGCAGGCCCGGTCGGAAGAAAGGAGAAAGGAGGGCATAAAGAATGACGGCGAACACCGGAAGCCGGGCCTTGATCGCGAGTGTCTTGGCGGCCATCGGCGCATCGGTGTGCTGTGTCGGCCCACTCGTGCTAATCGCGCTCGGTATCGGCGGCACTTGGGTCGGCAGTCTGACCGTGATGGAGCCGTACCGGCCGCTCTTCATCGGACTGACGCTGCTGTTCCTCGGTCTGGCTTTCCGCAAGCTCTATGTGGTGCCACCGGTCTGCGCACCCGGCATGCGCTGTGCCGAACCGCGCGCGATCCGCCGGCAGCGCCTCACGTTCTGGATTGTCGCGGTTCTGCTGCTCAGTCTGCTGACTGTGCCCTGGCTTGCGCCGCTGTTCTACTGAAGGGGTTTCCCCATGCGCAAACTGCTGATCGCCGTGCTCGCCGCTACCCCACTTGCGGCCCTGGCCGCCGCACCGAAAGCCGTCACGCTCACCGTCCAGAACATGACGTGCCCGCTATGCCCACTCACCGTCAAGAAATCGCTGGAGAAGGTTGATGGCGTCAGTAGTGTCAAGATCGACTTCGAGCGCAAGACCGCGATCGTCACTTATGCCCCGGAAAAGACGCAGCCGGAGGCGCTGATCCGTGCCACGACGAACGCCGGCTATCCGTCAACCATTCAGAAGTGATGCCGCGATGAGCACGACACTCCTGGAGTCCGTACTGACCTGCCCGCAATGCGGCTTCATGTGGCAGGAAACCATGCCGACCGACGCCTGCCAGTTCTACGCTGAGTGTCCGACCTGCCATGCGCTATTGCGCCCGAAGCCAGGCGACTGCTGCGTGTTCTGCTCCTATGGATCGGTGCCGTGTCCACCGATCCAACTCCAGCGAGGCTGCCGTCCACCGGTGACTCAGCCCTAGCGTACGATTTGGCTGGAGGTTGTCGCAAATGAATATTCCAATCGCCTGGAACCTCGCCGCTGTTTCCCGCGTCTCACGCTGGCTGCTGACGTTGGCTTACCTCATCGCACTTGTGTGGAGCAGCCCCGTCTGGTGTGGCGACCGCAATGCCAATGGTTTTGACCTGCAAGGCGCCTTGGTCTCGCGAGACGAAATCGTCAACGGCGGTCCGCCACGCGACGGGATCCCGGCGCTAATCGCGCCACCCTTCGTGGCCGCCTCCGAAGCGACGTTCTTGAGGTCCGATGACCGCGTCCTCGGAGTACTGCTGAACGGCATGGCCAAGGCTTATCCCGAGCGCATTCTGATCTGGCATGAAATCGTTAACGACGAGTTCAATGGTGAGCCGCTAGTCATTAGCTTTTGCCCCCTATGCGGCACGGGCGCTGCGTACTCGGCAAGAGTCGATGGCAAGCGCTTGACTTTCGGCGTGTCCGGCCTGCTCTATAACAGCAATCTGCTGCTATATGACAAACAGACGGAATCCCTGTGGTCGCAAATGCTCGGCAAAGCGATATCGGGCCCACTCAAGGGCGCCGCCTTAAAGGATTTCCCGATCACCCATACCACTTGGCAGGCGTGGCAGAAGGAACACCCGCACACCGTGGTGCTATCCGAGCGCACCGGCTACCAGCGCGACTACGGCTTCAATCCTTACTCGGACTACCTGACCAACGCGGTGGTAATGTTCCGCACTCGCCAGGAAAGCCACCGCTTCCACCCCAAGGAATGGGTGCTCGGCGTGGAGGCGAACGGCGCCTACAAGGCCTATCCGTTCACCGAGCTCGCCAAGGCTGGCAACGTCGTGCGTGACCGGGTGGGCGGCAGACTCATAGAAATTCGGCTTGACCCGGCAACCCGGTCGGCGCAAGCCATCTCCAACGACGAGCCCTACCGGTCGCAGACGGCCTATTGGTTCGCCTGGTTCGCCTTCCACCCGCGCACCGAGGCTTACCAAGCTCCGTCGACCACCCGAAGGTAGTGACCAGGTATATGCGCTAGCCCGCATTCCCCGCCCGCTGACGTCAAGCGAGGCTAAACTGCTCGCGCACGAGCGCGTGGGTGCCGCGTGCTGAGGTTCGCGAGTGCGCCGTCGACACGGAGTTGGATTGACATTGCGGCCACTTATAGGATCGGCTCAACGGAGGGACTGCTGCGTGACATCTAAACATCAGCGCGGGGGTATGCCGCGGATGTGATGATGCTATTGGTACAGATTGGAGCCGATCTGCTGCATCGTCTGCTGGCTCGGGGAGCCGTTCTGGCATTAGGCTCGGCCGCACACGACGATCGGACGGGCAAGGGTGGCTGGCTTATTCAACGGCCGTCGGGCCATCCTCCCGCGGCACAGTAGTTGTCGCCCCGATAGGAACTTGAATCTTTCCTGATTTCAAGTCTCTTAGCGGCGCTGGAAGGCCGGGCCGAAGGCGCCGGCCCCCTTGCCGCCAGTTTCCACAGTAAGGGGGCGATGATGAGAGAACAAGTTGGCGCGATACGGACAAGTCTTTAAGAACAGAGCGGTGGCGCGGTTGCTGCCGCCGGAGAGCGCCCCGCTGGAGTTGGTGGCTCGGGAGATCGGAGTGAGCGCAGATACGCTGGAGCGCTGGCGCCGTGAGGAACTGGCCAAGCCCGCACGCGAGCGCGGCTGGACGGCTGCCGCTCGCCTGGAGGCCGTGATCATCACGGCAGCCATGGACGAGTCAGCCCGCAGCGCCTGGTGTCGCGAACACGGCGTGTACCCACAGCAGCTGCAGCAATGGCGCGACAGCGCAACGCAAGCGCTTGCCGAGCCCGCGGAGAGGCACGCCAGTCCGCAGCAGACCAAGGAAGGCCGCGGGCGCATCAAGGAGCTCGAGCGCGAACTGCGGCGCAAGGACAAGGCCCTGGCTGAGACAGCAGCGTTGCTGGTGTTGTCAAAAAACTACCTTCGCGCCGCGCCGCGCCCCTGTGAGTAGAAACAGACAGGTGCCTACACTAAGGAGGCGCTCAGACTGTGGCCGTCAGCTTTTTGGAGGCGCAAGTCCCCGTCAAAAAACCTGGCCCAGGGGAAGCTGCGGACCCGGCTGTGGTGGCACTTCGTGTGACCCCGTTTAGGAAAGTGATCTAATCCGAGTCCCCGTCCGGGCGTAATCAACCGACTGGAGGTGACTATGCCCAGGCAACGCAAGGTCACGGGACTACCCGTGATCAACGAAAAGGCCGCAGGTATCGATATCGGGGCACGCATTCAGGTTGCTGCGGTACCTCCTGAGCTGTCCGATGAGCCAGTGCAGACCTTCCAGGCCTTCACTGCAGACATCGACCGGATGGCAGACTGGCTCGTTTCCCTCGGGATAAGGACCGTCGCGATGGAATCGACCGGTGTGTACTGGGTGCCGGTGTACGAGATCCTTGAAGACCGAGGGCTTGAGGTCATTCTGACCAACGCTCGTGAATGCAAAGCCGTGCCGGGTCGCAAGAGCGACGTCAACGACGCGCAGTGGCTGCAACGACTGCACGCTTGCGGGCTGCTACGCGCCAGCTTTCGACCGGGGCGTGATATCGCTGCGCTTCGGGCCTATATGCGGGTGCGCGATCGCCATCTGGAATACGCCGCAGCACACATCCAGCATATGCAGAAGGCGCTGACCTTCATGAACTTGCAGCTTCACCATGTCGTCAGCGATCTGACGGGCGTTACGGGGATGAAGATCATCCGCGCCATCGTCGATGGCGAGCGCGATCCCGATGTCTTGGCAAGGATGCGTGACGGTCGGTGCAAGCACAGTGTGCAGACGATACGCGCTGCCCTGGTGGGCAACTACCAGCCGGAGCACGTCTTCGCGCTGACTCAGGCCCTGGCGCTGTATGACTCGTACCAGGCCCGCATAGCTGAATGCGATGCCCAGATCGAGAAGACGCTTGCGCAACTGGTGATCGACAAGGCGCCGCCCAAAGACCCACTCGGCGCGGCAAGGGCGCATGCTTGGCAGACCAACTCAGTCAACTTCGACGTGCGGCCACTTTTGCATCAACTCACTGGCGTCGACCTCACGCAGATCCATGGGATCGGCCCGAGCTTGGCCCTGGAGCTGGTTGCCGAGTGCGGAACGGACCTCAGCCGCTGGCCCACTGAAAAGCACTTTACGTCCTGGCTCACGCTGTCGCCAGGATGCAAGATCAGCGGAGGAAAGGTGCTCTCTTCGCACACTCGAAAGACGACCAATCGCGTCGCTGCAAGACTGCGCTTGGTGGCGACTTCTGTTGGACGGACCGACACCGCGCTTGGAGCGTTCTACCGCCGCTTGGCAGCTCGCATAGGCAAAGCCAAGGCTCTCACTGCGACGGCGCGCAAGATTGCGATCCTCTTTTACAGAGCCATGCGCTTCGGCATGCGATATGAGGACCCTGGAGCTGACCAGTATGAACGCCGATACAGGGAGCGCGTGGTCAAGCAACTCCACCGTCGAGCGGCCCAGTTCGGCTTCTCGCTGCAACCGGCGGAGGCTGTTTCTTAGGAAGTCTCGGCGATCTTCAACAAGGACAAAGGCGAGGACGAATGATCGGGCTCGAAGATCGCCAGACGCTGGAACCTTCAAAAGAAGCTCCCTCGCAAGGAGGTCCCTCGAGGGAGCAGGCGGCTCGCAGACTGACGCAGCACCAAGTGCTTATACACGAGAGTATTTCTCCACGAAATCAGTACTTACTTTTGTGGGCCGTCGTCAATATATCCATCGCGGTTGGTAATTCTCGCTCCGTCCGTGAACACATCACGCTTGTCCGTGACTCTCGCACCATCAGTATAAACGTCGAACCTGGACGATTTCGCTGCACCGGCGTACACCTCGAACGTTCCAGCTTTCCCCCCATCGGTATAGGTGTCACGCGGACCTAGAATGCCGGCAAGTGCCGACCCTGCGCAAAGGGCGGTGCCCGCCGCAACGAGCAGTAAGACTTTCTTGACCATTTTCCGACTCCTCTTCAGGTGGTTACTCAACCCCGCAGCGGCAGGACATCACCGCAGGGCACCGTGGCACGACTGAGGTTTGTGGCCTAGCACCCTAGCCGTGTACCTAAAGTTCGGCAGACTGCCGCCAAAGGTTACAGCCAGCGCGAACTCTCCTTGACTGTCGAGTACATCCTACGGCACATGACGCGCTTATGTACCTTGTTGGAGCCTCAGCTTCGCAGTGGAGGTCGCAGCGGAAAAAGGGGGGCCGATGATAGAGACATGAATGAGGTAACTGCCCACCGGAAGCGGTCTACGTGAATCCGCGCTTGGACATCAACGGCGAGGTGCCTGCAATCGTGGCGTCAAGCGAGCGCTGCGGCCGAGCGCCTCGTTCAAAGTGGGCACGACCGGCACAGCAGGGTCGCGCTTTGGCGTGGAGTGGCATCTGGGCGTCAGTTTAGTCGGCTGACCGGCGTGAGTGGCTTGGCAGCTTGGCAGCCACACGCGTGCGCGTGCCGTGTGATCCGTTCAGGCGTAAATTTGTAACTAGCAAAAAAAACCGCGCGAGACACCCGCGAAGCTATTGTCCAGGGATGCCGAAGTACACGAAGCGCGCCGCGCTTGCCCAAATCCGCGCCCGAGCGCTCACCTGCCTCGACCCCGATCGGGAGCGATCGGTGTTGAGGGGCAGCGCAGTGGCTAGCCACTTGCAGAGATCGCCGAGATCAATCACAAGTACGTGCGTGACTATGGCGCCAGCAGTCTGGGTGCCGTCGTCGCCGATTTGCAGCTCTCTCCGTTGATGCGCTTGCTGCGGATTCTGGCCAGGGTTGAATCGATGGAGACGGCGTTGAGCGACGCCCAGTAGGGCCGGCCGATGGAGCGTCGACATCGTTGACAATCGCCGCGCGAAACATCAATGGCAATGTAATGCTTCCACCTCGCGATTGGCACGGCGTTCCGAGAATGGCGCCGGCCCATGTAACCCCCCTGCTCACGTCCCTCACCGCCGCTGCGATGGCCGCCATCGCGATAGGCACGGTCACCCCGGCGCAGCCGCAGCGAGCGCGCATTGCTGCTGTCAATGCCGAGCGGATCCTGCGCGACTCGGCGCCCGCGCGCTCCCGCAGCTGGTGAGCGCTTCTTCAATCTGGTCGAACATTTTCTGAGGGTCGATCCGGTGCGGAGCGACCGCGCGACGGTGAAGGCCGCGAAGAAGGAGCATGTTGTGCCGCTGCCCGAGCCCGCGCCGACACATCCGCGCGAGCCGATGAAGATGACGACGCCCGCCGTGCCGACGCCGCCCGCCCCGCCCGTATGTGGGAGTCTGGGTCTTTGCCGCTATATCAACTGAACCGCTGTCACACTCGTCCGGGCGTTAGTCCCGAAGCATGTTGAATAAGCCGAAGGCAAGCAGGGCAGGGACGGGATCTGCCAGCAAACTGCGCACGAATCACATATCACGTCGTGAGACAAAGTGGATAAGATAGCAGATGACCCTGTGGTACAGGACGTGCATACAGATGTTGTAAGCTGTCTTGCCGCTACCGGACCCTGCATATACGGTGAGAGAAGGACGGGAAAGACAAACGAGGGGGGCTGGAACGGGCACCGCAGGTAGTTACAAATCCTGCGGCCACTGGCAGGAGGAAGCAGTCATGATCGAGATCCTGAACGGCTTTCCGGACAACGTCGTCGCGGTCAGCGCCAGCGGCGAGGTTACGCGGGAGGACTACGAGAAGGTGCTGGTGCCCGCCGTCGACGCGGCTATCGCACGGCACGACAAGGTACGCATTTACTACGAACTCGGACCCGGCTTCGCCAGGATGGCGGTCGGCGCCATGTGGGATGACTTCAGGCTGGGCGTGACGCGTTACCTGCACTGGGAGGGCATCGCGGTGGTAACGGACCTCGACTGGATCCGACACGCTGCAGATATATTTCGATTCCTGGTGCCCGGCCATGTCAGGAGCTTCCAGATGGCCCAGTCCCGCGAGGCACGGGACTGGATCTCCGGTTCGCTCGATACGGCGGGCACGCGCGCTCGCTGAGCGGGGGCGCATTTCACCTCTAGGATGCTTTTGAACTTGTCCTCCTGGGTCAGGTGGCCGGTGTCCGGGGGGCACGAGAACGTTGCCGTGAAGTCATTCGTGGCTCTAATTGCCGGCCTTAGAGGCGACCGGAGGTGTCTTTCCGGCAACGCAATCTCTACTGCCAGTTCGCATTGACCGGTTTGCGAGCTGAAGAAATGGCAGCACTTGGAGTGCAATGAAGCTTGCGAGCACATCCCGCACCGAGCAAAAGTTGGGGCCATCAATGGCGCCCGAGAGTAGCACGCCCATGGACCAACCCGCCACGCTCAACGCCGATTCGCTGGGCATCGTCGAATCGGTGATCATGGGCATCGCCGGCACCGCGCCCGCCTACAGCATCGAGATCACGACGTCCACAATCATCGGGACGGCTGGCACGTTATCACCGGCAAGTATCCTGGTGTGCGGGCTCATCATGTTCGGCATCGCGTACGCGTTCATCAACATGAATCGTGCCATGGCGAGCGCCGGTACCTCCTATTCGTGGGTGAGCATGGTATTCGGGCGTGCGCTCGGCTTTTTTGCCGGCTGGGCGCTTCTGGTGCTGTGCTGCGTATTCATGGTTTCCGCCATGATCCCGGCGGCAAATGCCACGCTGCTCATCTTTGACCGGCCAAAGATGAATAACGTGCACTATGTGACGCTGATCGCGGCCGCGTGGCTCACGTTTGTCAGCGCAGTGGTCGTCAAGGGCATCAAGCTCACCAGCTATGTGCAGGTGCTGATGACGATCATCGAGGGAATCATCCTGCTCGCGATCATCGTTGCGAGCTTCTTCATGTTCCCGCGTGCGCCGCAACACCCGTTCTCGCTGCTCTGGTTCTCGCCCTTCGCGTTCTCGCCGACGCTGTTCGCCAACGGCGCATTGGTGGCGATCTTCTTCTTCTACGGCTGGGACGTGACCATGAACCTCAGCGAGGAGACACGCGACTCGAACCATATCCCGGGCCGTGCCGCGTTCTGGTCGATGGTGTTCCTGATGGCGTTCTTCCTCATCTTCATCGTCATCACGCTGCTCGGACTGTCGGATGCCGAGATCCAGCACTACAACACGAACATCATCTTCGCCATCGCGGAGAAGCTGTTCGGGCCGACCTGGGGCTACGTCTCGATCATCGCGGTACTGCTGAGCACGGTGGGAACGGTCGAGACGCAGATGCTGCAGTTCACGCGAACACTCTTTGCCAAGAGCCGCGACGGCACACTTCACCCTCGCTATGCGCGTCTGCATCCGCGTTGGCGGACGCCACACATCGCCATCTTTTTCATCTGGATCACGGGGCTCGCGCTGCTGTTCGTGTCGTCTTACCTGCCAACCATCAACGTCATCCTGCAGGATTCGATTACTGCCATAGGCTTCCAGATCTGCTTCTACCTTGGGCTAACCGGGCTCGCCTGCGGCTGGTACTACCGCAAGATGCTGGCGCATGGACTGTGGCTTGCCGTGAGTCACGTTATCTGGCCGGCGGCAAGCGGACTTTTCCTCTTCTTCATCGCGCTTTACAGCATTCCGACCTTCGACTGGGTCACCAATTTCGTCGGTATAGGAGGCATTGCCATCGGTGCCATTCCGCTGCTGCTGAACCGCAAGAAGATCTGGGTGAAGCCAGCAGCCTGATCCAGCTCGGTGCAGCGCATTGACCGCAATGGTCTCCGTTTGAGCCATCAAGCGGGCAATGCGCCACGCCACCACCATAGACAGGGGTAGTCGTCCTTTTTGTGCAAAATCTTACGGTTTCCTCCGGATTTTCCTTGTGAATCAATGGGTTGAAAATCCGCCGATTTCGCAAGTGCCGTCCTTTTTGTGCAAAA
>NZ_CAJZAI010000025.1 GCF_914271435.1 Cupriavidus laharis | reverse complement strand
CAGGATGTCATAGCCGCGGTAGTGCAGGTCATTGCCGGTACGGCCGACCGTGCACAGCGCGGTATTGCCGGCGGTCACGCCCGACAGGGCAACGGATTTCTTGGGCTTCGGGGTGACGATCGCTTGTGCTTCGGACATCAGGTTCTCCTTGTGAGGTGCGGGTCGGCTGGCCTTACTTGGCCTTGCCCTGGGCAAACAGGGCGTCGAGTTTCTGTTCGTAGGCGTGGTAGCCGATGCTCTCATAGAGTTCGGCGCGAGTCTGCATGGTCTCGACCACGTTCTTCTGGGTGCCGTCGCGGCGGATGGCGGTGTAGACGTTCTCGGCGGCCTTGTTCATCGCGCGGAAGGCCGACAGCGGGTACAGGACCATCGACACGCCGGAGCCGGCCAGTTCGTCGGTGGTGAACAGCGGCGTGGCGCCGAATTCGGTGATGTTGGCCAGCACCGGCACCTTCACCGCGTCAACGAACTTGCGGTACATGGCCAGGTCCGTCATGGCTTCCGGGAAGATGGCATCGGCGCCAGCCTCGACGCACGCCACGGCGCGCTCGATGGCGCTTTCCAGGCCTTCCACGGCCAGCGCGTCGGTGCGCGCCATGATCACGAAGTTCTCGTCGGTACGGGCATCCACGGCGGCCTTGATGCGGTCCACCATCTCGGTCTGCGTGACGATTTCCTTGTTCGGGCGATGGCCGCAGCGCTTGGCGCCAACCTGGTCTTCGATGTGCATGGCGCCGGCGCCTGCCTTGATCAGCGAACGCGTAGTACGGGCCACGTTGAAGGCCGACGAGCCGAAGCCGGTGTCGACATCGACCAGTAGCGGCACATCGCACACATCGCTGATGCGGCGCACGTCGATCAGCACGTCTTCCAGGCCAGAGATGCCCAGGTCGGGCAGGCCCAGCGAGCCTGCGGCCACGCCGCCGCCCGAGAGGTAGATCGCACGGTAGCCGGCGCGCTTGGCCAGCAGGGCGTGGTTGGCGTTGATGGTGCCCACCACCTGCAGCGGGTGCTCTTCGGCCAGGGCCTGGCGGAAGCGGGCGCCGGCCGAGCGGGCCAGGTCGGAAGCGGAATAGGTCGTCATGATGGCGGTGTCTCGTTTTCAGGCAATTGAAAGAACGGGGCCATTACCGCAAAGGGTGTGCCAGCCAAGCTCCGTCTCCGGAAAAATGCGTTTAACCTATTGATATCATTGACTATCTCAATGCGATGGGTGGGCGACGACACGCATTTCAGCTTGCGTTATTCCATGATTGCATTGCGCGGGCGCAATTTGCATTTCATCATTGAAATTCAATCAGGTCACGCGCACAATAGCAGCACTTTACGCCTGAAGCACCATGCCACCCCCAGTAACCCCTCCCGGCCTGCCGCGCATCTGGGCGCTCGGCATCAGCCGCCTGCAGCGCGCTTTTGCCGAGCTGATCCCCGCCTATTCCCACCTTGCCGAGTTCCGCATCGTCGGGCGAGCCTACGATTCCGCGGCCGACGCCATCCGGCGCGAGGCGCGCGAAGGCAAGCTCGATGTCGTCGTGTCGGGCGGCTCCAACGGCGCCTACCTGCGCCAGCACGTGGATGTGCCGGTGGTGCTGGTCAAGGTGACGGGTTTCGACGTGATGAGCGCGCTGGCGACGGCTCGGCGTATTTCGCCCCATGTGGCGCTGGTGACGCATGCGTCCACATATGCGGAGGTGGACGAGTTCACGCGCGCGTTTTCGCTGTCGATTCCGGCCTACACCTACCTGACCGAGGACGATGCCACCGCACGCGTCCAGACGCTCAAGCAGGAGGGTGTGAAGGTGGTGGTAGGCCCGGGGCTGGTGACGGACCTGGCGGACCGCCTCGGCCTGATCGGCGTCTTCTTGTACTCCGGCAATTCCGTGCGGATGGCGCTCGAAGATGCGATCGAGGCGGCGCGCCTGCGGCGCATCGAGTCAGGGCGGCGCGACTATGTGAACAACATCCTCGCGCACCTCAACGAGGGCGTGGCGGCCGTCGACGGAGAAGGGCGCATCCAGTCGTTCAACCCGGCGATGGAGCGTTTCCTCGGCACGCCCGCCGCGAGCGCGGTCGGGCGCAAGCTGCAGGCGCTGTCACCGGGCCTGTCGCTGGACGACGTGATCCAGAGCGGCGCGAAGGAACTCGAAGCGATCCAGAAGGTGGGCGACCGCATGGTGGTGGTCAACCGTATCCCGCTGGTCAACGAGTCCGGCACGACGGGCGCGCTGCTGACGCTGCAGGACGCCACGGCGATCCAGCGCGTGGACCGCAACCTGCGCTCGCGCAGCCGCACGCGGCTGCCGGGCGTGCGCTACAGCCTGGAAGACCTGGCTGGCACCTCGGCCGCCATGACGCATCTGCGCGAACTGGCGCGCCGCTACGCGGCGGTCGATTCGACCGTGCTGATCGGTGGCGAGAGCGGTACCGGCAAGGAGGTGCTTGCCCAGGGCATGCACGACGCGAGTCCGCGCCGCGCGTTCCCGTTCGTGGCGGTCAATTGCGCGGCGTTCCCCGAGGCGCTGCTGGAAAGCGAACTGTTCGGCTACGAGGAGGGTGCCTTCACCGGCGCGCGGCGCGGCGGCAAGGCGGGCCTGTTCGAGTCGGCGCACAACGGGACACTGTTCCTGGACGAAGTCGGCGACATGCCGCCCGCGCTGCAGACACGCCTGCTGCGCGTGCTGCAGGAAAAGCAGGTGCTGCCGATCGGCGGGCTCGAGGCCGTGCCGGTCAATGTGCGCGTGATCGCCGCCACGCACCGGGACCTCGCGCAGCGCGTGCGCGAAGGCAGCTTCCGTCAGGATCTTTACTACCGCCTGAATATCCTGCGCATCGAGGTGCCGCCATTGCGCGAGCGCGCCGAAGACCTGCCGGAGCTGTCCGATCTGCTCTACCGGCGTGCGCTCGAACGATTGGGGCTCGAGCATCAGGAAGGCCTGCCTGAAGTGGCCCGCACCCGCCTGGCCGGCTACCACTGGCCAGGCAACATCCGGGAGCTGGAAAACGTGACCGAGCGCATTGCCGTGCTGGTGGCCGGCCGCCCGCTGGAGCCTGTCGAAATGTTGAGCGAACTGCACTCGGCGGTACCCGAATTGTTTGGCGATGAAGGCGAAGCGCCCGAGGCGCAAGTTGCCGTCGACGTACCGGCACAGGAGCCCGCGCGCGGTGGCCGGCAGCGCCGTGTCAGCCGTTCGCTGGCCGGCGTCGCGCAGGCGAGCGAGGCCGAGCATATCCGTCGCGTGCTGGCCGAGTGCGGTGGCGACCGCAACGCGGCGTGCCACATCCTGGGGATCAGCCCGACCACGCTGTGGCGCCGGCTCAGGGCCGCCTGAGGGCGTCCGGCCACCGCCTCAGGCCGGCGTCTTGCGGAACGCAATCGCGAAGCGGTTCCACGTGTTGATGGCGGCTATCAGCAGCGTGAGGTTGACCAGCTCGGCATCCTCGAAATGCGGGCGCACGGCTTCCCACACCACGTCCGGCACATGGTCCTGCGACACCAGCGTCACAGCCTCGGTCCACGCCAGCGCAGCACGCTCGCGGCCTGTGAAGAACAGGGTTTCGCGCCACACCGACAGGGTGGCCAGGCGGCGGTCGTCTTCGCCGCCCTTGCGCGCATCGCTCGTGTGCATGTCGATGCAGTAGGCGCAGCCGTTGATCTGCGAGGCGCGCAAGCGCACCAGTTCGACCAGCGGCTTTTCCAGCCCGCTCTTGCCGATCTGCTCTTCCAGCCCCATGACGGCCTTGATGGCGGCCGGGCTGGCCTTATAGAAATCCAGACGTTGTTGCATCGCTTCTTCCTGTTCGGTGTGTCGGTATCTGTTGCGCGGTGCCGCGCAGGGCGCCGCCACGGGAACAAGAGTAGGACGCGAGGTGGTTATCTGAAATGGCCGATTCTCAGGAATTTCTGGTAACCAGCGAATATGGGCTGCCAGCGATGCTACAGCGTACGTTCAGGCGGTACCCCGGTGCTGGCCGGCGAGGACGTTTGCCAGCCGGCCTAGTCCGGTATGGATCGCGGCGACGCCAATGCCGCCGTAGCCGAACAGCAGGCCCGGTCGCGGTGCCTCGCTCGCAAACATGCCGGCCGTGCCGTAAAGCCCGACTGACTCCGCCGCTGCCCGCCGGATCACATCGGCTTCGTCGTGCGGCGCCCGGAGCACCGCCACGAGATGAATGCCTGCCGCGCACGGAAGCGGCGTGAGCCACGGTGCCAGGTCGCCGCGCAGGTGTTCCAGCAGCGCGGTACGGCGCGCAGCGTACTCCTTGTGCATGCGCCGCAGGTGCTTGGCGAAATAGCCATCGAGCATGAACTTCGCCAATGCTGTCTGGGTCATGGTGCAGCTATGCCAGTCGCCCACCTGCTTGGCCCGGCGCAGCGCGAGGCCGAGCGGAGCCGGCGGAATGACATAGCCCACGCGAAGCTCCGGAAAAATGGTTTTGGAGAAGGTCCCCACGTAGGCCACCACGCCCGCCGTGTCCAGGCTCTTGAGCGACTCCATGGGCCGGCCTTCGAAGCGGAATTCGCTGTCGTAGTCGTCTTCTGCCACCAGCACGCCATGGCGTTGCGCCCATTCCAGCAGGGCCAGACGGCGTTCCAGACTCATGGGCATGCCCAGCGGAAACTGGTGTGATGGCGTGACGTAGACCATCCTGGCATTGGCCGGCAGCGCGTCGACAACCAGGCCTTCCTCATCCACGGGCACCGGCACCACCTGTGCGCCAAGCACCGCGAAAATGATGCGCGCCGGTGGATAGCCCGGGTCTTCCATGGCGATCACGTCGCCGGGGCGCAGGGCAATCCTTGCCAGCAGGTCCAGCGCCTGCTGCGCGCCTTGCGTGATGATGACATCCTGCCAGTCGCTGACCACGGCGCGGCTGAAGGCCAGGTAGCGCGCTACGGCCAGGCGCAACTCCTGTTCACCGGCCGGGTCGTGGTAGGCGCCGCGTCCGCGTGCCTGCACGCGCAGCGCGTGGCTCACGCAGCGGCGCCACTGGTCGAATGGAAACAGTCCCTTGTCGGTCACGCCGCCGACGAAGTCATAGGCCGGCGGCGTGACCGTCGGCGTCATCGGCAACGCGCCCTCCATTGCCTCCCAGATCGCCCCCATTGCCGGTGACGTGGCTGGCTTGGGCGGCGGCGGTGCCAGCCGCGTCATGGCATCTGCCACGAAGGTGCCATCGCCGGCGCGCGAGCGCAGGTAGCCCTCGGCGATCAGCTGCTCGAACACGTCGAGCGTGGTCTTGCGCGAGACGCCGAGCTGCAGTGCCAGTTTGCGCGTGGACGGCAGGCGCTGGCCGGGCGCGAGGCGGCCATCCATGACGCCAGCGCGCAGTTGGCGGTAAATCTGGCCGGCGAGGCCCTGGCGGCCGTGGATTGTGAGGTGGACATCCATGAGAGGTCTGGCATGCAGGCTGTTTGTGCAGGGCGCGAGCCGTGTAGCCGCCGGCGCGGGCGACGGGACGCCCGACTAGCCTGCATGCGATGCCGCGCGCGCGAACGGTGCAGGCACCAGCCCCTTTCCTGCCAGCCAATCCTGATTGAAGAGCCGTCCGAAGTAAAGGTCGCCGCGGTCGCAGAGCAGCGTGACAATGGTATGCCCTGGTCCCATTTCGCGCGCCAGCGCGACTGCCGCTGCGACGTTGATGCCCGTGGACCCGCCCAGGAACAGCCCCTCCTCGCGCAACAGGCGATAGACCATGTCGACGCAGGCCTGGTCGTCGACCCGCACGGCGTCGTCGATCATGGTGTCCTGCAGGTTCGCAGTGATGCGGCTGGAGCCGATGCCCTCGGTGATCGAATTGCCTTCCGACTTCAGTTCGTGGTGCTTGACGAAGTGGTACAGGCTGCTGCCATAAGGATCGGCCAGCACGATGCGCACATGCGGGCTGCGCTCCTTCAGGAAGCGCGAGACGCCCGCTAGCGAGCCGCCGGTGCCAGTGGCGCAGACGAACGCGTCGATACGGCCGGCGGTGTCGTGCCAGATTTCCGGCCCGGTGGTTTCGTAATGGGCCTGGCGGTTGGCGAGATTGTCGAACTGGTTGGCCCAGATGGCGTTTTCGGTCTGCTCCGCGAGCCGGCCGGCAATTTTCTGGTAGTTGTCGGGGTCGGCGTACGGCTTTGCCGGGACGGCCCGTACCTCGGCGCCCAGCATGCGCAGGCGCTCCATCTTCTCCGGGGACTGGGTATCGGGAATGACCACGATGCAGCGGTAGCCGCGCGCTGCGCAGATGTGCGCCAGGCCGATGCCGGTATTGCCGGCGGTGCCTTCGACGACCGTGCCGCCCGGCCGGAGCGTGCCGCGGCGTTCGGCGTCACGGATGATGTAGAGCGCCGCGCGGTCCTTGACCGAGCCGCCGGGATTCAGGAATTCCGCCTTGCCGTAGATGTCGCAGCCCGTCGCGGCGCTCAGGCCGCCGAGCCGGATCAGCGGCGTGTGTCCGACCGTGCCGACAAAACCATCCCTGACATCCATGGCGCACTCCTGCCACGCCCCGCTGGGGTTGGGGCGTCATCCAGAGTGATAGACCGGGCAGGGGAGATTGACAAGACAGGTGGCGCGTACAGCGCTGGTGCCCCTTAAGCGGCGTTCAGCCAGCGGAACCTGAAGTCGCCTTCCACCAGTTCCTGCTGTGTGGCGTGAAAGTCACGCATGTATTCGCGGTTCAGGTGCGATTCCAGAGCGCCCCTGGAGTCCCAGACCATGTAGACCACGAAGACTTCGGCGTCTTCGGCGTCCTGCCCGACGTGGTAATTCAGGCAGCCGGGCTCGGTCAGCCCGCGTGTGCGCAGCGTATCGAGCGTGGTCACCAGGGCTTCCCGGCGGTTGGCCTTGGCGCGGGCGATGCCGACTAGCGTGTACGTTCTGGACATGGATGACCGGCGAGCGTCTGCGGGCGTCTGGTAAGCGTTTGGCGCGCCATTGTAGCCGGGCCGGGCCGGGTGGCCCGGAATGCCCGACGAGCCTGTCCGGACATTTCCCGGTGGAGCTTGACAGCGGCTGCCGGGTCGGTTCCTGACATCGCAATTTTCCTAAAGTATTGGCTGCGAGTGCCGATATGGGGCCGAGGACGAGAGCACCATTTCACACGGGGCATTGCATGTTGAGACGAATCAAGGCGGAGCAACTGCAGGTCGGCATGTTCGTTGCCAGGCTGGGCGGACCCTGGCACGCGCGCGCATTCACGCGATCGAAATTCCTGCTGACCAGCGAGGATCAGGTCAGCCAGCTCCGGTCTTCGGGCGTGCAGGAGGTCTGGATCGACATCCTCAAGGGCCGCAACGCGCCGACCCCGCAGGCGGCACTGAGCCCATGGGAGACGCCGGAGCCGGAGCCGGAACCTGCGCCGGTAGCCGCCACCAGCCTGGAAGCCGAGTTCGGCTACGCGCGGGAGCTGATCCAGTCGGGCAAATCGGTGATCGGCTCCATGTTCACCGATGTGCGCATGGGGCGCGCGCTGGAGGTCGACGGCGCCTTGCTGCTGGTGGACTCGGCGTCGAAGTCGCTGTCGCGGCATTCACAGGCGCTGATCGCGCTGGCGCGGCTGAAGGCGCGCGACGACTACAGCTATATGCACGCGTTCGCCATGTGCGCGCTGATGGTCGCAGTCGGGCGGACGATGGAACTGCCGCCCGAAGAGGTGCGCGATCTGGGGCTGGCCGGGCTGGTGCACGACATCGGCAAGCTGACGCTGCCGGAGGCCGTGCTGCACAAGCCTGCTTCGCGCAGGCCAGGCGAGGATGAGGAGATCCGGCGCCATCCGTCGACGGGCTATCGCATCCTGAACGAGGCGCGCGTGAACGCCAATATCGTGCTGGACGTCTGCGTGCACCACCATGAGCGCGTGGACGGCCGCGGCTATCCGTTCGGGCTTATGGGGCGCGAACTCAGCGTCCACGCCAAGATCGCCGCCATCTGCGATACGTACGATTCGCTGACTTCGAGCCGGCCCGGACACCAGGAATGGTCGCCGGCGCGCGCCATGGAATACATGGCGGTGCGCGTCGACACGCTGTTCGACCGCCACGTGTTCAAGGCCTTTACGCGCACCGTGGGCATCTACCCGCTCGGCACGGTGCTGCGGCTGCGCTCGAACCGGCTGGCGGTGGTGTGCGCCCAGCATGAATCCGAACCGCTGCGCCCGCGCGTGATGGCGTTCTACTCGGTGCCGGACTCGAGCCCGCTGACGCCGCAAGTCATCGACCTGCGCCACAGCAGCGACACCGTGGTGGCCTTTGAAGACCCGGCCGACTGGGGCTACACCGACGAGCAGTTGCTGGCTATCTACGCCGGGCAGGGGCAGCCTGGCGCGGCGGGGGCAACAGCCATGGCGACGCCTGGAGCTTAGCCAGCAGGAAGTCGCTGAAGGCTCGCACGCGCGCGCTGCCGCGCAGGTCCGGATGCGTCAGGATCCAGAGCGGCGTGTCCAGCGCCGGATCGGGCGGGGCCAGCCGCACCATGTCGCGGTCCGGGTCGGCCAGCAGGCAGAGCAGCATGCCAGCGCCCATGCCCTGGCGCACGGCCTCGGCCATCGCAACCAGGCTGTCGGCGTACACCGCCCGGCGTTCCTCCGGCACGTTGGCGGCCACCCAGCGCGCCTGTGCCAGGTGCGACAGGGCGTCGTCCGGCACCACCCAGTCATAGGTGTCCCAGGCTTCGTCCTGGCGCGGCGGCCGCCCGCGGCCGAACTGCCGCAGGTAGCTGCGTGCCGCGTAGGGGGCTGTCTGCAGCAGGCCGGCCAGGCGCCCGACCAGGTGTTCCGGTGGCGCAGCAGCAGGGCGCACGGCAATGTCCGCTTCGCGCCGGCTCAGGTTCAGGAAGGTGTTGTTGACCGCGACCTGCAGCTGGATGCGCGGGTGCTGGCCGCGGAACTCCGCCAGCATCGGCATCAGCAGGGGGCCGAGCAGGGTGTCGGTGGTGGTGATGCGCAGCGTGCCGCTCAACTGCGCATCCAGCCCGCCCAATTGCCGTTGCGCGGCATCGATCAGTTCGCCCACGGTGGTCAACTGCGTGGCCAGCGCTTCGCCGGCCGCGGTCAGGGCATAACCACCCTGGTGCCGGTCGAACAGGCGCGTGCCAAGGTCATCTTCCAGGCTGGCCAGCCTGCGCAGCACGGTCGAGTGGTTCACCTGCAGCGTCCGCGCCGCCCCGGCCAGTGACCCGGCGCGGCTCACTGCCAGGAAGTACCTCAGGTCGTCCCAGTCAGCATCGTGCATCTTTGCATAACTCCAGCGCAGGATTGGCGAATTGATGTGCCGAAGTGCACAGACTACATTGGCATGGCGCTGGCGGCAATGCAGGCAGCCGGCTCCGATACTGACTGATACCTACCATGGCCTGGACCCTCCTGATCCTCGCCGGCCTGATCGAAATCGTGATGGCCCTGGCGCTCAAACACACAGACGGCTGGACCCGTCCCTGGCCCACCACGCTGGGCATCGGTGCCGCGCTGGCCAGCATCTTCTTGCTTAGCGCGGCCTTGCGCGAGCTACCGGTGGGTACTGCCTATGCCGTGTGGACCGGCATCGGCGCCATCGGGGTGACGCTCGTCGGCATCGTTTTCTTTGGCGAAAGCGCGGCGCCAGCGCGCCTCGCACTGATCGCGCTCATTTTCGTCGGCATTGGCGGGCTGAAGCTGCTGCCGTCATGACAGGGTGGGGCAGGCCCGCGGCGTTTTGTACACTGTGCGGCTGAGTGAGCTGCTTCTCCTGCCTGTCATGGATTTCGATACCCTGCCGGACCTGATCCAGCAATACATGCCCACCCGTCCGTGGGCGCAGAACCTCGTCTACGTGGCGATCCTCGTGCTGGTCGCCACCGTGGCCCAGTGGCTGGTGGCCAAGGTGGTCTCGCGCATGGCGCACCGGCTGCTGGTGATCGCCGGCAACGGCCACTGGAGCAAGGCGCTCATGCGCCACCGGGTATACCGGCGCTTTGGCTATGCGGTGTGGTTTGCCGTGATCACCGTGGGCGTCGGGGAGGTGCCCAACCTGGGGCGCTACGCACTAGCCCTCGAACGGATCACGCACGCAGGCACCTGGGTCTGCATCTTCATGATGATGATCGGCGCGCTGGGCGCCTGGCAGGACGTCTATGCAGGCAGCACACGCGCGCAGACGCGCTCGATCAAGGGCTATGTGCAGGTGGGGCGGCTGGGCCTGTGGCTGGTGTGCGGCGTCCTGGTACTGTCGATCCTGATCGACCGCTCGCCGCTGTGGATGCTGTCGGGCCTGGGCGCGCTGTCCGCGGTCCTGCTGCTGGTGTTCAAGGACACGCTGCTGTCACTGGTGGCCAGCACGCAGCTCACCTCCAACGATATGCTGCGCATCGGCGACTGGATCGAGATGCCGCAATGCAATGCAGACGGCTACGTCAAGGACATCGCCCTGCATACGGTGAAGGTGCAGAACTGGGACAACACCGTGACCACGGTGCCCACCTACAAGCTGTTCTCGGAAAGCTACCGCAACTACCGCCAGATGTTCGAATCCGGCGCGCGCCGCATCAAGCGCACCTTGCGTCTCGACGCGGGCAGCGTGCGTTTCCTGAGCGACGACGAAGTCCATGCGCTGATGCGCTTCCGGCTGCTGCACGACTACCTGGAGCAGAAGCAGGCCGAGGTCGACGAGGCCAACCGGCTGCTGATCGAGGCAGGCAGCGACCCGGTCAATCGCCGCCGCCTGACCAATATCGGCACATTCCGCGCCTATGGTATTGCCTACCTGAAGGCGCACCCGGAGATCCACCAGAACCTTCTGCTCAACGTGCGCATGATGGAGCCGGATTCGCAGGGCATTCCGGTGGAGGTGTACTGCTTCACGCGGCTGACCGCGTGGATGGACTATGAACGCATCCAGGGCGATATCTTCGACCACCTGCTGGCGATCCTGCCCGAACTGAGCCTTCGCCTGTACCAGGCGCCGTCGGGCGCGGATCTGACAGGTGCCCGCATCAATCCCGTGCTGGCGGCGGCGCAGGTTGCGGCAGCGCAAGCGGTGATGCCGCAGCCCGAGAAAGCATCGCCGATGCGATAGCCCTCAGCCGGCCACGCGCGGCTTGACGCACCCGGCGGCTTCCTTCGCTCGCTGGCGTGCCGTGTCGACATCGTCGGCATAGGACAGTGCCACGCCCATGCGGCGCTTCGCGAAGCTTTCCGGCTTGCCGAACAGGCGCACCTCGGTCTGCGGCACGCGCAGCGCCTCGTCCACGCCGTCGAACACCACGCCCTGTGCGTCCACGCCGCCGTAGATGACGGCGCTGGCGCCCGGGCACTTCAGTGCCGTGCTGACCGGCAGCCCCAGGATGGCGCGCGCGTGCAGCTCGAACTCGTTCTGCCACTGCGTGGCCATGGTGACCATGCCGGTATCGTGCGGACGCGGGCTGACCTCGCTGAACCAGACCTGCTCGCCCTTGACGAACAGTTCCACGCCGAACAGGCCCTGGCCGCCGAGGTCCGAGGTGACTGCGCGGGCAATGTACTGGGCCTTTTTCAGCGCCGCCGGGTGCATCGGGTGCGGCTGCCAGCTTTCGACGTAGTCGCCGCTGACCTGGAGATGGCCGATGGGCGCACAGAATTGCGTCTCGACCTGGCCATCAGCGCCCAGCGCGCGCACGGTCAGAAGAGTGATTTCGTAGTCGAAGTCAATGAAGCCTTCCACGATGACGCGGCCGTGGCTCACGCGGCCACCGGCCATCGCGTAGTCCCACGCGGCCTTGACGCCGTCGGGCCCGTCGATCTTGCTCTGGCCCTTGCCCGAGCTGCTCATGACCGGCTTGACCACGCATGGGTAGCCGATGCCGCCATCGATCGCGGCTTGCAGTTCTTCAAGCGAATCGCAGAACTTGTACGGGCTGGTCGGCAGTCCCAGTGTTTCGGCGGCGAGCCGGCGGATGCCTTCGCGGTCCATGGTGAGGCGCGCGGCCCGCGCCGTGGGGATCACGCGCACTACGCCGGCGGCTTCGAGCATTTCGAGCATGGGCGTGGCGATGGCCTCGATCTCGGGCACCACGAGTTGCGGCCTTTCCGCTTCGATCAGCGCCTTGAGCTGATCCGGGTCGCTCATTGCGATGGTGCGGGCATGGTGGGCGACCTGCTGGCCGGGCGCGTTCTCGTAGCGGTCCACGGCAATGGTCTCGACGCCCAGCCGCTGCAGCGCAATCAGCACTTCCTTGCCGAGTTCTCCGGAGCCAAGCAGCATGACTTTGGTGGCCGAAGGGGAGAGGGGGGTTCCGATGGTGGTCATGGGGGCGTCGTGGCTTGCGAAGCAGGGAAAGCCCGCATTGTAGTGCAGGCGGGCGCCCGCGAGCCTGCGCTCCCCTATGCGGGCCAGGCCGCCCGAGGCGTTGCCATGCGGCGAACGGATTGTGCTGTCCAACGAGGCCTGGGCAGGCTGCGGGCGCGCACACGATTGAATTCACCACGTCGAAAAGTTTCATGACGGGATGCCGCCCCAAGCCAGCATGCCGCGATACAGTCGGCAGCAATGACAGGCAGAAGGAGCACGCATGCCCACCCGTCGACTGGCCGCAATGCTTGCCGCCGCGTTCTGCGCTGCCGGCATGGTGCGTGCGGCGGCCGCCCAGGACAAGGCAGACGACGCCAACAAGAGCAACAACCCGCTGAACCTTGCGGCATCGTTCAACATCCAGAACTACTACACGCCACGGCTATACGGCAGCAACGCGCATACCAGCGATTTCCTGCTGCGGCCTACCATCCCGCTGGCACCGGGCAGCCTCGTCGGCGTGCCACAGATCGTGCGCGGCACGGTTCCCGTCAGTACGCGGCCGCGCGCGGATGGCAGCTATGAAACCGGGCTGGG
The DNA here is from genome assembly GCF_914271435.1 of Cupriavidus laharis. Classification (GTDB taxonomy): domain Bacteria; phylum Pseudomonadota; class Gammaproteobacteria; order Burkholderiales; family Burkholderiaceae; genus Cupriavidus; species Cupriavidus laharis. The sequence goes on along the minus strand of NZ_CAJZAI010000025.1, from coordinate 39,473 downwards.
CGACATCAACCTGTTCGATATCTTCCTGCTACGGGAGAGCGGCACGCAGCTCGGCGTCGGTCCGCTGCTGACCATTCCCACCGCCACCGACCCAAGCCTCGGCACCGGCAAATGGCAGGCGGGCGTGGCCGGCGTGGCCGTGCATGCCACGCGCGCGCGCCTGCTCGGCATGCTGCTGCAGTGGCAGCACTCGTTCGCGGGGCAGAGCAGCCGGCCGACCGTGCAGTCGCTGACGGCCCAGCCGTTCGTGATCGTCAACCTGCCCGAGGGCTGGTACCTCCGCTCCACCGGCATCTGGACGTTCGACCTGCAGCGCGACACGTTCTACATTCCCGCGGGCCTGGGCGCCGGCAAGGCGTGGAAGGAAGGAACGACCATCTTCAATGCCTTTGTCGAGCCGCAATACACGATTGCGCACCATGGCAGCGGCGTACCGCAGTGGACGGTGTTCGCCGGCCTGAACATGACTTTCGGCAAGTAGCCGGACAAAGCCCATACCAGCATGAAGATTCCGCCAAGATCCGCCCGGAACACGCTGGCCGCGCTGCTGGCGGCGCTGGGCCTGTCGGCGTGGGGCACGGTACAGGCCCAGGACGCCGCGCCTGCCACGCCAGCGGAAGCGAAGCCGGCCCACAGCCTTTCGTTTTTCGACCCCGAAGACGGCATGCTGGACGCGAGCGACTTCCTGCTCAACCACAAGGGCGCGCTGCCAGTGCCGACCATCATCACGGAGCCCGCCGTGGGCTATGGCTTCGGGCTCGGGCTTATGTTTTTCTCCGAGTCGATGGCCGAGGCTGCGGCCAACGCGAAGGCCTCCGGAAAGGGGCCCGCACCGCCGAACATCACGGGTGTTGGCGGCGCCTATACGGAAAACGGCACATGGGGTGCCGGCCTGGTGCATTTCCATACGTGGGACGGCGACCGGTACCGCTATCTCGGCGCCATTGCCAAGGTCGATGCCCAGCTCGACTACTACGGCCTGTTGAACCAGCCGCGTGCCTATGAACTGCAGGGTAGCTTCCTGGTGCAGCAGTTCCTGGTACGCCTCGGCGATTCGCGCTGGTACGTGGGGCCGCGCTACGTGCTGTTCGATTCGTCGGCCAATTTCAAGTTCGGCAATGCGGACGAGCTGGGCAGCGTCGAGAAAGACCAGCGCATCGGCAAGGGCGGCATCGTCGTCGACTACGACTCGCGCGACAACATCTTCTATCCGAGCCGCGGCAGCTACGCCGAGCTGGAGGTACAGTTCGCGCGCGCGGGATTCGGCAGCACGCAATCGTTCAATATGTACAACGCGCGTGGCTTCACATGGCTACCGCTGAGGCGCACGCTGATCCTGGGCCTGCGCGCCGACACGCGCTTTTCCAGCGGCGACGTGCCGTTCTACGCGCAGCCGTACATCGACCTGCGTGGCGTGCAGAAGGGCCGCTACCAGGACCGCAACGCGGTCATGGCCGAAATGGAGTTGCGCTGGGATGTCACGCCACGCTGGTCGCTGCTGGGTTTTACGGGTACCGGCAAGGCCTACGGGCGCTGGCATGACTTCTCGGATGCCAGCAACGTCTACAGCATCGGCGCGGGCTTTCGCTACCTGATCGCGCGCAAGCTCGGCATCTCCATGGGCATCGACGTGGCGCACAGCAAGGGGCAGGATGCTTTCTACATCCAGGTCGGCAGCGCGTGGCATTGAACCGGCGCGGCGCGAAGGGTCACGGTGCGCTGCGCTCGACAATGCGGTACACCTTGCCGCTGCCTGAGGATGCGAAGGTGTCGGCCAGCACGTAGATCTCGCCCTGCGCATCCGTCCCGAACGACAGTACGCTGCCCGGGATAGTGACGCCCCAGTCCAATTGTTCTGCCGCCGCATCGCGAAAGGCGAAGCTGCGCAGCCAGCCGCTGCACAGGTCCGAATACAGATAGCGGCCGCGCAGTGGCGGCATGGCGCTGCCGCGATAGACATAGCCACCGACCACCGCGCATCCGCCGTTCGCATCGTGGCCGTATTCGAGCTGCGGTTGGGAGATGCCCTGCGTGCTGCAGGTTGGCGCCCCGAAGCATGCCGAGCCCTCGAGCCGGTTCCAGCCATAGTTCTGGCCACCCGTGGCGGACGCGACCACGTCGATTTCCTCGCGCAGGGCCTGGCCCACATCGGCAATGTAGAGCGTGCCTTCCGCGCTGTCGAATGCAAAGCGCCAGGGGTTGCGCAAGCCGCTTGCCCAGATTTCTCCGCGGCGCCCGGGCTGGCCCGCGAACGGGTTGCCGGGAGGGATCGCGTAGGGCTGGCCGCCATTGACGTCGATGCGCAGCAGTTTGCCCAGCAGCGAATCGAGGTTCTGCGCATTGCCGGACGGGTCACCCGCGCCGCCGCCATCGCCCGTGCCCAGGTAGAGCATGCCGTCAGGCCCGAAGGCCAGCAGCCCGCCATTGTGGTTACTGAAGTCCGGGTGCGGGATGGTGAGCAGGACGGTAGCGGCCGGGTCCGCGACATTGGGGTTCGACGCGGACACCTGGTAGCGTGCGATCGTAATATTGCCGGCCGTGTCGGTGTAGTAGACGTAGAAGCGGCCGTTGGCCGCATACGCGGGATCGAATGCCATCGACAGCAGGCCGCGCTCGCCGTCGGTCGTCGTCAGCGTTGAAATGTCGAGGAAAGGCGTGGCCAGCAGCGTGCCGCCCTGCATGATGCGGATGCGGCCCGCGCGCTCGACGATGAACATCCGCGCATCATTGGCCGGCGCTGTCAGGAATACGGGTGCCGCGAGGCCGCTTGCAACTTCCTGCAGCGCCAGTGCGAAGGGCTGTGACGCCCCGTATGTCACGGTGACGCTTGCCGTGCCGTTGCCGACAGTCACCTGCTGCGTGGCAGGCTGGGGCGTGAATGCCGCCGAGCCGGACAGCACGCCGGCCGCCGCCACGGTGTAGATGCCGGACGCCAGGCCCGAAAGCGTGGCGCTGCTGCCCAGGCGCTGGCGAAACCCGGCTGGCCCGTTCACGGTCACATCGCCGCTGGTGCCCGCGGGCAGGCCGGTAATGACGACTGCCAGCGCGCCAGCGGCTGGCGTGCCGATATTGATGGACACCTGCCCGCTACCGCCACAGGCTGCCAGGATGAAGGCGATCAGCAGCAGGGCGGTGCACCGGATGCCGATTCGCGCACGTGCCATGGGTTGCTCCCTTGGGGATCTCCCAAGGAAGACTAGTTCACGAAGCTTGGGAAATCACACCGTACACACCGTAGCGCTATGGCGTGGCGAGTGCCGGCGGGCGACGCTGCGTGGCCACGGCAAAGGCAATCTGGGCCAGGCCCGCGGTCAGGCCCAGTCCCACGCCGACCTGCCAGGCCAGCGTGTAGGACCCGAGCGCGTCATACACCACGCCGCCGCCGAATGCGCCGACAAAGCTGCCGATCTGGTGGCTGAAGAAGGCCATGCCACCAAGCATGGCCTGCCAGCGCAGGCCAAAGGTCTCGCCGATCCAGCCTGCCACCAGCGGTGCCACGCCCAGCCACAGGAAACCCATCACGGCAGCGAACACCAGCGTGCTGGCTGGCGTTGGCGCCGACGAAAAATACCAGGTCAGCGCCAGCGAGCGGATGGTGTAGATGCAGCCCAGCAGCATCAGCTTGTTGACGCGCCCGCCGGCCCAGCCGAAGAAGATGCTGCCCAGCACGTTGAAGCCGCCAATCACGCCAAGCGCCTTGGCGCTCAGCATCGGGTCCATGCCGCAGATATCGAGATAGGAGGGCAGGTGCGTGGTCAGGAAGACCAGTTGCATGCCGCACACGAAATAGGCCATCGCCATGACCAGGAATGGCACGTGACGCAGTGCCGTGCCCAGTGCCTGTCGCGCGTTGTCCTGGTCCGCGCCTTGCGGCACGGCGATGGGCAGGCGGTCTACCCGGCCGGCAAACCAGGCCGCGGGCAGCATCACCAGCGCCAGCACGACGAACGCTGCCACGCCGGTACGCCAGCCGAACGATTGCGCGACGACCTGGCCGATCGGCGCGGCGATCAGCGCACCCAGCGATCCCGCGCCCGACACCAGCCCCAGCACCGTGCTGCGCATCGCCGCCGGCACCGGCCGCGCCGCCACGGCCATGGAGATCGCGCTGCCCGTGCAGGCCATGGATGCGCCAATGGCCACGCCTGCGCCCAGCGTCACGCCGACCATGCCGTGCGAGGTGGACAGCAGGACCAGTCCGATCACATAGAGCAGCGAGCCGCCCATCATCAGCGGCCGGAACCCCACGCGCGTGGCCCACGCCCCCGCGAGCGGCTGCAGCAGCCCCCAGGCCAGGTTCTGCACGGCAATGGCCACGGTGAAGTCGGATACCGAAATGCCGATGTCCTTCGTCAGCGGCGGCATGAAGATGCCCAGGCTCTGGCGCAGGCCCATGGCCAGGCTCAACATGACAGAGGCGCCCAGGAGGATAGGGAGCGCAGGGCGGAGCGCGTTGAAGGGGGATGGCACGGAGGGAGTGTCTCGGGTCGTTATTGTTGTCCCGGCGGGCTCGCGCCGCTCCGCATGAAGATTAAGCAGACGCTGAATTCACCAGGTGAAGCCAGCGTAGGGGCTGGCCAGGCGGGTGTCAATGTGTCGGGCACCCGCCTGGCGGCTGGCAGCGCATGTCCTGTGCGGCTATCGGCCAGGCCGTCGCAGGCGCTGCGCATGCGCCTCAATCGAGGCTGACTTTCGACGCCTTGATGGTCTCGCCCCAGCGCCTGACCTCGCTGTCGACAAGCGCGGCAAACTTCGCCTGCGGCTCGCCGCCGGGAATGCCGCCCATCTCGCGGAACTTGGCCACGACCTCCGGATTGCGCATGGCCTTGGCCAGCGCGTTCTGCAGCGTGGCGACCACGGCGGGCGGCGTCCTGGCCGGCGCGAACACGCCCAGCCAGCCCATCACGACGAAATCCTTGATGCCCGCCTGCTCCATGGTCGGCACATCGGGCAGCCCGGGCAGGCGCTCGGCACTGGTCACGGCCAGCGCGCGCAGCTTGCCCGCGCGGATATGCGGCAGTGCCTGCGTCATGTTGTCGAACATGAAGGTGGTCTCGCCCGCGAGCAGCGAGGTGGTGGCCGGCGTGGAGCCCTTGTAAGGCACATGGATGACTTCGGTGCCGGTGCGCAGCCGGAACAGTTCCGAGGTGAGGTGCGTGGTCTGGCCGATGCCCGCCGAGCTGTATGAATACTGTCCCGGTGATTTCTTCAACTGCGCGACCAGGTCGCCCACGGTCTTGTACGGCGACTGCGCGTTGACAACCAGCACGTTCGGGAAGGAGATCATGTCCGTGAGCGGCACGAAGTCCTGCGGCTTGTAGGTGAGCTGCTTGTAGGCGCTGTAGTTGATGGCATGGGAACCGGTGTTGCCGACCAGCAGCGTGTAGCCGTCCGCCGGCGCGCGCATGAACGTCTGCGTGCCGATGATGCCGCCGCTGCCGGGGCGATTGTCCACCACGACGGGCTGGCCGAGCAGGGCCGAGAGTTTCTGCGCGACGAGGCGCGTGGGGATATCGGTGGTGCCGCCGGGCGCGCCGGGCACGATGATGGTGATGGGCTTCTCGGGCCACGCGGGCGCGGCGTGCGCAGCGTGGGGCAGGGCGGCCGCGCCCAGCATGCCCGGGAGCAATAGCGCGGCGGAAGTCTTGAACAGCGACTGTGGCAGCCAGGTGGTCATGGGTGTCTCCTCCATGGTTTTGTGTGGTGGGTGTCGTGTGTGGGTGCTGCGCGGCGTGGATGGCAATGCGGCCGACGCAATGGCCGGCCGCACAGGCAAGGGCTTACCCCTTCATGCCCCTTACTTGCCGGTCCATACCGGCTTGCGCTTCTCGGCGAACGCGGCGGCGCCTTCGCGGGCATCGGCCGACGAGAACACCGGTGCGACGATCGGGCGCTGGCGCTCGAACATCTCGGCCGCCGGCCAGTCGGCGGATTCGCTGACGATCTGCTTGCTGACCGCCACGGCCATCGGGCCGTTGGCGCCGACTTCTTCGGCCAGCGCCAGTGCGGCTTCGAGCGCCTGGCCCGGCTCCGTCAGGCGGTTGACCAGGCCATAGGCATGCGCCTGCTCGGCGCCGAGCATATTGCCGGTCAGCGCGTACTCCATGGCGATGTGGTACGGGATCCGGCGCGGCAGGCGCATCAGGCCGCCGGCGGCAGCCACCAGGCCGCGCTTGACTTCGGGCAGGCCGAATTTGGCTGCCTTGGACGCCACGATCAGGTCGCAGGCCAGCGCCATCTCAAAACCGCCGGCCAGCGCATAGCCTTCTACCGCGGCGATCAGCACCTTGCGCGGCGGCGCTTCGGTCAGGCCGCCAAAGCCACGGCCCGGCAGGCTCGGGCGCTTGCCGGCCAGAAAGCCCTTCAGGTCCATGCCGGAGCAAAATGTGCCGCCGGCGCCGGTCACGATGGCCACGCTCAGGTCGTCGCGCGATTCGAACTGGTCGAGCGCGGCAGCCATTGCCGTCGCGGTCTCGAAGTCCATGGCGTTGCGCGCCTCGGGCCGGTTCATCGTAATCAGCAGGATATTGCCGCGTGTTTCGAGTTGCAGCGTTTCGCTCATGCTTGTCCTTGTGTTCGTTTGAGGAGAGACCGGCAGCTCAGCGCGGGGCCATGCGGATGGCGCCATCCAGGCGGATGGTTTCGCCGTTGAGCATGATGTTCTCGAGGATGTGCACGGCGGTCGAGGCATACTCGTCCGGCGCACCGAGGCGCGCCGGGTGCGGAACCATGGCGCCCAGCGACGCACGCACGTTTTCCGGCAGCTTGGCCAGCAGCGGCGTGTCGAACAGCCCCGGGGCGATGGTGCAGACGCGGATGGCGCGCTGTGCCAGGTCGCGCGCGGCTACCAGCGTCATGCCGACGATGCCGGCCTTGGCCGACGCATACGGAATCTGGCCGATCTGGCCTTCATAGGCAGCCACCGAAGCGGTCAGCACGCAGGCGCCGCGCTCGCCATCCACCATTTCATTCTTCGCCATGCGTGCGGCACCCAGGCGCAGCGCGTTGAACGTGCCGATCAGGTTGATGCGCACGATCGACTCGTACTTTTCCAGCGAACCGGGTGAGCCGTCCTTCTCGACCACGCGCACCGGGCCGCCCAGGCCGGCGCAGTGCACCAGCGCGCGCAGCGGGGCAAGTGCCTCGGCCGCGTCATAGACGGCATTCATCTGATCGGTGTCGCAGACATCGGCCTTGACGAAGCGTGCCTTGGGGCCGAGTTCGTCCACGGCGGCATTGCCACGTTCTTCGGACAGGTCGGCGATCACCACGCTCACACCACGCTCGATGAGGCGGCGTGCGGTGGCCAGGCCCAGGCCGGACGCGCCGCCCGTGACGACTGCGGACATATCTGCGGTCAGTTTCATGTTGAGTCTCCAGTTCTGATTCAGGGATTCGGTAAATACGACATACGGGTACGAACCGGGCGGCAACCCGGCCCGTGCGCAGGCCTTACAGGCGTTCGATGATCGTGGCGTTGGCCATGCCGCCGGCCTCGCACATCGACTGCAGGCCATAGCGGCCGCCGCTGTCTTCCAGCGCATGCAGCATGGTGGTCATCAGGCGCACGCCCGATGCACCGAGCGGGTGGCCCAGCGCAATTGCGCCGCCACGTGGGTTCAGGCGCGCCGCGTCGGCACCGAGCGCCTTCTGCCAGGCCAGCGGCACGCAAGCAAACGCTTCATTGATCTCGTAGTGGTCGATCTGGTCCAGCTTGAGGCCGCTCTTCTTGATGGCGCGCTGGCTGGCCGGGATCGGCGCGGTCAGCATCATCATCGGATCGTCGCCGCACACGTCGAACGCCACGAAACGTGCGCGCGGCTTCAGGCCAAGGCGCTGCGCAGCCGACTCGCTCATCAGCAGCATGGCCGAGGCGCCGTCGCTGATCTGCGAGGCGTTGCCCGCCGTCACGTTCCAGCCGATCTGCGGGAAGCGCGCGCTCAGTTCGTCATTGCGGAACGGGGACTGCAGCGTGCCGAGCTTTTCCACCGACGTGCCGGGGCGGATGGTCTCGTCGTGCTCGATCACGCCGTTGGGCGTCACGATCGGCAGGATCTCGCGGCGGAAGGCGCCGGCTTCGCGCGCGGCGGCGGCCAGTTCGTGCGAGCGGGCGGAGTAGCTGTCCATATTCTGGCGCGACAGTTCGTACTTCGCGGCCACCAGCTCGGCCGCCACGCCCTGCGACACCAGGCCCGGTGCGTAGCGTGCCTCGATCGACGGGCCATAGGGGTTCTGGCCGATGCGCGCCGAGCCCATCGGCACGCGGCTCATCGACTCGATACCGCACGCGATGACGATGTCGTAGGCGCCGGCCATGATGCCCTGCGCGGCGAAGTGCACGGCCTGCTGGCTGGAACCGCACTTGCGGTCGATAGTGGTGGCCGGCACGTGGTCGGGGAAACCCGCCGCCAGCCAGGCCACGCGGCCCGGGCCGGCGGACTGCTCGCCGGCCTGCGTGACGCAGCCCGTGATGACGTCGTCCACCAGGCCCGGATCCAGCTTGTTGCGCTCCACCAGTCCCTTGAGTACCTGGGCCAGCAGTTCCGTGGCATGCAGTTCGGTGAAAGCCGAACCCGGCTTGGAGCGGCCCATCGGGCTGCGGATGGCGTCAACGATGACGGCTTGTTGCATGGGGGTTGTCTCCTGTAAATCAGTGCTGCGGAATTCGAGAGGCCAGACAAGTCAGATATTGAGACTTAGGTGCCGAAAATTGATCGTCGGATACGATGATTTGGGATTCTCGCGTCGGAATTGCGACAAGTAAACTCAAAAATACGGAATTTGACTTCGGAAAAAACGAAGGGCAACATCCGGGTTTCGAGACGCTGGTATCAAAAAATACGAGACTCAGACGTTTATATGGCTAATGATCCACATACATCGATAACCGCGCCAACTGCTGGCGGCGCCGACTCCGAAGGCGAAGCCCGGCTTGTCAGCGCGCTCGCGCGCGGCATTTCGATCCTCAATTGCTTTTCGCCGACCGTGCAGGAACTCAGCAGCCGCGAGCTGATGGAACGCACCGGCCTGGCCAAGCCGACCTTGTTCCGCCTGCTCGACACCTTGTGCGAGCTGGGCCTGCTGCACTATTCGGAGCGCCTGTCGCGCTACGTGCCGGGCGTCGGACTGGTGAACCTGGCCGCGCCGGCGCTGGCCCGCATGACAGTGCGGCAGCTTGCGCGCCCGCTGATGCAGGAGTTGGCCGACCACATCGAGGGGCAGGTGGAGCTCATGGTCGGATACGGGCACACGCTGACCTATGTGGAGATTGCGCAGGGCGTCCGCAGCCGCGTATTCCGTCCGGAAGTGGGCACGCGCGTGTCGATGTCGCGCACGGCATCCGGGCGCGCCTACCTGTCGATGATGGGCGCGGCGGAACGCAACGCCTACCTGGAACACCTGCGTGTCACGGATCCGCAGCGGGAAACGTGGCTGCAGGGTCGGCTGGCCGAGGCCGTGCATGACATGGAGGAGCACGGCTTCTGCCGCGGCCACCGCGACCTGCATCGGGAAATCGAGGCGATTGCCGTGCCGATGCGTGCGCGCCGGGATGGCGAAGCCTGGCTGTTCGCCGCATCGGTGCCGGTGTTCAGCCAGCAGAGCAAGCAGCTGTTCGAAGACGTCGGGCCGCGGCTGGTCAGCCTGGTGCGCAACGTTGAAGGTTCGCTTGGGGCGGCGGGATAGCGCCGTTCGCCGCTGACCGATCCACTCGCTCGTGGGCGCAGCACGCTGAAGGGCGAGGCGGGCGGGCCGCCTCGTGATATATCGGCCTCAGTTCCCCGAGAACACCGGTTTGCGCTTCTCCAGGAATGCCTGCACTGCCTCGCGGTGATCGGCGGTCTGATGCGACAGCGCCTGGAAGCCCGCGGAAAGCTCGAGCAGCGTGTCCAGCCGCGTCTGCATGCCTTCGCGCATCAGCCGCTTGGCCAGGCGCACGGCATGCGGCGGATTGACGGCGATGCGTTCAGCCAGCGCATTCGCTGCCGGCAGCAGTTCCTCCGGCGGCACCACGCGCGACACCAGATTCCACTCCAGCGCCTGCTGGGCGCTGATGGGCTCGCCGGTGAAGATCATTTCGGCGGCACGCGACAGACCGATCACGCGCGGCAGCAGCCATGCGCCGCCATCGCCGGGGATGATGCCCAGGCGCACGAACGATTCCGCGAACTGTGCGCGTTCGGACGCAATGCGGATGTCGCACATGCAGGTCAGGTCCAGCCCGGCGCCCATGGCCGCGCCGTTGACCGCGGCGATCACCGGCACTTCGAGGTTGAACAGGGCCAGCGGCAGGCGCTGGATGCCGCAGCGGTAGTCCTGGCGGATCTCCATGCCGCTCACCTGGCCCGAGGCCTGGCGTTCCATATCGTGGATATTGCCGCCCGACGAGAACGCGGTGCCGGCGCCGGTGATGATGACGGCGCGCACGCTGCGGTCGCCATGGATGCGGTCGATGGCCGCCAGGAATTCGTCGACGGCGGTGTTGCCGGTCAGCGGGTTGCGGCGCTCGGGCTCGTTCATGGTCAGGGTGACGATGTGGCCCTGCTGCTCGTAGCGAAGGAAGTCAGCCATGGTGTGGTCTCTCCGTTTCTGAAGTTCTGAAAACTGGTTATTGCTTCGGGATGCCGGCCTGTTCGGCCGCGTCCGACCAGCGGCGGATATCCGCAAGCTGAAAGCGGCGCAGTTCGTCCGCGCCGGAGACAAAGACATCCCAGTTGGTGCGCGCGAGGAATTCGGCGGACTCGCGCGTGCTGTAGATCTCGACAATGGCCTGCTCCAGTTTATGCAGCACCGGCTTGGGCGTGCGGGCCGGCGCGAACGCGGCGGTCCAGTTCACCATGAAGTAGCCGGGAAAGCCGCTTTCCTGCAGCGTGGGCGTGTCGGGGCGGCTGGCCAGGCGCTTGTCGCTCGTCACGGCCAGGATGCGCAGCTTGCCAGCCTGCAGCAGCGGCAGCGTGGCGCCGTAGTCGGCAAATGCGAAGTCGATCTGGCCGGCGGCCACGTCGGTCAGCGCCGGCGCCGCACCCTTGTACGGCACATGGTTGGCCTTGACGCCGGCGCGTGTCAGGAACAGTTCGGTGGCGATCTGGTAGGACGCGCTGCCGCCACCGTAGTTGAGCTTGCCGGGGTTGCGGCGCGCGGCGTCGACCAGCCCGGCCACGTCGCGATAGGACGATGCGGCAGGCACCACCAGCGCCATGGCGCCCGCGCCAAGCCGCGCAATGGGCGCGAGGTCGTGCACCGGGTCATAGGGCAGCTTGCGGAACATGGCCACGTTGGTGGCGACGGGCGAGTTGCTGGCCAGCAGCAGCGTGTAGCCGTCCGGTTCGGCGCTGACCACCGCCTGCGCAGCGATGAAGCTGTTGCCACCGGGGCGGTTCTCGACCACCACCGGCTTGCCGAGCTTTTCTTCGAGCTTGCGCGCCACGTAGCGCGCATTGGTGTCAGTGCCACTGCCCGGCGGGAACGACACGACCAGCTTGATCGGCTTCTCCGGATACTCGGCCCGGGCCGGCGCCGCCGGGAGCGCCAGCGTGGCAAGGAGCGAAACGCCCGCGATGGCGAGCACGCGCCTGGTGATGGACTGCATGTTGTCTCCTCTTGTTCGAATGCGCACTGTCGATGCATCTGCGCCGCCAAGGCTAAGGGGAGCGGCATGGCTTCGTCCAATATTCATTTGTTGGCAAGTGATATTCCACGGATATCACTTGCCAACAAATGAATATTGGACACCGATGACCGCGCACTCCTAAGCTGAACTCCGGTTGTCCGCGTGGACAGGCTGCGGACGGCACAGACCAAGAACAGCAAGGAGACACATGAAGAAGGCCCTCGGACACATCAGGGTGCTTGACCTCACGCGCGTGCTGGCCGGCCCCTGGGCGACGCAGAATCTTGCCGACATGGGTGCGGACGTGATCAAGATCGAGCGCCCCGGTGCCGGCGACGACACGCGCGCCTGGGGCCCGCCGTTCCTGCGCGACGCGCAAGGGGAGGAGACGCGCGATTCGTCCTACTTCCTCAGTGCGAACCGCGGCAAGCGCTCTGTGACCGTGGACATCGCCACGCCCGCGGGCCAGGCCATCATCCGCGACCTGGCGCGCGAGGCCGACGTGGTGGTCGAGAACTACAAGGTCGGCACGCTGGCGCGCTACGGGCTGGGCTACGAGGACCTGCGTGCCATCAACCCGCGCCTGGTGTACTGCTCGATCACCGGCTTCGGCCAGAGCGGGCCCTATGCGGCACTGCCCGGCTATGACTTCGTGTTCCAGGGCATGGGCGGCCTGATGAGCATTACGGGCATGCCTGATGGCGAGCCCGGCGGCGGCCCGGTCAAGTCCGGCATCGCCATCACCGACCTGCTGACCGGCATGTATGCGACCACGGCCATCCTGGCCGCGCTGGAGCACCGCCACGTCAGCGGCGAGGGCCAGTACATCGACATGGCGCTGCTGGACTGCGTGGTGACCATCAACTCGTACCAGGCCATCAACTACTTCCTGTCGGGCAAGATCCCGCAGCGCATGGGCAATGCGCATTCGAACATGGTCCCGTACCAGGTGTTCCGCTGCAAGGAAGGGGACGTCATCGTCGCGGTCGGCAACGACGGCCAGTACCGCGCGCTGTGCAAGGTGATCGGGCGGCCGGATCTTGCCGAGGACGAGCGCTTTGCCACGGCCGGGCAGCGCAACCGAAACCGCGAGGCGCTGATCCCGCAGGTGGCCGAGGCCATGCTTGCGCGCACGATGACCGAATGGGTCGATCTGCTGGAAGCGTCCAACGTGCCGTGCGGTCCGATCTACAACATGCAGCAGGTATTCGAAGACCCGCAGGTGCGCCATCGCGAAATGCAGCTTTCCCTGCCGCACAGTGCCGGCGTCAAGGCGCCCGGCCTGGCCAACCCGATCCGGCTATCGGACACGCCAGTCACCTACCAGCATTCCGCGCCGACGCTCGGCGAGCACACCGACGAGGTACTCGGCGAACTTGGCTACGACGCTACGCGTATTGCCGCGTTGCGCAAGGAGGGCGTGTTGTAGGAGCCGTCGATGGAGTCGCTGCAAAAACATATACCAACCAGGAGGAGACAGCAGTGAAGACCAGATTTTCGTTGCGCATGGCGGCCGCGATGGCGGCAGCCGTTCTTGGCGTCATGGCCATGCCCGCAGGCGCGCAATCGCGCGCGCAGCCGATCCGCTTTGTCGTGCCATATCCACCCGGCGGCGCGGCTGACCAGATCACGCGGCTCGTGGCGCAGCAGGCGAGCGTCAGGCTGGGCACCCCCATCGTGGTGGACAACAAGGGCGGGGCGGGCGGCATCATCGCCGCCGAAGCCGTGGCGCGGGCCGAGCCAGACGGCAAGACCTTTCTCGTGGGTTCCAACGCGCCGCTGGTCATCAACAGCGCGCTCTACACCACGCTGCCGTACGACCCGGTCAAGGACTTCAAGCCGGTCGCGGGCATGGGCAAGTCGCCGCTGCTGCTGGTCACGCGGCAGGACCTGGAGGTGAAGTCGGTCAAGGACCTGGTGGCCCTGGGCAAGCAGTCGCCCGGCAAGTTGACCATGGGCTCGGCCAGCAGCGGCAATATCACGCACCTGGCCGGCGAATACGCAGCTTCGTCGCTCGGCTTCAAGGTCACGCACGTGCCATTCGCGGGCAGCGCGCCGGCCATCATCAGCCTGATGGGCAAGAACATCGACCTGATGTTCGATGCCTTGCCTTCATCCATGCAGCAGGCGAAGAGCGGCAAGCTGCATGCACTGGCGATCCTGGACCGCAGCCGCTTTCCGCTGCTGCCCGATGTACCCACCATGCAGGAGCTGGGCTATCCGGGCCTGGAGGCCAGCGCATGGTTCGGCGTCGTGGCGCCGGCGCGCACGCCTGATGCGGCCATTGCTGGCCTGAACCGAGCTATCAACGAAGCGCTGCAGCAGCAGGAATTGCAGGACAAGCTGCACGCGATCGGCGCGCAACCGATGCCGGGCTCGGCGGAGGCCTTCGGCCAGTTCGTGCGCGATGAGCGTGCGCGGTGGATTCCGCTGGCGAAGACGCTAGGGGTGAAGGCGGATTAGGTGAGGGAGACCGGGTGCTTGTTTTCTCCCCTCTCCCGCAAGCGGGAGAGGGGAGCAACCCGGCGCGCGTCATCCAGGGCACCGCGGACGCGATCCGGCCGATGCCCTGAGTCACCGTCGGGATTGCGCATCGTGCACGTTCCTACACGGCCTTCAGTCTTCCGCAACGAAGCCAGTCGCCTCCACGATGGGCTTCCACGCGGCGCGTTCCACGGCATCCCAGCCGATCGACACATTGCCGCTGATCACATCGACCAGCATCGGCGATGCCCCGCGATAGGCAGCCGGTGTGATATGACCGCCAGGCCTCAAGGATACACAGGAGCAAGTTGCGCAGGCCGCCCTCCGCCGATCTCAGAAGACCAGCGTCGCCGTCCCCATGAAGGTCTTCGTACTGTCGATGCGGTTCTTGCTCGCCACGGTGGGGACCCAGCGCAGGCCGAGCGACAACTTGCTCCTGGCGCCCACCTTGGTGTCATAGGTCACGATCGGGCCCAGCGCCCAGTCATGCCCGCGGAAGCCGTTGAGCCGGTCGGCGGTCGGGCCGCTGTCGTCGCCGAGCTGCTGCGTGGTGCCCGCCACCAGCCCCGCGCCGAAACCGTTGGCAAAGCGCTTGAGCACCATGGCGTCGAGCGTGAAGAGCGGCGCGTTCTGGTAGTCGGTGGCGTTGTTGCGCGTATAGAACTGGATGCCCGCCACCGCGTCGAATTCCAGGCCGTGCTCGGGCATCAGCTTGGTAAAGGCCACCTGCGGAATGAAGGTCCAGTTGTTCAGGCTGGGGTTGGCCAGCGCGTTCTTGTCATACTGCCCGGTCGGCGCCCAGATGTTCAGGCTCAGCGCCATGTGGGCCGTCTTGGAAAAGTGATAGCCCGCGATCAGCGGCGTGAACATGATGTCGAACAGGTTGGACGCCCGGTCCTCCGTGCGTCCCTGCAGCCGCCCAGCGCTAAACGTGGCGCCGACCTGCGTCCAGACATAGGGCAGGGTGAAGCTGGAGGCAAAGTTCCACGCGCCCGGGCCGGTGTCCCAGACCTTCATGATGGTGGCCAGCGTGAAGGCAATCTCTGCGTCGATACCCAGCGATGTCTGGCCAATGACCGGCACCTGCCGGCTACCCCCGATCGAACCGTTCAGGTAGATCTCGCCAAGGTTGACCACGGTGATCGGCTCCGGCGCCACGATGCCGGCATTGGGCAGCACGCTGGTGCCCGTGACCGGCCGGCCCAGCCCGCCCTCGGTGGCCCGGGCGGGCACCCAGGCGATGCCGAGGCAAGCGGCCAATGCGGCCACCAACGGACGGGGCGACAGGAAGCGTCGCGCGGGGCGGGCTGGCACGTCTTGCATGTTCGGTCCTCCGTTGCCGGCCGCGCAGGCCGGGACTTGGCAAATCGAGGCTTCTGGATAGCACTAAATTTAGTTTTCCAGTTACCCGGCCATTGTCGCCGTGGCGGGACCGGTCATGAAGTTAATGTTTTTATGTCCGCGTTAAAAGTGTCCCAATGATGCAACATGGGGCTTCCCGATGCGGCAGGCGATCACGCCGCATCCGGGACGGGCTGCCACTCCCGCAGGACGTGCACCTGCCCTGGAGCAGGCAGCGCGCGCGAAGGCAGCCAGCCCTGCGCATACTGCGCGCCGCGCTTCCGCACGTAGCGGGCCTGCTCCTCGTGCTCGATGCCGTCGGCGACGACTTCGAAGCCCGGTTCGTATGCCATGGCAATGGCGTGCACCGCCACCGGCATCAGCAGAGGCAAAGGACGATTCCTCGGCGTACCAGAAGACCGTTTTGCAATGGTCGCGCAACATTGCTACGCGCCCTTGGCGGCGCTGTGGGCGTTGCGTATTCAGAATCTTTTCCGCGGTAGTGAATTTTTTTGTGCGCTGAGCGGATATGGACCGTTTGGCGAGCCAGGCGGGCACAATTCAAGCGGGTTGGGAGCAGTATGGCTCACGTCTGCGTGGCCCAGCCGGTCGTGCATGGCGGCAGTGCCTGCGCCCGCCGGCCGCGAACTGACGGAGGATATCGATGGTGATAGTCCTGCTGATCGCGCTGCCGCTGGTTGCCGCCGTCCTGACATGGCTGGCCGGCAAGCATGCCGTCCGGCTGGTGGCGCCGATCATTATCGGCTTTCCGCTGGCGGCGCTCGCACTGCTGTTCCGCGCCCGCGAAGCAGTGTTCGACCAGCCGGGGCATGCGCTGGCATGGCGCCTGAACTGGCTGCCCGACATTGGCCTGAACCTCAGCCTGCGGCTGGACGGCCTGTCCTTCCTGTTTGCGTTGCTGGTCATCGGCGTGGGCCTGCTCGTGATCCTGTACGCGCGCTATTACCTGCCGCGCAATGCGTCGGCGGTACGCTTCTTCTGCCTGCTGCTGCTGTTCATGGCCGCCATGCTGGGCGTGGTCCTGGCGGACAACCTGCTGCTGCTGGTGATCTGCTGGGAGTTGACCAGCATCCTGTCCTTCCTGCTGATCGGCTTCTGGTCCTGGCGCGAGGACGCGCGCCAGGGCGCGCGCATGGCGCTCACCGTCACCGGTGGCGGCGGGCTGGCGCTGCTCGCCGGCGTACTGCTGCTCGGGCGCATCTGCGGCAGCCTGGAACTGTCCGACGTGCTGGCCCAGGCGGGCAGCGTGCAGCACCATCCGCTGTACCTGCCGATGCTGGTGCTGGTGCTGCTGGCCGTGTTCACCAAGTCCGCGCAGTTTCCGTTCAGTTTCTGGCTGCCGCACGCCATGGCCGCGCCCACGCCGGTATCGGCCTACCTGCATTCAGCCACCATGGTCAAGGCGGGTGTGTTCCTGCTGGCGCGGCTGTATCCGGTGCTCGATGGCACCAACGCGTGGTTCTACCTGGTCAGCATGACGGGCCTGGTCACGCTGATCATGGGGGCGGCGCTGGCGCTGCTGCAGCGCGACCTGAAAGGCCTGCTGGCGTATTCGACCATCAGCCACCTCGGGCTGATCACGCTGCTGTTCGGGCTCGACACGCAGCTGAGCACGGTGGCCGCGCTGTTCCACATCATCAACCATGCGGTGTTCAAGGCGTCGCTGTTCATGGCTGCGGGCATCATCGACCACGAAACCGGCACGCGCGACCTGGACCGCCTGCGCGGCCTGGCGCGGTACATGCCGCATACCGCGGTGCTGGCCATCGTGGCGTCGCTGTCGATGGCGGGCGTGCCACTGTTCAACGGCTTCCTGAGCAAGGAGATGTTCTTCGGCGAAACGCTTGCGCAAGGCCTGCTCGGCGATTTCAACTGGGTAATCCCCGCCGCTGCGACGATAGCCGGGGCCATGACCATGGCGTATTCGCTGCGCTTCAGCTACGGCGTGTTCTTTGGCGGCGACCAGCCCGACGTGCCGAACTATCCCCCGCACGAGCCACCGCGCTTCATGAAGCTGCCCGTGGAACTGCTGGTGGTGATCTGCCTGGTGGTGGGGCTCGCGCCGACCTATACCGTGGGCAACCTGCTCGCGGCCACCGCGCTGGCCACGCTGCGCGCGCCGCTGCCCGATTACAGCCTGCACCTGTGGCACGGCTTCAACCTGCCGCTGGCCATGAGCCTGGTCTCCATGGCGGGCGGCGCCGCGCTGTTCTTCCTGCGGCGCGGTGCGCTGCGGCGCTGGCAGCAGGTGATCGAGCCGCTCAGCGCACGCCGCTCGTTCGAGGCCGCCATTGCAGCGCTGGAGCGGCTGGCCCGCGCGCTCACGCGGCGCATGGAGAACGGTTCGCTGCAGCGCTACATGGCGTGGATGCTGGCGGCGCTGCTGGCGGTGCCAGCGGCATTCCTGGCTGACCTTGACGCGCTGGTCGGTACGGCCCCCGACGGGGCCGTCGATCCGATGGGCGCCGCCTGCCTGGCCCTGCTGGCGCTGTGCGCGGTAGCCGTGGTCGCCGCGCGGCGGCAGCGCGTGGTGGCGCTGGTGTTCCTGAGCGCGTGCGGCCTGCTGGTATCGCTCGTCTTCACGCGCTTTTCCGCGCCCGACCTGGCGCTCACGCAGATATCGGTCGAGGTGGTCACCGTGCTGCTGCTGGTGCTCGCACTGTTCTACCTGCCGCCCGAGCCAGCCGCGGCGCCTCCGGCCGGGAGGCAAGTGCGCGACATCGTCCTGGCGCTCGGCGGCGGGGGCATGCTGGCCGCCTGCGCCTACGCGGTGATGACGCGGTCCTACGACCCGGTGTCCGGCTTCTACGTGGACAACGCGGTGCCGGGTGGTGGCGGCCATAACGTGGTCAACGTGCTGCTGGTGGACTTTCGTGGCTTCGACACCATGGGCGAGATCTGCGTGCTGCTGATCGCGGGGCTGGCCGTGCAGGCGCTGCTGCGCGGCATGCGCCTGCCCATGCCCGATGCCGGGCCGGACGGCAAGCCCTGGTCCGCGCAGCGGCATCCGCTGCTGCTGGCCATGCTCGCGCGGCTGATGCTGCCGCTGACGCTGCTGGTGTCCGTGTTCCTGCTGCTGCGCGGGCACAACCTGCCGGGTGGTGGCTTCATTGCCGCGCTGATCACGTCGGTGGCGCTGCTGCTCCAGTACGTGGCCAGCGGCGTGCGCTGGACCGAAGCACGCATCGCCTCGGACTACCGCGCGCTGGCCGGTGCCGGCATCCTCATAGCCGGGCTGACGGGGCTGGGCAGCCTGGTGTTTGGCTTCCCGTTCCTGACTACGGCATTCGGCCATTTCCACGTACCCGGACTCGGCGAAATCGAACTCGCGACAGCCATGGTCTTCGACCTGGGCGTCTACGCCACGGTGACGGGCACTACGTTGCTGATCGTCTCGCACCTGGGGGTGCGCAATACGCCGGCAGCGTTCGGCCGGTCACGGCGCGGCAAGGAGGGTGCATGATGGCAGCGCTCTATGCCGGTGCCATCGGCGTGCTGGCCGCGTGCGGCATCTACCTGCTGCTGAGGGCGCGCACCTTTACGGTGGTGCTCGGGCTGACGCTGCTGTCGTACGCGATCAGCCTGTTCCTGCTCGGCATGGGCCGGCTCGTGGTGGGCAGGCCGCCGGTCATTGCGGACGGCGCGCGCTACGCCGATCCGCTGCCGCAGGCGCTGGTGCTGACCGCCATCGTCATCGCGTTCGGCATGACGGCATTCGCCGTGGTGCTGTCGCTGCGCGCGCTCGGGCTGACTGGCAGCGATCACGTCGATGCCGCGCGCCAGGGCGATAGCGAAGACGTGCGCGATATGCAGGGCACGGTGCCGCGCCCGTGAACCACGTGCTCCTGCTCCCCATCCTTCTGCCGATGTTCGCCGGTGGCGTGCTGACCGCCATGCCGATGCACCGGCTGCGCGCGCAACGCGTGGTGTGCATGACCGCCACGCTGCTGCTGGTGCCGGCGGCAGCATTGCTGGTCGGGCGCGCGGCTGGCGGTGGCATTGACGTCTACCAGCTCGGCAACTGGCAGGCGCCGTTCGGCATCGTCCTGCAGCTCGACCGCCTTGGCGCGCTGATGCTCGCGTTGACCGCGCTGCTGGCGCCCGCGGCACTGGCGGCAGCGGGCCCGGAGCTGGTGCGCGCAGGGCGCCATTTCCATGCCTTGTTCCAGTTCCAGCTGATGGGCCTGAATGGCGCCTTCCTGGCCGGCGACCTGTTCAACCTCTTCGTGTTCTTCGAGATCCTGCTGATCGCTTCGTATGCGCTGCTCATCCACGGCGCGGGGCGCGAACGGATCGGCGCGGGGCTGCACTACGTGCTGCTCAACCTTGTGGCCTCGTCGTTCTTCCTGGTGGCCATCGGCATGCTCTACGGGCTTACGGGAACGCTCAATCTGGCGCATATGGGCCTTCGCCTGCAGGGCCTGCCCGGCGCCGACGTACCACTGGCGGTTGCGGCGGGCGTCATGCTGATGCTGGTCTTCGGGCTCAAGGCCGCGATCTTCCCGCTGTACTTCTGGCTGCCGCGCGCCTATGCGGGCACCGCCGGCCCGGTCGCCGCGCTGTTCGCGGTCATGACCAAGGTCGGCCTGTACGCCATGCTGCGCTGCGATGCACTCGTGTTCGGCGCCGCGCAAGGGCTGCTCGCGACATTCATGCAGGACTGGCTGCCGGTGCTGGCGCTGGCGACGCTGGCTGCAGGGGCCGTGGGCGCACTGGCGGCCGCGAGCCTGCGTGCGCTGACAAGCTACCTCGTGCTGGCATCAGTAGGACTGCTCGGGATTGCCGTGGCCATGCAGACCCAGGCAGCCTGGGCCGCCGCGTTGTACTACCTGCTGAGCACGACACTGTGCACGGCCGGACTGTTCCTGCTGGCGGACGCGCTCGAGCCCGCCGATGCGACCGGGCGGGGCTCGGTCATGGCCGGCACGCGGCTCGCCGGCGTGCTGTACCTGATCGGCGCGGTGGTGGCCGTGGGCCTGCCGCCGCTGTCGGGATTCATCGGCAAGGTCATGATCCTGCGCGCCGTGCCGCCGGGCGGCGCGATCGTCTACTGGCCTGCCATCCTGGTGTCCGGACTGGTGTTGCTGGTGGCGGCCTCGCGCACGGGAACGCGCTTGCTGTGGCGCCTGCCGCATGATGGCGCGAACGCGGCGCACGACGCAGGCGCGCCCGTGCCACTGCGCGTACGATCGCACCCGGAAGGCCGAAAGCTGGCCTGCAGCGCATTCCTGCTGGCCTGCAACGTGATGCTGACGGCGTTCGCGGCGCCGGTCAGCACCTATGTTTCGCAAGCCGCGGCACAGTTGCAGGACCGTGCTGCCTACATCCGTGCCGTGTTGCCTGGCGGTGTGTCGCCACAGGCGGGGAGGTAAGGCCATGCTCGCGCGCCAGTTCCCGCACCCGTGGCTGAGCCTGATCCTGCTGGCCATGTGGCTGCTGCTGTCCAACAGCCTCGCGCCTGCGCACTGGCTGCTTGGCGCGCTGCTGGGCTGGGCGCTGGGGCGGCTGGCGGACCTGTGGCTGGTGCTCGGGCCGTTCCGGCTGTCGCGGCCGGGCCTGATGCTGCGGCTGGTTTTCCATGTACTGATCGACATCGTGGTGGCCAATGTGGAAGTCGCCATGCTGGTGCTCGGGCGCGCCGCGCGGCTGCGGCCGGCTTTCATCGTGGTACCGCTCGATGTCGAACACGAACTCGCCACCACCGCGCTGATCAGCATCGTCTCGCTGAGCCCCGGCACGCTGTGTGCGGAACTCAGCGATGACCGCCGCAGCCTGCTGGTGCACGTGCTGGACCTGGACGATGAGGCTGCGCTGGTGGCGCGCATCAAGTCCCGCTATGAAATGCCGCTGAAGGAGATCTTCCTGTGCTTGCCATCGTGATACCGGTCTGCCTGGCGATCCTGGGCCTGGCTTTCCTGCTGACCTTCGTGCGCCTGGTGCGCGGGCCCGCCCTGGTGGACCGCATCGTGGCGCTGGATACGCTCAATATCAACGCCATCGCGGTGATCGTGGTGCTCGGCATCGGCCTGCGCTCGGCGATGTTCTTCGAGGCGGCACTGCTGATCGCGGTGACGGGCTTTGTCGGCACGGTCGCGCTGACCAAGTACCTGCAGCGCGGCGACATCATCGAGTACTAGCCATGCCCGCGAACCTTGATGCCTCGCTGGGCACCCTTGCCGAACTCGCGGTCTGCGCGCTGCTGCTGGTGGGCAGCCTCTTCACGCTGGTCGGCGCCATCGGCCTGTTCCGGCTGCCGGACGTCTTCATGCGGCTGCACGGGCCCACCAAGTCCACCACGCTCGGCGTGGGCGGCGTGGTGGTTGCGTCGGTGGTGTATTTCAGCTGCCAGGGGGAGGGCGGCAGCCTGCATGAACTGCTGGTGACGGCCTTCTTGTTCCTGACGGCGCCGATCAGCGCGCACATGCTGGCGAGGGCTGCCATCCAGCGGCAACTGCCGGTCGATCCGCGCACGCGCGGCGGTCCGTGGGCGGCGGTGGGGCGAGAGCAGGCGGACCTGGACGCTTCGGCAAAGACCGCGGAAACCAGCAGTCCCGCAGGCGGTTAGAATGCGCGGCTGACTTCCATTGCCGCCGCCCATGGTTCCATCAAGATCCCGTCGTACATTGCTTCTGGCCGCCGCCGCGGCTCCGTTCGCTTCCGCATGCGCCGGCCCGGCGCGCGTTCCCACCTCTGATGCCGAAGCACAGCTCGCTGCGCTGGAACGCAGTGCCGGAGGCCGCCTGGGCGTGTTCGCACGCCATACCGGCGATGGCCGCCAGGTACGTCACCGCGCCGAAGAACGGTTCCCGGTATGCAGCACGTTCAAGGTGATCCTGGCCGGCGCCATCCTGCAGCGCAGCGCCGCCACGCCTGGCCTGCTCGAACAGCGCGTCCGCTACACGCGGCAGGACCTGGTGGCCTATTCCCCGATCACGGAGAAGCACGTCGCGGACGGCATGACGGTGGCGCAACTGTGCGCCGCCGCGATCCAGTACAGCGACAACGGCGCCGCGAACCTGCTGATGCGCCGCATTGGCGGACCGGCGGCGGTCACCGAGTTTTCCCGCTCCATCGGTAACCAGGCATTCCGGCTCGACCGCTGGGAAACCGAACTGAACACCGCCATTCCGGGCGACCCGCGCGATACCTCGACGCCAGCAGCGATGGCAGCCAGCCTGGAGGCACTAGCCCTGGGCAACGCATTGCCCGCCGCACAGCGCAGCCAGCTCCAGGCATGGCTGCGCGGCAATACGACCGGCGCGGCGCGCATCCAGGCGGGAATGCCCGCGGGCTGGCAGATCGGTGACAAGACCGGCAGCGGCGACTATGGCACTACCAACGATATCGCCGTGCTGTGGCCGCCAGCAGGCGCCCCCGTCGTCGTCGCCATCTATTTCACGCAGACAGCGCCGGACGCGAAGTGGAGCAACGAGACAATCGCCAAGGCGGCGCGCATCGTGCTGCCGGTGCTGGGCTGACATCAACGCCGGTTCGCTTTTTTTCGGCTGGTGGCGGCGTTACCATGCGGACAGGCCATTGGTCGTGCGGCTGAGCGAGTGAGCGCAAAGGCGCCTCGTCCCTGGGGGGCCTCTCTCACGGGATGTCCTGCGCCAGAAGGCTGTGGCCAAAGACTTGCCGACGGAGTCACGGATGAGTGCAATCCGGTTGTTCCTTTGCGGCGATGTGATGACCGGACGCGGCATCGACCAGATCCTGCCAAGGCCGGGCAAGCCTCAATTGCATGAATCGTTCATCCGTTCGGCGAGCGACTACGTCGACCTGGCCGAGCGCAAGAGCGGGCGAATCGCGCGCGCCGTACCGCCTGGCTATGTCTGGGGCGAGGCGCTGCGCGAACTGGAACGCCAGCAGCCCGACGTGCGCATCGCCAACGTCGAAACCGCCATCACCACCTGTGACGACGCATGGCCCGGCAAGGCGATCCACTACAGGATGCATCCCGCGAATGTCACTTGCCTTGAGGCGGCCGGCCTGGATTGCGCGGTGCTGGCGAACAACCACGTGCTGGATTGGGGGCGGGCGGGCCTGGAGGAAACGCTGGCGACATTGCAGGCCGCGGGGATCTCCGTGGCCGGAGCAGGGCGCAATGAATATGAAGCCACCAGACCGGCTGTGCTTGCTGTCCCCGGCGGACGCCGGGTGCTGGTGTTCGCCTTCGCCATGACAAGCGCGGGTACCCCGTCAGGCTGGGAAGCCACCGGCCATCGCCCAGGTGTCGCCCTCCTGCGAGACTGCTCCGCCGCGAGCGTCGAGCGCCTGCGCTCCCGGATCGTCAACGCGCGGCACAGCGGCGATCTGGTGGTGGTATCGCTCCACTGGGGGCCGAACTGGGGTTACGGCGTGGAACCCGAACAGCGCTGGTTTGCGCGAGCCCTGATCGACGAGGCTGGCGTGGATGTCGTGTACGGGCATTCCTCCCACCATCCCATGGCAATCGAGTTCCATGCAGGCAGGCCAATCCTCTATGGCTGCGGCGATTTCATCAACGACTACGAAGGGATCGGCGGATACGAAGCCTATCGCCCGGACCTTGCGCTGATGTACTTCGTCGCGCTCGATTCCGCTAGCGGCGCTGCTGACCTGAGGCTGGTCCCGCTCATGCGGAAGCAGTTCCGGCTCCGCCACGCAACGGAAGCAGACCTCGTCTGGTTGCAGGACATGCTGGGCCGGGAAGGCGGCGCGTTCGGAACCCATGCGGCACGTTCCGGCGAGCATGAGTTGCAGATCCAGGCTGATTGAGGCCGGGCGCCGGTTTGCGAATCGGCTAGCGGCCGGTCCGCACCGGCAACCGTGGCGCCGGAAATTCTCGTTCACGTTTTCACGTTTTCGCAAAGCCTCTGCTAGAATCCATCGCATGTCTCGCAAGCGTCTCACCTCTCTATCCCTGCGCCGCCTAGCCCTAGTGCTCGGCCGGGGTCCGCTTGCTTGAGTCCTCTGGCGCCTGAATCGACCGATTCGCTGCGCGCCTCCTGATTTCCCCCTGATCCCGGCCCACGAACCAGCCTTCGCCAAGCGAAGGGCTGCAGGGGAAGTCACATTGTCTTTTGCCTGATTGACCCCGGCACGGCCCGCAGCGGACCGTCCGGCACCCGGATTCGTGGACCATGATGATTGCCCAGCCCTCCGCCAAGTACCAACCGTTCCCGCCCGTCGGCCTCACTGACCGCACCTGGCCGAATCGCGCCATCACAACCGCACCCGTGTGGCTTTCGACCGACCTGCGCGACGGCAACCAGGCGCTGTTCGAGCCGATGAACGGCGAGCGCAAGATGCGCCTGTTCCAGGAACTCGTGCGCATTGGCTTCAAGGAGATCGAAGTCGGTTTCCCGTCCGCATCGCAGACCGATTTCGACTTTATCCGCCGACTGATCGACGAGGACCTGATCCCCGACGACGTGACCATCATGGTCATCACCCAGTCGCGCGAGGAACTGATCGAACGCACGGTGGAGGCGCTGAAGGGCGCGCCCAAGGCGATCGTCCATGTGTACAACGCCATCGCCCCGGCCTGGCGCCGCATTGTGTTCGGCATGAGCGTGCCCGAAGTGATGGGACTTGTGCGCCATCACATCGGCTACCTGAAGCAACTCACCGACCAGCATCCCGAAACGAAGTGGACGCTGCAGTATTCGCCTGAAACCTTCAGCGCGAGCGAGCTCCAGGTATCGCTGGAGGCTTGCCATACGGCCATCGAGACATGGGGCGTCAACGCCGACCGGCGCGTGATCATCAACCTGCCGACCACCGTCGAGAACGCCACGCCCAACGTCTTCGCCGACCAGATCGAATGGATGCACCGCCGCCTGGTGCCGCGCGAGCATATCGTGCTGTCGGTGCACCCGCATAACGACCGCGGCACCGGCGTGGCCGCCGCCGAGCTGGCGATGATGGCGGGCGCCGACCGCGTGGAAGGGTGCCTGTTCGGCAACGGCGAGCGCTGCGGCAACGTGGACATCGTCACGCTGGCGCTCAACATGTACACGCAGGGCGTGCATCCGGGGCTCGATTTCTCGCATATCAATGCCGTCGCGCGCATCGCGGAGGAGTGCACCTCGATCCCCGTGCATCCGCGCCATCCCTATGCCGGCGACCTGGTCTTCACGGCGTTCTCGGGCTCGCACCAGGACGCGATCAAGAAGGGCTTTGCCGCGCAGGACCCGAACGGCGTGTGGGAAGTGCCTTACCTGCCGATCGATCCGGCCGACCTCGGCCGCACGTATGACAGCGTGATCCGCGTCAACAGCCAGTCCGGCAAGGGCGGTATTGCCTTCATGCTCGAACGCGAGCACGGCGTCGTGATGCCGCGCCGCATGCAGGTGGAATTCAGCGCGGTCGTGCAGCGGGCGACCGACGCGAGCGAGACCGAGATCAGCGGCCCGGAACTCTGGGAACTGTTCCGGCAGACCTACCTGTCGTCCGACGCGTCGGGGCAGGGCATCGTCTATCACGCCTACAAGCTCGACGAGAGCGGGGAGGGCATTGCGCTGGACGTGATGGTCGACGGCGTGCGCAAGACGCTGCATGGCAAGGGCAATGGCCCGATCGCGGCGGCAGTCCATGCGCTCGACTTGCGCATGCGCATTGATGCCTACGAAGAGCGCGCTACCGGCGCCGGTGCCGATGCACAGGCGATGGCCATCGTCGAAGCTGCGCTGGAAGGTGTGCCCGGCGCCAGCTTCGGTGTGGGCATGAGCCACAACATCGTCGAAGCGTCAGTGCAGGCGGTGATCAGCGTAGCGAACCGGCTGGTGCGGCAGCGACGCTCGCAGGCCTGACCGCGGGCTAGCGGCCGGCCCCTACTGACCTTGACGCATGACCCAGGCTACCGCCTGGGCCAGGAACTCTGAGCTATCACCAACCCGATAGCTCATGATGACCGGGGACACGAACCCCGGCGCATCGATCGGGCAGTACCGGACATCGTCGCGATGCAGGCGTTGTATCGACGCCGGCACCAGCGTGATGCCCACGCCGGCAGCGACCAGCCCCAGAGCGGTCTGCAGCTCGTTGGCCTCCTGCGCCACGCGCAGTTGCAGACCCTGTGCCCGGAACAGCGACAGCAGGTGGTCGGCATAGCTCGGCCGCGGCCGCGCCGGGTAAAGGATGAAGGGCTGCGCGGCCAGCCCCTGCGGCGTCAGCGTGACAAGGGCCGGTGCCGGTTGGCTGGCAGGCAAGGCCGCCACCAGCGGCTCCGCCATCACCACCTCCTGGCGGATGGCCGGATCATTGAGTGCAATGCGGCCGAAGCCCAGGTCGATGCGGCCGGACTTGAGCGCCTCCACCTGCTCGACGGTAATCATTTCGGCCAGCCCGACTTCCACCTGCTGCTCCGATCCGCGCAGTTCCCGGATCAGCTCCGGCAGCACCCCATACAAGACCGACGGCACGAAGCCGATGCCGAACCAGCGCTTGTCCTGCCGGCCGATGCGGCGCGTGCTTTCGATCGTCTCTTCGAGCCGCTGGGTCAGCTGCGTGGTCTGCTCCAGCAGGAAGCGGCCCGCTTCGGTCAGCCGTAGCCCACGTCCCACGCGATCGAACAGCGCTACGCCGACCTCGTCCTCAAGCTGCCGAATCTGGCGCGAAAGCGGCGGCTGCGCCATATGCAGCCGCTCGGCGGCGCGCGTGACGTTGAGTTCCTGGGCCACAACCTGGAAATAGCGCAGGTGTCGGAGTTCCATTGGCATACCTGTAGGGTATCGATTGAGACATCATCGGTCTTGGACGCCGCCCGAGTCAAGCTTCATACTTCTTCAACAATCCTTACCCGCAGCACAAAGGTATGACAGCCACGATTACCTCGGTCGAAGCCATCCTGGTCGACCTGCCCACCATCCGGGCCCATCAACTGGCCATGGCCACCATGCAGCAGCAGACACTGGTGATCGTGCGCCTGCGCTGCAGCGACGGCATCGAAGGCATCGGCGAGGCCACCACCATCGGCGGACTGTCGTATGGCGATGAAAGCCCGGAGGGCATCAAGCTGGCCATCGACACCTACCTGGCGCCCGCGCTGGCCGGTGAAGATGCCACCAACGTCCATGCCGCGATGGCACGCCTGAACAAGGTCGCGCGCGGCAACCGCTTTGCGAAGTCGGCGCTGGAGACCGCGCTGCTCGATGCACAGGGCAAGCGTCTCGGCGTGCCGCTGGCAACATTGCTCGGCGGTGCGGTGCGCACCAAGCTGCCGGTGCTGTGGACGCTGGCCAGCGGCGATACCGCGCGCGACATCGACGAAGCCGAGCGCCTGCTGGCCGAGCGCCGCCACAACACGTTCAAGCTCAAGATCGGCCGGCGCAGCGTGCGCGACGACGTGGCGCATGTATCGGCGATCAAGCGTGCGCTCGGCGACCGTGCCCGTGTGACCGTGGACATCAACCAGGCCTGGAACGAGGCCGATGCCGCCGGCGGCATCGCCATGCTGGAAGCCGCGGGCATCGACCTGATCGAGCAGCCCACGCCGCGCGAACAGCGTACGGCGCTGGCGCGGCTGGCGGCGCGCTTCGTGGTGCCGATCATGGCGGACGAGGCCGTGTGTGGTCCCGAGGATGCGATGGAACTCGCGCGCATCGGCGGTGCCGACGTGTTCGCGCTGAAGATCGCCAAGTCGGGCGGCATCTTCGGCATGCTGCGCACGGCGGCCGTCGGCGACGCCGCGGGCATCGCGCTGTATGGCGGCACGATGCTGGAGGGCAGCGTAGGCACCATCGCCGCGGCGCATGGCTTCTGCACGCTGCCACAGCTTGCATGGGGCACGGAGCTGTTCGGGCCGCTGCTGCTCAAGGACGACGTGGTCGTGCAGCGGCCGGAATATCGTGACTTCAGCCTGCACCTGCCCGAAGGCCCGGGACTGGGTCTTGCGCTCGATGAAGACAAGCTCGCGCACTACCGGCGCGACCGCGCCTGAACAACCCGATGACAGAGAGGAATGCCATGCTTTACCTGGTACGGATGGATGTGAACCTGCCGCACGACATGCCCGCGGCGCAGGCCGATGACATCAAGGCGCGCGAAAAAGCGTATGCCCAGCAACTGCAGCACGAAGGCAAGTGGCAGCAGCTGTACCGCGTGGTGGGCGAGTACGCCAACTACAGCATCTTCGACGTGGCCTCGCACGACGAGCTGCACACGCTGCTGTCTGGCTTGCCGCTGTTCCCGTACATGAAGATCCACGTGACGCCGCTGGCCAGGCACCCGTCGTCGGTCCGCTGAAGCGCGGCACGTGGCCAGAACAACCCGCATCGAGCGGGCACGCAGAGAGGAGACCATGAAAACGTTGTTCCAGCGGCTGGCCAGCACCGGCCGCGCAGGCGCGCTTGCCCTGGCGGCAAGCCTTTCGTTCGCCGCACCCGCCGCGCACGCGGCCTATCCCGACCACCCGATCCGCTGGATCGTGCCGTTCCCCTCGGGCGGCGCCATGGACAACATCGCACGCACGCTGGGCGAGGAGATGTCGCGCACGCTCGGCCAGTCGATCGTGGTCGAGAACCGGCCGGGCGCCGGCGGCAACATCGGCGCCGAGCTGGTGGCGCGCGCGCCGGCCGACGGCTATACGCTGATCATCGTCGCCAATGGCATGGCCGTGAACCCGGCGCTGTACGGCAAGCTGTCGTACGACCCGGTCAAGGACTTCGCGCCGGTGTCGCTGCTGGCCGTCGTGCCCAACGTACTGGTCGCCAACAAGGCGCGCCGGCAGGAAACCACCGTCAAGGACGTGATCGCCCACGCGAAGGCATCGCCGGGCAAATACACCTATGCCTCGGCCGGCAACGGCACCTCGATCCACC
The DNA here is from genome assembly GCF_914271435.1 of Cupriavidus laharis. Classification (GTDB taxonomy): domain Bacteria; phylum Pseudomonadota; class Gammaproteobacteria; order Burkholderiales; family Burkholderiaceae; genus Cupriavidus; species Cupriavidus laharis. Next base: position 10,217 of record NZ_CAJZAI010000025.1, on the reverse strand, counting down.
TTGCGGCGGAGCTGTTCACGTCGATGGCTGGCGTCGACATGCTCCACATCCCGTACAAGGGCAGCGGCCCGGCCATGACCGACCTGCTGGGCGGGCAGGTGGACTACATGTTCGACAGCATCACCTCGGCCAAGCCGCAGATCGATTCGGGCAAGCTGACACCGATCGCCGTCACCACCGCGAAGCGCTCCAGCGCGCTGCCCAACGTGCCTACCGTCGCCGAGGCGGGGCTGCCCGGCTATGAGCTGTCGCCCTGGTTCGCGGCCTTCGTGCCGGCGAAGACGCCGCAGCCCGTGATCGATACACTGAACCGCGCGATGCTCGAAGCCCTGCGCAAGCCGGCCGTGCAGAAGCGCCTGGCGCTGATCGGCGCCGAGCCGATCGGCAGTACGCCCGCCGTGCTGCGCGACCACCTGGCCAGGGAAACCGAGAAATGGGGTGCGCTGATCCGCCAGCGCGGCATCCGCGCCGACTGAATCCAAACCATTCCCGCCCCGGCGGGCAGCCTGACATGACCCATTCCGTTCATCACGCCCGCACTGGCACGGCGACCAGCGCCGGGGTATCCATCCACTACACGATCGAGGGTGCCGCCGGCGCGCCGGTGCTGGTCATGTCCAACTCGCTGGGTACCACGCTGCAGATGTGGGACCCGCAGATGCCGGCGCTGCTCAAGCATTTCCGCGTGCTGCGCTATGACACGCGCGGCCATGGCCGCTCGTCGGTGCCGGAGCAGCCGTTCGGCATGGCCGAACTGGGCGCCGACGTGCTCGCCGTGATGGGCCATGCCGGCGTCGCGCGCGCGCAGTTCTGCGGCCTGTCGATGGGCGGAATGACGGGCATGTGGCTGGCGCGGCATCATGCCGATCGCTTCGGCCGCTTCGTGCTGGCCAATACGGCCGCGCTGATCGGGCCCGCATCGGTGTGGGACAACCGCATCGCCACCGTGCGCCGTGATGGCATGGCGGCCATCGTGCCCGGGGTACTCGAACGCTGGTTCACGCCGTCCTATCGCGCCTCGCACGCGCAGTCCATGGAACCGGTGCGCGACATGCTGCTCGGCTGCGATCCGGCCGGCTACACGGCCAACTGCGCCGCCGTGCGCGATGCCGACCTGCGCGCCATCCTGCCGCAGATCGACGCGAACGTGCTGGTCATTGCCGGCGAGCAGGATGCCGCCACGACTCCCGCGCAGGGCCGGGAGGTCGCGCAGGCGGTGCCGGGCGCGGAGTACCTCTCGCTCGACGCGGCGCACCTGTCGAACTGGGAATTGCCGCAGGCGTTTGCCGAAGCGGTGGTGCGGTTTGCTGGTGCGGCCTGACTGCCAACGCATAGACAGACCACCGCCGCACTCCTATGACTTTCTCGCGCAGCCGTTGACTGAACGGCTGTGCGATATGCCCTTGCCGCATCGCCGGACGTCCCGCCCCGGCTGCCGGCAAGTTCTATCTGGCGTAAATGCCTCCTCGCATGGCGCGGCCCGCGCCCGGAATGCCATGACTGGCATTCCGCTCGAGGCATAGCCCGAACCCCAACGTCCCAACTTCAACGACAAGACGTGCACAGTCATGCACGTTTCTTGCGCCCGTGTCCAATGGCTGGGAGCCATCAGACGTTCCCACCACACGCGTCTGAATTTTCCGATGGGCCATTCAGCCCTTGCCCAATGTCCCGCAAACAGTAGGAAACCTACTATCCGAGCAACACGCGGCTCCTCCCGGCCGGTGCCGCTGCGCGACCACGCAGAGCTTTCGCCATACCCATCCGCAAAGGAGACTTGGCAATGATCAAGGTACTGATTGCCGACGACCACCCGATCGTCCTCAGCGGCATCAGCCAGGAACTGGTGCGGGACGCCGACATGCAGATGGTCGGCATGGCCCGGAACTCCACCGAACTGAGCCATCTGCTGGAGACCACGGCCTGCGATGTCATCGTCACCGACTATTCCATGCCGGGCGGCGAGATCGGCGATGGTCTGCCGATGCTGCAGATCCTGCGGCGGTGCTATCCGGCTACGCGTATCGTGGTGATCACGATGCTCGATAACCCCGCGTTGGTCCAGAGCATCCGCAGGGTCGGTGTTTCCGTCATCCTCAGCAAGGCAGACCCGCTGCATCACCTGGTGCCAGCCATCCGGGCCGCGTTCAGCGGCCTGAGCTATCTGCCGCCGTCGCAGCAGCCGATGGCGGATGCAGGCGCAGCGGACACGTTCAGGCCGGGAGCGAAGCTTTCCCGGCGCGAGCTGGAAGTGCTGCGCAAGTGCGCCGCCGGCGTTTCGCTGGTGGAGATCGCGCGGCAGGCAAACCGCAGCAGCAAGACCATCAGCGCACAGAAGAGCATGGCGATGAAGAAGCTCGGGCTGACGAGCGGCTACGAGCTGTACCAGTACGCCGTCGAACACGGTCTGCTTCCCGGCGGGCAGTAACGGCCGTGGGAACGGCTGGCAGTCGCCCGGACGGCCGCGCGCAAAAATCGCCTCACGATTAAGGGATGCCTTATTCAGGCCGCAGGCGACTGTGAATACGATTCCTCTCATTCTGTGGCCCTGCGCTGCCATGTCAGCGCACGGGCCACGAATTCCGGAGCCTGAGGGCCGGGCCAGACGGACCGACCAGGGTTCCGCATTTTTCCAACCTCCAGATCCAGACATAGCCAGAATGAAAGCCAAGCTTCTTACCGTACTGCTCGCTGCCGCCGCTGCCATCGGTTCGCCGTTCGCGCACGCATCGGATGGCACCATCACCTTCAAGGGGCAGATCACGGACACCACCTGCACCATCACGACAGGCAATGCCGGCAGCTTTACCGTGACACTGCCCAATGTATCCAAGACCAACCTGACTACCGCAGGGAGCACTGCCGGCACGACGGGCTTCTCGATCGCGCTGAGCAACTGCAACCCCGCCAGCGGCAACGTCCATGCGTTCTTTGAAGCCGGCGCGAATGTGGATCCGGCCACGGGCCGACTCATCAACACCGACGACGTCGGCAGTGGTGGCGCGGCCAACGTGCAGATCGGGCTGCTCAACCCGTCGAACGGCAGCCTGATCTCGATTGGCGCTTCCGATGGTGCCGCGCAGAACTCGCTGGCGCAGCCGATCAAGCCGGACGGCACGGCGCTGCTGCCTTACGCGGCGCAGTATGTGGCAACCGGGGGCGCGGCCGCGGCCGGCTCCGTGTCGTCGAGCGTGACCTACATCCTGTCCTACCAGTAAAGCTGCGGGCCGGAACGGGCGCCGCCATCCGCGGTGCCGTGCTCCAGTCGCGATGACGTTTCCATGCCAAGTTACATCCTGTTCAGAAGGCGGCCGCTTGCCGCCATCCTGCTTGCCGTCCTGCTCGCACTGGGCCTGGCCGGCACCACCGCGGCACAGGCTTCGGTGGTCATCGCGGGCACCCGGGTCATCTACAGCGCTCGCGACCGGGAAGTCACAATCAAGCTGACCAACGAAGGCAACACGCCGGCCCTGGTGCAGTCATGGCTGGACAACGGCGACCCGACCGCGCAGCCGACAGGCATCAGTGTGCCGTTCGTGCTGACGCCGCCGGTCGCGCGCATCGATGCCGGCAAGGGCCAGAGCCTGCGCATCGTCTACACCGGAGAGCCGCTGCCCGAGGATCGCGAGTCGGTCTTCTGGCTCAATGTGCTGGAGATTCCACCCAAGCCGAGCGCCGAAGAGGCCGGGCCGAACAAGCTCCAGCTCGCGTTCCGATCGCGCATCAAGTTCTTCTACCGTCCCACCGGCCTGGAGGGCAACGCGGGAGGAGCCCCGGCGAAGCTCGTGTGGCGCGTGGCCCGCGGCGAAGGGCAGGTCATGCTGGTCGCCCACAATCCGACGCCGTTTCATGTCTCTGTCGTCAGTGTCGAACTGACGGGCGGAGGCAAGCATGCGGTCAGCGACCAGAGCGCCATGATCGCACCGGGCGAATCGACGCGCTTCACGCTGAAAGGCGACGTGCCTGCCGGCCCCGACAGCAAGGTTCGCTACCACACCCTGAACGACTGGGGTGGCTCGAACGACGGGGAAGCCTCGCCCGCAGGCACCAACTAGGCGGCGCCGGGCCGCTTGCCCCTTGACAGTCCACGGTCAGAACGATGCCGGCTGCATGGCAGGGCGGCGTTCGCTCGACCATCCGATCCATCGACATGCAAGTCAGAAGAAGACACCGAGTGTTCCCTTCGCGCCTGTGCCCGCTCTGCGTAGTCGCGTTGTCGCTGGTTGTCGCAGAGACAAGCCGCGCGGCTGCGCCGGGATCGGCGCAGGTCGAGTTCAATGACGCTTTCCTGCGGCAGCCCGGCGGCTCGAGCCTCGATGTCACGCGCTTCAACCAGGGTAACGTACCGCTACCGGGCACCTATCATGCGGACCTTCAGGTCAACGGCGTCTGGCTCGGCATGGCGGAGATCGACATGCGGCAGAGTGGGGCGGACGCTCGCAATGTGCAGGCCTGCTTTGACCGCGCGCTGCTCGAGCGTGCCGGTGTGGACATCACACGTCTTGCGGCCGAATCCGCGGATCGCCTGGCGCGCGCGGCGAATGCCGAGTGCCTGCACCTGGGCGATCTGATCCCGGGCGCCACGGCTGCGTTCGACAACGGCGAGCAGCGGCTGGACCTGAGCGTGCCGCAGTCGTTCCTGAACCGCAGCGCGCGCGGCTATGTCGACCCGCGCTACTGGGACGACGGCGTCAATGCGGCCCGCCTGCAGTACAACGCCAGCGTCTATCACGCAGACAGTGGCGGGGTGTCGTCGACCCAGGGCTTTCTCGGCCTGAATGCCGGTGTCAATGTCGGGGCCTGGCGCTTCCGGCACTACGGAAGCCTCTCGCACGATGCGGTCAGCGGCAACCGCTACCAGTCCGTACAGACCAGCCTGCAGCGTTCCATCACGACGTTGCGCAGCCAGCTTGTGATCGGCGACGCGTTCACCGATGGCGCCATGTTCGACAGCTTCGGCTTTCGCGGCGTGCAGCTTGCTACGGACGATCGCATGCTGCCGGAGTCCCAGCGCGGCTATGCGCCGACCATCCACGGCATCGCCAACAGCAATGCGCGGGTGCAGGTGCGGCAGAACGGCAACATCATCTACGAAACCACGGTATCGCCGGGCCCGTTCGAGATCGACGATCTCTACGCGACCGGCTACGGCGGTGACCTGGAGGTGCTGGTGACCGAAGCCGATGGCAGCGTGCGGGCGTCGCTGGTGCCCTACGCACCCGTGGTGAACGCGCTGCGTCCCGGGCTCTGGCGCTACAGCGTGACATCGGGCCAGTACCGGAACAGCGGCGTGCACGGCACACCGTACTTCATGCAGGCAACGGTCCAGCATGGCATCTCCAACCTCGTCACCGGCTATGGCGGGCTGCTGGCCGCGCAGGACTATATCTCGCTGGTGCTCGGCATGGCGCTGAACACGTCCTACGGCGCGTTCGGTGCGGATATCACGCATGCGAGTACGCGTCTGTCCAGCCAGCCCGACCGCAGCGGACAGAGCCTGCGCGTGTCTTACAGCAAGCAACTGGCACCGACCCGTACGAACCTGACGCTGGCGGCCTACCGCTACTCCACCAGCGGCTTCCTGAACTTTGCCGACGCCGTGGCGATCCGCTCGGTGGACACGGCAATGAATGATTCGCTGCCAGGCGGCATCCGGCGCGGCCGCCTTCAACTGACCGTCAGCCAGAGCCTGCCGACCGGCTACGGCAACCTGTACCTGTCCGGCTCCACGCAGGACTACTGGAACCGAGGCGGCCGGGACACCCAGTTCCAGGCCGGCTACAACAACAGCTACAAGCGGTTGAGCTACGGGGTCTCTGCGGCGCGGCAGATCAACCTCGGCAGCGGCCGGTGGGAGAACCGGGTCATGCTGACGCTCGGCGTCCCGTTGGGCAAGTCGCCGCTCGCGCCGTATTCGATGACGAGCATGCAGAAGGACTCCCACGGTGTCACGAGCATCCAGGAGTCGCTGACCGGCGCGCTTGGCCCCGACAACAACTTCACCTATGGGCTGAATGCCGGCCACAGCAGCGGTGGCGGCAGCAGTTCCAGCAGCGTGGCGGCGAATGCCGGGTATATCTCGCCGGTGGCAACGCTGAGCGCCAATGCAGGTACCGGCAACAACTACAGCCAGCTTGGCGCCGGTATCTCCGGCGGCATCGTGGCATACGCGGGCGGCGTGACATTCATGCCGGTGCTGGGCGACACCGTGGCCATTGTGGAGGCCGCGGATGCGGCTGGCGCGCGCGTCGCGAATGCCAACGGCCTGCGGCTCGACCCATGGGGGCATGCCGTGGTGCCTAACCTGATGCCGTTTTCGCGCAACCAGATCGAGATCGACCCGAAGGACCTGCCGTTCAACGTGGAACTGCGCTCGACCATGCAGCAGGTGGCGCCGACATCCGGCGCGGTGGTCCGCGTACGGTTCGACACCGGCAACGGCGGCCGTGTGGCGATCCTGCGCGTGCGCACGGCCGACGGCAAGCCGCTGCCGTTCGGTGCCGAAGTGTTCGATATCGATGGACACCTGGCCGGAACCGTTGGCCAGGACGGTCGGCTGTTCGCGCGGGGGCTCAGGCAGGAGGCCGGCGTGCTGACGGCAAAGTGGGGGGCGCAGGGCGCCGATACCTGTTCGTTCCCTTATGTGCTGCCCGCGCCTGCCGATTCCCGGCGCGCGGGGATGCCGTTTGCCGACAGCGTGTGCGGTGACCGGGCATCCACGGTCGAAACCGCGGGCGCATCGCCAGGGATGCACAAGGAGAACGAAGATGACGTGGTCCGATAACCGGGCAAGCCTGAAAGCGGCCCTGCATGGCCTGCTGGTATCCCTCCTGCTGCTTGCCGCGCAGGTCGCGCGTGCCGACTGCACGGCAACGCCTGCCATGCCATACCTGCAGGGCATGAGCGATATGGCGGTAGTGACCACGCTGCCGGTCGGCAGCACCATTCCAGGCACAGTGCGCAATTACACCATCACAGGAACCTGTACCAACGTGCCGCCATACGTCGTCCCAGGGGCGCAGATTGTGGCCTGCTACTACGGGTCAGGCACCGAAGGGCCAGCCGGCGTCTACTCGACCGGCGTTCCCGGCATTGGCATTCGCCTGCGCAACGCGGCGGGACAGGCCGTCGTCAATGCGGCAGGGGTCCGATGCGACACAAGGGGCGCGGGGCTGGGCAACCTGAACGCCGACATGACGTACGCAATATCGGTCTCGATCGAGTTCGTCAAGACAGGGCCGATCAGCGGCGGCGCCCTGGACCCGGCGCAGACCCGGTTCGGCTTCGGCGTCTACGGGGGGTCGACGGCCGGTGCCTTGGGCGGTCGCGACATCAACTACATCGGCTTCAGCGGCAACGCCGTCCCGCGCCCGATCACCTGCAGCGTGAACTATCCGGCTACTGTCACGCTGCAGCCGGCGCGGGCCGCCGACCTGCGTCCGGCGGGCGCAACGGCGAGTACCACGCCATTCACGATTGGTGTTTCCTGCGACACGGCGGCCAATGTCGGCGTCACGTTCGACGGTGCGCCCGGCACGCCTGTGCAGGCGGCCACGGCGGGCGTGCTGGGTCCATCGAATGCTGGCACGCCGGGGGCCGCCACCGGCGTCGGCTTCCAGATCGTGAGCGGCGGGAGCTATCAACCCGTGCCGCTGCAGACACGCAACGCGCTGGGAAGCATTCAGGCCAGCATTCCGGCCGCCTACAACTATGCGGTCCGGTACATCGGCCTGAACAACGGCCTGCCCGTCACGGCAGGAACGGTCACCAGCGCGGCGACGTTCACGTTCGACTACGAGTAGATCTGATCGAAGCGCTGTACCCGATTTGCCGCTGAGTTGCCTGAAGACCTTGCAACGCTTGCATGGCGGTGCGCGCCGGGATATAGCGCGTATCTGTTGGCTCCGGGCCAACAGGCACGGCACTGCCGCGAACATCACCGGCGCGGGAAAGACCGGCAACATCGAGCGGTGTGATGCAAACGATATGTCGCACTTACATACCGGAGAAGCGGTGCAAGAGAGCGCCCGATCAGGCACAGGGACGGTACATTGGCCGGAAACTTGCTTGTCCTACAGTGTGAAGCCACTCGCACACTCTGGAGGTTCCATGCACGCACGCATCACTGCTCACAAGGGAATTCTGGTTGTCGAACTGGTGCAGAACCAGGCGGCAGGGGACGGCGTCCGCTCAAATCTGGACAAGCTGCGCAACCTGGGCACGATCGTCCATGACACGCGACGGTACCTCGGCGTTTCGGCGGAAGCTCTGGCGCTGTTGAAGGTCGTCAAGCGCGGCCTGGACCGCATCGGTGATTTCGCGTGGTTCCGAAGCGACGACGGCATGGATCATTTTGCGTGGCTTGGCGGCCCCAAGCGGCTGGTGGATCCCAAGGAAGTTGCGACAGCCCGGAGCTACGAGATCCTCGCGCATCAGGTGATTCCCAACGAAGTGCCTGCGGGGGCGAGGGCGGCCATCGAGGCGAATTTCTGAGTATCGGAACGGCGGCAGGACACCGCATCCTGCCGCCCCTTGGCACGTGCGTCCCACACACGTGCCAACGCCTATTTCACGCAGGCAAGGTTGACGTAGAGCCCGCCCCAGGTGGTGGCCTGGTTGGTGTCAAGCTGTACCTGCAGCTTGTCGTTGTGGCTGACGGTCCCAGCCGGCATCTCCTTGCTGCAGCTCTGTTGTCCGTTACTGATCTTGCAGCTCAGGTTGCCCACCGGTGCAATGGTTGCCCCCGCACCGGATCCTGTGACCTTGTACACGTCCATATCCAGGGTTCCGGTAGCTTTGCCGAGCGTGTGCGCGGTCAGCGTGACGCGGGTGCAGTCATAGGGAATCACGACGCCGAAGTCGGACGGCAATGGAACCGCGCCGCCAGCCCCGGTCATGACGTACTTGCCGCGGCTGAGCGTGTCCGGCACGTTGAAGTTGCCATTGTAGACAGTCGGCGTCGTCATGGTTGCGCCGGTGCCCGGCCAATGACCGTCGGCCTTTGGCCCGTACAGAGTCCCCGTCGACGTATCGAAATAGAAGTCCCCGTCAACGCCAATGCCGTCGGTCGGCGCACCACTGCCATACAGGACGTGGCCGCCATTGCCGACAGTAGTACCGTTGTCGGTGCCGTCACTGCCGCCATTGCTGCCGCCTGGCTGGTTGACCAGCGAAACACCGGCAGGCCACTCGCCATTGGCCTTCGGCCCATACAGTGTCCAGGTGTCGGTATCGAGGTAGTAATCGCCATCGGCTCCGATATTGTTGCCCGGTGCCCCGGCGCCTGTCAGGACGGTGCCGCCGCCAGGCGCGCCTCCGCCGCCTAGCGGGACACCCGGCGGCCATGTGCCGTCGGCTTTGGGTCCGAACAGCGTCGAAGTCGAGGTGTTGATGTAGTAGTCGCCGTCGTTGCCGACGCCGCTGGTCGGATCCACCGAGCCGGACAGGATGGTGTTCCCGGCCGTACCGGTATTGCCCGTCGCCCCAGTATCGCCCTTTGCCCCCGTTGCGCCCGCCGGTCCGGCGACCGAAACGCCTGCTGGCCATGCGCCGTTTGCCTTGGGCCCGAACAGCATCCCGGTCGTGGTGTTCAGGTAGAAGTCCCCGTCCTTGCCGATGTCGGGCCCGGGATCGCTGGTGCCTGACAGCAGGGCACTGCTGGTGGCCGCTGTCGGTGCTGTCGCCGGCGCGGTGGTTCCCGAGCCTGGGGCGGCTGTGGTTGCAGCCGGAGCCGCGTCGCCGCCGCCTCCGCCACAACCGGCAACGGTGATGACCAGGCATGCGAGCGGCAATACCGCCAGCTTCATGTGGACGCTTTTCATGACCTCTCCCCGGATTATTCGAATGACCAAAGTTCGATGGCATTTCCAAGACGCCAGCGATGAGGTCAATCTAGTACCCGACGGAGAACACGGAAATACGCTCTTTGGACGAAGATACCCACAACGGGGTACAGCAAGAGTGTGAGTCGAGAATGAAACGAATGATCGGGCAAAGAAGGCCGCCGAACCTTGATCATCCGTTACTCGGGATCTCGCCACAAATCAATGCAAGGGGTATGACATTTCTATTTGGCTCAAATGCGACATTACTATTTGGGCGTAACATTGTTTGTCCAGGCAAAGTTGAAATGTCCGGGCAGCAGCAAAGTTGAAATGTCCGGCTGTCCTTTGTCCTTTCAGCTTGTTTGTTCAGTCTTTTGGGGTGCCCGTCGGGCG
>NZ_CAJZAI010000024.1 GCF_914271435.1 Cupriavidus laharis | reverse complement strand
CCACTCGCCACCAGGCCGAAGCCCGTGCTGCCGTTCGACTTGCATGTGTAAGGCATGCCGCCAGCGTTCAATCTGAGCCAGGATCAAACTCTTCAGTTCAATACCTGTGTGGTGCCGAAGCACCTCGCTCTTTCGAGCGGTCGCTCACTCTCAGAAAACTGACTGACCAGATCCGAAAATCCAGTCACGTTTTGCTGTGCGAGCACTGATAACTTTTGAGCTAAAAGACCGAAGTCTTTCGCATCCGTTATCAAGCGCCCACACTTATCGGTTGTTTGGTTGTTAAAGAACTTGCCGCGGTTTGCTTTGCTTGCCGCGTCGCTGCGTCAGCAGCGGAGAAACGAGACTTTAAAGAACTTCCAGCGATTAATCAAGCGTTTCGAGAAATTTCTTTTTCCTGGCAGCTCTTATTACCGCCAGCTCATTCCTGCAAATGCCTTTTTCCCCCGCCGCTTTGCAGCGAAGGCTTCAGCAGAAGGGTGCGAATATTAATGCGTTACCTCCTGACTGGCAAGTCTTTTTCTAAAAATGGCAATAAGATGCCTTGGAAGCACAAATTGTGTCCCTCTGCCCTTCTGCCGGGATAGCGTGACTCAGATGCGAACGCCGTCAGGAATCGACGCCATCGCCAGCCAGGGCATCTGGCCCGCCCCCTTCAGGCAACGGCTCAACCACCGTGGTTTCAATGTGCTGGACCTTGCCCTCCTCTGACACGTCCTGGCGCATGACGATGGCTTCGGCCGGGCAATACCAGTCGGTGACGTGCATCCGCGTGGGCTTCGTCACGATCTGCTCGCCCGCAATGACCATTGGCCCCAGGGACGTCATTCGGACATACTTGATTGGCACGCATTCCGAGGGGCCCAGCGCGGTCCGGATGAACCGGCGCTTGCCGACACTGCGCGACGTCACCGAGACGGTCGCGTGCGGAGCGACGAGCTTGCCCACTTCTTCGCCGGAATCGCGGGAAAAGATGGTGAAGGACGCACTGGCATCCACGGTCTCACCGGGAAGCACGTCGCCCTCGCGCAGCGGCAGTCCGCGATACTGATAATCAAGCAACCCAATACCATCAATCGTGGTCGTGCCGTAAAGGCGCGCATAGCGCCCCCATGCATTCACGGTTGCGTGGCCCGAGATGCTGGCAGGCGACCCATTGGACGCGGGCCGCAGCAACACGCGTTGCTGCTGCTCTGTGATGACCGGCGGCCCCATCAACGCGGCCAGCGCGGTCTTGGAGTGAATCTCGATGTCGGCCTGGCAGCCTGCTTCCGTCGCCAATGGCGGCTTCAGTATGGTTCGGCGCGACAGCGGCATCGTACCGTCGGCTTCCATCTGTACGCGCGCTCCATGCGGAAACCATATGGCACGACAAGCGTTCGCGCTGCCTTCCGCGGCAGGCTCCTCCGCCCAGGCGGACTGAGCCGCTGCGGCAAGAACGCCTGTGAGCAGACAGGCCAGGCTGCGCCGAAGCCGAACCGAAGTATCCTGCGTCCGGCGATTCAGGAAGGATATGTGCACATTCCGCATGGCTACGATAGGTTACGCTGCCCTGTTGATAGCAGGCCTGAACACGTCAGGATTCAATCCGGTTGCGACCGCCCTTCTTCGCACGGTACAACGCCAGGTCACTGCGCGACAGAGGGGCCTCGGCATTCGTGTCGGCCGCGCTCATGAGCGCGACGCCGATACTGACGGTCATGTCGATCCGTTGCTCATGCTCCATCAGCGGGTACTCGGCAACGCGCTGCTGGATCCGCCGGGCCACGCCGATCGCGCCGCGCATGTCGGCGCCATCGAGCAAAATCCCGAATTCTTCGCCACCGAGGCGTCCGGCCATATCGCCGGGTCGCAAATGTGCACGCAGGATGTTGCCGAAGTGGCGCAGCGCGCTATCGCCGACGCCGTGCCCCCAGCGGTCATTGATGGACTTGAAATGGTCGAGATCGCACATCATGAGCGCCGTACCCGCGCTGCGGCCGCCCCGCAGGCTCGCCAGCCGCGCCTCGATCTGCGCCATGAAATGCCGCCGGTTCGGCAATCCGGTCAGGCTGTCGATCGTCGCGAGCTCCTGCAACTCGGCTTCGATACGCTTGCGCTCCGTCACATCCGTGATGAAGCCGTGCCACACGATGCTGCCATCCGGCAGGCGCTGCGGCCTGGCATCGCCCTGCCGCCAGCGCAGGCCCTGCATTGGCAATTGCACGCGGTACTCTAGATGCCAGGGCGAGAGCTCGGCCGCCGAAGCGCTAAACGAGGCTCGATAGGCGGCAAGATCGGCAGGATGAATCAGGGCTTCGATACACGACGCATCGGCTGCCACCTGGGCCGGAGTCAGCTCGTAGATCTCCCCGATGCCTGCGCTCGCGTAAGAGAAGAACGAACGCCCGCCGGGCAGCGCGCGATACTGGAACACCAGCCCGGGCACTTCGTTCGTCAGGTTCGTGATCAGGCTGACGGCCTCGCGCAGGCTCTCCGACATGGTGCGCAGCGACGTGATGTCCGTGGTCGTGCCGACCATGCGCAACGCCCGGCCCGAACTGTCCCGTTCCACGACCTTGCCCCGGCTGCAGATCCATTTGTAGCTGCCGTCCCGGCAACGGATCCGGTGTTCGACCTCGTAGGCGTCGCTCTTGCCGTCGAAGTGGGCTTGCATCGTCGCCTTGACGTACTCGAGATCGTCGGGATGAAGGCGCAGGTAGCTGTCCTCGATCCGGTTGGATACTTCCGAATCGGCATAGCCAAGCATGGCTTTCCAGCCGCTCGAATACTGGATTTCGCCTGTCGCGACGTTGCGGTCCCAGATGCCCGTGCCGCTGCCCGCAATCGCAAGCGCAAGCAGCCGCTCACGTTTGCGCAGCGTCTCGAGTTCGCCGCCGTCCAGCAGCCCGTCCGCGGCACGGCACGCCGCCGTGCCCACCATTGACCGCGATGCGGTCGGTACGTCTGCAGATGTCGGCGGTGCAAGCATACAGGCGTCAGGGATGGGGGCTGAGCGCCGAGTATACATGGGCCAATCGGGGGCCAATCCGCGACTTGCGTGGCGTTGCACGTTGGCGATGCGTCACGTGGCGAATCCATCGACTGTCTTACCGAGAATCCAGACCAGCGGTATACTGTGAGGTTGCCGCAGCGAGTCCCGAGGTATCGGGTGAGGCTGTATTCGGGGGCCGTCCGCGCTTCGGGGACCTGATTGGCGCCGCAATGACTGCCGGGCTCACCGCCCGTGTTGTTCATGCGGCCGGCGAATGGGGCGCAAACAGGTCGTGAACGATCGGGTTGCTGCCGGGCCACCGGGCTCGGCCCCGGGTGTCCACGCCCCGATATGCTGCGATGCAACAAATACTGTAGAATATGCGCCCCCTGCTCAACGGGCCAGATGGTCCGAATTCGGCTCATCGCCATACCCAATGCCAGTCCGATGCCTTGACAGCAGGCCAGAAAACGCACGCAATGAGCGCACGCTGCAATCAAAACGCGATTCACGAAGGAAACAGCAGTAGATGACGAGCGGTCCACAACGAACGGCTGCCAAAGGCCGCGAAGCAGGTACAGTCAAAGGCCTTGGCGGCTCGGCGGAATCCATGTCGCCGGACGAAGCCAACGCGCGCAGCCAGCAATTGCGTGCCCTGATCCAGCTGGGCAGGCAACGTGGGTATCTGACCCACGCGGATATCAGCGACCATCTGCAAGAGAACTTCACCGACACGGCGGCGATGGAAAGCATCGTCACCACGTTCGCCGAGATGGGCGTGAAGATCTTCGAACAGACGCCCGATGCCGAGACGCTTCTGCTCAGCGACAACGCAGTGGTGGCTTCCGACGACCAGGCCGATGAAGAAGCCGAGGTAGCGCTTGCGACCGTGGACTCCGAGTTCGGCCGGACCACCGATCCGGTGCGCATGTACATGCGCGAGATGAGCTCCGCCACGCTGCTCACGCGCAAGGAAGAAGTCGAGCTCGCCAAGCGGATCGAAGAAGGCCTGAACAATATGGTGCAGGCCATCTCGGCCTGCCCGTCCACGATTGCGACCATCCTCGAACTGTCCGGCCGCGTTGCCAGCAATGAGATGGGCATCGACGACCTGGTCGATGGCCTGACCGACGAAAGCGGCGCCGACGCCGCCGTGCCCGCAAGCGCTGACGACACCGCCGACGACAGCGCTGACACCGCGGATGAAGACGATGGCGACGCGGAAGACGACGATGCCGACGAAGGCTCGACGCAGCAGAGCGCCGAAGCCGACCTCGCCAAGCTGCGTGACGAATGCCTGAAGCGCTTTGCGCGCGTTGCCGAGCAGTTCGAGCGCATGCAGCAGGAGAATGCCGCCAACGGTGCCGGCTCGGAAGGATTCGCGACTGCCAGGGACACGGTGCGCGAGGAACTGCGCACGATCCGCTTCACCGCGAAAACCATCGAACGCCTGTGCGCCGACGTCCAGGCCATGGTCGACGATGTGCGCTCGGTCGAGCGCCAGGTGGTCCAGTTGCTGGTCGATCGTTGCGGGATGGAGCGCGAGGACGTCATCGCACGCTTCCCCGGCAATGAAACCAACCTGAACTGGGGCCGCGACCTTGCCGCCGAATCGCGCCCGTACAGCGCTGCCGTGTCGCGCGCACTGCCCGACCTGGAAGCCCATCAGCAGAAGCTGATCGACATCCAGGCCCGCGCAGTCCTGCCGCTGGCCGAGCTGAAGGCGGTGAACCGCAAGATGCTGGCCGCCGAGCGGCAGATGCGCCAGGCCAAGCACGAGATGACGCAGGCCAACCTGCGCCTGGTGATCTCGATCGCCAAGAAGTACACGAACCGCGGCCTGCAGTTCCTGGACCTGATCCAGGAAGGCAACATCGGCCTGATGAAGGCCGTGGACAAGTTCGAGTACCGCCGCGGGTGGAAATTCTCCACGTACGCCACCTGGTGGGTCCGCCAGGCCGTCACCCGTGCCATTGCCGACCAGGCCCGCACCATCCGCGTCCCGGTCCATATGATCGAGCAGATCAACAAGCTCAACCGCCTGTCGCGCGAGCTCATGCAGCAGACCGGCAAGGAACCCGATCCGGCCGTGCTTGCCGAGCGCATGGACATGCCTGAGGAAAAGATCCGCGCGATCATGAAGATCGCCCGGGAGCCGGTCTCGATGGAAACGCCGGTGGGCGAAGACGGCGACACCAGCCTCGGCGACATGATTGCCGATTCGGACACCGCGACGCCGGCCGACGCCGCGCTGCAGGCCAGCCTGCGCGAGGTCGTGCGTGAAATGCTCGACGAACTCACGCCGCGCGAGGCCAAGGTGCTGCGCATGCGCTTCGGCATCGATATGGCGACCGACTACACGCTGGAGGAAGTCGGCAAGCAGTTCGATGTGACGCGTGAGCGGATCCGCCAGATCGAAAGCAAGGCCATGCGCAAGCTGCGCCACCCGAGCCGGGCCGACCAGCTGATTACGTATCTGCGGGACGCGTGACCGGCACCCCGGCGGACGCCTTGCGGCCAGCGAGGTGCGCCCGCCCGGGATGACAAAGACTGCCGGCAGCCCTTGGGCTGCCGGTTTTCACATGTTCCGCCGCCATCGCTTGCACGCGCACGTGGCCAGTGCGCCGCGAAATGGCCTGCTGACATATTGGTTGGTGCAAAATTCCGGCTGGAATACCCGAAGAGCCATTCGTGGCGCATACGTCATATCGCAGAGCGACTTTCCGATGCACCGGTCTGCATGTCTCATCCGGTACTTGCCGCAGCCATAGGACAGCTCGTTCTTCAAACAGAGCACACAGGAGTTTTTCCCATGACTGACTCAAACATCTCTTTCCTCGGCAGGATCTCGCTTGCCGTGGGCACTTTCTTCGCCATCCTCGGTAACGGCGAACTCGCCGCCAACGTACGGCGCCTGCGCACTGGCGGATTCCCTGCCGCTGCCTCGGCGCCGGTGGCGACTCCCGTGCCGGCCCCGGCTCCGGCTGCGCCAGCACCGGCGTCCGCGCTGAAGGAAGCGAGTCCGGTGGCGGCGTTGCAGCTGCTGGGGCTGCTCCAGCGCGATGCGCGATTCATCGACTTCGTCGAGGAAGACATTGCCGGCTATACCGATACCGAGATCGGCGCAGCCGCGCGCCTGGTGCACGATGGCTGCCGTGCCGTCCTGCGTGAGCATTTCACGATCCGGCCGGTGCGCGACGAAGCCGAGGGCAGCCGCGTCACGCTGGCGGACGGCTTCGATGCCACTGCCGTTCGCCTGACGGGCAACGTGGTCGGCAGCGCACCGTTCCACGGCAGCCTCAGCCATCGCGGCTGGAAAGCCGAGGAAGTGCGGCTGCCGCGCCTGGCCGAACGCCATGACGCCACCGTCATCGCCCCTGCCGAGGTGGAGCTATGAGCGAAGCGCGCTATTCCATTGGCATCGACCTGGGCACCACGCACAGTGCCCTGTCCTACGTCGACCTGGCCGGCAGCGACGGCGAAAAGACCAGCCAGCGCGTCCTGGCCATCCCGCAGCTCACCGGCCCGGGCGCGACGGAAGCACGGGACCTCCTGCCCTCCTTCCTCTACCTGCCGCACGCGAGCGAACTGGCCCCGGGCGACCTGGCGCTGCCGTGGAACGCCACACGCGAATTCGCCGTGGGCGAACTGGCCCGCAGCCGCGGCGCCGGCACGCCGATCCGCCTGGTATCGAGCGCGAAAAGCTGGCTGTGCCACCCCGGCGTGGACCGCCGCGCCGCCATCCTGCCCAACGATGCGCCGCCCGAAGTGCCGCGCGTCTCTCCGCTCGAGGCTTCGGTGCGCTATCTCACGCACCTGCGCGAGGCGTGGGACCAGGCTCACCCCGACGCACCGTTCGCCGAACAGGATGTGACGGTGACCATTCCGGCTTCGTTCGACCCCGCCGCGCGCGAACTGACGGCAGAGGCCGCCGCCGCTGCGGGCTACGCGCGCATGACCCTGCTCGAAGAACCGCAGGCCGCACTTTATAGCTGGATCGAGAAGAGCGGCGGCCAGTGGCGCAAGCAGGTGAAGGTCGGCGACATCATCCTCGTCGTGGACGTTGGCGGCGGCACCACCGACCTGTCGCTGATCGCGGTGATCGAGCGCGACGGCAACCTGGAACTGCACCGCGTGGCCGTGGGCGAGCATATCCTGCTCGGCGGCGACAACATGGACCTGGCGCTGGCCCACGTGGTGGCGCGCAAGCTCGCGGCACAGGGTACACAGGCCGACCCGTGGCAACTGCGCGCACTGACCTATGCCTGCCGCGCGGCCAAGGAAACGCTGCTCACCGACCCGACGACCGATTCGGTGCCGCTGGTCGTGCCGAGCCGCGGTTCCAAGCTGATCGGCGGATCGATCCGCACGGACCTGACCCGCACCGAGCTGACCCAGATCATCCTGGAAGGCTTCTTCCCGCAGGTCGATGCGTCGGCCCGCCCGGTAAGCCGCGCGCGCGTCGGCCTGACGCAGCTCGGCCTGCCCTATGCGCAGGATGCCGCGGTCACGCGGCACCTGGCCGCCTTCCTGGGCCGCCAGGTCGGCGCGCTTGCCGATCTGGAAGGCCTCCAGGGTACGCAGCCTGAAGCCGCGACCTTCCTGCACCCGACCGCGGTTCTGTTCAATGGCGGCGTCTTCAAGTCCGGCCTGCTGGCGGACCGTATCCTGCAGACCCTGAACGGCTGGCTCGCCGCGGAAGGCGCGGCGCCGGCACGCCTGCTCGGCGGCGCCGAGCTCGACCTGGCGGTGGCCCGCGGCGCCGCATACTACGGCTATGTGCGGCGCGGCAAGGGCGTGCGCATCCGCGGCGGCACCGCGCGGTCGTATTACATCGCCGTGGAATCGTCGATGCCCGCCGTGCCGGGCTTCGAACCGCCGATCCAGGCGCTGTGCCTGGCGCCGTTCGGGATGGAAGAAGGCACCGAAACCGAACTGCCGCCGCAGGAACTCGGCCTGGTGGTCGGTGAGCCCGTGCATTTCCGCTTCTTCGGCTCGTCGGTGCGACGCCAGGACCAGGTCGGCACGCTGCTCGACTTCTGGGGCCCTGAGGAACTGCACGAACTCGAGGAAATCCAGGCCACCCTGCCGGCCGACGGACGCACGCCGGGCGAAGTCGTGCCGGTCAGGCTGCACGCACGCGTGACCGAAGCGGGCACGCTCGAACTCGAAGCCGTACCGCGTGGCAGCAACGAGCGATGGAAGGTCGAATTCGATGTGCGTGGCGGCGCGCAAGCCTGACCACCAGCCGCGAACAAGCAACGAAGCGATGAAGCGGTACACCGTCGGCATTGACCTCGGCACCAGCAATACAGTGGTCGCCTATGCGGAGACAGGATCGGACGACATCCGCGTCTTCGAAATCGACCAGCTCGTGGGCCTCGGCGAAGTCGCTGCGCGCCCCCTGCTGCCCTCGGTTCGCTACCACGCGGCGCCGGGCGAAATCAGCGGCGACGACCTGCAACTGCCGTGGCAATCGGCGGCAAGCGCCGCCGCGCGCCGCACCGTGTTCGGCCGCCTGGCGGCCACGCTCGGTGCGCAGGTGCCGGGCAGGCTCGTGGCCAGCGCCAAGAGCTGGCTGTCGCATACGGCAGTCGACCGCACTGCGCCCATCCTGCCCTGGGGCGCGGACGAGGAAGTCGGCAAGATCTCGCCGGTCGCCGCCAGCGCCAGCTACCTGGGCTACGTTGCCGCGGCGTGGAACCACCACTTTCCTGATGCAAGGCTCGAAGACCAAGACGTAGTGCTGACCGTGCCCGCGTCGTTCGACGAGGGCGCGCGCGCGTTGACGCTGGAGGCTGCGCGCATGGCCGGCCTGCCCGCGCTGCGCCTGCTCGAGGAACCGCAGGCCGCGCTCTACGACTGGCTGTTCCATCATCGCCAGACCCTGGACACGGACCTTGCGCAAACCCGGCTCGTGCTGATCTGCGACGTGGGCGGCGGCACCACCGACCTGACGCTGATCCGCGTGGACATGCAGGACGGGCAGCCGCAGCTGACGCGGATCGGCGTGGGCAACCACCTGATGCTCGGCGGCGACAACATGGATCTGGCCCTGGCGCACGTGGTCGAGGCGCGCCTTGGCCCCGCGCAGACGCGCTTGTCGGCATCGGGCCTGTCCCAGCTGGTCGCGCGCTGCCGTGCCGCCAAGGAACAGATGCTCGGCGCGCAGGCGCCGGACGCGGTCACGGTCACGTTGCTGGGCGCCGGCGCCCGGCTGATCGGCGGTGCGCGTTCGGTGGAAGTGACGCGGCAGGAAGTCGAACAGCTCGTCGTCGATGGCTTCTTCCCCAAGGTCTCATCAGACGAGCGTCCCGGACGCGCGCGGGGCGCCATCGTCGAATTCGGCCTGCCGTATGCGTCGGACCCGGCCGTCACCCGTCATGTCGCGGCCTTCCTGGGCCAGCACGCCGCACAGTCGCGCACGGCGCTGGACATTCCACAGGCACAGGACGATGCCTTGCCGATGCCCGACACGCTGCTGCTCAACGGCGGCGTGTTCCGGGCCGAGGCGCTGGCGGACCGCATCGCCGACACCCTGGGCACCTGGCGCGGATCGCCGCTGAACGTCCTGCACAACGCCGACCCCGATGTCGCCGTGGCGCGCGGAGCGGTGGCCTATGCGCGTGCGCGAACGGGACAGGCACCACGCATCGGCGGCGGTTCTGCGCGCAGCTACTTCCTCGTGCTCGATGACGCAGCGTCGGGGCAGCAAGGCATCTGCCTGCTGCCGCGCGGCACCGAGGAAGGGCAGGAAATCCACCTCAAGGACCGTACCTTCGCCTTGCGGCTGGGGCATCCGGTGCAGTTCCACCTAGTCTCGTCAGTGGCCGACACGGCCTACCAGCCCGGCGAGCTGGCCGATCTCGCGGGCGCGGACTTCGTTCGCCTGCCGCCGATCGCCACCGTCGTGCAGCCACGCGGTGCCAGCGGGCCCAAGGAAACGCCGGTACAGATCACGACGTCGCTGACCGAGGTCGGCACGCTGGAAGTGCACTGCCACGAGATTGCGGATGCCTCGCAACGCTGGCGGCTCGAATTCCAGCTCCGGGGCAATGAAGCGCCAGCCCCGGCGCCCACGACGGAAACGCTGCATCCGCGCCTGCCGCAAGCCATCGAGACGATCGACCGCACCTTCGGTGCGCGCGCGCAAGGCGTCGATCCCAAGGAGGTCAAGCGGCTGCGCGCGCAACTGGAACAATTGCTGGGGCCGCGCGAGCAGTGGGACAGCGCGCTGCTGCGCGAGCTGTTCGCTGCATTCTGGGAGCGTGCCAAGCGCCGCCGCCGCACGGCCGACCATGAACGCCTCTGGCTGAATCTGGCCGGCTACTGCGTGCGTCCGGGCTTCGGCTATCCGCTGGACGCATGGCGCGTCGAGCAGCTCTGGTCGCTGTATGACCAAGGCATCCAGTACGTCAACGAGAACCAGAACTGGTCCGAATGGTGGACGCTGTGGCGCCGCGCGGCCGGCGGCCTCGATGAAAGCGCGCAGTTGCGCCTGCTGGACGATATGGCGTTCTATCTCCAGCCTCCCGGCAGCGCCCACTACAAGAAGCCCGCTGGCCCCACGCGGTCCGGGTACGCCGACATGGTGCGGCTGGCCGGGTCGCTGGAAAACATCTCCGCCGAGCGAAAGATCGAGGTTGCCGAATGGTTGCTGAAGCGCCTGCGCAAACCCTCCGAGAACAACCAGAGCTGGTGGGCCGTGGGACGAATCGGCGCGCGCCGGCCGTTCTATGGCAGCGCGCACGGCGTCGTGCCGGCCGAGGTCGCCACGCCATGGGTGGACGCCATCCTTGCGCTCGACTGGAAGAAGGTCGAGCCGGCCGCCTTTGCCGCGACGCAGATCGCACGCATGACCGGCGACCGCACGCGTGACCTGCCTGACGAGGTGCGAGCGGCCGTTGTGCACCGGCTCGAAGCGGCCAACGCGCCGCAGAGCTGGATTGCCATGGTGCGCGAAGCTGTCGAGCTTGATGCAGCCGACGAGGGACGGGTCTTCGGGGAGGCACTGCCGGCCGGCCTGAAACTGATCGGGTGCGCTTTCTCTGACGCAGTGGACTCTTTGCCAGGGGCAGCAAGCATGTGTGTCAGCAGGCACGCACAGCCTGGCGGATAATGCGTGATCTTCGAACGCCACCGCATCACCCATGCACGCAAGCGCCACCGGCACCAGACGCCTGGACTGGACCACACTGTTCCTGCTCACCTTCCCGCCTCTGAGCTGGGCTGGAAACGCCATCGTCGGCCGCCTTGCCGCCGGAACGGTGCCCCCGGTCACACTGAATTTCGTGCGCTGGCTGCTGGCCGGCCTGCTGCTGGCGCCTTACGCCTGGCGCGGCGTCATCGAGCACCGCGCGACGCTGCGCCACCATGCGGGCGTGATTGTCGCGCTGGGCATGCTATCGATCGCCAGCTATAACGCACTGCAGTACCTGGCGCTGACCACGTCGACACCGATCAACGTGACGCTGATCGGCGCGTCCACCCCGCTGTTCCTGCTGGTGATCGGTGCCACCTGCTTCCACGAGAAGATGAAGCCGTGGCATGTCGCCGGCGCCCTGCTGTGCCTGGTGGGCGTGTCCTTCGTACTGGTGCGCGGCGACCTTGGCCGCCTTGCTCAACTCGATTTCGTCGCCGGCGACCTGTTCATGCTGGCCGCCACCATCGCCTGGAGCGCGTACACATGGCTGCTGCGCAAGCAGCGGCCCGAGTTACCGCTGCCAGTGCTGCTGTTCGCGCAGATCGTCACCGGCCTGGTGGTGAGCGTGCCCGTGACCGCCTGGGAGCTGATGACGCTGGACCAGCCCTTCCAATGGAGCGGCAAGGTGGTGGCCATCCTGCTCTATGTGGCCACCATCCCTTCCCTGCTCGCCTACTTTGCCTGGGACCGCGCCATCGCCCGTGCGGGCGCGCAGCTGCCGGTCTTCTTCATCACGCTGACGCCGGTGTTTGCGGCCTTGCTGTCCACGCTGTTGCTGGGCGACTGGCCGCGCTGGTATCACGCGGTCGGGCTGGTGGCCATCGGGGCCGGCATCTGGCTGGCGCAGCGGCGCTGAACTCCGGGCTCCACAACCTTGCCCTTCCTGATTCCAACGCCGCGGTACGCCCACTGCACCAGACAACAGCCGGCGTAGACTGAATGCAGTACCCGTTTAGGTACAGCAATGCGATGGGAGAAGATCGTGCATGGCTATCAAGTCACTTTATATACGGTCGAGAACCGCCGCTACCACGGCAAGCAGCTTTCCCACTGGCTCCTGCAGGTCATGCGGGACATGAACATCCGCGGGGTAACCCACCTTGTGGGCGCGGAAGGCATCGGGCACGACCACCACTTCCATAGCTGGCACTTTGTCGAACTCGCCGACCGCCCGGAAGAGATCACGATGATCGCGACCGAGGCGGAAGTGCAGGCGCTCTTCGATCGCCTTGCAGCCGAGGACGTGCATGTGTTCTACGCAAAGTTTCCGGTGGAGTTTGGCTTTCTTGGCAAGGCCGCGCCAGAATCGAGAGAGGCGCCAGGCTGAAGCCCCATGGGCAATTGATGCGGGAATGCATCAACAACCACCTCCTGCCTCCCTGTTGGAGACGACGTTGGAGACGACGATGAAGAAAGTGAGAAAAACAGCTCGCCAGATTCTGTCCGACAAACCGCGCGACGTCATCTCGGTCGGGCCGGATGACGCCGTGCTGGCAGCACTTCGGCTGATGGCGGACAAGGACATCAGCACCGTGCTGGTCATGCAGGGTGATCAACTGGCCGGCATCCTTTCCCAGCGCGACTATGCCCACAAGGTCGAACTGACCGGCCGCAATGCAGGCGATACCCGTGTCCGCGAGATCATGACAACCCAGGTGGTCTATGTCTCGCCCGACCACACGTGCGAACAATGTCTTGCGCTGATGCACACCAGACGGATCCGGCATCTGCCAGTCATCGAGTCCCAGAGGATCATCGGCGTACTGTCCAGCCATGACGTGCTGGAAGAACTTCTCCGGGAAGACGAGTCGCTGATCAAGGATCTCGAGCATGACATGCTCAACCTGACCATCGACACTGGCGGCTGTTACTAGCGCGCTATGCCACAGAAGCCACCACCCGGCATGCTGCAAGCGGGCGGCTCAGTGCGTCAGCAGTGATATGCCGACGTACAGGACACCTGCCAACAACAACGCCATCGCAAGTAGCGCGTAGTACCTGGCTCCGTGATGAGGCGGGTGAGAATGGAAATGGTGCACAACCGGCTTCATGATGCCCC
This sequence comes from Cupriavidus laharis, assembly GCF_914271435.1. Classification (GTDB taxonomy): domain Bacteria; phylum Pseudomonadota; class Gammaproteobacteria; order Burkholderiales; family Burkholderiaceae; genus Cupriavidus; species Cupriavidus laharis. The sequence continues at coordinate 39,442 of NZ_CAJZAI010000024.1, read as the reverse complement.
CCTCTTGGCGATTTGATGTGGGGATGCTTCAACAATAGCCTCCCCTGTCTCGTTCGCCATGGAAGACAGCAAGTTGCGCGCCAGTTGGCCGGCTCGCCGCTGTGCAACCAGGATCCTGCCGTCCGGCGTTACGCCGACGGGTTCGGCATCCGCGGCAAGAAGCGGTTGTGCTCGATCTCGCCGCCGCGCGCCATGAGGATGGTGGCCTCGGGAATCTCTTCCCACACGCCCTGTACGTCGATCAGCGGCTCGGACAGCACCAGGAAGGCATCGTCGCCGGCGGCGATGATGCGCGGGTCGTCCGGGTACAGCGCACGCAATTGCCGGAACGAGGTACTGTGGAACAGCGAGCGCGATTCCGCCTCGCTCGAGTAGCGCACTGCCACGACCTGCTGGCCGTCGGTCACGCAGACCGTCATGTTGAGCGGGAACTCCACATCGTAGCGGTGGCCGACGTCCTCGATCAGCCCTGCCATCTGCTCCAGCGCGCCGCGCGGATCGCGCTCCAGGCCGAAAGTCAGGGCCAGGAAGAACATCACCTCGGAATCTGTGGACCCCTCGATCCAGCGGAACAGATGCGGCGCCACGGCCATCATCAGGTCACGCCGCAGGAGAGGAAACTCGCGGATGAGGCCATTGTGGACGAACAGCCAGCGGCCGAAGCGAAAAGGATGGCAGTTGGTTTCCTGTGTCGGCGTGCCGGTAGCCGCACGCACGTGGGCGAGGAACAGCGGCGCCCGCACTGCCCGCGCGGTCTCGCGCAGGTTGGTGTCGCTCCAGGCCGGATGGAGGCAACGGTAGCGGAATGGCACCTCCGCGTGGCGGCCGTACCAGCCTACGCCGAACCCGTCCCCATTGGTCGTGGTGTGACCCAGCCGCGAATTCAGGCTCTGGTCGATCAACGAATGTTCCGGCTGGAACAGCACCGCCTCCAGCGGAACCGATTTGCCCGAATAGGCCAGCCAGCGGCACATGATGCTCCTCCTCGATAAGCAGGGTCCGGTGCCTTCCGGCCCACACCTCAGTTGTAGGACGACAATCCGCGAACAGCAAAGCACACAGGATCCCGGCTTCACTGGGGTGCAAATAGGGCGCCCCGGATGGCAGGAGGTGCGCCGGCGCTGGACTCCACTGCTCGGCAATCGTTCACCTGCCCGGCCTTGCGGCGCCCGTGGCGGGCGGTGCGCTCCGGGTCCATTTCGCACAAAGCGTCCCACTCGCTGGCTTCGGCACGTTCCCGGGGCGGCGCACTTCCGGTGCCCGCTATCCGCGCTTCGATGAGGCGGGCCATGATTCGAACATTGATCTAAATCAGAGCGAACGGTGGACTAACGAATATTGTTCAAACATATGAGGCTTGAATTTGATGTGGCCTCGAAGGCGACCAAAATTAACTGAGGAGCGCGCCATGGCCACCCCATTTGCCACATGGCATGAAGATCATGTCCATTTCGCTCGGCTACTTGATCTTCTGGAAAACCAGGTAATCCTTTTCCAGCGGGGAGAGCGGCCGAATTACAACTTGATGAGCACGATTATCTATTACATGCGGAATTTCGGCGATCGCGTTCACCATCCCCGTGAGGATGTCGCCTATGCACGGCTCGTTGAGCGAGATCCCGACATGCAAATCATAGTCAGCCGGCTCCAGCAGGAGCATCGCGTCATTGCCACGGTCGGCGAGGCACTATTAGACCGCCTTAATGAGGCCGAGGGAGACATGATCAGTTCTCGCGCGGCACTGGAGGCAGCCGGAGCCATGTACCTTGTGTATTATCGAAACCATCTCTCGACCGAGGAGCGGCACGTAATGCCCCGCGCTGCGCAATTACTGACCGAGGAAGATTGGGAAGCCGTTGACGCCACGGTTCCGGCAAGTGCAGATCCACTCTTCGGCAGGGATGTCCAACAGCGCTTCGCGATCCTGCGCGCGCAGATCGAGAGTGAGGAGCGCGTGTTCAGCCAGGGCTAGACTGGCAGTTCCGGGGTGTGGCGCGTGGCGGATCGCTGGTGCTGGCAAATCCCGACGCGCCCGAGGCATAATCGTGAAACTGGTTTCACCAAGCCTCGAACCCTATGCCGCGCCCTGTGCCCCAACCTACGCCCGACCTGAAACCTGCAGAAAAACTCACCATCCAGGATGTTGCCGACTATGCGGGCGTCTCGAAGGCAACCGTATCGCGCTACCTGAACCGGGGCGGCGAGCAGTTGTCCGCAGATGTAGAGGCGCGCGTGGCCGCTGCCATACGTGCGCTCGGCTATAGCCCCAGCCCTATGGCGCAAGGGCTCAAGCGCGGCAAGTCGCGCCTGATCGGGCTGGTCGTGGCGGATGTTTCCAATTCGTTTTCGGTGGCCGTGCTGCGAGGCGTCGAGAAGGCCTGCCGCGACGCCGGCTATATGGTGATGCTGTTCAACCTCGGCAATGACGAGCAACTGGAACGCGAAGCGATTCGCTCGCTGTCGGCCTATCGGGTTGAAGGCTTTATCCTGCACACGCTAGGCCACGATGCCGGAGCCCTGGCCGACGCGGCGCAACTGGGCAAGCCAGTCGTACTGGTCGACCGCAAGGTCGGCGATGCCGAAGTCGACCTGGTAGCCCTGGACAACCTGACCGCCGTCCATGAGGCGGCCGGCCACCTGGTCGAGGCTGGCTATCGGCACCTGCTTTTCATCAGCGAGCCGATCAAGGCCATCAGCTCGCGCAATGAGCGGGCCCGCGCCTTCCAGAGCTTTGTCGCCGAACACGAGGGCACGGTCAGCGGAACCGCATTTGAAGCCCAGCGGGGTGACGACGATGCCCTGGATGAAGCGCTGCGCGACCTGCGCCGCCGTGCCGGCCAGGCGCCCATTGCCGTGCTGGCGGCCAACGCCGTGATCTCGCTGCGCGTGGCCGCATCTGCCGGCAGGCTGGGTTGGCAGCTCGGCACCGACCTTGGCCTGATTGGCTTCGACGATCCGGAATGGGCGGCATTGGTCGGTCCTGGCCTCAGTGCCATTTCCCAGCCCACCGATGATATCGGGCGTGTCGCCACCAACTGTCTGATCGAGCGCCTGCAAGGCGCGCAACTGCCACCGCGCCGGGTCCTGCTGCCCGGCACCCTGGTCGCGCGCGGGTCCACCCGCCGCGCCTGATCCCCTGCCCCTCCTGCGCCGGCGTCCGCCGAGCGCGTCCTGCCCCATGCCTGCGCCCGCGGCGCACTGCCAGCGGGTGCAGGGACGGACCTGTTTCCCCCTCGGCAACGACGCTGCCCTGCCCGTAAGGGTTTTCACTGCTGGACCTCTGAAACCGGTTTCCTATAATTCTGAAACCGGTTTCAAGACGGTATTTGCCAACCGCTGCGATGCCAGCGACACATTCCATAACCGTGCAGGAGACATTGATGAACGTCCAACGCTTGTTGCGCCGCGTAGCCGCGCCCGTGCTGACTCTGCTGGTCCTGACCAGCGCCGCTTTCACCGCCCAGGCGCAGACCGTGGCCGAGATCGTCAAGAAGGGCAAGGTCACCATCGGCGTGGTGACCGGCGCCCCGCCTTTCGGCACCACAGACGCCACCGGCAAGCCCGCCGGCTATGACGTCGATGTGGCCAACCTGCTGGGCAAGTACCTCGGTGTGCCGGTCGACATCGTCCCGCTCACCTCCCCCAGCCGGATTCCGGCGCTGGAATCCGGCAAGGTCGATTTCCTGGTGGCGACGCTGGCGCCGACGCCCGAGCGGGCACGGGCCATCATGTTCAGCGCCCCCTATAGCGCGTTCGAGCTGACCATCTTCGCGCCCGTCGCTGCCAAGTACGCCAAGCTGACGGAACTCGGGAAGAAAAAAGTAGGCGTGACGCGCGGCACCACGCAGGACACCGCGCTCACCCGGCTGGCGGTGCCCGGCATGAATATCGTCCGCTTCGAGGACGATGCCACCTGCGCACAGGCACTGATCAGCAACCAGGTCGACGCCATCGCCCTGCCCAATACCACCGGCAACGAGATCATGAAGGCGCGCGGCGCCGGCAAGTTCGACGCCAAGTTCGCGTTCTCGGTGCAACCGAATTCGATGGCCGTGCGCCGCGACGCCTTCGAACTGCGCCAGTGGCTCAACACCACCATCTCCTACGTCAAGCTCAATGGCGAACTCGATGCCATTGCGCAGAAGTGGACCGGCAAGGCGCTGCCCGCGCTGCAGTCGTTCTGAACCAGGCCGTCTGACGTTGCGCGCCGGTGTCAGCCGGCGCGCCAGGAGACCCGCATGCACTACCAATTCGAATGGACCCCGGTGTTGTCGCAGCTGGATCGTTTCGCGGAAGGCGCGGCGATGACGCTGGCGCTCAGCTTCGGCTCGATCCTGCTTGGCACCGTGGTCGGCACTGCCGGCGCCATTGCCGCCGCGTTTGGCGGTCCCTGGCTGCAGCGCGCCACCAGGGCCTACGTCGAGGCCATCCGCAACACGCCCTTCCTGGTCCAGCTTTTCATCATCTTCTTCGGCTTGCCGACCGTCGGCCTGCAGATCGATGCCGTCACCGCCGCGGTGATTGCGATGACGGTCAACCTCGGCGCCTACTCGACCGAAATCATCCGGGCCGGCCTGCAGGCGGTTCACCGCTCGCAGCTCGAAGCCGCGGCCGCGCTGGGCATGACACGCTGGCAACTGATCCGCCACGTCGCCCTGGTGCCGGCCTTCGAGAAGGTCTATCCGGCCCTGACCAGCCAGTTCACGCTGATGATGCTGACGTCGAGCGTGGTGTCGACGATCTCGGTGGAAGAGCTGACGGCGGTCGCGAGCCAGGTCGATTCGCAGACCTTCCGCACCTTCGAGAGCTACATCCTGGTCATGTTCGTCTATATCGGGCTGGCCCTGCTGCTGCGCGGCATCTTCGCGCTGATCGGCAACCTGGTGTTCAGGCGGCGCCGCGTGGTGGCGCGCGCACGGAAGCTGGCACGCACGGCGCCGGCCCTGCCGCTGGCACAGGCACAGGCGGAATTGACGGCAGCGGTCGCAGGGAGCGCGAAATGATCACCGAGTTCTCCTGGAATCATCTTGAAATCCTGCTCCTGGCGGCACGCTGGACGCTCTGGGTGACCTTGCTCGCCTTCGTCGGCGGCACGCTGGCCGGCTTCATGGTGGCGCTGGCGCGCACCTCCAGAAGTCCCCTGCTGCGCCTGGCCAGCACGGCCTACATCCAGGTCGTGCAGGGAACGCCGGTGCTGATCGTGCTATTCCTGAGCTACTACGGTCTCTCCGTGCTCGGGCTCAAGCTGTCGCCGATGGTCGCGGCCATGCTGGCGATGTCGATCTACGCCAGCGCCTACCTTGGCGAGATCTGGCGCGGCTGCATCGAGGCCGTGCCGCAAGGACAGTGGGAAGCCAGTGAAGCGCTCGCCCTCACCCGCTGGCAGCAACTGCGCTACGTGGTGCTGCCGCAGGCAGTCCGGCTGGCGCTGCCGCCCACAGTGGGGTTCTCGGTCCAGCTGGTCAAGAACACCTCGATCACTTCCATCATCGGCGTCATCGAACTGACCCGCGCCGGCCAGCTGATCAACAACGCGACCTTCCAGCCCTTCGCGGTCTTTGTCGTCGTCGCACTTATCTACTTCGCGCTTTGCTTCCCGCTGTCGTCGGCGGCCAGGCGCATGGAAAGGAGGCTCCATGTCAATCGTTGAAGCACAAGGCGTGCACAAGTCGTATGGCTGCGTCGAAGTCCTGAAGGGCGTTTCGTTCGCGATCGAGCCCGGGCAGGTGGTCGCCATCATCGGCCGCAGCGGCTCCGGCAAGAGCACCATGCTGCGTTGCCTGAACGGGCTGGAGACGATCAATGCCGGCAATATCACCGTCGCCGGGCACAAGCTGGACCACGACCGCAAGCGCTTGCTGGACCTGCGCCGCGACGTTGGCATGGTGTTCCAGAGCTACAACCTGTTCCCGCACCTGACCGTGGGCGAGAACATCGCGCTGGCGCCGGCCATCGTGAAGAAAATGGCCGCCGGCAAGATCGACGGCATCGTCGACCGGGTGCTGACCCAGGTCGGCCTGCTGGACAAGAAGGACTGCTATCCCGAGCAGCTGTCGGGTGGGCAGCAGCAGCGCGTGGCCATCGCCCGGTCGCTGGCGATGGAGCCCAAGGTGATGCTGTTCGACGAGGTCACCTCCGCGCTCGACCCCGAACTGACGGCGGAAGTGCTGCGGGTCATGGAAAACCTGGCTGCATCCGGCATGACCATGGTGCTGGTCACGCATGAAATGGAGTTCGCGCGCCGCATGGCGCATACCACCATCTTCATGCACCAGGGCAAGGTGCACGAGGCAGGTCCTTCGAAGGCGCTGTTCGCGCAGCCGCGGACGCCGGAACTGCAGCAATTCCTCAGCGCGGGAGCCCTGAAATGAGCCAGTGGCAAGCAACAGGTGCTTCACGCCCGCCGGTGCTGATCTCGCTGACGGCCTATGGCGCCGACCTCGCCCTGCGCGACGGGCAGGCGGCGCTGGCACGGATTGCCGCCGCCGCGGGCGCGGATGGCGTGGAATTCCGCGGCGAGCTTCAGCGCGGGGACAAGGACGAAGTCAGGGAACAGGGCGAGGTCGCCAAACAGTACGGACTGGGCGTGGTCTGGTCCAGCCCGGAAGGCCTCTGGAATGACGCAGGCAGCCTCGATGCCGCCGCGCTCGACCGTGCCTTCACCACCGCGCAGGCGCTCGGTGCGACCCGGGTCAAGATGTCGCTTGGCGGCTATCGGGAAGGCACGGCGCTGGAAGCCTTGCTGCCGTGGCTGCGGCACGATGGCATCGAGCTCGTCGTGGAAAACGACCAGACCGCCCGCGCCGGCACCGTGCCGCCGTTGCGCGACTTCTTCGCGCATACCACGGCACTCGGCGAGCGCGTGCCGATGACCTTCGACATGGGCAACTGGCACTGGACCGGCGAAGACCCGCTCGACGCCGCGCAGGCCCTTGGCGCCAACGTCGGCTACGTGCACTGCAAGGGCGTGCAGCGCACGCCCGCCAAATGGATCGCGGTGCCGCTTGACCAGTCGGCTGCGCCATGGCGCAGCATCTTGCGCCGCCTGCCTGCGCACGTTGCGCGTGCGATCGAATTCCCGCTGCAAGGCGAAGACTTGGTGCAGGTCACGCGCCATCATGTCGAACTGCTGCGTTCGGTGGAGGTTCCTGCATGAGCACCGATCTCGATGTGGTCACCCTGGGCGAGGCGATGCTGATGCTGGTCGCCGGCGAAGCCGGGCCGCTCGAAGGCGCGCAGACTTTCCACAAGCGCACCGCCGGTGCCGAGACCAACGTGGCGATCGGCCTGTCGCGCCTGGGCCTGAAGGTCGGCTGGGCCAGCCGGCTGGGCGACGACTCGATGGCACGCTACCTGCTCGGTGAAATGCAGCGCGAAGGCGTGGATTGCAGCCAGGTAGTGTGCGAACCCGGTGAGCGCACAGGCTTCCAGTTCAAGGGCCGGGTCGACGACGGCAGCGATCCGCCCGTCGAGTACCACCGCCGCGGCTCGGCGGCGAGCCGCATGAACCCCGCGCATCTGGACCACGGTTGGCTGCGGCGCTCGCGGCACCTGCACGTCACCGGCGTGTTCCCCGCGCTCGCCGAAGGCACGCAGGCCGCCACGCGCCAGGCCATTACCACCATGCGGGCTGCCGGCCGCACGATCTCGTTCGATCCCAACCTGCGGCCCACGCTGTGGGCCACGCCCGACCTGATGCGGGACACCCTGAACGACCTGGCGCACCAGTGCGACTGGGTGATGCCCGGCATCGAAGAAGGCCGCTTCCTTACCGGCCATGCCGAGCCGGAACGCATTGCCGCCTTCTATCGTGCCCGTGGCGCCAGCCTGGTGGTGGTGAAGCTGGGCGCCGACGGCGCCTACTTCGATGGCGAGGCCGGCACCGGCCATGTCGCGGCGTACCGCGTCGAGCGTGTCGTCGACACCGTAGGCGCCGGCGATGGCTTTGCCGTGGGCGTGATCAGCGCGCTGCTGGAAGGCCGGCCCGTGGGCGACGCCGTCCGGCGCGGCGCATGGATTGGTGCGCGGGCAGTGCAGGTCCGCGGCGATACCGAAGGCCTGCCGACCCACGCGCAGCTGGCGGTCGCCAGTCTGTAACGCCACAGCAAGGATTTCCCCATGCGCAAGAATGTCCTGGTGTTCCGCCCGATTCCCCATGACCTGCTCGCCAGGATCGAATCGGAACATGACGTGATCGTGGCCGACCCGCGCCAGCCGGCACAACGGCCGGCTTTCCGCGCCGCGCTGGCAGACGCCCATGGCCTGATCGGCTCCAGCGTGAAGCTTGGCGCGGCGGAACTGGCCGATGCCGGCCGGCTGGAGGTGATCTCCAGTATCTCGGTAGGAGTCGACAACTACGACCTGGCCTGCCTGCACCAGCGTGGCATCACCCTGTGCCATACGCCCGGGGTACTGACCGAGACCACTGCCGACACCGTCTTTGCGCTCATCATGGCCACGAGCCGCCGTCTGGTCGAGCTTGCGGCCCATGTGCGCGAAGGCCGCTGGACCGCCAATATCGGCGATAGCCTGTTCGGCTGGGACGTGCACGGCAAGACCCTGGCGATCCTGGGCTTCGGGCGCATCGGCCAGGCGGTGGCACGGCGCGCGGCACTCGGCTTCGGCATGGCGGTGCTCTACGTCAACGAGACCGCCGTGGAGCCGCCCGACCTGGCCGGACGCGCCACCCGGGTGGAACTCGACGATGCCCTGGCCAGGGCCGATATCGTCGCCGTCACACTGCCCCTGACCGACACCACGCGTGGCCTGATGGGCCGGCGCGAATTTGCGCTGATGAAACCGGGCGCCATCTTTGTCAACGGCGCGCGCGGCCAGATCGTGCAGGAAGACGCGCTGCTGGCGGCGCTCGACAGCGGCCACCTGCGCGCCGCCGGGCTGGACGTCTTCGCCACCGAGCCCCTGCCCCAGGATTCGCCGCTGCGCATCCATCCCAAGGTCACGGCCCTGCCCCATATCGGCTCGGCCACGCATGAGACCCGGCGCGCCATGGCCGAGCTCGCCACGCACAACCTGCTGGACGCGCTCGCCGGGCGGCCCCCCGCCGCGCGCTTCGACCTGGCGGCCCATCAGCAAAAGCTGATCGACATCCAGGCCCGGACAACCGCCTGATTTTCCCCGCAAGGACACCCCGCAATGCCCAGTTCCCCCCGTTCCATTCCCACGCTGTGCGGCTCGATCATGGGCGAGCCCTTCACCTTCAACGTGCGCATCCACAACGCCGCCTACCGCGCGCTCGGGGTCGACTACACCTTTGTGTGCTTCGGGGTGCAGGACGTGCCCGGCGCCGTGCAATCGATCCGCGCGCTCGGCGTGCGTGGCATGAATGTCTCGATGCCGCACAAGCAGGCCGTGATCCCGCACCTGGACCATCTCGACGAGACCGCTCGCGCCATCGGCGCGGTCAACACCATCAACAATCTCGATGGCGTGCTGACTGGCTACAACACCGATTGCATCGGCGCCGTGCGCGCCTTCCAGGAAGTGACCGAGGTGGCTGGCAAGCGCATCGCGCTGCTGGGCGCGGGCGGCGCGGCGCGGGCGATGGCCTACGGCCTGCGCGAGGCCGGCGCCAGCGTGACCGTGTTCAACCGCACCGCAGCACGCGGCGAGGAACTGGCCGCATCGCTTGGCCTGCGCTTCGGCGGCGGGCTGGCGGACTTCCGCGCGGCGGACTTCGACATGCTCGCCAACGCGACCGCCGCCGGCTTTCGCGCGCCGGATGTCAATCCGGTCGCCGGGCAGCTCGCCGCACACCTGATCGTCATGGATGCTGCCTTCATCCCCGTCAGGAGCAAGCTGATCCGCGATGCCGACGCGCTTGGCTGCCGCACCATCGACGGCACGCGCATGATGCTGCACCAGGCCTGCGCGCAGGTCGAGTTCTACACCGGGTGCGCACGCGCGCCGATCGAGGCGATGGAGACCGCGTTGCTCGAGGAAATTGCCCGCCTGTCTTGAGCCCCCTCCGCCCCCTCCGCCCCCTCCGCCCTGTGCCCTTTGCCACCCGACGCTCACACGCTCCCATGACCCACACCCCTACCCGCCCGCTTGCGGTCACATGCCGCGTTTTCGACGGAGCCTCCCAATGACCCTGCGACGCGAGCGACACACCAAGATCGTTGCCACGCTTGGCCCCGCCTCTTCCACGGCAGAGGTGATCCTCCAGCTCTTCAAGGCCGGCGCCGACACCTTCCGCCTGAACTTCAGCCATGGCACCCATGAGGACCACAAGGCCCGGCTCGCCCTGATCCGCGAGGCGGAATCGCTGACCGGCCGGCCTGTGGGCGTGCTGCTGGACCTGCAGGGCCCCAAGCTGCGGCTGGGCACCTTCCCCGGCGGCCCGGTCCGGCTCAGCGCCGCGCAGCCGTTCCGCCTGCAACTGGACGAGGTGAGCGGCAACCAGCACGTTGCCCACCTGCCGCACCGCGAGATCTTTGAAGCGCTGCGGCCGGGCCACGCTCTGCTGATCGACGATGGGCGCGTGCGATTGCGCGTGCGCGAAGCCGGCCCGGACTTCGCCGAAACCATCGTGGAGACCGGTGGCACGGTGTCCGACCGCAAAGGCGTCAACGTGCCGGACTGCGCACTGAACCTGTCGGCGCTGACGGAGAAGGAACATCGCGACCTGCGCTTCGGCATGACGCTCGGGGTCGACTGGGTGGCGCTCTCCTTCGTCCAGTCGGCACGCGATATCGAAGAGGTGCGCGCGATCGTCGGCAAAGACGTGGCGATCATGGCCAAGATCGAGAAGCCTGCCGCGCTGGCCGACATCGACGCCATCGTCGGCGCGGCGGACGGCATCATGGTGGCCCGCGGCGACCTGGGCGTGGAAATGCCGCCCGAGGAAGTGCCGGCGATCCAGAAACGCCTTACCCGCCTCTGCCGCGAGGCCGGCAAGCCGCTGGTCGTGGCCACGCAGATGCTGGAGTCCATGATCAGCGCCCCCGCGCCAACACGCGCCGAAGCGTCGGACGTCGCCACCGCCGTGTATGACGGGGTGGACGCGGTCATGCTGTCGGCCGAATCCGCGTCGGGCGAGTATCCGGTCGAAGCAGTGCAGATAATGGCCCGCATCATCCGCAATACCGAGCGGGACAAGCTGCAGCGCGACACCATGCACGCCATTGCCACCCGGCGCGATGCCGTGTCCGCGGACGCCATCGGCGCGGCGATCCGCACCGTCGCCGACATCCTGCCGCTGACCGCCTGCGTGACCTACACCGTGTCCGGCGCCAGTGCCCTGCGCGTGGCGCGCGAGCGCCCGAATGTGCCGATCGTGGGCATGACGCCCCATGCGCAAACCGCGCGGCGGCTGGCCCTGGTCTGGGGCGTCCACCCGGTCCACACCCATGACGCGCACAGCGTCGAAGAGATGGTTGTGCACGCCACCGAAGTGGCCAAGCGCGAAGGCTTTGCTTCGGACCAGCAACCGTTCGCCATCGTCGCCGGCATGCCATTCGGCACCCCGGGTTCCACCAACCTGCTGCGTCTGGTTTCTCCTGCCTGACCGTCCACCGCCCTGGCCTACTGACCGATCATGTCCTCCATACAGTCCCAAGCCGACCTGGCCCGCCTTTTCCCCCGCCTTGCCGACATTCCGGCAGAGCAGCGCCTGGACGCCCCCCTGCACCAGCGCGGCATCCTCATCGACGGAGAGATCCGATCCTGGGATGGCCCTTGCCGTACCGTCCTGTCGCCGGTACACGTACGCGACGACCAGGGCAAGCTGAGCGCCGTGGAAGTCGGCAGCTTCCCCGTCACCACCGTCAAGGAAAGCCTGCAGGCACTCGACGCCGCAGTTGCCGCCTACGCTTCGGGCACGGGGCAGTGGCCCACCATGGCCGTCGAAGCTCGCATTGCGCATGTGCAGGATTTCACCCGGCGCCTGCTGGAGCAGCGCGCGCTGATCGTCAAGCTGATCATGTGGGAGATCGGCAAGTCCGCAGCGGATTCGGCCAAGGAATTCGATCGCACCATCGCCTATATCCGCCAGACCATCGATGCGCTGAAGGAACTCGACAACAACAACTCGCGTTTCCAGGTGGTCGAGGAAACCATCGCACAGGTTCGCCGTGCGCCGCTGGGCGTGGTGTTGTGCATGGGGCCGTACAACTACCCGCTGAATGAAACCTTCACCACCCTGATCCCGGCACTGATCATGGGCAACGTGGTGCTGTTCAAGCCGCCGAAGTTCGGCACGCTGCTGTTCGCGCCGATCCTGGAGGCGTTCCGCGCAGCCTTTCCGCCTGGCGTTGTCAATACCGTCTATGGCCGCGGCGAAGAGGTGGTCCCGCCGCTGATGGCTTCCGGCAAGGTCAACGTGCTTGCGCTGATCGGCTCCTCGCGCGTGGCGGACCAGCTCAAGAAGCTGCATCCCAAGACAAACCGCCTGCGTGCCGTGCTCGGCCTGGACGCAAAGAACGCGGCCATCGTGCTGCCCGACGCGGACCTCGACCTCGCCGTCAAGGAGTGCGTACTGGGATCGCTTTCGTTCAACGGCCAGCGCTGCACGGCCTTGAAGACACTATTGGTGCACCGGTCGGTGGCAGGACCATTCCTCGACAAGCTCACCGAAGCGATAGGCCAGCTCGGCATCGGCATGCCGTGGGAAGCCGGGATATCCATCACCCCGCTGCCGGATGTCAACAAGCCGCGTTATATCGCCGAATGCATTGCTGACGCGGAGTCAAAGGGCGCCGAGGTACTGAATCCCGGCGGCGGCCTTGCCTGTGCCTCGCTGGTCGTACCGGCGGTTGTCTACCCGGTCGACGCGCGCATGCGCTTGTACCGCGAAGAACAGTTTGGCCCGGTGATTCCGGTGGTGCCATTCGATGATGTCGGCACGGCACTGGATTACGTCGAGTCTTCCGACTATGGGCAGCAGGTGAGCATCTTCGGGACCGATCCCGAGCAGATCGCGCGGCTGGTGGATCCGCTGGTGAACCAGGTTTGCCGCGTGAACATCAACTGCCAATGCCAGCGGGGACCGGATGTGTTTCCGTTTACGGGCAGGAAGGACTCGGCCGAGGGGACCCTGTCGGTCAGCGATGCGCTGCGCGCCTTCTCGATCCGTACCATGATTGCCGCCAAGGCGACCAGCGCGTCGAAAGCGCTGCTCGATGAGATCGTGCTCGGACACAAGTCGACGTTCATCAACACGCGCTTCATCTTCTGAGCCTTGGGGCCGGGGCCAGCCCGCGCGCGGCTTCACTTGCGGAGGTTGATCCTGGCGGCCAGTGCCTTCATCCGCGCGTTGTCTGCCGCGATCATTGCCTGGAAGGTAGCGGCGTCGGCATAGGCAATCCCCAGGTTCTGCCGGCGCAGCGCCGCCACGAAGACAGGGTCTGCCACCGCTTTGCGGCTGGCAGCCGCGAGCACTTCGAGCACCTCGGGTGGCGTGCCTTTCGGCGCTGCCAGGCCGCGCCAGGTGCCGATCGAAAGGTCGATACCGCGCTCGCGCAGCGTCGGAACGTTCTCGAAACCCCGGACACGCTGATCGGCCATCACTGCGAGCGTCCTGACCTTGCCCGCGGCCACATAGGCCGATACCTCGGCGGGACTGACGGCCACCGCATCGACATGCCCGCCCATCAACGCCACCAGAGCTGGCGCCGCACCGGAGAACGGCACGTGATTGAACCTGACGTGCGCCTTGTCCTCCAGCGCCGTCGCCGCCAGGTGCCAGATCGAGCCCGGGCCGGAATTCCCGACCAGCACCTCCCCCGGGTGCGCCCTGGCAAATGCCAGGAACGCCTCGATGGTGTTCCAGCGCGAGTCCGCCTTGACGGTGATGGCGGACGGATCGGCATTCAGGCGTGCGATCGGCACCAGCTCGGCCGCGTCGAGCGTGGTCGGCCCGAGGTGCGGGACGATCACGGCTTCCGCGATGATGATGCCGAGCTTGTAGCCGTCCGGCTTCGCGCGGGCCACTTCCGTCATGCCGATTGCGCCGCTGGCACCTGGCTTGTTTACCACGACCAGCGGCTGCGGCAGAGTCTTCCGCATGGCTTCGCTGAACGCTCGCGCAACCGTGTCGGTACCACCGCCCGCCGCGCTTGGCACCACGAGTTCGACAGGATGGTCCGGGTAGGGAGCCGCAGGCGCCTGGCCAGTGGCAGCAAGTGAGGCCAGCAGTGCGGCCATGGAAAACAGCTTGCGGGCTAAGCGCATCAATGACTCACATTCAAGCCTGGTCGGCCAGGTTGATTCCACCGGGGAACCCCGGGATATATAACGTGAAAGCCACTCCGGGTCTGTCCGTTGTCCGGGCTTACGCAACCCCAGACATTGAACGCTATCCTCGGTCGCGGCCCATTACCAAATGGTAAACCCTAGCGCGGGATGGCTTGGCGCCAAGGAGACGTCACGATATGCTGACGACACCAGCAACTGCCCACAGCCAAGCTCGCTGTAGCCCGGCGGCCTGGCAGCGTTTGCAACCTTGCAGGCTTATTGATTTTGAGGATGAGATGGCGACAGGAATTGTGAAGTGGTTCAACAGCGAAAAGGGTTACGGCTTCATCACGCCGGATGACGGTGGCAAAGACCTCTTCGCGCATCACTCGGAAATCCAGGGTACCGGATACAAGTCATTGGACGAAGGCGCGAAAGTCGAGTTCGAAGTCACGCAAGGCCAGAAAGGCCTCCAGGCCTCAAAGATTCGAAAGCTCTAGTCGCTCATCGCGAAGCATTGCAAAAGCAGAGGCCCTTCACAGATTGTGAAGGGCCTTTTTGCCAAGGGCCTGGTTGTCCTTAGCCATTCCAGTGCCTGACGGTCGCTTTTTTACCTGCCACAAGGCTTTGCATTTTCAGCGGCCACCGCGATTCCCACAATCGCTCCTACTCTTCAGTTTCAGGCGGATAAGTTACATGTACGTCGTGCACGGTCCCGTTGAAAGCAAACGGGGCCCGCTCCAGGTAATCAAACGACACCGGAGAGCCTAGATCGACGCCGACGTTGAATGTCTCCGTGGCAGTGAACGCCAATGGCAAGGTGTAAGGCACAGATGCCCGCGCCACTTCCTCGCCATCGATGTGCAGGCCAAGCGAGGCCGCGGCACCGGGCTGGGAAGAGGTCAGCATGGTCTTCACCTCAATGCGGCGCCGCCCCCGTGAAATCGGTTCTGTTGCACGCAATACAGTCCGCTCCAACAACAGGGCGTTGTACTCGTAGGTCAGATAGCCACTATCGATGTACAAAGTCACGCCACCGCCAGCGCCACCCAACGCGTACAGCACCCCCTGTGCGTTCTCTGGAACGTCAACGTCTACCGTAACGATGCTGTTACGCGAGCGCAGATTTGGCCCCATAAATTCGGGGATACGACGTGTTTTTGACCCATAGCTCACGTCACCGTCACGTGGACCGACACGGTCAGAGGGTTGGAGAAATGGCCATAGCCCGGCTCCCAATGGGTACACTTTATTGGCTTGGGCTTCGCGATCAAACAAGGTTTTCATGGCCTCCAGGCGAGCCGGTTCCTGGGCAGCCAGGTCTTGGGATTGAGAAAAATCCTCGTCGAGGTTATATAGCGCCCAGACGTCTTTCTCTGGGTTCCAGCCATGGAACTGCTTCATATCCGCAATCCAGGGGGTGCGGGGCCCCCAGACGGAAGCCATCCAGCCCTGGTGGAAAATGCCACGGCTGCCAAGGACCTCGAAGTACTGTGTAAGCTTCTGGTTCGCCGTCTGCCCGCTCGAAAAGGTGTAGCTCATGCCCACGCCATCCAGCGGATCTTGCTCATGCCCGTCTACGACACGCGGCGGTGTGATGCCGATGGCCTCGTAAATAGTGGGGGCGATGTCGTTCACATGATGAAACTGCGGCCGTACCTGACTGTCAGGCCGGATTCTTTGGGGCCAGGAGATCGCGAGCGGCACCCGCGTACCACCAAAGTAGCCGGCCACCAGCTTGGTGCCCTGGAATGGCGACATGCCAGCCCAGGCCCAGGCAGCGTGGTACATATTGTCCACGCGGGCACTTCCGAGCATGTCCAATCCGCCCAGTTGCTCCAGGACTTCCATGTGCCTGGATACTGGAGTTGTGATGCCATTGTGTGCATTGAGCTCGGCAATAGAACCGGCCATGCCCTCGGCCGATGCGCCGTTGTCAGAAAATACATAAAAGATCAGTGTATTCTCACGTAAGCCTTGCCGCTCGATCTCGTCCACGATCTTGCCGACTTGCACGTCCACATGCTCCAGAAAGCCGGCAAAGACCTCCATCAGGCGCGCCTGGAATTTTCTCTCGTCTGCGCCAAGGCTGTCCCACCCAGGCAGGCTGGATGGGCGTGGAGTCAGGACCGCATCCGGAGGGATAAATCCCAGTCGTTTCTGCCGTTCAAAGGCTTGCTCGCGGCAGATATCCCAACCCGCATCGAATTTGCCTTTGTACTTGTCAGCCCACTCTTTGAAGACGTGATGTGGGCCATGTACGGCTCCGGGCGCCCAGTACATGAAGAATGGGTCTTCCGGCGTACTGATTGAGCGATCCTTCAGCCACTGCACTGCTTTCTCAGCAAGATCTTCGCTGAGGTGGTAATCAGTTCGACGGGGGGGCTCAATGGGTGTGGTCCCTTGATACAGACGTGGCTCGTACTGTGAGGTTTCTCCGCCGATAAAGCCATAGAAATGATCAAAGCCATGTCCCGTTGGCCACCGGTCAAACGGCCCCATGGACGTAGTGTGCCTGACCGGCGTGTTGTGCCACTTACCGAACGCCGCTGTACGGTAGCCGTAGTGCTTGAGCACTTCGGGAATAGTTGCCGCCGACTTCGGTATTTCTGCCGTGTAGCCATCCCAGTCGGAAGCCAATTCGGATATCACGCCGTTGCCTACCTTGTGGTGATTACGCCCCGTCAGCAATGACGCCCGGGTGGCGGAGCAAATGGCCGTGGTATGAAAGGCGTTGTATGTCAGGCCACTATTGGCAATGCGTGAGAAGGTTGGCGTATGGATAGGCCCTCCCACGGTGTCGGCCTGCGCGAAACCGGCGTCATCGAGCAGCACGATCAACACGTTGGGGGCGCCATCAACCTTCAGCGGCGTGCTGACACGCCACTGGTGCCTGGACTCGGCAAGGGTTTTGCCTGCCACACTGGCGGACGCGACCAGCGGCGGAAGCACGGCACCGGTTGCATCTTGTGCTTGCGTGAATGTCTTATTCACCATGATCTGAATCCTTATCGACAGCAGTTAAATTGCTTGGCGGCTGCGCAGATGCGCAACGCCCGCCCATGCAAATGTCGCTGCGGCGAGAAATGCGAAAGCCGCCGCAATGGACAAAGCCCTTTCGAGCCCCAGCGTGTCCGATAACGCGCCTGTTGTGAAAGGCCCCAACGATTGACCAAAAAGATTTTGCGCCATGGCCACCAATGCCAATGAAGTAGCCCGCAAACCTGGTTCGGCATTCTCCATCACCACGGCCGGAACGGCACCAATAGAACAGGTCATGCAGAATCCGCCCAGCATAAGGCAAAGCCATTGCGACTGGCCGACCGGTAACAGGCCAAAGGCTGCCATCAGAAACCCACCAGAAAGCAGAGAGCCGATGGCGACCACCCGTAGGCGCCGACCGGAATTACCCTGCCCAAAGCGATCAACCGCATAGCCCCATGCCACGGTGCCTAGCGCACCCAGCAAGATGACAATGGCAGCTTGTGCGCCGGCCTTCTCAGGAGAAACACCGTAGGAACGGTGAATAAAGCTTGGCAACCAGGAATACAAGGACAGCACCGTAAATAACTGCAATGCACCGCCGACACAAGCCCACATAACGATTGGCTTCTTGAAGAGGATCAATCCATTTTTGAGTGCCGTCCAAAACGAATAGGCGGGCGTTAGCGTGCGGGCGGGCGTTGCCTGCGCTGGGTCACGCACCCACATGTAGCACAACGCCAGCACCAGACCCGGTACACCAACGATACCGAAGGCAGCCTTCCACCCCCAACGAGTAGCCAGCCAGCCGCCGAGCCAGACTCCAAGGATGGTACCCACAGCCCCGGCCCCCTGGAACGCACCGAAGATGGCACTGTGGAGTCGCCTGGGGAAGATGCCTGCCAGAATCGCCGCCCCTGCCGGGGCATAGCCAGCCTCTCCCAAGCCGACCGCACCGCGAGCCACCAGCATGGTGGTGTAGTTGCCAGCCGCGCCACATGCCATGGTCGCGCCACTCCAGGTGAGCGCCATCGTCACGATGATGCGCACGCGCCCCCAGCGATCCGCCAGAAGTGCCACGGGAATCGTGCCCAGCGCCACCGTCAGCGATACAGCAGAAATGAGCGCACCCAGCTGCTTGTCGGACAGTTGCCAATCTGCCTTGAGATACGGAAACATGGAGGTCACGATCTGCCGGTCAATAAAGTCCAGCAGCATGAGAGCGAATGTCAGTGCAAATACCATCCATGCTTTGGCGGTTACACGGATATTTTCCTCGGAAGAGATGACACTGGTCGGCTGGTATGCGTGCATGGGGAACGTTTCCTGATGTAATTAAATCCAGCCCATCTTCCGGGAGCTGGCAATCAAGATGGTGTAAAGCAACTTGCGGGAAATTCGGCGCAGGTGGTAGATCAGCGCGGCATATGGGCCTACCAGTACAGCCCGCGACCGCTACGAACAGCTTTCACCACCGCCTCGCCGACCACACTGGGATGGGCTCCATTTTTTCGGTAATACTCGCCCAGCTTTGTGACCTGGTCAGGCCGGATGTTGGAGCCCACGCCTGAAGGCGACACTTGTGTAATAGGGGTATTAATGATGCCCGGACATACGACGCTCACCGATATCCTGGTTCCCATCAGCTCCAGGCTTAAGCTGTCGCTCATGCCCATGACTGCATGCTTGGATGCGGAATAGGCACTCATATTCAAGGTGGGCGCCAAGCCGGCGGCAGAAGCCACATTCACGATGTGACGCGCTCCGCCAGCCTCAAGCATGTAAGGCAGGAAGAATTGGCAGCCATGCACGGCGCCCATCACGTTAATATTCAGCGTGCGATGCCACTGCTGTATTGGCGTGCACTGGAATGACCCCAGGAAGGCGACGCCGGCGTTGTTGACGAGCACATCCAGAGGTCCATGCTCCACCTGTACGCGCTCCGCCAGCTCCTTCATGATAATGGGATCCGAAACGTCCGCCACATAGGTATGGCATTGCCCCCCCAGCTTGCGCAGTTCCTGCTGGGCATTTTCCAGGGCACCTGCATTGATATCGATGATGATCAGTTGTGCTGCCCTTCTTGCGAAGGACAGCGCTATTTCCAGTCCAATGCCAGAGGCGGCCCCTGTAACCAGGACGCGTTTCGATTTGAGATTCTTAATAGCCATGAATGTTTCGATACGCTCCGGCAAACAATGTACAGAAATGCGCCTAGAGAAGAGCGTGAGTTACGTGTAGCGAAAAACTCACGCCTTCGCGGCAACAAACGACGAGCCTTTCGCTCGCCGGATCCGACGTCAGTGCGAAGCTTGAGATCAAACAGAAAAGCTGGTCACATCCACCGGCTTGATATTGGCGCTGGCGCAGTGGTCGAGGTAGCGCTTGACCACAGTTTTCCAGTTCTCGATTGCTAACACCTGGCCTTCGGGGCCAATCAGGCTCCAGTCACCTTGCACTATGTTGAGGGTAATGACCTCGCCCTTGCTGTCGCCTGCAGGGGTGTGCTGCGTGCCGGCAGTCTCGTACACAAAGCTGCCGGGGCCGGCCACCCAGTCGTGCTCCAGGTAGCGCCACTGGCCACTAATGGTGTAGACCATCACGGTGCCAGAATGATGGTGCTTGGGTAGTTTCACGTCCGCCGGGGCCTTAAGCAGAGTGATCCATTCGCCACGTACCGGATCCACCTTCAGTACCTTGATGAATACATCGGTGGCATAGGGCAGAAACGGATGCCAAGGCAATGCCTCGGCGTCGATCAGAGCGGTATCGATGTTTTCATAATGCATGGACATGGTGGTCTCCTTAAAGAGGAAAACATGCTTGAATAATCAACCAAAGCGATTCAAGAACGTGCTGGCTCTGCGCCCCTGTTGCTGAGTAGCTATTCACAAAGGACTTCATTACACTGGAGCTGAATGCTTCATAGTGATGGAAGGATAATCCTTGGTGTTGCCGGCCGGGGCCATGTCACTTCCTGACAAGTGCTTGTCAAAGATCGTCAGCCAAGTGGTTACCCTAACAGCATGCCTTGCAAGAAGAGATCAGCGAAAGATGCTTACTCAGCCCCGACGTGTCCCGGTTCGCTATTTTTTGTTACTTCGAGACCTCTTGCGAAGCACCGGAGTGGATACCGCTCGTATACTGGAAACGGCGGGAATAGACCCATCGCTCTTCGAGCGCCGCGACAGCATGCTGACTTCGGCAGAGGTCGATGCTTTCATTTTGGCAGCGTCCAAATTAACCGGCCGCGATGATTTGGGGTTTGAACTAGGCCGTCGGATTAAAATGAATTCCCATGAATTGTTGGGCTATGGTTTGATAAGCTGCCCAAATTTGGACGCGTTCTTGCGCATGTCCTCGCGTCATTACCACCTTATGGTGGAAACCTGGAACATGCGTTACATCCGCAAGGGCAGCTCCGGGGAATGTATCTATACGCCCACCGTGGCACTACCAGTACACAGTATGCGGTTCTACCTGGAGGCTTTGGCGGTTGCTCATCAAAACCAGTTGCAACTCGTAATTGGCCCGGACCTGCCAGCTTTTGACATTTACATATCCATGCCGGAGCCAGACCACCTTCAACGTTATCTGGCCTTGTCCCCAGCCCGCTTCTATTTTGATGAAGCAACCATACCCGGCGTCCGTGCCGTCATGCCTGCAGAACTGCTCGACATCCCACTGGCCTTGGGTGATGTGGAAGTGATGCACGAAATCGACAAACGTTGCGCTGCCACAAGCCTAAGACCGTCACGGTCGAATTTAGGTTGGGGTGAATATGTAATGATGGTGTTACGCGAAGCGCGCGGTGGTTTGGTGACACTGGAAGACATTGCCAAGCGAGCCAATGTTTCCGCTCGAACCATCGATCGGCATCTGCAAAAAGAAGGCATCCGATTTCGGGAGCTCGCGGACAAGGTGCGGTTTGAGCGGGCTTGCGAGATGCTTTGCGCGACAAATTCCTCCATCATGGAGGTCGCTTCGCAGTTGGGCTTTAGTGACACCGCGAATTTCACTCGGTCATTTCGCAGGGTAGTTGGCGTTAATCCCGGTGAATACCGGCGTCAATTCCTTTCTTCAAATTGAATATTGCTTTACCCACGCCCAATGAGCAATCCAGCGCTGCCGCCCGTGCCTCCAGCCGGGCCCGGGTCTCGGCGTGGGCCACGACGGCTTCACGCGCTTCATTGCGAGCCTGCGCCAGTTCGGCGCGCAGTTCTTCGGCCAGCCGTTCGCTCTTCTGGCGCGCGGTACGCTCCTGGTCCAGTTCGCGCAACGCGCGCCGCTCGCCGGCCTCCGCCCGTTCCTGGGCGATCTGCACCTGCTCGCGCGCTCGCTCCAGCTCCGTCGAGAACTGCGTGCGAAGCTCCGCCAGCTGACGGCCTGCCGCCTCCAGTTCTGCGCGCCCGGCCTCAAGCCCGGCCTGCGTCGCGGCGTGCGCCTGGCGCTCCGAGGCAAGGTCCGCCTGCACGGCTTCATGCGCCTGCCGCGCCTCGCCCAGTTGGGCCGAGAGTGCCAGCGCGTCCTCGCGAGCTGCCGCTGTCTCGGCGCGCGCAGCATCCCGTTCCGACTCGGCCATGTGCGCGGCATGCCTGGCCTCGGCGCGCAGCGCGGACAACTCGCTGCTGGCGGCTTCGTTTGCGGCCTGCCAGATCGTCTTGACCGCCTCGGCAGCGATTTCCTTCAGCGCATCAGGCAGATCCGGATGGTCGATGGTGACGCGCGTGCGCCCGCGCAGTTCCTGCCAGAACTGCTGCAATACCTCGGCCGGCGTGCCCATGCTGCCCTTGCGCACCAGGCTGTAGAGCTTGTTTGCCGTGGGCGTCACCCCGTAGCAGAAGAACAGCAGCCCGCACACCTCGCGATACAGCGCACGCGTCTCGGGGAAGCGCGTGCGCAGCTCGGCCAGATCAGCGTGCAATGCGGTGTCGCTGAGGTTCAGGTCGGAAGTTGGCATGAATCGCAAAGCGGCGAGTGGCTAATTCATATATTACTACGTAATACGTAGTAAATAAAATTTCTCAGCTCATACTTTAGACATAAGTTTTCTTATGTCTATAATTGTGCTCAAATTGCGTTTTCGTCTCACGCCTCATATGGATTCCTCTTCGGATATCAGCCATCCGGCTGTCCGCGCCCTGCCCGCCACGTCGCCGACCCCGCTGGAGCGCCTGCACCTGCCTGAAGGGCTTTCCGGCGCCCAGGGCAAGAATCGAGCCCCGGCTCGCGGCGCACAGATCGCGGCATCGGATGACCTCTCGGCCGTCGCCGCCTGGCTCGCACGCTACGCAAACAGTCCGGCCACGCTGCAGGCATACCGGCGAGAGATCGAGCGGCTCGTGCTCTGGGCCACGCTGCAGCGTGGAAAACCGATGTCTTCACTGACCCACGAGGACCTGCTGGCTTATGAGCACTTTCTTTCCGACCCGCAGCCCGCCGCGCGCTGGGTCCTGGCCGCAGGCAAGAAGCTCGCGCGCAGCCACCCTGACTGGCGCCCCTTTGCCGGCCCGCTGTCGCCGGCCAGCACGCGCCAGGCCATGGTGATCCTGAACGCCTGCTTTGCATGGCTCACCGAGGCTGGCTACCTGGCCGGCAACCCCTTGTCGCTTGCGCGCCGCCGCCGCGGCCCGGCCAAGGCGCGCATCACGCGCTACCTCAGCCATGCCCTTTGGGACGCTGTAAAGGAGGCTGTCGAGGCCATGCCAGCCGAGACCGACCGCGAGCGCCTGCACGCCGCACGCTGCCGCTGGCTATGCACGGTGCTCTATCTGGGTGGCCTGCGGGCGGCGGAAGTCGCAGGCACCACCATGGGGGCATTCTTCTGCCGGCGCGATGCACAGGGGACCGAGCGCTGGTGGCTGGAGGTTACCGGCAAGGGCAACAAGCCCCGGCTGGTGCCCGCGACTGACGAACTGATCGCCGAACTCGCCCGTTACCGGCGCGCGCATGGGCTGCCGCCGGCTCCGCAGCCCGGAGAAGCGCGCCCGTTGGTGCTGCCGGTCATTGGCCGTGAAAAGGCCTTGTCGCGCGGCGCGCTGCACCTGGTCATCAAGGAAGTATTCGGCATGGCGGCGGAACGGCTGCGTGCACGCGGGCCGGAATGGGAAGCACAGGCCGAGCTGCTCGCCAGCGCGTCGGCCCACTGGCTGCGGCATACGGCCGGGTCGCACATGAGCGACCGGCAAGTGGACCTGCGCCATGTGCGCGACAATTTTGGCCACGCCTCCATCGCGACCACCAGCATCTACCTGCACACCGAGGACGACGCGCGGCACCAGGCCACGCAGGAACGGCACCGCATCAAGTGGGCAAAGTGAATGCATGGGCAGAGCGCCGCTGACCAACGCCTGCTACGTGTCGGCCGCCGGGTCATAGGGCACGACCTCTTCTCGCTCATCCGCGTTATCACGCGCCACGATCGCGCGGGCCGGCTCCGTCGCGCTGAGGTTGAACGGCTGGTGCGGTACGCCT
Source organism: Cupriavidus laharis (assembly GCF_914271435.1). Lineage (GTDB taxonomy): Bacteria > Pseudomonadota > Gammaproteobacteria > Burkholderiales > Burkholderiaceae > Cupriavidus > Cupriavidus laharis. The sequence goes on along the minus strand of NZ_CAJZAI010000024.1, from coordinate 15,793 downwards.
GGCGGAATGAACAGGAAGTCGCCGGCTTCGGTCACGACCGACTGGCGCAGGCCGGGTCCATAGCGGGTTTCCACCCGCCCCTCGAGCACGTAGATGCCGGTCTCGTAGCCACGATGCATGTGCGGCTCGGCATGGCCGCCGGGCGGCACGACCACAATGGACATCGACAGGGCCCTGGCACCAGCCGTTTGCCGGGAAATGCCGACGAAGTAAGGCAGCTTCTGCATCGTGGAAATCTCGCGGTCCGGGTGCACCACGACCACGGTCTGTGGCGTGTCATGGGAATCGTCTGACATAGGCACCTCCATCGATACCGTTCGATAACGCCGTATACGGCGCAGGCTGCCGCACCCGGCTGCCACTGCAGCATAGGGCAGGCTGCGCGCGATGACGAAAGCGGCGTGGCCGGCGGCTGGACCGGGACTGCTAAAATCTCTCCAAATTTCTCAATTGGCAGGACACGATGGGTTTCGAACAACTCGCAGCACTGAAAGCACAACTGGCAAAGCAGGCAAAAGAGGCAAAGGAAGCCCGCCCGGCAAAGCAGGCAAAGGACGCACGGCCGGCCAAGCCCGCGCGCGCGCGTCCTGCCGCCGCGGCCGCTCCGGCCAAGCCTGTCGATCCGGTGATCCAGGCAATCGGCAAGCTGCAGAAGCGCTTCCCGCTGGCTTTCCCCAAGAACCCCGCGCCGAAGGTGCCGCTGAAGGTCGGCATCTTCGAGGATCTGCTCCAGCATGCCGGCACCCTGGCACTGGACGAAGCCATGCTGCGCGAAGCCGTGCGGACCTGGTGCCGTGGTACGCGCTACTGGACGTGCATGGTGGAAGGCGTCGAGCGCGTCGACCTGGCGGGCCAGCCGGCCGGGCAGGTCACGCTGGCGGATGCAAAGCGCGCGCAGCAGCAACGCTCCCAGCAGCATCGCGCGAGCCGCGCGCAGAAGGCGAAGCAGCAACCTGCAGCGGAACCTGCGGTCGAAGCGGCCAAGATTGAATCCGCGAAAGACGAACAACCGGCTGCGAACGAATCCGCCAAGCCGGAATAACGAAGCAGCCCGCGCAATGCGGGAAGCATCATGGCGGGTTGCTTTCGCTTCCCGCCATGCCTCCAGCTGGCGTTTAGTTCACTGGGCTCATATCAAGGGCCTTCAGTATGACCAGCCGCGCCAGAAGGATGACCTGGAACAGCATGTTCCATAGTTGATAGTTCCCGTTGCTCCCCCGCCGGCACGCGCTGGCTCCCTGTCGGCGCCAGTGCATCACCCTCGGTTCGCGACGGCAATCCCCGCTCCATCACCTCGCTTCGCCCTGGCGTCAGGCCTGCACGGCTGGACCCATTGAAAGCGCGTGACTGGCACTAACCGTGCATAGCGGCCTTCCCTACCATGGCGCTCACATGCCGCACCAAGCGTCATGTGCCGGGGCTTCCCGACCGATGCAGGAAGCCCATCAAACAGAGGGTGCATAGACACCCCAGCCAAAGGAGACTGGCATGCCTCTTGCTCAACTTCTTCTCCTCCTCGTTTAGGCACCACACGCGGGCACCGCGCCGGTGCCGACCCACCGTGCCGCCTCTGCGGTCGGCATGCAAGCAGTCTCAATCTTCGAGGAGTCTCATCATGCATTGGTTCAAGCAACTGGCAGCAGGCGTCACACTGGCGGCCGTACTGGCCCCGGCCGCTCACGCGCAGACCAAGGAAGTCGTCATCGCCTATCAGGACATGGTGGTGCCGTGGCGCTATGCGCAGGACATGAAAGAGGTGGAGAAACAGACCGGCTACAAGGTCTCGTTCCGCCAGTTCACCGGCGGCGGCGACGTGATCCGCGCGATGGCCTCCGGCCAGATCGCCATCGGCGAGGCGGGCTCGTCGCCGATCGCCTCGGCCCTGTCGCAGGGGCTGGACGTCGAACTGTTCTGGATCCTGGACGACATCAACGCCGCCGAAGCGTTCGTGGCCCGCAATGGCTCGCAAGTCACCAGCATTGCCGACCTCAAGGGCAAGCGCGTGGGCGTGCCGTTCGTCTCGACGACGCACTACCACACGCTGGTCGCGCTGGAGCAGGCCAAGATCAATCCGAAGGACGTCAAGATCATGAACATGCGTCCGCCGGAAGTCGCCGCCGCATGGGAGCGCGGCGACATCGACGCGACCTTCATCTGGGATCCGGTGCTGGCCAAGGTCAAGCGCTCCGGCAAGGTGCTGACCACTTCGGGGCAGATTGCCGCGCAAACGGGCAAGGCGACCTTCGACGGCATGATCGCCAACAAGAAGTTCGCGCGCGAGAACCCTGACTTCATGGTCAAGTTCGTGCGCGTGCTGGCCGCCGCGGACGACAACTACCGCAACAACAAGGCTGCCTGGACCCCCGACTCGCCGAACATCAAGGCGGTCGCCAGGCTGACCGGCGCCAAGGCCGAGGAAGTGCCGGCCAGCATGGCGCTGTACAGCTTCCCCACGCTGCAGGAGCAAGCCTCGCCGCGCTGGCTCGGCGGTGGTGCTGCCAGCGCATTGCGCTCGGCGGCGCTCTTCCTGAAGGAACAGGGCACGATCCAGGCCGTGCTGCCCGACTATAGCGGCGGCGTCAACGCCGAGTGGGTCCGGCGCGCCGCGCAGTAACCACACAGCCTCTTAAAGCGCCACGCGGCGGTGCCAGCCCGGCCCCGCTGCCGTACCTGCCCTCGCCCGCCCGTGCAGCCGGCGATGCGGCAAGCCACACCCCAAACCTTCAGGAGGACTGTCATGTCCCGGCTGGAAATCGACAAGGTCAGCGTCAACTACGGCGGCCGCGGCGGCGCGCAGACGCTGGCCCTGTCCCAAGTGAACCTGACCATGGAACGCGGCGACTTCGTCGTCGCCCTCGGCGCATCAGGCTGCGGCAAGACCACGCTGCTGTCCTGCATCGCCGGCTTCATGCAGCCGTCGGAAGGCGAGATCCGCCTCGACGGCAAGCCCGTGCTGGGCCCCGGCGCCGAACGCGGCGTGGTGTTCCAGAAGCACGCGCTGATGCCCTGGCTCAACGTGGTCGACAACGTCGCGCTTGGGCTTCGCCTGCGCGGCGTAAGCCGTGCCGAGCGCCTGCGCATCGCCCACGAAAAGCTCGCACAGGTAGGGCTGGAGAAAGTTGCCAGCAAACCTGTCTACCAACTCTCCGGCGGCATGCAGCAGCGCGTGGGCATTGCGCGCGCGCTGGCCAACGACCCGGAAGTGATGCTGATGGACGAACCGCTCGGCGCGCTCGACGCGCTGACGCGCGAATCGATCCAGGCGCTGATCCTGCGGCTGTGGGCGCGCGAGCAGAAGATCGTCTTCTTCATCACGCACAGCGTGGAAGAGGCGCTGTTCCTGGCCACGCGGCTGATCGTGATGACGCCCTCGCCCGGCCGCATCGCGCACAGCTATGACTTGCCGTTCGCGCGACGCTACATCGAATGCGGCGATGCCCGCGCTGTCAAGTCCGACCCCGAGTTCATCCGCTACCGCGAAGAAATCGTCGACCTGATCCATGCCACGCCCTGAGGACAAAGCCATGACCGTACCCGCCCAACAGGTCGACGCCGCCGCCATGGCGGCCACCGCAGCCCCGGCCCGGAACCCGAATCCGACTGGCCAGCCGGCAGCCCCGCGCCGCCCCATGCGCACCGTCTCGGGCTACCGCATGCCCGGCGAAGGCTCCAGTTCGCGCATCGCCACCGTCACCGTGGTAACACTCCTGGCCCTGTGGTGGACCGCCAGCCACCTCCAGTGGGTGCCGCCGCTGTTCCTGCCCACGCCCGAGGCCATCATCAAGGCCTTTATCGATGCCTGGAACGGCAACGTGCAAGGTGGCCTGCCGTTGCTGGAACACTTCCACGCCAGCCTGGTGCGGGTGTTCGGCGCCTTCGCGCTGGCCGTGCTCACCGCCGTGCCGATCGGTGTGCTGATGGGCGTGTCGCGCATTGCGCGCGGCGTATTCGACCCGCCCATCGAGTTCTACCGCCCGCTGCCGCCGCTGGCCTACCTGCCGCTGATCGTGATCTGGTTCGGCATCGACGAGACCTCGAAGATCCTGCTGATCTACCTGGCCTGCTTCGCGCCGCTGGCCATGTCGGCACGCGCCGGGGTGCGCTCGGTCACGATCGAGCAGATCAACGCCGCCTACTCGATGGGTGCCACACCGTGGCAGGTGATCCGGCACGTGGTGCTGCCCGCCGCGCTGCCCGATATCCTGACCGGCATGCGCATCGCCATCGGCTTCGGCTGGACCACGCTGGTGGCTGCCGAGATGGTGGCGGCTACCGCCGGCCTGGGCCAGATGGTGCTCAATGCGTCCAACTTCCTGCGCACCGACGTGGTCATCATGGGCATCCTGCTGATCGGGCTGATTGCCTTCCTGTTCGACCTGCTGATGCGCAAGTCTGAGACCTGGCTGGTGCCGTGGAAGGGTCGCATGTAAGAGGAATGCCGTTCAGTTAAAGCATCAAGACCTAACCGTCATTCCCGCGCAGGCGGGAACGACGGTGGTTAACTGAACGGCATCAGCATGTAAGAGGCAGTTTCCGGGCAATCTGGAACCGCCTGCCTGCCATCAGCCGGCAATGCCGGCCCAGCGTAAGTGAGCAGCCCAGTCGGCCGGGCTGATCACGCCGGATACGCCGCGCCGCTCGCCATCGGCCCGATAGAAATACGTACGCGGCGTTTCCCCCATCCAGTCCGGATCGAGCGCGTAGCGCAGGCGCTCCGGCATCTCGCTGCCGAACATCCAGGCGTTGCGCGACAGGCGGGTGCGCTGGAGGTGCTGCTGCACCTGCTGTTGCGCGGCGGGAACGTCCATCGACAGCGTGACCACGCGCAGCGCCGGGTTGCGCGCCTGCAGCTTGCCGATGGCTTCGAAATTGCGCCGGCAATAGACGCAGTCAAGCGACCAGACCACCAGGACGAAGGGCTTGCCCTGCTGGCTGGCGACCAGTCGCGGCACGCTGGCCGAATCGAACCAGTTCACCGGCGCGGCCTCAGCGGCCTTCGCGGAGCCGGCGTTGACCGGGCCCGCGGCGAGCAGCATGCAGGCCATGGCAGCCAGCAGCCGGCGGCGGGAATGCTTCATGCGCCCTCCTTCGTGATGGCAAAGAGCTGGATGCCCTCCGCTTCCGTGCGCCACAGCACATAGGCATGCCCGGCGTATTGCAGCAGGTGCGGCTGGTCGGAGTCCTGCGCGGTGCCTGCCAGCTCGCGCGTCTGCCAACTGACGCCGCCGTCCTCCGATACCATGGCCCGCAGGCGGGTCTGCTGTCCGTCGAACGATTTCCACGCCACCACGACACGCTTCGCATCAAGCGCCACGATATCGGCATGCTGGGCGCGCGGATCATCGAGCGGACGCTGGGCCAGCAGCCTGCCGTCTTTCCAGCGTCCCACCGAGACGGTCGGCTTGCCGTCGCGCACCCCGAACCACACCATGTGCAGCGTGCCATCCGGTGCCACCGAGGCGCCGGGACCATGATGCGGGCAGGCGTCAATGCGCCAGTCGTCGAAGGTGGCGCGCTGGTAGCGTGTGGCAGTGCCGTCGGCGCCAAGCACGGCTACCGCATGGTCGCGCGCGTTGGGCGGGAACACATGGCGCCACAGCGCCAGCACCTTGCCGTCCGGGGTGGCCGACATGGCAATGCGGCAGCACTCGCAAGACTGGTCCGCCACCTTGTAGTCGCCCTGAAAGGTGGCGCCATTGTCCCGGGACACCGCGTAGTAGATCGCGGCACCGGCATATGGCTGCTTGCGCGCCTGCGCGGCGATGACATCACGCTTGTCGATCCAGCTCACAAACACGCGGCCGGCCCCATCGACCGCGATGGCGTCGAAGCGGTGCGTGATCTGGTCGCGGTTGGCGTGCACCGTCAACGGCGCGGAAAACGACTTGCCGCCGTCGGCAGAGCGGGCAAAGCGGATGAAGCCCGTATAGGGCTTGGCCAGCGGCTGGGTCCACGTGACGAATATCTCGCCGTTGGGCCCGGTGGCCACCTTGGGCCGGCTCTCATGGTCGGCCGCCACCTGCTCAGGGGCACTGTTGACACGCTGCACCGGACCGAAGCTGCGGCCGAAGTCCGCCGAAGACTGCAGCGCCACGTAGGGGCCATCCTTGTAGGCCACCCACAGGCGCCCGTCGCGGTCGAACGCGGCGCCGGTGCCGAGTTCGCTCATCGCACCCTGGTGCATGTGGGCCTGGCCCATGGCCGAGGTCATGGCCAAGGTCATGGAAAGGGCCAGCAGGCCGGCGAGGAAGAGGCGGATGCCTTTCATCAAAGTATTCCGAGCTTAGTAGGAGACCTTGGCCTCGGCGTAGAACGTCCTGCCGGGATAAGGGTGGTAGACGTAATAGCGCTGGTCGGTCAGGTTGTCGATGCCCAGCGCCAGCCGCACATTCCTGGCGGGCCGGTAGTTCAGCTTGACGTCGAAAGTCAGGAAGCTGCTGGTGCCGCCAAACGTGTCCGGATTGACATCCGAATTGTCGAGCGTATTGTACTGCCGCCCCGAATAGGTCATGGCCAGCGTGCCCGACCACGCGGGCGTGATGCGGTAGGTGCCAACCAGGTTGGCCCGCCACTGCGGAATGCGGTAGAAGTACTTGCCGACGGAGGCCGGATTCTTTGCGTTTTCCAGCGTCTTCGAATGGTTGTAGGCACCGCTCGCGGACAGGTCGAAGCCATTGATGAACAAGTCCTGCGCCTCGTAGGCCAGCTCGATGCCGCGCGTGCGCACGCGGTCGACGTTCTGGAAGCTGGTGACGGCAGGGAACACCGTGGTGTCGGTCTGGTTGACCAGCGCATCGCGGATGTCGTCCTCGTACAGCGAGACGCGGAAACGCGACGCCTCCAGCGTGCGCTCGAAGGTCAGGTCCTTGGAGAAGGAGCGCTCCGGCTTCAGGTTGGGATCATTGTTGACCAGCGAGGTGCCGGTGATCCGGCCCTGGAAGAGCTCGCTGACGGTCGGGTAGCGATACGCCTGCCCCAGCGAAAGCCGGCCCAGCCAGTCCTGGCCAATCGCCTTTTCCAGCGCCAGCTTGGGCGACCAGTTGGATTCACTGCGCGTGGCGTAGCCGAGCGCCACGCCCGGCACGCTGCGGCTGCCGTCGTAGGCGCGCCAGTGTTCGAAGCGCAGGCCCGGTATCAGCTTCCAGTCCTGCGCAAAATACCAGGCGTCCTGCGCATAGAGTGCCTGAGTCTCGGTCTTGCCGGCAAAGGCGCTGTTGAAGCCCGTAACGGCCGCAGCCTCCCAGTCCGAGGTGTTGTAGGTCGTGTTGCTCAGCTTGTAGTTGTCGTAGTGATAGCCGAACGTGACCCAATGCCCGCCCTGCAGCCGTTGCGGACGGTAGTCGGCCTTCAGGTCCAGCGTGCGCCAGCCTGTGCCGTCGCCGAAGGTCACCGTGCCCGGGCCGCTGCCCGCCGTGCTGGCCGTGCGGCTGATGTCCTTGCTGACATTGAACAGCGACGCCACGCCGGAGAAGTTCCAGCCGGTCTCGTTGCGCGTGCGCAATGACAGGCCATAGAGCCAGCGCGCGTCCTCGCCATTGCCTGGCGCGAACGCGTTGGCGGGAATCACGTAGCGATACCCGCCGATGTTCACGTTGCCGTTTGAAACGACATTGCCGGCGGCATCACGCAGATAGCTGCCAGTGGCGCTGGACCGGTCCTGCTGCCAGTAGGCCGCGGTGAACTGGGCCTGCAGCGTGTTGGTAATGTCATAGCCGAGCTTGACCTTGAGCTGATCCTGGACGGTGTGGGTGATGCCCTCGCCGTTCACACCCATGACCACGCGGTCGGCGCCGGTCTGGTCGCGGTCGAAGAATGCGCCGGTCACCGGCTTGTCGGCCGAAGTGGCACGGGTGGTCGAACGCGCCGCGGTGTAGAAGCTCAGCGGCTGGCTCTTGCTGTCCTCCCGGTCCACGCTGACGAGATAGGAAAAAGCACCGATCTTGTCGCCCACGTAGGCATTGGCGTGGAAACCGTTGAAGCTGTCGTGGGTGCCGTACTGGCTGAAGCGCTGCGTGAAGAACTGGATGCCGGCGTCGCCCTCGAACCGCTCCGGCGTATGCGTGGAAATCAGCACCGTCGCGCCGAGCGAGTTGCCCGGGTACAGCGCGGAATACGGCCCGTACAGGACATCGACGCGTTCGATCTCCGCGGCATTGACCAGCGACCAGCGCGGCGGGAACGAATAGTCCGAACCCAGCAGGTTGGACAGCAATAGCCCGTCCGCATAGACCAGCCCGTGCGCCGACTGGCGCGAATTCGTGCTGCGCACCGAGATGATGGAATTGATGTCGCCGATGAAGCGCTTGCGTACCGCCAGGTTGGGCGCGTACTTGAGCGCGTCCTCGGGATTCACCACGTTGAAATCCGCCATCCGGGCATTGCTGATGCCGTAGTCCGGCGATGGCGTGTTGGGTGCGATGGCGGTCGTTTCACCCTGGCCGGACTTCGCCGATACCACCACCTCCTGCAGGGTTTCGGCAGCCGCCATCTGCGCGCTGGCGCAGGCGGGGCCCATCAGCACGGCGGATACGGCCAGTGCGATGCGATTCTTCTTCACGGAATTACCTTCTTGTCGTCTGTGCGGCTCGCGCTCCGGGCGCCGGAGCAGTCCGGCCTGGAGCCCAGCGATTCTAAGCGCGCCATGCTGCACTGCGGGTGCGGCATAGCGCCGCGGCGGCAAGTGCGATCCCTGCCGGTATCGCTGGCCAGGGCACAGGACGGGCAGGCAGAAGTTGGGCTCGGACCAACGCCATTCGGCCGGATGTCGGCGTTATACCACCACTATCGGGCAAACCAGCGCTGCAACCGGCACCTGGCGGCCCTGCACGTGCGTGGCATGGCATGTGCGTAGGAAGGGCAAATGCCGGCAGCAAGGGCCGGCATGGTAGCCCAGCCGTGAAGGAGCAGCCATGAATGCCAGACTCGCCTACCTGATTGCCGTGCTCGCCGCCGCGCTGGCCACCTTCTTCCTCGCCGGCGAGCCCGACGCGCTCAGGGAAGATCTCGGAAGCGGATTTCCCGGCATGTTCCAGGCCGTGCGGTAGGCCCGGGTTCGGCGCTCAGTCCTGCTGCGGCTCACCCTGCCGGACACGCGCCAGCGCGGCGCCGACCTCGCCGTAGAACTGCTTGAGCGCGACAGCTTCGAGATCCGGCGGCTGCAGCGCCGGCCATAGCAGCGCGATCAGGTCGCTGGCGGTCCGGTCGATGTCTACTGGACGGCCGCTGACCACCGCATCCCACAGGATGTGCTCCATTGGCCCGAGAATAGCCGAGCGCAACAGGCGCAACGACAAGTCGGTCCGTATCTCCTTGCGCGCTTGCGCGCGCGCCAGCAGGTCCATCAGCGGTGCCGTATAACGCCTCTGCAGCGGCACGAACACTTCATCCAGGCCCTGCCCCTTGGCACGGCCTTCCGAGAGTACCAGCGCGCACAGCCCCGTACCCTGGATCAGGAACAGGCGCAGGTGCGTGCGCACGAAGAACTCCAACTGGACCCTGGTGCTCTGCTCGCGCGGCAGGCCGTTCTCGATCGCGGCAATGATCTCGTCGTACCAGTCCTGGATCACGCGGACACAGAGATCCCGCTTGCTGTGGAAGTAGGTGAAGACGGTGCCTTCAGAGATACCTAACCGCTGCGCAATCTCCGTCGTAGTCGCTCGCTCGTAGCCGAGCTCGGCAAACACTTCCCGGCCGACGCGCAGGATGTCGCGCATGCGCTGCTCGGCCTTGGCGCGCGCCGGCACCCGGCGCTGTCCCGCAATCTGCTGCATCGACGTGTCCTTGCGAAGTGATATCTGCGACGGGCGCATTATAAGTGCCGACTCCCTCTCTTGGCCGCCCGTCTGGGCGCGCCGCCTCACCCACTTTATACGATAGTTGAACAACACTCAATTTTTGTTGATTTTTTCTGAGCCTGGGTATAACTTTACCGGACAGCAAGAAAAAAGCAGCGCCAAACCGCCCGAGAACTTTCCGCAGATTTTTTGAGTGAAGCTCAAAATATGGGAAGAACGACACTGAACGCCGCACTCTGGAGACGAGCATGACGATGCAGCCTGGGACACCCCGGCCCGTGCCCGAAACGACCTTGCCTGCCAACGGGCTGTCCTATGTAAAGGGCGACACCACCTCCCCGCTCAGCGAACTGACGATCCCGGCCCTCCTGGCTGACACGGTCTCGCGCTTTGGCCAGCGTCCGGCGGTGGTGTTCCGCGAGCAGGGCATCCGCTGGACCTGGCAGGAATTCGCCGCCGCCGTCGACGCCATGGCGGCCGGCCTTCACGCGCTGGGCCTGCGCCGCGGCGACCGCGTCGGCATCTGGTCACCGAACCGCGCAGAATGGCTGCTGACCCAGTTCGCCACGGCACGGGTCGGCATCGTCATGGTCAACATCAACCCGGCCTATCGCCTGTCCGAGGTGGAATATGCGCTGAACAAGGTCGGCTGCAAGGCGGTCATCGCGCCGGAGTCGTTCAAGACGTCGCGCTACCTGGACATGCTGCAGACCCTGGCCCCCGAGTTGCAGCAATGCGAGCCGGGCGCCCTGCAGGCGGTGCGCCTGCCTGCCCTGCGCTGGGTCATCCGCATGGAAGACAAGCCTACGCCGGGCATGCTGACCTGGAAGGAACTGCTTGCGCGCGGCGCCGGCGTGCCGGCTTCCGAGCTCGACGCGATCACGGCCCAGCTCGACCGCAACGACCCCGTCAACGTCCAGTTCACCAGCGGCACCACGGGCGCGCCCAAGGGTGCCACGCTGACGCACCGGAACATCGTCAACAACGCGCGCTATATCGCCGCGGCCATGCGCTTTACCGAGCAGGACAAGCTGTGCATTCCGGTACCGCTGTACCACTGCTTCGGCATGGTTCTCGCCGTGCTCGCATGCGTTTCCACCGGCGCCTGCATGGTATTCCCGGGCGAAGCGTTTGAACCGGTCGCCACCATGTCGGCCGTCAGCGAGGAACACTGCACTGCCCTGCATGGCGTGCCCACCATGTTTATCGCGCAGCTCGACCACCCCGATTTCAGCCGCTTCGATTTCTCGACACTGCGCACCGGCATCATGGCCGGCTCCCCGTGCCCGATCGAAGTCATGAAGCGCGTTGTCGCCGACATGCACATGGCGGAGGTCACGATTGCCTACGGCATGACGGAGACCAGCCCGGTATCGTTCCAGAGCTCGACCGACGACCCGCTCGCCAAGCGCGTCTCCACGGTCGGCCGCGTACAGCCGCACCTCGAATGCAAGGTCGTCGACGCCACGGGCCAGATCGTGCCGGTCGGAGAAACGGGCGAGCTGTGCACGCGCGGCTACTCCGTCATGCTCGGCTATTGGGACGACGAAGCGCGTACGCAGGAAGCGATTCGCGACGGCTGGATGCACACCGGCGACCTGGCCACCATCGACGCCGAGGGCTATTGCAATATCGTTGGCCGCGTCAAGGACATGCTGATCCGCGGCGGCGAGAACGTCTATCCGCGCGAGATCGAGGAATTCCTGTTCCGCCACCCGAAGGTGCAGGCCGTGCAGGTATTCGGCGTGCCCGACCAGAAGTATGGCGAGGAGATCTGCGCGTGGATCGTGCTCAGGCCGGGCCAGAGCGCCACGGAAGACGAGATCCGCGCATTCTGCCGCGACCAGATCGCCCACTACAAGATCCCGCGCTATATCCGCTTCGTCGACGAAATGCCGATGACCATCACGGGCAAGGTGCAGAAATTCGTCATGCGCGAAAGCATGACGAAGGAACTCAACCTCACCGAAAGCAAGACCGCCTGATCCACGGCGCTCCACACACATCTACGGAAGAACACGATCATGACCCAACTCCCTGGCCTGAGATTCGACCTGGGCGAAGACATCGAGATGCTGCGCAGCGCCGTGCGCGACTGGGCCCAGGCGGAACTGGCCCCGCGCGCGGGCGAGATTGACCGCACCGACCAGTTCCCCATGGACGCCTGGAAGAAGATGGGCGACCTTGGCGTACTCGGCATTACCGTGGCGGAAGAATACGGCGGCGCCAACATGGGCTACCTCGCGCACATGGTGGCGATGGAGGAAATCAGCCGCGCCTCCGCTTCGGTCGGCCTGTCCTATGGCGCGCACTCGAACCTGTGCGTGAACCAGATCCACCGCAACGGCAGCGCCGCGCAGAAGGCCAAGTATCTGCCCAAGCTTGTATCTGGCGAATGGATCGGTGCGCTCGCGATGAGCGAGCCCAACGCCGGCTCCGACGTCGTCAGCATGAAACTGCGCGCCGAGCTCAAGGGCGACCGCTACGTGCTTAACGGTACCAAGATGTGGATCACCAACGGCCCGGACTGCGACGTGCTGGTGGTGTACGCCAAGACCGAGCCGGACCTGGGCGCGCGCGGCATGACGGCGTTCATCGTCGAGAAAGGCATGAAGGGCTTCTCGGTTGCGCAGAAGCTGGACAAGCTCGGCATGCGCGGCTCGCACACCGGCGAACTGGTGTTCGAGGACGTGGAAGTGCCGGTCGAGAACATCCTCGGCGCCGAGAATGGCGGCGCCAAGGTGCTGATGAGCGGCCTGGACTACGAACGCGCCGTGCTGTCGGGCGGCCCGGTCGGCATCATGCAGGCGTGCATGGACGTGGTCACGCCGTATATCCACGACCGCAAGCAGTTCGGCCAGAGCATCGGCGAGTTCCAGCTGATCCAGGGCAAGGTGGCCGACATGTACACCACGCTGCAGGCAGCGCGCAGCTACCTGTACACGGTCGGCAAGAACCTCGATTCGCTTGGCGCCGAGCATGTCCGGCAGGTGCGCAAGGATTGCGCGGCGGTGATCCTGTACACGGCCGAGAAGGCCACCTGGATGGCGGGCGAGACAGTGCAGATCCTGGGCGGCAACGGCTACATCAACGAATACCCTGCCGGGCGGCTGTGGCGCGACGCCAAGCTGTACGAGATCGGTGCCGGCACCTCGGAAATCCGCCGCATGCTGATCGGCCGCGAGCTGTTTGCCGAAACGGCCTGATCCGCACCCGACGCCCCACTGCCCGCCCCGCCGCGGCCTGACCAGAACAAGACCTGCCCAAGATCGTATGCCGACCTTAGAAACCAAACTCAACGCGCGCGCCGAAGCGTTCAAGGCCAACGCCGAAGCCATGCAGGCATTGGTGGCCGACCTCAAGGCCAAGGTGGCGAAGCTGGCCGAAGGCGGCGGCGATGCCGCCCGCGACAAGCACCTGTCGCGCGGCAAGCTGCTGCCGCGTGACCGCGTGCAGCAGCTGCTGGACCCGGGCACGCCGTTCCTGGAACTGTCGCAGCTGGCCGCGTATGACATGTACGACAACGCCGCGCCGGGCGCCGGCATCATCACGGGCATCGGCCGCGTGGCCGGGCAGGAATGCGTGATCGTCTGTAACGACGCGACCGTCAAGGGCGGCACCTATTACCCGATGACGGTCAAGAAGCACGTGCGCGCGCAGGAAATCGCCGAGCAGAACAACCTGCCGTGCATCTACCTGGTCGATTCGGGCGGCGCCAACCTGCCGAACCAGGACGACGTCTTCCCCGACCGCGACCACTTCGGCCGCATCTTCTACAACCAGGCCAACCTGTCCAAGCAGGGCATTCCGCAGATCGCGGTGGTGATGGGCTCTTGCACGGCCGGTGGCGCCTACGTGCCGGCGATGAGCGACGAGTCGATCATCGTCAAGAACCAGGGCACCATCTTCCTGGGTGGCCCGCCGCTGGTGAAGGCCGCCACCGGCGAAGAAGTCACTGCCGAAGACCTCGGCGGTGCCGACGTGCATACGCGCTTGTCGGGCGTGGCCGACTACTTCGCGCAGAACGATCATCACGCGCTGTCGCTGGCGCGGAACATCGTGCAGCACCTGAACCGGCGCAAGCCCGACCAGATCCGCCTGCACGAGCCGGCCGATCCGCTGTACCCGGTGGAAGAGCTGTATGGCGTGATCCCGACCGATACGCGCAAACCGTTCGATGTGCGCGAGGTGATTTCGCGCATCGTCGACGGCTCCGAGTTCGACGAGTTCAAGGCGCGCTACGGCACCACGCTGGTATGCGGCTTCGCGCGCATCTGGGGCTACCCGGTGGGCATCATCGCCAACAACGGCATCCTGTTCTCGGAGTCGGCGCTCAAGGGCGCGCACTTCATCGAGCTGTGCTGCCAGCGCAAGATCCCGCTGGTGTTCCTGCAGAACATCACCGGCTTCATGGTGGGACGCAAGTACGAGAACGAAGGCATCGCGCGCAACGGCGCCAAGATGGTGACGGCGGTCGCCACGGCGCAGGTGCCGAAGTTCACGGTGATCATCGGCGGCTCGTTCGGCGCGGGCAACTATGGCATGTGCGGGCGCGCGTATTCGCCGCGTTTCCTGTGGATGTGGCCGAACGCGCGCATCTCGGTAATGGGCGGCGAGCAGGCGGCGAGCGTGCTGGCCACGGTGCGCCGCGACGGCATCGAGGCCAGGGGCGGCAAGTGGAGCGCGGAAGAGGAAGAGGCCTTCAAGCAGCCGATCCGCGACCAGTACGAGCACCAGGGCCACCCGTACTACGCGAGCGCGCGGCTGTGGGACGACGGCGTAATCGACCCGGCGCAGACGCGCACGGTGCTGGGGCTGGGCCTGTCGGCGAGCCTGAATGCGCCGATCGACGATATGAAGTTCGGTGTGTTCCGCATGTAAGCCAGCCGCAGACCAACGCTCATTCAAGCCAGACAGCCATGGAATTCACCACGCTTACCGTCACCATCGCCCGACATGTGGCGACCGTCACGCTGAACCGTCCGGACGTGCGCAATGCCTTCAACGAGACCGTCATCGCCGAACTGACCGAGGCCTTCCGCGTACTCGGCAGCAACGACGAAGTGCGCGCCATTGTCCTTGCCGGCAATGGCCCCGCGTTCTGCGCCGGCGCCGACCTGAACTGGATGAAGAAGATGGCCGGCTACTCGAACGACGAGAACCGTGCCGACGCGCTGGCGCTCGCGCAAATGCTGCACACCATCTGGTCGTGCCCGCGGCCGGTCATTGCGCGCATCCAGGGCGACACCTATGCCGGCGGCGTCGGCCTTGCCGCCGCGTGCGACATCGCGGTGGCCGCAGACCACGCGCACTTCTGCCTGTCGGAAGCCCGCCTGGGCCTGCTGCCCGCCACGATCAGCCCGTACGTGATCCGCGCCATGGGCGAGCAGGCATCGCGCCGCTACTTCATCACTGCCGAGCGCTTCGACGCCACCGAAGCACTGCGCCTGGGCTTCGTGCACGCCGTAGTATCGGCCGACGCACTGGATGCCAAGGTAGAGGAAATCGCCACGGCGCTGGTCGGCAACAGCCCCAACGCCGTGCGCGAAAGCAAGCGACTGGTACAGGAAGTGGCGGGCCGCGTGATCGACAATGATCTGCTCGCCGACACGGCGGACCGCATCGCCGCCATC
This sequence comes from Cupriavidus laharis, assembly GCF_914271435.1. Taxonomy (GTDB): domain Bacteria; phylum Pseudomonadota; class Gammaproteobacteria; order Burkholderiales; family Burkholderiaceae; genus Cupriavidus; species Cupriavidus laharis. The sequence goes on along the minus strand of NZ_CAJZAI010000024.1, from coordinate 366 downwards.
CGCGCCTCGGAGGAAGGCCGGGAAGGTGTGCGTGCCTTCCTGGAAAAGCGCTCGCCAGCCTGGAAGCCGGCTTAAGTCGCACCTGACAGTCGTACCCGACACCCACATCAAAAGAACCCCGGCAGCATGCCGAGGCAGCGCCTGCCCGCTGCCGGCATGCGGCAGCGGTCGCGGCCGACACCGCCCGCCCCCTCCCCAGGAGAAACCATGTTCAACAAGATCCTGATCGCGAACCGAGGTGAAATCGCCTGCCGTGTCGCCGCCACCTGCCGCCGGCTGGGCATCCGCACCGTCGCGGTGTACTCGGACGCCGACGCCGATGCCCGCCACGTCGCCTTCTGCGACGAAGCCGTGCATATCGGCGGC
>NZ_CAJZAI010000023.1 GCF_914271435.1 Cupriavidus laharis | reverse complement strand
GCCGCCGATATGCACGGCTTCGTCGCAGAAGGCGACGTGGCGGGCATCGGCGTCGGCGTCCGAGTACACCGCGACGGTGCGGATGCCCAGCCGGCGGCAGGTGGCGGCGACGCGGCAGGCGATCTCGCCGCGGTTGGCGATCAGGATCTTGCTGAACATGAGCTCCCTCCGTTTAACCCCGTTATCGGGATCTTACGGCGGCGAGCTCTCCGCGTGGTGATTTCTTAACTATTCAGCCTGCGTAGCCTTCCGCGCGGATGTCCAGGCGGGCCAGCAACGCGCGGTCGCGGTCGGCCTGCGGGTTGCCCGTGGTCAGCAGCTTTTCGCCGTAGAAGATGGAATTGGCGCCAGCCATGAAGCACAGGGCCTGCAGCGCTTCGTCCATCGCCTCGCGGCCAGCGGACAGGCGCACCATCGCGCCCGGCATGGTGATGCGGGCCACGGCAATGGTACGGACAAACTCGAACGGGTCCAGCGCCTCGGTGCCGGCCAGCGGCGTGCCTTCGACCTGCACGAGGTTGTTGATGGGCACCGATTCCGGATACGGGTCCATGTTGGCGAGCTGCGCGATCAGCCCGGCGCGCGCCTCGCGCGATTCGCCCATGCCGACGATGCCGCCGCAGCAGACGTTGATGCCGGCGTCACGCACATGGCCGATGGTATCGAGCCGGTCCTGGTAGGTGCGCGTGGTAATGATCTTGCCGTAGAACTCCGGCGAGGTGTCGAGGTTGTGGTTGTAGTAGTCCAGGCCGGCGTCCTTGAGCGCCTGCGCCTGCTCGGCCTTGAGCATGCCGAGCGTGACGCAGGTCTCCAGGCCCATCGCCTTGACCTCGCGCACCATGTCCATGACCGGCTCCAGGTGGCGGTCCTTGGGGCTGCGCCAGGCGGCACCCATGCAGAAGCGCGTGGCCCCGTTGGCCTTGGCGGCGCGGGCAGCTTCGAGCACCTCGTCGAGCGCCATCAGCTTCTCGGCCTTGACGCCGGCGTCGTGGTGCGCGCTCTGCGGGCAGTAGCCGCAATCTTCTTCACAGCCACCGGTCTTGATCGACAGCAGCGTGGACAGCTGCACGGTGTTGGCGTCGAAATTCTCGCGGTGCACCTGTTGCGCGCGGAACAGCAGGTCATTGAACGGCAGCGCGAACAACGCGGCGACGTCGTCGACGCGCCAGCGGGCGTCTTCGGGCAGCGCATGGCTGCGTGCGGTCTGGCGCAGCGATTCGGCGGAAATGGTGGCGACGGTTTGAGTGGCTTGGGTCATGATCGGCTTCTGTTTTATGCAGCGAGGCCTTGGGCCTCGGACTGGTATTGGGTAGGGCGGACAAGTAGCGGCGCAAGGTCGAGTCGCGCGGCGGCATCGGCCGGCGCCACTTGCCAGGGCAGCTCGCCCAGGCACGGCGTGTCGAGCGCTTCGTGCAGCGTGGCGATGTTTTCGTCGGCCAGCAGCATGTCCGGATCGACGCGGTTGGCGATCCAGCCGGCCAGCGTCAGCCCACGCGCGCGGATGGCCTCGGCGGTCAGCACGGCGTGGTTCAGGCAGCCAAGGCGGATGCCCACGACCATGACGACGGGCATCGCCAGCATCACGGCAAGGTCCGCCGTACTCCAGCGCACGGCGCCGGTATCGAGCGGCACATGGAAACCGCCCACACCTTCCACGACGACGGCATCGGCCTGCTCGCGCAGTGCGTCGAAGGCACGGCGGATGGGCGCGCGCGTGATGCGCACGCCTTCCCGTGCCGCAGCCAGGTGCGGCGAGCACGGCGTGCGCAGCAGGAACGGGCTGGTCTGGGCCAGCGGCACCGCGACGGAACTGGCCGCGCGCAACGCCGCCACGTCATCGTTGTGCCAATGGTCGCCCCGCCATTCGCTGCCGCTGGCCACCGGCTTCATGCCGACGGCGGCATAGCCCGCCGCGCGCAGCGCATGCAGCAGCGTGGCGCTGGCGTGGGTCTTGCCCACCCCGGTGTCGGTGCCGGTGACGAAGCACTGGAACTTCGCAGGCTGGCTCATGCTGCCTCCCGCTTCGCTTCGGGTGGCACGGCGCTGGCCAGCACGCCGACCAGCCGTTGCACATCCGCCGCTGTATGCGAGGCCGACAGCGTGATGCGCAGCCGCGCGGTGCCTTCCGGCACGGTCGGTGGCCGGATCGCGCCGACGCGGATGCCATCCGCCTCCAGCCGGGCCGCCAGCGCCAGCGAGGTGGCGTTGTCGCCGACGATCAGCGGCTGCACGGCGGTGGCGCTGTCGCCCAGCTGCCATCCGGCCGCCGCGGCCAACGGGGCCAGGCCCGCACGCAGGTCGGCGATCAACCGGTTCAGGTTGGCGCGGCGTTGCCGGCCCTCCTCGCCTTCGATGATCGCGAGGCTCGCCATCAGCGCATGTGCCACCGCAGGCGGCGCGGCCGTGGTGTAGATGTAGGGGCGCGCGGTGTTGACGAGGTGTTCGATGATGGTGTCGTGCGCGGCCACGAAGGCGCCCGCCACGCCGGCGGCCTTGCCCAGCGTGCCGATGTAGATGAGGCGCTCCGAGTTCAGCCCCAGCGCCTGCAGCACGCCGTGGCCATCGTCGCCCAGCACGCCGAAGCCGTGCGCGTCGTCGACAATGATCCACGCGTCATGCCGTTCGGCCAGCACGAGCAACTCGGCCAGCGGCGCCACGTCGCCATCCATGCTGAACACGCTGTCGGTCACGATCAGCTTGAGCGGACTGTTGCTGGCGCCAAGCAGCGCGTCCAGTGCAGCGGCGTCGCAGTGCGGGTAGCGCTGCACGTCCGCGCGCGCGAGCCGGGCGCCGTCGATCAGCGAGGCATGGTTGAGCGTTTCGCAGAACAGCGTTGCGCCCGCGGTGCCCAGGGCCGTCAGCACGGCCATATTGGCCATGTAGCCAGTGCAGAAGTACAGCGTGCGCGCTTGCGGGATGTACGGGGCGAACCAGCGCGCGAGTTCCTCTTCCAGCCGCGCGTGCGCAAGCGAATGGCCGCTGACCAGGTGCGAGGCGCCGCTGCCCGCGCCATACAGCCGCGCGCCTTCAGCCAGCGCGGCGACGACGTCAGGATGGCTCGCCAGCCCCATGTAGTCGTTGCTGCAGAACGTCAGCAAGGACTGCGGCGCGGGCGTTTCCACCGGCCCCACGGACTGGTGCGGGGCGCAGGCCGTATGCGCGATGCGGCGCCGTCGCGTGAGCGCACGGGCCTGGCGTTCGTCGGCGGCGCGGCGCAGTTGTTCAAGCAGCATGGCGGACCTCATCGTTGGCATTGGTGGTACCGAGCACATCGTCCAGCGCGGCGAGCAGTTGCCCGGCCAGCCAGCGCGCCTGCGCGGCATCGAAAACATAAGGCGGCATCACGTACAGCGTGTTGCCGATCGGCCGCACCAGCAGCTCGCGCGCGCGCGCGGCCTGGTGGAAGCGCCCGGCGAAGCCTTCGCCGGCCACCTCGTCGCGCACATCGACGGCCCAGATCAGCCCGCGCTGGCGCATGCGATGCAGCCGCGCATCGCTGGCGAACGGTGCCATCGCGTCAGCCAGCCATTGCGCGCGTGCGCGGTTCTGCGCGATCACGTCGTCCTGCGCGAACAGGTCCAGCGTGGCCAGTGCGGCGCGGCAGGCGAGCGGGTTGCCGGTGTAGGAATGCGAATGCAGGAAGCTGCGTGCGATTTCATCGGCGACGAAGGCGCGCTGGATCTCCTGGCGCGACAGCACCAGCGACAGCGGCAGGTAGCCGCCGCTGATGCCTTTGGACAGGCACAGGAAATCCGGCCAGACATGCGCGGGCAGCGGCTGGTCTGCGCCCCGGCATTGCTCCCACGCGAAGAAGGTGCCGGTGCGCCCGCAGCCGACCGCGATCTCGTCGGCGATCAGGTGCACACGGTAGCGGTCGCACAAGGCGCGCGCGCCTTCCAGGTAGGACGGGTCGTACATGGCGATGCCGGCCGCGCACTGCACCAGTGGCTCGACGATCAGCGCGGCGATCTGGCCCGCACGCTCGCGCAGCAGCGTCTCCAGTGCACCCAGCGCACGCGTGGCGACGTCCGCGGCGGTTTCGCCCGGCGCGGCCTGGCGTGCATCGGGCGACATCACCACATGCGCGCGGCGGATCAGCGGATCATAGGCATCGCGGAACACGTCCAGGTCGGTCACGCCCAGCGCGCCCACGGTCTCCCCGTGGTAGCCGTTGGCCAGGCAGACGAACTCGCGCTTCGCCGGCAGGCCGGTGTTGCGCCAGTAGTGGAAGCTCATCTTGAGCGCGATCTCTACCGCCGAGGCACCGTCCGAGGCGTAGAACGCGTGGCCCAGCGTGCCGCCGGTCAGCGCGGACAGGCGCTCGGCCAGCTCGACGGCCGGCGCATGTGTGCAGCCGGCCAGCATGACGTGCTCCAGCGTCTGGAGCTGGTCTGCGAGCGCGGCGTTGATCTTCGGGTTGGCGTGGCCGAACAGGTTGACCCACCACGAGCTGGTGGCGTCGAAATAGCGCCGGCCGTCCGCGTCATGAAGCCAGGGGCCTTCGCCGCGCACGATGGCCAGCGGCGTACCGGTATCGTCAGGGCGCAGCCGCGTGCAGGGGTGCCAGACTGCGCGCTTGCTGCGCTGGCCGAGCGAATCGCCGGCCGTGGCATGCAGGGACTGTTGTTCCAAGGGAGTCCTCCTTTGTTGACCATCCGTGCCGGGCGCCGTCGGCTGTGCCGGACAGTGCGATGGGGACGGAATGGTTGGGGAGGCTCATGTTAGGAATGTCCCACGGGGGTTGGCAACGCCTGGGATTTTTTCGAGTTAACGGAGAGTTAGCCAGATTTGAGCGACGTTCGATGGATGATGACTCACCCTTGTCGCTAGCGTGCTGCGATCTTCACGCAAGTATCTACAGACATTTTTCGCGGCGACACGATTCCGCATGCCGCGGTGTGACTCCCCTCTCCCGCCGGGCAGGAGAGGGGAGCAAACAAGGGGTTGGAGATACGCCCAGCCTCAAGCCGGCCGCCACGACGGCGAGCGCTTCTCCAGGAAAGACCGCACCCCTTCCCTCCCCTCCGCCGAAGCACGGATCCTTGCAATCCGGTCTGCGGTGTCGGCCAGCAAGTCATTGTCGATCACGCGGCCCGCCACCTCCTGCACCAGCCGCTTGCTTTCCCGCACGGCATTGGGACTGTTCGCCACCAGCGCCGCGGCAATCTCGGCCACCTTGGCATCCAATGCCTCCGCAGGCACCACCGCATGCACAAAGCCTAGCCGCAGCGCTTCGGCCGCATCAAAACGCTCCGCCGTGATGAAGTAGCGGCGCGACGCCTGCTCGCCCATGGCGCGAATCACATACGGGCTGATGGTCGCAGGCAGCAAGCCAAGCCGCGCCTCCGACAGGCAGAAGTGCGCATGCTCCGCCGCCACCGCGATGTCACAGGCGGCGACCAGCCCCACGCCGCCGGCATACGTGTCGCCCTGGATGCGCGCGATGACCGGGCGTGGGCAGGACCAGATGGTGTGCAGCATCTGCGCGAGCGTCAGCGCATCGGCCCGGTTCTCGTCGTCCGAGTAGCTGGCCATCTTCTTCATCCAGTTCAGGTCCGCGCCCGCGCAGAACGCCGGCCCGTTGCCGGCAAGCACGATGGCGCGCACCTCGTCCATGTCGCCGAGCGCGCGGAATGCGCCGGTCAGTTCGGCAATGACGGTTTCGTTGAAGGCGTTGCGCACATCGGGCCGGTTCAGCGTGACAGTGGCGATGTGGCTGGCAATGTTGACAGTAAGCGTGGTGAAGTCCATGTTGCGCTCCGGATGAAATGAGATATGCAGGCCTGCGCCGCGCGTGCGGACGGCAGGTCAGGAGCCGTTCTCGAACGGCAGGCCAAGCGATCGGAAAAAGGCGCCGACTTCCGGCAGCCAGACAGGAATGCCCTCGCGCGCGCTGAACAGGCGGTGAGAATCGCCAGCGAACTCGCCAACGTCGATCATGCGCGCGTTGGCGGCGGGCCCTTTCGCATTGGCCTTGTAGGCGTTGAACATGCGGGCGGGCAACGGCGCGGGCCAGTAGCTGTCATTGTCGCCGTAGATCCACAGCGAAGGATAGCGTGCGTCCTTGCCATAGTTGCCGAACGTCTCGATCAGGCGGTCTTCCCAGTCCGCACAGCTCAGGTTCCGCAGGCCACCGGCAAAGTTGACCACGCCGAGCACGCCGGGATAGGAGATCGTGCTGAACGCCATGGTCGTCAGGCCGCCGTGCGACTGGCCGATGACGACGATGCGGTCCTTGTCGACATAGGGCTGGCTGACCATGTAGTCCAGCGCCGCCACCACGTCCTCTGCCTGCTGCAGGCCGTTGATTTCGATATTGCAGCTGCCGCCGATGTACGGCCCGCCTGAGCGTGCAAAACCCTGGCGCATCGGCAGCACCACGACGTAGCCGCGGCGCAGGAACTCGACGCTCTGCGCCGGGAAGCGTGCGCGCCCCTGGAACGCCGGCTTGCCGGGGGCCTTGCCATGGTTGATCACCACCAGCGGGAACGGGCCGTCACCGGCGGGCTTGAACACCGTCGCTTCCAGCTCGATGCGGAATGGCGAGGCAGCCTTGGGCAGCAGCACCACCTGCTCGGAAAACTGCACACGCGTCACCGGGGCGGCCGGCGCTCCGCTCGTCTCGGGCGGCTGTGCCCGAGCCACGCCTTGCGCATACAGCAGCAGGCCAAGCACGGACAGCGCGGCAAGACGTCGAAGCAAAAAGGCAGGACAACCCATGACAGTCGCGAGAGGCGCGTGTTGCCGGCTCCCTTACATGCGGAACACACCGAACTTCATGTCGTCGATCGGCGCATTCAGGCTCGCCGACAGGCCCAGCCCCAGCACCGTGCGCGTCTGCGCCGGGTCGATCACGCCGTCGTCCCACAGCCGCGCGCTCGCGTAGTACGGGTGGCCCTGGTGCTCGTACTGGTCGCGGATCGGCTGCTTGAAGGCCTCTTCCTCTTCCGCGCTCCACTTGCCGCCTTTCGACTCGATGCCGTCGCGGCGCACCGTGGCCAGCACGCTCGCCGCCTGCTCGCCGCCCATTACCGAGATGCGCGCGTTCGGCCACATCCACAGGAAACGCGGCGAATACGCGCGCCCGCACATGCCGTAGTTGCCGGCGCCGAACGAGCCGCCGATGATCACCGTGAACTTCGGCACCTGCGCCGTGGCGACCGCCGTCACCATCTTGGCGCCGTTGCGTGCGATGCCTTCGTTCTCGTACTTGCGTCCCACCATGAAGCCGGTGATGTTCTGCAGGAACACCAGCGGGATCTTGCGCTGGCAGCACAGCTCGATGAAGTGCGCGCCCTTGAGCGCCGACTCCGAGAACAGGATGCCGTTGTTGGCGATGATGCCCACCGGGTAGCCCCAGATGCGCGCGAAGCCGCACACCAGCGTGGTGCCGTAGCGCGCCTTGAACTCGTCGAACTCGGAGCCGTCGACGATGCGCGAAATCACCTCGCGCACATCGAACGGTTTGCGCGTATCGGTCGGGATCACGCCGTACAGCTCTTCGACCGGGTACAGCGGCTCGGCCGGCTCGTGCAGGCGGATCTGGTCGGGCTTGCGCCGGTTCAGGTGCTGCACGATGTTCCGGGCCAGCGACAGCGCGTGATGATCGTTCTGCGCGAAGTAGTCGGCCACGCCAGACAGGCGCGTGTGCACGTCGGCGCCGCCGAGGTCCTCGGCAGTGACTTCTTCACCCGTGGCGGCCTTCACCAGCGGCGGGCCGCCCAGGAAGATGGTGCCCTGGTTCTTGACGATGATCGACTCGTCGCTCATCGCCGGCACGTAGGCGCCACCGGCCGTGCAAGAGCCCATCACCACCGCGATCTGCGGAATGCCCTGCTTGGACAGGTTGGCCTGGTTGTAGAAGATGCGGCCGAAGTGGTCGCGGTCGGGGAAGACGTCGTCCTGGTTCGGCAGGTTCGCACCGCCCGAATCGACCAGATAGATGCACGGCAGGTTGTTCTGCTCGGCGATTTCCTGCGCGCGCACGTGCTTCTTGACCGTCATCGGGTAGTAGGTGCCGCCCTTGACGGTCGCGTCGTTACAGACGATCACGCATTCCTGCCCGGCCACGCGGCCGATGCCCGTGATGATGCCGGCGCCCGGCGCGGCGTTGTCGTACATGTCATACGCGGCCAGCTGCGACAGTTCCAGGAACGGCGTGCCCAGGTCCAGCAGCTGCTGCACGCGGTCACGCGGCAGCAGCTTGCCGCGCGACAGGTGCTTGTCGCGGGCGGCATCGCCGCCGCCTTCGGCCAGCTTCGCCACCTTGGCCTTGAGGTCGGCCACCAATGCCTGCATAGCTTCGGCGTTGGCCTTGAACGATTCGGAGCGCGCGTTGAGTTTGGTTTCCAGCGTAGGCATGTTGAGGTCTCTTCCCGGTCTCTTGCCGCTTGGTCTCTCGAAGTCTTCCCGTCAGGGGTGCCGCGCTGCCAACGTCAGCTGCTGCGCTTGGGCAGCGGATGCCCCGGCATCAGCTCATAAGGGTGCTTCCATCCCGGCAGTGCCCGCATGCGCTCCGTCCAGGCGTGGATGTGCGGATACTCCTTGCGCCAGTGCACGCCGATCTCGTCATCGAAGAAGACATAGCCCGCCAGCGAGAAGTCGGCGATGGTGGCATGGTCGCCCAGCACGAAGCCGCGGCCGGCCAATTGTGCGTTCAGTACGCTCCAGGCGCCCTCGCAGCGCGTGCGGAAAAACTGCAGCACTGTCGGGTCCGGTGCCGCGGTAAAGGCGCGCAGGAAACGGTAAGTGGCGGTGTACGAGGTGAACTTGTGGTTATCGAACAGCAGCCAGCGCAGGACTTCGGCGCGCTCGGCCTCGCTCGCGGCACCGTAGGCGTCCAGGCGCGATGCCAGCGTTTCCAGGATCACGCCGGACTGCGACAGGCGCTGCCCGCCGAACTCCAGCACCGGCACCTCGCCCATCACGTTGATGGCGCGATATTCCGGCGTACGGGTCTCGCCATTGAAGTAATCGACAAAGCGCGGTTGCCACAACTGCCGGCCACGCTGTGCGCCGACGGTCTCCAGCAGCAGCGCCGCCTTGTAGGCATTGCCGGACTGGGCAAAGCAGTACAACAGGTACTCCGGCGTGCCACCGGATGCCTGCGATTCGGTGCTCATGACGCCTCCCCGATCATGTCGCCATCCACGTATAGCCACACGGGCGCCTCGCCGGCAGCGCGTGGCTCACGCACGAACCGGCTGCGTTCGTGCAGCCGCCAGGCGCGCCCGCCCACCTTGTAGCGCGCCACGAATTCCACCTCGGCATGCGTATCGTCCTGCTGGGAATGGGCCTTGATGGTGAGACCCAGCCAGCGCGTGCCCGTATCCGGCAACAGGTCGGCGGGGCACGTGGACGGGTGCCAGGTCCGGCGGACCCAGTCCATATTGCCCATGACATAGGCCGTGTAGCGCGAGCGCATCAGCGCCTCGGCATTGGGCGGCACGGCATCGCCGCGGTGATAGCGGCCGCAGCACGCGGCATAGTCCGCGCCGACGCCGCAGGGGCATGGCGCGGGCGTGGCGCGAGGCGGACGCTTTGCGCTCATCCCAGCAACTCCGGCAGTTCCCGCATGTCGGCGAACAGGTGGTGGGCACCGGCTTCGCGCAGCATGGCGGCATCATTGCGCGCCGCATAGCCGAACACGGTCATGCCCGCGGCCACGCCGGCGGTGATGCCGGCCGGGCTGTCTTCAATCACCGCGCAGCGCGACGGCTCCACACCCATGGTGCGCGCTGCCAACAGGTACACGTCCGGTGCGGGCTTGCTGCGCTCCACTTCGGTGGCCGAGAAGATATGCTCGCGCTCGTCCTGCCGGAACAGTTCCACCAGGCCCGTGCGCGTGAGCTGCAGCTTGACCTTGATGCGGTCCGCGCCCGACGCCACGCACACCGGCATGCCGGTGGCGGCGATGGCAGCCACCGCTTCGCGCACGTACGGCACGCTCTGCACCTCGGCCTCCAGCACCTGGTTGCGCCGCACCAGCCATTGCGACAGCCAGTTCTCCGGCAGCGGCGCGCCGCGCATGCGCGCGATGGTGTCGAGTTCCTCGCGCACCGCGCGCCCCAGGAACATCTTCGTTGAATCCTCGAGCGAGATAGCGATGCCAAGCTCGTTGAGCATTTCGTTGAGCACGCGGTTGACGATGGGTTCGCTGTCGACGAGCACGCCGTCGCAGTCGAAGATCACACAGTCAAAACGCGAGGATGGGCCGGAGGATGGACCGATGCCGGCCCGGTCTGCTGCAGTCATGCGGGTTTCTTTTCCTTGTTGCTGTCCACGCTGGACACGGCGCGCAGTTCGGTCTGGCGGCCGCGCTTCAGGTGGTCTTCGATCTGGTCGAAGCGGTCGAAGCCCCAGAACGGCTCGCCGTCGATAATGACGAAAGGCGAGCCGAACACGCCCTTGGCCATGGCGACCTCGATCTCGGCCTTGAGCTGGTCCTTGATCTGGTAGCTGGCGGCGCCGGCATCCATCGCGTGCACGTCCACGCCGAGCGGCTCGGCCAGCTTCGAGATCTCCGCCGGCTCGGCGATGTTGATGTCGTCCACGAACAGGGCGTGGTAGACCGACCTGGCAAACGCCGTGGCGACATCGGCGCCGTGGTGGTTCTGCAGCCACAGCATGGCGCGCGCGGCGTGCGTGGTCGGCAGCGGGAAGTGTGTCGGGCGCTTGTACTCGATGCCGTGGAAGCGCGCGGTACGCTCGAAGTCGCGCCAGCAGTATTCGCCCTTGAGCGGGATCTGCGGCAGCGGCGAGGAGCCGGTGGTCTTGAACACCACCCCGAGCAGGATCGGGTGCCATGCCACGAAACGACCGTACTTCTGTGCCAGTTCGTCGATGCGCGTGCTGGCGAAGTAGCCATACGGCGACGAGAAATCAAAGTAGAAGTCGATCGCAGCGGTCATGGTCGGGGGCCCTCTGTCGTGGTGGATGGTCGGATGGCTTCGGGAAGCATCCAGGACGCCATGCCGTGCTTCCCAGGCCCCATGGTACGCGCCTCGGCGCGCCGAGGCTACGCCAGCGCGCGTGCGATCAGGATCTTCTGGATGTCGCTGGTGCCTTCGTAGATCTGGCAGACGCGCACGTCTCGGTAGATGCGCTCGACCGGGAAGTCGCTGACATAGCCATAGCCGCCGAACACCTGGATGGCGTCGGAGCAGACCTTCTCGGCCATCTCGCTGGCAAATAGCTTGGCCATGGCGGCTTCCTTCAGGCAGGGCCGGCCGGCGTCCTTGAGCGAGGCGGCATGCCACACCATCTGGCGCGCCACGTCGATGCGCGTGGCCATCTCGGCCAGGCGGAACTGCACGGCCTGGTGCTGGAACAGCGGCTGGCCAAAGCTTTCTCGCTCCTTGGCATAGGCCAGCGCCGCCTCGAACGCGGCGCGCGCCATGCCGATGCTCTGCGAGGCGATGCCGATGCGCCCGCCTTCGAGCCCCGACAGCGCCATCTTGTAGCCGGCACCTTCGTCGCCGAGCATGTTGGCGGCCGGGATGCGGCAATCCTCGAACACGATCTGCGCGGTATCCGACGAATGCTGGCCGAGCTTGTCCTCGAGACGCGCCACCACATAGCCTGGCGTGGCGGTCGGCACGAGGAACGCGCTGATGCCGCGCTTGCCGGCGGCCTTGTCGGTCACGGCCATGACAATCGCCACGTCGGCATTCTGCCCGCTGGTGATGAACTGCTTAACGCCGTTGAGCACATAGTGATCGCCATCGCGCACGGCGGTGGTGCGCAATGCCGAGGCGTCCGACCCTACGTGCGGCTCGGTCAGGCAGAACGCGCCGAGCATCTCGCCGCGCGCGAGCGGGACCAGCCACTGCTGCTTCTGCGCTTCATCGGCGAACGCCATCAGCATGCTGCACACAGGGCAGTTGTTGACGCTGACGACGGTCGACGTGCCGCCGTCGCCCGCGGCGATCTCCTCCAGGATCAGCGCCAGTGACAGGTAGTCCAGCCCCGCGCCGCCGTAGGCTTCCGGCACAGCCACGCCATAGGCACCCAGCGCGGCCAGTTCGCGATGCACGTCCTTGGGGAAGACCTTGTCACGATCCCACTGCGCGGCCTGCGGCGCGATCACCTCCTGCGCGAACTGGCGCACGGCGTCGCGGATCATTTCCTGTTCGGATGTCAGCAGCATGTCGTTTCTGTATGAGGTGAGTCCGGCCCGCGCTTACCAGGGGATGGGGGTGCCGTCGTAGTTGAAGAAGCTGCCGTTGTCGCGGCGTTTGACGCCAGCCAGCACCTGGCGCAGACCCTTCACACTCTGCTGCGGCGTGAGGTCCGCGGCCTTGCCGCCCATGTCGGTCTGCACCCAGCCGGGATGCAGCGCCACGCAAGTGGCATGGCGCGCGTCGAGCGACACCGCCTTGAGCGCCGCGTTGACGCCGGCCTTGCTGACGCGGTACAGCCAGCTGCCATTGCTGTCCATGGAGCCGATGCTGCCCATGCGCGAGGACAGCACTGCCAGCACGCCGCCGTGCCCGCCCTGGCCGGTCTCGACATAGGGCAGCACCAGCGGCAGCGCCATCATCGGGCCGAGCACGTTCACGTGCATCACGCTGTCGAAGTCCTCGCGCGTGACCGGCTGCGCGCCTTCGGTGCGCGGGCCCAGCACGCCGGCGTTGTAGATGGCCACGTCCAGCGATTCGCCGTCGAGCTTCCAGCCCAGGCCGGCCACGGCGCCCGGGTCGGTCAGGTCGGCCTGGTGGGCTTCGGCGCCGAGCGCCTTCAGCGCGGCAAAGCCTTCGGGCGTGCGCGCCGCCGCGATGACGCGCCAGCCGTCGGCGCGGTACTGGCGTACGAATTCAAGACCGATGCCGCGCGAGGCACCGAGGATGAGTGCGGTTGGCAAGGGTGGGCTCCTGAGGCGGTGGTTAATCGATGGTTTCTGGTTTCTCCCCTCTCCCGCGAGCGGGAGAGGGGAGAAACACTAGCGGTGCGTCAGACGATCTCGATCCCCACCGCCGTCGCCTCGCCCCCACCAATACACAGACTAGCCACGCCGCGCTTGCCGCCGGTCTTGCGCAGCGCGCCGATCAGCGTGGTCATGATGCGCGCGCCCGAAGCGCCGATCGGGTGGCCCAGCGCGCAGGCGCCGCCGTGGATGTTGACCTTCTCGCGCGGGATCTTCAGGTCGTGCATGGCGGCCATCGGCACGACGGCGAAGGCCTCGTTGATCTCGAACAGGTCGACACTGTCGGTGGTCCAGTCCAGCTTGCGGTAGAGCTTGGCCATGGCTTCCACCGGCGCGGTGGTGAACCAGCCAGGCGCCTGCGCATGCGTGGTGTGGCCCAGCATGCGGGCGATCGGCTGCAGGCCGAGCTTCTTCGCGGTGGATTCGCGCATCATCACGAGCGCCGAGGCGCCGTCGTTGATCGACGACGACGATGCCGCCGTGATGGTGCCGTCCTTGGCAAACGCGGGCTTCAGCGACGGAATCTTGTCGAGCTTGATGCGGCGCGGGCCTTCGTCGGTGTCGATGACGGTGTCGCCGCCCTTGCCCGACACGGTGACCGGGGCGATCTCCCAGCGGAAGTCGCCGGCCTCGGTGGCCTGCTGCGCGCGGCGCACGCTTTCCATGGCGAAGGCGTCCTGCTGTTCGCGCGTGAAGCCGTACTTGGCGACGCAGTCCTCGCCGAAGGTGCCCATGGCGCGGCCCTTGTCATACGCATCTTCCAGGCCGTCCAGCATCATGTGGTCGTAGATCATGCCGTGGCCGATGCGGTAGCCGCCACGGCCCTTCGGGATCAGGTACGGCGCATTGGTCATGCTCTCCATGCCGCCGGCGATGGCGATGTCGAACGAGCCGGCCACCAGGCCGTCGTGGACGTTCATCGCCGCGCGCATGCCCGAGCCGCACATCTTGTTGACCGTCGTGCAGCCTACGCCCAGCGGCAGGCCCGCGCCCAGCGCCGCCTGGCGCGCCGGTGCCTGCCCCTGGCCGGCCGGCAGCACGCAGCCGAACACCACTTCCTCGACCTGATCCGGCTTGATGCCGGCGCGTTCCACCGCGGCGCGGATGGCCACGGCGCCGAGTTGCGGCGCGGTCAGCGACGAGAATTCGCCCTGGAAGGCCGCCATGGGGGTGCGGGCGGCGGAAACGATGACGATCGGGTCTTGCATGTCTGTTCTCCTGGTATCGATATGCGTACGAAATTCGTACGGAACGTGTGGCGGCCGCGTCAGCGGATCGAGGCCTGCGGCGGGTCGCCGAACTGGCGGTAGGCTGCGGCCAGCTGCTGGTGCAGCTCCTCGTTGCTACTGGCGGCCATGCCCAGGTCACGCAGCAGGCCGTCGGAAACGCCATACACCCAGCCGTGCACGGTCACGGCCTGCCCGCGTGCCCACGCATCCTGCAGCACGGTAGTCTGGCATAGGTTGCTGACCTGCTCGATCACGTTGAGCTCGCACAGGCGCGTGTGGGCATCGTCCTCGCGCAGGATGGTGCCGAGGTAGGCCTCGTGCTTGTCGGCCACGTCGCGCACATGGCGCAGCCAGTTGTCGGCGAGGCCGATGCGCTCGCGCTTGAGCGCGACCGACACGCCGCCGCAGCCATAGTGGCCAACTACCGTGATGTGGCGCACCTTGAGCACTTCCACGGCGAACTGGATCACCGACAGCGCATTCAGGTCGCTGTGCGCGATCACGTTGGCGATATTGCGGTGAACGAACACCTCGCCCGGCGCCAGGCCCAGGATCTGGTTGGCGGGCACGCGGGAATCGGAGCAACCGATCCACAGGTACTCCGGCGCCTGCTGGTTGGCCAGGCGCGTGAAGAAGGTGGGGTCTTCCGCGTTGACGCGGTCGACCCAGTCGCGATTGTTGCGGAACAGCTGGGCGATAGCATCATTCATGCGACCCTCCTTGCAAAGCTGGCGACGGGCGTGCTGGGCCCTGTCCTGCCGTAGCGGTGGATGAAGCGTTCGGAAGTGGGATAGGCAAAGAAGTCATGAACTTGTCCGGCAAGCAGCCGGTCTTTGTGGTCCTGCCACATGGCAGGGTCGAACAAATCTTCGTGATGGCGCAGGAATGCCTCGCGCACGCGCGGGTTGCCAAGCAGGAAGGTACGGAACGTCTCCGGGAAGATGTCGTGCGGACGCACGGTGTACCAGGTTTCGCCCGACATTTCTTCTTCTTCGTTGCGCGGCTCGGGCACGCGGCGCACATTGCAGTCGGTGAAATACTCGATCTCGTCGTAGTCGTAGAACACCACGCGGCCATGGCGTGTCACGCCGAAGTTCTTGTACAGCATGTCGCCGGGGAAAATGTTCGCGGCGATCAGCTCCTTGATCGCATTGCCGTACTCGACGATGCCGTGCTCCACCTGCTCGTCGGTGCCTTCCTGCAGCCAGATGTTCAGCGGCGTCATGCGGCGCTCGATATACACGTGCCGCACCACGATTTCCTCGCCGCCGTCCTTGCCGCGCTGGTATTCGATCATCGACGGCGCATGATGCTCCAGTTCGCGCACCAGGTCGTCATCGAAGCGCGACAGCGGGAACGCCACGTCGGAGTACTCCAGCGTGTCGGCCATGCGGCCAACGCGGTCGTGCTGCTTGACGAGCTGGTACTTGGACTTGACCAGCTCGCGCGTGGTTTCCTTCGGCGCCGGGTAGAAGTCCTTGATCACCTTGAACACGTACGGGTACGAGGGCAGCGTGAACACCAGCATCACCAGGCCCTTGATGCCCGGCGCGATGATGAACTTGTCCGACGAATGCTGCAGGTGATGCAGGAAATCGCGGTAGAACAGATTCTTGCCCTGCTTCTGCAAACCCAGGGAGGTGTAGATCTCCGCGCGCGGCTTGCGCGGCATGATGTCGCGCAGGAACGTCACGTAGGCCGACGGAATTTCCATGTCGACCATGAAGTACGAGTGCGTGAAGGAAAACAGGATCATCACCTGCAACTTCTTCAGCAGCACCGCGTCCAGCACCAGCTTGCCCGACGGCCCGTGCACGATCGGGATCGCCAGCGGATAGGTGCGGTCACCGTTCAGGATGCGGCCGATGATGAACGCCGACTTGTTGCGGAAGAACAGCGACGACAGCACGTGGATCTGGAAATTCGGCGCGATGCGGAAATCGCCGAAATGCTCTTCTACCGTGCGCACCACATAGCCGATGTCGCGGCGCAGGTCTTCGAACGGCCGCTCGAGCTGGTAGTTGTGCACGATGCGCTCGAAGCAGTCCGCCATGCCGTGGCGGCTGCCCGGGTAGTAGGCGCGGAAGGTCGGCTTCGTCGGCGATTCCTCGTTCTCGATGTACTCGGTCGAGATGGCCGGGCGCACGAAGATGAAGCCATTGTTGAAGTACGAGCGGTGCAGCAGGCGCGTGCAGACCGAATTGAAGAAGGTCTCGGCCAGTTCGGGCTGGTGGTGGTTGGTCAGCAGCCCGATGTAGTGCAGCTTGATCTGCTGCCAGATCTCGTCTTCGATGTTCTCGGCATCGTACTCGTCTTCCAGGATGACGCTGGTCTCGCGCACGCGCTCGTTGTAGAACGCGATGCGATCGCGCTGGATCTGCTGCAGGCCGAGCCAGTCGCCCGCCTCGAACTTCATCTTGGCCTGGTGGCTCACCTCACGGAACAGCCGGTAGTGCTTGTCGAACCCGTCCAGCATGGTCCGCGCCACGTCGAAGGCAATCTGCGAAGAGAGCAGTTTGGGGAAGTGGGACATGGGACGGGGTGGACGGTCGGGCGGGGGGCTAGTGGGATTGTAAATGGGTTTCGGGGCTAAATTTGGGGCGTGGAATGTGCGCCCCAAGAATCACATCGTCTCCGCAAACAACTCCCGTCCGATCAGCATCCGCCGAATCTCCGAAGTCCCGGCCCCGATCTCATACAGCTTGGCATCGCGCCACAGCCGGCCAGCGGGGTATTCGTTGATGTACCCGTTGCCGCCCAGGATCTGCACGGTCTCGCCCGCCATCCACGTGGCCTTCTCGGCCGTGTACAAGATCACCGCCGCGCAGTCCTTGCGGACCTGGCGCACGTGATCAACGCCGAGCGAATCGAGGTTCTTGCCGACCGTGTACAGGTAGCTGCGCGCCGCCTGCAGCGTGGTGTACATGTCGGCCACCTTGCCCTGGATCAGCTGGAACTCGCCGATGCTCTGGCCGAACTGCTTGCGGTCGTGGATATACGGCGTGACCACGTCCATGCACGCCTGCATGATGCCGACCGGGCCGCCCGACAGCACGGCGCGTTCGTAGTCGAGGCCGCTCATCAGCACCTTGGCGCCGCCATTCTCGGCGCCGAGGATGTTCTCGACCGGCACCTCCACGTCCTCGAACACCAGTTCGCCGGTGTGCGAGCCACGCATCCCGAGCTTGTCCAGCTTCTGCGCAACCGAGAAGCCCTTCATGCCTTTCTCGACGATGAACGCCGTCATGCCGCGCGCGCCCAGGTCCGGCTCGGTCTTGGCGTACACGACCAGCACGTCGCAGTCCGGGCCGTTGGTGATCCACATCTTGGTACCGTTAAGCACGTAGCGGTCGCCCTTGAAATCCGCCCGCAGCTTCATGCTGACCACGTCAGAGCCTGCGTTGGGTTCGCTCATCGCGAGCGCACCGATCCACTCGCCAGATACAAGCTTGGGCAGATACTTGGCCTTCTGCGCGGCGCTGCCGTTGCGGTGGATCTGGTTCACGCACAGGTTCGAGTGCGCGCCATAGGACAGGCCGACCGAAGCGGAGGCGCGGCTGATTTCCTCCATCGCCACCATGTGCGCGAGGTAGCCCATGTTGGCGCCGCCGTATTCCTCGGCCACGGTGATGCCGAGTACGCCAAGGTCGCCCATCTTCTTCCAGGCATCCATGGGGAACTGGTCGGTGCGGTCAATCTCGCCCGCGCGCGGGGCGAGTTCCGCCTGGGCCCAGTCGCGCACGGCGCCGCGCAGCATCTCGATGTCTTCGCCCAGGTCGAATTTCAGGCCAGGGAGTTCGGTCATGATGGTCTCCTGTTGGAATCTTGTTGGCGGCGGTGCGGTACGTCAGACGTGTTCGAGCGTGCGCACCACGCAAAGGGTCATCAGCATGGTCGCCACCAGCTTGCGGCGGCCCTGCTGTTCGACGAAGACATCGCCCTGGGCCACGATCAGCGTGCGGCCGGGCTTGAGCACGCGCCCCACGGCGATCAGGCGTTCGCCCTGCGCCGGGGACAGCAGGTTGATCTTGTACTCGGCGGTCAGGCCCGCCTCGCCCTCGCCTACCATGGTCAGCGCCGCGTAGCCGCACGCGCTGTCGGCCAGCGCACCGACGACGCCGCCATGGAAGAAACCATGCTGCTGGGTCACGCCCTCGGACCACGGCATGGCGATCTCCACCTCGCCGCGCTCGACGCGGGCCAGGGCGGCGCCAAAGGTCGACATCAGTCCCTGGCGGGCAAAGCTGCCGGCAATGGTGTCGGCCCGGGCCGCCGACAGCAGTTCGGGCGGGGCTGGATTGGCTGCAGCATCAAGGTCCTGCGTCATGGCGGCTCCCTGGTGAGGTTGTCCGGGTATTCTATTGACGTTTACGTAAACGTCAATCCGAGGTGGCACGAGGAGGCGCTGCAAGTGCAGCGTCAGGCGGTTTCGTGTTTGGCCGGGGCATTGGCGCGCGCCCGCTGGGCGTCCAGCAGTGCCCTGCACTGCTTTTCATGCTGGTCGATCTCGGCCAGTTGGGCTTGCAGGTCTTCAAGCTGGCGCTCAAGTGCTGCACGGTGTCCCGCCAGGGCATCGAGAAAGCGTTCAAGCTGCGGTGCGGAATCGCGCGGAGACTCGTACAGGTCAAGGATCTCGCGGATTTCATTGAGAGTAAGCCCCAACCTTTTACCGCGCAGCGTGAGCTTCAGGCGGGTACGTTCGCGCCCGTTGTAGACGCGCGTACGCCCGCCGGGACCGGCACGCTCGGGCGACAGCAGGCCCTGGTCCTCATAGAATCGGATGGCGCGTGGCGTGACATCGAACTCGCGCGCGAGGTCGGTGATCGTATAGGTGGCCGGGCCTGAGGACGATTCGCAAACGTGTGTGGCTGCCATGGTGCGCCCAAAGAAAGTGAACGGTCGTTCGTTGCGAAGTCAACTTTTAGCTTAAGATGGAGACGAGTCGCACGAGTTGACGTTTACGTTAGCGTCAACACTCGCGGCTGGCAACCGGCGTCCTCATGCCTGATCGACATGGCCGGCATGACGGCAAAGAAGAGAAAGCCCCGCCTGCCCCAGCGTGACATGGCGCAGGGCTTCGATGACGAGACTCCTCATGAACGCACTCGAACACCAGCTCCAATACCCGTTCGCGGACACCCTGCCCGAGCCCGGCACCAAGCAGGAAGTGGCGCCCGGCGTCTACTGGCTGCGCATGCCCCTGCCCTTCGCGCTGGACCACATCAACCTGTGGCTGCTGCGCGACCGGCTCGACGGCAGGGACGGCTGGACCATCGTCGACTGTGGTATTACCAACGACACCATCAAGGCGCACTGGGAAACCATCTTCGCCAACGAGCTCGAAGGCCTGCCTGTGGTTCGCGTGCTGGTCACGCACAGCCACCCCGACCACATCGGCCTGGCGCACTGGCTGTGCAAGCGCTTCGATGTGCGGCTATGGATGAGCCTGGGCGACTATATGAGCGCGCGCGTGATGGGCAGCGGCACCGGCGCGGGCTCCAGCGCCGGTGGCGAGCTGGCCGCCGAGCACTTCGCGCGCCACGGCCTGACCGACCCGGACAGCCAGGAAAAGCTGCGCGCCCGCAAGACCTACTACCCGTCGCTGGTGCCGGACGTGCCCACGCAGTACCGCCGCCTGATGGACGGCGACACTGTCGCCATCGGCACCGACGCGGCCACGGCCGGCTGGCGCGTGATCACCGGCTTCGGCCATTCGCCCGAGCATGTGGCGCTGTACAACGCCGCCACCAACGTGCTGATCTCCGGCGACATGGTGCTGCCGCGCATCTCGACCAACGTCAGCGTGTTCGACATGGAGCCCGAGGCCAACTCGCTGCAGCTCTATCTCGATTCGCTCGGCAAGTACCAGGACCTTCCCGAAGACGTGCTGATCCTGCCATCGCACGGCCGGCCCTTCCGCAACCTGCACACGCGCATCGCACAGCTGCGCGAGCACCACGTGGAACGCCTGGCGGAAACACTGGAAGCGTGCCGCGAGAAGCCGTGCTGCGCGCATGACATCGTCAGCGTGATCTTCAAGCGCCAGTTCGATATCCACCAGATGACGTTTGCCATGGGCGAGTCGCTGGCGCACCTGCATGCGCTGTGGCACCGGGGGGAATTGGTGCGGGAAATCGGGGATGATGGAGTGATTCGGTTCCGCGCAGCCTGAAGCCAGAAAAATCGCTCAGCCGCGCGCAGCGAGCGCGGCGAGATAGCGCACACCCTCGATCGCGCGGCTGCCGTACCACGACAGCATCTCGCCATCGACGAGCCGTACCGGCTTGCCGATCTGACGCTCCAGCACGTCGGCATGATCTTCAGTGAAGCGGTAGGGCTCGGTGGACAGCAGTATCTCGTCGAGCCCATGCACCAGCGCGTCATTCCAGCGGAAGCTCGGATAGCGTTCGCCGGCCGCGTTGGGCCGGCTGCAATCGCCATCCGCGCAGGCCTGCGGCGCGTCCTCCGGCCAGGTCTGCCAGTTCACCAGCGCCAGCATGCGGCTGATATAGGTGTCGCGCGACACCGTCATCCATGGGTCCTGCCAGATCGCGTAGAGCACCTTGCGTGCCGGCCACGCGCGGGCGCGGATGGCCTCCAGTTCCGCCTGCAGCGCGGCGCACAGGCGTTCAGCCTGCGGCTGGCGTCCGAAAATGCCGCCCAGCAGCCGGTACAGCTCGAAATTGTCTTCCGGCGCGCACGGATGCGTGACGATCACGTTGGGCACGAAGCTGCGGATCTCGTCCACGGTCTCGCGCCGGTTCTCGTCGATATTGACCACCACATGCGTCGGCGCGAGCTCGCGCAGGCGGTCGAGCTTCACGTCCTTGGTACCACCCACCTTGGCCACCGCGCGCACCGCCGGTTCCGGATGGATGCAGAAACCGGTGCGTGCCACCATCTGCTCGCCCAGTTCCAGCGCGAACAGCAGTTCGGTCACTGACGGCACCAGCGAGGCGATGCGGACATCGCCGCTGGCCGCGGCGTGCTGCTGGCCGACGGCGTCGCGCCACATGGTCAGTCTCCCGCGCCGCCGCGCGGCTTGCGCGGAGCCTTTGCGGCCAGCGCGTCGTAGAGCCAGCGCGGCATCACGTGCATCAGCGCCGCCACCACGCCCATCTGCCACGGGATCACCTTGAAGCGGCTCCCCGCCGCGATCGCCTTCACGGCCTTGCGCGCGAAAACGTCAGCATCCGTCAGGAACGGCATGCGATACGGGTTGTGCGCGGTCATCGGCGTACGGATGTAACCAGGCGCAATGGTCACCACGCGAATGCCGTGTCGCTGCTGTTCGAGCCGCAGGCTTTCCAGCAGCTTGATCACCGCCGACTTGGATGCGCTGTAGGCGCCGCCACCCGGCAACCCGCGCACGCCCGCCACGCTGGCAATGCCCACCAGCGTGCCGCGCCAGCCGCCGGCGCCGGGGTCCCGGTCGCGCATGGGCGCCAGGAAGGGCTGGAAGGTGGTGAGCACGCCGAACCAGTTGGTGTCCATCACCATGCGGAAGACCTCCAGGTCCTCGCGCTCGCTGGCGACCGTGCCAACCGACACCCCGGCGTTGGCGATGACCACGTCTGGCACGCCGAAGCGGCCCAGGAAGTCCTGCGCGGCCCGTGCCATGGCATCGGCATCGCGCACGTCGGCGGCATAGATATGCGCGGCGCCAGGGTTGGGCAGGCTCTGGGCAAGGTCGCGCAGGGCGTCTTCCCGCCGCGCCACCAGGCCGAGGATGGCGCCTTGCTGCGCATACTCGCGCGCCAGCGCCTGGCCCAGGCCGCTGGAGGCGCCGGTGAGGAAGACTTTCAGGGGGCGCATCGGTCTACCGGAGGCTCAAATGAAAAAAGGCCGGTACGGCAGCGTACCGGCCTTCGGAAACATGGATCAGAGCTTCTTGTCGCGAACCTGGGTCACCAGGTAATCCATGGCCTGGATCGCGCTGGCCTTGGTGCCGGCAATGGACGGCGAGGTCACGTACTTGCCCTGGACCACCACGGTCGGCACGCCGTCGATCTTGTAGGCATCGGCGATCTTGTTCGCACGCTGCGCGTTCGTGGTCACCGAGAACGAGTTGTAGGCGTCCAGGAACGCCTTGCGGTCGATGCCGTTCCTGGCCATGAAGTCGGCGATCTCGTTCGGGTCCAGCATGCGCTTGCGGTCGACGTGGATGGCGTTGAAGACCTTGCCATGCATGGCGTCGAGCTTGCCGATGGCCTCAAGCGCATAGAAGATCTTGGTGTGCGGCAGCAGGTCGTCGCGGAAGGCCACGGGCACGCGCTTGAAGACCACGTCCTTGCCCTGCTTCTTGACCCACGCCTCGAGTTCGGGCTCGAAGTCGAAGCAGTGCGGGCAGCCGTACCAGAAGAACTCGGTGACCTCGATCTTGCCGGCCGGCACGGGCTGCGGCGCCTTCAGCACCTGGTATTCCTTGCCTTCGGCGGGCGCCGCCTGGGCGGGAGCAGTCATCAGCAGGCTGCCGACGGCGGCGAACGTGGCAATCAGTGCGGCGAGTTTCTTCATCTTGGAACGGCCTTCCGGTTGGGCGATGAGCGTATGACAGCGGCGGCGGCATCCGGTTCAGCGGGCCGCCGGCCTTGGAGGTTACAGCGCGTTACTGCTTGGTGAAGCGGATCACCGAGGCGTCGAAGCCGGCCGATTGCAGCCGGTCGCGCGCCTTGTTCATATCCTCGATGCGGGCATAGGGCCCGATGCGGACGCGGTACATCTTCACGCCGTTGACATCGCGGTCGGTGATCTTGGCCTCGAAGCCCTGCATGGCCAGGTTGGCCTTCTGGCGGTCGGCGTCGTCCGAGGAGCGGAATGCACCCACCTGCAGCAGGTAGCCCACCTTGTTGGCATCAGCCTTGGCGATCTCGGCAATCGGGTCGATCACCGGCTTCTCGGCCGGCTTGTTCATGGCCAGGGGCTTCTCCGCCGGCTTTTCAGCAGGCTTTTCGGCGGGCTTTTCCGCCGGGCGCGCCACCGCCACCGGCGGCTGCCGCTCGCCGTTGCGGCTCTCCGGCGCCTGCTGCTGCGCCTCGGGCGCCGGCTGGCCGACCGGCTTGGCCGGGGTCTTGCTCCACAGCGGCTTGTTGGGATCGGATGGGCCTTCCTGCTGGGACTGGGATTGCGTGGGGCTTGGCAGGCTGCTGACCACGTTGCCCGGCTCGCTCGGCCGCGGCGGGGCGTTCTTCTGCTGGAACGGCGCCGGCGACTTGGTGATGTACAGGGCGACCACGACGGCAATGGCCAGCCCGACGATCAGCCCGAGCACCAGGCCCAGGAACGTTCCACCGCGCTGCTGGCTGCGGCGGGCACTGCGCGCATCGCGCTTGCGTTGCTGTTGCATAAGTCCTCTTAGGTGTTGCCGGAAGATTATAGTGCCAGCGCCGCCCACGGCGGCACCGGCCGCATCGCGGAGCCCGTCCCTGCCCCGCTGGCCGCCGGCCCGGTCTTGCGTGCTCGCCGTGGCTTACATGCGGCGGGGCGCCGAGACGCCGATCACCGCCAGGCCGTTGCGCAGCACCTGGCGCGTTGCCGCCAGCAGCGCCAGGCGGGCGCGCTTGACGGATTCGTCGTCCACCAGCACGCGGTCGGCATTGTAGAAGGCGTGGAAGTCGCCAGCCAGGTCGCGCAGGTAGAACGCAACGGCGTGCGGCGCGAGTTCGCCGGCGGCGGCGGCCAGCATCTCGGGGAACTCGGCCAGGCGCTGGCCCAGCGCCAGCGCCTGCGGGCTGGCGTCGGGGCCGGTCACGGCGGCCAGGTCGGTGCCGGCCAGTTCGGCCAGGCGGCTTTCCCAGTCGGCGCCGCCCCATGACTCGAAGATCGAGCAGATGCGCGCATGGGCGTACTGCACGTAATACACCGGATTCTCGTCGTTCTGCTTGAGCGCCAGGTCCACGTCGAACACGAACTCGGTGTCGGCCTTGCGCGACAGCAGGAAGAAGCGCACGGCGTCGCGTCCGCGCGTGAAGTGCTCGGGCCAGTCGGCCACGCCGGCATCCAGGCAGCCGCGGATGGTCTCGTCGCCGCCATTGGACCATTCGATCAGGTCGCGCACGGTCACGTAGGAGCCGGCGCGCTTGGAGATCTTCACCTCCTCGCCGTTCTTCATCACGGTGACCATCTTGTGCAGCACGTAATCGGGGTAGCCCTTGGGAATGCCGATGTCCAGCCCCTGCAGGCCGGCGCGCACGCGCGCGATGGTGCCGTGGTGATCGCTGCCCTGCACGTTGATGACCTTGGTGAAGCCGCGCTCCCACTTGGTCGTGTGGTAGGCCACGTCCGGCACGAAGTAGGTGTAGGTACCGTCGGTCTTCTTCATGACCCGGTCCTTGTCGTCGCCGTCGTCGGTGGTGCGCAGCCACAGCGCGCCTTCGCTCTCGTAGGTCTTGCCCTTGGCGACCAGCGCCTGCACCGCGGCTTCGACGCGGCCGTCGGTGTAGAGCGACGATTCCAGGTAGTAGTGGTCGAACTTGACGCCGAAGGCCTGCAGGTCGATGTCCTGCTCGTTGCGCAGGTAGGTCACGGCGAACTTGCGGATCGAGTCCAGGTCTTCCGGGTTGCCCGACGCAGTCACCGGCTCGCCATCCGACGCGCTCACGGTCTTGCCGGCCAGGAAGTCGGCGGCGATGTCGGCGATGTAGTCGCCGTTGTAGGCGGCTTCCGGCCAGTTGGCGTCGCCGGGCTTGAAGCCGCGCGCACGGGCCTGGACCGACACGGCCAGGTTCTGGATCTGCACGCCGGCGTCGTTGTAATAGAACTCGCGGTGCACGTCGTAGCCCTGCCACGACAGCAGGTTGGCCAGCGCGTCGCCGAGCGCGGCCTGGCGGCCGTGGCCGACGTGCAGCGGACCGGTCGGATTGGCCGAGACGAACTCCACCAGCACGTGGCCGTGCACGCCGCGCTCCTGCGCGCCGTAGTGGTTGCCTTCATTCAGCACCGCACGCAGCACGTCGGCCTTGGCCGCCGGCGTCAGGCGCAGGTTGATGAAACCCGGGCCGGCGATCTCCATGGCTGCGACCAGGCCGGCCGCGCGCGGGTCCGCCTGGACCACCGCCACGATGCGCTGGGCCAGCTCGCGCGGATTGCTCTTGAGCGCGCGCGCCACCTGCATGGCGATGTTGCAGGCCAGGTCGCCGTGGGCGGCGGCCTTGGGCCGCTCGAAAGTCACGGCCGGCAGGGCCGCGTCGGCTGGGGCAAGCGCGCGCACCGCATCAGTGAACGCAGCGGCAAGATTGGAGGTCTGAACAGGCAGCATGGATGTCGAAGCCCTGAGGGGCGGTAGTCTGGCAGGCGGCGCGACGCGCCCGGGCGCCAGCCGGCAATGCCGGCAGAATGCCGCGGGCAGGACACCGCGAAGTGGCGCGCATGTGAACGCCGCGCCGCGTGACCGGCAATGGAATTCGGAAACGCGGAATTTTATCAGGTGCTATGCTGACATCATGCGCGCGACTCGCAAGAGCCACAATCCGCGCGGCCACTCCCGCCCCCGGGAGCCCGCGTTCCGCATGTCCGTGAAAGGAAACAACATCATGCTGATCACCTTCAAATCCCATGCCGCGCAGGACCTGATCATGATGAGGGATCTGGCCATGACGCTACTGGGCATCATCGGCAAGCATCTCGGAGAGCGGGGGGTGATCACCACGGAAGAGTTGCCGCGCGCGATCCAGAAGCTGGAAGCCGCCGTCAGCGATGCCAAGCGCAACCATCCTGCCGAAACCGCCGTCAATGACGGCAAGCATGAAGAGGACGACGAAGAGCCACTGCACCTGGGGCAGCGTGCCTATCCGTTCCTTGACATGCTGCGCGCCTCGCAGCGCGAAGGGGTGGATGTGCTCTGGGGCGTCTGAAACGGCGTCCGGATGCAAAAAACGCCCGGCACCGCCTCAGCGGGGCCGGGCTTCCGGATCGTGGATGTTATCCGGACAAGGGGGGAACGTTGCTGCGGCCGTCGCGCCTGCCCGCGCACAGCCACAGGCTCCACAGGCTTGCTACTCCCGGTGACGGGTGGCCAGCATCAGCCCGATCAGCGCACCGATCGCCGCGGCCAGCCCGACCGCCTTGAGCGGGGACTCGGCGACCCGCTGCTGCGCATGCACCACCGCACCGTCCATGCGCTCCCGCACCTGGGACACACTATCCCCGGCCTGCGCGCGCAGGCGGTCCGTCAATTCGCCGGCCCGCTCACGCAACCGGCGCCCGGCGTTCAGGCTCTGCTCCGATCCTTCGCTCGCCAGCACCTCGATGGTCTGCTGCAACTGGCTGATCAGCGCCTTCACCTCGTCGGAAACAGGGCCTGCCGCTTCGCGTGTGTCGCGCGCGGCGTGCCGGATCCGGCGAATGGTGCTGTCGGCACTGTCGGCAAGGTGGGCGATTTCCTTCCGGACTTTCGGGTTCTGCGTCAGCATGGGGCCTCCTCTTCGGGATCACTGTTGGCACAAGGCATTCGCGTGTCCGCGTCAGCGCCTGCGAATCAAGCCCATCACGGCGGTGACCAGGGCCACGATCAGGAAGATGAAGAACAGGATCTTGGCGATCTCCACGGCGCCGGCAGCAATACCGCCAAAGCCGAAGACCGCGGCAATCAGCGCGATAACGAAAAAGACGAGTGCATATTGCAGCATGACTGGACTCCCGAATGTAGCGATTCCTGCCCACATGGCGGGCCGGATCAACGGTTAGGGCTTGCGTGGCCACGAACAAGCTCATAGCCTCATCGTAGGAAGCCACCCCCGGCGCAGACACCGACAGCGGGCCGATTCCGCTGTCAGCCGAGTCCTACAATGCCGCCCCGTTGGCGGCACGCGCAGCGTCCATCGCCACGGTTACAGGTTGACCCCGCCCGGAGGATGTGATCCCATGGCCGCACCCTGCGGCAAGCGCTCCATCGAGGAATTGCCTCATGTTCAAGCAGTTCAATCAGTCATTCCTGCCCCATACCCTGCTGCTCGCTGGCGGCATCCTGCTGACACTGGCGGTGCTGGTCGCGTCCGAAACCGGCAACATCCGGCTCCGCGAAAGCTACACCGATGTCATCCGCTCCCAGCGCGTGCAAACCCAGCTGGCCGCGCTCAACGGCGAACTGGTCAATGCCGAGGCCGGCCAGCGCGGCTTCCTGCTGACTGGCAAGGACAGCTACCTGGAGCCCTACTACCAGGCGCTGCCGCGCATCAA
The DNA here is from genome assembly GCF_914271435.1 of Cupriavidus laharis. Classification (GTDB taxonomy): domain Bacteria; phylum Pseudomonadota; class Gammaproteobacteria; order Burkholderiales; family Burkholderiaceae; genus Cupriavidus; species Cupriavidus laharis. Next base: position 28,225 of record NZ_CAJZAI010000023.1, on the reverse strand, counting down.
CGAACTGATGGCTCAGATCCGCGCCGACTATGCCGGCGACGCCGAAGCGCTGAAGCTGTTCGGCGAAACGTCCAAGCAGATCAGCAGCAAGCTCAACGAGATGGCGCTGACCATGCTGTATGGCAAGCGCGACCTGGCCGTGGCACTGGACCTTGTGCGTACCGACTACGGCAAGCAGACCATGGACAACGCGCGCCGCGGCCTGGACCAGCTGCAGGCGCGGGAAGCCGGGGCCGTGGCTCGCCGGCTGGAAGGCGCGGAGCGTAACTTGCAACTGTCGCGCTATGGCATCGGCCTGCTCACCGCCATCAATATCGTGCTGCTGGTCACCGTGGGGCTGGGCCACGCCAAGCGCCTGACCTCGTCCGAGGTAGCACGCTCGCAGGCTGAGGAAGAAGGTATCCGGCTGGAGCGCAAGGTGCGCGCGCGCACGCGCCAGCTGTCGGCGCTGGCCGGTCACCTGCAGCGCGTGACCGAGGACGAGAAGACCCGCCTTGCACGCGAACTGCACGACGAGCTCGGCGCCATTCTGACGGCCATCAAGCTGGACCTGCACTGGGTGCGCCGGCGCGTGCAGGACAACCATCCCGAAGCCGCGGAGAAGCTGTCGCGCGTGATGCTGCATGTGGACCAGGGCATTCAGATCAAGCGCCGCCTGATCGAAGACCTGCGGCCCACCGTGCTGCTCAACCTGGGGCTGCGCGCCGCGCTGTGCCAGCTGGTGGAGGATGTCGCGGGGCGCAACCACTGGGAGGCCGAGGTCAGCGTGCCGGACGACCTGCCGCCGCTGCGCGACGATGCCGCGATCGCGCTCTACCGCATCGCGCAGGAGTCGCTGACCAATGCCAGCAAGTACTCGCAGGCCAGCCATATCCGGCTGTCGCTCGGCTGCACTGACGAGCAGCTGACCCTGGCGATCCACGACGACGGCAAGGGCCTGCCGCTGGATTTCGATGCCGGCAGTACCGCCGGGCACCACGGCCTGCTCGGCATGGAGCAGCGCGTGACGGCGCTGGGCGGCAGCATGCAGATCGTGTCGTCGCCGAACACGGGGGTGAGCATCCGCGTCGAAGTGCCGCTCACCGCATCGGTACTGGCGCCGGCAGAGGAGCCGGCCAGCGAGACCTCTCAGGAATAATCAGGAAGCCGCGAAATCAGGAACCGGCCGCCGCGTGTTCCTCGATCACACGGAACACCTGTTCGAGTTCCAGCGACTTGTCGAAGAAATAGTCGGCACCGGCCTCGGCGCACTGGTGCCGGTATATGGCAACCTGCGCGTGGTTGGTGTAGACGATGCGCAGGCCGGGCAAGCCCTTGCTCTTCATGGCCCTCAGCACATTGATGCCATTGCCCTGGCGCAGCTGCAGGTCGACGATGACCACGTCATATGGCTGGTCGCCGGTGACCATGCGCAGCGCCATGGCCTCGGTATCGGCCCAGTCGACACTCCGCACATGTGGAAAGTCGCTCAGGTATTCAAGGAGCATGCCTCGCAGGACTGCCGAATCCTCGATCAGCAGAACGCGTAGTGCCCGGTATGAGGGGTTCAAAGGCTGCTCCGACATTCTTCAACGACGTTCAGTGGATGATTGCACCCGGCGCCTTGCGACAGCCATCGCGGCGGGATTGCATACCGTCATTCGACCAGGCCGTTCTTGATGGCGTAATAGGTCAGGTCCGCGTTAGTCTTCATGCCCATTTTCTCCAGGATGCGCGAACGGTAGGTGCTGACGGTCTTCACGCTCAGGAAGAGCTCGTCCGCGATCACCGATACCGACTGGCCGCGCGACAGCTTGCAGAAAATCTGGAACTCGCGCTCGGACAGCATCTGGTGCACCGGCTGCTCGGTCGGCTTGTCGAGCCCGCCGATCAGCAGGTCCGCCACGGCCGTGCTGACATAGCGTCGGCCCTGGGCCACGGTGCGGATGGCCTTGACCAGGTCATCCGGATCGCTCTCCTTGGTGAGGTAGCCCGAAGCGCCCGCGCGGATCAGATTGATCGCGTACTGGTCTTCGGGATAGGTCGAGAGGATCAGCACCGGCAAGTCCGGCTTGCGCTGGCGGATCAGCTTGAGCACGTCGATGCCATTGCGTTCCGGCATAGAGATGTCCAGCACCAGCACGTCGAACTCGCCGTCGCGCAGTTGCGCCATGACTTCGTCGCCGCTGCCGGCCTCGCCGGTGACCTGGATATCAGGCTCATCAGCAAGGAACTGACGCAACCCCGCGCGAACAATCTCGTGATCATCGGCGATCAGGACGCGGATCATCATGGGCTCCACTGGTAGGGCTTTCGCCCAATAAATTCGGTTGCAGGCGGAACCGCTTGCTGTCTATGCATTGTAGTGCCGCGGGGCGTCGCAGACTGTCGGTGTCAGGCTGACAAGACGCGTAAGCGCAGAAGGAGCAATGGCGGCCCGGGTGGCAACCGGACGTACAAAAGCAGAGCGGGACGGCTGGAGGTCCGTCCCGCTCTGCTGCGTTGCGTCAAGCCGTATCGGCCCACGGTCGGGCCCGATACGGAGGAGCCGGCCAAGCCGGCCCGCGCTTACTGTGCCTTGGCGCCTGCTTCGGCACCTGCGCTTGCGCCCAGGGTGGCGTCAGCCTTTTCCTTCTTGTGCGACTTGGCACCGTGCTTGGCCTTCGCCTTGCCGGCATCGGCCTTGGCCGGATCGGCCGGGGTTGCAGGCGTGGCTGGAGTAGCCGGAGTGGCCGGGGTGGCCGCTGTGCCCTTGTCCAGCGAAGTCGACGCACCCACGCCCGCTTGCGCGCCTGCGGCAGCCGGAGCCGGCGCGGTCACGGCGGCACCGACATCGGCCTTCATGCCAGGGTTGCCCGTGGTGGTACCAGTGCCTTGCGCCATGGCCAGCGAGGAAGCAGCAGCGATCGACAGGGCGGACAGGGAGATCAGCAGTTTCTTCATGGAAAGGCTCCTTTCAGGGTGATCCGCGAGGAAACATTCACCGCGGCATTCACGCTGTTGTTCACGTGAACTTGGAGCCAGTCTAGGGGGACGCCCGCCCCCGGTCTGTGAGCGATTGCAATGCAGTGTAAGGAGTTGTGAAGCGGCGCGAACGCCGCTTCAGGCACGTCCGTGCTGCGATGCAAGGCGGATTTCCTGCCGCATCAACGACCTGCGCCACGAGCGTGCCGCGCGATCGCGGCACCCCCGGCGATGCATGCGGTTACAGGTTAGGGGCCAGCGCCCGCGCGACGGCGTCGCGGTCTTCGTGGCGGCGGGCCGCCATGTCGTCGAGCTGGTCCTGGCCGATCTTGCCGATCGTGAAGTAGGTCGAGTCCGGATGCGACAGGTAGAAGCCGCTGACCGAAGCGGCCGGCGTCATGGCGAGGGCTTCGGTGATGCCCATGCCGATCTCGGCGCAGTCGAGGTACTTGAACATCGGCCCCTTGACGGTGTGCTCCGGGCAGGCCGGGTAGCCCGGCGCCGGACGGATGCCGCGGTACTTCTCGCCGATCAGCTCGTCGTTGGACAGCTGCTCGGCCGCGTCGTAGCCCCACAGGTCCTTGCGCACGCGCTCGTGCAGGCATTCGGCAAAGGCTTCGGCCAGACGGTCCGCCAGCGACTTGAGCATGATCGCGCTGTAGTCGTCGTGGTCGGCCTCGAACTGCGCTTCCTTCTTGTCCACGCCGATGCCGGCCGTGACGGCGAACAGGCCAATGTAATCCGCTACGCCAGAAGACTTCGGCGCGATGAAGTCCGACAGGCAGCGGTTCGGACGGCGCACGCCGTCGACCACCGGGCGCTCGCTCTGCTGGCGCACGTTGTGCCAGGTCAGCGCGACCTTGCTGCGCGTCTCGTCGGTATAGATCTCGATATCGTCGTCGTTGACCGTATTGGCCGGCAGCAGCGCCATCACGCCGTTGGCGGTCAGCCAGCGGCCCTGGATCAGGCGCGACAGCATGCCCTTGCCGTCCGAGAACACGCGGCGCGCGGACTCGCCGACGATCTCGTCGTTGAGGATGTCCGGGAATTTGCCGGCCAGGTCCCAGGTCTGGAAGAACGGGCCCCAGTCGATGTAGTTGGCCAACTCCGCGAGATCGTAGTTGCGGAACACGCGCCGGCCGATGAACTTCGGCTTCGGCGGCACGTAGTGGCTCCAGTCGATCGGCGTCTTGTTGGCGCGCGCCTCGGCCAGCGTCACCATCGGCGTGGCCTTCTTGCCGGCGTGCTGCGTGCGGATGCGGTCGTAGTCGGTCTTCAGGTCTTCCAGGTATTTCGCCGCGCCTTCGTCCGACAGCAGGCTCGATGCCACGCTGACCGAGCGCGATGCGTCCGGCACATACACCACCGGGCCTTCGTAGTTCGGCGCGATCTTCACGGCCGTATGCACGCGCGAAGTCGTGGCGCCGCCGATCAGCAGCGGGATCTTCTTCACGCGGAAGTAATCGTCACGCTGCATTTCCGACGCCACATAGGCCATTTCCTCCAGCGACGGCGTGATCAGCCCCGACAGGCCGACGATATCCGCGCCCTCGACCTTGGCCTTGGCCAGGATCTCGTTGCACGGGACCATCACGCCCATGTTGACCACTTCGAAGTTGTTGCACTGGAGCACCACCGACACGATGTTCTTGCCGATGTCGTGCACGTCGCCCTTGACCGTGGCGATGACGATCTTGCCGCGCGAGCGCACGTCGCCGCCGGCCTCGGCCAGCAGGCGCTTCTCTTCCTCGATGAAGGGCAGCAGGTGCGCCACCGCCTGCTTCATCACGCGCGCGCTCTTGACCACCTGCGGCAGGAACATCTTGCCGGCGCCGAACAGGTCGCCGACGATGTTCATGCCGTCCATCAGCGGGCCTTCGATCACCTCGATCGGGCGGCCGCCCCGCGCGGCGATTTCCTGGCGTGCCTCTTCGGTATCGTCGACGATGAAATTGGTGATGCCGTGCACCAGCGCATGCGCCAGGCGCTGGGCCACCGGCAGCGGCTGCTCCGGCGTGCCGCGCCAGGCGAGGTTCTCTTCCTTCTTGGCGCCGCCGCCCTTGAAGCGGTCGGCGATTTCCAGCAGGCGATCGGTAGCGTCTTCGCGGCGGTTGAGCACCACGTCTTCCACGCGCTCGCGCAGTTCGGGATCGAGCTGGTCATACACGCCGAGCTGGCCGGCGTTGACGATGCCCATGTCCATGCCCGCCTCGATCGCGTGGTACAGGAACACGGTATGGATCGCCTCGCGCACCAGGTCGTTGCCGCGGAACGAGAACGACACGTTCGACACGCCGCCACTCACCTTCGCATACGGCAGGTTCTGCTTGATCCAGCGCGTGGCTTCGATGAAGTCCACCGCGTAGTTGTTGTGTTCCTCGATGCCCGTCGCCACGGCAAAGATGTTCGGGTCGAAGATGATGTCTTCGGGCGGGAAGCCGACCTCGTTCACCAGGAAGTCATAGCTGCGCTTGCAGATCTCGGTCTTGCGCGCGAACGTGTCGGCCTGGCCCTGCTCGTCGAACGCCATCACCACGGTGGCCGCGCCGTAGCGGCGGATCAGCTCGGCGTGGTGGCGGAACTGTTCCTCGCCCTCCTTTAGCGAAATCGAGTTCACCACGGGCTTGCCCTGCACGCACTGCAGGCCGGCTTCGATCACTTCCCACTTGGAGGAATCGATCATGATCGGCACGCGCGCGATGTCTGGCTCGGACGCGATCAGGTTCAGGAAGCGGACCATGGCCGCTTTCGAATCCAGCATCGCCTCGTCCATGTTGATGTCGATGATCTGCGCGCCGTTCTCGACCTGCTGGCGGGCCACGGCCAGCGCCTCGTCGAACTGGCCGTTCAGGATCATGCGGGCGAAGGCCTTCGAGCCGGTCACGTTGGTACGTTCGCCGACATTGACGAAAAGCGTGTCGTCGTCGATCGCGAACGGCTCCAGGCCGGAGAGGCGCATCGGGCGCGGGGGCATTTGGTTCGTGCTCATGTCTTGTTGTCTCGCTGGCTCAAGCGGCTTCGCTGTACTGGCCCGGCCACGTGCGCGGGGTCTTGTTGGCCACGCGCTGGGCGATTGCGGCAATGTGTTCGGGCGTCGTGCCGCAGCAGCCGCCCACCAGGTTCACCAGGCCGGATGCGGCGAATTCCTCCACCAGCGACGAGGTGACTTCCGGCGTTTCGTCGAAGCCGGTCTCGCTCATCGGGTTCGGCAGGCCGGCGTTGGGGTAGCACGAGATGGCCACGTCGCACACCTTCGCCAGTTCGGCGATGTACGGACGCATCAGCGTCGCGCCCAGCGCGCAGTTCAGGCCGAAGGTGACGGGCTTCACGTGGCGCAGGCTGTTCCAGAATGCTTCCACGGTCTGGCCCGAGAGAATGCGGCCCGACGCATCGGTCACGGTGCCGGAGATCATCACGGGCAGGCGCTCGCCGGTGTCCTCGAACAGCTGGTCGATCGCGAACAGCGCGGCCTTGGCGTTGAGCGTATCGAAGATGGTTTCCACCAGGAAAACATCGGCGCCGCCATCGAGCAAGCCCTTGCCCTGCTCGTAGTAGGACGCGCGCAGTTCCTCGAACGTGACATTGCGCGCGCCCGGGTCGTTCACATCGGGCGAGATGCTGGCGGTCTTCGGCGTCGGGCCAAACGCGCCGGCGACGAAGCGCGGCTTGTCGGGCGTGCTGTATTTGTCGCAGGCCGCGCGCGCAAGCTTTGCCGCCTCGACGTTCATCTCATACGCGAGGTCGGCCATCTTGTAGTCCTCCTGCGCCACGCGCGTGGCGCCGAAGGTATTGGTCTCGATGATGTCCGCGCCGGCAGCAAGATACTGCTCGTGGATCTCGCTGATGACCTGCGGGCGCGTGAGCACCAGCAGCTCGTTGTTGCCCTTCACGTCCACCTTGTGTTCCGCGAACCGCTCGCCCCGGTAGTCGGCTTCGCCGAGCTTGTAGCGCTGGATCATGGTGCCCATGGCGCCGTCCAGGATCAGAATGCGCTCGCGCAGCAGCCGGGGCAGGATGGCAGCCCGGGTATAGGGACGTACGGAGGGTTGGTCAGGGGCACTCATGGCGGGGACTGTGAAAAGGCGGAACGAATCGTCAAGAAGGCGATTTTATCAGGTGCATCAAGGCCTTGCGGCCGCCCGAGGTTGCGTGTGCGCGGGGTGCGGACCTACACTGAGAGGCGTAACGATCACCACCGCCGGCATTCGCGCCGGCCCCGCCGCCCTGCCATGGAACACCTCAGCCCCGCCGATGCCCAGAAGCTGCTGCTGGAATCACCCGATACGCTGTTCATCGACTGCCGCAGCGAAATGGAGTACTTGTTCGTCGGCCACCCCAAAGGTGCGCACAACGTGCCGTGGAACGACGGGCCGGACTGGGAAGTCAATCCGCATTTCGTGCAGGTCGTGAAGAAGCTGGCGGGGCATGTTTCAGGCCGGCCCGTGCTGCTGATCTGCCGCAGCGGCAATCGCTCCACGGCGGCGGCACGCGCGCTCGAAGGCGCCGGTTTCTCGAATGTGTATCACGTATTGCATGGATTTGAAGGCGACCTCGATGCGGAGCGGCATCGGAATACGGTGAATGGGTGGAGGTTCGAGGGGATGGAGTGGGAGCAGTATTGAAGGGGTGCCGACCGCGCACGGCACATTCGCCAAGGGCTGGGAGGCCGCCGGCTACGCCGGCGAAAGAGCAGCGCCCGCCAAGCACCACAACGCCAACACTCCAGAGAGCGCCCTAAAAACAACAACGCCCGCAGTTCATAACCGCGGGCGTTGCCAGATGCCACATGCCAGGTAACAAAACAAACCTCAGTGCATCACCAACGGATGCGTCATCACCGTATCGAACTTACCAAGGAAATCATCCACCTCTTCCACCGACGGCTCGCTTTCAATCAACCGTTGCACATCCGCACGGAAGTTCTCGGCCAGCTTGCCGCCGAGGAAAATCTCACGCTTCATGTTCTTGTCGACGATTTCGTAGCCACCGAACTCGAGAGGCGCTTGCTCGACATCCGCACCGAATTCGACGATGCAGTAGTTGTCGCTGTTGTAGATCATTTGCATGGCACACCTCCTGGCGTCATGGTTGGGCGGCCGGCCTTTTCATTGTTGCCGTTGAGCGGGGCGCCGCGTCGTTACCTCCAAGCTAGGGGCGGCCACGGCAATTTCAAGTTTTGCGTGCGGGCCGCCGTACGGATACAACGTTTGCTGCCTTTATAAGTTGGGCAACGGCAACACCAACAAGTTTCTTGAGAATCGGGCACCACTGTGTTGTGCCTTACGGAACGTCGCATTGGGCCCCGCATGCCGCATGGCCGAGAAAGGTGTCCAGCGTGGCGTGGAACCGGTCTGGCTCCTCGACAGGCACCAGATGTGCCCCCGGCAAGACTTCGAGCCGCGAACCGGGAATGGCTGCGGCAATCGATTGCGCCATGGCCACCGTCGCGCCCTGGTCGTGTTCGCCTGCGACAACGAGCGTCGGGCAGTGGATACGGGGCAGCGCGCCGGTCATGTCGAACGCCATGATGGCCTGCCCCACGCCGACATAGCCGCGCACCGGCGTGGCCAACAGCATGGCGCGGATGCGCGCGACTTCGTCAGGATGCGCGTTGCGGAAGGGCTCGGTCAGCCAGCGCTCCAGCGTGGCATCTGCCACGCCGGACATGCCATGCGCTTCGACCTGCCCGATCCGGTTGTGCCACATCGGGTGCGAATCAAGCGGCGTATGGCTGATGGTGGCCACCAGCGTCAGCGACAGCAGGCGCTCGGCATGACGCACGCCCAGCGTCTGGCCAATCATGCCGCCCACCGAAATACCGCAGAAATGTGCCTGCGGGATCTGCAGCGCGTCCATGATGGCCGTCACATCGTCGGCCAGCCGCGTCATGGTGTAGGGCCCTATCGGGGCACCGCTATGGCCATGGCCGCGCATATCCGGGCGTACGACGCGATAACGCGCGGACAGGTGGCGTGCGGTGGCGTCCCAGAGCATGTGGTTGGCGCCGAGCGCATGCACAAGGATCACCCATGGTCCGTCGGTGCCGTCCACACGGACGTGCAGGTCGGCGCCATCGGCGTAGATGCGATGCGTCTCGCTTGGTGCGGTGGCTGCGGTGCTGGCGGTCATGACGGAGCTCCTTGAAGGGTTGGCGGATGAACGCGGACAGCACCGCGCGCCGCTACTGGCCCTCGGTACTGCGGTAGACGAGGTCGATCTGCGTGCCGTCCGGCTCGGTCTGGCGCAACCGCACCGGCATCCAACCGAGCGACTGCGCGAGCCAGATTTCGACGCGCCGCCGGTCGCCCGCATGCCGTTGCAGCCGCACGAAGTGCTTGGCGCGTACCATGCCGCGGCCGGTATCGATCTCTTCCTCTCCAACATACTGCACCTGCATCGGTTGCATGTCCCGCGTATCGGCAACCTGGAATGTTTCGGTGACGCCCGGCGCCGCATAGCGTTGCGGATTGCCGCGTACCCGCCCGACCAGTTGCAGGAAGACGCTGAACCGGTCCTGTGCGCCAGGCGGCAGGGCCGCCTGCGTGCCCGGCGAAAACGCCACCGTGCCGGCGGCCTGGTCGAAACGCGCGGCCTCAGACTTGCCGCGCCGGTTTTCCTCGTAGCGCTCCGGCAGCAGGCCGTTCTCGGTCATGGCGCCGCTGCTCTGGAATGCGAAGCGGAACCACAGCACGCGCGTTTCGATCGACAGGCGATAGCGCTTGCCGTCCTGCTCCCAGCGGATCAGCCCGTCCGGGTTCTGCACACCATTGACGAAACTGGCGTAGTGCATGGTGGCCGACGGCGGCGCCATGTACTTCTCGCCTTCCTGCGCAGGTGGGCCGGATGGCGCCGGTGGAGACGGTGTTGGCGCGGCAGCCGGCGCAGTGCCGCTGCCACCGGGACCAGTGGCTGTCTCGGTGGTGCCGCCTTCGGACGTCGCCACGGGCGGTGCGGGCGGCGTTTCAGGCGCCTTCGGTGCGGGTTGCGGCGGGGCCGGACGCGGCCTGGGCGCCGGATGGGGCACGGCGGGAGGCGGGCGGGCGGGCTTCGGCGGCGGCAGCAGCACCGCTTCCAGCGTCGGCGTATCGCTCACATCGAGCGGAATCAGCGGGCCGGGCATGCGCAGGAAGCCGATCACGGCCAGCACATGCACGAGCAGCACCAGCACAATGACGATGACCCAGCGCCGCCGCCGCCAAGCGCGCGGGTCGGCGCCGGTTCTGGCGCGGGAATCAGGAGTGGCCGTTCCGTCCGGCCGGTTGGGCGGCGCCAAGGTAGCCGAGTTCCGATGAAAGCTGTTGGGCGATCTCACGCACGCGGCGATCGACCGTACCGCCCCATTCTGCATCGAATATGCTTTGCGCGCCCAGCACGATCAAACCCATGGCCAGATGGCCGTTGGCGTCGAATACCGGCATCGAGAATGCGTTGATGCCGGGCAGCACGCCGCCGCGCGTACGCGCCGCGCCCTGTGCCCGCACGTCGGCGCAGAGCGCTTCGTAGTCCGCGAGGCTGGCCGGAATGTCCGGCACGTCGTCCTGCCCGCGCGCGGCCAGTTCGCGGTCGATCAGCGGCTGGGTCTGCTTGCGCGACAGGTACGCGCCGTACAGGCGGCCGGTGGCGGAGTTCAGCATGGGCATCACGTCGCCGAGCCGCAGGCTGACGGTGACCGGATGGCTCGATTCCTCCCAGTGCACGATGGTGGGCCCGTGGTTGCCCCACACCGCGATCCCCGCGGTCAGGTCGATCTCGTCCCGCAGCTGCGACAGGATCGGGCGCGCCTTCTTGACCGGATCCAGCCGGTTCAGGCCGGCCAGGCCGAGCTGCAGTGCGAACGGCCCCAGGTCATAGCGCCCGCTTACCGGATCCTGCGCCACCACACCGAGGCGCAGGAAGCTGACCAGGTAGCGGTGCGCCTTGGCCGGGTTCATCTCGGCAGCGGCGGCGAGGTCGCGCAGCATCATGGCGCGCGGCGAGGCGGCCAGCGCCTGCAGCAGCTTGAAACCTACCTCGATGGACTGGATACCGGAGCGCAGCTTGGCGTCGTCTTCGTCAAGTTCGGTCATGCGCGGCGAGCATTGGCGGCGTGAATGGAGCGTGAATGGAGAGAATCGGGAAGTACAGGGGAATTGTCGGGTATTCGGCGCCGCCCGCACAGGGGCTCCGGCAAAAACCTTAAGTAAATTTACTATAGCGAAATCGATTTACCAATTTTTAAACCGTGAGTAGACTTTGCCGACAGACCCGAAGCGCCGACCGGTCGGAACGAACCGCGGCGCCGCACGCAAAGCCGGGCTGAGAACACCAGACGGAGACAACCGATGACGCCCTTCCGCCCCTCGCGCGCCGCGCTGCGCGCCGCCTCCCGCACCCTTGCCGCTTTTGCCGCAACCGCCGCACTGGCCATCAGCGCCACCGCGCCCGCCCGCGCGGCCGACGCATGGCCGTCACAGCCGATCCGCTGGGTGGTGCCCTACCCGGCCGGCGGCGGCACCGACGTGGTGGCGCGCACGCTGGGCCAGGCGATCTCCCCCGCACTGGGCAAGCAGGTGGTGATCGACAACCGTCCGGGCGCGGCGACCATCGTCGGCGCCGACGCCGTCGCCCACGCCAAGCCGGACGGCTATACCGTACTGACCGCCGACACCGCCACGCTGGCCGCCAATCCGTCGCTGTACAAGAAGCTGCCCTACAGCGCCGACAAGGACTTCGTGCACGTGGGCATGGTGGCGCGCTTCCCGCTGGTGCTGGTAGCCGCGCCGAACTTCCCGGCCAAGACGCTCAAGGAAGTCATCGAATACGCGCAGAAGAACCCGGGCAAGATCAACTTTGCCTCGCCGGGCGCCGGCAGCCCGCACCACCTGGCCATGGAGCTGTTCATGGACCAGGCCCACATCAAGATGACCCACGTGCCCTACAAGGGCGCCGCGCCGGCCGTGCAGGACCTGCTGGCCGGCCAGGTGGACCTGATGTTCGTGGATCTTGCGTCGGGCCAGCAGAACGTTACAGCCGGCAAGCTGCGTGCCCTCGGCGTGGCCACGCCCAAGCGCCTGGCCATGCTGCCCAATGTGCCGACCGTGGCCGAGGGTGGCGTAGCCGGCTTCGAGGCCTACGCCTGGCAAGGCGTGGTCGCACCGGCCGGCACGCCGAAGCCGATCGTGAACCGGCTCAATGCCGAACTCGTCAAGGCCCTGAAGAGCCCCGAGGTGCAGAAACGCATGGAAGGCGTCGGCGTGGAGCCGGTGTCGAGCACGCCGGAAGAGTTCGCGCAATACGCGCACGCCGAAGCCGAGCGCTGGGGCAAGCTGATCAAGGCGAAAGGCATCACGGTAGACTAACGGCCGCCGCGTGCGGTGCCCCGGGCAACCCAGCATCGCGCGCACCGACCCGATTACGCCTCTACCGACCATGAAACTCGCCACCCTCAAGGATGGCTCGCGCGACGGCCAGCTGGTTGTCGTCTCGCGCGACCTGAAGACCGCCCACTTCGCCGCCGACATCGCCGGCAGGCTGCAGACCGTGCTGGACGACTGGGCCTTCTACGCGCCGCAGTTGCAGGATCTGTACGACGCCCTCAACGCGGGCCGCGCGCGCCACCCGTTCCCGTTCGACCCGAAGCACTGCATGGCGCCGCTGCCGCGTGCCTACCAGTGGGCCGACGGCTCGGCCTATGTCAACCACGTGGAGCTGGTGCGCAAGGCGCGCGGCGCCGAAATGCCGCCCGAGTTCTGGACCGACCCGCTGATGTACCAGGGCGGCTCCGACGACTTCCTCGGTCCGCACGACGACATCGTGTGCGCGAGCGAAGCCTTCGGCATCGACTTCGAGGCCGAGGTGGCCATCATCACCGGCGACGTGAAGATGGGCGCCACGCCCGAGCAGGCCGCCGAAGGCATCCGCCTGCTGGTGCTGGCCAACGACGTGTCGCTGCGCAACCTGATCCCGGCCGAGCTCGGCAAGGGCTTCGGCTTCTTCCAGAGCAAGCCCGCCACGGCGTTCTCGCCGGTGGCGGTCACGCCCGATGAACTCGGCGACGCCTGGCGCGAGCGCAAGGTGCACCTGCCCATGACCGTGCACTGGAACAGCAAGAAGGTCGGCCAGCCCGATTGCGGCACCGACATGGTGTTCGACTTCGGCCAGCTCATTGCGCATATCTGCAAGACGCGCAACGTGCGCGCGGGCAGCATCGTCGGCTCGGGCACCATCTCCAACGTCGACCGCAAGAAGGGCTACTGCTGCATCGCCGAAAAGCGCATGCTGGAGACCATCGAGGACGGCAAGCCGTCGACCGAGTTCATGAAGTTCGGCGACGCGGTGAAGATCGAGATGTTCGACGCGCAGGGCCACTCGGTGTTCGGCGCCATCGACCAGCTCGTGGCGCAGCCCTGAGCGCAAGGCCGCAGGCCAGACAGGGCCGTGCCGGATGTGCATATAATTTACCGACCGGCCGGTTGGTAAATGAATCCATGTACCCGGCACGGCCCTTTTTCCATTCCGCAGCCTGCCATGACGACACCGACCCCAGCCCCCGCGCCCCTGTCCTCCCGCTACGAACGCTATCGCGCACTCACGCTGCGCCAGCATGGCCCGATCCTGGAAATCATCATGGGCGCGGCGCAGTCCGCCAACCAGAAGCTGGCCACCGCGGACGCCAGCATGCACCGCGAGCTCGCCGAGATCTGGCGCGACGTGTCGGCCGACCCGGACGTGCGCGTGGCGCTGATCCGCGGCGAGGGCAAGGGCTTCTCCGCCGGCGGCGACCTGTCGCTCGTGGAGGACATGGCCAATGATTTCGAGACGCGCACGCGCGTGTGGCACGAAGCGCGCGACCTCGTCTACAACGTCATCAACTGCGACAAGCCGGTAGTTTCCGCCATGCACGGCCCGGCCGTCGGCGCGGGCCTGGTGGCGGGGCTGCTGGCCGATATCTCGATCGTGGCGAAGACCGCGCGCATCGTCGACGGGCACACGCGCCTGGGCGTGGCAGCCGGCGACCATGCCGCAATCGTGTGGCCCCTGCTGTGCGGAATGGCCAAGGCCAAGTACTATCTGATGCTGTGCGAGTCGGTCAGCGGCGAGGAAGCCGAGCGGATCGGCCTGGTCTCGCTGGCGGTGGAAGAAGACGAACTGGTCGGGCGCGCGTTCGAGGTGGCCAACCGGCTGGCGGCTGGTTCGCAGACGGCAATCCGCTGGACCAAGTACGCCCTCAACAACTGGCTGCGCATGGCCGGTCCCGCTTTCGATTCCTCGCTGGCGCTCGAATTCATGGGCTTTGCCGGCCCCGACGTGCACGAAGGCATGGCGAGCCTGCGCCAGAAGCGGCCGCCTGAGTTCAAGTAGTTCAACCAGATCGGACGGAGACAGACCGCGGCGCCCCCTGACTGCCCGGCTGGCTCCACCACGGAGCGCACGACATGTTCGGACAGATTCCCGATTTCACCAACGGCTTCGAGCTCATGCGCAAGCTGTGGGGCAGCAGCGCGGGCTTGCCCGGCAGCCTGATGCCCGGGCTGCAGGCGGCCATGACGCCGCCCATGGACCTGGAAGAGCTCGACAAGCGCATTCACGACCTGAAGGCCGTGGAAGGCTGGCTGCAGCTCAACACCAACCTGCTGCACACCACCATCCAGGGCCTGGAGGTGCAGCGCGCCACGCTGGTCGCGCTGCAGACCTTCGGCAATGCGCTGTCGCCAGAAGCCATGCAGTCTGCGATGGAAAACGTCGCGCGCGCCGCCACTGCGCCGAGCGCCTCGCCACCGCCGCAACGCCCCGCCTCCGACGATAAGCCGGCAGGCGAAGCGGCCACTCCGCAAGACGCGCCGGAACCCGGCGCGCAGGCCGAAGCCGCCGGCAAGGCAGCGGACACTGCGCCGCCGCCCAACGCATCGCTGTGGTGGGACATGCTGCAGCAGCAGTTCAACCAGATCGCGAGCGGCGCAGCCGCAGCCAGCATTGCCCCGTTCGGCATGGGCGGCTTTGGTACCGCCGCGGCCGAGAAGCCGGCTGCCAAGCCCGCCGAAACGGACAAGCCCAAGGCCGAACCGGCGCGCAAGAACGGCACCGCAACGAAGGGCGCCACAAAGACCGCTGCCAAGAGCACCGCGGCGCGCAAGACACCAGCAGGCACCAAGGCAACCAAACCCGAGACCGCGCCGGACAACGGCAAGGAATAAGCCCCGACGCCGCCCAGCCCACCGCATGCACAGAGACAGCCTTCCCGGCCACGAAGCCGCGCCATCTCATCGGCATCATGGCGGCGTGCAACGCAACGCCACCGCGCTGATCATGATGGGCGGCGGCGCGCGCGCGGCCTACCAGGCCGGCGTGCTCAGCGGCCTGGCGCGCATCGCGGCACAGCATGGGCATAGCCATGCGCCGATTCCGTTCGGCATTATCGCCGGCACGTCGGCGGGAGCCATCAACGGCGCAGGCCTGGCGATCCACGCAGCGGACTTCCAGGCCGCCGCGGACAGCCTGTCTGCGCTCTGGCATGGCATCCACACCGACGACGTCTACCGCACCGACGTGTTGCGCGCGGGCGTGTCCGGCGCACGCTGGTTGTCGGCGCTGGCGTTTGGATGGGCCACCCATCGGCACGCGCCGCGCGCGCTGCTCGACAACGCGCCGCTTGGCAGCATGCTGGGCGAACTCTTCGACGGCCAGCGCGTGCAGGCGAGCCTCGATGCCGGCGTGCTGCAGGCGTTCGCGGTCACCGCGCTGTCCTACAGCACCGGCCGGCACGTGATCTTCTACCAGTCGCACCGGCGCATCCATCCGTGGCACCGCAGCCAGCGCATTGCCATGCCCGCGCAGATCACGGTGGACCACCTGCTGGCGTCGGCCTCCATCCCGTTCCTGTTCCCGGCCATGGCGCTGGAACTCGATGGCCATCACGAGTGGTTCGGCGACGGCACCATGCGCCAGATGTCGCCCCTGTCGCCGGCCATCCACCTGGGTGCTTCGCGCATCCTCGCGATCGGCTCCGCGTCGCGGCAGCGCCCTGGCTGGTTCGACACCGTGCCGGCCGGCGGCTATCCGTCGCTGGCGCAGGTGGGCGGACAGGCGCTGGCGAGCATCTTCCTGGACGGGCTCTCGGCCGACCTGGAGCGCCTGCTCCACATCAACCGGCTGCTCTCGCGCATGCCGGAACTGGCTGGCGATGCCGAAGGCTGGCGGCCCGTGCAGGTCATGACGATCTCGCCGAGCGAGCCCATCGAGGCCATTGCAGCCGATCACCTGCAGCAGCTGCCGCGTACCGTGCGCGCGCTGCTGGCGCCGCTGGGCGGCACCGAGGCGCGCGGCGCCGCGTTCGCCAGCTATCTGCTGTTCGAGCCCGAGTTCACGCAGTCCCTGATCGCACTCGGCGAACGCGACGCCGCGGCCCAGGCCGATGAACTGGCGGCCTTCCTGTACGGCATCATCCCGGGCGCGCCGGCGGCCCGCGATTCCGGCCCGCCGCGCGCCGCGCTGGTCACCCAGGCGCCCGTGTTGTAAAGGCGCGTCGGACACAGGCAAGCGCCGCCGCTGGCACATTGCTACGTGTCCGTACCGCTAATCGCCCAAAAATGGCGCCGAATCCGCTCGAACCGCTGCGATAGTCGTTGCATTTGCGGCGATCCGCCCTAAAAAAGGGAATAGAGAATAATTCGCGTCTGGTAGAATCCGCCCGTAATTTCAAAGGCTTACCATGCTCTACCCCGAACTGTTCAAATCGTTGGAAGCGGTCCGCTGGCACATGGACAAGGACATCCCCTGGGAGTCCTTCGACGCCAGCCTGCTGACGGACGACCAGGCCAAGACCATCCGCATGAACGCCATCACGGAATGGTCGGCCCTGCCGGCGACGGAGATGTTCCTGCGCGACAACCGCCACGACTCCGACTTTTCGGCCTTCATGAGCATCTGGTTCTTCGAGGAGCAGAAGCATTCGCTGGTGCTGATGGAGTACCTGCGCCGCTTCCGCCCCGACCTTGTGCCGACCGAGGAAGAGCTGCACGCCGTGCGCTTCGAGTTCGACCCGGCCCCGCCGCTGGAAACGCTGATGCTGCACTTCTGCGGCGAAATCCGCCTGAACCACTGGTACCGCCGCGCCGCCGAATGGCACTCGGAACCGGTCATCAAGCATATCTACCGCACGTTGTCGCAGGACGAAGCCCGCCACGGCGGCGCCTACCTGCGCTACATGAAGAAGTACCTGGCGCAGTTCGGCGACAACGCGCGCGCCGCGTTCGCCAAGATCGGCGTGCTGATGGCGTCGGCGCGCCGCACCGAGAAGCCGCTGCACCCGACCAACCTGCACGTCAACAAGGCGCTGTTCCCGAACGACACCGTGCAGTCGCGCCTGCCGGATCCCGACTGGCTGGAAAAGTGGCTGGACGAGCAGATCCGCTTTGACGAAGGCTGGGAAAAGAAGGTCATCGAACGGATCTTGCACAATATGTCGCTGCTGTTCGAGCGCACCTTCGAAACGGTGCAGGACCTTAACCGCTATCGCAAGGAACTGAATACGCGCCTGCAAGGCACCGGCGGCGAGCAACCGGCCTGAGCCCCGGAAACTTTCCTCGCTGACCGAAAAAAGCCCGATCGGATCCGATCGGGCTTTTTTCATTGGTGCTCCATCAGATGATTTGATCCGGCCGCAGCTTCGCCAAGCCGGGGTACCATTCCGGGGATGCAAAACCTGGCCCCAGACATGTCCGTACCCGCCTTCGAATCCAAACTGACCCCACCCGACGATGCCGCCGCGCTGGCCGCGCGCATTGCCACGTTGCCGCGCCCGCTGGTGTTCACCAACGGCGTCTTCGACATCCTGCACCGCGGCCACGCCACCTACCTGGCCCAGGCGCGCGAACTCGGCGCCAGCCTGGTCGTGGGCGTCAACAGCGACGCCTCGGTCAGGATGCTGGGCAAGGGCGACGACCGCCCGCTGAACCATGAATCCGACCGCATGGCGCTGCTGGCCGCGCTGGCCTCGGTGGACCTGGTGGCGATGTTCCGCGAGCAGACCCCGGTCGAGCTGATCCGCCAGGTGCGTCCGGACATCTACGTGAAGGGCGGCGACTACGACATCGAAACGCTCGAGGAAACGCGCCTGGTGCGCAGCTGGGGCGGGCAGGCCATCGCCATCCCCTTCCTGCACGACCGCTCCACCACCAAGCTGCTGACCAAGGTCAGGCAGCATCGTTGAGGGTCGCGCCGGGGCACGCCCCCGGCATCCCCTTCCTCTTCCCGAACCGGTCCCTCAGGCAGCGCCGCAGGTCAGCAGGGTCTCAGCGCCGTAGCGCTGGCGCATGGCGTCCAGCCGTGCGCGCGCCGCTTCGTCGGCACCCCGCACGCGCAGCCACTGGCGCGTGAGCGGGCGTGGCGCGTCAGCCAGCACGGCGGTGCGCACGCCTTGTCCGCGCAGGGTTTCCAGGTAGTGCTCGGCATGCTCTCGTTCGCGGAACAGGCCCAGCGACACGGTGAACGACTCCGCTTCCTGCGGGCCGCCTGTCACCACCGAATAGTCGGTCACGTTGCGGCGGCGCAGTTCGGCGAGCTTGCGCTCGAGGTTCTCGCGCGTGGGCTGGGCCGGCAGGTGGATCCACCAACGCACCTCCTCGCGGCGCTCGAACTGCTCTACCTGCCAGGAACCGCCGGAGAGGTCCTCCGCCGCGCGGCGCGCAGTCTGTGCGCTGAACCCTCCGATTTCCACGCACTGGCCGTCGCGGCCCGCGCTCGCGGCCACCGCGAGGACCTTGCCGGCCGGCCCCGCACTGCGCGGCGCCGCCTCGGGGGCCGCGCCTGACGCGGGTTCTGCGGGCTGAAGCTCCATGCGCTCGGTGCGGACCTGCTGCCGCAGCCGCGCCGGTTCGCGCGGCGTGCCGAACCAGCCCGACAGCGGGTCCGGGCCGAACGCGCCCAGCACCGCCGCGAGCAGGACGATGTTTGCCAGCAGGAGCAGCAGCAGCGAAATCGACAGCCATCGCGGCTGGTCGGGCGGGCCTAGGCGGAACATGGGACGGCGCGGTGTGAAAAGGTCGACGCGTTGACGATGGCGGGGACGCAGGGATGACGGCGGCAGTGTGTTGCTCAGGCCGTTGCCATCGCGTGCAACCCAAGCAGCACGAGATTATCGTGCATCTCGAACGGCACGGCGAGCGCGCCCGCCAGCGCGTGACCCGCGCCGCCGGACAGCAGGCAACGCGTGGGGCCGCGCCCGCTCAGCGTGCGCCAGGTACGCTCCACCGCACCGGCCTGCGCGGCCAGGCAGCCCGCGGCAATGGCGTCGTGCGTGTTGTCGGCCCAGGGCAGGCGCGTGGCGGCTGCCGTGCCGGTGTCTTCCACATCCAGCGCCGGCAGTTGCGCCGTGTTGCGCGCCAGCGTGCCCAGCATCAGCGCCAGGCCCGGCAGGATCAGCCCGCCTTCGAAGCGTGCCTGGCCGCCGGCCTGCGCCGTGACGATATCGAGCGTGGTGGCCGTGCCCGCCGTGACGATCAGCAAGGTTTCGCCCGGCAGCCAGCGGTGCGCGCCGATACTGCCGACCCAGCGATCCACGCCGAGCTGCGCAGGTTCACGGTAGCCGTTGACGAGGTCGCCGTGGACGGCGGTGGTGCGCACCCATTGCACCGGCGGGCTAGCACCAAAAGCCACCACGAGCGCGGCATCTACCAGATTGGCAATCGCCGGCCCCGCCACGTTGGTGATCCACACCGACGGCATCGGGCCGCTGCCGCGCAAGGCCTCCGCTGCCTTGGCCAGCGCGTATATGGCGCCATCCTCCGCATGCGTGACCGCGCCACTGTGTTGCCATGGCGTCGGCAGCCGCCCCGCCTCCGCGGCGGTCGGACGGCCAGCCTCGCACCAGGCCCATTTCAGGCGCGTATTGCCGACATCGATCAGCAGCACGGGCGCAGTCATGCCGCGCCTCCGGCTGGCCGCAGCGACAACTCGCCGCTTGTAATGCGCTCCAGACCCGCGGGTGTTTCCAGCAGCAGGTGCCCCTCGCCGTCGACGCCGCGCGCCATGCCCTCGGCCAGCACTTGGCCGTCGTGCAGCAGCCGCACGGGCTGGTCGCGATAGGCGTCGCGTGCCGACCACTCTGCCGCCATGGGCGCGAAGCCCTGCGCCAGGAACACATCGCGCATCGCACCCAGCCGCGTAAGCACGGCGGCCAGCAGACTGGTCGCGTCGCGCGACGCGTCGAAGCCCGGCATGGCCTCCGCCACGCCGGCCAGTTCGCGTCCGAGCGCGGCCTCCATCTGCGGATCGCGCACCAGGTTCAGGCCGATGCCGATCACGGCCCATACGCGCTGCGGGCCGGCCGGCACGGCCTCGATCAGGATGCCGGCGAGCTTGCGCCCGTCGATCTGCAGGTCGTTGGGCCATTTCAGGCTCACGCGCTCGCCCAGGCCCGCATCGACATCGCCCAGCGCCTGCGCGAGCGCCAGCCCGACGGCCAGGCTCAGGCCGCTCAGCCGGGACGGCGCCAATGCCAGCGGCAGCGCCACCGAGAAAGTCAGCCCCGCCTGCCCCTGCCACGGACGGCCCTGCCGGCCGCGGCCGGCGGTCTGGCGGTAGGCCAGGCGCAGGATGCCGGCGTCCGACCACGGCGCCTGCCGGCAGGCCAGCGTCAGGTCGGCGTTGGTGGAGCCGGTCTCTTCGACCAGTTCGAGCGCCCACCCTTGCAGCGCCAGCGGCAGCGCGGCGCGCAGGGCGGCGGCGTCGATGCACCAGGGTTGCGCGTTGGCGGGCAGTGGATCAGCGGCGGCGGTCATGGGGGAACGTGGAAAGGGCGTGGAAAGGACGTGGAAAGGACGTAGAAAACCGGTAAGCGGAGCCGGCCAGGCCGACCACGGGAGCCGCCGCGCCGTGCACGCCGGTTCCAAGGCCGCATTGTAGCCGCGGGCCACCCTTTCCTCGCGCCACCCCAGCCTGTGGCTTAGAATCGGGACTAAGCCATCACATTGCCCAGCCCTTGGAAAGCCAGACGACGCCTGCCTTCAACATCACGCGCCAGGACGGAACCGTCAGCGTACAGCTGTGTGGCGACTGGACCGCGCTCGGCCTGGCAGGTTGCCACCAGGCCCGCGCGATGCGCTCGCGCCTGCACGAGCTCTCCCAGACGCCAGATGATGCGCACTGGTCGCTGGCCGGCGTGGACAAGCTCGATCATGTCGGCGGGCAACTCCTGTGGCAAGCCTGGAACGGCAAGCTGCCGGCGCGGCTCGAAGCGAGCCCGGGCCAGCGCCGCGTGTTCGAGCGCATTGCCTGCCTGCATGCGGAGGGCTGGAAGAAGCATATCGTCGAGCGCTTCAACCCGATCACGGTGCTCGGCGCCTCGGTACTGTCGTTTGGCGCGCAGGCCGCCAACGGCGTGGGCATGCTCGGGCAACTCACGTTCGACCTGATCCGCTTCGTGCGCATGCCGCAGCGCGGCCCGTGGCGCGAGATCTCGGCCAATATCTACAACATCGGCTACAAGGCGCTCGGCATCACGGCACTGGTCGGCTTCCTGATCGGCATCGTGCTGTCGTACCTGTCGGCCAACCAGCTGCGCACGTTCGGCGCGAGCACCTTCATCGTCAACATCCTCGGCATGGCCGTGATCCGCGAACTTGGCCCGGTACTGGCCGCGATCCTGGTCGCCGGGCGCTCGGGCTCAGCAATTACCGCGCAGATCGGCGTGATGCGCGTGACCGAAGAGCTCGACGCCATGCGCGTCATGGGCATTTCCCACGGCTTCCGCCTGATCATGCCGCGCGTGGTCGCGCTGGCCGTGTGCATGCCGCTGCTGGTGGCGTGGACGGACGTGCTGGCACTGGCCGGCGGCATCATCGCCGCGCGCGTGCAGCTCGGCATCAGCCCGACCTACTTCCTGCGTGCGCTGCCCGACGCCGTGCCCGTGGCCAACCTGTGGCTGGGCCTGGGCAAGGGCGTGGCCTTCGGCATGCTGATCGGGCTGGCAGCCTGCCACTTCGGGCTGCGTATCAAGCCCAATACCCAAAGCCTGGGCGAAGGCACCACGGCGTCGGTGGTGGTGTCGATCACCATCGTGATCATTGCCGATGCCATCTTCGCCGTGATGTTCAAGGACGTGGGCCTGTGAATATGCCCCCCATGCCCGCCGCGCCCACCACACTCACCGCGCCCCCGGCACCCGCCCGCGGCGATCCCGTCATCGAGGTGCACGACCTGGTCAAGCGCTATGGCAAGGCCGTGGTGCACGACGGGGTGAACCTGGACGTGTACCGCGGCGAAGTGCTGTCCATCGTGGGCGGCTCTGGCAGCGGCAAGACGGTGCTGCTGCGGCAGATCGTCGGGCTGGAGCGGCCCACTTCGGGGTCGATCCGTGTCTTTGGCGAAGACCCGAACCACTTGAAACCCGCACAGCTGCAGGCGCTGCGCAATCGCTGGGGCTTGCAGTTCCAGGGCGGGGCACTGTTCTCGGCATTGTCGGTCATCGACAACATTGCGCTGCCGCTGCGTGAACTCCGGGCCCTGCCCGACAATCTCATCTGCCAGGCAGCCCTGCTCAAGCTGCAGATGGTAGGCCTGTCGGCGCGCGATGCCGACAAGATGCCCGCCGACCTTTCCGGCGGCATGGTCAAGCGCGTGGCGCTGGCACGTGCGCTGGCGCTGGAACCCGAGCTGGTGTTCCTGGACGAGCCCACCGCCGGCCTGGACCCGATGGCCTCCGACGGTTACGTGGCGCTGATTCGCGAGTTGCGCCGCGAACTGGGACTGACCGTGGTCATGATCACGCACGACCTGGACACGCTGGTGGCGCTGTCCGACCGCGTGGCTGTGCTGGCCGACCACAAGGTGCTGGCCGCGGCGCCGATTGACGAGGTCGTCAAGGTGGACCACCCGTTCATCCACGAGTACTTCCTCGGCGAACGCGCGCAGCGTGCGATGCAGGCCCTGCACCCGGCCCCCGGTGCCGCGCAATCTGGAGAAGCATGATGGAAAACAAGTCACACGCATTCCTTGCCGGCGTGTTCACGATCGGCCTGGCCGTGCTGGTGCTGTTCGCGATTTTCTGGTTCAGCAGCGACCACGCCGTACGCGTGCCGTACGACCTGATCACGCGCTCCACGGTGAATGGCCTGGGCCCGCAGGCGGATGTGAAGTACCGCGGCCTGGAGGTGGGCAAGGTAGTGTCGATCCGCTTCGACCCGCAGGTGCCCGGCCAGATCATCGTGCGCGTCAATGTGAACCAGGACACGCCGATCACGCGCACCACATACGCCACGCTGGGCTTCCAGGGCGTGACCGGCATCGCCTACGTGCAGCTCGACGACACCGCCGCGCAGGAAGGCAACGGCGCCTCGCCGCCGCTGCACACCTCGCCCAAGGCCGTGGCGCGTATCGCCATGCGGCCGGGCTTCTTCGAGGAACTGGAAAAGCGCGGCGATTCGCTGCTCACGCAGGTCGAGACGATAATGACCTCGCTCAACGACATGTTCCAGACCAGCAACCGCGCCGAGCTGATGGCGGCCATCCGCTCGATCCACAAGACCGCCGAGGACTACTCGCGCCTGTCGGCATCGCTCGCGCCCGCGGCGGCGCGCCTGCCGCGGGTGGCCGAGAATCTCAACGCGACGCTGGAATCGACACGCCGGCTCACGCAGGAACTGTCCAATCCGAACGGCACGGTGCTGCGTACGGTCGATACAGTCGGGCGCGACCTGCAAGGCGCGGCCGAATCGATCCAGTCTGCCGCCGGCACGCTCAGCCAGGAAACGCTGCCGCAGATCAACGGCCTGGCGCGCGACGCGCGGCAAACCGCGCGCACGTTCGACCGCGCCGCCGGACAATTCAGCGACAGCCCGAACAGCCTGCTGTTCGGTTCGCCGACGCCGGTGCCGGGCCCGGGCGAGCCCGGCTTCCGCGCCCCGTGACCGACATGCCAGCCCTGACCCACCGAGGCCAACCGTGACATCGACACCAGCCCTGCCCACCGCCCGCCGCGCCGCCAGGACCCTGCTCGCCGTGCTGGCCATCGTGTCCGCGCTTGCCGGCTGCGCGCTTACCCGCACTTCCGCGCCCATCACCACCTATGACCTGGGGCCCCCGCTGTCCACCCAGTCCGCGGCCGGCACGCTGCCCAGGCTGCGCATCGCACAGACCGACGGCCCGACGTGGATGGAAGGCAATTCGCTTTTCTACCGCCTGCAGTACGCGCAGGCCCAGCGGCTGCAGTCGTATGCCACGCAGCGCTGGGTGATGCCACCCACGCAGCTGTTCGACGGCCGCCTGCGCGAGGCCGTGGCGGCGCGTGGCGCGCTCACGTGGTTCGGCGACACCTCGGTGCCCGCGCTCAAGATCGACATGCTCGAGTTCGAGCAGGTGTTCGACAGCGCCACCGACAGCCGTGGCGTGGTGCGCGTGCGCGCCACGGTGTACCACCATGGCATGATCGGCCAGCAGACCTTCACCGCGCGCGAGCCGGCGCCAAGCGCCGACGGTGCGGGCGGCGTCAAGGCGCTGGCGGATGGCACCGACAAGGTCATCGCCGACATGCTCGCGTGGCTCGCCACGCTGCCCTTGCAGGGCAGGTAGGGCAGCAGCACCATGGTGCCGGCCACCATACCGCCCCCTCCGCCGCCCGCCATGCCGCCGCAGGCACCGCTGCCTGAGGCGAACGGGCCAAAGCACTCGCCACTCGCGCGGGTCGGCCTGGTGTGCTTCACGCTGCTGGTGGTCTACGCGAGCCTGTATCCGTTCAGCGGCTGGGTCGACAACGGCATCTCGCCGTTTGCGTTCCTGAGCGCGCCCAAGCCGCGCTACATCACCGAGTTCGACCTGCTGACCAACGTGCTCGGCTACTGTCCGTTGGGCGCGCTGGTGGTGCTCGCCCTGCATCCGCGCGTGTCGGGCGCGCGCGCCACGCTGATCGCGCTGGCGGCGGGGGCCCTGCTCTCCGGCTGCATGGAAGCCCTGCAGACCTGGCTGCCGAGCCGCATCTCCTCGAACATCGATCTCATCACCAATGCATTGGGCGCGCTGCTCGGCGGCGCCGTGGTGGCGCCATTCACGTCCGCGCTGATCGACCGTGGCACGCTCACGCAGCTGCGCACCGCATGGTTCGAACCGCATGCGAGCTTCGCCATCATCCTGCTGCTGCTGTGGCCGTTCGCGCAGATCTTTCCACAGGAGCACCTGTTCGGCATGGGCGGCATCGTGCGCGAATGGCTGACCGACCCGGACTCGTGGCCCATGCAGGTGCTGCAGATGCTGGTGCCCAATCTGCCGGCATGGCAGGAAAGCATCGGCCTGCGCCCCGACGACATGCAGAGCCAGCAGATGCTGGAGACACTGGTGACGGCCAGCAGTTGGCTGGGCACAGGGCTGTTCGCGTCGATCTCGATGCGCCGGCACGCGCCGATGCTGCGCATCCTGGCCGGCCTGCTTGCGACGGCACTGCTGCTCAAGGCCACCGTGGCCGAACTGCAGTTCCCCGATGGCAACGCCTTCAACTGGCTGTCGGAAGGCGGCCGCTTCGCGCTGCTGACCAGTTCGCTGGCCCTGGCCCTGCTGCTGTACGTGCCGCGCTGGCTGCGCACGGTCCTGGCCATGGCCGCACTGATCACGCTGGTCGTGCTCACCAATGTGCTGCCGTCCAACCCGTATGCGTGGATCTCCGAACAGGGCTGGCGCATGGGGCGCTTCGTGCATTTCAACAGCCTGGCGCAATGGCTCGGGTGGCTGTGGCCGTTCCTGGCGTTCTGCTATGTGATGTGGCGGTTTGAGCAGGTGAGCCTGAAGCGGCATGAGCGGCGCAAGGCGGCGGCGGCGCGGAGGGAAGCGGTCAAGCGGGAGAAGGCGGTGGTGTCGGGAGACTGATGGAGGCGCGCTGGCTCAGAACTCCAGTCCCGTCTGCGCGGCGATGTTGGCGCCGTGTGTTCGGAAATTTTCCGGCTTCCTGACCGGCGTACCTAGCGTGACCTCGTACGACAGCGAGGCAAGACTGCCCAGCCGCCATCGTCCACGTGCACCGATCACCGCGCCCATCGGCGACTGCCCGGCCAGGAACGCCGCCGACGGGCCGCTGACGTGACCCATGTCGAAGCCCACGAACGCCTCCTGCCCCGTGTTGCCAATCGGCCAGGCCAGGTCGTTGCGCATCGTCACGCCATTCTCCGCGGCGAGGGTCAGTTGCTCATCAAAGCCGCGGACCGAGTAGCGGTTGCCGATCACGAAGTAGTCGGAAGGCAGGATGCGCGTCGGTGCGTATTGCATCCGCACTGTGCCCTGGTAGCGCAGGCGCTGGCCACTGACCTGGAACGGAATCATCAAGCCCAGGTTGCCCAGCAGGATCTCTGACTTGCCGTCCCAGGCAGGATCGCCCAGTACGAAACCTGGAGATTTCGAATGGCTCGGCAGTGACTGGCGCCATGCTGCGCCGATATCGAAGACGCTCGCCCCGAAGTACTGGCGATGCGATGCGCCCAGCTCGTAGCCGACAAAGTCGCGATGCTGAACCGGCAAGTCAAGGTCATTGATGCTGCTGCTGGCCGACTTGCGGAATACCTTGCCGTAGAGGCTCGTCTTGCCCGAGGCATTGCGCAACGGCACATAGCCGAGTCCCGCTTCAATTTGCGTGTTCCGTCCGCCATAGACGATGTCGCCATCGAAGCCCGCAACGGTCTGCTTGTAGTGCGACTGGTTCGCGTTGAAGAAGGCATTCCAGTAGCCGAACGGGATGCTGTAGTTGATCGCCGACGAGCGCGTGCCGGCCGAGCCGTTGCCGTAGTTGGCGTTGGTGTTGCCGGAGACGGAGAGGCTGTCGTACAGGAACAGCGGCGAATCCACGGTCAGGGTGCCGCCCATCTGGTACTTGCCCGTGTTGTCGAGGCCGGCGTTGTCCGCCGTGATGAGGCCGTGCCAGCGCTTGCCGGTGCCCGGCTTGATGATCAGGTCGGCCTCGCCGGGGTCGTCGCCCGGTATGAGGTCAACGGTCGCATCGGCCTGGCCCTGCAGGCGGCGGATGTTCTCCATGCCCTGGTCCAGGTCGCGCTGGTTGACCAGACCATCTGGTCCGGTGGGCAGCGCCATGCGCCACCCTCCGGGCGCGCCGTCAGACTTCACCTGATTGATGTGGCCGGCAACGATCTGCAGGCGCAGCGTGCCGGTGGAAAGGTTTTGCTCGGGAATGAATACGCGCGTGGTGACGAAGCCTTCGGTCACGAGGCGTGCGGAGAAGTAGTCGCGGATGGCTTGCAGGCCTTGCTTGCCCGCGCATTGGGTGATGAGGATGTCTGATTCGCGGGTCAGCCAGGTGAAGGCGTCGGCGCCGTCCCAGACTACGGATTGGATTGGGAAGCAAGGTGTCTCGGTCGGGAGGATCAATGGGCCGGACTTGGCGGGCTCGGCAGCGGTGGGCGAAAGCACGTCCGGCCGGGCCATGGCGCGCTCCTTGGCGGCTTCCTGCTGCTGCTCCTGGCGGCGCTCGATGGCGTCGTTGGGGGTGACTGGGGGGAAGAATGGGAGGGACTGGGCTGCGGCCAGGGAGGGCAGGGCCAGGAAAAAAGAGACAAAAGGGGGGACACCGCGCGCCTTTCGGTGCGCGTTTGGCGAATTGAATAACATAAGGAGAGAGGTCTTCTTTGGCTGTATTGAGCGGTATAGAAAAATCAGCTCAACGGACGTCGCATCAGTACATCCAACGTGAACATATAACTAATCAAGAGTCCATACGTAGGAAATCCACAAGAATGCTGCAGTCACACTCAAGCAGTAACCAATTTTGGCTCCCTGAACATTTTCTTGCACTGCCCCGAATTGGGACCCGGAAATACTGCCATATAAAACCGCCCCAAATAACACAGACTAGAATTCCCAACCCATGTAAGCCTTGAGAAGGAGATACGCAATCGCAGTAAGCCCCAGGCTTATTGCCGCCCAATATATGGACTTTTGTACCTCAGAAAGCTTCTCATACTCACCGGGCCTGAAAGATGGCCCCGCCATGCATCACCTTTATCCACGTAAACAAGACCAATCGTCGCCCCACAAACTTCCTGCAGAGTTACTGCTTGCATTTGCAGAACGGGCAGCGATAACTCTCACGAAGCCCCGTTCATTTACCCCCTCCTGAATCGTCTCCCTCGTATGTCTTCTTAGCCTTCCGCCAGGACGATTCACCGAAAGGCTTCAACCCCAACATTTTTGCCTTGCTGGAATACCCCATTGCATTACACACAAGTCGTGACGATGGGGTTGTAAACCGGGCTAAGAAGGCGTTTACTCGCGATTTCGAATCGACGGGTGAGGCAAGCAAGTGGTGGCAGCGAGTTGG
>NZ_CAJZAI010000022.1 GCF_914271435.1 Cupriavidus laharis | reverse complement strand
AAAACTGATCTGTCGCTTCATCACAGGACCTGAACCATGAACACGCTTATGACAACGCGCTCACCCAATGCCTCGATGACTCGCGCACTGATTTAATCAGCGATTCCCTAGTCAGGAAGCTACATCAGGTCTAATACTGTTTATTGATTCGAAATATCATCGTTGTTGATATAAGTATTTGACCTGATGACACACGGCAAGCGCGCAACGCTAATAGAGAGACCCCCGGAAGCGCCCCGCTTTTTATTCCGCTGCCGCGAGGAAATGCACGATCAGCGGCATTTAACGGCATTCTCGCCCCGCGCCGCGAAATCACCGCTTCACATAAATTGATCTGATGTATCACTATTATTGATGGATTAATGCGGCACACCGGGCACATGGACTTAAAGCAAATCCAGTACTTTATTGCGCTGTTCGAGGACGGCTCCGTCACGCGAGCGGCCAAGCGACTGCATATCGTGCAGCCTGCACTGAGCATGCAGATCGCAAAACTCGAAGAAGAGCTGAATCAAAAGCTATTCGAAAGAGGCGCACACGGCATGTCGCCAACCCCGGCAGGCCGCCAGATGTACGGGCTCTTTCTGCCCATCATGCGCGACATCACGCATGCGCGTGAACAACTGGTGCAACGTGAGGAGATCATTTCCGGCAGTATCACAATCGGCTTGATCGCCTCGATCGCGGACGGCGCGCTCGCCGAGTCGCTCGCCCGCTTCCGCGCGCGTTACCCGCAAGTGGAGGTGACCGTGGCTGACGGCTACAGCACGACGCTGATCGATTGGGTAGCGGGCGGTCAGTTGGATGTGGCCATCATCAACAAGCCCCGCGCCCAATTGTCCCTTGACTCCCGGCCGCTGCTGGACGAGGAAATGGTGCTGGCAACGAGCGCCGCCCACGGCCCGGATCTGCCCGCCTCGGTCCAGTTGTCCAGTCTTACCCAGGTGGAACTGGTCCTGCCAACCAAACGCCACGGCCTGCGCGGCGTTCTCGACAGCGCGGCGCACCAGTTCGACCTGATGCTCACACCGAAATACGAGGTCGACGCGCTCGGCACGATCGTCAAGCTGGTCGAGTCGACGAACATGGCGACCATCTTGCCCCGCATAGCGGTGCAGCGCGCGGTAGGCCACGGCACATTGCGTGCGCACTCCATCATCGCCCCTCGTCTTGTCCGGCACATCGTGCGCATCAGTCACCCCCGCCGCCCGCCCAGCACCGCCGCGGAAGCGCTGATCGGCATCATTTCCGGCGAGATCCAGCGCGCGTCGCGTGCCGCTGCGTCTTCCGACAGTCCAGACTCGAACAAGGAGAACAACGAATGAACGCGCAACACTGGATTTCCGGCACCTGGTCCGGCGAGCCTTGTGCCGATAGCATCAACCCCGCGGACGGAACCCTGATCGGAAAATTCCCGGACGGCGGGACGACGGAAGCCGGCGCTGCCATTGCCGCCGCGCGGCACGTCTTTGAACGCACGACGTGGGGCCACGATGCCCGCCTGCGGCAGAATGTGCTGCTCGCCTGGGCTGGCGCGC
Organism: Cupriavidus laharis; assembly: GCF_914271435.1. Classification (GTDB taxonomy): domain Bacteria; phylum Pseudomonadota; class Gammaproteobacteria; order Burkholderiales; family Burkholderiaceae; genus Cupriavidus; species Cupriavidus laharis. Next base: position 66,107 of record NZ_CAJZAI010000022.1, on the reverse strand, counting down.
TCGAAGGAGAGCGAGAGGCCTTGGCCCGACTGCTCACCGCCGAAAACGGCAAGCCCATCGCGCAGGCCCGGGGCGAGATCGGCGCCGCCATCTCGGAAGTCCGCTATTACGCCGGGCTGGCGCGGCACATTCCGGGCCACGTGCTGGAGCCGGAGCCCGGCACGATATCGACCATCCTGCGAGAGCCGGCCGGCGTCGCCGCCATCATCGTCCCCTGGAACGCGCCGGCGGTGCTGCTCGTGCGCTCGCTCGCACCGGCGCTCGCCGCCGGCTGCACGGCAGTGGTCAAGGCTGCTGCGCAAACCACGCTATTCACAGCGGCCATGCTGCGCTTGTTCGAGCGGACCGGCCTGCCGGCCGGCGCCGTCAATTTCGTCTGCGAAACGGGCTATGCCGCATCGGACCGCCTGGTGCGTTCGCACGACGTGGATGTGGTGAGCTTTACCGGATCTACCGCGACCGGCAAGAAGATCATGATTGCCGCCGCGGATAGTGTGAAAAAGCTCTCGCTAGAACTCGGCGGGAAATCGTGCTGCCTGGTGTTCGATGACGTCGACACGGAGGCGGTTGCGAAACGGCTAGCGCTAGCGGCCACCATCATCTCGGGCCAGCAATGCACGGCGGCGCGGCGCATACTGGTACACGAGGCCATCGCACCGCAGATGCGCAGGCACTTGACTGCGGCCCTTGCCGCGTTTCGCCTCGGCCCCGGCATCGAGCCAGACACGCAAATCGGCCCGCTGATCGACTACCCGACGCGCGCAGCGATCAGCGCCCTCGTCGAGCGCGCCTGCGACGAGGCTGACTCGGTACTGCTGCGCGGCGCCATGCCAACCGGCGCGCTAGCGCGTGGCGCCTTCTTGAGCCCCACGCTGGTGGAACACAGCGACCCCGATGCCTCCTTCTGCCAAGAGGAAATTTTCGGTCCGTTCGCCACGCTCGAGACCTTCGCGACCGAAGACGAGGCACTGGCAAAAGCCAACAACACCGTCTTCGGCCTGTCCGCCAGCGTGTGGACGCAACAAGGCGAGCGTGCCATGCGGCTTGCGCGGGCCTTGCGAAACGGCACCGTCTGGGTCAACGACCACAACCGCCTGTTCGCCGAAGCGGAGACGGGCGGCTATCGGCAGAGCGGACTTGGACGGCTCCACGGGTACGACGCCTTGGCCGACTTTACCGAGTTGAAGCACATCTGCATCCAGGCGGGCGTGCCGCAAGGAACCAGCAGAGTTTGCGCGGCGTGATTCGCGGCAAGCGGGTTCGCACGTCGACTGCGGATACGACAGCAGCGCGCCCGCCGACCCGTGCCCCTGGCCCTCAATCCCTTGCCCCGCTTCTGCCCATGCCTCCCATCGTCGTCCCGCTTCTGCTGAGAATCACCCTTTCGTCCTTGACATCGTTCTCCCTCCGCCTAGACTGATGTAATCGATTGCATTTCCAGTTTGGCCGTCCAATCTGCGGCTGTGCAATATTTGTTGCACTAAAATGTAATCGATTACATTAAACGAGAACCACGAAGGAGACATCGACATGCAGGAACGCCGTCGGAAGTTTTATGGCTGGGGCTACGAAGGGGACACTGTCACGCCGGAGGAAATCTCGGAGTTCGAGGCCGCGTGGGGCCGGCTGCTAGGCGTCGAGCACTTCGAGGCCATGCCCTTCCCCACTGCGAACGAAATCGAGCTCCGCGCCCCGCGCGTTCAGCCGCCGGCAACGCTGCGCGAGATCTGCACGACCGACCACTATGACCGCCTTTATCACACCTATGGCGCCGGTACGGTGGACGTGGCGCGGGCCATTCGGAAGGAGTTCCCGAATCCGCCAGACGTCGTCGCGTATCCCAAGACCGAACAGGAGATCGTCGATCTCTTTGACTGGTGCGGCCGCCAACAGCTCGCCGTCGTTCCCTACGGCGGCGGCTCCAGCGTGGTCGGCGGGGTGAACCCTCCGGAGCACGATCGCTACCGAGGCGTCCTCACACTCGACCTAAAACATTTCGACAGGGTGCTGGAAGTCGACCAGACTTCGCAAGCCGCGCGCATCCAGGCCGGCGTGCTCGGGCCGAGCCTGGAACGTCAACTCAAGCCGACCGGGCTGACCATGCGCTTTTTCCTGCAGGCATGGGAGTTCTCGTCGCTGGGGGGCTGGATCGCGACCCGCGCCGCCGGGCATTTCGCCACCGCATACACGCAGATCGACGACCACATCGAAAGCCTCAAGGTCGTGACTCCCGCGGGCAATATCGAGTCGCGCCGCTTTCCGGTATCGGGCGCGGGCCCCAATCCCGACCGGCTGTTCCTGGGCTCGGAGGGCGCGCTTGGCATCATTACCGAGGCCTGGGTCAAGCTGCACCGCCGCCCGGTCTTCCGCAAGCAGACCACGGTGCGCTTCCGCGATTATGCGCGGGCCGTGGAGGCGACGCGGCTGCTGTCCCAGTCGGGCCTGAACCCCGCGAACGCGCGGTTGGTCGAGCGCGAGGAGGCAGCCTACACCGGCTCCAGCGACGGCACCTACGACATCCTCGTGCTGGGCTTCGAGTCGGCGGATCATCCGGTCGATGCGTGGATGGCGCGCGCGCTGGAGATCTGCGCAGCATGCGCCGGCGATTGGGATATCGCTCCGTCAACCAAGGAGGAAGGCGCCGATTCGGCTACGGCAAGCTGGCGCAACAAGTTCCTGCGCGGACCCTATCTGCGCGAGTACGCCATTGCACGCGGCGTCATGCGCGAAACCATGGAAACAGCCGTCACATGGGACCGCTTCGCCGCGCTTCACCAGCACGTCAAGACCGAGACGCATCGCATCATCCGCGAAGTGACGGGCCGCCCGGGCTCGGTGACCTGCCGCTTCACCCACCTGTATCCGGACGGCCCTGCGCCCTACTTCACCTGGTTTGCCTATGGGGACAAGGCCCGTATTCCCGAGCAGTACATGGCGATCAAGCGGGTGGCGGAACAGGCCATGGTGGACGCCGGCGGCACCGTCACGCACCACCACGCGCTCGGACGGGACCATCGGCCCTGGTATGACAAGGAGCGGCCCGAGCTGTTCTGCACCGCGCTGAAGGCGGCAAAGCAAGCGCTCGACCCTAAGCAGATCCTGAATCCCGGCGTACTGTTCGACCCGAGCTGAAGCGCTCTGGCATTTACAGGAGGCAAGACCATGGCAGGACCTTTGGAAGGCATCCGGGTGCTCGACCTGAGCCGCATCCTTGCGGGACCGTGGAGCACCCAATTGCTGTCGGACCTCGGTGCCGACGTGATCAAGGTGGAGCGGCCCGGCAGCGGGGACGATACGCGCGCCTGGGGGCCGCCCTTCCTGGCCCGGGAAGACGGCACCCCGACGGCTGAGTCGGCCTATTTTCTTTGCGCCAATCGTGGCAAGCGCTCGATCACCGTGGACGTCAGCAGCGAGGCGGGACAGGCCGTGCTCCGCGAACTGGCGAAGACGGCCGACGTCTTCGTCGAGAACTATAAATGCGGCGACATGCGGCGCTATGGCCTGGACTACGACACGTTGGCGGAGCTCAATCCACGCCTGGTCTACTGTTCCATCACCGGCTTCGGGCAGACCGGGCCGTACAGTCACCGGGCCGGCTACGACTTCGTTGTGCAGGCCATGGGTGGGCTCATGAGCATCACCGGCGAGTGCGACGACCTCCCCGGCGGAGGGCCGCAGAAATGCGGCGTACCTATCTCGGACCTGATGACAGGGATGTACGCGTCGGTGGCCATCGTCAGCGCCTTGTTCGAACGGGTCGAGAGCGCGCGCGGCCAATACATCGACATGAGCCTGCTCGACACGCAGGTCGCGTGGCTTGCGAACCAGGCTTCCAACTTCCTGGTAGCGGGTTCCGAGCCACGACGTTGGGGTAACGCCCATCCGAACCTCGCGCCGTACCAATCGTTCGCGACCAGCAATGGCGCGCTGATCGTTGCAGTCGGCAACGACCGGCAGTTCGGCGCCCTGTGCGGCGCACTGGACCTGGGCGAATTGGCACGCGACGAGCGCTACACGACCAACGCCGCGCGCCTGAAGCACCGCGAGAGCCTGGTGTGCTTGCTGGCGAACCGATTTCGTGGCCGCGACACGGCAGCCTGGCTGGTCGGACTGGAAGCCGCCGGCGTTCCGTGCGGACCGATCCATTCGATTCCGCAGGCCTTGTCGGATCCGCAAGTGCGGTCGCGCGGCATGGTGTTCTCGCTTCCCCATGGCAGCGGAGCGATCGCGCCGCAGATCGCCAACCCAATCAAGTTTTCCCGCTCCACCGTCGAGTATCGGCGTGCCCCGCCAGTGCTCGGCGAGCATACGGACGACATCTTGAGCCGCGACCTCGGCTGGTCCGCGGACCGGATTTCGGTATTGCGCAAGGGAGGAACGATTTGAACCGCACGTAACACAAGCGCGATCCCGAAGCAGGATCGCATCAGGAGACAGGAGACCCCATCATGCATCGATATCTACGACAAGCGTCCGCCGCCCTGCTTTGCCTGGCAGCGATCTCCGGGTGGCAGCACGCGGCAGCCAAGGACTGGCCCGCCCAGCCGGTCCGGGTGGTCTTGCCCTATCCGCCCGGCGGTGCTTCGGATGTCACCGCCAGGCTGCTGAGCGCAAAGCTTAGCCAGGCTTGGGGAGAATCGGTCGTCATCGAGAACCGGCCGGGCGCCAACGGCATCATCGCCAGCGAACTCGTGGCGAAATCGGCCGCGGACGGATATACGGTGCTGATGGCCAACCTTGGTCCGAATGCGATCAATCCTGCGGTTTATTCGAAATTGCCTTATGACTCGGTCAAGGATTTCGCGCCCGTGATCCTGGTGACCACGGTTCCGCTGATCATCGTCACGGCAGCGAACTCACCCATCAAGGATCTGAGGCAACTGATCGCCATGGCCAAGGATAAGCCTGGCGAGATCACCTTCGGCTCGGCAGGCAACGGGGCGAGCAACCACCTCGCGGGCGAGCTGCTCAATACCATGGCGGGCGTCAAGATGGCGCATGTCCCTTACAAGGGCGACGCACCCTCCTTGACCGACGTGCTGGGCGGGCAGATCCATGTCGCGCTGCCGACGGCCCTTGCCGGCATGCCGCAGGTCAAAAGCGGCAAGCTACGCGCGCTTGCGGTCACCAGCAAGAAGCGGCTCCCCTCCTTGCCGGATGTTCCCACGGTAGACGAAGCACTGGGCATTAACGGCTATGAGGCCGTATCCTGGGGCGGCTTCATGGTGCCGACGGGCACGCCGCCGGCCATCATCACCAAGATGAATGCTGAGTTCAACAAGGCGTTGCAATATCAGGACATCCGGGAGAAGCTGCGGGCTCAGGGCGCCGAGATCGTCGGCGGCACGCCGGAGTCGTTCGACGCCTTCCTTCGCGCCGAACTCGCCAAATGGAAAAAGGTTGCGGACTCTGCGAAGGTGCGGCTCGACTAGCCGCGGCAAGCGCCGGCCGCATTGCCGCGACCGGCGCTTGCGTGGCGTTCCTGACCCGCGGACTTGCCCCCGGCGATACAATGCGTCGTCAGGCCGGGCCGCCAAGCCACCCCTGGACAGGCTCATCCTTCACTCCAACCTTGCTCTTTCCTTCGTTTTCGAGGCATGCCGAATATGGTCAACGTGAAACAGGTCGCTCTCCTTGCCGGCGTGTCTTCCGCCACCGTATCGCGCGCGTTGTCGGCACCGGAACTGCTGCGGCCAGTGACCCTGAAGCGCGTGCAGGAAGCGATTGCCAGCCTGGACTATGTGCCCTTTGCCGCTGCCCGAATCCTGCGTTCGGGACGGACCATGTCCATCGGCATCATTGCGCCGACGCTGATGAACGAACTGTACGCAAGAGCCGTGGACACCCTTGAGAAGCAGCTCGAAGCGCTAGGCTATACTGTTGTTCTGACGTGTCATCGCGACAACAACGAAATCGAGTTGCGCTGTGCGCGGGAACTGCTGGAGCGGCGCGTGGACGGCATCGCCATCATCGGCTCGCAGCACCATCCCGAAGTCTTCTCTCTTATCCATAAGCACAATGTCCCCTATGTGCTGATGTGGGCAACGGATCGCGAAGGCAGCCATCCGACGGTCGGCTACGACAACCGGCTCGCGATGCGGCGGCTGACCGCCTATCTGGTAGGCCTTGGGCACCGCGAATTCGCCGTCCTCCCTGGCCCGCTGAACACCCAGCATCTGTCGGTCCAGCGGCTGGAAGGCGTCAAGGACGTGCTCAGCGAACACGGCATCGCACTGCGCGAGGAACTGGTCCTGCCCACTCCCTATGAGGTCGAGCCGGCCCGCGCCGCAGCGCGCGCCTGTCTGACCAGTCCACATCGGCCTACCGCACTGATCTGCATAAACGACTTCATCGCGGTCGCCGCCATCGCCGAGTGCCGCGCCCTGGGCCGGTCCATTCCGGCCGATATCTCCGTGACCGGTTTCGGGGACTGGCAGGTCGCGGAACTTATCACGCCCACCCTGACAACCATGCGTTCGAACCCCGTGCGTATCGGCGAACTGACCGCGAGGAACATCATTGCGCAGATAGAAGGCACGGCACGGCGGGAAAATCTGCAGGACGAATTCGAGCCGGAGCTGATCGTTCGGGAAAGTGCTGCCGCGGTGAAAATCGTAGCGGCGCCTTAGTCCCGTCCCGGCCAACGCTGGCTATCTTCGCTTCAAGGGCTCGAGGCGCAAACGCAATTCTGCAACGCTCCTCGAATGCCCAATCCCTGCGCTTCCGTGAACTTGGGTCTTCCGCAATTTGTGTGACGAAGGCGAATTCGTGTTGGGGACCTTGCCGTTGTCTTTCCCGCTCCACTACCACCATTCTTCATTCTGATTAACGTGGGCGAGCCCGCCAGCCTCGACCTGGCCGCACGAACTCACGCGCCTGCGATGGCGACTGGACCACCAGGTCCAGCAGTACAAGCAGCCCGGTCATTTAGGGCATGTGACAACCGCAGGTACTCTCAGCAGGCCGGCAACGTGACGTACTGCGTAGCCGATGGCATCGGCAGACTCAGCGCGAGGTGCGGTATGGCTTGCCTGGATCGCATCATGGTAGAGAGCATCCGATTTCGTGCGCGTGATGATGCTATCCATCATGAGTACAGCCTCAACAGGATACTTTCCCGAGGCAGACTCGGCAGAGAGCATCACCGTATCGGCACCGTCGTAGACCGCTGTGGCGACGTCAGCTGCTTCCGCACGCGTCGGTACGGGCGCCGCGATCATGGACTCGAACATCTATGTTGCCACGATTACGGGCTTCCCTGCCCGACAGCACGCGCGAATGATTTGCTTCTGCAGTGAAGGAACCATTTCCGCCGGCATCTCAACGCCGAGGTCACCGCGCGCCACCATCACGGCGTCGGCCTCGACGACGATAGCTTCCAACTGTTGGATAGGGTGCGATGCAGTGGAAGGGGTGGGCACGAGCGACAGCAGCATCAAACATCGAGCGCAATAGCTGACGCGGCTCGTTGAAGCGGTGATTGTTTATAAAGAGTATGTGGTCAACGCTGACCACTGTTGCGCGCTGCCCGCGATGATGGGCTGTGGAAAGCGTCAGGAAGATGGCTGGAGGCAAACGCCCCGGGGGGAGGGCTAGTGTGCGTCCCAACCTGGGAACGCACACTTGCGAACAGCTTATTGCTTGGTAAAGATCTTCGGCGCCACGGTATTGAAGGTGTTCTGGATGGCTACCGCCTGCTTTTGGAGGTCGTCGCCCCGGACATCGGCCACCTTCATGCCAAATTCCTTGGCAAACGCCTTATAGGAATCGCTGGCAATGGCCTTGGCGAACAGCTCCTGCAATTGCTGCGCGCGCTCAGGAGAAATGCCCTTTGGCGCAACGAGATAGGACATCTGCTCCAGCGGACCGTACGGGAACACGTCGATCTTCTTTTCGGCAAATGTTGGGACGTTCGGCAGAATCGCCACGCGTTCCGTCGAGAAAACGCCAATCGGCTTGATCAGATCGCCCTTGATCTGCGCCATCACCTCCGAAGGCTTCAGTACGCCGGCATCGATTTGCTTTCCTGCGAGATCGGTCAGTACTTTCGATCCACCGGTGTAGGGCACATTGACAAAATCTACGTTCGCCGCACGCCCCAGCATTGCTGCAAACGTGTGGTTCACATTGTTGTTGCCGGGCGTGCCGATCGACACCGCGCCCGGCTTCTTCTTGAGCAGCGCGACGAAGTCTTCGATGCTGTTGACAGGGCTGGCCTTCGGCACCACCAGGACAAGTTGCTCTACGGTCGTCTGGTTCAGGGCCTTGTACTGGTCGATTCGCAGCTTCGTGTCATTCTGCGCGACGATGCCCATCAAAGACGAGGTGGCGAGGCCGACCGTATAGCCGTCGGGTTGGGCGTTCGCCACCTTGGTCAGCCCGATAATGCTGGTGCCACCGGGGACGTTCTCGACTACCACAGTCACACCCGACTTACCCAGAATCTCGGACAGCTTTCGCGCAGTCAGGTCGACGGAACCGCCGGCGTTCCAGGGAACGATTAGGGAAATGGGCTTGGACGGAAACGCCGCATCCTTGGCGTTTGCAGTGAAGCTGGCGAGTGTGGCCAACGCCATGACCGCCCCGGCGGCAATGCGAAACAACTTCATGACTGTGTCTCCTCTAGTAATGTGCACAGCAAAAACATCTCTTCGGATCAGAACTTCACGATGTAGCCAGGGCCATCGATGAACGCAAATCTTTCAAATACGGATTCATCGACCTCCAGGCCAAGGCCCGGCTTTTCCAGTGGCTTGACGCAGCCGGAAGCATCCGTCTCAAAACCTGGACCGAACATGTCGCGGAATGGGTTGTAGTGCGACACACAAGCCTCGAAGTACCCGGGGTTATCGACCGCGGCAAGGTAGTGAACGCAGGCGGCGTGATTGATGCCGGTGGCAGAACTGTGCGGGTGTACCTTATAGCCCCACGCAGACACCATTCCGGCAATGCGCATGGCTTCGGTGATCCCACCAGTTTTCGAAAGGTCCGGTTGGAAGACTTGCACAGCGCCCTCGTCGAGAAGCTGAGCAAATGCATAGCGCGTGTAGTGGTTCTCGCCGGCGGCCAGAGGCACCCGCATGCTGAACGACGCTGCGGCCCGATACGCACCGAAGTTGTCACATGCGAACGGCTCTTCGAGCCAACCCGCCCGGATGTCCTCGAGGACAGGCATCAAGCGACGCACCTCGTCCAATGAATATGAGGCATTCACATCAGTCAAGATGTCGATGTTGTCGCCGACGCGCGAGCGGACATGAGTGAGTCGGGCCGAATCGTTGGCAACGCCGTCGCCAAGACGTAGCTTGATGGCACGATATCCCGCGTCGATGTATTGCTGCGCCTCATCGGCCAGCGATTCCGGTGCCTGGTAACCCAGCGCGATTCCGCCTGCGTACGCTGGAATCGCCTTGTTGCTGCCACCCAGCAGCTTATAGAGCGGCTGGTTGCAAAGTTTGCCTCGCACATCCCACAGCGCCATGTCGATACCGGACAGCGCGAGCGAAGCTGCGGCGCCGGTACCATGACTGGCGAGTTGCATCTTGTGGACTCGGCTCCAGACGCCATTGGTATCAAAGGCATCCATCCCGACGACTAGCGGCGCAACCGTGTTGGCAATCAGGCTCGTGATGGCGCCCGGGCTGCGGCCAGGATGCGCCTCACCGTACCCGACAACACCGCACTCGGTCTCTACGCGGATAATGATCGTGTCGCGCTTGATGGTGCTGCCGATGCCGAGCGTGACGGTCTTACCTTCAGGCAAGCGAAACGACAGGGGAATGGCCTTTACCGATCGAATTTTTGACATGCTTAAGGACTTCCTTGCAAGTAACGTGAGGGACGCTGCAGGCCACTCACAGCACTAGACCATGCTGGTTCACAGAAACACCATCTCCCACGAGCGTGCCTCGGGCCATCCCGCGACATCTCACGCATGAGCAGTACAACACGACTCGATTGATCAAACATATTGACAAAAACAATCAATGCAGTCCATAAATGGCTACGTATTCATTTTATGGTCAGCGAAGGCCGAATGGAAGCGTCAACTATTGTGCGACGCACCAAACCAGCGAGGGTCCGGTCATGGTTTGCAGGGGGAAACTACGGGCTATCAGCCAAAAAGTACTGCCCGAGGCCGGTCGGCTCTCCCCCAGTGGAACGATCCGGTTCGTGAAGCGAAAGCCGCTTCTATTCGGCTTCGGTCCTGCCACCTTCCGCAGCACGCCGTATCACTGTCGAAAGGTCGGCTCCGGCCAGTCTCTGCGCGGCCGTTCGGCTATCGCCGGTCCAGAAGTCCCGTTCAGCAGTGAGAATCCGCTCCTCCGTATTGCGCATGTGCAGGAAGGCCGCCTGGCGGGCGCGTTGCGGATCCTGGGTTTCGATCGCGGCACAGATCTCCGCATGCTCGTTGCGGACATGCGCAGCAAGATCACTTCGCCTGGCTTCATTGCCGCGCGTGAGACGAATGGCGTCTCTCAAAGCCCGCGTCAGCATGCCGAGTAGTTCGGTGTAATGGGGATTGCCAGTGGCACGGGACACCGCAAGATGGAACGCCAGGTCTTCTTCGACGCCGTCGCCGCCCGCGCGCACTGCAGAGTCGATCTCGCGCAATGCGTTCCGGATGTCGTCCATTTGGCTTTCGCTACGGCGCTCCGCAGCCAATGCGGCCATTTCCGCTTCAATCCCACGGCGCAGTTCCAGGATTCGCACGACACCCAAGGCTGGGTCAGAACCGCCACGTCCAAGGCGGAATACCTCTGCGGTCGCAGGGTTGAGCACAACCGTACCGCTCCCCTGCCGGCTTTCTACGAGCCCCTCGGACTTGAGACGGGAAATGGCTTCGCGAATCACGGTGCGGCTCACGCCGTATTGCTCCGTCATGAACTTTTCCGTCGGCAGACGAGCATTGACGGGGTACAGACCGCGTCGGATCTGCCCAGCGAGGTGTTCGGTGACGCGGTCGGCCAATGTGGGCTCAAAACCGCCTTTCCCCGCCGGCTGCTGCTCTGCTTCCGTCAGATTTTCTGTTGTGCTCTGCAAGGTAATGCTCCACTAGTCGTTGCTTCGCCGCGCGTCAGCGCTGCGGCATCGCTAGTCCACATCATAGCACCCCAAACAAATTTGCTTGACATATTCATCATATGAATTTGTAATACAACTCATAAGAACACAACGACTTCGTGCGACGCTGTCGCAAACCAACGAGGAGACTGCATCAATGACAGCCCAGAATCACAATCAGTCGCTTGAAAATGCTTACGTATGCAGACGCATGCCTGCGGAGATCGAAGCCGCGCTGAAAGAGCGCTTCGTCGTAAAGCTGAACGAAAGCGACGAACTGACGGATTCCGCCACCATCATCGAGCGCGCCAAGGGCGTGAGCGTTCTGCTGGTGACCGCGACCGAGCGCATTGACGGCAATGTGTTGCGCGCACTGTCGCCCACCCTCAAGACGGTGGCCACTCTCTCGGTAGGCTACGACCACATCGACTTGGCCACGGCTCGCGAACTCGGCATCGAGGTTCTGCATACGCCTGACGTCCTGAGCGATGCTTGTGCTGAAGTCGCGCTAATGCTCCTGCTCAATGCCGCACGGCGCGGTTATGAAGCAGATCGCATGGTCCGCAGCGGCCAATGGCCGGGTTGGGCGCCCACTCAACTGCTGGGCAAAGGCCTGGTCGGCAAGCGGCTCGGCATATTCGGCATGGGGCGCATCGGCCGAGCCATCGCGACGCGTTCCCGCGCATTCGGCATGCAAATCCACTACCACAACCGCTCCCAACTTGGGCCAGAGGACGCCGAGGGCGCCATCTACCACGCGACCCTCGAAAGCCTCTGCCGACACAGCGAGATGCTGCTGGTCGCGGCACCGGGTTCACCACAGCTCAAAGGAACGCTCGATCAAGCGCACATCCGAGCACTGCCGCCTGGCGCTGTCGTCGCCAATATTTCCCGCGGCGACATCGTCGATGACGATGCGCTGATCGAAGCGCTGAACAACGGCCACGTCTTTGCTGCTGGCCTTGATGTTTTCGCCAACGAGCCGAACGTCGATCCGCGCTATCGCGCTCTCGACAACGTCTTTCTCAGTCCGCATATCGGCAGCGCGACAGAGGAAACGCGCAACGCCATGGGATGGCTTCTGATCGACGGGATCGCGGCACTGCGCCGCGGCGAACGACCCGCCAACCTGCTTTCCTGATTCCCCCTTCAAGTCAAAGCGACCGGAGTTCCTTTTCATGCAGATCCAGAATCCTTCTCTCTTCCGCCAACAGTGCCACGTGAATGGTCAATGGGTAGACGCTGCTGACGGCGAAGTGGTGCCCGTCACAAATCCTGCAACAGGGCAACAGCTCGGTACTGTGCCCCGCATGACGGCCGCCGACGTCCAGGCAGCCATCGCCGCCGCGGACCGCGCCCTTCCGGCATGGCGCGCAACCAGCTCGCGCGAACGCAGCCGCCTGCTGCGTCGATGGTTCGATCTCTGCATGGCCAACCAGGAGGACCTAGCAACGATCCTCACGCTTGAGCAAGGCAAACCGCTGAAAGAGTCCCGGGGTGAGATTGCCTACGGGTCTGGCTTTATTGAATGGTTCTCGGAAGAAGCACGTCGAATCTATGGCGATGTGATTCCTGCGCCATCATCGGACCGCCGCATCATCGTCATCAAGCAGCCCGTCGGCGTCGTCGCCGCCATCACCCCGTGGAATTTCCCGAATGCGATGATCACGCGCAAGGCTGGCGCCGCTTTGGCTGCAGGCTGCACGATCGTGATCAAGCCTGCCTCTGCCACGCCCTTCTCTGCGCTGGCGCTCGCCGCTCTGGCCAAGGAAGCAGGAATCCCTGATGGGGTACTGAATGTGGTCACCGGTTCCGCCTCCGTTGTAGGGGGTGAGCTCACATCGAGCCCCGTCGTGCGCAAGCTGTCGTTCACGGGCTCCACCGATGTCGGCAAGACTCTCCTCGAGCAATGCGCCGGTACGGTGAAGAAGGTTTCTATGGAACTGGGCGGCAACGCGCCATTCCTCATCTTCGACGACGCCGACCTCGACGCTGCCGTCGCCGGCGTCATGGCCTCGAAGTTTCGTAATGCCGGTCAGACCTGTGTCTGCGCGAACCGCATCTTCGTCCAGGACGGCGTCTACGACGCGTTCGCAGAGAAGCTCAGGATAGCAGTGGAAGCTCAAGTCGTCGGCGATGGCATGGCACCGGGCGTGGATCTCGGACCGCTGATTGACGACGCGGCGATCGAGAAGGTTCGCGAACACATCGACGACGCCGTCTCTCTGGGTGCTCAAGTCTTCACCGGCGGCAAGGCCCATGCCCTCGGCGGCCGCTTCTTCAAGCCGACGATCCTCACGGACGTGTCGCCGAAGGCGAAGCTCATGAATGAGGAGACTTTCGGCCCGGTGGCCCCCCTCATCCGCTTCAAGACCGAGGAAGAAGCCGTCGCAATGGCAAATGACACGCCCTTCGGACTGGCTGCCTATTTCTATACCACCAACTACGCCCGCTCCTGGCGCGTGGCAGAAGCGCTCGAATGCGGCATCGTGGGCCTGAACGAGGGCCTGATCTCCACCGAGGTCGCACCGTTCGGCGGTGTGAAGGAGTCGGGTGTCGGCCGGGAGGGGTCCAAATACGGCATCGAGGACTACATCGAGGTCAAGTACATCTGCGCTGGCGGCCTGGCATTGCGCTGAGCCACGAGACAACGACAGGAGACAGAATCATGAAGAAAACAGTGGGCATGATTGGCATTGGCATGATGGGCCATGGCATCGCGACGAATGTGGCAAAGCATGGTTATCCCTTGGTGGTCCTCGAACATCCAGGTAATCAGCCACTCGACGCTCTGCTGAAGGCGGGGGCGAAAACCGTACCGGCTATCTCGGAGCTCGCCGGCCAAGTCGACATCGTCATTCTCTGCGTTACCGGATCCCCCGAGGTCGAGGATGTGCTTTTCAGCGCCCAAGGCCTCCTCAGCGCCCTGCGGCCCGGTACCGTGGTCATCGATTGCTCGACGGCGATCCCCTCTTCGACCGAGCGCATCGCCGCCGTCGTGCAAAAGGCCGGTGGCAGGTTCATAGACGCGCCAATGACGCGTACGCCCAAAGAAGCCGCCGAGGGGCGACTGAACCTGATCGTCGGCGGCGACGAGTCGCTCTACCAAGAATGCCTGCCACTGCTGCAGAGCTTCGCCGAAAACATCACTTTCGCCGGGCCTGTCGGCTCCGGACACCGGCTCAAGCTGTTGCACAACTTCGTGTCCCTGGGTTTCTCCGCAGTCCTGGCAGAGGCTGCCGCCTGTGCAGCACGCGCTGATGTCAGTCCCGAGGTCCTTGTGGATGTGCTGGCCAAGGGCGGCGGTGCCGGTGTCATCTTGGAACGCCTGCGTCCCTTCATTGAGCGGGGCGACAGCTCCGGGTTCCGCTTCACCATCTCCAACGCGCTGAAGGACATGACCTACTACGACACGATGGCGAGCGAAGTGGGCGCGAGTCATGCGACTGCCTCAGCGATCCGCGAAACCTACGCCGGCGCCTATGACCAACGGTCCAATGGCACCGTGCCGGAGCTTGTCGCACTGCTGGCCGAGCCGGCATCCGTTCGCTGACCGTCCCCGGAAACCGCCAACATGATCACAAACCAGCAATACAAGATTGCCGTCATTCCAGGCGATGGCATTGGCAACGAAGTGGTCCCCGAAGGCATCCGGGTCTTGGAAGCCGCCAGCGCTAAGTTCGGCTTCACGCTCGCCTTCACGACCTATGACTGGAGCTGCGCCCGCTACCACGCCCAAGGAAGCATGATGCCGTCCGATGGAATCGAGCGACTACGCGACTCTGACGCCATCTTTCTCGGCGCAGTCGGCTTCCCCGGCGTGCCGGACCACGTATCACTGTGGAACCTCCTCATCCCGATCCGCCGCGAATTCGACCAGTATGTGAACCTGCGACCGGTCAGGCTTCTGCCCGGTGTTCCCTGCCCGCTCGCCAACAAGGAGCCCGGCGACATCGACTTCTGGATCGTGCGCGAGAACACCGAAGGCGAATACTCGCAAGTTGGCGGACGCATGTTCGCCGGCACGGAACATGAGTTCGTCACGCAGGAGGCCATCTTCACTCGTCGCGGAACCGATCGAATCATGCGCTATGCGTTTGATCTCGCTAAGAAGCTCGGACGGAATCACGTGACATCGGCAACCAAGTCCAATGGCATCTTCCATTCCATGCCCTTCTGGGACGAGCGGTTTGCCGCAGTGGGTGCCGACTATCCCGACATCCGCACCGACCAGTACCACATCGATATCCTGGCAGCGCGGTTCGCGATGTCCCCGGAGCGCTTCGACGTCGTGGTTGGATCGAACCTGTTCGGCGACATCCTTTCCGATCTCGGCCCAGGTATCACGGGAACGATTGCAGTGGCGCCGAGCGCAAACATCAACCCGGAGCGGAAATATCCGTCGATGTTTGAACCGGTGCATGGCTCCGCCCCAGACATCGCCGGACAAGGCATTGCGAATCCCATCGGTCAGATCTGGTCTGGGGCCATGATGCTGGAACACCTCGGACAGCCTGAGGCAGCGGCCGCGATCATGAAGGCCATCGAAACTGTCCTTACGCATCCCGATCGCGTACAAACGCCTGACCTGGGTGGAAGGGCCAGTACACAGGAAATGGGCGCCGAAATCGCCAGGGCGGTGCTCGCATGACACAAGCCTCCAGGGTAGCGAGTCGCCCGCTTGTACTGCTGACTGATGCCATCGTCCCGGAGGCGCATGCTCGACTGGCGGCTAACGCTGACGTCGAGTTACTGCCTCCAGGACTGATCGGCGCGGCTAGTGATCAAGCCCTTCGAGATCGCATTGCGCAGGTTGACGGTCTGATCGTACGGCGACAGCTCCCTGGCGATCTGTTCGAGCGCGAGCATCGTCTTCGCGCCGTCGTTCGTCATGGTGTTGGCGTGGACTTCATTCCGGTAGACCGCGCAACGGCGCACGGCATCCCAGTGGCCAATACGCCGGACACGAACTCGAACGCCGTTGCCGAATTTGCGGTATCTGCCATGCTCGCAATGACTAGACGGCTGGCAACCTTCGACGATGCCGTGCGTGACGGCGACTGGAACCGCCGCATGATCGCGGCAGAGCAATCCAGGGAACTTCGCGGCTCGACACTGGGAATCATTGGCTTCGGTGCCATCGGGCGCCGGGTCGCGGAGATCGCAGGCGCGGGCTTCGGCATGAAGCTGCTTGCGCATACGTCGACACCATCCAAGCTCCCGCCGCACGTCGCCCCGGCAGAACTCTCCGAGTTGTTCGCCCGCAGCGATTACATCGTACTCGCGTGCCCTCTTACCGCAGCAACAAGAGGCATGGTGAACAAGACGCTTTTGGCGCATGCGCGTCCGACGACCGTGCTCGTCAATGTGGCGCGGGGGCCAATCATCCAGCAGGCGGATCTGATCGACGCTTTGCGCAGCGGCACCATAGGCGGGGCCGTACTCGACGTATTTGAACAACATCCGCTTCCGGACGACAGCCCGCTTCGAGATCTGCGGAACGTCCTTTTGACACCGCATATCGCTGGCCTGACCCAAGACGCCTCCATGGCCATGGGCCTGGCCGCCGCCGACACGATGCTCGCCCTGCTGCGAGGCGAACGACCACGCAACATCGTCAACCCCGAATTCAACGCCGTCCACCAGGAGACATTCCAATGAAGATCACCCGCATTACCGCAATCCCCCTGTCCTATCGTCTTCCCGAAGGCAAAACGGTCACCATGGGCGTGGGCAGTACGCTCAAGCGTGACGCGATCATCATCCGCGTTGAAACGTCCGAAGGCATCGTGGGCTATGGCGAGTCGCATCCCGGGCGCAGTCCTGGCGCCATCACCAGCCTTGTTCACAACACGCTGTCGCCGCTGCTGGTTGGCATGGACGCCACGGACGTGGTCGGCACCTGGCAGCGCGTGCACCGCATGCAGTTCTCCAGCCACGGTCTTGGCGCCGGCGCCGCGCTGGCGCATTCGGGCATCGACATGGCACTCTGGGATATTCGCGGCAAGGCGGCGAACATGCCGCTCTACAAGCTGCTGGGCGGCTCGCGTCGACGCATTCCGGCCTATGCCGGCGGCATCGCGCTCGGATACCAGCCTGCGGCGTCGCTGGCCGAAGAGGCCCAGTCCTATATCGAACAGGGCTACAAGGCCGTCAAACTGCGAATCGGCGACTCGGTCAAGGCGGATATCGAGCGGGTACGCCATGTGCGCCGCGTGGTCGGCGATGACATCGACATCCTGACCGATGCGAATACGGCCTACACGATCGCCGACGTGCGCCGTGTTATGCCTGTGCTGGCGGAAATTCAAGCGGGCTGGCTCGAAGAGCCATTCGCCTGCAACGATTTCGCTTCGTATCGCGAGGCTGCCCGGATTTCCCCCGTCGTCCCGATCGCGGCTGGCGAGAATCACTTCATGCGATTCGAGTTTGCGCAACTGCTGGAAGCCGGGGCAGTCCAAGTCTGGCAACCCGACCTGTCCAAGACGGGCGGCATGACGGAAGGCATGCGCATCGCCGCCATGGCCTCGGCCTTCCGCATCCCCATCAACGCCCACAGCTCCGCTACGGGCCTCAATCATGCCGCGACGCTGCATTTCCTCGCTGCAACCGAGAACGCCGGCTACTTCGAAGCCTGCGTTTCGCATTTCAATCCCTTCCGGGACATGTTCGGCAAGACCTTCGAAATCGGCCGTGATGGTTGCGTGGTCCCGCCGGAAGCCCCCGGCCTGGGCGTCGAAGTCGACGAGGAAATCTTCAAGCAGTACCCGTTGATCGACGGCCCCGGTTACGTCGTCAAGTTCTGAGCAACTACGCTCTGCAGACACCGATCGACCACATACAAAAGATGGTGAAGGAGACAAACATGCCTAGCAGAAGAACCGCATGCAAATGGGTTCTGTCATCTCTGGCGGGCGCCGCCGGCGCGACCGCCTTCGGTAGCGCCATTGGCGCTGCGAGCGATGCATACCCGGACAAGCCCATTCGCATCGTCGTGCCATATACCCCCGGCGGCTTCAACGACACTCTCGCTCGCACCGTGGGCGAGAAGCTGACCAAGCTCTGGAAGCAGCCGGTGGTCGTTGACAATCGACCAGGTGGCAACACATTGATCGGCAATTCGATGGTTGCGAAAGCCGCGCCCGATGGCTACACGTTGCTGATTACGCCCCTGCCGTTCGCCGCACTTCCCGCGTTGTACGGCACGAAGCTTCCCTACAACGCGACGAAGGATTTTTCTCCGGTCATCTGGGCTGCCAGCACCCAGAACGTGCTGGTGGCGCGAAACGACCTTGGACTTGCGACCGTCAAGGACATCGTCGATTTTGCAAAGAAGAATCCCCGCAAGCTGAACTACGGCTCCACTGGATCCGGCTCCTCCAATCATCTGTCGATGGAACTCTTCGAGAGGATGACCGGTACAAAGCTGACGCACGTCCCGTATAAGGGCAGCGGCCCGGCTGTTGTCGCCCTGCTCGGCGGTGAAATCGATGTGCTGTTCGACAACTTGCCCAATGTGATGAACCAGATCCGAGCCGGCAAGTTCAAGCCCGTAGCCGTCACCGGTCAGCAGCGATCCACGCTGCTGCCAAACGTGCCGACCATCGCTGAATCGGGGGTGCCAGGCTACGAGGTAAACGTCTGGTTCGGCATTCAGGCACCCGCTGGCACACCAAAGGAGGTCGTCCAGAAACTCAACCAGGAAATCGCGAAGGCATTGGCCGATCCGGAAATCATGAAGCGATTCCGCGAACAGGGTGTGGAGGTTGTGGGTAGCTCCCCGACCAAATTCGCCACACTCGTGGAAGCCGAGATCCAGAAATGGGGAAGCGTGGTCCGCGATGCGAACGTCCGATTGGAGTAACTGCTGCGTCGAGAAAGTGTCCCCACGGTAGCGGACACGCTCTGATCCGCGAGCATTCTTCAATATCCCGCCGTACGTCCGGCGGGCTTTTTGTTTATCTCCGATCTGTCAGCGGACGCTGGCAGCGAACCGTTGCAGCGCCGTGCAAGCTGTCGGACCAAATCACTTTCTGCGCAAGCCTGCCCGAAGAGGCGTCAAAGATCCCTTGACCGGCCAGGAATCAGTCGCCCAAAAAAAGGCCCTGCAGGTTATGTTTGCAGGGCCTTTTGCTTGCCGCTTCCTCTTTCCGCACTGCTTGCCGAACGATGTCTCAAGGGCCGATCACATTCCGAGCTGGCTTATTCAGCGACAACGCTTGCCGACTTCGCGACAGCGCCCCACTTGTCGGCTTCGCTCTTGATATAGCCTGCAAACTCATCAGGCTTAGTAGCCACCACTTCGGCACCAAGCGTCGCCAACTTGCTCTTCACTTCCGGCATAGCAAGTACCTTCATCAGTGCAGCACTCAGTTGCTTGATGATTTCTGGCGAAGTTCCGGCGGGTGCAACAAGACCGCCCCAGGAAGAGGCGTCGAATCCCTTAAGCACAGATTCATCGATTGTTGGTGCATTGGGGAACGCCGGCACTCGCTTCTTACTTGCCACTGCCATGAGCTTGAGCTTGCCTCCAGTCACGAACGGACGCGCAGCGACGGCCGTAGTGAACATCATGGACACCTGCCCGGCCATCACATCGGTCAGAGCTGGGCCATCGCCCTTATAGGGCACGTGCATCATGTCCAGCTTCAGCCCAGAGTTGAACATCTCGCCAACCAGGTGATTGGAGGAGCCATTGCCGGCCGAGGCAAATGTGTACTTCCCCGGATTGGCCGTGACTTCTGCCACCAGCCCCTTGATATCCGCCGCTTTGACCTTCGGTCCGGCCACCAGGACGATCGGCACCGTGGTGGTTTGCCCGATTGGGGCGAAGCTCTTGTTGACGTCGTAGCCGAGGTGCGGGTAGATCGACTGGCTGATGGCATTCGGGCCGACGTTCGCCATCAGAAGCGTATAGCCATCTGCCGGCGACTTGGCCACCATCTCAGCCGCGATATTTCCGTTTGCGCCGGGCCGGTTCTCGACCACAAACGTGCCACCGGTGACTTCCTTCAGCTTTTCGCTCAGCACGCGCGCGGTCGTATCGGATGCGCCACCCGGCGGGTATGGCACAACAATGCGCACAGGCTTATCCGGGTAGGCTGCCATGGCGATGCCTGACGCCAAGGCCGAAGCAGCGATGGCCGCACGCCACGCAGTTTTGATCAGTGCATTCATGATGTGTCTCCTCCAATTTTAGTTTATCGAGGATGGATGGGAATCAGTACCGCGCCCCTGGCGAGCGGCTTCACCATCTTGCTGTAGATGTTCAGCCAGCCTTGCTCCGTAGCACCCTGGATTGGTGCTGCGTCGACCCGACGCGAAGCCATCTCCTTCTCGTCGACAAGCAAGTTGATCTGCCGTCCGGGGATGTCGATCTCGATCTCGTCGCCATCCTTGACAAGAGCCAAGGGGCCACCGGCTGCGGCTTCGGGGCACACCTGACCGACCGCGACACCGCGGTTCAAGCCAGATAGCTGGCCATCCGTCACGACGGCGACCTTGCCGTTGAAGCCCGCGCCTTCGACGGCAGCAACGAATGACGACGCCAAGGCCACGCCTGGACCGCCAATCGGCCCCATCCCACGCAGGCACGCTACGGTCCCCTCCGTGATACGTCCATCCGCCAACGCCGCGATAGCTTCCTCCTGAGAGTGAAACACCATCGCTTTGCCACGGAAGCTTTCCGCCTTCTCGCCGGCATTGCCGAGCTTGAGGATGCTACCCTCCGGTGCAAGCGATCCTTTCAGGATGACCAGCGACGGCTTCGTAGAGATGGGGTTGTCCAACGTGCGCAGGATCGAGGGCGATGGCGCCTCGTAATTGTCGAGAATTACCTTCCACGTCTTGCCGGAGACCGTCAAGCACTCCTGCTCGATCATGGACGCCAGACGTTTGATCGTCGCAAGGGTGCCACCCGCCGCTTCAAGCTCCTCCGTACGGTGCGGACCGTTGGGCTTGACAGTCGCAAGCAACGGCACCTCGCGGCCAAGCCGGTCAAAGAGATCGTAGAGATCCACATCCGTTCCGGCCTCCTCCGCAACACCTTGCAGGTGACGAAGCACGTTGATCGATGTCGACAGTGCCAATGCGACGCGCACGGCGTTTCGGAAGGCCGCCGGCGTCAGAATGCTTCGGGGCGTCAGACCTTCATTGACCATCTCGACAATGCGTGCGCCGGCTGCTCGGGCCTGGTCGACCATCGCAGGAGAGTTGGCCAGGACCGGACTGGCGCCTGGCAGCGTCAGACCCAATGCCTCGCAGACGATGTGCATGGAGTTCGCAGTCCCAAGACCAGCGCACACACCGGGGCTGCGCACGGCGCGCTTGCACATGCCGTCCAGGTCCTCGAAGGAGAGTTGACCAGTCACGTGCATGCCGACCTTCTCGAAGACATCTTCGATGTCCACATGCTCGCCCTTGTACCGACCACTGGCCTGATAGCCGCAAATCACCACCAGTGTCGGAATGTTTAGCCGCGCAGCGGCCATCATTTGTCCGGGCGTCGTCTTGTCGCAGGAAGCCAGGCAGACCATGCCGTCGAGTTGTGCGCCCTCGACTTGCACCTCGATGTCGTTCACGATCAGGTCGCGGGACGGGAGGATGTAGCGGCCCTGCTTGCCTGCGCTGGTAATGAAGTCGCTCGGGGCGGCGGTGCGGACCTCGAAGGGTACGCCCCCTGCTGCGCGGATCGCCGCCTTCACGTGGGCGGATACGCCATCGAGGTGACTGAAGCAGCTCGACAGCTCCGACGAGGTGTTGACGACGGCAATCTTCGGCTTGTCCAGGTCGGCATCGCTCAATCCCAGGGCTTGCCATTGGGCCTTACGCAGTGCCCAACGGGTCGTACCCGGGGCGAAATTGCTTCGGTATTTCGGGGAATTCATTGCAGGGCTCCAAGGAAGGCACCATTGTTTTCCAGCACCTGCTGGATATCGGACGCCGGAACATGGTGAACGCTGATGCCGCGTGCCGCTGCCGTTGCAGCGGTATGCCCGGCCGCTTCGCCCATAGCGAAGCATTGCGCGGTTACTCTGATCGAGGCCTGCGCGCCGTGAGTGGCGGATGCACAACGGCCAGCCACCATCAGGTTGTCGAAGCCTTCCAGCAGAAGCGAACGCAGGGGAATCTGGAAGTACGTGCCAGGCGGCAACCAGATCCATTTTGTCGCCCTACCCGCAGCGTGGTCCTCCATTGGCCATGCACAGCACCCGATGGCATCGTCGAAGCGCGCTCCTTCGAGAACATCCTTGTCAGTAAGGACGTAGCTTCCGACGGTACGCCGACTTTCACGGATGCCGATCACCGCGCCCGTATCCATGACGAAGGCCGACTCGAATCCCGGCACGTACCTTCGGAATGCCTTCAGGTATGTGCAGACTTGTTCCCGCCCCGCAATCTCTGCCCGAGACATGACACTGAGGTCGAACGGGTTGGGCGATTTGCCGTCCACAGCCACTTTCGTGATGTTCAGATGCGCAAGCCCTGGCCGTTCGGCAAATACGCCGCCGGCGGTGCGAGGAAGGTCGTAGCCGTCGGCGACAGCCCGCTCAAGCCTTTCGCGAAGAGCCGGACGGCTCAAGCGGGCCAGCGAGTCGGTGTCTACGCCGCCGAACCGCACCATGGTGGTAGGAAATTGAAGATCGCCTTCCGAAATTTCGCAAGGCGCGCCAGCGAAGTTCACCAGGTCGGCATCGCCAGAGCAGTCCACGAACGACTTTGCCCGGATGGCGAGTCGCCCTTGCTTGGTCTCGATCAGCACGGCGTCCAGTTCGCGCTCTTTCATGGCGACACCAACCACCATTGCATGAAACAAGACCTCGACCTTTGCTTCCTGGACGAGCTGATCGAGAGCGACCTTCATGGCGAACAGATCGTAAGGCAACGAAGCCGTCTCGAGCCATCGAGTCGTTTCACCGAGGCCATCAAGTGACCGCAGTCGCTCGATGACTTCGTTGCAGAACCCACCCACAATCTGCTGTACCTCTGTATCGGTGACCGCGTAGAGGCCGCAGATGCTGCCCAGGCTCACCGACGTCAGGGTGCCGCCTAAAAAGCCTTCGCGCTCCAGAAGCAGTACCTTGGCACCCGTCCGCGCCGCGGCAATGGCGGCGGCCACCCCAGCAGCGCCACCTCCAACGACGCAGACGTCTGCAGTTCGAAACACGGGTGTAGACCGAGCTGGCTCGGACACCACACCAAATGAATACGTAGTCATTTTGTCTCCGAAAAAATGCGCGATCGCGGGCCCCTACTGACCCGGATCACGCTTCCGACTATTTTGGTTACGTAGTCATTATAAGCAGAATCGAAAAACTGCCAAGCTCAAGATGTTGTGCGTCGCAATACGAGGTCATTAGGAAGCACAAACGCGTGCGGGGCCAGTTCCGGCGAAGTCATACGACGCTGGAGCCGGTCTACTACCAGCTCAACCATGGCTGGCAAGGGCTGCTGGACAGTGCTCAAGCTGATGCACTCCCACCGCGCCATGGGAATATCGTCATAGCCGACGATCCAAATGTCGTTCGGGACTTGCTTGCCACTGCGGCGGGCGGCATCCAGGACACCGATCGCAACAATGTCATTTGTGCAGAACACTGCATCGACAGCAGGGCGTTCTGCGAGCAGTGTCTGCATCGCCCGAAAGCCGGACTCGTAGCCAAAGTCGGCGGCATCAGCGCGCACAAATGCGTTCCCCTGGCTCAACTCGCCAAGGCCTTCCATAAAGCCTCGCTCCCGTTCGCGAATCGTGCTTGCCTTGGAACCCCTGCTGGACGCGGCTGAGATCAGTCCAATGCACTTTCTGCCCGCGGACACGAAATAGTCTGCAACCCGCCGGCCGCCGGCATAGTTGTCGCTCACGATCGTGTCGAACAAGTCTGTTCCGACAGAGCGATTGATCAGGATGATCGGCTTCTCGGCCGCGACTCGGGTCAGCATCTCCCTGGATTCATCCAGCGCGGCGGCAAAGATGACGCCATCGGTTGCGCTTTCGGCAAGCGCACGTACCGTTGCTTCGTCCATCTTTCCTTCAAGCTCCCAGACCGTTGTGCGGAAGCCCCGACTAGCGAGCCGCTCAACTAACAGTTGGAGCAGCATGGGGTACAACGGGTTAGACAGGCTCGCGATGACGACCGCAACCGTCCCGCTGCGACGCGTCTTCATCTGTCGAGCTGCCGCACTGGGCGAATACTCGTTGTCTTGTATGACCTTTAAGACCCGCGCCTTGGTCTCCGGCTTCACCGATGGCAAATCCTGAAGCACACGGGAGACGGTGGTTTGCGAAACCCCCGCCAAGTTGGCAATGTCGATGCTGGTAAGCCTCTTGCTCATGGTGAGGTAGGAACTGCACACATTTCTGTAAATGCCCCGGATTCTAAACGAACCCTTCGAGGCCGCCACGAGAACCCTCGCGCTGGTCACCTCCAGATCGCGGTAGCCAGCCCCAAACCTGAAGGCGGCGCCGATGGAGGTCTTGGCGCAGTTTAGGCGCAAGTAGTCGTACTTTATTTGGCCTCGGTGATACTCGGTGTTACTGCGCTGCTGGTGATAGTCTTCGTTGATGCGCCGGAAATAAGCTGCCAGTGCCGCCCTTTCCGCCGCTGGCACGCCGTAGACACGCACACCGATGACTGAGCGCTTGTAGATTTCGCCGAAGTCCAGCCCTAACGATGCTGTCTCGGCGACCGTGGAGATTGTCCTGAACAGATATTGCTGCTTGGGTACGGCGATCACGATCCGGCATTCATCAACTCGGCCAGCGCGCGGTGTCGCCTGGCGTCGGCCGGCACTCATTGTTGGACATTCATGGGGCGCGCTAGCGTGCGGGGCCGATTCCGACGCCACAGTTTGTGGCACACGGTACTATTGATCTTTCCGTAAATCATGACATCACCACAACGTTGCCTGAACCCAGCACGCGGCGATGATCGAAGGCCGGTGTTGAGCGCTTTTGAGCTTGTTGCGGGCGACGGTATGCAACTCATTGAGGTTGTCGGGGCAGAAGTTCGCAATCGCGTGACGCTTGAGCCATGCCCACAGGTACTCAACTGGGTTGAGCTCAGGGCAGTACGGTGGCAGGAAGGTCATATGAATATGTCCCTCGATCGAATCCAGATATTCGCGGACCATTGCGGCGCGATGGGGCCTGGCCCCATCCCAGATGATCAGCAACGGCTGCTTCAAATGCGCTTTGAGCGCCTTAAGAAACTCGACCACCTGTTCTTTCTTGACGCTGCCTTCGTACAGCCGAAACAGGTAGTTGGTGCGACTGAGGCCGGCGATCGCCGACACATGGTTCCAGTTGAAATGAAACTGGATGATGGGTGTTTGCCCCTTTGGCGCCCAGGTGCGCACACGCGTGGGCCGCTCGCTGATGCCAGTCTCGTCGATAAAGACAATCAATCGGCCTTCGCGCTGGGCTTTTTTTTAAGCGCAGGCCGCGGTGCCTTAGTCCCGTCCCGGCCGACGCTGGCTATCTTCGCTTCAGGCTCGTCGGGGAAATCTGTGGGTGAAAGAGGATGCGCGGCTAGCCAGGTGAAGCCCGATTGAGGTACTGATAGAGCTTGCGACACGTTGCATCAAAGGCATTTTGTTCGGACTCGGAGATAGCTGGCCAAATGAGAGGACCGCCGTCTTCCTCAATGATCTTGTCCAGGAGGGTTGCCACAGGAAGAGTGAGGAGATCGGGATCTTCATGGCGTCGTCGGATCATTTCACCGCCCAGCATCCAGATGTGATCGCGGTGCCGAAGCAATGTCTTGCGCGTATATCCCAACGTTGGGAGACGCTCCAGGAAAGGCGTGAGTATTGCTACGATTGCCTCTCCAGTCGAAATATCTTCGTCAACGACTCGCCACGAAGCAGGCCAGTTATCCAGGTCTGGAATGTACTGGGCGAGCGTTTGCTGTTCGGGGACAATAGCGGTTTTGCCCTTGTCGCTTCTGCTCCTGCTAACCATGTTGCTGACCCGCCTGCTGAATGCCTGCCATCATATTCCAGGTTTCGTTTATGAAGGTGCGCGGCTGTGCGAGGCAACCCAGTCCATCGAGATCGACGTGCGTCCGCGCAAGGGCTCGAAGCCGATCTGCTCATGCTGTAGCCAGCCTGCGCGAGGTTACGACACGCTCGCACAGCGCAGGTTCGAGTTTATTCCGGTCTGGGGTTTTGCCGTCTTCCTGCTCTATACCATGCGGCGCGTCGATTGTCGTGACTGTGGTGTCAAAGTCGAAGCCCTGCCGTGGGCAAACGGCAAGCACACGCTCTCCCGCGCTTACATGCTGTTCCTGGCGCAGTGGGCACGCAAGCTGTCGTGGAAGGAGACGGCACAAAGCTTCCGCACCAGTTGGGAGAAAGTCTTCAACGCGGTGGAGTAGGTGGTGGACTGGGGGCTGGCCCATCGCGAACTCGGTACGATCCGTGCCATTGGCGTCGATGAGATCCAGTATGGTCGTGGACACAAGTACCTCACCCTGGTCTACCATATCGAGGCCGGCTGTACGCGTCTGCTATGGGTGGGGCAGGAGCGCACGAAGGCAAGCTCCGCCAAGTTCTTCGCCATGATCGGCAAACAGGTATGTGAGAAGGTTGAGTTCGTCTGCTCGGACATGTGGAAGCCCTACCTTGAGATGATTGCGCTGCATTGCCCCAATGCGCTGAACATCCTGGACCGCTTCCACATCGTTGCGAAGATGAATAAGGCCATCGATGAGGTCCGCGCTGACGAATCGCGCCGCATGGTCCGCGATGGATACGAGCCGGTGCTCAAGAGTTCCCGCTGTGCCTGCTCAAACGCCCGGAAAATCTGACCGACAAACAGCGGCTGCGCATGCGTGACTTGCTGCAGTACAACCTGCGCACCGTACGCGCCTGGCTGCTCAAAGAGGAATTCCAGCAGCTCTGGGATTACATCTCACCGGACTGGGCCGGGAAATTCCTCGACCAGTGGTGTACTCAGGTGATGCGCTCGCGCATCGAGCCCATGAAGAAGTTCGCCCGCACCGTGCGTGCCCACCGTGAGCTGATCCTCGACTACTTCCGTGCGCGCAAGCAGTTCTCCAGCGGCGTCGTCGAGGGTCTGAACAACAAGGCAAAAGTCACGATGAGAAAATCGTACGGGTTTCGAACTTTCAGGGCGACGGAAATCGCGCTATATCAAGCACTTGGGAGCCTTCCCGAGCCTTCGTCAACCCACACATTTTTCTGACGAACCCTGATTTTTAGGCATCGGCTTGTCTGTCTCATAGGATCTAGCTCGCCCATGGCGGCAGCAGTGACTTCGGATTGGCGTAGCGCATGGTTGACGACAAAGCTGCACGATGGCCAGTTTTTCCTACACTGAACGCCGACGACGGCGTTCCGATTCGGTCAGAACTTTGATGCTTTCCACAATTTGCATAGGGAGGCGCTTGCTTATAAGGACGCCTCCCCTAGCGCGGCTTCGAGGCCGGGCGTTTGTGCAAGGCATTCATGTGATCAAGCAGCACATTGGCAAATGCGTGGGCGGCGCTGGACATAGCCCGATCGCGCAGTCTGAGCAAGCAGAGTTCGCGCTTAACCAGCGGGTTTAGCAGGCGCCGGTATTTTACCCGGCCGACTCGGCGCGATGTTGCGGTGTATGAAGGCAGCACGCTGACGCCGAGACCGATGTCAACGAGCGCCACTGCGGTAGCGATGGAGGACACTTCGTATCGCGAGTGCAATCGCAAGCCGGTCGCCGAGGTCGCGTCGTCCACCAGGGACTGGAGCGCATTGTCGCGGGGGAAGCCGATAATGGGCAGGTCAGCGAGGTCGCCCCATGACACGCTCTTCTTGCGCGCCAGGTAATGATCCTGCGGACAGGCCAGCACCAGTTCGTCGTCGATCAGCACATCCCCTACCAACAGTTCGCGCTGCGCCCGGTCGAGCGGCCCGATGCCCAGGTCGACCTCGCTATCGTGGACTAGCCGGCGGATTTCATTTGGGGCGACGTCGTCGCGCAGCACGACGAACACGTCTGGGTGCTCGACACGATAACGATCCAGCACCGCCGGCAGCAGCGTCGATGCGAAGGTCGGTGTGACGGCAACGACAATACGCCCACGCGCCCTTTCGGCTCGGGTGCGCGTCTCAGTCACGGCGCTATGCAGGTCAACCAGCAGGCGCTCGGCCAATGGGAAGAAATCTCGACCCGAGTCGCCGAGCTTGACGGAGCGCGTCGTGCGCTCAAACAGCTGCACCCCGATCTCTTCTTCGAGCGAGCGTACCAGCGTGCTGAGCGCCGACTGTGTCAGGTGCAGCCGCACCGCTGCGGCCGAGAAGCCGCCCAGCTGGGCGACCGCAACGAAGGCACGCAGTTGCCGAAGGGTGATATTCATCTCGATATTTTATGAATCAATAATAATTGATCAATAGTAGCAGCGATCGCGCTGTTGCATACTCGGTGCTCCCCTACCTCGAGAAACGAATCATGCTGAATCCCGGTTTTCTCATCGAAGACACCTTTGACGTGCTCGTCGCTGGCGCTGGCGTCACTGGCATCTGTGCGGCGATCGCGGCGGCCCGCCAAGGCGCGCGCACCGTGCTGCTGGAGCCGAGGCCGTTCATCGGCGGCAACGCCGCCACCGGCCTTTGCATCCACACCTTCAAGACCAAGGACGGCCGCCAGGTTGTGCACGGCCTGGCGCAGGAAATCGTCGACCGACTGGTCGAGCAGGGCGGGGCGGTCGGCCATGTGCCGCTTCCAGAGGGGTACGTGCATTCGGTGACGCCGGTCGATGCCGACCTGTTCCGCATGGAAACCACAAAGATGCTTGCGCGCGAAGGCGTTACCATCCTCTACAACACCGTGCTCGTCGATGCCGAGGCTAGAGATGGTCGTGTCGAGCGCGTGTTGGTCTGCAGCAAGAGCCAGCTGGGATATCTCAAGGCACGCACCTTTGTCGACGCCACTGGCGATGCAGATCTGGCATCGATGGCAGGGGCGCCGGTGCGCACCGGCTGGACGGGCTCCGGCGCGATGCAACCGGTGTCGATGATGATGCGCGTAGTCTCGGTCGACACCGCACGCGCCTGCCAGGCCTTGTCGGAACACCCGCCGGCCTGGGCCACTAAACGCGGCGTCGCCGATCCCATTCCAGTTTATTTCCACGGTACCTTTACGCGCTGGAACGGCATTCTGCGCGAGCTTGGGGTCTATGACCACGACGACCACCAGTTCTGGACGAACACCGTGTGGCCGGACCAGTTGAACTTCAATGGCAGCCGACTGGCGAATATCGATGGAAATGATCCACTCGCGCTGTCGCGCGCAACGGTGGAGCTGACCGGCCAGTTGCAGAAGCTTGGCGCTTTCCTGCGCGCCAACGTCGAGGGCTTCGAGCGGGCGTCGTTCGTGCCCAACGCCTTCGTCGGCGTGCGCGAGACCCGCAACGTCAACGGGCTTTATGAACTGAACGAGGAGGACATCCGCGCCGGCCGGAAGTTTGCCGACACCATCGGCCAGGGCTGCTTCCCGGTCGACATCCATCATCCCGACGGCAAGTCGCAGGAGCATATCGATATCGGCGGCAACGGCGCCTACGACATACCGTACCGCTCCTTGCTGCCGCAGGGCATGGAAAATCTGCTCACTGCGGGCCGGTGCATTTCGGTCAGCAACTACGCTCATGGGGCCACGCGCAATATGGCACCATGCATGACCACCGGCGAGGCCGCCGGCATTGCTGCCGCGCTTTCCGCAAAGGCTGCGACGCCATGCCCGGAACTCCCCATGGCACGGCTGCAGCCCGCGCTACGCCGCGTAGGCTTGTATCTTGGCGAGGCCGTGGCCTAGCCCGTCGCCAACCGAACTTCACTTCTCGGTTACCTTCACAAAGAGCCATTCATGATCAATCGATTGATAAACCGCCGGCTGTTTGTCAGACTGCTCGCCACCCTGACTCTAGGCGTCGCGACGTTCGGCGCGCACGCCGAGGACTACCCGAAAAAGCCGGTACGCTTCGTCGTGCCCTATCCGCCGGGCGGCGCCTCGGATGTCACCGCGCGCTTGATCGCCGAGAAGCTGACGGAAAGCTATGGACAGCCGTTTATCGTCGAGAACCGGCCTGGCGCTAATGGGATCATTGCGACCGAAGCAGTTGCCAAGGCCGCGCCTGACGGGTACACCATCCTAATGGGCAATGTCGGTCCAAACGCAATTAATGCGGGCCTGTATCGAAGGCTGCCGTTCGATCCTATCAAGAGCTTTGTGCCGGTCACGCTGACGACCACGGTCCCGCTGGTCTTGCTTGTCAATCCGTCGTCGCCGGTCAAAACCACGCAGGACCTCATCGCCAGGGCCAAGGCCGACCCCGGCTCGGTCAAGTTCGCCTCGGGCGGACCAGGTTCGGCGACCCACCTCACCGCGGAGCTGTTCAAGGAGATGGCGGGCATCGATATCGTGCACGTGCCGTACAAGGGCGATGTGCCGGCCATGACCGACTTGATGGGCGGACACGTGACGATGGCTTTCGCAACCTCGATCGCTGCGGCGCCGAACATCGCCAGTGGCCGGCTGCGGGTGCTTGGCACGGCGTCGAAAAACCGGCCTAAGTCGCTCGCCCAATATCCGACCATCGCGGAGGTCGGCCTCAAGGGCTTCGAGTCTGTCTCTTGGGGCGGGGTGCTGGCGCCGGCAGGCACGCCAGCTCCAGTGATTGCGTCGCTTCATGCCCATATCGTGAAAGTGCTGGCGATGCCTGAGGTTCGCGACAAGCTTGCCAATCTAGGGGTCGATGTCGTCGGCAGCACGCCAGAGGAATTCGCGACCTATCTGAGAGCCGAGATTCAGAAGTGGACGGGAGTGATCAAGGAAGCAGGTGTGACGGTGGAATGATCAGGCGCTGACTGGGTAGCGACAGGTCGTTCCCGCTTCGAGGAGTGGGCTTCCTGTTCACCTCAGGCCGCCGCTGGCTGAGCGAGCTGCTGTTGTTGGCGATCGTTAATCCTGCTAGTGGTGCCCATATGTGCGCAAACGGACTCGTCGTGGCCCGCTACGTCTGGGCCCCATGATCGCCGCTCGTCAGAGACCGGCGTTCTTGGCCTGCTCGATGTGAGAAAGATCGATCATCTCTCGGCCATCCAGGATTGCCAGTTCGGCCGCAACATTAAGCAATCTTGAGACTTCCCCGGTCAACCCACCACTTGCAGCAAGAACCGTGGTGACCATCTCGCGCCGAGGCAAGTTAGAGGGGCGGCGCAGCGGCAGGATCCACTCAAACGCGGAGAGCAAGCCCCTGAAGGACGCAGACTCTTGCCAGCGAGGCACCTCAAAGCGCGCGAACCGGCTGCTAAATCTGCGCGTCCGTCTGTAACGCGATCTCGGCATCGCGCGTTCCGAGCACGCCAGGCGGCAAAGATCGGATGCCAATAGTGCAGATAGAACAGCGTCAAGCCTTCAGCCTGGATAGTGCGACGGCTCATCGGCAGGAACTGAATCAGGAAGCGAAGTTCTTCGGCAGCCGAGTCGGGGAGAAGCCGCGGCCTGGATGCTTCAGACAACCCCAACCACACGGAGTATGGCGTCGCGCCACCTAAGCCTCGATGGGCACTGTGATGGTAGGTCTGTCCAGTTTCATACGTCAACCATTGCTCGAACTCTCGGAGGGTTAATGCGGCCTCCGCTTCTGGTTTGCGAGCTTTTCGTCCTTTCGTCGAGGATCCGGTCGAGCCTGGCAGAATGTGTACCTTCTCCATCATGGTCCGGTTCAGTCTTTCTATCATTCGCCCGTTTCGAGTGGATAGATCACCACCAGCGTGCGCTCATGCCGATAAATGGTTTGAGGTTACCCCGCTTCGTTGGACAGTCATACATTTGAATTTTATGTCGATAGTTGGATCCTTTTGATGGCGTCGTACGAGTTGTCCATGGGCGGGCGGCGGGGCGCCTGTGTCGCCCACGACGCCGCCCGGCGGTGGGCAACTCGCTGGCGCCAGGCCGGCCAAGGCGGCGTCAGCCCGCCACGCTATGGCGCTGGCTGCGGGAAGCTGACGCAACGGCTGCGGCTATTCCCCAGTGAACGCTGCCGGCCGCCGCTGCTGAAAGTGTGCCACGCCTTCCTTGAAATCCGCGCTCTGGATGCTCAGGAACATTTCCTGGTTGGCATCCATGATCGCCTCGCCGAGGCTTTGATACGGGGTCTCCCACAGTTGCCGCTTCATCACGCGAATCGAGCGCGGCGACACATTGTCGGCGAGATCGCGCGCGTAGCTGTGCGCCTGGGCCAGGAGCGCATCGGGCGGCGTGATCCGGTTGACCAGTCCCATGCGCAGCGCCTCTTCAGCCGTGACCTTGCGCGACGACAGCAGCAGATCCGCGGCATGCCCCGGGCCAACCACGCGCGGCAGTATCCACGCGATGCCGTGCTCGGCGATCAGGCCCCGCTTGGCGAAGGCGGTGCTGAAGACCGCAGTCTCGCTGGCGAAACGGATATCGCTATAGAGCGCCATGATTAAGCCCAGCCCGGCGGCCGCGCCGTTGACGGCGGCAATGATTGGCTTCTGTACCGCCGGGAAGTAGGAATAGCGCGTTTGGTAATCGGCGCGGCGGTTCATATCAAAGGGGCGCATCCACTTCTCCTCCCGAATATCGCCCGGAGGTAGCACTTCCAGCTCATCCATATCCATGCCCGCGCAAAACCCGCGCCCGGCGCCGGTCAGGACGATGGCACGCACGTCGCGATCGCGGTCGGCCTGTTGCATGGCCTCGCGGATTTCCGCCTCCATGATCCGGGTCAGCGCGTTGAGGCGATCGGGGCGGTTGAAGGTGATCGTGGCGACCAGGTCGCTGACTTCATACTTGACTTGCTCGTAGGCCATGACTGTGTCCTTGTGGTTGCATGCGCGTTGTGGTGTTCAGGCGGGAAGCTGGATGGCGCGCGGTTCGACGAATTCCTCGAGTCCGGCGATGCCGTTCTCGCGGCCCACACCGGATTGCTTGAAGCCGCCGAACGGCGCCAGCGGATTGAACCGGGCGCCGTTGATGTCGACCTGGCCGGCACGCAGGCGCGAGGCCACCGCCATGGCTTGCTGCGGATCGCTCGACCAGACCGCGGCCGCCAGTCCGTAGACGGTGCCGTTGGCAATCGCGATGGCGTCCTCCAGCGATTCATAGGTCATCAATGTGAGTACCGGGCCGAACACCTCCTCCTGGGCAATCCTGGCGTGCGCGCCGACATTTCCGAGCACGGTAGGCGGCACGAAATAACCTGCGGAGGGCTGTTCGCTGGCATCCCGCCCGCCTGCGATCAGTTCGGCGCCTTCGGCAAGCGCGGCGTCGATGTAACCCAACACGCGCTCGCGTTGCTGCGCGGACAGCAGCGGCCCGAGCGTGGTGGCCGGCGCCATCGGGTCGCCCATGACATAGCCGGCGATGCCCTGCCGCAGCAGTTGCACGCAGGTTTCGTAGTGCGTCGCTGGTACCAGCAGGCGTGTGGTCGCGGTACAGGTCTGTCCGCTATTCAGGAAGCAGGCGCCCAGCGCATGGCGCATCGCCAAGGGAAGATCCGCGTCGGGCAGCACCACGGAAGCCGACTTGCCACCGAGTTCGAGCGTCACCCGCTTGATGCCCGCGCCCGCCACACTGGCTACGCGCCTACCAGCGGCAGTCGATCCGGTGAACGACACCATATCCACGTCGGCATGGGCGGCAAGCGTCTCGCCCACCACCACGCCTTCGCCCATCACCATGTTGAAGACCCCGCGCGGCACGCCGGCGGCCGCGGCCGCACGCACCAGCGCGAACGCGGCTGCCGGCGCCAGCTCGGAGGGCTTGAGCACCACCGTGCAGCCGGCAGCGAGCGCTGGCGCCACCTTGGCCGTGATCTGGTGCAGTGGATAGTTCCATGGCGTGATGCACGCCACCACGCCGGCGGCATCCTGGGTAACCACCGAATGCCCGATCTTGCTGCTGAAGTTGAAGCGCTCGGCCAGGTCCGCATACGTCGCCCACGCGGCCACCGGTCCTTGTACCTGGATGCGCCGCGACAGCTTGAAGGGCATGCCGACCTCGCGCGTGATGGCTTCGGCCAGGAAGTCCCCCTCCTGCGCCAGCAACGCGCCAATGCGGCGCAGCGCGGCCGCCCGCTCGGCCACCGGCGTGCGCGACCAGCCTTCGAAGGCCAGTTTCGCCGCATTCACCGCCGCGCAGGCTTCGCCCTCGCCGGCCAAGGCAACCTCGGCGAGTGGCTGTTCTGTGAAGGAGTCCAGGAGGGTCAGGCTCGCACGCGGCGCAAAATCTCGCGACGCGCCATCGATATAGGCGTGCTGATAGTAATGCATCGAAACTCGAATCGGAATAAAGAAGTGTCCGCACCGGCTGCGGACTGCGCACACAGGGGGCGGGCGCAGTCCGCGCGGTTGGCGTTAAGCAGCGGTTTCGCTTTCGCGGCGACGGCGGCCGCGTGCATCCAGGAAACCACGCATGATTGCCTGGGGTTCGCCGGTGGCATATTCGTCGCGGTGATAGCGGATCACCGCGGCACAGGCCTCGTCAAATCCGGGCTGGGTCAGCACGCGGAAACGCTCCTTGGTCAGCCGCACGGCATTGACGGGCAGCTCGGCGAACTCGCCAGCGATCTCCATCGCCTTGGACAACACTTGCCCCCGCTCGGCCAGGACATTGAGGATGCCAAGCTGATAGGCGCGCTCGCCCGTGATCAGGCGGCCGAGCAAGGACATCTCCACATTGTGCGACCGGCTCAGGAACAGCGTCATCAGGTAGGAGCCGAGAATGCTGGCCAGGCCGACACGCACTTCGGGCTGTCCGATCGACATGTCGGCAAAGCCGACGCGGATATCGGCCAGCAAGCCGATCTGGAAACCGGTGCCGGCTGCGGTGCCGTTGAAAGCCACCACCAGCGGCTTGTCAAGATTGCGCACGGCCTGGAACATGGCACGCTGGTGCCTCATCCAACCTTCCACTTCCTCGGTCTTAAAGCTGGCCGCCTCGGCCAGGTCTTGCCCGGAAGAGAAAGCGCGATCCCCGGATCCGGTCAGCACGATGGCGCGGATGGCGCCATCGGCATTGAGTTCTTCCAGCGCGGCGATCAGTGCATTGCGCATCGGGCCGCTGATGGCATTGAGCGACTCGGGATGATCGAGCGTCACCAGGGCTATCGCTTGCTGGCATTCGACGCGCACGTACTGTTTCATCGTGTTCATGACTTCATTTCCTCAACGGTTTTTGTTGCGTGGGCGCTACCGCTCACGCTGACGGAGTGGGCATGCGGCTGGCGCTCGATCAGTGCGTCGACGATCACTACGCCTTCCCCCTCGGAGCGGACCATCACGGGGTTCAAGTCGATCGAAGCGATCTCGCCACCGCTGCGCTGCATGACCGCTGCAACGGCAACCACCGCATCGCACAGAGCCGTTACATCCATGGGGGCTTCGCCGCGCACGCCGGCAAATAGCGGCGCCACACGCAGCCGGGAGAGCGCCGTGCGCACTTCCGCGGCGTCGAACGGCGGCACCAGCAAGCAGAAGTCAGGCATGGCTTCGATGTACTTGCCGCCGTCGCTGACCATGATCACTGGCCCGAACACCGGGTCGGTCTTGCCGCCAATGGCAAACTCGCGGCGGCCGCGCTCCATCCGCGCCACGATCACGCCGCCCCACGGCACCCCCAGCGTGGCCATGCCGTCGCGGCAGGATTCGAAGGCGCTGCGCACGGCGTCTTCGCTGTTGGCATTGAGGAAGACCAGCCCATACTCGGATTTGTGCGGTAGGGCTTCGGAACACGCTTTCACCGCTACCGCGCCGCCCAGTTGCCGCCAGGCGGCAAGCGCTTGGTCCACGTCGTGGCACACCCAGTATGCGGCCACCGGCAGCCCGGCGCTGGTCGCTACGGCCAGGCTGTCGGCTTCGCTGAGGAAAGGCGCGGCGCCTTCGGGCAGCACGATGCCCTCGCCATCTGGCGCTGCGGGCGGCGCCGCATGCATCAGCGCGAAGTGGCGCGAGGCCTGGTCCAGCGCCAGCATGGCTTGCCGTTCACTGGCGAAGGTGACCAGGCCGCGCCGCCGGAATGGCGCCAGCGCCGACGCCAGGGTGGCGGTCACCACCACGGTCTTGCCGGTCGCCGCCTCGAAGGCCGCCGTATCTTCGGCGAGGCGCTCCAGGTCATAGCCGGCGCCCGCCACCGGCAGGCTGATCAGGTACAGATCGCCCGCGGGATCCTCCCCCAGTGCCCGTAGCACGCCGCCCAGCGCGCCGCTGTTACCGAGCAGCGCCGTAGTAAGATCGATCGGATTGGAACACGTCGCAAATGACGCCAGCGCCTCCTTGATGCGCTCGCGTGTGGACGACGCCAGCTCTCCCAGCTGCAAGCCCAGTTCGTCCGCCATATCCGCGCACATCACGCACGACGAGCCGCTATTGCTCACCACTACCAGTCCGCGCCCGAGCGACCGCATGCCCTTGAGGTACAACTCGGCCACATTGACGATGCTCGCAGGATCGGCCACGCGCCAGATTGCATGGCGGTGCAGGAAGGCGTCCACTACGCCATCTTCATTGACCAGGGCGCCGGTGTGGGACTGCGCCGCCGCCATGCCGCTGGCGCTGCGCCCAGCCTTGAGCATGACGATGGGAATCCCCTTGCGGCGCGCCTGCGCAGCAGCCGCCGCCAGCACTTCGGGATCTTGCAGGCTCTCCATGTAAAGCACAATCAGCTTGATCGCCGGGTCTTCGGTGACAACTTGTGCCAGCTCCGATACGGTCGTGTCGGCCTCGTTGCCGGTCGCCAGTACATAACGCACGCCTACCCCCC
Source organism: Cupriavidus laharis (assembly GCF_914271435.1). Taxonomy (GTDB): domain Bacteria; phylum Pseudomonadota; class Gammaproteobacteria; order Burkholderiales; family Burkholderiaceae; genus Cupriavidus; species Cupriavidus laharis. Next base: position 29,260 of record NZ_CAJZAI010000022.1, on the reverse strand, counting down.
GCTCGCGCAGTAAGGTGTACAGGGCGGCGCTGGTGGCACCGCTCTGGCTGACGATAGCCACCGGCCCGTCTTGCGGCGCCAGTTGCGTGAACATCGTGCTGAAGTTGGCCACGGCGCCGTTGCTGAAGTTGGCGAGACCCTGGGAGTTGGGGCCGACCAGGCGCATCCCGGCGCGCGCAGCCACCTGGGCCAGTTCAGCTTGCTGCTGGAGGCCGTCTTCACCGGTTTCGCCAAAGCCGGAACTAAGAATGATGGCCGTGCGCACGCCTCTGGCGGCGCAGGCGCGCACCGTGGTTGCCACCGCGGCGCCGGCTACCGCCACGATGGCAAGATCGGGCGCCTCCGGCAGTGAGGCCACATCGGGGTAGCAAGGCAGGCCTTGCACCACGCTGCGGGTGGGATTGACCGGGTAGATATTGCCGGCATAGCCGAAACGCCGGAGGTAGTCGACGGGCCGGCCACCCACCTTGTCCGGATTATCCGATGCGCCGATAATGGCAACGGACTTCGGTGCCAGTGCGGCAGCGAGAGAGTCGGGTCTGGTATCCATATGCATTGTTAGTTGTGATGCCACGCCGGCGCAGCTCAGTCGGCGCTGACGCCCGCTTCCTTGACCACGCGGGCCCATTTGGCGGTTTCGGTCTTGATGTAAGCGGCAAACTCGGACGGAGTGTCACCAATAGCATCCGCGCCTTGCGACTGCATCCATTTGCGCATCTCCGCGTCGCGCAGGATGGCAACCAGGTTCTTGTTCAGTTTGTCGACGATGGAGGGCGGCGTGCCTGCCGGCGCGAGGATGCCGAACCATGCGGTGGCCTCGTAGCCCGGCAAGCCGGCCTCCGCCATGGTCGGCACATCAGGCAAGACCGGCGAGCGCTTGGCGCTGGTGACGGCCAGTGCGCGCAACTTGCCACTCTTCACATAGGGTGCGACGGAACTGTCGAACATCAGATTGATCTGCCCGGCAAGCAGGTCCGACACTGCCGGCGCGCTGCCTTTATACGGCACATGCAACATCTTCACGCCGGCCATGCTCTTGAATAGCTCGCCCGACAGGTGAATGGTGCCGCCCGTGCCCGATGAGCCGAAACTCAGCTTGTCAGGATTTGCCTTCCCATAGGCAATCAGTTCGGACACGTTGCGCGCCGGCATCAACGGATTGACCACCAGGATATTCGGCACTTCGGCCACCAGGGTGATGGGCGCGAAATCCTTGATGTGGTCATAGGGCAAGCGCTTGTACAGGCTTGCATTGATCGCCTGGGTCGCGGCCGATCCCATCAACAAGGTGTAGCCATCGGCGGGCGATTTGGCGACCACCTCGGCACCGATGTTGCCGCCGGCGCCGGCACGGTTATCGACGATGACCGACTGCTGCACCCGCTCCGACAGCGCCTTGGCGACCGCCCGCGCGAGCAGGTCGGTCACACCGCCCGGGGTGTAGGGCACCACCAGCCGGATCGGCCTGTCGGGATAAGCGGCGTGCGCCTGCACGGCGGCCAGCGGCAACGCCGCAAAGACTACCATCGCGCGCAACAGACAAGGAGGAATCTTCATTTTGGGTTGTCTCCGATATGTTTTTTGTTTGGCGTTGCCAGAGCTTTAGCCTCTCGGCAGCAAATACCGGGCGAGTTTAGCAACGGCGCCACCATGCTCCTATAGAATGACCGGGATACCAGATATACAAGATTCGAATGGGGTACGCGTATGGAGCTCAAGGCACTCCGCGCTCTTGTCGAAGTAGCGGAGTTTGGGAATATCTCGCAGGCGGCGGTCGTGCTCGGGCTGACCCAGCCGTCGCTGAGCCGCATCATCGCCGCCCTGGAGAGTGAGCTGGGCGGCCCGCTCTTCTACCGTACCGGGCGCGGCGTCACGCTGACCGAACTGGGAGAGGCTGCCCTACCCAGGGCAAGAAGCATGGTGATCAACGGCGAACAGCTCGTAGCGGATATGCGCGATCTGGGCCAGGCGCCATCGGGCGTGGTAACGCTGGCGCTGCTGCCTTCGGTGATGCGCGGCATCGCCGGCGACCTGTTCGAGGTAGTGCGCCGGGTGTACCCGGCCGTGCGGCTGCGCATGCTGGAGGGCTTCAGCGGCCAGATCGAAGAGTGGCTGGCAGAAGGCCGCGCCGACATCGCGCTGCTCAGCCGCTATCGGCATGCGCAAGCGAGCGTTGAAGAAGTACTGACCGTCTCGCAATTGATGCTGGTAGGTATGCGAAACAGCGAGAGTGGTGGCAAGACGGTGCGCTTCCGAGAACTGGACGGGCTGCCGCTGGTCCTCCCGGCGAGCCCCAATGCTTTACGCGTCGCGGTCGGCGACGTGGCGCGGCGCCTGCACGTGGGGATCGACGTGGTAATCGAGGCAGATTCGCTGGAGGCGCAGAAGTCGATCATCAGCCGTCAGGGATGCTACGCTGTGCTTAGCCCGCAGACCGTCGCCAAGGAAGTTGCGGCTGGCCAGTTCGAGGCTCGCCGCATTGTCGACCCGGAGCTGCCGCGGCTGGTTGTACTTTCCACCACCACGCATCGGCCACTCAGCCGCGCGGCGCGGGAGGTGGCGCGCATCGTGCGTCGCCTGATCGGCGAGCCCGAGGCTGAGTCCGCATAGTGCGGCGATGCATGCAAGAAAAGGATATCTGATATAGCGCGCTCTCTCTATGGCTGAACTCCGGCAATCTCTACACTTGCCGGCGCGCCTCCACAGAGAGGCGAGCATCTATCCATGGAGACGACCTTGAATGCATTAGCTTCACTCCGGAGCGCTCTCGTACTGTCCTGTGCGCTCGCGGCAGCGCCCTTGGCCAATGCACAGCCCAGCTATCCCGATAAACCAATCAGGATAGTGGTGCCCTTCCCGCCCGGCGGCCCGACCGACTCGATGGCCAGGCTCGTAGCCCAATACCTCGGACAGCAATTGAGCCAGTCCGTCATCGTCGACAATCGCGGCGGCGCGGGCGGCAATATCGCCACCGAGGTGGCGGCCTCATCTCCAGCCGACGGTTATACCCTGTACTTCGGTACCACCGGTACGATGGCCATCAATCCGTCCTTGTACCGCCACCTCAAGACCGACCCGATCAAGGCCCTCGACTCTGTCGGCACGGTAGCATCGACACCCAATCTGCTGGTCGTCTCGCCCACCCTCCCGGCCAACAACATCAAGGAATTGATCGCGCTTGCCAGGCAGAAGCCGGGCTCCCTCACCTTCGGCTCCGCGGGTAACGGCAGTTCGAACCATCTGAGCGGCGAGTTGTTCGGGTCGATGGCAGGCATCGATATCACGCACGTCCCATACAAGGGCACCGGCGCAGCATTGACCGACCTGTTCGGCGGCCGCATTTCCATGTTGTTCGACACCGTCGCCAACCAGGTCCAGTTTATCGCTTCGGGCAAAGTCAAGCCGATCGCCCTGACCGGCGCCCACCGCTCCGAGGCCCTGCCCAAGGTCCCGACCATCGCCGAATCCGGACTACCGGACTTCGACGTGACGATCTGGTTCGGCGTATCCGCGCCCAAGGGCACCCCGCCCGAAGTCGTCAAGCTCCTGAACCTGCGGCTGCAGACGGCGCTCGCCATGCCGGAATTCAAGTCAAAGCTGTCTGCGCTCGGCGCGCAGCCGATGCCCGGCACACCCGCAGACTATACCCGGCTGATTCAGGCCGACACGGCTAAATGGGCCAAGGTGGTCAAGCTGACTGGTGCCACGCTGGACTAATGTGGTTTTTTCAAATGAGTCTGGTACGGGGCAACCGCACCAGACAGGAGTGAGGATATGACACAGAATGCCGTCGAAGTGACCGTGACGGACGCGGTCGCGCTGGTCACGCTGAATCGGCCCGAGCGAATGAACGCGGTGAATGCGGAACTGCGTGCCGGGCTGATTGCAGCGCTCGGCGACCTCAACCGGCGCGACGACGTGCGCGCCGTGGTGCTTGCCGGCCAGGGCTCGCGCGCCTTCTGCGCCGGTCAGGACCTGAACGAGGCCGCAGCGATGGACTGGAAGCAGATTGCCAGCTGGCTTACCCATCAACGGGCTACGTACCAGGCGATCCGCGACCTGGACAAGCCTTGCGTTGCCGCGGTGCAAGGGGTGGCCGCGGGCGCGGGCCTCCAGATCGCGCTGTGCGCGGACTGGCGCATCGCCACGCCGGAAAGCCGCTTGGGCCAGCCCGAGGTGAAAGCCGGCCTAGCCAGCATCGTGGGCTCCTACCTGATGACCCTGCATGTCGGGCACACGCATAACGCGCAGCTTTCGCTGTCAGGCGACCTAATCTCGGGTACGCGCGCCTATGAGATCGGCCTAGTCACCGAGGTTTGCGAAGCGGATCAGTTGATGACCCGCGCCCTCGCGCGTGCGCAGGCGATGGCAGCACAGCCGCCAACGGCGATCCGTATGTCAAAGCAGCGCCTGCGGGCCATGAGCCAACCGGGATTCGACGAAGCCTGCGTGGCAGGCATCCGGGCTCAACTCGAGTGCTATGCCGATGGCGAGCCGCAGCGGGTGATGGCTGGGTTTATTGGGAGGCGAGCGGGCAAGGTTTGATATGTTGCGGCGGGGCCATCGACGATGGCCCCGCCCTACAGTTCGGCCGTATGGGTCCCGCTCGGGCGCGGCCGGATCAATCCACCCGAATATTGCCCTCCTTGATTAACCGGCCAAGCCGCTCCGATTCCATCTTGACCTTCTCGCGGAATTGCTCCGGGTCGCTGGCAATGACATTGAAGCCCTCGCTCTTGAGCCGCGCGTTGATGTCCGCGAACTCCAGCGTCTTGCGCAGGCTGGCCTCGATCTTCGCCAGCACGTCCTTGGGCACGCCCTTGGGCACCATCATGCCGACCCATGAGTTCGCCTCATACCCCGGCACGAACTCCGCAATAGTCGGGACTTCAGGCAACTGCGGCACGCGCGCCTGGCTGCCGATGGCGAGCGCCCTGACCTGGCCGCTCTTAACGTATTGCATCACGACCGGGAGCGTGGTAACCACATAGTTGATCTCACCGCCGAGGATTGCAGTCAGCATCGGCCCGCCGCCCTTGTAGGGAACGTGAGTGGCCGAGAAATTGGCCTGCGAGGCAAACGCCAGCCCGTACAGATGGTTGGAGCCCCCCACGCCGGAGGATCCGTAGGTTACCTTGTCCGGATTGGCCTTGGCGTAGGCAATCATCTTCGGCACTGTCTGCGGCGCGAAATTCTTCGCGGTGGCAAGCAACATGGGGGCGCTCACCATCAGGCTGATGTAGTCGAACGAATTGAAGGTATCGTACTTGATGTTCCTGTAGAGATGCTGGTTCACTGCATGGGAGTCGAATACCATCAGCAGCGTGTAACCATCGGCCGCAGCCCTGGCCGCTTCGTAGGTACCGATCGTACCGCTGGCACCACCCTTGTTGTCGATGATGACGTTCTGGCCCAGGTACTCTGACAGCGTCGGGCCAATGATCCGCGCGACATGATCGACCGAGCCGCCAGGCGGGAACGGCACGATCAAACGGATAGGCCGGCTGGGGTAGCTTTGGGCCCCTGCCGTGGCAGCGAACGACGATAGGATGGCCGCTGCCAGCAGCGACCGGACTTTTCCAGGCACGTTCATGAGTTGTCTCCTCCTTGTTGTGTGGTGACGTCGCGCACCCTAGCCTATTGGCTGGCCTGTCTGGTCGCGACGCGGGTCTTCAGCCGCCGACATTGACTACCAGCCGTCCCCTGATCTTTCCGCTGATCAGGTCCGCAGCCGCGGCGCATGCCTGCGCAAGCGATATCTCGGTGGTGTTGGCGGCGAGCACCGATACCGGCAACTCCTTTGCCAGCCGCTCCCAGGCTTCGACGCGCTCCGCGCGTGGGGCGTAGACACTGTCGATGCCCAGCAGTGTCACACCGCGCAAAATGAAGGGCGCTACGCTGGCGGGAAAATCGATGCCCTGGGCCAGCCCGCAGGCAGCAACCAGCCCGCGATACTTCATGCTGGCGCAGACATTGGCCAGCGTGTGGCTGCCTACGCAGTCCACCGCGCCTGCCCAGCATTCCTTTTGCAGTGGCTTGCCGGCCTGCGAGAGCGTTGCCCGGTCGATCACCCGCGCGGCCCCGAGCGCGGTGAGATACGTGCTTTCGGCAAGACGGCCGGTCGAAGCGGTCACGGTATAGCCGCGCTGCGCAAGCAGGGCGATGGCGATGGTGCCAACGCCGCCGTTCGCGCCTGTCACCAGGACGTCCCCGCTATCCGGCCTCAGGCCATGTCGCTCCAGCGCATTCACACAGAGCATCGCCGTATAGCCCGCCGTACCGATCGACATCGCCTGGCGTGCGCTCATGCCGGCGGGCAGGGGCACCAGCCAGTCGCCATTCACACGGACGCGCTGCGACAGCCCGCCCCAGTGCGTTTCGCCTACACCCCAGCCATTCAGGATGACAGCGTCACCTGGCCGGAAGCGTTCGTCGTCGCTGTGCTCGACCACGCCCGCGAAGTCGATGCCCGGCACCATGGGGAACTTGCGTACCACGGGGGCCTTGCCTGTGATCGCCAGCGCATCCTTGTAGTTGATCGTCGAGAATTCAACCCTCACAGTCACATTGCCTGGCGGAAGCCGCTTGGTATCCAAGTGGGAAATGGCGGCCTGGGTTGCGCCGCCGCTGTCCTTCTCAAGGACGATTGCATCAAACATTCACGCTCCTCTCCTACTGAAATGGGATCTTCCCGGGGTCGGCCGGCCTTTTCCGAGCCGGACCGGTCTGGTGTACGCGGGCGTTCACGCGGGCTACGCCAGGGTCGCGCCGATTCTCTCGTTCATCATTTCGGTTGTGCCATCAGCAAATCCGATCGCCTTTGCCGCCAGCAGATGCTTTGCCAGCACGTTGTCGTCGCCCATCCCGACCGCACCCATCGCTTGCATGCATCCGGCGATCGCGGGGAGACACTGCTCGCCGGCAAACTTCTTGGCCATCGCGGCTGCCAGGATGGCTTCCTTGCGCTCCTGGTCGATCAGCGTGGCGGCGCGATACGTAAACATGCGCATGGCTTCCAGCGTCGTAGCCACATCGGCGAGCGACCAGCGCAGGCCCTGGTGCTCCAGCAGGGACTTGCCGAATGTCTTGCGCTTGCGCGCATAAGCCAGCGCGATATCGAGGCTGGCCGCCACCATGCCGCAAGCCATGGCCGCAATATGCGTGCGAGCCTTGTTGACCCCGGCCATCGCCTGCGCGAATCCCTCGCCCGGCGGATACAGGACATGGTCGTCCGGTACGTGGTGCGCGCTCAACGTGAAGCCGCCAATGCCGGCCGCGCCCATCGCGGCGAACGGATCAAGCGGACCGCGCGTGAAACCCGGATTCCGGCCGTCGGCAATGAAGCAGGCGATACCTGCCGCCCCTTTCGCGAGGTTGGTCTGGGCGAAGGTCAGCAACACATCTGCGCCGGCGGCATTGGCGATCCAGCGCTTGACGCCATCCAGGCGCCAACCGTCAGTCACGCGGCTCGCGGTGGTGCTGATAGCGGCGAAATCGCTGCCAGCGTCCGGTTCGGACATTGCAGTGCAACCCACCGAGTCGCCGGCGAGCATGGGCGGCAGGAAGCGGTCCTTGGCCACCGCGGTCCCGTGGGCGGCGATCCGGGCCGCGGCATTGTGATGGTTGATCAGCGCGAACGCGAAGGGAAAATCGACACGTGCGAGTTCCTCGGCCACGCGGGCCCGCACCAAATAGCGCATGCCGTGCCCGCCAAGCGCTACCGGGATTTCCATGCCGCCCAGGCCGATGCCGCAGGCCGCGCGGATCGTCGCGCTGGCCCACTCGTGCGCGCCGGCCGCCAGGCGGGAGGCAGGCAACACGGTTTCCCCGGCAAACTCTCGGGCCGCCGTGATCAACTGGCGGGCCTTCGTGTCCAATAGTTGGTCAAACTCCTGGGTCAGGTCCATATCAGGATTCCGCTCGCGCGGTACGTATCGCGCCGGCTGCTTCCATGAGTTCGATATCGCTGGCGTTGTATCCCGCCCGCTCCGTCAATACGGCGACCGTATCTTCGCCAAGCGCGGGCGGATAGCTCAGCGGCGCGGCGCCGGCATATTTGAAGGGATTGCCGAGCAGGCGGGCGGACTTGTCGCCGCTGCGGCTTGCCGCGGTCTCTACCATGCTGCGGGCTTCGATGAGGGGGTGCGCCAGCGCTTCGTCGACACGCTTAATCACCGCTGCCGGCACGCGCGCATCCGAGAGCAAGGCTTCCCATTCGGCAGCGGCCCGGGTACGCATGGTGCTGGACAGTTCCGCAGTCAATTCTTCCACGTGTTGGATGCGGGCGGAAGCACTCGCGAAGCGCGGGTCGTCGATCAGGCCTTCGCGGCCGATGGCGGTGCAAAACTTCTGCCAGAACGCCTCGCCCGTTGGTGCCACGGCAATATAGCGGCCATCGGCTGTCGGGTAGGCATCGCTCGGTGCGATCATCGCGTGCCGCGCGCCCAGCGCCGATGGCATTTTTCCGAACGACAGGAAGCCCTGCGCCTGCCAGCTCAACATCGCGATCTGTGCGTCGAACAGCGAGAGCTGCACGTGTTCGCCCACGTCCGTGCATTCCGCCTTCAGCATGGCCGCCACCGTCGCCAGCGCCAGGTACAGCCCGCCGGCAAGGTCCGCCACCTGGTAACCGACCCGCACGGGCCGGCCGCCTTCGTCGCCCGTGATGCCCATCACGCCTGCCATGGCCTGCAACACGAGGTCGAACGCTGGCGCCTTGGCGTAGGCACCCTTGTCATCCAGCCCGACGATCTGCGCAACCGCGATGCGCGGATTGATAGCCTTCAAGGACGGGTAGTCCAACCCGAGCCGGCGCGGCACATCCGGCGCGAAGCCATAGATCACGGCATCGGCGGTACGCACCAGCGCGTAGAAGGCCTCCTTGCCTTCCGGGGTCTTCAGGTCCAGCGCGACACTCCTCTTGCCGCGGTTGACAGACAAGAAAAAGGCCGAGTCCTGCGTGTCCGACAGGGGCGGGACCGAACGCGCAAAGTCGCCGTCTATCGGCTCGATCTTGATGACTTCGGCGCCGAGCTGCGCCAGCAGTTGGCCTGCGAAAGGGCCGCCCAGCACCCAGGTAAGGTCGAGAATGGTCTTGCCGCTCAGCACGTGGTCTCCTCATGCATTGATATGTTCTGTCGCTGCCGCGCGGCGATTCGGATATGGCCTGGTATGGGATCGCGTGCCCTGCTCAACTGGCCGGTGCAAAAATCTCACATCGCACGCTGCCGCTCGGGTACGCTGCTGGCCGGCATCACCAGTCGCCGAAAAACTCCGGCATGCAGCAAACGGGAGTGCATTGAAGCACGGGAAATAAAGGGAGGACAAAGCATATAATCTGACAACCAGTGTGAGATTTTCTAACGACTATGAGCCGCCTTCCCCCACTAAACTCCATCCGGGCATTCGAGGCGGCCGGCCGGCACCTGAGCTTCACTCGTGCAGCCGAGGAACTCTGTGTTACGCACGGCGCCGTCAGTCACCAGGTCAAGACGCTCGAGGAATGGCTGGGCGTGCCCTTGTTCCGCAGGCTCGGACAGAGCGTTCAGTTGACCGACCAGGGACGGCTGTATCTGGCTACGGTGAGTCCCGCGCTCTCAGCGATCGCCTCCGCATCCAGAAGCCTGAGTCGTCATGAAGTGCTGAGAGTCAATGCGTTGCCATCCTTCATCATGCGCTGGCTATTTCCGCGGCTGGTGTCGTTCCGGGCGGCGCACCCGACCATCGAGGTCGACATCTCGTCCGGCCTCGAACCCGTGGAAGAGTTGTCCGGCGATATCGATGTGATCATCCGCCGCGAGCCGGATACCGTGCCCGGCCTGGTCAAGCGAAAATTCATCCCTGAGATGCATTTCCCGGTTTGCGCGCCGAGCCTGTTGAAGGACGGCAGGCTCGAGGGAATCGGCGACTTGCGCCATCACACGCTGCTGCATTGCCAGGCGCGGCCGACGGTTTGGAACGACTGGCTGAAGGCGTTCTGGCAAGACAGCCTGGTGCCCGCGCAGTCGCTCCAGCTCGAACACCTTTACTTCGCCCTGCAGGCGGCCCTCGACGGGCTGGGTGTGGCGATGGGACCGTCCTCGCTGGTGGCTTCCGATGTGGCTTCCGGCAGACTGGTGATTCCGTTTGGCCGCAGGATGCTGCCTTGCCGGAACTATTTCATGATCCTGCGGCAAGAGCGCCAGCATGACCCGGTGGTGAAGACCTTCTGTGACTGGCTCGAAAGGGAGGGAGAACAATTCGAGTCGGATCTGGGAGTGATTCTGGAGAAAGTCTTTTCGGCTGATCGATATTGCTAGGCGCGAGCGTTGTGCAGCGACGAGAGCATAGTGGGCTGCTGTGACTCCGCCGGCTCTTACATGTCGTGAAGAGAAGTAATCGTGGGTCTTCCGCAATTTGTGTGACGACGGCAAACTCGCGTGGAGGACCTTGTCGCGTTTTTCCCGCCCCACTACCCACCATTCCTCTTTCTGATTAACGTGGGTGAGCCCGCCAGCCTCTTCCCGGGCGCACGAACTCACGCGCCTGCGATGGCTACCGGACTAGCGGGTGCAGCAGTACGAGCAGGCCGGCCATTTAGTTCGGCTTCAACACGCGCAGCCGCAGAAGGTCGATATTCGCGCGGCCATACATTTGGCGCTTGAGGAGCTTGAGCCGGTTGACATGACCCTCGGTCTGGCCATTGCTCCATGGCAGCATGAAAGCCGCCCGCACAGCCGGTAAGTCGGCGCGCAGGCTTTGCGCGAACCCACGCATTTCCGCAGCGTCGCAGCACGACAGACGTTTAAACCATCGATCGAAATGTCGCCCACTTCGCCGATGCATGAGTCCGAGAAACTCCCGCGCGAGGCTGCGCACCTCGCCGACCACGGGTTCGATCTTGCACAGCGCCTGCACGAACTGATCGTGGTCCGCGCTCTTTGGCTCCTCGACAGCGAGCTTTCTCCATCCGACAAGCCATCCAAACACGCACCGGGCCGACGGGCACGGAATCGTACGAACGGGTACTTGGACAAGCGGTGCCTTGCCCTGCGGAAAGAGATGGCGGGCCACGCAACTCTGCACGCAGGCGGGACTGCCCTTATAGCCGCGCTGCTTGAGTTCTTGCACAATCAGCTCAGGAAAGCGACAACCCTGGGCGATTCGTTCCTCGATATAGTCGCGATAGGGATCCAAAGGCGTCGGACCCCGAGCCCAGGGCGTGCGCTCGGGGAATGCCCCCGCGTGGACGAACTTCTGCACGGTTACATTGCTGATTGAGAGTTCGTGCGCGATTCCTCTGAACGTGCCGCCCTGCGCACGTAGCGCCATCACTCGCTCGTACAGCGCCAGCCGCGTGGCGCGTCGCCGATCGCTCAGACGCTGCCACGACCGGAGTGAGTTGTGGCCCAGCACCCCCTGCCGGCCCAGGGTCATGCTACCGACCTCGACTTGCTGCGCGGCTTGGCGCAGTTGTGGCCCGAGTCGGTAAAGCAGCCTCTCGACGTTGTAGCGCAGGTTGCTCAGCAGATGCCAGCGATCCGAGACTTGCTTGGCTGCCGGCAGCGCGAGGTCGACCGCTTCGGAATAGGCCCCGGCCCGGTCCCTGGCGACGATCTCGATCGATGGGTGCGCACGCATCCACGCAGCCACCGTAATGGCGTCCCTGCCGGCGAACACTTCGATCGGCTCACGTCGCTCCAGATCGACGATGATTGTTCCATACTGGTGACCGCGCGCGATCGCCCAGTCATCGATGCCGACGACCCGCAGTCGTGGTTTGCGCTTGCGCCCAGAAGCTCTTCGCAATTCCCGCAGCACGGTGTCGGCACTGGTGCGCAAGCCCAAGGCGTCAGCAAGCCGGGCGGCCGCCTCACCACCGAGGGCGTGGCCCAGCGCGTGTAGCGCCCGAGCTTGCGATCGTGTACGACGTTGATACCGACCGGCCAAAGCGTGGATGTTCTCGGCAAACGTACGACGGGGACAATTGGCGTTCGTACATTTGAAGCGACGCATCTCAATAGCGAGAACGACCCGCTGCTCGAGCACCGGACGTTCTTCCAGTCTGCGCACATAGCGGCCGTGGAGTCGGTGACTCCAACGATGGCAGGCAGGACAAGGGGCCGCGCGAACCGTACTACAGGCTTCGACAGTAATGGTCTCCCCGCACGCATCGCTGGAGACGAAGCGCTTACCCACCCGGGCGAGGATACGATCAATCCCACCGAGAACTTGCCTCATGGTAACGATCAACGTACGGCCAAATCGGCCCGAGAACAGGCCCTCGACTCTGCCTGCTGGAAGAGGCTCTTGATGCAGACCTTGAGGCGATCGAGGCCGAGCTGGAAGCTCTGATCCCGTCGTCCAAGTCGGAGCCCAAGAACAAGCCGAAACGCCAGGCGCTGCCGCCCCAGTTGCCTCGCACTGAGATCCGTCACGAGCCAGAGTCCGAGACTTGCGCGTGCGGCTGCGCGCTCAAGCGCATTGGCGAAGACGTCAGCGAGAAGCTGGACTACACCCCCGGCATGTTCACGGTCGAACGCCATATCCGGGGTAAGTGGGCATGCGGGCAATGCGAGACCCTCACGCAGGCACCGGTTCCTCCTCACGTCATCGACAAGGGCATCCCCACCGCCGGCCTGCTGGCGCATACGCTGGTGTCCAAGTTCGGTGACCATCTTCCTCTCTATCGGCAAGAACGTATCTACGCGCGCGCTGGCTTGGCGATCCCGCAATCGACGCTGGGCGCCTGGGTCGGCATCTGCGGTGTGCACTTGCAACCGCTGGTGGACGCGCTGCAGCAGGAGGTACTGACCCAGAGCGTGCTGCACGCCGACGAGACACCGGTGCAGATGCTCTCGCCAGGCAATGGCAAGACGCATCGTGACTATCTATGGGCCTACGCGCCGAGCCAGTTCTCGTCGTTGCGTGCAGTGGTCTATCAGTTTGCCCCGAGCCGCAGCGGGGAACATGCCCGGGCGTTCCTGCAGAACTGGCAAGGCAAGCTGGTGTGCGATGACTTCTCTGGGTACAAGGCCAGCTTCGGCAGCGGCATCATCGAGATCGGGTGCATGGCGCATTATCCTGAGTACGGTTTTATCTTGAGTGAAGCCACTTGGCAGCAGCGTTCATGCGGTCGACCGATGATCCGAGCTCGACATAAATTCGGATTGCTCACAGGGACTTCAAGAACGCGAGCATGTCGCCCTTTGGCTTCCATGTCTTCGCGTTCGCCGGCTCGATGCCCGCCTTCTTCCAGAAGGCGAGCATGGCCTCTCGCTTCATCTGCAGGTTGGTCGTGATGTAGCGGCCGGTCGTGGCGACGCTGGCGTGGCCGAGATAGTCACGGATCACCGTCACGTCGGTTCCTGACTGCAGAAGCGCAACGGCGCAACTGTGACGTAGCACGTGTGGCGTGATGTGCTTGCGTCGCAGCACTGGGTTGTCGCGAGCCGCTGCCGCTACATGCTTGCCAAGAACGTAGGCGACGCCGTCGCGGGTCATAGGCTGGCCGTGTCGATTCAGGAATACGCACTGTTCATCGGTAGCACCTGACATACCGCGCAGTCGGTGCAGCGCGTTGGCTGTCTCGGTCCAAAGCGGCAACAGGCGCTCTTTCTTGCCCTTGCCGTGCAATCGAACTTGCCTTGGTGAGGTCAATTGCAGATCGTCCCACCGAAGTCCGGCGGCTTCGCTGACCCGAGCAGCACTGTTGTAGAGGAAGAGCAGAAGCGCGTAGTCACGCCAACCGTCGACGGTGCGCCGATTGGGCGTGCTGATGATCAAGCGGACATCCTCCGCCTCAAGGTAGGTTGCTGGCCGCTGCCGCGCCTTCTTTGCAGGGATCGCCAGCACTCGCATGTACTGCTGCGAGTGCGCCAAGTCGTTGCGCAGTAGATGCTTGAAGAAGCCACGGATGGCCGCTCGGCGGCAATTGCGTGTTGCTGCCGAATTCGATCGCTGCATCTCGATATGATCCAGGAAGCGTGTCACGGCATCAGCGTCAATGTCGCCGAGCTGCAAGGAAGCAACCCCTCGGCCGCGCTGCTCAGAAACGAACTTTAACAGTATCGTCAGCGCATCGCGGTAGGCCCTGATCGTGTGGACGCTGGCACCTCGCTGCGTCGGCAGGTATTCGGTGAAGTACGACTGCACAAGCGCGAACAGACCATCCTGCGAGCGGTTCATGGCAGCGATCGGCGCTTGCGGCGCGAGTGCTGCTCGAAGCGCTGGCTCGCGAGTTGCAACAGCTCGGGCGTGGCCTTGAGGTACACCTCTGTACCAAGGACGTTCTGGTGGCCGAGGTAGGCCGACAACCACGGCAGCTTCGTGTGCACGTCCACACCCTCAATGGCCCAAGCGGTCAGCCGATGTACGGCGAAGGCATGCCTGAACTCGTAAGGCCTAGCACCCGAGCGACCGCGTGGCGGCTTCAAGCCGAGATCGCGCAGCAGGCATCGCAACACATCCGAGGCAGCCCGCACAGTGAGTGCAGATCCGTCGCGACGGATGAACAGTGTCAATGGATCGTCGGCCCCGCTTGCCGCCAGGACTTCCTCGCGTTGCCGCAGGTAGTGGCGTAATTCGACGACCAGGTCGTTGCGGATCGCCAGGATGCGCGAGCGCCCCTTGCTTCGTTGAACTGTGAGAACGGCGGTGCGTAGATTGACGTCGACCAGATGCAGACTGGTGGCTTCGCCCAGCCGCATCCCGGTGCAGTACAGTACGAGCGTGAGCGCGCGCAGCATCGCCCCCCACATGTTGCGACCCTCGTGCCGCGTGGCCGCGCCCACCATGGCAAGCACCTCTTCGCGGCTGAAGATGTAAGGCACGAACACCGACTCCTTGACCGGCGCCACCGCGTGATCGGGGACGAAGCCATATGGATCGCTGCGGCGACGGAACAGGCACAACTGACGCACCACGCCGAATTCGTTGCCCACCGTGATGGCCTTGCGGCCTTCGATTCGCGTCACCCACTGCGTCACCACCTGCTCCAATGACGCAGGACGGTCGCCATACCGGTCACGGACGAAGCGCACGAAGCCGTTGAGCACAAACTCGGCGCGGCGGTAGCCCATGCCCATGGCCCTCTTAAACGCCAGGAACTGCATTGCGTCACGGGTCAGGGTAGCGGCGGTAATCTTCGTGCTCATCGCGGCACCGGAAGAGAGACGTCGCGCAGCGACTGCGTGGCGATGCGCAGGTAGGCCGACACCGACTCCGGGTCGCGATGTCCGAGCAGATCCGACAACACTCGTGCCTTGGTGCCAACATCGAGTTGCCGCGCGGCGTTCGAGTGCCGCAAGACGTGGCTGCCTAGGTAAGGTGCCTGGATACCGGCGATCTTGGCATGTTTGATGAGCACGTGCCGCACCGCCGACGATGCCGTGAGGGCGCCGAATGGCACCTTCATCTGGACGAACACATGCCGCGTAGGTGTATGCGGCGGACGCCCATGCCGCAGGTAACGGGCCAGCACCTTGGCCACTGGGGGAAGCAAGGGCAACACAAAGTTGGCGCTGGTCTTCGGGCGCGAAATCTGCAGCGTACCGGCATCCCAGTCAATGTCCTGCAGTTGCAGGCCGATCACTTCGCCGGCGCCCAGGCCGTAGGTGCTCATCATCAACAACAGCGCATGGTCGCGCAGTCCGCGTGCGGTGCTCGTGTCCACAGCGCGCAGGAGTCGCTGAACGTCCTCCCACGGTAATGCGCGCTGGGGGCGTTCGGATCTGGGCTGTACTGGCGAGATTACCCCGTCGGCCAAGTCGGCGCGAATGCGCCCGCTGGCCAGCAAGAACCGGGCAAAGGATCTGACCGTGCTGGCGATGTCGGCCGTCGTCGAGCGTGCATAGTGGCTGGCGCATACGATGAGGAATGCATCGATGTCGGGCAAGCTCAGATGGCGCCAGGTCTTACCGGAACTGCGCAGGTGCTCGAACAGCTTGCCTACGTGATCGAGCTTCTTGCGGATCGTGACCTCGGGATTGCCACGAACTTGCCCAAGATAGGCAGTGTAGTCACGCAGAACCCCCATGGCAGGTGGCCGATGGCATTCGAGGGATTGCCACGGCGGCACCGGTAAGCCCATGACTTCGTGAACGCGCCGCAGCGAGCGCATAGACGAACTCACGTGACTGAGATACGCGGGGTTAACCTTGCGTGTACGCGCGTACCAGGACCGGAAGCGCTTGACCCCTTCGCGCGATAGTTCGGCACCTTCATCAAGATTTAGGGCGCGACAATAGCGTCGAAACCGGCCGATCCAATGGAGGTATAGACGCGCAGTGCTTGGGCGGACACAGCGATCGCCATGCCATACGCGCAGGATGTCCCGCAGGCTAGGCGTACGCTCGGACGGTTGTGGCTTGGGTGACTGCGTGTTCATGCAAGCATATACGCTGTCCGGGCCAGATCGGATTCACATGCTCGTTGAACGCGCTGGATTTATGCGGTGTTGTGTCAGCCGAGTTCCTCGTGTGGACAGTAACCTCGTGCGTCGAGCACCAGATAAAACAGCACTCGAGATAATGGGCCCTGTACTAAACCGCTGACGCGGTAGTGGGAGGTGGGCAAAGGACTATGGCTGACGTTTCATGAAGAGGGTTGTCTGGCGCTGAACCCCAGCGAGGTGGTGAGCGGTGTCGCCAGGAGCAGTATGTGAACGCCCGGTTGGGCATTCCACCCACTGCTTCCAGGAGGCTCGCCATGACGCCACTGCGCCAACGCATGCTGCATGACATGCAGATCCGCAACCTTGCAGAGAATACCCAGAAGTCCTATCTGATTCAGGTATCCAGTTTCGCCCGCCACTTTCGCCGTTCGCCCGAACTGCTGGGTCCCGAGGAGATCCGGGCCTGGCTCGTCTATCTCCGCGAAGAGCGCAAGCTGGCACCCGCCAGTCTCGGCGCAACGATCGGCGCACTGCGCTTTCTCTACCGCGTGACGCTCAAACGCGACTGGAGCGACGAGGACTTTCCCTTGCCGAAGAAGCCGGTCCGACTGCCAGTCATCCTCAGCCTGGAGGAGATCACCACCTTCTTCGAGGCGATCGCCAGTCTCAAGCACCGCACCATCCTGATGACCGCGTACGCCGCCGGACTGCGGGTGTCAGAAGTCGTGCATCTGAAGGTCACCGATATCGACAGCAAGCGCATGGTCATCCGTGTGAACCAGGGGAAGAACCGTAAGGATCGCTACGTCATGCTGTCGCCGAAGCTGCTTGAGATCCTGCGAACGTACTGGCAGGATGCTCACCCGCGGGACTGGCTGTTTCCGGGCAACATTCCCGGACGGCCCATCAGCCGCGATGCCGTGGGCCAGGCATGCCAGCTTGCACGTAAGCGCAGCGGCATCACGAAACCCATCACACCGCATTCGCTGAGGCACGCCTTCGCCACGCATTTACTGGAGGCCGGCACCGACGTGCGCCGGATCCAGCTGCTGATGGGCCATAGGTCCCTTGCGACCACTTCGCGCTACTTACGAATCGCGACCAGCACCGTGTGCGCGACCCCGAGTCCCTTCGACCTGCTGCCGCATCCCGCACCCATCCCGCCTGAGCCCACACCGCCTACATACTTCTGAAGCCGGCGATGCGACCGGCGCTCGAGGTGGCGGATATCTTTCGCCGCTGCGGCCCACAGTTCCGGCAGACCCATGCCGACGCCCTCAGTCGTGCCCAGCGGCGCGCGATGAGCGCCATCGAGCTGTGCCGCACCGCCGCGCTCGGCGGCCATGTCGAGCAGTGTGATGCCTGCGGGCATCAGCGCATTGCCTACGACTCGTGCCGCCATCGATGCTGTCCGAAGTGCCAGTCGCTCGCCCGCGCGCAATGGCTCGAGCGCCGGCAGGCCGAACTGCTCCCCGAGGTCGAGTACTTCCATGTCGTCTTCACACTGCCCGAACCCATCGCGGTACTCGCGTACCAGAACAAGAGGCTTCTCTATGACATGCTGTTCCGCACCAGCGCCGCGACGCTGCGCACGATCGCCGCCGATCCGAAACACCTGGGCGCGGAGATCGGCTTCCTCTCCGTCCTGCACACATGGGGGCAGAATCTATTGCACCATCCGCACATCCATTGCGTGATACCAGGCGGCGGCATTGCCCCGGACGGCGAGCGCTGGATCGCGTGTCGACCGGGCTTCTTTCTGCCCGTGCGGGTGCTCTCACGGCTGTTCCGACGTCTGTTTCTCGAGCAACTGCGCCGCGCCTTCGACACCGGCTTGCTGCGCTTCCATGGCCAGCTCGAACCCTTGCGTGATCCGCCAGCATTCGCGGCCTGGCTCGCACCCGCTGCTCACGCGGAGTGGGTCGTCTACGCGAAACCACCGTTTGGCGGCGCCCGACAGGTGCTCGACTACCTGGGCCGCTACACGCATCGCGTCGCCATCTCGAATAACCGGTTGCTGCGCCTTGATGGCGACTCGGTCCTCTTCCGGTGGAAGGACTACCGTCACGAAGCCCGCCAAAGGACCATGACCCTGACGGCCGATGAGTTCATCCGCCGCTTCCTGCTGCATGTGCTGCCCGACGGCTTCAAGCGCATCCGTAGCTACGGGTGGCTCGCCAACTGCCACCGGGCGGCGCGCCTGGCCACCTGCCGGCGGCTGCTCGGCGTCGAGTCACCCGCCGCTGCGTCACCCGCCATCGGGGAAGACTACCGTGACCGTTACCAGCGGCTCACCGGCAGGTCGCTGCGCGATTGCCCCGTCTGTGGCAAGGGCCACATGGTCCGCATCGAAGGCGGTGTGCCTGGCATCCTGCCGCGGGCTCCACCTGATCCCAGCCATGGACAGTGACCGGCATCAGTACCAACCTCGAGCTCGTTGGTCTTCCCCATGTGGCCAACGCGAACCGACTCGTGCTTTGCCGTCTTCGCACCATCACAATGTCGCGAAACTCCGCACTATCTGGCCGTTGACCCGCGCATTCCCGCTGTCATCGCGCCACCGGCTCTCTCAGATCGCACGGTTCCGGCGTGCCACGGCCACGTGCCGGGCATCGCGAATCATCGCGTCGTTCATTCAATGCCCATAGAAGCGAGCGCCTGCGGAGCGGTTTAGCACAAATGTTTTTTTGATTACCGATCGCGGACTGGCCCCGACCGGCCGACTCACGCGTGAGGGGCCGCGATCGCCAATCAAAAAACCCTCTGCATCATGAAACGTCAGCCATAGTCCTTTGCCCACCTCCCACTACCGCGTCAGCGGTTTAGTACAACGCAGGTTATGCCGACTCCCCGATTATGCCGCGTCGTGCATGCGCGTGACGGTGGGCATGGCCTTTCATGAACGCTGTGTCGGCATAAACGTATGATTTCTCAGGCTAGCTATCGCGCTGGCCAGGAGAAATCGTATGAATGCGAAACGCACAGTCAGCGAATCCGGCGGGCTGCCGGCCCATCACATCAATGCATTTCTTGATCGTCTACGGACGGCACACTATTCCGAGGTATCACTTCGCAAGAAACGAAGAATCCTGTGTGCGTTCTCTGGGTGGATGAAGAACAGGCACATCGACCTGATTGATCTCGATGAGTCTGTCACAGCTCGCTTTATGAAGCGCATGATCGACGCATCACGAGACCGCGTCCAGCGTGCGCGACCCACATTACGGCAGTTTCTCGCCTATCTGCGTGCCGAAGCCATTGTGTGCCCGCCGACGTCGGGCCGCCAATCCGCAATTGCGCACATCTATGGTCGATACCTGGACTATCTGAGGCAGGATCGCGGACTCGCGAAGAACTCTCTGCTCGTCTATGGCCCGTTCATTCGCGACTTTCTCGACAGCCACTCGGCCAGCGACGGAAGTTTATTGCCAGATGCATTCGACGCGGTAACGATCCGGAATCATCTTCTTGCCCGCAGCAAAGGCCGATCGGCAGAGTACACGCGGCTGATGGCAGTTGCGCTTCGCTCGTTCTGCCATTTCCTCTTTCTGCGCGGCGATACGGCCCGAGACCTGTATGAGTCAGTGCCTTCAGTTCGTAAGTGGCGACAGTCAACTGTGCCGAGGTTCCTCACGCCTGAGCAGCAAGAAGCTCTCATTGCATCTGCAGACCGGTCGACCCCGACTGGGTGTCGTGACTACGCAATCCTGCTGTTGTTGGCGCGGCTCGGTCTACGTGCCGGAGAAATCGTTGCCATCGAACTCGACGACATTCACTGGCGTTCGGGAGAACTCGTCGTTCATGGCAAGGGGCAAATGGTCGAGCACGTCCCGCTGTCATCGGAGGTCGGAGAAGCAATCGCAACATATCTCCGCGATGGTCGCGGAGCAAGCGCATCGCGCCGCGTCTTCCTTCGCAGATTGGCACCTCGGGTTGGTTTGGCGGGGCCGGCGGCGATTGGCAAGATTGTTTGTCAGGCCTTCGCACGTGCCGGTTTCCGCCCCGCGTGCCGGGGCGCCGCACATCTGTTCCGTCACGGTCTGGCAACGACGATGATTCGCCACGGGGCCTCGATGGCAGAAATAGCCGAGGTCTTGCGGCACCGCTCACTGGATAGTACCGCGATCTATGCAAAGGTCGCGTTTGAGGACCTGCGCGAGGTCGCGCGCTCGTGGCCGACCGCTGGAGGTTCAATATGACTGCGATCCGCGATTCTCTCGCTCGGTACGTGGCGGTCCGCCGCGCTCTCGGGGCGTCATTCTACGAACCTGCATTGGCACTCGGCCATTTCGTTGATCTTCTGGAACATGAAGATGCAGAGTTCATTACTACCGATCTGGCTCTGCGCTGGGCGATGACGTCCACACTCGTCGAACGCGCCACCTGGGGGCGACGCCTCTCTCAAGTGAGAGGATTCGCGCGATGGATGAACGTCATTGACGGTCGAAACCAGATTCCTCCGGCAGGGCTCCTGAGTGCCCGCAGACAGCGCAATGCCCCGCACATTTACACTGAGCAGGAAATTGATCTGCTTATGACCCGAGCAGCTCAACTGCGATCCCGAACCGGCATGCGAGCACTGACCTATTTGACGCTCATAGGGCTTCTTGTAGCGACGGGCCTCAGGCCAGGCGAAGCGTTTCGGCTCGACCGGTCCGACGTTGACCTCGTCAGCGGAATACTCTCCATCCGGGAATCGAAGCTCGGCAAATCGCGGTGTGTTCCTGTAGCAGAGTCGACCCGGGTGGCACTCGAACACTACGTCCAGAAACGCGATCAACTCTGTCCTTTACGATTGAGCGAGGCGTTCCTGGTTAGTGAGAGCGGCAAGCGATTGAAGGCCGGCACCGCACGAAGTATGTTCGTCAGAATGTCGCGCGCTGTCGGTCTGCGATCGGCGACTGAGGATGGGCGCGATGGTTACGGCCCACGCCTCCAGGACTTCCGGCATAGCTTCGCGACTGGACGTCTGGTCGAGTGGTATCGTGCCGGTCGCGACGTAAGTCGGGAATTGCCGAAACTCGCCGCCTACCTCGGGCATGTCAACGTCGGTCTTACGTACTGGTACATCGAAGCGGTTCCTGAGTTGCTCGAACTCGCGGCAGCCTATCTCGACAAGTACTGTCCAGGAGAACAGCCGTGAGCGCCTCCAGTCTCCCATCCCTCGTTCAGCGTTTTTTTAGCCAGCGTCTGCTCGAGCAGCAAGGTCTGAGTTCGCATACGGTGGCAAGTTACCGTGACACGTTCCGGCTGCTTCTAGCGTTTGCCACGAAGCGTATCGGGCGCACGCCGTCAAAGCTGCGAATCGAGGACTTCGACGTGTCGTTGATCGAGGAATTCCTACAGCACCTCGAACACGGCAGAGGCAATTCGGTGCGGACACGCAACACCCGGCTTGCCGCCGTGCATGCCTTCTTCCGGTTCGTCGCGGTCAGCGAACCTGCGTTGTTTCTGCAGTGTCAGCGTATCCTTGCAATTCCATCCAAACGTTGTGAACATGGTCCCGTCGAGTTTCTAACCGAGAGCGAGGCCGCAGCACTAGTAGCGGCACCTGATGTACGAACATGGATCGGCAACCGCGATCGAGCGCTGCTTCTTGTAGCGGTTCAAACGGGTCTGCGGAATAGCGAATTGACCTCTCTCAGGCGTCAGGATGTGGTGCTCGGTACAGGCGCCCACGTCCGTTGCCTCGGCAAAGGCAGAAAGATGCGATGCACTCCGCTTCGACCAGACGTCGTCGCGGTGATGAAAGCATGGCTACGCTATCAACCTGGCGAACCCGACGATCCGGTCTTCCCCAGTTCGCGCGGTGGCCGTCTTAGCGCCGACGCACTTCAGCGGCTTGTGTCACGCAACGTCGCAATCGCGTGCCGCTCGTGCCCCTCGCTGAAGGACAAATCAGTAACTCCCCACACGCTTCGACACGGGGCCGCGATGAGCCTGTTACATCACGGCGTAGACCTGTCCGTAATCGCGCTCTGGCTCGGTCACGAGTCCTCCGAGACGACTCAGATCTACTTGCACGCCGACATGCAACTCAAGGAACGCGCGCTCGCGCACGCCACCGCGAGCGGTGTCGCGCCGACACGCTACAAACCTCCAGATCCGTTGCTCGCCTTCCTGGAGGCTCTCTGATAATGCCGACAATCCGAGCGGCCGGGAACAGAGATCCACCCATCCGTTGTGTGCATGGATTCATGACGCGGCATAATCGGGGAGTCGGCATAACCACATCGAAGGGCAAATCCGTCCTGTCGCTCTCGGGAGATCGAACTGGCTGTTCGCCGGGTCGCTACGCGCCGGCCAGCGGGCGGCTGCGATCATGAGCCTGATCCAGTCCGCCAAGCTCAACGGGCATGATCCCTATGCATACCTGAAAGACGTGCTCACGCGACTGCCAACCCAGAAGACTGCCGACATCGCGGAACTCCTGCCCCATCGCTGGGCCGCTTCCGCCATCACTGCATAGCCCTGTCAAGACGGATTCACCGGGCGTACATGGACGCCCCCAGTTTGCCAAGCTCTCAGTTCATAACGACGAGTAGGGAAAGATTGCTCCCGTACATCCGGACTTTTGATGCGAGCATGGGTATGCTCGCTGTCCCTGATGGGATTTGCTGGTCGGCGCCTCGGTCGCTTACACGCACTCTTGGTGCCTCGTCCGACGCGGGCTGTGCCGACCACGGTCTTACCTGTCTTGCCATCACTTCGTGATTGCTTGAGCAATCTGTGGTGTGATCCACTCTTAATGAAGTCTGTTTTGACTGGCCGACTTGACTACGCGGCTGAGATAGCAGGCGTGTAGTCGGGTCGGAACTGACGGTCGTGGGCAAGCAAAGCCCAGACGATTCTAGCTGTCTTGTTAGCCAAGGCGACTGCCGCGACGTTAGCGTTTCGGCGCGTCGTCAGCTTGACCAGCCAACTGTTAGGGTCGTTCCTCTGCGTCGCTCGGTAGATTACCGACCGGGCCCCGTGGATGAGCAAGGTTCGAAGGTACGCATCGCCTCTTTTACTCATGCCAAGCAACTTTGCCTTGCCGCCGCTGGAATGTTGTCGTGGCACAAGCCCCAACCACGCGGCAAGCTGCCTTCCGTTGTCGAAGTTCTTTGCATTGCCGACCGTCGCAGCCAGCGCGCTGGCTGTGATCGGGCCGATTCCCGGCACCTGTTCGAGTCGGCGGCTGATTTCGTCGTCTCGATGCCAGGCCTTAATTTGTGCCTCTATCTCGTTGACCTGTCGATCGAGCAATTTGAGATGCTCGAGCAGTCGGTCAATAAGCTGGCGGAATGTGCCGGGCAAATCGTTCGTCGCATCCTCGATGAGATCCGGCACACGCAGGGCGATGTAGGCAATGCCTTGTGGCACAACAAGACCGTACTCAGCCAGCAGGCCACGGATCTGGTTGGCCTGAGCGGTGCGAGCCTTTATGAAGCCCTGGCGCACGCGATGGAGTGAGAGGACTGTCTGCTGTTCGATGTTTTTGATTGGTACAAACCGCATCGTGGGCCGCGTTACAGCCTCGCAAATAGCTTGCGCATCGGCCGCGTCGTTCTTGTTACTTTTGACATAAGGCTTCACGAACTGCGGCGCCATCAGCCGGACCGTATGCCCTAGCGCCTGCAGCTTTCTGGCCCAGTGGTGTGCACTGCCGCAGGCCTCCATCCCGATCAAGCAGCTCGGGAGGTTGGCGAAGAACGCTGCGACTTGCTCCCGCCGCAACTGCTTGCGCAGCACCGTCTTGCCTCGCTCGTTCGCGCCGTGGACCTGGTCGGGTAGCAGTAGCGCATTGCTGCGCCACCGCCCCCTAAGAACCGGACGTGCGAGTCACCCCGCATCCGGCTCAAGCCACTCTTCAGCACCACGGTGTGGCACCGAACAACTTGACAGAACGTTTCGCAGTTTGACGACGGGAGAAGTAGCTAGCCCACGCCGGATCGAACGGGGTGGCCAGTCCTCGGCTTTTGACGTGTCTCGTAATTGGGATCGTCATAGCGCGGAAGAGCCGAAATCCGCTGGTACCGCTGTCAGCCGAACCCTTCGTTGCAAAATCCCAGGACCGGTGTCCGTCAGCCTGGAAGTACCTCCTCCTGACCCACCGTGCTCCTTTATTGGGATGTCGACGCCTAGCCCACTTCCAGAGCAGATGCCAGATGTGCGAGTCTATCAATGAGAAGCTTGCTTTCGCCACGACGTGACGGTGATACATGGCCCAGCCCCGGATGACCGGGTTCAGTTTCTGTATCAACGCCTCCTGCGTGACGCTCGCGTTGCCTTTGATGATCTCCCTGACCTTGGCGAGCAGCGATCTGACGCTTTTCGTCGCTGGTTTGACCAGCAGCTTGCCAGCGTATTTGCGCAAGTTCTGACCGAGGAAATCGAAACCCTCCGCAATGTTCGTGATCCGAGTTTTCTCCTCCGAGAGTTCTAGCCCTCGGGCGGCCATAAATTGCCTGACCGCAGGAAGTACTTTGGATTCGAGCACCTCTTTCGATATGCCGGTCACCACAAAGTCATCGGCATAGCGGACGACGTTGAGCTGGGTCTTGGTGCGCGCGTGTTTGGTCATTCCCACGCTTGCGTAAACCGCCGCCTCAAGCCCATCCAACGCCATATTCGCGATCACTGGCGAGATAATTCCCCCTTGCGGGGTACCTGCCCGGCTCTCGAATAGGGTTCCTTCATCGATATATCCGGCTTGAAGCCAACGGCGCAAGATTGCCTTATCCATCGGGATATGCTCCAGGATCCAGGCGTGACTGAAGTTATCGAAACAACCCCGGATGTCACCTTCCAGAACCCATTCTGGCGAAACGCTCTTAGCCAGCACGATGAAGCACTGTTCGATGGCGTCGGCAGTCGAGCGTTCGAGCCGGAAGCCGTAGGAATTTGGATCCGCCAGTGTCTCTGCCACCGGTTCCAGAGCGAGCTTCCACAACGCCTGCATCGCCCGGCACCGCATGCAGGGGATCCCCAGCGGACGCTTCTTGCCGTTACTCTTCGGGATGTAAACACGCCGCAGCGGCATCGCACGATAACCGCGATGCCGTAGCGACAGCATTCCCTTCCATCTAGCCGCCGGGGATGTCCATATCTTACCGTCCACCCCCGACGTTCTCTTGCCGCGATTTTCTGTCACTCGCTTCACGGCTAGCATCTTGCCGCTATGCGAGCGGGTCAGCAGATGTTGCAACGCTTTCACCTTGCCCCACCGGCCTTCTCGAGTTGCCTTGGCGATACGCACCTGAAGTCGTCTCACGTCTGTCTCGATGCGTTGCCAGTTCGCCTGGTTCCACATCTGTTCGGCGCGCGCGGGCGCACCAGCGTCGATGGACCGCGCTTGCACTTCGGTATCGATCCCTGTCATCTGCTCTCCCGCGTACAACGATTGCTCAAGTTTTCTCGCCATGAATGACCGCGCGGAAGTCTGCCCGCTTTCGCGTCGGGCAATGTTGCAGCCCGTATCCCGTCCATTACAGCCGGGCGTTCGCTTTTTCCGCATTCCTTTACCCACAGTGCCAACAGCGTTCCTTGCGGTTCGCCTGCCGTCGCCGGCGGCGCTATGGGCTTACCCTGTTCCACATGAATCTCCGAGTGGGGCGGACCCTTCGTCTTCGCCGGCGGTGTGTTGTCCACGATGGCCCAGTATTCAGAGACCATTCCTCACCGCATACCATTTTGGTTCAAGCCTATCAGCACGTTTGGCTTGTTCAAGCTCACGACGTTTAACCGAAGTTCACATATGTTGGTCGTACCCACTCATCCCTTGCTCCTCTCCGCCTTCGTGCTGGCAGATTCCGCTTCACCTTGCGGCTGGGCGTACCGGGTATCCGGCGGCTACGTTGTCCCCAGAGCTTCACACCGAGCTGTTACCGGCTCCGCGTGTCTGGGTAGGGAACGGTTGATGGAACAACCGGTTTCATCAGGTCATAGATGCTCCAGTGAAACAGAAACTCACGCGACTTGCAGGTCGCACAAACACATTCTTGGCCAGGTCGATCCCAATTGTCGTAATCTGCATGATGGATGCCCCTTCCGGTTTGAGTGGCTAGTGACACTTCCACTCTGGCACATCGATGCCGTCACCGGGTGGGGGCGTCCATCCCATTGCTTACGGATCTCTCGCGAATGCTCATGCTGTTCGACAACGTCAAAGCCGCTGAGCCAGCGGAAAACGCCGGTCGGCGGATGCAGTGGCTTGCACCAAAGCGCTAGGCTGGCGACAGCCTACCAATGCATCGCGGCAAGCAACCACGCTGCTGTTGCAGATCGCTTCTATCGGAAATAGTTTGTCAAGTAGCGGCAAGCCTTGGAGAGCGTGCAAATGTTGGGGAGGCCCCCAAGCGAGGGCCGCTCGGGATGCGTGTGGACTACGCTGATTGGTATCGCAAGGGTAGGAGCAGACCATGCGCTTAATCATCGAAGCCAGGTTGCCGGGTTTTGCCGGCTTCACTTCGGGGAATCGAGGGCGGCACGGACGCCGCCAGCGCGGCGATGACCAAGACAGGCTCGCTCGAGCGGACCCGCGGCTGCCGTTCCAGGAGACCATGACGGGCCTGCCGATGCCATGGCGTCGGCCGGCGCTTCACCCATGGGGGTTGATTATTGATCTCTGACGGTGCTCGGTGCTCAGCGTTCCAGCCGCCGTCAGCCGTGAAGGCGTGAAGGCGTGAAGGCGTGAAGGCGTGAAGTATAGTAAAGCTCTCCTTCACGCGATGCCAGACCAGTCAGTTGGGGCGTGAGTGATTTCGGTCTCTATCGACTCTCGTTCCAGTGAGTCGATCACCTTGCTGCCGAACACGGAACGCTGCGCGGCGTTGAACTTCATGGCCATGTGGAACCAATCAAGAATCCGGCCGCGAGACAGCTGACTGCTCTGGACAGCCTTCTGGGCCGGCCACGGTCGGCAATTCGCCGAGGCGGGAGGCGACCATTCCATCTACACTTCACTGCAACCCAACCCTTGAAATATTCCGGCTACGCAAGGCCGAACCCAGTGAGAACACGGCGCCCGAGCAATCAAGAAGGAGCTTACCCGCCGCCACCCTTCACTCAGCCAGCAACGCGCGCACTGCGTCCACCAATTGCCTGACGGCAGCAATTAGCTCCTTGACGAAGGCTTGATCAATCGTCAGATCTCCTTCGTATTCCGCAAGGTTCCGCTTATGATGCGCGACGTCAAGTAGACGCCATTGTTCCGCTGACCAATGGAGGGTGTGCTGCAGGCACTGAAAAACCAGATAGCGATTGTCCGAACGATAGCCATGCCGACGTAGCGCTGCAAGCGCGGCGGCGTGAGCGGCGTTATACACCAGATCAAACTGGCTCTCGATCGAAAGGGAGACATTCTGTGCATCGCCCAAGCGGATTTCTGCGGAGCGCAACAGTGCAGCGCACTCTCTCGAATCGGGCGGCTCCGCCTTCAGTTTCTTGACGCGTTCAAGATTTTGCAGCGCGGGCGAGGGAGTCAAGCTCATCCGGATTGCCTTTCACAAAGATCTTCGGTTGGTCTAGCACGCGTATCACGAACGCACGTCCCTCCTGGATTCGCTTGACGAACTCCGTCGGGCTGAAGACAGTGGGATTGACTTTACGCCCCAGGCGCTCACTGGCGTGGTCCAATGTCGCGAGCACTTCGCCGTAAGATAGATCATCAGCGAGAATCAGCACATCGACGTCGCTCCCCGCGTGATCGGACGCTTTCGCTACCGATCCAAAGACGAATGCGAGCGTGATGCGTGTCCACAGCGGCTGCAACGCGTCACGCAAGATCTCGCCGACCCCCAAGGTCTTGCTGACGATACTGCGCAATTCTTCAAAAATCGGGGCTTCCCGGTTGGCTTGGTAGTGCCGCTGATTGCCAACGCGATGCGACGTAAGCAGCCCGGCACCCTCCAACTTGGCGAGTTCCCGGTGCACGGCGCCGACGCCGGCCCCGGCGAGCGCGACGATCTCATTGGCATAAAACGAGCGTTCGGGCGCCCCAAACAGCACAGCCATTACCCGCTGTTGAGACTTGGTAAAAAGTGCATCGGCAAAGGAGGTTCCCATGTCGGGAATGATATCTCCCAAATTGGGTTCTATCAATCCCATTTTCGATAACTGCCCACCGTCTCATCTCCACCGAAGGGCCACTTCCTTCGCACCTGCGCGTATGGTGCCGCGCGATGTGCGCAGGGGTGCTTCCTGCTTTCCACGGCAGACGATCAAACGTTCGTGGCGGTGGTGCGCTGCCGGAACGGGTTCTGGCAGGAGGCGCGCGAACTGACCGAGGCGGCCCGCTGCTACCAGCGTGCGCGCGCCCTGCCGGATCATGACCGCAGCCGATCCTGACCCTTTTGTTTCTGGCCCTTTGATTTCTGGCCCGCGCGAGCCATCATGGTGACAGGCCCGGCGCCGACGCCGAGGCGGCAACGTTCGGCCTCGCGGACGAGCGTTACAACTTTAGTTGAAATGATAGTTACAACTTTAGTTGTGTGAGCGCGATCGCTTGCACACCTAATGTTGTAACCCTCCCCTATCCCACCTGGCAGGAAATCCCCCGAATCAGTGCGTTGCGCGACACTCTACCTGAGCGCGTCTGTGCCCTTCCGCACCGAAAGTTGTAATCGCTGCCGCCGTTTCACCTAATGTTGTGTCTTGTTGGAGCGGGATGGGAGGGCCGTAGGGTGCGCGCCAGAATACATCTACGGGCCCGAAGTACTGCAGCAGAGTCGGACGTGGAGATCAATCTGGCCACGTGGCCCACGGTCGATGAGCAAGCCCTGCCAGAGCCTCAGCTGTTACGTCCCGCGCAATCTGAGGTTTGGGGAGGGCGTTTATCCCGCGAACGGCTGGGGCGATTTTCTGAACATCTCCGCAATCAGCGCGAGACGCAACGGACATAAGGAA
>NZ_CAJZAI010000021.1 GCF_914271435.1 Cupriavidus laharis | reverse complement strand
CTGCCAATCTCGAGTGTCATTGCAATCAGGGCAGGCGAAAGTTAACACCGTAGCCTCTTGTTTACAACCACCAGATCTCCACCTCGTCGTCACTTTGTGGGTAATCCTGAGGGCTTAGCCAGCGAGTCCACTGAATCACTGAAATCGATCGGCGCCTGTCATGTCATGTGGGCCCATCGCGTCATTGCAAATGCTCGCAATCGCCGTGCTATGGCTGCGCCTTGCGCGGCATCCAGCATGACATGTCCTTCCCCTCTCATTTCAATGATTCAGCGGACCGAGCCATTCGGTTCGGTTGCGCGAGCGTCCACGTGTGCGAAAACCATCAACGCCTTTCATTCCGCCCATTTGTGGGGCGATCAAGTGAAATCCATTTCCAATAAACGGACAGATGAAGCTCCGGTGAGATTGAAAAAAGAATAATCGCTGATGTCACGGTCCTTGATAACACAGACTTCCGTTAATCCTCCATCGACGAGCGCTACTCATGAGAAGTATCAACATTGCTGTCCTTGTTGGAAGCCTGCGCAAAGAATCACTCAACAATAAGCTCGCACGTGCCATTGCAGTGCTTGCTCCTGCCGATTTTGCCTTCCAGCATGTGCGGATCGATGATCTCCCCCCATACAACCAGGAGGACGATGCAAAGCCCGCCGAATCGGTCGCCCGCATGCGTGAGCAGATCGCTGCAGCCGACGGTTTGATGTTCGTGACGCCCGAGTACAACCGCTCGATCCCGGGCGTGTTGAAGAATGCCATCGATCATGGGTCGCGACCATTCGGCAAAAGCGTGTGGACAGGCAAGCCGGGGGGCGTGATCGGAATCTCGCCCAGCCCGCTTGGCACCGCGATCGCCCAGCAGCACCTGCGTAGCATCCTCAGCTACCTGGACGTTCGCACCATAGGGCAGCCAGAGGTCTATCTGAAGAGCGAGGATGGTCTCTTCGACGAAGCCGGGGAAATACAAAACCACGCGACCCGCCAGTTCCTCGAGTCATGGATGTCCCGCTACATTGGCTGGATACGGCAGCATGCTGCCCATCAATGACCGGTGGTTCGCAACCATGCGAATGCGGAAGGTTTAGGCAATTTGGTGATGTTTGTTTTGAACTGATGAAAGAGGTGAAACCATGCTATGCAAGAAGTTGAGCCACGGGGCCTACCGATGCAAGAGCGCCAAGGAAACCACGGAGTTCTACACCCAGGTTCTGGGCTTGAAACTGAGCCATGTAATGGGTGCGGACCGCGTGCCTTCCACCCAGGAGTTCGATCCGCACATCCACATCTTCTTTGAAATGGAAGATGGGAGTTGCATTGCCTTTTTCGAGGCCCCACTCTCGCCGGGCGGCATCAGAGACACGGGGATGCGGGACTGGATCCAGCACTTCGCGTTTGAGGTTGCCGACGTCGAAACAGTCATGGCGGCGAAGGCGCGCCTGGAGTCGCTTGGCCTTGACGTGATTGGGCCGACAGATCACGAAGGCTTTTTCCTGTCGATATATTTCCACGATCCAAGCGGCCACAGGCTTGAGTTGGTTGCCCACACTGCCACTCAGGAGATGAAGGAAATCGCTCATAGAGAAGCACCTACCCTGCTCGAGCGCTGGAGCCAACACGGAAGCTGGGCGGGCAATCCGCCGAACAGCCATTGATGGCGGGGCAGGCAGGCTCCGCAGGTTAGGGGTAGCGCCGCCCCACAACTCAACCGTCACTTACCGATTAACTTGAAAGAGTATCCATGAAACTTGCCTCACTTCGTGATCGTGGCCCGGACGGCCGACTCATCGTGGTGGATCGCACGGCCGTCCGCGGCCTCGAGGTTCCTCACATCGCCCCCACACTGCAGGCCGCGCTGGACTCATGGGCCGAAGTGGCTCCGCGCCTGGAGGAAATCTATGCCGAGCTCAATAACGGCGCTGGCTTCACTATTGATCCTTCGAAGTTCATTGCGCCGTTGCCCAGGGCCTACCAGTTTCTCGACGGCAGTGCTTACTCGGAGCACATGAGTGTCATCCGGCAGGCCCGCGGTGCCCAGCTTCCTGACGGATACGCCGATATCCCGGTGATCTATCAAGGCACGGGCGCACCCATGATGGGTCCTCGGGACCCTATCGTCATGCCGAATCCCGACGACCTGGATCTGGACTTCGAAGCCGAGCTGGTCGTCATTACCGATGCGGTGCCGTTGGGCGTATCGGCGCAACAGGCCGAGCACCACATCCGTCTCGTCGGTCTTCTGAACGACGTCTCCATCCGAGCTTTCGTTCCGACCGAGGTCGCCCGCGGCATGGGGCTGATCCACAGCAAGCCCCTCAACGCCATGGCGCCCATCCTGGTCACACCCGACGAACTTGGGACCGCATGGACGAATGCCAAGGCCAGCGGCCGCTACAAGTGCGAGGTCAACGGCGTGCGCGTCGGTGAACTCGACCCGGGCGCAGACCTGATGTTCAGCTATGCCGAGTTGCTGGCCTATGCCGCACGCACCCGACCGCTGGCGGCGGGCACCGTTGTCGGTGCGGGGGCAATCGCCAATAGGGACCGGGCCAACGGCTGCGGGTGTCTTGCCGAACTGCGGGCACGGCAACGGCTGGACGGAGCTTCCGAGTTGTCTCCGTATCTGCGCGAAGGCGATCGTGTGACGCTGGAGATGTTTGACGCGTCGGGAAAGAGCGTCTTCGGCGCCATCGAGCAGACGGTGGTGACACAGGCCGCCTTCCGTTGATCCGTGATCTTGTCCTCGATCGATTCTGTGCCGTCCGGAAGCAACGCGGGCACCGCGCTGCCGGCCCATGTGATTTCGCTGGCGCAGCGGATTGGCCGGGCACGATACGCACGTAACGGGACAGACGCTGCGTGACTGGACGCGCGCCATCGACTGCTGTCGGTGGCGCGACCGAGACGACGGACCCGCTAACCCGGCAGGCTGGCCGGACACAGTACGGCCTGCATAAGCGGCAGACCGTAAAGCCGGTGTTCGTCATCAGGCCCGGTTTGCGAAAAACTGCTTCGAAAACGCAGCGAACTCTCAGCTGGCAATACGTATCGCAGGTGTGGCCTTCGCAGTTGTCATGCAAATGTGGCGAACGACATACAGAATTCCTGTTCGATTTTCCCGTGAGTAGTTCAAAAGTAGAGATTGAAATCCAGTTTTAAATATCGGGTTGAAAAGGCTGCCCACCTTTCAAATATATAAATAATTGGAGACTACAAAACATGAAGAGATCGATTTTTGCTTCGGCTGTGCTTGGACTATTCACATGCGCGGCGCAGGCTCAGTCGAATGTTACGTTATACGGTGTGTTGGATACAAACCTTGAGTATGTTTCCAACATGTCTTCGACAGTTCCATCGGCAACCAATGGCTTTCGCCCTGGCGAGGCGAACAATGTATTCCGCATGACTCCGGGCGGCTTGTCGGGTTCTCGATGGGGCCTGCGTGGCATCGAGGACCTGGGCGGAGGCTTGAAAGCCATGTTCGCACTCGAAAACGGATTCTCGTCCGACGACGGGCGCATACAACAAGGTGGACGCCTGTTCGGTCGTCAGGCTTTTGTCGGACTTGAACTCGCCCGGGCCGGTCGCGTCACATTCGGCCGCCAATACACGTCGATGTTCGAAGCGCTAGCCAACTTCTCGCCGAATGCATTCGGGAACCAGTACGAGCCGATTATTGCCCTGGCTGGAGCCAACTTTCGATCCGACAACCTGGCCAAGTACACCAATAAGTACGGCCCTGTCAGCATGACCGCCCATTGGTCGTTTGGTAACGGCGTCGCCGGTGGTGGCGAAGTTCCGGGTGAGTTCCGCCGTGACACTGGCTATGGTGCCGGTGTGGGCTACGCCGCCGGTCCGTTCGCTACGGCGATCGGTTATGACCAGTACAACCCGACGTTGAGCACGGGCGGCACTGGCACCTTCAAGAAAGCAGCCATGGCAGCCAGCTACGCTACCGGCCCCGTCAAGGTGATGGCGGGATTTCGCTGGGGGCGCAATATAGCGGCGAATGACAACACGATCCTCCGAGACAACCTTTACTGGATCGGCACCAACTATCAGGCTACCTCTGCCTTAAGCCTGACACTGGCTTACTACTACGATGATGTCAAAAATCTAAATCTTGCTGCGAACGGCGCTACCAATAATATCGCTAACCCGTGGCAGGTACTGTTCGTCGCCGACTACAATCTGTCCAAGCGAACGGACATCTATCTGAGTACCGCCTATGCAAAAAATGCGGGTCTGAACTTCGATACCTCGGCGATCAGTTTTGCCAACGGCTACTTCCCGGGGGCGGGGGAGTCCAGCATGGTTGGGGTGGCCCTGGGGGTTCGCCACAAATTCTAGCTACCAAGGGAGGCCCCGGCTTTGCCGGGGCAGCTG
Source organism: Cupriavidus laharis (assembly GCF_914271435.1). Taxonomy (GTDB): domain Bacteria; phylum Pseudomonadota; class Gammaproteobacteria; order Burkholderiales; family Burkholderiaceae; genus Cupriavidus; species Cupriavidus laharis. The sequence continues at coordinate 68,333 of NZ_CAJZAI010000021.1, read as the reverse complement.
TTGAAATTGTTGTAAAAGGGGGGCGGGAATTGGAAACTGCGCGTCAGGACCCGCCTCCGTACCGACCGATACCTCATGAGAAACGACACTGAGGGCGGCTGGGTTCAGGGGGCCACCGTCACCGCATGGATCTGGAAGCCGAGCGCGGCGGCGCGGCGTTTGAGGGCGGCGATGCTACGCTCGCGCTGTTGCTCTTCGTAGCGCTGCTGGCCCTGGTCGACGAAGGCCTCGCCGCGCGTGAGCATGAAGTACACCATGCGCGCCAGCTTATGGGCGACGGCGGTATTCGCGCGCGGCTTGTCCATGCGGGCACATAGCCGCCGATAGAACGCGCCGAGCGCCGAGTCGTTGCGCGACAGGCTCATGGCCGCGAGCTTGAGCGCCTGGCGCACCCGGTTGGTGGAGCGGCGCGTGCGCGCGCTGAGCACCTTGCCGCCGCTGATCTTGGTGCCGGGGCACAGGCCCAGCCACGAACAGAAGTGCTTGACATTGGCGAAGCGGCTGAGGTCCGTGCCGATCTCCGAGAGGATCTTCAGCACCGCAGTCGCGCCCAGTCCATTGATGCGCGTGAGGTCCACGCCCGCCCAGTTGGCCATGACCTGGCGGACATCATATTTGGCACGCAGCTTGCTGCCGGCTCGGGGGGCTTTGCCCAAGTCGATCTGGCACTGGCCCAACTTGCCCAGTAGGGCCTGCAGCTTCGCCTCGCACTCGGCCAGATGCCGCGCAATATGGTCGTACATGGCCAGCGCCTGGGCGAGTACAAACAGATGCTCTTCTCGCCAGTTACCCGTCAGCGCCCGGGCGACTTCCTCGGCGCTGGCCTTGACGCGGCTGTGACGGTGGCGCGCCAGCACCTTCGGGTCACGCTCGCCGGCCACGATGGCGCAGATGATGGCCTGCCCGGTCATGCCCATCACGTCGCTGAGCACCTCGGTGAGCTGGATGTTCATCTGCACCAGTGCCTTTTGCATGCGCTGCACCCAACTGGCCTGCTCGGTAAGCAGCACTTCGCGCTGGCGGGCCACTGCGCGCACCACACACACCTCGCCGTCGGGGCGCCAGGCCGCGCGCAGCAACCCCAGGCTCATCAGCCTTTGCAGCCATTGGCAGTCCTGCACGTCGCTCTTGCGTCCGGGCACGTACTTCATCTGCCGCGCATCGACCAGCCAGACCTTCAGCCCGCGCTGCTCCAGCACTTCATACACCGGGATCCAGTACACCCCGGTGGATTCCAGCGCCACCGCGTCGACGCCACATGCAATCAGCCAGTCGGCCATGGCGTTGAGGTCGTCAGTCATCGCGCCGAACTCGCGCACCGGGTCCTCAGTCGCATGGCGGGGCACGGCGACCTAGTGGCTCGATGCGCCGACATCGATCCCCGCCGCGTTGGGAAATACCTCGTCTTCTCGCTTGCGCATGGCCATGGCTTGCTCCAAGATCATCAGTGAACGGCAGCGCCATGGGAAGCGTCGATTTCGACTCGATCTCTCAAACGGGATGCGCATCGCTGCGCTCACCACTGTCGCCGACGATTCCCGGACCATGCTCAATAACGGGCTCACCCAGCAGCGAGGCCAATCGCCGCGAGCTCGCACCAATGACTTGTCGGTCATCTCGGCGCTGCCGTTCCCCTTTATAGTCGTTTCTTCGCGAACGCCGGGCGCAGGCATGGGCTTGGGAAGCTCAATACTCGCGCAGGACCCGACTACTGACGCCTCCACTGCTGATGTGCGGCATATCCGCCGCCGGGCGCCTGCTTCCCTTCCTCTACAATCATCCCTCCTCCCGCAACTAGAGTGGCCCTACCCGGCAATGAAGATCCTCGAATACAACGGCCTCGATATCTCCCGCGTCAAGGGCGCTTACTACAAGGTTGTCGAGGCGATCGGCAGGGATGATTTCCGGGCGGCGCAGGTAAAGAAGCTGGCGAGCCTGACACACGGCAAGTTCTACCGCGCCCGCCTGGATGACGCCAACCGCCTGCTGTTTTCACTCCTGCGGCACGAGGGAGAGGTCAGCGCATTGATGCTGGAGGTGATCGAGAACCACGACTACCGCAGCAGCCGTTTCCTGCGCGGCGCGGATATCGATGAAGAAAAGATTGCCGAGGTCGAGGCGGCCGAAGCGGTGCGGGAGGCGGAGCCGGTACGTTATCTTCATCCGGAGCGAACCGATGTTCATGTGCTGGATAAGCCGATCTCCTTTGACGATGCACAGGAGGCGGTTTATCGTGAGCCGGCGCCGCTGGTGCTGGTCGGGTCCGCCGGTAGCGGCAAGACGGCGCTGACGCTGGAGAAGCTCAAGCATGCGGAAGGCGAGGTGCTGTATGTCACGCATTCCGCCTACCTGGCACGCAATGCGCGCGATCTCTACTATGCCAACGGTTTCGAGCATCCGGCGCAGGAGGCGGAGTTTCTGTCCTACCGCGAGTTTGTCGAATCGATCCGCATGCCCCAGGGCCGCGAGGCCGGATGGCGGGACTTTGCGCAGTGGTTTGAACGCCAGCGCCAGCAGTTTCGCGATATCGATGGCCACCAGGCCTTTGAGGAAATTCGTGGCGTCATCACGGCATCGGCGCACGGTGTGCTGGATCGCGCTGGCTATCAGGCCCTGGGCGTGCGCCAGTCCATCTTTGGCGCGGACATGCGCGCCCGCGTTTATGACCTGTTCGAGCGGTATCGGGCGTGGCTGGCTGACAGTGGTCTCTATGACCTCAATCTTGTCGCTCTCGAGTGGTCGCCGCTTGCGGCCGCTCGCTATGATTTCGTGGTGATCGATGAGGTCCAGGACCTGACCATGGCACAGCTGGCGCTGGTGCTCAAGACGCTCAGGAAGCCCGGCCAGTTCCTGCTTTGCGGCGACTCCAACCAGATCGTCCACCCCAACTTCTTCAACTGGAGCCAGGTCAAGAGCCTGTTCTGGCAAGACGCGCAACTCGCCGAGCAACAGGCATTGCGTGTCCTGACGGCGAACTTCCGCAACGGTACCGAGGCGACGCGCGTGGCCAACACGCTGCTCAAGGTCAAGCATCGCCGCTTTGGCTCGATTGACCGCGAGAGCAATTTCCTGGTCGATGCCGTTGGCGGAGACGCCGGCCAGGTGACGCTGTTGCAGGACCAGGACAACATCAAGCGCGAACTGGACCAGAGTATCCGCCGGACGACGCAGTGCGCGGTGCTGGTGCTGCGCGATGAAGACAAAGCGGAGGCAAGAAAGCACTTTTCCACGCCGCTGCTGTTTTCCATTCACGAAGCCAAAGGGCTTGAGTACGAGAACATCGTGCTCTATCGCTTCGTGTCGGATCAACGCGCAGCGTTCGGCGAGATTGCCGACGGCGTGGGCAAGCAAGACCTGGCTGACGACACGCTGACCTACCGGCGTGCCAGGGACAAGCACGACAAATCGCTGGAGGTCTACAAGTTCTTCGTCAATGCACTCTACGTGGCACTCACGCGCGCCACCCGGAATCTCTACCTGATCGAATCCGACCTCGGTCATCCATTGCTCGCGCTGCTTGAATTGGGGCAAGGCGGGCAAGCCAGGGTCGAGGCGCGCCAGGCTACGCTGGAGGACTGGCAGAAAGAGGCGAGGAAGCTTGAACTGCAGGGCAAGCAGGAACAGGCCGACGCCATCCGCAGCAGCATCCTGAAGGAGACGCCGCCGCCGTGGCCGGTGTTCGACCAGACGAAGCTCGAGGAACTGCTGCACAAGGTGTTCCGCGAACAAGTACCGGGGAACAAGCCCAAGCAGCAGCTCTACGAAGTCGCCGCCGCACACGATGAGCCGTTGCTGGCGACGATGCTCGCGCATGACGCCGGCTTTGTCGCGGCCCGAGACTTCTCCGGTGAACGCGGCGGCCTGGCCCGCAAGAGCTTTGCGGCGTACTTTGCCGGCAACTTCAAGGACATACTGCGGCAGTGCGAGCGCCACGGCGTCGAGCACCGGCTGCCGATGAACCAGACCCCGCTGATGGCGGCCGCTGCGGCCGGCAATGTGGCGCTGGTCGAGGCGCTGCTGGAGCGCGGTGCGGATCGCGAGAATGTCGACCACTACGGCCGCAACGCCTTGCACTGGGCGATGCAGGAGGCATTCCGGTCGCCCCGGTTCGCCTGCGGGCCGTTCGGGGCACTCTATGAATTGTTGGCGCCGGCCACGATCGATGTGAATAACGGAACCCGGCTGGTGCGCATCGACCGGCATATGTCGGAGTACGTCCTGTTCCAGACCATGTGGGCACTGTTCAAGTCCCGCTTTACTCACGCTCACCGCCGGCCTTACGCAGCCTTTGAAACGCGGGCCATCCTGGAGGCATGGGAACATCTGCCAGCCAATGTGCTGCGACCGGAGCGCAAGCGCAGGCAGCACCTCTCCGGCGTGCTGGCAAGAAACGAAGTGGAGCGAGACTACACGTACAACCGCATGCTCTTCAGGCGCTTTGAGCAAGGGTGGTACCAGTTCAATCCGGCGTTGTCGGTGCGACGGCGGGTGCAAGGCGAGGAAATCTGGGTGCCGGTCTACGCGGCACTCAACCTGCCGTTGATCAACGAGCTATCTTGGGCTGCCGTCTGGCCACGGATCGATACGTATCTGGCACTGGCCGGCTTGCCGGAACGCGCGATGCCGATTGCAGTGCAGCGCGCCATGGCGCGCGAGCGACTGTGAAACGTTGCCTGTGTGTGGCGCCGATGTCGAGGATCTTGGTCATGGCGCGGGGATATCGCCCATGACCCGCAGGTTCACGACATCCAGGGCCTCCAGACCCAGATTGCGCAGGTTGTCATGGACCCCTTGCCGGATGTCCTCCGGCTCAAGCGCCGGCAGCCACGAGGCGTCTTCGCCGCGGCGGGCGCCCACCTTGATGACGATCATCAGGTTGTCCGGGTGAGGATGCGGCGCGGATCAGCGGCGTCTCGGCGTCGAGCCTCAGCATCGACGTGCGCCGCCTGGAGGCAAAGCTGGGCCTGCGCCAGCTCAACCGCACCACGCGCAGCGTCGCCCTCGGCACGGCAGGCCGGAACATCCGCGCGATCTGCTCTCGCACGTCTGCTTGCGCGGGCAGTTCGCCAGAGGGGCCGTGCCACCGTAGGTGTCCGAGCGGGATGGTGAGGCGTTGCGGCTGGATCCGCCGAATCGGCTGCTGATCCGGCCTGCTGCGTCTATCGATCTGGCGATCAGTACGGCGTTGGCTGGGGGCGGGGTGATCCACATCTTCGAGGGGAAGCTTCGACCGTATCTCGACAGTGGGGCGCTGGAGCCGGTTCTGGAGCCTTGGTGGCAGAGGTTTTCTGGGCCGTTTCTTTACTATCCGGGGCGGCGGCATTTGCCAGCGCCGTTGCGGGCGTTTGTGGATTTCTTGAAAGTGAAGAGCGAGGATTAGATCCCCCGCCTCAACAGACGCCACTCGGAAACTTCAACGCTCACTTTCGGAATCCTTCTATTGAGGGGGCTTCATGCAAGGGATACACATACCGATTCCCCATTGACCCGCAGCATGACGCTGCCACGATGATGAATCGCAACCACCGCAGGACGTTCCTCGCCCTTTCCGCTGTCGCATTGCTGAGCACGAGCGGCTGTGCCACACAGGCGTTGATGAAGGAGGCGAACAAGCAGGAGTATCGCGAATACCAGGAGACCATCAGCCAGGTTCTTCTCACGGCGGACGGCAAGAAGTTGGTAATCCTTGGCCCGACGTACCACTACATCTTCGACACGCCGGACGGATTTGCCGCACTGCTTGATTCACCGCTTCACCCCAGGCTGGCCGCTACGTTCAGTCTCTTTCGCGTCAACGTGGACGCCGACGTAGAGGGTCGGTTTGGGTTAGTCCTCAATAATCCGAGCGATGACGAACGGCAGGCCGCAAGCGATCTTGGCTTCAAGGGCCCGCAAACCGGTGTCAAGCGGTACTTCGATCTGCGCGGCAAGCGCTATGCCGCGGGCAACTTCAGCATGCCGGCCAGTGCAAAGACTCTGAATCAGTCCTACAGGATCGACGTCAGGGAGGCCTTGCCAAAAGGTGGCAGACAAGCCCTGGTGTTAATGACTCCGGTCACGATGGCCGTTGACGGAGTACTAGTCATCCTCAGCATCCCCTTGATGCCCATAGTGTTTACGATGATCGCCACCAAAGCCTGGTACTGACCTCTGGAGCCCCAGCCAACGCGCCGCGGTGGTATCTTCGCGCCTGGCTGGGAGGTCTTGCAGGAAAGGAGGATGCTGGCGATCAGGCTGCTTCATCATCGGGAAAACTGATTTGTTCACAAGCGGTCCCGTCTGATGTCTCAGTACTCCCTCAGTATCCAACTACTGATCGACGCAAAATACTCACGCAACCACGCATTGAAACGAAGGTACAAAGGGGTCGCAGCGCCCACGCCGAATACCTCGGCGAAGCCCGCCTTCCGCGCAATGCCCACGGCACGTCGCACGTGGAAATCGCTTGTGACCACCACGATCGATCGCGCGGCATCAACGTCCTGCTCCTCCAGCAAGCGCCGGCTGAACAAGAGGTTCTCTTCGGTGCTGGTGCTGCGTCCCTCCCGAACCAATCTGTTAGCTGGCACGCCGCGCGCAACAAGGTAGTCGGCCATGATGTCTGCTTCAGTGCAATGCTGACCGAAGTCCTGTCCACCGCTGACCACGACCTTTGCCGCCGGCCATCGTTGGGCCTGCGCCAGCCCCTGGTCCAGTCGTGCCATCAACGCTGACGACGCTTGACAGTTAGGCGTGCCAGACCCAAGAACAATGATGGCCTTGATCGGGACTCCCTCAGGCACGGAGACGCCCATGCCGCTTCGGATGCCGTGGAAGAACACACCCACAGTCACCAGCCACACCGCAAACGCCGTCCACGTCGCACGCCATAGCAACTGTCTGCGTTGATCGGCCTTGCGCCAGCGTGCGACACGATCCCAACACAGCGCGAGGAACAGGAACGCAATGCCGATGCTGCCGGGCAGCACGATGCCGAAATTGAACAACCCCATGGACATCAGCGCGACGGCGTCGCCAAGCAGCACGGCGCCGACCAGCGCCAGGGCAAGGCGTATCCAGTGTCTGCCGGGTTTCATTGATGGCTTCGTGGTTGTCGTCTGGTCAATTGCCATAGTGCATCGGTGTCGCTGCTGAACTTCATGCTTGTCCCTGTTTGACGGGCTTTCCGCAGCGAGTGGCGAGGAGAAGCGAAGGCGATACTATAGCTATGGGCCGATGATGCCGACCGGCTTGAGGTCGTAAGCCACATATCGCAAACTCCAGCCTTCTTTATTCAGCGCGCTGGTGCGATGAGCTGCCTGGCGCGAAACGGAGTACACCCATGCGTCTCGCCAGCCTGATCGCCGCGCTCATGATGTCAGCCCCTGCGTTGGCTCAGGAGCTGGTCATCCCACCTGTCGATTACCCTGTCCTGCCGGCGACGGCAAAATCGGCCGAAGGCTTCGTACCCAAAGGCTGGCGCCTCGAAAGCCGAAGCGACGGCGACCTCAACAACGACGGTCGCTCCGATCTCGTGCTGGTTCTGCGCCAGCAGCGTGCCAGCAATATCGTCCGTCACGACGGGATGGGACAGAACCCACTCGATACCAATCCGCGCATCCTGGCCGTGGCATGGTCGCGCGCTGACGGCGGCTACGCGCTCGCGGTGCAGAACCATGCGTTGATCCCCGCCACGAGCAGCCGACGCTCGACGACATGCTCGAAGAAACCGGAGGCGTGTCCATTGCGCGCGGCACGCTGCGCGTTGTGCTGCATTTCTTCGCCAGTGCTGGCAGTTGGTCAATGGGCACCACGACGTACAGCTTCCGCTGGCAGAACGGCGCCTTCGAGCTGATCGGCTATGACAGCAATTCGGTAATGCGCAATTCCGGCGTCACGGAGGACGTGAGCATCAATTTCTCCACTGGCAACGTGAAGCGCACTACTGGCAACATCGAGAATGATGCCGAGAAGGTGACCTGGCAGAAGCTTCCGTCATCGCGCCGCTGGACAATCGACAGCGTTGGCGACGGGGCGGAGTTTGATCCGTTGCATGGGCACGCGCACTGAGCTTGTCCGGGGGCGGGGTGCCTCATCCGAATGAACGTCCGACCAAGCGCTGCGGCGTCTGCGGGTGAGGGCGCTCCGTTGCAGTGAGGTGGCGCATTCGCTTCTTCGGACCCATGATATTCGGAGAACTATGGTGGTTGTAGCTTGTCTGAGCTACAGTGTGGCTACAGAATCCGGGCAATTGTTCTGATCTGCAAGCCGAAGTCACTAAGTCAAAGAGTGACGTAATGGATACTTTAGTTTGGAGCCTGTCATGCCTACGTCTTCTATTGTCCGGGCCCGGATCGATCCTGAGATCAAGGAAGAGGCCTCTGTCGTCTTGGAAGCGATGGGCCTGACGGTGTCCGATGCGATGCGCATGTTGTTGACCCGCGTAGCACGGGAGAAGGCTCTGCCCTTTGAACTGATGACTCCCAACCCTACAACCATTGCGGCGCTGAAGGAGGCTCGGGCCGGAGGTCTTCGCAAGTTTGGGTCGGTGGATGACCTGATGGCTGATCTCAATAATGAGGGTGATTGAACGAACCACGCAGTTCAAGCGCGATTTCAAGCGCGAGCAAAAGGGCCCGCATCGGAATACTCTCGCTGCGGCTTTCGTCGAGGTGGTAACGGCTCTGGCGAATGATGAACCGCTGTCCGCCAGGCATAAGGACCATCGCCTTACCGGCGAATGGAAGGATTTCCGGGATTGTCACGTGAAGCCAGACCTGGTGCTGATCTACCGGGTGCCTGACGACGAGACGCTGCAGCTCGTCCGGCTGGGCTCGCATAGCGAGTTGGGTCTTTAGGAATCAATGCCTGCCTCTGAGCCGCCTGCGGGCGGCTTTGTCGTATCCGTTGTGAAGGTCATTCGGGCCAAATGCCGGGCGTTTGAATACGCGATCGACTGGTGCGCAACCTTATCGCGCTTTGTCCTGTGAACCGCTACCCGACAAGGCTGCGCAGCCCCCGTTGCCTCACGCCAAACGTCCCCCTCCATCCGTTTCCGAAGCCAACTCCCGCCAGTGCGCCCGCGTGAAGTCATACAGCGCCTGCAGCGCAGGCGACATGGATCGCGCCGCCATGCGCGCCAGCGCGTAGCGCCCGCGCCGGGTAGGGTCCGGCGGCATCGGCACTTCCACCATGCGTCCGCTGGCGCGCTCCTCGCGCGTGACGGACAGCACGCCGAACAGCAGCGCATCGGTGTGCAGCGCCACGTTGCGCAGCACGTCGAGATTGTCGCAATGCAGGGAGAAGAGCTTGTCTGCGGCATCGGGCCCGTACACCTCTTCCAGCCGCCGCGTCACCGCCGTGCTTAATGTGGTGGTGGCCACCGGATACGCGCGGATGGTGTCGATGTCGATACGCCGCTCGGACAGGATCGGGTGGCCGGCGCGGCAGACCAGGCCGGCGGGCAGCTCGCCCAGCGGCTCCATGTCGATGTCTTCGGCGTGCTGGAGGATGTAGGCGTCGCCCACGATCACGTCGATGGCCTCGCTGCGCAGATGGTCCAGCAGCGCGCGGGTCGCGCCGGTTTCGGTGCGGACCTTGATGCGTGGCCGCGTGCTGGCCATGTGGATCAGGAAGGGCGTCAGCAGCAAGGCCGCCGGCGCCGGGGCTACGCCGATGGTCAGGCTGCCTTCCTCGCCCCCGCGCAGCAGGTCCAGGTCTCGCTTGAGCTGCGCTTCTTCCAGCCGCATGCGGCGTGCCCGTTCGACCACCAGCTGGCCGAATACGGTCAGGTGGGCACGCCGTGCCCCGCGGTCGAAGAGTGGCGCCCTGAGCTCATCTTCGAGCGAGCGGATGCTGCGGCTCAATGCCGGCTGTGTCAGATGTACCGCACGCGCCGCTTCGGAAAACGTACCGTGCTCGACGACCGCCAGCAGGTGGAGCAGTTTCTGCGTATCCATGCGAAACACTCATGGTTGAGGTTAGATATTTGCATTTGAATCATACCTTGAGCCTCCCTATCATGGCCTGAAACAGCGGCGGCACCGATGCCTGACCGCGCCAGAAGACCATAAGACAGACGGAGACAACGCATGCTCAAGCTATTGATCGGAATTGGCATCCCGTATTTCGGGGTGATCGGGCTGCTGCCCTGGGTGGCCTCGGTGGAGCGGTTCGTGCTGGGCGTGCCGTTCATCTACGCCTGGATCTTTGCCTGGTTCGTGCTGACCTCGGCATGCATGTTCGTCTGCTGGCGCCTGTTCGACCGTGACGCGGTCGAGCCGGACTCGCAGGACGCCTGAGCCGGGAGACAGCACATGACAACCGCGGTCTTTCTCGGCTTTATCGTTTTCTCGCTCTATCTCGCCATCCGCTCCGGGAAGGGGCACGGCGCGCAGAGCATGCATGACTTCTTCGTCGCCTCGCGCCAGTTCGGCGCCTTCCTGGTGTTCTTCCTGGCAGCCGGCGAGATCTACAGCATCGGCACCATGGTGGGCTTTCCGGGCGGCATCTATGCCAAGGGGCCGACCTATGGCGTCTGGTTTCTCGGCTACATCCTGCTGGCCTATCCGCTGGGCTATTTCCTCGGCCCGCGGATCTGGAAGGCCGGCAGCCGCTACAACGCCATCACGCTGCCCGACCTGTTCAAGGGCCACTATGGCAGCCGCGCGCTCGAGCTGATCGTGGCAGGCTCCTCGATCCTGTTCCTGCTGCCCTGGGGCCAGCTCCAGTTCACCGGGCTGGTGGCGGCGCTCAAGGGACTGGGCTGGGATTTCCAGCCGGTCTACCTGATCCTGATCTCGGCGGTGCTGGCGTTTACGTATATCGCCATCTCGGGGGTGCGTGCGTCTGCCTATATCGCCATCCTCAAGGACATCCTGATGGTGGTGGCCATCGTCATGACCGGCGTCGCCGTGGGATGGAAGGCGGGCGTGGGCGATGTGTTCCATATGGCGAGCCTGCAGGTCAGCAATCACATGGATGACACCCAGCTCAGGTTCTCGATGAGCACGATGCTGTTCCAGGCGCTGGGCTTCTACGTCATGCCATTCGCGGTGCAGAATTTCTTTACCGCGAAGAGTGCGAACACCATCCGCCGCACGCAGGTGGCCATGCCCCTGTACATGCTGATGTACCCGTTTCTGGTGCTGGCTTCGTATTACGCGATCAGCCAGAACCTGCAGCTGGCCTCGCCCAACGAGGCGTTCTTCGCCGCGGCGGTGCGCCTGCTGCCGGGCTGGCTGCTGGGGCTGGTGGCCGCAGGCGCGGCGTTGTCGGGGCTGCTGGTGCTGGCGGGCATCTGCCTGGCGATCGGGCCGATTGTTGCGCGCAACCTGCTGCCGGGGCTGCCCGAGCATCGCCAGAAGTCCGGCGCCAAGGTGGTGATCGTGGTCTACCTGCTGCTGTCGATCGTCATGACGCTGCTCACGCCAAACCTGATGCTGACGCTCATCAACACCACGTACTACGGCGTGACGCAGTTCTTCCCCGGCGTGATGGTGATCCTGTTCTCGCTGAAGGTGCGGCCGCTGGCGATTGCGCTTGGCATCCTGTGCGGCCAGGTGCTGGCGATGGCGCTGTATATCAGCCATGCGGATTTTGGCGGCATCAACCTTGGCCTGATCAGTCTGGCCGTCAACGTGGCGGTGGCCGCGGCAGTGCACTACGCCCCGCGCATGATGCGCATGCAGGCCGCGTAGTGGTTCATCGTTACGCGTAGTCGTTCATTCCGGAAACAGCAAATGACATGCATCGAACAAGGCCGCACCCAGGTGTTCGCGGCCAGAAAGATCCTGACCATGAATCCGGCGCAGGCCGACGCCACCCACGTGGCGGTGCGCGACGGCCGCATCGTGGCGGTTGGCGGCGCGGCCGACGTGGCCGCATGGGGGGAGGTGGAGCGGATCGATACCTTCCGCGACAAGGTCCTGATGCCGGGGCTGGTGGAAGGACATTGCCACCTGATGGAAGGGGCGATGTGGGAAGCGGTGTACGTCGGCTACTACGATCGCCGAGACCCGGATGGCAGGCTTTGGCGCGGCCTGAAGACCCTCGACCAGGTCATTGACCGGCTGGCGAGCGCGGAGAGTGCGCTCGCCGATCCTGCGGCACCGCTGCTGGCATGGGGCTTCGACCCGATCCTGTTCGGCAGCAGCCGGCTTTCGGCGACCGAGCTCGACCGCGTTTCGGCAAGCCGGCCGATCGTGGTGCTGCATGCAAGCGTGCACCTGATGAACGTCAACACTGCCATGCTGGCGTTGGCCGGGATCGACGAGGACACCGAGGTCGATGGCGTGCACAAGGACAGCAGCGGGCAGCCTACGGGCGAGCTGCAGGAGTTTGCCGCGATGTTCCCGGTGTACCAGGTGATCGGCAGCGGACTGTCGCTGGCGGCCAGCGAGAAGCCGGAAGCGATCTGGAACTTCGGCAAGGTGGCGCAACTGGCCGGGGTGACGACCGCGACGGACCTGGTCAACGACCTGTCAGAGCTCGGCATGCAGACCCTGCGCACGGTCACGGCGGATCCGCGTTATCCGCTGCGTATCGTGCCGGCGTTCGCCCCGCAGCGCAATCCGCAACACGGGCCGGGTAAGGTGCTGGAGGTGCAGCAGGCCGGTACCGACAAGCTGCGCTTCGGCCCGGTGAAGTTCATCGTCGACGGTTCGATCCAGGGCTTCACGGCGCGCCTGAGGGCGCCGGGTTATGCCGGCGGCCAGGCCAATGGCCTGTGGCTGATCCCGCCGGCACAACTGGTCGAAGTCTTCACGCCGTTCCACCTGGCGGGCTTGCAGTTGCACATCCATACCAATGGCGACGAAGCCACCGAGGTGGTGCTCGACGCGCTCGAAACGATCCTGTCGCGCCATCCGCGTCCGGACCACAGGCACACGCTGCAGCATTGCCAGTTGGCCGATACGGTCCAGCTCGAACGCGCGGCGAAGCTCGGCCTGTGCATCAACTTTTTTTCCAACCATCTCTATTACTGGGGCGATGCGCACCATAGCCAGACCGTTGGCCCCGAGCGCGCCGGGCGCATGAACCCCGCGGGTTCGGCACTCCGGTTGGGGATTCCGGTCACCTTCCATTCCGACGCACCGATTACGCCGTTGAATCCGTTCTTCACGGCCTGGTGCGCGGCACAGCGCCAGACCGCATCCGGGCGCGTACTGGGCGAGGCGGAGCGCATCCCCGTTGATGAGGCCCTGCGCGCGATCACGCTGGGAGCGGCACATACGCTGAAGCTCGATCACCTGATCGGCAGCATCGAGCCCGGCAAGCTGGCCGACTTTGCCGTGCTGGAAGACGACCCCACGGTCATGGCGCCTGAGCGCCTGAGGGACGTGCGGGTGTGGGGCACGGTGGTCGGCGGGCGCGTGTTCGAGGCGCCGACAAGATGAGCACCCCGGCAAATGCCGGCACGCGGCAGCCGATTCCGCTGGTGGTGCTCGGCGGGTACCTGGGCGCAGGCAAGACCACGCTGCTCAACCAGCTGTTGTCGAATGCCGCCGGGCGCCGCGTGGCCGTGCTGGTCAATGATTTCGGCGAGGTCAATATCGATGCGGCGCTGATCCGCGAGCGCGGTGCCGACGTGATCCAGCTGGAAAACGGCTGCATCTGCTGCTCGATCGGCGGCCGGCTGGCCGAGGCGCTGACGGCCATCGATGCCCGCGCGGAGCGGCCGGAACTGCTGGTCATCGAGGCAAGCGGCGTGTCCGATCCGCTCAGGATCGCGCAGGTCGGTTTGCTCGACCGCGCTTTCCGGCTCCACGGCATCGTGGTGGCGGTGGACGCCGAGTGCGTGCAGGCCACCCTGCAGGATGCCTACGTCGGGGACATTGTGCGCAGGCAGATCGCAGGCGCGACTGCGCTGGTGCTGACCAAGACTGACCTGGCCGGCCCCGTTGCCACGTCTGCCGCGGAGCAGGCGGTGGCATCCATGGCGCCGCATGCAACCCTGCTGCAGGGGCAATGGGGAAGGCTTCCGCTGTCGGTGTTTCTCGATGCGGGTGAGTTGGCGCTGCCCCGCCAGGGCATGCTGGGCACCGCGGGTGGCTGGCACAGCGGCGCGCCTTCCCGCATCAGCAGCTTTGTGTGGCGCACCGCGCGGCGCCTGGACAAGCATGCGCTCAGGCAATGCCTGCGCAACCTGCCTGTACCGCTGCTGCGCGCCAAGGGCATCGTCTGGCTGGAGGAGCGGGCGCAGCCTCAATCGGTTCACGTGGTCGGCGGACGCACCATGTTCTCCGCGCTGATGGCATCGGACATCAAGGAGTCGACCCTTGTCTTTATCGGCTGCTTTGATTCGCAGGCCAGGGGAACAGTGCTGCGTCATCTGGAGGCGATGCTCGCACGTGTCGACGATGCGGTGCCGGCCTGATATGCACCAGCATGTGGGGCCCGGTGTCCTGCGTGGGTAAGCGTGTGCGCAATCGAGCCTAATAGAACCCCGGCACCATCTTCCACGTCCGCGCACGGTACGCCTCGTACTCCGCCCCAAACTGCGACCGCAGCAACGCCTCCTCCGCGCGGATCCGCGCCAGCAGCGGTGGAATCATCAACAGCGTCAGGATCACGCCGACACCCGAGCGAAACGCCAGCACCCACCCCAGCGAACTGACGACAAAGCCCAGATAGCTCGGGTGCCGGATCACGCCATACAGGCCAGTCGTCACCAGCGTATGCCCCGGCTGTATCGCCACAAGCCCGCTGAATCGCCTGCCCAGGATGAACACCGGCACCAGCCGCAGCACACCGCCACCGGCATACAGGGCCACGCCGATCCAGCGCATGGTGTCGCCATCGATGGCCCAGAAGCCGATGCGGTCATTCCAGGCTGGCACATAGCCGGCCAGCAGGCCGAGCACGCCGAACGCAGCGAGCACCCAGCGATTACCGCGGTCCTCGCGTTCGCCGCTGCTGATGTTGCCGCCGGAGAAGATGGCGGCGACAGCCAGTGCCATCGTCACGATGATCAATGCAGTGCGTGCCGGATGGGCGAAGAAAGGGGCGATGCCGCCCCAGCCGAGGATGGGGAGGGCCAGGTAGGCGAGGGTGCCCGTGAGGGTGAAGAAAGCCATGCCGGGTGTCGGGCGCATGGAGGCCTCCGCCTGCAGGATGGTTCACATGCGTTAGCGTAGTCCTTTGCGGCGATGGCTGCATTTGGGGCCGGCCGTGGCAGCGTGGTTCAATACATCCTTTCAGCATTTCCCTCCTGCCGACCATGCCTCTCATCGATATCAAGAATCTCCAGCAAGCCGCCATCGATTTCGGCGAGGCGCGCGGCTGGGGCAAGTATCACAGCCCCAAGAATCTTGCCATGGCGCTGAGCGTGGAGGTGGCCGAGCTGGTGGAGATCTTCCAGTGGCAAACCGAGGACGAGTCGCGCGGCATCATGGCGACGGACGAGCGCGAACACGTGGAGCAGGAACTGGCGGATATCACCATCTATCTGACGCAGCTTGTGACGGCGCTGGGCGTGGACCTGGATGCGGCGGTGCGGGCGAAGATGGAGATGAATGCGAAGAAGTATCCGGTGAAGAAGACCGAAGCGTGATTTGAGAGACGCAGGCGATGGGATATTCTGCGAATCAATGATATGGCCAACTCTGGCTTGTTGCGCATAAATGTCGTTTATTTCATCTACGGCGAAAAACCACCTTATTCACCGCAAATCATACGGTGAATAATTTGCCCCTGCGGAGATTGCACTCCATAATCTCCGCATGAAACGCGGAGATTGGCTCTACATCTGGCAGGCCCCTGACTGGCCAGCCCTTCACTACGACCTGGTAAAGCTGGCGTCGCCGCTGGCGGACGTGGCGCGTGCGCAAGGGTTGTTGCTTGGCCGGCTGGCCGACGTTGGCATGGCGCTGCGCGACCAGGCGAGTCTTGCCGCGCTGACCGAGGATGTCGTGAAGACCAGCGAGATCGAGGGCGAGCGGCTCAATGTGGATTCGGTGCGCTCGTCCATCGCGCGTCGGCTCGGGGTGGACATTGGTGCGCTGGCTCCGGTCGACCGGCACGTAGAAGGCGTCGTTGAGATGGTGCTCGACGCAACGGCCCGCTGCGATGCGCCGGTGACCGCAGAGCGGCTGTTCGGCTGGCATGCGGCGTTGTTTCCGACCGGCTACAGCGGCATGTCGAAAATCCATGTCGCCGCCTGGCGCGACGACGCAAAAGGTGCCATGCAGGTGGTTTCCGGCCCGTATGGCCGCCAGCGAGTGCATTTTGAAGCACCGCCGGCTGGCCGGCTTGAGGCCGAAACCGCGAGCTTTCTCGGCTGGGTCAATGCCGACACCGCGGATCCACCGATTCTCAAGGCGGGGCTTGCTCACCTGTGGTTCGTGACCCTGCATCCATTCGACGACGGCAACGGTCGCATCGCGCGTGCAATCGGTGACCTCCTGCTTGCTCGCGCGGATGGCAGTCCCCAGCGCTTCTATAGCCTGTCGGCGCAGATTCAGCGAGAACGCAAGGACTACTACGATATTCTCGAGCGCACGCAGAAGGGGACGCTGGATGTTACAGGCTGGCTTGCGTGGTTCCTGAGCACATTGCAGCGCGCCATTGAAAGTGCCCAGCACACGCTGGACGCGGTGCTGGCAAAGGCCCGCTTCTGGCAACGGTTGGCAGGAACGCCGTTCAATGAGCGGCAGTTGAAATTGCTCAACCTGCTGCTTGACGGGTTCGACGGCAAGCTTACGAGCCGCAAATGGGCGGCGATTGCCAAGTGCTCGGCGGACACGGCGCTGCGGGACATCAAAGAGCTGATGGCGCTGGGCGTACTGCGCAAGTCGGATGCGGGCGGGCGGAGTACTTCGTATGAGCTGATAGATATGAGCACGCAGGTTCGAATATAGATCCTCAGGCTTGTCCGCCTCAGCACCTCCTGCTCGATGCCTTTGTTGAGCTTGTCGCGTGTGATGACAGTCCGGTTGCCCTACCCGGGAACCGTTGCCAACCTGTTGATTCTGGTAGTACCACCGAAGTATCAAATTCCACCGTCATTCCCGCGTAGGCGGGAATCCAGCGTCTTCGAAGTCCCCCTTCGGGGGACGAAAAGTCACTGGGTCCCCGCCTACGCGGGGACGACAGCCGCCGGTTCCTGGAAGGCAAGCCGGCACGTGCAAACGTGCATTGGTCTGTTCCGAAAGCGCTTCAATCTAGGTTGCATCTGGCGTGTTGGCAGCAAATCGCTGCCGCAGGTATACAGCGCAGTGCCCGTCGCCTTCGGACAATGGGGTCTGAGCCTTGCCTGGCTGCGGTCAGGCGTGGGCGACGCGGGCCCCTGCCATGGCACCTGCGCCTGCAGGCAACCATGGCGGCGTGCGGATGCCTGCGTCACCTCCCCACCAACACCTCCCTCCCATTCACCGCCTGCACCGGCCGCGCATTCATCCTGTACAGCTTCCTGAACGCCGCGAGCTGTGCGGACGAGACCGACACCGGCGTCTTCATTACCACCCACCGCACATCCTCGCTGCAAGGCGGCGTCGTCAGCGACCCGATGAACGTGTAGTTGTCCCGACTACCCGGCAGCAGGTCGCCGACGTTGATGGTGCCGCCCATCGCGTGCTTGTCACCGGCCCTGGCGGGGAGGCTGGCAAACACCGGCCGCAGCGCCGCATTGGACTTGCCCGTGCGGAACAGCACGGCGATCACCGCCAGCTTGCCTTCGGCGCTCTTATGCACGAGGTGGGCCACTAGCGGATAGGACTTGCCGTCGATCCTCTCTTCGCTTGGCGTATGGAAGTGGAACTGCGCGAGCTTGTATTCCACGCCGTCGATAGTGAGCGTGCCGCCGTTGGCTGGCTCGACCTGGACGGTGTGCCCGTTGTTGATGACCTCGGCACGCGCAGGCGCATAGGAAACGCCGATCGGTTGTGCCGTGGTGCCGGTCACCTTGCGCGTTTCGATATTGATCGGCGACTGGCGCTGCCCGGTGCCGCAGACGGCGTAGTCGGCTTCCAGGCCGGCCCAGTGGCTCGTTCCGGTCTTGCCCTGGTAGGTCCAGTGTGGAGGTTCCGAGGCGTTGGCAAACGCCGTGAAAAGCAGAGTGCCCAATGCTGCCGTCGCAATGCGTGTCTTCATCTGATTGTCACCGTTGTGGAAATCGTGGGATGGGCAGCCGGCCGCGGCCGGGCGGACTGGCGCCCATGGCTCCGGAACGCTGCCTGAAGGGCGGGGTTGACCGGAGGATTGCACCAAACCGTCTCATTGGACTGGGGAAGTGTAGCGGGCGGTGGCACGCAGCCACGCGGATCCCAATGATGCTGGTGTGAATGGTGTGCTTCAAACAAAGAAGGTCTTTGGCCGAATTGCGGGGTCTGTGGGAAGGATTGGGTTGTCGTGCTTGGCGGGCGCCGCTGTTTCGCCGGCGTAGCCGGCGACCTACTTTTACCCGAGCGGTAAAAGTAGGCAAAAGCGCGTTTTCGTGGTTGACGAACGGCTCGATGAGGTGAAGACGGTCCAGGGCATAACCAGACTGCCTGCCGCGTAGATGATTAGGATGGGACACGGCGTACGAACGAACCCGGATTACGGAGTGGTCCCTCCTAACAGCGATATCGCGGGGACGCCTGCGGCTGCGCTGCGCGCACTCAGCAGTCTGGGTTCTTCGCCGCGGCCCGAACAAGGCGTAGTGACGAAGCCCTTGGCGCATGTGCCATGCGCGAAGAGAGAAAACGAAGAAGGGGAAGCGCCGGCGCCAGCGACGTTGATGTCCTCGCCATGCCGACTAGGACACCGCGCGTAGCGCAGCCGTAGGCGTCCACGCGATACCGGTAGCAGCAGGGGCCACGGACAGTTTCGGGGCTCGTTCAATCAGCGCTGTAATCCCGACCACGGCCGCGCACCCAGCGGCAGGCAGCCAGAAACATCACGCAATCCCCCCCGAAAACTCAACTCCCCCGATACGTCCCAAAGCTCCACGGCGAGCACAACAGCGGCACGTGGTAATGCTGCGCGGCATCGGCAACGGTGAACCGCACAGGCACAATGTCGGCGAACACGTCTGGCGTCCTGAAGTAGTCGGCGACCCAGAAACGCAGTTCGAAGTCACCCGTGCGCGCCTGCGCGGCGGGCAGCATGGGGGTGTCGGTGCGCCCATCGCTGTTGGTGCGCGCGCGGTGGATCAGTTTCGGGGGCTGCGTGCCCATGTCGAACAGTTCGATCTGCATGCCGGCAATGGGCTTGCCGAGCGATACGTCGAGTACGTGAGTGCTGATGCCTGCCATGATCGGTCTCCTTGTCAGCAAGTGGCGGCATCAGCTGCCGCGGTAGTAGTTGTAGCTCCACGGCCCGAACAGCACGGGCAGGTGGATGCGCTGGCTGGCGTCCGTCACACGCAAGCGCAGCGGGATCTTCGACAGGAACAGCGGCTGCGGCAGGTTGGCCTTGCGCGCGGCGAAGTATTCGTCCACATGCAGCAGCAGTTCATAGGTGCCCATGCGATAGGTGTCGCCGATCAGCAGCGGCGGTTCGCTGCGGCCGTTGGCAGCAAGTGTGACGGTCTGCAGGTGGCGCGGCTGGCCGTTGTCGATGCGGTACATGTCCACGCGCATGCCGGCGGCAGGGGTGCCGTGCCAGGTGTCGAGCGCATGCATGGTCAGGCGCGGGCTCAGGCCGCCTTGCTGCACGGGGGCGGCCGTCTGGTTGGGCGCAGTCTCGGCCAGCGCGCTGCCGGCCAGCAGCGCGCCACCGCCCAGCGTGAGGGATTGCAGCGCAAAGCGGCGGCGGCTGGCGTCGAAGTCGGGGTCTTGATGGTCACGCATGTCAGGCCTCACGCTTGTTGCCGAGCTGGCGGATGCCGATTACCACCAGCACCGCGGCCACGATCTCGATGACAGCCACCAGGTACAGACCGGTGGTGACCTTGCCGGTGGCGTTCTTGATCAGGCCCATCGCATATGGCGCGCCAAAGCCGGCCAGGTTGGAGACGGAGTTGATCAACGCCACGCCCACCGCGGCGGCGCTGCCGGCCAGGTAGCGGTTGGGCAGCTGCCAGAACACGGGGATCGCACTCATGGTGCCGACCAGCGAGGCGGTCATGGCCAGCATGGCCACGACGGGCGACAGTACGTTCATGCCGAGCAGCACGGCCAGCACGGCCATGGCCGCACCGCCCGCCAGCGCCGCGCCGCTGAAGTGCCAGCGCACTTCATTGCGGCGGTCGGAGTGCGCGCCGTTGGCGATCATGCCGATGGCGCCGCACAGGTAGGCCACCGCGGCAATCCAGCCCACGGCCATGGGCGTGGTGAAGCCCACGTCCTTGATGATGGTCGGGATCCAGAAGGTCAGCGTGGAGTTGGCGCACAGCAGGCAGAAGTAGATGGCGATCAGCAGCCACACCTTGGGGTTGGTGAAGACGCTGCGCCAGTCGTGGCCGCGCTCGCCCATGGCGGCGTTGTCGCGCTTCAGGGCGTCGGACACCACGCGCTTTTCGGCGTCGCTGAGCCAGTGGGCATGCTCGGGCTTGTCCGTCATGTAGAACCAGGCAAAGATGCCGGCCAGCACGGACGGAATGCCTTCGATGATGAACAGCCACTGCCAGCCATGCATGCCATGCACGCCGCCCATCGAGGTCATGATCCAGCCGGCCAGTGGGCCACCGAGCACGCCGGCGATCGCGGAGGCCGACATGAAGGTCCCGAACGCCCTGGCGCGGCGCTCTGACGGGTACCAGTAGGTGAGGTAGAGAATCACGCCCGGATAGAAGCCGGCCTCGAATGCGCCCAGCAGGAAGCGCAGGGTGTAGAACTGCGCGGGCGTGGTGACATGGGTCTGCAGCATGCAGATCACGCCCCAGCAGATGGTGATGCGCATGATGGTTTTCTTGGCACCAATCTTCTGCAGCAGCATGTTCGACGGCACTTCGAACAGGAAGTAGCCGATGAAGAAGATGCCGGCGCCCAGCCCGTACACCGCTTCGCTGAACTGCAGCGAATCGAGCATCTGCAGCTTGGCGAAGCCGATGTTCACGCGGTCCAGCCAGGCAAGCACCCACAGCACGCCCAGGAAGGGCAGCAGGCGCCAGGAAACCTTGCGGTAGACGCTGGCTTCCGCGTCGTCCGCGGTGCCGGCGAAGATTGGCACGCCTTGCTTCGTGATGGACATGGTGTCTCCTGTCAGTCTTGTCGATTTGCGTCGTGCGGCCCAGCTGCCCGAAGGCGGTACGGCGGCCGCCGTCCGTTTGGTTGGAAGCAAGTATAGGAATGGCCTGCCGGGGGGGAACGGGGGTGCTGGTATAGGCCCTATATCAGCATCGATATGGGGCGGGAAGCCTTATGTGGCGCGGGTTTGCGGGGTTTTGTCGGGTCGGTTGCCGGACCTATGGATTACCCTAGCCCGGCCTGGTCCCCTACACGCGCTCTCAATCACTGTCGTTCCCGCGAAGGCGGGAACCCAGCGTCTTGTCTTTGCCGAGGCCCTTGAAAGTCACTGGGTCTCCGCCTTCGCGGGGACGACGAGCGGAGGTTGCTTGCCCTCCGGGTTCGACCGCGTTGCCGTGCGGTGCGCGACACGCTACAAAGTTGCCATTGGCGGGCGGAGATGGGCGGCAGTGCGCGACGATTGCGTCGCCGGCTGCACCCGGCTGCCAGCTTCGCACAGGACTCCACCATGATCCGCGCCGACGACCCCTTCGATACCTACCTGCTGCGCGTGCTGTGCATCCTGATTGCCGAGCAGAGCGTCTCGCGCACGGCCATCCGCCTGAACCAGTCGCAGCCGGCGATCAGCTCGGCGCTCAAGCGGTTGCGTGCGATTTTCAACGACCCGCTGCTCACGCGCGAAAAGAACGTGATGGTGCCTACCGAGCGCGCCTTGCAGCTCGCGCGCAATGCGCAGGCCGCACTCAGCGCGCTGGACAACCTGCTGGTGTCGGACGACCGCTTCGACCCGGCTACCACCGAGCAGAGCTTCACCGTGGCCATGCCGGACTACCTGGCGCCGCCTTTCTTTGCCCACGTGGTGCGCGAGTTCCGCCGCGCGGCGCCGAACGCGCGGCTGGTGGCCGTGCCGCTGAGCGCGACCTTCGACTACGAACAGGCGTTGTCCGAAGGCACGGCGGATATCGTCATCGGCAACTGGCCCAACCCGCCGGAGCACCTGCACCTGTCGGTGCTGCTGGAGGATGAGGTGGTCTGCATGGTGGCGCAGGACAGTGTGCACAACCAGCCCGGCAAGTTCACCGCGCAGGCTTACCTGGGGGCTGCGCACATCGTGCCCACGCCGTATTCGCGCGACCAGCGCGGCCTTGTCGATTCGGGCCTCAGCACAATGCGTGTGCACCGCGACAACCGTGTGAGCTGCCCGTACTTCAACCTGGCGCCGAGCCTGATTCCGGGCACCGACCTGATCCTGACGACGGGCCGCCACTTTGCCAACTATCACGCACAGCACGTGCCCGTGGCGGTGCTCAGGCCGCCCATCGACTTCCCGTTCATGCGCTTCTACCAGCTATGGCATCCGTCACGCCACCGCTCGGCCGCGCATATGTGGCTGCGCGGCATGCTGACGGCTGCGTCGCAGGAACTGCGCAACCTGCGCGATATGCAGCCAGCCTAGCCGTATCGAATTCTGTTATGGGACCTATAGGGCAGCGGGCCTCGCCGCTGCCCGGTGCGCTTCCTATACTCGGCCCGTATTCAACGTCCATGCCTCGCCGACGCGGCGGGCCTTACGGGAGAGCAGTCCATGTCACAGTCAATCGATCTCGCGCCGGTCAACGCGCTGGACCAGGCGGGCTTTGCGCGCGTGTTCGGCAGCGTGTTCGAACATTTTCCGCAGGCGGCGGCAGGGGCCTGGGCGCAGCGCCCGTTTGCTTCGGTGACGGCGCTGCATGACGCGATGATGGACGTGGTGCGCAAGCTCGACGACAAGGGCCAGCGCGATTTCCTGAACCTGCACCCGCTGCTGTCCGGCGCGAACATCCGCGCGGGCACGATGACGGCGGATTCGAACGCGGAGCAGAAGAGCGCCGGACTCGATGCGATGTCGGCACAGCAGGAAGACACGCTGGACCGCATGAACGCGGCGTATCTTGCGCGCCATGGTTTCCCGTTCATCATCTGCGTGCGGCACTACACGCGTGAAGGCATCTTTGCCGCGCTGGAGCGCCGCGTCGACCGCAGCACGCCAGTGGAGCTGGACGAGGCGCTGGCGCAGATTGCCGCGATTACGAGAGGGAGGCTGAATGCGCGGCTGGCTGCATTGGGGGATCGGTAAGCCCCTGCACGGCGGCCTCCACCCACCCGAACCCGATCCGCTCCTGCTCGAGGCGTATTTGCCTGCCGATGCGGTTGTCCCGCAGGTCGTCGTAGAGCGCCTGCTCGTCGGGGCGTAGCCGCGTCAGGTCGCGCAGCATCTGGCTGCCTTCCGTGCTCCATTGCGCCCGGAAGGCCATCAGCGTGGCGCGGTCCATCAGGAACGATTCCACGTGCGCGAACAGGTGGCGCAACTGGTCGAGGATGGCGAAGCCGTGCGTGTCGATGTCGCCCCAGTAGTGCAGCTGGCAGCCTCGCAGCCAGGCAACGTCGGCGAGCATGCCGAAGCCATAGCCGCCGCCGAATATCACCATGCTGTCGGCGATTGCCGGGAACGCTAGGAAGTTGATCTCGTTTTCCGTGATGAAGACGCGCGAAATGCCGGGATCCAGCCGCGAAAAGCTCCGCGCATCGAGCGCGATGTCGGATCCGGCGCCCATGCCAGGCAGCATGGCCATGGCATTGTCGAGCATGCGAAACCGCACGCGCAGCGGTTTGTCCAGGAACCCGTAGCGGCTGGCAAACTGGCTGAGGCCGGAACACTCGCCATCGATCGCTTCGGCGGGCATGACCAGGTCGAGCCACTCGGCCAGCACCGCGCGGTGGGCTTCAACGAACTTGCTGTGAATCCCTGGCAGATCGACCTGCCGCAGGTAGATGCCAGGACGCGGATGCGCTTGCAGCCAGCCGACAAAATCCAGCAGTCGCCCCCACTCATCGTGAAGTTCGAGCGCCCTGAGCGGGCGCTTTGCCAGCCACGGCACCAGCAGCGGCTGGCGCTCTCGCGTGGCGGCGAGCAAGGCGTCAAAGCGGGCGATTTCCTGCCGCTTGCCGAGTAGCGCAGCCGCATCGTCCAGCGTGTCGATCCATGCCGCTGACGGCACGGCGTTGGCACCAAATACGCGATGCCGGAATTCGCGCATTTCCAGCCGGCAATGCGGCATGCGTGCGAGTTCGGCAATCCAGCCGCGCGCGGCTTCGAAGTTTTCGGTCAGCTCGGTTGAGCTGGGACCGCGCAACGCCAGCCGCAGCGGGAACTGCGATTCGCCGGACACGGTTGCGGCAAGCAGGGCGCCGCGGTCCCACTGCTTTTGCAGCTGTGCGCGCAGGTCGGCAGGACGGGTCCAGTTCATCCGGTCATCCTCGCTTTTTCTGCACGGTACTCTTCGATCGACAGATTGCGCACCTTCGAGGAACGGCCTTCGTCGTTCTGGACAAACGCGACTGCAGAAACAAAGGGCTCGATGATGTGGATCTTCTGCAATGGCGTGACGATGAGCAATTGCAGGTTGAGCTGGGCGAACAGCTTCAGCCCGTACTGTGCCGATTCATCCGATCCGCGGCCGAACGCTTCGTCGATGACGACGAAGCGGAACGAGCGTGAGCGCACCGCGCCCCATTCGAGTCCGAACTGGTAAGCCAGGCTGGCCGCCAGGATGGTGTAGGCGAGCTTTTCCTTCTGGCCGCCGGACTTGCCGCCCGAATCGGAATAGTGCTCATGCTCGGTGCCGTCCTCGCGCCACCGCTCGCTGGCGCCGAAGAAGAACCAGTTGCGCACGTCGGTGACCTTTGCGGTCCAGCGGCGGTCCTGGTCGGTCAGGCCGGCGCGGCCGCGGAAGCGTTCGATGATGCGCTTGACCTGCAGGAACTTGGCTTCCGAGTACTGGCTGTCTTCGGAGCCGGTCAGCGCGCCCTCGGTGCAGGCACGCAGATCGGACTGGAATTCGCGGATTTCGGCGTCCGGCGTGGCTTGCGCTTCCAGCTTGATGTAGCGCCCTGCGTTGTAGTCGATCTGCGTGAGCGATTCGTTGATCCGCTCCACGCGTTCCCGGATTGTCTGCTGCTCCTTGCCGAGCTGCGCGTTGAAGTTGGCGATCTCGTTGATGGTATTGACGTTGAGCAGTTCCTTGAAGCGCGCTTCGAAGCGCGGCAGGTCGTCGGCCTTGAGCTTGTCGAGCATCTTGCGATACTCGAAGCCGGCGGCCACGCTGGCGTCGATCTCGCTGGTTTCGAGCTTGAATTCCTGCTTGTAGTCGGACATCGCCTTGACGATGCGCTCCGCCACGGTTTTCAGCCGCTTGTCGAGCGCATCGATCCGGTCCTGCAACGCCTTTCGCACCTCTGATTGCCGGTTGTCGCACCCTTCCACCGTCAGCGTGTGTTCACCGAGAATCTCGGCGCGCAAGGATTCGAGCGCGTCCATCGGCACCTCTTGGGCGACGTCTGCGGTCTCCTGCAAGACTTCCAGGGTCTGCTGGCGCAGCTCCTCGGCATCGGCCTTCCGGCCTTCGGCTGTGGACCGTTTGCCGACATGGTCGAGCAGCTGCGCCTCCGTGTCTGCAAAGCTTGCCGCGACTTCCTTGAGACGGTCCGTTAACTGCCGCAGGAGATCCGAAGCGGACTCCAGCCGCGTCTTCTCTTCCGACAGCCGGGCGGCTTCCATGGCCGGCGTCTGCCAGTCGATGTCCTCGAAACTGGTGAACATGTCCAGGCGGGACAGCGCTGCCAGCCGTTCCCTGAGCGCGTTGCGCTCGGCGGTCAACTTGCTGATCTCCCCGGCAAGGTCGCCCAGTCGCTTCTCCAGCACCCTGGCGGAGGCCTCCAGCGCCGCAATCTTCTCGGCGTTGCTCCAGCCCAGCACGTAGCGGCTGCGGTCGTCCAGCCGGTGGCGGTCATCCTTCTCGTGCCGCTCGCCCGGCATCTTGATCTGCCCGGCGTGCGTGACTGCGCGGGTTTCGCGCCGGAACTGCTCGTGCGTGGCGCAGCATGCCACGTCGAAGCGATTGGAGACTTCGCGTTCCAGCCAGGCATAGAAGGGCGAATCCGGCTTGAAGGCGAGCTTGCGGACGAGCGAATCGCGATGCAGTTCCTGAGGTGCCGCCCGGCCGCCTTCCCGCACGCGGAAGTACACAAGGCGACCCTTCAGGTGCGTGCGGTCTACCCAGTCGGCCACGGATGGATACAGTTCGTCCGGAACCAGCAGTGACAGGCCGAAGTTCCGCAAAAGCCGTTCGGCCGCGCCTTCCCAATCGCGCTCGTCTTCGCGTACCTGCAGCAGTTCGCCGGCGAACGGCATGTCGTCCTCGGCAATCCCCAGTGCATGGCACAGCGCGGCGCGCATCATGACCTGCTCGTTCGGGATGTTGCTGCGGCGGGCTTTCAGGCTGAGGATTTCTTCCGTCAGGCTGTCGTGCTCCTGCTTGCCCTGGCGCATCGTGACGCCGTGCTCGGTGAGCGCATTCCCGACTTCCACCTCGCGCGCCGTCGCCTCGTCGGCCAGCGTGGCGAAGCGCTCCTTCAGCATGAGAAAACCGGCCTCGGCTTCAGGCATCGGCTGCCCGACACCTCCCAGCAGTTCCGCATACCGTCCGGATCGCTCCAGCCGCTTTTCCCGTTCGGCCTGCTGCAGCCGGATGGCTTCCGCCAGGCGCTCGATGCGGTCGCCGCCGTTCTCCGCAATCTGCCGGCGCAGTTCCGATTCCTCGCCACGCTGCGCGGCGCGGCGTTCTTCGAGCCGCTTCACGTGCGCATTGTGCCGTGTCCATTCCTCGTCCAGGTTGGCGATGCGCTTGTCCAGCAGGCCGAGCTTCAACGTGGCGAAGTAGGGCCGCAGCGCGTCACGGCAGGCGCGCAGCTGGTCGGACTCCGCCGTCAGCGTGGCATGCCGTTCGCAATCGTCGACGAGCGGTGTCAGCATGGCTTCTTGCCGCTTTGCCTTGAGCACGGCTTCGTGCGCACGGGCCAGGTCGTCGAAGTGGCCGAGCAGCGCCTCGATGCGCGGGGCCACGTCGAACGGCTCCAGCATGTGGCTGCGCACGAAGTCCGTCAGGTTGCCCACGGATTTCATCGACACGGTCTGGTGGAACAACTCCAGCGCCTGTTCGTTTTCAATGCCGAAACGCCGGCGAAACCATGCGCCGTACGGCGGAAAGCCGTCGAAGATATCGGCCTTCAGGCCGCGCAGCTTCTTGCGCAGCGCGGTGATGTCCGAGCCGAAGTGGGCGAAGTCCCGCGCGATCGACAGGTCACCCTCGGCCCCCACATAGAAGCGCGCAGGCTGGCCGTGGGGCTCCTTCATCCAGAACACCTGCGCCAGGCTGACCATCTGGTCATAGCCGGCGTTGTGGAATACGCCAAGAATGACGGAGTAGCTGTTCTGGTCCCGCAGGGCTACCGGCCTGGCAGTCCCTGTCGTTTCGTTGCGCTCGGACTTGTAGTAGCCGAGCACGTAGCTGCGCAGCGTGCGTTCGCGGCTTTCCGCGCCGGCGGCCTTGTTGTACGCGATGCGCTGGGCCGGCACCAGCAGCGTGGTCACGGCATCGACCAGGGTCGACTTGCCGGAACCGATATCGCCGGTCAGCAGCGCGTTCCTGCCATCGGGGTGAATGGCCCAGACGCGTTCGCCGAAGGTGCCCCAGTTGAAGACCTCCAGCCTGTGCAGGCGGAAGCCGGACAGTGTGTCGTCGTCGGCAAAATCGAGCGAGAGGGAGGTCGGCTCATGCATCGTTGGCACTGTTCCTGGCATCACGGTTGCCCGGGGCCCGTCTGGCCCGAGAGGGAGACCTGGTAAGCGGCCAGGCGCGCATCGAATTCGGCCAGCCACTGTGCATCGACGAAAGCCTTCAGGATCCGCTTTACTTCAAACGCCGTCACGCTGTTTTCCTGTCCAGTCCCCGGTTTCAGGCGGCGCAGGAAGCCAAGCTCGACGATCTTGTTCACATGGCTTTCGATCTGGTCGATCAGCCGGGCCTCGTTGGTGCCTGCAGGCAGGAAGACGCGCAGCAGTTCGGCAATCTCGTCCAGCGTCAGGACCAGCCGTGTGTCGCCGCCGGTGGCATCGAACTCGGCCAGCTTCTTGCGCAGCAGCGCCAGCGTCAGGCTGACGGGAAAGGACAGCGGTCTTCTTGCGATCAGCCGCGGCATGCGTGCCGCGTTGTCGTCGTCTTCCACCTCCGGCTTCGAGCGCAGGAAGGCATAGCCTTCGGCCTCGTCCAGCACGAGTTCGAGCCCCAGCACGGCGACGTAGTCACGCACGGTGGTCTGCAGGGTGGTGAGCGCATGCCATGGCGCGGCATCCGTCTCACGGTAGATCACGCCCTTGAGCAGCGGAATGACGATGGCCGGCAGCGCGGGGTCGGCGGCGCCTGGCGCGGCCGGCTTCGGTTCCGGGGTTTCGGTGAGTTCGTAGTCTTCCATTCGCGGCTATCGGACAAAGATGACTCGGGGAAGCGTCGCCTGCCTGACCAGTGCACCGGCCTCGGGAGATTCGACCGTCCATTCCACCGTCTCGGTGGCGTTTTCATCCACGACGGTACGAAACGCATCGCTGGCAAGCTGCAGGTAGGCCACCAGTTCCGCCAGCCCGTGCTGCAATGGCTGCATGCGGCATACCTCCTGCAGGGTTACCTGCTGGCGGCCCTGCAGTGCCTGGCGCACATGGGACATCAACCGGGCCTTGTCCACGACGATCTGCGAGAACAGCGAGCCGGCGTCGACGTCTGCATTGCCGGCTTCGATATCAACATCGGCAATGCGTGGCTTGACGGCGGGTGTGAACAATGGCCGTTCCATGGGCAGCTCCAGGTCCACGGCGGTGTCGGCGATCGCCATGACGTTGCCGGCTGGCGCTGCGTCGCGCAGGCTGAGCGCCTTGGTCTCGATGCCGCGCAGCAGGTCCATGATGCGCCGGTTCTCCAGCCATGCCTTGTCGTCCAGGAAACGGCGCAATTGCTGGGACAGCTGGGCGACGGTGCGCTGCGTGTGCTCGCCCGCCTCGAGCCAGTCATAGTGGACGCGCCGCAGCCGGGTGTCGGGATTGAGGTCGCTGACGGGCGGCAGGGCCAGGATGTATTCCAGCAGCGTGGACAGTTCTTCCTGGCGGCTGCTGCTCATCAGGAAGTCCCAGAAGGCGCGGAAGCTGCGGCCCTGGTCGGAATCGGCAATGGCGTCGCGCTCGCCCATGATCTCCTCAAGCAGGGCGCCTTTTGATCCTTCCCACAGCGCAATGCGCTCGCGCACGCGGCGGTCAAGCGCGCGAAAATTGTCTTCCACCTCGCGGAAGTCGGTTAGCAGTTCACGGGCCAGCGACACGAACTGCTGGAAGCGATCCTTCAGTGCGGTGTCGTCCAGGAGGTCGAGATCGCCGGCAAGGACGCGCGCGATTTCGGCGTCGATGTCGTCCCGGCGCTTGTGCAGATCGGCAATCCGCGCTTTCGGGTCGGCCTGGGTGCCGTCGTGCATCTGCTTGAGCAGGTCGAACAAGGTCAGCAGACGGGACTCGGTGCCCACGAAGCTGCGTTCTGCGAGAGACCCTAGCCAGGCCAGTGCCTTCTCGGTGGCGGCGGTCAGGTCGAACTGCGGTTCGTCGGAACCCTGGCGGTAGAACTTGCGCAGCCATCCCTTTTCGTTGGCGGCCCAGTCGTTCAGGTAGTCCAGCGCCGGCTTTGGAAAAGCGTCGGGGCCCAGCCGCTCGCGCAGCGCGAACAGCTCGTCCTCCAGTGCCTCGGCCAGGTCCGGCTGGCTGATGGAACGGAGATTCGGCACGACGAAGACCCGGTACAGGAACGACGCCACCAGTGGCGCATGGTCGGAGCGCAGCAGCCGCCAGGCCGGATGGCTCTGGCGCAGGCGTTCGAGAGTGTCGTATTCGAGGCTCAACGTGGAAGGCCCTGGCTGGAATGGCAGGCGCGCGGATAACGCGTGCGGGGCGGTGGCCGGGATCGACAGACGCCGGCGCGGCGTTGGCGCTGGGGTGCTGGCATTTTACGCCAGGGATGGGGTGGCAATGGCGTGGGGCATCCCCACTGGCGAGGGAGAGCGCTGCTGATCGCCGCGTGTACGGTGGCAGGGAAAGAAGGGGCCTGGCTCCGAAGCCAGCTGCCCCTGCCGGAGCCGCCGCGTCACGCGCAACGCCGGACGATGCGCTGCCATGCAAACGGCATTGCCCTGCAGCGCTCTTGTCGCGGCAATATCCGCCGCAGCAATGATTGCGGCGCCGCATTGCACCGGGTGCGCCTATGCACGATTCCGGCCGCCGCGACATTTGGCTGGCTGGTCATGCAGACAGCAGGGCGAGTTTCCTTACAAGCCATTACAAACACTTACAGCAGTTATGCCATCTGCAACATATTCTCCGGTCAATCCACAACAACAAGCGGAGAGATACCGTGTCGGATTCTTATCGTTCTTGTTCTTCCAGCGCATTGCGCATCGTCGCACTGGCCGGGGCCCTTGGGCTGGCGGCGTGTGGCGGTGGCGGTGATGATTCCGGTAGTGGTGGCCAGGGAACGCTGAAGGTCTCGATGACTGATGCGCCGGCCTGCGGCTTCGACCATGTCTTTGTGACCGTCAACAAGGTGCGCGTGCATGCCAGCGCGGACGCAGATCCAGGAGGCAATGGCTGGGTCGATATCGATGTGTCGCCCGCACGCAAGATCGATCTGTTGTCTCTGACCAACGGCGTGCTGTCCACGCTGGGCCAGACTGCGCTGCCGGCTGGCACCTACCAGCAGGTCCGGCTGGTGCTCGACGCGAACCGCGGGGGCGGTTCTTCGGGTGCGCTGGCCAACTCGGTGGTGCCCACCGGCGGTACCGAGCAATCGCTGGATACGCCGAGCGCGGTGCAGTCCGGCATCAAGATCAACCGGCCATTCACGGTCTCGGCAGGCACGCTGACCGACCTGGTGCTGGACTTCGACGCCTGCAAGTCGGTGGTGACGCGTGGCAACGGCAGCTTTGGCCTGAAGCCGGTGGTGACGGCGATACCGACCGTCGTCAGCGGTGCGGTGACCGGTGTGGTGGGCTCGGCCCCGGGCGCACGGGTCTATGCCGAGCGCAACGGCGTGGTGGTGAAGGCCACGGTGGCAGACGCCAACGGCAACTTCATCCTGTCGCCGATCGAGCAGAGCAGCACTGCCGGCGCGGTGGATGTCGTGGTGGTGCCGGGAGCGGCCAATAGCCGTGGCACGGGCATCGTGCGTAGCGTGCCGGTGGTGGCGGGCGGCAGCACCGCCATCTCGACTTCGGGCGCGCCGCTGTCGTTGCCGACCTCGGCTTACCGCCGCGTTTCCGGCACGGTCACGCCGGCCTCGGCCGAGGCGACCCTGCGCGCGCTGCAACTGGTCAGCGGGGGAACCTTCGAGATCGCGGCGACAGCCGCCGCGAGCGATACCGGTGCCTACAGCCTGTACGCGACCGAGCCTGCGCTGCCGGTGGCCGCGCCGGTGATCGGCACCTACCAGGCCGCTCTGCCGATCACGCTGCAGCCCGACAATGCCGCCGGTGGCAAGTACGGCGTGCAGGCCACCAGCTCCGGCGGTACAGTGGTGACGCAGCAAGTGGATGTGAACGCCGCCGACGTGACTCAGAACTTCTCGTTCTGAGCCAGGCCAACAGCAGTCCGATCAACAGCAGTCCGATGAGCCGGAAACGGGCGTAAGCCTGCTTCCGGCTTTCTTGTCCCTGGCCCCCGTCTTTTCATGCCCGCTGGCCGCGGTTTCCCGCTAGACTTTGAGTCTCGCGTCCCCGGAGTATCGCGCCATGGCAGCACGTACCGCGGGCAAGTCCGCAGCCACGCCAGATGCACTGCCTGCCTCGGCACGGCAGCCGGCTTCGCGGCGCAAGGCCGGTGAGTCGGGCACGGCCGACAGCCTGATACGCGTCGGCATCGGCGGCTGGACCTACGCGCCGTGGCGCGACAACTTCTATCCGGCCGGTCTCGCACAGACGCGTGAGCTCGAATACGCGAGCCGCCACCTGACGGCCATCGAGATCAACAGCACCTACCACGGCACCCAGAAGCGCACGTCCTTCGCCAAGTGGCGCGACGAGACGCCAGATGATTTCGTTTTCTCCGTGAAGGCCTCGCGCTTTGCCACCAACCGCCGCGTGCTGGCGGAATCGGGCGAATCGATTGCGCGCTTTATCGACAGCGGCATCGCGGAACTCGGCCCGAAGCTGGGGCCACTGGTATGGCAGTTCGCACCGACCAAGCCGTTCGATGCCGAGGACTTCGAGGCCTTCCTGCAGCTACTGCCCGATTCGGTGGAAGGCGTGAAACTGCGCCACGTGCTGGAGGTGCGGCATGACAGTTTCATGTCGCCTGAGTACCTGAAACTGGCGCGCAAGTACAAGGCCGCCACCGTCTACACCGATTCGCCGAAGTTTCCGTCGATGGCCGACCTGACGACGGACTTCGTCTACGCACGCCTGATGGACAGCAGCGAAAAGCTGGCGACCGGCTACGGGCCGAAGGCGCTGGATGCCTGGGCGCAGCATGCGCGCACCTGGGCGGCGGGCAAGGCGCCGGCGGAGCTGGAGCAGGTGGAAGACAAGCAGCCGGTGGCCAAACGGCGTGAAGTCTTCATCTTCTTCATCAACGGCGCCAAGGAGCGCGCCCCGGCGGCCGCGCAGGCATTGCTGTCGCGCCTTGGCTGGGAGCCGCAGGAACAGGTGCCGGTGAAGAAGCGTCCCTGATCTTCACGTCGGCTGACCGAAACCCCGTTGCTACAATCCGGCATGAACACAAGCTCCCTGCCCCCGCAATCCGGCGCCCCCGGCGCCGCCGATTTCTCCACCCTGCCCTTGTCGCCGGCCATGCTGGCCACGCTGGCCCAGCTCGGCTATGACGAAATGACGCCGATCCAGGCCGCCAGCCTGCCGCTGACGCTGGCGGGCCACGACCTGATCGCCCAGGCCAAGACCGGCAGCGGCAAGACTGCCGCGTTTGCACTGGCCTTGCTGCACCGCCTTGACTCGCGCCGCTTCGACGTGCAGGCCATGGTGCTGTGTCCCACGCGCGAACTGGCCGACCAGGTCACGCAGGAGATCCGCCGCCTGGCGCGTGCCGAAGAGAACGTGAAGGCGCTGACGCTGTGTGGCGGCTCGCCGATGCGCCCGCAGGTGGACAGCTTGGTCCATGGCGCGCACGTCGTGGTGGGCACGCCGGGCCGCATCCTCGACCATATCGACCGCGGCAGCCTGGAGCTGTCCGCGATCAATACGCTGGTGCTCGACGAAGCGGACCGCATGCTCGACATGGGCTTCTTCGACGACATTGCCTACGTTGCCAGCCGCTGCCCGCGCGAGCGCCAGACGCTGCTGTTCTCGGCCACGTATCCGCCCGGCATCGACAAGCTCAGCCAGAAATTCCTGCGCAAGCCGCAGGAGGTCAAGCTGGCAGAGCGGCACGACAGCACGAGCATCCGCCAGTATTTCTATGAAGTCGACGAAGGCGAGCGGCTGGGCGCCGTGGGCCGCCTGCTGGACCATTTCCGTCCGGCCAGCACGCTGGCGTTCTGCAATACCAAGGCGCGCTGCCGCGACCTGGTCGACCTGCTGCGCGCGCAAGGCTTCCAGGCGCTGGCCTTGCACGGCGACCTGGAGCAGCGCGATCGCGACCAGGTGCTGGTGCAGTTCGCCAACGGCAGCTGCTCGGTGCTGGTCGCCACCGACGTCGCCGCGCGCGGCCTCGATATCGCGCAGCTCGAAGCGGTGATCAACGTGGAGGTCACGCCCGATCCCGAAGTCCACATCCACCGCATCGGCCGCACCGGCCGCGCGGGCGAGGAAGGGTGGGCCTTCAGCCTGGTCAGCATGGACGAGATGGGGCGCGTGGGCAACCTGGAGCAGCACCACGGGGGCGAGTTCGAATGGCACCCGCTGGCGGAACTGCGGCCGGCCAGCAACGAACGCCTGCTGCCGCCCATGGTCACGCTGCAGATGCTGGGCGGACGCAAGGAGA
This sequence comes from Cupriavidus laharis, assembly GCF_914271435.1. Taxonomy (GTDB): domain Bacteria; phylum Pseudomonadota; class Gammaproteobacteria; order Burkholderiales; family Burkholderiaceae; genus Cupriavidus; species Cupriavidus laharis. Next base: position 34,349 of record NZ_CAJZAI010000021.1, on the reverse strand, counting down.
AGATCCGGCCCGGAGACATCCTCGGCGCGCTGACCGGCGAGGCTGGCTTCACCAAGGAACAGATCGGCAAGATCAATGTGATGGAGATGTCGACCTACATCGCGGTGGACCGCGCCATCGGACGCGAAGCGGTGCGCCGGCTGAATGCGGGGAAGGTAAAGGGGAAGAAGGTAAAGGTGAGGTTGTTGACGGAGTAACGGGGCGGGCGCAACCACCTTACAGTTTCTCGCAGATCTGTATTGACGAAGATTCGTGTAAGTCACCCTGTAAGGGCGCTCGATCCTTTGCTAATCTGGATAGACGTGGCATTTCTGCCGCAGTGCATGATCGACAGAGGAGGAGTGGGTGATGACAACCGCACGCCAGGTCGTAGAGTCCAAGCCGAGCCAGGCCATCTTCAGCATTCCGCCCACGGCGACGGTGTACGCCGCGCTGCAGTTGATGGCGGAAAAAGGCATCGGGGCCGTGCTGGTGATGGAGCACGGCAAGATCGTCGGCATCCTGAGCGAACGTGACTATGCGCGCAAGGTGATCCTGATGCAGCGCTCGTCGCGCGATACGCTGGTGCGCGACATCATGACGTCGTCGGTCATCTATGTCAGCGGCGACCAGACCACCGACGAATGCATGGCGCTGATGACCAAGCATCGCATGCGCCACCTGCCGGTGATGAACGGCGAGGACCTGCTAGGCATGCTGTCGATCGGTGACCTGGTGAAGGACATCATCTCAGAGCAGCAGTTCATTATCGAGCAGCTCGAGCATTACATCCACGGCGGCAGCCGCTAGCGCCGCACCGCCCCCGGACTACCCGGGGGCGCAGCCGTTCCGCAGTGTGCCAAAGCGCACGCCGTGCGCAGCCTGACAAGGTTGCGCCGGCACGCGCTGGCAGCCCGTTGCTGCGCCGCCGCACGTGATACGCGATCTCCGCATATAATTATGCGGTTACTGAATTCGTGTATCCGGCCCCTTTCCGCCACGGCCCCGCGCCGTCGCCGCGAATCAATACCTGGCCGGCCAATCCCCTGCATTACTGTGCGCCTGCAGCCACATGGCTGTGTGCTTGTCGTTGTCTGCCCATGTCTTCGCTTACTCCGGCCGCTCAGGCCAACGCTTCGATTCCCCTTGCCTCCGCCCACGACCACCACGCCATCATGCGCGTCATTGGCGGCATCGTGCTGTGCATCCTGCTGGCGGCGCTGGACCAGACCGTGGTCATTCCGGCCGTGCCGGCGATTGCCAATGACCTGAACGGCTTCGGGCATCTGTCGTGGATCGTGACCGCGTACCTGATTACCTCGACCGTCGCCACGCCGCTGTACGGCAAGCTGTCCGATGGCTTCGGGAGGCGCCGCCTGCTGATGGTGGCCATCACACTGTTCATCCTGGCCTCGGTCGCCTGCGCGATGGCGCAGTCGCTCGGGCAGTTGATCCTGTTTCGCGCGTTGCAAGGCATCGGCGGCGGCGGGCTGATGTCGTTGGCGCAGGCCGCCATTGCCGACGTGGTGGCGCCGCGCCAGCGCGGACGCTACCAGGGCTACCTGGCTACGGTCTGGGCGGTGGCGTCGATCGCCGGGCCGCTGGTGGGGGGCTGGGTGTCCGACAACCTGTCGTGGCGGTGGCTGTTCTGGATCAACCTGCCACTGGGCGGGCTGGCCATGCTGATGTGCTACCGCGGCCTGGCCGGGCTGCCCGTGCGTGGCGGCCGTCCGCGCGTCGACTGGCCGGGCGCCTTGCTGCTGGCCGTGGCCATTGTGTCCTTCCTGCTGGCGATGAGCTGGGGCGGCGATGTGTTCGACTGGCTGTCGCCGCAGCTCGGCCTGCTGGCGCTGGTGACGGTAGCGGCCGTGGCCGCGCTGGCCTGGCAGGAGCGCCGCGCCGCCGACCCGATGCTGCCGCCGCGGCTCTTTGCCAACCGTGCCTATGTGATGGGCGTGGCGGCATCGGCGCTGGCCGCGCTGAACATCTTCCTGTGCATCTTCACCCTGCCCCTGCATTTCCAGCTGGTGCGCGGCGCCGGTGCGTCGATGTCGGGGCTGCTGGTCATGCCGTTCCTGCTGGCCACGGTGGCAGGGAATTTCATCGTCGCGTGGCTGGCGCCGCGCGTGGGCCGCATGCGCGGCATCCTGACGGCTGGTTTTATCGCCGCCGTGCTGGGGCTGGCAGCGCTGGCGCTGGCTACGCCCGACGTGCCGGTGGCCGTTGTGCTGCTGGCGATGACCGTTGGCGGCGCCGGCCTGGGCATGGTCATGGTCGGTACGCTGATGACCGTGCAGAACGTACTGGAGCGCCGCGACACCGGTGCCGGTACCGGGGCGCTGCTGGTGTTGCGCTCGCTCGGCAGTGCGCTTGGCGGCGCGCTGGCCGGCACGCTGCTGACGCTGGAATTCCGCCACGCCACGGCCGCTGCGGGTGTCACGCAGGCGCTGGACCTGGGCGCGCTGCGGCATGGCAGCGAGGCGCTGGCGCAGCTCTCGCCGATGGTGCGGCAGGTGCTGGAGTCCGGCGTCGAATCGGGCTTCCAGCTGATCTTTGCCGTGGGCGCCGTTGCCGCGCTCGTGGCGCTGGGCATCGTGCGCTGCATGCCGGACCTGGAACTGCGCAGCAGCGTCACCGAGCACGCCGCCACGCTGGCCATGGACTGAGCTACCCGGCCAACGGCAAGGCTGGCACCGGCGTAGACTATTGCGTACCCGATACAGCGAGCCGCCCCCCATATGGAGACAGGAGACATCGCATGAACCGCCGTCACACCGCCCTCTCCGCTACCCTTCGCCCTGCCATGCTTGCCGCGGCGCTGGCCGCTGCCAGCGCTGTGCTGCTGCCGAATCCGGCCCGGGCCGCCGACAAGCCCGCCGCCATCCCGGCCGCCGCACCGGCCGGCAATTGCCCGGCCTCGCTCAACTTCCAGTTCCCGCGGCTGCAGGACGAAGCGCCGCAGAATCTCTGCCAGTACGCCGGCAAGGTCGTGCTGGTGGTCAATACCGCGAGCTATTGCGGCTTCACGCCACAGTACGAAGGGCTCGAAGCGCTCTACGCCAAGTATCGCGACCGCGGGCTGGTGGTACTTGGCTTTCCGTCCAATGATTTCTCGCAGGAGCCGGGGTCGTCCAAGGAGATCGCGGACTTTTGCTACAACACCTACGGTGTCAAGTTTCCGATGCTCGGCAAATCGCATGTGCGCGGTGGCGATGTCAATCCGATGTACGCGCTGCTGGCCAGGGAGACCGGTACTGCGCCGAAGTGGAATTTTTATAAGTACCTGATTGACCGTAGCGGGAAGGTGGTGGCTAGTTATGGGAGCGTGACCAAGCCGGATGATAGGCAGTTTGTGGGGATGATTGAGAGGTTGTTGGAGGGGGGGAGGTGATTGGGGAGTTTGATGGGGTGTCGTGCTCGGCAGGCGTGGCTGTTTCGCCGGCGTAGCCGGCGAGTCACTTTTTGCCCGAGCGGCAAAAAGTAACCAAAAAACGCGTTTGGTTGCCCTAACGGGCGAATATTGATCGTAGTGTGCCGAGGGTGTTGTACGGGTATGGGCTTCAGAGTGTGCCTGGCTGCCTGCCGCGTGGTGCGCGGCCGTGGGCAGGATTACAGCGCTGATTGAACGAGCCCCGAAACTGTCCGTGGTTCCTGCTGCCAGCGGTATCGCGTGGACGCCTACGGCTGCGCTGCGCGCGGTGTCCCAGTCGGCATGGCGAGGGCATCAACGTCGCTGGCGCCGGCGCTTCCCCTTCTTCGTTTTCTCTCTTCGCGCATGCACATGCGCCAAGGGCTTCGTCACTACGCCTTGTTCGGGCCGCGGCGAAGAACCCAGACTGCTGAGTGCGCGCAGCGCAGCCGCAGGCGTCCCCGCGATATCGCTGTTAGAAGGGACCACTCCGTAATCCGGGTTCGTTCGTACGCCCTGTCCCATCCTAATCATCTACGCGGCAGGCAGTCTGGTTATGCCCTTGGACCGTCTTCACCTCATCGAGCCGTTCGTCAACCACGAAAACGCGCTTTTGCCTACTTTTACCGCTCGGGTAAAAGTAGGTCGCCGGCTACGCCGGCGAAACAGCCACGCCTGCCAAGCACGCCAACCCAATCATTCACCGCAGAACGCCCCGGCAACGCCGGCGAAACAGCCGCCCCCACAAAGCCCGACATCCCCAAAAATTGATCTACATCAATCCCCCACCCCTCCCCCCTGAGTAACGTCGCCGCTTTCAGACGGCGGAGCCAGACGATGGGCATCACCCTATACGACGCAGACGGACACACCTGCCTGATGTTTACCGACCTGGTCGAGGAAGCGCATGGCGAGGTGGTGCAGACCAACCAGTTCCTGGTAGTTGACCACGGCCACGGCGCGCTGATCGATCCCGGTGGAAACATGACCTACAGCGAGCTGTACCTGGCCATCAGCCGCTACTTCCCGCCCAAGCAGCTCGAATATGTGCTGGCCTCGCATGCCGATCCGGATATCGTCGCTTCGGTCGGCCGCTGGCTGACGGGGTCGGATTGCCAGGTGCTCATCTCCAAGGTCTGGGCGAGATTCCTTCCGCATTTCTGCCAGGCGGGCAAGACCGCCGGCCGCATCGTTACCATTCCCGATGCCGGCGCGCATATCCCGCTGGGCCGCGGTGCGCTAATTGCCCTGCCGGCGCACTTCCTGCATTCCGAGGGCAATTTCCAGTTCTACGACCCCGTCAGCAAGATCCTGTTCTCGGGCGACCTGGGCGCGGCCATGACGAGCGCCGGCGAGGCCGGCACTACCGTCATGGACTTCGACGCCCATGCACTGCGCATGCTGCCGTTCCACCAGCGCTATATGAGCGGCAATCGTGCGTGCCGCCTGTGGGCGAGCATGGCGCGTACGCTTGATATCGAATGGATCGTTCCGCAGCACGGGCCGTCGTTTCGCGGCAAGGCCATGGTGGCGCGCCTGATCGATTGGGTCGAAGGCCTGCAATGCGGGCTGGACCTGCTCACGCCGAACCACTACCGTGTGCCGCCGGCCGGCGCTACGGCGGACTGATCAGTCGCGGACCAGTCCTTCCGCGCGCATGGCTGCCTGCACGGCAGGGCGCGCTGCCACGCGCGACAGGTATTGCTGCAGAGACGGGTACGCCGTCAGCGGCATCATCAGCATGCGCGCCCAGCCCATGATGGTGAAGCAATAGGCATCGGCCACGGTAAAGGTGCTGCCAGCCAGGTACTCGCGCTCCTGCAGGTGGCGGTCGAGTTCGGCGAAGCGCAGCCGCAGCTTGGCCTTGCACGCCTGTGCGGTGCTGTCGGCGGTTTCCTTGTGCCACAGCCACGGGCTGAACACCTTGTGCAGTTCGGTGGAGACCAGCGTGAGCCAGCCGGTGGCTTCCAGCCGCTCACGCGTGCCGGCAGCGGGCAACAGGTTGCGCTCGGGCACCAGGTCGGCGATGTACTGCAGCAGGGATGCCACTTCGCTGTGGCGTGAACCGTCGTCCATCTGCAGCAGCGGCACGTAGCCGCGCGGGTTGACCGTGTAGTAGTCGTCGGTGCCGTTCTCGGGTTCCACCAGCTTGTGGCGGACCAGGTCGACCTTGGCGAGCGTGACGGGCAGGGCGGCTTCGCGCAGGGCGATGTGTACCGCCATCGAGCAGGCGCCGGGGGAATAGTAGAGCTTCATCAGGGTGTCCTATGTCGCGTTGCGGGGGCCGCCGCGTCATGCAGTGGCCGTGCAGGCAGTCTAGAACGCACCCTGGTGGCAGGCAATGCGCAGGGACGCGGAGAGGCCCTGCAAATTTGCACAGGGCGTGGGCTCAGGCGAGCAGCTGCGCGAGCGCGTGCGGCAGGCCGGCGTTGGGTTTGCGCGGCGGGCGCGCGAAGCTGCCCTCGCGCGTGCTGCCGGCCTGCAGCGCTACCAGCGATTCGCAATGACGCACGGCGCTGCTCACGCCATCCACGACCGGCACCGGAATGCGGCCCTTGAGCGAACGCGCCAATCCCGCCAGCGGTGCGCCGGCGACGATGATCACGTCGGCGCCATCTTCGCGCACGGCCTGCAGGCTGAGCGCTTCCAGGCGCGCGGCATGGTCCTCCTGCACGCTGCCGATATCGCGCAGCGGTTCCTGCAGCGAACGGATGCTCGCCAGGCGCGAAGCGAGCCCGTTGGCTGCCACGCATTCGCGATACCACGCCTCGATGCGATGCGAAATCGCGATGATCGAGAAGCGCTGGCCCAGCAGGCAGGCGCTGGCCAGCGCGGCTTCGGTCATGCCGACCACGGGTACGTCGAACAGCTCCTTGAGCCCGGCCAGGCCCGGGTCGCCGAACGCGGCGACAACCAGGCCATCGAACTTGCCGGCATGTTCGGCCGCCGCGCACGCGGTGGCGTAGCCGCCGACCAGTGCCTCGAAGCGTGTCTCGATATAGGCCACGCCGAATGGCGCGGCGGCCATGGTGATCTGCGTATCAGGCGAGGCCGTGCGCTGCGCTTCGGCGTGGATCAGGTCGGTGACCGACTCGCTGATGTTGGGGTTGACGATCAGGAGATTCATGATGGATTTGCGATGGATTCTGGTTCAGACCTCGGGTTGCCCGGCTTCGAGGAACCTGCCGCGCCCGGCTGCGGGCTCCAGGTATTCGCCGTTGCGCACCAGCATGTCGCCGCGCGAGAAGCAGGTCACAGGCCAGCCGGTGACCTCGATGCCTTCGTACGGCGTGTAGTCGACCGCGTGATGCAGCGCGCTGTTGGTGATGCGGACCTTGCGCGCGGGATCCCACAGCACGATGTCCGCATCGGCGCCGACCGCGATGGTGCCCTTGCGCGGATACAATCCATAGATCTTGGCCGGACGGTACGACGTCAGCTCGACGAACTGGTGCAGCGACAGCTTGCCGCGTGCCACGCCGTCGAACAGCAGCGGCAGGCGCGTTTCGATGCCCGGCACGCCATTGGGAATGTGGTCGAACGATTGTTCGGTGCCGCCAGGTTTCTTGCCCTGCGGATCGTCGTAGCTGAACGGCGCATGGTCCGACGAGAATACGCTGAACACGCCGTTCACCAGCGCGCGCCACACGGCGGCCTGGTTCTCCGGGTCGCGCGGCGGCGGGCTGCACACGCATTTGGCGCCCTCGTAGCCATCGTCGCCGGGTAGGCCCAGGTCATCGGCGGTGAGGTACAGGTACTGCGGGCAGGTCTCGGCCAGGATCTTCAGTCCCCTGCCCTGCGCCCAGCGGATCTGCTCGATCGCTTCCTTGCCGGAGACATGCACGATCAGGATCGGCACATCGACGAGTTCGGCAAACGTGATGGCGCGGTGCGTGGCCTCGCGCTCGACCGCGGCGGGACGCGCGATACCGTGGAAGCGCGGGGCGATGCGCCCTTCCCCGACCAGTTTGTCGGTCAGCCACGAGATGCAGTCCGCGTTCTCGGCATGGACCATCACGAGCGCCTTGTGCTCACGCGCGACGTCGAACACGTCCAGCATTTCGCGGTCCGACAGCTTGAGGTCGTCATAGGTCATGTAGACCTTGAACGAGGTGTAGCCCTTGCGGATCAGCGCGGGCAGTTCGTCCTGCAGCACGGCGGGCGTGGGGTCGGCCACGATCAGGTGGAACGCGTAGTCGATCACGGCGCGTCCTTCGGCGCGGCGGTGGTAGTCCGCGACCGCTGCCTTGAGCGAAGCGCCCTTTTCCTGCGCGGCGAACGGGATCACCGTGGTGGTGCCGCTGCACACCGCAGCGCGCGTGCCGGTGAAGAAGTCATCTGCCATGCGCATGCCGTCCGGCATGGGCTGGTCCAGGTGGCAGTGGCCGTCCACGCCGCCGGGCAGCGCGAGCAGGCCGGTGGCATCGACTTCGCGGTTGCCTTGTGGCAGGCCCTGGCCGAGCGCGACGATGCGGCCGTCGCGCACGCCGATATCGCACTGGAAGCGGTCGGAAGCGGTGACCACGTCTGCATTGCGGATCACGAGGTCGAGGTTGTTGTCTGCGGGCATGGTCATCAGTCCGATTCGTTGACGTCGCTGCCTTACTCGACTTCGCGGAACAGCCGGCCCCAGCCGGTCAGCGCACGCGTATCCACGCCCGCCAGGCGCAGCGACTTCCACACCACCGTGGAGATGGTGTCGTACACGGGAATGCCGGTCTCGGCTTCCAGCGCTTCCACCAGGTGCGCAGCGCGCAAGTTGGTGCAGAACGTGGTGATGGCCTGCGGCTTTTCTTCGGCGAGTTCGCGCACCATGGTGCGGATGGTGTCCTCTTCCACCTCGGCGAAGCTGTAGTTCACGTGCAGGTCCAGGTGGCGCTCGGCCGAGCAGTCGAAGCCGCTGCGCTGGTAGTTGGCGATGATGCGTTGCTGCACATCGTCGAGATACGGCGTGGCCAGGCCGAAGCGGCGCGCGCCGGTCTTCTCCAGGATCTCGTTGAGCGCCAGGACCGACGTAGTGGCGGGGATGCCGGTGGCTTCGGTGATCTGCTTGCACAGCGCTTCATCCTTGTCGAAGCCGAGCCAGCCCGACGACGTACCGTTCCACGCGATCACGTCGACACGCGCGTCGGCCAGCAGGCGGGCGGCGCCCAGAATCTTCTCCAGGTCGAACTGGCCCAGTGCCTGGTCGCGCAGCGAGATCTCGGTAACGGTGAAGCGCGAGAAATGCGCGCTCACATTGGGCAGGCCGCTGACCATCGCGCTGGTAATCGGTTCGAGCGCGGTGTTGGAAGACGGCGTCAGCATGCCGAGGCGGATTTGCTTGGTCATTGCAGTAGTTCTCAGGAGTGGTGCGGGCGCCGTCATGCGCGGCGCTCCGCTGTTTGTTTTTGGGCTTACTGTTCGGGCTTGTCGTTGAAGGCGAGGGCGGTGCCGGGCACGCGCTGGCTGGTGCGTGCCAGTTCGAGTTCCTTCTGCAGCGCTGCTTGTCGCGCGGCGTCGAGGTGCACGGCGTTGCCGGCCTGCAGCGCGGGCAGCACGTAGTCGTTCACCATGCGCCGGTACAGGTCGAGGTATTCCGCGTCGCGCAGGCCGCCTTGCGTGGACATGATGCTGTTCATCACGATGACCGCGTTCTGCTTTGGCAGCACGGTGATGAACTGGCCCTTGTAGCCCATGGCGCTGAATTCGCGCTCGCTCTTCACGATGTTGTTGACCCAGCAGTAGAAGCCATAGTCCGGCGCCGGTCCGGACGGCGTGGTCATGCGGGCGACCCACGATGCCGGCACGACCTGCTGGCCGTTCCAGCGGCCCTGGTTCAGCATCAGCATGCCGAGCCGCGCCATGTCGATGGAGCGCAGGCGCAGGCCCCAGCCACCGGAGACCGCGCCCTTGCCATCGGCGCCGTCCCAGCGGTAGTGCTGCATGCCGAGCGGCCTGAACAGGCGTTGCTCGGCATATTGCTGCTCCGGCAGGCCGGTAACCTGGCTGATGGTGGCGCCGACGAGCACGGGATTGACGTCGATGTAGTCGAACTCGGTACCAGGCGCGACGCGCACGCTGGCGGAGGCCGCGACCTTGAGCCGGTCGGGCACGCCGTAGTAGAGCGTGTCGGTGCCTTCCACGAGCTTGTACGACAGCCCGCTCGACATCGACATCAGGTGACGCAACTGGATAGCCTGCTTGTTGGCAAGCGCCGGCGCAAGATCGGGGCGTGCCGCGGCAAGGCGGGCAGCGGGGGCGTCCTCGGCCTTGAGCTTGCCGTCTCCGACCAGCGTACCGACCAGCAGGGCGCTGATGAACTTGGTGACGGAATACAGCTCATGGTTGTAGTCGCGCGAGAGGCCGTCGCCGTAGCGCTCGAACACGAGCTTGCCGTCCTTGATGACAAGCAGGCTGCGCACGTCGAGCTTGTCGCGGCGAATCCACTCGGACAAGGCTACGAGCCTGGCCGAGTCGACGCCGACAGCTTCGGGCTGTGCGGTCGGGATGCCGTCGGCGCTGGCGCGGGCGGGCGCCGATGGGGCGGCATGGAGCTGCAGGGCGCCGAGGGCCAGCACGGCGGCTGCCAGCATGCGGGGGATGCGAGTCATGATGTGTCTCCTCCGCCGCCGCGCTGTCCGTTGGACGGATGCCGGCGCGGCGGGTGCGGATGTGGCTTGTAGGGAGCGGTGCGCAGGGCCGGTCAGACCGGGATCTTCTTTTCGTAGTCGATCGACGTGGAGGCCAGCAGCAGGCCAACGCCGGCTGCCGCGAAGAACATCAGCGCCAGGAAGTAGGAGCCCGTGGCCTGCACGATCAGGCCGACGATGATGGGCACGCTGATGCCGGCGATATTGCCGCCCAGGTTCATCAGGCCGCCCAGGAAGCCAACCTTGTTGCGGGTGCCCAGCATCGACGGCACGGACCAGAACAGGCCGCACCAGCGCAGGAAGAACATGGTGGAGGAGAGCAGCGCCACCACGAGCACTGCGCTGCTGACATAGGCTACCGAGAAGATCGACACCGTAGCCACCACGGCGGCGATGCCGAACAGCGTGCGCATCACCACGTTGGGGCGGCCGCCGGCTTCCTTCCACTTGTCGGCGATCCAGCCGCCGACGAGTTCGCCGACGAAGCCGCTCATGAAGATCAGGAAGCTCGCACCACCCATCGTCTTCAGATCAAAGCCGCGTGCCTTGCTCAGGTAGGTCGGCATCCAGGTGAGCAGGCCGTAGAAGACGGCGTTGAAGCACATCCAGCTGATGGCCATGCACCACACCGAGCGGTACTTGAAGAAATCAAGCGAACGGCCCGACAGGTTGGTCGGCTCGGCGCTGTGCTCGCGGGCATGCGCCTCCTCGATGTGGCGCGCTTCCAGCTCGTTGACGCCACCGTGTTCGCGCGGCGAATTGCGGATGTACCACCAGGCCACGAAGCCGGCGAGCACGGTGCCGACGCCGGCGACCACGAACGACATGCGCCACGATCCCAGTTCGCTGATCAGCCCGGCAATGATGAGGGAACCGAGCGCTGCGCCCAGCGGCGCGCCGCCGTCAAGCAGCGTGGCGCCGCGGCCGCGTTCGTTCTGCGTCATCCAGATGGCATTGAGCTTGCCGCCGGCCGGGTAGATCGGCGCTTCGGAGGCGCCCAGCCCGAGCCGCGTGAGCAGCAGCGAGGTGGCGTTGGTGCAGACCGCCGCGATTGCCTGGAAGAAGCCCCAGCAAACAGTGGCGCAGGCGATCACGATGCGCGGCTTGTACTTGTCGGCCAGCATCCCGCCCGGGATCTGCATGAATGCGTAGGTCCAGAAGAAGGAACTGAGGATCAGCCCCTGCATGGCGGGATTGAGGTCGAACTCCTTGGCGATCAGCGGCATGGCCACCGACAGCGATGCGCGGTCGATGTAGTTGATCGCCACGAGCATCAGCATCATCAGGAAGATCTTCCAGCGCACGCCGCTGCGCGTGGCTGTGAGGGTGCCGGCTTGGCTTGTCGTTTGCATGACAGGTTGTCTCCTTGGGTCCTTCGGTTGAGGCGTTTGTAGGTTGTGTCGCGCAACTGGCCGGAGTATAGGATACGTAATCTGTAATTACAACTCTTGTAAGTCATTGATTTTACTGTGATGAAGTTGCACAATTTTGGGTGTGTTAGCCTTCTAGTGGTGCAAATTCTCCATGCTGGTGATCTCTGTGACACAAACGCTCCCGAAAACCGCCCGTCTGCGCACGCTGGGCATGTCGGCCGAAATCGCGGCGCGGCTGCGCACGATGATCGAAGAGGGTGAACTGCCGCCCGGCGAGCGCATCGACGAGCGGGCCTTCTGCGAGGCATTCGATGTCTCGAAGACGCCGCTGCGCGAGGCGCTCAAGGTGCTGGTGGCCGAAGGGCTGGTGCTGCACCGGCAGTACATTGGCTACCGTGTCGCGCCACTGGACCTGGACGAACTGCGGGCCACCTTCGAGACGCTGCATGGCCTGGAGGCAACGGCCGGGGAGCTGGCCGCGCAGCGACTGAACGAAGCCGCGCAGGCCAAGCTGGAGCGGCGGCACCAGGCCATGATCGAAGCGCATGCGGCGGGGCGGCGCACCGACTATTTCCGCATCAACCAGGAAATCCACCAGCTCATCATCGACGGGGCCGCCAACCCGGTGCTGGCTGGCGTCTATGCCACGCTGATGAGCAAGGTGCACCGCGCACGCGGCGCCGCCAATGCGGATACGCTGCGCTGGCAGGAGTCGCATGAGGAACATGAGGAAATCATGGCCGCGCTGCGCGAGCCCGGCCGCCCGCGGCTCGCGCAGGTGCTGCGCCGGCATTCCGAGAACACTGCCAACGAAGTGCTGACCGTGGTCGCGCGCTCGCTCGCGGGGGCGGCCGATCGCCAAGCCAATCCATCCAAGGGAAGACAATGAAACTGGTAAGAACTGGCCAGCCCGGCGCCGAGCGCCCGGGCCTGATCGACGCGCAGGGCAAGGTGCGCGACCTGTCCGGCGTGGTTGCCGACATCAACGCCGCGCACCTGGCGCCGGACGCGCTGGCGCGCCTGGCGCAGGTGGACACCGGCAAGCTGCCGGTAGTGGAAGGTGCGCGTTTCGGCGTGCCCTGGACCGGCATCGGCAAGATCATCGCAATCGGCCTGAACTACGCGGACCACGCGGCCGAAGCGGGCATGCCGTTGCCGGCTGAGCCGATCGTCTTCCTGAAGGCCAACAGCTCGCTCAACGGCCCGGACGACGACGTGATGCTGCCCTACGGTTCGCTGAAGTCCGACTGGGAGGTGGAGCTAGGCGTGGTGATCGGCACCACCGCGCGCAATGTCTCGCGCGAGGATGCGCTGAGCCATGTCGCCGGCTACTGCGTGGTCAACGACGTGTCGGAGCGAGAGTTCCAGATTGAGCGCGGCGGCACCTGGGACAAGGGCAAGGGCTGCGACACGTTCTGCCCGGTCGGCCCCTGGCTGGTGACGCGTGACGAAGTGCCCGATCCGCAGGCGCTTGGCCTGTGGCTGGAGGTCAACGGCGAGCGCGTGCAGAAAGGCAGCACCGCGACCATGGTCTTTGACGTGGCCACGGTGGTCAGCTACGTGAGCCGCTTCATGACGCTGCAGCCCGGCGACCTGATTGCCACGGGCACGCCGCCGGGCGTGGGCATGGGCTTCAAGCCGCCGCGCTTCCTGAAGGCTGGCGACACTATGCGGCTGGGCGTCGAGGGCCTGGGCGTGCAGACACAGAAGGTGGTGGCGTACGAGTGAGGTGTGCATGGCGGGCGTGCAAGGCGCCCGCCAGGGTTCCCCATCGAAACGCTTTCATACAAAGCGTTGGGTTTCCATACAAAGCGTTCCCTGAGAGCAACAGTTCCGGTGCCGAAAAGGGCCGGATTACATCGATTTACAGGAAATCCGGAAGTTGGCATTTCCGTTGCGATTTCTGCGTGAAATACTGTTTCCAAGGGCGGTGTTCTGATCGTCCTGCAGTACCTGCCAGAAGAGCAATGCCATGTCCGAGCACGCCCCAGAGATCGAGTCTTACCTTGGTACCACGCTCAAGCGCCGCTTCTGCGCGCTGGCCGACACCCTGGACAGCCGCGCCGAACTCGAAGCCATCCGGCGCAACATCCACCAGAATCCTGAACTCGCCTTTGATGAAGTCCGTACCTCCGGGCTGGTAGCCAGCCTGCTTGAGGGCTGGGGCTTCGCGGTCACGCGTGGCGTGGGCGGTACTGGTGTGGTGGGTACGCTGAAGGCGGGAACCGGGGGGCGCAGCATCGGCATCCGCGCGGACATGGACGCGCTGCCCATCCATGAGCGTACCGGCCTGCCCTATGCGAGCGCCAGCGAGGGCCGTATGCATGCCTGCGGGCACGACGGCCACACCGCCATCCTGCTCGGCGCCGCCAAGCATCTGGCACGCACGCGCAACTTCAACGGCACGGTCCACATGATCTTCCAGCCTGCCGAGGAAATCGGCGCTGGCGGCGGGGCCGAGCGCATGCTGGCCGACGGCCTGTTCGAACGCTTTCCGTGTGACGCCGTCTTCGGCCTGCACAACCATCCGGGCGTGGAGCAGGGGCACTTCCTGTTCCGCTCGGGCCCGTTCATGGCGGCGTGCGACACGGTGACCATCACCATCCGCGGCAAGGGCGGCCACGCGGCACGCCCGCACCAGTCGGTCGACCCGATCCTGGTGGCCGGCAGCCTGGTGATGGCGCTGCAGTCGGTGGTGTCGCGCTATGTCGACCCGAACGAAACGGCAGTGGTCACGATCGGCACGCTGCACGCGGGCCATGCCCCGAATGTGATCCCGGACAGCGCGCGCATGGAAATCAGCGTACGTTCGTTCAGCCCGGAAGTGCGGGCCTCGCTGGAGACCCGCATCCGCCAGCTGGCGATCTCCCAGGCCGAGGGTTACGGCGCCGTGGCCGATGTGAACTATGTGCACGGCTACCCGGTGCTGATCAACAGCGAGCGTGAAACCGAGTTCGCGCGGCAGATTGCGGAGGAACTCGTCGGCGCCGACAAGGTGGTGGCGCAGGCCGCGCGCATCACGGGCAGCGAAGACTTCGCCTACTTCCTGCAGCAGCGGCCCGGATGCTTCGTGCGGCTGGGCAACGGCGCGAACCAGCCATTGCTGCACAACCCCGGCTACGACTTCAACGACGAGAACCTGACGGTCGGCGCGGCGTACTGGACGAGGCTGGTGGAGCGTTACCTGGCGCGGTAACCCGGTACGCATGGGTATCGGTGGCCGTAAGTGGCTGTAAGCGGCCGCAGCAGGCTTACCGGAAGAACGCACTTGGCGGCACGCCAAACTGCTTCTTGAACATCGTCGCAAACGCGCTCGGACTCTCGTACCCCAGATCCAGCGCCACATCCACCACCTTGCTGCCGGCGGCCAGCTTCTCCAGCGCCGCGAGCAACCGCGCCTGCTGCCGCCACTGCCCGAACGTCATCCCGGTTTCCCGCGCGAAGCGACGCTGGATGGTCTTGGGGTCGACGCCCAGTCGTTCGCTCCAGTCGGCCAGCGTCAATGGCGTATCGGGCGCGGCGACGATGGCATCGCAGATCTGCCGCAGCCCGGCATCAACCGGATGCGGCAGGTGCAACGGCAGCGTAGGCACCAACACCACCTCATCGAGCAGCAACCGCATCAGCCGCCCGTCGCGCGAATCAGCCATGTAGGGCAGGGGAACATCGATTGCGGCCAGGATCAGTTCGCGCAGCAGCGGCGAAATGCCGAGCACGGTGCAGCGCAGCGGCAGGTCCGGCGCCGCGTCGGGCCGGATGTACGCGGTGCGCATCTGCACCTGTCCCACCATGCGGATCCAGTGCACGGTGCCACCGGGCATCCACATCCCGCGCGTAGGCGGCACGATCCACTGCCCCTCGTCGGTCGACACGACCATCACACCGTGCACGGCATGGATCAGCTGGGCATGCGGATGCTGGTGCCGGGCCGTGACGTCGCCGGGCTGGTAGTCGGCGGCCATCGCGGTGACCGGCATGGGGCCGCGATCAAAGTGCACATAGCGCGGCGGGTTGGTGTATGTGTCTCCCAGGGCTTGGGTTTGCGCCGGTGCCGGCTTCCACACACGTGAGACAGGCATGTCCTTTTCTCCAAGCTTGTGGACCCATTCTCGCAGGACAGGCGGTCTGCGGCCAGATAGCATCGCGTTTCTTACTGTCCCGACGAGCGCCCCCAGCGGTTCGTCATCCGTCCTGTCGAGACCGCCAATGAGCACAACCATCGACTCCAACGCCGCCGTTTCTGGCGCTCACTCCGAACAAGCCGCCGAGCGCACGGGCTTCCGCGTCCTGTCGGCGATCAGCTTCGCGCACTTCCTCAACGACATGATCCAGTCGTTGATCCTGGCGATCTACCCGATGCTGAAGGGCGGCTTCCACCTGAGCTTCGTGCAGATCGGCTTGCTGACCATGACCTACCAGGTCACGGCATCGCTGCTGCAGCCGGTCGTGGGCCTGTACACCGACAAGCATCCCAAGCCGCACTCGCTGGCGATCGGCATGGGCTTCACGCTGGCCGGGCTGCTGCTGCTGTCGGCGGCACCCACCTATGGCGTGCTGCTGGTGGCGGCGGCGCTGGTCGGCACCGGGTCGTCGATCTTCCATCCGGAGTCGTCGCGCGTGGCGCGCATGGCCTCGGGCGGCCAGCACGGGCTGGCGCAGTCGATCTTCCAGGTGGGCGGCAACGGCGGCAGCGCCATGGGGCCGCTGCTGGCGGCAGGCATCGTCCACCAGCAGGCCAGCGTGGCGTGGTTCTCGCTGGCGGCGCTGCTGGCCATTGCAGTACTGTGGAAGATCGGCGGCTGGTACGCGGAGCAGCTCGCGCACCGCGCGCGCAAGGGCAAGGCGGCAGGCGCCGTGGCCAGCCCGGTGCCGACGCGCGTGGTGGTGCGCGCCATGCTGGTCCTGCTGGTGCTGGTGTTCTCCAAGTACTTCTACATGGCGAGCCTCACCACCTACTACACCTTCTACCTGATGGAGAAGTTCGGCCTGGCGCGCCAGACCGCGCAGGTCTACCTGTTCGTGTTCCTGTTCGCGGTGGCGGCCGGCACCATCCTGGGCGGCCCGATCGGCGACCGCATCGGCCGCAAGCGCGTGATCTGGGCGTCAATCCTCGGTGTGGCGCCGTTCACGCTGGTACTGCCGCACGTGGGCCTGTTCTGGACCGGCGTGCTGACCTTCATCATCGGCTTCATCCTGGCCTCGGCCTTCTCGGCGATCCTGGTGTTCGCGCAGGAGCTGATCCCCGGCAAGGTGGGCATGGTGTCGGGCATGTTCTTCGGCTTTGCCTTCGGCATGGGCGGCATCGGCGCCGCGGTGCTGGGCGGGCTGGCCGACACGCACGGCATCCAGACCGTCTACCAGCTTTGTGCATTCCTGCCGCTGCTGGGCCTGCTGGCGGTGTTCCTGCCCGATCTCGGCGGCAAGCGCAAGACTGCCTGACGCACTGCGGGTGTTTTGCGGCATCATGACGGTCATGACGTCCGCCGTACCCCCGCTTCCCGTTTCTCCTCCCACCGCTGTTCCGGCCTGCGAGCGCTGCCTGGCGCTGGCGGCCGATCCGCGGCGCCGCGAGCCGCCCGCCTGCCTGGCGCTGCGCAATACCGCACCGCTGGTCAGCCAGAGCGAGACCGGTGTTCCATACAGCATGCTGACCTTCTGTTGCCGCGACTGCGGCACGGTCTGGCGCCTGTACGACCGCGCCAACGAACTCTTCGTGTCCTGGGTGCCGGAACACCCGCTGGTGCGTTAAGGCATAACCCAGGGGCATAACCCATGCCGGTTGATCGGCTAAGATACGGCGACGCGGCCACGCGCCGCGCCCTTCCATCTCCCGCACCCGTCATGGCTTTTCATTCCCGCTTGCCCGTGCTGGCCGCGCTTGGCGCCGCCGGCCTGATGGCCGCAGCGTTGCCCGCTGCCGCCGCCGACAACTACCCTAGCCGCCCGATCCGCATGATCGTTGCCTATCCCACGGGCGGCATCAGCGATACCGTGGCACGCGCGCTCGGCGAGCGGCTCTCGGCCCAGATGGGAACGTCCGTGGTGATCGAGAACAAGGCCGGCGCCGGCGGCAGCATCGGCATCGACGTCGTGGCCAAGGCCGCGCCGGACGGCTACACGCTCGGGTTTGCCTCCACCAGCCCGCTCACGCTCAACCCGCACGTGGGCCACGTCAACTATGACCCGCAGCGCGACGTGGCGCCCGTCATGAGCGTGATGTACTCGCCGGTGCTGGTCGTCGCCACGCAGAGCTTTGCCGGCAAGACCTTCCAGGACCTGGTGGCACAGGCCAAGTCCAGGCCGGGCTCGGTGCGCTGGGCCACGTCGGGCCTCGGCACGGTCGGCCATGTTGTGCTGGAGCAGGTGAAGGCGAAGTCGAAGGCCGAACTGACGCTGATTCCGTACAAGGGCGCCGGCCAGCAGATGAACGACGCGCTCGGCGGCCAGTTCGAGGTGATGAGCACCAATGCCAGCCCCATGCTGACCCAGCACATGCAGGCCGGCCGGCTGCGCCCGCTCGCGGTGGGCGCGCCCAGGCGCATCGAGGGCATGGCCAGCGTGCCGACCCTGGCGGAACTCGGCTACCCGAAGGCGAACCTGACCTCGACCTTCGGCATCTTCGCACCGGGCAAGACGCCGCCGGCAATCATCAACAAGCTCAATGCCGAACTCAACAAGGCCCTGGCGGAGCCGGAGGTGCGTGAGCGCCTGCTCAAGGGCGGCGAAGTGCCGACCGGCGGTACGCCGGCACAGTTTGCCAAGGCCATCCACGACGAGTCCGTGGAGAACGCCCGCATCGTCAAGGAAGCGGGCATCAAGGCCGACTGACGCCTTACGCCTTGTCCAGCCGGTTCCCGAGGCCGTAGACGGCGGACAGCCGCACGCCGTTGTGCGGCCACAGCGAGAGCTTGGTGCGGATGCGCGACAGATGGCTGTCGACGGTGCGCGAAGCCGCATCGACGTGATAGCGCCAGACCTCGTTCACCATGGTCTGGCGCAGCACCAGTGATCCGAGGTTCCGGAACAGCAGCACGGCCAGGTCGAATTCCTTGGGCGCCAGCGCCACCGGCCGGCCGTGGACCCACGCGCGGCGGTCGGCCGTGGCGAAGCGGAAGGCGCCATGGCTGAGATCGCAGGCATGCGCGCCGGCCGGGCATGCACGGCGCAACAGGGCCATCACTCTTGCGGCAAGTTCCGCCATGCCAACAGGCTTGCGCAGGTAGGCGTCGGCGCCCTCGGCAAAGCACGCGGCGATATGCATTTCATCGTCGTTGTTTCCCAGCAGCATGACCGGCAGTTCATGGCCGAGCGTGCGGCGTACCCATGACAGCACGTCCAGGGCCGAAATGCCCGGCGTATCGCCGTCCAGCAGCAGCATGTCGAAGGTGCCGCCGCGCAGCGCGTGGATCAGCGACCGGCCGTGGATGTAGCGCGTGCACTGGTGCCCGTTGAGGCGAAGGGTCTGGTCGATGCCGAGGGCCCGGGTCGGGTCGGCCTCCAATACGGCAATTCTCACGGCGTCTCTCCTGGCGCTTCCGAATGCGGGGAAGATCGGCCGGCGCGCTGGCCGGCACGGTAGCGGCCCATGGTATGGATCCGCCCTTGCGGCAAGAAGTAAACGATTGTTGAAAGCCCGTTTTGAGGCCCTTCCTATTCTGACGTCCCCGTCAGCGGTTTCTAATGCCGTCACGCGCAAATGCTGAGGGAGAGAGACTATGAGAAAGACGATTGCCTCGCTGGAAGCCGATCCCGTCCATGCGGCGCTGATCCGCAGGATCGTCAATGAAGCCGGCTACGAATGCGTGAGCTTCAGCCAGAGCCGGCGCCTGCTGCTGGCCTTGCATGACACCGCCTTCGACTTGCTGCTGCTCGACTGGCAGATGCCGGGCATGTCCGGGCACGAGGTGCTGAACTGGGTGCGCGGCAACGTTGACCGGCGCATCCCGGTCATGTTCGTTTCCGCCCGCGATGCGGAATCCGATATCGTCAGTGCGCTGGTGGCCGGTGCCGACGACTACATGGTCAAGCCTGTCCGGGCCGCCGAACTGTCGGCGCGCATCGGTGCCGTGCTGCGCCGCGCCAGTCCCGGGGATTTCACGCGCAACATGCCGTTGCGGCTGGCCGGCTACGTGTTCGACTGCACCGCGCGGCAGGCGACCTGCCACGGGCACCCCATCTGCCTGACCCCCAAGGAGTTCGACCTGGCGGTGCTCCTGTTCCGCAACGAGGGGCGCATCGTCACGCGCGACCACATCATTGCCACGGTCTGGGGCCGCGAGATCTCGCCGCTGTCACGCACCATCGATACGCATGTGTCGCGCGTGCGCAGCAAGCTGGGCCTGCATGCTGCCAATGGCCTCAGGCTGACGCCGGTCTATACGCATGGGTACCGGTTGGAGTTGGCGGAAAGCGAGGCGGCGTGAAGAAGACCGGCAACTGCCGGCAGCTGCCACGATCATCGCCGCAGCAACAAAAAAAGGCACCCGAAGGTGCCTTTCTGCCAAGTCGGCCAGCTGATCAGACGACGATCAGAAAATGTGGCGGATACCTGCTGCCACGCCGGTCTGGTTGTTCTTGCCCGGCAGTTCGGTCTGGGCGGCGCCAGTCAGCTTGTTGTAGTCAACGGTGCCGTAGACCTGGGTACGCTTGGACAGCGAGTACTCGGCCAGTAGCACGCCGGTGTAGCGGTTGCCGCTGCTGGTCGTGCCGTTCTTGTTCTCGATGTGGTCACCGTAGAACACGCCGGTCAGGGCCAGTGCCGGGGTCGCCTGGTAGGTCACGCCGATGTAGCCCAGGTTATCCTTGCGCGGGTTGCTTTGTGCGCCACCAGCGATCAGGGTCTTGGCAGCCGGCGTGGTCGATGCCGCCGACGCGTTCATGAAGCTGTTGTCGATCACGCCGGTGCGGTCCTTGCCGCCGACGTAGCCCAGGAAGATCTTGGCCGGGCCGATCGAGTACTTACCAGCGGCACCCCACATTTGCTGCTTGTTGCCATTGGTGTCGCGGATTTCCTGGTACACGCCACCGAAGCCGAACGGGCCGACTTCGTATGCAGCGCGAGCACCGAAGTACGGGGCGTTGCCATTGGGCGGGTTGGTCTGGGCGTGCGTGAAGCTGCCCGGCCGTTCGCCGAAGCCATAGCTGGCGCCGACGTTCAGGCCGCCGAACTTGCCGCCGTAGCTGACAACGTTGTTGGCACGGAACTGGGTCAGGAAGAACGGCCAGGCGTTGGCGGTATAGTTACCGATGGTCAGCGGATCGTAGTCGCCGAAGAAGTTAAAGCCTTCGGTGTACTGGCGGCCCAGCTTGACCGCGCCGAAGTCGCCTGCCAGGCCAACATATGCCTGACGATTGAACAGCTGGCCGCTCGAGTTCATCGTGCCGTTGTCAACGCTGTAGCCGTTTTCCAGTTGGAAGATCGCCTTCAGGTTGTTGCCCAGGGCTTCGCTGCCCTTCAGGCCCCAGCGGCTTTGCGTCACGGCGCCGTCGGTCAGTTGCGTCTGGCTGTGGTTGCCGGCGTCAGCGTTGTTCGTGTAGCGCAGGCTGACATCAGCGATGCCGTACAGCGTGACGGAAGTTTGTGCAAAAGCGGAACCTGCCAGCAGGCTGCCAGCGGCGAGGACGATGGCCGATTTCTTCATGGTGCTCCTTTTCTGTTCTGTACTGTTCTCCGCCGGATCACGACGGGGCACGGGGTCTACGTTTCGTGTAAACGCCGCGAAAATTTAACAAAACGCTGGAGCGAAGGACACAAATACGCGCTGAAGGCCGGATTCGAGCAGGATTTTGGTGCAAATCCGTTGTCTGGCCGCTACACAATACCGTGTTGGTGCGTTGCATCAGCATCAGACGTCATTTGCTGGTGCGGCCTGGCGGGGAGCGGGGCGCGACGACGCCGGCGCGCCCTTGCGGGAAGGGGCGCCGGCCGAGGGAGGGGGGCGAATCAGCCTTGCGGGATCTCGATCTTGACTTCGAGGACTTCCAGGTTGTCCTGGCGCTCAAGGCTGACGCGCAGGTCCTGGTCGCTGATCTTGACGTACTTGGAGATCACGGCCACCAGCTCGCGCTGCAGCGCGGGCAGGTAGTCGGCAGGGGCCGAATGGCCCGTGCGTTCATGGGCGAGGATGATCTGCAGCCGCTCCTTGGCGACAGAGGCCGATTTCTTCTTTTCCCCCAGCAGGAAGGACAGGATCGACATGGGGATGAGTCCTCCGTACTTGTTTTACTTGTTGCCGAAGATGCGCGACAGCAGGCCCGGCTTCTGGTAGTCCGTGAAGCGCATCGGCTTGTCCTTGCCCAGGAAGCGGTCCACCACGTCGCCATACGCGTCGGCCACGTCGCTGCCTTCCAGGTGGATGGCGGGCGTGCCCTGGTTGGACGCATGCAGCACGGCTTCCGACTCCGGCACGACGCCGATCAGCTTGATGCGCAGGATTTCCTGGATGTCGGTCAGCGACAGCATCTCGCCGCCATGCACGCGTTTGGGGTTGTAGCGCGTGATCAGCAGGTGTTCCTTGATCGGCTCGCCGCCTTCGCTGGCGCGCTTGGTCTTGGAGGCCAGGATGCCGAGGATGCGGTCCGAGTCACGCACCGATGATACTTCCGGGTTGGTGACGATCAGCGCCTCGTCGGCGAAGTACATGGCCATCAGCGCGCCCGACTCAATGCCGGCGGGCGAATCGCAGACGATGTACTCGAAGTCCATCTCCTGCAGGCCGTTGATGACCTTCTCCACGCCTTCCTTGGTCAGCGCGTCCTTGTCGCGCGTCTGCGAGGCCGGCAGGATGAACAGGTTCTCGCACTTCTTGTCCTTGATCAGCGCCTGGCGCAGGTTGGCTTCGCCCTGCACCACGTTGATCAGGTCATACACCACGCGGCGTTCGCAACCCATGATCAGGTCGAGGTTGCGCAGGCCGACGTCGAAGTCGATCACGGCAGTCTTGTGGCCGCGCAGGGCCAGGCCGGCGGCAAAGCTGGCGCTGGTGGTGGTCTTGCCGACGCCTCCCTTGCCGGAGGTCACAACGATGATTTTTGCCATGGCTCTTTGGTCCGTAATTAGGTTGAAGCTTGCGCTGCAGTGATTCCGTTCATGACTGGGCGCCGGATCATTTCATCCGGATCGCTTCCAGGATCAGCTTTTCATCGGCCAGGCGAACCTGGGCGGTCTTGCCGAGCACGTCGGCCGGCAGCGTCTGCTCGGCCGTCCGGTAGATGCCGGCAATGGAAATCAGTTCAGGCTCCATGCACGTGCTGAAGATGCGCGCGCCGGTGTTGCCCTTCACGCCCGCCAGCGCACGGCCGCGCAGCGGGGCGTAGATATGGATGTTGCCTTCGGCGATCACCTCGGCGCCGTAGCTGACCACGTCCATGATGACCACGTCGCCTTGCGCGTACACCTGCTGGCCCGAGCGCAGCGGCTTGTCGATCAGGAGGGTCTGGGCCTGCTGCAGGGCGGCCTTGACGGCGGCTTCGGTGGTTGCTTGGGCGGCGGCGCGGGCGGCTTCCTCGCGCGCGGCCTGTTCGGCAACCGCCGTTGCCGCAGCGCGTTCGGCGGCCTCGGCGGCTTCCGCCGATTCGCGCAGGCCGCGGCGGCTCTGGCTGTCGAGCAGCGGCAGGCCGAAGCGCTGCGCCCACTCGTGCTGGGCGGGCCGCGCAACCACGCCGATCGCGCGTGCCTTGAGCGTCGCCAGCGTGCCGATCACCGCGTCGAGCGAGACCTCGTCATCACTTTCGAGTGCGCGCAGGTCCAGCGCGATCACGTCATTGGAGAAGAAATCGGGGGTGGCTTCGAACCGGGAGAGCAGGTCGTCCCGCAGTGCAGCCATGTCGGCGGTCTGGAGGGCGAGAAGGAGGGCGTCTACGTTGCCACTGCGCAGCTCGAAGCGTGGCGATTTCTTCTGTGACATAGCCGGGTGACCGTGGAAATGCCACATTCTAACTGTGTCTTCGGTGCGAACTGTAACAAATAGGCCGACTTTGTCCCCAGGTGCCGCACGCAATCCATTCGGCGCGCGCAAGTGGTGCCGGCGGCAGCGCGCCGGCCAGTTTCCGGCGCAGGCCGCCGCCACCTTGTTACGATTGCGCCATCTGCAGAACGGAGCTGTCATGGGCGCGATCGTCAACTGTGTGGCCTATCGGGCAGGCAAGCGGCTCGGCACTGTCGGCATCGAGGAGATTCCACAGGCGCTGAGCGTGCCCGGCACCTTTGTCTGGCTGGGCCTGCATGAGCCGGACCTGGCCCTGCTGCGCCAGGTGCAGCAGTCCTTCGGCCTGCACGACCTGGCGGTGGAAGACGCACTCGACGCGCACCAGCGGCCCAAGCTGGAGGCGTACGGCGATTCGGTGTTCATCGTGCTCAATACCGCGCAACTGGTCGGGGACGAGGTTGTGGTCGGCGAAACCCACCTGTTCGTCGGCCCGAACTATGTCGTGTCGGTGCGGCATGGCGCCAGCAGCACTTATGCGCCGGTGCGCGAGCGCTGCGAACACGACGCCCAAGGGCTGGCCAACGGCCCTGGCTATGTGCTCTATGCGTTGATGGATTTCGTGGTCGACCACTACATGCCTATCGTCACGCGTCTTGAGGACACCTTTGCAGAGCTGGAGCAGGGCATCTTCCGCGACGAGTTCGACCGCGCCGCGATCGAGCGCCTGTACCAGATCAAGCGGCAGGTGCTGCGCCTGCGCAATGCGGTGAACCCGGTCGAGGATATCTGCAGCCAGCTGATCCGCCTGCACGAAGACCTTGTCCCGAAGGAACTGCGCGCCTATTTCCGTGACATCGAGGATCACGCCAGCCGGCTCGTGCGCACGCTGGATGTCGTGCGAGAAATGCTGACCACGGCCGTCCAGGTCAACCTGGCCCTGGTCACGGTGGGGCAGAACGAGGTCGTCAAGCGGCTGGCGGGCTGGGGTGCCATCCTGGCGATCCCGACCGTGGTGTTCAGCCTCTACGGCATGAATTTCTCGTTCATGCCGGAACTCAGGCTCCACTACGCGTACCCGCTCGTGATTGGCGTGACGGCTGTGGCATGCGGCGCGTTGTGGCGGCGTCTGCATCGTGCCGGATGGATCTGAAGGCTGCCGTTCATTAACAGGATGGATGCTGGTTGGTATTCGTAAGCGATAATGATTATTCGCGGGAATAGTTTTCCCCCCGCCATCAGCTTCCGGGCCGCATCGCCGCCTCCTACACTGGAACCAAGAAGGCGCAGCGCATCCCGGAGTCCGCCATGCCAATTGCCCGCCCCTCGCTCTGGTCCGACACGGCAGCCGGTCTGGCCCGTTGCCGTCCTCTGGCTATTGCCATGGTGGCAATAGCGCTGGCGTTTTGCCCCGGCACCCTGACGCAGGCCGCCCCCGCACCAGTCCAGCCAGCCCAGGCGCAGACGCGTGAAGCGCTCGCCGCCTATGAAGCCGGCGCGTTCGACACCGCACTGCGGGGCTTTGCCGCCGCCGCGCGCGAAGGCAACCGTCTGGCCCAGTTCAACTACGCCATGATGCTACTGCGCGGCGAGGGTACGCCGGCGAAGCCGCAGGAGGCATTGGTGTGGCTGCGCAAGGCTGCCGACAACCAGATGACACATGCTCAGTTCACGTTCGGTGACCTGTACGAGCGCGGGGAACTGGTACCGCGTTCGCTCGAAGAGGCCAACCGCTGGTACGAACGCGCCGCGCAGGGCGGCCACGTCCAGGCGCAGATGGAACTCGCTACCAACTACTTCACCGGCCGCGGCGTGCCGCGCGACTACGGCAAGGCTTTCGAGTGGTACAGCCGCGCGGCCAGCGCGGGGGATGGCGGTGCCCAGTACATCGTCGGCAGTTTCTACGAGCACGGCGAGCCCGGCGTGGTGGGCAAGGACATCGAACAGGCCAAGATCTGGTATGCGCGCTCGGCGGCGCATGGCGATCCGGGCGCACTGGCCAAATTGCGCTCGCTGCTGGAGGAGTCCGTGCGCGCGAAGGCGGGCGGTTCGATGTAAGCCGTCGCGGGAGGGTACAAGTCTTGCTTGAGACAGCGCGACACCAATCGCAGCAACCGCCTGGGAGGGCGCCGTGGCCATACATGTCGCACTGAATCACGTCACGCACTATCGCTATGACCGTCCGGTGAAGCTGTCGCCGCAGGTGGTGCGCCTGCGGCCCGCACCGCATTGCCGCACGCCTATCCTGTCGTACGCACTGCGCATCGAGCCGGCACAGCACTTCATCAACTGGCAGCAGGACCCGTTCTCCAATTACCTGGCGCGGCTGGTGTTCCCGGAAGCGACGACGGAATTCAAGGTCACGGTCGACCTGGTGGCCGAGATGTCGGTCTACAACCCATTCGACTTCTTCCTGGAGCCCGAGGCCGAACGCTTTCCCTTCGCGTACGACGCCGGCCTCGCGCATGACCTGGCGCCCTATCTGGTGCGCGACGAACTGACGCCGCGCTTTGCCGCCTTTGTCGACAGCATCGACCGCGCGGAATGCCGCACGCTGGATTTCCTGGTGGCGCTGAACCAGCGCCTGCAACGCGAGATCCGTTACCTGATCCGCATGGAGCCGGGCGTGCAGAGCCCGGAGACCACGCTCACCAACGCCTCGGGATCGTGCCGCGATTCGGGCTGGCTGCTGGTGCAGACGTTGCGCCACCTGGGGTTGGCGGCGCGCTTCGTCTCGGGCTACCTGCTGCAGCTCGCGCCCGATGTAAAGGCCATCGACGGTCCCAGCGGCGCCGAGCGCGACTTCACCGACCTGCATGCCTGGTGCGAGGTCTACCTGCCCGGCGCAGGATGGATCGGGCTGGATCCCACCTCCGGCCTGCTGGCGGGAGAGGGGCATATTCCGCTCGCCTGCACGCCCGAGCCCGGCAGCGCCGCGCCGGTGACAGGCGCCGTTGACGAGAGCGAAGTCGAGTTCAGCCATGCGATGACCATTACGCGCGTCCATGAGTCGCCGCGCGTGACGCTGCCCTATACCGAGGACCAGTGGCAGGCCGTGAGCGCCGCCGGCGTCGCGGTGGACCGCGAACTGCAGGCCATGGATGTACGCCTGACCATGGGCGGCGAGCCGACCTTCGTCTCGGCACGCGACCGTGACGGCGCGGAATGGAACACCGACGCGCTGGGGCCGACCAAGCGCGGCCTGGCCACCGAACTGGTGCATCGCCTGCGCGAACGCTACGGCGCGGGCGGTTTCCTGCATTTCGGGCAGGGCAAGTGGTATCCGGGCGAGCAATTGCCACGCTGGGCGCTGACCATTGCTTGGCGTGCCGATGGCGTGCCCTGCTGGCAGGACCCGGCCTTGTTCGCCGACGAGCGCCATCCCGGCGACTATACCGACACCGATGCGCGCCGCTTCATGATGGCCCTGTGCGACCGGCTCGGTCTCGATACGTCATACGCGCAGCCTGGCTACGAGGATGCCTGGTATTACCTGTGGCGCGAACGGCGGCTGCCGGTCAACGTCGACCCGCATGCCTCGCGCCTGGACGACGAGCTGGAGCGCGTTCGTCTGCGCCGCGTGTTCGATGCTGGGCTGGCAAGCGTGACCGGCTACGTGCTGCCGCTGGCGCGGGATGAAGAAGAGGACCGGGCGGAACAGGCTGGCGACAGAGGCGGCTGGACCAGCGGCCGCTGGTACCTGCGCGACGAGCGCCTGTACCTGCTGCCTGGCGATTCGCCGATGGGCTACCGGTTGCCGCTCGACGCCCTGCCGTGGTCGAGCCCGGCAGACCGGGAGCAGCAGTTCGGGCAGGATCCCTTTGCGCCGCGCGCACCGCTGCCGGCAGCCGCGAACGTGCGGCGGCAGTCCGCCGCGCCCGCGGCCGTGGCGGCGACAGCGCGGGGAGGGCAAGCCGCTCGCCTGACCGCAGGCATGGGTACGGGCAGCGGCCCCGCGGCTGCACAGACGGAGCCCGTGCGCGGGGAGTCGGCGGCCGGCGTGGTGCGCACCGCGCTGTGCGTCGAAGTCCGGCATCCCGCGCGCGCGGCAGGTCCGCGCGTGGAAGCCGAGCAGTTTGACGACAAGCGCGGCGTGATCTATGTCTTCATGCCACCGCTGCCCAGGCTCGAAGACTATCTTGCGCTGGTACAGGCCGTGGAGGCCACTGCCGCTTCGCTAGGCGTGCAGATCGTGCTGGAAGGCTACCCGCCGCCGCGCGATGCGCGCCTCAAGGTGCTGCAGGTTACGCCCGATCCCGGCGTGATCGAGGTGAACATCCATCCGGCCGCCAACTGGGAGCAACTGGTCGACCACACCGAGTTCCTCTACCAGGCCGCGCACGAGTGCTTCCTGTCGACCGAGAAGTTCATGCTCGACGGCCGGCATACCGGCACCGGCGGCGGCAACCACTTTGTGCTGGGCGGGGCGACGCCGGCCGACAGCCCGTTCCTGCGCCGCCCGGACCTGCTGGCCAGCCTGATTGCATACTGGCACAACCATCCGTCGCTGTCCTACCTGTTCTCCGGGCTCTTTATCGGGCCGACCAGCCAGGCGCCGCGCGTGGACGAGGCGCGCAACGACCAGCTCTATGAACTGGAAATCGCGTTCGCGGAACTGCGCCGCCAGCTTGCGGGGCGCGAGCTAGGCAGTACAAATGGATACGTGCCGCCGTGGCTGGTCGACCGCGTGCTGCGCAACCTGCTGATCGACGTCACCGGCAACACGCACCGCGCCGAATTCTGCATCGACAAGCTCTACTCCCCCGACGGCCCGACTGGCCGGCTCGGCCTGTTGGAACTGCGTGCGTTCGAGATGCCGCCGCATGCGCGCATGAGCCTGGTGCAGCAGTTGCTGCTGCGCGCGCTGGTGGCGCGCTTCTGGCGCGAACCGTACCAGGCGCCGCTCACGCGCTGGGGCACGGCGCTGCATGACCGCTTCATGCTGGGCACCTTCGTGCAGATGGATTTCGACGACGTGCTGGCCGACATGCGCGCCGCTGGCTTTGCCTTCGATGCCGCCTGGTTTGCCCCGCACTTCGAGTTCCGCTTTCCGCGCATCGGGGAGCTGGCCGCTGGCGGCCTCGCGCTCACGCTGCGCGGCGCGCTGGAGCCGTGGCATGTGATGGGCGAGGAGGGCGCTGCGGGTACAACGGTACGCTACGTGGATTCCTCGGTGGAGCGCCTCGAGGTGCGCGTGCTCGGCATGAACGACTGCCGACACGTGGTTACCGCGAATGGCCAGGCCGTGCCGCTGCAGCCGACCGGCCGTGCCGGCGAATTCGTCGCGGGCGTGCGTTACCGCGCCTGGGCGCCGGCGTCGTCGCTGCATCCGACCATTGCGTCGCACGCGCCGCTGACCATCGACGTGGTCGATACCTGGACCGAGCGCAGCATCGGTGGCTGCCAGTATCATGTGGCGCATCCGGGCGGGCGCAACTACCAGACCTTCCCCGTCAATGCCTACGAGGCGGAAAGCCGGCGCCTGGCACGCTTTTCGGCCTACGGGCATACGCCGGGGCGCACCGTCGCGCAGGCGCCGCGGCGCAGTCTCGAGTTCCCCTTCACGCTCGACCTGCGCCAGGGGTAGACATGCAGTACCGCGGCTGAGCCGGCACGGGCCAGCCGCCAACAGGAGACCATATCTTGGCCCAGCCCCTGTCGCGGCCGACTGACGACCTCGATGCACCGCATGCCACGGCGGCCATTGCCGCCGCGGCCGGTCTCGCACAGCCGGTCCCCGCGGGGCACCTCGATGAACTGCGGCTGCCCGATGGCACGCTGCGCGAAGCGTGGGCGCGCTTCTTCGCCGTAGTGGGCGAGCCGAACACCGAAACGCTGGGCCCGCGCGCGGCGGCCATGGCGCGGCAGATCCGCGACAACGGCGTGACCTACAACGTCTATGCTGACCACGGCGCGGCGCGCGCGTGGCCCCTGGAGCTGTTTCCGTTCCTGGTGACGGAGCAGGACTGGCAGTGGATCGAGCGCGGTGCCGCGCAGCGCGCAACGCTGGCCAACGCCATCCTGGCCGACATCTACGGCGAACAGTCGCTGCTTTCGCACGGGCTGCTGCCGCCGGGGCTGGTGTACGGGCATCCGGGCTACCTGCATCCGCTGCGCGGCTACCAGCCACCGGGCGGCAGTTTCCTGCAGATCGTCGCCGTAGACCTGGTGCATACCGAAGACGGCTGGACTGTCATGGCGCACCGCACCGACACGCCGTCCGGCATGGGCTACGCGCTCGAAAACCGGCTGATCATCTCCAGCCTGTTCACCGATGCCTTCCGCGACCTGCACGTGCGCCGGCTGCCACCGGCGTTCGCGCAACTGGTGTCCACGCTGGCGCATGCGCCGCTGGCCGCGGCGGCGGAGGCCGGCAGCGGGCGCGAAGGCCCGGGCAGCGCCGGCACCGGCCACCACATCGTGCTGCTCACGCCCGGCCCCTACAACGAGACCTACTTCGAGCAGACCTTCCTGGCCCGCTATCTCGGCATCACGCTGGTGGAGGGCAAGGACCTGACCGTGCGCAACGACGTGGTCTATCTCAAGACGTTCGGCGGGCTGGAGCGCGTTGACGTCGTACTGCGGCGCCTGGACGATGTCTATTGCGATCCGCTCGAGCTGCGCCATGACTCCACGCTGGGCGTGCCCGGGCTGCTGGAGGCGATGCGCGCCGGCAATGTCATGGTGTCGAACACGCCCGGCTCCGGCTTCCTGGAATCCCCGGCCATCCACGGCTTCCTGCCCGGCATTGCCGAAGCGCTGCTGGGCGAGCCGCTGCTGCTGCCCGGCGTGCCGAGCTGGTGGTGCGGCGAGGATGCCGCGCGCGAGCAGGCCCTGGCCACGTTGCCGGAAGCCTTCGTGATGCCGACCTATCCGCGCCGCGCCGATATGTCCGACGAGCCCGCGCTGGGCATGGAACTGGGCCTGCAGGCGCTGGACGGATGGCGCGAGCGCATCGCCCGCATGCCCGACCGCTACACGCTGCAGCCGCCGCTGCCGCTGTCACACACGCCATGCTGGGAAGGGGACCGGATCGGCTCGCGCGCGGCCATGCTGCGCGTGTTTGCCGTGGCGGATGGCAATGGCGGCTGGCAGGTCATGGCCGGCGGCTTCAGCCGGCTGGCGGCACCCCGGCTCGAGTCGGTATCGATGCAGCTTGGCGGCACCAGTGCCGATACGTGGGTGCTGTCCGGCCAGCCGGTGCCGGCCGTGCCGCTGGCCGGGCGCGCCGGGCTGGCACCGCCGACACCGGCCCGGCCGCTGGTGGTGTCGAGCCGGGCCGCCGAAAACCTGTTCTGGGCCGGGCGTTATGCCGAGCGCGCCGAGAACAATGTGAGGCTGTGCCGACAGATCCTCGGTTCGATCGAAAGCAGCGACGATACCGATGACGGCACCCTGTCGATGCTGGGCCGGCTCGCGCAAGTGTCAGGGCTGGTACCGGCCGAGGCACCGCCGCCGAAGGCGTCGCTGCGCCTGTTCGAGCGTAGCCTGGTCGCCACGCTGGCTGACGCACAGGGTGGCACTGGACTGGTGCAGAACCTCGTTGCGCACGCCGCTGCGGCCAATGAAATCCGCAACCGCTTGTCCAACGACCACTGGCGCACCATCCTGGCGGCACGCAACGACTTCGGCGACGCCATGATGGAGGCCACGCTGACCCAGGGCGATGGCGGTGCCGCCAGCTACGACCGCGCGCGCGTGCTGGCCGCGCTCGAGCACCTGGCGATGCAGCTCGGCGCCATCAACGGCGCACAGGGCGACCGCATGACGCGCGACGAAGCCTGGCGCCTGGTCTTCATCGGCCGCCATATCGAACGCCTGGCCACCATGAGCAACTTCCTGCTGACGGCCATCGAAGCCGGCGCTTTGCGCTCGCGCAGCGGCTTCGAGCTGCTGCTGCACCTGTTCGACTGCACGCTGACCTACCGCTCGCTCTATCCGGGCCGCACCGACCTCGCCGCGGTGATCGACCTGCTGGTGCTGGAGCCCACCAACCCGCGTGGCCTGTATGGATTGCTGGAGCGGCTGCGCAGCAAGCTGGAGCAGCTTGCGCCGGGCGGCAGCGCGCAGGCGCGCGTGCCGCTCGCGGAACTGCTGCCCGCTGCCAGCGCGCTGCCAACGCGCGCTGCGCTGTGCGAGGCCCTGTGCGATCCGGACGGCGATCCGGCCGCGTTGCCGGCGCTGTGCCGCCAGTTCATCGAGCGCATGGCGCGCGTGTCCGATGAAATCAGCGCGCGCTATTTCAGCCATGCGGGCGCCAACCCGGAGGCCGGGCTGCCGTGAATGACGCCGTGACCGCTTCCACCGGAGGCTGCACGCTCAACGTGCTGCATACGACCGCCTAT
This sequence comes from Cupriavidus laharis, assembly GCF_914271435.1. Classification (GTDB taxonomy): domain Bacteria; phylum Pseudomonadota; class Gammaproteobacteria; order Burkholderiales; family Burkholderiaceae; genus Cupriavidus; species Cupriavidus laharis. Next base: position 2,687 of record NZ_CAJZAI010000021.1, on the reverse strand, counting down.
CGCTATTCGCAGCCGGTCGAACATGCCCAGCAGCGTGCCGTGGCCACGCCGCCGGACCTGCCCTGGCAGGCCGTGACTGCGCACGAAACCCGCATCGAGCCCGCGCCCACGCACCAGCATGTCCGCACCGACGCCTTTGGCAACCGCGTGCTGCACTACATGCTCGATGTGCCGCACACGCAGATGCAGCTGACCTGCACCAGCACCGTCGTGCTCGCGCCGCGCTGGCAGGCGCTGGATCCAGCGGCTTCCGCGCCGTGGGAAACGGTGGCGCAATCGCTGCGTTTCCACGTCGGCCAACCGTTCGATCCGGCCACGCAGTTCGTCTTTGCTTCGCCCAACATTGCCCTGCATCCGAGCCTGCGCGAGTACGCCCTGCCCAGTTTTGGCGCAGGCGTGCCGGTGGTGGCCGGTGCAATTGACCTGATGCGGCGCATCCACGCAGACTTCGCGTATCACAGCGAATCCACCGAAGTGGATACGCCCGCCATGCAGGCATTCGTGCAGCGCAGCGGGGTGTGCCAGGACTTTGCGCAGGTGATGATCGGCTGCCTGCGTTCGCTGGGGCTGGCGGCCCGCTACGTCAGCGGATACCTGTGCACCGAGCCGCCACCTGGCGAGCCGCGCCTGGTCGGCGCCGATGCCTCGCATGCGTGGGTGTCGGTGTATTGCCCCGTCGCAGGCTGGGTGGACCTTGACCCGACCAACAATGTGCTGGCGGATACGCGCCACGTCACGCTGGCGCTTGGCCGCGACTACAGTGACGTGCCGCTGCTGCATGGCGTGATCGTCGGCGGCGGTGCGCACGGCGTGGACGTAGGCGTGACGGTGGTGCCGGTGGACTGAGCATTCCCGCAGGCTGGCAAGGCAATTGCTTGATGCATGGCGGGCACTATCACGGGAGCCGCCATGCTGAGCCGCACCGCCGATCACCTGTACTGGATGGCCCGCTACACCGAGCGCGCGGAAAACACCGCGCGCATGCTGGACGTCAACTACCAGACCGCGCTGTTGCCGCAAGGCGCGGACGCGGCCGAGCAGGGCTGGCGCGCCATGCTCGACATCACCGAACTCACGCCCTGCTATGCCGCGCGTCACGGTGGGCTCGGCCATGAGGCGATGATCGCCTTCATGGCGGGCGACGAGAGCCATCCCGCATCGATCCTGTCTTGCCTGCGCGCCGCACGCGAAAACGCGCGCGCGGTGCGTGGTGCGCTCACGACGCCGCTGTGGGAAACCATTAACGCCACATGGCTCGAAGCGCGCCAGCTGGTCAGCGACGGCGCGCCGCTGCGCGATCCTGCCGCCTTCTTCGAGTGGGTCAAATTCCGCTCTCACCTCGCACGTGGCGTGGAAGTCGGCACCATGCTCAAGGACGAGGCCTTCTGCTTCATGCGGCTGGGGACGTTCCTGGAGCGCGCCGACAACACCGCGCGGCTGCTTGACGTGAAGTTCCGCACCGCTGGTGGCCCGGCGCTGCAGGAGGACCCCTACCAGTGGGCAGCGGTGCTACGCGCGCTGTCCGGGCTGGAGAGCTACCGCAAGGTCTACCGTTCCGCGATCACGCCGGAGCGGGTGGCGCAACTGCTGATCATGAACCCGGCCATGCCGCGCTCGCTGGCGGCCAGCATGCATGAGGTGGTGGCGATCCTCGCGCAGGTTCGGAACCGGCATTCGGCCAATACCGAGAGGCGGGCCGGGCGGCTGCATGCTGAACTGAGGTTCGCCCGCATTGAAGACATCCTTGCCGTGGGGATCCATGGATGGCTTGGGGATTTTCTTGGCAAGGTGAGGGAGGTGGGGGAGGGGATTCGGGGGGATTTTTTGTTGGCTTAAAGGGGAGGTTGGGATGGGGGGAGCGTGCTTGGCGGGCGCGGCTGTTTCGCCGGCGTAGCCGGCGACCTACTTTTACCCGAGCGGTAAAAGTAGGCAAAAGCGCGTCTTCGTGGTTGACGAACGGCTCGATGAGGTGAAGACGGTCCGGTGGCATAACCAGACTGCCTGCCGCGTAGATGATTATTGATGTTTCCAGAATTCATGACAACGCAAAATATTCGTCGTCCCCGCGCAGGCGGGGACCCAGTGACTTTTTGTCCCCCTTCGGGGGACTTGTAAGACGCTGGATTCCCGCCTTCGCGGGAATGACGGTGGTTGCTTTGATGTTGTCGTGAAATAGGGAAAGCTCAATAGGATGGGACAGGGCGTACGAGCGAACCCGGATTACGGAGTGGTCCCTTCTAACAGCGATATCGCGGGGACGCCTACGGCTGCGCTGCGCGCGACTCGGAGTCTGGGTTTCTGGGCCGCAGCCCGAACCACGATCTGGTGACGAAGCCCTTGGCGCATGTGCCATGCGCGAAGAGAGAAAACGAAGAAGGGGAAGCGCCGGCGCCAGCGACGTTGATGCCCTCGCCATGCCGACCAGGACACCGCGCGCAGCGCAGCCGTAGGCGTCCACGCGATACCGGTAGCAGCAGGGGCCACGGACAGTTTCGGGGCTCGTTCAATCAGCGCTGTAATCCTGCCCACGGCCGCGCACCACGCGGCAGGCAGCCGGAAACACTCTGAAGCCCATCCCCGTACAACACCCTCGGCACACTACGATCAATATTCGCCCGTTAGGGATGCTCTGCACAAACGCGAATCGAGTGTGATAGGCCGTTTAGCGGACGCTAAATGCCCCGCGA
>NZ_CAJZAI010000020.1 GCF_914271435.1 Cupriavidus laharis | reverse complement strand
TTTTTGTTGGGCATGCGCGGCTTATCCGCTGGGGGGGCGCCCGCAGGGGCGGGCGCCGCCACCTCGTAGCTAACCTGTTCGAGGCATTTTCAGACTTCGCCTCTTGTCCTGATGCTCAATTCTTGGGCAGCAGCAGTCGTTTGGCGGTAGAATCCAGCCCTCGCTCATGCCCGTGGAATTGCCGACAGCCGTTTCGGCACGGGCGTGTTTTTTCGTTTCACTCCAGTTTCGCCACCGGGCCGTCCTGTTTTGCATTGCGCTGTGCGCATGCCGGCAGGGGCCGTGGCCGCCGGAATCGCCGACCCAACGTGCAGATCGGACCACACCAACTTCGCAACAACCTGTTCGTCGCCCCAATGGCGGGCGTCACGGACCGGCCCTTCCGCCAGCTGTGCAAGCAGCTCGGCGCGGGGTATGCGGTGTCGGAGATGGTCGCGTCGAACGCACAGCTGTGGAAGAGTGAAAAGACCATGCGCCGCGCCAACCATGCCGGCGAGGTCGAACCCATCTCGGTGCAGATTGCCGGCGCCGAGCCGGGCATGATGGCCGAAGCCGCCCGCTACAATGTGGACCGCGGCGCGCAGATCATCGACATCAACATGGGCTGCCCGGCCAAGAAGGTCTGCAACGTGGCCGCGGGCTCTGCGCTGCTGCAGAACGAGCCGCTGGTGGTGCGCATCGTCGAGGCCGTGGTAGGCGCCGTAGGGGACCGCGTGCCGGTCACGCTCAAGATCCGCACCGGCTGGAACCGCGAGAACCGCAATGCCCTGCGCGTCGCGCGCATGGTGGAGGACGCGGGCATCAGCATGCTGACCATCCACGGCCGTACGCGCGCAGACCTGTACCACGGCGACGCCGAGTACGAGACCATCGCCGAGGTCAAGGCCACCATCCGCATTCCGGTGGTGGCCAACGGCGACATCACCACGCCGCAGAAGGCAAAACAGGTGCTGGCGCTGACGGGCGCCGACGCCATCATGATCGGCCGCGCGGCCCAGGGCCGGCCGTGGCTGTTCCGCGAGATCGAGCATTTCCTGGCTACCGGGGAACTGCTGCCGTCGCCCGAAGTGGCCGAGATCCGCGCGATCATGAACGCGCACCTCGAAGACCACTATGCGTTCTACGGGGAGTTCACCGGCGTGCGCACGGCACGCAAGCATATCGCGTGGTACACGCGCGGGCTGCGCGGCGCGAACCTCTTCCGCCACCGCATGAACACGCTGGAAACCACCGGCGAGCAACTGGCCGCGGTCAACGCCTTCTTCGATGAGCAGGCGCAATGGTCAGACCGGCTCGTCTATGTCGATGAGGCCGGTGCCGGCGGGGAAGAAACGAACAACAACAACGACAAAGGGGAGTTGCTTGCCGCATGAGCCGCAACGCTATCGACCAGTGCATCCGGGACAGCCTGGACAGCTACTTTCGGGATCTGGACGGCGAAGAGCCGTCCAACATGTACAACATGGTGCTGGAGGCCGTCGAGCGTCCGTTGCTCGAAGCCGTGATGGTGCGCGCCGAGCGCAACCAGTCGCTGGCCGCCGCCTACCTGGGCATCAATCGCAATACGCTGCGCAAGAAGCTGCAGCTGCACGGTTTAATTTGAATTTGAAGCGTTTCGCACAGCCATGATCAAGCAAGCTCTCCTTTCCGTTTCCGACAAGACCGGCATCGTCGAATTCGCGCGCGAACTGAACGCGCTCGGCGTCACGCTGCTTTCCACCGGCGGTACCGCCAAGCTGCTGGCCGACAGCGGCCTGCCCGTCACGGAAGTGGCCGACTACACCGGCTTCCCCGAGATGCTCGACGGCCGCGTGAAGACGCTGCACCCGAAGGTCCACGGCGGCATCCTGGCCCGCCGCGACCTGCCCGAGCACATGGCCGCGCTGGCCGAGCACAACATCCCGACGATCGACCTGCTGGTGGTGAACCTGTACCCGTTCCAGCAGACGGTTGCCAAGGATGACTGCACGCTGCCGGACGCCATCGAGAACATCGACATCGGCGGCCCGACCATGCTGCGCTCGGCGGCCAAGAACCACCGCGACGTGACCGTGATCGTCGACCCGGCCGACTACGCCGTGGTGCTCGACGAAATGCGCGCCAACGGCAACACGGTTGGCTACGACACCAACTTCCGCCTGGCGACCAAGGTCTTCGCGCACACCGCGCAATACGACGGCGCGATCACCAATTACCTGACCAGCCTGGGCACCGACAAGTCGCACCAGGGCCGCAGCGCCTACCCGCAGACGCTGAACCTGGCCTTCGACAAGGTGCAGGAAATGCGCTACGGCGAGAACCCGCACCAGTCGGCCGCGTTCTACCGCGACCTGAAAGCCGTGGACGGCGCGCTGGCCAACTACGTGCAGCTGCAGGGCAAGGAACTGTCGTACAACAACATCGCCGATGCCGATGCGGCGTGGGAATGCGTGAAGTCCTTCAACGTTGCCACGCCCGCCTGCGTGATCATCAAGCACGCGAACCCGTGCGGCGTGGCTGTCGGCGCCAATGCGCTCGAAGCGTATGACAAGGCCTTCAAGACCGACTCGACCTCGGCCTTCGGCGGCATCATCGCCTTCAATGTTGAACTGGACGAAGCCGCTGCGCAGGCCGTGGCCAAGCAGTTCGTCGAAGTGCTGATCGCCCCGTCGTTCAGCGCCGGCGCGCGCGCCGTGTTCGCGTCCAAGCAGAACGTACGCCTGCTGGAAATCCCACTGGGCAAGGGCGTCAACCAGTATGACCTCAAGCGCGTCGGCGGCGGCCTGCTGGTGCAGAGCCCGGATGCCAAGAACGTGCAGCCGTCCGAACTGCGCGTGGTGACGCGTCGTCACCCGACGCCCAAGGAAATGGACGACCTGATGTTCGCCTGGCGCGTCGCCAAGTTCGTCAAGTCCAACGCCATCGTCTTCTGCGGGGGCGGCATGACCCTCGGCGTCGGCGCAGGCCAGATGAGCCGTGTGGATTCGGCGCGTATCGCGAGCATTAAGGCGCAGAATGCTGGTTTGACGCTGGCGGGTTCGGCGGTAGCGTCGGATGCCTTCTTCCCGTTCCGTGACGGGCTGGACGTGGTGGTCGACGCCGGCGCAACGTGCGTGATTCAACCGGGCGGTTCGATGCGGGATGATGAGGTGATCGCGGCTGCGGATGAACGTGGCATCGCCATGGTTCTGACCGGCACTCGCCATTTCCGCCACTAATCGAGGCGCACACAAAAAAGGCTCCGGCCGCGCGGGTACTCGCCCGCCGGCCGGAGCTTTTTTGTTTCTCACCACAGGCCGCAGGCACGGCGCCCGAACAAGGAGCCACTCCGGCCTCCCGGGGTCAGGAGGACAGCCCGTCAACGAAGGTGCGCGCTTTCGCCAGTGAGCGACAGGCAGCCGAACTGACCCCTGAAGCGATTACCCGTACAAAAACACTGGCACACTACGATCAATATTCGCCCGCTAGGGCAAGCAACGCGCTTTTTGGTTACTTTTTGTCGCTCGGACAAAAAGTGACTCGCCGGCTACGCCGGCGAAACAGCAGCGCATGCCAAGAACTACAACCAAACAAAGCCCACCAACCCAAAACCATTAAATGCGCATCTTAGGCATCGACCCCGGCCTCCGCACCACCGGCTTCGGCGTACTGGAAAAGCACGGCAACAAGCTTTCCTACATCGCCTCGGGCACGATCAAGAGCAATGGCGACTCCGACCTGCCGGCCCGCCTGAAGACGCTGTTCGATGGCATCAGCGAGGTCGCCCGCACCTACGCGCCGGACTGCGCGGCCATCGAGAAGGTGTTCGTCAACGTCAACCCGCAATCCACGCTGCTGCTGGGCCAGGCGCGCGGCGCGGCAATCTGCGGGCTGGTGGGACAGGGCCTGCCGGTATTCGAGTACACCGCCCTGCAACTGAAAGTGGCCGTGGTGGGCTATGGCCGCGCCAACAAAGAGCAGGTGCAGGAAATGGTCATGCGCCTGCTGAGCCTGCCGGGCCGCCCGAGCACCGACGCCGCCGATGCCCTGGGTATCGCCATCTGCCACGCCAATGGCGGCAACACGCTCGGCACGCTGTCCGGGCTGGCACCCGAGCTGGTCCGCAAGGGAATGCGTGTGCGCCGCGGGCGTCTGATCGGCTGACAAGGGCTTCGGCAAGCCGCGCGCTCCGGTCTCTTACAATCAGGGGCATTTGCCGCGCACGGCATGCCCCGCGCGCGGCGGCCACGGACCCTCTGCCATGCACCGCCTCCGATCCTGCCTTCACGCTACCCTGGCCACAGTCCTGCTGGCGGGTTGCGCCACGAAGCTGCCCCCACCTTCCGCACCCAAGGCTGTGGCCACGCCCGCGCCCGAGGAAGCGCCGGCACCGGCCGCGAAGCCGCTTGTCATCGCCCACCGCGGCGCCAGCGCACTGCGCCCCGAACACACGCTGGCGGCCTACGCCAAGGCCATCGAAGACGGCACCGATTTCATCGAACCGGACCTGGTTGTCACGCGCGACGGCGTGCTGGTGGCACGCCATGAGAACGACATCAGCGGCACCTCCAACGTTGCCGAGATGCCCCAGTTCGCCGACCGCAAGCGCACCAAGGTCATCGACGGCGAGCGCCTGACAGGCTGGTTCACCGAGGATTTCACGCTGGCCGAACTCAAGACGCTGCGCGCACGGGAGCGCATCACCAAGCTGCGCCCGGCCAATGCGCGCCTGAACGACCAGTTCGAGATCCCAACCTTCGACGAGATCGTGAGGCTCGCCCAGCAGGCGTCGCTGCGCACCGGCAGGCAGATCGGCCTGTATCCCGAACTGAAGCACCCGAGCTACTTCCGCGGCATCGGCCTGCCGCTCGAAGACAGGCTGGTCGAGGCGCTGCGCCGCCAGCCGTACCTGCGCGAGGCGCCGGTCTTCGTCCAGTCCTTCGAGGCCGGCAGCCTGCGGCAGGTGCGCCGGGCGCTGGGGCATGGCATGCCCAATGTCAGACTGGTGCAACTGATCGGCAACCCGAAGAAGATCCCGCCCGACTGGCGGCTGGCCGGCGATACGCGCACCTACGGCGACATGCTGAGCGCGACCGGCCTGCGCGAGGTGGCCACCTACGCCGACGGCATCGGGCCGGAAAAGAACAGCGTGGTGCCGCGCGATGCGCAGGGCGGCCTCGGCGCGCCTTCCGCCGTCGTGCGCAACGCGCACGCGGCCGGCCTGCTGGTGCATCCCTACACCTTCCGGCCGGAGAATGCCTTCCTGCCCAAGGCGTTCCAGACCGGCGGCGACAGTGCCACGCGCAGCCCGGCGGGCATGGTGCGCGAGGTGCAGGCCTTTGTCGCCGCGGGCGTGGACGGCATCTTTACCGACGACCCGGCGCTGGGCCGGCGTGCCGTAGACGCCAAAGCTCCGTGAGGCGCCAACGCTCCGCTAGGCTACACTTGCGGCCTTCCGCAAGAACGTTGAACCGACCTTTACCGCAAACACCATGATCGGACGCATCGCCGGCACCCTTATCGAGAAAAATCCTCCGCACCTGCTGGTGGACTGCCACGGCGTCGGCTACGAGATCGATGTGCCGATGAGCACGTTCTACAACCTGCCCGCGACCGGCCAGCCTGTGACGCTGCTCACGCAGCTGATCGTGCGCGAGGACGCGCACCTGCTCTACGGTTTCGGCACCGCCGCCGAGCGCAACACGTTCCGCGAGCTGATCAAGATCACCGGCATCGGCGCGCGCATGGCGCTGGCGGTGCTCTCGGGCATGTCCGTGTCGGAACTGGCGCAGGCCATCACGCTGCAGGAAGCCGGGCGCCTGACGCGCGTGCCCGGCATCGGCAAGAAGACGGCCGAGCGGCTGCTGCTGGAGCTCAAGGGCAAGCTGGGCGCGGAACTGGGCCATGCGCCGGGCGCCGCGGCCGTGCATGACAGCGCGGTCGACATCCTCAATGCGCTGCTGGCGCTCGGCTACTCGGAGAAGGAAGCTGCCACGGCCATCAAGCAGGTGCCGGCCGGCACGGGTGTATCGGACGGCATCAAGCTGGCGCTGAAGGCCTTGTCCAAGGCCTGAGGCGTAAAATAGCGCGAACCCTGACGCCGCCACCATGATCGAAACCGACAAGTTTTCCGCCCCCGAACGCGTGATCTCGGCCGCGCCTGCTTCCTCGCACGAAGAGGCCTTCGAGCGCGCGCTGCGGCCCAAGCTGCTCGACGAGTACGTGGGCCAGGAGAAGGTGCGCGGACAGCTCGACATCTTCATGCACGCGGCACGCAACCGCCGCGAGGCGCTGGACCACGTGCTGCTGTTCGGCCCGCCGGGCCTGGGCAAGACCACGCTTGCGCATATCATCGCGCGCGAGATGGGCGTGAACCTGCGGCAGACCTCGGGCCCGGTGCTCGAGCGCCCCGGCGACCTGGCCGCGCTGCTGACCAACCTCGAAGCCAACGATGTGCTGTTCATCGACGAAATCCACCGGCTCTCGCCGGTCGTCGAGGAAATCCTGTACCCGGCGCTCGAGGACTACCAGATCGACATCATGATCGGCGAAGGCCCGGCAGCGCGCTCGGTCAAGCTGGACCTGCAGCCGTTCACGCTGGTCGGCGCCACCACGCGTGCCGGCATGCTGACCAATCCGCTGCGCGACCGCTTCGGCATCGTGGCGCGGCTGGAGTTCTATACCGCCGAGGAGCTCGCGCGCATCGTCACGCGCTCCGCCCAGTTGCTCAACGCACGCATCGACCCGAAGGGCGCGCTGGAAATCGCGCGGCGCGCACGCGGCACGCCCCGTATTGCCAACCGGCTGCTGCGCCGCGTGCGCGACTATGCCGAGGTCAAGGGCGACGGCACCATCACCCGCGAGATTGCCGACGCCGCGCTGGCCATGCTGGACGTGGACCGCGTGGGCTTCGACCTGATGGACCGCAAGCTGCTCGAGGCCGTGCTGCACAAGTTCGGCGGCGGCCCGGTCGGCGTCGACAACCTGGCCGCGGCGATCGGCGAGGAGCGCGACACCATCGAGGACGTCCTGGAGCCGTACCTGATCCAGCAGGGCTACCTGCAACGCACGCCGCGCGGCCGGGTTGCCACCGCGGCAGCCTACCGCCACTTCGGCCTGGCGACGCCCCAGGCCGGCGGCACCGGCGACCTGCTCGACGGCGAATAGGCGGCAATCGGCGGCAGTTGCTGCGCTGCCGCAAACCCGGCCAGCGCCCCCGGCGGGACGTCAATTAAACGTTTTTGTCCCGCATCCCAAATTTTTTCGAAGTGGATTGCTGGCCCCTGCCCGATTGTCCACAATGGCTTCAACGGTACCCTCGCCCGGGTGCCCGGCAGCCGTGCCGACCGGCATGGCCTCTTACCATCGCCAAGGAAAGCCATGACCCGTCGTCCGTCCTCCCTGCCAGCCGCGGTGCTCGCTGCTGTCATGCTCATCGCCACCAGCGCCTACGCACAGCGTCCGCAGGCCCCGGTAGGCGTTGCCGAGGAGGCCGTCGTCAGCGGCAAGATCATCGATATCGACCCGAACACCAAGGCCGTGCTGGTGCAAGGCCCGCGCGGCAATGTCGTCGAGCTGGTGGGCGGCGACGAAGTGAAGAACTTCGGCCAGATCCACAAGGGGGACATCCTCACCATTGCGCGTGGCGCGGCGGTCGTGGCATCGCTGGAGCCGGTGGACAACAAGGCGACCGCGCTGGCGGAATCCGTGGAGCGTACCTCGCGCGCGGCCGAAGGCAGCAAGCCGGGCATCATGCGCGAGATCACCACGACGGTGACGGCGGAGATCACGAAGGTTGACCCGGCCAAGCACCTGGTCACGTTCCGGGGCCCGCGCGAAACGTTGCGCACGGTCAAGGTGGAAGATCCTGCCATCGATCTCGGCAAGATCCAGCGTGGTCAGATGGCAAAGATCGTCTATCGTGAAGTCGTAGCCATTACGGTCAGGGCCCCGGCTGCATCCGCAGCCAACTGACCCCGTGCCCGACGCGGTTACTTTACCCCACCAGGAGGTTACCTATGAATCGACGCCATTTTGTTACCCGGGTTGCCGGATCGGGGCTGCTCGTCGCCACCGCGTTCACGGTTGGCTGCACGACGACAGGCACCAAGGCTTCATCCGATCCAGCGGCAAAAAAACAGGAAATCAATGCGGGTGTTGATGGCGCGTTGAACCGCCTGTATTCCTCGGTCAACGGCTCGCGCGAACTCGCCAATCGCGCGCAGGGTATCCTGGTGTTCCCGCGCGTCATATCGGCCGGCCTGGTGGTTGGCGGCGAGTACGGAGAAGGCGCGCTGCGCTCGCACGGTTCGACCGTCGGGTACTACAGCACCGCTCAGGCTTCGGTCGGGCTGACTGCCGGCGGCCAGTCCAAGGCCATCATCATCATGTTCATGACGCCGGAGGCGTACAACAAGTTCGTGGCAAGCAAGGGCTGGACGGCCGGCGCCGACGCGAACGTGGCATTGGCCAAGATCGGCGCCAATGGCCAGCTCGATACCCTGACCAGCCAGCAGCCGGTGGTGGGCTTCGTGCAGACCAACGCGGGCCTGATGTTCGATGCATCGATCAACGGCGCCAAGATCTCCAAGCTGGATATCTGAACCCGGAGCGCAGGCCGGCGGCCCGTCGGCCGCGCGGCCCGATACTCCCTGCACCATCCCGGCTAAGGCCGGGATTTTTCTTGCTGCACGGCAAGGCACGTCTCCGGCTGGCATAATCGCGCGAAAAACTGCAGGCGCAACAGCGAGCGCCGCCAAACCGGGAACCTTCATGTCCGCCCTGCCCGCCGCCCCAGCCCATACCGGGCGCGTCTACCGCTACTACGACCTCGTCATGGTGGCCTTCGTCACCGTGCTGCTGTGCTCCAACCTGATCGGGGCCGCCAAGGCGGCGCAGGTCACGCTGCCGCTGCTGGGGCCCGTAACCTTCGGCGCTGGCGTGCTGTTCTTCCCGATCTCGTACATCTTTGGCGACGTGCTGACCGAAGTCTACGGCTATGGCCGGGACCGCCGCGTGGTGTGGGCGGGCTTCGCGGCACTGGCGTTCGCCACGTTCATGAGCCTGGTGGTACTGCACATGCCGGTGGCGCCGTTCATGGTCGACTACCAGAAGAGCCTGGAGGATGTATTCGGCAATACGTGGCGCATCGCGCTCGGGTCGCTGATCGCCTTCTGCTGCGGCAGTTTCGCCAACAGCTACGTGCTGGCCAAGATGAAGCTGTGGACGGGCGGACGATGGCTGTGGACCCGCACCATCGGCTCGACCCTGGCCGGCGAGCTGGTGGACTCGTCGCTGTTCTACGTGATCGCGTTCTACGGCATCTGGCCGCTGGAGAAGGTACTTCAGGTCGCAGTGGCGCAGTATGTGCTGAAAACCGGCTGGGAAGTCGTGATGACGCCAGCCACCTACAAGGTCGTGAATTTCCTCAAGCGCGCCGAGAACGAGGACTGGTACGACCGCACCACCGACTTCACGCCGTTCCGCATCCGCGTCTGAGGCCCGGACCAGTGGGCGCCGTCAGGGAACGCGCCGGTCCACTTCGTCCAGTGCCAGCGCTTCGAGGTGGGCCACATCGCCCCACTGGGCCAGCGTCAGGTGATGGCTGTCGCTGCGCAGCCGGTTGATGCTGGCATTGAGCAGCTCATGCTGCCGCGGCGCCTCCAGCGTCATGCCGGTGGCCTCGCGGTAAAGGCAGTCGAGCACGCCGCCGTGGGCGACCAGCGCAATGCGCTCGCCCGGATGCCGGCGCGACAGCGACAGCGCGATCTCCACGGCGCGGTCATGGAATTGCGCGAGCGACTCGCCCTGCGGCGGCGCGTAGTCGGGCACGCGCGCCTGCCAACGCGCGAAGTCCTCGGGCAACTGCTCGGCGACTTCGGCGTAGGTCATGCCTTGCAGGGTGCCGTAGCTGCGCTCGCGCAGGCGCGGCTCGGACCGGACCTTCAGGCCGAGCGCCTCGGCCAGGGGCGCCGCGGTCTGCATGGCGCGGTCCAGGTCGCTGGAATAGACCGCGTCGATCGGCTCGCCTGCCAGCGCAGCAGCCAGCGCGCGGGCCTGGGCCTGGCCGGTCTCGTTGAGCGGGATGTCGAGCTGGCCCTGCAGCCGGCGCTCGCGGTTCCAGGCCGTCTCGCCATGACGGATCACGATCAGGTGCGTGTAGGCCAGCGAATGCGGCCCGGAGCTTTGCAACATGCCCTTTCCTTGCTTTTACCTTGCCCTTGCCCGGCGCGGGCGCCGGGCACGCGGCCTCAGCCGGCCACCTTGGGATTGAGCGTGTAGGTGCCGGTCAGGCTGGCCTGCGCCAGCACATGGCCGCGGATGGCTTCCAGCACCTGGGCACCCGTGAACTTGCCGTCCAGCGGCACCCGGTCGATGTCCAACGCGTAGATCGTGAACACGTAGTGGTGCAGCAGGGTGTCGTTCCACGGCGGGCACGGGCCGTCGTACCCATAGTAGTCACCCTTCATGTCCGCGTCGTTGGCGAACCAGCCGGTGTAGTCGTTGATGCCGTGGCGCAGGCCGCCCGCGGTGGCCGTGCCGCCGGCCGCTTCGGGGCCAGGCTTGCCGCGCGCGATCACGCCGTCGCTGTGCGAGCCGGCGGCGATCGTGGTGAGGCCAGGCGGAATGTCGACCAGCACCCAGTGGTAGAAGTCCACGCGCGGCAGCGATGCCGGCACTTCGCGGCCTTCCTGGTTGACGTCGTCGCCCTGGCTCGGGACGTCGCGGTCGTGGCAGATCAGGACGAAAGACCGCGCCTCGACGGGAGCGTCTTCCCAATGCAGGTCGGGATTGCGGTTGGCCGACAACGCCACGTGTGTGGCGGCATCCGGCACGCAGAAGGCGAACTCGCCCGGAATCGGCGCGTTGTCGGCGAAGGACTTGCTCCAGAGTTTCATTTGTCTCTCCTGTCTGTGAATGGCCGCGCCGGCGCGGCCATCGTGGTTTCCTGCGGTCGGTCAGGCGTTGGCGGGCGGTGGCACGCGCAGCCAGAATGTCACCGGACCGTCGTTGGTCAGGCTGACCTGCATCATCGCCCCGAACTCGCCGGTCTGCACCTCCGGGTGCGACGCACGCGCCCGCTCGACGAAATACTCATACAGGCGGCGCCCGTCCTCGGGCGAAGCCGCCGGCGTGAAGCTGGGGCGGGTACCGCTGTTGGTATCGGCCGCCAGCGTGAACTGCGACACCACCAGCAGCCCGCCCGCTCCGCCGTTGCCGTCCATGTTCTGCACCGGCAGGTTCATCTTGCCGTCCGCGTCCGAAAACACGCGGTAGGACAGCATCTTGGCCAGCAGGCGGTCGGCCTGCGCCTCGGTATCGCCACGCTCGGCGCACACCAGCGCCAGCAGCCCGGCACCGATCTCCCCGGTGGTACGGCCACCGACGGTCACGCTGGCCCGCGATACGCGCTGGATCAGTGCGATCATCGTCCGCCTCAGGCCAGCGTCACGCGGGCAAAGCGGCGCTTGCCCACCTGAACCACATAGGTGCCCGCAGCCACCTTGGTGGCCTTGTCGCTGACCGTGGCGCCGTCGATCTTCACGCCGCCCTGCTCGATATTGCGGTTGGCTTCGGACGTGGACGGCACCAGGTTGGCCTGCTTGAGCAGTTGCGCGATGCCCAGTGGCGCGCCCGACAGGCTGACTGCCGGGATATCGTCCGGCACGCCGCCGCGCGCGCGGTGGTTGAAGTCCTCGAGCGCCTTCTCGGCATCGGCCTGGCTGTGGAAGCGCGCCACGATCTCCTGCGCCAGCAGCACCTTGCAGTCGCGCGGATTGCGGCCGAGCGCCACTTCCTGCTTCATCAGGTCGATCTCGTTGAGCGGACGGAACGACAGCAGCGTGTAGTACTGCCACATCAGGTCGTCCGAGATACTCATCAGCTTGCCGAACATCTCGTTGGGCGCCTCGGTCACGCCGACGTAGTTGCCCTTGGACTTGGACATCTTCTCGACGCCGTCCAGACCCACCAGCAACGGCATGGTCAGGATGCACTGCGGCTCCTGGCCGTATTCCTTTTGCAGCTCGCGCCCGACCAGCAGGTTGAACTTCTGGTCGGTGCCGCCAAGCTCCAGGTCGGACTTCAGCGCGACCGAATCGTAGCCCTGCATGAGCGGATAAAGGAACTCATGCACCGAAATGGGAATCCCAGACCGGAACCGTTTGGTGAAGTCGTCGCGCTCCATCATCCGGGCCACGGTGTACTTGGCGGCGAGCTGGATCATGCCGCGCGCGCCGAGCGGATCACACCACTCGCTGTTGTAGCGGATCTCGGTGCGCGACGGATCCAGCACCAGGCTGGCCTGGCGGTAGTAGGTCTGGGCGTTGGCCTCGATCTGCTCGCGCGTGAGCGGCGGCCGGGTGCTGTTGCGGCCGGACGGGTCACCGATGGTCGAGGTGAAGTCGCCGATCAGGAAGATCACCTGATGGCCCAGGTCTTGCAGCTGACGCAGCTTGTTCAGCACGACCGTGTGGCCGATGTGGATGTCGGGCGCGGTGGGGTCGAGGCCGAGCTTGATGCGCAGCGGAACGCCGGTCGCTTCGCTGCGGGCCAGCTTTTGCAGCCATTCGGCTTCGATCAGCAGTTCGTCGCAGCCGCGTTTGGACACCTCCAGCGCGTGCATCACCGACGGCGTGAGGGGAAATTTGGCCGCGGGGCCGGAGGATGCTTCAGTCATGACGTAAGTCTTTGAAATACATGAAAATTTGGCGGATGCGCCACTCGGCCCCGGGCCGATTCTTGGTATAATCCGCGCTTTCCGGCGCCAAGCGGTATCAAGCCCGCGCGCCACCCGCCATTCTAGTGCTCGCACCAGGCGGCAAATAAAGATGAACAGCCCGCGCCGCACCTCGGGGGAGGAAGGCAGACGACACACATCGTCGCGGCAGCGGTGCCCAGACCAAGGTTGAATTTTACGTGATGTGGTCCAGACTCCGCGAAGTTTTCGCGCGTGAACTGGTGGTTCTCGTCGACCCGACCAACCCCCAGCACGCGCGACGGCGCAAGCAACTCACGGCTTCCGTGGGCGCGATGTTCACGCTCGGCATGGCCGCTGCCATGGGCGTTGCGCCGCGCAGCGCCTTCGATGACCCGCGCGCGCCGCGCGTGAACGAGCCACTGCGCATGCCCGATGTGCGCGAACAGCTCGAACAGCTTGCCGATATCGATACCGATGCCGTCTACGTGCGCCAGGATCGCATGCAGCGCGGCGACACCATTGCCTCGCTGCTGCGCCGCCTGGGCGTGGACGATCCCGACGCGCAGGCCTTCATCCTGAAGAACCCGACCGCGCGCGCCCTGTTCAACGTCAATCCAGGCCAGGCCGTGCAGGCGCAGATCGACGACAGCAACATGCTGGTGTCGCTGCAGGCCAACCTGGGCGGCGATGCCGCGACTTCGCGCGAACTCGTGATCGAGCGGGTCGAGCCGGCAAAGGCCGGTGGCACAACGACCTACAAGGCCCGCATGCAGAACGTCGAAAACGATCTGCGTTATGAAATGGCGTCTGGCTCGATTTCGTCTGGCGGCTTCTTCAAGGCCATGGACGCGGCCAATGTGCCCGACGAGGTCGTGCAGCAAATGCTGTCGATCTTCTCGGGCGTGATCGATTTCCAGCATGACATCGCCAGCGGCGACCGCTTCCGCATCATCTACGAAGCCGGCTTCCAGGATGGCACATTCATCCGCAACGGCCGCGTGGTGGCAATCGAGCTGATCAACCGGAACCAGCTCCACCAGGCCCTCTGGTTCGCGCCCGAAGGCGAGAGCAACGGCGCCTACTACACTTTCGACGGCCGCAGCATGAAGCGTCCGTTCCTGCGTTCGCCGGTGGAATTCTCGCGCGTGTCGTCGGGCTTCGGCGGCCGCGAGCATCCGCTGCACCATGCGTGGGCCCAACACAAGGGCGTCGACTTCGCCGCGCCGACGGGCACCAAGGTGCTGGCCACCGGCGAAGGCGTGATCGACTTTGTCGGCAGCCAGAACGGTTACGGCAACATCATCATCCTGAAGCACGCGAACGGCTATTCCACCTACTACGCCCACCTGTCCGGTTTTGCCGGCGTGCACCAGGGGCAACGAGTGTCGCAGGGCCAGGTCATCGGCTATGTCGGCCAGACCGGATGGGCCACCGGGCCGCATTTGCACTACGAGTTCCGCTTCAACGACGTGCCGCAGAACCCGCTGAGCATCACGCTGATGGAAGCACCGGTGCTGACCGGCAAGGCGCGCCAGGAATTCCTCGGCTATACCAGTGAGATGCTCAGCCGCATCAACGCGCTGCGCACTTACAACGTCCTTACGGCGGCCAACTGACAGCCGCTCCGCCCGGAGACTCCATGCGCGCGCACGGCGACTGCTATATCGGCATCATGTCTGGCACCAGCATGGACGGCGCGGACGCCGTGCTGGTGGACTTCAGCGGCGAGCGCCCGGCCGTGCTGGCCGCCGCGCACGAGCCCTTTCCCGACACGCTGCGTGCTGACTTCGGCCAGTTGCAACAGCCGGGCGAGAACGAGATCCATCGCGAGGCGCTGGCGGCCAATGCGCTCGCACGTGTCTATGCGGGCTGCGTGACCGCACTGCTCGGACAGGCGGGGCTGCGGCCGGATGATGTCGCGGCGATCGGTGCGCATGGGCAGACCATCCGCCATCGCCCGGGCCTTTACGACGAGATCGGATACACGCGGCAAAGCCAGCATCCCGCGCTGCTGGCGGAACTGACAGGCATCGACGTGGTGGCGGATTTCCGCAGCCGCGACGTGGCGGCGGGCGGCCAGGGCGCGCCGCTGGTGCCGGCGCTGCACCACGCGCTGTTCGGCGACGGGGCCGAGGCCCGCGTGGTCTGCAATATCGGCGGTATCTCCAACATCAGCGTGCTGCCTGGCAACGGCGGCGCCGTGATCGGCTTCGATTGCGGGCCCGGCAATGCGCTGCTTGACTACTGGATCGGCGAACAGCTCGGCATGCCGTTCGACAACGACGGCGCATGGGCCGCGAGCGGACATGTGGATGAAGCGCTGCTGGCCGAATGCCTGGCCGATCCCTATTTCAATGCGGCGCCCCCCAAGAGCACGGGCCGCGACCTGTTCCATCCCGCCTGGCTGGAAGCGCGCCTAGCAATGCGGGGCGGTCCCGCGCCGACGCCAGCCGATGTGCAGGCGACACTGGCCGCGCTGACCGCCGAAGCGATTGCACGCGATGTTTGCGCCCACGCGCCGCAGGCGCGGCGCCTGATCGTCTGCGGTGGCGGTGCGCGCAACGGCTACATCATGCGGCGCCTGGCGCAGGCGTTGCCCGGTTTGGCCGTACAGACAACCGAGGACTATGGCGTGCCGGTTTCCCAGGTCGAGGCCATCGCCTTCGCCTGGCTGGCGCGCCAGTGCCTGCTCCGTCTGCCGGGCAATGTCGCCACCGTCACCGGTGCCGCCGGTTCGCGCGTACTCGGCGCGATCTATCCCCGCTGACCGCGTTGCACCGGCCCGGCTCAGGCCGGCGCCGCATGCCCGCTCTCCACAACCCAATCGATGAACGCCTGCGCCAACGGCGACGCGCGCACGGCCTGCGCGCGTGCCAGCACGACCCGCTGCGCGGTCACCGGCTCGCGCATCGGCAGGCACGCAATGGGCAGGCCGTCATAGCTGTGGTCGCCCGCCGGGCGCGTGCACGACAGCGCCACACCATAGCCATGCGCCACGAGGCCGCGCTGCATCTCGAAGGTCTGGGTGTACTGGTGCAGCGTCGGATGCAGTCCGTGCGCCCAGAACAGCGACAGGAAGTACTCACGTGTTTGCGCGATGTCCTCAAGGATCAGGCGCTCGCCAGCCAGTTCGGCGAGGCTGATGTCACGCTGACCGGCCCGCGGATGGTTCGCGGGCAGCAGCGCGTAAGGGGGCAGGCTCGCCAGTGCCCATCGGTCGACGCGCTGGTCGAAACCGAGGTCGTACGTCAGCGCGAGCTCCGCCTTGCCGGCCTGCAAGGTCCGATGGACCGTCGCCAGATCCGCCTCGAACAGCGTGACGGAAACCGCCGGGTGGCGCTCGCGGAAACCCGCCAGCAGGCGCGGAACAAAATACGGGCCCAGATCCTGGAAGCAGGTCAAAGACAGCCGGCCGCTGAGTCCTTGCTGTCCCGCCTCGTCGACGGTGATCCCCGCTGCGAGCGCAAGGATGTCACGCGCCCGGGTGAGCAGACGCTGGCCGGCAGGCGTGAGCTCGAGACCGCGGCTGACCTGCCGGCGGAACAGCGCCTCGCCCAGCGTGTCCTCCAGTTGCGCGATGGCCGTCGACACTGAGGGCTGGGACACATGGCGCGCCCGCGCGGCGGCGCTGATGCTGCCATGCTCGGCAGCCGCCACGAAGTACTCCAGTTGCCGGAAGGAGAAGGGGATCATGATTTCCTATATTGCAGCATAGGAAATATATGCTTTTCCTATTGATCGCGGTTGCCGATACTGGGCTGGTCCCCGCACCGGAGCCTTGCCATGGAAATCACAGCAGAACAGGTCAGCACCTACCAGCGCGACGGCGTGCTGGTGCTGCGCGGCGCCTTCACCGATTGGGTGGAGCGGTTGCGCGGTGGCTTTGAACAGAACCTGGCCCAGCCCGGCCCGTTCGCGATCGAAAATGTGCGCGACGGCGAGCGCGGGCGCTTCTTCGAGGACTACTGCAACTGGCAGCGCATCGAGCCGTTCGAGGCCTTCATCCGCCATTCGCCGGCTGCCGCCATTGCCGGGCAGATCATGCAGTCACAGGCGGTACAGGTGTTCCATGAGCACATCCTCGTCAAGGAACCCGGCACGGCCAAGGCGACACCCTGGCATCAGGACCTGCCCTATTACTGCGTGGATGGCCTGCAGACCGCGAGCTACTGGATTCCGCTGGACCCCGTGACGCAGGCCAATACGCTACGGGTAGTGGCGGGCTCGCACCGCTGGCCGCGGCTGGTGCGGCCAAAGCGCTGGGCCAGCAACGAGAACTTCTACGGCGGCGACGATGCCTTCATGGAAATGCCCGACATCGAAGACGGCAGCCACACTATCCTCCAGCCGGAGCTGGAACCCGGCGATGCGGTGGTGTTCGATTTCCGCACCGTACACGGCGCCGCCGGCAATACGGGCACCAGCCGGCGCCGCGCGTTCTCGGCGCGCTTCCTTGGGGACGACGTGCGGTTCATGGTACGACCCGGACGTACTTCGCCACCGTTCCCCGGCATCGCCCAGCAAACCGGCGAGCGGATGCGGGAAGACTGGTTTCCGGTGGTCTGGCGGGCCACGCAGGGATAAAAAAAGCGCACCCGAAGGTGCGCTTTTTTTTCGAAGCGTCTTGCCTCAGACCGAGAACGACGAGCCGCAACCGCAGGTGGTGGATGCGTTCGGGTTCTTGATCACGAACTGGGCGCCGTTGATGTCTTCCTTGTAGTCGATCTCGGCGCCGACCAGGTACTGGTAGCTCATCGAGTCGATCAGCAGGGTGACGCCGTTCTTGACCATGGTGGTGTCGTCTTCGTTGACTTCCTCGTCGAACGTGAAGCCATACTGGAAGCCCGAGCAGCCGCCGCCCTGCACGAACACGCGCAGCTTCAGCTCGGCATTGCCCTCTTCCTCGATCAACTGCTTGACCTTGTCGGCGGCGCTGTCGGTAAAGACGAACGGTGCCGGCACGTCCTCGGTTACGGGTGCCTCTGCGACTGCGTTCATGGGGGTTCTCCTGTTTAGATACGCCTGTATTCTAAGCGCTACTGGAAAATCGTGCCGAAACCCTTGGTTTTCAAGGGCTTCTGGCTAAGGACTGCACGTGGTATTCAAGCCGCTTTCCCGACTTCCGCCACCTCGGCTGGAGAATCCTTGACTTCGGCGTCTTCGTCGGCACTTTCCGTGGTTACAAGGTTAGGGAGTGCCTTGATCTCCTCCTGGCCAAGCGGTACCAGACGCCCTTCTACGAGCGCACCCTGATGCATCTCGAGAGCGGCATAGCGCACTTCTCCCAGCACGCGGGCGTGCGGCTGGAGTTCAAGCAGTTCGCCGGCGTGGACCGGCCCCTTCACCGTACCGTTCAGGATCAGGTGTCCGACGGTGATCTCGCCTTCCACCATGCCCTTTTCGCTGATGACCAGCATGCTCGGCTTGTCGCTCGCCGCGCGGATATTGCCGCGCACCTTGCCATCGAGCCGCAGGCCGCCCGAGAACACCAGATCGCCGTCGATGGCCGTGCTTTCGCCGATCAGTGTATCGATCGAGAGCCCCTTCTTCCTGGAAAACAACATCCCTCACTCCTTGATTGATTCTTGGCCATCCGAAGCCGGACGCTGGAAGGTTGCGGACTGCTTGGCGCGCAGCGTGCCATTCTGCATCACGCGCACGGTCACGTGCCGTACGTCGGCGCCTGGCGGTATGTCGAGTTCGCCCTCCAGCCGCTGGTAATGACGCACGCGCAATGCCGTGCCGGCCTGCCGCGCCGCCGGCACGGTCAACGTTGCCGGCTTGCCCTTCCGCACCATCGCGACAACGAATTCCAGTTCGCCGCGAAACTCCGCCGGCTCGGCAAAAGCGCGCGCCCCGCCCTGCATGAGCAGCAGCCGATATTGCAGGCGCTGCGTGTCAGCCATTCCGGCTTCGACGCGGAAGCTGCGGATATGGATGCCACCCTTATGGTTATCGGCAGGCAACAGCGCTTCAAAGAACGCCAGGTCTTCCTTGAGCTGCCCGGCTTCCTCCTGTGCCGCTCGCAACTGCTGCGCCATGCGTTCCTGCGCCGCGCTGGCCATGCGCAGCCTTGACTCCGCCGTGCTGGCCCCCGCGCGCAGCGCATCGCGCTCCGCACTGACGGCTTCCAGCCGGGCCAACACTTCTGGCTGCGATGCCACCGGCACGGCCTGTTGCAGGCCGGCTTGATACCCGAGGAAGACCGCGCCGACAACCAGACTGGCGGCGAGCGCCATGGCTGACACGCCCCGCAGCCACGACGGGCCCGAGCGAATCACGGCCCGACCGGACACGGGTCGGCGAGGCCGACGCAGGGAACGATACTTCACGTCACCCGCCCGGCCATCAGGAAAAAGCGTTCTTCTGGCAACATGGGCGTGATTGTATCCGCGAGCGACCATTACCCCCACAGAAGTGGGGTGCGAAATTGTGACTTTTTTCGCATTCCCAACGAGTGCCCTCTCCGACGACGGGCGAAAAAAAACCGCACGACCAGCGTGCGGCTTTTTTGCTTCGCGTGATCCGGCAGGGCCGGACCGGCGAACACACATCAGCGCTTCGAGAACTGCTTGCGGCGACGTGCCTTGTGGAAACCGACCTTCTTACGCTCGACTTCACGCGCATCACGCGTGACGTAGCCAGCCTTCGACAGGGCCGACTTCAGCGTTGCATCGTAGTCGATCAGGGCGCGGGTGATGCCGTGACGGACCGCACCGGCCTGGCCGGTTTCGCCGCCGCCGGTAACGTTGACCTTGATGTCGAACGTTTCAGCGTGCTCGGTCAGTTCCAGCGGCTGGCGCACGATCATCAGGGAAGTTTCGCGAGCGAAGTATTCCTTGATGGGCTTGCCGTTGACGACGATGTCGCCCTTGCCCGACTTGATGAAGACACGTGCCACGGCGCTCTTGCGGCGGCCAGTACCGTAATTCCAGTTACCGATCATGGATTGGCCTCCTTAGATTTCCAGCGCCTTGGGCTGCTGCGCTTCGTGCGGATGCTCGGCTTCGGCGTAAACCTTCAGCTTCTTGATCATCGCGTAGCCCAGCGGACCCTTCGGCAGCATGCCCTTGACAGCCTTCTCCAGGGCACGGCCCGGGAAACGCTGCTGCATCTTGCCGAACGTCGTTTCGTAGATACCGCCCGGGTAGCCCGAATGGCGATAGTACTTCTTGTCCGTTTCCTTGGTACCCGTGACACGCAGCTTGGCTGCATTGACGATGATGATGTAATCACCGGTGTCGACGTGCGGAGTGAATTCCGGCTTGTGCTTGCCGCGCAGACGGCGTGCCACTTCGCTGGCGACACGGCCGAGGACTTTGTCCGTCGCGTCAATCACGTACCAGTCGCGCTTAACCTCATGAGGCTTGGCGGAAAAGGTCTTCATGATTTTTCCTGACTATTAGAGAACTGCCCGATACCGACTCGCGAAGGCTTGTACTCGCCCCTGCAAATCTCGTCGGCCGGCCCTTTGGACCTGGCCTTCCTGCTTGTCTTCGCAGGCTCTCCCTGAATCTCTTCCCGCGGGCATGGCGGAAAAGCCGTAGATTATACTGTCGGACGCGACCGGGACACAAGCTAAGCCGAGAGGATTTCGCCAAGATCGCCACGACCGAGGCTGCTTGATGGCTGCAAACGCGGCGTTTGATGCACCTCCCCGGCACAGGCAAAAAAAAACCCAAGCTGGTTTAGCTTGGGTTTGAATCCACCAAAGGAGGAGGGTGGAGGAGACACTTGGAGATCGACGGTGTTTCCTGCGGGCGGTGCGGAGAGCTTGGCCGGGGCTTCGCTTTCGCACTCTGGCGCGCTGTCTGCGCCGTCGTTCAATGATTGGAATTATACATGGGGTAATCCCTGATGCAAGCGAAATTTGCACTGCGAAATGCAATCCCACATCATGGAAAGCAACGCACACCCCGATAGAATGCAATTTCTTATTTAAAATCAATTACTTGACGCATGAATCTATGTGTCACAAGACTGACATATTAGAGGAAACCCTCAGTTTCAACAGGGATATCGGCATCTGCTCGACAGACTTCACGATGTCGTATCCTGGAAAAAGCAAGATTCGAGATCACGCGCTCGTGACCCAAAACACACAACTCTGACGACAGGAACGAACAGAATGGAATGCAAAGTGACATGGATGGGTGCCGAAGGCATGAGCTTCGTCGCCCAGACCGGCAGCGGCCACATCGTCGCCATGGATGGCGCACCGGAAGGCGGTGGCCACAATCTCGCGCCGCGCCCGATGGAAATGGTGTTGCTGGGTACCGGCGGCTGCACCGCCTATGACGTGGTCCTGATCCTCAAGCGCGGTCGCCAGGAAGTGAGCGGCTGCAGCGTGAAGCTCGAAGCCGAGCGCGCCAGCGAAGACCCGAAGGTCTTCACCCGCATCAATTTCCACTTCGTGGTGACCGGCAAGAACCTTAACCCGGCCACGGTCGAGCGCGCGATCAAGCTTTCGCACGAGAAATACTGCTCGGCGTCGATCATGATCGCCAAGACCGCGGAGATCACGCACACACTGGAGATCGTCGAAGGCTGACGGATGCGAATGCCCGGGCAGTTGAACACTGGCCGGGCACATCGGAAGACAAGTGCAAAGCAGGCCGATAAGCCGGATTCTGTGCGCGCCGCCGCACCTTGCGGCGGGCGGCGCGTGACAACCATTCCTCTAGGCCGACTGTTGCCAGCCGGCTCCAGCTCCCTACCCGCAGGCTCAGCGGGCCGCCTCAATGCCTGCCTATTTGGGATTGCTCCAGGTGGAGGTTACCGCGTTTCACCCTTCCCGCCAGGCGAACCCGGCGGCAAGACTCGTCTCTGTGGCCCTATTCCGCACGTTACCGTGGATGGCTGTTAGCCAACACCCTGCCCTGTGGAGTCCGGACTTTCCTCCCCCTGCACCTTGCGATGCAAGCAGCGATTGTCTGGCCTGCTTTGCGGCCCGAAGTCTAACACCAATGCGCCCCGCCGGTCAGGCTTCGCTCTCCTGGCGCCGGCCCAGCCGGAATACCGTCACGTCCGCATAGAATGCCGCGTCGGCATTGGCATCCGACCAGCCGGGAATGCCCATGACGGGCAACGGCGCGAAGCTGCGTCCGCCGCGTAGCCGGCCGGCGTCGGCAGCAGCCTGCAAGGACGCGGCCACCGCATCATCGAGCATGGCAGGTCTGGCGGCGGATACCGGCGGCAGCGCCAGCGGCCATGCATGGGCCGTGACAGACTTGTACGGATTCACCAGCTTCTCCAGCAGCGCGTGGCCGAACGGCACCACCGTGCACTGGCGGCCCCAGTCCTGCCGCCGCCGGACAAACAACTCCTGCCATGCAAACTCGCGCAGCGCCGCCTCAAGGCTGGCGTCGGCGCTCAGGAACAGTATGGCGTTCTCGTCAAACAGCGTCGCGGCATCACGCACACCGCCTCGACCGGCCTGAACGCCCGTGCGGCCGATTACCTCAGCCTGGATCGCATTGAGCCGCGCCTTCGCTTGCGGGAAATGCAGCCAGATCAGCGCGTTGAAGAAATCGTGGAGGTTGTCGCGCGTCGGCACCGCGCCGGTGGCGTGGATGTTGGCCTCATAGGCAGTACCAGCGGGCAATTCCTCCTGTGCGATGAACTTCAGCGGCAGGCCTCGGCCATTGCGCAAGCCTGACCCGGCAGCCAGCTGGTTCAGGCACGCATGCAGCGAGGCGCCATCCGCCACGACCGCGGCCAGGCCGGCACCGGCGGCCGCAAAGGGCTGGAACCACGGCTGCGTCCAGTCGATGGCCGAAAGCGAAGCGGCGAACGCATGGTTCGCCGCCGATGGGACTGCCGTCAATGCCTTGCGCTTCAGCGCGCCTTCCAGCGCAGCGTTTCGCCCGCGCGCAGCGGCACCAGCGTGGCGTCGCCATAGGGCAGCTCGGCCGGCAGCTGCCAGTCTTCACGCTCCAGCGTCAGCGTGCCGGTACTGCGCGGCAGGCCGTAGAATGCCGGGCCGTTGAAGCTGGCGAACGCTTCCAGCTTGTCGAGCGCGCCGGCGGCATCGAAAGCTTCGGCATACAGTTCCATCGCGTGCAGCGCGGTGTAGCAGCCGGCGCAGCCGCAGGCATGTTCCTTCAGGCCGCGCGCGTGCGGGGCGCTGTCGGTGCCCAGGAAGAAGCGGTCGCTGCCGGACGTTGCCGCGGCGACCAGCGCCTCGCGGTGGATCTCGCGCTTGAGCACCGGCAGGCAGTAGTAATGCGGGCGGATGCCGCCGGTGAAGATCGCGTTGCGGTTGTACAGCAGGTGGTGCGCCGTGATGGTCGCGCCCACCGGGCCGCTGGCGTCGCGCACGTACTGCGCCGCATCCTTGGTGGTGATGTGTTCGAACACCACCTTCAGTTCCGGGAAGTCGCGGCGCAGCGGCGTCATGACGCGGTCGATGAAGACGGCTTCGCGATCGAAGATGTCGATATCGCCATCGGTCACTTCGCCATGCACCAGCAGCGGCAGGCCCACGCGCTGCATCGCCTCCAGCGCGACCGCGCAGCGGCGGATGTCGGTCACGCCGGCATCGCTGTTGGTGGTGGCGCCGGCCGGGTACAGCTTGACACCGTGCACGAAGCCGCTCGCCTTGGCGGCGATGACTTCCTCTGCCTGGGTGTTGTCGGTCAGGTACAGCGTCATCAGCGGCTCGAAGCTCATGCCGGCCGGCAGCGCAGCCAGGATGCGCGCACGATAAGCCTGCGCCTGCTCCACCGTGGTCACGGGCGGCTTCAGGTTCGGCATGATGATGGCGCGGCCGAACTGGCGCGCGGTGTCAGGCAGCACGGCCGCGAGCGCCGCGCCGTCGCGCAGGTGCAGGTGCCAGTCGTCCGGGCGGGTAATGGTGAGCTTCTGGGTCATGGCTTGCTGGGCCTGCCGCCGCAAGCGCGGCAGGCAGTCTGGAAGTTAGAGAATCAGGATGGCGCGGTAATCGTTCACATTGGTGCGCGTCGGGCCGGTCACGACCAGATCGCCGATGGCATCGAACAGGCCCCAGGCGTCGTGCGCGTCAAGCTGGCGGCGTGCCGGCATGCCGGCCGCCTCGGCACGCGCCAGGGTCGTCGGACCCGCGAGCGCGCCCGCATTGTCCTCGGAACCGTCGATGCCGTCGGTGTCGGCCGCGATGGCGTGCACGCCCTCCATGCCAGCCAGTTCGATCGCCAGCGACAGCAGGAATTCCGAACAGCGCCCGCCCCTCGCCTTGCCGCTGCCACCGCCGGCCGGCAATGTGACCGTGCATTCACCGCCAGAGATCAGCGCCACGGGCGCGGCAAACGGCGCATTGTACGCGCGAATCTCCCGCACCAGCGCGGCATAGACGCGCGCAACCTCCTGTGCCTCGCCCGTCACCGTGTCGCCGAGGATCACCGGGGTGATGCCGCGCTCGCGGAACAGCGCCGCGGCGGCCTGCAGGCTGCCATGCGCGGTGGCGATCATGCGGTTGTCGACGCGCTGGAATAGCGGATCGCCAGGCTTGGGCGTCTCCGGCACCTCGCCGCGGGCACCGCGCTCCAGGTGCGACTGGACGCTGGCCGGGACGGTGGCGCCGTACCGGCGCAGGATATCGAGCGCATCGGCGAACGTGCTCGGGTCCGCCACGGTCGGCCCCGACGCGATGGCGCTGGGATCGTCCCCGGCCACATCCGAGACGATCAGCGTCGTCACCGGCGCCCGGCTGGCCTGCGCAAGGCGGCCGCCCTGGATGCGCGAGATGTGCTTGCGAACGATGTTCATCTCGGTGATCGGTGCCCCGCAGCGCAGCAATTCCTTCGTCGTGGCCTTGAGGTCGGCCATCGGAATCCCCTCGGCCGGCAGCGACAGCAGGCTCGAGCCGCCTCCCGAAACCAGCACCAGCAGCTGGTCCTGCGGCGTCAACGTCGACACGCGGTCCAGGATCTCGGCCGCGGCCTGTTCGCCAGCTTCGTCCGGCACCGGATGCCCGGCCTCGATCACGCGCACATGCCCGGTCGGCAGGCCGTGCGCATAGCGCGTGACCACCACCCCCTCGATCTGCGCCTTGCCGGCATAGGCCTGCTCCACTGCCAGCGCCATTGACGCCGCGGCCTTGCCCGCGCCCACGACCAGCGTGCGCCCGCTCGCGTGCGGCGGCGGCAGGTGCGCGGCAACGATCTTGAGCGGATCCGCTGCCGCAACCGCCGCCTGGAAGGTCTCCAGCAGCAGCGCGCGCGGATCGCCCGCGAAACTGCCCGCCGCGCTCACAGCGCCTCCGCAATCGCGCGGCCCAGGTCCTCGGTGCCGGCCTTGCCGCCGATGTCGCGCGTCAGCGGCGCATGGTCCGGGCCTGCGGCCAGCACCTTCTCGATCGCGTCCAGCACCACCGCGCCCGCCTCGTCGTGGCCGAGGTGCTCCAGCATCATGGCGCCACACCAGATCTGGCCGATCGGGTTGGCCACACCGCGCCCGGCAATGTCCGGCGCGGAGCCGTGCACCGGCTCGAACAGGCTCGGATACGTGCGGTCCGGGTTGATATTGCCCGATGGCGCGATGCCGATGGTGCCGGTACAGGCCGGCCCCAGGTCGGACAGGATGTCGCCGAACAGGTTGCTGGCCACCACCACGTCGAACCAGTCCGGATGCTGGACGAAGTGGGCGGTCAGGATGTCGATGTGGTACTTGTCGACCTTCAGGCCGGGGTAGTTCGCCGCCATCGCCTCCACGCGCTCGTCCCAGTACGGCATGGTGATCGAGATGCCATTGGACTTGGTCGCCGAGGTCAGGTGCTGCTTGGGGCGCTTCTTCGCCAGCTCGAAAGCGAACTTCAGGATGCGGTCGACGCCCGTGCGGCTCATCACTGTCTCCTGCACCACGATCTCGCGCTCGGTGTTCGGGAACATGCGGCCGCCGATGCTCGAGTACTCGCCCTCGGTGTTCTCGCGCACGACGTAGAAATCGATATCGCCGGGCTTGCGGCCGGCCAGCGGGCTGCGGATGCCCGGCATCAGGCGCACCGGCCGCAGGTTCACGTACTGGTCGAAGGAACGGCGGAATTGCAGCAGCGAGCCCCACAGGGACACGTGATCGGGCACCGTGTCGGGCCAGCCCACCGCGCCGAAGTAGATGGCGTCGTACTTCACCAGCGTGTCGAACCAGTCGTCCGGCAGCATCTTGCCGTGGCGGGCGTAGTAGTCGCAGCTGGAGAAATCGAAGTGGTCCCACCGGAAGTCAATGCCAAATTTGCGTGCGGCGGCATCCATGACGCGAATGCCCTCGGGCATCACTTCCGTGCCGATTCCGTCTCCGGGAATTACGGCAATCTTGTATTGGCTCATAGCGGTCGGGAGGGGTGGTGCGGGATGGCGTGAGGCGCTCAAAGGCGTGCGCTTGGCAGCGGCCCGGGCGCGCGGGATAATGCCTGCATTCTATTGCAAAGCGGCAGCCCCCTGCCGACCCGGTGCCCCGCCATGTGCCAGCTGCTAGGCATGAACTGCGCCACGCCGACCGACGTGACATTCTCCTTCACCGGCTTCGCCGCTCGCGGCGGCGTGACCGACCACCACGCCGACGGCTTCGGTGTCGCCTTCTTCGAAGACAAGGCCTGCCGGCTCTTTATCGACAACCAGTCGGCCGGTACGTCGCCCGTCGCGGACCTGATCAAGCGCTATCCGATCAAGTCGAAGAACGTCATTTCGCATATCCGCAAGGCCACGCAAGGCACGGTGCTGCTCGAGAACTGCCATCCGTTCATGCGCGAACTGTGGGGACGGCACTGGATCTTCGCCCACAACGGCGACCTGCTGAACTTCACGCCGTTCCTGTCCGGCGTCTACCAGCCCGTGGGCGACACCGACAGCGAACTCGCGTTCTGCACGCTGATGCAGGGGCTGCGCAAGCGCTTCCCTGGCTCGCAGCCGCCGCTGAACGAGCTGTGCCATGCGCTGGCGGACATCACGCGGGAAATCACAACGCACGGCGTGTTCAACTTCCTGCTGTGCAATGGGCAGGCCCTGTTCGCGCACTGCTCGACGCGGCTGTACTACATCGTGCGGCAATGGCCGTTCTCGACCGCGCACCTGATCGACGCCGACCTGTCGATCGACTTTGCCCAGGTCACCACGCCGGATGACCGGGTCGCGGTGATCGCTACCGCACCGCTGACCGACAACGAAACGTGGACGCGCTTCGAGCCGGGCGAGCTGATCATGTTCATCGACGGGCGTCCGCAGATGACGCAGATGGTGCCGATCCCGCCAGAGGTGCAGGCGAAGAACGCGGCTAATACGGCTTGTACCTGAAGCCATGCGCGCCGGACTGACAAAAAAGGGACGCCGCGGCGTCCCTTTTCCGTGCAGCGGTGCGCTGCGATCTCAGTGATGCAGGATCTTCGACAGGAACTGCTTCGCCCGGTCCGAGCGCTGCTCGATATTGCCGAAGAACTCTTCCTTGGCGCAGTCCTCAACGATCTTGCCGGCATCCATGAAGATCACGCGGTTGGCCACCTTGCGTGCAAACCCCATTTCGTGGGTCACGCACATCATGGTCATGCCTTCCTGCGCGAGCTGCACCATCACGTCCAGCACCTCGTTGACCATCTCCGGGTCCAGCGCCGAAGTCGGCTCGTCGAACAGCATGCAGATCGGGTCCATCGACAGCGCACGCGCAATGGCCACGCGCTGCTGCTGGCCACCCGACAGCTGGCCCGGGTACTTGGCTGCCTGGCTCTTCAGGCCCACGCGCTCGAGGTACTTCAGGCCCTTGGCCGTGGCCTCCTCCTTCGAACGGCCGAGCACCTTCATCTGCGCGATGGTCAGGTTCTCGGTGATCGACAGGTGCGGGAACAGCTCGAAGTTCTGGAACACCATGCCCACGCGCGAACGCAGCTTGGGCAGGTTGGTCTTCGGGTCGCCCACCGAGGTGCCGTCCACCAGGATGTCGCCCTTCTGGAACGGCTCCAGCGCGTTGACGGTCTTGATCAGCGTCGACTTGCCCGAGCCCGACGGTCCGCAGACCACCACGACCTCGCCCTTGGCAACCCTGGTGGTGCAGTCGGTCAGCACCTGGAAGGTGCCGTACCACTTGGAGACATTGTTGATTTCAATCATAGGGCCACCTTTTTCTGGTAACGCTTGACCATCAGCGAAACGGAGTAGCAGATAACAAAATACACGAGACCGGCAAACAGCAGCATTTCGACGATGCGGCCGTCACGCTCGCCAACACCATAGGCCTGGCCGAAGAAGTCGGCCAGCGCGCTGACATAGACCAGCGACGTATCCTGGAACAGGATGATGCCCTGCGTCAGCAGCAGCGGCACCATGTTGCGGAAGGCCTGCGGCAGGATCACCAGCTTCATGGTCTGCCCGTAGGTCATCCCCAGCGCCTGCGCGGCAAACATCTGCCCGCGCGACACGCTCTGGATACCCGCCCGGATGATCTCGGAATAATAGGCCGCCTCGAACAGCGAGAACGCCACCAGCGCCGAGGTCATGCGCAGGTCCGATGCCGGCGACAGGTTGAAGATGTTCTGCAGCACCTGCGGGATGATCAGGAAGAACCACAGCAGCACCATCACCAGCGGGATGGAGCGGAAGATGGTCACGTACCCCTGGGCAAACCAGTTGAGCGGCTTGATGGACGACAGCCGCATCATTGCCAGGATGGTGCCCCAGACGATGCCCACGATCACGGCCGTGACGGTGATCTTGAGGGAGACCAGCATGCCCTCGCCCAGCACCTCCAGCGTAGCCGGGGTGATGGAGCTGAAGTCGAATTCGTATGCCATGGCGCCCCCTTACTTGCTGCCGATGAAACCGGGCACACGGCTGCGGGCCTCGACCCAGCGCATGACCAGCATGACGACGATGTTAATGAGCGCGTACATCAGCGTCACCGCAATGAACGACTCATACGGGCGTGCGGTGTAGTCCACGAGCTGGCGCCCCTGGGCCGCCAGTTCGAGCAGGCCGATGGTCGACGCCACCGCCGAATTCTTGAAGATGTTCAGGAATTCGGAGGTCAGCGGCGGCACGATGACGCGGAACGCCATCGGCAGCAGCACGAAGCGGTAGGTCTGCGTCAGCGTGAAGCCCATGGCCAGGCCGGCGCTCCGCTGGCCGCGCGGCAGCGAATTGATGCCCGAACGCACCTGCTCCGTGACACGCGCCGCGGTAAAAGTGCCCAGGCACAGCATGGCCGCCAGGAACTGCTGGGTGAACGGGTTCATCTGCTTGATGGCCTCGCCGCCGGGCAGCAGCTCGGGGCCGACGAAATACCAGATGAACAGCTGCACCAGCAGCGGAATGTTGCGGAAGATCTCGACATAGGCCGCGGCGAAGCCCGACAGCCACTTGTTGGGCACCGTGCGCAGCACGCCGAGCACGGAGCCGATGGCCAGAGCAATGACCCAGGACGAGAGCCCGAGCGCGATCGTTACCTTCAGGCCGGAAATCATCCAGTCCAGGTAGGTCTCGTTCTGGGCGGCCTGCTCGAGGAATACTCCCCAATGCCATGTGTAGTTCATGATGCGTCCTCAAAAAGAAACGGAAGGACATGCCTTCCGTTTCGCACGCCTGTATGCGTCAGGTCAGTCGAGTGCCTTGTCGTTCGGGTTCTTGAAGAGCGCCTTCAT
The DNA here is from genome assembly GCF_914271435.1 of Cupriavidus laharis. Taxonomy (GTDB): domain Bacteria; phylum Pseudomonadota; class Gammaproteobacteria; order Burkholderiales; family Burkholderiaceae; genus Cupriavidus; species Cupriavidus laharis. The sequence goes on along the minus strand of NZ_CAJZAI010000020.1, from coordinate 45,516 downwards.
GTCTTCCGACAGCGGGAAGTCCAGGTTCAGGCCCTTCGGGGGAACCGGCTGCATGAACCACTTGGTGTACAGCGTGTTGACGGTGCCATCCTTCATCATGCCGGCGATCACGGTATCGGACAGCTTCTTGAACTGCGGATCATCCTTGCGGATCATGCAGCCATAGGCCTCGCGCGATTGCGGCTTGCCCACGACGATCCAGTCGGCCGGGTTCTTGGCCTTGGCGCGCTCGCCATACAGCAGCGCGTCGTCCATCATGAACGCCACAGCGCGGCCCGATTCCAGCGTCAGGAACGACTGGCCATGGTCCTTCGTGCTGATGATATTCATGCCCAGCTTCTGGTCATCGTTCATCTTGCGCAGCAGGCGCTCGGACGTGGTACCGGCGGTGGTCACCACGTTCTTGCCCTTCAGGTCGGCCCAGTCCTTGATGCCGCCATCCTTCTTCACCATGATGCGCGTGCCGATGATGAAGATGGTATCCGTGAAGGAAACCTGCTTCTGGCGCTCCAGGTTGTTGGTGGTCGAGCCGCACTCGATATCGATGGTGCCGTTCTGCAGCAGCGTGATGCGGTTCTGCGAGGTGATCGGAATCTCCTTCACCTGCAGGTTCGGCATCTTGAGCTGGTCCTTGATGGCTTCCACGATTTTCATGTTGATGTCGTAGGAATAGCCGACCTGACGGACGCCGCCCAGGTTGTAGTTGAACGGGATCGACGAATCGCGCACGCCAAGCGTAATCACACCGGTATCTTTGATCTTCTTCAGCGTGCCCGTCAGTTGCTCGGCTGCCTGTGCGGTACCGCACACGAAGGCCGCTGCCATCATCAGGGAAGCCAACTTGGCAATTTTCATAACATCTCCTTGACCATGAAGAGAAAGGCGGGATTCTACTGACGAATGTCCCACAGATGAAACAGTATTGCGCAGCATCCCTCTCAAAACAACTGGGTTTTACTCCTAGAAGTCGAATTCAAGGCATAGGTGCGCAGCGACGCCCGATATGACAACGCGGCCCTCGGACATTTCCTCGAGCCGCGTCTGGCGGTCATTCCGACGTTGCTGCGCCGCAACAGAACAGTTGATGGCGCAATGGCGTGGTCATCAGGGGTACAGGCCGCGCATTTCACGCGCCTGCAGGATCCGCGAGCAGGCCACGATGAACGCGGCAGTGCGCAGCGTCACCTTGTTGTCCTGCGCCACCTGCCAGATCGCGCGGAACGCCTCTTGCATGATCCGTACCAGGCGATCGTTGATTTCCTCTTCGGTCCAGAAAAAGCTGGAAAAGTCCTGCACCCACTCGAAATACGACACGGTCACGCCGCCGGCGTTGGCGATCACGTCCGGTGCCACCAGGATATTGCGCTCGCGCAGGATGTCATCCGCTTCGGGCGTGGTCGGGCCGTTTGCACCTTCGATGACCAGCTTTGCCTGAATCTGGGGCGCGTTCTTCGCCGTGATCTGGCCTTCCAGCGCCGCCGGGATCAGGATGTCGCAATCCACCTGCCAGAACTGTTCCGACGAGATGACTTCCGCCTGGAAGCCATCGATGGTGCCGCTGTGCGAGGCGTATTCCATCATCGCGGGCACGTCCAGGCCGGCCGGGTTGTACAGCGAGACGCGGTGGTCCTGCACGGCCACCACCTTGGCGCCGGCCTCATGGAACAGCTTGGCGGCCACGGCACCGACGTTGCCGAAGCCCTGTACGGCCACGCGGGCGCCCTTGATCTCCAGGCCGATATTGCGCGCGGCCTCGGACCCGACCACGAACACGCCGCGGCCGGTCGCCTCGTGACGACCCAGCGAGCCGCCCAGCGAGATCGGCTTGCCGGTCACGACGCCGGTGGCGGTGCTGCCGGAGTTCATCGAATAGGTGTCCATCATCCACGCCATCACCTGGGCATTGGTGTTGACGTCCGGCGCCGGGATGTCCTTGCTCGGCCCGATGATGATGTTGATCTCGCTGGTATAGCGGCGCGTCAGGCGTTCCAGCTCGGCGTGCGACAGCGTGCGCGGGTCCACGCGGATGCCACCCTTGGCGCCGCCGTAGGGCACGTTCACCGCCGCGTTCTTCACCGACATCCACGCCGACAGCGCCATGACTTCCGACAGCGTCACGTCCTGGTGGAAACGCACGCCACCCTTGCCCGGGCCGCGCGACAGGTTGTGCTGCACGCGGTAGCCCTCGTAGTGGGCGATGGTGCCGTTGTCCAGCTCGATGGGTACGTCGACGATCATCGCGCGCTTGGGGCGCTTGAGGGTTTCAACCCAGCGTGCCAGCGAGCCCAGGTAGGGCGTGACACGGTCCACTTGTTGCAGGTAGATGCCCCATGGGCCGAGATTGTCGGCGTTGAGGTAGGACGGCAGTGCGTGCTTTTGGCCAGCAATATTGGTCGGTGCTGCGGAAGACATCGGTTGGTTCCGGGGTGGAGAATGCCCGCAAGCTTAGGCGTGGCGCGGGTCCGGAATCCAATGCCGTTTGGTCATTCGGTCATGCAAGATGTGCATAACGTTGAAAGGTGACTGGTCAACGAAGGGACGTCTCTTGCAGACCACGGACATGCTCCCTCTCCCGCAGGCGGGAGAGGGAGCAAACCATCGCTAATCCGACGCCAGTGTCGCCCATACTTGATCCACCAACTGCCGCTTGCGCCGTGCCGCCGTGGCCCGCCGATCGTTGCCGTTCTCCCCCGGCCGTTCGCGGTACAAGCGGATCTCCATGTCGATCGACAGCGGCAGGCCGCGCGCCGACTCCGCACGCACCAGCCGCCCCTGCGCGACGTCCTCGCGCACTGCGCTCTCGGGCAAGAAAGCCATGCCATGTCCGGACAGCGCCATGACCTTGAGCGCCTCGGCCATGTCCGTCTCGTAGCATTTGTCGAGCTTGAGCGCTTCCGAGGTATCGGCCAGCAGCATGTCCACCATGCGGCCAAGGAAGGCATTGGGCGTGTAGCTCAGGAACGGCACCGGTTTCTTGTCCGTGCCGGGCAGCCGGTACAGCGGCTTGCCGGCGCTGTCGGGCACGCTATAGGGCGATAGCCGCTCGATGCCGAGCACGAGCATGTCATAGCGAGCCGGATCTAGCTGGATCGCCTGACGCGCATGGTGGTACACCATGACCAGGTCGCAGCCGCCCTCCACCAGCATCAGCACCGCGTCATGCACGTTGAGCGCGCGCAGCCGGCACGGCAGCGTGCCGATCTTGCGCTCGAGCGCCTTGAGCCATTCGGGGAAGAAGGTCAGCGACAGCGTGTGCGGCACGGCGAATTCCAGCACCTGCGCGTTCGACGAGCGCTGGCCCCGCATCAGCGCCCGCGTCTCGCTGACCTGCGCCAGCATCGCCAGCGCCTGCTCGTAGAACACCTTGCCGGCGGCGGTCAGGCTGGTCGGGTAGCTGGAGCGGTCGATCAGCTCCGTGCCGACCCACGCCTCAAGCGACTGGATCCGGCGCGAGAACGCCGGCTGCGTAACATGCCGCTGTTCAGCCGAGCGCGAGAAGCTGTGCGTCTCGGCCAGGCTGACGAAGTCTTCAAGCCATTTGATTTCCATGACGCGGATTATCCACCGGCTTGGACACCAGCGGCACTGGCGCGCAAGGCGTTCCCATAGGTCGCCAATTCATAGCATTTGATTCTTTAGATTGCTATGCTCATAGCATGTATTTGCACACCTTACCGATATCGGACGACAGATTGCATGCCTTTGCTCCGGCGCCGCACCTATGATTTCCACATACCAAGAACGTCACGGAGCCAGCCATGCAATCCTGCCCAGCCACCACAGGCGGCACGCCCGCCTTCCAAGCGGGCCCGCTGGGCCAGCTCGCGCGCAGCATGGAGGCAACCTTCGCGCACAGCGCGCGCATGGTGGCCGGCAATATCGACACCTGCCTGCCGGACGCCGACACCCTGCTGGCCTGCCTGCCGCCGGGTGCGCTGCTCGGCAACCCGCACAGCTATGCCCGCCACCTCGTCTATGCCGATCCGCTCGCGCGCTTCTCGGCCATGCTGCTGGTCTGGCGGCCCGGGCAGTCCAGCCCCGTGCACGGGCACCGCACCTGGTGCGCCTACCGCGTGCTGCGCGGCACCCTGAGCGAGCGCCACTACCAGTGGGATCCGGCCACGCAGCGCGCCACGCAGACCGGCAGCGCCGAGCGCAGGGCCGGCGCCACCTTCAGCGTGCCGGCGGGCCTGCAGCACATCCATGCGCTTGGCAATGCCAGCGACGCCATCGCCGTATCGCTGCACCTGTATGGCGTGGACCAGGACCAGATCTCCACGGGCGTCAACCTGCTGGTTGAGACCGTCGACGCCTGACGCGCCCGCTCCGGGGACGGCGTGCAAGGGCTGCCGCCTCCCCGGGAACAAACGCAGAGTTCAATGGACCGCTACGACAAACAGATCCTTGCCATCCTGCAGGAAGATGCCACCGTGCCAGTGGCCGAAATCGGCGAACGGGTCGGCCTGACCTCGACGCCGTGCTGGCGCCGTATCCAGAAGCTCGAGGAAGCCGGGCTGATCCGCAAGCGCGTGGCGCTGCTCGACGCCGATAAGCTGAACGCCGGCGTGACGGTATTCGTCTCGGTCCGCACCAGCCAGCACAACGTCAAATGGCTCAAGCAGTTCCACGCGCTGGTCGCCTCGATTCCCGAGGTGACCGAGTTCTATCGCATGGCAGGCGACACGGATTACCTGCTGCGCGTGGTCGTGCCCGACATCGCCGCCTATGACCGCGTGTACAAGAAGCTGATCCAGGGCGCGGAACTGGCCGACGTGAGCTCCAGCTTTGCGATGGAGCAGATCAAGTACACCACGGCGCTGCCGCTCGACTACGCGTAGCGGCCCAGTACCTGGCAGGATTTCTCCCGCGCAGTGCTGCGCGGCTTCAGCGCTCAGGCATCCTGCGTCGCATCGCCGACGTCGATGGCCAGTTCGTCCGCCACGGTCTCGCCTTGCGCCGCGCTGCGCGCCTGAATTTCCCACATCTCCGCATAGCGCCCGCCTGCACGCATCAACTCGGCGTGCGTACCGCGCTCGACGATGCGCCCGCGGTCCATCACCAGGATCTGGTCGGCATGGACCACGGTGGACAGCCGGTGCGCGATCAGCAGCGTGGTACGGTTCTGCGCAAGCCGCATCAGCTCGGCCTGGATGGCCTGCTCGGTGCGCGAGTCCAGCGCGGACGTGGCTTCGTCGAACACCAGGATCGGCGGGTTCTTCAGCAGCGTACGCGCGATCGCCACGCGCTGCTTCTCGCCGCCGGAAAGCTTGAGGCCACGCTCGCCCACGGGCGTGTCATAGCCTTGCGGCAACTCACTGATAAAGCCATCGATCTGCGCGGCACGCGCCGCCGCGATGACTTCGTCATGCGTGGCATCGGGCCGGCCATAGGCGATGTTGTAGAAGATGCTGTCGTTGAACAGCACCGTGTCCTGCGGCACGATGCCGATCGAGCGCCGCAGGCTTTCCTGCGTGATGCTGCGGATGTCCTGCCCGTCGATCAGGATGGCACCGTCGCCGACGTCATAGAAGCGGAACAGCAGGCGCGCGAGCGTCGACTTGCCCGAGCCGCTGTGCCCCACCACCGCGGTGGTAGTGCCCGCCGCAATGGTGAAATCGACATCGTCCAGGATCACGCGGTTCGATTCATAGCCGAAGCACACATGGCGGAAGCGCACTTCCGCGCCCTGCACCTTCAGCGGCTGCGCGCCCGCGGTATCGGCCACCTCCTGGTGCGTGCCCAGCAGCACGAACATGCGGTCCATGTCGGTGGTCGCCTGCTTGATCTCGCGATAGATCACGCCAAGGAAGTTCAGCGGGATATAGAGCTGGATCATCAGCGTGTTGACCAGCACCAGGTCGCCCAGCGTCAGCTTGCCCGCCACCACGCCCACGGTGGCGCGCCACAGGATCAGGATCAGCCCGGCCGCGATGATGGTCTGCTGGCCGAAATTCAGGAAGGAGAGCGAATTCTGCGAGCGGATCGCCGCCGTGCGGTACTTGCGCAGGTTCTCGTCATAACGCCGCGCCTCGTATTCCTCGTTGCCGAAGTACTTGACGGTCTCGAAATTGAGCAGCGAATCGATGGCCTTCTGGTTGGCGCGCGAATCGAGCTCGTTCATCCGGCGGCGGAAATGCGTGCGCCATTCGGTCACAACGATGGTGAAGACGATATAGCCCACCAGCGCGCAGCCCGTGATGGCGGCAAACCAGATGTCGTAGTGCAGCACGAAGAAGCCGAGCACCAGCGCCATCTCCACCAGCGTCGGCAGGATGCTGTACAGCGAGTACGAGATCAGCGACTGGATGCCGCGCGTGCCGCGCTCGATGTCGCGGCTCATGCCGCCGGTCTGCCGGTCCAGGTGGAAGCGCAGCGACAGCGCGTGCAGGTGCCGGAACACCTGCAGCGCGATTTCCCGCACCGCGCTCTGCGTGACCTTGGAAAAGAGGATCTCACGCAACTCGGTGAACAGCGTGGCGGACAGCCTCAGCACGCCGTAGGCCACGATCAGCCCGACCGGCACCACCAGCAGCGCGCGCGGGTCGCCGGCGGTGATGTTCATGGTGTCGATGAGCCGCTTCATCAGCACCGGTACGCCCAGGTTGGCCACCTTGGCTGCGACCAGGCAGGCCAGCGCAAACATCACGCGCCACTTGTAGTGCCAGACATAGGGCAGCAGGTTGCGCACGGTCTGCCAGTCGCTGCGTGGCGGGCGCTGGCCGGGAAACAGGGTGGCGGGCCGTGCGGGGGACGGTTCCGCGGTCGTGGAATAGCGGCGCATACGATAGAATTCAGGCCAATGGCCGATTGTCGCAGAGATCGCGCCGGCCGGCAGGACGCCCCCCGGCTGCGGCCGCCGGGCAGCACTGCCCTCCTTCTCCTCTTTCCGGTTGCCCGCAATGAATTCGCCCCATACCGTCCCCGCCCTGCCCGCCGGCAAGAGCCCCGCGCTGCGTGTCGTACCGATGCCCGCCGATGCTAACGTGCATGGCGACGTGTTCGGCGGCTGGATCATGGCGCAGGTGGATATTGCCGGGTCCATTCCCGCAGTCGAGCGCGCCCAGGGCCGCGTGGCCACGGTGGCGGTCAATTCCTTCCTGTTCAAGCACCCGGTGTTCGTCGGCGACCTGGTGAGCTTCTATGCCGAGATCGAAAAGACCGGCCGCACCTCGATCACGGTGTCGGTCGAGGTCTATGCGCAGCGCATGCGGCACAGCAATGAGATCGTCAAGGTGACGGAAGCCACGCTGACGTATGTGGCGACGGATGAGAGCCGGCAGCCGCGGGTGTTGCCGACTTGATGGTTTCTCCCCTCTCCCGCTCGCGGGAGAGGGGAGCCAGGCGTCCGGTAGAGAAGCCTTATCGGGATGGCTCGCCGTCTCGCCCGCTCAGTTGAACTTCGTAAAATCCGGCCTCCGCTTCTCGAAGAACGCCGCAAACGCCTCCTTCGCCTCGGGCGCCACCAGCATGCGCCGGAACACCGCACCCTCCTCGGCCATCTTCTGCTCCACGGCCGCCATGTCATTGCCCTTCATCAGCCGCTTGGTCTCGCGCAGCGACGAGGCCGGCAGCGCGGCCAGTTTGCGCGCCTGTTGCAGCGCAAATTCATGCAGTTCCGCCACTGGCAGCACGCGCGTGACCAGGCCGATCTCGTGCGCTTCCTGTGCGCCGAACGGCTCGCCGAGCATCAGTTTTTCAGCCGCACGCTGGTAGCCGACCAGGCGCGGCAGCAGCAGGCACGATGCGGCCTCGGGGCACAGGCCGAGCTGCGCGAACGGCAGCGACAGCTTTACCGTTTCCGATGCATAGACGAAATCGCAGTGCAGCAGCAGCGTGGTGCCCACGCCGACGGCCGCGCCGCTGACAGCCGCGACGACCGGCTTGCTTGCATGGCTGATCTGGTACAGGAACTGGAACACCGGCGCCTGCTCCGCGCCTTCGCCGCCAGTGGGCGGGCGCTGCATGAAGTCTTCCAGGTCGTTGCCCGCGGTAAAGATCTCGTCCTTGCCACGGATCAGGATGACGCGGACCGCGCGATCTTCCTCGGCAGCGCGCAAGGCGTCGGCCATGGCCTGGTACATCGCTGCCGTGATGGCGTTCTTCTTTTCTGCGCGATTGAACTCGATCGTCAGGATGCCCTGCTCGATGCTGGTGCGGATGCTCATGGATACCTCTCGTGGCGATACGTGGCTGCGATGACGGGATGGGGCGCCCGGGCAGCGCCCCAGCTGGCGGGTTGCTTCAGACGCGCTCGAAGATGCCGGCCGCGCCCATGCCCGTACCCACGCACATGGTCACCATGCCGTACTTCAGGTTGTGGCGACGCAGCGCGTGCACCACGGTGGCCGAGCGGATCGCACCGGTCGCGCCGAGCGGATGGCCCAGCGCAATGGCGCCGCCCATGCGGTTGACCCTGGCCGGGTCAAGCTCCAGATCGCGCATGACCGCCAGCGATTGCGCGGCAAACGCCTCGTTCAGCTCGATCCAGTCGATCTGGTCCTGCGTCAGGCCAGCCGCCTTCAGCGCCGCGGGAATCGCTTCCTTCGGGCCGATACCCATGATCTCCGGTGGCACACCACGCACCGCGAACGACACGAAGCGCGCCAGCGGCACCAGGTTGAACTGCTTCAGGATCTTCTCGGATACGAGGATCAGCGCGCCGGCGCCATCGGACGTCTGCGAGCTGTTGCCGGCGGTCACGCTGCCCTTGCTGGCAAACACCGGGCGCAGCTTGCCAAGGCCTTCCAGCGAGGTCTCCGGGCGCGGGCCTTCGTCCAGCGAGATCGTGCGCGTCTTGATGCTCACCTCGCCGCTGGCCAGGTTCGGGAACTTCTCGACGATCTCGATCGGCGTGATCTCGTCCCTGAACTCGCCGGCCTGCTGCGCGGCGATGGCCTTCTGGTGCGAGGCCAGCGAGAACGCGTCCTGGTCCTCGCGGCCGACCTTCCATTGCTGCGCGACCTTCTCGGCGGTCAGGCCCATGCCGTAGGCAATGCCGACGTTCTCGTCGCGCGTGAAGATGTCAGGCGACATCGACGGCGAGTTGCCCATCATCGGCACCATGCTCATCGATTCCACGCCGGCGGCGATCATCACGTCGGACTCGCCCACGCGGATGCGGTCGGCGGCCATGGCCACCGCGCTCAGGCCCGAGGCGCAGAAACGGTTGACGGTGATGCCGCCCACCGTGTTCGGCAGGCCCGACAGCAGCGCGCCGATACGCGCCACGTTCAGGCCCTGCTGTGCTTCGGGAATCGCGCAGCCGACGATGGCGTCTTCGATCAGCTTCGGATCAAGGTTCGGCACCTGCGCCACGGCGGCCTTCAGGATCGTCGCCAGCAGGTCGTCCGGACGCGTGTTCCGGAACGCGCCCTTCGGCGCCTTGCCGATCGGCGTGCGGGTCGCGGCAACGATATAGGCGTCTTGCAGTTGTTTCATGATGTCGGTTCCTCGCTGCCTTAATTGCGGACGGGCTTGCCGGTCTGCAGCATGCCCATGATGCGTTCCTGCGTTTTGCTTGTGCCGAGCAGGTCGACGAAGGCCTTGCGCTCCAGCGCGAGCAGCCATTCCTCGCTCACCAGCGAGCCGGCTTCGACGTCGCCGCCGCAGACCACTTCGGCAATGCGCGAGGCAATCAGGAAGTCGTGCGCGGAGATGAAGCCGCCGTCGCGCATATTGACCAGCGATGCCTTGATGGTCGCGATGCCCGAGCGGCCGGCCACCGGCACCAGTGCGGGCAACGGCGCGCGGTAGCCGGCGTCTGCCAGTGCGCGCACTTCGTTCAGCGCCACGTGGAGCAGTTCGTGCACGTTGAAGACGATCTTGTCCGAGGTCTGCAGGTAGCCCATCTGGCGCGCTTCCAGCGCGGAAGCCGACACCTTGGCCATGGCCGCGCTCTGGAAGCGGCTGGTCAGGAATTGCAGATAGTTGGTGCTGCCGGCCGCCTGCGCGGCACGCGCCGCTGCCAGCGCAGCTTCCTTCAGGCCGCCGCCGGCGGGAACCAGGCCCACGCCCACTTCCACCAGGCCGACATAGGTTTCCAGCGCCGCGATGCGTGCCGCCGAATGCAGCATCAGTTCGCAGCCACCACCCAGCGCAATGCCCGATGCGGCCGACACAACCGGCACTGCCGAGTACTTCACGCGCATCATGCCGTCCTGGAACTTCTTGACGAACGGTTCGATGCCCTTGGCACCGCCCATCATGAAGGCCGGCATCGCGGCTTCCAGGTTAGCGCCCGCCGAGAACGGACCGCCCGGCGCGCCGAGCTGCAGCGACGTCGGCTGCCACACGACCAGGCCCTTGTACTCGGCTTCAGCGAGGTCGATCGCGCGCGTCAGGCCGTCGATCACGTCCGGCCCGATGGTGTTCATCTTGCTCTTGAACGAGACCACCAGCACGTCGTCCTGGCCCTCGGCCACCCAGGTGCGCACGGCGTCGTTCTCTTCGACGGTGCGGCCGGCCTTGCGCGGATCCAGCGTGGCCGTGCCTTGAATCGCCGCACGGAAAACCTGGCGCTGGTACACCGGCAGCGTGCTGCGCGCGACGAACTGCTGCGTGGCAGGCGCCCACGAACCTTGCGCGGCATGCACGCCCTGGTTTTCGGCGACCGGACCCTCGAACACCCATGCTGGCAACGCCGCCTTGGACAGCGCCTTGCCGGCTTCGATGTCTTCCTTCACCCACTCCGCAACCTGCTTCCAGCCCGCAGCCTGCCAGTCTTCGAACGGACCCGAGTTCCAGCCGAAGCCCCAGCGGATCGCCAGGTCGACGTCCGCCGCCGAGCCGGCAATCTGCTCGAGGTAAACGGCGATGTAGTGGAACACGTCGCGGAAGATCGCCCACAGGAACTGCGCCTGCGGATTCGTCGACTCGCGCAGCAGCTTGATGCGTTCCGCCGGCGCCTTCTTCAGCATGCGCGCGACGATCTCGTCGGCCTTCTTGCCCGACTCGACGTACTGGCCGGTCTTGGCATCCAGCACCTTGATGGCCTTGCCTTCCTTCTTGTAGAAGCCGGCACCGGTCTTCTGGCCCAGCGCGCCCGCGTCGACCAGGCCCTTCAGCACGGCCGGAGTCTTGTACACCGGCGCGAACGGGTCCTCATGCAGGTTGTCCTGCATGGTCTTGATCACGTGCGCCATGGTGTCCAGGCCCACCACGTCGGCAGTGCGGAACGTGGCCGACTTCGCGCGGCCCAGCTTGGAACCGGTCAGGTCGTCGACCACGTCGAACGGGATGCCGAACTTCTCGGCCTCGGCGAACACCGCCAGAATCGAGAAGATGCCGACGCGGTTGGCGATGAAATTCGGCGTGTCCTTCGCACGCACCACGCCCTTGCCAAGCGTAGAGGTCAGGAACGCTTCGAGCTTGTCGAGGATATTCGGCTGCGTGGTTGCTGTCGGGATCAGCTCGACCAGGTGCATGTAGCGCGGCGGGTTGAAGAAGTGCACGCCGCAGAAGCGTGCCTTCAGGTCCGCATCGAAGCCTTCGGACAGCGCCGTGATCGACAAACCCGAGGTATTGGTCGCGAAGATGGTGTTCGCGCCCAGGTGCGGCGCGACCTTCTTGTACAGGTCGTGCTTCCAGTCCATGCGCTCGGCGATCGCTTCGATCACCACGTCGCATTCCTTGAGCAGGGCGATATCGTCTTCGTAGTTGGCGGCCTGGATCAGGCCAGCCTCGTCCTTGATGCCCAGCGGCGCGGGTGACAGCTTCTTCAGGTTCTCGATGGCGCGCAGCGCGATACCGCTCTTGGGGCCTTCCTTGGCCGGCAGGTCGAACAGAACCACCGGCACGCGCGCGTTGACGAGATGGGCGGCGATCTGCGCCCCCATGACGCCGGCGCCGAGCACGGCGACTTTCTTGACGATGAAATTGGACATGAGCGCTCCTGAGCAAAGTGAGCGTTGTAAATCGTCGTCCCCGCGCACGCGGGGACCCAGTGACTTTGGTGTTCTGCCAGCGCCCTGAAAGACGCTGGGTTCCCGCCTTCGCGGGAACGACAGTCTGGCTTAGAACAAATCAGCGTCCAGCGCCATCAGCGTGGCCGAGCCGGCGCGCGCCTTGCGGATCTCGCCGGCCGTTTCCGGCAGCAGCTTGGCGAAATAGAAGCGCGCCGTGGCCAGCTTGGCGGTGTAGAACTTGTCGCCGCTGCCTTCCTTCTCCAGCGCGATCTTGGCCATACGTGCCCAGAAGTATGCGAACACCAGGTGGCCCACCACGCGCAGGTACGGCACTGCGGCGGCGCCGACTTCATCGGCATTGCCCATGGCCTTCATGCCGATTTCCATGGTCAGCTTCTGCACCTTGTCGCCCAGGTCGGCCAGCGGGTTGACGAACTCCTGCATGGCTTCGCTGGTGCCCTCTTCCTCGACGAATTCCTGCACGATCTTGCCGAAGGCCTTCATCTTCGCGCCCATGTCGCCAAGAATCTTGCGGCCCAGCAGGTCCAGCGCCTGGATGGTGTTGGTGCCTTCGTAGATCATGTTGATGCGGGCGTCGCGCACGTACTGCTCCATGCCCCATTCGGAGATGTAGCCATGGCCGCCGAACACCTGCATGCCTTCGTTGGTGCTGGTGAAGGCGTTGTCGGTCAGGAAGGCCTTGATCACCGGCGTGAGCAGCGCGACCAGGTCGCCGGCCTGCTTGCGCACGGCCTCGTCCGGGTGCGACAGCTCGCGGTCGATCTGCAGCGCGGTCCAGTAGCTGAATGCGCGGCCGCCCTCGGCGTAGGCCTTCTGCGTCAGCAGCATGCGGCGCACGTCCGGATGCACGATGATCGGGTCGGCGGGCTTGTCCGGTGCCTTCGGGCCGGTCAGCGCGCGCATCTGCAGGCGGTCCTTGGCGTAGGCCAGCGAGTTCTGGTACGCGACCTCGGTCAGGCCCAGGCCCTGCGCGCCGACGCCGAGGCGCGCGGCATTCATCATCACGAACATCGCGTTCAGGCCCTTGTTGGCCTCGCCCACGAGCCAGCCGCGCGCACCATCAAGGTTCATCACACAGGTGGCATTGCCGTGGATGCCCATCTTGTGCTCGATCGAGCCGCACTGGATGCCGTTGCGTTCGCCAGGGTTGCCGCTGGCATCGGGGATGAACTTCGGCACGACGAACAGCGAGATGCCCTTGGTGCCCTGCGGCGCATCCGGCAGGCGCGCCAGCACCAGGTGGATGATGTTCTCGGCCATGTCGTGCTCGCCGGCCGAGATGAAGATCTTGGTGCCGGTGATCAGGTAAGAGCCATCGGCCTGCGGTTCAGCCTTGGTGCGCAGAATGCCGAGGTCGGTGCCGCAATGCGGCTCGGTCAGGCACATGGTGCCGGTCCACACGCCCGACACCAGCTTGGGCAGGTAGGCCTGCTGCAGTTCCGGCGTGCCGTGCGCATGCAGCGCCTCGTAGGCGCCGTGCGACAGGCCCGGGTACATGGTCCACGCCTGGCTGGCCGAGTTCAGCATCTCGTACAGCACGTTGTTGACCACGATCGGCAGGCCCTGGCCGCCGAAGGCCGGGTCGCACGCCAGCGCGGGCCAGCCGGCCTCGATGTACTGCTGGTAGGCTTCCTTGAAGCCCGTGGGCGCCTTGACCACGCCGTCGCCGACGTAGGTGCAGCCCTCGCGGTCGCCCACCTGGTTGAGCGGAAACACCACGTCCGAGCAGAACTTGCCCGCTTCTTCGATGACCTGGTTGATGGTGTCCGCGTCGATGTCCGCGTGCGGCGGCATCGCCTTGAGTTCGGCTTCAGCGCCGAGCAGTTCGTGGAGGACGAACTGCATGTCGCGCAACGGTGCGGTGTACTGGCCCATCAAAAGCTCCTTGGAGTTTCATGATGCCGCCACGCCGCCCGTGCGCCGCCCGCAGATGGCGGGCGCAACGGTCCGTACGCGGCAGCTTCAGGTACGGTAAGACTGAATCAGTTTGTTGAGCGCGACCATGGCAAGTTCGGCGCTGTCCGGCAGGCGCAGGAAACGGGCGTCATGATGCAAGCCTAGTTCAAGGCTGTACATCTCGAACAGCATCAGGCGCGGATCGCAATCCGCGCGCAGGTGCCCCTCTTCCTTGGCCTGCGTGATGGCACGCGTCAGCGCGGCACGCCAGATGGTGACGCTCTTGACCAGCTCGTCACGCACCAGGCTTTCCGCGCGGTCGTCGTACTCGACCGCACCGCTGATGTAGATGCATCCCGTCGTCACTTCCTGGATGCGTTTCTCCATCCACCGGCGCACCATCGACCACAGCCGGGGCAGCCCGCGCGGCTCGTGCAGCGAGGGGTAGAACACCTCCTGCTCGAACCGCCGGTGATACTCCCGCACAACTTCCACCTGCAGGTCTTCGCGCGAACCGAAATGCGCGAACACGCCGCTCTTGCTCATCTGCATGCGTTCCGCCAACAGGCCGATGGTCAGACCCTCGAGCCCGTCGCGGGACGACAGTTCCAGTGCGGCATCCAGAATCGCCACACGTGTCATCTCCCCCTTGCGCATCGGCGCGGGGGAAGCGGTGGCGGATTCGAGGCGGGCTGACTGGTGTCGCATGTTATTTCTCCGTTCTTGTGGCGCCTTCACTGGGCGCCACGTATGACCCTGACGTTGCTTATTGCCTGCGGCGGCCGCACAAATGCCGGTTTTCGCCGCGAATGCACGCAGTCTAAGCCAAAAAAGAACGGTCGTTCAGATTATTCTGTCGCGACCGGTTGCCATCAAGCTTTTAATTAGACCCACGTTTCTAAACAGGCTGCGTTGCAACATCAACACGCCGCCTGCTGCCACAAGCCACGCCGCCAGCGCCATGCTGCGTGGCAATATCCGCGCGTTGCCTCAGTAGCGCCCCGTCACGCCGGCGATGACGACGCCAAGACGCAACACCATATACGCCGCCCAGTTCGCCACGCGTCGCAGCGTCGAGCGCCGCGCATGGGCTTCCGGCATGACCCGCACGCTGCGCTGCGCGATGGCGCACTCCAGTTCCGCGCGCAGTTCCGCGGCGAAGGCCGGATCATAAACGCAGACGTTGGCTTCGCGGGCGAGCAGAAGGCTGAAGGGGTCCATATTGCTCGACCCGACCGTGGCCCAGGTCTGGTCCACCACGCCCACCTTGGCATGCAGGAAGCTTTCGGCGTACTCGTAGATCTCCACGCCGGCGTCCAGCAAGCTGGCATACAGCGCGTGCGTGGCGAAATGCTGCAACCGGTATTCGACGCGGCCCTGCAACAGCAATCGTACCCGTACGCCGCGCGCGCGGCAGGCCAGCAGCGCGCGCCGCACCTTGTGCCCAGGCAGGAAATACGCGTTAGCCAGGATCACGTCGTCACGCGCCACGCCCAGCGCGCGCAGGTATTCCCGTTCGATGGTGCGGCGGTTGCGCAGGTTGTCGCGCAGCAGCAGCGCCGCCAGCACGCTGCCCTCGGCCTCGTGCCGCGGCGGCAGGTCGGTGACGAGCGGGTAGCCCGCCGCGGCGCCGGCCAGGCCGACGCCGCGCAGTTCGCCGCGTAGCGACAGGCGCCACCAGAGGCGTTCGGCGGTCAACGCGATGCGGTCCACCAGCGGCCCCCGCACTTCCACGGCGAAGTCGTAGCGGGCCCCGAGCCCTTCCTGCTCGAAGGGCCCATGGTTGTAGTCGTCGATGATGTTGATGCCGCCCACGAACGCCACGCGCCGGTCGATCACCGCCAGCTTGCGGTGCAGGCGGCGCAGATGCCGGCGCGCCAGCCGGAAGCCGTGCAGGACGCGGTAGACACGCAGCTGCACGCCGCCATCGCGCAAGCGCTGCGTGAGTTCGGCTGACATATCGCCGGCACCGAAGCCGTCCACCGTGAGCCGTACCGATACGCCACGCGCCGCCGCGCGGATCAGCGCATCGCTCACGGCGCGCCCGACTTCGTCATCGGCGTAGATATAGGTTTCCACGATGACCTGGAAGGCCGCCGCGTCGATAGCCTCGATCAGCGCCGGGAAGAAATCGCGCCCTCCGCTCAGCAGGCGCACCTGGTTGCCGCCCACGGGCTTGCTGTGCCGTCCGGCCCAGCGAAGCAGGCGCCGCCGTCCCGCACGCGCGGCCGTGCCGGCGCCGTCATCCCGCGCCGCAACATGCGCCACGGCAGTGGCACGCGTGGCGGTCAGCTTGTCGGTGTCGGATATCCGTGACATGACGCGATTATGGGACACACGGCGCCATCTGCACATGGTGCGGCGCATCTCTGCTATCGTCGATGCACTCAGGCACCAAGGGATAGCACCGTGAAGGTATTCGGCATCACCGGCTCGTCCGGCAGCGGCAAGACCACGCTCCTGGACGCGCTGATCCCGCGCTTCGTCGCCAGCGGCATGCGGGTCAACGGCATCAAGCATACGCACCATGGCTTCGACCCCGACACGCCGGGAAAGGACTCGTGGCGCATGCGCGAGGGCGGCTGCAGCAACGTGGTGCTGGTCGGCGCGCGCCACATGACGCTGATGCGCCACTATCCCGAGGACATCCCATCGCCCGAGCTCGACGACGCGCTGGCCGTGCTGCCAGCGGATACCGACCTCGTCCTGGTGGAAGGCTACAAGCGCAGCGATTTCCCGAAACTGGAAGTCTTCCGCCCGTCGCTGGGGCGTGCGCCGCTATGGAATGAGGTGCCCGGCGTGGTCGCCGTTGCCACCGATGCGCCGGCGGTAGTGGCGCAGATGACGTCCTTGCAGGTGCTGGACCTGGCCGATCCCGACGCCATCTTCCACTTCATCCGCAGCCGGCTGGAGGAGACCGGGAACAGCTAGGCAGCCTTGCCGGCGGCCGCGCTGTCGTTGTTGGCGCTTTGCGCCAGCTCCGCCACCAGTGGCACATGGTCGGAGCGCTGCGCCCAGTCGCGTCCGGTCAGCGCATGCGCCCGTTCGATCTCGAAGCCGCGCACATAGATGCGGTCGAGCTGCCACCACGGCATATGGCTCGGAAAGGTGTGCAGACGTGCCCCGCGCGCATGCGACGCTTCCACTGCGCCCAGCGTGTTGCAGATCTGCGCGTCGAGCCGGTGGTTCCAGTCGTTGAAATCGCCGGCGATCACCAGTGGCGCCGAAAGCGGCACGACGTTGCGCACGCGCTCGACCAGCGCCTCGGCCTGCCGGGCGCGGCTGCGCGCGAACAAGCCGAAATGCACGCAGATAAGATGGGCTTCCACGCCATTCACGTCGGCCACCGCGTGCAGCAGGCCGCGCTGCTCGAAGCGGTGGTCGGAGATATCGAGGTTCTCCGACATCAGGATCGGATGGCGCGACAGGATCGCGTTGCCGTGGTGGCCATGGTCGTAGACGGCGTTGCGCCCGTACACGGAGTGCGGGTACGCGTCGGTGGCCAGGTAGTTCAGCTGCGTGTGATCCGGATCGAACAGTGCCGCGGCGACCAGGCGGTCGTTGCGGTCCTGCACTTCCTGCAGGAACACGATATCGGCGTCCATGGCCTGCAGCCCGGCGCGCACGTTCTGGATGCGCGGGCGGCGCGAGATGCCGGTCACGCCCTTGTGGATGTTGTAGGTGACGACTCGCAGCTTCATCAGCCAGCTCCACAGACGGCTGGCCTGCCTGCGGCGCGCCAGGCCAGTTGGCGCACTGCCTCCGCGTTGCTGCTGGAAAAGCACTGCTGCGCCGCCGCCTCCCATGGCAGCCATTGCGACTGCAGGTGCTCGCGCGGCGCCAGCGTCACGGGGAGCGGCCCGGATACACACAGGCCGAACCAATGCTCGGTATTGCGCGTGACGCCCGCCGCATACCGGTGGCGCCACTGCGGGTAAATGTCGTACTGGATGGTGTGCTGCCAGTCGGTGAGCTGGTGTTCGCCGGCGATGATGCCGGTCTCTTCGAACACTTCCCGCGCGGCGGTCAGCGACAGGGGCTCGTCAAGGGTATCCAGGCTGCCCGTCACGGACTGCCAGAAGCCCGGCCGGTCGGCGCGTTCCAGCAACAGCACTTGGAGATCTGGCGTGTAGATCACGACCAGCACGGATTCAGGAATCTTGTAGGGCATGGAACAGGGTCCGATGGACACCCAGTAGGATAGCGCAGCCGCGCCCGCTTGCCACGCGAATGCCCCGCCGTATCCAGGCCGTCAGGCCGCGTCGCGTTGTGCCTCGGCATGCATCGGGTCGGTGCGCAGCCAGGTGTCGAAGACATCGGGTGCGTCGCCATGCCCCCAGGCCTCGCGCAGCTGCTGCATGAGCGGCGCGAGCGATTCCCGGTAGCGCTGCGCGGCTTCGCGCGCCTGGAAAGCCAGGTCTTCGGCACTGGCCTGCGCCTGCTCGCGCAGCGTGCCTCGCTGCTGGACGATTTCCTTCTCGCGCTGGCCCAGCGTGTTGTATTTCTGAATCAGGAAGCGCTGGTAGTCGCCGGCTTCCCCGCCCTGCGCCGACTGGGCATTCACCTGTTCGAAGCGCAGCACGATGCTGGCCGTCTCCTGCTCGACCTGGGCAGCTTCGGCTTCCAGTGCATGGAGGGCGTCCTGCTGGCGCTGGGCGCCGCGCCGGCTGTCCTGCACGCGCGCGGCCTCTTCCTCGAAGGTACGCTGCGCGAACAAGTAGGCCTGCACCACGGGCTGCGGTGCCACCACCAGCAGCGGGTCGGCCCCGGCGGCGCGCTGACCGGTCAGCAAGGCGTCGTCGGGCAACCGCAGGTTGCCCAGTTCATCGAGCCAGCGGCCGCGCGCCATCACGGCGGCAACGGTGTCCAGCGCCACGCGCCGCAGGGCTTCGGCGCGCTGCGATGCGACCGGCTCCACGGCCGGCACGCCGCTGGTCGCCTGCGCGGCGGCGTGGGCAACGTCGGGCACACAGGCCGCCACGGTCGTCGCCACCGATTCCGACATGGCCTGCGCCGACTTGCGTACCGCGCGGCGCAGTTCGAAGCGTGCGAGCAGCATCATCACCAGGCCGGCAACTAGCCAGGTCAGGATCGTTTCGGCATGCGCCAGCAAGAACTGGCGGATCAGGTCTGTGTCCAGGTTCACGTCATATTCCTCCCGCGCGCCGGCCACCTCAAGGCGGGGGCTCGGTCAGCGCCTAAGATAGAAAGAGACATTGCCATCCGGGGCCATGTTCCGGCCAGTAACAAATGGAAACTTCGGCGCGCAGCCAGCGCGGGAATCACTTGGGACCGGAAACGAAAAAACCGCGCACAAGGCGCGGCTTTTTGTAGCTCAGGACTGTCCGGCTCAGACCGTGGTCTTCGGCTCGGCGGCGCGCAGGCGGATATGCAGCTCGCGCAGCTGCTTCTCGTCGACCGCGCTCGGCGCCTGCGTCAGCAGGTCCTGGGCGCGCTGGGTCTTCGGAAAGGCGATCACGTCGCGGATCGAATCGGCACCGGCCATCATGGTGACGATACGGTCCAGGCCGAACGCCAGGCCGCCGTGCGGGGGCGCGCCATATTGCAGCGCATCAAGCAGGTAGCCGAACTTGGCACGCGCCTCTTCGTCGTTGATCTTCAGCGCGCGGAACACCTTGCTCTGGATATCCGAACGGTAGATACGGACCGAGCCGCCGCCCATTTCCCAGCCGTTCAGCACCATGTCGTAGGCCTTGGCGATGCACTTGCCCGGATCGGTCTCCAGGTACTCCATATGCTCGTCCTTGGGGCTCGTGAACGGGTGGTGCATGGCGACCCAGCGGGCGTCTTCCTCGTCGTACTCGAACATCGGGAAGTCGATCACCCACAGCGGCTTCCAGGCGTCCTCGAACAGGCCGCTGGCCTTGCCGAACTCCGAGTGGCCGATCTTCAGGCGCAGCGCGCCGATGGAGTCGTTGACCACCTTGGCCTTGTCGGCACCGAAGAAGATGATGTCGCCGTCCTGGGCGCCGGTGCGCTTCAGGATCTCGGCAATCGCCGCGTCATGCAGGTTCTTGACGATCGGCGATTGCAGGCCGTCACGGCCCTTGGCCACTTCGTTGACCTTGACCCAGGCCAGCCCCTTGGCGCCGTAGATGCCGACGAACTGGGTGTAGGCATCGATCTCGCCGCGCGAAATCGCGCTGCCGCCCGGCACGCGCAGGCCGACCACGCGGCCGCTGTCGCTGTTTGCGGGGCCCGAGAATACCTTGAAGTCGACGTCCTTCATCACGTCGGTCAGCTCGGTGAATTCCAGCTTCACGCGCAGGTCCGGCTTGTCCGAGCCGAAGCGGGCCATGGCTTCTCGGAACTCCATCACGGGAAACTTGGCGTCCAGGTCGACATCGATGGCGTTCTTGAACACCACGCGCATCATGTCCTCGAACAGGTCACGGATCTCCTGCTCGGTCAGGAACGAGGTCTCGCAGTCGATCTGCGTGAATTCCGGCTGGCGGTCGGCGCGCAGGTCTTCGTCGCGGAAGCACTTGGTGATCTGGTAGTAGCGGTCGAAGCCCGACACCATCAGCATCTGCTTGAAGATCTGCGGGGACTGCGGCAGCGCGAAGAAGTGGCCCGGGTTCACGCGCGACGGCACGAGGTAGTCACGCGCGCCTTCGGGCGTGCTCTTGCCGAGCATTGGGGTTTCGATGTCGATGAAGCCTTGCGCGTCCAGGTACTTCCGCACTTCCATCGCCACCTTGTAGCGCAGGCGCAGGTTGTACTGCATCTGCGGGCGGCGCAGGTCCAGCACGCGATGCGTGAGGCGCGTGGTTTCCGACAGGTTGTCGTCGTCGAGCTGGAACGGAGGCGTGACCGACGGGTTCAGCACGGTCAGCTCATGGCACAGCACCTCGATCTTGCCCGAGGTCAGGTTGGCATTCTCGGTGCCGGCCGGGCGCGGACGCACCTTGCCGGTGATGCGGATGCAGTACTCGTTGCGGATCTCTTCCGCGGCCTTGAACATCTCCGGGCGGTCCGGGTCGCACACCACCTGCACCAGGCCTTCGCGGTCGCGCAGGTCGATGAAGATCACGCCGCCATGGTCGCGGCGGCGCTGGACCCAGCCGGTCAGGGCCACTTCCTGGCCCGAGAGTTGTTCGGTCACCAGACCGCAGTAGTGAGTACGCATGGAAGACATAGGAGATTTCCCGGTAATACGCAGCCGCCCGCCGGGCGGCCCGTGATCAATTGGTATGCGAAGGATCGGCCGTCTCGGCCTCGGCCTCGCGCCCGGCCACGGAGGCAGGGGCAACGGCAGGGCCGACGGGATCCGCCGGGCGGCTCGGGCCGCCGTTCTTGCGGGGCAGTTCCGCCGGTGCCACCACGCCCATCGAAACGATGTACTTGAGCGCGGCATCGACGGTCATGTCGAGTTCGATGGTGTCGGCCTTGGGCATCATCAGGAAGAAGCCCGAGGTCGGGTTGGGCGTGGTCGGCACGTAGACGCTGACGTACTCGCCCTGCAGGTGGTTCTGCACGTCGCCGCCTGGACGCCCGGTCAGGAAGGCGATGGTCCACGAGCCTTCACGCGGATACTGCACCAGCAGCGCCTTGCGAAACGCATTGCCCGACGACGACAGCAGCGTGTCGGACACCTGCTTGACGCTGGTGTAGATCGGGCCCACCACCGGGATATGGCCCAGCAGCGCTTCCCACCAGCGCACCAGGCGCTGGCCGATGAAGTTGTGCGCGAGCAGCCCGACCAGCAGGATGAACAGCAGCGTCAGGATGGCGCCAAGGCCCGTCACCCGCTTGCCGAACAGGAGCTGGTCCGGCCGCCAGGCTTCCGGCAGCAGCGCCAGGCTCTGGTCCATGGTGCCGATGATCAGGCTGAGCACCCACAGCGTAATGCCCAGCGGCACGAGCACCAGCAGCCCGGTCAGGAACCAGGTCTTCAGCGCGGAAGTTTTCTTTGCGACCACGGCCGTCCTGCGATCAGTGGCAGGCGCAGGCGCTGCCGCAACCGCCCGCGGGCGCTGCCGACGTGGTGCTGTCCGACGTGCTGGCCGAAGATTCGGTCGACGCCGCCGCGGCGCCAGCAGCCGTGCCCGACGATGCCGTGGCGCTGGTGCCACCGCTGCCGCCGCGGAAATCGGTCACGTACCAGCCCGAACCCTTGAGCTGGAAGCCGGCCGCGGTAAGCTGCTTCTTGAAGGTCCCGGCAGCGCCGCAGGACGGGCAGTCGGTGAGCGGGGCATCGCTCATTTTCTGCAGCACATCGCGCCCGTGGCCGCAGGCGTCGCAACGGTAGGCATAGATCGGCATGGTGTGTCTTTCGCGAAAAATCTGGATCGGAACAGTGCGGGCACCGCCCGCGCGACCGCGCACGACGATGCAAAGCTTTGAATTATAAACCTTTATGGGGTTGCCTGACGGGCGGAAATGCGGGCACAAAGCGACACACCTGGCCAGCCGGGGCCAGGATCGTTGGATCGGGGGAGCCGTCCCCCCGGACGGCAATCAGGCGATATGCACTTCCTTGACCGGCGCGTGATCCGCAATCCACTGCGGCAGCAGCGAACCGACCACCATGCCGCCGATCGAGAACAGCAGGCCGACCATCTGTGGCGGCATCATCGCATCGGCAAAGGCGACTTCGCAGGTCAGCCAGGACGCAAGGCCCAGCAGGATGGCCGCCAGGCCGCCCTGGCGCGTGGCCGGTTTCCAGAACATGCCGAAGGCGAGCGGCACGAATGAGGACACCAGCGTGACTTTGTAGGCATTTTCGACCATATGAAAGATCGAAAGGTGCGAATTCAGCGCGAACAGGGTCACGGTGCCCGTGAACACCAGCACGACCGTCTGCATCACGCGCAGGAACTGCTTGTCATCGAGATGGCGGAAATACGGCCGCAGGATGTTCTCGGCAAAGGTCACCGACGGCGCCAGCAGCGTAGCCGAGGCGCAACTCTTGATGGCCGACAGCAGCGCGCCGAAGAACATCACCTGCGCGAACATCGGTGCATGCTGCAGGATCAGGCTGGGCAGGATCAGCTGGGAATCCGAATTGATGTATTTCGCCACCATGTCCGGATCGATCAGCGTGGCCGAGTAGGCCAGGAACATCGGAATGAAGGCAAAGAAGAAATACAGCACGCCGCCAAGCACGGACGCGCGCCCGGCGATGTGCTCGGTCCGTGACGACGTCACGCGCTGGAACACATCCTGCTGTGGAATCGAGCCCAGCATCATGGTGAACAGCGCCGCGGAAAACCCGATGATCTGCACCAGGTCCAGCGAAGGCAGGAACTCGAACTTGCCGGCCGCCGCCGCATGCGACACCACCGCCGCCACGCCGCCGGCCTGGCCGCTGACTTCGTAGCCGATATAGAGCATGCCGACCACGATGATGATCATCTGGATGAAATCCGTCACGGCGACCGACCACATGCCGCCGAACAGGGTGTACACCAGCACGCTGGCCGCGCCGATCATCATGCCGGCCTCTTGCGACAGCGCGCCGTCAGAGACCGTATAGAACACCAGCCCGAGCGCCTTGATCTGCGCCGCGACCCAGCCCAGGTACGACACCACGATGCACAGCGTGGTCAGCACCTCGGCCAGCCGCCCGTAGCGGTTGTGGTAGTAGTCGCCGATGGTAAGCAGGTTCATGCGGTACAGCGGACGCGCGAAGAACAGGCCCACCAGGATCAGGCACAGCGACGAGCCGAACGGGTCGGACACGACCCCTGACAGGCCCTCTTTCAGGAATACCGCGGGGATGCCCAGCACGGTTTCGGAACCGAACCAGGTGGCGAAGACGGTGGCGGTGACGACGTAGAACGGCAGGCTGCGACCGGCGACGGCGAAATCGGTGGTGTTGCGCACGCGCAGCGCCGCCCACAGGCCGATGCCGACCGAGATTACCCAGTAGATGATGACGAACCAGATCAGCATGCCGCTGCCCTATGCAGAAATTGCCCTTGTGGCGAAAAACCGAATGCCGGGCCGGCTGCTATGTCTTGCGCCTGCCTGCCCGGAGTCCAATTCATCGGTCGGGGCCGCTTGAGGGGCATTGGGACGCCTGTCCCTGAGCGGGATGGCGCACTTGGCCTGCGGTCGTAGCCGAATCAAAACGCGGATTATAGCGACGGAGACCTTCGCGGAAGAAAAAAATTCCCGACGGGTGGCAAATCGCCAGGGTCGTGCATCGCGACCGGCACTGTCGGGCCCGGCTGCCGTTGTTCCGGCGCAAACCCGTGCTGCCGCTCAGTCCGTCCGCCGGCGCCAGACCTGCCAGCGCTCCTGCCCCTCAAAAACCTGCAGCGGCGCGGCGGAAGGACGGTCCTCGATACGCTCGAAAGCGGGTCCGAGCAAGTCATCGAGGTCGGATGCGGGCATGGCGAACGGCGGCCCGCCGCGCTTGTCGCCCAGGAAAAAATAGCCGGCCAGCAGGCCGCCGGGCGGCAGCAATGCCGCCACGCGCTCGCCGTAGGCTTCGCGCAGTATCGGCGGCAGTGCACAAAGAAAAGCGCGCTCGTAGATCAGCTCGCAGCGCGGCTCCGGTGTGAAGGCGAAGAAATCCGCTTCGCGCACGATCGTGCCGGCCGGACCCAGCGCGCGGCGGGCCGAGGCGACCGCTTGCGGCGAAAAGTCGATGGCCGTAACCGGCCAGCCACGCTCGAACAGCCAGCCCGCTTCCCAGCCGTTGCCGCAGCCGGGCACCAGCGTCGGGCATGGCTGGTTGCCAGCAATGAACTGCTGGAACTCGGCGGGCACGCCATGCAGGTCCCAGGGCGTGAAGCCCTGTTCGAAGCGTTCGTCCCAGAATGCCGGATCCGCCGCGTTGCGAGTACTGAACTCCGGCGGCGCCGGTGCCTTGTCGGCGGGGGTCATATCGTGTCTCCTTCGTTCTACCAGTAGCCGGCCCAGGCCAGCATATGCGTCAGCACGATGCCGGCGATAAAGCCGCCCACCAGCAGCAGCGCGGTGCCGACCAGCCGGTTGGTACGGCGCTGCTCGGTCACCAGCATGGCCAGCAGCCGTTCCTGCTCGCCATTGGTATTCAGCGCGCGCCGCTCCAGGAACTGGTGCGCCAGGCGCGGGAAGTCGGGCAGCATCTTGGCCCACAGCGGCGCCTCGACCTTGATCCGTTCCCACGCGCCCTTCCAGCCCACCTGCTCGTGCATCCAGCGTTCGAGGAAGGGCTTCGCCGTTTTCCACAGGTCCAGGTCCGGATCTAGCTGGCGGCCCAGGCCTTCGATATTGAGCAGCGTCTTCTGCAGCAGCACCAGTTGCGGCTGGATCTCGACGTTGAAGCGGCGCGAGGTCTGGAACAGGCGCATCAGCACCATGCCGAGGGAGATTTCCTTGAGCGGCTTGTCGAAGTACGGCTCGCAGCAGGCGCGCACCGCGCTTTCCAGCTCCTCCACGCGCGTATCGGGCGGCACCCAGCCGGATTCCACGTGCAGCAGCGCCACGCGGTGGTAGTCGCGGCGGAAGAAGGCGATGAAGTTCTGCGCGAGATAGTTCTTGTCGAACTCGGACAGCGCACCGACGATGCCGAAGTCCAGCGCGATGTAGCGGCCGAAGGTCTCGGGCTGCACCGACACCAGGATATTGCCGGGGTGCATGTCGGCATGGAAGAAGCCGTCGCGGAACACCTGCGTGAAGAAGATCTCCACGCCCTCTTCCGCGAGCTGGTGCATGTCGACGCCGGCGGCCTTGAGCGATTCGGTGCGCGAGATCGGGATGCCGTGCATGCGCTCCATCACGAACACCGTGCTGCTGCACCAGTCCCAGAACACCTCGGGCACCAGCAGCAGGCTGGTGTCGGCGAAATTGCGGCGGAGCTGGCTGGCGTTGGCCGCCTCGATCATCAGGTCCAGTTCGTCGTGCAGGTACTTGTCGAACTCGGCCACGACTTCGCGCGGCTTCAGGCGCTTGCCGTCGGCCCAGAAGCGTTCCAGCCAGGTGGCCATGTCGCGCATCAGCGCCAGGTCGCTGTCGATCACCGGGAGCATGCCCGGGCGCAGCACCTTCACCGCGACCTCGCGGCCGTGGCTGGGGCCGCCCTTGAGCGTGGCGAAGTGCACCTGCGCGATCGACGCGCTCGCCACGGGCTGGTGCTCGAAAGTTTCGAAGAGATCGTCGAGCCGCCGACCCAGCGAACGCTCGATGATCTTCACGGCGACCACCGAATCGAACGGCGGCACCTGATCCTGCAGCATGGCCAGCTCGTCGGCAATGTCCGGCGGCATCAGGTCGCGCCGGGTGGACAACACCTGGCCGAACTTGACGAAGATCGGCCCCAGCTTGGTCAGCGCGAGCCGCAGGCGTTCGCCGCGCGGCATGTCCAGCTTGCGCCCGATGGTCATGACGCGGACCAGGAAGCGGATCTTGCGGTTCTGGAAGCCGGAGAGCACGAGCTCGTCCAGGCCGTAGTACAGGATGACGAAGAGGATCTTGCCGAGGCGCAGAAGGCGGGTCATGCGGCGGTATTGGTATTCAGGGAACGGTGGCGCTGCGCGGTGCGGGCCGCAGCAAAAGTGGGCGTCATGCCGGCGGCGCGATCAGCGATGGGCGGACGGCAGCGCCGTCGGGGCGGCGGGGCGGGTGCGCTCCAGCCGCTCCAGGCGTTTCTCCAGGCGGGCAAGGTCATCGCGCAGGCGGCCCACATCGGTACCGAAATCATCCAGCGCTACGTGGCGCACCAGCGTCCGCTTTTCGTCCAGCAGGTATTCGGTAACGTTATCCACCAGCGTGCGGCCCACGCGCGTGGCCTGCTCATGCACCTGGCGCGCACCGTCGACCATGCGCTGGGCCAGGCTGTCGCTGACCGGCCCGCCCAGGATTCCGCGGAACGCGCGCGACAGGTCCTCGGCCGCGTCCCAGCGCAGGTTGCGCGCGAGCATCGAAACCGTGTTGGCCAGCTCGGCATCGCCCTCGATGCGCACATGGCGCATCGCCGCAGCCTGGCCGCCGTCCGCCACGTCGGCAGCGACGAGCGGCCATTGCTGCAGGGGCACGAGCAGCGTGACTGCCGGCGCTTCGGCCGCGGGTGCCAGCTCGGTGGCGCCATCCTCGGTCACCCGCAGCGACAGCGCGAACGCGGCGGCGTCGAAGCGGACCACGCGGCCGGCGAACGGCGCCAGCAGGCCGCGGGCCCAGGGCTCCTGTTCGAGCAGGTGGTTCAGCGCGGCAACGGCGGGCGCGGCCAGGGCGGAAGGCAGAGGATTCATGGCAAAGGGCGTGCTGCGCACGACTGGGCTGGCAGGCCTGACACAGGGTGAGACACCGCCTCCAAACGGAAAAGGCCCGCGCTTGCGCGCGGGCCCTCCATTCTAAGCTACTCCCCGCTGGCGTCACCGCCATGGGGCACTGACGGCACTCAGGACTCCTGCTGGATACCGGCAAGCAGCCAGCCACCCGAGCCGGAAACCGGCTTGGCCAGGTTCCAGACCTCGGCAAACGGCTGCGCCGCTTCGCCGGCGCGCTCGCGGATCATGCCCGAGAAACGCACGCTGGCCAGGTGCTGGCTCGGCGACGATTCGATGCCCAGCATCTGCGCTTCCAGCGTAACCACATCGGTCTTGTTGACTTCGGCGCCGCGCTCGGACAGGTCCATCTTGATCTCGGCGAACATTTCCGGCGTCGTGAATTCGCGGATGTCGTCGAGGTTGCCGGCATCCCAGGCCGCCTGCAGGCGCACGAAATGCACCTTGGCGTTGCGCAGGAAGGCTTCGGTGTCGAAGTCGGCAGGCACACCCCAGGGCTGGGCAGCGCCAGCGGCTACCGGCGCCGCTGCGCCGGCAGCGGGCATCACGGGTTCGGCCGCCGTGGCCGGGGCAGCCGGCTGGCGCAGCATCGGTTCCGCGTTGCGAGCCATGCCGCCCGCGCCGGCGCCCGCGTAGGCAGGCTGCTGCTGGCGGCTGCCGCCACGGAACTTGCGGATCAGCCACATCACCACGAACGCGACCAGCGCGATCAGGATCAGGTTGGACAGAAAGCTCAGCGCCGCGCCGCCCAGGCCGAAGTGCGACAGCAGCCAGCCAATGCCCAGGCCGGCGGCGATGCCGCCCAGGATGCCGCCCCAGTTGCGCTTGGGCGCAGCCGCGGCGGCCGCGCCGGCAGCCCCGGCGGTGGCCGGTGCGGCCTGCTGCGCAGGCTGCTGGGCCGGCTGCGACGGCGTCTGCTGCGCCGGCGCCTGCTGGCGTTGCTGCGTCACGGTGGACGATTGCTTGCCGATGCTGCGCGAGCCGCCCATGCGCTTGGCATTGGCGTCCAGCGCCATGCCGAGCGCGATCGCGGCAATCAGCGACCCCACCAGGAATTTTCCGCGAAGTGATGACATATTCAGTGATCCCCTGTCAGTTTCCGCTCAAAACCGGCATTCGATTGCCGGATTCGAGCCAGGAATGGCGATTTAATACTTGCGCCCGACGTGGAGCGCCACCACTCCGGCCGTCAGATTGAAGTATTCGACATTCTCCAGCCCAGCTTGTTCCATCAAGCGTACAAGTGAAACCTGGTCTGGATGCATGCGGATGGATTCTGCCAGATAACGGTAGCTTGGGGCATCCCCCGCCACCTTCTGCCCCAGCCACGGAAGCACCTTGAAGGAATAGATATCGTAGGCCTTCTCCAGCGGTTTCCATACCTTGGAGAATTCCAGCACCATGACCTTGCCGCCCGGCTTCACCACACGGCGCATCTCGGCCAGGGCAGCATCCTTGTGGGTCATGTTGCGCAGGCCGAAGGCCACCGTGACCAGGTCGAAGTAGTTGTCCGGGAACGGGATGCGCTCGGCATCGCACAGGGCCACCGGGGTGATGATGCCCTTGTCGAGCAGGCGGTCGCGGCCCACGCGCAGCATCGATTCGTTGATGTCGGTGAGCCAGACCTGGCCGGTCAGCCCGGCCTGCTTCGCGAACGCCTTGGCCAGGTCGCCTGTGCCGCCGGCGATGTCCAGCACCTTGTGGCCAGGCCGCACGCCCGCCTGGGCGATGGTGAACAGCTTCCACAGCCGGTGCATGCCGCCCGACATCAGGTCGTTCATCACGTCATACTTGCTGGCGACCGAATGGAACACGCCGGCAACCTTGCCGGCCTTCTCCGTTTCGTCGACCTTCTCGAACCCGAAGTGGGTTTCGCTCATATCTCAGACTCCAGGTACTGATCAGTGGTGATGGCCGCAACCATGGCCGCCGGCAGCCGCCATGGGCGTGTCGCGGTCGACGCCCGCGGCTTCCAGGCGCTTCAGGTAGTCGGCCCACAGCGCATCCTGCTGGTCGCCCAGGCGGTACAGCAGGTCCCAGGAATAAATGCCGGTGTCGTGGCCGTCGGTGAACCGGATCTGGATGGCGTAGTTGCCCACGGGCTCGACGGCGGCGATGCCGACCTCGCGCTTGCCGGTCTGCAGCACTTCCTGGCCGGGGCCGTGGCCCTGTACTTCGGCCGACGGGGAATACACGCGCAGCAATTCGAACGGCAGCCGGAAGCTGCGCCCGTTCTCGAAGCCGATTTCGAGCACGCGCGACTGCGTGTGCACTGTCAGCGCGGTGGGATGGGGAGTATCTTTCTCGAGGCCTGCCATAGTGGGTGCGCCGGCGCGGGCGCCAGGTGGGTTGGCGTGCCGCGGCTCGCGGTCACGCCTCGCATACGACCCGATAGCTTACCGCAGCCACCCCACCTTGCCCATCCTGGGTGCCGGCGCCGTCATCGGGCACATAGCGCAGCCGGCGGCCATGAAAGGCAGCCACGGTGCTGCGGTGGGCAATGCTGATGATCGCGGCATCGGGCAATGCCTCGACCATCAGGCGGTACATGATGCCCTCGGTTTCCTCGTCGAGCGCGCTGGTGGCCTCGTCCAGGAACAGGTAGCGGGGCTTCTGCAGCAGCGCGCGGGCGAATGCCAGGCGCTGCTGCTCGCCGGGCGACAGCCGCAGCGACCAATTGTCGAAGACGTCGAGCTGGTCCACGAGCTGCGGCAGCCGCGCCTGGCGCAGCACCGTCTGCAGTGCCTCGGCGGCGTGGGCCGTGCCTGCGTCCGGATACGCGAGCGCGTCGGCGAGCGTGCCGATCGGCAGGTAGCTGCGCTGCGGCAGGAACAGCGTGCGCGCGTCGGCCGGCATCGTGACGGTGCCGCTGCCGTACGGCCAGATACCCGCCAGCGCGCGGAACAGCACGCTCTTGCCGCAGCCCGACGGCCCGTTCACAAGCCAGCGCTCGC
This sequence comes from Cupriavidus laharis, assembly GCF_914271435.1. Taxonomy (GTDB): domain Bacteria; phylum Pseudomonadota; class Gammaproteobacteria; order Burkholderiales; family Burkholderiaceae; genus Cupriavidus; species Cupriavidus laharis. The sequence goes on along the minus strand of NZ_CAJZAI010000020.1, from coordinate 15,504 downwards.
CCGGCGCGATGGCCAGCGAGAACGGCGCCACCAGCTGGCGCTGGCCGACGCTCGCGCCGCGGTGGGCACGCACCGGCAGCGCCAGACCGAGGCCGTCGACGCGAATGCCCGCCTGCGGCTCGCCAGTATGTTCGACCTCGATATCGCGCACGCCGGTATGCGCCTGGTCCTGCCGCTCGGCCACGCGGATCGCCTCCTGGAAATCGATCAAGCGGTTGGCTGCCGCCTTCCAGCCCACCAGCGTCGCGTAGCTGTCCACGAACCACGACAGCGCGCCCTGCACCTGGCCGAAGGCCGAGCTGGTCTGCATCAGGCCGCCCAGCGTCATCTTGCCGGCGAAGTAGCGCGGCGCCGCCACCAGGATCGGGAAGATGATGGCGAACTGCGCGTAGCCGGAACTGACGAACGTCAGCCGCCGCGTATAGCGCATGAGCTGGTTCCAGTTCGCGCGGATGCGGTCGAAGCGCGCGCGCAGGCCGGCCTGCTCGGTCGGCTCGCCGCGGTACAGCGCCACGGGTTCGCTGTTCTCGCGCAGCCGCACCAGCGTGAAACGGAAATCCGCCTCGTACTGTTCCTGCTGGAAATTCAGGCCGATCAGCGGCCGTCCGACGACATGCGCGATCAGCGAGCCGATCACCGCGTAGCCAGCTGCAAACCACACCATGTAGCCCGGGATCACGATCTCGTTGCCGCCCAGCGCAAGGCTGATCGGGCCGGATACCGTCCACAGGATGCCGACGAAGGACAGCAGCGTCACCACCGAATTGAGCAAGCCCAGCGACAGCGACAGCGCGCCGTCGGTGAACTGGCGCAAGTCGTCCGAAATACGCTGGTCAGGGTTGTCGGTGGTATGCGTCTGCTCGATCCGGTAGTACGCCTGGTGCCCCATCCAGTGGCCCATGAACTGGCCCGTCATCCAGGTGCGCCAGCGCATCTGCAGCATCATCGTGTAGTACTGCCGCGAGATGGCGGCCACGATGAAGAACGCCGCGATCCACGAGAACCGCAGCAGCAGCACCTTGAACGACGCATAGTCGCGCTGCTCCAGCGCGTTGTAGAACACGCGGTTCCACTCGTTGAGCAGCACGTTGATATAGACGATACCCAGGTTGAGCGCCACCACCAGGGTGAGCAGGCCAAGCCCAGCCTTGCGGTCTTCGGACTTCCAGTAGGGCTTGATCAGCGCCCAGGTCGCGGCCATGCGCAGCCGGCTCTGGATCTTGAGGGCCCGGGCGGGAACAGCCGGGCCCGGTACGGTGACGGAAGTCGGTGTGGTGGACATAGCGGCAGCGGTGCGCCCGCCGGCGCTGCGGCGGGCTTGTTCTTCTGGAATGAGCAACGGCCGCGGCGGCCCTTGCGATGACAACAGGATTCAGACGCGTGCCGCATGGCACGGTTCCGCGCCGCCGGCCAGGTGTTGCCGCCGCGCGGCTCAGCTGCCCACAGCCAGCGCGGAAAGTGCCGTACGCAGCGCCGGCAGCCGGCTTGCCAGTTCTGCCACGCGCGCTGCGTCAGCGGCGCGCTGGGGCGCAGCCCAGATCGCCTCGGGGAAATGGGTGTCCCAGCGGTAACGCGGAATGATATGCCAGTGCAGGTGCGGCACCATATTGCCGAATGCGGCCAGGTTGACCTTGTCCGGCGTCATGACCTCGCGCACCACGCGTTCCACACGGGCCACCAGCCGCATCAGCCAGGCCTGGTCGGCGTCATCCAGGTCGGTCAGTTCTGCCGCATGGTCGTTCCAGACGATGCGGCAAAAGCCGGGAAAGCGGTCGTGCTCGACCAGGATCACGCGCGCGCGGTCGCCCATCCAGACGAGTTCGCCGCCGTCGGCTTCGCACAGCGGGCAACCCTGCACGCGCGTCACACCAGCACCCGCTCGATACCGCCAGCATTGGCCTTGGCCACATACTCCGGCATCCAGTTCTCCCCAAGCAGATGCTTCGCCATCTCCACGACGATATAGTCGGCCTGCACCGACGCATCCTCGTTGTAGCGCGACAGCCCCTGCAGGCACGACGGGCAGCTGGTCAGGATCTTGACGTCGCCGGTGAAGCCGTCGGCGCGCAGCTTGTCGGCGCCCTTCGTCATCTCCTCTTCCTTGCGGAAGCGGACCTGCGTCGAGACATCCGGACGGGTCACCGCCAGCGTGCCGGACTCCCCGCAGCAGCGCTCGTTCTTCTCGATCTTGCCGGCGCCCGCGTTGCCGCCCATCAGGTCATTGACCAGCCTGGTCGGGTCCATGGTCTTGATCGGCGTGTGGCAGGGGTCGTGGTACATGTAGCGCGTACCGGTCACGCCTTCGAGCTTCACGCCCTTTTCCAGCAGGTATTCGTGGATATCGATGATGCGGCAGCCCGGGAATATCTTCTCGAATTCATAGGTGGCGAGCTGGTCGTAGCACGTGCCGCAGCTGACCACCACCGTCTTGATGTCGAGGTAGTTCAGCGTGTTGGCCACGCGGTGGAACAGCACGCGGTTATCGGTGACCATCTTCTCGGCCTTGTCGTACTGGCCGTTGCCACGCTGCGGATACCCGCAGCACAGGTAGCCCGGCGGCAGCACGGTCTGCACGCCCACGTGCCACAGCATGGCCTGCGTGGCCAGCCCCACCTGCGAGAACAGCCGCTCCGAGCCGCAGCCCGGGAAGTAGAACACCGCTTCCGTTTCCGGCGTGGTCGCCTTCGGGTCGCGGATGATCGGCACGATCTCGTTGTCCTCGATGTCGAGCAGCGCGCGCGCGGTCTTCTTGGGCAGGTTGCCCGGCATTTTCTTGTTGATGAAGTGGATCACCTGCTCGCGCACCGGCGGCTTGCCCACCGTGGCCGGCGGATGCGCGGTCTGCTTCTTCGCGAACTTCTTCAGCACCTCATTGCCCAGGCGCTGCGCCTTGTAGCCCCAGTCGATCATGACCTTGCGGGTCAGGTTGATCGTTTCCGGGCTGGTGGCGTTCAGGAAGAACATCGACGCGGCCGTGCCGGGGTTGAACTTCTTCTGCCCCATCTTGCGCAGCAGGTTGCGCATGTTCATCGACACATCGCCGAAGTCGATCTTCACCGGGCACGGCGTCGCGCACTTGTGGCACACCGTGCAGTGGTCGGCCACGTCGGAGAATTCGTCCCAGTGCTTGATCGACACGCCGCGGCGGGTCTGTTCCTCGTACAGGAAGGCCTCGACCAGCAGCGAGGTGGCCAGGATCTTGTTGCGCGGGCTGTACAGCAGGTTCGCGCGCGGCACGTGCGTGGCGCACACCGGCTTGCACTTGCCGCAGCGCAGGCAATCCTTGACGCTGTCGGCAATGGCGCCGATATCGCTCTGCTGCATGATGATGGACTCATGCCCCATCAGGCCGAACGACGGCGTGTACGCATTGCGCAGGTCCGCGCCCGGCAGCAGCTTGCCCTTGTTGAAGCGGCCCTGCGGATCGACCTTCTGCTTGTAGGCGCGGAAGTCGCCGATCTCGTCCTCGGTCAGGAACTCCAGCTTGGTGATGCCGATGCCGTGCTCGCCGGAAATCACGCCGTCGAGCGAGCGGGCCAGGTCCATGATGCGGGCCACCGCGCGGTGGGCGTCCTGCAGCATGTCGTAGTTGTCGGAGTTGACCGGGATGTTGGTGTGCACGTTACCGTCGCCGGCGTGCATGTGCAGCGCCACGAAGACGCGCCCGCGCAGCACTTCCTTGTGGATGGCCTGCGCCTCGTCGAGGATGGGCTTGAACTCGCCGCCGTTGAAGATCTTGCGCAGCTCGGCGCGCACTTCGCCCTTCCAGGACACGCGAATGGTGCGGTCCTGGAGCAGGTGGAACACATTGGCATCCGGCTGCTGCGCCAGGCGCGCGTCGAAGGCCTGGCCGAGCAGACCCAGGCCGTGCGCGATCAGCGACGCCTTGGCGGCTGCCAGCGGCGTGTCGAGGTGGTCCTGCAGGTAGCGCCAGCGCGAGCGGATTTCGCGCAGCAGCGTGAGCGCGTGCTGCACGCGGTCTTCCAGCAGCTCGGCGCTCGGGATCTCGTTGGCGTCGTCGCTGCGGCCCAGCGGCAGGTTGCCGCGCGCGAAGAAGGCTTCCAGCGCGTCGACCAGCGCGAGCTTGTTCTTGATCGACAGCTCGATGTTGATGCGCTCGATGCCGTCGGTGTACTCGCCCATGCGCGGCAGCGGAATCACCACGTCTTCATTGATCTTGAAGGCGTTGGTATGCCGGGCAATGGCGGCGGTGCGCGAACGGTCGAGCCAGAATTTCTTGCGCGCCTCGGGGCTGACGGCGATGAAGCCCTCGCCGCTCTTGCCGTTGGCCATGCGGATCACTTCCGACGTGGCACGCGCCACGGCATCTTCATCGTCGCCGACGATATCGCCGATCAGCACCATCTTCGGGAAAGCATTGCGCTTGCTCTTGGTGGCATAGCCGACGGCGCGCAGGTAGCGCTCGTCCAGGTGCTCGAGGCCGGCGAGGATGGCGCCACCCGGGGTCTTCGACTCGCCGTCAAGGAAATCCTTGATCTCGACGATGCTTGGAATGGCATCGCGCGCCTGGCCGAAGAACTCCAGGCACACGGTGCGGATGAACTTCGGCATGCGGTGCAGGATCCAGCGCGCGCTGGTGATGATGCCGTCGCAGCCTTCCTTCTGCACGCCCGGCAGGCCCGCCAGGAACTTGTCGGTGACGTCCTTGCCCAGGCCTTCCTTGCGGAACTTGCGGCCTTCGATGGCCAGCGTCTCGGTGCGCAGCACCTTCTCGCCCGGTGCCCGGTTGCCGTCCGACCACTTCAGTTCGAACGTGGCGACCGGCACGTCGTGGATCTTGCCCAGGTTGTGGTCCAGCCGGGTGACTTCCAGCCAGTTGCCTTCCGGATCGACCATGCGCCACCAGGCCAGGTTATCCAGCGCGGTGCCCCACAGCACAGCCTTCTTGCCGCCCGCGTTCATGGCCACGTTGCCGCCAATGCACGACGCGTCAATCGACGTCGGGTCCACCGCGAACACCAGGCCGGCCTTGTCGGCGGCGTCGGCCACGCGGCGCGTCACCACGCCGGCGCCCGAGAAGATGGTCGCAACCTTGTGCGAGACACCTGGCAAGTCAGTCTGCTCGACCGGGCCGAGCTGTTCCAGCTTCTCGGTATTGATGACCGCGCTCATCGGCGTCAGCGGCACGGCGCCGCCGGTATAGCCGGTGCCGCCTCCGCGCGGGATGATGGTCAGGCCGAGCTCGAAGCAGCCCTTGACCAGGCCGGCGATCTCTTCCTCGGTGTCCGGCGTCAGCACGACGAACGGATATTCCACACGCCAGTCGGTGGCGTCGGTCACGTGCGATACGCGCGACAGCCCATCGAACTTGATGTTGTCCTTCTGCGTGACGCGGCCCAGCACGCGCTGTGCGCGCTTGCGCAGGTCATAGGCAGCGGCGAACTCGTTCTTGAAGTCCTCGATCGCCTGCTTGGCGAAGGCAACGAGCTGCTCCACGCGGTGCGAGCGGTCCTCGGCGGCCGGCTCGGCATGCACGGCACGGTCGGCAGCGCGGCGCTTCTCGATCTCGCTCAGGCGGTGGTGCAGCGCGCTCACCAGCATCTGGCGTCGCTTGGGGTTCTCGAGCAGGTCGTCCTGCAGGTAAGGATTCCGGCGCACTACCCAGATATCGCCCAGGACTTCATACAGCATGCGTGCCGAACGGCCGGTACGGCGCTCGCTGCGCAATTCGTCCAGAATGCGCCAGGCCTCTTCGCCCAGCAGGCGAATGACAATCTCGCGGTCCGAAAAGGACGTGTAGTTATAGGGGATTTCACGCAGGCGCGGCGGGGCGTCCTGCGCGGCCAGCTTGGCGTCGAGCACGAGTGGGGCGTTCATGGGGGGACCGCTTCCTGCTGCGCACTGAAGGTGTGCGCCGATCGTTCATTAAAGCGCGATTGTACTGCATGGCACGGTTTCGCCGCGCCGCAACATGACACAACCCGTGTCGGAACAAGGGTTTAGCGCCGCTTTGCGTACTGCCGGGCACACAAGGATTCAGAACCAGGCCCTGAAGATTCCGGCAATGTTGTGCCAAAAACTGTCCGGAATCCACAGCAGGCTGGCAGTCATGGCCAGATAGCGCAGGAATTTGCCGACCGCCATATAGGCCAGGCTGGGCCAGAACGACAGCCGCAGCCAGCCCGCCAACGTGCACAATGGATCACCTATGCCCGGCAGCCACGACACCAGCAGCGTCGGCGGGCCCAGCCGCCGCATCCAGCGGAAGTAGCGCGCGTCCAGTTTGGGCTTGGTGGGCTTGCGCACATGTTCGCGATGCTCAAGGTGTTCCTGCTCGTGTTCGCGCGCCTGGCGCCGCTTGCGGTAGCGCACCAGCGCCAGCTTGGCCGCATAGCCGAGCCACCAGTCGATAGCGCCGCCCGCGGTATTGCCGAGCGTGGCCACCACCACCGCCGGCCAGAACATATGCGGGTTGAGCTTGACGTAGCCGAACACGGCCGGCTCCGAGCCCAGCGGCAGCAGCGTGGCCGACACCAGGCTGACGACGAAGATCGCGGGCAGGCCCACCTTAGGCAGGGCGATGATGTCGAACAGCCAGTCGAAGAACGCTTCCATGTCGTGGGCCGGGGTATCCAGGGGTGCCTTGGCGGCGTCAGCATTCTAGCCGTACCCCTTTCGGGGCACGGGCAACCCGCATGGCAGCGCCCGGCGATTTGTGATTAACTGTTAGAGCCCGTCGCGGCCAAACGTTCGCCGGCCGCCGGGGGGGTCCCCTCCCGCACGGCATTCGCCGTGGGCAGCACCGGAAGCACCAATATCACGAAATAGCCGTAGCAAACGGCAGTACCGCGTCGTGGCCAGTCCCGCGCTGTTTTTTTCGGGATTTCGGGGAGTTGGTCATGCGCGTCCACCCACATGGAGACAAGCATGGCGATTCCGATCCGCCTGACGGTCAATGGCAAGCCCGTTGACACCCAGGTAGAACCCAACACCCTCCTGGTCCAGTTCCTGCGCGAACAGCTTCGCCTGACCGGCACGCACGTCGGCTGCGATACCGCGCAGTGCGGCGCCTGCACGGTCCACCTGGACGGACGCGCGGTCAAGTCCTGCAATATGCTCGCCGTGCAGGCCGACGGGGCCCAGGTCACGACGATCGAAGGGCTGGCCGGCGGCGGCAATGGCCTGCATCCGATGCAGGAAGCCTTCCGCGAATGCCATGGCCTGCAGTGCGGCTTCTGTACACCCGGCATGGTCATGGCAGCCACCGCGCTAGTGAAGGCACAGCCAGACGCTGATGCCACCACTATCCGCCAGCAGCTCGAAGGCAACCTGTGCCGCTGCACGGGCTACCACAACATCGTCAAGGCCGTGCAGCAGGGGCAGGCCGCCATGCGCGGCGCCGCTGCCACGAGCGCCGAGTAAGGGAGGCCAGCCATGAACGCACCCGAATCGCAAAAGTTCGTCGGCGCGGCGGTCAAGCGCAAGGAAGACTTCCGCTTCCTGACCGGCAACGGCCAGTACACCGACGACATCGTCCTGCCGCAGCAGAGCTACGGCTACTTCGTGCGCTCGCCGCACGCGCATGCGCGCATCAAGTCGATCGACAGGAGCGCCGCGCTGGCCTCGCCCGGCGTGATCGCCGTGCTGACCGGCGAGGACATGGCCGCCGACAAAGTGGGCGGCCTGCCCTGCGGCTGGCTGATCCACAGCATCGACGGCTCGCCGATGAAAGAGCCGCCCCACCCCGTCATCGCACAGGGCAAGGTTCGCCATGTCGGCGACCAGGTGGCGCTGGTGGTAGCCGAAACGCTGATGCAGGCGAAGGACGCCGCCGAGAAGATCGAGGTCGACTACGAGGAGTTGCCTGCCGTGGTCAACGCCGCCGATGCGGCCGCGGCCTCCACGCTCGTGCATGACGACGTGCCGGCCAACACCTGCTACACCTGGGGCCACGGCGACAAGGCCGTGACCGATGCCGCCTTTGCGAAAGCCGCGCACGTGACCACGCTGGAGATCGTCAACAACCGGCTGATCCCGAACGCGATCGAGCCGCGCGCGGTCAATGCCAGCTATGCGCGCCAGGACGACAGCTACACGGTCTACGTGGCCAACCAGAACCCGCACGTGGAACGCCTGCTGATGGGCGCCTTCGTGCTGGGCCTGCCGGAATCGCGGCTGCGCATCATCGCGCCCGACGTTGGCGGCGGCTTCGGCTCCAAGATCTTCCTGTACCCGGAGGACGTGGCGCTGACCTGGGCCTCGAAGAAGGTCGGCCGGCCGATCAAGTGGACCGCCGAGCGTTCGGAATCCTTCCTGACCGATGCCCACGGCCGCGACCACGTGACCAAGGCCGAGTTGGCGCTCGACGGCGACGGCAAGTTCCTGGCCATGCGCGTGCACACCACCGCGAACATGGGCGCCTACCTGTCGACCTTCGCCAGCAGCGTGCCGACCATCCTGTACGCGACGCTTCTGGCCGGGCAGTACGCCACGCCGGCCATCTATGCGGAGGTAAAGGCGGTGTTCACCAACACCGCGCCGGTGGATGCCTACCGTGGCGCCGGCCGGCCCGAAGCCACCTTCGTGGTCGAGCGCCTGGTGGAGACCGCCGCGCACGAGCTCAAGATGGATCCGGCCGAGCTGCGCCGCAAGAACTTCATCCGCCAGTTCCCGTATGCCACGCCGGTAGGCCTGACCTATGACACCGGCGACTACGAGCCTTGCCTGGCGCGCGCGCAGGAACTGGCCGACGTGAAGGGCTTCCCGGCCCGCCGCGACGAGGCAAAGCAGCGCGGCAAGCTGCGCGGCCTCGGCTACTCCTGCTACATCGAGGCCTGCGGCCTGGCACCGTCGAACATCGCCGGCGCACTCGGTGCGCGCGCGGGCCTGTTCGAGGTTGGAGAGATCCGCGTGCACCCGACCGGCACCGTCACCGTGTTCACCGGTTCGCACAGCCATGGCCAGGGTCACGAAACCACCTTCGCGCAGATCGTGGCGGACCGGCTCGGCATCGCGCTGGAATCGGTCGAGATCGTGCACGGCGACACCGGCCGCGTGCCGTTCGGCATGGGCACCTACGGCTCGCGCTCGCTGGCAGTGGGCGGTTCGGCGATCATGAAGGCGCTCGATAAGATCGAGGCCAAGGCCAAGAAGATCGCCGCGCATTTGCTGGAGGCATCCGACGCCGACATCGAATTCAGCAACGGCGTGTTCCGCGTGGCCGGCACCGACCGCACCAAGACCTTCGGCGAAGTCGCGCTGACCGCCTACGTGCCGCACAACTACCCGCTCGACAAGCTGGAGCCGGGCCTGAACGAGAACGCGTTCTACGACCCGACAAACTTTACCTATCCGTCGGGCGCCTACGTGTGCGAAGTGGAAGTCGATCCGGACACCGGCGAGTCGCAGGTGGTGAAGTTCACGGCGGTCGACGACTTCGGCAACATCATCAACCCGATGATCGTCGAAGGCCAGGTGCACGGCGGCATCGGCCAGGGCCTCGGCCAGGCCATGCTCGAACAGTGCGTCTACGACAGCGACAGTGGCCAGCTGCTGACCGGCTCGTACATGGACTACGCCATGCCGCGCGCGGGCGACCTGCCCGACTTCACCGTGGAAACCGCCAAGGGCACACCCTGCACGCACAACCCGCTGGGCGTGAAAGGCTGCGGCGAAGCCGGTGCCATCGGCTCGCCTCCGGCCTTCATCAACGCGCTGGTCGATGCGCTGTCCCCGCTCGGCGTGAAGGGCCTGCAGATGCCTGCCACGCCGCACCGCGTGTGGCAGGCCATCCAGGCCGCCAAGCCGTGATCTCTCGTCGCTCCCGCGAAAGCGGGAGCCCAGCGACTTTTGCAACCGCTGGTAAAGACACTGGGTTCCCGCCTGCGCGGGAACGACAAGCGAAAGGAAACCGACATGTACGCATTCCAGTTTGAACGTGCAGCGGATGCCAAGGCGGCCGTCGCGAAGCTCAAGGCCGACCCCGACGCCAAGTTCCTGGCCGGCGGCCAGAGCCTGCTGGCCGCGATGAAGCTGCGCCTCGCCTCGCCATCCACGCTCATCGACGTGGCGCACATCCCCGGCATGGCCGACATCCGCGTCGAAGGCAACGAAGTCGTGATCGGCGCCGCCGCGCGCCACGCCGACGTCGCCGCCAACGCCGAGGTACGCCAGCGCATTCCCGCGCTGGCCGCGCTGGCCGAAGGCATCGGCGACCGCCAGGTCCGCGCGATGGGCACCATCGGCGGCTCGCTCGCCAACGACGACCCTGCCGCGTGCTACCCGGCCGCCGTACTGGGCCTGAACGCCACCGTGGTCACCGACCGCCGCACCATTGCGGCTGATGACTTCTTCAAGGGCCTGTACGAGACCGCGCTCGAGCCAGACGAACTGATCACGGCCGTGCGCTTCCCGATCCCCGAGAAAGCCGCCTACATCAAGTTCCGCAATCCGGCCTCGCGCTTCGCGCTGGTCGGCGTGATGGTCTCGCGCACCGGCGGCAACGTGCGCGTCGCCGTGACTGGCGCGGCTGACAGCGTGTTCCGCTGCCAGCCGCTGGAACAGGCGCTGTCGGCCAGCTTCACGCCGGCGGCGGCGAAGGCGGTCAAGATCGATCCGTCACACCTGAACGCCGACCTGCACGCATCCGCCGAATACCGCGCCCACCTGATCCCGGTGCTGGCAGCGAGAGCGGTGGAGGCTGCAGGCTAGACGAAAAGGAGCGGAGCGCCGCGAAAGGAGAAGCGAGCATAGCCAACGCCATCGAAACAGCGACGGTTTGGCCGTTCCCTCCCCTTGAGCGGCGCCTCGCGCTGAGCCAGCTCCGCGGTCGTCCGGGGCACAGCCCCGGACAAGCTTGCGCAGTGTCTGAGCGGCCGTTCAGGCCGCGAGTTTTGCGCGAGCGCCGCGGAGCTGGCTCAGCGCGAGGGGGTGTCGCCGATCACGGGGTCGCCTTTCTTGCTTCTTCTTTGGCGAGACAAAGAAGAAGTAGCCCCCGAAGGAGGCTATCCAGCGGCGCCAGCACGAACGACGACGTACGAAGCAACCAGACAGCCCCATGCTCCCCACCTCCATCGACGAAACCCTCGCTCAACTGGCATCCCACCAATACTTCGCCGACCGCGAAACCGCGACCGTCCTGTACCTCGCCCTGCGCATGCAGCGCCCCCTGTTCCTCGAAGGCGAGCCCGGCGTAGGCAAAACCGCCCTGGCCCAGGCCATGGCCGAAGTCATGGGCACCCGCCTGTTGCGCCTGCAGTGCTACGAAGGCCTCGACGCCGCCAGCGCCCTGTACGAATGGGACTACCCCCGCCAGATCATGGCCCTGCGCGTGGCCGAAGCCCGCGGCGAACGCCCCGAAACGCAGTCGCTCTACCACGACGACTACCTGCTCAAACGCCCGCTGCTCGAAGCCCTGCTCCCCGACCCGGCTGCCCCCGGCGTGCCGCGTGTGCTGCTGATCGACGAGATCGACCGCGCCGACGAACCGTTCGAAGCTTTCCTGCTGGAGATACTGTCCGAATACCAGGTGTCGATCCCCGAAATCGGCGTGATCCGCGCCGAACGGCCGCCGCTGATCATCGTCACCTCCAACCGCACCCGCGAAGTGCACGACGCGCTCAAGCGCCGCTGCCTGTACCAGTGGATGGGCTACCCGCAGCGCGACCGCGAACTGCAGATCGTCGCCGCGCGCGCGCCGGAAGCCGCCGCACGGCTGCAGGCGCAGGCCGTCGATTTCATCCACCGCCTGCGGGGCATCGACCTGTTCAAGGCCCCCGGCATCGCCGAGGCCATCGACTGGTGCCGCGCGCTGTCCGCGCTCGGCGTGACCGAACTGGACCCGCAGTCGGTGCGCGACACGCTCGGCGTGCTGCTCAAGTACCAGGACGACCTGGCCCGCGCCGACGGCCCCACCGTGGCCGAACTGCTCGCGGGCACGTCGGCCGCGACCTGAGCCATGGCCACGCTGCACCCCGCCAGCACCGGCAAGCCCGGCCCCGCCCTGCCGGTGCTGGCGCGCAACGTCACGCATTTCATGCGCCTGCTGCACGACGGCGGCTTCGCGTTGTCGCCTGCGCATTCGGTCGACGCGCTGGAAGCGCTGCAATACGTGGACATCGGCCAGCGCGACGATGTGCGCGCAGCGCTGGCCGCGCTGGTGCTGTCGGGCCCGGACCAGCGCCCGCTGTTCGATGCCGCGTTCGACCTGTTCTGGCGCGACCCCGACTGGGAAGGCAAGCTGCGCGCGATGCTGCTGCCGCGCGTGGATGCCGGCGCACCGCCACCGCGCCGCAGCAACCGGCTCGCCGACGCGCTGGCGGCACGCCAGCCCGACCTGCCCGCACGGCCACAGCAGACCGAAGCGGAACGCCTGGCGGTGCCGTTGACCTTCTCGGACCAGGAGCGTCTGGCACAGCGCGACTTCGAAACGCTAACCGCGCAGGAATGGCGCGCGCTGCAGCATCTGGTGCGCAAGCGCCGCGCCCACCTGGCGATGGAACGCACGCGCCGCTTGCGCCCGTCCAGCAGTGGCACCCACGCCGACCTGCGCGCCAGCGCGCGCCTGGCGGTGCGCCAGCATGGCGAATGGCTGCGCTGGAAATACCGCCGCCATGCCGAACGCAAGCCGCCGGTGGTACTGCTGCTCGACATCTCGGGCTCGATGAGCCAGTACTCGCGCGCGGTGCTGTACTTCTGCCATGCGCTGACGCTGTCGCGCGAGCGGCTGTCGGTGTTCCTGTTCGGCACGCGGCTCACGAACATCACGCGCGCCTTGCGCGAGCGCGACCCCGACGAAGCTGTCGCCGTCATCACCGGCCAGGTACGAGACTGGGCCGGCGGCACGCGCATCGGCGAGGCGCTGGCCAGCTTCAACCGCCAGTGGGCACGCCGCACGCTCTCGGGACGCGCCACGGTACTGCTCGTCACCGACGGCCTGGACCACGAGCACATCGACCTGCTGAGCCAGGAGATGGCACGGCTGCGGCGCTTTGCGCACCGCATCATCTGGCTCAACCCGCTGCTGCGCTACCCCGGCTTCACGCCGCAGGCACGCGGCGTGCAGGCCATCCTGCCGCATGTGGATGCGCTGCGTCCGGCGCACAACCTCGACAGCCTGCTCGCGCTGCAAACCCTGCTGTCCGAACCGGGCGCCAGCGCCTTCGTTTCACCTATGAAATAAACAAGGAACCCACCCCATGGAAATGAACCGGAGCCAGCGCCTGCCGGTGCCCCAGCAAGTGGCATGGGAGGCGCTCAACGACACGGCGCTGCTCAAGCAGTGCATCCCCGGATGTGAGAGCATCGAGCCTGACGGCGAAAATGCCTACCAGCTCGCATTGACCGCGGCGGTCGGGCCGGTCAAGGCGCGCTTCAAGGGTCGCATGGCGCTGCAGGACATCCAGGCGCCGGACAGCTACACCATCCAGTTCGACGGACAGGGCGGTGCGGCCGGGTTCGGCAAGGGGTCCGCGCGCGTCACGCTGGAACCTGATGGCGAGGAAACGGTTCTCACGTATGCGGTCAACGCACAGGTGGGCGGCAAGATCGCGCAGATCGGCTCGCGGCTGGTAGACGCCGCAGCGCGCAAGATGGCGGATACCTTCTTCACGCGTTTCACCGAGGCACTGGCGACACCGGTGCCCGATGAAGCCGCACAACAACAAGACGCCGCCCCCGAAGGCGGCGATACGCAACAAACAGAGGAACCCAAGCGGAAGCGATCATGGACAGCGTGGATCTCGAAGTCCTGAGAAGCAGCGTACGGTGGCAGCAGGAAGGCCACCGCGTGCTCCTGGTCACGGTAGTCAGAACCTGGGGCTCGTCGCCCCGCCCCGAAGGCGCGATGCTGGCCGTGCGCGACGACGGGCTCGTCGTCGGCTCGGTCTCCGGCGGCTGCATCGAAGACGATCTCATCGACCGCGTGCGCCGCCAGGGCATCACCGCGGACCATCCCGAATCGGTCAAGTACGGCATCAGTGCCGAAGAAGCCCACCGCTTCGGCCTGCCATGCGGCGGCACCATCGAACTGGTGACCGAGCCGCTCACGCCGGCGAGCGGCATCGCCGGCCTGCTCGACGCCGTCGAGAACGGCCGGCTGGTGGCCCGCACGCTCGACATGGCCACCGGCAAGGCCTCGCTGGGGCCGGCCGAGGCGACCGACGGCCTGGCCTTTGACGGCAAGACACTGCTGACCATCCACGGCCCGCGCTACCGCATGCTGGTGATCGGCGCGGGGCAGCTCTCCAAATACCTGTGCCAGATCGCTGTGGGCCTGGGCTTCCAGGTCACCGTGTGCGACCCGCGTGAGGAGTACACGGAAACCTGGGACATTCCCGGCGTGACCATGGTGCGCACCATGCCCGACGACACCGTGATGGAGATGCAACTCGACGAGCGCTGCGCGGTGATCGCCCTCACGCACGACCCCAAGCTCGACGACCTGGCCCTGATGGAAGCGCTGCGCACGCGCGCGTTCTACGTCGGCGCGCTGGGCTCGCGCCGCAACAACCAGGCGCGGCGTGAACGCCTCAAGGAATTCGACCTGAACGAAATACAGCTCGCCCGCCTGCATGGCCCGGTCGGCATCTACATCGGCAGCCGCACGCCGCCCGAGATCGCCATTTCCATCCTGGCCGAAGTCGTGGCCGCCAAGAACCACGTGTCGCTGCCCGACATCCTGCAGGTCGAAGGCGCCAAGGCAGCGCGGGAAATGGCGGCCAGCACCGGCAGCAGCTGCAGCACGTGAGGACGCCCCATGACCGCCGCCCGCAATGCTCCCCTGATCCAGACCGACCTGCCGACCGGGATCCTGCTGGCGGCGGGGTTCGGCCGGCGCTTCGACGCCAACGGCCAGCGCAACAAGCTGCTGGAAAAGCTGCCTGACGGCCGCACCATCGCATGGCGCAGTGCGCGCACGCTGGCCGCCGCGCTACCGGAATCGATCGCCGTGATCCGGCCCGGCAATCCCGCGCTCGCCGAGGAGTTGCGGCGTGGCGGCTGCCGGGTTGTCGAAGCCGCCGAGACCGAGGCAGGCATGGGCGCCGCGTTGCGCGCCGCCGTAGCCGCCACGCCCGATGCGCACGGCTGGGTGGTGGCGCTCGCCGACATGCCGTGGCTGCCGCTGGAACTGGTCAGGGCAGTGGCACTGACCATCACCACGCCCGAGACCATCGCCGCGCCGTGGCGCGACGGGCGGCGCGGGCATCCGGTTGGATTTGGCGCTGCCTGGCGGGAGGAATTGCTGAAGCTCGATGGGGATGAGGGGGCCAGGGCGTTGTTGAAGACGCAGCCGGTGACGCGGATTCTGACGGAGGATGATGGGGCGTTCAGGGATGTGGATTTGCCGGGGGATATTAGGTAGGTTTTGATGAGTTTTCGTGCGTGGCGGGCCTGGCTGTTTCGCCGGCGTGGCTGGCGGGGTTCTGCGGTGAATGATTGGGGTGTCGTTCTTGGCTGATGCTGCTGTTTCGCCGGCGACCCCCCCGCAAAAGACGCGCCCCCCCAACCCCCCCACCCCGCCCCCCCCCCCCCCCCCCACCCCCC
>NZ_CAJZAI010000019.1 GCF_914271435.1 Cupriavidus laharis | reverse complement strand
TTTTGCACAAAAAGGACGGCACTTGCGAAATCGGCGGATTTTCAACCCATTGATTCACAAGGAAAATCCGGAGGAAACCGTAAGATTTTGCACAAAAAGGACGACTACCCCGTCAGAGGATGATCGGTCTGGCGATTCCCGTGATCGGTCCCGGGATCAGAAGTTGTTGGGGCGACGTGGTAGCGGCCGGCTTCGACGTCGCAATCCGGATCGCCGGGTCCGGCGACTCTTCGCTGCGTGCGCGAAGGCCTCGCGCATACCCGCCTGCTAGTCAATGACATAGTCCACTTGGTGACGGGCGATCCTGACATCAGCCAGTTCGCGCTTGATCCTCAGGTGATCAGGATGGGTTGCGTACGAGTCTAGTGCCTCCCTGGATTCGAACTCCGTGTAGAGCACCACATCGCACGCGTATTCGATGTGACTGACGTCGGGGCCCACCTCCAGAGCCATAAGACCCGGGATGACTCCAACTAGTCCGTTGAACGCCGCCTGTATGCGACGCACGCCCTCGCTTCTTTCTTCCGGAGTCGAACCTTTCACCTTCCACATCACAATATGTTTGATCATCGTTGGCAACCTGATTGACTTGCACCGTTGAGGCGGGCCGTATTGCAGCCCTTTCCCATGCGACTGAGGGCGGAGATGGATATGTCAATCCGTTCCGCCGCCCGACCCGAATCGGGTCGGAAGACTTATCGGCCACGGCCGACACTTTCAACACGGTGATCCTTGGGCCGAATGCCGGACAAGACACTAGACGCGGTCATTTGCCATCCGAGCACAGCTTCGCCGGCGCCGCGCCGAAGAAGCGCACCGACACCGCGCTGCCCGGCGTCGGCGCGAACTGCGCGTCGCTGAACACGCGCGCCATGCCGTCCGCCTCCGCCAGATGCAAGAGCGCCGGGCTCCAGCGTCGGGCGCCAATCTGGGCGCGGACCGCGCCAGCATATTGCCCTGCAGGCGGCAGGCAGATACCCGTCGGGAGGCGGATCTCCGCCGCGCCGCTGGCGCGGGCGGGCGCCCTGGCCACTACCATGGCGCGGATCTCATGCGGACGCGTCAGCAACGCTGCAGCAGCGCGCACGTCGCCACTCTGGATCAGGCGGCGGGCCTCCGTGGATGAACAGCGCACGCCTGCGCCGGCTACATCGGTGGCCTGCAGTCGCACCGGCTCGACGGTATACCCGCTGGCTTTGCCAAGCTGGCCGAGGTAATCGACGTCGCCCTGCCGTCCCCGTCCGCAACGGAAATTCGCACCGACCACCAGCCGCCGCATGCCCAGACGCGCCAGCAGCAATTCGCGCACAAAGTCATCCGCGCTGGCTTCGCTGACGGCGCGGTCGAACCGCAGCACCAGGCAGTGGTCGACGGCGCCGCTTTCAGCCAGCAGCGCGATCCGGTCATCAACGGTGGAGATCATGCGGGGCGCACTCTGCGGCTGCAGGAACGCGCGTGGATGCGGGTCGAATGTCAGCAACACGGTCGGTAGCCCGAGCGAACGCCCGGTGGCGCGCAACTCAGCCAGGACGGCGCGGTGCCCGCGGTGCACGCCGTCGAAAGTGCCGATCGAAACGACGGATGCCGCAAGCCGCAGCGGGGTGTCCCCCCTTGTCACCTGCATGATGGTCTCCTCCTTTTGTCATGAACCACATGCTAGGAGGCGGTAGCGCAGGACGCCAATCCCTTGCCTTTATGACGACTATAACCAGCGCTCATCCCTCCACGCCGGCCTCGGCTGCCACGCCCGCCACGGCTTCGTGGCGGGCAAATAGCCTGTGCACCAGCCCCCGGATCCACTGGTTGCCCGGCTCCCGGTGCACGCGATCGTGCCAGTGCTGGGCGATGTCCATGCCGGGCAGCGTCAGCGGTGGCGTCACCACCGCCAGGTCCAGGTCCTCGCATAGCGCGCGGGCCAATGTCAGCGGCAGGATCGCCACGGCGTCTGAATGACGCGCGATCAGGGCCGCAGTGGCGAAACTCGGCACGCGGCAGACGATGTTGGTGTGCGGCACGGCGGCTTCGATGGCGCGCTCGACGCTGAGGTGTTCGTGGCCGGTACCGACCGCGGAGACCAGCACATGCTTCTCGGCGACGAAGGCACCCGGCTCGCCAAGCTGTGCCAGCCGCGGATGGTCCTTGCGCACGACGGCACCGTAGGTTTCGTGCCATAGCAATTGCCGGCGGATGCTCTGTGTCAGCGTGGGGAACGAGCCGATCGCCAGATCGACAAGACCATTCTCCAGCCAGACATCGAGATGCGTGGCATCTGCGTTGACCGCCTGCACCAGGATGCCCGGCGCTTCCTCCGACAGCCGGCTCAGCAGCCGCGGCAGCATCTGCGACGCGCCGGCATCGAGCAGGAAGAAGCTGAAGCTGCGCTGGCTGGTGCGTGGATCAAAGCTGACATGGTCCGAGCGCAGTGCACGCACGCTCTGGAGAATCGCCCGCACCGGCTCGCCAAGCGCCAGCGCCTTGGGTGTCGGCTCCATGCGCAGCCCCACCCGTACGAACAGCGGATCACCGAAATAGTGGCGCAGCCGCGCCAGCGTCTTGCTCAGCGCCGGCTGGGTCAGATTGAGCACTCGCGCCGCCTTGGTGAGGCTGCGCTCGCTCAGCAGCACATCCAGCACCAGCAGGTGGTTCAGGCTGAGTTCGTCTTCATGACGCTGCGGAATAGTGTCCATGATGCGAGGTGATTAGCAAACGGGCCGGCTCGGCTGTAGTCTAGTTTCACACAGCTGACGCAGATCAGAAAGCAGCTTTCCAGAGACGAAATTTCATCCACGCGCTGTCGCAGCGCATGGATGAAGGCCCCCAAGAGGAGGAGATCGCCATGTCGTCCGCAGTATCCATTGAAGCCGTCGCGAGTCACATTACCGATGCCGCCATCGATGCCGCCAGCTTCCGCGATGCCTTGTCGCGTGCCGCAACCGCCGTGACCGTCATCGCTACCGACGGCGCTGGCGGCCGTGCCGGCGTCACGTGCTCGGCGGTCTGTTCGGTCAGCGACTCGCCGCCCACTGTGCTCTTCTGCATCAACCGCCGCAGTGCCGCAAACAGCGTGATCAAGTCCAACGGCGTGGTCAGCATCAACTGGCTGCACGCCAGCCAGACTGCGGTGTCCCAGCTGTTCGCCGGGGCTGGTGCGGTGCCGATGGCGCAGCGCTTCGACGGTGACAGCTGGGGTGTGTTCGCTACCGGCGCCCCATACAGCAAATCCGCCATGGTCGCGCTCGACTGCAAGGTCGTCGACCAGATCGAGATCGGCACCCACAGCGTTTTCGTCGCGCAGGTATTCGGCAGCGCCGGCGCCGAAAGCAGCAACAACACGCCGCTGGTCTACTGCCGCCGCAGCTACGCCACCACGCAGCCGGTCGCGGCCTGACGCGCACGCCCCGCAGCACCCGAATTTCCACAGACCTATCCGTATGCCCTTCTCCAGGGCAGGGACTGTCACACCCCGAAAACCCACCAAGGAGACCTCGCGATGATTCGCACTGGCAAGCAGTACCTGGAATCGCTCAACGACGGCCGCAACGTCTGGGTCGGCAACGAGAAGATCGACAACGTCGCGACGCACCCCAAGACGCGGGACTATGCGCAGCGCCACGCCGACTTCTACGACCTGCACCATCGTCCCGACCTGCAGGACGTGATGACCTTCGTCGACACTGACGGCGAACGCCGCACCATGCAATGGTTCGGCCATTTCGACAAGGAGCAGCTTCGCCGCAAACGCAAATATCACGAGACCATCATGCGCGAGATGGCCGGCGCCTCGTTCCCGCGCACGCCGGATGTCAACAACTATGTACTCCAGACCTACATCGACGATCCGTCGCCGTGGGAAACGCAGACGATCGGTGCCGAGGGAAAAATCAAGGCGAAGAATATCGTCGACTTCGTCAACTTCGCCAAGCAGCACGACCTGAACTGCGCGCCGCAGTTCGTCGACCCGCAGATGGACCGCTCGAGCCCGGATGCCCAGCAACGCTCGCCCGGGCTACGCGTCATCGAGAAGAACGACAAGGGCATCATCGTGTCGGGTGTCAAGGCGATCGGCACCGGCGTCGCCTTTGCCGACTGGATCCACATCGGGGTGTTTTTCCGCCCCGGTATCCCGGGTGACCAGATCATCTTTGCCGCTACCCCGGTCAATACCCCCGGCGTGACCATCGTCTGCCGTGAGAGCGTGGTCAAGGACGACCGCATCGAGCACCCACTGGCCTCGCAGGGCGACGAACTGGACGGCATGACGGTATTCGACAACGTCTTCATCCCCTGGTCGCACGTGTTCCACCTGGGCAATCCCGAGCACGCCAAGCTCTACCCGCAGCGTGTGTTCGACTGGCTGCACTATCACGCCCTCATCCGCCAGTCGGTGCGCGCCGAACTGATGGCCGGCCTGGCGATCCTGATCACCGAGCATATCGGCACCAACAAGATCCCGGCAGTGCAGACACGCGTGGCCAAGCTGATCGGCTTCCACCAGGCCATGTTGGCGCACATCGTCGCCAGCGAAGAACTGGGCTTCCATACGCCGGGGGGCGCCTACAAGCCAAACATCCTGATCTACGACTTCGGCCGCGCCCTCTACCTGGAGAACTTCTCGCAGATGATCTATGAGCTGGTCGACCTCTCCGGGCGCAGCGCGCTGATCTTCGCCAGCGAGGACCAGTGGAACGACGAGGCCCTGAACGGGTGGTTCGAGCGCATGAACAACGGCCCGGTCGGCAAGCCGCACGACCGCGTGAAGATCGGCCGCGTGATCCGCGACCTGTTCCTGACCGACTGGGGCAACCGCCTGTTCGTCTTTGAGAACTTCAACGGCACGCCGCTGCAGGCCATCCGCATGCTGACCATGCAACGCGCCGAGTTCTCGGCCGCGGGCCCCTACGGCACCCTGGCCCGCAAGGTCTGCGGCATCGAACTCGGCGATGACCACGAGAGCGAATACAAGGCCACAGCCGGCTACGCCCAGGCGCTGGATTCGGCGCGCCACCAGGAAAAGCTCGCCCTGAGCGGCACGATGACTGTGTAACCGCATGACCTTCCGGCCGGTCCCGTCCGGCCGGACCACCTGAACCATGCAAGGAGTGCAACATGCAAACCAATGAACTGCTCGACAAGATCTTCCGCGGCGCGCGCAGCCAGAACGGCTGGCTGCCCACGCCTGTACCCGACAGCAAGCTGCGGGAACTGTATGAGCTGATGAAGTTCGGCCCTACCTCGGTCAACTGCTCGCCGGCCCGGCTGGTGTTCGTGCGCACCGAGGAAGGCCGGGCGAAACTGCGTCCGGCACTGGCACCGGGCAACGTCGAGAAGACAATGGCCGCGCCGGTAGTCGCTATCGTCGGTTACGACACGCGCTTCTACGAGCACCTGCCGGAGCTGTTTCCGCATAACCCCGCGGTCAAGGCATGGTTCGAGGGCGACGAAAAGGTGGATTTCGCCCACACCACGGCATTCCGCAACGGCACGCTGCAAGGCGGCTACCTCATCGCCGCGGCGCGCGCAGTGGGCCTGGATTGCGGCCCCATGTCGGGTTTCAACAACCAGGCCGTCGACCAGGCGTTCTTCGCCGGCACCAGCATCCGCTCGAACTTCATCTGCGGCCTTGGCCACGGCGACCCCGAAAAGGTGTTCGCCCGCAGTCCACGCCTGTCGTTCGACCAGGCCTGCCAACTCGCCTAGCGGCCTGGAGTTTCGCCATGCAAGAGTTTGACCAGCATAACCTGACCAAGGCCGTCATCGCACGCCTGGCCGATACGCCCGATGTACGCACCAAGGAAATCATGACCAGCCTGGTGCAGCACCTGCATGACTTCGCACGCGAGGTGAGGCTGACTGAGGCCGAATGGAAACGTGGTATCGACTACCTCACCGCCACCGGGCAGATGTGCGATGACAAGCGTCAGGAGTTCATTCTGCTCAGCGATGTGCTAGGCCTGTCGATGCTGACCGTGGCGATGAACCACGAAAAGCCGGATGGCTGCACCGAATCTACCGTCTTCGGGCCCTTCCACGTCGAGGGGGCGCCGCACTACGAGCATGGTGCGGATCTGGCGAACGGCGCCAAGGGCGAGCCCTGCGTGGTCTACGGACGGGTCACAGGCGTGGACGGGCGGCCGATTGCCGATGCCGTTGTGGAAACCTGGCAGGCGGATGCTGACGGCCACTATGACGTGCAGTACGAAGGGCTTGAAGTGGCGCAGGGCCGCGGCGTGCTGAAGTCGGGCGATGATGGCCGGTTTCACTTCCGCACCATCGTGGCGCAGGCCTATCCGATTCCTGATGACGGCCCCGTCGGTGAGCTGCTTCGCGCCACGGGCCGCCATCCATGGCGGCCCGCGCACCTGCACTTCATGATCAAGGCCCCTGGCTATGAGACCCTCGTGACGCACGTCTTCAGGCGCGGCGACAGGTATCTCGATTCTGACGCAGTGTTCGGCGTGCGCAAGTCACTGATCGGCGACTGGGTTCGCCTGACCGATGGCACTTACCGGCTCGACTTCGACTTCGTGCTGAATCCGGCCCGCTAGCACCGGAACCCGGTGCGCCGCCCTCGCGGGCGGCGCGGCTGCAACCACACACCGCGCCAGCCGGGCAGGTGTTTCACGCGGTCTTTCGGAGTGGCAAATGGATTTAATAGATGGCACGAAGGTCCGGCGGGCACGCGCACTGCTGCCGGTCCAGTTCGGGCGGCTGGCGCTCGTCGCCGCATGCGCGGCGGGCAGCGTGCCGGCACGCGCCACTGAGGGTGGCGGCAACTCCTACCCCATCGGTGTCGACAACCTGTATTCCGGCCTGATGCTGCCCGAGGGCGCCAACTGGCTGCTGTTCTACCAGCACTACGATGCGGGCAGCTCCAAGGACAACACCGGCCACGACAACCCGAAGCTGGCCAGTTTCCACCTGCGCCTCGATGCGCTGGCGCCTCGGCTATCGTATGTCTGGCCTGGCGTCAGGGTGTTCGGCGCCAATCTGGAAACGCGCGTGGTGGTACCCATCGTGTCGGCGAATCTCGACATGTCGGTGGCCAGGCCAGCACCCCTGCCGCCGCTCGACAAAGGCGGCAACAAGACCGGCCTGGCCGACATGACATTGGCGCCGGTGATTCTCGGCTGGCACAGCGGCTCATTTCACCAGATGGCGGGCGTCGAGTTCCACCTCAAGACCGGCGCCTACGATGTCCATGACCCCGTCAATATCGGTCGCAACTACTACCAGATTGCACCCAGCTACGCCTTCACCTGGTTCCCGACACGCAATGTCGACATCAGCGCCAAGTTCCGGTACGGCTTCAACACTCGCAACGAAGCCACCCACTATCAGTCGGGTGACGAAGCCACCATCGAATTCAGTGCCGGTTACCACGTTACGCCGAGGCTGACGCTGGGCCTGAACGGCTATTACTACGTCCAGACCACTGACGACACGCAGAACGGTGCGCGCGTCAACGGCCACGGCAACCGTGGCCGCGTCACGGCGCTGGGGCCGGATATCTGCTTCCAGCTCACCGATAAAGTCAGCTTCTCGCTCAAAGGGCAGTTCGAGTTCGGTGCCCGCAATCGCCCCGAAGGCAACCGAATCTGGGCCATGGCCCGCATATCGCTCTGACTGGCCTGAACCATCCCGCAGCATTGGAGACCACACGATGAACGCATTCCAGTACTCCTCCCGTGCCCAGCGCATCGTCTTCGGCGCCGGCACAATCCAGCAGATTGGCAAGGAAATCGATACGCTGGGCGCGTCCAGTGTCCTGGTACTCAGTACACCCGAGCAGCGCCCGCTGGCTGAACGTGTGGTGGACCTGCTCGGTGCTCGCGCGATTGGCATCTTCGATCGTGCCGTGATGCACGTGCCGGTCGAGACGGCGCGCGCAGCTTGCGCGATGGCATTCGATTTGGGCGCCGACAGCGTGGTAGCGATCGGCGGCGGCTCGACCACGGGGCTCGCCAAGGCCATCGCCCTCGAGATGAGCCTGCCGGTGCTGGCGATTCCCACCACCTATGCCGGGTCGGAGATGACAGCGATCTACGGCCTCACCGATGCGGGCCTGAAGCGCACAGGCACTGACGTGAGAGTGCTGCCGCGCACCGTCATCTATGACCCTGAACTCAGTTACTCGCTGCCGGTTGCGGTCAGCGTCACCAGTGGCATCAACGCGCTGGCCCACGCCGCCGAGGGCTTGTACGCCCACGACCGCAGCCCGATTTCGGACCTGATGGCGAGGGAGGGGATACGGGCCATCGCGGCCGCGCTGCCGGTGCTCGTCACCGAACGGGATACGGCCGTGTTGCACCAGGCGCGTGCGGAAGCACTGTACGGAGCGTGGTTGTGTGGCGCCGTGCTCGGCAGCGTGGGCGTGGCGTTGCATCACAAGCTCTGCCACACGCTCGGCGGCAGCTTCAACCTGCCGCATGCCGAAACGCACACCATCATCCTGCCGCACGCGCTTGCCTACAACGCGAAGGCGGCGCCGGGGGCGATGGCCTCCATCGCGCAGGCCCTGGGTACCGCCAATGCGGCACAAGGTGCTTTCGATCTGGCACGTACGACCGGTGCCCCGCTCGGGTTGCACCAGATCGGAATGCGGGAGGATGAGCTCGACAAAGCGTGCGAGATCGCTTTGCAGAACCAGTACCCGAATCCGCGCCCACTCGAAGCCGGGGCGATCCGCGAACTGTTGCAGAACGCCTGGGAGGGCCGTCGGCCCGTCTGACGCGGGCGGAATTCTTGAGCGCCACATGTGCAAACAGCAGTAGGAGCGCAGTTCACCGCGGGGCGCCCACTTACTGGCGCCAGTCCAATGTCCGTCATCAATGCCCATTTCCAGTCGACGGGCAAAGGTGAGTCGGGCATTCTTATGGGTGTTCATTCGATTGGGCTCCCGGAAGTCTGGGTGATTGGCGACTTCCAGTTTTCCTCGCAGTCCGCATTACGGGCGCGCTGCTTCTTGTTATTGGGACCAGGCCATGACGAGTTCACCGGTTCGGGACGCATCCGGTACAGTACCGCTGCACGAGCAAATCTATACCCGGATTCGTGCATCGATCGAGTCGGGCCAACTGAAACCCGGGCAGCGGGTGGGGTCCTTGCGTGCTTTTGCAGGGGAGCTTGGGGTCGCCCGCGGCACCGTGCAGGTTGCCTACGACAGGCTGTTGGGCGAGGGGTACCTGATGGCCAAAGGTCCGGCAGGTACCTTCGTTTCCGAAAAGATCACGTCACCGCGTCCCCACCGCCTGGATGCTGCCCCCAATCCCGTCAACACGCCGCCAGAGCCAGATTCCACCGAGGTTTCCATCGAAATGGACGGTGGCGTTCCCGCGCCGTTCCAGCTCGGCCTCCCCGCGCTTGACGAGTTCCCGCGGAAACTGTGGACCAGGCTGCTGACGCAGCACGTTCGCAAGGCCGGCTCGCTTGCCAAGCCCGCGCCAGCCGGCTTTGGTCCTCTGCGGGAAGCGCTGGCGGCGTACCTGCAACGCTCGCGCGGCATCGATGCTCGGCCGCACCAGGTGTTCGTCGTTCCTGCATATACCGCCAGCCTTGCACTGATTCTGGATGCACTTGCGCTGACCGGGACCAGCGCCTGGGTTGAGCAACCTGGCTATCCTCCGACAGCCCAGTCGCTCAGGCGCGCAAGATTGCAAGTCCTGAATGTGCCAGTCGATGACCAGGGCCTCGACGTCGCATACGGGCGCCAGCACTTTCCAGATGCGCGCCTGGCCGTAGTAACGCCATCGCACCAGAGTCCGACTGGCGTTGCTCTGACATTGCAGCGGCGCATCGAATTGCTCGACTGGGCCGGCGATCAAGGCGCGTGGGTCATCGAGGACGACTACGATGGCGAATATCGTTACCGTGGCCACCCGTTGCCAGCGCTGAAGAGCCTGGACACATGTGACCGGGTCATCTATTGCGGCACACTTAGCAAGGTGCTGTACCCGGGACTTCGGCTCTCATATTTAGTCGTGCCGCAAAATCAGGTTGCAACTGTTGATCTGGCCTGCAGGCGGACGGTGCATGGCGGCTGTCCCGAATTGTTGCAGGCCGTCGCGGCCGAGTTTATCGCCGAGGGGCATTTCGCACGCCATATCAAGCACATGCGAACGCTCTACGCGCAGCGCCGCGCAATGTTGGCTCAAGCGCTGGCTCCATACGAACAGGATGGATTGACAGTTTGCTTGCAGGATGGCGGCATGCACCTGCTGGTCGACGTCGGGGATGAGCTTGACGACCTGGTCATGGCCCGTCGCGCGCGCGAGGCAGGCTTCGCAGTCCATTCGCTGACTGCCTGGCGGCATGGCGCACCGGGGCGGCGTGGCTTGCTGATGGGTTTTACCAATCTCCGCAGTCAGGACGAAGCCGATCGCCTGGTTGCGGAACTGATGCGCGCGCTGAAAGCATAGACGATCGTCATCGGGTGCTTGACAAATAAACGACCAGTCGTCTATTGTTCTTTCCATCTGCTTCCGACCGCCGCGACATGCCAAGACCCGCCAATCCTGAAATCCGTAACCGACTGCTTATCGACGGTGGCAGGGTGATTCACAGCGCCGGTTTCAATGGGGCCGGCGTGCAGGACATCGTAGCTGCCGCGAATGTTCCCAAGGGGTCTTTCTATAGCTATTTCGATAGCAAGGAAGCGTTTGCCGCCGAAGTGCTCGAAACGTACTGGGAGTCCATTGAACAACGCCACGGCAAAGTGATGCACGACGCCCGCATCAAGCCGTTGGCCAGAATTGAAAAGTTGTTCGAGTTGCTGGTGGCGGACCATGCGGCGCAAGAATTCAAGCTCGGGTGCCTTGTCGGGAACCTTTCCCTCGAATTGTCCAATGTCAGCGGCGAAGTCCGAACGGTTCTGGAGCGCATTCTGGCGCGCTGGGAAGGCATGATCGCGGCCTGCCTTGATGAGGCCAGGATGCGTCAGGAGCTGCCGGCGGATTGTGATTCCGCACAGCTCGCGCCCATCATTATCGAAGCTTGGGAGGGGGCGGTGCTGCGCAGCAAGATCGAGCGCAACGGCGACGCCTGCCAACGATTTCAGCAAGTGACGCTTATGAGGTTGTTGTATTGAAATTTTTTTACGGTTTTAAAAAGACGACTGGTCATTTATATAAACAAATGCGCTTATGCGCCTGGAAAGGAGTCTCATCATGTCTTCAAATCGCAGCCTTAGCCAAGGCGTATCGCGGCGTAACCTGCTGCTCGGCAGCGCGGCCGCAGCCAGCGCGCTGGTAGCGTCCGGGGTGCCCGGACCTGCTGCGGCAGCAACATCGGCAAAGGGGGCGAGTCCTGCAGCGGCACACGGCAAGGCCTCAGGCAGCTACATCACGGCAAAGGACGGTACCCAGCTCTACTTCAAGGACTGGGGTGCAGGCCGCCCGGTCGTGTTCAGTCATGGCTGGCCACTGAGTTCGGACAGTTGGGAATCCCAGATGATCCTCGTTGCTTCGGAAGGGTACCGTGCCGTTGCACATGACCGTCGTGGTCACGGTCGTTCAAGCCAGCCATGGAATGGCAATGAGATGAATACCTATGCCGACGACCTGGCTACTGTATTCGAGACACTCGACCTGCGGGACGCCATCCTGGTGGGCTTTTCCACGGGCGGAGGCGAGGTGGCCAGGTATATCGGCAGGCACGGTACGCGACGCGTTTCAAAGGTGGTGCTGGTTTCAGCCGTGCCGCCCTTGATGGTGAAGACCGCCGCCAATCCGCGCGGACTGCCAATCGAAGTATTCGACGGCCTGCGTGCCGCACAACTTGCCAATCGGTCCCAGTTCTACAAGGACGTGCCGGCGGGACCCTTCTATGGCTTCAACCGCCCTGGTGCAAAGCCGTCGCAGGGGTTGATCGACGCTTGGTGGGCGCAGGGCATGCAGGGTGGACACAAGAGTACGTACGACTCGATCAAGGCATTTTCTGAGACCGATTTCACTGAGGACCTCAGGAAGATCGACGTGCCGACCCTGATCATCCACGGCGACGACGATCAGATCGTGCCGATCGACGCCGCCGGACGTGCATCGGCAAAGCTCGTCAGGAACTCGAAGCTGATCGTCTACCCCGGTGCGCCGCACGGGCTCACCGACACGCACAAGGACAGGTTCAACGCCGACCTGTTGGCATTCATCCGTAGTTGAAACGACGCCGCATCTGCCGGGCCCCAGGAAGGCGCCGGCAGACTGGACTCACCATAAGAGGAACTTCCCATGTGCAATCACCACGCCCCCTATGCAGATCCCGTTGATCCCGCTCTGCCGAAGTCCAGCATGACGCTGGACCTGCCACGTACCGCGCTCGTTGTGATTGACCCGCAGATCGACTTCATGAGCCCCGAAGGCCGTAGCTGGGGCGTGGTCGGAGAAAGCGCGATGGAGCAGAACCTGGTGGCCAACCTGGTCCGTCTGTTCAAGGCCGCAAAACAGGCGGGCATCACGGTCGCCATTTCTCCCCACTATTACTTTCCCCATGATCACACATGGAAAGTGCAGGGCCCTGCCGAAATGTTCCAGCACGCCATCGGCATGTTCGAACGTCCGGGCGCGCTGAACCTGGACGGATTCCGCGACTCGGGCGCTGACTTCATGCCGGAGTTCAAGCCGTATATCGAGGATGGCAAGACCATCATCTGCTCCACACACAAGCTGTACGGCCCGCAGGCCAACGACCTTGCCCTGCAGTTGCGCAAGCAGCGCGTCGACCAGGTGATCCTTGCGGGCATGGCTGCCAATCTGTGCGTCGAATCCCATTTGCGGGATCTGCTGGAGCAAGGTTTCGAAGTTGCTGTCGTGCGCGACGCCGTAGCAGGGCCGAAGCTACCGGAAGGCGACGGGTATCACGCGGCACTGGTCAACTTCCGCTTCATCGCAAACGCGCTTTGGGATACCAACGAAGCCGTGCAGCGGTTGGCAGAATAGGTTGGAGCAGCCGCGTAGCGCCTGTCATTCGCCGCCTGGTCGATCGTATGACAAACCACTCTTAGGTCATAGCGTCCAG
Organism: Cupriavidus laharis; assembly: GCF_914271435.1. GTDB lineage: Bacteria > Pseudomonadota > Gammaproteobacteria > Burkholderiales > Burkholderiaceae > Cupriavidus > Cupriavidus laharis. The sequence goes on along the minus strand of NZ_CAJZAI010000019.1, from coordinate 66,130 downwards.
TGTCGATGGCCTAGTCAAAAACGATAAATATGTGCCTGTCGACTGTGTCATCGCTCCACTACATTGAAGCCTATGCAATCCATCACTCATCGGCATCATGACAAACAACCTGACGCTCAGACATGCGGAGACGGAGGCTGACATCCTTGCCTGTTTCCCTGTCATGCGGCAACTGCGCGCCAAGCTGCAAACGCCGGAGGACTTTCTGGCCACCGTCACGCTGCAAGGTGGACAAGGCTACCGGTTGCTCGCGCTCTGGGACGATGGCAAGCCTGTTGCGCTAGCCGGATATCGGCGTCTTGATAACCTGATCCACGGGCGCTTCCTGTATGTCGACGATCTGATCACCACAGCCGAAGGCCGGGGGCAGGGCCACGGCGAGCTTCTGCTGCGAGCGCTTCGTGAGCGCGGACGCACAGAAGGCTGCCAGCGGCTTGTCCTGGACACAGGGCTCGCGAACGCGCTGGCCCAACGCTTTTACTTCCGTTCCGGGTTGCTCGCCACGGGCCTCCACTTCTGCATGGCACTGCAATGAAGCCGCTCAAGTTGCTGCTGCCCGATTATTCCAGCACCGAGGACAAGCGGCGCTGCGCCGCATCTGGATTGATGCCGGACGGGAAACTCGGTGTGCCTCGAGTCGATCTGGCGCGGGGGCATCGCCTTACCTAACATGGCTTCGTGGGATCGTTCCACGTGCCTGAACATGGAGAAGCATTATGAAGATTGTCATCATCGGCGGGACCGGCCTGATCGGCTCGAAGACTGTCCACATTCTGCGCCAGGGTAGCCACGAGGTTGTCGCGGCCTCGCCCAGGAGTGGTGTCAACAGCATTACCGGCGAGGGGCTCCAGGAGGCCCTGAGTGGCGCCCAAGTGGTGATCGACCTCGCCAATTCCCCATCGTTTGAAGACAAGGCAGTTCTGGAATTCTTCGAGACCTCCGGCCACAACCTTCACGCGGCTGAGAATGCCGCGGGCGTCCGGCACCATGTCGCGCTTTCCATCGTCGGCACCGACCGGATGCCGGACAATGGATACTTCCGCGCCAAGGTCGCGCAAGAGAAGCTCATCGAGGGCTCCGGCATCCCTTACACCATCATCCGCTCGACCCAGTTCATGGATTTCCTCGGTGGCATCGCCGATTCCAGTGCGAAAGGAAACATCGTCAGCGTTTCGCCCGGTCTGTTCCAGCCCATTGCGTCGGACGACGTTGCAGCCATCGTTGCCGATGTAGCCCTCGCGCCGCCGCGAAATGGCATCGTCGAGATCGCCGGCCCGGAGCGTGCCCCGTTCAACGAAATCGTCGCCCGTTATCTGAAGGCGGTTGGTGACCCGCGTGAAGTCGTGCGCGACCCCGAGGCCCGATACTTCGGCGGCCGGGTCGAGGAGCATTCGCTCGTGCCGTTGGGCGAGGCGCGCCTCGGGCGCATCGGCTTCGAGGAATGGATGCGTCAATCCCAACAGAAATAGTCCGAAGCGCGCATGCCCATGCAATCAGCACAAGTTGAGTAAACAGAACCGTAGTCAAATCACCGAGAGCCAGACCATGACCCAACGTACGAATTACTTCCAGCAATCCCCGGAATTGTCCAAGAAGCTATTGGAATTCAGCGCGCTGTTCCAGAACACCACGATCGAACAGCCCATTCGCGAGCTCGTCGAGATTCGCGCATCGCAGCTCAATGGCTGTGCGTTCTGCGTCGACATGCATATCAAGATGGCGAAGATCCACGGTGAGCGCGAATTGCGACTGCATCATGTGGCGATCTGGCGCGAGTCGACACTGTTCTCGCCGCGCGAACGAGCCGCGCTGGCCTGGACCGAGGTGCTGACCAACATTCCGGCCCATGGCGTGCCCGATGAAATCTATGATCGCGTGCGCACCCAGTACAGCGAGAAGGAACTGTCGGATCTCACATTCCTAGTGGGAGGGATCAATACCTGGAACCGCCTGAATGTGGCGTTCCGCATGGTTCCCGGTTCATCGGACAAGGCGTTCGGGCTCGACAAGGCCAATCTGGAGTGAAGCCATGAAGACGGTCGCATCCATTGCGGCAACCATGATGGTGTCATGCTTTATGGTTGCACAGCCGGCCGCCGCGGCGCCGGAGGCCATTGTCACGCCGTTGCTCACGGAGGCGTTGCCCGATTACCCGGGTAAGGAGGCCACGATGATCATGGTGGAGTATCCACCCGGCGCCGTCGATCCCGTGCATCGCCATGATGCGCACGCCTTCGTCTATGTGCTCGAGGGCAGCATTGTCATGGGCGTCAGGGGCGGCAAGGAGGTGACGCTCAAGGCAGGCGAAACCTTCCAGGAACGTCCGAACGATATCCACACGGTCGGACGCAACGCCAGCAATACACAGCCAGCAAAGTTTGTCGTGCTCCTGCTCAAGAAAAAGGGCGCGCCGATCCTGACGCCGGTGAAGTAGCCGCCGGTCTCGACGATGGCTCCGCCGCTCGCAGGCAGGGCGCTGACCCCACATATGCCAACTGAAGAATAGGAACTTCCATGAAACGCATCCTCTGTTCGCTGCTTGTCGCCACCCTGCCGTTCGGCAGTGTTCTCGCGGAGGCGCCGAAGTCAAAGAACGCCAAGGTGACCGTCGTCTACCAGCACGAGCTGCCGAATGTTCCCGGCAAGAGCATCAAGGGGGTGCTCGTCGAATATGGCCCGGGCGGCTACTCGCCTGGGCACACGCATGCCAAATCCGCCTTCATCTACGCGACCGTGCTTGAAGGGGAAATCCGTAGTCAGGTCAACGACGGACCGGTGACGACCTACAAGGCCGGACAGAGCTTCTCCGAGCTGCCGGGCGATCGCCATAAGGTCAGCGCCAATGGCAGCGAGACGAAGCCGGCCAAGCTCCTGGCGGTGTTCGTGGTAGACACGAACGAGACGGAACTGACGACCCCATTCGGAAACTGAGATCTTCGTCTTTCGTGCGGAGATATGGTGGCGTTCGGCGACCCCGTGCGTGTGGAGACATTGCAGAAGCTCCAGGAGTCCTTGACCAACGTGGCCGGTGCTGCGCAGGCGGCGCAGATGGCGACGGCCGAAGTCGCCCGGATGGTGGCCCGCGAGTCAGCCCTGCTGGCGCATATCGACTATTTCGGACTGGTCGCAATGCTCGGACTTGCTGGCGTGGCGGTGACGTTGATACAGCGGGTATTCCGATAAGATCGGATCGATGAGATCACCCTTCGGCGCAAAGACGGGAATGCCCCGAAACCCGCCATGTACGTTGCCTGACTGGTGAGATACGCCCATGTATTCAGGAAGATCGTACCCGCTGACCGCATTTCTCTTCTGGTCGAGAAGACTGTTGTACGCGTTACTCGCCTGGGGGGCGTTTGCGATCGTTCTTTATCAGGTGCTGGGAGTGAAATGGCTGACGATTCCGCTGCCGGTTGTCGTGCTGTTGGGCACCGCGACCTCGTTCATCGTAGGGTTCAAAAACGTCCAGACCTATAACAGGGTCATGGAGGCGGAGCATATCTGGACGGCTATTCTGAATGGCAGCCGGTTATGGGGCGTCATCAGTCGCGATTTCCCGACAGCGCCAGCGACGGGGCGAGAGCTGGTGCTCCGGCATTGTGCGTGGTTGACGGCGCTCCGTTACCAGCTAAGAAGTCCCAGGCAGTGGGAAAATGCAGGCAGAATCTTCAATGTGGAGTTTCAGAAGAAGCACTTCCGCGTTTCTGAGTGGGAAACTCCCCTGGCACCGGTGCTTGAAAGATATCTGGCGCGGGCCGAACTCGATTCGCTTTTGCACATTGAGAACAAGGCCGCTCGATTGCTGGCAATGCAAGCGGGAGCGATCCGGCGCCTGTTGGATGCCGGCGAGATCAACCATACGTGCTATATGGAGTTTGAAAGAGCGATCCGGGATTTTTTCGAGCAGCAAGGCAGGGCGGAACGCATCAAGAATCACCCGTACCCCAGGCAGTATGCGACCGTCAACATTCTGTTCGTTCGGATTTTTTGTCTGTTGCTCCCGTTTGGGCTCATCAAGGAATTCGACAAGCTCAACGATAGTATTTCTGGAATCATGCATGGCAATATGATCTGGTTGATCATCCCCTTCAGCACGATGGTTTCCTGGATGTATCTCGCTTTGGAGCAGGTGGGGGAAAGCACCGAGAATCCGTTCGAAGGGAATGCCAACGATGTTCCGATTACGCGAATCTGCCGGCAATTAGAACAGGAACTCATGAGCCTGCTCGGCGAAGAGCCTCCGGCGCCCGAGCCGGCATCGGGCAAGAATATTGTTCTCTGAAATTTACCAATCCCGGGCAATCGACACGCTGAAAGATGACCGAGTTGGTGAACCTGGGCGTGGATGTCCCGATTCGGAGAAGACATGCCACGGCATCACTGCTTCAATCGCCTCGAAAAGGTCACCGCCACTCACCTTCGCCTCAACAACGATCGCGGTCAGCGTCGCATGACGCATTGCCGCCGGGAGCGGCACGCATTTTGACCCGGAAGTGGTGACCGCCTTCATGGATTGTTTTTTTCGTTTTGCCATATGTCATCGCGAGCCGGTGATTCCCTTGTTACTGCGCGGACGGTAAAATCGGTGTCGATCTTTTAGCGCCGGCGTCGAGAATGCATACCCATTACGATAATCTGAAGATTTCTCGTGAAGCCACGCCAGAGGTCATTCGTGCGGCATACAAGGCATTAAGTCAAAAGCACCATCCAGACCGGAACCATGACTCGCCCGAGTCTCACCGGATCATGACGATTATCAACACGGCTTACGAGGTCCTGATGGACCCGGCAAGGCGTGCCCAGCATGATGCCTGGATACAGGCGCAGGAAAAGGCAAAAGGGGCGGCGTCCGCAAATGCCGGGCAGCGTGCAAGGCCGGCTTCGGCAACCACTGGCGCCTCCACGGTCCCGGCGTCCCGGGCAGGTTCGGCGGCGCGTCAGGCGCCTCCCGGGGCTTCGGCGGCATCCCGGACATCGGGTGCTCCCACGGGAGCGGTAAAGCCGGCCGGCAACCGTACAGTTTCCAAGACGCTGTTCGTGCTGGTTGTCGCGGGGGCCGCGATTTACCTGATCATCCCGACCCCGCGCCAGCCCGCGGAGACTTCCAGCCAGCCTGCGGCGTGGATGCCTCTGGCCGCGACCGCGCCGGCAACGCCTGGCGAGTCGCGCGAGGCTCTCGCAACGGTGTGGAAGTCGCCTGGATTGCCGCCTCGCTACGTGCGCCAGCCCACGGCGCCGAACGGGCAGTCGTGGCCGGCATGGTCCAGCTACGTTCCCGGCTATCCCATCCGCAAGACGGGCGGATTGTCATCGCTTACGGTCGACAATTCGCGCAATTCGTCCGACGTCTTCCTGAAGGTGTTCTCGCTGGATGGTGGCGACCCGATCCCGGTGCGTTTTGCCCTCATCAAGGCTGGCACATCTTTCGAGTTTTCCAATATTGCGTCCGGCAGCTTCGACGTTCGCTATATGGACCTGGATACGGGAAAGATCTCCGGATCGGAGCCGTTTGAGCTGGAAGAAATTGCAGAAGGGAATGGCAAGCGATACAGCCGGATGTCGCTCTCGCTCAATACCGTGCGCAGCGGCAATACACGGGGTCGGGAAATCAGCGACAGCGAGTTCTAGTGCCTCCGCTGGACGCGGTCCGCGAGCGGCCGGCCAGATCAGGCCCGTAGGACAGATCTGGCGGCCATCTCGGGAACTCGGCAGCCGAGATGGCCAGTCGCGTCAGGCAAGCGCCGGGTAGTCCGTATAGCCTTCCGCGCCCGGGTGATAGAACGTTTCCGGCCGCGGCGCATTGAGCGACGCGTCCAGTTGGAGCCGGCGCGGCAAGTCCGGGTTGGCGATGAACAACTGGCCGAATGCCACCGCGTCGGCGTCGCCGGCGGCCAGTACGTGTTCGGCGGTCTGCTTGGTCATCTTTTCATTGGCGATATAGACGCCGCCGAATGCCGCCTTCAGCGCCGGCCCCAGGCGATCGTCGCCCACTGCCTCGCGCGCGCAGAGGAAGGCGATGCCGCGCCTGCCCAGTTCGCGTGCCACGTAGCCGAAGGTGGCGGCCGGATCGGAATCTCCCATCGAGTGCACGTCGCCGCGCGGTGACAGGTGTACGCCGACGCGGTTTGCACCCCACACCTCGATGCAGGCGTCGGTGACTTCCAGCAACAGCCGCGCGCGGTTCTCGATCGCGCCGCCGTAGGCGTCCGTGCGCTTGTTGGTGGAGTCCTGCAGGAACTGGTCGAGCAGGTAGCCGTTGGCGCCATGGATTTCGACGCCGTCGAAGCCCGCCTTCTTGGCGTTCTCGGCACCGTGCCGGTAGGCCGCGACCACGCCGGCAATTTCGTCGGTTTCCAGCGCGCGCGGCGTCACGTAGGCGCGCTTCGGGCGTACCAGGCTCACATAGCCTTCGGCGGCGATGGCGCTCGGCGCCACCGGCAGTTCACCGTCCAGGAAGATCGGGTCCGAAATCCGGCCCACGTGCCACAGCTGCAGGAAGATACGGCCGCCGGCGGCGTGGACCGCGTCGGTGACCTGCTTCCAGCCCGCCACCTGTTCATCGCTCCAGATTCCAGGCGTGTCGGCGTAGCCCACGCCTTGCGGCGTCACCGCCGTGGCTTCGGAAATGATCAGGCCGGCCGAGGCGCGCTGCACGTAGTACTCGGCCATCAGCGCGTTCGGAACGCGCTGACCGCCGACGGCGCGCGAACGCGTCAGCGGCGCCATGATGACGCGGTTAGGCAGGTCGAGGTCGCCGATGCGGATGGGATCGAAGAGAGTAGGCATGTGGTTTGGCCTTTCGTATTGGAGGGGAGAAGGGCACGCTCAGTGCGGCGGCATGATGCGGCAAGCGCCATGCCGTTAGGAATCAGAGATCCTGGTGGATATGGTCGAGGAACGCCTGGATCGTCTCTTCGTCACGCTTGAAGAAGACCCATTGGCCGATGCGCCTGGCGCGGATCAGCCCGGCACGCTGCAGCGTCGCGAGGTGCGCCGAGACCGTCGATTGCGACAGCCCGCAATGCGCGTCGATCAGCCCCGCGCACACGCCCATGTCGAGCGGGTGTTCCTGCTCGGCGAAATACGCTTCCGGCGTTCGCAGCCAGGCAAGGATATTCCGCCGCACGGGATTGGCCAGGGCCTTGTGGATCGCATCCACGTCGATCTCGGGCTGCGCAGGGGCGACGTCTGGTGCACGTCGTTTCGGTGATTCACGAACCATATATCGGCAGAGCTCAAAATTTATATCGTAACTATACGATATACGTGCAAGGCTTGCATGACCCCTTGCCGAGCACGGGTTTTCGGGATCACCGCTGGTCTCGATCCGCCAATCCGGGGCCTGTGCAGCCCTGAAGTCCTGAAACCTTAAGCCCGGAGGCGGGCGCGGGTTCGGCAGCATGCCAACCATGGTCGGCGCGGCAAAGAAATGGGTGACGCGCTCGGCTTCGACCAGTTGCCAGGCCTCGCCGGCGTCGAAGCGCCGCTGCAGCACCTGGGTGGCCCCAAGCTGCAACCGGGGCAGGAAGCCGGTATGGAGCTCGGCGGTATGGTTGAGCGGAGCGACCGACAGGCCCACGTCCTCGCGCGTCAGGCCCATGGCCTGATGCATCATCGCGTTGTGGAACAGCTTGCTGCGGTGGGTGTGCACGACGCCCTTGGGCCGGCCCGTGGTGCCGCTGGTGTACATGAGGATGCAGGGATCGTCCTCACGCACGATGATATCCGGTGCCGTGGCGGGCTGGCCCGCGGCCAGCGTGGCCAGGTGGTGCGTGGCAAACGACGGCGCGTCGCCGTCGTCGGCATAAGGTGCCGGCATGGCCGTCTTGTTCGGGTGAATTGCGAACTATAAGGCGCGCATGACAGGCGTGTGAAATAACGATTTGCTCTTTCCTTATGCACGAAGCTGCCCGCCCGAGCGGGCCGGCATTGTTGGAATTGCACATTGGCCGCGCCGCTGCGTCGATGCGCGGGCCAGAGGAAGCTGGCGTGAAGGCGGGTAGCATGGCAAACTCCGCGGCCGGTACGGTAGTTGCTGCGCAGCAGGCAACAGGCCGCATACATAGAAAAACAATTACCCCCCTTCGGGAGGAGACGCTGCGATGCCAATGATGGATCAATACCTTTCCGACGCGCCCCCGCGTGAGGAAATCGACGCCCTGCGGGGCCCCGCGCTGCTCGAGTTCGGCACCGACTGGTGCGGCTATTGCCAGCGCGCCCAGCCTGCGCTGGAGGAAGCCTTCGCCAGGTATCCCAACCTGCGGCACATCAAGGTCGAAGACGGCAGCGGCCGCCCGCTGGGCCGTTCGTTCCGGGTCAAGCTGTGGCCCACGCTGGTCTTCCTGCGCGATGGCCGGGAGGTATCGCGCCTGGTCAGGCCCGTCGATGCCGCGCCCATCCTGGAAGCCATGGCGTCGATAGCCTGAGCCCGCCTGGCCCGCCGGCCGATGCCAGCCGCGATGATAAGCGTGCTGGCAATCCCCGCTTCAGGAGGGGACAAGTTTTGCCCGTTCGGGCCGATTCTTCGAATGGCGATACCTGCGGTGTGGCAGCGCACCCGTGGGCGCCTGGTTCCTGAATCCGGTGCCGGTTCGCTTCGCACGCCAGCGGACGGCCGGCCAACCTTACGCATTGAACATGAGCGCCGACAGCCCAGAGCAGCGACCAACCGTCCTCGTCGTCGACGACGTTCCGGAAAACATTGCCGCCATGGTGGCAATGCTGCAGGACCAGTACCGCGTGCGCGTGGCCAACCGTGGCGCCAAGGCGCTGCAACTGGCCGCGTCGTCGGCGCCTGACCTGATCCTGCTGGACGTATCGATGCCGGAGATGGACGGCTATGAAACGTGCCGCCATCTCAAGGCCAACCCGGCCACGGCCCATGTGCCGGTCATCTTCCTGACCGCCCGCACGGACGAGCTGGAGGAGGCGCGCGGATTCGAGGTGGGCGCCGTCGACTACATCATGAAACCGGTGAGCCCGCCGGTGGCCCGCGCACGCATCGCCAGCCAGCTCGCGCTCAAGCAGGCGCATGATTTCCTGCGCGACCGGTCGGCCTATCTGGAGGCCGAGGTCCAGCGGCGCACGCGCGAGATCCTCCAGATCGAGGATGCCACCATCATCGCGCTGGCCGCACTGGCCGAAACCCGCGACAACGAGACCGGCAACCACATCCGCCGCACGCAGCACTACGTGAGGGCGCTGGCCCGCGCGCTGCGGCACGACCCGCACTTCAGCGCGCAACTGGACGACCGCACCATCGACCTGCTGTTCAAGTCCGCCCCGCTGCACGATATCGGCAAGGTCGGCATTCCGGACAGCATCCTGCTCAAGCCGGGCAAGCTGACCGCCGAAGAGTTCGAGATCATGAAGACCCACACCATGCTGGGCCGCGATGCCATTGCCGACGCCGAAGCCCAGTGCGGTACGCGTAATTCCTTCCTGCGCTACGCACGGGAGATTGCCCAATACCACCATGAGAAATGGGATGGCAGTGGCTATCCGGAGGGGCTTGCCGGCGATGACATCCCGGTTTCCGCACGGCTCATGGCGTTAGCGGACGTCTACGACGCGTTGATTTCAAGACGTGTCTACAAACCCGCGTTCTCGCACGAAGAGGCTGTGCGCATCATTGCGGAAGGCCGGGGCCGGCATTTCGATCCCGACATGGTCGACGCATTCCAGGGCATCGCCGACGAATTCCACGCCATTGCCCTGCGCTTTGCCGATCCTGAACACGAGCCGCAGCGCCGTTTGCCGCCCGCAATCTGAACGATGTCCAAGCCTAATCAAGACGCGGGCTTCTGGCTGCGCGGCTCCCTGCTGGCCTACGGCGCACTGTTGATCCTGGCTGTCTGGCTGGTGGCGTTCGCCGCGATGTCGATGGTGCGCCAGAACGAGCAGGCCAGCGTCGGCGCGCGCCTGGGTGCGACCGTCAACACCACCGCCCGGCAGCTCGAAACGTGGGCGAGCGAGCAGCGCCGCCGCGCCGTGTCGATGAGCACGCTCGAGGCGACGATCCAGCTTGCCCGGCCGCTGCTCGCCAATGGCGCGGACCCCAGTCCCGCGCGGATTCGCGAATTCGCTGACTGGATCACGCCGCTGTATCGCTCCAACGGGTACATCGGCTACGGCCTGATCTCGATGGACAACCGCATCGTCGTCTCGGATCTGGTGGAGCGCAGCGGACAGCCGCTGCAGCCCGAAGCCGCGGCGGCGGCCACACGGGCGCGCGAGAATGGCGCGTCGGTGTCCGCGCCATACCCGGGGCCGATCCTGGCGGACGGACCGGTCGGCCCGGTGGGCCGCAGCCCGTTCCAGGTCGTGTGCTCGCGCCTGTGGGACCATGACCGCGTCATCGGTGCGCTTTGCCTGCGCATCGACCCGTATGCGGTGATGCTGCAGATCCTCAAGGCCGCGCGCTTCGGCAACACGGGCGAGCTTTATGTGATCGACCGCGGCGGCCGGCTCAATTCGCCGAGCCGCTTCGACGAGATACTGGTCGGGCAAGGACTGCTCCAGCCCGGCGATGCGTCCATGTTCAACCTGCGCGTGCGCGTGCCGCACGATCTCGGCAATGGCAGCTGGCGCGCCGGCGACGAGGCGCCGCTCACGCGCATGGCGCAGCAGGTATTGCAGTCGGAGGCCTTGCAGGTCGCGTTCGGCTACCCGGACTACCGGGGGCGGCGCGTGGCCGGCGCCGGCCTGTGGATACCGGCATTGGACTGCGGACTGATCCTGGAGCAGGACATGGAGGAAGCGCTCAGCTCCTACCTGTCCACGCGCACCGTGGTGGCAAGCATGGCGGGCGCGATCATGCTGCTGATCGGCGTGGCGGCCTGGACGCTGCGCAAGAGCCAGCATCGCCTGGCACAGAGCGAAGAGCGGCTGCGCGCCTTGCTGGACCACTCGCCTGCCATCATGCACCTGAAGGACCGCAATCACGCGTTCCTGCAGCTCAATCCGTCGATGGAGACATTGCTCGGCCTGGATCGCGACCAGGTGCTGGGCAAGACCGACCGCGAGCTCGCGGTCATGCCCGACGGCACCCAGGAGCGCTGGGAGATCGAAGCACGCGTGATGGCCACGGGCCGGGCCGAGGAGCAGGTCTACACCATGGCGGCGCCGGAAGGCACGCGCGAGCTGCGCGTCATGCGCTTCCCGGTGAAGGATCCGGCCAGCAACGCGGTGGTGGGCGTGGGCGCGGTGGGCATCGACATTACCGACCAGGAGCGAGCCAACCGCGAACTCAAGGAAATGTCGCAGACGCTGGAGCAGAAGGTGTGGGAGCGCACCCGCGAGCTCGCCGTGGCCAACGCGGAGCTGGCCAAGGCCAAGCACGAGGCCGAGTCGGCCGCCCAGGCCAAGGCCAGCTTCCTGGCCAACATGAGCCATGAAATCCGCACGCCGATGAATGCGGTCATCGGCATGGCACACCTGGCGCTCAGCACGCAGCTCGATCCGCAGCAGCGCGACTATGTCGAGAAGATCCAGCGTTCGGGCCAGCACCTGCTGGGCATCCTGAATGACATCCTTGACCTCTCGAAAATCGAAGCCGGCAAGCTGGAAATCGAGCAGATCGATTTCTCGCTGGAGCGCCTGCTGCGCACGGTGGGCGACCTCGTCAGCGAACGCGCCGCCGCCAAGCAGCTCGAACTCGTGGTCGACGTGCAGCCCGACGTGCCGGATTCCCTGCGCGGCGACCCGCTGCGCATCCGCCAGGTGCTGATCAATTTCACCACCAATGCGGTCAAGTTCACCGAGCGCGGCGAGATCGTCGTCCGCGTGGCGCGCTGTGCCGGCGAGCATGCCGAGACGCAGGTGCGGCTGCATTTCGAAGTTCGGGACACCGGCATCGGCATCGATGCCGACGCCATTCCGCGGCTGTTCCGCAGTTTCGAGCAGGCCGACAGCTCCACCACGCGGCGCTATGGCGGCAGCGGGCTGGGGCTGGCCATCAGCCACCGGCTGGTGACGCTCATGGGCGGCAGGATCGGGGTGCAGAGCGAGGCCGGCAAAGGCAGCACGTTCTGGTTCGAACTGGCACTGCAGCCGGGCACCCGGCGCGCACCGGCACTGCTGGTGCAACCGGAACTGGCCGGGCGCCGGCTGCTGGTGGTGGATGACCACGGCTATGCGCGCCAGGTGATTGCGTCCATGCTGCGCGGCTTCGGCTTCCGCGCGGACGAAGTCGAATCCGGCGAGAAGGCGCTGTCCGCGATCCAGCATGCGGATGCGGTGGCCGACCCCTATCATGCCGTGTTCATCGACTGGCGCATGCCAGGGCTGGATGGCATCGAGACCGTGCGCAGGCTGGCAGCGATGTCATTGCGGAGCCAGCGTCCGCGGCCGCTGATGATCACCGCCAACGGCCGCGAAGAGGTTGTGCGCGAAGGCGAGCGCAATGGCTTCGAGACCACGCTGCACAAGCCCGTCAGCCCCTCGGTCCTGTTCGACGCCACCATGCGCGTGCTGGCTTCGGAGCCGGGGCGCATGGCGGAGCGGGGTGCCGCGCGATCCGTCACCGGCCCGGGCTGGACATTGCCGCACGCGCGCGTGCTGCTGGTCGAAGACAACGAGATCAACCGCGAGGTGGCCACGCACCTGCTCCAGCAGGCCGGCATTACGCCCGATACGGCGGAGAACGGTGCGATCGCCCTCGAACTGCTGGCCGTGCAGGACTACGACCTGGTGCTCATGGATATGCAGATGCCGGTCATGGACGGCTTCGAGGCCACGCGCCACATCCGTGCCAATCCGCGGCTGGCTTCGCTGCCGGTGGTGGCAATGACCGCCAATGCCTTGCCCGAAGACCGCAACCGCTGCCTGGCCGCCGGCATGGACGACCACATCGCCAAGCCTATCAGCCCGGCGACTTTCTTCACGACGCTGCACCGGTGGCTGACTGGCGCGCCGTCACGAACAGGAGCGGGCACGCAGGAGCCAGCCGACTGGCACGACGCCACGGCGAACGTAGTGGCCGAGGTGGCTGTAGTGGCCGAGGCTGAACCTGCGGGGACAGTAGGGGACTGGATGCAGGCACTCGCTGCCACGGGCATGCTGGACGTGGGCGGTGCTGTTGCCCGTGTCGGCGGGCGGACCGACACATTCCGCCAGTTGCTGGGGCGCCTGCTTTCTGGCTACGCTCACACGCCGCAGCAGATCGGTGCGTTGCTGCAAGGCGGCGAGCATGCCGAGGCTGCGCGCCTGGCGCATGCGCTGGCGGGCCTGGCGGGCAATCTTGGCGCCAGGCAGGTGGCCAGCGCTGCCACGGCACTGGAGTGTGCGCTGGTGGGGGGGGCGGCAGCAGACCTAGCTGCCCTGCTGCAGACGCTGGAACAGGCGCATGCAAGCCTGTGCGATGCGCTGCGCCAGCACTTGCCCGCGGAAACGCCCGCACCGGCGGCACTGGTTGCCACCCAGGCTGCCAGCACTGCGGATGTGGTCGACCGGCTGCGCCGGCAACTGGCGGAAGGCGCCAGCGAGGCCGGCCTGACGTTGGCCGCCAACCGCCAGCGCCTGGCCGATGTGCTGGAAGCGGATCGTTTCCGTCGCCTGTGCGAGGCGGTGGAAAGCTATGACTACGAAAGCGCCGTCGAGGTATTGGCGATTGGCCGATAGAGGCGGACAGCACAGCTGATGGCACGGTGCGGCCGCCGCCATGGTCAGCCGTGGTGGGGGATGCCTGGCGTGCTCGCCGGTGCCGCATCGGCAGAACGCTGGTGCGTATCTGCGCACGGATGCGCCGCGCGGGCGGCAGCGCGGCCGCGCTCGATGACGGCCCAGTCAGGGCCGGCCATGGCGGGCCATGCCGCCATGACAGCCGCGGCGCCCAGCAGCGCCAGCAGGATGTTCTTCATTGGGGATCTCGGGAAAAAAGGCGTCTGCGCAGGCGCCGTGGCACGCGAAGCCTGCGCTGGAAGACTGATGGTCAGGCGTTGGCGTCCGTACGTGCGGCGCCATGTGCCGGCGGGGCGGACACGCCGCTGCGGTCCATGCCGGCGAGGTTCAGCTCGGTTGCGGGGCGGTTGGCGCCGTCGGTGAACGGGTCGCGCTTGCCGAGGGCATTGGCACCGTCCGTGTACGGGTCGCGCTTGCCGAGGACATTGGCGCCGTCCGTGTACGGGTCCGGCTTGCCCTGGCGCATGACATAGCCGTAGCGGTCGCCGGAGATGCCGCGGTCCTGCAGGCCTTGAGCGGCCGCCTGGCCGGCCATGACGCTGGCGCCGAGGGTTGCGAGGGTAAGGAGGAGGGCTTTGAGGGTCGTGTTGTGCATGTCTGCTGCTTCTTCTGACTGATTTCAGCCGGCATTCCCCGTCAGGTTGGAGGGGGCGCGGGGCGGCGGATCTGCCGCCCCGCATGCCGTCCGGGTCGCCTTGTGGGCGGTGCCGTAGTGTTTGTTGTGCGGCACGGAGCAAGTGTAGTCATGCGAAGCTATTCCGTTGATGATTTAAACGTTCATCTTCAAGTCGTTTTTTTCATCATCCGTTCATGCTGGGTCCGGCCGCTCAGGGTAGACCCGCTTCATTCCCGGTGGCGGCATTCGCTAAACAGAAGCGTTTCACCCGCGCGGAACAAGGCTGGTCCGAGCTGCCGCGCGCGGGTGCAGCGTTCGAGGATGGCGGCGCGATGCGCGGCCACGTCGTCAAGCCGGTCGTTGCGGTTTCGCGTGACTTCTTCGATGGAGAACGGGGCGATGTCCTGGCGGCCGGTCAGCGTGGGCAGCATCCAGTTCATCAGCTCGGCAACTTCTGCATCTGTCAGCGACGAGCCGGACATGCCGGGCACCGGGATCAGAAACGCGCGCCCGGCGGCCATGGCCAGCAGTTGCGGGACTGTGGTGCTTGTCGTTGCCTGCCGCTGCCGCTGCCGCTGCCGCTGCCGACGCCGCGGCGATGGCATCAGTGCCAGTAGCCGCACCGCAACCGGTTCGGCGCCGATGAACGCCAGCGCCACGGCGCGCGCCCAGGCGGTGGGCACGAGCCGGTAAGCGTCGACGGCGGCATGGAAGCGGTCCGGCTTTCGCAGCTTGGGTGTCACCGAAAGCCACGTCGGAGATATACAGCCGGTTCTCGTCGGCGGGCGGGAGCGGGCCAACGTCAGCGTCTCGGGCGGCAGGTCGTCTGCCAACGCGGCACCGGCGCAGGGCGCGGCGGCAAGCAAGAGGGGAATCATGCGCCGGAATGGCGCAGGATTCGGGTTCAGGCAGGGCCGGACAGGTGATTGGAAGGTGGCGCTGCACCGTGCGGGCGCGTGGCGGTGTCCGGGGGGATATCCGTTTTTGGCAACGCATGCCCGCGATCAGAGGTCGGCGGCGGCGCCGGCGCATGCGGATTTGGCTGGTTTGCCTGCTGCCAGCCCCCGCCAAGTGCCAGGAACAGGTCGATCTGGCGCATGGCCACCTGGCTGTCCGACGCCGCGAGGGCGGATTCTGCATCGGTCAGCGTGCGTTCCGCATCGAGCCGCGCAAGGTAGGGCGTGCGGCCCGCCTCATACCGTTGCCGTTCCTGCCGGGCGGCTTCCTCGGCCTGGTCACGCGCCAGGCGCAGCGCCTGCTGGCGCTCCAGTTCGCGCGCATAGGCGCTGAGTGCGGTTTCCGTTTCCTGCAAGGCGCGCAGCACCACACCATCAAAGCGGGCCAGCGCAGCGTCCGCGCCGGCTTCCATGCGCGCAATGCGCGGCCGCACGCCGTTGGTCGGGAAATTCCAGCTCAGCATCGGGCCGATGCTCCAGCGTACCGTGGGGCCGCTGCCGAGGTCGCTCAGCAGGCCCGTCAGGCCGGCCGACGCGCCGATCCGGATGCTCGGGTACAGGTCCGCCGTGGCAACGCCGATCTTCGCCGTGGCAGCGGCCAGCTCACGTTCGGCCTGGCGGATATCGGGCCGGCGCTTGAGCAGCGCCGCGCCGTCGCCGACCGGCAACGGCTGCTTCAGTGGCGGTTCCTCATGGCATTCGATGTCCTGCGGCGCCAGCGCTGCCGGCGGCCTTCCGAGAACCAGTGCCAGCCGGAACCGGGCCGCGTCGCGCGCGGCTTCCAGCGGGGGAAGAGCAGCCCTCAACGCGTCGGCGCGGGCCCGGGCACGCACGGCATCGGTGGGCTCGGCGCGGCCGGCGGCCGCCAGCCTGTGCGTCGCGTCGGCCGTGCGCGTCTGCAGCGCGATCTGGTGGCGGGCCACTTCCAGTTCGTGGCTGGCCGCGCAACCCTGCACGTAAGCGCGGACCGTCTGGGCGACGACGCCGACGCGGGCCAGGTCCAGCGCAGCCTCGCTGGCCTCCACGTTTGCCAGCGCTGCCTCGTCGGCGCGCGCGAGCTTGCCGAAGAAGTCGATCAGGTAGGACACGCCAGGGCCAAAATCGCCGAGGTTGAACACCGGCGGCTTGGTGGTCTGCAGGTAGCTCTCACCCGACAGCTGGGCGCGCGAGACGCTCGCGCCGATGCCGCCCTGCGGCAGGTTTTCGGCCTCGACTTCATGGAAGGCGGCCGTGGCCCGGCGCAGGTTGGCCGATGCCACGCGGATATCGGTGTTGGCCGCCAGCGCCTGGCGCACGAGGTGGTCAAGGCGCGGGTCGTCATAAAGTTGCCACCAGGCATCCGGAACCGGGCCGACCGACACCGCGGGATCTGCGCTGCCCAGCAGCTTGCCGTTGGCCTCCGGAGCGCGTACGGCGGCGTGATCCGGCACGTGGTAATCCGGTCCGACCGTGGTGCAGGCAAACAGCAGCGGAACCAGCGGCGCCAGCCATGCGCAACGCCACGCTCTCACAGTTTGCGCTCCACGGCGGGCTGCTGCACGGACACCGTGGCGGTGCGTCCCGACACCAGCCGCACGTCAGGCGGCACCGCGTCCAGCATGATGCGCACCGGCACGCGCTGCGCCAGCCGCACCCAGTTGAAGGTCGGGTTCACATTGGGCAGCAGGTTGGACCCGGCGCTGCGGTCGCGATCCTCGATGCCGGCGGCGATGCTCTGCACGTGCCCGCGCAGGTGGCGCGGCTCGCCCATGATATGCACGTCCACCGGGCTGCCGATGCGGATGCGGTGCAGCTTGGTTTCCTCGAAATAGCCTTCCACGTGGAACGACGCCGCATCGACCATCGACAACACGGGCCGTCCGGTGGAAACGTAGTCGCCCAGGCGGGGCAGGCGATCGTTCAGATAGCCGTCGGCGGGGCTCAGCACGCTGGTGCGCTCCAGGTTCAGGCGCGCCAGGCGCACGGTGGCTTCGGCCTGTGCGAGCGCGGCCTCGGCCTGTTCGACGCGGGCGCGGCCCTGTTCGGCCACCTCGCCGGCAACCAGGCCATCGAGCGACCGGTTGCGCGCGGCTTCGCGCCGCGCCTGTGCCAGCGTCGCGCGCAATGCGGCGGCATTGGCCGTGGCCTGCTGCAGCGCCAGCGCGTAGCGGTCGCGGTCGATCTCGAACAGCACCTGTCCGCGCCGCACCTGCTGGTTGTCGTGTACCAGCACGCGCGTCACCAGTCCCGACACATCGGGCGCGATCTGGACGATATCGGCGCGCACATGGCCATCGCGTGTCCACGGTGCCGCCGTGTAGTAATCCCACAAGTGCCGGAGCACAAGGACGGCGGCGGCCAGTGCCACCAGCGTGGGCAGCAGCCTGAGGATCGGGCGAATTCTGAGTGTCATGTCAGCAGCCTCAGACCGAGGGCGACCACGCCGCCCAGGACGATCACATAGAGGCAGAGATTGAAGAGGGAGCGATGCCACACATGCCGGTAGAAACCGGCCCGGGCCAACAGCAGGCGCACGCACGTCGTGAGCGCAAAGGCGGCCAGCATCAGCACCAGCAGGGCCGGCACAAACACGCCGTACAGGTCGATCTCAGTGTTCAATGGCGGCTCCTGAATCCTTCGCGCCGGCCGTGCCCGGCTCGTGCAGCGTGACGCGGAGTGCCACCAGCGCGGCAATGGCCTCGTCACGGTTTCCGGGCAGCGCACCGACCTGGGCAATCGCTGCATCGATGCAGCCGGGCAACTCGGCGGACGGCGCAACGGTGTGCCCGTGGCGAAGACAGGCACGGTAGTGGCGTGCCACCAGCGCCAGCACGCGCCGGACCGGCCGGCGCGCGGCGGATGGCATGGATGGCAGCGCGCGCCGCAGCGCCAGCGCGCAGAAGCCCACATGCAGTTCGCTGAAGCCGTCCGGGCCGGCACGGCTGGCGCCGAGCCGCGGGACAAGCTGGCCCAGGCGGTCCAGCATGCGTGCGCCGAGCTTGGCGTCATGATCCGCGCCGGGCCAGGCGGCGGCGCCGGCCAAGTCTTGCCAGCTTGCGCGGATCAGCCGGCGCGCGGCCACGCCGGCGCCGAACGGGCGTGTCGCCAGAGCCCATAGCGGCGCAAACAGCATGGCAGCCGCATTGGCCAGGCTGCCGTTGAAGGTGCCGAGGAAATTGGCGTCGTAGACGCTCTGGATATTGGCGAACGATGCCGTGTTCACCGACAGCAGCATGGCGATCAGGTTGAAGCCGGGGCGGGCGATCAACATGCCGATGCCGAGGTAGGGCACCGCCAGCATGCCGGCCAGCGTCTCGAAGCTCTGCGCATGCGGCACCACCAGGAACAGGTAGAACGAGGCCACCACGAGGCAGACGGCGCTCCAGCGCAGGAAGGACCGCGCGACCGGCCGCGGCTCGTCGATGGTGGCGAAGAAGCAGCAGGCAATGGTAGCCACCGCGACTGCGCCGGCGCCGTCTTCCCATCCCGAGAAGATCCAGAGCAAGCCGGCACAGAACACCGCAAGCCCGGTGGAGATCGCGCCGAACAACAGCATGCCGTGGTCATGATGGTGGTTGCCTCTTGCCGGCGCGGCTGCGGCGGCCGGCATTGCACTCAGCGCCGGAAACGGCCGGTCGGGGCGGTCGCCGATGCCGTGCTGCAGCGCTGCGCAGTCACTGCAAAGCGCGGCCAGTTGCGCGAGCTGACAGTTCGCCGCCGTCAACAGCTGCGCGTGCCAGGCGTCCGCGGCGGCGCTGGCCAGCGCGGCGCGGTCCACCCGCGGCGGCGGGCCTGCCATGCCGGCGCGCAGCCATTGCGACAGCGCCGCCAGCGCATGCGCGGGCGGGGCCGGTACGCCGGCCGGATGCGTGCGCAGCGCCTGCAGCACCGCCGAGAGCGCGGACAGCAGCGGCATCAGTGCGGTCATGCGTGTCCGCAGGGCACGCGCGTGGCGCAGGGAGGTAGCGCTTTCGGTGTCATAGGAAAGCTGGGCGATCAACTGGTCCAGTGCCAGGATGTCAGCCGCGAGCCGGTGGCGGCCCGCGTCCGCGCCAGGTTTCGCGCAGAGTATGTCGTCAGCCCACGCCGCGGCGTCCACAAGCCAGCTTGCGGCGCGTGCGCGCAGGGCCGGTGCCACCTTGGCGGGCAGGATGATCGCGCCGACCAGTCCCGCGCAGACAATGCCGATGACGATCTCCTCGATACGGGCCACCGCGACATCGAAGATCTGCGCCGGTTGGGCAACCGCCGGCAGCGCAACGATCGGCAGTGTATAGGCGGCCAGCAGGAACACATAGGCGCGCGGCGAGCGCTGCAGCAGGGACAGGTAGACCAGCGCCACGATCCACAGCGAGATCGCGGCCATCAGCGCGATGGGCATGTTGACCAGCAGCGGCACGGTTGCCACGGCGGCAGCGGCGCCCAGCACCGTACCCGCCACGCGGTAGGCGGCCTTGGAGCGCGTGGCGCCGGTCAGCGGATGCGAGACGAAGTACACCGTCGCCATGGCCCAGTAGGGGCGCGGCAGCCCGAGGGCCAGGGCGGTATAGAGCGCGAGCATGGCCGCCAGGAATGCTTTCAGCGAAAACAGCCACTGTCGTGCATTCGGCCGCGTAGCCATCGGATGGGATCGTACTGTTTGAGGTCGGGGGCGCATCGTGCGCCGCCTGCTGCGGTCTTGGTGCCGGCGACAGGCGGAAGCGGGGCGTGGAAGCGAAGTGTAGCCAAATGACAGGCATTCCAATCATGATTTAAAATTCCGCATTCCATTCGGTAATTTCATGGAAGTGCCGCATCCGCCATGCCCATCGATATCCGCGCCCTGCGCTACTTTGTCGAGACCGCGCGCCTGAGGAGCTTCACCCAGGCCGCTACCTCGCTGTTCGTCACGCAATCCACCATCAGCAAGATGGTGCGCCAGCTCGAGGACGAAGTCGGACAGCCGCTGCTGATCCGCGAAGGCAAGACGGTACGGCTGACCGATGTGGGCCGCGTGGTGTACGAGCGCGGCCAGGAAGCGCTCGGTGTCGTGCACCGGCTGACGCTGGAGGTGGCGGACCTGTCTTCGCTCGGGCGTGGCCAGTTGACCGTTGGCATTCCGCCCATGGCCAACCTGTTCTTCTCGCCGGCGGTCAGCGCGTTCCGCAAGCGCTATCCCAACCTGGAGTTGCACCTGGCCGAGCACGGCGGCCACCTGGTCGAAAAGATGGTGGCCAGCGGCGAACTGGAGGTGGGCGCCACGGTGCTGCCCGTGGACAGCGGCCTGGAACTGGCCACACAGCCGTTCGCCAAGTATCCGATCTGGGTGGTCGGGCCGCGCAAGGCGCCGTGGGCGCGGGGCAAGACCGTCAGCCTGGCGGCGCTGCGCGACGAGCCGCTGGTGCTGCTGACCGAGGAGTTCTCGCTGACGCACAAGCTCCGCCTGGCCTTCCTGGAAGCGCGCATCGAACCGCGCGTGGTGGCGCAGAGCGGCCACTGGGATTTCCTCGCGTCGATGGCGGCGGCCGGGCTGGGCACCACCTTCCTGCCGCAGCCATTCCTGGCCAGGCTGCAGGACCGGGACAACCTTGCCGTGGCGCGGCTGTCGGAGCCGGCGATGGACTGGGGGCTCGCGCACATCAGGCTTCCGGGGCGGTATCTTTCGCATGCCGCGCGGGCGTGGCTGGCGGTATGCGATGAGGTGTTGGGCGGGAAGGCGGTGGCGCCCTGACCTGTGTGCGCCAGCGTCCTTGTTTCAGGTGAAACGTTCCGGGCAGGGGTGTTGCGGGACTTCTGAAGTCAGAAAAACGCCGTGGCGCTTCAGGTGCCGGTCTTTTCCGCGCACCGGCCCGGCGGGACATGCAGCACCACCAGCGGCTCCTCGCCAGCCATATAGCGGTAGTCCAGTGTCACGCCGAGCTTGCCGAGCACGGGCACGTCCGGGTTACGGCAGATGCCTCGCTCAAGAATGGGCCTGGCCGAGACCATGAAACCCTTGGTGTCCTCGCGCCGCGGATCGACGCCTGTCACCTGGAGGCGGAACTCCACCACCTTGCCGGGGCGCACGGCACAGCCGGTCAGGCGCGTCGAATCGTCGAGCACAACCGGTGCGGCCCGTGCCAGTTCTGCGCAGGCCAGGCCGAGTTGCCGCTCGGCATCGCGCGCGGTCAGCCGTGTTACGCCCGACATGCCGCCTGGTTTGCCGCGCACGGTGCCCAGCAGCAGGCTGGCCAGCTCGGAGAGCGGCGGGGCGGCAAAACCGTCAGGGGATGCAGCGACGAAGAGGGGCAGCAGGCATGTTGCCAGCCGTTTGACGACAGAAAGGTTAGGGAATGGCATGGGGGCCGCAATGCACGCAAAAGCATCCCGGAACGGGCGATGCTACTGTAGCGCGCGGCGAGGCCGATTGTTGTCAGGCGTTGTCCTACCATGCAACAGCCGCCGGCCCGCCAGCTTGCCTCAGCGTGGCGGGGCAGCAGCAAGGGCGGGCTGGGCTATTGCGTCCAGTAGACATCCACCGGCGTGCTGTCCTGGTGAAGCAGGTAGCTGACTGGCAGCATGGGCGTGGGCTCCATGGTGGCGGCATCGAACACCTGTTTCTTCCATGGGCCGCTGAAGCTCAGCAGGACGCGGCGTGCGCCCAGCAGGGCGCTCAGGTTCAGGCTGACGCGGCGGTGCGGCGCCGCGCGCGGGCTCAGCGCCAGGTAGCCCGGCGGCTCGTCCAGCGACAAGCCCGCGGGCAGTTCGGGGGCATCGGCGAACAGCGAGGCAGTATGTCCGTCGTCGCCCATGCCCAGCACGACCACGTCGGGCTGGCGGTAATTGCGGTTCAGCTCGGCGACCACCGCCGATGCATCGATTTCGTCGATCTCCGTGCAGAATGATGGCACGGGTGGCTGGAACGACGCACGCGATGCAGCCTGGCGCAGCAGCGCGTCGCATACCAGGCGCGCATTGCTGTCGGTGTGGCCGAGGGGCACCATGCGCTCGTCGACAAGCATCACGCTGACGCGATCCCACGGCAACGGCCGTTGCTGCAGCGCCGTGAACAGCGGCAGCGGCAGACGGTCGCCCGAAATGGCCAGGCAAGCGTCTTCCTTGCTGGCCAGCGTGCGCTCCAGCTCGCACGCCACGGCCCGCGCCATGGCGTCGGCGTGGGCGCCGGCATCGTTCAGTTCGATCTGGCGCATGGCTTCCTCCCTGCTGGTGTGCGGCATGGCGTGACGCGTTGCGGCGCCATGGCCTGCTCGCGGCGGAACAGCACGATCATGCAGCTGCACCGGCGCACATTCGGGTCGCGCCTTGGCCCGGATCGGCTTGTTGCCGGGCTCAGCGCTTGTTGGGTGAATCGATTCTATGTTCCAAACCGTGCGCTGCACAATCAGGCTGGCGCTGATATGCCGAGGGAGGCGCGTGGAACTGGCGTCATTGCGCCGCAGCGTGCGGAGCGGGTCACAATCACGCACGCCGGAGGCAAAGGCGGGTAGGGATTACAGGGGACAAGCCGGCTGTTGCAGCGCGAAAAAGCGGCTCAGGAAGCCCCGTGGTTGACCAGGACGACCGTCACGAGCAGCGACGCGTTGGTAATCGCCGTGACATCGTGCACGGCTGCCGGGCCCAGGTAGAGCAGGTCACCCTGATGCAGCCGGCGCTGCACGCCATCGATGCCGATTTCCACTTCGCCCTCCAGGCACTGGATGGTCAATGGTCCGGCGACAGCGTGGGATCCGACATGCTTGCCGGCCGGCAGCACCATGCGCATCACTTCCAGCCGCTGTTCCTTGAACAGGGCTGCGCTTGGCGTTTGCGTGAGCTGCTTGCCCAGTGGCAGCACGCTGGCGACTTCACCGGAAGACAGGTGGGGCAGGGACATGGCGGGCCTCCTCGTTGCGGTGTGGCTTGGCGGTGACGAAATACCTTCTGGTCATTGTAGGAGCCCTGACCGGGCCGCCGGAGCCGCGCAACGATGGCCAGCCCACGTTGCGCGGACTGGCCGGCCGCGTTCAGGAAGATGGCCCCGGCGTCGCCTGGCCCGCCGCGTCGGTCCCGCTGCGGGTCTGGTCATGCCAGCCGCCGCCGAGGGCCTTGTAGAGATTGACCTCGCTGGACAGCTGCTCCTGCCGTGCGACGATCAGCAGCTGCTGCGCGTTGTAGAGCGAGCGCTGCGCGTCCAGCACCGCCAGGTAGCTGTCCACGCCCGTGCGGTAGCGGCGGTCGGCGAGGTTGTAGGCATCCTGCGCCGCTTCGACAAAGCGCACCTGCGCCTCGAGCTGGCTCGTGTACGTGCCGCGCGCGGCCAGGCCGTCGGCTACCTCGCGGAAGGCCGTCTGCACCGTGCGCTCGTACTGTGCGACGTTGATGTCCTTCTGGATGGTGGCGTAGTCCAGGCTCGCCTTGAGGCTGCCGGCCGTGAACAGCGGCAGGTTGATCTGCGGCTGGAACAGCCAGGTGCCCGAGCCGCCCGCGAACAGCCCCGACAGCTCATTGCTCGCGGTGCCGGCCGAGGCCGTCAGCGTGATGCGCGGGAAGAAGGCGGCGCGCGCCGCGCCGATATTGGCATTGGCCGACCGGAGGCGGTGCTCGGCCGCGAGCACGTCCGGCCGGTTCTGGAGCAAGTCGGACGGCAGCCCGGCCGGTACATCGGCCGTGAGCTTCTGCTCGAGGCCCAGCGGCGGCGGCAGATCCGCCGGCATGCCAGTGCCTAGCAGCAGCACCAGCGCGTTCTCGTCCTGCGCCACCAGGCGGGTGTAGCGCGACAGGCTGGCACGCGCGTTTTCGACGGCGGTCTGGGCCTGTCGCAGGTCCAGGCGCGAGGCAATGCCTTCTTCGTAGCTGCGCCGCGTCAGGCCATAGCTGCGCTCGTAGTTGGCCAGCGTGTCGCGCGTGAGCGTGAGCAGCGCCTGGTCGGCACGCCATGCCAGGTAGGCGTTGGCGACGCTGGCCACCAGAGCGATTTGCGCGCTGCGGCGCGTCTCGTCGCTGGCGAAGTATTGTTCGAGCGCGGCTTCGCTGAGGCTGCGGATGCGGCCGAACAGGTCGATTTCCCAGGCGGTGGTGCCGAGCGCCACCCCGTACTGGCTCGCGATCATGCGCCGGCCGGTGGTGGACAGGTCTGCGGGAATACGCTGGCGCGTCTCCTGCGCGGCCACGCCGATGGCCGGGAAGAGGTCGGCGCGTTCGATGCGGTACTGCGCACGGAACGCTTCCACGTTCAGCGCCGCTACGCGCAGGTCGCGGTTGTTTTCCAGCGCGACTTCGATCAGGCGGCGCAACTGCGCATCGGCAAAGAAGTCGCGCCAGCCAAGGTCGGTCGCGGGCACCTGCTGTGTGTCCGCGGCGGCATCGGCGGCCGGATAGGCAGTGCCTTGCGGGTAGGCTTGCGACACCGGCAGGGCCGGCTGTTCATACGAGGGAATCAGGCTGCAGCCGGCCAGCAGGGCCGCGGCGGCAGCGCAGGTCAGGGTCTTCTTCATTGCAGCGCGCCTTTCTCGACGGGGGCGTCAGGCTTGGTCGGCTTGCGTTTGCGTGCGA
Source organism: Cupriavidus laharis (assembly GCF_914271435.1). Lineage (GTDB taxonomy): Bacteria > Pseudomonadota > Gammaproteobacteria > Burkholderiales > Burkholderiaceae > Cupriavidus > Cupriavidus laharis. The sequence goes on along the minus strand of NZ_CAJZAI010000019.1, from coordinate 41,389 downwards.
ACAGCGAATTGACGGCGACAAAGAACAACGGCACCCAGAAGATCGCAAGCACCGTGGCGGTGATCATGCCGCCGATCACGCCCGTGCCGATGGCGTGCTGGCTGCCCGAGCCGGCCCCGGTCGAGACCGCCAGCGGGAATACGCCAAGCATGAACGCCAGCGACGTCATCACGATCGGGCGCAAGCGCATGCGGCAGGCTTCGATGGCGGCGTCGACCAGGCTCTTGCCGTGCTCGTACTGGCTCTTGGCGAACTCCACGATCAGGATGGCGTTCTTGGCCGACAGGCCGATGGTGGTCAGCAGGCCGACCTGGAAGAACACGTCATTGGACAAGCCTCGTCCCATGGTGGCGAGCAGCGCACCAATGACGCCGAGCGGCACCACCAGCATCACCGAGAACGGGATCGTCCAGCTTTCATACAGCGCCGCCAGGCACAGGAACACCACCAGCAGCGACAGGGCGTAGAGCGCCGGTGCCTGCGAGCCCGACAGCCGTTCTTCATAGGACAGGCCGGTCCAGGCGTAGCCCACGCCCGAGGGCATCTGCTTCATGATTTCTTCGATCGCTTTCATCGCTTCGCCGGAACTGCGGCCGGGCGCGGGCTCGCCCAGCACTTCCACGGCCGACACGCCGTTGTAGCGCTGCAGCTTCGGCGACCCGTAGTCCCACTTGCCCTCGGCAAACGCGGAGAACGGCACCATTTCTCCTTTGTCGTTGCGCACGAACCACTTGTCGACGTCGTCTGGGTTCATGCGCGAATCCGGACGCCCTTGCACGTAGACGCGCTTGACCCGGCCGCGGTCGATGAAGTCATTGACATAGCTGGAGCCCCAGGCAATCGTCACCGTGCTGTTGATGTCGGCCAGCGAGATGCCAAGCGCGCGGGCCTTCTCATCGTCGATCACGAGCTGGTACTGCGGCTGGTCGTTCAGGCCATTGGGACGCACACGCTGCAGCACGGGGTTCTGTGACGCCAGCGCCAGGAATTTGTCGCGCGCGTTCATCAGCGCCACGTGGCCGAGGCCGGCCTGGTCCTGCAGGTAGAGGTCGAAGCCGGTGGCGTTGCCCAGTTCCTGCACGGCCGGCGGGGCAAACGCGAACGACATGGAGTCACGGAAACTCGCGAACTTGCGCTGGGCGCGCGCCGCCAGGTCGAATACGCTGGTGTTGTCGCCGCTGCGCTCTTCCCACGGCTTGAGCAGGATGAAGGCGAGGCCCGAGTTCTGGCCGCGGCCGGCAAAATTGAAGCCGCTGACCGTGAACAGCGAATCGACGACGCCGGCTTCATCCTTCAGCAGGTACTCGCGCATCTGGCTCAGGACCTTCTGCGTGCGCTCGGCCGTGGCGCCAGCCGGGGTCTGGACCTGGGCATAAAGCACACCCTGGTCCTCGTCCGGCAGGAACGACGTCGGGATGCGCGTGAACAGGAAACCCATTACCACGAGGATGGCGACGTAGATCAGCACGAAAGGCAGGCGGCGCTTCAGGATCGACGCGACGCCGCGCTCGTAACCCTGCGTGGTCGCGATGAACTTGCGGTTGAACCAGCCGAAGAAGCCGCCCTTGTTTTCGCCGTGGTCGCCTTTCTCGATGGGCTGCAGCATGGTGGCGCACAGCGCGGGCGTGAGGATCAGCGCGACCAGCACCGACAGCACCATGGATGACACGATGGTGATCGAGAACTGGCGGTAGATCACGCCGGTGGAGCCGCCGAAGAATGCCATCGGCAGGAACACCGCCGACAGCACCATGGCGATACCCACCAGCGCACCCTGGATCTGGCCCATGGAGCGCCGCGCGGCCTCCCTGGGCGGCAGGCCTTCCTCGGCCATCACGCGTTCGACGTTTTCCACGACCACGATCGCGTCATCCACGAGCAGGCCGATCGCCAGCACCATGCCGAACATGGTCAGGGTGTTGATGGTGTACCCGAACGCGGCCAGCACGCCGAACGTGCCCAGCAGCACCACCGGCACGGCGATGGTGGGGATCAGCGTGGCACGGAAGTTCTGCAGGAACAGGTACATCACCAGGAACACCAGCACGATGGCTTCCAGCAGCGTCTTCACCACCTCGTGGATCGAGCCCGAGATCACCGGCGAGGTGTCATACGGATAGACCACCTTCATGCCGGCCGGGAAGAACGGCTCGAGCCCGTCGAGCGTCTTGCGGATGGCGCGTACCGTTTCCAGCGCATTGGCCCCGGCCGCCAGGCGCACGGCAATACCCGAGGCCGGCTGGCCGTTGTACTGCGCATTGATGTTGTAGTCCTGGCCGCCGAGTCCGACCTCGGCCACGTCCTTCAGACGCACCTGCGAGCCGTCGGGGTTGACCTTGAGCAGGATGTTGCCGAACTGCTCGCTGGTCTGCAGGCGGGTCTTGCCGATCACGCTGGCATTGAGCTGCTGGCCCTTGACGGCCGGCAGCCCGCCGAGCTGGCCGGAGGCCACCTGCACGTTCTGTGCCTTGATGGCATTGCTTACGTCGAGCGGCGTGAGCTGGTAGCTGTTGAGCCTGGCCGGGTCGATCCACACGCGCATCGCGTACTGCGAACCGAACACTTGGAAGTCGCCCACGCCGTAGGTGCGCGACAGCGGATCCTGGATGTTCGAGACGATGTAGTTCGACAGGTCTTCCCGCGTGACCTTGGGGTCGGTGGAGATCAGGCCGACGATCAGCAGGAAGTTGCGCACCGACTTCGTCACGCGGATGCCTTGCTGCTGCACTTCCTGCGGCAACAGCGGCTGCGCGAGCGCGAGCTTGTTCTGCACCTGCACCTGCGCGATGTCCGGGTTGGTGCCTTGCTCGAAGGTGACGGTGATCGTCATGCTGCCGTCGGAATTGCTTTCCGACGAGATGTAGCGCAGCCGGTCCAGGCCGTTGAGCTGCTGCTCGATCACCTGGACCACCGTGTCCTGCACGGTCTCTGCCGAGGCGCCCGGATAGTTCACCGAGATGGCGATGGTCGGCGGCGCAATGGCCGGGTACTGGCTGATCGGCAGCGCGCGGATCGACAGCACGCCGGCCAGCATGATGACCAGCGCGATCACCCACGCGAAGATGGGGCGATCGATAAAGAAATTGGACATGGATGCTCCCTGGCCCTGGTGAAGCCCTCAGGGCTTGGCCGCGACGGCGGCGGATGCGCCGGATGCAGCGGCCGGCGGTGCGCCCGCGCCGCTGTCGGCCTGGGCCACGCGGACCTTGGCGCCGGGCTTGACGAACTGCAGGCCCTCGACAATGACGCGGTCGCCGGCCTTGAGGCCATCCACCACCAGCCACTTGTCCCCGATCACGCGGTCGGTACGGATCTGGCGCAGTTCCACTTCATCCTTCGCGTTGACGACTAGCGCCGTGGCCTGGCCCTTGAGGTCGCGCGTGACGCCTTGCTGCGGGACGAGCAGGCCATTGGCCTTCACGCCTTCACGCAGGCGCGCATGGACGAACATGCCGGGCAGCAGTTCGTGGCGCGGGTTCGGGAACACGGCCCGCAGCGTGACCGAGCCGGTGCCCTGGTCCACCGCGACCTCCGAGAACTCCAGCCGGCCTGGTTCCGGGTACTTGGTGCCGTCCTCCAGCACCAGGTCCACCTGGGCCGCGTTGGCCCCGGCGCTCTGCAGGGCGCCATTGGCCAGTTCGCGGCGCAGACGCAGCAAGGATGCAGATGGCTGGGTCACGTCGACGTAGATCGGATCGATCTGCTGCACCACCGACAGGGCCCCGGCCTGGCCGTTGGTGACCAGCGCGCCTTCGGTCACGGCGGAGCGGCCGATGCGCCCGGAAATCGGCGACAGCACCTTGGTATAGCGCAGGTTGATCTCGGCACGCTCCACCGCCGCCTGCGCCTGCAGCCAGGCGGCCTTGGCCTCGTCATACTGTTGCTTGCTGACCGCTTCGTCGCCCACCAGCCGCCCGTAGCGCTCGGCCAGCAGCCGTGCGGATTCCAGCGTCGCCCTGGCGCTCTTGTAGGTGGCGTCGTAGGTGGAAGGGTCGATCTGGTAGAGCTGCTGGCCCTGGGTCACGTCACTGCCTTCCTTGAACAGCCGGCGCAGGATGATGCCGTCCACCTGCGGACGGACTTCGGCGATGCGGAAAGCCGTGGTACGGCCAGGAAGCTCGGTATCCAGCGTGACGGGTTCGGTCTTGAGCGTGACCACGGTGACCTGGGGCGGCGGCGGGGCGGCGGCCTCTTTCTTACCGCTGCATCCGGCGAGTGTTGACAGGGCGATGGCCAGCGTAACAGGAACCCAGGCGCGGCAGCCGCGTAATCGTTGCATTGCGATTTCCTGCGAAAAAATCAAGCGAATCAAGGTGTCAGCGGCCAAGCCCGGTTGGCCGGCGCCAGGTCGGAACAGCGAGGCGAAGCAAGTGCCATGCCCGATGTCGCGCCGGCGTCTGTTGAGAGCGGCAAGCCGTGACGCGAAGGGCCGGGCTTGCTTGGCGTAGCCGAGAAGTCTATCCCGACTCGGCAAAACGTTCCGGCCGATTATCGGCTTTCAATATTTCAGAATCTTTCATGGCGATTTTCCGGGCGAGTCCGTTGACATGAAAGTTGGGGACCAGCCGGGGCCGGGCGACCGTTGTCGTGCAACAACGGCGCGCGGGCACGGGTGCATAGGCTCCGGGGCGTGTTTTCCCGCTCTTTATTCACCCGACTGGGGGTGTTCCCGCGGAGGCGGAACTGGGAGAATCCGGCTCATTGAGAGACTCGACTCAAGTCCTCAAGCCCTTATGCCCGCGCTTGCGCGGGCTTTTTCTTGGTTCTTCGTTGAATTGTGCGGGGGCTGTGGGGAGGATTGGGTTGGTGTTCTTGACAGGCGTGGCTGTTTCGCCGGCGTAGCCGGCGACCTACTTTTACCCGAGCGGTAAAAGTAGGCAAAAGCGCGTTTTCGTGGTTGACGAACGGCTCGATGAGGTGAAGACGGTCCAGGGGCATAACCAGACTGCCTGCCGCGTAGATGATTAGGATGGGACAGGGCGTACGAACGAACCCGGATTACCGAGTGGTCCCTACTAACAGCGATATCGCGGGGACGCCTACGGCTGCGCTGCGCGCAGTCAGTAGTCGGGGCGCGAAGGTCTGGCCCGAGCCGCGCCGTAGTGACGAAGCGCTGGGCGCATGTGCCATGCGCGGGGTAAAGAAGAGGACATCGTGGTGCCGGCGAGACTGATGAGGTTGCCCGTCGACTAGGACGTGCGCGCAGCGCAGCCGTAGGCGTCCCACCACTGAGGCTATTGGAACGCTGTACCCGAGTCCAACTTGGGGATCGTACAAAAGTCGCTTAACGCCAGGCAGAGGTTCTGACTCACATGGCGTAGCAGGGTCGAACGGGCAACCAGGCATCGCGAGACCAAAGCCGCTCGAACCATAGAGGCGCACCGTTGATGGCCAGCCGCCAGGCGACGCGCTTTTCTGCCTACTCTTTTGTCGCTCGGACAAAAGAGTAGGTCGCCGGCTACGCCAGCGAAACAGCGGTGCCCGCCAAGCACGACAACACAGTCATCGCCAAGACAAAACCCCGCCGGCTCTACGCCGACAAAACAGCCACGCTTGCCCAGCATCAGGGAAGACGCATGAAGACGTGCGGATACGCCGCCGCTAATCGATGTGCGATGCCCTCAGGCGGCACGGAAGGCCTGCCCGCCGTGCCGCGTGGCTGCAGCGCCCAATGCCGGACACCGTGCGCGGCCAGCGTGCCGACGAGGTTGATCAGTTCGTCTTCGCAGAACAGTTCCGGATCCCACGTCGTGCGGCATTCATAGTCCACACCGCTGGCGACGACAAGATCCAGCGACGCCATCACCCTGGTGCCGCTGCCCGGCGTGCGGGTGATCGCATCATAGTGGCGGGCCGGCCCCTTGATATCCAGTCCGACCCAATCCACCAGCGGCAGCACCGCGGCCAGCCGCTCCGGGTACATGCCCGCCGTGTGCAGGGCCACCTGGAATCCCAACGCACGGACTTCGTGCATGGCATCCGGCAGCGACGCCTGCAGGGTTGGCTCTCCGCCGGAGAACACGACGCCGTCCAGCAGGCCGCGCCGGCCAGCCAGGAAGTCCAGCACCTGGCCCCATGGCAGATTTCCCGGCCCGCGTGGTGGAATCAGGTCGGGATTGTGGCAATAGCTGCAGCGCCAGGGGCAGCCCTGGCAGAACACCACGGCGGCAAGCCGGCCGGGAAAGTCGATGCTCGTCAGCGGCGTCAGGCCGCCAATGCGCAGGCCGGCCATGGCTTCAGGCGGGGCAGTGCTGCTCGGCAAAAAAGCGGCGTTCGGCGTGCTCGCCTTTCTTGCCTGTGTTGAAGCTGGCCACGGGACGGTGGTAGCCCATCACGCGGGTCCAGACTTCGCAGCGCTGGCGTTCGTCGTCTTCAAGGTCGATGGCGGTGTTCTGGCGTTCGGATTGGATGGTCATGGTGAATCTCCTTGTTGGGGTTGGAATGCTCAGGCGGCTCGCTGCATGCGCTTGCGAGCCAGGATGTCTTCGTCGCACTTCGGGCAATAGATATGCTCCCCGGCCAGGTAGCCGTGCGTGGGGCAGATCGAGAACGTTGGCGTGACCGTGATGTACGGCAGCCGGAAGTTCTCCAGCGCCCGACGTACCAGGCGCTTGCAGGCCTCGCCGCTCGACAGGCGCTCGCCCATGTAGAGATGCAGCACGGTGCCGCCGGTGTACTTGGCCTGCAGGGCCTCCTGGCGGGCCAGGGCCTCGAAGGGGTCGTTGGTGAAGCCCACCGGAAGCTGCGACGAATTGGTGTAGTAGGGCTGTTCCGCCGACCCGGCCTGGAGGATGCCGGGCCAGCGCTTGCGGTCTTCCCGCGCAAAGCGGTAGGTGGTGCCCTCGGCCGGCGTGGCCTCGAGGTTGTACATATGGCCCGTGGCTTCCTGGTATTCGACGATGCGCGTGCGCACATGGTCGAGCACGCGCAGCGCGAAGCCGTGACCCCAATCCGTGGTGATGTCGTGGACATCGCCGGTGAAGTTCCGGATCATCTCGTTGAGGCCGTTCACGCCGAGCGTCGAGAAATGGTTGCGCAGCGTGCCGAGGTAACGCCGGGTGTAGGGGAACAGCCCCTGGTCCATCAGCGCCTGGATCCGCTCGCGCTTGGCTTCGAGGGAATCACGGCCGACATCCAGCAAGGTGTCGAGCCGCAGGAACAGGCCGGCCTCATCACCCCGGTGCAGGTAGCCGAGCCGCGCGCAGTTAATGGTGACCACGCCTAGCGAGCCGGTCTGCTCGGCGCTGCCGAAGAGGCCGTTGCCGCGCTTGAGCAGTTCGCGCAGGTCCAGCTGGAGCCGGCAGCACATGGAGCGCACCATGTTGGGCTTGAGCTCCGAGTTCACGAAATTCTGGAAGTAGGGCAGGCCGTATTTGGCCGTCATGTCGAACAGCCGCGTGGCATTCTCGCTCTCCCACGGAAAGTCGGGCGTGATGTTGTAGGTGGGAATGGGGAAGGTAAAGACACGGCCTTTGGCGTCGCCTTCCGTCATGATCTCGATGTAGGCGCGGTTGATCATGTCCATCTCGGCCTGCAGGTCGCCATAGCGAAATGGCATCTCCTCGCCGCCGATCATGGGCACCTGCTCTCTCAGGTCCTCTGGGCAGGTCCAGTCGAACGTCAGGTTGGTGAAGGGCGTCTGCGTGCCCCATCGTGATGGCACGTTGAGGTTGTAGATCAGTTCCTGCATGTGTTGCCTGACCTCCGTATAGGACATGCTGTCCTTGCGCACGAAGGGGGCCATGTAGGTATCGAACGACGAGAACGCCTGGGCCCCGGCCCACTCGTTCTGCATGGTGCCAAGGAAGTTCACGATCTGGCCGACCGCGCTCGACATGTGCCGCGGCGGCGCGGCTTCCACCTTGCCGGGCACGCCGTTCAGCCCTTCATGCAGAAGCGTGCGCAGCGACCACCCGGCGCAGTAGCCGGACAACATGTCCAGGTCATGGATGTGAAGGTCACCCTCGCGGTGAGCCGCGCCGGCTTCGGGCGCGTAGACATGGGACAGCCAGTAGTTGGCCGTGACCTTTCCCGCCACGTTGAGAATCAGCCCGCCTAGCGAATAGCCCTGGTTTGCGTTGGCATTGACGCGCCAGTCTTGCCGGTTGAGGTACTCGTTGACGGACGATTCCACGTCGACGAGCGTCCTGGGAATATTCGAACCCACCACGGCCACCCCCCTCTTTTAGCACTATATGTAGGTTGTGATTATTCATCAGGCACTATATGTAGGTTTGCTCCAGATCAAAGTCTGTGCCTGGCAAGCCACTGGCGCGGGTGTGCTCCGGACTGGCTGGCGCGTCGAACGAGCGGGGCGGCGCCGGGCAAGGAAGGATGAAGAAAGACGAAAAAGGATGAAAAGACCGTCGCTGCGGCAATGCCGTGCCTCGGCGGAACTGTGCTCTGTACCTGTGCCGCCGTCTGTATGCACCCGGGCACCCCCGCCCCACCTAATCTGGCGTCACAGCATCGAACCGAACCGTATCCGTTCCGGCCGGCCGGCCGCTGCCCCAAGTCTTACAGGACAAAAAGCCATGAGCTCTCCGACGCCCGAAACGGGCCACATCGCCCCCTATACCCACCCCGCCGCCGGCTGGGGTGCGTTGAAGTACGTTGCCATCAACCTGATCAAGGAGAAGGTTGCCGGCGGCAAGTACAAGATGCTCTTCAAGCAGAACCAGGCCGATGGCTTCGACTGCCCCGGCTGTGCATGGCCGGACCGGCAGCACGCGTCGACCTTTGAATTTTGCGAGAACGGTGTCAAGGCCGTGGCGGCGGAAGCGACCGGCATGCGCGTCACGCCGGAGTTCTTCGCGCAGCATACGGTCACGTCGCTGCTGGAGCAGACCGACTATGAGCTGGAGCAGCATGGCCGCCTGACGCATCCGATGGTGTACGACGCCCAGACCGACAAGTACCGTGCCATTGCATGGGACGAAGCGTTCGCACTGATCGGCCGCCATCTGCGCGCACTGCCGGATCCGAACCAGGCTGCTTTTTACACCTCCGGCCGCGCCAGCAATGAGGCCGCATTCCTGTACCAGCTGTTCGTGCGCGCCTACGGCACCAACAACTTCCCCGACTGTTCGAACATGTGCCATGAGGCCACCAGCCGCGGCCTGCCGAAGACAATCGGCGTAGGCAAGGCCACGGTGGTGCTGGACGACTTCGAGCATGCCGACACCATCCTCGTGTTCGGCCACAACGCCGCCACCAACCACCCGCGCATGCTTGGCGAGCTGCGTGAGTGCGCACGCCGCGGCGCCACCATTGTCTCGATCAACCCGCTGCGCGAACGCGGGCTGGAGCGCTTTACCAGCCCGCAGCACCCGGTGGAAATGCTGACCGGTTCCAGCACGAAGATCGCGTCGATGTTCGTGCAGCCGAAGCTGGGCGGAGACTTCGCACTGATCAAGGGCATGGCCAAGCGGCTGGTCGAGCTGGACGATGAAGCGGTGAAGCACGGGCAGGCGCGGCTGATCGACGTGGATTTCGTGCGCGAGCACACCATCGGCTTCGGTACCTTCGTCGAGGACCTGCGCGTGGAGAGCTGGGCGGACATCGTGGCGGAGTCCGGTGTGCCGCTGCCGGACATCGATGCGCTGACCCGCGTCTATGCGCGCGGCCAGCGCGTGATTGCTTGCTGGGGCATGGGCCTGACGCAACACAAGCATTCCGTGCCGACCGTGCAGATCCTGTCGAACCTGATGATGATGCGCGGGAACATCGGGCGCCCCGGTGCCGGGCTGCTGCCAGTGCGCGGGCATTCGAACGTGCAGGGCGACCGCACGGTCGGCATCGAGGAGAAGCCGGACGATGCGTTCCTCGACCGCCTGAAGGCGGCCTTCGGCTTCGAGCCGCCGCGCAAGCACGGGTATGACGTAGTCGAAACCATCGAGGCGATGCTGGAAGGCAAGGTCAAGGTATTCGTCGGCCTGGGCGGCAACTTTTCCACGGCCACGCCGGATACGCCGCGCACCCATGAGGGCCTGCGCCAGTGCGCGCTGACCGTGAACATCGCCACCAAGCTCAACCGCAGCCACCTGGTGCACGGCAAGGAATCGCTGATCCTGCCGACGCTGGGCCGCACGGAGATCGACGAGCAGGACGGCGTGGCGCAGGGCGTGAGCGTCGAGGATTCGGTCTGCATGGGGCATATTTCGTTCGGCATGAACCAGCCTGCCTCGCCGCACCTGCTGTCCGAGATCGCGATCGTCGCGCGCATGGCGGCCGCGACGCTCGGCTCGGAGAAGATCGACTGGCTGTGGTACGCGCAGGACTATGCGCGCATCCGCGACGCGATCGAGATGGTCATCGACGGCTTCGAGAACTACAACGAGCGCGTCGCCGTGCCGGGCGGCTTTCACCTGACGCCTGCCGCGTGCAACCGTGTGTGGAAAACCCCGTCCGGCAAGGCGCAGTTCCTGGTCCATGCGATCGATAAAGACACCCCCATCCACCGCGCGCGCGAGCAGTACGGCGACAGGCTGATGGTGCTGATGACCACGCGTTCCCACGACCAGTACAACACCACGATCTACGGCCTGGACGACCGCTACCGCGGTGTGTTCGGCTTGCGCCGGGTGGTTTTCATCAGTGCGGCCGACCTGGTGCGGCTGGGCCTGAAGGCCGGGCAGCGGGTCGATGTCACCAGCGCCTGGGGTGACGGCGTGCAACGGCAGGTCGAGGACTTCGAACTGGTCGAGTACGACATCCCTGAAGGTTGCGTGGGCGCGTACTACCCTGAGACCAATCCGCTGGTGCCGCTGGAAAGCACGGGCGACGGCTGCGGCACGCCCACGTCGAAGTCGGTGCCAGTGCTGCTGACCCTGTCGCGCCACCAGCCCGCGGCGGCCTGACGGTGATCCGCACTGCCATGAGTTCCAACCGAATTCCGGGCACCCGGCCCCATCAAGGCGTCGTGCGTGCCCGCCTGGAATCCTTCCTCGGCATGGTGGAGCTGGCGGGGCTGGTCGTGATCGGGCTGGCCACGACGCTCGCCATGGCCGAGGAAGGCTGGAAGGTCGCGGGCATGGGCGCGGTCTCGATTACCGACCTGCTGCTGATGTTCCTGTACCTGGAGGTGCTGGCGATGGTCGGACGCTACCTGAAGCTTGGCCAGCTGCCGGTGCGCTTCCCGCTGTACATCGCGATGGTGTCGCTCGCGCGCGACCTGATCCTGCGCTTCAGCGAATCCACCGAGTTCCACATGCTGGCCTTGTGCGGCGGCGTGGTCATGCTGGCCTGCGGCGTGCTGATCCTGCGCTACGGGCAATACCGCTTCCCCAGCACCGACGACGGCGAGAACGGCGCGGGCGAATGAGTCGCCGCGCCGGCCGGCAGCTGTAGATGGCGCGAAGCCACGCAACTGTACGCCTCGCATCCCGTCGCCGCTGCCTGCCATTGCTGCAACAGCTTCCCACAATGTTCCTGCAGCGCCGGCCGGGTGCCGGCGCGCAATCGATCTTTGCGAGGTCCCCATGGATTGCCCCGAACTGGTTGAACACCACGGCTTTGCCGTACGCAGCATCGTGCGGCACAAGGACGATGCTGCGAAGCCCGCCACCGACAATGTGGCGGAAGAGCTTCCCGTGGCGCTTGTGTACAACGGCATCTCGCATGCCGTGATGATGGCAACGCCGCTGGATCTCGAAGCGTTTGCGGTCGGTTTCTCGCTGACGGAAGACATCGTCAGCCGCAACGAGCAAATCCATGACCTGGAAGTGCAAGTGCACGGGCACGGCGCCGAAGTCCGGCTCCAGATCGGCGAACAGGCTTTTGCCGCCATGAAGGCGCGCCGGCGTGCGCTGGCGGGCCGAACGGGCTGCGGCATTTGCGGCATCGAGAGCCTCGAATTGCTCGACCTGGAACCCGCGCGCATGCGTGCGCCGGCGGCGCGGCTGCAGCCGACGCGGGAGATGATCGCGCGCGCGGCGGCTGCGCTGCCTTCGCACCAGCGACTGATGCGCGAAACCGGTGGCGTCCACGCCGCGGCCTGGTGCGATGCCCGTGGCGAGATCCTCCACGTTTTCGAGGATGTCGGCCGGCATAACGGCCTGGACAAGCTGATCGGCCACCTGGCGATGCAGCGCGTCCCGATGGATGATGGCTTTGTTTTCCTGTCGAGCCGCGCCAGCTATGAGCTGGTACGCAAGGCCGCGCGCATGAATATCCAGATGCTGGCGACGATTTCGGCACCGACCTCGCTCGCCATCCGCATTGCCGAGCAGGCCGGCCTGCGCCTGCTCAGCTTCTGCCGGAAGGACGGCTACGTCGACTACACGGGTACTGCCCACGACGGCGACCACGACGGGTTAGACGAACGCGCCATGGCCGGAGAGGCATCATGCTGAGCTTTGACGAGGCACAGGCGATCTTCGCTGCGGCGGCGGAGCCGGTCCGGGAGACGGAAACAGTGTGGCTCGGGCTGCTGACTGGCCGTGTGCTGTCCCAGGACCTGTCAGCCGTGACCGATACCCCGGCGGCGGACCGCAGCGCGATGGATGGCTATGCCGTCCGCTGCGAGGACTGCCGCGGCGACGCATGCCTGCCGGTGCAGCAGGTGGTCTATGCGGGCACGCGGCCGCAGGCGCTGCGCCCCGGCCATGCCATCCGCATCTACACCGGCGGGGTGGTCCCGCAGGGTGCCGATGCCGTGATTGCGCAGGAAGATGCCGTGGAGAACTATCGCGGCGTGACCTGCAGCAGGGCGCCCGTCGTGGGCCAGCATATCCGGCGCCAGGGCGAGGATGTCCGCCGCGGCGATCTGCTGTTGCCGGCCGGTACGCTGATCGAGGCCGGCCATATTGCGGCGCTGGCTTCGCAGGGGCTGGTGCAGGTGCCAGTCTGCCGGCTGGTCGAGGTCGCCATCCTGACGTCGGGCGACGAAGTGGCCGCCCATGACGAACCGCGCGATGTCTACCAGGTGCATGACGTCAACGGCCCGATGCTCGAATCGCTCGTGCAGTCCATGGGCGCGGTGGTGCGCTGCCACCGCCATGTGCGGGACGATGAACGTGCACTGCACAATGCGCTGCGCGAACTGGCGGGCGATGCGGACCTGGTGCTGGTGACCGGCGGTGCTTCGGTCGGCCAGCGCGACCTGGTGGCCGTGGCGCTGGCCTCGGCCGGCGGCGAACTGCTCTGCCGCGGCGTCAACATGCGGCCCGGCAAGCCAGTGACAGTCGGGCGCCTGCGCGGCAAGCCCGTCGTATGCCTGCCCGGCAATCCGGCCGCGGCCTATACCACCTTTGCACTGCTGGTGACACCGCTGCTGCGGCGCCTGCAGGGCCGGTCCCGGCTGTTCCCGCCGGTAAGCCGCGTCCGTGCGGCACTGTCCGGCGCGCGGGTGCCGCCGTGCGACGCGTTCTGGCGCGTGGGCGAGGTTGGCTACCCGGGCGGCCAGGAAAGCCTGGTCCAGGTCACCGCGCAGCAGGGCGCCGCCGCCGTGTCGGCGCTCGGGCAGGCCAGCGGCTTTGTACGGGTCGGGCCGCAGAATGCCAGTCAACTCCAACATGTGTCGCTGCCGTACTATGATCTCCATCGCTGGCTCAGTTGATGATTGCCCGCAGCAGAAGACCCGGCGAGACAACGCCCGGGAACGCGGAACCGGAATGGCCGGCGAGGGGAGCGCGGCGTGAAACTCTATGAAAAACTGGCGGCCGACATCGAAGCGCTGGTGAGGCAGGGCGTGCTGCTGCCCGGCGAGCGGGTCCCGTCCGTGCGCCAGGCCAGCCAGCACCACCGCATGAGCATCACCACGGTGATCCGTGCCTATGTGCTGCTGGAAAGCCGCGGCGTGATCGAAAGCCGGCCGCAATCCGGATACTTCGTGCGCGCGCGGCCCGGCGAGGCGGCCATTGAACTGCAGCCGTCACGGCCCAGCGCCAAGCCGTCCGCAGTGGACGTCAGCGCACTGGTGCTGTCCACGCTGCGCTCGATCCGCTCGGACGACGCTGTGCCGCTGGGCTCGCCTTACCCCGACGCTTCGCTGTTCCCGTGGCAGCGCATCAACCAGTACGCGAACAACATTGCGCGCCGCTATGCCAAGTGGACCATGCTGGACGACCTGCCGCCCGGCAGTCCGGAGCTGATCCGCCAGATCTCGCGGCGCTATCTGGAGAACGGCTACGCGGTCAACCCGAACGAGCTGATCGTCACCATCGGCGCAACCGAGGCCATCAACCTCTGCCTGCAGGCCGTGGCCAAGCCCGGCGACACCATCGCCGTGGAGTCCCCGACCTACTACGCGATGCTCCACGCCATCGAGCGGCTGGGCATGCGCGCGATCGAGGTGGCGACCGACCCGGTCGAAGGCATCGACATCGACGCCCTGGCGCGGCTGATCGACGAGAAGGACGTCGCTGCCTGCATGGTGATGCCCAATTTCCAGAATCCGCTCGGCTTCCAGATGTCGGACGAGAAGAAGCGCGCGCTGGTGGCGATGCTGACCGACAAGGAAATTCCCGTCATCGAGAACGACGTCTATGGCGAGCTCTACTATGGCGATGCCCATCCCGGCTCGCTCAAGGCCTTTGACACGGCGGGCATCGTGCTGCACTGCTCGTCCTTCTCCAAGACGCTGACCAATGCCTACCGCATCGGCTGGGCGCTGCCGGGCCGCTACCGCGGCGCCGTGGAGCGGCTGAAGTTCCTGAATACGCTGACTACGCCGGCCATCCCGCAACTGGCGATTGCCGAGTTCCTGAAGAACGACGGCTATGACTTCCACCTGCGGCGCGTGCGCAAGGCCTACGCGCAGCAGGCCAACATCATGGCCGCCACCGTGCGCAGGTTCTTTCCGGAGGGCACCAGCACGTCGCGGCCCGCCGGGGGCTATGTGCTGTGGGTACAGCTTCCGGAAGGCGTCGACGCCATGGAGATGTACCACGCCGCGCTCGAGCATCGCATTACCGTCGCCCCCGGACATATGTTCTCGCCCGCAGCCACGTACCGCAATTGCATCCGCCTCAACTACAGCGCGGAATGGTCGCCGGGCATCGAATCCGCGGTGCAGACCCTGGGCAAGGTGGCGCAACACCTGTTCGCGCAGCAGTCGGGCGGAAGAGGTCAGCGATGACCCTGCCAGACGGAAAGGCCGAGGAGAACGGGGCGATCGACCCCGCCATCGTGGACGTCCTGCTCGTGCTGAGGCAGGCCGGCATCGAAAGCGGCACCAGTCCGTGGTCACTCCCCAAGATCGCCAAGCGGGCGCAGTTGCCGATGAGCGTGCTGCGCCGGGTGCTGACGCAACTGCAGTCGGCCGGGCTGGCCGAGGTCAGCCTCGAGGAAGATGGCCGTGGCCATGCCAGCCTGACGCAGGAGGGCGCGGCACTTGCCGCACAGCTGTTTTCCGACCCGGCCTGAGCCGGGCCAGGATCAGCCGCCTACCAGGGACATCCGCACCGTCGGGTATTGCCGCTTGCCCTTGGCGCGCCGTTCCTCGCGCAATTCCGAATAGCGGTCGCCGCGTGCTTGCCAGGCTTCGCGGACCGCATCGGCCACAGCCTCGGCCGGGCGCCCTGCAGCCAAGTGCGAGCGCAGATCCACCGACTGCGTGGCAAACAGGCACAGGAAGAGGCGGCCATCAACCGACACGCGCGCGCGTGCAATCGCCGCAGAACGGGTGTGACACGCTGGAGATGAAGCCGAGCTTCAGGCTGCCGTCCGCGAGCAGGTAGTTGCTCGACGTCTCGCTGGCGCGCCGGATCACCGGGACCATCGGATGCGCATGTTCGACCATCGCGCCGCCTTACTCGTGCGGGGTCCGGATGCGGATCGTGGCGGTCTGGCCGGCGACAAGGTGCATGCCCGGCGGCACCTCGTCCAGCGCAACGCGGACCGGAATGCGTTGCGCAAGGCGCACCCAGTTGAAGGTCGGGTTGACGGTGGGGAGCAGGTTCGGTCCGCTGCTGCGGTCCTGGTCGTCGATGCCCGGCGCGATGCTCAGGACATGCCCGCGCAATACCATGTTCTGGCCCATGATGCGCACATCGGCCGCCGCGCCGACGCGGATCGCGGGCAGCTTGGTTTCCTCGAAATAGCCCTCCACGTACTGCGAGCCGCTGGCCACCACCGACAGCGCGGGCCGGCCGCGGTTCACGAAATCGCCGGCGCGTGGCAGGCGGTCGGCGACGTGGCCGTCCACCGGGCTGGCCACGCGGCAGCGCGCCAGATCGAGGCTTGCCGCTTCCACAGCGGCGTCGGCCTGGTCGGCGTGCGCCCGCACGGCAGCCATGTCCGCCTTGCCTGCGCGCGCCAATGCCGCATGCGCGGTCGCGGCAGCGGCCTGCGCCTGCTTCAGGGCCACGCGGAAGCGTGCCTGGTCGACCACGAACAGCACCTGGCCACGCTTCACGCGGGCGTTGTCGGCGACGAGCACTTCGGCGACGAGCCCCGATACGTCGGGCGCCACCTGTACCACCTCGGCACGGACACGGCCGTCGCGCGTCCACGGCGCGCCGGTGTAGTACTGCCACAGATGCCAGGCCGTCAGCGCCGCGGCCGCTACGGCCATCAGTGTTACCGCGACGGGGACGATCAGCGAAAACTTGCGATTCATGATGGAACCTCCCAGATGAGCGCGACCACCGCGCCCAGCACGAGGATGTACAGCGAGAAATTGAACAGCGACCGGTGCCACACGAAGCGGTAGAAGCCCAGGCGGTCGAGCACGGTGCGCACGCCGGCGGTCACGGCAAACGCGGCCAGCATCCAGACGAGGGTGGCGGGCACGAATACGCCGTACACATTGAATTCAGTGGCGTGCATGGCGGCCTCCATTGGTGAGGGTCCCGGGTGGATACAGTGCGAGCCGCAGACTGACGAGCGCTGCCAGCGCGGCGCTCGGGTAACTCTCTGACGGCTCCGCGAGCGCAGCCCAGGCCGCATCGATCCTGGCAGCGAGCGCAGGTGCTGGCGCCAGTTCATGGCCGGCGTGCGAGCAGTGGCGGTAGTGGCGTGCAACGCCCGCCAGCGCCCGCTCAAGGATGCGGCGGCGCGAGGCCGGCACATCCTGGCAGGCGCGCCGGAGGGCGAGCACAGCGGATTCGACCTGGAAGGCCGCGACACTGCCCCCGGTCCGGTGCCGGCCGGCCACCGGCGGCCATTGCCGCAGCAGGCGGTCGAGCATGCGGCCGCGCAACCGGGCGCTGTTGACCAGCGCGCGCGGATGGGCGGCCAGCGCGATTTCGCTCCAGTTGACCCGGGCCAGCCGGTAAGCCACAAGCTGCCGGCCAAACGGCTGCATCAGCGCGGCCCACAGGGCGGCGAAGCAAAGCGCCGCCAGGCTGGCCAGGCTGCTGTTGAAGATGTCGACAAAGCGCGCCGCATTCAGCTGCGGCATGCCGGCAAACGACGCCGACGTGACCGCGAGCAGCACGCCGAACAGCGCGTAGCGCGACTGCGTCGTCAGCGCCCCGATGACGAGGTAAGGCCAGAACAGCAGCAGCGCCAGCGCACTGAAGTCATGGGCCAGCACCAGCACCACGAACTGGTAGTACCAGGCGAGCAGCGCGCAGGCGACGCTCCACACCACCACGCGCCCGGCCATCAGCCGCGGCTGATCGGCGGCGGCGATGAAGCAGCTTGCCAGCGCCGCCAGTCCGACCGGGCCTGCGCCGTCCACCCAGCCCGAGGCCATCCACAGCAAGCCGGCGACAAAGGTCGCCGTGCCCGCGGTCGCGGCGCGGAACAGCAGCCGGGCGTGGTCGTGGTGCCGTGCCTGGCCCGCGGGCTCCACGCGATACCGGAGCACGGCAGGCTCGGTGCCGCCCTGCCGCAGGCTGGCCTGCAGCAGGCGGCAGTCCTGCCACAGGTCGGCCAGCTCGTCGAGGTACTCGCTGGCAGCCGCAACCAGCCTCGCATGCCAGTCCGCGGTTGCGGCCGGCGTCGAGCCCGCCGGGCGGCAGGCGTACAACGGGCGGCTTGCGCCGGGCGCGCCGGCGATCCATGCCACTGTGGCGCGCAGCCGCTGCGCCACGGCGTCGGGAAGGCCTTCCGGCGACCGGCGCAGTGCGGCGACAGTGTCTGCCAGCGCCAGCACCCTCGGCAGCAGCGCAGCCATCCGCTGGTGCAGCGCGCGAGCGTGCCGCAGCGCTGGCGCGCCATCGGTTTCGTAGGCGAGCTGCGCAAGCAGGGTTTCCATCGCGACGATATCGGCGGCCAGCACGCTGAAGCTGTCATGGCGCCGCGCCGGGCTGGCGCCGGTGCCGAGCATGTCCTGGATCCAGCGAGAAGCGTGCGTGAGCCACGTGGACACGCGCGCCGCCAGCGCTGGCTTCGTCCGGACAGGAAAGACCACTGCGCTGACGACGCTGGCGCAGATGATGCCGATCGCGATTTCCTCGATGCGGGTCAGCGCGACCGCGAAGACGGTGCCGGGGGAGGTTACGGTCGGCAATGCCACGATCGGCAGCGTGTAGGCGGCCAGCAGGCAGATGTAGTTGCGCGGCGCCGGCTCCAGCAGCGACAGGTAGAGCAGGGCGCCGGTCCAGCACGCAATGGCCGCCATCAGCATCACGGGCTTGTCGATCAGCAGTGGCACCAGTGCCACGGCGCACAAGGCGCCGAGCAGCGTGCCGGCGACGCGGTAGGTACCCTTGGCATAGGTGGCGCCGGCCAGCGGGCTGGATACCAGGTACACCGTGGCCAGGGCCCAGTAGGGCCGCGGCAGGCCCAGCGCCAGTGCCGCGTACAGCGCGAGCATGGCCGCGCCGAACACCTTGAGCGAATGGATCCACGGCGACAGGTCCGGCCGCGCCGCCCAGGCCGCGGCCAGGGCGCCGGCCGCGCCGCCTGTCCGGCTGGTTGGCGGCCTGGCGCTGGCGGAGGTACCGGATGCTGGCATGGCTTGCGCTCAGGTCGAGAGTCCGGCCGCGCGCATCAGCAGCCGCATCAGGCAGGCAAAGACGAAGACCGTGCCGACGCCCGCCGCCCAGAGCGCCAGCAGCCAGCCCAGGCGGGCCGCCAGCGTGGCTTTCACGATCCTGGCCATCAGTGGTACCCCTCGCCACGACGGACCTTGCCGCGGAATACGTAGTAGGACCACGACGTGTACGCCAGGATGATCGGCACGATGAACAGGGTGCCGACCAGCGCAAAGCCCTGGCTCTGCGGCGGCGACGATGCGGCCCAGATCGAGATCGACGGCGGGATGATGTTGGGCCAGATGCTGATCGCCAGACCGGTATAGCCCATGAAGACCATCAGCAGCGCGTACAGGAAGGGGGCGGTGTTCGGGTGCCCGCGCAGCGAGCGCTGAATGCCGGCAGCCGCGCCCAGCACCAGCAGCGGCACGGGCAGGAAGAAGAACACGTTGGGCAGCGCAAACCAGCGCGCGGCGATCTCGGGGTGCGTCAGCGGGGTCCAGACGCTCACCGCGGCGATCATCGCCACCATCACGCCGTTCAGCACGTTGGTCACGCGCAGCATGGTCCATTGCAGCCGGCCCTCCGTCTTCATGATGAGCCAGGTGACACCGAGGAAGGCGTAGGTGATGACCACCCCAACGCCGGTAAAGATCGGGAATGGTGCCAGCCAGTCGAGGGCGCCGCCGGTGTAGGTCGTACCCTGCATGGCAATGCCATCAATATAGGCGCCAAGCGTCACACCCTGGAAGAACGCCGCAACGACCGAGCCCCACGTGAAGGCGGCGTCCCAGTACGGGCGGCTGCGGTCGCTGGCCTTGAAACGGAACTCGAAGGCCACGCCACGGAAGATCAGGCCCATCAGCATCAGCATCAGCGGCAGGTAGAAGGCGCTGAGCAGCACCGAGTAGGCTAGCGGGAAGGCGCCAAGCAGCGCCGCGCCGCCAAGCACCAGCCAGGTCTCGTTGCCGTCCCAGACCGGCGCGACGGTGTTCATCATCACATCGCGGTCATGGCGATCGCCGACGAACGGGAAAAGGATGCCGATGCCCAGGTCGAATCCGTCCATGATGACGTACATCATCACGCCGAAGAAGATCAGGCAGGCCCAGATTGCAGGAAGGTTGATACCCATATTGATCACCTGTTCAGGAATTGCGCTGGCCGTGCGGGGTCACGGCGGTGCGTGCGGAAGCCGCGCTCACGGCGGCCGGAACGGCGCCGACGGTGCCCGGGCCGTACGGTTGCGGAGCTTCATGCGCGTGCGTGTCGGCGACGGGGCCCGCGCTCGCCAGCTTGAGCATGTAGCGGATGCCAACGCCGAAGACAACGAAATAGACCACCACGAACAGCGCCAGCGACAGCGCCACCGGACCCGCGGCGTGCGCCGACACCGCGTCAGTAGTGCGCTGCAGGCCGTAGACCACCCACGGCTGGCGGCCGATCTCCGTGGTCATCCAGCCGGCCAGCAGCGCGACCAGGCCGGCCGGGCCCATCAGCACGGCAAAGCGCAGGAAGGCGCGGGAGCGGTACACGACGCCGTCGCGGCGCAGCACCCATCCGAGCAGGCCGAACAGGATCATCAGCACGCCCAGGCCGACCATGGTGCGGAACGTGAAGAACAGCACGGTGGCGTTGGGCCGGTCCGCCTTGGGAAAATCCTTCAGGCCGCGGATCTGCTCGTCCAGGGTGTGCGTGAGGATCAGGCTGCCCAGCCGCGGGATCTCGATCGCGTAGCGTGTTTCCTCGCGCTCCATGTCGGGAATGCCGAAGACGATCAGCGGGAAGCCGTTCTTGTCGTCCTTCGCCGCGGTGTTCCAGTGCCCTTCCAGCGCCGCGATCTTGGCGGGCTGGTACTCAAGCGTGTTCAGGCCGTGGGCGTCGCCGACCACTGCCTGCAGCGGTGCAGTGATGAGCACCATCCACAGTGCCAGCGACAGCATCTTCTTCGCGGCGGGCACGGCGCGGCCGTGCAGCAATTGCCAGGCCGACGATGCCGCGACGAACAGCGCGGTGGACAGCAGCGCGGCGATCACCATATGCGCGACGCGGTACGGGAACGACGGGTTGAAGATCACGGCAAGCCAATCGGTCGGCACCACCTTGCCGGCGACGATGGCGTAACCCGCGGGCGTGTGCATCCAGCTGTTGGAGGCCAGGATCCACGTCGACGAGATCACGGTGCCGAGTGCCACCATCACCGTCGAGAAGAGATGCAGCCCCGGCCCGACACGGTTCCAGCCGAACAGCATCACGCCGAGGAAGCCGGCTTCCAGGAAGAATGCAGTCAGCACTTCATACGTCAGCAGCGGGCCGGTAATGCCGCCGGCGAACTGCGAAAAGAACGACCAGTTGGTGCCGAACTGGTAGGCCATGACCAGGCCCGACACGACGCCCATGCCGAAGTTCAGGGCGAAGATCTTGACCCAGAACTGGTACAGGGTGCGGTAGACCGTGTCCTTTGTCAGCAGCCAGCGCGCTTCCAGGAAGCCGAGGAAGCAGGCCAGGCCGATAGTGATGGCGGGAAAGAGTATGTGAAAGGAAATCGTGAATCCGAACTGGATCCGGGCGAGTTCCAGCGCTGTAAGTCCATGCATCGATGTGCTCTCCGTGGGGTTGCCGCCGGCATGCTGGCGGGGCGCGCGACATTACGGAGAAGGGTAGGGAATACAGCCGGTGCGGGAGGGATACAGTTTTCGGGGAAGCGATCAAGCTCAGTTAGGGCGAGGGTTGTCTTTGCCGGGGCGGGAGCAACTTCCGGGCATTGCTGCGCGTGGATGAAGGCTGCGTGCTCAGGGTCACACCACGTCCTGAACCGGTACAGATGACGCTCCCGCGCAGGATCACAGTTCTGACCGGCGCGCTACCAAAGGGAAGGACCGCCCGAGGGCGGTCCTTGGGGGCGGAACGCCAGCAGGCGCCGGCGTCTCCGTTCCTGTCGCGCGGCTCAGTGCTGAAGGGCCGCGACGATGCCGCCCAAGTTGTTGATGGTGTTCGTCACGCTCTTCATGTCGACGTTGGTGCGGGTCGAGGCATCGACTTGCGTGACCGGCGCGACGATGGTGTTGGGGCTGGCGAACGAGACGCCGCTGCCACCGGTGATGGCGTTGATGCCGGAATTCACGAAGACGCTGCCGCCGCGCACGGCACCCATCTTGGCATGGTCGAGGTCTTGTTCGAGCGGGAGGTTCTGGATGGTCAAGGACATGATGGTCTCCTGGGTAGGCTGAATGAACGGGATGGACGAACTGGATTAGTGCTGCACGGCCTGCACGATGCCGCCGACGTTGTTGAGCAGGTTGCTGATGCTCGTCAGGTCGATGTTGGTGCGGGTCGAGGCATCGACCTGGGTGACCGGGGCCACGATGATGTTGGGGCTGGCGAAGGACACGCCCGAGCCGCCCATGATCGCGTTGATGCCGTTGTTCAGGAACAGGCTGCCGCCGCGTACGGCGCTCATGCGGGCGTGGTCGAGGTCTTGTTCGACGGGCAGGTTCTGGATGGTGAGGGACATGATGGAACTCCTTGGGTGTGCTGGTTTGGTTTGGGTTGGAGAGCATTTAGTGTTGCGCTCGCAGGCATATACGCATAGGGTGTGCCAGCCCTGGTGCCAGCCGCTCAAGGAATCATCAACCCATTGAAAATAAAGAAGAAAAAATCAGCCCGGCGCTTGCAGCCGTGCGGAGCCCCTGCGGGGGCATGTTGGATGGCGGCAGACACGTTTGTGGTCCGTTGTCTGGAGCCGGCAGACACGCAGCCCAAAGCCGCATCCGGACGCCTGCCAGGCAGGCGTCCGCCAGAGAAACGGTCAGATCATCGCGGCAAACCGTTGCGCGGATTCCGCGTCACAGGACGCCCGCGCCGCGCAGCCTTTCCATGTCCTGGCGCGTCAGGCCCACAGCCGCGTAGATCTCTTCATTGTGCTCGCCGACCGCGGGCCCTGTCCTCGGTGGCTCGGGGGCGTAGCCGGAGAAACGCGGTACCTGGCAAGGCGCGGGAATGGACCCGAGATCCGGGTCGGGCAGGCGGACGATTGCCTGCCGGGCGCGGAAGTGGGGATCTTCAAGGATGTCCGCGATGGAGAAGATCTTGCTGAACGGTATCTCGCGCGCGTTCAGCGCTGCCGCAACCGCCTGGTAATCATGCGCGGCGAACCAGTCGCCGATGATGCCGTCGAGCGATTCGAGGTTCTGCACGCGCGCGGGGTTTGTGGCGAAACGCGGATCGTCCGCAAGCTCCGGCTTGCCGATTGCCGCGCACAAGCGGCAGAAGATCGGGTTGGATGACGCCACCATCGACACCCAATGGCCGTCCGCGGTGGCGTACATATTGGAGGGCGCGGTATAGGTCGCCCGGTTGCCGGCGCGTTGCCGGACCTGGCCGAGCTGCTCGTATTCGACGGCGAGCGGCTCCAGTAGCCGGAACAGCGCTTCGGTGGCGGAAAGGTCGATCTCGCGGCCCGGAGCGTCCGGGTCCCGGCGGCGTTCGGCGGCAGCCGTGGCGATGGCGAAGGCGCCGAACAGCCCGGCCATGACATCGCCTGCCGGGTAATTCATGTGCAGTGGCGGGCCGCCTGCATCGCCGGTCAGGTTGGTAAAGCCACTCATGGCCTCGAACACCCTTGCGAAGCCGGCGCGCGCGGCGTAGGGGCCGGTCTGCCCGAACCCCGTGAGGCGCAGGATGATCAGCCGCGGGTTGGCCGCACGCAGGGTGGCCAGATCCAGGCCCCAGCGGTCGAGCGTGCCGGTGCGGAAATTCTCGACCAGCACGTCGAATCCGGGCAACAGCCTCAGGAACAGTTCACGGCCTTCCGGCTGCCGCACATCCAGTGAAATGCCACGCTTGCCACGGTTCGCGACTTTCCAGTAGAGCGGCATGCCGTCCTTGACCGGGGCCAGGCCGCGCAGCGGGTCGCTGCCGTCGGGCAGTTCGAGCTTGACGACGTCGGCCCCCATGTCGGCGCACAGCGTGCAGGCGAATGGCGCGGCCAACACGGTGGCCATGTCGAGGATGCGCAGGCCGGCAAGCGGACCTTGCCGATGTGGATCATCGATGGCGTGATGCGGCGGCGTACGGGAACGATCGTTCATGCATCCACCTTGATGTTGCGTGCCTTGATCAGCGTGGCCAATCGCGCGGCTTCGGCCTGGATCAGGCTGTCGAACTGCCTGGCATCGAGCGCGAAGATTTCGGCGTCGAGTGCCTCGAGCTTGCCGCGCACATCCGGTGTCGCCATGGTTGACTGCAACGCCGTGCTCAGATAGTCGACAATGGCAGGCGCGGTGCGCGCGTGGACGGCCAGGCCATACCATGACTGCACAAGGGCTTCCGGATAGCCCGCCTCGGCGATGGTGGGAATATCCGGCAGCGAGCGCGTGCGTTTGGTAGCGTTGACGGCCAGCGGGCGCACGCGCTTCGACTGGATCAGGGGTAGCGCCAGGTTCTGCGACAGCAGCGCGAACTGCAGCTGTCCGCGCCCCAGGTCCAGCACCGAAGGCGGCTGCCCCTTGTAGCCGACATTGGTCACGCGCACGCCGGTCGATTCGAAGAACAGCTCCTGCGCGAGATGGAGCGAGCTGCCCACGCCCGGCACCGGCACGTTCACCGCGCCGGGCCTCGCCTTGGCCCACACCGTGAATTCCTTCAGCGTCCTGGCGGGCACATCGTTGTGGACGACATATACCGACGGCACAGCAGCCACCGCGCCGACAGCACGGAAGTTCTGGATGCGGATGCCGGAGTCCGGATAGAGCGTCTGGGCGACCGCGAACACGGGCGATACGCCGAGCAGCGTGTATCCGTCAGCCGGGGCGCGGCCGGCGAACTCAATGCCGATGCGTCCATCGGCGCCTGGACGATTCTCGACCACCACGCGCTGCGGCAGGTCGAGCGACATGCGGTCCAGCACGGCGCGCAGCGTGACGTCGACCACGCCGCCGGCCGGATAGGGCACCACGGCGTGCAGCGGCCGGTCGGGAAAGCCGCCCGGCCCCGCAGCCGCGGCAGCGGCCGCGCGTGCCAGCGCCGGCAGCAAGCCCGGGATGGTCGTTATCAGCGCCGCCTGAAAGGCAGTCCTGGCAAAGGTGCGGCGATTCATAGGATGTCCTCCTGTTCGTAGTCCGGTCTGGTACTGCGGGCCATGTACTCAGGCCAGCAGATAAGGGCGAAGGCTGTCGAGAGACTGGCGCGTCTCCCGTACCAGCCGGTCCATGATTCGTGCTACCGGTTCGACCTCCTGCACCCAGGCAACGCTCTGTCCGGCAGCCTCGTACATCAGCGGGGCAATCTGGTGCTCCTCGACGGCGGCCAGCAGCCGGCCGGTCAGGGCCTGCTGATAGGGCATGTCGAGCGGCGCCGGTGCATCGGCGGCTTCCCAGGCGTCCGAAAATGCGCTGCGCACGACGCGGCACGGCTTGCCGCTGTGCGCGCGCGTGAGAACCGTGTCTTCGCTCGTGGCTGCCAGCAGCTTGTCGGTGAGCGCGGCGGGGAGCCGGTGCTCGGAACTGCCCAGCCATACCGTGCCGAGCCACGCCCCCTGCGCACCCATGGCCAGCGCGGCGGCAATCTGGCTGCCTGCGCCAATGCCGCCTGCCGCGAGCACGGGCCGGCCTTCGGCAGCGGCAATGATCTGCGGCACCAGCGTGAACGTGCCGATCGTGCCGGTATGTCCGCCAGCGTCATACCCCTGCGCCACGAGCACGTCGACCCCGGCCTCGATGGCCTTGCGCGCATGCTTGACCGCGCCGACAAGCGCAATGGTGGTCATGCCCGCCCGGCGCACACGCGCAATGCTGTCGGCCGGGGTGCCGACGCCCGCCGCGAAGACGTCCATGCGGCTCTCGGCCACGGCCGTGATCTGCTCTTCGAACAGCGCCTGCGAGCGCACGTATTGCGAGAAGAAGTTTCCCTCGGTGGCGGGCGGGACCTGGAAGCGATCGAACAGCCCGTCGACAAAGCGGCGATGCCCGTCCGGGATGGCGGCGGCGAGATCGCCGGGCGTGGAGACGCCAGGTAGTGCCGTCGGCAGCAGCAGGTCAACGCCTACCGGCGCGTCGGGGCAGAGATCGCGCAGCGCGGACAGCTTGCGCGCCAGTTCATTGGGGCCGTCGCGCGCGGCGGCATAGATACCGAGTCCGCCAGCGTTGGAGATGGCCGCGGCGACTTCGATGCTGTGGGCCAGACCGAAAATGGGGTGCCGGATGCCCAGGCGCGAGCACAGCGCATTGGTCAGGGAGTCGGGCAGGATGCCGTGGTTCGTCGATGCCATCAGCGTGCTCCGAACAGGTCCGGCTCGAAGTCGAGGCAGGGGTGCTGGGCCATGGCCGATGCAGTCTTCATGACGTAGCGGCCGATCAGGTTCTTGTGGACTTCGCTGGTGCCTTCGCCAATCTGGTTCATCTTGGCGTCGCGCAGGAAGCGTTCGATCGGATATGCGTTCAGGTAGCCGTTGCCGCCGAGCAGTTGGGCGCAATCGACCACCACGCGCATGCAGAGATCCGTACTGTGCATCTTGGCGATCGACGCGTGGATCGAGGTCTCGGCGTCCTTGCGGTCATAGCGCTGCGCGGCACTGTAGACGAGGCAGCGCGCGGCCTCGATGCGGGCGGCCATGTCGGCCAGCATCCATTGGATGCCCTGGTGTTCGCCGACCGCCTTGCCGGACACCTGGCGGTGCCCCGCGTACTGCGCCGCGAGTTGCAGCGCACCGGTCATGCGCCCCAGCGCAATGGCCGCATGGCCGACGCGCGCGCGGACCAGCGTGTCCTGGGCCAGCGCCATGCCCTGGCCTTCCTCGCCAAGCCGGTGCGAGGCCGGCACCCGGACGCCGTCGAGCCGCACCTCGGCAATGGGCACGCCATGCCAGCCAAGCTTGGGGATGATCGGCGACACGGACAATCCTTCGGCATCGCGTGGCACAAGGAAGGCGGTGAGTCCCCGGCTTCCGCCCGGGCCGTCGGCGAGTGATGCCACCACCACGAACATATCGGCCACCGTGGCGCGCGTGATGAACTTCTTCACGCCTGTGAGCCGATAGCCGCCTGCGTCCCGG
Organism: Cupriavidus laharis; assembly: GCF_914271435.1. Lineage (GTDB taxonomy): Bacteria > Pseudomonadota > Gammaproteobacteria > Burkholderiales > Burkholderiaceae > Cupriavidus > Cupriavidus laharis. Next base: position 14,473 of record NZ_CAJZAI010000019.1, on the reverse strand, counting down.
GTTGCCGTCGTGCCCAGCCGCGCCAGGTCCGAACCGGCCCCGGGCTCCGTCAGCGCAAACGCGGACTGCGTTTCGCCGCGGGCCAGCGCCGGGACGGTCCGCGCGCAGAGTTCCGGAGATCCGCCGGCGACGATCGGCCGCGAAGACAGGTCAGTGCCGGTCACAATCGACGCCGCGGTGCTGCACACGCGCGCAATTTCCTCGATGATCCTGACGCGCAGCAGCATGGACGCCTCGGAGCCGCCGAGTTCGCGCGGGAAGGCGGTGGCGATGATTCCGTTGTCAGCCAGTGTGCGGAACGTTTCCCAGGCAAAGGCATCATCGCGGTTCACGGCGTTGGCCTTCGGGCCGATGGTGTCCTGCACCAGTTGCTGCACACGGGACAGCATATCAGCGTCCGCCGCATCGAGCGGTGCCAGCGGGTGGTTTTGAGCGGTCAGCGGCATGTGTGGTTGTCTCCTTGATGTTGCCGGTGTGGTTGCTTCTTACGATAAAGAGCCGATATGCTGCGATCAATGACGGATTGAGAAAGCAGATATCTCTTGATTGGATAGCAGGAGCCGGCATATGCAAGGGGAAGGGGAACAGGAGCTCACGCTCAAGGCACTGGCCACGTTCATCGCCGTGGCGCATGCGCGCAGCGTCTCGGGCGCCGCCGCGCAGCTTGGGCTCGCGCAGTCGGCCATCAGTCGCCAGGTCAGCCTGCTGGAGAAGACTTTCGGCGGCGCACTGTTCTATCGCACGGGCCGGGGCGTACGGCCGACGGCGCTGGCGGAGCAGGTGCTCGGCGATGCGGAGCCGCTGCTTGCCGGGGCCCGGCAACTGGTGGAGTCCGCCCGGGCGCAGGCAGGCAACGTGACCGGCGTGCTGACGGTGGGCCTGGTGCCGGCGGTGGCGCCGCTGATGGCGACCCGGCTCTTTGCGGCCGTGCAGGCGCGCATGCCCGCGGTGCGGTTGCGGATCGTGGAGGGCTACAGCGGCGAGATCGAGGCGCGCCTGACGCAGGGCAGCATCGACCTAGCCGTGGTGAACCGCTATCGCGCCGAGGGCCGGAACAGCTACCGCCGCCTGCTGGAGACGCCGCTGATGCTCGTTGGGCGGCGCGATGCAATGCGCGCGCACTGGCGTGCGATGGGCGCGGTTCCGGCTGCCATGCAGCTACGCCAGGTTGGCGGGCTGCCGCTTGTACTGCCGGTGCCGCCAAACGCTATCCGCAGCCTGCTCGAGGAGATGGCCAGCGCGCAGGATGTTGGCCTCAACGTCTGCATGGAGGCCACATCGTCGGTCGTGATCAAGCGCATGGTCACTGACCACGCAGCCTTTACGGTGTTGCCGTACCACGCGATCAGCGCCGAACTGGAGAGGGGGGTCTTCGACGCGGTGCCGCTGGCGGACCGCGCCTTGCGGCAGGCCGTGGTGCTGGCCACGAGCAGCCAGCGCCCGTTTACCGCAGCGGCCCGCCGGGTGGCGCAGATGATTCCCGGCATCGCCGACGCACTGATCCGCGAAGGCCAGTGGCGACGATGAAGCGGAACTTGGCGGTACCTGAAATAAGCGGGCTCGCGGGGAAGGAAGCGGAACCGTGCCCGATTCCGCTGTTCCTGTAGAGGCTCAGTGCTGCAGGGCCTGGACGATGCCACCGATGTTGTTGATGGTGTTGGTCATGGTCTTCAGGTCGACGTTGGTGCGGGTCGAAGCATCGACTTGCGTGACCGGTGCGACGATGGTGTTGGGGCTGGCGAACGAGACACCGCTGCCACCGGTGATGGCGTTGATGCCGGAATTCACGAAGACGCTGCCGCCGCGGACGGCGCTCATCTTGGCGTGATCGAGGTCTTGTTCGACGGGCAGGTTCTGGATGGTCAGGGACATGATGGAACTCCTTGGGTGTGCTGGTTTGGCTTGGGTCAGAGAGCATTTAGTATTGCGCTCGCAGGCATATACGCATGGGGTGTGCCAGCCCGGGTTCCACTCGCTCAAGAAATCATCAACTCATTGAAAATAAACAGGAAATTCATGCGCCTGCTGGACCGATTGCGGCCTGTTCACGCCAAGGCGTGTCTGGCGGCGACAAACATGTTCCGCAAGCACTGTCTGGTGGTCACAGACACATGGCACACGGCGCAGCCGAAGGGCTGGTTGCGAGAAAGCTAGAATGTCCGCCTTGGCTTCAGGAGCGCGGGCATGAAGAACACCGAAGTGCAGGACGGCAGGTCTCCTTCCCAACTGATCGACGAGAGAATCCGCGAGCTTGGCGACTGGCGCGGCGAGATGCTCGGACGCATCCGGCAACTCATCAAGGCTGCCGATCCGGAGGTGGTTGAGGAGTGGAAGTGGCGAGGTGTTCCGGTGTGGTCGCATGACGGCATCCTGTGCACCGGAGAGACGTACAAGAACGTGGTGAAGATGACGTTTGCGAAGGGGGCGTCGCTGCCGGACCCGTCGCGGCTCTTCAACGCGAGCCTGGAAGGGAATACACGGCGCGCCATCGATATCCACGAGGGCGAGGAAATCGACGAGAAGGCGCTGAAGACCTTGATCCAGGCTGCCGTGGCGTTGAACCAGTCCAAGCCGCGGCGCTGACTGCCCGAGCCGAAAGCAAGGCTGGAAGAGCCACGCTACCGAGAAGCCTGGTGCCTGACCGGTCTGAGCATCTCGTACTCCTTGATGCGTGCGCACCGCGCTTCCACCTCTGAACACTAGCCCCAGGCCGGCGCGGCGTTGACAAGGGGCCAGCGTTCAGAACAGGTGCCGAATTCCGACACGCGAGAGAAACTGCTTGTCGGACGAGGATGTTCCTGCCATGGCAATGGAAGCCACTGTCCCCGAGGCGCCGCTCGCGCGCTGGGCGTGCAGGTCGAGATACACGTCGGTCCGCTTCGAGAGGCGGTAGTCGATCCCGCCGGAAAGCGTGATCCAGCGCGAGCTGTCGAGCCTGTCGATCGAGACCTTTCCGGACAGCAGCACATTGCCACTGAGCTGATACTCGCCGCCCATGTGAAGGACCTGGTCCCTGGAATTGCGGCCGGCAAGTTCCAGATATGTATTGGTATAGAGCGCGGAGAGCTTCAACGACTGCCACTGGTAGGACGCGCCCGTGGCGACGATCCGCTGCTTGTCGGCGAACAGCGTGGCGGCCGGTGTCAGCGGGCGGCCGAACATCGCGGGGGCACCCGTCAGACCTGCGTAGACCGGCGCTCCGTTGATATCGGTGTACGCGGCGCCGGCCGAGAATGCTCCTGAACTGTATTGGGCCAGCCCACTGATGGCGCGGCCCTTGTTGGTCGACGAATTCCCTGAGTCATTGCCGAAGCTGTAGATGCCCCCGAACCGCAGGCCACCGAATTCCTTGCTCAGGAACTGGATGGCATCGTTCAGGCGCTGACCGGAGACGCGGTCCAGGTCAGCGTTCTCGACACTGTGGATGCCGCACTGGAGGCACGGCAGGTAGCGCAGCATCTGATAGGCGAAGTCATATTGGCGACCCAGCGAGACGTCGCCGATGTCCCGGTCGCCCAAGCCCACGAAGGCCTGCTTGCCGAACATCAGCCCGCCTTGTCCGAGCGCCCCCGTATCGACCGAGAAGCCGCTTTCCAGTCGGAAGAAGGCCTGCTTGCCGCTGCCAAGGTCTTCCGATCCCGTAATGCCGAGGGCATTCGCCTTGTTGATGCCGTCCTGGGTGGCCACAAGGGAATGGCCGCGGACATTACTGATGTAAGTGATGCCCTCGTCGACGCTCCCGTAGATGCTGACGCCTTGCTGGGCCGTCGCGGCGGTGCTGAGGCAGGCCAGCGCCAGGCCGGTGATGGTGAAACGGTTCACGGATTTTCCCTTTGTCTCTGTGTGTCGTCGTTGCGGGCAAGACGTTTCCCCGCGGCCTCTGCGGAGGCCGTGTTCTTCTGGAGCGATGTGCGGGAGGCGCGGCAGGATCAGGCGATCCCGCGCCGGCTTCAGATTTCTACATCGCGGGTTTCGGGCAGCAACCACATGGCCACGAGGCTGACGAGGCTGGTTGCAGCGAGATACCAGGCGGGCGACATCGGATCGCCGGTCCAGGCCAGCAGCCCTGTCACTGCAAACTGCGTGGTACCGCCAAAGAGCGTGGTGCCGATGGCGTAGACAAGGGAAATGCCTGTGCTGCGGAACGACGCGGGCAGCAGTTCCGGGATGACGACCATCGCCGCCGCCGCGCTCATGGCCGTAAGCGCGGCAATCACCGCCGTCACGGCAAGAAAGCTGAACGCGCCAGGCGCGGAGATCAGCCACGAGAACATCGGCACGATCAGCAGCATCAGCATCACCCGGGGCAGGACCAGTACTACCTTGCGGCCGCGGCGGTCGCACAGCCAGCCGCCCAGCAGCGCAAACGCAAAGGTGATCGCGCCGCCTGCGAGCGCGCTCGTCTGCGCCAGCGTCGGGGGCAGGTGCAAGGTCTGGATGGCATAGGTGGTCATGTAGTTGCCGATTTGCGACGACACAGCGCCCGCCAGCGTCATGAGTACGCCAAGGATCAGGTAGCCCCGGTACCGGCGCACCACGCCACCGAGGATTTCGCCCGTGCTCCGGCTGGTACTGGCCTCAAAGGTCTCGGGCAGGCTGCGGCGGATCTTCACGGCTACCGGCACCAGCACGATGCTGACCAGGAACGGCACGCGCCACCCCCACGCCGCGAGCTGCTCGGCCGTCAGGACCAGCGATACCGCCACCCCCAGCAGCCCGCCGATCGCGACCGCGATACCCTGGCTGGCCAGTTGCCAGCTCGCATACAGCGCGCGCTGGTTCGGCGGTGCAGCTTCGATCAGCAATGCGGTGGCGGGGCCGACTTCTCCGCCCAGCGCCAGGCCCTGCAGCAACCGGCAAGCCACGACGATCAGCGGCGCCGCGATTCCGATCGAGGCATAGCTGGGCGTCGCAGCCATGCCAAGCGTGCCAACCGTGATGAGTGCGACGGTCAGGATCATTGCCGGCTTGCGTCCGGCACGGTCCGCCAGCGCGCCGATCAGGACAGCGCCGAGCGGCCGGGTAAAGAACCCGACGCCGAAGGTGGCGGCCGATAGCAGCAGGCTGCCGAATTCGCCCTCCACCGGAAAGAAGGCACGGCCGATATAGACGGCGAAGTAGGCGTAGATGACGAAATCGTAGAACTCCAGCGCATTGCCTGCGACGGCGGCGGCCACGGCGGCGCGGCCGATGACCGGGCGCGCGGCTGCCGGCGCGGGCGGGTGTCTGGTGTCGAGCAGGGTGGAAGCGGGCATGTTGTCTCCGTATTGCATATCTGTCGTGGTTCTCCGCGGCTGCAGCGCAATCAGGCCGCGCCGGCGGTGCTATCGGCTAGGCCGTGCACTGTCTGCAGGAACAGCTCGCGTCCCTGCTCCCAGATGTCGCGCTGCCAGTCGTCCGCTTGTGGGTAGAAGGCGTCCTTCAGCGACTGGCGGATGGATGCGGCTTGCCTGGCGTCCGAACTGCCGTGGCAATGCAGCCAATGTTCGGCGCGCATGGCGTCGATGACCTGCCGCGTCGGATAGGTGCCGAACTCGAGGCAGACATTGGTCTGGACTGCCTGCGGGCATTCTTCGTAGAGCGCGTACTGGATCGGCCCCGTCATTGGGATGCTGGTGGAACTGCCGGTATCGACCGACGTCACCTGGTTGCCCCACCAGCGGCGCGCGCGGTCGAGCGCGCCGCCGGTGTCCACGCACGCGAAGATGCGCTCGCCCGCGCCGTACGGGCCAAGGCCCGTGTGGATGTCGATGGAGCCGATCTGCCGGCACTGCACGGCGTAGCGGCGCAGGATGCGGCGGAATGTGACGTTGCTCCATGCCGGGGCCTGTCCCCCGAAATGCATGCCGTCCGGAAACGCGTACTGGCCCAACGACACGGCGCGCTGGAAGCTGCGCGGGCCGACCTGTTGCCGGTAGTCGTCGAGCATGGCCTTGTTGGCATCGGTGGGCGGCCATATGGCCGGCAGCAGCAGGTCATGGATTTCCGCGTAGGGGGCATTGACTGGCAGCGGGGCGGAGAAGTCGACGAAGTTGCGATTGAGGTCGACATTCTCCTGCGTTGCCCGCCGCGAGTATGAGAATCCGTATGGGTTGACTGCGTGGACGTGCAGCACGGCGGTGTGCGCTGCATGCGCGGCGCCCAGGCCGAGCAGGCCCGTCTGGATAGCGGATCCGCAATACCCTTCCACGCCGTGAACCCCGCTGATGACGACGAGCAGATTGCGGGCATCTGCCGGACCGTCGAGCACAACATCCGTGGCGAGCGTCTCGCCATCGGCGCCACCGATCGGAAGCTCGAAAGAGTCCACGGCCAGGTGACGATGGGCTGCGGCGCGCAGGAATTTGTCGCGTGCTTCGGCGTAGCTGCGGCTGAAGAGGGATCGAATTTCGGAAATGTTCATGGATGCTGCGCTGTCTGCAATCGGTAAGGGCGGTGTTCACTTGCCAGTCATGGCGGGCGCGATGCCAGCTCGGACGCGGCCACGCTGCGCGCACGCTTCGCCGAATGTGGCAAAGATGCGGCGCGAGAGCGCACAGTCGCCGACGCGCATTTCGGGGTGCCATTGCACGGCCAGCGTGAACTGCGGCGCTGCTTCGACCGACAATGCCTCCACGAGGCCGTCCGGGGCGGTGGCTTCGACACGCAGGCCGTCGCCCAACCGCTCGATGCCCTGGTGATGCAGGGAGTTGACGAGGCAGGAGCCGTCCGGCGTGATCCCCGCCAGCCGGCCGCCGGGGACAACATGGATGGCATGGCGATCTTCGTACCACTGGGGGATCGGCCGTTCGTGGTCGCCCTCCCGATGGTCGAGTCGGCCCGGCTGGGCATGCACGGCCCGATCGAGGGTGCCGCCGTAGGCGACATTCAGTTCCTGGAGGCCGCGGCAAATACCAAGGATTGGCATGCCCGCGGCGACCAGCCCGGGCAAAAGCGGTAGCACCGAGGCATCGCGGGCCGGGTCTTGCACGGTGGAGGCCGGCAGCGGCGCGGCGCCATAGCGCTCCGCCGCCACGTTGGACGGGCTGCCCGTCAGCAGGATGCCGTCGACCGCATCCATCAATGCAGCGCTGTCCACGGCTTCCGGGCAGGCCGGCAGCAACAGCGGCAGCGCACCGGCCGCCGAAGCGACGGCGCGCACGTAGCCTTCGAAGGCCGAATAGGCGACGTGGTGGTACAGCTCGACGCGGTCAGTAATGATGGCCACCACAGGTCGGCGGGCGGGGCGGATATGTGCGGCTGGCATGGCTCTGCGTGCAAGGGAAGACGAGCGCAGTGTAGGGAGCTGCCATACTTCTGTATATTGCAACTAAATTGATGTTTGATTGCAGATTCTGCAAGTCACTATGAACACTAGGCAATTGCGTCACTTCCTTGCCGTTCTCGACAGCGGTTCGCTGATCGCAGCAGCGGAAACCGTCCACCTGAGCCTGCCGGCCCTGTCGCGCAGCATCCGGGCGCTGGAAGACGGCCTGGGTGTCCCGCTGTTTGATCGCACCGACCGGCGGTTGCAACCCACGGCGTATGCGTATGCCTATGCACCGCGCGCGCGCAGGATGGTGCTGGACGAAAAGGAAGCCATCAGGACCCTCGACCTTATGCGCACGGGTGATCTGGGGATGGTATCGATGGGGATGGGTTCGTCGCTGGCGGAGCCGGTACTACGCCCGATGCTGGCCGAACTCCTCAGAACATCTCCCGGTGTGCGGCTGCGCAGCCTGATCGAGACCTCCGACCGCCTGCTCGATGCGCTCGTTGCCGAGCGTCTGGACTTCTTCGTCGGTGATATCCGCGTGGCGCAGGGCCATCCGGAACTCGCCATCGAGCCGCTGCATCGCAGCACGTTCGGCTGGTATGCCCGAACCGGCCATCCGCTGGCAAGCCAGCAAGGGATCGACAGCAAGACGCTGCGCCAGTATCCGCTGATCGCGACTGGCTACGTGGAGCCGTCACTGCTGCAGAGCCTGGGGCAAAACTATGCGTTGTCGTCCCCGGTGCTCGACCACTTTTCGCTGATTACCGACGACCTGGGCACCGTACGCGAGATCGTCGCATCCAGCGATTCGATCGTGCCGGCCACCGACATTTCGATGCTCGCCGCCATGCGCTCGGGCGCCGTGATGGCGCTCGATGTGATGCCGCCGCTTGAGCTTGACATGACCCTTGGCATCGTCCGGCAAAGCCAGCGGACACTGGCCCCTGCGACCGAGAAAGCGTACGGGCTCGTGCGCAGCCTGTTTGCCGCAGCAGCGGCGGACATTTCAGCACTAAGGCGCGCCGCTGCCGGTCCCGCGCGGGGGCGAAGCCGATCGGGGGCGGCTGCAGCGAGTCATCGGGAAGTAGGGGGATAAGGCGCGGCAGCCCGATGCGTTGGTTTGCTACCGCCGACCGCCGCCACCCCGTCCGCCAAACCCACCGCCGCGCCCGCCACCGCCAAAGCTACCGCCACGGCCTGCACCAGAACCCATGCTCGACCTGCCCCGATTGACGTCGCGTTGCATGGCACTGCCGCCACCGCCCACGCCCTGGAAGCCATTGTCCCGGCCGCCGGCCGCGTCGCGCCCGCGAAAACCGTTGCGGCCCGACGCGCCGGCGGTGCTCCGGCCAAACTTCTCGCGCGTGGCATTGTCGCGATAGGCAACCCCCTGTCGGTGCCGCGCGTCATGTTGCCAGCGGTCGCCCTGGAACTTGCTGGCGTCGAAATTGCGGTCGATGTTCCTGGCCTTGTGGTGCTCTACATGGACCCCGCCATTATTCCAGTCGCAGTTCCCGAAGATCGCGGCGGCCGCGACCAGGCCGATGCCAAATGCGATGCCGCTGCCGACGGCGGCGCCGGGATAATAGGCGCCGTAGGGCGGCCAGTAGTAATACGGATACCCCGCATAGCCCCAGCCGCCATAGACAATCGCCGGATCGTACACAGGCACGTAAACCACCTCGGGATTGGCCGGCTCGATACGCACGATGGTCTGCGGCGCGCCGGCCGCGCCGGCTGTTTCCACGGTCACGGTCTGCTGCGGCCCCGACTCGAGGTGGCCGGCCTGCCGGGCGCGCAGGCGCAGGCGCTGTATGGCATCGAACACGTCCTTCTGCTGGGCCAGGAAGGCATCCCCCAGCTTCTGGGTCCAGTCAAGCTTGTCGCCCATGGGCTCCAGGATCTGCGGGAATGCCACCAGCGACTTCACGCTGACATCCCACGTTTCGCCCTGAACCGCCTTGACCGCCGCATCGCCCTTGAGGTTCGGATGCGCCTTGACCCAGCGCGCGGCGAGGGCGACTTCCAGCGGATAGGTCGAGGCCATCAGGACCTGGGAGAGCAGGGGATCGGGATAGAGCGCGATCGGCGCGACCATCGCCTCGATCTCCTCCGCCTTGTAGGGCGCGGGCTCGCCTTGCGCCTGCGGCGTCGCTGCGCCAGGCATCGCGGGTGCGGGCCCCGCTGTTGGCGGCGCGGCGGTCTGGCATGCGCTCAGTACCAGCACGGCACAACACGCTGTGGTCAGGATGCGCGGTTTCATGGCGACACCTTTTTCCAGCCAGGAGCCGGGTCGAATGACTTCGTCGCCGCGGCCTTGCCGGCGCTGTCAGGACCGAGGTCGCGTTGGTAGACCTGTCCCTTGTGGTTGACGATGAAACTCATCACGCCGGTGTCGCCATAGCGCACCGGCCACGCCATGACCGCGAAGCCGCCGAACAGCCTGCCGTCGACCACGTAGTTCAATGCGCCGCCGTCGCCATGAGGCCCTTGCGCGGTCAGCAGCTTGTACTGGTAGCCGTGGTAGCCCTCCTTGCTGGCATTGCGCTCGCCGGCGTCGCGGAAGGCGGGGCCGAGCGGGCTCGGTGGTTCCTCCGGCCCGGTTGGCCAATAGAGCCCGTCATGCTTGCCGGGGGAACTGGTCAGCATGCTGGCATAGACCATCCGCTTCTCGTCGTCGTGGGTGGTCTGGGCGTACTCGTCCTGCGCGTCGCAGATGGCCTGCATGGTCTGGATCACGGCAAGTTCGTTCCGGCCGATGCGTCGCACGCGCATTTCGCGGGCGCCCGCCTGCGTATCGAACTGCCATCCTTTGGCGGACCTGACCAGCGGCACGGGCAAGGTCCATCCGTCGTTGCCTACGGCGATCACTGCGTGCTTGCCAGATTGCCGGACGCGGTGCGACGTGGCCCAGGCGCTGTCGAAGTGGCTCCGGACGTCGGCGCCGACCGGCGGAATGACGTCGCGGTAGTCGGCGCCCAGCATGCCCTTCATCGCGGCTTCGTCATTGTCGCGGACCGCCTGGCCGAAGGCGGTCATGGCGGCGTCGGGCGTGTCGAAATACTGGCGCGCCACGGCATGTGTCGCAGCGAGGCCAAGCAGGCAGGCACAGCCCAGCGCGGCGATGGATTTCCTCAGGTTTCCCGACCGTCTTGTCATAGTCCAGCCTCTTGTTATGAATCCCTGTTCGGATGCGACGTAGTGCAGCTTCAGCAAACGTGCCGTTTCAAAGCAGCAGGGGCACGCCGATCAACAGGAAGGCGACAATGTAGATGACGCCAAAGATTGCACCGAGCCGCCAGTCGTCGCCGGCAGCAGGGCAATCCGCCTGCCCAGGCCGGTCTTCTCGTATCCCATGGCAAACATGAAGGCGCCAAAGATCAGCCACACGGTGCTGTTGGCTAACCCGGAAAGCGCCCACGCCAGGGACGCGTTGCCCGGATTGAAGCCCGCCTTGGCAAGCTGTTCCGGACTGAAGAACACCCATTCGCCAAGTATCGCCACCATTGTCACCGCGATCATTCCGATGGCCGCGCCCCGAAGAGGCTCCAGCATCAGGCCGACAATCACGCCGACGAAGATCGCAAAGTAGTACCAGGTGTGCTGTGCAAGGTCCTCGGGCGCCGGGATGAGGGCGATCGCAATCGCCGCAAGCAGGGCGCAAGAGGTTTCCAGTAAGCACGCATGCGACGCTTCATTCGCAAACCTCCACTGTGCTAAGGTTTATATGACCTTTTGGGCGGAAACGCCAGTATGGCGCCGGCGGCGCCTGCGACAGGGGCGAGACGATGGGACTGGTTCGCATGAGCATCCAGGGGCGCCCGGTCGAGGCGCCGGCCAATTGCTCCATCCTGCAGGCATTCCTGCATGCCGGTGAAACGCTGATCGAGGGTGTCGGCTGCATGGGCCAGGGCGTATGCGGGTCGTGCCGCGTCATGGTGCGGCGCAGCGGCGAGCAGGACGTGAAGACCGCGCTGGCCTGCGAAACCCTGGTCGAGGACGGCATGCAGGTCGCCCGCAGCTGCCACCTGTTGCGGCAACGCAATAGCGTCTAGAATTCGCGAATCATCAGCCACGAAGCGAAGAGCGGATCATGAGTCTCCTCATCGACGCTGTGCTGTTCCTTGCCGCTGCCCTGGTTGCGGTGCCGATATCGGTAAGACTGGGGTTCGGTTCCGTGCTGGGCTATCTCGTTGCCGGCGTGGCAATCGGGCCTTCTGTTCTCGGTCTCGTCGAAGATGTCGACCGGGTATTCCATGTCTCCGAGCTCGGCATCGTGCTGATGATGTTTGTCATCGGCATAGAAATGGACGTTCGCAAGCTGTGGAAGATGCGGCAGTCCATTTTCGGCTACGGCGGAATCCAGGTTGTCCTGTGCGCGGGCCTGTTGGCGGTTGCGTTCATCAGTTTCGGGGTGAACTGGCGCGTCGGCATTGCCGCCGGATTTGCGCTGTCGCTGTCGTCAACGGCAATGGTCATTGCAATCCTGGAGCAACAGGGCCTGATGCAGGCACCTGTTGGCCAGACAAGCTTCGGGATCCTGCTGTTCCAGGATATCGCCGCGATCCCTATGATCGCGCTGTTGCCACTGCTGTCCCCGGTGCCGTCCGCCGATACGTCGAGTGACGGCTGGAATCTTGCCATCAGGGCGTTGGCAATGCTCGCCGCCGTGATCGTTGTCGGCAGCCTCCTCTTGCGGTATCTGCTGCCCTTCATCAGGCGAAGCGGCACCCGGGACACCCTGACGGTATTCGCGCTGCTCTGGGTAATTGGTATTGCGCTGCTCATGCACAGCGTGCACCTTTCGATGTCGCTCGGTGCGTTTGTGGCCGGTGTGCTGCTGGCTGGGTCTGATTGCCGGGAGGAGATCGAATCGGATATCGCGCCATTCAAAGGCGTGCTGCTCGGCTTGTTTTTCATGGCCGTCGGCATGTCCATTGATTTCGGCGTGCTGGCAAGAAACCCGCTGTTGGTCGCCGTGCTGGTGTTCGTGCTGGTCGGCACCAAGCTTGGGGCCTTGCTGTACCTGGCAAAGCGATTTCAGGTGCCGCAGCGGGAACGGTTGTACTTCGCGATCCTGATTTCCCAGGGCGGAGAGTTTGCGTTCGTCGTCATGGCCGCCGCCGAGGAGGCTCGCCTGGTAAATGGCGAGCAAATGTCGATCGTGACCGCCGTGGTCGCGCTATCCATGGCCGCCACGCCGCTCCTGCTGATGGCGCAGCACGGGCTGGCGCGCCGGAAACCGGGTGAACCGTACCACCGGGCGGCAAAAAGTCCGCCTAACGAAGCTCACGACGCTGATTTGCGTTGATGCGTGTGGGGGCTGGCGAAGGACATTCTGATCTGGCTGGAAGCGGACATTCTGGTTTAGCCCCTACAACCAACCGTTGTTTGTCCAGGCAAAGTTGAAATGTCCGGGCAGCAGCAAAGTTGAAATGTCCGGCTGTCCTTTGTCCTTTCAGCTTGTTTGTTCAGTCTTTTGGGGTGCCCGTCGGGCGGTGGTGCTGGCCTGACGCGATAGAGTCCAGCTCAGGGTGAAGCTGTCATCCCAGCAGGGCGGATTTGAATTCCCGGGCGCGAGCTGAAATCAGTTCTCGGTTCCGTTAAGCGGCCACGGTTGTTGCTGTAAGCGCTTTAGCGCTTCCAACATATCGTTCTGATCCAGCGAGCGCTGCGACTTCTTGCCTGGTGGTCGTCCGCGCTTGCGGACGACGCCTTCCGTGGCAGGCAACGAGAAAGACCGCGTGTTGTCGCGCTTCTCTTGAACGTATTGCGCCAGTTGCAATACGTGCCCCAGCCGCTTGTTGTCCACGATCGAACCTTGATCTACTTCCGAGAGCCGGTCATAGGTGGTGTAGGGCAGGGCGACGCCATTTGCGCGTGGCTCGATCCTGCCATCGGCATAGTGATAGACATCGATATAGCGACCGGCCAGCTTCCGATGCTCGGGGGTATCCGCCAACAGGTAGAGCACCTTGTCATACTGGATCGTCAGGCTCTTGGAGACACAGCGCGGCTCGCGCCAGGCGAAGATCAGATCCAGGTTCTCGTCCGGTCGCAGCGGGCGATGGGCGTTATGGCTGTTACGCGGGACCTTGGCAAAGCGCGCGTTATAGTCCGCGATGAATTCGGGCATGAAGGCGTTGGCGGCTTCCATGGTGCTGATATTGCGAAGGCGCAACTCCTTGACCAGGCGATCCTGCAGGGTCAGGTGGGTCCGTTCCACGCGCCCTTTGGCCTGGCTGCTGTTGGCGCAGATGCCTTCGATGTTCAGCTCGAACATGGCCCGGGAGAACTGGGTATGACCGTCGCCACCGGTCGCGTTCGGATTGTTGACCCGGAAAACGCTGGCCTTGTCGCTATAGAACGCGACGGGCTTGCCATGGCGCTCCAGGTAAGCACGGGTCGCGGCAAAGTATGTGAACGTGGACTCGGAATGGGCAAAGCTCAATTCCATGATTCGGCTGCTTGCATCGTCGACATAGACCAACAGCGTGCATGCTGGTGCGCGTTCCTCAAACCAGCGGTGATCGCAGCCGTCAATCTGAATCAGTTCGCCATAGCAGGCGCGGCGGTTGCGCGGCTGGTGGACCTTCGGTGGTCGCTGTTTGCGCGGCACCCATAGGCCGGCCGCCGCCATCAGCCGGCGAATCGTTTCCTTGGACAACGTCAGCCCATGACGCTCGCGCAGCTTCTCGGCGGCCAGGGTCGGGCCAAAGTCAGCGTAGTGCTCCCGGATCAGGCCCAGCGCCGCGGCTTCGCGATCCGCTGCCAGGCGATTGTTGCTGGGACGACCGCGCCGGCGAGACACTAGCCCGGATGGGCCTTCTTGCCGATAGCGTTCCAGCAACCGCCGCAACTGCCGGTCAGTGATCTCCAACCGTTCAGCGGCCACACTTGGCCGTAACTGACCATCCACGACCGCCTGGACGGTCTTGAGCCTGTCTAACTCACGCATGCTGACTGTAATGACCTCGGATTTAGCCATCGCCTGGCGTTCCCATCGTGTTTAACCGGGCAGGCTAAATACCATGAATAGAGCACTCAGGCGGACATTTGAACTTTGCCAAAACCGGACATTACAACTTTGCCGCTACATTGTTTCTTCGCATTCTTGGCACCTGTGGCCTAGTGTTGCGCTGGGCTTTTCCCGTTTTGTTGTATTTCAGCGGGAAGGTGGCCGAGTTCTCCACTGGGCACCCACTTTTTTGGCTGGCA
>NZ_CAJZAI010000018.1 GCF_914271435.1 Cupriavidus laharis | reverse complement strand
AAAACCCACAACAAAACGCAACGGCGAAAGATACCATAAAAGCACTTTTCCGTTGCGGTATCTGAAGTCTCCAACCCGTACTACACGCAACACCTCAGAACATACCAGTAGCGCGCATAATACGTCTTATGTCAAATCGACGACGCCTCTGGCGCTGGCTCCAAGCGGCGCTGCACACAGTCCAGGCACAGCCGCACCCGGCACCGGGCTGACCGGCAGCACGCCAGCAAATCCAGCACCTCTCGCTTCGATACGCCTGCCTCGCGCAGGCGTTTTTTTTGAACCGCAATCTTGCGGTAATACCGCCGCCTTGGTGCATCCTGCAGACCCCTGCGAAGCGTGCGAATGAAGTAGTACAAATGCCGGATCTCTCGCGCCACGGCTCGCTTTTCATCGTCACTCATCTACCCAAAATCGGCCCTCGTAGGCAAATTTCCATCGCCCGCCCGTGGGGTTGACGCAGCAAGCCGCTGGCTTCAACGTTGCGTCCGCCCAACAACAAATCAAAACCATGCTTGCAAAATACGCACTCGGTGCCGCTATGGCACTTGCCGTCAGCACCGCTTTCGCGGGCACCGTATCCAGCGTCGGCAAAGAAGCCAACGTGATCCAGATGGAACAGGAATTCCTGCGCAGCCGCGAACTCCAGAAGCAACAGGAGCAGGCGCAGCTAGATCAGCAATACGCCGCTTACTACCAGCAGCAGAACCAACTGCAAGGACAGTGCGCAGCCCTTGAGAGCCAAATACGCGCCAACGAGATACAACAACGCCAGATCAATGCGTGGCAGATGATGGAGCAGCTCAAGCAGGCCCACCGCGCTTTGCGCGACCAGCAGTACCGCCTTGGATGCCATCGGTAATCACGCCACCCTGGCATCATCAAGAGGGCTTCGCCCTAACTGCCTAGCAACCCACGAAACACCTATAGCTAGAGCAGCTTCGCTGCTGGTGGCGCTCGCCGCGCGGCGTCTCCGGTCGCCCTGCCGAGGCGTCATCAGCCCACTGAGTCCGCCGTCCCAAAGCGCGACCATAGCCGACTGCTGGCGAACTTTCGCGGCATATCCTCACTACGCTTCGCTCCGCTCCGGTATTCCACGTTTCGCCATCAGCCGTCTATCGGATCGCAGGGACGACGAACTCAGCGGACTGATGCCGAAACCCCCTCGGCAGACCGCCCGGAGACAGATCACGACCGGGACTCAGAATCTAGCGGCCCGATGCCTTGAAAGGAGCAAAACCATGGAACAGATGACCCTCGGCCTGATCGGCGGCGTGTGCAACGGTGTGCTGTGGTTCGCCACGCCGAAGCGTCGCGCCGCCAAGCGTGCGACGGGCCTGTTCCGCCCGATGACGCAACTGCGCCTCAAGCTCTATGTGAAAAAGCTGGTGCGCTTCAACAAAGGCTTCGTGTGGACGCGCCCCGATGGCAAGCAGTTCTTCTGTAAGACCCTGCGCAGCCTCGCAGCCCGCGTGATGGACTACGATGGCGCGATGCTGCGCGGCCTGCTGAAAATGGTGAAACACTGAACTGCTCGGAAACCCAATACCGGAGCCACTTCCAGCACAACCGCGGGACAGCCCGCCGCGATACCTGGAATGCAGATCAACCCTCCGGAAAGGCCCGCAAATCCGTTGGGTCTAGTTGACGTTGGCCCAAGCCACCGCCGCCCTCTTTGCTAATGCTGAGGTTCGTATCGCGCGACACCATTCCCATGGTATCCATCGGCCACGCCGTGGCCACCACGCGCTTTTCGCCGTGCACCAAAATCACGTGCTCGGCGTACTCCGACACGTCCAGGCGCCAACCAAGCTCCTCAATCTGGCCCGCCGTCAGCCGCTCGCGCACGCGGTTGCCTTCGTCGTACCACTCGATGATGGCCTGTGCCCTGCCCCGCTTGCGCGCATAGCCCGTCAAGCGAGGGCGATACTTGCCATTCAGCGTGTCGATGAAATCCGGCGTCTGATCGCGCTTGACCTGGCTAACGGGCGCAACCGCAACGGGCGCAGCGGCCACCGATGCCGACGCCGGAAGGCGCGTGACGGTAACCTTGGTTTCCACCTTTGGCGCCGCCTTGGCCGTGCCCTCCAAGCCGCCGCCCTTGAACATGTAAATCACGAAGCCGAGGCCCACCACCGCACACATCGCCGCCAGCGGTATCCACTTCCGAAACAGCGGGCTGCTCCAAATCACCGCGCGATTGTCGACGAAGGTTTCCTTGTTCTCCGTGCCGGCCTCATGGCTCTTGAAGGTGCCGAAGTACTTTTCATCGTACGTCTCGATGCCGCTGGTGACCTTCTCGAATTTTTCGTTGCCCACATTCTTGAACGTGGCCCACTGATACTTGTGGGTCTTTCCCAATGCGTCCAGCTTGGTGAACACAATCTTCTGATCCGTGCGCCGCCGCCACAGGTTGTGCACGTCCTTGAGGTCTTGACCCATGATGACGATATCGAGGCCCCGGTGCCGATGCTCCGTCACGAACTTCGTCATCTGCTCGCCCAGCGGGCGGAAGTCGGACGGCCAGAAGTTTTGCGCTTCGTCCAGCACCACCAGCGCATCGTTCTCAACCGCCTCATAGACCTTTTCGACCTGCTCACGCACCAGCGGCACCAGCAATTCCCGGCAGCGCTCGACAGGAATGGCCGCTACGTCCGCGATTTTTTCGTGGTCTAGGCCCTCCACATAGGCGAACACCTTCCGCCCCTTCTGGATGGCCGGAATGATGCGCTTGCTAACCGCTTCGTACGACTTGCCGGCACCCGGCAGCCCTTCGTGAAAAATGATCGTCATGGCATCACCATTGGAAGAGAGTCAGCACCTTGCGCGACATGCGAAAGGCGAACGCCAGCCCCAACAGCGCAATCCCCTCGGTGATCCGAAAGACACCGACGAAGTAGAGAATGTCGCTTGTGAAGCCCGAGAACAACGATTGCAGCTTGTAGCTCGTCAGAAACGCAGGCGCGGGAATGGCCACGATCAGCTGTGCAAGCGCCTGGAGGAACAAGTCCAGCGCATTGATCAGCAGATCAGTGAACAGATCCCATATCGCCACGAAGACCTTGACGAATAGCGACAGCAGCCATGCTGCAAAGGCGCTAATGGCATTGATGATCCCGTTCATAGGAAGGCAATCCGGAAAGCGGCCCACGCGGCCATGACGATCACAGCCATGCCGGCAATCCCGTAGATGATGAGCGCCTGCTGGCTACAGAACACGGTGCTCAAATCCACGGCTGGCGTGAAATCGGTCTTCGGCACCACCCACACCGGACAAACCGCGCTGCCCACCGAGACAGTGAACCACCCTGTTGTGGCGGTGTACCAAGGCGCTTGCTGCACCGTGGTCGAAAACGCGCTGAGCACCGAGGCCATGGTCTTGTCCTTCTTCGTGTACAGCGTCGCCTCGCCTGCGTTGAATGTCGCGGACGCTTCCTCCGGTGGATTCTCCACACTGGCCGGATTCGTGGTGGTCGTCGTCGTCGTGGTCTGCGTGGTGCCATCATCAACCGTTTTCGTCACCACCGACCCCGTTTGCACAATCACCGGATTTGCACCCAGCGTGGCCGGATTCGTGTTCGGCGTGACCTGTGCCGTGGGCGTTGTCGCCGTCGTGGTCGTGATGGTCTTGCCGTCCGCACCCACAGTCGTTTGCGTGCCGGTCTGGGTCGGCAACGATATCTGGCCACCGTTCGGCACCGTCACTGGTGTCCAGGCACCGTTACCACCTTGCGGCCCGATGATCTTTGCGCACGGATCATCCGCCGACAGTGTGTCGCGATAGCTTGTCACTTTCTGCGGGCAGCCACCTGCGTCCCAGACCTTAGCCAGCGCCGCAGGCGTTTGCAGCGCTGACGACAACTGCGCATCGGACGCGGGAGCAGTCTGGGGATTTTGTTGGACGCACCTATCGCCCTGCATCACATAGCCGCTATAGCAGCTCGTCGTACGGTTGAGAGCACGATAGTTTGTCGAGCCCCCCGAAGCATTGAATGTTTGGCAAACATAGCCAGTGCTGCCACCATTAACTGAATCCGACACGACCTGATACGAACCGGCACCACCGACTTGGTTCGTAAAGAACGATTGACAAGCTTGCAACGGATTCGCAGCCGCATAAACCACCGACGAGACATACCACTGATAGCCACCGTACGGGTAGGCTGAATTCGGGTCTACGGCACTCTGAAAACTGTTGCTCGCCGAGTCATACGATGCATCCGAACCCATAGCAACGGCCAAAGCCAGCATAGCGCCAGTGAGCGGCCCTTTTGCTGCCGCCTGACGCAGCATCGACGCCGCAATCGGCCCGACAGCCGACGCCGCCACCGTCAACGTACGACCACCCAGCGCTATCGTGGCCGATGCCCCGCCCACAATCGCCGGTGCCGCCACAGTCAAGGCCAACGCCGTGCCAATCACCAGTGCGCCATTCACAACCTGCGATGTTGACGGCCCGCCCTTGATGCCCCACGACACCGAACCATCTGCCGTCAGCGTCTGTGCACGCAAGTCCGCGCTATGCCCCCCTGCAATGACCGCGAGCGCGAACGCGACAATCAGTGCCAAATGCCGCATCATGCGTGCCCCGCTCGGAAGCCCGACACCGCCGCCTGCGCCGTCACCGCGCCCAGTAGCGCGAAGTAGAGAAACCAGATCGAACCCGTCATGACGTCACTCCCGTAAACAAAAAAAGGCCGGGGGATACCCGGCCCACACCGGGCATGCCCGGCACCCCCGAAACCGCTCAGCGGAAGAACGACACCAGCTTGTTCGTCGCCCACTTGGTGACGTTCGGCACGATCTTGACCGCACCCATGGCCACGATGGCAGCCGAGACACCGCCCACCGCCACAGCGGCCGTGATGCTCGAATAATCGACGCCGGTATCCTGCGCAGCAGCCAGACCCGACACGCCAGCGATAGCAGCACCAACAGCAACCTTCTTCATGATTTGGCTCTTCATGATTTCATCCTCACTTGTCGAACATGGAAACGATGCGGGCGACGCAATAGGCGACCAGATAGGCCGTCATTGGCAGTGTGAATCCCAACGCAAACGCCGCCTGCAACTGCCCTTGCGTGGGTACATCAAAAAGGTTGTGAAGCACCTGACTGTTCAGGTACTCCGTCGCCGTGACCAACACGTAGCCCGTGCACTGCCCGCTATCCGGCGGTGTCGTCAGCGCTTGCAACGTGCCGTTTTCGGCGAGGGTGACGCACAGTCCCATGGCGATCACCCCAGCCCGTTTTCTACTTGGGAATGCATGTATTCGAGCGACCAGTCATGGACGCACGCTTCCCACAGCGTCCAGTCCGTGGGATCACCATCCGGTGCCCAAGTGCCGCCCTGAGACTCATACTCAGCGATGATCTCGTCATTGCTGAACCAATCAACATCCTGCCCCCCGAGATCCCCGTCAAACTGCGCCGCGTGAGCTTCGGCCAGCATGTCCACCAGCACGCCCCTTCGCTCAGCCAGCCCGTTGCGCATTTCCTGATACCAGTAGCGCTTTTCTTCCCACGCTTCGAGTTCCGCGACATCCTCCGGATTGATCGAATCAAACTCAGCCGGATCTGGTAGCTCTTCTATGTGAGCGTCCCACGCCGCGCCGATCTCTTCGAGCTTGACCTCGAATCCGTCGATCAGATGTTCAAGCTCCTCGATGCTGTAGCTCATGCCGGTACCTTCAAGCGATAGGCTTTAACCACGGCCACGATCACGAGCGCCAGCGCCACCAAACGACACCCGTTGATGAAGTGGATAGGCGCGATACCCAGCGCCCATAGCACTACGTAAGTCTGCGAGAAGTACTCGACCGCACCCGACAGGCCGAGTAGCACGATGGCAACCGCGATCCAACGCATGCTCAGCCCCTCTCCCTCAACACAGCCACCACGTCAAACGCTTCGTCGCAGTGATCGCACGCCGTCTCGAATGCCTCTTCGCGCGTGTCGAACGTGCCCGCTTCCTTCAGGCGGTGCGTGAAGCCCACATCGCCGGAATACGGGCAAAGGAACTGCCCGGACTCCTGCTCTTGGACAACGAACACGATCGCGGGCATGGTTAGGCGCCCTTCTGATTCGGTACCGGCACCAAGCTGTGCACGATCTTCTTGCTGGTCTTACCGTTGCTCACAATCTCCATGTCCGCATCGGCCACGAAGGGGAAAGGCAGCTTTTCATACTCGGCAAACTTCGCGGACGTGCCGATGGTGACTTCCTCCGCCGCCATGCCCTTCGCATTGCCCTTCGACGTGTCCAGCGGAATCACGATGTACGCCTTGGTGCTGTCATACGCCTGACCGTTGTCCATCGAACCCTTGGACGACTTCATGCCCAGCACTTGAACCTTGGTGTTGAAACGCATTTGCTCTCTCCTGATCGCGGCTAGACGGCCGCTTCCAGCGCGCCGCTATAGTCGCTGGGGCCGAATTGGTACTCATTGAAGGAACGCATCCGCTCTTGGCGATGCACTGGCGTATCGGCAAGCTGGTAATCGGGCACCTTGAGCCGTTGCGGCCAGTGGCCCAGCTTGTTGCGCAGCATCTCGATGGCCTGTTCCGCACCGAAGAAATCGACAATCACGCCGATGTACTTGCCGACTTGGGTGTTGACCATCTTCACCGAGGCGTCCAGGGTGATCTCAGCGGATCGCCGCTTGATCTCCATGCGTTGCGGTGCCACGGTCAACGACAGGTGCGCGAACGCTTTGGGATACGCGCCCATGAAATACGCGCTGGGATCGAGCAGCACATCGAACGGAATCAGCATGGACTTGTTCGAAAGCTCGGTTTCGAGCCGCACCCATGGAGACGTGCTATCGCCCTGCTCCATGCCCTTCTCATAGCCCCGGAACATCTTCCCGGCCTTGCGCGTGCCCACGTACAGCGTGCGACCCTTGCCGTTCGGAAATTTCCAGTTGCCCGCGTGCTGACAATCCGGAATGGTGTACGCGTTCGTGAAAAACCCGTCCGTATGCATCTGGTCAAGCTGCTCGACCGTGACCTCGCCCTCGAAGCAGTCATGCGCCAAGTCCACCCGCGTGATGACGGGCCGCTTTGCCCTCGTCGTCAGGAACTTGTACAACCGCGCTTCCCACCCCTCTTTCGCGGCCAGCGTGCCCTGGCCCGACAGTGCAATGAGGATGGTGCTGTTCTGGCGCTCACCGCCGAATCCAACATGGCCCCAGTTGTCACCAAGCTCCCAAGTTTCGCCGTAGAAGTCCCGCCGCTGGCCGAGGTTGCGCGTCAGACCGAAGCCGAAAATGTGTTCCAGTTGCGCACTGGCTGCTCGCACGAAGGCTTGATCATCAACGCCATCGACCACCGGCAAGAACGTTTCCTCACCGATCACGACGCGCATACCGTCAATCGCCGCTATCTGGCCGTTGACCGGCACCCGCACAGCGATGGTTTTCACTTCGCCCGAATCCGTCATCACGAGTTGCAGCTCGGAGTGGCCCGCGATGGCTGGCGCTTCCAGTTCCCCCCTATTAGTAAGGGGGGAACTCCGTTCCTCCGACATGGAGGGGTGTCCCTCGCTCCGCGCCGCGTTGCGGCACGCCTCCTGCGTCGGCGCGCTCGCCACGCGGCGCTCCGCCATGGTTTCCTTTGCTGCTGCGTGCAAATCCGACATGCGGCCCATCACATGCCCCGCTTCGTGTCGACCATTGCCCGGAGCCCATCCAACGTGAGTGAGCCATTGAGCAAATCAGCCAAGTACATAGAGGCACGCGCCATGCCGAACTGATCCGACGAAACGTTCACCAGAGCATGGTCGTCACGCCAAACCTTGAACTCGGCATCGAGAAACGCCATCACATCGACGCTCGAATACACCAAGCCCTCAAACGGATTCCCAATCTCGACAGTCATTACACGTCCCTCCGCACGTCCACCAGCGCCGAGGCGATGCGATTCGCGATCCACAGCCCGCCCCACGTACCCATGGCAGCAGCGGCCCCTACGCTCGCTGTAACAGCCAGAAACAACGCTGATTGACCCATTCGTTTACCCCTCGCGGTTTACCGACTATGATGCGAAACATCACAGTAAGTGAAGATCACGCAGCGAGATTACGTCACGTATCGTGATTTTTGCAAGTACTACTTTCGAGGGGTAGGCATGCGAATTGAGAAATATCTGGACGCCCTAATGGAGGCCGAAAGCCTGCGAACCGACAAACAACTAGCAGAGCTGCTCGGCGTACGCCCGAACACTGTCAGTCAGTGGCGCAACGGCACGCGCACTGTGGAAAACGAGATGTGCCTTCGCATCGCCCAGGCACTGAACATGGACGACCCTATGCCGGTCATCATGGCCGCTGATATGGACCGCGCCGAACGAGCCGGCCAGCGGTCGCTATGGGAAGTTTTTTCCCGGAGGATGGTGCAAGGAGCGGCCCCCGCCACCCTCGCCGTACTGGTCGCTAGTGTCACAAATTTTGTGACACCAACTCCCGCGCAAGCCGCGCCAGCACTGGATTCCAGCAGTGCGGCAGTACGTCTTATGTTAAATAAACAACCCACGCAGCCAACCACACAACGCCAGTTCTTTACCTTCCCGATCCCATAGAGTTGCAAGACTGCGTAAACCTGTGTCCCGATCACAGCTCGGCGACCGGCAGACAGCCCACTGGTTACTGCGAGCCAGTTGCAGCGGGCTTTCAGGCCGACGCTGCCAGAATCTGTGAGCACCATGGTCTGGGTGCACTCGCAGCGCAAGAGTGAATAGCTGCGGCCAGCGCGAAGGTCTTCCTCCCCCGCTGTTTCCTTTTCGCGCGCGAGAATATAGCGTTTGACCTATTCCTGTCCGAGTCACAGCCCCTATTGGTAAAACCATGGAATCGTCAAAGCAATTCGTTTATGAGGCCCACGCGGTGCGCGTGCTGTTTGGCGCGGGAACGTCCAGCCAGGTTGCCGCCGAGGTGGAAAGGCTTGGCGCCAGACGCGCCTTGGTGCTTTGCACACCGACGCAGCAGGCCGGCGCCCGGCGCATTGCGGATCTGCTCGGTCCGTTGTCCGCTGGCGTATATGCCGGCGCGGTCATGCATGTGCCCGTAGAAAGTGCGCGCGAGGCGACGGCGCGGGCGCGGGAGGCCGGCGCGGACTGCGCCGTGGCCGTTGGCGGCGGGTCGACCACGGGACTTGGCAAGGCGATTGCGCTGGAAACAGGGATGCCGATCGTGGCGATCCCCACCACTTATGCTGGCTCTGAAGTGACGACCGTCTACGGCCTGACCGAAGCTGGCGCCAAGCGGACAGGCCGCGATCCGCGCGTACTTCCGCGTACTGTCATCTACGATCCTGCGTTGACGGTTGGTTTGCCGCGCGGGTTGTCCGTCACCAGCGGGCTGAATGCCATTGCCCATGCCGCCGAGGGGCTGTACGCGCGCGACACCAATCCTGTGATGTCGCTGATGGCCGAGGAAGGCATTCGTGCGCTCGCCGCGGGTATTCCAGCCGTATTCAGCGATCCTGCCGACATGGAAGCGCGTTCCCAGTGCCTGTATGGCGCGTGGTTGTGCGGCACGGTGCTCGGCGGCGTCGGCATGGCCCTGCACCACAAGCTGTGCCACACGCTGGGCGGCAGCTTCAACCTGCCCCACGCCGAAACCCACTCCATCGTGCTGCCGCATGCGCTGGCCTATAACACGTCGGCCGCGCCAGAGGCCATGGCCCGCATCCGGCGGGCAACGGGTGCCGGCGAGGATTCCGCCGCTGCTGCGCTGTTCGACCTGGCCCGGCGCCACGGCGCTCCGGTTGCCCTGCGGGACATCGGCATGCGCGAGGAAGATCTTGACCGTGCGGCCGACATCGCCCTGGCGAACCCCTACTGGAACCCGCGCCCGATCGAATGGGCGCCGATCCGGGCGCTGTTGCAAGCCGCCTATGAGGGTGTCCGGCCCGCGTGACATGCGGCCACGGCCTGACCGAAGAAACCATCAAATCAAGCGAACGCGGCGGGGAACGCGCGCCGCTGCACTGAATGGCACGCCGCACGCAGAGAGCGGCCGGCTTTCCTGCCGTGTTGCTCCCTGCGTACGCGTGTTCTGCGTCAGGCCTTGATTTCATTCGTCAGCGCCAGGCCGGATTCGAATTCGGTCACGCTGCGCAGGGTCGTCTGGCAGATCGTCGACACGGCTTCGCGCGTGAGGAAGGCCTGATGCCCGGTCACGATGACATTGGGAAACGAAACCAGCCGCTGCATCACGTCGTCGGCGATGATGGTGCTCGACAGATCGCGGAAGAACAGGTCTGCTTCCTGCTCGTAGACGTCCAGCGCCAGCCCGCCCAGTTGCCGGCTCTGCAGCGCATCGATCGCGGCCTCGGTATCGAGCAACCCGCCACGGCTGGTGTTGACCAGCAGTGCTCCCGGCTTCGCGCGCGCCAGCGCGTCGGCGTCGATGATGTGGTAGGTCTGCGGAGTCAGCGGACAGTGCAGGGAAATGATGTCGGCACTGGCGCCGATTTCACCGGGCTGGGCATAACGGCCGCCCAGAGCCTCGAATTCGGGCGTGGGAAACGCATCGTAGCCAATCACTTCGCAGCCGAATCCGAGCATGATGCGGGAAAATACGCGCCCGATCTTGCCGGTGCCAACCACGGCGACGGTCTTGCCGCAGAAGTCGAACCCCATCAGGCCGTCGAGGGAAAAATTGAAATCCCGGGTGCGGTTGTAGGCGCGATGGATCTTGCGGTTGATTGCCAGCAGCAAGGCCACGGCATGCTCTGCTACCGAATTGGGCGAGTACGTGACGACGCGTACCACCTTCATGCCGAGATCTGCTGCGGCTTTGAGGTCGACGTTGTTGAATCCGGTGCAGCGCAGGGCGACCAGCGATGTTCCGCCATGCCTGAGTGCATCAAGCACGGCGGCATCTGCGGCATCGTTCACGAAGATGCAGACGGCGCCATGGCCGGCGGCCAGGCCGACAGTGCCGATGCCTAGCGGGACATCGAAGAAGTTGAGCTGATGGCCTTCGGCAATATTGGCGGCAGCCAGATACTCACGGTCATAGGGCTTGGCGCTGAATACGGCAACTTTCATGGCTTGTCTCCCGGGAAAGATGCGGCCCTGGGCTGCGGGCGGGAACGCGTGGCCGGGCTACCTGCTGGCCAGGGCCATGGCAATCTCGACGAACAGGATTTTCGCGATGGTCATCGAAGGAAAGATCATGGCGTAGCCCACGTCCGGCTGCTCCGTAGGCGCTACGCGATTGGCAAAGGCCAGGATCGCCGGATTCCCCGTCGCCCCGCAGATGACGCCCGCGGCCACATCGAAGGGCATCTTGAAGATCCACAGGCAAACCACAGCCGTGACCAGCACGAGCACCAGGACAATGAGAAGGCTGTAAAGGAGGAAGGAAGCGCCGGTCGTGGCAATCGTCGCAAAGAATTTTGGCCCGGACGATATCCCCACTTGTGCCAGAAAGATGGTGAGCCCGAAATTGCGCAACACGAGATTGGCCGAAAGCGGCATGGTCCAGACGAGCGGGCCGGACCGACGGATCTTGCCCAGGCAGAGCGCGATCAGCAGCAATGCGGCCAGCCCGAGGGTCAGCTTGCCGGCGCCCGGTATCGGGAGCGGGATCATGCCCGCCAACAGGCCCGCCGCAGCGCCGATGCCGATCGAAATGAAGCTCAATTCGGCGGTGCCCTTGATGGAATCGCCGAAGAACTGGCGCATCGCCTTGATGTGGGCGCGATTCACGAGCAGCCCGACCCGATCCCCCATTTCCAGGATGAGTTCGGGGCTGGGCAGCATGTCAGCGTCGCCCCTGCGTACCTGGACGATCGAGCTGGCGACGCCGTCGGGAAAGCGGATGTCGCGCAGCGCCAGCCCGACCACTGCGCGGCTCGAGGCAAACACGCGGATATAGTCGAGATCCTCCCGATGACTGCTTATCCGGCCGGGCTGCAACTCTCCCAGCAGGGCAGCGGCCTCCCGAAGCAGTGCGGGCTCCGTGGAAGTCGCGAGCAGGACATCGTCCGCGCGCAAGACAAGGTCTTCCGCCGGTAACTGGTTATGGTGCTCCCGACGCACCGCTGCAATGGTCAGGCCGGCAGGCAATTGCGCTCTCAGCTGGGAGAACCTGAGGCCGATGAGCCCGGGATTGCGCAGGGAAATCTCGGCGGTCTCAATGACCTTTGCCGCCGGCGCCTCGATCTTCGCCTTCAGCGCCGCGCCAAGCACATAGAGGAGCAGGATCGGGCCCGCGACCCCGAAGGGATAGGCCACGCTGTAGCCAACCGCGGCACCGTCGCCCTTCATGGCCGCAATGACGGCCTGCAAGGTCGCCGTGCTGGTCCCGGCGCCGGCGAAGATCCCCAGCGACTCATCGAGATCCAGCCCGAACATCGGCACCAGCGCCAGCGACACCATGCCGGCGCCGACAACGCCCAGGACGGCCGCGGCGTTGGCCTTGAGCCCCCTGGCACTGGTCAGGCCCTCGAAGAACTGGGCGCCGTACTGGATGCCAATGCCATAGAGGAACAGCAGCAGGCCCAGGGTCCCGACCAGCGCGGGTGGCGCGGCCTTGGGAGCAAAGCCCCCGATGGCCAGGCCGACAAACAGTACCGCCCCGGACCCGAGCGCAACACCCTTGATATTGATCTCGCCGACCACGTAGCCCAGTGCAACCGTGAGGAGCAAGGTGAACAAGGGCTGGGCTTCCAACAAGGCCCTGACTGCATCCATTGCCGGCTCCCCTTTTTGCCAGAAAATCAGCAGCACAGGCCGGTATCGCGCGCGGAAATGATGCGAGGAGGCAGCGCATGCCCTCCGTGTCCGGGCCTGAATTTGCAGAGTAGGCGAATTGCGCCGGACGTCAAATCGATTCCACGGCCGGGTCTATGCCGGGAACCGCCGGCATTGCCGGGCCAGCGAATCCGGCGCCCCGTGAGGCCGGGGCAAGCCACGCGCAGGCAGCTGCCCTGCCCTGGTGCCCGGCAGTCGTCTGCTGCCCTACTCCACGCGAATGTCCGCCCGTGCCGCGACCGCCCGCATCTCAGGCAGTTCCTTTTCCACGCGCGCCCTCACCGCCGCGCCATTGCCATAGGCCGGGGTCAGGCCCAGTTCGACCATCCTGGCCTTGGTCGCCGGCGCATTAGCTACTTCGGCAAGGGCCTTTTCCAGCTTTTGCTGTACCGGCGCCGGCAGCCCCGCCGGCGCCATCAGCGCGAACCAGGTGCCCATCTGGAAACCCGGGTAGCCGCTTTCCGCCACGGTGGGTACCTGCGGCAGCGCGGGCAGGCGCTGCGCCGACAGCACCGCCAGTGGCTTGATTTTCCCGCCCTTGATCAACGGCAGGCTGGCCACCACGGTATCGACTGCGACCTGGACCTGGCCGCCTGCCAGCGCGGTCAGGCTGGGTGCGCTGCCGTTGAACGGGACGTGAACCATGCGCGTGCCGGTGGCGGCTTTGAGCATCTCGCCACCGAAATGCACCGACGAGCCCGCACCGAAGGAGCCATAGGAGAACTTGTCCGGACTCGCCTTCGCCTGCGTCACCAGGTCCTTCAGTGAACTCACGGGGACCTCGGGGTTGGCCACCAGCACCAGGCTCATGTCGGCCACCAGCCCCAGTGGCGTGAAGCTCTTGACGGGGTCATACGCCAGGCCCTGTCGGATGGCCGGGTTCAGCGTCAGCGTGGTGCTGGCAGCAAGCAGCAGCGTGTAGCCATCGGGCGCGGCCTTGGCGACCTGCGTGGCGCCGATCACCGTACTGGCGCCGGGCTTGTTTTCGACCACCACGGACTGGCCAAGCTTCTCGCCAAGGCCGACCGCAAGCAAGCGGCCCAGTACGTCAGTCGCACCGCCGGCCGCAAAGGGCACCACCAGCCGGACTGGGTGGTCTGGATAGGACGGCCCCTGCGCCGCGGCCGGCGCCGCGGCCAGCACCGCCGCCAGTCCGGCGCATGCAAGGAAAAGTTTCGTGGGCGTTGCGGTCATCGGTTCAACTCCTGCCTGCGGCTTTGGGAAAACGAAGGGAAGACGAAGCCATGCGGGCGGCGGGTTGCCGCCCGTGGGACAAACTCGACGGTTCGGTGTCTACGCCAGCCAGGGGCTGCGCACGCGTGAGAAGCCGCCCGCCTGGTCATAGGCGTGGCCGAGCTGCAGCACGGCGGCGTCGGCCTGGGCCGGGCCGATGATCTGGATGCCGGCCGGCAGCCCTTGGGGGCCGAAGCCCGCGGGCGCCGCTAAGGCGGGCAGGCCCGACATCGTCGCCGGCACCACGGCCTGCATCCAGCGGTGATAGGTATCCATGTCGCGGCCGTCGATGGCATGCGGCCAGTCCAGGCCGGCATCGAACGGGAAGACCTGTGCCGCCGGCATGACCAGGTAGTCGAAGCGCTCGAACAGCCCGCGCAGCGCTTGGTACCAGGCACTGCGCACAGTCATGGCCTCATATACGCGCGATCCGGACAGGGCCAGCCCGCGTTCGATTTCCCAGACGGCTTCGGGCTTGAGTTGGGCGCGTTTGGCGCGGTCGCGGTAGAGCGCGCCGTTGGCGCCCGCGACGGCAAAGCTGCGCAGGTCGATCCATGCCTGCCACAGGCGCTCCAGGTCGAAGTCCGGCCGTGCCGCATCGATCATGCAGCCCAGCCCACGCAGATGGCCCAGCGCGATGACGCAGGTGTCGAGCAGGCCGGCCTCCGTCGGCAGGTGTCCGCCGAGGTCGCCGAGCCAGCCGATGCGCACGCCCGTCCAGTCGCGCTCCGGCGGCAGGACGAAGCTGCCCGGGGCCTCGGCGCGGCGCGTGAGCGGCAGGCGCGCGTCGAAGCCGGCCTGCACCGACAGCAGCAGCGCCAGGTCCGGCACATTGCGCGCCATCGGCCCGGCCACGCTGAACTGCTGGAAGAAGACTTCCTCGGCCGGCCCGTGCGGCACGCAGCCGAACGAGGTGCGCAGGCCATAGACATGGTTGAACGCGGCCGGCGTGCGCAGCGACCCCATCATGTCCGAGCCATCGGCTACTGGCAGCATGCGCAGCGCTACGGCCACAGCCGCCCCGCCGCTGCTGCCGCCGGCCGAACGCGCCGGATCCCAGGCGTTGCGGGTCGTGCCATAGACCGGGTTGTACGTGTGGCCGCCGAGGCCGAACTCGGGCGAATTGGTGCGGCCGACGAACAGTGCGCCGCCGGCGCGCATGCGCTCGAAGATCACGGCGTCGGTCTGGCTGACCTGCCCGGCGAAGATCGGCGAACCCTTGGTGGTGACCATGCCGGCGGCCGGCATGATGTCCTTGGGCGCCTGCGGAAAGCCGTGAATCGGACCACGGCTGGCGCCCCGGGCGAGTTCGTCGTCGAGGCCGGCCGCTGCCTTGCGCAGACGGTCGCGGTCGACCGGAGCCACGATGGCATTGACGCGCGGGTTGTGGCGGTCGATCTGCGCCAGGTATGTGTCGAGCACCTCCACGCACGATACCTCGCGCGCATGGATGGCCCGTGACAGGGCAACGGCGTCAAGGTCGAGGATGGAATCGGTCGCGGTGCTGGGAATCGCATTCATGGGCAGCCTGTCTTCTGTCGTGTCAGGAAAGAGCATAGGGGCGGCGTGGGTTTCCCACAATCGACGATTTTTTCAAATACCCTTGCGTAAAACGCAAACCTGGATGCAACCCTAACGGAGCCCGGACCGATGCTGTCGCACCGCCTGCAGGACACCTCGCTGCGCTATTTCCTGGAAGTCGTCCGCACCGGGTCGCTGACCGAGGCAGCGCAGCGGCTCAATGTCACGGTGTCCGCGGTCAGTCGCCAGGTGGCGGCGCTGGAGGCATTGCTGGGCGTGCCGCTGTTCGACCGCCGGCCGCGCGGCATGGTGGCCAGCGCCGCGGGCGAGCTGCTGGCCGCCTATGCGCTGCGCAATGCGCTGGAGGCCGATCGCGTGGTGACGGAGATTGCCGCGCTGCAGGGGCTGCGGCGCGGACGGGTGCGGGTGGCCAGCTCGGCCGGCTTCGCCATCGAGTTCCTGCCGCGCGCCATCGCCCGGTTTCGCGAGCGCTACCCGGGGCTGCATTTCCATGTGCGCGTGGCGCCTCCGGCGGAGGTGACGGGCATTGTGCTGCACGGCGATGCCGATATCGGCATCACGTACAGCCGGGCCGCCGAGCAAGGCATTCGCGTGGAACACCGCCAGCCCGCGCCCGTCATTGCCATCATGCGTCCCGACCACCCGCTCGCGCGGTTCCGCAGCATCACGCTGGCGCAGATGCAGGCCTATCCGCTGGCGCTGCCCGAAGGCGACAACACCGTGCGCCAGCTCTTCGACATTGCCTGCGGCGAGCGCGGCATCGCCTTCGAGCCGGTGTTGGTGAGCAACCAGTTCGAGACGCTGACCAGCTTCGTGCTGCACGGCGGCGGGCTGTCGATCTCGGGCGCGGTCACGGTCGGCGACCGCTTGCGCCGCGGCGAACTCCATGCCGCGACGATCCGCGAACGCGGCATGAAAAGCCGCGCCATCGAGCTGCAGACCCTGTCCGGGCGCACGCTGCCCGATGGCGTGCGTACTTTCCTCAGTTTCCTGCGTGACCGACTGGTGGACGAAGGTGCCGTGCCCTGAGCGCGTCCGGCTACTGCCGGCCTACTTGGCGAACAGCGAGGACATGTCGGCAAACGCCTTCAGCTCCAGCGCATTGCCCGACGGGTCCAGGAAGAACATGGTGGCCTGCTCGCCCACCTCGCCCTTGAAGCGGATATGCGGCTCGATCACGAATTCCACGCCCGCCGCGCGGAGCTTGTCGGCTGCGGCTTGCCAGGCGTCCATCGACAGCACCGCGCCGAAGTGGCGCACGGGCACGGCATGGCCGTCCACGGCGCTGGTGCCGTGGTGGCCGCATTCATCGGGCGCCAGGTGCGCCACGATCTGGTGGCCGTAGAAGTTGAAGTCGACCCACGCGTCCGAACTGCGGCCTTCGGGGCAGCCGAGCAACTCGCCATAGAACTCGCGCGCGCTGGCAAGGTTGTGGACCGGGAAGGCCAGGTGGAACGGGGGCAGGACGGCGGCGGGTGCGCTCATGGTTCGGGGCTCTCGAGGATCGGGGGACTTTGGGATGGTGCTGGCCATGAAAAGGGCGGCATCCATAGGGCCCAAGTCTATGCATGACGAATGATGATGAAAAGCGATATATTTTCGCACTGAGCAACCTGCGCCAGCAGCGGGTGGTGGTGCAGGAAGCAATCGAACTCGATGAGCTGGAAGGCATCGTGCAACTGGTGGCGCGCGGGCTGGGCGTCGGGCTGTCGCCGCGCACGTTGGCCGCAGCGCAATGGCCGCCGGGCGTCATGGCGTTGCCGCTGGGCGCGGATACGTTCTATCGCGAGGTCGGGCTGGTCGAGCGCGCGCCCCATAGCCGCCAGCCTGTTGCCAGCCGGCTGGCGGAGCGCATTGCCGAAGCCGCGCGGGCGCTGGCGGGATTGCCGCTACTGTCCCAGCGCCGGCCCGTCATTCGATCGCACGGAACTGCGCGCACAGTCGGAACACGTCTTCGGAAAGCGCTATCTGCTTCGCCTTGCCGTAGCGCGTGGCGAGCTTCATGAGTTCCTTGATGTCTCGCCCGCTCGCCTTCGGGTAGGCCGCGGTCAGTGCATCTACAAGCGTGTCGCACAGTGTCGCGCCGCACTGTTCGGCCTGCAGGCGCCACAGCCGTGCCGCGGCCGCCCGGCATGGTGTCTCGTACTGGATCGTGGCAATGCAACGCGACAGGATGGCGTCGTCCACGTCGCCGGTGCGGTTGGTCGTCATGAACAGCAACCCGCTGAAATATTCCAGCGTGCGCAGGAACTCCGCAACAATGGCGTTGTGCTCGAGATCGTTGTCGCGGCGGCGGATGTAGACGTCGGCCTCGTCCAGCAGCAGGACGGCATTCCAGCGCATGGCACGGCGCAGGATTTCCATGAGGGTGGCGCCGACCGATGCCGCGGTCGTGCCGAGCTGTCCGGAGTGCACGCGGTAGAGCGGCTTGCCGACGACTTCCGCATAGACCTCCGCAGTCAGCGTCTTGCCCAGTCCGGGCGCGCCCTGGCAGAGGATGGTCGTGCCGCCCGACTTGCCGGGCACGAAGTCCTGGACCAGCACTTCCATGTGCGAGGTCAGGATGTCGATCAGGTCGCGGTGGTGGTCTGGCAGCACCAGCTTGTCGCGCAGTTCGGGCCGGTACCGGTACTCGCTCAGGTGCTGGACATGCACCCAGATATTCTGGTGCCATTCCAGATGGAACAGGTGCACATAGCCGTGCAGCGGTACCTTCTCGAAGCCGCTGTCGACGCCGGCCCTGTGCCAGAACCCGGCATCGCAGGTCATCTCGAAGCGGCGCTCGAGCCGTTCTTCGTCATTGATGCAGCGCGCAGCCACGCCATCGCCGATGCGCGCGAGCGCGACGGCACCCTTCGCTTCGACCGTGAAGGCCGCCCGCGTGGCGATGAACTGCGCGCCGAAGCGGCGCTGGTAGCGCATGAACCGCTGCGCATGCTGCTCGTATTCGCGCTTGAACTCCGCGCACTCCTTGAAGTAGCCGAAATCGGCGAGCAGTTCCGGAATGGTGCGGTCGACGATTTCATCGCGCGTGACAATGATCGAAGTCGTCATGCCCGCCCGGCGGCGTGTGGGGTCGGTCAGTTCCGAGTTCGCGGACAGCATGGTGTTCGCCAGCATGTCGATCGCGACATACGGCATGCCCTGCTCCGGCTCCACATGGCGAATACGCTGGACCAGCCACGGCAGCAGCACGCCGTCGCGGCTGCGCTGGTACAGCCAGCCGTCGATGGCATCGCGCGAGAGATACGCGATCAGCCCTGCCACCAGCATCTCCAGGCCCGGAATGGTGCGGGCCTGCGGCGCATTGTAGATGTTGTCGAGCGCGAGCATCTGGAACAGCAGTTCGCGCTCGTTCTGCGCCTTGCTCAGCGTATAGAGCGAACTGAGCGAGTGCGCGTCGAACAGCCGCACCGACACCAGCATGTTGCCGTGGCAGACACCGTGGTCCCTGAGCTGCCGGGCCAGAGGCGACTCGGCCTCGATCATCGCGAGCAGCGGGTGGATCAGGGACTGCGGGATTTCGAAGTTCATGGATTGCGCTCCGTTAGCGTCGTCCCCCCTGGCCCACGCAACCAATGCGCTATGCCAGGAAGAAGCGGATGGCCTGCCCGACAATGGCCGGCTGGATGGCATGCGGGCCGTCGAACTCGACATACTCGATGTCGTAGCCGGACGCCCTCAGCCGGGCTGCATTGGTACGGCCGCTGGTCTGCACGGGCAGTTGTTCGTCGGCAAGCCCATGCGCGATGAAGACTTTCGGTGCGCCCTCCTGCACGAACACGGACATGAATCCGCCGGAGAACGCGATGACGTGGCTGGCAAGATCACCGTTGGTGATGCCGATCGACAGCGCATAGCTTGCGCCATCCGAAAAGCCGGCGAACGCCAGCTGATCGCGACGGAGCCGGTAGCGGGACGTGACCGCGGACAGCGCCTGGTGCAGCCGCTCCAGGTCGGGCCCGTTGCCGCCGATCACGATGTCCCACGTGGGAAACGTCGAATGCGGCGCCAGCACCAGGAACTTGTGCGCATCCGCATGCGGTTCGATGAACGGCAACACCTTCCCCGGAAACCCGCCGGCGCCGTGGAACATGACCAGCAGTGGCACCGGCGCGTCCAGGCCAAGCCCTTCCGGCACATACAGGACTGCGTCGCGCTCCTCGGCAATGCCGAGCCGGTGCCGGCCCGGCGGCAAGGGCGCCTGGGACGGGGCGGCATGCGTAAAGGCCATCCGGCCGAGCAGCGAAGGATCGAACATGGCAGGAACGGGGCGAGCGTCATTTGGTAATATGTAATATATCACCAAATGACGCGTGTGACGAGCCATGCCCGGACCACTACCCGGGCTTCAATGTGTGAGGTCTTGCTGATACACGAGGCGTTGCCCGTCGGCATTGGCCGCCGCCACTGCTTCGATGGCTGCGCTCTCTGGCAGCGGCCCGGCCAGGCTCAGTTCGAACTGGTCGCCAAGGATCGGGCGGGCAATCAGGAGCCGTTCGTCGTGGTGGCAGTACAAGGCGAAGCTGACGCCACGTTGCACGGCATGCTTCGCACCGGTGCAGAAGCGGGCGATGCAGATCGGGCAATTCCAGTCCCAGACATCCGGGGCGGACTCAGGCGCATTGGCATAGCACTGGATGAATTGTGATGGAGTCGCCATGAGCACCCCGCGCTCTCGGGTCGGATGTCATCAGCGTAGGACAAAGACGTCGGCGGCGCGGCCATTTTCTCGGCATCGTTTGACCAGACCCCAGCCGATTTTGGCTTGTGCGTCACGTACCGCGCGGGCACAAGCCTGCTGCATCACTGCAGCGCACGGCCGAGCCGGCAGGCGCGGTCCAGGAAATCGCTCGCATGGCCGGTGCTGCCCGACGCCGCATCAACGGGCTGGTCGACGACCATGAAGCCGGACGGCCCGTCCTGCCGCATCACGTAGGTGACGAACACACCGCGGTCCGCCAGGCGTTCCGGTTCGGCAAGGCTTTTCCGGACGGCGTTGAAGGCATTGAAGCGCATGGTGCTGTCGGATGACGGGATCAGCACCGCCCGCACAGGCTTGCCCTGGAAGCGGAAGTTGGCCCAGCCTTCGCTTGCCTTGCCCGCGATGTCCGCAATGAATGCGCGCGCGGCCTCGCTGATGCAATCGAGGTGGATGTGAAGCTGGTCCTGGCTGCGGGATGCCCGGGAGTTCACCGCCAGGCCAACCAGATCGTCCGGCACGTGCTTGCCGATCGCCTTGCCGACGATGCCGCGTACTTCCCAGCCGAACGCCCACTGGTTCCGGGTTTCGCCTTCCCACAGCGCCGGATCGTCCACGCCGGTCACCTTGTGGTCAGGAATCACGAGGTAATGGCTCGCGCCGATGGCATCCTTGTACAGCACCAGGCCGCGTTCGCGGTCAACGACGGCGCAATCGGCATGCCGCGCCTGTTCCGTGACCAGGCAGCGTTCCTGCACGTGCTGCCACAGGCTGTCCCGCGTGATGCCAGGCAGCCACAGGTCTTCCTGATGGCACTGCGCGGTCAGGGCCAGCGTCGAAAGGGCAACCAATGCAGCCCCCGCCATGCCGCGGCGCAGCCACGGGCGTCGGGAGACGGTCTTCAAGTCGGGGAGGAATGCGCGCATGGCGGCAATGATGGCATGGCAACGGCAAACAGCCTGAATAGCACCATGCCGTGACGGCACCGCTTTTCGACTGACGCAGTGGACTAGTACCGACCGTATCGGCCACCGTAGAAAGAGCCGCTGCGTGGATTGGAAATGATGAAAGCGCGGCTTCGCGCCCAGGTTTGCGCAGCGAGGAAGACTTCAGGCTCACGCTGGCTCCAGTCGCTCACCATCAGCGGGGCCGCACCGTCTTCCGACGTTGGGTAAACAGCTGCTCTGTGAAGAGCTGCCCGACCGGGAGTCCCCGGTACGGTGATCATACGAATCGTCACGCGCATCAGCGATTGCATAGAAGCCCGATTGAGGAAGATTCTGGAAAGCGATTATGACTATTGTGTGACGAAATTCAACTGCACGTCCTCTCTTTTTCTGCTCACCGCAGACGCGGCAATCGTCATCGTTCTGTCATGGGCTGCCGCCAGAATGCGTTCGTCATTCAAGCAAGGGAGTCGAGATGACGCATGCCATCGAAGTCCGCGGCCTGACCAAGTCGTTCCGCGCAGACCGCAAAGCGCTTGACGATGTCGCGCTGCACGTCGCGCCCGGCGAAATGGTCGCCCTGCTGGGCGCCTCTGGCTCCGGCAAGTCAACGCTGTTGCGCCACATTGCCGGCTTTGTCACCAGCGATGACCGTTGCGGGGAAATCCTCGTGAACGGCCGCACCGTCCAGCACAACGGACGCCTGGCGCGCAACGTACGCAGCGTTCGCTCGGAGATTGGTTTCGTATTTCAGCAGTTCAACCTGGTCGGCCGCTTGCCGGTCATGACCAATGTGCTGGTCGGCATGCTGTCGCGCCTGCCGAAGTGGCGCAGCCTGTTGCGCCTGTTCAAGGCCGACGAGATCCAGGCAGGTCTCGACGCGCTTGCCCAGGTTGGTATAGACGACTATGCGTTCCAGCGTGCCTCGACGCTATCGGGTGGCCAGCAGCAGCGCGCCGCCATTGCGCGCACGCTGGTGCAGAACGCGCGCGTGATCCTGGCCGATGAGCCGATCGCGTCGCTGGACCCGGAGTCGTCGCGCCGTGTCATGTCGCTGCTCGCGCAGATCAACCGCACACGGCAGGTGGCCGTGGTGGTGTCGCTGCACCAGGTGGACGTGGCGATGCGCTACTGCCCGCGCGTGGTCGCGCTGCGCCATGGCAAGGTGGTCTACGACGGCCCTTCCGCGTCGCTCACGCCGGACATGCTGCGCGACCTGTACGGGACCGAGGCGGAAGAACTGCTGCACGACACGCTGGCAGGCGAGCCGGACAGCGTGCCCGTTCCCGCGCTGGCCTCCATGAATCTCGCGGCGGCCTGACGGCTGCCGCCCCACGTGTTTCTCTCCAAGACGTTCTCCTTCTCCAAAACGAATTCCAACCGGAGTCATCCATGCTTCGCAGAACTTTTCTCGCCGTGGTTGCATCGGGCGTGGTCGCCATGCCCGCCTTTGCGCAGGACGCCAAGACGCTGAACATCGGCTTCATCTCGACGGAATCGTCGTCGAACCTGAAGTCGGCCTGGCAGCCGCTGATCGACGACCTCAGCAAGACGCTTGGCGTCACGGTCAAGCCGTTCTTTGCCTCGGACTATGCCGGCATCATCGAAGGCATGCGCTTCAACAAGGTCCAGATCGCGTGGTTCGGCAACAAGTCGGCCATGGAAGCCGTGGACCGCGCCAACGGCGAAGTGTTCGCCTCCGTGATCGACAAGGACGGGAACCCGGGCTACTGGTCGCTGCTGATCGTCAACAAGGACAGCGACATCAAAAGCGTGGAAGACGTCATCAAGCGCGGCAAGGAACTGAGCTACGGTGCCGGCGACCCGAACTCCACCTCGGGCACGGCCGTGCCGGGCTACTACCTGTGGGCCGCCCACAAGGTCGAGCCGAAGACGCTGTTCAAGGCCGTGCGCATCAGCAATCATGAAACCAACCTGCTGTCCGTGCTGAACAAGCAGGTCGACGTGGCCGTAAACAACACCGAGAACTTCGAGCGCTACCGCATCAACACGGGCAAGAACCCGTATGACCTGGTACGCGTGCTGTGGAAGTCGCCGCTGATCCCGGCAGACCCGATGGTCTACCGCAAGGACCTGCCGGCCGACCTGAAAAAGAAGATCCAGACCTTCTTCGTCAACTATGGCAAGGGCACCGACGCCGCGCGCGAGAAGGAGGTACTGGCCAAGCTGACGTACCAGGGCTTCCGTCCGTCCAGCGACGCGCAGCTTGTGCCGATCCGCCAGATCGAACTGGCCAAGGAGAAGGCCCGCATCGAGACCGATACCACGCTGGCCGCTGCCGACAAGCAGAAGCAGCTTGCCGACGTGTCGCGCCGCCTGGCGGATCTCGACAAGGCTGTCAGCGCCCAGTAACACCTCCCCCTTGCGGCTGGCGCACGCTGGTGCGGCCAGCCGCCGTATTTCGTTTTGTCTTCAAGCCACATCGGATTGTCCCCATGACCGTCACCACCAGGCCCGCCCTGCCGCCCTCCCCGCAAAGCCAGGCCCGGCCGCCGCGCACCCCGCTTTCCGTGATGCTGATCTGGGCAATCGTGCTGGCCATGCTTACCCTGTCCTGGAACGGCGCCGACATGCGCCCGCTGGACCTGCTGCGCGATTCCGGCAACATGGCGCAGTTTGCCGCCGACTTCTTCCCGCCTGATTTCCGCGACTGGCGGCACTATCTCGACGAAATGGTCGTGACCGTGCAGATTGCCGTATGGGGTACGGCCATGGCAGTCTTCATGGCTGTGCCGCTCGGCCTGCTGTGCTCGGCCAACATCGTGCCGGCATGGGTCTACCAGCCGGCACGCCGCGTCATGGATGCGTGCCGCGCCATCAACGAGATGGTCTTCGCCATGCTGTTCATCGTGGCCGTCGGGCTGGGTCCTTTCGCCGGGGTGCTGGCCCTGTGGATCCACACCACCGGGGTACTGGCCAAGCTGTTTGCCGAGGCGGTCGAGGCAATTGATCCGCGCCCGGTCGAAGGCGTGCGCGCCACTGGGGCGGGTCCGCTGGAAGAGATCGTCTACGGCGTCATTCCGCAAGTGCTGCCGCTGTGGCTGTCGTTCGCGCTGTACCGGTTCGAGTCGAACGTGCGTTCCGCTTCAGTGGTGGGCATTGTCGGCGCCGGCGGCATCGGCACCGTGCTGTGGGAGATTATCCGCAGCTTCCAGTACGGCCAGACCTGCGCCGTGATGATCATCATCATCGTGTTCGTGACGGTCATTGACGTGATCTCGGCGCAGATCCGTAAGGTGCTGGTCTGATCGGCACGACCATCCGAATACTACATACAGAATTTCATGCTGACTTTGCCCCGCATTGAATCGCTGTTTGCCAGCCACGGTACCGCCTGGTACGGCGGCGAGGCCATCAGCCAGACCGCCCACGCGCTGCAATGCGCGCAACTGGCCGAACAGGCCCGCGAACCCGAGCCGCTGATCGTCGCCGCATTCCTGCATGATGTCGGCCACCTGATGCTGGCCGAAAGCAGCACCACCGACATGCGGCACCAGGAAGCCGCCGCGGACGCGCTGTCGGAACTGTTCGGCCCGGACGTCACCGAACCGATCCGCCTGCACGTGGCGGCCAAGCGCTACCTGTGCGCGGTGGATGCCGGCTACTTCGGCGCGCTGTCCGAAGCTTCGGTCCACAGCCTGGCGCTGCAGGGCGGGCCCTACGACACAGCCCAGGCGAGCGCTTTCGCCGCCGCCCCATATGCGGAAGCGGCCATACGCCTGCGCCGCTACGATGACCTGGCCAAAGTGATCGACCTGGCCACGCCGCCGCTGGCACACTATCTGGACATGGCTGCACGCTGCGTGCGTCTTGCCGCATGAGTGATCCGGCCCTGACCCTGCGCGAGGTACAAGGCAGCGACGCCGAGCTGCGGCAACTGGCAGCGCTGCTCGCCACCATGGACGACGAGCCGTTGCTGCCGCTGGCCACCATGCGCGAGCGATACGCGGCGATGCAGCGCTTCCCGTTCTACCGCTGCTACCTGATGGTCGATGCGCAAGACGTGCCGCTGGGCACGTTCAGCCTGCTTCTGTTCCCGGTCATGGTCCACGACGGGCGCCCGGAAGCCATCGTAGAAGGTGTTGTCGTCGCGCCGCCGGCGCGCGGCACGGGCATCGGCAAAGCCATGATGCGCGAGGCCATGCGGCTGGCGCGCGAGGCTGGCGCCTGCAAGCTGGCCCTTTCCTCCAGTGCGCGGAGGCTGCGGGCGCATGCGTTCTATCGGGGGCTCGGGTTCACCGAGCACGGCATCAGCTTCAGTACGGCGTTGTAGGCGCCGGTCGGGCACCCAGTCAGACGCCAACCAGGCGCGCGAATGCTTCCGCCGAATCCTCCAGCGCGCCGCTGTTGTCGATCTCGACCAGACGGCACTGCGCCGGTACGGCGAAGTCCTCTGTCGCGCGCGCCAGGCGCCGGGCGATGGCCTCTTCGGATTCACGGCCGCGCTGGCGCAGCCGTGCCGCCAGCACTTCCGGCTTCACGCGCACATGCACCGCGCAAAGCTTCGGATAGCGCGCCACGGCATGCGGCAGGTACTCGCGCGAACCGTTGACGATGACCCTCAGGCCGCGCGCCAGCCATGGCTCGATCTCCAGGCCGATGCCGTAGTGCAGGCCATGGCTGCGCCAGTGCAAGGCCAGGCAGCCGAGTCCGGCGCGGCGCTCGAACTCGTCCGCCGATAGGGATACGGAGGCTTCATTGGCATCCGCGTCGCGCGTGATGTAGCGATGGGCCACGACAACGCGGTCGTCCGGCCCCAGCCGCGAATGCAGTGCGCGCAGCAGCGAATCCTTGCCGCTGCCCGATGGTCCCATCACGTAGAACAGGCCGGTGCCGTCGATGTTCGCGGGCTTGTTCATGGTTCCAGGTATGAGGCGCCGGCACCATCCACAGCGCGGCCATCAAAGCCATAGTGCCTGCCGACAACGAAGTCTTCCCCGGCCTTCGGCTGCACGAACACGCTGATGCCATCCACGCGCAGCGGCGCTTCCAGCAGCGTGCGGCAATCGGCGGACAGTCTTCCCAGCGCGGCATCGGCGTCCGCGGGTGCAAGCATGCCTGTCAGCGTGATATGGAACTTGAAGGTATCGAAGACATAGGGGTAGCCCCAGGCTTCGAGCATCTGGCGCTGCGCGGCCGTGAGCTGGTCCGGCTTGCGGCGCGCCACTTCGTCGGCGCTGGCCGGGGCGCGGAACAACTCGAACGCCTGCACGCATGCGTCGGCCAGTGCGTGCGTCTGGCGCGCGCCCGCCGTGTTCTCGTCCAGGCACCAGGCCAGGAAGCCGCGCAGCGAGCGCAGGACCAGCGGCGCATCGAACGCGGCGCGCTCTTTCGCAAATGCGCGGGCCGCGGCGTCGAGCATCAGCGCATCGGCGCCCTCGGCCAGCCTGAAAGGCGGCTTCAGGGTGGCATGCAGGCCATAGTGCGCGGGCGCGTCGACCCATGCCTGCGGCCGGTCCGGGTGGGGAAGCGCGGCGCCGGTGTCGGCGTCGCGGCCGAGCCACTGGCTGCCGAACGTGCGGAACGGCTCGCCGGGGGCCAGGTAGATGGCGTAGCGATGGACCTGCATGTCAGGCCGCCATGCTGTCGTTGCCGGCAAGGCCGGCGCCGGAAATATCGATCACGGGCAGCGACATGGCAGCGTGCCTGAGCTCGCCGCCAACGATCGTGCCGACGACGCGCGGCAGACCGGGCTGCCGGTCATCGACCACGATTGCGTCCGCGCGCAGGCCCGGTGCCAGCGCCCCGCGGTCGCGCAGGCCAGCGGCCCGCGCCGGGTTGCGCGATACCAGCTTCCAGGCGCCGGGGAGGTCCACGACGCCAAGCTGCGCGAGCTTGAACGCCGCCTGGAGCGGAGCCGGATAGTAGTAGTCGGAGGCCAGTACCGTACACAGGCCGGCCGACACCATTTCCGTGGCATTGGGTGCGCCGGTGTGGCTGGCACCGCGCATTACATTGGGCGCGCCGAACACGACATCATCGCCAAGCTGGCGGGCCGCGTGCGCGGTTTCTACCGTGAGCGGGAACTCGGCGATGCGGCAACCCTGCCGGTGGTAGTGCTGCCGCGTGGCCAGGTCCGGGTCGTCATGCGACGCCACGGGCAGGCCCGCGCCGCGCGCCGCGGCGATCATCCGGGACATGGCGGCCGGCACCTCCTGCGCGCGACGGCTGGCCGCGCGCAGACGGTTGCGAAAGGTCTCCATGTCGCACTCGGCGCGCTCCGCGTATTGCAGGACCTTGCGTTCGTCGCCGATGCGGCGGGCCATGGTCGGGAGATGGTCGTTGATGGCCAGCAGGCCGACGCGCCCGGACGCCATCCATGCGAGCGCCGTTTCCACGCCGTCGAGATGGTGAGCCTCGAAGCGCAGGTGCACCTTGTGCGACGCGCCAAGCACCGGCCCGAGCTGGGCTAGCGCTTCGAACATCCGCAGCGCATACGCCTCGCCGCGCAGGCCGCCCTCCCACGACAGCGTCACGCCGTGGAACTCGGTGGTGATGCCATGCGCCAGAAGCTGACGGTCAACGTCGAGCAGCGCGCCCGCATAGGGAAAACTCACCCCGGGCCTCGGCATCACGGCGCGTTCGAAGGCATCGCCATGGACGTCGACGATGCCGGGCAACACCAGCAGCTCGCCCGCATCGAGGCAAGGCCCTGCCTGCGGCACCTGCTGCGCCACGCAGCCGTCATGGAACCCCAGCGTGGCCGGGACGATGCCGCCGGTGCCCAGCACACGGCGGCCTGTGATCCCCGCGAGCGGGGCCGAAGTAGCTTGGCTAGTCATCTGCATGGGTAACACGTTAGCGCGGGCACATGACAACCAGATGTCTAGACCAATGGATCATGGCGCTATCGTCCTGGCTTGTCACGAGGTCCTTCACGGTGCTCCAGGTGCTATTCACTGTCGGAAACGGTGAGCTGGACCCAGTCTCCCGCAAAACGGGTCATGCTGTACTGGAGCGGCGCGCCGTCGATATCGACGTTTAGCGCCTCCACCTGCAGCACGGGTCGAGTCTTTGGCTGGTTCAGCAGCCGCGCGACGGGCGCACTCGGCATCGACGCCGTGATGCGCGACCACTTGCGCGTGTAGTCCGCTATGCCGAAGTGCGCCAGCGCGCGCGAGATCGACAGCTTCTCTCGCACCTGCTCGGCCAAGCCGGGAAAGCGCTTGCTGTCGAAATAGTGCTCGGCGACGTCGATGGTGCGGTCTTCGGCCTTGCCGATCATCTGCACGTGCAGGATGTCCGCCGTGCGCGGCAAGCCGAGGTGCTTCGCCACTTCCGGTGCCCGCACCACATGGCTGTCCAGTATCTCGATGTGGCCGCGCATGCCCTGCGCGGCCAGGTTCTGCGAAAAGCGCGTGCGGCGCCCGATCGCGTAGTCGATCGCGTGTTCCTGCACGAAAGTGCCGCGGCCCTGCTCGATCCGCACCAGGCCGTTCAGCTCCAGCTCGCCCATGGCGCGGCGGATGGTGTGGCGGTTGACCGCAAAGCGGCTGGCCAGCTCCGGTTCCGGCGGCAGTTGTTCACCAGGGCCATACAGCTTGTTGCGGATGTCCTCCGCCAGCGCCTCGCCAATCTGGCGCCATACCGCGACGCCGGAACCCCGTTCGACTTCTCGATCAGACATTGTCTTGCCTTGCCTTTTGTCATCAAGCATTCACCGGCGCGGATTTCACTGGAGGCATGCTGCGGCTCGCCAGTGTTCATCCGGTCCGTACCCGTGATTGTGCCTCAGCGCCGGCGTATGGCGTTCGAGCCCGAGCATTGGCCTGATTCGTCATAAAAACTTCATGGCAGTGTGTTCTAGTATCGCCGTGCTGAGACTGCTAACATCTAAACGTATAGACGTATAGGGGTAACAATGCAAGACGATACCACGACGGATGCCAACACGGCCCGCGCCGCGTGGCTGCGCATCCTGGCGCTGGCGCAGCCGGCCGCGCTGGATGCGGCCTACGCGCAACTTTCGGGGCAAGGCGCCCTGCCCGCCTACCGCCTGCTGCGCAAGCCCGAAGCCGGCATGGCAATGGTGCGCGCCCGTGCCGGTGGCACCGGCGCGCAGTTCAACCTCGGCGAGGTCTCGGTGACGCGCTGCGCCATCGTGCTCGAAGGCGGGA
Source organism: Cupriavidus laharis (assembly GCF_914271435.1). Lineage (GTDB taxonomy): Bacteria > Pseudomonadota > Gammaproteobacteria > Burkholderiales > Burkholderiaceae > Cupriavidus > Cupriavidus laharis. Next base: position 59,231 of record NZ_CAJZAI010000018.1, on the reverse strand, counting down.
CAGATGGCGGCACCGCGGGGGTCGCATACGTGCAGGGCCGCGGCACGCGCCACGCCGAGCAGGCCGCCGTGCTGGACGCCCTGCTCCAGCGCGCCGACTGGCACCAGCGCGTGCGGGAAACGGTGCTCGCGCCGCTTGCGCAGGCCCAGGCCGAACGCGCAGCCAGCCGGGCGGGCGTTGCCGCACAGACGCGCGTGGAGTTTTTCACCATGGTTCGCGGAGAAGACTGACATGCAACCGCTCCAACCCACCACTGCCGCCGCGAGCGCATCATTGCTGCCCGGCTTCGGCAATCCGGTCGAAGACGCCCAGCAGGTGTTCCGCGCCACGCTCGATGCCATGGCCCGGCCTGGCACCGTGCAGCCGTTGCCCGCCACCAGCGGCGTGCCGGAGGGCCTTTCGCCAGCCCAGGCCGCGCTGCTGCTGACGCTGGCCGACGCCGATACCCCGGTCTGGCTGCCGGCAGGCGTGCCTGCCGCCGTGCGTGCCTTCCTACGCTTCCACTGCGGCTGCCCGCTGGTGGACGAGGTCGGCGCCGCCACCTTTGTCTGCGTTCCCGCCGGTCACGCGCAACCGCCGCTGGCCGCTTGCGCGCAGGGCGAGCCGGCCTATCCGGACCGGTCCGCGACGCTCATCGTGGAAGTCGCATCGCTCGCCGACGGCGAAACGCTGACGCTGCACGGTTCCGGCATCGAGACCACCCAGGCACTGCGTGTGACCGGCCTGCCCGGCGGCTTCCGCGCGAGCTGGCGCGCCAATCATGCTGCGTTCCCCCTCGGCGTGGACCTGCTGCTGACAAGCGGCGACCAATTCTGCGCACTTGCGCGCACCACGCAACTGGAGGACTGACATGTATGTAGCCGTCAAAGGAGGCGAGCGTGCCATCCTCAACTCCTACCAGATGCTCGATGCCTACCGCCGCGGCGACACCGCGGTACCCGAGCTCACGCTGGCGCAGATCCGCGAGCAGATGCCGCTGGCCGTTTCGCGCGTGATGGCCGAGGGCTCCCTGTACGACCCGCACCTGGCCGCACTGGCGCTCAAGCAGGCCGCTGGCGACCAGATCGAAGCCATCTTCCTGCTGCGCACCTACCGCACCACGCTGCCGCGCTTTGGCTACACCCAGCCAGTCGACACCGGCAAGATGCGCCTGGAGCGCCGGATTTCGTCGACCTTCAAGGATGTCCCGGGCGGACAGGTGCTCGGCCCGACCTACGATTACACGCAGCGCCTGCTGGACTTCTCGCTCGAAGCCGAACGCGATCCGGCGCCGCTGGCGCCGTCGCCCGAACCGCTGGCGTCCGACATGCCGCGCGTCACCGCGCTGCTTGAAGCGGACGAACTGGTCGAGGCCGATGCCATTCCCGTGGGCGATCCCGCCCCGCCCGACCTGACCCGCGAACCGCTGACGCTGCCTGCCGGCCGCACGGCGCGCCTGCAAAATCTGGCGCGCGCGGACGAAGGCTTCCTGCTGTCGATGGGTTACTCCACGCAGCGCGGCTACGGCAACTCGCACCCGTTCGCGGCCGAGATCCGCTACGGCACGGCCGAAGTCGAGCTGTTCGTCGAAGAACTGGGTTTTGCGGTGACCATTGGCGAGGTCGAGCTGACCGAATGCCAGATGGTCAGCCAGTTCACGGGCAACGCCAGCGAGGCACCGCGCTTCACGCGCGGCTATGGCCTGGTGTTCGGCTACGGCGAGCGCAAGGCCATGTCGATGGCGCTGGCTGACCGTGCCATGCGCGCCGCCGAGCTTGGCGAAGCTGCCGACGCCCCGGCCAACGACGTGGAATTCATGCTGTACCACAGCGATAACGTCGAGGCCTCCGGCTTCGTGCAGCACCTGAAGCTGCCCCATTACGTGGACTTCCAGGCCAACCTGGAACTGCTGCGCCGCCTGCGTGCGGAACAGGAAACGGCCCGGCCCGAAGCCGCGCCCGCGGCTGCCACGCCCGATATCCAGCCCCAGGAGGAGACGCTGGCATGAGTCAGACCAACGCTACCGCCACACCGGCCACCGTGGCCCGCGACGACCACTACAACTTCGGCTACCTCGATGAGTCGACCAAGCGCATGCTGCGCCGCGCACTGCTGAAGGCCGTGGCGATTCCCGGCTACCAGGTGCCATTCGGCAGCCGCGAAATGCCGCTGCCCTATGGCTGGGGCACCGGCGGCATCCAGGTCACGGCGGCCATCATCGGCACGCAGGACGTGCTCAAGGTGATCGACCAGGGTTCGGACGACACCACCAACGCCATCAATATCCGCCGCTTCTTCGGCCGCGTGACAGGCGTGAAGACGACCGAACGCACCGCGGACGCCACCATCATCCAGACCCGCCACCGCATTCCCGAGTCGCCGCTGCGTGCCGGGCAGGTCATGGTGTTCCAGGTGCCGATTCCCGAACCGCTGCGCTGGCTGGAGCCGAGCGAGCGCGAGACGCGCACCATGCATGCGCTGGCCGAATATGGCTCCATGCACGTCAAGCTGTATGAAGACATTGCGCATCATGGCCATATCGCCACCACCTACGACTATCCGGTGATCGTCAACCAGCGCTACATGATGCGGCCATCGCCGATCCCGAAGTTCGACAACCCAAAGCTCGACCGCAGCCCCGCGCTGATGCTGTTCGGTGCCGGGCGCGAGAAGCGGGTTTACGCAGTGCCGCCGTACACCTCAGTGAAGAGCCTCGACTTCGTCGACCACCCGTTCACCGTGGAGAAATGGAGCAGTTGTTGCGCCCAGTGCGGCGCGACCGACAGCTTCCTCGACGAGATCATTACCGACGATGCCGGTACGCGCATGTTCGTGTGCTCGGACACGGAGTACTGCGGCGACCGCGTCGCCGCGCAGCAGGCTGAAGGAGCCGCACAATGAGCGCCACGCCACTGCTTTCCGTCCGCAACCTCACGCGCACCTGGGACGGCGTGCACGGCTGCCATGACGTCAGCTTCGACCTCTATCCCGGCGAAGTACTGTGCGTGGTCGGCGAATCGGGCTCGGGCAAGAGCACGCTGCTGCAGGCCCTGTCGATGCAGGCGCCGCCGCAGCGCGGCAGCGTCAGCTACGACATGCGCGAAAGCGGCCTGACCGACCTGGCCACGCTGTCCAGCGCGCGCATGCGCCTGCTGGCACGCACTGACTGGGGCTTCGTGCGACAGCACGCGCGTGACGGCCTGCGCATGCAGGTCAGCGCCGGCGCCAATATCGCCGAACGGCTGATGGCTGTGGGCGAGCGCCACTACGGCGACCTGCGCGAGATCGCCGGCGCCTGGCTGGAAAAGATGGAAATCGACCTGGCGCGCCTGGACGATGTGCCATCCACGTTCTCGGGCGGCATGCAGCAGCGCCTGCAGATCGCGCGCAACCTCGTCACGCATCCGCGCCTGGTCTTCATGGATGAGCCGACGGCCTCGCTCGACGTCTCGGTGCAGGCGCGCCTGCTGGACCTGCTGCGCCGCCTGGTGACCGACCTGGACCTGGCCGCCATTCTCGTCACGCACGACCTGGCCGTAGCGCGCCTGCTGGCGCACCGCACGCTGGTCATGCAGGGCGGCCGCGTGGTGGAGCAAGGCCTGACCGACCAGATCCTCGACGACCCGCAGCATCCGTATACGCAGTTGCTGGTTTCGTCCATCCTGCAAGGCTGACCATGACACAAGCCGAACCCAAGCAATCCATGATCGAGGTCCGCGGCCTCGGCAAGATGTTCACGCTGCACAACCAGGGCGGCATCCGCCTGCCCGTGCTGCGTGCGATCGACTTCGACGCAACCGCAGGCGAGTGCCTGGTGCTGTCGGGCCCGTCCGGCACCGGCAAGAGCACGCTGCTGCGCTGCCTGTATGGCAATTACCTGGCCACCGAGGGCACCATCCGCCTGCGCGACACGACTGCGCTAGACGCGCCGTGGGTCACGCTCAGCCATGCGCCCGAGCAGGTCGTCCTGAAACTGCGCCGCGACATGATCGGCTATGTCAGCCAGTTCCTGCGCGCGATTCCGCGCGTGGCCGCGCTCGATGTCGTGGCCGACCCGCTGCAGCAGCGCGGCACCGGCCGCGACGAGGCCCGCACCCGCGCCGCTGCCCTGCTGGAACGCCTGAACCTGCCGCGCCGGTTGTGGGACCTGCCGCCGGCCACGTTCTCGGGTGGCGAACAGCAGCGCGTGAACATCGCCCGCGGGCTGATCGGCGGACATCCGATCCTGCTGCTCGACGAGCCGACGGCCTCGCTCGATGCGGACAACCGCGCCGTGGTAGTGGAGCTGATTGGCGAAGCACTGGCCGAAGGCCGCTGCCTGATCGGCATCTTCCACGATGACGCCGTGCGCGAAGCCGTCGCCACGCGCTTGCTGGCGCTGCAGCCAGCCACGGCCATTGCCTGAACGTCCTGCTTACCGATACAGGAACCGAATATGTCTTCCACCTACCTGACGCACGCCACCCTGGTACTGCCCGACCGCGTGCTGCCAGACAGCGCCCTGCTGATCGAGCAAGGCCGCATTGCAGCCATCGAGCCCGCACCGCATGCCGTGCCCGCCTCCGCACAGGTCTTCGACCTGCGCGGCCACACTGTGATGCCTGGCCTGATCGACGTACATTCCGATGCCATCGAAAAGGAAGCCGAGCCGCGCGCGGGCGTGATGTTTCCGCTCGATTTCGCCGTGGCGCAGGTGGACCGCCGCAACGCCGCGGCCGGCATCACCACGCCTTACCACGCGCTGTCGTTCGCAAGCAACCAGTTCGGCGTGCGCAACAACGAGACCGCATCCACGCTGGTGCGTACCGTGGCCGCGTACCGCAGCCACAGCCTCGTCGACAACCACATCCACTGCCGCTATGAGGTGACCGATGCTTCCGCCGTGCCGGTGCTCGAAGCGCTGATGGCCGAAGGCGTGGTCGACCTGCTTTCGGTCATGGACCACTCGCCCGGACAGGGCCAGTTCAAGACGCTCGATGCCTACCTGTCGTACATGATGGGCAACCATGGCATGAGCCGCGAAGAGGCGGTCGACGCAGCGGAAAAGAAGACCGCGCAGCTCGAAGGTGCGCATGAGCGCGTACATCGCCTGCTGGCACAGGCCCACCGCCTGCAGATCCCGACGGCGAGCCACGACGACGATTCGCCGCAGCGCATTGCCGCCATGCATGCGCTCGGCGTGCGCATGAGCGAGTTTCCGATCAATGTGGCGACCGCGCAGGCCGCGGCCGGCCACGCGCTACCGACCATCCTCGGTGCGCCCAATGTGCTGCGCGGCAAGAGCCAGAGCGGTTCGATGCGCGCGATCGACGCCATCCATGCAGGCGTCGGCCATATCCTGTGCTCGGACTACCAGCCGTCGACGCTGATCGCCGCCGCTTTCGCCGCCGCGCAGCAGGCCGGGTTGCCGCTGAACGAGGCGCTCGCGCTGGTCACGGCCAATCCGGCCGATGCCTGCATGCTGGGCGACCGAGGCCGCCTGGTGCCGGGTGCCCGCGCCGACGTGATCGCCGTGGCCGGCGTCGCCGGCCAGCCATTGGTGACGCATACGTGGTGTGCAGGCCGGCTGGTCTTCTCGGCAGGCTATCCGGCGGTCCAGCACGCGCGTGCCCATGCGCCGTTGGCGGTGCCGCAGACGGCAGAGCGCGAGGTTGCCTGACATGCCGGCGCCCCGCGTGGTGGTCGTCAGCCGCAGCGCCGCACACGCGTTCAGTCGATGGTGATGTGCCGCTGGCGGATCAGCCCTGCCCAGCGGGCGCTTTCCTTCTGGATGGTCGCGGCAAGCTGCTCCGGCGTGCCGCCGGCTGTCTCCATGCCCAGCGTGGCCAGCTTTTCCTTGAGCACCGGGTCTGCCAGCACCGTGCCAGTCTCCTTGCTGAGCTTGCGCAGCACGTCCTGCGGCGTGCCGGCCGGTGCCATCAACGCATACCAGGACACCGCCTCGAACTTCGGCAGCCCCTGCTCGGCAATGGTCGGCACATCGGGCAGCACCGCGGAGCGCCGCGCACTGGCCACGCCCAGCGGCACCAGCTTGCCGGCCTTGATATACGGCAGCGCCGAAGAAAGCTGCGCAAACATCATCGTCACCTGCCCGCCCACCAGGTCGGTCATGGCCGGGCTCACTCCCTTGTAGGGGACGTGAATCAGCTTGACGTTGGCGTCCTGCTGCAGCAGTTCGCCCGCCAGATGTGCCTGGCTGCCGGCGCCCGGCGACGCGAAGGTGAGCTGGCCAGGCTTCTGCGCGGCCAGCTTGAGCAGGTCCGACAGCGATTTCACCGGTGTCGACGCGCTGACCACCAGCACGTTCTCCGCCGTGGCCAGCATGGCGACCGGTGCAAGGTCGGCCGGCTTGTACGGCAGGTTCGGCATCAGGGCCGGATTCACGGCAATATTGCCGACCGGCACGATCGCGAGCGTATAGCCGTCCGGCGCAGCCTTGGCCACCATGTCCACGCCGATGGTGCCGGCGGCACCGGCCTTGTTGTCGACCAGCACGCTCTGGCCGGTGGCCTTGGAAATACCCTCGCCGACAACGCGGCCGAGCACGTCGGCCGGTCCGCCGGCGGCGAACGGCACCACCATGCGCACCGGCTTCGCCGGATAGCTTTGCGCCGCGCCCTGCGCCAGTGCCGGCGCAAACGCAAGCCAGGGCATGCAGGCCGAGGCGCAGGCCAACAGCCAGCGTTTGGCAATGCGGTCGATGATGGTCTTGCTGACTAGCTTCATTGCGGTTCCCCTTGCGTAAGTACGTAACAATGGTCAGGCTTGCTGCGAACGACGGGCAGCGGCAGTGTGCCCGCATCGTGCCTCATACGAGTTCCCCGTCTGCGGTCAGGGCAAAGCCCGCCTCGTCCGACTCCCGGGCCAGCGCGGCCAGGCCGGCATAGTCCTGCGGCTGTACCGCGGCGAAGCACGCCAGCCCCAACTGCGCCATCAGGTCTGCGCCCAGTGGGTCGTGGTCCATGGCCAGCAATGCCTCACGTATGCGCGCGCACGCCTCGGCGCCGATCTGCGCGGATGCCACCAGCGGAGGAATCGGCGCGGCCGGCGTCTGGGCCAGGGTCCGCAACTGCGCGACGCGCTCGGGCGCGTGGCTGCGCAGCAGGTCGAGTACATAGCTGTCGACCACGCCGGCCTCGGCTTCGCCGGCGATCACCGCGTCGATGGTGGCGAGCGGCGTCGGCGTGGGCTGAGCAGTCGGCCTGTACAGCGTGCGCGCCCCGGCCGGCGCTTGCCGCATCAGGAAGTGGCGTGGCGCGTTGTAGCCCGAGTTCGATTCCGGGAGCATGCACGCGAGGCGGCCGCCGAACGTCTGCGCCAGCGTCTGCGCGGGGGAGTCTGCATGCACGACGAACTCGCTGAAATACACCGGCCGACCCTGGTAGCGCGGCGCGGCCGGCACCGGCGCAGCGAGCAGTTCGCGCCCTGCCGGCGCACACGCATAGGGATAGCCGCACATAAACACGCAGCCGCAGTCCGGCCGCGCCCACAGCGCGCTGACCGGTGCCGGGGCAGCGTGCTCGACATAGGCCAGGTCCACCCCGGCGCATTCGGCCACGCGCGCGAACAGTGCCTGCCAGGCGCGCGCCGCGGGCGCGGCCACGGCATACATGCGTGCGCTCGCAATCATGCGTACACCAGGCGCTGGCCCAGCCCCCGCTCCCGGGCCTTCTGCAGGATGGCGTGGCCCAGTGCGATGTCGCTGAGTGACAGGCCGCGGTGCCAGAACAGGTTGGTTTCGTCATCGCTTTGCCGGCCCGGCTTGCGGCCGGCGGCGATCTCGCCGAGTTCCGCATACAGGGTCTGCTCGGACAGCTTGCCTGCCTCGACGTGGGGCCGCAGCGATCCGAACATGCCACCCTTGCACTGGCCCCAGTCGTCCACCACCAGCCTGGTCATGATGTCGGTCAGCGACAACTCCACCGCGCTCATGGTGCCGTACGGCACCACAAAGGCGCCGCGCTTGATCCATTCGGTCTTGAGCATCGGCGTGGGGCGCTCCAGGCGCGACGCTTCCACCACGATATCGGCATCGCGCACGCACGATTCCCAGTCCTCGGTCACGACGATCTTCTTGCCAAGATCGCGTTCCAGCCGCGCCGCGAAGGCGTTCCGGCTTTCGGGGCGGCGCGAGTGCACGCGGATCTCGTCGAAGTCGAACAGGCTGTCGAGCAGCCGGACGTTCCAGTACGACGTCCCACGCGCGCCGATATGGCCGAGCACCTTGCTGTTGCGGCGAGCGAGGTGCCGCGCGCCGAGTGCAGTGAGCGCACCGGTGCGGGCATCGGTGATGAACGTCGCATCGACCATGGCCACGGGCATGCCGGTACGCGGGTCGAACAGGTTCAGCATCGCCATTTCCGACGGCAGGCCGAGCTTGTAGTTGTCGACATAGTCACCCACGATCTTCACACCGGCCAGCCCCAGCGGCGCCACGTAGCCGCGCAGCACATTGAAGTGGCCATTGAAGGCGGGATCCGGCATCAGGTGCACGCGTGGCTCGATCACGGTCTGCCCGTTGCCCTGCGCCACCAGCGCCTGCTCTACCGCAGACAGGATCTCGGCATCGGTCAGTTCCAGCCGCGCAATGTCCTTGCCGTTGATGTAGGTGAGATGGATGTTGCTCATACAGTCTCCTTTCCGCGTGATCGCCTGATCGCCTGATGAAAATGCCTGCACGCCACGAGTGCATCGCGCACCGGATCGCTATCCGCGCGGCCCTGCCTTGGTGCCCGAGGCGTTGCCGCGCTTCCCGTTGGTGCGCCACAGTGTTCGCCGGGTCTTGCGTCCTGCAGTGGCGTGTCGATGGGACTCAGTGTAGATACAGCATCCATAACTGTCATATGCTTATATATGTGCCATTCATAACACTGTGTTAATGCCATGAAGATGAATCTTCGCCAGATCGAGGTCTTCCGCGCGGTCATGCTGACCGGCTCGATCAGTGGCGCATCGAAACTGCTGTATGTGTCGCAGCCCGCCATCAGCCGGCTGCTCGCGCACACCGAGCAGCGGCTCGGCCTGACCCTGTTCCTGCGCACCAAGGGGCGCCTGCACCCCACGCCGGAAGCCCGCCGCCTGCTCGGCGAGGTCAATGCCGTCTACGAAGGCGTGGAGCGCGTCAACGAGATCGCCGAGGACCTGGCGGCCAACCGGACCGGCAGCCTGCGCATCTCATGCAGTCCCAATCTCGGCCTGACGGTGCTGCCGCGTGCCATAGCCGGCTTCCGCCGTGCGCATCCGGCCGTGCGCGTGGTGGTGCGCACCCAGATTCCGGTCAACATGCTGCGCGGCCTGCTCTCGGGACAGGCGGACCTGGCGGTATCGAACATGCCGCTGACGCATCCGAACCTGGACTCGCGCCTGCTGGTGAAGAACCCGATCATGGCGCTGATTCCCGCCGGGCACCGCCTCAGTACGCGAAGCTCGGTACGTCCGTCCGAACTGGCCGGGGAAGATCTCATCGGATACGGGCCGGATGTGCCCTTCGGCCTGCTGGTGCATGAAGTCTTCGGCAGGGAAGGCAGTCAGCCTGACATGCGGGTACAGGTGGAACAGGCCCACGTGGCCCGGGCACTGGCCCAGGCCGGCGCCGGCATCGCGCTGGTTGATGCCATGACGGTGTTTGGCCAGGACTGGCCCGACGTGGTGGCCGTTCCGCTGCGCACCAAGGTCAATGCCTCGGTGCAGATCTTCCACGTGCAGACCGAACCATTGTCACGCCTTGCGCTGGCGTTCGTGGATACGCTGACGGCAATCATGAAACGCTAGTGTCCTGAGTTGCAACGAACTTGCAACTCAGGACACTGGGGTGGCGGGGTCCGGATGGCTGCCGGTACTGCGGTCCGGGCGGCCATCCTGCAGATCCGATACCTTCGTGCTAGAAGCGCTCGGGCACGCGCCGGTACGGATAATCGGGCTCCTGGTAGCCCTGGGGTTTCTGCCTGGCCGGCAGTTTCGGTTTCTTGTGCGGAATCGCCTCATACGGAATGCGGTCGAGGATATGGCTGATGATGTTCAGCCGGGCGCGCCGCTTGTCGTCGGAGCGGGTAACGAACCATGGCGACTCCTCGCTGTCCGTCGCCGCGAACATGGCATCGCGCGCGCGGGAATAGTCGTACCAGCGTGAGTAAGACTTGAGGTCCATGTCGGTCAGTTTCCAGGTCTTGCGCTGGTCGGTGATGCGCGCCTGCAGCCGGCGCGTCTGCTCTGCCTCGCTGACTTCGAGCCAGTACTTCAGCAGCACCACGCCAGACTGGATGATGGCCCGCTCGACCAGTGGCACGCCGCGCAGGAAAACGTCCACCTGCTCCTCGGTGCAGAATCCCATGACCCGTTCCACGCCGGCCCGGTTGTACCAGCTGCGGTCGAAGATCACCACCTCCCCGGCCGCGGGCAGGTGGGGAATATAGCGCTGCACATACATCTGGCTTTTTTCGCGCTCGGTCGGCGCCGGCAGCGCCACCACGCGGAACACGCGCGGGCTCACGCGCTCGGTCATGGCCTTGATCACGCCGCCCTTGCCGGCGCCGTCGCGGCCTTCGAAGAGGATGCAGACCTTGGCGCCGGTGGCCTTGACCCAGTCCTGCAGCTTGACCAGTTCGACATGCAGCCGGTACAGCTCCTCGTCGTACTGCTTGCCCGTCATCTTCTCGCCGGCGACGCCGGCGTCGTCTGCATCGCGCTCGCCCTGCTTTTTCTTGCCCATGCGCAGTCTCCCGTGGATGACCGGTCCAGCCGGTCCACCTATTACTTTGGTGCGTCAGAAGCCATAGGGCAAGCCTTCGTTGCGCTGGCGAGCTGGGCGGGCGGAGCTGGCGGAAATCCCGCCGGCAGGCCCGCTACAGGGGTGAAGCCCTGCAGCGTCACGCCGGGCAGGTATTGTGCTACCGCAGTACGGGCGGCCAGCAGCGCCGGGAGGTCAATGCCAGTACGCAAGCCTACTGCCTCCAGCAGGAATACCAGGTCCTCAGTCACCACGTTTCCGCCCAGCCCTCCGAGCGAGGCATGAACCACGGGCACGCCGGCCTCGACGGCAGTCAGCGCGTTGGCCAGGCCCAGTCCTCGCGTATTGGCAAGATGGATGCCCGATACCGCCTGCACGCCCCCGGCTTCCCGGACCGCCTGCGTCAGCCGGCGCACCTGGCGCGGATCAGCACAGCCCGGTGTATCGCACAGGACGATGTCCTCGCAGCCCGCGGCCATGAGCGCTTCGGCCAGGCAGGCGACGGCGCTCTCGCCCATGGGCCCGGCCAGCGCGCAACCGAACGCCATCTCGAGCCGGACCTGCAGGCGCGGCCTTGCCTGACGCGGCACGGCGCCGATACGCTGGGCAATACGGCGCACCTCGCGCAGCATCTGCGCGTGGGTGCGATTCATCTGGCGCAGGCTGTCGGCCTCGCTGGCAAAGAGCGGCAAGGCAATGCGGTGCACCCCGGCGGCGATCGCGCGTTCCGCACCCAGGAAATTGGGCACCCGGGCCGCTACCGTCAGTCCCGCAATGCCCAGCACGTGCGACGCCGCGTCGGCCACGTCAGCCATCTGCGGCAACACGCCGGGGGGCGCAAACGTGCCGATCTCGATATCGCGCACGCCGGCCGCCGCTTCAGCGGCAACCCAGGCCTGCCTGGCGGCCGACGGCAGCCGCTGGCGCAACGCCCGCAGTCCGTCGCACAGCCCGGCTTCGCTGACCACTATGTCGACTGGCGGACGCCTTTGCGTCATGGCGCCGCCCTGCCCCCGCCGCACTGCTGCCCGGCAAGCGTCTTGACGATTTCACCAGCGCCGGCGCTCCACACGCCTTCGCGCGACATCACGTATTCCAGCGCGGCTTCCACATAGCGGACACGGTGCGGCTGGCCCAGTACCCACGGATGCAAGGAGAAAGAAAGAATGCGCCCGCCCTGCTCGCGCGCCTCTTCCAGCAGCAGGTCGCATGCGTCCTTGAACTGTCTTACCCAGGCGGCTTCCGCATGGAAGCTCTCCATCAGGACAAAGCGATCTTCCTGCTCGGTCGACAACGGCATCGACCACAGGTCGCCGAGCCGCGTATGGAAGCGATAGGGCATGTATTCATTGCCCCCGTCGCAGAAGTAGTCGATGCCCTGCGTGCGCAGCAACTCCGGCGTATGCGCGCTCTGCAGGTGCCTGGGCCCGAGCCAGCCGCGGATATCCCGCCCGCTCTCCTGGCGCAGCGTACCAAGTGAAGCCGCGACCAGCGCGCCCTCGCTGGCATTGTCGCGGCCGCATGCACGGGGCATGTCCAGGCTCGACGAATGGCCGATGATCTCGTTGCCACGCGAGACGATCTCCTGCATCAGTTGCGGGTACTGCTGCGCCAGGCGTTCATTGCAGGCGAAGGTCGGACGCACGCCGTGGCGATCGAAGGCCTGCAGCAGCCGGTAGATGCCGGTGCGATTGCCGTAGTCGCGCAACGTGAAATGCCTGAGGTGCGGATACGGCGCCATCGACTGCCCCTGCTCGGATGACGCCGCGGCGGGATGCAACGGAAGCCACTGCAGGCTGACATTGACCCATAGGGCAAGCAACTTGCCGCCGGGCCAGGTGACGGGATGCGGCTCTGCCAGCATGGACCACGCGCAGCGCTCATCTGCCACGCCATATGGATGCTGGGGATGCTGCAGGGTGTTTTCGTCCAGGGACATCAGGTCTTGCTCCGCGTCGATGACGCAATTTCGCCCGCGGCGGTCCAGGCCACGGTCGGGTCGTGTTCGTTGCGCGAATCGCGCCCGAAGCGAACCCGGTCTAAGTAGAAACGGTGCAGGTCTCACGCATGCGCCGGCCCCCTGGCCGCTCGGCCCGGATCCGGGCGGTTCCCGGCGTATGCACCGAAGACGGCGGGGTCACGCGATACTGCATGCGGCAGGCCCTGTGCGATCAGCTTTCCATCTTCCAGCACCAGCACATCGTCAGCCACCTTCGCGACACAGGGCATGATGCGCTCGGCCATCAGCACGGTCATCCCGTCGGCACGCAGGTCGCGGATCGTGGCCACCATCCAGGCCCTCTCCGAGGCACTGAGGCCCGCCAGGATGCCGTCGAGCAGTAGCAGGTGCGCGCGCCTTGCCACGGCGCTTGCGAGTGCCAGGCGCTTGCGCAGGGCCGGCTGCAAGCTGGCAGCGGCCTTGTGCAAATGGAATTCAAGGCCCAGGCGCCGGGCCACTTCGTCAGCCTGCGCGAGTGCGGCATGGTGGCCTCGCACATGCCACTGCGCGCCAAGCGCAATGCACTCGCGCACGGTCCGGGCGCCTTGCTCCGGCCCCGGGGGACCGATGTACTGCACCCCCAACCGGTTCAACACATGGGGGGACATGCCGGCGACGTTGCGCCCTTCTATCTCAACGGAGCCGCCGCACGGCGACAGGTTTCCCGACAGGACCCCCAGCAGCGCCGACTTTCCCGCCCCGGCCGGGCCGACCAGTGCGGTGACGCGTCCCCGGCTGACGGCCAGCCGGACATTGTCCAGCACGGCTCGACCGTCAAGCTGAAGATTCAGCACGTGGGTGGCGACGATGATGTCCGGCTTCATGCCTGGCTCTCCATGGCAGCGGCGTATGGCAAACCCGCAACACACCAGACAGGCCCGCAGGGGCAATACAACTCGGTACCCTGCAAGCGCTGCGTATAAAAAAAGCCGGCCGCTGCCGCTGGAGCGACAAACGCGGCAATGGCAACCAGACGGCCGCGCATCCGTTCGATGCGCGGCGCTCCGGCTGCACCCCTGTTGTCGCGCCCCGCCATCTGGCAGGCCCCGTAACGCGACAATTGCTGCCACCACCGGACGAGTCGTCCCGCGGCAGCAGACACAAGGGTGCAGCACTGGCAGCCAGCCTTGCCGGCAAACAGGAAATCGGGAAGACGGGGACGCGGACGCTGCAAACTGCCGGGAGTGGCCCATCGCGCCCCGAGGCACGATGGGCGGCGTGTTTGCCGCGCCGGATCATGGATGCTCATTTATGCCCTCTTGCTCTGCCACCGCTTATCGGACGGCGGTTGTGATATCACCGGCCAGCCAGATGCGCGCGGTGGCTTCCCCTGCACGTGTAAGGGCCATGCGGTAGTCGTAGCAATGCGGCCGGTACAGGCCGCGCAGCCATTGCACGGGATATCCGTCCACATCCCGCACGACGCGCACCACCGACAGCAACGCCGATCCCACGGGTTCGTCCAGCAGCGGCGCCGCCACGGCATCCGCAGGGCAACTCGACACCGACTGCTCGGCCGCGCCAATACGTATGCCGCCTTGCTCGAGCAGGGACAGCATGGGCTGCTGCTCAAGGTCGTGCGGCATGAGCAGGCGCGAGATGTGTGACGGCAGGAACGTCGTGATCAGCGACACCGGTTTGCCCTGATGGCTGCGCAGGCGCAAAATGCGCAAGGCGCTCTGCCCTTCGGCCAGCGATAGCCCGGCCGCTGCGTCGGCGGGGCATGGCTGCAGCCCATACTCCAGCAAGCGCACCGAGGTCTGCGCCGCCGAGGCAATCAGGTTGTCCAGCAGCCCCTGCATCTTCGGCTGGCATTCCATGCGACTCGGATGATCCAACTTCACAAAGGTGCCCTGCCCCGGGCGCCGGTAGACCATGCCCTCCCGCACCAGTTCAATGATGGCGCGGCGCACGGTGACGCGCGCCACCTGGTATTGCTCCATCAGCCTGAGTTCGGGCGGCAGTCCCGACTTGTCGTAGATCCCGCTGACGATCTGGTGACGCAAGGCCACATAGATCTGGTGATAACGGGGCATAGGCGAACGAGGGCTGTCCATAATCCTTTTCTTGGTTATCCGATAGCGTCAATGCCGTTGCAGGCTTAACGGACGACAATACCTGTCTATGGCGATGCGCGACCATCGCCGACCTGAATTGCCAAGATCGGTAGATTCTGAGAGTGGCGCCAAATGTAGCTCAGTAATATTGTTACCTCAACAGGACAATAAATGGGACATCCTAGATATTTACCCGAATGCAATTGGTTGAATCAGACCAGCCGAATTCCTGAAAATCCGGATTTCCGGAAATTCGGATTTTTGAACTCGATAATTTCCGGGTTTCCGGAATCTTATTTCAGTGCATACTTAATGTATGCGGCAAGACATATGCCTGAAAGTGGTATCGATCGTATCTTCGGAAGATTCAAGAAGTGATCTGTTCAATATGCGGGTGCGCCATGGAATTACATTTCCCCGCCTAGTCTCTCGATTTTCAAAATTTATCCGACAGGATAATGCAAAGGTGAATTATCCGACCGCAATAGCGATTTATTCACCTGGAATATGCCACTGGCTTATGGCCCCTCCCAAGGCACAGCCCGCCTGCCGGAAGGTCTTGCTCGCAGGGTCTCACCGACGCGTTATCCGTCTTGAAAAGCGTTCGGGTGTCAGCAAGTGCGGTCGGAAGCATGAACCGGTAATTTCGCACTGGGCAAGCGGCGTCAGCATCTCGTTCTCAGGGCGCACGGAATTGTCATCGCCGCAGCTGCCCCGGCCCTCTATACTAAAAATGCTGCAGCACAGCATTTTCTTGTTTCAGAGTAAAAAGCTTCCTGGAGTCAGCCATGTCCCTGTGCGCGCTCTGCATGGCCCAAATCGATCGCCCCGGCCATTATCCGCCCCACGCACGGCTGGTGAGGGCGGGCCAGGTAAGTACCGCCGCTGGGCTGCATGCCTTTGCATATCGGTGCACTGACTGCGGGCATGCCCTCCTGCTCGCAGCCGCGCACGAAGATGCACCGGACCGCTGGGTGCAGGCCGACGACATTGCCGGCACTCGCTGAGCCGATGGCGGCAACCGCCGCCTCTATTTGCTGCTGCTGCGGTCGTCACCACCGAGAGGATCGACGATGATCATGGTGCGGTCCAGCACGCCGCGGTCGTCAAAGTAGGCACTGAAATGCGCGGGCTGGTAGCCCGCCACGTATAGCCGATACGACCAGGCTTCCCGCTTCATCAAGGGGTAGTACTGCACCGGCTCGCGAGGCATCCCGAAACGCTCCGCGACGTCTCGCTTGGTCCAGACACCGGGGCGCGCGGTATAGATCTCTTCCTCGGTCAGCATCTGGCGAAAATTCGTCAACTTGCCGGCCGCATCGAAATCCGCCGCGTAGACCTCGAAGCCCAGTGGCTGCTTCGAATAGATCCAGCGGCTGGTGCCGTCGTGGAGCGGGTAAGTCTCGGTAGGCTTGCCAAAGGCGTCGCGCACGGCGGATTCCGGACTGCCGATCATCTTCTGGCCGGTCTCGACCGGTTGCAGCATTGCACAGGCACTCAACGCCAGGGCGGCAGCCGCCAGCCAGCTGCCAGTTCGAAATTGCATGACCATTCTCCAGTGTCAGCCGGGGCCGGGTGCCTCCTGCCTCACTATCTCAGGATAGTCCGCCCGCGCGTGATCTGCCCACAAGCTCCTAGGGTAAACACTTGCAAACGTCAGAATATTCCGGCGAACACGCTGTGGCGGCTGAAAATCGCGCGCGGACGCCCGATGTGACCGATTTGCCACTCGATTTTCGCACCAAAACCGGGCGGATCGACGATTTCCGCGCAAGAAATGCGGTGGAAGTCAGCCGCCCGAAAGCAAAGTCAGGCAAAATTCAGTGTTTGCCGGAGACTGAATGGTCCAGCCGCCGGCGCGTGGTTCTATTTGTCGTTCTATTCTTTGACATCCCCCCGATCCAGAGGCAAGCAATGAGTACGCAGCAACCCACCATCATCTACACCCTGACTGACGAAGCCCCCCTGCTGGCGACCAGTGCTTTCCTACCCATCATCCGCACCTTCACCAAGCCGGCCGGCGTTGACGTCGTGACCAGCGACATCTCGGTGGCAGGCCGTATCCTGGGCGAGTTCCCCGAGTTCCTGACTGAAGAACAGCGCGTGCCGGACAACCTGGCCGAGCTGGGCCGCCTGACCCAGGACCCGGACACCAACATCATCAAGCTGCCGAACATCAGCGCGTCGGTGTTCCAGCTGGTCAGCGCCATCAAGGAACTGCAGTCGAAGGGCTACAAGGTTCCCGACTACCCGGAAGATCCGAAGACCGAAGAGGAAAAGGCTATCCAGAAGCGCTACTCCAAGTGCCTGGGCAGCGCCGTGAACCCGGTCCTGCGCGAAGGCAACTCGGACCGCCGCGCGCCGGCCGCCGTCAAGAACTACGCCCGCAAGCACCCGCACAGCATGGGCGAGTGGAGCATGGCTTCGCGCACGCACGTCGCCCACATGAAGCACGGCGACTTCTACCACGGCGAAAAGTCGATCACGCTGGACAAGGCGCGTGAAGTCCGCATGGAACTGGTCACCAAAAGCGGCAAGACCATCGTGCTGAAACCGAAGATCGCGCTGCTGGACGGCGAGGTCATCGACAGCATGTTCATGAGCAAGAAGGCCCTGCTGGCCTTCTACGAAGACCAGATGGAAGACGCGCGCAAGACCGGCGTCATGCTGAGCCTGCACGTCAAGGCGACGATGATGAAGGTGTCGCACCCGATCGTGTTCGGCCACGCCGTGAAGGTGTTCTACAAGGACGCGTTCGCCAAGCACCAGAAGCTGTTCGACGAACTGGGCGTGAATGTGAACAACGGCCTGGTGGACCTGTACACCAAGATCGAGGCGCTGCCTGAGTCGAAGAAGGAAGAAGTCATCCGCGACATGCACGCCTGCCACGAGCATCGCCCGGAACTGGCGATGGTGGATTCGGCCAAGGGCATCTCGAACCTGCACGCGCCGAACGACGTGATCGTCGACGCCTCGATGCCGGCCATGATCCGTATCGGCGGCAAGATGTGGGGCGCCGACGGCCGTCCGAAGGACACCAAGTGCCTGATCCCGGAATCGACCTTCGCCCGCATCTATCAGGAAATCATCAACTTCTGCAAGACCAACGGCGCCTTCGATCCGGTGACGATGGGCACGGTGCCGAACGTCGGCCTGATGGCGCAGCAGGCTGAAGAATACGGTTCGCACGACAAGACCTTCGAGATCCCCGAAGACGGCGAGGCCCGCATCGTCGACAATGCCACCGGCGAAGTGCTGACGGCGCTGACGCAGAAGGTCGAGCAGGGCGACATCTGGCGCATGTGCCAGGTCAAGGACGCGCCGATCCGCGACTGGGTGAAGCTGGCTGTCACGCGCGCCCGCAACTCGGGCATGCCGGCCGTGTTCTGGCTGGACCCGTATCGTCCGCACGAGGCCGAGCTGATCAAGAAGGTGGAAACCTACCTGAAGGACTACGACACCAAGGGCCTCGACATCCAGATCATGTCGCAGGTTCGTGCCATGCGTTACACGCTGGAGCGAGTGATCCGCGGCCTGGACACCATCTCCGCGACCGGCAACATCCTGCGCGACTACCTGACTGACCTGTTCCCGATCATGGAACTGGGCACCAGC
This sequence comes from Cupriavidus laharis, assembly GCF_914271435.1. GTDB lineage: Bacteria > Pseudomonadota > Gammaproteobacteria > Burkholderiales > Burkholderiaceae > Cupriavidus > Cupriavidus laharis. The sequence goes on along the minus strand of NZ_CAJZAI010000018.1, from coordinate 40,855 downwards.
GCCAAGATGCTGTCGATCGTGCCGCTGATGGCGGGCGGCGGCATGTACGAAACCGGCGCCGGCGGTTCGGCGCCGAAGCACGTGGCGCAACTTGTGGAAGAAAACCACCTGCGCTGGGACTCGCTCGGCGAATTCCTGGCGCTGGCCGTGTCGCTGGAAGAGCTGGGCATCAAGACCGGCAACAGCAAGGCCAAGCTCCTGGCCAAGACGCTGGACGCTGCCACGGGCAAGCTGCTGGACAACGCCAAGAACCCGTCGCCGAAGACCGGCCAGCTCGACAACCGCGGCAGCCAGTTCTACCTGGCGATGTACTGGGCCCAGGAACTCGCCGCGCAAACCGAAGACGCCGGCCTGGCCGCCACGTTCGCGCCGCTGGCCAAGCAGCTCACCGACAACGAGAAGACCATCGTTGGCGAGCTGTCCGACGTGCAAGGCAAGCCGGCGGACATCGGCGGCTACTACATGCCGGATGCCGAGAAGCTGTCTGCCGTCATGCGCCCGAGCAAGACGCTGAACGCTGCGCTGTCGTCGGTCCAGGCCTGATCGGCAGCCCGATCCCCGCAGGCGCCGCAAGGCGCCTGCCTGAAGCCGGAGGTTGGCATTCCTGATGCCACCTCCGGCTTTTTGTTTCAGGCCGCACAGCCATACATCCCCCCTGATAGTTCAAAATAATTGAATAATTTATCCTAAACGCAGCCCGGATGCGAGGCGGCTCCCGGCCTATAGTTGCTCACATGAACGACAAACCTGAACACCAGGCGTTCTGAAAAATTCAACCAAACCGGAGATCATCATGTCGCGCACCCTCGTTATCCGTACCGCCGCTTCCGCCCTGCTGCTCTCGCTCGCTGCCGCCGTCGGCGTCGCCCATGCAGCCCCCTCGACGAGCACGCACGCCGGGGACCGCTATGGCTACGAGTACCGCGTGCGCAATGCCGATCCGTACAGCGATGGCGCCCGCTTCGTGGCCGACACCCATGCTGGCGACCGCTACAGTTACCAGTTCCGCACGGCAGATCCCTACACGGACGGTGCTCGCACGGTGGCAGGCCTGGACCGCAATGGCGTTTCCGAAAGCCCCGCACGCAGCTTCGACCCGTACAGCGACGGTGCGCACGCCTGACGCAGGCGTTGCATCGCGGAACAAGACCGGAGACTGCCATGACCCTTCGTGACAACGCACTGATCCTGGCCGGGTGGGTAACGCTTTGCCTAGCCAGCGGCCTGCTGATGAAGCTGGCGGCTCAGGCACTTTCCGTCTGAGCAGGTTGCCGCGTTCACCGGCGTTTGGATGGCATCTACATAAGGGCAACAATTTCTGCCAGATTTTTGTTGATATTATGGCGAATAACCCTTATTTTTGAGCCATGACATCGACTCCGCCGCGTCGCTCGCCGAAGCACACCCCCATTCTCGTCAAGGGCGCTCTGGAGCGCCTGGGGAAGCGCTTGATCATGGCGCGGAAGCTGCGCGAAATGACACAGGAGCAACTCGCCAGCCTGTCGGATGTGTCGCCCTCCACGCTGCGGTCACTGGAGGCGGGTGCCGACGGCGTGTCGATTGGCAACCTGCTCAAAGTCCTGCAAGGACTGCACTTGCTCGGCCAGTTGGACGAGGTGCTCGATCCACACCGCGACCCTGAGGCCATTTCGTTTGCCGAACGGCAGGTTGGCCGCTGATGACCACGGTTCCCGTCTGGGCTTGGCTGCCAGGTAGCGACACGCCATTGCATGCCGCCGATCTCACGGTCGATCGCGCGGCCCGGTTCAACTATCGGCCCGACTATCTTGCGCGCGGCGATGCGCTACCACTGGACCCGGTTGCGCTTCGCCTCGTGCGTAGTGCCCGCGGCATCGCCATTCCGGCCCCTGACGGCCTCCCCGGCGTGATCCGCGATGCCAAGCCAGCCGGCTACGGGGCGGACCGCCTGAATGCGCATGCGGGCACCGAGCTGAGCCCCCTCGAACTGCTCGAGCGCGGGGTCCCGGATGGTGTTGGTGCTATCGAGGTCTGTGTCGACATCGAACGCAAGCTGGCCTGGCGACCCAAGGGACTGGAGGATCTGAAACCGCTCGCCGAGGTGCTGGATGCGGCAACGCCCGCTAGCCGGGCGCTGCGCCGGCTCAATGAGGACCTAGACACGAGCGCCGGGGGCGAGCGCCCTAAGGCAACCCTCGTGCATGAGGGCCGCCTCTGGCTGGCGAAGATGCAGGACCGCGGTGACCGGCCTGCCATGCCGGCCCGCGAATTCGTCACGATGCAATTGGCGCAAATGGCCGGGCTCGACGTCGCACCGGTGGTGCTGCACACCTTCGGCTCGCACCAGGTGCTGCTGGTCGAGCGGTTTGACCGCGCGGGCGACCCATATCGCCCGCAGCGCCGCTTGTTCGCCAGCGCGCACACGGTGCTGCGGCTACCTTTGGACGCGGTGAGGGGCGATCCGCAGCGCTCCTATCTGAACCTCGGCGATGCCCTGCGAGTATGGGCCAGGGGGCGAGACGATCTGGGCGAGCTATTGCGTGAGTTGTGGCGGCGCATGGCCTTCAACGCGCTGGTTGGCAACGTCGACGATCACCCGCTGAACCACGGGCTGCTGCATGACGGCAATGCCCGACGCGGCTGGCGGCTGGCACCGGCGTTTGACATCACCCCAGCGATGTCGGCGGTGCCTCAGCCGCTCGCCGAAGGCCCCAGCCTTTCCATGGCCACCAGCGCAGACGGCTCGGCCCGCACCGGGGTGCCGCGTCTGACCGCCGCCGCGAGCCATTTCGGCATGGATGCCGACGCGGCGAGAGCCTGGCTGCAAGCCACGGCGGCGCTCGTGGCCACGAACTGGGAGCCGATGCTGCGCGAGGCTGCGCGTCCGGTCATGGAGGACGCCGCCAGGCTGGACGGGCTGATTGCTGAGGCTCGTGCGGCCTTTGCCTACAGTCAGTGGTTGATCGAAAACCCCTGATCGTCCTGCGGGTTCATCTCGCCCCAACCTACGCGCGCGGCCGTGCACCCAACGCCACCTCGGAAGCGCGGGCATCCTCCCAGTCCTGGTCCTCCCGACATAGCGTGTTCCTGATGCAGCATGGATCGCCGCGACGCGGACAGCATCACCGGAACCAAACATGGCCGCGTGCGCCGAGATTGATCTCCGGCAAATCACGTCTGCATCGCCGCGCCATACTTGACTAGATTCAACACTCTCGTTACATCGGCACAACGTCCGATGGGCGTCATCATGGCGAAGAAATTCCCGCTGCACCCCAGCCACCCGGAGCGCATCTGCTGGGGCTGCGATAAGTACTGTCCGGTGGACTCCATGGGCTGCGGCAATGGGTCAAGCCGTACCCAGCATCCCGCCGAACTGCTCGGCGACGACTGGCTGGAGTTTGGCGACTGGGGCATCGAGCCCGAGCAACCGACGACCAGTTCCAGTTGATTGGCAGATAGCACGCCATCTGGCCCATCCTGCGGCCACAACTTCCCTGTAATCCGTAACACGCGCGACTTGCTGTCGCTTCACGCCAGCCTGCCTGGCATTGCCCCGCTGAGATTGACGCGCCATGCAGGCGCGATACATGCTTGAACTCAACAAGCACTCGGGCACTCCTGCGTGAGACGCCTGCGGATTGCGCGGTTCGTCCCATCTTCATGCGCCGCAAATGCCACACCTGGCCATCCCGCCAGGACACGCGGTGGCGATTACAATGCTTCGATCGCGCCATCCCCATCCCGGCAGTTTTTTCAATGGACGAACGACCATGCTGAAGCTCCAAGACCCCTCCCTGCTGCGCCAGCAGTGCTATATCGACGGACGCTGGATCGACGGCGAACGCCGCATTGACGTTACCAACCCAGCCACCGGCGAGCGCGTGGCGCAAGTGCCGCAGTTCGGCGCCGAGGAAACCCGCCATGCGATCGAGGCTGCCAACCGCGCGCTGCCGGCCTGGCGTGCGCGCCTGGCCAAGGAACGCTCGGCGCTGTTGCGCAAGTGGTTCGAGCTGATCCTTGCCAACCAGGACGACCTGGCCCGCATCATGACCGCCGAGCAGGGCAAACCGTTTGCCGAGGCCAGGGGCGAGATTGCCTACGCCGCCTCATTCATCGAGTGGTTTGCCGAGGAAGGCAAGCGCGTCTATGGCGAAACCATCCCGGCGCCGGTCAGCAGCCAGCGCATTGTCGTGACCAAGGAGCCGGTGGGCGTGTGCGCGGCCATCACGCCGTGGAACTTCCCGGCGGCCATGATCACCCGCAAGGCTGGCCCGGCGCTGGCCGCTGGCTGCACCATGGTGGTCAAGCCGGCATCGCAAACCCCGCTGACGGCGCTGGCGCTTGCGGTGCTGGCCGAACGTGCGGGCATCCCGGCCGGCGTACTGTCCGTGGTGACGGGCTCGGCGGGCGCCATCGGCGGTGAACTGAGCAGCAACCCGCTGGTGCGCAAGCTGACCTTCACGGGTTCGACCGAAGTGGGCCGCGTGCTGATGGCGCAGACCGCGTCCACGATCAAGAAGGTGTCGATGGAACTCGGCGGCAATGCGCCGTTCATCGTGTTCGACGATGCCGACCTCGATGCCGCGGTCGAAGGCGCCATCATCTCCAAGTACCGCAACGCCGGCCAGACTTGCGTCTGTGCGAACCGGATCTACGTGCAGGACAAGGTCTACGACGCGTTTGCGGAAAAGCTGGTGGCCGCCGTGGCGCAGCTGAAGGTGGGCAATGGCATGGACGAAGGCGTGCGCATCGGCCCGCTGATCGACGAGAAGGCCGTGGCCAAGGTCGAAGAGCATATCGCCGACGCGCTCGGCAAGGGTGCCCGCGTGCTGCAGGGCGGCCATCGCCACGGGCTTGGCCATACCTTCTTCGAGCCGACCGTCCTGGCCGATGTCGCGCCCGCCATGCTGGTCGCGCGTGAAGAAACCTTCGGCCCGCTGGCGCCGCTGTTCCGCTTCAAGACCGAGGACGATGTCGTGGCCATGGCCAACGACACCGAATTCGGCCTGGCCAGCTACTTCTATGCGCGCGACCTCGGCCGTGTCTGGCGCGTCTCGGAGCGGCTCGAGTACGGCATGGTGGGCGTGAACACCGGGCTGATCTCGAACGAGGTCGCGCCGTTCGGCGGCGTGAAACAGTCCGGCGTGGGCCGCGAGGGCTCGCACTACGGCATCGAGGACTACCTGGTGATCAAGTACACCTGCATGGCTGGGATCTGAGCGTCGCCCGCCGTCTGCGTTCAGCGCTTGCCGTTCGCGTACGCCGCGCGGCGGGTCAGGTCAGACCAGCCGACGGCGTCCGGGCGGCTGGTCTTGTGGAATTGCTCGAGCTGATCGTGGAAGCACCGCATCAGCTCGAACTGGTAGGTCGCGTTCTCGAAGCTGAAACCGGTGCCGAACTCGTAGAGCGCGCCCTCGGCGGCGTGCGAGAGGCGCTCCAGCCGCTGGGCCAACGCCCGCCCTTCCACGCTGCGGTGCCGCCGTAGCCGCCAGCTCAAGGCCTCCTGGCCATCTTCCAGCAGGCTCTGGTCGAGGTAGCCCAGCCGGCCGGCCGCCGCGCGCGCCTCGTACATGGCGGACAGGTAGGCACAGACGGCCGACATCCGCTGGTTCATCTCGCCACCGCGCAGCAACAGGTCGCGCGCGCACGCCCGGAAGCGCTCGGCAGTGCCGTGGTCGGTCTCCGTCCCGACCTGCTGCGCGTAGTCGGCCAGCGGACGAATGCCCAGCGACAGGCCCGGCGGCAATACGCTGGTGATATGTTCCGCCAGCCCTGTCTGCAGGGCGCTGTCCAGTTCACAGCACGTACCGCAGTCTGCATCGACATAGAAATCCAGGGTGGCCCACCGGCCCGGTCCGATGGTGATCACCGAGCGCGCCGGTGGTCGCCCGGCGCTTTCCAGCACCCTCAGGCCGACCCGGACGCAGCGCTCGCGCTCCTCGTCGCCGCCCAGCGCGTTGATGATGTCCCTCGGCTTCATCGGCCCGATAAATTCGGTTCTCGTCATCGGCCGTATCATTGGTCCCAACCTGCGCCAGCCATCGGCTCGCGCCGGCGGCAGCAGCGTCTCGTGGCGACTGAATCCATTGCCTGTCATAGGGATAGGGCCTCCGGTGTCAGTTGTGCAGCCCGGACAGCCGGGCATGAATCGAGGTACAGCAATGCCCCTGGCAATCGGGACAGCACGGCCGTGCTCATAGCGCAGGCACCATCCCGAACGCCGGCTCTGCGACCGGAACTCGGCCGCCCGGCGTGGGCAAGTCAATTTCGGGTACGCGGGAAGGCGCCGCACGGCGCACGCCGCGGCGCACCCGTGACGGTGGCTCGCACAAGCTGCAGATGAACGAAGCCAGCGGCTCGTGGGCATGCGTCACATAGCGACCACCGCAGCAAGGGCATGTCGACAACTGCAGCAGCCCGCCTTCACGGAAGCGCACCAGTGTCCAGAAGCGCGTGAAGCTGATCAGGCATTCCTCGTTGCTGGCCTGCATGTGGCCGGCATACACGCGGTAGCTGTTCAGCACGGCGCGAATGCCTGGCAGCCCGGCCCGCTGCTGCATGAACTCATGGACGCTCAGCAGGTAGGACGCATGCGCATTGGGCCGCCATGTCACGAACCAGTCAGCCGAAAACGGCAGCATGCCCTTCGGCGGGGACGCTCCCGTCAGCTCCCGATACAGCCGGTACACGCGGCTGCGGGATAGCGCCACCTCGGCCTCCACGACCTGCGGACGGGCTCCTAGGCCGATCAGCTCGATGGCTAGCTGGGTATCGTTGGCATCCTGCAGGGCACTACGAGCCGGCGCAGGTTGCGAGGTGGTCTTCATCTTCCTTCCTCCAGGGCTTGTGCGGCCAATACGATGGCCGTATGCATGTTGCACAGCTCGTGCCGGGGCCTGATGCCCGCCAGCGCCTCGAGCAACGCACCGTTGTCCAGCCGGAAGCGGCACAGCACCATGCTCGAGCGCGCCAGGGCCAGCATTTGCGCCGGCGTCAACGCCACCAGCGCTTGCCCGATCTCCTTGCGGATGCCTAGCCTTAGCAGGGCCTCGGCCTCGTCCTGGCGCATCAGGCGCTGCACCAGCAGCAGGTAGGCCAGATTCACGTCCTTGATTTCGCGTACCAGGTCATTGCTGTCCATTGCCAGTCTCCCAAGCGAAAGGATTTGTCTTCACGCCGCTATCTGTATGTCGTGCGCCGCCGGCGGACTGGGGCGGGATCCGCGCCGCCCACGCCTGTTCGGGCGCCAGTGGTATCGCGCCTTGCGCCGGCGCATGTGGTACACCGGCGCGCCGGCTGCTTGTGGACGACGGTACCGCAGAGATCGCGGGACGGGCGGCAATGGCGCGCAGCCCCGCCTTGTCGACCAGCGCCACGCTGCGGTGCTTGACCCGGATCAGTCCATATTCCGCGAGCCGGGAAAACTGCCGGCTGACGGTCTCCAGCGTCAGGCCGATATAGCTGCCGATCTCCTCGCGGCTCATGCGCAGGATGAATTCGCTTGACGAGAAGCCACGCGCGGATTGCCCTTCGGAGATCCACAGCAGGAAGGTGACCAGCCGTTCTTCCGCCGTCATCAGCGCCAGCAGGGTCTGCAGCGCGCGTGTGCGCTGCGCCTGGCGGTCCAGCGCCAGGAACACACGGCTGGCGAGTGCCGGCGTGCTGGCCGCGAGTGTGCGTAGCGCGTCCATGGGGATCATGCATGCCTTGGTGTCCTCCAGCGCAGTCGCATACGAGGCGTATTGATGGCGGCCGATGCTGTCCAGCCCGACGATCTCCCCCGGGAAGTGGAACCCGACCACCTGGGTGCGCCCGTCCTCCGTCGCGACATGCGTCTTGACCGTACCGACCCGGATAGCGAACAGGGTCGCGACCGGATCACCGAGCAGATAGAGCGGTTCGCCCTTGCGCAGCCGGACGACGCGTTGGGCCAGCGTTTCGGCCGGGTCGATGCCGTCGGACTGGCACGGGCCAACCAGGCAGAAGCGTGCCATGGAGCATCCAGAGCAGCACGGTATCGAATCGGGCGATGGCGGTCGGATTGTCAGGGTCATGGGCACCTTGGAAGAAGGGATCTCAATGGATGGTTTCGGGTGATCCTTCGCAGGTATTACCAGTCAATTAGATTGGCTCCGAAAATCGAATCACGAAAACCTTAAATTTGATTTTATTGACCTGCACTCACAGCGCAATCTGTAGTTTCCGAATGCGTATTAGGAGTTTTCCGACCATGGTGCGGTAATGCTCTGGTACAGATCTCGGAAATGGGAGGAGAGTCCGGACGCGCCGGGATTTTTGGCTCGGATCAAGGAAGTCGAGGAACACCCTTCCTATCATCGCGGCGCTTTCCTGTTGATTCCTGTTGCGCCAGATACGATTTTTCTGATTTTTGCGGCATATCCGAAAAACGCTATCAAATCCCTTCCACGCGTTCTCTGCATTAATCCGCATCAGGAAATTGCCGGCCTCCTCCTGGAATATTCCCATGCAACACGCCCTTCGTTCTTTGTCAGCCGTACCCATGCCCGGTCCCCATGATGCCGAGGTACTGCATTTCGGGCGCCAGCCCATCGTCGATGCAGCCGGCATCCCGCAGGCCTTTGAACTGCTGTACCGGGAAGCCGGCGGGAACTGGGCAAACGTGCTCGATGACAGCGCCGCCACGGCCCACGTCATCGCGCGCACGCTCGGCGGTACCGGGCTGGACTGGGCGCTGCGCAAGCATGCCGGATTCGTCAACCTTGGCCGGCAGTTACTGCTTGACGATGTGCTGTTGCTGGCGCCCCCGGGGCATTTCGTCCTGGAAGTGCTCGAAAGCGTGCCGATGGATGCCTGCGTGCTGCACCGCCTGGCATGGCTGCGGGAGGCCGGCTATCGCCTGGCGCTCGACGACGTCCCGGCGCTGTCGGACGATGTCCGCAAGGCGCTGCCCGCGGTCGACTTCGTGAAGGTCGATTTCCGGCTTGCCAGCCGCGCGGAGCTTCCGCGCCTGGCCGATGCCGTGCTGCAGGCGGACCGCCTGCTGATCGCCGAGAAGGTTGAAACCGCGGAAGAATTCGCGCTGGCCCAACGGCTCGGGTTCCATCTGTTCCAGGGCTTTCACTTCGCACGTCCGGAGCCGCTGACGGCACCGTTGCCGCACCTGGACCGTGCTGCGCTGGCACGGCTGCAAGCGCTGCTGGCGCACGGCGGGCCCGGCGATGCGCTATTGGCTGAGCTGAAGGCCAACCCCGGCCTGGTCGCCCAGTTGCTGCGGCTCTCCGTGGCGATGGGCGTGCGGCCCGCCCGCGGTTTTGGCAGCGCGCGAGCACTGCTGCAGGCGGTTGGTCAGGACAGCTTGCTGCGTTGGGTGCAACTGCTCCAGATGTCAGACGGCTTCCGCCTGCCCAGCGAGCCCAGCGTGCGCGCCCAGGCGGCGCACCGCCGCGCCTGCTTCATGGAGCAAGCGGCACGCCACGTCCGGCCGCACGATGCCGCGTTCGCGGAAGCCGCATTCCTGACAGGTGTGCTGTCGCTGGCCCCGCTGCCGCCTGACGGCACGCGACGCGACATCCAGGACACATTTCCGGTGACCCGGGCGATCCGCGATGCCGTGCTCCATCGCCAGGGCGAACTGGGCGGGCTGCTGCATGCGGCGGAGGTCTACGAACGCGGCGGCGGGATGCGCTGATCCGGTCCGCCAATATCCGCGTGGCGCAGCAGCAAGCCGCACATCTCAGCCCGGCGCCTGCATGGCGCCGAAGCGCCACGAAAGCCGGTGCGCCGCCTGGCGCACCAGGTCGGCGGTGGCGCCTTGCGTACTGCTGTCGAAACTGCCGGTCGACCCCATCACCGCCACCACCAGCGCCAGGCTGCCCGTGTGGTCGAATACTGGCGCCGCGAGCGTGTCGATGCCGGGTACCGGCCGGCTCAGCGCGTTGTCGACCTGTTCGCTGCGCACCTGCGCCAGCCGGCTGGCATAGTCCGGGGCAAGCTTTCCATCATCGCCAAGCACCTCGGCACGCGCAACGCCGGCCATGCGCAGGTCATCGCGCGCGAGCAGGCCGGCCAGCACGTTCTCCGGCAGGTACGCCGCCATGGTGCGGCCGATCGCGGTATTGACGAGCGAAAGCACCGTGCCGACGCGCAGGCTCACATGCTGCGGCCGTGCCGACTCCTCCAGCCGCACCACGGTAGGCCCCAGCGGCCCGAGCACCGCCATGGCCACGCTCAGGCCCGTGGCGCCCGCAAGTTCGATGATTTCCGGCTCCGCTTCACGCGCGGGCGACAAGCGCTGCAGGGCGATCAGCCCCAATTCCAGGCTCAGAGGGCCGCACAGGAAATTTCCCGCGGCATCGCGCGCGAGCAGGCCGGTCTTCTGCAGGCTCACCAGGTGCGGGAACGCCTTGGCCGGCGCCATGCCGGCCGCCTGCGCCAGGTCGCGCAGCGACAGCGGCCTGCCTGCCGCCACCAGCGCCACCAGCAACTGGCCGGTGCTGTCGAGCGACTGGATGCCGCGCTGCGGCTTGCCCCCGTCGGCAGTCCGGTCATCGTTCGGTGCCGCTTGCGTACTCATGCTTGTCCAAGGTTTGCGCCGATATCGCGCGCGGTAGCCTGCAATGCCGTTGCCACCGGCCCCTGCCAATCCACATTGATGGCGCCCGTGGAACCCACGACGGTCAGCACCAGCCGCAACGCGCCGCCCGCATCGAGTACGGGCACGCTCAGGCTGCTGACGGCCGGGCTGGGGGTGTCGATGCTGCGCTCCATGCCGCGCGCGCGAATGGCCTGGAGCGTGTCGTCGAATACGGCGCGATCCGCGGGGCTGGCCTGCGGCTGCTGCTGCCGCCAGATCGCCTCCCAGCCGGCGCTTGGCTTGAACGCGCAATACACGCGCCCGGTCGCCGTCGCCGCCAGCGCCATGACGGTGCCAACGTGCAGGTTCACGTGCAGCGGCGCCGCAGCCGGCACGTAACGCACGATGGCGGGCCCCTGCGGGCCGGCAATGCTGATCGCCACACTGAAACCCGTGGCCTCGGCCAGCTCGTCCACGCGCGGCACGGCGGCGCGGTAGGCCGGATCGGAGTCCAGGTGTAGCATGCCGAGCTGCAGCGACAGCGGGCCCGGCTCGTAGCGGCCCGACAGGTGGTCGCGCTTGATCAGCCCGAGCCGTGTCAGGCTGACCAGGTAGGCATGGGCCTGTGCGGGCGCGAGCTGTGCCGCTTCCGACAGTTCGGCGAGCGTCATCGGCACACGCACGGCCGCCAGCGCGCCCAGGAACCGGCCAGCGACCTCCACGCTCTGGATGCCGCGCTGCACCTTCTCCTCGCATTCCGCTTGCGCCGTCTTGCGCCCCGCTGCCGCCATCGTCCTCTCCGGAAAGCCCAGATATTAATCGAGCGTCACCGGGATGGATGCCGCATCTAAGTGTTTACCCTCGATTTTTTGCGCTCCATCCAAAATTAATCATAGGCTAATCACTTAGCTATTGATTAATTAAACGCCGTTTCCTAAGATGGCACTACCCCGTCGCCGAGCACGCACAGCGTCGCTGCGGCAAGACAAAGATCAACGAACGGGGCGAGACAGCCGCGCGGAGCCGCGCAAGGATTCGCGTGCCGCTGTCCCGCCCGCCCCCATGAAGAGGACCGACAGCATGAGCAAGGCATTCGCATCCCAGGCCGACCTGGAAGCCAAGCAGATCACCTTCACCCAGTTGTCCGAGAACGCCTACGCCTACACGGCCGAAGGCGACCCCAACTCCGGCGTGATCATCGGCGACGACGGCGTGATCATCGTCGACACCACCGCCACCCCGGCCATGGCGCAGGACCTGATCGCCAGGATCCGCGCGGTGACCGACAAGCCCATCAAGTACGTGGTGCTGTCGCACTACCACGCGGTGCGCGTGTTGGGCGCATCGGCATACTTCGCCGAAGGCGCGCAGCAGGTCATCGCCAGCCGCGGCACCTATGAAATGATCGTCGAGCGCGGCGAGGCCGACATGAAGTCGGAAATCGAACGCTTCCCGCGCCTGTTCGCCGGCGTCGAGACCGTGCCGGGCCTGACCTGGCCGACGCTGGTGTTCGAGAAGGAAATCACGCTGTTCCTGGGCAAGCTGGAAGTGCGCATTGCCCACCTCGGCTCGGGCCACACCAAGGGTGACACCGTGGTCTGGCTGCCGTCCCAGAAAGTGCTGTTCTCGGGCGACCTGGTCGAATACGACGCCGCCTGTTACTGCGGCGATGCCCAGCTTGCCGAATGGCCCGCCACGCTCGACGCGCTGGCCGCGCTGCAGCCCGAGAAGCTCGTTCCAGGCCGCGGCCCTGCCCTGACCACGCCTGAAGAGGTCAGCAAGGGCATCGCCTACACCAAGGACTTCGTCACCACGCTGTTCCAGGCCGGCAAGGAAGCCGTGGCCGACAAGCTCGACCTGAAGGCAGCCATGGCCCACACGCGCCGCGCCATGGACCCGAAGTTCGGCCAGGTATTCATCTACGAGCACTGCCTGCCGTTCGACGTCTCGCGTGCCTACGACGAAGCCAGCGGTATCCGCCACCCTCGCATCTGGACCGCCCAGCGCGACAAGGACATGTGGGCCGCGCTGCAGGACTGAGGCGCCGGCGGCAACAGGGAATCAAGCACGAGAAGAGAGAGTGGACGGAGACATTGGCATGACCATCGATTACCAGCACCTGACATTCGAGTACCAGCCCTGCGCGGAACAGCGCGGCGGCCACGCGGATGGCGCGGCCTATCCAGTCGTCGTGGTCGGCGCCGGGCCCATCGGCCTGGCGACCGCCATCGACCTGGCCCAGCGGGGCGTGCCCGTGGTGCTGGTGGACGACGACTGCACGCTGTCCGCCGGATCGCGCGCCATCTGCTTCGCCAAGCGCACGCTGGACATCTTCGACCGCCTGGGCTGTGGCCAGCCCATGGTCGACAAGGGCGTGAGCTGGAACGTGGGCAAGGTGTTCCTGCGCGACCAGCAGGTCTACAGCTTCGACCTGCTGCCGGAGGCGGGCCATCGTCGCCCGGCCTTCATCAACCTGCAGCAGTACTATCTGGAAGGCTTCCTGCTGGAGCGCGCGCAGGCGCTGCCCAATATCGAGATCCGCTGGCGCAACAAGGTGGTCGGGCTCGAACCGCGGCAGTCCGGCACGCCCGACGAAACCATCGCGCTGACGATCGAAACGCCGGAGGGCTGCTACACGCTGTCCGCCCGTTACGTAGTGGCTGCCGACGGCTCGCGCAGCCCGGTGCGCAAGCTGCTGGGCCTGGACAGCAAGGGCCGGACCTTCAAGGACCGATTCCTGATCGCCGACGTGAAGATGGAAGCGGACTTTCCCACCGAGCGCTGGTTCTGGTTCGACCCGCCGTTCCACCCGAACCAGTCGGTGCTGCTGCACCGCCAGCCCGACAATGTCTGGCGCATCGACTTCCAGCTCGGCTGGGAGGCAGACCCCGTCCTGGAGAAAGCGCCTGAGCGCGTGATCCCGCGCGTACAGGCACTGCTGGGCCCGGACGCGAAGTTCACGCTCGAATGGGTCAGCGTCTATACGTTCTCGTGCCTGCGCATGGACAGCTTCCGGCACGGCAACGTGCTGTTCGCGGGCGACTCCGCGCACGGTGTCTCGCCGTTTGGCGCACGCGGCGCCAACAGCGGCGTGCAGGATGCCGAGAACCTGGCCTGGAAGCTCGCCTACGTGCTGCAGGGCCGCGCGGCCGACAACCTGCTCGACACCTACGCGAGCGAACGCGAGTACGCCGCCGACGAGAACATCCTCAACTCCACCCGCGCGACGGATTTCATCACGCCCAAGAGCCCGGTCAGCCGCCTGTTCCGCGATGCCGTGCTGGGGCTGTCTCGTCGCCATGCCTTTGCACGCGGCCTGGTCAACAGCGGGCGCCTGTCGGTACCGGCGGTGCTGCACGGCTCGCCGCTCAATACGCCTGATGCGGATGGACTCGGCGGCACCATGGCGCCCGGCGCGGCCTGCGCGGACGCCCCGGTCTCGGACGCGCATGGCGCGGGCTGGCTGCTCCAGCATCTCGGTGGCGAGTTCACCGGGCTGGTGTTCGGCACGCCTGACAGCCTCGACAGCGAGAACCGCCTCGCGCTCGAACAATTGACGCAGTCAGGCTTGCCGATCCGCCTCGTGTACATCGGTACATCGGCGCAGCCCGCGTCCGGCATCACCGTAGTACGTGACGACGAAGGGCTGGCGGCGCAACGCTACAGCGCCGCACCGGGCACCTTCTACCTGATCCGGCCGGACCAGCATGTCTGCGCGCGCTGGCGCCGCATCGACGCGCAACGCATCGGCGACGCGCTGGCGCGCGCGAGCGGCGCGCAACTGCCTGCCGGCAAGGCGCACCAGCCGGCCGCCATGGCGGCATAAGGCCTGACCGATGACAGGCCGCCCCACAGAATCCGGAGACAACGCCATGCCCAGCCAAGCCCAGGCACATACCCTCAATACCGAACCCAACCTGGCCCGTCCTGACGACTTCTACGAAGCGCTGATCGACATGCACCGCGACCTGGACGACGCGCAGAGCCAGGCCGCCAACGCCCAGCTCATCCTGCTGCTCGCCAACCACATCGGCGACCACGACGTGCTGCTCGCGGCGATGCAGGCCGCACGCGAAGGCATCGCCGGCGACACCGCCAGCGCAAGCTGACCCTGCGGGCACGCGTCCCGCGTGCCCGGCCCTTTCCGCCCGACCCGTTGCGAAGGCCTGTCAAAGGCCGGCGCGGGCGGCGCTTACACCGGAGACAAAGCAATGAGCAATCTGGCCTCAGGGGCGATTGCGGCCCCCGCTTACGCCGCGCACGAAGAAGACGCGCTATACCGCAAGGTCTGGCTGCGCCTGATCCCGTTCCTGTTCGTGTGCTACGTGGTTTCATTCCTGGACCGCATCAACATCGGCTTCGCCCAGTTGCAGATGAAGCAGGACCTCGGGTTCAGCGACGCCATGTACGGCCTGGGCGCCGCGGTGTTCTACGTCGGCTACGTGCTGTGCGAGGTGCCCAGCAACATGCTGCTGGCGCGCTTCGGCGCGCGCCGCACCTTCACGCGCATCATGGTGCTGTGGGGCGTGGCCTCGGTCGGCATGATGGCGGTATCGTCGCCGACGCAGTTCTATACGCTGCGCTTCCTGCTTGGCGTGTTCGAGGCAGGCTTCTTTCCCGGCATCGTGCTCTACCTGACCTACTGGTTCCCGGCAAAACGCCGCGCCGCGGTGATGGCGATCTTCTTCGCCGGCGTGGCTATTGCCGGCGTGCTGGGCGGGCTGGTGTCGGGCTGGATCATGCGCGACATGGCCGGTGTGCTCGGCATGCAAGGCTGGAAGTGGATGTTCGCGATCGAAGGTGCGCCGGCCATCGTGCTGGGCGTGATCGCCGCGTTTTTCCTGGTCGACGAACCGGGCCAGGCGAGCTGGCTCACCGACCGCGAAAAGGCGTTCCTGGCGCGGGCCCGCGCCGAAGACCATGGCGTCAAGGCGCACTCGCTGCAGGCGCTGCTACAGGTACTGCGCAACCCGCGCGCCTACCTCTTCGCCTTCATCTACTTTTCGCTGACCTGCGGCTCGCTGGCGCTGAGCTTCTGGATGCCGCTGATGATCCGCGACTTCGGCATCACCGATGTCGTCTCCATCAGCCTCTACTCGGTCGTGCCCAATGCGGTCGGCGCGGTCGGCCTGATCCTGATTGCGCGGCACTCCGACCGCACTGGCGAACGCCACCGGCATTTCCTGCTATGCACGGCCGGCGGCGCGCTGGCGCTGGCCGCGCTCACGCTGCACCTGCAGAGCCTGGCCGCGATGCTGGCCATCCTGTCCGTGGCCGCCGTGCTGATCTTTGCCGCGCTGCCGGTATTCTGGTCGCTGCCGCCAAGCCACCTGCCCGCCAGCGGCGCAGCGGCCGGCATTGCATTCATCAGCAGTGTGGGCATCACCAGCGGCATTGTCAGCCCGTGGGTGATCGGACAAATCAAGGTGCAGACGGGAAGCCTCGACAATGCGCTGTACCTGCTGGCCGCCTTGCTGCTGGCCAGCGGCCTGTCGATGTGGCTGGGCGTGCCGCGCCAGCCGGATCGGTCCTGACGGCCGCCTGGCCGCGCCTGACCTGCGCCCGCGGCGATGCCGCCGGGCGCACCTGCCATCTCAATGCGGATGGCTGCACGGAATCACTGCGGCAATCTCCTCGCGCATGACTTCGACCACATCGTCGATTTCCAGGCCTTCCGCAGTGACGAGCACTTCCTGGCCCCGGCTGATGGCATAGACCACGCCGCGCCAGCGCCCGGGGGCGACGACCTCATTGAGACGGACATCGAACTCCGTGTCCTGGTCCTGGCTATAGACTGTCACCAGGTCCCCGAGTTGTGGCATCCACCCGACCTCGCCGTCGAAAGCGCGGGCCACCACGGTCACTGGAGACTGTGTGAGTCCCCGCGCAAATCTTGCACGCATGGCTTGCTCCTTTGCACGCGATCCCTGTCCAGCTTACAAGAGCAAGCCCAAATGACCAGAAATTTTCGCCGGCAAGTCGCCCTTGCTGCTCCTGTCTTGTCAGAGGGCGACCGATAGACAGCGGCGCTCATGGGGCCACAATGGATTTGCCGACACAAGCATCGGCATTTCAGGAGACAAAAGATGGGCAGTAACCTACACGTCGTGCCGTACGAAAATGGCTGGGATGTCATTTATGAAGACGCACGTTACGCGGAATCCCACCACGCCACGCAGGCGGAAGCGATCCAGGCCGCCACCGGCATGGCACGGCGCAAGAAGGTGGAACTGGTGGTCCACGCCCGGGACGGAAGCGTCCGGACGCGCAGCAACCGCTACGTTGGCCCCGATCTCAGCGCCATCGCTGGCTAGTGCACTAAAAATGATGGCGTCTTGCGCCGCACGCTTGTGCGGCATGCCGCGCAGCACCGGCCGATGCGCAGTCAGCCCGCCGGACTTCGTTGTCCTCCACGGTTTACGCGCAGACGGTTGAGCAGGTCGCGCACGCCAAAGACGTCATCCACGATATCTTCCACGCGATACTTCTGCAGGCGGTCCGGCACGCTGCCTTCCAGCGTGACCACGCCGCTTTCCACGTGGACCTCCACGTCCCGCACATCGAGGCGGCCGCTTCGCGTCAGGCGGTCGCAGATATCCTCCAGGACCCGTGCATCGCTGCGATGATACCCACGCGGCCCCACCGGCCGATACCGCCCGAGAGCCCTTTGCCCGCCGCGCGACACGCGCTCATTGAACCCCGTGAACTGGTGGTAGGCATCGGCGGGCTGGTAGTTGTCGTAGTTGTCCTGCGGTGGCGCACCACGGTATTGCATGTCCTGGCGCCATCGCCCGCTTGCGTCGCGCGGCCCCGTGAACTCGGCGGGATCCACGGGCTGGTCGTAGTCAAAGACGCCATAGGCGCCCACGTAGTGGCTGCGCATA
Source organism: Cupriavidus laharis (assembly GCF_914271435.1). Classification (GTDB taxonomy): domain Bacteria; phylum Pseudomonadota; class Gammaproteobacteria; order Burkholderiales; family Burkholderiaceae; genus Cupriavidus; species Cupriavidus laharis. The sequence goes on along the minus strand of NZ_CAJZAI010000018.1, from coordinate 23,434 downwards.
TCGGTGTCCGCAAGCGGCGGATCGCGCCATGGCGCGTCCGGCGCTGCAGGTCGGCGGTTTCTGTCCATGTCTGTCTCCGGCAAACATTGCGAGGTGACGACAATTCCCTCGCAAGATGGGCGCCACGCTGTGTGCCAGTCACCGGACCAATCATGAACCGTACCTGACTGGTGCTGGCTGTCCTGACGTCAAGCCGCGCATGCGCCGCGCAGCCAAGGCAATTTTTGCAATCGCCGCGGCGCTGGCTGAAGCTTTTACACGGATGCCCATGGAAGCCGTGGCGCTGGCGTGGCCGGGTGGCCGGCGCGCGCGCCTTGCCCACACACGGATTGCGGCCTCTGCGCCAACCGCCGGAGCACCTGGCACGCACTTCGCATGGCTCCGTTCAATTTCGTCCCGCCCTGGGGATACTGGGCATGCAGGCCTGTACCGGCGCCGCATGTCGGCCAGCCCTTGTTGGCCCAACCAGCCAGGGGAATACTCCGTGCGGATCTGCCTGCTCAACCTCGACCGAACTTCCGACCTGTCCGACGGACAGCACGACACATTGCGGCGCATCGCCGCGCTGGGCTTCGACTACGTCCTGCTGTCCGGATGGCACGCCGCCATACCAGGGAGCCGCGACGCGCTGTCGGCACTGACAGCCCTTTGCGCAGACTGTGCGCGACACGGCCTTTCCCCGTTGCTGGACGTCTCCCTTGACCGCTATCCGGAGAACGGCCCCGCCATCGACCTGGCATGGATCGATCATCGGGCGCCGGCGTTTGCCCCACACGATACCGACAACCACCTGCCCGGCCAGCGGCTGCGCTGGGACGCTTCCGCGATCGCGGCCGGTCTCGTGGACTGGTGGGCCACGCAATTGCGCGCGGCGCTGGCGGCCGGCGTTGCCGGCTTCTGCCTGCGCGCACCCGGTCGGGTGCCCGGCCGTCACTGGGCCACGCTGACCGCTGCGCTGCGCGCCGATCCGGTCGGCACGCAGGAAACCCGGCCGCTGTTCCTGGCCTGGACGCCGGGCCTGACGCCGGAACAGCTTGACGACCTGACCCCCGGGCAATTCGACGGCGCCTTCTGCTCCCTGCCATGGTGGGACTTCCGCAGTGCATGGCTGACCGAGGAGATCGCACGCCTGCGTCCGTTCGGGCGCGTGCTGGCGGCGCCATCGCAGTCGCCCGCGAGCCAGGACGCATTGTCCGCGCGTCGCGCGCTGTGGACCGCCGCGGCGATCGGCGACGGCCTGCTGGTCCCGGCCGGCTTCGAGACCGGCGGTACGAAGGCCCACGATCCGCTGGCCGACGACGGCGGCGCCCGCGACGGTGCTCCGTACGACATCACCCATGAAGTGCTGCAGGCCAACGCCTGGCTGGCCACGCGCCCGCTCGCGCCGGCGGTGTCGGTCAGGCTGCTGAGCGGCCCCGACGCCCCGCTGACCGTGCTGGCCCGCCTGCAGGCGCTGGACGGCAGCGATGGCGACAGCGCTGTCCTGTCGGAATCCGCGCTGACCATCGTGGTCAACCCGGACACACAGGAGCCCGGCACGCTCGGCGTCGACCGCGTGCTCGCAGCGCTGCCCCGCGCGGCAGCGCGGCTCGAGGCGTCGGACGGCGGGCCGGGCGGCACCCTGGACGCCAGCGCCATGCTTGATGCCCTGGCCGACATCACGCTGGCGCCTGCCGACATCCGCCTCTACCGCGCCATTCCCGCGCCTGCGCGCCAGGCCGCGCCCACGCCACAGCCCGGCACCGCCATCAGCGCCAGCGGTCTTGGCAGCGTGGTGGCCGCGCTGGAGGCACCGCGCATTGCGATCGAGGCGGTCGAGCCCGCCTGTGACGGCGGGCGCTTCGCGGTGCGCCGCGTGGTCGGCGAGCGGGTCGAGGTCAGCGCCGATATCTGGATGGACGGCCACGACAAGCTGGCCGCCGCCGTCCTGTGGCGTGCCCCCGGTGAGCAGGCCTGGCATGAAGCGCCGATGCGCCATATCGTCAATGACCGCTGGTACGGTCATTTCCCGCTGGTCGCCCTGGGCCGTCACGCGTTCACGGTCGAAGCCTGGCGCGATACCTTTGCGAGCTGGCTCGACGAGATCGGAAAGAAGCGCGCAGCCGGCGTGGACATCACGCTGGAGATCGAGGAAGGGGCGCGCCTTGTGGCAGACGCGCTATTGCCCTCGCAAGGCGACGCGCCAGCGCCGGACAGCGAACTGGCAGCCCTGGTCGACGAACTGGCTGCCAGTGCCGGCGACGACGCCGCGCGCCTCGAGATCCTGCTGTCACCGCGTACCGCCGCGGCCATGCATGCCGCCATGCAACAGCCCGGAGGGCGACCGTTCGCGAGCCGGCATCCGGTGCCGATGCCCGTGGAAGCGGAGCGGCTGGCCTGCCGCTTTGCAAGCTGGTACGAGCTGTTCCCGCGCTCGGCCAGCGAAGACGAGAACCGCCACGGCACCTTCGACGACGTCATTGCGCGCCTGCCGGCCATCCGCGCGATGGGCTTCGACGTGCTCTACTTCCCCCCCATCCACCCGATCGGCAAGACGCATCGCAAGGGCCGCAACAACAGCCTGCGCGCGGAGCCGCTCGATCCGGGCAGCCCATACGCGATCGGCGCGGAGGACGGCGGCCACGACGCCCTGCACGCACAGCTTGGCACCTTCGAGGACTTCGAGCGCCTGCGCGTGGCCGCCGCGGCGGCCGGCCTGGAGCTGGCGCTGGATTTTGCGATCCAGTGCTCCCCCGACCACCCCTGGCTCAGGCAGCACCCGGAATGGTTCACGCGCCGGCCGGACGGCACGCTGCGCTACGCCGAGAACCCGCCGAAGAAGTACGAAGACATCGTCAACGTCGACTTCTACGCGGCCGCGCCCGCTGCAGCGGCGCTGTGGCAGGCGCTGCGCGACGTGGTGATGTTCTGGGTCGAGCACGGCGTGCGCATCTTTCGCGTGGACAACCCGCACACCAAGCCGCTGCCGTTCTGGGAATGGATGATCGCCGACGTGCGCGCGCGCCATCCCGACACCATCTTCCTGGCCGAAGCGTTCACGCGCCCGAAGATGATGGCGCGGCTGGCAAAGCTCGGCTTCAGCCAGTCATACACGTATTTCACGTGGCGCAATACCCCCGCCGAGCTGGCCGAGTACATGACCGAGCTCACGCAAAGTCCGCTGCGCGAATTCTTCCGCCCGCATTTTTTCGTCAACACCCCCGACATCAACCCGTACTTCCTGCATCGCGGCGGGCGCCCGGCCTTTCTGATCCGCGCGGCGCTGGCCACGCTGCTGTCGGGGCTGTGGGGCATGTACAGCGGCTTCGAGCTGTGCGAGTCCGCGCCGCTGGTGCTCGACGGCAAGGAGCGCGAAGAGTACCTGGACTCGGAGAAGTACCAGCTCCGCGCACGCAACTGGCACCAGCCCGGCAATATCGTGGCCGAGATTACCCGGCTGAACCAGATCCGGCTGGGGCATCCGGCATTGCAGAGCCACCTGGGGCTGCGCATCTACCCCGCCGGCAATGACGCGATGCTGTACTTCGCGCGCTTCGTGCCCGGCATCGGCTCGACATTCGGCGACGACGTGCTGCTGGCCGCCATCAGCCTGGACCCGCATTCGGCGCAGGAAGCCACCGTCGAGATCCCGTTGTGGGAATGGGGCCTGCCCGACCACGGCAGCGTGGCCGTGCAGGACCTGATGGACGAGCACCGCTTCACGTGGCACGGCAAGCGCCAGCACATCCGGCTCGATCCGGCGCGGCGGCCGTTTGCGCTGTGGCACCTGACACCGATCGGCAGGCCTGCACGGCGCGATGCCACGCCGCCCGCGGCCGCCGATCCGCACGGCGCATGAAGGCGCGGCAACGCACGGCAGACATACGGCACGGAGACACGGATGAAACGCCTGACCGAACCCGCCAACGCCCTGCTGCTCAATGCGGATCCGCTCTGGTACAAGGACGCCGTCATCTACCAGCTTCACATCAAGTCCTTCTACGATGCCAATGGCGACGGCGTCGGCGACTTCGCCGGCCTGCTGGCCAAGCTGGACTATCTGGTCGACCTTGGCGTCGACACGATCTGGCTGCTGCCGTTCTACCCCTCGCCGCGCCGGGACGACGGCTACGACATCGCGGACTACCGCAACGTGCATCCCGACTATGGCACGCTTGCCGAAGCACGCCGCTTCGTGGCGGCAGCGCATGCACGCGGCATCCGCGTCATCACGGAGCTGGTCATCAACCACACCTCGGACCAGCACCCATGGTTCCAGCGCGCGCGCAAGGCCAGGTCAGGCTCCGCCGCGCGCCGCTACTACGTCTGGGGCGACAACGACCAGGCCTACGCCGGCACCCGCATCATCTTCTGCGATACCGAGAAGTCCAACTGGAGCTGGGATCCTGTCGCGGGCGCCTACTTCTGGCACCGCTTCTATTCGCACCAGCCGGACCTGAACTTCGACAACCCGCAGGTGCTGAACGAGGTGCTGTCCGTCATGCGGTTCTGGCTGGACATCGGCGTGGACGGGCTGCGGCTGGACGCCGTGCCTTACCTCGTGGAACGCGAGGGAACCACCAACGAGAACCTGCCCGAGACGCATGCCGTCATCCGCCACATCCGCGCCCACCTGGATGCCCGCTATCAGGGGCGCATATTGCTGGCCGAGGCCAATATGTGGCCTGAGGACGCGCAGCAGTACTTCGGCCGCAGTGCCACGGGCGCCCATGGCGACGAATGCCATATGGCCTTCCACTTCCCGCTGATGCCGCGCATGTACATGGCCATCGCGCGCGAGGACCGCTTCCCGATCACCGACATCATGCGCCAGACACCGGAGCTGCCGACCGACTGCCAGTGGGCAATCTTCCTGCGCAACCACGACGAGCTGACGCTGGAGATGGTGACCAGCAGCGAGCGCGACTACCTGTGGGAAGTCTATGCGTCCGACCGGCGCGCGCGCATCAACCTTGGCATCCGGCGCCGGCTCGCCCCACTGATGGAGCGCGACCGGCGCCGCATCGAGCTGATGAACAGCCTGCTGTTTTCCATGCCCGGCACGCCGGTGATCTACTACGGCGACGAGATCGGCATGGGCGACAACATCCACCTGGGCGACCGCGACGGCGTGCGCACGCCCATGCAATGGTCGCCGGACCGCAATGGCGGCTTCTCGCACGCCGACCCTGAACGGCTGGTGCTGCCGCCGCTGCAAGGCCCGCTGTATGGATACGAGGCGGTCAATGTCGAAGCCCAGGCGCGCGATCCGCATTCGCAGCTCAACTGGATGCGCCGCATGCTCGCGCTGCGGCGCAAGCACCGCGCATTCGGCCGCGGCACGCTGCGTTTCCTGTTTCCGGGCAACCGCAAGATCCTGGCCTACCTGCGCGAGTATGAAAGCGAGCACATCCTGTGCGTGGCCAACCTGTCGCGCGCGCCGCAGGCTGTGGAACTCGACCTGGCCAGCTTCAACGGCCGGGTGCCCGTGGAGATGATGGGGGCTACGCCGTTCCCTGCCATCGGTACGCTGACCTACCTGCTCACGCTGCCGCCCTACGGCTTCTACTGGTTCGTACTCAGCGAAGAAGCGCAGCCGCCCGCGTGGCACGTGACCGCGCCCGAACAAATGCCGGACCAGATCACGCTGGTGCTGCAGAGCAGGGGGCGACCCGAATTGACCGAGGCGTCGCGCCACATCCTCAACGTAGAAGTGCTGCCGCCTTATATCCGCCGCCGGCGCTGGTTCGGCGCGAAGGACGAGAACATCCAGCGCGCGTCGCTCGCATACCTGGTGCCATTTGTGCAGGCCGAGACGGGCGAGGAAATCTATCTTGGCGAAGTCGAGGTCTGCCTTTCCAGCGGGCGCACCGAGCGCTACCAGCTTCCGGTTGGCCTGCTATGGGACCGCGAGAGTGCCGATAGCCTGTCCCAGCTTGCGCATGGGCTGTCGATGGCCCGTGTGCGCCAGGGCAGCCGCGTCGGACTGGCCACAGACGGCTTCGTGCTGGAGCCATTCGCGCGCGAGGTGATCCGTGCATTGCGGGCCGGCACCGAACTGCAAGGCCCGCAGGAGACGATCCGGTTCCGAGCGGAGCCGGGCCTGTCTGCGCTGCAGCCGGAGCAGGAGGAGATCCAGTGGATGTCGGCCGAGCAGTCCAACAGCTCGCTCGTCTATAACAACACGGCCGTGCTCAAGCTGGTGCGGCGGCTATCGGGCGGCATGCACCCGGAAGTGGAGATGACGCGCTACCTGACGGCCCAGGGCTATCCGCATTCGCCACCGCTGCTGGGCGAGGTCTCGCGCACCGGCAGCGACGGCGTCCCGCACACGCTGATGCTGGTGCAGGGCTATATCCTCAACCAGGGAAACGGTTGGGACTGGACACTCGACTACCTCGGCCGCGCCATCGACGACGCGCTGCCCGCCCAAGAGAGCGAGGACGAGTTCGCCGAAGCCATGAACGGCTACGCCACCATGGCCGGCACGCTCGGGCGCCGGCTGGCGGAGCTTCATGCGGTGCTGGCGCGGCAGACGGACGACCCGGCCTTCGCACCGCAGCCGGCAGCCGAAGCGCAGACGCGGCAATGGGCGGAACAGGCGATGGCAGCCCTGGCGCGTGCGCTCGAGCTGCTCGAAAAGTGCCCGCGCGATGATCCGAAACCCGCGGGCACGCGTTTCATGGCCGATGTCGATACCCTGCTGAAGGCCCGTGACGCCTTGCCCGAGCTTGTCGCCCGGCTTGCCGCGGCTGCGCCCGGAAGCCTGCAGACCCGCATCCATGGCGACTTCCACCTGGGCCAGGTGCTGATCGCGCAGAACGACACCTACCTGGTCGACTTCGAAGGCGAGCCCGGCCAGCCGCTCGAGTGGCGCCGGCACAAGACCTCGCCGTTGCGCGACGTGGCGGGGCTGCTGCGCTCCATCGACTACGCCGCGGCCACGGTCGGCACCGACCGGCAGGAGCGTACCCACGCCGAGCTGCCGCCGGCGCTGGCCGAGCGGCGCGGCGGCCTGCTGGAGCGCTTCCGGACGACCGCGAGCGATGCCTTCCTGAGCTGCTACAGCCAGCACATGGAGGCCTCCGGCGCGCCATGGGTGCAGCCCGGGCAGCTCCAGCCGCTGCTGGACCTGTTCCTGCTGGAGCGTGCGGCCTACGAAGTGGAATATGAGGCCGCCAACCGCGTGACGTGGATCGACCTGCCGGCCAGCGGGCTCGCGCGCATGGTGCGCAAGCTGCTGGCCGAGAACCTGGAGGCACAATGAGCCGTGTCGACAACCGGCCTGCCGAGCGCCGCACCGGCATCATCCCCGACGGCGAGTTGAGCGCCCTGCTCGAAGGCCGTCATCGCGATCCGTTCGCCGTGCTTGGCCCGCACATGCACGGCGACGTGCTGGTCGTGCGTGCCTGCGTGCCGGGTGCGCGATCCGTGACGCTGACCGATTCCGGGGGCTCGCCGCTGGCGGAAATGGCGCCCGTTCATGCCGATGGCGTGTTCAGCGGGCACTTGCCTGCCGGCATTTCGGTCTACCAGCTGCTGGTGCGCTGGCCGGACGGCAGCGAACAGCTCAGCCACGACCCGTATGCCTTCGGACTGCTGCTTGGCGAGCTGGACCTGCACCTGATCTCGGAAGGACGCCACTTTGAACTGGGAGCATGCCTGGGCGCGCAGTGGCGCCGGATCGACGGTGTCCAGGGCGTGCGCTATGCCGTGTGGGCACCCAATGCACGGCGCGTGTCGGTGATCGGCGACTTCAATGGCTGGCAGCCTGCCCGGCACCCGATGCGCCTGCGCCACCCCAGCGGCATCTGGGAGCTGTTCATCCCCGAAGCCATGGGCGCCCGGCCGGGCTGCCGCTACAAGTTCGACCTGCTCGACCCGCACGGCGCCGAACTGCCCGACAAGGCGGACCCGCTCGCCCTGGCAACCGAACCGCCCCCGGCCACCGCGTCGGTCGTGACCGAACCCGAGGTCTCCGCCCCGCCCTTCCCCTGGCAGGACGATGACTGGATGCGCCTGCGCAATGCGGTCGATCCGTACGCCGCACCGCTTTCCATCTATGAGGTCCATGCCGGGTCCTGGCTGCGTGCGGCAAATGATCCCGAGCACGGCTGGGAAATCCTGGCCGAGCGGCTCATCCCCTATGTCCGCGAGCTCGGTTTCACGCACATCGAACTGTTGCCCGTGACCGAGCACCCGTTCGGCGGCTCGTGGGGCTACCAGCCGCTGTCGCTCTATGCGCCCACGGCGCGGCTGGGGCCGCCGCAGGCGTTCGCGGCCTTCATCGACCGCTGCCACCGGAACGGCATTGGCGTCATCCTGGACTGGGTGCCCGCGCATTTCCCGACGGACCCGCACGGGCTGGCGCATTTCGACGGCACCGCGCTTTACGAACACCAGGACCCGCGCGAAGGCTTCCACCAGGACTGGAACACGCTGATCTACAACCTGGGGCGCAACGAGGTGCGCGGCTTCCTGCTGGCCGGCGCGCTGCACTGGCTCGAGCATTTCCATGTCGACGGGCTGCGCGTGGATGCGGTGGCGTCCATGCTCTATCGCGACTACAGCCGCACCGCCGGACAGTGGGTTCCCAACCGTTTCGGCGGACGCGAAAACCTGGAGGCCGTGGCCTTCCTGCGCGAACTCAACACGGTCGTGCATGAACGCTGCCCCGGCGCGCTCACCATTGCCGAGGAGTCCACCGCGTGGCCCGGCGTCACGGCCAGCGCCGCCAGCGGCGGGCTGGGCTTCGACTTCAAGTGGAACATGGGCTGGATGCACGACACGCTGCGCTACCTCTCGCTGGACCCGATCCACCGCGCATGGCACCACCAGGACATGACGTTCGGGACGGTCTATGCCTGGTCGGAGGCCTTTGTGCTGCCGCTGTCGCACGACGAGGTCGTGCACGGCAAGGGATCGATGATCCGCAAATGTCCGGGCGACAACTGGCAGCACTTTGCCGGCCTGCGCGCCTACTATGGATTCATGTGGGCGCACCCGGGCAAGAAGCTGCTGTTCATGGGCGGCGAACTCGCCCAGTGGCAGGAATGGAACCACGACGCGGAGCTCGACTGGGCGTTGCTCGACCACCCCATGCACCGTGGCGTCCACACCCTGGTGCGCGATCTCAACGCCCTCTACCGGGCGCTGCCGGCCTTGCACGAACTTGACCATTCTCCCGCGGGATTCCAGTGGGTGGTCGGCGACGACCATCAGAACAGCGTCTTTGCCTGGCTGCGCCGGCCCGCGCCCGGCAGCAGCGACGTGGTGCTGGCCGTGGCCAATATGACGCCGGTGCCGCGGCACAGCTACCGCATCGGCGTGCCCTTTGCCGGCTGCTGGCATGAGCGGCTCAACACCGACGCAGCCTGCTATGGCGGCAGCAACGTCGGCAACGACGGTGCGGTGATGGCCGAGGCCGTGCCGGCGCACGGTCAGGACGCCTCCCTTTCCCTCACCCTGCCGCCGATGGCCACACTGGTATTGCAGCACGCCGGGGCGCAGGCATGACCATGACGCTCCAGGTCAACGACCGGCTGATGTCCGGCAAGCCCTACCCGCTCGGCGCCCACTGGGACGGCCTCGGCGTGAACTTTGCGGTGTTCTCGGCCAATGCCTCGCGCGTCGACCTGTGCCTGTTCTCGGCAAATGGGCGCAAGGAACTGTCGCGCATGCCGCTGCCCGAATGCACCGACGAGATCTGGCATGGCTACCTGCCCAACGCCGCGCTCGGGACCTTGTACGGGTTCCGCGCCTTCGGGCCGTACGACCCCGCGCGCGGGCACCGCTTCAACCCGCACAAGCTGCTGCTGGACCCGTACGCGCGCCAGCTCAGCGGGCCGGTGCGCTGGTCCGACGCGCTGTTCGGCTACCGCCTGCAGAGCGCGCGCGGCGACCTGACGCCGGACCGCCGCGACAGCGCGCCGACCATGCCCAAAGCCATCGTCGTCGACGAAAGCTTCCACTGGGGCGACGATCGGCCGCCCGGCGTGCCGTGGCAGGACACGATCATCTATGAAACCCACCTGCGCGGCGTGTCGATGCTGCGCGACGATGTGCTGCCGCACCTGCGCGGCACCTTCGCAGCGCTATGCGACCCGCGTTTCCTGGACCACCTGCTGCGCCTGGGCGTCACCGCCGTGGAGCTGCTGCCGATGCACGCCATCCTGCAGGACCGCTTCCTGCTGGAACGCGGCCTGCGCAACTACTGGGGCTACAACACCCTGTCGTACTTCGCGCCCGAGCCGTCCTACCTCGCAACGGACCAGCTCCACGAACTCAAGGTCGCCGTACGGCGGCTGCACGCGGCGGGCATCGAAGTCATCCTGGATGTGGTCTACAACCACACCTGCGAAGGCAACGAACTCGGGCCGACGGTGTCATGGCGGGGGCTGGACAACGCCAGCTACTACCAGCTCGTGCCCGGCGACGAACGCCGCTACCTCAACGACACTGGCTGCGGCAACATGCTCAACCTGCCTCATCCGCGCGTGCTGCAGATGGTGCTCGATTCGCTGCGCTACTGGGTCCGGTGCTACCACATCGACGGCTTCCGCTTCGACCTGGCCAGCACGCTCGGCCGTGAGCACAACGGCTTCGACCCGGGCGCCGCGTTCTTCGACGCGGTGCTGCAGGACCCCGTGCTCAGCTGCGTCAAGCTGATCTCGGAACCGTGGGACCTGGGGCCGGGCGGATACCAGCTTGGCAACCACCCGCCGGGCTTCGCCGAATGGAACGACAAGTTCCGCGACACCGTGCGCCGCTACTGGCGCGGCGACGCCGGCCAGCGCGGCGAGCTGGCCGCGCGGCTGGCCGGCTCGGCCGACCTGTTCGACCGCCGCCACCGCCGGCCGTGGTCGAGCCTCAACTTCATCACCGCGCATGACGGCTTCACGCTGGCCGACCTGGTCAGCTACAGCGCAAAGCACAACGAAGCCAACGGCGAAGACAACCGCGACGGCACCGACCACAACCACAGCGCCAACTGGAGTCCCGACGGCAGCGTCGAAGGCCCCACGGACGATCCCGCGATCCTCGAACGGCGCGCGCGCGTGGCCCAGGCAATGATGGCCACCCTGCTGCTGGCCCAGGGCACGCCGATGCTGACCGCCGGCGACGAATGGGGTCGCAGCCAGCAGGGCAACAACAATGCGTACTGCCAGGACAATGCGCTGTCCTGGCTGGACTGGAAGCAGGCGCAGACGCCGCAGGGCCAGGCGCTGCTGCAGATGGTGCGCCGCCTGCTGGCGCTGCGCCGCAGGCTGCACGCCATTGGCGCCAACCGCTTTGCCCACGGCAACCATGAGCCCGTGCCTGGCATCGGCGACATCGCGTGGTTCGACACCGACGGGCGCCCGCCGAGCCCGGAAGCGTGGGCCGACCCCGAAATCCGCACGCTCGCGCTGCGCCGGGCCGCCGCACCGCCTCGGGCGGAGCGCCCCGAACTGGCCCGCCCCGCGCGCATTGGCCAGGCGAGCCCGGTGCAGGTGACGCTGGTGCTGCTCAATGCCGGCGACACCGATGTGGTGTTCCACCTGCCCGAGCCGGCGCTGGGCTGGCAGTTGCTCTTCGACAGCAGCCAGCCCGATCTGCCGGAAGCCGGCCTGCCCATGGCCGGCGTGACAGTGCAGGCCGTGCCCGCCCATGCCCTGGTACTGCTCGCCGCGCAGGCCGAGCCGCCACGGCCTCCGCGCCCGGCCATGCCGGCGCGCGCCACCTCGCAGGAGCCAACCGCATGAGCATGCTGACCGACTCTCCTCACGCCCCCTTGCATGCACTGGCGCTGCGTGCGGGCCTGCGGCCGCGCTGGCTCGATGCCTGGGGCCAGCCGCAACAGGTCTCGGACGAGGCCCTGCGCCGCCTGCTGCATGGCCTGGCGCTGGCCTGCGACACGCGTGCGCAGTGCCAGGCCTCATGCGCATGGCTGGACGCCGAGGATGCCGCCCGCGGCCTGCCCCCGCTGATCACGGCCGACCAGGGGCAGCCCATCGCCGTGCCATGGCCGGACGGCACCGAAGCGCGGCCGTACGAGATCGAACTCGAGGATGGCGGCCTTCTCGACGGAACCGCAGCGCCCGCCGCGGACGGGACGCTGCGCCTGGCGCCCGTCGGCGCATGCGGCTACCACCGCCTGCACATCGCCGAAGCAGAAACCATGCTGGCCGTTGCCCCGCAGCGCTGCTTTGGCGTGGGCGACGCCCTGCGCGCAGCCGGCCGCGAGGCGGCAGGCGAGCACGCCTGGGGCCTGGCCGTGCAGCTCTACGGCCTGCGCCGCGGCGCGCCCACGGGCATGGGGGATCTCACCGCGCTGGCGCAGTGCTGCCAGGCCGCCGCGAGCGAGCATGCCGATGCCGTGGCGATCAATCCGCTCCATGCGGGCTTTGCCGCGCTGCCCGAGCGCTACAGCCCCTATTCGCCGTCCAGCCGGCTGTTCCACAACCCGCTCTATGCGGACCCCGCCAGACGCTTCGGGCAGGACGTGGTCGACAGCGCCATCGCGGCGCTGAACGCCGGTACGGCATTCGCGCAGCATGAAGCCCGCAGCGAGATCGACTGGGTGGCCTTGTCCCGCCTGCGCCTGTCCGTGCTGCGCTGGCTCTGGGAGCACCGCGAACGGCTGTTGCCGCGGGCGGCGCTGGATGCATGCACCGCGTTCCGCGCACGCGGTGGCACCGCGCTGCACGACCACGCGTGCTATGAAGCGATCCAGGCCAGCCGCCTCGGCGAGGCGGCCAATGGCATGAACGCCGACGGCGCGGCGGACTGGCGCTGCTGGCCGGTGACGCTGCGCTCCCCCGCCGATCCCGCCGTCGCCGCATTCGCGATGGCCCACCCGCACGAAATCGACTACCACATCTTCCTGCAATGGCTGGCCGACGACGGCCTGGCATGCGCCCAGCAGGCCGCACGCGACGCGGGCATGGCGATCGGCGTGATCGGCGACCTGGCGGTGGGCGCGGATCCGGGCGGCAGCCAGGCATGGTCGCGCCAGCAGGACATCCTGGCCGGCTTCCATGCCGGCGCGCCGCCCGATGTCTACAACCCGCACGGACAGGACTGGGGCGTGACGGTGTTTTCGCCGCGCAGCCTGTATCAGCATGGCTACGGCGCCTTCATCGAGATGCTGCGTGCCAACCTGGCCCATGGCGGCGGACTGCGCATCGACCACGTGCCGGGCCTCGCGCGCATGTGGCTGGTACCTGCCGGCGCGTCGGCGCGCGACGGTGCCTATCTCGATTTCCCGCTGCCGGCGCTGCTGCGGCTGGTGGCGCTGGAATCGTGGCGGCACCGCGCGATCATCATCGGCGAGAACCTGGGCACGGTGCCGGCGCACTTGGACAGCGCGCTGGCCGCGCGCGGCGTGCTCGGCATCGACGTGCTGTGGTTCGCGCGCGAAACGCCGGCGCCGCAAGGCGATGCCGGCACCGCGCCCGAAGTGCTGCCGTTCCTGCCCGCCGAGAACTGGCCCAGGCACGCCGTGGCCACCACTTCGACGCACGACCTGCCCACCGTCGCGGGCTGGTGGCAGGGGCGCGACCTTGCCTGGCGCGAGCGGCTGGGACTGCTCGCGCACACGGAATCCCCGCAGGGCGTGCGTGATGCCCGCGTGCGCGAACGCACGGCGCTGTGGCAGGCGCTGTGCGACGCTGGCCTTGCCGGCGGGGACATGCCCGAGCCGCAACATCCGCCCCTGGACGCCGTGCTGGCCTGGCTTGGCCGCACGCGCACGCCGCTGCGCCTGTTGCCGATGGAGGACCTGCTCGGCATGGCCGAACAAGCCAACCTGCCCGGCACCACTTCGGGTCATCCCAACTGGCAGCGCAGGCTCGATGCGGACGTGCGCCGCCTGTTCGATACGCCGGCCTTGCGCGCGCGGGCACAGGCGGTGCGCCAGGGCCGCCTGCCGGACCCGCCGCGCCAGCGCTGACCGACCTTTGAACGGAGCTCGCCCATGACGGAAACCAGCCGGTCCGAGCATGCCGACGATACCCGCACCGCGCTGTCGAGTGCCACCATCCGGCGCGCCTTCCTGGACCACGTGTTCCATACGCAAGGCAAGCCGCCGGAACACGCCAGCCAGAACGACCTTTACCAGGCGCTCGCGCACACCGTGCGCGACCGGCTCGTGCAGCGCTGGATCAGCACGTCCGAGGCTTACCTCGACCAGCCCTCGCGCACGGTTGCCTACCTGTCCGCGGAATTCCTGATCGGCCCGCACCTGGGCAACAACCTGATCAACCTCGGCATCTACAGCGAGGTGCAGGCGGCGATGCAGGCGCTCGGGCTGGACCTGGAGCAGATTCTCGCGCAGGAGATCGAGCCGGGGCTTGGAAACGGCGGCCTGGGCCGGCTCGCCGCATGCTTCATGGATTCGCTGGCCACGCTGGAGATCCCCGCGCTGGGCTACGGCATCCGCTACGAATACGGCATCTTCCAGCAGGCCATCATCGACGGCATGCAGGTCGAAAAGACCGACAGCTGGCTGCGCAACGGCAACCCGTGGGAAATCCAGCGTTCGGAGTGGGCGGTGCAGGTGCGCCTGGGCGGCCATACCGAGCACTACACCGACGACCGCGGCCACTACCGAGTGCGCTGGGTACCGGCCAAGACCGTGGTGGGCGTGCCGTTCGATTCGCCGATCCTTGGCTACCGCGTCAATACCGTCAACACGCTGCGCCTGTGGCGTGCCGACGCGACCGAGGCCTTCGACTTCCCGACCTTCAACCGCGGTGACTATCTCGGCGCGGTCAGCAAGAAAATCACCTCCGAGAACCTGACCAAGGTGCTCTATCCGAACGATGAAACCGAACAGGGCAAGGAACTGCGGCTTGAACAGCAGTACTTCTTCGTCGCCTGTTCGCTGCAGGACATGCTGCGGCTGCTGGCGGCCGACGGCATGCCGGTGTCCCGCTTCCACGAGAAGTTCGCGGTGCAGCTCAACGACACGCACCCGGCGGTCGGCATTGCCGAGCTGATGCGGCTGCTCGTCGACGAGCATGACCTGCCATGGGACGAGGCCTGGCACGTCACGCGCCATGCCTTCGCCTACACCAACCATACGCTGCTGCCCGAAGCGCTGGAGCAATGGCCGCTGCCGCTCTTTGGCCGCGTGCTGCCGCGCCATCTCGAGATCATCTTCGAGATCAACACGCGCTTCCTCGAAGAAGTCCGCATCCGCTTCTATGGCGATGAATCGCGCCTGGCCCGCCTGTCGCTCATCAACGAGCACGGCGAGCGGCACGTGCGCATGGCGCACCTGGCGTGCGTGGGCAGCTACGCCATCAACGGCGTGGCGGAACTGCATTCGCGGCTGATGCGGGAAGACGTGCTGAAGGACTTCCACGACTTGTGGCCGGGGAAATTCACCAGCATCACCAACGGCGTCACGCCGCGGCGCTGGCTGGCGTTGTCCAACCCGCGCCTGTCGCGGCTGGTGACCGATGCCATCGGCGAGGGCTGGATCACGGACCTGGAGCAGCTGCGCGCGCTGGAGCCGTTCGCCGACGATGCCGGCTTCCGCGAGCAATGGCAGGCCGTGCGGCGCGACAACAAAGTAGCGCTCACGAAACTGGTACGCGATTGCACGGGCGTGGTTATCGACCCGTCGTCGATGTTCGACGTCATGGTCAAGCGCATCCATGAGTACAAGCGCCAGCACCTGGCGGTGCTGTACGTCATCGCGCTGTACCACCGCATCAAATGCAACCCCGGCCTCGACCTCGCGCCGCGCAGCTTCCTGTTCGGCGGCAAGGCCGCACCGGGCTACGAGTACGCCAAGCTGATGATCCGCTTCATCACCAGCGTGGCCGACGTCGTGAACCATGACCCGCAGGTGCGCGACCGACTCAAGGTGGTGTTCCTGCCCAATTTCAACGTCACCTACGGGCAGCGCATCTATCCGGCAGCGGACTTGTCGGAGCAGATCTCGCTGGCCGGCAAGGAAGCCTCGGGCACCGGCAACATGAAATTCGCCATGAACGGCGCGCTTACCATCGGCACCATGGACGGCGCCAATATCGAGCTGTGCGATGCCATCGGCGCCGACAACTTCTTCCCGTTCGGGCTGACCGCGCCCGAGGTCTACGCGCTGCGCGCCGCCGGCTACGACCCGGCCGCCTACTACCACCGCAACCCCGAATTGCGCGCGGTGATCGACCTGGTCCAGCAGGGCTTTTTCTCGCATGGCGATCCCGGCGTCTTCCGCGGTCTTTTCGACGAGCAGTTGCGGCAAGACCCTTACATGCTGCTGGCTGATTTCGGCGCCTATGTGGAGTGCCAGCGGCGCGTGTGCGAAGCCTACGTGCAACCGCAGCGCTGGCAGCGCATGTCGGTGCTGTCCTGCGCGCGCTCGGGGTACTTTTCTTCGGACCGGGCCATCCACGAGTACTGCGAGCGGATCTGGAAGGTCGAGCCTGTACCGGTCCACCTGCTGCACCGCGCAAGCGGCGCGCCACGGCATGCCGACAGCCGGATTCGTGCCGAGGGCAAAGGCCATTAATGATGGTTTCCATAATTCACGACAACGCCCAATATTCGTCGTCCCCGCGCAGGCGGGGACCCAGTGACTTTTTGTCCCCCTTTCGGGGGACTTCAAAGACGCTGGATTCCCGCCTGCGCGGGAATGACGGTGGTTATTTTGATGTTGTCAGCTCAATAGGGATATGCACCTTCTACAAACCGGTGTTCTGACGCCTGACGTGCCATATCGACCGCGCCGCGGCAGGCCCGCAACGGCCCTTCCGGCCAGAACCGTCTGGAGCTGATCTTGAACCTGAATTCATTCTTCCTCGGAACCGGCGCCACCTCGGCGACGCCGCGCCTGGCGCCGCTGGAGAGCTTCTCAGCCGGCGCGCCGGCGGTGCCAGCGGCCAACGACGATCCGCACGGCTATGCGTTCGGCCCGGTGTGGCTGCCCGAGGGCCGCATCGGCTTCCGTCTGTGGGCGCCGGACGCCGCCCAGCGCGGAGAGTCGGTGCGGCTGGAGATCGCGGGCATGGGACCGGTGCGGATGACCCCATCCGAAGACGGCTGGTTCCGGGCCGCCGTACCGTGCAGCGACGGCACGCGCTACTGGTTCCGGCTCGATGACGGCACCACGTTTCCCGATCCCGCATCACGCTGGCAGCCGGGCGATGTGCACGGCCCCAGCGTGGCGTGCCAGCCCAAGGGCGCTGCCTACCCGTGGAAATGCCCCGACTGGCGCGGGCGCCCGTGGCACGAGGCCGTCATCTGCGAGCTCCACGTCGGCCTGTGCGGCGGCTACGCGGGCGCCATGCAGCAACTGCAGCGGCTCTGCGCGCTGGGCTTCACCGCGGTCGAGCTGATGCCGCTTGCGGAGTTTCCCGGCACGCGCAACTGGGGCTACGACGGCGTGCTGCCGTTTGCCCCCGAATCCGGCTACGGCTCCCCAGACGAACTGCGCGCGCTGGTGGACCACGCGCACAGCCTCGGCATGATGGTGCTGCTCGACGTGGTCTACAACCACTTCGGCCCCGAGGGCAACTACCTGCATCACTATGCGAGCGCTTTCTTCCGGCAGGACCGGCAGACCCCTTGGGGGCCCGCCATCGACTTCCGCCGCCGCGAAGTGCGCCGCTTCTTCACCGAGAACGCGCGCTACTGGCTGGAAGAGTTCCGCTTCGACGGCCTGCGCCTGGACGCCGTGCATGCCATCGACGATGAAGGCTGGCTGACGACGTTGCCGTCGGACCTGCGCGCCTGGCCGAACATGCAGGGGCGCCATATCCACCTGGTGCTGGAGAACGACCACAACGACGCCGCGCGGCTGGCCGCAGGGTTCGACGCACAGTGGAACGATGATGCCCATCATGCGCTGCACGTACTGCTGACCGGCGAACAGGACGGCTACTATTGCGACTACGCCTCGGGCCCCCTCCACCCAGGCCAGTCCAGCCGGCAATCACCGCTGCAGCACCTGGCACGCGTGCTTGCCGAAGGCTTCGCCTACCAGGGCGAAGTGTCGCCGTTCCGTTCGGACACCGGGGCCGCGCGCGCACCGGTCCGTCGTGGCAAGCCCAGTGGCCACCTGCCGCCCACGGCCTTTGTCAGCTTCCTGCAGAACCATGACCAGACCGGCAACCGCGCCTTCGGCGAACGGCTGGCCGCCCTCGCCGATCCACGTGCGCTGCGCGCCGCCGTGGCGCTGCAGCTGCTCTGCCCGCAGGTGCCGCTGGTGTTCATGGGCGAGGAATGCGGCGCGCAGACGCCCTTCTACTATTTCACCAGCCATTCTCCGGAACTGGCCGAGGCCGTGCGCCAAGGGCGCCGGCAGGAATTCGCCAGCATGGCTGTCTTCGGGGACGACGCGCGGGCGCGCGAGATTCCCGATCCCAACGACCCGGCAACCTTCGAAGCCTCGCGGCCGCCGATGGATGTCGAGAACGACTGGACCCGCTACTACCGGCGGCTGCTTGCGATCCGGCACGAATGGCTCATGCACCGTCTGCCGCGCGCCCGCAGCGCGGGGGTCGATGTGCTGGGGCAAGCCGCGCTGTGCGCACGCTGGCGCTTGGGCGACGGCGCGTGCCTGTCGATCTGGCTGAACCTGGGCCACGACGCGGTGGCCTGCCAGCCGCCCGCGCCCGGTTACGCCATGCTTCACGAAACGGCTGCCGGCCATGCCGATACCCTGGCCGGCGGTTCGCTGCCCGCGCTGAGCTGCATTGCCATCCTGTCCGGCCGGGGCGAGCCAGGCCATGGCACCGGCGCCCGCTGACCGGACTGTGGCGCCAGGCGCGCCGCTGCCGCCGCGCGCCACGGCTCGCCTGCAACTGCACCCCGGCTTCACGCTGGCGGACGCGGCTGGCGTGGTCAGCTACTACGCCGCGCTCGGTGTCAGCCACCTGTATCTCTCTCCGGTGTGCGGCGCGCGCCCCGGCTCCACACACGGCTATGACGTGACCGACTTCACGCGCGTGCGCGACGAGCTTGGCGGCGAGACGGCGCTGCATGCCCTGGCACAGCGCGCGCGGGACGCCGGTCTCGGGCTGATCCTGGACATCGTGCCCAACCACATGGCCGCCGACCCCACGCACAATGCGTGGTGGCGGGACGTACTCGCGCATGGCCAGGACAATCCGCATGCCGCATTTTTCGATATCGACTGGCAGCCTGCCGACCCGACGCTGCACGGCAAGGTGCTGGTGCCCATGCTCGGCCACCCTTACTGGGAAACGCTTGCGCGCGGCGAGCTCTGCGTTGTACCCGCCCCCGGCGGCGATGCGGCAACACTGCGCTACTTCGAGCACGACTTTCCGCTCGCCCCGGACAGCCTGCTCCGACATGCCTTGAACAGCCCCGACTGGTTCGATGCCACGCACGAGGCCGGCCGCGAACACCTGCATGCCTTGCTGGAGCGCCAGCACTACCGCCTGGCCTGGTGGCGCACCGCGGCAACCGCGCTCAACTGGCGACGCTTCTTCGAGATCAGCGACCTGGTCGGCGTACGGCAGGAAGACCCGGCGGTATTTGCCGCGACGCATGCGCTCGTATTCCGCCTGCTGCGCGAAGGGGTCATCGACGGCGTGCGGGTGGATCACGTCGACGGCCTTGCCGACCCCGCGGCCTATTGCCGGCAACTGCGCGCGTGCCTGGACGAGCACGCAGCCCCTCGATCACCGGCGCCAACCCGGCCGCGCCCGTGGCTGGTGGTCGAGAAGATCCTGGCCCCGGGCGAGATCCTGCCCGCGGACTGGCAGGTCGACGGCACCACGGGCTACGACTTCATGGATCAGGTCTCCGCCGTCCTGCATAGCGAAGCGGGCCACGCGCCGCTCGGCGCCTTGTGGCGGCACGCCGGCGGCCGGCCCGGCAGCTATGCGGCCGCGCTCGCGGATGCCCGCCGCCAGATCCTGATGCATCACCTGGTCACCGAATTCGAAGGCGCCACTGCCCGGCTGCACGCTTGCGCGGCTGCCGATCCTGCCACGCGGGACCTGACGCTGCCGGCCTTGCGGCAAGCGCTGGCCGCCTGGCTGGAGGCCATCCCGGTCTATCGGAGCTATCAGGACGGCGCCTCTTGCGGGCGCGACGCGGCTGCCCTGCGTGCCGAGCAGGCCATGCTCGACAAGGCGACCCGCTCCGCACGCGCCACGCTCGCGCCGGAACAGGCGGCAGCGCTCGATTTCATCGTGGCCTGCCTGCGCACGCCGGACGCACACGGCAGCGCGCCAGCGCAGATCCGTCGCCGCGTGCAGCAGCTGATGCCTGCACTGGCAGCCAAGGCCGGCGAGGACACGGCTTTCTATCGCTACGGCCGGCTGCTGTCGCGCAACGAGGTTGGCAGCCATCCGGACGCCCTGGCGCTGTCGCCTGCCGGCTTCCATGCCGCCATGGCAGCGCGGCGCCAGTCCTTTCCGCATGCGATGCTGGCCACGGCCACCCACGACCACAAGCGCGGCGAAGACGCGCGCATGCGCCTGGCGGTGCTGAGCGAGCTGCCGCAGCAATGGGCGGTCGCGGTGCGCGCATGGGAGACCGATGGCGCGCGCTTGCTGGCCTTGCTGCCCCGCGTTCCGGACGCGGCCGACCGCCTGGTGCTTTACCAGTCGCTACTGGGCGCATGGCCCATGCAGCGCGATGCGCTGGAACAGGGCGAAGCACTGGCGGCATTCCTGCAGCGCATCGGCCAATGGCAGCGCAAGGCCATTCGCGAAACCAAGCTGCATGGCAACTGGACACAGCCGAACCCGGGCTACGAAGACGCCTGCGACGCCTTCCTGCACGGCCTGGCAGCGGACTGGCCGCATGGCGGCCTGCTCGTCCGGATCGGCCAGTTCGTGCAGCGCGTGGCGCCGGCCGGCGCCATGAACAGCCTCGCGCAGGCCATGATCCAGCTCACGGCGCCCGGCGTGCCCGACCGCTACCAGGGATGCGAAGACTGGGACCTGAGCCTGGTCGATCCGGACAACCGGCGCCCGCCCGACTACCGGCGCCTGCAAGCCCGACTGGACTGCGGCGCCGGCTGGGCCGAATGGCTGGCGCACTGGCGGGACGGCCGCGTGAAACAACAGCTCGTGCGGCATGTGCTGGCTGCGCGCCGCGCGCACGAAATGCTGTTCCTGGAGGGCGGCTACCAGCCGCTCATCGCAGAAGGTCCGCTGGCGGAACATGTACTGGGCTTCGCGCGGACGCTGGGCGGAGACGAAGCGTTGACAGTGGTATCACGCCTCGGTGCCACGCTCGTCGACCGTGAGCTGCCGCGGGTTCCGCCAGCCCGCTGGGGCCACACTACCGTCAATGCCGGCACGCGGCAGTCCGGCCACTGGACCGATGCCCTGACGGGACAAACATTCATTGCGGGGCCGGACGGCAAGCTGCCGATGCAGGAAGTACTGGCCGTGCTGCCTGCCGCCCTGCTGCTGCGGCAGGATTAGCGGTACAGACGCTTCACAAAAGGGACGGGGCGCCAGAGGTACGCTGCGCAGCGATCGGCGTCAGGGGATTACCCGTCCCGGCCTGGGTCGGTGACGCGCCCTGCTGCTGCGGCAGGTATGGCCGGATCACCAGCGCCACGTAATCGTCTTCCTTCGGCGTCACGACAATGTACGCCAGGCCCGACATCACCAGGCCGACCTCGCCGAGTTCCGTCGAGATGCGCGCGACGATAAAGCGCTGCAGCAGGCGCGGATCCATCGATTCGTCAATGGCCAGCGCTGCCGTGCAGATGGTCAGGAAGCACCGCTCCACTTCCTGGCAGACCACCACGACCTCGTCGAGCGCATAGCCGGAACGGCTTGCGCGCACCAACACCGATACCCCCGTACTGGGCACTGCCCGGTGCCAGCCAGCCTTGACCTGGAAGGCAGGCAGGGTCAGCCCCGAGCCGGTGTCATGGGCCACGGTATTGAACCGCTGCGAGAAGTCCGTGGGTGTGATGGCGAGGAGCTGCCGCTCGACAGGTGTGGAAGACACCGCCACGGACGAGGCGAGAACAAGGGAAGACAGGACGGCGGCCAGATTCATAGCTTCCTCCCAATCGGTGAGCCGCTCCCCCCGGCCGGCTCCCTGGACGCCCCCCAGCACGCGATCCAAGGCCAGCATCTCTCTTCACTATAGACGTGGCTGCACGCAAGTGCCGCGCCATAGACGCACCGGCTTCGCCTGGGACGAACGCTTGCGCATCACGCGCAGCCACGGGGGCAGCGTCGCGGCACCGCAGGCGCCCATGCAGTTTCTGCAGCCGGTGTAAAAAGTACTGCAGCGCGGTTCCGTCCCCGCCACACGGGCCAACGCATGACGCACTGCCTGCGCGGGAACGGAGCTTGCAGAGATACCGCAGGGCCGGCCTGCGGCCGCGCCATGTCGCGGCCACCGCCGTTGCATGGCGCCCGGCCGGGCCCGCCGCTATCCGGAGGACATCGCCATGAACACCCGTCTGCGCGCCAAGCTTGCATCCACCGCGCCAGCCGTGGCAGCCGCGCTGCTGTTCGCTGGCACCGCTACCCATGCCGCCCCGACCGATCCGCCACTGGCGCCGTCTTCACCGGGCCGCACCGCCGAGCCGCGCGACACGCAGGCCAGCAACGACCGCACCATCACCACCGAAGTCCGTTCACGCCTCTCGGCGGCACGGGGCCTGGACCCGGCGAATATCCGCGTCAGCACCACCGACGGCGTGGTGCGGCTGGAGGGTACGGTGCGCGACGACGCACAGCGCGCGAGCGTGATGGAGATGGCACGCAGCGTGCGCGGCGTCACCGCGGTGTCCGACGAGTTGAAGGCTCGCACCGACTAGGAGCGCACCGCGATGAGCACGCACCGCCAGCATGAGCATGACAACCAGCAGGACCTGAAGCGGACTTTCCGCAAGGGTCCGGATGTTGACCACGAACGCGGCAAGCCCGGACGGGACCGCCGCCGCGACGTGGAACGCGAACACGACATTCCCGACGAGAACGGCGAGCCGCCATCGGTACGGCAACGCGGCGGCAATCCTGGTGCAAAGGAGCCGCCAGTAGAGGGTGGAGAACACCCGAATGTCTGATTTCAATTGGAGAGCAGGATGAGCAAGACCGTACGAACCGGGGGACGCGCTGACAAGCGGGCCTCTGCGGCATTACGCCCGCAGGCTTCGACGGCATCCGCGCGCAAGCGCGACGAAGACCGCAAGCGCAGCGCCGTGAAAGCGGCAGGCGGCAACGTGCCAAGCACGCTTGACCCCGACCTGACCGAGTCCGCGCAAGACATCGACGCCGAACTCGCTCAGGTCGACCGCGACCGGCACGGCCCGCCCGACGAGGCGCTTCCGGAAGAGGAAATCAACGAGGAGATCGAGCGCGCGGCGCAGCGGCTACCCGCCGACGTGCCGGTCGACAAGCGGCGCGAGTCAAGCTAGTTGTCGCCTCGGTCATGCGGCCAATGTCTGTATATTGACGCTCCCAGAATGCGTCTGGACGATGGAATCGCGTTCGGGGTTCAGGGTCACTGC
>NZ_CAJZAI010000017.1 GCF_914271435.1 Cupriavidus laharis | reverse complement strand
CCAACTCGCTGCCACCACTTGCTTGCCTCACCCGTCGATTCGAAATCGCGAGTAAACGCCTTCTTAGCCCGGTTTACAACCCCATCGTCACGACTTGTGTGTAATGCAATGCGGTAAACCACCTCATCAGCACCGCGCGTCGGCATGTGCATATTTCCGCCCGATCTTATGCGGAAAACACGCAAGGTTCGGCGAAAGCATTCGTTCCGTTCAGATAGGCCCCTCGGTAGTCTTGCTCCTGACACAAGCCCGGCCACGCAAGGCGGGCAGCCAATGAGGCGCCCCGGCGCCATTCACGACACCTGACGGGAGCAACAAGATGATTCGCAAGCTGGCCATCGGCCTGGCCGCAGTGGCCGCCATCGGCGCCGCGCAGACGGCGACGGCAACCAATCTGCTGAACGTTTCCTACGATCCCACGCGCGAGCTGTACGTGGACGTGAACGCCGCGTTTGCCAAGGCCTGGAAGGCCCAGGGTGGCGACACCGTGACCGTGCGCCAGTCGCACGGCGGCTCGGGCAAGCAGGCCCGCTCCGTGATCGACGGGCTGGACGCCGACGTGGTCACGCTGGCGCTGGGCTATGACATCGACGCGATTGCCGAGAGGGGCCTGATCAAGCCGGACTGGCAGAAGCGCCTGCCGCACAACGCTTCGCCTTACACCTCGACCATCGTGTTCCTGGTGCGCAAGGGCAACCCCAAGGGCATCAAGGACTGGAACGACCTGGTCAAGCCGGGCGTGCAGGTCATTACCCCTAATCCCAAGACTTCCGGCGGCGCACGCTGGAACTACCTGGCGGCATGGGGCTATGCGCTGCGCCAGCCGGGTGGCAATGACGCCAAGGCACGCGAGTTCGTCGGCGAGCTGCTCAAGCATGTGCCGGTACTGGATTCGGGCGCGCGCGGCGCCACCACGACCTTCGTGGAGCGCGGCCTCGGCGACGTGCTGATCGCGTGGGAGAACGAAGCGATCCTCGCCATCAAGGAGCTGGGCCCGGACAAGTTCGACATCGTCGCGCCGTCGGTCTCCATCCTGGCCGAGCCGCCCGTTGCCGTGGTCGACAAGGTGGTCGACAAGAAGGGCACCCGCAAGGCGGCCGAAGCGTACCTGCAGTTCCTGTACACCGACGAAGGCCAGGAGATTGCAGCCAAGAACTACTACCGGCCGATTTCTCAGAAGATCGCCGCCAAGTACGCGGCGAACTTCCCGAAGGTGAAGCTGTTCACGATCGATGAAGTATTCGGCGGCTGGCAGAAAGCGCAGAAGACCCACTTTGCCGATGGCGGTTCGTTCGACCAGATTTACCAGCCCGGCAAGAAGTAGGAAGTAATCCACGAGACGGACGGGTCGGCGCCAGCGTCCTGGGCGACCGGCACCGTCCCGCCAACCCGAAGAAGGAAGCCCCGATGTCCATCCTCACCCTGTCCGGCAGTCCCTCGGTGCAATCGCGCTCCGGTCACCTGCTGGCTCACCTGCGCAGCGAGCTGGAAGCCGCCGGCGAGCGCACCAGCCACATCGACCTGCGCGAGCTGCCCGCCGGACCGCTGCTGGCGGCGCGTGTGGACGACCCCGCGATTGCCGGCGCCGCGCGCGCGGTGGCGGAGGCACAGGTGGTGGTGCTGGCCACACCGGTCTACAAGGCCGCCTACAGCGGCCTGCTCAAGGCTTTCCTGGACGTGCTGCCGCAGACCGGCCTGCGCGACAAGGTCGTGCTGCCGATTGCCACCGGCGGCAGCCTGGCGCACGCGCTGGCAATCGACTATGCCTTGCGGCCGGTGCTGTCGGCGCTCGGCTCGCGCCAGATCCTGCCCGGCATCTTTGCTGTGGACCAGCAGATCGAAATCGACGGAACGCAGCCCGCGCGCTTCGATGCCACGCTGGCGCTCCGCCTGGAAGAAGGCGTGCTGCGCGTGCGCGAGGCGCTGGCCCGCGCGCGCATCGACGTCCCGCTTGAGGTCATATCCATACCGCCTGCCCAGCGCGCCGCCCGCGCGGTGGTGCGGCGATGTCCTGCCTGAACTGATTCGTAGTCCCGCCGGCCATTAGTCCACTAGCTCGCTCGTCGCTGGCCGGCCTCCACGGCAATCGCGTTGTCATGCCGCCTGCGTACCAGGCCGGCAGGGCGGGTTGTTGCCAGCATCGGCCGCGGTTCCGGCCAAGACCATCCATGCAGACAGATTGCCGGACGCGTGCCGGCCCAGGAAGGAATCCATGACATCGTCCACCTTGTCGCCGGTTGCCGGCGAATCCGCAACCCGCCACGCAACCCGCTCGTCCCGTCCGCAAGTCGCCGGACAGCGCCGCCGCCGTATCCTGATCGCTGCGCTCGTGCTGGCGACCGGCCTTGCCTATGGCCTGCTGCCGGGCCGCGCCGAAGCCCAGTCGAAGACCGTCGATCCCAAGGTGCTTCGCATCGGCTACCAGAAGTACGGCACGCTGACGCTGCTGAAGGTGCGCGGCACGCTGGAAAAGCGCCTCGCGCCGCAGGGCATCACCGTCAAGTGGACGGAGTTCCCGGCCGGCCCGCAACTGCTCGAAGGCCTCAACGTCGGCGCCATCGATTTCGGCACCGTCGGCGAAGCCCCGCCGATCTTTGCGCAGGCTGCCGGCGCGCAGCTTGCGTACATCGGCAACGAACCGCCGGCACCGACCGCCGAAGCCATCGTGGTGCCCAAGGGCTCGGCCATCAAGAGCGTGGCGGACCTGCGCGGCAAGCGCGTGGCGCTGAACAAGGGCTCCAACGTCCATTACCTGCTGGTGCGCCAGCTCGAGAAAGCGGGCATTCCCTACAACGAGATCCAGCCGGTCTATCTGCCGCCGGCCGACGCACGCGCCGCCTTTGAGCGCGGCGCGGTGGATGCGTGGGTGATCTGGGACCCGTTCCTGGCCGCCGCCGAGAAGCAGCTCGGAGCGCGCGTACTGGCCGATGGCCGCGGCGCCGATGGCAAGAACGTGGTCAGCAACCACCAGTTCTACCTGGCGTCGCGCCCCTACGCAGAGGCAAAGCCGGAGATCGTCAAGCTGCTGCTCGATGAGCTGGCATCGCTCGGTGCGTGGGCGGAAAAGAACCCGAAAGAGGCGTCGGCCGTGCTGACCCGCGAACTCGGTCTGGAGCCCGCCGTGCTCGACCTGGCCGTATCGCGCTTCTCGTATGGCGCGCAGCCCGTGAGCGCCGAGGTGCTGGCCGAACAGCAACGCATTGCCGACGTCTTCCATTCGCTCAAGCTCATCCCGAAGCCGATCAAGGTCTCGGACGCAGGCTGGCAGCAGGCGCAGCGCTGAGGCGCACCGACCAAAACAATAACGAGGTACCGATATGCAAGTTTTCTGGTTTATCCCGACCCATGGCGACAGCCGCTACCTGGGCACGTCCGAAGGCGCGCGCGAGGTGGGCATCGACTACCTGAAGCAGGTGGCCGTCGCGACCGACACGCTTGGCTACGAAGGCGTGCTGATCCCCACTGGCCGCTCTTGCGAAGATCCGTGGGTGGTCGCGTCGGCGCTGGCCGCGGTCACACAACGCCTGCGTTTCCTCGTGGCCGTGCGCCCGGGCCTGATGACGCCGACGCTGGCCGCGCGCATGGCCGCGACCTTCGACCGCATCTCGGGCGGCCGGCTGCTGGTCAACCTGGTGACGGGGGGCGATGTGGCCGAACTGGAAGGAGACGGCCTGTTCCTCGACCACGCCGCGCGCTACGAAGCCTCGGCCGAATTTATCCGCATCTGGCGCGACGTGCTCGCGGCCAGCCATGACAGCGGCGAGATCAGTTTCGAAGGGCGCCACCTGAAGGTGAAGGGCGCACGCGTGCTGTATCCGCCGTTGCAGCGGCCCCACCCGCCGGTCTACTTCGGCGGCTCGTCGGCCGCCGCGCACGAACTGGCGGGCGAGCAGGTCGACACCTACCTGACCTGGGGCGAGCCGCCGGCCGATGTGGCGCTGAAGCTTGCTGACGTGCGCCGGCATGCCGAGTGCCATGGCCGCACGGTGAAGTTCGGCATCCGCCTGCACGTGATCGTGCGCGAGACCGAGGCCGCTGCGTGGGCCGCGGCCGATGACCTGATCAGCCGCCTGGACGACGACACCGTGGCACGTGCGCAGGCCGTGTTCGCGAAGATGGATTCGGAGGGCCAGCGCCGCATGGCCGCATTGCATGCCGGCGGCAGCAATCGCACGCGCGAGGCGCTGGAAATCAGCCCGAACCTGTGGGCCGGCGTGGGCCTGGTGCGCGGCGGCGCGGGCACGGCGCTGGTCGGCGATCCGCATCAGGTGGCCGAGCGCATCCGCGAATACGCGGAGCTGGGTATCGATACCTTCGTGCTGTCGGGCTATCCGCATCTCGAAGAGGCCTACCGCTTCGCGGAACTGGTGTTCCCGCTGCTGCCGCTATCCTTGCGCAAGCAGCTGCCGGGGCAGGTGCTGTCCGGGCCGTTCGGTGAAGTCATGGCAACCGGCATCGTGCCGCGTGCCTCGCAAAGCTGAGGAGGCCGCCATGTCCGCTCCCCTGATTCCGCCGCGCCGTGACTGGCGCATCGTGGCGCGCACGCTGGCGCCGTGGGTGATGCCGGCGCTGCTGATCGTCGCCTGGCAGGCCGCATCGCAGTTCGGCTGGCTGTCCACGCGCGTGCTGCCCGCGCCGCTGGCCGTGGTGCAGGCTGCGTGGGAACTGGCCCGCTCCGGCGAACTGTGGACGCATGTCTGGATCAGCACTTGGCGCGCCGCGGTGGGCCTTGCCGTGGGCGGCGGCCTGGGCCTGCTGCTCGGGCTGCTGACCGGCACGTTCCGCAGCGCCGCCACGCTGCTGGACAGCACGCTGCAGATGGTCCGCAACATCCCGACGCTGGCGTTGATCCCGCTGGTGATCCTGTGGTTCGGCATCGACGAGACCGCCAAGCTGTTCCTGGTTGCGCTGGGCGTGTTCTTCCCGGTGTACCTGAACACGTTCCACGGCATCCGCGCGGTCGACCCGCCCCTGATCGAGATGGCGCGCAGCTACGGGCTGTCGGGCTGGCGCCTGTACCGCGAGGTGATCCTGCCCGGCGCGCTGCCGAGCATTCTCGTTGGCGTGCGTTTCTCGCTGGGGCTGATGTGGGTGATCCTGATCGTGGCGGAGACCATCTCGGCGCAGTCGGGCATCGGCTACATGACCATGAACGCGCGCGAGTTCCTGCAGACCGACGTGGTGCTGGTGGGCATCCTGCTCTATGCGCTGCTCGGCAAGCTGGCCGATGTGCTGTCACGCGGGCTGGAGCGCTTCTGGCTGCGCTGGCATCCGGGTTACCAGACTGCCTGAAGGAGAACTGACATGCAAAGCAATCCGGTGGAACAGGCCGCGCTCGCGTATGCCGATACACGCCTGAATCCGGCGGGCGCGCCGCGCCAGGCCGAAGTGCAGCCCGGGGGCGTCGCGCTGCGCGTGCAGCAGGTCGTCAAGCGCTATGACGGCCGCGAAGTGCTGCACCGTATCGAACTCAGCGCGGCTCCCGGCGAATTCGTCGCCATCGTCGGGCGCAGCGGCTGCGGCAAGAGCACCTTGCTGCGGCTGGTGGCGGGGCTGGAGGCATCGGACGAAGGTGCCATCACGCTCGATGCGCAGCCGGCCCGCACGCTGCAGCAGGACATCCGCGTGATGTTCCAGGACTCGCGCCTGCTGCCGTGGAAGCGTGTGCAGGAGAACGTGGCATTGGGCCTGCCGCGCGAGCGCAGGGACGAGGCCGCTGCCGTGCTCGGGCAGGTTGGCCTTGCGGACCGCGCGGACGCGTGGCCGGCGCGGCTCTCCGGCGGGCAGCGCCAGCGCGTGGCACTGGCGCGCGCGCTGGTGCATCACCCGCGCCTGCTGCTGCTCGATGAACCGCTGGGCGCGCTGGATGCGCTCACGCGCATCGAGATGCAGGGCTTGATCGAATCACTGTGGAGCCGTCTGGGCTTCACCGCGCTGCTGGTGACGCACGATGTGTCCGAGGCCGTGGCGCTGGCCGATCGCATCGTGCTGATCGAGGACGGGCGCATTGCGATGGATGAACCCGTTGCGCTCGCCAGGCCGCGGCAGCGTGGTTCATCGGCGTTTGCGCAACTGGAAGAACGGGTGCTGCAGCGGGTCATGCAGCACACGCCGCCTGCGGACACCATATCGCAGACAGAGCAGGAACCCACTGCGGACCGGTCGCTGGTGCGCACGGTGGAGTCGGTACGCTTTGCGGTGTAACGCATCCGGAACCCGCACATCGTCATTACATAATCTTCATACGCCTTCACGAAAGGAGCTTCTATCATGAGCATTCAGGCGATCAACGTACGCAACCAGTTCCGCGGCAAGGTTGCCGCCATCATCGAAGGCCCGGTGGTTTCCGAAGTGGATGTGGAAACGCCGGCCGGCATCGTCACCTCGGTCATCACCACACGCTCCATCCGCGACCTCGGCCTCACGCTGGGCAGCGAAGTCGTTGCGCTGGTCAAGGCGACCGAGGTGTCCATTGCCAAGCTGTAAGGTGCCGCGGGCCGTCTGTGCACGGCCCGCAGCTTGATTGTCAAACGGGAATACCGGCGCCGGGAGGCGCCAAAGGAAACAGAGGCATGGCCACCGCAGGCGCGAATGCACCCGAAGCCAGGTTGAGCGCCCTGGAACGCTATCTTGAAACATTGCCGCGGGAGCCGCTGGCCGACCGCCAGCTGTGGCGCGATGCGCGTGGCCAGGTGCAGGGCCAGTTCTTCAACTGTTCGCTGACCAGCGCGTTCGAGCCACTGGTGATGCTGGCCGACCGCGAGGTGGTGGCGCACGAAGGCGCCGTCCACACGTACGCACAGGACGGTGTCGGCCTGGCCGCGTGGAAGCTGTTCGCGATGGCGGCCGATGATGCCACGCTGGTGTCGCTGGACCGGCTGTCGCGCCTGGTGCACGCGATCAATTACTTTGCCGCCGACGGTGCGCACAAGCTGGTGCTCAACGTGCACAACCGCCTGCTGGCTGCGGTGGCCGATGACCACGGCTCCGCCTTCCGGCGCGCACTGCAGTCGCTGGGGCTGCCGCTGGAGCGCTTCGTGATCCAGGTGCCGGCCAGCGCCAACGACGACCTGCCACTGTTGCTGCACGTGGTGGGCAACTACCGCCGCAACGGCTTTGCCGTCAGCCTGCAGGCATCCGATCCGGCCGAGGCCGGCGCGCTGATGGCGCATGCCTTGCCGGACTGGCTCAAGCTCGATATGCGCCGCACATGGACGGACCGCCAGCTCGCCGGGCTGCGCGCGAGTGCGGCCAATGCCGGCGTCACGCTGATCGGCCGGCGGCTGCAGGATGCGCTCAGCGTGGAGCGCCTGCAGGCGGCTGGCATCGCGCTGGGGCAGGGCGCGTTTGCGGGCGGACTGGTGACGCCCGCAGGCCTGCGTGATACACAGGTATTGAGCGAGGAGGTGGCATGACGGACAGCAGCAAGCCGGTTCCGCGCCTGGAGATTCCCAGGCATCTGCAGGTGCTCACCGTGCCGGGCCT
The DNA here is from genome assembly GCF_914271435.1 of Cupriavidus laharis. Classification (GTDB taxonomy): domain Bacteria; phylum Pseudomonadota; class Gammaproteobacteria; order Burkholderiales; family Burkholderiaceae; genus Cupriavidus; species Cupriavidus laharis. Next base: position 92,428 of record NZ_CAJZAI010000017.1, on the reverse strand, counting down.
GCATGGCAGCGGCCCGGGCCACTGGCAAAGCCGCTGGGAACAGCGCTTCCCGGACTGGCAACGGGTCGAGCAGCATGACTGGTCGCGCCCGAGCCTGACGCTGTGGGCCGAGCGCGTGTCCGAGGGCGTGATGCGCGCGCAGCGCGTGGCGGCACGCGGCGCCATATTGGTCGCGCACAGCTTTGGCTGTCTGGCATCGCTTCGGCAGGCGGCGCTCGACCCGATCGGCATTGCCGGCGCATTGCTGGTGGCGCCGGCGGATCCGGACAAATTTGGTGTCGCCCACCTGTTGCCCGGCTACAAGCTGCCTTTTCCTACCCTCCTGGTCGCGAGCCGCAATGATCCGTGGATGCCCCAGCGCACCGCATTCAGCTGGGGCACGCTGTGGGGCAGCGAACTCATCGACGCGGGCAGCCTCGGTCACATCAATGCGGATTCCGGCCTTGGCGACTGGGGCGAAGGGCTGGCCTTGCTCGGCACACTGGTTCAGCGCATGGCCTTCGAAGGTAGCGCCGAAGCCACTGGCGACCAGGCTGGACCCTGGGAAGCGGGCGTGGAAGTGGCTTCTACTGTGCCTTATATCTAAATCGTCTAAGAAAATTCGTAAAGATTCGTTCTGTTTATAAGGACGTCTCTGCAGAATTTGTCTCGTAGGCCGGCGCGATATGCGCTGGTTTCATAAGTGAGGCCCGTGCGACGGGCCCACCACAGACGAGACGACATGCCATCCACCATCTCCCTGGCGGACACGCCGCCACCGGCCGCGCCCGATTCACCCGATGCGCGCGCCTCCCGCCGCGCGCCGGGCCGCAACAGCCGCCAACGTTTCACGGTGCTGCCGGGGTTCGGCCTGTCGCTGGGCTTCACGATCTTCTACCTGACGCTGATCGTCCTGATCCCGCTGTCGGCCACGTTCCTGAAGACCTTCACGATGACGTGGGATGCCTTCTGGACGACGGTGACGGCACCGCGCGTGGTGGCTTCCTACCAACTGAGCTTTGGCGCGTCGCTGGTCGCGGCGATCATCAACACGGTCTTCGGGCTGGTGGTGGCCTGGGTGCTGGTGCGCTACCGCTTTCCCGGCAAGCGCCTGATCGATGCGCTGGTCGACCTGCCGTTTGCGCTGCCCACTGCCGTGGCGGGTATTGCACTGACGGCGCTGTTCGCGGGCAACGGCTGGATCGGCCGCTACCTCGAGCCGCTCGGCATCAAGGTGGCCTTCACCCCGCTGGGCGTGGTGGTGGCACTGACCTTCATCGGCCTGCCGTTCGTCGTGCGTACGGTGCAGCCGGTGCTGGAAGACGTGGAGCAGGAGCTGGAAGAAGCCGCGGCCAGCCTCGGCGCCACGCGCCTGCAGACCTTTGTGCGCGTGATCCTGCCGGCCATCCTGCCGGCGCTGCTGACGGGCTTTGCACTCTCGTTTGCGCGTGCCACTGGTGAATATGGCTCGGTGGTGTTCATCTCCGGCAACATGCCGATGGTCTCGGAGATCGCGCCACTGATGATCTATTCCAAGCTGGAGCAATACGAGTACGCGGGCGCCACCGCGGTCGCCGTGGTGATGCTGGTGATCTCCTTCGCGCTGCTGCTCCTGATCAACCTGCTGCAAGCCTGGACCCGCCGCCACCAATCTGGCGTGCACGCTGGCCTCGCACTGGAAGCGCCCGCCACGGGCAAGGAACACTGACATGGCCGGCGCAGTTTCGGGCCGCATTGGGCGGCAGGGCACGGCCCACCACAAGTACGACGCCACTGGCGAAGCCGCGTGGGTGCGCTACACGCTCATCACCGTGGCGGTACTGTTCCTCACGCTGTTCCTGTTCGTGCCGCTGTCTTCGGTCTTCTATGAGGCGCTGCGCAAGGGCGTGCAGACCTACTGGGAAGCGCTGGTGGAGCCGGATGCGCTGTCGGCCATCCAGCTCACGCTGACTGTGGCCGCCATCGCGGTGCCGCTGAACCTGGTGTTCGGCGTGGCCGCGGCGTGGGCCATCGCCAAGTTCGAGTTCCCGGGCAAGAACCTGCTGATCACGCTGATCGACCTGCCGTTCTCGGTATCGCCGGTGATCTCGGGCCTGGTCTATGTGCTGCTGTTCGGCGCGCAGGGCTGGTTCGGCCCGTGGCTGGAGGCGCATGACATCAAGATCATGTTCGCGGTGCCAGGCATCGTGCTGGCCACGATCTTCGTGACTTTCCCGTTCGTGGCGCGCGAGCTGATTCCGCTGATGCAGGCGCAGGGTAGCGAAGAGGAAGAGGCCGCCATCGTGCTGGGTGCGTCGGGCTGGCAGACGTTCCGGCATATCACCCTGCCGAACATCCGCTGGGGCCTGCTATATGGCGTGATCCTGTGCAATGCGCGGGCGATGGGCGAGTTCGGCGCGGTGTCGGTCGTGTCGGGCCATATCCGCGGTCTGACCAACACCATGCCGCTGCACGTGGAGATCCTCTACAACGAGTACAACTTCGCGGCGGCGTTTGCGGTGGCATCGCTGCTGACGCTGCTGGCCCTGGTGACGCTGGGCATCAAGACGCTGGTGGAATTCCGCGCCCGCAAGGAAAACGAAGACGCTGCCACGGAACGTCCGCTGGCCGCACTGCAAGGACAGGCATCATGAGCATTCAGGTCAAGAGCGTAGAGAAGCGTTTTGGCGATTTCGTCGCGCTGGACAACGTCTCGCTGGACTTCGAAGAGGGCGAGCTGACTGCGCTGCTCGGGCCGTCGGGCTGTGGCAAGACCACGCTGTTGCGCATCATCGCGGGCCTGGAGCGTGCCGACGCGGGCCAGATCGTGTTGGCCGGGCGCGATGCCTCGGAGCAACATGTGCGCCAGCGCCAGGTCGGCTTCGTGTTCCAGCACTATGCGCTGTTCAAGCACATGAGCGTGTTCGAGAACGTGGCCTTCGGCCTGCGCGTGAAGCCGCGCGGCGAGCGCCCGAGCGAAGCGAAGATCCGCGAGAAGGTGAAGTCCTTGCTGGAGCTGGTGCAGCTCGACTGGCTGGCCGACCGCTATCCCGCACAGCTTTCCGGCGGCCAGCGCCAGCGTATCGCGCTGGCCCGTGCACTGGCGGTGGAACCGCGCGTGCTGCTGCTCGACGAACCGTTCGGCGCGCTCGATGCCAAGGTACGCAAGGAACTGCGCCGCTGGCTGCGCCGCCTGCATGACGAACTGCACGTGACCAGCGTGTTCGTCACGCATGACCAGGAAGAAGCGCTGGAAGTGGCCGACCAGGTGGTGCTGATGAACCGCGGCCGCGTCGAGCAGTTCGGCTCGCCGGAGGCCGTCTACAACCATCCGGCCACACCGTTCGTGTTCGGCTTCCTCGGCAATGTCAACCTGTTCCACGGCCGGCTGGAGGTGGGCGAGAGCGGCGGCCTGCTGCACACCGGCGAAGCGGTGCTGCCGGTGGTGGGCAGCGGCCACGAGACCGCCGGCGATGCCGTGGCCTATGTGCGTCCGCACGACCTGGACCTGGAGCGCTATGCGCCGGGCACCGACGGCATCGCCGTCACGCTGCGCCGCGCGTTGACGCTGGGCCCGGTGGCCCAGCTCGAACTGGAGCGCGAGGACAACCAGGACGTGATCGAAGTGGCGCTGCCGCTGGAGCGCTTCCGCCACGCGGGCTTCCGTGAAGGCGAACTGCTCGCGGTGCGTCCGCGCCAGCTTCGCGTCTTTACCCAGCACACACAACAACAAACGAACGGGCGCGCCAACGGCGTGGCAACGAGCGGACAACAAGGGGCAGTGCGATGAACTTCCAGCAACTCCGATCGATCCGTGAGGCGGTGCGCCGCCAGTTCAACCTGACCGAGGTGGCCAACGCGCTCTACACCTCGCAGCCGGGCGTGTCGCGCCAGATCCGAGAACTGGAAGAAGAGCTCGGCGTGGAGATCTTCGAGCGCTACGGCAAACGCCTGACCGGGCTGACCGAGCCGGGGCGCGAGATCGTGCGCATCGTCGAGCGGCTGCTGCTCGAGGCCGAGAACCTGCGCCAGGCAGGCGACGAGTTTGCCGGCCGCCACACCGGCCGCTTGACGATCGCCACGACGCACACGCAGGCGCGCTACGCGCTGCCCAAGGTGGTGCAGTCGTTCCGCCGCGCGTATCCGCACGTGACGCTGGCGCTGCAGGAGGCATCGCCGACGCATATCGTCGAGCTGCTGCTGACCGGGCAGGCCGACATCGGCATTGCGACCGAGGCGGTCGCCGCCGAGGCGGGGCTGACCTCGTTCGAGGCCTACACCTGGCAGCACGTGCTGGTGGTCGCGCCCAATCATCCGCTGGCGCTCGTGCCGGAGCCGACGCTGGAAGACGTAGCCGGCTTCCCGCTGATCACGTATGACGCCGGCTTCACCGGGCGCCGCAGGATCGACGGCGCCTTTGCCGAGGCCGGCCTGCAGCCGGAAATCGTGCTGACGGCGCTTGACGCCGACGTGATCAAGACCTACGCGGAGCTGGAACTGGGCGTGGGCATCATCGCGTCGATGGCCTATGACGAGCGCAAGGACTCGGGCCTGGTGCGGATTTCGGCCGGCCATCTGTTCGCGCCCAACACCACCAGCGTGGCGGTGCGCCGCGGCGCCTACCTGCGTGGCTATGCGCACGATTTCATCAACATGTTCGCGCCGCACCTGTCGCGCGACACGGTCACCAGCGCACTGAGCGAAAGCGACACGCGGCAGGCGCTCGCGGCCTGACCAGCACGGCTGGCGCCCGGCCAGCCCTGCAGCATCCGCCACACGGCACCCTGTTGCGGCGTCCACGCTGTGCAGGCAGCGGCACACGCCGCTGCCCATCCTGCCACCACGCGGTTCGCGCCATGCGCCCGCCGTTCGTCGCAAGACACTTTTCTTCCCGGCCCCAGGCGGCGTAAAGTGCCTGCACGTGCCGGGGATTCTGACTCTCCGGTCCATGTCGCAGCGCAACAGACATTGCGCGCGATGCCATCGACGAGGAGGCGTGCGGGAACCGTATGCATCCGGACCTCCACGCATTGCACCAGGTACAGGCCACGCTAACATGAACGCCATGGACCGCTGCCTTTCCTCCGCCATTCCGTCCCGGCTGACGATTCTCGGGCGCGACCTGCTGTTCGTGCTGTGCATGAACACGGTGATCGCCGTCAGCCTGAACTACGGCTTCCAGACCGGTGGTACGTTCTGGCACAACTTCGTCTACAGCCACCTGATCGGCTTGTCGATCTGGCTGCTGATCGACATCCCGCGCGTGCTGATCTGGTGGAATGACCGGCCGCGCCGCTGGCCATTCCTGTGCCTGGCCGCTGCCGCGGTGCCGCTCGGCGTGATCCTCGGAAGCTGGGCCACGCGCGAGGTGCTGAACCTGCCGCCCAAGTCCGTAGCCGAGACCGGCGACATGCTGCGCATGTGCCTGGTGGTGGGCATGCTGGCGTCGGCCAGCATGATCTATTTCTACTGGTCGCGCGAAAAGCTTGCCCACCTGGAGCGCCAGGCCGCGCTGGACGCCCTGCAGCGCGAGGAGGCCGAGAAGCAGCTCGTGCGCGCCCAACTGATGGCGCTGCAGGCGCAGATCGAGCCGCACTTCCTGTTCAACTCGCTGGCCAACCTCGACGGGCTGATCGCCACCGACCCGCGCGCCGCGCGCAAGCTGCTGCAGCGGCTGATCGGGTTCCTGCGCACCTCGCTGTCGCATACGCGGGCCGAGCAATGCACGCTGCGCCAGGAGTTCGAGCTGCTGCGCAGCTACCTGGACATCCAGGGCATGCGTTTCGGCACTCGGCTCGGCTACCACATCGACCTGCCGCCCGAACTGGCTGGCGTGGAGATTCCGCCCATGCTGATCCAGCCGCTGGTGGAGAACGCCGTCACGCACGGCATCGAGCCTTGCATGCGCGGCGGCCACATCACGCTGTCGGCACGCGCGGCCGGCGACGACGCGGTGCAGGTGATCATTGCCGATACGGGCGTGGGCTTTGGCCATGGATCGGGCAAGGGCTCGGGCCTGGGCCTGACCCACGTGCGCGAACGGCTGGCGCGCATTTTCGGCGCCGCGGCCAATATGCAGATGGAAGAAAACAGCCCGCGCGGCGTGGTAGTGCGCCTGACGCTGCCGCTGACCCGCCATACCGAGGTGCCGGTGCCCGCCGCGGCACCTGCCGCCACACCGGTGCCGGCCACTCCCGCAGGCGCCACGCCGGCCATGCCGCGCCCCTGATGATCCCGCCAGGCCCGCGCCTGCCCGCACCCGCCTGCCAATGACGGTCACGCCCCCTGATCCCGCCATGACACCGACCCTGCTGATTGCCGATGATGAACCCTTGCTGGCCCGCGTGCTGGAATCCGAACTGGCGGCGTTGTGGCCGGAAGCCAGGATCGTCGGCGTTGTCCACGACGGCGTCGCTGCGCTCGATGCGGCGCGACAACACGAGCCGACGGTCGTGTTCCTGGACATCCGCATGCCCGGCATGAGCGGCATGGACGTGGCGCGGGAACTCGTCGACTTCGACGTGCCGCCGCTGGTGGTATTCGTGACCGCCTACGACCAGTTCGCGCTGGAGGCCTTCGAGAAGGCCGCCGTGGACTACGTGCTCAAGCCCGTGCAGCACGAGCGGCTGGAGGCGACCGTCTCGCGCCTCAAGGCACGTCTGGCGGAGGTCCAGGCCGGGGCGGAGCCGAGCGCTGCCCAGATCGACAACGGCCAGCTGGCACAACTGCTCAATCGCCTGGAAGCGCTGGAGCACCCGGCAGCGGCACGCGGCGCGCCGGGGCAGCAGGGCAGCTACCTGCGCTTCATCAAGGCGCTGGTTGGCCAGGAGGTGCGCATCATCCCGGTCGATGAGGTGATCTACCTCGAAGCCACCGACAAGTACGTCAACGTGGTATCCACAGGGGGCGAGGCGCTGATCCGAACCAGCTTGCGCGAACTGACGCAGCAGCTTGATCCGGAGCGTTTCTGGCAGATCCACCGCGGTACGGTGGTCAATATCGCGTGCGTGGCCGCTGCGGTCACCCAATCGCTCGGACGCGTATCGCTGCGCTTGCGCGACCGGCCGGAATCGTTGCCCGTGGCAAGGCAGTACGCATACCTGTTCAAGCAGATGTAGTTGTCTCAGACATTGCGGTGCCGGCTGCACCTGGATGCAGCCGGTTGCGGTTTTCCTCTATGATGCGAGCTTCGGTACGCGCTTTTGCATGCCCTTGTGCGCAGGCATGCGGCGCGCTTGCCATCCCAGCTGGCTCCATCCCGCGAATCCGCCGCCATGACTACCGCCGCTCTCGATCCCAGCCGCAATTCGCTCCGCCATGACGCACAGGTGATCGGCCTGGTTGGCCTGGCACACGGGGTTTCCCACTTCTACCATCTGCTGCTGGCGCCGCTGTTTCCGTGGATCAAGGCGGAGTTCGGCCTGAGCTATGCGGAGCTGGGACTGCTGATGACGGTCTTCTTTGCGGTCTCGGCGGTGGTGCAGACGGCTTCGGGCTTCGTAGTGGACCGCTTTGGCCCCCGGCCGGTGCTATTTGCCGGGCTGGCCTTCCTGGGCACAGCCGCCTTGCTGCTGTCGGCAAGCACCGGCTACGTCGCGCTGCTGTTTGGCGCCGGCGTGGCAGGGCTGGGCAACGGGGTGTTCCATCCGGCCGACTTCACGCTGCTGAACAAGCACGTGTCTCAGCCCCGGCTCGGGCATGCGTTCTCGGTCCATGGGATCTCGGGCAACCTGGGCTGGGCAGCCGCGCCGGTGTTCCTGGTGACCATTGCGAACCTGGCGACATGGCGCGTGGCGCTGGCCTCCGCTTCGTTGGTGGCGTTCGGCGTGCTGGCTGTGCTGCTGGTACTGCGCCACGTGCTCGACCCGCGCGAGCTCGGTAGTGCGGTGGGCCGCCCGAAGGCTGCGCAGGCCGGGGCCGGTGGTAGCCTGCTTGGCTTCCTGAGGCTGCCGCAGGTCTGGGTGTGCTGGGCGTTCTTCCTGCTGACCACGTTTTCGGCGGCCGGCATCCAGAGCTTTGCGCCGACCGCGCTCACGCAGCTCTACGGCATCCCGTTCACGCTGGCTACCGCGTCCTACACCATCTACATGCTTTGCAGCGCGGGGGGCATGGTGGTCGGCGGGTTTGCCGCCAGCCGCACCAGCAACCATGACCGGCTGATCGCGCTGAGTTTCACCGTGTCGGGCCTGGTGGCCATGCTGGTGGGCCTGAACATCGCGCCGGGCCTGCTGGTGCCGGTGCTGCTCGGTGTGATCGGCTTCGGCGCCGGCACGGCCGGCCCCTCGCGCGACCTGCTCGTGCGCGCCGCGGCCCCGGCAGGCGCCACGGGCCGCGTGTACGGCGTGGTCTATTCCGGCCTGGACATCGGCCTGGCCAGCGGGCCGCTGTTCTTCGGCGCGCTGATGGACGCGCACTTGCCCAACTGGGTGTTCTTCATGATCGGCGGCTTCCAGCTGGTGTCGATCTTCACCGCGGTGACGGTCGGCAACGGCAACCGTTTGCGCCGCGGCGCCACCTCGCAGGTGCCGGCCGCATAGGCCCGCAGCCGGATCGCATTCCCGTGCGCCGGCTACGCCGGTGCCCCGAGTTTTTCCGAGGATCCTTCATGTCTTCCAAGCCTGTTTCCGCCGGCGCCGCGCAGCCAGAACCGCTGTGCGGCGGCCATATCCTGGTCGATGCGCTGCTTGCGCACGGTGCCGAACTGGCCTTCGGCGTGCCGGGCGAGAGCTACCTTGCCGTGCTCGACGGCTTTCACCGCCGGCGCGACCAGTTGCGCTTCGTCATCTGCCGCCAGGAAGGCGGCGCCGCGGTCATGGCCGAAGCCTACGGCAAGCTCACGGGGCGCCCCGGCCTGGCGTTCTGCACGCGCGGGCCTGGCGCCACCAATGCCAGCATCGGCGTGCACACGGCATTCCAGGATTCGACGCCGATGATCTTGTTCATCGGCCAGGTCGGCACCGACTTCGCGGACCGCGAGGCCTTCCAGGAAATCGACTACCGCCGCATGTTCGGCCAGATGGCCAAGTGGGTCGCGCAGATCGACCGCGTGGAACGGATTCCGGAATACATCGCACGCGCCTACCAGACCGCCACGTCGGGGCGGCCAGGGCCGGTGGTGCTGGCCTTGCCCGAAGACATGCTCACGCAGGAGGCAGCTGTGCCGCAGCTCGCGGCCCATCAACGCGTCCTGAGCTGGCCCGGCGATGACGACATGCAGCGCCTGTCCGGCATGCTCGCGGCGGCCGAGCGTCCGTTCGTGCTGGTCGGCGGCAGCGGCTGGACGCCGGAGGCGTGTACGCAGGTCCAGCAGTTTGCCGAGCGCTTCGCGCTGCCGGTTGGCTGTGCATTCCGCGGCCAGGATTTGTTCGACAACCGGCATCCGAACTATGCCGGCGACGTCGGCATCGGCATCAACCCGGCACTGGCCGAGCGTATCCGCAGCGCGGATCTTGTGCTGGCGATCGGCCCGCGCCTCGGCGAAATGACCACTGGCGGCTACGCGCTGATCAGCGCGCCGCGCCCGTCGCAGCAACTGATCCATATCCATGCGGGTGCGGAGGAACTGGGTAGCGTCTACCAGGCGGACCTGATGATCCACGCATCGATGCCGGCCATCGCCGCACGGCTGGCGGCATTGCCGTCGCCGGCCACGCCGCCGCGCTGGCAGGGCTGGTCGCAGGACGCACATGCCGACTACGAGCGCTACCTGACACCGCCCGCGTACACGGGGCAGGGCGTCGACATGGCCGAAGTGGTGCGCACCCTCGACCGCCTGCTGCCTGCCGATGCCGTCGTGACCAATGGCGCCGGCAACTATGCGGGCTGGCTGCACCGCTATTTCCGCTATCGCCCGTTCGCGGGAGGCGGGCGCGGACAGCTTGCGCCGACCAGCGGCGCCATGGGTTATGGCGTGCCGGCCGCCGTGGGCGCAAAGATTGCTTTCCCGCAACGCACGGTCGTGGCCCTGGCGGGCGACGGCTGCTTTCTGATGGACGGGCAGGAGCTGGCCACCGCCATGCAATACGGGGCCCCGGTGGTGTTCATTGTCGTCAACAACGGCATGTATGGCACCATCCGCATGCACCAGGAGCGCGAATACCCGGCTCACGTGTCGGGCACCGAGCTGCACAACCCGGACTTTGCCGCGCTGGCGCGCGCCTATGGCGCGCGCGGTGCCACCGTGACCACGACCGAAGCGTTCGAGCCCGCGCTGCGCGAAGCGCTGGCCGCGCCGGTCTCCACGCTGATCGAGATCCGCGTGGACCCGGATGTGATCACCCCGCGCACCACGCTTAGCGCCATTCGCGCGCAGGCGCAGGCCAGCGGCAAGCACTGAGTGAGCCGCAGCGGGCCGACAGGACCGATTTTCTTCCTTGCAGGAGTTTTCGATGAACCACGCCACCACCGATCTGTGCGATGCCAACGAACCGCGCCTGGCCGACGGCACGCTGCGCGTCATGACGCCGGGGTTCCGCGCCTTTGGCAAGCAACTGGCCTTTGCCGGCCAGGCTGCCACGCTGAAGATCTTTGAAGACAACTCGCTCGTGCGCGAAGCTCTGGAATCGCCGGGGCAGGGCCGTGTGCTCGTGGTGGATGGCGGCGGCTCGATGCGCTGCGCGCTGGTCGGCGGCAACCTGGGGCTGCTGGCGGAGAAGAACGGCTGGGTCGGCATCATCGTCAATGGCTGCGTGCGCGATACCGCCGAGCTGGACGTCTGCGACATCGGCATCCGCGCGCTGGCCACGCATCCGCAGAAGAGCCAGAAGCGCGGCGCCGGCGAGCGCGACGTGGCGGTGCAGATGCCAGGCGCGGTGGTGCGCCCCGGCAACTGGATCTATGTGGACGCGGACGGCGTGCTGGTGTCCGAAGAAAAGCTCGGTGCCTGACATGCCCAAGGTCTTTGTCTATGGCACGCTGCGCGCCGGCGAGGTCAACGACCTGAATGCCGCTGCGCGCAAGCACGGCATTGTCGCCCCCACGTTGCTGGGCACGGCAACGATTGCCGGTCGCCTCTATGACTTCGGCACTTATCCGGGCCTGGTGCTCGACCCGGCAGCCGGTCCGGCGGTGGGCGATATCTATGATGTGCCCGATGCGCTGGTGCCGGTGCTCGACGAGATCGAGGAAGTCTATCCCGGCCAGGCCACGCTATTTGTCAGCGAGGAACACACGGTGCTACTGCACGGACAGGCCGTGGCCTGCCTGCTGTATCCCGTGGCCGAAGCCGCCGTTGCGGGGCTCCCGCGCATCGACGGCGGCGACTGGGTGGCCTACCGCAAGTCGCGCGATACTGCCGCGGCGGCCTGACATTCGTCCGGACAGCCCATGGTCGTCTAGACCGTGCAGCATTGCTTCAAGAGCATGTCTTCACGCTCCTCATTTTGAGAAACGTGAGAAAATTGAGAGAGTTGAGTAAGATGAGGCTGTCTACATAACCCGTCCCTACGAGGGGCATGTCTCCGGCGACCGCGGCAGTCATCTGTTCCTGGAGTTACTGCAAGGGCGCGTCCCGGCCAAATTGCCGCGCATGTATCGCAGGCTGTTGCGGGGGCATCTCTATGCGTCGATTGAGGAAGCCCGCCGTGCGCACCGCCTTGGTTGCGCGCGCCAGGTCCGTTTTGACGGGGAAGGCGGTGGCCTGCCGCCACGCTGATCGAGAGGCGACCATCCACCCGGCCTTCGCCCCGCCGCGTGCCGCCATTTGATGGAGTTTGATATGACACTGCATACCTACGTATCGACCGCTGGCGCGGCCGGTTCCCAACTGGTTGAGAAATTGGTTCACGACATTGACGAGCAACTGGAGCAGACCATCGATGTGGGCGAGCGCGCCCGCGTGATGGCAATTGTGCGCCAGTGCCTGACGGCAACGCTCGCCAGTCCCGCCGCGCCAGCGGCAATCGAGGACCGTCTCGCCGTGTCATATCTGAAGCCCTCGGAGGTCATTGCCAAGGGGCTGGTGGCCATGTCGCAGGCGACGCTGTACCGCGCGGTGGAGGATGCACGCTTTTACTGCGTGACCCCGCGCGGCAAGGCGATCGGCCGCGCCTTCCCCGCTTGGCAATTCGCGCCACCGGCACCGGAGCTGCTGGCTCCTGTTCTGCGCCGGATGAAAGACCTGCCGAGTAGCGAAATCCATGCGTTCTGGGTTACCCCGGTCGACGCGTTCGACGACCTGACACCGGCTGAGATGCTGGCGGGTCGGGCGTTCGAAACGCGCGCGACGCTTTCTGCCGCGCAGCGTGGTCACCTTGCTCAATCCGCCAGCGAGCGGCAGGGTCGAGTGATCGCGCAGTTGACCGCGCTGCCCTCGCGCAGTTCGGATCTGATCAGCTGATGTCGATACCAAAAGAATTTGCCATTCCGCCTTCGATTGCCGCAACGCTTCCCACCCTTGACCGCTTGCATCGGGCGCTGGACGGCGCCGTGGAGTTCCTGCCGGCCGGCACCCGGATTGTCCGCGCCGTTCGGCATCCGGCCGCAGTCATCCCGGCATACGTGGAGCGCACCTACCGGTTCGGACCGCCCGACGCATTGGCCGGTGAGGGAGGGCGTTACCCGATCTACTGGATGTATGCCGGCCTGGATCTGACGACCGCGTTGTGGGAGTCTGGCTTCTGCACGAACGACATCACGCAACCGGGAACGTTCTATATCCCGCGAGCCATTGCGAACACGGGCCTGAATGCAACCTTTACCGCGCAAGCAGATATCCCGCTCCTCGATCTCGACGGCACTGTGCTCAGCAAGCTGGGCATCTATGACCGGATCCACGAGGGAGAGTACGAATGGTGCCAGTGGTTTGGCCTGCGAATGTTCGACGTGCTGGCGAGCTTTGCCGACGAAGGCGCACCGATCGGATTCCGGTATCCGTCGCGCAAGCACAAGAGTCATTTGGCGCTGGCCATTCAATCCGCCTCGCTCGAGCAATGGCGCCGTCAGGTGAAAGTGGAAGTGCTGCGATTTGCTGAGATGCCTGAGTTCGAGATGCTAGTGGGCGACCCCAACTACGCCGACCCGCTCGAGGGCGGGTTCTCGCTGGACTGAGGGGATCCGTTACTGGAACCACGGCACCGGGGGAAGGAGACCGTGCCAAAACGGGGGCGAATTTCCTGCCTCCCGTTTTGGCGCGCTCTCCTGATCAAGGCGCTGCATGGCGCCAAGCAGGTAAGCGCCCAGCGAACACACCTCGGTCCCATCCAGCCGCTCAATCACAAATTTCACGATGCGGAAAGATGTTTTGAACCGCAAAATCACATGGTTTGCAGAGCACAACGTGATTTCTCATGATGAAAAATTGTGTCCCGTATCATGAAATAAATATTGTAACTTATTGATTTATATCATTAAAAAAACTAAGCACCAACTGCATTCAAGACTTGTTGCGACGCGGGACGATTCCCTACACTCTTATATAAGACTTATGACATGAGACGCAAAAAACGCGTCACCGGGACAGGTCGGAAGTCACCAGTTTTCTTCGCCATTCCCCAATTTGTCACTAGGAGAGTGAAAATGAACCGCGAACAGCAGATCCAGGCCCTGCAAAAAGATTGGGACACCAACCCCCGCTGGAAGGGCATCAAGCGCAACTACACCGCCGAAGACGTGGTGCGCCTGCGCGGTTCCGTCCAGGTTGAGCACACGCTGGCCCGCCGCGGTTCCGAAAAGCTGTGGAACCTGCTGCAGACCGAGCCGTTCGTCAACTCGCTGGGCGCGCTGACCGGCAACCAGGCCATGCAGCAAGTGAAGGCCGGCCTGAAGGCTATCTACCTGTCGGGCTGGCAAGTCGCCGGCGATGCCAACCTGGCTGGCGAAATGTACCCTGACCAGTCGCTGTACCCGGCCAACTCGGTGCCGCAAGTGGTCAAGCGGATCAACAACACCTTCCAGCGCGCCGACCAGATCCAGTGGAGCGAAGGCACGGGCGACACCGACTTCTTCGCCCCGATCGTGGCTGACGCGGAAGCCGGTTTCGGCGGCGTGCTGAACGCCTTCGAACTGATGAAGGCGATGATCGAAGCGGGCGCCGCCGGGGTTCACTTCGAAGACCAGCTGGCTTCGGTGAAGAAGTGCGGCCACATGGGTGGCAAGGTGCTGGTCCCGACCCGCGAGGCCGTTGCCAAGCTGACCGCTGCCCGCCTGGCTGCCGACGTGTCGGGCGTGCCGACCCTGGTGATCGCCCGTACCGATGCCGAAGCCGCTGACCTGCTGACCTCGGACGTGGACGACAACGACAAGCCGTTCTGCACCGGCGAGCGCACCGTGGAAGGCTTCTACCGCGTTCGCAACGGCCTGGAGCAGTCGATCTCGCGTGCCCTGGCCTACGCTGAAGTGGCTGACCTGGTGTGGTGCGAAACCGGCAAGCCGGATCTCGAGTTCGCCAAGAAGTTTGCCGAAGCCGTGCACGCCAAATTCCCGGGCAAGATGCTGGCCTACAACTGCTCGCCGTCGTTCAACTGGAAGAAGAACCTCGACGACGTCACCATTGCCAAGTTCCAGAAGGAACTGGGCGCGATGGGCTACAAGTTCCAGTTCATCACGCTGGCCGGCTTCCACTCGCTGAACTACTCGATGTTCAACCTGGCCTACGGCTACGCCCGCAACCAGATGAGCGCGTTCGTGGAACTGCAGGAAGCCGAGTTCAAGGCGGCCGAGAAGGGCTTCACCGCCGTGAAGCACCAGCGCGAAGTCGGCACCGGCTACTTCGACGCCGTGACCCAGACCATCGAAGGCGGCCAGTCATCGACGACCGCCCTGAAGGGGTCGACTGAAGACGAGCAGTTCTTCGACAAGAAAGTGGCCTGACTCTCCTGGCCACCGTTTGCTGAAACATAGATCGGGGGGAACCGAGCAGTCTCTAGGTTCAGCAGACCAAGGAAGCGCGTGCGACCATCACGCGCTTCTTTTTCAGGCACCGCGCCGTTTCTCTCTCAGGGACGGCGCGGTTTTTTTGCGTCTGGCGCGCGCATCGGACGACAGGGCAAATGTAATTAATTGTCATATTTAGTGGGTATCTCGCATCAACGGGTCGGCTTTCGCGTGAAAGTGGAATAAAGTCCAGGTGCCTTGGATGACACATTCAGTGCACATCCAGGACACACCAAGACCCATCCCAGGCACGCCTGGCGTGCATTGAGCCCACGACAATATGAAAGCACCTCTCTTCCTTGCGCTGGCAGCGGCAACCGCCGCCACGCTCGCCGGCTGCGCCGGCACCAATCTCGACGGCATGATGGCCGCCGGCACCAGCCTGACCAAGGCGGCCACGCTGAGCGATGCCGATGTCAGGAGCCTGTCCGACCAGGCCTGTGCCGAGTCGGACAAGACCAACAAGATTGCCACGGCCAACAGCACCTATGCGAAGCGCCTGGCCAGGGTCATGGCCGGCCTGAAGAATTCGGACGTGCCGAACATTAACGCCAAGGTCTACATGACCAAGGACGTCAACGCCTGGGCCATGGCCAACGGCTGCGTGCGCGTCTACAGCGGCCTGATGGACATGATGAACGACGACGAGGTGCGTGGCGTGCTGGGCCATGAGCTTGGTCACGTGGCGCTGGGCCACACCAAGAAGGCGATGCAGGTGGCCTACACCGCCACTGCCGCGCGCGGCGCAGCGGCATCGGCAGGCAATGGCGCGGTGGCTGCGCTGTCGTCATCGCAACTCGGCGAGCTGGGCGAGAAGCTGGTCAACGCACAGTTCTCGCAGTCGCAGGAATCGGCGGCCGACGATTACTCGTTCGACCTGCTGATGAAGAACAAGGCCCGCACCGGCGGCCTGGTGACCGCGTTCCAGAAACTGGCCAAGCTCGATGGCGGCAAGTCGAGCATGTTCTCGTCGCACCCGGGGTCGGATGACCGCGCCAGGCATATCGAGGAGCGGATCCGCAAGGGTGCCTGAGCCGCGCCCGGCAGAAACAGGACTGCCCGCACCAGCGTCGCCGGTGCGGGCAGTTTTCATTGGCGATGGAAGGCGTCAACGATAGACGATCACGGGAATGTCGGTGTGTGTCAGCACCTTCTGGGTTTCCGAGCCCAGCAGCAGCCCGGACAAGCCGCGCCGGCCGTGCGAAGCCATGAAGATCACGTCGCAACCGTGGCGCTCCGCCGCGTCGATGATGCCGAGGTAAGGCACCGCAAACGTCGACATATCAGTATCGAAGGTCACGCCCGCAGCGGCGGCGAGGTTCTCCACTTCCTTGAGGTACAGCTTGGCCTGGTTCTCGATACGGTCCTTGAAGGCCTGCGGCGCCTCGACCACGATCTCGCTGAACGGGGTGTACGGATACTCCTCGAGGCAGACATAGGCGGTCACGCGCGCGCCGATGGCCTTGGCCAGCTCTAGTCCGCCGTTGATTGCCTTCTTGGAGAGTTCGGAACCGTCAGTGGGTAGCAGGATGTGTTGGAACATGCGGGGCTCCTTTCATGCGGGGGATGATGGGGAAAGCAGGCCCGGTTGCGACCTTCTCACGACCATTTCATGCGACCGGAAAGCGCCTGTCTGAAAACCATTGTAGACAGTGTGCCGAGTAGGGCATTGCGCTATATCAATTGCAATAGTGTGCCACAGCGCACATCCTGCGATCTACGGACCGCCTCAGCCCGCTACGGCCGCGATGGCAGGCCGCATCGGCGCCTGCTCGGTGCGGCGCCAGTAGGCCGGGTTGCCGTAAGTGTTCTTCAGGTGGTCGATGAACAGCCGCACACGCAGCGGCAGGTGCTTGCGCTGCGGAAACACGGCATGGATGCCGATCGGCGGTGCCTGGAACGCATCGAGCACCGTCACCAGCCTGCCACTCGCAATTTCGCTGCCGACCTCCCACCAGGAGCGCCAGGCCAGCCCATGGCCCTGCAGGCACCATTCGTGCAGCACGGCGCCGTCCGTGCATTCCATGTCTCCGCCCACCTTGACCGTGACAGCGCGGCCTTCCTGCTGGAATACCCAGCCACGCTGCACATTGGCGCTTGCCCCGAAAGCCAGGCAATTGTGGCGCTGCAGATCCTCAGGCGCAGCCGGCGTGCCCGTGCGCGCCAGGTAGTCTGGTGATGCCACCACCACACGATGGGTTTCGGCCAGGCGGATGGAAACCAGGCTGGAGTCGGGCAGGTCACCCAGGCGGATGGCGCAGTCAAAGCCTTCGTTGACGAGATCCACCACGCGGTCGGACAGGTCCAGCGTAATCGTCACATCGGGGTGCGACTCGATGAACAGTGGCACCAGCGGCGCCACGTGCTTGCGTCCATAGCCCGCAGGGGCCGTGACACGCAGGTGCCCGCTGGCCTTCACGCCGCCCGCGGAGACGCTGGCTTCCGCGTTGTGCAGGTCGTTCAGGATGCGCTGGCAGTCTTCCAGGAAGGCCGAGCCTTCGAAGGTCAGGCTGATCTTGCGCGTGGTGCGGATCAGCAGCTTGACGCCCAGCCGCTCTTCCAGGGCATCGATACGCCGCCCGATGATGGCGGGGGCTACGCCTTCGGCCGCCGCCGCGGCGGACAGGCTGCCGCGCGAAGCAACGGATACAAAAGTCTCCAGTTGTTTGAAATGGTCCACGAATGTTTGCCTGCGATGCCAGCGCGATCCCCCGCGTGAGCTGGCGGACGGGGATTTTGCGCAAATAAGAGGGGGATTGGTGTTTATTGTCGAATGAGTCAGCCAAGATTAGATGCCGAAAAGTAAAAGATCAAGTGACCCGGGCTGGCTTTGCCGCACTGCAGCGACTGCCTACAATGCCATGCATTCAATGGTGTACAGCCCCACGCAAACGCCTGCGGCAAGACCTGACCAAGGGAACCAGAGCGCCTCATGACCAAGATCCGCGCAGTCGTCTTCGACGCCTACGGCACGCTGTTCGACGTGTATTCCGTCACGGCGCGCGCGGAGCAGCTGTTCCCCGGCAAGGGCGAGGCGCTGGCGTTGCTGTGGCGCGAACGCCAGATCGACTACACGCGCATCCGCACCATGGCCGCGCCCGATGGCAAGTACTACAAGCCGTTCTGGGCCCTGACGATCGATTCGCTGCGCTATGCGGCGGAACGCCTGCAGGTGAAGCTGGACGACGTGACCGAGGCGCAGCTGCTCAAGGAATACGCGTGCCTGTCGGCTTTTCCGGAGAATCTGGGCGCCCTCAAGCGCCTGCGCCGCGCGGGCCTGCCGCTGGGCATCCTGTCCAATGGCAATGCCGAGATGCTGGACATCTCCGTCAAGAGCGCGGGCATGCACGGCTTGTTCGACCACGTGCTGTCCGTCGACGCCGTGCGCCAGTACAAGACGGCGCCGGAGGCTTATGCGCTTGGGCCCAAGGCATTCAAGCTGCCGGCCGAGGAGATCCTCTTTGTCTCTTCCAACGGCTGGGATGCGTGCGGGGCCACCTGGTTCGGCTACACCACGTTCTGGATCAACCGTGCCGGCCACCCGGCGGAGCGGCTCGACGTAGCGCCCTCCGGCACCGGACACGACATGAATGACCTGCTCGAATTCGTCCGCGCCCAAGGCGTGGACGTCTGAACGGCAACGAGCGGTCGACCCTCTAACCAGCTATCGACTAACAGGAGAAGACTGATGGCTATCACGCTGCCCGCGGGCATGAAGATTACCGGCGAGATCCTGCCGGCCTACGAAGATATCCTCACACCGGAAGCCCTGGCGCTGGTAGACAAACTCCACCGCGCCTTCGAATCGCGCCGCCAGGAACTGCTGGCCGCCCGCGTGGAGCGCGCCAAGCGCCTGGACGCCGGCGAAGTGCCCGACTTCCTGCCCGAAACGAAGCACATCCGCGAAGGCGACTGGAAGGTTGCCCCGATTCCCAAGGCCCTGGAATGCCGCCGCGTGGAAATCACCGGCCCGGTCGAGGCCAAGATGGTCATCAATGCCTTCAACTCGGGCGCTGACAGCTACATGACCGACTTCGAGGATTCCAACACCCCGAACTGGCACAACCAGATGCAGGGCCAGGTGAACCTCAAGGCCGCCGTGCGCCGCACGCTGACGCTGGAATCGAAGGGCAAGCTGTACAAGCTCAACGACAAGATCGCCACGCTGCAGGTGCGTCCGCGCGGCTGGCACCTGGATGAAAAGCACGTCACCATCGACGGCAAGCGCATCTCGGGCGGCATCTTCGACTTCGCGCTGTTCCTGTTCCACAACGCCAAGGAGCAGATCGCACGCGGTGCCGGCCCGTTCTTCTACCTGCCGAAGATGGAAAGCCATCTGGAAGCACGCCTGTGGAACGACGTCTTCGTGATGGCGCAGAACGAGATTGGCCTGCCGCAAGGCACGATCAAGGCCACCGTGCTGATCGAGACCATCCTCGCCGCGTTCGAAATGGATGAAATCCTGTACGAACTGCGCGAGCACAGCGCTGGCCTGAACGCCGGCCGCTGGGACTACATCTTCTCGTGCATCAAGAAGTTCAAGAACGACAAGGACTTCTGCCTGGCCGACCGCGCCAAGGTCACCATGACCGCGCCGTTCATGCGCGCCTACGCGCTGCTGCTGCTGAAGACCTGCCACCACCGTGGCGCGCCCGCCATGGGCGGCATGAGCGCACTGATCCCGATCAAGAACGATCCGGAGAAGAACGCCATCGCCATGCAAGGCATCATCAACGACAAGAAGCGCGACGCCACCGACGGCTACGACGGCGGCTGGGTGGCCCACCCGGGCCTGGTCGAGCCCGCCATGAAGGAATTCGTGGCCGTGCTGGGCGACAAGCCCAACCAGTTCGAGAAGCAGCGCCCGGACGTGCACGTGAAGGGCTCGGACCTGCTGGACTTCCAGCCGGAAACCCCGATCACCGAAGCCGGCCTGCGCATGAACATCAACGTCGGCATCCACTACCTGGGCGCCTGGCTGGCTGGCAACGGCTGCGTGCCGATCCACAACCTGATGGAAGATGCGGCCACCGCCGAAATCTCGCGTTCGCAGGTTTGGCAGTGGATCCGCTCGCCGAAAGGCAAGCTGGAAGACGGCACCAAGGTCACGGCCGAGCTGGTGCGCAAGCTGATCCCGGAAGAGCTGGCCAAGGTGAAGGCCGAGGTTGGCGGCGAAACCAAGACGTATGACCGCGCTGCCGAGATCTTCGAGCAGATGTCGACGTCGGAAGATTTTGCCGAGTTCCTGACGCTGCCGCTGTATGAGGAAGTCTGAGCCGGTTAAGGCTTGATGAAATAAAAAAACCCGCGGTTTTGGCCGCGGGTTTTTTTATGGTTCTTCGCTGAATTGTGGGTCTGTGGGGAGGATTGGGTTGGCGTGCTTGGCCGGCGTGGCTATTTCGCCGGCTTGGCCGGCGCGTCACGCCTGTCCGCCTGGCGGCAACAGGCGCAGCGACATCGCTCGTTTCACGGCATGTGTGCGCTTGTTGACCTCCAGCTTGCCGAAGATGTGCTTGACGTGGGTCTTGACTGTCTCGGGCGCGATACTCAGCACACGCGAGATTTCCTTGTTGGACTTGTCCTGTGCGATTAGCGCAAGAATGGCGCGCTCGCGCGGACTGAGAAGCGTACCGGCCGTGGCGATGGTAGTGCCGCCCTGTTGACCGGCGGGCGTGATCATCGCCTGGAATAGCGTCGCGGCAGGGAGGGAAAGCTGGCCGGCGGAGGACCCGGTCGAGTAGGACTTCAGAAGCAGGTCCGATGCGGAGCCCAAGTCCAGCAAGGTCGCCTTGAAGCCATTCGGCCCGGCGAGTTCCAGGTATTGCGAGAGGGCGTCGTGGGCCGCATGGGTATCGCCGGCAGCCTGGCTCGCCATGGCCAGCATGGCGACGCACTGCATGGCCAGATGGTAGTCGCCGCGTGCCGTGGCGCGGTCGTGCCAGTGGCGGAACGTGGCAGCCGCCTCGGAGGGGCGGCCTTCGGCAAGATCGAGGTGGCTGCGTGCCAGCGATGCCATGACGGCCAGGTCGTCGGCGAAGTCGGCATCGGGATGCCCGGGGTCGGCGAGTTGCTCGATGCGCTTGGCGCAGGCCTGCGCTTCCCAGAGCCGGTTCGCCTGCAGCATGAGGCGTTGCCGTTCGAGCAGCACGCCGACTTCGAGATGCACAAGCCCCAGCCCGTGGGCGATGGAAGCGGCCTGTTCGAGCAGTTCGTTGGCACGTTCGGCGTTGCCCTGCCGGTATTCCAGCCGCGCGGCAATCGCATAGGCCATGCGGATGCCATCGCCGAACCCCGATGCCGGGATGATGGAGAGCCGTCCTTCCAGCAGTTGCGCGGCTTCGTCGAACTCCATGCGCTCGTAGTGCAGCCACGCCAGCACGACAGCCGGCAATGTCGTCGGCAGAGACTGTGTGCCCGTATGGCGGATGCCGAGCCGCAGCGCCTCTTTCAGGCTCCGCTCGGCGGCGCCGGCCTGCAGTTGCAGCAGATGGCCGAGCCCGCGCAGCGTGAAGCGGTAGATGGAACTGAAGACGTTGCTCTCGTGCTCGTCCTCGCGATAGGGCAGTACCGGCGATGCGTAGAAATCCGCCCAGCGGCGCGCCTTCAGGTGGTCGTAGACCTGCACGTTGTAAGCCGAATTGACCATCCAGGCGTCGCCCTGTGGCGACTGCAGGCAGGCCGTAGCGAGCTCGCCGGCCTTGCCGGGCCGCTCGCCCAGGGCGAGTGCGATGGCGCGCGCCACCTGGCATTCCCAGTGGATGCGGGCAGCCTGCTCCGGTTCGGCGAGTTGCGCCTCTTCCTCGATGGCATCGAGCAGGCGGTCGTTGTCGGGCCTGTAGGCGCCGAGCACATGCGCCCATGCGATGGCAAGCCGTAACGGAAGCGGACAGCCGATCAACGCGGTGCGCAGCTGGGTTTCCCAGTTCAGCAGCGTCAGCAGGTCGCCGCGCTTGACCAGACCCATCGCGCATCGTTCGATCCATTCGACCGCCTGCTTCGGGTCGCCTGCCAGCAAGGCGTGCCGCACAGCGTCGGTCCAGCTTTCCTGCATGGCGTACCAGCGGCTGGCATCGCGGTGGCGCGCGGCGACCGTGTCGCGGCAGCTGGCGGCAAGGCGAGCCGTCAGGACATCGCGCAGCAACTGGTGGCAGGAGAACCAGGCGCCATCTTCGGTCAGCCGGGTCAGCAGCAGTCGGCGCTCCAGCCGCTCCAGCATGGCCTGGCTCGCGGCGACGCCCGTCATCGCTTCGCAGAGCGGCGCACACAGGCGTTCGGCCACCGCTGTCTGTTCAAGGAAGGCAACCTCGTCAGGCGGCAACTGGTGCAGCAGTTCGCGCGCCAGTTCCCCCAGCCGTGCGAGGCCGCCCAGGTTCGATGCGGAGACCATCTCCTCGCGCCCCGAACGTGCCAGCACGGCGAGCTTCAGCGCGGCGGCCCAGCCGTCTGTCAGCGCCAGCAATGGCGCGGCGTGGGTCGCGGGCATGTCGTTGGCGCGCAGCAGGCTGCCGGTTTCTTCGGGCGTGAAGCGCAGGTCGCGGGCGTCCACCTCGACCACCTGCCCCTGTGCCTGCAGGCGGCTCAGCGGCAGCGTCGACGCCACGCGCGACATCAGCACAAGGTGGAAGTTGGACGGGGCGTGCCGCAGCAGCGCCGTCACGAGTTCCTGCGTGGGCTCGCTGGCGATGTGATGGAAGTCGTCGATAAACAGATAGATCTCTTCGCCATGCTCGGCCGCCTCGTTCAGCACGATGGCCAGCAGTTCGTTTGCATTCACGCCGATCTGACCCAGGCCCGTGCCGCCATCTTCGTCGTCGTGCCCCGGCATGGGCTGCTGCAGGGCGCGCAGCACGTAATGCATGAATCGCAGCGGCTCGTCGTCCTCGGGGTCGAGCGACAGCCAGGCCACCAGCCCGCCGCGCTGGCGCAGCGCATCGGCCCAGGCCAGCGCCAGGGTTGTCTTGCCATAGCCGGCGGGCGCGCGCACCACGGTCAGCAGGCTCGATTCGACCCGATCCGCCAACCCGGCCAGCCGCGCGCGGGGAATCACGCCGAGCGGCGGCTTGGGCGGCGTCACCTTGGGCTTGAGAAAGGAGAGGTCGTCCAGTCTCGGGGAGCTTTTCCGGTCGGTTCTCACAGATGAAAAGTGGTGCGTGGTGCACGAATCGTGGGTGGCCTGGTCGCCAGTATGCCGGTGACGGGTAGGGGATAGGGGACCCTTAGGGATAGTCCCATCCCCCGTTTGCCATCCCCCATTTTGTGCCTACGCGAGGGGATGGGGGAAGGCTGGCGGATTGCCGAGAATGCATTCCATCAACGAAGGCCGTGCACGCGGCCCCTCCACCAGACCCAGATCGCCGGAGACACCCATGACTGCGCATGCCCTGCAGGTAACCCTTTGCCCGACCGGATTCGAGGCTCCCCTGAGCGAGGTGGAGCAGGCCATCCAGGCCAGCACCCGGAAGTTCGCCCAGATCGTGATGGAACCCCTTGCGGCACGCCTGGACAAGCTCAGCGCGGCCGAGGTGATCGAGCCCGATTCCCCGTACTGGCAGCTCTTTTCAGAGTTCAAGAAGCTGGGCCTGACCCTCGGCGAACTGCTGCAACTGCCCGCCGGCGAGCGTGGCCGGCTGATGCCCATCATCTTCGAGGAACTCGGCGCCGGCGACGGCGGTCTGGCCGTGTCGCTGGGCGCGTCACTGCTTCCGTGGCTGATGATCTACGCCACCGGCAAGACGGCGCTGCTGTCCCGCTATCCCGAAGGCTCGGCGATCGGCTGCTGGGGCATCACCGAGCCCGACCACGGCAGCGATACGCTCGACTTCGGCCGCATGTGCGCGCAGCCGGGCAGCGAGTACGGCCGCTCCAACTGCGTCGTGCGTCCGCAGGGCGACGGTTTCGTCGTCGACGGCCAGAAGGCCGCCTGGGTCTCGAACGGCACCGTGGCGCAGCTGTGCGTGCTGTTCGCCGCCTATGACGATGGCAGCGGCGAGCACAAGCAGTGCGTGGTGCTGGTGCCGCTGGATGTGGAGGGCGTCAAGCGTGGCAAGCCGCTGGAGAAGATGGGCCAGCGCGCACTGCCACAGGGCGAGCTGTTCTTCGACGGTGTGCAGATTCCTGCCGACCACCTGCTGGCCGGGCCCGGCGCCGAGTACGAGCAGGCCATCTACGCCATCCTCACCGAAGCCAATGCGCTGATGGGCAGCATCTGGGTAGGCGCTGCACGACGTGCCTACGAGCATGCGCATGGTTACGCCCACGAGCGCAAGCAGGGCGGGGTGCCGATCATTCGCCACCAGAACGTGCGTTCGCGCCTGTTCCATATGATGCGCCGCGTGGAAGCGGCCCGCGCGTTGAATCATCGCGTCCATCTGTTCAACGCGACCGCGCCGGTGCCGGCGCTGCAGGGCTCCATCGCCAGCAAGATCACCTCGACCCAGACCGCCTTCGAGGTGGCCAGCGACGCCATCCAGATGTTCGGTGGTAACGGCGTGACGCGCGAGTACCCGGTCGAGAAGCTGATGCGCGATGCGCGCTCGTCGATGATCGAGGACGGCTGCAACGAGATGCTCGCCATCAAGGGCGGCACGCTGCTGATCGACCGCGAGCGCCTGTGAACGGGAGCCATCCATGAAGATGAACGCCTACGTGGCCGGGGTCGGCATGACGACCTTCGGCAAGCACGCCGACAAGACACTCAAGGCACTGGCTGCCGGCGCGATCCGCGCCGCGCTCGATGACGCCGGTCTCGATGCCGCCGACGTGCAGGCCGCCTGGATGGGCAACGCCGCCGCCGGCGTGGTGACCGGGCAGGAGATGATCCGCGGCGAGGTGGTGCTGCGCGGCATGGGCATCGGGGCAATCCCGGTGGTCAACGTGGAGAACGCATGCGCGTCATCGTCGACGGCGCTGCAGCAGGCCGCGGCGATGGTGACAGCGGGCTACTACGACATAGTGCTGGCATGTGGCTACGAGAAGCTGTTTCACGAAGACAAGTCGCGCAGCCTCGGCGCCTTCCTGAGCGCGGTGGACGTGGAAGATCCAGAGGGCGCGCTCAATGTCGTCAAGCGCATGGCGCGCGCCGCCGGGCTGCCATATGAGGATGCCGGCCCCTCGGCCGCCCGCTCGGTCTTCATGGACATCTACGCCATGATGGCGCGCGGCCACATGAAGGCATATGGCACGACCGCCGAGGACTTTGCCCGCGTGGTCGAGAAGAACGCCTTCCACGGCAGCCTGAACCCGCGCGCGCAGTTCCGCGAGCGGCTGACGGTCGAGCAGGTGCTGCAGTCGCGCGCCATCGTCGATCCGCTGACGCTGCCGATGTGCTCGCCGATCGGCGACGGCGCGGCGGCCGTGGTGCTGGTCAGTCCACGCAAGGCGCGCGAGATGGGCCTGCGCCACCGCGTGCGTATCGCCGCGAGTGTGCTGGCGACAGGCTGGGACGGCAGCGATGAGGAGCACGACAGCGTGGGCGGACTGGCCGCGCGGCGGGCCTACGCGGCGGCCGGCGTGGGCCCGGACGACCTGTCGTGCGTGGAACTGCATGACGCCTCGGCGCCGTCCGAAATCCTCGCCTACGAATACCTCGGCCTGTGCGCGCCCGGCGAAGGCGCTGCGCTGCTGGCCGGTGGCCATACGCGGCTGGGCGGCCGCATTCCGGTCAACGTGTCGGGCGGCCTGCTGCGCAAGGGGCATCCGATCGGCGCCACCGGCTGCGCGCAGATCGTCGAACTGACCGAGCAGCTGCGCGGGCAATCCGGTGCCCGGCAAGTGGCCGGCGCGCGTCTCGCGCTGGCCCACAACGGCGGCGGCGCCATCGGCACGGACGCCGCGGCCACGGTCGCCACCATCCTCGAACGCGAGTAACACCATGAGTCTGGAAGAAAACATCTTCGGCCACATCGTGGCCAACCGGGCGCAGACCGACCCCGACCTGGCCATCGTCACCTTCGAGAACGGCGAGGGGCGCGATGTCGTGCGGACCTACCGTCAACTGTGGGAGACCGGCCAGCGCGCGGCGCAATGCCTGATCGACCGCGGCATGGCGCCGGGCGAGCACTTCGCGCTGCTGATGGCGAACCATGCCGAGTTCGTCGACTGCATGGTGGGATCCTCGGTGGCCGGCACGGTATTCGTGCCGATCGACCCCCGCACGCGCGGCGACAAGCTCGCCTTCATGCTCAACAGCGCGCGCTGCAAGGGCGTGATCGCTGCCGACTATGCGCTGGCGCAAGTCGCTGAAATCCGTGCGCAGGTGCCCGGCCTGGAGTGGGTGATCGGCCTGGCGACCGACGAAGGCGCGCCGGCTCCGGCAACCTTCCCCGGCGTGATCGACTACGCTACTGCATTGCCCGATACGATGCCATCGCTGGGCTTGCGCACGACCGACCCCGGCTGCGCGATGGAGATCATCTTCACGTCCGGCACCACGGGCGACCCCAAGGGCATCGTCATGACGCACCGGCGCTTCTGCGAGTCGGCGGCCATCGTGCCGCGCGCGGTCGGCTATCAGCCGGGCGACCGGCTCTACTCGGGCCTCTCGCTGACGCACGCCAACGCGCAGGGCATCACGCTCGGCGCTGCGCTGAGTGCGCATATCCCCTGCGTGCTGTCGCGCCGTTTCACCAAGCGCCGCCTGTGGGACATCACGCGCCGCTACGGCTGCACCAGCTTCACGCTGCTGGGCGGCATGACCACCGCCGTGTATGCCGAGCCGCCGCGCGCCGACGACGCCGACAACCCGGTGCGCTTCGTCGTCTCCGCCGGCATGCCGGCGGCGATCTGGGCGCAGTTCGAGCAGCGCTTCGGCCTGCACGTGCTGGAGTTCTACGGCGCGGCCGAGGGCGGCCTGACGTTCAAGCCGGTGGGCGTGGGCCCGGTCGGCAGCATCGGCAAGCCGGCGCCGAACCTGCAGTACCGCATCGTCGACGAGCAGGGCAACGACGTCGGGAAGGGCGAGCCGGGCGAACTGCTGTTCCGCCCGAAGGACGGCTCGCCGTTTCACGTCGCCTACTTCGAGAACCCTGCCGCCTCGGCTGCCAAAGGCAAGGACGGCTGGCTGTGGATGGGAGACATCGTCCACGAGGACGAAGCTGGCTGGCTGTTCTTCCACTACCGCAAGGGCGGCGGGCTGCGCCACAACGGCGACTTCGTCAACCCGGGCTTCATCGAGAAGGCGATTGCCGACAGCGGGCTGGTCGATGACGTCTACGTCTGGGGCGTGAAGGCTGCCAGCGGCGCGCCCGGCGAGAAGGACGTGGTCGCCAGCGTGGTGCCGAAGCACGCCGCCGGGTTTGACGCCCAGGCGGTCTTCCGTGCCTGCCGCGCCGTGCTCGAGGCCAACTTCGTGCCGAGCTACGTGCAGGTCGTCGACGCTATCCCGAAGACCGCATCCGAAAAGCCGCAAAACCGCTTCCTGCTGGAGCAGTTCGAAGCCGTGCCCGAAGCCGTGTTTGCCGAGCAGCGCTGCGGCGCCGCTGCCTGAGTCCCTTTACACAATCACCGGTGCCTGACCGGGCACCGCGCAGATCCCAACAGGAGACAACTGATGACCACCAAGCATCCCATCGTCGTTTACGGCATCACGGGCTACACCGGCAGGCTGATTGCCGAATACCTCACGAAGCGCGGCCTGCCTTTCGTCGCCGCCGGCCGCAGCCGCGACAAGATCGCCACCGAACTGGCCAGGGTGCCGGGTGACCACCAGGTGCAGATCGAGGCCGTGAGCCACGACGAAGCCAGCCTGAAACAGTTGCTGGCCGGCGCGAAGGTCGTGATCAACGTGGTCGGCCCGTTCGGCCAGCTTGGCGAGCCGGTGGTGAAGGCCGCGCTGGAAAACGGCTGCCATTACCTCGACACCACCGGCGAGCAGGACTGGACGATGCTGCTGCGCGACAAGTACCACGAGGCCTTCGCCGAGAAGGGCCTGCTGCTGTCGCCGGGCTGCTCGTTCATGTGGACGGCCGGCATGATCGCCGCCGAGATCGCGCTGGAAGACCCGGCCATCGATTCGCTCGACATCCTGTATGCGCCGAAGAGCGCGCCGACCGTGGCGTCGACACTGTCGTTCCTGCGCATGCTGTGCCTGCCCAACCCGCTCAAGCAGAACGGCGCCATGGCCACCTGGCCGGCCAACACCGTGCTCGACGTGGCCGTGCCGGGCAGCCACACCATCCATGCCGGCCTGCCGTGGGGCGGCGGCTTCGAGCCGATCTGGCTGGAGAAGGATCCGCGCGTGCTGAACTGCTCGGTGCTGGTGGCCTTCCCGAAGGGCCCGCTGGTCGATTTCGTGGTCGGCCGCATGAAGGAGTACGCGGAGCTCGCCAGGACCAAATCGCAACAGGAACTGGAAGACGTCACCAACGCCTGGGGCATGGCCATGGCCACCACGCCGCCGCGCGAGGTGCCGAAGATCAACCAGACCATGATCTCGGTCTGGGCGCGCGGCACCACCGGCGGCAAGCAGATCCTGCTGCACGTGACGTCGCCGTACCTGACCACCGGTGCGCTGTCGGCCATCGCCGCAGAGCGGCTGCTCAAGGGCGAGCTGCTGGCCACGGGCTTCCAGCCGGCCACGCGCGCCTTCGGCCATCGCCAGCTGATGGCGGGCCTGGCGGAAGACGGCCTGCACTGCTGGAGCGAGCAGGTTCGCTGATCGGACCGCTCTGATTGATCTGGCTGCCCGTCGTCTCGCGAGATGGGCTGCCTTTCCGACCGAGGACACGCACGCCGGCTGCCCATGACGCAAGCCGCGCGCAGGCCATTCATTCGAAATAAGACGGGAGACAGAGATGAACCGACTACAAGGCAAGACTGCCCTGATCACCGGCGCGGGCAGTGGCCTGGGCCTCGCCACCGCGCAGCGCTTTGCGCGCGAGGGCGCCCGGGTTGTGCTGACCGATATCGACCGTTCCCGCGTGGAAGCCGAGACGGAGCGCCTGTCGGCGGCGGGTCATGCGGTGACAGCGCTGGCGCATGACGTGACGCAGGAAGCCGACTGGGACCGCGCGATCGCTGTGGCCGGCATGCTGGACGTGCTGGTCAACAACGCCGGCGTAGGCCGGCTGGGAAGCATCGAGCAGATCAGCCTGAAGGACTGGCGTGCCGTGCTGGAGATCAACCTCGACGGCGTTTTCCTCGGCACGCAAAAGGCCATCGTCGCCATGAAGGGGCGGGGCGGCTCGATCATCAATGTGTCCTCGATCGAGGGCATCGTCGGCGAGCCCAACCTGGCGGCCTACAACGCCAGCAAGGGCGGCGTGCGCCTGCTGACCAAGTCTGCCGCGCTGCATTGCGCCGCGCACGGCTACAACATCCGCGTGAACTCGCTGCACCCCGGCTACATCGCCACGCCGATGGTTTCCGGCGCGCTGGCCGCCATGCCAGCCGACGTGGGGCAGGCGCTGCAGGCCGACATCGTCAGCCGCATTCCGCTCGGCCGCCTCGCTCTGGCTGAGGAGATCGCGCCGGCGCTGGTGTTCATGGCGTCGGATGAGTCGCGCTACATGACAGGCTCGGAGCTCGTCATCGACGGCGGCTACACGGCGCGCTGAAGCCATACCCGTACAGGATCGCCATGACGCAACGGAAATCCATCTTCATTACCGGCGCCGCCTCCGGCATCGGCCGCCAGACGGCGCTGCTATTCGCCTCGCGCGGCTGGCTTGTCGGCCTGGCCGATATCGACGCCGAGGGACTGGCGCGGCTGGCGTGCGAGATCGGCGTGGGCGCTGCGGGACGAACTGTTCTTCCAGCGCGCCACGCAGACCTACCTGCGGGCGATGCCGCTGATCAACACGCTCGGCATGAAGTCAGGTTCGGAGAAAGCGTTTGGTGCGGGCTACAACGTGCTGCAGGTACGGAAGAAGCGGCTCGACGCGAAGACGCTGGTCACCACGCCGAACTCGGACGTGATCCATGCTATGTGCTACCTTGATCTCGGCAAGGATGGCCCGATGGTGTTCGAGGCGCCCGCCGGATTGGACGCGACTTCCGGATCTTTCCGGACGGCCACTGGGTGAACCCCGTCGCCGACGGCACGCCGTCGAACCCGGGCGGTGCGATGGACCTGGGCTGAAACCGTACCGCCGGGCGCTATCTCGATCTCGACGCCTGCCAAGCACAACAACCCAATCCTCACTACCACAGATCTCTCCCGCAAACCGGCGACGAACCTGTTCGGAAGAACGCGCGGACTTGGGCCCACCGTGACAGGTGCAGCTTGCTCAAAATGCGGCCCCCAAAGGCATTCATGTGACATCGCCGGTGGCAAGTCTCCCTTGTGCAACCGTCTAAGTCGACCGCGCCAGCGGTCCATCAAGTACATGTTCGCTTGATATGCTTAACCATTCTCATTCCCTGCGGTGAAAGCTTTTTTTATCTCGACGTGGGAAAGATTTCATGTCGGGCAACGCTGCGGTTCCGGATAGAGTGGTGCCCTCGAACTGAACAACGCTACGTCGTGGTGTTATCAGGCGGAAGCGTACGGTGCCGCTCACGCCGCATGGTCGCTCTACGTGGTGGTACTTCTCTTGATCCCGATCGTGCTGATCCGCTGTGGAGGCGTGTATGTCTGTCTTGTTGCTTGCGAATATCGGTCCTGACGCCACGGACGAGGAAATCGGCGCCTTCCTGGTCAAGTATGGGTTGCCACAGTTCAACGACATCGAGTACCTCGAAGGCGATGGCACCAGGCCTGCCGCCAGGGTGACCTTCGATGCGCTCGATAGTGATGCCCTGGACAAATTGAAAGGGCGTATCCACGGCATGTACTGGAAGGGGCTACAGATCAGCGCGCAGGTTCTGAGGGAGCGTTTTAGCTGAAGCGCGGTCGACAAATTCTGAGTAAAGCGCTGTCGGGGCCAGACGTGTCTGCAGCGGAGGCCACGAAGCCACGGTGTCGCCGCAGTGCTCCTGATCGGGCTTTCCTGACCCGGAGGTTTGCAGCAATTCTTCTTTAGCGGAGGGCAGCATGGATGCAGGAAAGAAGTTGGCTCACGCGCGTGAAGTGGGCGTCAAGACGAGCGTGGTGCTGCAAAAGCGGCTGAAGAATGCGCAGGAGGCATTCAGTCATCGCGCGCAGGAAGCCATGGCCGGCGAGGCAGCGACGCCCGCAAGCTGGATGTCCGCTGTGGATCCGATGAACTACTATGCCTACGCGGTCGACGGCATGCAGCGTGCCATCCTGTTCTGGGACACAATCAGGCAGCGTGGCAACAACTTTGTTGAGAATGCGGCCCAAGGCCTCAAGCCTGTTCTGCACTTCGAGTACGAAACCGTGCTGGACGGCCGCAGCTTCGCCCGGCCGGTCAACTATGCGCTGCTGAGGATTACACCGCCAGCGGGCGTTACCGTCGACAACCGTCGTCGCCCCTACGTCATCATCGACCCGCGTGCCGGCCACGGCCCTGGAATCGGCGGCTTCAAGGACGACTCCCAGGTTGGCGTGGCACTGCGCGCGGGCCACCCAGTCTATTTCGTCATCTTTTTCCGCGATCCGGAGCCCGGGCAAACGCTGCTGGACGTGTGCGAAGCGGAGCAGCAGTTCATCAGGAAGGTGCGTGCGCTGCATCCTGACAGCCAGAAGCCGGCCATCATCGGCAATTGCCAGGGAGGCTGGGCCGCCATGATGCTCGCCGCGTCGGATCCGGACGACACCGGCCCCATTGTCATCAACGGCGCGCCGATGTCTTACTGGGGCGGTGCCTGGAGCGAGGGCGAAGGGGATAACCCGATGCGCTACTCAGGTGGCCTGCTCGGAGGGACCTGGCTGGCTTCCCTGACGGCTGACCTGGGCAATGGCAAGTTCGATGGCGCCTGGCTGGTCCAGAATTTCGAGAACCTGAACCCCGCCAACAGCTTGTGGGACAAGTACTACAACCTGTACCGCAAGGCCGATACCGAGCCGCCGCGTTTCCTGGAGTTCGAACACTGGTGGGGCGGCTATTACCTGATGAACCGCGAAGAGATCGAATGGATCACGCGCAACCTCTTCGTGGGCAACAAGCTCTGGAGCGGCGATGTCAAGGATGCCGGCGGAAAGGCTTTCGATTTACGCGACATCAAGGCGCCCATCGTGCTGTTTGCCTCGATGGGGGACAACATCACGCCGCCACAACAGGCATTCAACTGGGTGGTGGATGTCTATGGGAGCACCGAGGAGATCAAGGCCCGAGGTCAGGTCATCGTCGGGATGATGCACCAGGACGTCGGCCACCTCGGCATCTTCGTCTCGGGCAAGGTCGCGCAGAAGGAGCACGCGCAGATTGTTTCCGTGCTGCAGAGCATCGAGCTGTTGCCTCCGGGGCTCTATGGCATGGTGATCCACGAACGCAAGTCTGGTAGCGGCGTCGAGTACGAGGTCGAGTTCCACGAACATTCGCTCGAAGAGATAGCGAAAAGGCTCAACCGCTTCGAGCGTGCAGACGAGAAGCCGTTCGAGGCCGTGGCTGCCGTGTCGGAATTCAACCAGCGCGCCTATGAACTCTTCGCCCAGCCGTACGTGCAGGCTATGTCGAACGAGGCGACGGCGCGAATGCTGCGCGAGTTCCATCCACTACGGATGCAGAACTGGGCGTTCTCGGACCTGAATCCGTGGATGGCGTGGCTGGGCCCCGCTGCCGATGCGGTCAGGGCGAACCGGCAGGCGCTGGACGCCGACCATCCCCTGCGGCAGCGTGAGCAGGCCGGCGCGGAAATGCTCAGCGCAGGTCTTGACGCCTACCGTGCCGTGCGCGATGCGATGACGGAAGCCACCTTCTTTAACCTGTACGCGAATCTGCTCTCCTTCATTCCGCCGGACAAGATGTCACATGCCGGTCCGCCGGCGGTTACCGAGCCACGGGAACTGCCGGAGGTCAAGGCAGCGCTGGCATCGATCGAGCAGGGCGGCTACGCGGAGGCTATCGCCCGGCTGGCATGCCTGCTCAAGCGAGAGGGCGAGCCGTTGCCGCTGTCGAGGCTCGAACTGCGCAAGGAACTGGTGACGGACTACGCAGAACTGCTGCCGGAACTGCTGCCGGAGGCGTGGCGCCGGATTCGTGGCCAGCAGGAACTCATCACGCTGTACGCGCCGGAGCAGGCGCTTGAGACGCTGCCAGCCCTTCTACGTGACAAGACCGATCGCGACCGCCTGCAGGCACTCGCCGAGAAGCTCAGGGTCGACGAGCGGCTGCTTGGTAGTGCGCCGACGGCCGAGCAGGCCGCGATGCTGGAGCGTATCCGAGCGGTCCTGTCGGTCAAGGCTGACCGGCCGCGTCGCGCCGCGGTACCGCTTGTGCGCGCCTCTTAGTGCCATGTGCCGGCGGCCGCCGGAAACCACCAGCAACCTGGTGACGCAGGAGAAAGCCCGTGAATGCCATACACGAGAAGTATCAGCGTTTGATCGACTACTGCAAGTCCATCCCACCCACGCCCACCGCGGTCGCCCATCCTTGCGACCGGAGTTCGCTGGAGGGGGCGGTAGAGGCAGCGCGGCTGGGCCTGATTGCACCGATCCTGGTTGGGCCGCGCGATCGCATCGAAGAGGTTGCCCGTGCCAATGAGATCGATATCAGCCAGTATCCGCTCGTCGATGCCGAGCACAGCCATGCCGCCGCTGCTGCCGCAGTGCGGCTGGTTCGCGAAGGCAAGGCCGAGGCCCTGATGAAGGGCAGCTTGCACACCGATGAGCTGATGGGGGCGGTGGTCAGGGGAGATAGCGGCTTGCGCACGGCCAGGCGGATCAGCCACTGCTTCGTGATGGATGTGCCCGGCCACGAGGACGCACTGATCATTACCGACGCCGCCGTCAACATCGCGCCGACGCTGGAGGAAAAGGCAGATATCCTGCAGAACGCCATCGATCTCGCGCACGCGCTTCAGGTCAAGGAAGTACGGGTTGCGATCCTCTCGGCGATGGAAACGGTCAATCCAAAGGTGCCGTCCACTGTGGAAGCGGCCGCGCTATGCAAGATGGTCGACCGGCACCAGATAACCGGTGCGGTGGTCGACGGCCCGCTTGCACTGGACAATGCCATCAACCTGGATGCCGCACGCATCAAGAAGATCGAGTCGCCAGTGGCCGGGCGGGCCAACGTGCTGCTGGTGCCAGACCTGGACGCCGGCAATATGCTCGCCAAGAGCCTGACATTCCTGGCCGGCGCCGATGCTGCGGGCATCGTGCTGGGCGCGCGAGTGCCCATCATCCTCACCAGCCGCGCCGACGCTGTCATGACCCGCCTGGCATCATGTGCGGTGGCAGCGCTGGTGGCCAAGGCTCGCCGGGAATCCGGCCAGATACGGGGGTGATGATATGGCTGACGTGATCCTTGTTCTGAACGCGGGTTCGTCGAGCCTGAAGTACTGCGCTTACGATGCCCACGGCGACGCACTCAAACTGGTCCTGCGGGGCAGCATCGACGGCCTCTACACGTCGCCGAGCTTCCGCGCGTCGGATGCCTCCGGCACGGAAGTCGAGGCCAGGCAGTGGGGGGAAGGGACCGAGCTGGGACATGGCGGTGCCGTTGCTTTTCTTGCGGACTTCCTGCGAGGTCATGGCGAAGGCCATACGCTTGTCGGAGTGGGGCACCGCGTAGTGCATGGCGGTGTACGCTTCACGCAGCCCGCGTTGGTAAGCGAAGAACTTCTTTCAGAGCTGGATACGCTTTGCCCGCTGGCGCCCTTGCATCAACCGCACAACCTCAAGCCGATCCGGATACTCGCCGAACGGCGGCCGGAGCTGCCACAGGTAGCCTGCTTCGACACCGCCTTCCACCGGGCGCAGCCGGAGATCGCCCAGGCCTTTGCGCTGCCGGCTTCGATGACCGAGCGCGGCATCCGGCGCTACGGCTTTCACGGGCTTTCCTACGAGTACATCGCCAGCGTCCTGCCCGGTGTCGACGCCGGGGCCGCGGCCGGCCGCACCGTGGTGGCCCACCTTGGCAACGGCAGCAGCATGTGTGCACTTGTGGCCGGACGCAGCGTGGCCAGCACCATGGGGTTCACCGCGGTCGACGGCTTGCCGATGGGTACGCGCTGCGGCAGCCTCGATCCGGGGGTGATCCTGTACCTGATCAGCGAGCTGGGCATGGACGCTCGCGACATCGAGGACCTGATCTACCGCAAGTCCGGACTGCTCGGCGTTTCCGGCATCTCGAGCGATATGCGGGTGCTGCTCGCCAGCGACGAAGCGCGCGCCCGCCTGGCGGTGGAGTTGTACACCTACCGTATCGGGCGGGAGCTCGGCTCGCTCGCCGCGGCGGCCCAGGGCCTCGACGCGCTGGTCTTCACCGCAGGCATTGGCGAGCATGCGGCCGTGATCCGGGACCGCGTGTGCCGCCAGGCGGCCTGGTTGGGGGTAACGGTCGATGCCGCGGCCAATGCCAGTGGCGCGGCGCGCATCAGCCAGGCATCCGGGCAGGTTGCGGTATGGGTGATCCCGACGGATGAAGAACTGATGATCGCCAGGCATACCAAGGCATTGATCGACGCGGGGGCGCGATGAAGACCATCTCGAGCGAGGATGCGGCACGCATGATTCCCGATGGCGCCACGGTGATGGTGGGTGGTTTCATGGGCGTCAGCACGCGGAGCGAGACGAATCTCCAAGGAGAGGTGAGATGACAGTTCAGGTACAACAGCCGATCCTGGCCAATGTCAAGGCACTGGTCTGCGGCATCGCGAATGAGCATTCAATCGCCTATGGCTGCGCCAAGGCCTTTCGCGAGCTGGGTGCGGAGGTAGCGATCACCTATGCCAACGACAAGGCCAGGCAGTATGTCGAGCCGGTGGCGCAGGAGCTTGAGGCACCGATCTTCCTCCCACTCGACGTATCCAGCCAGGCCGAGATGGAGGCACTGTTCAAGGAGATCCAGGACAAATGGGGCAAGCTCGATATCCTGCTGCACTCGGTCGCCTGGGCACCGAAGGACGACCTGCAGGGCGGACTGCTGAACTGTTCTGCCGAAGGGTTCGCCAAAGCGATGGACGTTTCCTGCCATTCCTTCGTCCGGATGGCACGCCTGGCTGCTCCGCTGATGCGGGACGGCGGCACGATGTTCACGATGAGCTACTACGGTGCCAACAAGGTCGTGCCCAACTATAACGTCATGGGCCCGGTAAAAGCTGCGCTCGAAGCCGTGTCGCGCTACCTCGCGTATGAGCTTGGGCCTCGTGGAATTCGCGTGCATGCGATATCGCCGGGGCCGCTCAAGACCAGGGCCGCCTCTGGGCTGAAGGATTTTGACCTGATGCTCGCGGACGCAGCGCAGCGTGCACCGCTGGGCGAGTTGGTCGACGTCATGGATGTCGGATTTACGTGCGCATTCCTGGCCACACCCTATGCCCGTCGGCTGTCAGGCGAGACGCTGTACGTAGATGGCGGCGTCAATATCATGGCGTAGCGCCTCAACCCGCGCGGAACCCATGACGCCATACCCCGGTTTCGCAGTCCGGAAGCCATTCCAACCTGGGAGAGCCGGCCAACGAACGCTGGACATCGCTAGACACCGGATGGAAGCTTGGAGGCCATCATCTTCCTCCGGTCAATCTTGCGGCCGTCGACAATGAACGTTCCGTCACCAACCGCGTGAACCGTGCGCCTTTCCTTGCGTGCGGTATCGATGTATGCGGCGACCCCCTCCAGCACAACAATGTCGTGATTCTCGACGATGTCGATGACCTTGCATTCGATGTTGGCGAGGCACTCCTTGATCAAGGGTGCCCTGACGAGCCCGGCCTGCACGGGTGTGAGCCCGAACGTGGAAAACTTGTCTGTGTCTGCCCCGGTGCACGTCCCGATGCCAACCACCTTGTCCAGCAACTCGACGGTGGGAATGGCAATGACGCACTCTCTGTTTTCGCGCAACGCTGCGAAGGAGTAATTCCATTCGCCTGTGGTGATGGCAAACACCGGGGTGAAATCCATCACCATGGTCCAGGAGATGGTCATGATGTTGTCCTTCTTCCCGTCATGGGTTGTCACAAGGACCACAGGCCCCGGTTCGATCAGGGTAAAAGCCTTGCTCAGTTTCAACTGGCGCATGGGGGCACCTCCGATAACCATGCCACGCTTGCGAGTTCGATGTTACTCGCGAAACGCAATATGCAAGCATACGGCTTCGTCCCATCGGGGGCTCGCAATGAACGAATCCGTGCCGGCAGGCTCTGACGAGACCTGGCTTCTGCAAGCCCTGGCAATTCGCGTTACCCTGTTCGTCGCCGCTATCCCGGATCAGGCCGTTTCCTCCACAGTTCGCCACTAACACCATGACCCAACCGCTCCGCATCGACTTCGTCTCCGATATATCGTGCCCCTGGTGCGCCATTGGCCTGTCCTCGCTCCGGCTTGCGCTGTCGCGCCTCGGCGATGCTGTCGAGGCCGAGATTGCCGTGCATCCTTTCGAGCTGAATCCCGACATGGGGCCGGGTGGCGAGGCCATTGT
Organism: Cupriavidus laharis; assembly: GCF_914271435.1. Lineage (GTDB taxonomy): Bacteria > Pseudomonadota > Gammaproteobacteria > Burkholderiales > Burkholderiaceae > Cupriavidus > Cupriavidus laharis. The sequence continues at coordinate 55,178 of NZ_CAJZAI010000017.1, read as the reverse complement.
CGAGTACCTCGGCACGAAATACGGGCGCACGCCGGAACAGATTGCCGAGACCCAGGCGATGATCCGCGAGCGTGGTGCCAGCATTGGCTTTAAGTTTGGCCCGCGTACGCGCGTCTACAACACCTTCGATGCGCATCGGCTGCTGCATTGGGCCGGGCTTGAGGGCCGCCAGCTGCCGCTCAAGCTGGCACTGCTGGAGGCTTACCATGCCGAGGGCAGGGATCCGAGCAGCCATGACGTGCTGGCCGAGGTCGCGGAATCCGTGGGACTTGACGCGGCGCGGGCGCGTCAGGTGCTGCAAGGCGACGACTATGCCGATGAGGTCCGTGAGGCAGAGCGGGAGAACCAGGCAATGGGCATCCATTCCGTGCCCGCGATCATCTTCAACCGCCGCTACCTCGTGACCGGTGGACAACCGGTGGAAGCCTTCGAACAGGCGATCCGCGACATACTCGCTGAAACGTCCAAAGCGTAAAGGGCGTTCTCTGTTCAACATCAGCATGGAAGCCCGTTCGGCGGCAAACCAGGCGACAAGCCCCTGATGATCGAGGTGGAAATGCGCGATGTGATGGCGTGCCTGAAGGCGCTGACGGACGGTTATCAGGGGGCGTCGGCACATTGATGCCGGCGCCGATAGCCGGATTCTTGCACCAGCATTCATGCGGACAAAAGGGACCGTTCGCGAAATCGAGATTTACGTAGAGGGGCAAATCGCAGCAAGTTACGCCCTTGCTGTCGTGCGATAGCAAACGGGTCAGCGCTTCCTGATGACTGCCGCACATGGTGTCTGGCGATCAACCAAAAGTGGCAGGAAGGCCAGCCCGGTGTACCCCCCCTTGTTGCCTGTCAAGCGCTTGCCTCCGTCAGGAGCGGCGCCGATTTGTGAAATGAAAGACCAATCCCTAGAGACCGCCCGCGCCGCGGACGTTGTTATCGGTGAAGAGAGCCGCGGATTCTGCCTTGATAACCCGGCACTGGAAAGCGCCGGTGTCAGGATCACCCAGTGGCGCCGCGATTACGTGGAGCTGGAGCTGGACGTCGCCCCGCACATGCTTAACCGAAGCCGTGTGATCCACGGCGGCACCATCTGTACCTTGCTCGATGCTGCGACCGGTTATTCCGGCCTTTACTCGCCGGCGGGCGAGGCGCCGCTGCATGCCGTCACGTTGTCGCTGACTTCGAACTTCCTGAGCAACGGCACGGGCAGGCTGCTGACCGCGAAAGGGATGGTCGACCGGCGCGGGCGTTCGATCTTCTTTTCGCGCGCCGAAGTCTGGCTGGATGAAGAACTGCTGGTCGCAACAGGCGTTGCGACGATGAAGTACCTCAAATAGGCAGGGTATGCGCCGGGCTGCGGGCAGTCACGATGCACTGGCAGCCTTGGCGCCACTTTCATCGGGCGCCTGCGTGCCGGACGGGACCTTGTAGCGGTTGTAGCCCCAAAGATACTGCTCGGGGAAGCGCCGGACCATTTCTTCCACCTCGGCATTGATCCATGCCGCCTGCTCTTCAGCCGTCGGCGGTAGTGGACCTGTCAGGCGCTTTACGTGCATTCTCCAGCCCCGCCCGCCAGGCAGGCGCTCGCCAGCCGCAATGATGAGCGGCGCGCCGGTTTGCGCGGCGAGCTTGCATGGCAACGTGATCGTATAGGCCTTGCGGCCGAAGAACGGTACCCAGACGCCATCGCCCTTGGGCGCCTGATCAGGCAACAGGCCGACCGCCTCGCCTTGCCGCAATGCGCGTACGAAGGCGCGCACGCCTTGCGCGGTTGCGGGAACTGCCTTCAGTTTCGACGCGCCGCGCACGGTATCGAGCAGGTCCCGGAACAACGCCTTGCGATGGGGCCGGAACATGATCGTCAGCGAGATCCGTTCCGCGGCGTAGCGGGCGGCCAACTCGAAGCATCCCAGGTGCGGCGTCAGCATGACGAGCCCGCGGCCTTCCGCCAGGGTGCGTTCGATCACCTCCCAGTCGTCGCAAATGACCTTGTCGAGGCAGTCCTGGCTGCGAAACCAGACATGGGCCAGTTCGGTCATCATGGCACCGGTCTCGCCGGCGGCCTGTCGAGCAAAGGCTGGCGCAGCGAAGCCGGCCTGGATGGCGTTCTGCTGCAGGTGCCGCCGGTATCGGCCCGGCAGCGCGTACACGAGCCGCCCCAGCATGCGCCCGGCCGCATGCGCGACAGGCAACGGCAGCGCGGCAACAAGCCGTACCACCGTGGAGAGCGTGCTACTTGGGAAGGGCAGACGTCGAGGCATGGTCACATGTAAAAAGGTGAGTAACTGGCGCGGTCCCGCAGGACCTTGATGGCAGGCACAGCAGGGGTGGTTGATGGGACTGGCGTGCCAGTTGATTCCACGGCACTTGCTGGCCGCTTCAGTTGCCGGGTGCGGCCTGTCTTGGGGCCGCTGTCCTATGCGTCGCAGTGGCGCCGGCAGATTGTGCTACGCGGGGGGATCGCCTGGGGTTGCCGGCGCGGTCGGGGATCCACGATGCACCATGTGTGACGGCCAGGGAGCCCGTCACGTGTCAGCGTGGAATCATTGGCGCAGCGCGGCATGCAGGGGGCTCTCGCGTTGAAGGACGCTCACTGTAGCATGCATCCGTTTGCGGCCCCTGTTTTCCGGCAAGGCGCGGTGCGCATACAACGGTGGTGCGGAGCCACCATTGCATGTGGGTTGCTGCTTGCGGAACGAGGGTTGGGGAGGGTGCCTGCCCGTTGGAAGGGCAAGCGGATGCGGGGCCAGCCCCGCATCCGGATCAGTCCGTCAGAACGACGGGACCATTGCGCCCTTGAACTGGGCCTTCATGAACTGCTTCACGTCTTCCGACTGGTAAGCCGCCACGAGCTTCTTCACCCACGGCTTGTCCTTGTCCTGGGTGCGGACCACGATGATGTTGGCATATGGGCTGTGGATGTCTTCCAGGCCGATCGCGTCCTTGGTCGGCTGCAGGCCGGCGGCCAGCGCGTAGTTGGTGTTGATGACCGCGGCGCTGACGTCGGGCATGGCGCGGGCCAGCTGGGCGGCGTCCAGTTCCACGATCTTCAGCTTCCTGGGGTTCTCGGCCACGTCCAGCGGAGTGGCATTGGCACCGTTGGAGCCCGCGCCAGCCTTAAGCTTGATCACGCCCTGAGACTGGAGCAGCAGCAGCGCGCGGTTCTCGTTCGACGGATCGTTGGGCACGGCGACCTTGGCGCCCTGCGGCAGGTCCTTGGGCGACTTCAGGTTCTTCGAGTAAATCCCCAGCGGCGAGATATAGGTGTAGCCCACGCTCACCATCTTGTAGCCGCGCTGCTTGATCTGGCTGTCCAGGTAGGGCTGGTGCTGGAAGCTGTTGGCATCCAGGTCGCCGGCGTCGAGCGCGGCGTTGGGCTGCACGTAGTCGTTGAATTCCACGACCTTCACGTTCAGGCCGTTCTTCTTGGCCACTTTCTGCACGACTTGCCAGACTTCGGCGTCCGGACCGCTGACGGTGCCCACGCGGATGGTCTGTTCCTGGGCCGACACGCTGCCCGCGGCGGCGATGAAACCAACGGCAGACACGACAACCGCCAGACGCTTGTAAAGGGAGATGCTGCGCATAGGAGAGTTTGGATGTTATTGGAAGCTTGTGGCTTGAAAGGCGCCTCGCCGTAGTCCGGGTGAGGTCGGCAGGCGAGGGCCACAGATTAACGCAATTGCGTCCAAGCGGGGTGGCGCAGGGGATTTTTGCGTCTATTTCTTTTTCATATGCTTATGAATTCAAGCGGAATGAAAAATCTGGCATTTAATGCCGGGCGCGGAGCCGTTGGCTGGGACTAGTCTGCGAATATCTCGCGCAAGGCAGCCAATGCGGCCAGCAAGGTCTCGTCGACGACCTCCCCGGCCTTTTTGACCAGCCTGTCTTTATCGACCGTGCGGATCTGGTCAAGCAGCATGAGTCCAGTCTTTCCCTGGAATGTGACGGGGGTACGGAATGGCGCGGGGCGACTGCCGGTCATCATGGGCGCGACAATGACAGTGCGCAGATGGTTATGGAGTTCAGGTGGTGAAAGGATGACGCAGGGACGTGTCTTGCGGATTTCGCTGCCAACCATCGGGTCAAGTGCAACCAGCCAGACCTCGCCACGACTTACCATTTGAGGTCTTCGTCGCCAGCGTTGGGAAAGTCACCCAGGACAAGCGTATCGTCGCCGGCTTCGGCGATCGCCTTGCTGGCTTCTGCCCAGCCATGGCGCGGTTTGTTCCTCGGACGCCGGATGACCAGCGCATCGTTTTCGACTTCCATTTCAACCTCATCTTCCAGGCCCAATTGGGCGAGGATCGGTTTTGGGATCAGCACGCCCTGGGAGTTTCCCATCTTGCGAATTGTTGCTTTCATTGCGCCACCTCGGGTTCGCTAGTCGCGCTGAAATCAGTGCAGTAGCACAATGTTATAACGTTTGACCGCGAGTCGCGGCACATGGTGGATGCTGTTGTGCAGGCGCAGCACTGTGCCAGCGCCATCCCGGCTGCACCAGCAGATTCCTCTGAATGCGGATTGAGGCTCTTCTTCTCTTCAACTGTTCATCCATGGCTATTGCCTACCCGACCCATACCCCTCACCCTTCCACTCAATAAAACAAAGCCCATGCCCGAACGGGTCCGACAGCGTGGCCTGCCGACCCCAGTCGAACTCCTGCGGCCAGTCCTCGATCTCGGCGCCGGCCTCCAGCGCGCGTTCGATGGCGGCTTCGAGGTTATCCACGACAAAATCGAGGTGCACCGGCGTCCAGTGCCGGCGGTAGTCGCGCCGGGTATCGGCGCGTGTGGTCGGGCGTGAGCCGGGCGGCTTGGCGAGCAGGTAGATGGGCGTGGCGCCGCCCGTCATTTCGGCTACGGTCTCGTCGAACAACTTGCGGCTCAGGCGCAGGCCCAGTCCTTCCTGGTAGAAGCCAATGCCGCGCGGCAGGTCATCGACATCAATGTTGATCAGTAACTCCATTACGGTCTCCTGACAGCTTCGGGGGCGGAATGCCCGCGCATTGTGCGCTTCTACTCCTGACAACTCCTGTCAGGAGCGATATCACCGCGCCAGGAGCTCGCGCACCGCGGGCTGCAGCGCATCGCCGAGGGCCAAGCGGGCATCGGCATCCTGGGGACCTTGGGCTTCAGGCCTGGCGTTCGGAGCCATGCGGTGACTCCGGGCAAGCGTGGCGCCGATGCTGCGCTGCGCAGTGAAATGGTGCTGACGAACAGGCAAGACACTTCATAATATCGATTACATCAAAACATGGAGAGGAAAGTTGCGTTTCGAGCACTTGGTAGAGATCAACGATCCAGGCAATCCTCAACTGGATCCGCTCACGCCTGACCAGCTCTGGCAAGGGCTGGTCCTGCGCGCCGAGTCGCCCGAACTATTCGTGCTGGGCCTGGACCGGGCGGAAGTCGTCGGCCGCGGCGAAGGTTGGATCGGCCGCGTGCTGCATTTCGGCGCGGCGGCTATCCGTGACCGCGTGGTGTTCGAACCCCGCCGCCAGGTTCGCTATGAGACCGCCGCCACGGCCGAACACGCCGGTGGCACGTTGACGATGGTGATCGAGACCCCTGCGCCGGGTGCACTGCTGCTGCGCTTTGTCTACGACACGACCATGCCGGCCGTGGACGCCAGCGGCGACGACCGCTACGCCGAGATCGTCAAGTCCGCCTACCACGAGGCCGACATCGACACCGTCCGCAAGATCCGCGAGATCGCCGCCACGGGGCGCCTGGGGTGAGCCGCGCCCCGCTTGCGCCGGAGGGCTCCGGCGGCGGGTCGGGCGGGCCGACCCGCGCTGTGCTGCGCGAGCGCTATGGCGACCGGCTGCGCTGGCTGGTGCTGCTCACGCTCATGTTGGGGACGATGTCGTCCATCGTTTCCTCCACCATCATCAACGTTGCCATTCCGGACCTGAGCCGGCATTTCGTGCTGGGGCAGGAACGTGCCCAGTGGGTGGCGGCCAGCTTCATGATCGCGATGACGCTGGCGATGCTGCTCACGCCATGGCTGCTCAACCGCTATGGCCTGCGGCGTACCTTTTTGGGCGCGCTGGCGCTGCTGGGCGTGGGCGGACTGGTGGGCGGGCTGTCGCCGACCTATGGCGTGATGATCGCGATGCGCGTGGCCGAGGGCGCCGCGGCGGGCATCATGCAGCCGCTGCCCAACATCCTGGTGCTGCGCGTGTTCGAGGAGCGCGAGCAGGGCAAGGCCATGAGCCTGTTCGGATTCGGCGTGGTGCTGGCGCCGGCGCTCGGGCCAAGCCTGGGCGGTTTCCTCGTGGAGGCATTTGGCTGGCGTTCCATTTTCTTCGTGGTGGTGCCGCTGACCCTGCTTGGCGCGGTTATGGCGCGGCGCTTCATGGCCGTCGATTCGATCATGATGGGCGAGCGCAAGCCACTGGACTGGCGCGGGCTGGCGCTGGCCGGCATCGCGACGGTCTGCCTGCTGAACGGCCTGGTGGAAATGCGCGAAAGCGTGACCGCCGGGCTGATGCTGGCCGGCCTGGGCGTGGTGCTGATTGTGGTGTTCGTGATGTGGCAGCTGCGTGCGGCCGATCCGCTGATGGACATGCGGCTGTACAGCTACCGGCAGTTCTCTGCGGGCGCGGTGGTGGCTTTCATCTACGGCGCCGGCCTGTTCGGCTCGACCTACCTGCTGCCGGTGTACATGCAGATGGCGCTGAGCTACACGCCGTCGCGCGCGGGCCTGGTGCTGCTGCCGGCCGGCGTCGCACTGGCGCTGACGATTGCGGTGGCGGGGCGCGTCACGCACCGGGTGTCGCCGCATCATCAGGTGTCGTTCGGCCTTGTGCTGCTGGCGTTGTCGTTCCTTTTGATGGCGACGGGCTCGCCGTCCACGCCGTACCTGGTGCTGGTGGCGCTGGCGGTGCTCGGGCGTATTGGCCTGGGTTGCATCCTGCCGTCGCTGACGCTCGGGTCGATGCGCGGCGTGGATTTCTCGCTGATTGCGCAGGGGTCGAGCTGCATCAATTTCGTACGCCAGCTCGGCGGGGCGATCGGCGTCAGCCTGGCGGGCGTTGGCCTGCAATGGCGGCTGAACCAGCATGGCGCGGTGTTGGGGCAGGGCGGCGATGTGCTGGCGCAGGCCGCGCGCATCCGCGCCTTCGATGAAACCTTCCTGGCCGTGGGCGTGGTGATTGCCACGGCCATCCTGGCGTCCTGGCGCATCCGGCCGAAGCCGGTGCCAGGCGGTTGACGCCGGCGCCTGCGGATATCAGTTCGTGGCGCCGCTGCGCAATTCTTCCACCAGAGCGATGTAGCTTTCCATCGCTGCATCCCTGGTGGTGCCCTTGAGGGCTTCCCACGCTTCGAACTTGTAGCGGCCGACAAAATCGGTCATGCCGGGCTTGTCGCCGTGGGCGTCGCCCTCGCTGCCTTGCTTGAACAGCGCATACAGGCGCAGCAGTGTCATGTTGCTGGGGCGCTCGCTGAGCTGCTTGACATCGATCTGGGCCTGGTCGAAGCGGGCTTGCAGGTCACTCATGGGGTCTCCTGGAGGGTTCGAGAGAAAAGAGTGGCCCGATGATAGCCCCCAACCCGGCACGCACACCTGTCAAAAAACCGAGGAAGGACTCGGTTTGGGGCGTCACCGGCTACAATCGCGCCATGTCCTGGATTCTTGCTGTCGAAACTTCCACCGAGTGGTGTTCTGTCGCACTGGGCCGTGCCACGGCAGATGGCGCGGTCGAGTCATGGTCTCGCCATGAACATACCGGCGCGCGCTCTTCCGCGCGCGTGCTGCCCGCCACGGGCGAACTGCTGGCCGAGGCCGGCATTGCGCTGGCCGATTGCGCGGCCATAGCCTTTGGGGCCGGCCCGGGTTCGTTCACGGGCCTGCGCACCGCCTGCGGCGTGGCCCAGGGCCTGGCCTTCGGGGCCGGGCTGCCGGTCATTCCGGTCAATACGCTGATGGCCTGCGCGGAAAGCGCACGCGGCGCCACGCCTGCCTTGCCGCCGGATGTGTCTGTGCTGGTCGCATTGGATGCGCGCATGGATGAGGCCTATTCGGGCGCCTTCCGCTGGGATGCCGCCGCGCACGAATGGGTGGCCGAAACGCCGATGCTGGTTGGTCCGCCCGAAACCGTGGCATTGCCCGCTGGGGAGTTCTGGGTGGCCGGCAACGCTGCCACGGTGTTCGGCGAACGGCTGGCCGGCCTGGCGCGCGCCGCGCGCGTGCTGCCCGAGGCCATGCCGCAGGCGCTGCCGATGGTGGCCATCGCCCTGCGTGCACTGGCGCGCGGCGAGGCCATCGATGCCGCCCGCGCCATGCCGATCTATCTGCGCGACAAGGTCGCCCAGACCATCGAGGAGCGCGAAGCGGCTGCTGCCGCCAAGGCCGCCGCGCAGGCGGCTGCGGGGAGCGCATCATGAGCGTGTCCTACCGTTCGGATGCGGCCGAGGCGCCGGCCTGGCCGGACATTCCGGTCATGCCTGCGCTGGCCGACGGTTGGGCGATCGAGCGCATGAGCGCGCTGGATCTGCAGGCGGTGGCCGAGATCGAGGCGCGCGCCTACAGCCATCCGTGGACGCGCGGCAATTTCGAGAACTCCATCAAGGCCGGCCATATGGGCCTGACGCTGCGCGATCCATCCGGCACGCTGGTGGCGTATGCCGTGCTGATGCCGGTGGTCGACGAGATGCACCTGCTCAACATCACCGTGGAGCCGCGCCGGCAACGGCAGGGGCTGGGCCGCCTGATGCTGGCAGTGGTGCTGGCCACATCGCACACGCACCACCTGCATACCGTGTTGCTGGAGGTGCGGCCCTCCAACACGGGAGCGCTGGCGCTCTATCTTGAGGCGGGCTTTGTCGAGATCGGCCGGCGCAAGGGCTACTATCCGGCGTTCGGCAAGGCTCGCGAAGACGCGCTGGTGCTGCGCCGTGCCTGGCCCGGCGGGGAGGGCGCAGCATGAGCCGCCGCGCGCAGTTCCTGGAAGTGCTTGGCATTCCGACGGAGTGGGTGCCGCGCAAGCCCATGGGCGCCCCGCAGGATGCCGCAGCGGGAGGGGACCTCCCAGCCTCCATGCTGGCCGAGCCCGAGGCTCCGGCCGAACCTGTGCTGCTGCCGGAGCCCGCCGAAGCGCAGGCTCCCGTTGCCATGGCCCTGGTGCCGGACCTTGCAGAGCCTGGGCTGCCTGCCATCGCCGAACCTGAGCGCATGGCACCCGTTCAGGACCGCGGGGCTGTCATCGGGGCCATGGACTGGCCGGCGCTTGATGCCGCTGTGGCGTCTTGCACGGCCTGCGGACTGTGCAAGACGCGCACCAATACCGTGTTCGGCGTTGGCGACCGGGGGGCGGAATGGATGCTGGTCGGCGAGGCGCCGGGCGAGAATGAAGACCGGCAAGGCGAGCCGTTCGTCGGCCAGGCCGGCAAGCTGCTCGACAACATGCTGGGCTCGCTGGGACTCAAGCGCGGACGCAATGTGTTTATCGCAAATGTGCTCAAGTGCCGTCCGCCCGGCAACCGCAACCCGGAACCGGCAGAGGTGGAGCAGTGCGAGCCGTTCCTGAAGCGGCAGATCGCGCTGGTGCGGCCCAGGGTCATTGTCGTGCTGGGCCGCTTTGCTGCCCAGTCGCTGTTGCGCACCACTACGCCAATCGGCAAGCTGCGCGGCACCGTGCACAGCTACGAGGGGATTCCCGTGGTGGTCACCTATCATCCCGCCTACCTGCTGCGCACCCTGACTGACAAGGCACGCGCCTGGGAAGACCTGTGCCTGGCCCGCGAGGTACACGACCGTGCGGGAGCTCAGGCCTGACCTTTCGCTGAACCACGGCGGCAACGGCGTGCATGCGCCGGCGCTGCCGCTGTGGCGACAGGCGCAGTCGCCACGCACGCGCGACCTGGCCTGGTGCACGTTGTCCCCGCCCTTGCTCGAGAGCCTGTCCGACGCCGGCAATGGCGGCGCGGGCCTGGCCCGCTGGCCCGCGGGCACCCTGTCCGCCTGGGAGCACTGGCTTGACCAGGCAGATCCCGCCGTCTTGCCCGCCACCATTGCCGAACTTGCCGACGGCATTACCGATGCCTTGCCCGAAGAGCCCGGCCGCGCCCGCAGCCTGCGACTGGGGCGCCACGCCGAACGCCTGCTGCATTTCGCGCTGCGCCATGCGCAGGGGCTGGAACTGCTGGCGGCGAACGTACCGGTCAGGCGTGCACACGGGCATGGCATCCAGACGCTCGGCGAACTCGACTTCGTCTGGCGGGACCAGGGCAGCGGCGAGGTGGTGCATTGGGAAATGGCCGCCAAGTTCTACCTGATGGTCGATGCCGGTGCTAGACAACCGCTGGGGCTGCGCGGGTTTGTCGGGCCGAACCTCGTGGACCGGCTCGGCGACAAGCTCGACCACATCGTGCGCCGGCAGCTGCCGCTGGCCCGCACGGCAGAGGCGCGGGTATTGCTGAACCGCTCGGTCGATCGCAGCGAAGTCTATCTGCTGGGGTGGCTGTTCTATCGCGACGGTCAGGTGCCGCAAGGGCTGGACAGGCTGGGCATTGCCGGCAACCATCTGCACGGCTGGTGGTCCACGCTCGATGACTGGTTCGCACGCGCCCGCCAGGCGTCAGGCACGCGCTGGTGCCGGCTGCCGCGTACGGGCTGGTTGTCCGGCGCGCTGCTGGAAGAGGGCGACACGGAAGCGGCGGAGTCCCTTCGCGAGGCGCTGGCCGAGCGTTTTGCCGATCCTCACCGCGATCACGGCTGGCGCCGCGAGTCGCCGGTCATGCTGTGCGAGCTGGAACCCGCCGGCGCGCAAGCGCCGGGCTGGTGGCGCGAACGATCGCGTGGGTTTGTGGTGCCGCCGGGCTGGGAGGACCGGGCTCGGGGGCGTGCTATCGAGCCCTCTGACACAGTGGGCTAGTGATGCTTGTCCTCGCCAATCATGGCGAGCGAGTTGAAGGTGCGCATGTTGTACCGGTGCACCTTCATGACCAGCAGCATGGTGATGCAGATGAACAAGCCCAGCGCGACGATCACTATGCCGATCGGCACGTTCAGCTTGATCAGCAATGCATACAGGCACAGCATCAGCAGCACTGAGACATTCTCATTGAAGTTCTGCACGGCGATGGAATGGCCGGCCGAGAGCAGGACGTGGCCGCGGTGCTGCAGCAGTGCGTTCATCGGCACGACAAAATAGCCGGACATGGCACCCACCAGCATCAGGAAGATGTAGGCGATGGCCATGTACAGCGGCATGTGCAGGCCCGCTACGTCCACCGTTACGTGCGGCATGGCGTCCTTGGTGTAGAAAGCCATCAGCATCACGGTGGCGCCCATGGCCACGCCGAAGGGCAGCACGGACAGCGACTTGCGCAACGGAATGCGTGCCGCTGCCATGATGGCGCCGACGGCCACGCCCACCGCGACCACGGCCTGCAGCAGGGCGCCCTGAGACAGGTTCAGCCCCAGCGATTTCTCCGCCCACTTCAGCACGATGAACTGCAATGTGGCGCCCACGCCCCAGAACAGCGTGGTCACGGCCAGCGAGATCTGGCCGAGCTTGTCGCGCCACAGTGCGACAAAGCAGTCGCCGAACTCCGCGATCAGCTTGATCGGGTTCTTTTCCTGTTGGGGGTAGCGGGCGCCCGTATCGGGGATGAACAGGTTGAAGACGGCGGCGATCACGTAGAACAGCATGATCACCACCATTGCGGCTTCAGCCGGGGTATTGATGCCAGTGTCGACGTAAGGGATGTCAAAGTGCAGCAGGATCTGCGAAATGTGTACGGAGATCAGCGCGCCGCCCACCACAGTGCCCAGGATGATCGATCCCACGGTCAGCCCTTCGATCCAGCCGTTGGCCATCACCAGCTTTTCCGGGGGCAGCAGCTCGGTCAGGATGCCGTACTTGGCCGGCGAGTACGCGGCCGCGCCAAAACCGACGATGCCGTAGGCCAGCAACGGGTGCAGCCCGAACATCATGATGGCGCAGCCCGTGATCTTGATGGCGTTGGTGATGAGCATCACCCGGCCCTTGGGCATGGAGTCGGCGAACGCGCCGACGAAGGCGGCCAGGACGACGTAGGAGAGAACGAAGAACAGCTTGAGCAGCGGCGTCATCCACTGCGGGGAATGCAACTCGGTGAGAAGGGCAATGGCGGCGATCAGCAGCGCGTTATCGGCCAGCGACGAAAAAAACTGCGCGGCCATGATGGTATAAAAACCCTTCTTCATGCTTTCGACTTTGTCTCCATCGCGTTCTGCGTGCGCTATGGGAAGGGCTACGCCCAGCGGCGCGGCCATGGTTTGTTGCAGGGGACCCTGGGCTGCGGCCGTGTCGAACTGTGTCGGATGCGTGGCGTCGTGGCGTCGCGCGGCTTGCCTGACCGTCATTGACATATTGCTTCGCGTTTAGAACATGGCCTTAGCGTCCGGCTTTATATCACGAAAACACGACAATCCCGAATCCGCAAAGGCGCCAGTTTGACAGCGGGGGCACGCTGCGATTCCCCGGGATTTCCCGGTGGGCGGCCACAGATGTGTTCAAATAACGACTGCGCATCGCTGGCCGCAGACCGGGTCTTCCCTGATCTGGTGCATATACTGCAGGACATGACGTTCGACTCACACCGTGGCGTCTGAAGGATTCTGCCAGGGACAGCGATGCAAGCCTTGCGAGATGTCACTTCATGCCAAGACCGATCCACGCCGTCATCCACCAACCCGCCATTGCCAACAACCTGGAGGTCGCCCGCCGCCACGCGCCTGGTTCCCGCGTGTGGGCCGTGGTCAAGGCCAATGCCTACGGCCATGGCATCCGCCGTGTCTTTGCCGGCCTGCGCGCGGCCGACGGTTTCGGCCTGCTTGACCTGAATGAGGCCGTACAGCTGCGCGACCTTGGCTGGCAGGGCCCCATCCTGCTGCTGGAGGGCTTTTTCCAGCCGCAGGACGTGCCGCTGCTGGAACAATACCGCCTCACTACCGCGGTGCATTGTGAAGAGCAGCTCCGGATGCTGGAGACCGCACGCCCGAAAGGCCCGCTGGCAATCCAGCTCAAGCTCAACACGGGCATGAACCGCCTGGGTTTCCATCCGTCGCAATACCGCGCGGCGTGGGAACGCGCGCGCGCCATGCCGTGTGTGGGCAGTATCGTCCACATGACCCATTTCTCGGATGCCGACAGCCCGCGCGGCATCGCCCACCAGGTCGAGACCTTCGACGCCGCCACGGCGAACCTGCCGGGCGAGGCCAGCTTGTCGAACTCGGCCGCGGTGCTGTGGCATCCGGAGGCACACCGGGCGTGGGTGCGGCCCGGCGTCATCCTGTATGGCGCATCGCCCACTGGCTGCGAGGCCGACATCGCTGGTGTCGGCCTGCAGCCTGCCATGTCGCTGCACAGTGAACTGATTGCCGTGCAGGACCTGCAGCCCGGCGATACGGTCGGCTACGGCTCCATGTTCACTGCCGAGCGGCCGATGCGCATCGGCGTGGTGGCCTGTGGCTATGCGGACGGCTACCCGCGCCACGCCACCGGCTGGGGCGAGAACCGAGCCCCGGTGCTGGTCGACGGCGTGCGCACCGAACTGCTGGGCCGCGTTTCCATGGACATGCTGTGCGTGGACCTGGGGCCGTGCCCCAAGGCCAGGGCCGGCAGCCCGGTCACGCTGTGGGGCCAGGGCCTGCCGATCGACGATATCGCCCAGGCCAGCGGTACGGTCGGCTACGAGCTGATGTGCGCGCTGGCGCCGCGGGTGCCGACTACCGTGGCCACCATCACCGCGTCGGACAGCGCCTCGCCGCTGCTGGCCTGAGCGCTGCTCTCAGCGATCTGTCCTGACGGCCGGCCGCCCTGTGGTGGCCGGCCGTAGCGTTTCCGGCACTTGCCTGGCACTTACCTTCAAGGATCTCCCGTTGGCCAAGACCAAGACCGTCTACACCTGTACCGAATGCGGCGGCACCTTGCCGCGCTGGGCCGGCCAGTGCCCGCACTGCCAGCAGTGGAACACGCTGGTCGAGACCGTGGCGGAAAGCAGCAGCGCGGGCAAGCGCTTCCAGCCGCTGGCGGCATCGGCCATGGTGCGCAAGCTTTCCGAGATCGAAGCCGCGGACGTGCCGCGCTTCTCCAGCGGCATCGACGAGTTCGACCGCGTGCTCGGCGGCGGGCTGGTGGCGGGCGGGGTGGTGCTGATCGGTGGCGATCCGGGCATCGGCAAGTCGACGCTGCTGCTGCAGGCGCTCGCCAACCTGGCCGGGCAGCGGCGGGTGCTCTATGTGAGCGGCGAAGAATCCGGCGCCCAGATTGCGCTGCGTGCGCAGCGCCTGGGCGTGGAAAGCCCGACACTCGGGCTGCTGGCCGAGATTCAGCTGGAGAAGATCCAGGCCACCCTGGAGGTCGAAAAGCCCGAGGTAGCGGTGATCGACTCCATCCAGACGCTGTACTCCGAGGCGCTGACCTCGGCGCCGGGCTCGGTCGCACAGGTGCGTGAATGCGCGGCCCAGCTCACGCGCATTGCCAAGAGCAGCGGCACCACCATCATCCTGGTGGGTCACGTCACCAAGGAAGGCAGCCTGGCCGGCCCGCGCGTGCTGGAGCACATCGTCGATACCGTGCTGTATTTCGAAGGCGATACGCATTCCTCGCACCGGTTGATCCGCGCCTTCAAGAATCGTTTCGGCGCCGTCAACGAACTGGGCGTGTTCGCCATGACGGAGCGCGGCTTGCGCGGCATCAGCAATCCGTCGGCACTGTTCCTGTCGCAGCATGAAGAGACGGTGCCGGGCTCCTGCGTGCTGGTGACGCAGGAAGGCACGCGCCCGCTGCTTGTGGAAGTGCAGGCGTTGGTCGATACCGCCAACGTGCCCAACCCGCGGCGCCTCGCCGTGGGCCTCGAACAGAACCGGCTGGCCATGCTGCTGGCGGTGCTGCACCGGCATGCGGGCATTGCCTGCTTTGACCAGGACGTGTTCCTGAATGCAGTTGGCGGCGTGAAGATTACCGAGCCCGCGGCCGACCTGGCCGTGCTGCTGTCGATCCACTCGTCGATGCGCAACAAGCCGCTGCCGCGTGGCCTGGTCGTGTTCGGCGAGGTGGGCCTGGCCGGGGAAATCCGTCCCAGCCCGCGCGGGCAGGAACGCCTGAAGGAAGCGGCGAAGCTCGGTTTCACGCTGGCTGTGATCCCCAAGGCCAACGCGCCCAAGCAAAGGATCGACGGACTGGAGGTGATCGCGGTCGAGCGCATCGAACAGGCCATCGATCGCGTGCGCCATCTCGACTGACCGATGGCCGGTCCGATCGAAATCGAGACCACGCGCCTGCGCTTGCGCCAATGGCGCGATGACGACTATGCGCCGGTTGCCGCCAGAAGATCGATACTCGCCGGCTGGGAGGCCGTTGCCCGCCGTCCCCGCTGAGCTTGCGGCGACCCTGCGGCAATCCGCCACAGGGCCGGGCCCGGCGTTTCCTCATGTGCGGCAGAGCACATTTCGCAAAATCGGTAATAATGCCGACCAACAGCCGGCACGGACCCGTGCCTGCAACCGTGATCCCGATCCGTTTTATCGTTGATGCAAGCCCGCTTATGCAAGCCAATTCCCGCGCCTATTTCCTGCTGATCGCCATCATCTCATTCGGGCTGGTCGGCTTTGCGCTCTACCTGCAGATTGAAAAGGGCTACCAGCCTTGTCCGCTGTGCATCATGCAGCGGTTCGCGTTTATTGGCATCGGCCTGTTCTCGCTGCTGGCCGCCGTTGCGCAGAACACGCGTTCGCTGTGGCAGGGGCTGGGCATGCTGTCCGGCGTCGGTGGCATTGCCGTGGCCGTGTATCACGTGTCGCTGCTGCTGAACCCCAAGGCGAGCTGCGGCATCGATCCGCTTGAGAACTGGGTCAATGCCTTGCCGACGGCCAAGGTGCTGCCACTGCTTTTCTATTCGGACGGGCTGTGCACGGCACCGCTGCCGCCGGTGCTGGGGCTGTCGGTGCCGGCGTGGTCGCTGATCTGGCTGTTCATCCTGACGCTGACGCTGGCGGTGGGGTTGATCCGGCGGGAGAAGAATTTCCGTTGAGGGAAAATAAAAAGAAACCGGCGCAAAATGCGCCGGTTCTTCTTTATCACCACGATCTTCTGCATGGTGGTGCAGGGAGGGGACTCGAACCCCTACGCAATCTGCTCGATCTGCTCCTGCAGTTCCAGCCACTTCTCTTCCAGCGTTTCCAGCTCGCCGTTGACCTCGCCCTGGCGCTTGAGCATTTCCATCAGCTTCGCCTTGTTGGCATCGGCATAGCTGGTCTCGTCGGCCATGAACTGGTCGATCTCCGTCTTGGCGGCCTGCAGCACCGTCATGCGCTTTTCCACCTTATCGAGTTCCTTCGTCAACGGCTTGCGCAGTTGCGCGAGGCGCTGGCGCTCGTCCGCTTCGGCGCGGCGCTGGTCCTTGCGGTTGACCGCGGTCGCAGCACCGCCTGATTCCGCCTGGTGCGCGGCCGCGGCAGCATTGCGCTTGGCCGCGGCC
Organism: Cupriavidus laharis; assembly: GCF_914271435.1. GTDB lineage: Bacteria > Pseudomonadota > Gammaproteobacteria > Burkholderiales > Burkholderiaceae > Cupriavidus > Cupriavidus laharis. The sequence continues at coordinate 38,706 of NZ_CAJZAI010000017.1, read as the reverse complement.
TGCTGCAGCAGCCAGTCGCGGTAGTCGTCCAAGTCGCCGTCGAACGGCTTGATGGTGCCATCGGCGACCAGCATGAACTGGTCGGCGGTGGCGCGCAGCAGGTGGCGGTCGTGCGAGACCAGGATCAGCGTGCCTTCGAACTGCGCGAGCGCCATGGTCAGCGCCTCGCGCGTGTCTAGGTCCAGATGGTTGGTCGGTTCGTCGAGCAGCAGCAGGTTGGGTTTCTGCCAGACGATCAGGGAGAGCGCGAGCCGTGCCTTTTCGCCGCCCGAGAACGGCTCGATCGGCGAAGTTGCCATGTCGCCGCGGAAATTGAAGCTGCCGAGGAAATCGCGCAACTCCTGCTCGCGCGTGTCCGGCGCCAGCCGGGCCAGGTGCTGCAGCGGCGAGTCGTGGTCGCGCAGCGTTTCCAACTGGTGCTGGGCGAAGTAGCCGATCTGCAGGCCTTTGCCCAGGCGCAGCGTGCCTGTGAGCGGATCCTGCGTGCCCGCCAGCGTCTTGACCAGCGTCGACTTGCCTTGGCCGTTGGCGCCGAGCAGGCCGATGCGCTGGCCGTTCTGGATCGACAGCGCCAGCTTGTGCAGGATGGTCACCGGCGGATCGGCCTCGGCATAGCCACAGTCGACGCCATCCAGCACCATCATGGGATTCGGGGCGGCATCGGGTTCGCGGAACTCGAACGCGAAGCCGGCCGCGACGTGGACCGGCGCCAGCCGCTCCATCTTCTCGAGCGCCTTGACCCGGCTTTGTGCCTGGCGCGCCTTGGTCGCCTTGGCCTTGAAGCGCGTGATGAACGATTCCAGGTGCGCGATTTCCTTCTGCTGGCGGACGTATGCCGACTGCTGCTGCGCCATCTGCTGCAGGCGGAGGGTCTCGAACAGCGTGTAGTTGCCGCCGTAGCGGCGCAGCTGCTGGTTCTCGATGTGGACAGTGACGTTGCAGATCGCGTCCAGGAATTCGCGGTCGTGCGAAATCATGACCAGCGTGCCGGGGTAGCGGGCGAGCCAGTCTTCCAGCCAGACAATGGCGTCAAGGTCCAGGTGGTTGGTCGGTTCGTCGAGCAGCAGCAGGTCGGACGGGCACATCAGCGCCTGCGCGAGGTTCAGGCGCATGCGCCAGCCGCCTGAGAACGACGACACCGGCTGCGATACCTGCGTCAGCGTGAAGCCCAGGCCGAGCAGCAGGGCCTCGGCACGGGCCGGGGCGGTGTAGCCGTCGGCATCGGCAAAGGCGGCGTGGGCCTCGGCCTCCGCGCTGCCGTCGCCGACAGCCTGGGCTTCGGCAATGGCGGCTTCGATCTCGCGCAGGCGCGTGTCGCCGTCGATCACGTAGTCCACAGCACTACGTGCTACCGCCGGCGTTTCCTGCGCCACGTGGGCGATGCGCCACTGGGCGGGCACCGCCACGTCGCCGCCGTCCGGGTGCAGCTCGCCGCGCAGCATTGCGAACAGCGTGGACTTGCCACTGCCGTTGGCGCCGACGAGGCCCACGCGCTCGCCCGGGTTGAGCGTCACGCTGGTGTGGTCGAACAGCACCTTGGTGCCGCGCTGGAGGACAAGCTGGTCGATTCGGATCACGGGGAAGGCAGGAGCGTCGGTAAGCGGGGGTAAACAGCGGAAAAGCACGCGAAAGCGCGGGCAGCAGCCGGGAATGCGGCGCTGGGCGGCATTGTAGCGTTTCCCGTGGGCGCTGACCCGCTCGTTTGGCGGTGGGCACTAGGGATTACCCTTGCATGATGAAAACTATGTTTTCTTCCTCCCGGTCTCCGTGTAAATTAATTTTCATTGCAGACATCACGGCCGGTGCTTTGTTTTCACATCGGCCAGCTCTCCTGACACCCATGCCGGACGGCACCTCGATCTCCGAACGCATTGCGCGCAGCCTGCCTGCGCTGACGCCCGCGCACCAGCGCATGGCCGAGTACGTGCTTGCCAATCCGTTCCGTGCGGCCACGATGCGTATCGATGAGTTCGCCGCGGCGGTGCAGGTATCGGTCGCCACGGCCAACCGCTTTGCACGGGCGCTCGGGTTTGACGGCTATCCGCAGTTCCGCGCCGAACTGGTGCGCGGCTTCGAAGCCACGCTGGCGCCGGTGGAGCGGCTGCGCTCGGAGCTGGAGCGCCCGGCCACGGCGGCCGAGGTGTTCGCCGCATCGCTGGAAGATGCCGCCGCGAACCTGGAAGCCACCCGCCGCGCGCTGGACGCGAATGCGTGCGAGCGGGCGGTGTCCGCCATCCTTGCCGCGGAGCGTGTCTATGTGGCCGGCTTCGGCGCCAGCGGTTTCCTGGCGGGGCTGCTGCAGCACGGGCTGGAAATGCACTGCCGCATGGTGACTTCGGTGGCGGGCGCCGGTGGCGCTTCGCACGCGGCGCGCCAGCTGTTCAAGCTGCGCCCTACCGACCTGGTGATTGCCATTGCGTTTCCGCGCTATGTGTCCGACACCTTGGTGCTGGCCCAGCGCGCCAAGGCACGCGGCGCGCGCGTGCTGGCGCTGACCGATGGCCCGACCTCGCCGCTGGCACCGATCGCCGATATCGCGCTTTACGCGCAGGCCGCGAACCGGCTCTCAGCCAATTCCGATGCCACAGTGCTGGCGCTGATCGAGGCGCTGTGCGGCGCCGTGGCGCACCGGGCCGAGCGCCCGGTCAAGGCCGCCGCAGAAATGACCGAATTCGTGCTGCCGTGGCTGTATGGCGCCAACGCAGCGAGCGCCGGCAACGCGGCGGCCACGCAGCCCGGACAACCTGCGGCGCCAGCCGATGGCGAAGGCAAGCCCGGCGCCGCGCGCCGCAACTCCTCCAAGCATCCGAAAGCGTAGTCCCATGAACCAAGCAGTCATTGCCATCCACGGCGGCGCTGGCACCATCACCCGTACCGCCATGGATTCTGCCCGCGAACGCGAATACACCGAGGCGCTGGAACAGGTGCTGCTGGCTGGCCAGCGTGTGCTGGCCGGCGGCGGCAAGGCCATCGACGCCGTCACGGAAGCCGTGCGCCTGTTGGAAGAGTGCCCGCTGTTCAATGCCGGCAAGGGTGCGGTGCTGACGCACGCCGGCACCTACGAACTCGATGCCGCCGTGATGGATGGCGCGACGCTCAACGCTGGCGCTGTGGCGTGCGTGACACGCCTGCGCAACCCGGTGCTGGCCGCGCGCGCAGTGATGGACTACAGCGAGCACGTGCTGTTTGCTGGCGAGGGTGCGGAAGCCTTTGCGCAGGCGCACGGGCTGGAACTCGTGTCGCGCGACTACTACTACACCAAGGCCCGCTACGAGCAATGGGAGCGTGCCCGCGCCGTGGAGGGCATGGCGCTGCTCGATCACGATGCGGCCACGCTGGCCGCGCGCGCGCTGGCTGGCAAGGCCGATCCGATCGATCCGGACAGCAAGTTCGGCACCGTCGGCGCCGTGGCGTGCGACGGCTTCGGCAACCTGGCGGCCGCGACCTCCACGGGCGGGGTGACTAACAAGCAGGTCGGCCGCGTCGGCGATTCACCGCTGATCGGCGCCGGCTGCTACGCCGATGACGTGGCAGCAGTCTCGGCCACGGGTACCGGCGAAATGTTCATCCGCACTGTGGCCGCGCACGATGTCTCGGCGCAGATGCGCTATGCCGGCCTGTCGCTCGAGGAATCCGCGCGCCGCGTGGTCATGGAAAAGCTGCCCGCCATCGGCGGCCGCGGTGGCCTGATCGCGGTGGACCGCGCGGGCAATGTCACGGTGCCGTTCAACACCGAAGGCATGTACCGCGGCTTTGCCCGAGCGGACGGCCCGGTGACTGTGGCGATCTACGGCTGACGCGCCGTTTTCTTTCAGCAATTTCCGCAGGAATCCAAGGGGGAGCCAGTGGCTGAACTCTCTTCTCAAGCAAGCATCGTGCTGCCGTCGCAGCGTGTGGTGTCTGTGGACGGGCTGACCGTGCGCTTTGCCTCGTCCGAGCGCACCGTCGAGGCCGTGCGCAACCTGTCTTTCCATGTGGACCGCGGCGAGACGCTGGCAGTCGTGGGGGAATCCGGCTCCGGCAAGTCGGTGACGTCGCTGGCGCTGATGCGGCTGGTTGAGCATGGCGGCGGCAAGATCGTGTCGGGCAGCATGGCGCTGCGCCGACGCGGCGACGAGGTCATCAACCTGGCGCGCGCCGACAATGCGACGCTGCGCAGCGTGCGCGGCGCCGACGTGGCGATGATTTTCCAGGAGCCGATGACCTCGCTCAACCCGGTGTTCCCGGTGGGCGAGCAGATCGCGGAATCGATCCGCTTGCACCAAGGCAAGAGCCGCGCCGCCGCGCGTGCCGAGGCACTGCGCATGCTGGAGCTGGTGCGCATTCCGGAAGCGAAGCGCGTGCTGGACCGCTTTCCGCACCAGCTATCTGGCGGCATGCGCCAGCGCGTGATGATCGCGATGGCGCTGTCGTGCAAGCCGGCGCTGCTGATCGCCGATGAGCCCACTACCGCGCTGGATGTGACCATCCAGGCCGAGATCCTGCAGCTCATCCGCGGCCTGCAGGCGGAAATGCACATGGGCGTGGTCTTTATCACGCACGACATGGGCGTGGTGGCCGAAGTGGCCGACCGCGTGCTGGTGATGTATCGCGGCGAGAAGGTGGAAGAGGGCGATTCGGATGAAGTGTTCCGCGCCCCGGCTCATCCGTACACGCGCGCGCTGCTGTCGGCCGTGCCGCAGCTGGGTGCCATGCAGGGTACCGATTTGCCCGCCAAGTTCCCGCTGTTGCAGCTTGGCGATTCGGCGCCGGTGTCCGCGGCGCCGCAGGACACCGTGTCGCCCGAAGCCAGGCCGATCCTGCGCGTGCGCGACCTGGTGACGCGCTTCGACGTGCCGGGTGGCCTGTTCGGCCGCGTCACGCGGCGCGTGCACGCGGTGGAGAAAGTGAGTTTCGACCTCTATCCGGGCGAGACGCTGGCGCTGGTCGGCGAATCGGGCTGCGGCAAGTCGACCACCGGAAGGTCGCTGCTGCGGCTGGTGGAAAGCCAGAGCGGCTCGATCGAATTCGCCGGGCAGGACATCAGCCGCATGGAAGGCGCCGCGTTGCAGACCCTGCGGCGCAATATCCAGTTCATCTTCCAGGATCCGTTCGCCTCGCTCGATCCGCGCGTGCCGGTCGGCTATTCGATCATGGAGCCGCTGCTGGTGCATAAGGTGGAGAGCGGCAAGGAAGCCGAGCAGCGCGTCGCCTGGTTGCTGGAAAAGGTGGGGCTGGACCCGGCGCATGCGGCACGCTACCCGCACGAATTTTCCGGCGGCCAGCGCCAGCGCATCTGCATTGCGCGCGCGCTGGCGCTGAACCCGAAGGTGGTGGTGGCGGATGAGTCGGTGTCGGCGCTCGACGTCTCGATCCAGGCCCAGATCGTCAACCTGATGCTGGACCTGCAGCGCGAGCTGGGCATCGCTTTCCTGTTCATCTCGCACGACATGGCGGTGGTGGAGCGCGTGAGCCATCGTGTGGCGGTGATGTACCTCGGCCAGATCGTGGAGATCGGCCCGCGCCGCGCGATCTTCGAGAACCCGCAGCACCCGTACACGAAGAAGCTGATGGCCGCCGTGCCGATTGCCGATCCGGCGCGCCGGCATCTGCGGCGCGAACCGTTGCCGGACGAGATCCCCAGCCCGATCCGCGCGGTCGGCGACGAACCGGTGGTGCAGCCGCTGGTGCCGGTCGCCGGCAGCGGTGGCGTTGGCCACTTTGTTGCCCGGCACGCCGTTGGCGGTGCCTACTGAAAGCTGGTTTATCCAAGGAGAATCAAGATGTCTGCACGGATGGTTTCGCCCAGGCTGATGGCCGGGCTGTTTGTGGCCGGCGCGCTGGCGTCGGCTCCCGCTTTTGCCGCCAAGGACGCGGTCATGGCGGTGTACTCGACCTTCACCACGCTGGATCCGTATGATGCCAACGACACGCTGTCGCAGGCGGCGGCCAAGTCCTTCTACCAGGGCCTGTTCGGCATGGACAAGGACATGAAGCTGGTCAATGTGCTGGCCGAAAGCTATGACGTCAGCAAGGACGGCCTGACCTACACCATCAAGCTCAAGAAGGGCATCAAGTTCCACGACGGCACCACCTTCGACGCTGCCGCGGTAAAGGCCAACCTGGACCGTGTAACCAACCCGGCCAACAAGCTCAAGCGCTACACGCTGTTCAACCGCGTGGCGAAGACCGATGTGGTCGACAGCAGCACGGTGAAGGTCACGCTGAAGGAGCCGTTCTCGCCGTTCATCAACGTGCTGGCCCATCCGTCGGCCGTGATGATCTCGCCCGCGGCGCTGCAGAAGTACGGCAAGGAAATTGCCTTCCATCCGGTCGGCACCGGCCCGTTCGAGTTTGTCGAGTGGAAGCAGCCCGATCACCTGAAGGGCAGGAAGTTCGCCGGCTACTGGAAGACCGGCTATCCGAAGATCGACACCATCACCTGGAAGCCGGTGGTCGACAACAACACGCGCGCGGCCATCATGCAGACCGGCGAGGCGGACTTTGCCTTCAGCATCCCGTTCGAGCAGGCCGCGGTGCTGAAGAACAGCCCGAAGGTGGACCTGGTCGCGGCGCCGTCGATCATCCAGCGCTACCTGAGCCTGAACACCACGGTCAAGCCGTTCAACGACCCGAAAGTGCGCCAGGCCATCAACTACGCGATCAACAAGGACGCGCTGGCCAAGGTGGCCTTTGCCGGCTACGCGGTGCCTGCGGAAGGCGTGGTGCCGCCGGGCGTGGACTTTGCCGAGAAGCTGGGCCCGTGGCCGTATGACCCGGCCAAGGCACGCGCACTGCTGAAGGAAGCCGGCTACCCGAACGGCTTCGAGACCACGCTGTGGTCGGCCTACAACCACACCACCGCGCAGAAGGTGATCCAGTTCGTGCAGCAGCAGCTACAGCAGGTCGGCATCAAGGCCAGCGTGCAGGCGCTGGAAGCCGGCCAGCGCGTGGAGAAGGTGGAAAGCGTGCAGAAGCCGGAAGACGCTGGAGTGCGCATCTATTACGTGGGCTGGTCGTCGTCGACCGGTGAGTCGGACTGGGCGCTGCGTCCGCTGCTGGCCTCGGAATCGATGCCGCCGAAGCTGCTGAACACCGCGTACTACAAGAACGACCAGGTCGATGCCGACATCGCGGGCGCGCTGCGCACCACGGATCGCGCAGAGAAGGCAAAGCTCTACAAGGACGCGCAGGAACGCATCTGGAAGGATGCGCCGTGGGCATTCCTGGTGACCGAGAAGGTGCTGTTCGCGCGCAACAAGCGGCTGGCCGGCGCGTATGTGATGCCGGATGGGTCGTTCAATTTCGACGAGATCGATATCAAGCAGTGATGGGGTGATGTGAGGGTTGGGCACTTCGTGGAAGTGCCGGCCCTCTCCCGCGTGCGGGAGAGGGGAGAGGGCAGGCGCATCCAGTACTCACGACGCCCGATCCAGGCCATCCCAATCCAACGGGCAGTAAGCAGTCAAGCAGCAAGCCGACAAACGGCCGCTTGCCCGCGACGCGGGGTTCGCTGGCGAGCGGCCCGCGGCCTACGTTGTTGCCATTCATTCTTGTGCGTCATGCTGAACTACTTCCTCAAACGATGCGTGGGCGTCATTCCCACACTGCTGATCGTGGCGGTGCTGGTGTTCCTGTTCGTCCACCTGCTGCCAGGTGACCCCGCGCGGCTGGCGGCGGGCCCGGAGGCCGACGCTGCCACCGTCGAGCTGGTGCGCAAGGACCTGGGCCTGGACAAGTCCCTGCCCGAGCAATTCGTGAACTTCTTCTCGAACGCCGTGCGCGGCGAGTTCGGGCATTCGTTGCGCACCAAGCGGCCGGTCAGCGAAGAAATCGGCGACCGCTTCATGCCGACGCTGTGGCTGACCATTGCGTCCATGGCCTGGGCCGTCGCGTTCGGGATGGTGATCGGCATCTGCTCAGCGGTCTGGCGCAACCGCTGGCCCGACCGGCTGGGCATGACGCTGGCTGTGTCCGGCATCTCGTTCCCGGCGTTTGCGCTGGGCATGCTGCTAATGGAAGTGTTTTCCGTGCAGTTGGGCTGGTTGCCGTCGATCGGTGCCGATAGCTGGAAGCACTACGTGCTGCCGTCGCTGACGCTGGGCGCGGCCGTGGCGGCGGTGATGGCGCGCTTCACACGCGCCTCGTTCGTCGAGGTACTGCAGGAAGATTTCGTGCGTACTGCCCGCGCCAAGGGTGTGCGCGAGACCGTGGTCGTGGTCAAGCACACACTGCGCAACGCCATGATCCCGGTCGTGACCATGATGGGCCTGCAGTTCGGCTTCCTGCTGGGCGGCTCGATCGTGGTGGAGAAAGTTTTCAACTGGCCGGGCCTCGGGCGCCTGCTGGTCGATGCCGTAGAGATGCGCGACTACCCGGTGATCCAGGCCGAGGTGCTGCTGTTCTCGCTCGAATTCATCCTGATCAACCTGGTAGTGGACCTGCTCTACACCGTGATCAACCCAACCATCCGCTACAAGTAAGAGGGAGGCCGGCATGACCCAGATTTCCACGCCCGCCGCCAGCCAGGCAACCGCCACGGCCGCGGCCCCGCAGGCCGTGCGCACGCCCTGGAGCGAGTTTTGGCGCAAATTCCGCAAGCAGCACCTGGCGCTCGGCGCCGGCGTGTTCGTGCTGCTGCTGGTCGTGGTGGCGATCCTGTCGCCGCATCTTGTGCCATATGACCCCGAGAATTTCTTCGACTATGACGCGCTCAATGCCGGGCCGTCCGCGGCCCACTGGATGGGCGTGGACTCGCTCGGACGCGACATCTTCAGCCGCATCCTGGCCGGCACGCGCATCTCGCTGGCGGCGGGCTTCCTGTCCGTCATCATCGGGGCGGTGATCGGCACCGTGCTGGGCCTGCTGGCGGGCTATTACGAAGGCTGGTGGGACCGCATCGTGATGCGCATTTCCGACGTGCTGTTCGCGTTCCCGGGCATCCTGCTGGCGATCGGCATCGTGGCGATCCTCGGCAACGGCATGGTCAACGTGATCTTCGCGGTGGCCATCTTCAGTATCCCCGCCTTCGCACGTCTTGTGCGCGGCAATACGCTGATGCTCAAGCGGCTGACCTATGTCGAGGCCGCGCGCAGCATCGGCGCGTCGGACTGGACCATCCTGATGCGGCATATCCTGCCGGGTACGGTGTCGTCGATCGTGGTGTATTTCTCGATGCGGATCGGCACGTCGATCATCACGGCGGCAAGCCTGTCGTTCCTCGGACTCGGCGCGCAACCGCCCACGCCCGAGTGGGGCGCCATGCTCAACGAGGCGCGCGCCGACATGGTGACGGCCCCGCACGTCGCGATCTTCCCGAGCCTGGCCATCTTCCTGACGGTGCTGGCCTTCAACCTGCTCGGCGACGGACTGCGCGATGCGCTAGATCCGAAGATCGACCGGCGCTGAGGCGAAGCGCAAATGGAACAGGTGACACCGCCGGTCATCGGCACGCTGCCCGCTGGCGCGCGCAACAGCATCACGGACGCGGCCGGCGTGACAGTCGGGCATTGCACGCTGGACGAGGGCGATCTGCAGACGGGCGTGACGGTGGTGCACCCGCATGCCGGCAATCCTTACCTGCAAAAGGTGCCGGCCGCCTGCGCCGTGATCAATGGCTTCGGCAAGAGCGTCGGGCTCGTGCAGGTGGAGGAGCTGGGCTTGCTGGAGACGCCTGTCGCGTTGACCAACACGTTTGCCGTCGGCGCCGTGGCGCAGGCACAGATCCGTGAAGCCATTGGGGCCAATCCGGAGATCGGCCGGTCGCTGCCGACGGTCAATCCGCTGGTGTTTGAATGCAATGACGGCTACCTGAACGATATCCAGGCCATGGCCGTCAACGGCCATCACTACGAGGCAGCCAGTACTGCGGCTAGTGTGGACGTTCTGGCCGGCTCGGTCGGCGTCGGGCGAGGCATGTCGGCGTTTGGCGTCAAGGGCGGCATCGGCACCGCTTCACGGCTGGCCGGCGGCTATTGCGTGGGCGCGCTGGTGCTGGCGAACTTCGGTACGCCGGAATCGCTCGTGGTCGCGGGTCGGCGCGTGGGCGAAGGACTGGCAGCGCGGCTGGCAGCGCCAGTTCCGGAGCCCGAGAAGGGTTCGATCATCATGATCCTGGCCACCGACGCGCCGTTGGACGCGCGCCAGCTGCGCCGGCTGGCGCTGCGTGCCGGGACGGGCCTGGCGCGCACGGGTTCGGTGTATGGGCACGGTTCGGGGGATATCGCGCTGGCCTTTTCCACGGCGTACACCGTGCCGCACCATGCCGCCGAGCCAATGCCAGCCGTGCCGCTGCTGCACGAAAGCCGCCTGGACCCGCTGTTCCGCGCGGCCGCCGACAGCATCGAGCAGGCCATCCTTCACGCTCTCTGGCACGCCGTGACTGTCCGGGGCCGCAGCGGCCACCGCCGGCAGGCGCTGCTGGACGTCATGCCCGAACTGCGCAATCCAACATGAAGCTGCTGATTTCCACCGATATCGAAGGCATTGCGGGCGTCTTCCGTGCCGAGCAGACGCGCCCCGGCAATGGCGAGTACGAGCGCGCCCGCGCCTGGATGACCGGCGAGGCCAATGCCGCCGTGCAGGCTGCCTTTGACGGCGGCGCCATCGAGGTGCTGGTCAACGACTCGCACGGCGGCTTCCGCAACCTGTTGCCAGACCAGATCGATCCGCGCGCGCAGCTGGTGCTGGGCAAGCCGCGCTACCTCGGCATGATGGCCGGGGTCGAAGCCGGTTGCGACGGCGTCTTCATGATTGGCTACCACGGCCGCGCGCAAAGCCGGGGCATCCTGGCGCACACAATCAACAGCAGCGCCTTTGCCCGGGTCTGGCTGAACGGGCAGGAGCTTGGCGAGGCCGGGCTTTACGCCGCGCTGGCCGGCGAGCGTGGCGTGCCGGTGCTGATGGCGAGCGGCGATGATGTCTTCATCAGCGAGACCCGGCCGCTGATGCCGTGGGTGCGCTACGTACAGACCAAGTCGGCCGGCGGCTTCGGCAGCGGCAGCACGCTTGCGCCGGCGGCGGCGTGCGATGCCATCCGCGAGGCCGCCGCGCTGGCCGTGCGCGAACGGGCCAATGCCCGGGCGTTCCGGATTGATGCTCCCCTGAACTGCCGGCTCCAGACCCAGACGCCCGCGCATGCGGACCTGTTCTGCCAGTGGCCAGCGCTGGAGCGCGTGGATGGCGTCACGCTGACATTTGGGGCTGACTCGGTGGAATCGGCGGTGCGCATGCTGAACTGCCTGTCGGCAATGTCGTTCATGCTGAAATAGGGGAATTGGCCGGCCGCGGCGCGATCGGCGACAATGCCGGGTTCGGCGCGGCCCGGTCTGGTGGCCGGCCCGGCTGTCTTCACCCGCAGTACCGCAACTCCGCAGACTCATGACCCAGGCACAGCACGGGGGCTGGATTCCCGTACGCAAGGACTTCGTTGACCTCGACACGCGCTGCCACGCGCGCGGCGCCACCGGGCGGCACCATGGCTTTCCCGATGGCAGGGCGTACATCCTGCGTGATGCGCAGGGCCATGAGTACCCATTCGGTGAAGCCTGCGCCCGGACCGCCGTGCTCCATCCCGACCACCTCGCACAGGTGCCGGACTACACCGAGCGCGACGTGGTGCGCCAGGCCGAGGCGTTCGATGCGGCCATCGCCATGGCTTCGCGCCGCCGGCCGAGCGCGGCGCAGCGCGAGGCCGAACAATGCGCGGCCGCCATTCGCTACCTGGTGCTGCGCATGGAAAAGGTCGCGGCCGTGCCGCGCGTCCAGCCCACAGTGCGCTTTGCGCCACTGCAGGACGTCTATGAGCACTTCCAGCGCACCGGAGACCTGAGCCGGGCGCAGGTGACCCGCATTCTCGCCATCGAGAAAAGCCCGACCACGCCGCCCCGCCTCAAGGCAATCAACCTGCTGGATGTCTATACCGCGCACGTCAAGCTGGAACGGCTGATCGCGGCTTCCAACCGGCTCGACAACATCCGCTTCCTGCGCGGCCTGCACGACTGGCTGGCGCGGCAGCTCGTGCTGTCGGCCGCGCAGATTGCCGCCGCGGGCATTGAAATGCATCCGCAGGCGTTCAGTTCACCCGGGATCTGGGGGGCGGACGACACGCGCCCCGGCGAGAGCGGGCAGCTTTTCTGACGCATTGCACGTTGGCAAGGCTGGACGATTTGGCGTCTAATGCCAGCATCTCCGTCCGCGAGGGGCAGTCGCCATGGGTCAGGTTTCGGGTTGCTTTGCCACCAGTTATGCCGAGGCGCGGCAGAAGTTCCTGGCCGCCGCGCGTGCCGCCGGCGCAACACTAGCCGAGTTTCCGCATCCGACCCGGCGCGGCAGCGCCGGCGAGGACCTTGCCATGGATGTCGCGTGGGTCGGACCCGCCGACGCTCGCCGCGTGCTGATGGTGAGTTCCGGGGTGCATGGCGTGGAAGGCTTCTGCGGCTCCGGCGCGCAGGTGGCCCTGCTGGCCGATGCGGTACTGCTGGCCGACTGCGCCGAGGCGCGCGTGGGCCTGCTGCTCGTGCACGCCGTCAATCCCTATGGATTTTCCCATCTGCGCCGGGTCAATGAGGACAACGTCGACCTGAACCGCAATTTCATGGATTTTGCGCAATCGCTGCCGGACAACGTCCCGTACGCGGAGATCGCGCCGATGCTGATGCCGGCGCACTGGCCGCCATCCGGCGCGGAGCAGGCACAGTTCATGAAGGCTGTGGCGGAAAAAGGCATGGACTGGTATCAGACCGCGGTCAGCGGTGGCCAATACCAGGATCCGTGCGGGCTGTTCTATGGCGGCAACAAGGAAACTTGGAGCAACTACACGCTGCGGCGCGTGCTGGCGCGCTTTGGCAGCGGACGCAGCAGTCTGCGCTGGATCGATATCCACACCGGTCTGGGGCCATGGGGCTATGGCGAGCCGATCTGCATGGGACCCGACGACGACGCGCAGCTCAGGCGGACCCGCGCCATCTGGGGCAACGAGGTGACGTCGATTTATGACGGTTCGTCCTGTTCCGCCCGGCTGACCGGGCTCGCCTGGCAGGCGGTGCCGGGCACGCTGCCCGATGTCGACTATGCGGGGATCGCTCTGGAGTTCGGCACGCTGCCAGTTGCGGAAGTCCTTGATGCGCTGCGCGGCGACCACTGGCTTTACCTGCATCCGGAGGCCGACGAGAACCAGCGCACTTTGGTCAGGCAGGCCATGCGGCAGGCTTTCTATGGCGATGCCGACGACTGGCGTGATGGCGTGGTCGAGCAGGTGACGGCGGCTGTCCGGAAGGCTATGCGCGGGCGGTAGGGTGGCGTCGGGCGCGGAGTGGTGGTGACTGGATTGTCGCCTTGGCAGGGGCTGCCTCAGTCGAGGTCATGCGTTGCCCTCAGCAGCTTGAGGCGCGTCTGTCCGTCGGGCGTGAAGTGTGTGCCGAACCGCACCAGCCCGGCCTGATGCAGGTGACAGGCCATGGTGAAACTGAGAAGCATGCCGGGCTCGGTCTCTTCGATCGTCAGGTCGATCGCCTTCAGCCTCGGCTCATAGCGCAGCAGCGTGGCTTCTATCTCTCGCTGAAGGGTATGCGCAGAGGCGGGCAAATGCCGGTAGATCCGGGATAGATCGCCGAGTCCATAGTCCGGCAGATGCGCGTGGCTGCCGCGGCGGCTGTTGAGAATGCGCTGGATATTGTCCTGTACCGACAGGAAGGTCTGCGTCGCCGTGTCGAATTCGTCGATTGCGACGCCATTCGCAAAGAATCCCGTCACCGCCTCAAAGAGTCCCGGCCCGCCACGCATCACGCGCCCTCGGTTGCCGCTGACTCTTCGAAGCCCAGCCCGATGCCGTCGGCCTCGGAGAATGACAGATGGATCGACTTCGGCGTCTGCTTGTCGGTCATGCGCACCAACAACTCGCGTGACAGCACGGGCAGGATCTGCTGGTCGAGCAGGCTGTCGATATTGCGGGCACCGGAATCAGGCAGCAGGCAGGCGCGCACCAGCTCGCCCACCAATGTATCGTCGCACCGCAGTGGCACACCGAAGCGGCGCGCGATCCGGTCGGCCACCTTGGCCAACTTGATTCGCACAATCATGGCCATGGCTTCGCCCGACAGCGGGCGGTACACGACGGTCTGGAAGCGCGCCAGCAGTGCCGGCTGGAAATGATCGACCAGCAGCGGACGGATCGCTTCCATCAGGGAGCCGCTCGCAAGTTCGATGCCGGCCTCCGCCGCGGCGTCGGTTGCCGCGAGAAGTTGCTCGCTTCCGAGATTCGAAGTCATCAGGATCACGGTATTGCGGAAGTCGATTACCCGGCCTTCGCCATCCCGCATGATGCCGCGATCGAACACCTGGTAGAACAGGTTCAGCACGTCGCGATGGGCCTTCTCGACTTCATCGAGGAGGACAATGCTGTAAGGGCGCTGGCGCACGGCTTCGGTCAGCACGCCACCTTCCCCGTAACCGACATACCCCGGTGGCGATCCCTTCAGTTGCGAGACGGTGTGGGCTTCCTGGTATTCCGACAGGTTGATGGTGATGAGCGAGCGTTCGCCGCCGAACATCAGGTTGGCCAGCGCGCGTGCCGTTTCCGTCTTGCCAACCCCGGAAGGCCCGACGAGGAGGAATACCCCCAGCGGCGCATCCTCGGATTTGAGGCCTGCCTTGGCGGCTCGCAAGCTCTTGCCGAGCGCAGCCAGCGCTTCGTCCTGGCCGACCACGATCTTACCCAGACGGGCCTCCAGCTCCAGCAAATTGGCCAGTTCGCTGGAAAGCAGGCTGTCGACCGGCACACCCGTCCAATCAGCGATGACCTGGGCAATGGTTGCTTCGTCCACCTCCACGTGGAGCAGCGCGGCCTGGCCACGCCTCATCAATGCCTCGTGGGTCGCCTGGATTGACAGTTGCAAATCGCGGCGCACCGATTTTTCGGCCGCAGCGTGCCATTGCGCGCGCAGCGCGATCAGCTTCTCGGCGGCATCCTTCTGTTCGGTGAAAGCATGCTCGAACTGTTCGAGTTCGCTGGCGAGCGCGGCCAGCCGGGTATCGATGGCCTCCAGCCGTTCGCCGGCGTTGGCGCCCGTGGCCCCCTGGTCCTGCAGCAAGGCCGTGCGTTCGACCTCCAGCGCCGCACGTTCCGCCGCACGAACGGCGATAGCGACGGGCGTGGCCTCCAGACTCATGCGCACGCGGGCGGCGGCGGTATCGAGCAGGTCGACCGCCTTGTCCGGCAGCTGGCGCCCGGTCAGATATCGCCGTGACAGCCGCACGGCGGCGCCCACGGCAACATCGGTAATGTGCACGCCGTGGTGCTGCGCGTAGCGCTCCTTCAAGCCCCGCAGCATCAGGCAGGCGTTGTCATCATCGGGCTCGTCGACCTTCACCATCTGAAAGCGGCGCTCCAGCGCGGCGTCGCGCTCGAAGTACTGCTTGTATTCAGACCAGGTTGTTGCCGCGATCGTGCGTAGCTCGCCTCGCGCCAGTGCTGGCTTGAGCAGGTTGGCCGCGTCGGTGCCGCCGGCAGTGTTGCCCGCACCGATCAGGGTATGGGCCTCATCGATGAAGAGCAGAATCGGCGTCGGGGACAACTGCACAGCCTCGATGACATGCTTAAGGCGCTGCTCGAATTCTCCCTTGACGCCGGCACCGGCCTGCAAGAGGCCCAGGTCCAGCGTCAGCACGCTGACATCCCGGATGATCGCGGGGACATCTCCTTCGGCGATCTTGAGCGCCAGTCCCTCGACCAGTGCGGTCTTCCCTACCCCGGGCTCGCCGACTAGGATCGGATTGTTCTTGCGGCGGCGCGCCAGGATGTCGACCATCTGCCGAATCTCGATGTCGCGGCCAAAGACGGGATCGATTTTGCCATCGCGCGCCTTTTGGGTGATGTCCGTAGTAAAGCGTGCCAGCGCGGACGCGTCCGCTTGGCCCGGCACAGGCCTTGCGGCGGGAGATGTGGGCGGCGACGATTGCGGAACAGGAGTCGGTGCATTGACATCGCCCGCAATGGGGGTGGCCGCTTCGACCGAAATCTTGTCCAGTTCGTGCATCAGGCGCTCGATCTGCGTGGCCGACATGGAGAGGAGCGGCCAGGCATCGGGCGCCCGCAGCAAGTGCGGCGATTCGGCCAGGGCTGCCAGCAGGTGTGCGGAGCGGATCGACTTGGACTCTCCGGGCGCCGTGGCTTCGAGGGACGCCTGCATCCACGCGGCTTCGAGCCACTGGCCGACGCGCTGCGACAGCCCAGGTTTGCCACGCAGGTCGTGCGGGAGCCGGTCGATCGCGGCCAGCAGCCCGTTCCAGATGCCATCCACGTCCAGCGCATAGCGACGCAGAATCGCCAGCAGGTCGCCGTCGCCGAGTTCCAGCAGCTTGATCAGCCAGTGCTCGACCTCGATGTCCCGATGGGCGCGCGTCTCGCAGAGGCTGGCGGCGTCGGCGAGGGCCTGGGCGCAGTGGTCGTTCAGACGACGCAGGAATGGGGAGAGATCACGGGCTGTCATGGCAAAGAGGCAAGTGGTACGCGGAAAAAAGAAGCGCGCGGACCATCACAAACGTCCGTGCGGTTGACAGGCCGGCACCAGGGACCGGCCGGGCGCGTATTACGAGCGCTCGTTCCAGCTGTCGGCGTGGATGATGTTGCCGTCCTTGTACGACCAGGTGATTTTCTCGTAGCGCAGCTCGATGTCCTCGAGGTGGTTGTGCTTCTCGTAGGCCGGGTTCTTGATGTCCAGCATCTTGGGCGTGACGCCAACCACCTTCACGTTCTCGAGCTTGGTGTTGAAGTACTCCTTCTCCTTGCCGGCGTCATCGATCTTGTACCACTTGATCTCGACCGACTTCAGGGTCTGGCCGCTGGTAACCGCCTTATACAGGTATGGGGTGGAGGCGTCGGTTTCCTTGCAAAACACGATCGGCTTGTGCACGCGCGTACCGGTCAGCTTGCCGGTGTTGGAGTCGGTCGGGATGTTGACGGCATGATCGAAGGCGACTACCTCGACGCTGCCTTCGCGGCCGGATACGGTGACCGAGCCCTTGATATCGGCACCGCCATCGTCCTTGATCCACATGTATGCGGGAATTGCCATTTCTTCTTACTCCTTCTGCTGGAATGAACAGGCCGAATAGCCCGAGGTTTTCCGATCTTCACGATGATCATCGCGACAATCGGGGACGAGCGTGATCTCGACACGGCGGTTCGCGGCGCGTCCCACTTCCGTGTCGTTGGCAGCCTTGGGACGGGTGTCGCCGTAGCCTTGAATGGCAAAGTGAGTCAGCGGCAGACCTGCGGCATCGGCCAGCCAGTCACGGACCGACGCCGCTCGGGCCTCGGAGAGTCTGAGGTTGCCACCCGGGTCGCCAGTGGTGTCGGTGTGGCCGGCCACCAGCACGCGCTTGTCCGGATGCGCCTTGATCATGTCAAGCGCGCCGATCAAGACCCGATTCGAGCCGGGATTCAGGGCGGCGCTGCCGCTTCGGAAGAGAGACAGGCTATCGAGCTCGATGGTCGAGGGCGGCGGTGCCGGGGGCTGATACGCTGCGATCAGCGCATTGAGCGGAGCGAGCAACGGGGCTCCGCGATAGAGGCCCAGCCCGAGACGCGGCGGTACGCCGGCGCTGGCATATCGATTGAGTTCGTCGCGATCGCGCTTGATGGCCTGCAGCGCATCGATCCGGGCGGCGTCATGCTCCGGACCGATGGCGCGATAGCGCGCCATGTCGTGGAGGATGCGGGTCACGAGCGCGCGGTTCTGCCAGGCGGATGCCGCGCAGGCTGCACAAAATGCCAGCGCCAGCCAGGCAAAGGCGTGTGCCAATGCACGCGGGAATACGCGCCGCACGGGCTGCAGTGCGACGCCCCGGACCAGCGGATCTGGCAGTGGGTAGAGGGCAAGAGCACGACGGCTACCCCTGGCGATTCGGGTCAGCGCGGTGGCCTGCTCAGTGAAGCGCGCGAGCAGCGAATCCGCAGCGGGCATACCCGCGATAAGGGTGACACCGAAGGCCGCCATATGCACCGGACGGCTATACCGGAAGCCATCGCGGTGGTCATCGAGGAGGGGAGGCAGCACCGCGCCAGTTGCCCACTGCGCCAGCGCGTCGAGGCGGGCGGCACGGTGCGCTCGGAGCTGGCGGTCGGCGGGCACGGCAGCGTGGGCGTATTGCAGGGCACGTGAGGCGACCAGCGAGGCCTGTGCATCGCCGAGCAGGCTATCGGTGCCAGAGGCGCCAAACCATGGGCAGTCGTCCGGTGCTCCGTTGGCTTCCTCCGCATACACGGCGATGCAAACCGGCAAGGCGTAACCCAGCGCGCGGCTGGCCTCGCCGATGGCCGAGCGCCAGCGCCGGAGACCGGCATTCAGCATACCGGCATCGTTGACCTCATCGGCGCCGACCAGACAGGCGACGGCATCAGGGCCCTGACCCTCGCGCCAGCGCTTGAGCGCGTCTGCCACGTTTGCCAGCCGGGTCGGGTCGTCGACCCGGACCCAAATCGCGGTGTCGGTGATCCGGACCAGCGCTTCGCCGAATGCCTTCGCCGGGGCGCCGACCGCATCGCCCACAGCTAGCACCAATGGCGTATTGCGTCGGATATCGCCCGGCAGCGCATCGAGCGTTGCCTTGATGGCCTGCAGTACCGGTTGCGCGGCACGCCGACGTGTGCGCAGCAATCGGGTGATCATAAGGATCGCTATCAGCGTCAATGCGATCGAGAAGGCGGCAAGCAGCAGGTTCCACGTTGCCTGCCAGGGCGAGCTGAATGCCAGCCAGGCCAAGGTGAGTGCCGCGATCCAACCAACGAGCATGCGGTAGGGGTAGTCGGTCACGAAACGCCTCTCAGCCCGCGAGCTTGGCGATCGAAGCCGACAGCCATCGATCCAGCGCGAAGTAGAAGAGGCCTGCGCCAATGCAGGCGATTGCCACCCAGGCAAGCGGCGACAGATCGCGCCAGCGGGGCATCTTGCCTCCTGTCACCAGCACTGGGCCGGAGGACTCGCGCCAGCCGGCGCGATCCAGGCGTTCATCAATCGCTTGCATGAGCGCCGTGCGCGCTGCAGCGCCCGCGAGGGCATAACGGCCCTGAAAGCCCAGCCCGAGGATGGCGTGGAAGACGGCAAGCAGCGGCAGCACCGGTTGCGGCTCAGCCAGGCGGCGCTCGATGCGTGCGATCAGCGCGTCCCCGGCGTTATGGCTCTGGAACTGTGCCACCTGCAGGGGCTCGCGTTCCCAGGCATTGCGATCAGCTCCCTGCAGCTGACCCAGTGCAACTTCATCGAGCAAGGCGCATTGGGCATAGGCGGCATCCTCGACCACATCGGCCGGCTGGCCGAGCGCCGTGAGTTCTTCACGCAGGCGAGCCACTTGTTTGAGGCACCTGGCTCGGAATGCCTCGAAGCCAAGGGCTGGCCTGGCAGCGTCGGCGAGTTCCGTGACAGTCAGGGCCGTATCGCGCAGGGCCAGTGGGAGCATCATGGCGGAGCGTCTCATGCTGGCAATACCGCGAAAAGTTCGAGCGACACGTCCGGCAGCGAGGCCGGGACGTAGAACTGACAGGCCCGCGCCTTCAGCATGCGCTGAAAGGCCGGGTGGGCGCTGTCGAGCGCAAAATATTGATTCTCGATCCGCACAGGGATGGCGGCAGGCAGGCGCGACATGGTGCGCAGCGGAATACCGGGCAGGGCGGAGTTGACAATCTGTTCCACCTCATCCGGCGCCCCCGCCTTGCACAGGCGTGGCAACTGCTCGAGCAGTACATGGGCGGGCAGTCCTGCCTGCACCGACAAGTAGTAATCGGCCCCTTCGACCAGGCGCTCGTCGAGAATTTTGCCGACCCATGCCGTAGGCCGGGTGCGCTCCAGCGCCACCGGGACCACGCGCGAAGGGATCACCGTGTCGAGCAGGGTGCGGATCAGCGACTCCAGCTCCGCGAACACGGGTTCGGGTGCAAGGTGGTCATAGGCTGGAATGGCCTGCAGCGTATCCGTGGTGGAGAAGGTCAGGAGCGAGCCGGCCAGCCGGGCCAGCACGGCATAGAGCCGTTCGGGATGCTGCTGCGGTGCGGCGCACAGACGCGCCAGTTCCGGCCAGCTGCTGTTCACGCTGTGCAGCAGCCAGAACAGCGCCACATCGGCCACCGCGTAGTCGGCGATCTGGTCGGAGCGCTCTCGCCGACGCACAGCCAGACTCGCGCTCTTGGCGGCGAGGATCTCCGACAGCCGGTTCATACGCTCGGTGAGCCGCACGTTCGCCGACAGGAAGAGGCAGGGCGGCACAAAGGCAGGGTCAAGCTCGAACCGTCCCTGGGGGCTGCGTACCAGCCGGGCAATGGGGCAGGTCACGTAGTCGCCATGTGCCTCGAAGTCGAACAGGAGCGCCAGTGCGTGCCGCTCGACGCTGATCTCTTCCTTGCCTTCCCCATGCAGGTCGGCGACCTCCAGGTATTCCCGCACGAACCGCCGCGGCCGCGCTGGCCGCTCGCCGGCCTCGACGCAATTGCCGCCCTGAGCGTCAACGAGGGCCAGACCGATCAGCACGACGACAGTCTCTTGCTGGGCCGGCACGTCGCGCAGATCGCGGGCGGGCGGCGTCAAGTCAGCCGTTTCAGTATCAACGACGGTGCCATCAGGCAGCCGCACGGCCAGCGCGTTCACAGCCAGCCGGGAGATGGACAGGGCTTGCTGGTCGAGCCCGACGCGCACCACTCCCCACGGGGCGGGACTTGCCATGCGCGCGACATGCTCGTCGGCATACCGATCCCACAACGTCTGTTGCTGAAAATGCTGCGGGGTCATGAAAATACCCTGCGCCCACAGCGGTCTTTTTATCTTCATCGTGCTCGGCTAATACGCGGAAAACGTGTTTCCGCATGGGAGACGCCGCACGATGGCTGTGCATGCCAGCATGCGGCGGAATAGTCTCGGGTCAACGTGTCAGGAACGGCCATAGTCGTTCAATTCTTCGCCTTGGGCATCTGCGACACAAGCGACAGATTGATGTCCATGCCTTCGATCTGGAAGTGCGGCACGATAAAAAGCTTGATGCGGAAGAAGCCGGGGTTGTCCTCGATATCTTCAACAAGCACCTTGGCCTCGCGCAACGGATGGGAGGACTGCAGTTCGTCGCCCGGATCAGTCATCTCGGTGACGAGTGTCTTGATCCACGTATTGAGCTCCAGTTCCAGCAAGCGACGATCCTTGGTGGTGCCAATGTTCTCGCGCTGAATGAGCTTCAGGTAGTGAGCAATCCGCGACAGCAGGAAGATGTACGGCAGGCGCGCATTGACGCGGCTGTTGGCGGTGGCTTCCCTAGTGTCATACAGTGCCGGCTTCTGGGCCGAATGCGCGGAGAAGAAGCACGCGAAGTCGTGGTTCTTGTAGTACGACAACGGGATGAAGCCGAGATTGGCGAATTCGAATTCACGCGTTTCCGGGATCAACACCTCGGTCGGAATCTTGGCCTGGTTGCCAGTGCCGAGGTCGTACAGGTGGATCGGCAGGTCCTCGACCAGACCGCCTGCCTGCGGGCCGCGAATCTGTACGCACCAGCCGTTCTTGATAAAGCTTCGCACCATGTTCGCGGCGAACGCGAACGAGGCATTGGCCCACAGATAGCGGTTGTGATCCGGGCCCTTGACGGCTTCGGTGTAGTTGAAAGCGCGCACCGGAACGGTATCCGGGCCATAAGGCAGGCGCGCCAGGAAGCTGGGCAGCGTCAGGCCAATATATCGCGCGTCGTCCGAATCGCGGAAGCTCTTCCACTTCAGGTACTCGGCGCGATCGAAGTAATTGCCGATGTCGCGAATGCTGGCGACTTCCTCCATCGAGTCCTTGCCAAAGAATGCTGGCGAGACGGAGCCAATAAACGGCATGTGCGCGGCCGCTGACACCTTGGAAATGTTGCGCAGCAGGGCAATGTCCTGGGGGCTGCGGTCAAAGGCGTAATTCGAGATGATCGAGCCGATCGGCTCGCCACCCGGCGTGTCGTATTCCTGGATATAGGTATGCAGGTAGAGGCCGCTCTGGATGACCTCGGGTGTGTCCTCGAAGTCCTGGCGCAGGGCATCCTTCGACACATCCAACACTTCGATCTTGACGTTCTTGCGGAAATCGGTGCGATCGACGAGGAACTTGAGGCCGCGCCAGGCCGATTCGATCTGCTGGAACGTCTCGTTGTGCATGATCGCATCCAACTGGCGACTGATCTGCTGATCGAGGTGTTCGATATGAAAGTCGAGCAAGCTCTTGTCGAGGCGGTCCACCTGCTGCGATGAATCCTGGATCATTTTCAGGAAGACGTTCATCGCCTGGGCGACTCGCTCATCCAGCGACGATTCGGACAGCGCGTCGGCGCTCTGGAACGACTCGACTGGTCGAGTCGTCCTGACCGGCGTCAGGTTGATTTTTTCGCACAGAGATTCATAGACACTCTTGCCTGGCGCGTCCAGGGCAACGGTGTCGGTTTCGCTAAGCGTGCGAGCGGCGATTTCATGTTTGGACATGGAGTTCTCTCCTCAAGGGGGATTACTGGGCGGACGGAGATGCCGGGGCGGCCTCGCCGATCTTCTGCAGATCAGCGCGAAGCTGTTCTGACAGGCCCGGGTCCTTGAGGATCTTTTCGAGTTCGCGGCGGAACATCGCGTTGTCGAGCAGGTTCGACTTCAGGTCGCGCAGCAGATTGCGCGCCGCCATCAGTGCGCGCAGTTCGGGCACCTTGCCGGCCACGACTTCGGGCTTGAAGTCGTCCATCGACTTGAAGTCGAGATCGACCGGCAGTTCTGTGCCATTACCAACGAGGGTGTTCTCCACTGCGATCTTCGCCTTCGGGTTGAAGTCGGCGAGCACGGAATTGAAGTTGTTCTTGTTGATCGACACCTTCTCGCGCTCGGCGAGAGCCCGCGTCTCCTGACCATTGCTGTAGTCGCCCATCACCAGCAACTTGAGCGGCAGCTCGACCTTCTTCTGGGCGCCGCCGGTATGCAGGTCAAGCTTGATATTGACGCGTGTCTTGGGCACTTCGTTCTGGAAACTCTCAGCCATTCTCGAATCCTTTATTCGTGAATCTAACGATTGTTAATTCTTCAACAACGATCGGTGCGGTGCTTGTTCTTGATTAGTAACACGGCGTCCATGGAGAAAAAATAGGACGATTTCGAATTCGCACCGAGTGTTGTCATAGATCGTTAAATTGTATGAATGCGGATCCCAAGGGGTTCCCGCCGTAAGCGAAATTGCTTACCGTGCGACGCGCATGGCGATACATCGAGCCATGCATTTTCACTGCCGCAGGTTTGATTGCGCTGAAGACGGAGTCCTTAGGATGGTGGATCTGGTGGAGGGGTTGAAGACTTACGGCGGCACGCTGCTCAAGGGACTGACCGGTCAGCAGGCATATTTCCTGGAGGTGCCTGGCACCGCGAGTGCGGCGGCGCTGTCGGTGGTTTCGTTCGAAGCCGTGGAGCGCATGGGTGAGCCCTACACCGTTACCATCCAGCTGACGGATCCGTTCGAGCTGGATCGTGCCGACTTTCTGGGCAAGGCAGCCACCTTCCTGATTGACACCTCCGACGGCACGGAGCCGCGCAAGTTCGCTGGCTGCATCACGCGCTTCAGCAAAACCAGGCGGACTCACGATTTTTGCGGCTATGAGATCGTGGTGCAGCCGCTCGTGGCGCGGCTGCAGCTCACGCGTGCCAGCCGCGTCTACCAGCAGCAGACCGGCCCGCAGATCATTGAAGCAATCCTGCGCCGTCATGGCCTGCAGGGACACCAGTTCGCCTTCAGACTTCGCCGAACATATCCACAGCACAAGTTCCGGCTTCAGCATCAGTTGTCTGATTGGTCATATATCCGCTTGCTGATGGAGCAGGAGGGCTTGTACTGCTATTTCATGCCCGGAAAATTCGGCGAGATGGTGGTGTTCGGCGACGACATCGACCACTACGTCTACCAGCCGGAACTGCGGGTGCCATACCGGGAGACAGCCGGGCTGGAATCCGGCCAGGAAGCCGTGTTCTCGCTCGAGACTCACGCCAGGACCGTGCCGGAATCGTTCCGGGTCGCGGACTTCAATCCTGACCTGGCCTGGGAGCGTCCCACCGGCGAGGCAAATGTCGCGCGCAAGGAGAAGACCACCTACGGGCAGTCCTATGTCTACGGCACGCATCACCTGGACTTCGATGGAGCCAGGTGGGAGGCGCAACTGCGCCATGAGGCCAAGTTTGCTGACCAGTTGATCTTTGCTGGCGAGAGCAATGTGCTGGAACTGCGCCCGGCACGCATCCTGCGCGTGGACATGGCGCTGCCCGACGCGCCAAACGGGCAGGTGATTACCGAGGTCACTCACAGCGGCGCGCGCGATGCGGCCTACCGGAATACCTTCAAGGCCATTCCCTCGGACCGGCGCTACCGGCTGCCGATGGACGAAGACAACTGGCCGAGGATCCACGGCACGCTGAGTGCCCGGGTCACCTCACCGGGCCAGTACAAGTACGCCTACCTGACGCAGCACGGGCACTACACGGTCCGCTTCGATGTGGATTTCGACGAATGGCCCAACGGCGGCGAGAGCGTGCCGCTGGCGCTGGCCAAGCCGTTTGCGGGGGCGTTGCAGACGGGCTTCCACTTCCCGCTGATCGACGGTACTTACGTGGATGTGGCCTTTCGCGATGGCAATCCCAACAAGCCGTATATCGCAAGCGTGCAGCACAACAGCCAGCACTCGGACCTGATCACGAATCAGGACCGGTGGCTGTCGCGCAATGTCATTCGCACACAGAGCAATAACAAGCTGCGGTTTGAGGATTGGGAGGGGCAGGAGGGGATCAAGCTGTCCACGGAGTATGGGGGCAAGACCCAACTCAACCTGGGCTATTTGGTTGACCACCAGAAGAAGCCACGCGGCGAAGGGTTCGAGCTGCGCACCGATCTCAAGGGCACCATGCGTGGCGGCGCGGGCCTGCTGCTCACGGCATGGACGCAAGCCCAGGCTAACGGCCAGCAGCTTGACATGACTGCGGCCATGAATGAAATGCGCTCGATCCTGGCCCAGGCACAGGGATTGACGAACGCGGCCGGTCAATCGAAGGCGGAAATCGCGGACCTCAAGGCCGAGAATGAATGGCTGCGCAGTAATCTGAATGAACTCAAGCAGGCGGTCATCGCGCTGGTCGCTCCCCATGGCATCGCCATCACCACGCCGGATCGCGTGTCGGTCGCAGCCGGGCGGGATGTCAATGTTGCCACGAAGGCAGGGTGCAACGTCAGCGCCCTGGCGAAAATCGCCATCGCCGCCGGCGACGCACTATCGCTGTTCGCCTCAAGACTTGGCATCAAGCTGTTCGCGGCCAAAGGCAAGGTCGAAATCCAGGCGCAAAGCGACGCGCTGGATATGTTTGCCGACAAGCAGGTACAGATCGCCAGCGCCAGCGAGGACGTGCTGATCAATGCCGCCAAGAAGGCCGTCATCGGCGGCAGCGGCGCCTATCTCGTCTTCGACAATCACGGCGCCACCTTCCATTGCCCAGGGGCTTTCAAGGTCAAGGCCGCGTCCTTTACCTTCGAAGGGCCGGATGGGCAGACCTATGCCTTGCCAACCCTGCCGACAAGCCGCCTGCAATTCAGCGAGCAATACCCATCTTCCCACTGAATCATGATCATCAGTCCGCCTTTCCTGCCTTCCAACGGCTTGACCTCCAGCGATCCGGCCTGCATCGATCCAATGATGGATGCCGTTGACAAGTTCGAACTGCCCCACCACGGTGTCTATCCCATCGCGTTTGATCGCCGCTGGCATTGCGGCGCGCATCTGCAACCCAAGCACCAGAACGATGCCGTGCGCGCCATCGCGGATGGTGAAGTCGTGGCCTATCGCGTGGCTCAGAAGGCCATCACCGATGGACACAATGGCACCGATGCCCTGAACTCGAATACCGGCTTTGTGCTGCTCAAGCACATGACTGACACGGGAGATGGCCGTACCATCACCTTCTACTCGCTGTATATGCACCTGTTGGATCTCAACAGCATTCGAGAGAGGATCGGTCCGTTGCCGAGCAATCCGCCGGAGGTCGGATCATCGACCGCGCTGCCAAAATGGCTCGCCTATCCGACTGACGGCGTGCAAGCACCCAAGAACCTGAAGGTCTATCGTAAGGACATCCTCGGCTATCCTGGGAAATGCCACGGCCAGCAGCATCTGCATTTCGAGATTTTCATGACCGAGGGTGACTTCGCGGCCTGGTTCGAGCAGGCCGGTCACGCGGTCCAGCTTGGCAACAAGACTCCCACCACACCGGCGTCCAAGGACTACTGGGGGCACAGCTATTTCGTGATCCCCGGCGGTCAGGCATTTGTTAGCGCGCCGCCCGAGGCCATCGGTCCCACAGCCAATTACTTCCCCGCGCTCCAGGCCGGCACGCTTGATAAGGACAGCAAGCTATACGTGGAAGCGTATTTTCATAAGGGCCAACGCTATACGCATTCCTGGATCGAAAAAAGCGGAGCCGCGACACCCTTGAACTCCAAGCCTGAGCGGGACATCTGCAAGGATTACGAGTACGACTTGTACGCACGCGCCACTGCGCTGTACCCGCAATGCCCCAGCGACGGTTACGAGATGCTCCGGTTTGGCCGCATCCTGAATGACACCCCTACGCTGTCAGCGGCAGCCCAAAAGACGTGGGTGGCGGTGACCTTCGAGGCGGGCAAGCAGGGGTACATCGACATCAGCCAAAGCACGATCCAGAAGCTGTCCGACGCAGACTTTCCGCATTTTTGCGGCTGGCAAAAAATCGAGGAAGGCAACACGCCGCTCAGCCAGGACGGCCTGTGCGACTACGATGCGCTGCGCAACCTTGTCAAGGTCGTCGAGGACCTGGAAACGCCAGCCGAGCGCCTGCGTTCGGAATGGGAGCAGGAAGACAAGCTCGCTGACTATATCCAGACCCACGCCGAGGTGCGGGAGAGGCTAAAGGGCTTCATCTGCCATGCCCCGAGCGAATGGGATGCAAGCGGCAACGAGGCGCGCTTCAAGCGTCTGAATGACCCGGATGGATTCTTCGGCAAACGCAAGGAAACCGATCCAAATGGGTATGACAATTTCCTCAAGTTCCACACGCAACTCCAGTTTCTGGAACAGACCACGCTCGGCGGCGGCAAGAAGTTCTGGTTTTTTCATCCACTCGCGTTTATTCGGCATTTCAGAAAGTGCGGATGGCTCCACTCAGATGAAATGGCACAATGTTTTCCGAGGAAACTTCTTCATTTAAAGCTCACACAATTCCAGCCATCCGGAACGTCGTGGGCTATTGCAGCCTCACGCTCTAAAAATTGGGCAAGATCCTTCAATGAAGGAGCAAGAAAATATGGTCTATCAAACCAAAAACAACGCTTACTTCATTTCTTCTCACACGTAATTCCGGAAACCGGAAATCTCAGCCTCGTTAAGGAAGTTGGCGGTGAAGATAGAAGCTACAGCCCCTACTATGGGAGAGGCCTCATTCAACTCACTCACCTTGAAAATTACAAGAAATATGGAGATTTTAGGCGATTATCGAGCAGCAATCCCGCTGCTGCTTTCCAAGAGCTTGGTTGGGACCCTAACGAAATTATTGCGAAGGATAATGATGGGCATCACAGCTATGTCAATTGCGTAGACAGTGCTGGATTCTATGTTGCAAAGAAAAATAATATGCTTTCCCACCTCGATTCCGGAACCAGTCAGCAGGATGCCATAACGGTGAGCAAAGATGTGAATGGATATGTTTCTATAGAAAATCTCAATGGTCTTGACCTTCGACTGCAGTCAGTGATCTACCTGAGAAGCATACTTCTTGATGAGATTTTTGATGGAGGGAGTGTCTCAATAACCTTTGATTGGCGTAGAAATAGTCAAAAGGAGCCAGTACTGGATGCTCAGGGTCATCCTGTGCTGACTGGGAATCCACCACGTCAAAAGAAGAAATTCTATATCGCGACACACCATATTAATGTGTCGCTTGATAGGCAGAGGCCGTGAGTAAATATGAAGAAAATTTCTATTTCAATTATTATTCTTTCGCTGTCGTCGCCAGTTTTTTGTCAAGTCAAAACTGATATTTATTGCTTTAGATCTACTGCTAGCATCTCAAGGGATTTTGAGCTCCGTATGTATTATGATTATGGCGTAAAATGGGAGGGTGGGGTGGTTAAATATCGGGGCTCAAAAATTCCGATAACGCTAGTCTTGAAGGAAAATGAGATCGAGAAACTAAGTGATTATGCACCATACCAACAAACGCGGACTTGGCTTGAGGTTTATGGGGGAAAAATTGCTGGGGAATATGAAATGATGAGTCAAGGTGCAAATATATATTCAATGACTTACACAAGCAGTAAGAATCACAAAAAAACTGGATTTATTTTTGATCCAAATATCAGCTCATCGCCAGAATCTGGTTGTCAATGGTAAAAACGTAAATTTCATGAAATGGCTCATCTTCCTCGGTGACACTCCAAAAAATGGCGGGAAGATCACCGCTGGCTCACCGACCATGAACTTCATGGGCCACTCTTCCGCATCGGATTATTGATCTTTCCGTAAATCATGACATCACCACAACGTTGCCTGAACCCAGCACGCGGCGATGATCGAAGGCCGGTGTTGAGCGCTTTTGAGCTTGTTGCGGGTGACGGTATGCAACTCATTGAGGTTGTCGGGGCAGAAGTTCGCAATCGCATGACGCTTGAGCCATGCCCACAGGTACTCGACGGGATTGAGATCGGGGCAGTACGGTGGCAGGAAGGTCATATGAATATGTCCATCGAGAGAATCCAGATATTCGCGGACCATCGTCGCGCGATGGGGCCTGGCACCATCCCAGATGATCAGCAACGGCTGCTTCAGATGCGCTTTGAGCGCCTTGAGAAACTCGACCACCTGTTCTTTCTTGACGCTGCCTTCGTACAGCCGAAACAGGTAGTTCGTGCGACTGAGGCCGGCAATTGCCGACACATGGTTCCAGTTGAAATGAAACTGGATGATCGGTGTTTGCCCCTTGGGCGCCCAGGTACGCACACGTGTGGGGCGCTCGCTGATGCCGGTCTCGTCGATAAAGACAATCAATCGGCCGTCACGTTGGGCTTTTTTTTAAGCGCAGGCCAGGTGTGGCGCTTCCAGTGGCGTACCGCGTCTTCGTCTCGCTCGATCGCGCGACGATCTGGCTTCTGCGCGCTGAAACCCAACGCCCCAAGAATGCGCCAGATCTGCGTTTGGCTGAACTCGACGCCATACGTGCGCTTGATGAGCGAACCGACGCGCTTGAGTGTCCATAGCTCGGTACCAAAGCCATGTGCAGTCAGGCTTTGCAGCAACGCCCCGCGCAATTCGGCCAATTGCTCCGGCTCAAGCTTGGCTGGGCGGCCTCGACCTGGCACAGCCCGTAGCGCATCAATTCCGCCTTCATCGAGCAGAGCCTTCCACGTGTACACCGTTTGTCGAGCTACCCCCATGGCCAATGCTACCTCGGCTGGTCGCTTGCCAGCTAACAGCATCCGACCAGCTCGCAAGCGCTTCTTCGTTGCTTCGTCTAACGGCTTCTTCGGCACGGCGCGCATCTCCATTCAACCCGTTAGAGATAAAACGCGTCAGCCTTGAATCCGTTGTCATGTTTTTTGTAAATCTCAATAGTCAATCGATTGGTCAGGATGGGGGTATTGCGAAATCAGGTAATACAGTGCGCTTGTATTGTAGCGATTAACTCATGACGCGAGCGGAAAATATTCTAAGACAATTGAATCACCCGCACCTAGGGTGGGGTCGCGCCTAACATGGAAAAAGCGAGCTGAAGTATGCAAAAAATACTCTCGTTCTTGGCACTGGCTCTGGTAATTTGCTCCTGCAACGCACAAGTAAGCGGATCAATTGGGTTTGTCCCGATCAAGGGGGTCAGTGCAGCCATCAGAATTCACGATAAATCCATTTTAATTGGTGCGTGTAGTGCAAAAATGTGCAATCACGATGCCATGGAGCTTGATGTGGATAACACCGACTCTGTGAGTGTGGCGATCGAAGATTATAATTTTGATGGTGCGGCCGATTTTTCAGTGGAGTATTTGGATGAGGGGAAGGGTACTTACACAATTCACCGAGTATTCCTGTATTCTACAAAAACCATGAGATTTAAAGAGTATTTCCCTAGGTGTGGTAGTGAATTTATTAACCTGAAAATCGATAAAAACAGGAGGTCCTTGATAAGCACATATTTCGATGAAAATGTGGCGAAACAATGTGTTTCACACTTACCGAAAAATCCGTAAGCATGAAATCTCCCATCCGCCTCGGTGAGGCATTGGAAGAAGGTGGGCAAGTCACCACTGCCTCACCGACCATGACCTTCATGTGCCGCCCCCTCGCTCGCAAGGACGATGCTGCCCTCTGCGAGAAGCATGGCCCCACCACCCTCGCTGAGGGCGCCGAAGGATCTCGTGATCAGGGCAGACGCCCCCGTTGCGATACACCCCCACCGCTGCGCGTGCTGCTGTCGTTTAATTTCATCACTCTAGAACGTCCATATCGCCTGAGCATGCCGATCGATTTGTCCCCCGGCTGAGAAGGCGGGCCCATATCCGGCGCACGGCCCGCGCTTTCTGCCTTGGCTCGGCATCTGGATCGTGTGCGCTGTCTTGGGCGCTGCCCGCGCTGTGCTGCTGTGGCCCAAAGGCGTGCCGGCACGCGGGAGCCTGTTCTGGTCGTTGGCGGGAAACCCAATGCGCATACAAAACCTTAGGGGGGCACGATTTGAAGTGCTATCTAATTTTTATAGGATTTCTTTTTTGGTCAGTTGTCACAAAAGCCGAATCGATTAACTCCTGCGACGTGGTTTTTGCAGCCGAAATTATCAAGCAATGGATATTAAGTGTAAAAAAGAACAATAGGGGGATGTGGAAAACAAAAATCAACCACAACATCATTGGCGGAGTATTTGATCTTAATAATTCGTTATTTGTTATATACGGTCTGCCCGATGCAGTAGATCTGGCGAATCCACAGGCGATGCGCCTGTCAATATACGCCTTGAACCGCTCTCCAAGGAAAATAATGAGCAGGACGTACGGAGGTGGAGTGTTTGAGGTTTCGATCAGTCAAAATCACGATTTTGTATTAGTCAATGGACGGTTTGATTTGGATCTTATAAACAATAAAACAAAAATGGTGAAATCATTTAATTTGTTATCGGAGCCAGATTTTGAAAAGCAAGAGTGCGTGCGGAAATAAATAAGGACGAACCATGAAATCACCCATCCGCCTCGGTGATGCCCTGGAAAACGGCGGGCAAGTCACCACTGCCTCACCGACCATGACCTTCATGGGCCGCCCGCTCGCCCGTAAGGGAGACGCCGCCCTGTGCGCCCGCCATGGCCCAACCACGATTGCCGAAGGCAACGAAGGATTTCGTGATCAGGGCGGAAGCCCCGTTGCGATGCACCACCACCGCTGCGCGTGCGGCTGCCGTTTGATTTCATCGCTCCAGAACGTCCATATCGCCTGAGCATGCCGATTGATTTGTCCCCGGCTGGCGAGGCGAGCCCATATCCGGCGCACGGCCCGCGCTTTCTGCCTTGGCTCGGCATCTGGATCGTGTGCACCGTCGTGGGCGCCGCCCTCGCTGTGCTGCTGTGGCCAAAAGGCGTGCCGGCAGGCGGAGGCCTGTTCTGGTGGCGCGCGGTCGGCATTCCGAATGGCTTCTTCCTGATTCTGCTTGGCATCGCGCGTGTCGGCTATGAAGTGCAGTGGTATCACGCCCATCACCGGAATACGCACCGGCAGCAGTGGATCGACACACGCGTGCGCGAAGCGCAGCGCCCACTGCAGGTGCTGGGGATTGGCTATTGCCTGCCCCTTCAAGGACACGGAGATCTGGCCAGCGCCCTGCAAACACTCAAGCCGCTGGTTGAGGAGCGAGCGCCGAGGAATGGCGCAGGACTGGTCGTGCATAGCCGGTTCGATGACGAGTCGCTATCGGTCGTCCCGCTGGCAGGCACAGCACCGGCCGAGGAAGCCCCGGATGCACCGGTGCAGCCAGAGCAGGAAACGGAGACAGTGTCCACGCTGGTCCTGAAAATGGTCGAGGCACTGCATCCGTTGGCCCCCAGCCTGCGAGCGCTGTCGCAGTATGAGCAGACTCATGCCCCGGCCGTGCGCGTGCTGGCCCGGCCCGAGCTGACGACTGTCCGTCTGGCCCAGGCTCAGGAGGCACTGCGCCGCGTCGGATTGCCCTTCCTCGATTGCCAGGCCCTCCCCGCGTCCGAGGCGCTGACGCTCGCCGATACCTGGCTGGACTTGCGCGAATGGCGACCGCTACTGGTGCTGGCCGCCGAATGGCACGAGGCAACCCCTCCGGTCAACAGCGCCGAGGGGTGCGTCGCCGTGCTGCTCAACCCCGGCTGCTTTCAGTTGCCCGAATCGGTACAGGCCCTGGGCGTCCTTCATCGCCCGCTTGCCGGCGACACCGGCGCATTGAGCGCGCTGCTCGCCAACGCGATCCAATGGGGAAAGACCGAGCCCGCAGCCGTGCAGCGAGCATGGATCACCGGCCTCGATAGCGGGCAGGACATGGGGCTGCTCGCCGCGCTCAAAGCAGCCTCGCTCCCGCACCTCGGCGAAATGGACAAGCAATGCCGTCCAGATCGCATCATTGGCGATGCCGGTGTGATCAACCCGTGGCTGTCAGTTGCGGCGGCCATCACATCCCGCGAAACCGGTTCCCATCTCATCCTTGACCGTGACCAGGTTGCGGTCCTTCACGTCTTCCCACCACCGCATGACGAATCCGAGCAATAACCTGAAGGCACTGGCGTCAGAGGCCTCCCTGTCGAAGCCTCCTGGCGCATTAGCACTGTGGGGCGGCCCCTTGGCCCTGACTATCGTGGGTGCGACGACCGCCCTCGTGGTTTGGTTCGATGGGGAGACCTTTGGGTTGATATCGCCCGATGTCAAGTTTTCCGTCCTGCTCTGGATTCCCCTTGTGGTCGTCCTTGCCATCCTCGTGTACCTGGTCGCCATACTGCTCGGCGCCGGCAAAGCCATTGCCCGGCTATTTGCCCGCGAGACCGGCGAGACACGCGCCCCCTCGGCCACGAAGCGCAAGCGCGACGCACGGTTGGAAGATTTATGCTGTGAGCTGCGTCGCCTGCTGGGCTGGCGCTGGCGCTATCGCATGCCGTGGCTGCTGCTGTGCGGCGATGAGGCCTGGATCAACGAGGTGGCTCCCGGCCTAAAGCAGGCTGGCGTATGGCGCTCGGACGCAGCCGTCCTCGTCCATGCCTCGCCCGATGGCATCGAGGCGGCCACTTGGCGCAAGCAACTCCGGAAGCTGCGCAGCCGTCCGGTCGATGCCATGGTGCAAGTCGTCCCGGCAGGCCTGGCGGCTGCGCCGGATACCGAGCGGTTGCGTGAACTGGCAGCGATCCAGGCCGAACTGGGCTGGGCTGCGCCGGTGACATTTCTCCACCCCGTCAGACTGAGCGGCGCTCACCCGGACGAATTTGCGGTCATTGGCGCTTTCCTGGCAGACTCCAATCGGAAATGGGGCGCCACGGCTGACGCCTTGCAGGACGGGCTGGTATCGCTTGAGGCCCGCACTGCCGTCTTGGGTGTGGAACACTGTACAGAGCCCGAGCCGATGCCCTTCGTCGGAAAAATTTCCGCCTACATCGGCGAGCATCGCGCGAGCATCTTGAAACGGTGGGCGGCGTGGCAGGCATCGGCCTGGCGGCGTGCCCCGCTGGCCGGCGTCATGTTCGCCCCCGTGTTCGCCACATCCGCGATGCCGGTTCCGGTCCCCGTCAAGGACGCCGCCGATGAAGTGGCCTGGCTGACCGCCGCCATCGGCGTGCCAGCAGCGCATCGGCATCATCCGGCCACGCTGCTGCCTACCTGGCGCGAGATTGGCAAGCGCGCCAAAGGCTATTGCGGCCGCCGTATCGGCTGGCACCCGGTCACGGTGTTCTCCGTTGTGGCGCTGACGGTTATAGGCCTGTGGAGTGCCGGAATGCTGGTATCCGGAATCCTG
Source organism: Cupriavidus laharis (assembly GCF_914271435.1). Taxonomy (GTDB): domain Bacteria; phylum Pseudomonadota; class Gammaproteobacteria; order Burkholderiales; family Burkholderiaceae; genus Cupriavidus; species Cupriavidus laharis. The sequence goes on along the minus strand of NZ_CAJZAI010000017.1, from coordinate 4,694 downwards.
AATGGCCGGGACGTGCACGCCGCGCAACAGGCCGTGACCGACATCCAGTCAGCCCACAATGCGGCCGCCCGCCTGCGCGCTCTGCTCGCCCTCCAGCAGCAGCTCGAGCGCTTCGCGTACCGCACCGAGCACCACGCACCGCTGACGACTCGCTTCGGGCTGAATCAAGATCCTGCCATCCTCGACGCCTTGTGGAAGCCATACGCCCAGGCCAGCCGCCAACTGCTCATCACGCCCGTGCAGCAGGACCTGGAAGCATCCCTCGTGGATCTCGCACAAATGCGGACCGACTCGCTGGACGAGCAAGCCAGCCGCTGGGCGCTGGGCGGTCACCAGAAACTCAAGACGTATTTGATGCTGGCCCACCCCGAGCGCGCCGACTCCGCCTTCCTGACCCCGCAGTTGGTACAGCACTGGTCCACCGACGCGCGGATCACGCCGGGCGAGCAGCAGGATCTGGCCGAACGCTTGCTCAAGTTCTACGCGCAGCACTTGAAGACTAGTCCGGACTGGCGCATCGAGCCCCGGCCCGAACTAGTGGCCGGCGCGCGCCAGACCTTGCTGGCGGTGATCGGGGAGCGCAACGCCGAGGATACGATCTATCAGGGCGTCCTCAACGCCTTCGGCGACACAGGCAGCAACAAGTACCCGGACCAGAACCTAGTATCGCTCACGGCCGGCACCGATCCCCGTGGGCTAGTGCGTACTGCGGCGACCGTGCCCGGCGTCTTCACCCGCCAGGCCTACGAGGGCTATGTCGCGCCCGCGATCGAGGCGGCGGCAAAGCGGACGGAAATCGCCAATGACTGGGTGCTGACCGACGGCAAGCCGCAGGGCGCTCAGCAGACGGCCAACCGCTCGGCCGAAGTCCTCCAGGCCGCGCTCACCGAACAGTACTTTGCCGACTACGCAGATCGCTGGCAGGCCTTCATGAACAGCCTGCAATGGGAGCCGGCGCCGACGCTGCCGGCCGCGATCGACCAGCTCAAGCTGATGGCCGACACGCGCCAGTCGCCGGTGATCGCGCTGATGAAATCGCTCGAATACCAGGGCGGCGCCGGTGCCCGCAAGGACTCCCTGTCCGACACCCTGGTGGCCAAGGCGCAGGATCTGCTTGGCAGGAAGGCGGCGGGTCCCGAGGCGATCAAGCCGGATATGGCGGGGCCGCTCGGCGCCGCCTTCGGCCCGGTGATGCGGCTGGTGGGGCACGGCCAGAGCGCCAGCATCCATCCGGGCGCCAATGGGGACCTTAGCCTGCAACGCTTCCTCGACCGTGCCACGGCGCTGCGCCTGCGCTTGCAGCAGGTCAGCAACAGCGCCGATGCCGACGCGCAGGCGCGGCAGATGGCGCAGGCGCTGTTCCAGGGCAAGGGCTCGGAGTTGGCCGATTCCCAATCTTATGCCCAGCTGATGGCCGCGAGCCTCGGCAGCCAATGGGCGGGCATGGGCGAGACGCTGTTCGTGCGACCGATCGCCCAGGCTACGCAGACCGTGTTGCAACCCGCAGAGGCGAGCCTGAACGACGCCTGGCGGCAGGGTATCGTGATGGCGTGGGGCCGTGCGTTCGCCGGGCGCTATCCGTTTGCCGACACGGCCAATGATGCCTCGCTGCCGGAGTTGGCGCGCTTCCTGCGGCCGCAGACCGGCCTGATCGGCGCGTTCCTTGGCACGCAACTGGCCGGCGTGCTGGAGTTGCAGGGCGATCAATGGGTGCCGGCGGCTACCGGCGGCCAGGCACTGGCCTTTGATCCGGCCTTCCTGAAGGCGGTCAACGCCCTGCAGCGCATCGCCGCCCACATGCTGGCGCAAGGCGAGCCGCAGTACCGCTTCGAGCTCAAGCCAATTCCCACGCCGGGCCTGACGGACACGCTGCTGACCCTCGATGGCCAGAAGCTGCACTACTACAACCAGCGCGAGACCTGGCAGATGATGACGTGGCCAGCCAGCAATACCCAGGACTTGGGCACCCGCCTGCAATGGCAGACCGAGAAGGCCGGCACGAACAAGAGCTACGAGTTCGGCGGCCGCTGGGGAATGGTGCGCATGCTGGAGCGAGCGCGGGTCGAGCCGCTGGACAGCGCCACCTACCAGTTGACCTGGCAGGCGATGCCGGACACGCGTGCGGACACCAGGGGGCCGACGGCCGGCAGCAACGATGGCCCGGCCGAGGGGCATGAGCAGGACCGCATCGATCCCGACAACCTGACCGTCCGGGCTCCAAAGCTGCCGCCACCGGCGGACGTGGTCTATCCACTGAGTTACCTGATGCGCACCGAAGTCGGCCAGGGGCCGCTGGAGATGTTGGCGCTGCGGGGCTTCGTGCTGCCGTCGCGCATCTTCGTGGGCCGGGAGCCGCAGGCCTTGGCGCGTGCCGCGGCGACCGCTCGCAAGTACGGGCAGGAGCAGCATGTTCAATAACCTCCTCAATGCGCTCTTTGGGTCCCGCGCGCCCGCGGATCTGGCCCGCTCCACGCAAGCCCGCTGGGAGGCGTGGCTGCAACCGATCCGCCCCGATGCTCCGGTCGGCGACGATCCCGGCTACGACGACGACTTCCTCGCCATCAAGGAGGAAGTCGCCAGGCTCTCGGATGTCAACGACACCTTGATCGTGGAGTCCGCCGAGCGGCTGCTCAAGGCGACCGCGAAGGACATGCGGCTGGCCGTCTACTATGTCTATGGCCGCATGCGGTGCGACGGTGCAGAAGGGATCGGCGACGGTTTCGAACTGCTGTCGGCACTGATCGACCGCTTTGGCGCGCAGTTGCTGCCCGCTCGTGCCGAGAGCCGCAAGGCCGCCCTCGAGTGGCTGGCCGGGGCGACCTTCACCGAACGGCTTGATCGGGTGCAAGGCCTCTCCGATGCGTCGCTCGAACGCACCTTGTCGGCGCTAGCGCTGATCCTGGAGCGCACCGCGCAGTGGCCGGAGGCGGCACGCCCGGCACTGGATGGGCTCTTCCGCCGCTTCGAGGCCCGGGTCGAGTCCCCATCGGCCACGGTGAGTACGGGCATGGTCGAACTATCAAGGCCCTCTCAATCCTCGGCCAGTTCGGCACTGCCGGCTGCCAGCGAGGTGGCCTCTACGCGTGACCTGCTCGACCGGGCGCGCCAGATGGCGCTTTTCCTGCGCGAGCAGCCTCAGGGCTATCTGTCTGCCTACCGCCTGATGCGCTGCGTGCGCTGGGATACCCTGACCGATGTGCCGCCGCATGAGGCGAGCGGCAAGACGCGCCTGGTGGCGCCGCGCACCGAGTTGCGCGCACAGCTAAAGCGCCTGCTGCAAAGGCAATGGCCGGAACTGCTCGACCGCGTCGAACAGGCCTTCGCCGAAGGGGCTAACCACTTCTGGCTGGACTTGCAGTACTACGCCTTCACCGGCCAGGACCAGGCAGGCGGCGAGTACACCCGCGTGCGTGACCTGCTGGCGACCGACTGTGCGCTGATGCTCGAGCGCCTGCCCGGCCTTGAACAATTGGCGTTCACGGACGGAACACCGTTCGCGGACGACACCACGCTGGAGTGGATCGCGCGTTATGCCACCGTGCGCGATATTGAACGCGGCGAGGCAGTAGCGCCGGTGTCGGTTGCGTCCGCCAGCACGGACTGGGCGGAAACCGAAGCCCAGGCAACGGATCTCGTCGCTCAGCAGAGCCTCGATGCTGCCTTCGCGTGGCTGCAAGTCTTGCCGGTTCAGGATGGCGAGCGCGACCGCTTCGTGCGGCAACTGGTGATGGCGCGTGTCGCCGAGCGGTCTGACCGGGCCGATACGGCCCTGCACCTGCTGTCCGCCCTCGATCAATCCGCCCAGCGTTTTCATCTGGCCGCCTGGGAGCCCTCGCTCGCGTTCGAAGCCAAGCAGCAACTGCTGCGATTGCTGAAGGCCCGCATGACCCGCAAGGATGCGGACAAGGCAGCACTGGCCCATCGCATCGAGGCGCTATTGGGCGAGCTGACCGCCATCGACCCGGCCCGCGCCGTGGCGCTCGTCTAGATGGCGAGCCAACTATCTGTCTCATGAACCATCCCACCCAAGACAACGAGATCCTGCGCTACTACGAGGCAGAAATGCGCTACCTGCGCGAGGCCGGCAAGGAGTTCGCCCAGGCCTTTCCGGACCGCGCCCGGATGCTCAACATCGACCGCATCGGTGAGCGCGATCCCCACGTTGAACGACTGTTCGAGGGCTTCGCCTTTCTGATGGGGCGGCTGCGCCATAAGCTCGACGACGAACTGCCGGAACTGACCGAAGGGTTGGTCAGCATGCTATGGCCGCACTACCTGCGCATGATTCCGTCGCTGTCGATCCTGGAATTGACTCCGAACATCGGTTCGCTACAGCGGCACGAGACGCTGCCGGCCGGGCTGGAAGTCACTTCCGATCCCATTGCGTTGGGTACCCAGCCGGCCGGCGGTGGCGATAGTGTGGAGTGCATCTACCGGACCACGCAACCGGTTGACCTGTACCCGCTGCGGCTGACCGAGGCCAATGCCTACGCCCGCGAGGACGGACGCTCGGTGATCCGGCTGCGGCTCGCGTTTCAAATACAGGGGCGCCGAGAGCGGTTGGCGGTGCCACGTCTGCGCTTCTAAACATAGCGACATAAGTATTGCAGCATGTATCAATGTATGATTGCGTGGTTACTCTTTCGGAGAGGCAGCCATGCGCAAGCTCGAAATTGCAGACGCGCAGATCATGC
>NZ_CAJZAI010000016.1 GCF_914271435.1 Cupriavidus laharis | reverse complement strand
TTGCCACACTTGGCGAAGTCCTCTCGGCGGTCGACGGCTGCTTCCGGCACTGGAAGAGACCAAACGAGGTACTTCGAAGACTATGCTGCATTATTTAAGACGCTGTGTTTATCTCCATGCAGACCGTCCGCTGGCGCTGGCGCTCTATGCAGCGCTTACCGCCAAGCCACTGGCCGTGCAGGTGCGCATCCCTGGTTACCCGCCCGACCGGCCCGGCACGCCCCAGCCGATGGCGGATCTGCACCTGGAGCCCGCAGGATTTGCCGCCGGGGAGCGCCTGTGGCCGAAGCCCGACAACGCCTTCGGCGGCTACCAGTTGCTGTTGGAGTATTTCACCTTCCCCGAGAAGTTCATGTTCGTGGACCTTGTGGGGCTGGACATGGACGTCATTCCGCAAAACGCGATGCACTTCGACGTGGAAGTGGTGCTGGCCAGGCCGTTTCCGGACGACATGCGCTTCTCGGCCGAAAATGTGCGGCTCTTCTGCACGCCCATCATCAATTTGTTCGAACTGGAAGCCGACCCGATCACCATCACACACTTCGAGACCGAGTACCGGGTGCGGGCGATGGAGCAGCATGGGCAGCATGTGGAGGCCTATTCGGTCGACGCCGTGCGGGGCTTCGAAGCCGGCAGCGGCAAGCGCTTCGAGTATGCGCCGTTCGCCGCCTTCCGCCACCGGGGAGGCATGCTGCGCCACGAGATGCCAGAGCGCTACTTCCACACACGCGTGCGCCGCGGTCCATCGGGAAGGTTTGACACCTGGGTCGTATTGGGCGGCCATGCCTGGGACCAACAGCAGTCCCTGCCCGAAGAGACGTTGTCGCTGTCAGTCACGGGCACCAACGGCATGCTGCCGCGCAAGGGCCTGCGCGAGGCGGGTATCAGCCGCATGCGCGGCGGCTTCACCAACATTGGCACAGTGCGCAACCTGACCGCGCCGACCCTGCCGGTCTATCCTCCCACCGGGGACCGCTTCCACTGGCGCGTGCTGTCGCACCTGGCGCCGAATTATCTGTCGTTGCTCGACGCCGAGGTCTTGCGCGGCAGCCTGGCGCTGTACGACTGGACCGATGGGGAACTGAACCGCCGGCGTATCGATGCCATCACGGATGTACGGCACCGGCCGCTCCAGAAACTCGTCAAGGGCGGCCTGCTGCGCGGCGTAGAGATCGAGGTGACGTTGGACAGTACCCGCTTTGCGGGCGAGGGCGACGTAGAACTGTTTGGGGAAATGCTCAATCGTTTCCTGTCGCTGTACGCCGCCGTCAATCTTTATACCCGACTGGTGATCGTGTCGCAGCCAAGCGGAAAGCGTCAGACCTGGCCCGACAGCAAGGTTGAAGGGGCTCCGTTTTGAGCGCGCCGGATCTGACGTCGCCATCCCCCTCGGCGGGCGCCCTGTTGCCGGCGTTGCTCGCTAACGCACCACGGATGAACTTCTTCCGGTTCTGCGAGCTGATCGAGTTATCCGCATCGCAGCGATCGCCGCTGGGTACGACCGATTCCCCGGCCAACGAACCGGTGCGTTTCCGCTCGCATGGGCGGCTCGGCTTTCCGGGAAGGGAAATTCAAGCGGTTGAGCGCGACAGTGACTGCCCCGATTTGCCCCCTGTGATCCGGACGACCTTCCTGGGCCTGTATGGCGTCGATGCACGCATGCCGTCTCACTTCGTGGACGAGATTGCACAGCGTCGCGATGGCGCGGAGCCGCTGGCGGCGTTCCTGGATATGTTTCACCACCGCATCGTCACGCAGTTCTTCCGGGTCGCGCGCAAGTATCGCTATCCGATGGGCTTTCGGCCGGGTGGACAGGATGAGGTATCGCGCTATCTGCTAGGTCTGTTGGGGCTGGGCCTCGGTCAGCAGGGCGGTGGACAGAATGGGGTTCAAGAGTCCGTCGGCCCGCGCAAGCTGCTGTCGATGCTGGGGTTGGCCAGCCAGCGCACGCGCACCGCCGAAGGACTCGCCGGCGTGCTGCAGCACGCCGTGTCAGACGCGCACGTCGCGGTGGAGGAGTTCTACCCCGTGTGGGTGCGCCTCGATGCCACCGAGCGCATGCCACTCGGCGAGAACTGTGTGCTGGGACGCGGCTTCTACGATCGCGCGAACACCGTGCGAGTCGTGATTACGCCGCAGACGCGCGAATCGGTGCTGGGCCTGATGCCGGGCCGGGCCATGCACCGGGAAGTGATGGCCCTGCTGCGTTTCTATCTGGGTTATGCAGCGCATGCGCATCTGGAGATGCAGGTGAGGCCGGCGCTGATGCCAGTCCCGGCCTTGAATTCGGACCAGGTAAGCCTGGGGTACACCACACAACTCAGGAGCCCGGCGAAAACAGAAGCCAATGACGCAGGTAGCGTCATACAGCAAACAACGCGCGTGCAACTCGGGATCTGGAATGGGCACGGCTCCGCATAGCCGTGCTCATGCCAAGCCAGCAGTACGCAAGACGAATGCGACACAGTCACTTGTTATATGTTGAGGATAAAGATGATGAGGCGACAGCTTCCGCACGGCGCCGCACTACTGCTTGTCACGCTTATCGCCGGTTGCGGCGTTGGGCAGGCGGTGAAGGACAGCACAGTGGAGGCGGCAAAGTGGGCCTTCACGACCCAAGTCAAGACCATGAACCTCGACCTCATCAGCCGGTCGTCGTTAAATTCAAATGGCGGCGGACAATCGCTCTCGACGGTGGTACGGCTCTATCAGTTGAAGAACGCGCAGGGCTTTGAGCAGCTCAGCTATGAGCAGCTTCAGGCCACCGACCTTGAACTACTAAGGCCAGACCTGCTGGCGGTCAAGGATGTGGTGCTCCGGCCAGGCGCGGTGGTGAGCATCAGCGAGCCTATGAAGGACGGCACCGAATATGTCGGTGTCGTCGCGTTGTTCCGTGAAGCCGGAAAGGAAGCCGTGTGGAGACTGACCATCCCGAAGAAGCAGTGGAAGAAAACAGATCCCGTGAAGATCGAAGTCCGCGACAACGTGCTCGAACTGGCCGGGCCGGAGTCCATCAAGCGACCGGCTCCTCGGCAGAGTTGACTCTAGATCACCGAAGACATGCGCCGCAGTAGGGGCACCTCCTTCGAAATCGTGGCCCCCGTTTGCAAACGTTTCGGTCCTTAGATATTCGCCCGCTCACACCAGTTCACTACCGCATCCCGAAAATCCCGGCAGATCGGCGACAGATAGCCATCCGCGCGCCAGAAGATGGCCAGTTCGTGCTGCCAGGCCATGCCGGGGCCTTCGATGGCTTCCAGCCCCTGTCCCTCCGCCTGCCTGAGGATGCGCGGCGGCATAATGCCGAGCAGGTCCGAATGGCGCAGCAGTTCGCCGAAGGCCACCGGCGACGCCGTGCTCTCCACGGCCACGCGCGGTGGCGGCAGGCCCACGGCGGTGAAGCGCTCCTCGAGCCATTGCCGCAGGTAGAGCGAACTCGCGGGCACGGCCCAGCGTTCTTCGGTAAGGTCTGCCAGCGTATGGAAGCGCGTGCGGCGCGGATGCTCGCTGCGCGCCACGATCTGCATTGTCAGCGGCCCCAGCGGCAGGCCGCACACATCCTCGGGTACGGTGGTAGGGCGCGCGGCCAGGATCAGGTCGGCGTCGCCGTTCTGCAGCACGGCCATCAGGCGTGCACTCAGGTGGGTTTCGATCGAGAACACGGCCAGCGGCCGGCTCACGAAGAACTGCGCCAGCAGCGGCGAGAGCAGCGACGGCACCAGGTACGGAATTGCCCCGAGCCGCACGGTGCCGGCACGGGCCACGCGCTGTTCGGCCAGTTCCTGGCGCATGTCGCTCGCGGCGAGCGAGATTTTGCGCGCATGGGCATGCAGTGTCTTGCCCACGCTGGTGAGCACCAAGCCGCGCGGCGTGCGCTCGAACAGCGGCATGCCGGCCTCCGCCTCGAGCCGCGCCAGCGTCTTGGACAAGCCTGACTGCGTCACGCCGAGCGCAGTAGCGGCGCGGTGCAGGTTGGCATGCTGGGTTACTACCAGGAAGGCTTCCAGGTCCTCGAATCGCATTGCGTCGGCAGGCGGGCGCGAGAGTGGCGTCGGGGCATTGTATAGCAGCCCGACACGGACCATTCCCGTTGGGAATCGCGCCGGTACTGGCGGGAATCGCGCGGGCCGGGTGGCTGCCCTAGACTGCGGCCAAGGCGCTGACAGGCAATGCATTGCAGAAAAAGGGCGCCACACACAGGAGACAAACCAATGCAGAACCAATCCGCCACGCGCCTGCGTGCCGCCTTGCTGGGCCTCATGCTGAGTGCCGTGACCGCGACTGCCGCCATGGCGGCAGATACCGAGCCCTATCCTTCGCGGCCGCTGACCATTGTGGTGCCTTCCGTGGCCGGCAATGTGAACGATGCCGCGGCGCGCCTGATTGGGCAAGAACTGACCAGGACCTGGAACCAGCCGGTCATCGTCGAGAACAAGCCAGGAGCCGGCACGACCACGGGCACCAAGTACGTCGCCCGGGCGGAGAAAGACGGCTACACCGTGCTGCTGACGTTCACCGCGCACGTCCAGAACCCGTCGTTGTACCAGCGCCTTGGCTATGACCCGATCGCCGACTTCGCGCCGGTGAGCGAGGTGGCTATTTCCTATACCGTGCTGGCGGTGTCGTCGGACTTCCCGGCGCGCACGCTGAAGGACGTGGTGGCGCTCGTCAAGGCCAATCCGGGCAAGTATCCCTATGGCTCCTATGGCGCCGGCACCACGGGCCATATCCTTGGCGAGTTGTTCAAGCGCGAGGCCGGGCTGGACATGGCCCACGTGGCCTACAAGGGCGGCGCACCGCTGGTGACGGACCTGGCCGCCGGCCACGTGAAGATCGGCCTGGTGCCGGTCGGCACGGCCATGTCGCTGCTGCAGAGCGGCAAGATCATCCCCGTTGCGCTGGCTGGCGCCGAGCGTTCGGCATTGCTGCCCAATGTGCCGACGTTCCGCGAGGCTGGCTACAAGGGGTTCGAGCCCGATGCGTGGATGGGCCTGATGTTCCCGGCAGGCGTACCCAAGGCACGTGTGGATGCGCTGTCGCGTGAAGTCGCGCGCATCGTGCGCATGCCCGAGATCGCGAAACGCATGAAGGACCTGAACCTGGTGCCAGTCGGCAACTCGCCTGAAGCGTTTGCCGCGGTCATGAAGAGCGACCAGGAAAAATGGAGCCGCATCATCCGGGACGTCGGCATCGTGATGGAATGAGGGAGGCTTGAGTACGGTATGAGCGATTACCTTGGACTGGTGTGCTCGCGCTGGTGTCACTGGAGCGAACTGGAACTGCAGCGTATCGGGCGGCGCCCGCTGGCGTCGGGCCAGGTGCGCATCCGCGTGCGGCACGCCGGCGTGGGCTTTGCGCTGAGCCTGTTCGTGTCGGGCAAGTATCAGCGCAAGCCGCCGCTGCCGTTCACGCCTGGTACGGAGGCCGCGGGCGAGATCATCGAGGTGGCGCCCGACGTGACGCGCCTGCGGCCCGGCCAGCGCGTGGCTGCCGCGCTGGACTGGGGCGGGTTCGCTCAGGAAGTGGTGACGACCGCCGATACCGTGTATCCCGTGCCGGATGCGCTGGATCTCGCCAGTGCCGCGGCGCTGCCTGTGACCTATGGGACGGTCTGGGCCGCGCTGGCATGGCGCGCAGCGTTGCAGCCCGGCGAAACCATGCTGGTGCACGGCGCCAGCGGTTCGCTGGGGACGGCGGCGGTGCAGGTGTGCCGCCTGATGGGGGCGCGCGTGATCGCCACGGCCAGTACTGCGGCCAAGCGCGACGCCGCCTTGCGCAATGGCGCCGCGCATGCGCTGCCGTCCGATCCGGAGTCGCTGGCGGCGGCGGTCAAGGGCCTGTGTCCGTCCGGCGGCGTAGACGTGGTGTTCGACCCGGTCGGCGGCGATCTCTTCGATGCCTCGTTGCGCTGCGCGGCTCCAGGTGGGCGTCTGCTGTCGATCGGCTATGCGAGCGGACGCATTCCGGAGGTGCCTGCCAACCTGCTGCTGGTCAAGAACCTGTCTGTGATCGGCTTCAACTACGGCTACTACATCGGCTGGGGCCTGACCGACGAACGCCGCCGGTTAGCACCACGGGTGCAGGACGTGGTAGGCAAGATCATGCATGCCGTGACGCAAGGCGAGATGCCGAAGCCGGTCGTGCAGCATTTTGGCCTGCATCAGTGGCATGAGGCCGTCGACACCACCATGTCGCGCCGCGCAATCGGCAAGGTCATGCTCGACATGCCCTGAGGCAACGGAACCAGCAAAAGAACAACCGGAAGACAGACATGAACAAGACCCCCTTGGCAGCCACTGCACCCGATGACGATGCCATGCTGGCCGGCCTGACCGTGCTGGACCTGAGCCAGGGCATTGCCGGTCCGTATTGCGGCCTGATCCTGCGCCAGCAGGGCGCGCGCGTGATCAAGGTCGAGCCGCCGGCGGGCGACTGGGGCCGCCAGATGGGCCGCGCGCGCGAAGGGCAGACGGCGATCGCCATTGCCTACAACGCCGGCAAGGAAAGCGTGGTGCTCGATACGCGCACCGAAGCTGGCCGGGCCGCGCTGCGCAGGCTGGCCGAGCAGGCCGACGTGATCATCCAGAACTATCGCCCGGGCGTGGCCGAGCGTATGGGAGTCGGGTATGAAGCGCTGGCGGCGCGCAACCCCGCGCTGGTCTATGTCTCGATCACCGGCTACGGACAGGATGGCCCGCTGGCAGCCTTGCCGGCGGTGGATACCACCATCCAGGCCTTCAGCGGCCTGATGCACGTGAACCGCGACGCGGCCGGCCAGCCGCGCCGCATCGGCTTCTTCCTGGTGGACCTGAGCACCGGCCTGTACGCGGCGCAACACGCGTCGGCGGCGCTGTTCCGCGCGGCGCGCAGCGGCAAGGGGCGGCATGTGCAGATGTCGCTGCTGGAAGCCAGCGCGGCGTTGCAGTCGTACCTGCTGCTGGACGATGCCATGTTCCCGGATGCCGAGTTTGCTGCCGCCAATGCGCCCACAGGCCTGTTCCAGGCCGCTGATGGGCCGCTGTACGTCAGCATGCTCAACGACGCCATGTTCGCGCGCCTGGCCGCTGTGCTCGGATTTGACGACTGGCTTGCCGACGCCAGCCTGCGCACCAGCGCGGGCCGCCTGCCGCGGACGGCCGAACTGTGCCAGCGACTGGCCGCCGCGCTGGTGCAGCGGCCGCTGTCGTACTGGGAGTCGGTCTTCACCGAACAGGATGTGCTGTTCGCGCGCGTGAGCCGTCCGCGCGAGCTGCTGGCGAGCGAGCAGTGCGCGCAGGCCGGCGTGTTCGGCAACGTGGCGCAGGCCGGGCTCGGCGAGTTGCCGTGGGCGAACCTGCCGGGCCTGGCGGGAACCGATCGGCCGCATGGGCCGGCTCCCTTGCTGGGAGAGCACACGGCATCGGTACTCGCCGAGTTCGGTATCGGCGCTTAGTGCCCTACTGGCCGGCCGTTGTCAGCATTGGGACAGCGTATCGGCCAGCCATTCGATCACCGGCCGGAAGCGCGACGCACCGCGAAACTCGGTGGGGTAGGCCAACCAGATCTCGCGCATGACCTCGGGTACCTCGCGCAGCAGCCGGAGCCCGGCATCGTCGCGGGCCACGTAGTGCGGCAGCAAGGCCGTTCCGAGGCCCGCGCGCACGGCTTCGCGCACGGCCAGCAGATTGTTGGAGTGAAAGGCGATGCGGCGCTTCGCGCCGTGCGGCCAGGTAGCCTCGGGAATGCCATAGCCCTCGTCGAGCAGGGCGCATAGCGGGGTACTGTCGTCCATGGGGATGGCGGCCGAGCCGTAGAGCCCGAATCGTACCGTGCCGACGCGCTGGGCCACGACATCGTCTTCCTGCGGGCGTGCCAGCCGCACGGCCAGGTGGGCGCGCCGCCGGGCCAGGCTGGCCACGCGGTCGTCCAGTTCAAGGCGGACCACGATATCCGGATTGGCTGCATACAGCCCTGGCAGTCGCGGTATCAGGAAGTGGCTGCCCAGCGCCGCCGTGGCGGCAACGCGCACCACGCCGGATACGCCGCTGCCTGTGCCTTCGATCTCGCGCATGAGACGGTCGGCCGATTGTTCCATCTGCCGCGCTGCCGTCAGCGCATTGCGCCCAGCCGACGTCAGCTCGAAGGCGCCTTCGGCGCGGGTGGCCACGGGCTTGCCCAAGGCGTTTTCCAGCCGCCGGATGCGGCGGATCGCCGTGGCATGGGTGATGTCGAGCTCGCGCGCACAGGCCGAATAGCTTCCGGCGCGGATCAGCGTGGACAGGGTCAGCAGGTCGTCCCACGAGACTGTACGTTTTTGCACAGCAGCTGTGTATGAGTGGGGAATTGGCGCACAGCATAGCCTGATCTACGATGCCTGCACAGACTGGACAACAGGAGAACCCGCCATGACCGCTGCCACGCCTTTCACCCTGCTCGATGCCGCCGGCGCGACCCGCAAGCCCTCCACGTGGGAGGACGCAGTGCTGGTGCTGGTGGACCACCAGCGCGAATACATTGACGGCGTGCTGCCGCTGGTCGGCATGCCCGCGGCAGTGGCCGCCTGTGCCGACCTGCTGGCGCTGGCGCGGCGGCACGGTACGCCCGTCATTCACGTGGTGCACCACGGCAAGAGCAAGGGCGCCTTCGACCCGGCGGGGCCGTATGCCGGGATCATCGAAGGACTGACGCCGCAGGCTGGCGAGCAGACCGTGGTCAAGCACCTGCCGAACAGCTTCGCCGGCACGGACCTGGCCGCGCAACTGGCGGCGCTGGGCCGCAAGGAACTGATCGTGGCCGGTTTCCAGACCCATATGTGCATCAGCGCGACGGTGCGTTCGGCGCTCGATCATGGCTATCGCGTCACGCTGGTGGCCAATGCCTGCGCGACGCGCGACCTGCCGGACCCGCTTGGCGGCGAGCCGCTGAGCGCGGCGCAATTGCACCGGGCCACGCTGGCGGCCTTGCACGACCGCTTTGCCACGGTCGTGCCGGATGCGTCGGCCTGGCAGGCCTGACTTGACAGAACAGGCTGCCAAAACAAAAACGGACGGTGCCGAAGTGGCGACCGTCCGTGTTTGCATTGTGCGTTGGTAGGCTCGATTGGACTCGAACCAACGACCCCCACCATGTCAAGGTGGTGCTCTAACCAGCTGAGCTACGAGCCTAGCGAAGCCGCGAATTATAGAGATGCCTTTGCGGCTGTGCAAGTGTTTCGGAAATGTTTTTGTTCAGCCGGTGATGCGGTCCCGCAATTCGCGCTTGAGCACCTTGCCGATGGCGCTGCGCGGCAGGCTGTCGACGACGTGCAGCGCGCTCAGCCGCTGGGTCTTGCCAAGGCGTTCGTTGGCCCAGTCCAGCACCGTCTGTGCCGTGGCGCCGTGCCCGTCGCGCAGCGCGACGAAGCCGACCGGCGTCTCGCCCCAGCGCTCCGACGGCACGCCGACCACGGATACGTCCGACACGGCCTCATGCGTGCGCACCACGGCTTCGATGTCGCTCGGGTAGATATTGAAGCCGCCGGAGATGATTACATCCTTCTTGCGGTCCATCAGCACCAGGAAACCGTCTTCGTCGAAGCGGCCGATGTCGCCCGTGCGGATGAAGCGATTGCCTTCGGCGTCATGCCATTCGATCTCGGCGGACTTGGCCGGCAGGTTGTGGTAGCCGTTCATCATGGCGGCTGAACGGCCGACGACTTCGCCGGTGCTGCCGGGTGGCAGTTCCTTGCCGTCTTCGTCGATGATGCGCACGTCCGCGCCCGGTGCCGGGCGGCCGACCGTGTGCAGCTTGTCGGGGAATTCGTCGGCAGCCAGCATGCAGCCACCGCCGCCTTCGGTCATGCCATACAGCTCCGTCAGCTTGCCGGGCCAGCGGCGCAGTACCTCGGCCTTGAGAGCGGGGCTGAACGGCGCGCTCGTGCAGAACTTGCGCCGGAAGCTCGACAGGTCGTAACGGTCGAAATCCGGATGGGCCATCAGGCGCTGGTATTGCACCGGCACCAGCATGGTGTGCGTGGCGCGGTGGCGCTGGGCCAGTTCCAGGTACTTGCCGGCATCGAACTTCGGCATCAGCACAGCCGTGCCGCCCAGGCCGATGGTCGGGAAGAAGCTGGCGAGCGTGGTGTTCGAGTAGAGCGGGGTGGAGAGCAGCGTGACGGCGTCAATGCCATATCCGGTCATCGCGCCGCGCGACACGTGCGCCCAGCGCATGCCGTGGGACTGCACGATGCCCTTGGGCACGCCGGTCGTGCCGGACGAGTAGATGATGTTGAGCGGCAGTTCCGGCCGTACCTCCGGTTCCGCAAACGGCGCGCCAGCCGGTGCCAGCCACGCCTGGAACGTCTGCCCCGCGGCGCTGTCGTCCAGCGTCACCAGGCGCGTGGCGTCGAGCTGCGGCAGCACCGGCTGTAGCGCGTCGGCGACTGCGGCATCGACGAACAGGATGCCGGCGCCCGCGTCCGCCACCATGTCGGCCAGGCTCTGCGCCGTGGAAGACGGCGCGAGCGGGGCGACGACGACGCCAGCGCGGATCGCGCCGAGGTACACCGCGGCATATTCGATGGACGAGGTCGCGCAGATCGCGATCGTGCCGCCGGGCTGCACGCCGTCGCGCTGGAGCGCGGCGCCGATGCGGTTCATGGTGGCATCGAGCTCGCCATAGGACATGGAGCGCTCGCCTTGCACAAGGGCGGCATGCACGGGCTGGCTCGCAGCGTGGCCGCGTACAAGGACGGACATGCTGGTGAAGGGGCGTTGCATTACGGAAGAGTCGGTCATGGCATGCGGGCCGGCGGAGGTTCCCCGTGCGCCGGCATTGGGGGATTTAGTTCTGGAACGGCTTACTGTACCTGGGCGCCGGAGTCCTTGACGACCTTGCTCCATCGGGTGATCTCCGCGTCGATGTGCGAGCGCAGTGCGTCGGGCGTCGAGCCCACGGGTTCATAACCGTTGGATGCCAGCGTAGCCTTCAGCTCGGGTTCCTGCAGGACAGTCGCAATCTCGCGGCTGAGCCGGTCGACCACGGGCGCCGGTGTGCCGGCCCTGGCCGGGCCAACGTGGCCGAGCGTGGTGGCCGCGGCGAGTGCCAGGCCGGCTGCGAGCAGCCAGGCGCGGCGCTGCTGAGCTGTGCGTGAAAGCGTGTTCATCGCTGTCTCCTTCGGTGTTCTTGTGCCGGCCTGCGCCGGGGGGGTGCCTCCGCGCGTGGAGTGCGGGGCACTTGTGTCGGAAACCTTAAATCGCGCGCGCGAGGAGGGGAATTCGGGAATGGCTAAGGCTGTGTTTGGCTCCATGCATCATCGGAAAAATCTTTGTAATCAGGGAGATTTTTTGATTCTCCGGCAGTGGTCGCCTAAAATCTTCGCAATCAAGGAGATTTTCGTGCAGATTCCGCTTAGTGATGCCGCCGATATTGGCGCCCTCGTGCGTGCCGCGCGCAAGGCACACGGCATGCGCCAGGACGACGCCGCCGGTGCGATCGGCGTCAGCGAAAACTTCATGGTCCGTGTCGAGAATGGCGCTGAGGGAATCCAGTGGGGCAAGCTATTCCAGGTGCTGAGCGGCCTCGGCATCCGCATCGTGGCGGACGTGCCTGAGGCCGCCGTCCCGCTGGTTTCCACCGAGCGCGACAAGCTCCGGCAGCGCCAGGCCCGCAGCCTGCGGCGCCAGGCTTCGGTTGGAACGGCACCCGACAAGGCGGCGAAGGACGGGCATGGCTGATCGTGTACTGGTGGCGAGCATCAACGGCGCACCGGTGGGCACGCTGCGCTCAAGCGCATGTCGCTGGCGGGCGCCCAGCACAAGCTGACCGTGGTGCTGCAGGACGGGCAACTGTATGAACCCGGTGCGGATGCTCCGTCGACGCACATCCTCAAGCCGGCGCACCAGGAAAACACGTTCTATCCGCATTCGGTCGTGAACGAGTGGTTCGTGATGTCGCTGGCCGCCCGGCTGAAGCTGGACGTGCCGGCGGTGCACCGGCGCTACGTGCCGTCCCCCGTCTACCTCGTCGATCGCTTCGACCGGCACCGTCTTCAGCAGGGCTGGCAGCGGCTGCATGCCATCGACGCGTGCCAGTTGCTGAACCTCTCTCGCGCGTTCAAGTACGACCAGGGCAGCGTGGAAAGGCTCGCGGAGCTGGCCGGACTATGCCGTATGCCGGCGCTGGCGCGGGCGCGGCTGTTCGACTGGCTGGTGTTCAATATCCTGACCGGCAATTCCGATGCGCACCTGAAGAACCTGAGCTTCCTGGTTTCTGATGAAGGGATTGCGCTGGCGCCGTTTTATGACCTGCTGAGTGAGGCTGCGTACGATACGCGCACGTATGACAAGACCGGCTGGCCTGACGGGCACAGGTTCGCGTGGCCGGTGTTGGGCGTGGAGTTCTATGGCGATTTTTCTCGTGCGCTTGTGCTCGAGGCGGGGCGCATGATGGGACTGGCGGCGGCGACTGCGGAGCGGCGCCTTGATGTCATGCTGAAGGGCATTGGGCCTGCTGCCGAAGGACTCTATGCGCAGGCGGAACAGGAAAACATGGCTATGGCAGCGCACGATCCCGCGCTGCGTGGCGGGCTGGTTGGCGAGCTGGCCTGTTTGCGGGTGATTCGCTTTACGATCGTTGCCGACGTAGTGCAGATGCTGTCGCGGTAAAGAGATTCGGCGTTTGCGGCTGCTTATCCTTGTCGCAGTTCCATTGCGCCCGGTCTTTCTAGAAACGGCATTAGCCCGGCTGCAGGAGCAACTTGGCGTGGAGCTCTTCTCAATGGAAGGCCGCAGGGCGCGGCTGACCGAGAACGGCGCGGCGCTGCTGGCGCGCGCCAATGAGCTGCTGGGCGATGCTTACCGCCTCGAACAACTTGCCGACAACCTGCAACGGGGCTGGGAAGCCGAGGTACGGCTTGCAGTGGACGCTGCGCTGCCTGCCGATCTGCTGCTGTCGGCGCTGAAGGCATTCGCGGGCCTTGCGCCCCAGACGCGCGTGCACCTCACCGAAGTGGTGCTGTCCGGCGCCGATCAGGCCTTGCTGCAGCGGCAGGCTGACCTGGCGGTTGGCACACGCATACCGACCGGACACTTCGGCGAGTGCCTGCTGGACATTCCGTTCGTCGCTGCGGCCCATCCCGCGCATCCGCTGCACCAGCTTGGCCGGGAGCTGGCTGCCGAAGACCTGAGCCGCGAAATGCAGGTGGTGCTGCGCGACTCCGGCCAGGCTAACCCGCGCGACGATGGCTGGCTGGGCGCCACGCTGCGCTGGACCGTCAGCCATATGCAAGCCATGCGCACGCTGGTGGCGGGCGGCGTCCTCCACTTCAGGGCCCTGCAGACGTTGCTGATCGCCAAGCTGAGAAGAGTCGCCACCGCGCGGATGGCGGGAGTTGGTTTGGCTGCCCGGGAATGGGATCTTTGGCATGACCGTTCATCCTTCAGATCCGGATGTCCGTATGACCGTATGACCCTGGGGGCGGGCATGTACGTCAGCCTGGTCTTCGCGATTGCCACTACCGCGCCCTCTGCCTCCAGGCACTCGGCGACATCCCATACCATCGCTTGAACGCATGGGAAAAGGAACTCTGCTCGACATAGCCGAGCAGCCCGGCCACCTGGGACATCCTCAGCGCGGGATCATCCAGGTATGACGCGGCGCGTTCGCGCCGGATGTCGTCGACAAGCTTCTCGAAGACCAGTCCCTTCTCATCCAGCCGGCGCTGCATGGTCCGCACGCTGACATAGTAATGACCTGCGATCATGTTCAGGGTGCAGCGACCGGTAGGAAGCAGCTGCCGGATCAGGGCGTCCAGCTGATGCTCAAGATCGAGTCCCGAGGCGTCTGCAATCCGTTCGAGATAGTCAGTGACGAGCGCCTTCAATTCCGGATTGTTACCGCTCATCGGGCGCGCGCCGTCGCTCGCGAGGTAGTCCGCGCCGAATCCTGCCTGCGAGAATCGCGCGGGGCAGCCGAAGGCATCGGTGTAATACGCATCCGGCAACAGCGCCGGATGTGAGAAGAAGACGAACCGCGGGCGTGCCTGCGGCCCGGCGAGTATCTGCAGAATCTTGATGTTGATGGCGATGCACCATTCCTCGAACTGGCGCGCCAGCCCGATCCGGGGAAGCTTGAGCTGGTAGGTCAAGCGGGGACCGGTGGGAAGGCGCTCGTAGTGAAGCCCCAGCGCGGGGTTCAGCATGGTCAGGAAGCGTGCGGCGGCTTCAATCGCCTCGGCGACGTTGGCGCATTGCATCAGTGCCAGCATGACCGGCCCCAGCGGTGCGCGGCCGAGCCTGGAGCCCGTACGGATGCCGAAGTCCGGACAGGCCAGGTCTTCCGCGCAGGCTTCCATCAGCCGGACCAGCGACGCTGCCGGAACGATCTGGTCGCTCTGGTCGGTCGCTTTCAGCGGCAGGCGGAAGCGCTTTGCATAGTGGTCCACATCGCCGCCCATCTCCTCGATCAGGGGCGCCAGTCCTTGCAGTACCCACGCGCGCATGTAGGGCGTCATATGCCTGTATCTCCACTTCTTTTATTGCACCATGGCTGTCATTAAATCACAAATAGTTGGCGTGTAATCACAAAGTGTACCGTGATGGCGACTCCTAGAATCAAGTCCCAAGAGATCGGACTTCTTCGATCCTTCGACTACATCCAGGAGACAAGAAATGGCAAAGTACCCCGTCGTCGTCTACGGTGCCAGCGGCTATACCGGCATGCTCACGATGGACTGGCTGATCGACCAGAACATTCCCTTTACCGCGGTGTCGCGCAATGCGCGCCGCACGCAGGAGATGATGACGCAGCGCGTGGTGCGCCTGGAGTCGGCGCAGTACGAGATCATCGAATGCGAGCACGATGTGGAGAGCCTTGTCGCCGCGTTCAAGGGCGCCAGGGTCGTCTGCAACACCGTCGGCCCGTTCGTGAAATTTGGTCTCACCGCCGTGGAAGCTGCTCTGAAGGCTGGCTGCCATCACCTGGACACGACCGGCGAGCAGGCCTATGTGCTCGAGGCGCGCGACAGCTTCGGCAAGGCCTATGCCGAGGCGGGCCTGCTGCTGTGCCCCTCGCTTTCCTACATGTACACGAACAGCGAGATCGCGGCCGAACTGGCACTGGAAACACCGGGCGTCGATGCCATCGAGACGGCCAGCCTGTCGCGCGGCCCGATGCAAGGCTCCGGCGTGACGGTAGGCTCGACCGCCTCGATCTTCGAGTTGTTCCGTAGCAAGCAGTACCACCTCTGGGATAACCAGATGGTCGAGTGGCCGACCACCGCGGCCCACGAGATCACGGTGCCCGAGTTCCTGCTGCCGGTCTTCGTGCTGCCATGGGGCGGGACTTCCCTGCCGGTGATCTACCAGCACGACGCACGCGTGCGCTACTGCCGCTCCGTGGTCGGCTTCTACGACAACCCCGCCATGCGCAGCGTCCATGCGGTGGCCAATAAGTGGGAAAACGAGATCCGCCACCTGCCGAAAGCGCAGCAGGACGCCGTCATTTCCGACATCGTTGCGTCGACCACGCCTTCGATGCCGCCGCGCGAGCGCACCACCATGAACCGATCGGTGGACATCGCCATTGGCCGCGGCCAGCTTGCCAGCGTGCGCGCGACTGTCACGTCCATCACGCCCTACATCACTACCGGCGCCCTGCAGGTTGCCGCGGCGATCAAGCTGATCGAGGGCGACGTGCGCAAGACGGGCTTTGCTTCGGGCTGCCAGGCGTTCGGCCATCGCTACCTGCTCGGCTTCCTGGAGCAGCGCGGACTGGCCGGCTCGCACGTGACGCGCCTTTGAGTGCCTGCTTCAGGCGGACAAGCGCTTTCCGAATCAACAGGGCTACCCGGTGACTTGCCGGCCCGCCGAGCCTCTCATGGCACGCGGGCTGATGGGTCCGTTTTGCCTGCCGGGCACCCGTCTCGCATGTAGATCCTTATGGCTATCATCGACTTCTTCGATCGCGGCTGGCGAATCAGCCCCGGCGGTCCCGCGTACATCCAGGATGGGCGCAGCTATTCATTCCGGGAGGTGGGCGAACTGTCGTGCCGCATCGCCAACGCCCTGATCGCTGCCGGTCTTCCCAAGGAGACCAAGGGTGCCATCTGGGCGGGCAACGACGTGTCCGCGTGGACCTGTACCCTCGGACTGTGGCGCGCGAACATGACCTGGATTCCGGTCAACGCGCGTAACGCCGCCGAGGAAAACCTGCACATCCTCGATGCCTTCGACTGCGACATCGTCTTTTTCCAGCAGGCATTTTCGGCGGTGATCGACAGCCTGCGTCCCCGGCTGCCCCGCGTCCGACTCTGGCTCTGCATCGACGGGGAGCACGAGGGCACGCAGTCGCTGGCCGCATGGGTATCCGGTCAGCCGGCTACGGCGCCGCAGGTCCGAGCAGACCCCGACGACGTGGTGGCACTGTCGCCCACCGGCGGTACGACCGGCAAGCCCAAGGGCGTGATGAACACGCATCGCAGCCTGCAGACCTTCATCGGGCATTTCATGCTGGCCTGTTCCTATGGCGCTGGCGAGACGCCGGTCAACCTGGCGGCGGCGCCCATGACGCACACTGCCGGCCTGCTTTCCCTGCCAACGACCGCCCGCGGCGGCACCGTCGTGGTCGTGACCCGGCCCGATCCGGGTCTGATCCTGGGCGCGATCGCCACGCACCGCGTGACCGAGTTCTTCCTGCCACCGACCGTCATCTATCGCCTGCTGGAGATTCCCGGCATCGAGAAACAGGACTTCTCCTCGCTGAAGTACTTCCTGTACGGCGCCGCGCCGATGTCGGTGGAAAAGCTCAAGCGCGCCATCGAGGTCTTCGGTCCGGTCATGGCGGGCGGCTACGGCCAGACCGAGGCGCCAGCGGCAATCGCCAACCTGCCGCCGTCGGAGCATTTCTCGCATGGCGCGCTGGCCGCCGACTCGCGCCTTTCGTCCGTCGGCCGGCCGAATCCCCTGATCCGGGTAGAGATCATGGATGACGCCAACCGCATCCTGCCACCGGGCGAGAGCGGCGAGATCTGCGTGCGCGGCGACCTCGTCATGAAGGGTTACTACAAGGCGCCGGAGAAGACCGCCGAGACGATCGTCGATGGGTGGCTGCATACCGGCGACATCGGCCACATCGATGCTGAAGGCTACCTGCACATCACGGATCGCAAGAAGGACATGATCATTTCCGGCGGCTTCAACGTCTATCCGAGTGAAGTCGAGCAGGTGATCTGGAGCCATCCGGCCGTGCAGGAGTGCGCGGTGATCGGCGTCCCGGACGAGAAGTGGGGCGAGGCTGTCAAGGCGGTCGTGGAACTGAACGCTGGCAAGAGCGTTTCCGCCGACGAGTTGATCGCACTCTGCAAGGAGAAGCTGGGCAGCGTGAAGGCGCCGAAGTCGATCGAGTTCGTGGCCGCGCTGCCGCGCAGTACGGTGGGCAAGGTGCTGAAAAAAGACCTGCGCGACCAGTACTGGACCGGCGCCCAACGCAAGATCTGAGTCGCCGAAGCACCGGCATAGCACGAGAGCACGAGAACACCATGAGTATCCTGAAAGGAAAAGTCGCCGTCGTCACGGGCGCCGGCTCCGGCATCGGCCGGGCCTTTGCCCTGGAACTGGCGCGCCGCGGCGCACGCCTTGCCCTGTCCGATATCGGCGAGCAGGGCCTCGAAGAAACCCGCCGTCTTTGCGGCGACGCGCAGGTACGTACCTACCGGCTCGACGTATCCGACCGCCATGCGTTCCTGGCCCACGCCGAGGACGTCAAGCGCGATTTCGGCGCTGCGCATCTGGTCATCAACAACGCCGGTGCGACGCTGGTCGGCACCATTGAGCACCTCACGCTCGACGAGATGGAATGGCTGCTCGACGTCAATCTTTGGGGAGTGATCTACGGCACCAAGGCGTTCCTGCCCACGATGCTCTCACAGAAGCATGGCTGGATCGTCAACATCTCGAGCGTGTTCGGGTTGGTGGGCTATCCGGCGCAGGGCGCCTACAACATCTCCAAGTTCGGTGTGCGCGGACTGACAGAATGCCTGTGGTCGGAACTGGAAGGTACCGGCGTGAACGCCGTTTGCGTGCACCCGGGCGGCATCCGCACCAATATCGAGAAGTCCGGGCGACGCTCGGCGAACGCCGGCAAGGCCGAGGAGGGCTTCGCGGCGCTGGCCGACAAGCTGCTGAAGTCCCCGCCGGAAGTGGTGGCGCGCGACGTCCTCAACGGCATCGAACGGGGCAAGCGCCGCATCATCACAGGCAAGTTTTCGAGCACGCTGTACTGGCTGTCGCGCTTCGTGCCGAATCGCTATCCGCGGCTGCTGAGGATGATCGGGTAAGGAGGCGGTATGAGCAACGTCTACATTGCCGGTATCGCGATGACGGTATTCGGCCGACACCCCGAGCGCGCGCTGCACAGTCTCGCTGGAGAAGCGCTGCAAGGTGCCCTGCATGATGCCGGTTGCCATGCCGCGGATCTCGATATCGCCTACTACGCCGGGGTAACCAACGGCCCGCTGCAGGGCCAGTTGACGATCCCTGGCCAGGTCGTGTTCAGCAAGATCGGCATCGAAGGCATCCCGGTATTCAATGTCGAGAATGCGTGCGCTTCCGGCAGCTCGGCCGTGCATCTGGCGGTACAGAGCCTGAAAGCGGGCAGTGCCGATGTTGCACTGGCGATCGGTGCCGAGAAGATGAACGTCGCCGACAAGGCGAAGGCCTTCGCGTTGTTCGATGCCGGCTGGGATGTCTCCCGCGCGGACGAGAACTTCCAGCTCTTGTCGAGGCTCGGGGAAGGCGTGATACCGCCCGCCGGTTCGGAGTCGGACCGCCCCTACAGCCGTTTCATGGCGATCTATGCGGCGCTGTGCCGTCACCACATGAAGACGTACGGCACCACGCAGCGCCAGATTGCCGCCGTCTCGGCGAAGAACCACCAGCACTCGGTGCACAACCCGTACTCGCAGTTCCGCAAGCCGCTGTCGGTGGAGGAGGTGCTCGCGGCACCGCCCGTGACCTACCCGCTCACGGTGCCCATGTGCGCGCCGCTGTCGGATGGGGCAGCCGCAGTCATCCTCTGCACCGGGGAAGGCCTGCGCCGCATCGGCACTGACCGCACGCGCTGCATCCGGGTCGCCTCCAGCGTGATCCGCAGCTTCACCCGCCGCGATCCCGACGCGCCGCACGATGGCATCGGGTATCTCGCAGCGCAGCGTGCCTACGAGATAGCGGGACTGGGGCCGGACGACATGCACGTGGCCGAGGTGCACGACGCTTCCGCGATGGGCGAAATCATCCAGGCGGAAAACCTCGGCCTCGCGCCGCCGGGCGAGGGCGGACCCTGTGCCGAGCGCGGGGATTTCACCCTCGGCGGCCGCATTCCGATCAATCCATCAGGCGGCCTCGAATCGAAGGGGCACCCGCTCGGCGCTACCGGCATCGCCCAGCTATTCGAGCTGGTGACGCAACTGCGTGGCGAGGCGGGTGCGCGGCAGGTGCGGGGAGCGCGGCATGCCATCCAGGAAAACGGCGGCGGGCTGCAAGGGGTCGAGGAAGCGGCGCTGGCCGTGCACATCCTCAGCAAGGATTAGTCCACTGCATCAGAGGCGCGGAAATGGTGCCAACACGGCGCCAACACAAGGAGACGAAACCATGATGAAACTGAACGACAGGATCAGGCTGCCAGCCGTCGGGCTGACCGGCTTCGAAACGCCTCTGACCGAGGAGGAACGGGCGATCCAGGAAAGCGTGCATCGCTTTGCCCGGGATGTACTGAGGCCTGCCGCGCAGGAGCTCGACCGGATGCAGCCGGATCAGGTCATCGCGTCGACGTCGCCTTACTGGACGGTGTTCGCAGAATTCGCCAGGCTCGGGCTCGATCCCGCGCTGATCGCGCAGTTCCCACCGGAGACCGCGGTGCGCATCGAGGCCCTGATTGGCGAGGAACTCGGCTGGGGCGATGCCGGGCTGGGCGTCTCGCTTGGTGCCGCAGGCATGCCGATGCACATGGCGCAGGCTGTCGGCAGCCAGGAACTGATCGATCTCTGCGCCGGCAAGATCGGCTGCTGGATCGCCACCCAGCCCGACAAGGGAACAGACTTCGGCGCGTTCTACCCAAAGCAGGAGTGGCCACAGGGCGTGCCCGTGAACCGTGGCAACCTGATCGCCAAGGTGGACGCCGATGAGATCGTCATCAATGGCCAGTCGTCCGCCTGGGTGTCCAACGGCGTGTCGGCACAGGTGGCGCTGGCCTACATGAATGCCGACTATGGCGACGGCCTGTATGACGCGGAGGGCCTGCCCTACGGTGTGGCAGCCATCATCCCCCTTGACCTGCCCGGGGTGTCGCGCGGCAAGCCGCTCGACAAGATCGGCCAGCGCTCGCTGCCGCAGGGCGAGATCTACTTTGACAACGTGCGGCTGCCCCGCCGGTTTGCCGTGACGACGACGGACACCTACTACGGCAATCTGAGCGCCGCCTGGTCGTTCGCCGGCACGCACATGGGCCAGATCTTCACCGGTGTCGCGCGCGCCGCATTCGAGATGGCGCTGGCGTACTGCCACGAGCGCCGTCAGGGCGGAGCCCGCCTGATCGACCATCAACTGACACGCTACCGCCTTGGCGACATGCTGCGCCGCGTGGAACTGGCCCGCGCGACGGCGCGCCGCATCCTCGCCTATGCGCGCATGACGCCGCAGGGGCATCCCTGGGCCACGGCGTCCGCCAAGGTCACAGTGACCGAGGAAGCCATGCATGTCACGAGTGAAGCTTTCCGCCTGTTTGGCGGCTGCGGAACCTCGCGCGAGTACCCGATCGAGAAGCTGCTGCGCGACGCGCGGGCGGCGCTGATCGAGGACGGTGAGAACTACATGCTGACCACGCGCCTTGGGCTGGTGGCCCATCGGCTGTTTGAAGAGGAAGGCTGGACACAGAACTGATGCCGTCGGCCGCCCGGGCGAGCGCTCCCATAGCCGATGGGTCATTGAGGCGGCGCCCTGCCATCCCCGGGTGCGTCGCGAGAGTAGCACCAACAGGAGACAACAATGAAAACCAGCCGCATGAAAAGAATCATGGCGCTTGCTGCGATGTCGGTCCTGGCGCCGGCCATGGCGCAGCAATACAAGACCGAGATCCCGCAGTCCATCGTGACGCCGCACGTTCTGGAGTCGCGCCTCGGCACGCTTCGCTTTACCGACGGCTTCCCTGACGACGCCACGGTCAGGAAGGTCTACGACAATCTGGATTTCCAGCGTGGAGTCGAGGCCTTCCTGACTTCCATGCCTGCCGCGTCGCTCGCGGCGATGCGCAGGGGCATCCGTGGCTTCGGACCCGACAACCAGACCGTCATCATCTTCGACTCGCTGGTGGATTCCCGCTCGCTGTTCCTCACGCCCAACGCCGATAGCATCTACGCGTCGGCCTGGGTCGACCTGAAGAATGGACCCGTCGTGATCGAGAGCCCGCCGAACACGCTTGGCATCGTTAACAACTTCTGGTTCGGGTATGTCGCCGACCTTGGCAACGCAGGCCCGGACAAGGGCAAGGGCGGAAAGTACGTGCTCCTTCCGCCGAACTACTCGGACGAAGTGCCGCGTGGCTACACCGCCGTGAAATCGCCGACCTATGGCAACTGGTTCATCACGCGCGGGTTCCAGCAACAAGGCGATCCGAAGCCGGGCGCGGACAGCATCCGGCAACACCTGCGCATCTACCCGCTCGCGCAAGCCGGAAATCCGCCGTCAACGAACTTCGTCAGCGTCTCCGGCAAGGCGTTCAATACCATTCATTCGATGGACTTCTCCTTCTACAAGGAGGTGAACGAAGTCGTCCAGGAAGAGCCCACGTCCTCGGCGGACCCCGAGACGCTCGGGCTGCTGGCAGCGATTGGCATGGTGAAGGGCAAGCCGTTCGCACCCGACAAGCGCATGACGCAGATCCTGACGGAGTCGGCGGCGGTTGGCAGCGCGACTGCGCGGACCCTGGCCTACCGTTCCCGGGATCCGGAGGCCTACCTCTATGCGAACAGCGCCTGGCAGACGCCATTCGTCGGCGGCAGCCACGAGTTCCTGCGCAATGGCGCACGCCTGCTGGACGCCCGCGCCTTTTTCTTCTTTTGCGCCATTGGCATCACACCTGCGATGGCGCTGAAGATGCCCGGCGCAGGATCGCAATACGCATTCGCAACGGTGGACGCGAAGGGAAAGCCCCTCGATGGCGCGAAGACCTACAAGCTGCACCTGCCACCGAACATCCCCGCGAAGAATTTCTGGTCGCTCGTGCTGTATGACACTCAGACCCGCTCGATGCTCCAGACCAACCAGCGATTCCCGAGCATCGGCAGCGAGCGGAACGGGATCGTGGCCAATCCCGACGGCTCCGTGGACGTGTATTTTGGCCCCAAGGCGCCGCCGGGCAAGGAAGCCAACTGGGTGGAGACGCGCCGGGAAAAGGGCTGGAGCGTGATTCTGCGTCTCTATGGCCCAGAGCAGGCGTTTTTCGACAAGCGCTGGAAGCCGGGTGAAATCGAGGAAGTGAAGTGATGATGCGACTGATGAAGTTGACTTGCATGCTGGCCTACGCGCTGGCCCTGGCTGCCACGGCTGGACTCGTTGGCCGCGCGTTCGCCAGCATGATCCAGACGACCGCGGTCGTGCTGCTGGTGGTGCATGCCCTCGAAGTGGTGATTGCCTTCAGGTATGTCAGGCTATATGACGGGTCGCTGTTCGCCAGCATCGTCCTGACGCTCTTGTTCGGCTTCCTGCATTGGTGGCCGCTGGCGCGGACGGTGCGACGGCCCGTCGTCTAGCCGATGGTCAAGCATGTCCGGCCGACTCAATACCGAGTACCGAGCTGTCAGAATTGCTGCATGAAGTGCGTGATGGGCAAGCGCTGACGCGGCGGGCGGCACTCGAGGCAGTCTCATACGCTTGTGCGGCCCTTCCTGGGGTGCCGCGAAATATTTCATATTTACCAATAAAACTTTCATATCGGCTCCGTGCGCCGAGGAGAGGGCGATTGCGCGAATCAGCTGAGTAAGCTGCCCGCAAGACCATCTGGACAAGTCCGGATGGCTGGCTCTAGCATCAAAAGGTCCCCAGGCCAGATATCTGTCCGGCCGCCCCGAGACTCCATGACGGAGCCCATGCCAATGCGCAACGACGATCTGCCAATTCGGCGCGGGTCCACGCTTTACGTATGGACTCCCGAAGACAAGGCGTTCTGGGAAAAGGAAGGCGAGGCAATCGCCAAGATCAATCTCTGGATCTCGGTGCCGGCGCTGTTCCTGGCGTTTGCCATCTGGCAAGTCTGGAGCGTGGTTGCAGTCAGCCTGCCTTCGCTGGGCTTTCCGTATTCCACCAACCAGCTATTCTGGCTGACCGCGGTACCTGCGCTCAGCGGCGCTACGCTGCGCATCTTCTACTCGTTCATCGTGCCGCTTGTAGGCGGGCGGCGCTGGACTGCGGTGTCGACGGTGTCCCTGCTCATCCCTGCCGTCGGCATCGGCATCGCCGTGCAGGATCCGTCGACCCCATATTCGACCATGCTCATCCTGGCGCTGCTGTGCGGCTTCGGTGGCGGGAACTTCAGCTCCAGCATGGCCAATATCAGCTACTTCTTCCCGCAGGACCGCAAGGGCTCGGCGCTTGGCGTCAATGCCGGGCTCGGCAATCTGGGCGTGTCGGTGGTGCAGTTCCTGAGCCCGATCGTGGTGACGATCGGCATGTTCGGCATCTTCGGCGGCGACCCGCAGACAGTCACCAGGAACGGCCAGGCGATGCAGGTATGGACCCAGAACGCGGCATTCATCTGGGTGCCATGGATTGCCATCACCGCCGTCGTCGCGTGGTTCACCATGAACGACGTGGCCGACGCCAAGGCATCGTTTGCCGAGCAGAGCGCGATTTTCCGGGAAAAGCACAACTGGATCATGTGCCTGCTCTATCTGGGCACGTTCGGCTCTTTCATCGGGTTTGCGGCAGGTTTCCCGCTTCTGACAAAGAGTCAGTTTCCCGATGTCAATCCACTGGCCTACGCCTGGCTCGGGCCGCTGGTCGGTGCGATCGTGCGCCCGTTCGGCGGCTGGCTTGCCGACAAGACCGGCGGTGGCGTGGTAACGATGTGGAACTTCCTGGCCATGGCCCTGGCGGTCCTCGGCGTGCTGTGCTTCCTGCCCAAGGGCGCGGGCACCCTGGCGTTCCCGTTCGGACCTGAGCAAGGCAGCTTCGCCGGCTTCTTTGTCATGTTCCTGGTCCTGTTCGTGACGACCGGCATCGGCAACGGTTCGACGTTCCGCATGATCCCCGCGATCTTCCATGAACTGTCGATGCGCAAGGTGGCCGGCGACTCCGGTGCGGACCGGGCCGCGGCACAGAAGACGGGCAACGTGCTGGGAGCGGCCGCGGTCGGCTTCGCGGGCGCCCTGGGCGCTTACGGCGGCTTCTTTATTCCGAAGAGCTACGGTTCGTCCATTGACGCGACGGGCGGCCCTGAGGCCGCGCTATGGATCTTCGCGGTGTTCTACCTGGTGTGCGTGGCGATCACGTGGTGGTGCTATGCAAGACGCAATGCAAGCATGCCGTGCTGAGCCCGTCCTGATCCGGAGATCATGATTCCATGAGCCATTTCCTCGACCGACTGACGCATTTCACGTTGCCCAGGGAAAACTTCGCGGGCGATCACGGGCGGACCACTGGCGAAGACCGGACCTGGGAGGACGCATACCGGAACCGCTGGTCACATGACAAGATCGTGCGCAGCACCCATGGGGTCAACTGCACGGGTTCCTGTTCCTGGAAGATCTACGTCAAGGGCGGCATCGTGACGTGGGAAACGCAGCAGACCGACTATCCGCGCACGCGCTGGGACATGCCCAACCATGAACCGAGAGGCTGCGCGCGCGGCGCCAGCTACTCGTGGTATCTCTACAGCGCCAATCGCGTGAAGTATCCGATGGTGCGCGGGCGCCTGCTCAAGCGTTGGCGCGCAGCTCTCGCGGCGGCGAAGAACCCGGTCGAGGCATGGGCGCTGATCGTGGAGGACGACGTCGCGCGCCGCGACTACCAGCACGTGCGCGGCATGGGAGGCTTCGTGCGCAGCAGTTGGGAAGAGGTCAACCAGCTGGTGGCGGCAGCCAATGTCTACACGATCCGCAAGCATGGGCCAGATCGCATCATCGGTTTCTCGCCGATTCCCGCGATGAGCATGGTGAGCTACGCCGCGGGCAGCCGCTACCTGAGCCTGATCGGCGGCGTCTGCATGAGTTTCTACGACTGGTACTGCGACCTTCCCCCGGCAAGCCCGCAGATCTGGGGCGAGCAGACCGACGTGCCGGAAAGCGCGGACTGGTACAACAGCGGCTACATCATCGCCTGGGGCTCCAATGTGCCGCAGACGCGTACCCCTGATGCGCATTTCTTTACCGAGGTGCGCTACAAGGGCACGAAGATCGTCTCGGTGACGCCCGACTACAGCGAAGTGGCCAAGCTGGCTGACCTGTGGCTCCATCCCAAGCAGGGCACCGATGCAGCGGTAGCGATGGCGATGGGACACGTCGTTCTGCGGGAGTTCTATTTCGAGCAGCGCAGCGAATACTTCGACGATTACGCCCGCCGCTACACCGACCTGCCCAACCTGGTCCTGCTGCGCGAGCATCGCCTGCCTGACGGCAGCGTGGTGCAGGTGCCGGACCGCTATGTGCGGGCCGCCGATTTCGGCGATACGCTCGGCCAGGTCAACAACCCGGAATGGAAGACCGTCGCCTTCGATACGGAGGGCCGCGTCGTGGTGCCCAACGGCTCGATCGGTTTTCGCTGGGGAGCCGAGGGGCGCGACGATACCGGTAAATGGAACCTCGAGGAAAAGGACGCGCGCGACGGCTCGCCGCTCAGGCTCCGCCTGTCCGTGCTGGAAGGCGCGGACCCGGGGCATGAGGTCGTCGAGGCAGGCTTTCCCTATTTTGGCGGCATCGAGACCCCGCACTTTCCGGCCAATGAGCAGGGCAGCGACGTCAACCGCGCCCGCATCCCGGCCGTGCGCATGCAGATCGGCGACCGCACCGCGCTTGTGGCAACTGTGTTCGACCTCCAGGCAGCGCAGTACGGCATTGACCGCGGCCTGGGCAGCGGCGCGGCGAGCTACGACGCCAATGCCCCGTACACGCCTGCCTGGGCGGAGGCCATTACCGGTGTGCCGCGCCAGCACATCGTTACCGTGGCACGGGAGTTCGCGGCCAACGCGGACAAGACGCAGGGCAGGTCGATGGTCATCATCGGCGCCGGCATGAACCACTGGTATCACTGCGACATGAACTACCGCGGTGTCATCAACCTGCTGATGATGTGCGGCTGCATCGGCAAGAGCGGTGGCGGCTGGTCGCACTACGTCGGACAGGAAAAGCTGCGTCCGCAGACCGGATGGACGGCGCTGGCCTTTGCGCTGGACTGGTCCCGGCCGCCGCGCCACCAGAACAGCACCAGCTTCTTCTATGCGCATACGGACCAGTGGCGCTACGAGAAGCTCGGCATCGAGGAGATCGTGTCGCCGCTGGCCGACCGGAGCCTGTACGGCGGCAGCATGATCGACTACAACGTGCGCGCCGAGCGCATGGGCTGGCTGCCGAGCGCGCCGCAGCTTGACATCAATCCGCTGGACGTGGCCGCGCAAGCGGACGCCGCCGGTCTCGCGCCGCGAGATTTCATCGCGCGCGGGCTCAAGGACGGAACCTTGCGGATGAGCTGCGAAGATCCCGATGCGCCGGAGAACTGGCCGCGCAATATGTTCGTGTGGCGCAGCAACCTGCTGGGCTCGAGCGGCAAGGGGCACGAGTACTTCTGCAAACACCTGCTGGGTACCGGAAGCGGCGTTCAGGGCAAGGATCTCGGGGCCGACGAGGCGCGGCCCCATGAGGTGAAGTGGCACGAACAGGCTCCGGAAGGAAAGCTCGACCTGCTGGTGACGCTGGACTTCCGCATGAGCACGACATGTCTCTACTCGGACATCGTGCTGCCGACGGCCAGTTGGTACGAGAAGAACGACCTGAACACCAGCGACATGCACCCGTTCATCCACCCGTTGTCGGCGGCCGTGGATCCGGTGTGGGAGTCCCGCTCCGACTGGGAGATCTACAAGGGCTTTGCCAAGGCGTTCAGCGAAGTCTGTGTCGGCCACCTGGGGGTGGAGCGCGACACGGTCATGACGCCGCTGATGCACGACACGCCGGCCGAACTGGCCCAACCCTACGGCGTGGCGGAATGGAAGAAGGGCGAGTGCGACCTGATTCCCGGAAAGACCGCGCCCCAGGTCACCATCGTCGAGCGCGACTATCCGAACCTCTACAGGCGTTTCACCGCGCTCGGCCCGCTCATGGACAAGCTCGGCAACGGCGGCAAGGGCATCGCCTGGAAGACCGGCACGGAGGTGGAGCAGCTCGGGCAGCTAAATGGCGTGGTCGAGGAGCCCGGGGCGACCCAGGGACGGCCGCGCATCCTGACCGATATCGACGCGTGCGAGGTGATCCTCCTGCTCGCTCCCGAGACCAACGGGCATGTCGCGGTCAAGGCGTGGGAGGCGCTGTCGCAAGCCACGGGGCGCGAGCATGCGCACCTGGCCCTCTACCGCGAGGACGAGAAGATCCGCTACCGCGACATCCAGGCGCAGCCGCGCAAGATCATCAGCAGCCCGACCTGGAGCGGCATCGAGAGCGAGACGGTCAGCTACAACGCCGGCTACACCAATGTCCATGAGCTGATTCCGTGGCGGACGCTGACGGGGCGCCAGCAGTTCTACCAGGATCACCCCTGGATGATCGCCTTCGGCGAAGGTTTTTCCACCTACCGGCCGCCGGTGGACATGAAGGCGACCAACCGCATGGCCGGCATACGGCCGAACGGCAACACGGAGATCGTGCTGAACTTCCTGACCCCGCACCAGAAGTGGGGCATCCACAGCACCTACACCGACAACCTGATCATGCTGACGCTCAACCGCGGCGGTCCGGTGGCGTGGCTGAGCGAGGAAGACGCGAAACGTGCCGGGATCGAAGACAACGACTGGATGGAGCTGTTCAACGCCAACGGCGCCGTGACCGTGCGCGCGGTGGTCAGCCAGCGCATCCAGCCGGGCATCCTGATGATGTACCACGCGCAGGAGAAGATCATCAACACGCCGGGCAGCGAGATCACCGGCGTGCGGGGCGGCATCCACAACTCGGTGACGCGGGTGGTGCTCAAGCCCACCCACATGATCGGCGGTTATGCGCAGCTGAGCTACGGCTTCAACTACTACGGCACGATCGGCACCAACCGCGACGAGTTCGTGGTGGTGCGGAAGATGAGGACGGTCGACTGGCTCGATACCCCGCGCGACGACTATCTTGCCGCCGCATATCAGGCACAGGGCGAAAACCCCTAAAAGACGGAGCCCCACGATGAAAATCCGCGCACAGATCGGCATGGTCCTGAACCTGGACAAATGCATCGGTTGCCACACCTGCAGCGTGACGTGCAAGAACGTATGGACCAGCCGTCCTGGGGTGGAGTACGCCTGGTTCAACAATGTCGAGACCAAGCCTGGTATCGGCTACCCGAAGGAGTGGGAGAACCAGGACCGCTGGAACGGAGGCTGGACGCGCAAGGCCGACGGCAGCATCGTGCCGCGCCAGGGCGGAAAGTGGCAACTGCTGATGAAGATCTTCGCCAACCCGAACCTGCCGGAGATCGACGACTACTACGAGCCCTTCACGTTCGACTACGACCACCTGCACACGGCGCCCGAGATGAAGGCGGCCCCCACGGCGCGGCCGCGCAGCCTGATCACCGGCCAGCGCATGGAAAAGATCGAATGGGGACCGAACTGGGAGGAGATCCTGGGCAGCGAATTCAGCAAGCGCAGCCGCGACCGCAACTTCGACGACATCCAGAAGGACATCTATGGTCAGTTCGAGAACACCTTCATGATGTACCTGCCACGGCTGTGCGAGCACTGCCTGAACCCGGCCTGCGTGGCGAGTTGCCCGTCGGGCTCGATCTACAAGCGCGAGGAAGACGGCATCGTGCTGATCGACCAGGACAAATGCCGCGGCTGGCGCATGTGCGTGTCGGGCTGTCCGTACAAGAAGATCTACTACAACTGGAAGAGCGGCAAGGCGGAGAAGTGCATCTTCTGCTATCCGCGCATCGAGGCGGGGCAGCCTACTGTCTGCTCGGAGACCTGCGTTGGCCGTATCCGCTACCTTGGCGTCCTGCTGTATGACGCCGACCGCATTGCCGAGGCAGCCTCGGTCGAGAAGGACATCGACCTGTACCAGGCGCAGCTCGACATTTTCCTGGACCCCAATGATCCGGCCGTGATCGAGCAGGCGCGGGCCGATGGCGTGCCCGACGCGTGGCTGGTGGCGGCGCGCACCAGCCCGGTCTACAAGATGGCCGTGGACTGGAAGGTGGCGTTGCCGCTGCATCCGGAATACCGCACGCTGCCGATGGTGTGGTACGTGCCGCCGCTGTCGCCGATCACCGCCGCGGCCAACGCGGGGCAGATCGGCGCCTATGGTGAACTGCCGGACGTGAGCCAGCTCCGCATCCCGGTGAAGTACCTGGCCAACCTGCTGACCGCCGGCGACATCCCGCCGGTCGTGCGCGCACTGGAACGCATGCTGGCCATGCGCGCGTACCAGCGCGGCAAGCACGTGGAAGGCGAGCCGAACCTGGCCGCGCTGCGCCAGGCGGGCCTGTCGATCGAACAAGTCGAGGACATGTACCGCATCATGGCCATCGCGAACTACGAGGACCGCTTCGTCATTCCGACCACGCATCGCGAGTATGCCGAGAATGCCTTCAATGTGCGCGGCGGCTGCGGGTTCTCGTTCGGCAATGGCTGCAGTGAAGGCGTCACCGAGACCAGCCTTTTCGGCAGCGAGAAGAAGCGGACCATCCCGATCCGGGTGGAGCTTTGACATGGCAGCGATCACCTACACGCTGCGGTGCCTGGCACATCTGCTGCGCTACCCGGATGCCTCCATGCGCGCGCACTTGCCGGAAGTCCGGCAGGCCATCGATGCCGATGGCGCCTTGAACGCCGGCCGGCGCGCCGAACTGATCGCGCTGGCGCACCGACTCGAAGCGGAGGGCCTGGAAGCGGAAGCGGCATACGTCGACCTGTTCGATCGCGGCCGCGCTACCGCGCTCCACCTGTTCGAGCACGTGCATGGCGATTCGCGCGATCGCGGCCAGGCGATGGTCGATCTTGTGCTGACCTATGAACAGGCCGGCCTGCATCTTGCACCGGGCGAGCTGCCGGATCACCTGACCGTCCTGCTCGAATATGCATCCACGCAGCCGGCGAAGTCCGCCCGGGCCTTCCTGAACGAGTTCGCCCACATCGTGCAGGCGATCGCCGAAGCGTTGCGTCGGCGCAGGAGTGGCTACGTGGCCGTCCTTGCGGCTGTCCTCGATCTCGCCGGGCAGCCGCTGCGGCAAGTCGCCATCGCGGAAGAGCCTGCGCTGGATGAGACCTGGGCCGAGCCGCCTGCGTTCGACGGCTGTTCCAGCGCCGGCCAGGCGGGGCCGGGCACGGAGCAACCTGTCCATGTCGTCCGCCGCGCGTCCGGGCAGGGCGCCGGTCAACGTTGACACAAGAGGAGCGCATCATGCCACTCACCTTGCACAACTTCCTCTTCAACGTCTACCCGTACCTGTGCGGCGCGGTGTTCCTGATGGGCAGCCTGGCGCGTTTCGACCGCGACCAGTACACGTGGAAGAGCGACAGCTCGCAACTGCTGCGCGCGCGGCAGTTGCGCTGGGGCAGCAACCTGTTCCATATCGGCATCCTGTTCCTGTTCTTTGGCCACACCGTCGGCCTGCTGACACCGCACGTGTTCTACGAGTGGATCATCACCGCATCGAACAAGCAGATGCTGGCGATGATTTCGGGCGGCATTGCCGGCTTCATCTGCTTCATCGGCCTGAGCATGCTGCTGCACCGGCGCATCTTTGACCCACGGATCCGGCTGACCAGCCATCGCACCGACCTGGCCATCCTGATCATCCTCTGGGTGCAACTGGTGCTGGGCCTCGTGACGCTGCCGTTCTCGTACGCGCATCTTGCCGATGCCACCGACATGCTGATCCTGGCGGACTGGGCGCAACGGGTGGTCACGTTCCGGCCCGATGCCACGGGACTGCTGCACGTGGCGTGGCCGTTCAAGGTGCACCTGGTGCTCGGCATGACCATCTTCCTGCTGTTCCCGTTCAGCCGTCTCGTGCACGTATGGAGCGGCTTCGCCACCGTGGTGTACCTGGTCCGACCGTACCAGCTCGTGCGCTCGCGCAAGCTGAACGTCCCGGCGCAGGCCCAGCCGGGCAAGAAGCAAGCGTGAGGGAGCTGCCATGACCACTGCCACGGAATCCGCGCTGCCGCACGTCAACGACGTGGCGCTGACTGCGCCGACGGAAAGCGTTGACGTTCAGGCGCTGCGCCAGCGTGCCTGCACGGAGCTGCTGCGCCAGGCAGCAATCGAAGCGGGACTGCTGGCCGCGGACGATCCTGTGCCCGTCGGCGGTGCTATCTCGGAAGCCGCCGCATCGGCGATCGAGCTGCTGATCGAGAGGATGGTGCAGGTTCCGCAGCCTACTGACGAGGCCTGCCAGCGCCACCATGCTGCACATGCCGCGCGATACCGCGTGGGCGAACGCGTTCATGCGCGCCACATCCTGTTTGCCGTGACGCCGGGGGTTGACGTCAACGCCCTGCGCCAGCGCGCAGAGGCCTGCCTGCTCGATGTGCGAAACCGCACGCCGGAGGAGCAGGCGGCGGGTGATCGGTTTGCCGTTGTCGCAGCCTCGACATCCAATTGCCCGAGTGGCGCGCAGGGTGGAGACCTGGGGTGGCTGACCTCGGAAGAATGCGCGCCGGAGTTCGCGCGGGAGATCTTTGGCAAGGCGGAAGTCGGCGTGCTGCCGCGCCTTGTCCACAGCCGGTTCGGCCTGCACGTGGTGGAGATCCTGTCGCGTGAACCTGGTCACGACCAGCCGTATG
Source organism: Cupriavidus laharis (assembly GCF_914271435.1). Taxonomy (GTDB): domain Bacteria; phylum Pseudomonadota; class Gammaproteobacteria; order Burkholderiales; family Burkholderiaceae; genus Cupriavidus; species Cupriavidus laharis. The sequence continues at coordinate 72,766 of NZ_CAJZAI010000016.1, read as the reverse complement.
CCGCCGTGCGGCAGGCCGTGGCGCAGTCGCTCTGGCACGCAAGCTTTGCCACGGCACTTTCGCAGTACGTCCAGGTGCTCGCCGGCCGCGCGCGCGTGCATGGCATCGCGCTGGACGGTGCGGCTACGCCGCTGGTGCAATAGGCAGCATGGCGATCCGATGGGCGGCGCTGCGGACTAATGTTTGCCGTGCGCCGGACTGAAGAAGTAAGGCACCAGTGCTGTCACCACCAGCACGGCCGCCGACAGGAAGATGGCTGCGTATGTCGCAGGCTCGCCCCAGTGCTCTACGTGCCCCATATTGGCAATCAGCCCGAAGCCCCACGACGTGAGCGCGGAGCCAAGGAACACGAAGGTATTGAGCAGGCCCAGGCCGCGCCCGCGCTTTGACGGCGGGATCAGGCTGCGGCCCTGCGCCATGACGAGCGGGTGCAGCATGCCGATGGTCGAGAGCAGCGCCATCAGTGCCACGCCGCTGGCCACGCCGGAATCGGGCCACTGCACCAGCATCAGCGCGCCCGACATCGACAGGCAGGACCACGCCAGGATGGTTGCCTTGAGCGAGCTGCGCCGCACCAGCACGGGCAGTACGAAGGCGGTGAGGAAGCCGGCCACGCTCAGCAGCGTGAGCGCCACGCCGCGGGGGCCTGAGCTGAGTCCGTAGACGTCCGCCAGATAGGGGCCGCTCCACGCGTTGCGGAACGCCGTGCCCGCTGCCATGGCCACGCATAGCGGGATCAGCGTCCACAGCGGGACCAGGCCCAGCAGACGGGCGCTTTGCGTCAGCATGGACGGCCACGAGGCGCAGCGCGCCTCCGCATGGCCGGTGTCGCGCACAAAGCGCCAGACGCCATAGGCGGCGGCGATCGTGCACAGCGCCGACACGGACATGGACGCGCGCCAGCCGAAAAGCTCGATCGCCCAGCCGAGCGGTGCGGTCGCGCACAACGCGCCGATCATGCCCATGGCGTTCGACCTGCTGACCACGCGCATGTAATCGCGCTCGGAAAGCTGTTCCGAGGCGAAATGCAGCAGGCCCATGAACACCGGCGCGCAGGCCAGCCCGAGCCCCATCTGCGCCAGCGTGGCCATGGCGCCGTTGGGCGCGGCGACGAACAGGATCGACGATACCGCGCCGACCGCCAGCAGCCATGCCGTGGGCCTGCCCACGCCATACCGGTCGAAAGCAATGCCAACCGGGATCTGGGCCACGGCAAAGGCCAGGAAGAAGGAGGAGGACAGGGCGCCGAAGCCGGCCGGAGACAGGCCGAAATCGTGCTGCAGTTCCGGGGCCATTACCGCCAGGCAGGAACGGAAGAACTGGCTGAGCACAAAGGCGAAGGTCAGGGCGGCGATGCCGCGCGTCGCGGCATCCCGGGAGGAAGCGGCGCTGCCGGTGCGCAGGGTCTGGAGGTCGTCTCCGGTCATTGTTTTTGTTATGGGTGCTGCAGTTTCAAGGCTTCAGAACTCGGGGCGCAGCGCCTGTCCGCGCCCCGTACTGCCGGTTGCCGCTTATCCGGGCAGGGCATCGTAGGTCAGCAGGAAAACCTGCTCCTCGCCCGCGCTGACGGGCAGCCAGACGATTTCCAGGTCCGGGAAGGCGGCTTCCACATTCGCATGCTCGTTGCCGATTTCCACGACCAGCACGCCGCCAGGGTTCAGCCGCGCCTTGGCGCCGGCAATGATCCGGCGCACCACGTCCATGCCATCGTCGCCGCCGGCCAGCGCAATGCGCGGTTCGGCCAGGTATTCGGGCGGCAGCGCCTGCATCGAGGCTTCGTTGACGTACGGCGGATTGGTCAGGATCACGTCGTACGTGGCGCCCGGCGGCAGCGGCGCGTACAGGTCGCCTTCGTACAGGTGGATGCGGTCCTCCATCTTGTAGTCGGCCACGTTGCGGCGCGCCACGGCGAGCGCGTCGGGCGAGATGTCGACGGTATCGACCTGTGCGTTGGGCCAGACGTGGGCCGCCAGGATCGGCAGGCAGCCGGACCCCGTGCAAAGCTCCAGCACCGGGCCGACCTGGGAGGTTTCGCCGATCCACGGCTCCAGCCCTTCCTGCATCAACTCGCCGATGAAGCTGCGCGGCACGATCACGCGCGAATCGACGTAGAAGCGCAGGCCGTGCATATAGGCCTCGTGCGTGATGTAGGCGGCCGGCACGCGTTCGTTCACGCGGCGGTCGATGACGTGCATCACCGCGTCGATTTCCTCGGGCAGCAGGCGCGCGTCGAGGAACGGGTCGAGCGTGTCGAGCGGCAGGTTCAGCGTATGCAGCACCAGGTAGGCGGCTTCGTCGTAGGCGTTGGCGCTGCCGTGGCCGAATGAGAGCTTGGCCGCGGTGAAGCGCGACACCGCCAGGCGCAGCAGGTCGCGTACGGTGCGCAGCGGGGAGGGAGTTGCCATGGTCGTGGGTCCTGTGGTCGATGGAGGAGCGATCGGCAGGCGATCAGGCAATCAGCCGTTCGAGCACGCCACGGTAGACGTTCTTGAGCGGTTCGATGAAGCGGACTTCGACGTTCTCGTCGATCTTGTGGATGCTCGCGTTGGGCGGGCCGAACTCGATCACCTGCGGGCAGATCTTGGCGATGAAGCGGCCGTCGGAAGTGCCGCCCGTGGTCGACAGTTCGGTCTTGACGCCGGTCTCGGCTTCGATGGCCGCCGACAGCGCCTCGGACAGGTCGCCGCGCGGCGTCAGGAAGGGCTCGCCGCCGAGCGTCCAGTCCAGCGTGTATTCGAGCTTGTGCTTGTCCAGGATGGCATGCACGCGCGCCTTCAGGCCCTCGGGCGTGCTTGCCGTGGAGAAGCGGAAGTTGAAGTCGATCGTGACGTGGCCCGGGATGACGTTGGTCGCGCCGGTGCCGCCGTGGATGTTCGACATCTGCCAGCTCGTGGGCGGGAAGTATTCGTTGCCCTGGTCCCACACCTCGGCGGCCAGTTCGGCGAGCGCAGGAGCCGCTTCGTGGATCGGGTTGCGGCCCAGGTGCGGGTAGGCGATATGGCACTGCACGCCCTTGACGACAAGCTTGCCCGACAGCGAGCCGCGGCGGCCGTTCTTGACCATGTCGCCGAGCGTGTCGACCGAGGTGGGCTCGCCAATCACGCAGTAGTCCAGCCGTTCGCCGCGTGCCTTCAGCGCTTCGACGACTTTGATGGTGCCGTCGTGCGCGGGGCCTTCCTCGTCGCTGGTAATCAGGAACGCGATCGAGCCCGCATGGGTCGGATGCACCTTGACGAATTCCTCGACCGCCACGACGAAGCCGGCGATCGACGTCTTCATGTCCGCGGCGCCGCGGCCGAACAGGCGGCCATCACGGTGCGTCGGTTCGAACGGGTCGGAACGCCACTGTTCGAGCGGGCCGGTCGGCACCACGTCGGTGTGGCCGGCAAAGGCCAGCAGCTTGCCGTCCTTGCCTTGCGTGCCGCGCTTCACGGCCCACAGGTTTGTCACGCGGAAATCGTCCGGGCCGCTGACGATGGCTTCGCAGGCGAAGCCGAGCGCCTTCAGGCGGGCTTCCAGCACGGCCTGGCAGCCTTCGTCCGCGGGTGTGACGGAGCGGCGGCGGATCAGGTCTTCGGTGAGGGCAAGGGTGGCGGTCATGGGAGGACGGAAAAAATCAGAACTGGCTGGCGTACTGGTCGGCGGAAAAACCCACGCTGACCTTGCCATTGTGCGCGAGCACCGGGCGCTTGATCAGCGAAGGGCTTTGCTGCATCAGCGCGATGGCGCCGGCTTCCTCCTCGGCGCGGGCCTTGTCGGCGTCCGACAGCGCGCGCCAGGTGGTGCCCTTGCGGTTGAGCAGCGTCGACAGCGGCACGTGCTTCAGCCAGCCGCGCAGCATGGCTTCGTCGACGCCTTGCTTCTTGAAATCGTGGAAGGTGTAGGGGACGCCGTTGGCGTCCAGCCAGGTGCGAGCCTTCTTGACGGTGTCGCAGTTCGGGATGCCGTAGAGCAGGACGGTCATGGCGTGTCGGGTCTTGTGCCGAGGTTCAGCGGTTCAGCGGAAAAGCAGGTTGAGGGCAATCACCAGGCCGCCCAGGCCGAGCGCCACGCCGGCCATGGCCACGGTCGTCATCAGCCGCAGGCGGCGGTCCAGCCGCGCCGCTTCCTTGCGCAGGGCGTCGATGGTGATGGCATGCTGCTCGGCGAGTAGCTTGACCGCCTCGGCCTGCTGCACGGCGGCAGCTTCCAGCTCCGCGATGCGTGCGGCCGGGTCGCGCGTTTCCGGCGCGGCACCTTCCGGACCGTCATCCTTGCGCCGGCCTTTCTTGATCTTGTCGATGGTCTTGTTGGCCTGTTCGAGGATCGTGGGCAGGAGGGAGAGGACGGTGCTGACGGTGGTAGGGTCCAGGGCCATGAGTCGCTTGCGGAGGGAGGGCACGTCGCGGGCGGTGTGGCGGGGTGATGCAGGGGATGGCCCGGCTGGCTGCCCCGCCATGCGCGGGGCAGCCAGCCGGCCGGCCGCGGGCGATCAGTCGCCGCGCAGCAGGTCGTTCAGGCTGGTCTTGGCGCGGGTCTGCGCGTCCACCTTCTTGACGATCACGGCGCAATACAGGCTGTACTTGCCATCCTTGGACGGCAGGTTGCCCGCCACCACGACCGAGCCGGCCGGCACGCGGCCATAGTGGATTTCGCCGGTTTCGCGGTCGTAGATCTTGGTCGACTGGCCCAGGTACACGCCCATCGAGATGACCGAGTTCTCTTCGACGATCACGCCTTCCACGACTTCCGAACGCGCGCCGATGAAGCAGTTGTCCTCGATGATGACCGGGTTGGCCTGCAGCGGCTCCAGCACGCCGCCGATGCCCACGCCGCCCGACAGGTGGACGTTCTTGCCGATCTGCGCGCACGAACCGACGGTGGCCCAGGTATCGACCATCGTGCCTTCATCGACATAGGCGCCGATGTTCACGTACGACGGCATCAGCACGGCGTTCTTGGCGATGAACGAACCACGGCGTGCCACGGCGGGCGGCACCACGCGGAAGCCGGCCTTGGCAAAGTCGTCGGCGCTCCAGTTGGCGAACTTGGTCGGGACCTTGTCGTAGAACTGGGCGAAGCCGCCGGCGCTCATCGGCGCGTTGTCTTCCAGGCGGAACGACAGCAGCACGGCCTTCTTGACCCACTGGTTGACGATCCAGTCCTTGCCTTGCTTCTCGGCCACGCGCAGGGTGCCGGCATCGAGCTGGCCGATGACGTTGGCGACCGCCTCGCGGATATCGGCGGGGGCGGACTTCGGCGACAGGCTGGTGCGGTCTTCCCAGGCCTGGTCGATCAGGGCTTGCAGAGCTTGCGTCATGTTCGTCTTCTCAGGTGTTGAATGGTTGAAAGTTTCGGTCTGGCGATCTGGTGGACTGGCCCAATTGTTTTCTCCCTCTCCCCTCAGCGGGAGAGGGGCGCAAACCAGTGGCTGAGACAAAGCCCTCAGCCCAGCGACTTGCAGAATTCCACGATTCGCCGCGCCCCTTCCAGGCATTCCTCCGGCGTGGCCACCAGTGCCATACGCACGCGGTTCGCACCGGGGTTGATGCCATCGGCTTCGCGCGCGAGGTAGCTGCCCGGCAGCACCGTGACGTTCTGCGCGGCCAGCAGTCGCGCGGCGAATTCGACATCGGTCAGGCCAGTGCGCGAGACATCGGCCCACAGATAGAAGCCGGCGTCCGGCAACGCCACGTCCAGCACCTCGGCGAGCATCGGCGTCACTTCGCTGAACTTGCGCACATAGGCGGCGCGGTTCTCGCGCACGTGGGCTTCGTCGTTCCAGGCGGCAATGCTGGCGGTCTGCACTGCCGGGTTCATCGCGCCGCCGTGGTAGGTACGGTATAGCAGGAATTTCTTCAGCAGGGCGGCATCGCCGGCGACGAAGCCGGAGCGCAGGCCGGGCACGTTCGAGCGCTTGGACAGGCTCGAGAACATCACCAGCCGTTCGAAGCCACGGCCCAGCTTGTGGGCAGCCTCCAGCGCACCCAGCGGCGTGCGGCTCTCGTCGAAGTAGATCTCCGAGTAGCACTCGTCCGAGGCGATCACGAAGCCGTACTTGTCCGACAACGCGAACAGTTGTTTCCAGTCCTCCAGCGACAGCACCGCGCCGGTCGGATTGCCCGGCGAGCAGACGTAGAGCAATTGCACCTTCTGCCAGACATCGTCGGCAATGCGCTCGAACGCCGGGGCGAAGTTGCGGGCCGGGTCGCTGTTGGCGAACACCGGCGTGGCGCCGGCCAGCAGCGCGGCGCCTTCATAGATCTGGTAGAACGGGTTCGGGCACAGCACCAGCGCGCCGGGGCGGGTACCGTCCACCACGGTCTGGGCGAACGCGAAGAGCGCTTCGCGCGAGCCGGTCACCGGCAGCACTTCGGTCGCGGCATTGACCTTGGGCAGCCCGTAGCGGCGTTCCAGCCAGGCGGCGATGCACTGTCGTAGTGCATCGGAACCGGCCGTTGTGGGATAATTCGCCAGCCCCGCCAGCGCCTCGGCCAGCGCCTTCTTGATGAATTCTGGCGTGGGATGCTTGGGTTCGCCGATGCCGAAGCTGATCGCTGGCTTGTCGGCCGGCTTCACTTCCGCGAAGAGCACCCGCAGTTTCTCGAAGGGGTAGGGCTGGAGCAGGTCGAGGCGCGGATTCACGTTCTGGATGGGGCCGGTTGAAACGCAGCATTATAAGGGAACGGCGCGCTTTCCCGTGCGACGGCGCGGCCCGCGCGGCGCATCCGGTGTGCGGATGCCGGGCATCACCGGCATGTGATGCCGGCGGCGGATGAGCGCGCTTCCCTGCTGGCCGGCCCTTCCGTAGCCATTCCTAAATGACCAAGAATAATATTGCGGCGCAACATGGCGCCGCCGACCATCATTCGGTCAAGTCCTCGCTTTCCATTCTGATCGGTGCCTCGGTCTGGGGCATTGCGTGGTTCCCATACCGCGTGCTTGCCGGTTGGGGCCTCGGTGGCATGAGCGCCGCGGCACTCGTGAGTTGCGCGGCGGCCGTCGTCTCGCTGCTGGCGTTCCGCAAGCACCTGCGCGGCATGCGCGCATCGTGGCTGTTCGTGGCAATCGGTTTGGCCGCGGGCGTGACCAATGCAGGCTTTGTCTGGGGCAGCGTGAATGGGCATGTCATGCGCGTGCTGCTCCTGTTCTACCTGACCCCGGTCTGGACCGCGCTGTTTGCGCGGCTATTCCTTGGCGAACGGCTGTCGACAGGTGGCCTGGCGCTGATCGCGCTTGCATTGTCCGGTGCCGGCCTGATGCTCTGGACGCCCGAGGTTGGCGTGCCGCTGCCGGGCAGCGCCGCGGAATGGTCCGGGCTGGCGGGCGGGATGGGCTTCGCCGTCAACAACGTGCTGTCGCGGCGCGCCGGGCAGCGGTTTCCCGACATGGATGCGCGCCTGCGCACGGTGGTGGTGTACCTAGGCTGCTCCGCGGTCGGCGTGCCTTGCGCGCTGCTGCTCGACGCGCCATCGGCGGCAATCGTGCCGGGGGCGGGCGCCGCCGTGGCGGCCCTGGTGGCAGGGCTCGCGGCGGTGCTGGTGCTGAGCAACTCGGTGGTCCAGTATGGCCTGCAGCGCCTCCCGGCCAACCGCGTGTCGCTGCTGATGCTGTTCGAGATCGTGGTGGCGGCCGTGTCGTCGTGGTGGCTGGCAACCGAGACGCTGAGCTGGAAGGAGGCCGTCGGCGGCCTCTGCATTGTTGCTGCCGGCGCCTTGTCGGGCCTGGTCCATCGCGGCCGCCGCAGACCGGAAGCCGTGGCAGGGGCGGAAGCCGCCGTCTGAGCGGGTACGCGGGTCAGTGCAGCATGACCCGCGTCACGACTGCCACCAGTGGCTTGCGCACGACGCGCTCCACGGTGCTGTGCAGGCGCAGCGGCCGCAGCAGCATTTTCACGGTCATTTCCACTGGCAGGTGGCGCCGGACCACGGCACTGACGCGCGAGTTGAGCGCCTTCACTTCGTGATCCGGGATGTCTTCCTGCCCGCGTTCCATGCGCAGCACATTGCGCAGCGCGATGGCCGCATCCTCGTTCTTGATCTCGAGTAGCCGGCGCGCAAGCGCACCCAACACCCTGGCGCGGCCGAGCCCCTCGCACTCGGCGAAGCGGTTGAAGAAGCGGAAGAAGTGCTTGTAATGCCGCACCTCGTCATTGGCAATGCGGCGCGTCAGGGTGCGGAGCACCGGCTCGTTGCTGGCCTGTTCCAGCGCACGGTAGTAGGCCGCCGTACCGGTTTCGACGACACAGCGGGCCGCCATTTCCAGTGCCCCGGTCGGCTCGAACTGGTCGATCGAGCAGGTCTGGCTGTATTCGGCGAAGAAGCGTTCGTAGCCGCGCTCCCAGTCGAATTCAGGCCAGACGTGCTCGACATAGCGGCGCAGCGCCAGGCCGTGCTGCAGTTCCTCTGCCTCCCAGTGGTCGGATAGCCACCCGGCCGCGTCGGGCACCCCGGCGTAATAGGTCGCAAGGTTGCCGGCATAGGTGTCGGATCCGCTCTCGATGAACGATGCCGATACCAGCAGGTAGAACAGGTCGCGGTTGCCCCGCACGCGTTCGGACTGGATTGCCCGGTAATCAATCTCGCTGACAGACCACGGCAGGTTTGCCTCTGACGACTGGCTCATGCTCGATCCTCCGCAAAAGGCCGGATGCAGCGCCGGACTCCCGATCCGGAGAGCATTCGGCGTCACGCTGGCATGTTTGAGAGACTAGCATTTACCCTAGTAAGTTTCCCGGTTGTTACATAACTGCTGCAATTGGGCTGGTGCGGGCAAACCGCAAAAGTGCTTGCGGAAACGCTCGTAAATGGCCGCTCGCAAAGGAAAACCGCCCCGGAAAAATGCCGTGGAACCCACTGCCGAAGCGGCCGGAAGGCCGGGTCGCGATGGTATGATTACCGCCAATTCTCGGGCACGGGGGGCGAGAAGGGACGCCGGCGGCACGCCGCGTCCGCCCGTCCGCGTGCGCCGCTCATTCCTGAACGCTCTAATGCTGCGCGCGCTGCCATCAGCGCCGATACCACACGACAACCGTGCGACTATCTTCGATCAAGCTGGCGGGCTTCAAATCCTTCGTCGATCCGACCAATTTCCAGGTGCCCGGCCAGCTGGTGGGCATCGTAGGTCCCAACGGCTGCGGCAAATCCAACATCATTGATGCAGTCCGCTGGGTGCTGGGGGAGTCACGTGCGTCCGAGCTGCGTGGCGAGTCCATGCAGGACGTCATCTTCAACGGTTCCACGGCTCGCAAGCAGGCCGGCCGGGCGAGCGTCGAACTGGTGTTCGACAATGCCGAGGGACGTGCCGCCGGCCAGTGGAGCCAATATACCGAAGTGGCCGTCAAGCGCGTGCTGACTCGCGACGGCACTTCGTCCTATTACATCAACAACCAGCCGGTACGCCGCCGCGACATCCAGGACATCTTCCTGGGCACGGGCCTGGGGCCGCGGGCCTACGCCATCATCGGCCAAGGCATGATCTCGCGCATCATCGAGGCCAAGCCCGATGACATGCGGATCTTCCTGGAAGAAGCCGCGGGCGTGTCCAAATACAAGGAGCGCCGCCGCGAAACCGAAAACCGCCTGTCCGACACGCGCGAGAACCTGACCCGCGTGGAAGACATCCTGCGCGAACTGGGCACCAACCTGGAGAAGCTCGAAGGGCAGGCCGAGGTTGCGCAGCGTTTCAAGACGCTGCAGGCCGACGGCGAAGAGAAACAGCAACTGCTGTGGCTGCTGCGCAAGCGCGAGGCACAGGTTGAGCAGGAGCGCCACCAGCGCGCCATCGAACAAGCCCAGATCGACCTGGAAGCCCAGACGGCGCAACTGCGCCATGTCGAGGCCGAGCTAGAAACCATGCGCGCCGCGCACTACGCGGCATCCGATGGCATGCACGCGGCGCAGGGTGCGCTGTACGAGGCCAATGCGGAAGTCAGCAAGCTGGAAGCCGAGATCCGCTACGTGGTGGAATCGCGCAACCGCGTGCAGGCCCAGATCGCGGCGCTGACCGCCCAGCGCGAGCAGTGGCAGGCCAAGTCGGAGCAGGCCAGCGACGAACTCGCGCAGGCCGAGGAAAACCTGGCCGTGTCTGAAGGGCGCACCGTGGAAGCGCAGGAAGCGGTGGCCCAGAAGAACGACGAGTTGCCCACGCTGGAAGCCCAGTGGCGCGACGCGCAGCAACTGCTCAACGAGCAGCGCGCCGGCATCATGCAGGCCGAACAGGCGCTCAAGCTCGAAGCCGCGCAGCAGCGCAGCGCCGACCAGATGCTGCAGCAGCTCGAACAGCGCCGTGAACGCCTGTCGGGCGAGGAAAAGGGACTGGACCGTCCGGACGAGACGCGGCTGGAGCAGGCGCGCGCCGAACTGGCCGAGCAGGAAGCCGTGCTGGAGGAAGCGCAGGCTATCCTGGCCGATGCCGAGGACAGCGTGCCGCGCCTCGATGGCGAGCGCCGCGCCGCCCAGGAGCGCGTGCAGGGCGAAGCCGCCGCGATTGCCGCCCTGGAGGCACGCCTGTCCGCGCTGAAGCAGCTGCAGGAGAACGTGCAGACCGACGGCAAGGTGCAACCGTGGCTGGCCAAGCATGGCCTGGCGGAGCTGCCGCGGCTGTGGAAGAAGATTCATATCGAGCCGGGCTGGGAAAACGCGCTGGAATCGGTGCTGCGCGAGAAGCTCGCCGCGCTCGAGGTGTCGAACCTGGACTGGGTCAAGGCCTTCCTTTCGGATGCGCCGCCCGCCAAGCTGGCGTTCTATTCGCCGCCGCCCGCGGCGCGGCCGGCGGAGGCCCCTGCCGGCCTGCGTCCGCTGATGTCGCTCGTGCAGGTCGCCGAGCCGGGCATCCGCGCCGTGATGCAGGACTGGCTGGCCGATATCTACACGGCCACGGACATGACGCAGGCGCTGGCCGCCCGCAACACGTTGCCCGAAGGTGCGTCGTTCGTGGTGGCGGAAGGACACCTGATTGGCCGCAACGCCATCCAGATCTACGCCGCCGATTCCGAGCAGGCGGGCATGCTGGCCCGCGAGCAGGAAATCGAGAACCTGCAGAAGCAGGCCCGTGCGCAGATGCTGCTCTCGGATGAAGCCAAGAGCCAGGCCGTCCGCGCTGAAGCCGCCTATACCCAGGCGAGCCAGGCCCTGGCCGAGGCTCGCACGCGCGGCGAGCAGGCGACGCGCCGCGTGCATGCGCTGCAAATGGACGTGCTCAAGCTGTCGCAGGCGATGGAGCGCTACGCAGCGCGCAGCGGCCAGATCCGCGAGGAACTCGAGGAAATCGGCGCGCAGATCGACGAGCAGCGTGCGATCCGCGCCGAATCCGAAGCGAGCTTCGAGCAGCACGATGCCGCGCTGGCCGAGATGCAGGCCACGCATGAAGACCAGCAGATGGCGTTCGAAGCGCTGGACAGCAAGCTGTCGGCAGCGCGCCACCAGTTGCGCGACCTCGAACGCGCGGCGCAGGAGGCGGTCTTTGCCGAACGCAACCTGGCCAGCCGCATCGAGGAACTGCACCGCAATATCCAGGTGGCCAGCGACCAGGCCGAACGCATCGCCGAATCGCTCGAGAACGCACGCGCGGAACTCGAAACGATCAACGAGCAGACCGCCCACACTGGCCTGCAGGACGCACTCGAACGTCGTGCCGAGAAGGAAGAGAAGCTTGGCGCCGCGCGCATCGAGCTCGATGCGTTGTCTGCCCAGCTGCGCCAGCACGACGAGCAGCGCCTGGCCGCCGAGCGCAGCCTGCAGCCGTTGCGCGACCGCATCACCGAATGCCAGCTCAAGGAACAGGCCGCGCGCCTGAACCAGGAGCAATACAGCGAGCAACTGACGACCGCGCAGGTCGACGAGGTGGCGCTGGCCGACAAGCTGACGGGGGATCTCAAGCCCTCTTACCTGCAGGGCGAAGTCACGCGCATCAACAATGCCATCAATGCGCTGGGCCCGGTGAACATGGCCGCGCTCGACGAACTGGCCGCGGCGCGCGAGCGCAAGACCTTCCTCGACGCGCAGTCGGCTGACCTGAACGATGCGATCACGACGCTGGAAGATGCCATCGCCAAGATCGACCAGGAAACCCGCGCGCTGCTGCAAGGCACGTTCGACCAGGTCAACCACCATTTCGGCGAGCTGTTCCCGTCGCTGTTCGGTGGCGGCCAGGCGCGCCTGATCATGACCGGCGAGGAAATCCTCGATGCCGGCGTGCAGGTGATGGCGCAGCCGCCGGGCAAGAAGAACTCAACCATTCATTTGTTGTCGGGCGGCGAAAAGGCGCTGACCGCGATTGCGCTGGTGTTTGCCATGTTCCAGCTGAATCCGGCCCCGTTCTGCCTGCTGGACGAGGTGGACGCCCCGCTCGACGACGCCAATACGGAGCGCTACGCCAATATGGTGGCCCGCATGTCGGACAAGACGCAGTTCGTCTTCATTTCGCACAACAAGATCGCCATGGAAATGGCGCACCAGCTGATCGGCGTGACCATGCAGGAGCAGGGCGTGTCGCGCATCGTGGCGGTGGACATGGATGCGGCAGTGTCGATGGCGGAGGCAGCATGAGCAGTAAGCAGGGGCCCCGCGCAGCGGGGCGGCGCACGCCCGCGAATGCTGCGCGCAACCGACACTACAGTGCTGTGACCAACATGGGCGCTTCGGAGATTGCAGCATGAGCTTCAACATGGACCTGCAGACCGCGCTGATCGTCACCGGTCTTGTTTTCCTGGCGCTGCTGTTCTGCTACAACCAGTGGCAGATCCGCAAGGCGCGCCGCCCGCGCGAACTGCGCCCCGAGGACGACCTCCCGCCGATGCGCGAGCCCGTGGTCGGCCAGTCGACCTCGCCGGAGGTGGCCGCCAAGCTGCATGAGGCGCCCGCGCCCGAGCACGTCGAGCGCCGCGAGCCGACCCTGACGCCTGCCGCACGCCCGGCACAGCATGAGGTTGCGGCGGCGGCCGCTTCGGCAGCCGCCAGCTCGGCCGACGCCGACGATGCCGTGGCCGACGAGGTGGCGCTGGCGGCCGCGCCAGCCGCCTCCGCTGTTGCGGAGGCCGAACCCGAGTCGGAAACCGAGAGCCAGGTGGAAGCCGAAGTGCCGCCGGCCAGGGCGGCCGAGCCGGTGGTGCCTGACGGCCAGCCGCAGCCGGCCACGATCGATCCGCTGATCGACTGCATCGTGCCGCTGCACCTGGAGCGCAAGGCGTCGGGCGACCGTATCCTGCCGCTGACTGGCCGGCTGCGCCGCGCCGGCACCAAGCAGATCCATATCGAGGGCCTGCGCGCGGAAGCCAATGCGTGGGAGCCGGTGACGGCAGGCCATCAGTACGAGGACCTGCAGGTAGCCGTGCAGCTTGCCAACCGCAGCGGCCCGCTCAATGCGCTGGAATTCTCGGAATTCGTGAACGCCGTCGAAGCACTGGCCGAGTCGCTGGATGCTTCGGCCGAATTGCCGGACATGACCGAGACCGTGGCCAATGCGCGCGAGCTGGATGCATTCGCGGCGGGCAGTGACGTGCAGCTCGGCGTCAACGTGATTTCGGACGGCGCGCCGTGGTCGGCCGCCTACGTGCAGAGCGTGGCGACGCAGGACGGACTGGTGCTGTCGCGCGACGGTACGCGCTTCATTCGCTACCACGCCAACGCAGAGGGCGTACAGCGCCCGCTGTTCGCGCTGCAGTTCGGCGACACGAATTTCCTGCGCGATGACCTGACCGTCAAGGGCGGTGGACAGATCACGCTGCTGCTTGACGTGCCGCAGGCGGACCAGGGCGGCAAGCCGTTCAAGACCGTCTGCGAATACGGCTACTCGCTGGCCCAGCGCATGGGCGCGCAACTGGTCGACGACAATATGCGGCCACTGACCGAGGCGTCGTTCGTCGCGATCTTCAACCAGCTCGAGACCCTCTACCAGAAGCTGGAAGCGCGGGGCATGCCCGCCGGTTCGCCAGTGGCGGCACGGTTGTTCAGCGTCTAGCCGGAGCCTGTCATGAACGCAACCCATCGCGGTGCGCCGGCTGATGCCTCCGCGCCGGCCGGCGGCTTGCCGCCCGTAGCCGCCGCCGAACGTGTGCAATGGCTGCGCGAGGAGCTGGACCGCCACAACTACCAGTACTACGTGCTGGATGCACCGACCATCCCGGATGCCGAGTATGACGCGCTTTTCTCCGAGCTGCAGGCGCTGGAAACCGAGCATCCGGAACTGCTGGCGCCCGATTCGCCGACGCAGCGTGTGGGTGGCGCTCCGCTGTCGGCGTTCGATACCGTACGTCACCGCGTGCCGATGCTGTCGCTCAACAACGGCTTCTCCGACGAGGATGTGGTCGGCTTTGACCGCCGCTGCGCACAAGGACTCGGCCGCAACGTTGCGGCCGGCGCCGAGCAGGACCTGTTCAGTGCCGCGGAAGCCGTAGAGTATGCATGCGAGCTGAAGTTCGACGGCTTGGCGATGTCGCTTCGCTACGAGGACGGCCGCCTGGTGCAGGCGGCCACACGTGGCGACGGCGAGACCGGCGAAGACGTGACGGCCAACGTGCGCACCATCAAGGCAATCCCGCTCAAGCTGCGCGGTGCTGCGCCCGCGGTGCTGGAAGTGCGCGGCGAAGTCTTCATGTACCGCCGCGATTTCGACAAGCTCAATGCGCGCCAGGCCGAGGCCGGCGAGAAGACCTTCGTCAATCCGCGCAATGCCGCGGCCGGCAGCCTGCGGCAGCTCGATCCGCGCATTACCGCGAAGCGTCCGCTGTCGTTCTTTGCCTATGGGCTGGGCGAATTGCAGGGCATCGATCGTCCTGCGACCCATAGCGCCATGCTGGACGGCTTTGCCACCATGGGCCTGCCGGTATGCAAGGAACGCGCGGTGGTGAAGGGCGCGCAAGGCCTGCTGGATTTCTACCGCAAGGTGGGCGAGCAGCGCGACCAGCTTCCGTATGACATCGACGGCGTGGTCTACAAGGTCAACGCGCTGGCCGAGCAGGACCAGCTCGGCTTCGTGTCGCGCGCGCCGCGCTTCGCGCTGGCGCACAAGTTCCCTGCGCAGGAGATGACCACCATCGTCGAGGACATCGAAGTGCAGGTCGGCCGCACCGGTGCCATTACGCCGGTGGCACGCTTGCAGCCGGTGTTCGTCGGCGGCGTGACAGTGACCAATGCCACGCTGCACAACGAGGATGAGGTGCGCCGCAAGGACGTGCATATCGGCGATACCGTGATCGTACGCCGCGCCGGCGACGTGATTCCGGAGGTCGTCGCCGTGGTGCTGGAGCGGCGTCCGGAAGGTGCGCGAGCATTCGTGATGCCGACCACCTGCCCGGTGTGCGGTTCGCACATCGAGCGCCTGGAAGACGAAGCCATCGCGCGCTGCACGGGCGGCCTGATCTGTGCGGCGCAGCGCAAGCAGGCGCTGCTGCATTTCGCGCAGCGCCGTGCCATGGATATCGAGGGCCTGGGCGACAAGGTGGTCGAGCAGCTGGTCGACCAGGGCATCGTGCGCACGCCGGCCGATCTCTACAAGCTCGGTGTGGCCAAGCTGGCGGCGCTCGATCGCATGGCGGACAAGTCGGCCACGAACCTGGTGGCGGCAATCGAAGCTTCGCGCAGCACCACGTTCAACCGGTTCATCTTTTCGCTGGGCATCCGTCACGTGGGCGAGGCCACGGCCAAGGATCTCGCGCGCCATTTCGGCAAGCTCGACGGCTTGATGGCGGCCGATGAGGCGGCGCTGCTGGAGGTCAACGATGTGGGCCCGGTGGTGGCGCAGTCGATCGTCAACTTCTTCGGCGAGCCGCACAACGTGGAGGTCATCGAGCAGCTGCGCGCGGCAGGCGTACACTGGCCGGAAAGCGAGCCTGCCGCACGGGCGCCCGCACCGCTGGCAGGCAAGACCTTTGTGCTGACCGGCACGTTGCCGAGCCTGTCGCGCGAGGCCGCCAAGGAAATGCTGGAGGCCGCGGGCGCCAAGGTGGCCGGTTCGGTTTCGAAGAAGACTGACTACGTGGTGGCCGGCGCCGAGGCCGGCAGCAAGCTCGACAAGGCCGAGGCCCTGGGCGTGCCGGTGCTCGATGAGGCCGGCATGCTGGCGCTGCTGGAATCGGCCGGCGTGGACCAACCGGGGGAACAGCCATGATCCGCGAGATTCTCAAGATGGGCGATTCACGCCTGCTGCAGGTGGCGCGGCCGGTCGAGCGCTTCAATACGCCGGAGTTGCGCACGCTTGTCGAAGACATGTTCGACACCATGGACCATGCCAACGGTGCAGGCCTCGCGGCGCCGCAGATCGGCGTGGACCTGCAGGTGGTGATCTTCGGCTTCGACCGCAATCCGCGCTATCCTGACGCGCCGACAGTGCCTAAGACGGTGCTCATCAACCCGGTGCTGGAGATGCTGTCCGACGAGCTGGAGGATGGCTGGGAAGGCTGCCTGTCGGTGCCCGGCTTGCGCGGCGTCGTGCCGCGCTACACGCGCCTCAAATACAGTGGCTACGATCTGATGGGCAGCCGCATCGAGCGCGTGGCGGAAGACTTTCACGCACGCGTCGTGCAACATGAGTGCGACCACCTGCAAGGCATCCTGTATCCCATGCGTGTGCGCGACTTCACGCGCTTCGGCTTTACCGAGGTGCTGTTCCCGGACCTGCCGCCGAACAGCGACGACTGAAGGGCAGCATGTCCACAATAGAAACGGGGCGCCAACTGGCGCCCCGTTTCTATTGGTACGTCGTCGCCGGCGACGCGCCGACAATGCGATGCAAGTGTCTCAGAACTTCTCGAACGGCCCAAGGAAGCGCCACTGCCCCGGCGGCAGGTCGCCCAGCACGACGCGGCCCATGCGCACGCGCTTGAGACCCACCACCTGCAGGCCCACCTGCTCGCACATGCGGCGGATCTGGCGCTTGCGGCCTTCGCGCAGCACGAACCGCAACTGCTCCTCGTTCTGCCAGCTCACCTTGGCCGGCTTGAGCGCCACGCCGTCGAGCGACAGGCCGTGGCGCAGCAGTTCCAGCTTCTCTGCCGGGAAGACTTCACTGACATTGCGTTCGACCACGCCCTCGGGCGAGTGCCATTGCACGCGCACCAGGTATTCCTTCTCGATGGTCGAGTCTTCGCCGATCAGGGCGCGGGCCACGCGGCCATCCTGGGTCAGGACCAGCAGGCCGGTCGAATCGATATCCAGGCGGCCGGCAGGAGCCAGGCTCTTGCGCTGCCACGGCGCAAAGCGCTTGCGCGTGGGGTCTTCCGACCACTGGTTTTCCGCAGTGAACAGGACGACGGCTGGCTCGTAGCCGTCTTCAGCCTGGCCGGAGACATAGCCCACAGGCTTGTGCAGCAGCACCGTGACTCGCTCGCCTTGCTCGGAGCGCGCGGCTTGCAGGATCTCGATGTTGGCGTCGGCCCGCACTCGCGAACCGAGCTCGGTCACGGGCTTGCCGTCGACCAGCACCCAGCCGCGCGGGATCCATTCGTCCGCTTCGCGCCGCGAGCACAGGCCCAGTTCCGACATGCGCTTGGACAGGCGGACGAGGCCGTCATCGTGGCTGGACCCGGGTGTATCACTGCCGCCGGCGTGGGCGGGGTGCTTGTCGGCGCGGGCCGGGCGCGAGCGGTCGGCAGTGTCGCTGAAGCGGCGCGCCGGCGCATCGCCTTGCCTGCCACCGGTGCCCGGTGCGCGGCGCTGGCGGTCGTCGTCGCCATAGCGGCGCGGCGGGCGATTGTCATCGCTGAAACGTCGCGGACGCGCATCGTCATCGCCGAAGCGGCGTGGGCGCGACTCGTCGTCGCGGAAGCGCCGGGGGCGCGCGTCGTCATCGCTAAAACGGCGTGGGCGTGCCTCGTCGTCACGGAAGCGCCGCGGCGGTTCTCCGCCTACGGTGCGTCGCTGGCGCGGCGGGCGGTTGTCGTCGCTGAAGCGCCGGGGGCGCGTGTCGTCATCGCCAAAACGGCGTGGGCGTGCCTCGTTATCGCTGAAACGGCGCGGCGTCTCGCCGCCCTCGGTGCGTCGCGGTCGCGGCGGACGGCTGTCGTCGCTGAAGCGGCGAGGGCGTGCCTCATCATCCCGGAAACGGCGCTGCGGTTCGCGGCCTTCGGTGCGCTGCTGGCGCGGCGGCCGGTTGTCGTCGCCGAAACGCCGAGGGCGTGCGTCGTCATCGGCAAAGCGGCGTGGGCGCGCCTGGCGCTCGTCATCACCAGACCGGCGCGGTGCACGGTCGTCATCGCCGAACCGCCGTGGACGGGCCTCGTTGTCGCCAAAGCGGCGAGGACGTGGCTGGTCATCGTCGAAACGGCGCGGACGTGCCTGCCGCTCGCCGTCGGCGGGACGGCCGTGACGCGGCGGACGTTCTCCGTCGCCGCGAGCAGGCCGCGGGGAGCGGCCCGCGGCAGGGTCGGCGGGGGACGTCGCGCCCTTGGCGGACTTGGCTCCAGCGCCGCCCTGCGCGCGCCGGATGCCTTCGGCCACGGCCTGGACGCGCTTGCGGTTCAGGTCGGAGACGCGCACGGGCCGGTTGCCGGCCGGCTTGCGGGGGGCAGTGCCGGCGGGCGGCTTGATGCCGAGCGTCTTGCGCTTCGGCGAATTGCTGTCGGTCATATCTTCAATGCTGCGCGGCCGGGTCAGATTTCCAGCGCGGCGAGCAGGTCCTGTTCAAGCTGAATCTGCAATCGGTTATCGGCGGCAAGACGGCTGCCGTCGACCAGGAACACGTCTTCGACGCGTTCGCCAAGGGTGTTGATGCGCGCCGTATGCACGGACACGCGATGTTTGGCCAGCACGCGCGTGATGGCGTAGAGCAGGCCGGTGCGGTCGTTGGCCGACAGCGACAGCAGGTAATACTGGCCGCGCTCGTCCGGACGCAGGTCCACGCGCGGCTTGATCGGGAAGCTGCGCGACTGGCGAGACAGGCGGCCCTGGCTGGGTTCCGGGAGTGCGGCCTGTTGCTGCAGGCGGTCGCCCAGTTCGTGCTCTACCAGCGCAAGGATGTCACGGTAGTTGCCGCCATCGCCGGCCATGCCCGGGTCGGTCACCTGGAACGTATCCAGTGCGTAGCCGTGGCGGGTGGTGTGGATCTTGGCGTCCTGGATCGAGAATGCCTTGCGTTCGAAGTAGCCGCAGATGCGGGCGAAGAGGTCAGGCTGGTCCTTGACATAGACCGCTACCTGCAAGCCCTCGCCGGCAGGGGAAATCCGTGCCTTCACCACCGGCACCGGGCTGTCCACCTTGTTGAACAAGTGACGGGTCAGCCAGGCGATATCGCGCGAATCGTGGCGCAGGAAGAAAGCCACGTCGAGCTGCGCCCACAGTGGCTTGCCCAGCTCCGGGTCGAAGGCCTTCAGGCGCAGCTGCGCGATGGTTTCCTCCTGGCGCTGCGCCCAGATCGAATGCGGGTCGACCCTGGCGCCGCCCAGCACGCGCAGCGTGATGCGGTACAGGTCTTCGAGCAGCTTGCCTTTCCAGGCATTCCACACCTTGGGGCTGGTGCCGCGGACATCGGCCACGGTCAGCAGGTACAGCGCCGTCAGGTGCCGTTCGCCACCGACCACGCGTGCGAAGGCGTGCACGACTTCGGGATCGGTCAGGTCCTGCTTCTGCGCCACGTGGCTCATGGTCAGGTGGTGCTCCACCAGCCAGCAGATCAGGTCAGCGTCCTCGCGCGCAATGCCATGCTGCTTGCAGAAGCGGCGTGCATCCACGGTGCCCAGCTTCGAGTGATCGCCGCCGCGGCCCTTGGCGATGTCGTGGAACAGCGCCGCGACCCACAGCACCCAGGGCTTGTCGAATCTCGCCATCAGCTGGCTGCAGAACGGGAATTCGTGCGTGTGCTCGACAATGGCGAAGCGGCGCATGTTGCGCACCACCATCAGGATGTGCTGGTCCACGGTGTAGACGTGGAACAGGTCGTGCTGCATCTGGCCGACGATGCGGCGGAAGTTGATCAGGTAGCGGCCCAGCACGCTGGTCTGGTTCATCAGGCGCAGCGCGTGGGTGATGCCTTGCGGTTCCTGCAGGATGGCCAGGAACAGGCGGCGGTTTTCGGGGTCGTTGCGCCAGCGTGCATCCATCACGGTGCGCGCGTTGTAAAGGCCGCGCAGCGTGCGCGGGGACAATCCCTTGATGCCCGGCGTGCGCTCGTACAGCAGGAAGGTCTCGAGGATGGCGTGCGGGTCGCTTTCGTAGAGGCTGTCGCTGGTGATCTCCAGCATGCCCTGGCGCTCGACGAAACGTTCGTTGACCACGCGCGTCACCTGCGATTCGCTCGGGAACAGCAGGGCCTCGATGTTGAGCAGCAGCACGCTGTTGAGCTGGGTCACTGCCTTGGCGGCCCAGTAGTAGCGGCGCATCAGCTGCTCGCTGGCACGCTTGTTGTCGTTCTGGCGGTAGCCGAAGGATTCGGCCAGCGCGGTCTGCAGATCGAACACCAGGACGTCCTGGCGGCGCCCGGCGACGAGATGCAGGCGGGCGCGGATGGTCTTCAGCAGGCGTTCGTTGCGGGCGAGTTCCTGCGCTTCGCGCTGCGTCAGCAGCCCTTTTTCGAACAGCTCTTTCCAGCTGTCGCCGAGGCCTGCGGCCTTGGTCATCCACAGGATTACCTGCAGGTCGCGCAGGCCGCCCGGGCTCTCCTTGCAGTTGGGCTCGAGCGAATAGGGTGTGTCCTGGTACTTGGCGTGGCGCTGGCGCATCTCCAGCAGCTTGGCCTGGAAGAAGGCTGCCGGGTCCAGGTCGGCCTGGTGCTGCGTGCGCAGCGCGTTGAACAGCTTGCGCTCGCCAGTCAGCAGGCGCGCTTCCAGCAGCGAGGTCTGGATGGTGATGTCCGCGCGAGCTTCACGGATGCAGTCTTCCACGGTGCGGACCGAGGAGCCGATCTCCAACCCCAGGTCCCAGCACATGCCGATGAACCGTTCGAGCCGGCTCGCGGTGCCGGCATCGGGTTCGGACGGCAGCAGCAGCAGCACGTCCACGTCAGAGTACGGGAACAGTTCCCCGCGGCCGTAGCCGCCGACGGCCACCAGCGCGGCGTCGGCGGGCATGTCCAGCCCGCGCCAGGCCTCGATGAGCGCGGCGTCCACGGCGCGGCGCAGGCGCGTGATGAGCGTGCCGACCTGGACGGTCTGGCCAAAATCGGCAAACAGGGCCTGCTTGTCGGCCTTCAACTGGTCGCGAACGCGTGCGGCGAGCAGGAGTTCCGGCGTGGTGTCCATGGGCTGGGCAGGATGGTTCGTGGGCACGGCTGGAAAAAGAAAGGCGCCCGTCAGGCGCCCCCAACCAGGTTGCGGCTCAGGCCGCGACCGACTCCGTAATGAATGCGGGCGGCGCGGGCGTGCCGGCGGACACCGTCAGCACCTCGTAGCCGGTTTCGGTCACGAGCACTGTATGTTCCCACTGCGCGGACAGGCTGCGGTCGCGGGTCTTGACCGTCCACTGGTCTGGCATGGTGCGGATGTCGCGCTTGCCAGCGTTGATCATCGGCTCGATGGTGAAGATCATGCCTGCCTTGATCTCGGCGCCGGTTCCCGCGCGGCCGTAATGCAGGACCTGCGGGTCTTCATGGAAGTTCTTGCCAATGCCGTGGCCGCAGTACTCGCGCACCACACTGTAGCCGGCAGCTTCCGCGTGCACCTGGATGGCGTGGCCGATATCGCCCAGGCGGGCTCCGGCGCGCACCTGCGCGATGCCCTTCCACATGCATTCGTAGGTCACCTGCGCGAGCCGCTTGGCCAGGATCGACCCCTCGCCGACGATGAACATGCGGCTGGTGTCGCCGTAGTAGCCTTCCTTGGTGATGACCGTAATGTCCAGGTTGATGGCGTCGCCGCCCTTGAGCACGCGGTCGCCGGGAATGCCGTGGCAGATCACGTCGTTGACCGAAGTGCAGATGGCGCCGGGGAAGGGTGGGTAGCCCGGGGGCGCATAATTCAGCGGCGCCGGTACGGTGCCTTGCACGTCACGCATATAGGCGTGGCACAACCGGTCGAGTTCGCCGGTGGTCACGCCGGGTTTGACGAACGGCGTGATGTAGTCGAGGACTTCCGAGGCAAGGCGGCAAGCCACGCGCATTTGGGCGACGTCTTCGGCGGTGTTCAGGTGGATGCTCATGCTGCTTCGCCAGAAAAAGTGAAGGCGGGGCCATGGGCCGCGCCGGAATCAGATAGGTAATGTGGGATTATCGCACCATCGGCGCTTGATCGCAGCGGTTGTCCGTGCAATCGGGGTCAGATGAGCGGCACTTCCCGCTTCCCCGTGCCTGCACTGGCAGATTTGTGGTCCGCTTGAGTGGTGCGGGCATTTGTTGCTAGAATAGCGGGCTGACTTGTTTGCGGCGCAGCATTTGCCGCTGCCGGTCGATTTTTGAAGTCGTGAAATCGCTGGTCCGCCCATCCGGGGTGTTCCTCTTCAGGAATGTCGGGGCGGACTTCAGACCCAACCCTATTGGAGAATTACATGTCCGTTACCATGCGCGAAATGCTGGAAGCCGGTTGCCACTTCGGCCACCAGACCCGCTTCTGGAACCCGAAGATGGCCCCCTTCATCTTCGGCCATCGCAACAAGATCCACATCATCAACCTCGAAAAGACGTTGCCGATGTTCCAGGACGCGCTGAAGTACGTGCGTCAGCTGGCTGCCAATCGCGGCACCATCATGTTTGTGGGCACCAAGCGCCAGTCGCGCGAAATCCTGGCTGAAGAAGCTGGCCGTGCCGGCATGCCGTACGTCGACGCCCGCTGGCTCGGCGGCATGCTGACCAACTTCAAGACGGTCAAGACTTCGATCAAGCGCCTGAAGGACATGGAAGCCGCCAAGGAAGCCGGCGCGCTGGAAACCATGAGCAAGAAGGAAGCGCTGATGTTCGAGCGCGAGATGCTCAAGCTGGAAAAATCGATCGGCGGCATCAAGGAAATGGGCGGCATTCCTGACGCCATCTTCGTGGTGGACGTCGGCTACCACAAGATCGCCGTGACCGAAGCCAACAAGCTGGGCATTCCCGTGATCGGTGTGGTCGATACCAACCACTCGCCGGAAGGCATCGACTATGTGATCCCGGGCAACGACGACTCGTCCAAGGCCGTGGCCCTGTACGTGCGCGGCGTGGCTGACGCGATCCTGGAAGGCCGTGCCAACGCCGTGCAGGAAGTCGTCGAAGCCGCTCGCGGCGGTGACGATTTCGTCGAAGTGCAGGAAGGCTGATTGCCGGCTGCCGAGAGGACCCCGATCACGCGCATCGCCACGGAACGATCACAAGGCATCGGCCACCGGACCTGACAAAAGGTGCGGGGCGTTGCGCGGAGCCGGCGAATGCCGGCCTCGGCAAGTCGGAAAGAAAAAGGGGGCACATCCGGCGCCCCCTTTTTTTGAATTTGCAGTATCTGGATTGTTGTCATCCGCCGCAGGCAAGCTCTGCCGCGGGTGAGGCTGTACACCCCCCGGCCGGTTGCCAGACAGGAAACTGGGGCACCCGGCGCGAACCATTCAAGGAGTGACAAATGGCGGCAATTACCGCAAGCATGGTGGCTGAACTGCGCGCGAAGACCGACGCGCCGATGATGGAATGCAAGAAGGCCCTGACCGAGGCCGACGGCGACCTGAACAAGGCTGAAGAACTGCTGCGCGTCAAGCTGGGCAACAAGGCCAGCAAGGCCGCATCGCGCGTGACCGCGGAAGGCGTGGTTGCCTCGTTCATCGATGGCACCACCGGTGTCCTGGTCGAATTGAACTGCGAGACCGATTTCGTCTCCAAGAACGACGACTTCCTGGCTTTCTCGGCCACGGTCGCCGAGCTGATCGCCAAGCAGAATCCGGCTGATGTGGCTGCGCTGTCGGCGCTGGAAATCGACGGCGTGAGCGTGGAAGCCACCCGCACCGCCCTGATCGGCAAGATCGGCGAGAACCTGACGATCCGCCGCTTCACCCGCTATGCCAATGGCGGCAAGCTGGTTTCGTACCTGCACGGCACCCGCATCGGCGTGATGGTCGAGTTCGACGGCGATGAAGCCGCCGCCAAGGACGTCGCCATGCACGTGGCCGCCATGAAGCCGGTGTCGCTGTCGGCCGAGCAGGTTCCCGCGGATCTGATCGCCAAGGAGCGCAGCATCGCCGAGCAGAAGGCTGCCGAGTCGGGCAAGCCGGCCGAAATCGTCGCCAAGATGGTGGAAGGTTCGGTCCAGAAGTACCTGAAGGAAGTGTCGCTGTTCAACCAGCCGTTCGTGAAGAACGACAAGCAGACCGTCGAGCAGATGCTCAAGGCTGCCAACACGACCGTGAAGGGCTTCACCCTGTACGTCGTGGGCGAAGGCATCGAGAAGAAGCAGGACGACTTCGCTGCCGAAGTGGCCGCCCAGGTGGCCGCTGCACAGAAGGGCTGATGTCCGGGGCGGTTCGGTGCCTCCCTTCGGGGGTGGCACGCCGCCTATAATGCCGAAGGGGCGCCGCAAGGTGCCCCTCTGCTTAAGTAGGATCACATGGCGTGAGCCGTGTGCAATGCAACAGCCAGCCAGTTTCCGGGGCCATCCGCCTGTCGCGGGTGCCCCCGAAAACCGGCTTATCTCCGGCATCCACTTGGCCCAGGCCACATGGGTGTATCAAAACAATACGTCTCAAATTTCGTCTCAAATCGAGCGAATTGCTCCTGTCCGAGGGTGAACATGCCAGCCTACAAGCGCGTCCTACTGAAACTCTCCGGTGAAGCCCTCATGGGCGATGATGCCTTCGGCATCAACCGCGCCACCATCGAAGGGATGGTCAATGACATTGCCGAGATCGTGAAGCTCGGCGTCCAGGTGGCGGTGGTGATCGGCGGCGGCAACATCTTCCGCGGTGTCGCGGGCGGTGCCGCCGGCATGGACCGCGCCACGGCCGACTACATGGGCATGCTGGCCACCATGATGAACGCGCTGGCCCTGCAGGACGCCATGCGCCACGCCAATATCGAAGGCCGCGTCCAGTCCGCGCTGCGCATGGACCAGGTGGTCGAGCCCTACATCCGTCCCCGCGCCATCCGTCAGCTTGAGGAGGGCAAGGTTGTGATCTTCGCCGCGGGTACCGGCAACCCGTTCTTCACCACCGACACGGCCGCGGCGCTGCGGGGTTCCGAGATCGGCGCCGAGATCGTGCTCAAGGCGACCAAGGTGGACGGTGTGTATACGGCTGACCCGAAGAAGGATCCGAGCGCCACACGCTACACCACGATCTCGTTCGACGAGGCCATCTCGCGCAACCTGCAGGTCATGGATGCCACGGCTTTCGCGCTGTGCCGCGACCAGAAGCTGCCGATCAAGGTGTTCTCGATCGTCAAGCCGGGCGCACTCAAGCGGGTGATCCTGGGCGAGGACGAAGGCACGCTGGTCCACGTCTGAACGCGGGTGCCGGGCGCGGAATCTGGTGCGCGGTCCGGCAAAGAGTAGAATGGTTCATTTTCGGTCCCGGGATGCCGGGATCCTGGTAGCTGATTTCCGGAGGTAATCATGAGCGTCGCCGAAACAAAGAAGAGCGTCGAGCAGAAGATGCAGAAGTCGATCGAGGCCTTCAGGGCCGATCTGGCCAAAGTCCGCACCGGCCGTGCCCACACCGGCCTGCTCGACCACGTACAGGTGGACTACTACGGTTCGATGGTGCCGATCAGCCAGGTGGCGAACATCGGCCTGGGCGACGCCCGTACCATTACTGTCCAGCCTTGGGAAAAGAAGATGGTCGGCGCGGTCGAGAAGGCCATCCGCGACTCCGACCTGGGCCTGAATCCGGCCACCCTGGGCGAAGTCATTCGCGTTCCAATGCCGGCCCTGACCGAAGAGCGCCGCAAGGAGCTGACCAAGGTTGTCAAGAGCGAAGCCGAAGGCGCCAAGGTGGCCGTGCGCAACCTGCGCCGCGACGCCAACGAGCAGTTCAAGAAGCTGGTCAAGGACAAGGCCATCTCCGAGGACGACGAGCGCCGTGGCCAGGAGGACGTTCAGAAGCTGACCGACAAGTACGTGGCCGAGATCGACAAGATGGTCGCCGAAAAAGAGAAGGAGATCATGACGGTCTGAGGCCGTCCGGCGGCTTGCCGCCGGAACCTTCAGTGTCGTCTGCCATCATGCAGCACATCAGTTCTACGCTCGCCGTCCCCGACACCGCCTATGTGCCCCGCCATGTTGCCATCATCATGGATGGCAACGGCCGCTGGGCGACGCAGCGCCATCTGCCGCGCGTGGCCGGTCACAGCCGCGGGCTGGACGCCGTGCGTGCCGTGGTGGAGGCCAGCGCCGCGCGCGGCGTGCAGTTCCTGACGCTGTTTGCGTTCAGCTCCGAGAACTGGCGCCGTCCCGCGGACGAAGTATCGTTCCTGATGCGCCTGTTCATGACCGCTCTGCGCCGCGAAGTGGTCAAGATGCACGCGAACAGTATCCGCCTGCGCGTGGTGGGCGACCTGGGCCGCTTCAGCCCGCGCATCCAGCAGTTGATCAAGGACGCCGAAGCGCGCACGGCGGGCAACACTGGCATGACAGTGACCATCGCCGCAAATTACGGCGGCCGATGGGACCTGCTGCAGGCCATGCGCAAGATGCTGGCCCGCTCGCCGATGCTCGACCCCGAGTCGATCGACGAATCGGTGCTGGCGCCGCACCTGGCCATGTCCTACGCGCCGGAGCCGGACCTGTTCATCCGGACCGGGGGCGAGCAGCGCATCAGCAATTTCCTGTTGTGGCAGCTGGCGTATTCGGAGCTGTACTTCACCGACGTCTTCTGGCCGGATTTCGATGCCGCCGAGCTGGACAAGGCCTTTGCCTCGTACCGCCAGCGCGAACGCCGCTTTGGCCGCACCAGCGCCCAGCTGGTTGCGCCGGGGCTGTCCGGCACTGCCTGAGTGTCGGGCCAATCCACCTTTCCACGGGACTAGCAGCGCATGCTTCTCACCCGCGTCATCACCGCCCTGTGCCTGTTGCTGCTGATTCTGCCGATCCTGTTCCTGGCACCGCCCGCGGCGCTGGCCGGGCTCATCGCCGTGATCGTGCTGCTCGGCGGCTGGGAATTCGGGCGGCTCATCGGGCTGGGCGGCGTCTGGCCGTACGTCTATGCGGTGGCCTGCCTGATCGCGTTGATCGCCTGGCATGACCTGCCGGCCCGCCACGGCCTGACCTGGCTGCTGCAGGCAGCCGTGGTCTGCTGGGGCGTGGCGCTGGTGCTCCTCGCGCGCGGCGTGCGGACGGCGACGCCGGGGTTCACCGTGCTGGGCGCCATCCTCGGCCTGATCATGCTGCCTGCATTCGGGCACGCCACGATGATCCTGCGCGGCGCCGGCATCGGCGTGTTGCTGACGGCGGCCGTGCTGGTGTGGGCGGCCGACATCGGCGCCTATTTCGTCGGCAAGGCAATCGGCCGGCGCAAGCTCGCTCCGTCCATCAGTCCGGGCAAGTCCTGGGAGGGCGCCATCGGCGGCTGGCTGCTGGCGATGCTGATTGGCCTGGGGCTGGCGGCTACGCATGCGTTTGCGCCGACCTGGTTCTCGGTCATGGCCGACCGCGGCGGCCTGGTGTTGGTGGCGCTGTTGACCACGCTGCTGGTTGCCGCCAGTATTGTCGGCGACCTGTTCGAGTCGCTGCTCAAGCGGCAGGTCGGCAAGAAGGACAGCAGCCGGCTGTTGCCGGGCCATGGCGGCGTGCTTGACCGCATTGACGCCTTGGTGCCGGTGTTTCCGCTGGCAGCCCTGATGGTGACCTATTTCTGAAGCCGTTCTGTTCTGATATGCATCGAATTACCATCCTCGGCGCAACCGGCTCGATCGGCGAAAGCACGCTCGATGTGGTGCGGCGCCACGCCGACCGGTATGCCGTGCATGCCCTGACTGCGCACCGGCAGGTGCAGAAGCTCGCGGCGAGCTGCATCGAGTTCCGGCCCGCCCGCGCCGTAGTGGGAACGCCGGAAGCCGCACGCGAGCTGGAAGCGCTGCTGCGCGCGGCCGGTGTCACGACGGAAGTCAGCCATGGCGAGGCCGCTCTGGAGTCGGTCGCCAGCGACGCGCAAACCGACTCGGTCATGGCTGCGATCGTCGGCGCGGCGGGGCTGCGCCCGACCCTGGCTGCCGCGCGTGCCGGCAAGCGCGTGCTGCTGGCCAACAAGGAAGCGCTGGTCATGTCAGGGCGTATCTTCATGGATGCGGTACGCGAACACGGCGCCACGCTGCTGCCGATCGACAGCGAGCACAACGCTATCTTCCAGTGCCTGCCGGCGAACGATCAGCGCTATCGTGCCGGAGTGGCCAAGGTCGTGCTGACCGCGTCGGGAGGTCCGTTCCGTACGCGCGATCCGGCTACGCTGCACGACATCACGCCAGACCAGGCCTGCGCCCATCCTAACTGGGTCATGGGGCGCAAGATCTCGGTA
The DNA here is from genome assembly GCF_914271435.1 of Cupriavidus laharis. Classification (GTDB taxonomy): domain Bacteria; phylum Pseudomonadota; class Gammaproteobacteria; order Burkholderiales; family Burkholderiaceae; genus Cupriavidus; species Cupriavidus laharis. The sequence continues at coordinate 44,465 of NZ_CAJZAI010000016.1, read as the reverse complement.
GACTCAGCGACCATGATGAACAAGGGCCTGGAGGTCATCGAGGCCCACTGGCTGTTCGAGGCGCCTGCCGAGCACATCGAAGTGCTGATTCATCCGCAGAGCATCGTGCATTCGATGGTTGCCTACATGGACGGTTCGGTGCTCGCGCAACTGGGCAATCCGGACATGCGCACGCCGATCGCCTACGGGCTCGCATACCCGGAGCGGATCGACGCAGGCGTATCGCAGCTGGATCTGGCACTGGCCGGTGCGCTGAATTTCGAGAAGCCCGACCTGGCGCGCTTTCCCTGCCTGGCGCTGGCCTTCGACGCGCTGCGCGCAGGCGGCGTGGCGCCTGCCGTGTTGAACGCTGCCAATGAAGTGGCTGTTGAGGCATTCCTGCAGGGCGGCATCCGCTTTACCGACATCGCGCGGATCGTCGGCAATGTGCTGGAAAATGCACCCAATAATGCAGCCGACTCGCTCGAAACCGTGCTCGATGCCGACCAGAGGGCGCGACAGTCGGCGCGTGCATGTCTGCAGGAGCTGACAACAAGCGTCCTGCGCTGACGGTGCGGCCGGTGGCATCTGCGACAATGGCAGTGCCGCGGCGGCTGGCGCCCATGATGGGACGGCCGGCCGTGCGGCCTGGCCACCGCCAGTCCGGCCAATTTTCCTGACGACCCTGCCATGCAAACCGTAATCGCCTTTGTCGTCGCCCTCTGCGTGCTGATCTTCGTGCACGAGATGGGCCACTACCTTGCCGCACGCGCGTGCGGGGTCAAGGTGCTGCGGTTCTCGATCGGCTTCGGCCGGCCACTGCTGCGCTGGACTTCCAAGGGGCGGGACCGCACGGAATGGACCGTCGCGGCCATTCCGCTGGGCGGCTACGTCAAGATGCTGGACGAGCGCGAGCGGGACCCCGAGCATGACGCGCCCATCGACCAGGCCGAGTTGCCGCGCGCCTTCAACCGGCAGCCCGTGGGCAAGCGCTTTGTCGTTGTCGCGGCGGGGCCGCTGGCCAATTTTGCGCTGGCGATCGTGCTGTACTTCGGCCTCTTTACCGGCGGGATGCGCGAGCCGGCGCCGATCCTCGCGGCACCTGCTGCCGGCACCATGGCCGCCCAGGCCGGCGTGCGCGAAGGCGACCGGGTGTTGTCATTGCGGGCCAACGGCCGGGAAGAGGCCGTGCGTTCCTGGAACGAGTTGCGCATGGCGGTATTCGCCGAAGGCTTCGGTGACGCCCGCGCCGTGCTGCGGGTGCGCGGTACCGACGGCGGCGAGCGCGACCTGGCGCTGGCGCGGCTGCCCAGCACCGGGAGCAATCCGGAGCAGGATCCGCTGGCCATGCTCGGCCTTTCGCTGAAGGGCGGCCCTGTGACGATCACCGAGGTTCTGCCCGGTTCCGCAGCGGAACGTGCGGGCCTGAAACCGGGCGATCGGGTGGTGGCATGGCAGGGCAAGCCGCTCACGCAGGCTGCCGAACTGATCAAGGCGGTGCGTGCGCAGCCGGGGCAGCGCGTGGCGCTGGGCATCGAGCGCCGCGGCCAGCGACTGGATATCCCGGTAACGCTCGACAGCGCGAAGCCCCGCGAGGGCGATGCCCCCGGGACGGCGGTGACCGGCAAGCTGGGCGCGGCACTCAGCCAGGCGGTGGAGATGGAGACCGTGCGCTATGCGCCGGCGCAGGCCCTGGGCCGCGCCGTGGGGCAGGTCTGGAACACAAGCGTGCTGTCGCTCAAGCTGCTCGGCAAGATGCTGATCGGGCAGGCTTCGTTGCAGAACCTGAGCGGTCCGCTGACCGTGGCCGACTATGCCGGACGTGCCGCGCATCTGGGATTGCAGGCCTTCATCAGCTTCCTGGCGTTGGTCAGCGTTAGCCTCGGCGTGCTGAATTTGTTACCTATTCCGGTTCTGGATGGGGGGCATTTGCTGTATTATTGCGTGGAATTTTTGACCGGCAGGCCCGTCCCAGACCACTGGCAGGCAATGCTGCAGAAGGTAGGCATCGCCTGCATCTTGCTCCTGACTTCGCTCGCTTTGTTCAATGACGTCAGCCGGATGTTCCTGGCCAATGGCTAGAAACAGGTAACGGCAAACAGGGCGATCGTGTTGCCGACACCGTCGCCCGGGACGCTATTGGCAGGCGCAGCCCCACGAAGCATCGGAGCGCAATCCTGGATGGAATCAAAGAGGGGATCAAGATTGATCAGACATAAGCGCGTCTCGCTGGGCTTGCTCGCGAGTGCCGTTATTGCAGCCTGGAGCCCGGCGGGCTGGGCCGCCGATCCGTTTGTCGTCAAGGACATCCGCGTTGAGGGCCTGCAACGCGTGGAACCCGGTACGGTCTTTGGCTACCTTCCTGTCCGCGTCGGCGAGACGTTCACCGACGACAAAGGCGCCGACGCCATCCGCGCGCTGTACAACACCGGTTTCTTCAAGGACGTGCAGATCCGCGCCGAAGACGGCGTGCTGGTCGTGCAGGTGGAAGAGCGCCCCGCCATTTCGCAGCTCGAATTCGTCGGCATCAAGGAATTCGACAAGGACACGCTGCGCCGCTCGCTGCGCGCGGTGGGCGTTGCCGAAGCGCGTTACTACGACAAGGCCCTGATCGACAAGGCCGAACAGGAACTCAAGCGCCAGTACGTGGCCCGCGGCTATTACGCGGCCGACGTGCAGACCACGGTGACGCCGGTCGACCGCAACCGCGTGTCAGTGGTGTTCAACGTGGAAGAAGGCCCGGTCGCGAAGATCAAGCAGATCAATATCGTCGGCAACAAGGCATTCAAGGAAAGCACGCTGCGCGACGAGATGCAGCTTTCCACACCGAACTGGCTGTCCTGGTACACCAAGAACGACCTCTATTCCAAGCAGAAGCTCACGGCTGACCTGGAAGCGCTGCGTTCGTATTACCTGAACCGTGGCTACCTGGAATTTGCGATCGAGTCGACTCAGGTTTCGATCACGCCGGACAAGAAGGACATCTACCTGACGCTGAACATCAAGGAAGGCGAGCAGTACAAGGTGTCCGATATCCGCCTGGCCGGCGAACTGCTCGGCAAGCAGGAGGAAATGGAAAAGCTGCTGCAGCTGAAGAAGGGCGATATTTTCTCGTCCGAGAAGCTGACGGCAAGTACCAAGTCCATTACCGACCTGCTGGGCACTTATGGCTACGCGTTCACCACGATCAACCCGCAGCCGCAGATCGATCAGGAAAAGCGTGAAGTCGCGCTGACGCTGATGGTCGACCCGGGCAGGCGCGTGTACGTGCGCCGCGTCAATGTGGTCGGCAACAGCAAGACCCGCGACGAAGTAGTGCGCCGTGAAATGCGCCAGATGGAAAGCTCCTGGTTCGACAGCGAAAAGCTGCAGCAGTCGCAGGCGCGTATCAACCGCACGGGCTATTTCACCGACACCAACATTACCACCGAGGACGTGCCGGGCGCGCCCGACCAGGTCGATGTGAACGTCAATGTGACCGAAAAGCCGACCGGCCAGATCAGCCTGGGCGTGGGCTTCTCGTCCACGGACAAGCTGGTGCTGCAGGCAGGCCTGCGCCAGGACAACGTGTTCGGTTCCGGTACCAGCCTGGGCCTGGACGTGAACACCGCCAAGTCGTTCCGTACCATTGCGCTGACGCAGTACGACCCGTACTTCACGGTGGACGGGATCAGCCGCTCGACCGACGTCTACTACCGTACGTCCCGCCCGCTGTACTACACCGGCGACCAGGACTACAAGATCGAAACGGCCGGCGGCGGCTTCAAGTTCGGCGTGCCGTTCTCGGAAGTCGATACCGTGTTCTTCGGCATCGGCTACGAATGGACTCGTATCTCGGTCTCGCCGAACACGCCGAGCCAGTACGTGAAGTTCCTGCAGGACATCGGCAAGATGTCGCCTGGCCAGACCGTGGGTACGGCTTCGCCGATCAACAACTTCCCGTTCACGATCGGCTGGGCACGCGACCGCCGCGACTCGGCGCTGGTTCCGACCAAGGGCCCCTACACCCAGGCCAACCTGGAAGTAGGCATCCCCGGCGGGGACGTGCAGTACTACCGTGCCAGCGTCCAGCAGCAGTATTTCTATCCGCTGTCGAAGGCCTTCACGCTGGCCCTTAACGGCGAAGTTGCCTATGGCCATGGCTATGGCAACACGCCGTTCCCGGTGTACAAGTACTTCTATGCCGGTGGTATCGGCTCGGTGCGCGGCTACCAGACCAGCACGCTGGGTCCGAAGGACCAGAACGGCAACCCTGTGGGCGGTGCGTCCAAGATGATCGGTAACGTCGAATTCATCTTCCCGCTGCCGGGTTCGGGCGTGGACCGCACGTTGCGCCTGTTCACCTTCTTCGACTTCGGTAACGTGTACCAGGAAGGCGCGCCGCTGTCGTTCAGCGAGTTGAAGTACTCCACTGGTTTCGGTATGTCGTGGCTGTCGCCGATCGGCCCGCTGAAGATCAGCATGGGCTTCCCGCTGAAGAAGGACGATACCGACAAGGTTCAGCGCTTCCAGTTCCAGATCGGCACTGCGTTCTGATTCTGTAAAAGGATCCGTTTCATGAATACAAAATCCAAATTGGTCAAATCCCTGAGCGCCGCCGCCGTGGCTGCCGCAGCGCTGTGCGCAGCGGCTCCCGCAATGGCCCAGGAAGCCCGCATTGCCGCCGTGAATTCCGAGCGCATCCTGCGTGATTCGCAGCCCGCCAAGCAGGCACAGGTCAAGCTGGAGCAGGAGTTCTCCAAGCGCGACCGCGAGCTGCAGGACATGGCCCAGAAGATCAAGGCCATGGCCGACAAGCTGGACAAGGACACGGCCGTCCTGGCCGATTCGGACCGCCAGCGCCGCCAGCGTGAAGTGGCCGACCTGGACCGCGAGTTCCAGCGCAAGCAACGCGAATTCCGAGAGGACCTGAACCAGCGCCGCAATGAGGAACTGGCGCAGGTGCTCGAGCGCGCCAATCGCGTGATCCGTCAGCTTGCCGAACAGCGCAAGTACGACCTGATCGTGCAGGAAGCGGTGTACGTGAACCCGCGCATCGACATCACCGACGATGTGATGAAGGCGCTGAACGCTGGTGGCAAGTAAGCCGCTGGCCGTTCTTTTTTCAGGAAGTACCGCCATGCAGACACCCACACTGGGGCAGCTCGCCACCGAGAACGGCGCGCAGGTTGTGGGTGATCCCAACCTCGCGATCACGGGCCTGGCCCCGCTGGACCAGGCCGGTCCCGGCGAACTCTCGTTTCTCTCCAATCCGCTCTACCTTTCGCAGGCGCTGTCTTCCAAGGCAAGCGCGGTGATCGTGTCCGCGGCCGACCTGGAGCGCATCCGCGCCGAAGGGCAGGCCGACGGCCGCAACTGGCTGGTGGCACGCAATCCATATGTCTGCTTCGCACGGATTGCGCAGCGCTTTGACAAGGCCAGCCGCGACGCGCGCACAGGCATCGACCCGCGGGCCAGCGTTGCCCCGGATGTCACGATTCCGGCTTCGTGCTTTGTCGGCCCGAACGTGGTCATCGAGTCCGGCGCGCGCATTGGCGAGCGTGTGCGCATCCTGGCCAACAGCTTTGTTGGCGCGAATGCACAGATTGGCGACGACTCGCTGATCTACGCCAACGTGTCGGTCTACCACCATTGCGTGGTCGGCGCGCGGGCGATCCTGCACAGCGGGGTCGTGATCGGTGCGGACGGGTTCGGTTTTGCGCCGGACATCGGCCCCGCCGGCGTCGAGTACGTGAAGATTCCGCAGACCGGCCGGGCCGTGCTCGGCAACGATGTCGAAGTCGGCGCCAATACCGCCATCGATCGTGGTGCGATGGCAGACACCGTGGTTGAAGACGGCTGCAAGATCGACAACCAGGTACAGATCGCACACAACGTGCGGGTCGGTGCCCATACGGTGATTGCGGGCTGTGCCGCGGTCTCGGGCAGCACGCGCATCGGACGGTTCTGCGTGATCGGCGGCGCCGCGAACTTCGCGGGGCACCTGACCATTGCCGATCGCACCACGGTGTCCGGCGGGACCTCGATCACCAAATCCATTACCAAGCCCGGTGGCCATTTCACCAGCGTGTTCCCGTTCCTGCCGCACGGCGAATGGGAGCGCAACGCTGCCATCGTGCGTGGCCTGACCAAGCTGCGTGAACGCGTCATGCAACTGGAGCGCCGCCTGCGCGGTCAGCCCGCCGGGACCCAAACCTCACAAGACTAAGAGAAACATCATGACCGCCGCCCAAATCGACATCCGCCAGATCCTCAAGCTGTTGCCGCATCGCTACCCGATGCTGCTGGTGGACCGCGTGCTGGAGTTCGAACCGCAGCAGAGGATCAAGACGCTGAAGAACGTCACCATGAACGAACCGTTCTTCCAGGGGCATTTTCCCGAGCAGCCGGTGATGCCCGGCGTGATGATCCTGGAAGCGCTGGCGCAGTCGGCCGGCCTGCTGACATTTGGTGCCGACCTGGAGCGCAAGGAAGGCGCGCTGTACTACTTCGTCGGCATCGACGGCGCGCGTTTCAAGCAGGTCGTCTACCCGGGCGACCAGTTGCACATGAACGTGACCGTGGAGCGCTACATCCGCGGCATCTGGAAGTTCAAGGCGTTCGCCACGGTGGACGAGAAGGTGGCATGCGAGGCGGAGCTGATGTGCACCGTCAAGCAGGCTGACGCCTGAGTCCGCCCGCCCGCGGCAGCGCTGCGGGCATGGCGGCCTCATACCGCCACGCCAGGGCCGGGCGGTTCAGCCCCCCAGACACCAGACCAACAGGACAGGACGTATGACGCAAATCCATCCCACCGCACTGGTCGACCCGAAAGCAGAACTAGCGGCCGACGTGACCGTTGGCCCGTTTTCCATTGTCGGCCCGAATGTGCGGATTGGCAGCGGCACCCATATCGGCGCGCATTCCACGGTTGAAGGCTATACCACGATCGGCGAGGGCAACAATATCGGCCCTTATGCGTCGGTGGGCGGCGTGCCGCAGGACATGAAATACCGCAACGAGCCGACGCGGCTCGACATCGGCGACCGCAACACCATCCGCGAATTCACCACGATCCATACCGGCACGGTGCAGGACCGCGGCGTGACCACGATCGGCAGCGACAACTGGATCATGGCCTACGTACACATCGCGCATGACTGCACGGTGGGTAACAACACGGTGTTCTCCAGCAATGCGCAGATCGCCGGACACGTGGAAGTGGGCGACTGGGCCATCCTCGGCGGCATGAGCGGCGTGCATCAGTTCGTGCGCATCGGCGCGCATGCCATGCTGGGCGGTGCGTCGGCCCTGGTGCAGGACGTGCCGCCGTTCGTGATCGCGGCCAGTGACAAGAACGGCAACAAGGCCACGCCGCATGGTGTCAACGTGGAGGGCTTGCGCCGCCGCGGCTTCGACGCCGGGCAGATTGCCGTGCTGCGACAGGCTTACAAGCTGCTGTACAAGTCGGATCTCAGCTTCGACGACGCGCGCAAGGAAATCGGCGATCTGCTGACGCAGGCCGATGCGAGTGCCGCTGAGCCGCTGCGTGCGTTCCTCGACTTCATTGCCGCTACCCAGCGCGGCATCGTACGCTGAGACTGGCCTGGACATGGTCGACGCCGCGATTCGGGGTACGCTGCCTGCCGGTACCGGAACCAATGCCAGCCAGCGTGGCACGATTGCCATGGTGGCCGGCGAAGCTTCCGGCGACCTGCTGGCATCGCTGATGCTGGGCGGGCTCAAGGCTCGCCTGGGCGATACGGTCAGCTATGCCGGCATTGGCGGCAAGCGCATGATGGCGGAGGGATTTGTCTCGCACTGGCCGATGGAGACGCTGTCGGTCAACGGGTACGTCGAAGTCCTGGGCTCGCTGCGCGAGATCCTGGCAACGCGCCGCGCCATCCGTGATTCGCTGCTGGCGAATCCGCCGATGTGTTTCATCGGCGTAGATGCGCCGGACTTCAATTTCGGGCTGGAGGTGCCGTTGCGGCGCGCCGGGATTCCGGTGGTCCATTTCGTCAGTCCTTCGATCTGGGCCTGGCGAGGCGGCCGCATCCGCACCATCGCGCGCGCGGTCGACCACATCCTCTGCCTGTTTCCGTTCGAGCCCGAGATCTATGCCAAGGCTGGCATCCCGGCCACCTATGTCGGCCATCCGCTGGCCGACGTGATTCCGATGGTGCCCGATGTCGCAGGCGCGCGCGCGGCGCTGGGCTTGCCTGCCGGCCACCGCGTGGTGGCGGTGCTGCCGGGCAGCCGGCAGTCCGAGGTGCGCAATCTTGGCGCGACGTTCTTCGCCGCCATGGCGCAGATGCAGCGCATGGACCCGAACCTGGCGTTTGTGCTCCCCGCCGCGAGCGCCCCGTTGCGCGCCATCGTGGAAAGCCTGCACCAGCAGTACCCCGAGCTCCGCCTGACCATTGTCGACGGCAAGTCACACCAGGCAATGGAGGCGGCCGACGTGGTACTGCTGGCCAGCGGCACCGCGACGCTGGAAGCGGCGCTCTACAAGAAGCCCATGGTGATCTCGTACAAGGTGCCGTGGCTCACCGCGCAGATCATGAAGCGGCAGGGCTACCTGCCATACGTGGGCTTGCCTAATATTCTGTCAGGGCGCTTCGTCGTGCCCGAGTTGCTGCAGGACGATGCCACGCCGGAAGCGCTGGCGCGCGAGACGCTGCTGCAGCTCAATGACCAGGGCAATATCGCCTTCCTGTACGAACACTTCACGCGGATGCACGAAACGCTCAAGTGCAATACGGCGCAGATTGCCGCCGATGTGGTCATCGACCTGGTGCGCGCGAGGGGGCTGCTCTGATGGTTCGCCGCAAGTTGCCGTCGCCGCAGATGGGGCTCGACCTTGCGCCGGTCGCGGCAAGCGTTCAGCTCCTGTGCGGTGTGGACGAGGCCGGCCGGGGGCCGCTGGCCGGGCCGGTGTACGCCGCCGCGGTGGTGCTCGATCCGGGCAAGCCGATGATTCGCGGGCTTGCGGATTCGAAGGTTCTCAGCGCCAGCAAGCGCGAAGACCTTTACGACAAGATCTGCGAGCGCGCCCTGGGCTGGCATATCGCCTTCGCCACCGTGGAGGAGATCGATACGCTGAATATCCTCCATGCCACCATGCTTGCGATGCAACGCGCGGTGCAAGGGCTGGCCGCAAAAGGCGTCACGCCAGATCTGGTCCAGGTGGACGGCAACCGCTGCCCGCAGGTGCCGTTCCCGGTCGAGGCGGTGGTCAAGGGCGATGCGCTGGTCAAGGCAATCTCGGCAGCGTCCATCCTGGCGAAGGTGGCACGGGACCGTGAGCTGCTGGTCTTGCACGATGCCTATCCGCAGTACGGCTTCGACGCTCACGCGGGCTATCCGACACCACAGCATCTTGCGGCCCTCGCGCAGTTCGGCGCCACGCCGCACCATCGGCGTTCCTTCGCACCCGTGCGCGAGGCGCTGGCCCGCGGCCCGGTGGCCTTCTGAGCGCGGCGCGCGAATCGAGAATTACACCTGTGAAGCACGTTACATCGCGCGACAACGCGCTGTTCAAACATCTCAAGGCCCTGGCCACGTCGACGCATCAGCGCCGCAAGGCGGGGCAGTCGCTGCTGGATGGTGTGCACCTCGCGCAGGCCTATATCGCGGCGCTGGGGCAGCCGGTCAGCTGCTTGGTGTCGGAGCGGCACTACGACCATGCCGAAGTGGCGCCTCTGCTGGCGCAAATGGACAGCCAGCGGATCGTGGTGCTCGCCGATGCGCTGTTCACGCAGATCAGTGGCGTGGCCAACGGCATCGACCTGATGCTGGTGATCGAGACGCCGTCGGGGCACTTGCCGGCGCGTATCGAGGAAGACTGCATCATCCTTGATGGCCTGCAGGATGCCGGCAATGTCGGGTCGATCCTGCGCAGCGCCGCGGCGGCGGGCATCCGTCACGCCTTCCTGGGTACCGGCTGCGCGTTTGCGTGGTCGATCAAGACGCTGCGTGCAGGCATGGGTGCCAATTTCCACCTGAACATTGTCGAGCACTGCACTATCGACATGCTGGCGCCACGGCTGGCGGTACCGCTGCTGGCGACGTCATCGCATGCCGACGCGGCGGTGTTCGATACCGACCTGCGCGGGCCGGTGGCATGGATTGTCGGCAACGAAGGCGCCGGCGTCAGCGCGGCATGGATGGAGCGCGTCACGCGCACCGTTGGCATTCCGCAGCCGGGCGGCCTGGAATCGCTGAACGTGGCCGCTGCCACCGCGATCTGCCTGTTCGAGGCAGTGCGACAGCGGCGCACGGCTCGGTAGCGCCGTTCAGCGTTCAGTAGTTGTCGCGGTCGACCTTGATTTCCTGCAGGATGGTCGTGGCGATTTCCTCGATCGACTTGTGCGTCGAAGACAGCCACTTGATGCCTTCCCGGCGCATCATGGCCTCGGCCTCGTTGACCTCGTAACGGCAGTTTTCCAGCGCGGCGTACTTGCTGCCGGGGCGGCGCTCGTTGCGGATTTCCGTGAGGCGCTGCGGATCGATGGACAGCCCGAAGATCTTGTTCTTGTAGTGGTACAGGGCCTTGGGCAGCTTGCCGCGCTCGAAATCGTCCGGGATCAGCGGATAGTTCGCCGCTTTCAGGCCGTACTGCATGGCCAGGTAGAGACTGGTCGGTGTCTTGCCGCTGCGCGATACGCCCACCAGGATCACATCGGCTTCCTCGAGGTTCTTGTGTGACTGGCCGTCATCATGCGCCAGCGAGAAGTTGATGGCCTCGATGCGGTTCTTGTACGCCTCGGTATCCGCATTCTGGTGGAAGCGGCCGATGGCGTGCGTCGATTTCAGCCCGAGTTCCTTTTCGAGCGGTTCGATGAAGGTCTGGAACATGTCCAGGATCATCGCCTTGGCGCGGCGCAGTGCCTTGTTCGCTTCCTGGTTGACCAGGGTGGTGAAGACGATGGGCGGCACCCCTTCGGTCTGGAATGCCTCATTGATCTTGCCGACGGCGATATGTGCCTTTTCCGGGGTGTCGACAAATGGCATGCGCACCTTGCGGAAGCGCATCTCGAACTGTGCCAGGATCGAATGGCTGAAGGTTTCGGCGGTAATGCCGGTGCCGTCCGAGACGATGAATACGGTTCGGGTGGCGGGGCGGTCGCCCGCGGCAGGTTGGGGAGACTGCGGCGTGGCACCGGCGGTGGCCGGTTGGGCGCCGTCCGGCGCGACTGGCTCAGACATGGGCGAGCAGAGTAAATAGATTTAATCTTCCGCAGAAAAGTGCGGCACAGCACGGTAGAATAGCGGCGATCTTTTCGCTAAGCAATTCCGGTGAGCCTTTGCCGGTGCGGCCATCCCGGCTGGAATTGTTGACAATGTGCGCTGCGAGATGAGAGCCACAAAACGCAATTCCCCTGAGATCTCCGGGGTTGTTTAGCCAAGCGATCGTTCCGGGAACAGAACACCAAGAACATACCGGACACCCGCGCCAGATTTCTTACTTTGTTTTGAGGCTTTCATGACTAACCAGGCAAATAACGGCGCCTACGTGCAGCCGTTCGAGCAGTTGCGCATGTCGGATGTGGAAACGGTCGGCGGCAAGAATTCGTCGCTGGGCGAGATGATCTCCCAGCTGGCCGAAGCCGGCGTCCGCGTCCCCGGTGGTTTCGCCACCACCGCACTGGCATTCCGCGATTTCCTCGCCCACAACGACCTGACCAACCGTATTTCCGACCGCCTGAAGAGCCTGGACGTCGATGACGTCAAGGCCCTGGCCGAAGCCGGCGCCGAGATCCGCCGCTGGGTCGTCGAGGCGCCGTTCCAGCCGCGCCTGGAACAGGAAATCCGCGAGTTCTACGCACGCGCCGCCGAACGCGAAGGCGCGGAGGCATCTTTCGCCGTGCGTTCTTCCGCTACCGCGGAAGACCTGCCGGACGCTTCGTTCGCGGGCCAGCAGGAGTCCTACCTGAACGTCAGCGGCATCGACGACGTGCTGGACAAGATCAAGCACGTGTTCGCATCGCTGTACAACGACCGCGCCATTTCCTACCGCGTGCACAAGGGCTTCGCCCATGACGTGGTGGCCCTGTCGGCCGGCGTGCAGCGCATGGTCCGCTCGGACCTGGCTGCCTCGGGCGTGATGTTCACCATCGACACCGAGTCGGGCTTCCCGGACGTGGTCTTCATCACCTCCAGCTACGGCCTGGGCGAGACGGTGGTGCAGGGCGCCGTGAACCCGGACGAGTTCTACGTCTTCAAGCCGACGCTGCAAGCCGGCAAGTACCCGATCATCCGCCGCTCGATCGGCTCCAAGCTGATCAAGATGGAATTCACCAAGCCGGGTGAAGCCGGCCGTGTGAAGACGGTGGACGTTCCCGCCGAACTCCGTAACCGCTACTCGATCACCGATGCAGACGTGTCGGAACTGGCCAAGTACGCCATGATCATCGAGAAGCACTATGGCCGCCCGATGGACATCGAGTGGGGCAAGGACGGCAAGGACGGCAAGATCTACATCCTGCAGGCCCGCCCGGAAACCGTGAAGAGCCAGTCGGCCGGCAAGGCCGAGCAGCGCTTCAAGCTGAAGGGCACCGCTCCCGTGCTGACCAGCGGCCGCGCCATTGGCCAGAAGATCGGTACCGGCCCGGTGCGCGTCATCAACGACCCGTCCGAAATGGAACGCGTGCAGCCCGGCGACGTGCTGGTGGCCGACATGACCGACCCGAACTGGGAGCCGGTGATGAAGCGCGCCTCGGCGATCGTCACCAACCGCGGCGGCCGTACCTGCCACGCAGCCATCATTGCGCGTGAACTGGGCGTACCGGCCGTGGTCGGCTGCGGCGATGCGACCGACATCCTGAAGGATGGCACCCTGGTGACCGTGTCGTGCGCCGAGGGCGACGAAGGCCGCATCTACGACGGCCTGCTGGAAACGGAAGTTACCGAAGTCCAGCGCGGCGAGATGCCCGAGATCGACGTCAAGCTGATGATGAACGTCGGCAACCCGCAGCTGGCGTTCGACTTTGCGCAGATCCCGAACCAGGGCGTGGGGCTGGCCCGCCTGGAATTCATCATCAACAACAACATCGGCGTACACCCGAAGGCTATCCTCGACTATCCGCAGGTCGATGCCGACCTGAAGAAGGCCGTGGAGAGCGTGGCCCGCGGCCACGCTAGCCCGCGCGCGTTCTACGTCGACAAGCTGGCCGAAGGCATTGCCACGATCGGCGCGGCCTTCTATCCGAAGCCCGTGATCGTGCGCCTGTCGGACTTCAAGTCGAACGAGTACAAGAAGCTGATCGGCGGTTCGCGCTACGAGCCGGATGAGGAAAACCCGATGCTGGGCTTCCGCGGTGCCTCGCGCTACATTGCCGAGGACTTCGCCGAGGCGTTCGAGATGGAATGCCTGGCCATGAAGCGCGTGCGCGACGAAATGGGCCTGACCAACGTCGAGATCATGGTGCCGTTCGTGCGGACCCTGGGCCAGGCCGAGAAGGTCGTCGAGCTGCTGGCCAAGCACGGCCTGAAGCGCGGCGAGAACGGCCTGCGCATCATCATGATGTGCGAAGTGCCGTCCAACGCCATCCTGGCCGAGGAATTCCTGCAGTACTTCGACGGTTTCTCGATCGGCTCGAACGACCTGACCCAGCTCACGCTGGGCCTGGACCGCGACTCCGGCATGGAGCTGCTGGCCAAGGACTTCGACGAGCGCGATCCTGCCGTGCGTTTCATGCTGTCGCGCGCGATTTCCACGGCCAACCGCCTCGGCAAGTACGTCGGCATCTGCGGCCAGGGCCCTTCGGACCATCCGGATTTCGCTGTCTGGCTGGCCAAGGAAGGCATCCAGTCGATCTCGCTGAACCCGGATTCCGTGGTGGAAACCTGGCAACAGCTGGCGTCCTGATGCATTTGGCGTCACAATAACGAGAACTGCCGGCGCCGTTGTGTGCCGGGTAGCACCGGCCCTGCGGCAGGTGTGAACAAAGGCCCCCGCAGGCGCCGCTGGCGTTGCGGGGGTTTTTCTTTGCCTTCTGCATTGGATGACGGATGCCCGGCTGCCCGGGCGGGAAGGGGACGGATGGCTTCGCACTACATGTGGTTCGTGGCCGTGGTCGCGCTGGTGATCGCGGAGCTGGCTACCGGTACGTTCTATCTGCTGATGGTCGCGCTCGGGCTCGCCGCGGGTGGTTTGGCGGCGCTGTCCGGGCTGGCGCCGCCGGCGCAGACGCTGGTGGCCGCCGTGGTGGCCGTCATCGGTATTGCGGTATTGCGCCGCTCGCGCTTCGGCAGGCAGCGGCGCGGGAACGCCGCTGCCGATCCGGGCGTGAACCTCGACATCGGCCAGGAACTCGAAGTGCCCGCGTGGGATGTCTACCGGCGCGCCCGCGTGCCGTACCGCGGCGCTGACTGGACTGTCGAGTTGGTGCCGGGCGCCGAGCCCGCACCGGGCCGCTTCCGCATCGTCGAGGTGCGAGGCGCGACGTTGATCGTATCGCCGCGCTGATTCCCCTTTTCTCTTGTGCCGCGCTGGTGCGGCGACGCTGTCCATTGTCCGGAGGGTCTTACATGGAAGTCTTTCAGCTTGGCCTGTTGCCGCTGATCATCCTGATTGCCGCGATCGTGCTGATTGCGAAGGGCATCAAGATCGTGCCCCAGCAGCATGCCTGGGTGCTCGAGCGCCTGGGGCGCTATCACGCGACGCTGACACCGGGGCTATCGATCGTGGTGCCGTTCATCGACCGCGTCGCCTACAAGCACATCCTGAAGGAAATCCCGCTCGACGTGCCCAGCCAGGTCTGCATCACGAAGGACAATACGCAGCTTCAGGTCGATGGCGTGCTGTACTTCCAGGTCACGGACCCCATGAAGGCTTCGTATGGATCGAGCAACTTCGTGGTGGCGATCACGCAGCTGTCGCAGACCACGTTACGCTCGGTCATCGGCAAGCTGGAACTCGACAAGACTTTCGAGGAGCGCGAGTTCATCAACCACAGCGTGGTCAACGCGCTGGACGAGGCCGCTGCCAACTGGGGCGTGAAGGTGCTGCGCTACGAGATCAAGGACCTGACGCCGCCCAAGGAAATCCTGCACGCCATGCAGGCGCAGATCACGGCAGAGCGTGAGAAGCGGGCGTTGATCGCCGCGTCCGAGGGCAAGCGCCAGGAGCAGATCAACCTCGCTGCCGGCGCGCGCGAAGCGGCCATCCAGAAATCCGAAGGCGAGAGGCAGGCCGCCATCAACAAGGCGCAGGGCGAGGCGGCGGCCATCCTGGCGGTGGCCGAGGCCAATGCGCAGGCGATCCAGAAAATTGGTCAGGCCATTCGTGTGGAAGGCGGCATGGAAGCCGTGAACCTCAAGGTGGCCGAGGAATACGTCACGGCCTTCGGCAACCTTGCCAAGCAGGGCAATACGCTGATCGTGCCGGGCAACCTTGGTGAGATGAGCAGCATGATTGCCTCCGCGCTGCAGATCGTGAAAGGGCAGAAGGCCAGCTGAGGGCACGGTCCGCACTGACCGACCGTCATTCCCGCGCATACCCAAAGGGCACGTGGGCGGGAATCCAGTGCCTTTCAAAGCCACTGGGTTCCCGCTTTCGCGGGAACGACGCAAAGGCTCTTATTCCTTGCCGCCGCCCTTCATGATGCGCGATTTCTCGCGCTGCCAGTCGCGCTGCTTCTCGGTTTCGCGCTTGTCGAAGAGCTTCTTGCCCTTGGCGAGGCCGATCTCGCATTTCACGCGGCCGCGCGTGTAGTGCAGGTTCAGCGGCACCAGCGTATAGCCGCGCTGCTCGACCTTGCCGATCAGCTTCTTGATTTCGTCGGCCTTGAGCAGCAGCTTGCGCGTGCGCACCGGGTCGGGCGTCACGTGGGTGGAGGCGCTCTGCAGCGGGCTGATGTGGGCGCCGATCAGGTACATCTCGGCATCGCGCACGACCACGTAGCCTTCCTTGATCTGCACGCGGCCCGCGCGGATCGCCTTGACTTCCCAGCCTTCCAGCACGATGCCGGCCTCGTATCGCTCTTCAATGAAGTAGTCGAAAAAGGCCTTCTTGTTATCTGCGATGGTCATGCGTGCGGGTAAGGGATTCGTAAGTGGAATGTCTTGCCGGCAGTGGCCCGTTCTGCGGCGGGGATGCCGCGGAGGCCTGCGTCGGCTAAAATCCGGATTTTAGCAAACCAGCCCCGGTACCGGTCCATGCCCGCGGCGCGCCAGGTCCGACTGGCGCGATATTGCAGTGCGGTATGGCCGGATGCCTGATTTTCCCATTCATGGCAGACGTCCATAAATCCGTGCTGCTCGGCTATTCGGCCGCGCAGATGTACGACCTGGTCACGCGCGTGGAGGACTACCCCAAGTTCCTCCCGTGGTGCGGCGGCGTGGAGGTGTTCGAGCAGACCGAGGCCACGCTGGACGCCAAGATCCACATCCAGTTCAAGGGCATCCAGCAGTTCTTCCACACGCGCAACACGCAGGAGCGGCCAACCCGCATCGACATGACCTTTGCCGACGGTCCGTTCAAGACCTTCAATGGCTCCTGGCGCTTCACGCCGCTACGCGAGGACGCCTGCAAGATCGAATTCCACCTGCACTACGAGTTCTCCAGCCTGCTGCTGGAAAAGATCATCGGCCCGGTATTTAGCATCATCGCCAATACCTTCGTGGATGCCTTCGTCAAGCGCGCGGAGGTGGTCTATGGCGCAAGCTGAGGCCGCACCGGGTACGGTGCGCATCTCGGTGTGCTACGCCAGGCCGGATTCGGTGTTCCTGAAGGAACTCGACGTGCCGGTGGGCACCACGATTGCCGCGGCCATCGTCGGCTCCGGACTGCAGCAGGCCTGTCCGGAAGTCGATCCCTCGACCATGCGGGTCGGCATTTACGGCAAGCTCAAGACACCCGATACCGTCGTGCGTGCAGGCGACCGCGTGGAAGTCTATCGGCCCCTGACCGCTGATCCGAAACTGGCCCGGCGCCGGCGCGTGCAGAAAACGCGCGAGAGCGGCACGCGCGAGGGGCAGAAGTGGTTGCGCGGCGGCTGAATCCGGGGCGCGCCGGGGTTGGCGCCCGGTACGAGCCTCAGCCGCAGTTCTTCTCGATATTGGCGTTCGTTTTCAGTATCTCGGCCTGGCGCTCTTCGCCGCCGAGATACTGCACGCTGCCGTCAGCGGTCATTACGCCGGTGCGCACGCCCTGTTGCAGACCCTGCGCGTAGTTGCGCAATTGGGCGCAGCGCGTGGTGCGCTCGTTGGCCTCAGCCTCTTTCTGTGCTTCCTTGGCAGCCGCCTCGAGTCGCTCCGCGCGGCGCTTCTGGAACGCCTCCTCGGCCGTGGGCGCTGGTGCTGCGGCCGCCTTTACGGGAGCCGGCCTGGCGGGAGCGCTTTCGGCATTCGCGGGGGGTGCCTCGACGGGCCTGTATTCTCCTGAGAGCTGTCCGGGGGACTTCACGATGCGCGTGATCGACGGCGGCGGGGGGATATCGCTGTACACCATGCGGCCACTGGCATCGCGCCATTGCCACTGGGCGGATGCCGGTGCCGGCACGGTGGCGAGGGCGGCGGCAAGCAGCGAAAGCGACAGCGCGGACGAACGGATCATGGCTGGGTGTCGGTAGTGACTGGACGATTTTCGGTGGCCGGCAATGGCTTGCCGGCCAGGCCGGACGTCATCGATGTGACCCCGGCGGCATCGCATGCAAGTCTACGCAGACTTGTCGTTGGCGTGCAAGCGGACAGACCAGGCGACGCCGGCCATGAGCAGGACGATGGCGGCGATTTCCAGTGGCCGTGGCCAGCGGTGATCGAACACAAACCCGTATGCCAGCGCGAAAAGCGTCTCGAATACGATCATCTGGCCCGACAACGTCAGCGGCAATCGGCGGCTGGCGATGTTCCAAAGGTTGTTGCCAATCAGCGACGCTCCGAGTGCTACCGCGGCGTTGACCATCCAGAACCATTGCCAGTCGCGCCCGGTGTCCGGGGCACTGAGTGTGTCGCCTGCGAGCTGCCAACCCACTACGGCGAGCACGGCGGAGACCGCGCCGGTCGACAGTCCGTACAGCGCCGACCACTCGTTGCCGCTGTAGTGCGGGTTGCGCTGCAGGTAGCGCGCGTTGTCCACGGCATAGAGCGTCCAGCAGACCAGCGCGCCTGCTGCGCAGGCCACGCCTGCCAGCTTCTGCCAGACTGGGCGGGCCACGGCGCCGGCCGCAGCGCCATGGGCGCTCTGGCCGCCGCCGAACAGGTCGATATTGATGCAGGCAATGCCGGCCGCGACCACCAGCAGCGGCCAGATCAGCCGGCCCAGCGGCACCGCGCCATGGTCGCGCCGGCCCATGATGGTCACGGAGATCGGCAGGATGCCGATGATCAGCGAGGTCGGGCCCACCCCGGCGAGTTGCACGCCAAAGGCCAGCAGCACGTAGTACAGCAGGTTGCCGGTGAAGGCCTGGCGCAGCAGCGCCACGCAGTCGGCGCGCGTGAGCTTGCGCGCAAGGCGCTTCATCAGGGGCAGGGCGGCGACGAACGCGACCAGCCCGTAGGCCAGGTAGCGCCCGATGGCCAGTTCCCAGGGCGAGAACACCGGCAGAAGCTTGGGTGCGATGAATACCATGCCCCAGAATGCCCCCGCCAGCAGTCCGCACAGTACGCCGATCCCCATTCCTGCCACGCTTCGAAGAAAAAGACGTCGAGCATAGCAGAGACCGTCGTGCGCGGGCGTTTGCGCCGCGTCAAGACACGCGCATTCCTGTATAATTCGGTTTTGCGCCTAGAGGATTTGCTATGCGTCTTGTCCAGAAAGCACTCACGTTCGATGATGTGCTGCTCGTGCCGGCCTATTCGGCCGTCCTGCCCCGGGATGTCTCCCTTCGTACCCGCCTGACTCGTTCGATCGACCTGAACATTCCGCTGGTGTCCGCCGCCATGGATACTGTGACGGAAGCCCGCCTGGCCATTGCCATGGCGCAGGCCGGCGGCATCGGCATCGTCCACAAGAACTTCAAGCCGGCGGACCAGGCCCGCGAAGTGGCTCGCGTCAAGCGCTACGAATCGGGCGTGTTGCGTGATCCAATCACCATTTCTCCGGAGATGAGGGTGCGGGAAGTGATCGCGCTGTCGCAGCAGCATGGCATCTCGGGCTTCCCGGTGCTGGAAGGCAAGACGGTTGTCGGCATCATCACCAACCGCGACCTGCGCTTCGAGGAAGAGCTGGATGCCCCGGTGCGCGCCAAGATGACCCCGCGCGAGAAGCTGGTGACCGTCAACGAAGGCGCTCCGCTGGAAGAAGCCAAGCGCTTGATGAATCGCCACCGCCTGGAGCGCGTGCTGGTGGTCAACTCGGCATTCGAGCTGCGCGGCCTGATCACGGTGAAGGACATCCAGAAGGCCGTGGAAAACCCGCTGGCCAGCAAGGATGACCACGGCCAGCTGCGTGTCGGTGCGGCCGTCGGTGTGGGCCCGGAGAATGACGAGCGCGTTGAACTGCTGGTCAAGGCCGGCGTGGACGTGATCGTGGTCGATACCGCGCACGGCCACAGCCAGGGCGTGCTGGACCGCGTGCGCTGGGTCAAGCAGAACTTCCCGCAGGTGCAGGTGGTCGGCGGCAACATTGCCACCGGCGATGCCGCACGGGCACTGGTCGAGCATGGCGCGGACGGCGTCAAGGTCGGCATCGGCCCCGGCTCGATCTGCACTACGCGTATCGTGGCCGGCGTGGGCGTGCCGCAGATCACCGCCGTGTCGAACGTGGCCGAGGCCCTGGAGGGCACCGGCGTGCCGCTGATTGCCGATGGCGGCATCCGCTACTCCGGCGACGTGGCCAAGGCGCTGGCAGCCGGCGCCCACACCGTGATGATGGGCGGCATGTTCTCGGGTACCGAGGAAGCGCCGGGCGAAGTGTTCCTGTACCAGGGCCGCTCGTTCAAGAGCTACCGCGGCATGGGTTCGGTGGGCGCCATGAAGGACGGCGCAGCCGACCGTTACTTCCAGGAAGACAACACCGCCAACGTCGACAAGCTGGTTCCGGAAGGCATCGAAGGCCGCGTGCCCTACAAGGGCTCGGTCATGGCCATCATCCACCAGCTCACCGGCGGCGTGCGCGCCTCCATGGGCTACTGCGGCAGCAAGTCGATCGCCGACTGGCACGAAAACGCCCAGTTCGTGCAGATCACTGCGGCCGGCATGCGTGAGTCGCACGTGCACGACGTGCAGATCACCAAGGAAGCGCCGAACTACCACATCGACTGACCCGCGCGGCAGGCGTGCCAGGCCAGATGCCAGGGCATCCCGGCAGGCAAGCCTGCCGGGCCCGCTGAGGAACGCTCATGAAGGTACTGCTGCGAGCCGTGCTGTTCTTCGATGCCTTGCTCGACCTGCTGCTCGGTGTGCTGCTGCTGATGTCGCCGTTTACCACGCTGTATGCGGCCTTGCAGTTGCCGCAGCCACAACCGGCGCTGTTCGGACAGCTGCTGGGCGTGGCGCTCATAGGTCTGGCCTGGCTGCTGTGGCACGCGACTTTCAACGGACAAATGACGGTGACGGTGGCGCGGACCGCCGGCTATGTCAACCTGGCCAGCGCGCTGCTGATTCTCTCCTGGATGATTTTCCTGGAGCTGCCGCTTGAGGGCGCTGGCAAAGTCTGGCTGCCCGTGCTTGTGGTCATGCTTGGTTTCTTCGCGCTGGTGCAGATACCAGCGGCCAAGCGTGTACGCAACCGGGAGCGGCAACTGAAGGCGGAGCGTGAGCTGCAGCAGGCCACCGAAGCCAATGACCCGCGCAACCAATCCGGCGCCGTGCGCCGCGCGCAAACATCGAAATTCCCCGACACCCGGCGCGAGCCGGTCATCACGCCGCCGCCCGGCTATGGCCCGGGCACGGAAGTGACAACCGAACCCGAACCGGAAGATACGCCACCCGCCCATCATGCACGACAAAATCCTTATTCTTGATTTCGGCTCGCAGGTCACGCAGCTGATTGCCCGCCGCGTTCGCGAGGCGCACGTCTATTGCGAGATCCATCCGAACGACGTGAGCGACGAATTCGTCCGCGAATTCGCGCCCAAGGGCATCATTTTGTCGGGCAGCCACGCCAGCACCTATGAAGACCACCAGCTGCGCGCGCCGCAGGCGGTTTGGGATCTGAGCGTGCCGGTGCTGGGCATCTGCTACGGCATGCAGACCATGGCCGTGCAGTTGGGTGGCAAGGTGGAGTGGAGCGATCACCGCGAGTTCGGCTACGCCGAGGTGCGTGCCCATGGCCACACCCCGCTGCTCAAGGACATCGAGGATTTCACCACGGCCGAAGGCCACGGCATGCTGAAGGTTTGGATGAGCCACGGCGACAAGGTTGCCGCGCTGCCGCCGGGCTTCAAGCTGATGGCATCCACGCCGAGCTGCCCGATCGCCGGCATGGCAGATGAGGCGCGCGGCTACTACGCTGTGCAGTTCCACCCGGAAGTCACGCACACGTCGAAGGGCCGCGAGATGCTCGAGCGCTTCGTCCTGGGCATCTGCCGCGCCAACGCGGACTGGGTGATGCAGGACCACATCGAGGAAGCCGTGTCGCTGATCCGCAAGCAGGTGGGCGACGAAGAGGTGATTCTCGGCCTGTCCGGCGGCGTGGATTCGTCGGTGGCTGCCGCGCTGATCCATCGTGCGATCGGTGACCAGCTCACCTGCGTGTTCGTCGACCACGGCCTGCTGCGCCTGGACGAAGGCAAGATGGTGATGGAGATGTTCGCCGGCCGCCTGCATGCCAAGGTCGTGCATATCGATGCCTCGGAACAGTTCCTCGGCCACCTGGCCGGCGTGACCGACCCCGAGCAGAAGCGCAAGATCATCGGCCGCGAATTCGTCGAGGTCTTCCAGGCCGAAGCGAAGAAGCTCACCAACGCGAAGTGGCTGGCCCAGGGCACGATCTACCCCGACGTGGTCGAGTCGGGCGGCACCAAGACCAAGAAGGCTACTACCATCAAGAGCCACCACAATGTCGGTGGCCTGCCCGAAACGCTGGGCCTGAAGCTGCTGGAGCCGCTGCGCGACCTATTCAAGGACGAAGTCCGCGAGCTGGGCGTGGCGCTCGGCCTGCCACCCGAGATGGTGTACCGCCATCCGTTCCCGGGTCCGGGCCTGGGCGTGCGCATCCTTGGCGAAGTCAAGCGCGACTACGCCGACCTGCTGCGCCGTGCGGATGCCATCTTCATCGAGGAACTGCGCAAGACCATCGCGACGGAGCAAGACGCTGCCGCCGGCCTGTGCGAGCCGCAGCAGGTCGGCAAGAGCTGGTACGACCTGACCAGCCAGGCCTTTGCCGTGTTCCTGCCGGTGAAGTCGGTGGGGGTGATGGGCGATGGCCGTACCTATGACTACGTCGTCGCGCTGCGCGCAGTGCAGACTACGGACTTCATGACGGCGCACTGGGCGCACCTGCCGTATTCGCTGCTGGGACGGTGCTCGAACCGGATCATCAATGAAGTGCGTGGGCTGAACCGGGTAGTGTATGACGTGTCGGGCAAGCCGCCTGCGACGATCGAGTGGGAGTGATGTGGCGTGAGCCGATAGCTACTCCAGGCTGTTGATCGAACGATTGAGCTTGCCCCAGAAGCCCGTGCTGATGCGCGGGCTTCGTGTTTCTTGGCGATCACGGGATTTCGCAGCCGTGGGCGGCGCCTGTCCCTGTGGTTTGAAATTGTTGGAAAAAGAGCACTCAGGATTATCAAAATCCTGACTTTCCAAACCGGGCGAACCCGGCAGGTTCACCCCCCACCCAACAGATCCTGCTCATCCAGCAGCGCATAAGCAATCTCCGGCGTAGCCTCCATCGCCCGCCGGACCGCGGCAGGAATCGCCTGCCTCGTCTTCCGGCACAGCCCTGGCTGGTCCTCCAGCTGGATATTGATCCCGCGCAGCGTACGCACGCCGTTCGCGCTCGGCGTGATGGTCAGGACGATGCCCAGTTGTGCTTGCAAGCGGCTGCCCACGTGCCGCAAGTCCGCCAGGCTCGTCACGCTTTCCAGCCGTGCCACCAGCCGTTTTTCCTCCTCGCGTGTCAGGCGCAGGACGCGGATATCGGCGTTCGGATCGGCCAGCAGTTCTTCCCTGCGGCAGGTGCAGGCGCCGGGCGGGCATTCCGTGCGGATCGGGAAGGGGGCGTTCATCGGGGCGTGGCGGCTTCGCGTGGCCCCGTTTTGGGGCTGGTAACCGGATATCTTAAGGCAGGAAGCGGTGGCCGGGCACGGCAGCAGGATGACTGCACGCGGCGCCGATTCGATTTATGCTGCCACCGGCGGTGCCGAGCCGCCGCACAGGAAAACCAGACACGACCCATGCCAGGAGACCACATGGCCCTCTCGATGTATGACGTATCGATTCCCGCGTTCATCCGCGCCCTGACCAACCTGTCCGCCATCCTCGAGAAAGGGGCGGCGCATGCGCAGGCGCAGGGAATGGATCCAGCCGACCTGATCCAGACGCGCCTGATCGCGGACATGGACGCGCTGCCGGCCCAGGTGCAGCGTGCCAGCGATGCCGCGAAAGGCTGCGCGGCGCGGCTCGCAGGTATCGATGTGCCGTCCTATGCCGACAACGAGGCAACCTTTCCCGAATTGCAGGAGCGTATCGCGAAAACCGTGGGTTTCCTGAAGTCGATTCGCCCCGAACAGCTCGAAGGCAGCGAGTCGAGAGTCATCGAGCTGAAGCTGCGGCAGGGCACGATGACCTTCGACGGCAAGAGCTACCTGCTGGGCTTTGCTCTGCCGAACTTCTATTTCCATATCACCACGGCGTACGACATCCTGCGCCATAAGGGGGTGCAGATCGGCAAGGTGGACTTCCTCGGCACACGCTGAAGCTCTGTCCTTGCCCCGGCCACGCCGGGGTTTAGTGCATGGCGGCGCCGGCAGGCAGGCTGCCGCGTGCATCGAAGCCGGCGGCGCGGTCCAGCCGGCCGCTCAATTCCGTCAGGCCCAGCGCCACCAGCACGACGAGCGCACCGATCCACGGCGTATGCATCAGGCCCAGGTGCGTGACGATCAGGCCGCCAGCCCAGGCTGCCCCTGCAATGCCGAGATTGAATGCCGCGATGTTCAGGCCGGAGGCCACATCGACAGCGTGCGGTGTATGGCGCTCTGCCTGCTTGACCACGTAGACCTGCAAGCCCGGCACATTGCCGAAAGCCACGGCGCCCCAGGCCAGCACCGTAGCCACGACCAGCCATGGGTGCGGCGCGGTGAAGGTCAGCACGAACAGCACGAACGCCAGCAGCAGGAACACCAATCGCAGTGCCGGAATCGGGCCATGGCGGTCGGCCAGGCGGCCACCCCAGATATTGCCCACGGCCACGGATACGCCATACACGAGCATTACCAGTCCGACAGCGTTGGCGCTAAAACCCGACACGTCCTGCAGGATCGGCGCCAGGAAGGTGAACGGGATGAACGAGCCGCCATAGCCGATTGCCGTCTTGGCGTACACCAGCAACAAGCGTGGCTCCGCCAGCACGCGCGCCTGCTGCAGCAGCGATGCCGGCGGCGTGTGCCGGATCGACGACGGCACGAACAGCAGGCTGCCGACGAAGGCGATCATGCCGAGCCCGGAGACGGCCAGGAAGGTCTCGCGCCAGCCGAAATGCTGGCCGATGAACGTGCCCAGCGGGACACCCGTCACCAGCGCGACGGTCAGCCCGGTGAACATGATGGCGATGGCGCTGGCCGCCTTTTCCTTCGGTACGAGGCCGGTAGCGATGGTCGAGCCGATCGAGAAGAACACGCCATGGGCAAGGCCTGTCAGGATCCGCGCCATGACCAGGGATTCATAGCTGGGCGCTTTCCAGGCCAGAAGATTGCCGAGCGTAAAGAGTGCCATCAGTGACAGCAGCAGCATCTTGCGGGGCAGGCGGCCGGTCAGCGCAGTCAGCACGGGCGCGCCGACAGCCACGCCCAGCGCGTACAGGCTGACCAGCAACCCGGCGGACGGCAGACTGATGTGCAGGTCCGCGGCAATAGTGGGGATCAGGCCGACGATCACGAATTCTGTCGTACCGATGGCGAATGCGCTGATGGTCAGCGCTAACAGGGCAATGGGCATGGTCTGCCTCCAGACTCCGAAGATGGGATGGCGGCAGTGTGCCTGCAATATCTTTGCAGATTAACGTGGTGATCGGCAGAATATATTTGAGAAAAATTCAAGAATAAGGTCTTGAGCCACTATGCGGCATCGTGGATCCGGCGAGGGGCGGAGTGATGACGTCTGCCTTCGCGCCACGTGCCGTCCGGTCGCCATATCAGCGGAAACCCTGACTCGTCTGGTATACTTGCATGATGTCTGGCCGCTGCCGGATACAGCCTGCGAGAGGCCATGCGGACCACCGCCCCGATCAACTGCCGGAGGCCGCCTTCCCTCAAGCCATCTCTGATCCGGAGTCCTGGCCTCGCTCTCCCGACCCATGAAAGAACGGCCGCCATCGGGCGCCGAAACCACTGCGTTCCCGACCGGAGCGCGCCGCAAAGCATGACTTACGCCGTCAAGGAAATCTTCTATACGCTGCAGGGCGAAGGCGCCAACGCCGGCCGTGCCGCGGTGTTCTGCCGCTTTGCCGGCTGCAACCTGTGGAGCGGGCGCGAAGAGGACCGGGCGATGGCGGTTTGCCAGTTCTGCGACACGGACTTTGTCGGCACCGATGGCACGCGGGGCGGCAAGTACCGCACGGCTGGGGAGCTGGCCGCCACGGTCGCCTCCGAATGGCCGCAGGGCGCCGGTGGCAAGCCGCTGGTGGTGTGCACAGGCGGCGAACCGCTGCTGCAGATCGATGCCCCGCTGATCGACGCATTGCACGCGCAGGGCTTCGAGATCGCGATCGAAACCAATGGCACGATCGCGGTGCCGCCGGGCATCGACTGGGTTTGCGTGAGTCCGAAGATGGGTTCCGAACTGGTGGTCCGGAAGGGAAACGAGCTGAAGGTCGTCATTCCGCAGGCCGGGCAGGACTTCGCCGCATACGAGCAGCTGGATTTCCAGTATTTCCTGGTGCAGGCCATGGACGGCCCGCTGGCCCGCGAAAATACCGCCGCCGCCGTGGCGTTCTGCCAGCAGCATCCGCGCTGGCGCCTGTCGCTGCAGACCCACAAGCTGCTTGGCATCCGCTGATCGACGCTGATTGCTGCCGTGCGGTCTCACCGTGGGCCACAATAGAGCCCGCGGACCCCGGCCCGAAGTCCACCCAATGCAGGCCGCCTTGCAAGCGCCCGTACTCATGAGCAAACAAGTTTCCATTACTCGCAGGCTGGAATTCGATTCCGGCCACCGTATCCCGAATCACTGCGGCCAGTGCCGCAACATCCACGGCCATCGCTATCGCCTGGACCTGACCCTGTCGGGCGAGGTACTGCACCGTGAGGGCGCGTCGGACGACGGCATGATCCTCGACTTCAGCGATATCAAGACGCTGGCGCAGGAGCACCTAGTGTCGAAGTGGGACCATGCGTTCCTGATCTATCGTGGCGACACGGCGCTGCTGAACTTCCTGCAATCGATGGAAGGGCACAAGACCGTGGTGCTGGACGCCATCCCGACGGTCGAGAACCTGGCGCAGATCGCCTTTGACATGCTGGCGCCCGTGTTCAAGGACTGCTTCGGCCACCATCTGCAACTGACCCGCCTGGTCCTGTTCGAAACGCCCAACTGCTGGGCCGAAGTCACCGCCACGGCGGAGCTGCCGGCACAGGACTGAGCCAGCAATGACGGATACCCGCAGGGCGGAGGAAATCGCGCGCGACGAGCGCTACATGCGCGCCGCCATGGACGAGGCGCGCCTGGCCGAAGCCGCGGGCGAGGTGCCGGTCGGTGCGGTGGTGGTGTGGAACGATGCCATCATCGCGCGCGGCCACAACCTGCCGATCAAGTCGATGGATCCGTCGGCCCATGCCGAGATGCAGGCGCTGCGTGCGGCCGCCCAGGTGCTCGGCAACTACCGCATGCCCGAGTGCGAGCTGTACGTGACGCTGGAACCATGCGCGATGTGCAGCGGCGCCATCCTCCATGCGCGCCTGCGTCATGTGGTGTTCGGCGCGACGGATCCGAAGACGGGTGCGGCCGGCAGCGTGGTGAACCTGTTCGAGCAGGCGCAGCTCAACCACCAGACCACCATCACGAACGGCGTGCTCGCGGCTGAATGCGGGCAGATGCTGAAGGACTTCTTCGGTGCCCGGCGCCGCGCGCAGAAGGCCGCGCAGCTCGCCGCACGAACGCTGTCCGATCCCGAACAACCCTGACGAAACCTGGCGACCTGACGATAGCGAGCCCGCATGAGCACACCGAGCATCCAGCCGCATACCGAAGTCCGCCTGATCGCGTCGTCCGGTTACCCGCATGATGTCGCCATTGCGGCACGCGGCTGTGCCTGGCTCAAGGCGCATGGGTACCACACGACCAACCCCGACGTGCTGGCGCGGCGCTACCTGCGCTTCGGCGGCACGGATGCCGAACGGCTCGCGGACCTGCATGCGATCGGCACCGGTACGCCCCATGAGCTGACACTGGCCGTGCGCGGCGGCTACGGCATTGCGCGGCTGCTGGCGCGGCTCGATTTCGCGCAGATCGCCGAACAGGCGCGCGCCAGCGGCACGCCCATCGTCGGTCATAGCGATTTCACGGCGTTCCAGCTGGCCTACCTGGCGGCCACCGGCGGCGTGACTTTCGCCGGCCCGATGCTGCTGGCGGACTTTGGCGCTGATACGGTCGACCCGTTCATGTGGGAGCACTTCGAGGGCATCCTGCGCGATCCGGCCTACACGGTGACGGTGCTGGCGCCGCAGGACGGCGGGCAACCATTCTCGGGCACGGTCGCGGGCACGCTGTGGGGCGGCAACCTGGCCATGCTGTGCAGCCTGCTCGGCACGCCGTTCATGCCGCGGGTGGAAGGTGGCATCCTGTTTCTGGAGGACATCAACGAGCCTCCGTACCGCGTGGAGCGCATGCTGGTGCAACTGCACCAGGCTGGCGTGCTGGGCGCGCAGCGGGCCATTGTCCTCGGTGATTTCTCCAACTACCGCGTGACGGACTACGACAACGGCTACGACATGGATGCCGTGGTTGCCTATCTGCGCGACCAGTTGCAGGTGCCGATACTGACCGGCCTGCCGTTTGGCCACTGCGCGCAGAAGCTGACCCTGCCGGTAGGCGGTCAGGCGCAGCTCAGCGCACACGCGGAAGGCTTCAAGCTGGCCATGTCAGGCTATCCGGTGCTTCCGGCGCTGTCCTGACAGCGTTTCGATCCGCGCCAACCGGTCGCCGGAAAGGCGTCCGGATGGTAAAATAATCGGTTATTTCCCCATTTCCTGCCGGGTTCTCCCATGAACCGGGGCGCATCGACGCCACCCCGTTCCGGCAAGCCTGGCGCATTGGCGCCATACCCCGTTTCCAGACAAGGTTCCAGACGTGCTTTCTACCGCAAACATCACCATGCAGTTCGGCCCCAAGCCGTTGTTCGAGAATATCTCGGTCAAGTTCGGCGAGGGCAACCGCTACGGCCTGATCGGCGCGAACGGCTGTGGCAAGTCCACCTTCATGAAGATCCTGGGTGGCGACCTCGAGTCGTCGTCGGGCAATGTCATGCTGGAGCCGGGCATCCGCCTGGGCAAGCTGCGCCAGGACCAGTTCGCCTATGAAGACATGCGCGTGCTGGATGTCGTGATGATGGGCCACACGGAGATGTGGGCCGCCGCACAGGAGCGCGACGCGATCTATGCCAACGCGGAAGCGACCGACGAAGACTACATGAAGGCCGCCGAACTGGAGGCCAAGTATGCGGAGTACGACGGCTACACCGCCGAGGCGCGTGCCGGCGAACTGCTGCTGGGCGTAGGCATCCCCACCAGCCAGCACCAGGGCCCGATGAGCGACGTCGCGCCGGGCTGGAAGCTGCGCGTGCTGCTGGCGCAGGCGCTGTTCTCGAACCCGGACGTGCTGCTGCTGGACGAACCGACCAACAACCTGGACATCAACACGATCCGCTGGCTGGAGACCGTGCTCAACGAGCGCAACTCCACCATGATCATCATCTCGCACGATCGCCACTTCCTGAACTCGGTCTGCACCCACATGGCCGACATGGACTACGGCACGCTGAAGGTCTACCCGGGCAACTACGACGAGTACATGGAAGCGTCGATGCAGGCCCGCGAGCGCCAGATGGCCGCCAACGCGCGCGCCAAGGAACGCATCAGCGAACTGCAGGACTTCGTGCGCCGCTTCTCGGCCAACAAGTCCAAGGCGCGCCAGGCCACCTCGCGCGCCAAGCAGATCGAGAAGATCAAGGTCGAGGACATCAAGCCGTCGTCGCGCCAGAACCCGTTCATCCGCTTCGAGTTCGAGAAGAAGCTGCACAACCTTGCCGTTGAGGTGGAAGGTATCACCAAGACCTACGACCGCAAGATCATCAACAACCTGTCGATGGCGATCCAGGCAGGCGAGCGCGTGGCGATCATCGGCGAGAACGGCGCGGGCAAGACCACGCTGCTGCGCAGCCTGCTGAATGGTGCCGTGCAGACCGGCGTGCAGCGTGGCGTCGAAGTCGATCGTGGCACGGTCAAGTGGGCCGAGAACGCCAACGTCGGCTACATGCCGCAGGACACGTACGAGGAATTCCCTGCAGACCGCGACGTGATGGACTGGATGAGCCAGTGGACGCAGGCGGGCGACGATGAAACGTCGCTGCGCGGCACGCTGGGCCGCCTGCTGTTCTCGGCGGACGATATCAAGAAGAACGTCAAGGTGCTGTCCGGCGGCGAGAAGGGCCGCATGATCTGGGGCAAGCTGATGCTGGGCCGCCATAACGTGCTGGCGCTGGACGAGCCGACCAACCACATGGACATGGAATCGATCGAGTCGATGCAGATCGCACTGGACAAGTTCCAGGGCACGCTGATCTTCGTCTCGCACGACCGCGAGTTCGTGAGCGGCCTGGCCACGCGGGTGATCGAAGTGCGTACCGACGGCACGGTGACGGATTACCTCGGCACGTATGACGAGTACCTGCAGTCGCAGGGGATCGACGGCTGAGCGCCAGGGAAACCAAGACATGACAAGGCCGCCTACGGGCGGCCTTTGTGCTTGCCGGGGCCGCGCGTTCTATTCCCCTGCCTGCATCTCGATCGACTCGACAATCTCATCGAGCTGCCCGGTGATCGCCTTCGCCGTAATCTCGCCCTTGGCCTTGAGCAGCGCCGCGTGCAGCGGGTCGCGCAGGGCGATCAGCGCAGGGAGATCCGTGGCTTTTTCCACCTTGACCTGCATGAGGTACCCGCGCAGGCCGAGGTGCTGGCCGATAACCTCTGTGTAGAAGTGGTAGAGGCGCTGGTAGGCCTGGATCTCAGCCTGCGAATATGGTGTGTCGGCACTGGCCGGAGCTAGAGCTGCAACCCGGCTCGCGGGCGCCGAGGTTTCCACGCGGCGCATGGCGTACAGCGAGAAGAGATTGCTGTCCTCGGCAGGCGGCGCTGCCTGCACGGCGGCGGGTGTGGTCTGCGCAGGCTCCGGCACCGGTTCGACCAGTGACATCTGCAGGAGCTGGTTGAGCGATTCGGGGCCCACGCCCATGTCGCCGAGCTGTGCCAGCAGTTCCTGTGCGCGCCGTTCCCCATTGACGATCAACAGCAGGGCGCGGAGCTTGTGATCCAGCTTGCGTGCGCGGGTCTTGATCTCGTCAAGGCCGGCTTCTGTCTTGCGGTAAATCGGATTGACCACGTCTCGCTCCTTGTTATGTATCGGCCGCGCTTGCGAGATCCCTTGAGGTGCGGCCGATTATCGCCATCTGTTGTTCCGGCGTTTGCGCGGCGCAAAAAAACGCCCGCCGCAATCCGCTCTACAATGTGCGTGCACCATAAAAGTAACAAAAAACTTGCAACCGCTGATTGACCAATCTGACAACTGTGGCCATGCAACAACGAGACAAACTCTTCATAAACGGTAAATGGGTCACCCCGCACGGCACGGGGCTGATCGACGTCATCCACTCCACCACCGAAGCGGTCATGGGCCGCATCCCCGAAGGCAGCGCGCGCGACGCGGAAGATGCGATCCAGGCCGCCCGCGCCGCGTTTGACGGCTGGGCCAGCACGCCGCCGGCGGTACGCGCCGGCTATATCAGGAAAATCGCCGAAGGGCTGAAGGCGCGGACCGAAGAACTGGCCCAACTGATCGCGGGCGAAGTTGGCATGCCGATCAAGCTGGCGCGCGCGATCCAGGTGGGCGGCCCCGTCTACAACTGGGGCCAGGCCGCGAAACTGCTGGAAGGCTTTGCCTTTGAGGAGGAAGTCGGCAATTCGCTGGTCGTGCGCGAGCCGGTTGGCGTCGTGGCGGCGATCACGCCGTGGAACTATCCGCTCAACCAGATCACGCTGAAGGTGGCCCCCGCGCTGGCGGCTGGCTGCACGGTGGTGCTCAAGCCGTCGGAAGTGGCTCCGCTCAATGCGTTCGTGCTGGCCGAGGTGATCGAAGCGGCGGGCCTGCCGCCTGGCGTGTTCAACCTGGTGACCGGATACGGGCCGGTGGTGGGCGAGGTGCTGGCCAGCCATCCCGAGGTGGACATGGTGTCGTTCACCGGTTCGACCCGTGCCGGCAAGCGCGTGTCCGAACTGGCGTCGCAGACCGTCAAGCGCGTGGCGCTGGAGCTGGGCGGCAAGTCCGCTTCGGTGATCCTGGACGATGCCGACCTGCCTGCCGCGGTCAAGGGCACTATCAATGCGTGCTTCCTGAACTCCGGCCAGACCTGCTCGGCGCACACCCGAATGCTGGTGCCGCGCAGCCGTTATGACGAAGTGAAAGCGATTGCCGCCAAGGTGGTCGAAGGCTTCACCGTCGGCGACCCGCTGCAGGAAACCACCAAGCTCGGACCGCTGATTTCCGCTGTGCAGAAGGACCGTGTGACGGGCTATATCCGTCGCGGCCTGGAAGAGGGCGCGGATCTGGTCGCGGGCGGTCCGGAGACACCGGCGGGTCTGGAGAAGGGCTTTTTCGTCAAGCCGACCGTGCTGGGCAATGTGGAGCCGCGTGCCATCGTGGCGCAGGAAGAGATCTTTGGCCCGGTGTTGTCCATCATCTGCTACGACACGGAGGAAGACGCCGTGCGTATCGCCAACGACAGCATCTACGGTCTCGGCGGCGGGGTGTGGGGCGGTGACGAGGCGCGTGCGATTCGCGTGGCACGACGCATCCGTACCGGCCAGGTCGACATCAACGGCGGCCCGTTCAATATGCAGGCGCCGTTCGGCGGCTACAAGCAGTCCGGCAACGGGCGCGAGGCAGGCAGGTACGGGCTAGAGGAGTTCCTGGAGTACAAGGCCTTGCAACTCAAGAAGCCGGCCTGATTGCCCGCACGGGCATTTCTGCACAAAGCCCCGCATGGCAGCATGCGGGGCTTCTTATTTGACCGCATTGGTGGCGATAATTGCCGGCAAACAAGAATCCTCTGGGGGAGATGACAGATGCGCTGGTTCCGACGGCTGGCCTGGCTGGTGGCAGTGCTGTTACTGGTTTCGGCGGCAGCGCTGGCGGGCGGCTATATCTGGTACCGGCAGGCATCGCAGCCGCAGGCCGCGGGCACCCTGGCGCTGCCGGGGCTGCAGGGACGCGTCACGATCGTGCGCGACCGCAACGCCGTGCCGCACATCCGCGCAGCCTCGCGCCTGGATGCGTACTACGCGCTGGGCTTCGTGCATGCGCAGGACCGGTTGTGGCAGATGCAGATGAACAAGCGCGTCGTGGCGGGCCGGCTGGCCGAGATCCTCGGCCCCAAGGCGCTCGATACCGACCGCTTCCTGCGCACACTGGGCGTGCGCCGTAACGCCGAGGCCATCTTCGCGCAGCTCGAGCCCGACACACGTGCCGCATTGCAGGCATATGCGGCAGGGGTGAATGCCTATATCGACCAGCGCAAAGGGCCGCTGCCGCCGGAGTTCCTGATCTTGCGTACGCGTCCAGAGCACTGGGAGCCCGCCGATACGCTGGGATGGCAGACCATGATGGCCTGGGACCTGGGCGGCAACTGGACCCAGGAAACCCTGCGCATGTCGCTGTCGCAGGCATTGCCTACTGTTCGCATCAGTGAGCTGCTGGCGCCGTATCCGGGCGAGCGGCCCGTTCGGACGCTGGATTACGGCAGCCTGTACCGGCATCTGGCGCCGCTCGCCTCGGCGCTCGCCCGTGTCGGCGAAGTGGCGCCGGCCAGCTACGTGGAAGGAATGGGCTCGAACAACTGGGTGGTATCCGGCGCGCATACGCAGTCTGGCAAGCCCATGCTGGCCAATGACCCGCACCTGGGCCTGCAGGCTCCGGCCCTGTGGTACCTGGCGCGGCTCCAGGCACCGGGGCTGGACGTGGCGGGCGCCACACTGCCGGGCGCGCCGCTGGTGGTGCTGGGCCATAACGCGCGCATCGCGTGGGGCTTCACCAATACTGCGCCGGACGTGCAGGATCTGTTCCTCGAACGCCTGCAGCCGGGCAGCACCGACAACTACCAGACACCGGACGGCTGGGCGGCGTTCGTGACGCGTACCGAGACCATCCATGTCAAAGGCGCGGCGGATGTCGTGCTGACGGTGCGCCAGACGCGGCACGGTCCAGTCATCTCCGACGTGTCCGAGCCCGTGGCCAATGCCGCTTCGCCGCTGGGTGCGCGCTACGTCGTGGCGTTCCAGTGGACGGCGCTACGCCCCGACGACCGTACCTTCCAGGCCAGCCTGAAGATGAACCTGGCCACGGACTGGGCCAGCTTTACGCAGGCGCTGCGGGACTTCCACGCGCCACAGCAGAACATGGTCTATGCCGATGTCGATGGCAACATCGGCTTTATCGCGCCGGGGCGCATTCCGCTGCGCCGTGCCGACAACGATCTCAAGGGCCTGGCGCCGGCGCCAGGCTGGGACGCGCGCTACGACTGGAATGGCTTTATTCCGTTCGAGCACTTGCCGCGCGCCTACAACCCGGCCAGCGGCATCATCGCGACGGCCAACCAGCGTATCGTGGGGACGGACTATCCGTACTTCATCACGAGCGAATGGACCGTGCCGTATCGCTACCAGCGTATCCGGTCGTTGCTCGATGCCGTGCCGCGCCATACGTTCGAGTCGTTCGGCGCGATCCAGAAGGATGTGGTCTCGCTGGCCGTGCGTGATTTCCTGCCCTTGCTGCTGGCATCGCCCGTGGCCAGTGACACGACCCGGCCGCAGCGCGAGCGCGAACTCTTCGATGCCTTGCGCAAGTGGGACGGCACCATGGATGCGGGGGCGTCGGAGCCGCTCGTGATCTCCGCCTGGCTGCGCGAATTGTCGCGCCGGCTGTTCGAGGACAAGGTGGGCGAGGCGCTGTTCATGCGGATGTGGGAGCAGCGCAACGTGCAGCAGCCGATGCTGAACATCCTGCGAAATGCCGCCGGCTCCGGCTCGCTGGGCAGCTTCTGGTGCGACAGGTCCGGTACGACGGAGCACGAGTCCTGCGCCGATGCCGTTGCGGACGCCTGGACGCTCGCGGTCGCCGACCTGTCGCGGCGCTATGGCGATAACCCGGGCAAATGGCGCTGGGGCAAGGCGCACGCGGCCCGCTCCGAACACAAGCCGTTCGGCAAGCAACCGTACCTGTCGGGGCTGTTCAACCTGCGCGTGCCGACGGGGGGCGATACGTACACGGTCAATGTCGGCCGCAACAACCTGCGCGACGAGCAGGCTCCGTTCGAGAGCACGCATGCCGCCAGCCTGCGGGCGCTTTATGACCTGGCTGACCTGGATGCGTCGCGTTTCATGGACTCGACCGGGCAGTCGGGCAACCCGGTGTCGCCGAACTACCGGGACTGGACTGGCAAGTGGGCCGCCGTCGAATACATCACGCTTGCGCGGCGGCGGGAACCGGTGCGCGAACCGTTCGACACGCTGGTGCTCGAGCCCGCGGCGACACGGGATGGGGCCAGTCGCGGCAAATAGCCGCGGTGTCGGACGTCCCTTGCCGAATGGCGGTACCATTTCGGGCCATCCCCTCGGCAGGAGCCGTGCATGGCAACGTCCACCCCTTCGCGTACCACCCACATCATCCAGCACGTCGCCTTTGAGCATGGCGGCGTGATTGCCGAAGCGCTGCGCGCACGCGGCCACGCCCTGCAGGTGTTCCAGGCGGGCGTGGATGACCTCCAGTCCATCGCTGACAACTCGCCCGACCTGCTGCTGGTGCTGGGCGGGCCGATTGGCGTCTACGAGACCGAGGCCTATCCGTGGCTGGAGCAGGAAATCGCGCTGATTCGCGCGCGCCTCGCAGCCGGTGGCAAGGCGATCGGGGTTTGCCTCGGCGCACAGCTGATTGCGAGAGCCTGTGGGGCACGCGTCTACCCGGGAACCCGGGAAATCGGCTGGGCACCGATTGTGCCGACAGCCCGCGGCCACGATTCCGCGCTGGCCGAACTGGCCGCCGCCAATTGGGAAGTCCTGCACTGGCACGGCGATACCTTCGACTTGCCAGAGGGGGCCGAGCTGCTGGCGTCGACCGCTGCAGTGCCCAACCAGGCGTACGCCATCGGCAAGCAAGTGCTGGCGTTGCAGTTCCATCCCGAAGTGCTGCCGCGCGATATCGAAGCCTGGCTGATCGGCCACACGGTTGAGCTGGGCAAGGCTGGCATCGATCCGCGCACCATCCGTGCCCGTACTGCGGAGGTCGGCGAGCGGGTTGCGGCGGCGGGCCGGCGCATGTTCGCGCGCTGGCTGGACGAGGTCGGCCTGTGAACCGGACAGCCCTGGCAGCGTTGCCGCCTGCAGTCACGGTCGATACAGTCTTGATCGGCCAGGTTCGCCCGTTCGGCCCGAAGGGCGTGCCGAGCGGCATCGGCAAGCTGCCGCTTGCTGGTCCCGTGCCGGTGGCCGCGCTCGGGCTGTCCGGCGATGGCCAGGGCGACCCGAAGCACCATGGCGGCCCGGAGAAGGCGCTGCATCACTATGCGTATGACCATTACCCGGCCTGGCGGGCCGAGCTTGAGGAAATCTCGACACAGGCGGGCACGGTCCTTTCCGCGCCGGGGGCCTTTGGCGAGAACCTGAGCACAACCGGTCTGACCGAAGCGGACGTCTGCATTGGCGACCGCTTCCGCCTTGGCACCGCCCTGGTCGAAGTGTCACAGGCACGCCAACCGTGCTGGAAGCTCAATCATCGCTTCGGCCATGCGGGAATGTCGCGCGCGGTGCAGCAGAGCCTGCGCACGGGCTGGTACTACCGCGTGCTGGAGGAGGGAGAACTGCGCGTGGGCGATGCGCTGACGCTGGTCAGCCGTCCGTATCCGGACTGGAGCCTCTCGCGCTTGCTGCGGGTGCTCTATGTGGATCGCCTGGACTACGCCGCATTGGCCGGGATGGCCGAATTGCCGCCGTTGGCCGAGAGCTGGCGCAAGCTGGCCCGCCAGCGCGTCGCGAGGCATGAAGTGGAAGACATGGAAAAACGCCTGGCCGGCGGCTGAAGCGGCTGGCCGTGCTCAGCCCTGGCGGAAGCGCCGGGCCGTGCCCTCGCAGATGATGCGTTCCCAGACCGCCTGCTTTTCCTCATCACTAAGGAACACCCAGTTGCTGACTTCGGCCGCCGTGCGTCCGCAGCCCTGGCAGATTTCGTCGAACAGCGTCGAGCAGATGCCGATGCAGGGGCTGTCAGGGCGGTCAGCCAGTCCCGTGGCGTCGGACTGGACGGCGGGCAGGGCGGAATCGGAGGGGGAGGACGACATGCAGAAGTGAAAGGGACAGGCAGTCCGGCATTATAAACGGGCCGCCCGGACGTCCCGGGTTTCACCGGCGGCCAGGCTTGTGGCCCTTGCCGCCAGCCCGGCATGGAATCGTCCCGATTACCTCAAAGGTCGTTGAGCGGCTGCGCCATGCCCAGTACGCTGCATTCCGTCAACCATCGATCCGAAGGAGCCAGAGATGCGTGAAGCCGTCGCCCAAGCCGTTCCTGTTCCCGCCGTGACGCATCCGCGCATGCGGCAGATGGTGGAGGAGGTCCTGATGGGCTCTCCCGTCGCGCGTACGCTGGGCGTGCAGCTCGAGGTGCTGATGCCGGAACATGTCGAACTGGTGTTGCCGTACAGCGCCGGAAACGTCACCCTCGGCAATACGGTCCATGGCGGGGTGATCGCAACGCTGATCGACATTGCGGGTGCCGCTGCCGCAGCCTCTGGCGCCGACCCCGGGCAGGTGAAGGGCGGGGCGACCGGGTCCCTGAGTATCCAGTACCTGGCGCCGGCAAACGGTACCAGCCTTCGTGCCGTCGCGAGCGTGGTGCGGCGCGGCCGCCGGCAGGTGATCAGCGATGTCGAGGTGTATGCCGAGGATTCGGATGGCGGCACCCTGGTGGCGAAGGCGCTGATGAGCAGCACGCTGTTCGGGTGATGCTGCAATGCGCGGGGCGCCAAGCCACGCCTGTTCATTGCATTAACGCAATTAACCGACAGATAAAAGCCCAGACCAAAACGCGCGCCGGAAATTCGGCGCGCCCATCTGGCTGCCAGCCCGGGAAGGCCGGCAGCAACCCAAGACGACAAGGACTGGCGTATCCACGCGAGCTCAATACTTCCACATGATCTGCTGCAGCTGCTTGCTGTCGTTGGTTTTGGTCAGCGCCAGGGCCATCAGGATGCGCGCTTTCTGCGGCAACTGGTCGTCGGTGACGATCCAGTCGTACTTGTCGTCCGGCTGCTCGGCGTTGCGGATCACCACGCCGCTGCCGGTGCGCGAGGCGCGCACGATCTGCACGCCCTTGGCGCGCGCGGCCTTCAGCGGCTCGACCATGTAGTCGCCGACGCTGCCGTTGCCGGTGGCGGCGTAGACGATGGCCTTGGCGCCATTCTTCACGGCGGCATCGATGCTGGCCGGGTTCACGTTGCCGTAGGCGTAGACCACGGCGACTTCAGGCAGCTTGTCGATCTTGTCGATGTCGAACTCCGTTTGCACCGTGTGCGGGCGTGCCGGCAGGCGGAAGAACAGCGTACGGCCTTCGACCACATAGCCGAGCGGACCGAACGGCGAACGGAACGTCTCAGTCTTGAACGTGTTGCTCTTGGTCACGTCGCGGCCGGTGTGGATTTCATCGTTCAGTACCACCAGCGTGCCCTTGCCCTTGGAGGCCGGGTTCGAAGCCACCAGCACGGCGTCATACAGGTTCAGCGCGCCGTCCGCGCCGAGTGCGGTGCCGGGGCGCATCGAGCCAACCACCACAACGGGCTTATCGCTCTTGAGCGTAAGGTTCAGGAAGTAGGAGGTCTCCTCGATGGTGTCCGTGCCGTGGGTAATGACGATGCCGTCCACGTCGGGCTGCTTGAGCAGTTCAGAGACGCGCTTGGCCAGCTTGAGCAGCCGCTCGTTGTTGAAGCTCTCCGAACCGATCTGGAAGATCTGTTCGCCCTTGACGTTGGCCACCTTCGAGATCTCCGGGACCGAAGCAATGAT
Source organism: Cupriavidus laharis (assembly GCF_914271435.1). Taxonomy (GTDB): domain Bacteria; phylum Pseudomonadota; class Gammaproteobacteria; order Burkholderiales; family Burkholderiaceae; genus Cupriavidus; species Cupriavidus laharis. The sequence continues at coordinate 6,087 of NZ_CAJZAI010000016.1, read as the reverse complement.
CTTGTCGACGGGCACCACCGCCGACTGGTAGGCCGCCGTGTTGATGGCCGACGCGCCGGCGCCTGCAATGGTGCCACCCGTGCCGATAATGACGATATTGGCCTTGCGGGCTTCTGCCTGGGCCGCGGCAGGCGTACCCGATGGCTGGCTGGCCGGGGCAAGCTGTGCGTGGGCGGTGCCGGTGAGCAGGCTGGCGGCGAGCAGGGCGGCGGCCAGCGTCGTGGTTCGGGCAAGACGTTTCATGATTCTCCTCGGTGTCGGAAGGGCATGGCGCGCCTTTTGGGCAGGACGCCGCCGTCCATGTTCGGTCAGTGGCTGCCGGGCACGGCCTGGGTTTCAGGGCCGCTGCCGACAGCGGCTGAAACTATAAGGTAGGAGAAATGGCCGCGGGAGGGGGAATGCCAGGGTTATGCCGATTCGGCATGACCCTGGTGAGTTGATAACTCAAATCACATACAAGTCGACATATTCATGGACGGGCATTCGCTCCAGTTGTGCCTGGTCCAGCGACACGGCAAGGATGGCGTCCTGTTGCCGCGGCGGAAAGCGGCGTGCCAGGTTGGTGCGGAATTTTTCGACTAACAGGGGGGTACCATCGGCGCGGCGGCGCCGATGGCCAAGCGGGTACTCGACCAGGACTTCAGGCAGCACCGTGCCGTCGTCCAGTTCCACCGTCAGCCCATTGGCGATCGCGCGCTTGTCGGGGTCGTGATAGTCCGCGGTGAGGGTGGAGTCCTCCACACAGCGGATGCGGGCGCGCAGCGGGTCGATGCGTGGATCGGCAGCCACGTTGTCCTCGTAATCCTCGGCCGTGAGACGGCCGAACAGCAGCGGCACGGCCACCATGTACTGGATGCAGTGGTCGCGGTCGGCCGGATTGGCGAGCGGCCCCTGCTTGTCGATGATGCGCAGGCAGGCCTCGTGCGTGCGGATGGTCACGGCCCGGATCCGGGCTGCCGACATGCCAAGCGCGGCGAGCTGGCCGTGCAGTGACATGGCCGCTTCCACTGCCGTCTGCGCGTGGAATTCCGCCGGATAGGCAATCTTGAACAGCACGTTCTCCATCACGTACGACCCGTAGGGCCGCTGGAAACGGAACGGCTGCCCCTTGAACAGCACATCGTAGAAGCCCCAGGTCTTCGCGGTCAGCGCCGAGGGGTAGCCCATCTCTCCAGTGCGGGCCATCAGCGCCAGCCGTACGGCACGGCTTGTGGCGTCGCCGGCGGCCCAGCTCTTGCGGCTGCCGGTATTGGGCGCATGGCGGTACGTGCGCAGGCTTTGTCCGTCGACCCACGCCAGCGACAGCGCGTTGATGATCTCGTCATACGACAGGCCGAGCATCTGCGCGACCACGGCCGTGGATGCGACCTTGACCAGCACCACGTGGTCCAGCCCGACCTTGTTGAACGCGTTCTCGAGCGCCATGCAACCCTGGATCTCATGGGCCTTGATCATGGCCGTGAGCACGTCCTTCATGATCAGCGGCTTGCGGCCGGCAGCGAGATTCGTGCGGGAGAGCCAGTCGGCGGTGGCGAGGATGCCGCCGAGGTTGTCGGAAGGGTGTCCCCATTCCGCGGCCAGCCAGGTGTCGTTGAAGTCCAGCCACCGGATCATCGCGCCGATGTTGAAGGCAGCCTGGACGGGGTCGAGCTGGAACTGGGTGCCTGGCACCCTGGCCCCGTTCGGGACGATGGTGCCAGGCACGACAGGGCCGAGCAGCTTGGTGCAGGCGGGGTAGGAAAGGGCTTCCAGCCCGCAGCCCAGCGTGTCTATCAGGCACAGCCGGGCGGTGTCATAGGCTACGCCGCTCCTGACCTTGTACCGCGTCACATAGTCGGCAATGTCGACCAGGACCTGGTCCGGGTCGGGACGTCCGGTGGACTGCATGTCGGCCTCCGGCAAAGGTCAGGAGCGGCCGGTCAGGCCGCGTCGGATCAGAACGCGTCGCCCGGCACGCGCACCCAGCCTTCCATCAGCACGCGGGCGCTGCGGCTCATGATGGCCTTGGTGACCGTCCAGTCGCCATTGACCTGGCTGGCTTCGGCACCCACGCGCAGCGTGCCGGACGGGTGGCCGAAGCGGACCGCATTGCGTTCGCCGCCACCCGCCGCCAGGTTGACGAGCGTGCCCGGAATAGCCGCGGCGGTGCCGATGGCCACGGCCGCCGTACCCATCATGGCATGGTGCAGCTTGCCCATCGACAGCGCGCGCACCAGCAGGTCCACATCACCGGCACCAACCGGCTTGCCACTGGAGGCGACATAGTCCTTCGGCTTTGCGACAAAGGCGACCTTGGGCGTGTGCTGGCGCTTGGCGGCTTCATCGACGTTCTTGATCAGGCCCATGCGCACGGCACCGTAGGCACGGATGGTCTCGAACATCGCCAGTGCCTTGGGGTCGCCGTTGATGGCTTCCTGCAGTTCGGTGCCGGTGTAGCCGATGGCTTCCGCATTGACGAAGATCGTCGGGATGCCGGCATTGATCATGGTCGCCTTGAAGGTGCCGACGCCCGGCACTTCGAGGTCGTCGACCAGGTTGCCGGTCGGGAACATCGCGCCGCCGCCGTCGCCTTCTTCTTCGGCAGCGGGGTCCATGAATTCGAGCTGGACTTCGGCGGCAGGGAAGGTCACGCCATCCAGTTCGAAGTCACCGGTCTCCTGCACTTCGCCGTTGGTGATGGGCACGTGCGCGATGATGGTCTTGCCGATATTCGCCTGCCAGATACGCACGACAGCCGTGCCATTCTGAGGGACGCGCGATGCATCGACGAGGCCGCCGCTGATCGCGAACGGGCCGACCGCGGCGGACAGGTTGCCGCAGTTGCCGCTCCAGTCGACGAAAGGCTGGTCGATCGAGACCTGGCCGAACAGGTAGTCGACGTCGTGGTCCGGGCGGCTACTCTTCGAGAGGATCACCGTTTTGCTGGTGCTCGATGTGGCGGCGCCCATGCCGTCGATCTGCTTGCCATACGGGTCGGGGCTGCCGATCACGCGCATCAGCAACGCATCGCGCGCCTTGCCGGGGACCCGGGCGGCTTCGGGCAGGTCCTGCAGGCGGAAGAACACGCCCTTGCTGGTGCCACCACGAATGTAGGTGGCGGGAATCTTGATCTGGGGTACGTGGGCCATGGAAATCTTTGTCCTGGTCAAAACTGCAGCGGGCGGTACGTTGCCGCACCGCCCGCTTATTTCGCTACCTTAAGCAGCCGCTTTTGCGGATTCAAGGAAGTCCTGCGCGAAGCGCTGCAGCACGCCGCCGGCTTCGTAGATCGACACTTCCTCGTCGCTGTCCAGGCGGCATGTCACCGGCACTTCCACGCGCTCGCCATTGCGGCGGTGGATCACGAGCGTGAGGTTGGCACGCGGCTGGCGCTCGCCGGTCACATCGTAGGTCTCGGTGCCGTCCAGGCCCAGCGTCAGGCGGTTCACGCCCGGCTTGAACTCGAGCGGCAGCACGCCCATGCCGATCAGGTTGGTGCGGTGGATGCGCTCGAAGCCTTCGGCGACGATCACTTCCACGCCCGCCAGGCGCACACCCTTGGCCGCCCAGTCGCGCGACGAGCCCTGACCGTAGTCGGCACCCGCGACGATGATCAGCGGCTGCTTGCGGTCCATGTAGGTCTCGATCGCTTCCCACATGCGCACGACCTTGCCTTCCGGTTCGACGCGCGCCAGCGAACCCTTCTTGACCTGGCCGTCGACCACGGCCATTTCGTTGATCAGCGTCGGGTTGGCAAACGTCGCGCGCTGCGCGGTCAGGTGGTCGCCGCGGTGGGTCGCGTAGGAGTTGAAGTCCTCCTCCGGCAGGCCCATCTTGGCCAGGTACTCGCCTGCGGCGCTGTTAGCCAGGATCGCGTTCGACGGCGACAGGTGGTCGGTGGTGATGTTGTCGCCGAGCACTGCCAGCGGACGCAGGCCCTTGAGCGTGCGCTCGCCAGCCAGCGCGCCTTCCCAGTACGGCGGGCGGCGGATGTAGGTGCTCTGCGGGCGCCAGTCGTACAGCGGGTCGGTCTTCTCGCCGCTTTGCGCGGTGACGGCGAACATCGGCTCATAGACCTTGCGGAACTGCTCAGGCTTGACGCTTTGCGCGACGATGGCGTCGATCTCTTCGTCGGTCGGCCAGATGTCCTTCAGGTACACCGGCTTGCCTTCCTTGTCCGTGCCCAGCACGTCGCGTTCGATGTCGAAACGCATCGTGCCGGCGATGGCGTAGGCGACCACCAGCGGCGGCGAGGCCAGGAAGGCCTGCTTGGCGTACGGGTGGATGCGGCCGTCGAAGTTGCGGTTGCCCGACAGAACGGCAGTCGCGTACAGGTCGCGGTCGATGATTTCCTGCTGGATCTTCGGATCCAGCGCGCCCGACATGCCGTTGCAGGTCGTGCAGGCAAAGGCGACGATGCCAAAGCCCAGCGCTTCCAGGTCCGGCAGCAGCTTCGATTCTTCGAGGTACAGCTCAACGGCCTTGGATCCCGGTGCCAGCGACGACTTGACCCACGGCTTGCGCGTCAGTCCGCGCGCGTTGGCGTTGCGCGCCAGCAGGGCTGCGGCAATCACGTTACGCGGGTTGCTGGTGTTGGTGCAGCTGGTGATAGCCGCGATGATCACGGCGCCGTCAGGCATCAGGCCTTCGGCTTCTTGCGCCTGGGCCTGGTCGAGGTTCACGGCGATGCCGCGCTCGGCCAGCGCCGAGGTCGGCAGTCGCTTGTGCGGGTTCGACGGGCCGGCCATGTTGCGCACGACACTCGACAGGTCGAACTTCAGCACGCGTTCGTACTCGGCGTTCTTCAGCGTGTCGGCCCACAGGCCTGCAGTCTTGGCATAGGTCTCGACCAGCTTGACCTGCTCGTCCTCGCGGCCGGTCAGGCGCAGGTAATCCAGCGTCTGGTCGTCGATGAAGAACATCGCGGCCGTGGCGCCGTATTCGGGCGCCATGTTCGAGATCGTGGCGCGGTCGCCGAGCGTCAGGCTCGAGGCGCCTTCGCCGCGGAATTCCAGGTAGGCGCCGACGACCTTTTCCTTGCGCAGGAATTCGGTCAGGGCCAGCACGATATCGGTGGCGGTGATGCCGGGCTGGCGCTTGCCGGTCAGCTCCACGCCGACGATGTCGGGCAGGCGCATCCACGAAGCGCGGCCCAGCATGACGTTCTCGGCTTCCAGGCCGCCCACGCCGATGGCGATCACGCCCAGGGCGTCGACGTGCGGCGTGTGGCTGTCAGTGCCCACGCAGGTGTCGGGGTAGGCCACGCCCTTGTCAGCGTGGATCACGGGCGACATCTTCTCCAGGTTGATCTGGTGCATGATGCCGTTGCCCGGGGGGATCACGTCGACGTTCTGGAAGGCCTTCTTGGTCCAGTTGATGAAGTCGAAGCGGTCTTCGTTGCGGCGATCCTCGATGGCGCGGTTCTTGGCGAAGGCGTCAGGGTCGAAGCCGCCACATTCCACGGCCAGCGAGTGGTCGACAATCAGCTGCACCGGCACCACGGGGTTCACCTTGGCGGGGTCGCCGCCCTGGTCAGCGATGGCGTCGCGCAGGCCGGCCAGGTCCACCAGGGCGGTCTGGCCCAGGATGTCATGGCATACCACGCGCGCCGGGAACCACGGGAAATCCAGCTCGCGCTTGCGCTCGATGAGCTGTTTCAGCGAATCGGTCAGCGTGGCCGGGTCGCAGCGGCGCACGAGGTTCTCGGCCAGCACGCGCGACGTGTAGGGCAGCTTGTCATAGGCACCCGGCTGGATTGCCTCGACAGCTTCGCGCGCGTCAAAGAAATCCAGCTTGGTGCCCGGCAGTGGTTTGCGGTGTGCAGTGTTCATGGCGTGGGGAGGAATACGGGGTAATGCACAAGGACGCGTGGAGCAGGGCGCATGCGCCCCGATCCACGTTCCCCAGTCAGCGCGATGTGATCAACGCTTCTCGATCGGCACGAACTCGAGGTTCTCAGGACCAGTGTAGTTGGCGCTCGGGCGGATGATCTTGTTATCGATGCGCTGCTCGATGATGTGCGCCGCCCAGCCCGACGTACGCGCGATCACGAACAGCGGCGTGAACATCGCGGTCGGCACGCCCATCATGTGATAGCTCACCGCGCTG
>NZ_CAJZAI010000015.1 GCF_914271435.1 Cupriavidus laharis | reverse complement strand
CCCGTGTGTTGACACAGCAAGCACAACCCAACACTACAGACTACATCCCTATTCGTGACGTTGGCCTCAACCCCAACGCCACAACCCCTCATGCCTGGTGACCATAGCGAGTTGGAACCACCCCTTCCCATCCCGAACAGGTCCGTGAAACGACTCCGCGCCGATGATAGTGCGGATTACCCGTGTGAAAGTAGGTCATCGCCAGGCTCTTATCCCTCAAAACCCCTCGACAGCGTTCGCTGCGAGGGGTTTTGTCTTTCTGGGTGTCGAAAGCCTGAGCAAGGGCACCTTCGATTCTTGCCAGCTGTTGTTTGCCTGCGATTCGAGGGTAGCGGAGTATTCCGGACGCACACCGCTTCTGATAACTTCCATCCCAAGTCTCGGATGATGCCGGGATGAAGTAGTCTGCCGCGCGCAATACGCGGCAAGCAGTACGCAATACTAAAGCCCGCTGCGAAACAGCAGCACGGCGGAATTTCGGAAGCAGGGGGTCACATGGCGGCCAGGAAGTATTGGCTTGTATTGACTGGCGTGGCGGTCGCGCTGACGTTGGCGGGATGCGCATCGACGCAAGTCAGTCAGCCTGCGGACCCTGCAGCAATGGCAGCCGTTTCGGCCATGGACTGCAAAGTCTTCGCAGCACGTGTCGCCGCCCAGGCGGCGAGCGCATCCGACGAGCGGATGCCTGATCCGATGACCATTGCCAACGAGCAAGCCGTGGAAGCGGAAGCCGGCGATGACGGCGATGCACCGCCACCGCTGCTGGCCAGCCTTCCACGCTTTTCCTCCGCGCACTTGCGGAACCGGCTGCCCGTTGGCTGGCAGCCGTGGACGATCAACCGGAACAAGACGCCTACCCGCTATTCCCTCGCAGAGATCGATCAGCGGGTAGTCGTGCACGCGCAGGCCGATAGCTCCGCATCCGGCCTCTACGTCCCGTTGCGCGATCGCGATGCGGGCATGCTGCGCTGGACCTGGAAGACCAACGACATCATCCGCAATGCAGACAACGGTCAAGGGCCGCGCGAAGATTCTCCGCTGCGCCTGTTCGTCGCGTTCGATGGCGACAAGGGCAGCCTGTCGCTGAAGGACCAGCTGATGTACGAAATGGCCCGCCTGACGACGGGCCGCGAAATGCCCTATGCGACGCTGATGTACATCTGGGGCGGCAAGCGTCCGGAGGGCACGGTCCTGCCCAATCCGCATACGGATCGCGTGCGCATGATCGTGGTGGATAGCGGCATGAAGCATGCCAATGAATGGCGTTGCCACGAACGCGACCTGCGCGCCGACTACCGCAAGGCTTTCGGCACGGACCCGGGCCGGGTCATCGCCGTCGGCATCATGACCGATACCGACAACACCCGCAGCAAGGCGGAGTCCTGGTACGGCGACATCGCGCTGGACTAGGATTCCCTACTGGCCGCCAACCGGCTCGCTGAGAGCCAGCACGGCAAATGATGCCAGCCAGTGCGTCGCGACATAGTCGCCCTGTATGGCCTGTGGCAGTGAGGCTTCGATATGGTCGGACCACGCACGCACCGCCAGGGGGCGCTGGTCCTCTGGCAGCGCAGGCTCCAGCATGCGCCAGCACCACGCGCGCGACAGGTTGAGGCCGTCGAGATGCGACATCTTGGGATCGCCGCGGTCCGTGACCGAGACGGGCGTGAGCCAGTTGGCCAGTTCCGCCCGCGTGGGCGCGAACAGTTCCCACCATTCCGCGAAGGCGCACCCGTCCATCACCGCGTGCATCAGCACGGCCTCCGTCAGTCCGCCTGACAGGAATTCATCGCCGCCGGGCTCATAGCGGGCCGGATAGCGCTGGTCGTGGCCGAACCAGCGGTGCGCGCGCCGGACAATCGCGCGGCGCAGCGTGTGATGCTGGTCCGTGCGTGCGTAGGACAGTGCCATGATCAGCGCAAACGCGCTGTTGAAATGCGTGCCGGTGCGGACCGGGAAATCGGCCACATCCAGATAGTCCACGAGTTGCTGGGCCAGATGCCGGGCGAACGGCGCACAGCTTTCGGCCCATTGTGCGGCCTGTGCATCGTGCACGCCGGCGGACTGCAGTTCGGCCTGCAGCCGAAGCAGCCAGGCCCAGCCATAGGGCCGCTCGAATGTGCGCGATGCCGGCCGGTGGAAATACGCCAGCTCTGCCTGGATTGCTTCTGGCCGGAACTGCTCATCAAGCATGGCGCGGATCCGAGAAGCGTCGTCGAGATCGGGCCAGAGCGACAGCAGGCGGACCAGCATCCAGTGCATGTGCACGCTGGAATGCCAGTCATAGCTGCCGCAGAACACCGGGTGAAGGACGGCCGGATCGAGCGGCTCGTCCGGCCCGGTCAACATATGGTCTACCTTGTACGGGTAGCGGCGCCCGATGTTCTCAAGCGCCACGCGGGCAAAGCCATCCGCGATACTTCGGTCCAGTGCGATGCGCGCCATGGCTGTCGTACTCGCTCAGGCCGTGGCCAGCCACTTTTCCACCAGCCTGACAAAGAAGGTCGACCCGACGGGCAGCAGGTCATCGTTGAAGTCGTAGCTCGGGTTGTGCAGCATGCATGGCCCCATGCCGTGGCCGGACTCGCGGTGCGCGCCGTCGCCATTGCCGATGAACAGGTAGCAGCCACGCTTTTCCTGAAGCATGAAGGAGAAATCCTCCGCGCCCATCGTTGGCTCGACATCGGCATCGACGTTCTCGGCGCCTACCAGCTCCGCAGCAACACCGGCAGCAAACTCTGCCTCTGCCGCGCTGTTGATCGTCGGCGGATAGTTTCGGTGGAATTCGTACTCGACCGAGCAATCGAAAGCCGATGCCACTGCGCGCGCCACTTCCGCCATGCGCCGCTCGATCAGGTCGAGCACCGGCAGCGTGAAAGTGCGCACGGTGCCGCCGATCCAGGCCTGGTCCGGCACGATGTTGGTCGCGTCGCCGGCGTGGAACTGCGTGACGGAAATCACGGCCGTGTCGATCGGCCGCTTGTTGCGCGTGATGATGCCCTGCAGCGCCGACACGATCTGCGCCGCCGTGAACACCGGATCATTGCCGTTGTTGGGCATGGCCGCATGCGCGCCCTTGCCGCGCACGACGATACGGAACTCATTGCTCGATGCCATCAGCGGGCCGGCGCGCGTGCCGAACGTGCCGACCGGCATGCCCGGCCAGTTGTGCATGCCGTAGACCGAATCGCATGGGAAGCGCTCGAAGAGACCGTCCTTGATCATCTCGCGCGCGCCACCGCCGCCTTCTTCTGCCGGCTGGAAGATCAGGTTGACGGTGCCGTCGAAGTTGCGGTGCTCGGCCAGATAACGTGCAGCGCCCAGCAGCATTGCCGTGTGGCCGTCGTGGCCGCATGCGTGCATCCGGCCGTCATGCTGCGACCGATGGCCGAAGGTGTTGGCCTCCTGCAGCGGCAGCGCATCCATGTCGGCGCGCAGGCCGATGCTGCGCGGGCTGTTGCCCTGGCGGATCACGCCGACCAAGCCGGTCGTTCCCAGTCCGCGGTGGACCTCGATCCCCCAGGATTCCAGGGTGCGCGCCACCACGTCGGCAGTGCGCTGTTCCTGAAAACATAGCTCGGGATGCGCATGGATGTCGCGTCGGATCGTGCGGATTTCGTCTTGCGCCTGCAGGATTTCGGGAATGAGCTTCATGATGCCGGAGACGGTACGACTGGCGGTGGATACCCCCGATCATACGACGCCCGCCCGCAAAGCGCCAAAACTGGCCGGTTTGCGGCTCACACCATTCGCATGGGCACCTGCGCGATGGCGCAGTGCAATACGCCGCGGGTGGGTTTCCCCCAATGCCCCGTTTCACTGGCTGCTGGAACAGTTCATGCTTGAAGTGCCCGGCCGGCAATATCGTCGCGACCTGATGCCTGACCGCACCAAAATGCAGCCCGCCTTCGGGCCCGCTGCGCGCACGCATTGCCGATCCTAACGTCTGCTTCACCTGTTCCTGGGAGAATTGCGCGATGTCCCTTCGCACATTCAAGAAGGCATTTGGTGCTGTCGCGGTAGCCGGGGCCATGAGCCTTGCGCTGGCCGGCGCGGCACAGGCTGCCGATCTCAAGCTGGCCATGAGCTCGCCGCCGACCTCGATGGATCCGCACTTCTACAACCTGTTTTCGAACATCAACGTGTCGGAGCACATCTTCGATTCGCTGATCAAGATGGATCCGGACAGCCGCATCATCCCCGGCCTGGCCGAGTCGTGGAAGCTGGTCAACAACCTGACCTGGGAGTTCAAGATCCGCAAGGGTGTGAAGTTCCACGACGGCTCGGAGCTGACCACCGAGGACATCGTCTGGTCGCTCGACCGCCCGGCCACGATCCAGAACAGCCCCGGCAAGTTTGACGTCTACACCAAGGCGATCGTCAACAAGAAGGTGATCGACAAGTACACCATCCAACTCACCACCAGCCAGCCGTACCCGCTGATGCTGAACGACCTGACGTCGATCTTCATCGTGCAGAAGAAGGCGACGCAGGGCCTGAGTTCCGACGACTTTGCCCAGGGCAAGGGCATGATCGGCACCGGCCCGTTCAAGTTCGTCAGCTACGCGCGCGACGACCGCGTCGAGCTGGTGCGCAACAACGACTACTGGGGCCCCAAGCCGGCATGGGACAAGGTGACACTGCGCTTCATTCCCAACCCGGCCACGCGCCTGGCCGCGCTGCTGTCCGGCGACGTGCAGGCTATCGAGAACGTGCCGACGCCGGACCTGCCCAAGGTGCGCAAGGATCCCAAGCTGTCGTTCTTTTCCAAGATCTCGCATCGCGTGATCTACCTGTACTTCGATGCCAAGCGTGACAAGTCTCCGTATGTCACGACGAAGGAAGGCCAGCCGATGGACAAGAACCCGCTGAAGGATGCGCGCGTGCGCAACGCCATCAGCATGGCCATCAACCGGCAGGGCATCAAGGACCGGCTGATGGAGGGCTTGTCCGAGCCGACCAATAACCTGGTGCCGCCAACGCTGTTCGGCTACAACCCAAACCTCAAGACGGTCAAGTACGATCCGGAGGGCGCCAAGAAGCTGCTCGCCGAAGCGGGCTATCCGAACGGCTTCGGCGTGACGCTGCACACGCCCAACAACCGCTACGTCAACGACGAGAAGATTGCGCAGACTATCGCGCAGAACCTGACGCGTATCGGAATCGCGACCAAGGTGGAAGGCATGCCGATGGCGACCTACTCGTCCAAGGGCATCAAGCACGAATGGTCGTTCGGCCTGCTGGGCTGGGGCGCGCAGACGGGTGAAGTCAGCTCGCCGCTGCGCGCGCTGCTGGCCTGCGAGGACAGCAAGAAGGGCTTCGGCACGACCAACTGGGGCGAGTACTGCAACCCGAAGATGGACGTGGTGCTCGAGAAGGCGCTGGCCACCGTGGATGACGGCGAGCGCTCCAAGCTGCTGCAGGAGGCCACTGCCATCGCCATCAATGACGGCGGTATCATCCCGATCCACCAGCAGGTGACGACCTGGGCCACGCAAAAGGGTATCGTCTATGTACCGCGTACCGACGAACGCACCTATGCGCACAACTTCAAGCCGCAATAAGCGGCGCCATCCGGTCGCCTGCGGGTAGTCATCGCGGCAACGTACACCATGCGGGCCGTGCCTGGGACGGGCGCGGGGCTGGCCCGGCGCGGCCCGCAGCGGTGTGCGAAAGGATAGTGGTTCGATATGCTGGTTTTCATCATCCGGCGGCTGATGCAGAGCGTGGTCGTGCTCTTCATCATGTCGCTGCTCGTTTTTCTCGGCGTCTTCGCCATCGGCAACCCGGTCGATATCCTGATCAATCCGCAGGCGGACCAGGAAGACATCCGGCGCACCATTGCCGCGCTCGGGCTCGACAAGCCGCTGTGGGAGCAATATCTCGTCTTCCTGCAGAACGCGCTGCATGGCAACCTGGGCACGTCGTTTGCCCACGGCACGCCCGCGCTCAAGCTGATCTTCGAACGCATGCCGGCCACGCTCGAGCTGGCGGTGTGCGCGATCCTGCTGGCCATCGTGCTCGGCATTCCGCTCGGCCTGTGGGCCGGTCTGCGTCCGAACGGCATCGCGGGAAAATCGATCATGACGGTGTCGATCCTCGGCTTCTCGCTGCCGACCTTCTGGGTCGGGCTGATGCTGATCATGGTGTTTGCCGTGCAGCTCGGCTGGCTGCCTTCCAACGGACGTGGCGAGACCGTGCGCGTGCTCGGCGTGCCGCTGAGCTTCCTGACCGTCGACGGCATCCGTCACCTGATCCTGCCGGCAGTGACGCTGTCATTGCTCAACATCGCGATGGTGATCCGCCTGACGCGTGCGGGCACGCAGGAGGCGATGCTGCAGGACTACGTGAAGTTTGCACGTGCCAAGGGACTGTCCAATACGCGCATCGTTGGCGTGCACGTGCTCAAGAACATCCTGATCCCGATCGTGACGGTGATCGCGCTGCAGTTCGGCTCGATCATCGCGTTCGCGATCGTCACCGAGTCGATCTTTGCCTGGCCCGGCATGGGCAAGCTGATCATCGATTCGATCCAGCTGCTGGACCGGCCCGTGATCGTCGCCTACCTGATGGTGATCGTGACGCTGTTCATCCTGATCAACCTTGCGGTGGACATCATCTACAGCGTGCTCGATCCGCGCGTGCGCATTGCCGACAACAAGGGCTGAGCCATGACTGCCGCTATCGCAGACAAACCGAAGGCCGCGCGCGAGCAGACGCCGTTCCGCCGCTTCGCCGCCGAGTTCCTGTCCAGCAAGATCGCCGTGGCGGGCCTGATCACGCTGGTCACCATCATCCTGATCGCCATCTTCGCGCCTTGGCTGGCGCCGCAGAACCCCTATGACCTGGCGACGCTCGATGTGCTCGATGCACGCCTCGCGCCCGGCGAGCAGGCCGGCAACGGCATGACCTTCGTGCTCGGTTCCGACGAGCAGGGGCGTGACATCCTGTCCGCGGTCATGTACGGGCTGCGCATCAGCATCGGCGTGGGCGTGGTGAGTACGGTCATCGCGCTGATACTCGGCGCCACGCTGGGCCTGCTCGCGGGATTCCTGGGCGGGCGTACCGAGGCCTTCATCATGCGCGTGGCCGACCTGCAGTTGTCGTTCCCGCCGATCCTGCTGGCGCTGATCCTGCTGGCGTTCCTGCGCCCGGGCATCGGCAATATCGTGATCGCGCTCGTGGCGGTCCAGTGGGCCTACTATGCGCGCACCACGCGCAGCGCGGCGCTTGTGGAACGCCGCAAGGAATACATTGAAGCCGCCACCTGCCTGGGCCTGCCGCCGGGGCGCATCATGTTCCGTCACCTGCTGCCGAACTGCCTGCCGCCGCTGATCGTGATCGCGGCGCTGCAGGTGGCATCGGCCATCACGCTCGAAGCGACGCTGTCCTTCCTCGGGCTGGGCGTGCCGATCACCGAGCCGTCGCTCGGCTCGCTGATCTCCAACGGCCAGCAGTACATGCTGTCGGGCAAGTACTGGATCAGCTTCTTCCCGGGCATTGCGCTCGTGGTCACCATCGTGGCCATGAACCTCGTGGCCGACCAGTTGCGCGACGTGCTGAACCCGCGCCTGCAGACGCAATAAATAGGGAGGGGAGCGCAACATGGCACAACCAACCCTGGTGGTCGAACACCTCAAGACGCAGTTCTTCACGCGCGGCGGCATTGCCAAGGCGGTGGACGACGTATCCTTCACAGTCGGCCGCGGCGAGATCATGGGCCTTGTCGGCGAATCCGGCTCGGGCAAGTCGATGACGGGCTACTCGATCATGGGACTGATCGACCCGCCCGGCAAAGTGGTCGATGGCCGCATTGCGCTGACCAGCCGCGACGGCATCACGCGCGACCTGCGCGCGCTCACGCCGGTCCAGCAGCGCGACGTGCGCGGCAACCGCATCGCGATGATCTTCCAGGACCCGATGATGACGTTGAACCCGGTCCTGCGCATCGACACGCAGATGATCGAAGCGGTGATGGCGCACGACAAGGTCAGCAAGCCCGCAGCGCGCGAGCGTGCGCGCAATGCGCTGGCGCGCGTGGGCATCCCGTCACCGGACGAGCGCCTGCTGGCGTACCCGCACCAGTTCTCGGGCGGCATGCGCCAGCGCGTGGCGATCGCCATCGCGCTGCTGAACAAGCCCGACCTGATCATCGCGGACGAGCCCACCACGGCGCTGGACGTCACCATCCAGGGCCAGATCCTCTACGAGATGCAGACGCTGTGCCGCGAGTCGGGCACGGCGCTGATCTGGATCACGCACGACCTGTCGGTGGTGGCGGGGCTGGCCGATTCGGTCTGCGTGATGTACGCGGGCAAGATCGTCGAGGCGGGGGACGTACACCAGGTGCTGGAGCATCCCGAGCATCCCTACACGCACGGGCTGATCGCCTCGGCGCCCTCGCGCAACCCGCGTGGCGCGCCGCTGAAGCAGATCCCCGGCATGACACCGTCGCTGCTGAACCTGCCGGGCGGCTGTTCCTTCCGCGAGCGCTGCCCCTATGCCACTGCCGTATGCAAGACCGACCCGCCGCTGGAAACCGCGGCCGACGGCAGGCGGCTGCGTTGCTTCCATCCGGTGCTGTCCCGGCAGGAGGCGGCATGAGTGAAACCGACCTGGATACCCCTCCCATGACGGAAGGCACTATGCCGCCGGCCACGCCGACCGCGCCGCTGCTGGAACTGCGCGGTGTTTCCAAGCGCTTCGTCAAATCTCTGGACACTGCGGCGCGCATCGCCAACCTGTTCGGCGCGCACGCCCGTGAAGAGGTCGTGCATGCGGTCGACCGCGTCGACCTGAGCATCCGTGAGGGTGAGGTGGTGGGGCTGGTGGGCGAGTCCGGCTGCGGCAAGTCGACGCTCGGCCGCATGGCGGTAGGCCTGCATACGCTGACCGAGGGCGAACGCCTGTGGCGCGGCACCAACCTCGACCACCTGCCGCCGGAGAAGCGCCGCGAGAAGCAGCTCGCGATCCAGATGATCTTTCAGGATCCGTATGCCTCGCTCAATCCGCGGCTGCGCGTGATCGACATCGTCGGCGAGGCACCGGTCGTGCACGGCATGGTCGCGCGCGGCGAGCAGAGGACCTATGTGGAAGACATGCTCGTGCGTGTGGGGATGGACCCGACCGTGCTGCGCCGCTTCCCACACCAGTTCTCGGGCGGGCAGCGCGCGCGCATCGGCATCGCGCGCGCGCTGGCGGTTAAGCCGGAATTCCTGGTGTGCGACGAGTCCGTGGCGGCGCTGGACGTATCGATCCAGGCCCAGGTGCTGAACCTGTTCATGCGCCTGCGCCAGGAACTGAACCTGACCTACCTCTTCATCAGCCACGACCTCGGGGTGGTCAAGCACATCAGCGACCGCGTGGTGATCATGTACCTGGGCCGCGTGGTGGAGTCGGCGCCGACCGAGCAAGTCTTCGCCGCGCCCAACCATCCCTATACGCAGGCGCTGCTGGCCGAGGCGCCGAAGCTCGAAGTCGGCAAGAAGACCTATGTAGCGATCCGAGGCGAGATTCCGTCACCGCTGAACCCGCCGACGGGTTGCCATTTCCATCCGCGTTGCCCGCATGCGATGCCGCGCTGCACGACGGAGCAGCCGCTGCTGAAGGAGATTGCGCCGGGAAGGCTCTCGGCGTGTCACCTGAACGATATGGCGTAGATCGGGCGACGCGCAGTCCGCAACCCTCAGCGAATCACCTGCCCCTTCGAGTTGATGATCGTCATTTCCACGAACTTCGACCCCACGTGGTTCTCAGGCGTGAAGTTGACGATAAACCCGCCCAGGTCGACATTGCGCATGCTTTCCAGCGCCGCCACCAGCCGCTCGCGCGTCAGGTCCTTGCCCGCGCGGCGCAGGCCTTCGGTGAACGCCTTGGCAGCGACGAAGCCCTCGATGCCGACGTAGTCGAAGTCGTCCGGCTTGCCGGAGGCCTGCAGCAGCCGCAGGTATTCGCGGACCACCGGCAGCGTGGCATTGCCCGGGTGCGGCATGACCTGCGAGATGATCACGCCGCTGCCCAGCGTGCCGAGCTGGCGCGCCAGCGCCTGCGTGCCGACGTAGGACACATTGTAGAACTGGCCGTTGTAGCCGCGGCGCAGGGCTTCCTTCACAAAGGCGCCGGCCGTGCGGTAGGCGCTGATCAGCACCACGGCATCCGGACTGGCCTTCATCGTGCCCTGCATGGCGTCGCCGATCTCCACGGTGTTGCGCACCACGTTTTCCCGCGCCACGATCTGCACGCCGCTGTCCGGCGATGCCTGCAGCGCGCGCGCCAGCCCTTCCAGGCCGGCCTTGCCGTAGGCGTCATCGTTATAGACCACGGCCACGCGCTTGAGTCCGGTGGTGCGGATCTGCCGCACGATGGCGGCGGTTTCCTCGTTGAAGCCGGCGCGCACGTGGAAGACATTGCGCTGGCGCGGGTCGCGCAGGGACTGCGCGCCGGTGTAGGGCGCAAAGAACGGCACGCCGGCTTGCGCCGCGACCGGCAGCGAGGCCTCGGCGTTGTCGGTGCCGACGTAGCCGAACAGGGCGAAGACCCGGTTCTCGCCAATCAGCTTGCGCGTGTTGGCTGCCGCGGTCTCCGGCTCGTTGTAGTCCTCCAGCGTCTGCAGTTCGATACGGCGGCCGTAGATGCCGCCCTGGCGGTTGACGGACTCGAAGTACAGGCGCGCGCCGGCGCCCATCTGCTTGCCCAGCGCCGCGGTCTGCCCGCTCAGCGCAGCCGACTGGCCCAGCACGATGGTGTCGGCCGTGACACCGGCTTCCGCAGCGATGGCGGCGCCCGATGCGCCGCAAAAGCCGATGGCGCATGCCATCAGCAGGCCGGCGAAACGCCTGGCCTTGACCCCGTTCAGATCGGACATGAAACCCCGCAAAAAAGTCAGGTTGGATACCCATGCGCCGCCCGGGCCGGTCTGCGCCGGCGTCGGGTTCCCCGGGGGCTCGACATATGCCTGCCGCGAGCCGGTTCAGGCTGCGTGGCACGGGGCGGCCGACGGGGTATTTCCGGTTGAGACCGGAACGCGCCGCTGCATCATAATCGAATACAATCCGATCCAGAAACTGCCCCGTCCGCCGCGGGTTTCCCGGCATTGACGGGCCTCAGGCCCATCCCCCAGGCCATCTGCCCCGACACACATTCCAGCGCCTGTCTGGCTTTCGCCTTCTCGCCCCGCCCGGAGACTCCATGGCTTCCCGCATTGTCCGCGCCGCTTGCCCGCATGACTGCCCCGACACCTGTGCCTTGCTCGTCACCGTCGAGGACGGCCGCGCGATCAAGGTCAATGGCGACCCGGACCACCCGGGCACCCAGGGCGTGTTGTGCACCAAGGTGTCGCGCTACACCGAGCGCACCTACCACCCGGACCGGCTGCTGACGCCGATGCGCCGTGTCGGGCGCAAGGGCGAGGGCAAGTTTGAACCGATCTCCTGGGACGAGGCGCTGGACGAAGTCGCCACCCGGCTCAAGGCCATTGCCGCGCGCGACCCGCAGGCGATCGTGCCTTACAGCTACGCCGGCACCATGGGGCTGGTGCAGGGCGAGAGCATGGCCGCGCGCTTCTTCCACAAGCTCGGCGCCTCGCTGCTGGACCGCACCATCTGCGCGAGCGCTGGCGCCACGGCGTTGCGCTACACCTATGGCGCGAGCGTCGGCATGGACATGGAGAATGTCGTCGACGCGAAGCTCGTGATCATCTGGGGCGGCAACCCGATCGCCTCGAACCTGCATTTCTGGACACGCGCGCAAGAAGCCAAGCGCCGCGGCGCGACGCTGGTGGCGATCGACCCGTACCGCTCGCTGACCGCCGAGAAATGCCACCGCCACATCGCGCCGATGCCGGGCACCGACGGCGCGCTGGCGCTGGCCATCATGCATGTGCTGATCCGGGACGGCCTGCTCGACCACGACTACATCGCGCAGCACACGCTGGGCTTCGACGCGCTGCGCGAGCGGGCGCAGGCGTATGCGCCGGCCCGTGCCGCAGAGATCTGCGGGATTGCAGTGGAAGATATCGAGTGGCTGGCCGGACTTTACGGCACGCTGGCCGTGCGCGAGCGCCAGCCGGTGGCCATCCGCCTGAACTACGGCATGCAGCGCGTGCACGGCGGCGGACAGGCGGTGCGCGCGGTGGCGTGCCTGCCCTCGCTGGTGGGCGCGTGGCGGCATCCGGCGGGCGGGCTGCAGCTGTCGGCGTCGGGATTCTTCCCGATCAACGACAGGGCCATGCAGCGGCCCGACCTGCTGCCCGCCGGCCGGGTGCCGCGCACCGTCAACATGAGCACGATCGGCGACGCGCTGCTGGATGCGGGCCGCGCCGGCAACCCGCGCCTCGAGGCCGTGGTGGTCTACAACAGCAACCCGGTGGCGGTGGCGCCGGAATCGGGCAAGGTGGCCGCGGGTTTTGCGCGCGAGGACCTGTTCACGGTCGTACTGGAGCAATTCCGCACCGATACGGCCGACTATGCCGATATCCTGCTGCCGGCCACCACGCAGCTCGAGCACGTGGACGTGCACAAGGCCTACGGGCATACGTACTTCCTGGCGAACAATGCCGCCATCGAGCCGCTGGGCCAGGCCTTGCCCAACACCGAGATTTTCCGCCGCCTGGCGCAACGCATGGGCTTCAGCGATCCATGCTTTGCCGACAGCGACGAACAGATCGCGGCGCAGGCCATCGTCCCGGGTGACGCGCGTGCGCAGGGGATTACGTGGGAATCGCTGAAGGAGCAAGGCTGGCAGAAGCTGTCGCTGCCGGCCGCGCCGTTCGCGCACGGCGGCTTCCCGACCGACTCCGGCAAATGCGAGTTCTATTCCGAAGCCATGCGCAGCGCGGGGCTCGATCCGCTGCCGGACTACGTGCCGCCGTACGAGGCGCCGTCGTCCGCGCCGGAACTGGCCGGCAAGTACCCGCTGGCGATGATCTCGCCACCCGCGCGCAACTTCCTGAACAGTTCCTTCGTCAACATCGACAGCCTGCGCGCGACCGAGGGCGAGCCGCACCTGGACATCCACCCGGCCGATGCCGCCGCGCGCGGCATCGTCAACGGCGACCGCGTACGCGCCTTCAATGACCGCGGCAGCATGCTGGCGCGGGCGCGCGTGACCGACCGCGCACGGCAGGGGCTGGTGGTAGGGCTGTCGATCTGGTGGAAGAAGCTTGCGCCGGACGGCAAGAACGCCAACGAACTCACCAGCCAGCGGCTCACCGACCTGGGCCGCGCACCGGTGTTCTATGACTGCCTGGTCGAGGTGGAGGCATGGCACGAGGCCGACGAGGTGGTGGCCGTCGCGCCATGATCCGGTGATGGACTGGAAAAGGGGACGCCGCCGCACGGCGGCCATCCTGGTGGCGGCAGGGCTGGCGCTGGCGGTGGCCGGCTGCGATACGCTCGGCTACTACTACCAGTCCATCGGCGGCCACCTTGGGGTGATGGCGCAGGCGCAGTCGCTCGACGACGCGATTGCCAGCGCGCAGGCGTCGAACGACGCGCGCCTGGCCCAGCGCCTGGCACTGGCGCGCCGCATGCGCGACTATGCCTCGCGCGAGCTGAAGCTGCCTGACAACGGCAGTTATCGCCGCTACGCCAACCTGCACCGGCCTTATGTGGTGTGGAGCGTGTTCGCCACGCCCGAGCTGTCGATGGCGCTGCACCAGTGGTGCTTCCCGATCGTCGGCTGCATCAGCTATCGCGGCTACTACGCGCAGGGCGATGCCGAGCACTACGCCGCCGGCCTGCGCCGGGAAGGGCTGGAAACCTACGTCGCCGGCATCCCGGCTTATTCCACGCTCGGCTATTTCGACGATCCGCTGCTCAATACCTTCGTCTACCTGCCGGAAGGCGAGCTCGCGCGGATGATCTTCCACGAACTTGCACACCAGGTCGTGTACGTGCGCAACGACACGGCCTTCAACGAGTCCTTCGCGACCGCCGTGGAAATGGCCGGCGTGGAGCGCTGGCTTCGCGATGATGCATCCGACGATGCACGCGCGAGCTACCGGCAGTACGACAACCGGCGCCGGCAGTTCCGCACCCTGCTGCTCGATACGCGCGATCGGCTCGACGCGCTGTACCGCTCTGACGCCGACGATGACACCAAGCGCCGCGGCAAGACGGAGATCTTCGACAGCCTGCGGCGCCAGTACGCGGCGCTGCGTACGGAGTGGGGCGGCTACAGCGGCTACGACCGCTGGTTCGACCAGCCGCTGACCAACGCCCACCTGGCTGCTGTGGCCACGTACCAGCAATGGGTGCCGGCATTCACCGCGCTGCTCGACAGCGTGGGCGGGGACTGGACGCGCTTCTATGCCGAGGCGCGCCGCATCGGCGACCTGCCGCCGGATGAGCGCCATGCCGTATTGCGCCAGCTGGCACCACCGGCGGTCAACACCGGCACACTGAGCGCCGAGGAGCGTAGCTCGGACCCAGGCCGGCCCGGCCGCTGACGGACGCAGGCCGGGTCAGGCTGCTACCAGGTGTCGATGAAGCGGCGGTCGTCGCCGGTGCGCCGGCCGAGGCTGCCGGGCGGCACCGAAGCCAACCCGCGCAGCAGCCAGCGGCGCGTGTCGGCCGGGTCGATCACGGCGTCGATTTCCAGGTGGCTGGCCATGTTCAGCGCGCGGCCGCGCTGGTAGGCGGCATCGACCATGCGCGCGAACAGCGCCTCGCGCTCGTCGGGGTCGGCCACGGCTTCGAGTTCCTTGCGGAAGCCCAGCCGGATCGATCCCTCCAGGCCCATGGCACCGAATTCGCCACTGGGCCATGCCGCGGTGAAGAACGGCGCGGCGAAACTGCCGCCGGCCATGGCCTGCGCACCGAGCCCGTAGCCCTTGCGCAGCACGACCGTGAAGAACGGCACGCGCAGCGCGCCGGCCACGACGAACAGGCGCGAGACGTGGCGCACCGTGGCGCTCTTCTCCGCCTGCGGGCCGACCATGAAGCCCGGCGTGTCGCACAGCGAGAGGATCGGCAGGCCGTGCGCATCGCATAGCTGCATGAAGCGTGCGGCCTTGTCCGCGGCGGCGCTGTCGATGGCACCGCCGAGGTGGCGCGGGTTGTTGGCGATGCAGCCGAACGCGCGGCCCTCGATGCGGATCAGCGCGGTGAGGATGCCGGTACCGAATGCGGCGCGCAGTTCGAGCACCGAGCCGGTGTCGGCCAGCGCATGGATCACCGCGCGCATGTCGTAGCTGCGCAGGCGGTTCTCGGGTATCGCGTGTCGCAGGTGGCGCG
The DNA here is from genome assembly GCF_914271435.1 of Cupriavidus laharis. Classification (GTDB taxonomy): domain Bacteria; phylum Pseudomonadota; class Gammaproteobacteria; order Burkholderiales; family Burkholderiaceae; genus Cupriavidus; species Cupriavidus laharis. The sequence continues at coordinate 91,884 of NZ_CAJZAI010000015.1, read as the reverse complement.
AGTCTTCGGTCTGCCAGTCGGGCGCGTCGCCCTGGAAATAGGATAGGTAGCGGCGCGCGGCATCGACAGCGGCTTCCTCATCGTCCACCAGCACATCGATCACGCCATTGGGCGCCTGGATACTGACCGGGCCGACTTCCTCGGGTGCATACACGCCGAGCCCGCCGCCTTCGATCATGGCCGGGCCGCCCATGCCGATTGTGGCGCTGCGCGTGGCGATGATCACATCGGCGCAGCCCAGCAGCGCCGCGTTGCCGGCAAAGCAGCGTCCATGCACGATGCCCACCAGCGGGACCTGGCCGGACAGCCGCGCGAACTGGATGAACGAGGTGCAGTCGAGCCCGGCTACCACCGGCATATCGGTGTCGCCGGGGCGGCCGCCGCCGCCTTCGGCAAACAGCACTACCGGAAGCTGCCACTGCCGCGCCAGCGCCAGCATGCGGTCGAGCTTCTTGTGGCCGTAGTAGCCCTGCGTGCCGGCCAGCACTGTGTAGTCGTAGGCCAGCACCATGCAGCGCGCGTCGCCACCGGGAAACCGTGCCGCGTTCACGGTGCCGATGCCGGTCACGATGCCATCGGCTGGCGTCGAGCGGATCAGGTCGTCTTCCGTGCGGCGCTGGCGCTGCGCGGCGATCGCCAGTGCGCCGTATTCGATGAAGGACTCGGCGTCGCACAGTTGCGCGATGTTCTCGCGCGCGGTGCGGCCGCCCTGCGCGTGGCGCTTCGCCACGGCAGCCTCGCGGGCGGCGTCCTGGCCGAGCGCGTGGCGCTCAAGCGTTTCGCGCAGGTCGGCACGGACATGATCGGGGTCGGCCGCGGTGCGCGCCTGTTCGGTGTGGCCGGCATCGTCGCCGGCTTCGATCAGCACCAGCGTGGCACCGGCGCGCACGGTGGCGCCGGCCTCCGTGCGCACCGCGAGCACAGTGCCTGCGGCTGGCGCCTCGACCGGGTGCTCCATCTTCATGGCCTCGATGATGGCAAGCGGCTGGCCGCGGCGCACGGTGTCGCCGGGCCGGACGTGGAGCGCGGCCAGTGCGCCGTCCATGGGCGCCTGCACGGCCACGGCATCGGCGGGCAGGTCGTCTTCGGTGTCGGCGTCCTGCTCCGAAATGGCGGTGCCGGTTGCATGCAGCGCAGGATGGTCGCCGCCGGCTGCGGCCAGCGCGGGCAGGGCGTGGTCGAGGTATTGCGTGTGCACCGCGTTGCGCTGCACCGCATCCTGCTGCAGCAGATCCTGCAGCAGGCGCCGGTTGGTGTCGATCCCCTCGATGCGGAACTCGCACAGGGCGCGGTACGCGAGTGCCAGCGCGCGGCCGTAGTTGCCGCCGGGCTCATGCACGATCAGCTTGGCCAGCAGCGAATCGAAGCGCGGGTTGGCCGCCATGCCGGCGTAGCCCGCGCTGTCGACGCGCACGCCCGGGCCGCTCGGTGCCTCGAACGCCGTGAGCGTGCCGGCGGCCGGGCGCAGCTGGCCCTGTCCGTCGAGATGCTCGGCATTGATGCGAAGCTGCACGGCCACGCCGCGCGGTGCCGGCACGCGTTCCAGACCCAGTTGCACAAGGTCGGCGCCCATGGCGATGGCGAGCTGGGTTTGCACGAGATCCACGCCGGTGACCATTTCTGTCACCGTGTGTTCGACCTGCAGGCGCGGGTTGGCCTCCATGAACCAGAACGCCGGCGGCTGGCCGTCGCACGCCTGCACGAGGAATTCGAACGTGCCAATGCCGCGGTAAGCGGCCGCGCGCGCCAGCGTGGCGGCGGCCTCGGCCAGGTGCGCGCGCGTCGCCTCATCGAGCGTGGGGCTGGGCGCCACTTCCACGAGCTTCTGGTGCCGGCGCTGCAGGCTGCATTCACGCTCGCCGAGCGTGACCACTTGCCCACTGGCGTCCGCGACCACCTGGATTTCGATGTGGCGCGGCGCCGTCACGATCTGCTCGACATAGACCGCGCCGTTGCCGAATGCCGCCGTCGCCTCCGAAGCGCAGCGTGTCCATGCTTCGTCGATCTGCGCCGCGTCGTGGACGGCGCGCATGCCGCGTCCGCCGCCGCCTGCCAGCGCCTTGATCATCATGCCGGTGCCGCGCGGCAGGTCGGCAAAGAACGCATGGGCCGCGGCGAGCGAGGTGGGCCCGGTCGTGCCCGGTACCACCGGCACACCATGTTCGCGGGCCAGTGCGCGGGCGCGTGCCTTGTCGCCGAACAGCCGCAGCACATCGGGCGCGGGGCCGACGAAGGTCAGGCCGGCGTCCAGGCATGCCTGGGCGAAGTCGGCATTTTCGGACAGGAAACCATAGCCCGGATGGACCAGCTGGCAGCCCGCGCGGTGCGCGGCGGCGACCACCTGTTCGATATCCAGGTAAGCGCGCGGGCCGCTGCCGGGCAGGGCCACGGCTTCGTCGGCCTTGCGCACGTGCAGCGCGTCGCGGTCGTCCTCGCTGTGGATGGCCACGCTCGGCAAGCCCAGGGCCGCTGCTGCGCGGGCGATGCGGATGGCGATCTCGCCGCGGTTGGCGATCAGGAGCTTGGGCGGGTTCATGTGGGGTAAAGGCGGTAGGGTTCCACCCCAGCATCGCAATGCCGGGGCGGCTGGGAAGAAATGCGACGTCAGCGCAGCGCTTCGGCCAGCGGTATCAGGTCCTGCTTGCGCACCTTGCCGGTGGCCGTCAGCGGCAGGGCATCGACAATGCGCAGTTGCGGCACCTTGTAGACCGCCATGCAGCCGCGGCACCACGCGGTCAGCGCGGCTTCGTCGACGGTGCCGGCGGCCTCGGGCTTGAGCATCACGAAGGCCACTGGCACCTGCCCGCGATCCTCGTCGGGGCGTCCGACCACGGCCGAGCCCAGGATGGCCGGATGCTGGCCGAGCATGGTCTCGATCTCGGCCGGGAATACGCTCATGCCATTGACCTTGAGCATCTCCTTGCGCCGGCCGAGGTAGTGCACGTAGCCGTCGATGTCGATCACGCCGATGTCGCCGGTATGGAACCAGCCATCGCGCAGCGATTCGCGCGTGGCGTCGGGCTTGTTCCAGTAGCCCTTGAGCAGCGTGGGCGTGCGCACGCATAGCTCTCCCTCGGTGCCCAGCGGCAGCAGCTCGCCGGTGGCGAAGTCGCACACCTTGAACTCGGTGCCCGGCACCGGCAGGCCGACGAAGACGGGCTGCGCGCGCAGGTCCATGTCGCCATCCTGCGTGCCATAGGTGAAGGTGTTGCAGGTCTGCGTTTCGGTCATGCCCCACGCGGTTTCGGCGATGGTGGCGCCGGTCAGCGCGTGCCAGCGGCGGCGGTAGTCGAGGTTCAGCTTCTTGACGAAGGACGACACACCAACATGGCGCAGCGTGCGCAGGTCATAGTCGCCGACGCGCGGGTGGTCCATTACCTCGACCGCGCTGTCGACGAGCATCGACGCATTGGTGACCTTGTAGTGCTGCACGGCGGCCATGAAGGTCTGCGCGTCCCAGCGCGCCAGCAATACCAGCGGAAGGCCGAAGAAGACCGGAAAGATCAGGCACAGGTTCTCGCCGGCGATCCAGAACTCGGGGAAGAAGCCGAGCATGACGGAGTCATCGGCCATGGGAAGTGCCACGGCGCCAAACGCGGCCGCCATATCGATCATGTCGCCCTGCGTGTGGATGCAGCCCTTGGGCAGGCCGGTGGTGCCGCCGGTGTAGTTGAGCGCGGCTGGAGCGTCGATGTCGGGAATCGCTTGCGGCGCCGGCGCGTTGCAGGCGGCCATTGCGGGCTGCAGGTCGATCGCGTGGTCCTCGGGTTCCGGTACGAGGCGCGGGGCCTGCGCCATGGGCGGCAGCGGCAGCGTGGGCTCGTCCGGTAGCACGTCGGCATAGCTGGTCACGAAGAGCGTGCGCAACGGGTCGGCCGCGCCGAGTTCGGCTCGTGCGTCGGCCACGAGCGGCAGCAACTGGTCAAGGGCCACCAGTGCGCACGGCGTGCTGTCGCGCAGCGCGTGCAGCAATTCGGCGCGCTGCGACAGCGGGCTCACCGGCACGTAGATCGCGCCCAGCTTCAGGATGCCGAAGAAGACGACATGGAACTGCGGGCAGTTCGGCAGCAGCACCGCGACGCGGTCGCCCGGACCGATGCCGTGCGTGGCCAGCAGCGCGGCGCAGCGGTCGCTCTGCGCGTCCAGGTCGGCATAGCTGGTGACATGGCCATAGAAATGGACGGCGGGCTGCTGCGGGCGTTCGCGAGCCCAGTGGCGCAGCATCTCCGACAGCGGCACCCGGCCCAGCGGGTACTGCGGCTCGCGCGGCGCGCCGGCGGGCCATGCGGCCTGCCAGCGCCGGCGCAGGTCAGCGAGGTACTCGGCTTCACGCCATGGCGCGCCGGTTGCGGTGGGGTCGGTCGTCGGGGTCGGCTTTGCAGTCGGGTCCATCAGCGGGTGTCTCCTCGCAGGATGTGTCGGTGGCAGGGCGGCCTGTACGCCTCGTGCATTTACCAATTGGTATATTTATTTACCGATGGGTATGATCCTAGGCTGGCCGCGCGTTTGCGTCAACCGGCCGAATCCCTGTGACAACCTGGATTGCCGCGCCAGCCGGGTGTTCCACGATGGGTGGAACCGGATGGCGAGGCGGCGATGCCATGCGAGAATTGCGACATGTCAATTGCACCGAAACCCGCAGCAGCGGCCGAGGAAGCACCGGCCCGCCCGCATATCGCCGAGCGCCAGGAAGCGCGCCGCCGCCAGATCCTGGACACCGCCGCGCAGCTCTTCTACACCAAGGGCTATCCCGGCATGACCATGAACGACCTGTGCCGTGCCCTGGGCGTGACCAAGCCGGCGGTCTACTACTACTTCACCGACAAGTACGAGATCTTCGACATCCTGTGCCGCGAGTCGGCGCAGACCTGCCTGCCCGTGATCCGCGAGACGGCGGATCCGTCGCTGCCGGTCCGGGAACGGCTGCATGCGTGCCTGCTCGAAATGGCGCAGCGCTGCGTGTCGTGCCACGTGGCGGCCACGCTCAGCTTCCGCGACAACCAGTACCTGAAGCCTGAAACGGTAGCCTGGCTCGACAGCATGGCGCGCGAGTTCTACCGCGACCTTTACGTGCTGCTGGAAGAGGGCAAGCGCGAAGGCGTGTTTGCCTTCGGCGATGCGCGCGTCACGGCCCACTCGATCGGCGCTGTGGTCGGCTTCATGTACACCTGGCACCAGCCGGGCCGCATGGATCCCGACGCGCTGGCGCGGGAACTCGCCTCCAACATGATGAAGCTGGTGCTGCCGGCCTGAACGCGGCTTCGGGGTTATCCCGTGGCCGGCGTGGCGGTGGTGGCGCATAATCCGCCTGGGGCTGGTCTTCCCCCTGAGGACTTCGTCTAACGTGTTGTTTTTACGCGGGTTGCCGTTTAGCATTCCCGAAAAATCGAACGACCATTCAGAAATCAGGAGACGGTGTCATGGACAGGTTTTGGCTGAAACACTACCCGGCCGGCGTTCCCGCCGAGATCGATGCCAGCCAGTTTCGCTCGCTTGCGCAGCTGCTCGAGCACTCCTTCCGCACCTATGCCGACCGCCGCGCCTTCGTCTGCATGGACAAGGCCATCACCTATGGCGAGCTGGACCGGATGTCCGCGCAGTTTGCCGCCTGGCTGCAGTCGCGCGGCCTGCGCCCCGGCGCACGCGTGGCGATCATGATGCCGAACGTGCTGCAGTACCCGGTGGTGCTGGCCGCGGTGCTGTGCGCCGGATTTGTGGTGGTCAATGTCAATCCGCTCTACACGCCGCGCGAGCTCGAGCACCAGCTCAAGGACAGTGGCGCCGAGGCCATCGTCATCCTGGAGAACTTCGCCACCACGCTGCAGCAGGTGCTTGCGCGCACGCCGGTCAAGCACGTGGTGGTCGCCAGCATGGGCGACCTGCTCGGCAGCCTCAAGGGCGCGATCGTCAATTTCGTCGTGCGCAACGTCAAGAAGATGGTGCCGGAGTGGGAGCTACCAAACTGCGTGCGCTTCAACGCCGTGCTGGCCGCAGGGCGCAAGCTCACGCTGCAGCCGGCCGCGACCGGCCCTGACGACATCGCCTTCCTGCAGTACACGGGGGGCACCACCGGTGTGTCCAAGGGCGCGGTGCTGCTGCACCGGAACGTCGTGGCCAACGTGCTGCAGTCGGAGGCGTGGATGCAGCCGGCGCTGCACAAGGGCGCGCCGATCGAGCAGGTGGTCACCATTACCGCGCTGCCGCTGTACCACATCTTTGCGCTGACGGTGTGCTGCCTGCTGGGCATGCGCAACGGTGGCATGAGCGTACTGATCCCGAATCCGCGCGACATCCCGGGCTTCATCAAGGAACTGCAGAAATACAAGTTCCACATGTTCCCGGCGGTCAACACGCTGTACAACGCGCTGATCAACAACCCGGAAATCGGCAAGGTCGATTTCTCGGGCCTGCGCGTGGCCAATGGCGGCGGCATGGCGGTGCAGGAAGCGGTAGCCAGGCAGTGGCTGGCCAAGACCGGCTGTCCGATCATCGAAGGCTATGGCCTGTCCGAAACTTCGCCGTCGGCTACGTGCAACCCGACTGACAGCAACGCATTCTCCGGCACCATCGGCCTGCCGCTGCCGTCGACCGACATCGCCATCCGCGACGATGACGGCCGCGACGTGCCGCTCGGCCAGCCCGGCGAAATCTGCATCCGTGGCCCGCAGGTGATGGCCGGCTACTGGAACCGCCCGGACGAGACCGCCAAGGTCATGACGCCCGACGGTTTCTTCAAGACCGGCGACATTGGCGTGATGGACGAGCGCGGCTACACCAAGATCGTCGACCGCAAGAAGGACATGATCCTGGTGTCCGGCTTCAACGTCTATCCGAACGAGATCGAAGGCGTGGCCGCAGAATGCCCGGGCGTGCTGGAAGTCGCCGCGGTCGGCGTGCCAGATACGCATTCGGGGGAGGTGGTGAAGCTCTACGTGGTGAAGAAGGATCCGGCGCTTACCGAGGCCGATGTGATCGAGTTCTGCAAGGAGCGCCTGACCGGCTACAAGCGGCCCAAGTACGTGGAATTCCGTACCGAGCTGCCCAAGACCAATGTCGGCAAGATCCTGCGCCGCGAACTGCGCGATACCCGCCAGGCAGCCTGATCCTGACCTGTGGCACCAACGGCACGGCCTCCCGCATGGGAGGCCGTGTTGCTTTGCGCGCGCCGTTCAGCACTCGTTCGATGGCGCCAGGCGGGCGTCGCTGCTGCCGTCGGGATAAATCAGCCGCACGCAGGCTCCTGGCTCCAATCCGGGCGCGGCGGGTGCATTGACCGAAGCGATGGTGCCGTCGATGGTGCGTACCTTGTACTGGAACAGGTCGACCTGTTGTACCGACGGCCGGTTGATCAGGCGCGAGAGGTCGAACGAGAAGCCGACACCCACGCCGCCTCCGCCACCGCCGCCGCCTCCCACGGCACCGACCCCGACGCCGCCATAGCTGCCGTAGCCAGCGCCGTCGGCTACGTCGATGCGCGTCAGGAATGTCTTCTCGGTGACGCGGCCGAGCTTGATGGTGGCGTTGAGCGGCGTAACCTGCGGTGCGGGCGGTGCCGTATTGCAGCCGGCCAGCGCAGCCAGCAGGGCCGCCAGAACCAGTGTGTGCGCGGTCTTCATGGCGAAGTCAGCCCGGCCTTGAGCCGGCCAAGCAGTCGGAACAGGGCGCGCCGGTCCGTATCGGCCAGGCCCGAGAACAGTTGCTCGATCCAGTCCTCATGCGCGCGCGCCATGCGGGAAAACGCCTCGCGCCCGGCCGGCGTGAGCCGGATCAGGTAGGCGCGCCGGTCGGTCGGCAGGGCCTCGCGCGAGACCAGTCCCTCCTGCTGCAGCTGGTCGGTGATGCCGGTGACGTTGCCGCCGGTCACCATCATGCGGCGCGACAGCTCGCCCATCTTAAGCCCCTCCGGATGGCGGTCGAGCTGGGCCATCAGGTCGAAGCGGGGCAGGGTGCAGGCAAAGTCCTGGCGCAGCCGGCTGCGGATGTCGGCCTCAACCAGGTTGGTGCAGGTCAGCAGGCGCAGCCACAGGCGCAGCGCCTCATGCACCGTATCGCCGGCACGGGTTTCAAGGTCGACCGGGGCGGCATCGGCACTGCCGGCGGTGGATGGATTGGGCATCTCGATGGCAAGTTATGCGGCCGGGCAGCCCGCTGCTGGCGGGTGCCCGGAAATTTGATACCTCAAGTATATGCCGGTTGGGCGGTTCGGGATGCCGTCTCAGTCCACCTTGGCGCCCGAGGCCTTGACCACCTGGGCCCACTTGGCAGTTTCGGCGCGAATGAACGCCGCGAACTGCTCGGGCGTGTTCCCGATCGGCTCGGCGCCCTGGGCCTGCAGGCGCTCGCGCACGGCCGGCGAGCCCAGCGCCCTGGCGACCTCATGCTGCAATCGGCTGACGATCTCCGGCGGCGTGCCGGCTGGTGCCAGCAGGCCAAACCAGGAACTGGCCTCATAGCTCGGCAGGTTTGCGGCGGCGGCGACGGTCGGCACGTCGGGCAGGGCAGGCGATGGCTTCGCACTGGTGACGGCCAGCGCCTTGAGCTTGCCCGCCTTGATCAGCGCCATGGATGACGGCAGGTTGTCGAACATGACCTGCATGGTGCCGCCGGCCAGGTCCGTCAGCGCCGGGCCGCTGCCCTTGTACGGAAAGTGGACCATGTAGGTGCGTGTCTGGGTCTTGAACAGCTCGCCTGCCAGGTGAATGGAGGTACCGTTGCCGCTGGACGCCATGTTCAGCTTGCCCGGATTGGCGCGTGCATAGGCGATCAGGTCGCGCACGTTGCCGATCTTGTTCTGCTGGGCGAAGGCCGGGTTGACGACAAGCACGTTGGGTACCGCGGCGACTTCGGTGATCGGCGCGAAATCCTTGATCGGGTCATACGGCAGCTTGCCGTACAGCGATTGATTGATGCCATGCGTGCCGACCGTTCCCATCAGCAGCGTGTAGCCGTCCGGCGCGGATTTGGCCACGATATCGGCACCGATATTGCCCCCGGCGCCAGGCTTGTTGTCCACCACCACGTTCCAGCCCGGCAGCTTCGCCAGTTCGGCCGCCACGGCCCGCGCCAGGATGTCCGTGGTGCCGCCGGCCGCGAAGGGCACCACGAGCCGGATCGGCTTGTTCGGATAGGGATCGGCCGCCATGGCTGCCTGGCCGACCAGTCCGGCCAGGCAGCCGGACAGCAGCAGCGCCATGAGGCGCCGGCGATTGCGTTGCATGGGTGTCTCCTGTGTTATTCCGTGGACTGGCTTGTTGGTGAGGGCATTCTAGTTTCCGCGCGGAGTTGAGCCGATGAGGTAATGCCCTATGCGATGCCTGCGCGCCCATGAAAAAAGGCACCCGAAGGTGCCTTTGCCATGCCGTGCAAGTCCGGGATCAGAACTTGTGGCGGATACCGATGGCGGCGCCGAACATCGAGCTCTGACCATTGGCCAGCGCGTAGCTGTTGCCGAGGGAAAGGCTGGTGGCGTACGTGGTCGCCAGCGATTCCATCGTGAGGCCGGCGTTCTTGGCGTAGGCCGTGGTCAGGTAGACATCGGTACGCTTGGAGAAGGCGTAGTTCGCGATGAAGGCAACCTGCCACGGGTTGGCAACGTGTGTGTCGCCGAACAGGCTCTTGATGTTGTCGTAGTTGTACTCGAGCGTCAGCCCGATGGCCGGGGTGACCTGGTAGTTGGCACCGATCCAGTAGAAGTCGTCACGCTGGATCAGCACATCCGCCGCGTTCTTCTGCTGGCCCCAACGGTAGCCGCCCATGATCTTGGCAGGGCCATACGCATAGCTTGCTGCAACCGCAGCCTTCTTGACGGTGCCGTTGCCGGTACCGATGGTCGGATTCCACTGGTCGTAGCCAATGGTCGCGCCGAACGGGCCGGCACCGTAGGCCACTGCTGCACCGTAGCCCGTGTCACGCCGGAACTGGCCCGGGACTTCGCCGTTGCCGCCGATCGGCGTTGCCACGCCAACCGTAGCAGGCAAGGCCACGCCAGCCCCGAACGACCAGTGGGCCCCCGCCGTGATCGGGCCAAACTTGCCGGTGTACTTGATGGTGTTGTCTTCGCGGTAGTTCGGGCCTTGCTGCAGTACGACAGGTTCGTACTGGGTTGAATAGGCGGTAGGCGAGAAGTTGGCCAGGGCGTCGAACATCGAGACGTACTGGCGGCCGAAGGTGAACCGTCCAACGCTGTTGCTTTCCAGGCCCACGAACGACTGGCGACCAAACAGGCGGCCGCTTTGCTGGAGGCCGCCACTGTCACTGCTGAAGCCGCTTTCGAGCACGAACACGGCCTTCAGGCCTCCGCCGAGATCCTCCGTGCCGCGCAAGCCCCAGCGCGAGCCGGACAGGCCGCCCGCATCCATGCGGGCGACGGAATGGGACTGGCCGCGATTGAAGCCGTTGGTTGCCACCGGTACTGTGCCAACGTTGTTGACGTATTCGATGTTGGCGTCCACCACACCGTAAAGCGTCACGCTCGATTGTGCTTGTGCCGCACCAGCAAACGCGCCCAATGCCGCGAGCGCGATAAGCGATTTTTTCATGCTCTAGGATCTCCACTAATGATTGTTGTGTGGTCAGCGGGGAAACCTCCTGGGTCTCCATTCCCTGCTGCCAAACTTCGTGAGAAGTTGCGAAGCACTGTAACAAACAACCCTTAATTCACTATTCGGTGCCAACCCCTTTGTCTGCTTTTAACAACTCAGGGTTTTTGTGTACTTAGCGGTAAATTGCGAGGCCTGGCGTGGGGTGGCGGGAATTAGAGGCTTGCTACAATGCGGGTAATCCCGATGCTCTCGCCCGTCTGCGGCGGCATGATTCCCTGCTTTGGCAGGGGGGCAGGGCCGGGCCCGGATTTCCGGCCTTTTGCCTGATCGCTTTTTCATCCCTCTGGTCTTTTTGCTTTCCCGCATGGACACCTTCATCCGCGAATTCGACATGGCATTGCGCGCTATTGCCGGCGCCACGCGCTCGGGCCGTGCCAACCCGGCTGACCGGCTGGCGCCCGACGATGGGCAACTCAGTGCGGAGGAGCGCCATCACGTCGCCGGCCTCATGCGCATCAACCATGTCGGCGAGGTCTGCGCGCAGGCCCTCTACCAGGCGCAGAAGCTCACCGCGCGAAATGGCGAGGTGCGGGCCCAGATGGATGCAGCCGCGCGGGAGGAAGAGGACCACCTGGCCTGGTGCGCAGAGCGGCTGCGCGAACTGGATTCGCGGCCCAGCCTGCTGAATCCGCTGTGGTATGCCGGCGCCTTTGCCATCGGCTTCCTGGCCGGACGAGCCGGCGACCGCGTCAGCCTGGGCTTCGTGGCCGAGACCGAGCACCAGGTCGAGCAGCATCTGAGCGGCCACCTCGAACGCCTGCCTGCCGCCGATGGCCGCTCGCGCGTCATCCTCGAACAGATGCGCGATGACGAGATCCGCCACGGCGATGCCGCCCGCGCTGCCGGCGGCGTGCCGTTGCCCGCTCCGGTGCGCGCGCTGATGCGCGGCGCGTCGCGCGTGATGACTACCGCCGCGTACCGGATCTGACGATCCGGACGGGCCCTGCGCGGGGCCCGTGGCGGCGGCCTTGCCTGCCAAATGTTGTATCCTTCCCCACGGTTGCGGGCCGGTCTTTCCCGCACCGTCGGCAGTCCCTCCCCCCGGCAGTTCTCAGGTGGTTTCTCTGCTTTCCTCCCTAAGATCTTCATTTCATTAAGGATTCATGTTTGCCGTGCGCGCAGGTGTGCGCGCTAAGTCTTTGTTCTGATTCGAAAATCCCGGTTTGTTGCCCCGCAGCGAGCCTTGACCCGCCAAATTGCTTCCTCTAAAGTGGGAAATAGTGTGAGGAAGTGTATTTTTGTGTGAAATTGAGCCCTGTCCGTGGGATCATCCCCGGGTCGGGAACTGAGCGATTCACGCACGTGCCGGCAAGCCAGTCGCCGGCCGGACCGGGGGGCGAGCTTGTTTCAGGGAGCATCGGCGCTCTCGCTGGATGCCAAGGGGCGGATGTCCATTCCGTCGCGGCACCGGGAAGCGCTGCAACAGCAGGCCGAGGGCCGGGTGACGCTGACCAAGCACCCGGACGGCTGCCTGCTGCTGTTTCCCAGGCCCGAGTGGGAAAGTTTCCGGGAACGGATCGCGGCGCTGCCGATGGATGCGCACTGGTGGAAGCGCATCTTCCTGGGCAACGCCGCCGACGTGGAAATGGACGGCGCAGGCCGCGTGCTGATCGCACCGGAGCTGCGCAGTGCCGCCATGCTCGACAAGGAAGTCATGGTGCTCGGCATGGGCAGCCATTTCGAAGTCTGGGATGCCGCGACATACGCCGCCAAGGAACAGCAGGCGATGGCGCAGGGCATGCCGGAAGCATTGAAGAATTTCTCTTTCTGACGAGGTCATGAGTCCTACCGGATCGCCGGCAACCCCCGCCCTGCGCCATCGCACCGTGCTGCTGGACGAGGCCGTCGAGGCGCTGGTCTGGCGGCCGGACGGTGTTTACGTGGACGGCACCTTCGGCAGGGGAGGGCACAGCCGGGCGGTTCTGGCCCGGCTGGGGCCAGACGGGGCCCTCGTCGCGTTCGACAAGGACCCAGCAGCAATCGCAGAAGCGGGCACCATCCAGGATGCCCGCTTCTCCATTGAGCACGCGAGCTTTGCAGACATGGGCGAGCGCCTGGCCGGGCGCGGCCATGTGGCTGGCGTGCTGCTCGACCTGGGGATCAGCTCGCCCCAGATCGATGAGGCGGCGAGGGGGTTTTCCTTTCGTTTCGAGGGCCCGCTGGACATGCGCATGGACACCACGCGCGGCATCACCGCCGCCGAGTGGCTGGCGCAGGCGGAAGAGCAGGACATTGCCAGGGTGATACGAGACTATGGGGAAGAACGGTTTGCTGTACAGATTGCAAAGGCGATTGTTGCTCGCCGGCGCGAACCCGGCGATGGCGGACCCATCGCCACTACTGCCGACCTTGCCGCGCTCGTGGCGAAAGCCGTCAAAACACGCGAGAAGGGTCAGGACCCTGCGACCCGCACCTTTCAGGCTCTACGGATTCACGTCAATCAAGAGCTTGAGGACCTCGAAAGAGGGCTGAAGGCGGCCTATGAGCTGCTGCAGGTAGGGGGGCGCCTCGTGGTGATCAGCTTCCATTCGCTGGAGGACCGCATCGTCAAGCGGTTCATGGCGGCGCACGCCCGTCCCCAGCAGGATGCCGATCCGGCGCTGCGCCGCGCGCCGCTGCGTGCGGCCGACCTGCCGCAGCCCACGCTGCGCCTGCTGGGCCGCGTCAAGCCCGGCGCGCAGGAAATTGCCGACAACCCGCGCGCACGCTCGGCCGTGATGCGCGTGGCCGAGAAACTGGCGCCGGCCGCACCGGGCCGGGGGGCGGTGCCGGCATGAACCGACTGACCTTCTTCCTGCTCGCCGCGCTGATCTTCTGTGCGCTCTCGCTGGTCAGCGCGCAGCATCAGGCGCGCACGCTGTTTGTGGCGCTGGAGCGCGCGCAGGCCGAAGAAAGGCAGCTCGACATCGACTGGTCGCGGCTGCAGTACCAGCAAAGCGCGCTGGGCAAGAGCGCGCGCATTGCCGACGCGGCGCGCACCCAGCTGCGCATGGCGCCGGTCATGGCGGGCAAGACCCAGTACCTGTCGGGCATCGTGCTGCCGCAGGCAGCACCGGCGCCCGCGGCTGGCGCCTCCGCCCCTGCCGGGGAGGAACGTCCATGAGCATGGCACGCATCGGCGCCGCCTCGCGCAACCGCCCGAACAACTCGCGTCCGCGCACCGGCCAGTTCTCGGCCAGCCCCGTGCTGGGCCTGCGCCTGCCGATGTGGCGTTCCAAGTTCGTCGTGTTCCTGATGTTCGCGGCGTTCGTGGCGCTGGCCGTACGCGCGATGTGGATCCAGGGTCCCGGCAACCAGTTCTACGAGGCCGAAGGCAAGAAACGCTTCCAGCGCACGCTTGAGCTGCCGGCCACGCGCGGCAAGATCCTGGACCGCAACGGCCTGGTGCTGGCCACCAGCCTGCCGGTCAAGGCGATCTGGGCGGTGCCCGAAGACGTGCCCGACAAGGTCGAAGCCGCCAAGATCCGCCAGCTCGCGAAGCTGCTCGACATGTCCGAGAAGGAACTGGGCCGCAAGCTGTCGGAGGACAAGAGCTTTGTCTACCTGAAACGCCAGGTCCAGCCTGATGCGGCGGAGAAGATCGCCGCGCTGAAGATCGAAGGCATCCACCAGACCCGCGAGTACAAGCGCTTCTACCCGGAAGGCGAGGCGATGGCCCACATCGTCGGCTTCACCAATGTCGAGGACCGCGGCCAGGAAGGCGTGGAACTCGCGCGCGAAGCCGGCCTGGCCGGGCGCCCCGGCGCGCGCCAGGTGATCAAGGACCGCCTGGGCCGCGTGGTCGAGGACGTCGGCATCATCAAGACGCCGCGCGATGGCACGGACATGCAGCTGTCGATCGACGCCAAGATCCAGTACCTGGCCTACAACGAGCTGAAGGCGGTGGTCGAGCGCAGCAAGGCGAAGGCGGCCAGCGCGGTGGTGCTCGACGCGCAGACCGGCGAAGTGCTGGCGCTGGCCAACTGGCCAACCTACAACCCGAACGACCGCTCCCGGTTGTCGGGCGAACAGCTGCGCAACCGCGTGCTGACCGACACCTTCGAGCCGGGCTCGATGATGAAGCCGATCACCATCGGCCTTGCCCTGCAGCTCAAGCGCGTGACGCCGTCCACGGTGGTCGTTACCACCGGCAAGTACAACTTCGAAGGCGCCACCATCAGTGATACCCACAACTACGGCGCGCTGACCGTGGGCGGCGTGATCCAGAAGTCGAGCAATATCGGCACGACCAAGATCGCGATGATGATGAAGCCCCAGGAAATGTGGGACATGTTCACCAGCGTCGGCCTCGGCCAGGCGCCCAAGATCGGCTTCCCCGGTGCCGTGGCGGGGCGCGTGCGCCCGTACAAGAGCTGGCGCCCCATCGAGCAGGCCACCATGTCCTACGGCTACGGCCTGTCGGTGTCGCTGTTCCAGATGGCGCATGCCTACACGATCTTCGCGCATGACGGCGAGATCATCCCCGTGTCAATGTTCCGCACCAACGGCCCTGCCACCGGCGAACGCATCCTGTCGCCGCAGGTCGCCCGCGACGTGCGCGCCATGCTCGAGACCGTGACCGCGCCGGGCGGCACCGCGCCGGAAGCGCAGGTGATGGGCTACCGCGTCGGCGGCAAGACCGGCACCGCGTACAAGCACGAAGGCCGCGGCTACAACCGCAGCAAGTACCGCGCGTCGTTCATCGGCCTGGCGCCGATGTCGAACCCGCGCGTGATCGTGGCCGTCAGCGTGGACGAGCCGACCGCCGGCAGCCACTACGGCGGCGCCGTGGCCGGCCCGGTCTTTGCCGCGATTACCGGTGGCACGCTGCGCGCACTGAACGTCCAGCCCGACTCGCCGATCCGCCAGCTCGTGGTCAGCGACAAGGTCCAGGAAAGCGAACCGTGGAGCTCGACGCAATGACGGCCAAGCCGCTGCTCCCGCTCGAAATCACCGCACAGGCCAGCGACGCGCTGGCCTGGCTGCGTACCAGGGTGCCGGCCAATGCCCAGCTGACCGGCGACACGCGCCGGCTGGTGCGCGGCGACGTCTTTGTTGCCTACGTGCTCGGCAACGACCGCCTGTCGACCGACGGCCGGCCGCATATCGCGCAGGCCATTGCCGCGGGTGCCGGCGCCATCCTCTATGAGGCCGACGGGTACGACTGGCCGTTCGGCGACGCCGTGCCGCACCTGGCGCTGGACAACCTGTACCAGTTGGCCGGCCCGATCGCTGCCGGTTGGCACGGCAATCCTGCGCGCGGGCTGGCGGTGACCGGCATCACGGGCACCAATGGCAAGACCTCGTGCAGCCAGTGGCTGGCGCGTCTGCTGCAGGCCACCGGTACGCCATGCGCGACCATTGGCACGCTCGGAACCGGCTTTCCGGATGCGCTGCAGCCGACCGGCTTCACCACGCCGGACGCCGTGCAGTTGCAGGCCAGCCTGGCGAGCCTGCACGACGCCGGCGCGCGTGCGGTGACGATGGAAGTGTCTTCGCACGGGCTCGAGCAGGAGCGCGTGGCCGGCACGCACTTCTCGGTGGCGGTCCTGACCAACCTGACGCAGGACCATCTCGATTACCACGGCACCATGGCGGAGTACGAGGCCGCCAAGGTGCGCCTGTTCCGCTGGGACGGACTGCGCACCGCCGTGATCAACCGCGACGACGCGATGGGCCGGCGACTGCTGGCGTCCAATGGCGCGGCTATCCAGGCACCGCACGTGATCGAATACGGCATCGACGGCGCGGCGGGCGCCTCGGTCAGCGGGGCGCGTGGACAGTGGTTGCGTGCCACCGGTGTCCGCGCGACGGCGACCGGCACCGCCTTCCATATCGATGGCAGCTTCGGCAACGCCGATGTGGCCACGCCGATGATCGGCGCCTTCAACGTCAGCAACCTGCTCGCGGTGCTGGGGGCGGCGCTGGCCAATGGCGTGGCCTGGGACGCCGCACTCGCCGCACTGCGCGCGCTCTCGCCCGTGGACGGCCGCATGGAGCTGTTCGGTGCGCACGCGGGCCAGGACGGCCCGCTGGCCGTGGTCGATTACGCGCACACGCCCGACGCGCTGGAGAAGACGCTCGAAGCGCTGCGTCCGGTCGCGCAGGCGCGCAATGGCCGCCTGTGGTGCGTGTTCGGCTGCGGCGGCGACCGTGATCCGATCAAGCGTCCGCTGATGGGCGGCGTGGCCGAGCGCCTCGCGGACGAGATCGTGCTGACCAGCGACAACCCGCGCAGCGAGGATCCGCAGGACATCCTCGACGCCATTGCCGACGGCATGGCCGACCGCGCGCGCGGGCGCCAGATCGAGGACCGCGCCGCTGCCATCCTTTACGCAATCAAGCACGCGGCCGGTGCCGACGTGGTGCTGGTGGCCGGCAAGGGCCATGAGGCCACACAGGAAATCCAGGGCCGCAAGCGGCCGTTCTCGGACCGCGAGCATGTACGCCTGGCCCTCGCCACGCGGGGGGTATCGGCATGAGCCAATCAGTGATGACCAGTTTGCAGGAAGCCGCCGGCTGGATTGCCGGCGCGCGTGTTTCGGGCGACGGCACCCGGGGTTTTGCCCGCGTGCATACGGACAGCCGCACGGTCGAGCCGGGCGACCTGTTCGTTGCGCTCAAGGGCGAGCGCTTCGATGCCCATGATTTCGTCGCCGACGTGGTGGCGCGCGGCGCCGCCGCCGTGCTGGTGAGCCGCGATGTCGATGCCGGCGTGCCGGCCATCGTCGCGCCGGACACCCGCATCGCGCTCGGCGAACTCGGGGCCGGCTGGCGCCGCCAGTTCACGCTGCCGGCGGTAGCGGTGACGGGCAGCAACGGCAAGACCACGGTCAAGGAGATGATCGCGGCGATCTTCGCCGCGGCAGTGGGCGAAGATCATCGCCTGGCCACGGGCGGCAACCTGAACAACGACATCGGCCTGCCGCTGACGGTGCTGCGCCTGCGCGCGGCGCACCGGCTGGCGGTGCTTGAACTCGGCATGAACCATCCGGGCGAAACGGTCTACCTGGCCGGCATCGCCCAGCCGACCGTCGCGGTGATCACGAATGCCCAGCGCGAACACCAGGAATTCATGGTCAGCGTGGAAGCCGTGGCCCATGAGCACGCCGCGGCCATTGCCGCGCTGCCTGCCGATGGCGTGGCCGTGTTCCCGCTCGACGAGGAGAGCGGCGGCCAGCATGCCGCCATCTGGCGCGAGGCTGCCGGCACGCGCCGCGTGCTCAGCTTTGGCACCACGCCTGACGCGGACGTGCATGCCACCGTGGCGCTGGTCGACGGCGTGCAGGTGATGCAGGTCCGCGCACCGGGCCATGCGTTCGAGGTCCGCCTTGCCCTGCTCGGCACGCACAACGTCCGCAACGCGCTCGCGGCAACCGCGTGTGCGCTGGCTGCCGGCGTGCAGGTGCCGGCCATCCAGGAAGGACTGGCCGCGTTCAAGGCGGTCAAGGGCCGCCTGCAGGTCAAGCACACGCCGGGCGGCACGGTGGTGATCGACGACACCTACAACGCCAACCCTGATTCCATGCGTGCCGCGATCGACGTGCTGGCCGGGTTTGCCGCGCCGCGCCTGCTGGTGCTTGGCGACATGGGCGAAGTGGGCGACCAGGGGCCGGCCTTCCACACGGAGATCGGCGCCTATGCGCAGGCGCGTGGCATCGAAGCGTTATGGGCCACGGGTGAACTGGCCACGCATGCGGTGCAGGCTTTTGGCGCGGAGGGCAGGCATTTCGGCCGGGCAGAGGACCTCGCCCAGGCGCTGGGGGAAGACGCAGGGGGCATGGTGGCCAGGGCTGGCGCCGTGCTGGTGAAGGGATCGCGCTTCATGCGCATGGAACGGATCGTGGATGCGCTGGTCGCAGACACTTCCGCACACTAAGTAAGAAAACACGATGTTATTGGCTCTGGCCCAGTGGCTGCAAAACGATTACAGCTTCCTTCGGGTCGTCAACTACCTGACCTTCCGCGCGGTGATGGCCAACCTCACCGCGCTGGTGATCGGCCTCGCCGCCGGTCCGTGGGTCATCCGCAAGCTGACCGA
Organism: Cupriavidus laharis; assembly: GCF_914271435.1. Taxonomy (GTDB): domain Bacteria; phylum Pseudomonadota; class Gammaproteobacteria; order Burkholderiales; family Burkholderiaceae; genus Cupriavidus; species Cupriavidus laharis. The sequence continues at coordinate 73,263 of NZ_CAJZAI010000015.1, read as the reverse complement.
ACTGAAGGTCGGCCAGGCCGTGCGCACCATCGGCCCGCAGACCCACCTGGTCAAGTCCGGCACGCCGACCATGGGCGGCGTGCTGGTGCTAGTCTCCATCGCCATCTCCACTGTGCTGTGGTGCGACTGGGGCAACCGCTTCATCTGGGTGGTGATGCTGGTCACGATCGGCTACGGCGCCATCGGCTGGGTCGACGACTACCGCAAGGTGGTTTATCGCGACCCGCGCGGCATGTCGAGCCGCGAGAAGTTCTTCTGGCAGACGCTGATCGGGCTGGTCGCCGCCGTTTATCTCGCGTTCTCGGTCTCCGAGAGCAGCAATGTGCGGGTCTGGGACCTGTTCCTGAGCTGGGTCGAGGGCGGCCTGTCGCTGGACATGCCGTACAAGTCCAACCTGATCGTGCCCTTCTTCAAGGAAGTCAGCTACCCGCTCGGCGTGGCCGGCTTCATCGTGCTGACCTACCTGGTGATCGTCGGCTCCAGCAACGCGGTGAACCTGACCGACGGCCTCGACGGCCTGGTGATCATGCCCGTGGTGCTGGTCGGCAGCGGGCTGGGCGTGTTCGCCTATGTGATGGGCAGTTCGGTCTACAGCAAGTACCTGCTGTTCCCGCACATTCCCGGCGCAGGGGAGTTGCTGATCTTCTGCTCGGCGATGGCCGGCGCCGGCCTGGCCTTCCTCTGGTTCAACGCGCACCCGGCGCAGGTGTTCATGGGCGACGTCGGCGCGCTGGCGCTGGGCGGCGCGCTCGGCACCGTGGCCGTGATCGTACGCCAGGAGATCGTGCTGTTCGTGATGGGCGGCATCTTCGTGGTGGAAACCGTGTCGGTGATGCTGCAGGTCACGTGGTTCAAGATCACCAAGCGCCGCTATGGCGAAGGGCGCCGGCTCTTCCGCATGGCGCCGCTGCACCACCATTTCGAGCTGAGCGGCTGGAAGGAAACGCAGGTCACCGTGCGGTTCTGGATCATCACCATGCTGCTGGTGCTGATCGGGTTGTCCACGCTGAAGCTGCGCTGATCCCGGCGCTCTCTATATAGACAACAGGATTACTGAACTCAAAAGGCAGGAATACGAAGTGTTTGGCGAGCTGCAAAAACCTCATGTGCTGGTACTGGGCCTCGGCGAATCGGGGCTGGCCATGGCGCGCTGGTGTGGCCTGAATGGCTGCGCGGTGCGCGTGGCCGACACGCGCGAGGCCCCCGCCAACCTTGCCTTCCTGCAGGCCGAGCTGATGTCGGCCGAGTTCGTGGGCGGTCCGTTTGCCGAAAGCCTGCTCGACGGCATCGGCCTGGTGGCGATCAGCCCGGGCCTGTCGCCGCTGGAGTCCGGCACCGGCGCATTGCTGGCCACGGCGCGGGGGCGCGGCATCCCGGTGTGGGGCGAGATCGAGCTGTTCGCGCGCGCGCTGGCGCACCTGCAGGCCGAGTCCGGCTATGCGCCGAAGGTGCTGGCAATTACCGGCACCAATGGCAAGACCACCACCACGGCGCTGACCGGCCGTCTTGTGGAGCGCGCCGGCAAGAGCGTGGCGGTGGCCGGCAATATCAGCCCGTCGGCGCTGGACAAGCTGTCGGCCTGCATTGCCTCGGCCACGCTGCCCGACGTCTGGGTGCTGGAGCTGTCGAGCTTCCAGCTCGAAACCACGCACACGCTGGCGCCGCACGCGGCGACCGTGCTCAACGTCACGCAGGACCACCTCGACTGGCATGGCTCGATGGAAGCCTATGCCGCGTCCAAGGCGCGCATCTTCGGCCCGGCCGGCACGGCCTGCGTGCAGGTGCTGAACCGCAATGACCGCCTGACCATGGACATGGCCCGTCCGGGCACGGCGCCGGTGACGTTCGGCACCGACCTGCCCGAGACGCCCGGCAGCTTCGGCGTGCTGCGCGAGGGCGGCATGCCCTGGCTGGTGCTGGCCGAACCCGATACGGAGGCGGAAGGGGAGGGCAAGCCGCGCCGCCGCAAGGCCGATGCCGCCGCGCAGGAAGCCGTGCCGGTGCGCCACAAGCGCCTGATGCCGGCCGACGCGCTGCACATCCGCGGCATGCACAACGCCACCAACGCCATGGCGGCGCTGGCGCTGTGCCGGGCCATCGACCTGCCGCTCAACGCGCTGCTGCACGGCCTGCGCGAGTACCGTGGCGAGCCGCACCGCGTGGAGTGGGTCGCGACGATTGACGACATCGAGTATTTCGACGACAGCAAGGGCACCAACGTGGGCGCCACGGTGGCCGCGCTGTCCGGGCTGGACAAGCGCGTCGTGCTGATCGCCGGCGGCGAAGGCAAGGGGCAGGACTTCTCGCCGCTGGCCGCGCCGGTGGCGCAATACGCGCGTGCGGTGGTGCTGATCGGACGTGCCGCTGGCGAGCTGCGCGATGCGCTGCAGGGCAGCGGTGCGTCGCTGGTCGACGCTGCCACGCTCGAAGACGCCGTGAACAAGGCGGCGGAACTGGCCGAGCGCGGCGACGTGGTGCTGCTGTCGCCGGCCTGTGCCAGCCTGGACATGTTCCGCAACTATGTGCACCGCGCCGAAGTGTTCCGGTCGGCGGTGGAAGAACTGGCCCTGTCGCGGGGGATCATGCCATGAGTGACTCGCAGGTCAAGCGCAGCGGTTTCATCGGCGCCACCATCGGCAACGCCTGGGGTGGCCTGCGCGACGCGGTATCCGGCGTCAAGCCGACCCGCTCGCGCATGATGGAGTACGACCAGCCCCTGCTGTGGGTGGCGATCGTGCTGCTCGCGCTCGGCCTGGTGATGGTCTACTCGGCCTCGATCGCGCTGCCGGATTCGCCGCGCTACGCCAACTACCGCGAAAGCCACTTCCTGGTGCGGCATGCGTTCGCGCTGCTGATCGGGTTTTCGGTGGGGCTGGCGGCATTCCAGATTCCGGTCAAGGTGTGGGACCGCTACGCGCCCAAGCTCTTCATCATCGCGCTCCTGCTGCTGGTGGTGGTGCTGGTGCCGTTCGTCGGCAAGGGCGTGAACGGCGCGCGCCGCTGGATCCCGCTCGGCGTCATGAACTTCCAGCCGTCGGAGCTGATGAAGCTGGCCGTGGTGCTGTACGCCGCCAACTACACGGTGCGCAAGCAGGAGTGGATGCAGACTGTGTCCAAGGGCTTCCTGCCAATGGGTGTGGCCGTGGTGGTGGTCGGCATGCTGCTGCTGCTCGAGCCCGACATGGGGGCGTTCCTGGTGATTGCCGCAGTGGCCATGGGCATCCTGTTCCTGGGCGGCATCAACGGCAAGCTGTTCGCCGGGCTGGTCGGCGTGGCGGTCGGCGCGTTCGCGCTGCTGATCACGGCGTCGCCATGGCGGCGCGAGCGGATTTTCGCGTACCTCAACCCGTGGGAAGAGAGCAATGCGCTCGGCAAGGCCTACCAGCTCACGCACTCGCTGATCGCCTTCGGGCGCGGGGAGTGGACCGGCGTCGGCCTGGGCGGCAGCATCGAGAAGCTGCACTACCTGCCCGAAGCGCATACCGACTTCATCCTCGCCGTGATCGGCGAGGAATTCGGCTTCGTGGGCGTGCTGGTCGTCATCATCCTGTTCTACTGGATGGTGCGCCGCGCGTTCAATATCGGCCGCACCGCACTGCAGCTCGACCGCACCTTTGCCGGCCTGGTGGCCAAGGGCATCGGCGTGTGGATCGGCTGGCAGACCTTCATCAATATGGGCGTGAACTTGGGCCTGCTGCCGACCAAGGGGCTGACGCTGCCGCTGGTGAGCTATGGCGGCTCGGGCATCCTGATGAATTGCATGGCGCTGGCGATCCTGCTGCGCATTGACTATGAAAACCGGGTATTGATGCGCGGAGGCAAGGTATGAAGCTGACGCGCCCAATCCAACGTCGTCCCCGCGCAGGCGGGGACCCAGCGGCTTTTGCCGGCGTTTCAAACACACTGGATTCCCGCCTGCGCGGGAATGACGGTGAGATGCGCGGAGGCAAGGTATGACGCAGCAGCGCACCTTGCTCGTGATGGCCGGCGGCACCGGGGGGCACGTCTTCCCGGGGCTGGCGGTCGCGCATGCGCTGCGCGAGCAGGGCTGGAAGGTGGTCTGGCTGGGCAACCGTACCGGCATGGAGGCCACGCTGGTGCCCAGGCACGACATCCCGATGGAGTTCATCCAGTTCGGCGGGCTGCGCGGCAAGGGGCTGGTGACCAAGTTCCTGCTGCCGCTGAACCTGCTGCGCGCGTTCTGGCAGAGCCTCGGCGCGCTGCGCCGCGTGCGTCCGAGCGTGGTGCTGGGCATGGGTGGCTATATCACCTTCCCGGCGGGCATGATGGCCTCGCTGATCGGGCGCCCGCTGGTGCTGCACGAGCAGAACTCGATCGCCGGGCTGGCCAACAAGGTGCTGGCCAAGGTCGCGGACCGCGTGCTGTGCGCGTTTCCGGACACGCTGCCTGGCAGCGAGTGGACCGGCAACCCGGTGCGCGAAGAGCTGGCGCATATGGCGGAGCCCGAGGCGCGCTATGACCAGCGTACCGGTCCGCTGAACGTACTGGTGGTTGGCGGCAGCCTGGGCGCCGCGGCGCTCAACGAAGTCGTGCCGAAGGCCATCGCCATGCTGCCGGAAGATCAGCGTCCGGTGGTTACGCACCAGGCGGGGGCGAAGCAGATCGACACATTGCGCGCGAACTATGCCGCCGCGCAGGTGTCTGCACAGACCGTGCCTTTTATCGACGACATGGCGAAGGCGTATGCCGACGCCGACCTGGTGATCTGCCGCGCGGGCGCGATGACGGTGTCGGAAGTGGCGGCCGCCGGTGTGGCGGCGCTGTTCGTGCCGTTCCCGCATGCGGTGGACGATCACCAGACGACCAATGCGGAATTCCTGTCGAAGCAGGGCGCGGCCCTGCTCGTGCAGCAAAAAGAACTGACGGCGGACGGGCTGGCGAAAACCATCGCCGGCCTGAACCGGCCGCAACTGAAAGAGATGGCGCGCCTGGCGCGCGGACTGGCCAAGCCTGAGGCGACCCGGCGCGTAGCCGAGGTGTGCAGCCAGATGGCCAGGGACTGAAGCCCAATACATGTAGTGACTCAATGAAGCATATCGTCAAGAACATCCACTTCGTAGGCATCGGCGGCGCCGGCATGAGCGGCATCGCCGAGGTCCTGTTGAACCTGGGCTACAAGGTCTCGGGTTCCGATGTGGGCAGCAATGCCGCCACGCGGCGCCTGGCCTCGCTGGGCGCCACGGTCATGCACGGGCATGACGCGGCCAATATCACCGGCGCCAACGCCGTGGTGGTTTCCACTGCCGTGGGCGGCGACAACCCCGAAGTGCTGGCGGCCCGCAGCAAGCGCATCCCGGTGGTGCCGCGCGCGGTGATGCTGGCCGAACTGATGCGCCTGAAGCAGGGCGTGGCCATCGCCGGCACGCACGGCAAGACCACTACGACGAGCCTGGTGGCCTCGGTGCTGGCCGAAGGCGGGCTGGACCCGACCTTCGTGATCGGCGGCCGCCTGAATTCCGCCGGCGCCAACGCGCGCCTGGGCACGGGCGACTTCATCGTGGCCGAGGCGGACGAATCCGACGCGTCGTTCCTCAACCTGTTCCCGGTCATCGAGGTCATCACCAATATCGATGCCGACCACATGGACACCTACGGCCACGACTTTGCGCGGCTCAAGCAGGCGTTCGTCGAATTCACGCAGCGCCTGCCGTTCTACGGCATCGCCGTGCTCTGCGTGGACGACCCGAACGTGCGCGAGATCCTGCCGTTCGTGTCCAAGCCGGTGGTGCGCTACGGCTTTGCCGAGGACGCCCAGATCCGCGCGGTCAACGCACGCGCCGTCGACGGCCAGATGCATTTCACCGTGCTGCGCCAGCTCAACGGCAATACCGAGCCACCGCTGGACGTGGTGCTGAACCTGCCGGGCCTGCACAACGTGCAGAACGCGCTCGCCGCGATCGCCATCGCCACCGAACTCGAGGTGCCCGACGCCGCCATCGTCAAGGCGCTGCGCGAGTTCCACGGTGTGGGACGCCGCTTCCAGCGCTACGGCGAAGTGGCCACGGCGGACGGCACCGGCACGTTCACGCTGGTCGACGACTACGGCCACCACCCGGTGGAAATGGCCGCCACGCTCGCTGCCGCGCGTGGCGCATTCCCGGACCGCCGCCTGGTGCTGGCGTTCCAGCCGCACCGGTTCACGCGTACGCGCGATTGTTTCGAGGATTTCGTCAAGGTGCTGGGCACCGTTGACGCGCTGTTGCTGGCGGAAGTCTATGCCGCCGGCGAAGCGCCGATCGTCGCGGCCGATGGCCGCGCGCTGACCCGTGCCCTGCGTGTGGCAGGCAAGGTCGAACCTGTTTTCGTGGAGCAGATGGAGGAGATGCCGCAGGCCATCATGAGTGCCGCCCGGCCCGGCGATGTGGTCGTGACCATGGGGGCCGGCTCGATCGGCGCGGTGCCGGGGCAAGTGGTCTCGCATCAGCAGCCGCTGCAGGCCGGAGGTGCGGCATGAGCTTCGTCGCCCATCCCAAGATCGACCCGAAATCGCTGGGCAAGGTCGGCGTGCTGTACGGTGGCCGCTCGGCCGAGCGCGAGATCTCGCTGATGTCCGGCAGCGGCGTGCTGGCCGCGCTGCAGTCGCGCGGCGTCGACGCGCATGGTTTCGATCCGGGCAAGCAGGGCGTGGCCGAATTGGCAGCGGCGGGTTTTGACCGCGTCTTTATCGCGCTGCACGGCCGCTACGGCGAGGACGGCACCATGCAGGGCCTGCTCGAGCAGCTCGGCGTGCCCTACACGGGCAGCGGCGTGCTGGCTTCCGCGCTGGCGATGGACAAGCAGGCGACCAAGCGCTTGTGGATGACGCACGACCTGTCCACGCCGCGCTTCGCCATGCTGTATGCCGATACGGATTTCGACGCGGTCGTGGCCGACCTGGGTCTGCCGCTGATCGTCAAGCCGGCGCGCGAGGGCTCGTCGATCGGCCTGAGCAAGGTCACCGACGCGTCGCAGATGCGCGAAGCCTTCGAGAAGGCGGCGGCGCTGGACAACGACGTCATCGCCGAGACCTTCATCGACGGCGCCGAGCTGACCTGCCCGATCGTCGGGGAGGGCGCCACGGCCGAAGCGCTGCCGGTGATCCGCATCGTCGCGCCGGATTCCAACTACGACTATCAAAATAAGTACTTTACTGACGATACCCAATATCTGTGTCCGTCGGGCCTGAGCGCCGAGGTTGAGCGCGAAGTGCAGCAACTGGCGGTGCAGGCCTACCGCGTGCTGGGCTGCCGTGGCTGGGCGCGCGCGGACGTGATGCTGCGCGCCGACGGCAAGCCTTTCCTGCTTGAGATGAATACCTCGCCGGGCATGACCGGCCATTCGCTGGTGCCGATGGCCGCGCGCGCGGCTGGCATCAGCTATGAGGACTTCGTCATGCAGGTGGTGGCCGCCGCGACGCTGGACCTGCATCCGAACGAACACTGGAAACCCGAATAACCCTGGCAAGACCGCACCGGACGACCTCGCACCATGTGGCATAACGCACGCCTGCTCAACCTGATCGCCTCCGCGCTTTACGCGCTGGTGGCGCTGATGGCGCTCGCGGCTGGTTTGCTGTGGCTGGCGCAGCGGCCCGTGTTCGCCATTACCCATGTGGTGGTGGCGCCGATGGACGGCGGCACGCTGCGCCACGTCAACGCGCCGAGTGTGCGGGCCAATGCGGTGGGCAAGCTGACCGGCAACTTCTTTACGCTGGACCTGAACGCGGCGCGGCAGGTATTCGAGTCGGTGCCCTGGGTGCGGCGCGCCAGCGTGCGGCGCGAATGGCCCAACGGGCTGACCGTGGAAGTCGAGGAGCACGAGCCGCTAGGCACCTGGGGCGCTCCCGACAGCGGCAGGCTGATCAATACCTATGGCGAGGTTTTCGTTGCCAATACCGCCGAGGCCGAGGAAGACGCCCAGCTGCTGGCGCTGGACGGCCCGCCCGACAGCGAAGGCGACGTGATCGAGAAGCTCGAGGTCATGCGCGAATGGTTCAAGCCGCTCAAGGCCGAACCGCTGTCGGTGGCGCTGTCCGGGCGCTATGCCTGGCGCACCAGGCTTTCCAACGGCATGGTGGTGGAACTGGGCCGCGAGCAGAACGACGAGGAACGCGCGGCGATGGAGCAGCGCGTGAAGCGCTTCGTCGCCGCGTGGCCCCAGGTCACCGAGCAGTGGGGCAAGCAGATCGACTACGCGGACCTGCGCTACCCGAACGGGTTTGCGATCCGCACGGCCAACGCGCGCTTCCTGACCGACGCGCAGGCTGCGGCAGCCGCGAAGGCCAAGGCGGCGGCCGGCACGGGAACAACGGCAACTGGTACTTCCAACAACAATCCGACGCGACTGAAGAGCAAGAACGCGGAGAAAAACCGATGAGCAAGGAATACAAGGACCTGTTGGTCGGTCTCGATATCGGCACCTCGAAGGTGGCGGCCGTGGTGGCGGAACTGCGCCCCGACGGCAGCTACGAGGTGATCGGGATGGGCCAGTCCGAGTCCAAGGGTCTGAAGAAAGGGGTCGTGGTCAACATCGAGGCCACCGTGCAGTCGATCCAGAAGGCGCTCGAAGAGGCCGAGCTGATGGCCGACTGCAAGATTGCCGAAGTGTTCACCGGCATTGCCGGCAGCCATATCCGCAGCTTCAACTCGAGCGGCATGGTGGCCATCAAGGACAAGGAGGTCACGCAGACCGACGTGGCACGCGTGATCGAAACCGCCAAGGCGGTCAATATCCCGACCGACCAGCAGATCCTGCACATCCTGACGCAGGAATTCATCATCGACGGCCAGGAAGATGTGCGCGAGCCGATCGGCATGAGCGGCATCCGGCTGGAAGTGAAGGTGCATATCGTCACCGGCGCGGTCAGCGCGGCGCAGAACATCGTCAAGTGCGTGCGCCGCTGCGGCCTGGAAGTGCATGACCTGATCCTGCAGCCGCTCGCTTCGAGCCTGGCTGTGCTGACCGAGGATGAGAAGGAGCTGGGCGTGGTGCTGGTCGACATCGGCGGCGGCACCACCGACATCGCCATCTTCAGCGAAGGCGCGATCCGCCACACGGCCGTGATCCCCATCGCCGGCGACCAGATCACCAACGACATCGCCATGGCGCTGCGCACGCCGACACCGGACGCCGAGGACATCAAGATCCAGTACGGCATCGCCAAGCAGGCCATTGCCGACCCGGACGACATGATCGAGGTTCCGGGCGTGGGCGACCGCGGCACGCGCACGCTGTCGCGCCAGGCGCTGGCGGCGGTGATCGAGCCGCGCATCGAGGAACTGTATTCGCTGGTGCACCAGGTGGTGCGCGAGTCGGGCTACGAAGAGCTGCTCTCGTCCGGCGTGGTGATCACTGGTGGCACGGCGATGATGCCGGGCATGGTGGAGCTTGGCGAGGACATCTTCCTGAAGCCGGTGCGCGTGGGCGTGCCGGAGTACCGCGGCAACTTGCATGAGGTGGTGAAGAGCCCGCGCTATGCCACGGTGATGGGCCTGCTGCTAGAAGGCCGCGTGCAGCGCATGCGCGGACGAAAGGTTGCGGTGCAGAGCGGTTCGGTCAAGCAGGTGTGGGGCCGCATGAAGGAATGGTTTGTCGGCAACTTCTGACGTGAAGCTTGTCTGACGAAAGGAAAGTCGCGCTGTCTTTGTCGTTCGTGTCTACCTAGGCAGGGATGGCGCGTTGAAGGGAACAATTTCTTTTAATCGGTTTCTTGTTCAGGAACCAGGGGTTGCGGCGGGGAGGCTGCAAAGTCTGGGGACTGATTTTTCTCGGAGGCAGTGATGGACTTTGACATGATCGAAACGGAAGTGATGGACGGCACCATCATCAAAGTGGTGGGCGTGGGCGGCGCGGGCGGCAATGCCGTGCAGCACATGATCAGCCGCGGCGTGCAGGGTGTTGAATTCATCTGCATGAACACCGACGCGCAGGCACTGAAGCGCTCGACCGCTTCGCGCGTGCTCCAACTGGGCAATTCCGGCCTGGGTGCCGGCGCCAAGCCGGAAGTCGGCCGCAACTGCGCCGAGCAGGCCCGCGAGCAGATCGCGGACGCACTGCGCGGCGCCCACATGGTCTTCATCACTGCCGGCATGGGCGGCGGCACCGGTACCGGCGCCGCGCCGATCGTGGCGCAGGTGGCCAAGGAAATGGGCATCCTGACGGTGGGCGTGGTCAGCAAGCCGTTCGACTTCGAAGGCGCGCGCCGCGCCAAGGTGGCCGAACATGGATCGAGCGAACTGGAAAGCTCGGTCGATTCGCTGATCGTGGTGCTCAACGAGAAGCTCTTCGAAGTCATGGGCGATGACGCCGAGATGGACAAGTGCTTCCAGTGCGCCGACGACGTGCTGCACAACGCCGTGGCCGGCATTGCCGAAATCATCAACGTGGACGGTCTGGTGAACGTCGACTTCGAAGACGTGAAGACGGTGATGGGCGAGCAGGGCAAGGCCATGATGGGTACGGCCACCGTGTCGGGCGTCGACCGCGCCCGCCTGGCTGCCGAGCAGGCCGTGGCCAGCCCGCTGCTGGAAGGCGTGGACCTGTCGGGCGCGCGCGGTGTGCTGGTCAACATCACCGCCAGCCGTTCGCTCAAGCTGTCGGAAACCAAGGAAGTCATGAACACCATCCGCAGCTACGCCGCGGAAGATGCGACCGTGATCTTCGGTACGGTGTACGACGACGCGATGGGCGATGCCCTGCGCGTGACCGTGGTGGCGACGGGCCTGGGCCGTTCGGCCAAGAAGCAGCAGCCGATGACCCTGCTCAAGACCGGCACCGACAACATCCCGGTGCAGATGATGGCCGGCATGGCTGCGGCGGCCACGCATCACAGCTCGCCGGACTACAGCGGCCTGGATACCCCGGCAGTGTGGCGCAGCTCGCGTGAATCGGCGTCGGCCCACGTGGCCGCGCTGCAGGAGAAGGGTGTCGATACGTACGACATCCCGGCCTTCCTGCGCAAGCAGGCAGACTGAGCCGGAACGGCCGGATCCAGCATCGCAGGGCCGGTCCCTGACGGCTTGCGCGTCCTTGTCGCGAAGCACGCAGCGCTCCCTATCCGCGCGTGCCTTGCATGGACTGTGTGAACCGCCCGGGCTGCCGGTGATGCCGCGTCCGCGCTGAACCGCCTCCGCTCACATCCTGTTGCCGGGACAGGCGGCCGCTGGCCGCCTCCCCGGACTGGTTTCCCGCCTTCCCGGTCGGGATGTGCCGTCGTCCGCGCGGCGTGCCTCACAGGTGCGCCGCGCGGACGTTTTTGTAGCAAGCTGTTTCGAAATGCCACCGGATGTCATTGATCTTGGACGAGCGCGCCCGGGAGCCTATGATTGCCGGCAGGCCTTGCTCCCCTCTTTTTGACAGGACGCCAATCACCATGATCGCTGTCGGACAACGCGTCCCGGACGCCACGCTGCAGGAATTCTTCGATACCCAGAGCGACGGCTGCTCGTTGGGTCCCAATGCTTTCCGCGTGTCGGATCTGGTCAAAGGCCGCAAGATCGTGGTCTTTGCCTTGCCCGGCGCCTTCACGCCGACCTGTTCCGCCAAGCACGTGCCTAGCTATGTGGCCGAGGCGCAGGCCCTGCGTGACGCGGGCGTGGACGAGGTCTGGTGCGTTTCGGTCAATGACGCCTTCGTGATGGGCGCCTGGGGCCGCGAGCAGCGCACCGCGGGCAAGGTCCGCATGATGGCCGACGGAAGCGCAGAATGGACGCGTGCGCTGGGGCTGGACCAGGACCTTTCCGCGCGCGGCATGGGCGTGCGCTCGAAGCGGTACGCCATGGTGCTGGACGATGGCGTGGTGACCCACCTGCAAGTGGAAGCCCCTGGCGAATTCAAGGTCAGCAGTGCGGAAGCGATGCTCGAGGCGTTGCGCGGCTGACACAGATCAGTCATTCGATGTGATGCATATGACGCGCCGTGTGCGTGGATTAACACGCCGAAACAAAGAGTCTTAGCGGGATTTCCCTAGCAGTGGTAAAATCGCTTAATTGAATAATGAAACCTAATAGGTTTTAATAATTACTGAGACCGCCATGCTCAAACAGCGCACCATCAAGTCCCTGGTGAAGACGGTCGGCATCGGTCTGCACTCGGGTCGCAAAGTGACGCTGACCCTGCGGCCGGCACCGGCTGACACCGGTATCGTATTCACCCGCGTGGACCTGCCGGAAGCCGTGGAAATTCCCGCTGCCGCCGGGTCCATTGGCGACACGCGCCTGGCATCGGTGCTGCAGAAGGATGGTGCGCGCGTGTCCACGGTCGAACACCTGATGTCGGCCTGCGCCGGCCTGGGTATCGACAACCTCTATGTCGATGTCGATGCCGAGGAAATTCCGATCATGGACGGCAGCGCGGCATCGTTCGTGTTCCTGCTGCAATCGGCCGGCATCGAAGAGCAGAACGCCGCCAAGCGTTTCATCCGCGTGAAAAAGGCGGTGGAAGTGCGCGAAGGCGACAAGCTGGCGCGCCTGGAGCCGTTCTTCGGCTTCAAGCTGTCGTTCACGATCGACTTCCGCCATCCGGCCGTCGACAAGACCGGCCAGAATTTCTCGATCGACTTTGCCGATACCAGCTACGTGCGCGAGATCGCCCGTGCCCGCACCTTCGGCTTTGCCCATGAGGTCGAGGCGCTGCGCGAGATGGGCCTGGCCCGCGGCGGCAGCCTGGACAACGCGATCGTGCTCGATGAGCATCGCATGCTCAACAACGAAGAGCTGCGCTATGGCGACGAGTTCGTGCGCCACAAGATCCTGGATGCGATCGGCGACCTCTACGTCGTCGGCCATCCGCTGATCGGCGCCTATGTCGCGCACAAGTCGGGGCACGGCCTGAACAACCAGCTGCTGCGTGCATTGCTGGCTGACCAGGAAGCCTATGAAGTCGTGACCTTCGATCGCGTGGAGGATGCGCCCGCCGCGTTCCTGCCGCAGGTCCAGCCTGCGTTTGCCTGATTTGGGTAAGCCCTGAAAGCAAAAACCGGCCTTTTGGCCGGTTTTTGCTGTTGCGGTACTACCGATGATGCGACAGCAAGGTCTTCAACGCGTCCTGCAACGGTGACGGCGGCAGGCTGCGGGCCAGTTCATCGAGGCTTGCCAGCCCGACGGCGCTCATCTTCCCGCCAGTCCGCGTCCGCACCACAGGCCCCATATCCCAGTCGCTGTGCCGCGTGGCCTCCGGTTGTACCCGCACCCGGATTGCAGTAACCTGCGAGCCCCGCTCTTGCAGGCGGGACAGCAATGTCGGCACCACCTGGCGCACACGCGCCGCCGCCGCGCCATGCGCGGCCAGCAATAGCAGTACCTGTTCCTGCTGCGGTCCGCGGCCGCCGCGCTTGACCCCGGCGACGGCAATGCCGTTGCGCATGCCGGGCGGCAGCAGCGACAGCACCTCCGCTTCCAGCGTCGCGAGTTCCCGCGCGGTTTGCATCAGCGCGGAAACCGGCCCGGCCTTGGTCAGCCAGTCGTTGAGAGGCTTGGCCGCCGGTGTCTGCAGGGCGTGGTGGGTGAACAGGCGCATTCATACATTTTAACAAGCCAGCGGACCGATGTTCTGGCCCAGCAGGCGGGTCAACGCAGTCATTGGTTCGGGAATCGGGTCATGCAGATCATTGTCATTCACCGGCGCCAGTCGCAGGTGCGCAGCTTCACGCTGACGCCGCGCGTGCTGGCCGCCGCGGGCGCGTTGTGCCTGGCGGCTGTTCTGGCAGCATCGGCGGCGAGCTGGCACCTGGCGCGCGGCCGTTCGCACGCAACGCCGCCGGGTGGTGCTGACGCCTACCTTCGCGACAACCTCACTGAGCTGGCCACGCGCGTTGGCGAACTCCAGGCGCAGATGGTGCGCCTGGATGCATTGGGGGCGCGGGTGTCCGGGCTGGCTGGCATCGCGCCGCAGGACTTCGATTTCCAGCATCCGCCCGGACGGGGCGGCCCGCTGCCGCCGGGCAGGTTGCCGGCGCTTACGCTGCCCGAGCTGCGCGATGAGCTGCGCCGTCTGCGCGAGCAGGCTGCGACCCGCGCCGACTATTTCGACGTGCTGGAAGCCGCGCTGCTCGACCGCGAGATGCGCGAACGGCGCCTGCCGCGTGTGCGCCCGGTGGCGGTGGGCTATGACGCCTCGGGCTTCGGTACGCGGCTGGACCCGTTCACCGGCCGGCGCGTGCGCCATGAAGGCGTGGACTTTGCCGCGCCGTCGGGAACCCCCATCGTCGCGGCGGCGGGTGGCGTGGTGGTCGCCGCCGAATTCCATCCCGAGTATGGCAACCTGGTCGATATCGACCACGGCGACGGCTTGCGCACGCGTTACGCGCATGCTTCGGCGGTGTTGGTGAAAGCCGGCGACCTGGTCCGGCCCGGGCAGGCGATCGCGCGCGTGGGCAGCTCCGGCCGCTCTACGGGCCCGCACCTGCATTTCGAGGTCCATGTGAACGGCGTGCCACGCAATCCGCACGGCTTTCTGCAGGCGGCCGCGGAGCCTCCCGCGGCGGCGGTCGCGGCGCGTCCGGAGGCGGGCGATTGAACCTTGCCGGTTTGCCCCGATCTCTCGATAAATCAACGTCCCGCCGGGGCCCGTCGGGCTTTGGTAACACGGCCACCCCCCATCCCGGCCGCGACCCCGGCACATGATAAACTCGGCGTTTTGCGCCAATCTATCCATGCCTGGCACGGCTGGGGCTTCCCGTACGCGGGTCGCCGATCCGGTCCGCGCAGGTGAAAGCACTCGATGATCACGGGCCTTCTCAAGAAAGTCTTCGGCAGCCGCAACGAGCGGCTGATCAAACAATACCGCCGCACGGTGGCGCAGATCAACGCGCTGGAGCCCAAGTTCGAGCAGCTCTCTGACGACGACCTGCGCGGCATGACCGAGACCTTCCGGCAGCGCCACGCCGGCGGCGAATCGCTCGAATCGCTGCTGCCCGAGGCCTTCGCCGTGTGCCGCGAGGCCAGCAAGCGCGTCATGAAGATGCGCCACTTCGACGTGCAGCTGATCGGCGGCATGGTGCTCAATGACAACAAGATCGCCGAAATGCGCACCGGCGAGGGCAAGACGCTGACTGCGACGCTGGCCGTGTACCTCAATGCCATCACCGGCAAGGGCGTGCACGTGGTGACCGTCAACGACTACCTGGCCCAGCGCGACGCCGAGTGGATGGGGCGCCTGTACAACTTCCTGGGTCTGTCGGTGGGCGTGAACCTGTCGCAGATGGCGCATGACCAGAAGCAGGCCGCATACAACGCCGACATCACCTACGGCACCAACAACGAGTTCGGCTTCGACTACCTGCGCGACAACATGGTCTATGACCCGTCGCAGCGCGTGCAGCGGCCGCTGAACTACGCGATCGTCGATGAAGTGGACTCGATCCTGATCGACGAGGCCCGTACACCGCTGATCATCTCGGGACAGGCCGAGAACCAGACCGACCTTTACCAGCGCATGAACGGCATCCCCAGGCTGCTCGAGCGCCAGATCGGCGAGGAAAAGGCCGACGGCACGGGCGTGGAGAAGCCGGGCGACTACTACGTGGACGAGAAGGGCCACCAGGTCTACCTGACCGAGGCCGGCCACGAGAAAGCGGAAGAGATCCTGGTGCAGCAGGGCCTGATCGGCGAGGGCGAATCGCTCTACGCACCGCAGAACATCACGCTGATGCATCACCTGTACGCCGCCCTGCGCGCGCACAGCCTGTTCCACCGCGACCAGCATTACGTGGTGCAGAACGACGAAGTCGTGATTGTCGATGAATTCACCGGCCGCCTGATGACGGGCCGCCGCTGGTCCGACGGTCTGCATCAGGCCGTCGAAGCCAAGGAAGGCGTGTCGATCCAGCAGGAAAACCAGACGCTGGCGACCATCACCTTCCAGAACTACTTCCGCATGTACGCCAAGCTGGCGGGCATGACTGGCACGGCCGACACCGAAGCCTACGAATTCCAGGAGATCTATGGCCTGGAGGTGGTGGTGATCCCGACCAACCGACAGGCCCAGCGCAAGGACCTGCAGGACCAGATCTACAAGACCTCGAAGGAGCGCTACGACGCCGTCGTGCGCGACATCCGCGACTGCTACGACCGTGGGCAGCCGGTGCTGGTCGGCACGACCTCGATCGAGACGTCCGAATACCTGTCGGACCTGCTCAATAAGGAAAAGCTGCCGCACCAGGTGCTCAACGCCAAGCAGCACGAGCGCGAGGCCGAGATCGTGGCCCAGGCCGGCCGCCCGAAGATGATCACCATCGCCACCAACATGGCGGGCCGCGGTACCGACATCGTGCTCGGCGGCAACGTGGAGAAGCAGGCTGGCTTCATCGAGGCCGACCCGAACCTGTCCGACGCCGACAAGGCTGCTCGCGTCCAGCAGCTCAAGGACGAATGGCAATCGCTACACGAGCAGGTCAAGTCCTTTGGCGGCCTGCATATCGTGGGCACCGAGCGCCATGAATCGCGCCGCATCGACAACCAGCTGCGCGGCCGTGCCGGCCGCCAGGGCGACCCGGGTTCGTCGCGCTTCTACCTGTCGCTGGACGACCAGCTCCTGCGCATCTTTGCCGGCGACCGCGTGCGCGCGATCATGGAACGCCTGAAGATGCCCGAGGGCGAACCGATCGAAGCCGGCATCGTCACGCGCTCGATCGAATCGGCGCAGCGCAAGGTGGAAGGCCGCAACTTCGATATCCGCAAGCAGCTGTTGCAGTACGACGATGTCGCCAACGACCAGCGCAAGGAAATCTACAAGCTGCGCAACGACGTGCTGGAAGCCAACGACGTCGGCGAAATGGTCGGGAACCTGCGCGAAAGCGTGCTGGTCGAGCTGTTCCGCGAGCACGTGCCGGCCGACACCATGGAAGAGCAGTGGGACATCGCCGGCCTGGAAACGCGCCTGCGCGAGGACTGGGGCCTGGAGCTGCCGCTGGCCAAGACCATCGAAGGCGCCCAGAGTATCGAGGACGAAGAGCTGCTCGACATGATCCTGAAAGCTGCCGAAGAGCGCTACCAGGGCAAGGTGGCCATGGTGGGCCGCGAATCGTTTGCCGGCTTCGAGCGCTCGGTCATGCTGCAGAGCATCGACACGCACTGGCGCGAGCACCTGGCCGCGCTGGACCACCTGCGCCAGGGCATCCACCTGCGCGGCTACGCGCAGAAGGACCCGAAGCAGGAGTACAAGCGCGAGTCGTTCGAACTGTTCGCGCGGCTGCTGGACTTGATCAAGAACGAAGTCACGCGCGTGACCTTCAACGTGCAGATCCAGTCGCCGGAAGAGCTGGAGCAGGCGTCCGAGGAGATCGAGGAAGGCCTGTCGCACCTGGAGAACGTCCAGTACAAGCACGACGAGTTCGCCGAGGGCCGCGAGCCCGTGGAAGATGCACCGTCCCCGCGCACCGGCGCCGCCATGGCCGCGGAAATGGCCCTGGCCGGCATGCCCAAGGTGGGCCGCAACGATCCTTGCCCGTGCGGTTCGGGCAAGAAGTTCAAGCAGTGCCACGGCAAGCTGAGCTGAGCCTGGCGCCAGCCGGACCATGCAAGACGGCCCGTGCCGCTGTGGCGGACGGGGCGAAGAGGTAACGACATGCCCGCGCCAAGCGGGCATGTTCGTCTGACGACTGAACAGACAAAGCAGGACAACAGGACAGGAGCCGATATGCCCGTCAATCTTCCGCTGCCGCAGGCAGACAACCTGAAGCCCGTTGCCGGCGTGGAGCTCGGCTGGGCCGAGGCCGGCATCCGCAAGGCCAACCGCAAGGACGTGCTGGTAGTGCGCGTGGCGGAAGGCAGCACGGTGGCCGGCGTCTTCACCCGCAACCGCTTCTGCGCCGCGCCGGTGCAGGTGTGCCGCGAGCACCTGGCTGCGGCCAAAGGCATCCGCGCGCTGGTGATCAACACCGGCAACGCCAATGCCGGCACCGGCCACCTCGGCCTGGCAAATGCACGCGCGACCTGCGATGCGGTGGCGGCAAAACTGCATATCACCACCGACCAGGTACTGCCGTTTTCCACTGGCGTGATCCTGGAACAGCTGCCGGTGGACCGCCTGGTCGCCGCGCTGCCCGCCGCCATTGCCAGCGCGAAGCCGGACAACTGGCTGGCCGCCGCCGAATCGATCATGACCACCGACACGCAGCCCAAGGCGGCGTCGCGCACGGTGCAGATCGACGGCAAGACCGTCACGCTGACGGGCATCAGCAAGGGCGCGGGCATGATCCGGCCGAACATGGCAACCATGCTCGGCTTCATCGCCACCGACGCGGCCGTGGCCCAGCCGGTGCTGCAGGCGCTGGTGTCGCATGCAGCCGACCACTCGTTCAACAGCATCACGATCGACGGTGACACCTCGACCAACGATTCATTCGTGCTGATCGCCACGGGCAAGTCGGGTGCGGCTGTCGTCGACCGCGCCGAAGGCCCGGCCTTCGAGGCGCTGCGCGAGGCTGTCACCGGCTTGGCCCAGGAACTCGCGCAGATGATCGTGCGCGACGGCGAGGGCGCCACCAAGCTGATGACCATCCGCGTGGAAGGCGGCAAGGACGTGGCCGAGTGCCGCCAGATCGCCTATGCGGTGGCCCATTCGCCGCTGGTCAAGACCGCGTTCTATGCCTCGGACCCCAACCTGGGCCGCATCCTGGCCGCGGTGGGCTATGCCGGCGTGGACGATCTCGATGTCGACCGCGTCAACCTGTGGCTCGACGATGTCTGGGTGGCCCGCGACGGCGGCCGCAACCCCGATTACCTCGAAGAGGACGGCCAGCGCGTGATGAAGCAGGCCGAAATCACCGTGCGCATCGCACTGGGCCGTGGCAATGCCGAGGCCACCGTGTGGACCTGCGACCTCTCGCACGACTACGTGTCGATCAACGCCGACTATCGTTCCTGAGCACCGCCTCCTGTTCAACAACGCTCCGCTGCTGCCATGTCTGACCTCGCCTCCCGCCTCGACAACTTCCTCGCCCGACTCGAACAGTGGCTGCCGCCGCAACTGACGGATGCGGACTGGCAGGAGGCGGTAGCGTTCCGCTGGCGCAAGCGGCAGAGCCTGTTCGGCAATATCGGCTACCTGCAGCCGGTGCGCCAGTTGCCGCCGATCCACCTGGATGACCTCAAGAACATCGAGCGCCAGAAGGACGCCATCGTCGGCAACACGCGCCAGTTCGTGAACCGGCTGCCGGCCAACAACGTGCTGCTGACCGGCGCGCGCGGCACCGGCAAGTCGTCGCTGATCAAGGCCTGCCTCAATGCTTTCGTCAAGGACGGGCTGCGGCTGGTGGAAGTGGACAAGAGCGACCTTGGCGATCTCGGCGATATCGTCGAGCAGGTCTCGCAGCGCCCCGAGCGCTTCGTGATCTTCTGCGATGACCTGTCGTTCGAAGACGGCGAGTCGGGGTACAAGGCGCTCAAGTCGGCGCTGGACGGCTCGGTGGCCGCGCAGTCGGACAATGTGCTGGTGTATGCGACGTCCAACCGCCGCCACCTGCTGCCGGAGTACATGAAGGACAACGAGAGCTACCAGCACACCGCTGATGGCGAAATCCATCCCGGCGAAGTGGTCGAGGAAAAGATCTCGCTGTCCGAGCGTTTTGGCCTGTGGCTGTCGTTCTATCCTCCCAAGCAGGATGAGTACCTGGCCATCGTCGGCCACTGGCTCAAGCACTTCGGCTGCACGGACGACGATATTGCCGCCGCGCGCGGCGACGCGCTGGTGTGGGCGCTGGAGCGCGGCTCGCGCTCGGGCCGCGTGGCCTGGCAGTTTGCGCGTGACTGGGGCGGCAAGCACGGCAAGCCGTTCATCGCCGACGTGGAGGGCGCGTGATGCCAGCGCAAGACACGGCCACGCCGCGCAAGGTCACCGAGGTGGCCGTGGGCGTGCTGGTTCTGCCCGATGGCCGCTTCCTGCTGGCGCAGCGTCCGGGCGGCAAGCCGTACGAGGGCTACTGGGAATTCCCGGGCGGCAAGCTCGAACCCGGCGAGACCGTGGAAGCCGCGCTCGCGCGCGAACTGCATGAAGAGCTCGGCCTGGACATCACCGAATGCGTGCGCTGGCACGTGCTCGAACACGACTACCCGCACGCCTACGTGCGCCTGCATTTCTGCAAGGTCACGGCCTGGCGCGGCGATCCGGTCGGCCGCGAGGGCCAGGCCTTCTCGTGGCAGACGGTGCCGGTGACGGTCGGCCCGTTGCTGCCGGCCACCATCCCGGTGGTCGAATGGCTCGGCGACGAATCCCGCACTACCTGACCAGACTGAGCTTTACCGCGCCCCTGCGGCCGCGGCGCCCGTGATCGCGCCGACACAACAACAGCAAGAAAGGAACCCGTATGCTGCGTGCAGACCGCGTTGCCGACGATATTTCCCTGCCTGAGCTGACACTGCGCGGCATCATCCTGGGGGCGCTGATCACGGTGGTGTTCACCGCCTCCAACATCTATCTCGGCCTCAAGGTCGGACTGACCTTCTCCTCGGCGATTCCAGCCGCCGTCATCTCCATGGCGGTGTTGCGCCTGTTCCCGGGCGCCAACATCCTCGAAAACAACATGGTGCAGACGCAGGCCTCGGCCGCGGGCACCCTGTCCTCGATCATCTTCGTGCTGCCGGGCCTGGTGATGCTCGGCTACTGGCAGGGTTTCCCGTTCTGGCAGACGCTGTCGATCTGCGCGGCCGGCGGCATGCTCGGCGTGCTGTTCAGCATCCCGCTGCGCCACGCGATGGTGGTGCAGAGCGCGCTGCCGTATCCGGAAGGCGTGGCCGCCGCGGAAATCCTGCGCGTGGGCAGCGCTGGCCAGGAGGTGACGCCAGGCGCGAAGAAGCAGGGCACCGGGCTGGCTGACCTGCTGGCCGGCGGCCTGGTGGCGGGCGTGTTCAGCTTTGCCGCTGGCGGGCTGCGCGTACTGGCCGAAGGGGCCAACCTGTGGCTGGCTGCCGGAGCCTCGGTGGTGCGGTTTTCGATGGGCTTTTCGCTGGCGCTGGTCGGGGCTGGCTATCTGGTCGGCATCGTCGGCGGGCTGGCCATGCTGCTCGGCCTGCTGCTGACCTGGGGTATCGCCGTGCCCTGGCTGACGGCCATCACGCCGCGTCCGGAAGGCGCCACGCTGCAGGCCTTCGGCACCATGGTGTGGAGCACGCAGGTGCGCTTTATTGGCGCGGGCACCATCGGCATCGCGGCGATCTGGACGCTGATCACGCTGGCCCGGCCGATGCTGGACGGCATCCGCGCATCGCTTGGCGCAATCAAGGGCGCCGGCGCGGGCGGCGGTGCGGGCATGCCGCGCACGCAGAAGGACATGCCGGTGCGCTGGATCGGCATCCTGGCCGTCGCACTGGCGATCGTTCTCGCGGCAACCTTCGGCTATTTCATGATGCCAGCGCCGCTCGACGCAGGCGCGCGCTGGCGCCTGGTGGGCTGCGCGGTGCTGTTTGCGTTCGTGTTCGGCTTCCTGGTGGCGGCGGCATGCGGCTATATGGCGGGCCTGGTGGGTTCGTCCGCCAGCCCGATCTCGGGCATCGGCATCATCGCGGTGATCCTGGTGTCGTTGCTGATCCTGGCCATCGGCACCGCTGACGGCCTGCTCGATACGCCCGAGGGCGGCAAGTTCGCCATCGCGCTGGCCATCTTCACGACCTCCGCCGTGCTGGCCGTGGCTACCATTTCCAACGACAACCTGCAGGACCTGAAGACCGGCTGGCTCGTGGGCGCCACGCCGTGGCGCCAGCAGGTCGCGCTGCTGATCGGCTGCGCGGTCGGTGCGGCGGTGATCCCGCCGGTGCTGGAACTGCTCTACAACGCCTACGGGTTTGCCGGCGCGCTGCCGCGAGCGGGCATGGACCCTGGCCAGGCGCTGGCCGCGCCGCAGGCCACGCTGATGACGGCCATTGCCACCGGCATCTTCACGCACAAGCTCAACTGGACCATGATCCTGATCGGCATCGCGCTGGGCGTGGTGTTGATCGCGATCGACGAGATCCTGCGCCGCCGTGGCGGCGCGGCGCGGCTGCCGGTGCTGGCCGTAGGCATCGGCATCTACCTGCCGCCGACGATCAGCTCGGCGCTGGTGGTCGGCGCGGTGCTCGCGTGGTTCCTGCTGCGCGCAGAACGCCGCCGCGCCACCGCGCGTGGCGATGACGTCAAGCTGGCGCTCGAGCATGCCGAACGCCGCGGCACGCTGCTGGCCTCGGGCCTGATCGTCGGGGAAAGCCTGATAGGGGTGCTGCTGGCGGCGGTGATCGGCCTGTCAGGCAAGGATGCGCCGCTGGCCGTGGTGGGCGAGGGCTTTGCCGGCACGGCCGAATGGCTCGGGCTGGCGGTGTTCGTGCTGGTTTGCGTGGGATTCTACCGTCGCGTGCTGGCCGCAGCTCACTGAACTAAGCTGCTGGAGGGGGACGACTCAGTCGTCCTCATCTTCCGGCAGGTCCGGCGAAGGCGTTTCGCCGGGTTTGCTGCCGATCACGTACTTCTCGGACGCCCACGCGCCCAGGTCGATCTGCTTGCAGCGCTCGGAGCAGAACGGGCGGAACTTGTTCTCGGGAATCCATTCCACCTTGGTGCCGCAGGTGGGGCATTTGACGACGGCAGGCATGACTTCAGAAATTGCAGAGCTTGAGCAGGAACGGAATGTCGGCATCGACCGAACGCGGGCGCAGGTCGCCATCCTGTTGCGTGAAGCGCACCCAGAGCATGTACTTGTTGGCGCTCATCTCCGGGATAAAGGCCAGCAATGAATCATCGAGGTGCACCTGCATCAGCTGAT
This sequence comes from Cupriavidus laharis, assembly GCF_914271435.1. Classification (GTDB taxonomy): domain Bacteria; phylum Pseudomonadota; class Gammaproteobacteria; order Burkholderiales; family Burkholderiaceae; genus Cupriavidus; species Cupriavidus laharis. The sequence continues at coordinate 50,534 of NZ_CAJZAI010000015.1, read as the reverse complement.
AGCTGCGGCCCGATAGCATCTGCTGGTAGCTGCCGCCCGTGGCGATCACCTTGCCGCTCTGGCCCGATTCGCGCAGCAGGCGCAGCACCGTGGACGTACCGGCGCGCAGCGCCACCAGCGGGCGGGCCCATTTCAGGATGTCGGCGCGGCGCTCCTCGGCCGGCCGGTGCTGCCAGGCGTAGTACGCCGGCAGGTCGAACTCGCAGGTGCCGCCGGGAATGATGGCGCGGCTGCGGATGCTCGTCAGCCACTCATTGTCGGCCAGCAGTTGCCCCGCCTTGCCCACGGTCTGGTTGAGCATGGCAATGCCTTGCTCGATCTCGCCGATGACGGCGTCCAGCGCTTCCTGGTCGATCTGCGGATTGACGCGCAGCGCGGTCAGCGCCTGGCGCTGGCGCTCGAGTTCCTTGATCAGGTCGGTCTTGAGGTCGGCGCGGCCGGCCACGTCGATGATCTCGAACAGCGTGGTCAGCGCGACATGATGCTGCAGGGCATGTTCCTGGCCCAGGAAGTAATCCAGCCGATCGAACAGGTCTTCCAGTCGCAGGAGCGTCCTGATGCGTTCGTTGAAAGGATATTCGTACAGGATCAAGTGCTATGTCCGTGCAGCGCTGAGGCGGCGCCCCTGTTGGAGCGTCCCGGTGCGGGCGTGGCCCGGGGAACGTCAGGAATGCGTGGAAGCTACGTCTCTCCACGCATTTCGCGTCATGTTCCAGCGCATTCTATGCGAGACGGGCTGCGAGGACAATGCAATGTGCATGATGCGCCGTGTTCCCGCTCACGCTGGTGCCTGCTCGTGCCCTGCGTCAGGCCTGCGTGACGCCGGCGGCGGACAGTGCCCGATAGGTCTGGTCCAGCCGGTCCACCTGCGCCGCCAGTGCTTCGACCGGCCCGTCGTTGTCGATCACATCGTTGGCCACGGCAAGTCGCTGGGCACGCGTGGCCTGCTTTGCCATGATGGCCTGCACCTGCTCCCGGCTGAAGCCGTTGCGCGCCATGACGCGCGCGATCTGCGTGTCCTCGGTGCAATCCACCACCAGCACGCGGCCGACGCGCTGGACCCATGCGCCGGATTCGACCAGCAGCGGCACGACGTAGATCAGGTATGGATGCTCGCCAGCGTCAGCGATTGCCTTGGCGCGTGCCGTGGTCAGCGAGCGGATCAGCGGATGGGTGATGCCTTCCAGCCTTGCCTTGGCGGCGGGATCGGCAAAGACCAGCGCGCGCATGGCGTCGCGGTCCATGGCGCCGTCGGGGCGCAGGCACTGCGGGCCGAAGGCCTCGACCAGTGCGGGAATGGCCTGTCCGCCCGGGGCGGTGATCTCGTGGGCCAGCAGGTCAGTGTCGATGATGGCGGCGCCGCGCGCGGCGAACATGTCGGCCACGCGCGTCTTGCCGCTGCCGATGCCGCCAGTCAGTCCGATCTCCAGCATGTGAGGTTCCGTGGGTGCAATGTCCCCAACGATACCAGCTTGGCGGACCGCTGGCCGCTGGCGGCTCAGGGCGCGGGCAGCAGCGGCAGTACGCCCGGCCCGAAGAACAGTACCAGCACGCCGGCGCCGGCAATGAAGGGGCCGAACGGGAATGGCGTGTCGCGGCCCTGGCGGCGCAGCGCGATATTGGCCACGCCGAACACCACGCCGACCACCGATGACAGCAGCACCAGCGCCGGCAGCGCCTGCCAGCCGAACCACGCGCCCAGCGCGGCCATGAGCTTGAAGTCGCCATAGCCCATGCCTTCCTTGCCGCGCACCAGCTTGAACGCCCAGTAAGCGGACCACAGCAGCAGGTAGCCCGCCACGGCGCCGATCACCGCGTCGGCAAGCGGCACGAACAGCCCGCCCAGGTTGAGCAGCAAGCCCAGCCACACCAGCGGCAGCGTGATCTGGTCGGGCAGCAGTTGCGTATCGGCATCGATCATCGTTAGCGCCAGCAGTGCCCACAGCAGCAGCAGCGCAGCCACGCCCTGCCAGGCCGGACCGAAGTGCCACGCCGCCAGCGCGCTCAGCACGCCGCAGGCCAGTTCCACCAGCGGGTAGCGCACGCCGATCGGCACCTTGCACGACGAGCAGCGGCCGAGCAGGAAAAGGTAGCTGATGACCGGGATATTTTCCCAGGCCGCGATGGCATGGCCGCAGTGCGGGCAGGCCGAGCGCGGCACCATCAGGTTGTAGCGCTCAGGGTAGGGCTGCGGGTCGCCGCGCAGTTCGGCGATGTAGTTGGCCTCGTCGTACTCCATCATGCGCGGCAGCCGGTGGATTACCACGTTCAGGAAGCTGCCCACCAGCAGGCCGAGGATGGCCGCTGCCACTATCAGGAACGACGGCGGCAGCGCGGCGAGTGCCGGCAGCGCAGCCAGCCCGGAGGCGCCGCCGGCGGGAAATGCCGGATTCATCAATTACACCACCTGTCCCAGCTTGAAGATCGGCAGGTACATCGCGACCACCATGCCGCCGATGAGCACGCCCAGCACCACGATGATCAGCGGCTCGATCAGGCTCGAGATGGCCGCCACGGCATCATCGACCTCACGCTCGTAGAACTCCGCCACCTTGATCAGCATATTGTCCAGCGCACCCGATTCCTCGCCGATCTGGGTCATCTGCAGCACCATGTTGTCGAACACGTGCGTGGCCTGCATCGCGTTGGTCAGGCTGGTACCGATGCGCACGGCCTGCTCGATCTCGCGCGTGGCGTCGTAGTAGACCCAGTTGCCAGCCGCGCCCGCCACGGATTCCATCGATTCCACCAGCGGCGTACCCGCGGCGAACATGGTGGCGAGCGTGCGCGTCCAGCGTGCGATCACGGCCTTGCGGAACAGGCTGCCGAAGATGGGCATCTTCAGCAGTATGCGGTCGGTGCTGCGCTGCACCTTTTCCGATTTCTTCAAGGCACGCAGGTAGAAGGCAATGGCGCCCACCGGCAAGCCAATGACGAGGTACCAGTACGAAACGAAGAAGTCAGAGATCGCGATCACGACCAGCGTCGGCGCAGGCAGGTTGGCGCCGAAACTCGAGAACACGCCCTTGAAGGCGGGGATCACGAACAGCATCAGGATCACCGTCACGGCAAAGGCCACGGTCAGCACCGCGATCGGGTAGATCATCGCGGACTTGATCTGGCCTTTCAGCGCGATGGTCTTTTCCATGTAGAGCGACAGGCGCTCCAGCAGGGAATCGAGGATACCGCCCTGTTCGCCGGCGTCGATCAGGTTGCAATACAGCGTGTCGAAGTAGCGCGGGTGGCGGCGGAAGGCCGCCGCCATGCTGCTGCCGGCCTCGATGTCGAAGCGGATGTCGGACAGCAGCTGCGTGAAGTTCGGGTTGGCGTGGCCGCGCGCGATGATGTCGATCGACTGCAGCAGCGGGATGCCCGCCTTCAGCATGGTCGAGAGCTGGCGCGTGAAATACGCGATGTCCTTCTCGGTGATCTTCTTGCCGCGCGCAGCCTTGCGCTTCTTCATCTTGACCACGGTGAGGCCCTGCTTGCGCAATGCCGCCGTGACCTCGGCCTGGTTCTCGGCCCGCTGTTCCCCGGTGAACGTCTTGCCCTTGCGGTCCTTGCCTTCCCACTCGAAGATGTACTGCGTGGGTGCTTTACGTCCTGCTCGTCCTGCTTTCGCGCGTGGCGGCACTGCCGCCCGTGCGCCCGCAGATGGTGCGCGCGTTGCCATGTTCGACCCCCGACATTAATTATTTGTCTGTAGTTTTACGTATTGGTGGTGGCCAGCACTTCTTCGAGTGACGTGACCCCCTGCCTGACCTTCAGCAAGCCGGCTTCCCGCAACGATAGCACGCCGTCGCGCCGGGCCTGCTCGGCAATCTGCAGCGCCGTGCCGTGCGACAGGATGATCTGCTGCATCGCCTCGGTGATCGGCATGACCTGGTAGATGCCGCAGCGCCCCTTGTAGCCGCTGCCATTGCAGCGCTCGCAGCCGACCGGATGGTAAGGCTGCCAGCTGCCGTCGATCTGGTGCTCTTTGAACCCCGCGTCGAGCAGCGCCTCGCGCGGGATCGTGCCCGGCCGCTTGCACGTGCACAGCCGCCGCGCCAGGCGCTGCGCCGTGATCAGCAGCACGCTCGAGGCAATGTTGAACGGCGCCACGCCCATGTTCATCAGGCGCGTCAGCGTAGTGGGCGCGTCGTTCGTATGCAGCGTGGACAGCACCAGGTGGCCGGTCTGCGCGGCCTTGATCGAGATATCGGCGGTCTCCAGGTCGCGGATTTCGCCGACCATGATGATGTCCGGATCCTGCCGCAGGAACGAGCGCAGCGCCGCGGCAAAGGTCAGGCCGGCCTTGTCGTTGACGTTGACCTGGTTGATGCCGGGCAGCTGGATTTCGGCTGGGTCTTCCGCCGTCGAGATATTGATGTCGCCCTGGTTCAGCAGGTTCAGGAAGGTATAGAGCGACACGGTCTTGCCGCTGCCGGTCGGGCCGGTGACCAGGATCATGCCGTAGGGACGCTTGATCGTCTCCATCAGCAGTGCCTTCTGCTCGGGCTCGTAGCCGAGCTGGTCGATGTCCAGCTTGTCGGACGACGATTCCAGGATACGCATCACGATCTTCTCGCCGAAGAGCGTGGGCAGCGTCGACACGCGGAAGTCCACCGCTTTCTCGACGACTTCCTTGGCATCCTTTTCCTGCGGCAGCGCGAGCAGCAGCTTCATGCGGCCGTCCTGCGGCACGCGCTTTTCGGAGATGTCCAGGCGCGACAGCACCTTGATGCGGGTGGCGATCTTGTCGCGGATATCCAGTGGCGGGCGCGCTACCTCCTGCAGCACCCCGTCCACGCGGAAGCGGACGCGGTAGAAGGTCTCGAACGGCTCGAAATGCAGGTCCGATGCGCCACGGTGGAAGGCCTCGGTCAGCAGTTTCTGCAGGAAGCGCACCACCGGCGCGTCGTCGATGTCGCTGCCGGTGCCAGTGCGGTTGCGCTGCGCGCCCGTGGAGGCCACCGGGTCGTACTCGATCAGCTTGCGCTCGGCGGACATGCCGGGGGCGACGTCCTTGAGCGTGCCCGCCGCTTCGCCGGCGGAGCGCACATGCTTCATCAGCTTGTCGTGCTCCACCACCACGGTTTCCATCGGCAGGTTGTACTTCTGCTTGATGGCGTCGAGCCCGGCCTGGTTGGACGGGTCCGACATCCCCACCACCAGGCGGTTCTCGCGCCGGCCCAGCGGCAGCAGGCGATGGGCGTGGAATTCGCGGTTGCCGGCCAGCGCGGGCGGCACCTTGTTCAGGTTGTACTGAGCCAGGTCGAGCAGCGGCAGCTGGTACTTGTCGGCCGCGAACAGCGCGACGTCGTGCGCGCTCATGGTGCCGCTGCCAACGATCTCGTCGATCAGCTGCGTCTTCTTTTCGCGCGCCGACTGCTCCAGTTGGGCGAGCAGCGCGGGCGCGATACGACGGCTCTGGGCAAGGGCGAGACCAAGTGTCATGGCAGGAACCAGGTGGTGCGATGCGCCCGGGGGCGCCGGTCGGGGCCATGGGCCCCGGATCGGCGCAGTTTGCCGCCGGGGTCACTTTTTGTAAAGGCGACAACTGGCGGTGTCGGCATTTGTGCGACACGGGCGCAACCCTACTAGCGCGGGGAATGTGGGGGCGAGGGAAGGGCGGAGACCGGCGCCGCGATGAAGGCGATCAGGAAAACAAAAAAGCCGCACATCGCTGTGCGGCTTCTTGCTGGCCAGGTACGGCATGACCATGAATTCTGGTCGGGGTGAGAGGATTCGAACCTCCGGCCTCTACGTCCCGAACGTAGCGCTCTACCAGGCTAAGCTACACCCCGAATTCTGATTTTGTTGCCAACGTTGGCGGTCAGCAGCAAAGAATGTAAGTCTAACAGCGTTTTTTCCGAATGGGAAGAGGGTGCCGGCAATTTCAGGATTGCCGCTGCAGCGAGAACGCGCACAGCGCAATCAGCGTGTCCTTGAGTTCCGACGCCGGGAACTGCTGCGCGGCTTTCTCTGCGGCCTCGGCCTCGCGGCGTGCGGCTTCGAACGTGACTTCCAGCGCGCCGCTGGCATGGATGGCCGAGAACACTGCGTCGAAATGCTCGGTGCCGCCCTGCACGATGGCTTCGCGTGCCAGTGCGCGCTGCTCCGGTGTGCCGTACTCCAGCAGATGCAGCAGCGGCAGCGTGGGCTTGCCTTCGCGCAGGTCGTCGCCGGCGTTCTTGCCCATCTGCTCGGCGCTGGCGGTGTAGTCCAGCATGTCGTCGATGAGCTGGAACGCGGTGCCGATGCGGCGGCCGTACTCGGCTGCCGCTTCTTCCATGGCGGCATCCGCGCCGGCCAGTACGGCGCCAAGCTGCGCCGAGGCCTCGAACAGCTTGGCCGTCTTGTAGCGGATCACCTGCAGGTAGCGCTCGATGGTGACGTCGGGGTCGTGCATGTTCAGCAACTGCAGCACTTCACCCTCGGCGATCACGTTGGTCGCGTTGGAAAGGATCTCCATGATGCGCATGCTGCCCGCATCGACCATCATCTGGAACGCACGCGAATAGAGGAAGTCGCCCACCAGCACGCTGGCGGCATTGCCGAACACCGCATTGGCCGTCTGGCGGCCGCGGCGCAGCTCGGATTCGTCGACCACGTCGTCATGCAGCAGCGTGGCGGTGTGGATGAACTCCACCACCGCGGCCAGCTCATGGTGGCGGTTGCCGTCGTAGCCGAAGGCGCGCGCCGACAGCAGCAGGATCACCGGGCGCAGGCGCTTGCCGCCGGCGCCGATGATGTATTCACCGATCTGCTCGATCAGCGGGACTTCGGAAGACAGCCGTTGACGGATGACCGCATCGACCGCGCGCATGTCTGCAGCGACGGGGGCAAGCAAGGCAGTGGCGGAAGGCTGGGTCAAGATGATCACCGTTACGCAAAACCGGACGATTATATGCGATGCCAACGTGGTTCATGCCAATGCCTGTCCCGTTCGGGGGATGTGCGCGGCTGGCGGACTATAATCCGGACATGAACAAGCCCATGTCCCGCCGCAGTATCCGTCGCACGGCATTGTGGGTGGCGTTTGCCGCACTGGCGGGCTTCCTGCTGGCCGATCTGACCTGATCCTCGCCCGCGCAGAAGTGCGCAAGGCGTCGCCGGGCAGGCTATGTGCCTGTTTTCTTTGCGTTTTTCCGCCGTCTCGTTTACAATATGCGGTTTCCTCCGGTTGCTTTGCCCGTTTTACGGGTGCTGACCGGCGGGAGATAACCGGGCCTCAACGTGCGCGCAAGCGCTCCAGTGCAGGCCATCGGCGTTTTATTCACATCCGAGAGGTTCGACAATGTACGCGGTCGTAAAAACCGGCGGCAAGCAATACAAGGTTGCTGCTGGCGAAAAACTGAAAGTAGAACAGATACCGGCAGACATTGGCGCAGAAATCACGCTCGACCAGGTGCTCGCAGTGGGCGCCGGCGACCAAATCAAGTTTGGTACGCCGCTGGTGAGCGGGGCTTCCGTCAAAGCTACCGTTATCTCCCAAGGTCGTCACGACAAGGTGAAGATCTTCAAGATGCGCCGTCGCAAGCACTACCAGAAGCGTCAGGGCCATCGTCAGAACTACACCGAGCTGCGCATCGAAGCGATCAACGCCTGATCATTCGAACGTAACCCGGTAAAGCGACAGGAGTAAGTCATGGCACAGAAAAAAGGCGGCGGTTCCACGCGGAACGGCCGTGATTCCGAATCGAAGCGTCTGGGCGTGAAGGTGTTTGGTGGCCAGGCCATCAACGCCGGCGGCATCATCATCCGCCAACGCGGCACCCGTGTTCACGCCGGTGACAACGTGGGCGTGGGCAAGGACCACACCCTGTTTGCACTGGTCGACGGCCACGTGCAATTCGCCGTCAAGGGCCCTGCCAAGAAGCAGCACGTCAGCGTCGTTCCGGCGGCCTGATAACAGCCTTTGCAGCAAGAAGGCCCCGCAATGCTTGCGGGGCTTTTTCATTTCTGGCGACAATGCAAGTTGCCAATGCCGGTCGGTAGCCCGGTCCACCACGGAAACCCAACATGAAGTTCATCGACGAAGCCCGAATCGAAGCCATCGCCGGCAACGGCGGCAATGGCAGCGCCTCGTTCCGGCGCGAGAAGTTTGTGCCCTTCGGTGGTCCGGATGGCGGCGACGGTGGCCGGGGCGGCAGCGTGTTCGCCATCGCGGACCGCAATATCAATACGCTGATCGACTTCCGCTACGCCAAGAAGCACGTGGCAAAGAACGGCGAGAATGGCCGTGGCTCCGACTGCTATGGCGCGGCTGGCGACGACATCACGCTGCGCATGCCGGTCGGCACGCTGATTACCGACATGGACACCGGCGAGCTGGTCGCCGACCTGACCGAGCACGGCCAGAAGGTCTGCCTGGCCGAGGGCGGCATGGGCGGCTGGGGCAACCTGCATTTCAAGTCCAGTACCAACCGTGCGCCGCGCCAGCAGGTGGACGGCAAGCCCGGCGAGCGCCGCATGCTCAAGCTGGAGCTCAAGGTGCTGGCCGACGTCGGCCTGCTGGGCATGCCCAACGCGGGCAAGTCGACGTTCATCTCGCATATCTCGAACGCGCGCCCGAAGGTGGCGGACTACCCGTTCACCACGCTGCACCCGAACCTGGGCGTGGTGCGCGTCGACCACGAACAGTCGTTCGTGGTGGCGGACATCCCCGGCCTGATCGAAGGCGCGGCAGAGGGTGCGGGACTCGGCCACCAGTTCCTGCGCCACCTGCAGCGCACCGGTCTGCTGCTGCATATCGTCGACCTGGCGCCGTTCGATGAAGCGGTGGACCCGGTGGCGGAAGCCAAGGCCATCGTCAACGAGCTGAAGAAGTACGACGAAACGCTCTACGAGAAGCCGCGCTGGCTCGTGCTGAACAAGCTCGACATGGTGCCCGAGGAAGAGCGCCTCGCGCGTGCGAAGGATTTCATCAAGCGCTACAAGTGGAAGGGCCCGGTCTTCCAGATCTCGGCACTCACCGGCGAAGGCTGCCGCGAGCTGATCTACGCGATCAAGGACCACCTGGCCGCGATCAAGGCCGAAGAGGCCGCCGCGCTGGCCGAGCCCGACATCCGGCTCGACGAGCGCCTGCACAACGTCGACCAGGAAGGTCACGAGCAGTAAGCCAGCTTTTCTCCCTCGCCCATGCGGGGCGAGGGATCACCATTGGGGATGCCAAGAAAGCCCCCGGAGACAGGATTTCTCGCCATGCAATCGGTCATTGCCCAGGCAAAACGTATCGTCGTGAAGGTCGGGTCCAGCCTGGTCACCAACGACGGCAAGGGATTGGACTACGACGCCATCGCGCGCTGGGCCGCGCAGATCGCCAAGCTGCGCACGGTCGGCAAGGAGGTGGTGCTGGTCAGCTCCGGTGCCATTGCCGAGGGCATGCAGCGCCTGGGCTGGGTACGCCGTCCGAAGGAAATCCACGAACTGCAGGCCGCCGCCGCCGTCGGCCAGATGGGCCTGGCGCAGGTTTATGAAAGCCAGTTCGGCCGCTACGGCATCCGTACCGCGCAGGTGCTGCTCACCCACGCCGACCTGGCCGACCGCGAGCGCTACCTGAACGCACGTTCCACGCTGCTGACGCTGCTGTCGCTGGGCGTGGTGCCCATCATCAACGAGAACGACACCGTGGTTACCGACGAAATCAAGTTCGGCGACAACGACACGCTCGGCGCGCTGGTGACCAACCTGATCGAAGGCGATGCGCTGGTCATCCTGACCGACCAGCGTGGGCTCTACACCGCCGATCCGCGCAAGGACCCGAACGCGGAGTTCGTGGACGAGGCGCTGGCCGGCACCCCCGAGCTGGAAGCCATGGCGGGCGGCGCCGGCACGTCCATCGGCCGCGGCGGCATGCTGACCAAGATCCTGGCGGCCAAGCGCGCGGCCAAGTCCGGCGCACATACCACCATCGCCTCCGGCCGCGAGGCCAACGTGCTGGAACGCCTGGCCGCGGGCGAGGCCATCGGCACGCAGCTGCTGGCGCCGACCGGCCGCCTGACCGCGCGCAAGCAGTGGATGGCGGATCACTTGCAGCTGCGCGGCCGCGTGGTCATCGATGCCGGCGCCGTGGAAAAGCTGACCAGCGGCGGCAAGTCGCTGCTGCCGATCGGCGTGGTCGAAGTGCAGGGTGAATTCGCGCGCGGCGAGGTGATTGCCTGTGTCGGCGCAGACGGGCGCGAAGTGGCGCGCGGCATCACCAACTATTCGAGCGCCGAGGCGCGGCTGATTGCGCGCAAGCCGTCGTCGGAGATCGAGACCGTGCTGGGTCACCTGAACGAGCCCGAACTGATCCACCGGGACAACCTCGTGCTGGTCTGAACCTGACGTAAAGGCAAAGGTGCAAAAGAGAAGGGCGATGCCTCGGCATCGCCCTTGTTGCTTTCAGCGCGCCACGGCTCAGCGACTCGGAGCGTGGTCCTTCAGGTCGCGAACCATCGCTTCCGGCGTGCCGGCCACCGTGCGTCCCTCGCAGAAGAAATCGGTCGCCAGCGTGGCCGCGTAGGCGTTGCGGGCCGAAGTCTGCATGCGGATCCAGCTGTCACGCGAATCGCCTCGGTTAAGCTCCCACTCCTTCGCGCCAACCGGCAGCGTCGCGTAGATCCTGCGCTCGAAGGCATCGCAGCGCAGGCCTTCGAAGTTCACGTTGCGTGCGCCGGTAGCGCTGCTGATCACGACCGTGAAGCGCACCACCTTGTCGTTGCCGACCGACACCGACTTGCTGTCCACCTGGAACGTCAGGTTGCCGGAGCCATTGACCGAAAACGGGATCAGGTTGGCATCCTGCGGCAGCGCCGGCAGGATGGCCTCTTCCTCCTTGAAGGTCTTCGGCTCGAACGGGTTGATCCACTTGGATTCTTCCTCTGGCATTTCCTTGCCGGTGGTCTTGCAGCCCGCCAGCGCCAGGCAGGCAGCGGCAAGCAGCAGGCCGGCAGCCGTCAGGCCGCCGCGGCGGCCCGGGCCGGTAACACGATTCATCAGGACTCCGTGGGGTTGGAAGCCGGCTCGGCCGGCAAAACTGCTTCGCCATCTGCTGCCGCAGGCGCTACCGGCGCCGCCGGTGTAACTGCCTGTGGCGGTCGGCGCTGCGACAGGGCCGGCGGCTGGCCCGGCTGCTGGGCGTACCGCTGCCCGCTGCCATGGCGGCCATGATGCACGCCGTATGGGCTGAGCGGCACGCGGGGATTCCGGTTCAGGAAGCGCGACAGCTCGGTCAGCGCCAGCTGGTAGACATCGCGCTTGAACTCGATCACCGCATCCAGCGGCACCCAGTAGTCGCTCCACCGCCAGGCGTCGAACTCGGGGTGGTCAGTGGCGCGCAGGTGGACGTCACAGTCCCTGCCTGCCATGCGCAGCAGGAACCAGATCTGTTTCTGGCCCCTGTAATGGCCGCGGATCTCGCGGCGGATGAACTTGTCCGGCACCTCATAGCGCAACCAGTCGCGCGTGCGACCGACGATCCTGACGTGCTCCGGTAGCAGGCCGATCTCCTCATGCAGTTCGCGGTACATGGCCTGTTCCGGCGTTTCGCCGTACTTGATGCCGCCTTGCGGAAACTGCCAGGAATGCTCGCCGATTCGCTTGCCCCAGAAAACCTCGTTTCGTGCGTTGATGAGGATGATGCCGACGTTCGGGCGAAAGCCTTCACGATCGAGCATGACTGCACCTCGAATCCTTTAGAATTATGTTGATTATAAAGGATGCGCGCGGCCCGGCTCAGGCGGGGTGCTGCTGGTTTTCCCCGAGCGGGAAGGGCAGTTTCAGGCAGTTTCCGGCGCGTTCCAGACGGTCTTGCGCGGCATGGCTGCCGCATATTCACCGGGATCTCCCGGTTTCCAGAGAAAACATTCGGATGAAAGCCTCGCAATTCTTCATTTCCACCCTCAAGGAAGCCCCCGCCGACGCGGAAATCGTGTCGCACAAGCTGATGATGCGCGCGGGCATGATCAAGAAGCTCGGCGCCGGCATCTACAGCTACATGCCGGTGGGTCTGCGCACGATCCGCAAGGTGGAAAACATCGTCCGCGAGGAAATGAACCGCGCCGGCGCCGTTGAGCTGTCCATGCCCGTGATCCAGCCGGCCGAGCTGTGGCAGGAAACCGGCCGCTGGGACAAGATGGGCCCCGAGCTGCTGCGCCTGAAGGACCGCCACGAGCGCGACTTCGCCGTGCAGCCGACGTCCGAGGAAGTCGTGACGGACATCGCCCGCTCCGAAATCCGCAGCTACAAGCAGCTGCCGGTCAATTTCTACCAGATCCAGACCAAGTTCCGCGACGAGCGCCGTCCGCGCTTCGGCATCATGCGCGGCCGTGAATTCACGATGAAGGATGCCTATTCCTTCGACCGCGACACCGAAGGCCTGAAGCAGTCGTACCAGAACATGTACGACGCCTATGTGCGTATTTTCCAGCGCTTCGGCCTGGAATTCCGTGCCGTGGCGGCTGACAACGGCGCCATCGGCGGCTCGGGTTCGCATGAATTCCACGTGATCGCCGACACCGGCGAAGACGCCATCGTCTACTGCCCGACCTCCGACTACGCCGCCAACATGGAGGCCGCCGAGGCGCTGCCGCTGCTGGCCGGGCGCGCCGCACCGGCCCAGGCGCTGGAAAAGACCTTCACCCCGGAAAAGGCCAAGTGCGAGCACGTGGCCGAGTTCCTGGGCATCCCCCTTGAACGCACCGTCAAGTCGATCGTGCTGGCCAAGGATACGGACGCCGGCGCCGAAATCTGGCTGCTGCTGATCCGCGGCGACCATGAGCTGAACGAGGTCAAGGCCTCGAAGGTGCCCGGCCTGGCCGATTTCCGCTTCGCCACCGAGAACGAGATCGTCGACGCCTTCGGCTCGCCCCCGGGCTACCTGGGCCCGATCGACATGAAAAAGCCGGTCAAGGTCGTGGCCGACCGCACCGTCGCCAACATGAGCGACTTCTGCTGCGGCGCCAACTACCGCGACTACCACTACACCGGCGTCAACTGGGGCCGCGACCTGCCCGAGCCCGTCGTGGCCGACCTGCGCAACGTGGTTGCCGGCGATGCGTCGCCGGACGGCAAGGGCACGCTGGAAATCTGCCGCGGCATCGAGGTGGGCCACGTGTTCATGCTGGGCACGCGCTATTCCGAGTCCATGAATGCCACCTTCCTGGATGAGAACGGCAAGACCCAGCCGATGCAGATGGGCTGCTACGGCATCGGCGTCACCCGTATCCTGGGCGCCGCCATCGAGCAGAACTTCGACGAGCGCGGCATCATCTGGCCCGCTGCCATCGCCCCGTTCGAGGTGGTGGTGTGTCCGGTCGGCTATGACCGCTCCGAAGCCGTCAAGGCCGAGGCCGACCACATCCACGCCGAGCTGCTGGCTGCCGGCGTTGACGTCATCCTGGACGACCGCGGCGAGCGCCCGGGCGTGATGTTCGCCGACTGGGAACTGATTGGCGTACCGCACCGCGTAGTGGTGGGCGACCGCGGCCTGAAGGAAGGCAAGGTCGAATACCAGGGCCGCCGCGACGCCCAGGCGACCCAGGTGGCGGTGGCCGACGCGGTCGGCCATGTACGCAGCCAGCTCGGCAAGTAAGCCCATGCGCGCGGCCCGTCTGGTTCGCACGGCCGGCAGCCTGCTGCTGGCCCTGGCCGCCGCTGCCGCACAGGCCGGCGCGCAGAAGGAAGAAGACCTGGCCGATTCGGTGCGCGGCGCGCTGGCGGCAGCCATTGCCGACTCGCGCCCGGTGCGTCCCGTCTTTGCCACGGGCGGCGAGCGCCTGGCCTACCTGAAGTGGCTCGGCGAGATGTCGCACCGGCTCGAAGGCCGCATCCCCGAGCCGCAGATGCGCGTGGAGCTGATCGAAACCGCGTACTACGAAGCCAAGCGCGCCGGGCTGGAGCCCGCGCTGGTGCTGGGCCTGGTGCAGGTGGAAAGCAATTTCCGCAAGTACGCCATGAGTTCGGTCGGTGCCCGCGGGCTGATGCAGGTGATGCCGTTCTGGACTCGCACCATCGGCGACAACGACCCGCGCAAGCTGTTCCACCTGCAGAGCAACCTGCGCTACGGCTGCACCATCTTGCGCCACTACCTGGACCGCGAGCAGGGTGACCTGTTCCTGGCGCTGGGGCGCTACAACGGCAGCCGCGGCCGCCCGGAATACCCGAACGCGGTGCTGGCGGCGTGGAAGCGCTGGCAGTATTCGGAGGCCACGGTGACCATGGCGGGAGATCCGGAGAACGCCCCGACCCGTCCGCGCAAGCTGCTGCCCGAGGCACCAGCACGCAACCCGTTCTCGCCGCAGCGCCTGGCCAATCCGTCATGACCACCGACACGCGCCCGGCCGTGGGCTCGCCGGGCTACGCCACCTCGTCGCCGGAGCTCGAACGCTGGCTGGCGCGACATATCGCCGAGGGCTTCGGTGCCGAGTCGCTGGTGCTGTCCATGCTGCGTTCCGGCTACGACGCCGCGTTCGCGCGCACCGCCGTGGCCACGGCCATGGGGCACCGGCCGGCTGCAGCGCCTGCCACGCCTGCAGCGACCCGGGCCCCCGTTGCCAGTCCGGCGAAGCGCCAGGCGCCGGGCGAGGTGCCAGTGCTGTTCTCGCTGCAGGCACCCGCCATCCGCCTGTACCACCAGTTGCTCAGCGATGCCGAGTGCGATGCACTGGTCGACCTCGCGCGCGGCCGGCTGGCGCGGTCGCCGGTGGTCAACCCCGATACCGGCGACGAGAACCTGATCGACGCGCGCACCAGCATGGGCGCGATGTTCCAGGTCGGCGAACATGCGCTGCTCGAACGCATCGAGACCCGCATCGCCACGGTGACCGGCGTGCCCGCCGACCACGGAGAGGGCCTGCAGATCCTCAACTACAAGCCCGGCGGCGAATACCAGCCCCATTTCGATTTCTTCAACCCGAAGCGCCCCGGCGAGGCGCGCCAGCTCCGCGTGGGCGGCCAGCGCATCGCCACGCTGGTGATCTACCTGAACACGCCGCAGGCGGGCGGCGCCACTGCATTCCCGCGCATCGGCCTGGAGGTGGCCCCGGTCAAGGGCAACGCCGTCTACTTCAGCTACCTGCTGCCTGATGGCACGCTGGACGAGCGCACCCTGCACGCCGGCCTGCCCGTGCAAGCCGGCGAGAAATGGATCGCCACCAAGTGGCTGCGCGAGCACCCGTACCGCGCGGTCGGGTAGCGACTGGCCCGCCTTCCCACGTCATCCCGTCACGGCAGAATTCCGGCAAACTGTACCGGTACTGTACCGTTTGCTGTGACTAGACTGGCAGCATTCCCTTTGCATCCTGCGGTGTGCCTGCCATGGCCTTTCCTGACCTTGTCGCCGGTTCCGGCGTCTTTCTTGCGTTTTCCGCGTTCGCGCTGGTGTCTTCTATCACGCCCGGCCCCAACAACACCATGGTGCTGGCTTCGGGCGTGAACTTCGGCTTCGCGCGGACGATTCCGCATCTGCTCGGCATCAGCAGCGGGTTTGCGCTGATGGTGGCTCTTGTCGGTCTCGGCCTCGGTTCCATGTTCTCGCACTGGCCGTGGACCTGGCAGGTGCTGCGCGTGGTGGCCGGCGTCTACCTGGTCTGGCTGGCGTGGAAGCTTGCCACCTCAGGCGGCGTGCAGGACAAACAGGTCGCGTGGCCGATGGGCTTCCTGCAGGCGGCGGCGTTCCAGTGGGTCAACCCGAAGGCGTGGGTAATGGCGGTGGGCGCGTGCAGCACCTATGTGCTGCACGGCAATGTGTGGCTGAACGTGGTGCTGATGGCCGGCATCTTTGCCGTCATCAACCTGCCCAGCGTGGCAATGTGGGCCGTGTTCGGTTCGGCCCTGCGCCGCTGGCTGGCGCAGCCGCGGGTGCTGCGCGTGTTCAATGTGGGAATGGCGTTGCTGCTGCTGGCGTCGTTGTGGCCGATCCTGGGGGCGCACCACGCCGGCTGACGGCGCTTACATCAGCGCCCGAATCGTCCCCAGATTCCGCCAATACCCCTTCGCATCCATCCCGCAGCCAAACACATACCGATCCGGCACCTGGAACCCGCAGAAGTCCGGGTGCATCGGCTTGATCTTGGTGAGCGTCTTCTCGCACAGCACGGCGGCGTGGCATTCCTTCGCGCCCATGGCCAGGATGCGCTCGCGGATCGCCGCCATGGTCTCGCCTTCGTCCAGGATGTCGTCGAGCACCAGCACCACGCGGTCCTTGACCGACTCACGCGGCGCCACGCGCCACTGCATCTCGCCGCCCACGGTCTTGTTGTTGTAGCGGGACAGGTGGATGTAATCGAATTCCAGCGGGAACTGCAGCTTGGGCAGCAGCATGCCGGTGAAGACCACCGCGCCGCCCATCACGGACAGCACCAGCGGGAAGGCATCGCCCATCTTGTCGGTGATTTCCTTCGCCATGCGGTCCAGCGAAGCCTGGACTTCTTCCGCGCTGACGATTTCCTCGGAGTTGGCCCACAGTTCGCGGGCCTGTTCAGCGGTCATCATGGTGTCTATCCTGTTCTTGTCTCTTTGCGGGGGAAGAAGGGGGAGGGCAGGATCAGCGGTTGAACAGGCCCTTCATGCCGCCCTTCATTGCACCCATCTGGCGCATCATCTTCATCATGCCGCCGCCTTTGAGCTTCTTCATCATGCCTTGCATCTGGTCGAACTGGTTCAGCAGGCGGTTCACTTCCTGCACCGGCACGCCCGCGCCCGCGGCAATGCGGCGCTTGCGGCTGGCCTTGATCAGCTCGGGCTTGGCGCGCTCGGCCGGCGTCATGCTGTTGATGATGCCTTCCATACGGGCCACCTGCTTTTCGGCCTGGTCCATGTTGGCGCCCTGCGCCTGCTGCGCGAACTGCGCCGGCAGCTTGTCCACCAGGCTGCCCAGGCCGCCCATCTTCTTCATCTGGCCGATCTGGGCCTTGAAGTCTTCCAGGTCGAAGCCGCCGGTCTTCTTGATCTTCTTGGCCAGCTTCTCGGCGGCGTCCATGTCCACGCCGCGCTGGGCTTCCTCGACCAGCGCGAGGATGTCGCCCATGCCCAGGATACGCTGGGCCATGCGGTCGGGGTAGAACGGCTCCAGGCCGTCGAGCTTTTCGCCGACACCGACGAACTTGATCGGACGGCCGGTGATATGGCGCACCGACAGCGCGGCACCGCCACGCGCATCGCCGTCCAGCTTGGTCAGCACCACGCCGGTCAGCGGCAGGGTGTCATTGAAGGCCTTGGCGGTATTGACCGCATCCTGGCCGAGCATGGCGTCAACCACGAACAGCGTCTCGGCCGGCTTCAGCTCGGCGTGCAGCGCGGCGATTTCCTGCATCATCGCCTCGTCGATACCCAGGCGGCCCGCGGTATCGACGATCAGCACGTCGTGGTAATGCTTGCGCGCCCAGTCCACTGCCGCGCGGGCGATGTCCACCGGCTTCTGGTCGGGCTGGGACGGGAAGAACTCGGCGCCGACCTGTTCGGACACTGTCTTCAGCTGGGCGATAGCGGCCGGGCGGTACACGTCGCACGAGACCGTCAGCACTTTTTTCTTCTTGTTCTCTTTGAGCCACTTGGCCAGCTTGCCGACAGTGGTCGTCTTGCCGGCGCCCTGCAGGCCGGCCATCAGGATGATGGCGGGGGGCTGCACGGCCAGGTTCAGCTCGGCGCTCCTGGCACCGGTGACTGCTTCCTCGCCGCCGATCACGGCGGTCAGCTCGCGCTGGACCACGCCGACCAGGGCCTGGCCCGGGGTCAGGCTGCTGACCACGTCCTCGCCCATCGCCTTTTCCTTGACGCGGGCGATGAAGTCGCGCACGACCGGCAGGGCCACGTCGGCTTCGAGCATGGCCAGGCGCACTTCGCGCAGCATTTCGGCGGTATTGGCCTCGGTCAGGCGGGCCTCGCCGCGCATGGTCTTGACGACCCGCGCCAGGCGTTGAGTGAGATTGTCCAGCATGGCAGAAATGGGGGAGAAAAGGGCTCTGTTGCCGCCTGTGTTACCGCGTTACGCGTCCGCCACCGGCAGTGGGCACTAAGGTAAACTGCGCAAATGGTCATTGTACTGTATGCCCTGACGGCACTTCTCTATTGCGGCCTGGCCTGGCACGGCTGGGCGACGCGCAATCCGCGGCTTGCCGCCGCCGGTGGTCACGCCGGTGGCGCGACGTCGGCTGTGCTGACGGCCAATGGCGGGCCCGCGGGCGCCGCAGCGGCGCGCGGCGACACGCAGCCGGCCTGGTGGCACCTGCTGATGGCAGGCGTGCTGGCCAGCCACGGCATGCTGCTGCACGAGACCATCTTCCCGGCCGATCGCATGGTATTCGGCTTTGCCTTTGCGCTGTCGGCCATGCTGTGGCTGGGCGTGGGCATCTACTGGATCGAAAGCTTCTTCTTCTCGCTGGCCGGACTGGGCCTGATCGTGATCCCGGTGGCGCTCGTTGCCAGCCTGATGCCGCTGGCCTTCCCGGGCTCGCAGATCCTGGGCTATGCCGCGCAGCCGCTGTTCAAGCTGCACTTCATCATTGCCAACGTGGCCTACGGCCTGTTCACGCTGGCGGCCTTCCACGCCTTCCTCATGCTGCTGGCCGAACGCCGCCTGCATGGTTTCAAGCATGCGCCGTCGCGCCCGGGCAATGGCAACGGCAAGGCCAAGGCGCCGGCCGAGCAGTGGCTAGGCCGCTGGCTGGACCTGCTGCCGCCGCTGCTGACGCTGGAAAAGCTGCTGTTCCGCCTGATCGGCGCGGGCTTCGTGCTGCTGACGCTGACCATCGCCTCCGGCCTGCTGTTCTCCGAGGAACTGTTCGGCCGGGCCTTCCGGCTCGATCACAAGACCGTGTTTGCGCTGATCTCGTGGCTGATGTTCGGCGGCATCCTGGCCGGGCGGCACTTCCGCGGCTGGCGCGGCCGCGTGGCGCTGCGCTGGGTGATTGCCTCATTCGGCATCCTGCTGCTGGCCTATGTCGGCAGCCGCTTCGTGATCGAAGTGATCCTGCACCGGCTCTGAGATCGCCATGGCAAGAATCCTTATCCTGCTGGCCGTGGTGCTGGGGGTCTTCTGGTGGCTGCGGTCCCGTGCCGAAGCGCAGCGTGAAGAAGCTGCCCGCGCGACCCGCCCTACGCCCGCTTCCCGTGACAACGAGGCCGAGGCCATGGTCCAGTGCGCCCACTGCGGCGTTCACCTGCCGCGGAGCGAGGCCATTGCCTGGCGCGGCCTGCACTACTGCCGGCGCAGCCACCTGCCCGAAGACAGCGGCGACCGCACATGATCACGGCGCGGCCGACGAACCTGGCCCGGCACGCCGCGTGGCACGGCTTCGCGCAACTGTGGCGGCAGCCCGAGCCGCCTGATTTCCACTGGCGCCTGCTGCGCTATTTCTGCTGGACCCGGGTGGCCGTGGGGCTGCTGCTGCTGGCTTACACCATCATGCAACGCAGCGCCGAGCCGCACGGCGTGTCGCTCGCGCTGCCGTTCCAGCTGGCCTTGCCTGACCACAAGACGGCGGCCATGCAGCTGGCCATGCCCTACCTGGGCATCGCGCTGGCCATGCTGGCCGGCACGCTGTGGCGCCGCCGCTTCCACCTGCGCGTGCGGCTGCAGGTGCTGGCCGACCTGGCCATGCTCGGCCTGATCTACGAGACGCTCGGCCGCAACGGCCATGCCGACGGCCTCGCCATGATCTTCCTGCTGCCGGCGCTGGAAGCCGGCGCGCTCGCCAGCCTGCTGTTCGCGCTGTTCGCGGCCTCGGTCTCGGCGCTGGTGGTGATGGCGCACCCGTTCATGCAGACCATCCTGCTGCGCCAGGCGGACGCCGGCCTGCTCGGCTCGGGCCTGTACGGGCTGGTCTTCATGATCGCGGCGCTGCTGATGTATATGCTGGCGTACCGCCAGGTGGCGCAGGAAAAGCTGGCGCTCGCGCGCGAGCAGGAGTTGCGCCTGCAGCAGCTTGTCAACCGGCTGATGGTCAACGACATGCAGGACGGCGTGATGCTGGTGCGTGCCAACGGCATGGTGGTGGCGGCCAACCCCGCCGCCGTGGTGCTGCTGGGCGTGCAGCCGCATGAACGCGTCTATTCGCGCCGCACCCGGGAAGGCGAAGGCGAGGGCGCCGAGGGTGGCCAGGCCGCGGTGTTCGATCTGCGCCGCATTCCGCGCCTGCAGCCGCTCATGGAAATGCTGCGCGACTGGCTGCGCAGCAAGGACGACGTGCCGCGCATCCTGCAACTGCTGCCCATCGTCTCGCGCCCTGCGCCGCCCGGCGGCGGCAATCTGCACACGCGGCTGCGCCTGCGCTTCGTGCTGCCGGGCCTGGCCGGGCTGCGCAACACCATTGCCAGCACGACCACCATGCCGTCCAGCCTCGACACCGCCGCGTGGAATGAACTGACGCCCGAGGCCGCAGCGCGCCTGCGCCTGGCCATTGCCCAGCAGGAAGCCATGGCCTGGTCGCCCGATGACGAGGCGCTGCTGCGCAGCGAGATGCGCGACACCGTGCTGGTCCATATCGAAAGCTGGGAGCGCATTGCCGAGCAGGTCCAGCAGGAAAAGCTCGCCGCCATGGGCCGGCTGGTGGCCAGCGTGGCCCACCAGATCCGCAATCCGCTGGCGGCCATCAGCCAGGCCAGCGAGCTGCTTGGCGACGGCGTACGCATGGGCGACGGCGGCGGCGTGGAATCGGACGTCGATGCACGCCTGCTGCGCATCATCCATGACAACGTGCGCCGGCTGGACCAGGTCGTGTCTGACGTGCTGCAGCTTTCGCGCCGCCCGCGCACCGGCCGCAGCACCGTGCAGCTCGCGCAGGCGCTGCCCGAGATCGTCGACCGCTGGCGCCTGGAGATGCGCTCGCGGCTGCCGCGCGCCGGCGACACGCGCCAGCCGGGCCGCGGCGAGATCAACCCCAACGCGATCCGGCTCACGGTGGACGTGGCGCAGCCGGTCATCTTCGACGCCTCGCAGCTCCAGCAGGTGCTGGGCAACCTGTTCGATAACGCCTGGCGCTACTGCAGCCGCCTGCCGGGCGCCATCCGCCTGCTCGCCCACGCGCTGGACCAGCACCACGCCGAGCTGATCGTCTGGAACGACGGCACCGAGATTCCGCGCGAACACCAGCGCAGCCTGTTCGAGCCGTTCTTCACCAGCAATGCGCAGGGCACCGGGCTGGGCCTGTTCATGGCGCGCGAACTGTGCGGCGCCAATGATGCGCAGGTCCGCTACGGAACTATCGCACTCGACGACCTGCTCGCCCGTACCGGCCTGCTGGCTACCCCGCGCGATACACTGCCCGCCAAGGCCTTCGTGCTGACGCTGCGCATCGACACCGGCGACGCGGCCCTGGCCGACGCGCAGATCCATTGAACTTCCGCACCCGACACGCTGCTCCATGCCACCCAGAACGCCCGGCCTAGATCCCATCCTCGTCATCGACGACGAGGCAGACCTGCGCGAGCTGCTCGACATCTCCATCCGCCGCATGGGGCATGACGTGGTGCTGGCCGGCTCGCTGGCCGAAGCGCGCGAGAAGCTTTCGCAGCGCCGCTACAGTCTGGTGCTGACCGACATGCGCCTGGGCGATGGCCTGGGCATCGAGATCGTGCGGCAGCTTTCCGCCGCGCCGGAACGCGTGCCCGTGGCCGTCATCACCGCCTACGGCAGCGCGGACAACGCCGTGGAGGCGCTCAAGGCCGGCGCGTTCGACTACATCGCCAAGCCGGTGTCGCTCGACCAGTTGCGCAGCCTGGTGCTGAATGCGCTGGGCCGGCAGCAGCGTGAAGACCAGGACAACGCCGCCAGTGCCGAAGCCGCGCAGGCCGCCGACCGCGCCGCCGCGCTACTGCCCGGGCACTCGCCGGCCATGCAGGAAGTGCGCCGCTCGCTCTCGCGGCTGGCGCGCAGCATGGCACCGGTGGTGATCAGCGGCGAATCGGGCAGCGGCAAGGAGCGCGCCGCGCGCGCCATCCACGCCACCAGCACGCGTGCCGCGCATCCGTTCGTGGCGGTGAACTGCGGTGCCATCCCCGAAAACCTGATGGAGTCCGAGTTCTTCGGCCACGTCAAAGGCGCGTTCACCGGCGCCGACGCCGAGCGCGGTGGCTTCTTCCAGGCCGCCAACGGCGGCACGCTGCTGCTCGACGAGGTGGCTGACCTGCCGCTGGCCATGCAGGTCAAGCTGCTGCGCGCGCTGCAGGAACGCCGCGTGCGCAAGATCGGCGCCAGCCGCGAAGATGCCGTCGATGTACGCGTGATGTGTGCCAGCCACAAGGACCTGGCCGCCATGGTCTCCGCGGGCCAGTTCCGCCAGGACTTGTACTATCGGCTCAACGTGCTGGAACTGCGCATGCCGACGCTGCGCGAGCGCGCCGAAGATATCCCCGTACTGGCCCGCGCCATCCTCGAACACCTGGCCGTGCGCTACGGCGACCCGCGCCCGCGCCGCCTGTCGCAGGCCGCGCTGGAGCGGCTGGTGGCCTATCCGTTCCCGGGCAATGTGCGCGAGCTGGAAAACCTGCTCGAACGCGCCTATGCGTTTGCCGAGGCGGAGGACATCCAGCTGGCCGACCTGGGCCCGCTCGACACCAATATGGAACGGGCGGCGATCCGCCCGGCGCCGTCGCCGCTGACCCCATACACGCCGTGGGCCGGCATGATGCCCGCCGAACCCGCGCCGATTCCCGTATCCGCGCCGCTGACGGCGGCCGCACCGGAACCGGAAGCCGTTGCCGTGGCAGCCGACCTGCCTGATCCCGCCGAGCGCGCGTGCCGCGGCGTGGTGTTCCCCGTCGATCTGCCCGCCAGGCTCGAAGACGTGGAGCGCGAGATCATCCTGCAGGCGCTTGCCCAGACCGGCTTCAACCGTACCGCCGCGGCACCGCTGCTGGGCCTGAACCTGCGCCAGCTTCGCTACCGTATCCAGCAACTCGGTATCCGTGACGGGCGTGACGAACGCGATGAAGGGGAGGGCGCGGCATGACGGCCCGGGCTTCCGCCCCCGTCCCTGCCAGCTTCCTGCCTGACGCCGAAGGCTGGGTGCCGGCCGCGCGCCGCGTGCCATCACCCAACTTCGACGAGCGGCCCGCAGGCATGCCGGTCGACCTGGTGGTGCTGCACAACATCAGCCTGCCGCCGGGCCAGTTCGGCAGCGGTGACATTGAGGCCTTCTTCCAGAACCGGCTCGATCCCGACCGCCACCCATTCTTCGCCACGATCCACCAGGTGCAGGTATCCGCCCACTTCCTGGTCCGGCGCGATGGCGAACTCGTGCAGTTCGTCCCGTGCGGCAAGCGCGCCTGGCACGCGGGCCTGTCCGACTTCTTCGGCCGCGGCCGCTGCAACGACTTCTCGGTCGGCATCGAGATCGAAGGCGCCGACGACCAGCCGTTCACCGCCGCCCAGTACGCCACCACCGCCACGCTGGTAAAGGCACTGCGCGCCACTTTGCCGGTGCAGGCGATTGCCGGCCACAGCGACATCGCGCCGGGCCGCAAGACCGACCCCGGACCGCACTTCGACTGGGACCGTTTCGCGCGTCTCGCCGACGTTCCGCAAAACCTGTTACCCTACCGCCCCTCGCACAGTTGAGGTGCCTGTCGGGGCTGCCAAGCGGCTGCCACGGCACCATGTCGGCGCGATGTCACATGCCAATTCCCCACGCTCGTGTGGGGCTATCGGACGCGCCGCTCGGATAAAAAAAATTTCCAAAAAATGTGCGTTTGCGAACGACTTGGCGCGATCCCTTGTCGTAGCGCGGTTCCCGGGAATGTGGCGCTGCCGCACATGTCATCCGGGTGTCGCAACCACGCTTGTCAAGACTGGTCATCCGGAATTCTTTCACTATACTTAGCCAAGTTTTCCGCAGTGACCACTATATCTAGTAGTTCAACCGGGGAGCTGGTCAAGCAGTGAGGGGTGCTGTCGCAGACGTGGCGATAGTGGTTGAAACCCTGATGTGGGGCCGGCGCATCACAAGAGTCCCTGGCGAAATGTTTAGCAAAAGGCAGTCAGTCCCGCCGCCTCCCAAGCGTGGCAGGACACTTTCGCAGCCCATTTCGCCAGGGACTCTTTTGTCTCTTAAAACAGGCTAAAAAGACAGGAGTTCTTATGCAGACGGCCCAGAACGAAATCACCACGGGCGCAGCGGGCGCCGCCGGTATTGCAGGTACCGCGCAACAGGCCCCCGCCGCCCAAGCCGGCACGACGAACTACCAGGATTACAAGATCATCCGCCGTAACGGCGCCGTGGTGGCGTTCGAGCCGACCAAGATCAACGTCGCCATGACCAAGGCCTTCCTCGCGGTGAACGGCGGGCAGGGCGCCGCTTCCGCACGCGTGCGCGAGATCGTCGAGCAACTGACGCATGCCGTCGTGCGCGCGCTGGTGCGCAGCCGCCCGAGCGGTGGCGCCATCCATATCGAGGACGTGCAGGACCACGTCGAGCTGGCCCTGATGCGCTCGGGCGAGCATGAAGTGGCCCGTTCCTACGTGCTGTACCGCGAGAAGCGCGCCCAGGAGCGCGCCAGCGCGAGCGCGCAGGCCGTAGCCCGCGTGCAGGAAGCCGGCATCCAGTTCAACGTGACCGACGGCGGCGTGACCAAGCCGCTGGATATCGTCGCGCTGCACGACCTGCTCGACACCGCCTGCGCCGGCCTGGGCAAGACCGTGAGCGCCGAGCCGATCCTGAAGGAAACGCTCAAGAACCTGTACGAAGGCGTGCCGATGACGCAGGTGTACGACTCCGCCATCCTGGCCGCGCGTACCCTGATCGAAAAGGACCCGGACTACAGCCAGGTCACCGCCCGTATCCTGCTGCACACCATCCGCAAGGAAATCCTGGGTGCCGAAGTGACGCAGGCCGAGATGACCACGCGTTACGCCGAGTACTTCCCCAAGTTCATCGCCCGCGGTATCGCCGCCGAGCTGCTGGACGAAAAGCTGGCCACCTTCGACCTGGCCCGCCTGGGCGCCGCGCTGGACGCCGGCCGCGACTTCCAGTTCAACTACCTGGGCCTGCAGACGCTGTATGACCGCTACTTCCTGCACATCGACGAGACTCGCATCGAGATGCCGCAGGCATTCTTCATGCGCGTCGCCATGGGCCTGGCCCTCAACGAAACCGACCGCGAAGCGCGCGCCATCGAGTTTTACCAGCTGCTGTCGTCGTTCGACTTCATGTCGTCCACGCCGACCCTGTTCAACTCGGGCACCCAGCGCTCGCAGCTGTCGTCGTGCTACCTGACCACCGTCTCGGACGACCTGGAAGGCATCTACGAAGCGCTCAAGGAAAACGCGCTGCTGTCCAAGTTCGCCGGCGGCCTGGGCAATGACTGGACCAACGTGCGCGCGCTCGGCTCGCACATCAAGGGCACCAACGGCAAGTCGCAGGGCGTGGTCCCGTTCCTGAAGGTGGTGAACGACACCGCCGTGGCCGTGAACCAGGGTGGCAAGCGCAAGGGCGCCGTCTGCGCCTACCTGGAAACGTGGCACCTGGACATCGAAGAATTCCTGGAACTGCGCAAGAACACCGGCGACGACCGCCGCCGCACCCACGACATGAACACGGCCAACTGGATTCCGGACCTGTTCATGAAGCGCGTGATGGAAAACGGCGAATGGACGCTGTTCTCGCCGTCCACCTGCCCGGACCTGCACGACAAGGTCGGCAAGGCGTTCGAGCAGGCCTACCTGGGCTACGAAGCCAAGGCCGCCAACGGCGAACTGAAGCTGTTCAAGAAGGTCCCGGCCATGCAGCTCTGGCGCAAGATGCTGGGCATGCTGTTCGAAACCGGCCACCCGTGGATCACCTTCAAGGATCCTTGCAACATCCGCAGCCCGCAGCAGCACGTCGGCGTCGTCCACAGCTCCAATCTGTGCACGGAAATCACGCTGAACACCAACGACAGCGAAATCGCCGTGTGCAACCTGGGTTCGGTGAACCTGGTGGCCCACCTGGCCAAGCAGGCTGACGGCTCGTACGTGCTCGACCACGCCAAGCTGCAGAAGACCATCCGCACCGCCATGCGGATGCTGGATAACGTCATCGACATCAACTACTACGCTGTCGAGAAGGCCCGCAACTCCAACCTGCGCCACCGTCCGGTCGGCATGGGCATCATGGGCTTCCAGGACTGCCTGCACGTGCTGCGCACGCCGTACGCCAGCGACGCCGCGGTGAAGTTCGCCGACACCTCGATGGAAGCCGTGTGCTACTACGCCTACCAGGCCTCCACCGAGCTGGCCGAAGAGCGTGGCCGCTACGAGACCTACACCGGCTCGCTGTGGGACCGCGGCATCCTGCCGCAGGACTCGCTCAAGCTGCTGGCCGAAGAGCGCGGCGGCTACCTGGACGTGGACATGTCCAGCAGCATGGACTGGAGCGGCCTGCGTGCCCGCATCAAGCAGCACGGCATGCGCAACTCGAACTGCATCGCGATCGCGCCGACCGCCACGATCTCGAACATCATCGGCGTGTCTGCGTGCATCGAGCCGACGTTCCAGAACCTGTACGTCAAGTCGAACCTGTCGGGCGAGTTCACCGTGGTCAATGACTACCTGGTGCGCGACCTGAAGGAACGCGGCCTGTGGGACGAAGTGATGGTTGCCGACCTGAAGTACTTCGATGGCTCGCTATCGCGCATCGACCGCATTCCGCAAGACTTGCGCGACATCTACGCCACGGCGTTCGAAGTCGAGCCGACCTGGCTGGTGGAAGCCGCCAGCCGCCGCCAGAAGTGGATCGACCAGGCCCAGTCCCTGAACATCTACATGGCCGGCGCCTCTGGCAAGAAGCTGGACGACACCTACAAGCAAGCCTGGCTGCGCGGTCTGAAGACCACGTATTACCTGCGCACGATGGCTGCCACGCACGTGGAGAAGTCCACCGTGTCGCGTGGTTCGCTGAACGCGGTGTCGTCGGGCAGTGATGGTGGTTCGGCACTGGATGCCGCGGCGGCTTCGGCTCCGGCCATGCCGGAAGCGGAAGGCGCGGTTTGCACGATGCGCCCGGGTGATCCTGGGTTTGAAGAGTGCGAGGCTTGCCAGTAACACGCGACTGAGGAGTGCGAAGGCCGTAACCCTTCCACTCCGTCGTTCCCGCGCAGGCGGGAACCCAGCGTCTTTAAAAAGTCACTGGGCTCCCGCCTGCGCGGGAGCGACAACATTGAGAATTCCACGGAGAACAACATCATGCTGAGCTGGGACGACGACGTTCAAGCCACCCCGCAGGCCGCACCGCAGCCTGCTCTGCAACCCGCTGCATCGGCTGCCACCGCTGACCAGCAAGGCGTCCTGCCGTCGAGCGCCACGCAAGCCGGCATCCTGGGCAACAACCCCAACGCCGCCGCCGCGCAAAGCAACCGCCGCGTCAACGCCGCCGACAAGCGCGTCATCAACGGCTCGACCGACGTCAACCAGCTCGTCCCGTTCAAGTACAAGTGGGCGTGGGAAAAGTACCTGGCCGGCTGCGCCAACCACTGGATGCCGCAGGAAATCAACATGTCCCGCGACATCGCCCTGTGGAAAGACCCCAACGGCCTGACCGAGGACGAGCGCCGCATCATCAAGCGCAACCTGGGCTTCTTCGTCACCGCCGACTCGCTGGCCGCCAACAACATCGTGCTGGGCACCTACCGCCAGATCACCGCGCCGGAATGCCGCCAGTACCTGCTGCGCCAGGCCTTTGAAGAGGCCATCCACACGCACGCCTACCAGTACATCGTTGAATCGCTGGGCCTGAACGAAGCCGAGATCTTCAACGCGTACCACGAGGTGCAGTCGATCCGCGACAAGGACGAGTTCCTGATCCCGTTCATCGACACGCTGACCGACCCGTCGTTCAAGACCGGCACGCCGGAAAACGACCAGAAGCTGCTGAAGTCGCTGATCGTGTTTGCTTGCATCATGGAAGGTCTGTTCTTCTATGTGGGCTTCACGCAGATCCTGGCGATGGGGCGGCAGAACAAGATGACTGGGGCGGCGGAGCAGTATCAGTACATCCTGCGGGATGAGTCGCTGCACTGCAATTTTGGGATTGATTTGATTAATCAGATCAAGCTGGAGAATCCGCATCTTTGGACGGCGGAGTTCAAGGCTGAGATTACGGAGTTGTTCAAGAAGGCTGTTGATCTTGAATATCGCTACGCTGAGGACACGATGCCGCGTGGCGTGCTGGGACTGAATGCGCCGATGTTTAAGTCGTATTTGCGGTTTATCTGCAATCGTCGGTGCCAGCAGATTGGGTTGGATCAGCTGTTCCCGAATGAGGAGAATCCGTTCCCGTGGATGAGCGAGATGATTGATCTGAAGAAGGAGCGGAACTTCTTTGAGACTCGGGTTATTGAGTATCAGACGGGTGGGGCGTTGAGCTGGGATTGATGGGTGGTGGTTGTGGTTTTTGTGTCAATTCCGAGTTTTGACGAAGGGGAGGCCGAATGAGGCCTCTTTTTTTGTCTTGCTCCGAAATCTAATA
Source organism: Cupriavidus laharis (assembly GCF_914271435.1). GTDB lineage: Bacteria > Pseudomonadota > Gammaproteobacteria > Burkholderiales > Burkholderiaceae > Cupriavidus > Cupriavidus laharis. The sequence goes on along the minus strand of NZ_CAJZAI010000015.1, from coordinate 22,128 downwards.
CAACTTTCGGGCCAATCTTGCCCGTGGCGCCAGTCAGGTGGTGCCTGCCATGGCGCGTGAGTTGCGGGTACTGGTGGCATAGCAACTACACGCTGGAAGGCAATCGAGTGTTCGATAGCCAAAGTGGGCGAGGGGCGACCAAGAACGGCGAATCACTCAGCGCTTCCTCCGGGGATCACGATTAAGGGAAGCAAGTGTTCCCGCAAACGGGCGAAGGCATGCTCACGTCGGTACGCGGTGCCTCAGCCGGACGTTGCGAGCGACGCTCGTCGGCGCAACCAGGGATGTCAATGTCGTTTCACGACAGTTCCGCTGTGCGAAACCGGAATTGTCGGATTCGTCAGACGGTGACACTGTTAGAGCCAGTCGACACGCAACGGCACTTCCGACATGGCACCCCCACTCGACCAGCCCGGCAATTCCCCGAATCCCTATCCGAGCACGACGGCATGCCGCGGCCCGCTCGCGGGTGTCCGCATCCTCGACATGGCGAGTGTCGTCGCCGGACCTTTCTTCGCGACGCTGTGCGGTGTGGCGCCATGAGTGCGGAAGTCGTCAAGCTCGAACTGCCGGACGGCAGCGATCCGCTGCGCAGCCTCGCGCGGCTGACCGTACTGCGCCTGACCGGCGAATTCTCCGGATACGAACCGCCCGCGCCGCGCAGGGGCCCGGCAGCCGGCGAGCACAACGCCGATTTCTACGCGGAACTCGCGATCGACGAGGAGGAGCCGGCGCGGCTCTCGCAAGCCGGCGTGGTCTGACCCGGGCAGGTCTGCCGGGCGGGAAAGAAAAACACAAGGAAGGAGACAAGGCATGTCTGGAAGCGTGGCAAAGAAGTTCATGGCCGGCATGACGCTGGCGCTTGCTGTCCTGGGTGCGCATGCGGAGACGTATCCGTCGCGGCCCATCACCATCGTCGTGACCTTCCAGGCTGGCGGCTTGCTTGATGCGCACATGCGCGGCACGGCGCGGCTCGCGGAGAAGGAGCTGGGACAATCGATCGTCGTCGACAACCGGCCCGGCGGCATGTCGATGATCGGCGCGCGGGCGGTGGCGAATGCGGCGCCGGACGGCTACACGCTGCTGCAGGCGAGCCAGAATCTGTTGCGCGTGCCGTACCTGATGAAGGCCAAGCTCGATCCGGTCGGCGATTTCACTTACGTTGTCGGACTGGCGGACGCAGAGCATGTGATCGCCGTGCCAGCCACCTCGCCGTGGCATTCGCTCAAGGACATGATCGACGCGGCGCGAGCGAAGCCGGGCGCGTTTTCGTACGGGTCGACCGGCATGGGCGGTACCGCGCATCTGGCGATGACCGAACTCACCCGCCAGGCCGGCGTGCGTATGGTGCACGTGCCGTTCAAGGGCGCGCCGGATGCCACCGTCAGCCTGCTCAATACGGGCGGCATCGACGCTGCCTGTATGCCGTATTCGGAAGCCGCCAAGCTCGGCGGCAAGGCCCGTATCCTGAGCGTACTCGGCACGCAGCGCATGAAGCTTGATCCGAGCGTACCGACTGCCATCGAAGCCGGATACCAGGTCACCGCGCCGTCCTATATCGGCATTGTCGGACCAAAGGGCATGGACCCCGCAGTTGTCGAGCGGATCCACAGCGCCTTCCGCAAGGCGATGCAGAGCCCCGAATACGAGGCGCTGACTAGCCGCCTTGGGATGTATGTGCTCTACCGGTCGGGTTCGGACTACCGCCAGTGGGCGCAGGCGCGCACGCCGGTGGAAAAGCAACTGGTGCAGACGGCCGGTTTGTCCGTGAACGAGTGACGGCGGCTCGACAAGGCGCGCAGCCACGCCGGTCGTGATAAGCCCGGCAATCCCTCTCAAAGCGATGAAAGACATGACCGTGACCCACAACACCCTTCCTCTCTTCGAGACGCTTCGATTCGCCGTAGACGACGGCATTGCCACCATCACGCTGTATCGGCCGGAGAAGATGAATGCGTTCAATCCGCAAATGGCCGACGAACTGATTGCTGCCTTCGACGCGGTGGACGCCGACGACAATGTGCGTGCCGTGATCGTGACCGGCGATGGCCGGGCATTCTGCGCGGGCGCCGACCTTTCTTCCGGCGGTGCCACGTTCGACTACGAGACGCGCTACAGCACCGCGCGCGATACCGTCAAGCGCGACAACGGCGGCCGAGTCACGCTGCGTATTTTCCGCTGCCTGAAGCCGGTGATTGCTGCCGTGAACGGTGCGGCGGTCGGCATCGGCGCCACGATGCAGTTGCCGATGGATATCCGCATGGCTTCCACCGATGCCAGGTTCGGCTTTGTGTTCACGCGCCGTGGCATCACGCCCGAGGCCGCCTCGTCGTGGTTTCTGCCGCGAGCGGTGGGCATCTCGACGGCGCTCGAATGGTGCTACTCCGGGCGCGTGTTCGGCGCGCAGGAGGCGCTGGATCGAGGCCTCGTGCGATCCCTGCATGCGCCCGAAGACCTGCTTCCCGCTGCTTACGCCATTGCGCGCGAGATTGCCGATAGCGCCGCGCCGGTCTCGATCGCCCTGACGCGCCAGATGATCTGGCGCATGGCCGGCGCCCCGCACCCCATGGAGGCGCATCAGCTCGACAGCCGCGCTATTCAGTCGCGCGGCAAGTCCGCCGACGCGAAGGAAGGTATCGCAAGCTTCTTTGACAAGCGTCCGGCGCGCTTCCCGAACCGCGTGTCGGACGAAATGCCCGACTTCTTCGACTGGCGTGGCGAGCCCGACTTCGAGTAAGCACATCGTCGCCGCGCATCCTGATTTCGCCATGAACATGTCCACTTCCCGTCCCCTGCACGGATTGCGCGTTGTCGAATTCGGGCAGTACATCGCAGTCCCTGCGGCTGCCCAGGTGCTCGCCGACCTCGGCGCCGACGTGATCAAGGTCGAGCCGCCGGGCGGCGACGCGAGTCGTCATGCCGGCTGGTCGGCCGACGACTGCGGCCCGATGTTCTGCGCGTTCAACCGTGGCAAGCAATCGGTTGTACTCGACCTGCGCAATGCGGCCGACGTAGCAGCCGCGCGCGAACTGGCGCTGTCGGCCGACATCGTGCTGCAGAACGCGCGTCCCGGCGTCATGGAGAAATTCGGCCTTGGCGCCGAACAGTTGCGCGCCGTTCAGCCGCGACTGATCTACGCGTCGGTCAACGGCTTCGGCGATGCCGGCGCGGATGCCACGCGCCCGGGGCTGGACGTCGCGGCGCAGGCAGAGAGCGGCATCATGGCCCTGAACGGCGACGCGCACGCGGACCCGACGCGCGTTGGCTTCACGGTGGTCGACATGATGGCGGCGCGCACGCTGTCCACCGCAGCGCTGGCGGCGCTCGTGCAGCGCGGCATCGGCGGAAACGGTGCGCACATCCGGATCTCGCTGATTGACGTTGCGCTGGATATGCTCGCCCACCCCTGGGCCGAGTACCAGCTCACGGGGGAGGTGCCGTCGCGCTGCGGCAACGGGCAGGCCACGATGGCGCCGGCCGCCGACGTGCTCGACACCGGGGACGGCAAGCTCGTGGTGTCGGCCTATGTCCAGGATCACTTCGCCCGGCTCTGCAATTGCCTGGACCGCCCCGACATGCCGGCCGATCCGCGCTTTTGCGACAACACGGCGCGAGTGGCCAACCGGTCGGCGCTGCGTGCGGCGCTGACCGAGGCGCTCGCCGGCATGAGTGCCGACGCCGCGTGCGCGAAGCTCACCAGGGCCGGCGTGGTTTGCGGCGTGGTGCGCGACGTCGACGGCGCGCTGGAGCACGCCCGCGCGAACATGCCAGAACGCCTCGTCACCGCGACGACGCCCGACGAGCGCGAGCTGTGCTTTCCCGCGTTGCCGATCAGCATCGATCAGATGCCGAGGCAGGGCGGCGCACTGCCGGCGCTGGGCGAGCACACGGCGTCGGTTATTGCATCGCTGGCAAAGGCTTGCAGCAAAGCTGCCTGAACGGTCCCTTCCATTCGATACTCCAATCCCGAGACACATCATGGTCCTTCCGGCGCTCCTTCAAGGCCGCCTTGCTGTTCCAGTCGTTGGGTCGCCGCAGTTTCTGGCTTCGACTCCGGACGTCGTCCTCGGTCCGGTCGATCTGCCGCAGGCATGCGCGGCGCCCATGAGCTTTGGTGCTCGCGGCAGTCGCACGAAGACGTGGAAGGACATATGGGGGGCCGGCCTGTCCTGATCCGCGCTAACCAGCTCTCGAACTTAGCATTAGCAAGAAGGAGGCATCTTGGAAGAACGGAACGAATTCCGCCGGCAGACCCGTGCCTGGCTCGAGGCGAACTGCCCGCCGGAAATGCGCGAACCGATGTACAGCGACGCGGACCTGTGCTGGGGCGGCCGCAAGTTCAATTTTACATCCAGCGCGCAGCGCCAGTGGCTCGAGCGCATGGGCGAGCGCGGCTGGACCGTGCCCGAGTGGCCGCGCGAATATGGCGGCGGCGGCCTGACCCGCGACGAGGCGCAAGTGCTGGCCGAGGAAATGGCGGCGCTTGGCTGCCGGCCGCCGATCAAGAGCTTCGGCGTCTCGATGCTTGGCCCGGCGCTGCTCGGGTACGGGACCGAAGCGCAGAAGCGTGAACACCTGCCGCGCATCGCGCGGGGGGAGATCCGCTGGTGCCAGGGCTATTCGGAGCCGAATGCCGGATCCGATCTCGCTTCGCTCCAGACTCGTGCCGAGGATATGGGCGACCATTTTCTCGTCAACGGCCAGAAGGTGTGGACCTCGTACGCCGACAAGGCCGACTGGATCTTCTGCCTGGTACGTACCGACTTCGCGGCGCGCAAGCAATCCGGCATAAGCTTTCTGCTTTTCGACATGACTACGCCCGGCGTGCAGACGCGCCCGATCACGCTGATCTCGGGCAAGTCGCCGTTCTGCGAGACGTTCTTTGACAACGTGCGCGTGGAAAAGTCGAACCTTGTGGGCGAGATGAACGGGGGCTGGGAGATCGCGAAGTACCTCCTGAGCCACGAGCGAGAGATGATCAGCGGCGGCGCGGCGGGTGCGATCGGGGTCGATCGCCCGCTCGGGGCTGCCGCGGCCGAGACAATCGGGCTGAACCCGCTGGGTGAACTGGACGAGCCCATGCTGCGCGCCCAGATCGCCACGTTCGAGATCGACGACCTGGCGTTCGCCGCCCTGCGCCGCCGCGCCTCGGACCTGGCGGGGCAGGGCGAAGGACACCCCGCGTTCTCCTCGGTGCTCAAATACTACGGCGCCGAGCTCAACAAGCGCCGCTACGAACTGCTGATGAGCGCAGGCGGCAGCGAAGCACTCGAATGGGAAGGCGCGCGCAGCGAAGACGGCAAGCTCGCGCGCGGCTGGCTGCGCACGAAAGCCAACTCGATCGAAGGCGGGACCAGCGAGGTGCAACTCAATATCATCGCCAAGCGCCTGCTTGGCATGCCCGGCGCCTGAGTGCGCGGGAGCGGAAAGGAGCATTCCCATGACACTTGTCTTGAACGACGAACAGCGGATGCTGCACGGCAGCGCGCTTGAGTTCATGCGCGCGCAGGCGCCGACCACGCAACTGCGCGCGCTGCGCGACACGCACGATGAGGTGGGGTTCTCGCGCGATCTGTGGCGGAAATTCGCAGAGCTTGGCTTCGCGGGCGTGCTGGTGCCCGAGTCCTACGGAGGCAGCGGCCTGGGCGTGGTCGAGGCGGGCATCATCATGGAGTCGATCGGCCGCACGCTGGCGGCGGCGCCGTTCCTCGCCACGTCGGTAATGGCCGCTTCCCTGATCGCGCGGCATGGCAGCGAGGCGCAGCGGCGGTCGATCCTTGCCGAGATCGCTGCGGGCACGCGTCTGCTCGCGCTGGCTGTCGACGAGCAATCGCGCCATCGTCCCGAACGGCTGGCGCTGCGCGCCACACCTGCGGACGGCGGCTTTATTCTGGAGGGCAGCAAGACCTTCGTGCTAGACGGCCACGTGGCCGACACGCTGATCGTGGCGGGCCGACTCCCTGGCACGCAGGGCAAAGCCGGCATCGTCCTGTGCCTGGTGCCGCGCGATGCCGGGGGTATGCGCGTGGAGCGCACGGTCATGGTCGACTCGCGCAACGCCGCGCGCGCCACCTTCGATAATGTCTGCGTCGGCGCCGATGCGGTGATCGGCAAGGCCGGCTCGGGCTGGAGCCTGCTCGAACAGACGCTGGACGTAGCACGCGCCACGCTCGCCGCCGAGCTGACCGGGATCGCCGACGAGGCGTTCTCCCGCACCCTGACCTACCTGAAGGAGCGCCGCCAGTTCGGCAAGCTCATCGGCGAATACCAGGCCTTGCAGCACCGAGCCGCGCATCTCTACACCGAGATCGAACTGACCCGGGCGCTCGTGCTGCACGCGCAACAGCAACTCGACGCCGGCGCCACGGACGCTCCGGCAATCGTGTCGGCCGCCAAGGCCCGCGCCGGCGCCACGGCCACGCTCGCGGTACAGGAAGGTGTGCAGATGCATGGCGGCATCGGGATGACCGACGAATTCGACATGGGCCTCTACATGAAGCGCGCGCGCGCTGCGCAGGAGTCGATGGGCGACACCCATCATCACGCTGCGCGCTGGGCCGGGCTGCGCGATTACTGACGTGGAAAGGCCGCGAGCGCTGCGGGCGCTCCAGGGATCGATCGGTCCGCTTGACGTTGGCCTTGCTCGCGCGTACCCCGAAAAAGAGATCTCGTTCAGGGTTGGCGCCAAGTATGCGTGCGATTTCCTTCCGCTCCGCTGCGGTATCCAACAAGGGGGGCATGACGTCGAAGGCCTGCCGTATGGTTGGAAGTCTTGGCAGATCCGAGAGGCGGGATTGCTTCGCCTCGTCGGTCGGCGGCTGCGGCGCGTCGCTTTGCCACGGAGCAGATTTTTCTGAGGTCTTCCTGAACTGTGGATCTCCAGAGCCGACGAACGCTTTTCGCTGTCCCTGGGCCGTGCGGGCATTGCGCTGTGCCAAAAAACGCGGTCGCCGAAGACTGCTGCACGATGGCGACCTTGTTGATCAGCCAAGGCATGTTCACATAGTCCTTGCCGTTTGCCGGTGCCGCCGGCCCCTCGGGCGACGTCAGCAACACGCCGAATGGCAGTTCACCCAGCGCGTGATACGGGGTGACGTTGAGCACAGCGGCATCCGCCCAATGATTGGCATCCGGCGCGAGCAAGCGCTGGTAAAGCCTTTGCGCTGCCGCTGCATCGAACGGCTTTGCCCGGCCGCTTTCAAGATCCAGTGTCTTGCGTAGCCGTGCCACGTCGCGCGACAAGTCATCCAGGGATACCGGGACGATACGCCAACTGATGTTCTGTGCGGTGATCGTCCACACGTAGGTCTGGCGTTCGCTGTAGCGGCAGCCTGGACATGACCGTAGCATCGCTCTCGAACAGGGGCGGCGTGATCTCGGCCGCGCATGATGTCACGCTCAACGTCGGCACGCTCGACAACGGGCATTCGGCATCGCTGCTCGACGGTGTGACCGACACGGTCAACCAGGCCAGTCTGTCCGCGTTCCTGGCGCAACTGCAGGCCATTGGCGGCACCACCATGGACGGGCTGTCGGCACCTGGCAACACGTTGATGTATGGGCCGCTGACGATTCCCGTGTGCAACGGCGGGGACAATGGCTGCTCCATCCCCGTGCCGGTCGACACGCCTCTCGTGATCGGCAAGGCGGTGGACGGCTCGGCAGTCACGGGGCCGGTTCAGGCAAGCGTGACCGAGCGCCTGGGCAAGGCAGGCCAGATCATCGCTGGCCGCAACCTGGCCCTGAACGGCACCGGCGACCTGACCAATGCGGGTGACCTGGCAGCGCTGGGCAACATCCGGATTACCACGCCGGGCACCTTTACCAATCAGGGCTTCTACGATGCCAAGGTCACCAGCACGCCGGGCTGTGCGGCGGGCTCTGCGACCTGTAACGGCAATGACAATCCGCACGTCGATACGCTCGCCTGGCAGCAGAACCCGAACACCGTATCCGCAGGGCAAAAGCTGAGCATCGAAGCGGGCAATATCCAGAATCGCAGCGGCACGCTGGCGGCTCTGGGTGATGTGAGCCTGAAGGCGACCAGCAGTGTGACGAACGTTGGCGGTGCCATCCAGTCGTTGAGCGGCGATGTATCGATTAATGCGCCGACGCTGGTCAACCAGGCCGCTGATCCGGTGGCCCTCCACAAGAACTACGGCAACCTGAACCCGAGCTATGCCAGCGGCTGCAATGCTGGCGGCACATACAAGGAAAGCAACTGCGCCGCGAACGAGATGGTGGCCGGCGGGCCGGCCGGCGTGATCCAGGCCGCGCGCGACGTCAACCTGTCGGGCACGACGCTGACCAACCACGGCGCGTTGATCTCCGGCGGGCACGACGTCACCGTCGCCATGAGTGGCCCGGTGGACAACAGCAGCATTGCACTGAATGCAAGCTGGGTCGGCCGCTGGGTCGAGAAGACCGGGCCTTTCAGCTCGGACAAACGTCACGACACCGCAGGCGTGGCGGTGCTCGGCAGTCTTGAATCGGGCATCCAGGCCGGCAACACACTGTCGGTGAGTTCGGGTGGCCAGATCCTGAACACCGGCAACCTGATGGGTGGCATGGTAGACGTCACGGGCGCCGCGCTGGTGAACGGCTACACCAGCCCGAAGCAGCCTACGCCACCGTCAACGGCGCCCCGGCAGGTGATCTCGCTCGGTCCGGCGCCCATGCCGGATGGCTCCTTGCCGCCGGGCACGCCGGCGACCGATCCGACCCAACCATGGCAGTTCAAGCCGGCCATCGTGGTCACGCCGACGGCGCCCACGACTGGCGGCGCCTCGACCCTCGACTGGCACTTCACGGCCGATCTGGGCGGCAACCCGTTATCTGTGCCGACCCTCAACGGCGATTGCGCACGGTACGTCAATCCATCGGCTGCCACGTCGGTGTTGGGCGGCATCACGCCGGACAGGCTGCTCGACCAATTGCCGAGCGAGTTGCGCCCGGGCAACGTGAGCTTCTACTACGACCCATACACCGAAGGTCAGAAGCTGCAGCAGGCAGCGTTGCAGCAGACGGGACAGGCCAGCTTCATCAATGGCCTGACCTATGACAGCCAGCACCAACTCTCCGTGACCGACCAGGAGAAGCTGGTCCTGTACAAGAACGCTGCGGACTATGCCAAAGAGCACAACCTGGCCCTGGGCACGGCGCTGACACCAGAGCAGGTCCTGGCGCTGGACAAGCCGATGCTCTGGTACGTGGAGCAGGCGGTGCCGGACCCGAACTGCAACACCGTGAGCAGCGCGGTGTGTCCGGGCGTGCTTGCGCTGGTGCCGCAGGTGTACCTGCCGGAAGGCTACGCGCAGGCACTGGCCAAGCCCACGGGCGGCACGATCACCGGCGAGAACGTCAAGCTGGACATTGCCGGGTTGCTGAGCAACAGCGGTACGGTGTTGGCCAGTGACACGTTGGATGTGAAGGCCGGAAGCCTGGATCTCAGTCCGAACGTGGTGGACATCGGCACCTCGGCGTACCGCGTGAGCGGCGGCTGGATGGAGTACACCGGCACCCAGGTGCAGCCTGGCGGGTTCATGGGCGCGATGCACATGAATGTGAAGGCGGACAGCATCCATGCGGTCAACGATGCGCTGCGGGTGCTGCGTGCCGATGGCATGGTGGATGAGGCGGCGACGAATGCGCTGATCGCGCAGCTGAAAGACAACCTCGGGGCGGCCTATACCGAGGGTACGGTCAGCGACGACATCCACACGCATTTCATCAAGGAAGAGAAGGGGCTGGGTGCCATTGGGGCGGTGGTGGCCGTGGTCGCGGCGGTCGCCTTGTCGATCGTTGTTGGCCCGGAAATCCTGGCTGCACTCGATGCTGTTATTGATCCGATTGCATTCGCAGCCATCAGCCCGGGGCTGATGGAATTCGCCAGTGCAGCGTCCTACGGCCTCACAGCGGGAGCGACCGGCTTTGCGGCCAATGCAGCGAGCCAGCTGATTGCCACGGGTCAGTACGACGTAAAGGCAGGCCTGAAAACGGCTGCGACGGCGACGGTAGCGGCAGGCCTGATTGATGGCCTCGTTGGTAGCAGTGGACTCAATACCTACGGGGCAGTGACAGAAGGGATACCTTCCGCCACGCTGGCCGACTATGGAAGCACGGCGCTGAAGATCGGAGAGCGCGGGCTGATCAGCGCGGGGACCAACATAGCCTTCAATGGTGGCAGCTTCGGCCAGGCGCTGATCACCAGCGTGACGACTGATCTTGCGGCGGTTGGTGCCAATTGGATCGGCGGTAGTGGGCTGACGTCGGAAGGCTCGCTGGCCAATGTGCTTGCGCACGCGGCGCTCGGCTGTGCTTCGAGTGCGGCATTGGGAACGGGATGTGCGGGAGGTGCCGTTGGGGGGGGCGACGAGCGCGATCGTGGCGCCGTTGGTGGCTGGTGCGCTGGGTATTCAGACGGATGCCGACCGTGCGGACCCGATGAACCAGGCGCTGGTAACCGCTATAGCTATGCTGGCGGGCGGTGGACTTGCGGTGGCGCTGGGTCAGAACGCGACAGCTGCAGCCGGTGCGGCGCAGAACGAGGCGCTGAACAATTACCTAAGCCCCAAGGATCGACTGGCGTTCGAGAAGGCCAAGCGGGAGTGCGCGAACGGCGTTTGGTCATCGTGTGCTGCTGCCAACATCTATGCAGAACGGGATCAAAAGAGCAACGATATCTTGGCTGATGGCCTGACCAGATGTGTGGGAAGTAGCTGTCAGTCCCTTGCGAACTGGATTCAGGATCAGAAGACATCCCTGGGTTGTGGAGCCGGCAGTGGCTCTACTGACTGTCAGGTATTGGACAAGAGCTGGCAGATAGCGCAGGCGAAGGCACAGGGACTTGAGCTGCCAACCTTTTCGCCGGATGACCTGATTGGTACTGGTCTGATCAAGGGCCTTTTGACAGGCACTTTGAAAGGCGTTGGCCTTACTAGCATAACGAGGTCGATAACCGAGAATTTTGAGCTGTCCGGAGTCAAGACCAACGTTCTGGACAACATCGCCGCTAGCCAAGCGGCTCGTGCCAGTTCGAACTTTAGTGAGTACATTGCAACGGAGGGGAAGCGTCAAGAAGCGCTAGGTATCTGGCCGCCAAACAGCGGAGGTTACGCGCCGGTGTATAACACGACCCTTGGAGTTGGTACTTGGGTGGATCGCTATGGGTATCCGGGAGGATCGTTTGTGTCACCCCTTGGAGCATCGTTTGATTCGAGAGCACTTCCGTCTTCGTATCTGACGACGAAGCCATACTTCGAATATCAAGTGTTGCAGCCGATTACGGGTGTTACGGAGGCAAAAATCCTCCCTTGGTTTGGCCAACCCGGAAAGGGCACGCAGTTTCAATTGCCGAATCCTGTGCAGTGGTACCTTGACAACGGATATCTAGGGAAGAAGCTGAAATGACGCGAGATGAATTAGAGAGGAAGCTAGCTACAATCGGTATCCATCAAAATAGCTATTCACTTGACGGTATTCGGCACAGTGATTGTGTATGTGTGGTAGCTGAAAATGGAAAGTGGTTTGTTTATTATGTCGAGCGTGACAAGCCACGTGAGCTGGGAGCTTTTAGTGCTGTCGAAGACGCGTTTGAATTTGTCTATACAACATTCTGCAAATGGCTTGGTGTCGATCTGCCTTGAATAGCCCTTAACCTCCTCAGATTTCCCTGAAGGAGGGTATGATCTCATTTCAGCGCATGACGTTCGAAATCCAAACGGACATTGACATCCCGTTGGCAGCACCTTTCGCTACGGTAACATTGCTGAATCAATATGGCATCGATTGGTCGATCTTCCGTACCCAGGCACAGCAAGCAAGGGGTAAAAATGACGCGAGCTGAGTTATATGCTGTGGGACTCGCTCTAGGTTGTACGGCTTGTCTCCATTCCCCGCCGAACTACCCAGGTGCTGGGAGCGACAATCTCAATCCGCAGAGTACACGGCTGCACTCTGCCCGAATTTCAGTGGGCGATATGAAGGAATAGGTGAGCTTATTGAAGGGGATGCAACAGCACGACAAGCGGCGAGGAAGCGGCGTCTATCAAACGTCTTTCCCTTTCAAGACACTCGTCAAGCTCAAGAGGTGCTAAATGCATCCCAGGCAAGCGACGGTAGGTACCTCCCCCCTACTTGCGTAAAAGTGAGGATGACAGAGCGTCTTGCGACACTCGATCTGCGTTATGAGAACGGAAAATCGATTGAGTATGTTTCCTCCTTTGAGGACAAGGCGAGATTTGTTTGCACTGGTGCGAATGGAGTCGTTTCGTGGGGAGGGCCAATCTGAGTTTGGACCAAATCATTCCGATTCTGTCATCACTTTGTACCTGGATTCCGGCGGAAATCTCATCGTTGAACGCAGAATGCAAGTACACATGAGCCTGCGCCTCGGCGCGATTCCTACGGGGACAGCTAAGTACTTCGCGATCTATCGAACGGCTACCTGAATGAATCGCTATTTTCTCTTCGTTTTCGATGCTCTCTTGACACGTTTGGCGTGGCGGTGCGCGGCAACCTCGAATCGGGCATCCAGGCGGGTAATACGCTGTCGGTGAGCTCCGGTGGCCAGATCCTGAACACCGGCAACCTGATGGGTGGCACTGAACACGCGCCAGCGCGCCACATGCTGCTTTCTCATAATCCTGAAGATCAGCGCGTGCCCGTTTTCTGACAGGGCATCACGCTGGCACGGCAGGCCCGCCAATTGCCCTTCCCAGCCGTCCCCTCAGATAGCCGCGAGTGAAGGCTGACAGGCAGACTTTATCAATTCCGGATTGCTTCAGACGCTCCTTGCACATCAACCCCGCGCCGCCAAAAACCGCTGCCAAATCGACCGGCCGGCCTCGTCATAGCGTCTGACTTCACTGCCAAACGCGACACGATCCGCCACCGTCACAAGCGGCTCAGGCAACAGCGGATCGAACACCAATTGCCGGATCGCCTCATCGCCGAGCAGATAAGCTTCCTTGGCGGCCAACTCCACTGGCAGCGTGCCGAGTCTGGCATTCGATTTCTCAAGCAGACGCCTGCTGTCGCGATAGCCTTTCACAAGCTCCTTCCCGTTCCACAGGCCGCGAGCCTTCGATTCCAGCCCAGTGTCGAGGTCTCGTACCGTAAAGACCGGTGCACTGGTCTCGACGCCCAGGCCGTAGAGCCGTTCGCGCGCATGGGCGACGCCGCCGACAAGGTTATCCGGCCGAACATACAGGCCTTCCTCCAGCTGCCGCATTCCGACGAGCGCAAGGGCGCGCTCACGTACACGCAGCGCCGTACGATCGCTGCGTCCCAGGCCGGCAATCAAGACGGCTACCCATGTGCCATCCCAAGGACGCACCCGCTGCTCTGCGCTTCGCCATGCGGAGATGTCTTCCCCCAGCGCCCGGCCTTCGGAGCCAAGCCGATACGTGCCTCTTCCCGCGGTCTCAATCAGATTGGCGTTCGCCAGGCGGGTGAGCGCAACCCGCGCATTGTTGTCCGAGATCCCGAAAAGCGCGCAGGCGCGTATCGCGTCAGAGGCGTCGAGCGTTTCCGTTTCTGATGCCACCAGGAGCTTGAGAATCAGGCGGCGCGCTGCCGGCCCGGGAGCACTTTCATCCAATGCAGTCTTTGATGTCTCAGCCATAGGGTAGGGTTCTTCCTGATATTACCTTGTTTTGCAACACATGCAATACTGTGTAATATTCATATCGATTCCACGGATGAGAGTCTACCCATGTCAGCCAAGGCACAGTTCAGCACTCACGATGTCCAGAACCAGCCGTTGCCCCTGCCGGCGTATAACGCCTGGTCAACGGATCGAGTATTGCAGGAAGCCGTAGCGCGGCATGGCGGAGCATGGGCGAGCGACCACCTTGCAGCCCATGGCGAAGTCACGGGCGGCGTAATGATGGAGTACGGCGAGCTGGCCAACCGTCATAAGCCGGTACTGCACAGCTTTGACAGGTATGGCCGCCGCATTGACATGGTCGAGTTTCACCCGGCCTACCATCAACTGATGGGCCACGCGATGCAGGGCCAGGTTCACAGTTTTTCCTGGCGGCACGAGGGCCGGGTTGGCGCGCATGTTGCGCGCGCAGCCCTGGTGTATCTGAACAGCCAACCGGACGCCGGCACAAGCTGCCCGCTGACGATGACACATGCCGCCATTCCGGCGCTCCGCAAGTCTCCGGCGGTGGCCGACGCATGGATCCCTCGCGTAACAGCCAGCGCGTACGACTCGCGCACACTACCTGCTCATGAGAAGACCGCGTGCACGATCGGCATGGGCATGACGGAAAAGCAGGGCGGTTCGGATGTCCGAAGCAACACGACGCGGGCACATCTTCAAAGTGATGGCACGTACGAGATCGTCGGCCACAAGTTTTTCTTTTCAGCGCCGATGTGCGATGCGCATCTGGTCCTGGCTCAGGCGGAGGGCGGTCTGAGTTGCTTTCTGATGCCACGTGTTCTCCCCGACGGATCACTCAATGCGGTCCGGATCCAGCGGTTGAAGGACAAGTTGGGCGACTGGAGCAATGCATCTTCCGAGGTCGAATTTCAGGGCGCGATGGCGACTCTGGTTGGCGAGGAGGGCCGTGGCGTCGCGACGATTATCGAGATGGTCGCCCTGACCCGGTTGGATTGCATTCTCGGTTCAGCCGCGCAGATGCGGCAGGCAATTGTCCAGGCGCTTCACCACACGAGTCAGCGCAAGGCATTCGGACGTTTGCTGATTGACCAGCCTCTGATGCGCAATGTCCTGGCCGACCTGGCACTGGAGAGCGAGGCCGCCATCGCGCTCGCGATGCGTATCGCTTCCGCTGTGGATGCGTCGCCGCGCGATCCCCATGAGGCCGCACTCGCCCGCATCGGGACCGCCATCGGGAAATACTGGGTGTGCAAGCGCACGCCTGCCCATATCAACGAAGCGCAGGAATGCCTGGGCGGGATTGGATACGTCGAGGAAAACATCCTGCCGCGGCTCTATCGGCAGGCGCCCCTGAACTCGATCTGGGAGGGCAGCGGCAACGTGCAGTGTCTGGACGTCCTGCGTGCTTTGCAGAAGGAGCCTGGGGCTCGCGACGCCTTGTTCAGGGAGCTCCAGACGGCGCGAGGGTTGCATGAAGCCTACGACCGGCATGTGGCGTGGCTGCAAAAAGCCTTCGAAGACCCGGCCGTGCTGGAGGCGCGCAGCCGGTTGGTGGTAGAGCGGACCGCAATGGCCCTTCAGGCGGCGCTGCTGTTGACTTCCGGGAATGACGAGATTGCCAATGCCTTCTGCCGTGCCCGCCTGGCGGGAGAGTCTGGCCTTGCCTATGGCACGCTGGATCCACAGGCGCCGATCGCACTGCTGATCAACCGCGCCAGCCTGATGATCTGACCTCCCAAGCGCGACTTCTGCTAATCCCACCGTGTGGTGGTCGCCTGTCTCTCGTTTAGGCGCCTGTGACAGACGCCGGAAAGATCTGGAGGGAGAGGTCCGGGGCGCGGGAAACCCGCAATTGCCGATGATGGTACGTGAGCGGACAATCGGCGGGCACACGCAGCGCTTCCCAAGGGTGCTCGTGGGTTTCACCGACATTCACCCGTAGCTCGCTCCCATAACGGCGCCCCACCGCGCGCAGACCACCGTGACGCCCTCCGCCCCCTCACGCAACCCCCGGCTGCATTTCGACCTCACCACCATCCAGCTCTTCATCGCCGTAGCCGACCAGGGCAGCATCACCCGCGGCGCGGAGCGCCTTCACCTGGCCGCAGCCGCCGCCTCTCGCCGCATCCTCGAGCTGGAATCCCAACTTGGCGTTTCCTTGTTCGAACGCCTCCCACACGGCATGGCCCTGACCGAAGCCGGCCGCGCGCTGCTGGCTCACGCCCGAGGCATCACCCACACGGTCCAGCGCATGCAGGACGACGCCAGTTCCTTCGTCGGCGGCGACCTGGGCGTGGTGCGGGTGGCGGCGCCGAAGTCCGCGGTCATCCAGTTCCTGCCGTTCGACATCCAGCGCTGCGCCGCCGCCTGCCCCGGCGTCCGCATCGACCTGCAGGAGATGAACAGCCAGGAGGTCCAGCAATCGCTGCGCCGCGGCACCGTGGACATCGGCATCTACGAGGGCAGCCTGGGTGGGATCGACATGCCGACCGAGCCGTACCGGAGCGACCGGCTGGTGCTGGTAGTGGCGCGCGGCCACGCGCTGGCGCGGCGCAAGCAGGTCACGACGGAGGACGTGCTGGACTGCGACCTGATTGTGCTGGGCGAGAGTTCGGCGATCTCGATCGGGCTGGAGCGGCTGGCGGAGGAGGCGGGCCGTGTCCTTCGGATGCGCATGCGCGTGGGCGGCTTCGACAGCATCGCCGCGCTGGTGGCGCAGAACCTCGGCGGCGGCGTGATGCCGGAGACGATTGCGCGCGAGGTGGCGGGCGGCAGCCGGTTCGTGCGGCTGCCCATCGCCGGGCCCTGGGCGGAGCGGCGGTTCGTGCTGTGCCATCGGCCCCATGGCGCGCTGTCGTCGGCCGCACAGGGCGTGCTGGCGGTGCTTGCGCAAAACGCGAAACCTGAATCCCCCAAATAGCGATAGCCCGCGCCGGGCGCATTGCGCATCATGGCTCCATAACTACCAGACATAGGACGGAGACACGCAATGCAGCGCAGACAATTCATTCTCGCGTCTGCGGCCGGATTGGCGGTGCCCAGCCTCGTGCGCGCCGCGACAGAGATCCATGGGCCGGTGCGCATCGTGGTCGGCTTTGCCCCGGGCGGCGGCACGGACGTGCTGGCGCGTGTAATCGGGCAGAAGCTCGGCGTCATGTGGAACACCAGCGTGGTCGTGGAGAACAAGCCGGGCGCGACCGGCGCGATTGCGGCAGCCTATGTGGCCAAGCAGCCGCCCGATGGCACCACGCTGCTGATGGCGCACGTCAACAGCCATGCCATCGCCCCGGCGCTGCTGGACGTCAAGTACGACCCGCGCACGGATTTCACGCCGATCTCGATGGTGGGCGTCACGCCCAATATGCTGACCTGCCGTCCGGAGCAGAAGGTGCGGACCGTGTCCGACGTCGTGGCGCTGTGCCGCAAGAACCCGGGCAAAATTTCCTTCGGCTCGTCGGGCATCGGCTCGGCGCAGCATCTGGCGCTGGAGATGTTCCGGATGCAGGCCAGGATCGACGTGGTGCACGTGCCGTACAAAGGCTCGGGCCCGCTGGTGGCGGACTTGCTCGGCGGCCAGATCGACTATGCCTTCGACACCATGACCGCTGCCACGCCGTTCATCCAGCAGGGCAAGGTGATCGCCATCGCGCAGACCCGCCTGAAGCGCGCGGCCAGCCACCCGAATGTGCCGACGCTGGCGGAGTCTGGCTTTCCCGGCCTGGACGCGGCATCGTGGTACGGCCTGGTGGGCCCGAAGGGCATGCCGCCGGCGCTGGTGCAGCGCATGAACGAGGACGTCAACCGCGTGCTCGCCATGCCCGACGTCGTGGAGCGGCTCAAGAGCTTCGGCGCCGAGGACTCCGGCGGATCGAGCCAGCAGTTCGGCGCCTTCATCGTGTCCGAGTCCAGCAAGTGGGCCAAGGTCGTGAAGGACGCCGGTGTGAAGGCGGAAGCCTGATGGCTGGGCGCCGCCGCACCCGCGCACGCCACCCCATCCCTATATCCAGGAAGTACCCGATGACAGATTTCAGCGATACCCGCGACCAGACGTCCGACCGCCCTTTGCCGCTGGCCGGCGTGCGCGTGCTCGATGTCAGCCAGGTCATGGCCGGCCCCTACGCCTGCATGCTGCTGGCCGACCTTGGCGCCGACGTGATCAAGATCGAGCCGCCCGAGGGCGGCGACCAGACGCGCGGCTCGATGGGGTTCAAGATGAAGGGCCCAGATAGCATGGGCTTCCTCAACATGAACCGCAACAAGCGCAGCGTCACGCTGGATCTGAAGACCGAGTCAGGCCGCGAGGTGCTTTACCGCCTGGCGGAAACCGCCGACATTCTCGTTGAGAACTACCGCCCTGGCGTAATGAAACGCCTCGGCATCGACTACGAGACGCTCAGCAAGATCAACCCGAGGCTCGTCTACTGCAGCATCTCCGGCTTCGGCCAGAGCGGCCCGTGGGCCACGCGGCCCGGCTTCGACCTGATGGCGCAGGCCATGTCGGGCGTGATGAGCGTGACCGGGTATCCGGGCGGTGCGCCGGTGAAGGCGGGTGTGCCGGTGGCCGATATCGGCTGCGCGCTCTTCGCGACCTACGGCATGCTGTCCGCGTATATCGGCGCCACGGCGACGGGCAAGGGCCAGTACGTCGATGCGTCGCTGTTCGACTCCGCGCTCGCCTTCTCGGTATGGGACACCTGCGAATACTGGGGCACCGGCCGTGAACCCGAGCCGCTGGGCACGGCCAACCGCATGAGCGCGCCGTACCAGGCGATGAAGGCCGCAGACGGCTACTTCGTCATGGGGGCGACCAACCAGAAGCTGTGGCAGCTGCTGTGCAAGACCATCGACCGGCCGGATCTGCTGGCCGATGAGCGCTTTGCCACCGTGGCACTGCGGCTGAATAACCGCAAGGCACTGATTCCCGCCCTGGAGGAAAGCTTCGCGAAACACGGCTGCGACTACTGGATCGAGCATCTGCTCGAGGTCGGCATCCCGGCGGGGCCGATCCTGACCTATCCGCAGGCCTTCGACAGCGAGCACGGCAAGCACCGCCAGATGCGCATCGAGATCGACCATCCGATCGAGGGCAAGGTGCCCAACATCGGCTTCGCCGTGAAGATGGGCGGCACGCCCCAGCAGGTGCGGCGCCCGCCGCCGCTGCTGGGCCAGCATACGGAGGAAGTGCTGGCCGAGCTGGGGCTCTCGGAGGATCAACAGCAGTCGCTGGCGGCGGCCGGCGCATTCGGCGCATGAGTGCCCCGCAGTCCCCGGCGGGGGCTCAGCCCGGCGAAGCGCAGGTCACGCTCACGATGCAAGGGCAGGTCGCCACGCTGACCTTTGACCGCCCGGCCGCGCGCAATGCGATGACGTGGGCCATGTACGAGCAGCTCGCCATGCACTGCCGCAAGCTCTCCGCCAAGGGCAACGCAGGCGCGCGTGTGGTGGTGCTGCGCGGCGCGGGCGGCGAGGCCTTTGTTGCGGGCACCGACATCGCGCAGTTCCGGCAGTTCACGAGCGGTGACGACGGGGTTGCCTACGAGGCGCGCATCGACGAAGGTGTCCGGCTGGTCGAGCAATTGCCGATGCCCACGGTGGCGGTGGTCGAAGGCTGGGCGGTGGGCGGTGGCCTGGCCATCGCCACGGCGTGCGATTTCCGGGTGGCGACGCCCAAAGCGCGCTTCGGCGTGCCGATTGCCAGGACGCTGGGCAATACGCTGTCGGCACAGAATCTCGCCAAGCTGCGTGCGGCCTGGGGGCTGCAGCCGGTGCGCCGCATGCTGCTGCTCGCGCAGATACTCGATGCCGACGCTGCGCTGGCCTGCGGCTTCCTGGAAGGCGTGTATGCGCCGGAGGCCCTGGAGGGCGAGGTCGATGCCCTGTGCGAGCGCCTCGCCGCGCTGGCGCCTGTCACGCAGACCGTCGTGAAGGAGGCGTTGCGGCGGCAGACGGTGGAGGCGGTGGCCGATACGGATGATCTCGTGCGGCTGTGCTATGGGAGCCGTGACTTCCGTGAAGGCGTCGAGGCTTTCGTCAGCCGGCGGCCGCCGGAGTGGACGGGCGAGTAGGCGTTAGGGCGTGCCAGGTGCATGCACTACCGCATCGCTACCTCATGAGACAGGAAGCTTCGGGCAGCCAGTTCTGATGTTGATGGCGCAGAGGCAACGAATGAGGAGGAGCGCCCCCCCTCCCGCTCTGCGCCTGCCCCGTTATTGCTTGAGCATTTGAGTCTTGAAGTAGCCGCCGGTGCCGGTGCTCGCGACCATGGCCAGCGAGCGGCTGTACAGCGTGTTGCCGGTGATGATGATGCGTCCATCGGACGGTACGAAGCGAATCGCGGCGTAGCCCTGATGCGGGACGCCCACGGACATGGCGCAGCCAGTGCTTGCGGCCTGTGTCGCCACGGAAGCGGTCATGTTGACGCGATAGAGATTCTTCCTTGAGCCTGGCTCGGCAAGCACGGCGGTTCCCGTCAGTGCGCAGATTCGCGTGCCGCTCGTGTAGGTGCCGTTGACATTGCCCTGGTCGTCAACCGACATCTCGAAGCCGTCCTGCTTCCAGCTTCCCTCGATGCTCGCCTGATCCACCGCCAGCGCGTTTGCCGGATCGTATGCGGCATGGACGGTCCAGGGGGTGTCCGACCCGGTGACCTGATACGAGCCGTCAAGCTTGCTGTTCAGCGTGATGGTGCCCGAGCCGGTGACAGGATTGATGAAGCTGAACTCGGAGACCGTATCCGGCGTGAAGTTCCAGGCCGACCCTGAGAACTGAAAGCCCCCGCTCACCGCACCAACAAGCTCGGCGCGGATAAAGCGCCCTGCGCTGTCGATGAACGTTACACCCATGGATTCGGACCAGATGCCTTCGCTGCCGTTGCCGACTGCCGCGGTGGAGCCAGGCTGGGGAGCGGAGAGGCTCGGCAGTGGCTCGCCGGTAGGCACCGGCGTGGGCGCAGGCGATGGGGCGGGCGAGGGAGCCGGCGAAGGTGCGGGCGAAGGTGCAGGGGCAGGTGCGGGCGACGGTGCCGGGGATGGCGAGGGTGTGCTGCCCGTGCCGTTGTCGTCTCCGCCTCCGCAGGCGCTCAGCAACGTGCATGCCGCCAGCGCGGCGATTGCGATCTGTGATGGGATGGCTCGCATCGAAATCTCCTTGATGGATGGTCTGGTTAAAGCCGACCGATCGTAGGGAGAGGGCTGCGGCAGAACTTGAAGACAGGTCAAAGGCGCCGCCAGAATAGGAAGATTCCGGTGGTGGCAGACATGGTGGTATCGCTTGCGTGCAACACGCGAGAGGCCGCACAGGCCGGACGTCAGTGTCTACCAGCGTTGCGCGGCTGCCATCGCAACGGCGGGAGCCGCGCCCTACGTCCGGTTCACCAGCAAAGTGCCTGGCTTTTCGCCTAATCTTTACCTCAGGCGCGGCCCCGCGGTTCCAGCGATCGGATCTGCCTGCTTGCCAGGACGAACAACGCCGTGCCTTTCTGCTTGGGAGGCAGCAATGGGATCACTGCTCTATGGCACCGGCTGGATCGGAGGCATTGCCCTGGCGTTTGGCTTGTTCGCCAGCATTCTGGTTGCCATGGGGCTGGGGCGGCTGGTCTGGCAATGGCAGGTCAATGCTGGCCGCGATCCCGAAACCACAGGGGTGGGCGTGGTGGCAAGCGCCATCTTCGCACTGCTCGGCCTGCTGATCGCTTTCACCTTTTCGGGAGCGGCCGGCCGCTTTGATGCACGGCGCACCCTGATCGTCCAGGAAGCCAACGATATCGGCACGGCTTACCTGCGCCTCGATTTGCTGGCGGCGCCCGCGCGCGACGAGCTGCGCGAGACATTCCGGCAGTATCTGGATGCTCGGCTCGAGGCGTATCGCGCGGTTCCGGACCGCGAGCGTGTGGCGCAAGCCCTGGCGCGAGCCGACGAGCTTCGTGATCGCCTTTGGGCGAGATCCGTCGCGGAGTCCCAGCGTGCGCCGGTCGCGGCTGCGACGATGCTGCTGCTGCCAGCGCTCAACGCCGCATTCGATACGGCATCCACGCGGCTCGCTTCGACCAGGGAGCACCCGCCTGGCGTCATCTACGCCCTGCTGCTTTCGCTGAGCTGGATCGGGGCGCTCTTTGCAGGCTACGGCATGGCCGGGCGTGGCCCGCGCAACTGGCTGCACGAACTCTTTTTCTCGGTAACGTTGGCGATGACGCTTTACGTTATCGTCGACCTGGAGTTTCCGCGTCTGGGTCTGATTCGCGTCGACGAATTCGATGAGGTCCTGCAGTTGGTGCGTGACGGCATGAAATGAGGTGCTTTGCCGAATTACTGGGGTTTGTGGGGAGGATTTGGGTTGTCGTGCTTGGCGGGCGCTGCTGTTTCGCCGGCGTAGCCGGCGACCTACTTTTACCCGAGCGGTAAAAGTAGGCAAAAGCGCGTTTTCGTGGTGGACGAACGGCTCGATGAGGTGAAGACGGTCCAGTGGCATAACCAGACTGCCTGCCGCGTAGATGATTAGGA
>NZ_CAJZAI010000014.1 GCF_914271435.1 Cupriavidus laharis | reverse complement strand
GGCCCGACCGGCGCTTTGCCGTCAAACACCCAAGGTAGGAGCCCGGTGCCCGAATCGGGCACGCCGGGATCTGTGCGGGGGGTGCCCAGCAATGGGCATTCCTACCGCGATCCGGATCGCCACGGCAAGGCCAAGACAAGACAAAAGGCCGCGTCCCCGGGGACGCGGCCTTTTGCTTCGCGGCGAGCAACAGCCTCAGTTCGCGCGTTCCACCGGCGGCGGCATCCAGGTGCCGTCGAGCAGTGCCTGCTCCGGCCAGTACGCACGCAAGGTCATGTTAAGCGCATCGGGCGGGGCCGGCAGCCAGTTGGCCACCTTGCCGCGCGCCGGGCGCTCATGCTGGATGTAGATATCGAGCGAGCCGTCGCGGTTGTAGCGCAGGTGGTCGCGGCTGCCAATGGAATAGCGGCCGATCGGATTCTCGACAAAAGCCTGGCGCTGGTTGTACAGCGACAGCGACCAGAACGCCTTGGCAGGCGGGAGCTGGTCCTTGGCGAAATGCAGGACGTAGCTGGAATTGCCTTGCAGCGCCTTGCCGGAGGCATCGGTCCCGGTCGAGGCATAGATCGCGTCTTCCGGCAGGTTGGCGCCGAGTCCCACCATGGCCGTGACCGCGCGGCGCGCGTAGTTGGTACCGTAGTTGCCGAGGTCGCGGTGCATGACCCAGCCATTGCCGGCATCGGCGTTACCCTTGCGGGCCATCTCCGCGATCGCCTGCAAGGCAGCCGTGGCGCCTTCCTGCACGGCGCGCGCGGTGGACGGCTCGAGCACCGTGGTCTTGAACGGCACGCCCGGCTCCAGTCCCATGCGGCGCATCTTCTCCACCATGGCGGCATCGGCAGCGGCGGGCGGGTTGGCCGGCAGCAGGCTCGCAAAGCGGCTGAAGAAAGCCTGCGCATCCATGGCCGCCACCTGCTCGACCGGGGGTGACTGCGTGTCCAGCGTCGGCGAACGCGGCGCGGGCTTCTCCGGCGCCGCGCGTATGCCCATCTTCCAGGCGGACAGCGGCGTCAGGCGGTACTGGTCCTGCAGGCGGTGCACGGCCGGGAAATCCTTCTTGCCGTTGGCCTGGGTCCGCCCCAACAGCCAGACCATGGCCGTGGGTGATTTGATCTGCGTCATGCCCTTGGGCAGCGGCCCTTCCCAGCCCGGACCGGTGATGACGAAGTTGCCGCGCTGCGTGCCGGTGGTGCGCTTGCCCGGCGAGGCAAAGACGTTGGTCCACGCATCCATCATCGGCATCAGGTAATAGCGGCCCCGGGTATCCGGCACGGACAGCACCACGGGTTCCTTAGACAGGTCCAGCCAGGCCGACGAATAGAGCGTGTCGGCATTGGGGGTGACCACTTCGGTGAAGCTCGCATCCGGGAAGGTGCGCTTGTGGCTGAAGGTGTTGGGCGGCGTGCGCAGGCTCATCAGCTCGCGCGTCACGTCCATCAGCACCAGCGGGTAGGCGTAGGTGAAGACTTCGGCGGACAGCGCCTTCATGGCCTGGTTCGACGGCGGCTGCACGGCGGCAACCGGCGCCGTGACCGGTTCAGGCGTGGTGGAGCAGGCGCTGAGCACGATAGCGAGCGCCGCAACGCCCGCCAGTTGACGGATGGAAGGTTTCATGACCCCGTTTCCCAGATTTGTTCTTGCAGCCTTCTTGCGGGGTCGGTACGTGGCATGGCGCCAAGTTGCCCCGGAGGCGCATCTATTCCGTCCGAATCATGTCCGCCCGTCCTGTGAGTGTCAATTCCTCTGGCGCAGGGATGCGAGGGGAAGCGAACCAAGCGGCGCCCGGGAAGGCCCCTGCGCCGGCCAACTGTCTGCCTGCTGCAACAGCTGGCAGACGGCTACGCCGTGGCGCCGAAAGCCGCTTGGTAGCTGACGTGGCCGGCGCGCCGCAGCGCGGCGACGATGAATGCCTCCGTGTGCTGTGAATGCGGCGCGTCCAGGAACGCGGCTTCGGTCAGCCGTGCGATCGCGTCGGCATCCTGGGGCGTTTCCGGGCGGATGGTCAGTGGCACGGCGTGCGGCGCCTCAGTAGCGCAACTGCACATCGTCCACCCGGGCGGTGCGCCCGTTATAGAGACAGGTGTAGCGGAATCCGATCGAGGCCTGGCTGTTGTCAGGCTCGAATGTGCCCTCGCCCGTGACCGCGGCAATGCCGCCGGGCCGTGGACTGACCTGCTCGCGGTCCTCCAGCAGGAAGATGCTTCCGGGTTCGGGGTGCCCCTTCCTGACATTGGCGGTAACCGCCTGTTCGCAGGCGTCGGCTGCCACTCTTGGCACGATCCTGGGCTCTGCCGCCGGGCGCGAGGCGGGCCTGCTCGTCTGCTGCGGCGGCGTCTCGCACGCTGTCAGCAGCAACACGAAGGACAGGCAAAGGTACGAGGCTCGGGACAAAACGGGCATCCTCCCTTCGTAAAGTGCAGTACAGCAATCAGAGTAGGTCGTTCAGCGGGAAATGCCAAAGGCACAGTTCCGCACCAGCGCGGAGCATGCGGAAATCCCCGGAGCAGAGCGAACCGGCCATCGCCGCTACACTATGGCCCTGCATGCGAAAAAACGTCGCACGAACGAAGCACCGGCGCCAGACCGGTCCAGCCACATACAGCCGCGCGGCCCGGTCCGCGCGCCGACACAATGACAACGACAGAGACAACCCAGACCCGAGCTGCCAATCCGTCCACCTTGTTGCGCGCCGCAGCCAGCCTGCTGGTGGTACGCGACGGCCCGCAGGGCATGGAGGTCCTGCTGGTACGCCGCGTGGAGCGCGCCAACGACCGCAGCAGCGGTGCCTTCGTGTTCCCCGGCGGCACGCTCGATCCGCAGGACAAGGCTCTGCACGTTCACGCTGCCGGCCTGGACGATGCCGCGGCCAGCGAGCGCCTGAACCTGCCGGCCAACGGCCTGGACTTCTACCTGGCTGCCGTGCGCGAATGCTTCGAAGAAGCCGGATTGCTGCTGGCCTATCATCGCGACGGCGACCTGCTGGTCCCGGGCCACCTCGATGCCGCGAAGCACGATTTCCTGCGCCAGGCGGTGCAGCGCGGCGGCCCCGGGCTGGCGCACGCGTGCGTGGAGCTGGGCCTGCGCCTGGCGCCGGACCGCCTGGCCTACCACAGCTACTGGCTCACGCCGCCGGGGCTGCCCAAGCGCTTCGACACGCGCTTTTTCGTGGCGATCGCGCCCGCAGGCCAGATTGCCGCCCATGACGGCATGGAGGTTGTCGAGCACCGCTGGATCCGCCCCGGCGACGCCGCCGACCCGGCCAGCGGCCTGCCAATGATGCATGTCACGCGCCGTACGCTGCAGTCCATCGCCCACTTCGAGACAGCGCAGGACTGCTTTGCCAGCACCTCGCAGCTGCGCAACATTGCCTGCATCATGCCCAGGCTGGCCAAAGGCGCGGCGGGCGTGCGCCCGGTCATGCCCAACGAGTCGAGCTATGCCGAGATCGGCCGCATCGACCCGGACGGCAAGGCCCACGCACGCTACGAGCTCGCTCCGGGGGAGCCCGTGCAGCTTTCAGAGCGGCTCCGGCGCGTCACCGCCAATAACGGCAATGTCATGACCGGCCCGGGCACCAACACCTACCTGGTTGGCGGCGGGGCGCGCAATGAGTGGGCCGTGATCGATCCCGGCCCCGATGATGCCGCCCACGTGCAGGCCGTGCTCGCTGCCGCACCGGGCCCGATCCGCTGGATCCTCGTCACGCACACCCACATGGACCATTCGCCCGCGGCGCCCGCGCTGCAGGTCGCCACGGGCGCCACGGTGCTCGGCCGCGCCGCGCCGGCCACGCAATGGCAGGACACCGGCTTTGCCCCCGCGCGCGATCTGCAGCACGGCGAGCGCATCGCCATTGGCGACGACTGCACGCTGCGCGTGATCCATACGCCGGGCCATGCCTCCAACCACCTTTGCTACCTGCTGGAAGAAGAGAAGACGCTCTTCACCGGCGACCACGTCATGCAGGGTTCCACGGTCGTCATCGCTCCGCCCGACGGCGATATGCGCGCCTACCTGGAGTCGCTAGCAGCGTTGCAGGACGAAGACCTGGAATGGCTGGCACCCGGCCACGGCTTCCTGATCGCCCGCCCGCAGGAGGCCATCCGCCTGCTCGTGCGCCACCGCCTGCACCGCGAAGCCAAGGTGCTCAACGCGCTGCGCGATCTCGGGCCGGCCCCGATCGAGGCGTTGCTGCCGCGTGTCTACGACGATGTGCCGGAGCGCATGCACCCGGTGGCCCAGCGCTCGCTGCTGGCACACCTGCTCAAGCTGGTCGCGGACGGCAGGGCCGTCGAAGCGGAAGGCCGCTGGCAGACCGCGTAACGCCAACAGCCTGCCCGCGCGCCGCTATCGCTGCGTGGCAGGAGCACTCGCCTGCCAGGCCCGGCGCAGCGCATGCAGGTCATCGGCGGAGGCATCGGTGATGGCCAGGAACCGCATGCCGTCGGCGTCCCAGCTCTCGAGCTGGTAGCCCTGCCGCGATCCCGACACCTTCGGCGGCAGTTCGCCCGTACCTTCGGGGAAGACGAACACGTCGACGGGATGCCGGTTGCGGCGGTAGACCACCACGGCCACCGGGCGGCCGTCGACGTAATCCAGCCTGCCGCCGGCCAGCACGAAACCCTGCTCTGCCAGGTCGCGCACGACCGGCGCATAGTCCAGCCGCCCGTTGAACCAGGGCTTGACCGTATGCTGGTCCAGCGACGCCACGTCGAGCGGCCGGCCCGAGAGCAGTGCCCGCACGTGGCTGGCCACCATCTCGCGGGCCACGGCGTCCGCATCGTACCGGTACCTGGCCAGTTGCCCGATGCCGAGCGCCACGGCGGCTACCACGGCCAGCGCAAGGCCCGCGCGTGCGGGGTGGCTCCAGGCGAGCCACTTGCCCAGGCTGCCCCATTTGCCCCATCTCGGACTGGACCCTTCCTGCAACGGCGCCGGCAGGCTTGCCATCA
Organism: Cupriavidus laharis; assembly: GCF_914271435.1. Lineage (GTDB taxonomy): Bacteria > Pseudomonadota > Gammaproteobacteria > Burkholderiales > Burkholderiaceae > Cupriavidus > Cupriavidus laharis. The sequence continues at coordinate 102,782 of NZ_CAJZAI010000014.1, read as the reverse complement.
GGCGGGCACGCAGCTCGCCGTCAGCGCGGTGGTAGGTGGCGCCTTCACGCACTGCGTCGCGCAGCGCGCGGATACGGGCAATCTCCGCGGCACAGGCCGGACAGGACGCCAGATGCGGATCCAGCCGCGCCAGGTCGGCCGGGCCGAGTTCCCCGTCCGCGCCGGCATGCAGCAGCCGCCGAGCCTCATTGCAGTCCATTGCCCACCTCCCCGGCCGGCCCCGCCAGGCCATCCAGCCGCGCCGGCCCCTCCGCCGGCAGTCCGGCCCGTTCCACGCGCAGTGCCGCCACTGCGACGGCCAGCGCATGCCGCGCACGGGCGAGCCGCGACATGACCGTGCCAAGCGGGATGGCGGCAACCTGCGCGATATCGCGGTAGCACAAGTCCTCCAGTTCGCGTAGGACGATCACCTCCCGCAGCGTGGCGGGCAAGCGCGCCAGTGCCTCGTGCACCAGGCGAACGTCCTCGGCGCGCAGCAGGCAGCACAGCGGCTCGCGCTCGCTGGCGTCCTGCCAGCCGGGCCAGGCCTGCGCAACGTCGACGCCGTCTTCGTATGGCGCGGCGTCGCGGGCTGGCCGGTCACGGTCCCACGTGGAAAACCAGGTATTGCGCACGATGGCCAGCAGCCATGGCCGCGGCCGGTCGCCGTGGTAGCTGCCGAAGTAGGTGTAGGCACGCAGCAGCGCCTCCTGCACCACGTCCTCCGCCTCGGCTGCGCCACCGCTCAGCCACCGTGCAAGGTTGTAGGCCGCATTAAGATGCGGCAGGACCAGCTCGGCAAACCGGCGGCGTTCGTCAGTGGCGTTCACGGCGCTCCTTTGGCCTGACCTTGCGGAGCCCGCGCTATAGCCTCCGCCCGCCGTGTTTACCGGCGTCGATACCAGTTTATTCCGCTGCCGGGCCCCGCCTGCGCGCCGTCAGCGGCCTGGGAATAGAAGCGCGCCTTGCGCGGTATGACAGGCATCCGGCCTCATGCCGGGCTCCACAGGAGAACACCATGCCCGACAATCCCGCTCCTGACCGGCGCGATTTCCTGCGCCTTGCCGCCGCTGCAGGCGGCGCCGTCCTGGCATCCGCGCTGCCCGGCTGGGCCGCTGCGCCGGGCAAGGACTTCTACTTCGTGCAGCTTTCCGACCTGCACTGGGGCTTCCAGGGCCCGCCGAATCCGGATGCGCGCGGAACGCTGCCCAAGGCCATCGCGGCGGTCAATGCCTTGCCGGCCCCACCGGATTTCATCGTCTTCACGGGTGACCTGACCCACACGACCGACGATCCCGACGAGCGGCGCAAGCGCATGCGCGAAGTGAAAGCGCAGATCGACGCACTCCAGGTCAAAACCCGCTACCTGATGCCCGGCGAGCACGATGCCAGCCTGGATCGCGGCGAAGCCTTCCAGGAATTCTTTGGCCCCACGCACTACACCTTCGATCACCAGGGCGTTCACTTCATCGTCCTCGACAATGTGTCCGACCCAGCCGGGCGCGTCGGCGCGGCCCAGCTCGACTGGCTGGCCTCGGACCTGGCCCGCCTGCCGCGCGAAGCGCCGATCGTCGTGTTCACCCACAGGCCGCTGTTCGACCTTTATCCGCAGTGGGACTGGGCCACGCGCGACGGCGCCGAGGTACTGCAGCGCCTGGATCCGTACAGCCACGTCACCGTCTTCTACGGCCACATCCACCAGGAACACCACCACCGGACCGGCCACATCGCCCACCATGCCGCGCGGTCGCTGATGTTCCCGCTGCCGCCCCCCGCGTCGCAACCGCTGCGCCAGCCAGTGGCGTGGGATGCCGGACACCCCTATCGCGGGTTGGGGTGGCGCCAGGTCATGACCCGGCAGGCGCCGCTGCGCCTGGCACTCGAAGAACGACCGGTAGCCGCCTGACCGCTGCCCCCATGGAGAATGACGATGATCGAGCAAACGCCCTTCCGTCCGTCGCGCAGGCGCAGCCTGGCCTGGCTGGCGGCGCTGGCTGCCTCGGTACCGTTCTGGACGGCGTCGGCCGCCATGCCGCGGCGCATCGCCGTCACCGCGCGGCGCTTTGTCTTCACACCGGACCGCATTGCCCTGCACAAGAACGAATCCGTGATTCTCGAACTGACGGCGCTCGACGTGGTGATGGGCTTCAGTGTGCCGGACCTTGGCATCCGCACGGACCTGCCGCCCGGCAAGAAGATGGAGGTTCCCATCCACGCCGCCGCAGCCGGGTCGCACCTGTTCCTCTGCGATATCTTCTGCGGGTCAGGGCATGAGTCGATGAATGGTCTGATCGAGGTCAGTTGAACCCGAGCGCCGCGGCCTGGACACCCCGGAGCCATCGCTGTTGCCGCGAACCGCCTAGCATGGAAGCAATCAGGCGGGCCTTCACCGCCTGGCCGGCACCGGGGGACAATCATGCAATTGCCCGACAGCGACAAGGCCTTCACGGGTGCGATTCCCGAACTGTACGAGCAGTATCTCGTGCCAATGATCTTTGCCCCGTATGCAGCGGACCTCGCCCGCCGGGCGGCCGCGCTGCGGCCGGCCAGGGTGCTGGAACTGGCGGCCGGCACGGGCGCCCTGACGCGCGAACTGGCCCGATCGCTGCCGCCGCAGGCAGCCATTGTTGCGACCGACCTGAATCCGCCGATGCTGGAACGGGCGCAGGTTGTCGGCACCAGCCGCCCGATAGCCTGGCAGGTGGCAGATGCCATGCGGTTGCCGTTCGATGATGGCAGTTTCGATCTCGTTGCCTGCCAGTTCGGTGTCATGTTCTTCCCCGACAAGGCCGCCGCGTTCGCCGAGGCACGACGCGTGCTGGCCCCGGGTGGCACCCTGCTGTTCAACGTGTGGGACCGCATCGAGGACAACCACTTCACGCATACCGTCTGCCAGGCGCTGGCACAACTGTTCCCGGACGCCCCGCCGGATTTCATGATGCGTACGCCACATGGCTATTACCGGCAGGCCGAGATCGCCGCGCATCTGCGACAGGGCGGCTTCCTGGCGGCGCCTGCTGTGGAAACGTTGCCCTCGACCAGCGTTGCCGCGTCGCCGCGTATTGCGGCAATGGCCTTATGCCAGGGCACGCCGCTGCGAGCGGACCTGGAAGCCCGGGGGACCGATGCCTTGCAGCACGCCACGGATTGCTGCGAGCAGGCACTGGCGCAGGCATTCGGCACGGGTTCCATCAAGGGTCGGATGCAGGCGCACGTGGTCACCGTCCCCGCCTGACCGGCATCCTCCCTCGCAGCCACCGCCGCCGGCTGGCGGCTTGCCCCTACCCTCGTGGGGATAGCCCCCAAACAGGTGATGTGGGGTAGGCACTGTTTTTCCTACTCTTCTCCCCACCGGTCACAGAGCCGGGATTCAGAAGGGGTCAGACATGGAATACGTCACTTCGCTGGGCGCCTATATGGTCGCCCTCCTTGTCGCATTGCTGGTCGCCGCGCGCTGGTTGCTCAAGCACGACCCGGCCCTGCGGATCGAGCCCGCGCCGGACGTGGACCATACCGCGCCACCCGGCGCCGGAGACTGAAGTGCCGGCATCCGCCAAGGCCTCCTGACGCCTTCGGCGTGCCGTTTCCGGTGGGGTATCGACGTACGCGGTAGTGCGTCAGGGCAACGTCCGGCCAGGTTCGGCCCGGACACCGTATCATTACGGTTTTGTCCAACTGGCGGCCACCCGCCCCCAGGATTTTCCACCGATGTCCCTCCCAACCGCGCTGCTGGTCATCACGGCGGCGCTGAGCGCCATGATGCTGGCCATTGTCTGGTCGCTGCGCCGCTGCGGGCTGCCGGGCGTGCGGGACTGGTGCAACGCCAACCTCATGGTCACCGTCGCGCTGGTGCTGTTCGCACTGCGTGGCAACATCAGCGACATCCTCTCCGTAGTGGCGGCCAATACCGCCCTGGGCTGGGCAGTGGCGCTGTTCTATGCGGGCTGCGTCCGCTTCTGCGGTGGCCAGCCGCGCTGGGGACGGCTCGCCGCCGGCACGCTGGCGACCATGGCCGTGGTGACGATTTGGCGCTACGTCTACGATGTTTACACCACGCGCGTGGTGGCCGTCTCCGTCCTCCACGCGGTGCTGTGTGCGCTGACCGGCATCACGCTGATCCGCCGGCGGCCGCGCGGGCGTGCCGGCAACCACCACCTGACCACGGCCGGCTTTGCGCTCTTCTTCGCCACCGGGCACGCCGTGCGTGGCCTGCTGTCGGCGTTTTCGCTGTTGGGCAACCCCTACGTCCTGCAGTCGATGGGCCTGAACAGCCTGTTCCTGACGCTGGGCGCGCTGGTGATGCCGGCCCTGAGCATGGGCGCCGTGCTGATGATCCACGACACCATGGTGCGCAGGCTGCAGGCCATCGCCAACACCGACGGCCTGACCGGTGTCCTGTCGCGCAAGGCCTGGGAAGACGTGGCGCAGCGCGAGATCGCCCAGGCCGCGCGCGGCAAGCCTGCGCCCGCGCTGCTCATCATCGACATCGACCGCTTCAAGACCGTCAATGACACCTACGGCCACGCCGCCGGCGATGCCGTGCTGCAGGCCTTCGCCGGCCTTGCCGGCACACTGGTGCGCGCCACCGACGGCGTGGGGCGCCTGGGCGGAGAAGAGTTCGCGGTGCTGCTGCCGGCCACCACCGCGGCCGAGGCGCAGCAGCTGGCCGAGCGCATCCGCGCCGGCGCCGAGCAGCATCCGGTTCCGCTGGCACACAGCGGCGCCACGGTGCGCTACACCATCAGCGGCGGCGTTGCCTGCCTGCGCCCCGGCGAGTCGCTGGCCCAGCTCAGCGTACGCGCCGATGCCGCGCTGTACCGCGCCAAGCTGGAAGGCCGCAACCGCATCCTGGCGCACGACGACGGGCAGCCGGATACCGCCGCCGCGCCACGCGAAGTGCTGCCGGCCTGAACTCAGCCTTCCGCAGCCGTGCCCCGATAGGCGCCGGGCCGCGACCCGGTCCAGCGCCGGAACGCACGATGAAAAGCGCCAGGCTCGGCAAAGCCCAGCTCCGCCGCAATGTCTGCCACGGGCTTGCCGGTACGGCTGAGCGCGTCGATCGCCAGGTCGCGCCGGAGCTGGTCCTTGAGTTCCTGGTAGCTTGCGCCCTCGTCCATCAGGCGGCGGCGCAGCGATGACGCCGACAGGTTCAGGCTAAGCGCCAGCGCCTCGAACGTCGGCCACTGCTCGGGCCGCTGGTTGCGCAACTGGCGTCGCACGCGCGCGGCCACGCTGCTGCGGTCCGAATACTTCACCACCACGTTGTGCGGCGCATCGCGCAGGAATGACTTCAGGCTGCGTTCATCCTGCCGCACGGGCTGGTCAAGCAGGCCGGCGTCGAACACCAGCGCCGTGGCTGGCTGTCCGAATGCCGTCTGGCGCGAGTACATGATCCGGTATTCCGCCCCGTATGGCGGCTCGGGGTAGGCAAAGGACGCCAGCAGGATCGGCACGCGACGGTGGAGCAGCCAGCTCATCAGGCCCTGCAGCATGATCAGCATGGTTTCCTGCGCGAACACGCCGGGCAGCCGCCCTTGCGCCGCGGACGGCGCGGTCAGCGCCAGCGCCGCACGGTCGCCATGCCGCTCGAGCCGGACGCCGATGTCGTCGAGCAGCAGCCCGAAATAACGTGCGACGCGCTCCAGTGCCTGGGCGAAAGTGCGGCTGCCCGCCACCGCATGGCACAGCATGGCAAAGCTGCCGCACTTCATGCTGCGGGAATCCTGTCCGAAGAATTCATCGTCGAGCGCGGCGGCCACGGCCATCCACAAGTCGCTGTAGCTCGCCGTGGAGACGCGCGCCTGCGGCACCGCCAGCAGCGCCGGCGCAATGCCGGCACTGCGCAGGACCGGCTCAGGATCCAGCCCGCGGGCCATGAGCCCCGAGATGGCGTGGTGAACAAAGCAAATCGCGACGCTGCCTTTTTCCATGATGCGGCCACGCTCCGGGCGGCCGCAGGACGCCGGGCAGATGGCAAACGAGTTCACAAAGAATGGCGGATTTTGGCATAGGAGGCACGGCGGGCGCTTCCTACACTGCGCCTGTTCGATCTGAATACCGCCGAAGACCACCTCAATCGCGCCTGCCGCGCCCCTGCCATGCACAGCGACTACACCGAAGAGCAAACCATGATCCGCGACAGCGCGCGCACCTTTGCCAGCGAACGCCTCGCTGCCGGCGCCGCCGAGTGGGACCGCGCCGGCCGGCTGCCCGAGGACGTAGTCGCCGACATGGGTGCGCTGGGCCTGCTGGGCATGATCGTGCCGGAGGAATGGGGCGGCACCTATACCGACTACGTGGCCTATGCCCTGGCCATCGAGGAAATCGCCGCCGGCTGCGCCGCTTGCGCCACGCTCATGAGCGTGCACAACTCGGTCGGCTGCGGGCCGATCCTCCACTACGGCACCGATAGCCAGAAGCAGCGCTACCTGCCGCGCCTGGCCAGCGGCGAGGTGATCGGCGCCTTCTGCCTGACTGAGCCACAGGCGGGCTCCGAAGCCCACAACCTGCGCACGCGCGCCCAGCCCACCGAGCGCGGCTGGGTGCTGAACGGCAGCAAGCAGTTCGTCACCAACGGCCAGCGCGCCGGCGTGGCGGTGGTGTTCGCCGCCACCGAGCCGGAACGCGGCAAGAAGGGCATCTCCGCTTTCCTGGTGCCGACGGACACGCCGGGCTTCATCGTCCACGCGCCCGAAAAGAAGCTGGGCATCCGCGCCTCAGACACGTGCGCCATCACGCTCGAGGAATGCGAGGTGCCGCATGACGCGCTGCTGGGCGAGCCCGGCGAGGGCCTGCGCATCGCCCTGTCCAACCTGGAAGGCGGGCGCATCGGCATTGCCGCGCAGGCCATCGGCATCGCGCGCTCGGCGTTCGAGGCCGCGTGCCGTTATGCGTCCGAGCGCGTGCAGTTCGGCCGGCCGCTGCGCGAACATCCGCCCATCGCCAACATGCTGGCCGACATGGCCACCGAACTCAACGCCGCGCGGCTGCTCGTGCATCGCGCCGCGCGCATGCGCACGCAGGGGCTGCCATGCCTGTCGGAAGCATCGCAGGCCAAGCTCTATGCATCGGAGCTGGCCGAGCGCGTCTGCTCCAAGGCACTGCAGATCCACGGCGGCTATGGCTACCTGGAGGACTACCCCGTCGAGCGCCACTACCGCGATGCACGCATCACCCAGATCTACGAAGGCACCAGCGAGATCCAGCGCATGCTGATCGCGCGCAGCCTTTAGCACCCGCCTGCCCTATCGAACCCGCCTGACCTGCATCCCAATCCAGAACCTACCGGAGACATCATGAGTGCACTGCCCCAGACCGCCAACGCCGTTCCGACCGTCCCGCTGCTGATCAACGGCGAATGGGTGGAGTCGTCCGCCACGGAATTCCGCCACGTGGTCAACCCTGCCACCCAGGAAGTGCTGGCGCGCGTGCCGCTGGCCACCGCCAGCGAAGTCGCCGCGGCCGTGGATTCCGCGCAGCGCGCCTTTGCCACCTGGCGCCATACGCCCATCGGCGCGCGCCTGCGCATCATGCTGCGCTACCAGGCACTCATCCGCGAACACAGCAAGCGCATCGCGGCCATCCTCACGGCCGAACAGGGCAAGACGCTGGCCGATGCGGAAGGCGACATCTTCCGCGGCCTGGAAGTGGTCGAGCATGCGTGCTCGATCGGCACGCTGCAGCAAGGCGGCTTTGCCGAGAACGTGGCGGCCACGGTCGATACCTATACGCTGCAGCAGCCGATCGGCGTGTGCGCGGGCATCACGCCGTTCAACTTCCCGGCCATGATTCCGCTGTGGATGTTCCCGATGGCCATCGTCTGCGGCAATACCTTCGTGCTCAAACCGTCAGAGCAGGATCCGCTGTCGACCATGGAGCTGGTGAAGCTGGCCGTGGAAGCCGGCGTGCCGCCGGGCGTCCTGAACGTGGTGCAAGGCGCGAAGGACGTGGTCGATGCGCTGTGCACGCACCCCGATATCAAGGCGGTGTCCTTCGTCGGCTCGACCGCGGTCGGCACCCACGTCTACAACCTGGCCAGCGCGCACGGCAAGCGTGTGCAGTCGATGATGGGCGCCAAGAACCACGCCGTGGTGCTGCCCGACGCGCACAAGGAGCAGACCCTGAACGCGCTGGCGGGCGCGGGCTTCGGCGCCGCCGGCCAGCGCTGCATGGCCACGTCTGTGGTCGTGCTGGTGGGCGCCGCGCGCGAATGGGTGCCTGAACTCGTGGCCAAGGCGAAGACGCTCAAGGTCGGTGCCGGCGCCGAGCCGGGCACCGATGTCGGGCCGGTGGTTTCGGTTGCCGCCAAGGAGCGCGTCCTCGGCCTGATCGCCTCCGGCGAGAAGGAAGGTGCCACGCTGGTGCTCGACGGCCGCAATGTCGAGGTGCCGGGCTATCCGCAAGGCAATTTCATTGGCCCGACCATCTTCACGGACGTGAAGACCGACATGTCTGTCTACACCAACGAAATCTTCGGGCCGGTGCTGGTGGTGATTGGCGTGGATACGCTGGACGAGGCCATCGCGCTGGTCAACCGCAACCCGTTCGGCAATGGCACCGGCGTGTTCACGCAGAGCGGTGCGGCGGCACGCAAGTTCCAGAGCGAGATCGATGTCGGCCAGGTTGGCATCAACATCCCGATTCCGGTGCCCGTGCCCTACTTCAGCTTCACCGGCTCGCGCGGCTCCAAGCTGGGCGACCTGGGCCCGTACGGCAAGCAGGTGGTGCAGTTCTACACCCAGACCAAGACGGTGACGGCGCGGTGGTTCGACGACGCCACGGTGAATGATGGCGTGAACACGACCATCAGCCTGAAGTAAGCACGCCACGCACCGACCCGCCACACAATATCCAGGAGACCCGACATGCATATCGCCTTCATCGGCCTCGGCAACATGGGCGCCCCCATGGCGCGCAACCTGCTCAAGGCCGGCCACACGCTGACCGTGTTCGACCTCAACGCGGCTGCCGTGGCATCGCTGTGCGCCGAAGGCGCGGCCTCGGCCGACTCCGCGCGCAAGGCGGTGGCGGAGGCCGACTTCGTCATCACCATGCTGCCCGCGGCTGCGCATGTCCGGACGGCCTATCTCGGTGAGGAAGGCGTGCTGGCGGGCGTGCGCTCCGGCGTGCCGCTGGTCGATTCCAGCACCATCGACCCGGCCACCGTGCGCGAACTGGCCGCTGCCGCCGCAGCGCACGGCAACGCGCTGGCCGATGCGCCGGTGTCGGGCGGCACCGGCGGCGCGCAGGCCGGCACGCTGACCTTCATGGTCGGCGCCACGCCGGCGCTGTTCGAGCAGGTCAAGCCCGTGCTCGCCAATATGGGCCGCAACCTGGTCCATTGCGGCAACACCGGCACCGGCCAGGTTGCCAAGATCTGCAACAACCTGATCCTGGGGATTTCGATGATCGGCGTGTCCGAGGCCATGGCGCTCGGCGTGCGGCTGGGCATCGACGCCAATGTGCTGGCGGGCATTGTCAATACGTCCACGGGCCGCTGCTGGTCGTCTGACACCTACAACCCCTATCCCGGCGTGATCGAGACCGCGCCGTCGTCGCGCGGCTATACAGGCGGCTTCGGCGCCGAACTGATGCTCAAGGACCTGGGCCTGGCGGCCGATGCCGCGCGCAGCGTCAAGCAGCCGCTGTTCCTCGGCGCGCTGGCCCAGCAGCTCTACCAGGCCATGAGCCAGGCTGGCGACGGACAGCTCGATTTCTCCGGAGTGATCCGGCAGTACCTGCCCAAGACCGGGCCTGACGGAGGCCAGCCATGATCGAATTTGCCCTGGACGGGCACATTGCCCGTCTCACGCTCAGCCGCCCGCCGGCCAATGCCTTCACGGCCGAAGGCCTGCAGCAACTGCAGGACCTTGTTGCGAGGATCAATGCCGATCCACAGGTACGCGCCGTGGTGATCACCGGCGCCGGAGACCGCTTCTTCAGTGCCGGCGCTGACCTCAACGGCTTCGCCGAAGGCGACCGTGCCCATGCACGCGTGATGGCGCAGCGCTTCGGCGCGGCCTTCGAAGCGCTGCAGAACGCGCGGCCGCTCGTGATCGCCGCGATCAACGGCTACGCCATGGGTGGCGGGCTCGAATGCGCGCTCGCTTGCGATGTCCGCATTGCCGAGGAACAGGCACAGATGGCGCTGCCCGAAGCCGGGGTCGGCCTGTTGCCGTGCGGCTGCGGCACGCAGACGCTGCCCTGGCTGGTCGGCGAAGGCTGGGCCAAGCGCATGATCCTGACCAATGAACGCGTGGATGCCGCCACGGCGCTGCGCATCGGCCTGGTGGAGGAGGTCGTGCCGCGCGGCAAGGCGCTGGAAGCAGCGCTGGCCATAGCTGGACGCGCCTGCACCGTGAGCCCGCGCGCGGCGGCCTACAGCAAGCAGCTCGTGCATCTGGCACGCCAGGGTGTGCCGCGCCAGGCCGCACTGGCGCTTGAACGCGAGCGCTTTGTCGACCTGTTCGACGGCGAGGACCAGCGCGAAGGCGTCAATGCCTTCCTGCAGAAGCGCGCGCCGCAGTGGCGCAATGGCTAGGAACCGATCATGAGACTGACACCGGAAAGCACCCCTGCCAGCCCGCCCGCCGGGACCGAGCCCGAAGTCCTGTTTCAGGTCATCAACCACGTCGGCCTGGTCACGCTGAACCGGCCGCGCCAGCTCAATGCGCTGTCTTACCCGATGATCGTGGCACTGTCCGCGCAGCTCGAAGACTGGGCCGGACAGGATGATATCCACGCCGTGGTGTTGCGCGGCGCCGGGCCCAAGGCCTTCTGCGCCGGCGGCGATATCCGCGCGCTGTACGACAGCCATCGCGACGGGACGCCGCTGCAGCGGCAGTTCTTTATCGACGAATACCAGCTCGACTACCGCCTGCACCGCTATTCCAAGCCGGTGGTGGCGCTGATGGATGGCATCGTCATGGGCGGCGGCATGGGCCTGTCGCAGGCCGCGCACCTGCGCATCGTTACCGAGCGCTCGCGCGTGGCCATGCCGGAGACCGGCATCGGGCTCGTTCCCGACGTGGGCGCAAGCCATTTCCTGTCGAAGATGCCGGTCCAGCTGGCGCTCTATCTGGGCCTGACCGGGGTGACGATTGGCGCCGAGGATGCCCTGCTGTGCGGGCTGGCAGATGACGCGGTGAACAGCGTTACGCTGGACGGCCTCGACGACACGCTTGCCGCCATCCGCTGGAGCGGCCAGCCCATGGAGGACCTGCGCCGTGCGCTGGTACGCGAGCCGATCTGCAGCGCAGCGGATGCACCGCTGCTCGAAGTCCTGCCGGCCCTGCTGCGGCACTTCCCGGCCAATACGAGACTTCCCGAAATCATCGCCGGCCTGGCCTGCCAGGACGACCCGCGCTACGCCGAATGGGCCGCGCGCACGGCGGATACCTTGCGCAAGCGCTCGCCGCTGGCTGCCTGCGCCACGCGTGAATTGCTGCTGCGCGGCCGCCGCCTCGACCTCGCCGACTGCTTCCGCATGGAGCTGGCCGTGGTGGTGCAATCGTTCACGCGTGGGGATTTTATCGAGGGCGTGCGCGCGCTGATCGTCGACAAGGACAACGCGCCGCGCTGGCGTATCGGCAGCTACGACGCGGTGGATGCCGCCGCGGTAGAGGCGTTGTTCGCGCGCTGGTGGCAGCCGGGCGACGATCCACTGCACATGCTGCTGTAGGTGTTGCGCCCCGCTTCCTCAGAGGGGCGCAACCGACGGCCGCGCTCAGGCCTTGCCCTTGCCGTGCCCGTCCGCATGCTCGGCTACGGGCACCTTGACGAGGCCGTCCGCGCGGAACATCGCCTTGATGCCGCGCACGGCCTGGCGGATTCGCGCTTCGTTCTCGATCAGCGCAAAACGCACGTACTCATCGCCGTAGTCGCCAAAGCCAATGCCGGGCGAGACGGAAACTTTCGCCTTGGCCAGCAGTTGCTTGGAAAACTCCAGCGAGCCCAGCGCGCGGTAAGGCTCGGGAATGCGCGCCCAGATGTACATCGACGCCTTCGGGATATCCACCTGCCAGCCCGATTCGATCAGGCCCTTTGCGAGCACGTCGCGGCGCGACTGGTAGTGCGCCGCGATCTCCTTCACGCATGACTGGTCGCCTTCGAGCGCGGCAATGGCCGCCACCTGCAACGGCGTGAAGGTGCCGTAGTCGTGATAGCTCTTGATGCGCGTGAGTGCGGCCACGAGGTCGGGGTTGCCCACCATGAAGCCGATACGCCAGCCCGCCATGTTGTAGCTCTTGGACAGCGTGAAGAACTCCACCGCGATGTCCTTGGCGCCGGGCACCTGCATGATCGATGGCGCCTTCCAGCCGTCGAAGACTATGTCGGCATAGGCCAGGTCGTGCACCACGAAGATATCGTGCTTGCGCGCCAGCGCGATCACGCGCTCGAAGAAGTCCAGCTCCACGCATTGGGCGGTCGGGTTCGACGGGAATCCCAGCACGATCATCTTCGGTTTCGGATAGCTGCCGCGAATGGTGCGCTCCAGCTCCGCGAAGAAATCGACACCCGGCACCAGCGGCACCGAACGGATATCCGCCCCGGCAATCACCGCGCCATAGATGTGGATCGGATAGCTCGGGTCGGGCACCAGCACCGTATCGCCGCGATCAAGCGTGGCCAGCATCAGGTGCGCCAGGCCCTCCTTGGAGCCGATAGTGACGATGGCCTCGGTATCCGGATCGATCTCCACGCCATAGCGCTCGCGGTACCAGTGCGAGATCGCGCGGCGCAGCCGCGGAATGCCCTTGGACGCGGAATAGCCATGCGTATCGGGACGCTGCGCGGCTTCCACCAGCTTGGCAACGATATGCGGCGGCGTGGCGCCGTCCGGGTTGCCCATGCTCATGTCGATGATGTCCTCGCCACGGCGGCGGGCGGCCATCTTCAACTCGGCGGTGATATTGAAAACGTACGGGGGAAGGCGATCGATGCGCGCGAAGCGGCGCTTGCCAGAGCTGGCAGTCATGAAGGAGTCCTTTACGTAAGCGCCCGGAACCGTCCGAGCGACGTCGGCAACCGCTGTCTCGGCTGCCGGGGACTCATGTTAGCGGGGATGGGAGGATTGCACAACGGGCGGATGGTGTTGCCGCTTGCGCTACCAGATAGTCCTGACGTGTTTGTAGGCCCGTATCCTCTCGTCCTTGCTGACCAGCGGAACAGCGAGCTTGCGCGCTGTAGCGACGATCATGCGGTCCGCCGGATCCTTGTGGAATTCACCAGGCAGATGGACCGATTTGATCGACACATCGACATCAACGGGGTAGAAGGTCACTGCTTCTATTTGTGCGACGGTGTCAAGCCAACTCCCGACGTCCATCGACAGCACCAGCTTTTCCCGCTCCACCAGCATGGCAATTTCCCATGCCGAGATGGCTGAAACCACAATCTGCCCTTCTCTGGATTCGCGTTCGATAGCAGCTTTCGCTGTAGCACTCAGTTCGTCGCTTCCACTCGCCCACCAGACCAGGGCATGCGTGTCCAGTACGATCACTGGCCAGCCCCCCATTCCACGTCAATGGGCTCTGTGGGGTCTTCATAGCGGACGACCGTGCCAGCCAGGACCTGGAGCGGGTCACGGTCAAGGCTCCGAAAAGGCCGGACTTCCAGCGTGGGCCGGCCGTGGTCCGTCACGATCAGGTGCTCGCCGGAGGCCTCCACCTGCCTGAAATATTCGAGCGCCTTAGCCTTGAATTCGGTTTTGGATACCTGATTGCCTGGCATCGTAAGTCCTGTGCAGAGGGGGTACACACCATCCTGACACTCAAAAATGACCATGTCAAATGGTCATTTTAGGATTCCCCAATGCTTGTTTTCATAACAATTTTCCACCCACCGGACTGCTCGGCCGATCCGCCGGCAAGTGCTGAATGATGCAGTCCAGCGCACGCGTGTCCGCCTTGCCGCCACCCAGCGCTGCGCCGACCGAGGTACGGTATTGCGCCGGGCTGATCCGCCTGTAGTAAAGGCGAGACGTCTGATCCAGCCAGTAGACGTAGTCATCGTCCCCGGTGCTGGCGCTGCTGCGCAGCCATTCACTGATGTTGTTGGTGCCGACGATCATATTGGGACAGGCCGTCTTCAGCGAATCCAGATAGGCGTTGAAACCCTTGGCCTCGATATTCCGGACCGAGTCCGGTGCGCAGGCGGCCAGTGTCATGGCAACGCCCGCCGCCGCGGCAGCTTGAAACCTCGTCCAGCCTGTAATGGTGTCCGGCACGGCAGCCTCCTTGCGGGTTATGCTGCCGCCATATTAGGGCATCGCTGCCCCGAGCAGTCTTCGAGCGTTTCGTGCACTGCTGCCGCGCCGCGCTTCCAGTAGCTCGAAGCACGGATGCGAGCAGATGCGGGTGCTATTTCATGCGGTACCAGTAGAACCCGTCCGGCCCCGTTTCGCGGATTGCCTCGCCCCTGTGCATCAGGTAGTTCAGGTGCGCGACGCTCTCTCCGGTTGCCATGCCAAGCAGGCCGGGACTATCGATGGGCCGGGAAAACAGCTGCGTGAACACATCGACGGCGCGCCGCGGCTCCGCCAGTGCATCGCGCAGGCGGTCCAGGGCCTGGTGCTGGCTGCGCGACAGGTAGTCGAGCCGGGCGTGCAGGCCGCGGAATGGCTCGTTGTGGGCCGGCAGCACGAGTACATCGTCCGGCACCTCGCGCCGGACCTTGTCGAGCGAGGCGAGCCAGTCGCCCATGGGGTCGGCTTCCGGTTCGGTCGGGAATACCGAGACGTTGGAGGAGATGCGCGGCAGTACCTGGTCGCCGGAAATCAGTACCTTGAGCGCCGGGCAGTACAGGCAGGCATGCTCGGGCGAATGCCCCGTGCCGACGATCACGCGCCACTCGTGCTCGCCGATGTGCAATACATCGCCATCCGTCAGGCGCTGAAAGCTCTCCGGCAGCGCATGCACGTACTTGCCGAAGCCCCCGAACCGCGCCCGGTAGACTTCGATGTCGTCCTCGGTCCAGCCGGCCTGCCGGTAGAAATCCACACCTTCCTGCGGCGCGGCCCGGCCGGTATCGGCGGCCAGTACGCGGCACATCAGGTATTCCGTCGATGTCATCCAGAGCCGGCAGCCGAACTTGCGCGTCAGCCAGCCGGCCATGCCGACGTGGTCCGGATGCATGTGGGTGACGAACAGCCGCGTCAGGCCGCCGCCGGCCAGCGCGCCGCCTTCGGCGAACAGCGTGCGCCAGGCTGCCGCGGTTTCGGGCGTCTGCAGCCCGGAATCCACGGCCGCCCAGCCCGCACCGTCGCGGATGGCCCAGAGATTGATGTGGTTCAGGCCCAGCGGCATCGGCATGCGCAGCCAACGCACGCCGGGCGCAACCTCATGCGCCTGGCCAGGCGCGGGCGCGTCGCCGCAGGGATAGTCGAGAGTGGGTTTTTCGAGAGGAGACTGCGTGGTGGGGGCTTGCTGGCTCATGCTTTCTCGGCCTTGTCAGTGTAGGGCTGTCCGCCCGGATGCCCGCCGATGCGGCCAGCCCCGGGTCTTGTCCAGCAGACACCTTAGCCGAGTTGGGTCAGTTGTGTCACGCGCCGATTGGGGCGCCACCGCCCTGCGTCGGCAGGACCTTGCCCGGATTGAGCAGGTTGCGCGGGTCCAGCGCCTGCTTCACCTGCCACATCAGTTCGATCTCCACTGGGGACTTGAACTGTGCAAGGTCATCGCGCTTGACCACGCCGATGCCGTGTTCAGCCGATATCGAACCGTTCTCGGCATGTGCCATTGCATCCACCAGGCCAGAAATGCGCGCATACCACTGCGCGAGGAATTCTTTCGCTGGCTGGTCCTTGGGGCGCAATGGATTGAAGTGAACGTTGCCGTCGCCCATATGCCCGTAGATGACCATGCGGGCAGCCGGCTCCAGCGCAAGCACCTGCGCCGAAGCGTCTTCGACGAAGGCAGCGATGCGCGACAGCGGCACCGAGACGTCGCACTTGATGCTGCCGCCTGTACGGGTCTGCGCGTCGGAGATCTCCTCCCGGATGCGCCAGAAGTTCTGCGCATCGGACAGGCTGGCGGCCACTGCGGCATCCAGCACCAGCCCCTGCCCGAAGCCGGACTCCAGGATCTCCATCAGCGTGGCATTGAGGCTATCCGCATCGGTGCCCGACGTCAGCTCGATCAGCACCATCCATTCGTGCATCTCGGGCAGCGGCGATGGGACATTGCCCAGGTACTCGAGCACCAGTTCCAGCGCCGGGCGCGAGATCAGCTCGAATGCGGTCACGGCCTGCCCCGACAGGCGCTTGGCTTCGCCGAGCAGTTGCACCGCCGCGGAAGGACTCTGCACCGCGACGAACGCCACTGCCGTGCTGCGCGGCTGCGGCATCAGCTTGAGCACCGCGCCGGTGATGATGCCCAGCGTGCCCTCGGCGCCGATGAACAGGTGCTTCAGGTCATAGCCGGTATTGTCCTTGCGCAGTCCGCGCAGGGACGAGTAGATGCGCCCGTCCGGCAGCACAGCCTCGATGCCCAGCTCCAGGTCGCGCATGTTGCCATAGCGCAGTACCGCGGTGCCGCCGGCGTTGGTGGACAGGTTGCCGCCGATCTGGCACGAGCCCTCTGAGCCGATGCGCAGCGGGAACAGGCGTTGCTCTCCTTCCGCCGCACTGCGTGCCGCACTCAGCGTGACGCCGGCCTGCACGGTCATGGTGTCGTTGACCGTATCGATGGCCAGTACACGGTTCATGCGGCGCAGGTTGATGACCACGGCCGCGCCCGTGCCGTCGGGCACCGCACCGCCCATCAGCGACGTATTGCCGCCTTGCGGCACCACCGGCACGTGATTGGCGTAGCACCACTGCATGA
Organism: Cupriavidus laharis; assembly: GCF_914271435.1. Classification (GTDB taxonomy): domain Bacteria; phylum Pseudomonadota; class Gammaproteobacteria; order Burkholderiales; family Burkholderiaceae; genus Cupriavidus; species Cupriavidus laharis. The sequence continues at coordinate 85,980 of NZ_CAJZAI010000014.1, read as the reverse complement.
CCTGGCTGACCTCCTCCGTCGAAGATGGCAGCACCACCACCTGCGCCTTGCCTTGGTAGATGCCGCGGTAGTCGGTGACAAAGGGCTGCATGTCGGCGTCGCCGCTCAGGCAGGCGTGGTTGCCGACAATGGCCTGCATCGCGCGCAGGGTAGCTTCCGGATTCGGGGCTCGGGCTTCGGATTGCATGTTGCGATCGGGAATTCGGGGTTCTGTTCAGTACGCGGCGGAAGGTGCGCCGCCTGGGTTGCCGGCCAGTTGCGGCTTGAATTCGGCTGCCAGGCGCCGCGCCGCCTTGGCGTACATTGTCACGTCGACGCCGGTGGCCACGAACGTGCAGCCAAGCTCCAGGTAGCGGCGCGCCAGCGCCGGGTCGGAGGTCAGCGTGCCGGCTGCCTTGCCGCTGGCGACAATGGTCCGCATCGCGCCTTCGATGGCCGCCTGCACGTCCGGATGCCCCGGCTTGCCGCGATGGCCCATCGACGCGGCCAGGTCCGCCGGGCCGATGAACACGCCGTGGACGCCATCCACCGCGCAGATCGCCTCCAGGTTCTTCAGCGCCGTGACGGTTTCCGCCTGGACCAGCAGGCAGACCTCGTCATTCGCCACGTCGAGGTAGTCGGCGCGGCCGCTCCACAGCGAAGCACGCGCCGCCGCGCTGCCCACGCCGCGGATGCCCTGCGGCGGGTAGCGCGTGGCGCTCACCAGCGTGCGTGCCTGCTCCGCGGTGTCAACCATCGGCACCAGCAGGTTCTTCGCGCCGATATCGAGCAGCTGCTTGATCAGCGCGACTTCGCCCGCCACCGCGCGCACTACGGGCTGCGACAGATAAGGTGCCACAGCCTGCAGCGCCTGCAGGGTCGTGCGCACGTCGTTCGGCGAGTGCTCGCCGTCAATCAGCAGCCAGTCGAAGCCGGCAGTGGCCGACACTTCGGCCAGGTAGGGGGTTGCCATCGAGAGCCAGAGGCCGATCTGCGCCTGGCGGGCCGCCAGGGCGGCCTTGAACGGGTTGTGTGCTGGCATGGTGTTTGGTATCCGGGGGGACTCGAAGTTGCCGCTCAGCCGAGCTGGCCCTGGCAAAGGTACTTGGTATGCAGGTAGTCGTCCAGTCCGTGGCGGGAACCCTCTCGCCCGTAGCCGGATTCCTTGACGCCGCCGAATGGCGCCACCTCTGCGGCGATAGCGCCTTCATTGATACCTACCATGCCGGTTTCCAGCGCCTGCGCCACGCGCCAGATGCGGCGCACGTCGTTCGAATAGAAATACGCGGCCAGCCCGAACGGCGTGTCATTTGCATCACGGATCACCTCGGCTTCGTCGCGGAAGCGGAAAACCGGCGCCACCGGCCCGAACGTTTCCTCGCAGGACAGCGCCATGGAAGGCGATGCGTCGATCAGCACGGTTGGCGCGTAGTAGTGTGGGCCGTCTGCCGTGCGCACACGCCGTCCGCCTGTCACCACGCGGGCGCCCTTGGCAACGGCGTCCTCGACGTGCCGCTCAATCTTGTCGACGGCGCGCGCATTGATCATCGGCCCGATCTGTGCGTTCTCGTCCGTGGCGGGGCCCACATGCAGCAGGCCTACGCGGCGCGCCAGCCGCTGGACAAAGTCGTCATGGACAGCCTCATGCACGTAGACCCGGTTCGGGCACACGCAGGTCTGTCCGCCGTTGCGGAACTTGGCCGCCATCAGGCCATCGACCGCTGCGTCCAGGTCCGCATCCTCGAACACGATGAACGGCGCATTGCCGCCCAGCTCCAGCGACAGCTTCTTGAGCGTGCCGGCGGATTCCCGCGCAAGGTGCTTGCCGACCGGCGTAGAGCCGGTGAACGTGATCTTGCGTACACGGCTGTCAGCCAGCCAGGCATCGACCACGTTCGGCGTGCTTCCGCGCGACGCCGTGACGATATTGAGCACACCCGCCGGCAGGCCCGCCTGTTCCGCCAGCCAGACCAGCGCGAGCGCGGTCAGCGGCGTGTCCTCGGCGGGCTTGGCCACCACCGTGCAGCCAGCAGCCAGCGCGGGTGCGATCTTGCGGGCAATCATTGCGAGCGGGAAATTCCACGGCGTGATGGCCGCCACCACGCCCACCGGCTCCTTCAGCACCAGCAGCTTGCGGCCGGGCACCGCCTCCGCCACGATGTCGCCGCAGATGCGCGTGGCCTCTTCGGCAAACCACTCGACATAGGAGGCGCCGTACAGTACCTCCCCGCGCGCTTCGGTCAGCGGCTTGCCCTGCTCGGCCGAGATGATCCGCGCCAGGTCTTCCTGGTTCGCGAGGATCCGTGCATGCCAGCGCTTGATCAGTTGCGCACGCTCGCGCGCCGGCCGGGCACTCCAGGCGGGAAACGCTTCGGCGGCAGCGTCCGCTGCGCGCCCTGCGTCGTCATCGTCGCTGTCTGGCACATGGGCAAACACTTCGCCCGTGGCCGGATTGGTGACGGCGAAGCGGCGGCCTTGGCCGGCACTGCACCATTGCTGGTTGATGAAATTCTGGCTGCGCAACAGCGCGGCATTGGCAAGAGTCAGGGACATAAGACGTGCATAAAGAGTGCGGATACAGCGGTCAGCTGACGATGCCCAGGTGCCAGGGCACGAATTCGTTGTCGCCCAGGCCCAGCAGTTCGCTCTTGGTCGGCTGGCCAGACGCGGCCTGCAGGATGTGTTCGAAGATGCGCTGCCCCATCTGCTCGATCGTCAGCACACCATCCACCACGAGCCCGCAGTTGATATCCATATCGTCCTGCAGGCGAGCGTACATGGGGGAATTCGACGCGAGCTTGATGGTCGGTGCCGGCTTGGAACCGAACATCGAACCACGGCCCGTCGTGAAGCAGATCAGGTTGGCGCCGCTGGCAATCTGGCCGGTGACCGCCACGGGGTCATAGCCCGGCGAGTCCATGAAAACGAAGCCCGCCTTGTCGATCGGCTCGGCATATTCATACACCGCCTGCAGCGGCGTGGTGCCCCCCTTCATGGCCGACCCCAGCGACTTCTCGAAGATGTTCGCGAGACCACCCTGCTGGTTGCCATGGCCGACCACGCCGTTGAACTGCGCGTTGTGGCCGGCGGTGTAGCGTTCCCACCAGGCAAGGCGGTCGAGCAGCTTCTGGCCGACTTCCGGCGTGACCGCTCGGCGCGTCAGCATGAATTCCACGCCGTGGATCTCCGGGGTTTCCGACAGGATCGCGGTGCCCCCATGGCGCACCAGGATATCCATGGCCGCGCCCAGCGCAGGGTTCGCGCTGATGCCGGAAAACCCGTCCGAGCCGCCGCACTCGAGCCCGATCTTCAGATGGCTGGCAGACACACGCTGGCGGACCACCCGGTTCGCGTCCGGCAGCATCGATTCCACGGCACGGATGCCTGCCTGGATGGTCTCGCGCGTGCCGCCGGTGTCCTGCATGACCAGCGTCTGCATGGCAGCGCCCGGTTCCAGTCCTTGCGATTCGACCAGCCCGGCCACCTGGTTGCGCTCGCAGCCCAGGCCCACGATCAGCACGCCCGCCAGGTTCGGATGACGCGCATAGCCGGCCAGCGTACGGCGCAGCACGTCGAAGTGCTCGCTTGGCGACGACATGCCGCAGCCGCTGGTCTGCGCGAAGGCCACCACACCGTCGATGTTCGGATAGGCGGCCAGCCGTTCCGGCGTGAAATGCGCGGCAATCTGCCGGATCACCGTCGACGAGCAGTTCACCGACGACAGGATGCCGATGAAGTTGCGCGTGCCGACGCGGCCATCCGGACGTACAAAGCCCATGAACGTCGCCCGCTCCGCGTCCGGGACGTAGTCGACCGCGCGCACGTCCTGGCAGAAGGCCGGATCGCGATAGAAGTCCACCAGCTTCAGGTTGTGCGAATGCACGTGCTCGCCGGGGGCGATATCGCGCGCCGCGATGCCGATCACGGTGTCGTACTTGCGTACCGGCGTACCTCCGGCAATGGCGCAGGCAGCAATCTTGTGGCCGGCCGAGACCTGCGCGCGCACGCGTAGCGCCGGGTCGGACAACTGCAGCCCGAGCGCCAGGTCGCTCCTGGCGATCAGGATATTGTCGTTCGCATGCAGCCGGATGACGGGGTTCGTTTTCACTTCGCAATCAACCTTGCTGGAGCAATTCCTTGAGCCTCAGCTTCTGGATCAGCTGGGTTTCCTGGTCGTAGACCGTCGCCACATACTTCTTGTAGTCGGGGCCGTCGAGGTACATCACGGGCGCGTCAAGCCGCGCCGCTACCTGGTGGAACTCGCTGCTCGCCACCGCGGCACGGAAGGCGTCGCGCAGCTTCTTTTCCACGGCCGCGGGCAGCCCCTTGGGCGCGCCGATACCGTTGGGCGCTTCGACCACCACGTTGTAGCCAAGCTCCTTCAATGTAGGCGTGTCCTTGAAGCGTGTGGCGCGCTGCTCGCCCCATGTCGACAGCAGGCGCAGCTTGCCGGCTTCGACATGCGGGGCCCACGAACTCGAATCAGCCAGCAGGTCCACCTGTCCGGCCAGCACATCCTGCAGGGCAGCGGCGCCGCCCTTGTAGGCGATGGCGTTGAACTTCACACCCGCGGCCAACGCGAACTGCTCCATGCCGACATGCGTGGCGCCGCCGACGCCCGCATGGCCGTACGTGATCCGGCCCGGGCTGGCCTTGGCCGCGGCCACCACATCCTGCAGTGTCTTGAAGCGCGAATTGACGGGTACGGCAATGCCGAAGGTCTGGCCGGAGGTACGTGCCAGGTAGGTCAGCTCGGTACGCGGGTCCAGTTGCAGCATGCCGAGCTGCGAAAAGCGGGTGACCGAGATCGGAATCTGGCCGATCGTGTAGCCGTCAGGATTAGCCCGCGCCAGCGCCCTGGTGCCGATCATGCCGGACGCGCCGGCACGGTTCTCGACCACGATCGATTGCTTCAGGATGCCGGACGCCACCTGGCACAGGGCGCGCATCGACTGGTCGGCGGTTCCGCCCACCGGCCACGGGCAGATGAACGTGATGGGACGCTCGGGGTACTCCGCCGCAGCGCGGCCCACACCAGGCAGAACGATGCCGGCAGTACCCGCGGCAGCGGCCGCTGCGCCGCCGATGAGCAACTTGCGACGCTTCGGATTGAAGGGGAGTCCTTGAGTCATGTGGAGTGTCTCCGTTGTTATGAGACGGACAGGCCGTCCTGGCTGTGTCAGTATTGTGTGTCCGTCAAACATAACAATCCAATCACAAACTGATATTGCTTCATAACACCATCATTATGTAGACTCCGCGCATGGCCAGTATCGACCGCGCGTTGCGCTCCAACATCAAGCTGCGTCACCTGCAACTGCTGGTGGCGCTGGATGAATTCCGGCACCTCGGCCGCACGGCCGAGTTCCTGTCCGTCAGCCAGCCCGCCGTCTCGCGCGTGCTGACCGAAGTCGAGAAGATGCTGGGCCTGACGCTGTTCACACGCTCCACGCGGGGCACCGAACCCACTGCGGCCGGAGAATCGCTGGTGCGCTTCGCGCGCTCGGTGCTGGCGCAATACGAGCAGACACGCGACGAAATTGCAGCGGTGGAAAGCGGCGCGTCCGGGCGCATCCGCATCGGCTCGATGGGCGCGGTGCTGCCGGCATTGCTCGCGCGCGCGGTCGGCCTGCTCAAGGACCGTTCGCCGCGCGCCACCGTGCTGGTCGAGGAAGGCGACCTGACCCACCTGCTGCCCAAGCTGCGCCTGAGCGAACTGGACCTGATCGTCGGCCGGCTGGAACCCGGCTACGCTGCACCCGACCTGCTGGCCGACCCCTTATACGACGATCCCATGGTGGTCGTGGTCCGGCGCGGGCACCGCCTCGCGCGCAAGGCCAGCCCCGGCTGGCACGACCTGTCGGAAATGCCATGCGTGCTGCCGCCGCCATGGGCCTCGCTGCGGGTCAAGATCGAACAGGCCTTCTACCAGCACGGTTTGCACCCGCCGCAGGACGTGATCGAATCGTCGTCGTACCTGGCGCTGGCCACCTTTGCCACCGAACGCGACGCCGCGGGCTTCATGGCCCGTTCCGCAGCTCGGGCGCTGGAGGCCGAAGGCCGCCTGCGGATCCTCGCCATGGATGTGCCCGTCGAACTGCCGCCGGTAGGCGTCATGACCTTGCGCGAACGGCCGTTGACCAGCAGCGCCGTGCAGATGGTCGACTACCTCCGGCGCGCATCCGCCGAGCTGAAGGCGCGCTGAAGTATCTGCCAACGCGATTTCTCCAACGCTGCTACGATCACAACCCGACACGACAGCACGGAGACAGCCATGCCGGAGAAGAAAGCCATCCTCGTGGTCGGCGCAGGCGACGCCACGGGCGGCGCCATTGCGCGGCGCTTTGCGCGCGAGGGTTATATCGCCTGTGTCACGCGGCGCAGCGCGGAAAAGCTGGCGCCGCTGGTAGAACAGATTCGTGCGGAGGGCGGCGAAGCCCACGCCTTCGGCAGCGATGCGCGCAAGGAAGACGAAACCGTCGAGCTGATCTCCCGCATCGAGCGCGACGTTGCACCGCTGGAAGTCGCGGTATTCAATATCGGCGCCAACGTGCAGTTCCCGATCGTCGAGACCACATCCCGCGTGTACTACAAGGTCTGGGAGATGGCCTGCTTCGGCGGTTTCCTGATGGGCCGCGAAGCCGCACGCGTGATGCTGCCGCGCCAGCGCGGCTCGATCTTCTTCACCGGCGCCACCGCCAGCCTGCGCGGACGCGAGAACATGGCCGCCTTTGCCGGTGCCAAGCATGCGCTGCGCGCACTGGCGCAAAGCATGGCGCGCGAACTCGGGCCGAAGAATATCCACGTCGCGCACCTGGTCATCGACGCCGCCATCGACACCGAATGGATCCGCGAGAATTTCCCCGAACGCTACGCGGCCAAGGCACAGGACGGCATCGTCAACCCTGACCATATCGCCGACACCTACTGGATGCTGCACCGGCAGCCGCGCGATGCGTGGACGCACGAACTCGACATCCGCCCCTGGATCGAGCGCTGGTAAGCGCGCCCCATCCCTCACGAAACCCCACGACAGAACACCAAGGAGACACACCGTGACCAAGCAGGTGGAATTCTTCTTCGACTTCGGCAGCCCCTATTCCTACCTTGCCTACAAGGAACTGCCGCGCGTGGCGCAACGCACCGGCGCGACCATCGTCTGGCGCCCCATCCTGCTCGGCGGCGTGTTCAAGGCAACGGGCAACCACAGCCCTGCGGAGGTGCCCGCCAAGGGCAGCTGGTCGCGTACGGACACCCAGCGCTGGGCGCGGCGCTACGGCGTGCCGTTTATGCAGAACCCATATTTCCCGGTCAACACCCTGATGCTGATGCGCGGCGCCATCGGCTTCCAGCGCCAGGACGAGGCGGCGTTCCACCGCTATCTGGATGCCATGTTCAGCGCCATGTGGGAGCAAGGCAGGAACCTCAACGACCCGGGGGAAATCGGCGCCGTGCTGGTGCGCGCAGGCTTCGACCCGCAGGCGGCGCTGGCCATGGTCGATGACGCCGGTGTCAAGCAAGCCCTCAAGAGCGCCACCGAGGAAGCTGTGGCGCGCGGCATTTTCGGCGCGCCGAGCTTCATCGTCGATGGCGAGCTGTTCTGGGGCAATGACCGCTTGCTGTTCGTGGAGGAAGTGCTTGGCACGCCTGCCGCATGAACAGCCTGCGGCGAACGCTGGCGGCGTTTCGCCAGCTTCAGGCAACCGCGTTGCAGCGTGTTGTAATTTCGTTGTCCTACGTCAAATGCCGTCTGCACCGCCCCGGTAAGCTGCTACGCCATAGCCAATCAGCAAGGAATGTCGATGAACACGACCCATACCCCCTTCCTGTTCGACGCCAGGGGCATTTCGAAGCGCTTCCGCCATGCCGCCATCTTCGGCGCGCTGGAATCCCTGGGTGACGGGGAATCGATGCGCTTCGTCAATGACCATGACCCGCAGCCGCTGCTGGCGCAACTGCGCGAGCGCTATCGCGAACAGGTTCAGATCCACTACGTCCAGCGTGACCCCGAGGCCGTGGTGATTGACTTCGTCGTCCGTCCTTTCAAGGCCGAGCAAGCAGCTGGCGGCGCCTGCGGCGGTGGAGGCGGTGGCTGCGGCTGCAGCGGAGGCTGACGCCAGCGGCGCCTCAGCGACCACGGAACTGCCCACAGGTCTGCTGCACTTGCCCCTTTGGTGGCCGTCCAGCTTACGGCTATCGGCCGCCAGGCATAAGGGGCTACCATACCGGTTTGCCCCAGTTCATCCAGATCAAGAGCAAACCATGCACGACCCGCAGTCCTCCACCTACAGCATGGGCGAAGGCTGGCCAAGGTCCTCGGACCGCACCAGCGTATCCGACGACGCCCGCGTCGACGACATCATCCCGCTGCCTCCGCCCGAACACCTGATCCGCTTCTTCCCCATCAGCGGTACGCCGGTCGAATCGCTGGTGACGACGACGCGGCAGCGCATTTCCCGCATCCTGCACGGCCAGGACGACCGCTTGCTCGTCATCATCGGACCGTGCTCCATCCATGACCCGCACGCCGCGCTCGACTACGCGCAGCGGCTGATGGCGCAGCGTGTGCGCCACGCCGCGACGCTCGAAATCGTGATGCGCGTGTATTTTGAAAAGCCCCGCACCACCGTGGGCTGGAAGGGCCTGATCAACGACCCGTACCTCGACGAAAGCTACCGTATCGATGAGGGGCTGCGGATGGCACGCCATCTGCTGGTCGACATCAATCGCCTCGGGCTGCCGGCGGCCGGGGAGTTCCTGGACGTCATCTCGCCCCAGTACATCGGTGACCTGATCAGTTGGGGCGCCATCGGCGCCCGCACCACGGAAAGCCAGGTGCACCGGGAACTGGCGTCGGGCACTTCGGCGCCGATCGGCTTCAAGAATGGCACCGACGGCAATATCAAGATCGCCATCGACGCCATCCAGGCCGCTTCGCGTCCGCACCACTTCCTTGGCGTGCACAAGAACGGACAGGTCGCGACGGTACACACGAGGGGCAATCCGGACTGCCACGTCATTCTGCGTGGCGGGAAGACCCCGAACTATGATGCCGATTCCGTGGCCGCCGCCTGCAAGGAACTCGAAGCGGCCGGACTTGGCCGGCGGCTGATGGTGGATTGCAGCCACGCCAACAGCAGCAAGCAGCACCTGCGCCAGATCGACGTTGCTCGCGACGTGGCGCAACAACTCAGCGGCGGCAGCCGGTCGGTCTTTGGCGTGATGGTCGAGAGCCACCTGCTTGCCGGTGCGCAGAAATTCACGCCGGGCCAGCACAGCCCGGCGGAGCTGACATACGGGCAGAGCATTACCGACGCCTGTATCGGATGGGAAGATTCGGTCGCCATGCTGGACATGCTTGCCGAGGCGGTCACGGCACGACAGCAGAAGACTGCCGTGTGATCCGTCGTCCTGGTGTCCCGATGCGCCTGGGATGAAGTGCGTCGGCCGGGCTGGCGTGCCAGCCTCTGGGCGCCGACGCCGCTGCCGAGGGCCTTTGCACCTGCAATCGGCCCCAATCGCCTGATGCTGCACCGCACCATGGAGTTACACTTCATGTCTAGCCGGGGCGGGATGGAGACAGGCGTATATTTCGCCACTTTCCACACTGCATCCCGGGACTACCTTGCATGCATTGCATCGGAAATCTGGAATCCCTATCCGAAGACGAAGAGACACAGAAACATGAGCGCTGACAACCAATTGCAGTTCACCGTGGAACGTCACCCCAACCCCACGCCGGCCGACAAGATCACGGCCGCGCTGGTCGACCCCGCCTTCGGACGCGTATTCACCGACCACATGGTCACGATCCGCTGGACCGAAGGCCGCGGCTGGCATGACGCCAAGGTCGAAGCGCGCCGCCCGTTCCAGATCGATCCGGCCTGTGCCGTCCTGCACTATGCGCAGGAAATCTTTGAAGGCATGAAGGCGTACCGCGGCGCCGACGGCAAGATCTCGCTGTTCCGCCCCCAGGAGAACGCCAAGCGCTTCCGCGCCTCGGCCGCCCGCATGTCGATGGCCGACCTGCCGGAAGCCGACTTCCTCCGCGCCGTCGAGGCCCTCGTCGATATCGACCGCGACTGGATCCCGGGCGGCGACGGCAGCCTGTACCTGCGCCCGTTCATGTTTGCCACGGAGAACTTCCTGGGCGTGCGCGCCGCCGCCGAGTATGTATTCTGCGTGATTGCCTGCCCGGTCGGTCCGTACTTCAAGGGCGGCAAGTCGGCGGTCACGGTGTGGGTGTCGGACCAGTACACGCGCGCGGCGCCCGGCGGCACCGGCGCGGCGAAGTGCGGCGGCAACTATGCGGCCAGCCTGATCGCGCAGACCGAGGCATCGCAGAAAGGCTGCGACCAGGTGGTCTTCCTTGACGCCGCGGAACACCGCTGGATCGAGGAACTCGGCGGTATGAACGTGTTCTTCGTCATGGACGACGGTTCGCTGCTGACGCCGCCGCTGTCGGGCACGATCCTGCCGGGCATCACGCGCGCTTCCATCATCGAACTGGCCCGCCGCGAAGGCATCAAGGTATCGGAAACCCCGTACGCGTTCGACGCATGGCAGGCGGATGCCGCGAGCGGCCGCGTCAAGGAAACGTTCGCCTGCGGCACTGCCGCCGTGGTGACTGCCATCGGCAACGTGCGCCATGCCGGCGGCGAATTCACGATCGGCAACGGCGGCGAAGGCGAAGTCACGCGCCGCCTCCGCACGCTGCTGACCGGCATCCAGCGCGGTAAGGAGCCGGACACCTTCGGCTGGGTCCACCACATCGCCTGAGCCTGGCGGCCATGACCCTGCCCGGCCGGGTCATGGCCGGGCAGGCAGCCCCGTACGCGCGCGCCAGGCAGCGGCCGACCAGCATCGCAGGGACCACCACCCTGCGGCCCGTTGTCCGGCGTACTGATCAGTTTGTCGGCCCCAACGGCAGCGGCACCATCACCACGCCAAATGACGTCGGGGCTGACCGCGGTACAACGTTCACGCTCAGCGTGTCAAAGCGCTCATTCTGTACGGCAAGCGCTGCCGAAGCCGGAGAAGAACACCACCGCATGACCATATTTCAAGGGATCGGGACTCTCTTTACCCTCGTGGCCATTTTCGGGGTCATCAACTATCGCTTCATCAAGCTTCCCGACACCCTCGGTATCACAGCCGTGGGCCTGGTGACCTGCCTGGGCTTGTCCATCCTGGGCTTCTACCACCCAGGGTTGGTTACCCAAGCCCGCAAGCTGGTGGCTCAGATCGACTTTGCCGACGTGGTCTTCCATGGCTTGCTGAGCCTCCTGTTATTTGCCAGCGCGCTTCACGTCGACCTCTCGCGCATGCAGCGTCAACGCATGGCCGTCGTCTTGCTGGCCACGGTGGGGGTGGTGATATCCACTGCTGCCGTAGGGGGCGGCTTCTACTATGTGGCGCAGTGGCTGGGCCACCCCATCAGCCTGCTGTGGTGCCTGGTATTTGGTGCGCTCATTTCGCCCACCGACCCGATCGCGGTGCTAAGCGTTCTCAAGAACGCTGGCGCGCCGGAGAGCCTCGAAACCAAGATCGCAGGCGAGTCGCTGTTCAACGACGGGACTGCAGTGGTCGCTTTCCTGACCCTTCTTGGACTTGCCACGGGCGCCACCGAATTCTCGGCCTCGCATGTGGTGCTCGCGCTGGGACGGGAAGTGCTCGGCGCCCTGATACTCGGCGCCGCGCTTGGCTATGGGGCCACGCTGCTGTTACGCAGCATCGACAGTTACCCGGTCGAGATCCTGATCACGCTGGCGCTGGCAACCGGCGGCTATAGCCTGGCCGAGATCGTACACGTATCCGCGCCGCTTTCGGTCGTCATCATGGGCCTGGTCATTGGCAACCACGGCACAATCAGCATGTCGGAAAAGACCCGTGAACACCTGTTCAATTTTTGGGGCTTGCTCGACGAGCTGCTCAACTTGGTGCTGTTCGGCCTGATCGGCCTGGAGGTCATCGCCTTGTCGCTGCAGCGGCATATCGTGTGGCTCGGGCTGGCCGCGATTCCCGTTGTCCTGGCAGCGCGAGGCATCAGCGTGGCCATGCCCCTGCTAGCCTTGCAGAACTTCCGCCGGCTCAATCCGCATTCCGCCACGATCCTGACCTGGGGTGGCCTGCGCGGAGGCATCTCATTGGCGCTGGCGCTATCGCTGCCGGAATTCCATGGCCGCGAGATGCTGATTGGCGTGACCTACCTGGTCGTGGTGTTCAGCCTGCTGATTCAGGCAACCACCCTGGGCAGGCTCGTCAGGCATCTGAATGCCAAGCAGGCATGATCCGTTGATCTTGCGATCACTTTCCGCACTGCCCGGATGCTGATGCGACCGCTCCTGAAGAAAAGCGTTTCGTTCCAATCCGGCAGGCGCTCCGGGACCGCCTTTGGTGGTGTCGTCGGAAGGATCTTCTGGACGATTCTGCCACGCTTCGATCAAGCGTCAGGGGATAGTGCAGGTTCATCCGCGATCTGATACGGCCTTTTGCTCTCTTTCTGATTCTGTTCTTCACCACGGTCCGCCATTAGCATCAAACCGTGCGGCAAAGGCCCGAAACCAGCCCTGCCCACTGCGACGATATGCCGCCGCAGCATCTTCCGCCTTTGCCGGCACATGGCGGCGCGTGCCGCGTACACTACGCTTACCGCACGCGCCAACGGCCCGCGCCCCTGGCGCGCCTGCCGGCAAGCCTGTCATGCCCCCCGGCATGGCGGCGCCGTCAACGGCGTGCGAAGGGCCAGCGCCACGGAGAACAAGACATGTTTGGCTTCACCGCGCTAGAACTCGCCCGTATCCAATTCGGCTTCACTGTTTCCTTCCACATACTTTTTCCCGCCATCACCATCGGGCTGGCTGCGTACCTGGCGGTGCTCGAAGGCTGCTGGCTGCGCACGCAGCAACCGGTCTACCGGGACCTGTACCACTTCTGGTCGAAGATCTTCGCGGTCAATTTCGGCATGGGCGTGGTGTCGGGCCTGGTCATGGCGTACCAGTTCGGCACGAACTGGAGCTTCTTCTCCGAGTTCGCGGGCAGCATCACCGGCCCGCTGCTGACCTATGAGGTGCTGACGGCCTTCTTTCTGGAGGCGGGCTTCCTTGGCGTCATGCTGTTCGGCTGGAACCGCGTCGGACCCGGGCTGCATTTCTTCGCCACGGTCATGGTGGCACTGGGCACGCTGATCTCCGCGACGTGGATCCTGGCCTCCAATAGCTGGATGCAGACACCGCAGGGCTACGAGATCCTTAACGGCCGCGTCGTGCCGACGGACTGGTTCCAGGTCATCTTCAACCCGTCGTTCCCCTACCGCCTGGTGCATATGAGCGTGGCCGCGTTCCTGGCCACTGCGCTGTTCGTCGGCGCATCGGCTGCCTGGCATCTGCTGCGCGGCCGCGACAACCCGGCCATCCGCAAGATGCTGTCGATGGCCATGTGGATGCTGCTGATCGTCGCGCCAATCCAGGCCGTGATCGGCGACATGCACGGGCTGAACACGCTGAAGCACCAGCCGGCCAAGATCGCCGCCATGGAAGGGCACTGGGAAAGCCACGGCGAACAGGGCTTTCCGCTGCTGCTGTTCGGCTGGCCCGACATGAAACGTGAGGAAACACGCTACGCCATTGGCATTCCGCGCCTGGGCAGCCTTGTCCTTACACACAGCCTCGATGGCCAGATCAAAGGCCTGAAGGAATTTGCGCCGCAGGACAGGCCCAATGCCGCCATCCTGTTCTGGTCGTTCCGCGTGATGGTCGGGCTCGGTGTGCTGATGATCCTGCTGGGCCTGTGGAGCCTGTGGCTCAGGCGCGGCGAGCGGTTGTTCCAGTCGCGCCTCTTCCTGCGCTTGGCGCTGTGGATGGGGCCAACCGGCCTGATCGCGCTGCTGGCCGGCTGGTTCACCACCGAGATCGGGCGGCAGCCCTGGGTAGTCTACGGGCTGCAGCGCACCGCCGACGCGGTCACGCCGCACGACGTCCCCGAACTCGCACTGACCCTGGGCCTGTTCGTCGTGGCCTACTTCTTCGTGTTCGGCGTAGGTATCGCGTACATGCTGCGGCTGGTGCGCAAGGGCCCGGTGATCGATGAGGGCAAGCACGAACCGCAGGGCGGCCCCGGCCGCGGCCATACTCCCGCACGCCCGCTTTCCGCCATTGAGGACGATGAAGTGATGGCGCCCAACCAACCCGCTCGCAGCAGGAGCTGACACCATGGGCATCGACCTTTCCCTTCTCTGGATTCTCATCATCTTCTTCGGCGTGATGATGTACGTCGTCATGGACGGCTTCGACCTCGGCATTGGCATGCTGTTTCCGTTCGTGCCGGACCGCCATGACCGCGACGTGATGATGAACACGGTAGCGCCCGTCTGGGACGGCAACGAGACCTGGCTGGTGCTTGGCGGTGCTGCGCTGCTGGCGGCGTTCCCGCTCGCCTACTCGGTGGTGCTGAGCGCGCTCTACCTGCCGCTCATGCTGATGCTGCTGGGCCTGATCTTCCGCGGCGTGGCGTTCGAGTTCCGCTTCAAGGCCAATGACCGCGAGCGCCCGGTATGGGATGCGGCCTTCATCGGCGGCTCGCTCACGGCATCGTTCTTCCAGGGCGTGGCGCTGGGCGCGTATATCGATGGCATCCGCATGGAAGGCCACCGCTTTGCAGGCGGGCCGCTGGACTGGCTGGCACCCTTCCCGCTGTTCTGCGGCGTGGGCGTTGTGGTGGCCTACACGGTGCTCGGCAGCACATGGCTGATCATGAAGACCGAGGGCGGCCTGCAACAGCGCATGGTGCGGCTGACCGGCACGCTCGGCTGGCTGCTGCTGGCCGTCATTGCGGCGATCAGCGTGTGGACGCCGCTCACGCACCCGGAAATCGCCGAGCGCTGGTTCCGCCTGCCGAACCTGGTGTGGTTCTCGCCGGTGCCGCTTCTGGTCGTGCTGTGCGTGCTGGGGCTGATGCGCTCCCTGCGGCAATCGCCCGACATGGCGCCGTTCCTGTACGCGCTGGGCCTGGTGTTCCTGGGCTATACGGGGCTGGCCATCAGCGTCTGGCCCAACATCATCCCGCCCGGCATCTCGATCTGGGATGCCGCCGCGCCGCCGCAGAGCCAGGGCTTTGCACTGGTGGGCGCGCTGTTCATCATCCCGTTCATCCTGATGTACACGGTGTGGGCCTACTACGTGTTCCGCGGCAAGGTGCGCCACGGCGAGGGGTACCACTGATGGCCACGCAACCCGGCAAGATGCCGCTTTGGTTGCGGCGCGTCGGCTGGCTGGTGCTGATCTGGGCCGCCAGCGTGGCCGCCCTGGGCGCGGCGGCCTGGCTGCTGCGCCTGCTGATGGCCGGAGCCGGCTTCCACCGCTGACCCGCAGCGGCAGCACAGCCGGCGCCTTCACCCCCGGCCTTGTCTGCAATGCCTGCAAGAATCCGAATGCTGCCATCAGGATTCGTTGCCTGCCTGTCACTGCCGTGACAGCCGCGAGGCCATCTACGAAGCGATCCGCCAGAACCTGGGCGCCCGCGTCGTGCCCGCGGGCGAGGTGCCGCGCGACCCGGCGCTGCGCATCGTGCCGTTCGCGCAGCGTCCACCAGTCCTGCACGAATACCTGTATTGCCTGGAAAGCCGGCGGCATACGCGCCTGGTGGGCGCCTTCCTCGAATGCGTGGAAGCGCTGGCGCCTGACCAGCAGGCACAGGCCGCCTGAGTGATGCAGGGCGTGCCCTGCCTGGCCGCCGCATGGCCGCCACGCCGCCGCCCAGCGCCTATATTGGTGCCATGAGCGAGCGCACCGCTTTTGCCGAATACGAACAGTTGCTGGGCCTGCTGGACGCGGGCAGCCGCATGCTGGATACGCGCGCGGTGTGCGAAACGTCGGTACGCGGTCATCGCTTTTCCGTCTATGCCGCCACCGTGGGGGCGACGGCGGCGGATGCCCCGGCGATCGGCATATTCGGCGGCATCCACGGCCTGGAGCGTATCGGCACGCAACTCGTGCTGGACTACCTGCGCTCGTTGCTCTGCCGGCTGGAGTGGGACGAACTGCTGCACGAGGAACTGCAGGCGGTACGGCTGGTGTTCATGCCCATCGTCAACCCGGGCGGCATGTGGGCCGCCACCCGCGCCAACCCGAACGGCGTCGACCTGATGCGCAACGCCCCCCAGGACGCCGATGCGCGCGTGCCGTTCCTGGCCGGCGGCCAGCGCATCGGGGCCTGGCTGCCATGGTTCCGCGGCCCGGCCGGCCACCCCATGGAGGCGGAAAGCCAGGCCTTGCTGAGCGTGGTCCAAGGCGAACTGCTGTCGCGCCCGCTCAGCTTCGCGGTGGACTGCCACTCCGGCTACGGCTGGCGCGACAGCATCTGGTTTCCGTACGCGCGCACGCACTGTCCCATGCCGCACCTGCCGGAGATGTACCTGCTCAAGACCATGTTCGAACAGGCCCACCCGCACCATGGCTACGCCTTTGAGCCGCAGAGCCACCAGTACCTGCTGCACGGCGACCTGTGGGACTACGCATACGACCTGGCGCCGCCCCAGAACCTGTTCCTGCCGATGACGCTGGAGCTCGGCTCCTGGCTGTGGATCAAGAAGAATCCGCGGCAGCTTTTCTCGCGCGACGGCATCTTCAACCCGATCAAGGCACACCGCACCGCGCGGGTACTGCGCCGCCATGTGAGCCTGTTCGATTTCCTTGGCCGCATCGCCTTCGCGCCGCAGCGCTGGCTGCCGACGGGCGAACGCCGCGCGCAGTTGCAGGAACAGGCGCAGGCGCACTGGCGACAGCGCCCCAAGCCATGACGGACTGGGTATTCCTGCGCGGCCTCACGCGGGAAAGCCGGCACTGGGGCACGCTGGCCCAACGCTGGCAGGCGGCGGGCCTGGGCACGCCGCTGGCGCTGGACCTTCCCGGCAATGGCAGCCTTTGCCAGGAGGCGTCACCCGCGAGCGTGCCGGACCTCGTCGCATCAGTGCGGCACAGTCTGCGACGGGTGGGGCGGCAGCGGCCCTGCCGGGTACTGGCGATGTCGCTGGGCGCCATGGTGGCGGCGGAATGGGCACGGCAGCATCCCGACGAGGTGGCGGCGCTGGCCCTGATCAACACCAGCATGCGGCCCTTCAGCACCATGACCCAACGCTTGCGGCCCGCCAACTGGCCTGACTTGCTACGCATGACCGCCGCATGGGACAACCGGGACTATTGCGAGCGCACCATTCACCGGCTTACCTGCGCGAGGACAGATACTCGGGAGGCCGACATTCAGGCATGGAAAGAGATCGCGGCGACCGCGCCGGTCAGCCGGCACTCGGCGCTGCGGCAACTGCTGGCGGCGGCGCGTTACCGGGCCGGACACCGGGCGCCCTGCCCGGCCACATTGCTGATCGCCTCGGATGCAGACCGTCTGGTCGACCCGGTCTGTTCGGTGCAACTCGCGCACGCATGGGGCGCGCCGCTGCTGCGCCACCCATGGGCCGGCCACGACCTGCCGCACGATGACCCGGAGTGGCTATGCGACATGGTGGCCCGCCAGATCACGATTGCGGCATGACCCCGGCCAGCACGGCCGCGGCCGCGTCCAGCCGCTCATGCGTACCGGATAGCCGCGCAGCCATCAGGCCGCTCTGAAGCGCGCCGTACACCACTTGGGCCAGTTGCGCGGGCGGTACGGGGTACGGTGTGTCGCGCAACGGCTGCGCTCGCTCGAACAAGCCGGTCAGCCATTGTTCATGCATGCGGACATAGTCGCGCATGGTGGCGCGCACCGGTTCGGAGAGTGACAGCACATCGGCCGACAGCATCCCCACCAGGCAGACCTGGTCGGTGCCGGAGCCCGTGCGGATTGGTTCCAGGTACTGCCGCACCTGTTCCGCAGGAGGCAGGCTGGTATCGATCGCGCGGATGCGTTCGTGCGTGCGGGCGCTGTATTCGCGCACGGCTTCAAGCACGAGGTCGTCCTTGGACGGGAAATAGTAGTGAATGCTCGAGGTCTTGACGCCGACCAGCTCGGCCAGGTCGCGATAGCTGAAACCGTTGAACCCCCGGCGACGGATCAGCACCAGCGTGTGCTCGATCAGTTGTTCGCGTACGGATAGTGTTTTCATGGCTTCAGACCCTCTGCAATGTCTGCCGGTCAGGCCGGCAGCGTTTGCGCGACCAGCGTGATGAGCGAACCGCTGACGAGGCAGAGCCCCACCCATCCGACCAGTATCAGTGCGCTGTCACGCAGATTCATGATGTTCCCCTTGGAACCGGGCACAGTACCACCCGCTGTGGATGTCGGCCGGCCGGCCATTGGCCGGCCGCTTCTCTCAGGCAAGCGCGCCGTCGGTGTACGGGTCGAACTTGCCGACCTTGGCACCGTCCGTGTACGGATCGACGCTGCGAGCCGGCGATGCCGACACGCCACGGGTATCCAGACCGGCTACGGTGCGGGCACCATCGGTGTACGGATCCACCTTGCCGATCTTCGCGCCGTCGGTGTACGGATCCACGCTGCGCGCCGGCGATGCCGAGACGCTACGGGTGTCCAGACCGGCCACGATGCGGGCACCATCGGTGTAGGGGTCAACCTTGCCGATCTTCGCGCCGTCGGTGTACGGATCAGCCTTGCCAACGCGGGTGCCATCGGTGTACGGGTCGAACTTGCCGACCTTGGCGCCGTCGGTGAAGGTATCGGCCTTGCCGACACGGAAGCTGTAGCCGTACTTGTCACCGGCAAAGCTGCTGTCACGCGGACCCGCGGCTTGGGCGAGGCCGCTGGCGAGCGCGGCGGCAAGGGTGGCTGCAGTGATAACAGTCTTGGCGAACTTGGCATTCATGATGGGCTCCTTGGCTGGCGACCTCCCGGGGGCGTCGCCTGGTTCGGTTCAATCTCAGGTCTCTCTTCGATTCCGCATCTACTGGTAGATAGATAAGCGGGTCTAAAAAAAGACCGTTTTCACGGTATTGCGATGGTCCCGTTGCCGAACCGGCTTCTTTTTTTCCGGTGGAGCAGCGCTTCCACGGGTTGAATACTATCTACTACTAGGTAGATAGTCAAGGAAAAACATTTCTATCGTGTTGATAGACAATGGCTCTTTTGAGCGCAACCTGTTGATAGATAAAGGAATCGCACATCCTCTTGGCCTCTTTTGGGTCAAGAGGCATCTATGATGCGACGCCAAAAGCAAAGCCGCCATGCAGCATTCGCCACATGACGGCTTTGCGCCAGACGTTGCGCGGAGAGCGTCAACCGGCCACGGCAGCCATCAGGGTATCGGCAGCAGCCTCGACACGGTCAGCCGTCCCGAAAAGGCGAGCCGAAATCAGCCCGCTCTGCAGCGAGCCGAACACAACTTGTGCCAGGCGTGGAGGCGGCACTGGGAACGGCGTGCTGCGTTGCTGCTGGGCGCGCTCCAGCAAGCCGGTCAGCCACTGCTCATTCATCAGGAAGAAGCTCTGCAGCAGCTTGTGGACCGACTCCGGCAGGCACAGGGTCTCGGCCGAGAGCATGCCGCACAGGCAGATCTGGTCGGAACCGCAGCTCGCGCGGAACGGAGCCAGGTAGATAGCTGCCTGCTCGGTCACGGGCAGCGTCGTATCGATTGAGCGAAGGCGTTCGGACATCATCGCGCTGTATGTCTTCACGGCCTCCAGGACGAGATCGTCCTTGGTCGGAAAGTAATAGTGGATGCTCGACGTCTTGACGCCGACGAGTTCGGCCAGGTCCCGGTAGCTGAACCCATTGAAGCCTCGACGCCGGATCAGGACCAGCGTGTGCTCGAGCAGTTGCTCACGGACGGTTTGCGTTTTCATGAGGCCAGTTTATCTACATGAAGATAGACGCTCAAGCGAGAACGCCCCGAGGCGCGGGTAATCCCTTAGGGCGCATTCACATAGGGGATAGAAGCCATAGGGCCTGTTCGCGCCTCGATGGAAACAGCCCCGGGACAACCGGAGCCAGGATTGGCTAACCAGGCAGGACCTGCGCGGCGAAGGTGATCATCGAGCCACTCGTCACGCAAACCAGCAGCCATCCGCCAAGCAGCAGGATACTGTTACGCAAGTTCATGATGGACTCCATTGCGGCCAGCCAGGCCCTGGGCGGGCCTGGCTGCCGTAGTAGAAATGCCGCCGGCCTGTCGGGCCGGCAGGCAATCAGGCGAGCGCGCCGTCGGTGTACGGGTCGAACTTGCCGACCTTGGCACCGTCCGTGTACGGATCGACGCTGCGGGCCGGCGATGCCGAAACGCTGCGCGTGTCCAGGCCGGCAACCGTACGGGCACCATCGGTGTACGGGTCGAATTTGCCAACCTTGGCACCATCGGTGTACGGATCCACGGCGCGGGCCGGCGATGCCGAAACGCTACGGGTGTCCAGACCGGCCACGATGCGGGCACCATCGGTGTAGGGGTCAACCTTGCCGATCTTCGCGCCGTCGGTGTACGGATCAGCCTTGCCAACGCGGGTGCCATCGGTGTACGGGTCGAACTTGCCGGTCTTCGCGCCATCGGTGAAGGCATCGGTCTTGCCGACGCGCAACGCATAGCCATACTTGTCACCGGCAACGCTGCTGTCACTGGGGCCAGCCGCCTGGACCAGCCCGCTGGCGAGCGCGGCGGCAAGGGTGGCTGCGGTAATCACGGTCTTGGCGAACTTGGCATTCATGATGGGCTCCTTGGCTGGCGACCTCCCGGGGGCGTCGCGGATTCGGTTCGTTGCTGGGGTCTCTTTCCGATCTCACATCTACTAGTAGATAGATGCGCTGACTTAAAAAAAGACCGTCTCACGGTATTGCGATGGCCCCGCTGCAGAACCAGCTTGCTTCCTCTTGCTGGTGGAGCAACGCTTCCATGACCGGAATACTATCTACTACTAGGTAGATAGTCAAGAAAAAACTTTTCTATTACCCTGATAGGTACGGTCGAGGCAAGCGCAATTCACTGATTTATAAGGATAAATCACTCGATCCAAGGTTGGCGCAATCGAGCGGGAACGAGTATTCCCTCCGGCCCCAGCCGTTGCAGTGCCTGTGCCAATCTCACCGCACCTGCTAGCCTTGACGGGCAACCTGCGCCCGAGCACCATGCTGCCCATTCCTGATCGCCCGATTCCCCGCTGGCTGGCCAGCACGGCTGGCATCGCCGTACTGGCGGGGCTTGCTCGCCATCTGCTCTTCCGCGCGCTCGAACGCGAGGCCTTTGTCACCCCCACCAACCCGCCGCCGGCCCCTGATCAGCCGGAAGCGACGCTGCATCACAGTACATTCCGGAGCGGCAACCGCCTGCTCCATGCCGCCTACGCGCCCGCGGCGCAAGCGCAGGCGCCTGCGCTGATGGTGTGCCACGGCGACGACGAATGCCTGTCCGACTGGGCGCCCGTGCAGGCCATGCTGTCGCATTCCGGCATCAGCACCTTCGTGTTCGACTACAGCGGCTACGGTGCAAGCAGCGGGCGACCAACTGTCCGGCACCTACGTGAAGACGCGCACGCGGCCTACAGGATGTTCCTGGCGGCTACGCCGGATGCAACCCAGCGCTACGTTCTGGGGCACTCGCTCGGATCAGGCGTGCTGCTGGATGTCGCGCATGGACTCAGGCCGGCCCCGGACGGTGTAATCATCGCCTCGGGCTTCAGCTCCGCGCGCGCGGCGGCGGTCCAGACTGGCCGCGTACCGCGGCAGCTGGCGTGGCTCCTGCCGGATCCGTGGAACAACGTGGCGCGCGCGCGCCGGCTGGAATTACCGCTGCTGGTCGTGCACAGCCGCGCCGATAATGTCCTGCCGCTGGCCCATGCGGAACGCCTCGCTCAAGCGGCATCGCACCTTCACGAGCTGGTGCTGTTTGATGGCATGCCGCATGATGCGGCCATCCTGCCGGACTACATGGAAGCATTCTGGGCGCCCGTCATCGCGTTCATGCATGCCTCGCGTGCACAAGGCATCCGACAGCGCGCGATAGCGTGATTCCCGACTCGGCCGCGGGAAACACGTTGACTTTGCGTTGACCGCAGGCATTGCCAGGCCGGAATACCAGTATGCGCGGATGGCATGAAACGCCGATGCCGCGATCGGGACCGGACAATCTAACCGAGTCTCCGCACCGCGGCAATCATCCTTGTGGGCTAGGCGCGACGAATGCGCAGGTTGAGATGCTTTTGCCGATTTCTTGTCTATATTGGTTCCCATGGCAAAAACATCGATTCTTCGCTGTTGATCAGCATTGGAGGTACTGCCATGCGTTGGCTCGCAAACTTGTTCAGTCCGCCGACCCCGGAAAAGATTGCCGAAAGGGAACTGCAAGACATGAGGCTGACGTTGTTCCAGGCCGAACGGCGCCTGCTCGAGGCGCAAATGCAGGTCGCCTACTATCGCGACATGGTCGCGTTCCTTGAAGACGTGGCAAAGAAAGGCGTCGAGGACGTGGTGGACAAGCGCCGCGCCGCTGCGCCTGCCGCCAGCGAGACGTCCTCGTCCGCGCAAGCACCGCGCGTAGCGCCCGGACTGACCACCGTACCGATCGTGCCGTCTGCCGCCTAGCCAGACGGCAAGCGATCGTACATCCCCTGGCTATCAGCGTTCTCTGGTGGCCAGGTGTAGCGCCGCGCAACGCGCACGACCCTGCTTTGGCGCCGACCACCGGTAATTGCCAGCCGCTGCGAGCACGCGCGCATTGGCACGCGTTCCATGGTGACCCGCAAGCGCTTTCCTAGCATGAGCGCTTGCGGACCCGCTCATTCTCCTTACCTGGCACGCCGCCGGCCAATCCGCATGGGGCGGAGGCGAAGCGGAACCTCCGTCGACCTGTGCGATACTCGCGCTGCCCACGCGCAAGCTGGCGCCCGGCTTATCAGACAGGAGTGCCCCCATGAACGAACTGCTGCCCGCGATCGAAATCGAGACCGCGCCGAATCCCGCTTTTACCGTCATCTGGATGCACGGCCTGGGCGCGGATGGCAACGATTTCGTGCCGGTGGTGCCAGAGCTTGGGCTGGCTGCCTCGCCCGGCGTGCGCTTCGTCTTCCCTCATGCGCCCGCCATGCCCGTCACATGCAACGGCGGCTATGTCATGCCAGCCTGGTATGACATCTACTCGCTCGACGAAGCCGGCCGGCGTGCCGACGAAAACGGCATCCGCATTTCGTGCGAACGCATCCGGGGGCTGATCGCGCGCGAAAACGCGCGTGGTATCGCCGCCGACCACATTGTGCTTGCCGGTTTTTCGCAGGGCGGCGCAATCGCCTACACCACCGCCCTTACCCACCCGGATGCACTGGCAGGCATCGTCGCCCTGTCCACCTATGTTCCCGCACCGGACACGCTGGCAGCCGAAGCCACGTCCGCCAATGCCGCCATCCCTGTGTTCGCCGCGCATGGCACGCAGGACGACGTCGTGCCGTTGCGGCTCGGCGAGCAGGCTCGCGACTTCCTGCTGGCTCGCCGGATTCCTGTGACATGGCACACCTATGCCATGCCGCATTCGGTCTGCCTGGAAGAGATCGCGGCCATCGGCGCGTGGCTCAATGCCGCGTTCGCCCGCATCACGCAGCAAACGGCGCAAGGTTGAGCATCGCCACAGTCATCACCACGAATATGAAAGCCGCCCCGCTCCCGAAGATCGATTTCAATACCCGCAAGGCGCTGTTGTTCGCATTGACCGCCGAGCGGCTGTCAGCCTACTACGAACACGGCAAATGGCTGACCGACGCGCAGGGCGCGACGCTGGCGGGCGAATGGCTGTCACGCTCCAGGCTGCAGCTCGCCCTGTCAGAGCGCCGCCTTCTGTCGGAACTGAGCGACCAGTTCGCACGCCAGCTTGCGGACACGCTCTCACGCGAAGCTGGACTGTATGCCTCGCACGAAATGATGGAAGCGCTCGACCCCAACTACCAGTCCGCGTTCGCGCACGACATGCTTGACGAATGCGAGCGACTGCTGCATGAAAATGGCATCAGCGACTAGTCGCGACTAGTTCAAGGGGCTTGATTGCGCGCCCATCTCCTAAGCTAGAGGTACCACTGCCATCAGGAGGCCGCCCATGCCACACCCGTCCCCCCACATCGGCCACTCCCTGCGCCGTGGCCTGGCCGAGGGCACCGTCATCGTTCTGCTGACCGCGGCCCTGATGGGATGCGAGGGAGTTCCGCGGGATACTACGGCAACACCTCCACCGCCCCGGCAGCCGATTGCGACCGGCGACGACGTGTACCCGGCACCAACCTCCGTGCGTGATACGCGGCCTCCGGCGCGCACGCCGTAGCGGGATCGCCGCAGGCCGGCCCTGGCGCAACGATTGCCGCCTCATTATCGGCGAAGCCCTGGGCAAGCCCGAACTGCGCGCCAAGCTGAAGGCCGAAGGCCGTACCGTTGCACAGCCGATCGACAGCCAGCTGCAGGCGAACCAGTTCTTCGATCAGTACCAGCTGCGTGTCACGCAGTTGATCCGAGGCGTGGGGTGGAAGACTAATGCGGCCTGAGTACGGGAGGCTCAAGGCGTGCGCGCAGAAACCGACGCCGCACGCCGCCCCTTCCCTAGTTCCCCGACATCCAGCCGCCGGAACACCAGCGCCGACAGCAGCGTGATCATGCTGACCACGACAACGGCGAGCCGGAAAGCTGGCCCCGCTTCCCCGATCCGCGCGGTGAACAGCGTCACCAGCCCGCCGCCGACCGTCACGCCAAGGCCGATGGCCAGCATCTGCACCATCGACAGATGCTTTCATAAGGCAGGCGATCCAACCAGCGCACATTCACCGAGCCTGTCGCTGGTACCCAACACAATGCAAATGATTGTGACATTTAGGGTACCGCCTATTCCTGGCGCAAGCCCCAGACCCGATAGTCCGAAATCGGATAGCTATTGAGCTTTCCCTATTTCGCGACAACATCAAAATGACCATCGTCATTCCCGCGTAGGCGGGAATCCAGCGTCTTTGAAGTCCCCCGAAGGGAGACAAAAAGTCACTGGGTCCCCGCCTGCGCGGGGACGACGAATATTTGGCGTTGTCGTGAATGATGGAAACCTCTCAAGGAAAGCCTGGAATTCAAATAATTTTAATTCTGATTTTATGAAATATAAATCAGGTAATTCCGAGCACAATTTCGAACTTATTCGATTCTAATTCGGAGCTGAGTCCGCTATTTTCCGTCTAGCTTAGGCGCAGTCCAGCCTCGCGCAGGTCTATCCACGCCTACCCGTTTCTCCTCGACAACAACGAAATGAATAAGAACACCCATCGCCTGGTCTTCAACGCCGTGCGAGGCATGCTGGTAGCAGTCCAGGAAAATGCGGTCGGACGCGGCAAGGGGCGCCAGGGCTGTGCCGAACGCCAGGGACAAGGCACGACGTTCCATCCCGTGCTGTGGCTGACGGTCATCGCGGCATCGATGATGGGCTTGCCCGTGATCCTGGCGCAAACCGCGCAGGCTCAGACCCTGCCGATCCAGGTGGACAAGAACGCGCCGGGGGCGCGTCCGGTGATGGGGGTGGCTGCCAATGGCGTCCCCATCGTCAATATCGCCGCTCCCAACCGCAATGGCGGGACCAGCGTTAACAACTTCATCCAGTACAACGTGGGGCCTTCCGGCGTCGTGCTGAACAACAGCGGCCAGAACTCACAGACTCAGATTGCAGGTTGGGTCCAGGGAAATTTGCAACTAGGCAACAATAGCGCCGGTGTGATCGTCAACCAGGTGACAGCTCCCAATCCCTCCCAGCTGATGGGCATGCAGGAGGTGGCTGGCAATCGCGCGACGGTAATTTTGGCCAATCCGGCGGGCATTAGCTGCTCGGGCTGCGGCGTGATCAACGCAGATCGCTTTACCCTCTCGACGGGCCGCGCGCTGTATGGGCCGGATGGCAGCCTCTCCGGCTTTGACGTGCGGGATGGACATATTGCCATCGATGGCCAGGGCTTGTCGAGCCCGCAAGCGCAAGTGGACCTGCTGGCGCGCTCGATTTCGATCAACGCGGAACTGTGGGCCAAGCACATCAATGCCATTGCCGGTGCAAACCAGGTGGACTACCAGAACCTGAACGCCACCGCCCAAGCGGGCAATGGCGCAGCGCCGCAGTTCGCGCTGGATGCCTCCGCGCTCGGCTCGATGTACGCGAACGGTGCCATCCGCCTGATCGGCACGGAGAAGGGCGTGGGTTTCAACCTGGGCGGCATTGCCGACGCGCGCGGCGGCGATATCACCGTGGACAACAACGGTGATGTGCGCGTGCTGGCGAGCGGTCGCCTGCAGTCGCAAGGCAACGCAAGCATTACTGGCACCAACCTCGACAACGCCGGGACCATCACCACGCGCGGCGCGATCACCGCCACGACGCCCGGCCAGTTGACCAACACTGGTACCGTGGCCGCCGGCTCCGACCTGCTGGCCCAGGCCGACCGCATCGCCAACGCCGGCACCCTCGGCGCCGGAGTCGATGCCAACGCCAATGTCACCGGCGCCGGGACCGCCAACATCGCGGCACGCACGGCGCTCCAGACTAGCGGCGCCATCGTCGCGGGCTCGGACGCCAACCTCTCCGCGCCGACGCTTGACCTGACCAACGGCTCGGTCGTCTCGCACAACACGGCCAACCTATCGGCCTCGGGCGACATCGTCAACCGCAATGCCCGCGTGGAAGGCACGGCCCTTCGCGTCGCGGCCGGCGGCAACGTGGATAACCAGGGCAGCACGCTGGTGGCCGGCGTCAATGGCGGTACGGTCCAGGCCACCAACCTGCTGAACCAGGGCGGTGCCGTCACCAGTGGCGGCACGCTCGATGTCGCCGCCTCGCAAGCCGTGGAGAACACCAGCGGCACAATTGCCGGGACCGGCGCTACCACCGTGGTGGCAGCCAGCACGATCAACCGGGGCGGCACCCTCGGCGCCGTGCAAGACAAGCTACTTGTTAGTGGCGCCCTCGACAACACGGGCGGCAAGGCCATGGCCGCTGGCGACCTCAAGGTGGCCGGTGGTGCCATCATCAACGACCAGGGCCAGATCTCCGGGCAGACCGTCAGTCTCGACACCCCGGGCCTGGGCCTGAGCAATACCCAGGGCACGATCCAGGGCGCCAGCAACACCCACATCGCCGCGAGCAGTCTGCAGAACCAAGACGGCACCATCACCAGCGGCGGTACGCTGGACGTCCAGTCGGCAGGCCAGATCGGCAACCAGCGCGGCACCATTGCCGCCGATGGCAGTGCCACCATCGCCGCAAGCCAGACCGACAACCGGGGCGGCACGCTGGGCTCCGTCAATGACAAGCTACTTGTTACCGGCGCCCTGGATAACACGGGCGGCAGGGCCTTGGCGGGCACGGATATGTCGCTGTCCGGCGGCACCATCGTCAACGACCACGGACAACTCTCGGCGGGCGGCAACCTCAAGGCGGATACCAACGGCCAGGCGCTGACCAATCGCGCAGGCGTGATCTCCGGCGGAACGGTCCAGACCGACACCGGCGCCTTCCAGAACCAGGGCGGCGTGCTGGCGTCCCAGGGCACCCTGCAGAGCGACACTCACGGCCAGGACTTCGACAACAGCGCGGGCGGCCAGGTCATCGCCGGTGGCCCGCTCGCCCTGAACACGGCTGCCCTGAACAACCAGGGCGGCACGATCTCGGGCCAGCAAGCCGTGACGGTCAACGGCACCGCGCTGGACAACACCAGCGGCAAGATGCTGGCCGGGGGGCCGCTAGCCGTGACCGGCGACAGCCTCGCCAATGGCGGAGGCCAGGTCGCTAGCAACGCTGACGCCACGCTACGGATTGCCAACACGCTTGAAAATTCCGCTGGCTTTGTGCATGCCAGTGGCACCCTGGACGCGCAGGCCGGGACGATCCTGAACCGCAATACCCTTGGCGGCACCGATGCCAATCCGCTTGGCCTGGAGGGTGGCACGGTCAAGCTGGCCGCCACCACCATCGACAACAACCAGGGCGCGCTGCGGGCGGACACCGCGCTGGAGGCCACGGCGGCCTCGCTGGACAACACGCAAGGCGAGGTCACATCGGGCGGTACCGCGCAGCTCAACGTAGGGGCCACCACCAACACCCAGGGCCTGCTGGCCGCCAACCAGAAGCTGGGCCTGACCGGTACCAGCCTCACCGGCGACGGCAAGGTGCAGTCCCAGGGCGACATCGACCTCAAGCTGGCGAGCGACTTCCGCAACACCGGGGAGATTGCTGCAGGCCGCAACCTGGCGCTGGACACGACCGGTGACGTGGACAACCTGGGCACGATGAAGGCCGGCGCCGCGCTGGACCTGCATGGCCGCAATGTCTCCAATGCGGGCGAGCTGTATGGCGCTGTGGCTAGCACCATCCGCGCCGACCAGTCGGTGACCAATACGGGCCTGATCGATGGCGGCGCGGTGCGCATCGAGGCCGGCACCACGGTGACCAACGTGGACCGGATCTTCGGGGATTCGGTGGCCATCGGCGCCGGGCAGCAGATCGTCAACGATGTGAATCCGGTGACAGGAAACGGCGGCGTGATCGCTTCCCGTTCTGGTGACGTGGACCTGGGCGCGCCCGAGATCATCAACCGCGAGCACAGCCTGATCTACGCGTCGCAGGACCTCAACGTCGGCGGCACGCTCGATGCCAACGGCAAGGCCACGGGCCAGGCGAACTCGCTGCTGAACGCCTCGGCCACCATCGACGTGGTGCGCGATGCCAATTTCAATGTTGCCGCCGTCACCAACCGCAACGACCACTTCAGCACCGAGCGGATCGACACCGGCACCGTGCACAGCCAGGGGTACCGGCTCAATGGCTCCGATCAGGAATTCAAGCCCGAAGACGTGATCCTCTACCAAGTCGACAACGGCACCTGGGCACCGGGGACCGATCCGGCTTTCCTTGGTGACGACGACAAGAAGGTCCTCGTGCTGCCTTCGGCGCAGTACCCCTTCGCGCAGTTCGGCCCGCCGTTTGACTGGTCGCGAAACGTGACGGGCGGCGGCGGCAAGCCGGTCGGCGCGGCCTACGTTCCGCCGTCGTACGACTTCTACAACGACACCATGAATCCGGAGGTGTTCGTCTATCAACCCGGCGATGCGATCTGGAGCAAGCTCGGCGTCCAGGCGCCCACGGCTGCCCCGCCCCTACCGGTCTCGTGCGGCGACACGCCCACGTCCGCCTGCCAGGCGAAGTACGACGCCGATACGGCCACCTACAATGCATGGCGCGATGCGAACAAGCCGCTTTACGATCAGCTGAACAGCCAGATCAACGCCTTCAACGGCGACTTCAACAGCCGCCAGGTCAAGGAATTTTTCATCGTCAACAAGGATACGAACATCCAGGACGAGAAGGTCTTGACCACCGATCCCGCCAAGATCCTGGTCGGGCGCCACGCGACCTTCCCCGGCGACGTCACCAACGACAAGAGCCAGATCCTGGTGGGCGGGGACCTGAACATCGACGCCAACCACCTGCACAACCTGGACTACGACGCCACGCGGATCGAGACCGTCAGCGGCACGCAGGACTGGACGTTCATCAAGTCGCACGCGTTCAAGGGCGACGACCGGCGCTACACCACCTCGGCCCTGGACACCATCGTCACCCCGGTGCCGCTCAAGCTCGCCTCCGCCCTGGCCGACCGCAATCTCGGCACCGTCGGGCACGACGGCAGCGCACCGGGGCAAGGCGCGGGCGTTGGTCCGATTGCCGGGGCGCCTCTGTCCTCGCAGCCCGTGCTGAAGGAACTCACGCTGCCCGCGACGGACGCGCTGGCCTCCAATGGTCCTGGCGCCCATCTCGGTGGCGCCGTCATCCGCCAGGTCACGCCTGCCCTGGCCGTGCCCAACAATGCCCTCTTCCGCACGCACCCGGAACCCGGCGCGCGCTACCTCATAGAGACCGACCCGCGCTTCACCGACCAGCGCCAGTGGCTGTCCAGCGACTTCATGCTGACGCAACTCGGCCAGGACCCCACCAACGTGCTCAAGCGCCTGGGCGACGGCTTCTACGAGGCCCGCCTGGTGGCGGATGCGGTCATGCTCGGCACGGGCCAGCGCTTCGTCGGTGACTACACCGACAACGAGCAGCAATATATCGGCCTGATGAAGGCGGGGGTTTCCTTTGCGCAGAAATTCCACCTGAACGTCGGCAGCGAGCTGACCGCCGACCAGATGGCCGCATTGACCACGGACCTCGTTTGGCTGGTCGAGAAGACCGTGACGCTGCCCGGCGGCAGCACGCAGCGCGTGCTGGTGCCCCAGGTCTACCTGATGTCCCGCGTGGGCGACCTCAAGGGCGACGGCGCCCTGATCTCGGCCAACAACACGTCGATCCATACCAAGGGCGATGTGGTCAACACCGGCACGATCTCCAGCCGCAACGTCACCCTCATCGACGCGCAGAACATTCATAACAACGGCGGCACGCTCAACGGCGGCACGCTGGCGCTCAACGCGCAGGAGGACATCAACAGCCTCGCGGGCAAGATTTCCGGCAATGCCGTGCTGGCCTATGCGGGACGCGATATCAACCTGGCGAGCACCACCGCCAACGGGACGGGCAAGGCCGGCAGCAGCAATACCGTGCTGGCGGGCGTGTCGTCGGTCAACGCCGACACCGCCACGCTCGTGGCCGGGCGCGACCTCAACGCCAAGGCCGCCAGCCTGCAGACCACCGGCGACCTCGCCATGGGCGCCGGGCGCGATGTCAACCTCGGCACGGTCACCGTGGCCCAGACCGAGCACTCCGAGCACGACGCCAAGAACAAGAGCGACCTGTCGCGCAGCACCGAGATCGGCAGCCAGGTCAGCGCGGGCGGCAACACTACCATCGTGGCGGGCCGCGATGTAAATGCCACCGCCGCCTACGTCAACGCCGAGGGCGCCCTCGCGGTCGGTGCCGGGCGTGACATCAACGTCCAGGCCGGCCAGGCCAGCGCCTCGGTGCGCGACGAGCACTTCACCCAATCCAACGGCTTCCTGTCCTCCAGCTCCACCCACAGCATTGACGCCAACGCCCATACCGAGGCGCTGGGCAGCACCCTGTCGGGCAACACGGTGGACATGAAGGCTGGTCACGACATGACCATCGCGGGCAGCACGGTCGCAGGAACCAGCAATGTCAACCTTGCGGCAGGCAACAACCTAACCGTCACGACTGCTGAGACCACCTCGTCCGGCTACAGCTTCAAGGAAGAGAAGAAATCGGGCTTCGGGGCGACCGGCTCGGGACTGTCGTACGGCAACCGGGACCAGAAGGACACGACCAATGATAGGGGCACGCAGCAAGTCGGCAGCCTGGTGGGCTCCACCGATGGCAGCGTGCGCATGCAGGCCGGCAGTACCCTCACCGTCAAGGGCAGCGACCTGATCGCCAAGCAGGATGTCACGGGCGTGGCCGCCGACGTGAACATCGAGGCGGCGCAGAACCGACAGCACCACGACGAAACGCACGAGGTGAAGCAAAGCGGCTTCACGCTGGGCGTGTCGGGTGGCGCCATCGGTGCGGCAATCAACGCGGGCAACAAGATCAGTTCCGCATCCAAGAGCGAGGATGGCCGCGCCTCGGCGCTGTGGGGCATGGCGGCGGCACGCGATGTGGCCGACGCCGCCCAGGGCATGGGCAATCCGACGCAAGGCGCGGCGGTGACGCTCTCGTGGGGCACCAGCCAGAGCAAGCAGACCCTGACCCAGGACAGCACCAGCCACAATGGCTCGCGCGTGCAGGCGGGCGGCACGGCGGCGTTCGTCGCGACCGGCGTGGATGCCAACGGCAACCAGACGGCGGGCAACCTGAACATCGTCGGCTCGGACATCGACGCCAAGAAGGTGGCGCTCGGCGCCAAGCACGATGTGAACATCGTCTCGGCGACCGATACCGACGAAAGCCACAGCACCAACAAGTCGAGCAGCGCAAGCGTCGGCGTCTCCTATGGCATAGGTCAAGGCCAGGCGGGCCTCGGCGTTTCCGCCTCGGCCTCGCAGGCCAAGGGCAACTCGGACAGCACCAGTGCGAGCCAGAACAACAGCCATGTGAACGGCCAGGAGTCCGTCACCATCGTGTCGGGCAACGACACCCACATCCTTGGCGCCACGGTCAGCGGCGGCAAGGTGATAGCGGATGTCGGCGGCAACCTGAATCTGGCCAGCCGCCAGGACACCGGCGAGTCCCACGCCCAACAGCAAAGCATGGGCGGCGGTGTCAGCATCAGCCAGGGCGGCGGGTCGGCCAGCTTCTCCGCATCCAAGGGCAAGGCCGATGGCAGCTATGCCAACGTCTCCGAGCAGTCCGGCATCTATGCTGGCGAGGGTGGCTTCGACATCAACGTCAAGGGCAATACCGACCTGAAGGGGGCGGTGATCGCCAGCGAAGCGAGCAAGGACAAGAACAGCCTGACCACCGGCACCCTCACCTGGAGCGACATCGCCAACCACTCGGACTACAGCGCCACCTCGATGGGCATCTCGGGCGGCGGCACCATGGGCAGTCCGAATAGCCAAAACAACAGCGGGCCGACCTCGGGCAAGAACACCGGCGGCATCAGCCCGATGATCCCGCAGCACAAGAGCGGCAGCCAGGATGGCGTGGCGCAGTCGGCGGTGGCGGACGGCACCATCACGATCAAGGATGAGGCCAACCAGAAGCAGGACCTGGCCACGCTCAAGCGCGACACCACGGGCACCAACAGCCAGGTGGGCAACAACCCGGACCTGGACAAGCTGCTGAACAAGCAGGCCGACATGATGGCAGCGGCCCAGGCGGCGGGTGAAGCGGTGGCCAAGACGGTGGGAGATATTGCGAAGGCCAAGCTCGATGATGCCAACAAGCGATACGCCGTCGCGGCGGAAGCAAACAAGCAGAATCCGAGTGCCGAGAACCAAGCGGCCATGGAGGCGGCCCAGGCCGACATCGACGGTTGGAAAGACGGCGGCAGCTATCGGGCCGCGCTGCACACCGCCGGTGGTGCGCTTATCGCGGGCCTCGGTGGCGGCAATGCGTTGGCGGGAGCGGCTGGCGCTGGCGCCGCGTCATTGGCCGGCGGGAAGCTTGGCGAGTTGAGCAACGCCGTGGCTGGCGGCGCCGATACCGGCAACGCGGCGCTGAACGAGACCCTCGGCAATATCGCCGCAAATATCGTGGCGGACGGCATCGGCGCGGCAGTGGGCGGAGGGTCAGGAGCTGCGACGGCGGCCAATGTGGATCGCTTCAACCGGCAGTTGCACCCCAGCGAAGAACAGAAATTGAAGGAACTCCAAAAGGGTAAGACAGCAGAGGAGCAGTACCGGCTCGCGGCGGCAGAGTGCGCACTGGTGCATTGCGCGGATGGTGTTCCCGATAGCAGTGCAAATAAAGCGCTCTTGCAGAAGATGCAGAATGACGGGCAGAACTACACTGCAGAGCAGGCACAGCTCCAAAAGGCTGGCGCTTTCGACGGCTATGGCACTGCGGATCGTATCAACGACCTGGCCGACAGATATCAGGTTTCTAATCGCGCAGTCGGCGCAGTGCAAGGTGTCACAGGCGCTGCCGCTGGTGCGGTAGCGCTTGGTGCTGGGTGTGCAAGCGTCGTAGCGTGTGCAGCAGGTGCGGTAGTCGCGGGTACAAGCTTGGACTATTCAAAGGCCGGCTTTACACAACTGGTGAACGGAGACCCATCGCTTACATATGGGGAACAAGCTTTGCAGAGTTTGGGGTTAAGCCCGCGAACGGCAGCACTGGCGTATGCTGCAGCTAGCCTGGGCGGAGCGGCCACTGGGGCAGCATTAGAGAATCAGGTTGGTAAGCAGGCTGCGGCCTTTAACGATGCGGCTCGCCTGTCCTATACCTCGATAGAGAAGTTTGGTGCTCAGGGCATGGACCCGACAGCCGCTGTCATGAGCACGTCGCAGGCACAAACACTTGTGAAAGCTTACACTGGTGCTGGAGTGCCTTTGCAAGATGCACAAAAATATGCTGCTGGCCTAATTGAAACGGGCACTTCATTGCCAACGACGTTGGCCGTCAATGCAGATACCGAGCTGATTAAAGTCGTTCCCAAGGGAGCTTTCGGGGGAGATGTAGTCACTCCGTATTCCCCGTACTTCATGACGCGAACCGAATACGATGCACTGTCGAAGCTGCCATCCGATCAGATTGCAGCCAAACTCGGTTTGCCCGCTGAACAGGCGGTTCGGGGATCGCAACTTGGCTTTGATGTGTATTCGATGAAGCCTCTGCCAGGAACCGATCCGCAAGCCTTTACGAGCAAAGTTGCACCGGTGCAGCAAGGCGCATATTCAGCACCGGGCGGTGCTCAACAGGTGTTGATACCTAACCGAAGCCAGTGGAGTGATCCAAATAAAAACAAGATCGGTGAGATAAAGGGAAATCGGTGAGAGGTCCTGGTTGTGGTTACTCTTGTATTAACCGGAGACTCGCATGAGCGAAATAGCGGATGCAATACGGAAGAATATTGATTCTTCGGCCTATGAGAAAGCCTATCTAATTGGGCATGATGCACTGCAAAAATCAGAGGAGGAACGTGAGGAGATTATCGCCGCACTGTGCGAGTTGACCGCACGCCTACGGGCTGACTGCATGGGTATGGCAGTGAAGAAAATGGACTCTGGTGCGACTTACGATTCGCTTGAAAGTTTATTGCGCAAGGTAAATGAACTAACCGGACAAGATATGTATGGTTTTTTCAAAACGCAGTGAACAAATCTGAACACCAGTTAAAAAGCATTTACAATGCAGATTTTCATTTTTGGCACGCGGTCTTTTTCGCGTGCCACCCTTGTTTTACCTGTTTTTCTGTCGTTGCCATCCCTGGCGGTAGCCCAGGCCCTGCCGTTCTTCCCGAACGTCACGCCGAACGACGCCATCGAACGCCGCCAGGAGCAGCAGCAGGAAGCGGCCAAGCAGCGCGCCATGGCCCGTCCGGACGTGCTCTCGCCCACCGCCGCCGAGCCCGCGCCGTCCGGCCCGCTGCTCCTGCCTACCGAGGCGCCCTGCTTTCCAATCCAGGCCGTGACGTGGGAGGGCGCCGAGGAATTCCCCTGGCTGCAGAGCGAGGTCGGCATCCTGGTCGGCCAGTGCGTCGGTAAGCAGGGACTGGAGGCGATCCAGGACTACTTCTCCGCGCGCCTGGTCAGCCAGGGCTATATGACCGCGCGCGTGCTGATCCCCGACCAGCACCTCGCCAGCGGCGAGCTGCGGCTGCGCGTCGTGGCCGGCCACATCACTGGCGTCCAGTCCGAGGGCACCGCCGGTTGGTGGCGCACCGCCCTGCCCACCGGTCCCGGCGGGCTGGTGAACCAGCGCGACGTAGACCAGGGCATGGAGAACATCCGCCGCCTGCAGGGCCAGGCCGACGCCAGCATCGACCTCGTGCCCGGCGAGACGCCCGGGGCCACCGACCTGGTGATCAAACGCGGCACCGGCAAGCGCTGGCACGCGCTCGTCACGGGTGACAACGGCGGCCTGGACAACACCGGCAAGTACCAGATGGGCGGCACGCTCACCGTGGACTCGCCGCTCTTCCTCTACGACAGCCTGACGATCTCCGGCAACGCCAATGCCAACGTCGGCAACGGTGCCGCCGGCACGCGCTCGTCGGCCATCAACTACAGCATCCCCTTCGGCTACTGGAATGCGTTCTTCAACGCCAACCAGTCGCGCTACAAGCAAACGGTCGCGGGCTTCGAGGAAGACATCGTCTATGGCGGGCGCAATACGCAGATCGAGGCGGGCCTCGGCTACGTGCCGTTCCGCAACGCGTCGGGCAAGACCAGTCTCTACGGCAAGGTGTTCCGCAAGACCGCGCACACCGCCATCAACGGCCAGGACATCCCGGTGCAATCCCGGGATTTTGTCGGCTACGAGGTCGGTGCAGCCCACCGCCAGTACTTCGGCGCGAACGTGCTCGATCTCGGCGTCGGCTGGCGCGCCTCGCTGCCCAGCCATTCGAAGGAACCGGGCTTCGTGCTGGGCGAGCCGAACTGGGATGGCAAGTCCGAGATCCTGCTGGCCAATGCCGGGCTGATGGTGCCGTTCCAGGTGAGCGGCCAGCGCCTGCGCTACCAGGGCAGCGTGCGTGCCCAGTATGCCCGCACGCGCGTCCTTCCGTCCGACTACTTCACCATCGGCAACCGCTACTCGGTGCGGGGCTTTGACGAGCAGCTGACGCTCGCCGCCGAAAACGGCATCACGATGCGCAACGACCTCGCATGGCAGCTCGGCAATTCCGGCCAGGAGGCCTTCGTCGGCTTCGACATGGGCCATGTGAGCGGCCCGTCCGCCGCGTTCCTGGTGGGCCAGACCCTGATTGGTGCCGTGATAGGGGCACGCGGACGCTGGGCAGCAAGCCGCTACGCCGCCCTGACCTATGAGGTCACCCTCGGCTGGCCGGTCAGGAAGCCGGAGTTCTTCCGCACCCACTCGCCCAACATCGCCGCCCAGGTCGGCCTCGAATTCTGATCGCCCCCGCCCCGCTCGCCTCGCGCGAGTCCCACCAACCTTGGTTCCAACAACCTTGAGGAGAAATCGAATGAAAAAGAACCTGCTGCTGGCCGCGATGCTCGGGGCCGTCCTGGCCTTGTCCGGCTGCGGTGGCGGCGGTGATGACAACGCCTCGGGCAGCACCCAGGCCGGCAACAACACGAGCGCGCCGCCCAGCACCAGCGGCCAACCTCCTGCCGCCGACGACAAGGCGACTCAGCCCGAGCCCGTGAAGCTTTTCACGGTGACCTACAAGACGGCCACGGGGGAAACCGGGACCTTCACCAGCCGGCCCGTCGAGGAAGACCAAGGATTCACCGTCCTGTACGGCGAATCGCAGGTGATCGAGATCCACGTCGGACAGCGACTGATGCTGACCGGCAGCGAGAAGCTGGGCTGGACTCGCGTCAAGAACGACAGCCAGGCCCTCTTCCAGTACTCGACCACCCCCGACCTGATCGACGGCATCGACTGCAGCCCGGGCTCCCACCACTCCTGCGTCGGCACGGTCTACACCATGGAGCATTACCTCTGGCCTGGCGTCACCAGCGGTCGCACCACCTATATCGCCATCCCCGAGGGCCGCAGCGGCGGCGGTGCGATCCAGACGCACCTGGCGGTCGAGGTGCGCGTCGTTCCCTGAAGACAAGTAAGATCCGCGCGGTACCAACACCGCGCGGCCTCGAACCCTATGCAGCCCGAACTCGACAAGATCCTGCGCTATCTCGGCAACTGCGAGCCGTTCTACCCTGGCTCGATCCGGAACAAACTCGAACGAAGTGCCAAACGCGTATCAAGGGCGTTGCTCTGGATCGGAGGCGCTTGCTTCCTTGCGGCACTACTGCTCACAGGCTGGAATAAATTCATTGGACCGGTACCTGATTTCCTACGTCTCGCTGCAATCCTGCTATTGCTTGCAAGCGTCATATGCACCTTGTTCAGCTTCGTGATCGAGCCAACGGTATTTCTCCTTCGCATACGGCGTTGGAAGGAAGATGCACGAGATGCCACCCTGCATGAGCTTGCGACGGATCACCGTCATATCACTCCTCTCTTGGGGTATGGGGAGGACGCGCTGCAATTCGCAAAGCATTGGCTCCTAACCAAGATCGGCCGCATCGATGGGCGCATCACACAGTTCTTCGGAAAGGAAACTGCGCTCTTCTCTCAGTTCGGTATCGCCTATGCCATCCTCAAGGAAGGCGGAGGCCTGCCTTGGCTGAGCAGCACGGTGGCTCATGGACTGGTCGAAGGGAACTACGTGAACACTGCTATCCTTTGGGCACTCGCCTTTGTCTTTGGGTTGTCACTGGGCGCGATCTGGCTCCGAGCGGTTCAAGGCCTTAGCAAGTACCAACTCGAACTGGTGGACCTCGCACTGAAGCAAAAGCAATTGCTCGCAGCAAGACAAGATCCAAGGGAAGGCCTCGCAAAGCGCAGTCGTCATGCGCGCTGGCAATCTCATCGGTTCTATCGTTAATCACACCCTGTGATTTCGCGCACCCGCTCGCGACATGACAATTGCCCTGTTCCGAAGCGTCGCTCAGACAGCCTCAATGTCATGGAATTGCTGCGGCAGACGTGGGGGAACATGAGGTGGAATCGTTGGGGAGTGGCGAGTTGGATCTGCGGCCCATCCTTTTGCCCCGTGGAAAACTACCAGTTTGCCGGCGCTATCTAGACCTCCTTATGGGCCGCTAGCCGGCCCTCCGCAGGCCGCGCTTCGTGCGGGGCGAACTGCATGAAAATCCACGCGGAGGCCGCTGTAATAAGGCCCATGCAGACGAAGGTCGCTTGGAACGCGTGCAGGATTTCGGTGGACTCGGAGCCAAGCCCACGCTCGAACGTCGTGAGCAGCGCCCCCGCACTGGTGACGGCCAAGCTGGCAGAGAGCATCTGCACCATCGAGAACAGGCTGTTGCCGCTGCCCGCATCCTCCAGGCTCAGGCCCTTGAGCGTGACGCTGTTCATCGCCGCGAACTGCATCGAGTTGGTCGCGCCGAACAATGCGAGCTGCGCGATGGATAGCGCCAACGGCCACCCTGGCGACATCGCCCCGAACGACGCGATCGAAGCCCCGACCAGCGCGGTGTTGACCAGCAGGAAGTTGTCATAGCCGAAGCGCGCCACAAGCGGCACGATCCAGCGCTTGGACAGCGCGCCCGCAAGCGCCGCGGGCAGCAACATCAGCCCCGCGTGGAACGGCGAATAGCCGAGCTGCAGTTGCATCAGCAACGGCAGCAGGAACGGCACCGCGCCGGAGCCGATGCGGCAGACGAGATTGCCGGCCAGCCCCACGCTGAAATTGGGTTCGCGAAACAGCGCCAGCCGGAATAACGGCGCGCGGCTGCGGCGTGCATGCGGGATATACAGCAGCGCGGCGGCGACGCTGACCGCGGCAAGCCCTGCGCTCCAGCCCGCGTGGCTCGCCTGTAGCGGGGCATCCAGCGCGAGCGAGAATGCCACCATGCACAGCGACAGCAGCCCGCAGCCCACCCAGTCGAACGGCGGCGCGCCGTTGCTGTCACCGCCCGGCAGGTAGCGCCGCACGGCCAGCAGGCCAACGACGCCCACGGGCACGTTGATCAGGAAGATCCAGTGCCAGGAAACATGCTGCACCAGCCAGCCGCCCAGGACAGGCCCGAAGATCGGCCCCACCTGCCCCGCCACCGAGACAAAGGCCAGCGCGGCGATGTACTGCCCGCTCGACACATTGCGCAGTACCGCCAGCCGCCCGATCGGCAATAGCATGGAGCCGCCCACGCCCTGCACGACCCGCGCCGCCACCAGCTCCGGCAACGTCTGCGCGCCGGCGCAGAACAACGATCCGAGCACGAAGATCAGGATGGCGCAGAAGTAGACCCGACGCGTGCCGAAGCGGTCAGCCAGCCAGCCCGATGCGGGGGTCAGCATGGCCATGGTCAGCGTGTACGCCACCACCACGGGTTGCAGGTCCAGCGGCTTGCGTCCGAGGCTGTGCGCCATCGACGGCAGTGCGGTATTGACGATGGTGGTATCGAGCGTCTGCATGAAGAAACCGGCAGCGACGATCCACAACATAGCCTTGAGGGAGGAAGGGGAAGCTTGGCTCATGGGGCGTGGGACTATCCTTGGCACGGCATGCAGCCAAGGCAGGATTTCGTCCGCAGAGCCTTGGCGGCCAGGCCATGGAACCGATCATAGCCCCTGGCAACCGATCGGGAACCCTGCTAGGCATATTGACTGTCATCGGATTTACCGATGACAATATTCCCCATGCTCAACCCAGTCTGGATTCAAACCTTCGCCACCGTGGCAGCCGCGCGCAGCTTCTCCGAGGCAGGCCGGCAGCTTGGCCTGTCGCAGTCGAGCGTCAGCGACCATATCCGACGGCTGGAGCAGAGCGTCGGGCGCCGCCTGTTCATCCGCGACACGCATTCGTTGTCGATGACCCCCGACGGCGAAGCCCTGCTGGTCCACGCGCGGCTCATCCTGGAAGCGA
The DNA here is from genome assembly GCF_914271435.1 of Cupriavidus laharis. Taxonomy (GTDB): domain Bacteria; phylum Pseudomonadota; class Gammaproteobacteria; order Burkholderiales; family Burkholderiaceae; genus Cupriavidus; species Cupriavidus laharis. Next base: position 46,105 of record NZ_CAJZAI010000014.1, on the reverse strand, counting down.
TTGCGCGCGCGGAATCGCAGTTCACCGCGCCACGGTTGCGTGGGCGTGTCAGGCTCGGCACCTCGGAGGATCTGGCGCAGGGGCCGCTGTCAGGCGTGCTGTCGGCGTTCCGCAATACGCATCCCGACGTGGAGATGGAGATCACCATCGCCATGACCAGCAAGCTGTACGAATTGATGGACGCGGGCTCGCTGGACTTGATGCTCGGCAAGCGCCGCCAGGGCGACCGCCGCGGCGTGCCGCTGTTCCGCGGCTCGCTGGAATGGCTCGCACGTCCCGGCACTGTGGTGGACCTGTCCCAGCCGCTGCCGCTGATCCTGGTGCATGAGCCAAGCGTGACGCGCTCGGTCGTGCTGGATACGCTGGCCAAGGCCGGCTGCCAATGGCAAGTCGTCTGCAGTAGCAGCAGCCATTCCGGATGCCTTGCTGCCGCACGCGGCGGCCTTGGCCTGACGGTACGGTCACGCTACCTGTACGGCGAAGGCGTGGCACCACCGCTCAACTGGGAGCGCCTGCCGGCGCTGCCCGAAGTCGAATTCATTTCGCTGTCGGCACGCCGGTTGAGCCAGCCGGCCGAAACACTGCTGCGCCTGCTGCAGAAGAGCGATCTGCGCGCCGCAAGCAGCTGGACGGCTGGCTAATTCCCCGCCAGCTCCGTCAGCGCCGCGTAGGCCGTAGCCAGGTGGTATGGCGAGGTAGAAGGCATTTCAGCCCGCACCACTTCGCCCGATGGCGCAAGGCATTCGTGCCAGCCACCCGCATGCAGGAAGCGGCTGCGGTACTGGCGCAGCTGCGCTTCCAGCGCCGCCAGCGATTCGGAGGTTCCGTGCACGGCCAGCGCGCGTGCGAATTCCGTCTGGGCCCAGATACGCTCCGTGCCGTCGAGCACGTTGCCGTCCGCATCGAGCGCGGCACTGACGCCCAGCGTGCCGGGGACCACGCCATGCGCCTGAGCGAAAACGAACGCATGCTCCAGCGACGCGCCGAGCGGCCCCCCCTCGAACAGCGAGGGATTGCCCGCTACCAGCGAAAACCACTCGAACTGATGACCAGGCTCGATGCGATTGCCGTCGGTGCCCTGCGGCAGCTCGGCAATGCAGCCGTTGGCCGGGTCGACGAACCGGTCCTGTACGGCCGCGGCAATCTCGCGCAGGCGCTGGGCATACCAATCATCGCCGGTCGCGTCGAGCGCCGCGAGGTAGGCCTCCGTGAGGTGCATGATCGGGTTCTGCTGCACGCCCGCACCCTTGTCCTTGAAGAACTCAGAAAGCGCCGCGTGATACAGGCCGGCGCCATCGGCAAAGCGTTGCTCGACCACCTCGCGCGTTTCCTGCAGCACGGCCAGCGCGTCCTCGTTGCCACCGCAGGCGTAATAGTGCGCGCATGCAAAAATCACGAAGGCGTGCGTATAGAGGTCGCGCGTGGAATCCAGCGGCATGCCGGCAGGGTCGACGCTGTAGATCCAGCCGCCATCACCGTTGCTGAAGTAGGCCTGCAGGGATCCGAACAAGGTATCGGCATGGTCTAGCCTGCCCGCCACGGAGAACACGTAGAGCTGGCGCGCACAGGCCATGGCCCGGTAGCGCATCGGCGGCAGGGCATTCCCGGTGGCACCGTCCAGTGCCTCATAGGGCAGCAGCAGGTCGGTATTCCAGCCGTTGCCGGTCCAGTGCGGCAGGATGGCGGTGTCATAGTGTGCGCGCAGCGACGCAACCAGTTCGGCGAGTTGAGGCGAGATGGGCATGCGGTTCAGGGAAAGCGGGCGCCACCGGGCGCCGACGCGCAGAAGATACTGGAAACGGCGCGGCGACGGAAGATGCACAGTGCGCCACGCCTCGTGCAGCGGGTGGAATCCCGGCTGGAATCCCGACTGGAATTGGCACCGCGCAATTGGTAGCATCTAGTCGTCGCCGTTCCGGGAGACTGTTATGTCGACTCTGCCCCTGACCCTCGCCGACAGCCACCGCACCCTCGTGCTACATGTCCTGGAAGATCCGCCGGGCCTCTACACCTGGCGCATCGTGATGGAAGAGCACTGCGGCGCCGCCGACGCTGACTGCACCATCGAAGCCACCTCCTCCTACCCCTCGGAGGCCGAAGCGGAAGCCGCCTGCTGGGCGGCAGGCAACTACATGCTTGACGGGCCACGCGCGGCCGGAGAAGTGCGCGCCTCGTGACCTGAGGCGTTCGGCGACTTTGCTTCGCCGGGTGCATCGCCTAACCTGAAACCGTTGGCAGTGGCAACGCGGGCGGCTTTTTTGTCCGCGCTTCCTCCGGCCGCCCCGGATATAGCGGGGCATATGCCACTTGCCTGAAATATTCCTGGCCTTAACTACCTTACTACCGCGTATGCCGGCCCCGTGCACGCATGATGCGCCCGACGGCAACGCTGCAGGAGTTCGCTATGGAAAAGCCGGTCGTCAGTCCCCAGCGCTTCGTCGAGTTGATGAACGAGCGCCTGGCCAAGCACCCTCTGTTCCAGGAGGGCATGCACGTATATGCCATTCCGCAGCACACCGACCATCCGCGCAGCCTGGTCTGCGTGGGGCCGCGCGGCACAGCGGGCGTCTGTGCCACGATCGAGAACATCGTGCGCGGCGAATGCGATGTGTTCCCCGATATCTCGCAGGAGTGGCACAGGCCCGGCGCGCCGCAGCACGGTGCCAGCCTGCGCTGAACCTTAGCAGCCATGCCCAGCGGATCACACGAGCACAGCGACAGCTATCGCGGCTACCGCATCCACATCGCGGCCTTGCGCTACGGTGGCCAGCACGACGGCTGGTGGACGCTGCGCGCGCGTATCTGGCAGCAAGGCCACGCCCTGCCCGACCTGTATCCCGACAGTGGCGTGCGCTTTGCCTGTGCCGCCGACGCCAGCCGTGCGGGGCTGGCGTGGGGCCGCGAGATCATCGACAGGCTGATTGCCAGCCGACAGGCCGCTGAAGAAGCCTCCCTCCCCTGAACACCTCTTCAGACGTCGATCGCCGAATCCGACTTGACCTTGCGGCGCAGCTCGAACTTCTGGATCTTGCCCGTCGAGGTCTTGGGCAGCGGACCGAAATACACCGCCTTGGGTACCTTGAAACCCGCCAGCAGCGTGCGGCAATGCGCCATCAGTTCCTCGGCGGTGGCATGGGCGCCGTCCTTCAGCTCCACGAACGCGCATGGCGTCTCACCCCACTTGGCGTCCGGCTGCGCCACCACGGCCGCGGCCAGCACGGCCGGATGGCGATAGAGCGCGTCCTCCACCTCCACGCTTGAGATGTTCTCGCCACCGGAGATGATGATGTCCTTGCTGCGGTCCTTGATCTTGATGTAGCCGTCCGGCATGCGCACGCCCAGGTCACCGGTGTGGAACCAGCCGCCCGCAAAGGCCTCGCGCGTGGCCTTCTCGTTCTTCAAGTAGCCCTTCATGCAGATGTTGCCGCGGAACATGATCTCGCCGATGGTCTCGCCGTCGGCCGGCACCTGTTGCATCGAATCGGGATCGAGCACCGTCACGCCCGACTGCAGGTGATAGCGCACGCCCTGCCGCGCCTTCTTCACGGCACGCTCCTCCTGCGACAGGCTGCTCCACTCGTCCTGCTCCGCGCATACCGCTGCGGGACCGTAGACCTCGGTGAGGCCATACACGTGGGTCAGCTCGAAACCCATCGCTTCCATCTGCGCGAGCACCGCGGCCGGCGGCGGCGCACCGGCAACCATACCGCGCACCGGGCCACGCAGGCCTTCGCGCCACGAAGGCGGCGCGTTAACGAGCGCGGTGTGCACGATGGGGGCCGCGCAATAGTGGGTCACGCCTTCGTCGCGCATCAGGTCGAACACCAGGCGCGGCTCGAACTTGCGCAGGCAGACGTTCACGCCCGCACGCGCGGCAACGGTCCACGGGAAGCACCAGCCGTTGCAATGGAACATCGGCAGCGTCCATAGATAGACCGGATGCTTGGGCAAGTCCCACTCGAGGATGTTCGAGATTGCATTCATGGCCGCGCCGCGGTGGTGGTACACCACGCCCTTGGGGTCGCCGGTGGTGCCCGACGTGTAGTTCAGCGCAATGGCGTCCCACTCGTCATCAGGCATCTTCCACGCATAGTCGGGATCGCCCGAGGCCAGGAACGACTCGTAGTCGGTATCGCCAAAGCGCTCGGCCGGCGGGCCCAGCGCGTCTTCCACGGCGATCACCTTCAGGCCGGGGATTTCCAGCGACATCTGGCGTGCCAGGTCGGCGAACTCGGTATCGGCCAGCAACACGCGCGCCTCGCCATGGCGCAGCATGAACACCAGGTTGGCGGCGTCCAGGCGGATGTTGAGCGCGTTCAGCACCGCGCCGGCCATCGGCACCCCAAAGTGCGCCTCCACCATGGCCGGTGTATTGGGCAGCAACGCCGCCACGGTATCTCCCTTGCCGACGCCGGCGCGCGCCAGGGCGCTGGCCAGGCGGCGCGCACGCGCATAGGTGTCGCGCCAGTTCTGCCGTACCGGCCCGTGCACGATGGCAAGCTTGTCGCCATACACCTCGGCGGCGCGGACCAGGAAATCCATCGGGGTGATCGGCACGAAATTGGCCGCGTTGCGGCCCAGGCCGCTGTCGAAATCTGTGGGCATTGCTTGTGTCTCCGCTGAACTCTTTTGCACTGGGGCGCTGTTACTTTTTCGTGCACAAGGCTATCATCGCACACGCCCGTGCTCTGTCGCCCGGATGACAAACTTCCCGGAAACCCGCGCCAGGCAAGGCTTACAGGTTTCTTACAAGACCAGCGCAATGGCCTCGCAGGGCCGGTTTGCCTGACTGTCCAACCTGTCCCGCCATGACCGCGCCCGACCTTTCCCCGCCCGCTTCGCCGCTGGCAGGCCATGCCTGGTTCGACGCACTCGCGCCCGAACACCAGGCGCTGGCCGCGCGCGCCACGGTGCTTCAAGAATTCGCCGCCGGCGCCTTCATCGCCCGGCGCGGGGAGCCATCACGCGACTGGATCGGCGTCGACAGCGGGCTGATCAAGCTCGCCGTCTATACCCCGGACGGCCGTGGCTGCACGTTCTCCGGCGTGCCTGCGGGTGGCTGGTGCGGCGAGGGCAGCGTGATCAAGCGCGAGCTGCGCCGCTACGACGTGATCGCCATCCGCGATTCGCGCGTGCTGCTGGTGCCGGAGCCCGTGTTCAATACCTTGCTCGCGCAGAGCCTGCCCTTTTCGAGTTTCGTGGTCACGCAGCTCAACGAGCGCATGGGGCAGTTCATTGCCACTGTGCAGAACGACCGCCTGCTGAGCGCCGATGCGCGCGTGGCACAGGCCATCGCACAACTATTCCATCCGTCGCTGTATCCACGCACGAGTCCCGTACTGGAGCTGTCGCAGGAGGAAATCGGCCTGCTCACCGGCCTGTCGCGCCAGCGGGTCAACCAGGCGTTGCGGCGGCTGGCTGATGAAGGCCTGGTCCACCTGGCGTACCAGACGATCCGCGTGACCGACCTGCCACGGCTGCGTCACTTCGGGCTGTCCGAGCTGTAGCCCGCCGGCGAAATGCCCCTTCGGCGACATCGGCGACCGTTGCGCCGGCCGCAGAATGCTGCGACAGTAACCGGCCGCGCGCCCGCGCTTTAGCCAACGCCCGCATGCCTCTCGTCAGCAGCACCCCCGTCCGCATCACCCGCCTGCGTTTCCCATTCGCCGTGCGCGTGGAAGCCCAGCAGGGCGCGGCCCGGCTGCGCGACGCCAACGCACGGCGCGACGTGCGGCCTGGCGATCCCTTCGTGGTTCCGGCATTTGCGCACTTTGACTGCGAATTGCAGGCCGCGCCGGGCCAGGCCTGCACCATCACGCTGGAGGCCGTGCCGGACGCGGTCTGCCCGCGCATGAATGCCATCCAGCACGACAAGCACTGGTCCCGCACGCTCGCGCGGCTGGTCTTCGAACACCCGGCCGTCCACTGGAATGCCGCGCGGCTGGGCGAACGGTGGCAGGTCGCCCAGCGCCTGGTCCGTGCGCGCCTGTTCGCCGAAGGCGAGGCGCTGCACCCGCTTGTGCGCGAGCAACGCGCGGCGCGGGCGTTCTATATGCTGGCGCTGCCCCAGGCACAGCCTGACCTGTCACCCGCGCGGCTGGAGCTGCTTGCCACCCAGTCCGGCCTGCGCTCCGCGGCGGCGTTCGCCAGTGCGTGCGCCAACCTGTTTGGCGTGGAGCCGGCGCAACTGCTACCGGGCAGGCACGATAGCCGACGCCCCGACACGCCAGCCTGGACCGGGTGGCCCGCCGCCGCTGCGGCCTGGCTTCGTACACCAGGTTGAACGGCGTCTGCGTGGCGCGCCGGAACTGCCGGAAGCCACCGCGCGCCACCACGTCGCGGATGCGCGCTTCGCCGGCCTGCGCCCCGAGGCACATGGCCCCTTCTGCACGCGCGAGGCGGGCGTGCAGATGAACGTCGATGCCGAGTAGAAGATCCGGCCCACCGGGTTGAGGTTCTGTTCCAGCGCATCGTTGATCAGATAACGCGGTAGATTTCCCAACGCGCAGTGCCGGACACCACGAACGGCTCCAGGTCGCGCCCCCACTGTGCATGGGCCGGAAGCTGCGCGAGTTGTTGCCAGGCCCGGTCCAGCTCGGTCAGGTCGGCCACCTCCCAGTCGTGGACGACGGTAGCTTCCAGCGCGCCGATCGATCCGGTCAGCAGCCTGCCGCAATGCATGCCGACCTGCGGCGCAATCTCCTGCGCCCACTGCTGCAGGCGGCTGATCACCTCCTGCTTGTGCCCGAAACGGGCATCAATCTGCCATCTGGCGATCAGCATGATGTCTCTCCAGGTGAAGTCACGCCGCCGTGGCGACGCGCGATTCCGTGTGCTACCTTTTTTGCAGGCCACACCGGGCGGTGCCGCGCGGCTGGCCGGTGAACCCTCCTGTCGCGGGTCCACGCCGTCCAACCGGTTCCACTATGTGCCGGCACCGTTGAAACCACGGTTGAAAGCAGCGTGGCAGCTTCCCCCTCCCCGCCCCTTGCGCCACTTGCCGCTGTGTCCGCCGATGACCGGCTGCACATCCGCCTGCTCGGTGATCTCTGCGTCATGCGCGGCGCCGCGCCTGTGGCGCTGCCTGCATCCCGCCGCACCCGTGCGCTGCTTGGCTACCTTGCCGTGACCGGCGTGCCGCAGTCGCGCCAGGCCTTGTGCGACCTGCTCTGGAACGGTCCCGACGATCCGCGCGCGGCGCTGCGCTGGAGCCTGACCAAGCTGCGTCCCGTGGTCGATGCGCCCGGCCAGCCTCGGCTCCGGAGCGACCGCGAACGTGTGCGCCTGGACGCGGGCGAAGCATGGCTGGATATCGCGCGCGTGCAGACCCTTCTGGCCGGCGGCGTCGCCCATGCCACGCTGCAGGCGCTGGAAGAAGCCGCCGCCCTGCTGCAGGGCGAGTTCCTGAGCGGCCTCGACCTGCCGGGCTGCTACCGGTTCTATCACTGGTGCACGGCCGAGCGCGAGCGCTACGGCGGCCTGCGCGGCGCAGTGCTCGCGGAACTGGTGGCGCGGCTGCAGCACGCCCCGGAACAGGCACTGCGATACGCGCGCGCGATGGTTGCAGCCGATCCGCTCGCGGAACCCGCGCATGCCGCGCTGGTCGGCATGCTGTCGGCCGCAGGACGCTATCCCGACGCCGAGCAGCACTACGCCCACGCCCGCGAGTTGCTGCAGCGCGAACTCTCGATGCCCTCCGACGGGCCGCTCGATCAGGCCATCCGCCAGGCGCGGCGCCGGCAACAGGGCCGCTGCGCCACGCCCCAAACGGGCGAATCGACCGCACCCGACACAACCGCCATGCCTGCGCCGTCCAGCCCGTTGATCGGACGCCGGCGCGAGCAGCAGATACTGGATGCCCTTGTCGCGTCCCACAGCGCAAGCATGCTCACGCTGCTCGAAGGCGAGCCCGGCATCGGCAAGACGCGGCTGCTCGATTACCTGGCCGATACGGCCCGCCACGCCGGCTTCCGGGTCTTGCGCGGGCGTTGCTATGCAGTGGAGATGATCCGGCCCTACGGCTTGTGGAGCGATGCCTTGCGCACGATGGCCGAGGGCTGGCCCTCTGCTTCCGGCCCGGAAGCCGCCTCCGGCACGCGCGAACAATTGTTCAGCGACACCGCGGCCTGGCTGGCCCGGCTGGCCGCGGTACAGCCGCTTGCCGTACTGCTCGACGATCTGCAATGGATGGACGAAGGCTCAGCGGCGCTGCTGCACTACCTGTGCCGGACGTTGCCCACGCAGGCTCCGGTCATTGCCTGCGCCGCCGCACGCGTGGCGGAAACCGGCGACAACCCGTGGGCGCGCGGACTGCTGCAGTCGCTCGCGCGCGACGGCCACTTGCGGCGCCTGCCGCTGCGCCCGCTTGACAGCGACGAAGTCGCGGCACTCCTGGGGCCGGCATCGACGCTCGACGCTGCAGCCGTGGCGCGCGACAGCGGCGGCAATCCGCTGTTCGTCCTTCAGCTTGCCAATGCCGCCGCATGCGGGCAGGCCGCCGGCACGCCTACGCTGGACGAGCTCGTCATGCAGCGGCTCGACGCGCTGGACCACGACACGCGCGAACTGCTGCGGCTCGCCTGCGCACTGGGGCGCGAGGTACGTCCGCGCCTGCTGGCCGACGTGTCCGGCGCGCCGCTTGCGCAGGTACTGGCCACGCTTGAGCGCCTGGAGCGGCATGGCCTGTTGCGCCCCTGCGCCGAAGGCGGCATGGGCAATGATGGCGCCTGCTATGACTTCAGCCACGACGTGGTGCGCCAGGCCGCGTACCGCAGCATGTCGGCGCCACGGCGCCGCATCGTCCATGGCTGGATCGCCCGGCAACTGCAAGCGCAATGCGCATCGGACCCGGCCCTGCATGGAGAGCTGGCCCACCACGCAGCACTGGCCGGCGATGCCGCGCTGGCGGCAAAGGCTTGCGTGGATGCCGCCGAACACTGCCTGCGCGTTTGTGCCAACGACGAGGCCGTATCCGTGACCGAGCGGGGCCTCGGGTTGCTCGACTCGCTTCCGGCAGGCCAGGCACGTACGCACCTGGCCGTACGCCTGCTGAAACTGCGGCTGGTGGCTGCGAGCAATCGGCCCGAACGCCGCGCGCCGGCACTGGCCGACGCCCTGCGGCACGCGGTGGAAGACGCCGATACGCTCGGCCTGCATGAGGACGCCGCAGAAGGCCTGCATATGCTGTCGTGGCTGCACCAGCAGGACAACGACACCGAGGGCACCCGGCTGGCCACGCTCGCCGCGGAGCGCATGACGCGCAAGGCCGGCGCCGCCACGCGCTGCCAGCAACTGGCCAACACAGCGCGCTGCCTGCTGGAAGTCGAGTCCGACCTGCCGCAGGCACAGGCCATGCTCGGTGACGCAGAAGCACTGGCACAGTCACTGGCGCTGCGCGTGATCGAACTGGCATGGGGCCAGGGTCTGCTCGCGCGGGCACGCGGCGACGCCGCTGCCGCGCTTGACTTCGTATCCCTGGCCGTCGACCTCGCCCGCCAGCGCCAGGACCACTGGCGCGAATATGAATGCCTGGTGTGGCTGGCGACGATCGCCTTCGAGCGCGGCCACAATGCCGAGGTTGCCGGGCACAGCGCGCGGATCATGGAGGCCGCGCGGCACATGGGCGAGGCCGATGCGCCGTTCGCGCGCGCACTGGGAGCGCTGGCCGGCCTGCGGCAGGGAGAGGCTTCCGCGCACGCGGCGCTGGACAAGGCGCTGGAAAGCCTGCGTGCCATCGACGACAAGGCACATCTGGCGTATGCACTCAACAGCGCTGCCACGCTGCTGCGCGACAACGGCAACAGTCCCCTGATCCGGCCGCTCGCGCTCGAAGCCCTGCAAGCGGCCCGAGCCGTGCGGCGCCAGACTGAAACGATCATCGCACTCGCCCATCTGGCCACGGTGGACGCCGCCAACGGACACGCCGCCGAGGCTGTGCAGTGGCTGGCCGAGCTTGACGAGGCTGAATGCCGGCACGTACCCGGCGCGCGCGCCGCCGCTGCGGCCAGACACGCCCGCGCAGCGTGCCGCGCCATTCCAACGCTGGTGCCAACGCGATCCGCCTAGCCTGCAGGCATCAAGTCCGGCATCCGGTCCGTTCACAAGGAGCCTGCCATGTCCCGCATTGTCGTAGAACGCAGCTTCGCCACCCCGCAGTCCGACGAAGACATGAAGGTCGTCGCAGACCGCGAGCGGCCCTGCCTCGCGCTGTACAACGTCGCCTGGAAACGCAGCCTGGTCTCCGCCGACCGCATGCGCATGGTGTGCGAGTATGAGGCTCCGGACGCCGAAACGGTCCGCAAGATCCAGCGCGAGGCAGCGGCCAGCTTTGACCGCGTGTGGGTTGGCGATGTGGTGGAGTGAAGCGGCGGTGCCGCAGCTATCGCCTCGGGCTGAGCATGATCACCCCCGCGGCGACCAGCCCGATGCCGAGCCATTCGCGCGGGGCCGGCGCCCTGCGTCACGCGTGTGCAGGGTGCGCATGCGGGGCCGTTGCCGCGTACTGCTGCAAGCCGGCCATTCGCTGCTTCGAGCGCTCGGGGTTGATCAAGGCCGCACCGGCGAAGCCGCCCACGATCATCAATGCGCCGCAGACCGCGAAGCCCAACTCGTAGCCATGCGCGCCAGTGGCGTTCTGCACCAGATAGCCCGTTACCAGCGGCGCGAGGATGCCTGCAATCGATGAAATCGAGGCGTCGATCGACAGGAGCGCGCCCCGCTGCGCTGGCGGGCAGACCTCGGCCAGCATGGCCGGACCCAGCGAGTAGATCGACGGCGCCAGCGCGCAGCTTGCCGCCAGCAGCGCCACGCGCTGCCAGTTGTCCAGCCCAGGCGACACCAGCGCGGCCAGGCAGACCCCGGCGCCTACCAGCATCAGCGCAGCCAGGCGGCCCCTTGCGATGCGCGATGGCGTGCCCCGGCGCAGCATGCGCTGCGACCACCACGCCACGGCGAGCGTGACCGGCATGTTGACCGCGATGATGGCGGCGAACAGCCTGCCCGACGTGGCATGGTCAAAGCCAAGGCCGCGCTGCAGGTACGCCGCAAACCAGGTTAGCGACAGCGCCAGGCTCCAGTACGCGACAAAGCGCAGCAGGAAGCAGCCCACCACCGTGGCATCGCCGAGCAGCGCCCGATAGGGAACGCGCGGCTGCGCCGTCGCCTCGGCCGAGGCCTGGTCGACCTTGCCCTCGCCGCCGAACAGCAGCCACAGCACGGTCCATGCAGCGCCCAGTGCGGCCAGCACGTAGAAGTTGGCCCGCCAGCCCCAGTGCGTCGTGATGTAGGGAATGGTGATGCCGGCAAGGATCAGCCCCGTGGCGCCGCCTTGTGTAAAGAAGGCGACGGGGAGCGTGCGGCGATCATCCGGAAACCATTTGTAAGCCGCGTGAATGGCAATCGCCGTTGACGGCCCTTCGGCAATGCCCAGCAGCACGCGCGCGGCGATCAGCACCGCGAGGCTCGACGACCAGGCGAGCGGCAGCTGGAATACGGACCATGCGATGGCCATCAGCAACAGCAGCAGCGTGCACGACACACGGTTGGCAATGAAGCCGCCCGCCACGCCGGCCACCGCAAACAGCCAGAAGAAACTGCTGCCGACCAGCCCGAACTGGGCTGGCGTCAGGCCCAGCTCGTCCATCATCGGCCCGGCAAGCAGCCCTACGCTGATCTTGTCGAGGAAGTTGACCACCACGAACAGGAACAGCAGCACGGTAACCACCCATGCCCGGCCCCGCTGATAGGTTGCGCTCATTCGTTCTTGTCTCCGTTTTCTTGTTTCGGACCCAGGCCAATCGCGGGTCTCGAAAAAATTCTGGACAGGGTCTGGTGAGGGGTGTTCGTCGTATCCGACGATTTGCGGTGCCGCTCGGGGAATGCCTTACGGCACGCCGGCCGAATTCGCAGGCCAGCGTCGGCAGGTTTGGGTTTTGCCGTACGAATTGTTGCGGATTCCTGCGTGGCGGGCGGCACCGGCTGTCGTGACCGGTTATGGACGTGGTTGCCGATCTCAGTCTTGTGCGATCCGGGACGAGGCGGAAAAAATGGTTTTTTGTCGAAGTGCGGGGTCTGTGGGGATGATTGGGTTGGCGTGCTTGGCAGGCGTGGCTGTTTCGCCGGCGTAGCCGACGAGTCACTTTTTCCCGAGCGGAAAAAGTAACCAAAAACGCGTTTTTATCGGGACGTCGAAGGCTCGAAGAGATCGAGGCATCAGAGGACGAGCACAATTGCCTGCCGCGTAGATGATTAGGATGGGACAGGGCGTACGAACGAACCCGGATTACAGAGTGGTCCCTTCCAACAGCGATATCGGTAGGACGCCTACGGCTGCGCTGCGCGCACGCAGTAGTCTAGGCGCGAAGGTCTGGCCCGAACCACGCCGTAGTCGCGATGCGCTTGGCCTGCGGCATCGCAAACCGTGCCCCGGATGCCGCGCCATGGCGGCGGGCAGGCGCCCCGCGAACTCAGCCGACGGCGTGCATCGGCGACATCGAATACACCAGCACGAGCACCGCGACGATGGCCGGAGAACCCAGCCGGATCGCGGTGCTGCGCGTCATCACGCCAAGATAGACATACAAGCACACCAGCACCATCGCAGTCAGGTACACGAGGCCGTCATAGACTTGCATGGATGTCTCCCGTGGGGTCTTGCCCCGGATGCTTTTATTGGTCTACATCGTGCTGCCGCCAGGCCGCTTCAATTGGGGGGACGCCCTGGCGCAATGCCTTTGCTGTCTGTTTTGGACCATGGTCGCCACTTCGAAGCGGTGTGGCAATCATGGAAATCCCTGCGAAAAATGCCAAAAAGATGATGCAGTGCGCAAAATCACAGTAGTGACTTGCCTTGCGAAAGTATCTTCTCGCACACCTGTTCGGTGGCCTTGGCCTTCAGGCCGCTGCCGCTCAGGTCCAGCGTCTTGCCATGGCCGTCCTGCAGGATGCCCTTTGCGCCGCTGGTATAGCCGCTGTCGGTTGAAGCCTTGGACGGCCCGCCAAGCTTGTCCATCAGCTTGTCCTTGACCGAAGCCGCGCCGCCGCCCGCACCCAGGTAGTTGTTCTTGATGCAGAAATCCAGCAGCCCGGCAACATTGCCCGTGCTTCCCGAGGACAGCGACTGCAGCGAGAGGCCACCACCCACCCCTCCCAGCCCGCCCGTCGCGCTTTCCGCGGCGCCACCGGCGCCGCCCATGGGATTCTTCAGCACGTCACCCAACTGTGCCCGCGAAGCCGGGGCAAGGCCCATCAGCACGGCTGATGCCAGTGCCATGACGGCAAGGCGGCGCGGCCGCCCGAACGTTGTCTTGCATGCCTTCATCGTGCCTTCCCTCCGGCGATGCGCCACGTAGGTCAGGTACTACTATAGTGCGCGCGGCAGCCTTGCGCCCCGCCCGGCACTTTCTGCAGCATCCTCAGTCGGCGGGCAGCATCTGCGGGTTCCAGGCTACTCCCAGAGATGGCCGTCCGGGTCCGCGAAGTAGCCCGCATAGCCGCCCCAGAAGGTCGGCTGCGCGGGCTTGACGATGGTGGCCCCGGCCGCGGCGGCCTGTTGCATGACCGCATCGGCCTCGGCCTGGCTGCCGACGTTGTGCGCCAGGGAAGACCCGGCAGGGGAACGGACGGACACCGGCAATCCGGTGTCGTGCGCGAGGCTGGCGCGTGGCCAGATGGCCAGTTTGAGGCCCGGCTGCAGGTCGAAGAAAGCCACGGCGCCGTGCTCGAACTGCTCGCCGACGATACCCTGGGTCGGCAGGCCCAGCCCGTCGCGATAGAAACGCAGCGACCGCTCCAGGTCGTCGACGCCCAGCGTGATCAGGGTGACACGGGGTTTCATGCGGCCTCCTCTTTCGGCTTGGCGTGGTAACGGGTCAGCGCTGGCCGAAGCTCGCGCCTGAGAACAGGTCCTTCAACTCGCGCGGCTGCGAGCGCCAGTACTGCTTCGGCGCCGCCACGCTTGCGCCCAGCTTTGCGGCGGCGTGCCAGGGCCAGCGCGGGTCATACAGCATCGCGCGCGCCAGCGAGACCGCATCGGCCTCGTTGCCGGCGATGATGGCCTCGGCCTGCTCCGGTTCGGTGATCAGGCCCACGGCGATGGTGGGCAGCCCCACCTCGGCCTTCACGCGCTGGGCATAAGGCACCTGATAGCCCGGCCCCAACTTGATGGCCTGCGCGGGTGACACGCCTCCTGTAGTGACATGGATGGCCGCGCAACCGCGCGCCTTTAATGCCTTTGACAGGGCCACCGTGCCGTCGATATCCCAGCCGCCCGGCACCCAGTCCGTGGCGGAGATGCGCATCCACACAGGACGATCCGCAGGTACCGCCGCACGCACGGCGTCAAAGACCTCGATCGGGAATCGCATGCGGTTTTCCAGGCTGCCGCCGTACTCGTCATCGCGATGGTTGGCCAGCGGCGACAGGAACTGGTGCAGCAGGTAGCCGTGCGCGGCGTGGATCTCGATGCCCTGGATACCGAGCCGCACGGCACGCACCGCGGCGGCGATGAAGTCATCGCGCACCTTGTCCATACCGGCGCGGTCCAGCGCGGTGGGCGGCACTTCGCCATCGGCATGCGGCACGGCCGACGGTGCCACGGCCTGCCAGCCGCCCGGCGCGTTCGGCGCAACCTGCTGGCCGCCATCCCACGGGGCCTGGCTGGAAGCCTTGCGCCCGGCATGCGCGAGCTGTACGGCCACGGCCATGGGAGCGTGCGCACGGATGGCTTTCAGCACGCGGCCGAGCGCGGCCTCGTTCTCGTCAGCGTAAAGGCCCAGATCCCCCGCAGTGATGCGGCCCTCCGGCGACACCGCGGTGGCTTCGATGATGAGCATGCCCGCGCCGGACAGCGCCAGCGAGCCAAGGTGGATCATGTGCCAGTCGCCGGCGTTGCCGTCCTGCGCCGAGTATTGGCACATGGGCGCAATGATGATGCGGTTGGACAGCGTGAGGTTGCCGATATCGAGAGGATCAAACAGGTGGCTCATGGGAATACCTTGTCGTTCGGAACTGGGGGCGGCACCGGCGTGCCGTGATAGGAAGCCCGTCCGGTGGATTCTAGGCCGACGGTGGGCATGGCCAAACCCGTCAGTGCGCCACCGCCGGCATCACCAGCCGCAGGCCGCTCGCAATGGCGGCGACAGCGGCAAACCCCGCGCCCAGCGCCAGGGCCAATCCAGGACCGTGGCTGCCGGCCAGGCCAAAGCTGAGCGCCACCAGCGCCGCGCCGGTAGCCTGACCCAACAGCCGCGCCGTGGCGATCACGCCGCTGGCGCCGCCGCTGCGCTCGCGCGGGGCGCTGGCCATCAGCGCCTTGAGGTTCGGCGACTGGAAGAAGCCGAAGCCGGCCCCGCAGATGCACATGCGGATGCCGATCTCCAGCGCGCTCGGGTTCGCCGGCAGCAGCGCCAGCGACGCCATGCCAACGCTCAGCACGGCCAGGCCGACGCCGCCCAGCAGGCCCGGCGGGTAGCGGTCGGACAGGCGCCCGGCGACGGGCGCCAGCAGCGCCACCACCACGGACCACGGCGTCAGCAGGAATCCGGTTTCCACCTGATCGCGTCCGAGCACATGCTGGAAATAGAACGGCAGCGAAACAAAGGCCAGCCCCTGTGCGGCAAACGAGCAGACCGCGGTCAGCGTCGACAGCGCGAACATCGGACGGCGGAACAGGTCCACCGGCAGCATCGGCGCCGGGTGGCCGCGCTCGCGCCACAGCAGCAGGCCGAACGCCACCACGAAGATGGCCGCAGCGGCCAGAGATTCGGCCAGCGGTGCGCGCTGCGCGCCTTCGCCGAGGGCAAAGATCAGCGCGGCGAACGCCACCACGTTCAGCAGCGCTGCCACGCGGTCGAACGCGTGCTGGCTGCGCGGCGTCTGCGGCAGGACCCCGCGCGCGATGCCCAGCGCCAGCAGGCCGATCGGGAGGTTGACGGCAAACAGCCACGGCCACGAACCGAAAGACAGGATTACCGACGCCACGGTAGGGCCCAGCGCGAACGACACGCCCACCACCAGCGCGTTCAACCCAACCCCGCGGCCCAGCCGGTGGATCGGGAAGATTGCGCTGATCAGCGCCGTATTGACGCTCATGATGGCGCTGGCCCCGATGCCCTGCAGCACACGCGCCGCCGCGAGCGACGGCAGCGACCACGCCAGCGCGCACACCACCGAGGCGGCGATGAACAGCGTCACGCCACCGATATAGACGCGCCGGTGGCCAAGGATGCCGCCCAGCGCCGCGAACGGCAGCAGCGTGGCCACCATCGCGAGTTGGTAGGCGTTGATCACCCAGACCGATGCCGCGGGCGTGGCGCGCAGGTCCGCAGCAATGGAAGGCAAGGCCGTGTTGGCAATCGCCGTGTCCAGCGTGGCCAGCGCCACGGCAATCATGATGGCAGCCATGCCACGGCGCTCGCGCGAGGTCATGGGCTGCGGGGGGCTGGCGGCGGACGCCGGCTGTGAGGCGGATTGGATCGGAGCGGGACTGGACACGGCGCGGTATGGGTTGTGGCCGGATCGTCGCCCGGCACGGTTCAACGAGACAATACGGGAAATCCCTTCAACGCGCTGAAGATGACTTCATATGTATGCACATTTGAATCCACCGATTTAGATGATGATAAACATATATTGATAAAATTATGACCATCATCTAAGCTTCGCCAAGCATCAATTTCCGAAGGGAGCCTTCAGATGGCGCGCGCATCACGGGAACAAGCCGACAAGAATCGGGAAGCCATCGAGCAGGCGTCGTCGCGCCTGTTCCGGGAACGCGGGCTCAATGGCGTCAGCGTGGCCGAACTGATGGCGGGCGCCGGACTGACGCACGGCGGCTTCTATGGGCACTTCGCGTCGAAGGACGCACTCGCGGCGCGGGCCTGCAAACGTGCGTTCGAGGAGTCGGCAGCGCGCTGGGAACGCCGCATCGATCGTGCAGCGGGCGACCGGCAGGCCATGTTGGCCAACCTGGTCGAGCCCTATCTGACGCAAGCGCATTGCAGCAACCCGGGCCACGGATGCGCGGCGGCGGCGCTCGCCAGCGACGTGGCACGGGAGCCGGCCGACAAGCCGGTGCGGCGGGCTTACCTGGAAGGCTTCAAGGCCCTGGTCCAGGACATGGAAACGACCGTGGCCAGCGACAGCGCCGAGACGCGCCACAAGGAAGCGCTGATCCGCATGGCCATGCTGGTGGGCGCGGTCACGCTGGCACGTGCCATCGAAGGCCACGCCATGTCCGACAGCATCCTCGACGCCGTGCGCGAACGGCTGCTCGGGCCATCATCCGGCTAACCCTCAAACAATCCCAAAACGCCTTGACGCCCTGTTCTTCGCGCCCCCGCCGGGACGCGGATGGCCCGACTCACCCCAAACCCCCGCAAGCGCCTTTGACAGAGAGACCCATGTTCGCCCAAGCGATTTCCAGCCGGCTTGACCGGCGCGGCATCCACTACGCGTGGCTCGTCGCCGCCATCACCTTCCTCGTCATGCTGACGACATCGGCAGCGCTCGGCCTGCCCGGTGCTTTCCTCAAGCCGCTGACCAGCGAGATGGGATGGAACACGGACCAGATTTCATCGATCCTGGCCTTCCGTTTCGCACTGTTCGGGCTGATGGCACCGTTCTCCGCGATCCTGATGGAGCGCTTCGGCGTACGCAACGTGGTATGCGCCGCGCTGGCGCTGATTGCCGGCGGCATGGCACTGGCCACGGCCGCCACACAACTGTGGCAACTGTTCCTGGCCTGGGGCCTGATGCTTGGCATCGGTTCCGGCATGACCGCGCTGGTGCTGGCGGCCGTCGTGGCCAACCGCTGGTTCAGCGCGCGGCGAGGCCTGGTGATCGGCCTGCTCACGGCCAGCTCGGCCACCGGCCAGCTCGCCTTCCTGCCGGCGGCGGCCTGGCTGATCGAACACATGGGCTGGCGCGTCGCTGTGGTACCGGTGCTGGTTGCCTGCGCGGTATTGGCCGTGCTGGTGTTCGCATGCATGCGCAACCGTCCCGCCGACGTCGGCCTGGCCGCATTCGGCGAAGTCCCCGCGGCGGTCCCGGCCACCCCTGCGCCACCGCCCGCCCCGCTCACGCTGCGCGGCCCTTTCGTCGTGCTGCGCGATGCCATGCGCAACCAGGCGTTCTGGGTGCTGGCCGGCACCTTCTTCATCTGTGGCCTGTCCACCAACGGGCTGATCCAGACCCACTTCATCGCGCTGTGCGGCGACTTTGGCATGGGCCCCGTGCCGGCCGCCTCGGCGCTGGCCATGATGGGCGCGTTCGACTTTGTCGGCACCATCCTGTCCGGCTGGCTGTCGGACCGCTATGACAGCCGCAAGCTGCTGTTCTGGTACTACGGACTGCGCGGCCTGTCCCTGTTCTGGCTGCCGCATTCGACCTTCACGCTGTATGGCCTGTCCATCTTCGCGATGTTCTATGGCCTGGATTGGATTGCCACCGTGCCGCCGACGGTCAAGCTGGCCGCCACCGCCTTTGGCCGCGAGCGCGCGCCCATGGTGTTCGGCTGGATCTTTGCGGCCCACCAGGTCGGTGCGGCCACGGCGGCCTTCGGGGCGGGAATGAGCCGTACCCTGCTTCTGACCTATACCCCTGCGCTGTATGCCGCAGGTGCTGCATGCTTGGTGGCGGCGCTGCTGGCGCTGGTGGCAAGGCGCAATGCCATGCCCGGCAACGCCAACGCAGCGCAAGCTGCGAAGGCGTGAGCCCCCCAACGCTTCAGCCGCCCGCCGCAAAGGCCTGGAACGTGTAGAGGCTCGGCGGGCGCTGGTCACGCGACACTACCCGGATGCGCAGTGCCGATGCGGTGACGGGGCTGGCCAGTGAGAGATAGCGGCTCGCGCCGATATCCGAGCCGCTACCCAACTGCCTGCCACTGGCTGTTCACCTCGGCTTCCAGCCGCATAGCTGCCGGTGCGATAGTCCGATTCAACCGGGTCCAGGTATTCCGCGAGTTGCACAGGCGGATCGACGCAGGAACGGCGACCTTGCTGCCGCGCTACGGTCAGAATGAGTGGGCAATGCCGGTGTAGGCGCCCAGCTGGTTGCGGCCCGGCGCCGGATTGTTGTTGGTGGCCTCAACGGAGAAGTTCGCGTTCGCGCTGTTCTGCACCGTGCCGACGCTCGCATACAGCAACGTGCGTTTGGACAGGTTGTAGTTCGCGCCGAGCATGTACAGGTTGGCGTTACCGCCGCCACGGTTCACCATCACGCGGTAGAACGCGCCGATCAGCGTCAGCGCCGGCGTGAGCTGGTAGTTCGCGCCCAGCCAGAAATGGTTGGCCTTCGTCGGCGCGCCGGCAGGGCTGTCGGGTGCGGACAGGTTTTCATAGCCGGCGAACAGCTTGAAGTCGCGGATGGACAGCGTGCCGCCCAGGGTCAGTTCCTTCGACGTGTTGAACAGGTCACTGTACTTGCCATTGGCGTCCCGCGCCACGTCGTAGATCGCGCGCAGCTCGAAGGCGGGCGCCGTATAGGTCAGAGAGAGCGCGTCCTTGCGCAGCTTGCTGGCGGAGCCGGGCTGCTCGCCCAGGCTGGTCAGCGCCAACGCGCTGAATCCGCCCAGATTCGGGGTCTCGTAGGCAACCATGTTGTCGTGGCCCTGCCAGTTGCGCCCGCGCACCAGCGTGGCCGAGCCGATGAACTGCTGGCCGGTCGGGTCGAGGGCCCACAGTGCATCGGCAATGGGCTGGTTCTTGCCCATCGTGAGCTTGCCCCAGCCGCCCTGCAGCCCGATGTAGGCGCGGCGGTTGAACAGCGCATCGCCATTGGTCTTGCCCTTGGCGGCGCCAAAGCCGGATTCCAGGTGGAACAGGCCCTTGAGCCCGCCGCCCAGGTCCTCGGTGCCCTGCAGGCCGAACATGCTGGTCCCCCACTGGTTGTCCGCACCGCGCCACAGGGTGCCTGAGCCGCCATCCGTCGTCTGCACATTGGTCTGGACATCCACGCCCGCCACCACGCGGCCATACAGCGTTACATTGCTGCCCTGCGCGGCAGTTGCCGTCGCAGCTGCGCCGCACAGCGCGGCAACGCCTGCCAGTCGTATTGTTCTTCGCGTCACTTCCTGTCTCCTGTTGGTCATTGCTGCCAGATACCGGGCGCCGCGGACACGCAGCGCACTGGCTTGTTCAATCCGTCGCTGTTGCGTCGCTGTTGCGTCACTGTTGCGTCCTCGTTGCGACGCCAATTCTTCCTTTCCGCCATCCAGCGCAAAAAAAGGCCGAGCGTGTCCCTCCGTCGCCGCGGGAGCGAAGACGGCTGGTGTTCGCGGACAGCCCTCTACTGGTCTTTCAGGTCAAAGATCCGGGTCATGGGCACCCATTTCCGGTCCGGCGGCGTCCATGGCGTGGGTGCCTGGAAGGTCCACATCAGCGCTTCCCATTCCTGCACCTTCGGGTCGGCCGCGGCGGCGCGCGCCATGCTGTCGGGGTCGTAGCGCGCGTCGTCGGTGTCCATCACCATCACCAGCCGTGTGCCGACGCGCCAGATTTCCATGCCGGTCACGCCGTGGCGGCGCAGGTGCCCGGCGATCTCGGGCCAGATGCGTTGGTGGAGTGCTTCGTAGCGCGCGATGAGCGCGGGGTCGTCGCGCAGGTCCAGGGCGAGGCAATGGCGCATGGCAGCCTCACGTCAGGGCGCGGTCGAGGTGGGTATAGCCGCCATCGACGAACACCCATTGACCGGTGGTATGCGAAGCCTGCGCGGACAGCAGGAAGACCGTCGTGCCGGCAATCTCCTCGGCCGTCGTCATGCGCCGGCCGAGCGGGATTCTGGCGGTGATGGCCGCGAGCTTCTGCGCGGGTGCGTCGAAGCTGTCGAGCCATTCGCGGTACAGCGGCGTCATCACCTCGGCCGGGACGACAGCGTTGACGCGCACACCGTCCGCCGCCAGCGCGGCGGCCCACTCGCGCGTCAGCGACAGCTGCGCCCCCTTTGCCGCGCAATAGCCGCTGGTATTGCCCTGCCCCGTCAGCGCGGTCTTGGACGAGATGTTGACGATGGCGCCACGGCTCTCGCGCAGGTACGGCACGCAAAGATGGGCCATCACGTAGTAGTGGACCAGGTTGTTCTCGAGCGAGCGCACGAAGGCGTCGCGCCCGGCGTCGAGGCCGACGCCGTCGT
This sequence comes from Cupriavidus laharis, assembly GCF_914271435.1. Lineage (GTDB taxonomy): Bacteria > Pseudomonadota > Gammaproteobacteria > Burkholderiales > Burkholderiaceae > Cupriavidus > Cupriavidus laharis. The sequence continues at coordinate 24,979 of NZ_CAJZAI010000014.1, read as the reverse complement.
TGACGCCGGCATTGTTGACCAGGCCGTCGATGCGGCCGAACGACGCCACGGTTTCCGCGACCATGTCCCGGCACGCCGCTTCGTCAGTCAGCTCCAGCTGGAAGAAACGTGCGTACGGCTGCAGTTGCAGCAGGCTGTCGCGGAATGCCGGCGCGATCGGCGACCTTGCGCCGATCACCGGCACCGCGCCCTCGTGCGCCAGTGCCATCGAAATGGCCGCGCCGATGCCGCTGGCGCCGCCGGTGACGATCACAATCTTGTCCTGCAGGTGCAGATCCATCGCGATTTCCCCTTTCCGCTTGTCAAAACCCGCATTCAGGCACCAGCCGGCAAGCCGTAGCAGCGTGCCGCCGTCCCGCCCCACAACTCCCGCTGCCCCTCCGGCCCAAGCCGCTGGTCGGCCCACTGCCGCACGATGCCGTGCACGTCCGCATAGGACGCAGCCAGCCGGCACACGGGCCAGTCCGAGCCGAACATCAGGCGCTGCGGGCCGAACACGTCGAGCGCCGCGTCCAGGCAGCCATGCATGCGGCCGATGTCGCCAGCACCCAGGCCGGTGCGCCAGTCCGCCTCGGTGACCAGCCCGGACAGCTTGCAGGCGACATGGGGCAGGTACCGGAATGGCTCCAGGGCGCGCCGCCAATGCGCCATCCCCGCAGCGGCGTCCGGTGCGCTGCCGACCGGCGGCTTGCCGAGGTGGTCCAGCACCAGCCAGTGCGCGTCATGCCGCGCGCAGAAGGCGCCGGCCGCTTCTAGCTGATGGCTGAAGACCAGCACGTCGTAGGCGTAGCCCCTGGCCTGCAGCAGCGCCACGCCGCGCGCAAACGCGGGCGCGGCCAGGAAGTGCCCGGCATCGGGCTCGTCCTGCACCTGGTGGCGGAAGCCGCGCAGCTTCGGCTGGCCGCCCCATTCCTCCAGGCGCGCGTCCAGGCCGGCGGCACCGAGGTCCTCCCACCCCACCACGGCCGCGATCCACGGGTGCCGGGCGGCCAGGCCGAGCAGGAAGCGCGTCTCCTCCCGCGATGCCCGCGCCTGTACCGCGATGCATGCGTCCATGCGCCGCGCCTGCAGTTGCGGCAGCAGGTCCTCCGGCAGGTGATCCGCGGCCAGCACCGCCATGTCCGGGCCGATCCATGGGTAGGCCCCGGCGCGATAGCGCCAGAAGTGCTGGTGTGCGTCGATGCGAAGCGGCTGCATCGCTCAGCCCCGGAAGCGGTTCTGCTCGAGCGAGGCCGGCTTCATCGTGATCGAGAAGCCCGGCGCCTGCGGAGGCATATAGGCACCGTTGCGCACCACGCAGGGATCGATGAAATGCTCGTGCAGGTGGTCGACGTACTCGATCACCCGGCCCTCGCGCGTGCCGGAGATGCAGATGTAATCGATCATCGACAGGTGCTGGACGTACTCGCACAGCCCCACCCCGCCCGCGTGCGGGCAGACCGGCAGCCCCTGCCTGGCCGCCAGCAGCAGCACCGCGAGGATCTCGTTGACGCCGCCGAGCCGGCACGCATCGATCTGCACCACGTCGATGGCCCCGCGCGTGATGAACTGCTTGAACAGCACGCGGTTCTGGCACATCTCCCCCGTTGCCACCTTGACCGGGGCCACCGCCTCGCGTACGGCGCGGTGCCCCTCCACGTCGTCAGGGCTGGTGGGTTCCTCGATGAACCACGGCCGCGCGAAGCCGAGCTCGCGCACCCAGTCGATGGCTTCCCTGACCTCCCAGACCTGGTTGGCGTCGATCATCAGCTCGCGGTCCGGCCCCAGCACCTCGCGCGCAATGGACACGCGCCGGATGTCGTCCTGCAGGTTGCGGCCGACCTTGAGCTTGATGTGCCGGAAGCCGCTGTCGATGGCCTCGCGGCACAGGCGGCGCAGCTTGTCGTCGTCATAGCCGAGCCAGCCGGCCGAGGTGGTGTAGCAGGGGTACCCCTCGCGCTCCAGCGTGCGGATACGCTCGGCCTTTCCGGGCGCCATCCTGCGCAGCAGGGCCAGTGCCTCGTCCGGGGTAATTGCGTCCGTGAGATAGCGGAAATCCACCGCGCGCACCAGTTCCTCGGGCGTAAGGTCCGCCACCAGGCGCCAGAGCGGCTTGCCCTCGGCCTTGGCCCACAGGTCCCACACGGCGTTGACCACGGCGCCGGTAGCCAGGTGGATGGCGCCCTTGTCCGGGCCGATCCAGCGCAGCTGGCTGTCCGACGTGACGTGGCGCCAGAAGCGGCCCATGTCGGCGCGGATCCAGTCCAGGTCCAGCCCCTCCACCAGCGGGCGCATGGCCTCGATGGCGAGGCAGCAGATCTCGTTGCCGCGGCCGATGGTGAAGGTCAGGCCGTGGCCTTCCAGGCCGGGCTGGTCGGTCTCCAGGATCACGTAGGCGGCGGAATAGTCCGGGTCGGGATTCATGGCATCCGAGCCATCGAGATGTTCGGAGGTCGGGAAACGCACGTCAATGACGCGCATGGAGCGAATCAGGGTCATCGGTCTGCTCTGCGGGAATTACTCGGAATGCGCGGCCAGGCGCTGCGGAATGCGCACCGGGGCGGCAACGGTATGCTGCGTCTGCCCGCCGAGCCCTGCGATGCCGAGCCGGATGGTCTGCCCGGCCCGCAGGTAGACCGGCGGCTTCTGCCCCAGCCCCACGCCCGGCGGCGTGCCGGTGGCAATGACGTCGCCCGGCTGCAGGCTCATGAACCGGCTCAGGTAGCTCACCAGGTGCGCCACGCCGAACACCATGGTCGACGTCGAGCCGTCCTGGTAGCGGCGCCCGTCCACCTCCAGCCACAGCCGCAGCGCCTGCGGATCGGGCACTTCGTCGGCGGTCACCAGCCAGGGGCCGATCGGGCCGAACGTGTCGCAGCCCTTGCCCTTGTCCCAGGTGCCGCCGCGCTCCAGCTGGTATTCGCGCTCGGACACATCATTGATGACGCAGTAGCCCGCGACATGCGCCAGCGCGTCGGCCTCGGCGATATCCCGGCCGCCCTGCCCGATCACCACGCCGAGTTCCACCTCCCAGTCCGTCTTGACCGAGTCGTGCGGAATCTCGATGTCGTCGTCCGGGCCGCAGATGGCACTGGTCCACTTGCCGAACACCACTGGCTCGGCCGGCACTTCCATGCCCGATTCCGCGGCGTGATCGGCATAGTTCAGGCCGATGCAGATGAACTTGCCGACCCGGCCCACGCACGGGCCCAGGCGCAGTTCCTGTTGCGGCACGCCGGCCACCAGCGGCAGCGCATTGAGGTCCAGCGCGCGCAGGCGGGCCAGCCCTTGCGGCCGCAGCACATCACCGGCGATGTCGCCGACCACGGCGGACAGGTCGCGCACGTTGCCCCGGGCGTCCAGCACGCCGGGTTTTTCCTGGCCTCGCGGGCCATGACGCAGTAGTTTCATCGGTTGGATTCTCGGGAATGATGAATCAGGGATCGGCGCGCTCAGTTCGACCAGCCGCCGTCGATCACATGGATAGTGCCGGTCACGAAGGCCGACTCGTCCGAAGCCAGATAGGCCGCCAGCGCGGCGATCTCCTGCGGCGTGCCCACGCGGCCCATCGGCTGCCGGGCCACGAAGTCGGCGCGCACCTGGGCGGGGTCGCGCTGCTGCTGGCGCGCCTGCTCGTCGATGCGCGCGGCCAGCGATGGCGATTCCACGGTGCCCGGGCAGATCGCGTTGCAGCGTATGCGCCGCGTCACGAAGTCCGCCGCTATGGCCTTGGTCATGCCGATGACGGCCGCCTTGGTGGTGCCGTAGGCGAAGCGGTTGGGCACGCCCTTCACACTGGACGCCGCCGACGACATATTGATGATGGAAGCGCCGCCGGCGTCGAGCATCTTCGGCAGCAGGGCCCGGATCAGCCGGTACATCGACGACACATTGAGCTGCCACGCGTGCGCCCAGTCCTCTTCCGCGCAGTCCAGGACCGTGCCGTGGTGCACGTAGCCGGCGCAGTTGAACAGCACGTCGAAGGCCGGCTCCCGGCTGGCCAGCGTGCGGATGGCCGCGGCGTCGCACACGTCCAGCACCATGGTGCGGATGCCGGACTCGCCGGCCAGCGCCTGCAGCGCGGCCGGGTTGATGTCGGTGGCCAGCACCTGCGCGCCTTCGGCGGCAAACCGCCTGGCGCTGGCCTGCCCGATGCCCTGGCCGGCGGCGGTGACAAGAATGCGTTTCCCGGTAAGTCTCATGATGGATTCGTGTTGGGTCCGGATGGATGTCGGATGGGATGACGGCGGAGCGGGCGCACTACTGCTGGTTCTCGCCGGTGAGCCGGGCGACCATCAGCGCGCCGAGGATGATGGCGCCGTAGATGGCCTGGATCCAGAACGACGGCACCTGCGCCAGCGTCAGCAGGTTCTGCACGACGCCCAGCAGCAGCACGCCGGACAGCGCGCCGAGCATCGAGCCCTTGCCGCCGTCGAGCGACACGCCGCCGATCACTGCCGCCGCAAACACCGTGAAGATCATGCCGTTGCCCTGATTGGCGTTGATGGCGCCCACGTAGCCGGTCACGATCAGTCCACCCAGCGCGGCCAGCACGCCGGCCACGACAAAGACGCCCAGGGTGATGCGGTCCACGTTGATGCCCGCCGCCCGCGCCGCCGGGGCATTGCCGCCGATGGCGAAGAGCGCGCGGCCGAGCCGGTGGTAGCGCAGCACGATGCCCGCCACGCCGAAGGCCGCCCCCGCCAGCCAGACCGACAGCGGCACGCCGAGCAGCGTGGTCGTGGCCAGCGCGAAGAACGCTGGCGGCATGTCGAACAGCGTGCCGCCCTTGGTCGCGCCCACCAGCATGCCGCGCAGCACGATCAGCATGGCCAGCGTGACGATGAAGGCGTTGAGCCGCAGCCTGACCACCAGGAAGCCGTTGATGAAGCCGGTGAGCGCGCCGACCGCCAGGACCACCAGCAGCCCCGCCGCCACCGGCCACTCCGTGCCGAAGCCGGCCGACCCCGCGGGGATCACCAGCATGGCCCCGAGCGCCGGCGCGATGCCGACGATGGATTCGACCGAGAGATCGAACTTGCCCGTGATGATGATCAGCGATTCCGCCAGCACCACCAGCGCCAGCGCCGCCGATGCACCAAGCACGCTGACCAGGTTGGCCTGCGTCAGGAAGCTGGGGCTCACGAACGCCCCCAGCGCGACCAGGATCAGCAGCGCCGGCACCAGCGCAACGTCGCGCAGCCGTTCCAGCCGCAGGCCGCCGGCTAGCGGCGCCACCGTGGTGCCCCGGCCGGATGGGGCCGCGGCCATGTCACGCGTTTTCATTGAGGTTGACTCCTTCGATCGTGGCAATCAGCTCGCTGTCTTCCCAGCCAGCCGGAAACTCGGCACACACGGCGCCGCGCAGCATGACCAGCACGCGGTCGCAGGCGCGCAGGTCGTCCAGTTCGTTGCTCACCAGCAGCACGGCCTTGCCTTCGTCCCGCACGCGGTCCACCACGGCCAGCAAGGCCTGCTTGGACTTGACGTCGACGCCTGCGGTGGGGTCGATGAGAACCAGCACGTCGGGGTCGTTGGCCAGCGCGCGGGCCATCACGACCTTCTGCTGGTTGCCCCCGGACAGGCTGCCGACAGCCTGCGTTTCGTCCTGCGCCACCACGCCGAGCGCGCTGATCATGTCCCGTGCCAGGGCGCGCTTGCGTGCCGGCGAAAGAAAGCCGAAGCGGCCCAGCCGGTGGGGAACGGTCATGGTGGCGTTCTCGCCGATGGACTGCCCCAGCACCAGCCCCTCCCGATGGCGCTCCCTGGGCACGCAGCCCACGCCGCGCGCCAGCGCCTGCGCGACGTCGCCGGGCGGCAGGGCTTCGCCGTGCAGGCGGATGCATCCGGCCACGGGCCGCCTGAGCCCGGCCACAGCCTCGCCCACGCCGACATGGCCGCTGCTGGTTGCACCGGTCAGCCCCACCACCTCGCCGCGGCGCACCTGCAGCGACACGTCGCGATAGTCCGCGCCTGCCAACTGCTGCAGGTCGAGCACCGCGGGCGCATCGCGCAGCGGCGCCCGCCGGCGCGCGTCCGCGGCCAGCAGGCCGCCGCGCTCGCCGGTCATGGCCTCGATCAGCCTGTCCTTCGGCATCCCCGCCACCGGCGCGGAAACGATGTGCCGGGCGTCGCGCAGCACCGTCACCGACTGGCAAATGTCATAGATTTCCTGCAGGTGGTGCGAAATGAAGAGGAACGTCACGCCCTCCTGCTGCAAGGCGCCGATGCGCCGGAACAGGCGTTTGATCTCGTCGCCGTCGAGTTGCGCGGTCGGCTCGTCGAGAATGATGAAGCGCGCACCGTACGACAGCGCCCGGGCGATCTCCACCAGTTGGCGGGCTTCCACCGACAGGTCGGCGGCGCGCATGTCCTCGTGCACGTCCACCTGCCAGGTGTCGAGCAGCCCGCGCGCCAGCCGGCGCAGTGCCTGCCAGTCGATCCAGCCGCGCCGGGTGGGCTGGCGGTTGATGAACAGGTTCTCCGCCACCGTCAGTTCCGGGATGATGGTGGAGTGCTGGTACACGCAGGCCACGCGGCTGCGCCACGCCTCGCTGTCGGACACCGGCGGCGCGGCCTCGCCATGGAAACGGATCGAGCCGGTGTCGGGCTGCCGCAGGCCGGTCAGCATCGACACCAGGGTCGACTTGCCCGCGCCGTTGCGGCCCACCAGCGCGTGAGACTCGCCGGGCATCACGCTGAGGCTGACGTCGCGCAACGCGATGGTCGCGCCGAACCGCTTGGAGATCCCGCTCGCCTCCAGCACGGGCGGCGCCAGTGCGTCACGCCGCTGCGCGGCATGGATCGGCGCACTCATCGCTGGTTGGCCCAGAGGGACTTGTCGTCGACGTTCTGCCGGGTCACCACCGGCGCGGGCAACTGGTCTTCCAGCACCCCGGGGGAGACCTCGACGATCATGCTGCCGTGGTCGGTAGGCCCGGGCCGGAAGGTCTGGCCGGCCAGCGCCGCCTTGATGTAGTGGAGGCCGTACTTCGCGTACAGGTCGGCGGGCTGCGAGATGGTGGCGTCGATCTCGCCCTTGCGGATGGCCTCGTATTCCTGCGGAATGCCGTCATTGCTGATGACCACGATATGCCCCGGGTCACCGGCCGGATGCAGCAAGCCCTTGCGCCGCAGCGTCTGCAGGGTCGGCGACAGGTACACGCCGCCGGCATGCATGTAGATGCCCTTCACGTCCGGGTTGGCGGACAGCAGGCTGTCCAGCGCGGCCGCCGCGGCATCAGCCTTCCAGCCCGCGGGAATCTCCAGCACCTTCAGGTTCGGGAACCCCTTCATGCAGGCGCGGAAGGCCTCGGTGCGGTCGCGGCCGTTGACCGAGGCCAGGTCGCCCATGATCTGGACCACCTTGCCGGCCTTCACGTTCTGGCCGAGGAACTGGCACGACTTGGTGCCATAGGCGCGGTTGTCGGCACGCACCACCATCGCCACCTTGCCCTTGGTCGGGGCCACGTCCACGGCCACGACCGGCACCTTCCTCTTCTCGGCCAGGTCCAGCGCGCGGCTGATAGCTGCCGAATCCAGCGGCGCCACCACCAGGCCGCTCGAACCGAGGTTGATCAGGTTCGAGATATCGGTGATCTGCTGCGCCGGATCCTGGTTCGAGTTGACCGGGGCGAGGATTTCCACGCCGGCGGCCTTCGCCATCTGCGGGATGTAGTTGTTGTAGGCCTGCCAGAACGGCGAGGTGAGCAGCGGCAGGTTGACGCCGATCTTGCCGGCGTCCGCCGCCCGTGCCGGGGTGGCGGCCTGGACGACTGCCAGCGCCGCCAGCGTCGCCAGGCACCGAGTCGCCCGCGCACGACTGCCGCGGGGCTTGGATCGGGGGGATGCAAGGAATGGAATGCCACGAATTGCCATGGTGTTGCCTCCGTTACGAGAGCCCCGGGGCATCGCCAACATGGCCGCTCCGGCACCTCTTTTTAAAATTTATTGGTGAACATATTATTCATACACGAATGAGAGCGCGTCAAGTGCGGCATTTGCTGGGGTTTTCCCTGTGGTGCTGGCACGATGGATCGGTTACCGGTGAATCACTTGTTCCACCATACGGAGAGCCCGTAAGATGCAACGCCGTGCACAGCCAAGAAACAAACCGAGATTCTGTGGAAGACAACGACCGTTACCGCGCCCCGGCCCTGGACAAGGGACTGGATATCCTGGAACTGCTCGCCGAGCATCCGGACGGCCTGACACGCGCAGAGATCGTCAAGGCGCTGGGCCGCGGGCCCAGCGAGATCTACCGGATGCTTGAGCGCCTGGTGGCGCGGCAGTATGTGATCCGCTCCGCGGGCGGAGACCGCCACGCGCTCAGCCTGAAGCTGTTCGCGATGGCGCACAGGCATCCGCCCGTCAATCGCCTGGTAACGCAGGCGCTGCCCGTGATGGATTTGTACGCGCGCCAGGCGGAACAGTCCTGCCACCTGGGCATGTACGACCGCGGCAATGTGCTGATCGTGGCCCAGGTGCCGGGCCCGAGCGCATGGGGCCTGTCAATCCGCCTGGGCGCGCGCGTCGGCCTGCTGGACACCGGCTCGGGCCACGTCCTGCTCGCGTGCCAGGCCGACGAGCAGCGCGAGCAGATGCTGGCCCAGCATATTGCGGTGGAGGGCGAAGTCCCGATGCCGGAGGAAGAGCTCGCGCAGACGCTGGCGTCGATCCGCGAGCTTGGCTACAAGCAGCGCGAGAGCCTGCAATCGTTCGGTGTGGTGGATATCAGTTGCCCCATCCTGGATCCGCATGGGCATGCGATGGCGGTGCTGACTTCGCCGTACATCCGGCGTATCGACCGCCATGCGGGTCCGTCGCTGGATGAAGCGCGCGAACGGCTGATCGAGGCCGCGCGCTCACTCTCGCTCGACCAGGGTACGGAGGCGGCGTAGCGCGCCTTCCCGCAGCTTGCGTGGGTGCAGGAAACTCAGAACTTGGGAATCCTCAGCGTCTTGCTGACCATCAATGAGCCTGACAGCGCGAACAGCAGCACCAGCGGATGCAACCCGGCCGGCCCGATGGTCCATACGCCGCCGGGCAGCGCTGCACCGATGCGGTCCTGTGCAGCGCACCAGGCCAGCACGCCCGTCAGTAGCACGCTGGTGGGAATCGGCGTGCCTTCGAAGTACTTCACCTTGTCGCTGCCGGCCGACAGCGCTTCTGCGGTGACATTGAACCGCGCAAGCCGGCTGACGCCGCAGCAGACAAAAAAAATCAGAACCGCCAGGTCCCATCCGCCGCGCATGCCCGCGGCGAAGGCCAGCGTGGCCGGGCCGACACCGAAAGAGATGATGTCGGCCAGCGAATCGAGCTCGCGCCCGAGCGCGGAATGCTGGTGGCGCCAGCGCGCGATGCGCCCGTCCAGCACGTCGAAGATGAATGCCAGCGGCGCCAGCGCGGCCGCGGTGAAGAAATGCGCCGGCGTCGGCGTGGCCACGTAGAACATGGCGAAGAACACCGACGCCATGCCGCACGCCGCATTGCCCAGCGTGAACACGTCCGCGAGCTGCAGCTCGCGCAGCATGGAGAAATGGCGGGGCCGCTCCTGAGACGCCGGCATGTGTGTTCGGCTTACAGTACCTTGGCGACGTGGCCGACCTGCGGCGGGGCCGCGAAGCAGTCGCTGACGAGCTCGCGCCATTGCTGGAATTCGGGCGATTCGCGGAAATGCACCATGTGGTCTTCGACGGTTTCCCACTCGACCACCAGCGTGTATTGCTGCGGCTGCTCGACCGAGCGGAACAGCTGCACGCCGTGGCAGCCGCGCGAACGCAGGAACAGCGGCGTGGCCTTGCCCACGCCCTGCTCGAACTGGCTTTCGCTGCCGGACTTGACGGTGATTTGTGCGATTTCCTTGATCATGATGTCCCTGTTATCTGGTTGGGGTGGCTGCCGGCGCGTGCCGGAGGCATGACACTACCTTAGCACGATCACGCGTGCGGGTCGTGTCGCCGCAACCCTTTCGTCACTCGCTCGCCATAGCATCGCGGCTTTCCTTGACGCCATGATGAACCGCCATGTCCCTGAAGCTGCCGAATGCCCTGTTAGCCGGACTGCTGCTCGCCAGCAACACGCCCCTTGCCATTGCGGCCACCGCACCGTGCGGTTCGCCATCCACGCTCATTGCCGATGTACAAGGCGCATCAAACACTTCGCCGCTGGCGGGCAAGCCGGTGGAGATCGAAGTGGTGGTCACGGCCGACTACAGCGGACCCGACGGCTTCATGGGTTTCTTTGTCCAGCAGGACGATGCGAGACGGCAGCATCGCCCCGGCGTGTCCGAAGGCCTGTTCGTCTATGCGCCGCGCTACACCGCGCGCGCCGGCGACCTGCTGCGCCTGGCCGGCACGGTCGAGGAACGCTATGGCCAGACCCAACTGGCCCTGTCGGGCACGCCATCGGTCTGCGCCACGGAGCGGACCGTCACCCCGGCCGGCCTGATCCTGCCCGTGCCCGACGAGGCGGCGCTGGCCGCGCGCGAAGGCATGCTGGTCAGCCTGCCCCAGACGCTGACGGTCAACGACACCCATGAACTGGGCCGCTACGGCAGCCTGCTGCTCGGGCATGGCCGGCTGCGCATTCCGACGGCTGTCGCGGCGCCGCGCGAAGGCGCTGCGCAAGTCGCCGCCGCCAATGCGCTGAACCGCCTGGTGCTCGACGACGGCTCGAGCCAGCAAAACCCCACTCTCGTCCCCTACCCTGCGCCGGGGCTGAGCACGGCAAACCCCGTGCGTGCCGGCGACACCATCACCGGCGTGCGCGGCGTGCTGGAAAAGCGCTACGGCACCTGGCGCGTGCAGCCCGTACAAGGCGCAGCGCCCCCCGGATTCACAGCCGCCAATCCGCGCCGTCCGGCCCCGGCGCGCGCCGCCGGCACCGATGTGCGCGTTGCCGCGTTCAACGTGCTCAACTACTTCAACGGCGACGGCCAGGGCGGCGGCTTCGATGCGCCGGACAACCGCGGCGCCAGGAACGCCGCCGAGTTCGAGCGGCAGGAAACCAAGCTGCTTGCGGCACTGCGTGCATTGGATGCCGACGTGATCGGCCTGATGGAAGTGGAGAACAACGGCTACGGCCCGCGCAGTGCCGTGCAGCGCCTTGCCGCGCAACTTGGCCCCGGCTGGCGTGTGGCCGATCCGGGCACGCCAAGGCTGGGCACCGACGCCATCGCCGTCGCGCTGCTCTACAACGAACGCGCGGTGACGCCGGTGGGCGCACCCGCGACAGCATTTCTCGACGCACGCAGCCGCCAGCCGCTCGCGCAGACATTCCGGCCTGCCGGCAACGCGGCGCAAGCCTTTACTGTGGTGGTCAACCACTTAAAGTCCAAGAGCTGCGCAGATGCCGACGGGGCCGAGCGTGACCAGGGCGATGGACAGGGCTGCTGGAACGCCGCCCGCTCACGCGCCGCGCATGCACTGGCCGAATGGCTGGACACTGCCCCCACCGGCATCGCCGGCGCCGGCACGCTCGTGATCGGCGACCTGAACAGCTATGCTATGGAAGATCCCATCCGGCTGCTGGCGCACCGGGGTTATGACGACATGGTGGCAAGGCTGGCGGGGCAGGATGCCTACACCTATGTCTTCGACGGACAGGCCGGCTACCTCGACTACGCGCTGGCCGACGCGGCACTGGCCAGCCGCATCCGCGCTGTCGGCATCTGGCATGCAAATGCCGACGAACCCGTGGCCTTTGCCTATGCGCAGGCTTACCGCAGCGCGGCCCAGCAGCAACGCTACTACGCGCCGGATGCCTGGCGCGCATCGGACCATGATCCCGTCCTCGTGGACCTGTCCTGGCGCGAGGCGGCCCCCGAGGCCAGCGCATTGCCGCGCGGCGGTGGCGACATGGCGAGCGGGCCGGAGGGCGGCGGCGGCAGCGTGGGGCTGGCCGCGCTGCTCGCGATCATGCTGGCGGCATGCGCCACCGTGGCCGGCACGCCTCAGACGCGCCAGTCGTTCCGATAGGGATCGAAGCTGCGGCCAGGCGTACCTGACACGCCACGCGTGTCCATGCCGGCGACGGTCCGGGCACCATCGGTGAACGGATCGATGCTGCGTGCCGGCGCCGCCGACACACCCGAGGTGTCCATCCCTGCGATCGTCAGCGCTCCATCGGTAAACGGATCGACCTGACGCGCGCGGGCGCCATCGGTGTACGGATCGATGCTGCGTGCCGGCGCCGCCGACACACCCGAGGTGTCCATCCCCGCGATCGTCAGCGCGCCGTCGGTGAACGGATCGACCTGGCGCGCGCGGGCGCCATCGGTGTACGGATCGGGCGTGCGCTGCGCGGCGTTGCCGGCAGCCTGTACGGTGCCGATCGAAAGGGCTGCAACTGCTGCGGCGGCGGCAGTCAGCAGGGTCTTGGCGAGGGTCGTTTGCATGGCAGTCTCCAGGCGGGGTGAATGTTCCCGTTGGTCGCGCCACCATCGCCCGGCATTACACCGACATGCAATTTTTTTCGGATTCCGGCCGGGCTTCGCCGGAAGCCCGTTTGTCTCTTGAAAGTTTCCTGGTTCGCCAGCCCCGCTCTCTTAAGACGTGACTTCGTGGCGCACCAGTCCTTTGGCCAGGTACAGCACCACCAACAGGTTCGCCACTGCCAGGCCCGCATGCAGCCAGCTCGGGTGCGCCAGCGCTTCGTAGAGTTCAAGCGGCAGGTAGATGCCGCCTGACCAGACCCCCAGCCAGTTGCCCCAGGCCAGCCGGTGCCACAGCCCCCAGGCTTCGGCGAAGCGCATCAGCGCGTACGCCGCGGCAGAGCCGCCGATGGCCCACAGGCGCGCGTCACCGGGGTTGGCCAGCAATGACAGGAAGATGGTGGGATAGCGGCTGGCCGGATTGATGTGCAGGCGCATGATGATCGATTCGGCCAGCGCCTGCGCATCCCGGTGGAGCAAAGCGACCAGTCCGAGTCCGGCTACGATCACCAGCGCGCCTTTGGCGGCTTCGAACAGCGCAATGCTCCTGAGGCCGAGTGCGTCCTGCTTCGCCATGGCGAGGCTCCGGGGTGGGTTGTGATCCAAGGCCCATATTGTGCAATACAGGCCGCTCCGGATACCACGGCACCTGGCAATGCGGCGGCGTCAGCGTGCGTAGTCGCGCTCCCGCATCGGGCCGTCCGCGTCGATGCCGCCATTCGCTTCCAGCGGACCGTCGACTGTAAGGGGCCCATCGACCTCAAGGTCGCCCTTGACCACCATGGACCCATGCACCGTCAGCGGTCCGTTGAAGACCTTGAGATAGCCCGCCGCATACGGCAGGCCTCTGGCCGTGGCAGGACCGGAGAAGTACGCGGCGGTCAGCGGCCCGCGCGCGTGTACCCGCCCGGCGACAATCAGCGTGCCGTGCACGACCACCGGCCCGCGCACATGCGCGGAGCCCCCCACGGTGATCGAACCCGATTCCTGCGGCTGGGCATGCAACGGACCCGCTGCGCACAATACCATGGCCGCCAGCAAGCCGATGCCCGCAGCGCGGGCATGCCTGGCACGCATCTGAGGATGGGCAGTTCCCATGGAAGCTTCCCGCATGGCCGCTCAGTGCCCTTGCTTCCGGTAGGTACCGATCAGCTCGGCCTGCGCCAGGATATGGCCCTGCATGGCACGCTCCAGTGCGGCCTTGTCGGGCATGCTCAGGTCAGGCAGCGCCACGTCGAGCGCGTACAGCTTGTGGAAGTAGCGATGGCGCCCGATCGGCGGGCATGGTCCGCCATAGCCCGTCCGGTGCCAGTCGTTGAGCCCTTCCCGGGTACCGGCCGGCAGGTCTTCGCGTCGCACGCCCTGCGCCAGCTCGCCAGCCAGCGGTGGCAGGTCGTACATGACCCAGTGCACCCACGTGTGGCGGGGCGCGGCCGGATCCGGGGCATCCGGGTCATCGACGATCAGCGCCAGGCTGACCGTCCCGGCCGGCACGCCCGACCACGCGAGTGGCGGCGAAGCATCTGCGCCCTCGCAGGTGAAGTGCGCCGGGATCTCGCCGCCATGGGCGAACGCGGAGGAAATCAGTGCAAGTGACATAAGCGGCCTCGTCTGTGCCTGTGACGCGAGGGCCAGCGCGGCTGCGCCGGCCAGCAGCCAGATCGCCATGCGGCAAGGACGCCGGGCCATGGGATGAGCCATGTGATCCCAGAGGACGGAGCCGGGGGCTGCCGTCAGGTGATGGTGGTTCCAACTTAGTGCGGATCACGCCGCCGTGCAAGCTGCGCCGCCCGAGCTCAACGCGCGGCTTCCAGCCTGGCCTTGAGGCGCCTGACAGCCTCGGCCGACTCCGCCTCGATGCGCGGGCGCAGCACGAGCCGGTTCATCAGGACGAACAACAGGGTCGGCGACTGATAGCTGAAGTCCCGCTCGAAGCGCGTGCTTTCCTCTGCCGGCGTGAGTGACGGAGTCAGTGCCGGGGTCAGCGTGTACGTCACGGTGCCGGCCTTGCGCCCTTCGATTTCCCCTTCGATCATCCACGTGCGGGGCGGATCGCTTTTCGTCACGGTCCAGACCACCACGCCGCTGCGTCCCGCTACAACGAAGGTTTCGGTCACGCGCTCGCCGGGTTGAAGCGAGTGATCCGTGGCACCCGCCACGCCCAGCGAAGACGGATGCCAGGACGGCCAGTTGCCGGGCGTGGAGACATAATCGAACACCGCGGCCGGGGGCCGGGAGATGACCGCTTCATTGTGGATACGGGTGGTGTCGGTCCAGGGCAATGGCACGAACAGCAATGCAATGCCGATCGCGACGACAACCAGCACCCGGAACAGCATTGTGTGAGGTCGCATGAAACGATAGACGCTGCGCGTCAGGGCGCGATGCCAAGCTCCCGCAGTACTGCAGGCTACGCGGCACGTTATCGTTCCAGCATAGGCGTCAGCGCCACGGATTGACCGAGGGAACCCCGGTCGCGATGAAATCGGCGTCATTGCGCGTCACGACGCTCATACCATGCACCAATGCCGTGGCAGCAATGATGGCGTCGCGTTCCGCGCGCGGATCGGGCACATGCAGGCGTGCACACCGCAGCGCCACCGCCTGGTCGACAGGCAGGACGCGCCCGGCGAACTGCGGCAGCACGCGGCCTTCGAGCCAGGCGCGCAGCATGGCACCCTGCGCAGCGTCCTTGCGCTCCTTCATCAGCACGCCCATTTCCAGTTCAAGCACGGTGATCGCGGAAATGAACTGGGCGCCAATTGGCTGCGTCGACGCCCAGGCCAGCACCTTCGGGTCCGCCCTGGCAGGATTGCGCAGTTCGGAAATGACGTTGGTGTCGAGTACGAACATCAGGAAATATCCGGAGCGCGGAAGATGCCGCCGGCGCGCGGCGGCTCGAAATCGATATCCGCGCTTTCGGGCTGGGCCAGTGCATCGGCCAGCATAGTGATGCCGCCTACCAGCCGCCGGTACTCCTCGATGGTGATGAGCACATGCGACGGCTTGCCTCGATCGGTGATGAACACCGGACCGGACTGTGCGGCCTTCTTGGCGTCCCCGGCGGACTGGTTGAACTCGCGGCTGGACATGGTGACGACGCTCACGTTGCCTCCTGCGCAAAACGATATCTGAACGTTGCTACGTAGAGATGTTACTACATGCGACGATACCTCTCCAGACATCGCCTGGCTGGCGGCGTAGCGAGCGGCGTCCACCGCACTCCGGCTACAGTTGCCCGCTCTGCGCCCTGTCCGGCGGGGGTGTTCCGGAACCGGCCGCCACCGCCTCCGGCACTGGCCCCCAGCCGCCGCCCAGGCTGCGCACCAGCGCCACCGTCGCCGCAGCCCGCAACCCGGCCACCGCGTTGGCATCGCGTTGCGATTGCAGCACTGTCCGGTCGGCATCGATCACGGTCAGGTAGTCCACCGCGCCGGCATCGTACCGGCTGCGCGAGATGCGCTGGGCCCGCCTTGCCCCGGCCAGGGCGCCGTCGAGCGCCGTAGCTTGCTGGCTGAGCCAGCGCACATCGGCCAGGCTGTCCTCGACCTCGCGGAATGCCACCAGCACGGTCTGCCGGTAGCGCGCCACGCTCTCCTCGTGCGCGGCACGGGCGCCGGCCAGGTTCGAGCTGTTGCGGCCGCCGTCGAACACGGTCTGCGCGATCGTCGTGCCGACGAGCGGGCCGAGCATCCACGTGCGCGAAGACCACCGGAACAGGTTCGACAGGTCCGCCGACTCAAAGCCGAACAACGCCGTCAGCGAAATGCGCGGGAAGAACGCTGCCTTCGCGATGCCGATCCGCGCATTGGCCGCCGCCATCTGCCGCTCCGCCGCCGCGATGTCGGGGCGGCGTTCGAGCAGCTCCGAAGGCAGGCCCGCAGGCACTGCTACCGGCGCCGTATCGAACGGCTTCGCGGCCAGGCCGAACTGCGAAGGCGATACGCCGGTCAGCACGGCCAGCGCATGCTCCTGGTTGGCGCGGCGGCGCTCGATGCCGGCCAGGTCGGCGCGCGCGGTGCCGAGTTCGGCTTCGGCGCGGGCCGGGTCGAAGTCGGTCGTCTCGCCAGCTTCATAGCGCTTGCGCAGCAGCGTCAGCCCGTCTTCACGCAGCCTGATCGTGGCGTTGAGCAGTTCGCGCTCGCTGTCGAGCGTACGCAGGGCAAAGTACGCCTGCGCCGTATCGGCCTGCAGCGCGAGCTGCACCGAGCGGTACAGGTCCTCGGCGCCCTGCTCTTCGGCGCGCGCCGTATTGACACTGCTGGCCACGCGCCCGAACAGGTCGAGCTCGTAGCTGGCGAACGCGCGCGCCTTGAGCACGGTCTGCGGCGCCACGCGCGTGCCGTCCGGCAGGCCCTGCGACGCCGCCGACGGCTGCGAACGCGTCGGATCGAGGCCTACGCTCAGTTGCGGATACAGGTCCGCTTCCGTCGCGCCGGTGAACGCGCGCGCCTGCTTCAGGCGCGCTGCCGCGGCAGCCAGATCCTGGTTATAGGTGTTGGCCGCTTCGATCAGCCGGTCCAGCTCGGCATCGCCGAAGATCTTCCACCAGTCGCCACGCTGCTGGCCTTCGGCCGGTTTGGCGGTTTTCCATTGCGCGCCCTCGGCGGCAGCGGCATCGGCTTCCTTGAACGTCGCGGCGGTCGGTGTCTCCGGCACCTTGTAGGCCGGCGCCAGCGAGCAGCCGGCGAGCACCAGCGCGGCAGCCAGCGTTGCGAGCCTCGGCAGGTATTGCGTCATCACATTATTCATATCGGTCACCATCACTCTGCGGACGGCACGGCGTGCGAGCCCGATGCGCCATTCGCCAAGGCCTCGCGACGCTGCTTGCGCGTGGCCAGCAGGCGCAGCGCCACATAGAACACCGGCGTCAGGAACAGCCCGAAGAAGGTCACGCCAAGCATCCCGGCGAACACCGCCACGCCCATGGCATGGCGCATCTCAGCACCGGCGCCGGTCGACGCCACCAGCGGCACCACACCCATGATGAACGCGAACGAGGTCATCAGGATCGGGCGCAGCCGCAGGCGGCTGGCTTCGATCGCGGCCTGCACCACCGTGCGCCCGTGGTGCTCGAGCTCGCGTGCGAACTCCACGATCAGGATCGCGTTCTTCGCCGACAACCCGACCAGCACGATGAAGCCGATCTGCGTGAAGATGTTGTTGTCCCCACGCGTGAGCCACACGCCCGTCATCGCGGCCAGCAGGCTCATCGGCACGATCAGGATCACGGCCAGCGGCAGCGTCAGGCTCTCGTACTGGGCGGCCAGCACCAGGAACACGAGCAGCACGCACAGCGGGAAGATCCACACGCCCGCGTTGCCGGCCAGGATGTCCTGGTAGGTCAGCTCGGTCCATTCGAAGCCGATGCCCTTCGGCAGCGTCTCGGCGGCAATCCGCTCGGCAGCGGCCTGCGCCTGGCCCGACGAGAAGCCCGGCGACGGACCGCCGTTCATGTCGGCGGCGGTAAAGCCGTTGTAGCGGCTCACGCTGTCCGGGCCGAAGCTCTGCTTCACCTTCACCAGCGACGACAGCGGCACCATCTCGCCGCTGGTGCTGCGCGCCTTGAGCTGCAGGATGTCTTCGGCATGCTGGCGGAACTGCGCGTCGGCCTGCACCTTGACCTGGTACGTGCGGCCGAACTTGTTGAAGTCGTTCACGTAGGCCGAGCCAAGGTAGGTCTGCAGTGTCTCGAACACATCGGTCACGGGCACGCCGAGCTGCTTGGCCTTGGTACGGTCGAGCTGCACGTCGAGCTGCGGCACGTTCACCTGGTAGTTGCTGAAGATGCCGGCCAGCTCGGGCGTGGCGCGCGCCTTGGCCATGAACGCGTTGGTGGCATCGAACAACGCGTCATAGCCGAGTGCGGCGCGGTCCTCGATCATCATCTTGAACCCGCCGATCGTGCCGAGGCCCTGCACCGGCGGGGGCGGGAACACCGCGATGAATGCATCCTGAATCGAGCCATACTGCTTATTCAGGTCCGCGGCAATCGCACCGCCGGACAGCGCCTTGCCCTTGCGCTTCTCGAACGGATCCAGCGTCACAAACACGATGCCGGCGCTCGGGCTGTTCGTGAAGCCATTGATCGACAGGCCCGGGAACGCCACGGCCGACTCCACGCCCGGATGCTTGAGCGCGATCTCCGACATGCGGCGGATCACGTCCTCGGTACGATCGAGCGTGGCGCCGTCAGGCAGCTTGGCAAAGCTCACCAGGTACTGCTTGTCCTGCGCCGGCACGAAGCCCTTCGGCACCATCTGGAAGATGCCCCACGTGGCCAGCAGCATCAAGGCATAGACGCCGAAGACGGAGCCCTTGCGGCGGATCACGCCCTTCACGCCACGGCCATAGTTGTCGGAGCTGCGGCCGAAGAAACGGTTGAAGCGCGCGAAGAAGCCGCCGAACACCTTGTCCATGCCGCGCGTGAGCCAGTCTTTGGGCGCGTCATGCCCCCGCAGCAGCAGCGCGGACAACGCCGGCGACAGCGTCAGCGAATTGAAGGCCGAGATGATGGTCGAGATCGAGATCGTCAGCGCGAACTGCTTGTAGAACTGACCGGTCAGGCCGGTCATGAACGCCAGGGGCACGAACACGGCGATCAGCGTCAGCGCGATGGCGATGATCGGGCCGCTGACTTCACGCATGGCCTTGTAGGTGGCCTCCTTTGGCGACAACCCTTCCTCGATGTTCCGCTCGACGTTCTCCACCACCACGATCGCGTCGTCCACGACGATACCGATCGCCAGCACCAGCCCGAACAGGCTCAGCGCGTTGATCGAGAAGCCGAACGCGTGCATCAGGCCGAACGTCCCGACGATCGACACCGGCACCGCCAGCAGCGGGATGATCGATGCACGCCACGTCTGCAGGAACAGGATCACCACCAGCACCACCAGCGCAATCGCCTCGAACAGCGTGTGGACCACGGCCTCGATGCTGTGGCGCACGAACTGCGTCGGATCATAGACGATGCTGTAGTCCACGCCTTCCGGCATGTTCTGCTTCAGCTCGGCCATGGTCTTGCGCACGTCGTTCGAGATCTGGATCGCGTTCGAGCCGGGCGCCTGGAAGATTGGGATCGCAACCGCGGACTTGTTGTCCAGCAGCGAACGCAGCGCGTATTCCGACGCACCGAGTTCGATGCGCGCGATGTCCTTCAGGTATGTAACCACCCCGTCGGGCGAGGTCTTGACGATGATGTCGCCAAACTCTTCCACGGTCTGCAGGCGGCCCTGTGCGTTCACCGACAACTGCAGGTCGGTACCGGGCAGCGTCGGCGACTGGCCGATCACGCCGGCCGCCACCTGCACGTTCTGCTCGCGGATGGCCTTGACCACGTCGGAGGCTGACAGGTTGCGTTCCGCGATCTTTTCCGGGTTCAGCCAGACTCGCATCGAGTAGTCGCCCGAGCCGAACATCTGCACCTGGCCCACGCCCTGGATCCGCGCCAGGCGGTCCTTCACGTTGATCAGCGCGTAGTTGCGCAGGTACGTCATGTCATAGCGGTCGTTCGGCGAGACCAGGTGGACCACCATGGTCAGGTCGGGCGAGCTTTTGACTGTCGTGATGCCCAGGCGGCGCACGTCCTCCGGCAGTCGCGGCTCCGCCTGCGACACGCGGTTCTGCACGAGCTGCTGGGCCTTGTCCGGGTCGGTGCCCAGCTTGAAGGTCACCGTCAGCGTGAGCGTGCCGTCACTGTTGGCCTGCGAGTTCATGTACAGCATGTCCTCGACGCCGTTGATCTGTTCTTCCAGCGGCGTGGCTACGGTCTCGGCGATCACCTTCGGGTTGGCGCCCGGGAACTGCGCGCGCACCACGACCGACGGCGGCACCACTTCCGGGTACTCCGAGATCGGCAGCTTGAACATCGAGATGGCGCCGATCAGGAAGATCAGCACCGACAGCACGCCCGCGAAGATCGGGCGGTCGATAAAGAATTTCGAGAGATTCATCTTGGTTCTCGGCCTGTTTCGGCATGAAAGCCCCCCTGGCGGCCCGCCGTGGCGGGCGCCATGCACATCAGGGGAAGCAAATGCGATCGACTGTCTGTAGCGGGGCTTCCCGGCCTGCTTAGCTCACCGGCTTGCCTTCCGCCTCGGCGGACGCCTGCTTGCGGTCCGGTGCGGATGACCTCGGCTCCAGTTCGCTGCGGAACGCCATCGAGACGGGCTTCGGCGCCACCGTATCGCCCGGACGCACACGCTGCAGCCCGTTCACGACAATGCTCTCGCCCGGCTTCAGGCCCTTGCGGATCACGCGCAGCCCCTCATAAGTCGGCCCAAGGTCGACCTCGCGGTAGGTCAGCTTGTTGGCCTTGTCGACCACCAGCACGAACTTCTTGCCCTGGTCGGTGCCGATGGCGCGGTCGTTGATCAGCACGGCATCGTGCGGCGCGCCGCCACCGAGCTTGACCTTCGCATACAGGCCCGGCAGCAGCCGGCCATCCTCGTTGTCGAACACGGCGCGCACGCGGATGGTGCCGCTGCGCGTATCGAGCCGGTTGTCGATCGAGTGGATCTTGCCCTCGTGGGGAGTGCCGTCTTCGTTGGCCAGGCCCAGGAACACCGGCAGGCCATTCTTTCCGCCGCTGGCGCCCGGCGCCGTGTAGCGCAGGTAGCTTTGCTCGTCGACGTCGAAGCTCGCGTACACCGGCGAGACCGATACCACCGACGTCAGCGGCGGCGACGCGGCGCCCGCCGCCACGAGGTTGCCGACCGTGATTTCCGCACGCGATACCTTGCCCGAGACCGGCGCAACGATGCGCGTATAGCTCAGGTTCAGCTTCGCCACCTCCAGCGCCGCCTGCGCGCCGCGCACGTCGGCCGACATTTCGCTGGCCGCGTTGATGCGCTCGTCGAACTCGCGCTTCGAGATGGCGTTGTCGTCCAGCAGGCGCTGGGCACGAGCCTTTTCCGTCTGCGCGTGCGAAGCGCGTACCTGTGCCGCGGCTAGTGCCGCTTCGGCTTTTGCCACTTCGGCGGCGTATGGACGCGGGTCGATGGTGAACAGCGGATCGCCCTTCTTGACGATCGAGCCTTCGCGGAAATGCACCGTTTCGATCGTGCCGGAGACGCGCGGGCGGATTTCCACGCGGTCAACCGCTTCGATGCGGCCGGAGAACTCGTCCCATTCGGTGATGGTCTTGCCGACCACGCTGGCCACCTCGATGGTCGGGGCCGGCGGCGGCGTATTGGCATGCGCCTCGCCGCCATGCCACGGCCGCAGCATGGAGGTGGCTACGCCGGCGCCGAGTACGACCACGATGGCAATCGCGATCAACGTGCGTCGATTCTGGGTATTCATTTCTTCACTCCTGTTGCTGGCTTTCTTCAACTGGAAAAACAAAAGCGCGAACGCCGCCGCCGGGCCGCGCGAAGCGGTCCGGAATGGTTCGGACAGGTCAGCAAGACTGTTTGCCGGATGCCGCGCAGTCCGTCTTGGCGGCATCAGTACCGGCTGGCGGTTTCCCGGAAGGCCTCAGCCGGCAGGCCCGTTCCGGGTCAACTTCAGGGCCGGCTTTCGCGCCGGGATGAGGTGTCGTCGGCCGCGGCCAGACATCGCCGCAGGAACCGCGCACCTTCGTCGACCCACGACTGACAATCGTCATGGGTCTCTTCTACGCCGTCGCCACAGGCGCCGGGCATGATCATGGCCTCGGCCGGGACGCCGGCCTTGGCAAGGCGCCCCGCAAAGGCTTCGCCTTCCGCGCGCAGCGCATCGACTTCCGCCACCTGCACCAGCGTGGGTGGCAGCCCCGCCAGGCGCGAAGCCAGCGCCGGCGCGGCATACGGATGCACGCTGGCTGCCGGCGTCGGCAGGTATTCGCGATAGTTGCAGGCCAGCCGCCGCAGGGTTTCCAGCGGCACCTGCCCGCCACCCGGGCCCGCGCAAGAGGCATGCTGCAGGCACGGGTCCGTCACCGGCCGGATCAGCCATTGTCCGCGCGGCTGCGCCGTGCAGCGGTCGCGCAGCATCTGCGACAGCGCAATCGCCAGGTTGCCGCCCGCTTCTTCGCCGACTAGTGCAAAGCGGCCCTTGTCCACCTTCAGCCGGCGCGCATGGCGCAACACCCATTCCACGGTGCTGTACGCGTCTTCCGGCGCGGCCGGGAACGGGTGATCCGGCGCCAGCGAATACGCCGGCGTCACCACAACTGCCGGTACCGAAACCGCCAGCGACTGGACGAGTTGCCGCGCCCTTTCCAGCCCGCCGTCCACGAATCCGCCCGCGTGCAGGTACATCAGCCACGGCAGCGGCGCACCGCCCTCGGCGGCCGGCGCGGGATAACCGGGCGGGTAGCAGATGCACACCGAGATCTCGCGCTCGCCGCTTGCCACCTTGTGTTCCGTGACGCGCGCCTGCCCGTTGCCGTTGGCGGAAGGGGCGGCGGGTGAGCGTTGGCTTGGCGACTGTGGCATGGGCACCGTGGCGGGCGTGCCGAAACTCGTTGGCACGCCTATCATGTGTTGCGATGCGACGGATTATGGTGATTGACGCCGATGGGATAAAGCGAGAGATTGCCAACGCACTATTCCGCGTTTGGAATAATCGGCACGCTGAGACCCCACGCATGACAAGGTCTTGGGAAATGTGATTCACTCCCGCTCTCGCGGCTGCGCACCGCTTCTCGGGCCCAGCCGGCCAGCGCCCGGTCCAGGGTTCGGGAGGCCACGCACGGCGCCCGACCCTCACATCCCCGGCAGCCAGTCCCCATACAGCCAGTCAGGTCGCCTCGTTCGGCGAGCATCAGGAAACATTCGTCGGAAGCTCATCATGGATCGTCTCGTCTCAATGCAGGCCTTCACCCGGGTGGTCGACATGGGCAGCTTCGCGCGTGCCGCCGACTCGCTCGACCTGCCCAAGGCCACCCTTACCCGCCTGATCCAGAATCTGGAAACTCACCTCGGCGTCAAGCTGCTGCACCGGACCACCCGCCGCATCAGCGTGACCAGCGACGGCGCGGCCTACTATGAACGGTGCGTGCGCATCCTGGCCGATGTGGACGAGGCCGAGCAATCGCTGACGCGCCACAACAACTCGCCCAAGGGCACCCTTTCGGTCGACACCACATCGGCGCTCGCACGGCTTGTCCTCATCCCGAACCTGAACGACTTCTTCGTGGCCTATCCGGAGCTGAAGATCGAACTGACCATCAACGGCAAGCCGATCGACCTGCTGCAGGAAGGCGTCGACGTGGTCCTGCGCGTGGGCACCGTGGACGAGACCATGGTGGCGCGGCGCATCGGCCAGCTCAAGCTCGCGTTCTATGCATCGCCCATCTACCTGAACCGCTTCGGCACCCCGCACGAACTGGCCGACCTGGCGCAGCACCGGGCCGTGAACTTCCTGTCCAATCGCACCGGGCGGGAGCTGCCATGGCCGCTGGCACGCGGCCGCGAGCACAGCGAGATCCTGCTTCCGTCAGCCATCTCCACCAACGACGGCGACGTCTACCTGGAAAGCGCGCTGGCAGGCCACGGCCTGGCCCGCCTTTCCCGCGCGATGGCGGAGCCCTATCTCGCCAGCGGCCGGCTGGTGGAGGTCATGACGGACTGGCAGACCGAAGCGCTGCCGATTTCCGCCATGTACCCGCAGAATCGCCACCTGTCGGCCAAGGTGCGGGTGTTCGTCAACTGGATCGCGGACGTTTTCGGACGGCATCCGCACTTTGGCGCTGCGCCGCAGCAAGGCGCTGTCACGCAGCTTGCAGCATGAGCAGGCCCGATCGCGTTGCGCAATGAGCGCCCGTGAGTAAGCGTCGCATCCTATACTGTTTCTTCCGCAATAACGTGAATGGGAGGGTTCCGATGAAACGCGCACTTTTCGGCCTGGCGGCCACGGCAGCGGTAGCGATGACCCTGGCGGGCTGCGCCGGCACAGGGACGGCCAGCGGCGGTGGCAAGGCCACCGCAACCCTCGCGCCGAAGAGCGGCACCAACACCGGCGGCACGGTCACCTTCACGCAGCAGCCCGGCGGCGTGATGATGGTGGCATCGGTCACCGGCCTGCCGCCCAACACCACGCATGGCTTCCACGTACACGAAAAGGGCGATTGCTCTGCACCCGACGCCATGAGCGCGGGCGGCCATTTCAACCCCGCCGGCAAGCCGCACGGGCAGATGACCATGCCGGACCACCACGCTGGCGACATGAACAACCTCACGGCAGACGCCAACGGCAATGCACGCGCCAGTTTCCTGCTGCCTGACCTGAGTGTGGGCACCGGCCCGAACAGTGTCATCGGCCGCGCCGTGATCGTCCACAAGGATCCGGACGACTACAAGACGCAGCCGACCGGCAACGCCGGCGGCCGGATTGCTTGCGGGGTCGTGGCGGCGTCCTGAGCCCGGACAGCCGCCTGTCCGTGACGGCGCAACGGCTCAGTCGGCCGTCGCGCCAGCCGTAAACCCTGAGGCTTTGTCATTGGGGCATGCGATCACCCCTCGCTGAAAGCTCAGGATTACCCACAAAGTGACGACGAGGTGGAGATCTGGTGGTTGTAAACAAGAGGCTACGGTGTTAACTTTCGCCTGCCCTGATTGCAATGACACTCGAGATTGGCAG
>NZ_CAJZAI010000013.1 GCF_914271435.1 Cupriavidus laharis | reverse complement strand
TTCCTTATGTCCGTTGCGTCTCGCGCTGATTGCGGAGATGTTCAGAAAATCGCCCCAGCCGTTCGCGGGATAAACGCCCTCCCCAAACCTCAGATTGCGCGGGACGTAACACGCACCGCGAGCTCGAAGGCCTGATGAAGCTGTGGCTGGCCCGCCTGTCGGAGAAGCACCGCTATGTGGTGGAGCGCCGCTTCGGCCTCAACCATATCGAACCGGCCACGCTCGAAGAGCTGGCCGAGGAAATGGGCCTGACGCGCGAGCGCGTGCGCCAGATCCAGCAGGAGGCCCTGGTCAAGCTCAAGCGGCATTTCGCTTCGCAAGGTGTCAGGAAGGACGCCGTTCTATGACCCCAGTGCTGGTATTCGACATCGAGACCATTCCCGATGTCGACGGCCTGCGCCGTTTGCATGACCATCCCGCATCGATGAGCGACGAGGAAGTCGCCGAGCATGCGTTCTCAGCCCGCCGCGAAAAGACCGGAAGCGATTTCCTGCCGCACTACCTGCAGCGTGTGGCAGCGATTTCCTGCGTATTGCGCCGTACGCAGCGCGACGGATCGGCAGTCTTCCATGTCGGCTCGCTCGGCACCCCGGAGGATGGCGAAGCCACGCTGATCCAGAAGTTCTACGAACTGATTGCGCGCTACAGCCCGCAGCTGGTGTCGTGGAATGGCGGTGGCTTCGACCTGCCCGTGCTGCACTACCGCGGCCTGGTCCATGGCGTGACCGCGCCGCGCTACTGGGAAATGGGCGAGGGCCGCGACGACGACAGCCGCGACTTCAAGTGGAACAACTACATCAGCCGCTACCACATGCGGCACCTGGACCTGATGGACCTGCTTGCCATGTACCAGCCGCGCGCGAGCGCGCCGCTGGATGACCTGGCCAAGCTGTGCGGCTTCCCTGGCAAAATGGGCATGGACGGCAGCAAGGTGTGGCGCGCATTCCAGGACGGCCAGCTTGATGCCATCCGCGCCTACTGCGAGACCGATGTCGTCAACACGTACCTGATGTACTGCCGCTTCCAGCTGATGCGGGGCGGGCTGTCGCCGCGCGAGTTTGACCTGGAGATGGCGCTTGTGCAGGAGTCCCTGGCCGAGCTGCCGGGCCCGCAGTGGATGGAATACCTGCGGGCCTTCCAGCTGAAGCGGCTGACGCCGGAAGACGAAGAGCTCGACTGAGCCGCGGACTGACTGTCCTCAGATATCCAATGACAGCACGATGGGCTGGTGATCCGAGTCCGTCGTCGTCGCGTTGACTTCGCAGCGCCTGACCTGGCTCGCGAGATTCTCCGTAACAAAGATGAAATCGCACGCAAAGGGCGGCTCGGGCCATTGCTCCTTGTCGTACATGGCGCAGGTGGGCGCATGCGGCCGGCCGGGATGCATGTGCACCCATGCGTCGCGCCATGGCGTGGTGCCGTCGTCGAAGGGCTCCAGCATGCGCCGATAGGCGATGTCGTCGGGTTTGCTGTTGAAGTCGCCGCAAAGCACGGCTTCCGATGGGCGAGTCTCCGGCGTGAAGGGGCCCGGCGTGGATTCGCTGCGTCCGGGCCGCAGCGCATGGCCGCACGCCTGCGCGTGCCAGTCGCGCAGGGCGTTTGCCTGGGCCGCTCGCTGATGCGCCGAGTAGTATTCGAGATGCGTGCAGATGACGCGCAACCGCCGCGTGCTGCCCACCTGCAGCGTCGCTTCGAGTGCGACGCGGGGCATGGATGCCACGTCGGGGTCCGGCGGCCAGGGCAACGCGTGGCGGAAGACCTCGCACACCGGCAGGCGGGTGGCGATCAGGTTGCCGAACTGGCGCTGGCCGCCATTGTCTGTGAAACGGTCCACGCCCGGGGCGAACAGCAAGCGATAACCGGGCAGCAGCGCGGTCAACTCTGCCACCTGGTCGGCGCCGGGCGTGCCGCGCAGGTCGCCGAAGCCGCGCGTGACTTCCTGCAGGCAGATGACATCGGCATCCGTCATCGCGCGCATGGTGGCCACGCTGCGCGACAGGTCGACCCGGCCGTCGGCGCCACGCCCCCATTGGATATTCCACGAAATCAGTTCCATTGCGTCGCTCCTTCCACGTCGCGCTGCAGTTGCGCGGGCGTTGCCCGGCGTGTCTGGACTACAATCGCGCTTTCGCAAAACAATACGTCAGGTTTCGTCTGGTGTCCCAAGTCGTGTCCTCCCCGCAAGAAATGCCGGCAACGCCGCGTGCGGCATCTGCCGCGCCGGCTGCCGCCGCGCCCGGTGCAGATCCCGTCGTTTCCATCGACAGCCTCGATATGGAGGCCCGCGGCGTCGGGCGTCTGGTCAATGAAGATGGCACGCCCGGCAAAGTGATCTTTGTCGAGGGCGCGTTGCCCGGCGAAACCGTGAGCTACAAGAGCTACCGCCGCAAGCCGAGCTACGAGCAGGCTCACCTGCTAGAAGTCAGGCGCGAATCGGTGATGCGCGTCACGCCCGGCTGCAAGCACTTCGGTGTCTGTGGCGGTTGCTCCATGCAGCACCTGGACTCGCGTGCGCAGCTGGCTATCAAGCAGCGTGTGCTCGAAGACAATCTCTGGCATCTGTCGAAGGTCCGGCCGGAAGTGGTGTTCCGGCCGATTGCGGGCCCGGACTGGGGCTATCGCTATCGCGCGCGCCTGACGGTGCGGCACGTGGTCAAGAAGGGCGGGGTGCTGGTGGGCTTCCACGAGCGCAAGAGCAGCTATGTGGCGGACATGACGAGCTGCGAGATTCTCCCGCCACATATCTCGGCGATGCTGGTGCCGCTGCGCGAGCTGGTGGCCGGGCTGTCGATCCGCGACCGCATGCCGCAGATCGAGCTGGCGGTAGGCCATGAGGTCACGGCGCTGGTGCTGCGCATCCTGGAGCCGCTGACAGATGCGGACAAGGATCTGCTGCGCGCCTTTGCTGATGAACACAATGTCCAGTTCTGGCTCCAGCCCAAGGGGCCGGATACCGTTGTGCCGTTCTATCCGCTTGACCGGGAGCTGGCCTACACGCTGCCTGAGTTCGGGATCCGCATGCCGTTCAAGCCGACGGACTTCACGCAGGTCAACCACCAGATCAACCGCGTGCTGATCGGTCGTGCGCTGCGCCTGCTGGACGCCCAGCCGGAAGACCGCCTGCTCGACCTGTTCTGCGGTATCGGCAACTTCACGCTGCCGTTGGCCACGCAGGGCCGCTCGGTCATGGGCATCGAAGGCAGCGAAGCGCTGACTACCCGGGCGCTGGCCAATGCCGGTCACAACGGGCTGGCGCACAAGACGGAATTTGCTTGCCGTAACCTGTTTGAAGTCACTGCGGACGACATCGCCGCGCTGGGCCGCTTCGACCGCTGGCTGGTCGATCCCCCGCGCGAGGGCGCGCTGGCGGTGTGCAAGGCGCTGGGCGAGCTGTCGCAGCAGGGCAGCGATGTGCTGCCGCGCCGCATCGTCTATGTGTCGTGCAGCCCGGCTACGCTCGCGCGCGACGCCGGCCTGCTTGTGCACGAGGCTGGCTATCGGCTGACCGGTGCGGGCGTCGTGAACATGTTCCCGCATACTTCGCACGTGGAATCGATCGCCGTGTTCGAGCGGGGCTGAGCGGTCTGGCGATGCTCGCCGCCTAACGAAAAACGCCGGCCATCGGGCCGGCGTTTTTCGTCTTGCCTGTGGCTGTGTCAGTCGCGGCTGCCGCCGAAAATGCCGAGCAGGGCCAGCAGGTTCGTGAACACGTTGTAGACGTCGAGGTAGATCGCCAGCGTGGCGGTGATGTAGTTGGTCTCGCCGCCATTCACCACGCGCTGCACATCGAACAGGATGTAGGCCGAGAAAATGCCGATGGCGATGACCGACACCGTGATCATCAGCGACGGCAGTTGCAGCCAGATATTGGCGACGCTCGCCAGGATCAGCAGGATCAGGCCGACGAACAGGAACTTGCCCAAGCCCGAGAAATCACGCTTGCTGACCGTGGCGATGGTGGCCATGGCGCCGAATACCGCCGCTGTGCCGCCAAAGGCATACATGATCAGTGCCGGCCCGTTCGAGAACTGCAGCACCGCGCCGATCAGGCGCGAGAGCATCAGGCCCATGAAGAAGGTGAAAGCCAGCAGCAGGACCACGCCCATGCTGCTGTTCTTGGTCTTCTCGATGCCGTAGAAGAACGCGAACGCGATGCCCAGGAACAGGATCAGCGACAGACCGGGGCTGCCCGCCATGAAGCTGAAGCCGGTTGCCACGCCGATCCACGCGCCGATCACGGTCGGGATCATCGAGATGGCAAGCAGCCAGTAAGTGTTGCGCAAGACCCGGTTGCGCACGACGACATCGCTGACCGTCGACGCGTTGCCGAAACCGTAGGTGTTCAGCTTGTTATCCATGGTGACTCCTGTTTCTTAACGGTGAGGCGCCGGGTCGACCCGGCGCCGACGCATCGCCAATGTGGCATCGCCTTAGCGGAATTGCAAGTGGATTAAAGTGTTACATGAATCACTTATACGCGATTGCGACCAGATTTGTTGCTCACGTTTGACGGTTTTGCATGTATTGCGTTCCGTGCATTGTCCACGTGCCGAAATGTGCGGATTGTGCCTCGCCGCATATTGCGGTGCCGCATCCGGCAGCCGGGACGGCGGCCAAGGGGGGCGGTGCTCGAAACCGTCATCGTCTCGTGCTAGAATTGCACGTTTAATCCATTTGTAACCCCTTCATTTTTCGGAGTTTTTCATGGCGATCGAACGCACCCTGTCGATTATCAAGCCGGATGCCGTGGCCAAGAACGTTATCGGCCAGATCTACGCCCGTTTCGAGGCCGCCGGCCTGAAGATCGTTGCTGCCAAGATGGTGCACCTGTCGCGCGGCGAAGCCGAGCAGTTCTACGCTGTCCACAAGGAGCGTCCGTTCTTCAAGGACCTGGTCGACTTCATGGTTTCCGGTCCGGTCATGATCCAGGCCCTGGAAGGCGAAGGCGCCATTGCCAAGAACCGTGACCTGATGGGCGCCACCGACCCGAAGAAGGCCGAGAAGGGCACCATCCGCGCCGACTTCGCCGACAGCATCGACGCCAACGCCGTGCACGGTTCGGACGCTGCTGAAACCGCCGCTGTGGAAATTGCCTTCTTCTTCCCGGGCATGAACGTTTACAGCCGCTGATTGTCTGGTCAATTCCATAAGACAAGACTGACACGGAAGTTGAGTTTGCCGTCATGAACGATCTCGTCAACCTGCTCGACCTGGATGCGGACGCGCTCACCGCCTATTGCGGGGAGCTCGGCGAGAAGCCGTTTCGTGCGCGGCAGCTGCAACGCTGGATCCACCACTTCGGTGCCAGCCGTTTCGACGCCATGTCGGATCTCGCCAAGTCGCTGCGCGAAAAGCTCGCGACGCGGGCCGAGATCCGCTCGCCCGCCGTCATCACCGACCACCTGTCGGGCGATGGCACGCGCAAGTGGCTGCTCGATGTCGGCAACGGCAACGCGGTGGAGACGGTGTACATCCCCGAGGACACGCGCGGCACGCTGTGCGTCTCCTCGCAGGCGGGGTGTGCCGTCAACTGCCGGTTCTGCTCGACCGGCAAGCAGGGTTTCTCGCGCAACCTGACCACGGGCGAGATCATCGGCCAGCTGTGGATGGCCGAGTTCGCCATGCGCGCGCAGCTGGGCCGTGGCCCCAAGGATGACCGCGTCATCTCCAACGTGGTGATGATGGGCATGGGCGAGCCGCTGCTGAACTACGATGCCGTTGTGCCGGCCATGCGGTTGATGCTCGACGACAACGCGTATGGCCTGTCGCGCCGGCGCGTGACGCTGTCCACCTCCGGCGTCGTGCCGATGATGGACCGGCTGTCGAAAGACCTGCCGGTGGCCCTGGCGGTGTCGCTGCACGCGTCCAATGACGCCCTGCGCGACGTGCTCGTGCCGCTGAACAAGAAGTACCCACTGGCCGATCTGATGGCGGCATGCCGCCGTTATCTGGAGTTCGCGCCGCGCGATTTCATTACCTTCGAATACTGCATGCTTGATGGCGTCAATGACGGCGTCGAGCATGCGCGGGAGCTGTTGAAGCTGGTGGCCGACGTGCCTTGCAAGTTCAACCTGATCCCGTTCAACCCCTTCCCCGAATCGGGCCTGAAGCGTTCCAACAACGACCAGATCCGGCGTTTCGCACAGGTGCTGATGGACGCGGGCATCGTGACCACGATTCGCAAGACGCGCGGCGACGATATCGACGCGGCGTGCGGCCAGCTTGCCGGGGAAGTCAAGGATCGCACCCGGCTTGCCGAGCGCGGCAAGTTCGGCAAGATCACGCCTTTGGTGCCGGTCGCCGCGACTGGCCAAGCTGGGGAGGTTCGCCCTGCATGATCCGTCTGATCGCTGCAGCCCTGCTGGGGCTGCTGATGTTGTCCGCCTGCCAGTTGCCACACGTGCCCTCGCAGGATCTCCAGACCACTTCCGACCAGACCGATGCAGGGCGACGCGCCAGCATCCGGTTGCAGTTGGCCACCAATTACCTCGAGGCCGGCCAGACCAGCGTCGCCCTGGACGAGGTGAAGCAGGCGATTGCCGCTGACCCGAACATGGCCGACGCCTACCACGTGCGGGCGCTGATCTACATGGCCATGAACGAGAAGGCGCTGGCTGACGACAGTTTCCGCACGGCGGTTTCCATGCGCGGCAACGACGGCGACCTGCTCAACAACTATGGCTGGTTCCTGTGCCAGGAAGGCCGGTATGGCGAGGCGATCCCCGTGCTGGAGCGGGCGGTATCCGCACCTTCCGCCGGTGGGCCTGCCAAGCCGCTGATCAGCCTCGGCGCGTGCCAGATGCGCAATGGCGCCGGCGCGGAAGCCGAGAAGAACCTGAAGGCGGCGCTTGGCTACGATCGGAACAACCCGGTCGCCAACACCAACCTTGCGCTGGTCTATTACCGGCGCGGTGACCTCAGGCAGGCTCGGCAATACGCGGAGCGTGTCAATAGCAGCAAGTTCGCAAGCGCGCAATCCCTCTGGCTGGGTGCGCGCATTGCGCGCCGTCAGGGCGACGCGGCCGCGCAGAGTGCCCTGGTGGCACAACTGCGCCAGCGTTACCCCGACTCGCGCGAATTGAGTGCCTACGAACAAGGAGCATGGGATGAGTGAGCATGAGCGCGCCGCAGGCCAGGCCGCATCGACGGGAAACGTCGGCGGGGGCGCGACAGAGTCGGAACGTGAAGCCGTGGCGCGCGAGATCGGCACGCTGCTGGCGCAGGCACGGGAATCGCAGCGGATGTCCGTCGAGGATGTGAGTGCCCGCCTGAAGGTCGCGGCGCCGAAACTGGCCGCGATCGAGGCCGGACACGTCGATGCGCTGCCCGACATCACCTTTGCCAAGGGCGTGATGCGCGCCTACGCACGCATGTTGCACGTGGATGTGGACGCCTTGCTCGCGCGCTTTCACCCGCGGCCAGTGCAGGTGACGGAAATGGCGCGCCAGCGCGAAGGCGGCCTCAACGAGACGTTCGACGACCGCCGGCGCTTCGGGGCCCGCGGCGGCAGCACGGGCGCCAGCGGGCGCTGGGTCTGGCTGGCACTCGTGGTGGCCGGGCTGGCGGCAGGCGGCTGGTTCGGGCTCGATCATATGAAACAATGGCTGGAAACGCGCAACAGCGCCGCGCAGGCCACGCCTGCAGAAGCGCAGGAGCAGCCAGGCCAGGGATCCGACTCCGGCACCGTGACGGCGGTGCTGCCGCCGGTCATGGCTGGCGCCGACGCTCCGGCCCCGTCCGAGGCATTGCCTGCCAGCGCGCCGGCTGCAGCCGCCAGCGACGCAGCCTTGCCGGCACCGGTTGCGGCGGCAGCCCCGGCTGCGCTGACTGCCACTGCGGCACCCGCCGCGGTAGCGGGCCCGGTGCAGGGTGAACTGCAGATCAAGTTTTCGTCCGACACCTGGTATGAGATCCGCGACCGCAGCGGCAAGGTCGTCATGGGCGGCACCGCGAAGGCTGGCCAGGAAGTCGTTGGCGGCGGCACTGCACCGTACAAGGTAATCATCGGCAACGTGAAAGGTGTGGAGTCGATGAGCCGCAACGGCACGCCGGTTGACCTGAAGGCGGCGAACCGCAATAACGTCGCGCGGCTGACGCTGCCCTGATGCGGGCACGACACCGGAGGTGGTAACGCTATGAACGAACAGCTTTGTCTACCGGTCCTGCCGGGCCCGCTGCCGCGCCGCGAGACGCGCCAGGCGCGCATCGTGTGGGGCGACAATATCGTCACCATCGGCGGCGGGGCGCCGGTGCGCGTGCAATCGATGACCAACACGGACACCGTCGATGCCATCGGCACGGCCATCCAGGTCAAGGAACTGGCGCGCGCAGGGTCCGAGATCGTACGTATCACCGTCAATACGCCCGAGGCCGCAGCGGCTGTGCCGCATATCCGCGAGCAGCTCGACCGCATGGGTGTCAATGTGCCGCTGGTGGGTGATTTCCACTACAACGGCCACAAGCTGCTGCAGGACTATCCGGCCTGTGCCGAGGCGCTGTCGAAGTACCGCATCAATCCCGGCAATGTCGGGCAGGGTGCCAAGCGCGACACGCAGTTCGCGCAGATGATCGAAATGGCCTGCCGGTACAGCAAGCCGGTGCGCATCGGTGTCAACTGGGGCAGCCTGGACCAGGACCTGCTCGCGCGCATCATGGACGAGAACGCCGGCCGCGCCGAGCCCTGGCCGGCGCAGAGCGTGATGATCGAGGCGCTGATCACCTCGGCGATCGACTCGGCGAAGAAGGCCGAGGAAATCGGCCTGCCGGGCAGCCAGATCATCCTGTCGTGCAAGGTGTCGCAGGTGCAGGAGCTGATCGCGGTGTACCGCGAGCTGGCGCGCCGCTGCGACTATGCGCTGCATCTCGGCCTGACCGAGGCGGGCATGGGCAGCAAGGGCATCGTGGCGTCGACGGCGGCGCTGTCGGTGCTGCTGCAGGAAGGCATCGGCGACACGATCCGCATTTCGCTGACGCCGGAGCCCGGCGCGCCGCGCGAGAAGGAAGTCTACGTGGGGCAGGAAATCCTGCAGACCATGGGCATGCGGAACTTCACGCCGATGGTGATCGCGTGCCCGGGTTGCGGCCGTACGACCAGCACTACGTTCCAGGAACTGGCGGCAAGCATCCAGGCGTACCTGCGCGAGCAGATGCCGCAGTGGAAGACGGCGTATCCCGGCGTCGAAGAGATGGATGTGGCCGTGATGGGCTGCATCGTCAACGGCCCCGGCGAGAGCAAGCATGCCAACATCGGCATTTCGCTGCCGGGTTCGGGCGAATCGCCGGCGGCGCCGGTGTTCGTCGATGGCGTCAAGGTCAAGACGCTGCGTGGCGAGCGCATCGCCGAGGAATTCCAGGCGATCGTCGACGAGTACGTTCGCACGCATTACGGCCCGGGCGCAGCGCGGGCAGAGAAGGAAGCGGTGGCCTGAGCCGGTATTGGCCGGTTCACCCCAGCAAGATAACGACAGAATGACGCAAAACGAGAATCCGTCCGCGCAAAGCGGCGCCAAGGCTGAAGACAAGGCACGCCCTGCCAAGGCATTGCAAGGCGTGAAGGGCATGAACGACATGCTGCCCGCCGATGCCCCGCTGTGGGAGCATTTCGAGAATGCCGCGCGCGCGATGCTGCGGGCCTATGGCTATCAGCAGATCCGCACGCCGATCGTCGAGCATACCCAGCTGTTTGTGCGCGGTATCGGCGAGGTGACGGACATTGTCGAGAAGGAAATGTATTCCTTCACCGATTCGCTCAACGGCGAGCAGCTGACGCTGCGCCCGGAAGGCACTGCCGCCGCCGTGCGCGCCACCATCGAGCACAACCTGCTGTACGACGGCCCCAAGCGCCTGTGGTACACCGGCCCGATGTTCCGCCACGAGCGCCCGCAACGTGGCCGCTACCGGCAGTTCCACCAGCTCGGCGCCGAAGCGCTCGGCTTTGCCGGGCCGGACGTGGATGCCGAGATCATCCTGATGTGCCAGCGCCTGTGGGACGACCTGGGCCTGACCGGCGTGCGGCTGGAGATCAATTCGCTGGGCCAGGCGCACGAGCGTGCCGCGCATCGCGAGGAACTGATCAAGTACCTCGAAGGGTTCCAGGACATCCTGGATGAGGACGGCAAGCGCCGCCTCTACACCAATCCGCTGCGCGTGCTGGACACGAAGAATCCGGCCCTGCAGGAAATGGCCGCGAACGCGCCCAAGCTGATCGATTTCCTGGGCGAGGAATCGCTTGCGCACTTCGAGGGCGTGCAGCGCCTGCTCAAGGCCAACAACATCCCGTACAAGATCAATCCGCGCCTGGTGCGCGGCCTGGACTACTACAACCTGACGGTGTTCGAGTGGATCACCGACAAGCTCGGTGCGCAGGGCACCATCGCCGGTGGCGGCCGCTATGATCCGCTGATCGCGCAGATGGGCGGCAAGCCGGCGCCGGCCTGCGGCTGGGCCATGGGCATCGAGCGCATCATCGAGCTGATCCGCGAGGAAGGCGTGGTGCCTGACGCGGTCGGTTGCGACGTCTATCTCGTGCATCAGGGCGAAGCGGCGGCGCAGCAGGCGATGGTCGCCGCAGAGCGCCTGCGCGATGCCGGACTGGACGTGGTGCTGCATGCCACGACCGACGGCAAGAGCGGCAGCTTCAAGTCGCAGATGAAGCGCGCCGACGCGAGCGGCGCGGCGTATGCCGTGATCATTGGCGATGATGAGGTCGCCGCAGGCGTGGTGCAGGTGAAGGAACTTCGCCAGGGCGCGCAGGCCGAAGGTGGTGGCCAGCAGGCGCAGGTGCCGGCTGAAGGCCTGGTCGACTACCTGATCGACGCGATGGTCGGCGCCAGCGAGTAACGCTGCGAGCCAGAGCCCGCGATATCCGACCAGCAGGAAACGGAGGCTGCCCGAAGCGGCCTTTGACCCCAACCCAAACGCAAAAGAGTGCCTCGACATGGCATACGATCTGGAAGAGCAGGAACAGCTTGAAAACCTGAAGGCCTGGTGGCGTCAGTACGGCAATGCCCTGACGTGGATCCTGATTGCCGCCTTGCTGGCCTTCGCCGCCTGGAACGGCTGGAAGTACTGGGAGCGCAAGCAGGCTTCCGAAGCGGCCGTGCTGTACGATCAGGTGGTCAAGGCCGCCGAAGGCCGCGATGCCGAGCGCGTCAAGCGCGCCGCCGGCGACCTCGAGGACAAGTTCGGCAAGACCGCCTATGGCCCGATGAGCGCGCTGGTCGCCGCCAAGGTGCTGTACGATGCGGGCGATCTGGCGGGTGCCAAGGCCCAGCTGCATTGGGCGATGGACCACGGCGACGGCGAGTACGCGTACATTGCCCGTGTGCGCCTGGCTGGCGTGCTGCTGGACGAAAAGGCCTATGACCAGGGCCTGGCGCTGCTCAAGGACGAGCCGCCGGCGCCGTTCGTCGCCCTCTATGCCGACCGCAAGGGCGATCTGCTTGCCGCGCAGGAGAAGCGTGCCGACGCGCGTGCCGCCTACCGCAAGGCGCTCGACAAGCTGGGTGCCGATAACCAGTCGATGCGCCAGATCATCCAGTTCAAGCTCGACGCGCTGGGCACGGCCTGATCTTGCGCCGCTGTACGTGAAGGATATCCGCCAAAAACCAATCCAGGATCCGAACCTTATGACGTCAATGCTTTCCGGTGCCGAACAACAAGGCGAGCCTCGCCGCAAGATTGCCCGTGCGCTCGTCGCCGGCGCCTGCCTTGTGGCGCTGGGCGGCTGCTCGCTGTTCAGCAAGGAGAACAAGCATCCGCCAGCCGAACTGAAGCCGGTGTCGGCGACGCTGTCCGTGCGCCAGGCATGGAAGGCGGACGTCGGCAAGAGCGGGCCGTATGCGCTGCAGCCGGCCGCGGCAGGCAACAACGTGTACGTGTCGGCCAACAATGGCACCATCATGGCGCTGGACGGGGCCACCGGCCGCACGCTGTGGAAGGCCAAGACGGACGTTGACATTACTACCGGCCCGGGCAGTGACGGTTCCGTGACGGCGGTGGCTGGCGAGAAAGGTGCCGTCTATGCCTTCGATACCAGCGGCAAGCAGATCTGGAAGAAGCAGGTCAACGGCGAAGTCCTGTCGGCGCCGCTGGTCGGCAACGGCCTGGTGGTGGTGCGCACCACGGATACCCGCGTGCTCGGACTGGACGCCCAGACCGGAGAGCGGCGCTGGATTTACCAGCGTTCGCAGACGCCGCTGAACCTGCGTGCCGCCATGGGCATGGTGTTCGCCGGTGACGGCATCGTGATGGGCTTCCCCGGCGGCAAGCTGGGCGTCCTGACGCCGGGCAATGGCGTGTTGCGCTGGGAGAGCGCGATTTCGTATCCCAAGGGTGTTTCCGAGATCGAGCGTCTGAACGATGTCACCGGTCAGCCCATGGTCAGCGGCCGCCAGGTCTGCGCCACGACCTTCCAGGGCCGCGTAGCCTGCCTGGAGCTGGCTAACGGCCAGGTGCAGTGGGGCAAGGATTTCTCGTCGCCGACCGGCCTGGCGCAGGACGACAACGTCATCTATGCCAGCGATGAACAGTCCGTGGTGTTTGCGTTCGACCGCCAGAACGGCAACGAGCGCTGGAAAAACAACGAACTGCGCTATCGCCGGCTGGGCGCGCCGCTGGCGCTGGGCCGTTCGGTGGTGATGGGCGACTTCGAAGGCTATGTGCATTTCCTCTCGCGCGAGGATGGCACCGTGCTGGCGCGCATGAAGACCGATGGCAGTGCCATCAGCGCAGCGCCGGTCGTGGCGGGGCAGACCCTGGTTGTCCAGACCCGCGACGGCGACATCTACGGCTTCGTGCCGGGCTGAACCGGTGCGGCAGCGCCTGTCCGTACACCTGTCGGTACGGGCGGCGCCAATTCCGGTAGCATGATCCCTGGTCGTGCGGCGAAATGCGGGACGGGCCCTGGTGCCACGTTCCGCCCGACAGGAGAAGCGGCTGGCATGCATTTTTTGCATGAGACGCCGTCGGATCAACTGACTCCGGAGTTCCTGGGGGACGGCAGGTGCCGGCCCCCGTTTCCGTTTATTGCATGAAACCAGTTATTGCACTTGTCGGCCGCCCGAACGTCGGGAAGTCGACGCTATTCAACCGCATGACCCGGTCGCGCGACGCGCTCGTCGCCGACCTGCCGGGCCTGACGCGCGATCGCCACTACGGCGAAGGGCGTATTGGCGATCGTCCATTCATTGCCATCGACACCGGCGGCTTCGAGCCGGTGGTCAAGGAGGGCATCGTCGCCGAGATGGCCAAGCAGACCAAGCAGGCCGTG
The DNA here is from genome assembly GCF_914271435.1 of Cupriavidus laharis. Classification (GTDB taxonomy): domain Bacteria; phylum Pseudomonadota; class Gammaproteobacteria; order Burkholderiales; family Burkholderiaceae; genus Cupriavidus; species Cupriavidus laharis. Next base: position 122,962 of record NZ_CAJZAI010000013.1, on the reverse strand, counting down.
GTCGAGGCGGATGTGGTCATCTTCATCGTCGACGGCAGGCTGGGCCTTGCCCCGCAGGACCGCGCCATCGCGGACTACCTGCGCAAGACCGGCCGGCGCGTGATGCTGGCCGTCAACAAGGCCGAGGGCATGAAATACACCTCGGTCGCAGCCGACTTCTATGAGCTCGGCATGGGCGATCCGTACGCGATCTCGGCTGCGCATGGCGATGGCGTTAGCGAACTCGTCGACGAAGCCCTGGCGCTGGCCGTGCAGGAACGTCCCGAACTGGCCGAGGAAGAGTCGGATGGCGGGCACGGCGTGAAGATTGCAATCGTAGGCCGCCCTAACGTGGGGAAGTCGACGCTGGTCAATACGCTGATCGGCGAGGAGCGCGTGATCGCGTTCGACATGCCCGGCACCACCCGCGATGCCATCTACGTGGAATTCGAGCGCGGCGGCAAGCCCTACACGCTGATCGACACGGCGGGCCTGCGGCGTCGGGGCAAGGTGTTCGAGGCGATCGAGAAGTTCTCGGTGGTCAAGACGCTGCAATCGATCGCCGATGCCAACGTCGTGATCCTGCTGCTCGACGCGCAGCAGGACATTTCCGACCAGGATGCCCATATTGCCGGCTTTATCGTCGAGTCCGGCCGGGCCCTGGTGGTCGGCGTCAACAAGTGGGATGGCCTGGATGGCCATGCCCGCGATCGCATCAAGCACGACCTCGAGCGCAAGCTGCAATTCCTGAACTTCGCCAATTTCCACTTCGTGTCTGCGCGGGAACGCACAGGTATCGGCGCGCTGCTGCGTTCGGTGGACGATGCTTATGCCGCGGCCATGGTCAAGCTGCCCACGCCGCAGCTGACGCGGGTGCTGCAGGAAGCGGTGGAGTTCCAGCAGCCGAAGCGCGTCGGCGTGTCGCGGCCGAAGCTGCGCTATGCGCACCAGGGTGGTTCCAACCCGCCGATCATCGTGATCCACGGCAATGCCTTGTCGGGTGTTTCCGAGACCTACCGGCGCTACCTGGAGAACCGCTACCGCGCGGCATTCAAGCTGAAGGGCACCCCTCTTCGCATTGAATTTCGCACGAACAAAAACCCGTATGCGGACTCGAAAGACTGAGTTCCCGGCGAGTGCCTGGCGAGGCAAGTTTTCGTTTGCGTTCGTTTGGAACTGAGGCTAAATTTGCGGTAGCAGGGGGTTCTCTGCGCGCTGACGCCGCTTTGGTACCGTTTTTGATCTTTTTTCTGGCGCGAGCTTGCGCCGATTGACTTGAACCGGGGACTTCCGTCCCCATTATTCACCACTAAACCTATAAATTTGGAGTGTGCCATGAGCAACAAAGGGCAATTGCTACAAGACCCGTTTCTGAACGCGCTGCGCAAAGAGCACGTGCCGGTTTCCATCTATCTCGTCAATGGCATCAAGCTGCAAGGCAATATCGAATCGTTCGACCAGTATGTCGTGCTGCTGCGTAACACCGTGACGCAGATGGTCTACAAGCATGCAATTTCTACCGTCGTCCCGGCTCGCGCGGTCAATTTCCGCGTGGATGATTCCGCCGAGGGCTGATCTCCCTGACGGCCGCAACGGCTTGCGGCCGTCGCCTGTCGGCATCATGCACACGCCACCCGGCGTTGCTCCGGTGCCGGCCTCCGGCTCGCGCATGCGGCCGGCTTGCGGTGAACCGGGCCGGCTGCCTGCCGTGACGGTGCCTCAATCGCGCAAGGGGGCGCGTGCCTGTGCAGGCCCGCTCCCGCCCCGCTGAATCCGGGCAGGCCCGGTCGTCTCCCCAACATCGTTCTTCTTCGCGCGTAGCGCCCTCCGCTTGGATCCCAGAGCTACCTCCAACACCGAACCGTCGCGTGCCATTCTCGTCGGCGTGGATTTCGGCAAGCATGATTTTCAGGAAAGCCTGAGCGAGCTTGCCCTCTTGACCACCACGGCAGGCTCCATGCCGGTGCATACGCTGACCGGCAAGCGCTCGCGGCCGGACCCGGCGCTCTTCATCGGCTCCGGCAAGGCCGAGGAGCTGAAGGAGGCCGCCGATGCGCTGGATGCCGACATCGTGGTGTTCAATCACGCCCTGAGCCCGGCACAGCAACGTAATCTGGAGCGCTTTCTCCAGCGCCATGTGATCGACCGTACCGGTCTGATCCTGGATATCTTCGGTCAGCGCGCGCAGAGCCATGTGGGCAAGGTGCAGGTGGAGCTGGCGCAGGTCCAGTACCAGGCGTCGCGGCTGGTTCGTGCCTGGAGCCACCTGGAGCGGCAGAAGGGCGGTATCGGCATGCGGGGCGGACCGGGCGAGCGCCAGCTCGAGCTGGATCGCCGCATGCTCGATGACCGTGCCAAGCGGCTGAAGTCCGACCTTGCCCGGCTGCAGCGGCAGCACAGCACCCAGCGGCGTGCCCGCGCACGCAACGAGACACTGAGCATTTCGCTGGTTGGCTATACCAATGCCGGCAAGTCGACGCTGTTCAATGCGCTGACCAAGGCCGGGGCATACGCGGCTGACCAGCTTTTCGCGACGCTCGATACCACCTCGCGCCGGATGTTCCTGGATGGGCTCGGCAACGTGGTGCTGTCGGACACGGTCGGCTTCATCCGCGACCTGCCGACCCAGCTGGTGGCCGCGTTCCGCGCGACGCTCGACGAGACCGTGCATGCCGACTTGCTGCTGCATGTCGTGGACGCATCGAGTCCGGTGCGCCATGAGCAGATCGAGCAGGTCAACCGGGTGCTGACGGAAATCGACGCCTCCGAGATTCCGCAGATCGTCGTGATGAACAAGATCGATGCCGCGCCGGAGCTGCAGGAGCAGGGGGCCCGCGTGGAACGCGATGAGGATGGCGTTCCCACCCGCGTGTTCCTCAGCGCCCGCGAGGGCACCGGCCTGGATGCTCTGCGGCAGTCCATCGTCGAAGTCGCGCAGTGGCTGGCGAGCCGGCCGCCCGAGCCGGAGCCGTTCGATCCCAGGCTGTCGGAACAGGGCCGGCGCGTGGACGACGACGGATTCGACGGGGATGAGCAGCACGCTCAGGACGATCGCCACCTTTCCTGATCCTTTTCGGCGAGATTCGCGGCCGGATTGCGCGATTTGGCCAAAAGTGGCGCAGATGACTGCTAGAATCCCCCTGTTACAAACTTCCCCGGACCCGTGCACTTCATGCCCCAGTTCTCCCGGAATCCTGAAACGAGCCTGACCCCGGGCGGCCGATTTCCGCTGCGCGCGGGATGGCAGCGCCTGCGCGCAATCTTCTCGCTGAACGATCCCCGCTGGGGGCGCGACGGCCAGGATGAGGATGACAAGGACAGCCGCGCGAACGACCGTGAAGGGAACCGTCAGCAGAACCAGCGCCCGCAGGACGGTCCGCCGGATCTCGACGAACTCTGGCGTGACTTCAACCGGCGCCTGAACGGTCTGCTCGGACGCAAGGAGAACGGCAACGGCGGCAACCAGGGCTTCGGCGCGCCGCGCACGCCGGGCAAGGGCTCGGGTGTAGGCCTGGGCGTAGTGATCGCCGCGGTGGTTGGCATCTGGCTGGCGAGCGGCTTTTTCATGGTGCAGGAAGGTCAGACAGCCGTGATCCTGCAGTTTGGCAAGTTCAAGTATTCGACCGGGCCCGGCATCAACTGGCGCCTGCCATGGCCGATCCAGTCGGCAGAGGTCGTCAACCTGTCGGCCGTGCGTTCGGTGGAAGTGGGGCGTTCCACGTCCATCAAGGACAGCAACCTGAAGGACTCGTCGATGCTGACGCAGGACGAGAACATCATCGACGTCCGCTTCACGGTCCAGTACGACATCCAGGACGCCAGCGAATTCCTGTTCTTCAACAAGACCGATCGCGGCGGCGACGAGGAACTCGTGACGCAGGCCGCCGAAACCTCGGTGCGCGAAATCGTCGGCCGCAACAAGATGGATGCGGTGCTGTACGAGAACCGCGAGCAGATCGCGCAGGGGCTGGCCAAGTCGATCCAGTCGATCCTGTCCGCATACAAGACCGGCATCCGCATCATCTCGGTCAACGTGCAGAGCGTGCAGCCGCCCGAGCAGGTGCAGGCCGCGTTCGACGACGTGAACAAGGCCAGCCAGGATCGCGAGCGCGCGATCAGCGAAGGCCAGGCGTATGCCAATGACGTGATTCCGCGCGCCAAGGGTACCGCCGCGCGGCTGAAGGAAGAGTCCGAGGCCTACCGTGCCCGCGTGGTGGCACAGGCCGAGGGCGATGCTTCGCGGTTCCGTTCGGTGCAGGGCGAATACGCCAAGGCGCCTCAGGTGACGCGCGACCGCATCTATATCGAGACCATGCAGCAGATCTACGCCAATTCGACCAAGGTGCTGGTGGATGCGCGCCAGGGCAGCAACCTTCTCTATCTTCCCCTCGACAAGCTGATGGCCCAGGCCGATGGCCGCGGTACGCCGCCATCCCAGCCGGCCAGCGGTGCTGGCACGCAGCCGCCGCAGGATTCGGCCGCCGATGTCCGGTCGCGCGAATCCCTGCGCAACCGTGACCGCGATTCGCGCTGAGGAGACCGTCATGAACCGACTGATTTCCTTCGCGATTGGCGCTTTCATCCTGCTGGCCGTGGCGTCTTCGATGATGTTCGTCGTCGACCAGCGCCAGTACGCCGTGGTGTTTGCATTTGGCGAGATCAAGCAGATCGTGCGCGAGCCTGGCCTGCACTTCAAGCTGCCGCCGCCGTTGCAGAACGTGGTGTTCATGGACCGCCGCCTGCAGACCATTGACGTGGCCGCCAACGAGCGCTTCCTGACTGCCGAAAAGAAGAGCATGGTGGTGGACTGGTTCGTCAAATGGCGCATCACCGATCCGCGCAAGTTCTACGTTGCCTTCGGCGGCAATGTGCGCAGCGCCCAGGACCGCATGACCCAGCGTATCGATGCCGTGGCGCGCGAGGAGTTCGGCAAGCGCACCGTCGCTGACGTGGTTGCAGGCGAGCGCGAAAAGGTCATGCAGAACATCCGCGCCGGCATGGCGGAATATGCGCAGTCGGTCGGCGTCGAGATCCTCGACGTGCGTCTCAAGCGCGTGGACCTGCTGCCGGCCATCAGCGAATCGGTGTACCGCCGCATGGAAGCCGAGCGCAAGCGCGTGGCCAACGAGCTGCGTTCGACTGGCGCTGCCGAAGGCGAGAAGATTCGCGCCGATGCCGATCGCCAGCGCGAGGTGGTGCTGGCCGAGGCCTATCGCGATGCCCAGGTGGTCAAGGGCGAAGGCGATGCCAAGTCTTCGCAGATCTATGCCGAAGCATTCGGCAAGGATCCGCAGTTCGCGCAGTTCTGGCGCAGCATGGAGGCCTATCGCAATACCTTCCGCGACAAGCGCGACATCATGGTGCTGGAGCCGAATTCGGACTTCTTCCGCTACATGCGATCCAGCGGCGGTGCCGCGGCACCGGCAGCGGGTGGCGCGTCCGGAGGGCGGCGCTAGCAAGACCGCGAAATTTGTGGCGAGGTGACAAAACCCCGGCTTGCCGGGGTTTTGTCCGGCTGGAGGGCGGCGCCTGAAGTGACGGCGCGGACGCGTGCCGGGCCGTATCGAACTCGCCGGGTGTGCAGGCCGGGGCCTGCCCGCAAACGTGTCATACAGAGAAGAGATTCATCATGTCCAACCATTGGCTGCTGCCAGAAAACATTGCCGACGTCCTGCCGTCGGAGGCCCGCAAGATCGAGGAATTGCGCCGCCGCATGCTGGACCTGTTCCGCACCTACGGCTACGAGCTGGTCATGCCGCCGATGCTGGAATACCTGGAGTCGCTGCTGACCGGCACCGGGCATGACCTCGACCTGCGCACGTTCAAGCTGGTGGACCAGTTGTCGGGCCGCACGATGGGCCTGCGCGCCGATATCACGCCGCAGGTGGCACGCATCGATGCCCACTTGCTGAACCGTCCCGGCGTGACGCGGCTTTGCTATGCGGGGAACGTCCTGCACGCGCGCCCGGCCGGGTTTCACGCCACGCGCGAGCCGATCCAGGTCGGTGCCGAGATCTACGGCCATGCGGGCCTGGAGGCCGATGTCGAGATCCAGGAACTGATGCTTGCCGCGCTGCAAGCGGCGGGGCTGTCGGATATCCGCATCGACTTGTGCCATGCCGGTATCCTGGAGGCGCTGCTGGACGGCCTGCCATCCATCCGCCGGATCGAAGACGCGCTGTTCGCGGCGCTGGAAACCAAGGATGTCTCGGCGCTGCGCGAGATCACGCAGGGCTTGCCGCAGACCGAGCGGGACGCACTACTGGCGCTCCCGACCCTGTATGGCGGCATGGAGGTCCTCGACCGAGCCCGTGCCACGCTTCCTGCGAGCCCGGCCATTGGCCGCGCGCTGGATGAGCTGGCGGCCCTGGCGGCGCAGGTGCGCGGCGCGAGCGTCAATATCGACCTGTCCGACCTGCGCGGCTATCACTATCACAGCGGTGTGATGTTTGCGGCGTATGTGGCAGGGCTTCCGAACTATGTGGCGCGCGGCGGCCGCTATGACAAGGTTGGCGAAGCCTTTGGCCGCGCGCGTCCGGCCACCGGGTTCTCGCTGGATCTGCGCGAGGTGGCGGCACTGTCACCCATCGAAGTGCGTGCGCAGGCAGTTTTCGCGCCCTGGGATGCGGATCCTGCCCTTCGTGCCGCCATCGTGGCACTGCGGGCAGCGGGGGAGATCGTGATCCAGTCGCTGCCCGGGCACGCCAACGATCTCGATGAATTCAACTGCGACCGCCAACTCGTGCGCCAGGAGGCTGGCTGGGTTGTTGTACCACGCTGAATCTTGATACCGGGCATTTGCCCAAAAAGCGGGAACTGACCGGTAACAAGAGTAGAATACGTTTTTAACCTATTGACCAAAGCAATATGTCCGCATCCGCAGTAGGCCAGGGACGCAATGTCGTCGTGATCGGCACCCAGTGGGGTGACGAAGGCAAGGGGAAAATCGTCGATTGGCTTACCGATCATGCAAAGGGCGTGGTGCGGTTCCAGGGCGGCCACAACGCTGGCCATACCCTGATCATCGGCGGCAAGAAGACCATCCTGCGACTGATCCCGTCGGGGATCATGCGCGAAGGCACGGTCTGCTATATCGGCAACGGCGTGGTGCTGTCGCCGGAAGCCCTGTTCCGTGAAATCGAAGAACTCGAGTCGGCCGGCCTAGAAGTGCAGAAACGCCTGCGCATCTCGGAAGCCGCGACGCTGATCCTGCCTTACCACGTGGCGATCGACAAGGCGCGTGAAGCCCGTCGCGGCGCGGCCAAGATCGGCACGACCGGCCGCGGCATCGGCCCGGCCTATGAAGACAAGGTGGCGCGCCGCGCGCTGCGCGTGCAGGATCTGTTCGACCCGGAGCAGTTCGCCGAACGCCTGCGCGAGAACCTCGACCTCCACAATTTCATGCTGACGCAGTACCTCGGCGCCGAAGCCGTGGACTTCCAGCAGACCCTGGATGAGGCGCTGGCCTTTGCGCCGCGCCTGGCGCCGATGGTGGCGGACGTGTCGGCCGAGCTTTATGCGGTCAATGCCGCCGGCGGCAACCTGATGTTCGAAGGCGCGCAAGGCACGCTGCTCGACGTGGACCACGGCACCTATCCGTTCGTGACCTCGAGCAACTGCGTGGCCGGTGCGGCTGCCGCAGGTGCCGGCGTGGGGCCGGGCCGGCTGAATTACATCCTGGGCATCACCAAGGCATATTGCACGCGCGTCGGCTCCGGCCCGTTCCCGAGCGAGCTGTACGACAACGACAATCCTGCCCGCCAGGATCAGGTCGGCGTGCGCCTGGCCAATGTGGGCAAGGAGTTTGGCTCGGTGACCGGCCGTCCGCGCCGCACTGGCTGGCTCGATGCCGCGGCGCTCAAGCGCTCGGTGCAGATCAACGGCGTGTCGGGCCTGTGCCTGACCAAGCTCGACGTGCTCGACGGCCTGGAAAGCATCAAGCTCTGCGTCGGCTACACGCTGGACGGCAAGACGGTGGACATCCTGCCGCGCGGCTCCGATGCCGTGGCGCGTTGCGAACCGGTTTACGAGGAATTCCCGGGCTGGAACGAGTCGACCTTCGGCGTGAAGTCGTGGGACGCGCTGCCCGAAGCTGCGCGCACGTACCTGAAGCGCGTGGAAGAAGTGGTTGGCATCCCCATCGACATGATTTCGACGGGCCCGGATCGCGACGAGACTATCCTGCTGCGTCACCCGTATCTGGCCTGACCAGGCGACACCCGCTGCAAGGGCCGCGCGCCACAAGCGCGGCGGCCCCGCCAGAACAAATCGGCCCGCGCAAGCGGGCCGAACTATATCGGTCAACCGACCAGAAGATAGAAAGAGCAAATCATGAATCTGCCAACGAACGACGACGAGAACCTGTGGGTGTCCTGGGATGAGTACCATCGCCTGATCGCGCGTCTGTCGCTGAACGTGCATGAGTCGGGCTGGAAGTTCGACAAGATCCTGTGCCTGGCGCGCGGCGGGCTGCGCGTGGGCGACCAGATGTCGCGCATTTTCGACGTGCCGCTGGCCATCCTGGCCACCAGCAGCTACCGCGAGGCGGCGGGCACGCAGCAGGGTGATCTGGATATCGCCCAGTACATCACCATGACGCGCGGCGAGCTTACCGGCAAGATCCTGCTGGTGGACGACCTCGTCGATTCCGGTGTGACCCTGGAGCGCGTGGGGCGGCATCTCAAGGAGCGTTACCCTGCGGTAACGGAAGTCCGGTCGGCCGTGCTGTGGTACAAGGCATGCTCGAAGGTCAAGCCGGACTACCATGTGACCTTCCTGCCGTCGAACCCCTGGATCCACCAGCCATTCGAGGAATACGACACGCTGCGTCCGCACAACCTGTCGGCCTGGCTCAAGCGCGGCAAGCGCGCGCAGGAAGACGGCGCGCAAGGCTGACGCACGCCGTCGTGTAGCAGGCGGCCCCACGCAGGGGCCGCGAACGCTCGGCGCTCAATCGCCGGCGGTGAAGCGCTGGCTTTTCGATGTCATCCAGCATCGCGATCGCGCAGTCTTCCACCGGAAATTCCGGCGTATCCACGAGTTGCGTGCCGGGCGCCACGAACAGGCTGCCTGCGCCGTCGGCCGCCAGCAACCAGGAGTTGGGCGCGGCGGTTGTCGCGATTTTGTGTCGCAAAGGTGGCGGGAGAATGCCGGAATCGCCACTGAAGCTGATACACTGGTTCGCAGTGCCGCCCGCAAGTTCCCGGGGTCAGCAAATGGAATGCGGTCGCGACTGGCCGTGAATCGAGGAGTTCAAGTTGCCGGATCAGGTAGATAAAGCGAGGGCGGAAAACAAAAAACCCGCAGGCTTTGAAAGCGCTGCGGGTTTCTCGCTGATCTGGTGCCCAGGAGAGGACTCGAACCTCCACAGTGTTGCCACCGCTAGGACCTGAACCTAGTGCGTCTACCAATTCCGCCACCTGGGCAGGTGTCGAAACAACCGAAGCGCTCATTATAGAGAGTGCGGAAATTTTGTCAAATAGTTTTCAGAAAAAATTGAATCAAAATAACTATCCGATCCCTAGTCGGGAAGAAATCCTCGGCGTACTGAGAACATCGGGGTCGCCCCAGTCGGCCGGCGATATCGCCAAGGCCCTGTCCGTCACGCGCAAGGAGCATGACGGATTCCAGAAACGCCTGGCCGCGATGGAACGCGACGGGCAGATCGAACTGAACCGCAAGGGCCGCTATGAACTGGCCCATCAACCGAACTTCGTCACCGGCCGCGTGCAGGGACATCGCGACGGCTTCGGCTTCCTGATCCGCGACGATGGCGAGGACGATATCTTCCTGCCCGAGCGTGAACTGCAGAAGGCCATGCACAACGACCGCGCGCAGGTGCGCGTGGTCGGCTACGACCGGCGAGGCCGTCCGGAAGGGCAGATCGTCGAGATTCTCGAACGTGCCAACCGTTACGTGATCGGGCGCCTGCTCAGCGAGGGCGGCGTGCTCGTCGTTGCGCCAGAGGACAAGCGCATCAGCCAGGATATCCTGATCCCGCCGAAGGCGCAGGGCAAGGCGCGCGTGGGGCAGGTGGTCAGTGTCGAACTGGTTGAATATCCGGATCGCTACGTGCAGCCCGTGGGGCGTGTTGTGGAAGTGCTCGGCGATATCGACGATCCGGGCATGGAAATCGAGATCGCCGTGCGCAAGTACGGCGTGCCGCATACGTTCTCGCAGGCCGCAGCCAAGGAAGCCACGGCGCTGCCCGATGAAGTGCGGCAGGCCGACCTGGACCACCGCATCGACCTGCGCGACGTGCCGCTTGTCACCATCGATGGCGAAGACGCGCGCGACTTTGATGATGCGGTCTATTGCGAGCCCGTGAAGATCGGCCGCAGCAACGGGTGGCGCCTGATCGTGGCGATCGCCGACGTGTCGCACTACGTGCGGCCCGGCACGCCGCTGGATGCCGATGCGCTTGACCGTGCCACCTCCGTGTATTTCCCGCGCCGGGTGATCCCGATGCTGCCGGAGAAGCTGTCCAACGGACTGTGCTCGCTCAATCCAGAGGTGGACCGGCTGTGCATGGTGTGCGACGCGGTGATTACCGCCAAGGGCGAGCTGAAGGGCTACCAGTTCTATCCGGCCGTCATGCACTCCGCGGCACGGCTGACCTACAACGAGGTCTGGTCGATCCTGTCGAACACCAAGGGGCCGGAGGCACACAAGCGTGCCGAACTCGTGCCCTACCTGCAGAACCTGTACGAGCTGTTCCAGGTCCTGCTCAAGGCACGGCGTGCGCGCGGTGCGATCGACTTCGATACTACCGAGACGTACATCGTCTGCAACGCGCAGGGCAAGATCGAACAGATCCTGCCGCGCACGCGCAATGATGCGCACCGCCTGATCGAGGAATGCATGCTGACGGCCAACGTCTGTGCGGCCGATTTCCTCGAGCGCTTCAAGCACCCGGCGCTGTACCGCATCCATGCGGGCCCGAGCGAGGAAAAGCTCAAGAACCTGCGCGAGTTCCTGAAGACCTCGGGGCTGTCGCTCGGCGGCGGCGACAAGCCGCAGGCGTCCGACTACGCCGAGGTGATGGACAAGATCAAGTCGCGGCCCGATGCGCCAATGCTCCAGACCATGCTGCTGCGCTCGATGCAGCAGGCCGTCTACAGCCCCGACAACATCGGCCACTTTGGTCTGGCCTACGAGGCCTACGCGCATTTCACCAGCCCGATCCGCCGCTATCCGGACCTGCTGGTGCACCGTGCGATCAAGGCGATCCTGGCGCATACCAAGTACCAGCCCGCCTTTGTTCACGGCACCGAGCTCAACACCGCGATCTCGCCCAAGGCGCGGCGCCTGCAGGCCAAGGACGCCGAGCAGAAGGCGGAACTGGCCGCGGCGCGCGCACGGCGCAATGAAGCGATCTGGGACGAACTGGGCCTGCACTGCTCGGCCAACGAGCGCCGCGCCGACGAGGCGTCGCGCGACGTCGAAGCCTGGCTCAAGTGCTACTTCATGCGCGACAAGCTGGGCAGCGACTTTGCGGGCACCATCAGTGCCGTGACGTCGTTCGGCATCTTCGTGCAGCTCGACGAGCTGTACGTGGAAGGGCTTGTGCACGTCACCGAACTCGGCAGCGACTACTTCCAGTACGACGAAGCCCGCAACGAACTGCGCGGCGAGCGTACCGGCATCCGCTACCGCCTGACCGACCGCGTGCGCGTGCAGGTGTCGCGCGTGGATCTCGATGCACGCAAGATCGACTTCCACCTGGTGCAGGAGCCGTCGGCCAAGACCCTGCGCGCCCGTGCCGGCGTGGGGGAGCCGCCGCGCGTGCCGGCCGCGCATGCCGTGCCGGCACGCAAGAAGGGCCGGCAACTGGCGGCGCTGCTGGGCGGTACCTCGAAGCCGGAAGAGTCGTTCGACGAGACCCTGGATCGCGTGATCGAGGAACAACCGGTGTTCGAGGCCGTGATCACGCCGCTGCGGCCGCACGTCAAGACCGGCGGCAAGCCGGCCAAGCGCGCCGCCAAGCCCAAGCCGGCCCATCTGGACAAGCCGCGCAAGACGGCTTCGAAAACGCGCGCGGCCAAGACTGCGGGCAAGACGTCGCGCACGCCGCGCAAGCGTTGAGCGGATGCGTCCGGGGCGCTGCCGCGCTGGGGGCCCCGGACGGCGCGCGGCCGGCGTGATGGCGGCCCGGGCAGGGCGAGTACAATCGCGCCATGGCTAAACAAAAACTTCTGATCGGCTTTCATGCCGTGACTGCGCGCTTGCGCCAGGACGCCAAGGGCGTCACCGATGTCTATGTCGAGGCCTCGCGCCGAGACCGTCGCATGCAGGACTTCATCCGCCTGGCCGAGAGCCTGGGCGTGCGCCTGCACCCGGTGGACGCCGAGCGCCTGCGCGGCATGGCCGGCACCGACCGTCACCAGGGTGTGGTGGCGCGCGCCGAAGACGTGGCACTGGCGCTGAACCTCGACGAACTGCTCGATGGCATTGAAGGTACCCCGTTGCTGCTGGTGCTCGATGGCGTCACCGATCCCCACAACCTCGGGGCCTGCCTGCGCGTGGCGGACGGCGCCGGTGCGCACGCCGTGATCGCGCCCAAGGACCGCAGTGTTGGGCTGAACGCCACGGTTGCGAAGGTGGCCAGCGGCGCCGCCGAGACCGTGCCTTATATCACCGTGACCAACCTTGCCCGCACCCTGCGCGAATTGCAGGAGCGCGGCATCTGGGTGGTCGGCACCGCCGACGGTACCGACAAGACGCTCTACGACGTGGACCTGAAGGGCCCGATGGCTATCGTGATGGGAGCCGAAGGCGAGGGAATGCGCCGCCTGACGCGCGAGACCTGCGACGAACTGGTCGGCATCCCGATGCTTGGCGGTGTCGAGAGCCTCAATGTGTCGGTGGCCAGCGGCGTTTGTCTTTACGAGGCCGTGCGCCAGCGGCGCCTGCCGCGATGACGCGATGACGCGATGACGGTATGGCAGGTGATCCCCTGATCCCTTTATCGTCGCCATGGCCGGGCCTGGAAGAAGCCAGGGATCTGATCGCCCGCGCGCGCAGCGTATTTGTGCTGACCGGCGCGGGCATTTCCGCCGAATCGGGCGTGCCGACATTCCGCGATGCGCTGACTGGCCTTTGGGCCCGCTTCGATCCGGAGGAGCTTGCAAGCGAGGATGCTTACCGCCGCCAGCCGGCGCTTGTGTGGGAGTGGTACCAGCATCGGCGCGAACTGGTGGCGGCTGCGCGGCCCAATCCGGCGCACTATGCGCTGGTCGCGCTGGCTTCGCAGAAGCCGGTGACGCTGGTGACGCAGAATGTGGACGGGTTGCACCAGCGTGCGGGCAGCGAGCATGTCATCGAGCTGCACGGAAACCTGTTCGCCAACAAATGGCTCAACGGGTGCGGGCGCTGCGATGAGGCCAACGCCATTCCCGGCGATCCGCCGCGCTGCAGCCTGTGTGGCGCGCTGATGCGGCCCGGCGTGGTGTGGTTCGGAGAAGACTTGCCGCGCGTGGCGCGCTTCCGCGCCGAGCATGCCGCGGAGTCCGCCGACTTGTGCCTGGTGGTCGGGACTTCGGGGCTGGTGTATCCGGCTGCCGCATTGCCAGGTCTGGCGAGGGACCATGGCGCGCGCATCGTCGTGGTGAATCCCCAGCCTTCGGCACTGGACCAGACCGCCGACGTCGTATTGCAGGCGGCGGCAGGCGCCTGCCTGCCACTGCTGTGGCCGCAGTCCGGCTCGGCCTCCGAACCGGACTGAGCTTCGGGCCCAGCCGGCGTCAGCCGGCGATTTCCGCGACCAGCTTTTCGAGCTTGACTGCATCCGCGGCAAACAGCCGGATGCCTTCGGCCAGCTTCTCAGTGGCCATGGCGTCTTCGTTCAGCTGCCAGCGGAACGCGCGCTCATCGGCGGGGATGCGTGCGATATTGCCAGCCTGTGCCAGGTCGACCGATAGCTTGCGCTCGACCGTGCCTTCGGTGCGGGCGAGCTGTTCGAGCAGGTCGGGGCTGATGGTGAGCAGGTCGCTGCCAGCCAATGCGACGATCTGCGCGGTGCTGCGGAAGCTGGCGCCCATCACTTCGGTGGGGTAGCCGAACTTCTTGTAGTAGTCGTAGATCTGGCGCACGGAGCGCACGCCGGGATCGTTGTCGCCGGCATTTGCGGCGGCGTCCCACTGGTCGCCGGCCTGCTTCTTGTACCAGTCGAGAATACGGCCGACAAACGGCGAGATCAGCTGCGCGCCGGCCTCGGCACAGGCCACTGCCTGCACCAGCGAGAACAGCAGCGTCATGTTGCAACGGATGCCTTCGCGCTGCAGGATCTCCGCCGCGCCGATGCCTTCCCACGTCGACGCAATCTTGATCAGCACGCGCTCGCGGGCTACGCCGCGCCGCTCGTACAGGCGGATCAGGTGGCGGGCCTTCTCGACCGTCGCCTCGGTGTCGAACGACAGCCGCGCATCGACCTCCGTCGACACGCGTCCCGGCACGATCGCCAGGATCTCGCAGCCGAACGCGATCAGCACGCCGTCCATCACGGCATCGACGCCGCCTTCGTCATGGTAGTCGCTCACGGCCTGTTCCAGCAGCCCGCGGTATTCGGGCTTCTGCACTGCCTTGAGGATCAGCGACGGATTGGTGGTGGCGTCCTGGGGGGTGTACTGCTTCATCAGCTGGAAGTCGCCGGTGTCGGCCACGACCGTGGTGAACTGCTTGAGTTGTTCGAGCTGGTTCATGATCGGTATGTCGTTGCAGTCGTCATGTTGAGGCGGGGAGGGCGGCCGTGTCGCGGGGCCGTTCGGCCGGACCGTGCGTGCCTTTCGACTCATTGTACCGTCGCGCGCAAGTCGTGCCGCCGCAATCCGCTACACTACGCGTTTTCTTCCCCAAAGCCATCTGGCTGTTGTCATGACTCAGGATGAACTCAAGGCGCTGGTGGCGCAAGCTGCGGCCGACTACGTGAAGCAGGAAGTCCCGGAGGGCGCCGTGCTTGGCGTTGGCACCGGTTCCACGGCCAATCTTTTCATTGACGCCGTGGCGGCGTTCAAGGATCGCTTCGCGGGTGCGGTATCGAGCTCAGAGGCTTCCACGCGCCGGCTGCAGCAACATGGCTTCAAGGTGCTCGACCTGAACGAAGTCGACGATATTCCCGTCTATGTCGACGGCGCCGACGAGATCGACGCCAGCGGCGCCATGATCAAGGGTGGCGGCGGCGCGCTGACGCGCGAGAAGATCGTGGCCTCGGTCGCGGGCCGTTTCGTGTGCATCGCGGATGGCAGCAAACTGGTGGAGACCATGGGCGCCTTCCCGCTGCCCGTCGAAGTGATTCCGATGGCACGCGCAGCGGTGGCGCGCCAGCTGGCCGCGCTCGGTGGCCAGCCGCGCCTGCGTATGAACAAGGACGGCGGCATCTACAAGACCGACAACGGCAATGTGATCCTGGACGTGTCCGGACTGAAGATCACTGACCCGCGCGGGCTGGAGCAGTCCGTCAACCAGATTCCCGGTGTGGTGACGGTAGGCCTGTTTGCCCTGCGCGGTGCGAACGTGCTGCTGCTTGGCACGGGCGACGGCGTACGCCGCACCGATTTCTGAGCCACCGGCGCAGGATGCGCCAGTAGCAAAAAGGGGTGCCGGCGGCACCCCTTTTTCATTGCGCTTGCGCAGGAAATCAGGCCTGCGGCGGGACGTAGCCCGTAGCCTGGTCCGCGCCTTCGCCGAAGAAGTACTTCTCGGTCTGCTTGATCAGATACTGGCGCGCGCGCGCATCGGCCATGTTCAGGCGGTTCTCATTGATCAGCATGGTCTGGTGCTTGAGCCAGCCGGCCCAGGCTTCCTTCGAGACGTTTTGCCAGATCTTCTTGCCGAGTTCGCCGGGCAGGGGCGGGAAATCGAGCCCTTCGGCTTCCTTGTTCAGCTTGATGCAATGGACCATGCGGGCCATGGGGACTCCTTGTGTGCGTGGGTGGGAGCCGGGGCGGTCGTGCCGAGGCATGCCGCGCGTCCTGTGCTACCGATCCTGTGTTTCAGTGGACAACTGGTCTGCTATTGTAGCCAAGCGCGCCGGGGCACCGCGGCATGGCGGCATTGCCCCTACATTTCCTACAGTTTTTTCATCAGCACCATCGACTTGCGCTGCCAGTTGTAGAGCTTGCGCTTGTCTTCGGGCAGGTCGTCCACGGTGGCGTGGACAAAGCCGCGCTTGAGGAACCAGTGTTCGGTGCGCGTGGTGAGTACGAACAGACGTTCGAGGCCCAGCGTGCGTGCGCGCCGTTCGATGCGCTTGAGCAGGCGCTCCCCGTCGCCGGTGCCCTGCGCTTCGGGCGACACCGTCAGGCAGGCCATCTCGCCCATGTTTTCACGCGGGTAGTCGTACAGGGCGGCGCAACCGAACAGCACGCCGTCGTGCTCGATCACCGAGAAATTGGCGATGTCGCGCTCGATCAGGTGGCGGCCGCGCGGGACCAGCGTACCGTCCTGCTCGAGCGGGGCGATCAGCTGCAGGATGCCGCCGACGTCGTCAAGCGTGGCTTCGCGCAGGCTTTCCAGGTCCGTGTCGGAAATCATGGTGCCGACGCCATCGTGCAGGAACAGTTCCAGCAGCACCGAGCCGTCCAGCGAATAGGGAATCAGGTGCGCGCGCGGCACGCCGCCCTTGAGCGCCTTGACCAGGTGCTGCAGGTAGTAGCCGATGTCATGCGGCAGGTGGTCGTTCTGCAGGCGCTCCACGGCAGTGCGCAGCGACATCTCTTTCATCAGCTTGCCGACCGGGTCAAGCACGCCCGGCACTTCGGTGATGAAAATGAGCTTGTCGGCCTTGAGCGTGGTTGCCGTGGCGCTGGCCACATCTTCCATGGACAGGTTGAAGGCCTGCCCCGTCGGCGAGAAGCCCAGCGGCGAGAACAGCACGATCTTGCCGTGCGACAGCGACATGCGCACCGATTCGCCGTCGATCTTGCGCACCAGGCCAGTGTGCTGGTAGTCCACGCCGTTGACGATGCCCACCGGCCGGGCCGTGACGAAGTTGCCCGAGATCACGGACAGCTGCGCACCAGCCATCGGCGTGTTCGGCAGCCCCTGGCTGAAGGCCGCCTCGATATCCAGGCGCAGTTCGCCGGAGGCTTCCTTGGCGCATTCGAGTGCGGCGTTGTCAGTGATGCGCACGCCGTCGGCGAACTGGGATTCGACATGGCGCAGGGCCAGCTGCTCTTCCACCTGCGGGCGCGAACCGTGCACCAGCACGATCTGCATGCCCATGGCATGCAGCAGCGCCACATCGTTGACCAGCGCATTGAGGACCCCCGCCTTGACCAGCTCGCCGCCGAAGGCGATCACGAAGGTCTTTCCCCGGAACGCGTGGATATACGGCGCGACGGTGCGCAGCCAGTCGACAAACTGCTGGTGGTCCGGGGCGCCGCGCTCGCCGGCTTCGGTCTGGGGCGCGCCCGTGGCGGGCTGCGATTCGGTGGCAGGCTGGGGCTCGGCCGGCTCGAAGGGAGCCGGCGCCTGCGGTGGCGTGTCGGTTCTGGCATTCATGCCGCGGATTATAATCCCGGCCAATGTCAGAACAACGTCCCGCCAAGCCTTCTTCGCCACGCCAGCCAGCCGCTGGCGCACGGCCAGCCCCCCGACCCGACGGCCGTCCCGAGCAGCGCCCGCCATCCCGTTCCGGCCCGCGGCCAGAGACCGCGCCCGGCCCTGGGGCGCAGGCTGCGCGCAGGCGCGCGCCACGGCCGCCGCGCCAGGCCAACCCGCTGCCGCCCATCACGTTTCCGGAGGCGCTGCCGGTCTCGGTGCGCCGTGACGAGATTGCCGCGGCGCTGCAGGCGAACCAGGTGGTCATCGTGTCCGGCGAGACTGGCTCGGGCAAGACCACGCAGTTGCCCAAGATCTGCCTGTCGATCGGGCGCGGGCCCGGCGGCGAAGGCGGCGGCCTGATCGGCCACACCCAGCCGCGGCGCATTGCGGCTACGTCGACCGCCAAGCGCATTGCGCAGGAGCTGGGTTCGCCGGTCGGCGAGCACGTGGGTTATCAGGTGCGCTT
Organism: Cupriavidus laharis; assembly: GCF_914271435.1. GTDB lineage: Bacteria > Pseudomonadota > Gammaproteobacteria > Burkholderiales > Burkholderiaceae > Cupriavidus > Cupriavidus laharis. Next base: position 104,976 of record NZ_CAJZAI010000013.1, on the reverse strand, counting down.
CAATGATGCGCTGTCGCCGGGCGCCTCGGTCAAGCTGATGACCGACGGCATCCTGCTGGCGGAGACGCAGAACGATCCGCTGCTGCGCGCGTACGACACCATCATCATCGACGAGGCGCACGAACGCAGCCTGAACATCGACTTCCTGATCGGCTACCTGAAGCAGCTATTGCCAAGGCGCCCGGACCTCAAAGTCATCATTACCTCGGCTACCATCGACGCGCAGCGTTTCGCCACGCATTTCGCCATCAACGGCAAGCCGGCCCCGGTGATCGAGGTAAGCGGCCGGCTGTACCCGGTGGAACTCCGCTACCGGCCGATCCAGCAGGACGCGCCCGCCGACGGCCCGCCGAAGAGCGCCCAGGCTCGCGAGCGCGACCTGTACGACGGCATCGTCGATGCCGTGGGCGAACTGTCGCGCCTGGGGTCCGGCGACGTGCTGGTGTTCCTGCCGGGCGAGCGCGAGATCCGCGAGGCCGCCGAGGCGCTGCGCAAGCATCATCCGCCGCACACGGAAATTCTGCCGCTGTTCGCGCGCCTGTCGGTGCAGGAGCAGGAGCGCGTGTTCAAGCCGTCGAACGCGCGCCGCATCGTGCTGGCGACCAACGTTGCCGAGACCTCGCTGACCGTGCCGGGCATCCGCTACGTGGTGGATACCGGGCTCGCGCGTGTCAAGCGCTATTCGTATCGCAACAAGGTCGAGCAGCTCCAGATCGAATCGATTTCGCAGGCTGCCGCCAACCAGCGCGCCGGCCGTTGCGGGCGCGTGGCCAATGGGGTTTGCATCCGGCTCTATGAGGAGTCGGATTTTCTCGGCCGCGTGCGCTTCACGGATCCGGAGATCCTGCGTTCCTCGCTGGCTGCGGTGATCCTTCGCATGAAGGCATTGCGGTTGACGGACATCGAATCATTCCCGTTCATCGAGCCGCCTCTGGGCCGGGCGGTTGCCGACGGCTACCAGCTGCTGCAGGAGCTCGGCGCGGTGGACGATGCCAACCAGCTCACCGCTACCGGACGCCAGCTGGCCAAGCTGCCACTGGATCCACGCGTGGCGCGCATGATCCTGGCCGCGCGCGAGCAGCACTGCCTGCGCGAGGTGCTGGTCATCGCCAGCGCGCTGTCGGTGCAGGATCCGCGCGAGCGCCCGCAGGAAGCGCAGGAGGCGGCCGACCAGGCGCACCGCAAGTTCATGGACGAGAAGTCCGAGTTCCTGGGCTGGGTCAAGCTCTGGAAGTGGTTCGAAGACGCCGTCGCGCACAAGAAATCCAACCGGCAACTGCAGGACCAGTGCCGCGCCAGCTTCCTCTCGCACGTGCGGCTGCGCGAGTGGCGCGACGTGCATTCGCAGTTGCTGACCACTGTGACCGAGCAGGGCTGGCGGCTGAACGACAGTGAGCCGACCTACGAGCAGCTGCACAAGGCGCTGCTGACCGGCCTGCTTGGCAACGTCGGCTGCCGGATCGAGGAAAGCGACGGCAAGGGCCGCGAATATCTCGGCGCGCGCGGCATCAAGTTCCACCTGTGGCCGGGGTCGCTGATCGCGCGCAAGGTAGGGCGCTGGGTCATGGCCGCCGAACTGGTCGAGACCAGCCGGCTGTTCGCGCGGACGCTCGCTCGCATCGAGCCCGAGTGGCTGGAGCAGGTGGGCCGCCACCTGCTCAAGGTGAGCTGGAGCGACCCGCACTGGGAAAAGAAGGCCGGACAGGTGCTGGCGCTCGAGCGCGCCACGCTCTACGGGCTGGTGGTGTACCAGCACCGCCGCGTGCACTACGGGCCGATGAATCCGAAAGAAGCGCGCGAGATCTTCATCCGCCGCGCGCTGGTCGAAGGCGAGTTCGACACGCGCCTGCCGTTCTACGCGCACAACCAGCGGCTGGTACGCGAGATCGAGAACCTGGAGCACAAGTCGCGCCGCCAGGACGTACTGGTCGACGATGAACTGATCTACGCGTTCTATGACGGGGCGATTCCTGCCGACATCTGCCAGCAGAACACCTTCGAGCGCTGGTACCAGGCCGAAAGCGCGAAGGACCGCAAGCTGCTCTACCTCAACCGCGAGGAGCTGATGCGGCACGAGGCGGCTGGCATTACCACGGACCTGTTCCCCAAGACCATGTCCGTGGCCGGCGTCGACATGGGCCTGACCTATCACTTCGAGCCCGGCAGCCACCGTGATGGCGTCACGCTGGCCGTGCCACTCTACGCGCTAAACCAGGTACGCCCTGAGCGTGCCGAATGGCTGGTGCCGGGCATGATCAAGGAAAAGGTGCACCTGCTGCTCAAGTCCTTGCCGCAGAAGCTGCGCCGCCACTGCGTGCCGCTGCCGGACTATGCCGCGGCCTTCGTGGCGCGGCGCCCGTTTGGCGAAGGCGAACTGACCGACGTGCTGATCGCGGACATCCGCGAGCAGACCGGCACGGTCGTGCGGCGCGCCGATTTCAAGCCGGAAACGCTGCCTGCGCACCACTTCATGAACTTCAAGGTGGTCGACGAACACGGCCGCCAGCTCGACATGGGGCGCAACCTGGCGCAGTTGCGTGCGGAGCTTGGCGGTCAGGCGCAGCAGTCGTTCCAGAATATTGCCGCGCGCGACGTGCCCGCGGCTGAGGCAGGCCAGTACGAGGGTTTGACGTCCTGGTCGTTCGGCGAACTGCCCGAGTTGCTGGAAATCCGCAAGGGCAGCCAGACACTGTTCGGCTACCCGGCGCTGGTGGACAAGGGCACGCATTGCGACGTGGAGGTCTTCGACGATCCGCAGGAGGCAGAGCGTATCCACCATGCGGGCTTGCGCCGGCTGTTCGCGTTGCAGTTGCGCGAACAGGTGAAGTTCCTCGAGAAGAACATCCCCGGCTTGCAGCAGATGGCCATGCAGTACATGACCCTGGGCACGCAGGAGATGCTGCGCGAGCAGATCGTCATGGTGGCGCTGGAGCGCGCCTGCCTGCAGGCGCCGCTGCCGCGCGACGACGCAGAGTTCAGCGCTCGCAAGGACGAGGGCCGGGCCAGGCTGTCGCTGCTGGCCCAGGAGATCGCGCGGCTGGCGGGCACCATCCTGGCCGAGTACGCCGGCCTGCCGCGCAAGCTGCTGCAGGCGAAGCCTTTCGGGGTGGCCTATGCCGACATGGAAGGGCAGCTTGGCCGCCTGATGGGCAAGCAGTTCATCATCGATACGCCGTACGCGCAGCTCGTGCATTTCCCGCGCTACCTGAAGGGCATCGCCATGCGCGTGGACAAGCTCAAGGGCGACCCCGCGCGCGACACCCAGCGCATACAGGAGATGGCGCCGTTGCAGCAGCAGTGGCAGCGCGCCGAAAAGCAGCTGCGGACGCAGGGCAAGGGCGCCGCCGACGCAAAGCTCGAGGAGTTCCGCTGGATGCTGGAAGAACTGCGCGTAGCGCTGTTTGCCCAGGAGCTGCGCACGCCGGTGCCGATGTCCGTCAAGCGGCTGCAGAAGGTCTGGGAAGCCATGCAGCGATAAGCTGCCACCCACCCGGCGGATCGTGAGGCAGGAACAGCACAAAGATGTGTAACTAAATGTGAAAGACTTGTCCGTGGTCAGTCGGCCGGTCATCGTGGCGACCGTCTGAAACGTTAGAATGTGCGATTCCGCCCTTGGATTGACTGGACTTATGCTCGTGTTGCGTCGTGTTGCTGCCGGTGTGTTGACGATCGGCTCCCTGGCCTTGGGGATGATGGCGTCGCCGGCCTCGGCGGAAGTTGTGGTGGTGCTCAATTCAGGTGATGCGACCGTCACACTGATCGACAAGGACACGCAGAAGGTGCTGGAGACCTTCCCGGTCGGCAAGGAGCCGCACCACCTGATCGCAACGCCGGATGAAAAGTCCCTGATCGTTGCGAATGCCGTGGGCAATGACCTGGTCTTCCTGGACCCGGTGTCTGGCAAGGTTCAGCAGCGCGTACCTGGCATCGACGATCCCTACCAGATCGGTTTTTCCCCGGACCAGAAGTGGTTCATCGCTACTGGCAACCGGCTGGACCGTGTCGATCTCTACCGCTGGGACGGCAAGGCGCTGAAGATGGCCAAGCAGTTTCCGCTGGCCAAGACGCCCAGCCATATCGCCTTCACCACCGACAGCCGCATCGCCTTCATCACGCTGCAGGATTCCAATGAGGTGGTCGCCATCGACCTGGCCACGCAGAACGTGATGTGGCGCATGGATGCGGGCTCGGCGCCAGCGGGTATCTGGGTGACGCCTGACCAGCGCTACCTGCTGGTCGGCATGACGGGCGCGGACTATGTGGCCGTGATCGACTGGCGTACGCGTACCATCGTGAAGCAGATCCAGACCGGCAAGGGGGCGCACAACTTCCGTGCGGTGGGCGACAAGCGCCACCTGTTCCTGAGCAACCGGGTTTCGGGCAGCATCAGCATCATCGACCAGCAGACCCTGACCAAGGTCGGAGAAATCACCGGCCTGCCGCCGGGACCGGACGACATGGAGCTGACAGCCGACGGCAAGACGCTGTGGGTGACGTTCCGCTGGGCACGCGCGGTCGGCCTGATCGACGTGGCCAACCGCAAGCTGGTCAAGACCATCCGCGTGGGCCGCTCGCCCCATGGCATCTATTTCCGCACGCGCGCTCCGCTTTACTGATACGGACAGGGCAGGGCAAGGATCATGCGCAAGTTCATCGCGCCCCGCTTGAAATGGTTGCTGGCCGCGCTGGCAGCCGTGCCGCTGGCAGGCCTGCATGCGGCCGATGCGCCCACGGGCCAAACCTGCCGCGCCGGCACGCTGTACCTGACGTTTGATACGGGCAGCATGAGCCAGGCGCAACTGATCGCCGACACGCTGCGCCGGCACCATATCAAGGCCACGTTCTTCCTGGCCAATGAGCCTACCGTCAACAAGGACGGCTCACTTGAGCCCGGCTGGGCGCCATATTGGAAAGCGCTGACGGCCGACGGCCACGCGTTTGGCACGCATACCTACGATCACGTCTACCTGCGCAGCACGCGCGACGGCAAGGTGACCATGCGCCCGCAGTTCGGCGCCCAGGCCGGCAAGGACATCAGCATGGACGCCGACGGCTTTTGCCGCGAGCTGCAACGCAGCGCGCAGGCGCTGCGCGGGATGACGGGCGTCGACATGGTCCCCCTGTGGCGCGCGCCGGGCGGCCGCACCGCTCCGCAAACGCTGCAGTGGGCCGAGCAATGCGGCTTCCGGCATGTGGGCTGGGCGCCCGCCGGGTTCCTGGGCGATGAATTGTCGTCGGAGCGCTACCCGAACCGCGTGCTGCTGGAACGCGCGCTGCGCGACCTGCGGGATGGCGACATCACCATGGCCCATCTCGGCATCTGGTCGCGCAAGGACCCGTGGGCGCCCGGCGTGCTGGAGCCGCTGATTTCAGGGCTGGAGCGCAAGGGCTTCTGCTTTGCCACGCTGCGCGAGCATCCCGCTTATCGGGACTGGATCGCCGCGGCCGGGAAGGCCTCGCGCAAGGAGGGCAAGCGCTGATGTGGGAGACGCTCAACGGCTGGATTGCCCAGGCAGAAGGCTCGCTGTTCCAGAACGTGGTCCTGCCGGCCGTCTACAACATGGGCTTCGGCGGCTATGCGGAAGACGCGTTCACCGGCACCGAGTGGTTGCTGGTGGGGCTGGTGCAGATTGCCGTGATGGTGCTGATCCTGGGGCCTCTGGAAAAGCTGCGCCCGGTCGAGCCGGTCACCGATCGCGCCGGCATCCGCACGGATATTCTCTACACGCTGATCCACCGGCTGGGACTGTTCCGGCTGGCGATGTTCTTCGTGCTGGCACCGCTGACCGATTCGCTGGAAGGGCACCTGCGGCTGTTCGGCTGGCAACGCGTGAACGTGGAAGACTGGTGGCCCGGCGTGACGTCGATTCCACTGGTCAGCTTCTTCGTCTACCTGCTCCTGTTTGACCTGCTCGACTATTGGTACCACCGCCTGTCGCACACCTACCGCTGGTGGTGGAGCCTGCACGCAGTACACCACAGCCAGCGCCAGATGACGCTGTGGAGCGACAACCGCAATCACCTGCTCGACGACATGCTGCGCGACCTGGTCTTTGCCGTGGCCGCCATCGCCGTGGGGGTGGAGCCGTCCCAGTACGTGCTGCTGGTGGCGCTGTCCCAGTTGCTGCAGAGCCTGCAGCATGCCAACCTGCGCCTGCACTTCGGCGCGATCGGCGAGCGCCTGCTGGTCTCGCCGCGCTTTCATCGCACGCACCACGCCGTCGGCCTGGGCCATGAGGCGGCCGGTGCGCCGGCCCGTCTGGGCGGCTGCAACTATGGCGTGATCTTCCCGTGGTGGGACATGCTGTTCGGCACGGCGGTCTTCACGACGGCCTACCATCCCACCGGAATCCGCGACCAGATGCCGCCGCCGACGGGCAAGGGCCGGAATTATGGCGCGGGCCTGCTGGCCCAGCAGTGGTACGGCCTCAAGCGCCTGCTGCGCCTCGGCTGAACCGACACGCCGGCGTACCGGCGGCGTATGGTAGTGTTTCGGTGCGCGTGCATTTGCCGGCGCATTGCACTGTTCCATTCTGACATCCTGCATGAACGACATTTTTCGCTCATTTGGCCGCGCGCTCGTGAGCCAGTTGCATCCGCGCATGCTGATGCTGACGGTCGTGCCCTTCATCCTTGCCACGGCACTGTGGGGCGGCCTGCTCTGGTGGGGCTGGGACCCGATCATGGGCGCAACGCGGTCTTTCCTCGAGGCCTCCGTGCTGACCAGCTGGATCTACAGCGCGCTGGACTGGTTCGGCCTGCAGTCGATGCGTGCGGTGGTCGCACCGCTGTTCGTGGCTGCGCTGGCGGTCCCGCTGGTGATCGCGTCGATGCTGCTGTTCATCAGCCTGTTTTCGGTGCCGGCGGTGGTGCGCCATCTCGAGCGCAGCTACCCGGACTTGGCCAAGGAGCGAGGCGGCAGCATCCTGGGCAGCGTGTTCCAGTCGCTGGGCAGCACGGTGGTGTTCCTGCTGCTGGTGCTGGTGACGTTGCCGCTGTGGCTGGTGCCGCCGTTCTTTGCGCTGATTCCGCCTGTGCTCTGGGGCTGGCTGACCTACCGTGTCATGACCTACGATGCGCTGGCCGACCATGCCTCCGCCGAGGAACGCAAGACGCTCATGCAGCGCCATCGCGTCCCGCTGCTCGTCATCGGCATTGCGGTCGGGTTGCTCGGCTCGGCACCGACGTTGCTGTGGGTATCATCGGCCGCGGTCATTTTCCTGTTTCCATTCGTGCTGACCGGCATGCTGTGGCTGTACGTGCTGATCTTCATTTTCTCGGCGCTGTGGTTCGGCCATTTCTGCCTGCGCGCGCTGGCGCAACTGCGTGCCGAGCGGGCGTCGGCCGCGCCGCCGCCATCGGCACCGGCCGGCGACGTGATTGATCTGGCGCCTTCGGACGTGCGCCGCATTGAACATTCCTGAAGCGGGGGCATCATGGGTTTCGGCCTGATCGTCATTGGCGACGAAATACTTTCCGGGCGGCGCGAAGACAAGCACATGCGCCGCGCCATCGAGTTGCTTGGAGCACGCGGGCTGAAGCTGGACTGGGCCCAGTACGTTGGCGACGACCGCGCAAGCATCACGGCAACGCTGCGCCGCACGCTTGCAGGGCCGGATGTCGTGTTCTGCACAGGCGGTATCGGTGCGACGCCTGACGACCACACGCGCCAATGCGTGGCCGCCGCGCTCGGAGTGCCACTGGTGCTGCATCCCGAGGCGCGCGAGCTGATCGCGCTGCGGATTGCCGAAACCGCGCAGGGTGATCCGGTAAAGAGCGACCTCAAGCTGCCCGAGAACCAGCATCGCTTCAAGATGGGGGAGTTTCCCGAAGGTGCGCGCATTATCCCGAACAGCTACAACCGGATACCCGGGTTCTCCGTGGCGGACCACCATTTCATGCCCGGGTTTCCGGTCATGGCGTGGCCGATGATGGAGTGGGTGCTGGACCATGACTATGCCCACCTGTTCCACCAGGCCAGCCAGCAGGAGCGTGCGTTTTATGTGTTCGAGGCGCCGGAATCGACGCTGACGCCGCTGATGGAACGGGTCGAGGCGGCCTACCCGAGCATCCGGGTGTTCAGCCTGCCGTCCGTCGGGGATGTGCAACGCGGCGATATCTTCGCGCGGCGCCATATCGACCTGGGCGTGAAGGGGGCCGCGGAACAGGTCGGACCGGCCTATACCATGCTGCTCGAAGGCGTGCGCGGCATGGGCTTCGAAACGGTGGAGCAGGCGGCATCAGGCGCCAGCTAAGCCCGACGGGGCCGGCAAGAAAAACAGGGGTCGCGCGGGCCGCTGCTCGTTTTGCGTGCAGACGGTTCAGGCGCCGTGCCAGGGCAGGCCGCGCACACACCAGCCTTCCACGGTCTTGCGATGGTGGTTGTCGTCGCGGTTGCCTTCGAACCCTTCCAGCACGTCCATGGCGTACTGGTACCCGGCTTCGGTGGCGACGCGGGCGGCGTGCTTGGAGCGCGCGGCGCTGCGGCACAGGAACAGCACCGGCACGCCGGCGGGCACGCGTGCCTTCAGCTCTTCGACGAACCGCGCGTTTTGTGCGCCGCCGGGATAGGACATCCACTCGACGTGGGCAAACTGCTCGTCGGGCAGATCAACGCCGCCCACCCAGTCAAGTTCAGCCTGCGTACGCACGTCGACCAGCACGGCCGATGGATCGCTCTGCAGCAGCGCGAAGGCTTCCACCGGCGACAGCGCGCCGAAATAGGGAAGCTGGTTCTGTTGCTGGCGTTGCTGCGCAGCCTTGAGGAGTTCGTCTCGGGTGGTCATCTGGGTGACAAGAAAATTGGATGGAATGGTGGGAAGTGCCAGACCGCTATTCTATAGTGCGTCTCGGCAATGGCCATCGTCCCGGACGGGCCGATTGCCAATGGTGCGGAAGGAATGGGGCGTTTGCGGTGCGTTGAGGATCGTTTTGGTGCATGCGCACCAATAAGGTGCTCAATCTTGAAACATGCACCGCTATGGTGTTTTATGCATGGGGTGTGTAGCGGTTTACCAGTTGCGTTGGCGTCACGTCGCGGCGGTCCGGGAATGGTGGACTCGGCTGCGATACCCCGGGGCGGTGCGCGGGCTTTGGTCCCGCACTTTTTTCGGGACGGCGGCGCGCGGCTGGCGCTTGCTTGGCATGCTTTCTGCTAACATTCCTCGTCCTTTTCAGGGCAAGGAATCGCGCGGGCGGAGTGGCTCGGAACCACCGCACTTCGCACCGGCGCGATGACCGGCCCACGAATGGCTTTCTAGACTTCAGCCGAATTTCCAGGAGATTGGCATGGCCCAAAGCGTTGCAGATGTGATGAAGCTTGTGAAGGAAAACGACGTCAAGTTTGTCGATTTCCGTTTCACCGATACCAAAGGCAAGGAGCAGCACGTCTCGGTGCCGACGTCGCACTTCGACGAAGACAAGTTCGAAAGCGGCCACGCCTTCGACGGTTCGTCCATCGCCGGCTGGAAGGGTATCGAGGCTTCGGACATGCTGCTGATGCCGGACTCGAACACCGCCTTCATCGACCCGTTCTACGAAGAGCCGACGCTGGTGCTGACCTGCGACGTGGTCGAGCCGTCGGACGGCAAGGGCTATGACCGCGACCCGCGGTCGATCGCCAAGCGCGCCGAGGCCTACCTGAAGAGCACCGGCCTGGGCGACACTGCCTTCTTCGGTCCGGAGCCCGAGTTCTTCATCTTCGACGGCGTGACCTGGAACGTCGATATGCAAGGCTGCTTCGTGAAGGTCCATTCCGAAGAAGCCCCGTGGTCGTCGGGCAAGGAATTCGAGCACGGCAACTCGGGCCACCGTCCGGGCAAGAAGGGCGGCTACTTCCCGGTTGCCCCGATCGACACCTTCCAGGACATGCGTTCGGAAATGTGCCTGATCCTGGAATCGCTGGGCATTCCTGTTGAAGTCCACCACCACGAAGTGGCTGGCCAGGGCCAGAACGAAATCGGCACCAAGTTCAGCACGCTGGTGCAGCGCGCCGACTGGACCCAGCTGCAAAAGTACGTGATCCAGAACGTCGCCCACACCTACGGCAAGACCGCCACGTTCATGCCGAAGCCCATCGTCGGCGACAACGGTTCGGGCATGCACGTGCACCAGTCCGTGTGGAAGGACGGCCAGAACCTGTTCGCAGGCAACGGCTACGCCGGCCTGTCGGAATTTGCGCTGTACTACATCGGCGGCATCATCAAGCACGCCCGCGCGCTGAACGCCATCACCAACCCGGGCACGAACTCGTACAAGCGCCTGGTGCCGGGCTTCGAAGCGCCGGTCAAGCTGGCCTACTCGGCCCGCAACCGTTCGGCTTCGATCCGTATTCCGTACGTCGCCAACCCGAAGGGCCGCCGCATCGAGACCCGCTTCCCGGATCCGCTGATGAACCCGTACCTGGGCTTCTCGGCGCTGCTGATGGCTGGCCTGGACGGCGTGATGAACAAGATCCACCCGGGCGAAGCCGCCGACAAGAACCTGTACGACCTGCCGCCGGAAGAGGATGCAAAGATCCCGACCGTCTGTGCGAGCCTCGACCAGTCGCTGGAATACCTCGACAACGACCGTGAGTTCCTGACCCGCGGCGGCGTGTTCTCCAACTCCATGCTCGATGCCTACATCGAGCTGAAGATGGAGGAAGTCACCCGCTTCCGCATGACCACTCACCCGGTCGAATTCGAAATGTATTACTCGCTGTAAGCGAGTTGTTGCCCGGCGATGACGACAGGTTGTGGCCGGGCAACAATTGCACCAGCAAGGGGCGGCTTTGGCTGTCCCTTTTTCTTTTGATGGCTAGAATGGGGCTTTCCGTTCAACCCTATCGCTGATGTTCATGAACGAGTTCCCGCCCATGGCCACGCCGGCCAAGCCGCTGCACCAATCCCGTGTTCGGCTCCCCATCCTGGTGTCTGCCGCTGTGCTGGCGGCATCCGCGTGGAGCCAGTCTGCACAGGCGCAATCCTCCGACGTCTACGTATGCGCTGGCCCCAACGGCGTGCCGGAATATCGCAACGGCAGCGCGGGTAAAGGGTGCAAGCGACTGAACCTGCCGGATGTGGTCACGGTGCCTGGCGGACGTACCGCGGCGCCGGCAAAAGCCGCTGCGACATCGGGCGGAACCGCGGGCGGCACGGCGGTAAGCGGCGGTTTTCCGCGCGTGGACAGCGCCACGCAGAAGAGCCGCGACAGCGAGCGGCGCACCGTGCTGGAGCAGGAACTGCAGGCCGAGGATGCCAAGCTGGCGGCGCTGCGCGCCGAGTACAACAACGGCCAGCCCGAGCGCCAGGGCAATGAACGGAATTATCAGAAATATCTGGATCGCACGGCGGCGCTGCGCGATGACATCGCCCGTAGCGAGGCCAATGCGGCGTCGCTGCGCCGCGAGCTTTCGAATCTGAAGGACTAGTCTTATGCGTCGCCTGATTCGCAATGTGTCGCGCAAGAGCGGTGGTGCCGATGGCGCCCGCAGCGACACAGCCGGCCAGACTCAACCGGTCAATGGCCCGGACAGCGGTCAGGTGTTGCCACTCGGCGCGGTGGCCCTGCATTCGGGTCTCGATGTCGTGGCCAATCCCGTGCTGCTGGTCAGGCAGCCCGGGCTGCGCGTGGCCTATGCCAACCCTGCCGCCGAATCGAGCTTCGCGGTGTCGCGCAAGGCCATGGTGGAACTGTCCCTGTCCGACCTGTTCGGCCAGTCCGAAGAACTGCAGGGCATGATCGATACCGTGATCACGCGCCAGTTCGACGTGCGGCGCCAGGACCTGGTGCTGCGTCCGCCTTTGCAGGAGCCGATCCACGCGCACGTGGTCATTGGCGCGCTCGAGGCGTTCAGCGATACCGTGCTGGTGGAGGTCCTGCTCAACGAGCAGAAGGTCCGCAGCGACCGGGAGGAGCGCATCCTCGACCTGACGGCCGCCAACAAGGAGCTGATCCGCAATCTGGCGCACGAGATCAAGAATCCGCTGGGCGGCATCCGCGGCGCCGCGCAATTGCTGGAATTCGAGCTGCCCGAGCGCGCGCTGCGCGAGTACACCCAGGTCATCATCAAGGAGTCGGACCGCCTGCAGACGCTGGTGGACCGGCTGCTGGAACCGCACCGCCACCCGCACATCGTGTCGAGCCTGAACATCCACGAAGTGCTGGAGCGCGTGCGCTCGGTCGTGCTGGCCGAGTTTCCCAACGGCCTCGACATCGTGCGCGACTACGACGCCAGCCTGCCCGAGCTGCGCGGCGACATGGAGCAGCTGATCCAGGCCGTGCTGAACATCGTCCATAACGCCGCGCAGGCGCTGGCCGAGCGTATTGCGCGTGGCGATGCGCAGATCGTGCTGCGTACCCGGGTGGCGCGCCAGGTCACGATCGCCAAGCGCTTGTTCAAGCTGGCATTGGACTTGCATGTGATCGACAACGGCCCCGGTATTCCCGATGACATCCGCGAACGCATCTTCTATCCGCTGGTTTCGGGTAGGGATGGCGGCAGCGGTCTCGGTCTCACACTCGCTCAAACCTTCGTGCAGCAGCACGAGGGCTTGATCGAATGCGAGAGCAGGCCGGGCTGTACCGACTTCCGCATCCTGCTGCCGCTGCACTAGCTGTCCCGCCGGCATCCGCGATCGATCGTTGCACTTGCCGCTAGGCCGGGCATGCGGAAGACCAAATGACACCGAGCAGACAAGCGACGCACATGAAGCCGATCTGGATAGTCGACGACGATCAATCAATCCGCTGGGTACTTGAAAAGGCCCTGGCCCGTGAAAGCCTGCTCTCCCGCAGCTTTACCAATGTCCGCGACGCGCTTGCGGCGCTGGAAGACGATGTCCCGCAGGTCCTGATATCGGATATCCGCATGCCCGGCGGCTCGGGCCTGGACTTGCTGCAGGCCATCAAGGCCAAGCACCCGGGCCTGCCCGTCATCATCATGACGGCCTATTCGGACCTCGACAGCGCCGTGGCGGCATTCCAGGGGGGGGCCTTCGAATACCTGGCCAAGCCCTTCGATGTCGACAAGGCCGTCGAGCTGATCCGCCGCGCGCTGGAAGAAAGCCTGCGCGAGGAGGAGATGGACGACCGCCTGGTCGACGCGCCGGAAATCCTGGGCCAGGCACCCGCTATGCAGGACGTATTCCGCGCCATCGGACGGCTGTCGCAATCGAACGTGACGGTGATGATCACCGGCGAATCCGGTACCGGCAAGGAGCTGGTGGCGCGCGCCCTGCACAAGCACAGCCCGCGCGCGAATGGCCCGTTCATTGCGCTGAATACGGCAGCCATTCCTAAGGACCTGCTCGAATCCGAACTGTTCGGTCACGAGCGCGGCGCGTTTACCGGTGCCCAGACCATGCGCCGCGGGCGCTTCGAGCAGGCCGAGGGTGGTACGCTGTTCCTCGACGAAATCGGCGATATGCCGTTCGACTTGCAGACCCGGTTGCTGCGCGTGCTGTCCGATGGCAATTTCTATCGCGTGGGCGGCCACAATCCGCTGCGCGCCAATGTGCGCGTCATTGCCGCCACGCACCAGAACCTGGAGCTGCGCGTCAAGGAAGGCCTGTTCCGCGAGGACTTGTTCCACCGCCTGAACGTGATCCGGCTGCGCTTGCCGCCACTGCGCGAACGGCCGGAAGACATCACGCTGCTGGCGCGGCACTTCCTGCAGAAAAGTGCCAAGGAACTGGGCGTGGAGCCCAAGCGCATGTCCGACGAGGCGCTGGCCTACGTCAGCACGCTGCCGTTCCCGGGCAATGTGCGGCAGCTCGAGAACCTCTGCAACTGGCTGACCGTGATGGCGCCGGCGCAGACCATCGAGGTCAAGGACCTTCCGCGCGAGATGATTGGGGCGGGTGGTGTGGAGGGTGCGCCGGCCATGCCTCGCGCTGCCGAGCCGCGATTGCCTTCCGCCGGGTTTGAGGGCGGCCATGACCTGTCGGACTACGGTGGCCTGGTCATGCCGGTTGCCGAGGCGGAGACCATGACGGCCGTGCGGCCCGTCACGGAACCCATGGCCTCCGCGTCAGCATCGCTGTCGGCCGGATGGGAAAGCCTGCTTGCCGGTGAGGCGCGCGCGATGTTGGAATCCGGGCAGCCCGAAGTCATGGACGTGCTGACACGGCGCTTTGAAAAGGCCGTGCTGGAAGCGGCGCTGGGTGTGACGCGCGGCCGTCGCGTAGAGGCCGCCACGCGCCTGGGCATCGGGCGCAATACCATCACGCGCAAGCTGCAGGAACTGGGATTCGACTAAGCCGGGCTGCGGCGTTCAGTGAACAGTGAAAAGGCCGGGTTCGCCCCGGCCTTTGTCATTGCCGGCTGTGTGCGGCAAGCAGTTGCGCTGCCATCTCCGCGAATCCTTCGCCGCCGCTGGCATCGGTCACATAGGCCGGTGCGACCGGCAATTGCGGCAGGATCTCGCGCACGTTGGCCACGCCGACCGACAGCGGGAAATGCGCGAACATGCTGGCATCGTTGGCCGAATCGCCAATGAACAGCCATTCGTCGCGCCGCGCGTCGAGATCCTCGCCAAGCAGTTCGGCTGCGCACAGCCGGCTCATGCTCAGCTTGTCATGCCGGCCGAACCAGCCGTTGACGTGGATGGAGCTGACCGTGGCGGTCATGCCGGCGTCCTGCATGAGCCGGAGGATATGGGCTACGGCATCGGCCGGCAGCGGCGCAACGTCCTCCGCATGGTCGATGGCCAGGTCGGCGGCGTGCCAGGCCTGGTCGGAGGCCAGGGCGCTGCCGGGCACCTCGCGCAGGATCCGTTCGCCCAGGGCACGGATGCGCTCCAGGTTGCGGGCGCGGGCCGGGGCATTGTCGAGGAAGCGCGTCAGCAGCCGGCCGTCGCGCAGATGGGAGTAGAAGGCGCCGTTCTCGCCGATGATGGCATCCACTGGCCAGAGCCGGACCAGGATCTCGGCCCAGGCAATGCAGCGGCCGGTCACCGGGATGACATGCAGGCCGGACAGGCGGAGCTGCTCCAGCGCCAGGCCCGCGCGCGCCGGCAGCCTGCCGCCCGTGGTCAGGGTGCCGTCGATGTCGGTCAGGATTCCGCGCACGCGGCGCAGGGCGGTGGCGGGCAGGTTTCGCAGCGGTTGCATGGGTCCGCATTGTACTGCCGAGCTCTGCTGACCTCTGCCGCCCTTGCCCGCGTTGCGCTGCAATATGCTGCGTACTGGTGATTTTGCTGAATTGCTCCCCGAGGTGCGACAGGCGTAACATGCCGCTGTCACAAAAAGCACATAAATTCGCTCGTTCCCCAATGCAGCGAAGAATCTCACCAGGAGAGACCACCCATGTCCTTTTCCCGTAGTGTGCTGAAGATCGCCGTGCTGGCCGCCCTTACCGGGGCAGGCAGCGCCCAGGCAGCGGTCGAGATCCAGTGGTGGCATGCGATGCAGGGTGCCCTCAATGACAAGGTCAACGAGATCGCCGGCAAGTTCAACGCCAGCCAGTCCGAGTACAAGGTCGTGCCCGTCAACAAGGGCAACTATGACGAAACCATGGCGGCCGGCATTGCCGCGTTCCGTGCGGGCGGCGCCCCGGCCATCCTGCAGGTCTTCGAAGTCGGGACTGCGACCATGATGAGTGCCAAGGGTGCCATCAAGCCGGTCTCGGTCGTCATGAAGGACGCGGGCGAGAAGTTCGACCAGAAGGCCTACATTCCCGCGGTGGCCGGTTACTACACCTCGTCGAAGGGCGAGATGCTCTCGTTCCCGTTCAACAGTTCCACTACGGTCTTCTATTACAACAAGGACGCCTTCAAGAAAGCAGGCCTGGATCCTGAAAAGCCGCCCAAGACCTGGCCGGAAGTCATGCAGTATTCGGCCAAGCTCAAGGCCTCGGGGACCAACTGCGCTTATACGACCGACTGGCAGGGCTGGGTGCATCTCGAGAGTTTCTCGGCATGGCACAACACGCTGTACGCGACCAGGAACAACGGCTTCGGCGGCACCGATACGCGCCTGGTCTTCAACAGCCCGCTCCATGTCAAGCACATCACCAACCTGCAGGACATGGTGAAGAAGGGCTACTTCAGCTACGGCGGCCGCAAGGCAGAATCTCAGGCCAAGTTCTACAACGGCGAATGCGCGATGTTCACGGGTTCGTCGGCTTCCCTGGCCAATATCCGCAAGAACGCCAAGTTTGCCTTTGCCGTATCGCAGCTGCCGTACTACCCGGACGTACCGGGTGCCCCGCAGAACACCATCATCGGCGGCGCTTCGCTCTGGGTGATGGGCGGCAAGAAGCCCGAGGAGTACAAGGGCGTAGCCAAGTTCTTCACGTTCCTGTCCCGCCCCGAGATCCAGTCGGATTGGCACCAGGCCACCGGTTACCTGCCGGTGACGATGGCTGCCTACGAACTGACCAAGAAGTCCGGATACTACGACAAGAATCCGGGTGCCGATGTGTCGGTGCAGCAGATGGTGGTCAAGACCACCGACAAGTCGCGGGGCGTGCGCCTGGGCAATATGGTGCAGATCCGCACCGTGGTGGATGAGGAACTCGAAGCCGTCTGGGCCGGCAAGAAGGAGCCCAAGACGGCGCTGGACGACGCCGTGCGGCGCGGCAACGAGTTGCTCGAACGCTTCCAGAAGACGGCTCGCGAGTAAGTTCCTGGCGAACTGAGCAGGCTTCCGGGGCGGCGGATATATGGCGCGCTGCCCCGGCCAGGTTTCACCCCGACGCCGCCACGCGCGGCGGTCGAAGGAATGCTGCTGATGGAAAAACGCGTTGTTTTCCGCTCGCCGTGGTTGCCTTATCTGCTGGTGTTGCCGCAGATTGTCATCACCTTGGTATTCTTTTTCCTGCCCGCCGGGCAGGCGTTGTATCAGTCCATGCTTCAGCAGGATGCCTTTGGCATCAACCTGGAATTCGTCGGACTGGACAACTTCCGCACGCTCTGGAACGACCCGCTCTATGTCGAGTCCTTCGAGGTGACTGCTATCTTCGCGGTCGGCGTCACGGTGGTCGGACTGTCGACGGCGCTGCTGCTCGCGTATTTCGCCGACCGCGTCGTGCGCGCCGCGGTCGGCTACAAGACCCTGTTGATCTGGCCCTATGCGGTGGCGCCGGCAGTGGCGGGCGTGCTGTGGATGTTCATGTTCAACCCCACGCTCGGCGTGGTGTCCTATGGCTTGCACCGGCTCGGCGTGAACTGGAACTTCCTGCTCGACGGCAACCAGGCGCTGCTGCTGGTCGTGCTGGCGGCTGCATGGAAGCAGATCAGCTACAACTTCCTGTTCTTCCTGGCGGGCCTGCAGAGCATTCCGCGTTCACTGATCGAGGCCGCGGCCATTGACGGGGCCGGCCCGTGGCGCCGCTTCTGGTCGATCATTTTCCCGCTGCTGTCGCCGACCACTTTCTTCCTGATGGTGATCAACGTGGTCTACGCCTTCTTCGACACCTTTGCCATCATCGATGCCGTGACGCACGGTGGGCCATTCAATTCGACCAATACCCTGGTCTACAAGGTGTTCCACGACGGCTTCCGCGGCATGGATATCGGCGGTTCGGCGGCACAGTCGGTGGTGCTGATGGTGATTGTCATCGCGCTGACGGTGGTGCAGTTCCGCTACGTCGAGCGCAAGGTCCAGTATTGAGGAGGGCATCATGGTAGAACGCCGTCCTTTCCTGGATTTCCTGACGCACCTGGTACTGATCGTCGGCATGGTCATCGTGGTGTTCCCGGTCTACCTGACCTTCGTCGCGTCCTCGCTGACGGCGGAGCAGGTGCTCGACGCACCGATGACGCTGATTCCCGGCGGCCACCTGATCGAGAACTATCGCACCGTGCTGTTCCAGGGCGTGGGTGAGGCAGCGTCGCCCGTATCCACCATGATGAAGAATAGCCTCATCATGGCGCTCGGGATCGCGCTGGGCAAGATCGCCATCTCGATCATCTCGGCCTTTGCCATCGTCTATTTCCGCTTCCCGCTGCGTAAGACATTCTTCTGGCTCATCTTCATCACGTTGATGCTGCCGGTGGAGGTCCGCATCCTGCCGACTTACAAGGTGGTGTCGGACCTGGGCATGCTGGACAGCTATTTCGGCCTGACGATTCCGATCATTGCCTCTGCCACGGCCACGTTCCTGTTCCGGCAGTTCTTCCTGACCATTCCCGATGAGCTGGCCGAAGCGGCACGCATCGATGGGGCCGGGCCGCTGCGCTTCTTCTGGGACGTGGTGCTGCCGCTGTCGCGCACCAGCATCGCGGCGCTGTTCGTGATCCAGTTCATCTACGGCTGGAACCAGTACTTGTGGCCGCTGCTGATCACCACGCAGAAGTCGATGACGCCGGTGGTGGTGGGCGTGACGCAGATGATTTCGCGCTCGGGCGACGCGGCAACGGACTGGAACCTGGTGATGGCTACTGTCATGCTCGCGATGATCCCGCCAGCCATCGTCGTCGTGCTGATGCAGAAGTGGTTCGTCAAGGGACTGGTCGAAACCGAAAAATGAGCGAGTGACCGGGTCACGCAGGCTGTACAGGAACAGGACAATGGCAAAACTGTCGCTTCGCAATGTTCAGAAGACCTATGCCGGCAACGTCAAGGTCGTGCATGGTATCGACATGGAGATCGCCGATGGCGAGTTCATCGTCATAGTGGGGCCGTCCGGTTGCGGCAAGTCGACGCTGCTGCGCATGGTGGCGGGTCTGGAGACCATCACGGGCGGCGACATCCACATCGGCGACAGGATCGTCAACCAGCTGGAGCCGGCGGAGCGGGACATCGCCATGGTGTTCCAGAATTACGCGCTCTACCCGCACATGACCGTGTACGACAACATGGCATACGGGCTGAAGATCCGCGGCATGGCCAAGGCCGAGATCGAGCAGCGCGTCAGGCATGCGGCGGGCATCCTGGAACTGGCGCCACTGCTGGATCGCAAGCCTCGGCAACTTTCGGGCGGGCAGCGCCAGCGCGTGGCGATGGGCCGAGCCATTGTGCGCGAGCCATCGGTGTTCCTGTTCGATGAACCGCTGTCGAACCTCGACGCCAAGCTGCGCGTGCAGATGCGCCTGGAACTCAAGGAACTGCATCGGCGCCTGGGCACCACCAGCCTGTACGTGACCCATGACCAGGTGGAGGCCATGACGCTGGCCGACCGCATGATGGTGCTCAACGGCGGGCGCGTCGAGCAGATCGGCACGCCGCTGGACGTCTATTCGCGCCCGGCGAGCACTTTCGTCGCCGGTTTCATCGGTTCGCCGCCGATGAATCTTGTTCCGGTCGTGCGCAACGGCGAGGCCGGCGGGGCACAGATGCGGGTAGTCGGCAAGGAGGGCAACGTCAACGGCGCAACGCTGGGCCACCTGCCGATGGGGCTGCACCTGCCCGGCGAGGCGCTGCTGGGGCTGCGGCCCGAGCACATCGAGCCGTGCGGCGCGCATGACGCGATTGCCGAAGTGGATGTGCGCGTGGTCGAGGCACTGGGCGCGGACTCCTTCGCCTATGGATCGCTGGGCGGCCAGCCCATCGTCGTGCGCCTGGACAGCCATGCGCAGGTGCGCGCCGGCGACAAGCTGCCGGTGACATCGTCGGCGGATCATCTTCATTTCTACGACGCCCAGACGGGCAAGCGTATCGAGGCCTGACCATGGGCGCACCGAATTCTGCGGCGGTCACGGCGGCCAACTGGCCATACCCCCGCCACATCGCACACCGCGGCGCCGGCAAGCTCGCGCCGGAGAATACGCTGGCGGCATTTCGCCTGGGGGCGTCGTTCGGCTACCGGATGTTCGAGTTCGACGTGAAGCTCAGTGCGGACGGCAAGCCGGTCCTGATGCACGATGCCACGCTGGACCGGACGACCTCCGGTGCCGGCCGCGTCGATGCGCTGAACCTGTGCGAGCTGGCGCAGCTCGATGCAGGTGCCTGGCACAGCCCGGGATATGCCGGCGAGCCGGTGCCGACGCTGGCCGCCATCGCGCGCTATACGCAAGCCAACGGGCTGTACAGCAACATCGAGATCAAGCCGGTGCCCGGGCGGGAAACGCAGACCGGTGCTGCGGTCGCGCTGGATGCACAATCCCTGTGGCGGGGTGCCGCGGTGCCGCCACTGCTGTCGTCGTTCTCCGAGGAAGCGCTGGCGGCGGCGCGCGACGCCGTTCCAGAGTTGCCGCGCGCATTGCTCGTGGATGTGCTGCCTCCGGACTGGCTTGCGCGTGCGCAGGCACTCGGCTGCGTCGCGCTGGACGCGAACTACCGCGTGCTGGACGCGCAGGTCATTGCCGCCGCGCATGCCGCCGGGCTAAAGGTGCTGAGCTACACCGTGAACGAGCCGGAGCGGGCTGCCCAACTGCTTGGCTGGGGGCTGGACGGACTGATTACAGACGCAGTCGATGCTATTGCGCCGGCCGGATAATTGTTGCGGATATGTTGTTTATGGCGCGAATTGATGCGCTGCGTAATCCCGCATCGCGAAAAGTCCACATCGCGCATAAGCAAACGTGCTATTCTTACCGCCGTGAAGACTTAGGTCCTTCCCCGCACAACTTGCCCTTTCGGGCCTTGTGATGGCACTTCCACTTCGGCGCCCTCGTGGTGCCGTTTGTTCAAGAGCCATCAGTTGGGCTCCCAAGAGTTGTTTGCAATCCGCTAACCGGTCAAGCCGTGTCGCGGAAGGTTGAATAACCCGCTGAGCTCCGGCATTCCCGGAGAAAAGTGAGCGTCCCATGATGCAGCAGTATCAGAGCAATTCGTATCTCTTCGGCGGCAACGCCCCGTACGTTGAAGAGCTGTACGAAGCCTATCTCCAGAACCCCAGCTCGGTTCCCGACAACTGGCGCGCGTATTTCGACGCCGTGCAGAATGTCCCGGCTGTGGACGGTTCCAATACGCGTGACGTTCCGCACGCTCCCATCGTCGCCTCGTTTGCCGAGCGCGCCAAGCAAGGCCCCATCAGGACCATTGTTGCCTCGGCCGATTCCGACATGGGCCGCAAGCGCGTCGCTGCCACCCAGCTGATCGCCGCCTACCGCAACATCGGTTCGCACTGGGCCGACCTGGACCCGCTCAAGCGCCAGGAGCGTCCGCCCCTGCCGGATCTGGACCCGGCTTTCTACGGCTTCTCCGAAGCTGATCTCGACATCGTCTTCAATGCCAGCAACACCTACTTCGGCAAGGAGTCGATGAGCCTGCGCGAGTTGCTGAACAACCTGCGCGAAACCTACTGCGGCACCATCGGCGCCGAATTCATGTACGTGAGCGACCAGGCGCAGAAGCGCTGGTGGCAGGAGCGCCTGGAAACCACGCGCTCCAAGCCGGTGTTCACGCTGGAAAAGAAGAAGCACATCCTCGACCGCCTGACCGCTGCCGAAGGCCTGGAACGCTTCCTCCACACCAAGTACGTCGGCCAGAAGCGCTTCTCGCTCGAAGGCGGCGAGAGCTTCATTGCCGCCATGGACGAGCTGATCCAGGAGGCCGGCAGCAAGGGCGTGCAGGAAATCGTGATCGGCATGGCCCACCGTGGCCGTCTGAACGTGCTGGTCAATACGCTGGGCAAGATGCCGGCCGACCTGTTTGCCGAATTCGAAGGCAAGCACGTCGATGACCTGCCGGCCGGCGACGTGAAGTACCACAAGGGCTTCTCGAGCGATGTCTCGACCGCGGGCGGCCCGGTTCACCTGTCGCTCGCGTTCAACCCGTCGCACCTGGAAATTGTCAACCCGGTGGTCGAAGGCTCGTCCAAGGCCCGCCAGGAGCGCCGCGGCGATGCCGGCCACAAGGAAGTGCTGCCGGTGCAGGTGCACGGCGACGCGGCCTTTGCCGGCCAGGGCGTGGTGATGGAGACGCTGAACCTCGCGCAGACCCGTGGCTACGGCACGGGCGGCACGATGCACATCGTCATCAACAACCAGATCGGCTTCACCACCTCCGACCCGCGCGACGCCCGTTCGACGCTGTACTGCACGGACGTGGTCAAGATGATCGAGGCGCCGGTGCTGCACGTGAACGGCGACGATCCCGAAGCCGTGGTGTACGCCATGCAGCTGGCCGTTGATTTCCGCATGGAATTCAACAAGGACGTCGTGGTCGACATCATCTGCTTCCGCAAGCTGGGCCACAACGAGCAGGACACCCCGGCCGTCACGCAGCCGCTGATGTACAAGAAGATCAGCCAGCATCCGGGCACGCGCAAGCTGTACGCCGACAAGCTGGCTGCGCAGAACCTGGTCCCGGCCGAGTTCGGCGACGAGAAGGTCAAGGAATACCGCGCCGCGATGGACGCCGGCAAGCACACCGCCGACCCGGTCCTGTCGAACTTCAAGAACAAGTTCGCCGTGGACTGGATGCCGTTCCTGAACCGCAAGTGGACCGATGCCGCCGACACCGCCGTGCCGGTGACCGAACTGAAGCGCCTGGCCGAACGCATCACCACCACGCCCGAGACGCTGAAGCTGCACCCGCTGGTGGAGAAGGTCGTCAAGGATCGCGCCAACATGGGCCGGGGCGACCAGCCACTGGACTGGGGCATGGGTGAGCACCTGGCCTTCGCTTCGCTGGTGTCGTCGGGCTATCCGGTGCGTATCACCGGCCAGGACGCGGGCCGCGGCACCTTCACCCACCGCCACGCCGTGCTGCATGACCAGAACCGCGAGCGCTGGGATGCCGGCAGCTACGTGCCGCTGCAGAACGTGTCGGAAAACCAGGCACCGTTCACGGTGATCGACTCGGTGCTGTCTGAAGAAGCCGTGCTCGGCTTCGAGTACGGTTACTCGGCCGCCGAACCGAACGCGCTGGTGATCTGGGAAGCCCAGTTCGGCGACTTCGTCAACGGCGCCCAGGTGGTGATCGACCAGTTCATCTCCTCGGGTGAAGTGAAGTGGGGCCGCGCCTCGGGCCTGACCCTGATGCTGCCGCACGGCTACGAAGGCCAGGGTCCGGAACACAGCTCGGCTCGCATCGAGCGTTTCCTGCAGCTCTGCGCGGACCACAACATGCAGGTCTGCCAGCCGACCACGCCGGCACAGATCTTCCACCTGCTGCGCCGCCAGATGATCCGTCTGTTCCGCAAGCCGCTGGTGATCATGACGCCGAAGTCGCTGTTGCGTAACAAGGAAGCCGTCTCGCCGCTGTCCGACCTGGCCAAGGGCCACTTCGAAACGGTCATCCCCGACCACGAAGAACTGAACGCCAGCAAGGTCAAGCGCGTGATCATGTGCTCGGGCAAGGTCTACTACGACCTGGTCAACACGCGCAAGGAACGCGAGGCAAACGACGCTGCCGTCATCCGTCTGGAACAGCTGTATCCGTTCCCGCACAAGGCAGTTGCTGCAGAACTCAAGAAATACCCGAACGCCACCGAAATCGTGTGGTGCCAGGACGAGCCGCAGAACCAGGGTGCCTGGTTCTTCGTGCAGCACTACATCATGGAAAACATGACGGAAGGCCAGAAGCTCGGTTATGCCGGTCGTCCCGCTTCCGCTTCGCCGGCGGTGGGCTACTACGCAAAGCACAACGAGCAGCAGAAGGCGCTGCTGGATGCCGCTTTCTCCAAGCTCAAGGGCTTTGTCCTGACCAAGTAATTGTGGCAGCACGGCGGCGCTCGCAGGTGACCGCCGTGCCTTTTCCTGCCTGAAGAACAAAACGCATACATCGAGGAATTCACAACCATGGCTATTGTTGACGTCAAGGTTCCGCAACTGTCCGAATCGGTCGCCGAAGCGACCATGCTGAACTGGAAGAAGAAGCCTGGCGAAGCTGTCGCTCAGGACGAGATCCTGATCGAGATCGAGACCGACAAGGTCGTGCTGGAAGTGCCGGCCCCGTCGGCTGGCGTGCTGTCGCAGATCATCAAGAACGATGGTGACACCGTTGTGGCCGATGAAATCATCGCCAAGATCGACACCGAGGCCACCGCTGGCGCCGCCGCCCCGGCAGCCGCAGCACCGGCCCCGGCTGCTGCACCTGCACCTGCCGCTGCTGCTCCGGCCGCAGCTGGCGCGGTTGCCATGCCGTCGGCCGCCAAGCTGATGGCCGAAGCTGGCCTGTCGGCCGGCCAGGTTGCCGGTACCGGCAAGGATGGCCGCATCACCAAGGGCGATGTGCTGGGTGCTGCCGCTGCCCCCGCGCCGGCCGCCAAGGCCGCGCCGGCTCCTGCCGCCGCCAAGCCGGCCCTGCCGCAGGTTGCTACCAACGTGGACTTTGCCGCCCTGGGCGACCGCCCGGAAGAGCGCGTGCCGATGAGCCGCCTGCGCGCCCGTATCGCCGAGCGTCTGCTCCAGTCGCAAGCCACCAACGCCATCCTCACCACCTTCAATGAAGTGAACATGAAGCCGGTGATGGACTTGCGCAACAAGTACAAGGACCGCTTCGAGAAGGAACACGGCGTGAAGCTGGGCTTCATGTCGTTCTTCGTCAAGGCCGCGGTGCACGCGCTGAAGAAGTTCCCGCTGATCAATGCCTCGATCGACGGCAACGACATCGTCTACCACGGCTACTTCGACATCGGTATCGCCGTAGGCTCGCCGCGCGGCCTGGTGGTGCCCATCCTGCGCAATGCCGACCAGATGACCCTGGCCGACATCGAGAAGAAGATCGCCGAGTTCGGCGTCAAGGCCCGTGACGGCAAGCTGTCGCTGGAAGAACTGACCGGCGGTACGTTCTCGATCTCCAACGGTGGTGTGTTCGGTTCGATGCTGTCGACCCCGATCATCAACCCGCCGCAATCGGCCATCCTGGGCGTGCACGCGACCAAGGACCGCCCGGTGGTGGAAGACGGTCAGATCGTGATCCGTCCGATGAACTACCTGGCAATGTCCTACGACCACCGCATCATCGACGGCCGTGAAGCCGTGCTGGGCCTGGTTGCCATGAAGGACGCGCTGGAAGATCCGGCTCGCCTGCTGCTGGACCTGTAATGCTTGTCGTTCCCGCGAAGGCGGGAACCCAGCGTCTTAACTGAAGCCACTGGATCCCCGCCTGCGCGGGGATGACGGTTGAGCCCGTGAGCGGTGCGGCATCGCGCCGCTGGGTATCGAAAGGAATTTCCATGAGCAAACAATTCGACGTGCTGGTGATCGGCGCCGGCCCCGGCGGCTATATCGCCGCCATCCGTGCTGGCCAGCTCGGCCTGAACGTGGCCTGCTGCGAAGGCAACGCCTACGACGATCCCAAGAACGAACCGCGCCTGGGCGGCACCTGCCTGAACGTGGGTTGCATCCCCTCGAAGGCATTGCTGGCCTCCTCGGAAGAATTCGAGAACGCCCAGCATCACCTGGCCGACCACGGCATCATCGTGGGCGACGTCAAGGTTGACGTGTCCAAGATGCTCAAGCGCAAGGATGATATCGTCGGCAAGATGACCAAGGGCATCGAGTTCCTGTTCCGCAAGAACAAGGTGACGCTGCTCAAGGGCTACGGCAAGTTCGTCGGCAAGACCGCCGAGGGCTTCCAGGTCGAGATCGCCGGCGAAGTCGTGACCGCCAAGCAGGTCATCATCGCCACCGGTTCGAAGGCCCGCCACCTGCCTGGTGTCACGGTCGACAACGACCTGGTCAGCGATAACGAGGGCGCGCTCAAGTTCCCCGCAGTGCCGAAGAAGCTGGGCGTGATCGGCGCCGGCGTGATCGGCCTGGAGCTGGGCTCGGTGTGGCGCCGCCTGGGTGCCGACGTGACCGTGCTGGAAGCGCTGCCCGCGTTCCTGGGCGCCGCCGACGAGGGCGTGGCCAAGGAGGCCCAGAAGCAGCTGACCAAGCAGGGCCTGAAGTTCAGCCTCGGCGTGAAGGTCGACGAAGTGACGACTGGCAAGAACGGCGTGACCGTCAAGTACACCGACAAGGACGGCGCTGCCCAGACCCTGGAAGTCGACCGCCTGATCGTGTCGGTCGGCCGCGTGCCGAACACCGACAACCTGGGCCTGGACGCTGTCGGCCTGGCTGTTGACCAGCGCGGCTTCATCGAGGTGGACGACCATTGCGCCACCAAGGTGCCGGGCCTGTGGGCCATCGGCGACGTGGTGCGCGGCCCGATGCTCGCGCACAAGGCCGAGGACGAAGGCGTGGCCGTGGCCGAGCGCATCGTCGGCCAGAAGCCGCACATCGACTACAACTGCATTCCGTGGGTGATCTACACCTTCCCGGAAATCGCATGGGTGGGCAAGACCGAAGCCCAGCTCAAGGCCGAAGGCCGCGAGTACAAGGCCGGCCAGTTCCCGTTCATGGCCAACGGCCGTGCGCTGGGCATGGGTCACGCCGATGGCTTCGTCAAGATGCTGGCCGACGCCAAGACCGACGAGATCCTGGGCGTGCACATTGTGGCCGCCAACGCTTCGGACCTGATCGCCGAAGCCGTGGTGGCGATGGAGTTCAAGGCCGCGAGCGAAGATATCGGCCGCGTCTGCCATCCGCACCCGTCGATGTCGGAAGTCATGCGCGAAGCCGCGCTGGCGGTCGACAAGCGTCAGCTCAATATGTAAGGCACCTGCCTGCATTTGCCTGAGCACCGGCGCGCCGCAACCGCGGCGCGCCGTTTTCACTTGCAAGCCATGCCGGATCGAAGCGATTCCGGGCATGGCCGGGGAGGGTGCGGCGGCACTTTCCACGCGCAGTCCAGAACGAAACAGCCAGCATGAACGTCAGCGAGTACTACGAGAAGGAACTGAAGGAGCGCGGCTACCATTCCGACGAGGCGCAACTTCGCGCCGTGGCCCGCCTGCAGCAGTGCTACGACGAATGGGTGGCCTACAAGAGCCGCCGCAGCAATGCCATCCGCAAGCTGCTGGTGCGCCCCGATGTGCCAAAGGGCGTGTATATGTGGGGCGGCGTAGGGCGCGGGAAGTCCTTCCTGATGGACAGCTTCTATACCTGTGTCCCGGTGGTGAGAAAGACCCGGCTGCACTTCCACGAGTTCATGCGCGAAGTGCATCGCCAGCTGGAAGAGCTGCGTGGGCGCCCCGATCCGCTGGACGAACTGGCCAAGCGGATTGCCCGGCGCTACCGCCTGATCTGCTTCGATGAATTCCACGTCAATGACGTCGCCGATGCCATGATGCTGCACCGGTTGCTGCAACAGCTGTTCGAGAATGGTGTGCAGTTCGTCATGACGTCCAACTACCGGCCCGACCTGCTGTACCCGGACGGGCTGCACCGCGACCGCGTGTTGCCTGCCATCGCGCTGCTCCAGCAAAAACTGGATGTGCTCAATGTCGATGCTGGCATCGACTATCGCAAGCGCGCGCTGGAGCAGGTGGAGGCATATCACACGCCGCTCGATGCCAAGGCCAACTCGGCGCTGCGCGATGCCTTTGTTGCTATTGCCGGTGTGGCGGATGAGTCTCCTATACTGCATATCGAGCACCGGGAACTGCGCGCGCTGCGCAAGGCCAATGGCGTGGTCTGGTTTGACTTTGCCACGCTGTGTGGCGGTCCCCGCTCGCAGAACGACTACCTGGAACTCGCGTCGCAATTCCATACGGTGATTTTGTCAGATGTTCCGCGCATGACGCCGAGGATGTCTTCTGAAGCGCGCCGTTTCACGTGGCTCATCGACGTGTTCTACGACCACAAGGTCAAGCTGCTGATGTCGGCCGAAGTGCCGGCGGACGAGCTCTATGTCGAAGGCCAGATGGCCAGTGAATTCCACCGCACGGTGTCGCGCATCATCGAGATGCAGTCCCGGGAGTACCTGGAATCCGAACGGAGGACCATGGACACCTCGCTCACCTGACGCGGCCGACCGTTGCGTGCCGGATTTGGGAAGTTAGTCCGGCCGCTATTGACTTATATCAAGGCCGATATGGAGATCGGCATATACCCTCCAACGGGTAAAAAAAGATCTCCATGTCCGCCCCGCAAGCCAGCCTCCTCGCCGACGCGCCAGCGTCCGCATTCCAGCAAGATCCCGCCAGTCGCTCCGCGCCTGTGATGGCGCACCATGCCGCACAGCCGGCGTGCTTCCATTGCGGCCAACCGGTGACGGCTGGCCAGGCGCTGTCCGAGGACATCGACGGCCATCGGCGCGTCTTCTGCTGTGGCGGATGCCAGACCCTGGCGCGCACGCTGCACTCGGCAGGCTTCGCCCACCTTTACGGTGACGAGGCGCGGTTTGCCCGGCCCATCGATGGCGCCGCAAGGCGGGAGTCTGAACCGGTCTGGGCCGCCTACGACACCCCGGAGCTGCGCAGCCAGTTTGTCCGGCCCCTCGACGGCGGTCGCGCCGAGATCACGCTGGCGCCCGAAAACATCCGCTGTGCCGCGTGTGCCTGGCTGATCGAACAGCACCTGGGGCATTTGCCCGGTGTGGAATCCACGATTGCGAATGTGGCGACGCGCCGCGTTGTGGTGCGGTGGCGCGAAGCGGAGCAGACGGTTTCCGGGTTGCTCGCCGCGCTTGCCGACATTGGCTACGTGGCCTGGCCGTTCGAAGTCTCCCGCAGCGACCAGGCCGACCGCCGTGCCCGGCGCAGCCTGCTCATGCGCATGGCCGTGGCCATGCTCGGCATGATGCAGGTGATGATGTACGCGTGGCCCATCTACACGCATGAGACCACCATCGACCCCGGAATGCTGCAACTGATGCGCTGGACCAGCCTGGCCCTGACGCTGCCGGTCGTGTTCTATTCCGCTTCGCCGATCTTCTCCGGTGCCTGGCGCAGCCTGCGCCAGCGGCACATGGGCATGGATGTGCCCGTGGCGCTCGGGGTCGCCGCCGGGTTCGCCGCCAGCGCGGTCGCGACGGCGCGTGGGGTCGGGGAGGTGTACTTCGACTCGGTGACGATGTTCGTCGCCTTTCTGCTGGCGGCCCGCTATCTAGAGTTGCGCGTGCGGCAGGCCTCGCGCAGCGGTGCCGAAATGCTGGCGCGGCAGTTGCCGGCTACGTGTGAGCGGCTTGGCGCGGATGGCGCGGCCTCGGAGCGCATACCCGTCGCCCGCTTGCGGCAGGGGGACCGTATCCGAGTCAGGGCAGGCGAGATCATCCCCGCCGACGGCACCATTGTTACGGGTGCCAGCGAACTCGATGAGTCCATGCTGACCGGCGAAAGCCGGCCCGTGCACCGCGGCGTGGGCGACATGGCGCTGGCCGGCTGCTACAACACGGCCAGCCCGCTGGAAATCTCGGTGGACCGCGTCGGCGCGGGCACACGCCTGGCCGAGATCGTGGCCGTGCTGGACCGGGCGCTGGCGGAAAAGCCGCGGCTGGCGGCACTGGCTGACCGGGTGGCCGGCTGGTTCGTGGCTACGCTGCTGGCGCTGGCGGCATTGACCGGCGCAGTGTGGGCGCTCTGGATCGATCCTTCGCGGGCCTTGCTGGTTACCGTCGCGGTGCTGGTCGTCAGCTGCCCTTGCGCGCTTTCCCTTGCCACGCCGGCGGCGCTGGCTGCGGCGGGTGCCGCGCTGTCGCGACGCGGCCTGCTGCTGACGCGGTCGCATGCGCTGGAGACGCTTGCGCGTGTGACGGATGTCGTGCTCGACAAGACCGGCACACTGACCGAGGGCTGTTTCGCCCTGACGGGGCAGCGGACGCTTGGGGGCATGCCTGCCGGCGAATGCCTGGCGCTGGCGGCGGCTATGGAGGCGGGGAGCGAGCATCCGATAGGAAGAGCGCTGGTCGGCGCGGCCGGGCAGGCGGGTGTCGATGCCGGCGGGCGGCAAGTGGCCGCCGTTTCCAATGTGCCGGGGCAAGGTGTCCAGGCCGAAATAGGCGGCAAGCGTTTCCGCATGGGGCGTGCCGCCTTTGTGGCCGAGATCGGCAAGGCAAGTGCCGAGGTGCCGGTGCGGGAAGCGGACGCCACGCAGATCCCCGGCGCGACGCAAGTATGGCTGGGCGCGGAAGAAGGCGTGCTGGCCGTCTTCGAACTGTCCGACAAGGCCCGCGAATCGACACCGCAACTGCTCGAAGCGCTGCGCCGTCAGGGTGCGCGCTGCCACCTGGTCAGCGGCGACAGCGTCGAGACCGTCCAATGGTGGGCTTCGCATTTCGCCATGGCAAACGCGCGTGGCGCCGTGTCTCCCGAAGGCAAGCGCGAATATGTCGCGCAACTGCAGCGCGAGGGCGCGGTGGTACTGGCCGTCGGGGACGGCATCAATGATGCGCCCGTGCTCGCGCAGGCGCAGGTGTCCATTGCCATCGGCAGTGGCGCTCCGCTTGCACAGGCCGGTGCCGATGCGGTCCTGACTCACGGAAATGTTGCCGAGATCGCCCAGGCGATCTCATTGGCGCGGCGGACACGCCGTGTTGTGAGGCAGAACCTTGGATGGGCCTTCTTCTACAACGTGGTTGCCATTCCGCTGGCGGCCACGGGCTTTGTCACGGCGTGGATGGCCGGCATCGGCATGTCGGTGTCGTCGCTGCTCGTCGTGGCCAATGCCTGGCGTCTGCTGCGCGCGGGAAGGAACGGAGTCTGAGCATGGAAATGCTGTACCTGCTGGTGCCAATGAGCCTGGTGCTTGTCGTCGTCATCGCCGGAGCCCTCTGGTGGGCCCTGCATGCCGGCCAGTACGACGATCTCGACCGGCCGGGGGAGGCCATCCTGCTGGACAACGACAAGCCCTGAATGGCCGTCAGCGACTTGCGACGCGGAGATAGGTTCATGGGGCACCTGTGCAACTTGATAAAGATCAACGCGGCAAGAGCGCTGCTTTCATAAAGTCACAACGTCAATCGGTTTATCTTTTTTCTGTGGGGGTCTGAATGGATGTCTCAGCCGCGTCTTCACGCGTCGACACCTTCAATTATGGCGTCGTAAGACAGTTCGCTGTCATGACGGTAGTCTGGGGGATCGTCGGCATGGCCGTCGGCGTGCTGCTGGCAGCACAGCTGATCTGGCCGGAACTCAACTTCAACACACCGTGGCTGTCGTTCGGCCGGTTGCGTCCGTTGCATACCAATGCGGTGATCTTTGCGTTCGGCGGCAGCGCGCTGTTCGCGACGTCTTACTACGTGGTGCAGCGTACCTGCCAGGCCCGCCTGTTCTGCGGCCCGCTCGCGGCCTTTACGTTCTGGGGCTGGCAACTGGTGATCGTCGCGGCGGCCATCACGCTGCCGCTGGGCATCACCAGTTCGAAGGAATACGCTGAACTGGAATGGCCGATCGATCTGCTGATCACGCTGGTCTGGGTGGCCTACGCCATCGTCTTCTTCGGCACCATCGTCAAGCGCAAGACCAAGCATATCTACGTCGCCAACTGGTTCTTCGGCGCGTATATCCTGGTCATTGCCCTCCTGCACATCGTCAACAACATCGAGATGCCGGTGTCGCTGTGGAAGTCCTATTCCGCCTATGCCGGCGTGCAGGACGCCATGGTGCAGTGGTGGTACGGCCACAATGCCGTGGGCTTCTTCCTGACCACCAGCTTCCTGGGCATGATGTACTACTTCATCCCGAAGCAGGCGGAGCGGCCGATCTATTCCTATCGCCTGTCGATCGTCCACTTCTGGGCGCTGAACTTCACGTATATGTGGGCCGGTCCGCACCATCTGCAGTACACCGCGCTGCCTGACTGGGTGCAGTCGCTGGGCATGGTGTTCTCGCTGATCCTGCTGGCGCCGTCCTGGGGCGGCATGATCAACGGGATCATGACGCTGTCGGGCGCCTGGCACAAGCTGCGCACCGACCCCATCCTGAAGTTCCTGGTGGTGGCGCTGTCGTTCTACGGCATGGCCACGTTCGAAGGCTCGATGATGTCGATCAAGACCGTCAACGCGCTCTCCCACTACACGGACTGGACCATCGGCCACGTGCACTCGGGCGCCCTGGGCTGGGTGGCGATGATCTCCATCGGATCGCTCTACTACCTGATTCCGCGCCTGTTCGGCGAAAAGCAGATGTACAGCGTGCGGCTGATCGAGTGGCATTTCTGGATTGCCACCATCGGCGTGGTGCTCTACATCGCCTCGATGTGGATCGCCGGTGTGATGGAAGGGCTGATGTGGCGCGCCACGCAGCCGGACGGCACGCTGACCTACGCATTCGTTGAGGCGGTCAAGGCCAAGTATCCGTTCTACCTGATCCGTCTGCTTGGTGGCATCTGCTTCCTGTCCGGCATGCTGCTGATGGCCTACAACGTCGCGAAAACCATCATCGGCAAGCGCGCGGTGGATGCCCCGATCCCGGCCAGCATTCCTGCCTCCGCCCACTGATTCATCAGGATAGAAACGATGTCCGAAAAACAAAGCTTCTTTTCCCACGAAACGCTGGAGAAGAACATCGGCTGGCTGATCATCTGCACGATCCTGGTGGCCAGTATTGCCGGCCTGGTGCAGATCGTGCCGCTGTTCTTCCAGCATTCCACCACCAAGCCGGATGTGGGGATCACGCCGTATTCGCCGCTTCGGCTGATGGGCCGCGATATCTACATCCGCGAAGGCTGCGTCGGCTGTCACTCGCAACAAGTCCGTACGCTGCAGGCCGAGACCGAACGCTACGGCCACTTCTCCACGGCGGGCGAATCGGTCTACGACCATCCGTTCCTGTGGGGCTCAAAGCGTACCGGCCCTGATCTTGCTCGCGTGGGCGGCCGTTATTCCGATGACTGGCAGCGTATCCATCTGCGCAATCCGCGCGATGTCGTGCCGGAATCGGTGATGCCGTCCTATCCGTGGCTCGAGAAGGCGCAACTGCCAACCAACGACATCCAGGCCCGCATGCGTGCACTGGTGCGCCTGGGCGTGCCGTACACGGAGGCGGAAATTGCCAAGGCGCCCGAGGAACTCAAGGACAAGAGCGAAGAGGACGCACTGGTTGCCTACCTGCAAGGGCTCGGCATCAACCGCCGCAACGTGCGTGTGGAAGCGGCTGCCGCCGCGCCCGCGAAGGAGTAAGTCATGGCGATGCTGACTGCTTTTGCCACGGTCATGTCGATGGTCGTGTTTCTCGGGATCTGCTGGTGGGCCTGGTCGAAGGGCCGGCAGGCTGCCAACCACGAGTCCGCCATGCTCCCGTTCGCACTCCCTGACGAGACCCACACAACATCGAGCCGGAATACCTAGTCATGAGCGATTTCTTTTCCGATTTCTGGAGCTACTACATCGCTGCCATCGCGCTCGCCGGCATCGTCTGGTGCGTGTGGCTGCTTTTCTCCCAACGCAAGGTCACCAAGGTTGCCAACGCCAGCGATGACACCGGCCATGTCTGGGACGGCGATCTGCGCGAGCTGAACAATCCGCTGCCGCGCTGGTGGATGTGGATGTTCCTCCTGACCTGCATCTTTGGCCTTGCCTACCTGGTCCTCTACCCGGGGCTGGGTTCCTACGCGGGTGTGCTGAAGTTCTCCACGCAAGGCGAACTGGCCGCACATCAGCAGGCGCAGGAAAAGCTGCAGCACGAGATCTATGCCAAGTACCTGAACATGGATATCAAGCAGGTGGCGGCAGACCCGCAGGCCCGCGAGATCGGCCAGCGCCTGTTCCTGAACTACTGCGCGCAATGCCATGGCTCGGACGCTCGCGGCAGCCGCGGTTTTCCCAATCTGACGGATCATGACTGGCTCTATGGCGGTGAACCCGAGACGATCCAGCAGACCGTCACCAAGGGCCGCAATGGCGTGATGCCGCCGTTTGCCTCGACCATCGACGGCAAGCTTGCCGCGGATGTGGCGCAGTATGTGCGTTCGCTGTCGGGCCTGTCGTCTGACCCGATCCGTGCGTCGCGTGGCGAGAGCACGTTCAAGTCGACTTGCGCGGCATGCCATGGCGCCACCGGCAAGGGCAACCAGGCACTGGGTGCTCCGAACCTGTCGGACAATGTGTGGCTGTACGGCAGTTCGGAAGGCACCATTGTCGAAGCCATCCTGAAAGGCCATAACAACAAGATGCCGGCGCACGAGGAAATCCTGACCCCGGAACGCATCCGCATGTTGACGGCCTATGTCTGGGGGCTTTCCAATACCGGAGGTTCAGGGCAATGACTACCGACTCAGGCCCGGGGTGCGCCATGTTGTTTGTGGGGGCGCGCCCATGAGTGCACCCGGGACAGAACCGCTGGCCCGCACGGCCGGCCCGCAAGGGCCGGCGTCGTCGCCTGTCGAAACCTCCGACGAAACGCTCTACGAGGTTCGCCGCAAGATCTACCCGCGCTCGGTGACGGGCGCGTTCTCCAACTGGCGGGTCTGGATGGTACTCCTGACCCAGCTTGTCTACTACGGCACGCCCTGGCTGCAATGGAATGGCAGGCAGGCCGTGCTGTTCGACCTTGGCGCGCGCAAGTTCTATATCTTCGGACTGGTGCTCTGGCCGCAGGACGTCATCTATCTCGCTGTCCTGCTGGTGATCTCCGCACTGGCGCTGTTCCTGTTCACGGCGATTGCCGGGCGGCTATTCTGCGGCTACGCGTGTCCGCAGACGGTCTACACCGAGATCTTCATGTGGATCGAGCGGCATGTCGAAGGCGACCGCTTCGCGCGGATCCGCCTGGACGGCGATCCGTGGAGCCTGCGCAAGTTCCGCCTGAAAGCCACCAAGCACTCCCTGTGGGTATTGGTCGCGCTGTGGACGGGCTTCACGTTCATTGGCTATTTCGCGCCGATCCGTGAGCTCGGCGCACAGGTGCTGGCCTTCTCGCTCGGACCGTGGCAGGTGTTCTGGATGCTCTTCTACGCCTTCGCGACGTGGGGCAATGCAGGTTTCATGCGCGAGCAGGTCTGCAAGTACATGTGTCCGTACGCGCGGTTCCAGAGCGTGATGGTCGACCGCGACACCTATGTGGTCACGTACGATGTCGGGCGCGGCGAGCCGCGCGGCAGCCGGTCGCGCAAGGTGGATCATCACCAGGCCGGACTTGGCGACTGCGTCAACTGCAGCATCTGCGTGCAGGTGTGCCCGACCGGCATCGATATCCGTGACGGGCTGCAGTACGAGTGCATCGGCTGCGGGGCCTGCATCGATGCGTGCAACCAGGTCATGGACAAGATGGACTACCCGCGCGGGCTGATCCGCTACACGTCCGAGAATGCCATGCGCAAGGCGCTGTCGGCGGCAGCGGCGCGCAAGCGGCTGATACGGCCGCGAACCATCATCTACTCGGTCATCTGGCTGGTGCTGGTGGCGGGCTTCGTGGCGTCGCTCGCGCTGCGCACGCCGCTGAAGGTGGACATCATCCGCGACCGTGGGGCGCTGGGACGTGAGGTGGAGGGGCGCTGGATCGAGAACGTCTATCGCCTGCAGCTTATCAACACCACCGAGGCGCCGATGCGCATCAGCGTGCGGGCCGACAGCGACGAGCTGAAGAACCTGACCGTCGAGTACGATCCGGACGCACAGGCTCTGGCGCCGACGTCGAACAAGCTGGTACCGATCCGGATTCGCGTGCCGATCGACGATGCCGCGCAAGGCACGCACAAGATCAGCGTGACAGTGACCAGCGAAGGTACGGGGCAGGGTAGTGCGCAAATCAGGCAATCTACCAGTTTCATCGTGCCACGCAATTTGTGATGCTAAGGGCGGTGCAGCGCATCGGCGCTGTGCCGCACCAACCGCGAGCGCCTCGACGAGGCGCTGACGAAGGGGGCAAGACGATGCAAGAAAGCAATCCGTGGTGGAAGGAGCCGTGGCCGTGGCTGCTGATGAGCGGTCCGTTGGTGGCCATGGTGGCTTGCGGCATAACCATCTGGCTGGCTTCCACCCATCCGGACCAGCCGGTGGTTGAAGGCGTGGCGCGGCATGGCCTGGTTGTCGAGAAGGTCGAGGGTTCCTCTGGCAGTGCCAGGGCACCGCAAGCGAGGCAGCCATGAGGCTGCGCTGGCTGATGTGGGTACTATGGCCGGCGTTCCTGATGGCCGGCGTCGCCACGGCGACGGTGTTTTCCGTGGTGGATCCCGGTGACCTGAACTTCTTCGGCCAGCCGATCGAGGCCTCACGCGAGGCCATCTATACGATCGGGTTCCTGCTGGCCTGGGTGTTCTGCGCGTTGTCCAGCGGCTTGACGCTGTACACCATGCCGACGAGGCTCAGCGATACGGACGAACTGGAGTAAAAAGGAAGGGCGGACCGCCTTGCCATGCAAGGCGGCCTGGCAGCCTCAGCAGGAGCGGCTGTAGACCTGCTTGATGCCTGCCATGTCGACGAGCTTCACGTGGCGTTGGCGGATCTGGATCAGGCCGGCCTCGGCAAAGCGCGAGAACAGGCGGCTGACCGTTTCGAGCTTGAGCCCGAGATAGCTGCCGATTTCTTCGCGGCTCATGCGCATGACAAACTCGGTCGACGAATATCCCCGCGCTGACAGGCGCTCGGACAGGTTGACGAGGAACGCGGCAAGGCGCTCCTCGGCGCGCATGGAACCCAGCGTAACGAGCATGAGCTGGTCATGCGAAATTTCCTTGCCCATCAGGCGCAGGAACTGCTGCTGCAACGAAGGCAGGTCGATGGATAATGCTTGCAGATCAGACAGGCGTACGACGCATACTTCCGTGTCTTCGAGCGCGGTAGCATCCGAGGCATGCTGCATTTCACCCAGGCCATCAAGGCCGACCACCTCTCCGGGCAAATGGAAACCCGTGATTTGCGAACGGCCGTCTTCCGTGGTGACATGCGTCTTCAGGGTGCCGAAGCGGATGGCATAGACCGCGGTCAGCGGATCGCCCATGCGGTACAGGGTTTCGCCCTTGTGGACGCGGACGCGTTCCTGTACCAGGGTGTCCATCTTCTGCAGATCCTGCTGGCTCATGCCCACCGGCAGGCACAGTTGCCCCATGCCGCAAGTGGAGCAACGGGGCGACATCTCGGTGACGGGGATGGATGTTAACAATTGGAACCTGCAAGTAATGGGCGGCGAGGGCGCAATACGTGCATTTTAACGCGCGATGTGATGCGGTAGGGAGTTGCAGTTGACATTTGGTGTGCTTATCAGCGTTTTCACGCTCGCCTTGCTGGGCGGCTTCCATTGCGCCGCCATGTGTGGCGGCGTGGCGCTGGCTGTCGAGCAGCGCGCGGCCGGCGTACCCGTGACCGTGGTGCGGCGCCCACAGGACTGGCTCGTTGAGCTGGTGGTGATGCATGCCGGGCGGATTTCGATGTATATGCTGCTTGGTGCACTGCTGGGCGCGGTAGGGGCGACGGCCTGGCGCCAGGACTATCTGCCCGTGCAGCGCTGGCTGTTCGGCGCTGGAAGCGCCATGCTGCTGCTGTCCGGCTGGCGCCTGATACGTGGCGAGGCCTTTTCGATCATGTGGCTGGAACGGCTTGCGGCGCGCGCGGGGAATGGGATCTCGGCCGGCTTGGCCCGGTTGGGGGGGAAGGCGCCGGCGGTCATTGGGCGACACGGTGGCCTGGCTCGCCGTTACGGGATGGGATTGGCCTGGGGGCTGGTACCCTGCGGCATGGTCTATGGCGCACTGGCCCTCGCATTACTGGCGGGTAATGCGCCTTCTGGAGCACTGGTGATGGGCGCTTTTGGCCTCGGTACGTTGCCGAATCTGCTGGCGCTTTCCAGTTTTTCCGGGCTTCTGCGTGCCTGGTCACGCCGGATTTGGGTAAGAGTGGGTGCAGGATTGGCCGTCATGGTGTTCGGTGCGCTGGGAGTCGGCCGGGCGGTGTTGCTGCCACATTCGCTGGCTGAACATGGGTTCTGCCTGGTGTTCTGAAACCACTGCTGATGCTTTGGTGCCGCGCGGTGGTTGCAGGCGCGGCCGGGAATGCCATACAATCGCCTGCATTGCGGTATCGCGCGGCGTGTTTCCGAGCGGCGCCTGGCAGCCCTTCCAAAAAAAGGGGCGCGCCCAGGGTTTCGGGCAATGAGTCGACATTTCGGCGCCGAATCCTTCCGCAGTCCATCCGGTTCACAAGATCTGGTTCAAA
Organism: Cupriavidus laharis; assembly: GCF_914271435.1. GTDB lineage: Bacteria > Pseudomonadota > Gammaproteobacteria > Burkholderiales > Burkholderiaceae > Cupriavidus > Cupriavidus laharis. The sequence continues at coordinate 67,249 of NZ_CAJZAI010000013.1, read as the reverse complement.
AGTCCGGCTGGCACTGCGACCGTGGTGCGGTCATTGCTGGCCCTGCTCCCGATATCTGTTTTCTTGCGGCCGAGGCGGACGTTCGCCGGAAGCCATGCCTGCCTATATGGGCGCGTGCAAGGGGTTCGTGCACCGGTATTTGTCGGTGACCGGACAATCTCCTGCCGGAACACACCCGGCAAATCGATGCAAAAGAAGGCGCACGGCCTCGAAGCGCAGAGCTTTCGGGTTTGCTGCGCGACGAGATGGCGGTGGCAATCGCACTGCTGAATCCACAATGTCCAGGGCTCCGGGTTCGTCCGGGAGCAGGTGCAAAGACAGGCTGCACACCCAACATGAATACCCAAGAGGCGAAAATCGTCCTCGAGACCGCGCTGATCTGTGCGCAGGAGCCACTGCGCGTAAGCGACCTGCGCCGGTTGTTCGCCGAAGATGTCGGGGCGGACACCATCCGGGTCCTGCTGGATGCATTGCGCCAGGACTGGCGCCAGCGCGGTGTCGAACTTGTGGCGCTGGCCAGCGGCTGGCGTTTCCAGAGCCGTCCGGAGATGCGGGAATACCTGGATCGTCTCAATCCCGAGAAGCCACCCAAGTACTCCCGGGCCGTCATGGAGACGCTGGCGATCATTGCTTACCGCCAGCCGGTGACGCGCGGAGACATTGAGGAAATCCGCGGCGTGACGGTCAGCACGGATGTGATCAAGAAGCTGGAGGACCGCAGCTGGATCGAGGTCATCGGCCACCGCGATGTGCCAGGCCGGCCGGCGCTTTATGCGACCACCAAGGCGTTTCTCGACGACCTTGGCCTGCGTACGCTGGATGAACTGCCTCCACTCGAGGATGCCCAGGCCCAGGCACAGGCGGCGCTGCTCGACCAGCAGGCGATCGATTTTGAAGAGGCGGCAACTACGCAGCCGGCGGTCGGCGACGAAGAGGCCTTCCCTGAACCAGAGGCGGTACCGTCGGCCGATAAAGTGGCTGCTGTCGCTGAGGCCGCCCCGGTTGCTGATGAAGAGCCGGCTGACGGGGCCGGAGCCGTCGAGCAGGCCTCCGCGGACGCCATGCACGTGGCGGACCTCGCGTCGGCGGTGACCGAGGCAAATGGCTTCCATGCCGAAAGCGCGCCGGGCAACCAGGACGGCGGCAATCCACCCGGCGACGACACTGCTCCGCCGTACGCGAGCGAGCAAGATGATGAGCGCGTGCCCAACTGAACAATATGCAACATCCGATAGTGAATAATTTGTCTGATTCCGTTGAACAAGACACCCGGGCAGCCGGGACGCCGGCTGCCGATGGCGCAGAATCCGGATCAGGCACCGACGCGGCGCCGCGCAGGAAGGGGCTGAGGCGCGGCTTGCGCAACCTGGTGGCTTCGCGCCGGCAGGCCGCGCAGGACCGGGACGCCAATCGTGTCGAGGGTACCGAGCCCGGTGCTCAGGGCGAGGCGGGCGAGAGCAAGGCTGGCGGCGGAGCCGGCGGGCGTGCCTCGCCGCGTGGCCGCGGCAAGCGCAAGCCGGCCACGGCAGAAAACGTGACGGCCCGCGAAGGCGGTCAGCCCGGACAGGAGGGCGGCGAGAAAGCCGAGCCGACCGGCCGCAAGCGCAAGCCGCAGGGCCAGCGCGCCGCCAAGGTCGCGCCGGAAGGTGAAGCCCAGTCAGCGGCTCGCCAGCAGGGTCGACGCAAGGGCGGTGGGCAGCCGCAGCGCAAAGGGCAGCAGGTTGGCGCCGACAAGTCGGCTGTATCCAGCGAAGACCTGTTCCGCTTCGTCATCTCCGACCAGTACGACCAGGAAGACACCGTCATCCCCCGCACCAAGGCAAAGCCGGTGCGCGAACTGTCGGCGGACGACGATGCGCCGAAGCTGCACAAGGTCCTGGCCGAAGGCGGTCTGGGTTCGCGCCGGGAAATGGAGGAACTGATCCTGCAAGGGCGCGTTTCCGTCAACGGGTTGCCCGCGCATATCGGTCAGCGGATCCTGCCGACCGACCAGGTCCGCGTGAACGGCAAGCTGATCCATCGCAAGGTTTCCACCAAGCCCCCGCGTGTGTTGCTTTATCACAAGCCGGCCGGCGAGATCGTCAGCCAGTCGGACCCCGAGGGCCGTCCGACAGTATTCGACAACCTGCCGCGCATGAAGACCGGCAAGTGGGTCGCGGTGGGGCGTCTGGACTTCAATACCGAGGGCCTGCTGATCTTCACGACCTCGGGCGACATCGCCAACCGCTTCATGCATCCGCGCTATGGCGTGGAGCGCGAGTATGCGGTACGTACGCTGGGCGAACTGGCGGAAGCCGATCGCCAGCGCCTGCTCCACGGCATCAAGCTCGATGACGGTGAAGCCAACTTCCTGCGCATTGCGGACGGCGGCGGCGAAGGCGTGAACCAGTGGTACCACGTGGCGCTGACAGAGGGCCGCAACCGCGAAGTGCGCCGCATGTTCGAGGCGGTCGGCCTGACCGTGTCGCGCCTGATCCGCACGCGCTACGGCCAGTTCCTGTTGCCGCGCGGACTGAAGCGCGGTCGCTGGCAGGAGCTGGAGGCGAACGACGTCAAGGCGATGATGGCTGCCATCGGCCTGAAGGCCTCAGGCAAGGGCGAACAGGGCGGCAAGGGCGCGACCAAGGTCGGCGGCCGCAAGCAGCGCACCGAAGCGGCGATCGCGGGCATGCCGATGCATACCGGCATGGACGGCCTGCCGCGTGTTGACAAGGGCGGCGCGGGCCGTGGCCAGCCTGATCCGATGCGCACGTCGATGGGCTACATCAGCCATGGTCCGACCGTGCTGACCTCTCACGCGGCCAATCTCGCGGGCGGACGCGGGCAGGGCGGCGGACGTACCGGTCGCGGCGGTGCCGGCATGGGCGGCCAGGGCCGGCCCCAGCGTCGCGGCGGCGATGTGAACGGCAACGTGATGCCGAAGGCTGCCAAGGGCGGTGGCGGTAACCGTTCGGGCCGCGGCAAGGGCGGTGGCGGCGGCGGTGGCGGTGGCAACCGCGGTGGCAATCGCGGCGGAAACCGCTAAGTCGTCACCCCGGCGGCCTTCGGCTGCCGGGGCTCAGTGAGGCGCCGATACATGCCCTTTTGCCTTTTGGACATAATCTGCGTATAATTAAAGTCTATTCAAAAAGTCATCCTCTCGGAGGATGGGCGAATGATGGGCATTGTGCCCATTTTTTTTTGGTTCGCCCGTTTGACGCATGTGCGCCGGAGGCTGACTGGCAGGTGGCTGTGCCCATGTCGTCCCAGGCGGGGCAGGCAGCCGGCCTGCCTGGTGTTGATGGCCATTACTCGGGAATACAGTGCATCTGGCAGATTTGATCGAAACCACCCTTAACGGCATGGGATACGAGCTGGTTGAGCTCGAACGGGCTCCGGCCGGACTGTTGCGTGTCTATATCGATCAGCCTGAAACCGGCATCGTCATCGAGGATTGCGAGAAGGTAAGCCGGCAGCTGACGCACGTGCTGGCCGTCGAGAACGTCGACTACGAACGGCTCGAAGTCTCGTCGCCGGGGCTGGACCGGCCGCTGAAGAAGCTGGCCGACTATGTCCGCTTTGCCGGGGCAGAAGCGCGCGTGACGCTGCGCCTGCCCGTCAATGGGCAAAAGAACTTCACAGGCATCCTGCGTGAGCCCACGGGAGAGGCTGGCGCGGAGAAGGTCGGCCTGGAGTTCGAGGGCAAGGATGGTCCGGCACTGCTGGAATTCACTGTATCTGATGTCGACAAGGCACGTCTGGTGCCGGTGATCGACTTCAAAGGAAATCAAAGAAAAGGGAACAAGCAATGAGCCGCGAAGTTCTGTTGCTCGTCGATGCGCTTGCGCGTGAGAAGAACGTCGACAAGGATGTGGTATTCGGCGCGCTGGAGGCTGCACTGGCCTCCGCGACCAAGAAGCGTTTCGAGGAAGACGTGGATATCCGTGTGGCGATCGACCGCGAATCGGGCGAGCACGAGACATTCCGCCGCTGGCTTGTCGTCCCTGACGAACAGGGCCTGCAGGAGCCGGACAAGCAGATCCTGCTGTTCGAGGCACGCGATGACGACCCGAGCATCGATCTGGGCGACTATGTCGAGCAGCAGATCGAGTCGGTCGAATTCGGCCGTATCGGCGCGCAGGCTGCCAAGCAGGTGATCCTGCAGCGCATCCGCGATGCCGAGCGTGAGCAGATCCTGAACGACTACCTCGAGCGTGGCGAAAAGATCATGACCGGCACGGTCAAGCGTGCCGACAAGAAGGGCCTGATCGTCGAGTCCGGCCGCGTGGAAGCGCTGCTGGCGCGCGACCAGATCATCCCGAAGGAAAACCTGCGCACCGGTGACCGTGTGCGCGCTTACATCCTGAACGTGGACCGCGCCGCGCGTGGCCCGCAGATCGAGTTGTCGCGCACCGCGCCCGAGTTCCTGATCAAGCTCTTCGAGAACGAAGTGCCGGAGATGGAGCAAGGCCTGCTCGAGATCAAGGCCGCGGCCCGTGATCCGGGCGTACGTGCCAAGATCGCCGTGGTGGCGCATGACAAGCGCATCGATCCGATCGGTACCTGCGTCGGTGTGCGCGGCACGCGCGTGACGGCCGTGCGCAACGAGATCGGCGGCGAAGCCGTGGACATCGTGCTGTGGTCGGAAGACCCGGCGCAGTTCGTGATCGGTGCGCTGGCGCCGGCGCAGGTGCAGTCGATCGTCGTGGACGAGGAAAAGCACAGCATGGACGTGGTCGTCGACGAGGAAAACCTCGCCGTGGCCATCGGCCGCAGCGGCCAGAACGTACGCCTGGCGTCCGAGCTGACCGGCTGGCAGATCAACATCATGACGCAGGAAGAGTCGGCGTTGAAGCAGGCCGAGGAAAGCGATGCCGTGCGCAAGCTGTTCATGGCCAAGCTGGACGTCGACGAGGAAGTGGCGGACATCCTGATCGAGGAAGGTTTCTCCACGCTGGAAGAAGTGGCCTATGTTCCCATCAGTGAAATGATGGAAATCGAGGCGTTTGATGAAGACACCGTCAACGAGCTGCGCAACCGCGCACGTGATGCGCTCCTGACGATGGAACTGGCCCGGGAAGAGAAGGTGGAAGAGGTGTCGCAGGATCTGCGTACGCTCGACGGCCTGACCCCCGAGCTGATCGGCAAGCTGGCTGAAGGCAATATCCATACGCGTGACGACCTGGCCGAACTGGCCGTCGACGAACTCGTCGAGATGACGGGCGTCAGCGAGGAAGAAGCCAAGGCGCTGATCATGAAAGCACGGGAACATTGGTTTAACTGAGGGACACGTCCGGGTGCATGCGCCCACAAGCACATTGCCCGGACGCGCTTTCCGCATACGATTTGTCCCGACGAAGAAACCAAGCATTGAAAGGGTTTGAATGGCAAGCACAACAGTTGCCCAACTGGCCGCAGAACTGAGTCGCAGCGCAGCTGCCCTGCTGGAACAATTGCAGGCGGCTGGGGTGGGCAAGGCGACGCCAGAAGACATCGTCACGGAATCGGATAAGACCAGTCTGCTGGACTATCTGAAGCGTTCGCACGGCCAGGCCGATGACAGCGCACGCAAGAAGATCACGCTGACCAAGCGCGAGACTTCCGAGATCCGTCAGGCCGACTCCACCGGCAAGACGCGTACCGTCCAGGTCGAGGTGCGCAAGAAGCGCGTGCTGATCAAGCGCGACGAAGCGACGCCCGACCAGCACGCCGAGACCGAGCAGCAGGCCGCTGCGGTCGACGCCGCCGAGCAGGCGCGCCGCGAGGAAGAGGAACGCCAACAGGCCGAACTGCTGGCCCGGCAGGAAGCCGAAGCGAAGGCACGCCGTGAGGCGGCCGAGCGCGAGGAAGCCGAACGCCGTGCCAAGCAGGAAGCCCTGGAGGCCGAACAGCGTCGCCAGGCTGATCTGCTTGCCAAGAAGGCCGAAGAGGAAGCCGCTGCCGCACGCGCGGTCGGCGAGGCTGCCGAGGAAGCTTCGCGCAAGAAGGCCGAGGATGAGCAGGCACGTGTTGCTGCCGAGCGCGCAGCCGCGCAGAAGGCTGCCGACGATGCCAAGGCTGCCGCTGACAAGGCCCGTGCCGAGCAGCAGGATGCCGCACGCAAGCGCCGCGAGGCTGCCGAAGCCGAAGCCCGTGCCATCCAGCAGATGCTGAATGCCCCGGCGCGCGTGCTCAAGGCGCCGTCGGAGCGCAAGGCCGAGGAGAAGAAGGCCGAGCAGACCGGAACGCTGCACAAGCCGGTCAAGCCGGCAGGTGCCACGGCCGAGGCCAAGAAGGATGATAAGAAACCCGCCGCAACGGCACCGAGTACGACGGTTGACAAAAAGACCGGCAAGGCAGGTGCCCCAGGTTGGAAGGATGAAGGCTCGCGCGGCAAGAAGGGCGGTGGCCTGAAGACGCGCGGCGATTCGTCGGGTGGCGTGGGTGGCTGGCGCGGTGGTCCGCGCGGCCGTGGCGGCCGTCAGCAGCATGCCGACGACAGCCGCAGCAGTTTCCAGGCGCCGACGGAACCGGTGGTGCGCGAAGTGCACGTGCCGGAAACGATCTCGGTCGCGGATCTCGCCCACAAGATGTCCGTGAAGGCGTCCGAGGTCATCAAGCAGATGATGAAGCTCGGCCAGATGGTGACGATCAACCAGGTGCTGGACCAGGAAACCGCCATGATCGTGGTGGAAGAAATGGGCCACAAGGCGTTCGCCGCCAAGCTGGACGATCCGGAAGCGCTGCTCGTGGTGGACGGCGAAGAACACACCGACGCGGAACAACTGCCGCGTCCGCCGGTAGTGACCGTGATGGGTCACGTCGACCACGGCAAGACCTCGCTGCTGGACTACATCCGCCGCGCCAAGGTGGCGGCGGGCGAAGCCGGCGGCATTACGCAGCACATCGGCGCCTACCATGTGGAAACCGACCGTGGCGTGATCACTTTCCTGGACACCCCGGGTCACGAGGCCTTCACGGCCATGCGTGCCCGCGGTGCCAAGGCGACCGACATCGTGATCCTGGTGGTCGCGGCCGACGACGGCGTGATGCCGCAGACCAAGGAAGCCATTGCGCATGCCAAGGCTGCCGGGGTGCCGATCGTCGTGGCGATCAACAAGATCGACAAGCCCGAAGCCAACCCGGACCGCGTCAAGCAGGAACTGGTGGCCGAGCAGGTGGTGCCGGAAGAGTACGGCGGCGATTCGCCGTTCGTGCCGGTGTCGGCGAAGACCGGTTCGGGCATTGACGACCTGCTGGAGCAGGTGTCGCTGCAGGCGGAAATCCTGGAACTGAAGGCGCCGGTGGATGCACCCGCAAAGGGCCTGGTGGTGGAAGCCCAGCTCGACAAGGGCAAGGGCCCGATCGCGACGATCCTGGTCAGCAGCGGCACGCTCAAGCGTGGCGATGTGGTGCTGGCCGGCAGTGCCTATGGCCGTGTGCGCGCCATGCTGGACGAAAACGGCAAGCCGACCAAGGAAGCCGGCCCGTCGATCCCGGTGGAAATCCAGGGCCTGTCGGAAGTCCCTGCGGCCGGCGAGGAAGTGCTGGTGTTGCCGGATGAGCGCAAGGCACGCGAAATCGCGCTGTTCCGCCAGGGCAAGTTCCGCGACGTCAAGCTCGCCAAGCAGCAGGCCGCCAAACTGGAGACCATGCTGGAGCAGATGACGGAAGGCGACGTGCAGACGCTGCCGCTGATCGTCAAGGCGGACGTGCAGGGTTCGCAGGAAGCGCTGGTGCAGTCGCTGCAGAAGCTCTCCACCGCCGAAGTGCGCGTGCAGATCGTGCACGCTGGCGTGGGTGGCATCTCGGAGTCGGACGTTAACCTGGCGACCGCTTCCAAGGCGGTCATCATCGGCTTCAACGTGCGTGCCGACGCCGGTGCGCGCAAGCTGGCCGAGAACCACGGCATCGACATCCGCTACTACAACATCATTTACGATGCGGTAGACGAGATCAAGGCGGCCATGTCGGGCATGCTGGCACCGGAGAAGCGCGAGACCACGATCGGCCAGGTCGAGGTGCGCCAGGTGTTCCGCGTACCGAAGATCGGTGCGGTGGCCGGCTGTATGGTTACGGACGGCCTGGTCAAGCGGACCTCGCTGGTGCGCGTGCTGCGCAACAACGTGGTCATCCACAGCGGCGAACTCGACTCGCTCAAGCGTTTCAAGGACGACGTCAAGGAAGTCAAGCAAGGCTTCGAGTGCGGTCTGTCGATCAAGAACTTCAACGATGTTCAGGAAGGCGACCAGCTCGAAGTGTATGAAATCACCGAGGTGGCGCGTACGCTGTAAGGCGTCGCAACGACGGCGGGCTCCGGCCCGCCGTTGTCGTCTCGACAAGACAGTATTGAATGGCCAAGAAAGGCAGTATTTCCTCCCGTAACCTGCGCATCTCCGACCAGATCCAGAAAGACCTGGCCGAGATGATCCAGCGCGAGCTGCGCGACCCGCGCCTCGGGCTGGTGACGCTGCAGTCCGTGACGCTGACGCCGGACTACGCGCACGCCAAGGTTTATTTCACGGTGCTCGGCGCCGATGCTGCCGAAGCGGCAGCAATCCTGAACGAGAAGGCGGGTTACCTGCACTCGTTGCTGTACAAGCGCCTGCATATCCATACCGTGCCGACGCTGCGCTTCTATCACGACACATCGGTCGAGCATGCGATCGAGATGTCGAAGCTGATCAACGAAGCGAACGCCACGCGTTCCAAGGACGACTGATTCCGGCTATGCCGGAAAGCGCCGTCCCGGCGCGGGCACGTCGCCCGCCGCCCTGCATTGTTTCCATGACCGATTCCGCCAACAACCGTCCGCCCCGGCTTCCGCGCCGCGAGGTGCATGGCGTGCTGCTGCTCGACAAGCCGCTCGGGTTGTCTTCCAACGACGCGCTGGTGCGCGCCAAGCGCCTGCTGCGGGCACTCAAGGCCGGCCACACGGGCACGCTGGACCCGCTCGCCACCGGCCTGCTGCCGCTTTGCTTCGGCGAAGCGACCAAGTTCTCGCAGGACTTGCTCGATGCCGACAAGACCTACGAGGCTGTCGTCCGGCTTGGGCAGAAGACCACGACCGGCGATGCCGAAGGGGAGGTGCTGGCGGAGCGCCCGGTCACCTGTGATCGCGCGGCACTTGATGCGGCTATCGCCCGCTTTACCGGCGAAATCGACCAGGTTCCGCCGATGCATTCGGCACTCAAGAAGGACGGGCGTCCTCTTTATGAATACGCGCGAGCCGGGCAAACCGTGGAGCGTCCGGCCCGCCGCGTCACGATTCACGCAATCGACGTGCTGGACTGCACGTTGCCGCAGGCACCGGCGTTCACGATGCGCGTGAAGTGCAGCAAGGGCACGTACATCCGTACGCTTGCCGAGGACATCGGCGAGGCGCTGGGTTGCGGCGCGCACCTGAGCGGGTTGCGCCGCATCGCCGTCGGCGACCTGACGCTGGATGGGGCCGTGACGCTGGAGCAGATTGATGCGCAGCCGGACGAAGCGCGTCCGGCCATGCTGGCGCCAGTCGACGCGCTGCTGCAACGCTGCCCGCCTGTTGCGCTGGATGTGCAGGCGGCCTCACGCTTCCTCCAGGGCCAGCGCATCGCCGAGCGGGACCTGCCGGCAGGGGAGGTCCCGCAGGACGGCACGCTCGCCCGTGTCTACGGCGGCGAGCCGTCGCGTCTGCTTGGCGTGGCGCGCATGCGTGAAGGCGCCTTGCGGCCGGAGCGGCTGGTCCGCCTGTAAGCGCCTTGCCCTAAGGTCATGCCGGAGTGATTCTGGCTGACCTGCTCACGACCGGTACCGTAAAGCGGTTTGGAAATGGTAGCCCGGTTGGAACGCAAATTCGGGCGGGCAGATTGCCGGAGACGGCCCATGGCTCGCCTACAATGCAAGAGCCGTGTGAAGGCCAGAGGCAACAGGAGGCAGCATGAGTGATCAGATCAGCCAGTTCCGGCCCCTGGATCCGGGCCGCATCAACCTGATGGACCCGATTGAGGTGCAGTACTGGTGCCGTGAGTTGGGATGTACCGAGAGCGCCCTCGAGAATGCCGTAGAAGTGGCGGGCGAACATATCGCGGCGGTGCGGGCGCAACTTGAGGCCGGGCAGGCGGGGGCAAATTAATAGCGATGAGGAGGGCCCCCGGATTGGCACGGGCCCTAAGGCAAAAGGCCATGCGCTTCCGGATCGAACCGGAGGCGCGTGGCCTTTTTTGCGGGATGGATGCGTGCAGGTTGGCGACAGTTCCCGTCAATGTGCGCCGGCTGCCGCGTCGGCACCTGCGCCGCCCTTGGCCGGTTTGGTCAGCCAGACAAAGCCGATCAGCACGAAGAACAGGACGCCCGAGATCCAGAAGATGTCATTGGCGCCGAGCATCGCCGCCTGCTGGGTGATGTTCCGTTCCATCACGCCCACCGCCTGCGCCTGGCTCATGCCCATCTGCGTCAGGTGATGGAGCTGCTCCGAGTAGGCCGGGTTGTACGGATTGACCTTCTCCACCAGTTGCGCGTGGTGCAGGGCAGAGCGGTTTTCCCACAGGGTGGTGGAGATCGAAGCGCCGATCGCACCGAAGGTGATCCGCACGAAGTTCGACAGGCCCGACGCCGCCGGGATTTTCTCCGGCGGCTGGCCGGACAGGATGATCGACGTGAGCGGGATGAAGAACATCGCCATGGCCGCGCCCTGGATCAGCGTGGGGATCATCAGCGTGCGCGTGTCCACCTGCGTGGTGAATTCCGAGCGCATCAGGCTCACGATGCCGAACGTGATGAACGCGGCCGTGGCGACCCAGCGGGCATCCATCTTGGGCAGGTTTCGCCCGATCACCGGTGACAGCAGGATCGCGAAGATCCCCACGGGCGCCATCACGATGCCGGCATCGGTGGCCGTGTAGCCCACGATGGTCTGCAGCCACAGCGGCAGGATCACCAAGTTGCCGAAGAACAGCCCGTATGCCACGGAGATCGCCACCACGCCGGAGCTGAAGTTGCGCCCCTTGAACAGCGTGATGTCGACGATCGGATGCTTCTCGTAGCTCTCCCACACCAGAAAGAACAGGAAGCCGAGCACGGCCACCAGCGTGAGCACGACAATCTCGGTCGAGTGGAACCAGTCGAGCTCCTTGCCCTTGTCGAGCATGAGCTGCATCGAGCCCACCCAGATCACCAGCAGCGCCAGCCCGATGCGGTCGATCGGCAGCACCTTGGTCGGGGTTTCACGGTCCTTGTAGATCGCCCATGTGGCGTATGCGGTCAGCAGGCCCACCGGCACGTTGATGTAGAAGATCCACGGCCAGGTCATGTTGTCCGAGATCCAGCCGCCCAGCAGCGGCCCCATGATCGGCGCCACCAGCGTGGTCATGCCCCACAGCGCGAGCGCCATCGTGCTCTTCTGCGGCGGGTAGCTCGACAGCAGCAGCGACTGCGACAGCGGGATCATCGGCCCGGCCACCGCGCCCTGCAGGATACGTGCAGCCAGCAGCGTCTCCAGGTTCGGCGCCACGCCGCACAGCCACGACGACAGCACGAACAGCAAAATCGACGTGATGAACAGGCGCACGGCGCCGAAGCGCGTGGTAAGCCAGCCCGTCAGCGGCACCGATATGGCGTTGGCCACCGCGAACGAGGTGATGACCCAGGTACCCTGGTTGGGCGCCACGCCGAGGTCGCCGGAAATGGCCGGAATCGACACGTTGGCGATCGACGAATCCAGCACGTTCATGAACGTGGCCAGCGACAGCGCAATGGTGCCGACCACCAGCTTGCCGCCGCTCAGCGGCTGCAGATGCGCCGGGCGCGCCGGCGGCCTTGGCGCGGCGCCGGCGCGTTCACCCACGGTCAGTGTGTCCGCCATGATCAGCCGCGGTTCGAAGGACGCGCCACGGCGGCGCTGGCCGCCGCGTCGTCGGCCGGAACATTGTTGACCGGTGCACCCTTGGCCGGTACGCCATTGGCCGGGGCAGCCGGGCGGCCGCCGTTGTTCATGGCGACGATGCGCGCGATCAGCTGGTCGGCGTCCTGCGCGACCTTGTCGTAGACGTCGGTCTGCATCGGCCTGGCCGCGGTGGTGCTGACCATGGCGGCGCCTTCTTCCTTGCGCACGTCGACGGTGACGTTCATCGACAGGCCGACGCGCAGCGGGTGGTCCTTGAGCTGCTGCGGATCAAGCGCGATGCGCACCGGCAGGCGCTGCACCACCTTGATCCAGTTGCCGGTGGCGTTCTGGGCCGGCAGCAGCGAAAAGGCGGAACCGGTACCGGCCGAGAAGCCTTCGACCTTGCCCGTGTACTTCACCTTCGAACCGTACACGTCGGCTTCCAGCGTCACAGGCTGGCCGATGCGCATATGCGTGATCTGCACTTCCTTGAAGTTGGCATCGACCCAGACCTGGTCCAGCGGCACCACGGCCATCAGCGGGGCGCCGGCGGCCACGCGCTGGCCGACCTGCACCGAGCGCTTGGCCACGTAGCCCGTCACCGGCGCCGGCAGCGTCGAGCGCGCGAACGACAGGTAGGCCGAACGCAGGTTGGCCGCCGCCCGCTGCACGCTCGGGTGCTTTTCGACGGTGGTCTGGTCGGTCAGCACCTTGTTCGAGGCAAGCTGCTCGCGCGCGGCGAGCAGCGCGGACTGCGCGCCCTGCAGCGCGGTCTGGGCGTGCGCGATTTCTTCGCTCGACACCGCACCCGAACCCGCAATCGCCTGGCGGCGGCGCAGGTCTTCACGCGCCTTGGCAACGTCGGCCTCGCGCAGCGCCACGTTGGCGGCGAGCGAGCCGTTGTTGACGTAGAGCGTGCGCACTTCGCGCACGGCCTGGGCGAGCTGGGCTTCGGCCTGTTCCAGTGCCACCTGCGTGTCGGCGCGGTCGAGCTGGATCAGCGGCTGGCCGGCCGTGACGAGCTGCGTGTCGTCCGCGGCGATCGAGACCACCGTGCCGCCCACGAGCGGCGTTACCTGGACGACGTTGCCGGCGACGTAGGCGTCGTCGGTGCTTTCGAAGTGGCGCGCGTAGAGGCCCCAGTACACGCCGTAGCCGACACCGGCCACGACGATGGCTGCGGTCAGGGAAAGCAGCAGGCGCTTGCGCTTGCCATTGTTGTTGACGGATGCCGCCGGGGTGCTGGGAGTGCCGGCTTGCTGGTTGTCGCTCATATTGGTCTCTCGTAAATCTGTTCTGCAATGACGGGCGCGCGGATCAGCCGCGTGCGCCAGCCTGGCTGGTTGCCTGGTTCGATGCCGCGGCGGCGGGGGCATGGCCTTCGCCGCCTTCCTGCGGTTCTTCGTAGCCGCCGCCGAGTGCCTTCATCAAGGCCATCTGCAGGTCCAGCCGGCGGGCCTGCAGGTCGGTGGCCAGGCGGCGTTGCTGCAGCACGTTGCTTTCGGCGTTGAGCACGGTCAGTTGCGTGCCGAGGCCTGCCTTGTAGCGCGTCGTGGCGAGCGAGTACGCATGTTCGGCCAGGTCCAGCGCTTCGCGCTGCGTCTTGATCTGGTTGTCCACGCTGCGGATGCTCGTCATCGTGTCGGCGGTCTCCTTCAGCGCATCGACGAGCGTCTGGTTGTAGCTCGCCACGGCAATGTCGTAGCGTGCGTACTTGCCCTTGAGGTTGGCGCGCAGCCGGCCCCCTTCGAAGATGGGCAGGTGCAGCGCCGGGCCGAAGCCCATGGTGCGGCTGATGCCCATGAACAGGTCTTCCGGACGCAGCGAGGCCAGGCCGGCGAAGCCGGTCAGGGTGATGTCGGGCAGGAATTCCGCCTTGGCGACCTTGATTTCCTTGCCGCTGGCTTCCACGCGCCAGCGCGCTGCCACCAGGTCGGGGCGGCGGCCCAGCAGGCCGATGGTGAGGTCGTCCGGCAACGTCGGCGTTGCGTGGGCAAGCAGGACCGGCTTCTGGATCGCCAGGCCGCGATCCGGACCCTTGCCCAGCAGGGCAGCGATCTGGTTGCGCGACAGCGCGATATCTTCGTCGATGCGCTGCAGGTCAGTGCGGGCGGCAGCCACCGTGCCGCGCGCCTGGGTGGTTTCCACCTGGGTGTCGAGGCCGGCGGCCAGGCGCTGCTGCGACAGGGTGGTCAGGTCCTGGCGCTGGGTAATGGCGCGTTCGGCCACGTCGCGCTGCGCGTAGAGCGCAGCCAGGCGGGCGTAGGCCCGGGCGACGGAGGTGGTCAGGATCAGGCGCGAGGCCTGGCTTTCGGCCTCGATGGCACGGTCGTCGGAGAGGGCGGCTTCCAGGGCCGAGCGGTTCTTGCCCCAGAAGTCGAATTCGTACGACAGGCTGGCCTGCAGGTGCGACTGGTTCCACCAGCGGCCGGCCAGCGGGGTGCCGGCGAACAGGTCAGTCTGCGAGAAGATCTCGCGTGTGATGTCCGCGCTAAAGCCAATGGTGGGGTAGAGCGCACTGCGGGTCACGTCGGCCATGGCACGCGACGCTTCCACGCGCGCAAAGGCGACCTGCAAGTTGGGGTTGTCCTTGACCGCTTCGTTGACTAGCGCGCGCAGTTGCGGGTCCTGGAACTGATCGATCCAATCCATGCCAGGCCATTGGCCATGTTCCGCCGGCAGGGTCTGGCTGCTGGCCAGGGCGCCGGGTTCGGTCATGGTCTGGGTGCTGTGCGAATCGCCGAAGGCAGCGCAGCCGGCGAGCACGGCCACGGCCATGACCGTCAGTGCCAGCGTGCCGGCGCGGCGCCCCAGGGCGCGCGTGCGCGACGGGCTGGAAGGAGAATTTGAGTGCGCTTGGTTCATTGTTGATGCATCGGGCGACGGAAGCCCTGCGTGGTATCTGGATCGAAATTCGTGACGCAACCGGAAGCGAGCCAATGCACTAACCGGAGTTGTTGCAGATCACCCGGCCCAGCATGCCGCGCAGCGTTTCGATCTCATCCGCCGTGAAGCCGCGGAAATGCTTTGCCATGACCTTGCAGAACACGGCGGGAAGTTGTGCAGCGAGTGCATGCCCCGCTGGCGTGAGCGACAGGTCGAGCACGCGGCGGTCGTCGTCGCGGCGCGTGCGCTCGATCAGTCCGCGCTTTTCCATGCGGCTCAGGAGCCGCGTGATGGAGCCCATGTCGGTATTCAGTTCGCGCCCGAGGTCGGTGACCGTGCTTGCGCGTCCGGAAGACAGCATGATCAGGCAGCTCGCCTGTGCATGCGTGATGTCCAGGCTGCTCACCTCCTGCTCGATGCTGTGGGCGAGCGTGTTCCTGGCACGTGACATCAGGTAGCCAACGCTCTCGCACATGACATAGCGGGCGGGGTCGAACAGGTCAGGAGAGTAAGGGGTTGGGCGGTCCGGCGGCATCATTTGCCTCTGCAATATTTGCTTCGACAAATATATGTAGGTGTTTAACTATCCGCAAGGATGGAAATTCGTCATTTCTATTTTGGAAATAGTTAAGGCATGGCGGAGGCGGGATCAGCGCAAGGCATGCCGCGCTGCAGCATGCTATAATGTTGGGTTACCTCAGATTTCCGCACAGCGAGACGCTGCAATGACCCGCGCCATCCGAAATATCGCCATCATCGCCCACGTCGATCATGGCAAGACCACCCTGGTTGATCAGCTCCTGCGCCAGGCAGGTACCTTCCGCGACAACCAGCAGGTTGCCGAACGGGTGATGGACTCGAACGACCTGGAAAAGGAACGCGGGATCACCATTCTCGCGAAGAACTGCGCCGTCGAGTACAACGGCACCCACATCAACATCGTCGACACCCCGGGACACGCCGACTTTGGCGGCGAAGTGGAGCGCGTGCTGTCGATGGTCGACGGCGTGCTTCTGCTGGTGGACGCCGTCGAGGGCCCGATGCCCCAGACCCGCTTCGTCACGCGCAAGGCGCTGGCGCTGGGCCTGAAGCCGATCGTGGTCATCAACAAGATCGACCGCCCGGGCGCACGTCCGGACTGGGTGATCAACCAGACCTTCGACCTGTTCGACAAGCTGGGTGCCACCGACGAGCAGCTGGACTTCCCGGTCATTTACGCGTCGGGCCTGAACGGCTACGCCGGCCTGACCGAAGACGTGCGCGACGGCGACATGAAGCCGCTGTTCGAAACCGTGCTGGACAAGGTGCCGGTGCGTGACGACGATCGGGACGGCCCCCTGCAACTGCAGATCATTTCCCTGGACTACTCCAGCTACGTCGGCAAGATCGGCGTGGGCCGCATCTCGCGTGGCCGCGCCAAGCCGCTGCAAGACGTGGTGGTCAAGTTCGGCCCCGAAGGCAATCCGATCAAGGGCCGCATCAACCAGGTGCTGAAGTTCAGCGGCCTGGAGCGTGAGATCGTGCCCGAGGCCGAAGCCGGCGACATCGTGCTGATCAACGGTATCGAAGAACTGGGTATCGGCTGCACCGTGTGCGCGCCGGACGCCCAGGACGCGCTGCCGATGCTGAAGGTCGATGAGCCGACGCTGACCATGAACTTCTGCGTGAACACCTCGCCGCTGGCCGGCCGCGAAGGCAAGTTCGTCACCAGCCGCCAGCTGCGCGAGCGCCTGGACCGCGAACTGAAGTCGAACGTGGCGCTGCGTGTGGCCGATACCGGCGACGACACCATTTTCGAAGTGTCCGGCCGCGGCGAACTGCACCTGACCATCCTGCTGGAAAACATGCGTCGCGAAGGCTACGAGCTGGCCGTGTCGCGTCCGCGCGTGGTGTTCAAGGAAATCGACGGCGTCAAGCACGAGCCGTACGAACTGCTGACCGTGGACGTCGAAGACAGCCACCAGGGCGGCGTGATGGAAGAGCTGGGCCGCCGCAAGGGCGAACTGCTCGACATGGCTTCGGACGGCAAGGGCCGCACGCGCCTGGAATACCGCATCCCGGCCCGCGGCCTGATCGGCTTCCAGGGCGAGTTCCTGACGCTGACGCGCGGCACCGGCCTGATCAGCCATATCTTCGACGACTACGCGCCGGTGCGCGAAGGCGGCCTGGGCGAGCGCCACAACGGCGTGCTGATCTCGCAGGACGATGGCGATGCCGTGGCCTACGCGCTGTGGAAGCTGCAGGATCGTGGCCGCATGTTCGTGAAGCCGGGCGATGCGCTGTATGAAGGCATGATCATCGGCATCCACAGTCGCGACAACGACCTGGTCGTGAACCCGATCAAGGGCAAGCAGCTGACCAACGTGCGCGCTTCGGGTACCGACGAAGCCGTGCGCCTGGTGCCGCCGATCCAGATGTCGCTGGAATACGCGGTGGAATTCATCGCCGACGACGAACTGGTTGAGCTCACGCCCAAGAGCATCCGCCTGCGCAAGCGCCATCTGAAGGAGCACGAGCGCAAGCGTGCCGCGCGCGAAGGCGTGTAAGGCATAGCGTCACCGCAGGAAACAAAAACCGCGCCTTGAGCGCGGTTTTTGTTTGTGGGCCTCCATCAGGTCCTTGCCCGTGCTCGCGGGCTGCGCCATTCGGGTGGCTTCCACAGATAGCGCAGGTCACGGTCACGCCAGGCATCGGCGAACATGTCACGCCGGCGCGACCAGTACCATGCCTCCCAGCCGATGGTCAGCAGGAATGCCGGCGCGAACGCCAGCAGGATCAGTCCGGGATCGAGCGATTCGGTGTGCATGCGGCTAGTGTGCACGGGCCCTACGGAATTGCCAGGAGGGATTCCTCCAGGTGCGCGAATTGCGGCTTCCAAATGGTGACAAAAAGTCAGTTCTGTCAGTCGTCTTGCGGGGGTCAAAGAACGATCGGGCACGCCGTAGATCAGCAGGACGGCCGGCTGGGCCGTTCCTTTTATCCCGGAGAGCCCATGTTTCGCAACACTACCATCGGAACCAGATTGTGGTTCCTGATTATCGTCACCAACATTTTGCTGTTGATTGTCGGTACGGTTGGCATGGCTGGCATGTCGCGCAGCAATGATGCCGCGCACGAAATCTATGAACATCAGTTGACCGCTGCCATGCATCTGGCTGAAGCGCGTTCCAACCAGTTGCTGGTGCGTGTCTTGCTGGACCAGGCGGCCTTTGCCAAAGAGCCGGCCGACGCGCGCGCACGCGCCGAGACCGCGCAGGGCTTCGCCAGGAATTCGGAGGCCGCGTGGAAGGCCTACCTGGCATTGCCGCGTACGCCAGAGGAGGTCAGGATGACACAGGACGTGTCGGCCAAACGCGATGCCCTGTTTGCGCAGGGCGTCGCGCCGATGGTTGCGGCGCTGAATGCAGGCAACCGCGAGGCGATGATGAAGGCCGTGCTCGAAACCATCCCAAAGCTCGACATCGCCTTTACCGCTGCCAATGCCGAACTCAATCGTGCGCAGATGGCCAGCGCGCGTCGGATCTACGAGGAATCGCAGCAGCGTTATAGCACGCTTCTTGCGGGGTCCGCAGCGGTGCTGGTTGCCGGGCTGGTATTCAGCACGGTGGTGGCATGGCGCTTGCGCCAGTCCATCGTCAGGCCGCTGGACATTGCCATCGCTCGCTTCGAGCGCATAGCAGGCGGCGACCTGAGCGGCACGGCCAGCGACGCGGGCGTCATTGCCGGTGAACAGGCACGCAGCGAAACCAGCCGCATGCTCGGCATGCTCGGTCGAATGCAGGCCAGCCTGGTTGCCATGGTCGGGCAGGTGAACGGTGGCGCGGATTCGATTGCCGCAGCCAGCCGCCAGATTGCGAGCGGCAATGCGGACTTGTCGCAGCGCACGGAACAGCAGGCAGCATCACTGGAAGAGACGGCGTCGAGCATGGAAGAACTGACCGGCACGGTCCGCCAGAATGCCGACAGCGCGCGCGAGGCGGCCACGCTGGCCAACGACGCCACGACACTCGCCGAGCGCGGCAGCGAAGCGGTGGCGCGCGTGGTGCATACCATGCAGTCCATCGACGCGAGTTCGGGCAAGATCGTCGACATCATCGATGTGATCGAGAAAATCGCCTTCCAGACCAACATCCTCGCCCTGAATGCCGCGGTGGAAGCCGCGCGTGCGGGTGAACATGGCCGCGGCTTCGCCGTGGTGGCGGGGGACGTACGCGACCTCGCACAGCGCTGCGCCGGTGCTTCCAAGGAAATCCGCAGGCTGATCGGCGCATCGGTGGCCAATGTGCGCGAGGGCACCGGCCTGGTCGATGACGCAGGCCGTGCCATGCAGGACATCGTCGATGCCGTGCGGCGGGTCGGTGCAATCATCCGCGACATCAGCGCTGCGTCCGACGAGCAGTCCAACGGCATCGAGCAGGTGAACCTGGCGGTGTCCCATATGGACGGCATGACCCAGCAGAACGCAGCGCTGGTGGAGGAGGCCGCAGCGGCGGCAGCATCGCTGCAGGAACAGGCGCAGCGACTGATGGGGCTGGTGTCGACGTTCAGGCTGGCGTAATGACGAGATGACGTGATGGCAGGAAGGCGTGTGCGGGTGCCGCACACGCGGGCATTCCTGCGCGGGTGATCGGCGTAGAATCGCGGGTTGCATTTGCGTAGGAGAGCATCATGACTGACTTCGTCACGACAGAGGTCCAGGGTGGCATCGGCTACCTGACGCTGAACCGGCCGCAGGCGCTCAATGCGCTGTCGCTGGAGATGATTCGTGCCATGACAACGGCATTGCAGGCATGGGCCAATGCGCCGGAAGTCGTGGCCGTCGTTGTGGCCGGGGCGGGCGGCAAGGCCTTCTGCGCCGGCGGCGACATCCGCTATTTCCACAAGGCCGCGCATGAGGGCAATCCGCTGCTCGACCAGTTCTTTGTCGAGGAGTATGCGCTCAACTTCCTGATCCACCGCTACGCCAAGCCGTATATCGCGCTGATGGATGGCGTGGTCATGGGCGGTGGCATGGGCATTTCGCAAGGTGCGCGCCTGCGCATCGTCACCGACCGCACCAGGATGGCCATGCCCGAAACCAACATCGGGCTGTTCCCGGACGTGGGTGGCGGCTGGTTCCTGGCTCGCACGCCGGGCCGCATCGGCGAATACCTGGGACTGACCGGCACGGTGATCAGCGCGGCCGATGCACTGTATGCCGGGTTGGCTGATGCCTATCTGCCGGCCAATGTGCTGGCCCAGGTGGCGAGCGATCTGCGCAAGCGGACGTTCCACAACGGCCAGGCCGTGCTTGACCACATCGTCACGTTCACGCAGCAGTATCGCGACGCATGCGTGCCGGCGCAAAGCCAGTTCGCGGGGCTGTCGGTGGGGATCGATCGCATCTTTGCCGGCAACACCATGGTGGACATCCTCACCGCCATCAGTGACGCGCCTGGCGACTGGGCCGCCCACACGGCCGCGATGCTGCGCAGCCGCTCGCCGCTGATGCTGCATGTGTCGCTGGAGCAGATCCGGCGCGCGCGCACCATGTCGCTGGACGACGAACTGCGCATGGAACTCGACATGATGCACTACGTGTTCCGCAAGGGCGACGGCGTGGAGGGCATTCGCGCACTGGCGATCGACAAGGATCACCAGCCGCGCTGGCAGGATGCGCGCATCGACGAAGTGAGCCGCGAGAAGGTGCTGTCGTTTTTCGACAGCCCGTGGCGTGCGGAAGACCATCCGCTGAGAGGCCTCGGCAAGTAAGGGGAGAGTCATGCGGCTCTCCGGACTCGGGTAGAGTGAAGGCTGGATCGGCGCCAGGCATGCCACCATCCATGGCGGCCAGCGCCGTTCCGCTTCACTCGAACCACACAGTTGAAGGAGTCGTGATGAGCAATCCTCGAGATGTCGCTGTACTGGTGGGAAGCCTGCGCAAGGAGTCGTTCAACCGGAAGCTGGCCAAGGCGCTGATCGCGCTGGCGCCGCAGTCGCTGAAGCTGGAGATCGTCGAGATCGGCAACCTGCAGTTGTACAACCAGGACCTGGACGCCAGCCCGCCACCCGAGTGGACCGCTTTCCGCGACCGTATCCGCCGTGCCGATGCAGTGCTCTTCGTCACACCCGAATACAACCGTTCGGTGCCCGCACCGCTGAAAAACGCCATTGACGTTGGCTCTCGGCCGTATGGCAGCAGCGCATGGGATGGCAAGCCCGGCGGTGTCATCAGCGCTTCGCCCGGTGCCATCGGCGGCTTTGGCGCCAATCATCACCTGCGGCAGTCGCTGGTGTTCCTGAACGTGCCTGCCCTGCAGCAGCCCGAAGCCTATATCGGCGGGGCCGACAAACTGTTCGACGAACAGGGCGGCATCGCGAACGAGTCGACGCGCGGGTTTCTCGGCAAATACCTGACGGCCTACGCTGCGTGGATCGAGCGTAACGCAGCCGCTCGCTAAGGCGGCAACTGTCTCGCGGGACACAGGAGCACGGGGTGCAGCGCAAACGCACGCCGTGGCCTATACTCTTGTCCTTTCCCGCGTAGACCCGATGCCGGTGCCCGCAGAGCTGCCTGGGCCGGCACATGGGCGAGTGCCGCGACCGCTTTGCCGGTTGCGACCGGCCCTGCAGACAAGTCATCATTCCATGAAGCCAAGCCCACGCCGCATCTCGGTTGCACCGATGATGGACTGGACCGATCGCCATTGCCGGATGTTCCATCGACAACTCAGCCGCCATACGTGGCTGTACACGGAGATGGTGACGACCGGCGCGCTGCTGCATGGAGACGTGCCTCGGCACCTGGATTTCGATGCCGCAGAGCATCCCGTGGCCCTGCAACTGGGCGGCAGCGAGCCGGTCGACCTTGCCGTTGCGGCACGCCTCGGCCAGCAGTGGGGCTACGCCGAGATCAACCTGAATTGCGGTTGCCCGTCCGAGCGGGTGCAGCGTGGTGCATTCGGCGCTTGCCTGATGGCCGAACCGCAACTCGTGGCGGACTGCGTGAAAGCCATGCGCGATGCCGTGTCGATTCCGGTGACCGTCAAACACCGCATTGGCATCGACAAGGTCGAGCACTACGATTTTGTCCGTGATTTTGTCGGCACAGTGGCGCAGGCCGGCTGCGAGACATTTGTCGTGCATGCGCGCAATGCGGTCCTGAAGGGCCTGAGCCCGAAGGAAAACCGCGAGATTCCGCCGCTGCGTTATGAAGTGGCCTACCAATTGAAGAAGGATTTCCCGCAACTGGAAATCCTGATCAACGGCGGCATCGTCAGCTATGACGAGATGGCGGCCCATCTCGAGCACGTCGACGGGGTGATGATTGGCCGGGAAGCTTATCACCAGCCTTATGTGCTCGCCGAAATGGACGGCCGCTTCTACGCCGACGCAGAGGCACCGGTCCGGTCGCGGCTGGAAGTGGAACTGGCCATGCAGCGCTATATCGGTGACCTGGTGGAGCGCGGTGGCTATATGGGGGCGGTGACTCGCCACATGCTGGGCCTCTACCGTGGCGTAGCTGGAGGTCGTGGCTGGCGGCGCGTACTGTCGGACTCCAGGCGGATGTCGGCAGCCCGGACGCATGCCGATGTAAATGCGCTGTTTGAAGAAGCGCGCTCGCACCTGTGCTCCACGGATCCGATGGAGCCGGAGCATCGCGCAGCCGCATAGGCGATTACCGTGGGCGGCGCCAGGAAAATCGCGGAGTAAACGCTCTAATTCCGAATCGCGAATCTATGCCTGCGGGCAATAGGGGTAGCGCGTGCCGCACATGTTGCGAACCATCGCCCGGAAACCCGCACCAGGAAAGGGATTCCCCTAATTCGCCGAAGGCAGGCACTTTCTTACACTGTGCCTGCCCTCGAATACAGGGCTTTCTTCAACTGATTATTCAGCCCGCTTTGCGGGCTGCTTTTTTTAGTTGCACGACTGCGACTTTCGGTTTACCCGAATGGCGCCAGTCCTGACTGCCAGTTACAGTACAAATGCCTTCAGGGCATTTGAGATCGCTAAAGTTAAGAGTCCGCGCTGCGGGCTCTTTTTTTTGATCGAGCGTGCCGGGCAAGCACGTTGGATGGAACTGTGACGATAAAGTTCCTCGCTGCGGCACTATTTGCTGGTATGGCTGATACCGACATCCACCGTGCCGTAGGTGGTAATTCCCGAGTCGCCGCCTGACACGCCAGCGCATCCTAGCAGCGCAAGGCCCATCAGGGCTGCCATTGCCATCCTTGATAACTGTCTCACAACTGAACTCCTTGTTGTTACGGCAGTTTGGCAGGAGGGCAGGCCCACGAGTTCCGTGACGTTCCGCTTGTGTTATCCGGAGCCGAGATCGAATACTGGTCTCATGCAGGCCCGACTGCATTTCGTTGCGCGGTCAGGCAAGCCTGTGACCGTGATACGATCATCCGCGGCGCGGCACCGCCGTGCTTTCGTCCGATGAATCGCTGGAATGAGGTGGTTGTGGTGGATGATCAGGCGCCGTTCGGCGTTGTGTTCGAGGACTTCCGGTTGATATGGGTGGCGGAGCGCCTGCAGGACGGCAAATGGACCGCCCGCTATTGCTGGCACGCTGGCACCACCGAGGCAGCGGGCAGGGCGCTTCAGGAAGACGTGCTCAACGGCAAGTCGCGCCGGCTGCTGGGCCAGTACGACTCCGAGGCAGAGACCATCGAGGCCATCAAGCAGGCGGTGCTGCTGGAGGCCAAGTGGTCTCCTCGAAAGGCATGATGCCGGGACCTCGAAAAAATTTGTGCGGGATACTAGCCATGTCGGAAAGTTGTTTGTATAATCTTGTTTTTCGTCGATCAGCGCTTCGCTGATGACCTCTACGGTGGCTGTAGCTCAGTTGGTAGAGTCCAGGATTGTGATTCCTGTCGTCGTGGGTTCGAGTCCCATCAGCCACCCCAAAATTCCTTTGTAAAACAGCCGCTTAAATAAGCGGCTGTTTTGCTTTGGGGCCTCTTGTTACGACTCTTGGAAGATGGGTTCCGATTTTTGGAAGAAAATCGGCGAGCCGCCTTCACTTTCCGCTGTCAGCGGCGGTCATAAATCTTCACCGCCATTTGGCTATCGGCGCGGCCGGTCGCGTCGGTAATACGGTCGTCTTCCTCGTCTATCCGGTTAGTCTCAGGGCACTAGCGGCCGTGCGCAGGCAATGCCTTGATGGTCATGGTGCCATCCTTCTGGACATCCGCGCGCGCGAGTGCGTCGAGCGAAATCGTCTTGGTAGGCATCCTCGGCACGACAATGACCGCCTCGCCGTGGAGGTTTTTCACCCAGCAACCTGTGTCCCAGACACCGTGATATGACGCATAGAAGCGCATGTGATCGGCGCCGCTCAGCGGCAGGTCGCACTTCTTGTGCAGGTAGAGCACCGTCGGGAACGGGTTCCGCACTGTCTCCCCGACCCTCATATCGTCAAATGGATAGACATAGGCATCCTCCGCACCGGCTGCTGTGGCGGCGGCCAGCGCCGTGATCAATACCAGCTTCTTCATAGCGATCACCATCGACAGACGAGAGCGGGTAGAGGATCCCGAGGTAGTACTCCGGGAGGCATTCGTCGGCCTGCGTGCGGGGCATCGGACAGCCATGACCCGCGAGATGCAGTACCCATCTGGTGGAAATTGTAGGTTGACCTGGCGGATCAAGTCCGGCGGCAGGCGCCTGGATATGTTCGCCAGCCGCTGTATCAGGCGTCGCGCTGACTATCCGGCTTCCCTAAGGCTCGCCGCCTGAACGGGCGCCGTCGTCACTTCTTGATGACGGGCGCTTCCGGGTCAAACGAGTTCCTCTCATGGATCTGTCCGTCCCGGCCATGGATCAGCAGCTCAACCTTTGCCCGTCTTGCCTTCTCGGTGCCGGTGGCGATGGCGTGTTGCTGACAGGTGAAACGCTGCTCGCTTCCGGATCCCCCTTCGAGTTGAACGGCCCAGCCATTGTAGGTAGGCACAACGTGGATGTTCTTGCTGGCCATGGCCATCTCCTGGAGTCCATGGAGACAGTGTCGGCTTGGGCGTGCCGTGCTGGTATCGGTCGTTGTCCGACAAACGGGACGCCCACGCAGAGCATGGTGACGGAGGCAGGCGCCATGAGAAGTGCAGCGATTCTTTGCCTTACCTTTCGTCAATGTGCGGCAGGCGCCAATCCATCGGCTCAGGCCTAACCCTTGGTGTCCCGGAATGCAAAGCAATTGTCCCATGAGGTCAAACAACTCCGGGCTGGTTTCGCATACTGGTGTCGTAACAAACTTATCTGCATTGCCACCATGTTTGCCATTGCCTTCTGGTTCCTTTTCTCTTTCGCGGTCGGCCTGCTGGCGCACATGTTGGGCCGCTCCGGCGCAGTCTGGCTGATCTTCTCGATGATCTTCACCCCGTCTCTCGGCCTGGTCCTGATGGCCATCCTGGGCAAGAAAGCGAAGGTGCCGGAGCCTGCGATCTGAGTTTCGATCTCTTGCGACACCAGGCTTGCGACGCTATCCCGAACGGTCGTTCACGCAACGTGCGGCACTGCTGTCGTTGCAAGAGGCTGCGGGAGAATCGTTGCGGCGACATAGAGCGGATGCCTGGGGCTCCCATTCCGGTTCACCCCGAGGTGATAGAGCAGCGCGCCAAAGCCACGCATCCGGATTCTCCGCAAGACTTCCCCGGCTCGTGCCGGAGCCGCCTTATGCGCGCCCCATGCGCAAATCATCATCGCGCAGCATTCGATGGCATCCATGATGGCTTCATCATTGCGATCCGGTCGATCCTCAAGCGGGGCAGGATGCTTCAACAACACATCCGGGTTTGTTGAGCGCAGTGCAAACAGATTCACGACCTCCAGCCTGCCGTATCGAGCCATCCGAGCACGTTGCAGGCAGCGCGTGATCGTCGGATCGCAGACCAGATGGTCAGCCGTCGACGGATTCAGCATGATGAACCCAAGCCCCGGCCGGCTGCGATCCCATTCACGCCAGAGCCGATAACGATACTGCCCGCAGTCCGAGAGCAGGACGCCGGAATCGCCAGCGGCGGTCTGAGTGGTCAGGATCTTCATGCTACGATGGGTTGGGCACCGGGAGACCGCTATGGAATTTCGATACAAGAGCCGCGAAATCTCGATTCAGGCAATCAAGGCCCCAGGCGGGCAATGGGACTGGTCGTTTGTCATCCGTGGGCATGGGCATCGACATAACGCCGGCGCGCTCGCGGTGTCGGAAGACAGTGCGATCGATGCAGCCTATGCAGTTGCGAAGCATGAGATCGATCAGATCTCCGGCGACGCCAACGATTAGCCGTCGCATTCACCGTACTACACTTCCATCTCCCGCACGCGCAACCGCACCGCCGGGTCACCCAGCACCACATAGTTGCGCGCATCGTCCCGCGCGATCCATCGCAACGCGAGTTCCGTCTCGGAGATCTCCGCTCCCGCACTGCGATCGCGCAGCACGTCGGCCAGTTCGGTGCTGAGCGCTGCCCAGCGAATATTGAAGCGGTCGGTGGCCTGGCCCACGCGCTGCCCGCGCAGCAGGCTGCCTATCACGTCGCGGAAGCCCTGGGTTTGCGGATCGGCGCGCTCGGATTGGAAGCTGTAGGCCCAGGCCCGGTCGACGTGGCCCAGGACGGCCAGTGCGCCGCCATGCGGATGGGCAAGCAGGCGCTGGGGCAAGCGTGCTGTGAACGGGCAGGGGGCGATGCGGTGGCTGTCGCCGCCGGGCGCGCCGAAGTTGTCCAGTTCGGGCGAGCCCGCGCCGAAGCACGCAAAGCAGAAGTGGATCAGGCCATGGCATTGCGCGTCGGCGGGGATGTCGCTGGCGGCAAACCAGTGGCTGGCGTCGATGGCGCCATAGCCTGGCCAATCCTGGCAGACGAGCGCGCCCTGTATCTCGGCAATCCGGTTGTCGTCGGCACGCAGGCACATGCCGTGCGATCCGGTCAGCAGTACGGCAGGCGCGCCGTCCGGCCCGCCGCCGCGCAGCAGGCCGGACAGTGCAGCCTTGGTCGCCGCATCGCCGAGCAAGGCCCGCATGGCAAAGCCTTGCCGTTCGCCGAGCGGCTTGATCTGCTCCGTGCCCATGGTCAGCGGCGTGGCAAGCTGGCGTGTCAGCATCTGCGTAGCGCGGTCGAAGTCGTGGCAGGTGGCGAAGAGGGCGACGTTGCGGCGCGACGGCACCGTCGGGGCGCTTTCGTAGGCGACGATGCTATCGGCATAGCGCCGATAGTCTTCCAGCTCGGAAAAATCCATCCGGCCGACTGCCCAATAAAGGTCCAGCGTGTACTGGAAGGCGAACGGGATCTTGCCGGGCGGGCCGACCAGGGCCAGGTAATACGGTACGCCCAGCGCCGGGTCGACGACATTCAGCGATACCTTGTGCCGCGCCAGCCAGGTCGCGGCGGTATCGCCGGGCAAGCATCCGTCCGTGCCGTGGAAGATCTTGATGTCGCCTGCTTCCGCGCGCCGTCGTTCGATCAGCGGTGACAAGGCTTCGAGGTAAGGCGCCGGATCGGTGTCCGCGGCAAACAGCAAGCCCCAGCCGGCTTCCGCGAGATTGTCGGCATCCACATCGCCCATGACCGCATACGTATCGACCTGGCGTGCCTTTTCCGCGGCGCGCTCCGGGGCGCGGCGGCCCGCCTGTTCGCGTGTGCAGAAGGCATTGATGCCGGCTTCATCGAGGTCCGGCAGCGGCTGTCCGGTGTCGGCATAAACGCCCAGTGCAATGGGCAGGGCGTTGTCGCTCATGGTGCCTCCGTGGCGCTTGCCTGCGCGGCCTGCCAGATCAGGTGCGCGACCTGCGGCCCGCTGATGTCGTTGTGCGCGCCCGAGATGCCGGACTTGTGGCAGATATAGTCGCTGGCCTCGACATTCAGCACGCGCCCGCCGGGCATGACGTAGCGCCCGTCGATATCGAGCATGGCGGTGTCGGCTGCGGTGCCCACGCCCTGGATGCCGAAGGCGCCGATCGCGCCGAACGTGGGATAGGCCTGCGCTGCCTCGAACGCAACCTGTCCCGCTACGCCCGCGGCCCACGGATACAGCTCGCACACCGCGGTGTCGTGCCGCGAGCGCGTGACGACCAGCGGCCCGCGGAGCTTGCCGTCCGGCAGCAGGCGATGGCAATAGCCTGCCGAGTCCGGACGTACCGGGATCGATGGGGCATAGGCCCACAGCGACATTGCACCTTGCACGAGCACGCACGAATCCACCGGCCGGCGCAACGCGGCGGTGCCGCCGGGCCCGCCCAGAGCCGCCGACATGACGATGCAGCCGAAGCTGTGGCCCATCAGGTGCACGCGGGCATCGGGCAGGCTTTCGAGCAGGCGATTGACGAGGGCGTGCACGCCTTGTTCGCCCACCGTCTGTGCGCGCTTTTTCATGGTCCAGAACGAAAGCTGGCGCAGTGGCGCGAGGATGCCGCCCAGCGAAGGCGCGCCGAATGCGGCGCTGAGCTGGCTGGCCTCGGTGAATGAGGCATCGGGGTCGAACGGCAGCCGGTCGGCGCCGGCATCGCCATCCGCGCCACCGGCGCCCAGCGCAAGCGCCTGGTCGAGCTTCAGGTAGGCTTGCCGCACCTCGGGCGGCAGCCGCGCCGCATCGGCCCCGGTGCGCGCGGCTTCGACGATGACAGCGAGCGCTTCGCGCATTTGTGGCGTGTCGCCAAGGCGCTGCGCGTAGGCGTCGATCATCGCGTCCTTGCCTGCGTGCGCGGGTGCGGCGAAGCTTGCGGTATCGCCCAGTTCCTCGTCGCCCCAAGGCAGGCTTGGCCAGTGCACGCCGATATGGGCCAGCGCAAGGCCGGGCCGCAGTGCGCGCATTTCCTGCTCATCCACGGCGCAGGCGCTGAATGCGCCGATCCAGCGGTCATACTGGCTGCGTGCGGCCGGGATGTCGCCTTGCCAGCCGTGGCTCCACAGGAAGATGTCCGTTGGCGCGGGGCCGCCGCGCCACTGCGCCAGCAGGCGGTCGGACAAGCGGCCGGGCTGGCCGCCAGCGGCATCTGGGTCGTCGTTACGCTCGCTGCCGTCGGTGTCCAGCGCGATCAGGGCGTATGTGGTGCCGGTGGCGGCGATGGTCTGGATTGGCATGGCGGGCCTCCTCTTGCATGCACTGGGATCAGCGCGTCTCGCACGCATCCGGCTGCGGCGTGTCGGCCTTGAAGTAATCGGCCTTCTGCCGCGCCGTGAAGCCGCCCCCGACGATCGCGCAGGCTTGCCGGCGCCACGCGTCGAGGTCGAGATCCCACACGGCGGCGACTTCAGTGCCGGCGGCATAGAGCCAGCGTCCGTCGTCGCTGACGGAAAGCTGGGCGACGGGCTGGCGCGGATCGTGGTACAGCGCCTGGGGAATCGGGAGCGGACGGTCGGCATGGCTGTCGAGCAGGAACAGGTTGCCGTGGTCGTCGCCTGCCACGACGAACGGTGCGTCCGGCACGGCAAGCGAGGTGATGACGCCGGACGCGTCCTGCTTGAGGAGTACGGGCGCACCCGCTGTCCGGGCGGGGTCCGACGGCGCCTGCCCAAGCGCCAACCGGAATACCTTGCCGAGGTAGTTGCCCGCGACCAGCGCATCGCCCTGGTGGCTGAAGGCCAGGCTCGTGATCTGGCCCCGCGGCAGGTCCTGGAACTGGAGCACCGGCGTGGCCCGCGCGCTGGCGCAATCGGGGCCGGAGGTTTCGATGCGCCACAGGCTGAGCCGGTCGTCGTCGGAGACGGCCAGCTCGCTGCTGCCCGGGCGGAACACGGCATTGGTGGCGCGGGCGAGATCGTCGGGCAGCGGCACCTGGCACGGCGGTGCGGCGTCGGCCTTGCCTGCCGCGGGGATGCGCCATATCTGCAGGCGACGGCCACTGCCGGCCTCGCCAGAGCGGATCGCGAGCAGGTCGGCGCCTGCGCTGAGCGCGAGGCGGGCCTGGGTGCCAGCCCTTGCCTCAGGCAGGAGCCGGCCGGTGCCGTCCGTACCGACGATCCACACATTTCCGCCTGCATCGGCAAGTGCCAGGCGTTGCGCCCCGCGTGCCCATGCCAGCGCGGCGACGGGCGCCTGGAACTGCCCGGGCAGGCGGCGCACGGCTGGTTGTGCGCCTTCGGCCTGAAGCATCGTCAGGCCCTGGCTATCGCTGGCGGCGGCCTGTGAAGGGGAACTGCCGCCCAGGGCCAGCAACTGCGGGGGCGCGCCATCCTGTTTGCGCGCCACAATGCGCGCGACCGGATTGCGTGGCGTATCCACGCGCATCTGCAGCAGTTCGCCCTGTTCGGTGGAGGCCAGCAGTTGCTGGTGTCCGCCTGGCGCCAGGCCGGTGATCTGGGCGGGCAGGTCGATCAGCTCGTGGCGCACGACTTGCATGCCTTCGGGGTCGAGCTGCCATTTGATGACGCGGCCATCCCACCCGCCGGAAAGCAGTTGCCGCGCGTTCGTGAATACCAGCCGCGCAACGGCATCGTCGTGACCGGACAGCGGGCGCGGCCAGCGTCCGCCATCCGCCGCGCGCCAGACATCGATACGGCCGCCCCGGGTACCGGCTACGACCAGGCTGCTGTCAGGGCTGACGGCCACGCTGTGGTAGCCGGAGAACCAGTCGGCATTTCCCGGTGGGGAAGGCAATTCCTGCGCCGGGCCAGCGAGCAGCGCTGGCCCGGGCGCCGAATTCTCCGGCAAGCGCCAGAGCCGCGCCTTGCCATCGCGCGATACGGTGGCGAGCTGGCGGCCATTGTCGAACAGTGCCAGGCCGGTGACGCGCATGGCGTGCGCACGGCCGGTCGCGACGGGTTGCTGCCAGTTGCCGCCTGCACGGGCCAGGTCCCACATGACCACGCGCCCGCCTTCGAAGCCGGCCACCAGCCGGCGGCCGTCGCTGGCCAGCGCGGAAACCGGACCCCATCCACTCTCGGGGCGTGCACCGCGCGGCAGCGCAAGCCGCGTGGCCCGCCCCGGCTGCGCGATGCTCCATAAGGCCACGCTGCCATCCTGCCCGCCCGTGGCGAGCGTTCCGGCGCCCGCCAGCGCGAACGCACGCACGCCTTGCGGATGCTGGTTGCGCAGTTGCGTTTCGTCGAGCCTGGCGCTGCGTCCGCCCGGCGCCAGTTCCGTGATCTCGACGGTCCAGCGTCCGGCTTCCAGGCGTGCCGTGACGCGGTGCGTGGCATCGGCCTGGACTTCGGTCATGCGGCCGTCGGCGCGGGCCAGGTAGGCCTCGATGTGGCGCGCGCGGTGCAGTGTGCCAAGCAGCGGGCGGCGGAAGTCGAAGGCATTGCCGGGGCGATCGTGCCCGTGCTGGCCGCGCGTGCCTTCCACCGCCGCCAGTAATGCGGCATCCGGGGCAGGGCGAGAATTGAGCAAGGAAAACAGCGCGTTCTGGCGCGCCAGATCCTGCTTGGTCGATCGCAGCTGCCACGCCGACAGCACGAAGCCGATCAGGAAGAACAACGTTACCAGGCCCAGCGCATAGCCCAATATGCGCCATTTGCGCGCGCGGGCGCGCGATTCGCGGTTGCGCCGGTAGGCGGCCAGGAAGCGGTTCTCGGCTTCGCTGTGCATGTCTTCCGGTTCGAGCAGGGTGTCGTCGAGCTCTTCGGTGGACGTGAGCTTGCCGAATACGCCGGGGTTCTCGCCCGATAGCGCCCATGCGCGCGCGAGCTGTTTCCAGTGCGGCAGGTACTGCGCCCGCCATTGGGCATTGCTGGCGCGCAGCGGTTCGGTCAGCCGGTCATGCGTGAGTTCATACCATTGCGCATCCTGGCGGCTCTGCGCGCGCACGAGGTGGTATTGCTGCAGCACGCCAAGTTCCGCCGCCGTTGGCGATGCGCGCACGCCGGCGTCGAGCGTGGCCTGCGCGCGCATATTGGCGGCCGTGATCAGCCGGCTCTCGATCCATTCGCGCACCACGCGCTGCCGCGCGCGGGTCGGTGCCGCGGCGTCCAGGGCCAGGTTGCAGTACGACGCCAGCGCGGCGCCGGTGTCGAGTTGCTGTACCTGGTCGAGCGTGATGGCGGCGCCCGCGGGCGGCGTGCCGGCATCGCCGAAGCATTGCCGCCACAGGCTCAGGCCCACCACTTGCAACTGGACTGGCTCGACGAAGCGCCCCTCGCGCATGACGGCCTGCCCGTTGGCGTTGCGCGTACGGATTTGCGCCAGGTCGTGCACGAGCCGTTGCGCGGCGTCTTCGCGGAAATCCACGCCCACGGCCGCAGCAGGGCCGATCAGCGCCTGCAGGGCCTGCTCACGCGTCAGCAGGTCGATGCGCATGGTGTTGGTGAGCCGCGTCGGGACCAGGTCGCGGTAGGCATCGAGCCATGAAAAGTATTCCTCGCGCATCGACACCAGCGCCCAGACCGGGCTGGCGCCATGCTCGAGCACGTCGCCGAGCTGGGTGAAGAACTCGCGCTTCTGCGCGGTGTCGTCGTTGTCCAGCGTGAAGATCTCCTCGAACTGGTCGAGCACGATCATCAGCCGTCTTGGCCTGGCGCCGGTGGCCTGGTTCTGCAGGCGGGACAGGCACGATAGCAGGGTGTCGTCTGCTCGCGGCTTCACGCCGGTGCGCGTGGCCCAGCAATGCAGCACGCTCGTGACGTAGCGGTTGGCGCCGCCGTAAGGTGCGCTGACACGCGCGGTGGGCAGCACGTCGAAGCGGTCGGCCAGCCGCGGGCGCAGCCCGGCTTCGATCAGCGAGGTCTTGCCCGCGCCCGAGGGCGAGTACAGCAGCACGATGCGGTCGGCGATCAGGCGGTCGCGCAGCTCTTCGATCTCGGCATCGCGCCCGAAGATCGGATCGGTTTCGTCGAGCGGGGTCGGGCCGATGTAGGGGCCGGGGCTGGCGTGTGCCATGTCATGGCTCCATGCGCTGCAGCAGCTCTGCGGTGAACATGCCGACATCGCCCCAGTACAGCTTGAGCCTGGCCTTGTCCTGGAAATAGCGTTCGAGGTAGCGGCGCGCACTGACCGGGTCGACGATGCTGTTGGGGTCGAGCTGCGCCGACAGGTGCTGGTATTCCTGGCGCAGGTCGGCGCCTTCCAGGTTCAGGATGCTGCGGAACAGGATGCGGAATTCCCACGACTGCACGTCGAAGCCGACAAAGAGCAGGGCACTGTCGTTCAGGCGCGCGCGCACCGCGAGCGGAATCGCATTGCGGTTGACCGACACGGTGGTGAGGTAGTCGAAGTACTGGTCTTCGGTGAGCACCAGCGAGCCCGGTTCGCGCAGGTCGCCGAAGAGCTTGAGTACCATTGGTGCTTGCGCGGTCGGCGCCGCGCGCTTGCGGCCTTCGGCCAGCGCATCGTCGCAGGCTTCGGCCTGGCGGTTCCAGCGGCATAGCCGGACGCTCGGGTCGGCGCCGTTCTCGCGCAGGGCGTCGGCCAGCAGGTCGCTGGGGTCGGTGCTCAGATAGACCGGCAGCTTCAGCCGTGCCATGGCACGGTAGGGGCTCTGCGGCTCGCGGTCGCGCTGCGCGCGGCCCATGGCGCTCACCACGTCGCCAAGCTGCGCGATGATGTCCTCGTTCTTCAGCGCCAGCAGTTCAGGGGGCAGCAGGTCGCGGTATTGCTGCACGATATGCTGGTACGCGAACTTGTAGAACAGGCGCCGCGGGAGTACGCCCTGCTGCGAGACCGCCAGGTACTGGGCGACCTGCGGCAGCTCGTCGCGTTCATGCGGGGCCATCGGGAAATGGTAGGCCTCGGCCCACATCTGCGCGAGCAGCAGGCGCGAGCCGAACACCGTCTCGCTCATCGCGGGGCCGAGGATCGGTGTGGTCTCTCCGTGGCGGATGTTCTCGATGACGGCGCGCCAGGCGTCGCCGCCATCGCCTTCATCGGGTGCAAAACCGGGCGGATAGAAGATGCGGCCGCTGTCCAGCCGCGTGAATACTGCGGGCATCCACCAGTCCGGATACTCGCTGACCGCCGCGCGCGCCACGCCGGCGGCGCGGTCCACTTCGCCGTGTTCGCGCAGTTCGGCAAAGAACAGCGGCAGGAAGGCGTTCATGGTGGCCACGCCGACATTGCCTTGCATCGCCAGCACGGCGGGCACGCCGGCCTGTGCGAGCTGCGGGCCCAGCGCCATCAGCGTGCTGGCACTGCGCGCAGCACCGGCGCCGGCGCTCTGGCAGGAGCACAGCACCACCAGGCTGGGCGGGCGCTCGAGCGTGCCGATGCGGTTGACCAGCACGCTGCCGCCCACGAGGTCGCGGCTGCCGTCGGCCTGTTCGAACCAGAGCATGGGCTGGTCGTCCACGAGCGCGCCATGGCACACCAGGCAGAACACATCGGCGCCTTCCTGCAGTGCCGCGAAGATGCGGTCAATGGTGGCGTGGCCGGGCGCTGCCAGCGCCTTGGCCGGGATCGGCGCCAGCGCAGCGATGGCGCGCGCCGCTTCCGCTGGGGCGTCGATCGGCTTGAGTTCGGGCCCGAGCCCGCTCGGGTTTGCCACCACCACCAGCGCGCTGACGTCGCTCTTCGCACGCAGACGGGGCAGGCGCATTTCACGCGAGAACAGGTAGCGCGAAAAGAAGCAGCGCTGGGTGATGAACAGCGCGTGCTCGCCGGCGGGGTCGTACAGCGTTTCCCACGGCAGTGCGTGCAGTTCGCGCGCGTCGACGCCAATGCGCAGGCGCACGCGCAGGTCCAGATGGCGCTCCTCGGCGGATGTCTGTGCGCGGACAAAGGCATCGCGCAGCGGTGGCGCGGCAAACAGGCTTGCGGCCAGCGCGCGGCCGCACACCTGCGGGTCTGCGTCGCGCAGGGCCGGGTCGTCGGGCGACAGTTGCAGCGGCACGCGCGGGGTGATGACATCGCCTTCGGGCACGCGGTGCCTGGCCTCGGCCTCATAGCTGCCTGTGGCATCCGTGCCGATCACGATTTCCAGTTCGGAATAGTTGCGTGGCATGGGCGGTCGGGGGCCTGGGCGGGAGCTATGCCGCGGAGCGCGGGTCGCCCGGCAGGTAGTGCCCGGTCACGGCGCGAAAGGCCGCGGAAGTACGCTTGCCTGGATAGCCATCAAGCTTGACGAAGACGCCGGCGTAGGTATTCAGCCAGCGTTGCAGCGCGTCGGCTTGCGCAGTCACGGCGGGATCGGTGGGCTTGCGCGCGGCATAGCGCACGATCAGCGGCCCGTCGGACACGGTGCGCGCCAGCTGGTCAGCAAAGCCGATGGCGCCGGTCTCGGCCAGGCGCCGCAGCAGCACCGCGACGCCACACTGGCGCGACACCGCCGTATCGGACCACGTGCCATCGGCCACGTACTTGCCTCGGACGTAGTGGTTGGAAAAGCTCCACAGGTAGGGCGTCGGCACCTGCGGATGGTAGGAACGGTAGCCAAAGCCGTTGTACCGTTCGGCCTGGTAGAGCAGGCCGGCCAGGCTCCAGTCAGTGGCCGCGCCAAGGCCCTTGACGGCCAGCGCATCGGCCGCGCTGTCTTCCCAGGTGAACGGCGGCGGGCTCCCGCGCGGGCGCCCGGCAGGTACGTGCGTGGTGCGCGCGCTCAGGGGGTCGCCATTGTGCAGGTGGCAGTCGAAGCGCTGGCCGCATTCCATGTTGTGGATCACCGCGATGAAGTGCCACGGCACGCCAGAGATGGCACTCGCCGCCTCGTAGCGGGGTTGGTTGCGCACCAGCGTCCTGACGAGCCCGTCGACCTCGGCCGCGCGTGCGGCGCTGATGACGCAGCTGTTGAACAGCGACTCGTAGTCCCGGCGCAAGGCGTCCGTTAGCGCAATGGTGGCCATGATGCCTCCCATGCGGATTCGCTGACGGCGCCGTCGGCGCCGCGGGCGTTCGCAAATACCCCCGGCAACGCAAGACGGGCGGCCGGCGGCAATGCGCGCGAGCCGGCCCGGTTCGACCGCGCGCCGTGCTGCGGTTGGGCCGCTCTCCGACGGCTCCGGGGCGCGCTGTGCCTGCTATCTGAAGGCTAGAAGCTCGCACCCGTGATGGAAAGGTGCGGCAGACAAAACAAATGAAGATGAGATATGCAGAATATGCAATTCTCGATGAATCTGCCATCAACGAGGGGCGTGGCGCCCCTCCTGATTCCCGTCGGCGCGGATCAGGCCAGGAGCTTGGTCGGCTCGGCCAGTTCCAGCATCCGGCAGATGGCCGCCATGCTGCCAACCATGGTGCGGCGCTGCGCGCCCTGGTAGATGCGGACGCCCTTCGATTGCCGGAACGGTACCGGCTTGACCGGCTGGCGGGCGGCGGCAATGTGGTTGGTTTGCGGCATGGCTACACCTCTCGATTGGCAAAAGCGGGGTCAACACCCGTCAGGCGGGCGGCGTCGGCACAGCAAGGGGAGAGCGGCCAGCGCGCGGCTGGCCGCGCTGGTCAGAAGCCCGAGGAGCGGATCAGCCCGACGGCAATGCCTTCGAGCGAAAATTCTTCTCGCCCGGGCGTGACCACGATGTTCGGGAAGTCCGGGTTCTCTGCGATCAACTCGATGGCGCCGCCACGGCGCTGCAGGCGCTTGACGGTCACGTCATCGCCCAGGCGGGCCACGACGATCTTGCCGTTGGGCGCTTCGCTGGCCTTGCGCACGGCTAGCAGGTCGCCGTCGAGGATGCCGGCGTCGCGCATGCTCAGACCGCGCACGCGCAGCAGGTAGTCGGGGCGTTCGTCGAAGACGGAGGCGTCGACCTGGTATTGGCGGTCGATATGCTCGGCGGCGAGGATCGGGCTGCCGGCGGCCACGCGGCCCACGAGCGGCAGCGTCAGCTGCATGATGCCGGACACTGGCAGCGAAAACTGGTCGGGTGTTTCGGAGTCGCTGCGCGCTACCTTCAGGCGGATGCCGCGCGACGCGCCCGGCGTCAGTTCGATCACGCCCTTGCGCGCCAGCGCACGCAGGTGTTCTTCCGCGGCATTGGGCGACGAGAAGCCGAATTCCGCGGCGATCTCGGCGCGCGTGGGCGGGAAGCCGGTGCCGCGGATCGTGTTGCGGATCAGGTCGAAAATCTGCTGCTGCCGGGGTGTCAGGGTCGCCATGGAAGCGCTTCCGTGATGAGTGCCCCGGTGCGATACGGCTGCCAGCCAGGCGGGCACTGTATGTTTAAACAGTATGACTGTGATTTTATACAGTATCGGCGCAAGCGCAAGCAGAATTTCGGAAGCGTCTCCTCGACTTCCGGTTTGACGGCATGCCGCGGGTACAATCGGCGGACTTCGGTTCCCCGGCGTCCTGCCTTCCTGCCCATGCCCCAGTTTCCCCGCATCGTCGTCCTTGCCACCGGCGGCACCATTGCCGGCGGCTCCGCCAACCCGGCCAGCAGCGCGCGCTACCAGGCTGCCACCGTGCCCGTGGCAACGCTGCTGGCGGCCGTGCCGGCGCTGCAGTCGGTGGCCAGGATCGAGGCCGAGCAGGTGGCGCAGGTCGACAGCAAGGACATGGTATTTGCGTTCTGGTCGGCGCTGGCGGCACGCGTGCGGCACTGGTCTGGCGAGCCGGATGTGGCCGGCATCGTCGTTACGCACGGCACCGACACGCTCGAGGAGACCGCCATGTTCCTGCACCTGACGCAGGCCTGTCCGGTGCCCGTGGTGCTGACTGCCGCGATGCGGCCGTCCACATCGCTGTCGGCTGACGGGCCGCTCAATCTGCTCGATGCCGTGCGGGTGGCCGCCCATCCGGATGCGCGCGGCAAGGGCGTGCTGGTGGTGCTGAACCAGCAGGTCCATGCGGCGCGCGACGTGACCAAGGCGCATACGTCGGCGGTCGATGCTTTTGTGTCGCCATCGTGTGGGCCGCTGGGCTTCGTGCAGGATGACCTGGTGCGCATTCCCCGCGTGCCGGTGCGGGCCGACAACGCAGCTTTGCCGGCGCCGCAGCAATGGCCGGAGGTGGAGATCATCGCCAGCTATGCGCAGCCCGGTCGTGTCGCGGTGGATGCCATGGTCGCCGCCGGCGTGCGCGGCCTGGTTGTGGCGGCGGCGGGCAATGGCTCGGTGCATGAGACGCTGGTCGCTGCGCTGAAGGATGCCGCGGCCACCGGCGTCGCCGTGGTGCGCAGTTCGCGTACCGGGGCGGGCCATGTGGCGATTCCGCCGGTTGCGGACCCTGTTGCCGGCGTGTTCGTATCCGCCGCAGACCTCAATCCATACAAGGCGAGGGTGTTGCTGTTGCTGGCTCTGGCGCAGGAGCCAGGCCTGGCCGCCGAGCCGGATCGGTTGCAGGCGCTATTCGCCTCTGTATGACAGCAGTTGCGCATTTGTCAATGGTCGGGCTATAATTTAAGGCTATTCAACCTTGCCACACTGGACGTGACGCCCAGGTGGCTCATCCCAAAAGGAGCGTCAATGCGTCATTACGAAATCGTCTTCATCGTCCATCCGGACCAGAGCGAGCAAGTGCCGGCCATGATCGAGCGTTACAAGTCGCTCGTGACGTCGCAAGGCGGCCAGGTTCACCGCGTGGAAGACTGGGGCCGTCGCCAGATGGCTTACATGATCCAGAAGCTGGCCAAGGCTCACTACGTTTGCTTCAACATCGAATGCGGCAAGGACACCCTGGCCGAGCTGGAACACGCCTTCAAGTTCAATGACGCCGTGCTGCGTCACCTGATCGTGCAGACCAAGAAGGCCGAGACCGCTCCTTCGCCGATGATGAAGGAAGTGCAGCGCGAAGAAGCCCGCAAGGCCGCGCAAACGACCACCGAAGGCCAGGCCGCCTGAGTGCGGACTGCGGTGCCAGTCGTGGCCGGCAGGACTGACCACGGCGGCATGGGCAACACACTGCAAGGGGCCGCGCGTTGAACCAGCTTCGGCTAGCCGCCACATTGGCGGAGCGCGATGCCCTCAGGTACACCCCGGCCGGCGTGCCCGTCGTGAACTGCATCCTGCAGTACAGCGGCGCGGCGACCGAGGCGGATACGCCGAGGCAGGTCGAGTTTGCCATTGCAGCGATGGGGATCGGCCAGGTTGGCCAGCGTCTGGAGCGGTTGCCGCTCGGCACGCTGCTCGACTGCGAAGGATTCCTGGCTCGCAAGCACCGCAACAGCAAGGCCCTCGTCTTTCACATCACTGGATGTAAAGCATTCGTAAAGGATTGAATCATGGCATTCATCAAACGTGACAACAAGAACAAGAAGCGCTTTCAGCAACAGAACCCGCTGTTCAAGCGCAAGCGCTTCTGCCGCTTCACCGTGGCTGGCGTGGAACAGATCGACTACAAGGATCTGGACACCCTGAAGGACTTCATCGGCGACAACGGCAAGATCACGCCGGCTCGCCTGACCGGTACCAAGGCTCACTATCAGCGTCAGCTGGACACGGCCATCAAGCGCGCCCGCTTCCTGGCGCTGCTGCCGTACACCGACCTGCACAAGAACTGATAGCCCAGGCCATAGGTCCGTAAAGGAGAGAACACGATGCAAGTTATTCTGCTGGAAAAAGTGATCAACCTGGGCAACCTGGGTGATATCGTCAAGGTGAAGGATGGTTACGCCCGTAACTTCCTGATCCCGAGCAAGAAGGCCCGCCGCGCCACGCAAACCGCGATCCAGGAATTCGAAGTGAAGCGCGCCGAGCTGGAAAAGGCCGCAGCCGAGAAGCTGGCCGCCGCGCAAGCCGAAGGCGAGAAGCTGAACGGCCTGACCGTCCAGATCACCCAGAAGTCGGGTGTGGACGGCCGCCTGTTCGGTTCCGTGACCAACGCCGACATCGCCGTTGCCCTGGATACCCAAGGCTTCAAGCTGGAAAAGGCCCAGGTTCGTTTGCCGAATGGCCCGCTGAAGACCGTCGGTGACCATCCGGTCAGCGTCGCGCTGCACACTGACGTGGTGGTCGACGTGACCGTCGCCGTCGTGGGCGAGCAGGTCTAAGCAAGACCTTGCCTGGTCGGCGCGTCCGGCCCAAGCAAGCGAAAAGGCAGGAGCCAGGCTCCTGCCTTTTTTGTTTGTCTGCGGCAGTCGTTTCAGGACGGTTTTTTTGCTGCACACCCGGAGCTGTCAAGGCCCGATGCCGAATTGTTGCCGCTCAAATGTCAGGCGGGCAGCGTCCGCCCGCCGGTATAATCCCACCCCATGAACGCGCCCGTCGCCGACCCCCAACTCGACAGTCTCAAGGTACCGCCGCATTCGATCGAGGCCGAGCAATCGGTGCTCGGTGGCCTGCTGCTGGACAATTCCGCCTGGGACCGTATTGCCGATTTCATTTCCGAGGCGGATTTCTACCGCTTCGATCACCGCCTGATCTTCCAGGGCATCGCGAAGCTGATCTCGGCCACCAAGCCCGCGGACGTCATCACCGTCTACGAGATGCTGCAGGTGGCGGGCAAGGCAGAGGAGGTGGGCGGACTGGCCTACCTGAACTCGCTCGCGCAGAACACGCCCAGCGCCGCCAATATTCGCCGCTACGCGGAGATCGTGCGCGAGCGCGCGGTGCTGCGCAAGCTGGTGACGGTGGCGGACGACATCGCATCGTCGGCATTCGCGCCGCAGGGCCGCGAGGTCCGCGAACTGCTGGACGCGGCCGAATCCAAGGTCTTCGCCATTGCTGAAGAAGGTTCGCGCGGCCAGAAGGGTTTCCAGGAAATCCAGCCGCTGCTGACGCAGGTGGTCGAGCGTATCGACGAGCTCTACCACCGTGACTCGACCACCGACGTGACCGGTGTGCCGACCGGCTTCATCGACCTCGACAAGATGACCAGCGGCATGCAGGCCGGTGACCTGATTATCGTCGCGGGACGCCCGTCGATGGGTAAGACGGCATTTTCGCTGAACATCGGCGAACACGTGGCCGTGGAGCAAGGGCTGCCGGTCGCGGTGTTCTCCATGGAAATGGCGGGCACCCAGCTGGCCATGCGTATGCTGGGCTCGGTCGGCCGCCTGGACCAGCACCGGCTGCGCACCGGCCGCCTGCTCGACGAAGACTGGCCGCGCCTCACCCATGCCATCCAGCGCATGAACGACGCGCAGCTCTTCATCGACGAGACCCCGGCGCTGAACCCGATGGAACTGCGTGCGCGCTCGCGCCGACTGGCGCGCCAGTGCGGGCAGCTCGGCCTGATCATCATCGACTACCTGCAGCTGATGTCCGGCTCCGGCGGTGGCGAGAACCGGGCGACCGAGATCTCGGAAATCTCGCGTTCGCTCAAGGGCCTGGCCAAGGAACTGAACTGTCCCGTGATCGCGCTGTCGCAGCTCAACCGAAGCCTGGAACAGCGTCCGAACAAGCGCCCCGTGATGTCCGACCTGCGCGAATCGGGCGCCATTGAACAGGATGCCGACGTGATCCTGTTTATCTACCGCGACGAAGTCTACAACCCGGATTCGCAGGACAAGGGCACGGCCGAAATCATCATCGGCAAGCAGCGTAACGGTCCGATCGGCACGGTGCGGCTGACCTTCCTGGGCCAGTTCACCAAGTTCGACAACTTCAGCGGCGGCCCGGCCTTCTTCGACAACGACACCTGAAGTCAAGCCCGCCTGCCGCCGAACGTCTCGTTTGCGACATATGGCAGGCATTGAGGCCACAACCCTGTAAAATATTGCGCTTTGATGACAGCGGCCGGAAATGCCGCTGTCGCGCGACGCATTCGCATTCCCTCAGCAACAAATCAGGCAGCGCCACTGCGCTGCGACAAGGAACATTCCATGTTCGGCCGATTCATGCCCACCGAGGGCAAGTTCTTCGAATACTTCAACCAGCATGCCGATTGCGCGGTGACCGCCGCCCACGAATTGCAGGCGCTGGTCAACGACTTGCCCAATGCCGAGGCGCATGCCCGCCGTGTCCAGGCGACCGAAAAGAAGGCCGACCGGATCACGCACGACACCATCGACCTGCTGCACAAGACCTTCATCACGCCGCTGGACCGCGACGAGATCCACAACCTCATCACGACCATGGACGACATCCTGGACCTGATGGAAGACGTGGCGGAAACCATCTCGCTGTACGACGTGACCAGCCTGACCGACGAGGCGCTGCGCCTGGCCGCGATCTGCGTGCAGTGCTGCGACCAGGTCAAGATCGCGGTGGGCCTGCTCGAGGACATGGGTAACGCCAGCACCATCCTGAAGACCGCCCAGCAGATCGACCAGCTCGAGTCGGAAGCCGACCGCGTGATGCGCTCGGCCATGTCCAAGCTGTTCCGCGACGAGACCGACGTCAAGCGCCTGATCAAGCTGAAGGCCATCTACGAGCAGCTCGAAACGATTACCGACAAGTGCGAGGACGTGGCCAACATCATCGAAGGTATCGTCCTGGAAAACGCCTGAGCGGAATCGGCAATGCATACCATTCAAATGAGCCTGTGGGTGATCGGCCTGCTGGTGGCGCTCGCGCTGCTGTTCGACTTCATGAACGGCTTCCACGACGCGGCCAACTCGATCGCCACGGTGGTGTCCACGGGCGTGCTCAAGCCGCACCACGCGGTGGCGATGGCGGCAATGTGCAACGTTATCGCGATCTTCATCTTCCATCTGAAGGTGGCAGCCACTGTGGGTACTGGCACCGTAGACGTCAATATCGTTGACCACTACGTGATATTCGGTGCGCTGGTCGGGGCCATCGCCTGGAATGGGATCACGTGGTACTACGGTATCCCCTCGTCGTCCTCGCATGCGCTCATCGGCGGCCTGGTTGGCGCCGCGGTGGCCAAGGCAGGCACCGGCGCGCTGGTGGGTAACGGGCTGCTGAAAACGGTGGCGTTCATCGTGATCTCGCCGCTGCTGGGCCTCATCCTCGGGTCGCTGATGATGGTGATCGTGGGCTGGACCTTCTTCCGCACGCCGCCCTCGCGCGTGGACCGCTGGTTCCGCCGGCTGCAGCTGGCGTCGGCTTCGCTGTACAGCCTGGGCCACGGCGGCAATGACGCGCAGAAGACCATTGGCATCATCTGGATGCTGCTGATCGCCAGCGGCCATGTCGCCGCCGGCGGCGAGCCGCCGATCTGGGTGATCGTGAGCTGCTATGTGGCCATCGGCATGGGCACGCTGTTCGGCGGCTGGCGGATCGTGCGGACCATGGGCCAGAAGATCACGAAGCTCAAGCCAGTTGGCGGCTTCTGCGCCGAAACCGGCGGTGCGCTGACGCTGTTCTTCGCGTCGGCGCTGGGCGTGCCCGTGTCGACCACGCACACGATTACCGGCGCGATCGTCGGC
Organism: Cupriavidus laharis; assembly: GCF_914271435.1. Lineage (GTDB taxonomy): Bacteria > Pseudomonadota > Gammaproteobacteria > Burkholderiales > Burkholderiaceae > Cupriavidus > Cupriavidus laharis. The sequence continues at coordinate 24,484 of NZ_CAJZAI010000013.1, read as the reverse complement.
GTGGGCTCGGCGCAGAAGATGTCGGCGGTCCGCTGGGGCGTGGCCGGCAATATCGTCTGGGCCTGGGTGCTGACGATTCCGGCTTCCGCGTTCATGTCCGCGATTGCGTGGTGGGTTGGCCGCCAGATCCTGTAAGGCAGCTCGGATCCTCTACGCATGACAAAGAGCCAGGCAAGTGCCTGGCTCTTTGTCGTTCAGGGCGTCGCTATTTGTTGGCGAAGGCGGCGATCGGATCGTCGTCGACAGCAGGTGCGGGTTCGGGCGGCGCAGCCGGCGGAGGCACTTGCACCGGGGTGGGGCTGGCTGGCAGCGGCTGGTTGACGGCTGCCACCACGCGCCGCGCGCCGTTGTACCGCGACGCCCAGTAAGGCTTGCCCATGTCTTCGAGCCGCACGGTGCCGCCGCTGGACGGTGCGTGCACGAAGCGGTTCTGGCCGACATAGATGCCGACATGGGAATTGGCGCGCCCCGTGGTGTTGAAGAAGACCAGGTCGCCCGAGGCCACCTCGCTGCGGTCCAGCGCCGAGCCGCGCGTGCCCATGGCTTCGGTGGTGCGGGGCAGGTTGACGTTGGCGGCGCGCCCGACCACGTACCGGACCAGGCCGCTGCAGTCGAAGCCGCTGTCGGGCGTATTGCCGCCATAGCGGTAGGGCGTGCCGACCAGCGACATGGCCTGGATGGAGATTTCCTCGAGCCCCGCGCTTGGATCGATCATGGGCTTGCCCGGCGTGCGGGGCAGGCCCGCATGGCGGGAAGTCGGCGCGCCGGCGCAGGCCGCCAGCAGCAGCGCGGCGGCGAAAACCAGCGGCAGCCGCGCCGTGGCGGGAACCGCGGGCAGGCGCAAGCGGATGGCGCAGGAGGGGAGGAAACGGCGCGAAGGCATCCTTACTGGGTCGGTCACCAGCCCTGACCCCGATCACGCCACTACCAGCGCAACTGAGCGTCGCGGCTTCCGGTGCCGATATTGATGGTCTTGGTCTGGCCCTTGTAACTGGCCTCGATATTGTAACTGCCTTCTGGCGCACGTATGAGGCAGCGTGGGCCGGCGGCGTGGAAGGCGGCAACTTCTTGCTCGTCGCGCAACAGCCGTACGGCGACATCCGAAAGGAATTCGCCGTTGCTCCCCTGCGTGAACAGGATGCCCATATTGAAGTTCTTTTCCAGGCCGGCCAGCTCCTTGCGCTCGTCTTCGGCAATGCCGCCACAGACATAGCTCACCGGGCCCATGGTGCGGATCACCATCTCGTCGGCCGCGTGCGCGGGCCGCCAGACGGTACTCAGCGCCATGCCCACGGCGGCCAGTGCAGCGAGTGCCAGCATGCGCTTGTGGCGCCACGGACCAGGCACGGCACGCGCGCGCAGCGCGTCCGGCTGACACTGCCAGCCGGGCGGTTGCTGATGGCTCATCGACGCCTCCTGTCGAGCGATCCCAAAGCAAACGGAATGCGCGCCCACGGCCCGAAAGCCGCAGGCACGAACCATGTCCGCCGGCCCGGCCGCGAGGGCAGGCCGGCGGAACGCCTTACAGTACGTCGCCGGCGTGATCGGCCAGGCGTGAACGCTCGCCGCGCGCCAGCGTGATATGGCCGCTGTGGCTCCAGCCCTTGAACCTGTCCACCACATAGGTCAGGCCCGACGAACCTTCGGTCAGGTACGGCGTATCGATCTGCGCGATATTGCCCAGGCAGATGATCTTGGTGCCTGGGCCCGCGCGCGTGACCAGGGTCTTCATCTGCTTCGGCGTCAGGTTCTGCGCTTCGTCGATGATGACGAACTTGTTGACGAAGGTGCGGCCGCGCATGAAGTTCATGCTCTTGACCTTGATGCGCGAGCGGATCAGCTCCTGTGTCGCCGCACGGCCCCATTCGCCGGCGCTGTCGTCGCTCTTCTGCAGGACTTCGAGGTTGTCGTCGAAGGCGCCCATCCACGGCTGCATCTTCTCTTCCTCGGTGCCAGGCAGGAAGCCGATGTCCTCGCCGACCGGCACGGTGGCTCGGGTGACGATGATCTCGTTGTACAGTTTCTGGTCCAGCACCTGCTCCAGGCCCGCGGCCAGCGCCAGCAGCGTCTTGCCGGTACCGGCCTGGCCGAGCAGCGTGACGAAGTCGATGTCCGGGTTCATCAGCAGATTGAGCGCGAAGTTCTGCTCGCGGTTGCGGGCGGTCACGCTCCACACGTTGTTCTTGTGGTGTGTGTAGTCCTTGAGCGTCTGCAGCAGCGCGGTCTTGCCGTTGATCTCCTTGACCTGTGCGTAGAGCGGCAGACTGCCGTCCACCGGCTCCAGGTAGACGAACTGGTTGACCAGGAAGGACGGCACCAGCGGACCGGTCAGGCGATAGAACATGGCGCCGGTCTTCGGGTCCTGCCAGCTCTCGACGCCCTTGCCGTGCTTGGCCCAGAAGTCGCCGGGCAATTGCAGCACGCCTGCGTACAGCAGGTCCTTGTCTTCGAGGACCTGGTCGTTGTAGTAGTCCTCTGCGGGCAGCCCCAGTGCGCGCGCCTTGATGCGCATGTTGATGTCTTTCGACACCAGCACGACCTGGCGCTCAGGGTACTGCTGCTGCAGCGCGCTGACCACGCCCAGGATCTGGTTGTCGGCCTTGCCCTGCGGCAGGCCCTCGGGCAGCTTGATGTCGTTGAGCTTCGTCTGGAAGAACAGCTTGCCCTGCGCGTCGCGGTTGCCCAGCTTGGCCAGCGGCAGGCCTTCATCGAGCACGCCGCCGGTGCCGCTCACCAGCGAATCGAGCGTGCGGCTGACGGTGCGGGCGTTGCGCGCGACTTCGCTCATGCCCTTCTTGTGGTTGTCCAGCTCCTCGAGCGTCATCATCGGCAGATAGACGTCGTGCTCTTCGAAGCGGAAGAGTGAGCTCGGGTCGTGCATCAGCACGTTGGTGTCCAGCACGAACAGCTTGCTCGGGCCTTCGGCCTTGCGCGCGCGGCGAGTCGGGCCGGCTGCGGGTTTGACCAGGCTGACCGGGGCTGTGGCGACCGGCGTGGCCGGCACGGATGGCGTCGGTGTCGAGCGGGCGCGGGTACCGGTGGCGGCGCGCGCCTTGACAGCGGGCGCCTGCGTTTCACCGGTTTCCAGCAATGCCACGCGCTCGAGTGCCGGCACAGGTTTCTTCCCCTGTGCGACGGCTTTGGCCTTGGGCACCGCGGTGACCGGAGCGAACTCGCTCGGATCCAGCAATTGGGCAGGCTTGGCGGGCATGGTGGGCAGCGGCATGCTTGGCTTTCCTTTCAGGGGGACAAGATTGGGACGGATCTATCCGTGCGGCAACTCGCAAGGAGAATGCCAGCGGCCACCGGAGCATGCACGCGCGAGGCACCCGGGGCAGCGGATAAACAAAAAAGCCGCCAGCCCTGCGGTACAGGTTTGGCGGCTTGCTTGCGGACCGGCGACACGGCAGGTCCGCCACCGGCCTGCGGCGCGAACCGCCTGGGCCGGGAAGTCGAATCAGCGTGGCATCCGGAATCTGAACTCATTACGGGCCAATGTATCCGAAGGTTTTCGGTTTGGCAATTGCCAGTCACGCGGGGTGTGCGCGGTGTCGCGGCAATGCCAATCTGGCTCGTCTTGCCGCAGCGCTGCCGGCAAAGGGAAGGATGATGGTGGATGGCGTTTCAGAGACCGCGCACGATCTCCAGCACCTCGTCCACGTGGTTGGGCACCTTGATGCCGCGCAGTTCGTGGCGCAGGATGCCCTTGCTGTCGAGGATGAAAGTACTGCGCTCGACGCCGCGGTGCTCCTTGCCATACAGCTTTTTCATCTTCATGACATCGAAGAGATTGCACACTGCCTCGTCCGGGTCCGAGATCAGTTCGAACGGCAGTTCGAGCTTTGCCTTGAAGTTCTCGTGCGAGCGCAGGCTGTCACGCGAGATGCCGAACACGACCACGCCGGCCTTGACGAAGTCGTTGTACTGGTCGCGGAAGTTCATGGCCTCGGTGGTGCAGCCGGGGGTGTTGTCCTTTGGGTAGAAGTACAGCACCACGGTCTTGCCGCGCTGTTCGGAGAGGCGGAAGGTGCCGCCGTCGCCGGTAACCGGCGCGCTGAAGTCGGGTACGGCCTTGTTGAGACTGACTGTCATTGTTATGGCTCCAGGGGAGGGGCGGTGTCGGAGAGGCTGCGAGGGTCCGGACGAAGGCTGCAGGGGTAGTGCGCCTGTGTCACGAGGGGAGCAGATTGGGGCGCTCGACCGGACTTCAAGCGTGGCGCCTCCTTAACTTTCCTGTCCGGCCAATGACAGCTCAGCCGGCCGCGGCTTCCGGCTCCAGCAGCAGCACGGCGGCCACTTTGCGGCCTTCGGCCATCAGGATATTGTAGGTGCGGCATGCGGCCTGCATGTCCATGGCGTCTACCCCCACGTGCTTGCGGGCCAGGGAGGCGGTCAGCCGTGGATGCGGGAAGCGCAGGCGCGCACCCGTGCCCAGCAGCACGACTTCGGGCCCCAGTTCGGCCAGTGCCTCGAAATGCGCGGGTTCGAGGTCTTCGAAGCGGTCCACGGGCCACGGACGGACCTCGCCCTCCGGAAGCACCAGGATGGAGTTGGTGTGACGTATCAGGTTGATTTCAATGTAGCCCGGCCCATAGGCCGTGACCGTATTGAGCGCCTGTGGCTGGTCGGCGTGAAGTTTCAATTGGGGGCCCCGGAGGCCGCCTGGCTGGCGCAGCGACGCCTTCCGCGGGGCGGATGGCCGGCAGCGCGGGCAGGCAGCGGGTTGACGGCGGGATGCAGGCGCCGGCGGCGGGTTCCCCCGAGGCACGCTGCAATGCAAGAATTGCTGCCGAAGTCTGTCATAATCCGATAAATTATAGCTTTTGCCTCCGTGTCTGCCACATTCGCGGCAAGACTGCATTGCATCGCAGCGGACGGCGCCCCGAGACACTCCATCCGGATTCCCATGTTCGCTGCCGCCGACGCGGCAGTTTTCGCCTCCGCCGATATCGCCGTGAAACCCATCCAGAAATCCAACAAACTCAATAACGTTTGCTACGACATCCGCGGCCCGGTGCTGGAAAAGGCCAAGCAGATGGAGGAAGAGGGACACAAGATCATCAAGCTGAATATCGGCAACCTGGCCGTATTCGGTTTCGATGCCCCGGAGGAAATCCAGCAGGACATGATGCGCAACCTGCCGAATTCGGCAGGGTATTCGGATTCCAAGGGCATTTTCGCCGCGCGCAAGGCGATCATGCATTACACCCAGCAGAAGAATATCCAGGGCGTCGGCCTGGAAGACATCTATGTGGGCAACGGCGCCTCGGAACTGATCGTGATGGCGGTCAACGCGCTGCTGAACAGCGGCGACGAGGTCCTGGTGCCGGCACCGGACTACCCGCTGTGGACGGCTGCGGTGAGCCTGTCGGGCGGCACGCCGGTCCACTATATCTGTGACGAGTCCAACGAGTGGATGCCTGACCCGGATGACATCCGCGCCCGCATCACGCCGCATACCAAGGGCATCGTCATCATCAACCCGAACAACCCGACCGGCGCGCTGTACTCGGACGAACTGCTGCTGGAGATCGTCGCCATCGCGCGCGAGCACGGGCTGATCATCTTTGCCGACGAGATCTACGACAAGGTCCTGTACGACGGCAATACCCATACGTCGATCGCCTCGCTGTCGACCGACGTGCTGACGGTGACGTTCAACGGCCTGTCCAAGAACTACCGCTCGTGCGGCTACCGCGCGGGCTGGATGGTGGTGTCGGGCGACAAGCGTCCGGCGCTGGACTATATCGAGGGCCTGAACATGCTGTCCTCGATGCGCCTGTGCGCCAACGTGCCGGGGCAGTGGGCCATCCAGACCGCACTGGGCGGCTACCAGAGCATCAACGACCTGGTGGCCGAGGGCGGCCGCCTGCGCCGCCAGCGCGACCTGGCCTACGAGCTGATCACAGCGATTCCCGGCGTCAGCTGCGTCAAGCCCAAGGCTGCGCTGTACCTGTTCCCGAAGCTGGACCTGTCGATGTACCCGGTGCAGGACGACCAGGAGTTCATTTATGAACTGCTGCAGGAGTCCAAGGTGCTGCTGGTCCAGGGCTCCGGCTTCAACTGGGCCAAGCCGGATCATTTCCGGATCGTATTCCTGCCGCATGAGGAAGACCTGCGCGAGGCGATCAACCGCATCGCGCGCTTCCTGGAGGCGTACCGAAAACGCCACGGCAAGGTGGCTGCCTGATCGGGCGGCCGCTGCAACTCATCCTTAGCAACCTAGAGTCAGATTGTCCATGAACCCCATCAAAGTTGGCCTGCTCGGCATCGGTACCGTCGGTAGCGGCACGTTCAACGTGCTCAAGCGCAACCAGGAAGAAATTCGCCGCCGCGCCGGCCGCAGCATCGAGATCGCCGTGGTGGCCGATCTCAACACCGAGCGCGCACGCGAGCTGACCAACGGCGAAGTCGAGATCGTCAACGACGCCAACCTGGTGGTGACCCGCCCGGACATCGACATCGTGGTGGAGCTGATCGGCGGCTATGGCATCGCGCGCGAGTTGGTGCTCAAGGCCATCGAGAACGGCAAGCACGTGGTCACCGCCAATAAGGCGCTGCTGGCCGTGCACGGCAACGAGATCTTCGAAGCCGCGCGCCGCAAGGGCGTGATCGTCGCGTTCGAAGCAGCGGTGGCCGGCGGCATCCCCATCATCAAGGCGCTGCGCGAAGGCCTGACCGCCAACCGCATCCAGTGGATCGCCGGCATCATCAACGGCACCACCAACTTCATCCTGTCCGAGATGCGCGACAAGGGCCTGGATTTCGATACGGTCCTGAAGGAAGCGCAGCAGCTCGGCTATGCCGAGGCCGACCCGACCTTCGACATCGAGGGCGTCGACGCCGCGCACAAGGTCACGCTGATGAGCGCCATCGCCTTCGGCATGCCGGTGCAGTTCGACAAGGCCCACGTGGAAGGCATCACCAAGCTGGCCGCGACCGACATCAAGTATGCCGAGGAACTGGGCTACCGCATCAAGCTGCTGGGCATTACCCGCCGCCGCGACGACGGCGTGGAGCTGCGTGTGCACCCGACGCTGGTGCCGGCCACGCGCCTGATCGCCAACGTGGAAGGTGCAATGAACGCCGTGCTGGTGCAGGGCGACGCCGTGGGCGCCACGCTGTACTACGGCAAGGGCGCCGGCGCCGAGCCGACCGCCTCGGCCGTGATCGCCGACCTGGTCGACGTGACCCGTCTGCACACCGCCGACCCGAACCACCGCGTGCCGCACCTGGCGTTCCAGCCGGACGAGCTGTCGAACGTGCCGGTGCTGCCGATCGAGGAAATCAACAGCGCCTACTACCTGCGCATGCGCGTGGCGGACGAGACCGGCGTGCTGGCCGAGATCACGCGCATCCTGGCCGAAGGGGGCATCTCCATCGACGCGATGCTGCAGAAGGAGTCGCGCGAGGGCGAGCCGCAGACCGACATCATCATCCTGACCCATGTGACGCGCGAGAAGCACGTCAATGCCGCCATCGCGAAGATCGAGTCGCTGCCGACCGTGCTGTCCGCGGTCACGCGCCTGCGCATGGAAGAACTGAACTGAGCGGCAGGATATTCCGGACCCATGAAATACCAGTCGACCCGCGGCCATGAAGTGCCGCAATCCTTCTCCGAGATCCTGCTGGGCGGCCTGGCGCCGGACGGCGGCCTGTACCTGCCCGTGCAGTATCCGCAGGTCACCGCCGATGAGCTGGAGGCCTGGCGCAAGCTCTCGTACGCCGACCTGGCGTTCGAGATCCTGAGCAAGTTCTGCGACGACATCCCGGCCGAGGACCTGCGCGCGCTGACGCGCAAGACCTACACCGCCGAGGTGTACTGCAATGCCCGCCCCGGCGACAACACCGCCGACATCACGCCGCTGCGCACGCTCGGCGAAGAAGGCGGCGCCAAGCTGCAACTGCTGGGCCTGTCCAACGGCCCGACGCTGGCCTTCAAGGACATGGCCATGCAGTTGCTGGGCAACCTGTTCGAGTACGCGCTGGGCCGCGCCGGGCTGGAGCTCAACATCCTGGGCGCCACCTCGGGCGATACCGGCAGCGCCGCCGAATACGCGATGCGCGGCAAGCACGGCATCCGCGTGTTCATGCTGAGCCCGCACCGCAAGATGAGCGCGTTCCAGACCGCGCAGATGTTCAGCCTGCAGGACCCGAACATCTTCAACCTGGCGGTGGAAGGCGTGTTCGACGACTGCCAGGACATTGTCAAGGCGGTCTCGAACGACCTGGAATTCAAGGCACGCCAGCGCATTGGCACGGTCAATTCGATCAACTGGGCGCGCGTGGTGGCCCAGGTGGTGTACTACTTCAAGGGCTGGCTGCTCGCGACGACGGGCCCGGGCCAGAAGGTGTCGTTCTGCGTGCCGTCGGGCAACTTCGGCAACGTCTGCGCCGGCCATATCGCGCGCATGATGGGTCTGCCGATCGACAAGCTGGTGGTGGCCACCAACGAGAACGACGTGCTGGACGAGTTCTTCCGCACCGGCGCGTACCGCGTGCGCAAGTCGGCCGAGACCTACCATACGTCGAGCCCGAGCATGGATATCTCGAAGGCTTCGAACTTCGAGCGCTTTATTTTCGACCTGCTCGGCCAGGACGCCGGCAAGCTGGCGGCGCTGTTCCGCGACGTCGAAGAGAAGGGCGGTTTCGACCTGTCCGGTACGCCCGAATTCGATCGTATCCGCGGCCAGTTCGGCTTTGTCTCGGGCCGCAGCACACACGAGGACCGCGTGGCGACCATCCGCGACCTGTCGGCGCGCTATGGCATCACCATCGATACCCATACCGCCGATGGCATCAAGGTGGCGCGCGAGCATCTCGGCGCGGGCGTCCCGATGGTGGTGCTGGAAACCGCGCTGCCGGCCAAGTTTGCCGACACTATCCGCGAAGCGCTGGGCCATGAACCGGAGCGTCCGGCGGCCTTCGAAGGCATCGAGAAGCTGCCCCAGCGCTTCGAGGTGATGGCCAACGACGTCAGCCAGATCAAGGCCTTCATCGCCGGCCATACTGGCCTGTAAGCGGGCGCTTCCAGGTGGCTGCGGCGCCGCCGCATGCCTTGGCGGCGCCAACTCGCTACAATCAGGCTAGCCGTGGCCCAGACCCGGCCCCCGGATTGCCCGCCCGATCGACAGAGCGTGTGCGGTGCAATGCGCGGGCCGTTTTTCATGGGCGCTCAGAACCCACACATCTCACCATGACCCAAGCTGCAGCGTCTTCCCGCCCCCCGATGCTGACCATGGCCCAGGCGCTCGACGCCCTGCTGGCCGCCGCCCGTCCGCTGGCTCAGGTCGAGCACGTAGACACCCTGGCCGCCAACGGCCGCGTGCTGGCCGCGCCGGTCACCAGTTCCCTGCAGGTGCCGCCCGCCGATAATACGTCGATGGACGGCTATGTGATGCGCGCCGCCGATGTGCCCGCCGTGGGTACGCGCCTGCCCGTGTCGCAGCGCATTCCGGCCGGCCATGTCGGCACCGAACTGGCGCCCGGCACCGCCGCGCGCATCTTCACCGGCGGGCTGATTCCGCCCGGTGCCGATGCTGTGGTGATGCAGGAGCAGTGCGTGGCCGATGGCAACGACGTCATCGTCAACCACGTCCCGCAGTCCGGCGAGTGGATCCGTCGCGCCGGCGAGGATATCGAGGCCGGCAGCGTGATCCTGCCCGCCGGCACGCGGCTCACGCCGCAGGCGCTGGGCCTGGCCGCCTCGGTGGGCCAGGCGCGGCTGGACGTGGTGCGGCGCGTGCGTGTCGCCGTGTTCTTCACGGGCGATGAACTTGCCATGCCCGGCGAGCCGCTCAAGCCCGGCGCCATCTACAACTCGAACCGCTTCACGCTGCGCGGCCTGCTCGAGAACCTGGGCTGCGAAGTGAATGACCTCGGCATCGTGCCCGATACGCTGGCCGCTACCCGCGAGACCCTGCGCAAGGCCGCGCAGGGCCACGACCTGATCATCACCTCGGGCGGCGTTTCGGTCGGCGAGGAAGACCACATCAAGCCCGCCGTGGAAGCCGAGGGCCGCCTGGACATGTGGCAGATCGCCATCAAGCCGGGCAAGCCGCTGGCGTTCGGGCAGGTCAACAATGGCAGCAGCGATCCGGCGTTCTTCCTGGGCCTGCCGGGCAACCCGGTGTCCAGCTTCGTTACCTTCCTGCTGTTCGTGCGGCCCTTCATCCTGCGCCTGCAGGGTGTGGCCGACGTGACGCCGCGGCGCCTGCCGTTGCGCGCGGACTTCGAACTGAAGAAGGGCGACCGCCGCAATGAATTCCTGCGCGCGCGCCTCAATGCCAATGGCGGCCTGGACCTGTTCCCGAACCAGAGCTCGGGCGTGCTGACCTCCACGGTGTGGGGCGACGGCCTGATCGACAACCCGCCCGACCGGGCGATCGCGCACGGCGATACCGTGCAGTTCATTCCGTTTGACGGCCTGCTGGCATAGCGGGCGGTGCATACGGTGCAAGAAGTCGTGATGAACATCGAACTACGTTTCTTTGCCAGCGTGCGCGAACAGCTCGGCGTTGCCGGGGAGCGCGCGGAAGTCCCGGGCGACGTGCGCACGGTGGGCGAGCTGCGCCAGTGGCTGCGCACCCGCGGCGGTGCCTGGGCCGAGACCCTGGCCGAGGGCCGCGCGCTGCGCATGGCTGTGGACCACGCCGTGGCGCGCGCCGATACGGCCATTGCCGACGGCTGCGAAGTGGCCTTCTTCCCGCCGGTAACCGGAGGCTGAAATGAGCGTCAGAGTACAGCGCGAGGATTTTGACCTCGGCGCCGAAGTGGCGGCGCTGCGGGCCGGCCGTCCCGGCGTGGGCGCGGTGGCAAGCTTCATCGGCACCGTGCGCGATGTCAGCGAGGGCAGCGCCGTCAGCGCGATGGAGCTCGAGCACTATCCGGGCATGACCGAGAAGGCGCTCGTGCAGATCGAGGCTGCCGCCTGCGCGCGCTGGGAACTGCTGGGCGTGACCATCATCCACCGCGTCGGGCCGCTGCTGCCGCTGGACCAGATCGTGATGGTGGCCGTGGCGTCCGCCCACCGCGGCAACGCATTTGCGGCGTGCGAATTCATCATGGACTACCTCAAGTCCGAAGCGCCATTCTGGAAGAAGGAAGAGACGCCGGAAGGCGCACGCTGGGTCGATGCCCGCGTGACCGACGAGGCCGCCCTGAAGCGCTGGGGGATCCCGTCCTTCAATGCCAGCGGCGCTGACGTCGGCAGCGACGGCGGGAACTGATGGGGCCGCTAGGGTTCGTGGCGGTCGGCGTCGGCGCAGCGCTCGGCGCCTGGCTGCGGTGGGGGGTCTCGGTCATGTGGAACACCCTGAATCCGGCCTTGCCATACGGCACCCTGGCCGCGAACCTGCTGGGCGGCTACCTGATCGGGCTGGCCGTCGGTTTCTTTGATTCCCATCCCGGGCTGCCGCCCGAATGGCGGCTGCTGGCCATCACGGGCTTTCTCGGCGGCCTGACCACGTTCTCCACCTTTTCCAGCGAGGCGCTGGCCAACGTGATGTCCGGTGACTACGGCTGGGCCTTGCTGCACGTAGTCACCCATCTGGGCGGTTCGCTGCTGCTCGCTGCGCTGGGTTTGTGGACCTACCGTTTCCTGGCCTGAGCGCCGTAGCGGAAACGGGGCGGCACTGCAGGCTGGCGGGCAGCCGGGCCGCATGCTACGGGAAAGCCATGAATTGACATCTGCCTCCGGCCCTCTATACGATGAAACATGAATCAGTCATCATGTTTCGCGGTGCCGCTCCGGGCAGAGGAGGCTGGACGGCGGGCAGGTCGCGGGACGCTGGTATCACACGGTGGTATCACACACAGAGGGCGCCCGAGCGCCACAGTGGAGACACGATGTCCCAGACCGAATCCGGCAGGACTGACTCCGGCCTCTGCCCGCCCAAGACCGCGCGCGGGCAGAAAACGCGCGAGTCCCTGCTGCGTGCCGCCGAAAAGGTGTTCGGCGAGAAGGGCTACTACGTTGCATCGATTTCCGAGATCACGCAGGAAGCCAAGGTGGCCATGGGCACCTTCTACCTGTACTTCAAGGACAAGGAAGACGTCTTCCGCGCGCTGGTCCAGCACATGCTCGAACTGCTGCGCACCCATCTGCGCAAGCACGTGGCGCCAGCCACCAGCCAGATCGAGGCCGAACGGCTGGGCCTGAAGGCCTTCCTGTCCTTCGTTTCCCGACACAAGAATCTCTACCGGATCGTGCTCGACTCGTATTCGGTGGACGAGACCATCTACAGCGGCTACTTCCAGGTCTTTGCCGATCTCTACAGCCGGCGCCTGAGCCGCGCGGCGGAGCAGGGCGAGGTTCGCCCCGGCGATGCCGAGGTGCGCGCCTGGTGCCTGATCGGCATCAGCAACTTCCTGGGCATGCGCTATGCGCTGTGGAAGCGGCCCGCCTCGATGGAGAAGGTGGTCGATGCCGCCGTCGACATGATCACGCACGGCCTGCAGGCACGTTGACGGCCGCCTTCGGCGGACCGGCCGGGCGAGGTTTCAGGCAAGAACAGAAACAAGAAGCTGGAAGGACCGACGAGACCGAGAGACCGAAAAAAGGAGGAGACAACCATGCAACGCCGCACTATCGCCGTCCATGCCGTGGCGCTGGCCGCCAGCCTGCTCGCCAGTGCCGGTGTGCTGGCCAGGGATATCCGCATTGCCCACGTCTACGACAAGACCGGCGCGCTCGAAGCCTATGCCAGGCAGACCCAGACCGGCCTGATAATGGGCCTGGAGTACGCCACCAACGGCACCATGACCGTCAACGGCAACAAGCTCGTGGTGATCGAAAAGGACACCCAGGGCAAGCCTGACGTGGCCAAGGCCCAGCTTGCCGCTGCCTACAGCGATGACCGCGCCGATATCGCGCTGGGGCCGACGTCCTCCGGCACGGCGCTGGCCATGCTGCCTGTGGCGGAGGAGTACAAAAAGATCCTGCTGGTCGAGCCGGCCGTGGCCGACTCCATCACCGGCGACAAGTGGAACCGCTATATCTTCCGCACCGGCCGCAATTCCTCGCAGGACGCCATTTCCAATGCCGTCGCGCTGGACAAGCCCGGCGTGCAGATCGCCACGCTGGCGCAGGACTACGCCTTCGGCCGCGACGGCGTGAAGGCGTTCAAGGGCGCGCTGAAGAACGCGAAGATCGTCCATGAGGAATACCTGCCAACCAGCACCACCGACTTCACCGCCGGTGCGCAGCGCCTGTTCGACGCGCTCAAGGACAAGCCGGGCCGCAAGGTGATCTTCATCATCTGGGCCGGCGCGGGCAACCCGTTCAAGATCGCGGACCTCGACCCGAAGCGCTATGGCATCGAGATCGCCACCGGCGGCAATATCCTGCCGGCCATGGCCAGCTACAAGAACTTCCCGGGCATGGAGGGCGCCACGTACTACTACTTCGGCATCCCGAAGAACAAGGCCAACGAGTGGCTGGTGTCGAACCACTACAGCAAGTTCAAGTCGCCGCCTGACTTCTTCACGGCCGGCGGCATGTCGGCTGGCATCGCGCTGGTGGAAGCGCTCAAGAAGACCGGTGGCGACACCAACTCGGAAAAGCTGATCACGGCCATGGAAGGCATGGCGTTTGAAACGCCCAAGGGCAGGATGGTCTTCCGCAAGGAAGACCACCAGGCCATGCAGTCGATGTACCACTTCAGGATCAAGGTCGATCCGGCCTTTGCCTGGGGCGTGCCCGAGCTCGTGCGCGAGATCAAGCCCGAAGAGATGAACGTGCCGATCCGCAACCACCGGTGACGGGCGTGGCAGCCACCGCGGCACAGCCGCCGATGCTGGAAACGCGCGGACTGACCATCCGTTTCGGCGGCCACGTGGCCGTCAACGCGGTGTCGTGCGCGTTCCGGCCGGGCGAGCTGACCTGCATCGTCGGCCCCAACGGCGCGGGCAAGACGACGTACTTCAACCTGATCTCGGGGCAGTTGCCGGCCAGCGCGGGGCAGATCCTGCTCGATGGCGAGGACGTGACGCACCTGCCGGTCTCGCAAAGGGCACGCCGCGGTATCGGGCGTGCCTTTCAGCTGACCAGCCTGTTCCCGAACCTGCCGGTGCTGGAAAACGTGCGCCTGGCCGTGCAGGCGCGCCAGCAGCGCGGCATCGACCTGCTGTCGATGTGGACCAGCCACCGCGGCGCGCGCGCGCAGGCAGAGGCCTGCCTGGAGCGCGTGGCGCTGGCCGGCAAACGCCACCTGCCGGTGGCCGCGCTGCCGCATGGCGACCAGCGCAAGCTGGAGGTAGGCATCCTGCTGGCGCTGCAGCCGCGCATCTTCATGTTCGACGAGCCCACTGCCGGCATGAGCGTGGACGAGGTACCGGTGATCCTCGACCTGATCCGCGAAATCCGGCAGGACAGGAGCAAGACCGTGCTGCTGGTGGAGCACAAGATGGACGTGGTGCGCTCGCTGGCCGACCGCATCATCGTGCTGCATAACGGCACGCTGATGGCGGACGGCAACCCGGCGGAGGTCATTGCCTCGCCGATCGTGCAGCAGGCGTACCTGGGGATGGCGGAACCCGGCGCGGAGGCGATCCATGCGTGAATCCCCGACGGCAGGCCCGATCCTGCGGCTGCGTGACGTGCAGACCCATATCGGTCCGTACCACATCCTGCACGGCGTGAGCATCGACGTGCCGCGCGGCGGTGTGACCATGCTGCTGGGGCGCAATGGCGCGGGCAAGACCACCACGCTGCGCACCATCATGGGCCTGTGGCGGGCCAGCGCCGGTGCGGTAGAGTTCGATGGCGCCGACATCACCGGACACGGCACGCCGGCCATCGCGCAGGCGGGCATCGCGTACGTGCCCGAGAACATGAGCGTGTTTTCCGACCTGACGGTGGCCGAGAACATGCGGCTGGCCGCTCGCAGCGGGGCCATCGACGCCCGGCGCCTGGACTGGGTGTTCCGCATGTTCCCTGCGCTGAAGACGTTCTGGCACCAGCGCGCCGGCGTACTGTCGGGCGGCCAGAAGCAAATGCTGTCGGTGGCGCGCGCCATCGTCGAGCCGCGCAAGCTGCTGATCGTGGACGAGCCGACCAAGGGCCTGGCGCCGGCCATCATCCAGAACATGATCGCCGTGTTCCGCGAACTGAAGCAGACCGAGGTGTCGATCCTGCTGGTGGAGCAGAACTTCCATATGGCGAAGTCGGTGGGCGACACGGTGGCGGTGATGGATGACGGGCGCATCGTGCATGCCGGCGACATGGCGGCACTGGCGTGGGACGAGGCATTGCAGCAGCGGCTGCTGGGGTTGTCGCTGGCAGCGCATCAGTGACGACGCAGGCAATGGCGACGTTTTGCTCCCCTCTCCCGCGAGCGGGAGCAAACAGGCAGCATGGCGAGAGACATGACAACTTCCACAACCTTACCGACGTCAGGCCCCGCAGACCTGCCCAAGGTCCGCCTCGACTGGACCCCGCTGGCCCTCGTGCCCTTCCTCATGCTGCTGGCGTTCCCGCTGGTGGGCAGCGGCTCGACATGGCTGACGCTGACCATCGCCGGGCTGGCCATGGGCATGATCATCTTCGTGGTGTCGTCGGGCCTGACGCTCGTGTTCGGGCTGATGGACGTGCTCAACTTTGGCCATGGCGCCTTTATCGCGCTCGGCGCGTACGTGGCAGCGTCGGTGCTCCTGCCGCTGTCAGGGTGGGTGCAGGCCGACAGCCTGGCGCTGAACCTGGCGGTGTTCGCGCTGGCGATCCTGGCGGCCATGGCGGCGGCCGGGGCGGTGGGGCTGTTCTTCGAGCGCGTGGTGGTGCGCCCGGTCTACGGCCAGCACCTGAAGCAGATCCTGATCACCATGGGCGGCATGCTCGTCGCCGAGCAGCTGATCAAGGCGATCTGGGGGGCGGAGACCATCGCGCTGGAGGTGCCGGCGGCTTTCCGTGGGGCGGTGCTGCTGGGCGATGCCGCCATCGAAAAGTACCGGCTGGTGGCCATGGTGCTCGGGCTGGCGGTCTTCATTGCCATGCTGCTGTTGCTCAACCGCACGCGCATCGGTCTGCTGATCCGGGCCGGTGTGGAGAACCGCGAGATGGTGGAGGCACTGGGCTACCGTGTACGGCGCCTCTTCATCGGCGTGTTCGTGGCCGGCGCCGCGCTCGCGGGCATGGGCGGCGTGCTGTGGGGCCTGTACCAGCAGAACATCACGGCGGCGATCGGCGCGCAGGTCAATGTGCTGATCTTCATCGTCATCATCATCGGCGGGCTCGGCTCCACCACCGGCTGCTTTGTCGGCGCGCTGCTGGTGGGGCTGATGGCCAACTACACGGGTTTCCTGCTCCCGAAGGTCGCGCTGTTCTCCAACATCCTGCTGATGATGCTGATCCTGCTGTGGCGGCCGCAAGGGCTGTTCCCGGTGGCCAGGCGCTGACAAGGGGCACGCGACATGATCCGACTGCTTTCCGGCGACCTGCCGCGCAGCCGCGCACTGACCGCGCTGCTGCTGCTGATCGTGCTGGCCCTGGCGTGCGCGCCGTTCCTGTTCCCGGGCGCCCGCGCGCTGAACATGGCGGCCAAGATCTGCATTTTCGTGGTGCTGGTGGCCAGCTATGATTTGCTGCTCGGCTACACCGGCATCGTTTCCTTCGCCCACACGATGTTCTTTGGCATTGGCGGCTACGGCGTCGCCATCGCCATGTCGCGCATGGAGCCGGGCTGGGGCGCGCTGCTGGCTGGCTCGGTGGCGGCGCTGGCGGTATCCGCGTTGCTGGCCTTCCTGGTCGGCCTGTTCTCGCTGCGCGTGCGGGCCATCTTCTTCGCCATGATCACGCTGGCCGTGGCGACGGCCTTCGCCACGCTGGTCTCGCAGCTCTCCGAATGGACCGGCGGCGAGGACGGCCTGACCTTCAAGGTGCCCGAGGCGCTGCGCCCCGGTTTCTCGCTCGGCGATGCCGAATGGTTCGGCGTGCCGCTCAATGGCAAGCTGCTGAGCTACTACCTGGTGTTCGCCGGCGCGGTGGTGCTGTTCCTGTTGCTGCTGCGCATCGTCAACTCGCCGTTCGGCCGCGTGCTGCAGGCCATCCGCGAGAACGACTTCCGTGCGGAAGCGATCGGCTACCGGACCGTGGTCTTCCGCACAGTCTCCACCGTGCTGTCTGCCATATTCGCTACCATGGCCGGCGTGCTGATGGCGGTCTGGCTGCGCTACAACGGGCCGGACACGTCGCTGTCGTTCGAGATCATGGTCGATATCCTGCTGATCGTCGTGATCGGCGGCATGGGTACGCTCTACGGCGCGGTGATCGGCACGACGTTGTTCCTGCTGGCGCAGACCTACCTGCAGGACGTGATGAAGCTGGCGAGCGAAGCCACCGCGGCCGTGCCGCTGCTTTCCGGACTGCTGCACCCGGACCGCTGGCTGCTGTGGCTGGGGCTGCTGTTCATCCTCAGCGTCTACTATTTCCCGCAGGGCGTGGTCGGGCGCTTGCGCGGTGCCGGCAAGGCGCATGACGTGGCATCCTGACCCGGACCACACGGAGGCCGTATGCCATGTATGTGATCGACTGGCTGCACAAGAATGCACAGCATTACCCGGACAAGGTCGCGCTGGTTGACGTGGAAAGCGGCCGGCGCGTGACGTACCGCCAGTTCGACGAGCGCGCAAGCCGGTTTGCCGAGTACCTTTCGCTGCACCTCGGGCTGCCTGCGGGTACGCGCGTGGCAGTGCTCGCGCACAACGGCTCGGACTATTTCGAGATGCTCTACGGCTGCGCCAAGGCAGGCATGGTGATGGTGTGCCTGAACTGGCGGCTGCCCGCGGCCGAATTGCTGCCCATCCTGCAGGATTGCGCACCACAGGTGCTGGTGGCCGGCGATGGGTTCCTCGGCGTAGCCGCCGAACTGAGCCGCGCCATGCCGATGCGCGCGGTGCTGCATCTTGCCGATGACGAGGCCGCCGACGTACCGGCGGGCTGGACGGAGTACGAGGCCGTGCTGGCCGCGGCCAGCGGCCGCATCATCGAGATGCCGCCGCGCGACGAGCATGAGGTGTGGCACCTGCTGTACACCTCCGGGACGACCGGGCGGCCCAAGGGCGTGATCCAGACCTACGGCATGGCGTTCTTCAATGCCGTCAACGCCATGCTGGCCAACAAAATCACGCGCGACGACGTGTTCCTCAGCGTGCTGCCGTTCTTCCACACGGGCGGGCTGAACCTTTACGCGAATCCGGTGCTGCATGCCGGCGGCACCGTGCACATCCTGCGGCAGTTCGATCCGCAGGTCGTGCTGGACAAGCTCGATCGCCACTCAGGCGAAGGCATCACGATGTTCTTCGCGGTGCCGGCGGTGTACCTGTTCCTGAGCCAGCACCCCCGCTTCGGGCAGGCCGATTTCTCGGGGGTGCGCAACATGTCGGCCGGCGGCTCGCCGGTGCCGCGCCCGCTGCTGGAGACCTACCTGGCCAAGGGCGTGACCATCTGCTTCGGCTTCGGCATGACCGAGACCGGGCCCACGGTCTTCGTCTGCGACGAGGTCACCGCGCGCCGCAAGATCGGCACCATCGGCAAGCCGGTCGGGTCGATGCTGACGCGTATCGTCGATGCGGCGGGCGTGGATGTGGCGCCGGGCGAGCGTGGCGAACTGCTGATCAAGGGACCGGGCGTGACACCGGGCTACTGGAACCTGCCGCAAGCCACGGCCGAGGCGATCCGCGACGGCTGGCTCTACTCGGGCGACATTGCCTGGATGGACGAAGACGGTGACTACTACATCGTCGACCGCGCCAGAGACATGTTCATTTCCGGCGGCGAGAACGTCTATCCTGCCGAGGTGGAGAACGTGCTGTTCCAGCTCGCCGGCGTCGCCGAGGCTGCGGTGATCGGCACGCCGGACCCGCAGTGGGGCGAGGTCGGCATGGCGCTGGTGGTACTGCGGCCCGGTGCCGCGCTGGATGCCGATGCCGTGATCGCGCATTGCCGGGCCAGACTGGCCGGCTACAAGGTTCCGCGTCATGTGCGGCTCATCGACGCATTGCCGCGCACGCCGTCCGGCAAGGTGGAAAAGCACAAGCTGCGCGCACGCTTCCCGGGCCCCGGGTAAGCGGCAGGTGGCCCGGCAGTTTGCAGTTCGGAAGTCTTCTCGGCATGAGCGGATAGTCAGCAAACCAGGAGGGTCCCATGCAGCACGATCACTTTCATCGCCTTGGCAAGACCACGGTCGCCGCTGCGGCGGCACTGCTGGCCGTGTCCTGTGGCGGTGGCGACAGCAACGACGGCAACACCAACCCGAACATCAAGCCTGCCAATATCGGCACCGTGACGGTCAAGGCCTACGACGGCACGACCGATGACCTGCTGACGGCCGGCCTGGGCAAGGACGGGCTGGCAAGCGCCACGGCACCGGTGCCGGCGGACCCGAACACGCCGACCGCAGCCGAACTGCGCCGCTACGCGATCTACAACAACTACCGTGCCATCGTGGACACCACGGCGGGCGGCGGCTTCGGCTCGCTCTATGGCCCCAACGTGGACGCACAGGGCAACGTCACCACGGGGCAGGGCAAGATTGCCGGGGTCGAGTATCTTGCCTTCTCCGACGACGGCAGTGGGCAGGAGAACGTGACGATGCTGGTGCAGATCCCGAACACGTTCGATACCAGCAAGCCTTGCATGATCACGGCGACGTCGTCGGGCTCGCGCGGCGTATATGGCGCGATCTCCGTGGGCGAGTGGGGGCTCAAGCGCGGCTGCGCGGTGGCCTATACCGACAAGGGCACCGGTGCTGCACCGCACGACCTGGACACCGACACCGTGCCGCTGATCGACGGCACGCGCGCCACGCGGAGTGCCGCCGGCATTAACGCCCAGTTCGCGGCGCGGCCGGGCATCCTGTCGCTGGCCGATTTCACTGCACAGGCACCGCATCGCCTGGCGTTCAAGCACGCGCATTCGCAGCGCAACCCGGAAAAGGACTGGGGCAAGTTCACGCTGCAGGCGATCGAGTTCGGCATCTGGGCGATCAATGACCGCTTTGGCCTGGTCGCCGGAAACGGCGTGCGCCAGCGGACCCTCAGCAAGGACGGGATCCTCGTGATCGCCTCCAGTGTTTCCAACGGTGGCGGTGCGGCGATCGCGGCGGCAGAGCAGGATACCGACGGACTGATTGACGGTGTGGCCGTGGCCGAGCCCAACCTGAACCTGCCTCCCAATGCCGACATCCTCGTCAAGCGTGGCAGCAAGCCGGTCAATGCCTCTGGTCACTTGCTGTACGACTACATCTCCACGGCCAACCTGCTGCAGCTATGTGCGTCCCAGGCGACCTCGCTGGTCAACGCTCCGGCATTTGCCACCAATGCGTTCTACATCGCCCGGTGCCAGACGCTGGTGGACAACAACATGATTTCCGGCACCACGGTGAGCGACCAGGCGGCAAGCGCGCTTGATCAACTGCATCAGGCCGGCTGGGAGCCGGAATCGGATGCGCTGCATCCGTCGCTGGCCTTCTTCGACACGGCGGCCTCGATTTCCGTGACCTACGCCAATTCGTACGCCAGGGCCAGCGTGACCGACCGGCTGTGTGGCTACAGCTTCGCCGCCACGCTGGCTGACTTCAAGCCGGCGGCGATTGCGCCATCCGTGCTGGCGTCGATGTTCGCGACCGGCAACGGCGTACCGCCGACCAGTACGGTGCAACTGATCAATGACCGGGACCTGCAGCATGGTCCGTTCCTGAATGGCCAGTCGGTATCGGCCTCCAGCAACCGGGCCGATGCCAACTTCGACGGTGCCAGGTGCCTGCGCGACCTGTTGACTGGCACGGATTCCCAGGCGCAGGCGCTGCAGGCGGGCGTGGCCCAGACGCAGCGCTCCGGCAACCTGCGTGGCAAGCCCGCGCTGATCGTGCATGGCCGCAGCGATGGCCTGCTGCCCGTCAATCACACATCGCGGCCGTATCTCGGATTCAACCGGCAGCAGGAAGGCGCGGCCAGCAGGCTCTCGTATATCGAGGTCGAGAACGCCCAGCACTTCGATGCATTCATCGGGGCGGTATCGGGGTACAGCAACCGCTACGTGCCGCTGCACCTGTACCTGATCCGCGCGCTGGATGCCGTCTTTGACAACCTCACTACCGGCAAGGCGCTGCCGCCGTCGCAGGTGGTGCGGACCATCCCGCGCGGCGGTGCCACCAATACCACGACCGCGCCGACGCTGCTGCCGGCCAACGTGCCGCCGATCTCGCCAAGTCCGGACATCGCCAACCAGATTGCGGCCAGCACTGGCTCCGTAGACGTGCCGGATTGATCGGATTGATGCGTGCCACGAGCGTCGTGCAGGAAGAGGCGCTTGGGCTGGTGCGCAACCTCCGGAACAAGGGCAAAGCCAGGGGCAGCCTGGCCGCATAGCCGGCGTATCGCACGCTTCACTTTCGATCGCGCCAAGATCGCGTCGGCATGGTCTTGAAATGTCAAGCCCAAGCCTTATCTTTCGGAAAGACATCCAGTGTCCGGCCGGGCGAGCTCCCTAGCATCAGGACACTCACAGAGAGAGGGAATCCTATGCGTCTTGACAAACTGACTACCCGGTTCCAGGAAGCGCTGGCCGATGCGCAAAGCCTTGCACTGGGCAATGACAACCAATATATCGAACCGCAGCACCTGCTGCGTGCGCTGATTGCGCAGAACGACGGCGCCGCCAAGGCCCTGCTGCAGCGCGCCGGTGTGAATGTGAACGGCCTGCAGACCGCGCTGGACGCGGCCATCAAGCGCCTGCCGCAAGTGCAGGGCACCAGCGAGGTCCAGGTGGGCCGCGAGCTGGTCAACCTGCTCAATGCCGCTGAAAAAGAGGCCATCAAGCGTGGCGACCAGTTCATCGCGAGCGAACTGTTCCTGCTTGCCGTGTCGGAAGACAAGGGCGAGGCCGGCCGCATTGCGCGCGAGAACGGGCTGAACCGCAAGCCGCTGGAGGCTGCCATCCAGGCCGTGCGTGGCGGTGAATCGGTCAACAGCGCCGAGGCCGAAGGCCAGCGCGAGGCCCTGAAGAAATACACCATCGACCTGACCGAGCGCGCCCGCATGGGCAAGCTGGACCCTGTGATCGGCCGCGACGACGAGATCCGCCGCGCGATCCAGATCCTGCAGCGCCGCACCAAGAACAACCCGGTGCTGATCGGCGAGCCGGGCGTGGGCAAGACCGCCATCGTGGAAGGCCTGGCGCAGCGCATCGTCAACGGCGAGGTGCCCGAGAGCCTGAAGAACAAGCGCGTGCTGGTGCTCGACATGGCCGGCCTGCTGGCTGGCGCGAAGTACCGCGGCGAGTTCGAGGAACGCCTGAAGGCCGTGCTGAACGACGTCGCCAAGGACGAAGGCCAGACCATCGTCTTCATCGACGAAATCCATACCATGGTCGGCGCGGGCAAGGCCGAAGGCGCCATCGACGCGGGCAACATGCTCAAGCCGGCGCTGGCGCGCGGCGAGCTGCACTGCATCGGCGCGACGACGCTGGACGAATACCGCAAGTACATCGAGAAGGACGCCGCGCTCGAGCGCCGCTTCCAGAAGGTGCTGGTGGACGAGCCCACGGTGGAAGCGACCATCGCCATCCTGCGCGGCTTGCAGGAAAAGTACGAGCTGCACCACGGCGTCGAGATCACCGACCCGGCCATCGTCGCCGCGGCGGAGCTGTCGCACCGCTATATCACCGACCGCTTCCTGCCCGACAAGGCGATCGACCTGATCGACGAGGCGGCCGCGCGCATCAAGATGGAAATCGACTCCAAGCCGGAGGCGATGGACAAGCTCGAGCGCCGCACCATCCAGCTCAAGATCGAGCGTGAAGCGGTCAAGAAGGAGACCGACGAAGCCTCGCTCAAGCGGCTGGATCTGATCGAGCAGGAAATCACGCGCCTGGAGAAGGAGTACGCGGACCTCGACGAGATCTGGAAGGCCGAGAAGGGCGCCGCGCAGGGCACGGCCGCGCTGAAGGAAGAGATCGAGAAGGTCAAGCTCGAGATCGCCAGGCTGCAGCGCGAAGGCAAGCTCGACAAGGTGGCCGAGCTGCAGTACGGCAAGCTGCCGGGCCTGGAAGGCAAGCTCAAGGCTGCGACCGATGCCGAAGCCAGCGAGCAGAAGCAGCCCAACAAGCTGCTGCGCACGCAGGTGGGGGCCGAGGAAATCGCCGAAGTGGTGAGCCGTGCGACCGGCATCCCGGTGTCGAAGATGATGCAGGGCGAGCGCGAGAAGCTGCTGAAGATGGAAGACCGCCTGCACAACCGCGTGGTCGGCCAGGACGAAGCCGTGCGGCTGGTGTCCGATGCCATCCGCCGTTCGCGTGCGGGCCTGGCGGACGAGAACAAGCCGTATGGCTCGTTCCTGTTCCTGGGGCCGACCGGCGTCGGCAAGACCGAGCTGTGCAAGGCCCTGGCCGAGTTCCTGTTCGATTCGGAAGAGCACCTGATCCGCATCGACATGAGCGAGTTCATGGAGAAGCACAGCGTGAGCCGCCTGATCGGCGCGCCGCCGGGATATGTCGGCTACGAGGAAGGCGGTTATCTGACCGAGGCCGTGCGCCGCAAGCCGTACAGCGTGGTGCTGCTCGATGAAGTCGAGAAGGCCCACCCGGACGTCTTCAACGTGCTGCTGCAGGTGCTCGACGATGGCCGCCTGACCGACGGCCAGGGCCGCACCGTGGACTTCAAGAACACGGTGATCGTGATGACGTCCAACCTGGGTTCGCAGATCATCCAGTCGATGGTGGGCGAGCCGCAGGAAGCGGTGAAGGGCGCGGTCTGGCAGGAGGTGCGCACGCATTTCCGGCCTGAGTTCCTGAACCGGATCGACGAAGTCGTGGTGTTCCACGCGCTTGACCAGAAGAATATCGAGTCGATCGCGCGCATCCAGCTGCAACGCTTGCAGGCCCGCCTGGCCCGCATGGACATGACGCTGGAGGTCAGCGAGCTGGCGCTGGAGAAGATCGCCAGCGCGGGTTACGACCCGGTGTTCGGGGCGCGTCCGCTCAAGCGGGCGATCCAGCAGCAGATCGAGAACCCGGTGGCTCGCGCCATCCTGGAAGGCAAGTTCGCCGCCAAGGATGTGGTGCCGGTGGATTATGCCGATGGCGAATTCACCTTCGGCCATGCGGTGCATTGATGCAGCGTGACTGAGAAGGGCGCCCCGCGGGGCGCCCTTCTTGTTTGTGGCGAATGCTGCGCCCCGGGGTGTGGCGGAGGCCGGGTTTTCGACAACTGCTTGCCCACTTGACTTTCGTCAAGCCGGAGTCCACGGCGGGTCGCTAACATTCATCCTGTCATGGAGATGCGGGGGCGCTCTTCATGACTTGTCTACCCGTTTCCGAATGGAAACTTGGCCCGCACCGGTAATACGGTGTGGGCGTTTTCTTTTGGGCGTTCGGTAAACCCATTGCATTACACACAAGTCACTCGTGACCAATCTCCCTGGCGTACTTGATTCCGGCGGCGAAGTCCATGACGCGCTGCAAGCCCTGCCAGATTGTCTTGACCCCCGGTTC
>NZ_CAJZAI010000012.1 GCF_914271435.1 Cupriavidus laharis | reverse complement strand
TGCCAGCCAAAAAAGTGGGTGCCCAGTGGAGAACTCGGCCACCTTCCCGCTGAAATACAACAAAACGGGAAAAGCCCAGCGCAACACTAGGCCACAGGTGCCAAGAATGCGCGAGTGCGCTTAGATGCACTTTATGAGACGCTGGCTACGAAGGGACTCACGAGATGACGTCCAAGATGAGCGCAATGCTCGACCGGTGGGCGGCTGCTGCGGTCGGCGAACTTGACGCTGCCATCGATCAGCGGGAGGCCAATATCTTCCGTCTGGCCGCCCTGGTCTGGGGCCGCGATTTGACGCCGAGAACCGGAGGTTGATGTTGGCGAGCGAGAGATACTTCAAGGAGCATCCTGCCGACGTCGTTCCAAATGTAGAAGTCGTGCGCCGGGCTGGATCATCGGATTGCCACGCCTGCGCGACATGCTTACCGCGCGGCTCCGCCCGCAGGATCCGGGCACAGTGATGCTGCGGCGGCGGACGATAGAGTGATCACAAGGCTCAGGAATGCAGGCAGCCTGCCCGCCGCGCGGTCTCACGACGGGCTGCATCCGATGCGCCGGCCTGCCGGGCTAACCGGTTGAGCAATTGCTCGCACTCTGATCCGGCATCGAAATTCACTGGGACCACCGCCCCGCGCGGCGAGCCAACCGGATTCGAGTCGGCTCCCTCGAGCCTGAGGTAGATGTGGCGCGACAGAATTGCCACCATCACGATGAAGGCGGTTGCCAGAACCAATTGGATGGCGAACCTGAGCAGAGAAGACATGTGGATTTGGCCGGCATTGAATCCTACGGACGCTGCCTTCCCCGCGCCGTCTGCGTAGCATCGTCGGTTTCCTGCAGCGAATGAAGAAAATCCCCTGCCAGCGCGACACAGTCATCAAAGCTCCGGTTGAAGTTGATGCGCTGGATCCTGCTGAACTGCTCGCGCATGATCGGCGGGCCGGCTTCGACCTGGCCCAGGAAGGCGGCCGCGTGCCGACGCAGAAACGGCGCGGCAAGCGCGAGCGCTGTGGGTTCCTGCTCGACCACGACAGCCAAGTCGAAGAGAGATCCCGTGCCGTGGCCCGGTCGCCACGATGGTAAAGCTTCTTGGCAACAATCTCGGCTGCGGTCTCCACCTTAACGGGCTGCCCCATGATCTCCCAGTTTTCGAATGGCTCGTCGGTCAGGTTGGGCGAGGCCACGACGTCGACTTCGCCGGCGTCGAGGACCAGCTTCACGAAATTCCCTTGCTCGACATAGTCGCTCGTGATGCTTTCCGCGGCCTCGCTCAAACGCGGTGTCACGAACCCCAAGTATTGCGGATCCGGTACAAAGAGGTCGATATCACGGGAAAGGTGATGGCGGTACCGGAGCATCAGGACCGTCCCTCCCCCGAAGGTCCAGAACGGCTCGATGCCCCCGTGCTTTCTGACCTCGTCCATCAGCGTGAAGGCGTGCGGGAACAGGTATTCCCAGATGTCGCCCTGGAGTTCAACCTTCATGCCCACAGGCCTCCGCGTGTAGCCATCAAGGACTCCGCGAGCCGCCTGAGGTTCTTCCAGATCTCGGCCGGATTCCGGTGTTGCTTCGCCGCCACTTCCGCGACAACCTTAGTGACGAGCTGCAGAGGCGCTTCATCCAGAACTTGGGCGACTTGCGGGCGATACTCCGACGGCACCTCTCCGGTGGCCAGGGCGCGCTCCAGCTCGTCTGGTGTGAGCTCGCCCGTGTAGCTCACGTTGGCGCCCTTCGCGGCCATCCACAGCGCGCGCGTCGGCGCCCCACTGGCCAGACGGCTGTCATCGGGATCGGTTATATCGAGTGCCAGGCCGAGCACGTCCATCAGCCGCCCGAGCGTCTGGAGCGTGGCGTTGACGCTGCCGTGCTCAATGCCGTTGAGCGACTGGCGCGACAGCTCGGCCATGTCGGCCAGCTGCTGTTGGGTCAGGCCCAAGGCAACCCGCTTGCGTTGAATCGCGTTACCCAAGAGAGCAGGATTCATGGCGTTAATCTCCAAACTTGTGTCAAGTATAGACGACATTCTTGGGTACGTATTTTTCCGCCGCCCGCGTGCTATAAGTCCGCACACGGCTTAGTCGGAGCCGGCTGCCCACCTAGGCGGGGACGATCTCCAGACAACCTTTTTGCCATTTCCCTTGATGCGGAAGCGGCGGCAGTGGGCACCGCGCGTCCTTTCCAGCACCAGGAGAAATCGCAAATGCCGAACATCCTCACCGCCGCTGACATTGAGAAGCTGAAGCAGTGTGCGCGCAAGCTCAAGCGGGCTGAGGGCATTCCTCATCACCTCGCCCTTGAACGGGTGGGACAGGCAGTCAAGCGCCAAGCTGGCACCACGTGGTTGAAGCCTACAAGGCGATGGACGCGGTTGACCAGGCTCTCGTGTCAGGGCTCGTGGTGGCGTTCGATGTCAAGGACGCCGATCATTTCGACGCAAGTGAGGCCGGGTTCGTCGCCGACGATCAGCGCATCGCGGAACGAGTGTTCGAGGACATCGTCGATATGCACCGCTATGGTCTTAATGACGACGGCGTGCCGGCGCACCAGCTTTTCGATGACGACCAGATTCGCGAGTTTGCTGAGGAGGACCTGTGGAACTACCGGTTCTTCAGATTCACTGCCAGCGAGCAGCCCCTGAACATTGAGGCAGCTCTTGCGAAAATTTTGCTTCTTCGGGCCAAGGATCGTCTGGCTTCGGGGCGCTTGCCACGATGCCTTTGAGCAGACCATGTCGAGCGAGTCTGGCAAGATAGTTGGCGTGCAGTGGCGCGGATACCATCGAAGAACGCTGACCCGAGTGTCGTCGAGCAGCCTTGCCAGGAGCCGATCCTGAGCTACTTATCGCCGTAATGCAGCCGACACGCGATGATCGTCAGCTCATCATCATTGGCGAAATACACTAGGCGGTTGGTGTCATCGATGCGCCGCGACCAGTAGCCCGAGAGGTTGCCTTTCAAGGGCTCGGGCTTGCCGATGCCCTCGAAGGGCACGCGCTGCGTATCCTGGATCAGTGCATTGATGCGCTTGAGCGTCTTTTTGTCTTGGCCCTGCCAGTAGAGGTAGTCCTCCCAAGCGTCGGGCATGAAGGTCAGCTGGCGCGTCATTCAGCGCCCGGGTCGACAAGTTCGTGCTTCTCGGCCATGCCGGCGCGGTGCTGCTTAATCGAGCGCATCAGGCGCGTGGCGTTGGCCGGCGAGCTGAGCAGGTGCATCGTTTCCATCCAGCTGTCGTACTGGTCTTGCGACATGATGACCACATTCGGCGCGTCACGACGCGTGATTAGCACGGCGTCGTGATCGTCGATGGCTTGGTCCATGACTGCTTTCAGGTTACTGCGGGCATCAGAGAAATGGATAGTGCGCATCGCGCCCTCCTGCTATAACTCGTACTTAAACTTGTACAAGTATAGCAAACCCGCGTGAGACGTCGGTGGATCTGCGCGCAGCCCGGGAGCGCGTCGCGAGCGTCAGGGCGCGAAACTGTCGGGCGACCCGTGTGACGTACACGATGCCCGCTCGTCGATGCTGCAGATTGCAGCTATCAGCCGGCACCACGCCGCCGCGCTGGCCACGCGTAACAGCAAAGATTTTGAGAGGGGCGGCATCGCTCAAGCCAATCCCTGGCTCGCTCGGCCTTTCTGAGTCATGACTTATGTATTTCATCGACTCGAGGCGCCGCACCATTCATCGCTACGACTTCGACCTGCGCGGCGGCATGACGGTCGGCGACGAAGGCTGCCTCTGGTGGGCGATCTGGGACACTTGGCGGCTGTCGCGCTATTCCCCCGACGGCGAGGAACTGGCCGGCATCCAGTTGCCCGTGCCGCGGCGGACCAGTTGCTGCTTCGCCGGCGAGCGACTCTATACGCTCTACGTGACGAGAGCCACCGTGCAGCTCAGCGCGGCGGCACCAAGGATCCATTGGCGTTGGACGTGCCCTTAACAGGGTCGTCATTGTCAGCCATGTTATCACCCGGATAAATTTCCGCTTGACCACTCATTCGCACTATCCCGCCGGCGGCAGACGAGGCCCGATGCCCCAAACGTGAATACACGCTGTCAACATGCAGAGGTCCGTTAACATTGAGCCCTCGGTACCCCATCCGGGTGAACGGACATTGGTCGTTCGCTTCAATGTTGCGAATAATGCACCGCCACTGTTTGAGGACGAATTACTCGCTGCGATGAGCCAGCAAAGAAGAGCAGAGGCTGAAGGTATGTTGCGCTGGTCGTTGAAATCCCGGGTGGTCGCCTCAACAGTCGTTGTGGTTCTACTTCTTGCAGTCCTCCTGATACTGGTCGCGCGCCATTATGTCTTCGCGAACCTAAAGGATTCCCTGCAGGCACAGCAGAATGCACAGGTCAAACTGGTCGCTGAACAACTCGATGACAAGTTCGAAGTACGTGTCGTCATCCTGCGCCGGCTTGCCGAGCAACTTGCCCCGCTGTTGGACCGGGGCCCGGCGGAACTAAAGCGCGTGGCTGAGCAGGCCACTCCGATACCTGAATTGTTCGATTGGGTATTTCTCGCTCGGCCGGACGGTAAGCGGGCATTCGATACCAGGCCGATAGACCATAACCCTGATATCTCAGACCGACAGTACTTTCGTGACATTCTGCGCGGCGCATCTGTCGTCGTTTCCGAACCGGTGATAACCAAGGTAACCGGCGCGCCCGGCATCGCCATGGCCGTACCGGTGCGCTCGGCCGATGGGCGGCTACGGGCGGTTCTTGTCGGAAGCTTGGACCTCCGGCGCGAAAACTTTCTCCTGGCGCTGTCTCGCAGTCGCATCGGCAAAACCGGCACATATTGCCTTGTCTCGTCTGGGCCGTTGCCTCGCTACGTCATGCATGCTGACCCGGCAAAGGTACTCCAGCCTGCAGCTTCCGCAGGTGAGACTTGCGGGACTGACAAGGCCAACTCCAAATGGGAATTCGCTTGGCCAACTCGTCCCATCGTTGCTCGACATCGGATTGGAACGGCTGGGTGGGAATTGGTCGCCACACTCCCCGCGGAAGAAGCCTTCTCGCCAATCACCCGTGCCAGGGTGAAGATTTTGACTGTGGCAGGAGGAGCCTTGGCTATTGCTGGATTGCTGATGTGGCGGGTAGCCCGACGCCTGCTGGCACCGTTGGAGAACCTGGAGCAGGTCGTGCAGCAGAGTGCGATGGACTTGTCAGCGCGCGCTGCGCTTCCCACATCAAGAGCAGACGAAATCGGCGCCCTAGCCAGAACGTTCTCGAGCGTTATGGGTCAGCTTGCCGAACGTACCGGTGCTTTGCTGGAAGCAAGGAAGATAGCGGAGGAACGGGAGGCACGCATCCATGCCATTGCCAATCATATACCGGACCTCGTTGCCTATCTCGACGCGGATGAATGCTATGTGTTCGTTAATCAGGCGTACGAACAACGATTCGGGATATCCGCAGATAAAATCATTGGTCCGACACCAAGGCACCTTTGGGGCGAGGACCATTATGCGAAAGTTATAAGGCCTCACCTCGAACTCGCGCTTTCAGGCGAACTGGTTACGTTTGACGCTGAGCATCCGTACGAGAACCCGCCCGTTTGTTTTGAAGTCACTTATCAACCCGCCTGGAATGGGACGGCCGACACGGTCGTTGGCGTGCATGTCTTCGCCAGAGACATAACGCTAGAGCGCCAGAAGATGCGGGAGCTCGAGCAAAAGACGCTGTCAGACTACCTGACTGGCCTGCTCAATCGGAAAGGCTTTGACCGGCGCTTGGCATCAGCCATGGAACAGGCCGAAGGAGGTGGACGGGCAATGGCGTTGCTTCTCGTCGACCTCGACAATTTCAAGCTCGTGAATGACACCTACGGCCACGCGGTTGGCGACAAACTCCTAATCACCCTCTCGGCGCGCCTTAGATCCTGCGTTCGCGAATCCGATGCCATTGCGCGCGTCGGCGGCGACGAGTTTGCCGTGATCTTGGAGGGCGTCTCGCCAAATGCTGCGGAACGTGTCGCCGAGGCGATAATCTCGGCGACCTCCGAATCCTGCATCATTGATGGCCACCAGATTGCATGCGGCACGAGCGTCGGCGGCGTGCTTAACTGGTTTGGCGACGGCTACACACGAAATGAACTCTTTCTCAAGGCTGACACTGCGCTTTATGCGTCCAAACATGCGGGCAAAGGGCGATTCATCATATTCAGTGCGTCGGAGACGACGTCTCGAAATTCAGGCTCTCGCCCGACGAGCATCTAAGGAACTGGTGTTGAGGACCGCTAACTCTGCGACTTGGCCTGGCGGCCACTAATTCTACGTACGTGGCATGCCAGCAAGGTGTTGATACCGTTTGTGACGCCGGACCGCTCCTCGCCCGATCCGACTGATCACAGCATTAAGATTGCCGAGCTTGAGCAATGTGGACGAAGGGATGCTCTCGAGGCGGCGGTCGTGAAGTTCACAGGCCGTCGCCGATCCACCATTCTCGTTTCCAGCCTAGCATCGGTGGCGCCATGTTTCATTGATGCATGTACAGGGCACTCCTGCGCTCTGCAGAACTTCGCGCCAGTCTTCCTGGGGCGGCGAATGCCAACCAGTCGTCCCACATTGATACAATCGATCGCGATTCGCTAATCGACTATGAGAGGATGATGACAAGGATGGCTACGCGCGAAAGCGTAATAATCGCGGGCCGTGAATGTGGCACGTCGGAACAGGTCGACGACGGGAGGACGGCATCACTGCCTCGTCAGCGAACAACGAACATCTACCCGAGCCGCTTTGACGGTGGCGATGAGCTGGTGAACGAGGTACAGGCATGAGCGATCTTATTCCGGCCCGTGCCGACTATGGCAGCATGCACGGCGACATCGTCGCCCTGCTGGAAGACGCCCGTCGTGCCGCTGCGCGAAGCGTCAACGTGCTGATGACTGCCACCTATTGGGAAATTGGCCGCCGCATCGTTGAGTTTGAGCAGGGCGGGCAGGACCGCGCTGGCTACGGGCAAGCCTTGCTCAAACGGCTCTCGGCTGATCTCTCGAGGAGGTTCGGGCGCGGCTTCTCTGAGCGCAATCTGGAACAAATGCGCCTGTTCTACCAAGCTTGGCCCATCGAGCACATTTCGCAGACACCGTCTGCGAAATTGCCCACCGCTCGGATCTCGCAGACATCGTCTGCCATTTCCACGGGTGACGAGATTTCCAGAGCCTTGTCCCGGAATTCCGTCGACCTGTCGGAGCTGGCCAAAGCCTTCCCCCTGCCCTGGTCGGCGTACGTCCGACTACTCTCGGTGCGCAATGAGATGGCGCGCGGTTTCTACGAAACCGAAGCCCTGCGCTGCGGCTGGTCGGTACGGCAACTTGACCGGCAAATCAATAGCCAGTTCTACGAACGCATTGCCCTGTCACGCAACAAGGCCGCCATGTTGCGAAAAGGCGAGGTAGCTGAAAGCCTCGATGTCATCACACCCGAGCAGGCCTTGAAGGACCCGTTCGTGCTGGAGTTTCTCAACCTGAAAGACGAGTATTCCGAGTCGGACCTCGAAGATGCGCTGATCCAGCACTTAGCCGACTTCCTCCTGGAGCTGGGCGACGACTTCGCTTTCGTCGGACGTCAGCGCCGTCTACGCATCGACGACAGCTGGTTTCGCGTCGATCTGCTGTTCTTCCACCGCCAGCTGAAATGCCTGCTGGTCATCGACCTCAAGATCGGGAAATTCAGCCATGCTGATGCCGGCCAGATGCACATGTATCTGAACTACGCCCGCGAGCAATGGATGAAGCCGGGCGAAAACCCGCCCGTCGGGTTGATCCTGTGTGCGAGCAAGGGTAGCAACGAGGCGCACTACGCACTGGAGGGCCTGCCGAACAAGGTGCTGGCCGCCGAATACCAGACCGTTTTGCCTGACGAGAATCTGCTGGCTGCGGAACTGGCCAGGACACGGCGGGAGCTGGAGGCTCGCCTTGGCCGGCTAGACGACACAGGGAGCGGCGAATGAAGGCGCGGCCAGAAACTGTATTGTCGGACGTGTTGCGCCGACGCGAACCGGTGTCCGTTCGGGCTGCTACCAGCGACGCGGAAGCAGTTCTTCCATGTCGGGGGGCAAGTCAATGCCAGACGTAAAACCAAAGGCCGCCCGCAAAGCCTCGCCTTCCTGGAACGATGTCAAAGCCAAGCTGACCGACTTCGACCGTGCCGGCTTGATCGGGCTGGTACAGGCCCTGTACGTGGCGAGTAAGGACAACCAGGCCTTCTTGCACGCCCGGTTTACGCTGGGCCGCGATGTGCTCAAGCCATACAAGGTGACCATCGACCGCTGGCTGTGGCCGGATGCGTTCAAAAACCAGGACACCTCGGTTGCCAAGGCGAAGAAGGCGATCTCGGAGTACAAGAAGGCCATTGGCCAGCCGCAAGGGTTAGCCGAACTGATGGTGTTCTATTGCGAACGCGCGTCCGGCTTCAGCGCTGATATTGGCTACCAGGACGATGGCTATTTTGCCGCCTTGGTGCGAATGTTCGAGCAGTCGCTGCAAATGATTGCTACCTTGCCCGATACCCAGCGGCCGGCACTCTGGACGCGCCTTGCCCAAGTGCGCCGCACAAGCGACAGCTTCGGCTACGGGGTGGGCGATGACATGTATGCATTGCTGGCCGAGTATGGCGTCGATGGCTGATCGTGATGCGTTCGCCGCGCTGCAAGCCGAAAACGCCCGCCTGATCGCGCTACTGGAAGCGCATGGCATCGATTGGCGCATGTCGGCGAAGCCGGCGCCTGGCGTTCTGGGGGCTGAACAACCGCACCTGTCCACGGTCGAAAAGGTCGCGCTGTTCCGCCAGTTGTTTCGCGGCCGCACGGATGCCTACCCGATCCGTTGGGAGAGCAAGTCCACAGGCAAGTCTGGCTACGCGCCGGCTTGCGCCAACGAATGGCGCCGGCGTTTGCGAGAAGCCACGCATCAAGTGCAGCGACTGCGGTAACCGATTGCTGATCCCGCTCTCCGATCAGGTCATCTACGACCACTTGGCCGGTGAGCACACGGTGGGCATCTATCCGCTGCTGGAAGACGACACCTGCTATTTCCTTGCCGCCGATTTCGACGAGGCCGAGTGGCAGGACGATGCCCGTGCTTTCGTGCAGTCCTGCGGTGAGCTCGGTGTGCCGGTCGCGCTGGAGATTTCCCGTTCCGGCCACGGCGCGCATGCCTGGATCTTCTTCGCGGGCAAGGTGTCGGCGCGCGATGCGCGCCGCCTGGGCACAGCCATTATCAGCCACACTTGCTCGCGCACCCGGCAGCTCAAGCTGGCCTCCTATGACCGTCTGTTTCCCAACCAGGACACGATGCCAAAGGGTGGCTTCGGCAATCTGATCGCGCTGCCACTGCAGAAGCGACCGCGTGAGCAGGGCTGTAGCGTGTTCGTCGATGCCGCTTTCCATCCCTATCCCGACCAGTGGGCGTTCCTGGCGGCAATCCAGCCGATGGCGCCGCACGACATCGAGCCCACCATCATTCGTGCCACCGGTAGCGTCCACCCGCTGGATGTCACCTTCATCGGCGATGAGGATTTGGCCACACCATGGAAGCGCGAAGCCTCGACAGTAAAAAAGCTCACAGGCAAGATGCCGGAGTCCCTGACCGTGACGCTGGCCAACCTCATCTATTTTGAGAAGGCGCAATTGCCGCAGCCGCTGGCCAATCGCCTGATTCGTCTGGCGGCGTTCCAGAACCCCGAGTTCTATAAGGCGCAAGCGATGCGGATGTCGGTGTGGGACAAGCCACGCGTGATCGGTAATGCAGAAAACTATCCGCAGCACATCGCCCTGCCGCGTGGCTGTCTCAATGCCGCGCTCGAACTGCTGCGCGACAACCGCATCCGCTGTGATCTACGCGACGAGCGCTACTCCGGTGAGCCCATCGATGTTGCCTTCGTCGGCACGCTTCGCCTCGACCAGGAGGCTGCCGTTGCCGGGATGTTGCAGCACGATGCTGGCGTACTATGCGCACCGACCGCTTTCGGCAAGACGGTCACGGCGGCGGCCATGATCGCCCGCCGCGGTGTGAATACCTTGGTGCTGGTACATCGCACGGAACTGCTCAAGCAATGGCAGGAGCGCCTGCAAGCCTTTCTGGGCGCCGGCAAAGGCGTGGTTGGCACCATCGGCGGGGGCAAGGTCAAGCCTTCCGGGAAGATTGACATCGCCGTGATGCAATCGCTGTCGCGGCAAGGCGAAGTCAACCCGCTGGTCGAGCACTACGGTCATGTCATCGTCGATGAGTGCCACCACATCGGCGCTGTGTCGTTCGACGCGATCCTGAAACGGACCAAGGCGAAGTACGTGCTTGGCCTGACCGCCACCCCGATTCGACGGGATGGCCAGCAGCCCATCATCTTCATGCAGTGCGGGCCGATCCGGTACACGGCGGCAAAGCCGCCCAGCTCACCGCACGCCTTGGAGGTCGTCCCGCACACCTGCCCTTCGCCGATCGAGTTGCCGACAGGAGCTGGCATTCAGGATGTATTCCGGCACCTGGTCCACGATCAGGCCCGCACTGACGCCATCGCTGCGGAAGTGCTCGAGGCCTTCAAGCAAGGCCGCAAGATTTTGCTGCTGACAGAACGCACTGAACATCTCAACGCCATCCAGGCTGCATTGGACGGGCGAGTTTCCCCGCTATTCGCGCTGCACGGACGGATGTCGAAGCCGCAACGCGCCGCATTGATCACCGCGCTCGACACCCTGCCAGCCGACGCACCTCGCGTCTTGCTGGCGATCGGCAAACTGGTCGGTGAAGGGTTCGACCACCCGCCACTCGACACCCTGGTGCTGGCGATGCCTGTGTCGTGGACAGGAACCCTGCAACAGTACGCAGGCCGGCTGCACCGGGAGCATGCCGAGAAGACCGACGTACGAATCATCGATTTTGTCGATACGGGCCACGCGGCCTTGCTGCGGATGTGGGACAAGCGCCAACGCGGGTACCGGGCTATGGGATATCGGATGGCCGGAGGGGCCGGGACAGAGTGATGTTTCCC
The DNA here is from genome assembly GCF_914271435.1 of Cupriavidus laharis. Taxonomy (GTDB): domain Bacteria; phylum Pseudomonadota; class Gammaproteobacteria; order Burkholderiales; family Burkholderiaceae; genus Cupriavidus; species Cupriavidus laharis. The sequence continues at coordinate 135,094 of NZ_CAJZAI010000012.1, read as the reverse complement.
TGTAGCTGGGTTCCTACGAGTACTTCTTCGCCGATTTGCCCCGCACGCATGGGCTGTCGGCGTCTCTACCCTTCCAGCCAGGCATGCTGTTCCCTGGAAGCATCCTCGCCGATCTTGGCCGCATGAGCCGCTGCATGTTCGAGCCAAGTCGCATGCGCCTTGGGTACAACCAGCATCGTCAAACCCAGGCCATCCAGCACACGCAGGGCGTGCTCGAGATTGACGCCCTTGCCGTTCTCTAGCTTGGACAGCATGCCGACCGAGACGCCGCAATGCCTCGCCGCTTGGTCAATGGGCATCCCGTCCCCTGCCCGCGTGGCTCGGACGCGGTCACCTAATTGCGGAATGGTACGGATGGTTGCGCGCGATGGCGGCGTCGAATCAGGGAGTGGTCGTGGCATTGGAACTCGTTCCGTGCAAGCGGCTCATCAATTTTTCCATGATCGTGAAATCATACTCAAGAGCCAGTACTCTTTTTCGGGCGCGAAGGATTCCGTTTTAGCGGGGTGTGTGCTGCATTTGCCTGTGCGTGGTTGTCGGCCTCGATGAAATGGCACAACCGCCCTACCCTGTGGATGCCGAACCGCCTGCGGCCAGCTCGACTGCCTTACGGATAAGGCCGGTTGAGCAGCCATCCCCAAACTGCGGTTTGGTGCGTCGCCGGGCGGCCTAGTGCATACCACCCCGCCGAACGGCAGGGGTATCCTGCTACTCTGCCTAGCGCGCCGACGGCCGCAGCTCGCATCCCGGCCTTCACCACGGTCACCGCCGCCAGCACCAGCGCACCGCCGAGGATGCCGGCAATGCCGTCGAGCGCTAACGGGACCAGCACTGATAGCACACCGCCGATCTCGGGCACGCCTGCCGCTGCCTGTGCCGCCGCGCCCAACACGTGGTGCATCGCCAGGATGCCGTGCATCAGGATGCCGCCGCCCACCAGGAACATCGCCGCCGTCCCGGCGAGCGACAAGGCTTTCATCAGCCAGGGTGCCAGCCGCAGCAAACCTTGGCCCAACCAGCGGAATCCGGCCGACGACCGCCGGCTCAGATACAGGCCTGCGTCATCAAGCTTCACGATGCCGCCCACCAGGCCATAGACGCCGACCGTCATGATGACTGCAATCGCGCACAAGACCGCGAGCCGCTGCCCGAAAGGGGCGTCGGCGACGGTGCCCAGCGAGATGACGATGATTTCAGCCGAGAGTATGAAGACCGTGCGGACCGCACCCTTGATCTCTCATGGATGGCCTTCCGCGCGGTCCAGCGCTACCTATGCGCGCGGTTGCCTTGACTATGGCGGTGAGTCTGTAGAGTAGAAAGCATGCAACGCGACACCGTCCCTGCGCAGCGCCGATGTCGTGCCTGGCTGGAACCCCGCTGTTGGCACGATGACGCTGCTCAGCGTCGCTGCCGATGCCGCCCCGGAACTGCTCGCGATCGCACGCGAGGTCGACTCTGGCTCGTGACGACATGTTGGCTGCCAGCCGGTGCGGCGCGCCTCCTGGTGAATTGCCCATAGGGGTGTTTCCCTTATCCCAACGGGGACGCCAGACAGTCCCGGGCCGTGCCCTCCGCGTCGTCATAGCTTCGAGGCGCAGGTAGGCCGCTTAGGCGTCGACAGGCCTGGCACGCCCTGCCCCACTCCCTGGCGCGTTCCGGCTCCGCGAGTGCGTTAAACCAGGCCATGCCAGCATGCGGGTCCGCGTTGGGATCGGCGGGAAATACCGGCCGCCAACTTCCTTGCCATCCTCGAGCAATTGCAGCGCCAACCACCATTCACTTCGGCCGTCCGCGGGTTAATTCGCAACGATAGTGCGTCATGATTGGCCACTGCTGAAGCGCTTCAGGGGCGCTCTTTGTTTCACGCGGCGGCAGGCGACTTGCTTTTGCGGGGGCGTCCGCCAAGCCTTCCGTTTTCCCTCGCAGCCGCCGCCTTGGCAGCCGTCGACGCCGCACCTCCGCGTTTGCCCAGCTCTGACGCCATCCAGCGTTTGGAGCCGAGAAAACCTTCGAGCAGCGCCGGCAGATACAGATCCGCGTCCAGGTGGGGGAAATGGATGCCAAGCCCCGAGGGGCTGATCTCGGCGTCGGCCAGGTCCGCCGGGTGGGCGTGCTCCAGACCCTGCGCCGCTTTGGGCGAAAACGCCAGTTCAAGGCCGGATGCCAGCGCGATCACCACTCGCGAGACGCGCCGGTCATAGCGCACCGACACCACCGCCGGGAAGGCGGCCTTTTTGGCCGCGCCGCGCGCATTAGCAGCGGCCAGCACGTCGTCAGTAATTTCCATGGATGCCTCTCCAGTCGCGGCACAAAGCCGCCAAATGCGCGATCAGCGCGTCGACAATTTTCCCCAAGTCCTTCGCCGAAAAGCCATAGTTCTCGCGCAGTTCTGGCGGCCCCTTCGGGCAGTGCAGATTGAAGACAGCTTCGCAGCCTTTGCCCATCACGTGGACATGGGCCGGGCGATGGTCGTTGGGGTAGATCACCACGCGCAAGCCGGAAATCGATAAGACCGTTGGCATTGATTGTACCAAACCTAAGCGGCTTGGGTTATTAGTTGCCGTGATCTTACAACGGCCTGATGCCTATGGCTACTTTCGCCATACGCGGATTCGATGTGGCCCTTGCGTTGCTGGTAGCAATCCCGCGCAACCTTGAAGCAGGGCGTGATCGCGGCATGCCGCTGGCAGCCGTGATTTGATAGTTGCAGGTGCAACTAGTCGGTTAATTGCATTTTATTTCGGCGCGGGATGGAAATAAGTGATGCAAGAGATACGCAGCTGGCCATTAGCTGCGGGCCTTCCAAGCGTAACGTCATACTGCTCCAGGCGCAGTTTAAAAAACTGCGCCAAAATGGCGCCATTCCTCAAGCGAACTGCGCCACGCTCTGTACGCTACGGCTTGCGCCCGTCGGAACTCGAATCTTGAAAGGCATCCCAGGTGACGGGGCCACCCAACTGACTGCATTGCCGCCGCGTAACTAAGCTTTGCAATGTGCACGCTGCCCATAGTAGTGATCGTGGTTTGGATACACGAAGGGCGTCGCGCGCGAAGACAGCGTCGGATTAGGTAGTGGTCGCGACATGGGGTCCGTCCCTCAAAGTAGAGTCAGGGAGGCTGTTCGCCCTATCTTTCATGATAGTGAAATTACACGCTGCAACGCTGATGGCCTGCCCTTGATGCCGTTTGATGGCTTACTTCATCCTGTGCCGCCAGTTCCCACAAATTTGGCCGGCTATGGCGATACGGCTAGCTTGGGCCTGCGGCGTCGGGACATCTTAATAAGATTTTTCCGGAATTTTTGATTAAGACACAGCGCGCGTTAAGCGGCCTTAACTAAGCCGCGACGCCCTGCCAGCAGACAGGGCGTGGACCATACAACACAGCACGAGATTTCTGGTCACCGGGGATTAGATTGGTCATTTCATGGCGACGCATCCCACGAGCAGCATACGACTCTTAGTAAGAACGTCGCGCGGAGAATTGAACTTGTGTCTTTTAGAGCATGTTTTTAGCCAATGATGGTCCAGCGAAGCCCCCCAGCTCATTTGAACTACAATCTGGTATCAATTGATACTTGAGGTGATGCCATGCTGGTCGTCTCGCCTGAGAACATTAGCGCCGCGATGGCGCTATCCCCGCCGCTGTTATCGATCGCCGAACTCGACGCGGCCGTGCGCGAAGGTCTTCCGAAGTCGGCGTTGCGGGAAATCGTCGATCACGTGGTGCGGACTTCCGAGGAACGACGCGCTTTGATGTCCCGTATCGTGCCGGAAGCCACTTTCAAACGTCGCAAGGAGCGCCTCACCCCGGACGAATCGGAAAAGACAGAGCGGCTGGCGCGCATTTTCGCCACCGCAAACTTCGTCTGGGACGATGAGGACGACGCACGCGCATTCCTCAATGCCGCCCATCCGCTGCTCGGCGGCAGCAAGCCGCTAGATGTTGCCATGACGGAGCTCGGCGCTAGGCGCGTTGAGGAACTGTTGTGGCGGCTCTTCTACGGCATGTCCGCCTGATGCAGATTTTTCGGATTGCGGACCAGCGGCATGAGGTCTGGAACGGCACAGGCGCCATGCTGGTCGGTGGGCGCTTCAACAGCCCAGGGCGGCCCCTGATTTATGGCGCGCTGACATTTGCTGGCGCCATGCTCGAGGTGCTGGTGCATGCCCGCATCGGCAAGGTTCCGCGCCGTCATGTCCTCGTAATTGGCTCCGTGCCTGACGACATGCCAGTGGAACGAGCCACCGCCAATCAGTTGCCGACTGGCTGGGATACGCTGGAAACCCCCCGCGCCGCCCGTAGTTTCGGTGATCGCTGGCTGGCCGAGGGCCGATCCGCGATCCTGCTTGTGCCATCCGTGGTAGCCCGTCTGGAGTGGAACGCCTTCGTCAATCCCCACCATCCCGATGCGCCGCGGATCCAGGTCTCCACACCTGAGCCTGTGCAATGGGATGACAGGCTATTCCCGCGACAATCGTTGTAATGATCATCCCGCGATGACGCGCTTTTCGAGCTGGGCAATGCGGTCTGCTATCTGGTCGAGGGCTGGAACGACCGCTTCCAGCACGATTGTTTGCGCGCTCGTCTCCTTCAAGGCCCCAACAAAGCGATCACACTCCGCGAGCCAAATGCGGTGACACTGATTAAGTTCATTGAGCTTACCGCCCATGCCGTCTCGTTTTTCCACTTCGATTAGTGCCTGATAGCCGAGCTCTAGTGTCGCCGCATCAGTAAGCAGCGCCGCCAGCATGACTTGAACGGAGCATTCAACTCCGGAATTTCCAAGTACTTCTTGGTAGGGTTAGCGCGCTCCGCTTCGGCCGCCTCTTCCATGAGGCTCGCGTAATGAAAGAAGCCGGGATAGTCCTGACACAACTTGGCAAGCTGCTGTTCACTGGCACCTACCCAAACACGCTGCAGGTGGGGTATGTGGCCCGCCATACAATGGATCAGATCGTCGCCCGCCACCCCTTCACCCGTGAGTTGGCGGACATACTCGCGCAAGCATCTCCACCGCGTCTGGTCGGCGATGAAATGGCGAAAACACGCTCAACGGAGCCTCGGCATCGTCATCTCCAGAATACCCTACGCGCGTGTGCAGTGGTGTTCCGGAACCTGCCAAACGTGCCCGTATCAAATGCGCAAAGCCTCGCTGCTTGGCCCAAGCTGGCAAACATCGCTGGAGGACGAAAGCCACTGGTCCAACGCCTTAGTGCGGATTTCGGTGAAGGTGATCAGCGGTTTCGGTGAACGTGATCAGGGAAGGAAGGTGGTACTGCGCGGTCAGGAGATTGTAGCGTAGGTGATCACGATGCCCGTTTCTTGGCGTCGGTTGCCGTGCGCTTGCGCATGGATTCGCCTTTGAGCGGCACCTTGTGCGCCTGGTGGACGAGCCGGTCCAGGATGGCGTCAGCCAGCGTCGGGTCATTCAACCACTGGTGCCAATGCTCGATCGGGAGCTGGCTGGTCACGATGGTCGAGCGGGTACCGACGCGGTCGTCCAGAACTTCCAGCAGATCGCCGCGGGCGCTTTCAGAAGGCTCCTGTAGGCCCCAGTCGTCCAGCAACAGGACATCGATGCGCGCGAGCTGCGCCAGGCGGCGGGTGAAGCTCCCGTCGCCGTGGGCGATCTGCAGTTCCTCGAACAGTCGAGGCACCCGCAGATAGAGCGCAGAGAATCCCTGCCGACAGGCCTGCTGAGCAAACGCACAGGCCAGCCAGGACTTGCCAGCACCGGTCGCCCCGGTCAGGATGAGGCTCTGAGCATTGCGGATCCAGTCGCAACTGGCCAGGCTGGCGACCAACCGCTGGTCAAGGCCGCGGCTGCCGTCATAGACCACATCCTCGAGGCAAGCCTGGGTGTGCTTGAGCTTGGCCGAGCGCAGCAGCCGCTCCAGCCGCCGGGTGTCGCGCCAAGCAATCTCCCGGTCGACCAGCATGGAGAAGCGTTCCTCGAACGGCAGGCTGGCGCTGGCGGCCAAGACGGACTGTTCCTCGAAGGCCCGCGCCATCCCGTCGAGCTTGAGGGCTTTGAGTTGGCCGACGGTGTGTTGCATCAGCATAATTTTCCTAATGGTAGTAGTCGGGGCCACGCACGTTGTCGTGCATGGGGGAATGCCACTCGGCTTGCGATACCGGCAGAGTGGCCTGCCGGTCCAGATGGTTTTCAAGGATGGAGACCACCGACTTGCGCGTGAGCGACCCAATAGCGACGGCGCGGGCGCAAGCGGCTTCGAGCCGCTCCTTGCCATACTTCTTGGCCAGACTCAGCAGACCCAGGCAGGCGCGATAGCCCATCTCAGGATGACTCTTGTGGGTGAGCTGGTATTGGACGATGACGGCGACGCTGGGCCCGATCGAGGCTGCCCAATTGAGCAGCCGGCCTGGCGTCCATTCGAGGTGGGCTCGGTGCGCCGCCGGCATGTGTTCCTTGACCGTGCTGTGGCTGCCCTTGCGCGTATTGCGCGCGTGCAGCGCCACGCGCTTGCCACCGTACAGGATCTCGATGGTGTGCCGGGTTACGCGGGCCTCCACCGCCTTGCGCACCAGGGCATGCGGCACGCTGTAGTAGTGGCCGTCGATCTCGACGTGGTAGTCGACGTTGACGCGGCACTGTTTGAACGTTGCCACCTCATAGCGCCGCGGCGGTAACGGTCGCAGCACTGGTCGGTCCAACCGCTCGAACCACTCCCGGCGAGTGCCGGGCAGTTTCTTGAATGGTCGGTCGTTCAGGTCCGCGATGAGCTTCTTGATGGCCTTGTTGAGCTCGGCCAGGCTGTAGAAGCGGTGGTTGCGCAGTCGGGCCAAGATCCACCGCTCGACGATCAGCACGCCGGTCTCGACCTTGGCCTTGTCTTGTGGCTTGCGCGGCCGCGCCGGCAGCATGGCCGTGCCGTAATGATGAACAAAGTCCTCCGCGGTCCGGGACAGCACCGGCTCGTACCGGTCAGGGCGAGCCACCAGTGCGCGTGGGTTGTCCGGCACCAGCAGCTCAGGCACGCCGCCGACGAATTCCATCGCGCAGACCATTCCCCCGATCCAGTCGGCGGTGGTCTGCCCCCGCGTGGCGCACGCGTAGGTGTAATTCGACGCGCCCAGCACGGCGACGAAGATGCTGGCTTCGAAGGCAAGGCCGCCTTCCGGGTCCAGAATCTGCACCATCTGACCGGCGAAGTCCGCAAACAGCTTCTCGCCGGCGCGGTGCTGCTGGCGCATGGACCGTTTGAGTGTCGCTGCCCAGTCCCGGTAACGGCAGCAGAACTGCGTGTATTGGTAAATGGGGATCCCTGGATTCGCCTCCAGGTATTCCTCCCACAGCAACTGCAGTGTCACGCCCTTGCGGCGCAGCTCGCGATGCAGGTAGGGGAAGTCCGGCGTTACCCGTCCGCCCGGGCTGTTGGCCGGCTTCTGCGCGCCGAACAACCGCTGCTCCAGCGTATCCTCGTTCAGGCTGTCCACCTGCGGCCAATCCAGCCCCGCTGCCTTCGCCATTGCCGCGTACTGCGAAACGGCACCAACACTCACACCCGTCGCCCTAGCGATCTGCCGGTGCGAAAGGCCACACGCCCACTTCAGGCGAAGCACTTCCTTGATCTTGCGCATGGTCATCCGGTTGGCCGGCATCAGCTTGCTTCCTTGCAAAAAGGAAGCAGCGTATCGCCGGCGTTCTAGTCCATGCGCAGTCCCACCCCAGCCCTTGCCCGGCCCATTACGGTGCGTGATCACCCGTTTCGGCTGCTTGATCACCTATTTCGGCAACGTGATCACTCGTTTCGGGATCGTGATCAACGATTTCGGCGGCCTCGCCGAAGTGATCACGTTCCGCCGAAACCAGCGATCATCTTCCCGCCGAAACAGGTGATCACGTTCCCTCGAAATCGCTGATCACGCGCCCCGAAATACGCACCTTAGCGCGCGGCTGACTTGACTTCGACGGTGGCTCTGTAGAGTGAAAGGCATGCAACCCGACTCCATGCTCATGCTCTCCACTACACAGCTTCCCCTGTTTCTCCTCCCGCCAACGCTCAGCAACGATACCGCCGAGCCAGCCCTGCTATTGATGGCCTGCTCCAGCTCCAAGCTCGATCGGGATGCGCGTGCTATCGACCTATACCGGGGCGTCATGTATCAATCGTACCGGGCACACCTGCGCACCGATGCGGCGCCAAGTGTCCTGATCCTATCCGCGCGTCACGGCTTCCTGCATCCTGACACCAAAATTGCGCCATATGACGCGCGCATGACGCGGCAACGCGCCGACGAGATGATGGCCGACTTGTCGAGCTATCTTCGGCCCGGTGCCTGGCCAACGCGTGTCGGATCGGTGATGCTCGCCGGCGGTGCCGAATATCGGCGCGTCATGCGCGCCGCGCTGGCGCGCCGGTACGGCCCTACCCTGCCTGTCCTGCAGGAATCCTATGGTGGTATCGGCATGCAGCGATCTCAGCTGGGCGCCTTTCTTGACGGGCTGAAGCCTGCATTCCGCGACCAGATCGGTCTGCATGCCAACGGCACACCGATTTTTCGCGCCTATGGACGAATCGTGGCGGGCGACGTTGCTACCTTGCGCTACCGGGCAGCGCCCGCTCTCCCAGCCCGCCAGGCCCGCGTGCTCTCCGTCTTCAAGGGGCCGAGCGGCCCCACCGCTGATGTTGAGGTGGAAGACCTCGTGCGCGGGCGCGCGAGAATCCGCCCGCGTTGGGTCAGCGTCGCAGATCTGCATCCTTTCGCCAAGGAGCCGGCATGAGCGATTTTGACCGAGAGCTGCGTCGAGAGGCGATCGAGCTATGCCACACGGGGCCGGCAAGACCCGACAAACTCGTCGCCCTTGCTCATGCCGGGCTGAAGGCCTGGGCGAAGGTCGGCAATCTCCAATTCCCGCCCGAAAAGCGGTATGCGCTGCTACAGGAGACCATGCGCTACTGCGCTTACGAATGCCTGCTCGCGTGCTGTTTCACGCAGGAGGATCGCTTGGAGCGGATCGCGGGCATGCTCGACGTCGCGTACCCCCGCTATGCCTGCACCCGCGCAAGGCTCGCCGCGCGCCGCAACCGTTATGGGCGGCCGCGATTCTGACCTCTCGCCTGCTGTCACGTCTCAAAGTTGATGGGAGCCCGATCGCAAAAAAATCAATGGGTTACAAGGCACCGTCTCAAGTTAACTGAGCAAAATTCTCACAGTAACTGGGTAAAAGACGCAGCTTGTCTCACAGTAAGTGGGTACACGGCGACGGCGGAGTGGAAAGAACCGCGTAGCTCTACCTCCCAGTCACATGGCTATGTGAAATCACTTGGCCATGTGACTGCCGCCTACTTCTTCCGTAAGCCACCGTATTTCGGCATCCAGACGCATCGACATGAGATGGTCCGCATCAATCGGGATGCGTACGCGCAACCAATCCTTTTCTAAGAAAACGTTCTTTTTGCGTTCAGCCCTCAGCGCGCGACGATAGCCCGCCGCTTCTTCTGCATGCGCCGTAGCGCCTCCCGCGGAATACCCATTTCCTCATTTGGTACACCAGGCAGCACGATACCAAGGCGCCCTTCTCGAGCCCAACGAATGATCGCATCTCGTTCAACTCGCAAGAACTTCGCCGCGACGCTGACACTGGCCCACCGCACGTCGCGTCGGCCTCCCCCGTAGCCGCTCGGCACCACAACTCGAACGGAGGGGCAATCTGGAAGAGCCCTCTTGGCAAACTTCAACTGGTATTCGCCTCCACAGTACACAAGCGCCACCGCGCGCCGATGGACGCATTCGGGGTCCAGCATTCGTCTAACGCACTCGTCCAGTGTCATCCCGTTCCGCATTACAGTTGCGACGTCGATGTAATCAGCTACCCTGCTTGTCCTCCTATAATCGCTGAGCAGCACTTCAACTGCCTGGTGGGGATACCTGTGCTCTGGTCCATATTTTCTGCAGCCAATTCGCCGAAGCATGCGGGCGATGATTGACACGGGGACATTGAGTTTCTCCGCAATGTCACGAGCTGACTGCCCTCCTTGTCGCGCAAGCCAAGCGCGCCGAAGATCCGTCAGCGAGACGTTCTCCGGCTCATTCGCCCAGATCGTACGGTGCTGCAACGGGACGACACCTCCTCCCCGGTTGGTAAGCGGCTCGATATCCGCTGGCCAATTGGTCGAGCCACCGAGGAAGATAGGTATCCAGTAGCTGAGCACCTGACCCGCGCCCACACTGCCCGCGAAGAACCTTGCGATTGCTGCCTGAAAGTGCTGGTGCAACTCTGAGGCTGTCTCTGAGACCCACGAAAATTGCATACCTCGGTACAACTCGATAGTAACCAGCTTATGAAGTTCAAAGAACTTGCTGTCGTTGACTTCGGCAAATTCCTCTACGAGGAAAGAGACCGGGTCCTTTAAGCTCAAAATTGCGTCACCTGCTGCCGAAAAGGCGCGGGCATCCCTGTCGTCGAGGTTGCTCAACTGTTGGCGTGCAGTAACAGCCTCCCTTAACCAGGCGTAGCCAAGCGCCCGTAGAAAGGACACGCGCGCCTGTCGCGACAGACCTGTCCATCCACATCGAGTCTTGCCGGTCGGTCCCTCTGAAAACAACACGTACCGGGTGGCGGCTACCTCGCCGTCGTTGGCTACCTCACGCGGCCAGAGTGGCAATGGAAATCCACAGCTACAGTGGCCAAGATCGCGGCGACGCCAGCTCAATGACCTCCTACAGATGGGGCACTCCGCCACCAGGCGAACTCCATGCAGCAGACACGCGAGCACACCTCGCAGTTGCCACTCGTCACGCCAGACCGGCTCAGCCTGAAAACACACCGGGCAAAAGCACGCACGGTGGCGAAGCCGATCGAACTCCACGTTTCGCGTGGCGCGCTCTCTGAGTAAGACTGTCGCCTTCGCGTCCAACTTGATGCCAGTCCAAAGCGTATAACCGCGCAGAATCTCATGATCTGTCGGCTGGCCGCATGTCCACACTTCCGACCGGAACGCTTGCTCAGGAAGATGCGCTGCACGCACTGACGAGGAGCGCCGGTCTTCGATTGGCAATGTGGCCAGATTGGTGTCTCTGCTAGTCCGAAGAAAACCTCTCATCTCAGAACGTCATGTCCGGGCAGAACGGCTGTCCGACTTCGTCCAGAAGATGGTGACTGAAGCTGCGGTTGAACGGATTCAACTTCCCAACTCCGTCATGCCAGATCGCCACCGTGAACGCCTTTTCCATCAAGGCCATGGTGAGTTTATGTTTGTTCGTTTCGCTCATTTCAATGGCCTCAATTAGCAGTTTCTTCACGTACCCCAAGGCCCCATGGGTCGCATACCACATGCGCGGCCCGTACAGTTCGCCAGCCAGTTCTATTGCGTTTTCAAAGGGGAGCTTTTCCGCTAATGCTCGCAACACGTCCAAAAAATCATTAAACTGGACGCAATCGTCCAACGCGAATGCACCGATGTGCTGTACCGATGAGAACCGGCCACGCAGTTGCTGGTTCTTATCGAGGATCGCACGCGAGCTCGGAAGCCCCATCAGCACCACCGAAACACTGGCTCGATTCATGAGGCTCTTCACCGAATTTGCATATCGGAGAAGTTTTGGATAGTGCGACGATTCCGTGAAGTGATGAAACTCGTCAATGATCACCAGCTGAATCCGGCAGTACTCCGCAATTTTGGCAAAGCGGGCGATCAATTCCTGCTCGCTGAGTGTCAGGCTCGTCGTCACGTCGAGTTGCAACATCAGAGCGCGAGCGATGGACTTTTCTGTCGGAATGGTCGGGATCTCGATGTAGAGCACCGGAACGCTTGGTGTGCCATCGACAATGGTCCTGGGGTGCGCCTCCAGGACCGACTTCGCCAGCGTGGTCTTTCCCACTCTTGTATCCCCCACGATCAGTAGGCCACATGGATCGGGCGAACGAAGCATGCGTTCCATTCTCTCCCTCAGATCATGGAATGCAGGATAGTCGATGATGTACCGCGATACTTCGCGCGTGGCCCCCAAGCCCTCCACATCATTCTTCATGATTCGCTCCATCTGAGCCATCAGCATTTGGCAACGGATGCAACGCACCAAGACGCTTCGTAGCGCCTATGGCGAAGCCTAGCAACTCCTTGCGCGCGCGTATGCGAAAGCCACCGAGTGTCGGTGCAGTGCTTGCCTCAACAATGAACGACGCCGCAGCAGGCATCACCGGCATGGCGCGACGATCGATATCCTTGGCAATCGCCGCGGCCTTGCGCCGTCGCATGGTCCTGTCCACTTGCGCCCGTTCGACTTCCCGACGCACCGCCTCGCGGTTTGTTGTCAGTTGGAAGGCGTCTGTCGCGCTACGATTGCTTGCACGTTGGCGTTCGCGCAGAAGTTCGTGCTCGCGTAGCGTGAGACCACGCGAGTAGGTCGCATCGACGTTTGGTACGACCAGCTCAAACTGAGTCTGCGGATGAGTGACCCAGATCTGGCCGATGTCCAATGGATCAAAGCGAACCGTGACCTCGCAGTGCAGACCAAATTGAACCCGCACTCCCTCGAGCTCGACAGAGGCATATCGTTGATTGCCGAACAGCTTGATGCCACTCTTTCCGATGTGCCGCCGCTCCCGTGGGCGGCATGCGCGTGCGACCGCCTCGTCGCTGTGCAGCGAATCGAGTCGGCATCCTTTAGCCAGTTTCCGCCAGGCATTTTCGGGTGTCGCTCCGTTCAGGCCATCGTGCGGCGTCGATGCGTAGACCGTATCGACCCAGACCTGGACAACCGCGCGAAGGCCTGAAATGGTCAGGGCAGCGTTGGCACTCGCGTCGTAACCGCGACGCTCTTTTGGATTACCGTAGGTGGTACCCGGCAATGAACTAATGAAGCTTCGATTGATGGTCCCGATGAATCGCTCGACATATCCCTTCCTGTCGGGACTATAAGCTGGACAAAACATCGCCACGATGTCCAGATCTGAACACGCCGACTGCACCGCAGCGGAGTCGAACTCCTTGGCACGATCGAACAGCAGCATTTCGACCTGGCCGTGGGCCAGGCGTCGCGGAAGTTCTTTTGGCTGGTCAGCCTTCCCATCGTCGATGCCTGCATAGTCGGCGATCGGCTTCTGGTTTCCTTTTGGTCGTCCTGTCATGGCTTGCCACAATAGGGCGAGAACGGTCTGTTCGTTGGGGGATGCCAGCGAAACGTCCCACGCCACGACCATGCGCGTGGCGACACACACCATGACAGAAAGGTATGGCCTACCTACCGGCTCCCCGGTTACTTCATCAACAAGCATCACATCGAGTTGACCGTGGTCGGACTGAACGCATTGAAGTGGCCGCTGCACATCTTCACTGTGATTCGCCTTGGACAGACTGAGCATCCGGTGCGCCTCGGCCGCTCCGACTGTCGCACACAACCGCTCAATGGCAGGCCGACTCCGCAGAAACCGGTAAAGGGTCGCACGGCTGATCGGCCGCTCGGGCGCGCCAGGTGCCCAAGCATTCTCCGCTGCGACCTGCTGGTTGGCCTCACCAAGGATTTCAATGACCGAACGCCTGGGTCGCTGCAGACACTGCTTCACCGCCACGGTTATCTTTTCGACGTGGCCCGCACTCAGGCGGGATTTCCCTTTTCCACCCCGCAGGTCCGTATGAGACACCAGTCCCGCGAAACCATCGCGCAACAGGGCTTGCCACCAGCGCACCACCGTGGAGTCGGACGGCGGCCGTTCGTCCCCGAATTGCTGCGCGACAAGGCGAATGATGGCACGCAAACTGTCGCCTCGGCGGAACGCCCCTGTGCCATGCCTGGCGACTTCGCGCAGATAGTGGCGCCGTCGCGCGGTCTCCTTGCGCACAGTATCAGGCGCGTCGCGGAGCTGGCCAGTTGCTCCCGCCACAATAGCGGCCGGCGGAAAGCCGACCTCATCCGTACCGAACTCGACGAGCTTGCCATCCTGCAGGTCCCGGCAAATAAGCGTCCTGGCGTCAAGCGCCACGCAAACCTGATAGGTCCTCCCTCCATACCGGAAGGTGCCGGAACCGCTCCCCACGCACGCCGACGTTGCCTTCGCCGCTTCGAGAAGCTCGGAGGCACATGCAACGGGCTTCTCTATTTTCAACGTCGCAACTTGATCGTTTCGCTTCATAGCTATCCCCCGAATGAACCGCCGACCTCGCTCTTGGTAGTTGGCAATTCTCGCGCCATAGAGGCGGCATTCAACGCGTATCCGTCCATTCCTCGAAGAGATGCATGACTAACCGTCGTTCGGCATCGCTGAGCAATCCCCGCTTGAGTTGTGCAGGACTCAGAGCCAACAGCGCGGCGACAGTTGCCTTGGTCGGCGAGAATCGGCAAACGCGAAAATTGACGGGCTTCGCCTGGTAGTAGGCGATCAGATCGGCAGCCAAATCAACGGTCCGCGCAATTGACCGCGCGCACGCGAACACGAGATACAAATTTCCGCTGCGGGAGAAGACAAAGTCCGGGCGGTACTCAACCGATCCTCCGGCCGCGGTCTGGCTCAGGACCCCTGGTTGCTCGTGAAACTGCTGGATGAGCTGCAACACCGCGCAGGCCTCCAGGAAGCCCGTGACCGGGAGTAGCTCCTTGGCTTGCAGCAGTATCGAGCGCCCCTGCGTCGGAGAAGGCCACCTTGCGTAGTAGCTCACGGCTCGGCGACCGATGCGGGGTGTCGCGGGACTCCATCGGAATATCCCCAGGGGATCTGTGGGCAGAGCGGTGGCAGGCATATCAGCCTCCACGCGGGGGATTGTTTCAATCGCCTCGCGAATTGCAGGACGACAAAATCCTTGACCCGGCATGCCCGCTGTTCAATACTGAGGACGTACCACCCCAATGATCAAACTTCGTACATGCGTAGGCCTCGTGGTCCTGCGCAGAACTCTAAGCCGCGTGATGCAGCGCCAACTGCGTTACGCGGCTTTTCGTTTCCGCTCGTCAGAGCGGAAACGTCCGAGTCAAGCATAGTAATAGAAGCGAGAGCTTCCAAACTCGGAGTGCATGCTTGGCCCTGTCAGACTGGGTCAGCACTATGTTCTTCTTCAGTCTCTGAATTCCATCGAGTCGGTGTAGCAGGCCGCAGGTTTCCTCCCAATTCCCCCCTGCCCTGCTAGAGGGTCGGAATACGCCACGCTCGCTTGCTGCCACAGCTGCTGCATGGTCCGCAGTTTTTGTACGATATCGGTCATCACATGGCGGATCGTGGTGTCCGCCGTCCGCTCCAGGCGCGTGGCCCCGCCGGATCGCTGTCCCGCAGACGCCTTGCGCAGCGCGTTAAAAAGGCCTCGAAGCTGCCGGGGGAAGCTGCCGCCCGTGATACGCCGCGCCGGATTCCAGGCAACGTCTACCTCCACGTAGCATGCCGCAGACATCATCAGCGCCTTTTACCCATTAACTTTGAGAATCCAACCCACTAACTGTGAGACAAAACTCAACAACTTTGAGACGTGACAGCTGCACGCAATATCCGCCTCGGTGAGGCGGCAGGGGTGTGGGCAAGAGCAAATTCAGTATATAACAGGGGTCATGGATACCCTCTGGCTCAGTCATCCCACCTTAGCCTACCGTGACTGGCAAGCCCGTGAGGCGGCCGGCGCCGATCGCCGCCCGTTTGCGGCACGCTCGATCGTCCAGCATCAGGCCATGTTCGAACACTTCCGCCGGCATCTGCTGGCCAGGGGGAAGTCCGTCGTCGCATTTGGCGCCGATGATATCGAGGCCTTCTGGCTAAGCCCCGAGGCCCGAACCTATTCCCAAGCCACGCGTATGCGGTACGTCAAGCTGCTGGACCGGTTATGCCGACATCTGGTCTTCGCCGGCGTGCGCAAGGACAACCCAGCCGCCCCGCTTCTTGCTACCGAGCGGTGGCCGGACATGGAGCCCACGCCTCAGTATCTCGACGTCGACGACGATGCCCGGCTGCAGGCTTTTTTGAGTTTGCCTGTCAACGATCTAGCAAAACTGCGCAGCCACGCCATCGTGGCCACGTTTCTGGCGACAGGCATCACCGCAGGGGAAGCGCGTGCCGCACGCATCGCGGATCTAGTCACTAACGCCCGCCCTCCTTACCTCTTCGTGGCCGCTCACGGGCCCCGAGACGCCCGCACGGTGCACCTGCCCGACTTTGCCGTACCCGTCGTTCGTGCATGGCTGGCGCGGCGCAAAACGTTGCCGATCGAGGGCGATCGACTGTTCACGCTGAATCCGGACGGGCGCCCCATCACGGACATGAGCTTCGGACGGATCGTGTCAGCGGTTCTCGAAGCGATTGGCGAGACGGATACGGAGCTGAGCCCGCGCACGCTGCGCAACACCTTCGGCCGCCGGCACCTCATGGCCGGCCGCTCACGCGAGGAAGTCAGCCGGATGCTCGGCCTGTCCAGCCACCGCACGTGCGATCGCATCGCGGCCACGATCCCTGTCGACAGACCGTTGTAAGCGCGCAGCGTTCGAACGCCTCGTGAAATCCCGGCCTTGCACAGCCGCCCCTCTTTGCTATGCTTCGCCGGTGCGATGAAAGCCAAATCCGGCTGGCAGGCGCGCATTTCTATCCAGACCTAAGACTATGGCCACGAAAGCAAAACCCGTAGCAAAGACTGCAACGAAGACCGCAGCGAAGAAAGCCGCTCCGGCCAAGAAGGCTGCCGCCCCGGCTAAGAGGGCCGCCGCAGCCGCCCCGGTCGGCAAGCCCATCAAGGACACCTTCAATAAGTCCAGCCTGCTGACTCACCTGATCGAGCAGACTCAGCTGGAAAAGAGGACCGTTCAAACGGTGCTGGCCCATCTGGAAAACACCATCGTCAGCGCCATTCACAAGAAGGGCGCTGGCGAATTCACTCTGCCGGGCCTGTTCAAGGTGCAAGCAATCCAGGTTCCCGCCACCAAGAAGCGCTTCGGCAAGAACCCCTTTACCGGCCAGGAGCAATGGTTCGCCGCCAAGCCGGCCAGCGTGAAGGTGAAAGTGCGTCCCCTGAAGAAGCTCAAGGACGCCGCGCTGTAATCGATTCGCGGCCGACAGCTGCAAAAGGAAAAGCCCCGGAATCGTGAGATTCCGGGGCTTTTCTGCATGTTGACGGTCATCAGAACAGCGAATGCTGCGGCGTCGCGACCTGCTGCCACGCCGCCTGTCCAGCCGGCTGCAAGGCTTCGAAGGGCAGCGCCCGCTCGCGCAAGGCCCCGACGTCATACTCAAGGGTCAGCCCGAGGCGGTCCTTGTACGCGGTGCGCCGCGCGACCTCGTCGTGCTCGGCGCGCTGTCCGTGCGACAGCGTGAGGCAGCCGTACTGCGCGTACCAGCGGTAGCCGTAGACGACCTGACCAGGCGCCACGCCGGCATCGTGGGTCTCCAACAAGCGGTCCAGTTCGAACTCGGAAATCAGCAGCGCAGCTTCCACGTCCACGGAAAACTGCTGATCTGTCGGTAACGACCAGATCGCGCGGCCGCTCGCCGTCAGTTGGATCTCCGGCCCACAGGCCGAATCCGCCGTGAAGCTCTCGAGGTAGGGATCGCGCAGACCGGTCCACTCCGCAGCGGCGGCCGTATCGTCCCACTCTTCACCGACGTGCAGAAAGCGCGCCTGCGGCACAGCAGTCTGCGCAACCGGTGGCACGTCCGGGATGTCGTACCGGATACCGCGCGTGCGGATATCGCGCCAGTCGGCCCAGGCCGCGAACGGTCTAGCCAGCCCGTTCAGCGACTGAAGCGCGTCGACGGCTACCAGCATGTCCAACGGCAGGAGTTCGAACTTTGGACGTTCCCCGGCTCTTTCAGCGCGACACTGCTCGTCGTAGTCCAGTTGAAGCATGTACCGCACCAGTTCCCGCACCATCGTTGGATGGTAGGTGTCCGGCTGGACCTTGATGAAGCCGCCGCGTATGGTTCGACCCACCCAGTGGCGACGGCCCCAGTCGAAGCGGGTGTTCCGGATGAAGCGGTTCAGCCGCTGCAGGCCTGCGGCGTAGGCATAGCGCTCGTCGTATTCGACCATGTTGGCCAGGCTCTTGTCTTCGGCCATCTGGCATACGTGGCACCCGAGCCGGGCGCCACATTTACCCTGGCGCCGCGAGCCGCTACCTCCGTAGAGGATCGCGTCAGCGACAACAGCGCAGGACGTGCCCACCGCGTGCGCGTAGAGGCGACGCATGTCCTCGAAGTCGGAGTAGCCGGGCCGCACGCTGCTGCCGTAAAGAGCGAGGCCCTCCCAAATGTCGTCGTCCTGCCAGTGGCAAACCGGGCTAAGCACCAAGTCTCCGTCTTGATTGCGCGCAGGCCGAGTTGCTGATTCCCCTCTCTGTCGCATATTGACGTTGCGCCGTGCGCTTTCCGCGTAACGCGTGCCAAGCAGCGTTACGGGTTCGGCGTGTCCTTGCTGGGACAGCGACCGGAAGAGCCCGCGCCGGAAGGCACGTTGTGGGAGTATTTTGAGGTCGGTTGAGCAGTCACCGTGCGTACCGGGGAAACTTGGCAGCGCCCGGCCCGACAAGACCTTTATCTGGAATGTTGCGGCCAGCACGGGCTGGACGATGGCCGTCTGCACCTTAATGCCGTTCCGCTTGCCGAACGCACGCATGCGGCTCAGCTCGGCGCGGTAATGCTCCGTCACCTCGGGTGACTCTACGAGCGTGTCACCAGTGGTGACCACCACCAGTGGGTTGCCGCCGGCGGCGCGGTGAAGCACAGCCGCATGCAACGCGAGTGCTGCCACGATGCTGCTGTCCTTGCCGCCGCTGTAGGCGACGACCAGAGGATGTCCGGCCTCCAGCAATTGGCGAATGGCCAGGATGGCCCGATCCGCCAGGTCCTCGATGGGATCGAGTGCCCCAACGGGGAAGAGAGAAATGGCTTGCATGGTGCCCCTTCATTTGGACAGGGCACCCCCATAGGGGCGTGCCCCCATGGGTGGATTGGAAGAATGGTTTTCTACAGGTCCGCGACGTATGCAATACAGCTGCAGTCCTCCGGGGAGCCGGCAATTCGATGCCCTTCCGGGCAAGCCGAGAAATCCGGCACGTTGGTTTCGATTTCACTGGCCAACTGGCGAAGCCGGCGGGCCGCCTCTGCGGGTCCGGCAGAGCCGTGGAATGCCGGGGCATTCAGGCAAACGCTGACGATGAGGTCCATCGATCGCTCCCCTCATGCACCAGCCAGCTGCGGATGCAGGTTGCGGAGCGCGGTCTGGTTGGTGTCGATGTAGGTGCGCATGCCGTCCATCACCACGGCAAGGTGATGGTTGAAGCCTGCCGCGTCGGCCGAGATCTCGACCTCCTTGGCCGACTCGAATGCAGCCAGCACCTTGTCCCGATCGACGTCGGCCCCCATCCAGCCGAAGACTTTGAAGAACGTGTGCACCTTCTTGCCACGGGGCAACAGCTTGGCGGCCTTATCGGCCGGAATCATGATTTTTTCCATCATTGAAGTACTGAGGCTTGCAAGCCAGAACCTGCAGGCGATTTGAGAGAGAAGCAGCATCAAGCTGCTGTGAATGTCGCCACGGCGCGGACGCCAGAGTCCAACTGCTTGCGCGGGCGCTTCCTACCATCAAAGGATGCTCATCGATGGCGAGCATCACCATCAGGCACCTTGAGCTACTCCAAAGAACAAAAAAAATGCCCTCCGAAGAGGGCGATGAATGGGATGGGCGGGCTTACT
This sequence comes from Cupriavidus laharis, assembly GCF_914271435.1. Taxonomy (GTDB): domain Bacteria; phylum Pseudomonadota; class Gammaproteobacteria; order Burkholderiales; family Burkholderiaceae; genus Cupriavidus; species Cupriavidus laharis. The sequence goes on along the minus strand of NZ_CAJZAI010000012.1, from coordinate 115,470 downwards.
GCCAGCCGGCGCGGACAAGCTTCATGAGGTTCCGGATCTTGCGCAGACTGCGCACGCGTGCCGTGACCCCAAGGATGCCGATCAAGACAATCGCCAAGCCGCAACCAAAGAGTTGCGATTGGGGAAGGACATCACCGGGTGCGGTGACGATGAAGTAAAGCGCGACGAACAGCACCGCAACGATTGCAAGAACCACTGCGCCGGACGTGCGAGATTGAATCAGCATGGCAAGACTCCTAGGAAGACGGAGCCTTGCCCATAGGGACAAAGCCCCTATGGGAAAAGAAAAAGCTGTGCTGGCGAACCAGCAAGGTCGATGCGTCAGAGACGCGAGAAGTGCAACGATTCTACAACACGCACGAAGCGATTGAAACCGGGTCAATCCCCTTCTTCCTCAGCCATCCAGGAGATTTCGCAAAGCACGTAGCGCGCAAACATCGCTTGGAAAGCCTCCTTTTGCGATCCGGAGAAGAACACGCCCGCTACGTCGCCGGCGCTCACTTTGAGACCGTCCTGCACGGAGAGGCACGCCGCGTTCAGTGCGTCCTCGACCAGCTTCTCGACCAACAACGCGTTACGCTCAACACTGGCGGCCAACCACTTTCCCAGCGCCTCTTGCACGCGGTTGGCCGCCTCGCAAAAGGCATCTTCCTCTGCAGCACTGGTGCGTGGGAACAGGCGGTTCCACTCGCCTTCGTCCTCACACAGTCCCCCGAACTCATTGGCATCCACGAAATCGTGCAGCCTGGCGAAGTCCGTTACCGTCGGCGGAATCCGGCCGGTGGCGATTTCCTGCTGTATCTGCCGCTTGCCTAGCTCGATCGACTGGGCGACCGCCCCGTCCTGCTCTTCGGTCAAGACCGTGCGCTGATCATTATTGCTTTCCATCACTGATTCCTCATTCAAAAGAAAAATGCCCGTGCCCCTTTCGGGACAACGGGCATGGCGATAAAGGGGTTGGTGTTCGAACTACTGGGCGGCCAAGGCAACCACGTCAATGACCGCATCGGCTTCGTCAACCAAGTCTGGCGTATGAGTGATAAAAAACTCCCGCTCGTACCCGCCCTGGCGCAGCACTTCGCGCTTCATTCGCATGAAGGCTCGCTTGCGCTCGGGGTCCAACGGGCCATCCGCTTCGTCGGTGAACAGCGTCTGGAAGGCCTGTCCGGTATCCTGCGCCCGGTAGAGCGCAATCCCGCGGGTCAGGCACTCGTTGATCCAGATCTTCTGTCCGCCTGACATCACCGAGAAGTCCTTCGTGGAATCGTTCTCCCCGTCGTTGACGGCGATCTCGAACCCTTCACGCTTCTCTCCATTGGCCAGCGTCGTCTGCGTCTGAATCGCGATGGTGAATCGCGGTCCGTAACAAGCGAGCAGCAGGTCGTTGACGATGCTTGTGAGGGCCGGGCCCGCGTCATCGATGGACAACGCGATGACGCCGTCGTTGCCCAATCCCTTGGCGAGCAGCTTCCACTGCGCGATCTCGTCAGAGAGCCGATCGGCCTTTCCCTGAACCGCGGGCAAGCCGGCAACCATGGCGGTGACCCGTTCGAGTTCAGTCGACAAGGTGGCCTGCTGGCGAATCAAGACTTCAATTCGCCCATCAAGCGCCACCACGGCCTCCCGGCTCTGGCGGATACGAAGGTCCAGCGCGGCCAGCATGCCAGAAACGTCTTCGGTGGCCAGCCCGGACAACTCGCGCTGCACGGTCGCCACCTGCGCGTCGGCGTCGGCCACTTCCCGCGCGAAAATTGCCGCGGCAGCCGCCTCCTCCTCACCGAGTGCCGTCAGATCCCGCTCAGCCTGCGCCAGGCCCTCACGGGCGACGTCCAGCATCGGCTTGCGGGCCGCCAGCGCGGTCAGGCGCTGCAACTCCTGCTGGTTCCGTGCCAACTCCGCCTGCAGGGCAGTCAATGCCGTACGCTGGCCGGGCAGTGCAGCCAGCGCTTCGGCCAGCGGCTTCATCGCCAACTGCTTGGCTTGGTAGCTGGCCCGCAAATCCCGCACCGTGATGACCTGTTCGGCCAGCTTGCCTTGGGCTTCGCGCGCCTGCGCCAGCAACGGGCAGGTGTTGTGCATCGGATCGGTCCGGCATGGCACCGTGTCGATCACATCGGCCTGCGCCTTCAGCGAGCAAGCAAACTGCGCCGCCGACTTGCCGCGAGCTTCAAGCCCCTGCAACTCGGTGGAAAGCGCGGCATGCTGCGTCCGCTGCGCTTCCAACTGGTTCACTGCCTGCTGCAACGCGCCCAACTCACCTTGCTTCCGGCCAATGGCCATCTGCAAGGCATCGCGCTGCTCGGCGGCCGCGAGGATCGCCGGCCCTTCGGCCAGGGTCAGCTTGCGGCTGGCCACCAGCTGCTCGAGCTCCCGGCGCCGCGTTGCGGCACGAGTGGCTGTCGCCCGGTGGTCGGACTCCAACTGCCGCCGGCGTGCCCCCAGTTCGGTCTCCCGTTGCCTGAGTTCGCGCAGACGCGCTTCGGTCGCCGCGCTCGCGCTCTGCCTGGCAGCCAGCGTCGCGCGCTCCTGCAGGAGCTTTGCGCCGTTGGCTGTTTCCGCATCGCGCTCGCGCCGCGCCGCCGTCAATGCCTCGTCGGTCTGGCCGATCTCCCGGCCCAGCTGCCCGGCCCGCTCACGCTGGGTGGACAGCCCCACCAACTCGCGCTGGAGGGTGTCCAGACTGCGCCCCAGCACCTTCGCCACGTCGCCGGCCTTCGCCGACAGGTCGCGCAGGTGATCGATCCCAAGCAGCTCAGCCAGCAGGCGCTTGATCTCGCTGGCCTGGTAGCTGGCGATTGGGCGACGGTTCTGGGCAGAAAACACACTGGTGAAGAACGCTTCGGGCGACCCCAACACCGCCTCGATGCAGCGGTTGTAGGTATCGGCCTTGCCATCCGACAGCGTGCCGTCCGGCAACTGCAGCGGCACCCAGTCTCCGGCGGCGCCCTTCTCAAACAGGTAGTACTCGGCCTTGCGGCTCTTGCCCGGGTTCCGGAAAGCGAACGCCGAACGGTACAGCTTGCCGGCGTGCTCCCACTCCAGATCCTTCTCGCCACGGGTGCCACAGAGGTGATCCCAGTAGGAGAAGCCATCCGCGGTCATTTTCGAGGCGTGGCTCGGCATGATCGGGTAGGGGTGCAGGTTGTCCATCAGCGTCGTCTTGCCGGCCCCATTGGGGCCGACCAGCGCTATCAGGCCGGTTGGCAAGTGAGTCAAGTCCAGCGTCACGCTGTCACGGCGCATCCCGTCGCGCACGCCATGAAAACCCGAGAGGGTGAGTTTCAGTGGACGCATTCGGACACCTCCGCACCAGTCATGGACGACAGGTAGTCGGACGGCAGCTCCATCACGTCGCCGTCGTAGAACGGCATGTCAGGGGCTGCGGCTGGGGTGTCCTGTTCGGGCAGTCCGGCCAGCGCACGCTCCAGGGAGCGCACAGCGGCCGCAAACTGCTGGCGGGCCAGCGCAATCACTTCGGGCCACGCCGTGCACCCGCAGAGCGCTTTCAACTCCAGTGCGCTCCACTGGCTGGCGTAGCCGTTGGAGAACGACCAGAGAAGGTTCTGCATTTCGAGCGAGGGGGTGACCTCGTACCAGTGCTGGCCGTCGGCGGCGTGCACCGCGAGGACCAGAAGATGGTCGCGCTGGGCAATCACCGCGCCCCGCCCTGCCCCAAACGGCTGGAACAAGGTACTGCGGGTAAAGCCGTGTGCGTCTCCCAGGCGCGCGGCCAGATCGGATGCGGCGATGGTGGTTTCAAAGGTTTGGGCCCAGTCGGGGCCCGCAGGGTAAAACATCATGATGCACTCCAGATAAGACGGAGTGCTGTCCCGGACGGGAAGCACCCGTCAGGGGTCAAAGGGATGAAACTACGGTCGATGCGTCCGTACGACGCGGGGTAAACCTTGTTTCGACAGCCGCCACAGGGCTGTCGGAACATGGCTTGCGGCCAGGCTCAAGGGTTAGGCGGTCACTTCCGCGAACAGGTCATCGGAGAGCCAGTCCATCGCTTGCGGCGATGTCGTGACCTCCTCAAGGAAGCGCTCGGCACGCGCGACAGGCACTGGCGGCTCTGCTGTCGCAACGGTGTCATCTGTTGGAGCCAACAGAACGTCAGGCACGGCCGCTGCGTCGACCACGATCGAGTCGCCGGCGCCGTCTAGCTGCTGCAGCACCAGGTCTGCGATGGCCTGCGGATCCGCATGCTCCAGCATTGACAGACGATCCAGCAGCGGGACGGTGTCGACTCGCGTCAACTCGCCCCACCGGGTGATCTTCTCCGACAGGCTGGCGGCACGGCTGATACCTTCCGCGCGACTACGCACGGCGGGAAGCACGCGGCCTTCCAGCTTCACTTCGGCAGCACCGGCAAACAGCACGCCGATGGCATCGCGATCGACTAGCTGACGGTGCTCCTCGTCCACGACCCAACGGATGCGCACGAACTTGTCGGAAGCCTGCGCGGCGACGCGGGCCAGCTCCGACATGTCGGGTGGGCCATCGAAGTCGATGCACAGTGTCTCCCGGGCAGGCGTCACCACTGGGATGGTTGTCGCGCGTCCCGGCGTGACATGCCATTGCAGGTAGGTCTTGTCACCGATCTCGCCGTAGTGGAAGCGTCCGATCGAGCCCGGATACGCCACCAGCCGGCCCTCGCGGTCCCATTGCTGGGCGCGATGGATATGACCGAGCATGAAGCCGTCGCATTCCGCGTCGAACAGCGCCCCAATGGTGAACTCGTGGTCGAATCCGGCCATCGGCACGCCGTGCTCGGTCTGACAGCCGTTCACGGTGCCGTGCGAGATACCGACCGTGCGAATGCCCCGGGACCGCAAGGCCCGGTTCACCGTACCGGCGGCATGCAGGTAGGTGGCCAGATGGTCCCCCACCGCGGTCGCGGCCTCGGCTGTCCCGACTGCGGCAGCGAGCATGGCCTTGTTGACCGTAGGGACGCAGGTGAACACCACCTCCGGCACCCCGCTTGCGAGGAGCTCTTCGATTTCCGCTGGCGTGAACAGCGCGCCGGTGGACGGAACAAACGCCCCATCGCGCAGCGCCACCTGGTGAATCCGGTCGGCAATGTAGACCGGGTAGCGGCCGCCAACGAGACGAAACAGATCCAGTGTGCCGGGCGGCTCGTGGGAATAGGTTCCCTGGAGCATGACGACGGCCATGTGATCAGACAGTTGCTGGATACGTTCGGCCAGCACACGCAGTGCCGGGCTGTGGGCATCCAGACGATGATCGGTCGAGTCGCCCGAGACGACGCCGATGCGACTGCCGGCGGCGATCGCGTGTTCAACCGCGAATCCAAAGCAGCGATCCGCCTCGGCGAGACGGCCGGGCGAGTAGTGCAGGTCAGAAAAGTGAGCCAACAGCAGGCTCTCATTGGCGTCGAGCATGATGTGATTCTCCAAAGGCATGGGGAAGGCGCAGCCGGTGGCCACGGGTGAAGGGGAAATGGGGATTGCAAAGAGTGACGACGCTTTTGCGTCGTTCACTCTCGATGCCGTCAGACCGGCAATGTCGCCTCGCGAACGCGGGCGTGGACTTGCTCGCGGAAGGCCATGGGGTTGACCAGCGCCGTCTGCATCTCGCCGATCAGGCTGTCGATGTCCTTGGGCCGCTTGGTCCAGCCCTGCCCATACTCGATACGGGCGAAGGTCAGCAGGTCGATCTTCTCCTGCCCCGCTGCCATGCCGAGGCGGGCGGCAAGGTCGGCCAGCATGCTCTCGCGATCCTCGGGGTCGGATGCGCCAGCCATGGTCGGCATGCCCGGTTCGGGCACCGCTCCTGCGGTGCCCTCCGATACCGTCGCGACTGGCACGGCGTCCGCGAACTCTCCGGTCGACGCCAACGGCACATCCTCCGTCGCTGCGGAAGTGCCTTCCAGCAACGCAACCGCGTGGCTTGCCCCCTCGATCGCGAGCTGGTCAGCACCATCCAGCAGCGCGCCCAGGTCGATCTCCGCATCCAGCATGGTGAGCATCTGCTCCTGCCGAATCGGCAGGCCATCTTCACTGATGCGGGTGATCTCGACGGCCTTCTTCGAGAGCCAGAACCGCATGCCGGCCAAGCGTCCACCGCGTGCCATTGCCACCGTCTGCATGGCGGCATACGCCTTCTGCAGCACGTAAATGGAGTTGGTGGGCAATTCGATCAGTCCAAGGCCGCGGACGTCCGGAATCGCAAAGAAAAAGCTCGCGCTGAGGTTGCATTTGCGATCCTGGTATTGCGGACATTGATGCGGATCACATACGCCGTCGGGAATGGCATTGTCCTGGCGCAGGATGATGGTCCGCCCGCCGAACAGACGCTTTGCGCGTTGCGCGCGCTGATCGACTTCCGGCGCTGCGTACATCTTGCAGTATCGCTTGCCGTCTGGCCCGTAGTCCGAAAAGTACTGCAGGCCGCGGGAGCCCCAGACCTTTAACTGGTTGGGCATATTGGCCAGCCAGTCGTCGAAGGCGAAAATCACCGGAAAGCGCCACAGCTTGAGCCCGTCGCCGCGATCCTCCCCGTACTTCTGGAGAATCTCCTCGGCGGTGGCCGGGTTGGTGAAGTCCGAACCGCGGCAGGTGAACCACCCGGTGTTCTTGGGTACCAGCGCGTTGCGAAGCTTGGTTTTGCGCTCGATTTCGTTGCCGATGGATTCGAACGACTCGCCAAGCGCCAGCATGGCGTCGTGGATCTTGACCGCCTCGGGGTTGGCCTTCGCCGCCTTGGTGAGCACCTTGATGCCCGGGCGAATTTTGCCAATGATCGGGGGCCTGGCGGGCCGCTCCTCTATGAGACTGCGGGGACTGCTGAAGTCGCTGTAGCCAATGGCTCGTTGCATGATGCGCTACTCCTCCGTTCGAGAAACTGAACGACGGCGACGCGGATGGACGCAGCATGCTCCCGAAGGCGCAGGGCTGTGTCGGCCCCGCGCTGGGTCGTTACTTGGGAAAGGAACGCCGCTCGCGCGGGTTCCGCTAGACCGGCCACGTGGGCCGCTTCGCACAAACTTCGCCACGCGTGCGGCATGTCGACATAGTCGGGCCGCCTACGGGCAAGCGCGGCCGCAATCGCGGCACGAATCTCGGAATTCTGGTCGATGGCAGACAGCATGATCAGCTCCTGTTCGAGGGTTCCTACAAACAAAAAAAGCCCGCTCCGGCGATGCGGAAGCGAGCTTGTTCGCAGGAAAACCCGTTGCCACGCCCCTTCCGGGGGCGTGGCAAACAGGGAGCCGTGCGCCAATGCGCAAGCTCTATGTGAGGACGTAAAGTCGTCCTCGTGCAGCATGGTCACGCTGCACTACAACCCATTGAGAACCGAAGTTCCTCCGCAGGGATCACGGATCAGCCGACGACGGCCGTTCTGCCCAGGAGGGGCCAAGAGAGAGAGACCCACATGGTCCCGAGCTCGAACGGTGTCCACAGCGCATGCCAAAAGCAGCACTGATGCAGGACGCGTTTTACGGATGATAGATGGGGAGCAAATGGCGAAAATGCTCATCACAAGAGAATGTCCACACCGGTAGCCAACCGGTCGGCGCATGCGCTAGGGCACGACTTGAAAATGCTATGGACTCGCGAGGGAGTCAGGTCGATGCGTCGGAGACGCGAGAAGTGAGATCATTATGCATCGAATGGGCACCGATGCAAAGCGCGTAATCTCACGAAAATCGCTAACCTTACGACACGCATCTCGCCCCCGTCGTGGCCGAGAATCTCCCCCGAGAGAGACTCACGTTCACGGACATGGCCGAGAAGCCGGGGACACTTCCCCCCAACCCACCAGATTCCCAATCCCCCCCGACGCAAGCGGATACGCCCGAGCAAGCCAAGCCAGACACTGGCCTCAAGCCCATCACGCGGCTCATCAGCGAAGACCGCATCGGGCGCATCGTTCCCGAGACGGCAACGAGGGTCGAAGTTTCGTTCTCGTCGGTCTTCACCCGCCGATTCCTGCATGACGATTTCTATTTTTGCGCGGCCAAGTGCTCTGTCGCGCGGGATGGCAAGGTCAAAGCGCTAGATGAAGCGTTCCGCGAGGCTGAAGAATGGTTCGCGCGCGTGAACGAATGGCTCGCGTGGAAAAACCAGCTTGAGTTCGCAATTGGCTATGAGTCCGTTGTTCTCGAAGTCCCCAACGCTCTCGCTGGTCGGCTACTGCGTCTGTTGAACCAATACGACAAGCTCTCTTCGGCAACATTGTTCGCTCAAATCGGACGCTCGATCTCCGGGACCGAAAGAGATACGCAGCTCGATATCGCGAGCCGCCGCATCAACACCATTCACGCACTCTGCATCCCGGACAGCGACCGGTTTGCCGACGATGGCAGCCGCCTGCCGGCTTGAGTGCGTCTACTCCCTACCGAACCTCAAGGACCCACGTGGACATTCGAGAGATCCAGCGTCTGCACGAGCAGTTCGCCCATTCCCCACTTACCATCGAAGCGCCGATAGGCGTCCAGCATTCCGGCAACCGGATGTTGCCGCCCCCCGTCTACGCGGCCGCGCGCGCGTCACGCCACTGGGGAAGCTACAACAGAGCCGCTCTTGTGGTCGCCGGCATTGTCGCCGGTATCCTGATGGCTGGAGCCATCGGCATGTCACTCGCCAACTGGCAACATCGGCGTGTCGCTGTTGTCGACGCTCCCGGCGACGCGGCACCCGCCACGGCAACCGTCACGCAAGCACCAAATCCCGCGCAACTGGCTACCCCAGTTCAAACCATCGTGAACCCGGCCGCGACACTGCCAGCCGCAACGGCGCACCAGTCCGAGATGACGCAGCCCTCCGAGCTTTCCCCTAAGCCGGCGCCGCCGCAGCCTGTGGCACAGTCACCGATGCCGGTTGCCCCAGTAGCCCGCCCTCTATCTGGCGAGGCTCTTGCAAGAAATCCTTCTGGATCGCACAAGGCCGAGCCAGCGCCCGCGCAGGCGAAGCCCGCCACCCCCCCCTGCCAACCGTGCGCAGCACGGCAACGCAGCCACCGACATCAAATTGTTCTGAGGCCGCCATGAAAACGACTCCCACCTTCAGCGTGCTCAATCATGGTATGAGCATCCACGGCGATGTCGCCGCGGATCACGGGATGACCTGCCTTGGTCTAATCGACGGCAATCTGTCCGCCACCGCCGGTCTCTTACATGTCGGAACTGGCGGCGTCGTTCGCGGCAAAGTTGAAGGCGACCATGTCATCGTCGATGGCATCGTGGAAGGCGATGTCGCCGCGCGCAGTACGTTGCTGATCAATGGCCGAGTGAAGGGTGAAATCTTCTATGCCGGCACGATCCGCCTTGGCCTGAACGCGAATCTAGAGAGCAAAATCTCTCGCGTGGCCGCAATTGGCTCCGGGAGCGATGCACACATTTTTGCGCGGGAATCCATCGCGGTAGACCCGCCCCAGCCCGCCGAGCTCACGGAGACTATTACAGCGGGAACCCCGAGCACGTGAGTTCACCCTATTGGCAATAACGCGCTCGATTGGCCATCTTTTACGCCCTCTCACGGCCCGGTTTCCTCCGGGCCGTCATTATTGCTGACCCCCGACCTGCCGCAGCGAAACCAATTCATCCACGGTGAACAGTCCCGGCACGGTGAGCCATGGCAGGTTGGAGCCCTGCGTGCCGACAAAGGAAACGAAGGGGAACTGCTGCTTCACCATGCAGCGGAAGCTGCGCGCGCCCCGTACCGGGTCTTCTATTTTGTACAGGCCGCGATGCCGCAAGGCGAATGTTGCCAAGCCTTGCCGATAGTGCTGTTCAACGGGCGCACCTGACCATAGGAAAAGAGTTAAATATAACGTGGTTTAAGCCGGTCTGCAGCACCACGCTTAAGCCATGCAGAAGCGTCCTATCCAGCGTGGCCGTCCGCTCGGCACCGTGACTTTTGACTCCCACTTGGCACAGGCCTTTGGCGGCGCTGTTCGCGCTCGCCGGCTTGCGGCTGGAATCGCCCAAGAAGCTCTTGCTAACCTCGCCGGGATCGAGCGATCGCACACGGGAAAGATAGAGCGCGGTCAGCACATGCCGTCGCTGGCGATCATATTTCGGCTGGCGCGAGCGCTGGATTGCAGCCCGGCGGACCTGATTGCTGCCACCGAGAAGCTGGCCAAGTCGCGCAAGACCCCAGACGCCTGAGGAGAGGGAAAGGCCCGGGTACTTCCACTGCTCCGGCCCCACAAAAAAGAAAAACCCCGGGGACTTGTCCCCGGGGTTGGTTCAAACGATCACCTCCAGCGCCTCACCAAACGGCGGCGGTGCAATCCGATGGAGCGGCGTGGTCGACGCCCACAGGGTGGGATACGCCGGCGGCGCCGACGGGAACTTTCCATGCATGTCCGTCAGGTAGACCAGGAACGCCGGGGCGATACCCTGTTCTTCCAGCCAGTCGAACGGCGCCACGAAGCTCGTGCCGCCACCGCCACAGATAGCGCCCAGTTCGATCGCCTGACCCCGTTCAAAGCACTGCACCTGCGCGATGCGGGTGTCACAGTCCAAAACGAACAGTCGCCGCGGCTGTAGCGAAGCGAAGACTGCTTCGATTTCCGCCCCGAACTGCCGTTGCGTCTCGTCGAACACCGAACCGCTGGTATCGCGCACGAAGACCGCATCGCCGACTGACTGGTCATGCAAAGCCGGCAGGTACAGCCCCATGTGGGTGTACCGCCGGTTCGGCATCGCCCAGCTGTAGTCCGACCGGGTCTGTTCGAAGGCAAAGCGGTGCAGCACCGCCCGCCAGTCCACCGACGCCCGCGTGGCTGACTCCACCATCGCACTTAACTCGCCCGGCAGCTTGCCCCGCATCTGCGCGGCCTTCGCCGCCTGCATGGTCGCTACCTTCCACTCGTTGGCCAGCGTTTGCTGGTCGGCCTGCGGTTGCTGGCGCACCTCGCCGGGCGAGAACTCTGGCGAGGCCTGCGACGGCTCGTCACCGGCCGTCCCTTCCGCATTGCCGTCCTGGCCATCGGGCTGGGGCGGCGACCCACCGTCACCCTCGCCGTTGCCCTCCTGCTGTGGCTGTGGCGGGACCTGCGGCGGCGCCTGGTCGGATGCCTCCTGGCGCAGCATGGCATAGACCTCTTCCGCGGACTTGCCGAGGAAACGTCCATCGATGAGCGCGCCGGCCGGCAACTGCAAGCCGGCGTTGAGCACCAACGGATTGATCGCATAATCACACGCCTGGTTCCAACGGGCGGCGTCGCGGACGCCGCGGCGCCAGCAATGCCCGTTGGCCGGATGCAGGACCTCGTGCGCCAGACTGCCGCGCAGCTCAAGATCGCTCAGGGTAGCGACGTACGCAGGGTTGTAACCCAGCGAGACGCCATCCACCCAGAACGTCTTGCATGACGGATCCTCGACCAGCTGCAACCGCATCAGCAACGCTCCGAAGAACGGCTGCGACAGGATGAGCTGGGAACGCTGCTTCGAGATTCGATCGCGCATACTCGCCTCACGCAGTCAGCATCTCGAAGAGCTGCGACGTCGGCGCCGGCGCCTCCGACATGGCCGACGGCGGCGGACCGCCCATGAAGGCGGCCATCTGTGCCTCAATCTCCATCGCCTTCTCGGCCACCTGCTTGCGCAGGTCAGTCGAGTTGCGCAGGTCCAGGCCGCTGTACCGGGCCAGATGCTGCTGCGTGTCCTCCAGGATGCGCGTGAGCGCCGGGTCCCCGGAGAAGTTCAGCTTCGGCAACAGCGCGCTCAGCTCACGCACCTTGTCAGCCACGTCCAGCCGCACGTTCGTCGCTCCATACAGGCGGTTGGCGAAGTGCTGCACAGCTTCAAAGAGGCGTCCGACCAGGTCGTCGTTTGCGGTTTTCACCGCACCGAGCACACGCTGGTCCATGTCGGCCCGCAGGCCGTCCAGCACGTTTGCCGGCAGCGCGATGTCGAACTGGCTGGCATCCGGAAACGGCAGCACCGCCAGACGCATGCCGAACTTCTTGGCCAGCTCAGCCGGCGTCGGATAGTCGGCTTCATCGAAGAGCCCATTCAAGGCCGAGCGCGCCTCCTCCTTCAGGCGCGGATAGTCACAGAGAAACACCGCGGTCGCGGCATTGAACTCGTCCTGAAACTGGCGCTGGCGGTCGGCGACCTCCATGTAGATGTCGGTGGGCAGCAGCCGTACGCCCAGTTGGTCATAGTCCAGCGAGTGTGCATCGAAGTAGGCTCGCGCACGGTTGGCAATTGCGCACACCTCCTTGTAGGACGTGGCGCCTTCGGTCAGCAGCTTCTTGTTGAAGCGGCCAATGTCCTTGGCGTCATGATTGGCTTCGACCTCCTCGGTGGCCCGGGTGTCGAACTTGCGCGCGCGCCACACCGACGTGTTGAAGGTGGCGAGCATGACGCGCTTGGTGATGTTGGTAATGTTCATGATGAGTCCTGGAAATGGGATAGATACGGCAGAAAAGGAAACGGCGAGCCAGATGGCTCGCCGTCAGCGGATGAAGAAGGAAAGGGGGCTGGTTGCCTGGATCAATTGCCAAGCAGCAGCGCACCCAGTTTGCCGCCCTGGGCATTGATCCACGCCGGAGTGGCGCAGATCCGGGAGTCGCGGCGTGCCGCGTCCGTGGCCAGCATCACAGCGAACTCACCGAGATGGGCTTCGAACAGGCGATTGGCATACACCATCACGCGATCGAAGTTGTTCTCGTTGGCGACAGATGCCAGCGCCGAACAGATGGCAAACTGTGCCGCCACGTTGTCCGGGATCCTGGCGGATTCCGGCGCAGCCAGCACCGAGTCCACGCTGGGCAGCTCGCGGTAGATCTGGCGGAACGACTCGAACTCGAGTGCTGCCCCCTCGCCTACCGCGCCGGCCGTGACGATGATTTCCATGCCCGGGGGTACCAGCGGCAATTGGCGCGCCACATGACCCCAGCCTCGCGGCGACGGCAGGTTCTCCACCTCCTTGCTGCGCTCCGTGGAGAGCAGCAAGTCCGGACGGAAGCGCAGGAACGCGATCAGCACCGGCGGCACGTTGTTCGTGACCGCCCAGCGCGTCCAATCCTCAATCGTCGGCTCCAGCTCCACGATGGTGCTGAAGCGCGATTTCAACGGATCCAGGATGTTGGACACCGCCGCGTTGTCGCTGCGACGGTTGGTCGCCGCGACAAAGGTGACGTGGTCCGGCAGTACGTGCTCACCGATACGCCGTGCGAGCAGCAGCTGCATCTTGGCGGCCTGGACGGCCGGGGAGGCCTGTCCGAGGTCGTCGATAAACCAGACCATGGGGCGCGTGCTGTTAAGCGCCGTGGCCAGGTCCCCGAAAGGCAGGAACTTGGCGCCGGCACCGTCCGTTGCCGGAAACGGCAGGCCCTTGGAGTCGGTTGGATCCTCCACCACCGGGTGGGAGATCAGCAGGTCGTAGCCGGCCGCCTTGGCGGCATGGGCGACGATATCGCTCTTGCCGATGCCAGGGGCACCGGTAATGAGGACAGGCAGGCGTGCCGGAATGAAGGCTGCGAGAAGCGTTTGCAGTTGGAGCGGATTGACTTTCATGGGAATTCCTAAAGGGGATCCCACAAAGCCACTCTTCCCACAGGGAGGGTGTCCCTGTGGGAAGGTTCAATGAATGCGCCAGCAGTGCTGGCTTGGGTCGATGCGTCGCTAGACGCGGGTAAAACGCTGTTTGGACTAATCCGTATCAGTGCGAACAACGCTTCATCGACAAGACTACAGGCAACGCGGCACGAGCGGAATGCCGAAAGGCGAGAGATTGCGTATCGCTTATGAGGGAGAGAGGTCCCCCGGCGCAAGGCCGGGGGAAATTTGCAAGGAAGCTCACGCGGCCATCGCCAGCGCGGTCACCGGCTTGGACAGGCGGGCACGGGCATAGTCCAGCGTGCCATCCTTGGCCCGCAGGCGCCGGGCGGTGCGTGTCGCGGGCTGCTCAATGTAGTAGACCCTAGCGCTCCCACGCGGGAAGTGTCGGATCTGGCTGAAGCCTTCATCGATGCACAGATCCACGTACTCCCGGCCGTTCATCCGCTTGCCATTCAGATTCCAGCGCGAGGCCTCGGCACGCTTGCGCGCACATTCGGCGTCTTGCTCCTGCAGGCGCTGGGACTTCGCAGCCTGGGCCTGAAGCTCCCACTGCTGCTGCTCCGACTCGGAAAAGCCGCACATCTCGAAGATGCGGCGCCGGCGCGTTATCGCGGGGACTCCCGTCAGCGCGACACCGCACACCTCACGCAGGGCACGCTTGGACGACGTGTTGCGGTCGTTCGGCGTATCGAGGACCTGCAGCAGCGTCGCGATGTCCCGCTGCAGCACGGCCAGGGCGAAGCGGTTGGGCCAGCTGAAGCTGGCATGGTCCCGTTCGACTGCGGCCATGGTCATTTCCGACTGGAAGCGCCGCTCACTGAGGTTGCCCTTGGTCCGCTCCGCTGCCACTCGCTCAACGTGCTTCGCATATCGCTTAGCACCGATCAAGGCGTGCAAACGTGCGGCCAGCGGCGACACCGGTTTGGCATCGTCTCCGGTCGGGGCCTTGCCCAACGGGGCGGAGAGCGGTGGGACCACTTTCGCGGCATACAGGGCATTGTCGACGTCGACATGGGTGCAGTCATCAGGCAGCGGCTTCACCAAGGCAATCAGGCGTGCAGCGTTGCGCGCCGTGATCGCCAGCTTGTCATGGCGCATCACCGAGCACAGCGCCTGCAGCTTGTTGGCGGACAGTGCACCCCGTAGCGCTGGTACCTCGATCAACGTTTGCAGCCAGTGCAGGTCGTGGCGCCCGGCATCCACGGCATCGCCGTCACGGCGGTAGGCGTTCAAGATGCAGTCTCGGACAGGTTCGCCGCGCTGCAATGCATAGGCGACGTGGACCTCATGGCGGCAGTTCGTGCCAGCACCCGGCGAGTACTCCGGTCCGTTGGTCCCGTAGCCGAAGCGCCGATAGAACTCTTCATGCACGAAGCTGCTCGCGTCGAAGGGCTCTGCCACCGCAAACAGGTCGAGGTTCGCAGACTGGGAATTCCCAGCCTGGTCCGGATCGACTGCCTCGTTGGTGAACACCGCCAACCGTCCGGCCGCAGCCACCGCTTGCCAGGAGGTGCGGCTCAGTTCATGCGGACGCAGCACTTTGCCGTCCGGCCGGACGATGTAGCGGTCGACCTCATCGAGGATTGAGGTCAGTATGGCTTTAGCCTCGCCAGCAGGCCGGACTGCGAACCTCCCTGAAGGGAGACGCAGCACAGGAATGGCGCCGCGCTCCACATGTCGCACAGAAATTTCCTCTGCACGCATGCCGGGCTTCTGGCCAGGCTCATGGTTAAGCAATGCCAGCACGCCGGCGAGGGTCGTGCGGCTCTCGACCCGTTCCGGCCCAATTGAGATCACGTACATGGTTTGCTCCGAAAGCGACGGAGCAAGCCCATCGGGGCATTGCCCCGTATGGGTTGAAAGGTAGCAGCGACGCGAGATCAAACTCGCGGACGATGGTCAGGCGCTTGGCGAAGCGTCCGCGGCGGCGTCCGCGCGGGCGTCGGCAATCCACTCGAGCAGCTCGGTGGACTGGATTTTCCAGACCGGTCCACGCGCGAAGCCGGTGGAAAGCATGCGCACTGGCGCGAACAGCTCTGTCTCAAGCAATGCCGCTAAGACGTCCACGGGTACATTCCACGCCGCCACGAACACCTCGTCATCCGCCAGCGGATGGCAGGGAACGTTGCAGGTGAGATCGACGTAGGGCATGAAGTCGTCGGCGCAAACCAGCGACAGCGCTGGGCGATTGTTGCTTTGGTAGACGTGGACGCGCAGATGCAGGCCTGCCGGGTAGCTGGCTACGCCAGCGCAAAGGATTCGGTCTTCCATGGGGGACTCCTGAGTGCAGGGGCGCCCCATCGGGGCGCGCCCCGTGTGGGTGTTGGTGGTGGACACAAAAAACGCACCCCAAAGGGTGCGTCAGAGCAGACGTCCGGGAAACCGGACACCTGAGAGGATCGATGGCGGTCAGTCCTTGTGGTAGCGACGACCGTTCTGGTCGGCCCACAACAGGTAAGCCGCGAACAGCAGGGTCACAAGCAAAAGCGGTGGACCAAACATCACTTGTCTCCTTTCGAAAGGACGGCGCCTACGACGAATAGTACACCGGCCATCAGAAACAGGCATGCGCCATTCCCTATAGTGGTGAGGTTCCAGACCCTGGCTCCGGACAGGTAGGTGACCGAGCCAATCGTCGCAGCAGCCGACAGCGTATGAGCCAGGCGCCCATACTGCAAGCGCTGGTCCTTTGATGGGGTCTTTACGGCCATCCGGGCTTCCTGCAACCATCCGCGCTTTGCTACGCTAGCACGGTCAACCCGGTATGTCGGTCCCTCCTCGCGGATGAGCGGATACTGGTAACCGTCTTCGAGCAACATTAGGACATGCCGCTCGCCCAGCGCTGTGGACGCGTCCACTAGACTGTCCACGCGCGCTGGCAGCATGACAAGCCCGGAACTTCGCTCGTAGTGTACCGAGCACGAGAACTCATCCCCGCTCGTCGACTTCAGAAGGACTTTGGCGATCTGGGTCATCGCGGCCCCTTCAGCTGCGCCGGCCGGCCACCACGCGGAGCGTGGCGACGAGCGACGCATAGCCTTCCGGAGAGCCGATCGACTGCAGGCAGACCGCGTTGTCCCGACCGCCGGTGTGGTCGTCGCGGCCGCGGCAGGTGCGAAAGCTCATGCTGGCGGCCGTCTGCTGCGGCGCGTGGGCAATCTGCACATACAGCGTATCGGTGTGCAGCACATAGAGGTCGGTGCGATCGCGGCGATGGCGGCGTTCGCGGACGGTGAAGTCCCGCTGGCGGAGTCCAAGGTCGCTCGCCAGGCGGCGAATGACGCGCGAGGCATCGCGCTTGAGGGTGGCGCAAGCGGCGGCGTTGCCGGGCTGGTGCGGTCGGTTAATGGATTTTGGGATTTTCATGGCAGTCTTTGGTAAATCGGGACAGCCATCCCCACGGGACAGTGTCCCGCAATGGGTGAAGGTCTGGGCAAGCCAGACGTGGTTCGATGCGTCGACGACGCGATCAAAGGGTGCTTGCCGAATCGGCGCTCGATTGAGCAAACGCCCTCCTCTGACTGCGCAACGCCCAGGGCGCCGCGCAAGCCAGCGAAGTGATCAGTCTAGGTCCAGCGCGCGATTGATGGCGCGCGCCGTCTGCCAGGCCTGTTCTCGATTGAACATCTTGGCCGAGACCAGTTTGCGTAGCGTAGTGCTACTGGAGGGACCCTCTACGATCGTTGCGATGTGATCGACGTGGACACGCCAGCCTTCCGACATACCGCGCTCCACAGAGACTGCGAAGCGGTGGCGGGCATGCTCAGCTGGCCAGGGCGCGGTAGGTCGAAGACCATACTGTGCTTCATCGGCGTCGGCGAGGAAGTTTGTCGGGATGATCCACTCCGGCTCGAGTTCGATCGCACGCAGGGTGAGTGCGAGCAGGTCGGAAACTTCCTGCACGGTCTTGCCTTCGGTGGTGATCGGGGAAATGGTTTGCATAGTCGGCTCCAGAAAGGGGACGCCGCTCACGGAGGCGGTGCCCCGTGGGTGCAAGGGATGGTCCTGGACAAGCCAGGCGCAGGTTTCGATGCGCCACATGACGCCATCAAAAGCGCTTGCCCAAGCGCGAACGCTGGGGCAAGCCCTTTCGGGCTTGCAAGGGATGGGAGAGCCTGTGCGGCCCTCGAGTCATCGCGTCAGGCGGTAGTTACTTCCCGACGACACCAGGTACAGCCGCTCGCCAGAAACGAACTGCTGTTCCGAGCCCTGTGTCACAACGAGCTGACGGCCATTGTCCGTACGGACGATGACCTCGACGCCGTCACGCTGCGACAGGTGTGTGGCAGTGAGTTGGCCGACGACGCCGGCCGCGGTTCCCGACAGGGCGCCGGCGATGTAACGACCATCGCCATTGCCAATCACGCGGGCGCCAAGGACCGCGCCAACCAATGTGCTGAGAATTGCAGGAACGCCTGAGCTTGCCGAGAGCATGCTGTCGCCCGCGATGACGACATTGCGAACTCGTAGCACGGTCACCTGCTCGACGGACCCGGTGCGCATGGCGTCGGATCCACGATAGGTATTCGGCGAGGATTGCGCAGCGCAGCCAGTGAACAGGCTAACGATGGCAACGAACAGGAAAAAACGCTTAATCATGATGGCCTCACGTAAAAATGGGCCAACATGCCCACGGGCAGGAAGGCCCGTAGGGGGAAGAAAAAAAGCTGTGCCAGCGATGCCGGCAATGTCGATGCGTCAGGGACGCGGAAAGTGCAGCTATGTTAGCAGTCCTGGCCTGTGGCAAGCAATCGTCCGCAGTCATCGCAGGTGCAACCCTGCCAATCCGCCGCGTCACGCGTGGGATACAGACTCTTAAATCCGGAGAAATCCCCGGTGAACGGGGCGAACGGTACGCCGTTGCCATCCTTCGGCCGGCCGTATGCCTGCCTGCGGAATTTGGTCTTTGTGCAGTCCGCGCAGTGCACCGTATCGTGATAAAGATAGCCAAAGGGCGGCGCAATGGTGGTCTGAAGCTCGGACATGATGTCCTCCTGAAAATGAAAGCCCCCCAAGCAAGTTGGGGGGCAATTACATGAAGCGTTGGATCATTTCGTCGGCGCTCGCTTACGAGACGCCTTCGTTGGCAGCTTGTAGCCGAAGCGTTCCCAGGCTGCCGGGTCGACCGGCAGCGGGTTCGTCCGGCCGGCGGCCAGATTCACGAAGGCACCGCAGTACTGCAGCGTGCCAGTGCGAAAGAGCGTCCAGAGCAGGTTGTAAGCCTGCACGGCGATGGCCTGATTGATGACCAGCGACTGCTTGCGCAGTGCATCGGCCATCGAGCAGGACGGCGCCGTGTCCGCCTTGTCCCCTTTCGGGTTCAGCAGTTCCGGGAACAGATCGCCCACATGAGGCAACCGGTCGGCGGCCTTGCCTCGGACCTGACCAAGAATGACCTGGCCGCTATCGGATTCGTTGCCGCAGTCGAGGTAGTAGCCACCGGTTCCGCGTTGCATCGACCCAAGGATGGCCTTACGGGCCGCCCGCGTGTCGACGCAACCGACCACCAGGTCGCACACGAAGCGGTCTTTGCTACCGATCCGGCGTGTTTTCGCTTCCCAGCGGGTACCCATCAGGTTATTCAACCGGTTCACCAGCAACGTAGCCTTGTACTGGCCTACGTCCACTGGGTAGAACCCCTGGCGGCCCACGTTGGTTTCGCTCACCGTGTCGTCGTCATACACCGTGCAATCAATGCCACCGGGATGACCGAGTTCCAACATCGCGTGGTGCAGTCTGGCGAGACTCGGCAGCAAGGCGCTGCCGGTACCGCCGGCGCCAACAACCGCGACACGCCATGCTCGCTGGGTCATCGCAGCGGGGATCTGATGGACGAGGCTCATGCGACCTCCCCGTAAGCTGCCGTTGCACGAAACCACGCGACCGGGACCGGCTTGACGTCTTCCATGATCCCCTTCGCGCACAGGCGCAGTGCCAGTGACGGATACTGACGGTCACACTCGCCAACGACCAATGCAAACTTCACGTCGAAGCGGTCGTCGGCATTGTCGGTCGAGGAGAAGCATGCACGATGGCGCCCGTGCGAGTGACAGTCCATCACCAGCACCTCCGCCTCTTCCAGCCGTGGCCGGTCGTAGCGAAGGTGGCCTGGCCCATGCTCCAGGATTCGCACCGGAATAAGCCGGAACGCGCGGGTCTGGCTGTTCCAGGCGATCCACGCGCCCGTCTCGTTCGGGTGGGCATCGCGAGCCATTCGGGCGAACTGCCCAATTAACTCCAGCGGTACCTGACCACAGTGAAGCTCCGTGGCCGGCTGGACAGCACCGTACGGGATCGGCGTCTCGAATACATAGGATGCCAGCCGGCGGACCAGGCGGATCCACGGTCGAGCGATTTCCAGGAAGATGCCGTTCTGGCCAATCAGGAGCCGTTCCCCGGACGTCTGCATTGGGTGCAGATCTCCAAAGCGCGGAACCATGACGGTCGGAAAGGACTGTTGCAGGGCAGTATCAGCGGGATGCATGTTCAATGGTCAAGTTTGCCGGCGATGAGATCGGCCAGCGTGAGGTTCATGGAGATCAGGACGGTCTTGGGGTAGTTGCGAAACTTCCCCTCAAGCATGTCCTTCCAGAAGGCGTAAGCGCCGCGCTCGTAGTTCACGCGCTGACCGCCCACATTGGGGTGAGTGAATGCAGAGTTGAAAAAACTCTCTTCCCACCCGGTAATGGAAGCCACGTCGATCTGCTTGGGCACTTGTGCGCTCCCGATGCAGATCTTTCCCTGGTCCCAGGTGTTGAAGTACGGAGGTTCATGCAGGACCGTGGTCGGCACCGGGCGATCTTCGCCGTCCAGCGCGAAGACCCGAAATCCCGCATGAGACGCCTGGAATACCAGCGCCGGATGCGGAACGACAGCGCTGCGTTTGCCCAGCTCCTTGCAATCGAAGAAAACACGCCGCTCGCCCGCCGGACACCACCACGTCACCGCGGTGGGACTGACCGACAGGACGTTCGGCGTCAGGAATTCGCCTTTCGGCAGCGCTTCCTTGGCAACCTGGCGCACGGCGTAGATCAGCGCCTGCCGGTTGAGCGGCGTGCCAGGACCCATCACCGGACGCCCGCCCACATCCTGTTGGATGACGTGGGCGGTTGCGTACGAGAACTGCTCGGGCCGAGCGCCGTAAAGCAAAATGGCCCCTTGCAGGGCCACATCGTGTGACCGCGAGGCGGTCAGAATTTCGGCCATGAGGCCTCCTATGAAGAAATGAGCGTGAGTACGCGGTCGAGGGCACCGATGATCCGCAGCATCCCGTCCAAATCCCGGAACTGCTTTCGAATGGCGTCAGGTTCGCTCGCTAGCGGAATGAAGCATTGGAAAAGGGTCGCATCACCGGAGTTGTTAATGCAGTCGTAGTGGTCGTCCAGGAGTTCCGAGACGTAGTCACAATCGCTGAACGCGATGATTGCGGCCGAGTAGGCAGGCTCCGCCCACTGCGAGCCCTCAAGCGCTGACCGCTCGCCCTGTTGGGCAACGAGCAACTGCAGGTCGGCGAGCGCCCCACATAGCTCTCCTACCCAGCCGCGTTGCGAACGCGATAGGGCACGAAGCATGCGCTGGCTCAGCGTGCGCAAATGAGAGGACCCTGAGTTGGTATGACAGAACTTCGGCAACGTGTCATCGGGTGCCAGTTCAGGGCGCACGACGGACGGCAGGTAGCGCTCGATATCGGAATCGTCCTCTCCGAAGCGCTCTTTCAAGAAGCTCCGTGCATCGTCGTCATCGGTGAGCGTGGAATCAAACTCCCAATGCCAGCGCGCGAACATGTCCAGCAACTCATCCGGCGTGCGGAGGTACAACGACTTGCCCGCCGCGGCATTGATGATGCCCATTGCCGTGTAGAGCAATGAAGAGTGCACCGCTCGCAATGCCTGTGCGCGCTCCATGCCGATGACATAGGTCTCGTCGCCGGGCAAGTCAACGCCCAGGTACAGCGGGTTGTCCAGCTCTTCGTCCCAGCCGAACTGGCTCACCTGATCGGCGACTGCCGACTGATCGAGCAACGAGAAGCTGAACTGCAACCGCTGGCACTTCGGCATGCGGGCGCCAATCCACGCGAACATCGCCTGGGCGAAGGCATCTCCAGCACCGGTGGGATTCACGACATGCGCGGCACGGAGCACGCCAGTCGCAAACTGCACGCGAACCAGGTCCGTGAAGTCCACGTCCTCTTGGTAAGCCAGAGAGGCCTTGCCGGGGACCCCTGCTGGGATGACCGGAAGCGTCAGAAAATCATGGGCAGGTCGACGTTGGGCAGCGGAATGCTGTCGCGATGACGACCATGCGGGTTGTCCTCCAACGTCTTCAAGAACAAACGACCGAGGATCGAACAGCATTGTTGAATCTCCTCAGAATGAAAAAAAACCGCCCTTTCGGGCGGCTTCGTGTTCGGATGGCTGAACTGTCCGGTGGACAGCGCCTTCATCAGATCAGACTTGCGCATAGGCGCCCTTCGCGCCGGCGGCGCGAACGAACGTGTAGTGCGCGACATCGCCCTTGTGCTCCGGGCCATCCACCGCGGCGGTGGTCAACTCCGGGTACTGGGCGGAATACACGTCGCGTACCTGTTCCGGGGAAAACGTCGGCCCCGGGTCCATCAGCGTCATGCCGTTGTAGGAAAACTCGCGCTTGAGCTTCTTGACTTCGATAGCCATTGCGATCCCCCTCAACCGAGCAAATCGGCAAGGTTGGTGCCGGCCGGTTCGGCGGGCTGCTCGGGCTCGGCTTTCGCCTGTGTGCCCGCACCTTCACCGCTTTCCTCAACCTCATCATCAGCATCCGCCGACGACGAAGGGGACGTGGGCGAGGCCTTGACCAGCGCCTTCGTCGCCTTGACCGACTGCGTGGACTTGGCGGCATCCAGGATCGATTTTGTTGCCTCGGCCTGCTCGGCCAGAGACTGGCGAGCGTCGGTGACCGTGGAGACAGCGTCAGCGAACCCAGCATCGAGTTCCGCCGGCGATGCGGACAGCGCCAGAGGCGTTGCGAGCGCACCGTCGGTCGGGTTCTTGACGACCGGGACAACGACAACAGACATCGTGTCGCCCTGCATGGTGAGGGTAAGCACGACCTTTTCGCTCGCACGAACGAGCGGAACGAGTTCCGAGAACATGGGAGATTCCTTGAGAATGGGCAAGAGAGAGGCGCACGCGGCGCCTCAGAGAAGATGAATCAGAAGCAAAGGACCTTGGGCACCTTGCCGCTGTAGTCGAAGCCTTCCACGTGGAGAAGCGCCTCGATCAGTTCCGGTTTGGATTTGTTGAACACCTTGCCGAAGTTGTCACCAAGCGCAGCGCGCAAGCCGAGTTCGTCCGCAAGCACCTTCATCTCGGACTTCGTGAGCATCTCCAGGAAGTCCTTCGACTTCTGAAGATTCCAGTGCTGGCGCAAGTCAAGCTTGTGGTACTGGCACAGCGCTGTCAGGTCACTGACGTCGATCCCTTCGATTGCAGCGACAGTGAGCGCAATGGTCAGGTTCTGGCGCTTGCCGGCGTCCAGATCGTGGACTGCTGACAAGTTCTTCTTGAGATCCGTGGCCGATGATTTCTCGTCCACGAGCTTCTCAAAGATCTTGCCCATCGTCTCGCCGGAAATGTGGCGGGTCAGCCCCGTCAGTGCCATCGCCAGCAGATAGGTGTTGGCCGTGTCAGCACTGGCCGCCGCCTCGCGGCGCAAGGCCTTGCGCCACAGCGCGGTCCGGTAGGCTTTCACCTTCTCGGATTCGCTGATCCGCGTGACGGGCTTCTCCTCGGCCGTAGCCTTGGTTGTGCCCTTCGACACAGCCTGTGTGCTCGCCGCAGCTTTCGCGGGCGCCTGCTTGGCCGCCTTGGTATCGCGCTCCGCCTTTAAACGTGCCGCCACCTTTTTGGTGTTGCACGCAGTATCGAAGCACTGGCCGCGATAGACCTTGCCGATGCTGTCCGGCAAGGCGCTAACGGCCGCCCCAAAGTTCTCGCAGGCGTGACAGGCTTTCGCCTGTTCCTCGCCAACGCCCGTCGGGCCGTCCACCACCAGTTGCACGCGCGTGTGGTTGTCCCCCGCGCGCACAATCCGTATCACCGGGTACTCATCCCTCAGGCCATAGGCAACCGTTTCCAGTTGCTTGTCGGTCTTGTGGCTGTAGCACGTGCGGTTGGTGCAATTGCCGGTGGCAATGGCCTCGCCGAACATTTCCGTCTGCAACGACGAATTGTGTGGGCAGGCAGCGCAGTCGGCCTTGTCGAAGATGGCCGTGGCGAGACTGCACGCGGCGGCCTCGATGGTCTTCTTCAGCTCGGCAATCGACTTTCGCTCGGCGATGATGACCGGCAGAAGCTTGTCCTGCTTGTCCTTGGCCAGGGTAGCCAGGAGTTCGGCGTGACCAAGCTGGAGCGCGCGCGTGTTGAGCGCGTCGAGCACGGCTTCGCTGCAGTTCATGAGCGCCAGGCGCTTGTCCAGCGTCGAGCGGGACCAGCCGAGTACGCGGGCAGCTTCATCGCGATCGCCCTTGTAACGACCAACGATCCGGGCCGCCGCCAGAGCCTCCTCGGAAGGAGCCATGTCGGCGCGCTGGATATTGGCGATCAGCGCAATTTCATCGGCTTCCTCATCTGTCAGATGCTTGATGACAACGGGCGCGTCGTAATCGGGCCCGAGCGGCTGAGCGCCGCGGTATCGCCGCTCGCCGTCGACGAGCTCGAACTCATTATCGTCGACGGGACGAACCACGAGAGGCTGGATGATGCCTACAGCCTTGATCGAGGCTTCCATCTCCGCCATCTCCGCGGGATCGAAATACTTACGGGGATTGCGGCCAGGACGGATCTTGCCGAGCTTGACGGTAAGTTGGGATTGCATTTGGGTTCTCCGGAACGGAAATGGGAACCCGTAGCCGCACCGGGAACAGGTTCCCGATGGGATAAGAAGGAAGGCATGGCGGCCCGGCACTGCGGGAAGCCAATTACTGCAAAAAGCTGTGCACCGGGTGGTGCGAGGTCGATGCGTCAGAGACGCGGAAGTAGCCGCAAGAATAGCGCAATTGTGCTGACCGCGCCAGTTGCCGCCGGGTGCGCACGAATCTAACAGGAAAAAAAAATGGCTCTTCGTTGATTTGCGGCGAGGACCAAGCGACCGAGTTCGTTTAGGGTTGTTCGATGCCTGCCGTCACCCGCAGGAATGTGAGTGTGCCACCGCGCTTTGCTGGCAGGCGGCGAACAAGCCTCGATGGAGGAAACCGCGGAGTGCTCCGAGGCGGTCGGAGTGTTGGCGGCTATGGCGATTGATCGGCCGGGATGCCCAACGGTGCTGGAGGCTGCGCGGTCAAATAAGATGTTAGATAGGGCCTGGTGCGGTGACGAGGTGGTCGAGTCGCGCAGTCTTGAGGATGAAGCGGACGTGCGAGGGGCTTGGCGAAGCGGCAAGCGCAAGCGTCCGCTCGTAGGCCGCGTTGCCGCAAAGCCGACGGTCGAGTTGCACGTCCAGGAAGCGTGGCGCTCATGTCTGGCCTCGCCGCTTGGGTGGTGCGCGAATGGGCGCAGTGCGCTCCAGGATCTCGATGACGATCATCGGCGCACCGCAGTGCCGGCAGACGAAGACCGCAGGGATAGCAACCCCGGGATCGTCGGGCTGGGTGTCGACCTCAGGCACGACACCCAGCAGTTCACGGGCCTTCGCGAGACTGGCGCGGCGCACCGGGTTGGCGAGCAGGCCGTAGTGACGGATGCGATGGAAGCCGGCGGGCAGCACATGGAGCAGGAAGCGGCGTATGAACTCGCCGGTTTCGAGCGTCATGATCTTGTGGCGGGTGCGTCCCTTTGCGCGGTAGTCCTTCCAGCGGAAGGTGACACCGCGTTCATCGAAGGCGACCAGGCGCTGGTTGGAGATCGCCACGCGGTGCGTGTAGCGTGAGAGGTATTCGAGGACGGCGTCCGGTCCGGCAAAGGGACGTTTAGCGTAGACGACCCACTCGCAAGTGCGCAGCGGCGCGAGCCACCGTGCAAAGGTGGCCGCATTGGCAAGCTCCGTGTATTCGCCGAAGAACTGCAACTGGCCACGCTGGTGAGCGGATTCGAGCGCTTCGAGGAAGCGGCGCCGGAACAGACGCGACAGGACGCGCACGGGCAGGAAGAAGCCGCGCCGACATGCGATCCACCGCTCACCATCGGGCGAGAGGCCCCCGCCCGGGATGATGCCGTGCACGTGCGGATGATGCGTCAGCGCCGAGCCCCAGGTGTGCAGCACGAGCGTGGCGCCAATCTGGGCACCGAGGTGCCTGGGATCCGCGGCGATGGTACGCAGTGTTTCGGCGGCAATGTCGAACAGCAGCCCGTAGATCACCGTCTTGTTGTACCAGGCGATCGCACCGACCGGTGCAGGCAGTGTGAACACGACGTGGTAGTACTCGACAGGCAGCAGGTCGGCCTGGCGCGCTTCGAGCCAACGGTGGGCGGCACTGGCCTGGCACTTCGTGCAATGGCGGTTGCGGCAGGAGTTGAAGGCGACCTCGATGCGCTCGCAACCTGAACAGCGCAGCACATGCCCGCCCAGCGCCGCCGTGCGGCACTGTTCGATGGCCGACATGACCTTCAACTGCCCCAGGCTCAGGTGTGTCGTGGCTCGCCACGCTGGCCCGTGGCTGCGGAAGATGTCCGCAACCTCCAGCATGAGGTGCTGCAGCGCGCGGGCTTACTCGGGAGGCAGTCGGTCCAGCGGGCTGGTGACCTCGTGCAGCAGGTCGGTGGCCACTTGGACGTAGAGCGCGGTGTTCTCGAGCTTGGCATGGCCGAGCAGCACCTGGATCACGCGGATGTCCACCTTCTGTTCGAGCAGGTGCGTGGCAAAGCTGTGCCGCAAGGTGTGCATGGACACGCGCTTGTCGATGTGCGCAGCTTCGGCGGCGGCGTGGATGGCGCGGTTCAGTTGCCGAGTGCTGAGCGCGTCGACGGGATCGAGCCCGGGAAACAGCCAGCCGCGATCCAGCATCTTGCCTTGGGCCCGGGCCACGTGCCACCAGGTACGCAGGCGCTCGAGCAGCACTGGGGAAAGCATGGCGTAGCGATCGCGGCGGCCCTTGCCCTGTTCGATGCGCAGCGTCATGCGCTGGCTGTCGACGTCGGTCACCTTCAGGGCCACCACTTCGCTGGCGCGCAGGCCGGCGCCGTAGGCAACCGACAGCGCGGTCTGGTGCTTGAGGTTGCCGGCCGCCTCGATTAGCCGGCGCACTTCATCGGGGCTGAGCACGACGGGCAATGTGCGGGGCACGCGCACCGGGTGCATCCTGACCATCAGCTCAGGCCGGTCGAGCGTGACTTCGAAGAAGAACTTCAGGCCGGTGATCGCGTGGTTCAGTGACACAGGCGATGTGCCGTGATCGACGAGATGCAGTTGGTAGCGCCGCAGGTCCTCGACGGTGGCGGTGTCAGGTGAGCGCCCGAGAAACCGGGCAAATTCGTGCACGATGTGCAGATAGGTGTCCTGCGTCTTCGGCGAAAGCTGACGCATGCGCATGTCGTCGATCATGCGCTGACGCAGTGGACTGGCGTTTGCCGGTAAGGAGGTCATGATTCGGCTCCTGTGGAGAACGAGGCGGATTGCCTCATTCGCCAACATAGAACCGTGTGACCGGCCTCTCCCTGACCGCAACCGTATGGCCGTAGCCCCTACCGCGCGAGCGGTTTAGTCCGCCGGCCAATTGCCGACAGTTGCAACTCGCCCTCGAATGGCCGCTTCGGGTAGCACACCGGACATCTCTACGAGGATGGCAAAGACGACTACATGGTGTTAATTCGAAAAAATAGCGCCGCGGCAGGGCGGTCGTGGTGTCAAAGCTCGAATGAGGCCCGGCGGACTGGCCACTGCGGGCCCTGCCTGTTCGAATACCTTGGTCATGCCAATATTGCTGGACTCCTCAATCACCCTGCCGCGGTCAGAACACCGTTGGCACCATCGTCGGTGATGTTGGCCCTTCAAGCATGTAGCGGCGCAGGTCCTGTGTCGATGAGCGTGTCCGGTGTCACTCCCGCGGCGAAGCTTGGCGGGGGTAGCCGTCCTCCGCCTGCCTTGGCGACAACACAAAAGCCGACTGCTGCGTTCTAGATAGAACAAAGACGGTGCCCGGTTCTTTTGGATGGATTCCCTCCGGGCACCGTTCAAACAACACCGACTGCCGACGCCGCACCGGAAGTCAACTCGGTCACTGAGCGCAGGCGCCCAGGAGCGATAAATCTGTTTTGAGACATCGCCGGCCCGCTACCGCCCGATCGTGACCCACAACTAATTACTTGATGAAGCTCAACTGCTGATTGATCCGATCCAGAACGGGCTGCTTCTTTGCCTTGAATTCTTCCTTGTTCTGCTGGATCAGATTGTTACCTTTGGTGTCGATGGAAATGATCAGCGGGCCAAATTCCTTGACACGGTTCACCCACAGCGTTTCAGGCATACCCAAGTCCTGCCACTCCGCCGCTTCGATCTCCTCGACCTGCGTGGCTGCGAGCACCGCGCATCCGCCCGGGAAAATGGCATGCACTGCGATGTTCTCCTGGCAGCCTGCCGCCGTCTCCGGACCCATGCCCCCCTTACCAACGATCAGTTTGACGCCTGTTTGACGGATAAACTCGCGCTCAAACTTCTCCATGCGCATGCTCGTGGTCGGCCCGATGGAAACCATCTCGAACTTGCCGTCTTCCTTCTTGCGCACAATGGGGCCCGCGTGAAAGATCGCCCCGCCCTCCAGATTCACCGGGAGCTCACGGCCCTGCTCGATGAGTCGACGATGTGCGACATCGCGGCAAGTGACGAGTCGCCCAGTGAGGTACACCACGTCACCAACATTCAGATCGGCAAGGTCTTCGTCTTTGATAGGCGTAGTCAGAATCTTCTTCACAGCACCACTCCTTCGTGGGAAATGATTTCGTACGACATGTCCGCGTTGATGCGGATCTTTCCGCGCCGGTGCGCCCAGCATCCCGTGTTGACCGCCACACCAATGGTCGAAGGATGGCGTGCGGAAGATTCGATATTCACGCCCATGACGCTGTTGTTGCCCGTCAAGCCTTGGGGTCCGATACCAATCTCGTTCAGCCCCTGTTCCAACAGATCCTCCATCAGCGCGGCACGGGGATTGTCGCTCTTCGAGTCCACGGGACGCATGATTGCCAGCTTGGACAAGCGGGCGGCCGTCTCGACCGATGTCGACACACCGACGCCAACGAGAAGCGGCGGGCACGCATTGACGCCACGCTCCGTGATGACATCCATCACGAACTCCGCGACACCTTCATAACCTTGCCCTGGCATCAGCACCTTTGCCGCCCCAGGCAGTGTGCAGCCGCCACCCGCCATGTAGACGTCGATGGTGCACGTGTCACGGTCGGGAACGATGCGCCAGTCAAGCCAAGGAATCTGCGTGCCGGTGTTCGTGCCGGTGTTCTTCTCGTCGAACGTTTCCACCGCGTTATGGCGCAGCGGACCGATGCGCGTTGCTTCTGCCGTCGCTTCCTTCAGGATGTCCTCAAGCTCTCCAAGCAGTGGGAAGTGGGCGCCAGCCTCAACAAAGTACTGGATCACGCCGGTATCCTGGCAGCTCGGCCGGTCGAGCTTGTCTGCCGCCTCTTGATTGCCCGCCATCGAGTCATAGATCGATTTGGCCAACGGATTCGTTTCCATCGTCCGCAGCTCGCCAAGCTTCTTCGTGACATCCTTCGGCAGGCGCTTGCCGATGTAGGCCGTGAACTTGGCCATCGTGTCGGTCAACGCGACAACAGCGCTTTCCTTTTCCATGGAGTACTCCAGTTTCTTTGTGGGGGTATGCAAGCCGCGTACGCTCAGTGCGCAGCGACCTCGTTTGTGCTTGGCTTTACTTTCTGCGCCAGCGAGAGAATTAGCGCGAGCGTTGCGGAAAGAACCAAGAGACCTGCGACAAAATACAAACCGCCGGAGAAGCTGCCGGTCTTGTCCTTAACCCATCCAATCATTGCAGGTCCGACGAACCCGCCGAGGTTGCCGATCGAGTTGATCGTCGCTATACCGGTCGCGGCTGCCGCGCCAGACAGGAACATCGTTGGCATGCTCCAGAGCGGGGGCTTGGCGCAACTGATGCCTACGTTGACAAGCGTGAGCGCAGCGATCAGTCCGATGACGCCGTTCGAATTGCCCGCGATGACCAGGCCGACGGCGGCTGCGAGACAGGGCAGCACAACGTGCCACGTCCGTTCCCGGGTCCGGTCGGAATGCCGCGACCAGATCACCATGGCGACCACCGAGACCAACGGCGGAATCGCATTCAGCACGCCAACCGTCATCGAAGACATGCCGAGCTGCTTGATGATCTGCGGCGCCCAGATGCCGAGCGTATACAGCCCAGCCGAAGTGCCGAAGTAGATCAATGACAAGGCAATTACCCGGAAATCGGCCAAGCCGCGCAGGATGCTGTGACCGCTGTGTTTGGCCTTCCCCGCATTCTCTTCCTCCATGACTTTCACAAGCCATTCGCGCTCGTCATCCTGCAGCCATCGCGCCTGCTGAGGCCGGTCCGTCATGTAAAAGAACACGACCACGCCAAGCACCACCGCCGGAATGGCCTCAAGCAGGAACATCCATTTCCATCCGGCCAAGCCCCAGAATCCGTGCATTTCGAGGAGTGCCGCCGAGAGCGGCGATCCAAGTGCCGTTGAGATCGGTGCCGCGGCCATGAAGAAGGCCGTGACCCCTGCGCGGTGCTTCGCCGGGAACCAGTAGCTCAGGTACAGAATGATGCCGGGGAAGAAGCCGGCTTCGGCGGCGCCAAGCAGAAAGCGAATGACGTAGAAGCTCGTAGTCCCTTGGACAAACGCCATCGCCCCGGAGATCAGGCCCCAGGTCAGCATCACGCGGGCGATCCAGAGCCGTGCTCCTACCTTGTGTAAAGCAATGTTGGAGGGCACCTCAAACAGGAAGTAACCCCAGAAGAAGATGCCTGCGCCGAAGCCAAGAATCGACGCAGTAAAGCCGAGGTCATCCTTCATGGTGAGCGACGCAAAGCCGATGTTGACTCGGTCGATATAGGCGATGAAGTACAGCAGCATGATAAACGGCACGATGCGCCAAGTGATCTTGCGCAAGGTGCGTTTCTCAATGTCTCGCTCCATTTTTATGTCTCCATGTCTCCGACTGGCAGTGCCAATCATGTGTGAGGTTTCTTGTCTGGCTACGCTGAGGGACTTGCCCTTCTGCGACATCGGATCTGAGCTCTTCGGCTGCATTGGATCGAACGCCTTTTCTCGCGTCGATGTTTCGATTGCCATGTGCGTCAGCACGGTGAACAGCGCGATGGCGCTGCTAGCCAGCAAGTCGAGGTCGCGTGCCGCTCTCGTGAATGGAGCGTTATTGCGTGGAGTGGATTTTGGTGGCGCGGGACGCCAATGGCGCGAGGGCGAAGTTAAACTGCTCTTAACTTCAGCTTAAAGATGGGGGCAGAAAAGCTTAGCTGTTCACGCGTAGGACCGCGCAAAACGCGCATCAGGGCGGCGTGCGCCGTACTGGCCTGTCGCCCTAAGCCTTCGCGGGACACGCGAAAAGGGATGCGCAACGCGGCCGCCGTCGAGTGACATGCCTAGGGCTGCGGCAAGGCGTATCAGAGGGAAGAAGTTTTACTTGCCGAATTGCCCGAATTTTTTGGCCAGGAACTCGACGAAGAGCCGAATACGTGAGGACAACTGGTGCCGCTGCTGATACACCGCGTAGATATCTGCTTCGGGCGTCGCGTAGTTGGAGAGGACCTGCACCAGCCTGCCGCTACGCAGGTAACGTTCAACATCCCATTCCGCCCGCAACACGATGCCATGTCCCTCTAGCGCCCAGTGGACGGCAATCTCGCCGTCGTTGGTCGTGAGGTTGCCACGCACATGGATCGACTCCGACTGCTGTTTCGGACCCTTCGTGGCTCCAAGGCGCCACACGCCGTAGGCATCGCTACCCTGCCGAATTCCGATGCAGTTGTGTCGCAAGAGTTCTTGCGGTGTTTGCGGTACGCCGTGCTCCCTAAGATACATCGGCGACGCGCACAGGATGCGGCGGTTCGGCGCCAAGTGCCGCGCCACGACTCTCGCATCCGGCGGCTCGCCAAAACGGACGCAGACGTCGAACGCATCCTCGATTAACGGCGGCGGGTCGGCCGATAGTTGCAACTGCACGTCCACATCCGGATACATGCGCGAATACTCGGAAATGACCGGCGCTACGTGCATGCGTCCAAAGCCAAGCGTAGCGTTTACCCTTAACAGGCCGCTAGGCCGTCCCTTGGCACTGGTCAGCAACTGTTCGAGATCGTCAATATCGCCAAGAATGCGGCGGGCATGCTCCAGCAGAACTTCGCCCTCGGGGGTCAGACTCATACGACGGGTCGTACGCGTCACGAGTGGCATGCCGATACGCGTCTCCATCAGCGCCAAGCGCTTGCTGACGGCCGCGGTCGAAATCCCAAGATCCCGTGCCGCTGCACTAAGGCTGCCGGCGCCCGCGACCGACACGAAAAAGCCCAGCTCCGCCGGCTGGATCGCATTCCCTGCACCCATCTGAATCTTCAACCTGTAGTTAAAAACGGTTTAACTTTAGCCGCAGTCAAAACTTGCGTCTACCCGACAGAATCACCTTCACGCATTTTTGGTTGAAGTTCGATTCAAAAACAGGAGACGAAAGATGAAGACGTACAAGATCGCAACCATCCCGGGTGACGGCATCGGCAAGGAAGTAGTGCCCGCGGGTCGTGAAGTCATGGAAGCCTTGGCCGCTGCCGGCGCCAACTTCCGCTTCGAGTTCGAGGACTTCGACTGGGGCGGCGACTACTACCGCCAGCACGGCGTGATGATGCCCGCCGATGGCCTGGATGCACTGCGCGACAAGGACGCGATCCTGTTCGGCTCGGCCGGCGACAACCAGATTCCCGACCACATCACGCTCTGGGGCCTGCGCCTGAAGATTTGCCAGGGCTTCGACCAATACGCCAACGTGCGTCCGACGCGCATCCTGCCCGGCATCGATGGCCCGCTCAAGCGTTGCGCGCCCGAAGACCTGAACTGGGTCATCGTGCGCGAGAACTCCGAGGGTGAATACTCGGGCGTGGGCGGCCGCGTCCACCAGGGCCATCCGATCGAAGCTGCCACTGACGTGTGCATGATGACGCGTGTGGGTGTCGAGCGCATTCTGCGATTCGCCTTCAAGCTGGCCCAATCGCGTCCGCGCAAGCTCCTGACCGTGATCACCAAATCCAATGCCCAGCGTCACGCCATGGTGATGTGGGACGAAGTGGCTGTAGAAGTCGCGAAGGACTTCCCGGACGTCACGTGGGACAAGGAACTGGTCGATGCCGCCACCGCGCGCATGGTAAACCGCCCGAAGACACTCGACACGATCGTGGCCACCAACCTGCACGCCGACATCCTGAGCGACCTGGCCGCCGCGCTGGCCGGCAGCCTGGGCATCGCCCCGACCGGCAACATCGATCCGGAACGCCGCTACCCGTCGATGTTCGAACCGATCCATGGCTCCGCCTTCGACATCATGGGCAAGGGTCTGGCCAACCCGGTAGGCACCTTCTGGTCGGTGGTCATGCTGCTGGAACACCTCGGCGAAAACGACGCGGCCCAGCGCGTGATGGCCGCCATCGAAGCCGTGACCGCCAACCCGGCGCTGCACACCGGCGACCTCGGTGGCAAGGCCAAGACCGTTGACGTCACCAAGGCGGTCTGCGACTTCCTGGCGAAGAGCCAACAGAACCTGGCCGCCTGAGCCGCAGAGGGTATACACCCCCACCGCACGATTGCGTGCACCGCGGGCACCTTTTGCGCACGCACCCTTGCGCTAGCTCAAACAGCCACCAGAGCTGCTAGCGCGAGAACATTCCGAATCAGAAGGAGACAGCCATGATTCACAGAGTGGAGGGCCCGCAGTCCGTCAAAATCGCTCCATTGGACCGGCTCTCCGCAGCCGCAGGATTTTTGCGCAGAAGAGCCGGCCAGGCCGACCATGGCGGCCACGCCAAGCGCTGTCTCCCCAAGCTTCGCGCGCTTCTACAAAGAACCGCCGAAGCCCATGCCCATTTGCTCCACTAGCTCTCCGACATAATCATGAACGCGGATCAGGCGCGCGGCTTGCTGCGCGAAATGTTCGATGCGGCGATCGCCGCAGCGCAGCCGTCTAGAACGCTGGCACACCATCTTCCCGAGCGTCCCCGCGGACGCACCATCGTGATCGGCGCCGGAAAAGCCTCAGCCGCCATGGCGCAGGCGTTTGAATCGGCTTGTCCCTGGCCTGTCGAAGGGCTGGTCGTCACCCGGTATGGATATGCGGTGTCCTGCACACACATCGAAATCGTCGAAGCTGCACATCCCGTGCCCGATCAGGCAGGCCATGACGCCGCGCGGCGCTTGCTCGAACTGGTATCGAACCTCACGGAAGACGACCTGGTTGTCAGCTTGATTTCCGGCGGTGGCTCCTCACTGCTGCCTTTGCCACTGTCGGGCATCTCACTCGAAGACAAACAGGCCGTCAATCGCGAGCTATTGAAGTCCGGCGCGACCATTACGGAGATGAACTGCGTTCGCCGCCACCTCTCGGCTATCAAGGGCGGTCGTCTGGCGGCCATCTGCCATCCCGCAAAGGTCTTCAATCTGCTGCTCTCCGATGTTCCCGGGGATGACCCCATCGATATCGCATCCGGGCCGACTGTCGCCGATCCGACCACGCGCGACGACGCAATCGACATTCTGCGGCGCTACGCCATCGAGGTGCCCTCGCACGTGATGACGGCGCTCAGCACCGAGCAGGCGGAAACCATCAAGCCGGGCAGCCCGCAACTGCCGCCGATCCAGACCACGATGATCGCCACGCCCCGCATGGCTCTCGAAGCCGCAGCGGCAATGGCGCGTCGCGCCGGCCTGCCGGTGTACATGCTTGGTGACGCTATCGAAGGCGAAGCCCGTGATGTCGGCCTCGTGCTGGGATCCCTAGCCTTGGAAGCGGCGAACCACCAGCAACCGTTCGCGCCGCCCTGCGTCCTGCTCTCAGGCGGCGAGACGACCGTGACAGTGCGAGGCACTGGCCGCGGCGGTCGCAATGTCGAATTCCTGCTGTCCTTGGCGCTCACCCTGCGCGGGCATCCCTCCATCTACGCCTTGGCTGGTGATACCGACGGGGTGGACGGACAGGAAGAGATCGCCGGCGCAGTCATTGCGCCTGACACCCTGCAGCGTGCGAGAGATCTCGGGATCCGTCCCCAGAACGCCCTCGCCAACAATGACGGCCACGGATTCTTCGAGGCATTGGGCGATTCCGTGGTCACCGGCCCGACCCTCACCAACGTCAATGATTTCCGCGCGATCCTGATCGCACCTTGAAAGGCAAGAGAATATGAGACGCCAACGCAATGCAAAGATCGTTGCCACCCTCGGTCCGGCGAGCACGTCCCCCGAGATCATCGACGCGCTGTTTGAGGCTGGAGCCGATGTATTTCGGCTGAACTTCAGTCATGGTTCGCATGACGACCACAAACAGCGACTTGCAACGATCCGCGAGATCGAACAACGCCGCGCTCGTCCCGTCGGCGTCCTGCTCGATCTACAAGGCCCGAAACTCCGGATCGGCACCTTTGCCGAGGGCCCGGTCCAACTCTCCGCGCAAGCAAAATTCCGACTCGATCTGGAAAAGAGCGTGCCGGGAACGAGCGAGCGCGTCAGTCTGCCTCATCCGGAGATTTTCGCTGCATTAGAGGAGGGAACGGAACTGCTTCTCGACGACGGCAAGCTTCGTCTTCGCGTCGATCGCTGCGGGCCCGATTTTGCCGAGACGACTGTCATCAATGGTGGGACATTGTCCGAACGCAAGGGCGTGAACGTGCCCGGCGTTGTGCTGCCGTTGTCGGCCATGACGGAAAAGGACCGACGCGATCTCGACTTCGGCCTGACGCTTGGCGTCGACTGGATCGCACTCTCCTTTGTGCAGCGTCCTGAAGACATCCAGGAAATCAAGGCCATCGTGCAGAATCGCGCAGGCATCGTCGCGAAACTGGAGAAGCCAGCAGCGATCCAGAGCCTCGAGGCCATTGTCGCCGAGTCGGACGCGGTGATGGTCGCCCGTGGTGACCTCGGCGTTGAGATGCCCGCGGAGCAAGTGCCTTCGCTGCAGAAGCAGATCGTTCGCGCATGCCGCAAGGCCGGGAAGCCGGTCATCGTAGCGACCCAAATGCTCGAGTCGATGATCTCTTCGCCGGTTCCCACACGCGCGGAAGCGTCCGACGTGGCCACCGCCATCTACGATGGTGCGGATGCGGTCATGCTTTCCGCCGAATCTGCCTCGGGCCGCTTTCCGGTCGAAGCCGTCAAGATGATGAACAGCATCATCAGCCGCACCGAATCGGATCCGCTTTATCACGACGCAATCCAGGCCTCTCATACCCCACCGCGTGCAGAGGCAGCCGATGCCATCGGCTATGCCGTTCGCCATATTGCTGGGCTGCTGAAGGTCCCAGCGACGGTGGCCTACACCAGTTCCGGATACTCGGCCCTTCGCATGGCCCGCGAGCGCCCGGAGGTTCCGATTCTTGGCATGACACCACGCGTGGCGACCGCGCGCCGTCTCGCACTGGCTTGGGGCGTCCACGCGGTCCTTTGCCATGAAGTCGTCGACGTGCTCGAAATGACCGACCTGGCGAGCCACACCGTCCTGAAGGAGGGCTTTGGGCAGAGCGGTCAATCCATCGTGATCTCGGCCGGCCTGCCCTTCACGGTCGCCGGCACCACCAACCTCCTGCGCATCGCGCAAATCGCCTGAGGAAGCAACATGTCTGTGATTCAAGAAGTGCGTGGTTATGAGGTGCTGGATTCGCGAGGCAATCCTACCGTCGCTGCACAGGTATTGCTTGCCGACGGCAGTGTCGGATTTGCCGCGGCGCCATCGGGCGCTTCCACCGGGTCTCGCGAGGCCATCGAGCTTCGCGACGGAGAACCGCACCGCTATGCTGGCAAGGGCGTCCGGAATGCGGTGAAGCACGTCAACACGGACATTTCGCGCGCACTGTCTGGACTCCCCATCTCCGGACAGGCGGAGATCGATCGTTGCCTGACCCAGCTTGATGGGACGGCGGACAAGTCCAGGCTTGGCGCAAACGCGCTGCTTGCCGTGTCGTTGGCTGCAGCGCGCGCTGCGGCCTCGTCCGCACGGATCCCGCTCTATCGCTCGATTGCCGGCGCAAACCAAGAACTTCGTCTGCCAATGCCGATGATGAACATCGTCAACGGCGGCGCCCACGCCGACAACAACGTCGACATGCAGGAGTTCATGATCCTGCCCATCGGCGCTCCGTCGTTCGCGGAAGCGGTGCGTTGGGGCGCGGAAGTGTTTCACACGCTCAAGTCACTGCTCAAGCAACGTGGCCTGTCGACGGCCGTCGGCGACGAAGGTGGATTTGCACCCGACCTCAAGTCGAATGTCGAGGCGCTTGACGTGATCATGCAGGCCATCGACGCGAGCGGCTTCGAAGCAGGCCGCGATATCGCCTTGGGGCTCGATGTGGCCAGTTCCGAGTTTTACCGTGGCGGCGCTTATGTGCTCGAATCCGAGGGGCGGAGCTATGACGCCGCAGGCTTCGTCGAACTTTTGACGAACTGGGCCGCCCACTACCCGATCGTCTCGATCGAGGATGGCATGGCCGAGAATGATTGGCGCGGTTGGAAGTTGTTGACTGACCGCCTGGGCCGCCAACTCCAGTTGGTGGGCGACGATCTTTTCGTGACCAATACGGCAATCCTGAAGGAAGGCATCGACGCCAGCGTCGCGAATGCCATCCTGATTAAGCCCAATCAGATCGGTACGCTGACCGAGACACTGGCGGCCATCGAGATGGCCCGGACCGCAGGCTATGCATCGGTCATCTCCCACCGCTCAGGTGAAACCGAAGACACCACCATCGCAGACCTGAGCGTTTGTACTGCCGCCACCCAAATCAAGACGGGCTCTCTGTCTCGGTCCGATCGGACGGCAAAGTACAACCGACTGTTGTTCATTGAAGCTGAGTTGGGGTGCGCTGCCACATTCGCGGGGCGCGCCGCCCTATCCGCCTCGAAGTAAAGCCATTCTTTCGCAGACTACTACAACCAGAGGAGACACATCATGCGTAAGTCAGAGTTCGCAACCAAGGCGCTCGGCGCTATCCTGGCCGTTGCCGGGATCGGTATAACCAATGGGGCTATTGCCCAGACGTGGCCGGCCAAACCGATCAGCCTGGTCGTGCCGTTCCCCTCGGGCGGCACGACAGACATCCTGGCCCGGGCGCTGGGCGACCAGCTATCGAAGAACCTCGGGCAACCAGTCATTGTGGAAAACCGCCCGGGTGCCGGCGCAACCGTCGGTGCCGACTACGTTGCAAAGGCTAAGCCTGATGGCTATACCCTTCTCATGGGAGCCGTCCACCATACAATCGCCACCAGCGTGTACAAGAAACTGCCCTACAGTTTCCAGAAAGATCTGGCACCCATCTCAACGCTGGCCATGGTGCCGAACGTGCTAGTCATTAACAGCGCCAAGACGCCAGCCAAGAACGTATCGGAACTAGTAGGGCTGGCGAAGAAAGCCTCGCCCGAGCTGTCCTACGGCTCAAACGGCAATGGAACGGCCCAACACCTGATCGGCACGCAGTTTCAGAAGGCAACGGCCACGCAACTGCTTCACGTGCCGTACAAGGGGAGCGGGCCGCTGACCACCGACCTGCTGGGCGGCCAGGTTAGTATGTCATTCGATACGATCACTACCGTCCTGCCCCACATAAAAGGGGGAAAGCTGTCCGCCCTGGCGGTGACGACCGCGAAGCGCTCGTCGGCCTTGCCTGACGTTCCGACCATGGAAGAAGCGGGGTTGAAGGGCTTTGACATCGGCACCTGGTTTGGCGTGCTCGCACCCGCCGCTACCCCGAAACCCATTGTGACCCGTCTCAACGCAGAAATCGTAAAGATCGTCGGCTCCGCTGACTTCCAGCAGCGCCTGCTTGCCGCCGGTGCAGAGCCGATGTCGAGTAGTCCCGAAGCCTTTGCTAAGCGGATCAATGACGAGACCGCAAAGTTCGCTACCCTGGTGAAGGAAGGCAAGGTCACGATCGAGTAAGACTGCTGGCGGTTCGGTGTTCCGTTGCCGAATCCTTCAAGCCGCCCTCGCTGTCTGCTGGCAAAACGCCGGAGAGGCTGACAGCGAGGCAATTTGCTTCTCGCGGTCACTCGCGGAGAAGCATTGACGTACGGCCGAAGGAGCTATGCCGCATTGGGAATGTCCCTCGCCGTCCGACGTTCTCGCGAGAACAACGGCGTCAAAATACAAGCCTTTCGTTTGACTCTCGACGCATCATTCAGTAAGGGATGGCACAGGCTTTGGCGACGCTTCAGACACCGACCCGATATGAACGACCGATGTTGACCGAGTAGCTGCCATTGCGACCAATCCTATGCAACGTCTCGGAAGGGTCGTTCAGAGACGATCGCGTCATCCCCGCAAATCGTCGATGAGCCAAAAAATTGCCCTCCCAGTGGGAGGGCGCGCCGAAAGCTCACCAATTTGCTACCGCTTTCGCCGAATAGCCCCGCGTCCAGCGCGCGGCGATGACCCACTGGCGGACCGCGTACTGCGATCCGCCAGCGTGGCCATCAGAGTATCGGCTGGCGTGGGCCAATCGGCCGCGACAAAAGCGTGGTAACGGCGCCGGCGACTTGCCAGCCGTCCAGCTCCGATTCGTGGATGCCGTGCACCAGCCGGTCCAGGCAAATCACCTCGACGCCGTCCGCTTCAACGGTGCCCAGGATGGATGCCACGGTGGTCCCGCAGGTACCGCGGCGCTTCACGGTCACCACGCCTTCGCCAAGGGCGATACTGCAGCCTTGAGCCTTCATGCGGCCTCCTTCAAAAGTTCACGTTGATCCCGGGCCTTGAGGCCGTGCAGCATGGCGAGATCGGCCACAAAATCGTCCAACAGCGTATCCATGTGCAGGAATGCCTCGTCATCCAGTTCCGGGGTTGCCCAGTCCAAGCCCGCCTCCATGGCGTCTCGTTTGTGCGCAACCATCTGGTCCTGGTAGACGTCGATGCTTCCGGGCAAATGGAAGTACACCACCTTCAGCTGGCCCTTCCGGTTCCACCGTAGTGCGCGCCGCATCGCCTGATACTCGATACGCCACGTCCACGAGCGGTCGTAGAAGAGCACATAGTCGGCATTGGGCAGGTTGTAGCCAGCCCGGCCGGACGCTTTGGTGCACAGGAGCCCCGTGGCGCTACCGCTCACGAATCGCTTGTCCTTGTCGGCCACGCGCTTCGCAATCGGAATCCCGCCATGGAATGGCACGGTGTCAACGCCCTTCGCCTTCAAGTGCCGGGCGATGAGGTTGATCACGCCCGGGTTCTCCGCGAACAGAATTGCCTTGCCTTCGCCCGCAATTTCCTCCATTCGCTCGATCACGGCGCGCTGCTTGCTGGTGAGCTGCCGCAGTCCGCCGACGCCATCGACCCCATGCTGCGGGTAGTTGGCGGCGAAGTGCACGGCCCGGATGCGTGCCAGGATAGCGATGAGGTTGTTGGACTTCCCCACGACCTTGCGCATGTCCCGGTACCACTCGGCAAACTCGTCCGCCGTACGGAGGTAGAGCGACAGGTGCGCAGGATCCCATTCCGTCTCGACCACCTCCACCGCCGGCGGGTCGATCTGAATGTATCGCGACACATCCGGTTCGCACACCAATCGGCGCTTCACATGCGGCGCCAGCATTTGCCGGTACCGCGGCAAGTTGCCGATCTTTGGCACTTCGCGCTTCGCCCCATCCTGCAGGCTCTCCGCAAACTCCCACGTCACCCACTCCAGCACGACGAAGTCGTTGCGGAAGCGGTCAATGCCTCGCTCGGCGTGCTGCACCGTAGCGAGCCAGTTGGCTTCCAGATAGCCTCGCCGGTAGCCGTAGGGCTGAGCCGCCGTGCCATCGCCTCCCGTGAAAGCGATCAACCCGAATATGTCGCGCGGGTAGTTGGCAATGGGGCTGCCGGTCAGGATGTAGCGGCGCCTGGCCGACAGCTGCCACAGCGCACGGCTTTGGTCACTGGCCGGGTTCGACAGCCGCTCGCCCTCGTCCGCTACCAGCAGGCCAACGCGACGGCGCAACCGGTGGGCATATGTGACGCGCCGAGACGCCTCTCGGCATACCGGCATGCGCAAACGCTCATAGGCAATCAGGTTGATTCGACCGAGCGCACCAAGATCTTCTGGCGACTGGATGACGTGAACGTCGCCTGGCGGCAGGATCAGCGCCAGTTCCGCGCGCATCTCTGGCACCAGCCGGGCCTCGATCACGATCAGGCCGTGCCTGACCCCGGACAGCAGAATCAGCGCCGCAGCGAGCCGCGACTTGCCGCACCCCTGCTCCCACGCGGCCACGGCTCCGTTGGGCTTCAGCAGCAGCTCGACCAGGTCCTCCTGTTGGAATTCCCAGTCCAGCCACTTATCGATCCCCAACGCACGCAGCCGCTTGCGCAAGTGGTTTGCTTGCTCGGGGTAGCGGCGCTGCAGGCCGTCGTGGACAACCTCCCATGCCTGGGCCGATCTCTCAACGGTGAAGCGCGTCATAAGCTCATCCAGGGACATCGAATAGAGCTTTCCTGCGCACTCGTAGGCGTAATTGCCATCGGGCAGCCGGTCGAAGCGCACTTCCTGGCCCGCCTTGATGACCGGGCTACCCCACGAGGTCGGATCCACGACATGAGACTTCGTCGCAGCACCAACCATCGTGTCGGCCTGCCCCGCGCCCGTGGTCCATACAGCGTGGCGAAGAGGCAGCGCCTGACGGGCGCTGCGGCGCAGCCGGCGGCGGAAGTGCTCGAGGAAGCCCGGCGCGAACTCCGGCTCACCGCCCGCAGACTTCACCAGTTTGATGAGCCGGTCGAGCGCACGGATTGGATCGTCCTGCGCCAGATAGGTCTCGAGGTCCAACCGACCAGTACCGGCATAGCGAAAACCACGCGGCAGGCGTTGGCCCTCCAGCGACACGATCCGGCTCTCCAGCACTCGGTTGAGCACCATGGCCTCGGTGAATCCACACTCGAAGCCGAACACGATGCGCCGTCCGTCATGCGCGATGCGTACCCGTTTCTGCGAGGTTACCGGGCGCGTGATGGCGGGCCCTTCGTCGTCGAGCAACTGGTGGGCCAGTCGCGGCTCGCCATAGAGACGATCGTCGGCTTGCAGTTCCAGCGCGGGCAGCGGCTGGGCCAGATCCGACACGGCTTGCCGCACGAAATCGCGGGCTCGCATCCGGAAGCGCGCGAACACCGCGATGGAGGTACGCACCTCTGCGCCTTCCTCCCGGAACGCGCTTGTGGGCAGGTCAAATACGCCGACCACGCGCCTCGCGGCATCACTAAACGGCTCGCCGTGGGCGATTATCAGGTTGGCGAACTTGTCGACGAAGGTCGTCGGCAGCAGCGCCACCACGATCTGAGCCGCGTCGAGCGCCTGTGACAGCGCATATTCATGGCTCAGGGCGCTGGTGTTAGCTCCGAAGCGGCCCCAGGTGGTGCAGTCGTATGGCTTCAGATGCGGCGACTCAAGGTGGATCGAGAACGGCGGGTTGATAAGGGCAATATCGAAGCGCTTCGGGTGGATTTCCTCCATCCCAGCGTGCCGAAAACTGCCATCGAAGCCGGCGGCTTCCACGGCATGCTGGACTGCTTCGATCGTTGGGGCATGCACATCCACACCGTGGAGGCTGTACTTGGCCGGATCCGCGAACTGCAGCAGGCGGCCAGACCCGACCGAGTTGTCGAGGATGGATACCTTGCGCTCCGGCAACCAGCCGCAGACCACGCCCCACATCAAGCGCGCGATAGCATCGGGCGTGAAGAACTGGGAAAGATGGCGCTGGCGCGCCGCGTGCAATTCGCCCATGTGGGCAATCTTCTCGGCCTGCGAACCGAGACTGACAATGGCCCGCAAGGGCTCGTACCAATGGTTCATACTGGATTCCAATAAAGAAAAAAACCCCGTCGATGACGGGGCAGTTGAAGGGCAGTCGCAAGCGACTATGAGGAAAACCGACAGGCTGGAATGCCTGCATGCTGGCTCACGAATTGCATGAGCCGGTCAGCGAGTGCGACGTCAAACCGAAACTCCCAGTACTCGTTGAACTGAACGACATCGAGCTCCGGGAAGGTCCTGCGCCGCTGCGCGAGGAACGGCTCGCCATAGTCAAACTGCCGGAGGCAGCCGGCTAAAGGCCATGCGCCCGCCTGCCTGGCTGCAATAACCAACGATGCAACCACAGCGCCGACCGGCTCCAGCGACACCGGCGTCAAGCGTCGGAATGGCCGACCATCGGTGGCAGCCGATTCGGACTCGGCAAGGAGACGCATGCGCGCCGTTCTCGCCGTGCGACAGATCGATGAGGGATGGGTCAGATGCAGCCCGTCGACCAGCGTTGTTGCCGCTTGTCGGTAGGCCATCGCGACACCCGTCGGCTCGTACGTCTCGCTCAGGAGATCCCAGAAGCGATCAAGGTCCGGAGTGATCCCCGCCCCGATTGCTTCCCTGATGTTGGGGTAGCCTGCGACAGCAATGCGGGTCTCATCAATCGCCAGCGGCATGTCCGGGACACCAAACTGAATGCTGGCGCGCTCGATCATGTTTGCCACAAGCCGTCGGCAAAACTTCTTCGTCTCGGCAGGCCCGTTCGACGGGGAGGCCCGGAGGAACTTCTGAATCAGCGCGTTGTACATCAGTCACGCTCCCTCAGGGCTTCCTGGCCATACTCACCGACGAACAGCATCAGCTCGTTGCCGACCTCGTGCGAGAACTTGAATTCCCACGCGTCCTTGAAGAACACCACGTCCAGGCCCGGCATGCTCCATTTCTCCCTGTAGTCATACGTCAGGTCATAGAGGTTCACGCGGCTGAGATTCGCCTGGATTTGGGGGAAGCCAGCCTTGCCTGCGAAGGTCGCCAGACCGGAGAGACAGTCCGCGGTAAATTGCGTGCTGTAGTGACCGACCCGTCGGCTGCTGGATCTGCTAACGGCTTCCGAATGCACCGTCTTGCGAAGGATGATCGCTGACGCCGTGCGCTTCACTTCGGACTTGCGGTTCAAACCGAATGTCCTGACGATGCGGGCGGCAGCCTGACGGTATGCCATTTCTCGCCCGCCATCACCTTGATACCTGGCTTGCAGGGACGACCACAAACGGTCGATATCGGGAATGCGCCCCTTGTTCAAGGCGTCTTCGATATCCAAACCAGCGATATCGTGCTCGTCGTGATCCTTGATGTCGAGGCGGCTGCCGGGTGGGGCGAAATCGCGCCGGGCGCGATTTACGACGTTGCCGGCAAGAGTCCGGCACATCTTACGGATCTCGTCCCGCGTCTTGTACTCGGTACGCAGCTCGACCGTCCGATAGTGCTCAGGGACGTCGCCCAATACCTCGCGTTCGAATGCGGCAACGGACAGGTACGCCGCGCGCGCAGCCTTCTGAGCGGCAATGAAGCGCTCGATGATTTCGTTGTACATATGGTCTCTCCTGGAACTGGGAGACCACCCGCACGGGAGTCTCCCGTGGGGGTCAAATTGGGTCCGGATGGACGTTAATGGAGGCAGAGCGACGGCCCGCTAGGCATGGGCGCAAAGCCCATTGCCCACCAGCTCGCGACCGGATGGTCCGGGAAATCGGGAATTTCGTTGCTGCGAAACAATTGCGGAACGTCCGCCAGTTCAGCGGTACCTGCCACAACAAGCTCACGCCACTGAGCATGCATCCGCAGCCAGGTAAGCTCGGCGCGCGCGATGTGGTCCCAGTTCATTGGTAGCATGGACTCGTCGAAT
Organism: Cupriavidus laharis; assembly: GCF_914271435.1. Lineage (GTDB taxonomy): Bacteria > Pseudomonadota > Gammaproteobacteria > Burkholderiales > Burkholderiaceae > Cupriavidus > Cupriavidus laharis. The sequence continues at coordinate 71,070 of NZ_CAJZAI010000012.1, read as the reverse complement.
ACCGCAGCACCGGCAGCGGTCACTACTGCGACCACTTCATGATACCGACCGAAGTCATGCGGGAAGCCGCGGCGGACGAACGATAGGATGGCCGGATCCGGGTTGCCGAAGAGACGCTCGAGCTGCCGGATGTAGACGGCGCACTCCAATCGCGACTGCGCTTCGTAGTTCGGTTGACCGACTTGGGCACAAGTCTCGTCACAAGGCACTGGGCCAACTTCGGTGTTAATGGTCTTCTGGTAACGCATAGCAACTCCTTTGGAAGGCGGAGCCATGCCCCATTGGGAACAAGGCCCCAATGATCAGGAAGCGCCCGACTCGGATGCTTCCCGGCCGGGCAAGATGAAAGCCGCACGAACCATGGGTTCCTGCGGGAATGGTGGTCAGTTCAGACCGTAGCTGTATTGCTGAGCCGATTCTCTGGCTGCATGCTGGCCGCCTTCAGGCCTTATCAGACAGCTTTGCGAACCGGATGAGTCCCCATGCGGCGGCTACGGCAAGGCCTATAGTCACGCATGAGGCGAGTTGCATGGCAAGCAGAGAGACGTTCACCGTGGTGACAGTGAAGAAAAGTGCAACGAACAGAATGACAACCATCGCAGCGATGGCGATGGCAGTCGAGTAGCGCAAGGGAATCGCACCCTCACGCCCTCACAGAACCGGACGTGAACCTCTCGATTCATCCGGCTCCTATCGTCCAACCGAGGTCTCCACGGCCCAGTGCGCAAAGAGGCCCGGCTGCCGAGACTTGACGTCTCGTAACCATGCCGCTGCACGCCGCTTACGACCGCGGAGATGTTTGTACTTCCGTTGCGCCCAGCGGACCAGTGCGGCATCGAGCACAAGCAGCACCCGCCCCAGCGCAGACCGATAGAATCGACCGTAGTAGTGAATCCAACCAAGCAACGTCGGACGCGTTCGGTCCGCCAACTCAGTCAAACTCAAGTCATAGCGGTGCAACACACTGCGGCGACGCAACTCTTGCCGCATCGCTTTTGCAGCCTTGTTACTGACTGCAGGCACGAAGCCAACCGACAGCTTACCCACCCGACTTCTGACACTTCGCGGTCTGAACGTATAGCCCAGGAAGTCGAACTGACATAGCGGATAGCTTGCATGCCTGTTGGCCTGCTTGCAATACACGATCTTGGTCTTCTCTGGATGCAAATCCAGCTTGCATTCGGCCAGCCGCGTCTCTAGCCCCTGCTTGAGCAGCCGCGCCTGCGCTTCGCTCTTGCAATGACAGATGACATCATCGGCATAACGCGCGAATGGCACGTCCGGATGATGCTTCTGCATCCACCGGTCGAACGCATAGTGGAGGAACAGGTTAGCCAGCACCGGACTGACGACACCGCCTTGCGGCGTGCCCTTGTCCGGATACTCCACGGCCCCGTCAGGCATTTGCACGGGTGCCTTGAGCCAGCGCTCGATATACAGCAGCACCCACGCGCAGTCCGTGTGACAGCGCACCGCGCGCATCATGAGTTCCCAATCGATACTACCGAAGAAATTCTTGATGTCGAGGTCAAGCACCCATTCGTACTCCCAGCATCGCTGCCGGGTGACGTTGAGCGCCTGATGCGCCGATCGTCCGGGACGATACCCGTATGAGTCACCGTGAAACACCGGTTCCACGAGCGGCTCCAGATATCGCTTGACCACCGTCTGAGCGATGCGATCGGAGATCGTGGGTATTCCCAACGGCCTCGTTCCCGCACCTCCCGCTTTGGGTATGTCAACCCGCAGCACCGGCGGCGGCATGTAGCTGCCGGAGGACATCCGATTCCAGATCCGATACAGATTGTTCTTCAAATCCGCCTCGAATTCCTTCATCGACTGTCCATCCACGCCCGCCGCCCCACGGTTGGCCTTCACCTGTTGATATGCTTCCCACACCTCGCGCTTGGAAATACAAAACGGTTTTGCTTTATCCATGCGGGTCCTCCCCTTGCGGGTTGCCCGCAGCACAAAGCCAGACGATGACGCCCCTTCGGTCCAGCCCCATTACAGGACCTTCAGCCCTACTACGGACGTCTCCGCCCCTGTGCCCCGCATCAGTACTCTCATCCTTGCGGAGGCCTTCCGCTTGGATTTCTCCCTTTGCATCGGGACGACAGGTTCCCAAGTTCCTTACTGAAGCCTGAGTCAAAGGCACGCCGCCTTTATGCCGGATGCCGAATGGGCCGTCAGCAGGCATCGCCCAAACTCGTCCCGGAGCATGAAACCCCTCCGGTTTTGACATCGATTATCACGATTACGACACGTCATCAGCGGTTCACTCACGTTCGTCTCTTTGACTCTCACCTGCCGGGGTTTCCCCCCGACTTTTCCAACAACGCTCACCACGAGGGCTCTTTACCCACGCAGCTTGTGGCGGTTTGAAGCCTGCTCCTGCAAGCCGACTTCGAGGGGCCGGCCCTCATCTTCAGTAAAGCATCGCGAACATCGATTGGCTGATGCTCGCGTTCTTGGCACACGTTTCACGAGCGTGAATGACGGGCATGATGGCTCCAAACGGAAGATGGAGCCATGCCCCGTGGGGACAAAGCCCCAACGGGTGAAAAAAGCTGTGTGCCGACGGGTCGGCAGGTCGATGCGTCTGAGACGCGGAAGTAGCCCGCAGAATAGCGCAAAGCCGGCCGGCGATAAAGTCCCCGACCTTTACTTCAACGTGATTTCCGCCTTGCGCAGCCGGTTCACAACGTTCCATCGATGACGCGCGACCTCGGCGGGGTCCTGGACCGATGAATAGTCCGGCATGCGCTCATTCCCCGGCTTGCCACCGGGCTTCTCAAAGCCTCGCAGGTCCAGCCCGTGCTGCGCCGCGTGCAGTTGCGATAGCGACCACGACAACTCGAACGTCGAAATGGCATCCCAACGAGCGGGAACAGCATCGGCATCGAACCAGACCTCGCCCAGGCCGCCCATGATCGCTGTGACCGTGTACTCACTGCCCTTCTCCGACGGGATGGCGCGTACTTCAAAGCGCAACACGTCGGCGGGCGGGTGCCAGAAGACCCGATCCAGCAGGCGCCGGTAGGTCAGTGCATCAATGGTGGCGACTTCGCGGTAAAGCGGCTCGCCCGGGGCGATGTGATTTCGCTCGTCGCGCGGCCGATTACCGAGGTTGACTTCCTTCATGGAGACTTTGGTTGAAATATGCGCTATTCGGCGAAAGACGAGCGAAATCATACGCCTTTCGCCGGCCGATTCGTGCCTCTTCGCCCCGAAAATGGTGCTTGCCGCGATGGGTCCAGAAGCAGCCTTGACTCTGCCGCGGAGTCGATAAGCTAAATCGATCGCCACATCGTCCCAATCGATACCATGCGCTTCACTCGTTACGAACGCCACAATCCGGTCGATTTCATTGCCCGCCGGCAAGCCGCGTTTGCTCGCAAGCAGGCCCGCGAGCGTGACCGCTATCCACTGTTTGCCGATCACGTGGCTGCCGAGCAGCATTCGGTGGATGCGGAGCTGGCACGCCGTACCGCGCGTGGGGAATCATTTGAGCAAAGCATGCGCTCCTTCCACGCAAAGTGCTGGCGCGACGCGCGCCGCATCTTTTTCGCCCAGCCGGAGGAAGTGAGGGCCGTCATCCGCACCAAGTGGGCCACATGGGCGGGCCCGACCACCTCCACGTACTTCTCTTGGATGGTGGACGTGGAAAGCGGCAACCAGGCGCGCCGCGTCGCAGATTGCGAAGCCCGATACGATGCCACACGCACTGCCCGCGTCGCTGCGACGCCGGTGCAGGAAGCACTGCCTGTCTAAGCATGCGGCCAACTCAGGAACAAACCGAAGCGGTCGGCGCAGTGGCCGCCGGCGGCCCGCTCAAGGTCAAAGCCTACGCCGGCGCCGGCAAGACGACGTTTTTGCGGATGGCGTCTGAGGCCCGGCCGCGCGCACGCGGCCTGTATCTGGCCTTCAACAAGGACATCGCCCAGGAAGCCCAGCGCAAGTTCCCCGCAAACACGCGTTGTCGGACCGTGCATTCGCTTGCGTTCGGCTCGACCTCCCAGGAAATTACGCGCAAGCTTAATTACCCGGTGGAGCCCGCCCACAGCATGGCCATGCGCTACGGCCTTGGCCCACTGAAGCTACCGACGACCATCGGTAAGACCGTCGAACTGACCACCGGCAAACTGGGCCGCATGGTGATGGACGGCGTGGCGCGCTTCTGCTCGTCGGCGCAGGCCGAGCCCCAGGCATGGCATATCCCGGTCGACCCTCTGATCGACGAGGAGTTGGCCGAAGCGCTTCGCGAGGAACTACTTCCACACGTGCAAACGCTTTGGCGCGAGAGCATCGATCCGAGGGGTGTGGCCGCCGTCAGTCACGCGACGTATGTCAAGCTCTGGCAGCTCAGTCGTCCGCGCATCCCGGCCGATTTCATCTTGTTCGATGAGGCCCAGGACGCCGATGGGTTGATGCTGTCGGTGCTACGCGGGCAGTCGTCCCAAGTCGTCTACGTGGGCGATCCGTACCAGCAAATCTACGAGTGGCGCGGCGCCGTCAACGCGATGGACCACATTAGGGCACCGATGAAGGGACTCACCGAGTCTTTCCGGTTCGGTAACGCCATCGCAAAGCTTGCCAGCCGCATGCTGTGCCTGATGGATGAGGACGTTCCGGTACGTGGGCAGGCCGCTCTCCCCTCCCGTGTCATTCGGCACGCAGCGCCCGGTGAAATTCGTCCAAACGCCATCCTGTGCCGCAAGAACACCACCTTGCTTGCCACGGTGGCCGAGGGCCTGCAACGCGGCGACAGGGTCGCTGCCCGGACGAAGAAGGAGGAGCTAGTAGCCTTCATCGACGGCGCGGAGCGCCTGCGCGCCGGCCAGCGCACGCACTACCCGGCCGCCCTTTCCCTTTTCGAAAACTGGCGCGACGTGCAGGAATACGCCGAATCCTTCGCCGGGCGGGACCTACAGCCGCTGGTCAAGCTCATCGATGAGCAAGGCCCCGCCTACCTGCGCCAATTGTTGGCCGCCATCGCTCCGGAGGAGCAGGCCGACTACGTCGTATCGACCGTGCACCGCGCCAAAGGCCTGGAATGGCCCACCGTCACCCTGGCCGACGATTTCCGCTTTCGCCGCGAGGACGACGGTCGCGAAACGCTGGCCGCCGACGAGAAGCGCTTGCTCTATGTCGCACTGACCCGGGCCCAGCACACACTCGACATTTCGAGGATCGATCACAGCCTGCAAGCGGTGTTCCGCGATGCAAGCGTTTGACCTACCTCCAGAGGAATGAACTCGAATGACCACGATTCGGATCGGCAGTGACGAACTGGACCTGGAAAAGGTTCTTGAATTCCCCGCGGACTATGCGCGGCAGCTGGAATTTGCCAAGAAGCTCCGCGGTTACGCGGAATGCGGCTGCAACATGACCTCACCAAGGCCGAAGCTGGTGGTTCGCGCTCACGGCAAGATCTTCATCCTGGCACGCTGGCCGGACGACCCGCGACCGCATCGTGAGGGCTGCCCGTTCCTCGAACGGTCTACCCGCCTGAACGGCACCACGACGAAGCGCGACGCCTTCCAGTTCACCGGCGGCATCCATGACATGCGGCTCGACGTCGCGTTGAAAGTCGCTGCAGGCGGCCTGAAATCGCCCAGCCAGTCATCAACTTCGGCTACTCGTACTCAGCGGCGCGCCGCACCATTGCTCGGCTTCCTGCAGTACGCCTGGCAGTCCGCAGGACTTCACATCTGGCCGGGCCGCGGACGCCGTGGCTGGAATGCCTGCTGGTCGCGACTGGTGGCCGAGATGGCCGAGTGCAAGATTAATGGCCGCCCCGGGAGCGAGGTCCTTCACATCATGGAGCGGTGGGATGAGGCACGCAAGGCTGACCTGGCGGCGGAGCTGGAGGCCTTTCATGACGGCGCGAGCATCGATAAGGACGGCTACCAGCGTCGCCTCATCCTCGGCGAGGTCGATGTGCTTCGACCCAGCCCGCACGGCGGTCAACTCAAGCTGCGACAGGCCCGGCATTGGTACTTCCTGTCCACCCAACTCTATGAGCAGTTCCAGCAAAAATACAAGATCGCCCTCACCGGCATCGGCCGCGAGGACCTGCGCTGTGTCGTTGTGCTGGTCTTCGAGAAGTCTCGGCAGGGTTATCTCAATGTGATGGACGCGGCAGCGATGCTGGCCAACGTGCAGTTCATCCCCTGCGATTCTTCGTATGAGGCCGCAATGGCGGATCGCCTGGTGGGCGAAGGTCGCGCTTTCGAGAAGCCCTTGCGGCATGTCGACAATGCACCCATCCACCCCGACTTCCGCCTGACCGACACCGCGCCCGAGACGGTGATCGAAGTGCTTGGTCTCGCCGGGCAACCCGAGTACGACCAGCGGACGGCGCAGAAGCGCGCTCATTACCGGGAAAGTGGCATCCCTATCGTTGAATGGGTGCCGACAGCGGAACCTCTGGCCGCGGTTCAACTGCCAGCACCGGCTGCACGGCGCTCCATCAGGGCGACCGGAACTTGACTTGCCCGGCCAATCGCTAGGCTGGACTCCATCTCAACTTCGCGCAGGAACGCTCTCTCATGCATCGACAACGAAACGCCACACTCAGCCGGCCTGCTCAGCTGCCCCGCGGCCCTCTTACCGAACGACAGGTACGAGACGCATTGGAGCTCTACCACCGGCTGCCGCAGGACGTCGCTTCCGGCGAGGCCGTTATCCGCCGTGCCGCCACGACAGCCTACGTCAACGGCTTCGAGGACTGCAAACAGTGCTTCGGGCCCCCGGCGACGCTAGCGGCGCCCGCCGGTATTTTGCCCTTGGTGCCCGACGTCGCTCTCCTGGTCAGCATCGCCGCCTGCCTGAACCCGCGCTTCGGCGGACTCACGACAGAGTGCCAGGAAGCGCATCTGACCACAGCCCGCCAGGTCTACAACGAAGTAGCCCGAATTGGTGCCTACCAGCCGGGGCGCCGCGATGGATTCCTGCGCTGGCTCTCCCGTGACTTTCCCGGCGGCATGCGCGATCCCGACGACTGCATGATCCGCCGCAGCCATGCAGGCGGGGCGGTCTTGCCTCCAATGCATGGCGGCCTGATTGCGGAAGTACTGTCTCTGCTGCGCGCGGATCCGGATCAGCCCGTGCGGGATCTGTTGCCCGCCGTTGAGTCGATCTTTTGGAGGGCGAGAGCATGACGAAGTGCCGCCGCGACCCGCAGTTGTCTTCGCCCGAAGCCTTCGAGGCGGCCTACGTCGAAGCCATCGACCTGGTCCACACCTTTAGGGCGGCCTCGATATCGCTGGTCCAGCGTCGCCTGCGGATTGGCTACGAGGCTGCGTGCCGCTTGCTCGCCCGCATGGCCAGCGAGACCACCTTCGTGCTGCCGACGCAAGGCGGGCTCTACCTCTACGCGCCAAGTGCCATCGGGAGCGAATTGGCATCCTTACGAGGCTTCGCACGGACGGTCATCCGGGCACTCCAGGCCGGCGACCTCAATCCCGACGTCCTTCGGGCCGAAGCGCTGCGCTACGGGCTGGCCACCGAGACGCCGATCGACGGCCCGTGCTCGCCGACGTGTGCCTGTGCGGAGCTGCTGGACTTCCCAGTGCAGTGCTTCCGCCCCGCGACGCATGCCGGGGCCGCTCAGGATGGGGATCCAGCCCTTTCGACATCGACCGGCCTACTTCCGGATGCTGCCTTGACAGGCAAACCTTCGGCGTAGGCTGGTTGCATCACCGGCGCCTCCTGCCGGTGCCTTAGATAAACCATGCCCGCATATATCCCTTCCCCCTCGAACCATCAGGGCTCCGACAGCGCCTCGCCCGAGGATACGCCAGCAGCCGCTGACGACCTCGAGATCACCGCCGGCGGCATACTTAAGCAACACGATTGCCTGCTTCGCTGGGCCAGCCACGACAATTTCTGGAAAGAGCGATCGTATGGCAATCGGTTCTATTTCGGCGACGGCGCGTTGGACTATGTGCCGCGGGACGTACTGGGGTCCCTGGCGGCTGACGCCGCGAGCGCGGAGCACGGCCGAGCCTTGCTGCGCGAACAGTTGCAACGGTCGATCGAAGCCATGCATATCAGCGCAATCCTGCGCGCAGAAGTTGCCAGTTTGAAGGCCGCCCGGAATTCCCATCAGGCAGCACTTGCCCAAGCCAGGGCAGCACTGCAAGCCATGATCGATATGCCGTTTGCATTTGAAGCAGGCAGGGGGCATGCCGACGAGAAGGCACGCGAGCGGGCGTACATGGCCGCGGCGGACGCGATTGCTGCGATCGATGCTGCTGAACTTGAAGCCTCTGTCGACGGCAGCACCGCCAAAAAGGAGGCCGCGTGAGCCAGAACAGCAAGATTGAGTGGACCGACCACACGTTCAATCCATGGTCCGGATGCACAAAGGTGTCGCCGGGCTGCGATCACTGTTACGCCGAGGCCATGATGGATACGCGCCTGCATCAGGTTCAATGGGGCCCTGGTGCCCAGCGCCGCCGGACGTCGGTAGCGAACTGGCGAAAGCCGCTGCAATGGAACAGGTCGCATGCGGAATTCTTTGCACAACACGGGCGCCGGCAGCGAGTCTTTTGTGCCAGCCTGGCAGACGTCTTCGATAACGCCGTTGACCCCGGCTGGCGGCTCGACCTGCTGCAGCTAATTGCTGACACGCCTAATCTCGATTGGCTTCTCCTGACCAAGCGTATCGGCAACGCTCATGCCATGCAGCGGCGCGATTTCGTCAAAGCAAGCCACGGACCAGGATGCCGACAATCGGTGCGCTATACGGCGAGTCGGCAAGAAGGCCGCTGGCCGCCTCCTAGACGGGGTGAAGCATCACGCTTTTCCACCAACGACTGGGGAGGTCGACCGTAGCGCAGCTTGAACTCTTCCCGCATGTTGCCGCCGCCTATGCAGAAGCGGACCTGTCGAGAGCTCTTTCGCGAGGCCCCCTGCCTCGACTCGAACACAAACTTTGAACCAATCGGACTTCCCTTCATGCAAGCTTACCAGCTCGATCCAGATTTCCCATGCCCGTCGACCGTTCTCGCTATTCGTGGCGCCATTGCCCTTGGACTGCAGGGTGGCCCCAGGCCCGCGGATGGGTCGTGGCTCGCTGAATTTTGGAAGGTCGGCGACACCGCCCGCGTCGCGGCCGAGGCTATGCATGATTCGGCTCACGGATTCCAGCAATTGGTAGGCGACGACACCGCCCACTTGCAGGATCACCTCAATGCACTCACCCGCGCTGCCGGCGCCATCGATGCACTGTACCCGGCCAGGCTTGAGCCTGGGCCCACCCCTGCCGATAACGACACCTGAAGTGCAACAGAATCAAGCAATCCCGGAACAATCCATGCAACAAGCGATCAGTGAACTGCTAGCGATCAGCGAGCAGTATCTTGGCCTTCAGCCGCCCACCACCTAGCCTCGAATGGGCTGTCGGCTCTCGGAAGTTGGCATAATGCGCGCCTGACTCCCGCCAATCCGCCCGACCATGGCCGACGACCTTCTCAACTGCGCCCACTGCGACAGCAAGCCTCGATTCATTGCCAATCGTTTCGAGGCGGTCATGGTCTGCACCGGCTGCGGCATGTCCACCCCACCCCAATCCATCGACGATGGGTATGACCTAGCTCACGCCGTGCTCCGGGGTATCTGGAATACGCGCGTGACCCTGCGGCCGACCGCGCAACACGAGCTGTCAGGGATCGTCCGCAGGGAGCTATCCAGTTCCGACCTCGGCACGGTGCTCGCCCTAATCGCTCGCAACGAAGACAATTGGGAAGAGCGCGGGCCGCTGTTTGCCGCCATGGCGGAGAAGCTATTGCAGCCTGAGCCATTCCTCCAGGACCTGGTGCCCGCTGAAACGCTGCTCCGGGACGCCGACCGCTATCGCAAACTGATGCGCCGCGCGAAGCTAGTCCAGATCGACGGCCGCCCCTGGGTTCACATTGAGCCTATCGACGCCTTGCCGGCAACGGTCTCAGAAGAGCTGTTTGGCGGCACGATCATTCTGGAAGAGTTTCTGGCACGCGCGCTCGATTGCGCCCCGGAGAGCAGCCCTTCGCTTTCATCGCCGCCGGGCAAGCAGTCGGCCCCTTGACTTCCCGCTCGGCTTGGCAAGATAGGGGTATCGCCATTCCAGATCCTAACGATGCGCAAACCTCTGTTCCTTGCCGCGGCCATCGCTGCAACCGCCATCAGTGCGGCTGTCACTAACACCGTTGGTAGCGCCGCCTACGCCAAAGGCCCGACCACGGCCTGCCCACAGGTCTTCGGGACCAACGGCCAGCCGAATCTCACGGCGTCGACCTATGCCAGCCGCACGCATTTCATCTGTTACCGGGGCTATGCCGTTCAGACTTCCGCAACCACCCGCACTGCACTTTGGTCGGCTGAAAACCTGACCGCCCAAGCCGTACTGGCTGCCCGCTCGGTTCCCCGAGACAGCGAGTTCTACGAGGAGGCCGAGATTCCTACTGCAGACCGCGCGCGCCTGTCGGACTATGGTCGCGGCAGCGGGCTGGATCGTGGCCACCTCGCTCCGTCGGGTGATTTCCCGGACCAGGCATCGCAAGCCGAGAGCTTCAGTCTTGCGAACGTCGTACCGCAGGCATCGACCAGCAATCGCCGACTGTGGAGTCACATTGAAACGTCGACCCGTCGCATGGTGCGCGAGTACGGTCAGGCCTTCGTGGTGACCGGCCCGGCATTCGATGCCCAGCAGGCGGCGCAGCTCAATGGCCGGATCTCGATCCCGACCTATCTATGGAAGGCCGTCTACGTCCCAGGTGTCGGGGCCGCCGCCTACGTGGCCCGCAATGACGCCACGCCGTCTTATGCGGTCGTTAGCATTGCCGAGTTGGCTGGCTTCGCTGGTGTCGATCCGTTTCCTCGCCTGGACAAGGCCTATCGGGATACCCCGATGACCCTGCTTGCGCCGACGCCCCATCCGGGCGAGAAGACAGGTCGCAAAGTAAGCCTCGCCACGCTCACAGCTACCGCCGTCGAACGGTCATCATCGCGCGAGGCCCAGCCGCATCACTATGCCTTCCGACAGTCCTCCGCAGTATCGTTCGTGCGCGCCGTGTTCAATCCTCAGTAATCAGGAAGCAAAAATGGAACGCATCAAACAGAGCATCCACACCCTGCGCACCGACCAACGGGCCCGCTTCCAGGTCGTAGGCGTTGTCGCCGCCGTTCTCTTCATCTGCTGGTGGGGCGCGACCGGGCATTTCGATTACGATCCCTGGCTTCCGAACTTCCTTCGCTGATCGCTCGGCGAGCGAGTTCAACCGGTTGAACTCGCCGTCCAGCTTCGACCACCCTATTGATACGTGGTGACATCCAGAAACGTGCAGCCGGGCATTGCACCCTTCCCTGCGCTTGTCTCTGTGCTGGCGCATTCAACCGGTCGAACGCGCGGAAGTCCGGCGACCGGCCACCTTCAATGCCGGTCCGAAATTTGCACTGCACGGAGTCGCGAAACGGCTGCCGCCATGCTCGCTGTTCACAGCAAAACACGGCGACACTCGATCCCGTTACTTAGTGCAGTCTGTCCCTCGCAAGCAGGCTCTTTTCAGTCTCTGTCCGTAACGCTGCCGGCGTTCCAACATCATTCACAATCTGGTCGAAGTCAGACTCCCCGAGCCAGAATGCCAGCGACACGCCAAGTCCAGGCAATGCCCATCGCCAGAATGCCGCACACCTCGTCCGTTCCTTACACGCGATCTTAGTGCTGCTTATTGTCCTTCATTGATTACTCCCGTTGGGGGTGGTCTGAAGCTTTGCCAAAATTCGGTACAGTGCTTGCCGCGTGATTCCAAGCGCGATAGCCGCCTTGGCTTTCACGCCGTCGGCGTCTCTCACCGCCTGAGCAGCCATCTCCGGCGTGACCGCCGGGCGGGACTCTGCAGCCTGAAACGAGTAGGTCGACAGATATGCGTTTGCCTTCGTCTGCCTGCTGTGCCCAGCCGCCGCGACAATCTTGCGCATCGCTTCTTCGTGCCGTTCGCGGTCAATCACCTTCCCGCCGCCCTTGATGGCCGCAGCCTGCCCAGCCATCCGCTCGTACATTTGGTGAAAGTACTGATGCCGCAGGCCATGCGCTGTCACGCCACACCCGTCCTTGGTGACCCCGTGTTTTTCCAGAACAGCGTAGAAATGCCGCCGCCATTGGTTCAGGGTGTAGTGCCGCGGAATCAGCGTGCCACGAGTTGGGTTCGTCTGCCCCGCCAACTCGGCAACCTCGATTAACAGGTCGTATTGCCAGATGAACTCAATCGGGACCTTCCTTGGCCGACCACCTTTCGTTCCATCGACCGTGTGCAAATGTCCGGACGGCAACACGTCATGAACCGGTCGCAAACACCAGCTCTCTTTCGCCCTCAGGCCGAATCCAGCTTCCAACTTCAATTGCATCGCGACATGACGGTCCGTCCCGGCAATCTCCTCGATCTTCGCCAGCGCATCGATCCCGTTACCTTCCCAGGATCGATCCTTTCGCGCGATGTAGCTTCGCTTGTAGTCGGCCGGACGCTCAACGTAGTCCTCGATTCTCCCGATCATGGCTGTCTTGCCCATCCACGCGGCGAGCGCGCGCAAGTGCGTCAGTCGCAGCTCCACCGACCCAACATCCAACTTCTGTCCCTCCACCCAGGATTGCACCAGCCACTGGACATGCTTTTGCCTGAGGTTGTACGGCGTCGTCAGCGCGAAACCACCCTTGCGCAGATCCACGAACATTTTGAGCAGCGCCTGTGCCCGTTGCCGCTGCGTTAGCTGGGACAGCGACCGGCCACTGACACGCGTTCCGCTTTGCGGCAAGTGCAGGTGCTCTAACGCCAACACTGCGAAAGCGGCCTTGAAGTTCTCGGGGAGGTTGTACGCGGCCAGTACCGCGCGGAGGTTGATGCCCTTGCTCATCGTCGTTACTCCAATCGGCGGCCTGATTCGCCAAAGCGAATGACTCCGCCCAGCCCCATGGGCGAGCTTCTACGCGAGGTGTAATGCCGCCCCGAACGACACTAACCACGTGGTGCGCCGGACTACCACATCCAGCTAACCGGCCACCATGCCGGAGTCCACTTCTTCCTGTCCTTTAGCGATGCCAACCGATCAGCCCTGAGCATGGAAGCAATGCGTCGTGACTGTCCGCTACGCGAACACACAGGCCTTTGCCTTGTGTGCCGCTGCGCGGCCATCCACCCGGTGCATCGTTTCGATGCCGACCCTCGCTCGCCAGGATTGTCGTCCTTGCGTTCGTGGCCTCCGCCGTGGTGGGTGATTCCTGATGCGCCGTTTTGGTACCGGTAGCGCCCCCCCGGATCGTCATGCTCTCAGAAGCCTGCGTCAGCCACAGTCGTGGCTCGCAACCAGCTCCCCGCCCCGAAGCCAGATCATCTCCGCCGCGGTGTGTCGGGCTTCGTGATCCGTGCCCAGCCTCCGGCTGTAGGGACGTATCTCATTCGTTTGGCGACTCTTCGAACACTGTCCGGTGTCCGGCTTCGGAATCGTCCACACTACGATCCACTTTCACAAACAGACCGCAAATCGGCTTGGTATCGCGGTGTCCGGTGTCCTCACTATCCGACACTGTCCACTTGATTTGATTGAAAAAAAACCGGATCAATATCCGGCTCGTACAGAGAGGCGACTGACGGCCCATTTTGGGCAGTGTCAGTGCTTGGGATGGCCGCCAAACTGGCGGCGAGGTCGATGCGTCGGGGACGCGAGAAGTGTGTCAAGGATAGCGAGCTGGGCTTCCACGTGCAAGCCCGGCTTGCGTCGAAACGGATCTGATAATCACGAGCTTTCGTTCTCTTGACATCGCATCTCCAACGGTAAAGTGGGTCATGACGATGTGCCACCAAGTAGGCCTTGGTGGCACATCGACGGCCCACGTCCCACCAAGTGCCACATCGTGCCACGTGAACCAAGACGAAACGGCCTTCGAAGTGCCACATGAAGGCATCAAGTGGCACGTCGACCGACTTGAGCCTTCCAATTCCGCCCTGGCACACGAACCGAGAAGCCCAAACTATCTGAGAGCAAGCCATGAAACAACACATTCAGCACATCAAACACTCGACCATCGCCATCGACGTCGGCTACGGCAACACCAAGTCCGCCTGGGCGCTCGGCTCGGACATCACCATGAATATGTTTCCGTCGCTGGCCCCACTGGCGGCCAATACTGCCCTGAACAGCTTTGGTGGCGGTCTATTCAAGTCCCGCAATGTCGTTACCGTCGAAGTGGACGGCGCACGTTATGAGGTCGGACCGGACGTTTCGATCAGCGGCGCTCACGTGCACACCGGAAGGGCTCTATCGGAGGACTTTGCGGCAACGCCAAACTATGCGGCGCTGCTCGGCGGCGCCCTGCATTACGCAGGTGCGCGTGAGGTGGATCGGCTGGTTCTCGGCTTGCCGGTCCACAACACGCAGAAGTACGCCGCCCATCTGAAGGACCGCTTTTCCGGCAGCCACGACTTCGGTTGGGGGGAAATTCACATTGGTAGCGTACTGCCGCTGCCCCAACCGCTCGGGACCCTCATCAGCTACATTCAGCAGAGCGGCAAGAAGTACGACCCGGAGAATGCGTACCTCGTGATCGACGTCGGCTACTTCACCACCGACTGGGTGGTCGCCCACGGGTACACCGTCGACGACACCCGCAGCGGCGGCGTTCCAGGCGGTGCGGCACATGTGTACCAACAGGTAGCGAGCCTGATCACCGCCGACCAAGTCCAGCCGATCGAGGGTATTGAGCGGATCGACAAGGCCATCCGCGAGTCCAAGCCCCTCGTGTACTTCGGGAAAGATCTCGATGTGGGTCCGTACCTGAAGGAAGCGATGGCGATCACCCAGCAATCGGTCAAGGAAATTCAGACACGGGTTGGCCGCCCCGATGACCTTAGGTCGATCATTCTGACGGGCGGTGGCGCGCAACTGTATGCGCCGGCCATTCGTGCGGCCTTCCCCCAGAACGTCATCCACATGATGGATGTGCCCTGCTTTGCAAACGTGCGCGGCTTCTATACGATCGGCGCCGCAAGGCAGACCGCCCGCACCGCGTAAGGCAACGCCATGGACAAGTTGCAGATAACCGTGACGCTGTCCGAGCCCGAGCTGCTTGCATATTTGCGGCAGTTCTCGGCTGCACGTGAGCGATCCTTCATGTTGCGAATGCTGGCTTTGCGCGGTCTCCAGTCGTGTAGTCCAGGTGGATCTGATCTCCTTTGGCCCCTGATGTTGGGCACGCCAGCGCAAGCCAGTCCTGCATCTGCGCCTCAGGTCGCCCCTCACCGACCACTTGACGAGCAGGTTTTCCCTGAGCCGGTCAAGCTGGCAAAGGACCCTGCACAGCCCCGGGCGCAGGCGTGGAGTCCGGTAACGACTTCGCCTTCCCCTCCCAACGCGATGACAAACGTGCAGGAGGCTACCGATCCTGGCACCCCAGACCCCTTGGCCGGCATTGATCTCGCCGCACTTAACGACGCAATGGCGCGATACTGAGCCTATCTGGACGTCGGCTTGACATTGCGAGATTGCCGCTAAAGTAGAATCCATATCAACGAACAACCAAGGCAAACGACCATGTCGGAATATGAAGTCATCCGCTTTTTCAAGTTTTTGCTGACGTTCGGTATCGGCTTCGCGCTGTGGGAATGCGCCCTGCGACTGTGGTGGGCGGTTCGCACGAAGTGAGACTGCAGAAAGGAAAAAAGCCCGGCGAATTGCC
Source organism: Cupriavidus laharis (assembly GCF_914271435.1). Classification (GTDB taxonomy): domain Bacteria; phylum Pseudomonadota; class Gammaproteobacteria; order Burkholderiales; family Burkholderiaceae; genus Cupriavidus; species Cupriavidus laharis. The sequence continues at coordinate 55,355 of NZ_CAJZAI010000012.1, read as the reverse complement.
GGGCTTTTTGTTCAGATATGGTCGCCTAGTGGCGCGTCGGGCGTTGGCGACCTGCGCAATAGGTAAAGGCGGAATCGAAATCGGCTTCGGTATGCTGAAGCTGTGAGGAGCCGTCGTGATTGCGACAGTAGACATGGTAGGTGTCGGCTTCAGACTGGCGCGCCGGGACTGTCCCCGATGGCACTTGACGCATGGCGCGGATTTGCAGACGACCGACGATCACGTTGAACCCTTTGAACGACATGGAAAACTCCAAGAAGTGAGCTGCCGAAAGGGTTCTCCCGTGCGGGCAGAACCCGCAGGGCAGATAGAGAAGAGGATGCCGCCCCGAAGGGCGGCGCTTGCAACGACCGGCTACGCGCAGACAGCCTGCTTGCCGGCAATGTCTTGCAACCGGCTGGCAGTCAGCCATTGGTCACAAAAATCCGTGCTACGCACCATGGGTCGGTGTACGTGAACGGTAAGACCTTCACCGCGAATCCGCTTGGCCAGGGCCAGCGCATCCGCCATTCCGGGCGATTTGCCCGTCTTCGGATCAACCTCATCGAAGTCGGCGAAGATGTGCAGCGTGTGGATACCCAATCCTTCGGGCACCACAAAGCGGCTGAGCAGCACCCGGTTGAGGCAGGGCCACGTCGGCACGCCAAAGAGCATGTAGGCGGCGTAGGCATTCTCCAGCCCTTCGGCCACACCCAGTACGCCATCGCGCGGCGGCATGAGCCGCACTGCGCCGCCAGCCAGTGGATGCGCTGTCACATCATTGCGCTTGGCCGGCAGAACTTCTCCGTCAGCCGTCACAATCAAAGCCTTCGCCGGCTTGGCCGGATCCAGTGCGGTCCTGTGCACCGTCGCCATCCGACCGTCTGGTAGCGTGAACTGCGCGACGATCGTCGGGTAGCGTCCGTAGACAACACCCTCATGGCGATAGTCCATCGCGGCAAGCCGCAACGCGGTAGGACGCGGGGCAACCAGCCCTGGTACTCGAGCGGCGAGATATCGCATGGCAGCGTCGCCCGGCGCCAGTGGCGAGGCACGGGACCAGACCCGCTCTATGCGCTTTGCCTTGGCCTCGCCCGACATTGCGGGCTTCGGCTGGGCAACGCGCAAGGCCCGGGGCACCAGGCACACCGGCTTGCCACCCTCGATCTCTCTAGCCAACGCAGCAAACGACAAGCCTGTGAACCGGCAGATGAGCTGTAGCCCATCGCCGGCCATCGGACTGCCGTCGTTGCAATGCCGGCAGACCCAGTCACCGCGGCCACGTTTGTTGTCATAGGTGAAGCGGTCCTTGCCACCACAAACTGGGCACGCCGTGGGGCGCCCGGATAGGGACGACTCAGGGATGCCGTACTTGAGCAGTACGGACAACCACTGGGCCGGACTCCAGTTCAAGTTCATTTGCACTCCTGTTCGGAATGATGGTTGGTCGATGCCTGAGACAGGCGGGGAAACGCTTGCTCAAAGGACACCCCGGCCGAACCAGGGCGTCTTTTCAACAATCGCGAGAACGTTGGGGGAACTGCCCGGAATCGGGCGGTAGGAGATGGTTGCCTAGTGCCGCCGGCGAAAGCCGACGGCACTAGGAAATTGCAACGGGGGAAATGGGAGGATGCCTGAGATGATCAGCGAATTGCGAATCAGGTTAGCGACCTACCTTGGCTAGAACGGGATGTCATCATCCATGTCCTCAAAGCCATTCGACGGCGCCGATTGCTGACGCGCCGACGTACCCCGCCCCTGTTGGCCACTGTGCTGGCCCTGCTGCTGGCGGGAAGGTTGCTGGCTGTAGCTATCGCCATCATTCGCGCCGCCTTGCCGACCGCCCAGCATCTGCATCTGGTCGGCAACAATCTCGGTGCTGTACTTGTCCTGGCCGGACTGGTCCTGCCACTTTCGAGTACGAATCCTGCCCTCGATATACACCGAGGCCCCCTTCTTCAGGTACTGGCCCGCGATCTCGGCAAGCTTTCCAAACATCGAGATGCGGTGCCATTCGGTGGCTTCCTTCATCTCGCCGGATTGCTTGTCCTTGTAGCGATCGGTGGTAGCAAGGCGAAGGTTGGCGACAGCATCGCCACTCGGCATGTAGCGGACTTCAGGGTCCGCGCCCAGGTTGCCGACGAGAATGACTTTGTTGACGGATGCCATATCGAGATTTCCTTTCAGATTAATGTGAACGCGTGATCGACCACAGCCACTTATCCCACAGGACCGGTTGACCGTTTTCGTCCAGCTTTGGCTTTCCAGACCTCCGGTGGAAGGCCTGGACCTTAACCTTTTCCAGCCGCCGCACTTCCACCCAGTCACCAAGTTGGCACCCGGATTGGGAGATAGCGTCTTTGAGGCCCTCGCCCTGCAGCGTCTCGGAGCCTGTCGCCGTTTCGAGCTTCAGGGCAAACGATTTGTAGGTCCCGCCGATGCGTTTGCGATCGGGGAATTCGGCTTCGCCCCAGAAGGTGATTTTGCCGCGATGCGCAGATCCGCTCGACGCGCGGCGCGCGGGAGCGCTCACCGTCGCAGGTACGGCATCTGGGACATCGCTGGGGTGCACACGCGATAGTGGGCTTGCGCCGTTGTTGCAAGTCGCCACAATGCTCGCTGCCGGGGTGGCATTCGAGCGAATGGCTCCGGCGATGACATCAGCCAACTTTGCACCCGGATATTCTCCAGCCATGCACCAGTACGGGACTGGGTCTGGCAAGAGCTTCTGACCAAAGCGGGTCGCTGTCGGTCGGGGCTCGAAGGCCGCCACGAAGTGAACGATGCGCCCGCCTTCGTCGCGAAAGAGATTCGGCACGCCGCTGATTTCGATGTGGGCCTCGTTGCTCGACCCCGTGCCAACGATTGGCGAATGGACGGGCTCTTGTGTGACTGTGCTCGGCTGGAGAATATCCTGGAGTGCGCCAAGCATTCTCTGAAGAAATGCCATGACAACTCCTAGAGCAGAGACCCGCAACGCATCCCACGGACTTCCGCCAGGTCGCGCCTGAGACGGGAGTGGTTGAGAATGATGTCTTGCAGGACCTCGGGACTCACGCCTGTGACGGCGCAGACATAGGCATAGGGCAACGCCCCGTCCCAATAGCCAAAGATCCAGCCCAGCGTCATGTCGTAGTCTTCCTTCTCGACGGCCCTTCCTTCCATGCGAGCACGGAGCATATCGGCACAATCGGCCAGGGACTCAGGAAGGTTGTCGCCTCGACGACTATCGCAGGCGAGGCTGATGAGCGCGTCTACCATCTGCTCGCGCACGCCATCGCTCCAGTGAATCGGATCGGGCAGCGGGTCGCGCTTCGGCGGGATGGTCTTCACAGGTGCCACATCCCCGAAAAAATCGAGTTGCCAGGCGGCGGTTTGCATTTCCATAGGGTTCTCCGAATGGGAACCCAATTGCCCACCTGCCGGCGGGAACGAGGTTCCCACGACAGGTGGATAGGGCCGCCCTCAATACGAGGGCGGCTAGGGTCAGGCGCTGCGACGAGCGGCGTCCTGGCGCTTCAACGGAACGACAACAGGGGACTTCGCATAGACACGCGCCTGGGGCGCTTGCGACTCTTCCTGGTCTGCAGCTGCAGCTTGCGGCTTGGGCATCGTAACGTCTCTGGGCGTCGGCACGACGTGCGAGCGACCGAAGACATTGTGATAGACCCAAGAGACCCCAACGATTGCGATGAACAGCGCGCAAACTGCGGATTGTGTTGCTACATAGATCGCCATCAGCGAAAAAAACAGGCGGATAGGCGAGCGCAGCAGGTCAGCCAAGGATTCCATGGTTTTCTCTCTTGAAAACTGAAAAATGGGGATTTCCCGACAGAAAGGTCGGGCGATTATTCGATGCTCAGAAGAGCAAGGAATCCTTGAAGCGGCAACGCGCTCGCCGAATGCGCGCGGCATTGAGCAAAAGCGCTACTCAGGGGATTCGAAAATGGAGGAGATCTGCGAAACGAAGCACGGGCCCAGTTGCAGGCAGTGCTTGTCAATGTCGATGCGTCTACGACGCGAGAAGTAATCAGATGGTAACCCGAAACTAGCAGGTCATCAAGGCCACCGACCGCGGATTAAATCACGAGGGCCGCCTCCCTCAGAGCGCATGAGTCCACCCTATTTTTGGTAACGCACCTCAATTTGAACTGTTATCGCAAATAGGGTGGACTCACGTGCTCGCCCCGCGCAGAGCCCGGACTCTGTGAATTAAGTCGCTTTTACGACAGATCTTCATCCCGTTTAATTCCAGACCCCACCAAAGTTGCATAGGTATAAACCCGCATCACTTGGAGTCGATAAGAGAGGGGTGAAAACTGCCTCGTTTCACGCAGCAACTTGTAAGGGATACGAAAGACGCGAGCTTACAGACTCTCTGTGCGCCAAAGTTGGCATTAATCTTCCGCCAACGGAGCGACCAGAGCAACGCCTTGAGTTCGTCCCCAAGCCACTAAGGTATGAAGAGACTCGCCCGCGCTCCATTTCGACCCGACTCCTTGAAGAAGACATGAAAAAAGATAACAAGTTTGAACTGGCAGATCAGCCGCGCCAGCCGTCGATTCTTGAACTCGCACGGACGCAGCTCGCGTCATACCTTGACCCGGCCGCGATTGCGCGCATCGTGCAGGCCGGAGAAGAGATTGTGATTGCACGCGATCGGATCTTCTCCGAGCACATCGTCATTGGCTCGAAGCTTTCCCAGATTCAACACATCCTTTACACATCGCTCGCACCTCGCAGAAGCAGCCCAGAGCAGGCGGCCAATGACGCCCGTATGCTCCTGTATCAATTCTCAGAGCACAGTCTCAAGCTGCCAAAGTGGTCCGCAAAGCGATACGTACAGATCTACGAGCGCTTCATGCATAACAAGGATGCGCTCACCTTTCTGAACGTCGGCGAACTCAACATCCTCAAGCGGCAAGACATCACTGCGGAAGAGGTTGCCCTGATCGTCAAGGCCAAGCGCGCCAACGAAGCGTTTAGCCGGGAAGAGATTCTCCCATTCATTGACCGCTATCGTGCCTTAACCGCCGAAATGGAGACCCTTGAGAACCAACTGGCTGGCACCGAGGAAGAGCTGTCCGCCAGCCTGGCGCAGCAAGATTCCCTTCAGCTCGAATTGAAGTACCTCAAAGACCAGATAGCCTCCGCTGGTAGGAGCACGGAGGCACAACAGGCTGCCCTGATTGAAGCACAAACCGCCCTCGCCTCTCAGAGCGCAAACGTCGATGCCTTGCAGTTTGCCGTCGAAAAGGGAAATCGCGAGAAAGCCGATCTCCAACGGCAACTCAGCGAGATGAAGGTGCGGGTCGAGATAAAGGAGGTGCCCGTGGTGCCAGACGGCTACGCGTCGGTGACCGAGGCCATCAAGGACGCAGAGGCGAGACTGGAGTTGGTAAACAACGAGCTGAGGGCCTCCGAGGCGAAGCTTCTCGAAACGCGCGAAGTCATCGCCGCCAACGAGCAACCTTCGAGAGAGCGTGTGACTCCTCCGGCCGACCGTCAGGTCAGCCTGCGTCTGGACGGACTACTTGCAGACTTTGATGCACTACGGAGCAAGTTCCAATCCTGCCAACAGGCGCGTGAACTGCCTCAGCATCGCGGGACACTCGTTACGCTGGCCGCCTCGGTGGCTACCTTTCACCAGGAGCTGCTTGCCGCGGCTAAGGCCGCTTAAGGATCGCTGACCATGACTCGACTCATCAATAGAGATTTCCACGAACGTTTCCTGCACCCCGCGTGGGTACTTGACCGCATCATGTCGGCGAACCTGCGGCTATCAATGGCGATGGTCAGCACCCTAGCCGTCAAGCCAGAATTCGAGCCCGTCTTCGGAGCCAAGAAGGATGACCTCCAGAAGCTGCGCGATGACGCGGAGCATTCGTCGACGGTCCTATGCTCTCCGTTCCTGGTCTTCTCCCCTACCCTTGAAACGCCGGCCGATTGGGCGTGCTTCACCGATGGCTCAACTTCCACCCTAGCCTACGATCGGCTAGCGGCCGGAACACCAGCGCTGTCACCGCTTGACAAAATGTTGTTGGAGCAAAGCAACCGCACCTATGTTGGCGCGCTGTACGACGTACTTAACATGTCGCTGCTCGCAGCGCCTATGCTGGGAATCTCCATCGAACTGGCCGAGTACCTGCGCACCTTGCCGCAGCACCGCGTGGAACTTGCAATTTCGTCCCGTTCCGTGCCATTGTTCAAATGGCGCTTCCCAAATCCTCTCTTCTGGGCCGAGGCTGTCGGCAGCCGCTTCTCAAGGGAGGTCATTGCCCACTTTTTGATGGAGCATTGCCCCGTTAGGACCGACAAGCTGCCACACTCCGGCGCATGGGGTGGCCTTCGCATAGGTCGGCCGCTCTCAGAAGCCTACGCCGAGGCCTTTGTGCGCTTCAAGTGCCGTGCTAAGAGTGTTGCCTCACTCTTTAGCATGAACGTGACTACCGTGCGCCAGATGTACATCCGCATCAATGGCGAGTCATCACCGTCCGGTCACTCGCCAACGTCGTCCGCGTGGTATGTGGATTCGGCCGGAAGACGATTGCAATCGACATTCCATCTTTGGCTTTTCCGCACCGCTATCGCAACCGATGCCTCGATTCCCGAAGCCTTTATTTCGGCGGTCGATATCGCGAGGCACATGTTCGGCGATGATTCCAAAGTCAGTCCGGATCGAGCCTTCCATCTTTCTCGCTCCATGGCGACGGAGCACGAACTCACTGTACGTGCCTGCCGCACTTGCAGCACTTCCTACCTCGCCTCTGCTGGAGACTTAGCCCACGCTTCACTGTGCCCCAGTTGTAGCGGTACGCTCTCATCGCCAAATGTCGGAAAGGTTGGCCGCACGCGCCCGCGGAAGCCGAAGCCCCAATAGAATCATTGAGGGTCTGCGCACTCATGCGCGGTACTACCCACCACGCATCAACTTCAGCCAACGACCATGAACTACGGTGTATGGATATTCTAGGGCGCGTGTATTCTGATCACCGCCTACCTGGCTCACCGGCGCAGTAAGAATCCCCTATTGTGGGGCACGCTTGCGTATCTTCTGACCGTGGCGACGCCCTTCATCCTTCTCTTCGTTACCCGCCAAAAGCGGGAAACACTGAAGGAATACTTGGCCCGGTACCCGCACTGCCGGACCAAGCGCGGAATCGTTTGCGCCCATTGCTATTCGAGCAGTATCCGTCTCTGGCGCAATGCCGGATTACTGTCGATCGAGACCCGCACCTCTGTAACCATTGCGGATCGTACCTATACGATAGTTGAGACAACGAGGCGAGAACACCGCAACAGCCGGCCCTACCCCTCGTAATGGGGGCTAAAATTCGCCTCCGATCTGCCGACTAGGAAGCCATGCAGCCGATCCCTGGCTGCGTTTTTTGTCGGGATGCTAGCGCGACTTGACTTCGCGCTGACTTCGGTAAGCTGGAATCAAGTGGTTCGAGAGGCGAGCCACAAGATTCCAGCAAAAGGAAAGAACAGACATGAAGACCAATAAGACTCTCCTCAGCGTATTTGCAGCGGCGGCTGCCTTTTCTCTCGCGGCTTGCGGTGGTGGCGGGGACGGCGGTAGTTCTGGATCAGGCTCCAGCGCAAACAGCAGCACCGGGACCGACACCAAGCCAGCGCCCCAAGCACCGACGTCTGTTGCTCCTGCGACGAGTGTCCCAGTGCCGACCTATTCGAGCGGTGACCTCCGCTTGACGGCATTCAATGAACTGAACGATTACCGCGTCAAAATGGGCGTTGGCGCCCTGAAACAAGACGCCGCCCTCGACACTGCGGCGGACAATCACCTGGCCTACATGAAGGCAAATTCTATCGTCTCGCACGAAGAGATCGCCGGAAAGCCAGGTTTTACCGGCGTCAATCCGTATGAGCAAGCAATTGCAACCGGGGCGTCCCGTAACCAATGGATCGCGCAAGCAGCATATGGCGGCCTGATTACGGCGTGCGTGGGCACGTTCAGGAATTCCGTCTACCATTTACAAGGCATTACCTCGAACCAGGAGACTGTCGGCTTGGCGGTCCGAGACGGATACTGCGTCTTGAACTTTGGAGTAGTTACTGGCGCAAACGGTGGTGGATATGGTCTCGCGCAATGGGGCGGCCAGCAGATGGCCGCCAACGCAGTGGCGTATTCACCGATCGATGGGGAGAACGTGGTCGGGTTATTTAACGCGGCCGGTGAATCACCAAGCCCAGCCGCGGACCTTCCAAGCGCGGGGCACCCGGTCATGTTCCGAGTTCCAGCGCCTGACGCCGCGGACGTCCTTACGGTGTCGAGCTTTACTCTTACGGGACCCGGTGGAGCACAGATTCCCGCCCGGATTCTTGTCGCAACGGGAGCCAAAGCTGGCTCGACTGCATCGTCAATCTCCGATCCGTACGTATACAACGGCGTAGCTTTTCTTCTTCCGACCCAGCCGCTAACGGCGGGATCATACACTGCGACTTTCAGCGGCGCTCGCAACGGCGTTCCCATCACGAAGTCGTGGAGCTTTACTGCGTTCTAAGCGGGCGCCATAGCTCTTTCGGCAACGATGGATGCACTTCGCCCGCGAGGGCGAAGTGCATTCTTATTTGGTCTCAAAATCCGATGGTCCCCGGGCAGACCGCGTAATTTGCGTACTCGATGAAATCACCCGTTGTCAGACCAAGCCTTATCACGGGCGCAAGGTCAAAGCCATAAACACTATTGACGACAGCCATAGCATTTGCGTCCTCCGTGGCGACCACACATCCACGATCCTTGAAGTACTGCATCGGCAGTACCATAGCCGCCGAATATGGCATGCTAAAAAGATCCCATAGGTTGACGCCCCACGGGACTATCGTATTGTCATCAGCGTACCAACGTACGCTTTCGGCTTGCCCACTTTGCTTTAGCGTCACCGCGACCCTTTGGTGGCAGCTGTCGTTGGCTTGGCACGCGAAGCGAACGGCACCCACGCCATATACAAATCCGCCTAAGGCCGGGGGTGGTGGCGGCGGCGGTGGTGGTGGTGGCACAGGTACACCACAATAGGGCAAGCCATTTGCAGGGTTCCTCATCCATACCTGCGTGCCAAGGCAATCAGCAACCGTCATGGGCGGTGCGGGGTAAACGATCAGTTGTGCATTGGCAGTCAATGCTTGAAGCGCTAACGCCGAAGCTATAATCAACCTGCTCATTCATTCTCCTTCAGGTCAATAGACACATCCCGTCGTGACAGTGCCAACCAACTGTCCACCGATTGCGCCGACATCATTTCCGCTATACCAGGCTGCCGGCGATATCGCGCTAGCTTGGGCACCCCACTGCCATCCACCGTCGTTCATTGCGAAGTAAGTCCCCTCAATCGGCGGCATGATGTTTCCAGTGATGTTCACCATCTGCTGCTTGGGGGTGTAAATCGCCCATGGCGAGCCGCCGGGACAGTTGTCCTTCACGAAGGCCATGCCATCGGTCACGTTGTCGATCTTTCGCGTTATGACGATGTTGCCGAGTGCGTTGCTCAGAGACACATAGCGATTCCCTTTGCAGACGTAGCCGACGTTGCTCCCGCTTGTTGCGAACTGACCATTGTTTCCACACCACATGCCATCGGACACATTGGCAACGGCAGTCCCAACGGGCTGCCAAATACCGGCGGAGCAGATCACAAGCCCAGTTCCAGTCGAACTTCTACGGACGGACGTATCCACCCCGCAAGCCGTGTTCGGTGTCCCCATGGCGGTCAGGTAGGTGTCGCCGCCGCTTGTCAACGCAGTGTTTGCCGTCACCCGCCCGGCGCTGTTGAGATCATTGCCTCCCATGTCTATGGAGGTCTGCATCTTGTTTAGCTCCGGGTGGCCAGGAACCTGCACCCGATACAGGTAGCCGTTGTTGGCCTGCGCGCCGGTGAAGGCGAGCAACGATGCAAGCCGGCCACTACCGGGATTCGTAAAGTTGGCAAGCGGTACCTGCCAAGCACCATATGCGCCGTACGCGTTGGTGGACACCATCGTTGGATCACCGTTCTGGCCCGCGTAAGGCACAAAGCCGCCCTGCGCGCCAGCTTGCGCGGCGATCTGCACGAGCTGTCGGGTGTCGGTAATGGCGCGGCCGCCCTGCGAGGTCACAAGCGCCTGAAGATTGTTGGGCGTCGGCTGCAGCACCTGTAGTAGCCAGCTTTGCCCGAAGACATTGGTGGCCGAAAAGCCCGCCGGCAGATAGCCGCCATTCACGAGCACCGCCGGCGTGACTGAGACGGGCACGGTAGCTGTCGCCTGGGTCACGAGCGTGGCGGCCTGGTCCTGCACGAACTGCAATGCAGCCTTGTCAAACACCAGCATCTGGCTGGCCGCGGCCGCCGTCTGCACATTCGTCACCCCGGCCTTGGCCCACGTCGCGAAGCCTGCAAGGCTTAGCATCGACAGCATCAGCGCGATGAGATATCCAACGATCGATTCCATGCGTTCCTCAGGTATTCAACTGGACCCAATGGACCAGCGCGCCAATTGGAATGCTCGCGGGCACGCTGTACGCGGTGCCCGTCGAGATATTGACGGCCGTGCCTTGGCTGCGGACACGGAACCAGCCGAGACTTCCGCCTGTGCTGCCAAGCAGCGCGGCGCTGGCACCGGAGGACACGGGCACGTACCCGTACACATCCCGTCCACCCCCAGGTTTGGCTACGGCCATGCATCCGGCACCAGCCGGCACGGTCATACCCGATGGCAGCAAGGGCACTACACTGGCGCCGACAAGCCCCGGCGTGGCGCCGGCGGTGGTCACGCACGCTGCGCCATACGCCTGCGCCTGCTGGGCGGTTACCGTAGCCACGGACTCCATGCGGCCCGGCAACCCCGCCCCGGGCATAGCTTGCGCAAGCTGCCAACCCTGCGCCATGATTCCCGCGCAAAAGAGCACCGCTGCGATCGGTAACACGAGGTATCCCATTCTTGTCCCCTTAGGCCGTTGTGCCAGGCCGGATTCTCACTGGAAGGTGAGCGTGAACGTGGCGGTCGCGCTGCAGGCAGCACCAGCGGTTGCCTGATCGGGCAGCGTGGTCTGCGTAAAAGTCGTCGTACCGACCACCAACGTGACATAGTCCTTCAGGCTCAATGCGGCACTGACGCATTGCTTCGCAGTCTGCGCGTTGCCACCGCCGAACGTGATGACGCCTTGCGAGCCATTGTTGGCCGACGCGAGTGTCACGGTGTTACCCCACGTGTCAACCAGCGCCGTGCCGCGCACCATGTCCGTCGGGAACATACCGCCGGTAATCAGGGCAGGCACATTCGCGGTCGTGAAGTTGGTGTAACCGTTGTTGCCCTGGGAGAACCCGCCCCGTGCGTTCGTGATGATCTGCGTGATGTTCGTTGCAACCACGCTGGCTTTGTGATTCTGGAAGCCGTTATAGCTGGCGTACGCGATCCCAACCAGCGCAAGCAAGCCCAACACAGTAGCGACGACGCGCCCAAGAATTCCATCCATTTGACACTCCTATCAGGTTTGAGCACGTCGACGTTAGAACTGCCCCATCGATGACGTGAGAATCGATGAGAGAGAGTTGGCTCCGAGCTGGAGCACGATGAAAGCGAGGAACATGAAGCCAGTAAAGATCGCGGACATCACCATCCCTTTCGCAAGCAGTTGCCGCTCAATGACCTCCGCGTGCTGACGAACGGCGACAGTGATTTTTTCCGTGAAGTCATCGAAGCCGGCATAGGCGCCGATCTCGTCAATCAGATCCAGGGAGGGGAACGCGTTTCCGGCTTGCCGCATGGCCTCCGCCAGATCCAGCCCGTCGGCAAGACCCAGCCGAATCGGCCGCAAGCGCGATGCAAGCCACGGCGACGCTGTCGCAATCTGGCTCTCCAGCGCAGCGATATCTGGCACTCCGGCGCGCAACAGGGCAACGAACGACAGCAACCAGGTGAAGCCGGTGATTTCGCGGTACACCGTGAACGGGAAGATGTGCTTGTCGCAGTAGCGCCGGCCTGGACCGGTCCACCTTGCAAGCGCCCACCAGCTCCAGATTGCGTACCCGGCAAGCGTCCCGAATAGCAACGGCGCTGGCCAGCCCACGGCCAGTTCTCCCGACAAGTACATGGCGTATGCCCAATCGGTCCAACGGTCGATCGGCAGAACGCCCAGAAACTGAGGAACGATGTAGCCACCGATGAGCAGCAGCACCGCGTACAGGGTCACCAGATACACCGCCGGCGCAAAGAAGCTGGCCTGGAGCTTCTGGCGCAGGCGGGAGGTCAAATCCCGCACTTCCAGTACGAGGCGCATGGCGTCCGGCAATTGACCCGCCTTCTCGCCGGCATCGAGGACGCTGCGCTCGAGATCGCTGAGGCCCGGCCCCATTGCCGCCATCAGGGTCTTGCCATCCCGTACCTGACGTCCGACCTCGTTCGCCGCCTCGGCCGCGCGTTTGCGGCCCCGTCGCGCTTGCCGCTCGCGGAAGTCTTCGATGACCTGCGCCAGGGTCAGCCCGTTCTCCAATTGGCTCGAAGCCTGTTGGTACAGGCGTCGGCGCATTGCCCAAGCCATCTCGCTCATTGTTCCTCCCACATGGGAATGGCATCAACATTTCGCTCGGCGTCGATCGGACTTAGCCGTCCGGCCAGCACAAGGTCCATCGCGTGGGCAATCATGGGCTTGTCAGACCCCTCACGCTTCCGATGCTCGCGCCGCGCAACCAGTACGCCGTCCTTGATGCAGTCCTGCATCAGCGCTTCGCTAGCAACGACCACCTCGGCGACCGCCTGCTGGCCGACAATCGCTTCGCCGTGACAATGGGAGCAACCCGCGCCACGCACCCGGACTTCCGACAAGTCGCCCCAGGACTGCAGTGCTCTCAGCATGTAGTCCGGAAGTGCCTGTCGGGCATGCTCAAGCGGCACCGAGCACTCCGGACAAAGCAGCGGCACGATGCGCTGGGCGATCAGCCCGATGATCTGGTTGTGGTTCGCAATCACCTCCATGGCGAGTCGAACGTGGTCCAGCATCATCAGCCGCGAGAACGTTTCAAACGGGTCGGTCACGTGCAGGGTTGTCAGCACAAGGTGGCCAGTGGCCGCAGCCTGCAACGTTGCGATGGCCTCCTCCACACCGCGGATTTCGCCAAGCAGCACCGCGTCCGGATCCATCCGCAGCGTCATGCGCAGCATTTCGGGGAACCGCTCACTTTCCGTCGTGAGCTGGACAGCCCAGTCCATCGGGTACTCGGTCGGGTTTTCGATGGTGATAAGCCGCTTTTCCGGAAAGAGCCTCGCCTGGTGCCGCGTGCACTCGAACAGCGTTGTGGTCTTGCCGCTGCCGGTTGGCCCCGTCACCACAATCACCCCCATCGGCCGGCGCAGCAGTTGGGAAATCAGTTCGACCTGAAGCGGCGTGTATCCCATCTGTCCGAGCTTGAAGTCACCGCCCGGCGCCTTGGGAGTCCGCAGATCGAGTCTCTTTGCCGCATCGACCGCGTCCGCCTTCAGTGCCCCCTCGTGATGCTCACGGTACTGCAGTCGAGCGACCAGAAAGCCGCCGCCGGCTTCAACGGGATATGCCGGCCCGCGGATGATCCGCACGCTCGACAGCCCTGTTCCGGGCAGCGCGTCTCCAGCAATCTGTGCATCCTGAACATCGAGCGGGTTGTAGGTCGCCGCTTTTACCGTCGCCAGGCCCGTGTAGATTGCGCGGATTAGGCGCTCGCCCTCCTCGCGTCGCATCGACAGCGCCGACACCGTTCGCAAATCGCCCTTGATCCGTACCTGAATCTCGGTATGGTCATCGCGCACCAGGATGTGAATATCCGATGCGATCATGGCCGCGCAATCGGCGATCAATCGGCGTGCGAGCGTCAAGGTCTGCAGGTCGGTATCCAGCAGTTGCCCGGAACCGCGCTCCTGCCGAAGCTCGGCGAGTTCCTGCGCCGAGACCTTTCGGATCTGCGGGGCAACGCCGCCGCGTCGCAACTTGGATTCCCACGTCAGGAGCCGCGGCGTGCCGAAATGCCGGGCATCCACGAAAATCTCGCAGCCATGCACCGCCAGGACCTGTTGGACGTTCTCCTCGGACAGGCCGAACTCCCTTGCAACGTCCTCAACATAGAGTCCGCTATCCGCCGCACGCTGACGAAGGGCGCCAGCCTGCTCGGCCGTCAGATAGTTGAGGTTCAAGGCAACGCGGTCAAAGGGCGCGGCGACGTTTCGCGGGTAGATGATGTGGGGCTCAAGAACCTCCGGAGGCGGCGCCAACACCAGAACATCCGCCCTGACGGATGGCTCTACCCTTGCCGCACCACTGCCGGCGCGTCGCGACGCCTTGCCCTGGGCTCGCCAGAGTCGCGTGATCGTTCCCATCATCTTTCACTCCGTAGCGAGCAGCCGTTCCGCGTCGCGTAGAGCTTCGCGGTCCCTTTCCAGGTCTGGTTGGCGGCCTCATAGCTGATCTCGGTCAGCCGGACACCTGCCACGGCTTCAATTCCCTCGCCCGCTCCCAGCCACGGCGGCGCGCCGAAGCCGATATCAGCCGTCATCGCCAACCACGGGTCGACCGGTGTCTTTCCGTCCGTTGGCAGCAACGCGGGCGGCAGTGTCAACTGCAAACTCACGCCATTCCTCTGGGCATAGGTCCACATCGCACGCTGCGCTTCGGCCGAAGAGCTGATCTCGCGCGAGGAAGGCAGGAAAGCGGCCGGGGCGCTTGCCGTCTCGGTGGCAAGGTTCCCATCTACGGTCAGCACGCCTGGCGCGGTGTCCGCCACGCCGCCTTCTCGCTTCCACGTCGTCTCGATCGTCAGTGCCGTCGGCGTGGCCGGCTTGCAGCGCCAGCCGGCCAGCGTCCAACCGCCCTGTGCAAGCGCCTGTCGATCCCACGCACGGCGGCACGCCAGCATGAGTTCCTTGGGCGCCGCGATTTCCACCCACGGCGCGGCTTGCTGACGGGCCGCCTCGTTGGCGAGCCGCGCAGCCGCTATGGCACGCTGTTGCATCCTCTGGGCTTCACGCTCCGCCTCCTGCTGCTGGTCGTACCAGTACCAGCCGCCTCCGATTAGAGCCATCACGCCCGACACTGCAGCCATCGTGTAGGCTTGCGACTTCCAGCGACCAGTTAGCGCGTCACGCATGACGGAAACGCCCTTCGAGGCGCGCGCCATCGTGGCGAGGTCGCGCAAGGTGCCTTCGATTTCGGTCCACTCGCCAAGGGCGCGATGCCGTTCGCGGATCGGATTGATTTCTTCCAGCGTGCCGACCCGATCGCCGCCGGCGATGACTGCGTGCCCCTGTCGCACCGCGACATACCAGTAGACATCGCCCCGGAGATGGAACAGCCCCATCCAAGGCTGGCGATGCTGACCCGCGACAATCGCAGCCAGCGGCTTCAGGCGAGCCGGTTTGGTGCCCGCGATAGCTTCGCAGAATCCGGTCTGAACGGCGCCCTCCGTGCTTTCGTGCACGACGCACCAACGACCATTGCGGCCAAGGTCCAGCGCTCGCGCGCGCAAGGCACTCTGGCTCGGCTGGGTTTCCTCATGCTGCCAGGACAGCCCGACAGCAAAGCCGCCCTTGAGCCCCGGAAATGACAGGACTTCGGCCATGGCTTACGGCCTCAGCGTGCGCACGCGCTTGCCATTGGCGAGTTTCACGCCGCCTTCGTCAATGGCCACGACCTTCCAGCCACCTTCCAGCGCATCACCCGGCTGGACGGGGACCATGCGCCCGTTGACATCAACAATCGCGTTGAAATTGCCATCAAACGCGCGCAGCGACACGACACGCGGCGCTTCCGATGAGAAGCCCTTCGCACGGTCGCCAGTGGCGCTGCCCACCGGCATCGGCGCGGCCAGCGAGATGGCGCCGACGCCCGGAGACGGTGCGCCGCCTGCAGCCGTCGCAGTCAGTGAGTCCTCGGCGCGCTTGACCTCCGCCTTGTACTTGGCGATCTCCGCGCGGGCCTTCCACAAGGCGATCTGAGCCTGCAGCGCTGCTAACTCCGGCGCATCGGTGTGGCGCTGTGCCTGAACAGCCTCACCGGCAGCGCTGGCACTTCCAGTCGCCGGAGTAAGACTCGCGGCAGATGCTTGCGGGAATGCCTGCGCCGCAGCGCTCGAAGCGGGCTGGGCGCTAGTCGGGCCCGCGGCGGCTGCAGCGATGGCTGCCACAGCCGGGTTGGCCGTTGCCGCCGCGGCATTGGACGAGAACACTAGTGCCTGGCAACCGATGGCGGCGGCGAGCGCCGCGGGCGCCCAACGATGAATGAATGCGCGATTCTGCATTGGATTGTCTCTGTGTTACAGCAAGCGGGCCGAAATCATGATGGCGATGACCGTATCGCCCCTGGTGGCGCCAACACCACCGCCGAGCGCGGCCATCCACGGCTCCCCGATCCCGTTGTTCGTGGTCGCCGCCTTCTGATTGCGCAGGCCTGTCAGGACCAGCGATTCGCCGGGCTTCAGCGTGATCGATTGCGCGAACCGATTGGTCGGCATCGTCCGAAGCTGCACGGTGCTTTGGTTCGCCTCGCCGCCGGACTTGAACGGCTGCAGCGGCAGCAAGTCCGACAACGTCATGTCGAAGTTCATCAGGATTCGACCGTCGACCACCTTCGGCAGGAAGTTGCTGGTAAAGCCATAGGTGACCGTCCCCGTCTGGATCGAGCTGGTGGATCCCACGTTTGCGGCCAGTGTCGTTTGCGCCTGCGCAACGTAGTCCTGCAGCGTCGCCGTTTGCAGCGCAAGGACCTTGCCGTTCTGGGTTACGCCCGATCGCGAGACCACTTGCGAGACATTGCCCAGTGTCGAGAGCGCCTGGACCACGGCCTTGCTGCCGGCAAACGGGCCGCTCATGATCGTTGCCCCCAAAGTCGCAGGCGATGCACCGCCCGAGACGGTCGGCGTACTGGCAGAACTGAAGGAGACGCCCGGCTGGCCACTGGAGCTTTGATAGGCGAGCGAAAGATTCAGTCCATAGTTGTCCTCGCGCGTGACGCGTACTTCGTAGACCTGAACGTCGATGGCGACCTGCTTGCCATACATGGCAGCCAGGCTCTTCACGAACTGTTCGACACGATCGCACTGCACCGGATCGCCGGTCACCGTCAGCGTGCCGAGGTTCTTGTCAACCACCACCTCCGCGGTCGCGCCGGCGACAGCTTTCGCCGTGGCCTGCAGGGTTTCCCATGGCTTCACCTCGATGAACGTCTTCATCGTCTGACCGCCGCGTCCGGTGCTGCCTCCTGAGCTACTTGCATTGCCCGCGCCCCCCGCCGCGCCGCCCGAACCGCTGTCCGAGGTCGTGATCGAGCCGTCCATCGAGGAGCTGTCGGCAAGGCTTGGCAGCATGAACGTACGGGTTTCCGTCTTGAAGAACGTCACCGTACCGTCGTTGTAGCGCGACCAGACACCAAAATGCGCCTCGACGGCATCCAGAAAGCCCTTGAAGCTGCCTTCATAGCGCAGCGTCAGCGGCAATACCGCCGCGACGCCGGCGCCCGACGTGGATGCGCCGGCCAGCGGTGCGGCAAGGTCCACACGCGGCATTCCGCCAGTCGGAATCGGCCCGTTAGGCCGCGCCGAACCGGCCGGGAGCGCTACCGGGGCGGTCCCCGTGCCAGTCGCGGTGGCAACAGCCGATGGCTCCACGGTCGCGCGCACGCCAACGTTCTGCGCGATCCAGTTGGCCGCTTCGTTCAGGGACCCGATAGAGCCCTTGTAGACCACGTGCTTGCCATAGATATCGGGCTGAGCTTTGCTCGCTCGGATCTTCTCGCCAAGCAACCACGCGCCTTCATGCACCCGGAACACTGGGCGGCTGCGGGGCGCATCGGCGTAGCGCGACTGAGCATCGGCAGAGATTGCGTTCTGGACGTCGCGGGTCTGGATCACCCCGCAGCCCGACATCAAGGTGGCTGCCGCAACGGCGGCGGCGGTAAAGCGCTGGCTCTTCATGTTCATTGCACCATTCCGTTTTGGCTGATGATTACCGTGCGGTTGCCGCGCCAGCTGTCGCCGACCACATCGGCACCGTTGCTGGCGAGCTCCTCGACCACGCGCTGGACCGCGCCCTCGAAGTCGCTGCCATAATCTTTGTCACCCGGGACGATCCAGCCATCCGGGACGTTCCATGCCACAGTCCAGCCTGCGCGCGTGGCCCACTTCTGAAGCTGCTGTTGCAGCGGCTCACCTCTTACGAGTCGGTAGACATCGCCAACGACCGGCGCGACGACTGGCGTGGAGACAGGCGCTGCAGCGGGCGCGGCTATCGCGGCCTGGCCGGCCGCAAGCGTCGGGTGATTGGACGCCAGTAGCGTGGTTTCGACCGCAGCCTTGCTGGCCCGCGCCGGCTGCAACGACTGCCAGCCGTCGGTCGAAAGCTGAGAAGCGTGTACTGCCGGGGCAAGGACCGCGCAGCTCACGAGCGATGCCGCGGCGACGGCAATGCGGAGGGTTCGTGTGGAATGGCACATAACGTTGCTCTCGAGTGAACGGTTGGATCTACCGCAAGGCGGCGCGTTGGAGCGCCTGCCACCGCGCATGAATCTGACTGGCGTACCGCAATTGCTTATCGGGTGATGACGCGTTGTAAGCACCAACAGCCTTCCAGGTCGGGCCATAGCGTTGGATGTTCTCGCGCAAAATCCACGCGCCGACGTACGCGTTGACGCATCCGTTGAAGAGGTGATCGCGCGTGAGGCCATACTGGGAGAGTCTCGGCAGGTGGATGGAGTTAATCTGCATGAGGCCGATATCTTCCGAACCATTGGCATTGCGGTTGGTCACCCATGCGCGCATGCCAGATTCCTGCATCGCGATGCTGCGAAGCAAGGACGGGCTGATGCCATGAAACACGGCAGCATCGTCCAGGCAGTCCGCATTGGCCGCACCAGCCAGAAGGCACAACGCGATGGCGGACACGATCGAGCCGACCTTCACAGCGCCACCTTCCCCGGCCGTTCCTTGAACCGCACCTGCGGCACGCGGTCGACGTAGACCACGCTGCCATCTGCAATGACCGTCAGGCGCGAAGCGATGCCGTTGAACCTGTAGTAGCGGTCCTTCTGTTCGCCGTTGCGCTGGTGGTCATCGCCGAAGACGGACACGCTGACCAGCGACTTTGTGAAGCTGAGGTAGGTCGCGCCGTCCTTCTCAAAGATCATGTCCAAGCCAGCCCCGTTCTCGCGGGGGAACTCGTACTCAATCTCGGGCGAGCGCGTCACCTCCACGGACTTACCCTCAGCGGTCGCCGTAAACCGGTCCACGGTGGAGAAGGACAAGACGCGCTGATCTTCATCCCACTTTGTCCAGATCTTGCTATCGGACGCGTCGCGCAGTACCAGGTCCTTGGGCTCACGTTCGAATCGGATCTCGATGCGGCCCTGCTTGTTGTCCCGAATCGCCACCGCGCCGAACGCGGAGGCCAGCGTCGGGCCCTCTGCCAACGGAATCGCGGTCGAGACAGCAACGGAGATAGGTGTGGTATCCGGGGCCGCAGCGACCGCAGCCGCCGTGGTTGCTGTGGCCGCCGCGACTTGAGCGCCGCCGGCGGCGATCTGCTGCGCCTTGCCCGGCGCCGCTTCACTGGCAGCCTCGCCGGCTATCGCGAAACCCTTGGGCGGCGCGGCGCGCAGCCCAATATTGCGACGAGCGAAGTCCACCTCTGCGTAGAGATTGCGCCGCTCGAGAAGCCGAGAAAGTGCCTGGAGCCAATTCTCGCCGCTATGCAGCTCGAGTGAAACCTCGTCGGTGAGGGGAACGTCCTTCTGCGCCGTGCCAGTCCAGCCGGCCGGTGCAATTGTCTTGACCGTCTGGGCCAGAGGCAGGGACCAGCGTCCTGCACGAACAAGCGACAGCGTCGTATAGCTGCCAATCAAGGCAATCCGCCCCGAGATGGCAGCACGGCCAGACAGTTCGGCGATCGAATTTGACTGCTCAGACGTGAACCCATTCGCGCGTTTCAGGCGCGCCACGACCGGCTGGCCATTCACGCTGTAGCGAACCACATCTGGCACTCCGTCGATCACCCAGTACGGACCGTTCTGCTGCGCGCCGTCTGCCGATACCGTCTGCCCGGCCCGTGGCTGCACATACGTTGACACCCCGTCATTGAAGATGAGCGCAGGACGATCGCTCGCCCGAGCCACCACTTGGTAGTCGAAATCGAGCGGATCGGTATCCGCTGCGACGGCAGCCCCGCTTGCCGCCAAGGCCAGCACGGAGATCAGTAGCGGCTTCATCATCGTGGCAATTGCTGGAAGTGATTCATGAATCGGCTGAAGTACGGGCCGCCGCGTGCCGGGTCGGCGCTGTGGTACCAGGCCACCGCCTTCATCTCGGAGCCGCTGCGCTGCAGGTTGTCGACAAGAAGCGTCTCGGCGACACGAATATTGGTGGCAGGGCTCAGCGCGTCCCACGCCGAGGCAAACCGCTTGCCGTGGTAGCACCAGTTGATCTGCATGATTCCGACGTCAAAGTCACAGCGCCTGGCCGCGAGCAGCTGCTCGATAGCCGCATGGGCGTCCTGGCGGGTAGCGAAGTACATGCCGCGCCCGGCCACGTTGAGCGTCCACGGCCACGGACGGCCGCGATAGGCCGACTCGTTCATTGCGATGCCGGCCAGAATCCGCGGGTCCACCTTGGCGCTCATCTGCGCGAAGGGTTCGGTCTTAGGCGCGCACGCCCATCCGCCACGACGCTCGACGAGCGCAACCTGTGCGCCGTCGTCCAGGTGCTCCGGACGCAGCCAGCCGTCGCGTGCCAGCAGTGCCACTATCGGCAGCGACTGGCCATTAGCCTCCACAATGGGTTCGCCCCCCGGGCCCATGCGCAGGCTCGCGCCGATCAACCGCGCCGACCAGCCGAGGAACGGATTCAGCCCGCAGTAAAGGACCGGCTTCCCCGGAAGCGTGACGATGCGGGCGGTAGTGCCCTCACGCAGCACGAGTGCAGTCGGACTCACCATGGCCTCGATGGTCTGAGCAGCGGCGCCTGACACGGCCAGAGCCAGCATGGCAGTGACACCAAACTTAGTCACGGTACGGCTCCAGGACGATGTCGTGCTTGACCTGCACAAGCAGCTTCTGGCCCGGTTTGGTGGTAATCGTGGGGCGGATGTTCTGGTTCCGGTTCAGGATCGTCTGTGCCGTCTGAGCGGCCACCTGCCCTGCCGTGTTCCCGTAGGTGGTCAGTCCATTGGGACCGACCGTGGTCGCTGTTTTCGAATCGTTGAAGTGCTGTTCCAGCACTCCGATGATCAGCGCCCCGGCGAAGATCTTGAAAAAGTGGTTATTGACGTCGCCGCTGATGCCCGCGTAGCCGTTCGGGTCTGCGCCGCCCATGCCGAGCAGCGGCACCCATTTCCCATTTGGCAGCTGCATGCGAACAAAGGCGGCCAGGATGCGCTCCTGCCCGATGGCAATGTCACTGCTGTACGTGCCGACCAGCGTCGAGCCCGCTGGAATCGCTTTGCAATTGCCACGAACCGTGTCGTACACATCCTGCGATACGACCGCACGGAACTCGCCCGGCTTGTCCGAATTCAGTCCCCCAACGAAGGTGGCGGGAATGATGAAGCCCTGGCTCACCGTGCAAGGCGCCAACGTTCCGGCGAACCCGGTGCGGGTAAAGCCTGTGGCCGCCGCGCCGCGCAAGAACTCCTTGTCGCTCGAGGTCGGGCCGGCCGGTGCTGCGCCATGGGCTCCCACCCCAATGCCGCCCATGCCGCCCGGGTAACCGGCGCCACCAACGCCATCCATGTTCGCCACAGCGGCCTGTTGCTGTGCGCGCATCGTGGCCGGGTCCACCACGCCGGTCATGTCCGGCAAGCGCTTGCCCGCATCCCGTCGCAGGGCTTTGCCATCGGCCTTGAAGATGGGCGAGGTCATGACGTTGTCCAGATCGTTGGCCTTTGCCAACTCACTATCCTGCGCAGCAGTGCTGGCGGCTGGCTGAACGAAGTCCTTGGCCGTCATGACGGGCCCCTTGCTCGGCGCCTCAGGCGAGGTCGCTTCGGCCTTCTGCTTCTCGGCTTGCTTGCGCGCCTCTTCCTGCTGCTGGCGGATCAGTTGGTCCAGGCCTCCGTTGTCCGGGTTGCTGGTGCGTTCCTGTAGCTTCTTGGCCTTCTTTTCTTCGGCTTGCTTGGCCAGCTCCGACTCCATGCCGCTCTGGTAGTAGTAGCCGAGCGAGCCCACCAGCACGGCCGCCACCACGCCAAGGGAGATCACGATGTTGCGCGGCACCTTCCCTTTGGTCAGGCGCTCTTGGGCGTCAGAGACGTCAGTTACGGATTGCGGCTTCACGGTGCGCCTCGCTCAGAAGAGACCCAGGAAGCGGCGCTTGCCGCGCTGCACGATGATTTCCGTGTCGCCGGAGCGCAGGGCAACCTCATTGGCCAGGCGCTGCAGCACAAGGAAGTCACCACGCCGGATGAAGTTGGCCACTACGTAGTCGCTACCATCCTTCACCAGCGCAACCGGCCATTCGGTCGCCTTCGGCATACGCATCCAGATCGATCTGCCATCATCAAAGACGGTCTCCGGCTTGAAGCTCGCGTCGCCCGACACGCCATAGTCGAAGTTCAGCTTGTCCGGCGACACGGCGACAGCATCGGGAGCCACGCCGCCGCTGCCTCGTTCGCTCTCCTGCCCCTCCACGTCGTTGCGCGCCTTGGCCTTGGCGCCGAACGGCGCCTGCACACGAAACCTCACCTTCTGGTAGAAGATTCCGCCGAGCGGCGAGGAGACCAGCGTGAACTCGTAGCTGCGCTTGTTGGTGTTGACCGACAAGGTATTCACCAACCCCGCGGCGTGCGGCTTCACGTAGAGGTGATTCGCGCCGTCGGTATCGAAGCTCCAGCGAATGTTCTCGCCCCACGCCGGGTCGCCAACGATCTGTTCATCCGCGGCGAACTCGATCGTCGTCACCTTCAGCGGAGCCGTCAGCACGCGGAAGATCTGATCGGCGCTGTACGGAAATACCACCAGGCGCGAATCGCCGGGTAGGGCTACCGGCTCGGTACCGCCGTTGAACGGATTCATCGGATTCATAGCGTCAGCCATGTCGCCAATGCCAAGCGTCGGCAGCGGCGGCGGAGCCTTGCGCGACGGCTTCTCGGCAGAGAATCCCGGCCTCGCCGACAACGCCAGGCAAATGACAGCGGTCAGGCCAACAACGGTAAGGGTGGAGCGCAGGGACTGGGACATGGTCAGGCGGCGGACTTCTGGATGCTGAAGAAGACGGGGTAGATGCCGAACGGATTGGCAGTGAGGGCCGCGTCGCTCTTCGGAGGGTCGATCTGGTAGCGAAAGGTCATCGCGTAGCGTTGCTTGCGCGGCTTCGATCCTTCATCTCGGGTGGATGTGACGAACTCCACTGCCACGGTGTTGTCGGGCAGCAAGGCAATATTGGTGACCTGGACCTCGCGCACCAGAGTCGGGCTTTGGGCGATGGCTCGGAATGGCGCGTCCTCGGACAACCATTTTTCGAACTGCTCACGCGCCGCGCCCACCATTTGCTTCTTGGCGCTATTGATGTTCTGGAAGATGCGGGAGTCTTCGATCTGCGCCGTGAGCACAGGTTCGATGGTGAACATGCGCGTGACCAGGTCACGGAACGCGACCTGAATCTCCAGCGACTTCGGCTGGTAGGCCTCCAGCTCACGCGCGACCGGCTTGCCATTGGCGTCGCCCGATACGCCGACCACCCGCACCACAGGTTCCGGCGGCTGGCGCGTCATTACCGCTGCAATGGCGACCAAGGCAGCAACAAGCGCGGCCAGCTTCCAGTGATTGCGTTCCACCGCGACGCGCGCCGTACGATCGAAAAGGAACTGCGTGACATCGTCACCGGCGTACATGCCGGGAGCGGGCGAAAGATCCTTCTTGGCTTGATTGCTACGTGAGAACAGTGGCATGCGACACCCCGTTTGGATGCCGCTAATTGAACCAGTGAATCGCGACCTACTGCACCTCGAAAGCTATACGATTTTCAACAGCTTTCAATTTTTCTTAAATCAACGGGTGATCCAGCGTGGAAATATCACAAGCGATTGAAGCGTTCATGCCGCGGCCTCCTTTACCGAGGATGCAAGGCCACCCCCGGACACATGATTCCACCCTATTAGCGAAGAGAGAGCGGTTTTGCATCCGTTACGGCAAATAGGGTGAACTCACGTGCTCGCCCACCTGGCGGCCGCTCGGTAGCCCGCTTAGATAAGGAGCCATCCGCAATCGAAAGCTCGCGAAAATCGCATACCTTTTGGCCGCACACAGACACGCCGAACAAGAACAATAGCGGCATGTCTGAAACGACCGCACATTCCCCCCTCCAGTTCGACCAGCTCGAAGCGAGCGCGGTCGCGATGTTCTTCGAGGCGCTTGGTCCCATCAAAAGCTATGTCGAAGCGCCCGACATTGCCGAGGTCATGATCAATCATGCCGACAGCGTGTGGATCGAGCGACACGGTGAACTCCAGCAATTGGATATTCGGCTCGATCCGGCCATGATCGAAGGCGCGATCCGCGCACTCGCCGCCTCAGTGCAGAAGTCCGCCGTACGCGGCACCGACCAGGGCATCATAAACGCCGGCTATCAGGGCATGCGGATTGCGGCTGTGATGCAGCCGACCGCTATCGACGGCAACGCCCTCAGCATCCGTCGCCATCGCGAGAAGAACCTGTCGCTCGCGGACTACGTCGAGATGGGTGCCTTCTCCTCGAGAGTGGCGCGCAGCACTGCCAACGACAAGCCCATCTTCAACGGGGCGTTGGAAGACGATGCGCTCAAGGACGCCCTCACCGAATTGGTCAGGCAGCGCAAGAACATTCTGGTCGCGGGCGGGACCTCGTCGGGCAAGACGACGCTGCTCAACGCGTTGGTGGCCGAGATTCCCCACAGCGAGCGGGTGCTCTCCATCGAAGACACGATGGAACTCAAGATGTCGGTGCCCAACAAGGTGCGCCTGCTCTCGAATACGGACACTCGCGTGACCACCCAACAGTTGGTTGCCCTATCCCTGCGCTTTCGCCCCGATCGCATCCTCGTCGGCGAAGTCCGTAGCGGCGAAGCCTACGACCTGCTGCAAGCGCTCAATACCGGCCACGACGGCGGCATGGCATCTCTGCACGCGAACAACGCCCGCTCCGCCTTGTCGCGCCTCGAAGGTATGGCGATGCTGGGCATTCCATCCGGCTCCCGCTGGGAGCTCAGTGACATGCGCAAGCTCATCGCCGAATGCTTTCAATACGTCCTGCACATGCGCCGCACCGGCGAGATGCGGCACGTATCGGAAATCCTGGAGATCCAAGGCTTCGACCAAAACGACTATGTCGTCAAACGTGTTTTCTAACTAGGAGTGCAACAACCCATGTTCCGATCCAAATCGCTGTCCCTGCTACAAGCCAGAGCCAACCGCATCCGTTCGCAACAAGCAGCCCTTGTGCTAGGAGCCGCGCTGCTTTTGAGTGCGCAGAGCGCCCTTGCAGCCGACCTTGGGATATTCAGCGGCCTCACAAACATGATCTGCGCGATCATGGCTTTGGTGAGCGGCCCGGTGCTCTTCGTGATCGGCGTCGTCGTCATCATTCTTGGCGCAATCGGCATCGCCAATTCCGAATCGACCATCGTCAAGATTGTCATGACGGCAATCGTCGGCGTAGGCATTGCCGCGGCCGCGATCCCGATCGCCAAGAACATGGGTCTCACCGCGTACTGCTGATCATGCGCCAGCATACCGTCAGCCGCTCCCTCTCCCTGCCCCGCATGATGGGCGGCGCGGTTCGGGGCCTCGCCATCGCCAACGGCACCATTACAGCGTTGCTGTGCTACGCCACCTACTCGGGCGGCGTGGTCACCATGGGCGGATTCTTCCTGCTCGGGCTGTGCGTGCACCTGTTCCTGCGCTGGCTCACCACCCGCGACCCATGGTGGAACCTCGTGCTGAACACCTACAACCACTACGGCGACGTGTACAAGCCGTTGCCGTGGCATGGCAAGTTCAGCCCCCGATTTCGCCGCCCGTACGGCTTCGATAGCGACCTGCCATGCTGAAGCATCGCCCTATGCAAGAGATTGCACCGTGGATGACACTCGTCACCCCAGATCTGGTGCTCAACAAGGATGGCTCGCTGCTTGCGACCTATGAGTTTCACGGCATCGACGCGGACAGCCCGAACGCCAACGACGTGTCGGCGGCGCGCGACCAACTCGACCAGGCCTGCCGCAGCTTTGACAGCCGCATCACCGCCTGGTGGCGCTTACGCCATCGCCGCACGCGCGAGTACATTGAAGGCACCTTCCCAGCCGCCTCCGACGCGCGGCTCGATGCGCTGAACCGCGAGAACATGGCCAGCGGCCGGTACTTCCACAACTCGCACTCGCTGGCACTGGCCTATACGCCCGAGAACGGGATCGACAAGATCTTTGAGCGCATGGCGTACCACATGACGGAGGGGGGAAAGAATGTGGCCGTCGCCGCGTTCGAGACCGCCAAGGACGTGCTGCTGGCCCGCAACGCTTTTGCCTTCGATCTGGAGCGGACCGAGGCCGACGCCAAGCGCTTCGAGTCCATGCTCGACGCCTTCACCGGTGGTGCGACCAAGCTTGGGCTCTCACGCCTTTCGATGCAGGAAGGGCTGGCCGCGTTGCACCAAACGGCCAACCCCACCGTGCCGCCCCGCCTGGTGCGCTTCCCCGTCACGCTGCTGGATACCCACCTGACGGAATCCGAAGTCACCTGTGGCGCCGACAAGCTCTACTTCGAGTCGGCCCACGGCAAGCGCTTCGCCGCCATCGTCGCCATCAAGGAATGGATGGGCTTTCAGGAGGCGGCGCTCGATGCGCTCACGCAGCTCGACGTCGAACTTGACGTCTGCATTCTCTATCGCTTCCTCGATACCCATAAGGCCACCGGCCACATTGAGAAGATTCGTCGCTTCTACAAGATGGCGAGCTTCAACCTCTGGTCGATCATCAAGCAGATAGCAGCCAAGGAAGAGGCGGAGAACGACGAGGGACGCAAGCAACTGGCCGCGGAGGCAGGTGACGCTCTGCGCCGCCTGACCGCCGAGGGCCAGCAGCATGGCTTCGTCAATATCTCCGTGATCGTCTACGGCGACACCGAGGCTGAATGCGAGGATGCCGTGAGCGAGGTGGTGGGCACCATCACCAACGCCGGCTTCGCCCCGATTCGTGAGAAGGCCAATCTGCTGCCAGCCTGGAATAGTACCCTTCCCGGTCGTTGGGACAAACAGCGCCGCCTCCAGTTCGTGGAGACCCCGGCGGTCTCCGATATCGCGCCACTACGCTCCGTGCGGCCCGGCCCAACCCGCAACAACTGGCTTTCCAACCTGTCGGGGCGGGAGACGCCACCGTTGACCTGTTTGCCGACCGGCCACCGTACGTCCCAACGGGTGGACATGCACCAGCCGGGTGGGAACGGTCACCTGCTTGTGCTCGGCCCCATCGGCGCCGGCAAGTCCGTCTTTCTCAACTTCCTTGTCACGCAGGCGGGCCGCCAGGGCGCCCGTCGAATCCGATTTGACAAGGACCGTTCAACCCGCATCCCGACCCTTCTGGCCGGAGGAAAGTTCGTTGACGTGACTGGCCGCTTCCAGGCCGCCACCCAGACCAATCCGCTGTCCCTGCTCGGTGATGCCACCAACCACGCCTACCTCGCCGACTGGCTGGCGCTCGCCATCGAGGACGAAGACTTCCGGTGCACGCCGCAACAGCGCACGGACCTCTATCAGGCCGTCCAGATTCTCTCGCGCTTTCCTCGGGAGCGCTGGACGCTCTCAAATCTGTGCACGCAGTTGCACGCCACGCTGCGTGAACGCTTGCAGATCTGGGTGAAGGGTGGGCAATACGGCCACTTCTTCGATCACGTCGAGGACGCCTTCGAGGTCAGTGACGATCTCTCGATCGAAATGGGCGACCTGTTCTCGAACTTTCCCCGCGCCGCAGCCCTGTTCATGGACTATGCGTTCTACCGCATCAGCCAGTCGATGGGCACGCGCTACACCATCATCGAAGTGGAGGAAGCCGGGTTCTTCTTCACCAATCCCCGCTTCTACACGCGCCTGGAAACCTGGATCGTCACGATCCGCAAGCTCAACGGCGCAATCTGGATGGCAACGCAGTCGCTGCAGCAAATTGCGCGCGTGGCCGACTTCGAGATCCTGAAGGACAACATCGCCAACATCATCTACCTGCCCAACAGCCAGGCCGTGACGAGCAAGGACCTCTACTGCGACGTGTTCGGCCTCACGTTGGATCAAACCAAGCTGATTGCCGAGGCAGTGCCGAACCGGGACTACTACTGGACCACCCGAAGCCAGAGTCGGATGCTTCAGACCGCGTTCAGCAAGGAGATGGTGGCCATGCTTCGCTCCGACGGCTATGCGCAGGATGTCCTCGATCGCCACTACGCAAGCGGCCTGCCCGACTGGCAGGAGCGGTATGTGCGCGAAGTGCTGGCCCGCGGCTAGTGAACTCCCTCCCCTCTCTCAGGAACGCACCCATGAAAATGGCTCTCTCTGCCGCGCTCGTCACGGCATCTCTCCTGACGGCGCCCCTCGCGCACGCTGGTGGCATGCCCGTGTTTGACGCGGCCAACTTCATCAAGAACACCATGACCGCCGCTCAGGCGCTCAAGACCGAGATCTACGAGAACACGAACATCGTCTATCAGAGCAAGATGATGCTCAATCAGTTGCAACAGGCGGTCGGCCTGGATCCGGTTGCGATGGCCGCGCAGGCCAAGGGTATCCAGGAGGACATCACGCGATACCAGGCATATGGAAACGCCGTCAAAGATCTCTATGGCAGCGTGACAAACACCGCCGACTTTCTCTCCAACGTACAGGGCCTGGTCACCGCTTCAGGCAAGACGCCGGATCAATGGTTCCGCGACCAGCGCACCCTGCTTGCCACCGGCGACAAGACAGCGAAACGGCTGTTCGACCTTGGTCAGGACGTCACGACCAACAACAAGAAGCTCGCCGAGCGCCGGCGTGACCTGCAGTCGGATCTGAACCTGAATCAGACTTCGCAGGCAACCGCTCAGTTGACCAACCAGATGCTGGACGTGATGGCCGGCCAGAATGCCGACCTGCTCCAGCTGATCGGCGCCAAAACCCAGGCCGACGCCGTCAAGGACCAAAAGACGAATGCCGAGCAAACCGAGCGCACGAACAACGCCGACCAGCTGCAGCGCGACCGGGATGCCCAGTTGCGGGAGCTGGAATCGCGTGTGTTCCGGAAGTAAGGCCAACGCCATGGCATTGAAGCACATTCTTCAAGCACTGGTGGCGTGCCTCTTCGCCTTGTGGCTGGTTTCTCACGGCGCCTTCGCTCAAACCGACACCTCCGCGGCTGCCGCAACCAACAGTGCAGAGAAGGGCCTGAAGCAGGCCGTTGCACAGGCGACCAACATTACCGGCGGCCTGATCCCGTCCGCTATCGGTCTGAGCCACAAAGTATCGCCCGAGGCCGACAAGCTGGCCTTCGCCCTCGCTGTCATCACGCTCACGCTGGCGAGCTTCCGTTTCATGGCCGCCATGCACCCCATTGGCGCGTGGGTAGGACTCATCGAGACGATCACAGTGGTGGGCATCTTCGTCGCCATCTACCTCGCCTACGACAGCTTCTCCCAAGGCCTGTATGAGTGGTTCAAGACCCTGGCCGCGAGCCTCAGCGGCAGTGACAAGCTGAGCGCCGCGACGACGCTGGCCGTGACCGCAGGCAAGCTCTGGGATTCCGTGTGGCGCGTCATCAAGGCCGGTGAGCTGCTGCAAGGGATCGTCAGTGCCGTCTTGCTGTTCTTCGCCTTTATCGTTGTGGCGCTAACGGCATTCGTCTACGCCTTCTTCATGATTCTCGGTGAAATCCAGGTCGCCGTCGGCATCGTGCTCGGCCCGCTCGCTGTTGCACTCGCCCTCTCCGACTACACGCGGCGCTATTTCATGTCGTGGCTCGATTTCATGATTGGCGGTTGCATGTACACCGTGATCGCAGCAGTGCTCGCCAATTTGGTCGGAGGCACCATGGAACCGGACCTGAGCAGGGTCAACGAGATCGGCACCGATACCGTCGCAGCAGCGGCCTACGCTCTGGGGATGGCCATCATGCTGTTTCTCGTCTCGCTTGAAATTCCCAAGTTTGCCGGAGCAGTGTTCGGTAGCGGATCCGGCGCAACCGGTGGCTCGGCCATGAGCGGGATCGCGCGCGGCGGCTGGAATCTTGGCAAGAAAATGGCGGGCGGATGATGAACCAGCACCTACCCCAGGACGCCGACGTCCTGTTGGCCTCGCACGACAAGCGCATTGCCCTGATTCGGCAGTATGCCAACGAGGCCAACCCGGCCGATTTCGAAGCCAAGTGGCTATCGGTCCTGTGCGCCTGCGCCAACTGGTTCTCCACCATGCCATTGCAGCCGGCGCAGCACGCGGAACCGGGCGGCGCCTTCCGCGCTACGGTGGAGACGGCCTACTTTGCAATGCGCCTGTCTGGCGGGCAGAAGTTTGCCGCGGATCAGCCATCGGAGCGTCGTCGCCGGCTGGAGCCGCAATACCTGTATGCGCTCTTCCTGGCCGCGTGTTGCACGTGGCTGGATGAGCCCTGCCGACATTTCCATTTTGTTCGCGAGGATACGGGCGAGCAGTGGATGCCGGCCGCGCACGGTGCGTTTCACGCGTGGCTCGACGGGAATCCCTACCGGGTCATCCGCCTCGAAGCGGCGCTGCCGGTGGAACGCATGCGCAGCGCGTTGCTGGCCCGCTCGATCCTTGGCGCCGACGCTCTGTCATGGCTAGAAGGCCCCGTGCTGTCCGAACTGTTCGGCGCGATCAATCCCGCGCCAATGCCGACCGGCTTCGAAGCCCAGTTGCACAAGATCGTGCGTCAGGCCGTCGCCGCCGTTCGGGACTATGAACAGAAGGCACGGCGCGCTGTGTTCGCTCCCGATACCACCGTGCCGCCCTCGGCCGACCAAATGGCGGCTGCCGTCAACCTCGCTTCGCCTGTAGCCAGTGCCACGGCCCTCGTGCCGGCTAGCGTCCATGAGCCGGTTCCTCCTGCACCTAGCGCGGCAGCGGCCGCGGCTGCATTGTTCCAGCCGCCAGCCGCCGATCCTGCTCCGCTCCCCGGCGCGGCCAACGCTCCGGTGGCGCCAGCCGCCCCGGCATCCGAACCAGTCCCGGCACCAAATGCACCCGCGGCGCCCGCCATCGATGCGGCGTCTCTGGGGCGTCCGCGCCGCGAGGCACCGGACCCGTTCGCCGCGCTCCTTGGCGGCTCGCGCATGATGAGCGAATTCTTCCGCGCTCTTGCCCAGGACGTCACCGCCGGAAAGGTAAAAGTCCTATGGGCCGAGAAGGGACTCGTTCTGCCGAAGAAGATGGTTGGCAACTACGGCATCGCCAGCGACACGCTGATCGAGAACTTGCGCAAGCTGTCCTTGCTGTACGCCCTGCAGGGGACGGATCTGATCCTGCACGAACGCATCGGCACGCTGATCCTGCCGCGGCCCAACACACCTGCCTGAGTCCATGACCAAGTACATCAACCACTTTCGCCCGATGTTCGAGGCGCGCGCCGCTGCCGGATGGGCCGGGAGTGTTCCTCTAATTGCTGCGTCCGGCATGCCCCATGCAGGATACTTCGCCGCCGCATGCGGAGCGATGCTGCTTTGGCGAAGCACCCAGGTCTGGCGAGCACTGTCATTTCGCATGGCCATCTCGACCAAATGGCTCGCCAAGGTGAACATCGAACAACTGCTCTCTGAAAGCGCCAAGCTGCGCAAGAGCGACGATGCCATGTATCTGGGAACGGGTTTCGAGTGGACACAGAAGCATTGTCAGATCGCGCATGACATCCTGCGCATGCCGTCGTCCGAAATCCCGGGGCTTCCGCGGTGGCTGCCGCCCAAGGTCAGCAGCGCGATCGAGGCCAGGTTTGGCCCTCCCCAGAGCATCCGCGACCATACTCCGCAAGGCCAGTCGTGGATTCACGGTATGGAGCCGAAGAAGGTTCCGGTGCCGCTACACTACAAAGCGCTGGGCGGACATACGGCCGTCGGCGGCACAACAGGCGCGGGTAAAACACGTACCTACGAGGTCATCGCAACTCAGGTGATCCACAACGCCGAAGACGTGCTGATCATCATTGATCCCAAGAACGACCGGGACCTGAAGGACCGCGTAAAACGCGAATGCGAGCGGACCGGACGCAAGTTCCTGTACTGGAAGCAGGCCGCGCCTTCTGAGTCAATTCGTCTGAATCCACTGGAGAACTGGTCGCAGCCTTCGGAGATCCCCAGTCGAATCGCGCAGCTGATGGAGGAAGGCCCGTTCCGCGATTTCGCCTTTCTCTTCATCGACCGGGCGGTGAAAGGCGAGCTGTACGTCGGCGACAAGCCGAACCTGCGCTCCATCCTCAATTACGCGCAGTCCGGCATCAATAACTTGCTGGAGCGCTGCCTCAAGCGCTTCTTCCCCGAACAAGGCCTGGCCGACTGGGAGGACGAGGTCAACGGCTTCATGCAGAAGCTCGGCCAGAAGAGCGGCGCAACGGTGCTTGACGGCATGGTGCAGCTCTACCTGCAGCGGTTCGCCAATGTCGGGCACGGGCACGAGTCGATCGATGGCCTGGTTTCCACCTTTACGCATGACCGCGAGCACTACATGCGCATCATCGCATCGGCGCTGCCGCTGCTGCAGATGCTGGCCACCGGCGAGACCGGCCTGATGCTCGCGCCCAAGGCGGACGATTTCGAGGACGATCGGGAAATCTGGGACATCGACAAGATCATCAAGCAGAAGGCGGTGCTGTGCGTCGGGCTTGATTCCATGTCCAACAGCATTGTCGCCAAGGCTATCGCCTCGATGATCCTGTCCGACATCGCTTCGGTGGCCGGCACCATCTACAACTTCTACGACAAGCCGCCCGGTGTCGTCCTCATCATTGACGAGGTGGCCGAGGCGATCAACGAGCAAGTGATCCAGATTCTCAACAAGGGGCGCGGCGCGGGCTTCAAGGCCTTCGTCGCCTTCCAGAGCCGGTCCGATCTGGAGGCCAAACTCGGAAACGCAGCAAAAATGCTGCAGGTTTTGGCGAACCTCAACAATCAGATCATCTTACGATTGGAAGACACCGACACGGCGCAGTGGTTCTCGGACAAGGTAGGCGAAACCGCAATCACCAATATCGTCCAGTCGAGCACGACGAGCACCGGCAGTGAGGCCCACGTGGGCGAGTTCAGCGGGTCGGTGTCGCGTTCCCGGCAGCTCGAGAAGGTTCCGCTGATTCCCGTGCGCCTGATTACGCAGTTGCCCAATCTCCAGTACTTCCTGCGGGTCTCCGGTGGCTCCGTCTACCAGGGTCGCATTCCCATCATCGAAGGATAAGTTCGCATGACCAGCCTGTTTCGCCAGATCGTCAAAGAGCACAAGCTCTCGGCCAAGCTGTCGCCCGTGTTCATTTGCTTCCCGGAGCTGGACGACGTCTGCACCCGTCTCGTCGACTTCATCGGCCTGAACTTCATCGTGCGCGACGAGCCGCTGGTGAAGGAAATGCTGGTAGATGCGCTGGCTGGCTACAAGGCCGAGCGCAAAGCGGGCTCCGGCAACATCGCCTTCATGCGCGGCCTCTTTGGCCGCTCGCACGAGTTGTATGCCAAGCGCTACGCGGCCTTCAAAGGCGAGAAGTACGTGGTCTGGGCCCCGTTCCTGGAGCCGATCCCTCTGTTCGAGGCGCGCCAGGCTCCGGGCTATCTATGCCGTATGGTCGATGAGCCCTGTCCGGAGCCTATCACACCGCGCAGTGCCGCCTTTCAGCTGGCCGCGCGCGTGCTCAAGGGGCCGACCTTCCGCCGCTATTTCGAGGAATACGATGCCTGTAGCCAACTCGCTCATCGCTAGGCTCGCCCGCGTGACGGCCGACGAAGTAGAAGACATGCGCACCTGGGTCCGCTCCAGCGAGCCAAATGCGGTGGTCCCCGAGATCTTCGCCAACGGTCGCCATGCTTTCGCCATGGCGCTGCTGAAAGTCGAGCAGTCCCGCCCCGCGCTGTTCTGGGGCGGCCTGCTCGCCTTCCTCGCGATTCCGTGTCTCGTGCTCAATACCCTGCTGCGCTGATATGTCCAACAGTCGTTTCGTTTCGCACATGCGGTTGTGGCTGGTCGTCACGCCAGTACTGATGGCTACGCTCGTGCCCCTCCTGCCGGAAAGCGCGCGGTTCGAAGTTGACGCCGCCGAACAGGCGTCTGTCGAATCAGTCTTTGGGGAAGATCGAGCAATTGCGCTAGCCGATCGCGCCAATCAGCGCTTTCGCGAGTGGTTTGTCGACTCGGGCTTGATCCGACGCTCCTTTGCTGGTTCCAACAACCAGTCGGTGGTCGGCGACGGTGGCTCGGCCGGCTTTGCCGCGGGATGGATGCAGCGCTTCTGGATGGAGCTGTATCGGGCTGTGTATCGGGCCACGATTGCTGGCAACTGGGGATGGGGCGCGGTGATCTTTGCGGGGGTCATGCTCAACGACGGCGCGGTCCAGCGGCGCATCCGGGCAGCCGCCGCCGGCGTCGCAAGCCCCGTTGGCTTTCACCTGGCCGCGCATGGCCTCCTCGCGGCGATGGGCCTCAGTGCCGTGGCAATGCTTCTGCCGTTGTCGCTGCCGGCATGGGTATGGACGCTTGCCGTCGCCGGCGTAGGCGGCCTGTCCTGGCGCCTCGCAGCGTCGTTTCACGTGAACCGATAGCCGTACTCATCTGCTCTACCTCACTTTCATACATTCAACGCGGATCGCCCATTTTGGGGGTCCTTTCAGGAGAAACAGCATGACCACCATCACCGACACCGCCGTTGTGACGCAGCAGGACGATCCTCTGCTCGCCGCCGAGGCCGACACTCTGGCTCACGTCACTACCGCAGACGCTGCTGACGCCGCAACGGGCACGACCGATGGCGCTGACGATGGTTCGCTCGAGCGCGAGCTGCTGGAGATGGACGCCGCAGCCGACACTCTGCGTAAAGAAGGCCTGATCACTTCTGCGGAAGCAGAGCAAAAGAAGGCCGAGGTCGCCAACACGCGCAAGCGCTTTCGCGACCTGAAGCCGGAGGACCGCGCCGCAATCATTCGTCGCCGCCGTGAGATCGGCAGCCAGATCCTGACGCGGCAACTTGCCGGCGCGGCCGTCGTGCCCGTCGCCATCAAGCTCAATCACACGCGTCTGCGCCCGCTGTTCGAACAGTGGTGGCCGTTCATGAACCGCATGAGCATCAACCTGCAGCGCTTCGGGAGCAGCACGTTTGCCAAGGGTGAGCTGGCAACGCTGGAAGACTACTTCGAGCGCACGCTGTCCAGGCTGGAGGACTATGTCGACGAGCAGTTGCGAGTCGCCGAGGCACTGCGCACGCAACGGGAGGCGGAGATGCGTGCGAAAAACGATATCGTGTTTGAGCCGACCGTCACCCTGCCTTCGTTGAACCTGACGGTGGAAGCTTACTCGCGCTTTTCGATGCGGGTGTTGGGCCTCCTCGCTAAGTTCGACCGCGCCATGGACCAGTTCGACTTTATGGTCTGGAACGGCATTCGCGACCAGTCCGACATCAACGACGAAGTCGCGCGATTCCTGCGCACCTTCCATCCCCTCGGCCTGCGCAGCTACATGACTCACCTGAAGCTGATGACGACGGTTCGCGGCGTCTGAGTGATGCCTGACCGCCCTTCGCCCCGATGGGCGGCAAATTTCTTCAATACCTACTGCTCCAGCATGAGCCTTGTGAACGCTACCGTGGAATTCCAGACCGATGTCGCATCTTTCGGCGAAGGCTTGGTCATTTCCCACGATGATGAGTCCGGCACGCTTGTGATCCGCGACGACGAGGGGATCCACTGGCGCGGCGCGGAGGATCATATCGTTGTGATCCTTTACCCCGACGAACAGGTGGCTCATGCTGGATGAACTGAATCCGGCGCAGCGCGAAGTGGTGGAGCTGCGGCGGCATTGCGTCGCGGTGGCCTGTCCGGGCGCCGGCAAGACCAAGACCATTGCCACCAAGGCGGCAATGCTCCTCGGCGAGCCCGATGCAACGGTTGGCGCGGTGACGTTCAGCAAGGACGCTGCGGTTGAGCTGCGCGAACGCATCCTGGCCCTCGCCGGCCCGGGCGCCAAGAAGCGATTGCTCGCGGGTACGTTTCACTCACTCGCGTACAGACAGTTGGGCGGAGGCGGCGAGAGCGCGCCTGACATCGCGACCGATGGCGACCGCACAGGCCTGCTCATCCAGGTTCTCGCGGACACAGGGCTGGATTGGAAGGTGGAAGACGCCATTGCAGCCATCGAGGCCATCAAGACGAACTTCGGGCAGGTCGAGGCGGATACGCCTGATGCGCTGTTGTATCAGTGCTATCAGGACGCACTGGAACGAAACGGGAAGATCGACTTTCAGGACATGTTGCGCCTCGCGGTCGACGGCATGCAACGCGGCACCATCGCGCCCTACCCGCTAACTTACTTGCTGGTTGACGAGTTCCAGGACACCGATCCACTGCAGTACCAGTGGATCGCGTTGCACGCCCAGGCCGGCTCAATCGTGACTGTAGTCGGTGACGACGATCAGAGCATCTACGGCTTCCGCTCGGCGCTGGGCTTCCGCGGCATGGAATCATTCATCCGCCAGTTCGAGGCGCAGCCAGTGGTGCTGGGAAACAATTACCGGTGTCACGCCGAGATACTTGGCGCGGCCGACAGGATCATCCGCCACAACCGGGACCGGATTCCCAAGGAGTTGGTTGCGCACAAGGGACCGGGCGGCGAGGTGCTGTTCCAGCGCTATCCGGATGAGTACGCCGAGGCGGTGGCCGCCATGGAGTACCTTGCGCCGGCGCTTCGGGAAGGCCAGTCCACTGCAGTACTCGCGCGGACGAACCGGATTCTCGATCCCTTGGAAGCCGTCTGCCGATCGCACGGCATCAAGTATTACCGGGCGTCCGGCAAGTCGATTCTGAGCCGGCCCGAGGCAGCGTTGATGTGCAACCTGCTTGAACTGGTGCAGAAGACCAGGACGGCCGGGGTCGACGCCCTGCTCTCCTTTGCCCGGATCGGTACGCAGGAACTCAAACTCCTTCACCGCAAGGGTCGCGTGAGTACGGACCAACGCCCGAAGAAGGAGTTGCTCGAAATGGGCCTGTCTGAGAATTCCGCCGACCGGTACCGCGAGCTGATGAAGCGGCTTGGGGAATGGCGGTCCCTCTGCGACCGGCAATTCTATTCGCTTGTACTGGAGGGCGTCCGGGAGTGGATGATCCAGCACACTGATGTAGACCAGGCCAAGCGGGCAATCACTACGACGTACGACGTGCTCACACGCCTGAATGGCCCGTTCTCCGAGCGCCTGGACTTTCTTCGTCGCGACAACAATGAGCCCGCGCCGGATGCGCTCATTCTCACCACTATGCATAGCTCCAAGGGGCTCGAATGGGATCGCGTATGGATCATTCGCGCTGAAGAAACGGTGGTGCCGGATGAGAAGAGCACCGAGTCGGAAGAGCGTCGGCTGTTCTATGTAGCAGTGACACGCGCCCGCACACAGTTGCGAATCAGCACGGCAAAGAAGAATCCGACTTCACGTTTCGTCCTTGAGGCACAGCTGTGATGGTTGACGTATCCGTTGACATCCTCCCCTCTGGCTGCAACGCGGTGTCCCCCGCGCCAATATGTTGATCTCTATCCACCGTCCTCCAGTGTGGTTCGAGCATCCGCCCCGCACCAGGGGCGTTTTGCTTAAGCGTGCGGCCGGGACGCGAGCCAGGCCTGCGCCTCGCCTTCCGCATCGCGGTAAGCGATGGCTCTCAGAAGGCCGCCCAGGCCTCGGAGGGGCGCGCGCTGTCGGCACGGGCGACCCACTCGGCGCGCTCCAACTCGGTGAGCGCGTTGAACCATGCCATGCCCGCCTGCGGGTCGGCGTCCGGATCGGCGGGAAAGATCCCGCCGCCCACCTCCACACCGTCCTGCAGCAGGCGCAGGCGGAAGCCGCCGCCCGACTCCGCCAGGCGGGGCGCGATTTCGTAACCGTAAAGCGGGGTCGTGGTTGGGTTCGGCATGATCACCGAGCGGCGTCGAAAGGGTTGAACAGCGGGACGTCGAAGTCTGCGAAATTGCTGGCATTACGCGTCACAACGGTGAGCTGGTGCTCCTGGGCCGTCGCCGCAATCATCGCGTCCTAATACAGGGTGTCAGAGCGTCGATGCATCGTAAGCGTCTCGCCGTCCCACCTTTCCGGTTGGGAACGGTTGTGAGAGAGCAGACGTGCTCAGCGTGCGGGACGCCAGTTGTGGGGAAGCAGCTCGTCGATGCGGCTGTTCAGGTGGGTGGGCAGGCGGGTCAACACGTCATTGAGGTAAGCCCACGGATCGTGTCCTTGAAGCTTGGCTGATTGCACCAGGCTCATCACGACCGCGGCGCGCTGACCGGCCAGTTCGCTGCCCGCAAATAACCATGCCTTGCGTCCCAGGGCCCATGGACGGATCAAGTTTTCCAGGCTGTTGTTGTCCACACTGACCTCCCCATCGAGGAGGTGCTGCGTCAGCGCCGGCCAGTTCTTGAGGCTGTAGTCGAGCGCCTTGGCTGTGATGCTGCCGTCAGGCACACGTGACCGCTCCAGTTGCAGCCAGGCATGCAGTTGCTCCCACAGTGGCTTGGTGTCGCTGTGCCTTCTGGCCAGACGTTGCTCGCTGCTCAGGGTGGCGAGCTCTCGCTCAAGACGGTAGATCTGCGCAATGCGACGCAGTGCCTCTGGCGCGACCGTGCTGCTGCCCTGGTTCCGTAGCAGTTCGTCGTACCGACGCCGGGCATGAGCAAGGCATCCCGCGGCTTTGCGACCGGGGTAGGCTTGCAACACGCTGTCATAGGCAGCGTATTCGTCGCGCACCAGGGTACCTTGCCAACATCGCTCGTTGCCGTCTTCGCTGGTACCTCCCAGGAAGGCAATCGGGTACTGCGCCGATCGACCGGTACAGAAGTCGTAGATCACGCCAGGCAGTGGATCGAAGGCGCCGCGCGAATAGGCCCAGACGTACGCTCGCTTGGTCTTGCCGGCTCCCGGGTCGAGCATTGCCACTGGCGTCTCGTCGGCGTGCAGAACCCTTGCTGCAAGTACGAAGCGCTTGTGCGCTTCATAGAGCGGTTCCAGCGCCGCACCAGCACGCCCGGACCAGGCAGCCAATGTTGAGCGCGGCGTGTGTACGCCCGAGCGGGCGTTGATCGTCTCCTGCCGGTAGTACGGCAGATGGTCGACGAAGCGGCTGATAAGCGTGTGTGCGACCAAACCGGCTGCTGGTAGGCCACCGTCGATGATTTGCGGTTCAACAGGCTCTTGCACCAGGCGTTGGCAGCATCGGCAGGCCCACTTCCCATAGATGTGGCGGTGCACGAAGAACTCCGCCGGCACGATATCTAGCCTCTCGCTGACGTCCTCACCCACGCGTACCATGGTCCGTCCACAGCCCGGTGTTGGGCAGTGAGTATCTTCGGGTTCGTGGTGATGCTCGACTCGGCGCAGATGGGCCGGCAGTGGCTGGCGACGGGGCTTGCGCTTGGACCTGATGTTGTCTTCTACAGAGGGCTCGCCCTTGGCCTGCTGCAACTGCGCTTGCAGACTGGCCTCGTCCTCCGCCAAGGTCTCCTCGAACAGGCGGCGCTGCTCGGCGCTCATCGCCTCGGTCTTGGCCCCGAACTTCCAGGCCTTGAGTCGCGCCAGCTCGAAGGTGATCTTCTCGATCTTGACGTCCTTGAGCTTGATCTCGCGTTCCTGCTGCTGGATGTGTGCGAGCATCTGCTGCGCCAGTGCCAGGACGTCCTCGGGCGCGAGGTCCTGAAGGCCTTGGTCTTGTAGTTGGCGCAGGTTCAGCATGGAACCATCGTGCCAGCCGCCGGGCACTACCACCATCCGGATTTATGCTGTCAACGCGCCGTGATCATCCTCATATCCGCGTAATGGCGCGCAGGTCCTCCAGGCGCTGCCAAGGCAGGCCGAGGACCAGGGCGTCGAACTGCGCCTGCGTCAGTTGTGCGCCGGTGGCGCCGGCCTGTACCGCAGGCCAGACAAAGCGTCCCTGGTTGAGTCGGCGCGCCGCGCACCACACGCCAAAGCCGTCATGTATCAATAGCTTGATGCGGGTGTGGCGGGCGTTCGCAAATAGGTAGGCGTGATGAGACTGGGCTGCGCCGAAGACCTGCACCACGCGCGCCAGCAGCCGCTCGGTGCCGGCACGCATGTCGATGGGCTCGACGGCCAACCACAGCGCGTCGATGCGGATCATCGCAGCCAGTCCCGAAGCAGTTGAGCACATTGCTGTGCCGCTGACAGAGGCCAGTGCACAACCAGCGTGCCGCCTGGGCGCTGGATCTCGATGCGGATGGCGTCGGGTGCTGCCGGAGCTGGCGTCTCGCATGGCACCGCCTCGGCTGGCTGCATGGTTGGTGTCAAAGGCTGAACATGCAGTGGAATAAACGCACGGCCCTCGGGCTGCGTTGCCCGCGTCTGGCGTTCACGTTCCTCTCTGACCCATCTGTGCACCATGTTCGGGTGCAGCCCATGGCTGAGCGCCACGCCGGCCACCGAAGCCCCACGCTGGCGAGCTTGCTCCAGTACCGTCGCCTTGAACTCGGCGCTGTACTCTCTGCGGCGCGGCCGCTCGATAGTTGTCGACACTCGATCCATCGTCCCCACGATCCTCCATCGTGGGGACGATGCAGGATCCCGTGGATCGATTCAAGACGGAAGAACTGGACGCTTACGATGCATCAGGCGCGCACACCGGCGCGATCGCACGCCCGACATGTCCTGTTCGTTTTTTCGGGCGGCACTGCGAGAAGCCGAGCGCCACTCGTACGATCGGTAAACAAGCAGGAACGAGTCTTTCTCCAATCGGCAAGATAGGAATTACGGCCTCTATACGCGCGATGATGTCAATCGCCCAAACACAAATTGACCCAGATACCATGCCAACTCCGAACTTGCCCGAATCACGTCCTCGGACACGGACGACGGCTCCAGCTTCATCCGCTTCAACACAAGCTTGCCCTCGCGAGAAGCCAGCCATGCGCGGATAAACTCCTGTCGCACTTTGGTGTCCGATGCATCGAAGTGCTCGCGTCCTTGCCGCGACGCGTCATTCATGCGAGCGCGAGTCTCTTCATCGCGCGAGGCGACGCTCCGCTCGACGCTCGTCTTGACTGAAATCTTCGCGGCTTCCTTCTTTTCTTCCTCGACGAGCAGCTTGGTCTGGACCTGAACCATCGTCCGTTCGGCCTCTGACATGCGCCAGTTGTCGCGCAAAGCCTTCATCAAATAGCCTGCCGGACTCTTCTTTATCTGACCGCGATTCAGTTTGAACCGCGTGTACTCAATTGCCTGCAGGATACGGTCATCGTTCCATGTCTCGCGGTTCTCCGATATCTCGCCGAACTGCCGGGTTGACAGATTGAACTCTTCCTTCAGGATCTTATAGATCTGGCTAGCATCGGACAAGCTTGCCATGACGGCGTCGGCCGTGTCCTTACGTTTGAGGATAAAGCGAATCCGGTCGACCTTCTTCGAAGAAGTCGACTCGGTTTTGGTCTCATAGGTGAGCTCGATATCCGAGATCTCGTTGATCTCACGAACTGCCGGCTCCAGCCAATCGCGCTTGAAGTATTTAAAGATGGTCGCGTTCGCGCCCATCTTTCCGG
Source organism: Cupriavidus laharis (assembly GCF_914271435.1). Taxonomy (GTDB): domain Bacteria; phylum Pseudomonadota; class Gammaproteobacteria; order Burkholderiales; family Burkholderiaceae; genus Cupriavidus; species Cupriavidus laharis. The sequence continues at coordinate 13,675 of NZ_CAJZAI010000012.1, read as the reverse complement.
GCCAGGTCCGCATCTCTTCGAGCTTGATCCAGTCTGTACGGCCATTGGGCACGCTTGGCAGGACCTTGTCGTAGATAGCACGCGCGAGGCTACGAGTAAAAGCCGTCGAGATGCGAAGGCTGAGCCAGTGAGATTTGCGTGGGTCTCGAATATGCGGGATCAAGCTGTGATGCACATCGAAACGGACACGACCGCGGTGCATCGCCACCATGCCGATCAACTGGACCTGGACCCAGATATCGTTCTCATCCGGCTCACGGTCTGACGGTGTATTGGTGACCCGGACCTTGGCATTCTGCGCTTCGTCTGCGATGGTGCGCAGGTGCTTCAGGTTACGGCTGTCATAGCGCATCAACCACTTGAAGTAGTTCAGCTCGACATCGTATTGGTCTAAAACCTCTGGTTCTTGTGCCACGATGAAGTAAGCGGCATCCAGGAACCGTCGTGCCGCCAACCCCATGTTGACAATTTCGGTAAAGAAATTGTTGCGCTGATAGCCGATTTCCCGGTTTGCTTCATTGATGGGCAGCCCCAGGTCAAACATGTCTTCGAACAATGCCAGCGCCATTTGGCGAGGTGTCGTTCTCGCTTTGACCTCCACTGGATTGTCCATCTCCATACTCGTCTTCTCGCTCACCTTGTTCCCGGGCGACTCTAGCATGTGATGGTGAGGTCCTGTCAACACAACAAACCTCACCTTCGCGGGGGTCTGTCGCCTGTCGGCTCAGTTCGAGGTGACGCGCACAACGAACCTCACCTGATGCACAACCAACCTCACCAATATCTGTTATGCGCGGGTTCCAACCATGGCCTCGCTTGGTAAAACCGAGTTGTCCACAGTTCCGCACAATACATCTCACCTTCGGGGTGTTTGCACAATGATCCTCACCTTGCCGCGAAATAGACTTCACCTGCGCAACACAGTAAACCGCACCTTAGCAGCACAGAGAACCTCACCAATGACACAGCTAACCTCACCTTTGAAGGGTTAAGCCATTGATTGACAAGGATTTTGTGACGCTTCGTTGGTTGGGTAGGTTGTTTACTTCAAAAAACATCCAACCAACACGGCGCTTGGCAGCACGAAGCGATCAGCTCGCATCGACCCATGAATCTCAACACAGAGCGTACCCATTTCTGCGTTCCCATGGTCGTGATTTCTTCCGGGACCGCGCCGGAACCTAGGGATAGGATCCCTGGTGTCGATCACCGGCCGACTTGGTGCCAGCGCGGTGCTCAACCGTATGGTGAGGTCCTTTGTGCGTGTAGTGAAGGTGAGGTTTTTTGTGCTGGCTATTACCGTCTCCGGCAACGGTATTCGTAGCTCAAAGTAAATGAGGTTAATTGTGCTCCGGCGGGCAGGAGCTCTCTACAGCACTCTTGTGCTGCAAGCCTCGTCAATGCAACGTGACGAGCCTCGAGCAGCAGCACAAAGAACCTCACCATCTCCGCTTTTGATTCGTGGCTTTCTTGTATGTGTCGTTTAAAGGTGAGGTTGATTGTGCCGGAGCTCTTACCAGAGGCCTTTTCGTCAGCACACCAAGCCTGCGATCACCTTGTACGGGATGGGGACGAAGGTGAGGTTCATTGTGCTAGAGATCGCCACGCTCACTTCTTCAGTTACGCCAAACCGCACAAATGACCTCACCTTGGCTGTGGCCAATCGCGGATGAACCGTTTGAAGGTGAGGTCATTTGTGCCACCTTTGGGTTCTGTTCATAAGTCGAGGAATGCCGCAAAGGCCTCTCGAAAGCCATCATATGCAACCCACGACCTCCCGCTGCTGCCCAAAATTTAGGCAAAGTCGTTGTTTTCAAAGAAATTTTGTTTAGAAAACAGCGATTTATGAGCCGTTGCTCAAGCGTTTCCTGTATTCTGAGGTTTATCGAGTTATCTGGATAAACCTCAGAATGGTGAAAACGAGCCAACTTCCAGCAGTCGACCGAACTGTACCGCTAGAGCAGATATCCCAGTTCGCCGAAAAGGTCACGATTTTTACAGACGAACTTCGCGAGACGATTCTCGCACCGCGGCCGCGAAAAACGGCACCGATTTTCAAGACTGGGGAGATTGCAGACCTATGCAACATCTCACACTCACAAGTTCAGTACCTCGCGACCAAGGGAGACGGCGAACTGCCACCCGGAAAGGCGGCCGGTACGGGGCGCACCCGAACCTTCACGCTTGAGGAGGCGCGCATCTGGGTTCAGAAGGTCTCGGACATTTACCAGACGCCGTTGGTCACAGGCACGCGAGAGCCCGAAGGAAAAATCATTATTACCGCCCAGCTCAAGGGCGGCTCGGCAAAGACGACCACGACTATGTGCCTGGCTCAGGGGCTGACATTACGTGGTCGAAAAGTTTTGGTTGTCGACCTGGATCCTCAAGCCTCGCTCTCGGAACTGTGTGGCTTGTATGCCGAGAAGGATGTCACGCCGGAAGACACAGTCTTGCCATATATCTACGACCAGCAGATCGAGGGGGGACTGCAGGGAAGCATTCAGTCAACCTATTGGGATGGCCTTGATCTGATACCGGCGCACACCGAACTGATTGGGGCAGAGTTCCATCTGCCCGCGATGCAGAAAATCAAGCCTGGCTTTCGCTTCTGGACGGTGCTGAGGGAAGGGTTGGAGCCATTGCGCAAGCAATATGACTATATCCTCATGGATACGTCTCCCTCCCTTTCCTACATGAACCTGAACGCCTTGCTTGCGGCAGACGCGATGGTCATGCCGATGGTTCCCGAGAACCTCGACTTCATCAGCTCGCTGTCTTTCTGGCGTTTGTTTTCAGACGTCTCCAAAAGCTTCATCAAATATGAAGCCGACAAGAAATACGACTTCGTCTCGTTGCTGCTCTCGAAGGTCGATTATGGGCGTACCTCGTCGGCGCCCATTGTGCGTGCTTGGGCGCAGAGCGCTTATGAGAAGTGGCTGCATTCGATCGAAGTGCCGGCGAGTTCGGTGATGAGCACGGGGGCGCTGGCATTCTCGACGGTGTTCGACGTGAGTAGCACGCATAGCGCGGCCAAATCGCTGCAGCGCGTGCGTCAGCCGATCATGGACTATTGCCGGTGGTTGGATGAGATCTACGCAGAGAAATGGAGGAGCGCGCAATGAGCAATATGCGAGAACAGCTGCTGGCTAAGACAGCGGGCATCCGTAAGACCTCTGCGATTCAGCAGGACGAAGTCAAGCGTAGCGAGCGAACCCAGACGGCGCCTGGCCTTACCGGGGCGCTCGCCGTTGCGCAACTCCGTGTCCAGGAGTTGGAGGCAGCCGGCGTCGCGTCGCAACTCGCTATCGCTGAGATCGTGCCGAATCCATGGCAGCCCCGGCGAGTGTTTAATGAAGCCAAGCTGTCGGAGCTTGCTGAGTCGATTCGCGAAGTAGGACTCATGCAGCCGATCGTGGTACGCCGCACTGAATCCGGCTACCAAATTGTGGCAGGTGAGCGCCGGTGGCGCGCCCACAAAATGCTTGGGCTCGATACCGTCAAGGCCGTCGTCGTGGAATGTTCTGATGCGGATATGGCGGTGCTCGCCATGGTCGAGAATATTAGCCGCGACGACCTTTCTGACTATGAAATCGCGCTCTCTGTCCGGCGCATGGAGAAGGAATTTCCGTCCCGCGTGCGACTTGCGGAGGCGCTTGGCCTGTCCAAGAGCGGTCTTTATCGATTCCTTAGCTTCACGCAATTGCCGGATTTCGTGTTGCAGGATCTCGACCTTCAACCGCGGCTTCTTGGCGGAAGCGCGGCCGAGGCCATTGTCACGACGATTCGGAAATATGGTGAAGCTGGCAAAGATGCTGCGAAAGAGATCTGGCCGCTTGTAGCATCGGGAAAGATGGAGCAAGGGAAAGCCGCTGCCGCGATCAAAGCACTCGCCACCCGGCGCGCATCGGCGCCAAGTTCCGCGAGCGAGCGAAGTATTGATAAGTTCTTTTCCGGCAGGGAACAGGCTGGTTCCATTACGAAGGACGTCAATGGCTTCACGGTGAAGATAAGAGCTGGGGTTCTGTCAGAGGCCTTGGAGACGCAAATCCGACAGATCATCAGCGAATCGTTCCACCACCAGCCCAAGTAGGTACACTTAGGATTAACCACGCCCGCTTCGAGCGGGCTTTTTTTTTTGCCGAACGCTCAGCAAAGGCGATGGGGTCCGACCTTCCCAAGTTGCGAGGTGCCGGCGCGGCTCGCCAACCTTCCCAAGTTGGGACAGTGCTGGCGGGGGTCGCCGACCTTCCCCAGTTGGGACGGTGCTGGCGCGGGTCGCCGACCTTCCCAAGTTGGGACAGTGCCTGGCGCGGATCGCTGACCTTCCCAAGTTGGGACAGTGCCCGACGCGGGTCGCTGACCTTCCCAAGTTGGGACGGTGCCTGGCGCGGGTCGCCGACCTTCCCAAGTTGCGACAGTGCCCGACGCGGGTCGCCGACCTTCCCAAGTTGCGACAGTGCCTGGCGCGGGTCGCTGACCTTCCCAAGTTGGGACGGTGCCGACGCGGGTCGCTGACCTTCCCAAGTTGGGACGGTGCCCGACGCGGGTCGCTGACCTTCCCAAGTTGGGACGGTGCCCGACGCGGGTCGCCGACCTTCCCAAGTTGGGACGGTGCCTGGCGCAGATCGCCGACCTATCGAGGGGGGCGCTGCGCGGTGTGGCTCCTCGACGTTGGGGATGCTGCCAGTCGCGGTTCGCGAACCGTTCTCAATTTGGGGCGATCCTGCGTAGGGCTCGATGACCTTCCCAACTTGTGACGGTGCCAAGTGTGGGTGCGCCGGCCATCCGAGCTGCGCGCTCATAGTCGTTTGGCTCACCAACCTTCCCGCGTTGACCGATGCCGATTATTGAGATCGATGCTCGCGTCGCGGGGGAGCCCCAAAGTAGCGGTTCGAACGTTTAGTGCTATCACCAGCCTGTCAACGGTCCGGCAAGCGCGGACGGACACTGGCCGCACGACCGCATGCGCGATGCCAGGTCAGCCTGACGTGGAACCGACCGAAGGGATTGTTTGCTCACCGGACTGAACCAACGTGGCTTCCTCGCTCCTGGCTCGCTTCAGTCTTTCACGGCCATCTCAGGTGAGCGAGGCACGCGGTGTGAGGGCGCTGGAATGGTGGTCGTCCGGCGAGCTAGATGGCACCTGTAAATTTTCCGGCCAGCGAATGCGCTACGTCTTCCAGCGCTTCGTGGGTGTACCGCCGCGTGGTGTTGATGTCGCGGTGTCGCAAGGCGCGTTGCACGTCGGTTAATGGCACACCGGCGCGTAATAGATGCGTAGCGTGCGTATGCCGCAGCCAGTGCGTCGACGCGGCTCGCAGCCTCGCCGCCTCTTCACTACGGTGCGCCCGCTCCAGACGGTCAGCTGCCTCCGCAAATGCTGCGCGCACGATGGCATAGATTCCCTGGCGTGTACGCAGCGGCCGGCTCAGCAGTTGCTGGAGCTCTGACGAATCAGCCGGCGGCGCGGCGCGTTGGCGCCCACTGGCGATCGTGGGGATGACCGCTGCGCTATCGGGGGCTCCGGGCGTGGGCGGCAGGCCTACCAAGCGGCGAAAACGTGCCAGTTCGCCCATCGCGTTGTCGCAGGGCACCCACTGATCGTTGCCTCCCTTGGCTTGCCGGATACGCACGGCCCAGAACGGGCGGGACCGGCCAGGATGCCGTTCGAAGTCTGCCCAAGTCAGCGCGGCCACTTCGGAGGCGCGCAGCCCCGTCTGGAACAGCAACGCAAGAAGCAGGCGGTCGCGCGCCTTGTGTAGTTGCGCCCAGTACGTCGGCGCCGGACGTACCTCTATCGCTTCGAACACTGCCGTGACCTGCTCCAGTTCGAGGAACCGCCGCTGCGAGCCGGGCCCCCCGTCAGCGCGCACTCGCGGAACCGAGGCAAACGGATTGACCCGCAGCGCCCCAACCCCTACCAGCCAGTTGAACAGTCCGCCCACGATGACTGCGCTCTGGCGTCGCGAGGCTTCGGAAAGCGGGCCTCGCAGCGGCCGCCACGCCGTGCTCCCGCGGCGAGCTCGGCAGTAACTAACCGCGTCCGCGGGCGGGTCACGAAGGAAGGCCAGGTAGTTACTCGCATGGGAAACCTGCCAGGTGCCAATAGGCCGGCCAATCGCGCGTGCATACCAAAGCAGGCGCGCCGCCTCGAGCTCGTACTGACTGCGCGTGCTGGCGCACAGGCCAAGCCCCGCGGCGGATTTCGCATCAAGCCATGTGCGTACCAGCCCATCGTCGGAGAGGTCGCCAGGTAACACCGGGCTAGACAACGAATTCGGCGAAAGGGGAGCGGTATCCATTGGGGGCAGGGGCAGTGGCAGTCTGCGCAATGTGTTGGCTACGGTGAAGCCAGTCGGCTAGCGTGGCACGGGGCCAGACCTGTGCCGGCCCCATTGCGGCCCGCCATTATATCCCTTGCACTTCTACTTACCATTATTCGGATAATGGTAAGCCAAGTGACGAGCAACGGCGCGTTCTAGGAGCTCTCCAGCCATGGATTGTGGTCATAGACTCCTATGAGCGGCTTGCGTTGTATGGATCCGCGGGAGGAACGCTTGCGGCTCTGGCGCTTCGCGTAACGCTAAGCTCAATTGGTGCTGTCGTCCCGGCGCCGGTCACTCAGGCCCGCGTGGCGCGGGGGCGAAGCTGGCTGGGCGTGAACCCTTTCGATGGGACTGCGCGCTGCTCGCAGAAGCGCCGCCACAAACTACGCAGCAACTTATCCAAGCCGGTGGAAGAGTACCCCGCCGCTATGCCCGCAAGCCGCTTGTTGCGCCCCCGCGTGGTAGCAGGCTGTACCGCGGGGGCCACCAGTGCCGCCTGTGCCTGCGGCATCATGCTTGGCCAGCCACGGTCGGCCCTATGCGCCTGCAAGGCCTGTCGGGCGGCTGTGTCAAGGGCCGCCAGTTGCTGCCGCCAACCCGGATGTCGCAGTAAGGTGCCATCAGAACTCGACTGCAGGCTGGCGCAGCGCAGCGCGGCCAGCTCGCAGCGCTGGTCACGAGCCGTATGGCAGCCCGCCCAGCCCGATGCCGCGGGCTCTGGCGCGCCTCCCCAAGCCAAACCAAGAAACCCTCCACTTAGGGTAGGGCGGACGGCGCGAGCTGCGCCTTGGGCGCAGCGGCGGCGGCTCGCCTCGGGACGAGCGGGGCGCTCGCCAGATGCCCGGCCCTGACCATTGCGCGTAACAGCGCCCGAACCACCCGTAGGGCGGCCGCCAGCGAACTGGCCCTCAGAGGGCCTTCGAATGGGCGCCAGTGCATCCTGTCGCGCGCCCCGCTCGGTCCGCACCAGAACGCCGCCGGCTGAGGATCCGTGATCACAACAGCAGCCGCTCGGTCTTGCGCCGATAGCTGTTGCGGGTACGGGGCCTCCGATCCTGCAGCCAGGCGCGTACGAATGCCAGATCGGCGGCAAGTGCTGGCCCTCCCGCGGTATTTGGGGCCTGCGCCAGCATATGCTCGAGCGATACCGGGTACGGCACAAGCGCGTCGCGGCGGGGGGCCGGCAGCGCATAGGCCTTGACCGCCGCGGCGCCCATGGCGGGTCGCTGGCGCATCAGCCAGTGCGTGATGACCTCGGCCGACTGCGCGCCAATGCGTGGCACCGTGCGCCACCAGCTGCTGCCGCGCCGGTTAGCTAATGACGTCAGGTCCTCAATCCCGGCCGCATGCCTTGCCGCATAGCACGGACTACCGCAAATTCGGTGCGGGTTAGTTTGGTGACGGCATTGAGGCTAGGATCCTGAGCCATGGGAGGAGCTAAGTGCTTGAACTATAACAATATTCAGCACGCTCCATCTGAAGTAGGGCTGAAATGCTGCCTAAAGCGCAATGTAAATTATTTTTTTGTGCCGGTGGCTACGCCCTATCCCCGGGGCCCTATGCCAAGCTCATGACCACGCCTGCCACTGATCCGAGTGAGGCAGCCCCAGCGGGCCGGTTCGCTTCTTCTGCCTCTGCGATCAAGATGACGTATCGCCGCGGACGCTGCGCCGCGCGAGACAGGCCTCGGGCGCTACGACAGAAGGGGACCAGCGTCGCTTGCAGCATCGATCGCCCGGCATGCGTCGCCGGGCGTGCTGTATGTGCGGTTCGAGTTAGCACGTCTATACGCGTTGAAACTTCCAGCACTTATGTTTAGACTTGTATCAACGTTCTTGGAAGGCTTTGATCATGCGAAAAAGTGCAACACTGACGATCCAAAAGTGGGGGAACAGCTTGGCAGTCCGGATTCCGACCGCGGTGGCTCGCTCGGCCCATTTCGCTGAGGGTCAGGAAGTCGAGGTCTCGGTCGATGAGATTGGTGTCACGGTGCGGCCCGTTGGCCGTCGTGCCCTCACGCTTGCGGAGAAGTTGGCTCTGTTTGACCCCGTCAAGCACGGGGGGGAAGCCATGGCCACGCAGCGGGTCGGCGCGGAGGCTATCTGATGGTGTGCAAGGTATGGGTGCCCGAGCGACGCGACATCATTTGGATCGACTGCAATCCGCAAGCCGGCCGTGAGATGAAGGATATGCATCCGATGCTTGTCCTTTCACCGCGGCCGTTCAATGAGCGGACCAGTATCGTGATTGGCTTGCCGATGACTACGGCCGCCTACAACGATACGAACCCGTTTGCGATCAAGTTTCAGGGCCCGAAGGGGAAGGACAGCTACGTTCTAGCGCATCAACCCAAATCGTTTGACTGGCGCGCCCGCAATGCAAAGGCTCACCCGTGGAAGCAGGCGCCCTTGGAGGTCTTTTCTGCCGCCTGCGAGCAATTGAACCAGATTATTGCGATCGCCGAATGACCTCCAGTGCTTGGGCGAAATTCAAGCCTGATAATACGCGTTATCAGGCTTGATAGAAAAGCGCTCTTCAGCGCACTTCTGTGCGCGCTGCCGCTCACACACCTGAAGTTGTCACCGCTTGCACCTGAAATTGTAGCTGCGGACGGCCATGATGCATTCGCGCAGAACACGTCAAATCGGGCGATAGCGGAGGAGGGCGGACCGTAATCCCATGATAGCTGCTCGGGGCGATTCGCCCACGGCCTGAATTCGCCCATCGCACAGGCGCGCGACAAACGCGCCGCCGCCTTCCCGGTAAATCCAGAACCTCACGCCGCTCTCTGGCTCGCCGAGCAGACGCCGCCTGCGGATATCGGCATTGGCGGGGGCGAGGGCGGCCGCGACCGTCCAGCCGCTCTCTGCCGAGTACGTCAGCCCCGATCCTTGAGCTTGCCATTGCGCCACAATGGCCCGCCGGCGGCGGTGGCGGTGCCGCATGGCGCGATAGCAGCGTGCTGCCTTGCCGGGGCGGAAGATGGGCCCCCACGCCTCGCCGCCGGCAATGACCGTCTCGACCAGGCAGGTCGCGTGAGCGCGCCTGGCACTCCACCATGGGCGCAGCGGGCCGGTCGCGATCTCGCCGGCGTCCGGACAATGCAAGCGCCCACCTTCCAGCGTGGCGCGGACGCGCCGCTCCGCCAGCGTCCAAAGCTGCAGCAACGGGCTCGCCGCCGCATGATAGGCGAGCCATGTGCGATCCGGGGTCCCGGAAAAGGCCCGGTTCGGCGTATGGATGGACGCGTGCAGCATCACCTGCTCGCTCAAGTCGCCGAACACCCCAGCCGGTGGCGCCCGATAGGGCCAACGGCGCAGATCGACATTCGGTTCGACACTGCGCGCCCACAGGCACTCTGTCAGAACGAGCGTTGCCTGTGGGTGATGCGCCGCGGTCGCGGCGGCTACGGCAGCATGCGGATACCTGAAGATCCTGGCGAGCCAGGTCGCGGTGCGGGGTACCACATGGCGTCGAAAATGGCGTGCCATCGCTCGGTAGACCATCAACGCCGGCGCATCCGGCCAGTAGGATGACGCCTGTGCCGTCAAACCGAGGTCCGGTGGCGGTCGCCGACAGCAGCAGTTTCTGCGCGAGCCCGTGTCCGGCCGGCGCACGAGCCGCAGCGTGTCCCGGGAAGGCAGGGACAAAAGGCCCGGTGGAAGCGCCTGCCCCATCGCCTCACTCAACGCCATGATCTCCTCCGGTTCCAGGCGTTGGGTCCAATAGCGCTGGCCGGCGACGGCCTCCGAGTGCGCGAGTTGCGTGAGCGCGTCGAGCCACGCGACCAACGCATCCATGGCCAGCATGTCCGCCGGCACCAGGCGAGGCCGGCGGCACAGCTCGGGGGTAAAAAAGCGCAGCCGATCACAGGGGCAGCTGCCGGGCGGGCCGTCAGGGTCCGACAATGTCATTGGCAACGCGCGGCCGCAGTGACACTCGGCACGCAGTGGCACTGCGTGGATCGGGCAGTCCTTCAGCCAGCGCAGCGCAAACAAGTCAGAGTGATAGCCTGCCGCCAGGCAGAGGGGACAGACTCTGGCGTGAGCGCCGAAGAGGGCGGGCCGCAGGCAGGCCGGCGCCTCATCCAGCGTGGACCATCGAAATTTCTCCGATGGTTCGCCCAGTAACGCTGCGAGTCGCGCTCGATCAATCCCGTAGGCGGGCCGGTGCCGGCCGTCGTGATCCCGGATCGCCGCCATGCGGGCAAGCTGGTGTGGCCAAAGCCCATTGAGTTCGCAGGCGCGGTGCAGCGTGTGGCTCAAGGACGCATAGGGCAGGACGCTGTCGCGATGCCACGTTAAACGCGGTGGTTCCATCACGTCTGCATCGCGCTGCGATCATTGCGTCGTCGCGCCGCGGTGGCCGACACCATTGCCATCAACATGCGATGGCCGCCTGCCTCGACCACCTGTCGCCACGCATTCAGTGAGGTCGCCTGCTCCACGTCCGCGCCCGCGGCCAGGCACAGCAGCACGTGGCGGCAAGCATGGGTCACCGTCTTCATCGGAAAATTAATTGGCCCCGCGTAACGCACCGGTAGGCAATCGGTCATGGCACGCATCAGGGCAGTCGCACTATCGGCGAGCCGAAAACCCTGTGCCCACGCCATTGGCGCCAAGCTTGCCGTGAACGACAGGCCAGAGCCTGCCGGCCACTCGCTGCCGCTGTCATAGCCTGCCATCACGTAAGCGAGTTCCTGCTCGCTACGAATCCCCTCGAATGGTTTGGTGGCGAGCATGAAGCGGGCTGCGACATGCGCACCGCCGGACAGCGCCATGGTGATGGCTTCGTCAAAGAACTGCAGCGAGGCCACCGAGATCACGCACAGTCGGATGCGCTGCTGATCGAGCTGACTGTGCAGTCCGACGAGCCACAACCATTCCCGCTGCGACATGCCCTGAGCTTCATCGATGACGAGGACCAGAAAGCGCCCGCCACCTTGACTGGCCAGCTCGATCCAGCGTTCCAGCAACATGTGGTGCCGCGCCAATGGGCTTCTGACCGCTGTTGCCAGCGCATGGGAACTCGCCTGCAGCAACTCCGCATAAAACCGGCCGACCGACTGCGCACCGCCCGAGTCGGTGTGGCTCCAGACCACCATCGGCACAAAGCCGCCGCAGCGCTCCGACAGCAATCTCTGCAGCCAGTGGTTGACACCACTGGACTTGCCGAAACGCGAGGGGCCATAGATTGTCGCGCCGTCGACCTGGTCATCGATCCAGCCGGCCACCGCGTCCACCATTTCCTGAATCGCGATGGTGTAAAGGGAATAGTCTCGCGTCACGACCGGATGGTCTCGGGGTACGTGGGCAGGGACCAGGGGAGCTGGGGGGCAGTACGTCGCGTTCACCATAGCTGTGCCTTGCGCATGGGGGGAAGACATCGGGGCGTCGCGGGTCCGGCCGGCTCCGCCTTGGCAGCCGCTTCGCTGGGCAAGGCCTGGCGTGCCAGGGCCACCATGGATTCGCCTTCGACCAGCTCGGCGTACTGCTGCAGGATCCGGCGGGCTTCCAGGTACGCCGGGTGCGGCGGCAGCCGCCCGTCAGGGGAGCTTTCGGCATACTGCAACAAGGCTTCGACCGCATCGCACTCGCGCGACAGGAACAACAGCCGCCGCTGTTCAAGGCCGCGAATGGCCTGCCTGATGTACAGGGAATGCGGGGTGCGGTGCCAGGGCGGTGCGGCCCGAACGACGCCGAGAAAATGGCCGGCCTGCGTCGACACCGTGGCGAAACGGGCATCGTCTTCATTTTCAATCGCCAGCCATAGCTTCTTGCCGAGCAGATCCCCGCGGAGGCACAGCCATTCTGCGGAATACCGGGCGTTGGCGAAGTGGAAATGCGGTCGTCGACCGGTATCGTTGCCGCCCAGCAGCGTACAGAGCTTGCGCACGCCTACCATCTTGCTGACGGCAATCGGGTCAACCGTGGGCAACGGCACATCCTCCTGATCGGCCAACAACTCAAGCTGATCCAGCGGAGTGCGATAGCCGAGGCCGGAATGTGGTGTGGCATTGTAGTTAGCGATCAGCGTGTCCAGCAGCTCCTGTGCATACTCGAGCTGGAAATGGGTGTCCTTCGCTTTCTGCTCCGGGTCGGTGCCCCGTTTCTGATCCGGTGAGCTTCCGGTGGTGGTCGCCAGGCGATGAAAACCACCGGCCGCCAGGCAACGGAAGAAGGCCTCGATGTAGGGACGGTCGTCCTTGCTGCGCCGGCAGCTGAAGCTGCCAGGATCCTGAGGCTTCACCAGCCGTGCGCCCACGATGTCGCGTAAGGCAACTTCGACCCGCTGGCAAATGTTTGCCAGAGCGCCGTCCACGCTGAATTCTTGCCAGCAAGCCCCGACGAACCGTGGCGAGCGGTACGAAGGCAGGCCGGCGCCCTTGGCATAGGCTTTGTCGCTGAACAGGATGTCGCGCGGCGCCCATGGCGTCAACGCGCAGCGTACGGCGCGCAAGACATCCTCGGCACTACACTCACGTCGCAAGGACAAGCTGTAGCCGAGAATGGCGCGCGAGGCGACTTCGATCAGCACGACCACCCAAAGGCGGTGGATGACCCGCGGCTCGTAGCCGCCGTGCGGTGACGGCACGAGCACCACCATCCGCGCGTCGAGCTTGTGCGCATCGCATTCCACGCGCTCGAACAACCGCAACGCTGGACGGCGTGTCCCGTCGCCGGTGCGGGTCTTTCGCTCCGCTTCCGGGCCGCCAAGCAATGCGCTGCGCGTCCGTAGCGGTGCGGTCGCAATGACCGCATCCATGTAATGGCAGATGGCCTTGTAGCCTTGCTTCGTGACATTGAAGGGCCATTCGCCGCGCTGCTCGAAGCCTCGTTCGCGCAGCGCGGTCAGAAACCAGCGGTACAGCACGGCCCGCGGTCGTCGGGACGATTCGAGTGTTTTGCGGCTCCCGAGGATCTGCTGGCGAAACTCCGCTTCCAAGCCTTGGCCAGCGGCGCTTTGGAACAAGGCTTGAAGTGCCCCGGCGGCTCCGCCGCCCCAGGGATTCACGACAAGCGGCGCAGTACGGGTGTAAGGATGGATGCGCTGGTACGGTAGCAATCCGCGCCAGCCATAGATACGACCGTCCGGATGCGGCGCCAGGCAACGTTCGGTCAGCAGGCGGTACACCTGGCCACGGCTGATGCCCGCCTTCTCGCGAATATGCTTGCCATCGGCACCATTCAAATAGAGCCGAACCGCGCTGACGCGGGCAAGAAAGGTCACGCGCTGAGTGTTACGTCCCGCGCTATTTGAGGGCCGACGTCCCGGGCTAATCGAGGTGGAACGACAGCGTTTGTCTCGCGCTGCGATGGGAATGAACATGACCGCGCAGAGCGCGAGAT
>NZ_CAJZAI010000011.1 GCF_914271435.1 Cupriavidus laharis | reverse complement strand
AAAACCCACAACAAAACGCAACGGCGAAAGATACCATAAAAGCACTTTTCCGTTGCGGTATCTGAAGTCTCCAACCCGTACTACACGCAACACCTCAGAACATACCAGTAGTGCGCATAAGAAAACTTATGTTAAATCGTTGCAGAGGGAGGGTGCCGGTCGCGAGGGATCCATACCCACAGCCGGCAGCAGACGGGAGCAAAAACGCCTGTCAGTGCTTTCTTCCGGTGATGACTGCGACACCAGCGTAGCGCCGCCCTGGTACGTCGGCGGCGGCGCATCAACGACGGCTTGCTGCGACCTGCGGATGGTTTGTTTCAACGTACAAGCGTAGCCTACGCGCGTAGTTCGTCAGGGCGGGATGGCCATCTGTCGGGGAACAAGAGTGATTAGATTGTGTCGGAATAATAAAGCTATCTACTATTTCCAGAGCATTCCGCCTGTTTTAGCCGCGACCGATTAGATCGGGTGTAAAATTACAAACATGGAGTTAAATTCTCGATTTGATGTAATCAAGCGCCTACAGGCGGAACTGCCCCGCGGAGCCCCGTTCGACCTTGCCGTGCTGAGTCAATTCGGGGTTTCGCCCCAGCTCGCCGCTCATTACGTCGACGGCGGGTGGCTCGTGCGTCTCGCCCAAGGGGTCTACGCTTACCCGAACGACGACTTCAGTGTCTACGGCGCATTATTGTTTCTCCAGAGGCGGGTGCCGGGGCTTCATGTCGGCGGCAAAAGTGCGCTGGCATGGCAAGGGGTGAGGCACAACGTAGTCAGCCGGGATGCACTGGTGCTATGGGGCGACAACCGCTTTCCCTTGCCGACCTGGTTCACGAAGCGTTTTCCCGCGCGCTACGTCCATGCTCACCTGTTCGATTGGCCCGACGACGAATTGACACGAAAAACGCTGACCACCCCGCCGAGCCTGCCTGAAGGGTTGCACGTTGCCACGCCCGAACGCGCCATGCTCGAGCTGCTGTACGAGGTGGGTGTCAAGCAAAGCCTGGAAGAGGCTCGTAATCTTTTTGACGGGTTGCGCTCGCCCCGAAAGGATCTGCTGGGACGGTTGCTGGCATGCTGTACCAGCGTGAAGGCAGTACGCCTGTTCCTCACATGGGCACGCGAAACGAACCTCGTGGACGTAGATACCCTGCTGGACCAGTACGCGGTCCGTACTGGCAGCCCCAAGCGCTGGATGAGCCGATTGGACGACGGCACTTTGCTTAGCTTAAAACCCCGTGGATAAATCCTACGCAGACACCGTTCGCTTGCTGCTGACCGTCGCTCCCGACGTGTTCGCCAACGACATCTTCGCCATCAAGGGCGGCACCGGCATCAACCTTTTCGTGCAGAACATGCCACGTCTGTCGGTTGATATCGACGTGGTGTACCTGCCGTGGCAAGTGCCGCGCGATGAGGCGCTCCGGGCGATCAACCAGGAGTTGGCTGCCGTCGGGGAACGGGTTCAGCCGCTGGGCCTACAAACGCGCCTGATCCGGGCCAAGGATCTCGGAGAAACCAAGCTGATCGTTGAGAACGAGACGAGCCAAGTGAAGGTTGAGGTGAACGTGGTGTTCCGTGGCACCGTATTGCCGGTGGAGCACCGGCCGTTGTGTGCCAAGGCCAGCGACCTGTTCGGCGTCGAGTTTGAGCTGCCGATCCTCGCGCAGGATGAACTTTACGCAGGCAAGCTGGTGGCCGCGCTGGACCGGCAGCATCCCCGCGACCTGTTCGACGTGTGGCAACTCTATGAATCGGGCAGCCTTACCGACGGCATGGTGGAATGCTTCGTGGTCTATCTAGCAGGCCACAACCGGCCCACGCATGAAGTCCTTCTCGGCAACGACAAGGATATTGCCGCAGAGTACGACCGGGCATTTGTCGGCATGACTGAAGTTCCCTGTTCCCTGGAAACTTTGCTGGAGGCTCGCGCGCGACTGCGTCAGGAATTGCCGCGACGGCTGAGTGCGGCTCAGAAGCAATTCCTGTGTGGCCTGGCCCGTGCGAAACCTGATTGGTCCCTGCTGCAATGCCGGCATGCCGCGGAAATGCCGGCACTGCGATGGAAGCTCAGCAATCTGGAAACCTTCCGCCAGCGACGACCCAGCGACTTTTCGGCGCAGGCTGCATTACTGGAAGCCGGCCTTAACCGGGTCTGATGTCCGGGTCGGGAGGTTTTGGAAGCCGGCGGTTCAGCGTTGCGGGCTGCTGGTGTGATCGGGCTTACTGTCGCCGCGCGTTGTTGCGCTCCAGCCCGGAAGTCGACGCTGATAGGGCATCGGAATGACGGTGATCTTCCTGCACGGTGACGCATGGGGTCGACAGCCAACTGACTTTCACGCGTGAAAGTGCTCCTCCTCCTTCAGTCCGTGTCACAACACGGCAATTGCGATTGCAGGGTCGACGCGGCGTCAACGTCGCCCCCAGAACTGCTGGGGAAAATGGCGTTTAATCCAGTATTGCCCAATGTTTATATCGCCGTATCCTGCGGGGGTAGGCCTGCTACCACCCGCGCCCCTTCCCCGGTGAGCGCGGGTTCTTTTTGCGATCCGACGCCCCGCGCGGCGTAGGGCGAATTGCCGGCCACGGCGACTTGGCGGATACTGATGCTGCGGGCAACCCGTAAGGCGTTACCCGATTTCTTCTTGGACGTTCTACGGCTCTCTTCCATCGGGTTGAGGGCTGTTTTTTTGACCGCGCTCTGGCAACATCCGCCCTTTCTTGCCGACGACGGCTGACGCGTCTGCCTTACGCGGGCGGATGGGAAGTGCACCGTTAATCCGCGGATTTCGCCCGCCATCGCCGTCGATGCACGAGCTTGGCGTGCCGGCTTCGACGCAGGTCGAGGACATCGACCGCCTGCCCCTACCCACTCGCTTCGGGCCAATCATTGGCTTGGAGCAGCGGCTACATCGAAGGCCGAGCCGCGCATCTGCACATCGCGGCTAAATCGCCAACCTAACCAGTGCATGCCGACAAATCGCATCCGCCCGTGTAGGACAGCCTCGGATATCCCGCCGCGCCGGTCTAACGCGGGACTGATGCCATAGCAGCATATAGCGAGGGCATCATGAAAGACGTCCATGTCGGGCCGGCCGAAAATGGCTGGGCCGTTGAAGTTGGCGGTAAAGCTGACCGAACTATCCACGCCACACAAGAGGCTGCTATTGCCGCCGGTAACGAGCGCGCCAAACGCGACAAGGTCGAGCTCCTCATCCATGGCCGGGACGGAAAAATCCGCGAGCGCAATTCTTTCGGTCACGATCCGCGGAATATCAAAGGATGACCACCGCGGGGACGCGGCCTGGCGTTCCGTCCAGGTGACAACTGTATAAATATACAGTACTCTGGTGACAGGACATGCCATGCTCACCATCGCCCCTGAAACCATCCATCCGTCACTTTGGGTTGCTGCACAGCTTGCCCGAGGCAACGCGCGCACTGTATCGACCGGCTATGCCGCACTGGATAAGGAATTGCCGGGCAGCGGCTGGCCGGTCGGGAGCCAGACGGAACTCTTGCTGCAGCAGCCCGGCATCGGCGAACTCCGACTGCTCCGCCCTGCACTCGTTGCCCGCTCTGGGCGGCCGTTCGCGCTCCTGGCTCCCCCGCACGCGCCACAAGCCCTGTCACTGGCAAATTGGGGAATTCCGCCGGAGCGGCTGCTTTGGATCGATGCGCAACGGACCGCCGATGTCTTGTGGGCGGCCGAGCAAACCTTGCGGGCCGGCACCTGTGGCGCGCTGATTCTCTGGCAGTCCCACCTTCGAAACGAGGCGCTACGACGCCTGCACCTCGCCGCGCAGACGTCGGACACGCTCTTCTTCGTGGTGCGCCCCGCCGCGTGTGCGCGGGATGCCTCGCCGGCACCGTTGCGCCTGGCCCTCGAGCCGGCCGTCGGCGGCGTGACCGTCAACTTTGTGAAGCGTCGCGGGCCGCAGCAAGAGACCCCTCTGCTCGTCGCGCTGGAACCGTCACCCATTCTGTTGTACCGCCATGCTGCGCCTGTGGATCTGCCTACGCCTGCCGTCGCTCCCCCTCGAAGTCTTCCGGCCGACCTGGTCCACCACTGAACTGGCCGTTGCCGTCCTCGACAAGGAATGGGTCCATCTCGCTACGCCCCTGGCACTAGCCGCAGGCGTAAAGCTGGGCATGCGCCGCGGCGGTGTGCAAACCATCGCGCCGGCCACCATCCTGTTCGACCGCGATTCCGGCCGGGAAGGCGATGCGCTTGCACGAATCACCATGGCGACGCTGCAGTTCTCGCCGAATGTGGCCGCAGCGGAAGAGGCTGCAATCCTGATCGATGTCAGCACTACGCTGCGGCTCTTCGGTGGGCCGCGTAAGCTCCGCCGACGGATCATCGAGACCGTCGCGGCGATGGGCTTCAGCGCGATGGTCGGCAGCGCCCCGACGGCGCAAGGAGCGTGGCTGATCGCGCGCTCGGGTGGTGGTACTGCTTTGACCATGGCGTCGTTGCAAAGCCGGCTGGCCGGCCTGCCGATACTTACCCTACCCGCGGCGCGCAAGTTTGCCGACTGGTTCGATGGGCTCGGATGCCGCACGCTGGAGGATCTGCGCCGCCTGCCTCGTGCCGGTCTGCAGCGTCGCTGTGGCGCCGACTTCCTGGATGCGCT
This sequence comes from Cupriavidus laharis, assembly GCF_914271435.1. GTDB lineage: Bacteria > Pseudomonadota > Gammaproteobacteria > Burkholderiales > Burkholderiaceae > Cupriavidus > Cupriavidus laharis. Next base: position 172,208 of record NZ_CAJZAI010000011.1, on the reverse strand, counting down.
GGATCGCGCCTACGGGGAAGCGCCGGAAATTTTCGAGTGGGCCGAGGCGCCGCCAGCATTCGATGCGGCGGTGGACCTGCCTGACCGCATCGAAAATGCCGAACAGACACTGGCGTATGTCCGCGGCCTGCTGGTGCAGATGGTCGGCTGGCTAACTGCCCGGCACCTCGCCATCAAGCGGTTTCGGGTCGAATTGCGCCATGAGCGCGGCCGCGCGGCAATCGCGCCGACGGCCATCGAGATCGCGCTCGCGGAGCCCAACTGGCATGAGGAACACCTGGTCCGCATCCTCAAGGAGCGGCTCGCCCTCGTTGCCGTTGAAGCGCCAATGATCGCCGTGGCCGTGTCTGCGATCGACACGGAGCCCGTGGCGCCGCCTACGGATTCCCTCTTCCCGGAACCTGGCGGGACGCCCGCCGATCACGCCCGGCTGCTCGAGCTGCTCAGCGCTCGCCTCGGCGCCGACAAGGTTCGCCAGCCCTGCTTGCGGGCAGACTACCGCCCCGAAGTGGCCAACGACTGGCAGCCGGCTACGGAGAAGCCAGCACGCGTGTCCCTGCCGGCAGCCCTGCCTCGGCCGACCTGGCTCCTGGGCAAGCCGGTTCCGCTCATCGAGCGGGATCATCGGCCGTTCTACGGCTCGCCGCTGCACATCGTCTCGCCACCCGAGCGCATCGAAGCCGGCTGGTGGGATGGGCAACTGGTCACGCGCGACTATTTCGTGGCGGAAGGCAAGGACCACACCTGCTACTGGATCTTCCAGGAACGTATGGGTAGCCGCGAAGGGGACGAATCGCGGTGGTACCTGCACGGCCTCTTTGGGTAGCCACCATGAGTGAGATCCTCGCAGCAGGCCTGCCCGAGTATGCCGAACTGCATTGTCTGTCCAACTTTTCGTTTCTCACGGGCGCATCCCGTCCTGAAGAGCTGGCCGAGCGCGCGGCGCAGTTGGGCTACCACGCGCTCGCGATCACGGACGAATGCTCGCTGGCGGGAATCGTGCGCGCGCACACCGAGGCGAAGAAGGCAGGCATGCGCCTGGTCGTCGGGGCTTCGTTCCGCTTGCAGAATGCCGATGGCTCCCCTGCCCTGTCCTTTCTGGCACTGGTCAGAAACCGGGAAGGCTATGGCAACCTATGCGAACTGATCACGCTGGCTCGCATGCGCGCCGCCAAAGGCTCCTATGTTCTGACGCCACGCGACCTCGCGGCACCGGAGGCGCCCCACCAGCACCTCAAGGGGTTGCCCGACTGCCTGATCGTCTTCACGCCGGATTACGGCGTGCCGGCGGACAAGCTCGACATGCAAGCGACATGGGTGAGCACTACCTTCGCCGGTCGGGCCTGGATGGGCCTGAACCTGCTGTACCGCCCGATGGACGATATCCACCGCGGGACGGTCGAGGCGGCCGCGGCGCGCCACCATCTGCGGCTCGTGGCCACCGGCTGTGTCACCATGCACGTGCGCTCGCGCAAGCCAATGCACGACGTGCTGACGGCGATCCGCGTGGGCCGTCCTGTTCCAGAGTGCGGCTACGACCTGGCACCCAATGCCGAGCAGCACCTGCGTTCGCGCCTGCGTCTGTCGAACATCTACCCGCACCGCTATCTCACCGAATCCATCCACATCGCCAACCTCTGCCAGTTTTCTCTGGACGAGTTGCGGTACGAATACCCCGACGAAGTGGTTCCGGACGGCACCACACCCGCGGACTATCTGCGCGCAGAGACATACGCCGGGGGGCACCGCCGTTTCCCCGCCGGCATTCCTCTTGTCGTGCAACAGCAGCTCGAGCACGAACTCGCGCTCGTCAGGGACATGGACTATGAGCGGTACTTCCTGACCGTCTATGACATTGTCCGCTTCGCACGCTCCAACGGTATCCTGTGCCAGGGCCGCGGCTCGGCGGCCAATTCCGCGGTCTGCTACTGCCTGGGCATTACGGAGGTCGACCCGGCACGGGGCAACCTTCTCTTCGAGCGCTTCATTTCCAAGGAGCGCGGCGAGCCACCGGACATTGACGTCGACTTCGAGCACCAGCGACGCGAAGAGGTCATCCAGTACCTGTACCGCAAATATGGGCGAGATCGGGCAGCGCTTGCGGCCGCGGTGACGACTTACCGCCCGCGCAGCGCCTTGCGCGATACCGGCAAAGCGCTGGGCGTGGATCCGGCTATCGTGGACCTCGTGGCCAAGTCGCACCACTGGTTCGATGGCAAGGCGGACCTGCTCAAGCGATTTGCGGAAAGCGGTGTGGACGCCGACGCCGAGCTGTCCCAACGATGGGCAAACATGGCCGTTGCGTTGCTCGGCTTTCCCCGCCATCTGTCCCAGCACACGGGCGGCTTCGTGCTCGCGCGCGATAAGCTGTCACGACTCGTGCCTATCGAGAATGCCGCGATGGTGGACCGCAGCGTGATCCAGTGGGACAAGGATGATCTGGACGCCTTGGGCCTTCTCAAGGTGGACGTGTTGGCGCTCGGCATGCTTTCCGCCGTGCGACGCGCACTGGACCTCGTCGCCGACCAGCGCGGCGAAGCCTTCGAGCTGCAGGACATTCCCGCGGAAGACCCGGCGACCTACGCCATGATCTGCCAGGCCGATACCGTGGGTGTGTTCCAGATCGAATCGCGCGCCCAGATGTCAATGCTGCCACGCTTGAAGCCTCGCACGTTCTACGATCTGGTCATCGAGGTCGCCATTGTCCGCCCCGGACCCGTCCAGGGCGGCATGGTGCATCCCTACTTGCGCCGGCGCCAAGGCTTCGAGCCAGTCACCTACCCCAGTGCCGCGATGGAGAAGGCACTATCGCGCACGCTGGGCGTGCCGATCTTCCAGGAGCAGGTGATGCAGGTGGCCATGCTGGCCGCCGGCTTCTCGGCCGGCGAAGCCGACCAGTTGCGGCGCGCCATGGCCGCATGGAAGCGCAAGGGAGGTATCGACAAATACTACGATCGGATCGTCTCGGGCATGCTCGATCGCGGCTACGACCGCGAGTTTGCCGAGAGCATCTTTCGCCAGATCCAGGGGTTCGGCGAGTACGGATTCCCAGAGAGCCACGCGGCCAGCTTCGCCCTGCTCGTCTACGCCAGCGCCTGGCTGAAATGCCATGAGCCCGAGGCCTTCCTATGCGCGATGCTGAACAGCCAGCCCATGGGCTTCTACACGCCCTCTCAGCTGGTGCAGGATACGAAGCGCCACGGCGTCATCGTACTGCCCGCCGACGTATCGGTGAGCGGCTGGGATTCCGCTCTCGAACATTCGCTCGGTGACGGCGCGCGGCCTGCAGTGCGACTCGGCCTGTCCCTGCTGCGCGGGATGCGGCGTGAGACCGCACACCGCATCGAGGAGGCCCGCGCGATTCGGCCGTTCGCCAGCACTGCGGAACTGGCTCGGCGTGCGGAGCTCGATCGGAACGACCTGCAAGCGCTCGCCGCAGGCAATGCCCTGGCATCGATGACCGGCGGGCGCCGGCAGGCCCTTTGGTTGGCCGCTGCAGCGGTACCCGACAAGGACATACTGCGGGCCGCTGAACTGGTCGAAGAGCCGGCGGAACTCGCGCCGGCGACGGAGGGTGAAGAGATCGTTGGGGACTACAGGGCGATGGGCCTGACGCTTCGTCGCCACCCGCTTGCCTTGCTACGCCCGATGCTGGCCTCTCGGCGCTTCGTGCCAGCGTCGGAGCTGGCGCAATACCAGCCACGGCAGACCGCCCGCGCGGCCGGCATTGTGACGGTGCGGCAGCGCCCGAGCACCTCGAATGGCGTCATCTTCATGACATTGGAGGACGAGACTGGCGTTGTGAACGTGATCGTGTGGCCTGGCGTCTTCGAACGCTTTCGCAAAGAGGTCCTCGGCGCGAGGATGGCCGGCGTCTACGGACAGTGGCAATGCGAAGGCGAAGTTCGCCATCTGATCGCGCAGCGCGTCGTGGATCTCTCTGCGATGCTTGGCCGCCTTGATACGGCGAGCCGTAATTTCTGCTAACTCCGTCCGCATCGTGCGGAATCCGAGGACTAGCATTTACGCCGGCTGTGCATGGCGTGCCCCCCGGCTGACTGGCTCGTAATACAATCGGAGCTCGAGTTGCTCACCGGTTGACAGGACGTGTCAACCCAGATCGCTGCAAGGAACAATGAAGAGCGCACTGTTCGTCGATTTCGATAACGTCTATTCGGGCTTGAGGCGGCTCGACCCTGCGTATGCAGACCGCTTCGCTCGCCATCCCACCCAGTGGATGGAATGGCTCATTGGCACGCTGAGTTCGCCCGATCACGCACCCGTTGGCGCAAGACGACGCGTGCTCGTTCGCCGCTGTTACCTCAATCCCCAGGCCTACCAACGTTTTCGGCCACCGTTCAATCTGGCCGGATTCGAGATCGTGGATTGCCCCGCCCTTACCAGTGATGGGAAGACCAGCACCGATATTCATATGGTGCTAGACATTGTTGATCTCCTCCAGCATGAAGCCGGATACGAGGAGTTCATTGTCTTCTCTGCGGACGCCGACTTCACCCCCGTTCTCCGAAAGCTGCGTCGCTGGGACCGCCGCACGACAGTTCTTGCCATCGGCTTTCCTTCGGCAGCGTACCGGGCATCCGCCGATCTGCTCATCAACCCCGACGATTTCATTCGCAACGCGTTGGGATTTGACGACGATGTCGAAGCTCCGGCGCCGGCCGGCGAGCCAGGCGCATCTCGTGGAGAGCTCGCCGACGCCGCGTTCAAGCTGATGCATCAGGTTGTGGCGGAGGCTCCTGGTCCGGTGGCTCTCTCGCGCCTCGCGGCATTGGTGCTGTCCGATGTGGACGGCATGGACGCCTCATCTTGGGCGGGCTTCGGCAGTTTCAAGGCGCTGCTAGACTCTCGAGGTTTGGCTCCCCTGCAGGTTAGCTGGGACGGAGGCGGGACCGTGCACGACCCGAAGCGCCATGCCGCATCAACGCCAGTGCGCCGGCAAGGCGGTGGCGACTCCGATGGCCTGGCAAGGGCGGTCACCGACTTTGTGAAACTCGAGGTGGGCGGGGCTAAACAACCGATCCAATGCGCCACGCTGGCGAACCTGATTATCCAGAAGTACCCCCAACTCGCTGTGGATTGGAATGGCCGCGGCACGTTCCGCAAGTTTGCTGAGTCTATCGATGTGCGCCCCGCTGTATTCGACTGGTCTACCTCAGGCGGAATTGTCTCCAACGGGGCGAGCACCGCTCCCATGCAACGACCGCTGGACCTGTGGGGCGACGCTCAGCACCTTCACTCAGCTGCAAAGCAGGTGCATGAGGTGACGGGGATGCCGCTGCTTTCCCCGCAGCGGTACCGGCTGCTGCTGGGGAACGTGCAGGCAGACGTTCTCGCTCATCCATTCCATCTCATCGAGACCACAAAGCGCGTGCGCGACCGATGCAAGGCATCGGGGACGCCAATCAGTCGCTCGGACATTAACCACGTCCTTCGTGGTCTTCTCTTTTGCGGTCACTCGTTTGAAGACGGCCCCAATGACACTGCATCTCTCGGTATGAAGTTAGCCGATAGCGTAAAAGCCCAGTGCGTCCGAGAGCAGATGGTGCTTGATCAAACGATGATTACCACCATTGAATCGTGGCTGGCTTGCCGCACTCTCTCACAAGAGAGCGCCTGAGGCTGACACCCTATTTGAAACAACTACGCAAGGATGAGGATGTCGGATAGCACGCGGAAGGGATGGATCGTTCGCACTGGGAATGACTACCTGTTTCCTCAAGGCGGGGACGTTGGCTACACACCGAACCTAACCGATGCCGGAGTATTCGAAACAGAGGAGGAAGCTATCGCGGCGGGCCACGACCACTGCGATCCGGGCTTTGTGGTGATGCGCGACCCGCGTTGAGTAAGCGGAAAAATCAACTCTCCACGAGCGAGTACCCATGACGCTATCAGCTCAAGTGTTCCATGGGACCTCGCAGGCTTTGCGTCGTTGACCAGAAATCACACCATGGGTCATTCGTCCGGAAACTCAGGTACTCCCGGGCATTTCGCACCGTCCATTGGTAGGCACTCTTGAGTTGCGGCAGTTGATCCCACGCTACCGGCATCGACACGCCCATGCCGGGCCGTGCTCGGGCCGAGAATGCCGCAGCCGTGGTCTGCGCGATGCCATTACGCAAATAGTCCACAAACACTTTGCCCTTGCGATTACTTGGCCCTGACTTGGCCACGAACCGCTGAGGAAGGGTCTTGGCCAGGTGCTGCACTGCCGCGCGTGAGAAGGCCTTCACCACATCGTAGTCAAACTCGGGTGCCACCGGCACGACGACGTGCAGGCCTTTCCCGCCGCTGGTCTTGAGCCAGGCCGCCAGGCCGAGTTCGCCTAGGAGAGTCTGCACCAGTAACGCCGCTTCCTGGACATGCTGCCAGGACACGCCTTCGCCGGGATCCAGGTCGAAGATGATGCGATCCGGGTGAGTAAGATCGACGGTCGTCGAATTCCACGTGTGAAATTCGACCACGTTCAGTTGCGCGGCCCCGATGAGCGCATCTGCCGAGTCAACGGTCAGCAAGCGGCCATGCCCCGGCCATAGGGATGCCGGATGCTCGGTCCACCCAGGCAGCTTCGTGGTTTCGGCATGCTTCTGAAAGAAGGCTTCGCCACCGATGCCATCCGGCGCGCGGAGAAGCGCCACGGGCCGCACCGCGAGATGCGGAAGCATCCAGTCCGCCACGCTTTCGTAGTACCGCACCAGGTCGAGTTTGGTGATACCCGTGGTAGGGTCAATCACCCGCTCAGGGTGGGTTATCTTCAGGGCAGCGAGCGTTGCACCGGCCTCGACCCGAACGGCTTCCTTGTGGACCTCGCTCGCTGGCGTTTCACTACGCAACGCCTTGAACGATGCCTGGCGTACCTGATTCGACGGCGTCCATTCGGCAAACTCAACCTCGGCCACAAGGCATGGCTTGACCCAGCGCGGCGCACCGGTTCTGGCAGGGCCCCACCTGCTGCCGCCCATGGAGGCCGGGGGAAATGGCGCGGCGTCAGTGGTGAGCTTGGCGAGCCGGGCCCGTATTGCTGCCGCGGTTTTGCTGTCCCAGCCTGTACCGACGCTGCCGGCATAGCGAAGCTGGCCGTCCTCATTTACGCCCAACAACAGGCTTCCGATTTCGCCGGGCACGCCCTGCCGATCCGCGAAGCCGCAGATCACGAATTCCTGGCGCAGTCTGCACTTTGCCTTGAGCCAGTCGGCACTACGGGATGAGCTGTAGACGGAGTCGGCCCGTTTTAGCAGTAGGCCCTCTAACCCGAGCTCGGCCGCGGCCTAGAAAACCTGTGCTGCCGGCGCGTCAAAGCTCTCGCTGAAACGAACTCGGTCCGAGTAATCATCGATCAGGCGCGCCAGATGGGCCCGGCGCTCGCGCAAGGGCACGCGGCGAAGGTCCCGCCCTTCCCAGTACGGAACATCGAAGACAAAGTAAATGATCGAGTCGTTGTGGCGGCCGTCGATCGCGTTCTGCAGGGCGTTGAAGTCAGGAAGACCGTCGCGCAGCACCACGATTTCGCCATCGAGCCAGCCTTCGGAAATATTCAGCTTCTCGACTTCCTTCGCGAGGCTGGCCAGCTTGCGGGTCCAGTCGTGGCCGTTGCGCGTAATCAGGTGCACTCTGGCGTCGACGATCCGGGCCAGAAGCCGGTAGCCATCAAACTTCGTCTCGATGATCCACCCTTCTCCTGTCGGTAGCTTGGCCGTCGGCGTGGCGAGCTGCGGTGCCAGGCGCATCGGCAGCGGTGCTGTCACGGCTGCCGAAAGGTCAGGCTCGCTCGGCTTCGTTGTGGGTTGGCCGTCTTCACGCGCTTCGAGGTCGCCAAGCGGGTGTGCCAACACGCTATCGGGAAACGCCGCTATGACATCGAACTCGGCATGCGGCCTCGCCCACTTGTCCCGCTTCTTGAAAAGCATCCACTGGTCGTCTGCATCGCCCGGTTTCGAGATCCGCACCAGTTCCCACCGGCCAGCAAGCTTTTGTCCATGCAGCGTGAACTCAAGCTTGCCCTTCTCCATGCCGCTCTGTGCATCACCGACTGGTTCCCACGTGCCGTTGTCCCAGACTATGACGGAACCGGCGCCGTATTGCTTGGGCGGAATGGTGCCTTCGAAATCGGCATACTCGATCGGATGATCTTCAACGTGGATCGCAATACGCTTCTCAGCGGGATCAAAGCTGGGCCCCTTGGGCACCGCCCAACTCAGCAGTACCCCAATCCAGTTCAAGGCGGAAGTCATAGTGCAGGCGCCTTGCCCAGTGCTTCTGGATGACGAATCGCAGCGGTTTGGTCTTAGCGCGACGGGCCCGCGTGCGCGCGGCTGGCTCCGTCGTGATGCGGAAGTCACGTTTGTCGCGGTATCGGGCCAGGGAATCGTGCGCCATGGGACCAGCATAGCCGGGTGCTTCCCGGTGGCGTAGGCGGCGTTTTCCTACACAACTCCCAAATCCACGTAGTCAGGCCGCCAGTCGATGCTCGTAATAGGGTCTGCTGCGGTCTTCGAGAATGGCATCGAGTGCCGGCAGGTTCTTGGGATCCGGGTGCAACCACGCGTCGACGTTCTCGCGGCGGATCGGCACGATGCAACGGTCGTGACCGGCAACGCTCACTTCTGGCGGCGGCTCGTCGGTGATTGCGGCGAACGAGTAAAGGTCAGCTTCGCCCTCCTCCCCCTTTGTCAAGGACCACAGGCAAGCCACCAGCATGTCCTGCTGCGGCTCCGGACGGAACTCCAGCACCACGTTCTCTTCGACCTCGTCCGGCGCGAGCTCGCGATGCTCCATCCGGTGCCGAGCCACGTTTTCGTAGAAGGCATTGACGATCACGATGCCGTGCTTGTAGCCATATAGCTGGCGCCAGGCCTTCTTGAGGCTGTCGCGGCGCGCATTGTAGGTGCCCGGCTTCTGTCTTTCCATCGCCGCAGTCCAGCCAGGCAGGCGGCACTGATAGCGCATCGGAATGACGGTGAGCTGGCCGTCCTCAACGACGAGCACGGGCGCGTAGTAACCCGGAAATATCCGCGAATCGCGAGGCAGTAATTCGGTGCGCTGCAAGTCCGCCAGGTTGCGCTGCGCCCTTGCGACCTTGTCCGTGGCGATGCGTTGGTCGTTCTCCGCCTTCTTCGTCGGCTTGGTGGCCAGCGTGCGCTCGGCAGTCGTCAGGCGCGTCTTCTGCCGGAACAGCTCTGCCTCAAAGAGGCCGGCCTGCTCTCGCTCCGCCGCGGCGATCAGGTCCGCAATGGCACGCTCAGTCTCGTTGGTCGGCGCCTCGAATGCAGCGCGCATGGCCTTGGGCAACTTCGACCAGCCGCCATCGCGTCGCTTTTCCCAGAAAAGATCCACAAAGCGCTCGAGGCTGATGTGCGCTCCGAACTCTCGCGCGTACCTGCGATAGCTGGCCTGGATCTGGGCGGAGTAGCACATCAGTCTTCTCCTGACGCGTCCTTCTTGCGAGCCGTATCCGGCGCATGGTCACTGGATCGTTGGCGTGCCGCCTGAAAGTCAGCTACGTAACGGATCGCCTGTTCGCACTGTTCATGGGTCAGTGCGTGAATACTTGGTGTCGGCAAGGTGAAATTAAGCTCGCTCGCCAACCACTTGATTGCCTTGCCGCGAGCCTCGAATGGGTTCACGCCGTCCCGACGCATCTTTGCGGCCACCAGGGGCGCCAGCGCATCATGCAAGCGCTTCTTCGCATCGCGCAGTTCTGCATTCGCAAGTCGACCGAGCGGTGTGTGCTGACGGCTGCGAGGACGGACGCCGATCCAGGCCTGGCATGGCACACAGATCCAGACGGGACCATGATCCTCAAGGTAGGGATATGCGGAGTCACCTGTCTGGGCAAGCTGGGCGATGTTGCCGCAGTCGTCGCAGACCGGCCGTACAGGTGCGGGAATGGGTCTGCCAACGCGCATCGCCAATGATTGATCGAAGAAACCTAGCAACAATGTTACCGAGTTTCTCGCCGGGGCGGCGCTACTGGCGCGGTTCACGCCCCGGGCCGGCGACGAACCGGCCGGATCAGGCGCGGTCCGGCCGCGAATTCCATGCTTGCCAGGCTCGGGCACGAGCCCCCCGTACGCAGAAACGGGTACGCTCGGCGGTCTGAGATCCCATTGGGAGACCAAGTACGCTGCTGCGCATCTGGGGTTGAATGGTGGGGCTCCCGTGAGTCGAACACGGCACCAACGGATTATGAGTCAGCTGCCCTAACGAAGCGCATGGGCTAGAGCCCGAACGGCAAGAAGGCGAAGAATTGGCCAGAGCTCGATGGGGCTTGTCAGGGGTGCTCAAAATTGGGCGCCTTTGCGCCCATCGTGCTTCAATCGACCGGTTGTCGAGGGCCACTACCAGCCGTAGGCGAAAGATTACGCCGAAGCTTCGGGTATCGCGACGGTCCGCGCCACTTTCTTCGCCGGGGCTCGTTTCTTCGTCACGGAATTCACTGCAGCCTTCTTCGGTGCAACAGTCGCGGCGGCTTTGCGACCGGCCGCTGCCTTTTTCGGGGCGACCTTCGTGGCGGCAGCTTTGCCTGAAGCCTTCTTGGCGCCTGCAGCCTTAGCCTTTTTCGCCGCGAGCTTGTCCTTTTCGGCTTGTTTCTCAAAACGCGCTGCGGACCTTGCGGCCTCCGCTGCCTTCGCGACCTCACGCTTTGCTGCTTCAATGGCCTTCTTCGTGTCGGCCCGCAGTTTCAGCAAGCGCTTCTTCGCTGCTTGGGCTTCACGTGCGAGCACGCTCGCCTTCTTCGTCGGTACCGTCAGCTTCTTTGCGACCGGCTTCCTCTTGGAAGCCGCGCTCGTCGGCGTCGTTGCTTTGGTTGCTGTGACCATGTTAATTATCCGTTATTCGTTGGAGCGCGGAGTATAACCTTTGTCGCGACCTGCAGTGATCCGGCTCGCCATGGTGTCGCGAACGCCTGAGGAATTAACCAACGATCCGATGTGTCTCAGCTTCGCTCCGCTGCATCGCAGCACACGTGGAGCTTGATTCCGCCGACAAGACGGTTTACGGTAAGTGCTCGGTGTGCGCATACTCAGCGCGTCCTCGCCCCGAGTTCACTCAGTGTCGTTCCGACAATCCTCCGTGGAACTCCATCCACGGACCAGCAGTCGTAGTTCCTTTTTTCGCCCCCCGACAAAGGAGCCTGACATGCTCAGTCCGCATGAAATCGCCGCGCTGCTACTGCTTGGCGATGCGCAAGACATAGACGATCTCGAACCAGAACAACTGGACGGATTGCTGGTCCACAAACTGGTGACGATGGAGCATGGCCATGGTAGCGGTAATGCCCACCCTCGCTTGACGAGTCAAGGGGCTTCTATGCTTGAAGCCCTGCGCCGCATTCCGTAACACGGCGCGTGCAGCAGGCGGTGCGATCTTTGTTCTTGGCACCGGGAACGAATCGTGTCCACCTCCGTGACTCGAAAAGAGTTGTAATCGAGAGGCCCCTATCACGTTGTGTCGCGAAGGATAGCTAACGCCGAATGCCGCGGGTCACCATTGCCTCGTTGGAGAAGCGGTATTGCTAGGCCCAGTGGTGAGCAACGTCATCGTGGAAGGCCGACATCGAATACTTACGACTGCCGCTTGGCAGGTAATGCCAACTGTGGTGTTTGAATGATGGGCGCGTGCACCGCGGCTAGTTAGGTATCTTGCACAGTTAGGGCGCGGATGCCAGGGTATATCTGGGAGCGCCACCGGGGGCCAGCGAAAAGATCGTAGTGTCCGCATCGGCGCCCTGTCACGTGCTGCTTGTCGCGTGCCGCAATGCCTTGGCACAGATCGTGCGCTGCCTTGGTCTGCCCGTCGCCGGAAATGGCGTCGTGGTTGCCTTCTATGGTCGGTAGCGTAGTAGCGCGGATGTCTTGCGGACGCACGGGCTGCCCTTTCACGAACCAATCGCCGCGTGCCCGACGGAATTCCTGGAACACGAGGCAGGCATGATCTCGGCGTGAATCTCTTCAAAGGACATGCGCTGCGCTCAAAAAAAAGAAACCCCTGCATTGCGGGCAGGGGTGACTTCTATTCTGGGTGCAGAAGCCGACGTTTAGGCTTCTTCTGCAATCAGGAATCTCTTTGGGTTCTTGCCGAGCCAGGCCGGTTGGCGACCACGGCCGGACCATGTCTTCCCAGTCTTGGGGTCGCGGTACTTAGGGGGCAGCTCCGACTTTGGCTTGCTTGCAGCGCTCCCCGCTGGACGGCCGCGACGGCGCTTGGAAATGTCTTCGACCGTCAAGCCATACTCCGCCATTAGGGTCTGAATCTTCTCGATGACGCCCGCTACTTCATTAGCGCGTACCTCTTCCAGTTGGGCTTCGAGGGCCTGCTTCTGGGACATGAGTTCCTTATAGGATGCCATGCGAGTTTCCTTTCTAGTCGAGGGATGAGAGAAGATAGTCTAAAGCTACTTGAGCTTACACGCAAAATTGTTTTCACCATATCAGCATAGGCCACAATACAATGGAAAAACATCGATGTAATGCCAGCTGAATTCAATGAAAATGGGCCGGGAGTCAATGTTGGACAACGACCGATAGAACAGAAGCCAGGACTGCCTCAGGCTTTTGCCATAGTGGATCTTCTGTATGGAGGCCGCTTGGTAACCGGTGGATGATGATTGGCGTCTAGGCCTCACCTAGCGAGCGCAGGAGCGTCGGGACCTTGGCGCTGCTCGTGGCCTGTACACGGGCGATGAGGGCGTAGTCGACCTGCCTCACTCCGTACGTCCGAGCGATATCGTGTTGCAGGCGATGCCACAGATGAGCGGTCATCTCAGCGTCGGCCATCGCTCGGTGCGCACGCCCGGTCACAGGCAATTGCAGCATATTGACGAGTGTCGATAACCTGTGATTTTGAGCGTGAGGGTAGATACGCCTGGAAGTGAGCATCGTACACGCGAAGTGCTGATTGGCTTCGATGTCCAGTAGCCCAAGCTCGGCTTGCCAAAACCTTCGATCAAAACCAGCATTGTGGGCTACCACTGGATATCTGCCGACAAACCGGGCCGCTTCACTCATGACCTTCGACGCAGCAGGTGCATCTGCGACCATGTCATTGGTGATCCCGGTCAGGCTTACAACCTGCGAGGGGATACGCCTTCCCGCGTTCATCAAGCTTTGATAACGGTCGACGATCTCACCGTCACGCAGCAAGATGACAGCAATTTCCGTTGCTCGGTCACCGCGACTTGGCGACAATCCCGTCGTTTCAAAATCCAGAACCGCAACCGTCTGCATCCTGCTTCTAAGTTTTTTGGTGCCGACGGCGAGACTCGAACTCGCACAGCTTTCGCCACTACCCCCTCAAGATAGCGTGTCTACCAATTTCACCACGTCGGCTGGGGAGAAACGATATTGCCTGACGTCGGGCTTTTAGGCCTTTCAACAACACGGGCGTTTGGCGTTTGCCTTCGCTTAGGTCCATTGCTCGGACATCGTTCCAAGCCTCGCATTCTAACCGAAAATTTTGGGGTTCTGGCGAGGACCGCGCTGCCGGCGCCATGCCGGATGAAATGGCTCGCGATCGTGATGCTCGATCCCGAGCACGATGGATTCCCGGCGAGCAACTGCCCTATCTTGATCGTGCTTGGGGTCCAGTGTCGAGCCGCTCACCTGGCCGGACTCCATGGTGATTGGGGGCAGGGTAGGCACGGCGATGAATGCGACGGATCGAAGAAGCCCGTTTCGACATTGTTCCCGTTGCTGCCCCTATGCCCCCTATGCCGACGGCCGACTGAGATGCTGAGGAAGACGGCAGCACTGCCGTCCTGTAAGGCAACGTTATCGTACCTTATCTCCGGGTCCCGGCAACGCCAGCGTTACACCACCGCCGGGGCACTTACAGCTGCTTGCGAGTTTGGAGAAGCGCAATGGCAGTAGCCGGCACCAAGTTCCTGTCGTTCGGAGAGCGGTGGACGACCGCGACGGTTCGACAATCGAAGTCCGGACCCGCGCGTCTGCGCTGCACCTTACATTGCCCTGTGTAATTGCATTTGCTGATTGATGGCCCTCAATGTCTGATACGGGGGCCGGTGGCGGCGGGCACCGGTCCGCCCGAACGCAACAGTTTTTCAAACACCCAGGCGGCGTGCCAACGCCTCCGACTCATGAGTCGCTCAATATGCTGCTTGTGATGGACTGCGTCCCGCGCGGCCTTGCGCTGGTGTCGCTTGGTGTTGCAGTACCGACAGGCGGCTACGATTTTGCTTTGGGAGTCGCCGCCGCCCTCAACCCGGGCCTGCAGATGTTCGGCAGTGCATTGAAGGTGTCGAGCCTGGCGACTGGAGAGATCGAAGGTCGCAGCGAACGCCTCCATGGATCGCTGCCACATTGGACAGTGGCAATAGAAGCAAAGACCGGATTGGCGACGGAAGGCGTGAGCGCGCAGACGCGCGAGAGTCAAGGGCATGAGCGGTCCTGTTCAGGAAGATTTCGGAAACATCGAAACCCGCTCGCCCTTAGGGGGCATATACGGGGACCAGCCAAGTAGCTCGTGCTGGCACCACATCAGCTCCCATAAGGAGACTGACGGGATAGAGTTTAGTCGCAAATTTTCCCAAGACACAAGGGGAAGACGCGCCCGTCTTGCAAGATTGCAACACAGATCCTCAGCTGACAGCTCAGGTCTGCGCACTACGCCTTGGGATCTCGCTTGCAGTCGCGGCTCTGGCACACTAAACGTTCGCGCATGCCAGGGTTGTTTAGCCCTGAGAATGTTAGTAGCGATAAGGGCTAAAGCTAGCCGTGTTGGGTGGCCGGCTAGCTAAATCGCGCGCGCACCGCGCTAACTAGAACAAGGACGATCCTCTCGTGTATCGCGTCAGACGGATGTACCTGGTGAATGCCGGGACCAACAAGAATAAGCCCTCGCGTCGAATCGTGGACGTCGATCCCCGGGATGGCGCTGCTGTTGTCGGGCCGAACGGCGTAGGCAAGACCACGACGCTGCGTCTGAACCCGTTGTTTTACGGCCACCTTCCCAGTCAGATCATTCAAGCCGGCCATGGTCAGAAGTCCATGCCGCGCTTCGTCTTCCCGACTCCTGAAAGCGCGGTCGTCTTCGAGTATCAGCGCGGTCCGTCGGAGTCCATCGACCTGCGTCTGGCTGTACTTCGTGCCAGGCGGGACAACCCGGATGCACTCGAATACCGCCTATATGAAAGCGCGTTTAACCGTGATCTCTTTGTGGATGGCGCTGGCAACTTCATGGACGACGCCGGCTCCATCGCCGCGGCCGCAAACCTCGGTGTCAATTTCACGCCGAAGCTGACGACCTCCGAGTACCGGTCGATAATCCTGAATCTGCGTGGCAATACCAAGGATTCTCAAAAGCTCCGCCTGCTCGCTCGCGAATATTCCTTCACTCCAAAAGCGATGCCGAACCTTGATCGGCTCGTGGCCGCCGTGGTGAAGGAACATGTCAGCTTCAGTGATCTGATTCAGGTAGCGGTGGGCATGGTGAACGAAGAGATCGGTAGCGCCAGCGCGACAGATCGCAACAAACTGCTGCTGAAACAGACGAAGTCTGACATCACTGATTGGATCAAAAACCGCCGGGCTTGCGAGGAATCGCACAAGCTCACGCCGTCTGTCGAGGAACTCGAGCGTTGCATCGATCGGTACTACGGCGAAGAGAACGACATCCGCCTGCTCTCCTGTGAAGTGAGCGCCTTACACAATCACAAGTCCGACATGCTGCGAGACGCGACAGCCCGCCGGGACGAGGCGGACGAGCAGCGTCGACGGACAGAGGCAGAAAAGCAGTTAGCGCACGAACGCCTTTCCTCGTCCCTCGAAACGACCCAGACCAATCGCCGCAAAGCAGAGCAGGAGTTCCGCGATCAGGAGTCCATGAAGAAGCGTTTCGATGACGGCAAGGTCGAGCATTGGTTCCAACAGCAGGAGAATGCCCCACTGCTGAAAGCAGAGCGCGCCAACATCATGCACCAGCGGAACATCTATGCCGCTGAGACTGCCTCGATCGACGCCGAGATCAATGCGGCCAAGGAACAAGTGACGATCGCGCGCGACTCATCCCTTGAGGCCATCGACACCGAGTGGAAGCAAGCGGTCGAGCGTCGCAACATCCAGATTGACAGCCTGAACACGCAAATGAAGGCGGCGATTGGGTCGGCGCGCGGGCGCCATACGGAACAAGCGTCTAAGGCTGAGGCGGCCATCCGGGCCAGCGAGGTCGCTTTGACACGCGCTCGGACCCTTTCGGAACGCATAGAAGGGCCGGTCGATCTGTGTGGGGTCGTTTCTACCCTGCGGGACGAAGTTGACGCCCTAAATGACGAAGTCAGCCAGGCGCGCAGGACCGAGGTCGAGCGCAGCCGCGAACACACAGCCGCTTGCCGCGCCTTCGACGATATCGATCGTGAGGTTGATGCCGCCCAGGGCCAAGTCGCCGGCATCAAGGATCAGATCGCAAGCCTTGCGGGAAGCCTGGAACCCGAGGACGGCACTGTCCACGCGGCATTCCGCCAGCATCCCCGTGAGGATTGGGAAAACCTCGCCAAGCTCATCTCGCCCACACATCTGACGCGGACAGACCTCAGTCCGAACTTCGACGGCACCAAAGACGCCCTCACTGCGTTTGGTTGGTCTGTCGACCTCGACAAGATCGCCGTCCCCTCGTGGGCAAATGAGGAGGACACCCGTGCCGAGCTCCTGGCTACCCAACAGCGGCTGGACGCCACCCAACGACACTTCGACGAACTGAAAGGCAAGCGCGATACCACCTCCGCCCAGGTAACGAGTGCACACAACCAACTCCTTCTCGCCCAAAGTCAGGTTTCCCTCGTTGAAAAAAACCGGACCACGAAGTCGCAGAGCCTTGACCGCGCAAAGCTTGCGCTGGAAGAGGCAAAGAAGGAGGAGCGCGAACGCTTCACCGCAGACGTCAAGCGGCTTTCCAAGGAACTCTCGGACTTGGAAGCGGGTCGCGCCGCTCAGTCCAAGGCTGCCAAGGAAGAACTGAGCAAAATTGAGACGCGCTTCGGCAAGCAGCTTTGGGATGCCGATATCGCCGCCAAGAAAGAAGCCACTGAATTCGAGGACAAGCGACTTGCCATCAAGGAACAAGCTCAGGTCCATCTGCGCGACCTCGACGCCCAACGCAGGCAACGCCTGCGCGAAAAAGATCTCGATCCCGCAAAGATCGATGCGTGGGACACCCGTCGACGGAAAATTGACAGCGAACTTCGACAAATCGAGGACAACGCCACGCTCGTCGATCAATGGCGCGACTGGCTCAAAGCGAACGGCCCCGCCGAGCTCATCAGGCTTGAAGGCGAGTTGCAAGCCGCCGAGTCTGCACTTTCAGCGGCCTCCGGCGCTCTCAAGGAGCATGAAGCCCAGGCCATGCGTGCGGCAGAAATCCACCGGGTCCAGCAAGCAACCCTTGAGAAGCAGATTACCGACCTCGCCGAGCAATGCCGCAAGCTTCAGGCGCTTGCCGATGAGTTGCCTGCGCCGATGCGCATGGACGTTTCGTTCGACGCGAACATGCCTTCGTCGCAGTTGATCAACAATGTCGACAGCGCACGCAGCAAACTCGCCGCCACCAACCGTCGAATTGGTGAGCTGCATCAAACGGTCTACAACCGCCTGACCGCTGGCGAGAATAACGTGAAGGAATTCGTCGAAAAGTCGGTTTCGGAAGCGACTGAACGCATTGACAAGGCGCATGCGCTTGTGAAGTGTCACAGGAACATCCCTGGCGAGATCGTTAGCAATCTGAACAACACCCTGCGGGTCATTCTAGACACGATCGAACGCTTCCACGGGGCAATCCAAAGCTTCGAGACTGAGATCAAGCGGTTTAACCGCGAACTCGGCAAGGGCCTGCGGTCGGTACAGCCCTTTGAGCGCATCAAGGACCTCGAAATTGAGATGGTCACTGACTTCAGCGATCTGGGCTTCATGGAACGGCTCAAGAAGGTCAGCCAGTTCGCCAAGGAGACGCACTTCACGCTCGGCCGCGCAGGGCAGCGCCGCGAGGTCCCTGATGTCGGGGCGGAAATCGTGCTGCAAGAGTTTGCCAACACGATCGCCACTGGTGGCCGCCTTGAGGTCGATCTTGCCTCCCACATCCGCATCCGCGGAAAGGTCATGGAGAACGGCGTGGAAAAGTCGTTCCAACGTGAATCGGAGCTCCAAAATGTATCGTCGAACGGCCTCACGTCGATCATCCTTATTACCCTGCTGATTGGCATGCTCAACATGATTCGCGGCAGTGACCAGGTCTACGTCACCTGGGTGACCGATGAGGTGGGCAAATTCGACGGCCCGAACTTCATTGCACTGATGGACATGCTGCGCGACAACCGCATTGACGTCATCACCGCCTCCCCTGACCTGAACCCACGGCACTACCGCAAGTTCGCCCAGCGGTACCGCCTCGAGGACATGGGGGTCATCCGTATGTTCGCTCCGCCCAAGCTACCGGCGGCCATTGAAGAAGATGTCCTCGCCAACGTGTCTGGAGAGGTGCTGTGATCGAAGTCGTCCTGAAGACCATTCTCGCGGGCGAGTTCGTCTGCTCCGTCGCGCACGAGTCCGAGTACAACTATCTCTCTGATCCCGACATCCGAGCACGCGTTGAGGCAAACCTCAACGATCTGGGGTGCCGCCTGGCGCGCACCAACCCTGACGATGGTGCCTACTACATGGCTCCGCGCGACGTCACCACGCTCGCCGTCACCAAGATCAAGGAGGAGCTGCGGCGCTTCCGGGATGTCTATGGCCCGGCGGTGCTGTTGCTGGATCTCATCCGTCATACCAACTCTACAGAGATCGCCCTGAGCCCGGGCGATGTGATTCGCCTCGCCACGATGGAGGAATTGATTATCGAGAGCGCGTCGCTCGAGAATCAACTTAACAATCTCAGCGGCGTCATCAAGGGCTTCAACCCCCGCCAATCCATCCGTGAGAACTTCCGGCGCGTTCTCGAGCAACTGCGCGAGGACGGCTATGTGACGCTCTTCAATCCCCAGGCGGACATCTACAAGATCACGGGGAAGATCGAGTACCTCTACCAAATCATCGAATTCATCTCGGAGAACGAGGCGATTCAGGCCGAACGTATCGATGACGAGATCGGCGACGAGCAGCAGACCATCGATGGGGTCAGCAATGCGTGAGTCCAACGACCAGATCGCCAAGCTGCTCCGGGCGCTCCACCAGAACGATGACCTAGTGGCTGAGGCGTTTGAGGCCGCTGTCGAGCTCGGCGATCGTCAGCGCAACAATCGGATCGACAACCTGGCCAACCTGAAGGCACTGAAGCCTCAGGAAGAAGGCGTCTACCGATTGAATCCGCGTCTGCGGGAATTCATCGCTGACTATCTCGTCAGTTACCGGGCCTATCAGACGCTTACGCGACTTTCCGGCAGCATCCATCAAGCGCGGACGATCTGGCGCGAAATGCGTATGCGGGAGGATGGTGGTGACGCCGACGACCGGAACTCCCTGTTGGAACAGTTCATCGACACGGTCATCGACATTTCCTACTCGATCGAGCGCAACCTGTCGCTGCTCCACGCGCTCGTTTCGACGCAGTATGGCGATGTCACCAGCTTCCAAGCGAAGCTGCGCCAGAACAAGTATTACATCAACGAAATCAGTGAGTCGTTGAATGAGATGGCGCAGGTGAGCAATCTGTTCACCGAGATCGAAACCGAAGCTCTCAACGCAGGCATGATGGAAGTCAGAAGCGTCGTTCGTAAGCGCCTGACAAGCCGTCTCCTGATGTGGACTTCCCAGATCAAGGACGTTCAGGCCACCATCAATCGTTCGCTGTTCCGAGCCAGGGTTCTGGAGCAACGTGTCCGTAAGCTCAGCCGCGTATCGCATTGGCTTCGCCAGAACAAAAACTCGTCTGGCTTTGAGATATCGCTCGACGGCGCGCCACCCGAGCTGTTCCGGTCTGAGCCCATTGCCGTGAAGGCGCACATTGACGTTCGCGACACAAGCGAAGCCGGACGTGCCGCCCTGCTGCACGCTCTGCGCCGGCTGCCACCGCGTCCAGTTCCACTTCCGGTCGAAGAGCGCCCCGCCCCGCTTGCCATCATCGAAGAAGATGTCACTCCAGAGCCTCCTTCGCTTGAACCGCATGACGTCATGCTGGAAGCGCTGGTTGGCGAACTCCGAAGCACGTCGGGAGCGATCTCGTTGCGCCGCTGGACGGAGCAACAGCTTGAGGCCGTCGGCCTTCCCGTTGAGGACTGGCTGTTGTACGCGTCCATTCAATTGGAGGAGGAAGGCGTTCCACTTACCTTCGTCTCAGACGCGGGCGGCACTGACCGATTTGCAAACGAGATCTCCAACGATGTCATCGCCCAAGGTGTCGCATGATTTTTGATGCCATGCAGGTCACCTTTCTCCAGCGCCTCGTCGCCGATCGCCCCGCCTCCCGTCGCTCCGAGATGGCCGCCTACTTTGCCAGAGAATACAGCGTTGGGCGCCTCGCCGGTCGTTCCATTGCCTATGGCGAGAATGATTGGTTGTTAGCTGCGAAGCTATTGGAGAACCGCGGTCTTCCCATCGAACGCGGGGACGGCGAACTGCGGCGCGCAGACACTGCACAATACGTCGGCCTGTCCGAGAAGTCGTTTGGAGCAAGGCCGCATGCGGCGTCTGTCGCGGTGCGAACGGCTTTCGGAAGATGTCCACTCGATGGTATCCCAACCGAGGTGCCCGATGGCGCTTACCTGGTCCTGCGTCCCGAGGACGCTTTACGGGTGGAATGCGAACAGATCCTCGTGGTGGAAAACCTCGAGACTTTCCGATACCTCAGTCGGTACCGGTGGATTGATTACCGGTGGAAAGCCACTCTGGCGATCTACCGGGGCGACACGACATTCAATTCGGCGGATGCTGCCCAAATCATCGCAAAGCGGAAGGAGCCCGTGATGGCATTCACGGATTTCGATCCCGCGGGACTGGCCATCGCTGACCGTCTGCCCCGCCTTTCGCGCCTGGTTTTGCCCACCGAGAACTGGTTGCGGGATGAGACGATCAAGGCGAAGCGGGGCGACCTCTTCCTGAACCAGATCGATCAGTATGCCGGCAGGCTTTCCGCTTCCTCCCACCCCGATTTACAGCGGGCGTACCGGTTGCTTGTCGAGCTAAAAAGAGGCTTCAACCAAGAGTGGATGGAAGCGGCGCCTTCGATGTAGCCGACCAATCTTCCGCGAGCGCACGGCAGGCGCTGACTTACTGGGTCCTCGGCAAGAGACGACCGTTGAATGTCCGCGGGATCCATCGTCACAACCCAATATTTTCACCATCGTGAAAGTATTGATTGGGAATCCGGGACTGAGGGCCAGCGCGCCGACGGCCGACTTGAGCTGGTAGCGGTGCGGACAGACATCCGCCCTTGCCCCAATAACGTAGCCCCCATAATCCGGACAGAGAAGAGAGCTAGTGTTCTGTCCCACAAGAAACTTTATTAAAAATAAGGGGTCCGATGGTCACTGCCTTTGAGAGGAGTGACCATGGGACGACCGGGAATCAAGGTGGAAGTGTCAGCCGGTGAACGAGAGCAACTCGCCTCAATGAGCCGTTCACGATCGCTGCCTCACTCGCTCGTGCGCCGAGCGAAGATCATATTGATGGCGGCTGACGGTCATCCCAATTTAGAGATTGCAGCGCAGTGTCGGGTGACACCACCTGCGGTGACTTTCTGGAAGAAGCGATTTGTGGCACATGGACTGGCCGGCTTGCACGATCAGGCCAAGTCGGGGCGACCCCGTACCCATGACGATGAAGCGGTGGCCGAGTTGCTGAGCAAGGTCCTACATGAGAAGCCGCGTGGTTCTACACATTGGAGCGTGCGCACCGCGGCCGAGGATACGGGCATCTCCAAGAGCTCTGTAGCGAGATACTTCTCTTCTGTTTGGTGTGCAGCCGCATCGGGCCAAGAGCTTCAAGCTGTCGAGCGATCCATACTTCATTGAGAAAATACGCGACATAGTCGGTCTGTATCTCAGCCCCCCTACGAACGCATTGGTCTTGTGCGTGGACGAGAAGAGCCAGTGCCAGGCGCTCGAGCGCACACAGCCCGTACTACCCATGGGCTTGGGATACGTAGAGGGCGTCACGCATGATTACATTCGTCACGGCACTACAACGCTGTTCGCTGCGTTGAACGCCGCCACTGGCGAAATCATTGCGCAGTGCAAGCCGCGACACCGGCACCAGGAGTTCATCTCGTTTCTCAACCACATCGATAAGGCCGTTCCGGCAGCACTGGATGTGCACCTGATCGTGGACAACTACGCGACTCACAAGCATCCCAAGGTCAAGGCATGGCTGGCGAAACGCCCGCGCTATCACATGCACTTCACGCCGACATATTCGAGCTGGCTCAATCAGGTCGAGCGCTGGTTCGGGTTAATCACGCAGCAGGCTATCCGCCGTGGATCGTTTGACAGCGTGCGCCAATTGGTCCTGCAAATACAGCGCTACGTCGAGCACTACAACGTACACAAGCGCCCCTTCGTCTGGACCGCCACTGCCGATTCAATCCTCGCCAAAGTCGAGCGCCTATGTAAAGTTATTTCTGGGACGCAACACTAGATCGGGCGTCATGTCCATTGCGCCTAATTTGCGCGGAGGATATGGAGTCCTATCATTAATGGGCGCTACGGCATTGTTTGAGCGTTTCAGGCCACGAGGCTTTTACGGACCCTCCCTGAACTGGCTACAAACGCGCCCATGCCGTGCGACTGAGCAATTACTCGACTCCAGCGACTAAGAAGCTGTTGCGAAATTAGTTCATGCAGGGCTTTAGCCTGCTCCAGCAAATCAATGAACAGGCAAGTGACAGGAAGGCTTCGTGGACATGGGCATATCGTTCGTATCGAATTTTCAAGCGCCTGAAGGAGTGGAGCCAAGCAATCGAGCGCTCCACGACCCAGCGCGTTTTGCCGAGTCCACTGCCGTGAGGCGAGCCGATCTTGGCAAGCACGGGCGTGATGCCGCGCTTGCGCAAGCGCTGTCGGTGTGGCTCGGAACTGTAGCCCCGGTCGCCTTGGACAATCTTCGGCTTGCGCAGAGGGCGGCCGTGCTTTCCGCGAATGGGAGGAATCGCCTCGACCAGCGCATCGAGTTGCGTGATGTCGTTGCAGTTCGCGCCGCTCAGGATGACCGCGAGCGGGATGCCTTGGGCGTCGACGATGAGGTGATGCTTGCTGCCGAGCTTGCGCCGGTCCGTTGGGTTCGGGCCAGTTTTTTTCCCGCCAGCATGGCGCGAACCGAGGAACTGTCGACAATGGCGCGCGCCATGTCGAGTTGGCCGCGACGGCGCAGTTCGGCCAATAGTGTCTCGTGGATGCGTTGCCAGACACCAGCCTCCTGCCATGCAACCAGCCGCCGCCAGCAGGCGGTGCCCGAGCCACAGCCCATCTCTTGCGGCAGTAGGTTCCAGGCGATGCCAGAGCGCAGAACGAACACGATGCCAGTTAGCACCGCTCGGTCCGGCGTCGGCTTGCGCCCTGCATATCGGCGGTTGCGTGGCGCTCGCGCCGGCAGCAACGGTTCGATGAGTGACCACAGTTCGTCGTCTATCAGTTCACTGGGCATCGCTTCCTGTCAGGCAAAACAAGACAGGAAGTTAACACCGGCTCGAAAAAGTTAACAGACCCTATGGGTAATTTCGCAACAGCTTCTAAGTCAACGAGCTTCCACCCCTGGTCTCTAGCGGACTCAATGAGCTTCGCTGCTTCAGATTTACGCAGCGCCAGTCCAAGCAACTCACGAGGTCTAGTCACGCCCACAAAGACATTTGTAGCGGCGGTGAGCTCAACTCCCGTAAACGGCTCGTCGGAAACACCGAATGCGCGTGGAAGAACCGTGCTCAAGTCGATGCACTGTTCGTCTGCCCGACTTCCTTTCCATACCTCACTCTCAACGACGAGAATTCCGTCTACGCTCTTGCCCTTGACCGAGTGAATCGACCCTAACCGCAATGTAAGATCGTCGAACTGCACCTCTTTCGTGGAGCGGCGCTCGGGGTCAGCAAGATTGACCTTTTGTTCAGCGACGAAACCGCAAAAATCCGAGATCTCACCCTTAGCGTCCTGAGGATGCGGACTGAAGAGCAGCAGCAACTCCTTCACGAACGTCTGCCATGCTACCTCATTCCAGACCGCATCGCCGGAAAGCACGCTGTCCCGCAGCAGCCGACGTACGGCGCGAGGCAATGCAAGGTCGCGATGCGCTAGAGCAGTCCAGACATTATGTGCAGTAATCGGACGATCATTGGCTGCTTTCCAACCATGTACGCGCGCCAACCCAGAAATCCCGACGGCGAGCAGCTCGCTGACCTCTGAGGGCGGTCGGGCAGCGGCGTGGTGCACTGCAGCCTTCCGCAGTTGCCGGCACAGGAGATGGGCTTTCGCGCGAGCCCCACTCTCGCTGCGATATGCGGGATGGTAATCGACAAGGCTCTTCGGCTGCCACGCGCCCTTTTTGCCGGGAAAATTGTGACGCGAGGCTACCGCCCAGACATCTCGTGCACTACTACTGTCACCCCAGAGTTCGCGCGCTTCTTTGGCAAAGGCTCCAAGCACGCTCCCGATCGTGGCTTCGTCGAACAGAAACATCACCCGCGATGCAGGTCTCGCGCCCAGACCCACAATGGTCTGCGCCTGACGTGCGGTCAGCCGGCTTGCGAACGCCGCGATCTCCCCGCCGAATCGGCGGCTGGCATCGAGTGGGATGCAATCTGGGTCTGGTGCCCAATAAGCGGGCTCTGCTCCATTATCCTCGTAGAGTGTTTGGTTGCGATCCCCAAGACGTTGAAACGCTGCGCCATCCTGCTTGAACACATGCTCCAGCAATCGGAGCTGGTCCCCATGCGTGTCCTGCGCCTCATCAAGAATGACGAGGGGAAAGCGGTCGCGAAGTCGCTCGGCAAGACTCGGGTTTTCCCGAAGCGCGCGCCACGCGAGCGCAGTCATGTCGGCGTAGCGATAGAGACCGCTCTTGACCATCGAGGCCTTGAGGGCTTCGAGCGCCTTTCCACAATCGGTGTGGGCGCCCCATTGCCCTTTACGGCAGCGCACAGTCAACGCCTCGGGCTCCGCGTCAGTGTCCGTGAAGGCTGTGTCTAGATCGAGAAGCGCAATCCACTCCTCGAGTCTGCGTTTCAGTTTGAGCTTCTGGTTCTTAGCGAGGTTGTCGAGGACACCCCAACCCGGATAACGCCGCAACGCCTCAGCCGCGAAGGCATCGTCGTCGATCTGGCGCATACTCCAGCCCAAACCTCGAAGATACGGAAAGGCGAGGTACTGGTTGATGAACGCTGTAACCGTGCCGGTGAAATGAGGATAGGCCATGAGTCGCGCAGCGGTCGGGTGACGGGCGATCAAATCCTCTACCTCCGTCCGTGCCGCATTGGTATGCGAGATAACGCATACACCCCGCCTGCGAGTCGACCAGCTACGCGAGAGCAGCGCAAGCTTTGCCGCCAGCAGCGTCGTCTTGCCGTTGCCGGGAGCTGCCTGGACGTCGCATGGGGTGACCTTCGCCAGGA
Source organism: Cupriavidus laharis (assembly GCF_914271435.1). Classification (GTDB taxonomy): domain Bacteria; phylum Pseudomonadota; class Gammaproteobacteria; order Burkholderiales; family Burkholderiaceae; genus Cupriavidus; species Cupriavidus laharis. The sequence goes on along the minus strand of NZ_CAJZAI010000011.1, from coordinate 146,654 downwards.
AGTCCGCCTGGTTCGGATCCGTGAAATCGCAGCCACCCAGCTCGTCGCCAAGCTCGGCAAGCAGTTCGGGCGTGAGCGGCAGAATCTCAAACATGGCGCTCCGCCTCCCCCGCCGCCGCGCCTTCCATCGCGGCGTCCCCGATCTCCTGTTCTTCCGTGTCCGGCTCAGGTGCGATCTCCGGCGCCCCGGGGATGTAGCCGCCCGTCACGTAGTCGATCGCGCGCACCAGATAGGGCGGGAGCCGATCCCGCATCTCCTCCGGCGTATCGGTGCGTTTTCGCAGTATTGCGGCAAGTTGCTCTGCGACCTCTGCTTTGGAAGCCTCCTTGTCATGGACTGGCTGGTAAATCTTGACGGCGATCTCGGTCGCAGAGAGCCCAGCCTCTGTCCAGCCCGCATAGGTTTCGCTGGCCGTCTTCACAATCTTTGCTAGCCATTCAGGCCTGCGACTGCTGGTCTTGGCGAGTTGGACCGCCTGGTGAACGCTCTCTGCGAGCTCGGGCTGGAGCGCGAGATCGAACTCGAGCGTCCAGCTGTCGGCAATAAACGCGTCGACGGGATCCCCAACATCACGCCGCAGCGTCTTCAGCCGCGAGGCGACCTCGTCCTGCGTCAGCTCATTCTCAGTCTTGCGGTCGCCGACAAGGCCCTTCGCCTCAAGGGGCGGGATGTCCCTGTCGGGGATCAGCGCCACGGGCACCGCGACCGCGCTCCCGGTCTTACGTTGCAGGATCCGGCTGTACCGGAACAGACCGCGGTGGCCGACATTGACGATCGATACACCATGGCGACTGAGCGGACGGCCAAGCTTCTCGGCGATCGCGGGCAACAACAGGTGCTCGCCATCGCCCTCGACAACAATCAGCGCGCGGGCGAAGAACAGGTTGGCTTTTGTAGCGTCGAGAAACCGACGAAGGAACTCATAGTCGTCGGGTTCGAGCCGGGTATGGGCCATACCCAGCGGAAAGGCACGGTGACCGACAATCATTGTCATGGTCTCAAGCTCGGCACCGGCCGCAAGCTGCGAGCTATGGGTGGTGAGCAGAACCTGGACCTGCTGATGGGTCTCGCCTTTCTCCGGGTCCGGCTTAGCGGCGCGGGCCGCAAGCACCTCCATGAAGAGCGTCTGGTGCTGGGGATGCAGGTGCGCTTCTGGCTCCTCGATCAGCAGAAAGGGCACCTGATCGGGATGCGACTGGAGCAGTAACAGCTCGGCCGCCATGAACAGCAGGTTGTTGTAGCCCAGCCCGCGCTGGACTCGTTCAATGCCCACCTTGGCATTCAGATAGAGTTCGAACCGCTCGAGAATCTGATCAAACGACCCACCTGCGCCGAGGTCCAGCGTCGCGACGAGACGATCATCCACGAACGACAGTTTGTCGAGAAAATCCGTGTTGACGCTATTGGCGACACCGCCGACTGCAACGTTGTTTCGCACGGCCTCATCAGCCGCCATTAGCGTGTCGTGGAGCGTGGCATTATCTCCTAATGCTGCTGGCTTACCCTGAGGCCCCATCGTCGGCATCGCGCCAAGGATGCGCGACAGGCGCGAACGTCGACCCGCGCGCATCTCCCGCTCGGCATCACGCAAAGGTTTGAGATAGGTCGCCTTGAGATACTCTCGCAGCTCGCCATCAAGTGGCAGGCCTTCGCCCTCAGCGCCGGCACGGTGTTGACTAGCGACGATGGTACCGCCGCCCGGCGAAATCCGCCGAGTACCACGCATGCATACATGTAGCCGCAACTTACCCTTTTCGTTAGTGCACCATTCTAGAAACCGAGCCTCTTCGTCAGCACTAAGATCGTCGAAAGTGCATCGAACAATGAAGTCGCATCCGCGCGTGCCGTCCGCGCCGACATGAAAGTCGTGTTCGTCCGGGCGGATGTAGTCGTCGCCGCGCGTCCAGAGAACATAGCGGGCGGCGTCTATAATCGCGCTCTTACCTGCGTCGTTCGGTCCAACGAGAATATTCAGGCCGGGCGAGAGCCTCAACTGTAATGGGGAGGTCCGGTCGAAGCACCGGTAGCCGCTCGCGTAGATTTCAGAAATATACATTGTCGCCTCTTGTCTAAATTTGCACTTCGCCGTTGTCGAGGAGGTCTTGGAGGAAATCCTCACGGGACGAAATCGAGCCACTCTGGGTAGCGAGGATTAGCGCTTCCATGGACGCCGCCGGTTTTGTCCTGATCGACCGCCATCAGCTTGCCGTGGCGCGCGACACGAATCAGCGCGCGGCCGCTTCCCAACTGTTGCCGTTGAAAGGTGCAGTCGTTGGCTGCAACACGGCGGCGACGCTTGAGCCGGTGCCTAGACGTTACGGGACAGCCTGACCCTGCAACCCGGGATAGAGTTTGGCAACCCTAGAATGCGCCGGCTGGCCGTTTCCGCTGGGTTTCAGCAGCCCACGCCCACTTTGCCGGGCAGGATGCTGATCAAGCACGAGCCAGTGCGGTGAAGATGCGTTCTACATAGCTATCCGTGTCCGCTTGGGAAGTGTCGAGCACCAGGTCGGCAATGGAGATTAGCGATCGTGACTCAATCTCGTTGGGATGATTAATCAGCGCAGCGTACTCGGCTAACGCGTGCCCGCCCACCGCCGCCCGACGCCTGTATCGCTCCCGAATCACACTTTCCGGCGCGGTGAGATGGACGTGAAGAATTTTGGCCTGCCGCAGACTGCGGAAATGCTCAACCTGCCTTTCTTTTCGTACGGCGTCGACCAGCCAGAACATTGCCTCGCTCGACGCCATCACAGGCAATGCCACCTCATCGACGATCCACCGATAGTCGGTCGCCTCATCCAGACTGTCGCCCAAGTCCTGCAAACCCCGACGATCGGTCGGCCGGTTCTCTGCCTGGGCCCGCTTCAAGAGGTAGGCGCCACTGCGCAGGTAGTCAAACCCTACGTCACAGCTAGATACGAGGGCGTCTTTCAGGGTTGTCTTCCCCACTGCGACAGGCCCACTTAACAAAATGAGGTTTTTCATTCTGGCGCACCGTGACGATTAAGGTACAAACGCTATATTGCGGAAAAGGGCTTGGTGCACTTACGAGGATTCCTTGAGGTCTCTTACGGCGCCTATCGCTCTGGGGCCTTCTACAGACTGTGCGGAAGGCCTAGCTGAGACTCGCGCCGCCACGCTCCAAGGCAGCGCCGTTTCTCCGCACCTTGTGCCCTCACAGCGCGATATCGTGCAGCACCTGGTCCCCTTGCATGCGGCGTACCTCTACCACAAAGTCTGCAATGTCGGGAATACTGTAGTCGACCACGACTTCCACAACTTCCTTTTGCGGGCGTCCACTCGTGGCGCGGGTTGGATACTTGTCGATGCGCTGAAAAATATCTCGCCCCCTACGATGGGGAACCGGAAACGTGTTACCGGAATTCATCGGACAGAGCCAGACGCGCTCAGCATGGACCTTCATGAGCTTCGCCGCGTCGATCGTCAGCACGTCATGTTCGAGGTGGCGATAGTATCTGGCCTTGAGCAGGCGATGCAGGCGAGCTTCTTCTGCCCACATGAACACCTTGCCGTTGAGAAGTTCGTACCATTCGCCAGGGGTCGTCCCGTCGATCAAGGCCACTTCCAACCTGTCCGGCGCCATTGGTATCTGATCGCGCAGTACAATGGCGTCGCCCGCGGGTCCCACTGTCACCTTCTGTGGCCGGTGTCCGCGCTCCAGCGTCTGCCGCGCGCCGCCATTCACCTGATATAGATCGAGCGCGGCTGTCGTGCTGAGCAGCCCCTTCGCTTTGATGCTTGACCAAGTGTCCCTCTCCGCCATATGGAAGAGGTACGGGTACCGCGCCACTAGGTCCGACACGTTCATTGTTTGTATTCTCCGTCGGCAGACTTACCACATCCGCCTGTCGATAATATTGCGGTCATTGAAGGCAGTAGAAATCATCGATACGGGCACGCCACCCACTTTTTCCGCTTCTTCGATGAAGCGCAGCGTATCGGTGGTCAGTTGTTCGTATCGATACGCCTTGCGATTATCGACACCAAAGTAGTCGGCGAAGGTCAGCGCGATGTCGGTGGGGGCGTTCAGAATCAGCGAACGGCGAAACTGCGCCCAGTCGAACTCGGCAATCCGACGCGGCCGATGCGTTGTCGAGGTGGTTTCGGTTATCTTCAGTTCTTCAAGCGGGATACCGGATCGCTCCGAAATCTGCTCAATCGTGATTTGCTGGCTCATCGGGCCCGACGTGTTTCCAGTGTCGGTGTCACCCACACGGATGGGATACGTCCGGCACACCATGATCACGCGCCGAACGTGGCGAGCTGAGAGTCCCGCCTCAGCGAGACTGCCTGCGGCGGTGGTCACACGCGAGGTAACGTGCGGGTAGGAGCCGTGGTGCAGGCTGAGGGACGTCCCCTGTGTCCCTTCGAGCATGATGCGCCGGCCCACCGACAGGCATTCTGCGAAATACTCGACCGAATCTCGAATGTAGTGTTTGAGCGCCGGCACATCCTTTGCCAACACCACGTTAGAGTCCGACCGTCGATAGAGGATCTTCCGCGCAGTGGCAGAGCCGACACCTTGCGCCGTCGAGCCGATCGCATTCTTCAGGTGGGCCACTTCCCACGCGATGTCGACTTCGTTGTTAATGATCATCGCTTGCGGGTCAATGATCAATTTGTCGTGGTTGATGGAAAGCTCGGCAATTTCCTTGAGCAGCCGCTCGAGGCTGATCACGGCACCCGCGCCGATAACCAGGGTTGCATCACGATTGGCCAATGCGCCAGAGGGAAGCTGATGAAACGTATAGGGATGTTCACCCGATCGGAACACTTTGTGTCCGGCATTAGGACCACCGACCCGAACCAGTACGTCGTACTCCGGCGCTAGATAGTGTGCGATGTTGCCCTTGCCTTCGCTCCCATACTGCCCGCCAATCATCACGTCGACGAGCGGCACGGCCGTAACCGGGCGAACTTCCATGCGTGCAATGACTCTCGCAAATACGTCATCCGCGCTACAGCGATCCGTATCCACCACGACGTCGGCAATGTCCGCAAGGGCATCAATCGCTTTAGGCCGCGTCACGGCTTTTGAGGTTTGGAGCCTTCCTCGGCCGGCCTGATTCTTCAGGCTTCGCTTTTCCAGCTCTGATTCGCTTGCCTGCAGGTGGACATGCGTCACGCTCCAGCCGCTTCTGCGCAGATACAAGACCTGTTCGGCACTCTCGACGGCGTCAATGACGACGAGGCCCAGGTCGCCCGCCGAACTGAGCAGTTTCTCGTTCAGCGACGTCGTGAGCCACCCCCCTTTTGTGTCCGCTTCGAGCCGGCGAGCTGCCTTGGCGAGCCCAGCTGCATCCCGGGGCACTGACGACAGGCTTACCTCGATGACGGCCTTCGACCTGACCAGAAGACAGTCCCGCCGCCGTTCGGCAAGCAGTTTGGCTAACGTTGATTTTCCTGAATAAGCCCGACCCGAGAGAACAATTGCCTTTGCCTTCATGAGGCCTCTTCTGAGTTTTTATAAAATCAGCCTGCACGCGGCAGCGAATAGACTGTCACTGCCACCCCTTCCTCTACGAGCTGTTCGGTGACGAGCTCTTTTACGAGCGGCCAGCTCGCGCCACCATGTCCGGTCCCTATCCGAGGCATGTGAACGGAGGCGCCGAGATCCTTAGCCAGACCGCCAACGGTTCCCAAGCATTTGGCGAGTGCTGCATAACGAAGTCTTTGCTGCACGGAGGGTCCAATCCCCTTCTGGGCAACCATATGGACGATCGTCACGTCGTCCCCGAGGTCCGCGACAAATGTTTCGCCCAACTTGGGCGGCCGCCCCTTGACGGTCAACTCTGCTTTGTACTGTTGCCAGACCGCTGGAAAGCGACGGCGAACCTGTGCAGCAAAGCCCTTACCACCCCAAGGCGCGCCAACGTCTGGAACGATATGCGCGACTATCTTTGGCCCCTTTCCCCGCGGCGACAGCGCGTCGCCAGTCAGATCCGTGATCTCAGGAGCGTGGTAGTCCTCGGCGGTCTCGGAAATAAGCAGCCCTACCACGCGCGGAACGACCGCTCCGGGATAGGGGGCCAAGCCGATGCACTCGACTCTCATGGGGTGCTTTCCGCCCCAAAGTTCCCGTCCGATCGCGGTGTACCCGATAGCGTTTGCCTCCAGGATGACGCTGTCCGGCGAGACCGCTTGTCCCGGGAATGCCGGACTCGCCCAGCCAGGTGCGGGTATCACGTAGTCCAGACGATATTGTCCATCCTCATGCAACGACGCACAGAATGCGGCGCAAGGCTGCCGCGCCAGCTTTGTCAGGCGGATTAGGCAGGCTTCGACTGACACATCGAACCTGCGTCGTAGCTCCGCTACCGATTGGATGGAAAGCTCTTCGCCAGCGAGTTCGGAGAAACTACCGAGCGGCATGAGCAGTTCAGCCGCGCCGATATTGCACAGCACCTCGAGTTGCCAGTTGTCCGCTGCGGTAGCTGACACCCCATCCCGATGCCGAATTTCATCGGCGCAGTCTGCGAAGAGCGAATGGGCTATCTCATGGGCGATAGAAAATCGCAGGCGGCCGCGCGGACGCATGGGGTTGTACTCAAGTCGGAGCAATCCCTCGCCGTGGGGAACCGTTCGCGCGTCGGGAATGTCTCCGCGCGCCTCAGTGGGAATGTCCAACCAACGGGCAAGCTCCAGTGGGTCAAACGGTGGCCCGCTCCAGCCTTCGTCGATGGCGCCCAGGACAAGTTCTCGGGCGCGAGATTCCATGACGGCAACAGGATCGGCGCCTTCCGCAAAGTTAAGCACCGACGCGTTTGTCCACTTGAATTTCTTCTTCATTTCTTTTGGGCTTATGGAAACGGTAATTCCAATCGGACAGCGGAATTGTACCTCTGGACTGCACGGCCAATCCCCAGCCGAGACATGCCAGCCGCCCACCGAAAAGTAGGGTTCCCCCGAGCCACGTTGCCCGGTAGCGCGGCCTTCGCAACGTTCAAGGGCATGCACGCCGATTCACTGGCGCCAGCGCGCCCCATGCGCTCCAGCAGCGTGCGTGCTTTCCTGCCAGCGCGTCGTACGCCACCGCGGCATCGCGCCATCTGTCCGTCGGGATGGATGCGGCTGAGAGCAGTGTTGAAATTTTCGCATTCAAGCGACCCCCTCCGTCCCTCCCATTCGCAAATGCGACGACAATCAACCGGACATCAGCCAGCGCCGCCAGGAGCGGCATTCTCCTTCTTACCACACGCTGCGATTCAGAACGTCGGAGGCGTCGTAACCATGTCGTCATCTGGCGCATCACCATGCTCGATACCCGCATCATCCAAGATCAGAAGAGAGATGGACATGTCGTACCGGTCCGAGATCACCGCCATTTCTCGCACGGGCATAGGGAACGGCCAAACTCCAGTGCCATGCTCGACACCATCGCGGAAGTTGGATGCAGACAGGACGAGGTCAGAACGGACGGCCAAGCTATCTACAGGAAGCTCCATGCCTTCATGCAGATTTGCGAAAGCGTACTTCTTCGCGCTGTCGCTCGCCCGCCACCAATGAAGCATGCCTTCACGTCCCATGATGGCGATGGCACTTTGGTCAGAGAATTCCAGCCATTTGAGCGTCGCAGCGGTAAGTGACACGCCGTATCGCGCAGCGCACTCCCCCAAGACATCCAACGTCATGCGACGCCCTGCCACCTGCGCACTGAAATCGTCGATGGGCATCAGCAGATAAGAAGCAAACTGATCGGCTTCGCGCTCAATTTTGGCCCCGGATATCCCGAGCGTGGCGCTCTGTGAGCACTGAAAGGCCTCCTGGACCTTGCGGTGCAGGACGTAATGTCCAAATTCGTGCGCGATGGTGAAATTGGAACGGCCCGGCGTTCCAGGATTCGGGTGGTACAAGAGCGCCCAGATCTTCCGCTGCTTCAGCCAGAAAAGACCGCCCTCAAAGCCGTCGAGCTCTTTCGCCTGCAACTCTCCGATTGGCGCATCTGGAACGACATTCTGGGACCATTCCATCGCCAATGAACCAGCATCTATCGGAAACGTCGGCCCATGTGCCAGACGCCAGAGTTGCGAGAGTTTGATTGCCTCGCGCTTCGGTGATAGGAGCTCCGTCAATTGCCGTCCTTTCGGTCAAGCACGTCCAGTATGTCTTGCAACTGTTGCTTCGTAGTAGACGGAAGTGACTGATACTTCCTAAAAAAAGCTTCATCCGCTACCGAAACTGAAGGCTCCGCGACGTCGTCATTCATCAGAAATTCGGGTGTGACGCCCAGCACGCGCGCCACCTCGTTGATTCTGTCGGCGGACGGTCGCGCCTTTTCCTTGTTCTCTAGCTCCCAGACTGAGGACTTTGAAGCACCTATTTGGTCGGCAAACTGTTCCAGTGTCAAGCCGGCCTTCTTGCGCAGCGTCCGGACCTTTTCACCTAGTGTTGGCATGTTCGTTCGGAAAATCGATAAAAAAAGTCATTGACTTCAGAAGTTCGGAAGTTCACACTTTTTATTGTGGCTGCTCCGAACTTCTGGCGCAACCTCGTTTTGAACGGACAGGGCCCGACGTTGCTGTCAAGCGAACTGGGGCATTCCCTTAACAAGATGTAGTTTCGATAGAGGAAACCTATGAGCAAGATGCTAAAGCCTGGTACTCCGGCCCCCAAGTCAGGCCAATACAAGAACTCGGGGACAGGCAACGAAGTGACCGGTGTCAAGGGCAAGCCCCTGCCGCCGACCCCGCGGCCTGGCCAAGGCTATAAGCTCGTCGACCCTACCAAGCATAAGCGGTAAGACCAACAGGCGAACAGGTGAATTTGAAACGTTGACTTCTTGAGGAGCTCCAGTGATCCGCGAACCTGTAACGTTCCGCCCGCAGCGTCGGGCCTCCACACGATCGTCGGCGCGCTTCTTTCACCTGGTCGATGCGATTGCGCAGGCGCACGAGCCCACTCCAACTCAGTTGGCGGCGCTTGAGCGTTCCTATAACAGCACGGGAGACTTCCTTTCGGAATGTCCTGAGTTCCGCGGGCTGCTGGTCCAGATCCACTCGCATGGCTCACGCCGTCTCGGCACGATCGTGCGCCCACGGGACGGCTCCCGCGAAGGCTTCGATATCGATCTGATCGCACGCCTTGCGCCGAGCGCTCGTCACAAGTACCAAGGTGATCGCGGACCAGCGCTTCTGCTCGATCACCTGCACAGCGCCCTCTCGCGGTATGCAGATGCGCACGGATTGAAATTGCGTCGCTGGGAACGCTGCGCCACCCTCGAATACGCAGAAGGGATGTGCGCTGACATTGCTCCTGTCATCGACGCCCCGCTGCTGTCGGGTCTGTTCGGAGAGACGCACGGGCTGATTCCCGACCGGGAACTGCGCCTCTTCAACTCGACGAATCCGCGCGGATACGCAAAGCACTTTGACCTTGCAGCGGCAATTTCTCCGAACTTTCCGGCTGCAGAGATCGTCGCGAAGGCCATGGACTCGGCAAGGCGCGCCGACGTCGCGCCCCTGCCCGATGCACAGGAAATTTTCGACAGACTGTTGTGCCGGCTGGTCCAGCTTCTGAAGCTTCACCGCAATGTCGCCTTTGGGAGCGTGCAGGACCAGGACCTGGCACCGACATCGGTCTTTCTGACGACTCTGGCGGCCATGGCCTACGCCATCGAGGCTCCCCAACCGCACGTCAGCCCGCTGGAACTGCTTCTCGACATCGTTGAGCGCATGCCGTCGCACTTCGATCGCATCAGACTGCCAGATGGGTCCGAGGAGTGGCGCTTGCCCAACCCCTCGGCGCCGGCCGACAACCTCGCGGCAAGCATGAACCATCCCCCGCGGCAAGCTGCATTCGTCGCCTGGCACCACCGCTTGTTGGAGGATCTCACGCGCATCCTTGACGCGATTGAAAACCATCAAGGAATGGACGTGCTGCTCAAGGCCGTTCAGATCGCTTTCGGATCCCGCGGCTTCAACGCTGTCCAGCGAATGGAGATGGGGCGCCAGGAGCGTAGCCGTCAGGTCGGCCGAACGATCTTGCTCGCGTCGCCAGCAGCCATGCCCGTCAGCGTTGCAGCCCGCCCGCACACGTTCTTCGGGGGCTAGCATCATGCGCGCACATCCGGCGGTTTCGATTCCATCGCTGGCCGAACGGGCACTGGAGCTCCGTAGCCTCCAACTCGAGGGCGCAAATGTGACGTTCCTGTCGGGGCGTGCGTTGCATTACAGGTTCCATTTGGCACCTAGCGAATTCGGCCGGACCTATGAGTGCGAGTTGCGCATGAGGCCGGGCGCAACCGCACCGGAAATGTACGTGCTGAAGCCGGACCTGGTCGCACTGGCGGGCGAAGCAAAGATACCCCACTTCTATCCCGGGAAGGGGCCGGGCATTCACCTGTGCCTGTGGCGTCCCAAGAAACGAGAGTGGTCACCCCAGATGCGGCTGTCTGAAACGTACCTTGCCTGGACGGCACAGTGGTTGTGGTACTTCGAGGACTGGCTTGCAACGGGCACCTGGAATGGTGGCGGCGATCATCCTGCACCGGATAAGCGCCGCTGGGGTAAGCGAGCAAGAAAGGCAAACACCAATGAATGACATTTGCAGCAAACAGGTCGAGCCCCGCATGCTGAAATTTCTGCATGCGCGAACCCTCATCTACCGTCGCGCCAAAACGTACCAGGCAATCGGGCTTATCGTCTCACTCGGACTGCCACTCGCAGCACTGCTCGCGTCGGCATTCTGCGAGGGGGCCAAGCCGTACGTTGCGCTGTTTGCACTGACTTTCAGCTATCTAGAGGTGGTGTGTTTTGACTCGTGGCTGCGGATCCAACTCAAGACTGCTGCAAAGCTGCAGGAAGAGTTTGACTGCACAGTACTGCAGATGAACTGGAACAGCTTTCTCGTGGGAGCGCATCTGGACCCAGAACAGATCTTCGAGGATGACTTCCCGCAACTAGGCAGCCGGGATGAGCAGCGCCTGCGAAACTGGTATCCATCAGCCGTTGCTGGCTTGCCTGTCCACTTGGCCCGCCTGGTGTGCCAGCGGACGAACATCTGGTACGACAACACCCTGCGAAAACGCTATCGCCGACTGTTGCTGGCAGGGGCCACGGTGCTCATCGTTGTCGTCGGATCGATTTCACTTTGGATTGATCGGACATTGACGTCGTTCGTCCTGTCTACGCTTGCGCCGATGACGCCAGTCATCATCTGGGGATTGCGTGAACGCAACCGGCACGCCGCGGCCTGCGAACTGCTGGACAGGCTGAACGAGGAGGTCAAGAAACTTTTTTCATCGTCGCGGGCCGGCGCCTCGGAACAGCAACTCAGCACGCAATCCCGCGCGCTCCAGGATGCAATCTACAGCCATCGGGTTTCAAGCCCTTTGGTTTTCGATTGGATCTATAATCGCCTGCGCAGTCGACTGGAACAACAGATGAACGCCGGCGCCGAGCAGTTCTTGGAGGAACTCCGCCCCGCAGTGGCGAAACCTCTGGATGGTTGAACACACGTATGACGCTAGTCCAAGACTTCAACGCATTCCTGAGTGAAGCCGTCAATCTGAACAGCTCGTTTCGAGTTGCTTGAAAGCAGCATCGAATCGATTAAAGCGGCGGTGCACGGTTTGGTGTGGGGCCCCGTCCGGCGCCGCCTCGAAGAGCCGGCGGAGCGAGCCATGAAGCGCGGCGATGATGGCATCAAACGCCGAATTGCTGTGCGCGGCCCGCAAGGCGGATACCGACTTGAGGTACGCGTGAATTAGTACAGTACTTGATTCGCGTGCCAGGATGGCCGGTGGAACCCCTGCATCGCAACCAACGGAGGGGCAGTTCCTTGCCCCTATCTGCGCGTGCCTCGATCATCATGACAAGGCGATCGGCGGGCAAGTACGTTCTGGCTTTCCGCGAGCGATTGTCGGGCTTCAACCAACTGATCCGAGCGCCGCAGGTCCTCACATAGTGCCGGTCTCGGCGGGGCTGACCCTCGGCCGCAGTTAGCGTTGCATTTCGGGGCGAGCTATAAAAAGGGCCGCCGAAGCGTCCTCATGGCGTGGGGTCGGACCCAGTAGATCAGGCAAACATATCCGCCTGCTCGTGGCGTAGCTCGCTGATTTTCTCGTGCAGATGGATCTTGAGGTCAGCCTTCTGGAGGGCGGTCTCCGACATGAAGCCTAGCAATCCCTCAAGCTGAGCCACGTCGCCCACAGTCTGGAACCGCTTCGCCTTGTTGACGAAAACCACGGACTTCTTTTTCCGGCGCAGCAGCTCAATAACGTTGCTCAGGGTGCCCGTGCTTTTCGCATCCCAAATCATTAGTCCATAGTCGGCTTCCTTCGCCATTGCCAAGTCTTTCGCAGTAAAGAATGCGCGCGAGCCCGGCGCCGCACTTTTTACCTGGACGTGCTCGACCCGCCAATGGCCGATGTTGTTGCGCGCCTGGTCGCCGCTACAGTAAACCACGGCATCGCTGGCACCCTTCTGGTGTAGATACGACTGGATGGAGCTGTCCGCGCCATCAGCGTCGCCTACGATGACCGTGTACTTTTGCTCGATGATGTTGTCGATCCGCTCTTTGACCTTCACGTCCAGGTGCTTAATACTGATCGATCCGGCAATAAAAATCTTCATAGGAACCCTCACCAGGAAACCGCCGCAACGTAAATCCTGCCTATCTTCTTGTACGTCCTCAGCACTGTCGTCGCCGCCTCCAGCGAGGCGCCCGTATCGTAGAGGTCATCGACAAGCAAGACGTTCCACTGACCGTCTCCCCTAATTTCATCGTTCAACGTGATCGCCCCGGCAAGCACCTTCGCGCGCTCGTCTTTCGAGCCGATATCTTTCAAAGCCCGACCCGTTGTCGCCTTCCGCAAGATATCCTCAAAGCAATTGAGTTTAACGATGGCCGCCAACTCCCTTGCAATCTCGGTAACCGGCTGCCGTTGACGCGCCTTAGAAGCCGGCATGGGAACGATGAGGCCAACCTTTGCAAACTTTGAGTAGACATTGGCCGCGATGGCGTGCGCGATGACCTTTGCCTGATCCCAGTCGGAGCGGTATTTCAGTTGAAACAGTGCTTCGCCCGGTTCGGAGCGTTCCGTGTTGAACTGCGGGTGACCGTACTCATTGTCTCCAATGTAGGTGCTTCGGAGCGTGTGCTTGTCCAGAGCATAGCCCAAGTCCCAGTTGCCAAAAATCTGCTTGAGGTTTGTCTTCATTGTTCGCCCTCTTTTTGTGATCGATACATCACGTGAACGAAGCTTTCTCTAGGCCAAGTGACGACGACTGGCCAATTTTCAAGATTGGGACAGGAACCAATGGGTGGGGCCGAGGAGCTGCCCGGAATTCGAAAAAGATCCCCACATCTCTCGGCAACCCTCTGTTTTTGCTAAATCTTCAGCGCTCCGATACCCAGCATGGTGCTGGAAGCGCTTTTATCCGATGCGGAAAAACTCCACCGACTGCCCCGCATTGACCGCCCGCCGCAGCCAGTCGGGCATGTCGCCCTGCCCGTCCCAGCTCTGCCCGGCGGCATTGCGGTAGCAAACCACAGGTGCTGGCGCGGGTGCGGGTGGTGGCGGGGGCGGGGGCGGAGAAGGCGGATCGAAGCACCCCGCCGCTGCCAGCTCCTCCATGGTCAGCCCGTAGTCGGGGTCTGACCAAGATAAGGCCGATTTCCTATCATAAGCCTTTCAGTTATATGGATGCGCATCTATAGTTCTGATTGTTATAAGGAACAGAGCCCTCTGTCGAGCGACTCTTCCGCTACACTGGCCGGCCCATTGGAGATCTCAGTCCGGCATGGCCACCGTAGAACGTACGTAAGCGCTAAATCCAGCACACCTTGATGATTCCAGTTGTTACCCGGTAACGTTGCCGCACCGGAGTGTTACCGGGTAACGATCATGAGGAGTGCAGGATGGCGCAGACGACAGCACAGCGGCAGGCCGCCTATCGGGCAAGGCGCGCGACGGCGGGCAAGGACGGCAACGGAGAGCGGCGGCTGGACATGTGGGTCAGTACGGAAGCCGACCTTGCTCTTGCACGGCTGGCGCACCGTTACACGGTAACGAAGCGTCAGATGTTGGAGCGGCTGATCGCGCGAGCGGACGACGCGATCGTGCGCAGGCTCAATCTGGATTCGGAGCAGTGGGATCTCTATTTCAACGTCCCCCGCTAGCGCCTCGCTGTTACCGGGTAACGAGGGGCCTCTCTCCGTGTGATGGAGTCCCCGACTTGGGGGCAACGATCGACCCGCCGCTCAGGCAGGGTGCGGCGGCGCGGTTTGCCGCCGGGCGAAGTTGAACGGCAACAGGTCGCTGATGTCAGCGTCCGGCGCGCGCTGTGGCAGATCTGTGAGCACGTGGAGCAGATAAGCATACGGCTCGACGTCACAGGCGCGGCACGTAAGCATCAGGCTGTAGATCATGGCGCTCGCCTTCGCCCCCGCGACAGTGTCTGCAAAGAGCCATGCCTTTCGCCCTGTGCAGAATGGACGGATGTCACGTTCGACCGGATTGTTATCGATGGGCGCACGCCCATCGATAACATATCGGCTCAGGTATTCCCACTGGTTGCGCGCGTAGGCGATGGCCTTGCCCAGCAGGCTTTCCGGCAGTACCTGCGGTGCCTGCTGGTCCAGCCATGCCTTGAGGGCTTCCAGCAGCGGCACGCTGTGCTGTTGACGCAGCCGGTACGTGTAGTCGACGCGCGTTTCGCCTTCGGGTAGCTCTGCCTTGGCAAGCGTCTCGACCTGATACAGGGCCTGGAAGTACTCGAGCGCCTTTAGTACTCGAGCGCTGGGCTTTTTCTGCCCCTTTTGCGCATCAACGAACATCCTCCTCGCGTGCGCAACACAGCCAAAGTGGGTAACGCCTTCGAGCGTGCGCCAGGCGCTGTAGCCATCGGTCATCAGCATGCCCTCGTAGCCTGCGAGAAACGCCTGTGGATACTCCTGTCCGCGCCCCGGCTGGTAGTCGAACAGCACCACCGGATGCTCGCAGTCCTCCGCGCTGCGATACACCCACATGTACGATTTACTCTGCGCGGCCTTGCCTTCCTCCTTGAGCACCTGCACCGTCGTCTCGTCGCCATGGATCAGTGGCTGCGACAGCAGCGTGCGGCGCAGCGCCTCGTACAGCCGGCTGTAGTGCAGTTGCGCGGGCCGGATGATCCAGTTGGCCAGTGTGCCGCGGCCAACTGCAATGCCGGCGCGACCCAGCGCGTCTTCCATGCGGTACAGCGGCGTGCCGTCCACGTACTTGGCGGTGGTCACCGTCGCCAGCATCGCTGGGCTGGCGTTGCTGCCCGGCAGTGGTTGCGCCGGCATCGGCGCAGTCACCACCGGCGTGCGTTCGGCATTGCGCTCGCAGTGCCGACACGCGTATTTGAAGCGGACGTGCTGCAGAACGGAGACCTTTGCTTCGATGTGCAACTGCTCGCTGACTTCCTCGCCCATGCGGTGCATCGAACCTTGGCAACATGGGCAGACCTTCTGGTCCTCGGTCAGGTCGTACTCGATTCGCTGGCGCGGCATGTCCGCTGGCAGCGGCTTGCGACCACGTTTGCGGCCTGCAGGCTTGTCAGGCTCCGGCAACCCCGTGTCCGGCGGCGCGAGCGCGTCATCCTCATCGTCGTCGGCCGGCTCCGCAGTGGCCATTTGCTCCGCTTCGTCGAACACTCGGTCCTTGAGCTTCTCGCTGCTTGGTGCGAAGCGTTTGGACTGCGCGAGGCGGAACTGTTCTTCAAGGAGCTTGATGCGCTCGTTCAGCTCGGCGATGTGCTGAGCGTTGGCAGCGGCCCTCGCTTCGAGTTCGCGGATATAGGCCTGGGCGGCCGGCGGCAATTGGGAGAGGTCGTGTTCGTTCATGCTGAACACGATAGTGCAGCCATGGCGCAATCGGGTATACGTCACCCCGAACGACCATCAAGCCGTGTGCTGATATTTGCGTGACGGGTGGCGCTTCACCGCGTCCACGTCGATGCCGTCCAGCAGCCAGTGCAACTGCTCGGTTGTCAGCTCGATCACCGCCTGCTGACGCCGTGGCCACACGAAGCGGTCTTCCTCCAGGCGCTTGAGCAGCAACCAGAACCCGTTGCGGTCCCACAGCAACAGCTTGATGCGGTTGCGCCGACGGTTATGGAAGGCGTAGACGGCGCGGGCAAACGGATCAAGCTGCATCGACTGCTCGACCAGCGCAATCAACCCGTTGATCCCGAGGCGGAAGTCCACCGCATTGCGGTGCAGGTAGACCTGCAGGTCAGCATCAAGCCGGAACATCAACGCGCTCCCAACGCTTCGATCATCGCCTTCACCAGCGCAACGTCCTGTCCGCCGCATTCAAGTTCGACCGTCACGCCGTTGGGCAGCCGCGCCGTCAGTAGTGCAGGTTTCAGCGACGGACGTACCGATGGTTGGGTGGAAGCGGGCGCCTGGGCCGGCAGACATTGCAGTGCCACCGGCGATGCCGGGACGCGTGTTCCGCCGCTAGCCTCGACGACCGGTACGAACGCTGGCAATGCAAGCTCCGCACTGTCGGCCGCCGCGGCTTCTGTTGCCGCTTGGTGCAGCCGAATCCACTTGCGCAACTGGTTCGTATTGATGCCGACCTTGAGCGCCATCCCAGCTACCGATACCCCTGGCCGCAGACACGCCTCGACCAGTTGGCGCTTATCCCTGGGGTCAAAGTCTCGCTTCCCGTTGGAGCGAACACGGGTCACTCTCAGCGACGGAACTTCACATTCGTTGTCCATCATGCTTGCGTCCGCAAATAGTGGTTGCGGACGCAAGCCTGCCCACTCTCAGCCGGAAAAGCTAGGTGCGGTTAATTTCGCGCTTACGAACGTACCGCCTATCCGCGCTTTCCCAAGGTCTTTTCGACGGGGGAATTGCAGGCCTGCTATACGCCTGATATCGAAGAACTGGAGTGGGGGCGACGAAACGCGCGGGGGCAGTCCTCTCGCTTGGGCCTGCTGGTCCTGCTGAAGGTTTTTCAGCAGATGCACCACTTCCCCAACCTCGATTCCATTCCTGTCGCTGTCATTGATCACGTCCGAGCCTGCGTAGACATCGGTGCGGAGGTCGAGTTTGGCTACGACAGGGCCCGGTCGGTCGCGTTGTTTCGCCACTACGCTGCGATTCGGGAGTTTCTCGGCATCCAGTCCTACTATGGCACCGATGCCAACGAAGTCGCCGTGCGTGCGGCACGGGAAGCGGCCGAGACCATGGACCAGTCGGTGGACATTATCAATGCCACCATCGACAGCCTGATCCAGCAGCAGGTCGAATTACCGGCGTTCTCGACGCTGGACGCGATTGCGGAACAAGTCCATGCGCGCACGCAAACAGCGCTATTCCGGCGCGTCGCGCGACGCCTGACGGACGACGACAAGGCCCAACTGGACCGCCTCCTCAAACGGGAATTCAATCAGCGCCAGACCGCGTACAACACCATCAAGCGCTACGCGTTGCGGCCGTCGCGCAAGCACATCTCCTTGTTGATCGAACATCTCACCTGGCTCGAAGGCTTTGGGGACTACGGTCGTGCACTGGAAGGCGTGCCAGCCACAAAGCTGCGCTCCCTGTCATCGCAATCGATGAGTCTGGACGCGGCCAATCTGAAGGAGATGCTGCCCGAGCGTCGCTATACCCTGATCGTGGCGCTGCTGCACCAAATGCGTGTGCGTGCCCGCGACGATCTGGCCGAGATGTTCATCCGCCGGGTAGGTGCTATCCACAAGCGGGCCAAGGAAGAGCTTGCGCTCATCCAGGCGCGGCAGCGTGAACAGATGGAAAGCCTCGTGGACCTGCTCGACGGGGTTGTCAACATCGTTGACGATCACGGGGACGACACTGCGCTGGGCGCACAGGTACGTAAGTATCTGGCGCCGACAGGCAGTCTCGAGCCCTTGCGCGAGAGCTGCGCCGAGGTGCGGGCCTACAGCGGCAAGAACTACCTACCGTTGCTGTGGCGTCATTTCAAGGCGCATCGATCGGTGCTGTTGCGCCTGGCGCGAGCCCTGGCATGGGGATCGACCACGCAATCCCAAACCTTGCTGACGGCATTGGACGCGGCGTTCGAGAACGAGTCGCTGCACCGGGAATGGATTGCCGTCGACGTTGACATCAGCTTTGCCTCGGAACGCTGGCGCAAGCTGGTGCGCCGCCCGACCGATCTGGGTGCCCCGACCAACCGGCGCTATCTGGAGCTCTGCGTGCTGTCCTATATGGCCAAGGAACTGCGCAGCGGCGATCTTTGTGTAGCTGGATCGGACGCCTTCGCCGACTACCGGGCTCACCTGCTGCCCTGGCGCGAGTGTGAACAGCGTCTGCCAAGCTACTGCGAGAAGTTCAGCATGCCCGACAGCGGCGCCGGCTTCGTGGCCCAACTGCGTCAGTGGCTGACGGACACGGCCCGCCAACTGGACGAACGCTTCCCCGAGAAGTCCGAGCATGTGATCATCAACAGGGCGGGCGAGTTGGTAGTGCGTCGTACTGCGGCTACAGCCGTCCCAGAAAGCGCGGTCGCCCTGCAAAAAGCGCTGATGAAACGCATGCCGGTCCGGAACCTGCTGGATGTGCTGGCCAATATCGAGCACTGGACGCAATTCACCCGGCACTTCGGCCCGCTCAGCGGCAGTGATCCCAAGATCCGTAATGCTGCCGAGCGGTACCTGCTGACCATCTTCGCGATGGGCTGTAATCTGGGGCCCACCCAGGCGGCCCGTCACATGGGCGACAAGATCACGCCGCACATGATGTCGTTCGTCAACCGGCGGCACCTGAGCCTGGAGCGGCTGGAAACCGCGCAGCGCGAGCTGATCGAGCTTTATTTGCGATTGGATCTGCCCAAGCATTGGGGCGACGGCAAGACAGTGGCGGCCGACGGCACCCAGTACGATTTCTACGACAACAATCTGCTGGCCGGTTACCACTTCCGGTACCGCAAGATGGGCGCGGTGGCATACCGGCATGTGGCCGACAACTACATTGCGGTTTTTCGGCATTTCATCCCGCCAGGCATCTGGGAGGCGATCTACGTCATCGAGGGCCTTCTCAAGGCAGGCCTGAGCGTCGAGGCAGATACCGTTCATGCCGACACCCAGGGCCAGTCGGCGGCGGTCTTCGCCTTCACACACCTGCTGGGCATCAAGTTGATGCCGCGCATCCGAAACTGGCAGGATCTCAAGCTGTACCGGGCGGATGCCGAGACGAAATACCAGCACATCGACGCCCTGTTCACCGAAACGGTCGACTGGGATCTCATCGAGCGGCATTGGCAGGACCTGATGCAACTGACGCTGTCGATCCAGACTGGCGCACTGTCGTCGCCCTTGCTGCTGCGCCGGTTCGGTGCGGCCAGCCCGAAGAATCGGCTGTCTTTGGCTGCAGAGGAACTGGGCAAGGTCATACGCACCATCTTCCTGCTCGAGTGGATCGGCAGCGGTGAACTTCGTCAGGAGATTACCGCCACCACCAACAAGGTCGAGTCCTACAATGGTTTTGCCAAGTGGTTCTCGTTTGGCGGTGACGTGCTGCCGGTTAACGATCCGGACGAACAACAGAAGCGCCTGCGCTACAACGACCTGATGGCCTCGGCCGCGATCCTGCAGAACACGGTCGACATGATGCAGGCATTGCGGGCGATGGTGAAGGAAGGCATCCCGGTCAATCCGGCCGATATCGCCTTCCTGAGCCCCTATCTCACCAGCAACCTGAAGCGCTTTGGCAAATACGAGCTTGACTTCGAACGTATCGAGAGCTGGATTCGCGACAGCCTGTTCGCGGGGCCAGCCCATTCTATCCGGAGGCCCAAACGCCATGCCTGATATCGAGACCCCCTACGGCGCCGTCGATGCCGACGCGTTGCAGTCGTTGCAGCAGCGCTACGATACCCTGGTCATCCAACAAGCGGTGGATCAATTCGACGCGCTTCGAGCTCGCTGCGGACCGGATGGGCTGCGCGACGATCTGCTGCGCTTGCATGGCATGGCGCATGCCGTGATCAATGGCGCGAGCCTGTCGTATTCGACCGACGATCTGACACTGGTGGAACAAGCCGATTGTGTCATCGAGGAACTGGAAGACTGGGTGATGATGCTCGACCGGATGATCGTCGCGCTGCGTCCCCTGCAGGATTTGCGATCCAAAACGGACGACGATTACGACGATTCAATATGAAGCAAGCCAGTTACAAGTGGCAGTTTGCCCAGCGTTTCCGCCGCCATGCGTTCGGCTGGCGCTCGGATGCACCCATCCAGCGCATCAAGGAAGCGCTCGCTGAAATCAAGCAGGTCGCCCGTACCGATGCGGTGCTCGCGGCCGAAGGGGCCGTCAAGTTCCTGGAGAAGGTTTCGCCCGCGCTGGAACACGTCGATAGTTCTTCCGGTGCGCTCGGCACCGCAGTGAACCGGGCGATTGAGGTACTGGTACCGATCATTGCCGACGCGCCAGTCGATACCAAAAACCGTGAGCATTGGCTCGAGCGTCTCTGGGAAGCGATCCAGGATCAAGGCGTTCCCTATATCGAGGCATTGGGCGAAGACTGGGACCGGCTTTGCGTGACCCCAGAGATCGCGAACACGTGGGCGGACCGGTTTCTGCCTCTGGTGGAGCATATCTGGGGCGAGCGCGCCGGCGGCTATTTCGCGGGAACCCCGATCTGCCTGGCTTCGCTGTATGCAGCAGGTCGGCATGCGCAGTTGATCGCGCTGGTGGACAGCGCCCCCTTCAAGTGGTGGCATGACCGGCAGTGGGCCGTGAAGGCGCTAATTGCGATGGGTAGGAAAGCCGAAGCCATCGCCTACGCGGAAGCCTCACGCGGTCTCAACAGCCCGGATGGGCTGATAGCGCAGGCCTGTGAAGAGATTCTGCTGTCATCGGGTCTTGCTGATGATGCCTACCAGCGCTATGCGCACGAAGCCAACCGGGGCACAACCTACCTGGCGACCTTCCGCGCGATCGCCAGGAAGTATCCGAACAAGGGGCAAGAAACAATCCTGCGTGATCTGATCGCCCAGTCGCCCGAAGCGCCGGGCAAGTGGTTTGCCGCGGCCAAGGATGCTGGCTTCTTCGAACTTGCCATCGAGCTGGCCAACACCAGTCCGACCGATCCACGCACGCTGACGCGCGCGGCCAGGGATTTTGCGCAAAAGCAGCCAGCGTTCGCCATGGCCGCTGGGATGGCGGCGTTGCACTGGATCTCGCAGGGCTACGGCTACGAAATCACGGGAATTGATGTGCTCGATGCCAGCCGAGCGACCCTGCAGGCCGCCGGCCATGCCGGCGTCGATCCCGAAGCCGTTCGGGATCAGATCCGTCGGTTGGCTACCGGGATTTCTCCGCAGACCGACTTCGTCAGCAAGGTCTTGCAGGCCCTCTGACCAACCGGTGTATCGGCGCAAGTCTATGAGAATGGTTTTCGTCGTTGATACAGAGATAAGGGTTATTATCCTTGTACTATCATTTCGGTACGAAACTCGCTTCGGTCGAAATGCCCCGACACCCGCCCACTCCCGGCGGCTTCCCGGATACCGCGGCGCTGGCCGCGCTGCGCGCCTGGTACGAAGGCGCATCATCGCGGCAGGCCGCCGCCCACTTTCTTGCCGATCGTCTCGGTGATCACCTCGCTGCAGGCCAGTCGGCCCGCAGCCTCATCGGGCCGATCCGGCGGCAACTCACGCAGTACGCCCAGCAACGCCTGCGTCCCGATCTGGCCGCGCTGTTCGAAGGCCCGGCCGATCGACGCCGGCGCCATGCCAGGGCCGCGGCGCAGGCGGTCGAGCAGCTGCGCACGCTGCCCCTTCCCATGCCGCAAATTAGCGACGACATTGCGCGATGGCTGCCGCCACGCGCGGTACGCGTGCTGCGCGCCGCAGAAATAGGTACGCTGGCCGATCTCACCGTGCGCATCCCGCGCCGGCGGCAATGGTGGACCGCGATCCCGGGGCTCGGGCCCGCCAGTGCCCGGCGCATCGAGGCCTTCTTTGCCGCGCACCCGGCGCTCACCGAGCGGGCCCGTGCCCTGATCGTTGCCGGGCAGCGCTCGGAGGTCGCGCCGTGGGAGGTGCTGCGCGTGCCCCACGACGTTGATGGTTCCGCCGGGGCATTCCGCGCGCCCGTGGCCAGTTGCATCCTGGGCGCGGACAACGATTACGATGCCATCCAGGCCTGGCTCGCCCTGCACGAAACCCCGGCTACCCAGCGCGCCTACCGCAAGGAGGCGGAACGGCTGATCCTGTGGGCCATTGTCGCGCGAGGCAAGGCACTGTCCTCGCTGACCACCAAGGATGCGACGGACTACCGCGCCTTCCTGCGCAAGCCGTCGCCACGTGAACGCTGGGTCGGGCCGCCGCGGCCGCGCACGGCGCCGGACTGGCGGCCGTTTGCGGGTAATCTGTCGGCCCGTTCGGTGGCGCAGGCGCTCGCCGTGCTCAGCGCCATGTTCCGCTGGCTCGTCGAGCAGCGCTATGTCATGGCCAATCCCTTTGCCGGCATCAAAGTGCGAGGCAGCCAGCACGCAAAGGCGGTGGCCACGACCCACGCCTTCACCGAAGGGGAATGGCTGCTGGTGCGGACCATCGCGAGCGGGCTCGAATGGTTGTACGGATGGGAAGCAACGGCGGCGCAACGGTTGCGCTTCCTGCTGGACTTCGGCTATGCCACAGGACTGCGGATCAGCGAACTGACCCAGGCGATGTTGCGCAATGTCGAGGTGGATGCCGCCGGCGATCACTGGCTGCATGTCGTTGGCAAGGGCGGCAAGCCAGCCAAGGTTACCCTGACGCCGCTGGCGCGCGTCGCGCTCGATCGCTATCTGCAGGAGCGCGGCTTACCGATCAGCCGCGCCCGCTGGGAGCCGGCCACGCCACTGGTCGGTAGCGTGGACGGAAGCGAGACCGGCATCACGGCGCTACGGCTTTGGGAGGTCATGCGCCGATTTTTCCGGTTGGCCGCAGACAGCTTGGCCAGCGACCACCCACCGCTGACCGAGAAGCTCCGCCGTGCCACGCCGCATTGGATGCGGCATACCCATGCCACGCACGCGCTGGCCAAGGGCGTTGAGCTCAGCGCCGTGCGCGATAACCTGCGCCATGCGTCGATTTCGACCACGTCGATCTATCTCCACAGCGACGACGTCAAGCGGGCAAGGCAGTTTGGGCAGGCGTTCACGGCCTGAACTGCTTATTCCAACCAAGAATAACGTGGCGTGTTTTCATCACCAAGGGGCTGTGAGAACACCGTACAAGTTCACTATAATTTAACTGCTTCATGAAAATTCATGAAAAGATGAGCCGAGAAAGCACCATAGCTCAGTCGGGTGGGTGCGGGATAGTGAAACTTGTTAGATAAAAAGCACTTTAAGGGCCTCGCACAAGGGGCAGCACTTATACTTGCCTTGTGGGTCGCTCTGGCGTCGGCCATGATGTGGGATCGGAGGGCTGAGCAGCGTGCAGCCGAGGGGCGCGCTGGTGCCTTATGCGATCTACTTGCAGAGCACACGACTCGAGTACTGCGGCAAGCCGATCAGTTGGCTTGGATGGTTTCACGAGAAGTACAGAAATCGGGGCCCGGAATCCCCCTAGTTCCCTACGTTCAGGCAAAGGCGGTTCAGCTAGGCTTGTTCTTACAAGTCGCCGTCATCGATCGGCATGGTGTCCTACGAGCGTCAACCATGTCGGGTTTCAAGCCAGTCGATCTCAGTGACAGGCCGCATTTCCGAGTGCACATCGATGCTCCGGTATCTGGTCTCTATATCAGCGAACCCCTCGTTGGCCGGGCAAGCGGCAAGCCGTCTATTCAGCTATCAAGGCGAATAGACGGCGATGAAGGCTTTGTCGGTGTGGCAGTGGTTTCCCTGGATCCTGCCCATCTAATGCAGTTGTTCGATCGACTCAGAGTGGGTGAGCGCGGAGAGGTGTTGGTGTTCGGTGCGAAAGATTTCATCATTCGCGCTGGTCGTTCGTATCCGGATGCGCATCTTGGTGAGCAAATACCTTCGACGAGCGCCTTTGCCCGGACCTTTTCCATATCGCCAGGCATGGGACGTTATCGCGGTCCCAGCTTCGTCGACAACACGACGCAGGTGGTCGCCTATCGTTCGCTTCAAGATTACCCACTCGCCGTGGCCGTTGGCTTGTCTGAAGCGGAATACCTTACCGGTTATCGATCACGACGCAACTTCCTATTCGTCGTAGGGATCATGATGACGATGCTGATTTTCTATGCGCGCGCAAAACAGGCCGCGCTAATGGACAGCATGCTGGGGGCCACGCTTGCCGCTAACTCCGCGAGAGAACGCGAGATCGCTAAGGCAGAGCGAATTGATGCGCTGTTCCAGGCGATCCCTTATCCGGCAATGGGTTTAGGAAAAGCAGGTGAAGTGGACGGCTTCAACAGCCACATGCTGGAGCTTTTGCACGCGACCCGCCCCGAACTGATGGGGACTTCGCTAACGTGCATTGGCGAGATTTTTTTCCGGAACGACCTCAGCAGTGACCGACAATTTAAGGTGCAGGCGTTTTGTGAGGCGCTGCGCGGAGAGGCAAAACAAACGCTGGTGTTCCGTATCGTCTCAGTAACTGCCACGGTGTACGAGATCCAAGTCGATTCGCGCCGCGATGGCGGAACAATTGTGCTCTTCCGCGACATCACGACCCAAGCCGATCTGCAGGAGAGTGAACGGAATCTGGATATCACATTGCACGCGATCAGTGATGCAGTGATTTCCACTGACGCTGAAGGAAACGTTAAACGCATTAACGGAATGGCGAGCCGCCTCATTGGCTTGGAATGGTGCGATGCGGTTGGCAAGCAGGTCACCGATGTATTGCGTTTGACGAGTGCAACTGATGGTGAGGTTTCCGTGGATCCAGTTCGCGAAGTATTGCGTACCGGCCAGCAGGTTCACCGATCTGGCTTGTTGCTGCGCAGCCCGGCAACCATGATGCCGGTAGACATAACGCTGAGTGCAGCGCCCCTGCACAATGATGCTGGCGATTTCCAAGGCACTGTCCTGGTGATGCGCGATGTTAGCGTTGAGCGTGCAGCGGCGAAGGCACTCCAAGCAAGCGAGGAGCGTTATCGCAAGCTAATCGAGTTTTTGCCTTATGCGGTCGTTGTACAGCGCAACGACGTGATTTGCTACGCCAATCCCATGGCCGTCAACATGCTTAGGGCACCTTCGGCTGATGCATTGCTGGATCGAAATGTCCTTGACTTAGTTCATTGCAATGATCGAGCCCTAGTCAAATCACGGATTGATTTGCTGCGTGAGCAACGAATCGGAGTGCCGACTATAGCTGAGCGTTGGACGCGCCTTGACGGTTCCATACTGGAATGCGAGGTTACCGCGGTGCCATACGACTGGGATGGCGAGCCTTCCGCACTAGTGCTTTTGCAGGATATTAGTGCCCGCCGGCTCGCCGAAACGCAGCGGGATCGGTTCTTCGAGCTGTCAGTAGACTTACAGTGCATCGCTAGTGCCGACGGTTATTTCATACGCGTGAATCAAGCCTTTACTGAGGTCTTGGGGTGGACTTCAGAGGAACTTGCGCTCCGTCCCTATATCGATTTCGTGCATCCGGAAGACCGGCCAAGCACTTTAGAGATTGCTGCCTCACGCGACGCTGGCGTGCTGGCGGAGCATTTCGAGAACCGTTATGCCTGCAAGAACGGCACCTATTGTTGGCTTGCCTGGAATGCGGTACGGGAGCCAGACGGTAACATCTATGCAATCGCACGGGATGTCACCGAAATTCGCGCCGCGCGCGACCAGTTGTTGCGTGCCAAAGGCGAAGCGGAGTCTGTATCGCGAGCGAAAAGCGCATTCCTTGCCGCCATGAGTCATGAAATCCGTACCCCCATGAACGGCGTGGTTGGCATGATCGAAGTGTTAAGCCGCAGCGAGCTTAGCGAGAACCAGTCCGATATCGCTTCAACGATCCGCCAGTCGGCTGCTACACTGCTTCGAATCATCGATGACATTCTGGATTTTTCTAAGATTGAGGCTGGCCACATGGAAATTGAGCGCCGCCCGGTCTCACCGCGTCAGGTCGTCGATGGCGTATATTCAGCGCTCCTGCCGATAGCCAGCGCCGCTGATGTCAATCTTCGTTGTATCGTCTCCGCAGACGTCGCAGATTGCATACTCGCGGATGAAACACGCCTGCGTCAGGTGCTGTATAACCTAGTTGGCAATGCCATCAAATTTTCTGCCGGTCGGCCCGAATTGGCGGGTTCAGTACAGATCAGCGTTAGCGCTAACGGCGCCCAAGGAGACAAACCTGCCACGCAAACCATTACGTTCTCTGTGGCAGATAACGGTATCGGCATCGCTAGCGATGCGATCCCTAGCCTGTTCGAGCCGTTTACCCAGGCTGAGGTGTCGACAACGCGACGCTACGGCGGTACTGGCCTGGGGCTGGCCATCTGCAAACGCCTAGTAAGTGCCATGGGTGGACAGATTGCAGTAACAAGCGAAGTAGGAATCGGCTCGGTATTTTCAGCGATCCTCTCCTTCCCGCTAGTGCCTGCTTCCATCGAACGCGACGAGTTAGTCCCCAAGCAACCGCGGACTTCGCCCCACGAATCCAGCAAGATCCTTGTTGTTGAGGACGATCCCCTCAACCAGAAAGTGATAGGTGCCCAACTGGAGCTTCTCGGTTACTCATTCACATTGGCTAACAACGGCACGGAAGCGATAGCGGAGTGGCGCCGGTCACACTACGGAATGATCCTGACCGATATTCATATGCCGGTCATGGATGGCTATGCGTTGGTTCGTGCTATCCGGGACGCGGAAGAAGGTGGCGTGGTCACTCCGATTGTGGCGCTGAGCGCCGACGCCATGCTTGGCGAGAAACAACGAGCCTTGGCGGCTGGCATGGACGATTACCTCACCAAGCCTTTGCACCTTGATAGTTTGAAAGCCGTACTCGGACGCTGGCTCGGACCTGCGTCGGCCCATGGAATGATGGCTCAGGATGAGAAAAAGGTGGTCGAAGCCGCCCTAGATGCGTCTATGCTTCATAAGATGATCGGAGACGATCCTGGGATCATTTCCGAATTGCTGTCTGCCTATGCCGAGCAACTGCAATCGATCCACCTTGATCTGCGCCGGGCTCTCTCCGAAGGCGACCGAGACAATGCTGGATACCTCGCCCATCGGCTAAAGTCGTCCTCACGATCAGTAGGCGCTGCGGCATTGGGCAAACTTTGCGCACAGATCGAGAGCGCCTGCAAAGATGACAGCGAGTTGAGGCCGCTCCTCGCATCGTTCGAGACAGAGGTATTACGTGTAACGGCTTCGCTGTCGGCATTGCAGCATGGAACTCCAGTTGGCACGGTGCCGGCCAAAGAAGGGAAAGTACAATGACAAGCACGCCTGCCGCGGAAGTGGTTCTGATTGACGATGATGTATTCAGCCTTAAACTGCTGAGTCGACAGCTTGAGCAGATTGGATACGACAGGGTTACCGCGTTTGAGCGGGCCAATGATGCCCTTGCTTTGATCCAGAACGCGCCGCGTAAATTCCGGCTGGTCATCGCGGACCTGCAGATGCCGGAAATGGACGGCATTGAATTCCTCCGCCACCTTTCCGTGACAGGTTATACCGGTGCCGTATTGCTGATTAGCGGTGAGGGCCAGAGGATACTGCAGACTGCGGAACAACTTGCCAACCTGCATGGGCTGCAAGTGATCGGTTGTTTGCCGAAACCGGTTACCAAAGCGTCACTGGAGAAGACACTGAGAGATCGAAAGCTCGGACCGATCTGGCGTCCGCCAAAGATGGCCGCGCCGCAATTTGCGGCAGCCGATCTGGAAGCTGCAATCGACGAATCCGAGATCGTTGCCTATTACCAGCCAAAGATTGCTCTTGCCGATGGCGCGTTGGTTGGTGTCGAAGCGCTAGCACGGTGGCGACACCCGCACGGCGGTATATTACCCGCGTCGCAGTTTATCAATGCGGTCGAGATCCATGGGCATGCTCGCCTGCTAGACAAATCCATGCTCAACCAGGTACTGCTGCAGGCAAAATGCTGGCAGGACGCGGATTTCGACCTGCCCATTGCGCTCAACGTCCAAATGGAAAGCCTTGGCACGTTCGGATTTCTGGACGAGCTGGAGCATGCAACTGCGGTGTCGGGAGTCGACATTTCCTGCCTGACCATCGAACTTACCGAATCCCAGATCATGGCGAGTCCTGTTATATCGCTGGAGATACTCGCCAGACTCAGACTCATGGGGGTAAACCTTTCCATAGACGATTTCGGCACGGGTCATTCGACGCTGACCAAGCTAAGAGATATCCCTTTCTCTGAAATGAAGCTGGATCGGAGTTTCGTACACGGCGCTGGCCATGAAGGCAAGGCCGTTTCACAAGCCATTGTAGAGTCCACAGTATCTCTTGCTCACCGTCTCGGCTTGCGCATTGTTGCAGAAGGAGTAGAGAATCGGGCGGACTGGGATTATGTCGCTGAAATAGGATGCGACGTTGCACAAGGGTTCTTTGTCGCAAAGCCAATGCCCGCATCGGAATTACGAAACTGGCTCGGACTATGGGATACCAGAAAATCTGATTTGCGTAGTTCAGATGAGAGCGGCCCTTAATATGATTGCGCAGTGGCTCGGGCATGAATCTGTGGAAACCACGCAGATCTCTCTCCAAGCAACATTTGCGATGAAGGAGCAGGCTCTCGCGAAGACATCCGTGGCTCACCGCAAGCGAAGACGCTACCGGCGGGCAGTCGAGCTTCTGGGTTTCCTGAATGGACTATAGGGTCACGAAACTATGTCGGGTAATGACAGGCGTGATGGCTCCACAACAAGTGTGCATCAAACATCAAACGATCACGGAAGCTATCCTCACGAAGCTATCCTGATTACCCGATATACCCTCGAGTCAGGAAGGGCATATGGTGCCGCCTATATCGTTGACGAGATAGCCGGCATCCCCATGCAACGCACGCGCTGGGCCAAGGGCGTCGAACTGAGCGCCGTGAGCGATAACCTGCGCCATGCGTCGATTTCGACCACGTCGATCTGACTCCACAGCGACGACGTCAAGCGGGCAAGGCAGTTGGGTGGGCAGGCGTTCACCCGAACTGCTTATTCTTAACCCGAATAAGGCGAAGTGTTTTCATAACCCCAAGGCTTATGATAGCAATTCGGCCTTATCTTGGTCAGAGGCCATCATGGCGTCCGGCACCTTGGGATGCGTCGGGTTGGCATGGATCATTTTCTGCAGCACCCAGGTGGACCCCTTATAGTCGCGCTGCGCGTAGAGCGAGTTGCCGAGCCAGTACTGCGCCAGCGGCAGGTAGGGGCTCTGCGGATATTTCTTGATAAACGACGAGAACGAATTCCCGGCGCTCTTGAAATCGCCCGTCTGGAAATGCTTGAGCGCGGCGTCGTATTCGGGCTTCTCGCCCGGCTGCGATGTGCCCTGGTGGTCTTCGACCGAAGCGTGCTGCGGCTCGAACTTCTTCAGGCGCGCATCCAGGTCGGCGTAATAGTCCTTCTGCTGCTTCTGCAGCGTCGCCACCGTGTTCTGCAGCACTTCGTTCTGGCCGCGTAGTCGCGCGACCTCCTGGCGTAGGCCTTCGAGCTGGTTCTGTAGGTCGAGTGTGGTGCGGCTGTTCTGCTCAATGCGCTGGGTCGCCGTCGCCTGGAAGCTGTTGAACTGGTCGCGCAGGTTGATGACCGTTTTGCGCGCCTGCTCATCGTCGAACACGCCGGCGTGTGCTGGCGTGGGAGGCAGCATGCCGCCGCTCGCCATGGCGGCGAGCCACAACAGGGGAAAAACGCGTACTTTCATAAATGGGTCGTCGTTGGTTGTGTCGGTGAGCCCTGGTCACGTCGCCGTTGGACAGCGGGCCGAATGCATCGGCGGGCCTATCCCACCCGGAAAAACTCCACACTCTGCCCGGCATTGACCGCCCGCCGCAGCCAGTCGGGCATGTCGCCCTGCCCGTCCCAACTCTGCCCCGCGGCGTTGCGGTAGCAGACCACCGGCGCCGGCGCTGGGGCGGGTGGTGGCGGCGGCGGCGGAGGAGGCGGAGGATCAAAACACCCCGCCGCTTCCAGCTCCTCCATAGTCAGCCCGTAGTCGGCCATCTCGGCCTGGATCCAGCGGATCGCGTCCGCCCGCTCAGTTTTTGCTGTCATCGCTGCCGTCACTGCTGTCGTTGCCTTCGTCCTGGTTGTTGGGGTCTCTTTGATTCCGGTGCAGTTTACCGAGATAGCGCTCCCTAGCATCCATGCGGGTTTCCGAGGGATGGCCGGGGAAATAGCCATATAAATCAATTAGTTGCTGTCTACTATTTTCCAGCCAGAAGAATTGCCTCCTAGTGCACTTTCTTGACGCGTGCGTTGCGTCCCCGTCGCATTGCCGCTAATCTCTGCCGTCCGTCTTACGCTTGGGAGAAAGCGCGATGGATCACTGGCAACTGGCGTATCTCGGCTTGCGGCAGATTCCGCGCGAACTCAGCGAGTTCGAGCTTGCCACGTTCTTCACCTTCTCCGCCAAGGAGCGGGCCCTAATCGACGCGCGGCGCAGCCACCTGTACCGCCTGGCCTGCGCCGTTCACATCGGCTTTGTCCGCATGACAGGCCGCACGCTCGATGCCTACAAGCAGGTGCCTAAATTTCTCTGGGCCTTTGTTGGCGCGTAACTTGGCATCACCCCGCCGGATATGGGCACGCTCGGGGCGCTCTATGACGGACGCACCGATACCCTAGTGGACCACCAGATGCTGGCCTACAAGGCCCTCGGGTTCAGCCCGATGGCCGAGCATCAGCGGCGTTACGTGACGCGCTGGCTCAAGGAACGGCTGGCGGGGCAGCCAAGCCGCAGTGATCTGTTACACGAGTTGAAGCGCTGGCTGTACGAGCATCGCATTCTGATTCCGCATGACCGGGCGCTGAAGCGGCTGATCAGCCAGGCTGTGGAGGCCTCCGAGGCGGCACTGGCTGACGCGTTGGTACAGGCCTATGGTGAGGCCTCCCTGGATGCGTGGGGTACGCTACTACCGCGGCCCGAAGGCGACCGCGCGAGCCTCCAGCAATGGCTTTGGGCTGTCCCGCTGCGCAACTCGACGCATCAGATGGGCGAGTTGTTCGACAAGATCGAGCGGCTGTACAAACTGGGCATCCACAACGGCTGGCCGGCGACCTGCAATGAGGCAGTCGTGCGCCACTATGCGCGGCGCTGCGCCAATCGCCCGGCCTCGGTCAGCAAGCGAATCGCGCAGCAGTCTCGCCGCCTGGAAGCCGCGTGCTTCCTGCGTTATGCCTTATGTTCGGCCACGGACCAGCTGTCGTCCATGCTGCGGCATTGGATTCAGAAATCCGTCAATGACGCCGGACGCCTGATCGATGCGGGCCGACCGGACCCTGGCGTCAAGCTGCGGGAATTCGCTGCAGCCGTCAAAGCGCTCGTTGCCGACTCAACGCTGACACGGGAAGCACTCTGCCAACAGCTAGAGACCCTGGCCGATGCGGCGACTGGCCAGACTCAGCGAAGCCGTGCCAGCCTGATCCGTGCACAATTGCTGTCACGGCACCGGCAAGCCCGGGCCATGTTGGGCAGGCTGGTTCGCCTACCTTTCGCCGCACAGTCGGCCCACCCGGTGATCGAGGCAATGGAGGTGTTGCGCAATCTCTACGCACGCAGGGCTGACTGGCTTCCCGACCGGGTCGTGGTTCGGCTGGGGCGCGCCTGGCAGCCGGCGTTGGAGGGTCAGGATCGCCAGCGTGCCCTGGCCGCCTTCGAATGGGGGACTCTGTTCGCACTGCGGGTGGCGCTGCGAAACGGCTCGGTCTTCCTGGATCACAGTTTCGCCTTCCGTAGCCAGGCGGCATTGCTGATCTCCAACGAGGATTGGCAGGCCCGGCGTAACCACTTCTACGGTCATCTCAAGCTGCCGCAGGACGCGAAGGCATTTCTGGAGCCCGTGGTGGCGCATTTGGATGCGGGGCTCGCCAGGTTGCGAGACGCAGCCTTGCGCGGCGAACTGAAGATCGATAACGCGATCCATATCGATCCGCTCACTGCAACGAAGCCGGAATCCTCCGTGGAGGCGCTGCGGCGCGCGCTGTTCGAGCGGCACCCCGGTGGGCAATTGCCGGAAATCCTGCTGGAGATTGATAGCAGCACCCACTTCAGTTGGCTCCTGCTCGGCCGGGAACCGCATTCGCGCAGCGAGCTGCTGATGGTCTACGCCGCGGTACTGGCTCACGGCACCTCGATGTCGGCGGCAGACCTCGCACGCATGGTGCCGGAGTTGTCGCCCAGCGCGATCCGGCAAATGATGCATCGCATCGCAGACGAGCGCAAACTGCGCCAGGCCGCCGATGCTGTCCTGGTCTTCATGCATCAGCATCCAATTGCCCAACACTGGGGGCGCGCCGATCTGGCCTCGTCGGACATGATGTCACTGGAGACCACGCGCACAGTCTGGCGGGCACGGGCCGATCCGCGCCGGCGCACGGCATCGATAGGCATGTACACGCATGTCCGCGACCGCTGGGGCATCTTCTACGACCAGCCGATCCTGCTCAATGAGCGGCAGGCCGGCGCGGCCATCGAGGGCGTCATCCGCCAGAGCGGAGCGGAAGACGTGGCGCAACTTGCGGTCGATACCCACGGCTTTACCGATTTCGCCATGAGCTTATCCCGGCTGCTGGGCTTTGATCTTTGTCCGCGGCTTGCTCATCTGCGCGACCGCCGACTCCATGTGCCCAGGGACCACAACATATTAGCGGAATTGGCTTCGGTGACGGACGCGGATGTCCGCCTGGATCTGATTGAACGCGCCTGGGACGAGCTAGTCCGAATTGCGGCATCGGTGCAGAGCGGGCAATGCACCGCCGTCCAGGCGCTCACGCGCTTTGGCGCGGCGGCGAAGGGCCAGCCTGTCTATGAAGCGGGCGTGCATCTTGGCCGGCTGTTTCGCACCATCTTCCTGATTGACTATTTCACCACTCCTGCGTTCCGCCACGAGATGCAGCATGCCTTGAACCGAGGCGAGGCGGTCCACACGGTGCAGCGGGCCATCCACTACGGCAAGATTCCGCTCGAACTGACCCGGCATGACGCGTCCCTGGCGGCGGTCTCATCGGCGCTGACCTTGTTGTCGAATGCCGTAATGGCCTGGAACACGCTGCACATGCAGCGCGCCCTCGATGCGATCGAGGCCATCGGCGGCGAAACCATGCGTGCCGAAGACCTGCGCCAGATTGCCCCGACGCATCTGGAAGGCATCAACTTGCGCGGTACCTTCGAGTTTCCAATCGCGCGCTATGCCCATCGCCTGCTGCCGAACGCCGCGACGGCACGGGAACAGCCGGCCTGGCATCAGCAGGCCGGTTAGAGGCAACCGAAGCCAGGAGCCAGGGCCAGTCTACTCGGGCCACCACGCTTACCGGCCGCCCAGCTTTGCCGAGACGGCACGTGCCAGCGGTTCGAGTACCGCGCGACGGCGCTCAATCACGCTGGCGGACCCCTTGCCGTAGACCTCGCAGTCGAGCCGGGTTCCGCCGCCTGGCGCCGGCGTCAGCAGAATGCGCCCCAGCCTGCCGATCGCAGCATGCGACAGGTGGTAGACGAATACCCCTCCGGGCAAGAGCTCACGCTCAGCCGTCACGTCTTTGGGCCAGGTGACAGTAGATGTGGCCATCGTCAGTTCTCATGCTGGTTGACTAGCCGGGCCTTGTCTCAGCGAGCCAGGTGTCGCTGCGCAATACGGAAGGCCATGCCATGCAGCATGCCACACAAGGGTTGGCCGAGACAATGACGAGCTCAACGGCATAGCCCGCCGCTTTCCGGGGCAAGATCAGGCCATCCGAACTGGGCCAGTTCGCGGCGCCGACGTGACATTCGCCCGGTTGCCGATGCAGCGGAAACTTTGATACGCAATTGCACTCGCTCCCTATGAGGCAGCGGAAAAGCGCGGCATCTGCAAGCAGGATATTAGCTGCGACCGCCAGGTTGGCCACCGCTGCAGCAGGCAGGGCTTGCGAGTGCACAAATCCGCTACAAGCGGCGGCTCCGCCTGCGCGCAAATCGCCCATACTGTGAGTGGGTCGCCGACGCGCGGCGGCCGCATGCGCAGCCCGGTCATGACCCCGGCGACGCAAAGGAGCACAGATCGACATGCCTACCTATGAAGAAGGACGCCTGGCGGCCATCGCAGTCAGGCTGGCGCTGTCCTCGGGACTTCCCCCTGCGAACGCGAAAGCCGCACTGGATCTGGCAAGCAGAATGATCGGCGACCAGTTGACACGGCGCCTGCTCAGAACAAGGAGCCTGGTGTATCGGCCGTGGCCCGCGGCCGTCTCGGCGGCGCCCGGAATCGGGAAGTATCCAGTTCAAACCGGTTGAAGCGAAAGCCCAGCCGGTCGGCAGCCTTGTAGAAGCGCTCGCGCATCAGGTCCGCCCAGACTCCAGTACCCCGTATGCGCGTGGCAATGCTGGCATCGTAGTCCTTGCCGCCGCGCATTTCGCGTATGCGGTTCATCACGCGCTCGGCCCAATCCGGGAAATGCGCCTGCGACACGCCTTCGTGTCCTGTGACGTCCGCGACAATTCGCGAGCAGCGCCCGACTGGCTGGCGCGTCCGACATATACACAAAAAGTGTCAATGAATAACCAATAATATATTGGACGTGATCTAGCTGCGGCCATATTCTCCAGCAGACCCAACAACGGGCGCGGAAATGACCATGGCAAGCAAACTCATTCTTGAAACCGTCGGACTGAGGAAAGAATTCAAGGGATTTGTCGCCGTAAACGACGTCAGTCTCAAGGTCAGGCGTGGGCACATCCACGCGCTGATTGGTCCGAACGGTGCAGGCAAGACCACCTGCTTCAACCTCCTTACCAAGTTCCTGGATCCCACGCGCGGCACCATACGGTTCAACGGTGCCGAGATCACGGGCGAGAAGCCGGCGCAGGTCGCGCGCAGGGGCGTGGTGCGCTCCTTCCAGATCTCGGCGGTGTTTCCGCACCTGACCGTGCTCGAGAACGTACGTATCCCGCTGCAGCGCAGGCTCGGGATGTCGTTCCAGTTCTGGCGCTCGCCGAAAGTCCTCGCATCGCTCGATGATAGGGCCATGGCATTGCTCGCCGACGTCGGACTGGATGACTTCGCCGACATGACGACCGCCGAGATGCCGTACGGCCGCAAGCGCGCGCTGGAAATCGCCACCACGCTGGCCCTCGACCCCGAGCTGATGCTGCTCGACGAGCCCACGCAGGGCATGGGCCACGAAGACGTTGACCGCGTCATGCAGCTCATCAAGAAGGTCTCGGCCAATCGCAGCATCCTGATGGTGGAGCACAACATGAAAGTGGTGTCCGGCATCTGCGACGCCATCACGGTGCTGGCGCGCGGCAGCGTGCTGGCCGAGGGCACATACGCGGAAGTCTCCGCCAACCCGCAGGTCATCGAGGCCTATATGGGCAGCGCCGATGCCGCGCTCGCTGCGCCGGGAGGGCATTGATCATGGCGACGGAATACCTGCGGGTCACCGACCTCCACGCCTTCTACGGCGAATCGCACATCCTGCACGGCATCGACTTGCTGGTGAACGAGGGAGAGTGCGTGACCCTGCTCGGCCGCAACGGGGCAGGCCGTACTACCACCCTGCGCGCGATCATGGGCCTGACGGGGCGGCGCGCCGGCTCGGTCATGATCGACGGCCGCGAGGCAATCGGCATGCCGGCCCATCGAATCGCGCGTCTCGGCGTCGGCTTTTGCCCGGAAGAGCGGGCGATTTATTCCAGCCTCTCGTGCGAGGAGAACCTCCTGCTGCCGCCGCAGGTGGGTGGCGGCGGGATGAGCCTCGACGAGATCTACGCGATGTTTCCCAACCTCCACGAGCGGCGGCATAGCCAGGGCACGCGGCTCTCGGGCGGCGAGCAACAAATGCTGGCGATGGCGCGCATCCTGCGCACTGGGGCGCGGTTGCTGCTGCTGGACGAAATCTCCGAGGGACTGGCGCCGGTGATCGTGCAGAAGCTCGCCCAGGTCATCCGCGACCTCAAGGCGAAGGGCTACACGATCGTGCTGGTGGAGCAGAACTTCCGGTTCGCCGCGCCGCTGGCCGACCGCATGTACGTGGTGGAGCACGGCCAAATCGCCGCGGAGATCCACCAGCACGAGATTCACGAGAAGCAGCACCTGCTCCAGGAACTCCTGGGTGTCTGAGACCGCTGCGGAGGAGACAACATGACAACGATTCTGGGAGTCCCGCTACAGGGGCTGTTGGGGCAACTCGTGCTCGGGCTGGTGAACGGCTCGTTCTACGCGATTCTCAGCCTCGGGCTTGCCGTGATCTTCGGCATGCTCAACATCATCAACTTTGCCCACGGCGCGCTGTTTATGGTGGGCGCATTCGTCGCCTGGGCGGGCCTGGAGTATCTCGGCATCAGCTACTGGTGGTCGCTGCTGGCGGCGCCGGCGCTGGTCGGGCTAGCGGGTATCGCCATCGAACGCGGCCTGCTGCGGTGGCTATACAAGCTCGACCACCTGTACGGCCTGCTGCTCACCTTCGGGCTGGCGCTCATTATCGAAGGCCTGTTCCGCTTCCAGTTCGGCGTCTCGGGGCAGCCCTATTCGATTCCCGACGAGGTGGCTGGCGCCTTCAACCTCGGCTTCATGAGCCTGCCGAAATACCGCGCGTGGGTCATCGGCGCCTCGCTCACAGTGTGCCTGCTGACCTGGTTCACGATCGAGAAGACCCGCCTCGGCGCCTACCTGCGCGCCGCCACCGAGAACCCAAGCATTACCCAAGCCTTTGGCATCAACGTGCCGGTGATGGTGATGCTGACCTATGCCTTCGGCGTAGGCCTGGCCGGGCTGGCCGGCGTGCTGGCAGCACCGACGGGGCAACTAAGTCCGCTGATGGGGTCGAACCTGATCATCGTCGTGTTTGCGGTGGTGGTGATCGGCGGCATGGGTTCCATTCTTGGCGCGATCGTCGCCGGGCTGGGGCTGGGCGTGGTCGAAGGACTGACCAAGGTGTTTTATCCGGAGGCGTCGGCCACGGTGGTCTTCGTGATCATGGTCATCGTGCTGATGGTTCGGCCGGCAGGCCTGTTTGGCAAGGAAAAGTGAGGTCGAGTATGAAAATGAGAAATCTTGGCTACGGTGTCCTGCTGCTGGGCGCGCTGGCGGCCCCGGCCGTGCTCTATCCGGTGATGCTGATGAAGGTGCTGTGCTTCGCCTTGTTCGCCTGCGCCTTCAACCTGCTGCTCGGCTATACCGGCCTGCTCTCGTTCGGCCATGCGGCGTTCCTCGGCACGGCGGCCTATATATCGGGCTACGGCATGAAGACCTGGGGGCTGACCCCGGAACTCGGCCTGCTGCTCGGCACGGCCGTCTCGGCTGCCGCGGGCTTTGTCGTCGGGGCGCTCGCTATTCGCCGGCAGGGCATCTACTTCGCGATGATCACGCTTGCGTTGGCACAGATGTTCTACTTCCTGTTCCTGCAGGCGCCGTTCACCGGCGGCGAGGACGGCATGCAGGCCATTCCGCGAGGCAGGCTGTTCGGCCTGATCGACCTGGCGTCGGACCTGCGCATGTACTACTTCGTGCTGGCGATCTTCCTGTTCACCTTCTGGCTGATCCACCGCATCATCCATTCGCCTTTCGGCCAGATCCTGAAGGCGATCCGCGAGAACGAGGCGCGCACCACCTCGCTGGGCTACGACGTCGCGCGCTACAAGCTGCTGGCCTTCGTCCTCTCGGCGGGCCTGGCCGGCCTTGCCGGGGCCACCAAGACCCTAGTCTTCCAGTTTGCCACGCTGACCGACGCGCACTGGCACACCTCCGGCGAAGTCGTGCTGATGACGCTGTTGGGCGGCCTTGGCACGGCCTTCGGCCCGGTGGTGGGCGCGGGCATCGTGGTCGCCATCCAGAACGCCTTGGCCGACAAGGTCGGTTCCATGATCACCGTGATCATGGGGAGCATCTTCGTCGTGTGCGTGCTGGCGTTCCGCCGCGGAATCGTCGGCGAGTTGAACGCGTTGTGCCAGAACATCGCGGGCAACCGCCGCGTCCGGCCCGCACCGTGCCACGCTGCCGTGCCGGCACCAAGTCATGACGAAACGTCCGCCGGAGCAGGCGTGCCTGGCGGGCGCGTGGAAGGAAAGGCATGAAATCTGGCGCTGAACGGAACACCCCATATCTATCCCCACAGTAGAGGAGACACATGATGAACAATCGCATCAAGCTGCTTTCGCTCGCCGCGCTGCTGACGGCCTCGACGGCGCAGGCCGAGATCACGGACGGCGTGGTCCGGATCGGCGTGCTCAACGATCAGACCGGCGTTTATGCCGGGCTGGCTGGTCCCGGTTCGGTCTGGGCTGCGAAGAAGGCAGTCCAGGACTTTGCGCCCGAGAAGCATGGTCTGAAGGTGGAGATCGTGGCCGCCGACCACCAGAATAAGCCGGACGTCGGGGCGAGCATAGCCCGCCGCTGGTTCGACGTGGACAAGGTGGACGCTATCGTCGACGTACCGACCTCGTCGGTCGTCCTGGCGGTCAACCAGGTGGCCAAGGAGAAGAACAAGGTGATGATTGTCACCGGCGGCGGCACCTCCGACCTCACCGGCAAAGCCTGCACGCCCAATGCGATCCACTGGGCCTACGACACGTGGGCACTGGCGAATGGGACTGGTAAGGCGGTTGTCAAGTCGGGTGGCAAGAGTTGGTTCTTCGTGACTGCTGACTACGCCTTCGGCCACTCGCTCGAACGCGACACCGAGGCCGTTGTCGTCAAGAACGGTGGCAAGGTCCTCGGCAAGGTCCGGCATCCTTTCCCGGGCAACGATTTCTCCTCCTACCTGCTTCAGGCTCAGGCCTCCAAGGCGCAGGTAGTGGGCCTGGCCAACGCCGGGGGGGACACCATCGGCGCGGTCAAGCAGGCCGCCGAGTTCGGCGTGACCGCCGGCGGTCAGAAGCTGGCAGGCCTGCTCGTCTTCAGCAGCGATGTCCAGGCGCTCGGCCTCAAAGCCGCCCAAGGCCTTTTGCTGAGCGAGACCTGGTACTGGGACATGACCGACGAGAACCGCAAGTTCGGCAAGGAATTCGCCGCCGCCAACAACGGCAAGTTTCCAACCATGGCGCAGGCGGGCACGTACTCGGCGGTGACCCACTACCTGAAGGCAGTGGCGGCGATGAAGGCGGACGGCGACGGCGCTGCCGTGGTCGCGAAGATGAAGGCCATGCCCACCGACGACAAGCTGTTCGGCAAGGGCAGCATCCGCGAAGACGGCCGGAAGATCCACCCGCTCTATCTTTTCGAGGTGAAGAAGCCGTCGGAATCGAAGTACGCGGGCGACTTCTACAAGCTCATCGCCACCATTCCCGCCAACGAGGCGTTCCGGCCGATGGAAGAAGGTGGCTGCCCGCTCATTGGGAAGAAGGCGTCATGAGGATCACCGGACATATGCTGATCGGGCAGAGCAGCGTCAGCGGCACCGCCGGCGCGTTCAAGGCGTTTTCTCCGGCGCTTGCCGCCGACATCGAGCCCGCGTTCGGCGGCGCCGGCCCCGCCGACGTCGATCAGGCCTGCCGCCTCGCTGCGAGCAGCTTTGCGAGGTATCGCGAGACGACGCCCGAGACCCGCGCCAGCTTCCTGGAAGCAATCGCCACCGGCATCGAAGGCCTCGGCGACGCCCTCGTCGAGCGCGCCATGGCCGAGACGGCTCTGCCGCGAGCGCGTCTGCAGGGCGAGCAGGCGCGCACGGCGGGCCAGTTGCGGCTGTTCGCAGGGGTTGTACGGGCCGGGCACTGGCATGGGGCGACATTGGATACGCCCTTGCCGGATCGCACGCCGCTGCCGCGCCCGGACCTGCGCCGACGCAACGTCCCGCTGGGCCCGGTGGCCGTCTTCGGCGCCAGCAATTTCCCGTTGGCGTTCTCGGTGGCCGGTGGCGACACGGCGTCGGCCCTCGCGGCGGGCTGCCCGGTGGTCGTCAAGGCCCACCCAGCGCATCCCGGCACTTCCGAACTGGTCGGCCGGGTCATCCAGGCGGCGGTGGCCGAATACGGGCTGCCGGAGGGGACGTTCTCGCTGCTCTTTGGCGTTGGCAACGACGTAGGACAGGCGCTCGTCGGGCATCCCGCCATCCGGGCGGTCGGCTTTACCGGCTCCCGGGCCGGTGGCCTTGCGCTCTTGCGGCAGGCGATGGCCAGGCCGTTGCCGATTCCGCTCTACGCCGAAATGAGCAGTGTCAACCCGGTGCTCCTGCTGCCACATGCGCTGGCAGATCGTGCCGAAGGCATCGCGCGGGAATTTGTCGATTCGCTCGTGATGGGCGTCGGCCAGTTTTGCACCAACCCCGGTTTGGTGATCGCGCTGGAAGGGGACGACTGTGATCGCTTCGAGGCCGAAGCCGGGCGGATCGTACAAGGCAAGCCGGCGGGTACGATGCTGACGCCCGGCATCGGCCGCGCCTACGCCGCCGGGGTGGCGCGCCTGCGGGCGCATGAGGCAGTCCGAAGCGTGGCCACCGGCGAGAGCAGCAGCGGTGCCTGCGCGGCGACGGCCCATCTGTTCGCCACCGACGCGGCCAGCTTTCTGGCTTTTCCCGAACTGGGCGAGGAGATATTCGGTCCCTGCTCGCTGATCGTCAGATGCCGCTCGGCGGCGGATGTGGCGGCGGTGCTCGACGGGCTGGAAGGGCAACTGACCGCCACGCTGCAGATGGCGCCGGCGGACGAAGCTCTCGCGGCCGAACTGCTGCCGCGGCTGGAAGACCGGGCGGGCCGAATCCTGGTAAACGGCTTCCCGACCGGCGTGGAAGTGAGCCACGCCATGGTCCACGGCGGACCGTTCCCGGCCACGTCCGATGGGCGCAGCACGTCGGTCGGCAGTGCCGCCATCGAGCGGTTCCTGCGCCCAGTGTGCTATCAGAACTTCCCATCCAGCCTGTTGCCGGCCGCGCTGGCCGACTTCAACCCACTGGCGCTCGACCGCCACGTCGACGGTAGCCTGTAGCCGACCTCCCGTCGCGACTGAACACCCGCGCCATCCTCCACCTTGCCCATGTTGCAGCGGGCGAGGTCGGGGGAACCCTCACAGCATGCTTTTGGCCGTCTCGATGAACGCCGTCATGAGCGGCGTTGGGGTGCGCTGGCTATAGCCGAGCATGATCTCGATTGTCGGCTGCCGGCCTTCGATCGGCTTGTAAACCACGTGGTCGAACTTCACCTTCCGGACTGACGCTGGCACGAAGCCGATGCCCGCACCGGAGCTGACCAGGCCGAGCAGCGTATAGACCTGCCCCACTTCCGAGATGACCTTCGGTACAAAACCCGCCGACGCGCACATGCGCATGTTCATGGCGTGGAAGTCCGGCGCCATCTCTGGTATGTACATGATGAAGGGCTCCTGCGCGCATTTCTTCAGAGAAATCGACTCAGCGTTCGCCAACGGGTGTCTTGCCGGCACGGCCAGCACGAACGGCTCTTCCAGGATGGTCTCCCATGTCACTTCCTCAAGGTCTGGCACCGGCCGCATGAAGGAAATATCCGCGTCACCCCGGCGCAGAGC
This sequence comes from Cupriavidus laharis, assembly GCF_914271435.1. Classification (GTDB taxonomy): domain Bacteria; phylum Pseudomonadota; class Gammaproteobacteria; order Burkholderiales; family Burkholderiaceae; genus Cupriavidus; species Cupriavidus laharis. The sequence goes on along the minus strand of NZ_CAJZAI010000011.1, from coordinate 105,125 downwards.
TTCCGCCTGTTTGACGACCGGAAACCAGCGCAGCAGGATTTCGACGGAAGGAAAACGTTCTCGGTAGGCGCGCAGGATGGGCGGCAGCAGCGTGTAGGACGTGTGTTCGAAGAAGCCGACCGTCAGCCGACCCGTCTCGCCGCGATGCGCGCGTTGCGCCTGCACGACTGCCCTCTCGGTAGCTCGCAGGATCTGCCGCGCTTGCTCAAGGAAAATGCGACCCGATTCCGTCAACTCCACGTGCCGACGCGAGCGATTTAGCAGTGTGACATCCATCTCCTCCTCGAGTTGGCGGATCTGCATGCTCAGCGGAGGCTGGGCGATGTGCAGTCGCTCGGCCGCTCTCGTGAAATTAAGTTCCTCAGCGATGGCGATGAAGTACCGCAGGTGGCGAAGGTCCATCACTATATCCATTGAGTATCAAAGATCCATTAATTATATATTGGACACTAGTTTGTGCAATCCCTAGGATTCCATGCATACCCCGCTCCGCACGCCACCCCAGTCGGTCCGCAAGGCTGGCACCGGAGACCGGACAAGCCAATGTACGCATGGAGACAAACATATGGATTCCAGACTGATCGATGATGCGCTCGATCGCATCCTGCAACGCATCGATGCGACGATCGCGCAGGACGAGGTGGGCTTTCCGCACTATGGCAATCCGGCCGACGGCACCTGGACACGCACCCCGGCCGGCGACTGGACCGGCGGGTTCTGGGTCGGGATGCTGTGGCTGGCTGCCTTGCGCACTGGCGAGCAGAAGTACCGCGACAGCGCCCGCATGTGGTCCGCACGGCTGGCGCCGCGGGTGGTGTCGAAGTCGGTGTTCAAAGGGTTCCTCTTCTGGTACGGCGCGCAACTCGGCGGCTCGCTGCTGGCCGATCCGCAGGCCGCGGGGCTCGCCCTCGACGGCTCGCGTGGCCTGGCGGAAATGTACAGCGAAGCAGCCCGCCTGATCCCGCTCGGCACCGAGGCTGAGGAGGCTTCCAGCGTGGGGGCGTGCGAGGTCAACATCGATGCGATTCCGGGCACCGTGGCGCTGCTGCTGCGGCACGACGCCGCGCTCGGCACGGGCGAGATCGGCCGCCAGCACCTGCGCCAGCACATTGCCTTATGCGTGCGGGAGGATGGCTCGGTTTGCCAGTCCGCCACATTCAATGCTGCCGATGGTTCGCTCGTGAAGCGCTACACGCACAAGGGCATTCATGACAGCAGCACCTGGGCCCGCGCCCAGGCGTGGGGCATGCTCGGCCTCGCACAGGCGCTGTCGTGCGGCGAGCAGGCGTTCAAATCCGACGCGATCCGCGTGGCCGATTGGTGGGTCGCGCACCTGCCCGCCGACTGCGTGGCCTTCTGGGATTTCGACGATCCCGCCATCCCGCACACTAACCGCGACACCTCGGCCACTGCCATCGCCGCCGCCAGCCTGTTCAAACTGGCTGCGCTCATCCCGGAGCGGGCGGAAGTCTACCGCCAGGCCGCCGTCGAGAGCATCGAGCAACTCGTGATCCGCTTCCTGACCCCGGTCAGCCCAGGCGATGTACGGCAGGCGGGCATCCTCACCGGCGGCTGCTTCAACAAGCGCAATGGCGTCGCCATGGATAACGAACTGGTCTGGGGCGACTACTTTCTCTTCGAATCTCTGCTCATCCTCGCGGGCAGGATTGACGCCACCCAGGTCTGAACCCAACCCACTCCCGGAGAAACCAAGTGTCCGACATCAAGATCCCGCACGAAGGCAACGTATCCACCCTTATTGGCACGCACACCAGCTACACGCGCACCCTCGGCGAGTACGACATCTATGCCTTCGCCGGCATCAGCGGTGACAACCACCCCAATCACATGGACGAAGAATACTGCAAGCGCATGGGCTTCGGCGGCCGCATCGCGCAGGGCGCCATGATGGTCGGTTTCATCGCCGGCGCCGTGACCAAGTATCTCGACATGATCAAACGCCCGGCGGTCTCCTACGGCTACGACAACGTGCGCTTCACCAAGCCCGTTCGCATCGGAGACACCCTCACCGTGAACTACCGCATTGCTCGCGCCGACGACGAGAAGAAGCGCCTGTGGGCTGAGGCAACGCTACTCAACCAGCGGGGCGAGACGGTCTGCGTCGGTACCCACATTATCCATTTCCAGGCCTGAGCCCGGGCTGCGAGCAGCGAGAAAGGTGAGAGATCGCATGAGCAAGATCTGTACTGCGGCGCAGGCCGTTTCGGATATCCGGCCCGGCCAGAGCGTGGGCAGCGTCGGCGTGATCGGCTGGCTGACGCCGGACGCGTTGTTCCAGGCGCTGGCGCAACGCTTCCATGAGACTGGATCGCCTCGTGACCTGACCTTCTTCTTCCCGGTCAGTGTCGGCGACGGCATGGGCATCCGCGGCATGGATCACGTGGCAGTCGAAGGGCTGATGAAGCGGATCGTGTCGGGCAACTTTACCAATGCGGTGAATCCGGCCACCGGCGAGCGCCCCGAGTTCATGCGCCTGATCCGCGAGAATCGGGTGGAAGCCTACTGCTGGCCGATCGGCGCCACCATGCACTGGCTGCGCGAAGTCGCCCGGCGCAGCCCAGGCTACCTGACCCGCATCGGCCTAGGCTCCTACATCGATCCGCGCCAGCAGGGTGGCAAGTACACGGCGCGCGCCACCGACGACCTGGTGCGGATGCAGGAGCTGGACGGCAAGGAATACCTCTTCTATCCGAGCTGGCCGCTCGACGTGGCGTTCCTGCGTGCCACCAGCGCCGACGAGCACGGCAACCTGAGCTTCGAGGACGAGCCGATCACGTCGTGCGCGCTGGCCATGGCGCTGGCGGTGAAGGCGTCAGGCGGCACCGTGATCGCACAGGTGCGCAAGCTGGTGCCGCGCCACGCCCGGCCGGCGCATGCGGTGCGGATTCCCGGCGTGCTGGTGGATCGCGTCGTGGTGGAACCCGACGCCATGATGACCACCGACATCCGGTACGACGATGCCTATCTCGGCGGCCAGCTTTTCGACGGTCGCGCCTCGGACCGCCTGACGCCCGGCGCCGACAAGGTGATCGCTCGGCGGGCGGCCCGGGAAATCAGGCCCGGCGAGGTCAGCATCTTCGGCTTCGGCGCTTCGTCCGACGTGCCCACGGTGATGATGGAAGACGGCCTGTTCGCCGACGGCGGCCTGCATCGCTACAGCTTTACCACCGAGCACGGCCCCTTCGGCGGCGTCGTGATGAGCGGTTGGCAATTCTCCGCCAACAAGTATCCGGAGGCCTTGATCGACGGCCCCTCGCAGTTCGACTTCATTGACGGCGGCAACTGCCCGATGGCGGCGCTGGCCTTTGCCCAGTTCGACCGGGCCGGGAACATCAACGTCAGCCGCTTCGGCGCGGCCAATCCGGGGCCGGGCGGCTTCATCGACATCGCCTACAACGCGCGCAAGCTGCTGTTCACCGGCACCTTCACCACCGGCGGCCTCGCCGCCGACACCACCGACGGTTTCCTGTCGGTCGGGCGTGAGGGAAGCGTGCGCAAGTTCGTCGAGCGCGTGGACGAAATCACCTATCCGCTCGGGCGCAACGTGGCCGAGCGCGGCCAGGAGGCCAAGGTCATCACCGAGCGCGCAGTCTTCTCGGTGGCGCCAGACGGACTGGTGCTGGAGGAGGTTGCGCCCGGTATTGACATCAGGTCGCAGGTGCTAGACCTGATGGCCTTCCAGCCGGTGCGCGTGGCGGAGCCGCTTGCGCGCATGGACCCAACGCTATTCCGCGCCTGACGCATCGACATATCTACGAGGAAAACATGGCTGTCATCAACTACCTGACTACCGTTCACATCGACTTCGGCGCCATCCGGATGCTGGGAGCCGAGCTGCAGCGCCTGGGCATCCAGCGACCGCTGATCGTCACCGACCGCGGCATCCGCGCCGCCGGTATCGCCGACAAGGTGCTCGACGCCCTGGGCCCGGATTGCACGCCCACCGTCTTCGAGGACACCCCATCCAACCCGACGGAAGCCGCCGTGTCCGCCGCGACCGGCCTTTACCTCGGCAATGGCTGCGACGGCATCGTGGCCGTGGGCGGCGGGTCGCCCATCGACCTGGGCAAGGCCACCGCGCTGCTGGCGACCCACCCGGCACCGCTGCAGACCTACGCGGCGGTAGAGGGCGGCGCGAGCCGGATCACCAGCCGGGTCGCCCCGCTGGTGGCCATCCCGACGACTGCGGGTACCGGCAGCGAAGTGGGCCGGGGCGCTGTCATCGTCATGGAGTCCGGCCGCAAGCTCGGCCTGCTTAGTCCGTTCCTGCTGCCGAAGCTGGCCATCTGCGACCCCGAACTGACGCTGGGCCTGCCGCCGGCCCTGACCGCCGCGACCGGCATGGACGCCATCGCCCACTGCATCGAGACCTTCCTGGCGCCGGCCATCAACCCGCCCGCCGAAGCGATCGCCCTGGACGGCCTGCGCCGCGGCATAGCCAATATCGGCAAGGCCACCGCCGACGGCTGCGACCGCGACGCGCGCTGGAACATGATGATGGCCGCCATGGAAGGCGCGCTAGCCTTTCAGAAGGGGCTGGGCGCGGTGCATGCCCTGTCGCACCCGCTGGGCGCGGTGCCCGGCGTCTCGTTGCACCACGGCACGCTGAATGCCGTTCTGCTGCCGGCCGTGCTGCGCTTCAACAAGCCGGCGACCCAAGCCAAGCAGGCCGCACTTGTACAGGCCATGGGCCTGCCCGCCGGCGGGGACCCGGCTCTGGCTATCAGCGAACTCAACGCCCGTCTCGGCTTGCCGGCTGGTCTCGGCGCCATGGGCGTGCCGCGTGACGTGTTGGAGGACATCGCGGTCGCCGCCACGAAGGACCACTGCCACGCCACCAATCCCCGCACTGCCACGGTCGACGACTACTTGGCGATGCTGCACGAGTCGTATTGAGGAGAAAGACGATGTCATACATCGCAGAACACCACGAGATGATCCGCGAGGCGGTGCGCCGTTTCGCCGAGGAAGAGATCGCACCGGTCGCCCACCGGTTGTGGGAAGAGGAGAGTTTTCCCTATGAGATCTGGCGCCGGGCCGGCGAACTGGGGTATATCGGGCTGCCGTACCCCGAAGCTTGGGGAGGCAGCGGTGGCGACTGGCTTGGCTTCGCCATTGCGCTGGAAGAGATCGCCCGCGTCGATTGCGCCGTGGCGGTAGCCATCATGGCCAATTCGACGGCGGCCAGCCTGCTCAACAACTACGGCACCGATGGCCAGAAGGCGCGCTTCCTGCGGCCGATCCTGACTGGCACGCAAGTCGGCTGCATTGGCCTGACAGAGCCGAACGCCGGCTCCGACGCGGCCAATATCCAGACCCGCGCAGTGCTGAAGGATGGCTGCTGGGTCATCAATGGCGCCAAGACCTTCATCAGCAACTCGGGTTCCGAAATCACCGGCCCGATCGTCATCGCGGCGGTGACGGGAATCCGGCCCGACGGGCGCAAGGAGATTTCGAACTTCATCGTGCCGAACGGCACGCCCGGCTTCAGCCATGGCAAGAAGCTTCACAAGATCGGCTGGCGCGGATCGACCACATTCGAGCTGTTCTTCGAGGACTGCACCATTCCTGCCGAGCACCTGCTCGGCGAGCTCGGGGCCGGCCTCAGACAGACCCTGTCACAGGTGAGCACCGGCCGCATCCTGATCGGAACGCTGGGCCTGGGCATCCTGCAGGGCTCGCTGGAACGCTCCGTCCGCTACATGAGCGAGCGCACAGCGTTTGGCAAGACGCTCAACCAGTTCCAGTCGCTGCAGTTCAAGCTGGCCGACATGGCGACCCACGCACACGCTGCCCGTCTGATGCTCTACGACGCCGCGGTGGCCAAGGACGAGGGCCGGCCCTACGATCGGCAGGCCTCGATGGCAAAGCTCTTCGCAACCGAGAAGGCCATGGAGGCGGCCCACCAAGCCGTGCAGATCCACGGCGGCAACGGGATCATGACGGAATACGCGGTATCGCGCGCGTTCGGGGATGCCAAGGTGCTCGAGATCGTTGAGGGGACCTCCGAGATCCAGCGGATGATCATCTCCCGCGACGTAATGCGCTGACGCACGGCTGCAGCCAGTGAGGCAATCCATGGAATACGTCGAACACAGCGCGGATGGGCTGGAGCGCAGCCCGGTCAACTTCGTGCCCCTGACGCCGATCTCCTTCCTGCGCAGGACGGCCGAGGTCTACCCTGAGCGTACAGCCATCGTCTACGGCGAGCGCCGCACGAGCTGGCGGGCAATGCTGGACCGCAGCCGCCGCCTCGCGTCGGCGCTGGTGGCCACCGGCGTCAGGACTGGCGATACGGTGGCCGTGATGGCCGCCAACACGCCGGAGATGCTGGAGATGCATTTCGGCGTGCCCATGAGCGGCGCTATGCTGAACACGCTGAACGTGCGTCTGGACGCGGCCGCCATTGCCTTCACGCTCAGGCACGCGGATGCGAAGGTGCTGGTCACCGACACGGAGTACGCTGACGTAGTCGAAGCCGCACTGGCACTCCTCGACGACAAGCCGCTGGTGATTGACATCATCGATCCCGCCGTCGAAGGAGGCCGCAGGCTGGCGGAGATCGAATACGAGGGCTTCCTGGCCGGGGGCGATCCGTACTGGGAGGGCGGCGAGCCCGTCGACGAATGGCAGGCCATCGCCCTCAACTATACGTCCGGCACCACGGGCAACCCAAAGGGCGTGGTCTACCACCATCGCGGCGCCTATCTGGCTGCGCTGTCGAACATGCTCGACTGGGGCATGCCCCGGCACGCCGTCTTCCTGTGGACGCTGCCGCTGTTCCACTGCAATGGCTGGTGCTTCGCCTGGACGCTGGCGGCCAACGCCGGTACCAGCGTCTGCCTGCGGCGGGTGGATGCTGCCGCCGTGCTCGATGCGATTCGCGAGCACCAGGTCACGCATTACTGCGGAGCGCCGATCGTGCATGCGATGCTTGCCCACGCACCTGAAGCGTGGAAGGCGGGCATCGACCATCCGGTCCACGGACTCATCGGCGGCGCGCCTCCGCCGATGCCGGTGATCGAGGGCCTGTTGCGCATGGGGATCAGGATCACCCAGATCTACGGGCTGACCGAGGTCTACGGCCCCGCGGCGGTTTGCGTGGAGCAGCCCGAATGGAACGACCTCGGCATCGATGCGCTGGCGGAGCGGAAAGGACGGCAGGGCGTCCGCTACACTGCGCAGGAAGGCATGGCCGTGCTGCATCCCGAAACCCTTGTGCCGGTGCCGTGGGACGGGAAGACCATCGGCGAAGTCATGTTCCGCGGCAACATGACGATGAAGGGCTACCTGAAGAACCCCGAGGCCACGGCGGAAGCTTTTGCCGGCGGCTGGTTCCACTCGGGTGACCTCGCAGTCGTCTGCCCGGATGGCTATGTACAGATCCGGGACCGTTCCAAGGACGTCATCATTTCCGGCGGAGAGAATATCAACTCGCTGGAGGTGGAGGAGGTGCTCTACCGGCACCCCGCGGTGCGCGTGGCAGCCGTCGTCGCCCAGCCGGACGAGCGTTGGGGGGAGACGCCATGCGCCTTTGTCGAAGTCGTCGATGGCGCCAGGGTCGGCGAGCGCGAACTGATCGAACATTGCCGCGCCCACTTGGCGCACTTCAAGGCGCCGAAGAAGGTGGTCATCGGCCACCTTCCCAGGACGTCGACCGGCAAGATCCAGAAGTTCCTCCTCAGGCAACGAGCAAGCTCCGGCGCTCCCGGACCCGACCACGTACCGGCGTGAGTTCCCCCGTGAATGTCTTTCGGTGGCCCGCCGAGCCTGCTCTCCACATTCGGGATATCCGTGAGCGCCCGGTCGTGGCGGAGCAGAAGACTCGTGTCCGGTATCGCATCGGCAGCGAAGACCGGTTGATCGACCGCCTTGGCGACATCTTGCGCGAGATGCGTGACTGGCGCGGTGCTACCGCACGGCAGGCACGGCATCTGTCCAGGCGTCACGGTATCGGCTACCAGGCCGCCCTGCTCTTCCTCTATCGCGCGGAGATGCGTTCGGCGTGCCCGCGGCGCATGGTGATCTGTCTGGCTGCGGCGGTGGAAACTGGCATTGACTTGAGCGGCTTCCCGCCTGGATGCAGGATCGAAGAGGCAGAGCTGTCTTCGGAAGTTCGGGTCATGTATTGGGCGGCCTTACGGAGGGGCGCAGGGCGGAAATGGAGCCAGTGGCCAGGTGATGGCGCCGGACAAGTATGAGAACAGGGTAATTTCGGATGGTGGTCGGCTGAATCCGCGGTGGTACGCGGCCGTAGGCATGGCAACCTGTGACAGTTGCGCCGATCCTTTTCTGCCGTTGGCGCGCGGATTACCGAATGACTGAAATGGCGACCGTCTACCGCAGCAGCATTAGGGCGGATGACCGTTGGACTCGAATAGCCGTCATCGTGTTGAGGAAGATTCGAACGGCGCATAGGGGTCGTTCAGGGACCGTCGGGCTCTCGCCGCTGCATCTAGGTTGGCCAAGTCGGGACTAGTGCGAATCATCTGGACCGTCGGAGCGCATGCCCCCGGGCTGCGCCGTGGCCACGCACGGCAAATGTCAACCCCGTCGTTTCTTTGTCGTTAAAAGACTGTCGCTCGGGTAAACCGATCCAACATCATGAGCGGGGTAAATATGCCAGTTGATGGCAACGACGTGCCGAAATACCCAAGGGGCGACCTGCGGCGAATGCTTACCGTTCTGGCCGCGATCGACGCCATCACCGATGCGACCTTGGTCAAGGTGGTAGCGCGGACTGGCATCGATAAGAAGACTGTCACCCTGCTAGTTAAGCAAGCGGCGGCGCAGGCCGGGGTTCGTATCGAGAAGGACGGACCGGTCTATCGGCTGGTCGATTGGGGACCGGTCTTCAAGAAGTCTGGCGCGAAAATGGCATTGAACGGTGTATTAGGAACCGACTCAGTGACAGCTGCAATGCAAAAGCAAATGCCCTTGGCCATGCGAAGCATTGACGAGCCCTGACGCCGCATGGTCGACTGCATCTCGTCCTTCCTGTCCTGGGCTGGCCTTCCCGCGTTGCGATACCCCACCGGCGGTCGGGTGGAGGCGGCGACTGGCCGAAGCACCCCGCCCTTTCAGAGGCCTTCCAGCGTCCTGTCCCATAGTCGGCCCTTTGCAACGGATCCAGTGGCTCGCTCGTCAAGCTCATTGACGTGCGCCTCGTCACGCTAGACTAGCGCAGGAAGCCACATGGAGCCGCGATGGACCCGGATGACGTAATACGAGATTTCGAGCGCCTGGCGCTGGATGACACGACGGAATTGGAGGTCGACGACGCGATTGCGGGCTTGGCCGTGCTGTTGGCCGATCCTGCGATCGCGGGGAAAGAGCGGGCCTTGTTGACCCAAGTAGGTGCAACACTCTACCGGTTGGGCCTCAACGAACGGGTGGTGGCGGCGCTCAAGAAGCGAGGCGACACAGCGCAGTGAGCTCCCCCTGCGTTCGCCGTGGGTTCCAGACGAACCTGTCGGCCAAGCTTCGGGCCTGCCGTGCTGACTTCAAGTAGGCGGCTCTCGTGTCCTCATAGGTCTCGTCCGTCGGGGACATACCGAGGAAGTTTGATTTTTCGCAGGACGCCGCCTTAGCACGCAGCTCTTGAATGCGGCTTCGGATGCTCTTTTCTGTGTCTGCGTGCTTGCGCGAGCGCTCCATCTTCGCGACCACTTGTGGATTGCGCTCGAACCAGTGAACCAGAGAAAGGCAGGCGCTGAAGAACGTACGGTCGTTGACGTGGTAGTCAATCGAGTACAGCCGGTAGACCGGGATGTCCGCACCACGCTCGACCACCGCGCGTTCGAGCTCGTCGGCATAGCTGCGGTCCTGCTGGTGCTGTCGCACTTCCCCGCTGAACTGAGAAACGAGCGATTGCAGGGGGGCGATGAAAACCGGGATGACGTCGCAGTTGAGGAACAGTTCAATACTAAAGGCCGCCGCGTTGTACGTCTTTCCGATGCCCGTGTACCAGTTCAGGAGTTTAATAAACGGTCGGTCATTCGAGCGCAAATAGGGTTCCTTGAAACCCTTGAGAAAAATCTCTGTCGCAGTTCGGGATTGCTTCTTGCTCATTTCCCCGCCTCCGCGGCGCTCGGCGCACGATGAAGTCTGGTGGTGCTCCACCGATTACCGAGAGGGCTGCCCGGCTAAATAGCAATTGGCTGTGAGCTAGGGCAGGAATGGCTGAGCCGTTTGACGAACGGGTATATTGCGGTAATACCGCTGCTTTCACCGTCGCAAGGGTATCCGCCAACACGTAATACTTGGCCCGTCGGTGATCCAAAACGATTCAAGTGGCTGCCGAACAGACTTGGTACTTGATGCGAAACTGGCCTTGGCGCTCATTCCTCCATTGTCACGCCGGTCAGCATCTTGCGTTCAATTGCAAGATAGTTAGGGCTACCGGCGCACGGGCCTGATTGAAAGCAAGAGACACGCCGATCGCGACTGACTGCTGGTCTGCCGATGGTCGTTCTTTTCGCAAGAAAGGTCCGATAGCTAGTACTGTGGTAGCCAAATGACTATTTATTGCCAGCGGCCGTCCGGTGCTTCTGGACAATTGCACGAATTTCGGCGTCCAGATTCGCCTGACCCTGCAACAGCCTGGCCTCCCCGGCTCTCAGTGCCTCGGCACCTGTGGGGTCAAACCGTCCATTGACGTAGTTGGCGGAGTTCTCTTCGGGGAAGTCCTCTGTCCGGTCGTTAGCCCCCGGTTTGGCGCGGTCTCCGATCTGCTACTTTCTCATGACTTGCCTGCATCGCATAACGTGAAATGCAACGTGTGGGCACCCATCGCAGGGACAAACCGGCCGGCCGTTTTCGTCGCGGTTTCAGTCAGAGCAATTGGACTGGCCGGATGGCGCAGTAGGGTCGGGAAGCGCCAGCCGCGCCTCCCCTCAGTTGACCAAAGTCGGCCAGGCGTCGCCTTGGCAGATGCCGCTCACATGAAGAGCGGAAGCACACCTCCGTCGCCGGAACCGCCTCAGATCCGGCGCCCGGTGTGCTGCCAGTAGGCATCGCGTAGCTTGTGCTTGTGGATCTTTCCGCTTTCCTGGCGCGGCAGTTCGGCATGCAGCTCGATGAGCTTCGGCACCTTGTAGGCGGAGAGCCGGTCCCGCAGCCACGCGCGCATCGCTTCCGGATTCAGTTGCGCGCCGTCTCCGGGCTGCACGACCGCCACGACCATTTCCCCGAACTCCTCGTGGGGCACGCCGAATACCGCGCAATCGACCACACCAGGCATGCCGGACAGAACATTCTCGATTTCGGCCGGATAGATGTTCACGCCGCCGGAAATAACCATGTCGCTCTTACGGTCGCAGATAAACAGAAATCCGTCGGTATCGACATAGCCCATATCGCCCACGCATGCCAGGCCCTCGCAATCCATCGCGGTGCGTGCCTCGGGGCGATTGTGGTAGGTGAAGTCGGCATACGCGGGCTGGCGCACATGGATGTTGCCGACCTCCCCCGCGCCGAGACGGCTGCCCGCCTCGCTGTAGATGCGCACCTCGGCCTCGCTCACCGGCCGGCCGACCGAACCCGGCTTGCGGATGGCATCCGCCGACGAGATCACGGTGACCATGCCCATCTCGCTGCACGCGTACGACTCATTGATCACCGGCCCCCACCAATCGATCATGGCCTGTTTGACGGCAACCGCAAAGGGCGCGCCGGTGCACGCGACGAAGCGGACGGACGACAGATCGTAGCGCCTGCGCACCGGTTCCGGCAGCGCCAGCAGCCGCACGCACATGGTCGGCACCAGGTACAGGTGCGAGATGCGATGTCGCTCAATGGCGCGCAGCGTGCCTTCGGCATCGAACCGGGGATCCAGCACGAGAAGGTCGGTCGACAGAATGGCCTGTACACCGTAGAGGTTGGGAGCCCCGTGATACAGCGGCGCGGACAGGTACACGCGCGCATCGGCCGAGAAATCGAACACGGCCTCGACGGTTTCGCGCAGCAGGCGCGGCTGCTCCGGATGCAGGCCCTGCACGAGGCGCCGCACGCCCTTGGGGCGCCCGGTGGTGCCCGAGGTGTAGGCGAAACGTCCGCGTGGCCGGCGCGCTGGGCCGGCGTATGCTGCCTGGGCATCGCGCCAGCGCTCATAGCGGAGCACGTCTTCTGGTACGTCAACGTCATCGCACGACACCTCGTAGGCCTGCAAGGTCAGCAGTTCGGGCCCGACCGCCACCACGCGCACTCCATGCGGGACCGCGGCACGCAGTACCTCGACCAGGTCCGCCTCCATAAACAGCACGCAGGCGCCGCTGTCCTCCAGAATGTAGCCCAGCTCATCCACGGTGAACCGCCAGTCGACCGGGCAGTGGTACGCGCCGACCCGGTTACAGGCCAGCGTGATCTCGAACAGCGCGGGCGCGTTGCGCAGCACGATGGCCACGACATCATCCTCTCCCACGCCCAGTGCCATCAGGCCACCTGCGACCCGTCCGGCGCGGCGCTCGATCTCCGCGCCCTCGATCCTGGCTTCGCCATATTGCAGCGAGGCGACCATTGACTCTCTCCTTTGTCCTTTGCTGTGTGCGCTTTACTCGGGCTGCAGCCCGGCGGCCTTCACGAGGCGGCCATGCACCGCGAGCTGGTTCTTGATCAGCCGGCCGAAGGCTTCGGGTGAGGACGGTGTCAGCGGAAAGCCGAGCCGGTCCATCTGCTTGCGTACGTCCGCATTGTTCATAGCAGCCACGAAAGCCTGGTTCAGACGAGCGACCACCTCCTTCGGCATCCCTGCCGGCCCGACCAAACCGGCCCAGGGCATGATCTCCAGATCCTTCATGCCAGCCTCACGCAAGGTCGGCACATCGGGAAGCAGGCTGTTACGCTGGGCATTGATCGATACCAGCGCGCGCAGCTTGCCCTCGCGCAGGTATGGTGCGCCGATGGTCGTGCCGATCATCGCCTGCGTGCGCCCGGCGATCAGGTCTAGCATGGCCGGCGGCTCCCCCTTGTAGGGCACCTGGGTCATGTCGATGCCGGAGAGCGTCTTGAAGTGCGAAAACGCGACCACACCGGTGTTGTTGCCGGTGCCATAGCTCAGCTTTCCGGGGTTGGCCTTGGCATAGGCGAGAAACTCGTCCCGATTGCTGGCCGGCACAGCGGGATTAACGTACAGGAAGAAGCCAAAGCGGCCGACATCGGCGATCGGCGTGAAGTCAGTCAGCACGTCGTAGGGCGGCTTCTTGCGCAGCACCGGTACCAGCGACAGGTTGCCCGAGGTGGCAAGCAGCAGGCGGTAGCCGTCCGGGGCCGTGCGAGCCACCTCCTGCGCGGCCACCTGGCCTTCCGCGCCAGGCTTGTTGTCGATCACGATGGGCTGGCCTAACTGGGATGAAGCGGCCTGCCCGATCACGCGGGCCACAGTGTCGGTTGTAGCTCCCGCGGGGAATGGCACGATCAGCGTGATCGGCTTGACGGGGTATTCGGCGTGCGCGTTCGTTGCGATGGCTGCACCACACAGCAGCAGCGCGGGTATGATCCGCTTCATGTCTCCTCCGGCCTCTTTATCAGGAAAATGGGCTTGGGGAGAGTATTGCACCCTCCCTCCAGACAAGTAAGCTGGTGCCGGCGCACAGACACGTTGCGCCCGGCGCACCAATCTACCGTTCAGACATGGAACTCGACGCATATCTGTTCTTCGCCACCGTCGTGGAATCGGGCAGTTTCATGAACGCCGCGCTCAAGCTCGGCATCGACCGTTCCAACGTGAGCCGGCGCATCCGGAAGCTGGAGCGGGACGTGGAAGCGCTGCTGATCCGGCGCACCACCCGTCGCATGAGCCTGACAGAGGTCGGCGAGGCGTTCTATGCGCAGTGCACCATCATCCGCGCCGAGGTGGAGCGCGCGGATGAGCTGCTGCACACCTTCGGCACTTCAGTGCGTGGCCCCTTGCATGTGAGCTGCCCCCCGGCCGTCGGCCGCCTATACCTGACAGCCATGTTTGCCGAGTTCTGCGCCCGGTATCCCAAGGTATCGCTCTCCGTCACCTTCAAGGGCGGCGCGGTGGATATGATGGAAGGCAATATCGACTTGGCCTTGCGGGTAACCAACGAGCCCGGCGAACGCTGCGTGGCGCGGGCGCTGGGGCCGGTCGAATGGATGCTATGCGCCAACCCCGAATACCTGGCGGATCACGGGCATCCGGCGACGCCGGAAGACTTGGCCTCCCATGTCTGCCTTGGCGTACGCACGCGCGTGGGGCTCGAGTATGTGCATCAAGGCAGCGGCGACGTGCACCGGGTTTCCATCCAGCCGCATCTGGAATGCGCGGACTATGGCTTCCTGGGTGAGATGGCTGCGGCGAAGCTGGGCATCGGCCTGCTGCCCTCGTATGTCGCGGCCGAACATCTCAACAGCGGCAGGCTGGAAACCGTGCTGAACGAATACCGGCTCACCCGCTCGCCGGGTGCTGCGTTGTACGCCATCACGCTGCCAAACCGGTACACGCCCCCCCAGTTGCGCGCCTTCGTCGATTTCCTCAAGGGCAAGTTCGAGCACGGATTGCCTTGGGAAAGCGATCGACGGGGATCCCCGCCGGCACGGCCGGGGAATGCCGGGTTTGGCCCGCGCACCGGCAAGCGCGACGGTATCCCTCGACGCTCGGCGGACTGAGCATGGCGCCGGCCGCCTGGCGTCCGGGCGAGTCCGGCCTCCAACGCCGCACGCTCGCCTCCCCGGCGCAGGCGAGCGTGCTGTACAGCAGCGGCGACGTGCCTATAGTGCGGCGATGCGGATTCTCGCCTGTAGATACTCGGTCGCAAGGCGCGCAACGATCTCGCGCACCGGAGGCAGATCGCCGATCTGTCCCACGCCGTGCCCCGCGCCCCAGATGTCCTTCCACGCCTTGGCCTTCGAGCGCCCGTCCGTGAAGCTCATCAGGCTCTTGTCGGCAACGTCGAGGCGGTCAGGATCGAGCCCGGCCAGCTCGATGCTCTCGCGGACATAGTTGCCGTGGACGCCGGAGAACAAATTGGTGTAGACAATATCGGCTGCACTGGCACGCAGCAGCGCCTGCTTGTAGGCATCGCTGGCATTGGCTTCCTCGCTGGCAATGAAGCGGGTTCCGATGTAGGCGAAGTCGGCGCCCATCGCCTGTGCCGCCAGGATGGCGTCGCCCGTCGCAATCGCGCCAGACAGCGCGACCGGACCCTGGAAGATGCGCCGGACCTCGCCTACCAGCGCCATCGGCGATAGCTTGCCGCCATGGCCGCCTGCACCGGCAGCCACCACGATGAGGCCATCGACTCCCGCTTCCAGTGCCTTGCGCGCATGGCGCAGGTTGATGACATCGTGCAACACGATGCCGCCATACGCGTGCACGGCATCGATGATCTCGCGCACGGGCGCGCGCAGCGAGGTGATCAGGATCGGAACCTTATGCTTGATGCAGGTCTCGACGTCCTGTTCGAGCCGAACGTTGGAGGCATGAACGATTTGGTTGACAGCGATCGGACCGACGGTAGCACCGGGGTTGGATGCCTTGAAGGCGTCCAGTTCCCGCTTCATGTCGCCAAGCCAGGCATCGAGCAGCTCGGGCCGGCGAGCGTTGAGGGCCGGAAACGAACCGACGATGCCGGCCTTGCATTGCGCCAGCACCAGTTCCGGGTAGCTGACAGTGAACATCGGCGAGGCAATCACGGGCAACGCAAGCT
Source organism: Cupriavidus laharis (assembly GCF_914271435.1). Lineage (GTDB taxonomy): Bacteria > Pseudomonadota > Gammaproteobacteria > Burkholderiales > Burkholderiaceae > Cupriavidus > Cupriavidus laharis. The sequence continues at coordinate 89,436 of NZ_CAJZAI010000011.1, read as the reverse complement.
CTCGCAGGACGGGTGGGATGTGGGAAATCTGAGACATGGTGGTTTCGAAAAAGGTGTGGGTCTCGCGACGGCTGCATGGAAGCAGGCGATCGGGAGCGTCAAGGAAGCCTGGACTCAGCCGAGGCGCGCCCAGATCAACAAGGTAACGCTGTACACAGCCCCGACCCACAGCATGTGGACAACGGTGTAGCCCATGATGTCCTTCAGGTGCAAGCGCGACAGGGCCAGAGCCGGCAGCAGCCAGAACGGCTGAACCAGATCATTCCAGGCATTGCCCAGCATCACAGCCATCGCCGTCTGGTTCAGCGGCGCGCCGAGCGAATGCGCTGCCGCGATCATGAAGGGACCCTGCACCACCCAATGCCCCCCCGCCGAGGGCGCGAAGAAGTTGATCAGAAACGAGCTGACGATGCCCCACAGCGTCAGCGTGTGCGGCGTGGAAATGTCGACGAAGGCGTGCGAGATACTCTCGACCAGCCCACTGCCGGCCATGATCGCCATCAGGCCCGCATAGAACGGGTACTGGAGAATCACGCCGCCGACGGCCTTGATGCCCTCGTTCAGCATCTCGACATAGCGCGCGGGCGTGCCGAGCAGCACAATGCCCGCGAACAGGATGACGAAATTGATGATGTTGACGTCGAACGCCTTGCCGGCCGCGAAGTAGCGATAGAGATAGACCGCCGCCACGGCACCGATGGCCAGGCTGAGCAGACGGCTGTCGTTGAGGCGGCTGGCTAGCGTCTTACCGCCTGCGGAGGCCGCTGCCGGCGCACCAGCGGCTCCCTGCTCGGCCGGCGCCAGCGCAGGATCGATCGGCACCACCTGGTCAGCGCGGCGGGGCAGCATCATGACGTTCAGAACGGGCAGCGTGATCAGCAGCGCCAGGCCAGCCAACAGCATGGGCGCGGAGAAGATGGTCTCGCGCAGCGGAATGACACCCATCGCGTCGGCCAGCGCGTGCCCCTTGCTGGAAATCACGATCGGAATCGTCGCCGACAGGCCGATGCCGTAGAGCGTGAAGCCACTGTAGGCCGAGGCGATGATCAGCGGGTAGTGTACGTCTCGCAGCTTCAGGGCGAGCTTCTTGGCAACGATGCCGCCGACCACCAGCCCGAATCCCCAATTGATGTAGCTGGCCACGCCGCCGACCAGCGTGGCAACCACGACCGCGGTGGCCGGGCGCTGTACCTGGCTGACCAGGGCCGACAATAGCGCGTCGACCAGCGGCGCGCGCGCCAGCACATATCCCATGACAAGGATAACGGCCATCTGCGTGGTGAAGCCGAGCAGGTTCCAGAAGCCCGCGCCCCAGTTATCGATCGTCGTGGCCACGCTCTGCTGCTCAACCACGATGGCCAGCCCCATGGTGAGGATGGTCAGCCCGATCGCGAAAACGAAGGGATCGGGCAGGTACCTGCGCATCAGTTCGGTAAAAAAGCTGGTCATGCTGTGCATGGATGTCTCCTGTTGTCGTTGTTCATGTCCGCGCCGGCGTCAGGCCGCGCTGCGCTTGAGCACCAGTACGTCGCTGACGCCGTCCTGCACCAGTGCGCCATGCTGGTCGAGCAATTGCAGGCTGCGGTTGATGCGCCCGACGCGGCGGCTCGTGCCGGCCTCCTTCTCCAGGATGCCCAGGCGCAGATGCAATGTCTGGCCGACGAGCATGGGAGCGACGAACCGCCAGTTGCCGAGCGACATCATGGCCACCACGGTGCGCTCGAAGATGCCGAGCTGGTGCATCATCCCGGTGGCCATCGCAATGCCGAGCGTGCCGTGCACCACGCGCTGGCCGTAACGGGACTGGGCGGCGAACTCGGCGTCGGCATGAATCGGGTTCCAGTCACCGGATAGCATGGAGAACATGGTCAGATCGGTTTCGGTGACGGTCCTGGCCGTGCTTTCGAAAACCTGGCCGACCTCGAAGTCTTCGAAGTAGTAGGAATGGGACATGATGTTTCCTTGGAATCTGCGGTGCGTGTGCATGCGGCGCGTTCAGCCCCGCGCCAGGCGCTCGATGGCCATGTCGCGCAGCTTGTTGCGTTGCGTCTTGACGCCGTTTGAGCTCTGCGTAACCGGGTACTCGTCGACGAACCAAATGCGCGCCGGCACCTTGAAGGACGCCGTCTGCGCGCCCACCTGCGCGATGAGGTCGGCCCCCACCGGCATGCTCCCAGGACTCGGCACGACAAACGCCACCACGCGCGTGCGGCCTTCGATCTCTACCGCGACGACCTGCGCGTCGGCCACGCTGTCGAAGCGCTTGAGCACCGCCTCGATCTCGACCGGGTTGACCAGGAAACCGCCCAGACGTATCGCGTCTCCCATGCGAGTCTCGTAGACAAAGGTACCGTCTTCGCGCAGGTGGCCAAGGTCGCCCGTGCGGAAGAAGCCGTCCGGAAGCACTGCGGCCGCCGTGGCCTGTGGGTCATTGAAGTAACCCAGGAAATTGCTCGGGGCGCGGATCTCCAGCTCCCCCGAGAGCCCGGGCGGCAGCAGCTCGCCGCTCTCCGTGTCCCGCACGCGCACTTTCGCCAGCGCTGCGGCCACCGGCCGGCCGCCACCCTCAAGGCGTGCATCGAGCGGCAGTTCCAGCGGCTGTCCGGCGAACAAGGCCAGCACCTCGCTGCTGCCGTAGAGTCCAACCAGCGGAATGCCTCGCGACCACGCGTGGCGCGCGTACTCGCCAAAGCTCGAAGTAAAGGCGCCAAAGCCGAAGAACCGCGCCGCGGGAAAAGGCCGCTCGCCCTTAGCTGCCTCAGCCATGCGCTGGTACATTTCGTCGCTGCCGAACGTGTGGGTAGCGCGATGGCGCTGCGCCAGGGCCGCAGCGGCCTCGCCGTCGAAGGCGTCCATCAGCACGGCCGGCGCGCCGGCGGCGAACGCCGCCAGCACTCCATTCAAGCCGAATACGCCGCAGAACGGCAGCATCGCCAGCATGACCGCGCCTGGCTGGTCCAGCCCGTAGGCACAAGCGCAGCGGCGGGCGTGGTCGACCAGCGTGCGCTGCGGGTGCATAACCAGCTTGGGTCCTTTGGTTGTGCCCGACGTCGTGAACAAGATGACCGCCTCTCCGGAGTCGGAGCTGTCCGCTGCAAACGCGGTCTCCGCGGAGGCGGCGCCATCATGTCTCGGAAAGCGGGCAATGGGACGCCCGAGAAGCGTGTCGGAGGTGTCGTCGCCGGCATCGACGACTACGATGCCCTCTAGCGCCGGCAGTGCATCGGGAGCAATGCCGCGCAGGATCTCGGCGAAGTTGATCTTGCGGAAGCCCGGCTGGCAGACCAAGAGTCGGGCCCCGCTCTTGCCGAGAATGTGGCTGACCTCCTCGCTGCGATAGCGCGTGTTGACCGAAACGAGCACGGCGCCCAGGCGCGCCAGCGCGAACAGCAGCACTAGCCATTCAGTGCGGTTCACCAGCCAGACCGCGACCCGGTCGCCGCGGCGCACGCCCTGCGCCTGCAGCCATGCCAAGGCATGCCCGCACTGCGCGTGGAATTGCGAAACGGTGATGGCGCGCTCGCCCTCGATGACGGCGGTGGCGTCGGGCGAGGCCTCGAGTCGTTGCTCGATGAGGCTCCAGAGCTTGTCGTTCTGTTCCAAGGGGATATGCTCCTTCGATTCCATGGGGGGCGTGCCATTCCGGAGAATCCGTCGACTGCGTGCGCAGGGACGAGCATCTCCACGCCCTGCGCGAGGCGAAGGCGAAATGGCAACGATGTGGTGCGGGTGCGGCCCATCGATCCGGGCAAGGGGCGTGGGCGGATTGCTACCGGGCGAGGAAAGTCATCCCGGCCTTGGCGGCGAGAGGGTCATGGTCTTGTCTCCTATCGTGGCGCCCGCATCGCGGCGGACACCTGGCATGCCGCAAATTATGGCCAGCACCCGAGTCAGTGTCAACGACGTTGTCGAAAACACTGGACTACGTAATACATTGATTTATAATATTTTTTTGTTTGTTAATATAGAGTTTGTCAAAAACAAAGGACAATCATGGAGCTAGAACTCGCGATGCATCAGCTTGGAATCCGGGGCAAGCTGTACAACGCCTACATGGCATCGCTGGAGCTCGGCGAAGCCCCCGTCAACCAGGTTGCCACCCGGGCCGGCCTCGGCCGCACCACGGCGTACAGCGTGATCGAGCGGCTCCAGGAAGAAGGATTGGTGCGGCTGGTGGACCGGGAGGACAAGCGCTTCGTCGTGCCGGAGGATCCCAATGTACTGATGCGACGGCTGGAAGCGCGGCAGCGCACGCTGGCCGAATTGATGCCGCAACTGCGCTCGCTGTACAACAGTTCCCGCACCAAACCAGAGATCCGCTTCTACGAAGGACAGGATGCTGTGCGCACCGTACTGTGGGACACCCTGACGGCCCAGTCGAAGCATTTGCGCGGTGTGTTATCCGCTGCTCAGTTGCTGGAGTCAGTCGGCAGCGTGGTCATGGATGAATACATCGCCAAGCGCGTGCAGGCAGGCATCCGACTGCACGTGCTTCGCTCGTCGTCGCAAGACATCGATGCTCTGTGGCCGCACGCCGATCAGCAATTGCGCGAGCTGCGATACGCCCCCGAGCACATCACGCTTGCGATGACGACCTATGTCTACGACGACAAAGTTGTCATGCTGTCCTCCAAGCGAGAAGACTATGGCCTCATCATCCAGAGCCACGATTTCGCCACCCTATATGCGGCAATGTTCGATGGCCTGTGGGCGATTTCGCAGCCGATGCGCTGAACTGTAGCTAGCTTGGCTGGCTGCGTGGCATGAGCATTTGCAACCCGGCTAGATTGCGCTTGCAGCCCCGCTCCCACACTCAGTCCGGGAGCACCATTGGGCCGCTCCCGGCCAGTCTCAGCCATTGGCTATCTCGTCCGTGAACGTCCGCTGTGCTGTCATGGGGTAATCGTCCTTTTCGTGCAGATTGATACGGTCAGGGTTGAAAAAACATTATGAAACAATGACTTAGCGATCCTCTGTTTCGCGCTGCACCGACCTTTCTTTGCGGATTGACACGCGGTTGGCAGGCACTGTCTCGCCAAAGTATGCCTGGCCAGCCTGCGAAACTGCTGTCGTAGCTGCCGCTGCGAAGGTACTGCCGTATTTCGGTCTCGAGCCACCGCGGTGCCAATCTGTGGCAGATTTTGCTCTGCGGCGTTCGATGGCAGTTATGCCATAGCCTGTCGGGTTGTTGCGCCACTGCCTTGGATCAGCGAGTCAATGTAGCGCTCGACACCGAAGCTGAGGATCCCCCGGAAGTTGATGTGCCCGGAATGCCCCGGCCCCATGCGGCGCAGCCAAGCGTCCTCGATGTTCGTGCCCCCCTTGCGAAGTCGCTCGACGACATCGTTCATGCGGTTGGTATTCCACGCCAGAACGACGTTGGTCAGAAGCGCGTGCGCCCCCGAGATCGCCGTCATCTCATCGCCTCGCCGGCCGCGTTCGTGTGGTACCCGGCCAGCATGGATCGCGCGCTGCAACTGGTGCACCGATTCCCCTCGGCTGAGCAACGTATGGATTTCACGGCGGAAGTCTTCAATGGTCACGTAATCGCAGAGGAAGATGCTACGCAACAGCCGGCCGAGATGCTCGGCAGCTTTGTGCGCCTTGTTGGTCCGGGCGGCGCTGCCCAAACGTTGCATGGCGAGCTCTGCGCTAATGCGGCCGATGCGGATCGATGCCAGCACCCGTAGAAAATCATCCCAACCCAGGCGTATGGCTCTCAAGGACAAGCGCTTCGTGGTGATACGCTCGATGCATTCCGGCACTTTGAACTCTGCTGGCAAGTACAGCTTGCGCTCTGCCAGATCGCGCAGCCGCGGGCATAGATCGAAACTCAGGCCCTTGGCCAGGGCCATCGCGCTGTTCGTGTAGCCGTGGGTATCCACTGCCAGTAACGACAGGCGGATACGGTCCTCGCTGCGATTGTGTTGCTCTACGCCTTCGATGGCAACCCCTGCCTGACGCTCGTTCAAGACGATCGGTTGGTCATAGACGATGCCCCACTTGTCGAGCACGTGGGTGTAGATGCCGGTCGCGTAGGTGCGTCGACGCGGATCAACACGAGCGATCCACAGATGTCGTGAAACGTCCAGTGACATCATGTCGGCCGATGCCTTCTTTCCGGTGCCCCAGTGCGTGGCTAATGGGATCTTTCCTTGAAATTCAGCCACCACCTCGTTGGCCCGGCGCAAACGGCCATGGGTCTCCAATCCTCGCATGGCAAGTGACACCTGGGCGGTGTCGATGCCGGGAATCATCGCAGCAATGCCCTTGGCATCGATCTCGGTGCCATGGGCGAGCAAGGCCGCGTAGGTCGACAGCAGTTCGGCCACGGACTTCGCCCGGTGCCCGAGCAGCACCTCGCTAAAATTGGTCGCGGCGTCGACCTCCAACAATAGGTCTGGGAACTGCACTTCGCCGATTGTCTTGTAGATCAAGTCGCGCGTGCGGCGCGGCTCATCGTCCTGCTCCAGCGCCACAATCGCCGGCAGGTGAAGCATGCGGTCGTCTCCAATTTCGATCTTGCCTTTAGCGGAGGCCTCGGCCACCGCAGCCACACCAGCACGAAGCGTATCCAGTAGCTGTTCGATGAAGGTATCAGCCGCCGCTGGCAGGCCCAATAACCCGAGATACTTGACACGGTCGCGCTCCCACTCCTTGGCAGGGATGAGCATTTGGTCGGCATCACGAAAGCGCATCGAGTGGTCAATCCATACGCTGCCCCGACGCAGGCTATTTCGTAGCGACATCATCGTGCAGGCAGAGAAGGCCTGATAGCCGCGCTTTGGGTCAGGATCATGGACGAGGTCATGCCACGCCGTGCCAACGCCGGTCTCCGAAAAGTCTTCTGGCAGAGCGTTGATCTTCCGTGTCTGCAGGTCGCGCCACGTCTTGAGGTTCGCAAAGCCGGGATCGTCTTCCCTGCCGCCGAATTCCAGGCCTTCCAGGCCCGACAGCAGAGCGTGAATCCGCTGATGGTCACCGGTCAGCGCCGCGCGCACGTGTGACGCAAAGCTCGAATGCGCCGCGTCGGTGACGACGGCCAGGTGCTCCAGGGCTTCATCCACTCGCTGCTCGGTCGGCTTGCTCTTGTCTTGCAGGACGGCCTTGGCCTTGAGCGCCTGCTGCCTGTCTTCCACGGCGGAGCGGGTGTGCGTCGACTGCGCCGTGCTGGCCGCGCGTCGGAACAGATCCTGGCTGCGTCGGCTGGCCTGGTGCATCGCGATATCGGTGAGTTCCAGCAAACTCATCCGTAGAAAGCACACCAGTTCAAGCGCCTGGGTGCTCTCCTTCAGTGTTTTGGTCTTGGCCGGACGCCTTGCTTGCACCTTCTGCGCATAGGCACGCAGTTTGGGCAAAGCGATGTCATCCAGATTCCACTCGTGCACAGCGAGGGACTTCAGGTAGCGGATCTTGTCCAGCGTTTCAGCGAGGTTCTTCGGGCCGTTGCGTCTGGAAGGCGCCTTGATCCACTCGAGGTGCGTTGCAGAGCCGTCAGCCCGTGGACTGCGGACGGATTCCATGCATTGCTGCAGCGTGGCCACCGACACTGCGCGGTTGACCACTGCGAGCATTTGCGCCTCGTAGCTGGAAAATGCATGCCGTGCCAAGTTGGTGATCTGGCGCTGGCCGGGAATGAGGCGGCAGCGATCGTATAGCCATCGCTGAGCAGTGGTGACAAGCTCATCCACGTCTGCCGCAGCGGCAGCTTGTACGCGGAGCATCTCTTGCAAAGCGGTCTGGCTGGTGACATCAAACGGCTTGATGCCAAGGTGCTCCTTGACCCATTGCTGATGCTCGTACAACGTCGGACGTCGTTGGTACAGTGACTTCAGGCTGGCAATCGACAGCAACGGCGCGGAGAAAGCTTCGCACACGTACTGAAGGAGATTGCGCGGAACGACAGCAAACCGGTCCAACGGCCGACCGAAGGCCCGGAGGCAAACGAGCTGCAGGCCGACCGCGGCGAATCTGTCGGCCCGAAACCGCTCCCGTATTGCCGCGATGTCAGCACTGGTGAGCTGAAAAAACTGCTGCAGGTCAAATTCTGTCAAGCGGGCAGGCAACTCTTCCCTGCCAACGTAGCGATACGCAAATGCCGACATCTGCACTTTTTTGGGTGTCGTTCGGGTCAAAACTGTACGACAAGTGCTCGGATGGCCGCAATAACGTCAACGAATGGGCTGCAACGCCACGCCAACAGGGGACTCGGGGCTGGTTGTGATAACCGTATCAATCGGCAAGAAAAGGACGATTACCCCAGATGGGCCGGATGATAGCGCAAGGGAGGTGCTCCGGAATGCGCGGGCAGCGGCAAGCGGCGAACCCGGCGACTATCCGACCCCAAACTCCACCGACTGCCCCCGCATTGATTGCCCGCCGCAGCCAGTCCGGCATCTCGCCCTGCCCGTCCCAACTCTGCCCCGCAGCGTTGCGGTAGCAAACCACTAGCGCTGGTGCGGGTAGCGGCGGTGGCGGAGGGGACGGCGGATCGAAGCACCCTGCCGCTTCCAGGTCCTCCATGGTCAGCCCGTAGTCGGCCATTTGGGCCTGGACTCAGCAGATCTGATCCGCACGCTCACGGACGACCGCGTCGTCGGCTAGACTGGCGCAAGAAGCAACATGGAGCCACGATGGACCCAGATGACGTGATACGAGACTTCGAGCGCCTTGCGCTGGATGACGCGACGGAATTGGAGATCGACGACGCGATTGCCGGCTTGGCGGTGCTGTTGGCCGATCCAGCGATCGCGGGGAAAGAACGGGCCTTGTTGATCCAAGTGGGCGCGACACTCTACCGGTTGGGCCTGAACGAAAGAGTGGTGGCGGCGTTCAAGAAGCGAGGCGACACAGCTCAGTGACCGTGCCCCCCGCCCCGCCGCCGCCGTGATGTCCCCGGAGTTGAAGGACAGAGGTGGAATGCGGGAGCACCGGAACCAGCATTTCAGGCAATTCGGCCGCTGCGGGACCCGGTCATTGGCCAGCTTTGATGCATTGTCCACGGCGCGACATGGCGCATCACCTGCCACGTTTCCTCGCAGTCTCAGTCGCCTTTGAAGCCCACGGATTGGACGATGGGAGCCCAGTATTCCACCAACCGCCTCTGTTGCTGGGTGACCTCCGCCGGTGTCGAACCGGGCAGGGGCTCGTATCCAATGTTCTGAATTCGACTTTTAACATCCGGCATGGCTAGGACCTTGCGCATTGCTGCGTTCCAGCGTGATACCTTTGCTGGTGGCGTTCCGGCTGGCGCATAGAGCGAATAACCCGAACCCACAACCAGCGAGGAGTATCCCTGTTCACTGAAGGTTGGAACATCGGGAAGCTGGCTGCTTCGCTGTTTGCCCGACACAGCCAACACACGGACCTTGTTCGCTCGATGCTGCTCTACAAACACGCCGAGCCCATCGACCGCCGAACCGATCTGATTGCCGACCAAGTTGGTCACCATCGCCGGGCCACCCTGGAACGGCACGATGGAGATATCGGCCCCCGAACGCCTCGTGAACTCGAATGCAACAAAGTGCAGAGCGGAGCCAAGCCCGGACACGCCGACTGTCGCCACGTTCCGGTCGGTTTTTGCCGCCTTGACGTATTCAGCCAAGTTCCGATATGGCGAGCTTGCGCTAACCGCCAGCCCATAGTTGAGGGCAGCCACTTCGGTGATGGGTGCGAAGTCCTTGTCGGGGTCATAGCGAAGATTGTTGTAGACAAGGGGCGCAATCACCATCGTGTCGTGTAAGGTCATCAGCACCGTATTCCCGTCTGGTACCGCCTGCTTCAACACTTCCGCCGCCACGCGCGTGCTGGCACCAGGGCGGTTCTCCACGATCACAGTCTGATTTAGCTCGACCCTGAGCTTTTCCACTAGCACGCGTGCCATGGCGTCAGCGGCCCCACCGGCCGGGAAGGGCACGATAAAGCGAGCCGGCGCCTCGGCGTGGGCAGACTGTGTTGCGCAAAGGCCCACTGCCAGCCAAGCGCCTATCCCTGCCAGGCCGCGAATGACGCACCGCCGTCCAATTCGATTTGCTTCGCTCAACATGTTTGCTCCCCCTATCGGTTGTCTGGATGCTGATTTGCGGCCGCGTGCTGAACTGAGGGGCATCTGCCCGCCGCTCGGCGATCCGGGCCGCGTTAGCGAATCTTCGGAGGCAAATGAGGACCTTGTCGAATCACGATTGCAAATACGCTATCACGAATGCGAAATCGCCAGATCTCGCATGCGCGCGCAATATGGAAGTAAGAGCCGGCGCAGTGTCGACCCTGTCCGGAGCCCTGCCGCCCAATCCTATTGGCATTCACATATGCACGCCTATCCGTATCTTCCGACACCCTCAGCGCCCACCAATGCGAGTCGCCTTGGCAAGATCGCCATCGTCGGTGCAGGCATCATCGGTCTCTGTACCGGACTGTGGCTACGGCGCGCAGGCTGCGAGGTAACTATCTACGATACGCTCGCCCCCGGGGGCGGTGCATCATACGGCAATGCTGGGCTAATCAGCGTCGACAGCTGCATCCCGATCGCCCTACCAGGCATGGTATGGCAACTGCCGCGCTGGCTACTCGATCCCAGCGGTCCGCTTGCAATCTATCCACCGCACCTAGTTCGAGCTGCGCCATGGCTGTTTGCATGGCTGCGCGCCAGCAAACGCAAACGCGTGATTCATGCGTCACACGCGCTACGTGCCCTGCACGCGCCGGCCTTGGAGGCCTATCGCGAGTTACTAGGTAAGGACGGCTGTGACGAACTGATCAGGACCGGCGGGCAACTACATCTGTGGTCTGCCAGCAAGGGCCGATCTCGGGCCGACCGGCTTGTGGATGAATTGCGCCGGCAGCAGGACGTTAAGTACGAAAGCCTGAGCGAGGCACGGCTCCGAGAGATGATGCCGAGCCTGGCTGGCCACGTGCGCGGCGGCATATGCTTCCCCAAGCACGCGCACACACTAGATCCGCAGCGCCTGACTGGAGCGCTGGCCGCCCGGTTCGAGCGCGAGGGGGGGCGCATCCTGCAACGGCGTATTGTGAAGCTGCAAGCGGATGGTACCGGATTCCGGCTGTGGAGTAATCTTGGTGACGACCGCGCGGAGCGCGTGGTCGTTGCCGCCGGCGCCTTCTCCGGAGAGCTGTTGCGACCGCTCGGTATCCGCCTGCCTCTCGAAGCGGAGCGCGGCTACCATGTGCAACTCCCCGATCCCGGCGTCACCGTTCCCTGTCCTTTTATCTACAAGGACAAGGCAGTTGCTGTGACCCCGATGGACGGCGGGCTGCGTTTTGCAGGCACCGTCGAAATCGCAGGCCTGAGGCATCCGCCCGACGAAAGGCGGGCGGATGCGATCCTCGCTACTGCTCAGAGCCTATTCCCAGGCATTGCTACCAGGGGCGCCAGCACATGGTTTGGGCTTCGTCCCTCTACGCCAGACAGCGTGCCAATCATCGACGAAGCACCGACTCACCCGGGACTTTACATTGCGAGCGGTCACGGCCATACCGGATTGACCGGAGCGCCAATGACCGGCCGGCTAATCACCCACCTCATAACCGGCGGCCCCGCCCCATTAGACCCTGCCCCCTATGGACTGGCGCGCTTCCGCTAGAAGTCCTTGGCCGCCATCTCTGCCATGATGTCGCGCGCCAGCGTGACCAGCGGCTGGGGATCGAAATCCGCTGTTTTGGATTTTGGCCAATATGCCCGGTACGTCAACCGGCGCGACGCCGCGAACCGCCTCACGCTCAGGCGAGCGGGATCATAGATTTGTGCCGGCAGACAATCAAACAGAGTAAATCCAATCCCTCCCGCCACCATGCCGCAGGCCGCGATGGCGGCCGGGCATTCCGCCACCGGAACCGGAGTAGCCCCGCAGTCTCCAAATGCGGCCCCCACCAGCTCTTCGATACCCTCGATACTCGATAGGGAAATCATCGGCTCGCCGAGCAATTGCTCCGGGGTAACCTCATCCCGTCGTGCGAGCGGGTGGCCGGGCGGCAGGTAGCACAGTATCGGGAGTTCGGCGATCACCGCGCTCTCCACGCCAGGCACCGGCGGCACCTCAAGTGCGAAGCCAATGTCGGCCTTTCGGGAACTGACTAAGGCGGCGACGTGATGCGCGTCCCGAGAATGGACTGACAGAAATACATCCGCGCAGCGCTGCATATAGGCGGCTGCCAGCCTCGGGAATACGGCGGCAGCAAAGGCAGGGGTGCACGCAACCGACAGATGCCTTAGCTGGTTGCGTTGAATGCGTTCACAGCAGGCATTAATAGAGTCCAATCCGATAAAGGAACGCTCGATTTCCTCAAACAACTGATCTGCGCTGGGTGTCGGTAACAAGCGTCCACCACGCCTCTCAAATAGCGCAAAGCCAAGGCGCTCTTCGGCGTCCCGCAAGATGTTGCTGATCGCGGGCTGTGTGAGATGCAGGCGCGCTGCTGCCCCTGTCACCGACCCCGTCAGCACGATCGCGTGGACCGTCTCGATATGGCGAAATCCTAGTTTCCGTTTCATGGAGCCGCAGGCCATCAAAGAGTGAGGGAATTCTGCCCTCTTATATTCGTTAGAACCCTAAGGAAGCCCAAGCATTGGTAGTTGGGTTGATCGTCCTTTTGCTGCAGATTGATACGGTGACCGTCCGGAAAAGCCGCTCCGCAGCAAGGCTTTCCGACTTCCCTTTTATCGAGAATTTCGACTCTGTCGCAAGTCGTTGATTCACAAGAGATCTGGGAGCACGATCGTATCAATTTACAGCAAAAGGACGATCACCGCCTAAAGCAGGCCTTCGGCGCGTGGTGCGGTCGGCTGGAAGCCGCCCCACTCACTTCAGCGTCTTCAACCGGTTGTTCGCCGCACGCGCGCCTTCGGTACCGGGATACTTGGCCACCACCTGTTCCAGCGTTTTGCGCGCGGCAGCCTTCTGGCCGGACTCGAGCTGATTATTGGCAACTGCGATCATGGCGTCCGGCACCTTGGGATGCGTCGGGTTGGCATGGATCATTTTCTGCAGCATCCAGGTGGATCCTTTATAGTCGCGCTGCGCGTAGAGCGAGTTGCCGAGCCAGTACTGCGCCAGCGGCAGGTACGGGCTCTGCGGATACTTCTTGATAAACGACGAGAACGAATTCCCGGCGCTCTTGAAGTCGCCCGCCTGGAAATGCTTGAGCGCGGCGTCGTATTCGGGCTTCTCGCCCGGCTGCGACGTGCCTTGGCGGTCTTCGACCGAAGCGTGCTGCGGCTCGAACTTCTTCAGGCGCGCATCCAGGTCGGCGTAGTAGTCCTTCTGCTGCTTCTGCAGCGTCGCCACCGTGTTCTGCAGCACTTCGTTCTGGCCGCGTAGTCGCGCGACTTCCTGGCGTAGGCCTTCGAGCTGGTTCTGCAGGTCGAGTGTGGTGCGGCTGTTCTGCTCAATGCGCTGGGTAACCGTCGCCTGGAAGCTGTTGAACTGGTCGCGCAGGTTGATGACCGTTTTGCGCGCCTGCTCATCGTCGAACACGCCGGCGTGTGCCGGCGTGGGTGGCAGCATGCCGCCGCTCGCCGTGGCGGCGACCCACAACAGGGTAAAAACGCGTACTTTCATAAATGGGTCGTCGTTGGTTGTGTCGGTGAGCCCTCGTCAGATCGCCGTTGGTCTGAGGGCCAAATGCATCGGCGGGCCTATCCCACGCGGAAAAACTCCACGCTCTGCCCCGCATTGACGGCCCGCTTGAGCCACGACGGCATCTCGCCCTGCCCGTCCCAGGTGAGCCCTTCCGCGTTGCGGTAGCAAACCACCGGCGCCGGTGGTGCGGGCGGTGGAGGCGGCGGTGGCGGCGCGAAGCACCCCGCCGCGTCGAGCTCTTCGAGGGTGAGCCCGTAGTCGTCCATCTGCGCCTGGATCCAGCGGATCGCGTCCGCCCGCTCAGTTTTTGCTGTCATCGCTGCCGTCACTGCTGTCGTTGCCTTCGTCCTGGTTGCCAGGCATCGCCGCCGCCCCCGGCTCGTTGCCCGGCTCTTCCCCTTGGGCTTCCTGCGCAGTGGCCGCCGAACTTCCGGCCTGCCGAGTGTGCTAGTCAGAAGGGGGGCGAACCGGCCGTGCCCGCCAACCTGTCGTTCAGTACAAGAGATCGATGAGGAAACGCTCGGGCTTCTTGCCAATCCACGCGGGTGCCCGACCGCGCCCCGACCAGGTCTGGCCCGTCTTGGGGTTGCGGTACCTCGGAGGCGGCGCGGCCTTCGTCTTGGTCGGAACAGCGCGGGCAGCGGGCTCAACACTGGGCTTGCCCGCAATGTCCTCAATGCTGAGGTCGTACTCCTGCATCAACTGCCGAATCTCCTCCACGACCTTTGGCACTTCCGTGGCTCGCAACTGCTCAAGTTGCGCATTGACAGATGCCAGTTGAGCGAGCAGTGAGGATTGGGACGGGCTTTGAGTTGCGGTAGGCGCTTTTTGCTCCTGTCGCGGCTTCCGGGTTCGCGTCTTCTGAGTCGGCGCTTCCGGGGCAGCCTCCACTCCAGGCAGTGTTATCTGCTTCGGCCCGCGCTTCCGGGTTGGGTTCTCTTGAGTCGTGACTTCCGGAGCGGCAACTTCAGCTAGGATTTTCGGCTTCCGACCGCGCTTTGGGGCCCGCGTCTCCTCCGGCGCAGCTTCCGAGGCGGCAGTTTCGGTGAGCGCTTTCGGCTTCCGACCGCGCTGCGGAGCCCGCGTCTCTTCCGGCGCAGCTTCCGCAGCAGCAGTTTCGGTGAGCGCTTTCGGCTTCCCACCGCGCTTCGGGGCCCGCATCGCTTCCGGCGCAGCTTCCGCAGCGGCAGTTTCGGTGAGCGCTTTCGGCTTCCGACCGCGCTTCGGGGCCTGCACCTCTTCCGGCACAGCTTCCGGAGCTGGGGCGTAACGCGGTGCTACCGGGGCGGCCGTTTCGGTCAGTTCGTCCTGGGCGGCAGCTTCCGTCGGTTCGTCCGTGGCCAGGACTTCAACCGGAGCTTCGGCCACGGCTTCAGTGGTCGCTTCCGAGGGCATGGCTTCAATGGGCGCTTCCGGCGCGTCAGATTCAGTCAACGCTTCCGCGGCGGTGGCTTCCATCGATGCTTCCGGTGCCACGTCTTCCGTTGAAGCGTCCGGGGCTGTGTAAGGCCGCCGGCGCCGATATGACACGGTCGCCGTCGGGCCGCTATCCCGGCTTGTCGACCAGAAGTCCATGCGTCGGGCCTGAGTGTCATCGCTGCCACTACCGACGCCTGCACCACTGGCTTCACCAATGACGAGATCCGCGTCGCGCATCGCCTCAACGATGGGAAGCTCCATCTGACCAAGTCCGTCCGTCGCATTGCTCGCGACAACGGGTTCAACCACTTGCTTCGGGGCCAATTCGTTCTCCTTCATTGAAGTCACTGCACGTGCAGACGCTTCCTATCCCATGGACGGTGAGACCTTGTCTCTTGCGTGTCGTTCGAACTTACCCATCGGCGTTTATGTGATGCAAGCTTGGGGGATTGCCCGTCGTCGTCCATCTGCGCCTGGATCCAGCGGATCGCGTCCGCCCGCTCAGTCTTTGCTGTCATCGCTGCCGTCACTACTGTCGTTGCCTTCGTCCTGATCGTTGGGTAGCGCCGCCCCCGGCTCGTCGCCCTGTTCTTCGCCCAGCTCATCCTGTTGAGCTTCCCCCTGACCGTCGCCCTGCTCTTCCGGCGCGGTCGCCGCCGAACTGCCTCCCTTGCGCCGCCTTCCACCACCGCCACCGCCGTCGCGTTCGCGCGGCGCGACGCGCAAGGTGGCCAGCAGTTGGCGCGCGAGCGCCGCTTCCGCTTCGCCGCGCTCGGCCCGGCGCAGTGCCGCGGCGAGTTCCGCCTGCACGGCCTCCAGGTCGCCCGCCGCCTTGCGTTGCGCCTGCTCGGCTACCGCGAGCCGATCGGCCAGCGCCGCGGCCTGGGGTGGCTTTGATTTTGGTGCAATTTACGACGGTTGCGAGCCTAGGTTTGGCGCGGGCTTGTTGATGTAAGTCATTGATTATAAATGCATTTACGCCGACCACTGGATCTTGCAAAGTTGGGGGCAAAGCCAGTCTCATTTCAGCTTGCAGCCCTTGTTTTGGGTGCTGTCTGGGACGGCAGCAGCTGTCCGGTGTAATGCTCAATCGGGAAGCGATAGACGCCTCGCAAGTTGATGCCCTCCAACCTCGTTGGCGCGATGCGTCCGAACAACTCGGCTGGCATGGGCTGCCGCCGGCTTATCTCCTGATCGAGCATCGACTGCATCTGGGCGGTATTCCACGCCATCAGAATATTTGCCAACAGGCTCAACGCGTCGGCAACGGCTTGCACCTCGTCCGTGCGTTTGGCTTGGGCCGCCGAGATCCGACCTGTATATATTGCACGTTTCAGTGAGTTGACCGCCTCGCCGCGATTGAGCACTCGCAACAACTCTCGCCGAAAGCAGGCATTGACGAAGTAGTCGGCTAGAAAGGCGGTACGCAGCAGCTTACCCAACTGCACGCCGGCTTCGTAGAGCGGGTCACCACGGGCGGCCGAGCCAAATCGGCCCAGCACTGCCACTGCACTGGCGTGTCCCGACATCACCGAGGCCGCCAGATGTACCAAGGAGTCCCAATGTGCCTCGATGGCTGCAGTATCCACGTTGGCAACGCAAACGGTTGCGATCTCTTCCGGGATAGCGGTTCCGCGGGGTACAAATAGCCGACGCTGCTTGAGTTCGCGCAACCGCGGGCAGAGGTCGAATCCCAGAAGCCTGGCCAAGGCCATGGCAAAGTCCGTATAGCCGTGGGTGTCGACTGCCAATTGCGTGGTCTCGATTCGCTCCTGCCGAATAACGCCTTCGATTGCCGCGCCGGCCTGCCTTTCGTTGAGCACAATCGGCTGGGCGTGGAAGATCCCCCACCGATCTCGAACGTGAGTATAGATGCCGACCGAGGCGGTTTGGCGCCGTGGGTCTTGCCGAGCCTGCCAGACACGCTGACTCGTCTCCAAGCTCATCATGTCCGAGGAGGCGAGGTCCGACCGGCCCCAGCTTGCCGCGATCGGATGGCGGTGCATGTACTCCAGAACTGCTTTACAAGCCTGGGCCAGTCGCCGCTCATCGCCCGCCCAGCGCATGGCTTGGCGAATGCTTGTGGCCGACAATTGGGGAATCATCCTGGCACACTCGGCCGCCGTCAGACTCGTGCCATGCGCCAGGATGCCGGCGTAGACCGTTAGCAGCTCCTGCTCAGACCGGGGTTCGCGGCCGAGCATGTGCCAGCTGAAGCGCGCCTGGGCGTCCACTGCCAGGATGACCTCAGGTAGCTGGACATCGCCGATGTGGCGGTCAAGGCGGGCCTGCAGTCTTGAGACCTCAGGATCCTCTTCCTGTGCCGCTAGTGGTGCCAGGTGCAGCTCGTCATCCACGCGTAGCGTACCAGCGCGCGTCGCTGCCGCCACTGCGGCAATGCCTGTGCGCACGCGCTCAAGTAACGGCCTGAGGAAGTCGTCAGCTTGGGCTGGCAGCGACAGCCGCGAATGGTGTCGCCGAGCTTCAGCCTGCCAACGCTCGGCTGGCAGAAATAAGCGCTCGCGACCTCTGAAGCTCAATGAATGCTCGATCCAAATCGAGCCGTTGCGAACGGCCCGACGCAAGGCAAACAGGGTGGCGACTTCAAATGCTCGGAAGGCGCGCTCGCGATCCGAACCGCTGATGGCCTCGACCCAGGCTTGTCCTAGGCGAGGAGCGGTCACATCATTGGGTAATCGTCGATCGCCCCTCGCATACAGGTCGCGCAGCTTGCCCAAAGCGTCGATTGCGGGGTGTTCTCCGATGGCTTGCCAGGGAAGCTTCGCGACCGCCACTAGTAACGCGCGCACGGGCCTAATGGCGTCGATTAGCCGCTGCCTGATTGCAGATGCCCGGCTTGGTACGCGCTGAGCTCTCTTGCCGGCTACCAGGTTAGCCAGATGCGAGCGCAGCTCCGTATCTGAAATACTCGCATCGCTATTCAAGCTGGTTAGCTCATCGAGCAGTTGCCTGTATTGTGCGGCCCAGTCGACGGGAGCCGTTACACCGTCGGCACTCTGCCGCCATAGATCTGCCACCCGGCGCTGAAACATGAGGATCAATTGATCAGTGGCAATGAGCAGGCAATATCGTAGGAACGAGCCCACCTCGAGGGTGCGTGCCGGCTCCTTGATTCGTGCGCTGAACGATGGCGAGCGAGCCGCCAAGCGATGCGCAAAGCGCCGCACCAGAACATCGTTGAGGCCGATGGGATGGCGGTCAACGCCAATTTCGACTAGCCATTCAATACGTTCGAGCACTTGCGCGAACTGTCGTGTCGAGTGCTTCGCTGGGGCAGCCCAGAGCCAGTTCTAGAACCTTAAGGGCAAACACGATATGCCGTCGCCACCCTTGGCGTGAGTTCAGGCATTCACCATCACGCATCTGATACGCGGTGCAAAACTGTGTCACCAGGTCCTGCGAGTACTCATCTCCCAGGCTCCTCTCGTGGCAAAACGCGATGAGATGTCGCCAGACTGCGCGATAGCGCCCCAGCGATCGTCTGCTGTAGTGAAGCCTCTCCAGTTCGCCCACGGCACCGGCAACGAACTGCTGCAACGGCAGGTGGCTTGAAACTTGATGGGTCGACTGCTCCATGATCGAGCTCCTCACAAAAGGCGAAACCAATGGCCGCCAGGAACTCCATCATGAAACTTTATGTGCAGCGAACCAAAGCTGACGCCTTGCTCGCGAAGCGTTTGCCGTGGCTACTCTACATAACGTTCTACTGTGCGCAATAGATCGAGGTGGTGGTGATGGAGGCGTGCCGCAGATTGTCACGCACCGTTGTCAGGGTTGCGCCGCGGGCCAGGGCATGTGTGGCATGGGTGTGCCTCACCCAGTGGGGTGTGGCGCGCCGCAGCTTGTCCGCCAGCGCCGGATGGTCGCCCTGGATGAAGTCGGCAGCCAGCAGAAAGAAGCGGCGAAACACGTCGCGCAGACGCGGCGTGGTGATGGCCGCGGCGCTGTCCAGATTGGCGAGTAGGGGCGTGTCCGGCTGCCAGTGCGAGGGCGTTACCGGCAGTCCGCGTTGGACCAAGTATTGATCGAGCGCGTGGCGCGCCAGAGACGGTAGCGCGACCTTGCCGGGCTTGGCACCTTTGCCGACCAAATGCAGCCAGCGCTCGCCGCGCGCGCCGATCTCGATGCCGCCAAGCGTCACGCCCACCAGTTCACCGGCACGCAGGCCGGTAGCGTACCCGAAGTCCAGCAGGAACCGCAGTCGCTGCGCGGCCGGCTCCGTCCAGCCATGGGACCATTCAAGCCCGTCGGCGATGGTCCGCACCAGTTCCCACTCGCCTGCCGAGAAGGCGCGGGAGGCGTCCAGGCCGGCCGCCCGCTGGCCACCGCGCACTTTCAGTCCGGCAAAAGGATTCACCAGCACGTAGCGCTGCTGGATTAGCCAGCGGAACATGCCCCCGAGCACGGACAAGGCATAGGCGATCGAGCGTGGCGACAAGGCGCCAGTAAAGGGGCGCCATTCCGGCAACGAGCGCGGCCGTGCCGGCGCGACCCAGCGGTGGTGCGGCGTGGGCCGGCGCAGGAAGGCGCGGTAAGTCGACGCGTCTTCCGTGGTCAGCGAGGACAGCGCCTTGCCGCGCTCGAGGATGGCCCACAAGAGCAGGCGCTCCGCCTCCTTGCGGTAGGCACGTTCGGTCTCGGTCGACTCGTGCAAGGCCAGCCAGGCCCCGATGGCCTCATAGTCATTGTTGGCGTCGAGCGTGCACATCTGGCGCGGGGCCCGAAAGGCTCCATGTGATCCATCTATCTCATGCGGCAACCGGATTTGCTCCCAGGGCACGACCGGATCGGGCGGTGCCACCGTGACCAGGGCGCGCGCCCGTTCGGTGAGCTTCGGGTGCGCCGCGAAGAAGGCCTCGATGGGCCGGGCGCTGCGGGCGCCTAGCCCATCGATGGCGGCCCACCAACGGCGCCGGCGCGGGATGCGCACCGTCAGGTCGGCGAGCGTGCGGATGCCATGGGCGCGTAGCGCGGTGACCGCGCGTGGGGACAGCCACCAATCAACCGAATCGCTGATCTGCGGCTCGGGAAGAGGCAGCGACCGCAACGTTTCGAGCGCGCGGGCGACACCCTTGGCGTGGCTGGCCCGATCGGCCGCGTGACAGCAGAACAGTGCAGCAAAATCCTCGCGCCGCCGCCGCCGCGCGAACTCGACGAGCTGGCGGCGGATATCCCCGAGCACGCCACGCGCCGACCGGCCCGCGCCCAGCGCGTCGGGGCAATAGCGTGCGACCGCCTGACGCGACGACGCGCCCGCGTACCAGGCGCGCAGGGCCGCCAAAGAGGCGGCGTCGGGGAAATCGGGTGGGATGGGAGAGTCTGGCATCGAGCGTCGATTGGAGCGCGATAAGTCCTGACTGACGGTGGTCAAGCGGCGTGCCGCAGGTGAGGCGCAAATCGCAAGACTGCAGTTTGCCAGAAAAACGTCTCTATATCGCTAAGAGCGGTTATCGATATGTTGGATATCCAAGTTATGAACCTGCGCAACGCGGTTCCTATCCGCTGCTCATCCGCTAGAATGCGCACAGCCTTCGTTTCACGTACGATTACAACCGATCCACGCTGTCGAAAGGGCAGAAGACGTTCAACTCGCTGATCCAGCTGATCGAGAAGCGCCGCATGCGGCTGAGTGCCTGGGAAACCGTCACGTCTACCTTCCAGTAGCGATACGTCAACGAGTACCTGCCGCTTGAGCAGACCTCGACCAATCTGCGAATCCAGATGGTGCATTGCCTGGGTCGGGCCTACGAGCAGAAGGGGCTGACCACGACCGAACGTCGCAGAAAGATTACCGCGCGGAGATGTGGAGATGTGGAGATTTGGCGGATTGTTCGCGAATTGCGGCCAACCCTCGAAACGGATCTAGAAACGAAAGCTCACGCGCTGGATACCTGCGCTCCGGCGGGCGACAAGCATCATGGGAAGCGCTGGCGAGCAGCCGGAACTCATGACCTTCCTGCGCACGCTCATGGCCAATCTGGGCACCCGGTATCTCTTCTGACGCCGGAGATGCCGGATGCGCCCCGCCGCGCGAGCGGCGGGGCAAGCGCGACCTAGACCCCGAGCCTCGACAAGGCCGGCGGCGTCAGTGCCACCGTTACCGTCTTCTCCTCTGTATAGAAATGCCGTGACGGCAGCGCGCCCTCACGCCCGACACCTGACTCCTTGTAGCCACCGAACGGAAGACGTGGGTCGAGCGAGAGCATTGGCGTGTTGACGAGCACATTGCCAGCCTGGATGCGACGTGTTCCATCCATGGCCTCCGACAGTTCACCGGTCCACAGGTAGGAAACCAGCCCATAGCGCGAATCATTCGCGACCGTGATTGCTTCGTCGAGCGAATCCACCACCAGCAGCGCGGCGAATGGCCCGAAGACTTCCTCCTGGCAGACGCGCGCGGCGTTGGACGGCGCCAGCACCGCGGTGGGCCGGAAGTAGTAGCCGCGCTCGAAGCCTGGTGCGCGTGTGCCACCGGCCAGCAGCTTGCAGCCGTCGGCACGCGCAATATCGACATAGGACTGCACGCGCTCATAGCTGGCGCGGAAGGCCAGCGGCCCGTTGTCGCTCGACGGCTCGAGCGGATGCCCCACGCGGATGCGCTCGGTGCGCGCCACGAAGCGGTCGATGAAGGCGTCTGCGATGTCCCGGTGCAATACGATGCGGGAACCGGCGAAGCACTGCTGTCCGTTGTTGGTAAAGATGGCCAGCAGTGCGGCGTCCACGGCACGCTCCAGGTCGGCGCTCGGCATGATGATGTTCGCCGACTTGCCGCCAAGCTCCAGGTCCACGCGCTTGAGCCCTTCGCCTGCAATGGCAGCGATGCGGCGAGCCGTGGCGGTGCCACCGGTAAAGGAGATGCCTCGCACATCGGGATGCCGCACCAGCGCGTCCCCGGTGACGTGGCCGCGTCCGTTGACGAGGTTCACCACGCCTGGCGGCACGCCGGCTTCGGTCAGCAGCGCCATGAGCCTGGCCAGCGCCAGCGGCGTCTGCTCCGAGGTCTTCACCACGCACGTATTGCCGAAAGCGAGTGCCGCCGCGATCTTCGTCGAAGCAAGGGCGGTGGGCGCATTGGATGGCGAAATCAGCGCGACCACGCCCAGCGGCTCGCGCAGCACATAGCGCAGCGTGGCTTCGCCGTCCTGCGTGGCCAGTTCAGTCGCCTGGCCGAGCCATTCGGCATAGAAGCGGAAGCTGCCAAGAATGCGCGGCAGTTGGTACTGGCGGGCATAGTGCAGCGTCTGGCCGGTGTTGGCGGTCTCCAACCAAGCCAGTTCGTCCAGATTGCGGCCGACTAGGTCAATGATGCGGGCGAACACCTCCCTGCGTGCAGCCGGCGCCATGCGGGGCCAGGGGCCGTGCAGGAACGCGTCGCGGGCGGCGGCTACGGCGCGCTCCACTTCCCCGGCATCGGCCTCGTGCAGCAGGCTGACCACCTGCTCGTCGGCGGGATTGATGATAGGCAGCGTGGTGGCGGCACCCGGCGACACGAAGTCGCCGTCGATGAAGCTCGTGGTATCGGCGGGAATCGGGAAGCTCATGACCACAGGCCTCCGTTCACATGGATGGTCTGCGACGTGATGTAGGCCGAGCCCGGCCCGATCAGGAACAGGAACGTGCCGACCATTTCGTCCGGCTGCGCGATCCGCCGCATGGGCAGCATGCGCGTGACGGCGTCGGCATCAATCCGCTCCTGCTTCTCCGGCCGCCCGGTGCCGCCCTGCAGGAAGGCGGTCTGCACGATTCCGGGCGCCACGGCGTTGACGCGGATGTCGGGCCCGCATTCCGTGGCCAGCGCACGGACCAGGTTGATCACGCCGGCCTTGGATGCGGCGTACGGCCCATAGCCGGGCAGCGACACGGCGACGCCGAAGGTGGACGCGGTATGGACCAAGGCCCCGCCGCCGGCAGCCCGCAGCAACGGCAGTGCGGCGCGGCTCACCAGGAACGCGCTGGTCAGCGTGCCGCTCGTGATCTCCTGCCATTCGGCCAGGGGCATGTCGTCAAGACGCATCCGCTCCTTGGTGAAACCGACCAGGTTGATGACCGCGTCAAGCCCGCCGAATTCGCGCGACACCGTCTCGAAGGCAGCGGCCACGCTCTGCTCGTCCATGGCGTCACAGCCGACCGCGAGCGTGCCGTCCGGCGGCGGGAACAGCGCCATCGACCGCGGCAGGTCGAGCACGGCGACGCGCAGGCCGCTTTCCACGGCCTGTGCCACCACGGCGCGGCCAATGCCGCCACAGCCGCCCACGACGACGACACGTGTGCCGCGCGGGGGCAGCAAGGTAAATCCATCCATCGACATCTCCTTGGTAGAAAAGGAATCAGGCGTCGCCGGTCAGCCGGTCAGGCCATGTCCACAGCTATGCATGGGCTTGCGGTAGCGCAGCGACAACGGCGTCACGAAAATGGCCAGAACGATGAAGGCCGTGGGAATCCAGACTAGCCCCATCGGCCAGAAATGCACGACCGATCCCATTAGAACCGGCAACAGGCCGCCCAGTACTGCCTGAGACAGGTTGTAGGTCAGCGCGATGCCGGTCACGCGGACTTCGGGCGTAAAACTGCGCACCAGGATGTTGTGCATCATGGTCGTGAAACCCGCGCCGAAGCCCACCATGGCCCAGGCGTAGGGCAAGGTCTGGGGATCGGGCGCGGCAAACGCCCAGTAGATGCCGACCGCCGTGCCAAGCGCGAACAGCGTGATCACCGGCACCCAGCCGAAGCGGTCCAGCAGAGCGCCGCCGACGAGCGTGCCCGCCAGGAGCGCGAGCGTCATCCACAATTGCGCGTGATGGACCACCTCGCGCGAGAAGCCTAGTTCCACCTGCAGGTACGTCACCGGAAAGAGCAGCGCCGCGGACAAAACGCCGGCCGTCGTGGCGCTGGCGGCCAGGCAGATCAGGACTTCGCGCGGCTGGCGGCGGAACAGCGTGCGCAGCGGCATGACCTCGGAAGCGTCCTTGCGCCGGCGCATCTCCTCGAAGACCGGCGTCTCCTTGACGTGGCGGCGCAGCCAGGCCGACATCAGCCCGAACACGCCGCCCGCGATGAACGGCAGCCGCCAGCCCACGCTGGCCATCTGCGACTTGTCGAACAAGGCGCCCGTTCCCATGACTGCGAAGATGCCAAGGATGGTGCCCAGCGTGAACGCCGCACCGAGCGTGCCGATCGAAAAGCCGAGCCGGCGTTCCGGCACGTGTTCGGCGATGAAGGTGATGGCGGTCGGGAACTCACCGCCCATGGCCATGCCCTGGCACAGCCGGCACAACAGCAGCAACAGCGGCGCCACGGCGCCGGCCTGAGCATAGGTTGGCAGCAGGCCGATGCAGAGCGTGGGCGCGGCCATCAGGATCAGCGTCACGCCGAACATGCGCTTGCGGCCCAGCTTGTCGCCTAGGACGGACAGCACCAGCCCGCCAAGCGGCCGCACCAGGTAGCCGGCGGCGAAAATGCCCAGCGTCTGGAGCTGGCTGAGCCACGCCGGCACCTCGGGCGGGAACATCACCGCGCTCAGCATCGGCGCAAGGAAGATGAAAATGATGAATTCGTAGAACTCGAGCGCGCCGCCCAGCGTGGAAAGGCCGAGCACGCGGTAGTGTTCGGCGTTGAGACGACTGTGAGCCAGCTCGCCGCCGGAATGGACGCCGGCGAGCGTGGTGGGTTGATTCATGGTGTGCTCCGGACTGGGCCGCAGTGAGGGCCGCGGGAATGGAAGGGCCGGCACGGGAACGCCGGCAAAAGCGCTTACTCCAGTCTGATGCCCAGCGAGGTCACCATCTTCTTCAGGCGTGCCGTCTCACTGTTCACCTGCTGGCGGAATTGCTCCGGGCTAGTCGGTTGCAATTGCAGGCCGTTGGCCAGGAAGGTGGCCTGCACCTGCGGATCGCGCATGGCTTCATGGAATGCCGCGACGAGCCTGTCGCGTATCGCATCGGGGATTCCCGCCGGCGCACCGAAGCCAAGCCACGACACGGCGCTGAATGGCACGCCCTGCTCACGCACGGTAGGCACATCGGGGAACTGGGGTGCGCGCGTATCGCCTGTAGTGGCGAGCGCCACCAGCTTGCCCGACTCCACCAGGTTGCGCACGGTCGGCGAAGAGAAGGCCATGTCGACCTGCCCGCCGACCAGGTCCTGCAGCAGCGGAGACTCGCCCTTGTAGGGCACATGCAGCAGCTTGATCCCTGCCGTGCTGTTGAACGCCTCGCCCCAGATATGGAAGGCCGTGCCGGCGCCGGTCGATCCGAACTTGTAAGCACCGGGCTTTGCCTTGGCCTGGTCCACCAGCTGGCGCAGGGTCCGAATGCCGCTGGACGCCGGCGTCGTGACAATGAACGGCGACTCGTAGCCCATCGTCAGATAGGTGAAATCCTTGCGGACGTCGTACTGGGCGGTCGCGTCCAGCACGGGGGCAACCACTGCGCCGGCCTGCGTGATGACGCCGATGGTGTAGCCGTCGCGCGGCGCGCGTGCGAGCGCCGCGCCACCGATTCGCTGACCCGCGCCCGGACGGTTCTCCAGCACCAGCGGCTGACCCAGGATGGCCGACACCTTCGTGGTCAGGATGCGCACATTGGCATCCACGGGCCCGGGCGGGAACGGCACGATCACGGTGATCGGGCGACTTGGCCACGGCGGCGCGGCGTGCGAGTACGCCGGTACGGCGGCGGCAGCAAAGGCAGCCAGGCCCAGCGCGGCAACGCGCAAGGCGGCATAGGGGCGCTTCATAGTTGTCTCCTGCGAGTACGCTTATTTTGTCAGTCGCCAGCGCGTCACCCATTGCTTGCGACCTTTATTGCTTCAATAGATGAACCTTATAGGCGGCGTAACAGGACTCCGCCTTCTGCTCAGGTACGCTCGATCACCATCGCCACGGCAACGCCGGCAGCGCCGGGAATGGCCACCACCGCGTACCGCCCGTCGATGCGCTCGAGTTCGTCCAGTGCAGTGCTAACGAGCATGGCGCCGGTGGCGCCCATCGGATGGCCAAGCGCAATCGAACTGCCGTTGACGTTGAACCGCTCGATATCGATGCCGAGCGTATCGATGAAATGCAGCGTGACGCCGGCAAACGAGTCACGGACCTCGAACAGGTCGATATCCGCCAGGTTCAGCCCGGCGCGCTGCAGCGCCTTCTGCGTGGCCTCCACCGCGCCGGTCTGCACGAATGGCACGCAGGCGTCCGCTACCGCCGCGATACGTGCGCGCGGCCGCAAACCGTGGCGTTGCAGTGCATTGCCGGATGCCACGAGCACGAGCGCCGCGCCATCGGCCATGCACGGCGAGTTGCCGGCGTGATGAACGTGGCGGATTACGTCGAGTTCCGGGAAGTGGCGCAGTAGCCGGGCATCGCCGCCCGCTTCGCCCTCGGCGGCGAAGGCCGGTTCCATGGATGCGAGCTTCGCGACAGTGGTGCCGGCCCGGATGGTCTCGTCATGCTTCAGCAGGATTTCACCGGCCATGTCGCGCACCGGCACAATGGAGGCGGTGAAACGCCCTGCCTCCCGGGCGGCCGCCGCGCGCTGCTGCGACAACACGGCGTAGTCGTCACAAGCCTCGCGGCTGAAGCCGTACCGCGTCGCCACGAGGTCCGCCCCGATGCCGGGCGACATGAAATGCGTGGCTTCGGCAATTTCGGGGTCGTTGCGCCACGCGCCGTTGTCGCTGAACATCGGCACGCGCGACATCATCTCCACGCCACCACCGACGGCAAGCCCCTCAGCCGCACCAGCCTGCAAGGCCGCAAGGCTGACGGCCGACAGGCCGGAACTGCAGAAGCGGTTGATGGTCGCCCCGGACATCGACGGGTTCCACCCCGCGTACAGCGCAGCGATCTTGCCGATATTCGACCCTTGCTCGCCGGACTGCGACACGCATCCGATCACCGCATCCTCCACCGCGCCGGTGTCAATGCCAGTGCGCGCGGCCAGCGCCTCGTACATCTGCGCGAGCAGGTGTACGGGCTTGACGCCGGCCAGCGCACCGGTTGCGCGTGCCTGTCCGCGCGGGGAACGCACGGCGTCCACAATAAAGGCATCCAATTCCTTGCTCCTTTGCTGTCGGTCATATTAACTTCAATATACGAACCATGTAATGACGATGTAAAGAAGATTGGCCTTGGTGTTTTCCCTAGAACGCCCCTGGAACCCTAGAAGAGCTTGACGCGCTCGCGCTCCAGCAGCTCGCCGCAGTGGCTGCAGCGCAGGTCGGCATGGAAGGCATGGCCACACATCTTGTGGACCATGATCTGCGGCGGGCCCTTGTCGCCGGCGAGCCAACGGTCGCCCCAGCGCATGAGCTGCAGGGTGTAGTGGTGCTGTGCCAGCCCCTTGGCAGTAAGCAGGTATTCGTCGCGCGGCGGGGAGTCCTGGTAGCGGCGGCGTTCGATGAGCTCCAGCCCCACCAGTTCGTCCAGACGCTGGCCGAGGATATAGGGCGGAATGTACAGCTCGGCCTCGATCTCGTTGAACCGGCGGCTGCCGCGAAAGATGCACCCCATCACCATCGGCGTCCAGCGATCGCCCACCGACTGGATGATCTGTGAGCGCAATGCGTGCTCGCCAGGGCTCTTAACGCTGCTGGCGTTCATGCGCCGCCGCGAACGCGGCGGCAGCATCGGCTCGGTGCCTTGCCCGGGCCCGGGACCGCGCGAGATGTCGGCAAGCTGCAAGGGTTGCGCGCAATGGCTGCATGACGACACGGGGCGGATCACATGGCCACAGTCGAGGTGCTCGAGCCTAAAACGCATGTCGTTGGGGTCCGGATCCCAGCTCACTTCCCAGTCCCACATGGTCAGCAGCACGCGCCAGAAATCCAGGCCCATCTCGGTCAGCCGGTACTCGTAACGCTGGGGCACGCTCTGGTACTCCTCCAGCACGAACATCCCCGACTCCACCAGATAGTTGAGCCGCTTGGTGAGCACCGCCTTGGGAATCCCAAGCCGCTCATGGAAGTCGGAAAAACGCCGGACGCCGCGAAAGGCTTCGCGCAACAGGCGCAGGACCCATCCATCACCGACGATGGCTAGGGCTCGGACCACGGAGCTGTTGGCGATGTGCCGCTGAGTCACTGGCATGAAAACGGTTCGTTGAAAAATTGCGTATTGTACCCGCGGCATCACTCCGCGCCCGGATCGGCAACTGAGCCAGGGAAGACCCTGAGCCGCGAAACTTGACCACTACCGGCCCATCAAATATATTGGTTCATATGTTGAAGTCTAGGCCACCTACCTGAATCCGGACGAGCGTGCCATGCTCATCCGGCGGAGTTCTTTCATCAGGGATGTGGCAATGCTTTGCCCATATGGTTCATATATTGAAGTAATAGGACAAGTACAACGCCCCATCATGAAGCCATCCGCCCCCACAGCTTCCCTGTTCGAGCACCTGAGTCTGCCGCTGATCGTCGCGCCGATGTTTCTGGTGTCTTCGGTCGAACTGGTCAACGCCGCATGCGCCAATGGCGCCATCGGCGTCTTGCCCTCCCTGAATGCCCGGACACCGGAAATCCTCGACGAATGGATCAGCCGAATCGCCGCGGCTCGCGACGCGCGCCTGTCGGCCGGCCAGCCGTGCGCACCCTGGGCCGTCAACCTGGTCGCGCATACCTCCAACCAGCGACTGCAGCCTGATCTGGAGATCTGCGTGCGGCATAAGGCGCCGCTGGTCATTACGGCGCTCGGCGGTCCGCGTGCCGTGGTGGAGGCGGTGCATGGCTATGGCGGCCTGGTGTTCGCGGACGTCAATACGCCCGAATACGCACGCAAGGCAGCGGCCAGCGGTGTGGACGGCCTGGTGCTGGTCTGCTCGGGGGCCGGTGGCCACACCGGCCCGATGGCGGCGCCACCCTTTGTCAGCGCGGTACGCGAATTCTTCGACGGGTACATCGTCGTCGGCGGCGGCCTGTGCGACGGCACGTCGCTGCGCGCCGTGCAGGCCATGGGCGCGGATTTCGGCTACATGGGCACGCGGTTCATCGCTACCGAGGAGAGCCACGCAGTCCCAGCCTACAAGCAGATGGTGGTGGACAGCGGCTTCGCCGACATCGTCTGCACCAACGCCATCACCGGCGCCTGGGCCAACAAGCTGCGGCCCAGCCTGGTGGCGGCCGGCCTCGATCCGGACAATCTGAAGCCACGCGACCGCTTCGATCTGAGCAACCGCGAGCAGGACGCCAAGGCGTGGAAGGACCTGTGGTCTGCCGGGCACGGCGTGGGCCAGGTCCATGCCGTGGAATCGACAGCCAGCGTGATCGACCGCCTGCGCGCGGAGTACCGGCAGGCCGTAGCGCGACTGAGCGACGACCGCTGGAGCAACGGCGCGCGCGCCGGCCAACTGTGAACAGGACCGGAGACGCACCATGATCATCACTCCGGAACAGGACATCGAGCAGTACACCCGCGCCGGCTGGTGGGGCAGCGAGACACTGTACGACGTCTTCCGCACCGCCGCCTCCACCGCACCGGACGCCATTGCGCTAGTGGATCCGCCAAATCGCCGCGATTTCACCGACGGTGCCCCCATGCGCCTCACCTGGCGCGACGTGTCGGACCGCGTCGATCGCCTTTGCTGCGCGCTGCTTGACGCCGGCCTGCGCCCCGACGACATCATCGTCGCACAGTTGCCGACGACCTGCGAGTTCCCACTGGTCTACCTCGCCTGCTGGCGGCTCGGCATCATCATCTCGCCAGTGCCGATGCAGTATCGCGAACATGAACTGCGCCAGATCGCCGACCACCTTGGCGCCAGCGCATTCATCGGCGTGCGTCGCCTTGGCAAGACCTGCCACGCCTCCGTGGCCGCCGCGCTTGCAGAAGGACATGCCACGTTGACGCGCATTCTGCTGTTCGGCGACAACGTGCCGCCCGGCATGACGAGCCTAGACGACTGCCTGCGCCAGCCTGCCGACAGCGAACGCCTGGCTCGCCATGAGACACGGCATCCAGTGGACGCCAACGCCGTCGCCACCATCATCTGGACCTCTGGCACCGAATCGCGGCCGAAGGCCGTACCGCGCACGCATAACCAGTGGCTAGTGTCACGCCGGCTGATGACGGATGCCGCCAGCCTGCGGAAAGGCTGTCACATTCTTTCGCCGCGCCTGCTCAGCACCATGGGCGGAATTTCGGGCAGCGTAGTGACGTGGCTGGACCGCGCCGCGCGGCTGGTGTTGCATCAGCCGATGACGCTCGACGTGTTCCTGCGGCAGATCCGGGACGAGCAGATCGAGTTCACCAGTGCGCCACCCGCCATGCTGCATGAACTGCTCAAGCACGAGGCGCTGCTGCAAGGAATCGATTTCTCGCGCCTGCGCCATATCAGCTCCGGATCGGCCGCGCTGTCGGAAGACGTGGTACGCACGTTCCGCGAACGGCATGGCGTGGAGATCCTGAACTTCTTCGGCTCCAGCGAAGGCGCGTCGCTGGCCGCCACGGCGCTCGACCTGCCTAACCCGGGCCTGCGCGGCCGCTATTTCCCGCGCTATGGCTCGCCGCAGTGCGTGTCGACCCAGAGCTCGGCAAGGTATGTCGAAACGCAGCTGATCGACCCCGGCACCGGCGAGACCATCGAGACGGTGGGCCAGACCGGTGAGCTGTGCTTCCGTGGCCCCAATGTGTTCTCCGGCTACTTCAACATGCCCGAGGTCACGGTCCGCACCTTCACTCCTGACGGCTTCTACCGAACCGGCGACCTGTTCCGCATCTCGGGCGAGCGCGGCGAGTACCTGGAGTTCGTCGGTCGCGCCAAGGACATCATCGTGCGCGGCGGGATAAACATCTCGGCGGAGGAGCTGGAATCGCTGCTGATCAGCCACCCTGCGGTTGAGAGTGCGGCCGTGGTCGGGTATCCCGACGACAAGCTCGGCGAAAAGGTGTGCGCAGTGATCGTGCCGGCGCCATCCGCTGCAAACGACCCGCCCACGTTGCAGGCGCTGTGCGAATACCTGCTGCAGGTGCGCCAGGTCGCCATCTTCAAGCTGCCGCAGCGCCTGCTGATCGTTGCCGAACTGCCCCGGAATCCCGCCGGGAAGATCCTCAAGGCTCCGTTGCGCGAACTGGCGCAGCAGGCCACCGATGCCACCCCCCTGACCGCCTTCCACATCCATCACAAACCATGACCGAGACACGACTCCCCGACTACAGCGTCACCGGCGACGGTGACACCACAGTCTTCCTGCTTCACGGCGCCTTTGGCGCGAAAGACTATTGGCGCGACCAGATCGCCGCGCTGGTCGCCAACGGCTACCGCGTGGTGGCCTGGGACGCCCCCGGCTACGGCATGAGTCCGCTGCCCGATCCGTTCAATGTGGACGTTGCCGCCGCCGCGCTGGTGTGCCTGATCGACGCAGTCGGCGGGCGACGCAACGTGCTGCTCGGCCACAGCATGGGCGGCATGATTGCCCAAGCCGCGTTCGACCTGCGCCGCGAGCGCGTGCATGGCCTTGTCCTGTCGGCGACCAGCGCCGCGTTCGGCAAGGCCGACGGTGAATGGCAGCAGAAGTTCGTGCGCGACCGCGTGGCGCCGCTTGATGCCGGCAGGACCATTGCCGAGTTCGGCCCGGACATGCTGCGCAGGATGATGGCGCCTGGCGCCGCCGGCCCCGGTGTGGCCCGCGTCATCGATGTGGTCTCGGCCATGCGGCCAGAAACCTTCCGCGCGGCGATTCATGCCATTGTCGGCTTCGACGGCCGCCACATCCTGCCCCGCATGCAGGTGCCGGTGCTGTGCATTGCCGGCGAGCACGACCTCACCGCCGCCCCTCCTGCTGTGATGGAAAAGCTTGCCGCCCGACTGCCCCACGGCGAGTTCGTCTGCATGCCGGGTGTCGGCCATTTCGCCTGGGCGGAACAACCCGAGGCCTTCAACCGGCACCTGCTCGATTTTCTCCAACGTCGCATCGGCGACTGACTCCTGTTCCCACCATGAAAACCATCAGCTTCCAGGCCAGTCCCACCATCGTCTGGCCGAACGAGAACCCCTACCTGAACGATGCCTGGCGTCCGGTCGACACCGAGTGGACCGCCACCTCGCCCGACCTGGAAATCATCGGCGAGATCCCGCGCGACCTCAGCGGCCTGTACGTTCGCAATGGCCACAATCCGGTGCACGAGTCCATCGGCCGCTATCACCCGTACGACGGCGACGGCATGGTGCACGCCATGGCTTTCCACGGCGGCAAGGTCCAGTATCGCAATCGCTGGGTGCGCACGGTGGGCTTCCTGGCCGAACAGGCGGCGGGCAAGTCGCTGTGGCCGGGCATCATCGAACCGCGCAAGGCCGCGCTGCGCGGCTGGGGTTCGATCGGCGCCATGAAAGACAACGCGGGAACGGACATTATCGTCCACGGCGGCAAGATCCTGGCGGCTATGTCGCAATGTTCGGAACCGTACCGCATATCACCGTTCAGCCTGGAAACCACCGGCGTGGAGCCAAACTGGGCGCGTGCGCTGTTTCCGCGCGGCATCTGCTCGCACTTCAAGGTCGACGAGCACACCGGCCACATGATGTTCTTCAACTTCGGCGAGACCCCGCCGTACATGAACTACGGCGTGGTGGACCGCGACAACCAGCTCGTCCACTTCGAGCCCATCGAACTTCCCGGCCCGCGCTGGCCGCACGACCTTGGCATGACCGAGAACTACTGCGTGCTGCATGACCTGCCGCTGTTCTTCGATCCGGAACGCCTGCGCCAGGGCTCGCACCGGCTCGGCTTCTGGCGTGACGTTCCGTCACGCTTCGGCATCATTCCACGGTTCGGAAAGAACGTCGACGTGCGCTGGTTCGAAGCCGAGCCCTGCTACATACTGCACCTGTCCAATACCTTCGAAGAAGGGGACGAAGTGGTGATGGACGGCTGCATCCAGACCAATCCGCTGCCCGACATTTCCGGCCTGCCGACCGAAGGCTACGAGCGACTGAAGGCCATGCTCGACCTACACTTGCAGAAGGCCCGCATGCATCGCTGGCGCTTCAACCTGCGCACCGGGCAGACACGTGAGGAAGACCTCGACGACCAGGTGACGGAATTCCCGATGGTCAACGGCCTGCACAACGGACGCTCCTACCGCTACAGTTACAACGCCATTCCGAACAAGGGGTTCTGGCTGCTCGAAGGCCTGAAGAAGTATGACCTGCTCACCGGCCGGACGCAGACCTACATGCTGCCGCAAGGCTGCTACCTCAGCGAGGCGCCATTCGCGCAACGGCGTGGCGCCACGGCGGAAGACGACGGCTACCTCGTCACGTTTCTGACCAACCTCAATACCGGCAAGGGCGAGTGCGCCATCTTCGATGCACGTGACATCACGCGGGGACCCGTCGCACGGATCGTGCTGCCGCAACAGGTGCCCACCGGCGCGCACGCGTTCTGGGCCACGCCGGACATGCTGCCCGACTTCGAAGCTGGCTTCGAGGCTGCCCTGCAGGGCAACTACTAAGCCAGTCGGCGCGCCCCGGCGGCGCGCCGGCATCGCGGCAGGACCCGCAGAGGTCCAGCCAATCCATTGAAAGGACGGAGACAACCCATGCAATCCCTCACCTGCGCCGCTGCGCTGGCCTTGCTCTGCGCACCGGCACTCGCCAGCGCGCAGACCACCATGCTGGTCGGCGGCCAGCTCAAGCTCGGCCTCGACATGACCTCCATCAGCGGCTCCGGCCGCACAGGCGGCACGTCCGCCCGCGCCTACCGCGAATCGAACAACACGAGCTTTTGGTTCATCGACGGCAAGGAACAACTGGCGCCGGGCCTGAAGGCCCTCTATCACCTGGAATGGGACTTTGCGCTTGACACCGGCGTCCAGGGTGCCGGCCGTACGTTCTACGTCGGCCTTGACGAAGAACGCTTTGGGCGCCTGAAACTAGGCCGCCAGTCGGTTTATTTCAGCCACCATTGGTTCATCAACGACACGCACGGCTCATTTGACGCAGCGCCCAATGCCGCCAACTCGCTCAATGTCCTCGGCACCATCAACGGCGCCAACTTCGCCGGCAACTTCCTGAACAACACGGTCCGCTACGAGTTTCCGGTCATCGCCGGCTTCTCGGGAATGGCATCCTACTCCTTTGACGCCGAACAGCCGGGCGCTGGCCGCAACCATACTTGGTACGTCAGTCCGACGTACACCAACGGCGGCTTCAAGGCCGGCTACTTCCACATGCAGCGTGACAGCCAGGGTACCTTGCCTCTGCAGACCGTCGGCTCGCTGGACCAGACGGCCGACAAGCTGGCCATTGGCTACACGTGGAACGGCTTCCGCGTGGGCGTCGTGGTTGACCGTAACCGCGTGACCAACCGTGCAACCAATCTGCGGCAGGACCGGATCGCCTACGCCGTCCCGCTTGGGTACAGCTTTGGCCCGCACCTGGTCGCACTGACTTGGGGGCAGGCGTTCTCGATGCACGAAAACGGTCATACGGTGGATGACACCGGCGCAAAGATGCTTTCCATAAGCTATCAGTACAGCCTGAGCAAGCGCACCACACTCGATGTCTCTTATGTGGAGCTGCGGAACGAGCGCAACGGGCGATATAACTTCTGGGTTGGCGGACTGAAGTCGGGATCCCAGCTGTCGACGGCGGACGCGGGGGCTCGTGCTCGAATGGCCTATGCGGGCATCAAGCATCTGTTCTGAAGACGTTCGACATGGGCAATCAGGCTCGTCCCGCTCGACCGGGCACAACGAACCTGGCGCCCTCCGCGCTGACTGATGGTGGCGGTCATATTGTTGCCAAACTGGGGCACCGCGCCACCGAGTCCGGTCTGGCTGACATATGCCTGGTTGTCCTGCCCATACTGCCCGACGAGCGCCCGGTTGTAGGCACCGTTCTTCGTGACATCGACACGATTGCCGTCTCCCTGCTGCGCGGTGCTCAACTGCACCGCCTGGTCGGCACGGCAAGCGCCAAGAACAAGCTGTACTTTGAACCCCGCCCTACATGAACTACGGCGTGGTGGACCGCGACAACCAGCAGGCGTTCCGGATCGAAGAACAGCGGCAGGTCATGCAGCACGCAGTAGTTCTCGGTCATGCCGAGGTCATGCGGCCAGCGCGGGCCGGGCAGTTCGATGCGCCGGCTGTACACATCCAACACCACTGCACTGAAGGTACTTTCCCCTTACCGGCGCGAGCATATCAATCGGCTCGGGGACTACCTGCTGGACCTCCAGAGACGGGCTCCGCCACTCGATTCAACGATAGAATTTCTTTTAAAATCAGCCGCTTAGCGGAGATGTGGCGGATTTTTTACGAATAGCGGCCAACCCTCTAGGAGGGCGTGGGTCGAGAACGCTGCCGAGCCGTCAAATCCGGGATGCCTTCTATGCAATGCGCTTACGCGCTAGTGCGCGTACACGGCCTCCCAGGTCTTGAACCCCTTCACTTCAATCGGGTTACCGAAGGGATCAATGAAAAACATCGTCCACTGCTCGCCCGGCTCGCCTTCGAACCGCACTTGAGGCGCCAGCACGAAAGCCGTACCGGCCGCCGCCAGGCGGTCGGCCAACGCACGCCATTCCGGCAGCAGCAAGATAATGCCGAAGTGCGGCATCGGCACGAGGGCATTGCCGACGTGCCCGGTTCGCGCGGTCTCGAATGGCTTGCCGAGGTGAAGCGAAATCTGGTGGCCAAAGAAATCGAAGTCGACCCAGGTGTCAGTGCTGCGGCCTTCCTTGCAGCCAAGCACGCCGCCGTAGAAGCGGCGCGCCTCCCCGAGATCGGTGATATTGAACGCCAGGTGAAAGACAGATTGCGTCATGATTCTTCAGGTGCTGGATTAGCGGATAGTGGGATTATGCGCGATCGCCGCGCCGGATGACTGTGCCGGCCCGCGTGCCGGTGGTGGCCCCGTCACGCCATGCCATGTTGCCATTCACGAAAACACAGGTGATACCGGTGGCCTGGGCCACCGGCTGCTCGAACGTCGCCGTATCGATGATGCGTGCGGCATCGAAGACCGTGATGTCGGCGAAATTGCCTTCGGCGAGTACCCCACGCCCGACCAGGCCGAAGTGCTGAGCCGTCAGGCCGCTCATCTTTGGTTGGCTGCTTGGATACACGACAATAACCGGGGGCGTGGCGCAGAAGCTCTACGGCGGTACCTCCAGGTGGATCCGACGTAACACTCCTTCCAGCATTGATCTGTTCAGCAACCTAGTCAAATTTCCGGTTTTTGTCTAAAATACTGGACATATGCCAGCCTTTACCGATACTACTTCCGTCCTCGAGCGCCACTTGCTCTTGCAGCTCGGCGACCGCATCAAACGCTTGCGGAAGGCTCAGGGCTTTGGCACGGTTGAGATGGCGAAGCGCGTCGGCATCTCCCGGACGACCCTCGCTGCGGTAGAGGCAGGCGACCCCGCGCCAACCATGGGCACATATCTGCGTGTCATGTCCGTGCTGGGGGTTGCCGGTGACCTTGCCCTGTTAGTCAGCGATACTTTTCAACCGGCGCCCGCGAACTCTGCGGCCGCCTCATCCAAGCGCGCCATTCCGCAGGTTCAGGTTCGGGTAAGGACTGATCCAAGCCGCCATGAGGCTCAGGACTTGCAGAGCATGGCGCTCCACAAGGAAGCAATCCGCCTGATTCAGGATGACCCAGCGCTACTGGACCGGGCCCGAGAAGTTCTCAGGCGATGGCGCGCGCAGGGAGACTCACGGTCTGATTCACTCTGGTCCGAGTGGGAAACGATTCTTGCGAACCAGTCGTGGCGCAAAGCGCTCGGCCGAACTCGGCGTGCTCAAGAGCTGCGCCAAGCGTCTCCGCTGCCCACGCTTTTACCAGATGCCATTCGGCAGGAAGTGCTAGCACAGGTTCAGGCGTTGAAAAAAGGCGTTGTCCTCGGGGACCAGGAATGAAGCGGGAAGATCTGGAGCACATCATTCGGGCTGCTGCCGACATCACGAACGAATATGAATTCGTTGTCGTTGGCAGCCAGTCCATCCTGGGGCCGATTCCCAATCCCCCGGCGGTTTTCACGATGTCCGCGGAGGCGGACATATACCCGCTCAATGCCACCCACAAGGCGGATGCGATCGACGCGGCGATTGGAGAAGGCTCGCGCTTTCACGAGACGTATGGTTACTACGCGCAGGGCGTCGGGCCGGAGACAGCATGTCTTCCGGCCGGGTGGGAAAGCCGCTTGCAGCGCATCCAGACAGCGGCTACGAATGGGCGGGTTGGCTATTGCCTTGACCTTGTTGACCTCTTTATGGCGAAGGCAGCAGCGGATCGCGACAAGGACCGAGTCTTCTGTATGGCCCTGATACAACATGGCTATGTCTTGCCCCGTACAGCGATCAGTCGCGTCGACGACATGCCGATAGACAGAGCTGCGCAGGGACGACTGCGTGCACGCATCAAGCGCTGGACCAAGGCCTTGCAGGACCAAGGCCATGCAATTCCCGCTGACGACGCTTAGATCAGCTTTCAGCGCAGCCGCCATCGGCGTGCCATCGCGCTAGCATTTCGCTGCCGATGAAGCGATAAGCACAACGTTATCGCGCCCTATCGCCGCAACCTCGCGACGGCAAGGCAAGCAGCTACCGAGCTGTCTTGCGCAACGTCTCAACCAGCGAAGCCAGCAAAGCACTGCTTGCAAGTGCCTCTGGTTGCACGCACAGCTGATGATGGCGTACTGCCCACGGTTCATCCAATCGGATAATGGCCAAGCGCCGGCGCTCCGCCGCGTCAAGGGCGGACTCCGGCACGATGCCGATGCCCACACCGGCTGCCACAAGCCTTGCGACTGCCCGGTAACCGGACACCTGCATGCGGACATCGAGTTGCCGGCCGAGCGCCGTGGCATGGTTCAACAGGTAGGTATGGAGCGCGGTGCCATTGAGCAGCGTCACGAATGGCGTACTCAGGCACGCGGCGAACCGTACTGATTTCTTCTTCGCCGTCGGACTGCCGGCCGGCGCAATCACCACGAAGCGGTCCTCGCGATACGGGATCAGCGTGAGCTCCGGGTGCTCGGCATCGATGGCGATCACGCCAAGGTCGGCCCTGCCGGTCGCCACCGCGACAACGATGTCAGTGCCAAGCCGCTCCTCCAGCGCAATCCGTACTGACGGATGCGCGCGCAGGAACGGCAACAGGTCGTCCGGCAGCCAGGAATTGATCGCATTGTTATTCGCAAAAAGGGTCAGATGGTTCGAAATCCCCGCGGAGAACGGCGTCAGGTCCGCATGCATCTGACCGAGTTGCGCGATGCATCGCCGCACATGCTCCATCATTACGATCCCCGCCGCGTTCGGCTCCACGCCGCGCGCCAGGCGCCGGAACAGCGGCGTTCCGACCGCCTCTTCCAATGCCTTGATACGCAGGCTAGCGGAGGATGGCGCAAGATGGCAGCGTTGCGCGCCGCGCGAAACGCTACCCTCCTCGGCAATCGCAAGGAACAGCCTCAGGTCAGTCAGGTCGTAGTGCATCGGTCCATATTATCGCAACAGAACTGGACATTGCGCGACCTTTGCCATAGACAAAAGGTGCAGTTGCGAATGCCCGCTTGTCGCACGGTGGCGCCGTTCCGATACTGAAGGCCTCACTGAAGGGGACAACTATGAGGCTCGCAAGAACACTGTGTGGATGGGTGCTGGCCACGCCATGCGCGCTGGCGCTGGCCCACCCTGCCTATCCGGAGCGTCCGGTGGCGCTGGTGTCGCCATTCCCTGCCGGCGGCGCCACCGACCTCGTGGCGCGCGTGCTGGGGCAGAAGCTGTCGACGGCGCTCGGACAGCCGTTCATTGTGGAAAACCGCGCAGGCGCCACCGGGCTGATCGGCGAATCCTACGTCATGCGCGCCCGGCCCGACGGGCACACGCTGTTGATCGCAAGCAACAGCAGCCACGTACTGGCCCCTTTGCTGCAGCCGTCCCCGCCGTATGACCCGCTCCGGGACTTCGCGCCGATCGCCATGCTCGGCAGCTATCCGCTGGCCCTGAAGGTAAATCCCAAGGTCCGCGCGAGCAATGTCGCCGAGCTTATCGCGCTGGCCAAGCAGCAGCCCGGGAAGCTCAATTTCGGCAGCGTTGGTGTCGGCAGCATAACCCATCTCGCTGGCGAGCAATTTAGGCTGAAGACAGGAACCGAGATTGCCCATATCCCGTACAAGGGCACCTCCGCACTCGCCACCGCGCTGATGTCAGGCGAGATCGAAATGCAGTTCGACAGCGTCGGCTCGACCAAGCCCCTGGCCGATGCCGGCCGCGTCCGCGTGCTGGCGGTGACCGGCGACAAGCGTTCGCCGTTGCTGTCAAACGTACCCACCCTTGCCGAGCAGGGCGTACCGGGCGTCGATGCAATCGTATGGATCGGCGCGTTTGCGCCGCGCGGCACGCCAGCACCCGTCATCAGCCGGTTGAGCCAGGAGATCCGCAGGATCCTGAATTCCGACGCCGACGTCCGCAGAGTGTTCACCGACAATGGGCTCGATATTGTCGGCAGCGACCCGCAGGCCTTTTCGGCAAGGATCCGCCAGGAGCAGGCGGGATGGAAGAGCATGATCGCCTCGGGAAAGGTGCAGCTGCAATGAGTGCAACGATGTCAGATCTATTGCAGCCTGGCCTGAACGGTGCCTTTGTTAGGGACGGCTTCGGCAGCGGTCCCCGCATCGACCAAACATCGTCGCGGCTCGCAGGGTTGCGCCTCGCGGTGAAGGATGTGTTCCACGTTGCAGGCCTGCGCACCGGCGCCGGAAATCCCGTCTGGCGACAGGATCAGCCGGTCTCGCCAGCCACCGCGCCGGCGGTCGCGGGCTTGCTTGCCGCGGGTGCCTCATGGGTCGGGAAAACCGTCACCGATGAATTGGCCTTCAGCCTGTCAGGTATCAACCTGCACTATGGCACGCCTGTCAATCCCGCCTGCCCGCGGCGGCTGCCTGGTGGCTCGTCGTCGGGCTCTGCGGTCGCGGTGGCAAGCGGAGATGCCGATATCGGCCTGGCGACCGACTGCGGCGGCTCGGCCCGCTTGCCGGCAAGCTACTGCGGGGTCTGGGGCATACGTCCCACGCATGGGCTGCTGGCCGGTACCGCAGGTTTTCCGCTGGCGCCGGCCTTCGACACCGTAGGCTGGTTCGCACGCTCAGCGGTCGTCATGGCACAGGTTCTCGAAGTGCTGGCGCCGCCGGCAATCGGCGCCGCGCCAGCGCTCTACTGGATCGCCGAGGACGCCATCGCCGCCTGCGACCCCGAAGTCCAGGCCGCCCTGCGCGAACTGCATTGCCATCTAGAGCTGCCGCTCCAGACCCTGGCTGCCGGCACGCTGCCCCTTGGGATCTGGGCCACGGCTCATCGACTTCTGCAAGGTGCCGAGATCTGGCAGCAACACGGGGATTGGGTGACGCAGCACGGCCATACACTTGCCGAAGATGTCCTGTCCCGATTCCTTGCGGCGTCACACGTTAGCGCAAGCGAGGTCGCCGTGCAGTCCTCTTGCCGACTGGCGGCGAAGGAAACGCTGTCGACGCTGCTCAGGGACGACAGCGTGCTCTTGCTGCCAACCGCGCCAGGGATCGCACCGCTCTGTACAAATCCGGAGGCCGACTTGGCGAGCAACCGCCTGCGCGCCCAGTTGTTGCTATGCCCTGCCGGCCTGGCAGGCTTGCCGCAGGTGTCATTCCCCTGGATTACCGTGCAAGGCGCACCCGTAGGACTTTCCGTCATCGGTCCGCGCGGAGCTGACGCGATGGTCATGAAGGCCGCAACAATAATCGAAGCGATGCTGAGCAGCGGCTAGCCGCTGGAGGCTGTCAAGCGTGGAGAGACATCTACACGCTGTTTCAGCACGACCCGGGGCGAGGTTGACACCTGCTTCGTCATCCCGCGCTTAAGTCTGATGTGCGCCGACGGGAAACTGCGGGATGATTTCGATGTCATCCCGATGTTGCTGCACGAAGGGCGTCAGCCAAAGCCCGCCGATAACCAATTTCCTCATCGGGCTCGCCACATGGGTACCTTCTTTTGTACGCCGTGTCACGATCCAGACGGTTCACGTAGTAGTTCAGCGCTCAACCAATCGCGGCTGCTTGGGGTCAAAGAGAGCTAGATCGGGCGTTATGTCAAATTTCGTTTCTATTTCAATGGCCCGGAGGGCCGGTCCCGTCGGTTTGTACCAATTTGTTCCCGATTTTTGCAGAATAGTGTTCCTGGCACCATGGGCCTGACTGACTGACGCGACTGCGAAGCGTTTAGATCATGGCGGTGGCCCCCTCCGCCCCCCCGCCGCGTGGCCCCGCTTGGCACCTTGATCGCTTGCCCGTCCTAACCGCAGCCATCACCGGCTTCGCGAGCCGCAGCGTCCCGGCCAGCAATGGACCGAGCCGTTGGCAAAGGAACAAAATTACTCCAAACGTCGGTCGGAGGAACAGCGTTCCGCAAAATTTCTTGACGTAAATTTGTTCCCAACGCCTCGGGAACGGCAGCTAGCGGGCGAACAGCAGGAACATTATCGTGCAAACCGACGCTAAGCATCGAAAGTTTGCATGCCACGGCGAGACGCTAGAAAGGATCGGATGAATCGTTGGCGGCCATCGTCGGGCCACTCTCTGGCGAATAATGTCCCTCCCCCATTGTCTGGAGTTGGTCCGTTGACGCATCCGAACTACTCGCGCCAATGAGTAACCACGGCGGGTTACCGCAGTAGATAACTCGCTTCTTCAGGTCCACCGGACGCAACGAACCGCGCGCATGATCGACTGCCGCGTCTATGGCTCTGCGAATGTTCCTCCCATCCTCCCGGCTGTGGACCGGTTGTACCTGCCCAAGCACGCTTCTCAATTGGTCCAGTGCCTCTGCAGAACATTGAGGATGCCTAGCCAGGCCTTCGACGGTCGTTTCGACCAATTCGAGGAACACACCAAACTGGCAAGGCCCGAATGCCCCAACAGTGAGCAGGAAGTTTCGGATAACCTCGAACGCAGAATTGAACTCTACGTCATCGGTCGCGAGATGAGCCTGCAGGCCGGCGAAAACCGCGTTGGCAAAGTCTGGCCCCTGAAGTAACCCAAAATACAAGTCGATGTGGCCTACCGATACAAACGCCCGACCACGCAAGAACATCTTAAGCGTCGCCAGCGAGTAGTCCCGTTGCAGTAGCAAACCTTTCGAAACTGCCTGTGCCAAAAGCGCTTGTGGCCATATCCCCGCCACCCCGATGGAACGACCGATCAGCCTTAGACGAGAGTCTAGGCACAGAAGCGTGGCATCCAATTCTCTCGCAAGAGCAATTACGGCGTTTTCCTCATCGGAGAGAATGTCTTGCCAAC
This sequence comes from Cupriavidus laharis, assembly GCF_914271435.1. Classification (GTDB taxonomy): domain Bacteria; phylum Pseudomonadota; class Gammaproteobacteria; order Burkholderiales; family Burkholderiaceae; genus Cupriavidus; species Cupriavidus laharis. Next base: position 47,134 of record NZ_CAJZAI010000011.1, on the reverse strand, counting down.
GCGGCTCGAGTGGATCTAAGTCACTTGGGCCGTACGACGGCAGCAACTCGCATTCGGACTCGATGAAAGCCAAAATGCTCTCTAGCCTAGAGGACTTTAGGGATCGCATCTCCTCGCTTATCTCAACGAAGGCAAGCTCTCCCTCGAATTCGATGGCAGACCCAGTCGATGGCGTCGTTCGGAGAGCCTCCAATTCACCCTTAACCAAGTCGAACGTCTTGGTTGCACAATACAGCTTCGGGCAAACTTTCAGCGCACTCAAGCCATCGACAATCGACAACTCCACGAGCATGGCAGCATCGACGACGTAGCGTGCGCCGGAACGACTGAGTAGCGCGACAGCCTTATCACGGTCCGTTCTTTGACCCTCTCCAACCTGCAATCGAACCAGTTGTCCGGGCCATTCCTCTACGATATCCACAACGCTGCTACCCATAAGCCGGCAGACGCCACCAAGGGTAAGGGGGTTGCGTCGGTAAAGCTCAAGGATCACGCGACCGCGCTCGGCTCTTCTAGCGACCCGAGCATGGATTTGAGCGAAATCGAGGTTACCTTGCTCGTCTTCCGGAAGATCGATGATGGTCAATGACGAACATTGGGAGATAGATTCCCGAAGCGCCTCATGTGAGCGGTTCAGCAGCGTTCGAAATGCCGATTCGATCGCAACAATGCGCAGACGACGATCACCGGAAGCCGTATTCTCGATTCCAATCTCGTCGCCCACTCGGGCGCCCAGGAATCGCTCAATCTCCTTCGAATCTGGTAAGCGAAAATTCTCGGTTTCGTGAAGCGGCATGCCCTTCGGATCGATGGTACGCACGAACTCGTTGCCGCCGTCATCTATCGCGGAAAACGTAGTACCCGGACCGATGTGCTCAGGCCGAGCATCGAGCAACGGTAACCGGCGCTGGGCCATCATGTGCGCAGACACGTGCGCAGCGGCCGCTTCGACGTCAACCATATGCTGCCGCCTCATCAGATACAAGCGACGTAGGCCCTGGTCCTCCCGTCCATGCATCAATTCAAATGTTGCGATTTGCGTCTGCTCTCGCGTACTGCCCTCCAACTCCAATGGGATGGCAGCGAGAACGCTATCCAACACCGCATCTCCTTCGCGTCTCGCGGTTATGAGGCGCAGGATCCAGCTGGCCGCGCGCGTCGGCTCGCGGTCGAGCTGCACGAGTGCGACAACCTGGAGAAGCGACACATCGCCCACCATCTGTGCCAGCTCAATTGCCAGATATCGGGCTTCGTTATCGTTTGCCCAACTGTCGGACATGGTATCAAGGAGTGCCTTCGCCTTGCTCGTGGCTCCTAAACGCACGTAACATTTCAACAGGCGATTGTGTATCTCGCTATGCTCACAGGATCCGATGAGGGACGAAAAGATCGTTGACGCCTCATAGAACTTCCTTGCATGGTAGTACGCCATCGCTAACAAATAGCGATGCTCCGGACTAGATTCATTGGTGATAAGCGTTTCGAGCCTATTCAAATGGGGCTGCGCCAGATTTGGCTGCGTCCGTGACAGAATCTGAACAGCTTCGACAAGCAGCGGAACCGAGTTCTCCGTAGCCGCATCGATGCTCGACACTTCGCTGGTGACCGTGGCAAGTCCCGCTTCGGACCGGGTAAGTAGCTCCCAACGCAATGCCTTGATGCTCTCTACTGCTGCATCTCGATCCTCGGTCAACCGCTTCGCCGCGTCCGCAGCAGCACTCACATCGCCCATGTTCTCCGCGAGCACTGCTATTTGGGAAAACACGACCAGAGCTTCCGCCGACATCTTGTCCAGAGCGCTCCGCCCCAACTGCAACGCTTCTTCAAACTGATCGAGCGCTCGGTGCGCTTCGAGCACCATTCGAAGCCAGCGAGGGTCGTCGTGTAGGCGCTGCCGTGCTTCCGCGAAGAGCTCCAGAGTACGTTCTGGCTGTTGGAGGAGGAGGTACGCTGTGCCAAGATTCGCGATGGTAATGGCCAGTGCCGCTGGCGATTGCACAGTCCATAGTCTCTCGATGCGCGGCTCGAATGCTTCCACGGCCATGCGGAGGCCGTCCCTGGCTTTCTCAGACAATATCCCAAAGATCGCCTCCAGCGTGTTCTCCGTGGCGAACTCGAGGGCGTAACTTAGGACAGCGTCACGCGTGAACTGATTTGCACCGGGCAGCGCGAGCGCCCGCAAGCCTGCTTCAAGGGCGGCGGCCCGATTCCCAGCATGATTCGCCGCCCAGGCAACCACATGCCACGCGTCCGCTTCATTCTGGAACTCCGTGGGAATATCCGCTTCACTGAGCGTGGCTCCGCGCACCACTCTTGCGTTCATCAGTACGCTCCACACCGAGAGCGACTGTGGGAAACGCTCCGATGCTTCCTCGGCGGCGCCGAATGCGAGGTCGATATCATCGTTCAGCAGGTGCCCACGCACCCTCGCCGCAGCTAGTTTTTCGTCGTCGTCACAGAGTTCAGCCGCATGCAGGAAGTCAATGGCCGCCTGCTTATAGTCATGACGATGCGCACGACACGCACCGCGCATTAGGAACCAGCGCGCCTTCTGGTGCTGATCGAATTGCTTCAAGTCGGCGCCCAGCGTTTTGAGGTCGTCCAGCGCATCTTGGTAGCGCCCCGCCTTTATGCGGTCATTGACGCCGTCAAGTTGCCGGCTAAGGAACGGATTCAGAGAAGAGTCACGCGCTGCGGGAACCGCGTCCTGCATTGAAGCGAAGGGTTCGATCGATGGGCGAGAATGAGACACGCCCCCCGACGACAGGAAAGCGCGTGCCCGACCTTGGCGAAGTCCCTGTACGAGCGGAACGGCGGATTGCTTGAAGTCTTTGATCTGCTCGAATGCCAACAATAGGCCGTGATCTATGACCTCGGAGAGATTCTTGTGAGAGACCGCGCCAGATATTCCATTAAGAGTCATGCACGCCGACACCAGCGACGCCCACACTTGCCTGGCTTCGGATTTGTATCCGACCACGGTGAAGTTGGCCTCGATAAGCTCGACGCACATGCTTACCAAACCGCTGTCCTCGAACTCGAGGTCTTGTTCCAAGAAATGAAGGTGCCTGGCGAACTCGAAAAGCTTGTCGTCCCCCACTTCGGCGTCCGCATACTCTGCTACCACCTTCCGAACGGCATCCAAAGCATTTCGCTTCAACGCGTTGCTAGCTCCCGGCGTCGTCAGTTTCGCTATCCAGTCCTCTGGCTTCAGCGATGTGGCAGCAGTAGCCGCAACCGCCGCGGCGCCTGACATCTCGCGGCGACGCGCCGCGTCGTACACCAATAGAATCCGATCTTCGTCCTTATTGAAGTGCTCGGAGGTAAAGTCGAGCCATGCATTGCCTACAGCTTCCTTGAACGCCTTGTCAGAGAATCGTGCGGTCATCCCCATCTTCATTTGATGGAGAACCTTGCGGCGCAGGCCGGTGGCGTTTTCTATAATGCAGACTAGGTCATCAGTGTGGAAGCCAAGCACCCGGGCCTGAAAGTGCAGTTCTACGAGCCTCCAGCCCGGCAATATGCCTGGCGCGCTTGTGCCAAGGCAGAGATGCAACATACGGACGGCCTGAGCCCGCGTTTCGAACGTCCCGCCTAGGTTACCGGTGGATGCTGCCGAGGCAATGGCCTTAACTTTGCCAGCCACCGGCTTCCGAGCTTTTGGCTTGTTCGTTTTAAGTTGTGCATTCTTTCGCAACGCTGGCATGAGCTACTTGTTCTGCGGCAGTAAGAGTGTGATGGCCGCGTTGAGAGCGGTAATGACCATCGCGATGTCCCTTCGACGCACGGCTGTCAGAAACAGCTGGCGCCAGCTCATCCCGCGCACGAGCCAGACGAGCCTCCGAGACTGTACATCCATACAGCATGCCACCGCAATGGCGCTGACGATGCCCTCATTTCGGGGGTCCCATTTGCTGGCGGTGGCGGACCTTTTTCCTGTATAAGATGGTTCTGGCTAGATCGACCGGCCCAATATGCGGAATTTTCCCTTGTTTTCCTAAACGGCGACCCAATTATGCCTTGGCGGCATCTCCCTAGGGCCTTGCCTATCCAGCTAAATAATGAAGAAGAACGATTTGATGCTTGCCATTGCCGAGACGGGGTATAACGTCTACTTCGGCGCCCAAAAGCACTTCGCAACTTACCACGTCGTTGAGAAGTTTCCAGGATGGATCAGCCTTATCTCTTTTGCGATCAGCCTTTATGCATTGTTCGTAACCGAGTTGAACAATAACTACATTTCAGCTCTGATGTTATGCCTTGGCGTATCGACGATGTACGCGTCCGGCTATAATCATGAGAAGGAGAAATATAATCAGTGTGGTGTGGCCCTGACGGAACTGACGCATCGGTTACGAGCGCTGTATTACGATTGCAAGGGCAAAAATGATACCGACGATCTCACGTCCATCGAGGCAGACTGGAAAATCATCCAGGGCGATGCACTGAAAACCGGAATTACGAAGCAGATCTTCGGCTCCAACTGGTTGGCCCATTATTATCTGTTTTGGCAATGCCAAATCGACTGGATTGATGAGCAAAAGAAGTTCCGATTCCTCCGGGACAAGGTTCCCCTGTCGTTTTTTCTCGTTGTGTTGATCGTTCTTGGCGTCGGCGCCTGGCATTTAGCGCCCTATTCTTTCAAAGCCGCAGTTGCTTGCCTTAATCAACTACAGAAATGAGCGCAAAATATTTTCGTGAATTCAGAGAAAACATCGCCGTCAAGAATTACGAGGACATTGGGACGAGTTACGACGAAATCACGAAACGTTTGAACAGGACCTTTTGGGGCATTGATTCGGCCGACAAGAACCGGCTGCGTGTTGGTTCGTATGGCCGACATACCGCGATCAATGGCATTAGCGATCTCGATATGCTGTTCGAGATCCCGGAGGCGATTTTTAAGAAATACTCTGCCTATGAATACAATGGGCAGAGCGCCCTGCTCCAGGCAGTAAAAAATGCGCTGCTCGAGCGCTACCCCAACACGGATATCTCTGGGGATGGGCAGGTGGTATGCGTGAAGTTCAAGAGGTTTCACGTGGAAGTACTTCCTGCCTATTTTGATCCTGTTAAGAAGTGCTATCTACACCCGAACACTCACGATGGCGGATCGTGGCGCCCGACCTATCCCCGGGAAGAGATCGACGCCATGAAGGCCCTCAATACCAAGGCGAACCGAAATCTCGGCCATCTCTGCAAGATGGTTCGTGCTTGGAAGAACCATCGCGGTGTTGGGATGAGCGGTTGGCTGGTCGACACGCTTTGCTATAACTTCTTCGTGGAGCACCCGAAGTTCCATACGGCGACCTACGACAATTACCCCGGCTTGGTCGCAGAGTTCTTCCTGTACCTTACCGCGCTTTCACCGAACCAACAGTATTGGCTGGCGCCAGGTAGCCGCGCCCGAGTTCCAAACGACGGCTCCTTTCTTCCAAAGGCAAAGAAGGCTGCCAAGAAGGCGACGGACGCCCTTGCCGAAGGAGATCTGAAAAAACGTGTGGAACTCTGGCGCGATATTTTCGGCGGTTGTTTCCCGCCCGCGGTCCAGATGGTCAAGGCCACGGCTCAGGTGGCGACAGAGAGCTTTGGCGGCGCGAGGAGCACGGAAGAGTTCATCGAGAACCAGTATCCGCTGGATATCCGATATCGGCTTGCCATCGACTGCGAGGTGTCCACCACCGGCACCATTCTGCGGCTCTCCCGGATTTTCGAGCATCTCCGGTGGGGCTGGCAGCTCAAGTTCCAGATTACCGAACACAACGTGCCCAAGCCCTATAGCGTCTTCTGGAAGGTTAGAAACAAGCCGCTCGCAGGCTACCGCCAGGACATTCGCGGCCAGTTGCTGGAAGATCAGGGTTCAGAAGAACGCCAGGAGCGCACTTCGTTCGCCGGCGACCACTATGTGGAATGCTACATCGTCAAAGACGAGGTGTGTGTCGCTCGCGATCGAATCAAAGTGCCCATCGGGACGATGTAGCCGATAGTGCCGCCGCGCTGCCAACGGCCAAGCGATGCAGCCGAGCGCGGCGCACCCGTTGTGGCGGTGCACGATCATCGGGGAGTCCGATTTGAAGAGTTTAAGGAACGGCGAATGGCACAGCGGCTCTCAGTCCGCGATGAACCGGTGGCGACCTTCCGGCGAATCTGGCGGCCAACTTTGAGCTGTGCCAGCCCATCGTCACGCTGGAAAGGCGCAACGAGGCTGACTACCTGCTTCCCTCTCCCTTAGGGGTGGGCTGTGGGGGAAGAAACACGACCGTAGCGCGTGGCTTCGAGGGCGGCGTTTTTACCGGATTGCCAGGCGGAGGTCACAAACGTGGGAATCCGCTATCACAAGTGTACCGCCCCAGACCGGTCCGCTATTGAGGGAGGAAAACCTTGAGTCCATTATCCGACCCAAAAAAACTCCGCACTACCCTGCATTGACCGCCGGGGCAGCCAGTCGGGCATCTCGCCGGTCCCGTCCCCAGCATGGTCCCGCGGCGTTGCGGTAGCAGACAACCGGCGACGCGCGGTGACGCCTGGCACGAGCTGTTGCGGATTGCAGGATCCGTGCGAAGCGGGCAATGAAACCGCGGTCCAGACGGGCCTCACGCGTTGGACAGGCTCACCTGGATGCGAGATTAGCCGCGGCCGGCTATGATGAACTCACAAACCACAGAGGCGGAGGCGCCATGGCTTCGAAACTGACTTACTACATCATGAGCCAACGCTTTCAAGACGTGGTCGGACGTGCGATCGAGCAGGCGGTGGGCAGGACGCGTGCGGCAGGTTTGACGCCGGCCGGCGATCCGACCATCCAGCCGAGCGCGCGTCCGACGACGACGGTCATCGTGGAAGCTGTCCCGCTCGCTAAGCCCGAGCGCAAGATCGCTGCTACACCGCGTCGCGGGCACTCTTCAGACGATCCTAATGTTGGTTGAGGCGCCGGGCTCGCCCAGGGGCGAATGGCATGTGCGGCCGGCCACGCGCCGCTAACCCCCCGCTAGGGCCCTCATTTTTTGCTTCCTCCGTATCGTTGCAGCGCTATGCAATTTGACATAGCTGGCGCTATGTCAAAAATGAGGCAGAAGGGCGGTTTCAGGGCGTTTAAGCTCGAACGGGAGCGTCGGCTGTTGACACAAAACTGATGACATTCAGGACGCAAAGTTGATGACACATGGTCCGGTAACCGCGATCGCGCCCGGCTTGGCGTCCCTAAGTTCTGCCAGCCCGGGCATGGCCGGACCGTGGATCGCGCTCGGCCCTGAGAAATTGCCGCGACGAAACTGCCCCGTGATTTCGCTGAGGTGCTCGCGAATCAACCGGATCTGCTCCGCGTCCCCCGGAACCCTGGCAATCACCTGCTGGACGCCGCCATCCCTAGTCTTGGTAAACACGTGGGTTGTCGCCTTCAGATCGAAGGGCATGACCTCCGCTCCTCGCGCCACCACGTCGGCTTGACGGGATGGGGCTGCCGCCATTGCCACCGGGCACGCGGTCAACGTTAGCAGGCCTGACAGCATGGCAGACGAGATAAGGAAAGTTGCTCGCAAGGGCGCCTCCGTGGCTCAGATCTGGAAAGCTTCATGCTAGGCGTTTCCGAGCCAACGGAATATGAATGGAATCATATCGACTCGGGCAGCGGCATTGATGAACTGGCAAACGTTGGTCAGGGCTTATCCGGCGTTGGCGAGCGTTCCGTCAGCACTGGGGGAAGCCGCGGAGCGGCTGGAACTCCAGCCGGGGGAAACCCTGTTCCGGCTGGGCGATCGTCCCGTCGGCATCCATTTCGTGATGGCCGGCGAGGTGCGACTTGTGCGCCGCGCACCCAATGGCGCGGAAATCATTCTGCAGCGCTCCCGCGGGGGCTTCGTCGCCGAAGCGAGCCTAGACACCAAGGCCTACCACTGTGACGCCGTGGTCACCGAGGCCGGTGCGGCGCTGCGCTTTTCTGCTCGGGCATTCCGGAATGCATTGGAGGAGGACAGCACGTTTGGCCAGACGTGGAGGATGCTGCTTGCCCACGAAGTGCGAAAACTCCGTGCCCAATGTGAACGCTTGAGTCTTCACACTGCCGCGGAACGCATCATTCACTATCTCGAATCGGAGGGCACAGTCGGCGTCATCACGCTAAACAAGTCGCGCAAGGCATGGGCCGCGGAACTGGGGCTCACCCACGAAGCCTTGTATCGCACCCTGCGGCGCCTCCAGGCCGACGGCATCCTTGACGTGACCCGGCATCGGATCGCGATTTGCAGGCAGAGCGAGCTCAGGCACGGCCAGCGCTGAGGGCTATATCTATCCGGTCGCTTCAAGACCGGGAGCCGACGTACAGGCCGGACGCCAAGCACGACGTCCCTCTCAACTATGAAACGGTCGCTCACTCCGGGCGATCGTCGGTTCTCTAGGCCGGCTCGTTGCAGCGCTGTGCGGCGCGTCCCGTACTAGATCGTTCCGGCGTTGCCTGCCGCGTACCGGTCGAAATGCACAGCGCCCTGGGCGAAGCTTGGAGAACGTTCCGCTTATGTCCGGTGGTTAGCATCTTGCGCTCGAATCCGCGGCCGCGTTGAACTCTGGGGCCAAGTTGTGCGCCGCTGATTGTCGGGCTCAAAGTATCTCTTCCGCACTCTGCTCGCTCTCGGGTCAGCGGCGAAACGGTCGCTTGTCCTCCGCTAATCCCCTGGCCTGCATCATCTTGTTGCTCGTTCCAGTGTTTCCGCGCTACCTGCCGACGTGCCCTCCCGCTCCGAACATCTGTCGGTACTGGCGCGGTGCCAGGCCAGTACGCCGTCTAAACAGCCTTCGAAAGAATGACGGATCCTCGTAGCCGACGTCAGCGCTGATCTCGTCCACCGCACGCCTGCTCGATTCCAGCAAGCGCTTGGCCTCCTCTATCCGGAGGTTCTGCACATAGTCGATCAGGCTCAGACCAGTGGCGAGTTTGAAGCGGCGCTTGAGTGTGCGCTCCGGGATTCGAACGTGCCTGACGGCCTGCGCAACGACGCCAGGCTGGCCGTAGTGGTCCGCCAGCCACGTCTCGCAGCGCTGAACGACGGCATCCTGGTGCGGCTGGGTCCGGACCAGCGGGGTATAGGGCAGTTGCCCCTCTTCGTGCCACTTGAGCAGGTAGACCTTGGCGATGCGCAATGCCTCCGCCGGGCTGACGTGCCGGCCAATGATATGCAGGGCAAGGTCATGCCAGCTGGTTGTACCGCCAGCGGTGACGATGTGGCCGGCTGGGTCGGAAAAGCACAGATTCGGCTCCGGCCGGAACCGAATTTGCGGGAAGCGATGCCTGAAGAGATCCTGGTAACCCCAATGCGACGTCGCTTCGCATCCGTCGAGCAGCCCCGTCTCGGCAAGCATCAAGGAACCGGAGCAGGCGGAATAGAGGAAGGCTCCCGCGCAATAGCGGGCCCGGAGCCATGCATTGAGCGCCGGATAGCGCCCACCGAGATGCTCGTCCGGGGCGAGCCAAAGTTCGGGGATGATGACAATATCCGCGTCCGGGTTACTGTGCACCGCGACATCCGGAATCACAGGAATGCCGTTTCCGCAGCGAAAAGGCCGCAGGTGTGGGGCCACTATCCGGACCCGGAATGGTGTGCTGGGAGTGCCCGCGCGCGCGAGCGTTTGCCAGATGCTGCCGGTGGCATTCAGCACGTCGACCATGCCATACAGCGCTGAGCCAGCTGTTTGCGCGACGGCGACGATCAGCACGTCAAGGGGTGCGTTCCGAAGCATCCTGGCCATTGCGAGCTCCCTGGCACAAAACAACCGATTTTGGCAAGAATCCAGCTTATCCAGGACTACGTCAAATCCTACGCTTCAGTCAGCCGGCGCCCGCTGAAAGGGCAACCCGGCACCAACGACATCACGGCCGTAAAGGCCCAAAGGAGATGACCATGGATATGCAAGCAACAACGGCAAGCTGCCTGAACGGCCTGGACCTCGACAAGATGGCGCAGACAGTGAACGCGCTCAGCCACGAGCCGATGCTTGCGCGGTTCCAGTTCCGCGCCCGCAACCAGTGGATGGGTGGCGGCGAGAACCGCTCGACCATCAAGGACTTTTATGGTGCGGGGGCCGAGGACACTTCGCGTACGGAGCCATTCGTCTTCACCAATGGCGAACCGCCGGTCTTGCTCGGCAACAACGAGGGCGCCAACCCCGTTGAGTTCCTGCTGCATGCGCTGGCAGGATGCGTGACAACGACGACGGTACTGCATGCCGCCGCCCGTGGCATCCGCGTGGCATCGATCTCCACGGAACTGCGCGGCGATATCGACCTGCAGGGACTGCTTGCGCTAGACGACACAGTGCCGGCAGGGTACCAGGGCATCGTGGTGACAATGGAGATCGAGGCTGATTGCTCGGAGGCGGAACTGGATGCATTGCTGCAGTTTTCGCAACAGCACTCCCCGGTCTGCAATACGGTTTGCCGTCCGGTGCCGGTAACGCTGGTGCGCGCACCGCGCCGCCCCCAAGCCTAGCCGGGCGCTCCCCCTCCGGCGCCTTGGGATGTCTTCCTGCAGAAAGATCCACACGGCTTCATGACCTCGCAAGCAGTCAAGAGTCCGCGTAAGCGCCATGACACCTGCTGGTGGCCGCAAGGGGGGCGTGTTTGTTCTGGGTGCGCCAACCTTTGCGACGACGAGCGGGCACCGCTCGGACGCGGCGCGGTCCGTTTGGAAACGTGGATTTGTGACACATTTCAGGACACAATTCCGGAATGAGACCATCTCTGCATCCAACCCGGACCGTTGCCCTGGGTTTCCTGCTGGCCATCGTGGCAGGCAGCTTACTCCTGATGTTGCCCTGGTCCCGAGTCGATGGCGGGAGCGCGCCCTGGCTGACCGCATTCTTCACCGCAGTCTCGGCCGTCTGCGTGACTGGCCTGGTGGTCGTGGATACAGGAACTTACTGGTCCGGCTTCGGCCAGGCGGTCATCATGGTGCTATTCCAGCTTGGCGGCTTTGGCATGATGACCGCGTCCACGCTGCTTGGCCTGATGGTCAATCGCTCGCTGCGATTGCGGACCAAGCTGATTGCCCAGGTCGAAACCCATGCGATCGGGCTGGGCGACATCGCCGGGGTGGCCAGGCTGGTGCTGGTGGTGACGTTGAGCTTCGAGATGGTCATCGCGGTGTGGCTAGCCTCGAGGCTGCATCTCACGTACGCCCTTCCCTGGCCCGAGGCAGCATGGAATGGCTTGTTTCATTCGATCTCAGCCTTCAACAACGCTGGCTTCTCGACCCACGCAGACAGCCTGACGCGCTATGCGGCCGACCTGTGGGTGCTGGGGCCGGTGATGGCGGCGATCGTCGTAGGCGGCATCGGGTTTCCTGTGCTGCACGACTTGCGGAACAAGGCATCCGATCCACGTCGATGGTCCCTGCATAGCAAGCTCACCTTGTCGGTTACGGCGGTGCTGCTGGTCACGGGCATTCTTGGCCTGCTATTGTTCGAATGGAATAACCCAAAAACGCTCGGCGCGATGCCGCCTGCCGGGAAGCTGTTGTCCGCAGCGTTTGCCTCTGTCTCCGCCCGTACTGCCGGATTCAACTCGATCGACATCGGCGCGCTGACTCATGAAAGCCTGGCGCTGCATTTCTTCCTGATGTTCGTCGGCGGAGGCAGTGCCAGTACTGCCGGCGGCGTCAAAGTCGGCACCGTCGCCATCCTGGCCTTGTTGGTGATTGCCGAGATCCGCGGGCGCGGCGACAGCGAGGCATTCGGGCGGCGCGTCAGCGGCTCGGCGCAGCGGCAGGCGATCACCGTGCTGGCGTTGGGAAGCGCCTTGATTACGCTGGGAACGCTGACCATCCTGTTCGTTACCGAGTTGCCGACCGATCAAGTCATCTTCGAAGTCATTTCAGCTTTCGGTACAGTTGGCTTGTCGACTGGTATCACGGCCAACCTTCCCGCTTCCGGCCAGCTTACGCTGATAGCGCTCATGTACGCCGGCCGGGTCGGCACCATTACGCTCGCGGTATCCCTGGCGCTGGGCGAACATCGCACACCATACCGCTACCCGGAGGAGCACCCAATTGTTGGCTAGATTGTTTACCGAGCAGTTCGCCTTCTCTGCAGGCGACAGCGTCGTCGTGATCGGGCTTGGCCGCTTTGGCAGCTCGGTGGCGCAATCGCTCATCCGCCTGGGCCACGATGTCATGGGCATAGACAAGGATGCCGAGCTTGTGCAGCGCTGGTCGAATGCGTTGACCTGCGCCGTCCAGGCCGACTCCACCGATGTGAACGTGATGCGCCAGCTCGGCGTGGCCGATTTCTCACACGCCATTGTCGGGATTGGCACAGACATGTCTTCCAGCCTGATGACCTTGATGACGCTGACCGAGCTTGAGATCAAGGATATCTGGGTCAAGGCGTTTACCGCTGAACATGGCCAGATCGCGCAACGCATCGGCGCGCACCACGTCGTCTATCCGGAAGCGGACATGGGGGCGCGAGTTGCGCATCTGATCACCGGCCGAATGATCGATTTCATCGAATTCGACGATGGCTTTGCGATCGCCAGGATCCATGCGCCGGCGTCAACCCACAACAAGACGCTGTTGGTGTCCAGGGTACGTGAGCATTTCGGCGTCACGGTGGTTGGCATCAAGCGTGCCAACGAAGAGTTTGAGCACGCGACAGCCACCACCCTGATCCAGCCGGGAGACCTTCTAGTCGTTTCCGGGCTGACCAGCAAGATCGAGCACTTCGCGGGCAGTACGGAAAAACGGTAGCTGCGACGATGCCCTGGTCAGCGGCGCCTGCGATGCCGCTTCCACAGCACCGAGACCTTCCACGCCGCAGAGACCAGAAAGTAGGTCGTGATCCCGACCGCGATGGCCATAATTGCCAGCCCCAGCAGCAGGGGCTTGCCGACGCCTAGGACTCGCCGAGTCACCATACGAAACCAGCTTTCGTCGGCCGGCTCGTGCTGTGCCTCTGCGCCTTGTGCCGGCGGAACATCGATCGGCTCCCCGAGAATCGCGCTGCCTACGCGCCAGGCGGCATAGTAAATCGGACCGAAGGTCAGCGGATTGGTCACTAGGGTGCTGGCTACTGCGGCGGGCACGTTGGCGCGCAGCGCCACCGCGGCGGCTGCGCTCAGTGGTATCTGCGCCAGCGGAATCAGCAGGCCGAAAAAAAATCCGAGTGCCATGCCGAGCGCCAGTCCTCGCCGGCTCATGTGCCACAGTCTTGGATGGTGAAGCGCTGGACCAAGCCAACGAAGCCATCGGTTACTCCGTATGGCCTCGGCGCTAGGCAGCCATTGGCGCAGTCTTCGCATGGGGTGTCTCCGCCTGCAGTCACGAGCGAGCGCCAGGCCGGATTACGGTGCACTCTCCCAACGGATGAGGAGGGTGACCGATGACCCAGATCGACGGAAAAGCCCAACATCGCGCTTTTGCTTGCAGGATGCGCGGCGTCCGAAGTCGGCCACACTGCGCCAGGAGCGAAAGAAAACCACCAAATTTGAGCGATCATGGATAGAAAAGACGATGCAGAAACTCGGTGCCATGCTGCACCAACAACCTCACCACATCCGCTGCGCTCATATCCATGCCCATCAATCGCGCTGCCGTGTAGATGCTACCCGTGACCAGTGCCAAAACCGTCAAGCCGATCTTCAAGCTGCCATCCATAACGTCTCCTCCCATTTCACTGAACTCGGATTCGCAATCGACTGCGCGCCCCGGCATGCAATGTTGGATCACAGCGTCGCTCCGCGCGCATGCATGTGCCCTTTACTGAGCAAGGCGGCTTCAATAGTAGTTCGCCAGCGTTGCGCAAGAATCAGTCTGTGGTCGTCGCACCAGATTCGCCTGCATCATCTTCGCTCTCAGGCTTCAGGCGCCTTGCATAGATGAAGCCCCAAGTAAGCCCAATGACCGCGGCCAGGGCGGATGCCAACAGCACACCAAGCTTAGCAGCGCCAAGGAGGTTGGCATCCGAAAAGCCAAGCGTGGCAATGAAAATGGACATTGTGAAGCCGATCCCCGCCAACAGGCCAATCAAGCAGACGCCGCCCCATGTCACGCCTGGCGGCAGTTTGCACCAGCCCAGACGCACTGCACACCAGCTGACCGACACAATGCCCAGTGGTTTGCCGACAATCAATGCAACCGCTACACCGAGCACCACACCTTGCGCGCTGCCCACCCCGAGATCAACGCCATCGAGGCTGACTCCCGCGTTTGCCAACGCAAAGAGCGGCATAATGAGATACGCAACCCAAGGATGGAGCGCCATCTGCACGCGCGTCACCGGCGGCAGCACCTCGCGCTGCGCTTGACGAAGTTGCTTGAGTGGTGCTGCGAGATGCTCGGCCTGTGGTGCCGGACCGCGCGCGCGCACACGAAGATCATGAAGCGCTTGGGTCGCAGCGTCGAGGGGTCTCTCTCGCGTACGGCCAGGAAGCACCGGGGTCAACATACCCAGCACAACGCCAGCGAGGGTCGGGTGAGCACCCGTTCTCAGCATGCCCAACCATAGAATGGCCCCGGGGATGATGTAAGCGTAGGCGCTCCCCACACCGATCCATTGCAGACCGAGAACCATCAGAATACCTGCGCCGGCAACCAGTAGCCCCGAATAATCCAGCCCGGCGGAAAAGGCTACCGCTATGATCAGCACGGCGACGATGTCGTCGATAATCGCTAACGCAAGCAGGAACACACGAACATTGCCGGGTATCGCTTTGCCAAGCAGTGCCAGCACGCCGACGGCAAATGCAATGTCGGTCGCGGTCGGTATCGCCCAACCCCCTCGCTCTGGCATCGCTGTGTTCAGCGTAAGATACAGCAATGCCGGGGCGATCACGCCCCCAAGCGCAGCCGCCATTGGTAGTGTCGCCAACTGCAAGTTCGCCAGCGCACCCTCATGGATCTCGCGCCGGATTTCCATCCCCACAACGAGAAAGAAGATGGTCATGAGGGCGTCGTTGACCCAGAAATGGAGCGACTGCGATACCAAATAGGGGCCAACCCCCACCGACAGCGGGGCGTGCCAGAGCGCGTGATAACTCTCGGCTGCTGGCGAATTCGCCCAAAGCAGCGCGATCCCGGCGGCGGCCAGCAACACTATGCCGCTTACGGCTTCGATATGAATGAAGTGCTCGAGCGCCGAGAAGGCCTTTTCAGCCAAGGCCTGCGCGCGCGGCAGCTCCTGTTGGGATGGAGGGCGGTCCACGGTCATAGAAGATTCGCGTTGGCGGCCCGACCAACGCGTCAACCTGTCTCACTGCAATGTGCAGTGCTGACACCCTGTGGAGATTCTACAGGAAAGACTGATAAATCTCGCACGAGACACGTACCTTATGCGTCTGGCCAGTACAGTTAGCTGGAGTCGACACAAACTCACGGTTCCACCGGCGCAGGCTGACCTAGAGCCGCCGGTGCACAGATCGACAGCGGCTTCGGTATGAGGCCGCGGATAAATAAGGTGTTGTTGTCCCGGCAAGGTGTTGTTGTCCCGGCGGACCACTTCGCCAAGCAAGCATTGCCATCTGTTACACACATCTGTATGTCTTGTGCGGGACCGGTATCCACCACACAGCAGACTTGCCCCTTCGCAACACAGGCATTTTCCTGGCGTCGCGTCGGACAACCCGCCAGCAACAGCGCGAGGGTAGTCGCCGCTAGGCATGTCAAAAGGTGTTGCTTTGTCCAAGCGCCGAATAGCAACTGAGTGTCATCACATATCGACTGGCAGCGGAAAGACGATGGTCGAGCTTTTTTCGCCAGTGATCTGCGTGAGCGTCTGCAGATAGCGCAGCTGCATCGCCTCAGGGGCTTTGGCAAGCATCTGTGCAGCCTCGAGCAACTTCGTCGAAGCCTGCAGTTCGCCTTCGGCGTGGATCACCTTGGCGCGGCGTTCGCGTTCAGCCTCGGCCTGGCGGGCGATGGCACGAATCATGTTCTCGTTGAGATCGACATGCTTGATCTCAACGTTCGACACCTTGATCCCCCAACCTTCGGTCTGGCCATCGAGTACCTGTTGGATTTCGGCATTGAGCCGTTCGCGCTCGGCCAGGATCTCGTCCAGCTCATGTTTGCCCAGGACGGAGCGCAATGTGGTCTGCGACAACTGGCTCGTGGCATTGAGGAAATTGGCCACCTGGATGATGGCGAACTGAGCATCAACGACTCGGAAGTACACGACCGCACTGACTTTCACTGAAACGTTATCGCGCGAAATGACATCTTGCGGCGGCACGTCCAGTACCACGGTGCGCAAGTCAACTCTCACCATCTGCTGGACCATCGGCAAGACCAGTACCAACCCCGGGCCTTTGACCTTCCAGAAGCGCCCCAGCATGAACACCACGCCCCGTTCGTACTCTCGCAGTACACGGAAGGATGAAATGACAAGCAGGATTCCCAAGACCGCGATGCTGGTGGCGCTGACGACGAATTCCATGGTTGCGCTCCACTGACTGACGCTTCCGACGATACAAAGGACGAAGTCGATGCGTCCACCATCGCTGCACCACTGACTGGCAATTTCCGGCCCGACTAGGCAGCTTTGCCGTGCGGCGTCCGCCTCTTCAGTTTAGGAAAATGTGCTGCAAAAGCCCAGAAGGCAACAACGCGTTAGAGCCGTCGCGCTGCATCCAATGAACTAGAGCTGGCACCTTCGCGGCTACCTCGCGTCGAACCGTTGAGGTGCTATGCATCCCTGCGGAAGCAAAGCCCACGCGGCGGTCCCTTGACTCCACTCAACACAATGGCCCGTTGGTCCTCCTGATCTGGATATGCCATGCCTGCTTCCATCGAAGACTACGCGCTGATCGGCGATTGTGAAACGGCCGCACTGGTCAGCGCGGCAGGGAGCATCGACTGGCTATGCTTGCCGCGCTTTGATTCGCCCGCCTGCCTGGCCGCGCTGCTCGGCACCCCGGAGCATGGGCGTTGGCGGCTGGCGCCGGCGGCAAGCGAAGGCAAAACCAAACGTTCTTACCACCCGGGCACCATGGTGCTGGAAACCATATTCGAGCATCCCGAAGGTGTGGTGGCGATCGTCGACTATATGCCGGTACGCCAGCGCATGTCCGATTCAAGCGCGTCGGCGAACGTGATTCGCATCGTATACGGTCGGCGCGGCAGGGTACGAATGAGAATGGACCTGACTCTGCGATTTGACTATGGTGCGACGGTGCCCTGGGTGACACGGCTGACAGGTGAGCACGGCATACGCGCGGTGGCTGGCCCCGCCATGGCGGTCTTGCGTACGCCAGTTCCCTTGCACGGCGAAGACCTGTCCACGGTGGCAGAGTTCACCGTTGAGGCAGGACAGGCCGTGCCCTTTGTCCTGACGTACTCGCCCTCTCACCTTGCTACGCCGCCACCGATCGACGCGTTCGACGAACTGGCGCGCACCCAGCGCTGGTGGACGAACTGGTCAGACCAATGTGTTGTCGGTGGCGATTGGCACGGACCGGTCAAGCGGTCTTTGCTGACACTGAAGGCGCTGACCTACGAGCCGACGGGCGGCATCGTGGCGGCCCCGACCACGTCATTACCGGAGGCGCCTGAGGGAGTGCGGAACTGGGATTACCGCTACTGCTGGCTGCGCGACGCCACGCGTACGCTTCGGGCCCTGATGGCGGCCGGATACTATGCCGAGGCGCAGGCCTGGCGCAGCTGGCTGGTACGCGCGGTGGCGGGCAGTCCCGAGCAGGCCCAGATCATGTACGGTGTTGGCGGCGAGCGCCATCTGTGGGAGTGGGAACTCGACTGGCTGCCTGGTTATCGCGGGGCACGGCCTGTTCGCGTAGGCAACCTGGCTTCGACACAACTCCAGCTCGATGTCTACGGAGAGGTACTTGACACCCTCTTTCAGGCTCGCCGTGGCGGATTGCCCCTGGACCAAGCCTCTTGGGCCCTACAGCGGGCGCTGGTCGAGCATGTCGCATCGATCTGGACCCAGCCGGATGCAGGCATTTGGGAAGTCCGCAACGGACGCCATCAGTTCACGTTCTCCAAGGTCATGGCATGGGTCGCGCTGGACCGAGCGATCGACACTGTTGAACATCATGACTTGCTGGCGCCCGTGTCCCGCTGGCGCAAGGTTCGCGCGGCCATTCACACCGATGTGATGGCTAATGGCTTCAACCCGGCTCGCCACAGCTTCGTCCAGCGGTACGGGGGCAGTACCTGCGACGCCAGCCTGTTGTTGCTGCCCATGGTCGGTTTCATCGATGGCAAGGATCCGCGCATGCTTGGCACCATCCGTGCTGTTGAAGAAGAACTGCAGGTAAATGGCCTCGTACACCGCTACGTTGCATCCCGAGCACCGGATGGACTGCCGGGCCAGGAAGCAACCTTTCTGGCCTGCAGCTTCTGGTTGGCCGACGCCTATGCGCTGGCGGGCCGCTGGAACGACGCCCGAAACTTGTTCGAGCGCCTCCTATTGCTGCGCAACGATGTCGGTTTGCTCGCCGAAGAATATGATCCGGTCATGTGTCGCATGGCCGGAAACTTCCCGCAGGCGCTGTCCCATATTGCGCTGGTCAACACGGCCTTGCTCTTGGATCAGCATGCCAGATTAACGAGGTGAACGCCTGCGCTTTCAATGGAAGCGAAGCGAGCAGAGCTGGCTGGCGAATACGGCAGGAAACTTCGAAATTCATATGGGACCAAGCATATCCATGGACCCGCGCACTGCAAATCGATGGCGTTGGATCGTAGCTGGTATTCTCGGACTGGCCTTGGGGATTGGGGCCACCAATATGTGGTACAGCCCCCTACTCACCAGTACGACGGATACGCTCAGAGCGTTTGGTGAGAAGCTGGACGTCAGCGAGGCACGATTCCGGTCGTGCCAGGAGAGCCTCGCGCTCGCAAAGAAGGCGGGGCAGGACCTGACGGCGGCCCTGACCGAACGGGTGAGCCAGGCGGAAGCGGCGCTTGCCACCGCGCAAGACGATTTGGCTCTTGCCAGGAAGCAAGCCGAGTTGGCGCAAAAGTGGGCGAACGATCAGCCGCGCCGACCGTTGGTCGCGGATTCGGCCAACGCATGCGAGAAACTCGACGACTTGCTAACCGACACGATCAAGCGTCGGAGAGAACAATGAGACTTCCGATGCAGGCTGGCTCCCCGACGCTTTGGAAAGGTGCGGTCTATTGTGCGCAGTGCATCACGATTCTGCTCGCGGGATGTGCAGCAGAGCCCAAGACGGCAGTCCACACGCCGCAGATCCGATGTCAGGTGCAGCAGATTGATCGTCCGGCGTGGGCGCTGGACTCGATAGATCCGGAGGCCGACATTTACACCAAAGGCAAGGCTGCATTGGCAGAAATCGAGCAACGGATTCGGTATGAGGAGAGGCTCGAGGCAGCGATAAGGGCTTGTAGATAGCTATGTCGTGGCAGGGGTAGCGAACTGCTCCCCATATCGCGCGTCCAACCGATATTGGCGCCTTATTCACGACCGCAGCGGCCTGCAATTCCACAATCATGACAATCGTGGCCCTCCCGAGCGATGGCTCGCCGCACAGCATCGCGGCCGCGCGAAGGCTCGTGACTCCCGGGCTGTTCGAAAGGCCCTTGCAAGTCCATCTGATCCACGCCTTCCCAGAACTTACCGGTAGGCCACAAGCCTATTTCTCCAGAACACAGATGGACCAATGGGCGAGCGAGGCGGCGGAGGAAGCATTCATTCCCATGCGGCCTATCCTCAGAGAGGCGCAATGCACTGTCACCGAACACTGCCGCGTTGGCGAAGCCGCCCCTCAGATCCTGGAGGTTGTCCGCGCCTGCAACGCCGATCTGATCGTGATGGGCACGCACGGTCGCGGGGCATTCCTGGCGGCGATCTTGGGTTCAGTCGCGGCGCGTGTTCTGTCGGCGGCACCCGTGCCGGTGTTGCTGGTGGCCACCCACCTTTATCAAGACCAGCACGCGTAGTCCGGAAAAGGCTGTCGACCGGCCCGCGCGACGCGCCGCGCGGAACCGGGGTGATCGAGCGTCGTCAAAACTTGTATGGTGCTAGGTGTGGGGTACAACTCCCACGCCTTGATGCCGTGTAGCCGTTACGCGAAATCGAATGAAGATGCTGCGTTCTCTACTGGCGTGTGCGTTGCCCGTCATGGTCACGGCTTGTGCCCAGGGACTTGACCGGCAAAGCATGGTCCCCCCTCCGGACCTTGCCCGCGTGATCGGGACATCCGGTAGTGCTGTCGTGAGTATCAGCGTGAGCTCCGACGGGCGCGCCTATCTTGGGCAAGCGACTCCCGATCCCGCGCCTGGTGATATCCGTATCCGGTGGTCCCAACGCGCATACTCGGGTGCATACTCGCCATCAGAAAATAGTCAGAAGGTTCTTGGCGGCAACGGTTCCGGATTCATCTTCAGCCCGGCAGGGTTGATCCTAACCTGTGCACACGTGGTCGAGAGCGCCAGGTTCGTGCGCGTAAAGCTGCCCGACCGTCGTGAGTTTGATGCCACGGTGGTTGGAAGCGACCTGCGCAGTGACATTGCGGTCTTGCGCATTCAGGGCAATCACCTACCTGTCGCAACGATAGGCGATTCGTCACGGATCCGCGCCGGGAATTGGGTCGTGGCAATCGGCGCGCCATACGGCTTCCAGAACAGCGCCTCATTCGGCATCGTCAGCGCCGTCAGACGAACTATCACTGCCGGCTCCGCGCCTATACCGCTGATCCAGAGCGACGTGGCTGTAAATCCGGGAAGCTCTGGTGGACCGCTGCTCAACGCTAACGGTGAGGTCATTGGCGTCAGTACTCATATCTTCACACTGACCGGTGGATTCCAGGGCCTGTCCTTCGCGATTCCGATTAACCCGGCCATGCGTATCGCGCAACAGCTCGTCGCATCCAGCCATGTCAATCACGGCCACCTTGGGGTCGGCGTGCAGGATGTCGATCAGGACCTGGCCGAGGCCTTCGGCTTACCGTCTGTCGCGGGTGTGTTGATCGACTTGGTCGAAGCGAACAGCCCCGCCGCGCAAGCGGGTGTGAAGGTTGGCGACGTGATCGTACAGATCGGCGATGCACAGGTCGCCGACGCGATGGCGCTGGCAATGGCGGTCAGCGACCTGCTACCGGGAAGCAAGAGCCGGCTGCACGTAGTGCGAAACGGTGAACTACAAACCGTCGTCGTCGTTATCGGCGCGCCTCCATCGCTCGCCTTCCCGGCGAACCGCGTCCAGTCGGATGCCGTAGGCGGAAAACATGGCCCGGAACTCCAGGTACGTCGTCTTGCTGCTTCGGAAGCTTATGCAAGCGGCATAAACGGGGGGGTGCTGGTTGAGCAAGCCAGGGGCGCGGCGGGTCGGGCGGGCATTCTGCCGGGCGATGTGATTCTCGCCGTCAACGGCATTGCGGTCACTACTGCGGCCCAGTTGCATTCCGCCATGGCGGCCACGGATACGAAAGCCGCGCTGCTGGTGCTCCGGGGCGATGTGCGGACATATATTCCCGTTGACACCAGTCAACATAGTAAATTCCGGCAGCACGAATTCCGCCAATCTGGATTCTTCGAATCCGCCATCTGAAAAGTCCGTCCTCCTACGGACATTTGGCATTGAGAGCATTCTGCCGCGGCTGCGTAACCACAGACCGGCGCAGATCCGTGTCACGGCTTGACACACGTCGCCATTTGCACCTGAACTTGTGGCCCCTCGTAGTATCCGCCTTCTTCATGGCAACCCCGCTTGGCTCGATCCCCCCGCTTGGACCCCGGGCTGGCATCGGCGCACCATGTCATTGCGCCGATGGCACCTGAAGAGCCAAGAACAACGTATCTGGCCCCCGTCTGACTAGCAGTGCAACCGATTTTCCATGATGACTTTTCAACAACGACTCCAGTTGCGATACGCCTTGCACCGGCACGTCGTTGAACCTCAGGATGAGATCTCCTGGTTGAATGCCAGCACGCAAGGCTGCACCTTCTGCACGATGTACCAGCACCCCACCCTCGATACCCAGGCTGCGGCGTTGCATGGCCGGAATCTCGCTCAAGTAGAGTCCGGTCTTTGCCGCCGACGTTGCACTACCACCGGCTGCCGGCGGGGGCGCAGCGAGTTCCACCGTCGTGATCTTGATCGGGACATTGTGGCCCTTGCGCCAAATTCCTGCCGTCACTGTCGTGCCAGGCTTGACGCCTGCCACGAGGCGCGCGAGGTCAGCTGAGGTTTGCACCGGCTGCCCATTGAGTGAGAGCACAATGTCGCCCGGCTGCAGGCCAGCCTTGTCGGCCGGTCCGCCTCGCTCTACGTTCGCCACCAGCGCACCACGCGGCTCCTGCAGACCGAATGACGCTGCCAGACCGCGCGTGAGCTCCTGCGCCTGAACGCCGATACGGCTGCGCGCGACCTTGCCGGAGGCGCGCAGCTGCTGCGCCACATCCATTGCGATGCCGATCGGGATTGCGAAAGACACGCCCATGTAGCCCCCAGTGCCGCTGTAGATCTGGGAATTGATGCCCACGACTTCGCCGCGCATGTTGAACAGCGGACCGCCCGAATTTCCGGGATTGACGGCTACATCGGTCTGGATGAAGGGCACGTAGCTTTCGTTGGGCAGGATGCGCCCCTTGGCACTGACAATGCCAGCCGTCACACTGTTCTCAAAGCCGAAGGGCGCGCCGATGGCAGCCACCCATTCCCCCGCTTGAAGATGACTGGAATCGCCGATCGTGACCACCGGCAGGCCGGCCGCCTCGACCTTGACCAGCGCCACATCGGTATAGGCATCGGCGCCCAGCACCTTGGCCTTGAACTCTCGCTTGTCGGTCAGCCTGACGGTCACCTCGTCGGCATCGGCCACCACATGGGCGTTGGTCAGGATATAGCCGTCTTGGCTGATAATGAAGCCGGAGCCCAACCCGACCGATAGTGCCTCACCCGGATCGGGCAGTGGTAGGAAGCGGCGGAAAAACTCGAAGAACGGATCGCCTTCCGGAACGGGAGGCATTGCCGGCTGTTCGCGTACGGTCCGACGGATACTGATGTTGACGACAGCCGGCCCCTGCTGCCTCACCAGATTGACGAAGCTGGGCAACTCGATAACGGATGCCTGCCCACTTGGCGCGGACGCAAGTTGCGCCACGCATACCAGAGGAAACACCAGTGTCAGTAGGATCACGATGCCGCGAAGGGCACTTCGAACAGAATGAAATCCAGGATCCATAACCGCTCCGGTAATGGGACACGACGGATAAGCGACAACAGGCAAAAGCGGTGCCGGAAAAGGCGGCCCCATAATCCGAGGCAAGATTGCTTCCCCGACAATGCGTGGCAACGATGCTGTCAGGTGCAGAACTATTTGTCGGCAGCGAACGCGGGAGAAATCTGGCGCATCGTTGGTAACATAAGTTACAAAATGTTGTAGAAAATCTTCCCGCTATCGCAATACGGCCATGCGCCCGTCTCGGCTGGCGTCGATTTGGCGTGTACGGCGTTGATGGTCGAAGTGCATCGACTGTGGTTTTGGCCATGTCGCCATTCGATGCCTTAGAACGGGAAGGAGATGCTTTCGATCAAGGGAAATACGAGCATGCCCCTACTTCTATCGTCCCTCGGGCTGCGAATGGATCGCGCTTAAGGTGGACAGCTTGGGATGTGGCGTGCTTGCTGGCCCTCCGCACCCTGACAGCAGCCCATGCCAAGGCCGGAGTACAGATCCGGCCCTGCTCGATATGATCTACCAGCAGTAGCCTCCCGAACGACATGCTTCGGGCGCATGGGCCATGCTGTGCGAGGGTAGACCTGCCAGGTTGCCGGTAGTGGAAAAGCGATCGGATCTGCAGACGGGTTCAGCATAAAGACACCTTGCGCTGCACACGTCCCGTTGCAGGATTCCAGTTGGTACCGCCCGAAGCACAGAAGGCGCTGTAAATGGTAGAGAGGCAGCTGCCCGGCAACACGGCACAACTGTCGTCTGGCGATTGGCATGGATGATGCGCCTTCTGACGAGCAGGGAAACCGAAGTCATTGAAGGGGGTTTTGCTATGAACAGCAGATTGATCTCTCTCAGAGCGGTTCTCGCGTTGGCGATATCCGCAACCTGCACCTTCGCGATAGCGCAGGAAACGACGATCATTAAGCCACAAACGACGCCTTCCGGCATTGAATATGTGAGCGGCGGTATCGGCGATAGACAGCAGGACGCGATGAATGTCATGCGCAAGGATTACAACCTCCGCCTTACCTTCGCGCGGCCGGGAAGCGGAGAGTACTTGGCCGATGTCAGGGTGATGATCGAGAACGCCGATAATGCGAAGGTTCTGGACACCACGTCCCCTGGCCCTTTGTTATTCGCCAAGTTGCCGCCTGGCGCCTATCGCATCACGGCGGAGTTCGAAGGGCAGCGCCAGGTAAAGAAAGCCACCATCCAGGATGGCCAGCCAAAGGGGTTGGTATACCGCTTTGCTAAGAAATGATCTCTGGACCATTGAACGCTTCGCAAGGCCGTCCGGGATGACATGTTTTCGGACCAAGAGAAAACGACGACGGCATGGCATGCTCGTTTCGGCGCCGACGGTGAACCAGCCGTTCTGGCCAGCGGCAGGCCCATGCGCGCTCCAACTTTAGGCGGTGCCGCGACATGGGCTTGCATATGAGTATCGCTTACATGGGAACGTAGTGCGCCGCAGGATGGCCCCCATCTGCGCCATTCAGGCACTCGCTTGTCGCAATGGCATGTGCAGACGCAAGCGTGCAATCCGGTCCCATTCGCCGTAATGGCCTTCGATGCGACCCAGTGGGATGGAAAGAAGGACCAGTGCCACCCCGAGCAAACCGGAAGCCGCTGCTCCCAGATCGGTGTAACCCTGGATCACCCATGGCGTGGCCATCAGCCACACGCCGAAGCCGATATTCACTAGGCGTAACGGACGCGCGACCTCGCCCCACGCCATGATCGAGACGGTAACCACCAAGGAACCAAGGACGTGATCATTGCTCGCCGCTACGCCCGAAGCGTCGAAAAGAAGGCGAGAGCACATCAGCGTGACGCCAATGACGCCGCTTGCGAGCAAAGTCCAAGGCAGGTTGACGCCCGAGAAGAGCATTTCGCGCACCACCGTGCCGGCAGGTGCCGCAAAGTCGTCTGAAGTATCGACGCTGCCGCCGTCCATGGAATCGCCGCGCATCAGTACGTACCACCACTTCTTGCCCTGCCGCCGCCGATCTTTCAGGAATTGCCAGGTCGCGAGGATCTCGTCGAACGAGTATGGAATCTGGAGCAGCATCGCCAGCGCGCCGACGAGGCAAAGCGCGCACCACGTTCCGATCCAGATCGGCTGGATGATAATGAAGCCGATACTGACGACGCCGAGCGGTACGATCAGGATGCCGAACAGCAGGACAAGCCACGGCATCGTGCGCCAGCGCCGCTTGTCGCCAATCACGCCCGTAATGATTTCCAGCACGTAGACGGTCGCGCCGAGTCCTGCATCTGCGACCGGCCATGCCTCTGAAACCGACGAGGTGACAATGCGCTCGGTACCGGCGCCAAAAAGGGGGTCCCAGGCTGCATCGATATGACCAAGCTGGTAAGCGGCGAGGTATCGCGAGATAAACAGGCCGACGAACGCGAGAGCGATGATCGGCATGCGGTTGGTCCATCCTGACGGACTATAGTCCCAGCCCGGCAGCGTATCCGGGCCCCCGATGCGGGCCATCGGGTTGATGCCTGGCGCGGACGGAATGGCAACCGAGAGCGCGATGGCAAGCGCGCCGACCAGCGTATCGTTGGCGTACGCCGCCGCGCTGGGTGTCCAGAACAGCAGTGGCGCAAATAGCAGCCACAAGCCAAGTCCTGCCACGGTCCAGCGTGCCCATCCGGCATCCCGCGACAAGGACACCAGCCCGAATAGCACAATCAAAGTTCCTGTGACGACATCGCTGAGGGTCATCCACGTATCGGAGTAAGCCAATCCGCGCCCCGTCGGCGTGATGGGTTCAACCGCCAGCATCCAGTTGTCGGCGTAGCCCAGGATAAACGGGCTCGTAGCCAGCCAAAGCCCCAAGGCAACATTTGCGAAGTGGCACCACAGCGAGCGTTGATGTTCGGAGCGGTCCAATGCGTGATAATCGGTGATTGCATCAGGGCTCGGCGATTCCTGGTCTGCACGGTCCTCCAGCCACAAAGGCAACGGCAACTTGTTACGCTGATACCAGTG
This sequence comes from Cupriavidus laharis, assembly GCF_914271435.1. Taxonomy (GTDB): domain Bacteria; phylum Pseudomonadota; class Gammaproteobacteria; order Burkholderiales; family Burkholderiaceae; genus Cupriavidus; species Cupriavidus laharis. Next base: position 20,990 of record NZ_CAJZAI010000011.1, on the reverse strand, counting down.
CTTAGGATCATTGAGTAAAGCCCCGATCATTGCCGGCAGGCTGCGGCGCAAGCTGTGCCGAGGTTGCCATCCGAGCAGGCTTTCGGCGCGCCCGATGTCGAGTTCGTAATGGTCGTCCGCTAGTCTGACCATGAATGGCTTGACGAACGCTTCCTCCCCGCGATCAATGGCATCCGGGATCATCGCCTCCGCCTTGTCCTGCAGCCATGCCCCGGTGGCCGCGACAGCTTTCGGGATTTCGTTCGTGTCCCACTTTTCACCGTGCACCAACTGCCCGATCAGGTTCTGCAAGGCTTCATAGCTTTCCGTCACCGGCTCGCCAAGTAGAACCGTAGTTTCCTGAGGCAAGTACGCGCGCCGCTCTACCGCCTTGCGAAAGGCCGACGCCACATCTTCCAGATGGACGCATGCTTGTCCGTGCGACACATCGCCGGGAAACAGACGGCTTTGCATCTGCCGCTCATAGATGCGTTGAATCTGATAGGCCAACCCCGGCAACTCGCAAAGATCGCTATAGACTCCGGCGATGCGGAAAGTCAAGGCAGGGATGCTGCCGCCCTCGGCATGTAGAACACGCTCAGCAGCAAGTTTGGACTCCGGATAGGGCCACGCCGGCTTGAGTGGGGCATCTTCGTTGATAGGCTGACCAGGAGCCGTCGGCGCATGGACGAGCATGGTACTGGCATAGATAAACTGCTCCACCTCAAATGACTGCAATGCGCGCAGCAGGCGTTGCGTCCCTTCGACATTCACCGCTTCGTATTGCGGCTTGGGTTCGCCTGAAAAATCGTAGAAGGCTGCAAGGTGAATGACCGAGGCCAGGCGCGTACCGTAATGCTGGCGCAACTGTGCGAACGCGTGCTCCAGCGATTCGCTGGATGTGATGTCCGCATCGATGCAGTCATTCCCCTGCTCGTGACATTTACGTTCCAGGCCGACGATCGCATTGGCCCCGGCCAACTCGGCGGCGATCGCCTTCCCGAGCCGACCTTCGGAACCGGTGATCAGAATGATAGGCTTTTGCGAAACCATGGCCTTCCCCTAACGTGAGCTGGCAGGATATGCGCAAGCAAGTTGCGCACCCAAGACGTTCCATGACGATCAGAAAGGCGCCCCAACTGGCGGGCTCCGCTAGTTATCGTCGACTTACGCCAATCGCGAATGCAGCAGTACCGTAGTGATGGAGAGCCCGCCGCACGCGCGGGTTCACTCAAGCCACAGCAGGTACAACGCAGCAATCAAGACGAGTCCTATTACGATGCTCAAGTAGTAGCGAATCCCGTGCAAGGGTTGCTCTGGATGACCACGGCGATGAAAAATTAGCTTCATGATGATGAACTTCCTGTGCCGCTTGCCATAGGTACAGCGAACACGCATTCGGATAGGTTCTTCCACCCGATGCAGGGGGCATGGCGCTCGCGCGCATTGGATTGCTATCCAGGATGATCTCCAAGCCCTCATACCGTACACGTGGTCGGCCCGATAACCACGTCACCAACCAGCCTCCCATGGGCTCCGATATACCGATACACAAGCGTTACCCCGAGGCGAATCAATGCTGGCACATCGGGATTTCGGCAGATCTGCCGTCCGATGTCCTTGCGTACCATCGACATGGCATCCTGCGTGCCGGCGCGGTCCGCATCAAATCCGCTCAGTCTGACGATAAAGGTGAGTCGCATTCCGTCGTTGCTACAACCCATAAATTCACTGAGTTCATCGATTGATCGCGGCGTCTTGCTGGCGACCTCTTCGCAAGCATCGCGCAATGCATGACTGGCTGCCTCGGCACCGCGCTGCAATCCGCCTGCGCCATTCATACCGATTTCCTGGCCTTCTGCCAGACCGACTAGCAGGCGTGCCAACGGCGACAGATCTTCAGGGATCGGCGGCGCCCCTTGGGCTGAGCAGCTCAGCCAGAAGAGCACTATGCCCAATAAGGTCTTTCGTCTCGGTGTCATGGCGCCTCTAATGTCCAGAGCGTAATGCTGGCCGTGACGGCCCGCGCCACTAAGGTGGCCGTGGTGCGGAACCTCCTCAAAAGCGGACAGAAAGGCCGGATAGCGCGGAGGCAAGGTTTACAGTCCGCATATTGCTTCGTCACCGTCCCGGCCGCGCAGTTCCGAATGCACTAGCGATTGCCCTTCTATTCGACTGGGTCTCGAAGCACGCGACGCTTACCGGATTCTATGACAAGGCCCGGCTGCGCCGTGTAATGGCGTATTTTTGATTTGGGCTGAATCCGTTACGTTGGGTCAACGTTGATAAACGTACGTCCCAGGTGCGTCCGCCAGAATAGGCAAGCCCCGGCTTGGCGCGCCCATTGTTGGGGGTGTGACGCGCTGGCCCGATGACCTCGCTTGCAGCCAATCGACCCATGCTGGCCACCAGGAGCCTTCGTGCAGTTCGGCCCGCTCGCTCCACCGGTCCGCGTGCAGGCACGGGTCCTCCGCCGCCTTGTGCGCGAGCCTGTAGTGCCGCCTCGGATGGCCGGGCTCGCTGACGATTCCGGCATTGTGGCCGCCACTGGTGAGTACAAAAGTTACGTCGGTGTCGCTCAGATAGTGGATCTTGTAGACGGACGGCCATGGTGCGATGTGATCCCATTCTGTGCCGACGGCGAAGATCGGCGCCCGGATGTTCTGGATTGCGACCGGATGTTCATCCACCACGTACCTGCCAGCAGCAAGGTCGCTGTTCAGGAAGAGTGACCTGAGGTATTCAGAATGCATGCGGTAGGGAAGCCGTGTCGCATCCGCGTTCCAGGCAATGAGGTCGTTCATCGCCGGCGCTTCGCCCATCAGATAATGGCGAAGCAAACGCGACCAGATGAGGTCATTCGATCGCAATAGCTGGAAAGCGCCTGCCATATGGAACGCCGGGAGGTAGCCCAGCTGCCACATCAGACCCTCGAGGGATTCGAGCTGGCTGTGATCGATGAAAAGCTCGAGTTCTCCCGGCTCGCTAAAATCGGTTTGGGCGGCAAGCAGCGTCATGGAGGCGAGCCGATCATCCTCCACATGCGCCATGGCGGCGACGGCAATCGACAATAGCGTGCCACCGAGACAGTAGCCGATTCCATGGACTTTGCTGTCGGGCACGATCGTGCGAATGGCTGCAAGCGCGGCCATTACCCCCAGACGGCGATAGTCGTCAAGTCCGAGATTGCGATCGGCGGCTGTGACGTTGCGCCAGGAAATGCAGAAAACCGTAAACCCTTGGCCGACGAGATAGCGAATGAGCGAGTTTTCTGGTGACAGATCCAGGATGTAGAACTTCATGATCCAGGCCGGAACGATAAGCAGTGGCTGCCCGTGGACCGTGTCGGTCGACGGCGCATACTGGATGAGTTCAATCAGGTGGTTTCGGTAGACGACCTTGCCAGGCGTGACCGCAACCTCCTTGCCGACACGGAATTTGTCGGCGCCGGCAGGCGGCTCCCTGTTCAAATTCCGGCTGAGGTCATCAAGGAACCGCTGGAAGCCATCGACAAAGCTCGATCCTCCTGTCTGCAACGCATGATTGATCACTTCCGGATTGGTGAGGATCGAATTTGACGGCGAGAAGACATCCAGCATCTGGCGCGTCGCGAACGACACGACATTTTCGTGGTGAGGTGAGACACCTGGCGTGTCATGGGTGGCGTCATGCCACCATCGCTGCGTAATCAGGAAGGTCTGATACCAGAGCGAGAATGGTGGCTCTGTCCAGACTTCGGCGCGAAACCGCGTATCGCCTGGAGGCGGCTCGATGCAAGGTGGTGTCTTGCCTCCAGCTAGCATTCGGCGCAGGGCATGGGCTACCAGCCGAGCCGACATCAGCCCTCCCCTGATGACAAGCTCAGCTTGTTTCCCAGGAGACCGGGCAAAATGTACTAGCCAGTCGGAATAGGCCAGCCACAAGGCAGTGGGTGAGATCCCGCCACTTGCACTTGCCGCCACGGCGGCGGCAATGCGGTCGACTGCGCGAAACAACTCGAGCTCACCCGGCTCATCGCGATGCGGGGCTTGCAGATCTGGAGTCGCTGGCCTCGAAGCCGCCCCCTGAGGGTCTCTGGGTTCGCCGGGTGTTCTGGTCTCAGGCTGTGGATTCGTCACGACGGGTCTCCAGACAACGTGTACACGCGCACCAAAAGTGCAACCGCATGGTGCCAGGAAAGGAAGCATTCCCTCTAATGCAAACCACTTTGGCGGAATTGCCTGAGTTGCTGGCGATAAAGGTCATGCGAAGCGGAGGCGTTCGCAAGCTAACCTTAGTTATAAATGTTCGGTCAGCATCCGTGCCTCGCTTGGCGAAGGAAAGCCCATGGAATTAGGTCGGCAGCGTCCCCAGGGGCCCTGTTCAACCCGCTTGCCCTATGGGGCGAATGGATTGGAATGATGCCGTTTCGCGGAATGCTGCAGCTGGCGGAGGCCTCGAAGGCCCAGCAATTTACGCATTGCTATGGGGCTCTTCCAGCAAGCCATCAAGTCACTGGGTCCGCCGGCGTTTGACATTGAGCAGGTTGAGTTCGATGGTCGGAAAATGCCGGTACAAGAGTCGGTGGTGGCGGAGACCGAATTTTGGCGGTTGCGCAGCTTTTCTTGTGTTCGAGACAGAACTAGCAAGTTGGCACGCCGCGTCCTGCTCTGCGCGCCGCTGGCCGGCCACCACGCCATGCAGTAGCGTGAAGTGATGCATTCGTTACTGCCATATGCGGACGTCTATGTCTCCGAATGGCCTGTTCAATTGAGAGAGCGTCGCGAGCTGCTTACTGGTGTGCGTTTTTGCAGAATTACTGACGGCCTCCCGGGCTGTCGGTGCCTGATCTTTTTAGTGCGTGAGCGGGCCCTGTTCCTTTTCCCTTTGGCTGTGGCAGGCCTGCTTTCTCCACATTAGGGTTGCGCGCGGAGCATAAAGTGACGTCTCCATCTTGATGGAGCGCAAACATCCGGAATCTGGCGGCTCCTTTCGCAGCATCGTCTTCTATAGTGACAGGCAGATGTCAGGAAAGGCTGGTGCTGCGTACCACGCTTGGTCCGTCAAATTCTGCCGGAGACAAAAGATGCTTAGTCCCCACGAGATCGCAGCCCTGATGGTACTCAGTGACGCGGAGGCATCCTGTGAACTGGACCCCTTTGACATTGGCGCCCTTGTCGAACGCCAGTTGGTCCGTTTCGAAGCTGCGACACCACGCCAGAGTCAGATCCAGGTGACCGGGAAAGGCCGACAATTTCTGGAGGCGATCAGCAGAGACCGCTGAGCATAGGGCTCAGTGCGGTGAGAGGGGTGTCGGCGTTTGCTTCCGCTGATGCGTCCTCAGCAAGAACGTCTTGATTGCATTGGCTCGGCCCGATCGCGACATTCCGGTTCCCCATTGGTTGTGCCTCGCGCATATCGGGGGAAAACGACTGGGGTCGAAAGCGTCAATCCGCTCGACGGTCCGCCTGCCAGTGGCCGCATTGGACGGCAGGCTAGTTCGGCAGTGCTCAGCTCAGCTCCCGCAGCCAATTGATCAACCCTCCCGCGCGTAGTATTGCCACCTGACGCGGCGAGAGCCCATGAGTCAATAGCAGGCGCTCGCCGCGGTTGGCGATGCTGGCCACGATCTCGGTTCCCGTGGCAAGAGCCCTATCGAGGTGCTCGAGCACGAGCACGTCGCCTAGCGCAAGTCTGTCGTAATCAGCCGCATCGCCAAACCTTAACGGAAGGATCCCAAAGTTGACCAGGTTCTGCCAGTGGATGCGGGAAAAGCCCCTGGCGATTACCACTCGTAGCCCAAGATACCGCGGCGCGATTGCCGCGTGTTCGCGACTCGAGCCCTGGCCATAGTTCAGCCCGCCAACGATCGCGTGATCGCCAGCTGCCCTTGCGCGCGTCACATAAGACTTGTCAATTGGTTCGTAGACAAACTCGCTGATGGCAGGAATGTTGCTCCGATAGGGGAGCACGGCGGCGCCCGCCGGCATGATGTCATCCGTGGAAATGTCGTCGCCGACCTTAAGCAGCAGTGGCAGCCTGATCTGCTCCGGAAACGGCTCAAAGTCAGGCAATGAAAGAATGTTCGGACCCTTCACCAAGGTCTCCGCGCGCGCCTGCTCATGGGGCAGCGGCGCCACGAGATTCTGCCAGTCGATCATTGAATCGCCAGGCTCGGCGATATCCGGGTAGTCCATCTCCAACTCGCGTGGATCTGTGATGCGTCCAGCCAGGGCCGAAGCTGCGGCTGTCTCCGGACTGCATAACCACACGAGATCGTCTCGGGTACCTGAGCGGCCAGGGAAGTTGCGCGGCACAGTGCGCAGGCTGTTCTTCCCGGTCGCGGGTGCCTGGCCCATGCCGATGCAGCCGTTACAGCCGGCCTGGTGCAGGCGCGCTCCCGCGTGCAGCAAGTGTCCAATGTGACCGTCGCGTATCAAGGCCTCCAACAGGCCGCGGGAGGTCGGATTGACGTCGAAAGAAACATGCGGCGCAACCATTCGCCCCCGGACTATTTGTGCCGCAATTGCAAAGTCTCGATAGCCTGGATTGGCCGAGGACCCGATATAGGACTGATATATCTCCTCGCCAGCCACTTCTCGCACCGGAACAACATCGTCCGGACTGCAAGGTCTGGCGATCAACGGCTCGAGCAACGATAGGTCAATTTGGTCCTCGAGGTCATACTGGCAATCCTCGTCCGCCAGCAAGTTGGCGAAATCGGATTCGCGAGCGTGGGCCGCCAGAAAACGCCGCACTGCCTCATCAGCGGGAAATACGCTCGTCGTCGCGCCGAGTTCGGCACCCATATTGGCAATCACGTGGCGGTCCATGGCCGACAGCTTAATCAGGCCTGGCCCACGGTACTCAATAATGCGGTCGGTACCACCATTGACGCCATATCGACGCAGCATCTCAAGAATCACGTCCTTGGCGCTAACCCAGGAAGGCAACTCGCCGGTCAACGTGATGCCCCAGATCGCCGGCATCTTCAGGAAAAAGGGCTCACCCGCCATGGCCATGGCGACTTCAATGCCGCCAGCGCCGATCGCCAGCATGCCTAGCGAGCCCGCAGCGCACGTATGGCTATCCGAGCCGACTAGTGTCTTGCCGGGACAGCCGAAGTACTGCATGTGAGTGGGATGGCTGACGCCGTTGCCAGCGCGGCTGTACCAGATCCCGAAGCGCCTGCAGGCGCTGTAGAGGAACAGATGATCGTCCGGGTTCCTGAAATCCTCTTGCAACAGATTGTGATCCACGTACTGGACCGAAAGCTCGGTCTTGACGCGATCCAATTGCATTCCCTCCAGTTCCAGCATGACCAATGTCCCAGTCGCGTCTTGGGTCAGAGTCTGGTCGATACGGAGTGCTATCTCCTTACCCGGCCGCGTGTCACCTTCAAGAAGATGGGCGTCGATAAGCTTCTGGGCAACATTCCTTCCCATGGTATGCCCCCTAATTGTATAGGCGAGATGCCTCGATCCCGGTGAATCGAATCCTGCTTAGAGCATAGTAGGCACGACTCCTGTTCCCCGTGTAGCTCCGAATTGATGTCGCTCAGACATCAGTTTCCAGCTGTAGTGCGTTTCCGAATCGACTCTCGACGGCCGCCAGCAATAAGTTGTGGACGCCCAGCTTATGGCTTCCCGATCGCAGCGATCTCACTCGCAGCGACTCACCTTTGAGGTTTGAAAGCGTCGCTAAGGGCCCTTTTGATATCGCCATTCGCGAAAGTAGGAGGTCGCCTGACACCGGAATTGGCATGATTCAACTAGACCATTAGAAACATGTTCATACGAAGAGGTGAACAATATGCTAGTCACCGAAGTTCGGGTCATACTGACCGAAGAATCACGTTGGGCGGTAGAGACCGACGATCTGAGCAGGACTCGGGTTATCTATCCATCTCGCGGTGCAGCGATTGCCGCAGGCGTACATATGGCTATAGCAGAAGACGCGGTGCTGATGATCCATGGCATCGAGATCGAGCCAAAGAAGAGTCGGCACTTCTCTACTCAGTGACACTGGCAGGTTGCGGAATCGCTGAGCGGGCCGTAAGACACCGAACACCGCACCTGCGAGCGATGCCATGCCGAAGCTCGAATCAAACCTGAACGGTGCCATGATCAGGCCAAGCGCGACGGACAGTGCAAAATGCACGGCTAGCGCCGCAAGCATCACGCCAGCGCTGGGCGCGGCCTGTGACAGAACATCGGGGCGCATCACGAGAGCCGCCGACCGATGCGACCGAGGCTGGGAACGCGCTGGATCAGAGTTCTTGCGCGGCCAGGAAAAGGCGATTGCGGCGGCTTTCCGAGCCGAACCGGCGCAGCAGGAGCGGAGAGGAGATCGTTCCCGCCTGGATCGACAGCGCGACCTGCATCAGGTCCTGCCAGTGGAAGGGAATCAGGTCCCAGTCAACCGTGTCAGAGAACCAGCGGTCGATGTGCTTGTATTTCGCATTGGCATCCCTTGAGCAGGCCCTCCATCACGTAGATCGCTTCCCACACGCCAGGCGGGATGAAGTGCCGGAACACCGCAATGTAGTCGTCCGCCACGTGTCGGTAGGCCACTGGCCCCCATCAGCACAGTTCCAGAGCCCCGGTTGGTGGGGGCGCCCTGGTCGCGGGGGCGGCGCACCAGTTTGCGCCAGCGTTCCGAGGCGAAGCTCACATCGGCGTCGGCGGCAATCCATTTGCGATGCAGGGATTCATTGTCCAGCACCGCCGCAAGTGCCGCCAGCAGCGTGCGCGACTGGCTGGTCGACTCCTATTCCAGCACCTGTGCCAGGCGCAGCATCACCGACCGGTGCGCACGGAAATGCCGCCAGCCATAGCAGTGGCAAGTAGTTGTTGCTGCTCAACTATGCCAGGCAGGCGACTGAAGACCTGAATGTGGAAGTCACCGTGGGCGCGGACAAAGGCTCCGACGAGTTCATTCAAGCCATTCAAGCCATTCAAGCCTGCCTGGAAATGAAGGTGACGCCTCACGTGGCGCAGAACACTTCTGGGCGGCGCCTCGGCTGTTCCTGATGACATAGCTTGCAGCGCCGGTTATGCCGTCTCGCAGCAGAAGCGCAAGTTGGCGAAAAATGCGGAAAAAGTCGATGCAGTGACGCTCAGCTTCCGGATTGTGAAACATAGCGGACTCGCAAGCCTTGCGGGAGAGGCCTCACCGCTTGCGCGGTGAGTACTTCAGCGGCCTGCTAGACTAGCTAGGGGACATTCTTTTCCCGGAGGTCGAGCGGTCCCCTAAAATCAACCCGCTTAGCAATACAACCATCCTTCTCGTGAACATATATCAGTATCCCCCGCGCGACGGCAAGCGAGGTCGCAATTGCGATGGCCTTCGCGAGTTCAAGATTTGACGCCACGCGTCCAATGCCTTCCTCAGCTATCGCCCACTTCGTGCCGTCGTACACAACATGTAGATTTCGGTTCTGTACCATTCGCATTTCGAAAGAGCGGGGGCCACTCCCCCCGGTTGCAGAAGCCTGTGGCGACAGCGGAGTAACAGACACGGAGGCACCTTGGCTTCGGGAAAGGCGACATCAATATGAATAAAATGCGACGGAACATCCGTGCGGCATCTTAAGTATCATACAGAGCGCATCACAATCAAGTAGCGGCCGGCTCGGGCAATCCAGTGCCATGTTCCGATGAGATGGACCACAACGAGTTGCTCGTTTTTAGCTTTCGCGATCTCTCGCATATAACGGGCCAGATTCAGTTGTCGCGAGGTTTGAGCGAGTTGCGGATGGCAGCATACCGGCACCAGTCGTGGCTCGAACAGCAGGCAGAACCGCCTCATTGCGCTGAGAGTCACCTGCAGCCGGTATTCATTGTCCCAGCGGACAGACCACCTGTGTTTGCGGCACGGTCACAAGGGATTGAAAGAGCACCTCTTCCAGAAGGGAGTGGACTCGCTCGTTTCATCGGCATGGCTGCCAGTTGGATCAATCATGGGATGGTGAATGGGCACTATCGTCACGCATGGTGGTGCGCGAATTGCTTGTCAGATTGTCTTCAAAGAATCGCCGGCTATGTGGCTGGATCTGACCACCTGATTCAAGGAAAGGAGAGCGACCTGAAATGCGAGCACACTTCAGGCCGCAACGCTGCCATCCTATTCTTCCTGAAACGCCTCCTCTCTCTTTGCTTTGATCGAGGGCAGTGCCACCACAGCCACCAGCGCCGCGGCGGCCACCAGCAGGCCCAGTGACAGCGGCCGTGTAGTGAACACCGAAAAGTCCCCGCGCGACAGCAGCAAAGTGCGGCGGAAGTTCTCTTCCATCATCGGCCCCAGCACGAAGCCCAGCAGCAGTGGGGCGGGTTCGCAGCGCAGCTTGTGGAAGATGTAGCCAATCAGGCCGCACGCGGCCGCGGCGAAGACATCGAAGACCGTGTTGTTGACCGAATAGACGCCGATGCTGCAGAACACCAGGATCGCCGGATAGAGGAAGCGGTACGGCACCGTCAGCAGCTTGACCCAGATGCCGATCAGAGGCAGGTTCAGCACCACCAGCATCAGGTTACCGATCCACATCGAGGCGATCAGTCCCCAGAACAGCGCCGGGTTGCTGGTCATCACCTGCGGCCCCGGCTGGATATTGTGAATGGTCATGGCGCCGACCATTAGCGCCATCACCGCGTTGGGCGGGATGCCCAGCGTCAGCAGCGGAATGAACGACGTTTGTGCCGCGGCGTTGTTGGCCGACTCGGGCCCTGCAACGCCTTCGATCGCGCCCTTGCCGAATTCCTGTGGATGCTTGGACGCCTTCTTCTCCAGCGAGTACGCGGCGAATGATGCCAGCGATGCGCCGCCGCCCGGCAGGATGCCCAGCGACGAGCCCAACACAGTGCCGCGCAGCACGGCCGGGATCATGCGCCTGAAGTCCTCCTTGTTCGGGAACAGGTTGGTGACACGATCGGTAAAGGTCTCGCGGTGCTCCTTCTGCTCCAGGTTGGCGATGATTTCGGCAAATCCGAACAGGCCCATCGCGAGTGCGGTGATGCTGATGCCGTCGGTCAGTTCCGGCACGTCGAACGAGAAGCGTGCGGCGCCGGAGTTCACATCGGTGCCAACCAGCCCGAGCAGCAGGCCCAGCACGATCATCGCCACTGCCTTGACCAGCGAGCCCGACGCCAGCACCACGGCACCGATCAGCCCGAGCACCATCAGCGAGAAGTACTCTGCGGGACCGAACTTGAACGCCAGCTCCGACAGCGGTGTGGCGAAGGCGGCCAGGATAAGCGTGGCCACGCTGCCGGCGAAGAACGAGCCAATGCCCGCCGTGGCAAGCGCCACGCCAGCCCGGCCGCGCCGAGCCATCTGGTAGCCGTCGAGCGTGGTCACCACCGCCGAGGACTCGCCCGGCAGGTTGACCAGGATAGCGGTGGTCGAGCCGCCGTACTGCGCGCCGTAGTAGATGCCGGCCAGCATGATCAGTGCGGCCACTGGCGGCAGCGTGTAGGTGATCGGCAGCAGCATGGCGATGGTGGCCAGCGGCCCCAGGCCGGGCAGCACACCGATCAGCGTGCCGAGAACGCAGCCGAGGAAGGCATAGGCCAGGTTCTGCAACGACAGCGCGGTGGAGAACCCGAGTGCGAGATGACTGAGCAGTTCCATCGAGAGTTTCCTAGTTGGTGAAGATTGCCGGCCACATCGGCATCTGCAAATTGATGCCGTAGACAAATGCGACCGTGCTGATCGCCACCAGCACCACCGCATTCAGGATGGCGCCCTTCCAGTTGAACTCATGGCTGGCCATCGACGACACCAGCACTAGCGCCAGCACCGACACCACCATACCCAGCGGCTTGAGCATAAGACCGAAAAGCACAACCGAGCCGAGAATCCACAGCAGCGTCTTGATGTCCCAGCGGGCCATGCGATCGGCCTCGCCTTCCTTCGAGGTGGCGCCGAACGCCACAACGGCGCCGAGCAGAGCCAGCACGATGCCAAGCCAGAACGGGAAATATCCAGGGCCCATGCGGGCAGCGGTGCCCATGGAGTAGCCACGGGCGACGAAGGAAAAACTCAGACCGACAACGATGAACATCAGGCCGGAAAGGAAGTCTGTTTGCTTGCGTATGCGCATGCGGCTGGCTCCTTGAAGACGCATTGGCAGGCGTTGAGACTAATCCTCGCCAGGCCGCGTCGATTTCTAAAGGGCCAAACCATACATCATGTCGTGATGTATGTTAGAGAAAACAAGGGTAATTCCCTAGAGAAATGGGGTCGGATTGCGAAAAACGTATGGTGTCGCGCAGGCTGCGGGCGTCTGACGTCATTGCGGTGTCACATACTGCCGCCCGAAATGGTTGAACTAGGAAAACTTGCGCGGCAAGGCATGTCCGAAAGAGACTTTTGTACAGACCTGCCAGCGCGAGTTTGATCTTGTTTCCTTGGAGGCCGGCGTGGCCATCGCGATTGCCATGGCACGAACAACGTTTCTTCCGACGGCAAAATGGTGGGGACAATGTGCGTGTATCGCTAGCGCGCTGGTCAGGGTGGCGCTCGACGGAACGCGTCGACATCAATGATCGGTAGATTCGAATGGGGTTCATCCCATCTGGAAACGGCGCCGCTCACATGAACCGCCTTTCCGATCCAGGGCTCGATTGCTTGGCGGTCAACGCCGTCCAAAACCCATATGATTCCACCGCTTGTCTGAAGCACGGGGTAGAGAAAGGGTGCGTTGCCGCGCATGTAGACGTGGCCCACCACCTCGACATGCTGGCCCACAACGTACGGCGTTGCGTCGCCAGCCAAGGCCAGCGGGATCGTCCCGAGGAAAAGTGCAACGATTGCTAATCTATTCAGCATACGTGACGTTTTAGTAGGCGTTCCTTCAGTAAAAAAGGCGAAACGTGCTGCCCCGGTCAGGCAATATGAACGGTGAGTAACGACGGACTACGGGCAGCCCTGCAGCAAGCATGAGGCACCGGAGATCCAGACGAATCTCAGGTGTGTCGAGCCTTCGTCACTGAATTAAGTCACTGAAGGAATGGTAGTGGGTCGCTCGCCGGCACGACAGTCGGCACTGCGACCATTGCCGCGGCGATGAATGCCGTGTCTGCCGTCAATGCCATTGGCGGCGCCACCGGCGATTGCTGCTCGTGGTTCAAACGCTTGCGCCACATGCCGAAAGTGCTAGCCGCCAAGCCGTGCTGCCGACAGTAGGCGCGAATGCTCCCACTGCTGCTCCGCCATTGCGCCAGTAGATCGCGCCAGAAAGCCACATCGTGGCGATCATACCTTGCGCCGGCTCGTCCGCTCTTACCTTCCCGCTGATCAGCCATCGCTTCACCCCCAGAGATCGTGAAGCTCCTACCTTCTCATCGCTGCCCTCTACTCGCCAGACGGGTTCCGCAGACGGTTACGGTGATCGTGCTTTCGGTGCTGATTGACGCGATGTCCGCAAGAAAATCCTTCTGTATCAACGAGTTGTGCAAAGAGCTTTTCGTGGAAAAACCGTTGTTCTGTAAATTGTTGATTTCAAAGAGGATTTCGCCAGCCGACGTATCATTTTGCAGCGAAAGCACGATCACCCCACGCCCGGGATTCACAAAAAATCCGCCCATATCCCCTCTGCAAGCCGATTATTGAAAAGAACAATCATCGCTTGCAGTAACTGAGCTTCGTTTATCCGACCCGGTAAAACTCCACCGACTGCCCCGCATTGACCGCCCGCCGCAGCCAGTCGGGCATATCGCCCTGCCCGTCCCAACTCTGCCCCGCGGCGTTGCGGTAGCAGACCACTACTGGCAGTGGCGCGGGTGCGGGTGGCGGCGGTGGTGGTGGTGGCGGAGGCGGGTCGAAGCACCCCGCCGCTGCCAGCTCCTCCATGGTCAGCCCGTAGTCGGCCATCTCATTCTGGATCCAGCGGATCTCCGCCGCCCGCTCATTGATTTCTGTCATTGGTGTCGTTGCTGTTGTCACTGCTGTCGCTGCCGACTTCCGGATTCAGGACATCGGCTGGCGCGCCCTGCTTGTCGTCCTGCTGTTCGTCCCGTATTTCGCCTGGCGCCGCCGCCCACCGCCACCCATTCGCTCAGGTGGCCCCATCCGCAATTCTGCCAGCAGCTGGCGCGCCAGCGCCACTTCGGCCTCGGCCCGTTCGGCCCGGAACGCCCGCCACTAGCAGTGTTCAGGCCGTCGCTGCGCATAATCCGGCGCTGAGCATAATCGTGAAATTTTCGCCAAATATGGCATAACGCCATGATCTATAAGAGGAATTTCGTGTCTGTGTCCGCTCATCGTCAAGCGCCACGGGCACTGCATGGCTGATCGTCTCAAATCGACCCGAAGCTGCCTGACGACATTGGGTGTATCGATGGCAGGCTTGCGATCAGATAGCGGTCAATCTGACGGTTGGCTTCTCCGACAAAACATCACATGCGGCGTCCATCACAACAGCCTGCTCGCCCACTCACCCCCAACTTTGACTTCCACCTAGGCGTGCACTAGATTCGAACCACGCTACCCCGCGCGGAGTATAAGGAGAACAACCGTGACTCCCTGGGAAATTCAAGGCACCGAATTGATCAACTGCAATTGCTCATACGGTTGCCCTTGCCAGTTCAACGCGCTGCCGACCCACGGTTTCTGCGAAGCGATGGGCGCCATCGCGATCAGCAACGGTTACTACGGCGAAGTGCGACTCGACGACATCAACATCGCAGTCGTGTTTCAGTGGCCGGGACCGATCCATGAAGGCAAGGGCAAGTGCCAGCCAATCGTCGACGAACGGGCCAGCCCTGAACAACGCGAAGCGATTCTGAAAATCATGACAGGGCAGGACACCGAGCCATTCGCCACGATGTTCTCCGTATTCGCATCGACGCTTGACCAGGCATTCGATCCGATCTTTACGAAGATCGACTTCGACGTCGATGTCGATGCCAGGCGCGGTCGGATTCATGTCGAGGGCGTATTCGACGTCGTCGGCGAACCAATTCGCAATCCGGTGACGGGCAACGAGCATCGCGCCCGGATCGACTTGCCGCACGGCTTCGAATATGAGCTTGCCGAGATCGGCTCCGGCACCAGTCGCTCGCATGGAAATATCGCACTGGATCTCAATGGGACTTATGCGCAGTTCGCGCGACTGCACATGAATAACAAGGGACTGATCCGGCATCGCGCTGCTGCATGAGCAGCATCGAAAATATCCTCGGACGTGAGCGCGTCATCACAGCGCTTGGCATAGCCGCCCTCGCCGGGTTGTCGTGGTACTACCTTTGGACGGGCGCAGGGGTCGGCATGTCTGCGCTCGAGATGACGGCTGTCACGCTTTTCCCTCATCGACTGGCAGACGGCGGCGGGAGCATGGATCCGCCGCTGCCGACCGTGATCCTCATGTGGTGGGTGATGATGATCGCAATGATGACGCCCAGCGCGGCGCCGCTCATCCTGTTGTATCGACGCGTATTGCGGTATCACAGCGCGGTCGATGCCAAGCCCGCCATTCCGTCAATGTTTCTCCTGGCCGGCTACTTGACGGCATGGCTGGCATTCTCGATCTGCGCAGCACTGCTGCAGCAAACGTTGGAACCGACCGGCCTGATTTCGGAAATGATGCTGTGGTCGAAGAGCGCGCCCCTTTCCGCAATCGTTCTGGCGGCGGCTGGGTTCTATCAGTTCTCGCCTCTCAAGCGCGCTTGCCTCAAGCAGTGCCGTTCACCTGTCAATTTCCTCACCGCTCATTGGCGCCTCGGCGTTGCGGGCAGTTTCCTGCTCGGGGTGCGCCATGGTATTTACTGTGTCGGCTGCTGCTGGCTGCTGATGGCGCTGTTGTTCGTCGGTGGCATCATGAATCTCGTCTGGATTGCCGCGCTGTCGCTCATCGTCTTCGTGGAGAAAATCCTGCCCGAAGGAGAGCGCGTTGGCCGCGTGCTTGGTGTCGTGCTGATTGCTTGGGCAGGCGCCACGCTGCTGGTGTGATAGATCACAAAATGGTTCATCGCGGGCTCCTGGGGGCGACGAAGGTCCTATAGCGACCCGTTTCGGCCCTCCGATGAAGCCTGGTGTGCGTCATACAGTAAGTTCAGCCTGAGCGGACTGTCGGCTGCATCCCCATCCACAGGCCGTGAGCGGACGTCTCCTGGCTTTTCGTGGTCTGGCGGCGAGCGTTGCATGCCCGCCCTGAAATCACTGTGCCTCCAACGAAGCGCACGCACCTGACCGGGAGCCACGCCGGAAAAATATGCCCCGCGTTACACGCGGAGATCACGAGGAGTGGCTTAGAGCTGCTTCGGGCAGAGCTGGTTATCGAAATCGTCCATCGACGGAAATCTCAAGTGAACAAGTTCGGCGTGGCGCTGCAGGGTCTGTCGATATTGCTCCAGCAGCGCAACGCGCTGCTCCTGCGAAATGTAGGGAACGTGGTGTGCAACGAACGGTGGTAGCACCGCCATCCCGGTGTAGGCGAGCGTGCCGCGCAATATCGGCCGTAGCATGTCTTCTAGCGCGCCATGGATGCCGCCGTCTTCGAGCATGTGAGGCTGGCCGCCGATGGTCACGGCCAGCATGGCTTTCTTGCCTGCCAGTCCCCCGCGGTCATAAAAGCGCATCCCGCCGTAGCACAGGCCGGAGATCAAGACGCGGTCGATCCATCCCTTCATGATCGCCGGCATAGAAAACCAGTAGATCGGGAAGTGGAAGATCACCAGGTCGGCCCATTGCACCTTCTCAAGCTCTGCCAGAATGGCAGGCGCTAGTGTTCCATTCTCGAAGCCGTGGCGTTGCTCGCGATAAGCCGGCGGCACAGGCGTTTTCGACGGTGAACACCGGAATGCCTTCGATGCCGAGGCGGCGCATGGCGATCGGTCCGGGAATCGCGGTCTGCCCCTGGAACTGGCCATTGGTCAGCGTTGCATAGAATGCCGAGCCGATGTCGGCAGCCTCTGCGCCGGCGTCTTTCAAAGCCAGGGTGACAGCCTCGCCGACCATGTCGTATACGCTGCGCTCAAGTAAGCGTCCGAACGGCGTCATGCCGACGCCGGCAACATAGATATCGTTCATGTAATTCCCGAAAGAGGAATGAGAAAAGCGGGATGAAAAGATCGGACGGGCTTAACGGCCCTGGAATTGGCGCGCGCTTTTCGGCGAATGCCTGCAAGCCTTCCTGCAGGTCGAAGCTGCGCAGATGGCGGCGCAACATGACTTGCTCATGCAGCAAGGCGTCGTCCCGGCTCTTGTCGGCGGAGGTGCGCGCGACTTCCTTCATGCGCCGCAACACAATCGGACTCTTCCCGGCAATCTGGCCAGCCAGCTTCATCGCGGCCTCGGCCAGTTCGCCGTCGGGATGCACTTCGGATACGAAACCGTAAGCCTTCATCTCCGCCGCCGAAAGCGTCTTGCCGGTGAACAGCAGATGCATGGCGACGTTCTGAGGAACGAGGCGCGGCAAAACCGCTGCGCCGCCAGCACCGAGACAGACACCAAAGTTGGCGTGGGCGTCCCCGATGGTGGCGCTCTCCGCGGCAATGACGATGTCGGCGCACATCGCCAGCTCCAAGCCGCCGGCCATGGTGACGCCGTTAAGCGCGGCGATTACCGGTTTGGGGAAGTTGCGCAGGCGCGCAAGTGTGGCGTCGGCACGGTCGAGGAAATCGGCTTCGCCGGGCTCCGCCTTCTGACTGGCCAGCACTTCCTTCAAGTCCGCGCCAGCGCAGAATGCGGGGCCGGTGCCGCTTACCACCAGCACGCGAATCGCATCATCGGCGGCGATCTGTGCCAGCCGGCGGTCCAGCTCGGCCAGCAGCGCCATATTCATCGCGTTCATCGCCTTGGGACGATTGAGCGTCAGACGCGCGACCGTGCCGGCGACTTCAAACAGCTATACTTCTTCGGTCATGGTGTCTCCTGGATGGCCGTGATTCTTGTTGTGGCGGAATGGCGCAAACCTGTCCGCTGGTGGAAAGCATCATAGGAAGAGGGAAGCGACCGCGCGGCTCTTTGGAGCGAAAAGTGCATTCCCCAAAGCGATCCGGGCAGTCATCTGCGGACCGTACAAGCGGGAGAAGAATGTGGAGGAAAGGTTGCCCTTCTGGCATGGCTCAAGGTGGCCGCCTTGAGCGCGCCCTGACCGGAAAGGGCGGTGTAGAATCAACAGCGCCCCATCTGCCAACATCGCACCGTCTTGAAATCCGACCGCCACTCCCCCCTCGCCGCAGCACAGGAAGCGACGACCATAGGGGGGTACTGCACGGCAATCGCCAAGGCTTTGGACGCACGCGGCGTGGACAGCGATCGCATTTTCCGCTCCGTCGGCGTGCAACCCCACATGGCGAACGGTCCCATGGTCCGGCTGCCCGCCGCTACCCTGACCAGGCTATATCGCGCCTGTGTGGACGCCACCAACAATCCGTATTTCGGCCTGTCGGTCGCCCGGCACATCCATATCTCCAATTTGCATGCGCTCGGCTACGCGCTCGCCGCCAGCAGCACGTTGCTCGATTTCTGTCGCCGGCTGGAGCGGCACTTCCGGCTGGTGTCGCAGGCAGCGACCCTCCGTGTCATTGAGGCAGGCAACAGGATCGCCCTGCGCGGCACCGACTTCAATATCGAGGTCAGCGGCGAAACTGAGGACGCGTTCGTCTCCTGGTGCTGACGATGCGCATGTTGTACAAACCGGGCTTCAACCCGCTATCCGTGGAATTCCATCGTCCGATGCCGCGTGAAGGTGACGAGCCATACCGCGCCCTGATGCGCGCCCCGGTCAGTTTTTCGAATCAGGCCACGACGCTGACGTTCGACAAGCATGAGTTGTTGCAGTCGCTCAACGGAGCTTGCCCGGAACTGGCGCAAGTCAATGACAACATCGCGAATCAATATCTTGCGCGGCCGGACAAGAACGACGTGGTGACTGGAGTCACCCAGAAGATCATCGAACTGCTGCCCTCCGGTGACTGCAGTAGGGAGAAGGTCGCCGAAGTGTTGTGCATGAGCCCGGCGACTTTGCAGGTGCGTCTAGCGAAGCACGGCACCAATTTCCTGCAATTGATGGACGACACACGCAGCGATCTGGCTTGCAATTACATGCAACAGCGAACACGCTCCGTCACCGAAATCACTTTCCTCCTCGGTTTTACCAGCACCAGCAATTTTGCTCGTGCGTTCAGGCGATGGACCGGCATATCGCCTACGCAATTCCGGGAGGGGGGGTCGGAGTAGGTTTGTCGCAGTAGTCATCGTAGTAGAGATCAGTCGACACCCCCGCTGCGCCCAATTGTTCGTGCCCTATCTCGCGAAATGGTCCAGGCAGGAAACGGTCTCCAACGTATTGTTCCAGTGTTCATGGACCGTCCCGCGCTGACAAGTTGCTTCAGTCTAGGCGATGCACTAGTGTTTTCACACAACCTTATATGGACACCGCCCGGTTTGCCAAGTTGATCTTGTTGTGATGCCCTTAACAGGGTATCGGCTGCAGTCTTATATCCGGCCTGTTCTGCAAGCCGAAGCCTGCGGGCCCTGATGGAATTCGCCAGGAACGTCCTCATCTCGGCCACGCACTTTTAAGCGCAAGGCTGTGTTCAGGTTTGCGTTCCTGCGGTCCGACCTGTTTTGCCATCACATCGAAATCAACCTCAGCAACCTATCGGTACTCCAACGTTTACCTTTACTGCTGACTGCTAAGCGAGCCTGACGCTAACGTGGTGCTTATCGTATGTGCCACTGTGCGCAAGAATAGCCCATGCCGTCCGCGCCATCTTGTTGGCCAGGGCCACTGCCGCAACGTTCGCTGGTCTTCGCTCCTGGATTGCCTTCTGCCAGGCCGTCGGGACTTTCGCGTGACACATTACGGAGCGCGCACCATGGATCAGGAGTGTGCGCAGGTACGGATCACCTCGTCTGGAGATTGATCCCAGCCGGATTTTTCCGCCGGTGCCAGTTTGCCGGGGTACCAGCCCAAGGAATGAGGCAAACTCACGTCCAGACCTGAACGTCCTTGCATCACCAATCGTGGCGACCAACGCAGTTGCGGTGAGCTTGCCGATGCCAGGTACTTCAGCAATAGCGCGGCACGCCTCCTCGTTCTTGTGCCAGACGTTTATTTTCTTCTCAAGCTTGTCGATATCCTGCTCGATTCCGTCGATGCGTTTCAACTGGTCCTGCAAACTGCTGATCACGGCTCCCGGCAGGGTGTCTTCGAGCTCCGCCATTCGTGCACGGATCTCAGTGAGTCCGGCAACGCGTCCGGCGCGGAATGACACACCGAACTCGTAGAGGAGCCCTCGTATCTGGTTCACCTGCATGGTACGGAACTTAATCAGCAGCGAGCGCATGCGGTGAAGAGCGAGGATTGCCTGCTGGTCTTCTGATTTCGCCGCTACGGTTCGCATTCCTGGCTGGTGCACCGCCGTCCAGATTGCCCGCGCGTCCGCTGCGTCGGTCTTGTTCGTTTGGACAAATGGACGAATGAATTTGGGATGCAACAGCACCACCTCGTGCCCGAGCGCCTTGATCTTGCGGGCCCACCAGTGCGCACTGCCGCAAGCTTCAAGCGCCACACGACCCCCAGGCCGCAGCGCTAGAAACGAAATCAGCTCGTCGCGTCGGAATCTCCGATTTGCTATCTCTCCCGTCTGCGCGTCGACCCAGTACATCTGGAAGACTTGCTTTGCAACATCCAGTCCGTATGTCGTAGCATTCATTTGGGCCCTCCGTTCCTCGAGTGGAAGTGTTGAATCTCCACTTTGGCACATTGATGCCGTTCGGTTCTGGAGGGCCTCCGTGTTCCTCT
This sequence comes from Cupriavidus laharis, assembly GCF_914271435.1. GTDB lineage: Bacteria > Pseudomonadota > Gammaproteobacteria > Burkholderiales > Burkholderiaceae > Cupriavidus > Cupriavidus laharis. Next base: position 280 of record NZ_CAJZAI010000011.1, on the reverse strand, counting down.
CGCGCCCTGCTTCCCCGAAGGGAGGGCGGTGTCCATTCCATCTCGGCCAGTTACTGCCGCTTGCCTTCACCGTCAAGCGGCCATTCGAGCGGCGGCTTCGATCGAATAGTGCCGATAAGCGCTGCAGCTATCGCAAATGAATCATGTGGAGCGTGCCTTGGCGTTGTCTGGGGTAGTCGTCCTTTTTGTGCAAAATATTACGGTTTCCCCGCAAAGCCTTTCTTTATAAGGCGCTCCGGGCAAAGCAGACAGCTGCCTGCTGCCCTCAAGTGACTTCGGG
>NZ_CAJZAI010000010.1 GCF_914271435.1 Cupriavidus laharis | reverse complement strand
TTGCTTCAGCCAGTCGCGCCAACTTCGCGCTTCCAACCACCCAATCCACCCCGCAACCCTTGCCTGCCCTGCCTTGCAGCGCCGTCTCGTGTTGCGAGGGGGCGAATATTAGGCCGGTTCCGCGCCCCTTGCAACAACTTTGTCACAGTATTTCGATAGGGATGGCCGGGATTATCTTGTAAGCCATTGAGCAACAAAGAAAATCCCGTTTTCACGAGGTATCTGCACACGGGAATACCCCTGCATTACCCTCGGGTATTCCCTCATCAAGCTCTCAACGATGCTGGAAATTGGGGCTGCGCTTTTCGACGAAGGCGGCCATCCCTTCCTTCTGGTCTTCGCTGGCAAAAGTCGAATGGAACAGCCGGCGCTCGAAGCGCACGCCTTCGGCGAGCGTGGTTTCGTAGGCCGCGTTGATCGACTCCTTGATCATCATGACCACCGGCAGCGAGTAGCCGGCGATGGTTTCCGCTGCCGCCAGCGCTTCGTCGAGCAGCTTGTCTGCGGGCACCACGCGCGACACCAGGCCGGCGCGTTCGGCTTCGGCAGCATCCATCATGCGCGCCGTCAGGCACAGGTCCATGGCCTTGGCCTTGGACACCGCACGCGGCATGCGCTGCGTACCGCCGGCGCCGGGCATCGTGCCCAGCTTGACTTCAGGCTGCCCGAAACGCGCGTTCTCGGCAGCGATGATGATGTCGCACATCATGGCGAGTTCGGAGCCGCCCCCGAGTGCGTAGCCTGCCACGGCCGCGATCACCGGCTTGCGGATGGTGCGGATGGTTTCCCAGTTGCGGGTGATGTAGTCGCCCTTGTAGACGTCCATGAACGAGTACTTCGCCATCATGCCGATGTCGGCGCCGGCGGCAAATGCCTTCTCGCTGCCGGTAATGACGATGGCGCCGATGCCCTCATCCCTGTCGAAAGCCGTCAGCGCGGCGCCCAGTTCATCCATCAGCGCGTCGTTGAGCGCGTTCAGCGCCTTCGGGCGATGCAGCGTGACCAGCCCGACGCGGCCGCGCGTTTCCACCAGGATGTTTTCGTACGACATGTCTTCTCCTTTATAGGCAAATGCAGGCGGAGAGTTTGCCACGTTGCCGGGGCAATTGGGACTATCCGCGCAGGCAGGCGCATTCATGGCGCGACGCCGCCGGCGTTCGCGAGATCATCCGACCGCGCCCACAAACCCTTTTGCGGGGCTTGCCTGTTCACGAACGGGTCGTCGTTCTTTGTAGCCGCTTCCGTTGCGCGAAGATTCCCGTCGCCCGAAATGAGCTCATACGACGCTTCCACGACCTGGCTCACCTGCACGTCCTCGATCAACGTGCCCGTCAACGGCTTGACGATTCGCAAGCGATTGCTGTCGCCGGCGGGGCCTGTCACGTGCGAAAGCGTCGGCCCGAAGATCGCGACAACCGGCGTACCGAATGCCGCCGCAACATGGGTTGGCCCGGTATCCGTGCCGATCAGGAGATCCGCGTCGGCGATCAGCGCCATCATCTCCGGCAACGGCGTCTTGCCGCACAGGTTGATGACCCCCGGGAACTTGTCCGCAATCTGCGCTATATGCTCGGCTTCAGCCGGCGTGCCGATCAACACAGGCTGATGGTGCGGGAAATATCGCGACCAGCCCTCCAGCAGTTCGATCCATTTCTCCACAGGCCAAAGACGCGTGTTCTTTCTGTTGTGATAGAACGAGCTGTTACCGGTATGCAGGCAGATGAATGGTGTTTGCAGCCCATAACGCGCCCGGATGTCGATGTCCGGCCTTCTTAGCGAGGGCATGGCCCGATTTGCGATATGGTCAGGCGTGCAATAGGCGAGCAGCCGCTGAACGACCGTCGTCCTGTGGGTCTCCGGCGGATCCACTTCCTGCCGCACCTTATAGACCTTGACCTTGTGGGCAGCTGGGAAGAACCAGCCCAGGCTCGGGAAGAAGTCCGTCCTGTTGATGGTCAGATCCAGAATCAGATGATAGGGATAGCGGAGTAGTGCCTGTGCGAGTATCAGCCACTTGTGCGGGTTCACCAGCAAGGGCAGCCTGGGGCCCCCGCGCAGAATGAGGATTCGCGAAATGCGTGGATCGTGCCTGAATAATTCACCAGAGCGATGCTTCAGCAGCAGGTCGATCTCGATATCGTTCCCATGGGCTTCGCGCAAGGCATCGATGGATGCGCTGGCCCATACGACATCACCCAGGCCGCCAATGCAAAGAACCAGTGCCCGCGGCCTCGATTTACCGTTAGCCAGTTTCGTTTTCTGCAACATTGATTCTCCAGCTGCCGAGATGGGATCGGACAAAATGTCCTGCCGCCTGTCCCCTTGCGCGTTGACGAGGAATCCATTGCGCCCCGGGGTGACTCGATCGAGGCATTGGCTGATCTTGAGCGCCCGGAAAGAAGTCAGGGAGTCTGCCAGACCTTTGTTTGGAAATAAAGACAGGCGAAATGACTGTTAGTTGCATCGGCGTCACGTCTGCCCGCTGGATGTGAGATGCATGGCCGATGCGTCACCTTCGGCGTTTCCGGCGAAGCGACCCCAATAAAAATAGGCAAATACACGAGATAGGAGGGCGCTACACCATCCCAGGCGGACGGTGCCAGAAGCCGGCACATCAGGCCGGATAGCCTGGCAGCTTCGATGAGGAGGAGTGATTGGTCCCGCTACCGCTTGGGATATCCTGCCCTGGAGCGCGTATATATCGCGGAGAAAAACTTCCGGGGAATACGCCACCGCAGGATTCTCGGGATCACGCGGTGGCGGCGCTGCTAGAGCATGTGCGCCAGGAATTCCTTGGTACGCGCATGGGTGGGCGCGCCGAACACACGCTCAGGCGGCCCTTCCTCGAGGATCCTGCCCTCGTCCATGAACACGACATGGTTGGCGACTTCTCGTGCGAAGCCCATCTCATGCGTGACCACGAGCATGGTCATATGCTCGTCGGCGAGTTGCCGCATGGTCCGCAGGACCTCGCCGGTCAGCTCCGGGTCGAGCGCGGAAGTCGGTTCATCGAACAGCATGATGTCAGGCTCCATCGCCAAGGCGCGGGCGATGGCCACGCGCTGCTTCTGCCCGCCGGACAGGCGCGCCGGATAGCTGTCCCGCTTGGCCAGCAGGCCGACCTTGCGCAACAGTTCCTCGGCCTTGGGCACCACCGCATCGCGCGACAAACCCTTGACCGTCATCGGCGCCTCGATGATGTTCTGCAGGACCGTCATGTGCGGGAACAGGTTGAACGACTGGAACACCATGCCCATCTTGCGGCAGATGCGGCGCACTTCCCCGTCCGGCACGTATTTGGCGGCGCCATCGGATCCCGTCGTCGCCAGCGCCTCGCCTTCGATCTCGATAGTGCCGCTGTCGATCACCTCGAGATGGTTGAGGCAGCGCAGCAAGGTGCTCTTCCCCGAGCCCGAAGGCCCGATCACCGCCGTGACGTCGCCCTTGCGCAAGGTCAGGGAGACCCCGTGCAGGACCTGCAGCGGCCCGAATGCCTTGACGATGTCCCGCGCCGCGACCATGGCGCCGGGTGCCCGGCTGGAATCGGCTCCGGCCCGGTCAGTCATCATGTTTGGCATAGCGTTTCTCGAGGTGCTGGAAAAACCAGGTCAGGATCAGTGTCATCACCAGATAGAACAGCGCGGCGACCAGGAACGGCGTGGTGGTGAAGTCGCGCTGCACGATGCCGCGTGCGGTGCGGAGAATATCGTTGAGCGCCAGGACGTAGATCAGGGACGTGTCCTTGATCAGCGTGATGGTCTCGTTGCTGACCGGCGGCAACACGCGGCTGACCATCTGCGGCAGTACGACGCGCCGCATGGTCTGGAAGTAAGTCATGCCAAGCGCCTTGCTGGCCTCATACTGGCCGCGATCGACCGACTTGATCCCGGCGCGGAAGATTTCCGCGAAATAGGCCGCGTAGTTCAGCGCGAACGCGACCACCGCGGCGGGAAAGTCCGGCAGGCGCACACCGATGACCGGCACGAACGGCAGCGCGAAATAGATGAACAGCATCTGCAGCATCAGCGGCGTGCCGCGCATCAGCCAGATATAGCCGTTGACGAGGCCGCTCAGCAGCGGCCATTTCGAGATGCGCGCCAGCGCCAGCCCCAGCCCCAGCGGTACCGAGAGGGCGAGCGTGATGAGGAACAGTGTGAGGGTGACTTTCGCACCCTGCGCCAATGGCGGCAGAAGGGATAAGACGTAATCCATGCTTGCGCGGATGGAATGGATTCGGGTCCGGTGCGCGGGGCCGTTGTTACCGTGCCGGCGCCCGGACCGCGATGAGGCGCGACGCTGCGCCGCCAATGCAGCGCGGGACGTCGCGAAAGGTCAGGATTACTTGGTGATGTCGGCGCCGAACCACTGGGTGGCGATGCGGGCTGCCGTGCCGTCTTCCTTCATCGAAGCCAGGGTCTTGTCGAGCTTGCCGAGCAGCTCGCCGTCGTCCTTGCGTACGCCGACACCGTAGTCTTCCGTGCCGAAGTTCTCGTCCAGCACGCGGTATTCGCCGGCGCGCTTGCTGATGAGGTAGCGGCCCACCACTTCGTCCACCACGATCGCGTCGAGGCGGCCGGCCGACAGGTCCATCAGGGCCGTCACGTTATCGCCGAACGTCTTGAGTTCCTTCAGGCTGGCCGCGATCTGGGCTTCCTTCTTGATCGCATCCACCGCGCTGCTGCCGTCCTGCGCGCCGACGATGCGGCCGGCCAGGTCGGCCTTGGTCTTCACCGGCGAGTTGGTGCCGACGATGACGATCTGGTGGTTCGTCATATAGGGAGCGGTGAAGCTGATGTTCTGCTTGCGCTCTTCCGTGATGGTCAGGCCGTTCCACAGGACATCCACGCGCTTGCCGTTGAGCTCGGCTTCCTTGGCGCTCCAGTCGATCGGCTTGAACTCGACCGTCATGCCGAGACGGCGGCTCGCTTCCTTGGCCATGTCGATATCGAAGCCGACCAGTTCGTTGTTGCTGTCGCGGAAGCCCATCGGCGGGAAATTGTCGTCCAGGCCGACAATGATCTTGCTGGCCGCGGCCGGCTCCGTGGCGGCGGCGGGCGCCGATTCCTTCTTGCCGCACGCCCCAAGCAGCGCGACGGTCGAAATCAGGAGTAGTGCAGCGAACTTCTTCATGGGGTATCCAATGCAAAAAGGCGGGCACGCCGGTGTCCGGGTACGGAGACCGGCAGGCTTCGGGTTGTTTGTGGCAGCGCGATTATAGAGCGACACTCTCCCCCGGCATGGCGACGGTCGCCGACAATCGCGCAAAGCATCCGGACTGGCCCTGGCAAGGCGTGCAGCGGCAGGCTCCCGGCGCTGAAGCAGCCGGCACCACCTGCGTTCGGCGTTTGATGCTACCATTAGCCGACCGACTGGTCGGTTAATTAAAGAACCGCCCGACGAGAACACCAAGGCAGGAGACAACAATGCCCCCGATGTCCGCGCCCGCTGGCCAGCCGGTCAGCATGGACTCCGGCCCGGTCTTGCTGGCATGGCAAGGCACCGTGGCCGTGATCACCCTGAACCGCCCCGACAAGCTCAACAGTTTCACGCGCGAGATGCACGGCGCGCTGCAGCAAGCACTCGATCATGTGGAGGCTGGCGGCGCCCGCGCGCTGCTGCTGACCGGCGCCGGCCGCGGCTTCTGCGCCGGCCAGGATCTCGCCGACCTGGACTTCACGCCGGGCAAGATGACCGACCTGGGCGCGCTGATCGACAGCTATTTCAATCCGCTCGTCCGCCGCCTACAGGCGCTGCCGCTGCCGGTAGTGGCCGCTGTGAACGGCACCGCCGCGGGCGCCGGCGCCAACCTGGCGCTGGCCTGCGACATGGTGCTGGCGGCGCGTTCGGCCAGTTTCATCCAGGCCTTCGTCAAGATCGGGCTGGTACCCGATTCCGGCGGCACCTGGCTGCTGCCCAAGCGTATCGGCATGGCACGCGCCTTGGGCCTGGCCATGACTGGCGAGAAGCTCTCGGCCGAAGAGGCCGAGAAATGGGGCCTGGTCTGGGAAACCATGGACGATCCCCTGCTGCATGAGCAGGCGCTGGCCCTCGCCACGCACCTGGCGGCCCAACCCACGCGCGCCCTCGCGGCGATCAAGCGCGCCATGCATGCCAGCGGCACCTTGACGCTGGATGCACAGCTTGACCTGGAACGGGACCTGCAGCGCGAGCTCGGGCAATCCGCCGACTATGCGGAAGGCGTCAATGCCTTCCTGGAAAAGCGCGCGCCGAAGTTCACCGGCCGCTGACCGGCAGGTGCCGCCGGGCGCCGCCCCACCGAGACAGGAGACCCGCTTGACCAAGAATCCGCAGGCACTCGCCGAAGCGGCCGCCGCCGCCATGTACGAAGCCGATACGTGCAGCCGCTGGCTCGGCATCGTGGTGCAGGAAGTGCGGCCCGGCTATGCCCGGCTGACCATGCCGGTACGGCCCGAATTCCTCAATGGCCACGGCATCTGCCACGGCGGCCTGATGTTTACACTGGCTGACTCCAGCTTCGCTTTCGCGTGCAATAGCCACAATATCAATACCGTGGCGGCGGGCTGCAGCATCGAGTTCCTGAAGCCCGTGCACGGCGGCGACGTGCTGACCGCCGAGGCAGTCGAGCAGACCCTGTCCGGCCGGCATGGCATCTACGACATCCGCGTGACCAACGCCGCCGGCGAAGTGGTGGCGATGTTCCGCGGCAAGTCGGCGCAGATCAAGGGCCACGTGGTACCGCCGGAAAACATCACCTGAAGCATCGCCAGGCCGGTGGCCTGGCCCGCACAAGACGATTTCACCGACAAGACCGCCCCCCCGTGCAGGAGACGATATGAGCACGCGCCTGACCGATCTGCCGCTCGAACCCATCGAGACCGCCAGCCGCGCCGAGCTGCAGGCGCTGCAGCTCGAACGCCTGAAGTGGTCGCTGCATCATGCCTACGAGCATTCGCCGGTCTACCGCCGCAAGTTCGACGAGGCCGGCGTGCACCCGGACCAGCTCCAGACGCTGGCGGACCTGGCGCGCTTCCCGTTCACCAGCAAGCAGGACCTGCGCGACAACTATCCGTTCGGCATGTTCGCCGTGCCCCAGGACCGCGTGGCGCGCGTGCATGCCTCGTCGGGCACCACCGGCAAGCCGACGGTGGTGGGCTACACGCTGAAGGACATCGATACCTGGGCCACCGTGATGGCGCGCTCGATCCGCGCGTCCGGCGCGCGGCGCGGCGACAAGGTGCACGTCAGCTATGGCTACGGCCTGTTCACGGGCGGCTTGGGCGCGCACTACGGCGTGGAAAAGGCCGGCCTCACGGCGATCCCGTTCGGCGGCGGGCAGACCGAGCGCCAGGTGCAACTGATCACGGATTTCAAGCCCGAGATCATCATGGTCACGCCCAGCTACATGCTGGCGATTGCCGATGAATTCGAGCGCCAGGGCATCGACCCGGCCAGCACATCCCTGCGCGTCGGCATCTTCGGCGCCGAGCCGTGGACGCCGGAAATGCGCCAGGCGATCGAGAAGCGCATGAACATTTCGGCGGTGGACATCTACGGCCTGTCCGAGGTAATGGGTCCGGGCGTGGCCAACGAGTGCGCCGAGACCAAGGACGGCCCGACCGTCTGGGAAGACCACTTCTACCCCGAGATCATCGACCCGGACACCGGCGAGGTGCTGCCCGACGGCGAGTTCGGCGAGCTGGTGTTCACGTCGCTGACCAAGGAAGCGATGCCGGTGGTCCGCTACCGCACCCGCGATCTGACGCGGCTGCTGCCGGGCACCGCGCGCCCGGCGTTCCGGCGCATGGAAAAGGTCACCGGCCGCACCGACGACATGATGATCGTGCGCGGCGTGAACGTGTTCCCGTCGCAGATCGAAGAACTGATCCTGAAGCGCCCCGAACTGGCGCCGCACTACCAGTGCGTGCTGACGCGCGAGGGACCGATGGACGTGCTGACCGTCCGCGTGGAATGCGCCCACGGCGGCGAACCAGCAACGGCACAGGCCGCGCGAGACGCGCTGGTCCACGATATCAAGGCGTATATCGGCGTCAGCGCCGGCATCGAGGTGCTGCCGGCCGGCGGCATCGAGCGCTCGGTCGGCAAGGCGCGGCGCATCGTCGACCAGCGCTCGCGCTAACGCCGCAGCGCTCAGCTGCGCGGCATCAGCACCCACATCCGGCCGCCCTGCTTCATGCGGCCGGCGGTCTCGCCCGCGGCGTCTCCCGCGCCCCAGAAGAAGTCCGCACGCACGCCGCCCTTGATGGCGCTGCCGGTGTCCTGCGCGAACATCAGCCGCTCGATCGGTTCGGTCGACAGCGGGCGCGTGGTCGACAGGAATACGGGCACGCCCAGCGGAATCGTGGCCGGATCGACCGCGATCGAGCGCTCGGCCGTCAGCGGCACGCCCAGCGCGCCGACCGGGCCGTCATTGGTCGGCGGCAGCTCGCGGAAAAACACATAGCGGGGGTTCACGTTGAGCATCTCGTCCACGCGCGACGGGTTGGCCCGCGCCCAGGCCTTGATGCCCTGCATGGTCGCCTGCACCGGCGTGATCTCGCCGCGGTCGAGCAGCCACTTGCCGAACGAGCGGAACGGCTGGTCGTTAGTGCCGCCAAAGCCCACGCGCATCACGGCGCCGTTGGGCAGCCGGATGCGGCCGGAACCCTGGATCTGCAGGAAGGCGGCTTCCACCGCGTCGTCCACCCACACCAGCTCGTTGCCGCGCAGCGCCGGATTCTGCAGCAGCTCGGCCCGGGCGGGCAGCCCACGGTTGGCCAGCTGCGCCGGCTTGCGGTACAGCGGAATCTGGTACGGGCCTTGCCGCGTACGCGAGCCGTGCAGGATGGGTTCGTAGTAGCCGGTGATCAGGCCGCTGTCGGAGCCGTCGCCGTTGATGACGCGGTAGGGCTGGAAATTGGATTCGAAGTAGGCCCGCATGGCGCCGAGGTCGCCGGCGTCGACCATCAGGCCCGCGGCGCACGCGCGGCTCCATTCGGCGCGTTTTTTCAGCGCCTGGCAGCTGGCCTGCAGTGCGGGCCAGGCGGCGCGCATGTCGTCCTGCGTCCAGCCGTTGATCTCGCTCCAGCTCGCGGCCTGCAGGCGGCCCTTCTGCGTGCCCGGCGTCGGCACCGGCGTGCCGGGCGCGCCGCCGGTCTCGATGCGCGGCGGCGGCCCGCTCATGCAGCCGGCCAGCAGCGCGGCGCCGGCTGCCAGCGCGAGCCAGCCCCGCCACGGCGCGCCGGCACGGCGGCTGGCCTGGGATCGAGGAAACGTGGAAAGGGAATGCGCAATTGCCATCTTGTCAGTTCGTATTGTCCAGCGCCGCCGCGCATGCACCCGGGCCAATGCCCTACAATGCCCGGCGTCAATCGTCACCGATGCCGGCGCCCGTGAGGGCCGCCCGCCGTACCGATCATGTCCGAGTTCCTTGAAGCCCACCCGATGCTGCTGTTCGCGCTCGAAGCCGGCGTGGCGCTGTTCCTGCTGATCTTCATCGTGGTCTGGACCATGGGCACGGCGAAGAAGAACCCTCGCCCGACCCGTGCCCCCGCTGACCACCCGTCGCGCCAGGCCCGGGACCAGAAGCCGCCGCAGGATCAGGACAGCCAGCCGCGCCAGTAGGTTCCCGGCGCCGCAAGCTGCGGCCCGATGCCGCTCAGTGCAGCATGCGCGGCAGTACCAGCGCGAACTCGGGAATCGGCACCTCGAAGCGGTGGCCGTCCTCGGCCACGCAGAAATATTCGCCCTTCATCGAGCCCACTGGCGTTGAGATCGTGGCCCAGCTCGTGTACTCGAAATGCTCGCCCGGCTTGAGCAGCGGCTGATGGCCGACCACGCCGAGGCCCGAGACTTCCTGCGACGCATTGTCGCTGTCGGTAATGATCCAATGGCGCGAGATCAGCTGCGCGGCGACTTCGCCGGTATTGTGGATTGTGATGGTGTACGCGAAGGCGTGGCGCCCGCGTTCGGGGTCGGACTGGTCGGGCAGGTACTGGGTGCGTACCGCCACGGAAAAAGCGTACTCGCTCATTTGTCTGCGGGATCCGGCTTCAAGGGTAGGCGCATTGTGCGGCAAGGCTCCGGCAGCGGCAAGTGCAGAGTCGGCCCCGGCTCCACGGCGCCGACAGGCGTAAAATACGCGCCATTCGCCGGCCGGCAGTCCCCGGATCGCCCCGCACGAGCAGGATTCCCGCCGCGCCGCCCACCACACAGTCCCCTTTTTTCCGCCCGCCGCCATGAGCACGCCCACCTACCGCATCGCCCCGTCCATCCTGTCCGCCGACTTTGCCCGCCTGGGCGAGGAAGTCCGCCGCGTGACCGAGGCCGGCGCCGACTGGATCCACTTCGACGTGATGGACAACCACTACGTCCCGAACCTGACGGTGGGCCCGCTGGTCTGCGAGGCGATCCGCCCGCATGTGACCGCCCCGATCGACGTGCACCTGATGGTGCGCCCGGTGGACCGCATCATCCCGGACTTCGCCAAGGCCGGTGCCAACATCATCACCTTCCACCCGGAAGCCAGCGAACACGTCGACCGCTCGCTCGCGCTGATCCGCGACAACGGCTGCCAGGCCGGCCTGGTGTTCAACCCGGCCACGCCGCTGCACCACCTGGACCATGTGATGGACCGCCTGGACGTGATCCTGCTGATGTCGGTCAACCCGGGCTTCGGCGGCCAGTCGTTCATCCCCGAGACGCTGAACAAGCTGCGCGCCGTGCGCCAGCGCATCGATGCCTACACCGCCCGTACCGGCCGCAAGATCCTGCTGGAAGTGGACGGCGGCGTGAAGGTCGACAACATCGCGGAAATCGCCGCGGCCGGCGCCGACACCTTCGTGGCCGGTTCGGCCGTGTTCGGCAAGCCCGACGCCGACGGCGGCTACCGCGGCATTATCTCCGCGCTGCGCGCCGAGCTGGCCAAGGTCGGCCAATGAGCGCCGGCATGACGCTGCGCCGTGCCGACTGGCGCGGCATCGAGGGCGTGATCGTCGACCTGGACGGCACCATGGTCGACACCGCCGGCGATTTCCACGCCTCGATCAACGCCATGCTGCTGGCGCTGGCGCACCTGCACCCCAACCTGGGGCCGGTGGCGCCGATGTCCGAACAGGAGATCGTCAGCTTCGTCGGCAAGGGCTCGGAGAACCTGATCCGGCGCGTGCTGGATGCGCGTTTCTCGCCGCTGCACGCCAACGGCCTGTTCGCCCAGGCTTATGCGCTCTACGACCGCGAGTACATCCGCATCAACGGCCAGTTCTCGCGGGTCTACCCCGGCGTGCGCGAAGGCCTGGCGGCGCTGAAGGCGGCCGGACTGCGCATGGCCTGCGTGACCAACAAGCCCTACAACTTCACCGAGCCGCTGCTGGCCAAGACCGGGCTGGCGCAGTATTTCGAGCTGGTCTACGGCGGCGATGCGTTTCCGCTGCGCAAGCCGGACCCGTACCCGCTGCTCAAGGTGGCCGAGGTTTTCCACCTCGATCCGTCCGCCATGCTGGCCATCGGCGACTCGGAAAACGACGCGCAGGCGGCCCGCGCGGCCGGCATGGGCGTGCTGCTGATGCCCTATGGCTACAACCATGGCAACCCTGTACAAGGCGTCGACGCCGATGGTATAGTCGATTCCATTGCCCGCGTGGCAGAGCTTCTTTCTGCACACCAACCGTGCTGACACGCTGAAAGCTCAAGGCCGAAGCCCGGGTAATCAAATCTCTACAGCCCCAGAACACCTGAATGTTCGTCAACCGCAAACGCATCTCTTCTGGCAGTGATCGGCAGGCTTGGCCCTGGCGTCGCTGGCGCGCCTCCCAACAGGCGTAAAGTGCGTTCGCGAGTCCGCTGAAGGGCCTTCGTACGGAAGGCTCGTCAGCACCGGCCAGGGTGCCGGCATCCTTACCAGGATCCCTCTTCACTCCCCGCCAGCAAGCGTAGCCGCATGTGCTACGTTTAGCTCAAGAACGCGCCACACGCCGCCAGGCCGTGTGCGGTCTTGTCCGCAGTCTTTCCGCACCACGGTTCCGCAACCGGAGCGGCCTTGCGCCTGCTTCCGCCCAATTGCCGACACCACGGCGCCGCGCCAACCCAAGAACGCCGCGCGCCGCAAACGAGGATCGACATGACCGAACTGGAATTCAAATCGCTGGCCGACCAGGGCTACAACCGAATCCCCCTGATCGCCGAGGCCTTTGCCGACCTGGAAACCCCGCTGTCGCTGTACCTGAAGCTGGCCCAGTCGCAGACGCGCGGCGTCAACACCTTCCTGCTGGAATCGGTGGTGGGCGGCGAACGCTTCGGGCGCTACTCGTTCATCGGCCTGCATGCCCGCACGCTGCTGCGCTCCTACGGCAACCGCGCCGAGGTCGTGACCGACGGCAAGGTGGTCGAAACCCACGAAGGCAATCCTCTGGATTTCATCGCCGAGTTCGAGAGCCGCTTCAAGGTGGCGCTGCGCCCCGGCCTGCCGCGCTTCTGCGGCGGCCTGGCCGGCTACTTCGGCTATGACGCGGTGCGCTATATCGAGAAGAAACTGGCCAACACGCAGAAGGCTGATGACCTCGGCCTGCCCGATATCCAGTTGCTGCTGTGCGAAGAGCTGGCCGTGATCGACAACCTGTCCGGCAAGCTCTACCTGATCGTCTACGCCGACCCGACCACGCCCGAGGCATACTCCCGCGCGCGCCAGCGCCTGCGCGAGCTGCGCATGAAGCTGCGCCAGCCGGTGGACGTGCCCGTGACCAGCCCGTCGGTGCAGACCGACGTCTACCGCGAGTTCGCCAAGGCCGACTACCTCGCCGCCGTGCACAAGGCCAAGGAATACATCATGGCCGGCGACATGATGCAGGTGCAGATCGGCCAGCGGCTGATGAAGCCATACCGCGACGCGCCGCTGTCGCTGTATCGCGCGCTGCGCTCGCTGAACCCGTCGCCGTACATGTACTTCTATAACTTCGGCGATTTCCAGATCGTCGGGGCCTCGCCGGAGATCCTGGTGCGCCAGGAATCGCGCAAGGTCGGCACCAATGGCGACGCGCGCGACGAACATATCGTCACCATCCGTCCGCTGGCCGGCACGCGCCCGCGCGGCAACACGCCCGAGAAAGATACCCAGCTCGCCACCGAACTGCTCAACGACCCGAAAGAGATCGCCGAGCACGTGATGCTGATCGACCTGGCGCGCAACGACATCGGCCGCATTGCCGAAACCGGCTCGGTCAAGGTCACCGACAAGATGGTGATCGAGAAATACTCGCACGTGCAGCACATCGTCAGCTCGGTCGAGGGCACGCTGCGTCCGGGCATGAGCAATCTGGACGTGCTGCGCGCCACCTTCCCGGCCGGTACGCTGTCGGGCGCGCCCAAGGTGCACGCGATGGAGATCATCGACGAACTGGAGCCGCGCAAGCGCGGCATCTATGGCGGCGCCGTCGGCTACCTGTCGTTCGGCGGCGAGATGGACCTGGCAATCGCCATCCGCACCGGCATCATCAAGGACGGCAACCTCTACGTGCAGGCCGCGGCCGGCATCGTCGCCGATTCGGACCCCGAAGCCGAATGGAGGGAAACCGAAGCCAAGGCACGCGCCGTGATCCGCGCCGCCGAGCAGGTCCAGGATGGCCTGGATTCCGACATCTGAACCAGGGAATAAGGGAGAAAAGGCCATGCTGCTGATGATCGACAACTACGATTCGTTCACCTACAACCTGGTGCAGTACTTCGGCGAACTCGGCGAGGACGTGCGCACCTACCGCAACGACGAGATCACGATCGAGGAAATCGAGGCGCTCAAACCCGACCACATCTGCGTGTCGCCCGGCCCGTGCAGCCCGAAGGAAGCCGGCATCTCGGTGGCCGTGCTGCAGCACTTTGCAGGCAAGGTCCCGCTGCTGGGCGTGTGCCTGGGCCACCAGGCCATCGGCGAGGCCTTCGGCGGCAAGGTGATCCGCGCCAAGCAGGTCATGCACGGCAAGGTCAGCACCATCGAGACCACGCAGGAGGGCGTGTTCGCCGGCCTGCCGAAGCACTTCGACGTGACGCGCTATCATTCGCTGGCGATCGAGCGCGAAACGCTGCCCGAGTGCCTGGAAGTGACCGCCTGGACGCCTGATGGCGAGATCATGGGCGTGCGCCACAAGACGCTGGCCGTCGAAGGCGTGCAGTTCCATCCCGAATCGATCCTTTCCGAACATGGCCATGCCCTGCTGGCCAACTTCCTGAAAGCAACGCGATGAGGCTGCTCGACACCCCCACCCCTTCCGTTTCCATCGCGCCGCACGCCACCCAACCGACCGAGACCGCCATGACCATCACCGCCCAGGAAGCGCTGACCCGCTGTATCGAACACCGCGAGATCTTCCACGACGAGATGCTGCACCTGATGCGGCAGATCATGCAGGCGCAGATCTCCCCGGTGATGGCCGCCGCGATCCTGACCGGCCTGCGCGTAAAGAAGGAAACCATCGGCGAGATCTCGGCCGCGGCGCAGGTCATGCGCGAATTCGCCAACAAGGTCGATGTAGCCGACCGCGAAAACTTCGTCGATATCGTCGGCACCGGCGGCGACGGCTCGCATACGTTCAATATCTCGACCGCCTCGATGTTCGTGGCGGCCGCTGCCGGGGCGAAGATCGCCAAGCACGGCAACCGCGGCGTGAGTTCCAAGTCGGGCAGCGCCGACGTGCTGGAAGCGCTGGGCGTGAACATCATGCTGACGCCGGAACAGGTCGGCCAGTGTATCGCGCAGACCGGCATCGGCTTCATGTTCGCCCCGACCCACCACCCGGCCATGAAGAACGTGGCGCCGATCCGCAAGGAAATGGGCGTGCGCACCATCTTCAATATCCTCGGCCCGCTGACCAACCCGGCCGACGCGCCGAACATCCTGATGGGCGTGTTCCACCCGGATCTCGTCGGCATCCAGGTGCGCGTGATGCAGCGCCTGGGCGCGAAGCACGCGCTGGTGGTGTACGGCAAGGACGGCATGGACGAGGTGTCGCTCGGCGCCGCCACGCTGGTCGGCGAACTGAAGGACGGGGAGATCCGCGAGTACGAAATCCACCCGGAAGACTTCGGTCTGTCGATGGTCTCCAACCGCGGCCTGAAGGTCGCCGATGCCGTCGAGTCGAAGGAGATGCTGCTCGAAGCGCTCGGCAACGTGCCCGGCACGCCGCGCGAGATCGTCTCGCTTAACGCGGGCACGGCGCTGTATGCCGCCAACGTGGCCGACTCGATCGAAGATGGTATCCGCCGCGCGCGCGAAGCCATCGCCAGCGGCGCCGCGCGCGAGAAGCTCGACCACTTCGTGCGCGCCACGCAGCAATTCAAGTAAGCCGCACGTCGTTCCCGCGAAAGCGGGAACCCAGCGTCTTTGCTGTGCAAGCGCTGATGAAAGTCACTGGGCTCCCGCCTTCGCGGGAGCGACGTTGAAAGAGTGCCAATATGTCCGACATCCTGCAAAAGATCCTGGCCGTGAAGGCCGACGAAGTCGCTGCCGCGCGCAAGAAGCGCGACCTGCCCAGCCTGCGCGCGGAGGCCGAGGCCCTGCGCACCGAAGCCGGCTTCGCCCCGCGCGGCTTCGAGCGCGCGCTGCGCGAGAAGATCGCCGCCGGCCATGCCGGCGTGATCGCCGAGGTCAAGAAGGCCTCCCCGTCCAAGGGCGTGCTGCGCGAGAATTTCGTGCCCGAGGCGATTGCCGAAAGCTACGCCAGCCACGGCGCCGCCTGCCTGTCGGTGCTGACCGACGTGAACTTCTTCCAGGGTCATGCCGACTACCTGAAGCGCGCGCGCGGCGCCTGCCCGCTGCCCGCACTGCGCAAGGACTTCATGGTCGACCTGTACCAGGTCTATGAAGCGCGCACCTGGGGCGCGGACTGCATCCTGCTGATCGTCGCCGCGCTCGACCCGGGCCTGATGGCCGACCTGGAAGCGTGCGCGCACGAGCTTGGCATGGACGTGCTTGTGGAGGTCCACGGCGGTGACGAACTCGACCGCGCGCTGCGCCTGAAGACGCCGCTGCTGGGCGTCAACAACCGCAACCTGCGTACGTTCGAAGTCTCGCTCGACAACACGCTGGACCTGCTGCCAAGCATGCCGGCCGATCGCCTCGTGGTGACAGAATCCGGCATCCTGGGCCCGAACGACGTGAAGCGTATGCGCGATGCCGATGTGCATGCGTTCCTGGTCGGCGAAGCGTTCATGCGGGCGCCGGACCCGGGTGTGGAACTGGCGCGGCTGTTCGCGTAAGCCAATGGCACAGGAAATCGAGCTGAAGCTCGCCGTTCCCGATGCTGCGCTGGTGCCGCTTGCCGCCTGGCTCGACGCCAACGGCGAGGCGAAAGGTGAGGTCACGCTGCTCAACGTCTACCTCGATACGCCCGAACGCGACCTGGCCCGCGCGCGCGCCGCGCTGCGCCTGCGCCGCAAGGGCGCCCAGTGGCTGCAGACGCTGAAGACCGCCGGGCAGAGCCAGGCCGGCCTGGCCAGCCGGCACGAGTGGGAAACAGAGGTGGCAGGCGAAGCTATCGAGCTGCAAAGGTTGCCTGACGAAGCCCGGACCTTGCTCGCACCACTTGCCGACCGGCTCGCCCCGGTCTTCCGCACCGACTTTACCCGCCGCATCTGGATCCTGGAACACGATGGCGCGCGCGTCGAAGCGGCACTCGACAACGGCGCCATCACCGCACCGGCCACCCACGCGCAGGAACGCATCCAGGAACTGGAGCTGGAATGGCTGTCGGGCGATGAAAGCCGGGCGGCCGAGACCCTGCGCACGCTCGGTGCGCGCCTGCAGGCCGTTGCCCCGCTGACGCCGTCCGATCTGAGCAAGGCCGCGCGCGGCTACCGGCTGGCCGGCGTTGCCAAAGCCTGATCCTTCCCCCGTCAGTCAAATCCAGCGCCAATCCGTACGCATGCAAGCCGATCTGTTCGCCCCTGAGACCGACACCGCAACGCCACGCTCCGCAGCCGCGGAGCTGCAAGCCCAGGCCGACGCCCTGCCCGCCGCCTGGCGCGAGCTGCTGGCACCCTGCCTGACGACGCACGCCTGGCGGGAACTGGCCGCCTTCGTCGACGCCGAGCGCGCCGCCGGCAAGCCGGTCTTCCCGCACGACGTCTTCCATGCACTGCACCTGACGCCTCCCGATGCGGTCAAGGTTGTCATCCTCGGGCAAGACCCGTACCACGGCACCGGCGTGGTCGGTGGCGTGGAACTGCCGCAAGCGCATGGCCTGGCGTTCTCGGTGCCGGACGGCATCAAGGTGCCGCCGAGCCTGCGTAACATCTTCAAGGAAATTGCAGCCGAGTATGGCGACAGCCCGGCGGCGCGCGCCTCCGGCAACCTGGAAGGCTGGGCGCGCCAGGGCGTGCTACTGCTGAACACCGTGCTGACCGTGGAACAGGGCCAGGCCGCCAGCCACGCGCGGCGCGGCTGGGAGGCCGTGACCGATTGCCTGATCCACGCACTGGCCGTGAGCCACCCGAACCTCGTGTTCCTGCTGTGGGGCAGCCATGCGCAGGCCAAAAAGCCGCTGCTCACGGACAGCCACTGCGTGCTCGAAGCCCCGCACCCGTCGCCGCTATCGGCGCACCGCGGCTTCCTTGGCTGCGGACATTTCCGCGAGGCCAACCGGTGGCTCGAGGCGCACAGGCGCTCTCCGATCGACTGGCTGGCAGCCTGAGGCGATCTCATCGGTTCTCCCCTCTCCGGCCCGCGGGAGAGGGGGGAACCGGAGCCTGCCGCTAAGCCGTAGGCCGCAGATCGAACTCCTCGAACTTCCCCTGCCCTGGCTCCACATCGACATGCGTCACATGCGCGGCCGGCGGTCCTGACTGCATCCAGTTGCGCAGGGCCTCCAATTGCAGCACCGTGCCGAAAGCCATGACTTCGACCGTGCCGTCGGACCGGTTGCGCACCCAGCCTTTGAGTCCGAGTGAAATGGCCGCCTGCGCGCAGGCCGCGCGGTAGCCCACGCCCTGCACGCGCCCATGCACCGTCATGTGCCAGGTTTCCATGGCATGCTCCTTGTTGGTCGCTTGTCGACCGGCCCGCTACATCGGCACGTCACCCACAAGACGTAAACTAGACCGCTGTCCCAGGCGTTACCAGAGAATGCGCGCCCACAAAGCGTGATGTCAGCTGCACCCCAGCCATCGACCTCGCCCCATCCACGAGCCGCCCGTTCCGCCGCCGGTCACCGCCATGCCGGCCGCGCCAGCCCACCAATCGCCATGATGCAGCAGCCCGCCAACGACAATCCGGCCAAGCCAGCGCCCGGCTATGACAGCCAGCTGCTGACCGCACCGCCCAACCGCTTCGATTTCGCGCTGCTGCCGATCCTCCTCGCAATCATCGTCATGGTGGCGTTCGCGGCACGGCAGATGAACGCGCCGTTCGTGCCCGGCGAGCCGATGACGGTCCACCTCGACATCGCCTACCTGCCCTATTACCTGATGCGCACCAGCATCCGCATGCTCGCGGCACTGGCGGCGTCGCTGGTGTTCTCGCTCGCGTTCGCGGCGCTGGCGTCCAAGAACCGCACGGCCGAGAAGGTGCTGGTGCCGGCGCTGGACATCCTGCAATCGATCCCGGTGCTGGGCTTCCTGTCGATCACCGTGACCGGCTTCATCGCGCTGTTCCCGGGCAACCTGATCGGCGTGGAATGCGCGGCGATCTTCGCGATCTTCACCTCGCAGGCGTGGAACATGGCCTTCAGCCTGTACCAGTCCTTCCGCACCATCCCGGGCGACCTGCTGGAGGCGGCGGCGATGTTCCGCCTGTCGCCGTGGCAGCGCTTCTGGCGGCTGGAAGTGCCGTTCGCCATGCCGGGACTGCTGTGGAACATGATGATGTCGATGTCGGGCGGCTGGTTCTTCGTGGTCGCGTCGGAAGCCATCTCGGTGTCCGGCCACGACATCCGGCTGCCGGGCATCGGCTCCTATATCGCGCTGGCCATCCAGCAGCAGGACCTGGCCGCCATCGGCTGGGCGATCGTGGCGATGCTGGTCGGCATCCTGCTGTATGACCAGCTCCTGTTCCGCCCGCTGGTGGCATGGGCCGACCGCTTCCGCTTCGAGACGCTGGTGCAGGACAAGGAGCCCGAGTCGTGGCTGCTCGACCTGCTGCGCCGCTCGGAATGGGTACGGGCCCTGCTGGCGCGCACCGCGGCGCTGGCTGAGCGCACGCTGGCGTGGGGCGCGCGCCGGCAAGGCCGCGCCCCGGCCAATCCCGATCCGCACCGCATGCAATGGCGCGAACGCGCCGGCAACGCAGTCATCCTGCTGGTGGCGCTGGCCGCGCTGGGCCGCGTGATGTACTTCGTGCACAGCGAGGTCGGCTGGGCCGAAGTCGGCCATGTGCTTTGGCTCGGCACGCTGACCATGGTGCGCGTGATCCTGCTGATCGCGCTGGCGGCCGTGATCTGGGTGCCGATCGGCATCCGCATCGGCCTGAACCCGTCGGTGGCGCGCATTGCGCAGCCGGTGGCGCAGTTCCTGGCTGCTTTCCCTGCCAACCTGATGTTCCCGCTGGTGGTCATGCTGATCGTGCGCTTCGGCCTGAACCCGGAAATCTGGCTCAGCCCGCTGCTGATCTTCGGCACGCAGTGGTACATCCTGTTCAATGTGGTGGCCGGCGCCTCGGGCATCCCCACCGAACTCAAGCTGGCCGCGCGCAATTTCGGCCTGCGCGGCTGGCTGCTGTGGAAGCGCTTCCTGATCCCCGCAGTGTTCCCGAGCCTGCTGACCGGGCTGGTGACGGCGGCCGGCGGCTCGTGGAATGCCAGCATCGTGGCGGAATACGTCACCTGGGGCGACCGCACGCTGGTGGCCACGGGGCTTGGCAGCTATATCGCCGAAACCACCGCGCGCGGCGACTTCCCGCGCATCGCGCTGGGCATCGGCGTGATGGCGCTGTTCGTGGTCGGCTTCAACCGGTTGCTGTGGAACCGCCTGTATCAACTCGCGCAGGAGCGCACCCGCTTGTAAGGCAACGATGGCAGAAAACCTGAACCACGCCGTCACGGCGCCGGCCGTGATCGAACTGTGCGGCGTCTCCAAGATGTTCCGCACCGCCAGCCAGAGCGACCGCGCCGTGCTGGAGGGCGTCGACCTGACGCTGCGCGAAGGCGAGATCGTGGCCATGCTCGGCAAATCCGGCTCCGGCAAGTCGACACTGTTGCGCATCATGGCCGGACTGGTCGGCGCCGACCGCGGCGAGGTGCGGTTCCGCGGCAAGCGGCTGGCCGGCACGGCGGAAGGCATCGCCATGGTGTTCCAGTCGTTCGCGCTGTTCCCGTGGCTGACGGTGCAGCAGAACGTGGAGCTTGGGCTGGAAGCCCAGGGCGTGCCCAAGGCCGAGCGCGCGCGCCGCGCCGAGGCGGCCATCGACATGATCGGCCTGTCTGGCTTCAACGGCGCCCTGCCGCGCGAGCTGTCCGGCGGCATGCGCCAGCGCGTGGGTATCGCACGCGCGCTCGTGACCCAGCCCGACCTGCTGCTGATGGACGAGGCGTTCTCCGCGCTGGACGTACTTACCGGCGAAACGCTGCGCGACGAGATGCTGGACCTGTGGGAAAGCGGCCGTGCCAATATCCGGAGCATCCTGATCGTTTCGCACAATATCGAGGAAGCGGTGATGATGGCCGACCGCATCGTCATCCTGTCGAGCGATCCGGGGCGCATCCGCGCCGAAGTGCGCGTGCCGTTCCCGCGCCCGCGCAACCGCGACGCCGCCCAGGTGCGCGCGCTGATCGACGAGGTCTATATGCTGATGACCTCGCCGGCGGCGCCCGAGCCGCGCGCGCCGGCCCTGGCGCCCTCGCGCCAGATCGGCTACCGGCTGCCGGATGTGGACATCAGCCAGATGGAGGCCATTCTCGACCTGCTGTCCGAGCCGCCGTTCCACGGCCGTGCAGACCTGCCGCACCTGGCCGACGAGGCCGGGCTGACCGACGACGACCTGCTGCCAGCCTGCGAAGCCTTGCAGCTGCTGCGGCTTGCGCATATCGAGCGCGGTGACATCACCACCACCGAAGTGGGCCGAGAGTACTACGTGGCCGAGCCGAACGAGCGCAAGGCAATGTTCGGGCGGCAGCTGCTGGCGAATGTCGCGCTGGCCGCGCACATCCGGCGCGAACTGGAAGCGTCGGAAGACGGCGAAGTCGGCGAGGAGCAGGTGCTGCGCGAACTGGAAGCGTTCCTCAAGCCCGAGGAGGCAGAGCGCGTGCTGTCCGTGGCGATCGACTGGGGACGCCACGGCGAGGTGTATGAGTACAGCTATAACAGCGGGATGTTGACGTTGCCGAGGGAGGAGCAAACAGCGGCGGGGCAAGCAGGCGAATAGAACGGTTGCGCGCCGAATCCTGCCGCTGGTACTTAGCGAGTTCTTCCTCAGTCCCGCATCCGCATCGCCCGCCCGATCGCGCCCGTGCGCAGCGCGATCTTGGCGGCATCCTCGCGCAGCGCGCGCAGCCTGCGCTCCAGCACGGCGTTGGCGGAGCGGCCGGTGGAGCTGGCCGTTGGGCCGGGTTCATGAACGGATTCCCCTGCTGCCGCGGCATGTGCGAGTTCATCGGCACGGCGCCGGTCGGCCGAATCGGCCAGCCGGGCACGCCGGTCATCGGCATGTTCAGGCGACGGACCTTCCTGCAGTGAACCTTCCAGCGAAGGGCCGCCTGCGCTTGCCATCTGTTCCCCGGAGCGGATAAATCCGGCACCGCGACTGCCCGCGCGGTCGTCCGCAGCCAGCCGTTCGATCGCGAGTTGCAGGCTGCGATTGGCAGCGTCGGTAGCCTGTTCGATCGCAGCTTCCGCCGCGGGAAGATCGAGTTCCGCATAATGCTGGCGCACCTGGATGCGCGCCGCCGCCACGTGCGCCGCCACCAGGTAGTTCTGCACGATGAAGCGGTTCAGGTTATCCACCGCGCGGTGCCGGCTCTTGGGCTCGTCGAGCATGCGCTGGAACGAGCCGATCAATGCCGACAGTGCGTCCATGAACTGCTTGCGCTGCACGCGGTAGGCAAAATCATCCTTGGCTCGGCGCAGCAGCAGGTCGCGCGTGGCCGCGATATAGCGGCGGTTGGCCTGCAGCACGTTCTCCACGAGCTTCGGAATCGCGCGGTATTCCCAGCTAGGCAGCACGAAGCTGAACAGCGAGGCGATGATGCCGCCGATCACCGTATCGACCAGCCGCTCGCCTGCGGCATTCTGCGTATTCGGCATCAGCAGGTTGATCTGGATGAGCACCTGCACGCACGCCGCGATCGCCGTATAGCGGTACTTGATGGTCGAGAACGCCGCGCTCGCCACCAGCGCCAGGAACAGGAAACCAAGCAGGACCAGCGGCTCGTGGAACACCTTCAGGATGCCCACGGAAATGATGCAGCCGATCAGCGTACCGATCACGCGGTCGTTGTAGCGCTGCTTGGTCATGCTGAAGTTGGGCTTCAGGATGACGATGATGGTCAGCAGGATCCAGTATCCATGCGAAGCGTACGGCAGGTGGTCCGCCAGCCACAGCCCGAGCGCCACCGCCATCGAGATCCGCAGCGCGAAGCGGAACGCGGGCGAACGCCACTTCAGGTTGTCGCGCAGCACGCCAAGCTCATACTTCTGGCGCGTCAGGAACGGCGTCATGTCCGCGCCGGGCAGCACCTTGGCCGGCTCGACAGGCGTGCGCGAGGCTTCATGCAACTGCCCGATCAGCGTGATGGCGCCGCGGATCATGTCCAGCGTCTCGGCCAGCGCCGTCATTGCCGCCAGCGGAATGTGGTGGTGGCGCAGTTGGGCGATTTCGCGCTCCACCGCGCGCAGGCCGTCGCGGTAGTCGACGGCGGCGTAGGACGGACGCCCGCGCGTGACCTCGTAGGCGATCTCCTCGACGTCCTTGCACATCAGCATCACCAGCCCGCGCAGGTGGTCCAGCACCGGCGTGCCGCCGAAGGTCTGGCGCAGCAGCGGATAGTCGGTGTTGGTCGACAGGATGTACTCGTACAGGTCGAGCATGCGCAGGTGAACCTGCACCAGCAGCCCGTCATGCGGCGTGCGGTTGCCGCGCAGAACGAGGTCGCGCGCGGCCTGCTGGCGCTCGGCCACGATGATCTGCTGGCGCACGAGCTGGTTGAACTGGGCCTCGTAGTCGTTGCCCGCATCGTAGAAGCCGGCCTTGACCTCGAGGTAGCTCGCCATCTCGTACAGCGACTCGGCCAGGATCTGCTGCTTGGTCCGGCGCTCGGTCACCCAGCTCACGAGCATCGCGTACGCGAGATAGGCCACCGCACCAAGGATGAACAGCGCCGTATGCTCGAGCGCGCGGCGCACCACGAAGTCCTCGTTGATGGTCAGCGTCATCACGAACAGCGTGGAAAACTGCAGCGGCAGCGTCTTGTTGCCGTACACCGTCATCATGCCGGCCATGAAGGTGACCAGCACCAGGACGAACGGCATCACGCGCGGGAACGGCGTGGCAAGCGCCACCACCAGCGTGACGGCGCCGCACAGCAGCACGCTGGCGAGCATCTCGTTGAACTTGTGGCTCACCGGGCTGGGCAGGTCCATCAAGCTGGTGCACAGCGCACCCATCGACACCACCATCGCCGTGGGCAGGTCCGCGAACTGCAGCGCGATCAGCGTGGCGCCGATCACGCCCGTGGCCGAGCGCAGGCCACGGTAGACATAGTGCGAATAGACGAAGGTGCGGGGATCGTGCGCGTATTGCATGGACGCGTGGCTGGGTCAGGCTGACGGAGATGCTGCGGGCGAAGCGGACTTCAGCGGCCCAGCCAGCGCGTGCGCGATGCGTGGCGGCCGCTGTCGAGGCTCAGCTTGTACTGTGCCGCAGGTTCGCGCGCGAGCGTGAGCGGCAGCACATGCAGTTCGTCGCGCCGGAACACGTGCAGCGTGACCGCGTCGCCGGCGCGGTAGCGCGCGAGCAGCTTGTCGAACTGGCCGGGCGCCACACGCAGGCCGTCGACCGCGGCGAGCAGGTCGCCGGCGGATACCCCCCCGGCCTGCGCCGCACCGCCGTCGAGCACCTGGGTCACGCGCACCCAGCCGTCGTCGGTCTTGGTCTTGATGCCCAGCGCCGCGGTGCGGGCCGGCTTCTGCGCCTCGGCCTTGACGCCGAAGCGCTTGAACAGTGGCGCGAGCGGCAGCTCGCCGGTGCCTTCTGTCAGCGAGCGCAGCAGCGCGCCCAGACGCAGGCCCGTGACCTCGTCGAACAGCGCATGGACTTCGGCCTCGGTGACACCGCGCTGCACGGCATCCGGCGCATAGAAGTCGCGCCCGTAGCGCTGCCACAGCGCGCGCATCACGTCATCGAGCGAACGCCGCCCGCCGGACTTGTCGCGGATGGTCAGGTCGAGCGTGAGCGCCACCAGCGAGCCCTTGGTGTAGTAGCTGACGATGGCATTCGGTGCGTTCTCATCCTGCCGGTAATACTTGGTCCACGCATCGAACGAGCTTTCCGCCACGCTTTGCTTGGTGCGGCCATTGCCACGCAGCACACCGTTCCAGGTCTTGGCCAGCATCTCGACGTACTGCGTATCTGTCACGCAGCCCGAACGCACCAGCACCAGGTCGTCGTAGTAGCTCGTGACGCCCTCGAACAGCCACAGCAGCGGCGTGTAGGTTTCCTCCTGCAGCCGGTACGGCACGAACGCCGCGGGCTTGATGCGCTTGACGTTCCAGGTGTGGAAATACTCATGGCTGCACAGGCCCAGGAAGGTGCGGTAGCCCTCGCTGGTCTCGCTGTCGCCGCGCACCGGCAGGTCCGAGCGCGCGCACATCAGCGCGGTGCTGGCACGGTGCTCCAGGCCGCCATAGCCGTCGGTGGTCACCATCGTCATGAAGACATAGCGGCGATTGCTGTCGAGGAACGGGGCGCGCGCGCTGCGCGGTTCGAACAGGCGGATCTGGGCCTCGCAGATCTTCTTGAGGTCGCGGCAGACGCGGTCGATGTCGAGCTGCGGCACGCGGCCCGTGAACACCACGTCATGCTGGGCGCCGCATGCGCGGAAGCTGGCCATGAGGAAATCGCCCATTTCGACCGGGTGGTCGACCAGTTCGTCGTAGCCGGCGACCTGGAAGCGGCCGAAGCCATAGCGCTTGGCGCCCTCGCCCCCCGAGGCCTCGCGCATCGCGGTGGCCACTCGCCAGTTGCGGTAGGTCTCGCCGGCAGGCGGATGGATGTCCACCGTGCAAGGCTGATCCTCTTGCCCGTCCACGCACAGGAAGACCGAACTGCCGTTGAAAAAGCCGTGGGTTGTGTCGAGATGCGCGGCGCGCACCGACAAATCCCAGGCATAGACTTCATAGCTCAGCGTAAGCGGACCGGCGGATGCGTCGACCGGCGCCGCCTGCCAGCTCTGCTTGTCGAGCTTGGCCAGCGCCACCGGCTTGCCGCCCGCATCGGCACGGATGCGCACGATATGGCGCGCGAAGTCGCGAATCATGTAGCTGCCCGGAATCCATGCCGGCAGGAAGAAGCGCTGGCCGGCGGGATCGGGCGAAGTCACCGTGACGGTGACGGCGAAGAGATGCGCTTCGGGCTGAAGCGGGGCGATGGCATAGCGGATCGGCGTCATGGGCATGATTGTATCGTTCGTCATTCGGCGTGATCCGCCGAGGCTGTCGCACGCTCAGGTGCGATCAGGTGCGGTTGACGTTGACCACGGTGCGTCCGCGCAGACCACCTTCGACGATGCTGCGGCCAGCGTCGATGGCCTCGCCCAGTCCGATCTCGCGCGTGATGGCATTCAGGCGATCCGGCTCCAGGTCCGTGGCCAGCCGCGCCCAGGCCTGCTCGCGCAAGGCCATGGCTGCCATCACGCTGTCGATGCCGGCCAGCGTCACGCCGCGCAGGATGAACGGCGCCACGGACGCCGGGAAATCCATGCCCTGCGCGAGCCCGCATGCCGTGACCACGCCGCCGTAGCGCACCTGCGCGCAGGCGTTGACCAGCGTGTGCGAGCCGACCGCGTCCACCACGGCGGCCCAGCGTTCCTTCTGCAGCGGCTTGCCTGGCGCGGACAGTTCCGCGCGGTCGATGACCTCCGCCGCGCCGAGCGCCTTGAGGAAGTCCGCTTCGTTCCGCTTGCCGGTGGAAGCCACCACGCGATAACCGAGCTTGCCGAGGATCGCGATCGCCACCGTGCCCACGCCGCCGGAAGCGCCGGTGACCAGCACGTCGCCGTCGCCGGGCCGCACTGGCCCATTCACGCCGCCGCGCTCCAGTCCCAGCACCGACAGCATGGCCGTATAGCCCGCCGTGCCGATCGCCATGGCCTGGCGCGTGGTGAAGGCATCGGGCAAGCGCACCAGCCAGTCGCCCTTCAGGCGCGCGCGCTGCGCCAGGCAGCCCCAGTGCGTTTCACCCACGCCATAGCCGTTCAGGATGACCTTGTCGCCGGCCTTCCAGCGCGGGTGGGACGACTCCAGCACCGTACCGGCACCATCGATACCGGCCACCATCGGCCACTTGCGCACCACCGGCGAGCGGCCGGTGATGGCCAGCCCGTCCTTGAAGTTGATGGTGGAATAGTCCACCGCGACCAGCACATCGCCATCGGCGGGCAGTTGTGCCTCGTCCAGCGTGGCGATGTTGGCCTGGGTCGCGCCGTCGGCCTGGGTCAGCAGCAATGCCTGGAACGTCATGGAAGTCTCCTGTGCCGCCCTGCCGGGCGATCTGCCGTGAAGGGATGATCCGGGGATGGCCCGGAATGCAAAACGGCCGGACTGGGTCCGGCCGCCTGCTCGGGCCGGGACACAGCCGGCCGCGCCTTACTTCTTGATGCTGGCGAACTTGCGTTCGAGCGTGCCGGCATCAGCCGCACCCGGGATGCGCGTGCCGTCCATGAAGAAAACGGCCGGCGTGCCCGTGATGTTCATGCTCTGGCCGAGCGCGAGGTTGTCGTCGACCGGTGTCTTGCAATTGCCATTGCCGGTCAGGGCCACCCTGCTCAGCATCCAGTCGCGCCAGGCCTTGGTGCGGTCGGCGGCGCACCAGACCTGCTTCGCCTTGGTTTCCGAATCGGGCGACAGCACCGGATACAGGAAGGTGTAGACCGTGATGTTGTCCATTTGCTGGAAGGTCTGCTCGATGCGCTTGCAGTACCCGCAGTTCGGATCGGAGAACACGGCGATCTGGCGGCTGCCGTCACCCTTCGTCCACTTGATGGCGCGCGCCAGCGGCAGGTCGGACCACTTGATGCGGTTGATGTCCGCCATGCGCTCTTCGGTCAGGTTGGTGCCGGTCTTGGTATCGATCAGTTCGCCATTGATCACGTAGCGGCCACTGGCGTCGGTGTAGACGACCTGCCCGCCGACGTTGACCTCGAACAGCCCCGGCACCGGGGTCTTGGTCACGCTCTTCACCTCGGCGCGGCTGCCCAGCATCTTCTGCAGGGATTCCTTGATGCGATCGGGGCCGGGTTCGCCCGCCGCCATGGCGTGCAGGGCAAAGCCTGCTGCCGCCAGGCCGCCGGCAATGGCGGTGGTCCAGGCGGGGTGGCGGCGCATGAGTTGGAACATATCGACTCCAGTATTCAGTCAGGGTCCGGGCACCCGGCGTCAGCCGAGCGCCCGTTCAATCAGGAAGCGCTTGAGCAGCGACTGCCGGCCCACCGTGCGGATGCCGGTATTGCGCACCACGCGCGCCACGCTGCCGGGCAGCGAAAACAGCCGGTGCAAGCCGTCGGTCGCGGCGGTCAGCGACAGCAGGTCGGTCGCGCGAGCCCGTTCGTAGCGGCGCAGCAGGCGCAGGTCGCCCTCGCTGCGGAAGGATTCTTTGGCGGCCATGACCTTGCCGAGTTCCGCAACATCGCGCAAACCCAGGTTCATGCCCTGCCCGGCCAGCGGGTGCACCACGTGCGCGGCATCGCCCACCAGCGCGAGGTGCGGCTGCACGAACTGCTCCGCGCGCTGCAGCACCAGCGGAAAGCCTTGTGCAGGCGTGACGCAGCGCAGCGCCCCAAACTGGCTGCCCACCGCGCCTGCCGCCGCCTGCATCACCGTGGCGGCAAGCGCCTCCGGCGACAGCGCGAGCAGTTCGTGCGCGTGGGCCTCGTCGGCCGACCACACCATCGACACGCGCGACCCGGGCAGCGGCAGGATGGCCAGGATCTCGCCGTTGGCCGGCTCCTCGTCGGCCATGAGCTTTTCCGGTGCGCCCAGGAACCACTGCCAGGCCGTGTCGTGATGCGGCCGTTCACACGCGAAGTTCGCCACCACGCCAAGCTGGCGGTAGCGCCGCGTAGTCACGCCGATATGACACTGCTGGCGCACCCAGGAACGCGCCCCGTCGGCGCCGACCACGCAGGCCGCGCGGACCTTCGCACCGCCAGCCAGCGTGAGCGTGGCGCCATCGGCATCGCGCTCGAAGCCAGCGGCGGTATCGTCGTGCCACTGAACCTGGTGCTGGAAACCGAGCGCGGTATCCAGCGCACGCTCCACCAGTCCGGATTCGACGATCCACGCGAGCTGCGGCACCGTTGCGGCATAGGCCGAGAAATGCAGGTCGCCATCCAGGCTCGGCGACGTTTCGGCGGCGCTGACATCGCCGAATACTCGCATATCGCGCACAGGCTGGATGCGGGCGGGGTCCAGCGCCTCCCACACGCGCATGCGCTCGAGCAGCGCCTGCGAACTGGCGGAAAACGCATAGATGCGGCTGTCCCAGTCATCGGGCCCGGCCGGCGGGCGCCCGCGCGCGGGACGCGGCGCGACCAGGGCCACGCTCATGCCCTGCTGCGCCAGCAGCAGCGCGCAGGACTTGCCCACGATGCCGCCGCCGACAACGGCGATCTGGAAAGCTGAGGATTTGCGCACGGACGCATTGGATCGGGTCATGGCTGGATTATAGCCACGTCACTCCCCCCGCCCCCGGGCATACAAGGCGCGGCAGGGCAAGGCCAAGGGCCCCATCCGCTAGAATATGGGTTTTGCAATTTCCCGCCTGACACCATGAGCCTCCAATGCGGCATCGTCGGCCTGCCCAACGTCGGCAAGTCCACGCTGTTCAACGCCCTGACCAAGGCCGGCATCGCCGCCGAGAACTATCCGTTCTGCACCATCGAGCCCAATGTGGGCGTGGTGGAAGTGCCGGATCCGAGGCTTGCGAAGCTGGCCGAAATCGTCAAGCCCGAGCGCATCCTGCCCGCCGTGGTCGAGTTCGTCGACATCGCCGGCCTGGTGGCGGGCGCTTCCAAGGGCGAAGGCCTGGGCAACCAGTTCCTGGCCAACATCCGCGAAACCGATGCCATCACGCACGTCGTGCGCTGCTTTGAAGACGACAATGTGATCCACGTGGCCGGCAAGGTCGATCCGCTGTCGGACATCGAAGTGATCAACACCGAACTGGCGCTGGCCGACCTGGCCACCGTCGAGAAGGCCCTGGCGCGCTATATGAAACCGGCCCGCGCCGGCGACAAGGAAGCCCAGCGCCTGGTTGCCGTGCTGGAAAAGGCACAGGCCGTGCTCGACCAGGCCAAGGCCGTGCGCACGCTGGACCTGGCCCCGGAAGAGTGGGATGCCCTTCGCCCCTTCTGCCTGATTACGGCCAAGCCCACCATGTATGTGGCCAACGTGCGGGAAGACGGCTTCGAAAACAACCCGCACCTGGATGCCGTGCGCGAGTACGCCAAGACGACCGATTCGCCGGTCGTGGCCGTCTGCGCCGCCATCGAGGCCGAGATCGCCGACCTGGACGACGCCGACAAGGCGGAATTCCTGGCCGACCTGGGCATGGAAGAGCCTGGCCTGGACCGCGTGATCCGCGCCGGCTACAAGCTGCTGGGCCTGCAGACCTACTTCACCGCCGGCGTGAAGGAAGTCCGCGCCTGGACCATCCACATCGGCGACACCGCCCCCAAGGCTGCCGGCGTGATCCACACCGACTTCGAACGCGGCTTCATCCGCGCGCAGACCATCGCCTACGAGGACTTCATCGCCTACAAGGGTGAGGCCGGGGCGAAGGAAGCGGGCAAGATGCGCGCGGAAGGCAAGGAGTATGTGGTGAAGGATGGGGATGTGATGAACTTCCTGTTTAACGTCTAAGCTGCCTGGGGCGTTCCATACGGTCCCGCCAAATCCCTGAATCACCTTGAAAGCCCGGCAATGCCGGGTTTTTTTGTTTCCTGCCGTCTCACACTGTTCTTCGTCATCCCGCAAGCAGGCCAAATCCACCAAGGCCGCCAGCCGGGTAAAGCCATTCGGTTCGTGAATTCAGATTCTTTCAACGCTGATTACCAAAACACTTAATCAGAATCGGAAATGCCCTATATCTTCCTGTTCTGCTCTTTGAGATTCTCCGCATGGGGTGGCAAGTCGAAGCTCGGCCCCTGTTCCGTGGGGTTTTCGAGTCAATCGGAAACCTTTTCGATGACCTGATCCGGAGAATCAAGATGCAGGAGACGCAGAAGGTTACTCATCTGTTTGCCATCATCGGCGCGCGGACTGAGGAGTAATTGGAATGGACACAGGACCATTGTACGGGCCGTGCGCCGAAGCCCTGACTCTGCCAGGCTGCCCGCGAACAGATGTGGATTATCCCGCGCCATTGCCCGGGATCGTGATCTTCGTTCATGGCGTCAACTCGAATGGCGAATGGTTTGACGATGCGGAGCGTGGTCTGTGCGCCGGCCTCAATACGCGCATGCAGCGTAATGACAACCAGGTGTTCCGTGTCGAGGGAAGCGGTCAGTTGCGTCCAGCGTCCTACCAAGGGGAATTGACTGACGACGGCTTTATCCGCCGCGACGTAAAAGCTTTCAACTTCATTAAAGAGGCTGGCTACAGCCCGGTCATTCGCTTTCGCTGGGGATACAAAGCCGCTGATGATGAGGTTTCCTCGGTCGGCGGCGCCATTCTGCTGGATGAAGCCAACGCCTGGGGCGGCGGCCCCTTTGCAAACGGGTGTTCTGCGCTGCCGGATATGTTCGGCAACGGCGTGGACACGGGGCTGTTTCTCGGCCTCGGCGTGCAGCATATGAACGCCAGCGACCGCATGATCTACAGTTGCCCTGGGCGGTATTACCAGGCCTTTGCGGCCTGGCGGCTCGCCAAGCTCGTGGCGCGGGTGCGCGAGATGCATCGCGGGCTGTTCGACGGCAAGGACTGCCCGGTCACGCTGGTCTGCCATAGCCAGGGCAATATGATTGGCATTGGTTCCGCCTTCTTTGGTGCCAATCATCCGGATCTGGGTGGACTGGGCGTTGCCGACACCTATGTGCTGGCGAATGCGCCGTATAGCGTGCGCGGCAACAGGATGGACAACGCCTCCCAGTTCCAATGGTCGGTGTTCAAGGGGCGGGTCAGGCAGGAGGCACGCTTCGAGACGTTGAAGACCTTCTTCGATATCGTCCGGCAATTCCAGCCCGAGGCCCGACATGCCAGCGACGACGAGGTGAACCAGCTGGCCTGGAACTTCGCCCCGCAAAATGGGGATGCCCCCCGCAAGACGGCCGACGACCGCAAGGACCACGACACGCGAGGCCACGTCTTCCTCTACTGCAATCCGCATGACCGCGTGATCTCGGTGACCACCGTGGAAGGGATGGGCTGGCTGGGATTGAGTCAGGACGATGTCAAGAGGACCGGTGCCGACGGCCTGCTTTACCAACGCGTCTGGGCGCAAACGAAGCCCGGTGAGCCATTCAAGGTCGGCGCGGATTATGGCAGCGGAAATAGCTACGATTACTGGACACAGACCATCGGCACAAGCTCGGAGAACGGCCAGTTCTGGGAGCCCCCTTCGGACCGGGCGAGCCTCCAGATTAGGGAAATCTGGCGTGACGAGCGCAAAAGCGTTCCTGGCCAGGTGTTGGCAACGGGCGCAGGCTTGCTGTTTCAGCTTATCTTGACGGTGGACCGCTCAATGGGCGGCAATCTGTCGGACACCAGCGCTAGTCCCGATCAGCACTGGGCGGTGCCGCTCAACGCACCGAAGGTGCCGTGCGGAGGCATCGAGCCCAAGGCGCGCTATCTGGCGCGCGGCAACGGGCAATTGCGGGAAGGGGAAACCTACAGCAGCGAGGATTCCCCCTGGATACTCGGCCCGTTCAATCGCCACAAGGAATCCGCCAGTGACTCCCTGAATCCGAATCGTGCCGATGCCGGGAGCGACGATCCTTACGCGAGCCATCGATCAAGCGGGCGCGGCGATGCCGCCACCGAGGCAGCGATGCGCTACGACCAGAATGCAGGGGTGCGTCAGGAAGCGCGGCGGGTACTCTACGACGAGCATGGCAAAGCAAACTCAGGCGTGCCGTTCACGGAAAACGATGTGCGCAAAATGAACGCCGACCACTACAGGGAAATCCGAGGGACCGATTTTGGAGAATTCGAGCAGGCCACGCGTATGGGCCTGCTTGCCAAGGGCGTTGACCAGCAGGCGACCAACCATTCGACGATCCTCACCAATCCCGCACATGGCGAGCATGTTCTGGCCTATGACGTGGACGTTGGGATTTGTCACTTCAACGACGAACACATGAACCAGTTGCGACGCATGGCGGACTGGCGGTGGTGTCAGCCTGACAAGACAGCTGGGAACCAGATGGACAAGGAGTTCGAGTATTACTCGGAGGCAACGTTTGACGGCAATAAGCTGGCGGAACACGCCAGGTTTAGCGAGGCGATGGGAGCGCTGACGCCGCTGAAGATCAACGGCGAGCGCAACGCGCTGCCGTTCCAGGCCAGCAACGGTGCTGGAAACAACGGTGCGCAAATCGCATAGGAAATGGCTTGTGCGTATATCGATCTCTCCTCGCAAGTCTTCAGCATCGCTGGTGACCGGTGCCATGCTGGCCACCGCTTGCCTTTTTGTCTCGGGATGCCAATCCGGAGGTTCCATGTCCAGTAGCTATTCTCGCAAACCCGTGGCCTGGCCACGGATGCAAGCCTCGTCTTCTCCAGGTGATCCCGCCGCGCTGGTGCTGGGTGTGCAGTGGATCAATCCACTGATGTGGCGGGACTACCCCACCCAGTGGAACCTGCTGTGGTCACAGGGGCTGGCGCAGCCCAACGCCAACGACAAGGAGGCGGCACGTTTCAAACTTGGGGACCCGGTGGGCCAGTTGACATACGGTGTGCCCCGGAGCAAGCGCGTGGAAGACTATCCAAACATTACGCTTGAATATTGGTCAGCACTACGCGATTTGCTCTACGTTCCGCTTCGGACCTTCACACCCTACGCGATCGATCCAAATTACTTCTATTCGGTACGGATGGGCACCGATCGCCCCGACTACATGGACACACGCATATTTGCCGGCGTGTCACAACAATGGGTCAACACTCCGACATACTTCACCGGGGAAGGATACAAGGACCTGCTGAGGGAGCAGGAGGCAATGGGCATTCCAGCGCCTTCAGTACTCGCCTACGACGCTCAACATGCGGAGGAACGCATGAAGGACTACTGGGTGACCCCGCACAAGGATTTCTTTGGAAAGACAGTACGGGGAGCAGCGGCTGTCGATGAGATGTTCATCGGCGAGCGCACCCTGTCGATCAATGCGATACGCCGCTATGTCTTCAGTGTGGTGGCCACCAAGGCAAATTGCCGCAGCATGATGCTCAACCCGACCGGCAAGCTGCCGACCGTGACTGTCCTGGCCGGTGCGGAGACGGTGGGTTTCTATACGCTGAAGGAGGCACTGCAGTACATCGCTGAGAATCCGACCCGTCTGGTATGGGTCTGGAACATGGATGCGCCAAACTATCCGCGCGGCGAGCAGACCAACGAGAACACGGCGCTTCTCATTCTCGGGCATCCGAACGCGAACTGGGGCTACGCTCCACTGGCGGCCATCTACACGCCGCAGCAGCACGAAGGCGGCATTCATTCGAATTCATCGAATCCGGGTGGGGAATGGAATGACTTGCTCAAGGCGGTTGCCAATCAGGCACCGCCAGCCAATCCGGTGGAGCGGGTCTACCACGATATCCACCCCAAGGCCACCGATGTGGTCCCCAGGACCACAGCACTGCGACAGGCACTGCATCGGACATGGCCCGACCTGGACCAGATTGGCGGTGTCTACAGCGTTTCGCAAGTCATGGAAGGACCGGCACGCGCCGCAAGCTTCGCCGTCAACGCGGCGTTTGCAGCGGCCTATGCCAACCAGAGCGGCAAAAGCGCGGTGGTGACCAGCCTGGCGAATCCGAATGATGCCTGGGCGGTACTGGTTGCTCCACCGCCCGGATGGCACCCGAGCCCCCCGGTCACCATGTGGGATCGTGCGCGCGGTGAGAACCGCGCATACTGGCCGTGGTTCGGCGCAAGGCTGCCTTGAACATACCGTGTTGCCGGGTACGTGACCGAACTTCGCTCGCGCGAACTGCTGGCGAAGCGGCTGCAGCAAGCCACATGCCAGCGCTCAACAAGCGTTATGCATCGGACATCCGCGTCATCCAAAGATGGGGATTCCGGCCGCGAGAAGTCAATGCTCTACAAGGGCTCCATTCCTTCCCCCCTCAACCCCACCAGCAACGCCTGCCCGCTCCCATCCACCCGAAACTCCCCAAATCGCGCCTTCTCAAAGCGCCCGCCCTGCCCCTCCTGAAAGAAGTAAGCATCGGTCGACACCTGCACTTGCCTGCCGCCCCACCGCGACTCGACCGTCTGGAAGCGCAACAGCCGTTCATCGGATGCCAGCGGCTCATCGCCATGCAGCCGGACAAATGAAGCCTCCCTGTTCGCGTCGAGCCGGATGACCGCCACGCCATCGCGCCGCTGCAGCTCCGGCTGGCGTGCAGCGCGGATGGCAGCACCGATGGCAAAGTTCAGTGCCATATAGTCGCCCTGCATCAGCGAGCGCGGATCGACCGGCGCGAGGCGGAGATAGATGGTGTCGCCATGTGCCAGCAGCTTTTCCTTGCCTGCAATGCCCGCCGCAGCCAGGGCCAGCGTCAACACCCAGGCAATCAGGATCCAGCGTTTCATGCAACCTCCTTTGCCGGAACGGCGCGTACCAGCCACTGGCGCAAGGCGATCAGCACCACACCGGCAGCGGCCAGCGTGACGGACTTGGCCAGCAGCGTCCAATGCAGCGAGCTGTAGTACCAGATGAAGCCAATGGCGATGGCGGTGATGCCCAGGCCCAGCCAGGGCAGCGAAGCGCGCCGCAGTGCCAGGCCGAGCGCAAGCGCGCCAGCGCTGACAGCAGGCGCGGCTACCATCACGGCGCCGAAGGCCGCCGTGCCGGCGATCATGATCGCAACGGCTGGGGCGGGCAGGGCCAGGCGCCGGCACTCCACCAGGGCGAAGCCCACCAGCACCGCGCCGACCAGCGTGCCTGCCAGCCAGCGCGCGCTGGCAAAGTGCGTCGCAGTCCCGGGGACATCAAGCCAGGCCAGCGGATGGCTGGCGCCCGTCACCACCAGCGCCGCGCCCAGCGCGAACAGCAGCGTGGCGTCCATCGCGGGCTCCAACCACACATGCCGGCCAACGGCACACAGGCGCGCCTCGGCGACCGTGAACCATGCCACGAGCGTGAAAGCGCCCGGCGCCAGCCAGCCCAGCGACCATGGAATAGCCAGCCACGCGTGGCGCGCCGAGTCTGTCAGCAAGATATGCATGGCGACGGCCAGCCCGATCCACACGCCCAGCGCGGCCAGGAACCGGTGCAGCCGGTTCGGCACCAGCACATAGAGCGCGGCCTCGAACACGGCCAGTCCGACCCAGAAGGCGGCCGTCTCGACCAGCCGCTCGCCACCGAGCAACTCCGCCACGCCGTAGATCACCATGCCCTGGCCACTCAGGCTCACGGCCAGCGCGAACTGCCCGAGCGCAATCCCGGTGCCGCCGCGCTGGTACAGCACCGCCGCGAGGACGATCATGGCGAGGCCCGTCAGCGCGATGGCCCCTGCGTTCTCGCGCACGGCGACGAATACCGCGCCGAGGAAGAACATCTGGAAGAACAGCGCGCCCAGCCATCCGGCCGCGCCCATCAGTGCACGGACCGCCCAGGGCGTCCGCACCCTCGCAACGAGTTCGCCCTGCACCTCGCCACGCGCGGCCAGCTCGCGCCACAGTGCCTGTTCAGTCTGGATGGTATGGGTCATGACAGCTCCACGGCTTGCGCGCGGTAGGCCCGCATCAGCCAGGCGGCCGCACCGGCGGCCATGCCTACAGTAATCAGTCCCAGCAAAAGGAAGGCGCCGAAATCGGCCTTGCCTTCGAGCAACAGCCGGCCGACCGCCGCAACGACGAGGACGATGCCGGTCAGGCTGGCCAGGCTCAGCACGACGATGTCGAACGCGCGCTGCCGGAACCACCAGCCCAGCGCCAGCAGCGCGACGGCCGCCAGCCCGAAGCCCGACAGGTCAGGATGGCTGGCGAACAATGCGGAAAGGCCCGCGAAGCCCGCGTGAAAGCAGGCAAGCGCAGCCAGGATGCGAGCGCCCGTCTGCCCGCGGAAGCCCAGTGCCGCGGCATGCGCGCAGAGCCACGCCCACAGTGCCAGTTGCAGCAGCACCGCGCCCAGCAGCAGCAAGGTGGTGGTGCGCGCGTGACGGGCATCGAACAGCAGCTCGAACATGCCGCCGACGCCCAGGCGCACGCTGAAGTAGCGCAGCAGCGCCACGTTGCCGATCACGATTACCAGCCACCAGTGCGGCGCCGCGCGCGCCGCCAGGGCCCACGGCACGGCCAGCAGCGACCACAGCGCGAACAGCTGCCAGGCGTCGGCACCGGTCTGGTAGGTCTGGCCGATTACAGCCAGCAGTACGCCGGCCAGCGCCTGCGCGCCGCCAAGTGCCGCGCGGCCGGCCATGTCGGCCGCCGGCCGGACCAGCGCAAACCCGGCCAGCAGGCTGATGGCTGCCGCCAGCACCCCGAATTTCGCGAACTTGTGCAGGTCCTGCCAGTTGAAGGCGAAGAAGACGACTACGCCTGCGCACAGCAAGACGGTGCCCAGCGCAAGCAGCCCGTGGTCCAGCCAGCGGTGCCAGTCGGCCGCCACGGGCTCCGTTCGAGCCCAGGGCCGTGCCACGCTGCTGGCCGCCAGCCGTCCGTCTGCGCGCCAGTCGGCCAGGGCCTGGCGGATGGCGCGGCGCTCGCCGGTCGTCGGCGTCGATGTGATGGTCATGCACGTGTCCCGAAGTCGGAATGAAGCGACTCTAGCAAAGCGCAGCGGGCGCCGCACGTGGACAGGTCAAGCCGCCCTATGCCCCGGCAGCGCCTGCCGGTATCCTTTGACTTTCCGTTCCGAGCACGCCCCCAATGACCCTCGGCATCCTCGCCGCCCTGCATGACGAAGTCGACAGCCTGGTCGCCGCCATGCGCCATGAAGACGCCCGCGCGACCATCCATCGCATCGGCATGCGCGACTATCACGTGGGCCATCTGCACGGGCAGACCTGTGTGCTGGTACTGGCGCGCGTTGGCAAGGTTGCGGCAGCCGCCACCACGGCGACCCTGATCCGCGAATTCGGCGTGGACGAAATCGTCTTCACTGGCCTTGCCGGCGGCGTGGGCGACGGCGTGCGTGTCGGCGACATCGTCATCGCCAGCGAAACCATGCAGCACGACATGGACGCGCGTCCGCTGTTTCCGCGCCATGAAGTGCCATTGCTGGACTGCGTGCGCTTTCCGGCCGACCCGGCGCTGACCGAAGCGTTGCGTACCGCGGCGGACCGCTTCCTGCGTGAAGACCTGCCTGCCGATGTGCCTGCGGCTGTGCGCGAACACTTCGGCATCGGCACCCCGGCGCTGCAGCTTGGACTGGTGGCCAGCGGCGACCAGTTCATCAACTCGGCTACGGCTGTCACCGAACTGCGCGAGCGGCTGCCGGGCCTGCTGGCCGTGGAGATGGAAGGCGCCGCCGTGGCGCAGGTCTGCCATGAATACGGCGTGCCCTACGCGGTCATGCGGACGATCTCCGACCGCGCCGACGACAGCGCTCATGTGGATTTCCCGGCATTCCTGAAGGATGTGGCCAGCCACTATTCGGATGGCATCCTGCGCCGGTTCCTGGCGGCACGCGCCTGATCCGCATCCTGGCCGGTGCGGATTCCACTTCGGATCGTCAGTTCTGAACTTACCCGTGGCGGGGCCGCAACGTGCCCCAGAGGCCAACCAGCACGGCTGATCCGGCGATCGCCGCGAGCCAGCCGCTGAGTTGGCCGTCGATGAAAAGGGGCAGGGCGCGCCCGCCGTAGAAGGCCATCGCCGCCCCCGCCATTCCCAGCACCAGCGCGGCCGGCAGGGAAACGACCTTGCCGGCGGGATGCATCTGGCGCGCGGCCAGGCCCACCAGCAATCCGACGATCAACGTGCCCAGCATCCTCCCTCCTGAGTGTTGTCAGAGCCACAAAGGCATGGCCCCGGTGTAACTGTACTCCACAGGCACCCGGCTACCCTGTCTGCCTGCAAGATCCGATCCCGACGTTATAATGGCAATCGGGCCGCACTTGCTGCGGACCCGGTACCAGTCCCTACAAATGCAACTGCTCGCGATCGGCATCAACCACACGACGGCACCAGTCTCGCTGCGCGAGCGGGTGGCGTTTCCGCTTGAGCAGATCAAACCGGCACTTGGGGCGCTGCGCACGCATCTGGCCGGGCGCAATGGTACCGAAGCTGCCATCCTTTCCACCTGCAACCGCACGGAAATCTACTGCGCCACCGACATCCTGAAGCCGGGTGCGGAGGGTTTCGAGCATACGCTGCGGTGGCTGTCGCAGCACCACAATGTGCCGGCGTCCGACCTGGCGCCGCACCTGTATTCCCTGCCCCAGTCCGAGGCCGTGCGCCACGCATTCCGCGTCGCCAGCGGGCTGGACTCGATGGTTCTCGGCGAGACCCAGATCCTGGGCCAGCTCAAGGACGCGGTGCGCACTGCCGGCGAAGCCGGCTCGCTGGGCACCTACCTGAACCAGTTGTTCCAGCGCACCTTCGCGGTGGCCAAGGAAGTCCGCGGCCAGACCGAGATCGGTGCGCATTCGGTGTCGATGGCGGCTGCGGCCGTACGGCTGGCGCAACGGATTTTTGAAAGCGTTTCGACGCAGCGCGTGCTGTTCATCGGCGCCGGCGAGATGATCGAGCTGTGCGCCACGCACTTCGCGGCGCAGAAGCCGCGCCAGGTGGTGGTGGCCAACCGCACCGTCGAACGTGGCGAGAAGCTGGCCGAACAGCTGGCCGAACAG
Organism: Cupriavidus laharis; assembly: GCF_914271435.1. Classification (GTDB taxonomy): domain Bacteria; phylum Pseudomonadota; class Gammaproteobacteria; order Burkholderiales; family Burkholderiaceae; genus Cupriavidus; species Cupriavidus laharis. The sequence continues at coordinate 143,226 of NZ_CAJZAI010000010.1, read as the reverse complement.
GGCCTGACCACGCAGGCGATCCGCCTGCAGGAACTCGGCGAGCGCCTGCATGAATTCGACATCGTGGTGTCCTGCACCGCGAGTTCGCTGCCGATCATCGGCCTCGGCGCCGTGGAGCGCGCGGTCAAGCGCCGCAAGCACCGCCCGATCATGATGGTCGACCTGGCCGTGCCGCGCGACGTGGAGCCCGAAGTCGCGCGCCTGGACGACGTCTTCCTGTACACCGTGGACGACCTCGGCGCCGTCGTGCGCGAAGGCAATGCGCTGCGCCAGGCCGCCGTGGCCCAGGCCGAGGCGATCATCGAAAGCCGGGTGCAGAACTTCATGCACTGGCTGGAAACGCGCAGCGTGGTGCCGGTCATCCGCGAACTGCAGACCACCGGCGAGTCGATCCGCCAGGCCGAACTGGACCGCGCCCGGCGCATGCTCGCGCGCGGCGACGACCCGGAAGCTGTGCTCGAAGCCCTGTCGGGCGCGCTGACACGCAAGTTCCTGCATGGCCCGACCCATGCCCTGAACCACATGCAGGGCGATGACCGCGAGGCGCTGGTGCGCCTGGTGCCCGGCCTGTTCCGCCACAGCAGCCACTCCGAGCGCTAGCCGCGCCGACCGCTGCGCCCGCGCGCGATGCGCGCCGGCAACCCGCCGCCCGCGCTGACCGCGGCCCGGTTCCCGCCTTCTCCCGCTTTCCCCATCCGGATCCCCATGAAAGCCAGCATGCTTGCCAAGCTCGACCAACTGGCCGAGCGACTCGATGAAGTCAACGCCCTGCTCGCGCGCGAGGACGCGACCGCCGATATCGGCCAGTATCGCAAGCTCAGCCGCGAGCATGCCGAACTGTCGCCGGTGGCCGAGCAATATGGCCTCTACCGCCAGGCGCAGGACGACCTCGCCACGGCGCAGGCGCTGCTCGACGATCCGGAGATGAAGGACTTCGCCGCCGACGAGGTCGCGAGCGCACGCGAACGCCTGGAAACCCTGGAAGGCAGCCTGCAGAAGCTGCTGCTGCCCAAGGACCCGAATGACGACCGCAACCTGATCCTGGAAATCCGCGCCGGCACCGGCGGCGAGGAAAGCGCGTTGTTCGCGGGGGACCTGCTGCGCATGTACACGCGCTACGCCGAACGCCAGCGCTGGCAGGTGGAGATCATGAGCGAGTCCGAATCGGACCTGGGCGGCTACAAGGAAGTGATCGTGCGCATTGCCGGCGATGCCGCGTTCTCGCGGCTCAAGTTCGAATCGGGCGGCCACCGCGTGCAGCGCGTGCCGGCCACCGAGGCGCAGGGCCGCATCCACACGTCGGCCTGCACGGTGGCTGTGATGCCGGAAGCCGATGAAGTCGGCGACGTCGAGATCAATCCGTCCGATCTGCGCATCGACACCTTCCGCGCGTCCGGCGCCGGCGGCCAGCACGTCAACAAGACGGATTCGGCCGTGCGCCTCACGCATATCCCGACCGGCATCGTCGTCGAATGCCAGGACGACCGCAGCCAGCACCGCAACAAGGACAAGGCGATGAAAGTGCTGGCCGCGCGCATCAAGGACCAGCAGATGCGCGCCGCACAGGCGAAGGAAGCGAGCACGCGCCGCAACCTGATCGGCTCGGGCGACCGCAGCGACCGCATCCGCACGTACAACTTCCCGCAGGGACGCGTGACCGACCACCGCATCAACCTGACGCTGTACAAGATCGACATGATCATGGACGGCGACCTCGACGAACTGGTCTCCGCGCTGGCGGCCGAGCACCAGGCAGACCAGTTGGCGGCACTCGGCGAAGACAGCTGATGCATGGCCACAGGTGACGAATGCAATACTTATCGCTATCGCCGCCTAACTGCGCCTAACGCTTTGTATCTGTTGTAAATGCTTGAAACAGCACTGGCGGGCGAAAGGTGGCTGTCTATAATCGTTCACGACCGGCTACATAAGAAGCTGCCGGCAATTTGTCTCTCCTGAAGCACGGACATAAGGACGAAATCATGAAGAAACTGCTCGCGCTGTTGATGATCACCGCGGCGATGGCCGCCTGCGGCAAGAAGGAAGAAGCCCCCGCTACGCCGAGCGCCGATAGCGCCATGCAAAATGCGGCGGAATCGGCCAAGGCCGCCGCCAGCGATGCCGCCGCAGCCGCCAGCAACGCCGCCGATGCCGCCAAGGCTGCGGCCAGCGACGCTGCCGCCGATGTCTCGGCCGCCGCGGAAAAGGCCAAGACCGATGCTGGCAACGCGATGGAGAATGCCAAGCAGGCCGCCAAGGATGCCGTCAACACCGGCGCCGACAAGGCGAAGGACGCCGTCAATAAGTAATGACCGCAACGGGGGATTCGCCCCAGCTGCCAGGGTTCGGCGCTACACTGTTCCCCTAGCTGGTAGACCCGCCGAAAGCCCCGCCAGGCCAACGCCCGGCGGGGTTTTTTGTTTCCGGCTGGCGTATTGCCGCCGGAATTTCTGTTCCCGCATTGCCGATGTCCCCTGCCACGTCCGGCGCTTTGCCGGCTACCCCCACCGTGCGCGAAGCGCAGACGCTCGCCGCCATGGCTGGCCTGCCCACGCTGGAAGCGCGCATGCTCCTGACGCACGTCACGGGGCTGACGCGCACGCAACTGATTACCCGTGACGGCGACACCCTGAGCCTGCCCCAGCGCGATGCCTTTGCCACGCTGCTGGCACGCCGCCTGGCCGGCGAGCCAATGGCCTACCTGATCGGCGAGCGCGAATTCTTCGGCCGCAAGTTCCGCGTGACCCCCGATGTGCTGATCCCGCGCCCTGACACGGAGATCGCCGCGGAATCGTCGCTGGCGCGGCTGGCCGGCGTGCAACACCCGCGCGTGCTGGACCTGGGCACGGGCTCGGGCATCCTGGCCGTGACCATCGCGCGCGAACGCACCGATGCGGAAGTCTGGGCCACCGACATCTCGCCGGGCGCGCTGATGGTGGCGCAGGACAATGCCAGCGCGCTCGGCGCCGACCGCATCCATTTCGTCGTATCCGACTGGTACGCCGCGCTGCCGGCCGACCTGCGCTTCCACCTGATCGTCAGCAACCCGCCCTATATCGCGGAAGGCGACCCGCACCTGGCCGAGGGCGACCTGCGCTACGAGCCCATCGACGCGCTGACCGATCACAAGGACGGCATGTCCGACCTGGCTGCCATCGTGGCCGGGGCGTCCGGACGGCTGCTGCCGGGCGGCTGGCTGCTGATGGAACACGGCTACGACCAGGCGGCGGCCACGCAGGCGCTGCTGGAGCGAGCCGGCTTCACCGAAGTCTTCACCACCCGGGACCTGGCCGGGCAGGAACGCTGCACCGGCGGGCGCCGCCCCGGTCCGGCGTGATGCGGGCCGCCTGAAGCCTGGCGGCGAATCCGGTAAAATTTGCGGCGAGATCACCGTCGCGCGGCAACCCCGTGCGGCCTTCGACACCCGGCGGCACCTGAAGCGCAGGCGCCACCTCAACCGACAAAGCAACCATGAGTGACGTGCAACAAAAGATCGACCAGATCGTCAAGGGCAACCCGGTGGTCCTGTTCATGAAGGGCACCGCGCAGTTCCCGATGTGCGGCTTCTCGGGCCGCGCCATCCAGATCCTGAAGGCCTGCGGCGTGGATTCGCCGGCCACGGTCAACGTGCTGGAAGACGAAGGCATCCGCCAGGGCATCAAGGAATACGCCAACTGGCCGACCATCCCGCAGCTCTACGTGAACGGCGAGTTCATCGGCGGCTCGGACATCATGATGGAGATGTACCAGAACGGCGAACTCCAGACCCTGCTCAAGGGCTGAGCACTGCCATGCCCGTGACAGGCGGCACCGCGCCGCAACGGCTGATCGTCGCCATCACGGGCGCCACCGGCGCCATCTACGGCGTGCGCCTGCTGCAGGTGCTGCGCGATGTGCCGACGGTGGAAACCCACCTGCTGATTTCCCCGGCGGGCGTGATGAATCTCCAGCATGAGCTGGAGATCGGCCGCGCCGACGTGGAAGCCATGGCCGATGTCGTGCATAACGTGCGCGATATCGGCGCCACCATCGCCAGCGGCTCGTTCCGCGCGCACGCCATGGTGGTGGCCCCGTGTTCCATGCGCACGCTGGCCGCCGTCGCCCACGGCCTGTCCGACAACCTCATCACGCGCGCGGCGGACGTCACGCTCAAGGAGCGCCGCCGGCTGGTGCTGATGGTGCGCGAAACGCCGCTGAACCTGGCGCACCTGCGCAATATGACGGCGGTGACGGAAATGGGCGGCATCGTGTTCCCGCCCGTGCCCGGGTTCTACCAGAAGCCCCGGAGCATTGCCGAACTGGTCGACCACACCGTGGGCCGCGTGCTCGACCTGGTCGACCTGCCGGACATTGGCCAGACACTGGCGCCGAGCTGGCCGGGTCTGAATGGCATCTATGGCAAGGCCGGGGAAAGTGGCAACTAAGGCGGCAACCGAGCCACCCTCCCCGGCGCCGGCTTATCAATAGCGATAGCGCCGGCCGTAGTAGCCATAGCCGCCGTAGTAGTACGGCCGCGGCGACACCACCACCGCTGGCGGGCCAACATAGACCGGCGCCGGGGCCACCGCGACAGCGGGGCCGGGGCCGGCCGGATACGGATACACCGCGCAACCACCCAGCAAGGCTGTGGCGGCGGCCGCTGCGGCCAGTCCAATCGTTACCGTTCTCATCGTATTGTTCCTTGGGGTCGCTTCCGGGCATGTGCCTGCCCTGAGAACGTTATACGGGGCACTCCCGTAATACAGCGTCAAGGCGCTGTAACCCTTGTTACGATTCGCTACGGTTTGGCGAACGTAAATCCTCCCTCAGATCTCGAACCGGATGCCCTGCGCCAGTGGCAGCGTGTCGCCGTAGTTGATGGTATTGGTCGCCCGCCGCATATAGCCCTTCCACGCATCCGACCCCGACTCGCGGCCGCCGCCGGTCGCCTTCTCGCCGCCGAACGCGCCACCGATCTCCGCCCCGCTGGTGCCGATATTCACGTTGGCAATGCCACAGTCGCTGCCCGCCGATGACAGGAAGCGCTCTGCCTCGCGCAGCGACTCTGTGAAGATGCACGACGACAGCCCGTGCGCCGCCGCATTGTTCAGCGCAATGGCTTCATCGAGCGAGGTGTAGGGCATCAGGTACAGGATCGGCGCAAAAGTCTCCGTCAGCATGGTGTCGTGCTGCTCGTCGGTCATCACCAGCGCCGGGCGCACGTAGCTCGCATGCGGGAAACGGTCGGCCAGCAGGCGTTCGCCACCCGTGACGATATTGCCCTGCGCGCGGCAACTGGCCAGGGCGTTGGCCATGGCATCGGCCGCGGCAGTATCGATCAGCGGGCCGAGCAGCGTGCCATCTTCGAGCGGGTCGCCGACGGGCAGGCGATCGAACACCGTGACGAGCCGGCTGGCCATGGTATCCATCAGATCGGCGTGCACGAAGCAGCGGCGCAGCGTGGTGCAGCGCTGCCCCGCCGTGCCGGCCGCCGCGAACAGGATGGCGCGCACGGCCAGTTCGATATCGGCGGACGGCGCCACGATAGCGGCATTGTTGCCGCCCAGTTCCAGGATGCTGCGCTTGAAATGCTGGGCGCAGGCCACGCCGACGTCGCGGCCCATGCGCGTGGAGCCGGTCGCGCTGATCAGGCGCACCGCCGGATGTCCGACCAGGTGCGTGCCCACCATGCGCCCGCCCGGCAGCACCGCCGAGATGCCCACGTGCTGCGGCGCCGTGGCCGCCAGCACGCGTTCGAGCAGGCCATGCGCGGCCAGCGCGCACAACGTGGTCTTTTCCGACGGTTTCCACAGCACCGCGTTACCGCACACCAGTGCCAGCGCGGCGTTCCACGCCCACACCGCCACCGGGAAATTGAAGGCCGAGATCACGCCGCACAGGCCGTACGGATGCCAGGTTTCGCGCATGGCATGCTGGGGCCGCTCCGAGGCAATGGTCAGCCCGTGCAGTTGCCGCGACAGCCCCACCGCGAAGTCGCAGATGTCGATCATCTCCTGCACTTCGCCGAGCCCTTCCTGCAGGATCTTGCCCGACTCCAGCGACACCAGCCGGCCCAGCGCCATCTTGTGTTCGCGCAGCACCTCGCCGAAGCGCCGCACGATTTCGCCGCGTACCGGCGCCGGCACCAGCGCCCAGCTGCTCTGTGCCTCATGCGCGCGCGCAATCCGTGCATCGGCTTCGGCCGGCGTGCAGGCCGCGACATGGCCGAACGCCTCGCCATCGACCGGTGAACGTACGATGACCGTGCCCGCGGGCGTGCCGTCGCGCCATGGCCGGGGCAGTCCCATCGACTGCCAGCAGGCCGCGATCTCTTGCGCTTTCATACGGTGGTCTCCTGCAGCGGGTGCTGCGTGTAGTGGCGGCCGAAGCGGTTGGCGAGGAACGCGGCGAGCGGCATGGCTTCCTGCCGCACGAAGCCCGACTGCGGCAGCCCGCCGCTTGCCACCATGTCCAGCGCCGTGCAGATGCCCGCAGCCGTCGTGAGCTGGATGGCATTGACGTGCCCGGCCGGTCCGTCCACGCCGCCGATGCGCGCCGAGAACGAGGCTTGTGTCAGTGGCCCGCGCCCACGCTCGCCGCCGGCCGGGTAGCCGGTCGCGGTGGCGAAGATGATGACCACGTCCTGCTCCGTCACCGGGATGGCACGGTCGAAGATCTCGCGCAGCCAGCCGCGCCGCTCGCGCAGGCGCAGGTCGTTGAGCAGCAGCTTCATCAGCGCACAGTGGCCCGGGTAGCGGATGGACTTGTAGTCGACATTGCGCGCACGGCCCGCCAGCGTTTCCGGCAATGTGCCAAGCCCGCCTGATGTATTAAAGGCCTCGTACTCGATGCCGTCCAGCGCGAAGGTCTCCAGCCCTTCCAGCGCCGGCAGCTCGACGCGGCGGCCGTCGACGATGGCTTCGCACGGGTTGCAGTACTCGTTAATCAGCCCTTCGGTGCTCCAGGTCAGGTTGTACTTGAGGGCATTGCTCGGGTAGCGCGGCAGCGCGCCGACGCGCATCTGCAAGTCCAGCAGCTCGCCGCCGCCGCGCACGAAGCGCTGCGCGAGGTCGTTGCCGACCACGCCGATAAAGCCCGGCGCCAGGCCGCACTGCGGCATCAGTACCGAGCGCGCGCTCTGGGCAAGCTGCCGGATGGCTTGGGTCGCGGCCACGTCCTCGGTCAGGTCGAAGTAGTGCACGCCCAGGCGCGCGGCCACCGTGGCTACGCTCACCGCGGCGTGGAACGGCAGCGCGTTGAGCACGGCATCGGCGCCCGCCAGCAGCGCGGCGCAGGTGCCCGGCTCGGTCGGGTCGCCGGCGCGTACTGTGATGGCACGAGGCAGGCCGTCGAGCCGCCGCGCATCGTTGTCGACGAGGCTGACGCGGTAGTCGCCGCTGTCGTGAAGCATGGTGGCAATGGTGCGGCCGATCTTGCCGGCACCCAGCACCACCACTTGCAGGGGGCCCTTGGCCCGGGTCAGGTCCCGCGGCATGCCGCGGCCGAGGGTGGATGGCTGCATGGTGTCCTCCTTTTTCAAGCCTGTCTTTGTGCATTCCTGACTGAAGTATGGGCAGCACGCGCAACAGAAAGAAGGCACAAGTTCGACGAATACCCACCATAATCGAACGAAACGACAACATATTCCGACGAAATGGCAGAACCCGACAAGCTCGACCAGACCGACCGCCACCTCCTGTCGCTGCTACAGGCCAATGCACGCGAAAGTGCCGCCAACCTGGCCCGCCATCTGGGCATCGCGCGCACCACGGTGGTGGCGCGCATCGCGCGGCTGGAACGGCTGGGCGTGATCGCCGGGTACGGCGTGCGGCTGGGCCGCGAAATGGGCGACAACGCGATCCAGGCCTTCTGCGGGCTGTCGGTGCAGCCCAAGGCCGGCCCGGCCATCGTGCGGGCACTGCAGCGCCTGCCGGAGATCGAGGAGCTGAGTTCGGTCAGCGGCCCGGTCGACTACATGGCGGTCATCCGCTGCGACACCCATGCGCGGCTCGACCAGCTGCTCGACGAGATCGGTATGCTGGACGGGGTGAACCACACCACCACATCCATCGTGCTGGCGCGCAAGATCGACCGGCGGCGCGCAACCGGTTAGCGCGGTATCCTCCCCGAACAGCAATCACCGCAACGGGAGAAAAAGACGATGAGCAATCCGATCCGTGTCGCCGTGGGCGGCGTAACCGGCTGGGCCGGCGGCGAACTGGCGCGCGGCGTGGCGCACGCGCCCGACATGACGCTGGTGGCGGGCCTGTCGCGCGGCGCGGCGGGACAGCCGCTGGCGCAACTTACCGGCCATCCCGATACCCCCGGCGTGGCGGCGGCCAGCATCGAGGCGCTGGGCAGCACGCCCTACGACGTCTACGTGGAATACACCAAGCCGGCCATTGCCAAGCACAACATCCTGCAGGCGCTGGCGCATGGCGCGCACGTAGTGGTCGGCACGTCGGGCCTGACCGATGAGGACTATGCGGAGATCGACGCCGCCGCGCGCAAGGCCGGGCGCGGCGTGCTGGCGTGCGGCAACTTCGCCATTACCGTGGTGCTGCTGCAGAAGTTCGCGGAAATGGCCGCGCGCCACCTGGAGCACTGGGAGATCATCGACTATGCCAAGGCCGGCAAGGTCGATGTGCCATCGGGCACGGTGCGCGAGCTGGCGTTCCGTCTGGGGGAGATCAAGGCCGCGCAGCAGGCGGTGCCGGTGGATCAGGTCAACGGCCCGCGCGAGACGCGCGGCGCGACCATGTCCGGCACGCAGGTGCACGCCGTGCGGCTGCCCGGTTACCAGCTCGGCGTGGAAGTGATCTTTGGCGCCGACGGCCAGCGCCTGCACCTCAAGCATGAAGCCGGCGACGGCTCCAAACCCTACGTATCCGGCGCGCTGCTGGCAATCCGCAAGGTCCACACCGTGCGCGGCGTCGTGCGGGGGCTGGACAAGGTGATGGACGGCATCTGAGCCGGCGCCGGGGCCGGCATCAGGCAGGGATCAGGCCAGGCGCTACCAGCTGCCCGGCTTGACGGGCTTGGGCGCCGGCTTCTTCTCCTTGCTCGGTGCGGCGGCGGGCGCCGATGCGGGCGCCAGTTGCTGGGCCACCTGCGCGTCCTTGTCCGCCATCAGCGTGCGGGCGCGGGGCAGCAGCATTTCGATGGTGCCGGTGTTCGGGTCTTCCGGCATGGCGTACAGCTCGACCGTCAGCGGCTTTTGCATCCAGCCCGCGTGGATGGTCTTGACCGTATTGCCGGCCTTGTCGCGCATGTCCTCCTGCTCCTGGCGGAACGGCTTGCCGTACAGGGCATTCACGCTGTCGAGCGCGGCCTGCTGCGAATTGGCGCCCGCCGTCGGCACGATCACGCCGACCAGCGCGTTCCGGTCGACGAAGGCCACCACATGCACGCCGTCCATGAAGGCCGGGCGCTTGTCGCGCGGCAGGCCGACCTGGCGCATGATGCCGTCGCCCTTCACCTCGACGCAGAAAGCGGTTACGTCGCGGCCATCTGGCGTGCGCTTGTCGGCACAGTCAGGCAGCGCGGGCAGCGGATTGCCGATTTCCAGCAGCTTCAGCATCGGTGACAGCGCACTGTCACCGGCAGGCGCAGCCTTTGGTGCAGCGGCGGGAGGAACGGCAGAGGCGGCGGCGGGGGCCGCCGGAGCGGCAAAGGCGCTCGTGGCGGCGCCGATCAGGCCGGCGGCAGCCAGCCCGGCAACGGGAAATTTCAAAATCCAGACTCCTCAAAAAGGCTCCTGTTGGAGCCTGCGGCGGGCGGGATGTTCCGGCGGGCTGCATCGCGCACCTCCGGCATGGCCTGTTGCGCACATCACCCGCCGCAAAGTGCGCTCATCCTGCCATTCGCAGCAACGCATTGGCAAACGCTGCCAGCGTGGCCGGCACCAGTACCCACGCCAGCAAGTGCAGCGCACATAACCAGTGGAAGTCAGCCTGCCGGTGCCTTGCGTACCAGGGCCTGCGCCTCGCGCCGGAAGACATGGCCCACGTGATGGTAGAACGGATGAGGCGAGAACTGCCGCGAGATGAACGAGGCCAGCAGCGACGCCGCCAGCAGGTAAATCGTCAGGTCTTGCGTGCGCGTCATCTCCATGACGATCACGCTGGCGGTGATGGGCGCCTGCGTGGCCGCCGCCAGGAACGCGGCCATCGCGACCAGCGCCAGCACGCGCGGCTCGTGCATGCCCGGGATAAATTGCGCCACGTTCTCGCCGATGCCGGCGCCGATGGCCAGTGCCGGCGTGAAGATGCCGCCCGGGATGCCAGCAAAGTACGACACCACCGTGGCCACCAGCTTGGCCAGGCCGAACCAAAGCGTCGAGTGCGGTTCGCCGTTGATCAGCGCCGAGGCCTGTTCGTAGCCCGTGCCGAACGTCGCCCCGCTGGTCGCCCAGCCGAGCGCGGCCACCACGAGGCCGCACGCAAAGGCCACCTGCACCGGGTGCGTGGCCGGCCAGTGGCGCCAGCGCGGCGGCAACAGACCTGGCACGCCGCCGATCAGCGCCTTTGCGAACAAGCCGCCGAGCACGCCGTTCACCACCGCGCACAGCAATACGGGCCCCCATGCATCATGCAGCACCAGCATGGGTACCTTGACGGCAAAATAAGGGTTATTGCCAAGCAGCGCCAGCGACAGGAAACCCGCGGTCAGCACGCCCGACAGCACCAGCCGGTCCCATCGCACGGCCGTGCCGCGGCCGAGTTCCTCGATGGCGAACACCACGCCGGCCAGCGGTGTGTTGAAGGCCGCCGCGAGACCGCCCGCGGCACCGGCCGCGATCAGCGCGTTCGGATGGAAGCCGATGCGAAAGCGCAGCTTCTCGTGGCACCAGTGGCCCCAGGCCAGCATGGCTGCGGCGCCGACTTGCACCGACGGCCCCTCGCGCCCGACCGAAGCCCCGGCAAGCAGGCCGGCGGCGGTCAGCACCACCTTCCACATCGACTGGCGGAACGACACCAGCATCGTCTGCGCCTGGCCCGAAGGCGGCAGCGTGACGGCGGCGATCACCTGCGGTATGCCGCTGCCGCGCGCCTGCGGCGCGAGCCGGATGGTCAGCCAGCGCAGCGCGGCCAGCCCGAACGGCAGCATCACGAACGCGATCCACGGCGTGGCCTGCGTCAGGTGATGGTTCCAGCGCAGCGCCAGTTCGGCGATCCACGCGAACACGAGCGAGAACAGCGCCACGCAGCCGGCGCCGCACATGAAGACGGCATAGCGCAGCGTGGTGCGCGAGATGCGCCCCGCCTGGCGCGACTTGCGCCAAGCGGCGAGGCGGGCGTGACGGCTGATGGCTTCGGCCAGGCGCGCTTCCTCGCGCTCGGCTGCGCGATCCGGCCCGGTGTCCGGAGAATCTGTGTGGGGAGGTTCGGCGCGGTCAGCGCCGGAGGACGGTTCGGCTGGGTCGGAGGGGGCGCGATCAATCATGACAAGCGAGGCATAGCGAAGGCATTTTGCGCCGGGCTATCGGGCGCATGTGCCTGTACGTCCCCGCACTATACGCCGGTCAAGCCGCGCGCCGCCGCTGCGCGCCGGTTATCGGCCATATCTGCCCCATGCCTTCCGTGCATGGATGAGCGCTACGTGGATCGTCCGACAGTGCTGCGCGCCTGCCTCAGACGCGCCGCTGCCGCCCCTCCCAATAGCGGTCACGCAGCCGGCGCTTGGCCAGCTTGCCGGTTTCATCGCGTGGCAACTGCGGCTCGATCACGATGCTGCGCGGCACCTTGAAGCCGGACAGGCGCTGGCGCAGCCAGTCGATCACGTCTTCCTCGTGGATCGCCGCGTCGGGCATCGGCTGCACCATGGCCAGCAGCCGCTCGCCGTACTCGTCGTCGGGCACGCCGAACACCACGCAGTCGGCCACACCCGGGTAGCGCACCAGTTCGTGCTCGATCTCGGCCGGGTAGATGTTCACGCCGCCCGAGATCACCATGTCGGACGCGCGGTCGCAGATGAACAGGTAGCCGTCGGCATCGACATAGCCCATGTCGCCGAGCGTCACCAGGCCATCACGGTCGATGGCACGGCGCGCGGCGTCGTTGTTGCGGTAAGTGAAGTCTGGGTAGGCCGGCTGGCGTACATAGACCAGGCCGACCTCGCCCGGCGCGCATGGGTTGCCGTCTTCGTCGAGGATGCGAAGCTGCGCGTCGTCCACCGGCTTGCCTGCGGTGCCCGGGCGGGCCGCGGCGTCGGCGGGCGTGGCCACGGTGATCATGCCGGCCTCGCTGGACGCATACGTTTCATGGATGACCGGGCCCAGCCATTCCAGCATCGCGCGCTTGACGTCCGGCGCGCACGGCGAGCCGGTCGAGGCAACGAAGCGGATCGACGACAGGTCGTAGCGCGCGCGTACCTCGGGTGCCAGCTTGAGCAGGCGCACATACATGATCGGCACGAGGTAGAGCACGTCGATGCGGTGCTTCTCCACCAGCGCCAGCACCTGCTCGGCATCGAAGCGCGGCGTGAGCACGAGGCGCTCCGCCATCTGCAGCGCGTTCTGGATGAACGAACCGGGCGCGCTGTGGTACAGCGGCGCTGACATCAACGCACGGCAGCCAGGGACGATGCCGTACACCTGCCGCACCACCGAACGCGAGCGCGCGATCTGGTCCTCGAGCTGGTCCAGCGGCACTGCGTCGCGCAGCACGCCCTTGGGACGGCCGGTAGTGCCGGATGTGTAGGCCATGTGGCCGCGCGGTGCCACGCAGGGGCCGTCGTACGGCGCCTGCTGCGCCAGCCAGCCTTCGTAGTCGGCGCTACCCGACGCTTGCGTTCCATCGGCTACCTCCAGCACGGTGACGCCGGCCGGCACGGCGTCGCGCACCGCTGCCAGCAGGCCGGCATGCACGATCAGCGCCTTCGCGCCGCTGTCGGCCAGCAGGAAGCGCACTTCCTCGGCGGTGAAGTGCCAGTTGATCGGGCAGTAATAGATGCCGGCAATGCGGCACGCGTGGACGACGTCGACGTAGACCGGGTCATTGCGCAGCAAGACCGCCATCACGTCGCCTTCCTGCAGGCCCATAACGCGCAGGCCGCCGGCGAGGCGGGCGCCACGGTCGAGCAATTCGGCGCCGCCGCGGTGCATGTCTTCGAACCAGAGGTCTGTGGCCATCGGTAGTCTCCTGTGCTTGTCCTGATTTGGCAGCGTTCCACTGTAGCCGCGTACCCTGGCATCGACAATTCACTCCACCGGAATCACAATGTTGCGCCAGACGTGACAATCCTGCAGGCAATCCCGGATGGACCTGAACCTGATCGAAGCCTTTGTCGACATCGTCGATGCCGGCAACCTCGCCGAAGCCGGCCGGCGGCGCGGTGTCACGCGCTCGCAGGTAAGCCGCCAGTTGCGAGAGCTCGAACAGCAGGCCGGCGCCCAGCTCCTGCGCCGGACCACGCGCCGGCTGGAGATGACCGAGCCGGGCCAGGCGCTCTACCAGCACGGCCTGCGCATCCTGCAGGAGGTGGCATCGGCGCAGGCCGAGATCGACAGCCTGGGCAAGACGCTGCACGGCCACGTGCGCGTGAGCATGCCCACGGGCCTGGGCGATGCGTTCGTCGCACCGCTGCTGCTGCAGTTCGCGCAGCGGTACCCCGGGATCACGCTGCGCGTGTTCTTCGCGAACCGCGTGGTCGACCTGATCGCGTCCGAAATCGACGTGGCGCTGCGCGTGACCTCCGCGCCGCCGCTGGACCATGTTGCGCGCGAGATCTGCCCGATCGACTGGCAGCTCTGCGCCTCGCCCGCGTACCTGGAACGCGTGGCGCCGCCGCGCATGCCGGCCGACCTGGCGCGCTGCCACTTCCTTTGCCCGCCCTATGGATCGCGCTTCGTGCTGGCCCTCAATCGCGACGGCCAGCGCGAGGAAGTGGAATTGGCGCCGCATCTGCAATCCGAGCACTTCCGTTTCTTGCTGCAGGCGGTGCTGGAGGGCCACGGCATCAGCCTGCTGCCACGCTACATGGGCTGGGAGGAAATGCGGGAGGGCCGTCTCGTGCCCGTGCTGAGCGACTGGAAACCCGAAGGGTTGGGCAGCAGCCTCTACGTCATCACCACGCCGAACCGCCACCCGACCATGGCGACGCGGGCGCTGATTGCGTTCCTGAAGGAAGAAATCGGCAACCTGCCGGTGTTCAACGGATAAGGAGGCCGGCGCTGCCGCGCGGCTGACCAGGGCGCAAACCGGAAAAAACCCGGATCGTCCTGGGGGACCGATCCGGGTGGAGGAGGCAGACGGCTAGGTTCCCGCCCGACCGGCGCAGTCACGTCCGGAAAGTGGAGACGCGATGCCGATGCCCTGAAGCCTAGCGGGGCCGCGACGGAACAATCAATCGGACAAACTGAGATTCATACGCCACACCGACAGTCACCCGTGCAAACTTTCAATTCGCAAGCTATGATTCCAAAAACTTGCAAATCGAAAGCAAAACCGGCGGCAAGCACGGAGACATATGCCCCCCACTGATTTCACCACCATGCCCTGCCCGGTGGCCCGCTCGATGGCAGTGCTGGGCGAGCGCTGGGCCATCCTCGTCATGCGCGAAGCGTTCTATGGCAGCACGCGCTTCGACGAATTCGAGAAGAACCTTGGCATCGCGCCCAACATCCTGAGCGCGCGGCTGAAGACGCTGGTGACGCATGGGCTGCTGGCCCGCATCACACCGGAAGGCGGAGGGCGCCACGTCTACCAGCTCACGGAAAAAGGGCGGGACTTCTTCCCGGCCTATGTCGCGCTCAAGGCTTGGGCGGACCGCTGGATGACCGATGAAAAGGGTCCGTTGACAGTGCTGCAAGACAAGCGCAGCGGCACGGAAATCTCTGCGCCCCCGCTCGCGCGTGCCGACGGCAGCGCGATCACGCTGGACGACGTGCGCGTACTGCCCGGCCCCGGCGCGGGCCGCTTCCTGCGGCGGCGCTTCGGCGAAACCGCTGCCGGGCCGGGGGACGATCATGCCTGAGACGCCCGCCATGACCGTGGCCAACACTGCGGCCACGGCCGCGGGCCCTGCCCCGGCTGTCCCGACAGTGCCCGCTACCGAACTGGTGCGGCGCATCGGCAGCCTGGCCGGGCCCACCGCGCTGATCGCGCTGCTGCAGGCCGCCGCACAACTCGTCGAAACCTGGCTCGCGGCGCGCCAGGGCACGGCCGCGCTGGCCGGCTGGGCCGTGGTGCTGCCGTTTGCGCTGCTGCTGCAGCAGATGTCCACCGGCGCGATGGGCGGCGGCGTGGTATCGGCCATCGCACGCGCGCTGGGCGCCAACAAGCGCGAGGATGCCTCGTCGCTGGTGCTGCACGCGCTGATCATCGCGGTGACGGCCGGCCTCGTGTTCGCCATCGTGCTGGCGGGCTTCCCGCGCGGCGTGCTGGGCGCGGTAGCCGGGGTCACGGCAGCCGAGGCGGCGGCCACATACGCCATCTGGCTGTTCGGCGCGGGCGCGGTGCCGGCCTGGCTCGCCAACACGCTCGCTTCGGTACTGCGCGGCGGCGGACGCCACGCGCTGGCCGCGCGCGTGCTGGCGCTGATGTGGGTGGCCTTCCCGCTGCTGTCGTGGCTGCTGGCCGAGCCGATGGGGATGGGCCTGGCCGGCATCGGCGCGGCGCTGGCGGCGGTGTCGTGGGCCGCGGCGCTGGCGATGGCCGTGGTGGTGGCGCGCGGCGGCGCGGGCTTCGTGCCGGTGCTGCGCATGCGCCCGTCCCGGGCATTGTTCGCGCGCATCCTGTCGGTCGGACTGGTGGCTTGCGCATTGGCCTCCGTGGCCAACCTGACCACCATCCTCGTCACCGCGCAGCTGCGCCACCATGGCACGGCGGCCGTAGCCGCCTACGGCATTTCGGCGCGGCTGGAATTCCTGATGATCCCGCTCGCGTTCGGCGTCGGCTCCGCGCTGACCGCGCTGGTCGGCCGCGCGGTCGGTGCAGGCGACTGGCACACGGCGCGCCGCACGGCGTGGGTCGGCGCGCTGCTGGCCCTGCTCATCGCCGGACTGGCCGGCGCGGCGGTCGGCATGATGCCGCACCGGTTCGCCGCGCTGTTCACGCAGGATCCGCAGGTCGTGGCCATTGCCGCGCGTGCGCTGTCCTGGGTCGGCCCGGCCTTTGGCGGCTTCGGGCTGGGCATGGCGCTGTACTTTGCGTCGATGGGCGCAGGCCGCATGCGCTGGCCGATCGCGGCTGGCCTGTGCCGGATCGGCCTGGCTGCCGGCGGCGGCTGGCTGCTTGCCAATGTCGCCGGCATGGGGCTGGACGGGCATTTCCTGGGCGTGGCGCTGGGGATTTCCGCCTACGGCCTGGTCACGGCGCTGGGCGTGCGCCAGGGGGAATGGTCAGCGCGCTAGGACGGGCGCGTCGCCCTGCATGCCAGCGCCTCTGACCGCATCGGGCACCGCCGGCCAGCCGCCGCCCAGCGACTTGTACAGCGCCGCGGTGCCGTTCAGCACGTCGACCTGCCCCTGGATGGCCGCGAGTTGCGCGTCGAACAGCTTCTCGCGCGCGTTGGTGACCTCCAGGTAGCTCGAATAGCCGCCCTCATATCGCGCATAGGCCTGGTCGGCATAGACGGTCAGGCTCTTTTCCTGCTGGCGCAGGCTGCCCAGCCGATTACGCGTCTCGACACCGTTGGCCAGGGCGCTGTTCACGTCGGCCAGCGCTGCCAGCACGGTGCCCTGGTAGGCCAGCATGGCCTCGGTGCGCTGCGCTGACGCCGTCTGCACCTGGCCACGGATCGCGCCGCCCTGGAAGATCGGCTGGGTCAGGCCCGCACCGAACCCCCACACCCGCGATGCGCTGTCCCACAACCCCGCCGGTGACGAGGCGACTGCGCCGAACAAGCCGCTCAGGTTGACGGACGGCAGGTAGAGCGCCTGTGCCGCGCCCAGCTGCGCGTTGGCCGCCACTGCGGCCTGCTCGGCCTGCAGCACGTCGGGCCGGCGCGACAGCAGCACCGCGGGCAGGTCGGCGCCCACCGGCGGCGCCTGCAGCTCATAGATGCCCTTGCCCCGCTCGACCGGCCCGGGTTGCCGTCCGAGCAGCACCGACAGCGCATTCTCGGTCTGCGCAATGCTGGTGCGGATCTGCGGAATGGAAGCCTCGGCGACATAGAAATCGTTCTGGGCCTGGGCCAGCTCCATCTCGGAAATGACACCGCCTTCGTAACGCTGCTTGAAGATATCGAGCCCGCTTGCGCGAGATTCCAGTGTCTGCTTGGCGACTTCAAGCTGGGCATCGAGCCCGCGCAGCGTGGCATAGCCCTGCACGACCGACGCCGCGAGCGACAGCACCACGCCGCGCCGCGCGTACTCGGCGTTCCACAGACCGGCCTCCGCAGCCTCGGCCTGCCGACGGATGCGTCCCCACAAATCCAGTTCCCAGCTCGCGTTGGCCAGCAGCTGGTACGAATTGCGCGGGCCGTCGAACGATGCGAACGGCGTGCCGTTGAACGTGCCCAGGCGCTGGCGCGCGGCCGCCGCGTTCAGGTTCACCTGCGGGAAAAAGCCCGAGCGCGCAACCATCAGCTGGCCGCGGAATTCGTCGATGCGCGCGGCGGCAATGCGCACGTCGTAGTTGTTCGCAAGCGCCTCGTCGATCAACGCATTGAGCACCGGGTCGTTGAACTGGTTCCACCAGTCGCTGTCCGCCGCGATGGCGAGCTGGCCGGTATCCATGCGGTATTGCGCGACATCGGGCGTTTCCGGCCGCTGGTAGTTGGGGCCGATCGCGCAACCGCCCAGCGCCGCTACCGCGCAGGCACCCAGCATCCAGGCACGCGGTCTCATGATGGTTCTCCCGCCGGAGGGGTGGCAGGCGGCTGTGACGCGCCGCCGGCCTTGGCTTCGCCCTTGGCCTTGCCTTCGGACATGCGCTCCAGCCCCCAGAAGAACATAGGGATAAAGAACAGCGCGATGACCGTGGCGCCAAGCATGCCGCCGATCACGCCCGTCCCGAGCGATTGCCGGCTCGCTGCCGACGCGCCACTGGCGATAGCCAGCGGCACGCAGCCCAGGATGAACGCGAGCGAGGTCATGATGATCGGGCGCAGCCGCAGCTTGGACGCGTGGATGGCCGCGTCATAGGCGCTGAGCCCTTCCTTCTCGCGCATTTCCACCGCGAACTCGAAGATCAGGATCGCGTTTTTCGCGGCCAGCGCGATCAGCACAGTCAGGCCGATCTGGAAGTAGACATCGTTCTCCATGCCGCGCATCAGGATGCCAAGCAAGGCGCCGAACAGCGCGAACGGCACCGCCAGCAGCACGCCGAGCGGCAGCGACCATTTCTCGTACTGGGCCGCCAGGATCAGGAACACCATCAGCAGCGCGAAAGCGAACACGTAGACGGCGGTCGATCCTGCTGTCTTCTCTTCGTAGGCCTGACCGCTCCACGCGTAGGCGTAGCCCTCGCCGAGCACCTCCTGCGCAATCTCCTCCATGGCCGAGATCGCCTGTCCCGAGCTGTAGCCCGGCGCGGCATCGCCGACGATCTTGGCGGCGGGGAAGTTGTTGAAGCGCGTGACGATGTCGGCGCCAGGCACGTACTTGGTCGTGGTCACCGCCTTGATCGGCACCATGTCGCCCTTGCTGTTGCGCACGTAGACCTTGTCGAGGTCTTCCGGCCGCGAGCGGAAGTCCGGTTCGGCCTGCAGGATCACCTGGAACAGCCGGCTGTTCTTCGGGAACTGGCTCACATATAGGGACCCGAACATGGTCTGCAGGGCCGAATAGACGTTTTCCACCGGCACGCCCTGCGTTTCCGAACGTTCGCGGTCCACCTCCACCAGGTACTGGCGAGAGCGGGAGTTGATGGTGGAGTTCACGCCCGTCAGCTCAGGCCGCTGGTGTGCCTTGGCAATGAACTCGCGCACCTTGCCCTCGAGTTGCTGATACGAGCTGTCCCCCGTGCTTTGCAGCCAGAACTCGAACCCGCCGGTCGTACCCAGCCCCGGGATGGACGGCGGGTTGATCGGGATAGCCACGCCATCCTGGTAGGTGGAGAACTCCTTCTTGCCCTTGGCAATCAGGTCGTTCGCGCTTTCGCCCTTGCCGCGGTCGTGGAACCCCTTGAGTGTGATGAACAGCGTGCCGGAATTGGCCTTGTTCTGGGAGTCGATCAGGCTGTAGCCGTCCACGGTCGCCACCGAGGCGACGCCGGGCTGCTTGGTGAGCCAGGCTTCCGCGCGCTTGGTCAGGCCGCCGGTGCGGTCCAGGCTGGCGGCATCGGGCATGACCACGGCACCGAACAGGTAGCCCTGGTCTTCTACCGGCAGGAACGAAGACGGGATGCGGATGAACATCAGTACGCTCACCGCCACCATCGCCAGGATGAGCGCAATCGACACCACGGTGCGCCGGATGACGAGCTGCAGTGACTTGTCGTAGCCGGCGATCAGCTGGTCGAACTTGTTGTTGAACCAGGTGAAGAAGCGATTCTTCTTGTGCTCGCCAGGCTTGAGCAGGATGGCCGCCAGTGCCGGCGACAGCGTCAGCGCCACGACACCGGACAGCACCACCGACACGGCAATGGTGATAGCAAACTGCTTGTACAGCTGACCCGTAATGCCCGACAGGAAGGCCACCGGAATGAACACTGCCAGCAGCACCAGCACGATGGCAACCACCGGTCCGCTCACCTCGTCCATGGCCTTCTTGGCGGCCTCCTTGGGCGGCAGCTTGAACTCGGTCATGTTGCGCTCGACGTTCTCGATCACCACGATGGCATCGTCCACGACGATGCCGATCGCTAACACCATGCCGAATAAGGTCAGCATGTTGACCGAGAAGCCGAACGCGCTCATGCCGACGAAGGCGCCGATGATCGACACCGGCACGGCCAGGATCGGCACCAGCGTGGCGCGGAAACTCTGCAGGAACAGGTACACCACCAGGATCACGAGGATCACGGCGTCGCGCAGCGTGTGCACCACCTCGGTGATCGACTCCTGCACGAACTCGGTCGTATCCAGCGCGATTTCATACTCCAGGCCGGGCGGGAAGCTCTTCTTCAGCTCGGCCAGCGTGGCGCGCACCTGCTTGGCCACATCCAGCGCATTGGCGCCCGGCTGCTGGTAGACCGCCATCAGCGTGGCGGTCTTGCCCTTGTAGCGGCTGCGCAGCGAATAGTCCTTCGAACCCAGTTCGGCGTGGCCAATGTCCTTGAGCCGCACCAGCGCCGTCTCGCCGGATTGCGCGCGCAGGATCATGTTGTCGAACTCGGCCGGCTCCGTCATGCGGCCCTTGGTGGCAATCGGGAACGTCTGCTGCACCGGGCCCGCCGTCGGCGACTGTCCGATGCGCCCGGCCGAAAACTGCTGGTTCTGGTTGGCGACGGCGTTCTTCACGTCCTCGGTCGTGATCCCGAGCGAGGCCATGCGGTCCGGCCGCAACCAGATGCGCATGGCGTAGTCAGGGCTGCCGAAAATCGACGACTGGTTGGCACCCGGGATGCGCTTGATCGCATCCAGCACATAGATGTTGGCGTAGTTGCCGACAAAGGTCTGGTTGTAGCTGTTGTCCGGCGAGTAGATGGCAATCACCATCATGAACGCGGACGAGCGCTTCTGCACCGAAACGCCCTGCGACGTCACCTCGTTGGGCAGCGTCGGCAGTGCCAGGTTGACGCGGTTCTGCACATCCACCTGCGCGAGTTCCGGGTCCGTGCCGATCTCGAAATACGTGGTCAGCGTCAGGTCACCCGTCGAGGAACTCGTCGAGTTCATGTACATCATGCGGTCCGCGCCGTTGACCTGCTGCTCGATCGGCGCGGCCACGTTTTGCGCGACCACTTCCGCGCTGGCGCCCGGGTACCGTGTGGTGACGGTGATCGTCGGCGGCGTGATGTCCGGGAACTGGGCAATCGGCAGCTTGGTCAGGGCCACCAGGCCGCCCACCGTGATGATGATGGAAACGACCGACGCAAAGATGGGCCGATCGATAAAAAAATGGGCAAGTTTCATGACTTGCCCCCTGCCGCTGCCGCTGCGCCCGATGCCGGGGCCGCAGGCGCCGCCGCGGCGCCGCTGGCCGCAGCGGGCGCGGCACCAGGCCTGGCCTCAACCGCCTTCACGGGTGCGCCCGGCGCCAGGCGCAGCGTGCCGCTCACTGCGACGCGCTCCCCGGGCTTCAGTCCGGAACGTACCACCCAGTTGTTGCCGGTCCACTCGCCGACATCGACCACCCGCTGCTGGGCCTTGTTGTCAGGCCCGATCACCCAGACCGTCTGGCCGCGCTGGCTCTGGATGATCGCGTCCTGCGGCACGGCGATCGCATTCGTGCGCGTGGCGCCATGCACCTTGACCCGAACGAACTGGCCGGGGCGCAGCACGCCCTCCGGATTGGCCACCTCGGCGCGGACCAGGTAGGTGCCGGTTTCCGCGTTGAACGACGCATCGGCGAAGGCGATCCGCCCGTGGTTTGGGAACTCCGTGCCATCCGCCAGCACGATGACGACATCGAACTTGTCCTGATCGGGGTACTTGATCGCGCCGGATTCGCGCTCCGTGCGGATCCTCAGCACCTCGTTCTCGGACAGGCTGAAGTTCACCCACATCGGGTCGAGCCTGGCCACGTACGTGAGCAGGCTGTTGGTTGCGTCAATGTAGGAGCCCGGCTGGCGCTTGGCGAAGCTTGACAGGCCAGCCACCGGCGACGTGATGGTCGTATAGCCCAGGTTGAGCCTGGCGCTGATGACGTTGGCCCGTGCGCCTTCGACGGCCGCGGCGGCAGCCTGCTCCTTGCCGACGGCATCATCCAGGTCGCGCTGGCTCAGGGCGTTGCGCTCGGCCAGCGGCCGCACGCGCTTCAGGTCCGCGCGTGCCGTGGTCAGGCGTGCCTGCTGCTGCGCCAGCTCCGCCTCGGCCGCCTGCAAGGTGGCCTCGAACGGCTTGCGGTCCATCAGGAACAGGGTCTGGCCGGCTTTGACCACGGCGCCTTCGGTGTAGACCCGCTTGTCGAGGAAGCCGTTGACGCGCGCCCGGATCTCCACCTGCTGCGAACTCTCGGTCTGGCCGACAAAATCGTAGACCAGCGGCACGTCCCGCAGCGCCACCGTCATGACCCCGACCTCGGCCGCCGGAGGAGCAACTGCCGCGGGCTTTTCCTTGCCGCAGCCCGCTACCAGCAAGACCGCAAGCAGCACCGCTGCACTGCGCCAGTTGAGCATTGTCCTCACGTGACCTCCTGTGCCAGCAACCATGGCCGCCCTCGTGCCGGACACGGCGGGTCCAAGCCGGCCGATCCGGTGCCTGTTCAGGCAGGTTACGGCGCGCCCAAAGGCGCGCCAATTCAAATTTTTTGTGCCCGTGTTTACTCATTTCGTCACGCACGCCGGCGGTCACGCCATTGGGCCGATCCGGCGTTGCTGCCGTACGTATCAGCGCCGGAAACCGCCATGGAACCGGCCACCGCCGTGGAAGCCCCCGCCGCCGAAACGGCCACCGCCCTGCCACTGCCGCGCCGCGCCCTGGAAGCGCTGCTGCCCGATCTCACGCGCCTGGCGTTGCTGATCCAGCCGGCCGGTGACTTCGTTGTTGGGTTGCACGGGTTCCCAGCCGCCTGGCGTGTGCTTTTGCCAGCCGTTGTCGGTGTGCTGGTACACAGACCCGTCGTGCCCGGCATAGACATTGCCGTTGTTCCAGACCACCGCATTGCCCTTGTCCGGGTTGGCGACAAAGCCACGGCTGGCGGCCGTGTGCTGGCCGGTCTGGGCATTGCCGGCGACGCCCACCTCGGCGGCGCCCACGCGCCCGGTCTGGGCGTTGTAGCCCGCGGCCTGGCGCCCGGCCGCGTAGTTGCCGGTGTATTCGTTGCCGACGACGCCGCCGCGCCCGGCGCCTTCACGGCCGGTGGACGGATTGGCAAACGCCCCCTGCCGCCCCGCCGCGAAATTGCCGGAATACGGGTTGAACGCGGCGCCACGGCTGCCCTGAAAGTGGGCGCCTGTGGCCGGATTGAATCCGGAAGCCGCGGTGCCGCGCCACTCGGTTCCGGTCCAGGCGTTCCAGCCCTGGGCATGCGTGACCGTGCCCTGTCCCCAGCGGCCGTAGAAGTTGGCCTGGTTCACGTTCACGTAGTTCCAGTTGTAGGGGCCACCCCACCAGTACGGCCCCCAGTACGGCGATGCCGCGCCCCAGAAGGCGCCGGCCGCAAAGCCGAACGCAAACCCCTCGGCCAGGCCGATGCCGAAGCCGGCGCCATAGCCGTAGGTGACCGGGTAGCCGTAGTAGACCCCGCCCACGTACGCCGGGTAGACATAGCCGGTGCCATACACCACGGTGCCGTCGGCGCTGACCACCACACCCATGTAGCCGGGTGTGTAGCCCACCACGACCGTGTCCGGCGTGACCGAGTAGATGCGCACGTAGGTCACGTAGTAGATCGGTGAACTCGGCGGGATCGTGTAGATGGCCGACGGCACCTCGGTCGCCACGCGCCAGGTGCCCGTTGGGGTGGGCGCCGTGAACCAGACACCGTTGGCCACGGCGTAGTAATGGCTGCTGTCCACCTCGATGACGGGCGTGCCGGTGTTGACCGCGTAGCTGAGCGAAGTGCCAGTGATCGGCACCAAGCGCGGCGCGCCGTCATAGGCCACGGTCAGCGCCGCCTTGGCGCGGGACACGGTCGCCGTCTGCGGGATGGTGGCGGCGATCGCGGCTTCCTTCGCCTGCGGTGTGCCGGGCACCGACACCAACACGTTGGCCTTGGGGTCGTTCGGGGCAATCTTGGCGAAATCGGCCGGCAACTCGGCACCCGGCACGTACTGCCACGGCCCCGTCAGCATCGGCGCCCGGAACCAGCGGCCGGATACCAGCACGTAGTAGTTGTTGGAAGCCGGATCGACAAACACCGCATGGTCCGCATTGGACATGGTCAACAGCCCGCCACCGCCTACCGGCGTCATCTGCGGCGCGCCGCTGGTGACCACGAGCTCGGTCGGCCGCGTCGCCAGCAGGATGTCAGGCGCGCGCGCGGGGCGCTTGCCGCCCGAAGGCAGCATCGCATCGGGCTTGGACGCTGCCGCGGCCTTGGTCGCCGCGGCCTGCAGGGCCTTCGGCACGGTCGACATCACTTCCCATGCGCCGCCGGCGGATTCCGAACGGTACCAGTAGCCTGCCGCCTGCAAGTACAGCTCGCCGCCGGGCTCGCGCAGCAGCATGGCGCGGCTGTTGAGCGCGCGTTCGTAGCCGGTGCCCGGCACGGCGCGCCAGGCCGGCTCGCCATCGACCAGCACCAGCAGGGTCGGCGTGGTGGCAAAGACAATCTGCGGTGCATCGTTCTTCACAGGCACCCGCGCCGTACTGGCCAACTGGCGCGATACGGCGTAGCTGGCCTGAAGCTCGTCCAGCGGCACGGTCAGCCCCTTGGCCGGCAGCCTGGCCACCAGCGCGCTGCGCACCTGGTCGGCAGCGTCGGGGCGCGTCGGCACCTCGACGCTTTCGATGGTGATCTGGGTGAGCTGTACCAGCGCCGACGGCTTGTCGATATCGGCGACCGCGGTGAAATGGACCACGCCATAGGTCGGCGTCCCGTCCTTGGCGCCGACCGCCACCGCGGCACGGCCGGACATTCGGTTGCCCTCCCATTTCTCGATCTCGGGCTGGTACAGCTCGACATGCTCGCTGGCGGCGTCAAAATTGCGCGGCCAGGTCAGCGGGGTGACCGTCTTGGGCGGCGTGGCGGCCTGCGGCGCGACCGGTGCCAGCGCGATACAGACGGCAGCCACCAGCGCGCTGGCGGGCTTCAGGCGAAACGACATGGCTAATCTCCGGCTGGGGATGACCGCAGCATGGCCCTGCCGCCGTGCCATGCACAGGCAGGACCGACGAACGCTGGGCACGATGCTGCACAACTGGCGCCCTTGTGTGCGAATCTAGATGAGCCCGCAAGGGCGGACAATCCGTTTCAAAAACATTCAGCACGAAGCCGCAAAGGGCTCAGATCACTACCCACAGTGCGCGTGACGCGCGCCGGCGGTGTCACATGCCGATGTCGGTTGGATCGCCGGAGATCGGCGGTAAATCCCCGCAGCTGCCGGCAATGGCACATTGTGGCCACGCCGGCAGCGTGCCCCCCTTGAACGCGCGCCGCGCCGGCCCCACCTTTACAGGACTGTCCTCCCTGCGCGCCCCCATGCCCCCACGGACCACCATCCTGACCGCTGGTGCCATCACGGCACTGTTGCACGCCTACATCGCCTGGCGCCTGTTGCCGGACCTGCCGGTGCCCTTGCTGGTCAAGGCGCTGAGCGGCGCCTGGCTGGCCCTGTCATGCATGCTGCTGCCCGCGGGCCTGCTGGCACGCCGCGTCAGCCAGCCATGGTCGGACGCCGTGTCCTGGATCGGCATGCTGGCCATGGGCTTCTTCTCCACCCTGCTGGTGGCGACGCTGGCGCGCGATATCGTGCTGGCCGTTGCCTGGCTGACGGGCTGGCAGCCGGCCGGACTGCACGCCTGGAGTGCCGCCGCAGTGCCGTTGCTGGCGCTGCTGGTGACGCTGGCCGGCTATGTCAATGCGCGGCGGCTGGCGCGGGTGGTCGAGGTCGACGTGCCGGTCAGCGGCCTGCCCGAGGCGCTGCATGGCTTCACGATCGCCCAGATCAGCGACATCCACGTCGGCCCCACCATCAAGCGCCCCTATCTGGACCGCATCGTCGACCGGGTCAACAGCCTGGAGGCCGACGCCGTGGCCATCACCGGCGACCTTGTCGACGGCACTGTGCGCGAACTGTCCGCCCATACCGCGCCGCTGGCACGGCTGCAGGCGCGTCATGGCGTGTACTTCGTCACCGGCAACCATGAGTATTACTCCGGTGCCGAACCGTGGATCGCCGAACTGCGGCGGCTCGGCCTGCGCGTGCTGATGAACGAGCATGTGGCGCTCGACCACGGCGGCGATGTGCTGGTGCTGGCCGGCGTGACCGACTACTCGGCGGGCCGGTTCCACGAGCACCACCGCAGCGACCCGATGCGCGCGCTGGCAGGCGCGCCGCAAGCGGGCGCGCGCGTGCTGCTGGCCCACCAGCCGCGCACGGCGCCGGCAGCGGTCGAGGCAGGCTTTGACCTCCAGTTGTCAGGCCATACCCATGGCGGCCAGTTCTGGCCGTGGAACCTGTTCGTGCCGATGCAGCAGCCATACACCGCGGGATTGGTGCGGCATGGGTCGATGTGGGTCTATGTCAGCCGGGGGACGGGATATTGGGGGCCGCCGAAGCGGTTTGGGGCGCCGTCGGAGATTACGCGGGTGAGGCTGGTGCGGGCGTAAGGCTAGTGCCAAAAGAACCGCCCAAGAATGAAAAAAGCCAGGCACAAGAGCCTGGCTTTTTTGCTATTGCCGCACCAATCAGCGCGAAATCGGCTTGTAGCGGATCCGCTTCGGCTTGGCGCCTTCCTCACCCAGGCGGCGCTTCTTGTCCGCCTCGTATTCCTGGTAGTTGCCCGGGAAGAATTCCACGTGCGAATCGCCTTCGAAGGCCAGGATGTGCGTCGCGATACGGTCCAGGAACCAGCGATCGTGCGAGATCACCATCACGCAGCCGGCGAATTCCAGCAGCGCGTCTTCGAGCGCACGCAGCGTTTCCACGTCCAGGTCGTTCGACGGCTCATCGAGCAGCAGCACGTTGCCGCCGGCGATCAGCGTCTTGGCCATGTGCAGGCGGCCGCGTTCACCGCCCGACAGCGTGCCGACCTGCTTCTGCTGGTCGCCACCCTTGAAGTTGAAGCGGCCGATGTAGGCGCGCGACGGGGTTTCATACCGGCCCACGGTCAGGATGTCGGCGCCGCCCGAAATCTCCTCGAACACGGTCTTGCTGCCATCCAGCGCATCACGGCTCTGGTCGACGAAGGCCATCTTCACGGTCGGCCCGATCTTGATCTCGCCGCTGTCCGGCTGTTCCTTGCCCGTGAGCATCTTGAAGAACGTCGATTTACCGGCGCCGTTCGGGCCGATGATGCCGACGATGGCGCCCGGCGGCACCTTGAAGCTCAGGTTTTCGATCAGCATGCGGTCGCCAAAACCCTTGCTGACGTTGTCGAACTCGATGACTTCGTTGCCCAGGCGCTCACCCACGGGGATGAAGATTTCCTGGGTTTCGTTGCGCTTCTGGTATTCCTGGCTGTTCAGTTCGTCGAAACGGGCCAGACGCGCCTTGGACTTGGCCTGGCGGCCCTTCGGGTTCTGGCGCACCCACTCCAGTTCCTTGTGCAGCGCCTTCTGGCGGGCCGATTCGCTGGCCTCTTCCTGCTTGAGGCGCGCTTCCTTCTGGTCCAGCCACGAGCTGTAGTTGCCCTTCCAGGGAATGCCCTGGCCGCGGTCGAGTTCCAGGATCCACTCGGCAGCATTGTCGAGGAAGTAGCGGTCGTGGGTCACGGCCACCACGGTGCCCGGGAAGCGGGTCAGGAACTGCTCCAGCCAGTCCACCGACTCGGCATCCAGGTGGTTGGTCGGTTCGTCGAGCAGCAGCATGTCGGGGCGCGACAGCAGCAGGCGGCACAGTGCCACGCGGCGCTTCTCGCCACCCGACAGATGGCCGACCTTGGCCTCCCACGGCGGCAGGCGCAGCGCGTCGGCAGCGATTTCGAGTTGCAGCTCGGCATTGTTGCCGTCGCTGGCAGCCAGGATGGCTTCGTACTTGGCCTGGTCGGCCGCAAGTGCATCGAAGTCCGCATCCGGCTCGGCATAGGCAGCGTAGATCTCGTCGAGCTTCTTGCGCGCCTCGAACACGCCGCCCAGCGCTTCTTCCACCGATTCACGCACGGTCTGCTCGGGATCGAGTTGCGGTTCCTGCGGCAGGTAGCCGATGTTCAGGTTCGGCATCGGCGTGGCTTCGCCCTCGATCTCCTTGTCCAGCCCCGCCATGATCTTCAGCAGCGTGGACTTGCCCGAGCCGTTCAGGCCCAGCACGCCGATCTTGGCGCCGGGGAAAAAGGACAGCGAGATGTCCTTCAGGATGTGACGCTTGGGCGGAACGATCTTGCCCACGCGGTTCATGGTGAAAACGTACTGAGCCATGGAGTGCGGTGTCCGTGCTTTTCGGGAATTTTGGGAATGGGCGGAGTTTAACAAAGCAGGTGCCCACCGGTCTGCGAAATGCCGGCGCGCCCGGTACAATTCAGGGTTCGCCGTAGCGCTAACTCATTGATTTCATTCGCCCATGAGCAAACCCGCCCTGACCCTGAAGTTCAAGTGCAAGAAGTGCACGAAGCCCGTCACGCTGTACCTGCAGAAGACCTCGGCCTGCTCGCATATCACGCCGTACCAGGGCTTCTGCAAGTGCGGCGAGATGATGCGCCACGCCACCGGCGACAAGGACGCCGTGGAGTCCTTCGTCAATTCGATGGACAACAGCTGGATGCACCACCATCACCACCACTGATCCGCGCGCAGTGAACGGAAACACCTGGCAGCCATCCGCAAAGGATCCGATGCGCTTCCTGGGCGGCTATCCGCCCGGCGTGCTCGACCAGGTGCGCAATCTTGCCGCGGCCGGCAAGCTCGGCGAACACATCGCGCGCCGCTACCCGACCCGGCACGGCGTACAGTCCGACCGCGCGCTGTATGACTATGCGTCCGAACTGAAGCAGGAATTCCTGCGCAGCGCCCCGCCGCTGCACAAGGTCGGCTATGACGCCCGGCTCGACACGGCCCACAAGGCGCTCGGCCTGCATACTGCGATCTCCCGCGTGCAGGGTGGCAAGCTCAAGGCCAAGAAGGAAATCCGCGTGGCGTCGCTGTTCAAGGAGGCGCCGCCCGAATTCCTGCGCATGATCGTCGTGCACGAACTCTCCCACCTGAAAGAGAGCGACCACAACAAGGCGTTCTATCGCCTGTGCGAGCACATGGAGCCGCGCTATCACCAGCTTGAGTTCGATACGCGGCTGTGGCTGGCGTGGCGGGAGCTGGAGCGCGTGCCGTCTGGCTCTGGCGAATCCGCTCGTTAGGAGCGGGCGTCGGTCGTGCCTCACCTGCTCGAGCAGCAGTGTGAGCGGTCGGAGGAATGCTTCAGTGCATTCTGTTTGCCTGGCCTGGTAAGGATCCAGCTGGAATGGTGCTGGCGGAGGGATGGCCAGCGCACCAGGCAAGTTGATGCCCGGCGCCACCGTTTCGCGGTGACGCCAGGCCAGCTTCGTTACCGCGACAACACCCAGGTTGCCAACGTCTTCAGATCCTCATCATCCAGTTGCGGGAACGCCGGCATCGGCACCTGCCCCCACTTGCCGCTGCCGCCACTGCGGATGCTCTGCATCAGCTTGCCGGTAGCGTCGGCATTGCCAGCGTACTTGGCCGCCACATCGTGGAACGCCGGGCCGACCACCTTCTTGTCGACCGCATGGCAGGCGCTGCACTGGTTGGCGCCGAGCAGCGCATCCGCCGTGCGCGCCGCGCCATTGGCGGCTGGCGCGGCGGCCGCAGGAGCGGCGGCGGCAGGAGTGGCGGCTACGGGCGTTGCGCTGCCGCGCTCCGCGCCATAGGTCTTGACGAGGTAGTCGACGATGGCCGGCATGTCTTCGTCGCGCAGCGGCGCGCCGAAGGGCTTCTTCATCTTCTTGACGGTCGCGTCCCAGTAGGCGCGCGGGGACGTCTGCGGCTGTGTCTCCACGTACTGCGCCGAATGGCAGGTCATGCAGTTCTGCTGGACCAGCCGGTAGCCGGGCAGATCGCTCGGACGATAGGCGGCGGTTTCCGCAGGCAGGGTGACTTCCAGCGCCATGGCTGGCAGGGCGAAAGCGGCAAGCGCGGCGGCGATCAGGGTCTTCATGTTCATGATGTCCCCTCCCTCAAACCGCGGTGACGCGCGTGGTCTCGACCACGTTGCGCATATAGCCGGGCGGGTTCCACAGCGCCTCCAGCGGCTGGCTTTGGCCAGCGCGGTTCACGGCGCGCACGCGCAGGTCGAGATTGCCGCGGCGCGGCGGGCGCAGCACTGCCGTCCATTCGCGGAACGAGTAGCGGCCCAGGTCCCGACCGAGTTTTGCGGATTGCCACGAGCGGCCGCCATCGGGGGAGAAGCCGACTTCGCCGATACCGTAACCGCCGTCGAAGGCGATGCCACGCACCACCGTCTCGCGGCCCGCCGGCACCTTGGCGCCGTTTTCCAGGCTGGTGATGAACGAGCGCACGGTAAAGCGGCCGATCGGCGTGGTGGCCGACGGCGCCGTACCGGGTGCCACGCAGGCGCACGGGTTCGCCGGAATGCGGTAGGCCGATGCCATCCAGAAGCCATCGAAGACCTTGTCCACGACCTGGATGTCCGACAGGTGCTTGACCCAGTACGTGCCGTAGTGCCCGGGCACCACCAGCCGCAGCGGATAGCCGTTAAGCATCGGCAGGTCCGCACCATTCATGGCCCAGGCGAGCATCACTTCGCCGTCGAGCGCGTGATCGATATTCAACGCCTTGACGAAGTCCGGGCCGTTTTCGAGCGGCGGCTTGTCGAGGCCGTTGAAGGTCACTTGCACTGCCCCCGGTTGCACGCCGGCCTTTTCCAGCACCTTCTTCAATGGCACGCCGGTCCAGCGCGCATTGCCCATCGCACCATTGCCCAGTTGGCCGCCATTGACGCGCGGATCGAAGAAGCCACGGCTGTTGCCCGAGCACTGGTTCACAGCGACGATCTCGACCGGATCGGCGAGGGTCTTCAGTTCCGCAAGCGACAGTTCCAGCGGCGCCTTCACATGGCCGCCAATGCGCAGGCGATAGGCTTGGGGATCGATCGACGTCGGGATGCCGCTCCAGTGGTAGCGCACGAAGAACGCGTCATTGGGCGTGATGATGCCCTCGTTGAACACGCTGAACGGCGTCTCGAGCTGCGGCGGACGGCTGGTCAGCAGGATCAGCGGGCGCTTCTGCGGGAAGGTTGCCATCTCGCGCTCGCCATTGGCGAACGGCAAGGCGACCTTGCCCGGCGTGGCGGCAAAGGCGTCGAACGCCGTCGCGCCCAGCGCCGCCTGGGCCATCAGGGCGCCGGCCCCTTGCAGGAAACGGCGCCGCTCGCGCGTGGGGCGGTGGTGGGGATGGTCGGGGGCAGTCATGGTCTTCTCCCTTTTTGTTCTCAATATAGTGTCCACGGTGAGGACTTCCGCGAATTGTCGCTATCAGGCAAGGGCGGCGTATAACGCGTTATTTTGGTAAGGGTTATCGGCGAAATCGAATTCGCAGGTACCACGCGGTCGTTGGCTGTCCCATGACAGCTACAATGCGCCCTACCCTCGCGCTACCACAGCACCCATGCCAAACCCGAACCGGGCCTACCTGCTCGGCCCGCTGCTGAAGGGAGTCTCCCGCTCGTTCTACCTGACGCTGCGCATCCTGCCGGCGGGCATGCGCGATCCTGTCGGGCTGGCATATCTGCTCGCACGTGCGGCCGACACGATTGCCGACACCGCGCTGATTTCCCCCGCGGAGCGCCTTGATCTGCTGTTGGCGCTCCGCGAGTGCGTCAATGGCCGCGGCGACCCTGTGCCGCTTTCCGATCGTTTGTCCCGGCAAGTCGCCAACCATCAGACAGAGTCCAAAGAGAAGGCATTGCTGGAGTCGATCCGGCCCGCGTTCGACGTGCTGGCGCAGCTCGATGACGCCGACCGCGCCGCCGTGCGCGGCATCGTCACCACGCTGACCGAGGGCATGGAGTTCGACCTGCGCACGTTTCCGGACGAGCGCTCGGGCGAGCTTGGCGCGTTGCAGAGCCTGGCCGACCTTGACCGCTACACCTACCTCGTCGCCGGCTGCGTGGGAGAGTTCTGGACGGCAATGACTTATGCCCACCTGCCCGGCGTACTCAGCGAGGAACCGTCGATCATGCAGCATCGGGGCATCCGCTTCGGCAAGGCCTTGCAGATGGTCAACGTACTGCGCGACTGTGGCAGCGATCTGCGTATCGGGCGTTGCTATCTGCCGCAGGAACTGCTCGATCGTCACGGCTGGCAAGCCCGCGACCTGCTGGAGCCGGCAAATTCGCGGCGCATGCGGCCGGTGCTGTTCGAACTCGTGCGGCTGGCGCTTGGCCACTTCCGCGAAGCCATTGCCTATACGCTCGCGATTCCGCGTACCGCCGTGCGGCTGAGGCTCGCCTGCCTGTGGCCGATCCTGATCGGGCTTGAGACCTTGCTGCTGCTCGTGGAGAACGAGGCATGGCTCGACCCGGGCAAGGTCTCGAAGATCGATCGCAAGAAGGTCTACCGCATCCTCGGCGGCAGCGCCGTGCTGGTCATGTCGGATGGCTTGCTGCGGCGCTGGGTGGAAGGCGAGATGGCGCGCATCGAGGCAGTGCTGTCGCGATAAGTGCAGCGGATTGCCTTACCGCCGCTGTTCAACTGAATTGGCGCTCACCGCACGGCATCACCGCCGCGCCGGACCGACTCGCGCCGGCCAGCTTCCGTCGGCAATCTGCGCGCTGACGATCTCCCCTAGCAACTCATGCACCGCCGACGCCGCCACTGACAGCGGCATGGTGGCCGAGCGGCACAGGAAGACAGGCCTAGACATGGCGGGCTTGGCGATGCGCGCGGCGGACAGCAGCCCCTTGCGCAGTTCCGCGCAAACCGAAGCATACGAGAGCACTGTGCAGCCGACGCCGGCCGCAGCCAGTGCGATCAGTTCAGGAATGGCATTCACCTCCGCCTGTACGTGCAGGTCGATGTCGTGCGCGCGCAGATGGCTGTCGATCAGCGCACGCAGGCCATGCTCGCCGGCGGGCAAGATCATCGGGTAGCGACTCAGGTCGCGCAGGCGGATGGCGCTTGCGGGCAGAGCGTCGCGCGGCTTCGCGCCACCAAACTTGCCGGGCTCGGCCACGAGCACGAGATCTTCGTCGACCAGATGCTCGAACAGGAGCCCAGGGTCGGCGTTCGCCTGGAAGGTGAGGCCGATATCGATATGGCCGGTCAGCAGATGGTTCGGGATGTATCCCGTGCTCAGCTCGATCACCTGCAGCCGCACCCTGGGCCAGCGCCGGATGGTCTCTCGCACCAGCGGCACGGTCAGGATCTTGGCCATGGACTGCGGCAGGCCAATGGCGACGCGCCCCTCCGGGTCCGTGACGAGGTCTCGCACGTCTTCGCAGGCGAGATCGAGCCGCTTCAGGATGTCCCTGGCGTGCTGTTCCAGGCGTTGTCCCGCGGCGGTGATCGACACGCCCTTGTGGCTGCGCGTGAACAGGGTCACGCCCAGCGTCTCTTCGAGTTGCCGGATCTGCAGACTCAGGGCCGGCTGGGCGATATGTAGCGTTTCAGCCGCGCGCGAGATCGACCCCGCCGCAGCCACGGCAAGAAAGCTGCGCAACCCGCGCACGTCCACAGGTAATCCCATTGCTGCCTCCCCGCCCCAAGTGCCTGGCTCCAATCAGCCATATCGATTCATGATACCTGGCATCGAAAAGATATCTTGGACATATATCCAGACGGCGTTGATAGTGACATCTGCCCCGCGCAATGCACGCGGAATCCGGCATAGACCTTCACTGGAGACAACATGGGAATCGGTCGCCGCAACTTTCTTGCAGGCGCAGGCGCCGCGCTGTTCGCGCGGCCACTGCTGGCAAATCCATGGCCCACGCGGCCGCTCAGGCTGGTCGTACCGTTCGCCGCCGGAGGCCCCGGCGATTTCGTCGCACGGCAGATCGCCGTGCCGTTGTCGCAGAAGCTCGGCCAAACCGTCGTCGTGGAAAACAAGCCCGGCGCCGGCGGCAATCTGGGCACGCAGAGCGTGCTCGATGCCAGCCCCGATGGCTACACCATCCTGCTGAACACAGTCGGCATGCACGCCGTCAACCCGCTGATGTTCCCGGACCTGCGCTTCCAGCCGCAGCGCGACCTGCTGGCGCTGGGCGTGGTAGCGACCGTGCCGAACGTGCTGGTGGTACACCCGACCAAGCTCGGTGTCGGCAGCCTGGCGGACCTGGTCCGGCTTGGCAGGCAGAAGCCCGACAACCTCAGCTACGCCACCTACGGCGCAGGTAGTTCACCGCACATCTATGGCGCGCTGCTGCTCAAGGCCGCGAAGTTTACGGCAGTCACTGTGCCGTACAAGGGTAGCGCGCCCGCCAGCAGCGATGTGATGGCGGGCAACGTCGATTTCCTGTTCGACAGCATGACGACCTGTCTTGGCCAGATTCAGGGTGGCAAGCTCAAGGCGCTGGCCATCACCTCGTCGGCGCGTTCGCCGCTGCTGCCCGACGTGCCGACACTGGCCGAAGCGGGATATCCGGCGGTGAGCCTCAAGTTCTGGCTCTCGCTGCAGGTCTCGGCCCGCACGCCGCCAGCGATTGTCGGATTGCTGCGCGAAGCGGTGGCCGAATCCACTCGCAATGCGACATACGGCAATGCACTGGTCGCGCGCGGGGCGGAGCCCTTCCATCTCGCGCCGGGTGAGGTGCAGGATTTCGTCAACCGCGACGCGGCCCGCTGGACCGCCCTGGCGCGGTCGATCGATATCAGGTCGGAATAGCGCGAGCGGAGGACCGGGCGAGCGGACGAACAAGGCCGCGTGCCGGGTCCGCATATGGATCTCCAACGGACAAATACATGATTGCATTGCAGGGAATTCGGGTGCTAGACCTGAGCAAGGTGCTGGCTGGCCCGCTATGCGGCCAGTATCTGGGCGAGCTTGGCGCCGAGGTCATCAAGGTCGAGCCCGTCGGGCGCGGCGACGACACGCGCGCGTGGTTGCCGCAGGATCGCGGCCAGTCCGCGACCTTCCTGGCGGTCAACCACAACAAGCGAAGTCTCGCTGTCGACCTGAAGACGGCGGAGGGTCGGAAGATCGTGCAGGCGCTGGCGGCCAGGTCCGACATCGTGCTGCAGGGATTTGGCAGCGGCGCCGCAGCACGGCTTGGCGTGGACTACGAAACACTGTCGGCCCTGAATCCGGCGCTGATCTACTGCGAGATCTCCGGCTACGGACGGACCGGCCCGCTCGGACAGGAGCCCGGCTATGACGTCATGCTGCAGGCCTTCAGCGGCATGATCAGCACGATGGGAGAACCCGGCGGCAAGCTGGCCCGCGCAAGCTTCTCCCCTGTGGATCTCGGTACCGGCATGCACGCGTTCAGCGGCATTCTGGCCGCGCTGATCGAACGGCAGAAGACCGGTCGCGGCATGCAGCTGGAAGTCTCGCTGCTGGACACGGCGATGGGTTTCATGGGCTACCTAGCGCAGAACTACTGGTGCAGCGGCAAGTTGCCGCGTCCGATGGGGACCGCGCATCCCGCCATGGCACCGTACCAGGTGTTCGAGGCTGCGGACGGCCCGGTCATGATCGGCATCGGCAATGATTCGCAGTGGCAGCGCTTCTGCCCCGTTGCCGGCCTGCAGGCCTATGTCGATGATCCGCGATTCGCGACCAATGCCGATCGCGTCGCCCACTTCGACGAGACCGTCGCGCTCGTTCAGGCACGCATTGCCGGCCAGCCGGTAGCGTTCTGGCTGGAGGCGCTGCGCAACGCCGGTGTCGCCTGCGCCCCCATTCATACGCTCGATCAGGCACTGGCACATCCGCAGCTGGCGGCGCGCGGGCTGGTCGTCGAGTCGGAGCACCCGCGGCTGGGAAAGGTCCGCAACATGGGCCTGCCCATCCGCTTCCAGGGCGAAAACCGTACCGCGCACCGCGCGCCGCCGCTGCTGGGTGAGCACACCGAGGAAGTGCTGCGCCAGGTCGGCTACGACGCCGATGCCATCGCCGCACTCAAGGCGCGCGGCGTGGTGGCAACTGCCAGCTGCGCGGATTCCCACCCACCGTCGACGCACCACCGCGTCGCGGCATGACACCAGGAACCTACATGTCCGCCGTTACCTATGAAGTCCGCGACCGCGTCGCCGAGATCCTGTTGAAACTCCCCCCGGTCAATGCCCTGAACGAAGACATGATCGACGCGCTGCTGGACGCTCTGCGACGCGCAGCGAACGATGATGGCGTACGTGCCGTCATTCTCGGCAGCGCCGTGCCACGGCGCTTCTGCGCGGGGCTTCAGCTCGATGCGCTGCACGGTGCGACGCCGTCACGCGCGTACCAGCTTGTCGACAAGCTCTACAACGGTCTGTCCGAAGCACAGTTCCAGCTTGGCAAGCCGTCCATTGCCGCCGTAGGCGGAACCGCGCGCGGCGGCGGCATGACGCTGGCCATTCACTGCGACATGATCGTCGCCGCCGACTCCGCGACCTTCGGCTATCCGGAGATCGACGTCGGCGTCACGCCAGCCATCCACTTCACGCACCTGCCGCGCATCATCGGCCGCCACCGAGCCTTCGACCTGTTGTTCACGGGCCGCTCGTTCGGCGCCGCCGAAGCGATGTCGCTCGGACTGGTCAGTCGTGTCGTTCCCGAGGAAGACGTCATGCGCGAAGCGCGTGCCCTGGCGCAAACGCTGTGCGAGAAATCGCCAGTAGTGATGCGGATGGGACGCACGGCGTTCCTGCGCGCGAATGACGGCGACTACCGGCGCGACATCGCCACGGCCGTGGAATCGTTTGGTAATGTCTTTGCAACCGAGGATGCC
This sequence comes from Cupriavidus laharis, assembly GCF_914271435.1. Classification (GTDB taxonomy): domain Bacteria; phylum Pseudomonadota; class Gammaproteobacteria; order Burkholderiales; family Burkholderiaceae; genus Cupriavidus; species Cupriavidus laharis. The sequence continues at coordinate 106,759 of NZ_CAJZAI010000010.1, read as the reverse complement.
AGGGAGGGCATTGCCGCGTTCGTGGAGAAGCGCAAGCCGTACTGGCAAGGCTGAGGACGGGTTCAAACAAAACGGGCCACGCTTCGCGCGTGGCCCGTTGCATTCTGGTGCCGGCTGCAGGACTCGAACCCGCCACCTGATGATTACAAATCAACTGCTCTACCTGATGAGCTAAGCCGGCATGTCTGGTGCAGACCGCGATTCTACTGCATCGCGGTCTGCTTTGGTAAGTTACCGGTGACTTACTTCACCACCTTCAGCGACGGCTTCTTGCCGCCAATGCGCGGCACGGGCGGCGGGGTTTCGTCGTCGTCCGGAGCACCCTGTTCGGCGCTCGTGGAAGTCTCGGATTCCACCGGAGCCAGCTTGGGCGGCGGGTTGTTTTCGCGCTCGGTTGCTGCCTGGGTTTCCGGCACGCTGCGCTCGACCGGGAATGCCATGCCCTGGCCGTTTTCCCGCGCGTAGATCGCGAGCACATTTTCCACGGGCACGTCGATCTTGCGCGAGATGCCGCCAAAGCGGGCGCTGAACGTGATCCACTCGTTGCCCATGTCCAGGCCGCTGGTGGCGTCGAAGCTCACGTTGAGCACGATCTCGTTGTTCTTGACGAACTCGCGCGGCACGTTGGTATTCGTGTCGACAAAAACGGCAATGTACGGCGTGAAGCCGTTGTCCGTGCACCATTCGTAGATGGCGCGGATCAGATAGGGCTTGGTGGAGGTTTCAGGCATGGTGCTTCTTCATGGCGCCAGCAATTGACCCGATGCAAGCATCGGGCCTGCCAGGCTTAGCGGCGCATCACCTTTTCCGACGGGGTGAGCGCTTCGATATAGGCCGGACGGCTGAAGATGCGCTCCGCGTACTTGAGCAGCGGCGCGGCGTTCTTCGACAGCTCGATGCCATAGTGGTCCAGGCGCCACAGCAGCGGGGCGATGGCCACGTCGAGCATGGAGAACTCTTCGCCAAGCATGTACTTGTTCTTGACGAAGATCGGCGCGAGCTGGGTCAGGCGATCGCGGATCGCGGCACGGGCGCGCTCGTGGTTCTTTTCCGCAGCCTTGCCCTTCTCGTTCTCCAGCACGTAGACGTGGGTGAACAGTTCCTTTTCGAAGTTGAACAGGAACAGGCGGGCACGGGCACGCTGCACCGGGTCGGCCGGCATCAGCTGCGGGTGCGGGAAGCGCTCGTCGATGTACTCGTTGATGATGTTCGACTCGTACAGGATCAGGTCGCGCTCGACCAGGATAGGCACCTGGCCGTAGGGGTTCATTACCGAAATGTCTTCGGGCTTGTTGAACAGGTCAACGTCGCGGATCTCGAAGTCCATGCCCTTTTCGAACAGGACAAGGCGGCAACGTTGGGAAAACGGGCAAGTCGTACCCGAATACAACACCATCATGGTTGGATTCCTTGGGCTTAGCCGATACTGGGTCGGACGGTAAGGTCAGACATTCTGCCAAAACCGGGCATCGAAAAGCAAATAAGTTAAAAACAAGGCACTTCTATGGTGCCGATCGCGATGATTCCAATAGGAAAGGGGCCAGAGCGGTGCTGCGACGGCAACTTCCGCTCTGGCCCCCTCCTTCATGCCGGGCCGGCCTGGTGCGTTACTTCACGTCCTTCCAGTAGGCGGCGTTCAGGCGCCAGGCAAAGACGGTGAACATGCCCAGGAACAGCAGCACCCACACGCCAAGGCGCTTGCGGTGGTTCTGCGCGGGCTCGGCCATCCAGTCCAGGAAGCCAACGAGGTCGGCAGTGGCCTGGTCGTACTCGACCTTGCTCATCTTGCCCGGGCTAAGTTGCTCGAAGCCGGCGAACTTGTGGACCTTCTCGCCGTGCTCCTCCACCTCGGAGAACTTGGCGGCGCGCTGGCCCTGCAGTTCCCACAGCACGTGCGGCATGCCGACGCTCGGGAATACCAGGTTGTTCCAGCCGGTGGCGCGGCTGTCGTCGCGGTAGAAGGTGCGCAGGTAGGTATAGAGCCAGTCGTCGCCACGGGCGCGGGCAATGACGGACAGGTCGGGCGGCTGCGCGCCGAAGAAGGCCTTGGCCTCCTTCGGTTGCATGGCGATGGTCATCGTCTCGCCGACCTTGTCCGCGGTGAACAGCAGGTTGCCGCGGATCTGGTCGTCGGTCAGACCGATGTCCTTGAGCCGGTTGTAGCGCATCATCGACGCGCCGTGGCAGTTCAGGCAGTAGTTGACGAACAGCTTGGCGCCACGCTGCAGCGACGACAGGTCGGCGGTGTTCACTGGTGCCGGCTCCAGGGGATAGCCCCCTTCGCTGGCCATGACGGGCGCGGCGGCAAAGCAGGCGCCTGCCAGCGCAATGATGGAAAGCAGCTTTTTCATCGTGTGTCCTTGTCCTCTTGTCGGGGTTCGCGCGTTCACTCAGTGCGGATGGAACGTGACGCGCTCCGGTACCGGCTTGAACTCGCCGGCACGGCTCCACAGCGGCATGGTCAGGAAGAAGGCGAAGTACAGCAGCGTGCCGAGTTGCGACACCTTCTCGCCCACCGGCGACGGCGGTTGCACGCCGAGGTAGCCGAGGACCAGGAACACCACCACGAAGACGATCAGGATCATCTTGTGGAAAGCGGGACGATAGCGGATGGACTTGACCGGCGAGCAGTCCAGCCACGGCATGAAGAACAGTACGATCACCGAGCCGCCCATCACCAGCACGCCCCAGAACTTGGCGTCGATGAAGTAGAAGCCGACCGCCAGGATCACGGCGATGGCGACCGATGCGGCCTTGATGCGCGCGTCCTTGCTGCGCACGAACAGCATGCCCAGCACCAGCGCGAAGAACACCCAAAGGATCGGCAGGAAGTTCGACGTGGTCGCACGCAGCATCGAATAGAACGGCGTGAAGTACCAGACCGGCGCGATATGCGGCGGGGTCTTGAGCGGGTCAGCGGGGAAGAAGTTGTTGGCCTCCAGGAAATAGCCGCCCACCTCCGGGAAGAAGAAGATCACGGCGGAGAAGATCACGAGGAAGCCGGCAACGCCCAGCGTGTCGTGCACCGAGTAGTACGGGTGGAACGGGATACCGTCGAGCGGCACGCCGTTTGCGTCCTTCTTGGCCTTGATCTCGACGCCGTCCGGGTTGTTGGACCCCACTTCGTGCAGCGCGATGATGTGCGCGACCACCAGTGCCAGCAGCACCAGCGGCACCGCGATGACGTGGAACGAGAAGAAGCGGTTCAGCGTGGCATCGCTCACCACGTAGTCGCCGCGGATGAACAGCGACAGGTCCTGGCCGATCACGGGGATGGCCGAGAACAGGTTCACGATCACCTGGGCGCCCCAGTACGACATCTGGCCCCACGGCAGCAGGTAGCCCATGAAGGCTTCGGCCATCAGGCACAGGAAAATCAGGCAGCCGAAGATCCAGACCAGCTCACGCGGCTTGCGGTACGAGCCGTACAGCAGCCCGCGGAACATGTGCAGGTACACCACCACGAAGAACGCCGAAGCGCCGGTCGAGTGCATGTAGCGGATCAGCCAGCCCCAGGGCACTTCGCGCATGATGTATTCCACGCTGGCGAAGGCCACGGGAATGCCGGCGGCGTTGAGCGTGCCGTCCGGCTTGTAGTTCATCACCAGGAAGATGCCAGTGACGATCTGGATCACCAGCACCAGCAGCGCGAGCGAACCGAAGAAGTACCAGAAGTTGAAGTTCTTCGGCGCGTAGTACTTGGAGAGATGGTCCTCCCACAATTGCGTGGCGGGGAAGCGGGCGTCGATCCAGCCCAGCAGACCGGTTGTCTTGACTTGCTTTTCGGCCGCCATGATCAAGCTTCTCCTTTTTCATCCTTGCCGATCACGATCTTGGTGTCGGTCAGGAACTGGTATGGGGGGACATCGAGATTCTGCGGAGCCGGTTTGTTCTTGAAGACGCGGCCGGCCAGGTCGAAGGTGGAGCCATGGCAGGGGCAGAGAAAACCGGGATCGGTGCCGAGCTGGGGATTGGCACCGGCGGGGAAGGGGCCCGAAGGCGAGCAACCAAGGTGGGAACAGATGCCCACGACGACCAGGAGGTCCTTGTGATCCGCGCGGGAGCGGGTTTCGTTCTTGCAGTACTCGGGCGTCTGCATCGTGAACGGAACGTCGGAATTGGGATCGGCGACTTCGCTGTCGGTCTTCTTGAGCGACGCCAGCATTTCGTCAGTGCGGCGCAGGATCCAGACCGGCTTGCCGCGCCATTCAACCGTCATCATCTCGCCGGGCTTGAGGGCGCCGATATCGGCTTCCACTGGCGCGCCGGCCGCCTTGGCCTTCTCGGATGGTGCAAAGGTACTGACGAAAGGAACCGCTACCGCTACGCCTCCGACGCCGCCAGCGACGGATGTCGCGATCAACCAATTGCGGCGACCTTTATCCACGCTCTTCACGTCTTGCTGGTCACTCATTCCAAACCCCAGGGGAAGTCAATTTAGATTTTGCGTCAACCGTAAATTGTACATGAGGCACCTCCGCGCGAGATAGGCGAAAAACCCAATGCGCATGTACGATTATCGGTCGAACGCACTGATAGTTGCATGCAAGCTTGATTTCCGCTCACTGATGCGGCAGGCTTCTGGGCTTGAAGGCGTTCATTGCTTGTAACAAGAAGGAGAAAGCCCCATGAGCATGATGTCGGAGTTCAAGACCTTCGCAATGCGCGGCAACGTGATCGACCTTGCGGTCGGCGTAATCATTGGCGCGGCATTCGGGAAAATCGTGGATTCGGTCGTCAATGACCTGATCATGCCGGTGATCGGCCGCATCATTGGCAAGCTGGATTTCTCCAATATGTTCGTCACGCTGGCAGAACCGCCTGCGGGCACGGCGATGACGCTCGATGCGTTGAAAAAAGCCGGCGTGCCGGTGTTTGCTTATGGCAATTTCCTGACTATCGTTGTCAACTTTCTGATTCTTGCCTTCATCATTTTCCTGATGGTGCGGGCATTCAATAAGATGCGGGCGGAAGAACCGGCCACTCCGGCGGAACCGCCGCCGACGCCGGAGGACATCGTCCTGCTGCGCGAAATTCGCGACAGCCTGAAAACACGCCAGTCCTGATCTTGGCGAAAGCAGGATTCTGACAAGACAACGGCCCCGATGGGGGCCGTTTTTCTTGATATGTGTCAAACAGGGTTGGGAATATCGATGAAGGTGTGGTGCAAGCCGAAGCGCTGGGCCACGTGCTCGCCGAGCGAGCGGATGCCGTAGCGCTCCGTCGCATGATGCCCGGCTGCGAGATAAGCCACGCCGCTTTCGCGCGCAAGGTGCGTGGTCTGCTCGGAGACTTCGCCGCTCAGGTAGGCATCGACGCCTGCTGCAACGGCGGCATCGAAATAGCCTTGCGCACCGCCGGTGCACCACCCTACCGTGCGTATCATCTGGTCAGGCTCGCCAATGGCCAGCGGGTCGCGCCCGAGCACACCGCCCACGTGCGCGGCAAGCGCCTGCAGCGGCATCGGCGAAGGCAGCGTGCCGGTCCAGCCGAGCTGGTCATCGCTGAAGCGGCCCGTCGGGGTGAAGCCGAGTTGCAATGCGAGCTGGGCGTTGTTGCCGAATTCCGGGTGGTTGTCGAGCGGCAGGTGATAAGCGAACAGGTTGACATCCGCAGCCAGCAGCCGCTTGAGGCGCGCATGCTTCTGGCCGACCACGCGCGCATCTTCGTTTTTCCAGAAGTAGCCGTGATGCACGAGAATGGCCTGCGCGCCGGCTTCGATGGCCGCCTCGACCAGAGCCAGGCTGGCCGTCACCCCGGTCACGATGTGTGTGATCTCGGCGTTGCCTTGCACTTGCAGGCCATTGGGACAATAGTCCTTGTAGCGGGAAACCTCCAACAGGTCGTTCAAGTACAATTCCAGCTCTTTAGTCTTCATTTTTTGCTCAAACTCCAATATGTTGCGGCGCTTTTGGCTGTTCTTTGCCCAGGCTGTCACCGTCGTGCTGGCAGTCTGGTTCGTTGTGGCCACGCTCAAGCCCGAGTGGCTCCAGAGGGGGCGCGTCGCGGTGCAGTCGGGGTCGCCTATCGTGGCGCTGAAGGAAGTTGTGCCCAACGTGGCCGGCGGCGCCGCGGAAGGGTCTTACAGCGAAGCTGCCCGGCAGGCCATGCCCGCCGTGGTGAATATCTTTACGAGCAAGAACGGCTCCCGGCGCTCGCCCCATCCGCAGGCGGAGGATCCGTGGTTCCGCTTCTTCTTCGGCGATCGCCTGCCCGAACGCCAGGAGCCGGTGTCCAGCCTGGGCTCGGGCGTCATTGTCAGTGCCGAGGGTTACATTCTAACCAACCACCACGTGGTGGATGGGGCCGATGAAATCGAGGTCGCGCTGACCGACGGGCGCAAGGCCAACGCCAAGGTGGTGGGCTCGGACCCGGAGACCGACCTGGCAGTGCTGAAGGTCACACTGAAGGACCTGCCGGCTATCACGCTGGGCAGGCTGGAAAATGTGAAGGTTGGCGACGTGGTGCTGGCAATCGGCAACCCGTTCGGTGTCGGCCAGACCGTGACGATGGGCATTGTCTCGGCGCTGGGCCGCAGCCATCTTGGCATCAACACCTTCGAGAACTTCATCCAGACGGACGCGGCCATCAACCCCGGCAATTCCGGCGGGGCGCTGGTCGATGCGCAGGGCAACCTGCTGGGCATCAACACCGCGATCTATTCACGCTCTGGCGGCTCGCTCGGCATCGGCTTCGCGATTCCGGTATCGACGGCCAAGCAGGTGATGGAATCGATCATCTCGACTGGCAGCGTGACGCGCGGCTGGATCGGTGTGGAGCCACAGGACATGACGCCCGAGATTGCCGAATCGTTTGGTCTCGACGCCAAGGAAGGGGCGCTGATCGCGGCTGTAGTGCAAAGTGGTCCGGCCGACAAGGCGGGCATGAAGCCAGGCGACGTGCTGACGTCGGTCGATGGCCAGCCGATCACCGATACCACGGCGCTTCTGAATGCAATCGCCCAGCTCAAACCTGGCGTGGACATCAAGATGAAGGTAATCCGCCGCGGCAAACCGGCCGAGCTGACCGTGACCATCGGCAAGCGGCCTCCGCCGCCTCGCCGCGCGCTGCCGTTTGATGATGAGGAATAAATAGGGCGATCGCCTCGTCCGTGATTGCGTGACCAGAAACCCCGCCCCGGATGGCGGGGTTTTTTGTTGCCGTGCACTGGATAGGTCTGCCCAAGCGAGTGAACGGCGAGTCTGACGCCAGCGCCAGCAGTACCCGCGGGCACTGTGGCAAGGGCAAGTGCCCGCATGATCGGGCCCGCACGACGGATGGTCAAACACGCACCTTTACTGTCCATGCGCTGCGTGGCAACGGGCGCAAGACTCCAGCCTTCAGCCGCCCTCTTGCGAACGCCCTCCTGTCGCCCGCGATCCTCCCATAGGGCGCCCCCCGGCCGCTACGCGCACACGCAACTCCAGCACACCCGATGCAGTCACTCCCTCAGAGCGGCACCATACAAAGCAGAACGCCGACACCCTTTCGGATGCCGGCGTTCTTCAAGCCAATCTACAGCGGGCTCAGGCCCGCGTCAGATTAGAACTTGTGGCGGATACCAACGGTAGCGCCGAACTGGCTGTCGCCCTTGCCGGTCGCGTCAACGTTGGTCTTGCCGAGGCCTTGAACGCCCAGGTTCGAGTTGTCGCGGTTGTAGGCGTAAGCCAGGCTCAGGTAAGCGTCGGTACGCTTCGACAGGGCGTAGTCGGCCGTAGCCACGAACAGCCACGGATCAGCCTTGGCACCACGGAAGTCCTGGTAGTAAGCCGCGCCGGTCAGCGAGAAGGCCGGCGTGACTTGGTAGCCAGCGCCCAGCCAGTACAGGTTCGACGACGCCTTCGCGCCGCTGATTGCCTGGAGGCTGGTGTTGCCCAGGAACGGAATCGTGCCCATGTCAACGCCCTTGGCCCAACGGTAGCCAGCGAACAGCTTGGCCGGACCGAAGGCGTACGTACCAGCCAGCGAAGCGCGGCGCAGGGTTGCGTCCGGATTGACGTTGTTGGCGAAGCCCTGGTTGGTTTCGTCATACACGGCGCCGACCGCGAACGGGCCAGCAGCGTAGGTCAGGCCCACACTGTACTCACGGCCGATCTTCCAAGTACCCGGAACCTCACCGTTGTTGCCGGCAACCGTGACACCGTTAACCACGACCGGTTGGCCGCCGGTGTTCCAGCCGAAGCTGTACAGGGCATTGACGGTCAGGCCGCCGAACGTACCCATGTACTTGAGCGAGTTGTCAGCACGGCTCTGGAAAGCGCCATCTTGAGCGGTGATCGAGTAGTTCGACGCAATGGCCATCGGGTCGAACTGCAGACCGAAGTCATAGAACGGGGTCTGGTGACGACCCAGGGTCAGCTGGCCGTACTGGCTGCCCAGACCGACGAAAGCCTGACGACCGAACAGACGGCTGTCCTGGCCCATCTTGCCATCGTCAACGGAGAAACCGCTTTCCAGCACGAACAGACCCTTGAGGCCGCCGCCCAGGTCTTCCACGCCACGCAGGCCCCAACGGCTGCCTGACTGGCCGCCCGAGATCAGGCGAGTCACGCTATGACCATTGGAGATGCCTTGCGTCGGAACAGCAGGCTGGTTGTTCTGATATTCGATACCAGCGTCAACCACACCGTACAGGGTTACGCTCGACTGGGCATACGCGCCGCCGGCGGCCAGAGCGGCAACGGCAGCAGCAAACAGTTTCATCTTCATATCGACACTTTCCTTGTCAACTGATTGGGAAATCTTGGTTGCCCAAGTGCTTGGGCGACGCATTTAGCTTCACGTCTGCTGCGTATTATGGGCCAGCGCCCCCGGCCGTCAGAAGGCTTTTTCGGCGTAAACTGCGTATACGGATGCCTTTTGTTGTGACTGAACAACAGAAATGGGGAACGAATTCCCCATTTTGGTGCAAAACAACCACTTCCACTGCCCCACAGATTCAATCAGCCTGCGTTTCTCCTGCAGCATCAGTGCTGGTTTCGGGCTTCCCTACAAAGCGCGCCATGAGCAGCCCGAGTTCGTACAGCGCAATCAGCGGCACGGCGAGAAGCAGCTGGGACAGCACGTCCGGCGGCGTGACAACGGCGGCAATAATGAAGGCCCCGACGATTACATAGGGACGGATCTGCTTGAGCTTCTCAAGCTCCACGACGCCAAAGCGCACCAGGACGATCACAACCACCGGCACTTCGAAGGTGATGCCAAATGCCAGGAACGTGGTCATGGCAAAGCTCAGGTACTTGTCGATATCCGTCGACATGTCCGCGCCGAGTGGCGCGTTGTAGTGCGCCATGAAATGGAACACAGTCGGGAAGACCAGGAAGTACGCGAACGCCACCCCGCACAGGAACAGCACGTAGCTGCTGCTCACGAGCGGCAGGATCAGCCGCTTCTCATGCTGGTACAGGCCCGGCGCGACAAACTGCCAGACCTGGTACAGCACCCACGGCAACGCGATCAGGAAAGCAACCAGCAGCGTGACCTTCATCGGCACGAAGAAGGAGCCGGTCACATCGGTCACGATCATCTTTCCGCCCTTTGGCAGCGATTCCATCAGCGGCCGCGCGAACAGGTTGAAGATGACCGGTGCCCAGTACACCAGGCCCACGAAGACCAGGATGATGCCGGCCACTGCCTTGACCAGCCGCTCGCGCAGCTCGATCAGGTGGGAAATGAAGGTTTCCTGCTGCGATTCGTCTTGGGGATCGTTGGACCGGTTGTCGCTCATGGCGTGGACCGCTCAGCCGCGGCGGCTGGCAATTGGATTTCGGTGGCACCGCTTGCGCGGCAGGCATCGCGACGGCGCGGGCGGCAAGCGTGCTGCTGCCCGGCCAGGCTCATTCGAAGAAGGATCGGGCTCGTCCGGCAGCCGGGCGGTGGCGCTTGACGCGTGCGGCGCCGGACTGCGCCCAGACGCGGACATTGTTCTGGCGCTTGAACCAGAGCGGGCGTGCGCCCTGCTTGACCCGCCAGCTCTTGCGGCCGTTGTGCGACTTGTGAGCCGAGTGCCAGCTCGGCACGATGTCCGAGGCCTCCTCGCCAGACTGGGCAGATCCATCAATGCCGCCCAGCGCCTCGTTCAGCGCCTGCGTCTGCTCGCTGACCTCCTTGTGGATCGTGCGCTCGACGTCGCGTGCAGCGTCCTCGAATTCCGTACGCATCTTGCGCAGTTCCTCGAGTTCGACCTCGCGGCTGACTTCAGCCTTGACGTCATTGATATAGCGCTGCGCGCGCCCGACCAGCGCGCCCACCGTCCGCGCCACGCGGGGCAGGCGCTCGGGGCCGATCACGATCAGCGCCACGGCGCCGATCAGCGCCAGCTTCGAAATGCCAAGGTCGATCATGCGGGCGTCAGGCAGAAAACAGCCGGGGCGGGAATCATCGGGCGTGCAACCACTCGGTGCAGGGACTGGGCGGAAAGTAGAAAAGTCGCAGTGCCAGGCTTATTGCTGGCGGCTCTTTTCCTTGGCGTCCACATCGATCGTGGTGGAATCACGCAGTTCCTTGGCCTGCGCCGGCTTGTCGTCGGTGCCTTCCTTCATGCCGTCCTTGAAGCCCTTCACCGCGCCGCCCAGGTCCTGGCCGATATTGCGCAGCTTCTTGGTGCCGAAGACGAGCATGACGATCACCAGAACGATCAGCCAATGCCAAATGCTAAACGAACCCATTTCTTGCTCCTGATGAAGCCGCGGGCAGTACCAGTTGCCGCCCGGACCCGTTGTTCCGTCCGAAATTGGCCGCGCCGGGCGACGGTTGCCGGCGCAGCGTCCGGCCCGCGCAGGCGGTCCGGCTCCTCATGCCAGTCTGCCCGCTCAGGGCAGAGGCACCTTCCATTGGTTGCGCGGCCCACCCAGCACATGCAGGTGCAGATGGTAGACCTCCTGGCCGCCATCCTGTCCGGTATTGATCACCGTCCGGAAGCCATTGCCACAGCCCGCCGCGCGAGCCAGTTCGGGCACCTTCAACATCATTCTAGCAAGCACCTCTCCTTCGGCTGGACCGCACGCCGCCAGCGAGTCGACATGTGACTTGGGGATCAACAGGAAGTGTACCGGCGCCTTCGGGTGGATATCGTGGAAGGCCATCATGTCGTCGTCTTCATAGACTTTCCGCGACGGGATCTGGCCGGCCACAATCTTGCAGAAGATGCAATTATCCTGGGAATTCATGAAGTTTTCGTTGCGATGTCGGGCGCACACCAACCGCCGCGATGTACCGGGCGCTAGAAGCTCTGTTCCGGGTACATCGGCTTGCTGTCGTTGAGGTAAAGCCAGCCCTTGACGATACGATACAGCATCCAGAGAGACAGGACGCTCCACACCGCGATGGCAAGCGGAATCAGCACCACGCTGACGAAAAACACGCCGCCAAGGATTGCCCAGGCCACCGACCACCAGAATGAGCGGATCTGCCACGCAAAGTGCGACGCGTACAGCGTGCCGCGCGCATCGTCGCGCTTGACGTAGTCGACGATGATGGCGATCAGCGCCGTCACGCCGCCCGTCAGCCAGAAGATGGCATACAGCGCATAAAGGATATGCATCAGCTTGCGCAGGCTGCCCAGCCGTTCGCTGTCGTTGATGGTGACCTGCCCGGTGTAGTCGTTCGCCATGCTCGCCCTCCCGTATCCGTCGCAGCCGCCGTGGGATCGCGCCGTCAGCCCTGGTCTGGGCGGCTGGCCTTTTCCTCAAGGCCGGACAGCCCTTCGCGGCGCGCCAGTTCGTTGACGACATCCGCCGGCGTCAGGCCGAAGTTGGCCAGCAGCACCATGGTATGGAACCACAGGTCCGCCACCTCGTAGACAACCTTGTCCGCTTCCGCACCGGTCTTGCCGGCCGCACGCGCATCCTTGGCGGCCATCACGGTCTCGGTGGCTTCCTCGCCGATCTTCTTGAGGATGGCATCGTCGCCCTTGCGGAACAGGCGGGCCACGTACGATTTCTCGGGGTCGCCGCCGTTTTCCGGCTTGCGCGATTCCAGCACCGCGGCCAGGCGCGCCAGCACGTCGGCGCCGGCGGAGTGGGATTCGGTCATGGTTTTGCCGTGTAGATTTGGGAAGGATCCTTGAGCACCGGCTCGACGGTCTGCCAGTCGCCGTTCTCGGCATCGCCCTCGAACTTCTGGAAGAAGCAGGAATGCCGGCCAGTGTGGCACGCAATGTTGTCGACCTGCGTGACCTTGAGCAGCACCACGTCTTCGTCGCAGTCCAGGCGCATCTCGTGCACCTTCTGCACGTGGCCGGACTCCTCGCCCTTGTGCCACAAGCGCTTGCGCGAACGCGACCAGAACACGGCCTCGCCGAGTTCCGCGGTCTTCTGCAGCGCATCGCGGTTCATGAACGCGAACATCAGCACGTCATTGGTGCCGACTTCCTGGACGATCACCGGCACCAGGCCGTTATCGTCCCATTTGACCTTGTTGAGCCACTTCTTTGCCATGATCAGATCCGCACGGGGATGCCCTCGCGGGCCATGAATGCCTTCGCCTCGCCAACCGTATGCTGGCCATAGTGGAAGATGCTGGCGGCGAGTACCGCGTCGGCATGGCCGAGCCTGATGCCGTCAGCCAGGTCCTGCAGGCCGCCGACGCCGCCCGAGGCAATCACCGGCACCGGCACCGCGTCACTGACGGCACGCGTCAGCTCCAGGTCGAAACCGCTCTTGGTGCCGTCGCGGTCCATGCTGGTCAGCAGGATTTCGCCAGCGCCGCGCGCCGCCATTTCCTTGGCCCACGCCACCGCGTCCAGGCCCGTGGCTTTGCGCCCGCCGTGGGTGAACACCTCCCAGCGCGGCGGCTCGCCCGGCGCCGAGCTCCGCTTGGCGTCGATGGCCACCACGATGCACTGCGAGCCGTACTTGCCGGTGGCGTCCGACACCAGTTGCGGATTGGCGATGGCCGACGAATTGACGCTGATCTTGTCCGCACCGGCGTTGAGCAGGCGCCGCACGTCTTCCACGGCGCGCACGCCGCCGCCCACTGTCAGCGGGATGAAGACCTGCGAAGCCACCGCTTCGATGATATGCAGGATCAGGTCGCGTCCGTCACTGGTCGCGGTGATGTCCAGAAAAGTGATTTCATCGGCGCCTTGTTCGTCATAGCGGCGCGCGATTTCGACCGGATCGCCGGCATCGCGCAGCTCGACAAAGTTGACGCCCTTGACCACCCGCCCGTTCGTCACATCGAGGCAGGGGATGATACGTTTGGCTAGCATGAGATTCCTTGTCCGCCGCGAGCCTGGTTGCGGCCCGGCGGCGGCGGCGCCCCGCAGGGCGCGTTGGCTTATTCCCCGGCGGTCAGCTTGTCCGCGCGCGCCTGCGCGTCGGTGAAATTAAGATCGCCGGAGTAGATGGCACGGCCGCAGATGACGCCTTCAACGCCCTCGTTCTCCACGGCGCAAAGGTTGTCGATATCGGCCAGGTTGGACAGCCCGCCGCTGGCGATGACCGGAATCGACATCGATTGCGCCAGCTTCACGGTGGCATCGATATTGATCCCCTGCAGCATGCCGTCGCGGCCGATATCGGTATAGATAATGGCTTCCACGCCATAGTCTTCGTACTTGCGGGCAAGGTCCGCCACTTCGTGGCCGGTCAGCTTGCTCCAGCCATCGGTCGCGACCTTGCCATCCTTGGCATCCAGGCCGACGATGATATGGCCGCCGAAGGCCGAGCACGCGTCCTTCAGGAAGCCCGGATTCTTGACTGCGGCGGTGCCGATGATGACATAGGACAGCCCGTCATCCAGCCATCGCTCGATGGTATTCAGGTCGCGGATGCCACCGCCCAGCTGCACCGGGATCTCGTCGCCGACTTCGGCGATGATGGCCTTGATGGCAGCTTCATTGCGGGGCTTGCCGACAAATGCGCCGTTCAGGTCCACGAGGTGCAGGCGGCGCGCACCCTGATTGACCCAATGGCGTGCCATGGCGGCGGGATCTTCGGAAAAGACGGTGGCCTGGTCCATGTCGCCTTGTTTGAGGCGTACACACTGACCGTCCTTCAGGTCGATGGCCGGAATGAGCAACATAATCGTGACGAGCGTGGTTGAGTGAGAGAGATTGAGCCAGACCGGCCAACGGCCGGTCAGTCCGGGTCAATAGGCAAGCATTCCTGGATGGCGTTGACTGGCTCGGATCGGATCTTCAGGGATTCCAGTGCACGAAGTTCCGGTAAAGCTGCAGCCCCATGGCTGCACTCTTTTCGGGGTGGAACTGCGTGGCGAAAATATTATCGCGTGCTACCGCGCTGGTAAACACGACCCCATACTCCGTTTCGCCGGCGATATGGGCCGGGTCCTGCGCGTGCACGAAGTAGCTGTGCACGAAATAAAACCAGCTTTCGTCCGGGATGCCATCCCACAACGGATGGGGCCGGGTCTGCTTCACACGGTTCCAGCCCATCTGCGGCACCTTGTAGCGGGAACCGTCCGGCTGGGTCATCCCGTCCAGCTCGAAGCGGACGACTTCGCCTGGCATCAGGCCGAGGCAAGGCGTCCTGTCGGTGCCGGCCCTGGCCTCCCTGCTGTACTCGAACAGCATCTGTTCGCCAACGCACACACCGAACATCGGCTTGCTGGCGGCCGCTTCGAGCACCGCCTCCTGCAGCCCCGAAGCGCCCAGCGCCGACATGCAGTCCGGCATGGCGCCCTGCCCCGGCAACACCACGCGGTCGGCGCTGCGAATGCCTTCCGGGGCATCCACCACGCGCACATCCGCCTCGGGCGCCGCGGCACGCAAGGCCTGCGCCACCGAGCGCAGGTTGCCCATGCCGTAATCCACAATTGCTATGGTAGTCATGATTTCAAAACAGGCAATAATGTCTTCAGCCCGTCCACAATGAATTCAACGGCCAGCGCCGACAGGATCAGGCCCATCAGCCGCGTGCCGATATTGATGCCGGTACGCCCCACCACCCGGGCAATCGGATCCGCCGCGCGGAACACCGCGTACACCACCGCGCCCAGCACCACGCCGATTCCAACCAGAATCAGCAGCTGGTACCAGTGCTGCGTCTTGCCTGCATAAACGATCACCGTACTGATCGAACCGGGGCCGGTCAGCAGCGGCAGCGCCAGCGGCACCACCGCGATGCTGGACCTGACTTCGGCCTCGTCCTCTTCCTCCGGCGTGGCCTTGGTCCGGCTGGTCTGGGCGTTCAGCATGTTCATGGCCATCATGATCATGATGAGCCCGCCGCCCACCTGCAGCGACGCCACCGAGATATTGAAGAACTCGATGATCTGCTGGCCCAGCAAGGCCGACATCGCCACCACGATGGCCACCGAGACCGAGGCGATCTTGATGGTGCGCAGCTTTTCCGCCTCCGACTGCTGGCTGGTCAGGCTGATGAAAAACGGAATGGCGCCGATCGGATTGATCAGCGCCAGCAGCGAAATGAACGACTTGAGCGTATCCATCGGTTGCGGGTGGCCGGTGCCCCGGCCCTGTGTCGCGAAGTTCGGTCAGCGGGCGCCGCAACCAGCCGGCACGCCTTCGGTTCAGCAGCCGGTCAGAGCGTGCCCTTGGTCGATGGAATGGTGTTCGCCGCGCGCGGGTCCAGCTCCACCGCCATGCGCAGTGCCCGGCCGAAGGCCTTGAACACGGTCTCGCACTGATGGTGGGCATTGATGCCGCGCAGGTTGTCGATATGCAAGGTCACGCCGGCATGATTGACGAAACCACGGAAGAACTCGATGGTCAGGTCCACGTCGAAGCTGCCCACGCGCGCACGCGTGAACGGCACATGGAACTCCAGCCCGGGGCGGCCGGAAAAGTCGATCACCACGCGCGACAGGCATTCGTCCAGCGGCACGTAGCTGTGGCCGTAGCGGGTAATGCCCTTCTTGTCGCCGATGGCCTTGGCGACAGCCTGGCCAAGGGTGATGCCGACGTCTTCCACGGTGTGGTGGTCGTCGATATGCGTATCGCCGGTGGCCTCGACTTCCAGGTCGAACATGCCGTGGCGGGCAATCTGGTCGAGCATGTGGTCGAGGAACGGCACGCCGGACGCCAGCTTCTGGCGTCCGGTGCCGTCAAGGTTCAGGGAAACGCGGATTTGCGTTTCCGAAGTATTGCGGGTGACCTCTGCAACACGCATGGTGTTAATCCTGCAGCGACGCTGCGAATGCCTCAAGGAACTGCGCGTTTTCTTCGGGAGTGCTGACCGTGACGCGCAAGCAGTTGGCCAGCAATGGGTGCATTTTACTCACGTTCTTGATCAGCACCTTGCGGGCAAGGAGCCGGTCGAACGCCTGTGCCGCATCCGGCACGCGCGCCAGCAGGAAATTTGCCGCACTCGGGAACACGGTCACGCCGGCGCAGGCGGCCATGCCCTGCGCCACGCGCGTGCGCTCGGCACGCAACTGTGCCGCCTGCTCGTCCAGCACCGCGACATGCTCCAGCGCGAACAGTGCGGTCGCCTCGGTCAGCACATTGACGTTGTAGGGCGGACGCACCTTGTCGAGCTGCGCCAGCCATTGCGGGTCGCCGGCCACATAGCCCAGGCGGATACCGGCCAGGCCGAGCTTGGACACCGTGCGCATCACCAGCAGATTGCCGAACTCCGTCAGGCGCGGCATCCAGCTTTCCTGCGCGAACGGCTGGTAGGCTTCGTCCACCACCACCAGGCTGCGGCACGCCGGCCCCTGTGCGGCGCGGACGATGGCCTCCATGTCGACGGCATCGAACAGGTTGCCGGTCGGGTTGTTGGGATAAGCCAGGTAGACGATGGCGGGCTGGTGTTCGGCCATGGCGGCCAGCATCGCTTCGCGGTCCAGCGTGAAGTCCGCGCGCAGCGGCACGCCCACGAACTGCAGGCCGGCGAACTGCGCCGACATCGCATACATCACGAAGCCGGGCACCGGCGCCATCACCTTCGCACCCGGCCGGGCCGCGGCCAGCGCCAGCATGCTGATGATTTCGTCCGAGCCATTGCCGAGCAGCACTTCCATACCGGCCGGCACCTGCATGACTGCCTTCAGCTTCGCGCGCAGCGCCTCGCTGCTTGGCACGGGGTAGCGGTTCAGCGCCACCTCGCCGAGCCTCGCGGCCAGTTCGGCGCGCAGCTCGGGCGGCAGGCGGTACGGGTTCTCCATGGCATCGAGCTTCACCAGACCATGCGAATCCGGCACGTGGTAGGCGCCCATGGCGCGCACGTCGTCACGGATGATTCGCTCGATCAGGGAAGCGTCTACGGCTGACATGAGATTTCCTCTATAGGAGCTTTCGCTCTGGTGGCAAGACACAAACTACTACCGTCATTCCCGCGAAGGCGGGAATCCAGCGTCTTTCACAGCCCGCCTTCGGGAACAGAAAAGTCACTGGGTCCCCGCCTTCGCGGGGACGACGGGCATACGTTCAACTACGCTTGAAACGATATTCGGCGCTGCGCGCGTGGGCCTGCAGGCCTTCGCCATACGCCAGCTCGGCGGCAATCTGGCCCAGCATCTGCGCCCCGCCCTCGCTCACCTCGATCAGGCTCGAACGCTTCTGGAAGTCATATACGCCCAGCGGCGACGAGAAGCGTGCGGTGCGCGAGGTCGGCAGTACGTGGTTGGGGCCGGCGCAATAGTCGCCGAGCGATTCGCTGGTATAGCGGCCCAGGAAGATAGCGCCGGCGTGGCGGATCTTCTCGCTCCACTGGCGCGGGTTCTCGGCGGAAATCTCCAGGTGCTCGGGCGCGATCGCGTTGGCGATCTCGCAGGCCTCCTCCATGTCGCGCACCTTGATCAGCGCGCCACGGCCCGAGATCGATGCCGCGATCACCTCGCGGCGCGGCATGCTGTCAAGCTGGCGCTGGATGCTGGCTTCCACCTGCGCAATGTAGTCCGCGTCCGGGCACAGCAGGATCGATTGCGCGAGTTCGTCGTGCTCGGCCTGCGAGAACAGGTCCATCGCCACCCAGTCCGGATCGGTCGTGCCGTCGCAGATCACCAGGATTTCCGACGGGCCCGCGATCATGTCGATGCCGACCGTGCCAAACACGCGGCGCTTGGCCGCAGCCACGTAGGCATTGCCGGGGCCGACGATCTTGTCGACCTGCGGCAGCGTGGCCGTGCCGTAGGCCAGCGCACCTACCGCCTGCGCGCCGCCGATGGTGAACACACGGTCCACGCCCGCGATCTGCGCGGCAGCCAGCACCAGTTCATTGCGCACACCGCCGGGCGTCGGCACGACCATGATGATTTCCTTGACGCCGGCCACGCGCGCCGGAATCGCGTTCATCAGCACCGACGACGGATACGCGGCCTTGCCGCCGGGCACGTAGATGCCCACGCGGTCCAGCGGCGTGACCTTCTGGCCCAGCATGGTGCCATCGGCTTCGGTGTATTCCCAGCTATGGCTGCCGCATTCGATCTTCTGCTTCTCGTGGTAGGCACGCACGCGCGCGGCGGCGGCTTCCAGCGCGGCACGGCGCTTGGGCTCCAGGTCTTCGAGCGCAGCTTCGAGTTCGCTTTGCGAAAGTTCCAGCGCGCCCATCGACGCGGCTTCAAGCCGGTCAAACCGCTGCGTGTACTCGAGCACCGCGGCATCGCCGCGATCCTTCACGTCGGCCAGGATCTGCGCCGCGGCGCGGTCGATGGCCTCGTCCTCGCCGGCCTCGAAGGCCAGCACTTCGCGCAGCGCCTGGGCAAAGCCCGGCTCGCTCGAATCGAGCCGGCGGATCGACACGTTTTCCATTTCGGTTGCGTTCATGACTCCATTCCTATCTGGGACGCCGGCCTCAGGCCAGCGCCGCCGATGCCTTCTCGAACGCGTCGAGAATCGGCGTCAGCCTTTCGCGCTTGAGCTTTAGCGCCGCCTG
Organism: Cupriavidus laharis; assembly: GCF_914271435.1. GTDB lineage: Bacteria > Pseudomonadota > Gammaproteobacteria > Burkholderiales > Burkholderiaceae > Cupriavidus > Cupriavidus laharis. Next base: position 87,959 of record NZ_CAJZAI010000010.1, on the reverse strand, counting down.
GTTCACCACCAGGCGCGACGAAATCTGCACGATCTCTTCCACTTCCACCAGGTTGTTGGCGCGCAGCGTGCCGCCCGTGCTGACCAGGTCGACGATGGCATCGGACAGGCCAACCAGCGGCCCAAGCTCCATCGAGCCGTACAGCTTGATCAGGTCGACGTGCACGCCCTTCTTGGCAAAGTGCTCGCGCGCAGTCTGCACATACTTGGTGGCTACCGCGAGGCGCGCGCCCTGGCGCACCGCATTCGCGTAGTCAAACCCGGCCGGCACCGCGACCGACATGCGGCAGCGGGCGATGTTCAGGTCGATCGGCGCATACAGGCCGATCATGCCGTGCTCCATCAGCACGTCCTTGCCGGCCACGCCGAAATCGGCGGCGCCATATTGCACGTAGGTCGGCACGTCGGAGGCGCGCACGATGATCACGCGCACGGCCGGATCGGAGGTCGGCAGGATCAGTTTGCGCGAAGTCTCCGGATCCTCGGTAACACGGATACCTGCGGCCTCGAGCAGCGGCAGCGTTTCCTTGAAGATGCGGCCCTTGGAAAGCGCCAGGGTGAGCTGGCTGGGCGAAGCGTTGAAAGCGGGGCTCATCGGGTTCCTCAGGCAATGCGGCGGATCTTGGCGCCAACTGCCGACAGCTTGTCTTCCATGCGGTCGTAACCGCGGTCCAGGTGGTAGATGCGGTCGATCACGGTGTCGCCGTCGGCCACCAGGCCGGCAATGACCAGGCTCGCCGAGGCGCGCAGGTCGGTCGCCATCACGCTCGCACCGGACAGGCGCGGCACGCCCGTCACCACCGCGGTATTGCCCTCGGCGGTGATGTTCGCGCCCAGGCGGTTCAGCTCCTGCACGTGCATGAAGCGGTTTTCGAAGATCGTCTCGGTGATGCGCGCGGTGCCATCGGCCACGGCATTGAGCGCCATGAACTGAGCCTGCATGTCGGTCGGGAAGGCCGGATACTCCGAGGTACGGAAGCTCACGGCCTGCGCGCGGTGCGGCATGCTCAGGCGGATCCAGTCGTCGCCGGTTTCCACGTTGGCACCGGCCTCGCGCAGCTTGATCAGCACGGCGTCGAGGATCAGCGGAGGAATATCGCGCAGGACCAGGTCGCCCAGCGTGGCCGCGGCCGCGCACAGGAAGGTGCCGGCCTCGATGCGGTCGGCAACGACCGAGTGCTGCGCGCCATGCAGCTTGTCGACGCCCTGCACGACCAGCCGGTCGGTACCGATGCCGTCGATCTTCGCGCCCATCTTGACGAGCAGGTTGGCGAGGTCGGTCACCTCGGGTTCGCGCGCGGCGTTTTCCAGCACCGTCTCGCCGTCGGCGAGGGTCGCGGCCATCAGCAGGTTTTCCGTGCCGGTCACGGTGATCATGTCCGTCACCACGCGCGCGCCCTTCAGCCGGCTCGCGCGGGCATGGATGAAACCGTGCTCGATATTGATCTCGGCACCCATGGCCTGCAGGCCCTTGATGTGTTGGTCCACCGGGCGCGCGCCGATGCCGCAGCCGCCGGGCAGCGAAACCCGGGCCTCGCCGAAGCGCGCGACCAGCGGCCCGAGCACCAGGATCGACGCACGCATGGTCTTCACCAGCTCGTACGGCGCTTCGGGCGAACTGATGTCCGTGCCCGTGAGCGTGGCCGTCGCGCCATTGAGTTCGGCGTGCATGCCCATCTGCCGCAGCAGCTTGAGCATGGTGCGCGTGTCCTGCAGGTTCGGCACGTTGTCGATGGTGACGGTGTCGGTCGTCAGCAGGCCGGCACAGAGGATCGGCAGCGCGGCGTTCTTCGCGCCGGAAACACGGATCTCGCCTTTGAGCGGGCCATTGCCCTGGATCTGGAATTTGTCCATGTTCTGTCAGTTGCTGCCGGACGGGTCAGGCACGTCCGGCATCGTTATCGCGGGAGCCGCACGCGCCAGGCACGCGGCTCGGATCTGTGAAGCTGCCGGCCCTTACTTGCCGGCGCCCGCCTGCCACTCGGCCGGCGTCAGCGTCTTCATCGACAGCGCATGGATCTCGGCGCGCATGCGCTCGCCGAGCGCGGCGTACACGCGCTGGTGGCGCTGGATCAGCCGCTTGCCGTCGAACTCGGCGCTGACGATGGTGGCAAAGAAGTGCTGGCCGTCACCCTCGACTTCCAGGTGTTCGCAGGGCAATCCTTGGGCAATGTAATCCCTGACTTGTTCCGGAGTAGGCAGCATGTCTATCTTCTCTTCTGTGTGGATGGCCGCGTTTCAGTTTCAGTGACGCAGCTTGTAACCCGACTTCAACAGGCGCAGCGCCAGCGCCGCGAGCAGCACGAAGGCTGCGCCGACCACCGCCAGGCTGAACATCGGCGACACGTCCGAGACGCCGAAGAAGCCATAGCGGAAGCCGTCGATCATGTAGAAGAACGGGTTGGCATGGGACACCGCCTGCCAGAAGGCGGGCAGCGAATGGATGGAATAGAACACGCCCGACAGGAACGTCGCGGGCATGATCAGGAAGTTCTGGAATGCGGCCAGCTGGTCGAATTTTTCCGCCCAGATGCCGGCGATCAGTCCAAGCGTGCCCAGGATGCCAGCGCCCAGCAGCGCAAACATGAGGATCCAGCCCACGTTGGCGAAATGCAGGTTGGCGAACCATGCGGTCACAAGCAGCACGCCCAGCCCGACGGACAGCCCGCGGATCACCGAGGCCACCACGTAGGCACCGAACATCTCCCAGTGCGACAGCGGCGGCAGCAGCACGAACACCAGGTTGCCGGTGATCTTGGACTGGATCAGCGACGAAGAACTGTTGGCGAAGGCGTTCTGCAGCACGCTCATCATCACCAGCCCTGGCACCAGGAAGGCGGTGTAGCTGATCTGGTCATAGACCTTGACGCGGTCTTCCAGCACGTGGCCGAAGATCAGCAGGTACAGCACGGCCGTGAGCACTGGCGCGGCCACGGTCTGGAAACTGACCTTCCAGAAGCGCAGCACTTCCTTGTAGAGCAGCGTGCGGAAGCCTACCAGCCCACCCACCGCCATCGGCGCGAGCCGCGTGCCGTCGAGCACTTCGATATCGCCTGGCTGCTTCATGCCGCGGCCTCCATGGCCTGGTCGGGCAATGCACCGGGCATGTGGCCCTCGCGGCGCATGATCTGGACGAACACATCCTCGAGATCGGCCTTGTTGATTTCCATGTCTTCGATTTCACAGCCCGCCTCGCGGCAGGCGGCCAGGATGGGTTCCACGGCCGGGTAGCCCGACAGGCGCAAGCGCACCGCGCGCTCGCCCGGATTGGCCGGCATGCGCAGTGGCTCCAGCGCCGCGGGCAACGTGCCGCGCGAGAACGTCAGCACCAGTTGCAGGCCGGCGAACTGCGTCAGCAGGTTGCTGGTGCGGTCCAGTGCCACCACTTCGCCGAATTTCAGCATGGCGATGCGGTCGCACAGCGCTTCGGCCTCTTCCAGGTAATGCGTGGTCAGGATGATCGTGTGCCCTTCCCGGTTCAGCCTCGAGATGAACTTCCACAGCGTCTGGCGCAATTCCACATCGACGCCAGCGGTGGGTTCGTCCAGCACGATCACGGGCGGACGGTGCACCAGCGCCTGTGCCACCAGCACGCGCCGCTTCATGCCTCCGGAAAGCTGGCGCATATTGGCGTCGGCCTTGTTGGTGAGATCGAGGTTGGCCATGATCTCGTCGATCCAGTCGTCGTTGCGCGTCAGGCCGAAGTAGCCGGACTGCAGCCGCAGCGTCTCGCGCACGGTGAAGAAGGGGTCGAACACAAGTTCCTGCGGCACCACGCCGAGCATACGCCGCGCCATGCGGTAGTCGGACACGACATCGTGCCCCAGCACACTGACGCGGCCGGAATCGGCACGGTTCAGGCCCGCCAGGATGGAAATCAGCGTGGTCTTGCCGGCACCGTTGGGGCCGAGCAGACCGAAGAATTCGCCGCGCTCGACGGTGAAGCTGACGCCCTTTAGCGCTTGCAGGTTGCTGTAGCGCTTGCGAACGTCGGTGAGTTCGATGGCTTTCATGGCCAAATGTCTGGGGCTGGCCCGCCTGGGACCGGCCGTCTGGAAATGGGGACCAACTGGTGCCCGGGCTACCCTGACCCGGCCCGAAGTGCTGCGGGGGAATGGGCGAACAACCCGGAATTATAGGGGATGCGGGGAGACTCCCGCTTGGGACGCGGCCACCGCTTCAGGCGGCGGCCGGGGCATCCGGATGACCGCTGTTGAGGCGCGCGGTCAGGGATGCCGGTTCAATGTCGGTGCGAGGCCGCCTGCGGCGCCAGACCCAGCAGGTTGTCGACGCCGTACAGCGAAGCCAGCTCGGCCAACTGCGGCGGCACGCTGCTCAGTGCCAGCTTGCCATGGCGGGCGGCAGCGGTACGCTGCCAGGCCAACAGCACGGCCACGGCGGACGAATCCACCTGCTCCAGCGCGGAGCAGTCCACCTGCGTTTCGCCTTGCGCAACGCGCGACAGTCCATCACGCAGCACGGCGGCGGCGTTCTGGTTGGTCAGCGAGGTGCCAAGCGAGAGCATTGGAGAAGTCGGATCGGGAATGCCAGAGGGGGTCCGGAAACACAAGCTCCCGCCGGAAGGCGGGAGCTTGTGTGCGTACGGCTATTGTAAGGCAGTTTGGCGATGCGTGCTGCAATGCAGCGCCAGCCTGCCCCACGGCATCAGCTCTTGGCGTTCGCCAGTTGTCGATTGCGGTCCTGCAGCGTCTTGATCACGCCATCCACGCCCTGCTGGCCGACGATGGTATTGAAGCTGCCCTTGTAGGCCTCGGTCAGCCAGGCGCCCAGCACATTGATGTCATAGACCTTCCAGCCCTGCGCGGTCTTCTCAAGGCGGTAGTCGAGCTGGATCGGCTCGCCCTTGTTGATCACCTGGGTGCGGATCGTGGCATCGGTGTCGTCAGGCGAACCGCGATACGGCTTGTATTGCACGGTCTGGTCGCGGATCTGCGCAATGGCGCCGGCGTAGGTGCGGATCAGCAGCGTCTTGAACTCGTCGGTGATCACCTTCTGCTGCTCGGGCGTGGCCTTGGACCAGTTGCGGCCCATGGCGATCTGCGTGGTCTTCTGGAAGTTCGCGTTCGGCAGGATCTTCTGCTCGACCAGCGCGGTGATCTTGGCGATATTGCCGGCCTGCATGTCCTTGTCGCTCTTGACGCTGGTCATCACTTCGTTGACCAGGGTCTTGACCAGTGCGTCGGGGCTGGCGGCATCCTGCGCCGAAACCTGCGCATGGGCGGCGCCGGCAAAGGCTGCTACAGCGAGGAAGGGGAGCAACAGTCGCTTGATCATGGGTTTTCCTTCTCAGTCAGATTTATTCGCCGCCCCCGGAGGAACCGGCCGTGGCTTCTGGCTGGCCCGGAATCCCGAGGCGTTTCGCACATTGGAACACAGTCCATGGCGGCAAGTTGCGGGCACCAGCGCATCCGGCGCCACTTCAAAACAATTTGTTTCAGTGCTCACAGCGCATTCACAGCGCCGCGCAGCGGTTCAACGGGGTCAATGAATGGGCTCAACGAATACGCAGACCGCCGCCCGGAACGATGCGTTGTATCGGCGACGTCGGCACGGGCAGGTTCTGGCCTTCGGGCTGCGTCGCCCCTTCGGACGGCGCGGCTGGCGGTTGCGACGCCGGCTGTTGTGGCTGCTGTGGCTGTTGCGGCACACCGTCGCTGTCGGATTCCTCGTTCTCCTGACCCGGAGGATTGCCGTCGTAGATCAGGTACTCGCGCCGTTGCAGGTAGGCATCGCGCATGAACGCGTACTTGTCCAGCGCCGCCTGCTCGAGCAGGTTGGTCGCGCCGAGCAGCTGCGCGCGGCCTGCAACGATGCGCACCCCGACCAGCGAATTGCGCAGCGAGACCGGATAGAAATAGGCCGACGGGTCGATCTGCCGGTCCACCAGCATGCCGGCCGTGTCGCGCACGGTGCTCGGCCCGAACAGCGGCAGCACGAGGTACGGCCCCGACGGCACGCCCCACACGCCGAGGGTCTGGCCGAAATCTTCCTTGTACTTGGGCAGGCCGGCCGGCGTGGCAATGTCGATCAGGCCACCGATGCCCAGCACACTGTTGATGGCCACGCGCATGGTGTCCTCGGCGGCACGGCTGGGCTTGCCCTGCAACAGGTTGTTCACCGCCGAGTAGACATCACTGACGTTGGAAAAGAAATTGTCCACCGCGGTCTGGACCGGCGACGGAATGTAGTCGGCATAAAGCTGGGCAACCGGCTTCAGCACGCCCTTGTCGAAGTCCTCGTTGATGCGCGAGACCTCGCGGTTAAACGGTTCGATCGGGTCCTTCGGGTTGGCGTTCGGGCCGGTCGCGCAACCAGCCAGCACCATCAGCGCACTGGCCGCGAACGCCAGGGCCACGCGCCTGAGTGCCAGCTTGCGGGCAGGACCTGTCATTTGGCGGCTCCGCCCAGCGCTGGCGCACTTGCAGCGCCACCACTACTGCCCCCGCCGGCCCCGGCATCAGCCGCCTTGTTGTAGAGGAACTGGCCGATCAGGTTCTCCAGCACCACGGCCGACTGCGTCATGGTGATGCGCGAACCCTGTGCCAGCATGGCGGTATCACCGCCTGCCTCCAGGCCAATGTACTGCTCGCCAAGCAGCCCGGAGGTCAGGATCTTGGCCGAGGTGTCCTTCGGAAACTGGTACTGCTTTTCCAGGTTCATGACGACCGTCGCCTGGTAGGTCTTGTCGTCGAACCGGATCGCGGCCACACGCCCCACCACCACGCCGGCGCTCTTGACCGGGGCGCGCGGCTTGAGCCCGCCGATATTGTCGAAGCGCGCTTCGACCGCGTAGGTTTCCTGGAATGTGAAGGCGCTCATGTTGCCAGCCTTCAGGGCGAGGAACAGCAGGGCAACGAAGCCTGCCACCACGAACAACCCCACCCAGAAATCGAGTGCACTTTTTTTCATTGGGATCTCTTTCTACCCGTTGTCCTGCCAGTTGTCCCCGGTGCCGTTGCCCATCAGCTGAACATCAGCGCGGTCAGCAGGAAATCCAGCCCCAGCACGGCCAGTGACGCAATCACCACCGTGCGGGTCGTGGCGCGCGATACGCCTTCCGGCGTGGGCTTGGCCTCGAACCCCTGGTACAGCGCAATGAACGTCACGGCGATGCCGAAGATAAAACTCTTGACGACGCCATTGAGCACGTCGTCCCGCACATCCACCCCACCCTGCATCTGCGACCAGAAGGCACCGGCATCCACGCCGATGAGCTGCACGCCCACCAGGTAGCCGCCCAGAACGCCGACGGCGCTGAAAATCGCGGCCAGTACCGGCATGGCCACCACGCCGGCCCAGAACCGCGGCGCAATCACGCGCTGCAACGGGTTGACGGCCATCATCTCCATCGCCGCCAGCTGTTCGCCCGCCTTCATCAGGCCGATCTCCGCGGTCAGCGACGTGCCTGCGCGGCCGGCGAACAGCAGCGCGGTTACCACCGGCCCCAGTTCGCGCACCAGCGACAGCGCCACCAGCAGCCCGAGCGCCTGCTCGGAGCCGTAGCGATTCAGCGTGTAATAGCCCTGCAGGCCGAGCACGAAGCCGACGAACAGGCCGGACACGGCAATGATCACGAGCGACAGGTTGCCGACGAAGAAGATCTGGTCGGATACCAGGCGGAAGCGACGCAGCAGGGCCGGCGACAGGCCCAGCACGGTGAAGAACATGCGGGTCGCGCGGCCCAGGCCGGAAACGCCTTGCCGCACCGTGGCGCCGATGGCGGTCAGAAAGCCCGTCACTGCGCACCTCCACCGGCAAAATCCTCGGCCAGAGACGGGCCCGGGTAGTGGAACGGCACCGGGCCATCCGCCTCGGCATGGACGAACTGATGCACGAACGGATCCGTCGAGGCGCGCAGGGCCTCCGGCTCGCCATGCGCGGCGATGCGGCCGTTGGCAATGAAATACACGTAGTCGGCGATCTGGAAGGTTTCGTGCACGTCGTGCGAAACAATGATGGTGGTCGCGCCCAGCGCATCATTGAGGCTGCGGATCAGCCGCGCGGTCAGCCCCAGGGAAATCGGATCGAGCCCGGCAAAGGGCTCGTCGTACATCAGCAGCGCGGGATCGAGTGCAATGGCGCGCGCGAGCGCCACCCGGCGCGCCATACCGCCGGAGATCTGCGATGGCATCAGGTCGCGCGCGCCGCGCAGGCCCACGGCGTTGAGCTTCATCAGCACCAGGTCGCGGATCATCGATTCGGGCAGGTCCGTGTGCTCGCGCAGCGGAAACGCCACATTATCGAACACCGACAGATCGGTAAACAACGCACCGAACTGGAACAGCATGCCCATCTGGCGCCGCACCCCGTACAGCCCTGTCACATCGAGCGCATGGATATCGGCGCCGCGGAACGTGACCGCGCCAGACTGCGGCCGCACCTGCCCGCCAATCAGGCGCAGCACGGTGGTCTTGCCGCAGCCCGATCCGCCCATCACCGCAATCACCTTGCCACGCGGGAAATGCATGGTCAGGCCGGTCAGGATCGGCTTGGCCTCGGGCGAGTAGGAAAAATCTACCGCGTTGAGTTCGACGAGATTCTGGGCAGGATCAGTCACGTTGGCAGCAGTCTGGGCAGTCGGCCATTATAAGGGCTACTACCTAGACCTGCAGGCGCCCGTGTGCCTGCCGCCACACTGGCGCTAGGGCTCCCCTTGCGCGGCATCGCGCAGGATGACCTGCCACTGGATCGATTCCGAGCGGATCGCGGTCGCGAAGGCCTCGGGCGAATCGCGCAATGGCGTCAGGCCGGCGGCCATCAGGCGCGACCGGACTTCATGCTCGGACATCACCTCGTCCAGTTCGCCCGCCAGCCTGGCGATGATGGCGCGCGGCGTCTTGGCCGGTGCCATGACGCCGAACCAGGCTGCGGCGGCATAGCCTTCCAGACCGGACTCCTGCAGTGTTGGCACCAACGGCGCCAGCGTCGAGCGCGACACGCCGGTCACGCCGATCAGGCGCAGTGAGCCGCTTTTCACATGGCTTTGCACGGCCGCATATGAACAGAAGCAGGCACTGACCCGCCCGGCCAGCATCTCCTGCACGACCGCGCCTTCGCCCTTGGCCATCACCAGCGGTACGCCGTTTCGCACGCCGCGCACCGCGTACTCCGCATACAGGTGGGACGGGCTGCCCGGCTGGCCGTAGCCATAGCTGTAGGAACCAGGGTTCGACTTGACGGCGACAGCCCATTGCTCCGGCGTGCGCATGGGCAGCCGGCCGTCGATGACCAGGAAGAGCGGCGTCGTGGCGACGCGCGCCACCGGCGTGAAGTCACGCACTACGTCATACGGCACTGGCTCCAGCCCCGGCTGGATCAACATATTGGCCTGGTGGAACAGCAGCGTGTGGCCATCCGAGCTGGCCTTGGCTACGACATCGCCGGCCGTGGTGCCGGCCGCGCCGGGCCGGTTGTCGACGTCCACCGGCACCCCCAGGCGCGCCGACAGGCGCTCGGCAAGCAGGCGTGCGATCGCGTCGGCTACGCCGCCAGCAGGAAACGGAACGATCAGCCGCATTGGCCGGGCCGGAAACGACATCGTCCGCGCGACGGCGGGCGGCGCCGACGCGGTGGCCGCCGATACGGCTTGCGCGGCAAAAGGCATCCCCACCGCCGACAAGACGGCCAACACCCCAAACCACGTCACTACGGCATCCCGGATGGCAGCAGGAAGCGTCAACTTCGCTTTACCTCGCCAAAGCCGCGACAAGTTGCGTACTTCGGACATCAATTTTCTCCGGCGCGTCCCGCTTGGCAGGACCGCAACTGGGTCGGCTGAAAAAGGATTCGAGGCAGTTTCCGTTTATTGTTTTTTGAAAATTGTACGAACAACCCCATGCAGGGCACAGGCACGTAAACCATAGCGCGGGAGAACCCTGAAACGCTCCGAAGCGGGCGCGAACGGACCTCATCTTTGCGCAACGAGTTGCAATGTCACCTACAATGGCGCGATGTCCGATTTCCTCGTGCGGCGCATGACGGCCGCTGATCTGCCTGGCGTGCTCAGGATCCAGGCGCAGTGCTATCGCAGTGATCTCATGGAAGGCAGCGAGGCCTTCGCAAGCCGGCTGGCGCTATCGCCGGCCACCTGCTGGGTGGCGACGTCAGGCGACGGGCGCGCGCCGCTGGCCGCCTACCTGTTCACCCATTCCTGGCCCCAAAGCAGCCTGCCGCCGCTGGACGGCGTACTGATGCCATCCACGCACGACGACACTGACGCCACCACCTCTCTCACATGGTTCGTCCATGACATGGCCGTGGCACCGGCCGGGCGTGGCGGCGGCCTTGCACAGCGGTTGTACGAGGCGGCCATGTATGCGGCGCTCGAAGCCGGCCTGCGGCACTCAAGGCTGATCGCCGTGCAATCGGCGGCCGATTGGTGGCGCAGGCTTGGGTACGCGCCGATCGCGGCGCACGCCGCCGCTGTACATGCCGCCAAGCTCGCAGGCTACGGGCACGGTGCGCTGATCATGGAGCGCACGCTGACCGCCTGAACACGGTCACGGGCAAACAAAAAGCCCGCCTGGCTTCCACCGGGCGGGCTTTTTGAACAGAGCCTTTCAGCCGATCAGCGCGGCAGTTCCGAATGCCCCATCAGGAACGCGTCGACCGAACGTGCGGCCTGGCGGCCTTCGCGGATCGCCCACACCACCAGCGACTGCCCGCGGCGCACGTCGCCAGCGGCGAACACCTTCGGCACATTGGTCTGGTAGGCACGCTCGCCTTCGGTAGCGGCCTTGGCGTTCTTGCGCGCATCGGTATCCACGCCGAACGCTTCGAGCATGGAACCCACCGGGTTGGTGAAGCCCATGGCCAGCAGCACCAGATCGGCCGGCAGGATGAACTCGCTGCCCGGCACTTCCTGCATCTTGCCGTCCTTCCACTCGACGCGGCAGGCCTTCAGCGCGGTGACCTTGCCGTTCTCGCCGATGAATTCCTTGGTGGCGACGGACCAGTCGCGCTCGCAGCCTTCATCGTGCGACGACGAGGTGCGCAGCTTGATCGGCCAGTACGGCCACACCAGCGGCTTGTTCTCTTCTTCCGGCGGCTGCGGCAGCAGTTCGAACTGGGTCACCGAGGCGGCGCCATGGCGGTTGGAGGTGCCGACGCAGTCGGAACCCGTATCGCCACCGCCGATCACGATCACGTTCTTGCCTTCGGCGCGGATGTCGTTCTCGCCGTCACCGGCCACTTCCTTGTTCTGCGGGATCAGGAATTCCAGCGCGAAGTGGATGCCATTCAGGTCGCGGCCCGGCACCGGCAGATCGCGCGGCACTTCCGAACCGCCGGCCAGCACGACCGCGTCGAACTGGTCCATCAGGTCCTTGGCCGGAATGGTTTCGCGGGCGTAGTTCTTGATGCCGGCCGGCAGCGCGCCGTCGGTCACCATCACGCCCGGGCGGAAGGTCACGCCTTCGGCCTGCATCTGCTCGATGCGGCGGTCGATCAGCGTCTTCTCCATCTTGAAGTCGGGGATGCCGTAGCGCAGCAGGCCGCCGATGCGGTCGTTCTTCTCGAACACGGTCACGTCATGGCCGGCGCGTGCCAGCTGCTGCGCGGCAGCCAGGCCAGCGGGGCCCGAGCCGACCACGGCCACGGTCTTGCCGGTCTTGTGCTTGGGCGGCTGCGGGGCGACCCAGCCTTCTTCCCAGGCCTTGTCGATGATGGCGTGCTCGATCGACTTGATGCCGACCGGCAGTTCATTGATGCCCAGCGTGCAGGCGGCCTCGCACGGTGCGGGGCAGATGCGGCCGGTGAATTCCGGGAAATTGTTGGTCTGGTGCAGCACCTCGATGGCGCTCTTCCAGTCCTGGCGGTACACCAGGTCGTTGAAGTCCGGAATGATGTTGTTGACCGGGCAGCCGTTGTTGCAGAACGGGATGCCGCAGTCCATGCAGCGCGCACCCTGGATCTTCGCTTCGCTGTCGGACAGCGCGAACACGAATTCCTTGTAGTGCTTCACGCGCTTGACTACCGCTTCGTAGCCTTCGTTCTGGCGCGGAAATTCGAGAAAGCCAGTCGCCTTACCCATGTTGCGTCCTTGGTCTTGCTGGGCAAGACCGGCATGGCCGGCCTTGCTGTGAGGTCAGTATCTTGTCGGGACCGCCGCCGGTGTTGTCTTGGCTGCGGTCCCTGTCTCGTGGTGCCGCGGATCAGGCGGCGATGGCTTCGCGGTCGCTGTCGCGGGCAGCCTGTTCCTTCGCGTACATCTCGCCCAGCGCGCGCTTGTACTCGGTCGGGAAGACCTTGACGAATTTGCGGCGCGCCGTGGTCCAGTCCGCCAGCAGCGCCTTGGCGCGCTCGGAACCGGTGTAGCGGAAGTGCTGCTCGATCAGGTTGCGCAGGATGACTTCATCCAGCACACGCTTGCCGCCGACCTTGTGCCACGAAGCCTGCGGCTGGCCCTTCTCCTGGTCGGCCGAGGCCAGCACCGCTTCCAGTGCCACCATCGAGGTGTTGCAGCGCTTGTCGAACAGGCCGTCCTCGTCATAGACGTAGGCCACGCCGCCCGACATGCCGGCCGCGAAGTTGCGGCCGGTGCCGCCCAGCACCACCACGGTACCGCCGGTCATGTACTCGCAACCGTGGTCGCCGGTGCCTTCCACCACGGCCACCGCGCCCGAGTTGCGCACCGCAAAGCGCTCGCCGGCCACGCCGTTGAAGAACGCTTCACCGGCGATCGCACCGTACAGCACGGTATTGCCGACGATGATGTTGCGGGTCGGGTCGCCGCGGAACTCGTGCGGGGCACGCACGATCACGCGGCCGCCCGACAGGCCCTTGCCGACGTAGTCATTGCCGTCACCAACGAGGTCCAGCGTGATGCCGTGCGCCAGGAACGCGCCGAACGACTGGCCGGCGGTGCCCTGCAGCTGGATGTGGATGGTGTCGTCCGGCAGGCCCTCGTGACCGTACTGCTTGGCCACCACGCCCGACAGCATCGCACCAACCGTGCGGTTCACGTTCTTGACCGGCTGGATGAACGAGACACGCTCGCCCTTCTCGATCGCCGGACGCGCCTTGGCGATCAGCACGTGGTCCAGCGCCTTGCCGGCTTCGGCCGACAGGCCATGGTCCTGCACGTCGGTGTGGTACAGCGGCGTGTCCGCCGGCAGCGCCACCTGGTGGAAGATACGGGTGAAGTCCAGACCGCGTGCCTTCCAGTGTTCGATGCCGGCCTTCGTGTCGAGCAGGTCGGCGCGGCCGATCAGCTCGTCGAAGGTACGGATGCCAAGCTGGGCCATGATCTCGCGGGCCTCTTCAGCGACGAAGAAGAAGAAGTTCACCACGTGTTCCGGCTTGCCCTGGAACTTCTTGCGCAACTGCGGATCCTGCGTGGCCACGCCCACCGGGCAGGTGTTCAGGTGGCACTTGCGCATCATGATGCAGCCCTCGGCAACCAGCGGCGCCGTGGCGAAGCCAAACTCGTCGGCACCCAGCAGCGCGCCGATCACGACGTCGCGGCCGGTCTTCATCTGGCCGTCGGCCTGCACGCGGATGCGGTTGCGCAGGCCGTTCAGCAGCAGGGTCTGCTGCGTTTCGGCCAGGCCCAGCTCCCACGGCGTGCCGGCGTGCTTGATCGACGACCACGGCGAAGCGCCGGTGCCGCCGTCATGGCCGGCGATCACCACGTGGTCGGCCTTGGCCTTGGACACACCGGCAGCCACCGTGCCGACGCCTACCTCGGACACCAGCTTGACCGAGATGTCCGACGACGGGTTGACGTTCTTCAGGTCGTGGATCAGCTGCGCCAGATCCTCGATCGAGTAGATGTCGTGGTGCGGGGGCGGCGAGATCAGGCCGACGCCCGGCACCGAGTAACGCAGCTTGCCGATGTAGTCCGACACCTTGTGGCCCGGCAGCTGGCCGCCTTCGCCCGGCTTGGCGCCCTGCGCCATCTTGATCTGGATCTGGTCAGCCGAAGCCAGGTACTCGGCGGTCACGCCGAAACGGCCCGACGCCACCTGCTTGATCTTGGAACGCAGCGAGTCGCCGTCCTTCAGCTCCAGTTCCGTCTCGATCACGCCGTCGCCCAGCACGCTCTTCAGGGTATCGCCCTGCTTGATGGGGATACCGCGCAGCTCGTTGCGGTAGCGCTTCTCGTCCTCGCCGCCTTCGCCGGTGTTGGACTTGCCGCCGATGCGGTTCATCGCCAGCGCCAGCGTGGTGTGCGCTTCGGTCGAGATCGAGCCAAGCGACATCGCGCCGGTCGCGAAGCGCCGCACGATTTCCTTGGCGGGCTCGACTTCTTCCAGCGGAATCGCCTTGGCCGGGTCGACCTTGAACTCGAACAGGCCGCGCAGCGTCATGTGGCGCTTGCTCTGGTCGTTGATGATGTTGGCGTATTCCTTGTACGTCTGGTAGGCACCCTTGCCGTCGTCCGCGCGCACCGAGTGCTGCAGCTTGGCGATCGAGTCCGGGGTCCACATATGCTCTTCGCCGCGGATGCGGAAGGCGTACTCGCCGCCGGCGTCCAGCATGTTCTCCAGCACCGGGCTCGCGCCGAAGGCGTCCTTGTGCAGGCGTAGCGCTTCCTCGGCCACTTCGAAGATGCCGATGCCCTCGACGTTCGACGGCGTGCCGTGGAAGTACTTCTGCACCAGCTCGCGCGACAGGCCGATGGCTTCGAAGATCTGCGCGCCGGTGTACGACATGTAGGTGGAGATGCCCATCTTGGACATCACCTTGAACAGGCCCTTGCCGATCGCCTTGACGAAGTTCTTGACTGCCTTCTCGGGCGACAGGTCGCCCGACAGGCCGGTGGCCATGTCGGCCAGCGTTTCCATCGCCAGGTACGGGTGCACGGCTTCCGCGCCGTAGCCGGCCAGCAGCGCGAAGTGGTGCACTTCACGCGCGGTACCGGTCTCGACCACCAGGCCGGTGGACGTGCGCAGGCCCTTCTCCACCAGGTGGTGGTGAATCGCGGACGTGGCCAGCAGCGCGGGAATCGCGACATGGTCGGCATCCACGCGGCGATCGGTCACGATCAGGATGTTGTAGCCCGAACGCACCGCATCCACGGCTTCGGCGCACAGCGAGGCCAGGCGCGCTTCGATGCCTTCCTTGCCCCAGGCGGTCGGGTAGCAGATGTTCAGTTCGTACGAACGGAACTTGCCGCCAGTGTAGTGCTCGATGTTGCGGATCTTGGCGATGTCCTTGAAGTCCAGCACCGGCTGGGACACTTCGAGGCGCATCGGCGGGTTGATGTTGTTCAGCTCGAGCAGGTTCGGCTTCGGGCCGATGAACGACACCAGCGACATCACCATGTTCTCGCGGATCGGGTCGATCGGCGGGTTGGTCACCTGGGCGAACAGCTGCTTGAAGTAGTGGTACAGCGTCTTGTTCTTCGACGACAGCACAGCCAGCGGCGAGTCGTTGCCCATCGAGCCGGTGGCTTCCTCGCCCGACAGCGCCATCGGCGCCATCAGGAACTTGACGTCTTCCTGCGTGTAGCCGAACGATTGCTGGCGGTCCAGCAGCTTCGCCACGGGCTTCTTCTCGGCGGCGACGTCTTCCGGCTTGGCTTCGATCTCGTCGAGCTTGATGCGGACGGCATCGATCCAGCTCTTGTACGGCTTGGCGTTGGCCAGGTTGTCCTTCAGTTCCTTGTCGTCGATGATGCGGCCCTGCTCCATGTCGATCAGGAACATCTTGCCCGGCTGCAGGCGCCACTTTTCAACAATGCGCGACTCGGGGAACGGCAGCACGCCGGCTTCCGAGGCCAGTACGACGATGTCGTCCTCGGTCACGTAGAAACGGGCCGGACGCAGGCCGTTGCGGTCCAGCGTCGCGCCGATCTGGCGGCCATCGGTGAAGCAGATCGCGGCCGGGCCGTCCCACGGCTCCATCATGGCGGCGTGGTATTCATAGAAGGCGCGGCGGTTGTCGTCCATCAGCGTGTGCTGTTCCCAGGCTTCCGGGATCATCATCATCATCGCGTGGACGAGCGGGTAGCCCGCCATCGTCAGCAGTTCGAGGCAGTTGTCGAACGATGCCGTATCGGACTGGCCCGGATAGATCAGCGGCCACAGCTTGGGCAGGTCGTCGCCGAGCACCGGCGACGAGATCGCGCCGGTACGCGCGTTGATCCAGTTGACGTTGCCCTTGACCGTGTTGATTTCGCCGTTGTGGGCGACCATGCGGTACGGGTGGGCCAGTTCCCAGGCCGGGAAGGTGTTGGTCGAGAAGCGCTGGTGCACCAGGGCCAGCGCCGAGACGGCGCGCGGGTCCTGCAGGTCCAGGTAGTACTCGCCGACTTGGTTGGCCAGCAGCAGGCCCTTGTACACCACGGTACGGGCCGACATCGACGGCACGAAGTATTCCTTGCCGTGCTTGAGCTTGAGTGCCTGGATGGCGTGGCTGGCGGTCTTGCGGATCACGTAGAGCTTACGTTCCAGCGCGTCCGTGGTCATGATGTCGCGGCCGCGGCCGATGAAGATCTGGCGGATCACCGGCTCAGTCTTGCGGACCGTCGGCGACATCGGCATGGCGGCGTCGACGGGCACGTCGCGCCAGCCCAGCACGACCTGGCCTTCCAGGCGGACCGTGCGCTCGAGTTCCTGTTCGCAGGCGAGGCGCGAGGCGTGTTCCTTCGGCAGGAAGATCATGCCCACGCCGTATTCGCCGGCGGGCGGCAGGCTCACGCCCTGCGCGGCCATTTCTTCGCGGTAGAACTGGTCCGGAATCTGGATCAGGATGCCGGCGCCGTCGCCCATCAGCGCGTCCGCGCCGACGGCACCCCGGTGGTCCAGGTTCTCGAGGATCTTCAGGCCCTGGCTGATGATCTCGTGCGTCTTCTTGCCCTTGATATGCGCGACCATGCCGACGCCGCAGGCATCGTGCTCATTGGTCGGGTCATACAGGCCTTGCGACTGCGGACGCAGAGCGATGTCAGTGGAAGTTGCGCTGGTCTGCGCCTGGGCCAGTTCCTGGGCCGGATGGTTTTGCGATTGGTCCACGGGCTGAATTCCGGTGAAGGCTGCGCGGAATGCCGGGCAAACCGAACGGGACCGTACTGCTGCCTGCGCGCCGGACACAAATCTGCACCGGCTGGGCCGGTTTGGACCGGCTCATCATCTGCTGACAGGAAAACTACGGGGAACCGCAGCGGCGTACACGAGCGTGACGCGCCGCACAATGACTGTGGGTGGAGCAACTATATGGGAATCCCACAAAGCCTGCAAAGTTTTTAAATAGGGTCAGAACACATTTAAATTCGCACCGATTTGGAGATGACGTTAAATGGGGACACATTATTTTGCGAGGGCACCGGCGCGCAATCAACATCTGGCCGCCCCGGTGGGCTGACTACGTCACTGATTCGTCGGATTCATGGGTCTCGGCAAGCGGTTCGCGTCGCGGACGGCCCTTTGGCAGCGGCTGCACGCGCCGTGTGCCCTGACGCTCGAGTTGCGCAAGGAAAGCGTCGTCCCCGAGCGGCCAGCCGCTGTGAGCGTGCTTGCGCAAGGTCGCGAGCGTCCGGCCCGACAGGCCCTCGTTGCTGAGGGACCGGTAGTTTGACTGCCGCTCGAACGGCGTATTGCCCAGCTCCCAATATGCGGAGTGATCGCTCACAAGTGTGCTGGCCTCAATGCCGACGTGGTGGCGGTAGCTGCTCCAGCAGTCCGCCTCCGGTGTCATGACCTCGCCTGCCCGCATGGCGTTGCCTTCGGCATACAGCATCGCCGGCAGCATCCATTCGGCAGGATCGAACACCGCGGACCGGAAGCGTCCTTCCCACAGCGTGCCCGTGCGGCCTGCCGTGCGGTTGAAGTAGCGTGCGTAGCGGCGCCCCACGGCCTGCATGGTCAGGCTCAGCGAATCGGGTCCACGCGGCGTGGCCACCAGGTGAATATGGTTGGGCCGCAAGCCGTAGGCATGAATGGCCAGGTCGTGCTCGCGCGCCGCCATGCGCAGGCAGTCCAGGTAGTGCAGGTAGTCGTCCGGGCCCAGGAACACCGGTTGCCGGTTGTTGCCGCGCTGCAACACAAGGGCCGGCAGGCCGGCCGGGGAAAAACGGGGAAGTCGTGCCATCGGGGAAGCGAAAGGATCAGGACCGGGTTGCCCAGAATGATAGCCTGATCCGTCCCCAATTTCTGCGGGGCACCCGAGGGGGCCCGCCCCGGCTCATCGAGCGCTAGTTGCCTTCGCTCACGGCGAAGATGCGCCGGTGCTCGCGGATCGCATAGCGGTCGGTCATGCCGGCGATGTAGTTGGCGATCAGCCGCGGCTGGTCCCCGCCGTGCACGGCCTGGTACTGGGGCGGCAGCAGGCGCGAATCCGACATGAAGGCCCCGAACAAATCGGAGACGATGCGCTGCGCCTTGGACGACATGCGCATCACCAGATAATGTCGGTACAGGTGCCGGAACAGGAAGCGCTTGAGTGCAGCCGCCTCTTCGTGGATCTGCGGGCTGAACCCGACCAGCGGCCCCGCCGCGCGCACAGCGCCGATGGAGCGCGGGCTCGCGGCGGCAATATTGCGGCTGGTGGTCTCGATCAGGTCCACGATCAGCGTGTTGATCATGCGCCGCACCGTTTCGTTGATGGCGCGCCGGCCATTGATGCCTGGGAAGGCCTCAGCCACCTCGGCACGGTGGCGGCCCCACATCGGTACCTCGTCGAGCTGCTCCAGCGTCAGCAGCCCCGAGCGCAGGCCGTCGTCGATATCGTGATTGTTGTACGCGATCTCGTCGGCAAGGTTCGCCAGCTGGGCTTCCAGCGACGGCTGCGAGCCCTCCAGGAAGCGCCGGCCCAGCTCGCCAAGCGCGGCCGCATTGACGCGCGAACAGTGCTTGAGGATGCCCTCGCGCGTTTCGAACGTCAGGTTCAGGCCATTGAAGCCGCCATAGCGCTCTTCCAGCTCGTCCACCACCAGCAGGCTCTGCAGGTTGTGCTCGAAGCCGCCGTGGTTCTTCATGCAGGCATTGAGGGCGTCCTGGCCGGCGTGGCCGAACGGGGTGTGGCCAAGGTCGTGCGCGAGCGAAATCGCTTCGACGAGATCCTCGTTCAGGCGCAGGTTGCGCGCGATCGAGCGGGCGATCTGCGCGACTTCCAGGCTGTGCGTCAGGCGTGTGCGGAACAGGTCGCCCTCATGGTTGACGAAGACCTGGGTCTTGTACTCCAGCCGCCGGAAGGCCGTACTGTGGATGACGCGGTCACGGTCGCGCTGGAATTCGCTGCGCGACGACGACGCGGGCTCGGCATGAACCCGCCCGCGCGTCTGCGCGGAGCGGGCGGCGTAGGGAGCGAGATGGCTTTCAAGGTCGGTCATGCGGCAATCCGTGGGCTAGGTCAGGGTTGCGAGGCATAACCGATCACTTACGCGACCGTTGCCTCGGTCGGAGGTTTCAAGATTGCCTGCGCCAGCGTCGCGCGCAAGTCAGCATCAGGAACCGTGGTGATGAATGCTTCGCCGAGCTTCTTCAGCAGGATGAACTTGATGTTGCCGGCTTCGGCCTTCTTGTCCACCTTCATCAGTTCGATGTAGCGATCCGAGCCCAGTTCCGGCGCGACCACGGGCAGCATCGCCGCCCGGGTCAGTTCGCGGATGCGCGCACGCGTCTCGGCGTCGATGAAGCCAAGGCGGTGCGACAGGTCGGCTGCCATCACCATGCCGCAGCCGACCGCTTCGCCATGCAGCCATTCGCCGTAGCCCATGCCGGCTTCGATGGCGTGACCGAAGGTATGGCCGAAGTTAAGGATGGCACGCAGCCCGCCTTCGCGCTCGTCCTGGGCCACCACGCCCGCCTTGATCTCGCAGGAGCGTTGCACGGCCAGCGTCATCAGGTCCGGGTCGCAGTTGTTCAGCGCGGCGATATTGCGCTCGATCCAGGCGAAGTACTCCGCATCGGCGATCGCGCCATGCTTGATCACTTCGGCCATGCCCGCGGCCAGCTCGCGCGGCGGCAGCGTGCCCAGCGTGTCGATGTCGGCAATGACCGCGTTGGGCTGATGGAACGCGCCGATCATGTTCTTGCCGAGCGGGTGGTTGATGCCGGTCTTGCCGCCCACCGACGAGTCCACCTGCGACAGCAGCGTGGTCGGCACCTGCACGAACGGCACGCCGCGCATGTAGCAGGCTGCAGCAAACCCGGTCATGTCACCCACCACGCCGCCGCCCAATGCGACCAGCGTGGTCTTGCGATCGGCGCCCGCCGACAGCAGCGCGTCGAAGATCAGGTTGAGCGTTTCCCACTGCTTGAAGGCCTCGCCGTCGGGCAGCGTCACCACCCGCACGGTCTTGCCCAACGCCTTCAGGCTGGCTTCGACGCGTGCCGCATAAAGCGGTCCGACGGTTTCATTGGTGACGATGACGGCGTGCTGGCCGCGCACGTGCGGGCGCAGCAGTTCGGCGTCGCCGAGCAGGCCGGTACCGATATGGATGGGATAGCTGCGCTCTCCCAGGTCAACTTGTAGCGTGATCATGAATGCGTATCGTTAGCCGGCTGGTCCGACGCTGCAGCGGCGGGATCGACGCGGAAACCGGCCATTTCCAGCTGCATCAGCACCATATTAGCAAGCTGTGCCACCGACGGCTTGCCGGTCTCGATGATGAAGTCCGCCACCTCGCGATACAGCGGATCGCGCGCGGCGTAGAGCGCTTCCAGCTTGCCTTTGGGATCCTCGGTCTGCAGCAGCGGGCGGTTGCGGTCGTGGCGGGTGCGCAGCCACAGATCGTGCGGACTCGCGCGTAGGTAGACCACCGTACCGCGGGACTTGAGCAGTTCGCGATTCTCGGCGCGCAGCACGGCGCCGCCGCCAGTGGCCAGCACGATGCCGCTGCGTCCGGTCAGCTCCTGGATCATCGCCGCCTCGCGGTCCCGGAAACCTTCCTCGCCTTCGTGCTCGAAGATCACCGGGATGCGCACGCCGCAGTGCGCCTCGAGCTCATGATCGGAATCGAAAAACGGATAGTGCAGGCGCCGCGCGACCGTACGGCCCACGGTGGTCTTGCCGGCGCCCATCAGGCCGACGAAGAAGAGGTTGGGACGGCCGGTCTCCGTGGCCGTCGGCAAGGCTGTCACTGGATTGTCGCTCGGGAGCGCGGATTCCGGTCCGCCCTCCCCCGTTGGAAACTGCATCATCTTCTTATGTTGGGCCGCAGGCAGCAAGTGGCTGATGCGGCATTGCCGTGCGGACGCCCCCTGCGGACAAAAAAAGGCCGCATCGGTCGATGCGGCCTTGCAGTCTACTGCATCCGGCGTCCCGGGCGCCAATTACGCCTCATTCTCGCCGGGATGCGCGTCACTTCAACGTAACGCTCTCATTCAGGACACGCGGCGTCAGGAACACCAGCAGTTCGGTGCGGTTGCGCACCTTGGCGTTGTTCTTGAACAGGTAGCCCAGCACCGGGATGTCACCCAGCAGCGGCACCTTGTCCACGTCGGTGCTTTCGGTCTGCGTGTAGATACCGCCAATCACCACCGTACCGCCGTTGTCCACCAGCACCTGGGTCTGCACGTGCTTGGTGTCGATGGCAAAGCCCGATGTCGTCTGGATGCCCACGCTGTCCTTGTTCACATCCACGTCGAGCAGCACATTGCCTTCCGGCGTGATCTGCGGCGTCACCTCGAGCTTCAGGTTGGCCTTGCGGAACTGGACCGACGTGGCACCGCTGGATGTAGCCGCCTGGTAAGGCAGTTCCGTGCCCTGCTCGATCAGGGCCTTGATGTTGTTGGCCGTCACCACGCGCGGGCTTGAGATGATCTTGCCCTTGCCGTCCGCCTCGAGCGCGGAGAGTTCGAGCGCCAGGAAGCGGGTAGCCGCGCTGTTGAAGATACTGACCGCGACGTTCGCCGGGTTCGTGCCGTTGATGGCGGCGGCCGGCAGGCTCAGGAACGGGCCGTTGTCGGACGTAGCGCCAGGCAGCACGTTGCCGTAGGTGTTCCCGACCTTGGCATTGTTGTACTGGCCGGCAAAGCCGAGCTTGACACCCAGGTTGCGGCTGAACGTATCGGTCGCCTCGACAATGCGCGCTTCGATGATGACCTGGCGCACCGGGATGTCGATCTTGACCAGGAAGTTCTGCACTTCCTCCAGCTTGCTGGCGATGTCCGACACGAACAACTGATTGGTTCGGGCATCAGCGGTCAGCGAACCTCGCTTGGACAGCATGCGCGACGCCATGCCGGCCGCGCCGCCGACGGTGGGCACCGCCGCGCCCGGTGCGCCGCCCGTTGCCACGCCCAGCAGCATCTTGCGCACGTCTTCGGCGCGCTGGTAGTTCAGCTGGAACACCTGGCTGCGGATAGGCTCCAGGTCGTTGATCTGCTGCTGCGACTCCAGCTCGAGCTTCTCCTTGGTAGCCAGCTCCGCCTTGGGCGCCACCCACAGCACATTGCCGTTGCGGCGCGACGCCAGCCCCTTGGCATCCATCACGATCTGCAGCGCCTGGTCCCACGGCACGTCCTTCAGGCGCAGCGTGATGTTGCCCTGCACGGTGTCGCTGGTGATAATGT
Source organism: Cupriavidus laharis (assembly GCF_914271435.1). GTDB lineage: Bacteria > Pseudomonadota > Gammaproteobacteria > Burkholderiales > Burkholderiaceae > Cupriavidus > Cupriavidus laharis. Next base: position 65,479 of record NZ_CAJZAI010000010.1, on the reverse strand, counting down.
TCAGGTTCGTGAAATCGGCAAACACCTGCAGCAGCGAGCGGATGTCGATATTCTGGAAGTTGAGCGACAGGCGCTCGCCACGGTAGCCCGGACCGCTGATCAGCTTGGTCGGGTCTTCCTTGACGGGGCGCACTTCCACCACGAACTGGGTGTCGGTCTGGTAGGAGCTGTACTCCCAATTGCCGCGCGGCTCGATGACCAGGCGGGCATTGCCGCTGGTATCCGTCGCGCGCATACCCTGCACCGGCGTGCCGAAATCGCTCACGTCGAAGCGGCGGCGCAGGTTGTCAGGCAGCGTGGTGCCAAGGAAGTCGACCACCACGTTCTGGCCCTGCTGCGCGATATTGATGCCGGAATCGCGCGAGGACAGGTCCACCACCACGCGCCCTGCCCCATCCGCGCCGCGGCGGAAGTCGATGTTGCGCACGGACGCACGCGCCGCGGCAGCCGCAGTCGGTGCGGAAGGTGCCGCAAAGGTGGGCGCGGCCGCCTTGGCCGCGGGCGCGACATTGTCCAGCAGCACCACGAACTGGTTGCCGCGGACCTCGGTGCGGTAGGTCGCCGTGCGGGTCAGGTCCAGCACGACGCGCGTGCGGTCGCCGATCTGCATGACGCTGGCGCCGCGCAGCAGCTTGCCGCCGTAGTCATACTGGGCACGCCCCGCGGCAAACCCGGTATCGAACAAATCGATTGCGATCCGCGCCGGATTCTGCGTCGTGAAGTCCGCCGGCTTCTGCGCGGGCGGCGACTGCAGGTCGATGGTGAACAGGGTCTGCTCGCCCACCACGTTGGCGTCGACCGACTTCACCTGGTTGCCCTGCGCAAGCGCCGCCGGAGCGGCCAGCGCGAGTGCCATCGTCATTGCGCCCGCAAGCGCTCGGTACCAGCGACCCAGGGTCATGCCGACACCTCCAGCTTCAGGCTGGTCATTTTCTCTTTCCACTCGGATACCCCTTCCCGGACCAATTCGCGCAACACGATCTCCTGATCGGTGATGCGGACCACCCGGCCGTAGCTCTGGCCGAGATACTGACCCACCTTGACATGGTGGATCTTGTTATCAACACGTACGATGCCGAAGGTCTCGCCGTGTTTCTTCATCATGCCGAGCATCTTGAAGTTTTCGAGCGGATAGTCCTCCAGCGGTTCGCGGCGTCGCCCGGCTTCGGGCGACTCCGCCAGCATCTTGTTGAGTTCGCCGATCTTGGCCTGCGCGAACGGCTCCGGCGCGCTGCGCCCAGCGTATTCGCGCGGCACATAGGGCTTGGGTTCGGGCAACGGCGCGGGCGGCTGGGCCTTGGCGTTGCGCGTGGCATCCATCCACTGGCGCAGCACCTGTTCGTCGCTGGAACCGCACGCGCTCAGCAGTCCGGCGGCCAGCGCGGCGGCGAGCAGGCCCGCACGGCGCATGGAAAGGCTCACGGGGCGGCTCATTTAGCACCTCCGGCGGGCTTGGCAGCGTTGGCGGCAGCCTTGCGTTGCGCGGCCTGCTCGTCCGGGTCCAGCGTGCGGTAGGCCATCGCGACCGCCTCCATCGTCAGCGCGCCATCCTTGGTATTCGCAAGCTGCAGGTTTTGCATCGACACGATCCGCGACAGGGCGGCGACATCGGCATTGAACTGCGCGACGTCGTGGTAGCGGCCCGTCACCTTCAGGTTCACTGGGATCTCGGCGAAGTAAGGCTTGAGCACGGCGGCCTGCGGCTTGAACAGTTCGAACTGCAGGCCACGCGCCACGCCAGCGTGGTTGACGTCGGCGAGCAGGGCATCCATTTCCGTCTTGTTCGGAAGCTGGCGCTCAAGTTGCGCGACACGCAGCTCGACCTGCTTTTTCTGCTCGCGCAGCGCTTCCAGGTTGGCGACCTGCGCGACCTTGGACTGGTAGGCCTGCTTGAGGGACTCCTGTTCCGCGCGCTGGCGGTCCAGCTCGTCGGTCTTGCCGCTCCAATAGAACTGCCATCCGAGCAGCAGCACCACCGCCGCCGCCATGATGGCGAACACCGCGCGCGGCGCTGCGGGCCACGTCTCCGGCTCGTTCATGTTGAGCCCGCGGAACTGGCCCGTCAGGTCCGCCAGGTTGATTTCGGTATTGAGCCCCATGATCAGGCCTTTCCATTAGCGGCCGGCGCCTGGGCCGGGCGTACCGGACCATTCTTCTTGTCGGCCGGCGTTTCGGGAGCGCGGTAGGCGAAGCGCATGGAGAAATCGAACAGGCGGCGCTGCTCACGCAAGTTGTTGGTCATCGTCACGGCCTTGGACTCGACCAGTTCGGCCTTGTCGAGCCAGGGCACGGCGCCTATGTTGCGCAACAGCTCCGAAATGCGCTCGTTGGACTGCGCCACGCCGGCGATCGTGAACGCCTCTCCCGTCTGCTTGAGGCTGGTCAGGTAGACCCCTTCCGGCACCTGGCGCACCAGTTCCTCCAGCAGCTGCACCGGCCGGTTGCGCTCAGTCTGCAGGCTTTCCACGGCCTGCTGGCGCTGCAGCAGGGCCTCGATGTCCTTCTTGAGTGTGTTGACCTCGCGGATCTGGCTGTCCAGCCGCGCATTCTCGGCGGTCAGCACCTGGTTCAGCCCGACAACCGATTCGATCTGGTGATCGATATAAAGTCCGCCCAGCAGCACCACCAGCGCACCACCTGCCGCCGCGCCGCCAAGGATCCCGTAGACGCGTTTGCGCCGGGCAGCCTTGCGGGCTTCGTGGTAGGGCAGCAGGTTGACCGACGGGAGCGTGTTCGTTGACATTCGGATTCCCCCGGGGTGCGTTATTGCAGGCCGCGCAATGCCAGTCCGGCGCTGACGATGTACGCCGGCAGGTCACGCTGCAGATAGCGCTCGTTGACCTTGCCGTTGGTCACCATGTTGGCGAACGGATTCGCCAGCGTGGTGGTGATCTGGGTCTGCTGCTGGATGGCCGCCTGCACGCCAAGCAGCGACGCATGCCCGCCCGACAGCAGGATCTCGTCGACCCGCCCCAGGCTGGAGCTGGCGATGAAATTGCCCACTGCGGCCTGTACTTCCATGGCCAGCGCTTCGAGCGATGGCTTGAGCAGCTGGGCGCGCCAGGCTTCCGGCAGCGTGTTCTTGCGTTTCTTGATCTCGGCCTTGAGCGCGTCGAGCGTGAACATGCGCGCCGCGCTCTGCGTGAGCTGGTCGCCGTAGCTGTTCAGGGGCTGCTCGTACAGCTCTTTCCAGCCCTGGTAGAAGATGGCCTTGGAACGGCTGCCGCCGAGGTGAATGACGGCCACCACCGGCAACGCACGTGCGTCGGCTTCCGACATATCGCGCGGCACACCGAGCATCTGCACGATGGTCCGCTGCACCGCGTATTCCTCGACGTCCATGACTTGCGGGCGCAGGCCCGCCATCTCGGCAGCGGTGACGCGCTCCTGCACGCGGTCGCTGTTGGCCGCGGTCACGCGCACGCCGATGCCGCCCTCGGTCTCGCTCGGGCCGATCACGGCGAAGTCGAAATTGACCGCCTGCGACGGCGGATAGAGCCGGTGCGCCTCGGATTCGACCTGGGAATAAAGCTCGTCTTCGGACAGGTTGTCCGGCAGGCTGACGGTCTGAGACTCCGTCAGCATCGAGGGCACGCCAAGCACCACATCCTTGGTGCGGATGCCGGCCTTGCCGAGCGCACGCTTCAGCGCGATGCCGACAGCCTCGATATTGATGACGTTGCCATCGGCAACGGCATTGCGATCCAGCAGTTCGCTGGCACATTTTTCCAGCCGGTAGTCATGCTTGCTGCCCCCCACGGACAGCTCGACTACCTTGACACTGGACGACCCGATATCTACGCCGACCGTAGTCCGGCGCAGAAGCCCCGACAAAATGCCCCGTCGCAAGGTGACCCCCTGACATTTGAACTCGCCCCTGGCTTGACTGCTCTAATCGGGCGAGCCCTGTTTCTTGGATGAAACGTTTTGCTCTTTTATGTTGGTGGATTCTCACAAAAACCAGCAGTGCTGGCAATGTGCCGGTTTGACCACGCTTTTATTTTTCCGGAGGCATCGCCAAAGCGTTGCCAAAACCCCACGGTCGTCGGGTTCCCTTCCCCGCCTTTTTTCTGCTCTCACATCCGCGCAATCTGCCGCGATCCGGGACATTACATCTTGTAACAGCGCAGTAGCGTCGCAGGCGCCACTGCGCAGGAAGTTGCCGCCATCTCGGAAGATATAATCCCCCGCACTCCTGACTAGGTATTTCCCTTATGGCCACAGCACAACAGAAGCCGTCCCTCCCTGCTCGCCGCTCGCTCTGGGCGCGGATCACGTTCTGGGTGGTCGGGCTGATCGTCGCCGGCATCGTGGCGGTCGCGCTGCTGCTGGGCTATGCGCTGCTGGTGGCCGCGCCCAACCTGCCGTCGCTGGACACCATCACAGACTATCGCCCGAAGATTCCGCTGCGCATCTTCACTGCGGACAACGTCCTGATCGGCGAGTTCGGCGAAGAGCGCCGCAACTTCGTGCCCATCGCCGAAATCCCCGATGTGATGAAGAAGGCCGTGCTCGCGATCGAGGACGACCGTTTCTACGAGCACGGCGGCGTGGACTTCGTCGGCGTGATGCGCGCCGGCCTGGCGAACCTGCGCGGCGGGCTGTCGCAGGGCGCTTCCACCATCACCATGCAGGTCGCGCGCAACTTCTTCCTGTCCAGCGAGAAGACCTACACGCGCAAGATCTACGAAATGATGCTCGCGTACAAGATCGAGGCGAACCTGACCAAGGACCAGATCCTCGAGCTGTACATGAACCAGATCTACCTGGGCCAGCGCGCCTATGGCTTCGACAGCGCGGCGCGCGTCTACTTCGGCAAGTCGGTGCGCGATGTGACGCCGGCCGAGGCCGCCATGCTCGCCGGCCTGCCCAAGGCGCCGTCGGCCTACAACCCGGTCGTCAACCCCAAGCGCGCGAAGGTACGCCAGGAGTACATCCTGCAGCGCATGCGCGATCTGCGTTACATCACGCCTGAGCAGTACGACGAAGCCTTGCGCGAATCCCCGAAGGTCCGCACCGAAGGCAACGAATTCTCGACGCATGCCGAATACGTGGCCGAGATCGTGCGCCAGCTGATGTACGCGCAATACCGCGAGGAAACCTACACGCGCGGCCTGACGGTCTACACCACGCTGACCAAGCCCGACCAGGATGCCGCCTACGAGGCCGTGCGCTCGGGCATCATGAACTACGAACGCAAGCACGGTTACCGCGGACCGGAAGCCTTCATCGACCTGCCGTCCGATCAGGCAGAACGCGAGCAGGCGATCGACGATGCCCTGGTCGAACACCCCGGCAGCGACGACCTGCGCTCGGCCGTCGTGACCAGCGTGTCGCCGCGCCAGGTGAAGGCGACGTTGCTGTCGGGCGAAGTAGCCACCATCGAGGGCTCCGCGCTGCGCTTCATCGCGCCGTCGCTGTCGGCTAGCGCGCAGCCCAAGACCAGGATCCGCCCGGGCGCCATCATCCGCGTGACGCAGGATGAAAAAGGTCAGTGGTCGGTCACGCAGCTCCCGGAAGTGTCGGCGGCTTTTGTCTCGATCAACCCGCAGGACGGCGAGATCCGCTCGATGGTTGGCGGCTTCGACTTCAACCGCAACAAGTTCAACCATGTGACGCAAGCCTGGCGCCAGCCCGGCTCCAGCTTCAAGCCGTTCATCTACTCGGCCGCGCTGGAGAAGGGTTTCTCGCCTGCGACCGTCATCAATGACGCTCCGCTGACAATCGGTCCGGACACCGGCGGCCAGGTGTGGGAGCCGAAGAACTATGACGGCAAGTTCGAAGGCCCGATGACCATGCGCCGGGCACTGGCCAAGTCGAAGAACCTGGTTTCCGTGCGCATCCTGCGGGCAATCGGCACGCAATATGCCCAGGACTTCATCACCCGCTTCGGCTTCGAAGCCGACAAGCACCCGGCCTACCTGCCGATGGCACTGGGCGCGGGCAGCGTGACGCCGCTGCAGATGGCGGGCGCGTACTCCGTGTTCGCCAACGGCGGCTATCGCATCAATCCGTACCTGATCCAGAAGGTGGTCGATTCGCGCGGCAAGGTCCTCTCCGAAACGCAGCCGCAGCGCGCCGGCACCGACGCCGTGCGCGTGCTCGACGCACGCACCGCGTTCATCGCCGACAGCATGCTGCGCGACGTGGTGCGCATGGGCACGGCCAATGCCGCCAAGCAGCGTCTGGGCCGCAACGACCTCGCCGGCAAGACCGGTACCACCAACGACGCCGTGGACGCCTGGTTTGCCGGCTACACGCCCAACCTGGTGGCCATTGCCTGGATGGGCTACGACCAGCCCAAGAGCCTGGGCGTGCGCGAGACCGGCGGCGGCCTGGCCCTGCCGATCTGGGTCGGCTACATGGGCAAGATGCTCAAGGGTGTACCGGAAGCCCCCGAACGCCCGGCGCCGGAAGGCGTGGTCATGGCTGGCGGCGACTGGACCTTCGAGGAGAACGCCAGCGGCGCCGGCGTGGCTTCGGTGGGCCTGGGCGACCCGTGGCCGGGCAAGCCCGAGGAAAGCACGCGCTCGCCCGCCGATGTCGAGGCGGAGAAGAAGAAGATCCTGGAGATGTTCGGCGGCGCCTGAGCGCAACTGCCTCCAGGCAAGAAGAAGCCGGCCACGCAGGGCCGGCTTTTTTCATTGGATAACGTGTAACGCAGCGCGTCAGCTCAGCTTGAGCGCCACTTCCGCCTGCTGGCTCACGTAGCCGGACAGTGCTGCGTACAACTCGTCGCCGCTGCGCGTATCGACCCAGCGCTCGCCGTCGCGGCGGAAATGGAACCCGCCCGAACGCGCCGCCACCCACAACTCCTGCATTGGCGCCTGGCTGTTGATGATGATCTTGGAGCCATTCTCGAATTCCAGTTCCATCACGTTGCCGGTACGGCTGATTTCGATGTCGGCGTCGGCCGCGTCAGCAGCGGCTTCCACCGCGGCTTCGATACGGTCCAGCTCCTTGCCCGCCAGGGTCAGGAACTCGCTTTCACTCAAGGGGGGCATGCTAAACTCCAAGACCGCCGGCGCCAGCCCTGCCCGCCTTGCTGTTCCGCATGGGATACCGCATGGGGCACTTGCAGCGGCCGGCTTTGTTTGTTGAGGATTCCCGGATTCCGGCCATGCCCTGGAACTCTGGCGGCGGCCGCGGACGACACGCCGGCTGCCGGTCCGACAGCTTTCCCAACCGCTTTCAAGGACGACCCGATGCTCCGTCGTGTTGCGATTGTATCGGCGTTTGCCGCCGGCCTTGCGATGCCCCTGCTGGGCGGATGCGGCATTCGCGGGCCGCTGACCATGCCCAAGCGCCCGCCCGAGCCGACGGCGCCGTCCATGCCCGATCCGGGTCTGAGCCGCCCCGAGGCGGCACCGGCGGCACCAGCGGTGCCGGCAGAACCCACCACGTCTCCGGCCTCCTCCGACGCCCCCACCACCAGGTAACCATGACCGCATTTTTCCATCGCCAGGACGGCGCCCTTGTGGCCGAACAGGTGCCGCTGGCGCAGATTGCCGCCGAATTCGGCACGCCGACCTACGTGTACTCGCGCGCGGCGCTGACGGCCGCCTACCAGGGCTACGCCGCCGCCTGCCAGGGCCGCAAGGCGCAGGTGCAGTACGCCATGAAGGCCAACTCGAACCTGGCGGTGCTGCAGGTGTTCGCCCGGCTGGGCGCGGGCTTCGACATCGTCTCGGGCGGCGAGCTCAAGCGCGTGCTGGCGGCCGGCGGCGATCCGCGCAAGGTGGTGTTCTCGGGCGTGGGCAAGAACGCGGCGGAAATGGAGTTCGCGCTGGCACATGACGTGCGCTGCTTCAACGTCGAATCGATTCCCGAACTGGACCGCCTCAATGCCGTGGCCGGCCAGGTGGGCAAGCGCGCGCGCGTGTCGCTGCGCATCAACCCCGACGTGGACGCCAAGACCCACCCGTACATTTCCACGGGCCTGAAGGGCAACAAGTTCGGCATCGCCTTCGAGGACGTGCTGCCCACGTACCGGGCCGCCGCAGCGTTGCCGCATATCGAGATCACCGGCATCGACTGCCACATCGGATCGCAGATCACCGAAGTGGCGCCGTACCTGGAGGCGCTCGACAAGGTGCTCGACGTGGTCGAAGCCCTGGAACGCGAAGGCATCGTGCTGGAACACATCGACGTCGGCGGCGGCCTGGGCATCACCTACGCCGACGAGACCCCGCCGGACATCACAGGCTTTGCCACCACGCTGCTCGACCGCGTGGCCGCACGCGGCCATGGCCACCGCGAGGTGCTGTTCGAGCCGGGCCGCTCGCTCGTAGGCAATGCCGGCGTGCTGCTGACCCAGGTCGAATTCCTCAAGCCCGGCGCGGCCAAGAACTTCTGCATCGTCGACGCCGCCATGAACGACCTGGCGCGCCCCGCCATGTATGAGGCCTACCACCGCATCGAGCCAGTCCAGGCAAACAGCGCGTCGCCGGTCACTTACGACATCGTCGGCCCCGTGTGCGAATCGGGCGACTGGCTCGGCCGCGACCGCTCGCTGGCCATCCAGCCAGGCGACCTGCTGGCGGTGATGTCGGCGGGTGCCTACGGCTTCGTGATGAGCTCCAACTACAACACCCGTCCGCGCGCCGCCGAAGTCATGGTCGACGGCGACAAGGCCCACCTGGTGCGCGAGCGCGAACTGGTCGAAGACCTGTTCCGCGACGAGCGCCTGCTGCAGGACTGATCCGCCTTCCGGCCCGGCCTGCCCGCCTCAGCTGGCGGCCGGCCGCCAACGCCACCAAAGGCGCAGCCCCAGCAGCACGAACACCACCGCGGCGTAGATCGACACCTCGCTGAAGTCGTTCTTGCCGGCCTTGTGCCACCAGTAGTGCAGGATGGCCAGCACCGCGATCGCATAGACGGACTTGTGCAGCGCCTGCCAGCGCTTGCCACCGAGGCGCCGCACCATGCCGTTGGTAGACGTCAGCGCCAGCGGGATCATCAGCACAAAGGCCGTGAAGCCGACCGTGATGAACGGCCGCTTGGCGACGTCCTTCAGCATGTAGGCAAGATCGAAGCCGCGGTCGACGCCGATCCACAGCAGGAAGTGCTGCAGGCCATAGAAGAACGCGAACAGCCCCAGCATGCGCCGCATCCGCACCAGCCAGTTCCAGCCCGTGAGGCGGCGCAGCGGCGTGACAGCCAGCGTCGCGCACAGCATGACCAGCGTCCACGTGCCGGTGGAGCGCGTGACGAACTCCAGCGGGTTGGCGCCGAACTGGCTGGTGGCACCCAGGTACAGCAGGCGCACGAACGGCAGCATCGCCAGCAGCCAGATGGCCACCTTGAGAATGCGCACCTGCGACTGCGGCAACGCCGCCAGCCCGCTGGCTTTGCCGCCCCGCGCCGCGCCTGCCGCACGTGTGGAGGCCGGTTGCGAGATCGTCATGTCAGCCCTGCCCATCAGAAGAACTTCCTCAGGTCCATGCCCTGGTACAGCGACGCCACCTGCTGGCCGTAGCCGTTGAACGGGAGCGTCTTGCGCTTGGGCGCGAACAGCGCGGCAAAGCCGCCGCCGCCGCTATCCTCGCCGATGCGCCGTTCCGTGGCCTGGCTCCAGCGCGGATGGTCCACGTCCGGGTTCACGTTCGAGTAGAAACCGTACTCCTGCGGCGCCGCCAGGTTCCAGCTCGTCGGCGGCTGCCTGTCGACGAAGCGGATCTTCACGATGGACTTGGCGCTCTTGAAGCCGTACTTCCACGGCAGCACCACGCGCACCGGCGCGCCGTTCTGGTTCGGCAGCACTTCGCCATAGAGGCCGAAGGTCAGCAGCGCCAGCGGATGCATCGCCTCATCCATGCGCAGGCCCTCGCTGTAGGGCCAGTCCAGCACCGAACTGCTGATGCCGGGCATCTGCTTCTTGTCGGCGAGGGTGATGAACTGCACGTACTTCGCGCCCGGCTGCGGCTCCACGCGGCGGATCAACTCGGACAGCGGATAGCCGAGCCACGGAATCACCATCGACCAGCCTTCCACGCAGCGCAGGCGGTACACGCGCTCCTCCATCGGCGCGAGCTTGACCAGTTCATCGAGGTCATAGACCTTGGGCTTCTTCACCAGCCCTTCGACCGCCACCTGCCACGGCCGCGGCCGCAGCGTGCCGGCATTGCGCGCCGGATCGGACTTGTCGGTGCCGAATTCGTAGAAGTTGTTGTAGGTGGTCACGTCCTCGTAGGGCGTGCGCTTTTCCGTCACCACGTAGGCATTGTTGGGCGTAGCCGCCAGCTTTGGCCCGTGCCGGCCCTGCTGGGCGCGGGCTTCACGCGTGAGCCAGGGGCTCAGCGCGGCACCAGCGGTACCGGCAGCGGCAAGCGCGAGCAGGCGACGGCGTGCGGCGAACACGTGGCGCGGCGTGATCTCGGAGGCGGCGATATCGTCACCGCGCAGCCACTTCGGAGAGGGGATCAGCATGGTTGTTCCTTGATGCTTCGAACGGCCCGGGGATTGGACTTTCCCTTGGTCGGATAGTGCTGGCCATTCCTGACAGTCTTTTTCCTTGCTGCCGGATCGTGGCCGGTGCGCCTACCCGCCCTGGCCCTGGTATTGCTGGTACACCGACTGCGCCAGCGTCAGCAGCCGTGCGCGATCCACCTGCCCGGCCAGCGCGAAGCCGAGGCTGCGGTCGATCCAGTAGAACGCCATGGCGCCTGCCCCCCTGCCAGGGGCGGCCTGCGGCATCCGCTCGAGCCGGAAACCGGTATCGGGCGTGCCTTGCGCCATACGGCGCAGTTGCAGCGACAGGCGCGTTCCGTCGTCGGCTTCGTACATGAGGATCGCGGACGGCCCGCCTTCGGCCACGCCCAGGCGGCCGCCGATCAGGTGAAAGCCCTGCGGGCGCAGGTCCGGCACTTGCAGTGGCGCCCCCAGCCGCTTGGACAGCCACGCGATCAGGTGAGCCTCGTCGCTGGCTGGCACCTCCACCGGGTGGCGCACTTCAGGCGCATAGACCACGTGCGAGACCAACGCATCGCGCGCAAAGCGCTCGCCCGGGGCCATGGCAAGGGCGACACCGTCGGCCATGCGGTCGCGAGCAAGCCAGCCAATCGTTCCGCCCACTGCCAGCGAGGCGACCGAAGCACACACCGCAATCCATCCGGTGCGCCAACGGCTGGCCACACCGTCGCGCCGCGGAGTGCCGCCACGCAGCGGCTCTGGCAGGGCCACGAGCGGCACGGGCTCGTTGAGCACGCCATCGAGCGCGCCGTGTAACGCCTCAGCCTGACGGCGCCACGCGGCCACGCGCGCCGCGATGTCGGGCCGCTCGGCGAGGTATGCCTCCACGGCCGCGCGGCGGCGGCCGCTCAACTGGCCGTCGGCGTAGGCATGCAGGTCGGCTTCGTGGATCGGGGACATCATTTCACTCGCTGCAGCGTCGTACCGGCCTCCGCGACCGGGGCCGGCTGACGCGTGCCGTCCAGCAAGGCGCGCATGTGTTCGCGCGCCCGCGCCAGGCGGGACATCACGGTGCCAACCGGAACGTTCAGCACCTGGGCCGCTTCGGCATAGGTGAACTGCTCCAGGCTGACCAGCAGCAGCACCGCGCGCTGGGCCTCGGGCAGTTCCGCGAGCGCCTGCAGCAGGTCGCGCCGAAGCCCAGGGTCGGTGGCCGGGCCACTGACGTCCGGCAGGGTTTCGGTGGTCACCACAAGCTCCTTCCTGCGCACGGCATTCAGCCGGAGGCGGTGCATCAACGTGAGCAGCCACGGCAGCAGGCCATCGGCACCATCGCCCCACCACGCTCCCGGGCGAAGGCGAAAGCGCCAGCGATAACGCAACGCGCGCTCCAGCGTGTCCTGCACGAGGTCGTCGGCCTGCGCCACATCCCTGGTCAGGCCACGCGCGTGGCGCCGCAGGCGCGGCGCCAGCGCCACCAGCTGGCCCTCAAACCCGTCCATGCCTTGCCGGACTCAATCCGTCGCTGGCCGGTCAGGGCTTGGCGACGTGCCAGACATTGTTGATGTTGTCGCCGGCCCGATCGCCCGCCTTGGCATCCTTGGCGAAGCGATACAGCGGCATGCCGCGGTAGGCCCATTGCTTGCTGCCATCGTCACGGGTGACGATGGTGTAGCTGCCCGAGGCGCTGGTGCCCGGTGCTGCCATCAACGGCGGCCAGTTGGCCGCGCATTGGCCATTGCAGGCGCTCTTGCCGCTGTCCTTGGTGTCGCGGTCGAACGTGTACAGCGTCAGCCCTTGCGGGTCGGTCAGCACGCCGTTCGTCACCTTGACGGTGGGCGGCATGCTGCCGGCGCCACCCATGCCGCCCATGCCACCCATGCCCGAACAGGCGGCGAGCAGGACGGAGGCGCAGCCAAGGGCTAGTGCAGCGGGACGAAACAGCGATACAGCGGTAGGACGACGCAGACGTGCCATGATGTTCTTCTCCATGCAAGCCGGTGCCGCCAGCCGGCACCGTTCCTCCAGTAAACACCGGATGTGACGCCTTTATTCCCTGCGGGCGAAAAAAAACCTGCCCATCGGGCAGGTTCTCTTCGCTACGCGAGCAACGCAAGCATCACAATTCGCCGTAGCTGTGCAGGCCGGACAGGAACATATTGACCCCCAGGAAGGCGAACGTCGTGACCAGCAGGCCCATCAGCGCCCACCAGGCCGCAACCGTGCCGCGCAGTCCCTTCATCAGCCGCATGTGCAGCCACGCCGCATAATTCAGCCAGACGATCAGCGCCCAGGTCTCCTTTGGGTCCCAGCTCCAGTAGCCGCCCCAGGCCTCGGCAGCCCACAGCGCACCGAGGATAGTGGCAATGGTGAAGAAGGCAAAGCCGATCGCGATGGCCTTGTACATCACATCATCCAGCACCTCCAGCGACGGCAGCCGTTCGGCCAGAATGCCGCGCTGCTTGAGCAGGTACGCCAACGACACCATCGCGGCCAGCGCGAACGTGCCGTAACCAATGAAATTGGCCGGTACGTGGATCTTCATCCACCAGCTCTGCAGGGCCGGCACCAGCGGCTGGATCTCCTGCGCATTGCGGCTGACCGTGTACCACAGCAAGAAACCCACCGCAGCCGACACCACCAGCATCACGAAGGGCCCGAGCGCACGCGTGGCGTAGCGCCCTTCGTAGTAGAGGTAGAACAGCGACGTGATCAGCGTGAACAGCACGAACACTTCATAAAGGTTCGAGATGGGAATATGCCCGATGTCCGTGCCGACCAGGTACGACTCGTACCAGCGCACCAGGAGGCCCGTGAAGCCGAGCACCACAGCGGCCCAGCACAGCTTGCTGCCGATGCTGTATCCGGTTGCCGAGCGCGTGACCAGGCCCACCCAGTAGAACAGCGTGGACAGGAACACCAGCGCGCTCATCCAGAGGATGGCCGACTGGCTCGACAGGAAATATTTCAGGAAAAAAGCCTGGTCGGCGCGCGCGAGCTGCCCCTGGTAGAGCTGCACGGCGAACAGCGACAGCACGGCCAGCCCGGGCATCAGCGCGCGCACCGGCTTCCAATGCCAGCCGAGCAACGCGAAGGTCGGCACCGCAGCGATCAGCACGGCCTTGTCGTAGCCGTTCATCCACTGGCCATAGCGAGATAGCGCCACGCCCGCGCCTACGGCCAGCAACAGCGCGAAAGCCCAGTCCAGCCACGTAAGCCGGTGCAGGAAGGAAGGCTCAAGATAGGACTCGTCCAATGCGCCGGAATCGGCAGGAGTTACCGGCCGCATGGCCGGCCGGGCGGCCTGGTTCACGTTAGAAGACATAGCGTTACCTGCGATCTGCGCACAGCGCGTGGCCGTGCAACGAAGACCGGGAGGCGACCGGCGAGGATCGCCACTGCCCGGCCCGACGGGTTCAATGCTGCGCCTGCGTCGGGGCGTCCTTGTCGGCCCCGGCCGCGCGCCCGATGTCGTCGCGCAACGCGACGAATTCCTTCTCGAAATCCAGCGTGCGGCGCTGGGTCGACATGGCCATCAGCACATGGCTGCCCGGCGCTGCCGCTTCGGTCGGCACGGCCGATGCGGCGGAGTCCGCATGATGTCCCGGATCCTTGATCCAGACCCAGACGCGGCGCTCGCGGATATAGAACATCGCGAACACGCCCAGCACCAGCAGCAGACAGCCAAGATACACGATGTTCTTGCCCGGCGCACGGGTCATCTGGAACACGCTGGCCTTGATCTCCTTGAAGTCGTCGAGCTGCAGGAAGACCGGCGCGCCATAGAAGAAGCTGTCCGACAGCGCGTTGATCGATTGCTGCAGGAACGCGCTGCTCTGCGCACTGTTCGGCACCACCGGCTGCTTGTCTTGCGCACGCGCGATTTGCCACAGCTCCCACATCGACCCGTTGAGGATCTTCAGCAGCACATCGGCAGCCTTCTGCTGCTCCGTCGCGGGCACCGACTTCTCCAGGAAAGCCGCGATCGCCGTGAAGCCGCCCGGCGGAGAGTCAGCATTGGGGCGGGTGGCGCCAGCAAACAGATCCAGTGCACGCAGTGCGCTTTCGGCCAGCTGGCCGCGCAACTCGGCCTTGTCCGCGCCCGGCATCGACGCCAGCGCAAAGCGGCGCGCCGCCTCGCCGCGCATGCCGCGATCCTGCAGCGCGGCGCGCAGGCGCATCCAGTCGACCACGCTGCCCTGGTCATCCGCCGGAATGCGCAGGTAGCGGAACGGCTCGTTGGGCGACTCGCGCATGCCGGCCAGGAACACCGACTGGCCGTCGAGCTGTACCGGCACCATGTAGTTGTTGAACTCGCGCGCCTGGCCGTTGCGGTCGCGCAGCTTGTACTGCACCGACGGGCCGACATTGCGCAGCGTCTTTTCCTTTTGCGCACTGGCGGCTGCACCCAGGTGCGATTCGATGGTTTCGTTGAACGACTTGCGCGCCACGCCACGCGCGTCAGGCTTGCCCGAGGCATCGGTGACGTTCTCGATGTTCATCAGGCGGAAGTCGCTGAACTCGACCGTCAGGCCTTCCGCGTCGGCGGCCATGCCGGTGCCGGTCAGCGGCGCGTTGCCACCGACGGTTCCGGCGAACGGGAAGGTGCCGTGTCCGCTGCCCTGCATCGGGTAGCCGACGAACTTCAGCTGCGAACCGCCGTCCTCGAAGCTCGACTGGTAGATGGCAATGCCATCGACGATCAGCGGTTCGTTGACCTTCACCGTGGCGTGCGTCTGCTTGCCGGTGGCACGGTCGGTCACAACCACGTCCGACGCGAACAGCTTGGGCATGCCGGTCGGGTAGAAGTCGATCGTGAACTTCTTGAGCGTGAGGTTGAACGGCAGGTCCTGCACCAGTGCGCCGTCGGCAATGTTCAGGATCGCCGTGGACACCGTCGAGCCTTCGGGCACGAAGGCATTGCCGCGGAAGCCCGGATTGCTGGCCGACAGGCGATGCTGCGTCGGGATCTCGCTGATGACGGCATTGCCGCTGATCGGGGTCTTGCCGCCGAACCACATCTGGGCGCGGATCAGCATGTCGCCATCGAGCAAGCCACCGATGCAGATCACCACGATCGCGGTGTGCGCCAGGATGTAGCCGAGCTTGTTGGCCGCGCCGGCCTTCGCCGCCAGCAGCGTGGCGCCTTCGTGCTCGACCTGCCGGATGCGGTAGCCGCGGTTGCGCAGCAGTGCACCGACGCGCGCCACGGCCTCCGCACGTGGCCGCGCGGCTTCGAACTCGCCGCGGTGGTGGAAGGCGCGCAGGCTGCGTTCGCGCACATGGTCCTTCCACGAGCGCATGTCGACGATCATCTTGGGCGCGTTGCGCACGAGGCACAGCGACGTGGACACCACCAGGAACGCCAGGATCAGCAGGAACCACCACGAGCCATAGACCTTTTGCAGCGAAAGCGCGTGGAAAACATCAGCCCAGAACGGCCCGAACTGGTTCACGTAGTTCGGGTATGGCTCGTTCTGCTTGAGCACGGTACCCACCACACTGGCAATGGCGATCACCGTCAGCAAGGCAATCGCAAAGCGCATCGAGGACAACAATTCGACCGCGTCGCGCAACACGCGGTGAGGGGTCTTCAGGTGCAGGCCTGAAGTGGAAGCGGTCGACATGTGCAGTGCTACAGTAGGCTTTGAAATAAAAAAGGGTGGACATGCTTGGCAAGCAGGCCACCCTTTTCGATTGTTGCCGACGCCATCGGTTGCATCCTGCTTCGTGCCCCGCATTCGCGGAGCGGCAGGCCAACCGCCGGGTCGGCGCGGAACGACTTAGCGAACGCCGGCGACGTAGTCCGCCACGGCCTTGATCTCGGCGTCCGACATCTTGGCGGCGATGGTGGTCATCACCGGGTTGTTCTTGCGGGTGCCCTGGCGGAATGCCACGAGCTGGGCCTCGGTGTAGTCCGACCACTGGCCGCCGATACGCGGGTACTGGGCAGGAATGCCGGCGCCGGTCGGGCCATGGCAGGCAGCGCAGGCCGGTACGCCCTTGGCCGCGATGCCCGCACGGTAGATCTTCTGGCCGGCTTCGATGGTGTCCTTGTTCTTGGCGGTGGCCGGCTTGATCTGCTGCTTGGCGAGATAAGCACCGATGTCCTTCATTTCCTGGTCGTTCAGCGCGCCGGCCAGCGGCGACATGATCGCATTGTTGCGCGACTTGTCCTTGAAGTTGGCCAGTTGCTTGTGGACGTATTCGGGATGCTGGGCGGCCAGCTTCGGGTTGGCGGCAGCGCCGCTGTTGCCGTTGGCGCCGTGACAGCTCAGGCAGGCGGGGACATTGCGATCGGGCGCGCCCTGCGTATAAAGCGTTTCGCCCTTTGCCGGATCTGCCTTTGCGGCGGCCTGCTCTGCGGCAGAAGCCAGACCGGTCATGGCGGTTGCAGGCAGGGCCAGCACCAGGACACCCAGAAGCTTCGCAATGCGGTTCATTCGCACACCTTGTCTGAATTGTTTTGAATACCGTAGTGCATGCCGGCCGGCACTTTGCGGGCGGTGAGGACGCACCCTTGCAAGGCCTTGGCATCGTAGTCGTGGCAACCCGGGATTCCGGGCCGGACCGCGCACCAGGCAGCAGACCCCGCCTCCCTGGCGCCGCCCACGATGGAACGGCAAACACGGCCAATCCCGTCCGGATGGAACGGGTCACCGGCAACGCGGCCATGGATGCCCTGCGTCACCCAGTCAGGAGACCGTAAACCGGCGTATTGTACAATAAATAATGTGCCGGATTGATGCCATGGCGCCCCTGTGCCTGTGCTGGATCAAATCCGGTGGCCTGGCCGATCCCGTGCCGCCAGCCTTACCACCTCGGCGTGACCGTGGTTGCACTCCTGCGCAATTCGCGCCCGCCGCAACCAGCCCGCCCCACCCGCTTCAGCGCATGTCCCTCCTACACCAGGCCCGCTTCTTCACGACCGTCAACCACCTGCGCGACCTGCCCGCCACGGCTGTGCCGGAAGTCGCGTTTGCCGGACGCTCCAACGCCGGCAAGTCCACGGCCATCAACATCCTGTGCAACCAGAAGCGCCTGGCTTTCTCGTCGCGCACGCCGGGCCGCACGCAGCACATCAACTACTTCACGGTCGCCCCGGTCAAGGCGCCGGAGCCGCTGGCCTTCCTGGTCGACCTGCCCGGCTATGGCTACGCAGAGGTTTCGGGCTCGGCCAAGTATCACTGGCAGGGACTGCTCAGCGATTACGTCCAGAGCCGGCCCCAGTTATCCGGCCTGATCCTGATGATGGACGCCCGCCGCCCTTTCACCGATCTCGATTGCCAGATGGTGGAGTGGTTCCTGCCCACCGGAAAGCCTATCCATGTGCTGCTGACCAAGGCCGACAAGCTCACCAACAGCGAAAACGCCAAGGCCCTGCGCGAGACAAAGCAGATGCTGGCCGGCTATGCAGAGCAGTTGCAAACGCCGGTGCCGCTCACCGCGCAGCTGTTCTCCAGCCTCAAGCGCCGCGGTATCGAAGAAGCGCAGCGGGTCATCGCCGGCTGGCTGGCGTTGCCTGAGGCGCAGTCCGCCGCGCCGGTTCAGCAACCTGCGGAACCGGGCGCGTCCGAGTGACGTGGGCATTGCGAGCGCGCAAAAAAAGCCCCGTTGCAAGCAACGGGGACGAACTTTCCCGCCGGTTCAGGGCGGGTACCCGCTCAGGGAGGAGTAGCGGGGGACACCGCGCCGCGCCGGGCGCAACGCAAGGTGTCCGCGAGTATGATAGCGGGCACGCACAAAAGTTTAGTTTTTCTGCATAACGCGGTCCGGCACGTCCGCCGCCTGCCGGCGACGGGCCGCTTTCCGCATATATCCTCCCTGAACTCCCCCTTCAAGCTGCCATGTCTGCCTTTCCCGAGTACCGTCCCCGCCGCATGCGTCGCGATGACTTCTCGCGGCGCCTGATGCGCGAGCACCGGCTATCGCCGGACAACCTGATCTACCCCGTTTTCATCCTGGACGGGCAGAACCAGCGCCAGTCCGTGGCGTCCATGCCGGGAGTGGAGCGCGTCTCGATCGACCTGCTCCTGCCGGTGGCAGAGGACTGCGTGAAGCTGGGCATCCCGGTGATCGCGCTGTTCCCTGTGATCGACCCGTCGCTGAAGACCCCCGACGGCATCGAAGCCACCAACGCCGACGGCCTGGTGCCGCGCGCCGTCCGAGCCCTGAAGGACCGCTTTCCCGAACTCGGCGTACTCACCGACGTGGCGCTCGACCCGTACACCAGCCACGGCCAGGACGGCGTGCTCGACGAAAACGGCTACGTGATCAACGAGCAGACCGTCGAGATCCTGGTGAGGCAGGCGCTGGTCCAGGCCGACGCCGGCGTGGACATCGTGGCCCCGTCGGACATGATGGACGGCCGCATCGGCGCCGTGCGCATGGCGCTGGAAGATGCCGGCCACATCCACACGCGCATCATGGCCTATTCGGCCAAGTACGCTTCGGCGTTCTACGGCCCGTTCCGCGATGCCGTGGGCTCGGCCGCCAACCTGGGCAAGGGCAACAAGATGACCTACCAGATGGACCCGGCCAACACCGACGAGGCGCTGCGTGAAGTCGCCCAGGACATCATGGAAGGCGCCGACATGGTCATGGTCAAGCCCGGCATGCCCTACCTGGACATCGTGCGCCGCGTGAAGGACGAGTTCCGCTTCCCGACCTACGTCTACCAGGTCAGCGGCGAGTACGCGATGCTCAAGGCCGCCGCGCAGAACGGCTGGCTGGACCACGACAAGGTCATGATGGAATCGCTGCTGGCCTTCCGCCGCGCCGGTGCCGACGGCATCCTGACCTATTTCGCGCGCGATGCCGCGCGCCTGCTTGCCGGCTGAGGCCACGCCGCGCGCATGGAGCTGCTAGGCTTCTCGGCCAGCCAGGTTCACCCGCTCGCCTCGCTGGCCGAGGCGGGCGCGTTCCTGGCCGGCAACGCGGCGGCCCGCTTTGTCTGGGCCGATTTTTCCATCGAAGAAGTCTCGGCGGCACCGGACAGCTGGCGCGAGAACGTGCAGCAGCTCAGCGGCGCGCCTATCCTCGACCTGCATCTGGTCGATGCCACCAACACGGCGCATCCATCGTACTTCGACACGACGCACGCGTACGACATGGTGATCTTCCGCAAGCTGACCTTCGAGACCAGCCGCGCCATTGCCGAAGCGGCCGGTTCGACGGCACCCGCGGCGGAGGCCACACCGAAGACACGGCGCCATCCTCCAGGCTTCCTGCCAGCGCTGGCCCGTATCGATACCCAGCCGGTCACCTTCTTCGTGTTCGACAACGTACTGGTCACCGTACGGCCCGGCCCTTCGCGCACCATCGACCAGGTCCGCCAGCGGCTGCTGGAGTTCTGCCAGGGGCCACGACCACAAACCGCGCCGCGGGCGAACGGGCAAGCCCCGCTGCTGCACGGGCTGCGGCCGCCAAGCCGGCCCGAGGACCTGATGCTGCGCCTGCTCAACGCCATGGTCGACCGCTACCTCGAACTACGCGCGCCGCTCACACGCCAGTTGGACCGCTGGCAGCGCGCGCTGCTCAACTCGCGGCGCAGCTTTTCAAGCTGGGAAGGGCTGCTGGACGCGCGCATCCAGCTGCGCAGGCTGGAACACCTGAGCGAGGAACAACGCGACGCGCTGCAAGAATTCCGCGACAGCGTGCTGGACAACCGCTACAGCGCCGATCCGAGCGAGCCTGCGGACAAGGCGCCGGGGCGCGACGAAATGCTGCTGGTGCGCATCAACGACCTGATGGAGCACATCCAGCGCGTGCTCGCGCATGCGCGGCGGCTGGAAGACTCCATCGAATCCGCCGTCCAGATCCATTTCTCGGCGGTGGCGCACCGGACCAACCAAACCATGCGCACGCTGACGCTGATCACGGCGCTGTTCATGCCGCTCACGCTGATCACCGGCATCTTCGGCATGAACTTCGAACGCATGCCGTGGCTGCGCGAACCCGACGGGTTCTGGTGGTCACTCGGCCTGATGGGCGCGGTGGTGGTGGTCCTGGGCGCGATCTGGGCCCTCGGACGGCAACTGGAACGCTAGCGCTCAGGTGCTGGGGCGCTTGCCGAACGCGCGCTCCAAGCTGTCCAGGAACCGGCCGGCGGACTGGTAGCCGATCACGCGCACGGGCCGTTCGCGGCCGTCGGCGCCGAACAGGATGATGCCCGGCGGCCCGAACAGGCCAAAGCGCTTGAGCAGCGCCTTGTCATCCGCATTGTTGGCCGTGACGTCGGCCTGCAGCAGCACAATCTCCGACATGCGGGTCCGCACCCTGGCGTCCGTGAAGGTCAGGCGTTCCATCTCCTTGCAGCTCACGCACCAGTCGGCATAGAAATCGAGCAGCACCGGCTTACCGGCTGCGGCGGCCTGCGCTACGCGTGCATCCAGTTCGGCCACGCTGCGGACGCGCTCGAAGCGCACGGCCTGCGGGCCGGCCGCGGTTTCCGCGGCACCGCCAGTGACGCGGGCCAGGCTCAGGTGCGCCAACGGCTGCAATGGATCCCGCCCGCCTGATGCCAGGCCGAGCAACAGGATGGCGCCGGCCAGCGCGGCCAGGACGCCAAGCCCCTTGCCGAGCCGTGCCACGCCGCGCGCTTCGGCACCCAGCGCATCAAAGGCGCCGAGGAACACCGCCGCCACGAGCAGCAGCGCCGCCCACAGCGCCATGATGAGCCACGCCGGCAGCACCGGCGTCACCATCCAGATCGCCACGCCCAGCAACAGGAAACCGAAGAAGCGCTTGGTGGCCTCCATCCAGCGCCCCGCGCGCGGCAGCAGGTTGCCCGCTCCCACGCCGACGAGCACCAGCGGAACCCCCATGCCCAGCGCCATGGCCAGCAGCGCACTGCCGCCGGTCACCGCATCGCGCGTCTGCGCGATGTACGCGAGCGCGCCAGCCAGCGGCGCCGTCACGCACGGGCCAACGATCAACGCGGAAATCGCGCCCATGGCCGCCGCGCCGATCACTTGCCCGCCCTGGCGGCGGTTGGACGTCGCCGTCAGCCGGGTCTGCCAATGCTGCGGCAGCTGAAGCTCATAAACGCCGAACATCGACAGCGACAGCGCCACCATCAGCGCCGCAAACGCGGCCAGCACCGCCGGAGTCTGCAGGGCCGCGGCCAGGCCTTCCCCGAGGAGTCCCGCGGCCACGCCGATCATCGTGTACACCACGGCCATGCCAAGCACATAGGCCAGCGACACCACCAGCGCACGGCTACGGGTGGCGTGCTCGCCAACGACGATCGACGACAAGATTGGCACCATCGGCAGGACACACGGCGTGAAAGTCAGCAGCAGGCCCAGACCGAAAAAGAGCGCCGCCACGATGCCAAGGTTGCGGCTGGCCAGTGCGCCGGCGATGCGGTCGTTCTCGTCGAAGCGTGCGGCGGGCGCGACGGCTTCCGTACCGGGGCCGGCCGACGCCATCGGCGGCACCGGTGTTTCGCTGCGCGGGCTGCCGCCGAACAGGCTGCCAAGCGTGCTGGTCCCGACCTTGTAGACGCTCTCCATCGGCGGATAGCACAGCCCCTTGTCGGCACAGCCCTGCGACGTCACTACCAGCGACCATTTGCCGTCGGCCGGGGCCAACTGCACCGGCACGCGGATCACCACGGCATCGCGGTAGGTCTCCATCTCCTTGCCAAAGGTCTCGTCGAACTTCACCTTGCCAGCGGGAAACTCGGGCTGGCCCAGGCGCACCGTACCGGGCTGGACGGCAAAAGCAAAGCGTTCGCGATACAGGTAGTAGCCGCTGGCTACATCGAAGCGCACTTCAATGGTCTGCGGGTCGAGCTGCCGCGCGGCGAAGCGGAAGGCCTGCTCGGGTGGCAGGAAATCGTCTTCCGTGGCCGCGCTGGCGCCTGCAGCCAGGCACAACCAGGCCACCATCGCCGCCAGCACTGCGGCAATATGCCGCGCCCACCCCAACCGGCGTAACCGCGCCGAAAGTGCAAAACCCGTGCTCATAAACCGTCCTGAATCCTTTCTGTCGCTTCCGTGACCCCGAGGCGCCGCCGTCAAGCCGCACCATGCGCGGCGGGATCCACTTCGTCCAGCACCCATGCGAGGTAGGGGCCGAAACCCTGGCTCACAGGCCAGGCGATGATCTCCGGCACATCATAGGGATGATTTGCACGGATGACCGCCTCCAGCGCTGCATAGCGCGCACGCGTGGTCTTGGCCAGCAGCGGCCATTCCGTGGCCTGTTCCAGCTTTCCCTGCCACCAGTACTCGGATTCCACCGGCGCGAGACGGTTCACGCACGCACACACCCGCGCCTCCAGCAGCACCCGGGAAAGCCGTGACGCGGCCTCCGCATCCGGCAGGTTGGTCAGTACGACGATGACTGCCGTTTCGTCGCCGTCGCCGGCGTGCTGGGAACTGTTGCTGGCTTGCATCCGGCCCCTCCGAGTCCTGGCGCACAAAACAAAAGAGCCAGGCAAATTGCCTGGCTCGATTGTAAGCGGTGTGTCCGAACCCGTCGGGAGACGGGCTGGAATCTAACCTTACTCGGCAGCTTCTTCAGCTGGAGCTTCGGTGATTTCCGGACGGTCCACCAGCTCGACCAGCGCCATCGGCGCATTGTCGCCCTGACGGAAGCCGAACTTCAGGATGCGGGTGTAGCCGCCCGGACGAGCGTTGTAGCGCGGGCCCAGTTCGGTGAACAGCTTGGTGACCATGTCGCGGTCGCGCAGACGGGCGAAAGCCAGACGGCGGTTGGCAACGGTGTCCTTCTTGGCCAGCGTGATGAGCGGCTCGACAACCTTGCGCAGTTCCTTGGCCTTGGGCAGGGTAGTCTTGATCAGCTCGTGCTGGAACAGCGAGTTGGACATGTTGCGCAGCATCGCGAGACGGTGCGACGAGGTGCGGTTCAGTTTCCGCAGACCATGACGGTGACGCATGATGATTCCTTTCAGATTGAGTGTTTGACCAGCTCTTCTATCGCCCCGGAAGCAAGCTCCCGAGACGCGGGCCGGTAGTCATACATGCCCCGGCCGGAACCGGGGCGGTTACCGCAACGCGAGGCCAACGGCCCCGCGCCACAATTACTTGTCCAAACCTGCGGGCGGCCAGTTCTCGAGCTTCATGCCGAGGGTCAGGCCACGCGAAGCGAGGACTTCCTTGATCTCGTTGAGCGACTTGCGGCCCAGGTTCGGGGTCTTCAGCAGCTCGTTCTCGGTACGCTGGATCAGGTCGCCGATGTAGTAGATGTTCTCGGCCTTCAGGCAGTTGGCCGAACGCACGGTCAGCTCCAGGTCGTCGACCGGGCGCAGCAGGATCGGGTCGATCTGCGGTGCGCGGCTCGAAGCGGCCTCGGCGGCGGACTCGGTGCCTTCCAGCGCGGCGAACACCGACAGCTGGTCAACCAGAATGCGGGCTGACTGGCGAATCGCTTCCTCGGGCGAGATCACGCCGTCGGTTTCGATGTTCATCACCAGCTTGTCCAGGTCGGTGCGTTGCTCAACGCGAGCGGACTCGACGGCGTACGACACGCGGCGCACCGGCGAGAACGAGGCGTCCAGCACGATGCGGCCGATCACCTTGCTCGACTCGTCGCCGAACTTGCGCACGTTGCCCGGCACGTAGCCACGGCCCTGCTCGACCTTGATCTGCATGTCCAGCTTGCCGCCGGCC
This sequence comes from Cupriavidus laharis, assembly GCF_914271435.1. Classification (GTDB taxonomy): domain Bacteria; phylum Pseudomonadota; class Gammaproteobacteria; order Burkholderiales; family Burkholderiaceae; genus Cupriavidus; species Cupriavidus laharis. The sequence continues at coordinate 41,429 of NZ_CAJZAI010000010.1, read as the reverse complement.
GACAGGTGGGCGATGACGTGGTTCGGATTGATGATCTCGACATCATGCGGCAGCTCGATATCGGCCGCCGTCACAATGCCTTCACCATCCTTGCGCAGCGAAACCGTGACTTCGTCGCGGTTGTGCAGCTTGAACACGACACCCTTCAGGTTGAGCAGCAGGTTGACAACGTCTTCCTGCACGCCGTCGATGGTGGAATACTCATGGACCACCCCAGCGATCGTCACTTCGGTCGGCGCATAGCCGACCATCGACGACAGCAGCACGCGACGCAGGGCGTTACCGAGCGTATGGCCGTAGCCGCGCTCGAACGGCTCCATCACGACTTTGGCGTGATGGTCGCCCAGAGGCTCGACGGCGATGATTTTTGGCTTGAGGAGTGCTGTTTGCATTAGGTTGTCCTTTTCAATACCCTCGGCTCGTTACACCGATAAGGCTGACGTTTGGAACCTTGAAATCCCATCGCGCGATGGGCAATAAGCCCGACCGCGCGTAACGCGCGTCGGGCTGAAAGAGAGGCTTTGCGGCGAACGCAAGCGCTGAGTCGTTTTGCCCGCGGATTAACGCGAGTACAGTTCGACGATCAGGCTTTCGTTGATGTCGCCTGAGATGTCAGCGCGGTCCGGAGCCTGCTTGAAGGTGCCTTCGAACTTCTTGGCATCGACGGCAACCCAGGTCGGGAAGCCCGACTGCTCGGCCAGCGACAGCGCTTCGGCGATACGGACTTGCTTCTTCGACTGTTCGCGGATGGCGATGATGTCGCCAGCCTTGATCTGGGCCGACGGCACGTTCAGGGCCTGACCATTCACCAGGATCGCCTTGTGCGACACCAGCTGACGCGCTTCAGCGCGGGTCGAGCCGAAGCCCATGCGGTACACCACGTTGTCCAGGCGCGATTCCAGCAGTTGCAGCAGGTTTTCACCGGTGTTGCCCTTGCGGCGGTCGGCTTCGGCGAAGTAGCGGCGGAACTGGCGCTCGAGCACACCATAGATGCGCTTGACCTTCTGCTTTTCACGCAGCTGGTTGCCATAGTCGGAGGTGCGGGCACCCGACGTGCGGCCATGCTGGCCCGGCTTGCTGTCCAGCTTGCACTTGTCGGCGAGCGAGCGACGGGCGCTCTTCACGAACAGATCGGTACCTTCACGGCGGGAGAGTTTGGCCTTCGGGCCGGTATAACGTGCCACGTTGTCTTCCTTTGTTCGATCGCGACGCCTGTGTTGACGCGCCGCGAGTCCGCCAGCGCTGTCCACCGGGAATTGCCGGCGACCGTGACGGACGGTGGGCTTATGAAGCGCGCCCCGTTACCGGGTACGACGCTGAAAGCATTTACCAATGCTCAACTGAAATGTGCTTTATGCGACATTTTCGTCAAGCAAAACGAAAACCTGCCGCATCAAATGCAGCAGGTCAACGCGCGATACTACCATATCCCAAACCGGCAGGTAAACCCGCCGGCCCGGACAGGCCGTCGCTTAGATGCGGCGGCGCTTCGGCGGACGGCAGCCGTTGTGCGGAATCGGCGTGACGTCTTCGATGATCGCGATCTTGATGCCCAGCGCGTTCAGCGCGCGGACAGCCGACTCACGACCCGGGCCCGGACCCTTGATGCGCACTTCCAGGTTCTTGATGCCCTGGTCTTGCGCCACACGGCCGGCGTTCTCGGCAGCAACCTGGGCAGCGAACGGGGTCGACTTGCGCGAACCCTTGAAGCCCTGGCCACCGGCGGTCGCCCACGACAGGGCGTTACCCTGGCGGTCGGTGATCGTGATGATGGTGTTGTTGAACGAGGCGTGGACGTGCGCAATGCCGTCGGCAACGTTCTTCTTGACCTTTTTACGCGCGCGAGCGGCGTTATTCGGACCTTTTGCCATTAGTTTCTTCCTCTGCCTTCGGCTTTACTTCTTCAGAGCCACGCCGGCCTTACGCGGACCCTTGCGGGTGCGGGCGTTCGTGCGGGTGCGCTGGCCGCGCAGCGGCAAGCCCTTGCGGTGACGCATGCCACGATAGCAACCAAGGTCCATCAGACGCTTGATGTTCATCGTGGTCTCACGACGCAGGTCACCCTCGACCGTGACCTTGCCCACTTCGTCACGAAGCTTTTCCAGGTCGGCGTCGGTCAGATCCTTGACCTTCTTGTCAAACGGAACGCCGGTGGCCTCGCAGATCTTGCGGGCGCGCGAGCGGCCGATACCGTAAATAGCCGTCAGGCCGATTTCGGTATGCTTGTGGTTCGGGATGTTAACCCCTGCGATACGTGCCATTCGTCAATCCTCTTTCCGATTAGCCTTGGCGTTGCTTGTGGCGGGGATCCGACGAGCAGATCACGCGCACGACACCGTTGCGCTTGATGATTTTGCAGTTGCGGCAAATGCGCTTAACAGAAGCCAGCACTTTCATAATTTTCCTCTTCCTTCAATTCCTGTTCGCTCACTTCGTCCGGAAGACGATCCGTGCGCGTGACAGATCATATGGGGTCAGCTCGACCGTCACCTTGTCACCCGGAAGAATCCGGATGTAATGCATTCGCATCTTGCCGGAGATATGGCCAAGTACTACGTGGCCGTTCTCCAGTTTGACGCGGAACGTCGCGTTCGGGAGGTTCTCCAGGACCTCCCCCTGCATCTGGATGACGTCGTCTTTAGCCATACCTAGTCTGTACCGATCTGAATCAGCGCAGGGTCAGGTTGCCCTTGAAGTTCGCTTTCTTCAGCAACGATTCATACTGCTGCGACATGACGTAGGACTGAACCTGTGCCATGAAGTCCATCGTGACGACCACGATGATCAGCAGCGAGGTCCCGCCAAAATAGAACGGAACGTTCCAGCGCAGCACCAGGAATTCCGGCAACAGGCAGACCAGTGTGATGTAGATCGCACCAGCCAGCGTCAGGCGCACCAGAATCTTGTCGATGTAGCGCGTCGTCTGCTCGCCCGGACGAATGCCCGGAATGAAGGCACCGCTTTTCTTCAGGTTGTCCGCCACTTCCCGGCTGTTGTAAACCAGAGCCGTATAGAAGAAGCAGAAAAATACAATCGCAGCCGCATACAGCAGGATATACACCGGCTGTCCCGGCGACAGCGTGGCAGCCAGGTCCTTGATGAACCGGCCGACCGCACCAGTCGACTGAGACGTGAACCAGCCCGCAATCGTCGCCGGGAACAGGATGATCGACGATGCGAAGATCGGCGGAATCACCCCTGCCATGTTCAGCTTCAGCGGCAGGTGCGACGACTGGCCGCCGTACACCTTGTTGCCGACCTGACGCTTGGCATAGTTCACCAGGATCTTGCGCTGGCCGCGCTCGACAAACACCACGGCGAAGGTCACACCGATCACGATCGCCACGATGAAGATCGCCGCGATGATGCTCATGGAACCCGTGCGGACCAGTTCGAACAGTCCACCGATCGCGTTGGGCAAGCCCGCCGCGATACCGCCGAAAATGATGATCGAGATGCCGTTGCCCAGACCACGCTCGGTGATCTGCTCACCCAGCCACATCAGGAACATCGTGCCAGTCACCAGCGTGATCACCGCCGTGGCCCGGAACATCAGGCCCGGATCGATCACCAGCCCCGGCTGCGATTCCAGCGCGACCGCGATCGACAGCGCCTGGAACGTGGCCAGAACCACGGTGCCGTAGCGCGTGTACTGCGTGATCTTGCGCTGGCCTGCCTGCCCTTCCTTCTTCAGCGACTCCAGCTGCGGCAGTACGATCGTCAGCAATTGCATGATGATCGACGCCGAGATGTACGGCATGATGCCGAGCGCGAAGACGGTAAAGCGCGACAGCGCCCCGCCCGAGAACAGGTTGAACATCCCGAGGATGCCACCCGACTGACTCTGGAAAAGCTTCGCAAGCTGATCCGGATCGATGCCCGGCACCGGGATATGTGCGCCGATGCGGTAAACGATCAGGGCCAGCACCAGGAACACCAGCCGGCGCTTGAGGTCGCCGTACTTAGCCGTGTTCCTGGCTTGCGCGCTTGCATTGGGTTTCGCCGTGGCCAAACGATGCTCCGACTGTGACTGCCTATGCTGCGATGACTGCTGCCGAATTACTCTGCGATCTGGCCGCCGGCGGCTTCGATCGCGGCCTTGGCGCCAGCGGTGGCGCCCAGACCCTTGATCGTCACCTTGCGGGTCAGCTCGCCAGCCTTGATGACCTTGGCGCTCTTCACCAGGTCGCTCACCAGGCCAGCTTGCTTCAGGACCAGCAGATCGACTTCGGCTGCTTCCAGGCGCTCGATGTCACGCAGCGTGACTTCGGCCGTGAAGGCCTTGGTCAGCGACGTGAAGCCGCGCTTCGGCAGGCGACGATACAGCGGCATTTGACCGCCTTCGAAACCCACCTTGTGGAAGCCGCCCGAACGCGACTTCTGACCCTTGTGACCGCGACCAGCGGTCTTGCCCAGGCCGGAGCCGATACCGCGGCCGACGCGACGCTTGGCGTGCTTCGAACCGGCAGCCGGTTTCAGGTTGTTCAGTTGCATCTTGCTCTCCGAAGTCCCGGTATCAGGCCAGAACCTTGACCAGGTACGAGACCTTGTTGATCATGCCGCGCACGGCGGGCGTGTCCTGCAGCTCCGACACCGAGTTCAGGCGGCGCAGGCCCAGACCACGCACGGTGGCGCGATGATCCTCGCGCGTGCCGATCAGGCTGCGCACGAGTTGCACTTTTACGGTTTTCTGCGACATTGCGTTCACCTTAACCCAGGATGTCTTCGACCGACTTGCCACGCTTGGCGGCGATTTCGCCCGGCGTGCTCATCTTCTGAAGGCCGTCCAGCGTGGCGCGAACCATGTTGTACGGGTTGGTGGAGCCGTGCGACTTGGTCACCACGTTGGTGACACCCATCACTTCGAAGATCGCGCGCATCGGGCCGCCGGCGATCACGCCGGTACCTTCCTTGGCGGGCATCATCAGCACCTTGGCGGCGCCGTGCTTGCCAACGACTTCGTGTTGCAGCGTGCCGTTCTTCAGCGAAACCTTGACCATCTTGCGACGGGCTTCGTCCATTGCCTTCTGAACTGCCACCGGCACTTCCTTGGCCTTGCCCTTGCCCATGCCGATACGGCCATCGCCGTCACCCACCACGGTCAGCGCAGCGAAACCGAGAATCCGGCCACCCTTCACCACCTTGGTGACACGGTTGACCGAGATCATCTTCTCGCGGAGGCCGTCGTCGCGTTCGTCCTGCTGGACTTTTGCTTGCATCTTTGCCATGACGTATCTCTCTCTTGCGCTTAGAACTTGAGGCCAGCTTCGCGGGCAGCGTCAGCCAGGGCCTTCACGCGGCCGTGGAAACGGAAACCAGCGCGGTCGAAGGCGACGGTTTCCACGCCGGCAGCCTTCGCCTTCTCGGCGATACGCTTGCCCACGACGGTAGCGGCAGCGGCGGTAGCGCCCTTGCCATCCAGTTCCTTGCGCACTTCTGCCTCGACGGTCGAAGCCGATGCCAGCACCTTGGTGCCGCACTCGGAGAAGACCTGGGCGTAAATGTTCGAATTCGTACGGAACACGGTCAGACGATTGACTTTCAGCTCCGCGATCTTGGCGCGGGTCTGACGTGCACGGCGCAAACGAGCGTCTTTCTTGTTCATCATTGCACCCCTTACTTCTTCTTGGTTTCCTTCAGGATGACGCGCTCGTCGCTGTAACGCACACCCTTGCCCTTGTAGGGCTCGGGCGGACGGTACGCGCGGACTTCCGCGGCAACCTGACCGACTTTCTGCTTGTCCGCACCCTTGATGATGATCTCGGTCTGCGTCGGCGTTTCCGCCTTCACGCCTTCCGGCATCTCATGGATCACGTCGTGCGAGAAACCAAGCTGGAGCTTCAGCGCAGCGCCTTGCAGCTGGGCACGATAGCCCACGCCGACGAGGTTCAGCTTGCGCTCGAAACCGGTGGTCACGCCCTTGACCATGTTCGCCGCCAGGGCGCGCATGGTGCCTTGCAGGGCGTTTGCTTCACGCGACTCGTCTGCCGGCGAGAAGGTCAGCGTGTCGTTTTCGACATTGACCTTGACCAGGCTGTGAATCGGTTGCGACAGCGTACCCAGCGGACCCTTCACGGAGAGCACGCCAGCTGCCACATTCACTTCCGCGCCCTTGGGCAGCGCGATGGGAGCCTTACCTACACGGGACATGTTCTCTCCTTAAGCGACGTAGCAGAGAACTTCGCCGCCCACGCCGGTGGCGCGAGCCTTGCGGTCGGTCATCAGACCCTGCGGGGTCGAGATGATCGCCACACCCAGGCCGTTCATCACTTGCGGGATGTCGCTGCGGCCCTTGTACACGCGCAGGCCGGGCTTCGAGACGCGCTCGATGCGCTCGATCACCGGGCGGCCGGCGTAGTACTTCAGGCCGATGCTCAGTTGTGCCTTGCCGCCATCTTCCTGGACGGCGTAGTCATCGATGTAGCCTTCGTCCTTCAGGACCTTGGCGATTGCCACTTTCAGCTTCGACGACGGCATGACAACCGACGCTTTCTGCACGCCCTGGGCGTTGCGGATGCGCGTCAGCATATCGGCGATAGGATCGCTCATGCTCATACTGTTTCTCCTGTAGCCTGTGCGTAATTACCAGCTGGCTTTCGTCAGACCCGGGATTTCGCCCTTGAAGGCGATTTCGCGGATCTTGTTACGCGCCAGGCCAAACTTGCGGAAGGTACCGCGGGGACGACCGGTGATCGCGCAGCGGTTGCGCTGGCGGGTCGGGTTCGCGTTGCGCGGGAGCTGTTGCAGCTCGAGACGCGCGCTGTAACGCTCTTCTTCCGACTTCTCTTGGTCGTCAATAATGGCCTTGAGGTTGGCGCGCTTGGCAGCATACTTCGCCACCAGCTTGGCGCGCTTCTTCTCACGTTCAATCAGAGCCAGTTTAGCCACGGTTACCCCTTAATTGCGGAACGGGAACTTGAACGCACCGAGGAGTGCCTTGGCTTCCTCGTCGTTCTTTGCCGTCGTCGTGATGCTGATGTTCAGACCACGCAGTGCGTCGATCTTGTCGTACTCGATTTCGGGGAAAATGATCTGCTCTTTCACACCGATGTTGTAGTTGCCGCGACCGTCAAACGAACGGCCCGACACACCACGGAAGTCACGCACGCGCGGCAGGGCCACGGTGACGAAACGATCGAGGAATTCGAACATGCGCTCGCCACGCAGGGTCACCATCGCACCGATGGGGTAGCCCTGGCGGATCTTGAAGCCGGCGATGGCCTTCTTGGCCTTCGTCACCACGGGCTTCTGGCCAGCGATCTTGGTCAGGTCGCCGACAGCGTTTTCAATGATCTTCTTGTCATTGATCGCTTCGCCAAGACCCATGTTCAGGGTGATCTTGGTAATGCGCGGCACTTCCATGACCGACTTGTAGCCGAACTGCTCGATCAGCTTCGGCACAACCTTTTCTTTGTAGAACTCTTGCAGACGTGCTGCCATGCTCAACTCCTAAACGTGCCCAGAATCAAGCTGCCACGACGGCGCCGGTGGTCTTCAGCACGCGCACGCGCTTGCCGTCTTCCACCTTGATGCCGACGCGCGACGGCTTGCCATTGGCATCCACGAGCGCAACGTTGGAAATATGCAGCGGCATGACCTTGTCGACCACACCACCAGTGGTGCCCAGCATCGGGTTCGGGCGAGCGTGCTTCTTGGCAACGTTCACGCCTTCCACTGCAACCTTGTCGCCGAGCACGGCTTGCACGGTACCGCGCTTGCCCTTGTCTTTGCCGGTCAGGACGATGACTTCGTCGCCTTTGCGAATCTTGTTCATGGCGGCTCCTTACAGCACTTCCGGAGCGAGCGACACGATCTTCATGAAGCGCTCGGTACGGAGTTCACGAGTCACCGGCCCGAAGATACGGGTGCCGATCGGCTCGAGCTTGTTGTTCAGCAGGACGGCGGCATTGCCGTCGAACTTGACGAGCGAACCGTCCGCACGGCGCACGCCCTTGGCGGTACGCACAACCACGGCGTTGTAGATGTCGCCCTTCTTCACGCGACCGCGAGGCGCTGCGTCCTTGACGGTCACCTTGATGATGTCGCCTACGCTCGCGTAGCGGCGCTTGGACCCACCCAGCACTTTGATGCACAGCACTTCGCGCGCACCAGTGTTATCGGCCACTTCGAGCCGGCTTTCTGTCTGAATCATGGTGTTTGTCTTCCCAACTTAATCCGTCAGGCGCAAAAAATGCCCGTCGGTCAGTCTTGGTCCCGTAGGCCCCGGCTTTGCGCCAGTTCCGTATGGGTTGATCAACTTTGAGTCGGTAGGAACCCGGCATCCCCGACAGACGTCGGAACAACCTGGCCCTGGCTCGCTCAACAGGCCCGCCCGGGTGGTACAACTAAGGCGAACGCAATAAAGCGGAAGTCCAGGATTATAGCTACATAATCCTGGACTTGCAAGTCAAGCTAAGAACGTGTTGTTCTTAGATGACGCGTGCAGCCTCTACCAGCCGGGAAACCACCCAGGACTTGGTCCGCGACAGCGGACGGCCTTCCTGGATTTCGACCTTGTCGCCTTCCTTGTACTGGTTGGCTTCGTCGTGTGCGTGGTACTTCTTGGAACGCAGCACGTACTTGCCGTACAGGGGATGCTTAACGCGGTTTTCAACCAAGACCGTCACGGTCTTGTCCATCTTGTCGCTTACCACACGACCGACGAGGGTGCGGCGAAGCGACGTTTCCGTTTTTGCAGCTTCAGTCATTTCGCGTTCGCCTTCTCAGTCAGCACGGTTTGCACTCGCGCGATGTCCTTGCGAACCTTCTTCAGCTGGCTGGTGTTCTGCAGCTGTTGGGTCGCCTTTTGCATGCGCAGGCTAAATTGGGCCTTCAGCAGCTCGGAGAGCTCCTGGTTCAGGCCTGCGGCGTCCTTGCCGCGAAGTTCGGATGCTTTCATCCCTGCTCTCCTTACGTCCCGACCTGGCGCACCACGAAATTGGTGGCGATCGGCAGCTTGGCAGCCGCGAGGCGGAACGCCTCACGCGCCAGATCTTCGCTCACACCATCCATCTCGTAGAGCATCTTGCCCGGCTGGATTTCAGCCACGTAGTACTCCGGATTGCCCTTGCCGTTACCCATACGGACTTCAGCGGGCTTCTTCGAGATCGGCTTGTCCGGGAAGATCCGGATCCAGATGCGGCCGCCACGCTTGATGTGGCGGGTCATCGCACGACGTGCCGACTCGATCTGACGAGCCGTCAGGCGGCCACGGCCCATTGCCTTCAGGCCGAATTCGCCGAAAGACACGGCGTTGCCACGGGTAGCCTTACCCGTGTTGCGGCCTTTCTGCTCCTTGCGGTACTTTCTGCGCTTAGGTTGCAGCATCGTTATTCTCCACTCTTCCCATCTGCGCCAGGCGCAGCGCGGCGACCGGCACCGGCACCGCCGCGGCGGTTGCCACCCGGACGGCCTTCGCCTTCACGGCGGCGGCCTTCCGGACGACCCGGACGACGACGACGGTCGTCTTGCGGCTCTTCCACCACCGGCGCTTCGTTGCGGCCGAGGTGATCACCCTTGTAGACCCACACCTTGACACCGATGATGCCGTAGGTGGTTTCTGCTTCGGAGAAGCCGTAGTCGATGTCGGCGCGCAGGGTGTGCAGGGGCACACGGCCTTCGCGGTACCACTCGGTACGTGCAATTTCGATACCGTTCAGACGGCCCGAGCTCATGATCTTGATGCCCTGTGCACCCAGGCGCATCGCGTTCTGCATCGCGCGCTTCATGGCGCGGCGGAACATGATGCGGCGCTCGAGCTGCTGGGTGATCGAATCGGCGATCAGCTGAGCATCGGTTTCCGGCTTGCGGATTTCCTCGATGTTCACGTGCACGGGCACGCCCATGCGACGCTGCAGCTCAGCCTTCAGCAGTTCGATGTCCTCACCCTTCTTGCCGATCACCACGCCCGGACGCGAGCTGTAAATGGTGATACGGGCATTGCGGGCGGGACGCTCGATGACCACGCGGCCAACCGATGCGTTCTTCAGCTTCTTCTTCAGGAAGTCCCGAACTTCGATGTCTTCCTTCAGCATGCCGGCAAACTTCGTGTTGTTGGCGTACCAACGCGAAGCCCAGTTACGGCTGACGGCCAGACGGAAGCCAGTCGGATGAATCTTCTGTCCCATCGTGACTCCTTAGTTGCCGAGCGTCACAGTGATGTGACAAGTTTGTTTCTCGATGCGGTTGCCGCGGCCCTTCGCCCGTGCGGTGAAGCGCTTGAGCGAGGTCGCCTTGTCGACGTAGATCGATTTGACCTTCAGTTCGTCGATATCGGCGCCTTCGTTGTGCTCGGCGTTGGCGATGGCCGATTCGACCACCTTCTTCACGATCCCGGCAGCCTTTTTCGGGCTGAACGCCAGGACATTGAGCGCGCGCTCGATCGGCAGACCACGGATCTGGTCAGCGACCAGGCGCGTCTTCTGGGCGGAGATGCGGGCACCGCGATGAATCGCTTTCACTTCCATGATGGCACCTTACCTCTTCGCTTTCTTGTCAGCCGCGTGGCCCTTGAACGTGCGGGTGAGCGCAAATTCGCCGAGCTTGTGGCCAACCATGTTTTCCGTGACATACACCGGCACGTGTTGACGGCCGTTGTGCACGGCGATCGTCAGGCCGATGAATTCCGGCATGATGGTCGAGCGGCGCGACCACGTCTTGATGGGCTTCTTGTCCTTGCCGCCTACGGCCGCTTCCACCTTCTTCAGCAGGTGGGCGTCGCAGAACGGACCCTTTTTTGCGGAACGAGTCATATCTTTAGCTCCTACCTACCGATTAACGCTTGTGGCGCTTCTGGACGATCATGCTGTCCGTGCGCTTGTTGCTGCGGGTGCGGTAGCCCTTCGTCGGGGTACCCCACGGCGACACCGGATCGCGGCCAGCAGCGGTCTTGCCCTCACCACCACCGTGCGGGTGGTCGACCGGGTTCATGACGACACCACGGACGGTCGGGCGGATACCGCGCCAGCGGGTTGCACCGGCCTTGCCAATCACGCGCAGGCTATGCTCTTCGTTGCCCACTTCACCGACGGTGGCGCGGCACTCGATGTGCACGCGGCGCACTTCGCCGGAACGCAGACGAACCTGAGCGTACAGGCCTTCACGAGCCAGCAGCACGGCGGAACCGCCAGCGGCACGAGCGATCTGGGCACCCTTGCCCGGCAGGATTTCCACGTTGTTGATCGTGGTACCAACCGGAATGTTGCGGATCGGCAGGTTGTTGCCAGCCTTGATCGGGGCTTCAGCACCGTTCAGCAACGCCTGGCCAGCAACCATGCCCTTGGTGGCGATGATGTAGCGGCGCTCGCCGTCGGCGAACAGCACCAGCGCGATGTTCGCGCTGCGGTTCGGATCGTATTCCAGGCGCTCGACCTTGGCGGCGATGCCGTCCTTGTCGTTGCGCTTGAAGTCGATCACGCGGTAGTGGTGCTTATGACCACCGCCCTTGTGGCGGGTGGTGATATGACCGTTGTTGTTACGGCCCGACTTCTGGAATTGCTTTTCCAGCAGCGGAGCGTGGGGAGCGCCCTTGTGAAGGTCCTTGTTGACCACCTTCACCATCGAGCGACGACCCGGGGAAGTCGGCTTGGTCTTGACGAGTGCCATGATTACTTGGCCTCCGCTTCAAAATTGATTTCCTGACCCGGCTTCAGCGAAACGTAGGCCTTCTTCACGTGGTTGCGACGCCCCATGAAACGGCCAAAGCGCTTTTGCTTGCCCTTCTGGTTCAGGATCTGAACGGACTGCACCTCGACCTTGAACAGCAGTTCGACGGCGGCCTTCACTTCTGCCTTGTTGGCATCGCGAGCCACTTCGAACACGACCTGTTCATTCTTGTCGGCGACCAGGGTTGCCTTTTCGGAAACCACCGGCGCGAGCAGCACCTGCATCAAACGATGATCGTTCTTGGCTACTTGCGTCATTTCAGCAACTCCTCGATCTGCGCGACGGCCGCCTTGGTCACCAGCACCTTCTTGTAGTGCACGAGCGACAGCGGGTCAGCCTGGCGCGGCTCGACAACTGCCACGTGGGGCAGGTTGCGCGAAGCCAGGTAGAGGTTTTCGTCGAGGCTGTCGGTGATGATCAGCACCGAGTCCAGGCCCATGGCCTTGAACTTGTCGGCCAAGAGCTTGGTCTTGGGCGCGTCGACGGTGAAACCGTCCACCACATTGATACGGCCTTCACGTGCGAGCTGCGAGTAAATCGAGCGCATGCCGGCACGGAACATCTTCTTGTTGACCTTCTGGGTGAAGTTCTCTTCCGGCGAATTCGGGAAGATACGGCCGCCCCCGCGCCACAGCGGCGAGGAAGACATACCGGCACGAGCACGGCCCGTACCCTTCTGGCGCCACGGCTTCTTGGTCGTGTGCTTGACCTCTTCACGATCCTTCTGCTTACGGTTACCGCTGCGAGCGTTCGCCTGGTAAGCGACGACGATCTGGTGAACGAGGGCCTCGTTGTAGTCACGGCCGAACACTTCGGGCGAAGCAGCTACGCCTGCACCGATCTGGCCATTGTCCTGGAGGAGCTTGAGTTCCATTGCTTCCGCTCCTTAAGCTTTGGCTTTGGCCTTGACGGCCGGGGTAACGATGACCTTGCCGCCCTTGGAGCCGGGGATCGCACCCTTGACCAGCAGCAGCTTGCGCTCTGCGTCGATCTTGGCGATTTCCAGGTTCTGCACGGTGCGGGTGACATCGCCCAGGTGACCGGTCATGCGCTTACCCGGGAACACGCGGCCCGGATCCTGCGCCATACCGATCGAGCCCGGCACGTTGTGCGAGCGCGAGTTACCGTGGGTGGCACGGCCGGAGGCGAAGTGATAGCGCTTGATGGTACCGGCGTAGCCCTTACCGATGGTCACGCCCTGCACGTCGATCTTCTGACCGACTTCGAACAGGTCGACCGATAGCGAACCGCCAGCTTGCAGTTCAGCAGCCTTGGCTGCATCGATACGGAATTCGCGGATGATTTCGCCGGCTTCCACGCCGGCTTTGGCGAGGTGACCCGCCAGCGGCTTGGTGACGCGGCTTGCGCGTCGGGCGCCGAAGGTGACTTGAACCGCGGTGTAACCGTCGGTCTCGTCCGTCTTGATTTGCGTCACGCGGTTGTCGCCGACCTCGACCACGGTAACGGGAATCGAATCACCGTCGTCCGTGAAAATACGGGTCATGCCAACCTTGCGACCTACAAGGCCAAGGCTCATGGTTTGCTCCATTCCCAGCTGCGATTGGCCGGGGCTGATTGATACACGAAAACTGTGTTTGCGCTGATGCGCGGTTTGCGTTTGCACGCGATTGGGCGCGCTGAAGAGGACTGCGCATGGCCAAAACGGCCAACCCATCTACCCGGATACACGGGTAGCCTTACACTATAACGCAGCCCTTTTGGAAGGGCAAGCTGAATTGCCGAATTCCGCGGGGGATCGCGCGGGCGGCAATGGAATTCGGCGAAATTGCGGCGAAAAGCCGACTTGCGGCGGCGCGATGGCCGCCGAAGTACCCGGATCATGCCGCAACGCGGACGAAATCACCGCCGTAGAACACCAGCGGCTCACCGTCGGACGCGGCAAGATCTTCGACGGCCCCAACGATCAGCAAATGATCGCCGGCCGGATCGGCGCGTTCGACACGGCACGAGAGCCGGGCCAAGGCCTCATCAAGATAAGGCACCCCATGCGGGCAGCGCCAATGCGGTACGCCCGCGAACTTGTCAGCCTGCGGCGTGGCGAAGCGGCGCGCCAGTTCACCCTGGCCGGCGCGCAGGATGTTCACGCCGAACGGAGCGCCCGGCGTGAACAGCGCGGCATTGGGAGAATGCCGGGCCAGGCTCCACACGATCAGCGGCGGCTCCAGCGACAGCGACGCGAAGGAGTTCACGGTCAGGCCAACCGCCCTGCCCTGCGGCGCGCACGCGCCGATCACCGCCACGCCGGTCGCGAAGCGCCCGCACACCCGGCGCAGGCTGCGCGGGTCGGCCACGCCGGGCGGCGGCTTCATGGTTTCCATGCCGGCCCCCATGTCACGCTGCCTTGGCCAGTTGCTGGTCGATCAGCTGCTGGCACGCTGCCGGGTCGATCCACCAGGGAAAGAAGTCGGGCGGATTGTCGAATCCGTTGGCAATGCGGCTGGCCAGCGCCGGTGACTGGCCCGCGGCGCCGAGCAGCCCAAGGATATGGGGCGGCGGTGGCGTCAGCAGCGAATTGGTCCAGGTCACCACATTGCTCGCATACTGCCAGTACCGCTCGAACGTGGCCGTCATCCACGCCGCATCGAACGGAGGGTCGCCATGCGCGAGGATCGCGTCGAGATAGACCTTGCAGCACTTGGCCGCGTTATTCGAACCTTGTCCTGTGATGGGGTCGTTGACGACCACGGCGTCCGCCATGCCGAATACCTGCCGGCCGGACGGCAGCGTCAGCACCGGCTTGCGCACCGTGGGCGCGAAGCGGCCCGACAGGATGCTGTTGGCGTCCGTCAGCGCCACGCTATCGCAGCGCGCCGCTTCCCACGGCAGGTAGGTACGCAGGATCCGCAGGCTTTCCTCGAGGTGCGCTTCCGGCGTGCGCGCGTCGGACCAGCGATCCATGGGACCGCCGGGAATACCCTCGAACACCATGATCTCGCACGGGCCGGACAGCGTAAGCGCAGGGAACACGAAGTACTCGCCCACGCCCGGGATCAGGTTGAAGCAGACCCGCGAGAACGGCGTGCGCGGCACCATGCCGGTCACGTAGGTCAGCGCCAGCGCGCGCTGCGGCGCGCTGAACGGACTGCGCGCGGCATCCCGCTCGAAGCGGCTGACGATCTCGCCCTTGCCCGCCGCAAGCAGCACGAGGTCGTGCTCCTGTGTCAGCGCCTCGAGCTCATCCACGCCGACATCGACAATGCGCAGGTCGCCGCCGCGGTCGGCGAATGCTTCCATCCATGCCGGCATCTTCAGGCGCTGGTCGACTGCCTGCGCAGGACGATCCAGCCGCGCGGCCCAGTCGATCACCTTTGCGCCCGCCTGTTCGGGATGTGGTACGGCCAGGCCGATGCCTTCCACCGGCGGGCACGCGTCCTCCCACCAGTTGAGATCGAGATCGCGCTCGGTCTGCAGCGCGCGGTCGAACATGCACTGGCTGGACATCACCTTGCCCGCGCGGATCTGGTTCGGGGTGCGGTTGGACAGCAACGTCACACGATAGCCCCTGGCCTGCAGGCCCAGGGCCATCTGCAAACCCGACTGGCCGGCACCGACGATGGCAATGCGTTGGCTCATGGTTGTCTCCGTGGTCTGTGTTCGGTATGGCGGCTCAGCCCTCGAGCTTGCCGATGGCGGGTACGTTCTGTTCGGGGCCCATCGCGGAGTAGCCGCCGTCGACGGCATAGTCCGCGCCGGTAACGAAGCTGGCGTGGTCCGAGCACAGGAACAGCACGACCTGCGCGACCTCGTCCGGCTCGCCGACGCGGCCGAGCAGGTGGAACGGCGCCGCCACGGCATCGGTGCGGGCGCGATTGCCGCCGCTGACCTCGTCCATCAGCCGGCACCAGGTCCAGCCCGGCGACACAGCGTTGACGCGGATGCGGTCCGGCGCAAGATCCATCGCCATGCTGCGCGTGAGCTGCGCCATGGCGGCCTTCGAGACCGGGTAGAGCCATCGCCCCGTCTGCGCGACCCTCGCCGAGATGCTGGTGAAATTGACAATGGCCCCGCCGCCGCGCGCACGCATATGCGGGTGCACGGCCTGCGCGAGCATCACACCCGAGACCACGTTCACGTCGAGCGCCGCGAGCCAGTCGGCACGCGTGGAACGGAAGCCGTCATCGAGGTAGGTGCAGGCCAGGTTCACAAGGAAATCCACACCGCCGAAGTGGCTGGCCACCTGTGTCACAGCATCGCGGATCTGTTCATCCTGCGTAATGTCCGCGGGAACGAACATGGCCATCGGCCCCAGCGCCGCCGCGACGCGCTCACCGCCGGCGGCATCGATATCGAGGATCGCCACGCGCGTACCCGCCTCGGCGAACGCGCGGGCGACGCCGGCGCCGATCAGCGTGGCGCCACCCGTGATGATTGCAACTTTGCCCTGCAAGCCTTTCATGATGGTGTCTCCTCTCGTGAAATGCCGGGTGGCCTCTGCGGGCCACCCCGGCTTCCGGCCGCCGCAGGCGGCAAGCCGTCATTTGCCTTCGCTCTCGCTCCAGCGCGCCATCAGCGTGTTCGAGGGCTGCGTTTCATCGAGCAGCTTGCGCGCCGTCTCCACACCCGCCACCGGCAAACCCTTCGGATCGAGCTTGCCGATCTGCACCAGCACGCTGGCCTGGTCCCAGTAGATATGCTCGTGGTAGAGCTTGTCGCCTCGGAACTTGACGATGGCAATCAGCGGGATCTCCACGCGCTTGCCGGTCGGCGGCACGCCGGGCAGCATCCAGTCGATTTCGCAGGTGTGGGTAAAGCAGAACAGCATCTCGTCGACCACCTGGCTCGCACCGATGGTGCGCGAGAGCGGAATCAGCGTCGTGTCCGGCGGATTGCTGTGGACGAAGTGGTGCTGGTAGAAGCGCTTGAGCTGTCGATACCCGACGCCGCCGGTCATGGTCGGGATGTGGTTCACATAGGGCTCGGCCACCATCGTGGCCATGGTGGCATCGACATCGCGCGTGGCGAATTCGTACTCGCAGTGCTTGTCCCACAGCGCGGAGAAGTCATAGTGCGGGCCCATTTCGCAGCGATACGCCGCGATGGACCGCTGGTGTGCCATCAGCGCCGAAGCCTTGTCGAAGTGCTCGCCGCCAACGCGCGCGAACGCGTGGTCCATGCCCGGATACACGTAGAGCTCGATGCCCGGCCGTCCGCCCAGCGATTCAAGGATCTGCGCCTGTGCCTCGGGCGGGCAGAAGCCATCGCACTCGGCGATATGCAACGCCAGCCGGCCGCGGATATTGGCCGCCTCGGCAAGGGCATGTTCGATCCCTACGCCGTAGTACCCCACGGCACAAGCCACGTCCGGCAGCCGGCACGCTGCCAGGTAGGCCAGCTTTCCGCCCAGGCAGAAGCCCAGCACGCCGGTCTGCCCCACGCATTCTGGCCGTTGACGGAGCGCGGCGAGGGCTGCGCCCACGTCCTGCACCCCCTTGTCTTCATCGAACTGCTGGTACAGCCCGAGCGCGCGCTGGAAGTCCTCGCCGCGGTCGGTCAGCTCGATCCCGGGCGCGATGCGCCAGAACAGGTCCGGCACCAGCACGGTATAGCCTTCCTCGGCGTAATAGTCGGCCACCTGCTTCATGGTGGCGTTGACCCCGAAGATTTCCTGGCACAACACGATGCCGGGGCCCTTGCCTGCCGCCGGGGTGGCGAGATAGCCGCTGAAACTGCCGTCCTGAGTCTGGATCTGGATGGTCTGGCCCATGCCTTCTGCTCCTGTAGGTTCTGTGGGTACGGCCGCCGTGCGCGCCTCCGCCCTTGCCTTCATGATGGGAGACCCGCACTGCAGCAAACTAGCCGCCTGACGCAGCGACTATCCGATTAGTGCAGGAAAGTGCGTCCCTGTTCAAGCCACATGCAGGCTGCCGGAGCAAATCCGCTATAGTGGTGCGCAGCGAGTCCGCCGCCACGCACCGTGCCAGCATGCGGACAGTCGCCGGAATCAGGCGGCGCGCACGTTGAGCCGTGGCGGTTCCCCGGCAAGCGGCAGCGTCCCGGCCGGCCCGCCAGGAGCGAGACATGCTGCAGATGCCCCCCACTGCCCCGGCCATGGCGCCGCTGGCAGGCGCCCTGCTTCACGACACGGCACGGCAGGTGTTCGATTCCGACGACCTCGATGCCACGCGCGCGGCGGTCGGCGCCGTGTTCAAGCCTCACCGACTCACGCTGCATGGCAACACGCTGCATGCACGCATGCATCACGCTCCGCTGGGTGCGGTTTCGTTCAACCGGCTCGCCTACGGCGGCGACGTGACCATCGACCCCGGCCCCCTCGGCGACTTCCTGCTGGTGCAGATGCCGGTGGCAGGACAGGCTGACATTCACTGCGGCGGGCAGCACATCCTCTCGGACCCTGAACTCGCCTCGGTCCTGACGCCGAGCGAAGGGCTACGCATGCGCTGGAGCGCGGACTGCGACCAGCTTATCGTCCGCATCGAACGCAGTGCACTGGAACGCGTGTGCGCAGCGTATCTGGGACGCAGACCGAACCAGCCGCTGCGGTTCCAGCTCGGCATGGCATGGCGCCGCGCCGGATGGCAATCACTCGTGCAGTACCTGGCCGACATGCTCGACCATGCGCCGGAGGCCGCGAGCCATCCCATGACGTTGTGCCAGCTTGAACAGCTTGTGATTGGAACGCTGCTGACCTTCCAGCCGCACAGCCTGACCGACGCGCTGCGGCAGCACGGCAAGCCACTGGCGCCACGCCATGTGAAAGTCGTGGAGGAGTACATCCATGCGCATGCAGAAGCGGCGTTGACTCCCGCATTGCTGGCGGAAGTGGCAGGCGTCAGCCTGCGCAGCCTGTATGCAGGATTCCGCGAACATCGCGGCTTGAGTCCGATGGCCTACCTGCGTACCGTGCGACTCGAACGCGTGCGGCATGACCTGCTCAATGACTGGAGGCTGTCGTCGGTCACCGAAGCCGCGCTGCGCTGGGGCTTTGCGCATCTGGGGCGATTCAGCGCGGAGTATCGGCGTGCGTTCGGGGAATGCCCTGCGCAGACGTTGCGGCGGCGCGGGCAAGGCTGATCGGCGCAAGTCCGCCCCTCAGCCACAAAACAAAAACGGCGAACCGAAGTTCGCCGTTTTTGCTGCAGCAGGCCGCTGGCGCGGCCCGAAGCATGATTACACCTTGATCTCGACGTCCACGCCTGCCGGCAGGTCGAGCTTCATCAGCGCGTCGACGGTCTTGTCGGTAGGGTCGACGATGTCCATCAGGCGCTGGTGGGTGCGGATCTCGAACTGATCGCGGCTGGTCTTGTTGACGTGCGGCGAACGCAGGATGTCGAAGCGCTGGATGCGGGTCGGCAGGGGCACCGGACCCTTGACGATCGCGCCGGTACGCTTGGCGGTATCCACGATTTCGGCGGCCGACTGGTCGATCAGGCGGTAGTCGAAAGCCTTCAGGCGGATACGGATCTTCTGGTTCTGCATGATATTTCCTTAAAAGAGCGATGGGCAATGTGCCCGGATCAAAGGGGACATGCCCGCGGGCATGTCCCAGGAAGTTGCTTAGTCGAGGATCTTTGCCACGACGCCGGCGCCGACGGTACGACCGCCTTCACGGATGGCGAAGCGCAGACCTTCTTCCATGGCGATCGGGGCGATCAGCTTGACGGTGATCGACACGTTGTCACCCGGCATCACCATTTCCTTGTCCGCCGGCAGCTCGATCGAGCCAGTCACGTCGGTCGTACGGAAGTAGAACTGCGGGCGGTAGTTGTTGAAGAACGGGGTGTGGCGGCCGCCTTCGTCCTTCGACAGGATGTACACCTCGCCGGTGAAGTGGGTGTGCGGCTTGATCGAACCCGGCTTGCACAGCACCTGGCCGCGCTCGACGTCTTCACGCTTGGTGCCGCGCAGCAGCAGACCGACGTTGTCGCCAGCCTGGCCCTGGTCCAGCAGCTTGCGGAACATTTCCACGCCGGTGCAGGTGGTCTTCACGGTCGGGCGAATACCGACGATTTCGATTTCCTCGCCGACCTTGATCACGCCGCGCTCGATACGGCCGGTCACCACGGTGCCGCGACCCGAGATCGAGAACACGTCTTCCACCGGCATCAGGAAGGTACCGTCAACGGCACGCTCCGGCGTCGGGATGTAGGTGTCCAGCGCGTCGGCCAGGTTCATGATGGCCACTTCGCCCAGTTCGCCCTTGTCGCCTTCCAGCGCCAGCTTGGCCGAACCCTTGATGATCGGGGTGTCGTCGCCGGGGAACTCGTACTTGCTCAGCAGTTCGCGCACTTCCATCTCGACCAGCTCGAGCAGTTCCGCGTCGTCCACCATGTCGCACTTGTTCAGGAACACGATGATGTACGGCACGCCAACCTGACGGGCCAGCAGGATGTGCTCGCGCGTTTGCGGCATCGGGCCGTCAGCGGCCGAGCACACCAGGATCGCGCCGTCCATCTGGGCAGCCCCCGTGATCATGTTCTTCACGTAGTCGGCGTGGCCCGGGCAGTCAACGTGCGCGTAGTGGCGGTTGGCCGTTTCGTACTCGACGTGGGCGGTGTTGATGGTAATACCGCGTGCCTTCTCTTCCGGCGCTGCGTCGATTTCGTCGTACTTCTTGGCGGCACCGCCGAACTTCGCTGCCAGCACCGTGGCGATCGCTGCGGTCAGCGTGGTCTTGCCGTGGTCAACGTGACCAATCGTACCAACGTTCACGTGCGGCTTGGTCCGCTCGAACTTTTCCTTTGCCATTTTTTAGCTCCTGATAGGAATGCAGTCTTGTTGTTTCATCGCGCCGCCGCACCGGCAGGCGCGGCGGCAAACTTCCAATTACTTGCCCTTGGCCGTCATCACGGCTTCGGCGATGTTCTTCGGTGCCTCAGCGTAGTGCTTGAATTCCATGGTGTACGTGGCGCGGCCTTGCGTGGCCGAGCGCAGCGCCGTGGAATAACCGAACATTTCCGACAGCGGGACTTCGGCCTTGATGATCTTGCCGCCGCCCACCATGTCGTCCATGCCCTGCACGATGCCGCGGCGGGACGACAAGTCGCCCATCACGGTACCCGTGTAGTCTTCCGGCGTTTCCACTTCCACGGCCATCATCGGCTCGAGCAGAACCGGGCTGGCCTTGCGCATGGCTTCCTTGAAAGCCATCGAGCCGGCCATGCGGAACGCGTTTTCGTTCGAGTCCACGTCGTGGTACGAACCGAACGTCAGCGTGACCTTCACGTCCACCACCGGGAAGCCGGCCAGAATACCGTTCGGCAGCGTGTCGACGATACCCTTTTCGACGGCCGGGATGTATTCGCGAGGAATCACACCGCCCTTGATGGCGTCGATGAACTCGAAGCCCTTGCCCGGCTCCTGCGGTTCCAGCGTAATCACGGCGTGACCGTACTGGCCGCGGCCGCCCGACTGCTTGACGAACTTGCCTTCGACGCCTTCGGCCGTCTTGCGAATGGTTTCGCGGTAGGCCACCTGCGGCGCGCCGATGTTGGCTTCCACGCCGAATTCGCGCTTCATGCGGTCGACCAGAATTTCGAGGTGGAGCTCGCCCATGCCCGAAATGATGGTCTGGCCCGATTCTTCATCGGTACGCACGCGGAACGACGGATCTTCAGCGGCCAGGCGGTTCAGGGCGATGCCCATCTTTTCCTGGTCAGCCTTGGTCTTCGGCTCGACAGCCTGCGAGATCACCGGCTCCGGGAACACCATGCGCTCGAGCACGATCGGGGCAGCCGGATCGCACAGCGTGTCGCCCGTGGTGGCGTCCTTCAGGCCCACAGCCGCGGCGATGTCGCCGGCCAGCACTTCCTTGATTTCTTCGCGCTGGTTGGCGTGCATCTGCAGAATACGGCCCAGGCGTTCCTTCTTGCCCTTGACCGGGTTGTAGACGGTGTCGCCCGAGTTGATCTTGCCCGAGTAGACGCGGAAGAAGATCAGCTGACCCACGAACGGGTCGGTCATGATCTTGAACGCCAGTGCCGAGAACTTTTCGGTGTCGTCAGCCTTGCGCTCGAGCTTCTTCTCGCTGTCGTCCTCATCCGTGCCCGTAACCGGCGGAATGTCGACCGGCGACGGCAGGAAGTCGATCACGGCGTCGAGCATACGCTGCACGCCCTTGTTCTTGAACGCGGTGCCGCACAGCATCGGCTGGATTTCGCAGGCGATGGTACGGTCACGCAGCGCCTTGACGATCTCGGCGCGGGTCAGCTCTTCGCCGCCCAGGTACTTTTCCATCAGCTCTTCGCTGGCTTCGGCGGCGGACTCGACCATCTTCTCGCGCCATTCGTCAGCGGTGGCTTGCAGTTCGGCCGGGATGTCCTGGTATTCGAACTTCACGCCCTGGCTGGCTTCGTCCCAAACGATCGCCTTCATTTCCAGCAGATCGACGACGCCCTGGAAGCCGTCTTCCGCGCCGATCGGCACCACGACTGGCACCGGGTTGGCCTTCAGGCGGGTCTTCAGCTGGTCGTAGACCTTGAAGAAGTTCGCGCCGGTACGGTCCATCTTGTTGACGAACGCCAGACGCGGCACCTTGTACTTGTTGGCCTGACGCCAGACGGTTTCCGACTGCGGCTGCACGCCACCCACTGCGCAGTACACCATGCACGCGCCGTCCAGCACGCGCATGGAACGCTCCACCTCGATGGTGAAGTCCACGTGGCCCGGGGTGTCGATGATGTTGAAGCGGTGCTCGGGGTAGTTGCCGCCCATGCCCTTCCAGAAGGCGGTGGTCGCAGCAGACGTGATGGTGATGCCGCGCTCCTGCTCCTGCTCCATCCAGTCCATGGTGGCCGCGCCATCATGCACTTCACCGATCTTGTGGTTCACACCGGTGTAGAACAGGATCCGCTCGGTCGTGGTGGTTTTACCCGCGTCAATGTGAGCCGAAATACCGATGTTACGGTAGCGCTCAATAGGAGTCTTACGAGCCACTTTAATCCTCTATTCGTCCATGAGGCGCAGAAATCTCATGACCTGCGCCCTTAACACAAACGGGCGAGATGTGTGAAAACACAGCCCGCCCGGCAACCAACAGTGTTTTCGCGCGCTTTAGAAGCGGAAGTGCGAGAACGCCTTGTTGGCTTCGGCCATGCGGTGCACTTCGTCACGCTTCTTCATCGCGCCGCCACGACCTTCCGATGCTTCCAGCAGCTCACCTGCCAGGCGCAGCGCCATCGACTTCTCGCTGCGTTTCTTCGCGGCCTCGCGCAGCCAGCGCATCGCCAATGCCAAACGACGCGACGGACGGACTTCGACCGGAACCTGATAGTTGGCGCCGCCCACGCGACGGCTCTTCACTTCCACCACCGGCTTCACGTTGTTGATCGCAACGGAGAACACTTCGATGGGGGCCTTGCCTGCCTTCTTCTCGATCTGGTCGAATGCGCCGTACACGATGCGTTCGGCAACCGACTTCTTGCCGTCCAGCATCAGCACGTTCATGAACTTGGCAACTTCAACATTGCCGAACTTCGGATCAGGCAGAACGTCCCGCTTCGGGACTTCACGACGACGTGGCATCTTCTTTCCTTTAGATTCAGTTGAGAGCGCGGTTTGTTGTCTCCGCTCTCCGGCCACCAACTAGCTTGCATGCATGAACAGCAAATTCGCCGGGTGACCACTTACTCGACGGCACGGCGCACAAAAACGCTCCGTTGTACCGCCGCCTGTTGACAGCTGCATGACGGTAATCGCCAGCGGCTATCGCTTGTTGCTTGCTCTGAAAGCTTAGGCAGCCTTCGGACGCTTTGCACCGTACTTCGAACGGGCCTGCTTGCGGTCCTTCACGCCTTGCAGGTCCAGCGAGCCACGGACGATGTGGTAACGCACCCCCGGCAGATCCTTCACACGGCCGCCGCGGATCAGCACGACCGAGTGTTCCTGCAGGTTGTGGCCTTCACCGCCGATGTACGAAATGACTTCGAAGCCGTTGGTCAGGCGCACCTTGGCGACCTTACGCAGTGCCGAGTTCGGCTTCTTCGGCGTCGTGGTGTACACGCGGGTGCACACGCCGCGACGCTGCGGGCAGTTCTCAAGTGCCGGGCTCTTGCTCTTGATGACTTCAGAGACGCGCGGCTTGCGAACCAGTTGGTTGATAGTTGGCATTGTTCAATCCAGCTTGGTTTTTACGAAAAACACCCCTCGCACCGGTATGCACCAGGATGGAGAGGCAACTACGGGTTTTGGGCGGGAGAGGTGAGCGGGCGCTCAAGGGAGGGGACTGTGCGGTAACAGCATTCCAAAGAGCGCGAGCCGGCACCCGGATCCCGCGTCTGCCACCACCGGACTGCAAAAAGTCATCCGGAAGGCTTGCCGGGAGCGAACCGAAGTCCACATATCCGACGGGCGAGCGAAATCCAAAGCCAAAAACTCGAATCTGGCATCGTAGCAGGGGAATCGTATACGGTCAAGCCGTATACCCAATTGCCTCTGAGGCTGCCTAGACCCTGCTCAGGGTGTCGACGATAGCCTGCCCGTAGCGCTCGAGCTTGGATGCACCAATTCCGGGAATACCCTCCATGGCCGACAGTGAATCCGGTGCGGTCCGGGCCAGCTCGGCCAGCGTGGCGTCGTGGAAGATCACGTAGGCCGGCACGCCATGCTCGCGTGCGGCCTCGGTGCGCCAGCGGCGCAGCGCCTCCCAGTTGGCCAGCGTGTCGGCGTCCATGTCTGCGGTGTGGTCGGTGCGGGTACCGCGCGCGGCGCGCTCGCCGGACTTGCCGGGCTTGGTGGTCTGCCGGCGCAGGATGATCTGCCGCTCGCCCCGGAGCACTTCGCGCGCGCCCTCTCCCAGCAGCAGTGCACCGTGGCCGCCGTGATCGATCATCAGCAAACCCTGCGCGATCAGCTGGCGAAAAACGGTGTGCCATTCATGGACCGAGCGGTCCTTGCCGATGCCGAAGGTCGAGACCTTGTCATGGCCCCATTGCCTGATCTTTTCCGAGGCATTGCCACGCAGCACATCGATCAGGTGGGTGGCACCGAAGTGCAGGCGGCTGGCCTGCGCCGTCCGGTACACGCACGACAGCGCCATCTGCGCCTCGCGCGTGCCATCCCAGGTGGCAGGCGGCTCCAGGCAGGTATCGCAGTTGCCGCAGGGCTCGCTGGCCTCGTCGAAGTAGGCCAGGATGCGCACGCGCCGGCAGCCGGCGGTCTCGCACAGTCCCAGCAGCGCATCAAGCTTCGACGATGACACGCGCTTGAAGGCGTCGTCGGCTTCCGACTCGTCGATCATGCGCTTCTGCTGCACGACGTCGCCGAGGCCATAAGCCATCCATGCGTTCGCGGGCAGCCCGTCGCGACCGGCGCGGCCCGTCTCCTGGTAGTAGCCTTCCATGCTCTTGGGCAGGTCGAGGTGCGCGACGAAACGCACGTCCGGCTTGTCGATGCCCATGCCGAAAGCGATCGTGGCCACCATCACCACGCCCTCCTCTTCGCGGAATCGGGCCTGGTGGCGCTGGCGCGTGGCCGGGTCCATGCCGGCGTGGTACGGCAGCGCATTGAGGCCATGGCCCCGTAGCCACTCGGCCGTGTCCTCGACCTTCTTGCGCGACAGGCAATAGACGATGCCGCTGTCATGGCTGCCGTCGGCCGCCGTGTGCTCGGCCTTGATGAAAGCGAGCAGCTGCTGGCGGGCATTGTCCTTCTCGACAATCCGATAGCGGATATTGGGACGGTCGAAGCTGGAGACGAAGACGCGCGCGTCGTCGAGCGCCAGGCGTTCGATGATCTCGTCGCGCGTGAGCGCGTCGGCCGTGGCGGTCAGGGCGATGCGCGGCACGTGCGGGAAGCGCTCGTGCAGCACCGACAGCTGGATGTATTCGGGCCGGAAATCATGGCCCCACTGCGACACGCAGTGCGCCTCGTCGATCGCGAACAGACCGACGCGCGTGCGCTCGAGCAGGTCGAGGAAGCGCGGCGTCATCAGCCGTTCCGGCGCGACATAGAGAACCTCGAGCCGGCCGGCCAGCAGGTCGCGCTCGACTGCGGAGGCCTCGGACCCGGTCAGCGTGGAATTGAGCACCGCGGCGCGCACGCCGGCTTCGGTCAGCGCCGCGACCTGGTCCTGCATCAGTGCGATCAGCGGCGACACCACGATGCCGACGCCTTCGCCAGCACGCTGGCGCAGCAGCGCCGGAATCTGGTAGCACAGCGACTTGCCGCCGCCGGTCGGCATCAGGACCAGGCAATCGCCGCCCGTCGCGACATGGTCGATGATTTCGCCCTGACGGCCC
This sequence comes from Cupriavidus laharis, assembly GCF_914271435.1. Lineage (GTDB taxonomy): Bacteria > Pseudomonadota > Gammaproteobacteria > Burkholderiales > Burkholderiaceae > Cupriavidus > Cupriavidus laharis. Next base: position 15,549 of record NZ_CAJZAI010000010.1, on the reverse strand, counting down.
CGGAAGGCGTGGTAGCCGAAGACATCCTTGAGGATCGCCAGTGCTTGCGACATGGACAACGGAATTGCTGAAGCCGGAAAAGCCGTAACCATACCACTAAGAAGGCCGCTGACCGTCCTCGTCGGCCAAACAGTCCGATGTTTCTCACCACATGCGGCCGAGTCCCAAGATAAAGCGGCCGGCAAGAGCCGGCCGCCTGATCCCTCGGGGCATCAGCCGCCCTACATCATCCGGTGCGCGAAATGCCCGCGCCGTGCTTCCGCCATCAGCGCCATGAACTGCTCGGTGCTCATGTGGACCAGTTCCTGGTGGTCGCCCGCCTCGAAATAGATATCCGAATGCGTGAGCAGGCTGTCGTCGAGCCAGGTCTGCGTGCCATACGCCATCGCAACCGGTGGGATCGCACCAACGTCGCAGTCCCGGAACACTTCACGGACGCCATCTTCGTGCGCCAGCGACAGCTTGCGGCCGGTCTGCTCGCAGATCTCCGACAGCTTCAAGTGGTGGGTGGAAGGGATCACCGCAGCGACGTAACCCTTTTCGTCTTCCAGCAGGACGGTCTTGGCCAGACGGTCACCGGGAATATGCGCGGCATGCGCAGTGGCCATGCTGCTGAGGCTATAGGGATGACGAACGGTGTCGAACTGGGTCTGCTTCTTGTCCAGGCAGCTCGCCAGCGTGGTAGCCATGGTCATGATTGCAACCTCCGACGCGATCATCGCGACAGTTATCCGGGGTGCTAAAACTATAGGTCACGGGGCGTCCGGCAGATGGCCGGTACCCGCCTCTGCACCGGTTTCTTTATGTCGCACTGCAACGGTGGACGCCTTCCGCAGCCCTGTTATCAGACGGTCACACCGGATCGCGGACAAAAAAAAAAGCCCGGCTGGATCAGCCGGGCTTCTTGTCCGCGTTGGCGGCGGGGAGCTACTGCATGGATCAGGCGTTGTCGCCTTCACCCTCGGTCGTCTGCACCACCGGCGGCGGCTCGATGAAGAGCGATTGCTCTTCTTCGGAGATCGCCTGGGCGCGTTCGCGCTCTGCCGCCTCGCGCGCCTTGCGGGCGCGGTGGTAGGCCAGGCCGGTACCGGCCGGGATCAGACGGCCCACGATCACGTTTTCCTTCAGACCACGCAGGTCGTCGGTCTTGCCCATGATCGCGGCTTCGGTCAGCACGCGCGTGGTTTCCTGGAACGATGCCGCCGAGATGAAGCTGTCGGTCGACAGCGACGCCTTGGTAATACCGAGCAGCAGGTTCTCATACGTAGCCGGACGCTTGCCTTCGGCGATCACGCGGTCGTTCTCGTCGAGCAGTTCCGAACGCTCCACCTGTTCACCCGGGATGAACTTGGTGTCGCCCACGTCGGCGATCTGAACGCGGCGCAGCATCTGGCGAACGATCACCTCGATGTGCTTGTCGTTGATCTTCACGCCCTGCAGACGGTACACGTCCTGCACTTCGTCCACGATGTAGTGCGCCAGCTCTTCGATGCCCTTCAGGCGCAGGATGTCGTGCGGGTCCGCCGGACCTTCCACGATCATTTCGCCCTTGTTCACCACCTGGCCGTCGTGCACCAGCACCTGCTTTTCCTTCGCGATCAGGAACTCGTGGGCGTTGCCGTCCAGGTCGGTGATGACCAGGCGCTGCTTGCCCTTCGTGTCCTTGCCGAACGACGTCGTGCCGGTGACTTCCGCCAGCACGGCGGCATCCTTCGGCGAACGCGCTTCGAACAGCTCGGCCACACGCGGCAGACCACCGGTAATGTCGCGGGTCTTCTGCGATTCGGTCGGGATACGTGCAAGCACTTCACCCACGTGCACCTGCTGGCCGTCCTTCACGGTAATCAGCGCGCCGACCTGGAAGCCGATGGTCACGGAATGGTCCGTGCCCGGGATCTTCACTTCCTGGCCGTTGGCGTCGAGCAGCTTCACCTGCGGGCGGATGCCCTTGGTGGCGGCCGTGCGGCGCTTGGCGTCGATCACCACGAGGGTCGACAGGCCGGTGACTTCGTCCATCTGCTTGGCGACGGTCACGCCTTCTTCGACGTTCTCGAACTTGGTCGTACCGGTGTATTCCGAGACGATCGGGCGGGTCAGCGCGTCCCACGTGGCCAGCTGCGTGCCAGCCTTGATAGCCTGGCCGTCCTGCACCAGCAGCGTGGCGCCGTACGGGATCTTGTGGCGCTCGCGCTCGCGGCCGTGGTCGTCGGTGATCAGCGCCTCGCCCGAACGCGAGATGACGATCAGCTCGCCCTTCGCATTGGTCACGTAGCGCATGGTCGCCGTGAAACGCACGGTACCGGTTGCCTTCGCTTCCACGCTCGATGCCACTGCTGCACGCGATGCCGCACCACCGATGTGGAAGGTACGCATGGTCAGCTGGGTACCCGGCTCACCGATCGACTGGGCAGCAATCACGCCCACCGCTTCGCCCGAGTTCACCATCACGCCGCGGCCGAGGTCGCGGCCGTAGCACTTGGCGCACAGGCCGTAGCGCGTGTCGCACGACAGCGGGGTGCGGACCTTGACTTCGTCCACGCCGATGCTGTCGATCAGGTCGACCAGGTCTTCGTCCAGCAGCGTGCCGGTCTCGATCGCGGTTTCCTGGGTTTCCGGGTTCACCACGTCGGCCACCGTCACACGGCCCAGGATACGGTCGCGCAGGGCTTCGATCACTTCACCGCCTTCGACCAGGGCCTTCATGGCCACGCCGTTGGAGGTGCCGCAATCGTCTTCCACCACGACCAGATCCTGCGTCACGTCGACCAGACGACGGGTCAGGTAACCCGAGTTCGCGGTCTTCAGTGCCGTATCGGCCAGACCCTTACGGGCGCCGTGGGTCGAGATGAAGTACTGCAGAACGTTCAGGCCTTCACGGAAGTTCGCCGTAATCGGCGTTTCAATGATCGAGCCATCCGGCTTGGCCATCAGGCCACGCATACCGGCCAGCTGGCGGATCTGCGCGGCGGAACCCCGTGCGCCCGAGTCGGCCATCATGTAGATGGAGTTGAACGACTCTTGCTTGACGGTGTTGCCGTTGCGGTCGACCACGTCTTCGTGCTGGAGCTGTTCCATCATCGCCTTGCCCACCTGGTCGCCGGCGGCGCCCCAGATGTCCACGACGTTGTTGTAACGCTCCTGGTCCGTCACCAGACCCGACATGTACTGCTTGTCGTATTCCTTCACCTTGGCCGATGCCTCGGAGATGATCTTCTCCTTGGCGGGCGGCACCAGCATGTCGTCGATCGCGATCGAGATACCGGCGCGCGTCGCCAGGCGGAAGCCCGACTGCAGCAGCTTGTCGGCGAAGATCACGGTTTCGCGCAGACCGCACTTGCGGAAAGCAGTGTTGATCAGGCGCGAGATTTCCTTCTTCTTGAGCGGCTTGTTCAGCACCGAGAACGGCAGGCCCTTCGGCAGGATCTCGGACAGGATCGCGCGGCCGACCGTGGTGGCCTGCAGCGTGATCTTCGGTGCGAAACGCGCATCGCCGTCGGCATCCTTGTCGACCAGCTCATACTCGGTGATACGCACGTTCACGCGGGAAGCCAGTTCGACTTCCTTGTTCTCGTAGGCGCGGATCACTTCGCTGATGTCGGCGAAGGTCATGCCCTCGCCCTTGCCGTTGATCTTGTCGCGGGTCGTGTAGTACAGACCCAGCACCACGTCTTGCGACGGCACGATCGACGGGTCGCCGTTGGCCGGGAACAGCACGTTGTTGGAGGCCAGCATCAGGGTGCGGGCTTCCATCTGTGCTTCCAGCGACAGCGGGACGTGAACAGCCATCTGGTCACCGTCGAAGTCAGCGTTGAACGCCGCGCAGACCAGCGGGTGCAGCTGGATGGCCTTGCCTTCGATCAGCACCGGTTCGAACGCCTGGATACCCAGGCGGTGCAGCGTCGGCGCACGGTTCAGCATCACCGGATGCTCGCGGATCACCTCTTCGAGGATGTCCCACACCACCGGTGTCTGGCTTTCGACTTCCTTCTTCGCCGCCTTGATCGTGGTGGCGATGCCCATCGTTTCCAGCTTGTGGAAGATGAACGGCTTGAACAGCTCGAGCGCCATCAGCTTCGGCAGGCCGCACTGGTGCAGCTTGAGCGTCGGGCCCACCACGATGACCGAACGGCCCGAGTAGTCGACGCGCTTGCCCAGCAGGTTCTGACGGAAACGGCCACCCTTGCCCTTGATCATTTCGGCCAGGGACTTCAGCGGACGCTTGTTGGCACCGGTCATCGCCTTGCCGCGACGGCCGTTGTCCAGCAGCGAATCAACCGCTTCCTGCAGCATGCGCTTTTCGTTGCGCACGATGATCTCGGGCGCCTTCAGCTCCAGCAGGCGCTTCAGGCGGTTGTTACGGTTGATGACGCGGCGATACAGGTCGTTCAGGTCCGAGGTCGCAAAGCGGCCACCGTCCAGCGGCACCAGCGGGCGCAGCTCGGGCGGCAGCACCGGCAACACTTCGAGGATCATCCACTCGGGCTTGATGCCCGAACGCTGGAAGGCCTCGAGCACCTTCAGGCGCTTGGCGAACTTCTTGATCTTGGCCTCGGAACCGGTGGCCTGCAGCTCGGCGCGGATCTGTTCGATCTGCTTCTCGATGTCGATGCCGCGCAGCAGTTCACGGATGCCCTCGGCACCCATCATGGCGACGAACTCGCCCTCGCCGTACTCGTCGCACTTCGCCAGGTAGTCGTCTTCCGACATGATCTGGCTCTTCTTGAGCGGAGTCATGCCGGGCTCGAGCACCACGAATGCTTCGAAGTACAGCACGCGCTCGATGTCGCGCAGCGTCATGTCGAGCACCATGCCCAGACGCGACGGCAGCGACTTCAGGAACCAGATGTGCGCGGTCGGCGCGGCCAGTTCGATGTGGCCCATGCGCTCGCGGCGCACCTTGGCCAGCGTCACTTCAACGCCGCACTTCTCGCAGATCACGCCACGGTGCTTCAGGCGCTTGTACTTGCCGCACAGGCACTCGTAGTCCTTGATCGGGCCAAAGATCTTGGCGCAGAACAGGCCGTCGCGTTCCGGCTTGAACGTACGATAGTTGATCGTTTCCGGCTTCTTCACTTCGCCGTACGACCACGAACGGATCTTCTCGGGCGAGGCCAGGCCGATCTTGATCGCGTCGAACTGCTCTTCCTGCTGTACCTGCTTAAAGAGATCGAGCAATGCTTTCATTGCAACTCCTTGTTTCGCCACCGTCCCGGAGTCTGTCCGGGTCGATGGCATTCATCCTGTGGGAAATCCTGCGCTGGTGGGTGCCCGCCGCAGCCGGCACCCGCATCGTCTCGATCAGTAGCGATCGAGGTCGATGTCGATACCCAGCGAGCGGATTTCCTTCACCAGCACGTTGAACGATTCCGGCATGCCGGCATCGATCGAGTGCTCGCCCTTGACGATGTTCTCGTACACCTTGGTACGGCCGTTCACGTCATCGGACTTGACCGTCAGCATTTCCTGCAGCACGTACGACGCGCCGTAGGCTTCCAGTGCCCACACTTCCATCTCACCGAAACGCTGGCCACCGAACTGTGCCTTACCGCCCAGCGGCTGCTGCGTCACCAGCGAGTACGGGCCGGTCGAACGGGCGTGCATCTTGTCGTCGACCAGGTGGTGCAGCTTCAGCATGTGCATCACACCCAGCGTGACCGGACGCTCGAACGCCTCGCCGGTGCGGCCGTCGAACAGCGTGACCTGCTGTTTCGAAGCGGTCAGGCCCTTCTCCTTCGCGATCTCTTCCGGATAAGCGAGGTCCAGCATGCGGCGGATTTCGTCCTCATGCGCACCATCGAACACCGGCGTCGCGAAGGGCACGCCCTTCTTCAGGTTCTCGGCCAGTTCCAGGACTTCCGAATCCGACAGGCTGTCGAGGTCTTCGACCTTGCCGCTCTCGTTGTAGATCTGCGTGAGCAGCTTGCGCAATTCGGCTGCCTTGGCTTGCGCCTTCAGCATGTTGCCGATGCGCTCGCCCAGACCGCGTGCGGCCCAGCCCAGGTGCGTCTCGAGAATCTGGCCCACGTTCATCCGCGAAGGCACGCCCAGCGGGTTCAGCACGATGTCGGCAGGCGTACCGTCGGCCATGTAGGGCATGTCTTCGATCGGCGTGATCTTGGACACGACCCCCTTGTTACCGTGACGGCCTGCCATCTTGTCGCCAGGCTGCAGGCGGCGCTTGACGGCCAGGTACACCTTGACCATCTTGATCACGCCCGGCGGCAGTTCGTCGCCCTGCGTGAGCTTCTTGCGCTTCTCTTCGAAGGCCAGGTCGAACTCGTGGCGCTTCTGCTCGATGGCTTCCTTGACGGCTTCCAGCTGGGCAGCCACTTCCTCGTCGGCCGGACGGATGTCGAACCAGTGGTACTTGTCGATTTCCGCCAGGTACTCCTTGGTCAGCTTTGCGCCCTTTGCCAGCTTCTTCGGACCGCCGTTGACGGTCTTGTCGATCAGCAGGCGCTCCAGACGCTGGAACGCATCACCTTCCACGATACGCAGCTGGTCATTCAGGTCCAGGCGGTAGCGCTTCAGTTCGTCGTCGATGATCGACTGGGCACGCTTGTCGCGCGTCACGCCTTCGCGGGTAAAGACCTGGACGTCGATCACGATGCCGCTCATGCCCGACGGCACGCGCAGCGAGGTGTCCTTCACGTCCGAAGCCTTCTCGCCGAAGATCGCGCGCAGCAGCTTCTCTTCCGGGGTCAGCTGGGTCTCGCCCTTCGGCGTGACCTTGCCCACCAGCACGTCGCCGGCTTCGACTTCGGCGCCGATGTAGGTGATGCCCGACTCGTCCAGGCGAGCCAGCTGGGCTTCGGCCAGATTCGAGATGTCGCGCGTGATTTCCTCAGGTCCCAGCTTGGTGTCGCGGGCGACGACCGACAGTTCCTCGATGTGGATCGAGGTGTAGCGGTCTTCGGCGACCACACGCTCCGAGATCAGGATCGAATCCTCGAAGTTGTAGCCGTTCCACGGCATGAACGCGACCAGCATGTTCTGGCCGAGCGCGAGCTCGCCCAGGTCGGTCGAGGCGCCATCGGCGACCACGTCACCGCGGGCCACGTGGTCGCCCACCTTGACCATCGGACGCTGGTTGATGTTCGTGTTCTGGTTCGAACGCGTGTACTTGATCAGGTTGTAGATGTCCACGCCGACTTCACCGGCCACGGCTTCGTCGTCGTTCACGCGGATCACGATACGCATCGCGTCGACGTAGTCGACCACGCCGCCACGCATCGCCTGCACGGCAGTACCCGAGTCGACCGCAACGGTGCGCTCGATGCCGGTGCCGACCAGCGGCTTGTCCGGACGCAGGCAAGGCACGGCCTGACGCTGCATGTTCGCGCCCATCAGTGCACGGTTCGCGTCATCGTGTTCCAGGAACGGCACCAGCGAGGCAGCGGCCGACACGATCTGCGACGGCGCCACGTCGATGTACTGCACGCGGTCCGGCGTGACCATACGGGTTTCACGTTCGGAACCTTCACGCGCGGACACCAGTTCGTCGGTCAGGTTGCCCTCGGCGTCGACCGTCGCGTTGGCCTGCGCCACCACGTACTTGCCTTCCTCGATCGCGGACAGGTAGTCGACCTGGTCGGTCAGCTTGCTGTTCTCGACCTTGCGGTACGGCGTTTCCAGGAAGCCGTACTCGTTCAGGCGCGCATACAGTGCCAACGAGTTGATCAGACCAATGTTCGGACCTTCCGGCGTTTCAATCGGGCACACGCGGCCATAGTGGGTCGGGTGCACGTCGCGGACTTCAAAGCCTGCGCGCTCGCGCGTCAGACCGCCCGGGCCAAGGGCCGAAACACGGCGCTTGTGGGTGATTTCCGACAGCGGGTTGGTCTGGTCCATGAACTGCGACAGCTGCGACGAACCGAAGAACTCGCGGATCGCCGACGAAATCGGCTTCGAGTTGATCAGGTCGTGCGGCATCAGGTTCTCGGTCTCGGCCTGGCCCAGACGTTCCTTGACGGCGCGCTCCACGCGCGACAGGCCGGCGCGGAACTGGTTTTCGGCCAGTTCACCGACACAACGCACGCGACGGTTGCCCAGGTGATCGATATCGTCGACTTCGCCCTTGCCGTTGCGCAGGTTCACCAGGATCTTGATGGTCTCGAGGATGTCCTCGTCCTGCAGCACCATGCTGCCCTCGCCGCTCGGGCGCGACAGGCGGCTGTTGACCTTCATGCGGCCAACGCGCGACAGGTCGTACGACTCTTCGCTGTAGAACAGGCGCTGGAACAGCGCTTCCACGGCTTCCTCGGTCGGCGGCTCGCCCGGGCGCATCATGCGGTAGATCGCGATACGCGCCGCGGTCTGGTCGGCGGTCTCGTCCACGCGCAGGGTCTGCGACATGTACGGGCCCTGGTCCAGATCGTTGGTGTACAGGGTCTGGATCTGCTTGACGCCGGCTTCGCGCAGATTCTCGAGAACGGTCTCGGTCAGCTCGTCGTTGGCGTTGGCGATCACCTCGCCGGTATCCGGGTCGATGATGTTCTTGGCCAGCACACGGCCTAGCAGATAGTCTTCCGGCACGCTGATCAGCTTGGTGCCAGCCGAATCCAGATCGCGGATGTGCTTGGCGTTGATCCGCTTGTCCTTCTCGACCACCACGCGGCCGTTCTTGTCGACGATGTCGAAGCGTGCGACTTCACCGCGCAGGCGCTCGGGCACGAACTCCAGCTGCGCGCCTTCGGCCTGCAGCGTGAAGTTGTCGAACACGAAGAAGTGCGCGAGGATCTGCTCCGGCGTCAGCCCGATCGACTTCAGCAGGATCGTCACCGGCATCTTGCGGCGGCGGTCGACGCGGAAGTACAGGATGTCCTTCGGGTCGAATTCGAAGTCGAGCCACGAGCCGCGGTAGGGAATGATACGTGCCGAAAACAGCAGCTTGCCCGAGCTGTGGGTCTTGCCCTTGTCGTGTTCGAAGAACACGCCCGGCGAGCGGTGCAGCTGCGAGACGATGACACGCTCGGTGCCGTTGATCACGAAGGAACCCGTGGAAGTCATGAGCGGGATCTCGCCCATGTACACTTCCTGCTCCTTCACTTCCTTCACCTTGCCGGGGTTCTCGCGATCGTTGATGATCAGGCGAACCTTGGCGCGCAGCGCCGAATGGAACGTCAGACCACGCTGCTGGCATTCCTTGACGTCGAACGGCGGGTTGGACAGGTGATACGAGACAAACTCCATACGGGCGAGCCCGTTATGGGAGGCAATCGGGAAAATCGCGTTGAAAGCGGCCTGCAGGCCTTCGGTCTTGCGACGCGCGGTCGGCGTTTCCGCTTGCAAGAACTGGGTGTAGGATTCAATCTGGGTAGCAAGCAGGAATGGAACCTGATGTACCGTCGCGCGCTTCGCAAAGGATTTGCGAATGCGCTTCTTTTCGGTGAAGCTGTACGCCATGGGATCTCCGAATCATCGCAGGGCGGCTGGACCTGGCCACGCCTGAGGTGTTCAGCGACTGGGAGGGGATTTGGCGGTTGGCCGCTACCAACCTCTGGCTGACGGTGTCCGCACGCTGCGGGCGGTGTGGTCAATGCATCGGCGCAAAGCCTGCACTCGCCCGGGGGACACCCGACCAAACTTGTCTTCTGCAGTCGGTTCAGAAGACAAACATCAGCAGCAACAAGATAGTTTGCCACTGATGTTTGGCGTCTGCTGGGACATCGGGCATTTATCCCGATTAAAACAACCCATACATCACTTTTGCGTTGTGGCGAGTGTCCAATAAAACACACTCGCACAAGCGCAAAAAGGCTGGCGCCGGGAATTTCCCTTTGCCAGCCCCATTTGCGTGCCGGAATGGCACGCATGCATTGCTTACTTGACTTCGACCTTCGCGCCGGCGTCTTCCAGCTTCTTCTTGGCTTCGTCGGCAGCAGCCTTGTCCACGCCTTCCTTGACGGGCTTCGGTGCGCCATCGACCAGGTCCTTGGCTTCCTTCAGGCCCAGACCGGTGATTTCGCGAACGGCCTTGATCACGCCAACCTTGTTGGCGCCGACTTCGGCCAGGATCACGTTGAACTCGGTCTTTTCTTCAGCAGCAGCAGCACCGCCAGCGCCCGGGGCAGCAGCCACGGCCATGGCAGCGGCGGACACGCCAAACTTCTCTTCGAACGCCTTGACCAGGTCGTTCAGTTCCATCACGGACATCGCGCCAACGGCTTCCAGGATGTCGTCTTTGGTGATTGCCATTTGGATTACTCCTAAATTTGATTCGGTATCGGTATTGCGATCGGCTTGAGCGATCTGTAAGCAGCCTTAAGCAGCCGGGGCTTCCGCTTCCGCGGGAGCGCCTTCGCTCTTCTTGGCAGCCAGTGCAGCCAGCAGGCGGGCGAAGCCCGACACCGGTGCCTGCATGACGCCCAGCAGCTGAGCAATCAGTTCGTCGCGGCTCGGGATCGATGCCAGCGCCTTCACGGCGGCAGCGTCGAGAACCCGGCCGTCATACGACCCTGCGCGCAGGACCAACTTGTCGTTGGTCTTGGCAAAGTCGTTGAGAACCTTGGCCGAGGCCACTGCATCTTCGGAAATACCGTAGATCAGCGGGCCGGTCATTTGCTCTGCGAGGCCTGCAAACGGGGTACCTTCCACAGCGCGGCGGGCCAGCGTGTTCTTCAGAACGCGCAGGTAGACGCCTTGCTGGCGGGCGGTAGCACGCAGCTTGGTCAGATCGCCAACCGTAATGCCGCGATATTCGGCGACGACGATGGTCTGGGCCTTGGCGACTTGCGCCGAAACCTCAGCAACGACGGCCTTCTTATCTTCAATATTGAGTGGCACGGTTTAGCTCCAAAACGATGCTTGTCTTGCGACGCGCATCAGTCCATACGAACGGCGACCGATTGGCCCGAATCACCCGGGTCTGGCCCGGCTTCATCAATCCCTTCGGGTGCGCCATCTGCGCTGGCGGGCCGGAGACCGTCGCGGCGGGTTACCCCGTTGCGTACGTACCGTCCGATTAAGCCCACGCTCCCTGACAGCAGCGGCGTGGACACCAGCGGTCTTTGATAACCAGCAATGCCTGCCGAGGCTTGCACCTCCGGCGGGCACCACTGCCCAAAGCCTTGCTCCTTTCCTTGCGGTCCGGAGACAGTTCCCGCCAATGGCGAGAACCTGCAATTCTTGCTGCTGACCGACGTTATCGGGTTCCGGTCAGCCGAGTGCCGTCAGCTCAGGCCGACAGCGAAGCCTGCTCGACGCGCACGCCAACACCCATGGTCGACGATACGGCGATCTTGCGCAGGTACACGCCCTTGCTCGAAGCCGGCTTGGCCTTGACCAGCGCGTCCAGCAGCGCAGCCAGGTTGCTCTTCAGCGCGGTGTCTTCGAACGAGCGGCGGCCGATGGTGGCGTGGATGATACCGGCCTTGTCGACACGGAACTGGACCTGACCAGCCTTGGCGTTCTTCACGGCCTGGGCCACGTCGGGGGTCACGGTGCCAACCTTCGGGTTCGGCATCAGGCCGCGCGGGCCCAGGATCTGACCCAGCGTACCGACGACACGCATCGTGTCCGGCGAAGCGATCACGACGTCGAAATTCAGGTTGCCGGCCTTGACTTGCTCAGCCAGATCTTCCATGCCGACGATGTCGGCACCAGCGGCCTTGGCAGCCTCGGCCTTGTCGCCCTGGGCGAACACGGCCACGCGCACCGACTTGCCGGTACCGGCGGGCAGCACCACGGAGCCACGGACAACCTGGTCCGACTTCTTGGCATCGATACCCAGTTGCACGGCCACGTCGATCGACTCGTCGAACTTCGCCGAAGCGCAGCTCTTCACCAGGCCCAGGGCCTCGTCGATCGGGTAGAACTTGGTACGCTCGATCTTTGCCTTGTTGGCAGCGACGCGCTTGGAAACCTTAGCCATTTACAGACCCTCCACGGTGATGCCCATCGAACGAGCCGAACCGGCGATGGTACGCACCGCGGCGTCCAGATCGGCGGCGGTCAGGTCAGCGTTCTTGGCCTTGGCGATTTCTTCAGCCTGGGCGCGGGTGATCTTGCCGACCTTGTCGGTGTGCGGCTTCGGCGAACCCTTGGTCACGCCGGCTGCCTTCTTGATCAGCACGGTCGCCGGGGGCGACTTCATCACGAAGGTGAAGCTCTTGTCGGCGAAGGCGGTAATCACCACCGGCACCGGCAGACCGGGTTCCATACCCTGGGTCTGGGCGTTGAACGCCTTGCAGAACTCCATGATGTTCAGACCACGCTGACCCAGTGCGGGACCAACGGGCGGGGAGGGATTTGCCTTACCAGCCGGAATCTGCAGCTTGATAAAGCCAATGATCTTCTTGGCCATCTTTACTCCAATCCAGATCACTCCGTTTCACGGAGATGATCCTGTTGAGTCGTAACGCGCTGTCGCCGTACTGTCTGCACGGCCTCACGCTCCTCTTGGCACAGCCTGTCTGCTGCGCCCTTTGCCTGCTGCCGGCCTTTCGGCCAGGCAACCGGCAAATTCCTTACACCTTCTCGACCTGGCCGAACTCGAGCTCGACCGGCGTGGCACGCCCGAAGATCGTGACCGAGACGCGCAGGCGCGATTTCTCGTAGTTCACTTCTTCCACGTTGCCATTGAAGTCGGTGAACGGGCCGTCCTTGACGCGCACCATTTCGCCCACTTCGAACAGCGTCTTGGGACGCGGCTTCTCGACCCCTTCCTGCATCTGGGTCATGATCTTGTCGACTTCGCGTTGCGAAATCGGGCTTGGACGATTGCGGGCACCGCCCACGAAACCAGTCACCTTGCTGGTGTTCTTCACCAGGTGCCAGGTTTCGTCGGTCATTTCCATCTCGACCAGGACATAGCCCGGGAAGAAACGACGCTCGGTGACCGACTTGTGGCCACCCTTGATTTCCACGACTTCTTCCGAGGGCACCAGGATGCGGCCGAACTTGTCCTGCATTTCGGCGCGCTCGATGCGCTCCTGCAGCGCGCGCTGCACGCTCTTCTCCATGCCGGAGTAGGCGTGCACGACATACCAGCGCTTCTTCGACGAAGGCGATTCCGCGGCGGTGTTTTCCTGCTGGGCGTTATCCGTCATGCGCTACCTCTTATTTCCAGCCCAGTACGAGCGAAAAGATGACCCACTCGATGAGCTTGTCTGCCGACCACAGGAACAGGGCCATGATCACGACGAAGGCGAATACCAGGCCGGTCATCTGCCCGGCTTCCTTGCGCGTCGGCCAGACGACCTTGCGAACTTCCCGGTACGATTCCTTGGCGAATCCAATGAAGTCCTTGCCCGGTGCGGACACCAGCGCAACAACCACACCCAGCGCGATACCCGCAAACAGCGCGGCGCCACGTACATAAGACGGTTGCTGTGCCAGTGCATAGAAACCGATGACGCCGGCAACCACAAGCAGCACCGCGACGCCAAGCAACCACTTGCCGCTGTTGGCGTTTACGGTTTCGACATTGGGATTGGCCATGTTTCGCAAACGAGACTAAGCCGCGTCACGATGGTTCCTCGCGACGCGGCTGATTGATTTGGCAGGGGCAGAGGGAATCGAACCCCCAACCTTCGGTTTTGGAGACCGACGCTCTGCCAGTTGAGCTATACCCCTAAAACTACTGCGGGGCCAGCAATGCTGCCAACCCCTCTGGCAACGAACGCGACCGGTTGGTGTCGCGTTCGCCTTGTACGGCTTTGCTTAGTCGAGGATCTTTGCCACGACGCCGGCGCCGACGGTACGACCGCCTTCACGGATGGCGAAGCGCAGACCTTCTTCCATGGCGATCGGGGCGATCAGCTTGACGGTGATCGACACGTTGTCACCCGGCATCACCATTTCCTTGTCCGCCGGCAGCTCGATCGAGCCAGTCACGTCGGTCGTACGGAAGTAGAACTGCGGGCGGTAGTTGTTGAAGAACGGGGTGTGGCGGCCGCCTTCGTCCTTCGACAGGATGTACACCTCGCCGGTGAAGTGGGTGTGCGGCTTGATCGAACCCGGCTTGCACAGCACCTGGCCGCGCTCGACGTCTTCACGCTTGGTGCCGCGCAGCAGCAGACCGACGTTGTCGCCAGCCTGGCCCTGGTCCAGCAGCTTGCGGAACATTTCCACGCCGGTGCAGGTGGTCTTCACGGTCGGGCGAATACCGACGATTTCGATTTCCTCGCCGACCTTGATCACGCCGCGCTCGATACGGCCGGTCACCACGGTGCCGCGACCCGAGATCGAGAACACGTCTTCCACCGGCATCAGGAAGGTACCGTCAACGGCACGCTCCGGCGTCGGGATGTAGGTGTCCAGCGCGTCGGCCAGGTTCATGATGGCCACTTCGCCCAGTTCGCCCTTGTCGCCTTCCAGCGCCAGCTTGGCCGAACCCTTGATGATCGGGGTGTCGTCGCCGGGGAACTCGTACTTGCTCAGCAGTTCGCGCACTTCCATCTCGACCAGCTCGAGCAGTTCCGCGTCGTCCACCATGTCGCACTTGTTCAGGAACACGATGATGTACGGCACGCCAACCTGACGGGCCAGCAGGATGTGCTCGCGCGTTTGCGGCATCGGGCCGTCAGCGGCCGAGCACACCAGGATCGCGCCGTCCATCTGGGCAGCCCCCGTGATCATGTTCTTCACGTAGTCGGCGTGGCCCGGGCAGTCAACGTGCGCGTAGTGGCGGTTGGCCGTTTCGTACTCGACGTGGGCGGTGTTGATGGTAATACCGCGTGCCTTCTCTTCCGGCGCTGCGTCGATTTCGTCGTACTTCTTGGCGGCACCGCCGAACTTCGCTGCCAGCACCGTGGCGATCGCTGCGGTCAGCGTGGTCTTGCCGTGGTCAACGTGACCAATCGTACCAACGTTCACGTGCGGCTTGGTCCGCTCGAACTTTTCCTTTGCCATTTCGCGACTCCTGTCTCGGTAGCGATATTGCCAGTGCGGTATTTGTGGTGCCCATGGGCAGGATCGAACTGCCGACCTCTCCCTTACCAAGGGAGTGCTCTACCACTGAGCCACATGGGCAAAACTAGACGTATTACTTGTCGACAGCAACCGCGTAATTTGGAGCGGGTGAAGGGAATCGAACCCTCGTCATAAGCTTGGAAGGCTTCTGCTCTACCATTGAGCTACACCCGCCCGGTTCTTTCTGCTTCACCGGCCTGATAGCCAGTCACTGTCTTGCATTCTGGTGGAGAGGGCTGGATTCGAACCAGCGTAGGCGTAAGCCAACAGATTTACAGTCTGCCCCCTTTAGCCACTCGGGCACCTCTCCGCAGAGAACTATCGATTATGGTACCTCTCGCCTCGCCTGTCAAGCACTTTCCGTTGCGGAGTACTTGGACTGGACCATCGAGCTGGCCACTGCCAGGCGATCTGACGCTGGCTATGGCAACCCACAAACACAGTTTGAATTTCTGCGTTCTCACCCTATAGGGAGGTTGGGAACAGGCTCAGGAAGCGGCGGAAAACGCCTGTCGAGGCCTTCATGCTGAGCAGCGCCCCAAAGACAAAACCCCTCGCAGCGAACGCTGTCGAGGGGTTTTGAGGGGTAAGAGCCTGGCGATGACCTACTTTCACACGGGTAGTCCGCACTATCAT
>NZ_CAJZAI010000009.1 GCF_914271435.1 Cupriavidus laharis | reverse complement strand
CTCCATGTTGCCTTCCGCGTTCTGAACCGCGTCGGCACCCGGAATTACACAACTATCGCGGCTCAATGGCTGGCCCATACGTTCCCCTACCGACGCTTCGCCGACCACCTCACGGTGGCCTGCGCACGGCTTGGGGCCGATGTGGTTCGCTATTCCTTCATCGCAGTGGACTTGCACCACCTACTCCTTGCCGGTCTCCCGGCGCACTCAGAACTTGTGCCGCACGCCGACCGAGACACCGATGTTGTAGTACGTCTGGCTTGCGTGAAATGCCGGCGGCGGGAATGGAGCGACGCGCAGCGCAAGGGTGCGCGTCGCCCGTCATTCCGGCTTGACGCCGGCTTCGGCAATGACCTTTTCCCAGCGGACTTTCTCCGCGTCGATGAACCGCGCGCCGTCCGCGCGCGACATCGGCATCGGATACGTGCCCAGGTCCTTCAGGCGATCGATGAACGGCTGCTGGGCCAGGCTCTGGTTGACCGCCGCGTTGATGCGGTCGAGCACGGGCATTGGCGTGCCTTTCGGCGCGAAAATCGTGAACCAGCCCTTGGCGACGAGGCCCGGCGCAATGTCTTTGGCGAGCGGAATGCCTTCGAGGCCGGGCAACGGTGCATCCGATGTCACGGCGAGCGCCCGGAGCCGGCCGCCGCGCACGAGTGGCACCAGCGGCGCGATGCCATCGACGTAGACCGGGATATCGCCCTTCACGACGGCCTGGATGGCCTGCGTCGTGCCGCTGAAGCTGACCTGGCGAAATTTGGTCTTCTGCGACTGGCCCATCATCTCGGCCGTCAGGTGCGGGACCGAGCCGCGTGCGGGGCTGCCGATCACGACATCGTCGGGGCGGGCCTTGCCGTCCCTGAGCACGTCGGACAGGCTCTTGTAGGAGGTGGCCGGTCCGGCGACGAACATCATCGGCGTGTAGGCCACCGTGGCGGCTACGGCGGTATCGCGCTGGATGTCGAACTTCGCTTCCTTGTACATCACCGGAGTCGTCACGGCCGCTGCCGCGTGGAACAGCACCAGCGTATAGCCGTCTGCCGGTGCCTGCTTCAACGCGCTCATGGCGACAATGCCGTTGCCGCCCGGCTTGTTCTCGATGATCACCTGCTGCTTCCACGTGCTGGTCAGGCGTTCGGCCATCTGCCGCGCAATGATGTCGGGCGCACTGCCCGCAATGGAAGGGACGAGAATGCGGATCATCTTGTCCGGGTACACCTCCGCGCTCGCTGGCAGCGCAACGAGCACGCCGGCGAGCGCGGCAATGGGGGCAATCGCGGTAAGGGGGCGCTTCATGTTGTCTCCGACGTCTGGCGCACCGGCAAGACGATGGTTGCCGGCGCTTTATTTGATAGACACTCAAATAAGCATTGTATGTTTATTGATTGTGTATCAAATAAGTAGATACCACTAGCGCGAGGCTAGCGGTCAAGCCGGGAATCGGAGAGACGTGTGGATGATGAAAGAAGCCCGCCGACGCCTATGCGGCGCGCGCGCTCTTCTTTTTGGCGGGCTTTGCGTGGCGCGGCCACGCTTCGATGCCGTCGAGCGTGATGCGCAGCCCTTCTTCGAAGGCCGTATCGGAAGACAGCTTCGAGAACGCCTTGCTGACGAAGCGAGCGCCGGGATACTGCTCGGCCGACACCGCGTCGAGCTTGCTCTGGATGAAGGCCTGGTGATAGGCCGGCAACTGCCGCGACGCTTCGGCCATGCTCGCCGAAACCAGGTATTGCGCAAGCAGGTGGTACGCGAGCGCGACCTGCTCCGCCGAGAAACCGCCCTGCATGATCGCGGACGTCATGCGGTTGAAGAACTCCAGGCCGTAGTCGGTTTCGCCGGGCTGCACGTCCTGGAACAGGCGGTAGCGGTTATGCGACGCTACGTAGTTGCTGACCCCGGGGTTCTCGATCGCGACCTGGAAGCTGAGCCGCGAGATGCGCTCGACATCCGCGCGCCAGTTACCCGTCAGCGGCTGGAGGCGCAGGGTGCGCTGGCGATAGTAGTCATTGAGCACGCCGGTGACGAGCTGGTCGCGTCCGCCGAGGTAATAGTGGATCAGCCCTGGCGCCACGCCAAAATCCTTGGCGAGCTGCACCATGGAAATCTGGTCCAGCGGCATGGTCCTGGTCAGCTCGATCGCATGCTGCAGGATGGTCGTGCGGCTGAGCATCGGCTCGGCACCGATCGGTGATTCCGTCTTGGGCGGGCGTCCGCGCCGGCGCGGCGTGGGACTCGTCGATGGCTGTGCGGCGGCCTTGGCTGCGGGCGATTTGCGTGCGGCAGGCATGATCAGGAGGCGAAGCGGACCGGCTTGGAATTGGTGGTGTGCCAATTCTATCCGGCTTCGCCTGTTCTGCCACTTCCAGCCACTTCCAGCCAAGTCCTGCCGGGCCCTACGCCGATGCGGCAGCCGCCACCGGCGCGCGCCGGTGGCCCGTCCGGTATCGGCCAACGGACAGCACCAGTCCCGCCGCAACCAGCAACGTGCATGGCAATACCAGCAGCGGCACATCATAGCTGCCGTGCCGGTCGAACCATGCGCCAAGCCCGATCGGGCCGATCACCGCACCCAGGCCGTAGCCCGAGAACGCAATGCCGAACAGCGAGCCGAACGACGCGAGGCCGAAATACGAGCGCACCAGGTAGGAAATCAGGTCACCTTCCGCGCCAATGGTCAGGCCGATCAGCGCCGTCGCGACCAGCAGCGTCGCGTAGTCGTGCGAGCCGCGCAGCAGGTACACGCCGATGGCGCCGCCCACGAAGAACACACCGGCCACCAGCGGTGCGTGGATGCGGTCGATCAGCACGCCGGTCAGCAATCGCCCCACCAGCAGCCCGATACCGACCATCGACGCACTGCGCGCCGCCATCGCCGCGTCGAAGCCGCGGTCCGCGAACAGCGACGGCAGGTGCGGGCCGAGCGACAGTGTTGCCGCCGAGCTCAGCACGAAGACCAGCCAGATCGCCCACAGCCGGTAGCTGCGCAGTGCCTCCGCCAGTGGCACGCCTTCCGGAGCGGATGATCCCGTTCGCCCGGTACCGCGACTGCCTGCAAAGCGTTCCCGCAGCAGTCCACACGCCACCAGCGACAGCACCACCGAGCCCGCACCCAGGCCAACATAGGCCACACGCCAGCCAAACGTGGTCACGAGGTACTGCGCGGTGATCGGAAGGATCACCGTGCCTGCGCCGAGGCCGCACATCGCGATCCCCAGTGCGAGCCCGAGGCGCCTGTCGAACCATTGCGGCAACACGGCCAGGTAGCCCAGCACCGACGTGGCCGCGCCCGAAATGCCGACCACGACGGACAAGGCCACCCACGCCAGCATGCTGCCGTCCTGCAGCGCCATGGCAGCCGTGGCAAGGCCGAATACGACGGCCGAGCACGCAATCACGCGGCGGATGCCGAAGCGGTCCATCATCGCGCCGACGATCGGGCTGACGATCGCCAGGCCGAACATCGACGCCGCATAGGACAGCGATGCCTGCGACCGCCCCCAGCCGAACTCGGCGGCAAGCGGCCGGACAAAGACACCGGCCGTGGCGTTGAACAGCGGCGCGTAACCGGCAAGCATGCCGAGGGCGGCGCCGAGGATCACGCCGATATAGATGCGGACGGACACGCGCGGCAGCGCGTCGGGGGCGGTTTGCATGAGATGGTCTCCTGATTAGCGGCGCCGCCTTCGGTGGGCGGCTGCCGGATGGCGGCTGCGGCGGTCAGCGCAGCCCTGTCTGGCTGCCGAGGTAGGCGCCCGCACCGGGTGCCGTAGCGGCAAGGCCGAGCCTGCGCAGCATCTGCCGCGCCGTGCATACGGCCGTGGAGGTCACGGGGATACCCAGTGCCTGCTGCGCGGGCTCGATGGCGGCCAGCGACGGCATCTGCACGCAGGCCGACAGCACCACGGTATCGACGCCTTTGACGTCGAGCCGCTTCACGTCTTCCAGCAATTGCAGCGGATCGCGCTCGCCGACTTCCAGGTTGTCAAGGATCGAGAAGTTGATCACGTCCTTCACCTCGATCCCTTCGTGTTCGATGTACTCGACCACGGTCTTCGTCAGCGCGTCGCTGTACGGCGCCATCAGCGAGATGCGGCGGGCACCGAAGTCCTTCAGCTCGTCGACAAGCGCACCGGCCGAGGTCATGATCTGCGGCTGGTACGGCGCATCGGCAATCGCGCTGCCGAGCTCGTCGATCACCTGGCGGTGGTAGCCCATGCCCATGCACATGGTGGCGACCAGGCATGCCGTGCTCATGACATCGACACGTGCGTCGGCCAGCTCCAGCGCGCAGCGGCCCATGTCACGGTTCATCTTTTCCAGCTCCTCGGCCACCACGCGGTGCATGCGCACGCGGCTGGCGTGGAAGCTGAACCGCTCGGGCAACGCCTGCATGCGTGCGGCGAAGATAGCGGGAACCTCGCGCTCCATCGTGATGTTGGAGCTCGGCACGATCTGTCCGATTCGATACTTCATCTTTGAAAATTCCGGGAACGTTCAGGGGCTATAGAGCGGGCGCGAGAAAACGCTTCAGCACGTCGCGCAGTGAATCGGGGATCGGCGTGCTTTCACGGCGATCCAGGTGCACGCAGATCGGCGAGAACATCGCGTCGAACACCGGCGCGCCGTCGGGCCGCCGTGCCATGCAGTGGATATCGAACGAGCGCGTGCGGATGGCTTCCACGGTGCAGGTGATGTCGATCACGTCATCGGGCCATAGCGTGCCGATGAACTCGAAGCGCATCGCCTTGCAGGGTGTGCCGACACCATGCGCCTCGCCGAACCTGCCGCCGCCGGCCATGTGCGCGGTGTAGAGCCCTACCGCTCCCAGCAGGTAGTCGGTGAACCGGCCGGTGTAAACCACCCCGGCGGGATCGCAGTCGCCCCAGCGCACGCGCCGCCGGACGACGAACGGGTTCTCGCTGAGCACGTACTCCGTCGCGTTGATCATGGCTGCCCCACGGCCGCGCCGCCGGACACGCCACCCGCGGCAAGTTCCGCCATCAGCGCCGGAAACTGTGCGCGCAGGCGTTCGGCGTCCACGCGGCCCGTGCGCGTCATGAAGCGGAAGACGAACTCGTGCGGCGTAGGCAGTTCCATCCACTCGCGGATGTTCTCGTACCAGTTGTACGAAGCCTCCGATGCACTGATCAGCTTGGCCTTCTCGGGCTTGCGCACGGCATCGTATTGCAGCAGCGCGGCCGGGACATCGCCGGGATGCGCGACGATCGCATCGGCCAGCGCCATCGCGTCTTCCATGGCGATGCGCGTGCCCGATCCGATCGAGAAGTGCGCGCTCGTCAGCGCATCGCCGATCAGCACCTGGCGGCCGACATGCCAGTTCGCATTGAGGATGACCGGGAACTGGCGCCACACCGAGTTGTTCGACACCAGCCCGCAGCCGTCCAGCTCCGGCGCGAACACACGCTCGAACAGCGCCTGCCGCGCTTCCGCGCTCATGTCCTCCATGCCGAAGTCCAGCCAGGTCTGGTGGTCGCATTCGGCGACGAACGTGCTCATCGAATCGGAGTACGGGTAGTAGTGGGCGATGAAGTAGCCGCCCTCGTACTTCCGGAACACCAGCGCGGGACTCGGGAACGGCTTCTCCACGCCGAACCACGCGAAGTGGTTGCTCAGCATGCGGCGCGTGGTGCCGAAGCCGGCTTCGTTGGCCGCGCGCAATTGGGAGTTGATGCCGTCGGCACCGACGATCAGGTCGGCGTCGATCGTGTCGAAGTCGGCAATGCGCTTGTTGTAGGTTACGCGCACGCCGAGCTCGTGCGCACGCTGCTGCAGCACCGACAACAGGCTGATGCGCGGGATCGCGCCTCCGCCGGCACCCGGCTTCTTCATGATGATCGGGTGCTCATGGCACACGATCGAATGCTGGTCGTTGAAGCGCATGGCGTGGGCCAGCCGGTCCACCACGGTCGGCGATGCCGATCGCAGGTTCGCCAGGCCGGTGTCGGCCAGCACCACGCCGAAGCCGAACGTGGCGTTCTCGGGGTTCTGCTCGAAGACGTCGATATCGACATCCGCCATGCGCTCCTTCAGCAGGATCGCCAGGAACAGCCCGGACGGCCCGCCACCGATGATGGTCACCTTCATTGCGCGCCCCCCGGAGCAATCACCAGCGCGTCCATGTCGAACTGGCGGATCTGGCCCGCGAGCCCACCGGTCAGCGCGCCGTACCACACGGCGGGCTTGAAGCCGAGCTCCTTGCGGCGGAACTGCAGCGTCGGGTTGCCGTCGATGCGCACATAGCCGTTGCCGAGCACCGTGGTACGGTAACCGTCAGTCTTGCGTGCGACGTCGATCAGCGGTGCGAACTCGGGCACGTCGAGCACATAGACCGATGCCTTGTCCTTGTCCTTGTCGGTTCCGGTGCCGGCGCCGGTGCTCTCGATGTTCCCCGCCTTGCGCTGCCAGACCGGCTCGATCGAAGCGAACGCCCCGCCATCATCGCGGGCGCGCTCGAGTTCGATGGCCGCGTCGATGGTGAGCGCGGCATCGCGCTTGTCGGCATTGCTGAACGGGCGCACCTGCCAGGTGATCTCGATCGGGTAGCCGTTCGGGTCGTTGAAGTAGATCGACTCGATCACTTCGTGGCGGATCTGGTAGCGCAGCGGAATGCCCACGGCTTCCACGCGCTGGCGCCACTGCAGCAGCTCGGCTTCGTCACGCACGCGCCATGCCGTATGCGTGGCGCGGTCCTGGTAGTGCTCGCGCACGGCGAGCCAGTCCGGGCGTTCGGTGCCGATGTAGTAGAAGAACGCGATGGTGCTGCCGTTGCCGCTGTCGAAGAAGAAGTGCAGGAAGTCGGCGTGGTTGTCCGGGCCCCAGCCCTTGGCCGAGATCGCGTGGACCAGCGGCAGGCCGAGCAGGTCGCGGTAGAAATGCACGGTCTCGGCCAGCTTCCAGGTGGGCCGTGCAGTGTGGTGGACGCCGTGCAGGGCAACTGCGGGAACGGCGGCTTGCGTGGATCGGGTCATGTCTCTTCCTTGTTCACTGGTTTTGCTGAACGGCGTCTTTCTCGGTCTCCGCCTGCAGCAGCTGCACGATGCGGTCGCGCAGCAGCACCTTGCTGAGCTTCCCGGATGCGGTCAGCGGGAATTCGGGAATCAGCTCCAGGCGCTCCGGCCACTTGAACTTGGCCAGCCCGGCTTCCTGGAGGAACTGCGTCAAGGCCGGCAGCGTCAGGCCGGCCGCCGCCGCGGCGGGCTTCAGCAGCACGAATGCGCAGACGCGCTCGCCATAGACCTTGTCGGGCATGCCGACCACTGCCGAGGCGAGGACCGAGGGATGCCCGTTGATGACGTTCTCGAGTTCCTCGGCATTGATCTTTTCGCCGCCACGGTCGACCACGTCCTTGATGCGGCCGCGGAAGAAGTAGTAGCGCTTGCCATCGACCACGCTCGACGACATCAGGTCGCCCGAGCGGTAGAAGCCATCGGCGGTGAAGCGCGTCGTGTCTTCGTTCTCGGACTTGTAGTAGCCGCGGATCGTGTACGGACCACGGAACAGCGCCTCGCCAACCTCGCCGTCGGCGACAACTTCCTCGGTGCCCGGATGGACGATGCGCACTTCGTCGGCAGCCGATACGGGACGTCCGATCGACTGCTCGCGGATCTCCGGCGGGTCTTCCGGGCGCGTGAACATGATCACGCCCTCGGTCATGCCGAAGATATGGTGCGTCGGGGAGCCCGTCAGGCGCGTCAGGTTGGCGGCGTTCTTCGGCGCGATGAAATTGCGGCGCGCCTTGTCGGCCGGCGCCGATCGCAGCAGTTCCGGTGCGATGCGATTCAGGATCGGCCCGGCCACGCCGAACCACGTCGGTTCGTAGTCGCGAACGAGCGCCTGCAGCGTATGCTCCGAGATGTCGGGCGCGACCGTCACCCTGGCACCGCTCAGCAGGAGCGGCCCGAAGAAGCAGCCCATGTTGAGGTTGTGCATGTACGGCGTGGGGAAGAACAGCACATCCTCCGCGGTGTAGCGGTTCCACGCCGCCACCGCACGCATGTTGTACAGGTACTCGTTCTGGAAGCGCGGGATGATTTTCGGCACGCCCGTGGTGCCGCCCGACAACTGGAACACCGCCGCCTGGAACGGCTCGTGCGTGACGCCGGCAAGGATCTGCTGTGCGCGCTCCAGCGGCATATCACGGACCAGGTCGGCCAGCAGCACGGCACTGCCTCGGCGTGTCCCGCGCGCCTGCAGGATGAAGGCAAGGCTTGGCACCTCGCCCTGCATTTCCTCGGCGAAGGCTACGTCGTCGAACTTCGGGTCGTCGCCCTGCACGAGGTGCAGCCGCGCCGCGCACAGCTTTCCCAGATAGCTGATCTCGAGCTTGCGGAATGCCTGCAGCGAACACAGCGGGATAACGCCGGCCTTCAGGCAGCCGAAGAATGCCAGCAGCAGCTCGTTGCAGTTGCCGCACTGGAACACGGCGCGGTCAAGCGGCTTGAGTCCCAATGCCAGCAGCGCGGCGCCGAGCCGGTCGGTCTGCTCGTCGAGCGCCTGGTATGTGAACTCGCCTTCCGGGCCGACCAGCGCGAGCCGGTCCTTGTGGTCGCGGAACGACTGCCGGAACGCGCCGGCCAGCGTTTCGCCGGTCAGGTAGCCGTCCGCCACATACTGTCGCAGGCGGTCTTCGTCGGGATAGCGCACGCCGTCCAGCAATACTGACGGGCGCACGTGGGTGGGTTGCAGCATGTCTACCTCTGTCGTTTTTTACGTGTATGTCGGGCAATGCCGGCTCAGGCCATCGTCTCGCGCAGCCAGTCGACGATATGGCGGCCCGCGATGCGCTGCCCAGGTTCTTCCTCACGGCTGAGGGCCATGCCGTGGTGGTTGCCGCGCACGCGGATGTGGCGCTTGTCCGGCGCCGGGATCTGGTCGTAGATCTCGCGGATGTCCGCGGGAAACGTGCACTGGTCGCCCGTGTATTCGATCAGCAGGGTCGGCTGGTGCTGCGCACCGAGCGTCTTGTCGAGCGCCGCATTCGAAGACAGCCCCGACCACGTCGAGAGCCACGACTCCGGCGTCACCGTGCGGCCAAACCCTACGCTGCCCCAGTTCGACGTGAACGGGTCCTTGCCCCACAGCGACCCCGTCTTGCGGTCCGACGGATCGAGCGTGATATCCCAGGAGCGCAGGTCGGCGTCGGTGCGCCAGACCTGGAAGATCGGTGCATGCGCGGCGGTGCGGCGATCGGCTTCCGTCGCGGTGGCGGCCTTCAGCCTGGTGCGGGCCTCCTGCTTGGCGCGCAGCATCGCCCTGGCACGCGCGTCGATGCGTGCCACGCGTGCCGTTTGCGCTTCGCGGTAGCGTGCGATGAAGTCGGGCGTGTAATGACCCTTTCCGGTCTCGGCATCGAAACCATTCGCCTTCGAGAATGGATCGAGCGCCGGATCCGTCTGCATCGGATCGTCTTCATCGATGACCGATGGATCGACGCCGCTCATGAGCAGCTTGCCCTGCCCCGGATGCGGCGACACAAGGATAAAGCCGTCGACCTCCGGCATATGCAACTCGCCCAGATTCGTGGGACGGCCTCCGGGCGTGCGGGCAATGCGCATCTCGCGCAGCGTCAGCGCCTGCTGGTTGTAGAACGTGTAGAGGCCAGCACCGCCGGAGTTGCCGAGCATCACGATCTTCTCGTAGCCGAGATCACGCAGATGCGTCATGCCGGCCGCCACGTCGAACAGCGCGATCTCATGCTCGAGGCGCAGGTCATTGCCGATCGAACGCGGGCCCTGTACCCAGCACGCACAACCGGCATCGAGCACGAATGGCACGAGGTAATGCGTGATCGCCATTTCGCGCGGATGCATCAGCGTGACGACGGTCTTTTCCTTGCCGGTCATGGTGAACAGGAAGCCGATCGTGCGTTGACCATCGGCAGTGCCGAGCGCATAGGGCACCATTTGATATGGACGATCCATCAGGTGGGCGTCCCATGACGCGCCTCGCATCCCTGCCGTCACCTGCGGCTTGTCTTGTTCAGTCACACTGTCTCCTTCGTAATTGGGACCGTCTCAATAATCTAGTTGTTATTTGATATACTGTCAAATAATTACGAGACGACGGGCGAAAGACTGGCAATGTCCGGAGTACATCGCTTGGCGTATCAGGCAATCAGGCGCCGATTCGCCAACGCAACCGGCAAGTCACATCTTATCCGGACGGGGAAAAGCAAACGGCCGCACTCCGGGAAGAGTGCGGCCGAAGTGTTCGGCATGCCCACCGCGGCACGAAGCCGGCATGGGCGAATGGCGAGTGGAGTCAGTCTATCTGCGCATTCGACTGCTTCACGACCGCAGTCCATTTCAGCATCTCGCCATTCACGAAGGCAGGAAGTTGCGAGGTTTCCATTGCAGCCGCCTCAAGCCCTTGCGCCGCCAGTTGCTTCTGCACGGCCGGGTCCTGCAGTACCGCCTGCATCGTCTGCACCAACCGGGTCCGCGCCGAGGCCTCCAGGCCCGCCGGGCCGGCCAGCATGAACCACGCTGTCAGGTCGAACCCCGGATAGCCGGACTCCGCGACGGTCGGCACGTCCGGCGCCGCCACCGAACGGCGCTGGCTGCTGGCCGCGAGCGCGCGCAGCTTGTGGCCCTTCAGGTATGGCAGCACGGCCACGGGGTGGTAGAACATGAAGTCCACCTGCCCGCCCAGCACCGCAGTCAGCGCCTGCCCGCCCTCCTTGAACGGCACGTGCGTCATGCTGACACCCGCCATCGACTTGAGCAGTTCGCCGGCCAGGTGGCCGGACGTGCCATTGCCGGCCGAGCCGAACGACAGCTTGTCCGGATGCGCTTTGGCATAAGCGATCAGGTCGGCCAGCGTCTTGTAGGGCGCATCCTCGCGCACCACGAGCAAGGTTGGCGTATAGCCGGGGATGCCGAGGTACGAGAAGTCCTTGCCCGGGTCATAGGGCAGCTTGCGGTAGAGCGCCTTGTTGATGGCCAGCGTGCCGACGGTACCCATTGTCAGCGTGTAGCCATCCGCCTTCGACTTGGCGACGTAATCGGTGCCGATCGACCCGCCGGCGCCGGCACGGTTCTCGACCACGATCGGCTGGCCAAGCTTCTTGCTCATGGCGTCGCCGATGATGCGCGCGGTGATGTCCGTGGACGTGCCGCCGCCAAATGGCACGACCAGCCGCACCGGCCTGGAAGGATAGTCATCGGCGCGGACCGGGCCGGCCGTGAGCGTGAGGGCCACCATTGCGGCCGTGGCCGCCATCATTGTCTTCATGTCTCCTCCTTTGCGGATGGTCAGGAGCCGGTCTGAGCCGGACTTCCCGTTTGCGCCAGCCTGGCGCGGACTTCTTCGCGAACCTGCGCGTCATGTTCGCCCAGCAGCGGCGGCGCCACGACATCAAGCGCGCGCTGGCCGTCGAACGACACCGGGCTGCGCACGGTCCGGAATTCGCCGAGCGTCGGGTGCTGCGCCGTGACCAGCAACTGCAGATGTTTGGCCTGCGGGTCTTCCAGCGCTTCGCTCGTGTCATACATCGGCGCGTGCGGCACGTCTTCCGCTTCGAGCCGCTCGCACCATTGGGCACGCGGGCGCTGGCGGAACAGGGCGCCGAGCAGGTCGATCAGCGTCTCCTGGTTGGCGATGCGCGCCTCGCGCGTCGCAAAGCGCGGGTCCTTGAACAGGTCCGGCCGTTCGATGGCGTTGGCCAGCCCCTGCCAGAATTTCTCCGGCGACGACATGTGCAACGCAACCCACTTCCCGTCGGCACATTCCAGCACGTACGACTGCGAAACGCTGGGCCGGCTGTACGGGCCCATGACCTCGCCGGCCGAATAGTAATGGGTAAAGGCATCGAGATTGAAATGGCTCATCGCCTCCAGCATCGACACCTCCACCTTGCGGCCCACGCCGGTGCGGCTGCGTTCATGGAGCGCGCCGAGAATGCCATAGGCAGCGTAGAAGCCCGTCATGGCATCGGCGATGGCAGGGCCCACCACGCGCGGGTTGGCGGGATTGATGAGCAGGTTCAGGAAGCCGCTGGCCGCCTGCGCCACGGTGTCGTAGCTCGGCCGCGCAGCCGCCGGGCCCGTCGCGCCGAAGCCGCTGATGGCGCAATAGATCAGGCGCGGATTGATCTCGCGCAGGCGCGCTTCCCCTGCCCCCATCCGCTCCGCGGCGCCTGGCCGGAAGTTCTGGATATAGACGTCGGCCTCGCGCACCAGTTCGTCGAACACGGCCAGGTCGTCGGCGTTTCGGGTATTGAGCGTGATGCTGCGCTTGTTGCGGTTGTAGGTCTGGAAGTGCGGGCTGTAGAGGCCGCCCTTGAACGCACGGAACGGGTCGCCGGTCCCGGGCTGCTCGATCTTGATGACATCGGCGCCGAGGTCGCCCAGCAGCATGCCCGCTGCCGGCCCGGTGATGAAGGTGCCTTGTTCGAGCACCTTCACGCCTTGCAGGACTTTGATCATGGCAGGCTCCGTCAGCGCGTCAGGCGTTGGGGTCGAAGCCGGCGGGGACTTCGCCGGTGTAGGCAACTTCCCGCGTAGCCTGGTACGACAGCGCGAAACCGATCGACTGGCGCAGTTCCTCGCTCAGGTGCGCAATCAGCCCGCCGGTGCGCGCCAGGATCGGCACGCCCTTCAGCGCATTGAGCGGGAACCCGACGCCCAGCAGCACGGCGGGGATCGCGGCCGACACGTTGAGG
Source organism: Cupriavidus laharis (assembly GCF_914271435.1). Taxonomy (GTDB): domain Bacteria; phylum Pseudomonadota; class Gammaproteobacteria; order Burkholderiales; family Burkholderiaceae; genus Cupriavidus; species Cupriavidus laharis. Next base: position 224,821 of record NZ_CAJZAI010000009.1, on the reverse strand, counting down.
CTCAGGTTCTTGCCGACGATCCCGGGAATCACGGCTTCCACCGCATCGGCGATCTCGATATAGGTCGTGTCGGCACCCGCTTCCCGCGCCACGCTGAAAAGTGCTGCCACGCGCGGATCGCGCGCCTTGTGCAGCGGATGGCCATAGCCTGGAATCGGACGACGTGCCTCGCGCCAGGCCGTGACGACAGCCTTCGCCGCCTGCTCGATCGTCTCGCCGCCCTGCATGCGCTCGCGCACCTCGCTCAGCATCACGCCGGCGGTTTCCGATGCGCCCAGGATCACCGAGCCGCAACCGAGAATGCCCGCCGCCACGGCGCCCTGCAGCGCATCGGGCGCGGCGGCCAGCGTCATGCGGCTCGCCTGCACGCTGGGCACCAGTCCGTGTTCGGCGATGGCGACGAGGGTGGCGTCCACCACTTTCGTCGCCGCGGCGTCGGGGCGCTTGCCCGTGACGAGGAAGTAGAAGTACTCGGTGAAGCTGAGCTTGCCGATCAGTTCCTGGCACAGATCCGCGCCGCGGACCACGATGGTCTCGGTGTTGGACGTGCTGATGCCCGTGCGGGGAATGGTTTCCTTGCCGATCTTCATGGCGATGCCTGTCTCCTTGGATATGGGACAAGTCTAGGGTCATCGAATCACAGATAGTGATGATGAATTTCGCTTCAAATGATCGATGGCATCTATGTATGATGCGGATATCCCCCCGATGACAGCCCTGGCCGCAGCCGCCCGCATGGAACTCCGACATCTCCGCTACTTCGAAGCGCTGGCCGAGACACTCAATTTCACGCGTGCCGCGGAACGCGTGCATGTCACGCAATCGACGCTTTCGCACCAGATCCGGCAGCTCGAGGAGGAACTCGGCCAGCCGCTGTTCGACCGCATCGGCAAACGCGTTTCCATGACGGAAGCCGGCGAAACGCTGCTGCTCCACATCGCCCCGGCACTGCGCCAGGTGGACCGCGCCATCCATGCCGTGCGCGACGAACAGGATCCGCTGGTCGGCGAAGTGCGCGTCGGCGCGACGCAGAGCTTCAATATCCAGCTCATACCGCAGTGCGTGTCGTCGTTCCTTGGCCGCTACCCTTCGGTCCGGGTGATCGTCGAAGAACTCAGCGCGGCCGACATCACGGCGCGCGTCGCCGAGGGCACGCTGGATCTGGGCGTGTCATACCGGCCGACGCAGACCGACGCGCTGTTCTTCGAGCCGCTGTACAACGAGGAGCTGAAGCTGGTCGTGAACGACCGCCACCCGATGGCCGGGCGCAGGCGCGCGCGCATGGTCGAGCTGCACGGCATGCGCATGGTGCTGCTGCCGGCCTATCTCGCCACGCGCCAGCTGCTGGACGAGTGCTTCCGGGCTGCCGGGGCCGAGCCGCAGGTCATCGCCGAACTCAATTCGATCGCGCCGATGCTGGAGCTCGTGCGGCGCACCGATATCGCCGCGGTGATCGGCGAAAGCGCGGAGTCCGGTGATCCGGGCCTGCGCTTCATCCCGCTGGAAAGCCCCACGCCGCAGCGCACGCCGGGCCTGCTCTGGAAGCGAGGGGCGCCGCGCGCGGTGCCGGTGCGGTTCTTTGCGACGACGGTGCGGCGGGTGGTGGAAGGGATGGGGAGAAAAGGGTGATGCCGTGGCTGACGGAGCCGTTCCGGCAAGACAGAAGGCCCCGAAGTCTCTGCCTGATTACCTGGTCAGGCAGAAACTTCGGGGCCTTCTTTTTTACAGATTCAGGCCGGATTCCGTTTTAGAACGGAATATCGTCATCCATATCCTCGAACCCATTCGACGGCGCCTGCTGCTGCGGACGACGCGCACCGCCCTGCTGGCCACCGCCGCCACCCTGGCCGCGGCCGCCACCGTAGCCGCTACCCGACGATTCACGGTTGTAGCCACCGCCACCACCGCCGCCATAGCCGCCTTCATCACCGCCACCGCCAGCGCTCTGGCGCCCGCCCAGCATCTGCATCTGGTCGGCAACGATTTCGGTGCTGTACTTGTCCTGGCCGCTCTGGTCCTGCCACTTGCGGGTGCGGATCTTCCCTTCGATATAGACCGACGAGCCCTTGCGCAGATACTGGGCTGCGATTTCGGCCAGCTTGCCGAACATCGCGACGCGGTGCCACTCGGTAGCTTCCTTCATCTCGCCGGACTGCTTGTCCTTGTAGCGGTCGGTGGTTGCCAGGCGCAGGTTCGTCACGGCGTCGCCGCTGGGCATGTAGCGGGTTTCCGGGTCCGCGCCCAGATTGCCGACGAGGATGACTTTGTTGACCGATGCCATGTGAATGTTCTCCAAAAGCCACGCGCTGTGCTGAAAAGCGTGGCATTGCTCAGTAAGTAAGTAGATTGAACCGGATTGCTGCAGGTGCGGCTACCGCATGGGCGACGACTGCAAAAGCGACAACGTAAACGAATAACGCGCCCCCGGCCAGATAGTCGGGAAGCGCGGTCATGCTAGGCCATATTCGGCCGGGATCTGTTGCAAAGTGATGCGGCTGGCACCGCTTCAGGCCGTCGCCTGCGCACTCGCCTGCGCCCGGGCCGGCGGCGGTTTCATGCTCCAGGCGATTATAAGCCAGACCAGAAGCACCACTGCACAACCGACGAACACGGCGCTGCGGCCTTCGTGCTTGAGCAGCCAGCCGCCCACCATGCCGCCAAGGAACAGGCCCAGCGCCTGCGTGGTGTTGTACACGCCAAGCGCCGCGCCGCGCGAAGCGGCTGCGTAGCGCGAGACCAGTGAAGGCTGCATGGCCTCCAGCACGTTGAAGGCGACAAAGAACAGGAGCAGGACCGCGACGATGGCCCACAGGCCATGCACGGCGGCGAACAGCAGCTGGACCGCCGTCATCAGCCCCACCGCGCCCAGCAGCACAGGCCGTACGCGGCCATAGCGCTCTGCGGCCATCATCGGCCCGAGCATCAGCACGAACGACACCAGCACCACCGGCAGGTAGACCTTCCAGTGCTGGTCGAGCGGCATGCCGGCATCGGCAAGCATGGCGGGCACCACCATGAACATGGCGACCTGGGACGCGTGCAAGGCAAGAACGCCGACATTCAAGCGGATCAGGTCGGGATTGAGCAGCACCTGGCGGAAAGGCAGCCGTACCGGATGCGGCGGCGGCGGGCTTGGCACCACGAACAGCGTCACGATGATTGCCACCGCGCCCAGCACCGACATCAGCGCGAAGATACCCGGCATACCGATGGCATGCAGCAGCGGCGAGGCAATCACGAGCGACAGCGCGAAGGTCAGCCCGATGCTGCCGCCGACCATGGCCATGGCCTTGGTACGGTGGCGTTCGCGCGTCAGGTCGGCAATGCAGGCCGTGATGGCGGCGGAAATCGCGCCGGTACCCTGCAGCGCGCGGCCCACGGTAATGCCAAACAGTGTGTCCGAGAACGCGGCCACCAGGCCGCCAGCCACGAACAGCAGCAGGCCTGCCACCATGACCGGCTTGCGGCCAATGCGATCCGACAGCCACCCGAGCGGAATGTGCAGGAAAGCCTGCATCAGGCCGTAGATACCCATGGCCAGGCCGACGCGCTGGGCGTCATGGCCATCCGGCAGGCCGCGCGCGTACTCCGCGAAGACCGGCAGGATCAGGAACAGGCCCAGCATGCGCAGCGCGAAGATACTGGCCAGCGAGAGGCTGGCGCGCAACTCGGTGCGCGTCATGCGCTCACGCTGCGGTACGGCCTTGGATTCGCCGGCTACGGCGGCATCTGGGGAAGAAGATGGGATCGGCGACATGGCGATCGTGGGAGTGGGTCAGGCTGCTTGCCGGCGCTGCCGGCAATGGCTGTTTCGATCGGCATCCGGGGCGGAAGTTGCCATCCCGGGCAACCAGGCAAGCGCGGCATTCGGCCCTTCGGCCCGGTTCGCGTCAGTGCGCGCCTTGCGCGGACAACCCGGGAAACCGAAGTTCGGTATATTAACAGGTTTGCTTCTTCGCGCTTTCCGGGTCACCTGGCCGTGCCGGGCAGCCGCCGGCGCGTGCGTCCGCTGGCGGTCCGCAGCGACCGGAAAGGCCCGCGGCACGGCGATTAAATGGCGTATGAAGCACTCTCAATTCAGTTTGGGATTTCCGTTAGACCGACCTGTCCATGCGCCCAGCGCCGACCGGCGGCCTGCCCGGCGACGACTTTTCGGCCTTTTCGGCATATGGAAGAAATCAAGATCCGTGGGGCTCGTACCCACAACCTGAAGAACATCAATCTCGACCTGCCGCGCAACCGGCTGATCGTGATCACGGGCCTGTCGGGCTCGGGCAAGTCGTCGCTGGCATTCGATACCCTTTACGCGGAAGGCCAGCGCCGCTATGTGGAGTCCCTGTCGGCCTACGCGCGCCAGTTCTTGCAGCTGATGGAGAAGCCGGACGTGGACCTGATCGAGGGCCTGTCGCCGGCCATCTCGATCGAGCAGAAGGCCACCAGCCACAACCCGCGCTCCACCGTGGGCACGGTGACGGAGATCCACGACTACCTTCGTCTGCTGTACGCGCGCGCCGGCACGCCCTACTGCCCCGACCACAACCTGCCGCTGCAGGCGCAGAGCGTCTCGCAGATGGTGGACGCCGCGCTGGCGCTGCCGGAAGACACCAAGCTGATGATCCTGGCGCCGGCAGTGGCGGACCGCAAGGGCGAGCACTCCGACCTGTTCGACACCATGCAGGCGCAGGGCTTCGTGCGCTTCCGCATCCGCTCGGGCGGTGGCACCGCGCATGAAGCCGAGGCAAAGGTCTATGAGGTCGATACGCTGCCCAAGCTGAAGAAGACCGAGAAGCACACCATCGAAGTCGTGGTGGACCGCGTCAAGGTGCGCCCGGACATCAAGCAGCGCCTGGCCGAGTCGTTCGAGACCGCGCTGCGGCTGGCCGACGGCCGCGCCATTGTGCTGGAGCTCGACAGCGGCAAGGAGCACATGTTCAGCTCGCGCTTCGCGTGCCCGATCTGCTCGTACTCGCTGCAGGAACTGGAACCGCGCCTGTTCTCGTTCAACAACCCGATGGGCGCCTGCCCGAGCTGCGACGGCCTGGGCCAGATCACCTTCTTCGACCCGAAGCGCGTGGTGGCCTTCCCCAACCTGTCGCTGGCCTCCGGGGCGATCAAGGGCTGGGACCGGCGCAACCAGTTCTACTTCCAGATGCTGCAGAGCCTGGCGGCCTACTACGACTTCGACACCGAAACGCCGTTCGAAGAGCTGCCGGCCAACGTGCAGCAGGTGGTGCTGCACGGCTCGGGCGAAGAGGAAATCCCGTTCACCTATATGAACGAACGCGGCCGCACCACGGTGCGCGCGCATGTGTTCGAGGGGATCATCCCCAACCTTGAGCGCCGCTACCGCGAAACCGATTCGGTGGCCGTGCGCGAGGAACTGGCCAAGTACCAGAACAACCAGCCCTGCCCGGTCTGCCACGGCACGCGTCTGCGCACCGAGGCGCGGCACGTGAAGGTCGGCGAAGGCGAGCAGGCGCGCGCCATCTTCGAGATCAACGGCTGGCCGCTGCGCGACACGCTGACCTACTTCCTGACGCTCGACATGCAGGGCGCCAAGCGCGAGATCGCCGACAAGATCGTCAAGGAGATCACCGCGCGGCTGAACTTCCTGAACAACGTCGGCCTGGACTACCTGTCGCTGGAGCGCAGCGCCGACACGCTTTCGGGCGGCGAGGCACAGCGCATCCGCCTGGCCTCGCAGATCGGCTCGGGCCTGACCGGCGTGATGTATGTGCTGGATGAGCCGTCGATCGGCCTGCACCAGCGCGACAACGACCGCCTGATCGGCACGCTCAAGCACCTGCGCGACATCGGCAACTCGGTGCTGGTGGTGGAGCACGACGAGGACATGATCCGCGCGAGCGACTACGTGGTGGACATTGGCCCGGGCGCCGGCGTGCATGGCGGGATGATCGTGGCCGAGGGCACGCCGCGGCAGATCGAGGACTCGCCGGCATCGCTGACGGGGCAGTACCTTTCGGGACAACGGCGCATTGAAGTACCAAGCAAGCGTGCCGCACCGGACGACGAACGCCTGCTGCGCATCGTCAACGCCAGCGGCAACAACCTGCGCAATGTCACGGCGGAGGTCCCGGTCGGGCTGCTGACCTGCATCACCGGCGTGTCGGGCTCGGGCAAGTCCACGCTGATCAACGACACGCTCTACCACGCGGTGGCGCGCCACCTGTATGGCTCTACGCCTGAGCCGGCGGCGCACGACCGCATCGAGGGGCTCGAGCATTTCGACAAGGTCATCAACGTCGACCAAAGCCCGATCGGGCGCACGCCGCGTTCGAACCCTGCCACCTACACGGGCCTGTTCACGCCGATCCGCGAACTGTTTGCGGGCGTGCCGTCGGCCAAGGAGCGCGGCTACGATCCGGGCCGCTTCTCGTTCAACGTCAAGGGTGGGCGCTGCGAATCGTGCCAGGGCGACGGCGTGCTCAAGGTCGAGATGCACTTCCTGCCCGACGTCTACGTGCCGTGCGATGTGTGCCACGGCAAGCGCTACAACCGCGAGACGCTGGAAGTCCTGTACAAGGGCAAGAACATCTCCGAGGTGCTGGAGCTGACCGTCGAGCAGGCGCATGACTTCTTCAGCGCGGTGCCGGTCGTGCGCCGCAAGCTGCAGACGCTGCTGGACGTGGGCCTCGGCTATATCCGCCTGGGCCAGTCGGCCACCACGCTCTCGGGCGGCGAGGCGCAGCGCGTGAAGCTGTCGCTGGAACTGTCCAAGCGCGACACCGGCCGCACGCTCTACATCCTGGATGAACCCACCACGGGCCTGCACTTCCACGATATCGAACTGCTGCTCAAGGTCATCCACAAGCTGCGCGACCAGGGCAATACCGTGGTGATCATCGAGCACAACCTGGACGTGATCAAGACCGCGGACTGGTTGATCGACATGGGCCCCGAAGGTGGCGCCGGCGGCGGACAGGTGATCGCGCGCGGCACGCCGGAGGATGTGGCGAAGAGCAAGGCGAGCTTCACCGGCAAGTACCTGGCGCCGCTGCTCAAGCGGGGCTGAGGCGTTGAGGGAGTGGCGGCACCGGCTTGCATTCGGTGCCGCAGGGCCTACCATGAACGGCGAGGACGGCCACGACGGCCGTCGCCGCCAATGCGTGGAGGCCCGCCATGGAACTCCTGTCGGTACCGGTCACCAAACCGGAAGCGACCAACTTCATCTTCGGCCAGTCGCACTTCATCAAGACGGTGGAAGACCTGCATGAGGCACTGGCAGGGACCGTGCCCGGCATCCGCTTCGGGCTGGCGTTCTGCGAGGCCTCGGGCAAGCGGCTGGTGCGCTGGTCGGGCACCGATGAAGCGCTGATCGACCTGGCCTGCGAGAATGCCCGCGCGGTCGGCGCGGGGCACTCCTTCTTCATCTTCCTGGGCGACGGGTTCTTCCCCGTCAACGTGCTGGGCGCCGTACGCGCGGTGCCGGAGGTCTGCCGGATCTACTGCGCCACGGCCAATCCGGCCGAAATCATCATCGCGCAAACCGATGGCGGCCGCGCCGTGCTGGGCGTGGTCGATGGCGCATCGCCGCTCGGCATCGAGACGGATGCCGATATCAGCGAGCGGCGAGACCTGCTGCGCAAGATCGGCTACAAGTTGTAGTTCACTGCCGCGCCGCGGTGCTCAGCTGCTGCACCGGCGGCGCGCCGGGCGAATCGTCTTCCTTCATGCGGCTGCGGTTCAGCACGCCGGCCTGCTCCAGCACCGGGTAAGCGGTCGCGCAGAACAGCGAATTCAGGCGCTTGAGTTCGCTGATCACATCGAGGTGCAGCGAACTGGTTTCCACGCTTTCGGCAGTCTGCACGGCCACGCGCTGCAGGTGGGTACGCGCGTATTTCCGCTCGAGCTCGCGGAAGTTGGCCTTTTCGGCCATCAGCGTCTGGGCGCTTTTCAGGTCGCCGTTGAGGAACACCGACAGGCCAAGCCGCAGGTTTGCCACGAGCCGAGCGTGCATCTCGGCGATTTCCTCCATGCCCGCCTCGGAGAACATCAGGTTGTGGGCGATCTTCTTGTCCCTGGTATCAATCAGGATGCGCTCGATGATGTCGCCCGCATGTTCTAGGTTGATGGTCAGCGAGATGATTTCGGTCCAGCGCTGGCCGTCGCGCTCGTCCAGCGCTTCCAGGCTGATGCGGGTCAGGTAAAGCTTGATGGCGGTATAGAGGTCGTCCACCTCGTTGTCGATGCGGCAGGTGGCGGCCGCCAGCTTGGCATCGTTGGTGCGCAGCACGCGCAGCAGGTTGTCCAGCATCTGCTCGACGCGGTCGCCGATGCGCAGCACCTCGCGGGCGGCATTGGCCAGCGCGAGCGTCGGCGTGGGCAGCGCGGCGGTGTCGAGGTGGCGCGGGGTGACCTGGCTTTCGCCGGTGTTGCGCCCGGGCAGCACCGCTTCACACAGGCGCGCCAGCGGCGCGGTCGCACCCAGCAGCAGGACAGCCAGCGCCACGTTGAACAGCAGGTGGAAATTGACGATCAGGCGCTGCGGGTCATGGTCGATCAGCGCCAGCAGGCTCTCGGCCTCGGGCAGGAACGGCAGCGCGACCAGGCAGCCCAGCAGCCGCGACAACAGGTTGCCGAGGGTCACGCGCTTGCCGGGCTGGTTGTTGCCCGACGTGGTCAGCAGCGCCGAGATGCCGGACCCGAGGTTGGCGCCCAGCACGAGCGCCAGCGCCACCGGTATCGACACCACGCCGGCCGAGGCCAGTGCGCCGCAGAACAGCACCACGGCCAGGCTCGAATAGCAAAGGATAGTCAGGAAGGCGCCAATCAGCATGTCCAGCGCCGCGTCGCCGGTCAGCGTGCCGAACAGCACCTTGACGCCCGCTGCCTGCACCACCGGGCGGGTCGCGATCGAGATCAGTTCAAGCGCCAGCGTGATCAACCCCAGGCCGATCAGCACACGGCCGACATGCCCGGGCTTGTTGCCCTTCCAGCTCAGGTGGAGGATCACGCCGATGAAGATCAGCAGCGGCGAGAGCCAGGACAGGTCCAGCGAAAAAACCTGCACCATGACCGCGGTACCCACGTTGGCGCCGAGCATGATGGCCAGCGCAGGCGCCACGGCGATCAGGCCCTGGCCCACGAAGGAACTGACGATGACGGCGGTGGCGTTGCTGCTCTGGACGAGACCGGTGACGCCCAGCCCGGCGAGGAAGGCGGTAAAGCGGTTGGCGACGCTGGCCGAGAGTACGTGCCGGAGATTGGCGCCGTAGACGCGCAGGATCCCGACCTTGACGATGTTCGTGCCCCAGACAAGCAGGGCCACGCCAGAAAGAAGATGCAGAAGTACGCCCATTGTGCGCCCCTGTGTGACCGGTGCCGGATACAGCTTGGAGGAGGCGCCCGCCCGGTCATCATGTTGTTGTCAATGGGTCATTATGCGCCCGTCATGGGGGCGGGGCAACGCCATGGGGCGTGAGGGGCACGCCGGCGGCGCGCGCCGGACGCGTCTGCGCAGGCTCGGTTCAGGGCAGCGCGACCTTGATGCCAAGGCCGACGAAGATCGCGCCGGCCGCGCGGTCCAGCCAGCGCCCCGTAGCCGGCCGCTTGCGCAGCCATGCGCCGAGCCAGCCCGCGCACAGGCCGAACAGCGAGAACACCACGGCCGTCTGCAGCATGAACACCAGGCCCAGCAACACGAACTGCAGCGCCGGATGAGTAGTGTCGGCATGCACGAACTGGGGCAGGAACACCAGGAAGAACAGCGTGACCTTCGGGTTCATCATGTTGCCCAGCACGCTCTGCCGGAACACCTTGCCAAGCGGCACCGCGGCCACGTCACTGCCCTGCGCCAGCCCGCCCTTCGCGCTCAGCGCCTGGATGCCGATCCAGATCAGGTAGGCCGCGCCGGCGTACTTGATCAGCTGGAAGGCCAGCGGGGACGAGCGCAGCACCGCTGCCAGCCCAACCGCGGCAACCATCGTATGGAACAGGCAGCCGACCGCAAACCCGAGCGCCGCCACCACGCCCGCGCGCCGGCCCTGCGCCATACCGCGCGCCAGCACCTGCAGGTTATCCGGACCAGGGGCAAGGGTGATGGCGACCGAGGTCACGAGGAACAGCAGCAAGTCGGGCATGAGGGTCTCCGTCGGGAATGGATCAGGCTGGCAGCGCGTCCGCGCGGCCTGTCAGTGACCGTCGAATCGACACACCGTGAACAGCTGCAGGCCCGCGCCCTGCAGCAGCCGGGAACCGCCAAGTTCGGGCAGGTCGACAATGGCGGCGCCTTCCACCACCGTGGCACCCAGGCGCTCGAGCAGCTTGCGGCCGGCCATCATGGTGCCGCCGGTGGCGATCAGGTCGTCGATCAGCAGCACGCGATCGCCCGGCTTGCAGGCGTCCGCGTGAATTTCGACCGTGGCGCTGCCGTATTCGAGCTCGTATTCCTCGGCCACGGTCTGGAACGGCAGCTTGCCCTTCTTGCGGATCGGCACGAAGCCGAGGTTCAGTTCATAGGCGACGATGGCGCCAAGGATGAAGCCGCGCGCGTCGATGCCCGCGACCAGGTCGAGCTGCGCATCCATGTAGCGGTGCACGAAGACGTCGATCAGCACGCGCAAGGTCTTGGGGTTCTGCAGCAGCGGCGTGATGTCGCGGAACTGCACCCCGGGCATGGGCCAGTCCGGCACGGTACGGATGCGGTCACGCAGGTAGCCTGTGACGTCGCCGAGATCGGGGGACTGGATGATGGAATCTGCCATGGAGATCTGGAAATGTAGGTTGCGCCACGGGCGCTCCGCCGGAAACGCCGACCGGCCGGCCGGGCAGCGGCTGCGGTAACGGGTTACCACCCGGGCCACGCGGGCCCCACGCACAATGGCCCTGCCGGTGCCATGCCGGGCCCCACAGGCCGGCCGGACACCCGTAACCATACAGGAGACCGCGATGGCAAAGAAGATTCTGATGCTGGTAGGCGACTTCGCCGAAGACTACGAAACCATGGTCCCGTTCCAGGCCCTGCAGATGGTGGGGCACACCGTGCATGCGGTATGCCCGGACAAGAAGGCCGGCGACAGCTGCGCCACCGCCATCCACGATTTCGAGGGCGACCAGACCTACACCGAGAAGCGCGGCCACAACTTCGCGCTCAACGCCACGTTTGCCGAGGTCGACCCGGCCGCCTACGACGCCCTGGTCATTCCTGGCGGGCGCGCCCCGGAATACCTGCGCCTGAACGGGCGCGTGCTGGAGATCGTGCAGCACTTTGCCGGCGCCAACAAGCCCATCGCGGCGGTCTGCCACGGCGCCCAACTACTGGCGGCCGCCGGCGTGCTGGAAGGCCGCACCTGCTCCGCCTACCCCGCCTGCGCGCCGGAAGTGAAGCTGGCCGGCGGCAAGTATGCGGACATCCCGGTCGACCAGGCCCACACCGACGGCAACCTCGTGACGGCGCCGGCCTGGCCCGCCCACCCTGCCTGGCTGGCCCAGTTCCTTGCCGTGCTGGGGACGCGGATCGTACATTAGAGGCTTCCGAACGCGGCGCCACCGGCCCTGGCAGGCGTCGCCAGCACGGGAGTTCCCATGTGTGAGATCTTCATCCGCGCCAACCCGCAGTCCTACGAATGCCAGGCGCGGTCGCTACGGCTGCATGGCGTTGCCACCAGCATCCGGCTCGAAAACCTGTTCTGGGAAGTGCTCGAAGAGCTGGCACGGCGCGACGGCATGACCGTCAACCAGCTCATCACGCGACTGCATGACGAGCTCACCGCGCATCGCGGCGACGAAGCCGTGGCCGGCAATTTCTCGTCATTCCTGCGCGTGTGCTGCCTGCGCTACCTGATGTTGCAGGGCAAGGGGCGCATTCCGGCCGATCCCGCCGTCCCGATCCGCTCGCTCGACGCGCGCTCGGTGCTGGACAGCCTGCCGCCATCGTGGGTGGAGGCGCCTGCCGGAGCGGCGCACTAGCGGACCAGGCGCTTTCCCGCGTCTGTTTGGTGGGGGCCGCTCAATCGCTGAGGATCCGCGCCTCCGCTGCCTCCAGCGCCTCCGGGGTACCGCGCAGCACGATAATGTCGCCGGCTTCGAGAACCGTGTCCGGCTCCGGATCGAAAGCGCTGATGCCGCGGCGCCGCACCGCCGTGACCTCGGCCCCGATCCGCTCCAGCCCCAGCGCGCCAAGGCGCCGCCCAACCGCCGTGGCGGCCGCGCCAAGCGACACGGAATGCAGGCGCACGGTGTCGCGCTCGACCATGTCCTCCTCATCGTCGCGGCCGTGAAAGTAGCCGCGCAGCAGGCTGTAGCGCGCGTCGCGCGCTTCCTGCACGCCGCGCAGCACGTGCCGCATCGGCACCCCGAGCAATACCAGCGCGTGTGACGCCAGCATCAGGCTGCCCTCGATGATCTCCGGCACGACTTCAGTGGCGCCGGCCTTCTGCAGCGTGTCCAGCTCGGAATCGTCCACCGTGCGCACGATCACCGGCAGCGCGGGCGCCAGTTCCTGCACATGGTGCAGCACCTTCAGCGCGGACGGCGTATTGGCATAGGTGACGATGATGGCGGCGGCACGGTGGATGCCGGCGGCGATCAGCGCCTCGCGCCGGCCGGCGTCGCCATAGACCACGGTATCGCCGGCGGCGGCGGCATCGCGCACGCGGTCCGGGTCGAGGTCGAGGGCCACGTAAGTGATGCCCTCGCGCTCGAGCATATGGGCCAGGTTCTGGCCGCTGCGTCCGTAGCCGCAGATAATGGCGTGCTTCTCGGTCTGCAGGCTTTGCGCGGCGATGCGCGTCATGTTCAGCGACTGCATCAGCCATTCGTTCGCGGCAAAGCGCAGCACGATGGCATCGCTGTACTGGATCAGGAACGGCGCGGCCAGCATCGACAGCAGCATCGACGCCAGGATGACCTGGATCAGCACCGGGTCCACCAGGTTCAGCCCGTCGATCTGGTTGAGCAGTACGAAGCCGAATTCACCGGCTTGCGCCAGCCCGAGGCCTGTGCGGATAGCCACCCCCTGGCGCGAGCCGAACAGGCGTGCCAGCACGGCGATCAGCACCAGCTTGAACAGTATCGGCACCGTCAGCAGCGCCAGTACGAGCCATACATGCTCGAGCACCACCTGGATGTTGAGCAGCATGCCGATGGTGACGAAGAACAGCCCCAGCAGCACGTCGCGAAAGGGCTTGATGTCCTCTTCCACCTGGTGCCGGTACGGCGTTTCCGAGATCAGCATGCCGGCCATGAACGCGCCCAGCGCCATCGACAGGCCCAGCCGTTCGGTCAGCGCAGCCATGCCCAGCGTGACCAGCAGCAGGTTCAGCATGAACAGTTCCTGCGATCGCCGCGCCGCCACCACGTGGAACCAGCGGCTCATCAGGCGCTGGCCCAGGAAGAAGATCGCGCCCAGGGCCACGGCAATCTTGGCCGTGGCCATGCCCAGCGCCACCACCAGGTCGCCCGGGTCGCGCGACAGGGCCGGAATCACGATCAGCAGCGGCACCACGGCCAGGTCCTGGAACAGCAGCACGCTGATGATGTTGCGCCCGTGCTCGCTTTCCAGCTCCACGCGCTCGGCCAGCATCTTGGAGACGATGGCCGTGGAAGACATCGCCAGCGCACCGCCGAGCGCCACCGACGCCTGCCAGGACAACGGAAACAGCCAGTTGAACAGCCAGCTTGCCGGCACCACGGCCAGCATCGACAGCACCACCTGGGAGCCGCCCAGCCCGAACACCAGCCGCTTCATCGCGCGCAGCTTGCTGAGGCTGAATTCCAGGCCGATGGAGAACATCAGGAAGACCACGCCGAATTCGGCCAGGTACTTGGTCTGGGCCGTGTCGCTGGCCAGGCCCAGCGCATGCGGGCCGATCAGGATGCCGACCGCCAGGTAGCCGAGCATGGGCGGGAGCTGCAGCATGCGGAACGCGACCACGCCGAACACGGCGGCAGCCAGCAGCACCAGGGTCAGTTCCAGCGGAGAATGCATCAGGACGCTCAGGATGAACCGACAGGGCGGGCCGGCTGTGCCCCGGCAGGGCGCCCTGCCGGGGGAACACGGCAAGCACGACGGTCGCCAGGACAGCCCGGGCGTCGCCGCATTCGTTGGTATACTTCGACGCCATGATAGCCAATTTCGATGCGGATCGAGCACTCCGGCTCGCCCGCAGTACCCTCCAGATTGAAGCCGACGCGGTCGCCGCACTTTCCGGGCGCCTGACCGCCGACTTCGCACGCGCCGTGCAACTCGTCCTGCAGTGCAGCGGACGCGTCGTGGTGTCGGGCATCGGCAAGTCGGGCCATATCGGCCGCAAGGTGGCTGCCACGCTGGCCTCCACCGGCACGCCCGCATTCTTCGTGCACCCGGCCGAGGCCAGCCACGGCGACCTGGGCATGGTCACGCGCGACGACGTGCTGGTCGCCTTCTCCAATTCCGGCGAGACCGGCGAGTTGCTGTCGATCCTCCCGATCGTCAAGCGCATCGGCGCCCGGCTGATCTCCGTCACCGGCAACCCGGAATCCAACCTGGCCAAGCTCGCTGACGTGCATCTCGACGCAGGCGTGGAAAAGGAAGCCTGCCCGCTGAACCTTGCGCCCACGGCCAGCACCACGGCGGCGCTGGCGCTCGGCGACGCGCTGGCGGTGGCGGTGCTCGATGCGCGCGGCTTCGGCGAAGAGGACTTTGCCCGTTCGCACCCGGGCGGTGCGCTTGGCCGCAAGCTGCTGACCCACGTGCGCGACGTGATGCGCTCCGGCAATGCCGTGCCGAAGGTCCGCGAAAACACGCCGCTGGCCCAGGCGCTCATGGAAATCACGCGCAAGGGCATGGCCATGACGGCCGTGGTGGACCCGGACGGCGTGGCCATCGGCGTGTTCACCGACGGCGACCTGCGCCGCCTGCTGGAAACCCCGCGCGACTGGAAGACCGTGCCGATCGGCGACGTGATGCACCGTAACCCGCACGTGATCCATGAAGACCAGCTCGCCGTCGAAGCCGTGCAGGTCATGGAAGCCAACCGCATCAACCAGTTGCTGGTGGTCGACCACGACGGGCGCCTGGTAGGCGCGCTGCATATCCACGACCTGACCCGGGCCAAGGTCATCTGAGCCCCGGCGAGCACGCAACGAGACCATGCAGGCTCTCCTGTCCTCCCTCACCGGGATCGCATTGCGGCTGCTGCCATTGCTGCTGATGGCAGTGGTGGCCGGCAGCACGTTCTGGCTGGTGCAGATCAATTCGCAGCAGGAAGGCACCAAGGCGCCGACCGTCCGCAAGCACGAGCCCGACTACTACATGGAGCGTTTCTCGGCCACCGAGCTCGCACAGGACGGCAGCACCAAGATGCGTTTCACCGGCGACAAGATGGTCCACTTCGACGACGACCAGACCTACGAAGTGACCCGTCCCGCCATGCGCGCCTACGAGCCCGACCGCCCGCCGGTGACCGCGCGCGCCGATCTCGGCCGCATGAATGCCGAAGGCTCGGTCATCGACCTGTACGGCAATGGCTTCATCGAGCGGCAACAGGGCGCCGATCCGGCCAAGGACCCGCTGATGACGGCCGCGTCGGACTACTTCCAGGTCCTGGTCAATGACGACATCGTCAAGACCGACAAGACAGTGAAGCTCACGCGCGGCCCGTCGGTCATGACCGCCAACGGGCTGATCTTCAACAACGTTACCCGCGAAGTACAATTGCTGGGTAACGTACGCGGCACCATTATCACCGGTGCACCCACCCGGACTCCGGGATCCTGACAACAACAGCCGCCCGCGCGCGACGGGGCGGCACCGCGAACCTGAGCATCGCGTCCGAATCTCCGCCTTCCTGCGACCCTTGCCAACATGATTGCTTCCCTGACGACCTTGTCCCGCCGGCGCGCCGCCCCGGTGCTGCTGGCCGTGGCCACCGCACTGGTGGCGTTATCGGCGCTGGCGCCGCTGGGCGCCCATGCCGAACGCGCGGACCGGGACAAGCCGCTGGTACTGGAAGCCGACAACGCCAGCTACGACGACGTCAAGCAGATCTACACGCTGACCGGCAACGTGGTCCTGACCAAGGGCACCATGGTACTGAAGTCCGACGCCGCCGAAATCCGCACCGACCCCGAGGGCTACCAGTACGCGGTGGCCACGGCCAAGGCCGGCAAGCAGGCGTATATCCGCCAGAAGCGCGAAGGCGTGGACGAGTACATGGACGGCTGGGGCGACCGCATCGAATACGACGGCAAGCAGGAAGTGTCCAAGCTGATCGGCCACGCGCGCATGGCGCGCCTGCAGGGCGCCAAGCTGGTCGACGAGATCCGCGGCGCGGTACTGACCTATGACAGCCGCAACGAGTTCTACACGGCCGCCGGCGGCGGCGACAACACGTCGGCCGGCAACCCGTCGGGACGCGTGCGCGCGGTGCTCTCGCCGCGCCAGGAAGCGAGCGGTGCAGCCGCTGCCCCGCCGCTCGACCTGAAACCGGCGCCCGCGCCGTCCAGCAAGCCCTGAATCACGCGCCCGAGCGCATCACCGCCACCATGACCGATACCGCCATGCTCGCCCCCACACCCGCTTCCGCCGCCAACGACGTCCGTGCCGACAGCAGCACGATGGTCGTGCGCCACCTGAAGAAGCGCTACGGGTCGCGCACGGTGGTCAAGGACGTGTCGCTCGAGGTGAAAAGCGGCGAGGTCGTCGGGCTGCTCGGCCCGAACGGCGCGGGCAAGACCACGTCGTTCTACATGATCGTGGGCCTGGTGGCGCTGGACGAGGGCGATATCGTGCTCGACGGCCAGCACATCAGCGGCCTGGCCATCCACGAGCGCGCGCGCATGGGCTTGTCCTACCTGCCGCAGGAAGCCTCGGTGTTCCGCAAGCTGAACGTGGAAGAGAACATCCGCGCGGTGCTCGAGCTCCAGATCGTGAATGGCAAGCCGCTGCCCAAGGCCGAGATCGACGCCCGCCTGGATACGCTGCTGGACGACCTGCAGATCGCCCACCTGCGCAACAATCCTGCGCTGTCGCTGTCGGGCGGCGAGCGCCGCCGCGTGGAGATCGCGCGCGCGCTGGCGTCGTCGCCGCGCTTCATCCTGCTCGACGAGCCGTTCGCCGGCGTGGACCCGATCGCCGTCGGCGAGATCCAGCGTATCGTCAGCTTCCTCAAGGCGCGCAACATCGGCGTGCTGATCACCGACCACAACGTGCGCGAGACGCTTGGCATCTGCGACCACGCGTATATCATCAGCGAAGGCACCGTGCTCGCATCGGGCCAGCCCGAAGACATCATCGCGAACGAGTCGGTGCGCCGCGTCTACCTGGGCGAGAATTTCCGCATGTGAAGCCGGGGCGGCAGCTGTCCTCGGCAGAATCGATCAGGCGGCATCAGCGATAGCAATTTCCGTTCCAACATCGGAAAGATGCGCATAAAATAGGTCGCATGAAACCGTCGCTACAGCTCCGCCTCTCCCAGCATCTGGCGCTCACGCCGCAACTGCAGCAGTCGATCCGGCTGCTGCAACTTTCCACGCTGGAGCTGCAGCAGGAAGTCGAGCAGGCACTGACGGAAAATCCGCTGCTGGAGCGCGAAAACGACTGGATCGAAAGCCCGCTGCGCGTGGCGGCAGATGGCTCGGTCAACCTGCAAAGCGCCCCGGCGCCCGCAGCTGCCGAGCCGCAAGGCAACGGCGAAGCGAATGCCAATAGTGCGGGCGGCGAGGACGACAGCTACAGCGACAACGGCGGCGACGATTACGGCAGCGACTGGAGCCTGGACGATTTCGCACGGCGCCCGCAAGGCGAGGACGACGAGAAAACGCCCATGCAGCTGCGCGATGCCGAGCCCACGCTGCGTGAACACCTGATGGAGCAGCTCACGCCGCTCAAGATATCCGCGCGCGACAAGGGCCTGGCGATCTTCCTGATCGAGTCGCTCGATGACGACGGCTACCTGGGCGCGTCGCTAGAGGAAATCTGCAGCGAACTACCCGAGGAACTCGAATTCGAGGTCGAGGAAGTGCAGGCCATGCTCACGCTGCTGCAAAGCTTCGACCCGGCCGGGGTGGCCGCTCGCAACGCGGCCGAGTGCCTGAGCCTGCAACTGCGCCGGCTGCAGCATCCACAGCGGGAACTGGCGCTGTCGATCGTCACCCATCATCTGGAACTGCTTGCCGTGCGCGACTACACGCGCCTGAAGAAGGCATTGCAGGTGGACGAAGCGGCGCTCAAGGCCGCGCATGAGCTGATCCGCTCGCTTGCCCCCTACCCCGGCCACGCCTACAGCCGGCCTGAAGCGGATTTCGTGGTGCCGGACGTGTTCGTGCGCAAGAGCGGCAGCGGCTGGATCGCGCAGCTCAACCCCGACGTGATGCCGCGCCTGCGCATCAACGACATGTACGCGCAGATCCTGCGCGGCGCGAAGGGGGAATCCGGTGCGGCCGGCCTGCAGCAGAAACTGCAAGAGGCACGCTGGCTGATCAAGAATATCCAGCAAAGGTTCGACACGATCCTGCGCGTTTCGCAGGCGATTGTCGAACGTCAGAAGAACTTCTTCACGCACGGCGAAATCGCGATGCGCCCCTTGGTTTTGCGGGAGATTGCCGATACACTGGGATTACACGAGTCAACCATATCCCGGGTGACGACCAATAAATACATGGCAACGCCGATGGGTACTTTCGAACTGAAGTACTTCTTCGGTAGCCACGTGTCCACCGAAACAGGTGGAGCGGCTTCATCAACGGCCATCCGCGCCTTGATCAAGCAACTCATAGGAGCCGAAGACCCGAGGAGTCCCCTTTCCGACAGCCGAATTGCCGAATTGCTGGGTGAACAAGGCTTCGTTGTCGCGCGCCGTACCGTCGCCAAGTATCGCGAGGCCCTGAAGATCCCCGCTGTCAATCTCCGCAAGACTTTGTAGCCGAGTTGCACCGCCTGCCTGGTGCAGCTCTTTCAGAAGGAGAAGCGCTATGAACTTCAAGATCAGTGGACACCACCTGGACATCACGCCCCCGCTGCGTGAGTACGTGGAAACGAAGCTGGAGCGTATCGTCAGGCATTTCGATCAAGTCATTGGCGTCAGCGTGCTACTCTCAGTCGACAATCACAAGGAAAAGGACAGGCGGCAGTACGCGGAAATCAATCTGCACCTCCGGGGCAAGGACATCTTTGTTGAAGCCCATCACGAAGACCTGTATGCGGCAATCGACGCACTCGTCGACAAGCTGGACCGCCAGGTACTTCGCTACAAGGACCGTGTCCAAGGCCACGACCGTGAAGCGGTCAAGTACCAGATGGCCGAATCGCAACTACAGCAATGATCATGTCTGCCAGCCGCAAGGCTGGCCGCTGAAAAAGGACTGATAAAAGCAAGCCGCGCCATGTAGCGCGGCTTTTTTGCGTCTGTTGCCGGCCACGTCTCGCGGGCCAACGGCGCGGGTGTTCGCAACTGGCGCGGCTCGGTGTATGCTGTCCAAGACATAGCCAGTGGCAACTCCGGTGCCCCCGCCCTTCCCTAGTGCGGCGGCACCACCACGGGCCGGGACATACAGGAACCGGCGCTGCATTGCACAAGGACAGGGGAGACGCTGCTCTATAATGGCCGAACGCCTCGCAAACCATGGCCTCGCCGCAACCCGGCCCCGCATCGTTGCCGGGCTGAGCAGTCCGATCTGCCTGCTAACTGAAATCCTCGCATCGCCCATGAATCGTTTGGCCAAACTGCTGCCACCCGGCAACATCAACCTCGACGTCAGCGTCACCAGCAAGAAGCGCGTCTTCGAGCAAGCCGGGCTCCTCTTCGAGAACAACCATGGCGTGGCGCGGGCAACCGTGACCGACAACCTGTTTGCGCGCGAGTCGCTGGGTTCGACCGGCCTCGGCGCGGGCGTGGCCATTCCGCACGGGCGCATAAAGGGGCTGAAGCAACCGCTGGCTGCCTTCATGCGGCTGGCCGAGCCGATCCCGTTCGAATCGCCTGACGGCAAGCCCGTCTCGTTGCTGATCTTCCTGCTGGTGCCGGAACAGGCCACGCAGCAGCACCTCGAAATCCTCTCCGAAATCGCCCAGCTCCTGTCGGATCGCGACATGCGCGAAGGCCTGGCAACGCTGGCCACGCCCGACGCGGTCCATCAGCTCCTGACGCAGTGGCATCCCTGATCCTCCCCCTGGGCTCGCAACAGACCGGGCAACCGTAAAGCCCGGCACGGCCCCCGCCCCGAAAGTCATACCGCATGGAACTCACCGGCGTCACCTCCCAGTCGATCTTCGACGACAACGCAGCCGACATCAAACTCTCGTGGGTGGCTGGCCTGGAGGGTGCGGACCGCGCCTTCGACGTGGAGTTTGCCCGCGAGGCCACCTCGGCCGCGGACCTGGTCGGCCACCTGAACCTGATCCACCCGAACCGGATCCAGGTGCTGGGCAAGCCCGAGATCACCTACTACCAGCGCCTGGACGACGAAACCCGCAAGCGCCAGATGGGCGAGCTGATCCTGCTCGAGCCGCCGTTCCTGGTGGTGGCCGACGGCATGGAGCCGCCGCCGGACCTGGAGCTGCGCTGCACGCGCTCGTCCACGCCGCTGTTCACCACGCCGGTTTCGTCGGCCGCGGTAATCGACCACCTGCGGCTGTACCTGTCCCGCATATCGGCGCCGCGCGTGACCATGCACGGCGTGTTCCTGGACATCCTCGGCATGGGGGTGCTGATCATGGGCGAATCGGGCCTCGGCAAGAGCGAACTCGGCCTGGAGCTGATCTCGCGCGGCCACGGCCTGGTGGCCGACGATGCGGTGGACTTCGTGCGGCTGGGACCGGATTTCATTGAAGGCCGCTGCCCGCCGCTGCTGCAGAACCTGCTGGAAGTGCGTGGCCTGGGCCTGCTCGACATCAAGACCATCTTCGGCGAGACCGCCGTGCGGCGGAAGATGAAGATGAAGCTCGTGGTCCAGCTGGTGCGCCGCAACGACGGCGAGTTCGAACGCCTGCCGCTCGACTCGCAGTACCTCGACGTGCTGGGCCTGCCGATACATATGGTCAAGATCCAGGTGGCGGCCGGCCGAAACCTCGCCGTGCTGGTCGAGGCCGCCGTGCGCAACACCATCCTGCGCCTGCGCGGCATCGACACGCTGCGCGACTTCATGGATCGCCAGCGTGCCGCGATGCAGGCCGACGCGGTCTCGCGCGGACAGGGCCGCCTGCTCTGATCGGGCATCGCGACACGTTTTCAATTGCTTACATTGGCGTTGACAAATAAGTCAACGCGGTGGGGACATCCTTCGTTTTGTGCTGTAATGGGCATCGAGCCCAGTCCGGAGCCGCTGCGTCCGCCGTCGGCCGGCGAAAAGCGGCCATGAAGTTTTCCACAGCCAGGAGAGCAAGCATGAAGAAACTGATCGCGATGTGTATGCTGGTGACGCCGCTGCTGGCCACTGGCGCCTTTGCCCAGCCGGCCACCCCGGCAACGCCAGCAACGCCGGCCGCTCCGGCCAAGGCTGCGCCGGCATCCGCCGCCAAGGCTCCCACCGCGCAGCAGCAGAAGATGAAAGACTGCAACGAGCAGGCCGGCGACAAGAAAGGCGACGAACGCAAGGCCTTCATGAAACAATGCCTTTCGGCCAAGGGCGTGCAGCCGACCAAGACCCAGCAGGAAAAGATGTCGGCCTGCAGCAAGGAAGGCAAGGGCAAGAAGGGCGACGAGTACAAGGCGTTCATGAAGGAATGCCTGTCGAAGTAAACAGCAGCCGTCCCTGACCAGAATGGCGAACCGCGCGGTTCGCCATTTTTGCCTTGCGCAGGCCCCTGTCATGACGTGGCCATTTCGGGATGCTATGCTTCCGATGCTATGCGCATCATCCTCATCACCGGCATCTCCGGCTCCGGCAAATCCGTCGCACTGAACGTGCTTGAAGATGCAGGCTACTACTGCGTCGACAACCTGCCGGCCCAATTCATCCCTGACCTGGCCCGCTACCTCGCCGCCGAAGGCTATACGCACCTTGGCGTGGCCACCGATATTCGCAGCCGCGAATCGCTGGACCACCTGCCCGACACGGTCCGCGAGCTGGCCGGGACCCACCAGGTTGAAGTCCTGTTCCTCACGGCCAGCACCGATGCACTGGTGCAGCGCTACTCCGAAACGCGGCGCCGGCACCCGTTGTCGATCCTGACCAACGGCGCGTCCGGCTCCGACGGCGAACCGGCGTTCAATGACACGGCGCTGATGGAAGCCATCGAGATGGAGCGGGAACTGCTCAGCCCGCTGGCCGAGTCCGCGCACCGCATCGACACCAGCAACGTGCGCACCAATACCCTGCGCAGCTGGATCAAGGAGCTGATCCGCGAAGACAGTGAGCACCTGACGCTGCTGTTCGAGTCGTTCGGCTTCAAGCACGGCGTGCCCAGCGATGCCGACCTGGTATTCGACGTGCGCTCCCTGCCCAATCCATACTATGACTTGGCACTGCGCCCGCTGACGGGCCGCGACGGTCCGGTGATCGACTTCCTCCAGGCCCAGCCGATGGTGCTGGCGATGGCCGAAGATATCCGCGCCTATGTGGAAAAGTGGCTGCCAAGTTTCATTGCCGACAACCGCAGCTACCTGACCGTAGCCATCGGCTGCACCGGCGGACAGCACCGTTCGGTCTATATTGCGGAAAGGCTTGCCAACTATTTCCGGGCGCATGGTAATGTGCTGGTGAGACACCGCGAGCTCGCGCCGGCAACGTAGCCGTTGCAGTCCGCCGGTGCCGCCAGGCCTATCCGGCCCTGGCAGCCATGGCGGCCGCCGCACCCGATTCGGCGGCCGGTTTCCCCGATCCAGTGGAACACCAGCCATCGCATGTCCTCGACAGACCTTCTCCGCCACACCGCTCCCGTCGACGCAACGCCGCTGACGCTGGAAAACCTCCCACTCTTCCCACTGCATACGGTGCTGTTTCCGGACGGCCGCCTGCCGTTGCGCGTATTCGAGAAGCGCTATGTGGACATGGTGCGCAACTGCCTGCGCGATGCGGCGCCGTTCGGCGTGTGCCTGATCGCCAGCGGCGAGGAAGTGGCTCGCCCCGGCCAGGGAACCGTGCCGGAATCGATCGGCTGCCTGGCCGAGATCGTCGATTGCAACATGGAACAGCTTGGCGTGCTGCTGATCGAAACGCGCGGGCGCCAGCGTTTCCGCGTGCTCGAGCATCGCACGCGCGACGACGGGCTGATCGTGGCCAGCGCCGAACTGCTGCCTGCCGACATCATCGACTGCAAGCTCGAACTGCTGGGCGAATGCCTGTCGGTACTGCGCCGGATCGTCACGCGGCTGCATGCCGAGCAGCCCGACCGCATGCCGTTTGCCGAGCCCTACCTGTGGGACGACCCGAGCTGGGTCACCAACCGCCTGTGCGAACTGCTGCCGGTGCCGATGAAGGCCAAGCAGATGCTGATGGCGCTGCCCGATGCTGGCATGCGCATCGAGATCGTGCACCGCTACATGCGGCAGCACCACATGGTGTAGGCCCCGCCCCGCCGCGTTCGAAGTTCAGAACAGCCCGCCGCGGGCCTGCATCTCGAGCAGCTTGCGCACCGGTGCGGGCGTGCCGAGCGCGTCGAGATCATCGAGTGAAAGCCACCGCCGGGCCGGCCCCGAATCCGGTTCGCGCAGCGACAGCGCAGCCATGTCGACCCGGATCGCGCGGATCAGCAGCCGGAAATGCGTGAAGACGTGGACCAGTTCGCCCGCCATGTCCGCGCGCGACGGTTCGCCGAAGGCGCGCGCATAGCCGAGCGCTTCCTGCTCGGCGAGTTCCGGGTCGAACGGCACGGTTGCCACCGGCATCTCGGGCAGGCTCCACAAGCCGCCCCAGACGCCGCTGTCCGGTCGAAGCTGCAGCAGCACGTCGCGTCCATGGCGCACCATGACCATCACGGTGCTGCGTTCCGGCACCGCTGCGCGCGGCTTGGGCGTTGGCAGCGTGGCGGTCAGGCCATCGCGGCGCGCCACGCAATCCGCCGACAGCGGGCACGCTAAAGCATCGGCCAGGCATGCAGGCTTGCCGCGCGAACATACTGTCGCGCCCAGGTCCATCAAGCCCTGCGTGTAGGCCACCATGTCGTCGGCCTGGCGCGGCCCCGGCACGGGCAGCGCGGCTTCGGCAAGCCCCCACATGCGGCTTTCGATGACGCGCTCGCCCGGGTGGCCGTGAATGCCGAAGAAGCGCGCAAAGACGCGCTTGACGTTGCCGTCGAGGATAGGGGACCGCACGCCCGCACTGAAAGCCGCGATGGCCGCCGCCGTCGAGCGGCCAATGCCCGGCAGCGTGGCCAGCACCGCGGGATCGGTCGGAAACCGCCCGCCATGGTCGCTGACGACCTGCATGGCGCAGCGGTGCAGGTTGCGCGCGCGCGAGTAGTAGCCCAGCCCCGCCCATAGCGCCATCACCTGGTCCGCGGGCGCAGCGGCCAGCGCCTGCACGGTCGGCAGCTGCGCGACGAAGCGCTGGAAATAGTCGATGACCGCGCTCACCTGCGTCTGCTGCAGCATGATTTCCGACAGCCAGATCCGGTACGGGTCGCGCGTGTTCTGCCACGGCAGGTCATGCCGGCCATGCACGCGCTGCCAGTCGACCACGCGCGCGCCGAAATCGGCGGGAACATGGATATCGGGCGGCACGGCGGCGGCATTGACGGACGAGACAGCGGGGGCGGACTTGCGGGGCATCGGGGACGGTCAGACACATGGGTGGCGCGGCAGGCAAACGGGCCGCGCCAAAAAAGAAAGCGCCGCGCAGGGCGGCGCCACATGATATACCGGCCGGGCCGGGATCAGGCCACGGCGAGCTGCTCGCCTTCCATGCCCGCCCCATCCGGGCGGATGATGCGCTGGGCATGCGCTTCGATGCGCCCGCTGCGCTCATCCAGGCCGTTGAGCACCTCTTCCAGGTCGGCGATGCGGCTCTCGAGCGTGTCGGTGGCCTCGTGGATGCGTTCGATCGAATCCACGCGGCGGCGCAGCTGCTTCTGGTGCTCGCGCACCTGCGCCTCCAGCGGCGTCATCACGGACTTGAGCCAGACTTCGATATCGCGGTTCAGGTCGCGGAAATTTTCCAGCACGCGGCTGGCCATGGTATCGAACGCGCCCTGCACCAGATGCGGCCGCGAGCGCGTCAGCATGCTGACCGTGCCGAAGTGCGACTGCACGAGTTGCAGGATCTCCTTGAGTTCGGCGACAAAGCGCGTGGTCACGAACTGCATCGGCGCCGGCAGCGTAAAACCGTGCTCGGCATTGAAGCGCCGGTACATGCTGTCGATGAGCTGGTGCAGTTGGCCGATCTTGCTGTCGGCGTCGGTGATCAGCGTGATGAGCTGCGCGAACAACGCGTCCATATCCTCGCGCAGGCCGCGCGAGAAGAAACGCTCCTTCATCTGCTCGCGCGCAGTCCGCATGGTGCTGCGCACGTCGCGCAACTGCAGGCTCTTGATGATGTCTGCGCTGTGGCGGCCGAACACCAGGCGCAACGCCTGGAACTTGCTGATGCTCTGCTCGAACTCTTCCTTCTCGCTCTGCACGCGCATCAGCATGTGCTTGACCATCGCGTGGTTCTTGCCGCGCAGCCCCCGCAGCTCGAACAGCTGTTCGACGATGTCGCGGCGACGGCCCTGCAGCAGTTGCTGCGCGCCGCGCGCCATGTCCTGCACGGAGCGATGGACCTGGTCGGCAACGATCTCGCGCCGGCGCGGGATCAGCTGGTCGGACAGCACACGTTCGAAATGCGGCAGGCCGCTGCGCGCCAGCAGCGTTTCGTCATGCGTGACCTTGGCCACCAGGCCCTTCTGCGCCGACACCGGATAGACGCGCCCCTGCTCGATGCCGAGCACTTGCGCCGTCGAGGTGACCTGGCCCGAGATCTCCTTCGCGATCTCCGCCTGCGACTTCAGCGGGTCCCACAGGCCGTCGATCTTGTTGAGCACGGCCAGGCAGCCACGGCGATGGCCGGCGCCCACGTGCCCGCGCCAGAGCTCGAGGTCGCTCTTGGTCACGCCGGCGTCCGCGGCCAGCACGAACACCACCACGTGCGCGTCGGGAATCAGGCGCAGCGTCAGTTCGGGCTCCGTACCGATCGCATTCAGCCCCGGCGTGTCGAGAATGACCAGCCCCTGGCGCAGCAGCGGGTGCGGGAAATTGATGACCGCATGGCGCCAGCGCGAGATCTCGACCATGCCTTCGGCATCCACCGCATAGGCGGCGTCCGGGTCTTCCTCGTGGTACAGGCCCAGCGACTCGGCCTGGGCCGGCGGCACGCGGATGGTCTCGACCACATGCTGGAACGCCGCCAGCATGCCCTCGGGCGACGACGGGTCCAGCGGCACAGAGTGCCAGTGCGAGGCGGACGTGCCGGCCTCCAGGAAATCCGCGGTCGAGGCCTCCTGCAACCGGGTTTCGATCGGCAGCAGGCGGATGCTGGGCGGCTCATGCTCGTCGTAGCGCAGCTCCGTCGGGCACATGGTGGTGCGCCCGGCCGACGACGGCAGGATGCGGCGCCCGTAATCGGCAAAGAAGATGGCGTTGATCAGCTCGCTCTTGCCGCGCGAGAACTCGGCGATGAAGGCGACCTTGAGCCGGTCGCTGCGCAGCACGCTCTGGATGCGCTGCACGCGCTCCTCGGCCGTCGCATCGTAGAGGTCGTGCTGTTGCAGCCACGACTGGAATTCGGCCAGCGACTGGAGTACCCCGGTTCTCCAGGCACCGTATTGTTCAAATTGGTGGGCGAGCGTTGTCATGGCGGCGGTTCGGCTAGGTTCCCTGTCCGGCAATCTGGCGCAAGTGCCGATTTTGCAGGTCGGCGCGTTTTTGTAACTTTTTATGACTGCGCACAAGATACAGGTTTCCGGGGCGCTTTTGTGGCGCTTTTGTGGAATTCACGCCGCTTGGCGGCAGAGTGTTGCGCCGAGCCATCGACACAGGCCCGGAAGGGCCTCCCGTACCCGCGAATGCACCGCGCTTCAGTGCTGGCAATGCGTGCAGTAGAAGGTGGAACGCTGACCCTGGACGATCTGCCGCACCGGCGTGCCGCAGACCCGGCAAGGCTCCCCGGCGCGATCGTAGACAAAGCAGTCGAGCTGGAAATATCCGCTGGCGCCGTCGCTGCCGACAAAGTCGCGCAGCGTGCTGCCGCCGCGTTCGATAGCCTGCGCCAGGGTTTCGCGCACGGCCAGCGCCAGCCGCTCGCAGCGCGCCAGGCTCAGCCGGCCGGCCGGCGTGGTCGGGCGGATGCCGGCGCGGAACAGGCTTTCCGAGGCGTAGATGTTGCCGACACCCACCACGATATTGCCGGCCAGCAGCACGGTCTTGATCGCGGCGGAACGCCCGCGCGTATGGCGGTGCAGCCAGCCGCCGTCGAAATGCGGATCGAACGGCTCAATGCCCAGGCCGCGCAGCAGCGGGTGGCCGGACAGCATGGCCTCGCTCAGCGGACTCCAGAGCACGGCACCGAAACGGCGCGGATCGCGAAAGCGCAGCACGATACGGCTGCCGCCGGCGTCGGCCAGCGCCAGGTCCAGGTGGTCGTGGGCGCCGGCGGGCGGCGCATCGGGCAGCACCCGCAGCGTTCCGGTCATGCCCAGGTGGACCAGCAGCCAGCCGGCGTCGCCGGTGGCTTCATCGACGCACTCGAGCAGCAGGTACTTGCCCCGCCGTTCGATACGCCGCACCTGGCGCCCGGCCAGGCGTGCCTCCAGATCGTCGTCGACCGGCCAGCGCAGGCCCCGGTGGCGCACGGTCACGTCGGCAATACGCCGCCCCACCACATGCGGCAACAGGCCGCGCCGGGTCACTTCGACCTCCGGCAATTCAGGCATCGAACCTCTCCGTTGGTTACCGCTCCAAATTCCTGTCGGAAGCGCGCTCACATGGCCGCGCCGGCAAGCAGCGCATTGTAGCGGCAGGCTACAATGCCCCTATCATTCGAACGCTTGAGAGCGCCGGAGCAATCATCACATGTCGGACCTTTTTCCGGATCCTGTTGCGAGACCCGCGGCGAACGCTGCGCCGGGCCGCGTGGACTTCCCCGCGAAGGCCATCACCCCGCGCCCAGGCATGGCTGCGGGGTCGGCGGGCCGCACCGGGCGCCACATCCGGTCCGTGACTGCGGCAGCCTGCCTGGCGCTTGCCGCGATCGGCGCGGTCCAGGCCGCGCCCGCGCAGCCCGACGCGGCACAAGCCGGCGTCACGCTGCCGAACGTACCGCTGACCGGCGACATCATGTACCGCGTGATGGCCGCCGAGATCTCGCTGCAGCGCGGGCTGGTCGGACCGGCCTATCGCACTTACCTCGAACTGGCCCGTTCCACGCGCGACCCGCGCTTTGCGCAGCGTGCGACGGAGATTGCCTTCAACGCACGCATTCCGCAGCAGGCGCTCGATGCCTCGCGGCTGTGGAGCGACCTCGCACCAGGCTCGCCGGCGGCGCGGCAGGTGCTCTCGACCCTGCTGGTGCTCAATGGCCGCTGGAGTGAAGTGCGGCCGCTGCTGGCACAGCAGTTGTCCGGCGTGCCCGCCAACCACCGTGGCGAAAGCATTCTCCAGCTTCAGCAGCAGATGTCACGCACCAGCGACCCGGCCGGCGCGGCCGCACTGCTGCAGGAGCTGATCCGGGACGACGCGCGCCTGCCGGAAACGCACCTTGCCATCGCCAGGGCGCAGGAAATCGCGGGCAATACCCCGGCCGCGCTCACGGCGCTCGACGAAGCGCTGCGGCTGCGCCCCGACTTTGAGCCTGCCGCATTGATGGCGGCCGAACTGCGCGCCGAGAACGAGCCCGACCAGGCCATTGCCGGCTTGCGCCGCTTCCTCGACAAGTCGCCGCGGTCCGTCAGCGGCCACATCACGCTGGCGCGCCTGTACCTGATGCACAACGACATGCCCGCCGCGCGACAGGAATTCGAGACGCTGCGCAAGGTCGCACCGACCGACCCGCGCGTGCCGCTCGCGCTGGGGTTGACCAGCCTCCAGGCCAAGGATTTCGGCGAGGCCGAGCAGTACCTGAAGGAGTACCTGCAGCTCGCCGAGAAGGTGCCGACCGCCAATCCGGACATCGCCTTCCAGTACCTGGCCCAGATTGCCGAGGAGCGCAAGGACTACGCAGGCGCGATCCGGTGGCTCGAGCGCATCGAGGACAGCCGGCTGGGGCCCGCCGCAGCGGCCAAGCGCGCCCAGCTGCTTGCGCGCCTGGGCAAGCTCGACGATGCCCAGGCCATCTTCGGCGACATGCTCAGCGATGCCGAGGACATCCCCGATCCGGCCCAGCGCTCGCAGCGCATGATGGCCATCCGCCAGGCCGAGGTCGCCACGCTGATGGAGACCAAGGCCTACGATCGCGCGCGCAAGGTTCTCGACGAGCGCGTCACGACGGAGCCGGACAACGCCGACTGGATCTACGAGCTTGCCATGCTGGACGAGCGTCAGAAGCGCTACGACAGCATGGAGCAGGGCCTGCGGCGCGTGATCGCGCTGCAGCCGGAGCAGAAGCAGGGGTACAACGCGCTCGGCTATTCGCTGGCCGACCGCAACATACGCCTGCCGGAAGCGCGCAAGCTGCTCGAGCGCGCCTCGGAACTGGGGCCGGATGATCCGTACATCATGGATAGCCTCGCCTGGGTGAAATTCCGCATGGGTGAACTGCAGCCAGCGGCGGACCTGCTCAAGAACGCCTACGCCAAGGCCCCCGAGGCCGAGATCGGCGCGCACCTGGGCGAGGTGCTATGGCAGCTCGGCGAGCGCGACGAAGCCCGCAAGACCTGGACCGAAGCCGCCAAGATCGAACCGGACAACGAAACCCTGGTCGATACCCTGCGCCGCTACAACGTCCTGCTCTCCAAGTAGGCCCGGGCCTGTCCTCGCGACCGGCCCTGCCATCTGTCGCGGGCTGTCCCACCAGGGCAGCCCGCTTTCCCGAATGCCGACCATGAACCGATCCCGCCGCCTGGCCCTGCTTTGCCTTGGCGCGCCCCTGTTGCTGGCGGCCTGCGCCAGCGTTGCGCCTTCGCGCGGCTTCGATGCCGGCGAAACCGCCACAAGCCGGCATTACACCGGCCGCTTCTCGGCCAACTATGTCCGTTACGGCCGCGACGAGGGCGTGCAGGGCAGCTTCCGCTGGGAAGAACAGGGCCGCAACGTGCGCCTCGACCTGCTGTCGCCACTGGGCCAGACGCTGGCCGTGGTCACCGCCACGCCGTCGGGCGCGACGCTCGACCTGCCCAACAAGCCGCCGCGCAATGCGCCGGAAGTCGACAGCCTGCTGGAGGAAGCGCTCGGCTTTGCGCTGCCGGTGGCCGGCATGCGCGACTGGCTGCATGGCCGCCCGGCAGCCGGCCGGCCGGCCAGCGCCACGCGCGATGCGCAGGGCCGACTTGCCACGCTGGCACAGGACGGCTGGAGCGTGCGCTACGTGGCCTGGCAGGACACGCCATCCGCTACGCAAACAGCAGCGCAGCCGCGGCGCATCGACCTGGAGCGCGACAGCGGCCCCACGCCGCTGTCGGTAAAGCTCGTGATCGACGCGGAGGAAACACCTTGACCGGAACCATCAACCTGCCGCCGCCGGAACTGCGCGATTGCCCTGCCCCGGCCAAGCTCAACCTGTTCCTGCATGTCACGGGCCGGCGCCCGGACGGCTATCACACGCTGCAGACGGTGTTCCAGCTCGTGGACTGGTGCGACACGCTGCATTTCCGGCGCCGCGACGACGGCATCGTGGCGCGCACCACCGACATCCCCGGCGTGCCGCCGGAAAGCGACCTCGTCGTGCGCGCTGCGCGCGCACTGCAGCAGGCAACGGGCACGTGCTTTGGCGCGGACATCGGGATCGACAAGATCCTGCCGATGGGCGGCGGCATCGGCGGCGGCTCGTCCGACGCGGCCACGACGCTGCTCGCGCTCAACCACTTGTGGGGCCTGGGCCTGCCGCGCGCCGAGCTGATGCGGATCGGGCTGACGCTGGGTGCGGACGTGCCCGTGTTCGTGTTCGGCGAGAACGCGTTCGCGGAAGGCGTGGGCGAGGAACTGACCCCGGTGGACCTGCCGGAGAGCTGGTTCGTGGTCGTCCATCCGAAGCAACATGTTCCGACAGGAGAGATTTTTTCGGATGAGTGCTTGACAAGGGATACGCCCGTCTCCATAATTGCGGTCTTCGCTGCTTGCACAAACAAATTCGCTTTCGGTCGCAACGACCTGGAAGCGGTAGCAACAGCGAAGTTCGGCGAAGTTGCCAGAGCCCTTGGATGGCTGAAGCAGTTCAATCAGCATGCAAGGATGACCGGTTCCGGAGCCTGCGTGTTTGCACGTTTCCCTGACGAGCAAACGGCGCAGCAGATCCTGAAGCGGTTGCCTCCCCAGTGGGATGGCAGGTGTGTGCGCAGTCTGGCACGTCACCCGCTCGCGGCGTTCGCATAGCAAGTTATCGTTCGGCGAGGTACGGCAGTTTGGTACCACGAAGAACGGCAAGGTTGTGTAGGGGAGTCGCCAAGTTGGTCAAGGCACCGGATTTTGATTCCGGCATTCGAAGGTTCGAATCCTTCTTCCCCTGCCATTACATTCCTATAGTGTCGTTACGACACTCAGTATCAGTCACCGGCATTGCCGGTGACGCCAAGCTCCCCCAGCAGCAAGACAGGTGCCCCGAATGAGCAGCGAAGGCTTGATGGTATTTACCGGCAACGCCAACCCCAAACTCGCGGAGGCTGTCGTACAGCACCTCGGCATTCCACTGGGCAAGGCGCTCGTTGGCCGTTTCTCCGACGGCGAAGTCCAGGTCGATATCCAGGAAAACGTTCGTGGCAAGCACGTCATCGTGCTGCAGTCCACGTGCGCGCCGACCAACGACAACCTGATGGAACTGATGGTGATGGTCGACGCGCTCAAGCGCGCCTCGGCGCGCAGCATCACCGCCGCAATGCCCTACTTCGGCTATGCCCGCCAGGACCGCCGCCCGCGTTCGGCGCGCGTGGCGATCTCGGCCAAGGTCGTGGCCAACATGCTGGAAGTGGCCGGTGTGGACCGAGTCCTGACCATGGACCTGCACGCTGACCAGATCCAGGGCTTCTTCGATATCCCCGTCGACAACATCTACGCATCCCCCGTGCTGCTGGGCGACCTGCGCGAGAAGAATTACGGCGACCTGCTGGTCGTGTCGCCCGACGTCGGCGGCGTGGTCCGCGCCCGTGCGCTGGCCAAGGAACTGAACTGCGACCTGGCGATCATCGACAAGCGCCGTCCCAAGGCCAACGTGGCCGAGGTGATGAACATCATCGGTGAAGTCGACGGCCGCAACTGCGTGATCATGGACGACATGATCGACACCGGCGGCACGCTGTGCAAGGCGGCCCAGGTGCTGAAGGAGCGCGGCGCGCTGAAGGTCTTCGCCTACTGCACGCACCCTGTTCTGTCCGGTGGTGCGGCTGCCCGGATTGCGGACTCTGCGCTCGATGAAGTGGTGGTGTGCGACACCATCCCGCTGTCGGAAGAAGCGGCCAAGTGCAGCAAGATCCGTCAGCTGTCGACCGCCCCGCTGCTGGCCGAAACCTTCACCCGTATCGTCAAGGGCGACTCGATCATGTCGCTGTTTGCGGGTTCCTGATAGAATCTCTGGCTTTGCCACGCCGATTGCCGGTTTTCCAGCGATCGGCGTGATGTGACCGGCGCATCGGTTTCGATTGCGCCACAACAGGGCTGTCTGGTCGCGGACAGCCTTCTTTACTTTGGAGTCATCATGAAAGTAGTCGCTTTCGAGCGTAGCGTACAGGGTACGGGTGCGAGCCGCCGCCTGCGCAATTCGGGCAAGACCCCCGGCATCATCTACGGCGGCGCCGCCGAACCGAAGATGATCGAACTGGATCACAACGCGCTGTGGCACGCCCTGAAGAAGGAAGCCTTCCACTCGTCGATCCTGGACCTGGAAGTCGCAGGCAAGACCGAGAAGGCCCTGCTGCGTGCCTTCCAGATGCACCCGTTCAAGCCGCTGGTGCTGCACGTCGACTTCCAGCGCGTGTCGGCCTCGGAAAAGGTCCACGTCAAGGTGCCCCTGCACTTCATGAACCAGGAAACCGCTCCTGGCGTGAAGCTGGGCCACGGCCTGGTCAACCACATCGTGAACGACCTGGAAGTGTCGTGCCTGCCGGCCGACCTGCCCGAGTTCATCGAAGTGGACGTCGGCACCATGGAACTGGGCCAGACCCTGCACCTGGCTGACCTGAAGCTGCCGAAGGGCGTGACCGTCGTGACCCACGGCGACGAAAACCCGGCCATCGCCAGCATCTCGCTGCCGGCTGGTGCCGCTTCGGCTGCCGAAGGCGCAGAAGGCGAAGGCGAAGGCGAAACGCCGGCTGCCTAAGCTGCCTGAGTTACCAAAACGGTATTGCGGCCCGACCGCAAGACGGAAAGAACCGCCGGTCATGCCGGCGGTTTTTTTTGGCGTATGCTTGGCGCCTGCAAGACGACAGCAACCCTGCCGCCATCCAACCCAGTTCAACGCATGATCAAGCTCATCGTCGGCCTCGGCAATCCCGGCGCGGAATACGAGGCCACCCGCCACAACGCCGGCTTCTGGCTGGTGGACCAGCTCGCCCGCATGGGCGGCACCACGCTGCGCGTGGAAGGCCGCTTCCACGGCCTGGCAGGGCGCGCACGCCTGTGGGACCAGGACATCTGGCTGCTCAAGCCCTCTACGTTCATGAACCGGTCCGGCCTGGCCGTGGTATCGCTGGCCCGCTTCTACAAGATCCTGCCCGACGAGATCGTCGTCGCGCATGACGAGATGGACCTGCCTCCTGGCGCCGCCAAGCTCAAGCGCGGCGGCGGCGCGGGCGGCCATAACGGGCTGAAGGACATTGCCGCCCACCTGACCACGCAGGACTTCTGGCGCCTGCGCCTGGGCGTGGGGCATCCGCGCAACCAGCCCGGCGGGGCCGGCGCGGGCCGCGAGGATGTTGTCAACTTCGTGCTCAAGCCGCCGCGCAAGGAAGAGCAGCAGGCGATCGACGAAGCCATCGACCGCTGCATCGACCCGCTCGGCCTGCTGGCACGCGGAGAAACCGAACGCGCGATGATGGCGCTGCACACGACACGCTGACCCCGGACGACAAAAAACCCGCCTTCTGGCGTAATGCCGTTCAGTTAAGAACTGAACGGCATTTTTATTTGGTTGCCCGCCTGTCTGCGCCGACTACGCGACCGTCTGAAAACGCTGCCCAATGTAAAACGACCCGGTCGCTCATGCGACCGGGTCGTTAAGTCCCGCCCTTCACACTATCCCGTTCGATTCCTCAATCGAGACCTTAACTGAACGGCATTACGCCTTCTGGCGGGTTTTTGTTGCGAGTTTACCGAAGCCCCGCTTGTCAGGCCGCGTGCTTGGCCGCGGTCAGCAACCGGTACCGATGCATCAGGACTTCATGCGTCTCGACGCGGTTCGGGTCCTTGGGGATGCACGCCACCGGGCAAACCTGCTGG
Source organism: Cupriavidus laharis (assembly GCF_914271435.1). Classification (GTDB taxonomy): domain Bacteria; phylum Pseudomonadota; class Gammaproteobacteria; order Burkholderiales; family Burkholderiaceae; genus Cupriavidus; species Cupriavidus laharis. The sequence continues at coordinate 190,391 of NZ_CAJZAI010000009.1, read as the reverse complement.
CATTGCGGCTCATCGAAGTGACCAACGCACTCGGTGCACTTGTTGGGGTCGATTTCATAGATCTCGGGCCCCATCGAAATAGCTTCGTTCGGGCACTCGGGTTCACAAACGTCGCAATTTATGCAGTCGTCGGTGATCATCAGCGCCATGGTGTTTCCTTCCAGCGGACGCGCCCGCGCCCGAACTGGCCGCGAATCGACGCGTCTGAAGCCAGTATTTTATTCCGGTTTGCCGATTTTCTCTTGCAGCCAGCGCTCCACCGACGGGAACACGAACTTGCTGACATCTCCGCCCAGCACGGCAATCTCGCGCACGAAGGTGCCGGAGATGAACTGGTACTGGTCGGACGGCGTCAGGAACATGGTTTCCACGTCCGGCAGCAAGTAGCGGTTCATGCCCGCCATCTGGAACTCGTACTCGAAATCCGACACGGCGCGCAGGCCGCGCACGATCACGCGTGCGTTGTTCTTGCGCACGAAATCCTTGAGCAGGCCCGCAAAGCCCTCGACGCGCACATTGGGGTAGTGGCCCAGCACTTCGCGGGCAATGGCAATGCGCTCCTCGAGCGAAAAGAACGGGCGCTTGTTGGGACTGTGCGCCACGCCAACCACCAGTTCGTCGAAGATATTCGACGCACGGCGGACCAGATCCTCGTGCCCCCGGGTCATGGGATCAAACGTACCGGGGTAGACCGCGATGGCCATACTTCCTCCTTGATCTGCCCGCTGCCGGTCCTTTTCCGAACCGCCTTGCCTGCCGGCTTCCGCCGGGTGGTTGATGCGTCGCGAGCGTTATAACAGCGGCGTAGTGTAACGCTAAATCCGTGAATTGGAAGTCGTCGACTTGTGCTTTTGCCGGCTTGCACAACGCGCTACCGCTCGCGTCAGGCCCCGGCGCCGTCGGCACCGCGATGCCGCAGCAGATGGAAATGCACCGCGCCGGCACGCGCCTGGCGGACAATTTCCAGCGATGCCGGCACCGGCGCATCCGCGCCAGTCAGCGATCGGTCCGTCTCCACGTACACCGCGCCGCCGCGGCGCAACAGCCGCGCCGCATGCTCGAGCGCGGGCCGCAGCCAGTCCTCGGCGAAGGGCGGGTCCAGGAAGATCACGTCGAAGCTCGCATCCGGCATCTGGGCGGCCACGGCGAAGGCATCGCCCTGCACCACGCGCATGTGGGCGGCATCGAGCCGGTACTGGTTGTCGCGCAACTGCTTGGCGACACGCGGGTTGAATTCGACCAGCGTGACGGCCTCGGCACCGCGCGAGGCGGCTTCGAAACCCAGTGCACCCGAGCCGGCGAACAGGTCCAGGCAGGTCAAGCCGGACAAATCCTGGCCGAGCCAGTTGAACAGGGTTTCCCGCACGCGGTCCGGCGTGGGCCGCAGCCCTTGCGCTTCGGGCACGGGCAGCATCGTGCGCTTCCAGCGGCCACCGATGATGCGGACCTGGGATGGCGCCTGGCGCGGCGCCGGAGAAGACGATCGCCCGCTCGCAGCGGGCGATGGAGATCGGGAACGCGAATTCATCCCGTGATTGTAGAGCCTGTCGGCCGTTCGGCCAGCCCTGTTCCAGGCATGCTGGGTGCAACAGGCCCCACAGGGCCCGCGCTCATTCCGGGCCGCCGACGATTACCGTGGCCATGTCGTCGGGATGGACATGGCGCCCGAACGCCGCTTTCACCTGCTGGCGCGTGACCTTGCCGATCTGGGCGGTCCAGGTGTCCAGGTAATCGAGCGGCAGCCCGTACCAACCGATATTGGCCACATTGGTCAGTAGCTTGCGGTTGCTGTCGATGCGCAGCGGGAAGCCGTTGACCAGGTTGTCCTTGGCGGCCTTGAGCTCGGCGTCGGTCGGGCCTTCGGCGACGAAGCGGGCCAGCACCTGCCGCACCAGCCCCAGCGCTTCCTTGGTCTGCTCCTTCTTGGTCTGCAGGCTGATGCCGAATGGGCCCGGCTGCTTGGACGGCGCAAAGTAGCTGTCTACGCCGTAGGTGAGTCCGCGCTTCTCGCGCACCTCATCCGTCAGGCGCGAGCTGAAGCCGCCGCCGCCCAGCACGTAATTGCCGACCAGCAGCGCGAAGTAGTCCGGGTCGCCGCGTGCGATGGACGGCTGGCCGGTCACCACCGCCGCCTGCTGCGCGGGGTGCGGGATGCGTTGCTCGCTGGCCGGTATGGTCGTCTGCACCTGCGGCATGGCCGGTGCCGCGCTGCCCGGCGGCAGGCCGCTGGTCAGCTTCTCGGCAATGGCTTCGGCCTGCTTGCGGTCGATCGCGCCGATCAGCGTGACCACCGCGCGCGACGCGCCGTAGTTGTCGCGCCAGAACTTGACGATGTCATCGCGCGAGATCGATTCCACCGAGGCCGGCGTGGCTGACACGCCGTACGGATGGCCCGGATACATCGCCTTGGCGAGCGCCTTGTCGGCGATCACGCCGGGCTTGGCGTCAGCTTCGCGGATGGCGCTGATCAGGCGCTGTTTTTCGCGGCCCACCACGGCGTCCGGATAGGTGGGCGCCTGGATCAGCTGCATGGCCAGCGCCACGGATTGATCGAGCTCCGGCTGCGCGGTCAGCGTGCGCATGCCGATGCCGCCGCGGTCGCCGCCGGCCGCGCCGCCGAAGACGGCGCCGGTATCGGCGAAGGCATCGGCGATCTGCGCCTCGTCGCGCGCCGGCTGGCCGTTGCGCGCGGCAGCGCCCTTGTCCAGCAGCGCCGCCGTGAGCGTAGCGAGTCCGGCCTTGCCTGGCAGGTCATAGCGGCTGCCGGCGTCGAAATCCACGTTGATATCCAGCATCGGGATCGATGGGCTGTGCACGTAGAACACTTGCGCCCCGGTGGACGCGGTCCAGTGCTCGATCGGAATGGCGGCCAGCGCGGCGTGCGCCGCGAGCAGTGCCAGCGCGCCCAAAGCTGCGCCGGCCAGTCGGCGCAGCGCGTGTGGGGAAGGAGTGGTCATCTCGCTCATCTCGCTCATCTGGGGCAGGGACATGCGTGGATCCTCAGTGGCGCAGGCCTTCCGGGGCCTTCGCCTTGGGCTTGTTCGGATCGATCGGCTGCGGCAACAGCGTGGCCACCGTCAGGTTGTCGTCGGTGAAGTACTTCGCGGCCACGGCCTGCACCTGGGCCGGCGTGACTTCCTTGATCTTCTCGAGGATGCGGTCGATGTTGCGCCACGAGATATCCGATATCTCGGCCACACCGATTTCCATGCCCTGGCCGAATACGGAATCGCGCTTGTAGATCTGGCTGGCCACGACCTGCGCCTTGACGCGCTTGAGCTCCTCGGGCGAGACGCCGTTCTTCGCGATGCGCTGGATCTCCTCGCGCAGCGCTGCCTCGATCTGGTCGGTGGTATGGCCGTCGGCCGGCGTGCCGTCGAGCACGAACAGGGAATTGCCGCGGTTGATGCTGTCGTAGCCGACATTGACGTCGTCGGCCAGGCGCTGCTCGCGCACCAGCTCGCGTGTCAGGCGCGCGTTGTCGTAGCCGTTGAGCACCGCGGCCAGTACCTCGAGCGCGTACGGGTCGACATCCTTTTCGACATCGCGCAGGCGCGGCACCTTATAGGCCATCACCATGTACGGGTTCTCGGCCGGAGCCTTCACCCAGATGCGCTTGATGCCGATCTGCGGCGGATCGATCTGGTCCTTGCGCAGCGGCAGCGGGTGCGGCTTGAGCTTGCCGTAGTAGCGTTCGGCCATGGCCCGGACCTCGGCTGGATTAACATCGCCGGTGACGATCACCATGGCGTTATTGGGCACATACCAGCTGCGGTACCAGGCCTCTACGTCTTCCAGGCGCATATTGACGAGATCGTCCATCCAGCCGATCACCGGATGCCGGTAGGGCGCGGCGACATAGACGGAAGCGAGCAGTTGCTCGTAGACGGTACCGCGCGCCGAGTCGTCGGTGCGCAGGCGGCGCTCTTCCATCACGACCTTCATCTCGCGCTCGAACTCGCCTTTGTTGAAGATGAGATTGGCCATGCGGTCGGCTTCCAGCTCCATCATCCTCGGCAGATACTGTTTGCCGATCTGCTGGTAGTACAGCGTGAAATCGCGGTTGGTCATGGCGTTCTCGCGCCCGCCGAGCGCCGCGACCTGCTTGGAAAACTCGCCCACGCCGACCTTGGGCGTGCCCTTGAACATCATGTGCTCGAGCATGTGGGCGACGCCGGTCGTGCCGCTGACCTCGTCGATACCCCCGACGCGGTACCAGATCTGGTGCGCCACCGTGGGAGCCCGGTGGTCTTCCTTGACGATCAGGCGCAGGCCGTTGGACAACCGGTACTCCGTCGTGCCCTGCGCCGTGGCCCCCACTGGCGCGGTCTGTGCGGACGGCATGGGCGAGGCGACGGTGCGCTGCGCCTCGGCGCCGGCCGACCACGGCGCCGCGGCCAGCAGCAGGACGGGCAGTGCCCGCCTGGCCAGGCGTTCCAGGGACGCCCTGCTCCCGGCAAGGGCGGGGAAGGGTTCAGGGCGGGCGGCGCCCGTTCCGGTCACGACAGTGCGATGGTCCATGCAACCCCGTCTGCTAGAATTTTGCCGATCGATTCATGTGCCCATGAATCCGCTGTGTTACGAACTATACGCAAAAGCAGGCACGCACCACAACGAGAGGCGGGTGGCGTGCCGGAATATTGCGTAAGGCCTTGATGATTAACGGCGCCGCCGGACGGCGGCCGATCCTGACGGGGTATTGACCCCTTTCCCCAATGTTTAGTTTCTGGAAGAAGCGCAAGGCCGAGCCGGCCCCTGCGCCGGCAGAACCGCCCGCCGCGGCCCCGGCTCCCGCCCCGGCACCCTCCCCCGCCGCCAGCCCGGCCCAGTCCCTTGCCCCGTCTCCCGCGCCGGTAGTACCCGCTGCTTCGGCGCCGGTCGCCGCGCCGGCCGCATTGGAAGACATGGAGCTGACCCCACCGCCGGCGCAGACGGTGGAAGCCCGGCGTGGCTGGATGCAGCGCCTGCGCACCGGCCTGTCCAAGACCAGCCGGAACCTGAGCACGCTGTTCGTCGGCATGAAGGTCGACGAAGCCCTGTTCGAGGAACTGGAGACCGCCCTGCTGATGGCCGACGCCGGCGTCGAGGCAACCGAATACCTGCTCGGCGAGCTGCGCAAGCGCGTGCGCAGCGAGCGCATCGAATCGGCCGAAGGCGTCAAGGCCGCGCTGCGCGACCTGCTAGTGCAGCTGCTGCGCCCGCTGGAAAAGACCATGGCGCTGGGCCGCGAGCAGCCGCTGGTGATGATGATCGCGGGCGTCAACGGCGCCGGCAAGACCACCAGCATCGGCAAGCTGTGCAAGCACTTCCAGCACTACGGCCAGTCCGTGCTGCTGGCAGCCGGCGACACCTTCCGCGCCGCCGCGCGCGAGCAGCTCACCATCTGGGGCGAGCGCAACAACGTGACCGTGGTGGCGCAGGAGAGCGGCGACCCGGCCGCGGTGATTTTCGACGCGGTCAATGCGGCGCGCGCGCGCGGCATCGACATCGTGATGGCCGACACCGCCGGGCGCCTGCCCACGCAACTCCACCTGATGGAAGAGCTCAAGAAGGTCAAGCGCGTGATCAGCAAGGCCATGCCCACGGCCCCGCACGAGGTCCTGCTGGTGATAGATGCCAACACCGGCCAGAACGCGCTGGCGCAAACGCGCGCGTTCGACGACGCGCTCGGCCTTACCGGCCTGATCGTGACCAAGCTCGACGGTACCGCCAAGGGCGGCATCCTCGCGGCCATTGCGCGCCAGCGTCCGGTGCCGGTCTATTTCATTGGCGTCGGCGAGAAGGTGGAAGACCTGCAGCCGTTCAAGGCGGAGGAGTTTGCCGACGCGCTGCTCGGCTGATTGCGTCGCCCGAATAAGCAAACGCCCCGGTCCTGCCGGGGCATTTTTCATGGCTGAGCCCGCCAATCACTCCGCGTCGGGCTGTTCCTTCGGCTGCGCCTTCTGGAACGCCGGCAGTTCCATGCACGCTTCCTGGATCCGCGCGATGGTCGGGTAGCGGCTCACGTCGATATTGAAGCGCTGCGCGTTGAAGACCTGCGGCACCAGGCAGATGTCGGCCAGCGTCGGCGTATCGCCGAAGCAGAAGCGGCCGACCTTGCCCTGGCGTTCCAGGTTGGCCTCGACCGAGGCAAAGCCCAGTTCGATCCAGTGCCGGTACCACGCGTCCTTGGCCTCGTCGGCAACGCCCAGCGTGCGCTTGATGTACTTCAGCACGCGCAGGTTGTTCAGCGGATGGATCTCGCAGGCAACCTCCAGCGCCAGGCCGCGCACGTAGGCGCGGTCCAGTGCGGTGCCGGGCAGCAGCTTCGGCTCGGGATGGATCTCGTCCAGGTACTCGATCATGGCCACCGACTGCTGCAGCACCTGGCCATCGTCGAGCACCAGCGCGGGCACCAGGCCGTCCGGGTTCAGCGCCCGGAACTCGGGTAGCAGCTGCTGCCCCCCGTCCTTGAGCAGGTGCACCGGCACGTAGTCGTACGGCAGGCCCTTCAGCTCCAGCGCGATACGCACGCGATAGGACGCGGAGCTCCGGAAATAGCTGTAGAGCTTCATCGGATCAGACCACCTTGATGGTCAGGTCGCCCACGCCGCCGACATGGCACTGCATCACGTCGCCCTTGACCACCGGGCCCACGCCCTCGGGCGTGCCGCTGAAGATCACGTCGCCGGGCTGCAGTTCGAACAGCTTCGACAGGTACGACACCATTTCCGGCACCGACCAGATCAGGTCGGCCAGGTCGCCGCGCTGCTTTTCCACGCCGTTGACGGACAGCGTCACCTCGCCCTTCTCCGGATGGCCGATGGCCGACACCGGCACGATCGGGCCGATCGGCGCCGAGCGGTCGAAGGCCTTGCCGGTCTCCCAGGGGCGGCCGGTCTTCTTCGATTCGTTCTGCAGGTCGCGGCGCGTCATGTCCAGGCCCACGGCGTAGCCGAATACATGGCTGGCTGCCTGTTCCACCGGGATGTCCTTGCCGCCCTTGCCGATCGCCACGACCATTTCCACTTCATAGTGGACGTTGCTGGTGCCCGGTGGATACGGGAAGGCGCCCTCGGTGCCGTCCGCCACGTAGCTGACCGCATCCGACGGCTTGCAGAAGAAGAACGGCGGCTCGCGGTCGGGGTCCGAGCCCATTTCGCGGGCGTGGGCGGCGTAGTTGCGGCCGACGCAGTACACGCGGCGCACCGGGAAGCTAGCGTTGCTGCCGCGCACGGGCACGCCAACGGGTGCCGGCGGGGCAAAAACGAATTCGGTCATGCATCTCTCCAGACTTGTTCTGATATCTGTGCGCACGGGCGGCCGGTGTCGCCAGCAGACACCCCCCGGGGCGCAGCAGGGCAACAGGATACACCTGCCCGCCGGCCTGCGTACGACGGCATACAGTGAATACGGGTAAGCCCCTTATGTGCCCAGCGGCGTGCCGGAACGAATACCCGGCGCGGATCTTGCATGGTGCGAGGCAACCCACGATAGCCATGACCCGCCGCCACCCGTCCCCCTCTTCCAGCCAGTCCAGCCAGCCCCCTCAGGGCCCCGCACCGGGCAGCCGCACGCTGCGCATCCTGCTGGTGCGCGACCCGCATGACGTCGACCCGCTCAACGTCGAGACCATCCGCGGCGGGCTCCTCAGCGCCGGATTCACCGACATCCAGACCGTGGACGCCGACCTGCGCCTGCCCGACGTGATCGCGGCCAGCCAGCCGGACCTGATCATCATCGCCTCCGAATCCGCCGCGCGCGACACCGTGGAGCACGTGTGCGTGTCCACGCAGCACGCACCGCGCCCCATCGTACTGTTCACCGACAACGACGACGCGCAGCGCATCAAGGCTGCGCTGTCGGCCGGCATCACGGCCTATATCGTCGACGGCCTGCGCGCCGAGCGCGTCAAGACCGTGCTGGACGTCGCCTACGCCCGCTTCGAGCTGGACCAGCAGCTGCGCGCCGAACTCGATGCCACGCGCCTGAAGCTGGCCGAGCGCAAGGTGGTCGAGCGCGCCAAGGGCCTGCTGATGCAGGCGCGCGGCATCACCGAGGACGAGGCCTACAAGCGCCTGCGCAGCATGGCAATGGAGCGCGGCCTGAAGCTGGTGGACGCGGCCCAGCGCGTGATCGACGTGATGGGCTGAGCATCCGCACGCGGTGCGGCTCCGGCACGCCGCTGGTGCAATGCACAAATCTGGCGCTGGTGAATGACAGCGGCACTCCCTCCCGGCCCGGCCTGCGCGGCCGGCGGGCACGACTCACCCCGGATTCCCGTTTTTGCCCCCTGCACAGGCCGTCCAGGCCGCCACTGAGCCTGGCACAGCCATTGCGTTATCCGCGCATCGGCCAACGAGGGCCGATCACAACTCAGGCGGGTACGGCCAACGCGGGCCGCGCCACGCCATGGACAACGGCGTCCCGGGCTGCACCCGTCTTCTGGCGAACGCGGGCTGCGGATCGGGACGCTTTTGCTTTTTCTCGGAGCCCAGCAATGCCCTCTCGCCTCAGGAATGCCAAGCCGCTGCCCGCCGCGGTCGATGCCAACCTCGCCACTGCCGACGCGGCACCGGCCAGCAGCGGCCGCCGCCGCGCGCTGGCCACCATTGCCGGGGCCAGCGTGATGACCCTGGTCGATCCGCTGGTGCGCGCCGGCGCATGGGCGGCAGGTTCGGACGCGCCGGAGAAGCCCGAGGTGCGCATCGGCTTCATCCCGCTGACAGACTGCGCCTCGGTGGTCATGGCGGCGACGCTGGGGCTCGACAAGAAGTACGGCATCAAGATCACGCCGACCAAGGAAGCGTCCTGGGCAGGCGTGCGCGACAAGCTGGTCAATGGCGAGCTCGACGCCGCCCACGTGCTGTACGGCCTGGTCTATGGCGTGCAGCTGGGCATCGGTGGCCCGAAAAAGGACATGGCCGTGCTGATGAGCCTGAACCACAACGGACAGGCCATCACGCTGTCGTCCAAGCTGGCCGAGAAGGGGGCGAAAGACAGCGCCAGCCTGAGAGCGCTGATGAGCAAGGAAAAGCGCGACTACACCTTCGCCCAGACCTTCCCGACCGGCACGCACGCCATGTGGCTGTACTACTGGCTGGCCGCCAACGGCATCAACCCGATGCAGGACGCCAAGGCCATCACCGTGCCGCCGCCGCAGATGGTGGCCAATATGCGCGTGGGCAATATGGACGGCTTCTGCGTGGGCGAGCCATGGGGCGCACGCGCCATTGCCGACAAGATCGGCTTTACGGCGGAGACCACGCAGGCGATCTGGAAGGACCATCCCGAGAAAACGCTCGGCACCACCGCCGAGTTCGTGCAGAAGAACCCGAACACGGCGCGCGCCATGGTGGCGGCGATCCTGGAGGCGTCGAAGTACATCGACGCGTCGGCCTCGAACCGCCGCAAGACGGCCGAGACCATCGCCGCCAAGTCCTACGTCAACACCGATATGGACATCATCCTGGACCGCATGCTGGGCCGCTACAGCAATGGCCTGGGCAAGACCTGGGATGATCCCGACGCCATGAAGTTCTACCAGGACGGCTCGGCCAACTTCCCGTTCCTGTCGGATGGGATGTGGTTCCTGACGCAGCACAAGCGCTGGGGCCTGCTCAAGACCCATCCCGACTATCTCGCGGTGGCAAAGCAGGTCAACCGCATCGACCTCTACAAGCAGGCCGCCGCGGCGGCGCAGGTGCCGCTGCCCAAGAGCGACTTCCGCACCGCGAAGCTGATCGACGGCGTGGTGTGGGATGCCACCAAGGACCCGAAGGCCTACGCCGACGGCTTCAAGATCAAGGCCTGACACGCAGGCCATCGCCATCGTTTCGGATTGCCCCTGAACCAAGGAGCCAGACGTGAATGCCATCGCCAGACCCGTGCCGGAAGGCGCCACCCGCTTGCAGGCCGACCCAGATTCCAGTGAGCGCGCGCGGCGCCGCGCGCTGGAGATCGAAGCCCAGGCACGCCGCGCCGAACGCCGCGAGGCGCTCAGCACCTTCGTGCTCAAAGGCGTGCCGCCGCTGCTGGGCTTTGCGCTGTTCGTGCTTGCCTGGCACGGCATCGCCACCCTGATCCCGGCGCTGCCGACACCAGGCGCCACCTGGAATGCAGCCGCGCCGCTCTTCAGCGACCCGTTCTATCGCAATGGCCCCAATGACCAGGGCATCGGCTGGAACGTGCTGGCGTCGCTCGCGCGCGTCGGGGCGGGCTTCGGGCTCGCGGCGCTGGTCGGCATTCCGGCCGGCTTCGTGCTCGGGCGCTTCGCCTTCCTGAACGCGATGGCATCGCCGGTGATCAGCCTGCTGCGGCCGGTGTCGCCGCTGGCGTGGCTGCCGATCGGGCTGCTGCTGTTCAAGGCCGCCAATCCTGCCGCGATCTGGGCCATCTTCATCTGCTCGATCTGGCCGATGGTGATCAATACCGCAGTCGGCGTCACCCGCGTGCCGCAGGACTACCTGAACGTGGCGCGCGTGCTGGACCTTTCCGAATGGAAGGTGTTCACGCGCGTGCTGTTCCCGGCCGTGCTGCCGTACATGCTGACCGGCGTGCGGCTGTCGATCGGCACGGCATGGCTCGTCATCGTGGCGGCCGAGATGCTAACTGGCGGCACCGGCATCGGCTTCTGGCTGTGGGACGAGTGGAACAACCTGAAGGTCGAGCACATCGTCATTGCCATCTTCGTGATCGGCGTCATCGGCCTGCTGCTGGAGCATGCGCTGCTGGCGCTGGCCCGGCGCTTCAGCTACGGCAGCAACTGACCGCGCCGCGCGCAAACCAACGGAAACCGCCATGGAAAAGTTCGTCAGCATCGAAAACGTCGGGCAGACCTTCAGGACGCGCAAGGGGCCGTTCGTGGCGCTGCGCGACATCAACCTGCAGATCGCGCAGGGGGAGTTCATCACGCTGATCGGCCATTCGGGCTGCGGCAAGTCCACGCTGCTGAACCTCGTCGCGGGCCTGGCCACGCCGACCAGCGGGGGGCTGATCTGCGCGGGCCGGGAAATCTCCGGGCCCGGACCCGAACGCGCCGTAGTGTTTCAGAACCACTCGTTGCTGCCGTGGATGACCTGTTTCGACAACGTCCACATCGGCGTGGAACGCGTGTTCGGCGGCAAAGAAAGCAAGGCGCAGCTCAAGGCGCGTACACATGACGCGCTGGCGCTGGTGGGCCTGACCCACGCGGAAGGGAAATTCCCGCACGAGATCTCGGGTGGCATGAAGCAGCGCGTGGGTATTGCGCGTGCGCTCGCCATGGCACCCAAGGTGCTGCTGATGGACGAACCCTTCGGCGCGCTCGACGCGCTCACTCGGGCACACCTGCAGGATGCCTTGCTGAAGATCGTGGAGCGGACCCGCAGCACCGTGGTCATGGTCACGCACGACGTGGACGAGGCTGTGCTGCTGGCCGACCGCATCGTGATGATGACCAACGGCCCGGCGGCCACGATCGGCGAGATCCTCAGCGTCGGCCTGCCGCGGCCGCGCGACCGCGTGGCGCTGGCCGAGGACAAGGACTATCACGCCTGCCGCACGGCGGTGCTGGATTTCCTCTACCGCAAGCAGCGCAACCCGGCCTTGCAGGAAGCGGCCTGAACGGCCACGGACGCGCCCGCCGCCATGGGCGTGGCGGCGGCGCTCCGCTATCATGAAGCGAGACCTCCAATCACCCCAACGCTGCCCGCCCATGACCACATCGACCGCCACACCTGCCACGGGCCCCTTCACCGCGGCCCGCTACATCAAGGAAATCGGCCGCGGCGTGAACGGCGCCCGCGCGCTGCCGCGCGAAGACGCGCAAACCCTGTTCGACGCCATGCTGGCCGGTCGCGTGTCGGACCTGGAGCTGGGCGCGGTGCTGATGGCCTACCGCATCAAGGGCGAGGCCCCGCACGAGCTGGCCGGCATGCTCGAGGCCGCGCACGCGCACTGCCGGCCGCTGGCCGCGCCGGGCGACCGCCAGGTGGTGGTCATCCCGAGCTACAACGGCGCGCGCAAGCAGCCCAACCTGGTGCCGCTGCTGGCCCTGTTGCTGGCACGCGAAAATATCCCGGTGCTGGTGCACGGTTCGCGCGTGTTTCAGGGCCGCGTGACGAGCCTGACCCTGTTCGAAGCGCTCGGCGTACCGTTGTGTACCTCCACCGATGAGGCCGCCGCGCGCCTGCGCGATGGCGACGGCGCCAACGGGCCGCTGGCAGTCGTGCCGGTGGATGTGCTGTCGCCGGGCCTGTCTCAGCTGTTGGACCGACGCAATGTCATCGGCCTGCGCAACTCGTCGCACACCGTGGCCAAGATGCTGCAGCCGGTCGGCGCGCATTCGCCGGCCGAGGCGCTGCGCCTGTACAGCTATACGCATCCCGAGTACCGCGAAACGCTGACTGACTATTTCTCGCATGAGCCGGCCAATGTGCTGCTGGCGCGCGGCACAGAAGGCGAGGTGGTGGCCGATGCACGCCGCGGCAGCCGCATCGACTGGCTGCACGATGGCCACCAGCAAACCATCGTCGACCCGACCAGTGGTTCGATCGCCGATGTGCCGGAACTGCCGCAGGGCAGCGACGTGCCGGACACGGCGGCCTGGACGCGCAAGGTGCTGGACGGCGCGGTGCCGGTACCCGGCCCGATCGCCACGCAGGTGCGCGCCATCCAGGAGTGCCTGCGCCAGGGCACGCGCGTAGCCTGGGCCAGTCCGCTCTGACCGGCGCCAAGTCCGCCCCTCAGGGCTTGCGGGGCGGCAGCGGAATGCGTTCGGTTTCGCCGGGGACGTGCGGGAACTGGTCGTCCTCCCAGCGCTGCGATGCGGCTTCGATCGCCTCTTTGCTGCTGGCCACGAAGTTCCAGAAGATATGGCGCCGCCCGTCGGTGGGATCGCCGCCCAGCAGCATCACGCGCGATGGCACGGTGGCGGTCAGCGTGACCGTCTGGCCGGGCGCGAGCACCACCATATGCTCTGCCGGCAGCACCTCCGCGTCGAGTGCAACACTGCCGTCAACCGGGTAGATGCCCCGCTCGGCATGCTCGGGCGGGATCTCCAGGCTTGCACCGGCATCCATCTCGATCGCCACATACAGCGTGCGGCTGAATACCTTGACCGGGGAAGTCTTGCCGAAGGCATCTCCGGCAATCACCGTCATGCGCACGCCAGGCAGCTCGATCTTGGGCAGCGTGGCGCCCGGATGATGAAAGAACGACGGCTCCACGGTCTCATGGCCCTTCGGCAGCGCCACCCAGGTCTGGATGCCATGCAGGCGCGCGCCCGCCTTGCGCACGGATTCGGGCGAGCGCTCGGAATGGACGATGCCGTTTCCGGCGGTCATCCAGTTCACGTCACCGGGACGGATGAGCTGTTCGCTGCCGAGACTGTCCCGGTGCATGATCTCCCCATCGAACAGGTACGTGACCGTTGCCAGGCCGATATGAGGATGCGGACGCACATCCGCGCCCTGCCCGGGTGGCAGCGTCACCGGGCCCATATGATCGAAGAAGATGAACGGGCCGACCGTCTGGGTAGCCGCCGCGGGCAGCAGCCGGCGCACGGTGAAATCGCCCAGGTCTCGCACGTGAGGCTTGAGCAAGTGTTCGATGGCAGACATAGGTCCTCCGGGTCGTGAGGCAGGCTCTTGTGGGCTGTGGCGGTGCTCGCGCCAGCACTGTCAGTGTAGCGGGTGGCGTAATACAGTATCCCGCCTGACAGTGCGAACCGAGAAGGCCGGCCGGTCTCTAACCAGAGGTGTCCGGCTTGCCGATGTGCAGCGTGAGTATCTTGATAGATATAAGGCTATTCAAAGATAGATGACAATCATCAGGAACTATCGACGCCTTAGGAACTCCAATTAGCACTCACCCGGCTTGAGTGCTAAGATGTGTTGCAATGCCGTGCCTTCCCACCCGGATCGGCACGCCGGCAACCGAACCGCCGGATGCGAAAGGAGCAATTGAGTGAACGCAGTCTTGTCTGCCGACCAAACCCTGATGAACAGCCGTCTGCCGACGGCGCCCAAGCAGGCCGGAAGCTTTGCATTGACCTTCCCGGCCACCGTGGGCAACCTGGAAAGCTATATCCAGGCCGTACACCGCATTCCCCTGCTCACCGCGGAGGAAGAGCAACGCCTCGCGCGCGAACTGCGCGACCATGATTCCGTCGACGCCGCACGCCAGATGGTGATGTCCCATCTGCGCTTGGTGGTGTCGATCGCACGCCAGTACCTGGGATACGGGCTGCCGCACGCCGACCTGATCCAGGAAGGCAATATTGGCCTGATGAAGGCCGTGAAGCGCTTCGACCCGGACCAGGGCGTACGCCTGGTGTCGTACGCGATGCACTGGATCAAGGCCGAGATCCACGAATATGTGCTGAAGAACTGGCGCATGGTCAAGGTGGCGACCACCAAGGCCCAGCGCAAGCTGTTCTTCAACCTGCGCAGCCACAAGCAGGGCTCCCACACCTTCACGCCGGAGCAGATCGAAGCCGTCGCGCGCGACCTCAACGTCAAGCCCGAAGAAGTGATGGAGATGGAAACCCGCCTGTCGGGTGGCGATCTCGCGCTCGAAGGCCAGGTCGACGATGGCGAGGAAGAGTTCGCCCCGATCGCCTACCTGGCGGACAACCACAACGAACCCACGCGCGTGCTGGAAGCCAAGCGCCAGGACCGCATGCAGGTCGAGGGGCTGGAAGAGGCGCTGACGCGCCTGGACGCACGCAGCCGCCGCATCATCGAAGCGCGCTGGCTGAATGTCGAGGACGACGGCTCGGGTGGTGCCACGCTGCATGAGCTGGCCGATGAATTCGGCGTGTCGGCCGAGCGGATCCGCCAGATCGAGGCGGCGGCGATGAAGAAGATGAAGGGGGCGTTGCAGGCGTTTGCCTGATCGCTTCCGGCGCCTGGTTATCCGCAGGCACCATGCAAAAGGCCGGTCCACTCGACCGGCCTTTTTTTCGTGCTGTCGCCGCCCCGCTCAGGACAGCAGCTGCTTGATATCGTGAGCAATCGGCTCCGGCCCCTGCCCATGCCGGATGAACAGCCTCAACCGCCCTTCCGTATCAAACACATAGCTACCCGCCGAGTGATCCATCGTGTAGTTGTTCGGCGACGTACCCGGCACCTTCGCGTAGTACACCTTGAAGTCCTTGGCCACCTTCTGCAGCGCGGCATCATCGGCCGGCCGCATTCCGAGGAAACGCGGGTCGAAGGCCGGCACGTACTGCGCCAGCAGCGCCTGCGTATCGCGCTCCGGATCCACCGTGACGAACAGCACCTGGACCTTGTCGGCGTCCGGCCCGAGTTGCTCCATCACCGCCTTGAGCTCAGCCATGGTGGTCGGACAGACATCCGGGCAATGCGTGTAGCCGAAGAACATCACAACGACCTTGCCCTTGAAGTCGGCAATCGTGCGGACTTTGCCGTTGTGGTCGGTCAGCGAGAAGTCCTTGCCGAACTCTGCCCCGCCGCTGATGTCGACGTTGCGGAACGAGGCCTTCTGCTGGCCACAGGCGGCAAGGGCCAGGGCGAGGAAGGCCAGCGCCGCAAAGCGGCGGAACGAGGCAAGAAGGCCGTGGGATTGGCTTGGCTTGGTCATGCGAGATCGGAAGTCGGGGGCGCCGGCAGGGCAGCTGCGACGCGCGATGGCGAGGGCAGCACACAGTATCGCCTATCCGTGCCCGGCATCGCCGCGGCCGCGACAAGATGTCGCAGGCCGCGAACATCGAGGCCGCTCAGACCTGGGGCACGAACTTGAAGTAGTGATCGACCAGCAGCACCGCGAACAGCAGCGACAGGTAGAGGATCGAGAAACGGAAAGTGCGCTGCGCCAGTTCGTCCGAGTAGTTGCAGTACAGCGTCCACGAATATTTCAGGAACCAGGCGCCCAGCACCAGCGCGCTGGCCAGGTAGATGTAGCCGCTCATGCCGTAGACGAACGGCAGCAGCGTCGCGGCGATCATGACCAGCGTGTACAGCAGGATGTTGAGCAGCGTGTACTTCTCGCCGTGCGTGATCGGCAGCATCGGCAGCCCGGACTTGGCGTAGTCCGCGCGGCGGTACAACGCCAGCGCCCAGAAGTGCGGCGGGGTCCAGGTGAAGATGATCAACACCAGGAACCAGGCCTCGGCCGGCACGTCGTTGGCCACGGCTGCCCAGCCCAATGCCGGCGGCATGGCGCCCGACAGTCCACCGATGACGATGTTCTGCGGCGTGGCCGGCTTGAGCAGGATGGTGTAGACGACGGCATAGCCCAGGAAGGTGGCGAAGGTCAGCCACATCGTCAGGTCGTTGGCGAACACGTGCAGCAGCCACATACCGGCGCCACCCAGGATGGCCGAGAAGATCAGCGTCTGGGTGGTGGTGATCTCGCCAGTGGCCGACGGGCGCCAGGCCGTGCGGCGCATCAGCGCGTCGATCTTCTGCTCGACCAGGCAGTTGATGGCGAACGCGGCCCCGGCCAGCAGCCAGATGCCTGCGGCGCCGCCGATCAGTACGCGCCAGGGCACCATGCCCGGCGTGGCCAGGAACATGCCGATGATGGCGCAGAACACCGCGAGCTGCGTCACGCGCGGCTTGGTCAGGGCGGCATACTGGCGGACCAGGTGACGCACCCGGCCTACGGGATGGGATTGTGTTGCGGTTGCCACGGGAGGGAGTTTGTCTTTCATGTGGCGCGAGCGGCAGTCGGCACGCTGGAAGCAGCGCCGGCGGGCCGGGTCGCGAGCCCTATATTGTAGTTGAGTCGCACCAGCAGCAGCAGGAGCACCGCGGCCCCTCCGTTGTGCGCGACGGCGGCCACCAGCGGCCAGTCCAGTACGATGTTCGATAGACCGGTGGCGAGCTGCAGCGCCAGCACGGCCAGCAGCCAGCACGACGCGCCGCCAAGCCCTTCCAGCCTGCGTGCACGCAGGCCGAACCACGCCAGGTAGCCCAGCACGACCACGGCAAAGCAGCGGTGCACCCAGTGGATGGCCACCAGTGCCGCGTGCGGAATGTAGTCGCCATCAGCGGTCATGCCGAGCTGGCGCCACAGCGTGAAGCCGTGCGTGAAATCCATCTCCGGCACGAGCTGGCCATTGCACAGCGGGAAATCCGTACACGCCATCACCGCGTAGTTGGTGCTGACCCATCCTCCCAGGAAAATCTGGATCACCAGCAGCAGCAGCGCCACGCGCGCCGGCCAGCGCAGCGCTCCCGCCTGCGGCGCCACAGGGTGCGGCGGATCATTGCGCGAGCCGAGCCAGATCAGCGCCGCCAGCAGGCTCATGCCGAGCAGCAGGTGCGTGACGACGATGATGGGCTGCAGCTTCATCGTCACGGTAAAGGCACCGAACGCACCCTGCACGCATACCAGCAGCAGCACGCCGGTGGCAAACCACGGCGACTGCTTCAGCTCCTTGCGCTTGACCCACGCCAGCACCATCAGCGTGATGATCAGCACGCCCACCGCCATGGCGAAATAGCGGTGGATCATCTCGATCCACGCCTTGGCGAGCGTGACCGGGCCGCTCGGCAGCGCAGTCTCGGCGGCGTGGATCGGCTCCATGGCCGCATGCGGGTTGGAATGGCCGTAGCAGCCCGGCCAGTCCGGGCAGCCGAGGCCGGAATCGGTCAGCCGCGTAAAGCTGCCGAACATGATCAGGTCCAGCGTCAGGAACGCGGTGATCCAGACCAGCTTGCGGTACTTGTTGCGGTCGCCGCGGACCAGGACATACGAGATCGGGAACAGCGCGATCAGGATGCCGATGATGGCGAGTTGAAGCAGCATGCGTGTCGTCCCTCAGGCCCCTCAGCCGATGCGCGAGACCCGGAGCAGCTTCTTGAGGTCGCCGCTCATCTTCTTGGGATCAGGGTCTTTCGGGAAGCGCATCATCAGGTTGCCAAGCGGATCGACCAGGAAGATGGTGTCTTCGATTCGGCTGCCCTCGGCAGCAGGCAGCCATTGCCGCGCCACATCAGGCGGAATACGCAGGAAGCGCACGCCGGCATAGGGCTCGTTGTAGGCCGCGGACAATCGCTCATCGACGGCGCCCTCGTCCGTGATCAGCCAGACCGGCACAATGCGCTCGCGATCCTGGCCCTGGCCCGCGCGGATCTGGCGGATGGTGAAGAGCTTCTTCGCACAGGCTTCATCGCAGGCCGACGGGTCGGCCGTCACCAGCAGCCACTTGCCGCGGAAGCTTTCGAGCGGCACGGCCTCGGCGCGCTCGTTGGCGACGCGCACGGCCGGCATCGGACGCTGCGGATCGATCAGCGCGCCGTAGTTGGTAGCGCCGCCGGTCGGCTTGAAGACGTAGAAGGTCAGGTAGGACGCAATCACCGGCGATGCGCACACCAGCAACAGCAGCAGCATCTGGATGCGGCCGCGGCGCGTGCGCGCGTCGATGCGCGAGTCCGGCGGAGATGCCGTGCCGGCCGGGGCCGGGGCGGAGTCTTGGTGTGGCATGCGTACGTCTGTCGTTCGTTTGTCGTGGCGCCCGCCCGGTGGCGCGCGCCTGTTGTCCGTGGCCTGATGGCCGTCAAGTGGGTCCTGCGCTGGCAAGCCGGCGCGCGCGGCGCCAACCCAGCACGATCAGCAGCACCAGCGTCAGCGCGGCCAGCCCGAACCACTGGAAGGCATAGCCGTAGTGCCGGTCGGCCCCGAGGTCGGCCGGCGCCCAGTCGCGCGCGAGGCCGTCGCCGGTGTCGGTGCGCTGCTCGATCACAAGCGGCTGCAACGCCATGCCGGTTTCTGCTGCATAGGCGGCCAGGTCCACGTTCTGGCGAATCCTGTGACCGGCTTCCGCGCTGGCAGGCTGGCCGAGGCTATAGACCTTGGGCACAGCCGCGAGTGCCGTGCCTTCGATGGTCACCTCGCCGGCCGGCGTCGGGAATGGCGCAATACGCGTGCGGTCCTGGGCATCGCGCGGCAGCCAGCCACGCAATATCAGCACGCTGCGCGCGGCGCCACCGTCACTCCGGATCTGCAGGGGCGTGAGCACCAGGAAGCCGGCGCGGCTGTCGGTGCCATTGCCGTGGGGGCGATTATCCAACAAGACGGTCCGGTCTGCCTCAAAACGGCCGGTCACGCGCACGGTGCGGTCGGCCAGGGGACCCGGCGGGGGCGCGGAGGTCAGCGTCACCGGCGTCTGCGCGGCCAGCATCTGCAGCCGTTCGGCGCGCGCGAGCTTCTCGTGCGCGCGGTTGAGCTGCCAGTTGCCCAGCGCGCATGTCACTGCGATCACCACCGCGGCCGCAGCGGTCGGCACGGGGCTGAGGGCACGCCAGAACTTCATCGGAAGACTCCGGCCGGCAGGTATCGTGCGATGCCGGCGATGCGATAATGGCACTTTCCGCCAACGAGCCCGCGGCACGTACCGCGGCCAGCCTGCCCCGCCATGCGCTTTGTCATCATCGTCGCCTTTCTCCTGATCATCGGCAGCCTGGCCTCGGCCCTGTTCTTCATGATGCGCGACCGCGGCAGGACGCCGAACATGATGCGCTCGCTGATGTTCCGCGTAGGCTTCTCGGTGGCGCTGTTCCTGTTCATCCTGTTCTCGCACTGGATGGGCTGGATCCACAGCACCGGCATCCGCATGAATCCGTAGATTCCGGAAACCGCAAAAAAACAAGCGCCGCAGGCTGGTTCCCCTCCTGCGGCGCTTCTGTTTTGTGGTCCCGCGGCGCAAGGCGCTTCGGGCCTTCCGCCGGGTACGACAAATTGCTGCTTACAGCCAGTACACCACGACGTAGAGGAACAGCCACACCACGTCAACGAAGTGCCAGTACCAGGCGGCGCCTTCGAACGCGAAGTGGTGCTCGGGCGTGAAATGGCCCTTGAGCACGCGGATCAGCACCACGGTCAGCATGATCGCGCCCATGGTCACGTGGAAGCCGTGGAAACCGGTCAGCAGGAAGAACGTGGAGCCGTAGACGCCCGAGGTGAGCTTCAGGTTCAGCTCCGAGTAGGCGTGCATGTATTCGTAGGCCTGCAGGCACATGAAGATCGCGCCCAGCAGGACGGTCAGCACCATGCCCTGGATCACCTGGCTGCGCTTGCCGGCCAGCAGCGCGTGGTGCGCCCAGGTCAGCGTCAGGCCCGACATCAGCAGCAGTGCGGTGTTGATGGTCGGGATCGGCCACGGGCCCATGGTCTGGAAGCTTTCCACCACGCCGGCCGGACCGGTGTTGGGCCACACGGCGGCAAAGTCGGGCCACAGGATCTTGTTGTCGAGATCGCCCAGCCACGGCATGGCGATGGTGCGGGCATAGAACAGCGCGCCGAAGAACGCTGCGAAGAACATCACTTCGGAGAAGATGAACCAGCCCATCGACCAGCGGAACGACAGGTCGATGTTCTTGCCATACATGCCACCTTCGGATTCGCTGATGGCGTCGCCAAACCAGCTCTTGAGCACGAACAGGAACCACAGCAGGCCGAAGCCGCACAGGTACGGCGCCCAGTGCTGTCCGTTCACCCAGCCGGCAGCGCCGGCGCCGGTCATCAGCAGGCCGAAGCTTGCCGTGATCGGGTGGCGCGACGGTCCCGGTACGAAGTAGTACGGAGCGTTTGCGCGATTCGCACTCATTCTTTTATCTCCAGCTCAGAGTCTTGGTTCAATCGTTATCGGCGCGTCCGGCTTGCCTTGCCTCCCTGGCTGCCGGCGCGCACTGCTTTTCTGTCTACCCTACTTCCCTGCTATGCCGCGGCCGAACTGACCACGGCACGTACGATCGTGATGAGGATCGCGATGAACACCGCTGCCGCGATCACCCCGGCAATGACCACATGCACCGGGTTCAGCTTCGCCATGTCGTTCTCGTGCGCCGCGCCCTTGCGCAGGCCGATGAACGACCACAATACCGCGCGCATGGTCTGCACGAACGACATCTTGCGCTTGACCGCGTCCTTCAGTTCGTCCACGGCATCTCCTCTGCCTCTACCCAGCTTCTACCCTGCCTCAGCCGCCGCTGCGTGCCGCGGGCGGGCTATCCAGCTCACCCTGCGGTGCCTGTGCCACCGGCGTACCCACTTCAAAGAAGGTGTACGACAGCGTGATGTTCTTCACATCCTTCGGCAGCTTCGGATCGATCACGAACACCACCGGCATCTCGCGCGCTTCCTTCGCCTTGAGCGTCTGCTGCTTGAAGCAGAAGCACTCGAGCTTCTTGAAGTACTCGGTCGCCTGCTTGGGCGCGTAGCTCGGGATCGCCTGCGCCGCGATGTCGCGCGACTGTCCGTTGGCCACTTCGTAGACGATCGTCGCCATCTCGCCCGGATGCACTTCCATGCTGTTCTTCACCGGACGGAAGGCAAAGGGCCCGCGCGCGTTCGAATCGAACTCCACCGTGATGGTGCGGCTCGTGTCGACCTGCGTGTTCTTGAGCGAGCCGCCATACAGCTCGCGCGTGGTCACCACATTGATCCCGGTGAGATCGCAAATCTTCTTGTACAGCGGCACCAGCGCGTAGCCGAACCCGAACATCACGCCGACGATTACCACGAGCCGCAGCATCATGCCGCGGTTGAAGCGCTTGTCGGCTTCGTGGTTCTGCCCGTGCTGATCGACGCTCATCCCGCTACCTCGCAGCTTCAGCCAAGGAAAACCATCTTGGCGAAGAACCCCAGAAAGAAAACCACCACGATCGACAACAGGATCAACCCCAGGCGCCGGTTGGCGGCTTTCTGGTCTGCTTGCGATGGGTTTTTTTGTGGAGCCTGCATCTTGTGTTACCTGCCGGCACGGAAGGCGGCTGGCGCCCTCCGTGCCTTGTTGCGTTCAGTGCTTAGCGAACTTGCGGCGGCACTTCAAAGGTGTGGAACGGGGCCGGCGACGGCACGGTCCACTCCAGGCCCTCGGCACCATCCCAGGGCTTGTCCGCGGCCTTCTCGCCGCCACGGTACGACGGCAGCACCACGAAGAAGAAGAAGTACACCTGCATCAGGCCGAAGCCCAGGGCTCCGATCGACGCGATCGCGTTGAAGTCCGCGAACTGGGTCGGGTAGTCGGCATAGCGACGCGGCATGCCGGCCAAGCCCAGGAAGTGCATCGGGAAGAAGGTGACGTTGAAGAAGATCAGCGAACCCCAGAAGTGGATCTGGCCGCGGGTTTCGTTGTACATGAAACCGCTCCACTTCGGGCCCCAGTAGTAGAAGCCCGCGAACAGTGCGAACAGCGAGCCCGCCACCAGCACATAGTGGAAGTGCGCCACGATGAAGTAGGTGTCCTGCAGCTGGATGTCGATCGGGGCCACCGCCGGCATCAGGCCGGTGAAGCCGCCGATGGTGAACACGAAGATGAAGCCGATCGCGAACAGCATCGGGGTCTCGAACGTCATCGAGCCGCGCCACATGGTGGCGATCCAGTTGAAGATCTTCACGGCCGTCGGCACCGCGATCAGCATGGTCGCGTACATGAAGAACAGCTGGCCCGTCACCGGCATGCCGGTCGTGAACATGTGGTGCGCCCACACGATGAACGACAGGATGGCGATCGAGGAGGTCGCGTACACCATCGAGCTGTAGCCGAACAGGCGCTTGCGGGCGAAGGCCGGCACCACGTGCGAGATGATCCCGAATGCCGGCAGGATCATGATGTACACCTCGGGGTGGCCGAAGAACCAGAAGATGTGCTGGTACATCACAGGATCGCCGCCGCCGGCGGCCGAGAAGAAGCTCGTGCCGAAGTGGCGGTCGGTCAGCACCATGGTGATGGCGCCTGCCAGCACGGGCATCACGGCGATCAGCAGGTAGGCGGTGATGAGCCACGTCCAGCAGAACATCGGCATCTTCATCAGCGTCATGCCCGGGGCGCGCATGTTGAGGACGGTCACGATGATGTTGATCGAGCCCATGATCGACGACGCGCCCATGATGTGCATGGCGAAGATGGCCATGTCCATGCCCGGGCCCATTTGCACCGACAGCGGCGCGTACAGCGTCCAGCCGGCGGCGGTGGCGCCGCCCGGGGCGAAAAACGAGCCGGCCAGCAGCAGCGCCGCGGGCGGCATCAGCCAGAAGCTGAAGTTGTTCATGCGCGCGAACGCCATGTCGGATGCGCCGATCTGCAGCGGGATCATCCAGTTGGCGAAGCCCACGAAGGCCGGCATGATCGCGCCGAACACCATGACCAGGCCGTGCATGGTGGTGAACTGGTTGAACAGTTCGGGGCGGAAGAACTGCAGGCCCGGCTCGAACAGCTCCAGGCGGATCAGCAGCGCCAGCACGCCGCCCGACAGCAGCATGGTGAACGAGAACAGCAGGTACAGCGTGCCGATGTCCTTGTGGTTGGTGGCGAACAACCAGCGGCGCCAGCCATGCGGGTGATCATGCGCGTGGTCGTCATGCGCATGATCGTGCGGGTGGCCGATTGCGTCGGGGGTAGCAGTACTCATCGCAAATGCTCCTCTAATCCTGTCCTGTCTTCAGCCGGTCAGCCCGCGGTGCGGTTGCCCGCGGTGCTAGCCTGCTTGCTGCCCTGGTCCTTGGCGGGCGTGGCTTCCGCCTTCGGTGCGTCGCCGCCTGCAGCGCCGCCGCCTTCGGGGAACTTGCCGGCGCGGGCATTCATGAAGTCGCTGGGCTGGATCACTTCGCCGGTCTTGTTGCTCCAGCTGTTGCGCACATAGGTCATCGCTGCAGCCAGTTCGGTATCGGACAACTGCTTCCACGACGGCATGGCGTTCTTGCCTTCCAGCATGATGTGCATCTGGCCAGCCTTCGGGCCGTTCACGATCTTGGAGCCGTCCAGCGCCGGGAACGCACCGCCGCCCTTGCCGTTCGGCTGGTGGCAGACCGCGCAGTTGGCGGTGTAGACCTTCTCGCCGCGGACCTTCATTTCGTCCAGCGTCCAGGTCTTGTTCGGATCATCGGCCTTGGCAGCCATTTCCTTCTTCTTGCCGTCGACCCATTTGGTGTAGTCGGCGTCGGACACGACGCGCACGACGATCGGCATGAAGGCGTGCTCCTTGCCGCAGAGCTCGGCGCACTGGCCACGGTACACGCCGACCTTCTCGGCCTTGAACCAGGTGTCGCGCACGAAGCCGGGGATCGCATCCTGCTTGACGCCGAAGGCCGGGATCATCCAGGCGTGGATCACGTCGTTGGCCGTGGTGACGATGCGCACCTTCTTGTTGACGGGCACCACCAGCTCGTTGTCCACCTCCATCAGGTAGGTGTTGGACTTCGGCGCTTCGTTGTTGATCTGTTCGCGCGGAGTGGTCAGGGTCGACACGAAGGAAATGCCTTCGCCCTCGCCCTTCAGGTAGTCGTAGCCCCACTTCCACTGGTAGCCGGTGGCCTTGATGGTGACATCGGAGTTGGTGGTGTCCTTCATGGCCACCACGGTCTTGGTGGCCGGCAGGGCCATGGCGATCACGATCAGGAACGGGACGATGGTCCAGACCACTTCGACCGTGATGCTTTCGTGGAAGGAGGCGGGCTTCGCACCCTTGGCCTTGCGGTGCGTGAACACGGAATAGAACATCACGCTGAACACGGCGACGAAGATCACCGTGCAGATGATCAGCATCATCCAGTTCAGCCAGTGAATCTGCTCGGCGATCTTGGTGACCGGCTCGGTCAGGTTCAGCTGACGCACGGCGGGACCGCCGGGCATGTCACTGACCGCCAGGGCCGCCTGGCTGGCTAGCAGGGATGCGCTCGCCAGACAAACTGCGGATGCCTTCTTCCACATTTTCATTTGTTATCTACCCAATTTACAGATTCAAATCTGTCCCCGCCTCCGCCCCCGCCACCTCTCAGAGGCGGCGCAGGGCCGCTGCGAGCTCCTGGGCGAACTTGCGCCGCTTGTTCAGGTCCAGATAGCACCCCACCTGTACAACGCGCCCGCCCGAGCGCAGCGTCACCAGCGCACAGGGCGATTCCCCCAGTTCGACCCGCACCCAGTGCGGGTTGAATTCCTGGCGCGTCAACCGCTGCGCACTGGCTGTCTCCACGACCAGCACGCCGTCGTTGATGCTGACACGCTCATAGTCCGTCGCATGACGCGCATACACAAGCAGAGCAATCCCCAGTCCGAGCAGGTCCAGACCGGCAAACGGCAGCACGAGCCAGGACCCTTGCACCGCGAAAAACAACGCGATGGCAAGCGAGACAGTGAAGATCGAGAGGTAAAACCAGCCGACCTGGCGTGGGGAAAGCGAGCAATTCCGCTTCATCAGCCAGTCGTGGGGCGCGGGGGGAGGTCCGTCGAGATTTCCGCCGGAGTCACCACTTGCCGTCTGGAGTGCGATACCCAAGTCTTGCATCGCCAACCACTCTGCATCGGATGCACACCCGGGACGATTGCGCCCCAGGTGCACCGTGCGAGTGCAACTCCAGGACGTTCTTGTGCCAGGGGACCACTGCGACAAACTGGCGCATTATAGGGCGCTTCGCATACACGGACAAGACCGCACATTGACCAAGGCGCTTGCGCGCCGTAAGGATTTGTGCTTGACCACCACCGATGAAATGCCCCGCAAAGCCAATACCGGCGCGGCTTCGCGGGCAATCGGCCCGCCCTGTCCCTACACGGAAGTCAATTCAGTCATAACCGCTCAGCGCCGCGGCCGGGCCCGGCCGATCTTGTCGAGCGGCACGACCGCGCGGCCCAGTTCGTCCACCTGCTGCGCACCACGCGGGGGCAGTTTCCACGCGTGGCCATAGACGATCTCGAAGGTCAGCGGAATCACGCCGTCGGCATTGCGCCGGCGGTCCAGCGCTGCGCATGCCGCCTCGTACCAGCGCCGGCCATGCAGGCCGGCACGGCGCGCATCGGGGTGCGCGCGCAAGCCACCGAAGGCCTGCACCTCGCGCAGCAGCGTCTGGGGCGACTCATAGGTCACGGTCAGCGTTTCCATGTCCATGACCGGCGTGGACCACCCGCTGTGCACCAGCATGTCGCCGATGTCGTGCATGTCGACAAATCGCAACGTATGGCTCACGGCATCGACTTCCGCGAAGGCTGCGCGCAGTTCGCCCAGCGTGTCGGGCCCGAACAGCGAAAACATCACCAGGCCTTCGTCGCGCGTCACGCGGTGCCATTCCGGGAACACGCGGT
This sequence comes from Cupriavidus laharis, assembly GCF_914271435.1. Classification (GTDB taxonomy): domain Bacteria; phylum Pseudomonadota; class Gammaproteobacteria; order Burkholderiales; family Burkholderiaceae; genus Cupriavidus; species Cupriavidus laharis. The sequence goes on along the minus strand of NZ_CAJZAI010000009.1, from coordinate 164,383 downwards.
GCGGCTCCGGATGCCAGTGCAGCGCCAGGTTGGACCACAGCAGGTCGAAGCTGCCGGGCGCAAAGGGCAGTGTGGCAAGATCGCCCTGGACCAGGTCGAACAGCGGGCGCTTGCCGAGCAGGCGGCCGACCCAGCCGGGCCGCCGCTGCGGATCGCGCTGGCCCGCTTCGGCGAGCATCGCGCCGGAAATATCGAGACCGGCGATCTGCGCGTCGGGAAAGCGTGCGCGCAGGCCCGCAAGGCCCTGGCCGTGCCCGCAGCCGATGTCCAGCGCGCGTTGCGGCGACAGGCGGACCACTTCCATGCGCTCCTGCATGCGGCGGCCGATTTCGCCGAGCAGGAAATCGAGCTGGCCAAACGCGGCACTGCGCCGGTCGAAGGCCAGCCGGGTCAGCCGCGTGGGCGGCAGGAAGGCATCGGGAGAATCGGCGGCATGCAGGGACACGGGAAAACCAGGCAACAGGAAAACAGGGAAGCAGCGGCAGCACCTGCCGCGCATGGCAGCCGCACCCCTTGGCGGGCGGCTGGACGGCAAGTATACGCGCGTGCCGCGAAAGCCGCCGGACAGGTCCGCGGGCTGGCGCGCGCACTGCTGCCGTGCGCATGCGCGCTGTGCGGCGTCGTGCAGGACGAGGTGGTCTGCCGTGACTGCGCCGCCGAGCTCCTCTATCCGGTATCGCGCTGCCCGGTCTGCGCGATGGGTATCGCGCCCGGCCAACCCTGCGCGGCGTGCGCACAGCATCGGCCCGCGTTTGACCAGGCATTCACCCTGGGCGACTACGCCCTTCCGCAGGACTCGCTGGTACTGGCCCTCAAGTACGGCAAGGTGCTGCCGCTGGCCGGCTGGCTCGCCGCCGCACTCGCGCACCGCGTACAGGCTGCGTTGCGCGCCGGCGCGCCAATGCCGGACCTGCTGGCGCCCATCCCGCTGTCGCCGCGGCGGCTGGCCGAACGCGGCTTCAACCAGGCCTGGGAGATCGCCCGGCCACTTGGGCGCGACCTGGGTATCGCCAGCGACCCGGTGCTGCTGGAGCGCCCGCGCGACATTGCCACCCAGCACCTGCTGGATCTCGCCCAACGCCAGATGAACGTGCGCGGCGCATTCCGCGTGGCTCGCCCGCTGCCGCTCGCGGGCATGCACGTCGGCCTGGTCGATGATGTGATGACGACGGGCGCCACGCTGGACGAAGCGGCGCACACGCTGAAGGCGCACGGCGCGGCCCGCGTCAGCGTGATCGTTGCGCTGCGCACGCCATGACAGCCCGATAGCGTCAGGACCAAGGCGGCGGATGACAGCGCCGCGGGCGCGCGGTAAGCTGCGCACCGTTTTTTGAGATGCCGGGGCCAAGGCGCCCCGCCCTGCCAAGGAAATCCCCCATGTTCCACGTCGTCCTGGTCGAACCGGAGATCCCGCCCAACACCGGCAATGTGATCCGGCTGTGCGCCAATACCGGCGCGCAATTGCACTTGGTAAAGCCCTTGGGATTTCCGCTGGAAGATGCCCGCATGCGGCGCGCGGGACTCGACTATCACGAATACGCGACGATGCGCGTGCATGAGAGCTGGGACGCACTGATGGCCAGCGAGCAGCCCGATCCGGCACGCATGTTCGCGCTCACCACGCACGGCTCGACGCCATTCGGGCAGGTCAGCTTCCAGCCCGGCGACTGGTTCGTATTCGGCTCGGAAACGCGCGGACTCGCGCCCGAGCGGCGCGAGTGGTTCCCGCCGTCGCAGCGCATCCGCCTGCCGATGCGGCCCGACAACCGCAGCCTGAACCTGTCGAATACGGTGGCCGTGGTCGTGTTCGAGGCGTGGCGCCAGAACGGCTTTGCCGGCGGCGCCTGAGCGCCAGCGCTATTCCGGCTGCACGCCCGCGGCGCGGATCACCTTGTCCCAGCGCACCTTCTCGCTCGCCATGGTCTGGCGCAGCGATGCCGGCGCCGTGCCTGCCGGCACGAAATACTGCGCGCGCATCTTCTCGCGCACATCGGCGCTGCCGATGATGGCGACCAGTTCGCGGTAGAGCCGGTCGATGATCGCCGGCGGCGTGCCCACCGGCGCCAGCACCGCCTGCCACGAAATCGCCTCGAAACCCGGATAGCCGGATTCGGCAACGGTCGGCACCGAGGGCAGCACCGCCGTGCGGCCGGTGGTGGTCACCGCGAGGATGCGCAGCTTGCCCACGTTGACGAGCGGCATCGCAATGGCCGGCACCATGAAGCCGGCCTGGATCTGCCCGCCCACCATGGCCGTGGTGACCTGCGGAAAGCCCGGATACGGCACGTGCTGCAGGTCGATGCCGGCCATGGCCTTGAGCTGCTCCATGGCCAGGTGCGCGGCGCTGCCGTTGCCGACCGAACCGTAGTTCAACGCCCCGGCCTTTGCCTTCGCCAGCGCCACGAACTCGTGCACGTTGTGCACGGGCAGGCGCGCATCGACCACCAGCACATTGGGCGACGTCGCCACCAGAGTAATCGGGGCAAGCTGGCGGAACGGGTCATAGCTGAGGTTGCGCGACAGCGATGGCGCCGTCACCAGCGGCCCGTTGATCGTGAACAGCAGCGTGTAGCCGTCGGGCGCGGCCTTGGCCACCATGCCGGTGCCGATATTGCCGCCGGCGCCCGGGCGGTTTTCCACCACCACCGGCTGCCCCAGCGTGGCCGCCAGCTTTTCCGTGAGCAGGCGCGCGATCAGGTCCGGGGATGATCCTGCCGGGAACGGCACCACCATGCGCAGCGGCCGCGATGGCCAGGTGTCGGCCCAGGCCGGGGAAACTGCGCCGGCGGCGCAGGCGCAGGCAAGCGTGATCAGCGCGTGGCGGCGGGAAGTCATATCGGAACGGGTCGGAAAAGACTGGATGGAACTATTCGTCGCGCGCATCGCGCTGCAGGAGCTGCGCCACGGCATCGGCGGCGCTCAGGCCTTCGAACAGCACCGCGCAAACGGCGCGCGTGATCGGCATCTCCACCTTGTGGGCAGCGGCCAGCGCCGCCACGGCCGGCGCGCACCGCACGCCTTCGGCGACATGCCCGAGTCCGGCCAGGATCTGCTCCAGGCTCTGCCCGGCCGCCAGCTGCTGGCCAACCTTGCGGTTGCGCGACAGGTCGCCGGTGGCCGTCAGGATCAGGTCGCCCACGCCGGCCAGGCCCATGAAGGTCTCCGCGCGTCCGCCGAGCGCCAGGCCCAGCCGCGTCATTTCGGCCAGGCCGCGCGTGACCAGTGCCGCGCGCGCATTCAGGCCCAGCCCCAGGCCATCGCTGGCGCCGGTGGCAATGGCCAGCACGTTCTTCACGGCGCCGCCGACCTCGACGCCGGTCAGGTCGTCGCTGCCGTAGATACGCATGGCGTGGTGGTGGAAGGCGGCCTGCGCGCAATCGGCCAGCGCCGGGACGCTGCCGGCAACCGTCAGCGCGCACGGCAGGCCCAGCGCCACCTCGCGGGCAAAGCTGGGGCCGGTCAGCACGCCGTAGTCGAATCCGCTGGTACGGCCGGCGACGTCGAGCTCCTCGCGCACCATCTGGTGCGGCAGCGCGTGCGTGCCGGCCTCGAACCCCTTGCACAGCCACAGCATGCGGACATGGCCATCGCCTCGCGTCGCGAGCCTGCGGGTCATCTCGCGCAGGCCAGACACCGGCGTGGCCACAACCACGAGGCCATCCGGATCGCCGGCGGCATGACCGACCGCCCGTTCGAAATCCGCCTCCACGCGCAGCCGCGGCGACAACTTTACGCCGGGCAGATAGGCCTCGTTGCTGCCGCTTGCCGCCATGGCGGCAAGCTGGGCGGAATCACGCCCCCACAGCACCACGTCATGGTTGGCGGCAGCGTGGCTGGCGAGTGCGGTGCCCCAGGCACCCGCACCGAGGAAGGTCAGTTTCATGGCGGCTCGAACGGTGGATCGGCGCAATCGATGGTAATCCGGCGCGCACGCCCCGGAAAGGCAAAACGGGGCCGCAGCCCCGTTTCGTCAGGCAGTGCGGGACTGCCGGGATCAGTGGCGAGCCTGGCTGCCGTCGGGCATCACGATGCCGCTGTTGCCGCCGCCGGCGGCCTGGGCTTCTTCCATGGCAGCCTGCAGGCGCTGCTCGTACAGGGCCTGGAAGTTGATTTCCGACAGGTGGATGGCCTGGAAGCCCGCACGCGTGATGACGTCGGCAATGTTGCCGCGCAGGTACGGGTACAGGATGGTCGGGCAGGCAATGCCCAGCAGCGGGTCGAGCTGCTCGACCGGCACGTTGCGGATGTCGAAGATGCCGGCCTGGTGCGCTTCCACGAGGAAGGCGACCTTTTCCTGGACCTTGGTCGTCACGGTGCCCGTCACCACCACTTCGAAGATGCCTTCCTGCAGCTGCGAAGCGGCCACGTTGACCTGCACTTCGACCGACGGCGCTTCCGATTCCAGGAAGATGGCCGGCGAGTTCGGCTGCTCGAGCGACATGTCCTTGAGGTACACGCGCTGGATGTTGAAGAAGGGTTGGTCTTCCTGCTGGGTGTTTTGCTGGTCGCTCATGAGAGGCTTCCGGGATGGGCGTTGGGCGCGGCGGCCGGCTGCGGCACGAGCCTGCGCCCGGTTGGAAAACGCATATGGTACATGACGCGGGTGCCAATATCACCCGCGCCGGGCGGCCGGGTTGCCGGCTCAGGCAGCCAGCAGCGGCGTCAGGCCACCCTGGCGGTCCAGCGCGGAGAGATCGTCGAAACCGCCAACATGGGTGTCGTCGATATAGATCTGCGGCACGGTGCGGCGGCCGGTGCGCGACATCATTTCCTCGCGCTTGCCGGGTTCGCGGTCGATCAGGATCTTCTCGATCGTCTCGACGCCCTTGGCCTTGAGCAGGCGCTCGGCCATCTGGCAATAGGGGCACACCACCGTGCTGTACATGACGACGCGGGCCATGCGGAATCTCCTTCGATACTCAAACATCAAACAAACGCCACCAGCCCCGCGGCACGCGGGATCCGGCGTGATATGACGGACAAGCCGGCCAGGCTGGCGCGGCTTACTTGACGACCGGGAGCCCGGCCTGCTGCCAGGCGGCGATGCCGCCTTCGAGCGCATAGGTCTCACTGTACCCGGCTTCCTTGAGTGCTGCCTGGGCCTTGCCCAGGCCCTGGCCGGTCTGCGATACCACGATGATGGGGACGGCCTTGTCCTTTGCAAGGCCGGCCGCGCGCGACGCCAGGTCGGCCACCGGTGCGCTCTTGGCCTGTGGCAGGTGACCCTTGGCATACTCGGCGGCCTCGCGAATGTCTACCACCACGGCGCCTCGCTTGTTGATCAGCTGGGTGGCGGCGGCCGTATTGACGGCCTTTCCGCCCGTACCGCGGGCAATCGCGGGCCAGGCCAGCAGGCCGCCCGAGACCACGGCGAGGGCGATCAGGGCGAGGTTGTTATAGTCGGCGAAGAAATTCACGTTGGCATTCCGTTGGGTTGGGTCGGCGGCATTATAAAATACGCGGTTTGGCGTCCGGGCATCCGCCGCCAGGCCCGTAACAGCCATTGTCGCCCCATTGTCGCCTCCCTGACACATGGCGGCACCGATGCGGCGGCACCGGCGCACGCAGGTTACCTACTCTCTGGAAGCAGCAGCATGTACAAGCTTGTCCTCATCCGCCACGGCGAATCGACGTGGAACCTCGAAAACCGCTTCACAGGCTGGGTCGACGTCGACCTGACCGATACCGGCGCCGCCCAGGCACGCCAGGCCGGCAAGCTGCTCAAGGAAGCCGGCTTCGCCTTTGACGTGGCCTACACTTCGGTGCTCAAGCGCGCCATCCGCACGCTGTGGCACGTGCAGGACGAAATGGACCAGATGTGGATCCCGGTGCGCAACGAGTGGCGCCTGAACGAGCGCCACTACGGCGCGCTGGCTGGCCTGAACAAGGCGGAAACCGCTGCCAGGTTCGGCGACGAGCAGGTGCTGGTGTGGCGCCGCAGCTATGACACCCCGCCGCCGGCGCTGGAGCCGACCGATCCGCGTGCCTCATACGACGATCCGCGCTATGCCAACGTGCCGCGTGAACAGATCCCCCTCACCGAGTGTCTGAAGGACACCGTGGCCCGCGTGCTGCCGCTGTGGAACGAATCCATCGCTCCCGACATCCAATCGGGCAAGCGCGTGGTCATTGCCGCTCACGGCAACAGCATCCGCGCCTTGGTTAAGTACCTGGATCAGATCTCGGATGACGATATCGTCGGCCTCAACATTCCCAACGGCACCCCGCTCGTCTACGAGCTGGACGCCAGCCTGCGCCCCCTGCGCCACTACTACCTGGGCGACCAGGAAGCCATCGCCGCCTCGCTGGCAGCCGTGGCCAGCCAGGGCAAGGCCCGCTGAAGGCCCGCCGGGCGGCATGCACCAGCCATGGTGCGGCCGCCCACCGACCGCCGGTACGTGACAGGCCTTTTTCTTCACACCCACTTATACTGTCGGACAAACCGCCCCGCGCCCGGCGCGTGGCGGCGGCAGCCGGCATAATCCCTCTACGTACACGTTCAGGCAGCCCTCATGCGTAAGACGCTCAAGAACATCAGCCTCGTTTCGGTCGGACTTGTCGCCGGCGTGCTGGCCACGCTGCAGATTTCGGCCACCGCGCAGAATTCGTCCGGCCCCTTGCCGCTCGACCAGTTGCGGCTGATGGCCGACATCTTCGGGCAGATCAAGCGCGAGTATGTGGAGCCGGTCGATGACAAGAAGCTGCTGACCGAGGCCATCAAGGGCATGGTCGCCAGCCTCGACCCTCACTCGGCCTACCTGGACGAGAAGGACTTCAAGGAACTGCAGGAAGGCACGCGCGGCCGCTTCGCCGGCCTGGGCATCGAAATTTCGCAGGAAGAAGGCCTGGTCAAGGTCATCAACCCGATCGAGGACACGCCCGCCTTCCGCGCCGGCATCCAGCCCGGCGACCTGATCACCCGCATCGACGACAAGCCCGTACGCGGCCTGCCGCTGGAGCAGGCGGTCAAGCGCATGCGCGGCGAGCCGGGCACCAAGGTCACGCTGACCATCTATCGCAAGAGCGAGGAGCGGACCTTCCCGATTTCCATCACCCGTGCCGAGATCCGCGTCCAGTCGGTCAAGACCAAGATGCTGGACAACAACACCATCGGCTGGGTGCGCCTGACGAGCTTCCAGGAACGCACGGTGGCGGACCTGGGTCGCAGGCTGAACGACATGGCCCAGAAGAACCCGAACCTGAAGGGCATCATCCTGGACCTGCGCAACAACGGCGGCGGCGTGCTGCAAGGCGCAGTCGGCGTGGCGGCGGCCTTCCTGCCGGAAGACTCGACGGTGGTGTCCACCAACGGCCAGGTGCCCGACGCCAAGCGCGTGTACAAGGCGACGTTCAACAACTATCGCCTCTCGTCGCTCGAGGATGATCCGCTCAAGGACCTGCCGGCGCTGTACAAGAAGGTTCCGATGATCGTGCTGACCAATGCCTATTCGGCGTCGGCGTCCGAGATCGTGGCCGGCGCGCTGCAGGACCACCACCGCGCGCTGATCATGGGCAAGACCACGTTCGGCAAGGGTTCGGTGCAGACGGTGCGGCCGCTGACCAATGACACCGGCATCAAGCTGACCATCGCGTACTACTACACGCCGACGGGCAAGTCGATCCAGGCCAAGGGCATCCGCCCAGACATCCCGGTCGACCAGAACCCGGAAGGCGATCCGGACGACGCGCTGATCACGCGCGAGATCGACACCGAGCGCCACCTGCACAACAAGCAGGAATCGGAAGAGCCGGAAATGAACGAGCGCGAACAGCGCCGCGTGGAAGAACTGCGCCGCCTGGAAGAGGAAAACGCGAAGAAGACGCCGGAAGAGCGCGAGAAGGAACGCCGCAAGAAGCCGGTGGAATTCGGCTCGGCCGACGACTTCATGCTGCAACAGGCCATTGCGCAGCTCGACGGCCAGCCGGTCAAGCGTTCCAAGTCGCGTCTGGAAACCAATCCGCCTGCCGACAAGCCGGCCAAGTCCGCGACGCCGAAGAAGGGGGCCAGCGCCCCGGCGGCCAAGCCCGCCGCGCCGGCTCCCGGCAAGCAGCCGCCGGCCAGTGCGCCGATCGGCGAACCGCTGGGCACGCCGACCGGCAAGGCGCCCTGAGCGGCACCCTGACCAGAAGCGGCCCCACGGGGCCGCTTTTTACATTGCACGCCCTGAGCATCACGCCATGAACGACGATCAACTGCTGCGCTACTCGCGCCATATCCTGCTCGATGAACTCGGCATTGAAGGCCAGGAGCGCCTGCTGGGCGCCCACGCCCTGGTGATCGGCGCCGGCGGCCTGGGCGCCGCTGCGCTGCCCTACCTGGCGTCGGCCGGGGTGGGCCGGATCAGCGTCGTCGACAACGACCACGTGGACCTGACCAACCTCCAGCGCCAAATCATCCACACCACGGAAAACGTTGGCCGCCTGAAAGTGGAATCGGCGCGCGAAGGCATGCTGCGCATCAACCCGGGCGTGCAGGTGGAGGTCATTGCCGCGCGCGTCGGCGATGCCGAGCTGGACCAGCTCGTGGCGCAGGCCGACGTGGTGCTCGACTGCTGCGACAACTTCGCCACGCGCCAGGCCGTCAACCGCGCCTGCGTACGCCACCGCGTGCCGCTCGTATCCGGTGCGGCGCTGCGCTTCGACGGCCAGATCAGCGTTTTCGACCGGCGCCAGGATGACGCGCCGTGTTATGCGTGCCTGTTCCCGCCATCAGAACCCGCGCCGGAAGTGGCATGCGCCACCATGGGCGTGTTCGCACCGCTGGTGGGCATGGTCGGCACCGTGCAGGCGGCCGAAGCGCTCAAGCTGCTCAGTGGCGTGGGCCAGAGCCTGGCCGGCCGGCTGCTGATGGTCAACGCGATGACGATGGAGTGGACCACGATGCAGCTCGCACGCACGCCTGACTGCCCGGTCTGCTCGGGACACTAACGCGCGGAACGCTCGCGCAGCCAGGCCGCCACAGCGGCGCGGTCGCCGCGGAATACGATGCGCGCCGCGCGGCTCTGCTGCTGGTACGCATACATCGGGTCGTAGTAATCGCGCAGCAGCACTTCGATCCAGCCGCGGTGCAGGCCGGTTTCACCGCGTTCAGCCTGGCTGGACAGCGCCTGCTCAAGCAATGCTGAAAGCCGCGCGTAGCGCTCGCCGCCGAGGCGCGGGGCAATGGCCGCCATGGCGTCACGCAGACGGGCGGCATAGGCATCAAACCCCGCAGACGGGCCGAACCGGTCGATATGCTCCGAGGCCAGGCCCAGCACATAGTCACGCAACACGCGCTCCACCCGCTCTTCGAACGACGCTTCCAACCACACCAGCGGACTGGCCTGCATGCGCTGCCACAGCGCCTTGGGCAAATCGCGGCCACCGATGAAGCGGCCTTCGTCCTCGACCACCAGCGCGTGGTAGCCGGCATCGGCACGCCGCAGCAGGTCGATGGCCAGCGCATTCTCGAAGCCGATCTGCGGCGGCTGCGCCTGCGCGCGGCGGCCGAATGCGGAGCCGCGGTGGCGGGCCAGGCCTTCCAGGTCCACAGCCGCCGGCAACTCGGCAATGACGTCGGTCTTGCCGGTGCCGGTCAGGCCGCCCAGCACCAGGAAATCCTTCGTGGCCGCGGCGTCCGCCGTCACGTCCATGAGGAAGCCGCGCATGGCCTTGTAGCCGCCCACCACGCGCGGATAGTCGATTCCCGCTTCGTCGCGCAGCCACTGCTGCACGATCTGCGAGCGCATCCCGCCACGGAAACAGTACAGGTAGCCGTCCGGATGCGCACGGGCAAAGCCGGCCCATTCGGCAATGCGCGCGGCCTTGAGATCGCCGGATACCAGGCGGTGGCCGAGTTCGATCGCCGCCTGCTGTCCCTCCTCGGCGTAGCAAAGGCCGACCAGGTGCCGCTCCTCGTCGTTCATCAGCGGCAGGTTGACGGCGCCCGGGAAGGCCCCGCGCGCAAACTCCAGCGGTGCCCGCACATCCATCATCGGTGCGCCGCTCAGGAACACCCGCCGGAAGTCGCCGGTATCCTCGCGCATCAGACGACCTCTACCGCATACTCCCCGCGCGCGCCCAGCTCGCCGATCGGGGCAAGATCCAGTCCCAGCCGGGTGCAAGCCTCAAGGAACGCCGCCTCGCCGGCCGGCTCCACGGCCACCAGCAGTCCGCCGCTGGTCTGCGGATCGCACAGCAGGGCACGCTGCCCGGCATTGAGCGCGCCGATGCGGTGTCCATAGCTGTCGAAATTGCGCTGGGTGCCGCCCGGCACGCAGCCGGCATCGATATAGCGCAGGATTTCGGGCAGCACCGGCACCGCCGCAAAGTCGAGCCGGGCGCTCAGGCCGCTGCCGTCGGCCATTTCGACCAGATGGCCAAGCAGGCCGAAGCCGGTCACGTCGGTCATCGCGCGCACGCCCGGCAGCCGACCGAACGTGCTGCCCGGCCGGTTCAGCACGCACATCCAGTCGCGTGCCACGTGGACATGCTCGGGCCGCAGCACCCCCTTCTTCTCGGCGGTGGTCAGCACGCCGATGCCGATGGGCTTGGTCAGGTAAAGCCTGCAGCCCGCAGTGGCCGTGTCGTTGCGCTTCATGTGGGCACGGTCGACCATACCGGTAACCGCCAGCCCGAAGATCGGCTCCGGCGCATCGATGGAATGGCCGCCGGCGAGCGGAATGCCGGCGTCATCGCACGCCTTGCGGCCACCCGCCACGACTTCGCGTGCGACCTCGGGCGGCAGCACATTGACCGGCCAGCCCAGGATGGCAATGGCCATCAGCGGGTCGCCACCCATGGCGTAGATATCGCTGATGGCATTGGTCGCGGCGATGCGGCCGAAGTCGAACGGGTCATCGACGATCGGCATGAAGAAGTCCGTGGTGGACACCACGCCGCGCCCGCTGTCCTCGCCGTCGATGGCATAGACGGCGGCGTCATCGCGCGAGGCATTGCCGACCCACAGGCGCGGATCCAGGTTCTGCGCGCCGCTGCCGGCCAGGATCACGTCGAGCACCTTGGGGGAAATCTTGCAGCCACAGCCGGCCCCGTGGCTGTACTGCGTCAGGCGGATGGATTCGGCCATGGTCACGGCTCCTGTACGGCGGTCTGGATGGAGAAGGGAATTGGAATGAGAAGGGTTACAGCAGGCGGGCAAGCAATTCGGCGGCGCCCGGACGCGCCACGCGGGGATGCCGGCCACCCGCTGAGGCAGCCCGGCAGGAAGCGGCGGCTTATTGCTCGCCCGGCTCCATCTGCGACTGCAGGTAGTTCTGCAGGCCGACCTTGTCGATCAGGTCCAGCTGCGTCTCCAGGTATTCGATGTGCTCCTCGGTGTCAGTGAGGATATCGACCAGGATCTCGCGGCTGACGTAATCGCCAACGGATTCGCAGTAGGCAATGCCTTCCTTGACGGTGGCGTGCGCGCCCTGCTCCAGCTTCAGGTCGCACTTGAGCATTTCAGGCGTGTCTTCGCCGAGCAGCAGCTTGTGCAGGTCCTGCAGGTTGGGCAGGCCGTCAAGCATCAGGATGCGCTCGATCAGCCGGTCGGCATGCTTCATTTCGCCGATGGATTCCTTGTACTCCACGTCGCCGAGCTTCTTCAGGCCCCAGTGGCGATACATGCGGGCGTGCAGGAAATACTGGTTGATCGCGGTCAGCTCGTTCTTGAGCTGGGCATTCAGATGCTGGATGACCTTCTTGTCACCTTTCATGGTGGCTCCTGTGCATCGGGCCCGCGCAAAAATACGAACGGCGCCAGAGGCGCCGTATGCAGTCGAATGAAAATGCGAATGCGCAAAAACGCACCGCGAACCGCTATGTCAGTTCATGGGCGCGTTCAAGCGACCAGCTCCTGACGCTGGTCGTTCGCGACTGCCGGGTCCCGAGTGTCCATTATGGTACATGGGGCCGACACGGAACAGGTAGAAATCTCCACAACCTGGATGCTCGCGATCGTGGCCGCGGTCGCATTGCGCACGGCTGCAACGCCCTCCTGCAGCACCTGGTGGGCGCACTCGCGGCACCGGCCGCAGCAGGTCCCGACGCCAAGCGTTTCGGCCAGTTCGTCGAGGGTCTCGACGCCCAGGTGAACGGCACCGTGAATTTCACGATCGGTAATCTGGTTGCAGATACAGACGTACACAACTCCCTCCTTGGGGGCTGGCGGCACCGGCATGCCGCTCGAATGAACGTCAGAATATCAAAGATCGAAAATGATAACAATTCCCATTAAGCCACATATATGTAAGCGGGATTTGCATCACTTTTCGCATCGCCATAAGCCGATTTTGGCGCACATTTCGTACCTGAAAGTGATGATTGCGCGCCAGGCTTGCGGAAAAACCCTTCAAATTCTAGGGCTTAGCGAGTTGCCGCAGGACGGCGGCCTGCTCCTCGGGATCGTAGGCGTTGAGCACCTGGTCGACGAGCGGCTCCAGACGCGTGCAATCGGCATGCAGGACTTCCTGCTTGACCCGCAGCAGCTGCGCCGGATGCATCGAGAATTCGCGCAGGCCCATGCCCAGCAGCAGCCGCGTCATGCCCGGGTCGCCGGCCATCTCGCCGCACACCGCGACCGGCACGCCGGCCCGGTTGGCTTCGCGGATGGTGCGGGCAATCAGCTGCAGCACGGCCGGATGCATCGGATCGAACAGGTGCGCCACGGCGTTGTCGGCGCGGTCGATGGCCAGCGTGTACTGCGTCAGGTCGTTGGTGCCGATCGACAGGAAATCCATGCGCTTCAGGAACAGCGGCAACAGCAGCACCGCGGCCGGGATCTCGATCATGGCGCCGACCTTCAGGCCGGGATCGTAGGGCAAGCCGCGCTCGTCGAGCTGGCGCTTGGCCTGCGCGAGCAGTTCCAGGGTCTGGTCGATCTCGCGCGCATGCGACAGCATCGGTACCAGCAGCCGCACCGGTCCGAAGGCCGAGGCGCGCAGCAGCGCGCGCAGCTGCGTCAGGAACATGGCCGGCTCCGACAGCGACCAGCGGATCGCACGCAGCCCGAGCGCCGGGTTCAGCGCGGTCTCGAAGTCATCGCTGCGCCCGTCGAGCGGCTTGTCGGCGCCAATGTCGATGGTGCGGATAGTCACCGGCAGGCCGTGCATGGCCTCCACGGCCGCGCGGTAGGCGGCGAACTGCTCGTCTTCGCCGGGCAGGTCGCCACGCCGGTTCATGAACAGGAATTCGGAGCGGAACAGGCCTACGCCCACGGCGCCCGCCGCCAGCGCGGCGCCGGCGTCCTCGGCCATCTCGATATTGGCCAGCAGGTCGATTTCCTGGCCGTCCAGCGTGACCGCCGGCGTGTGCCGCAAGCGCTGCAGGCGCTTCTTTTCCAGCGCGCGCTCGCTCTGGCGATGGCGGTATTCCTCCAGGATGATGGCCGACGGATCGACGATCACCAGCCCGGCGTCGCCGTCGACGATGATCCAGTCGTCCTGGCGGATCAGCTCGCTGGCGCTCTGCACGCCGACCGCGGCGGGAATGTCCAGGCTGCGCGCGACGATGGCCGTGTGCGAGGTGCGGCCGCCCAGGTCGGTCACGAACCCGTGGAATACCGTGTGGCGGAACTGCAGCATATCGGCCGGCGCGATGTCGTGAGCGACCACGATCACGCCCGGCGCCGGCTCGCCATCGGCGGCCAGGGCGGGAACCGGCGCGGGTGCCAGCACGGGCGCGCCGGCCAGCACCTTGAGAATGCGCTCCACGACCTGCTGGATGTCGGCCTTGCGCTCGCGCAGGTATTCGTCCTCGATCTCTTCGAACTGGCGCATCAGCTCTTCGAGCCGCGTGGTCAGCGCCCACTCCGCGTTGTAGCGGCGCCCGCGGATCAGGGCTTCGGGCTCGCGCGACAGCGCCTCGTCGTCGAGGATCATCGCGTGTACGTCCAGGAAGGCCCCCATCTCTTCGGGCGCGTCGCGCGGCAGGTCGCGCTTGAGCGCGGCCAGTTCGGCCCGTACCGCGGCGCGCGCGGAACGCAGGCGCTCCACCTCGTCGTCGAGCCGGTCTTCGTCAACCAGGTAGTGCGAGACATCCAGCGCCGCGGGCGCCAGCAGATGGGCGCGGCCGATGGCGACGCCGCGCGAGACCGGGATGCCGTGCAGGGCAAATGACATGTGCCGCTCCGTCAGGAACGTTCAGGAAAGCATTGGGGCGCGGCGGACCTCACTCGCCCTCGCCAAAACGGTTGGCAATCAGCGCCAGCAGCGCGTCCATCGCCTCCTGCTCGTCCGGCCCGTCGGTCTCGATGGTCACGGTGGAGCCGATCCCCGCCGCGAGCATCATCACGCCCATGATGCTCTTGGCATCGACTTGGCGTCCATTGCGGGACATCTTGACCTGGCTCGCGAAGCTGCCGGCCAGTTGCGTCAGCTTCGCGGATGCGCGGGCGTGCAGCCCGAGCTTATTGATGATGGTTGTGTCCCTCTGCAGCATATCGGTCGGGATGGTTGGCTGTTTGATTTTGTACGGTTGTAGTGCCGACCTGCAGCACGCCCTGCGAACCACCGGCCAGCGCCTTGGCCACCAGCTGGTCGAGCTTTTCCCCGCGATAGCAGATGGCGCGCACGAGCATCGGGAGATTGACGCCGGCGAGCACCCGGACACGGCCCGGCTCCGCCAGTTTGGCCGCGATATTGGCCGGCGTAGCCCCGAAAATGTCGGTCAGCACCAGCGCGCCGTTGTCTTCGCAGACGGCATTGAGCCGCTGCCGGGCTTCGGCAAGGACGGCGGCAGGATCCGCGTCGGGAAGGACATCGATGGCCTCCAGCCGCTGCGGCTGGCCGCAGTAGACGTGGGCGGCGCAATCGCGCAAGGCCGAAGCCAGGGGAGTGTGCGCGATGATCAGAATTCCTGCCATGATGGTGAATCCGTTGGACTGGCCCGATTGTAGCAGGCGTCCTCCCCGGTATTTTCGCGCTCCTGCCTGCTTTCTGCCGGCTTCCGGCCTCTTTTTTCCCGTACGGCGCGGTGGTCCTTCTGCCGCTCAGGCGCCCGGCGCTTCCACCGCGTGCTCGAGCGCGTCGATGAACATCGCGGCCACCTGGAATCCGGTCTGCTGGGTGATCTCCTGGAAACAGGTCGGACTCGTCACATTGACTTCGGTGAGGTAGTCGCCGATCACATCGAGACCCACCAGCAGCAGGCCCTGCTCCCACAGCCCCGGCGCCAGCGCCTCGGCAATCTCGCGGTCGCGCACGCTCAGCTCCTGGGCGCGGCCGGTGCCGCCGGCGGCCAGGTTGCCGCGTACTTCGCCCGCCATCGGCACCCGCGCCAGCGAGTAAGGCACCGGTACGCCGCCGATCAGCAGGATGCGCTTGTCGCCGTCCTTGATCGCCGGGATATAGCGCTGGGCCATCAGCGTGCGGCGGCCGTCCTCGCCAAGCGTTTCGACGATGGCACCGAGGTTCATGCCGTCCGCCCCGACCCGGAACACGCCCATGCCACCCATGCCGTCCAGCGGCTTGACGATGATGTCGCGATGCTCGGCGTGGAAGTCGCGGATGCGCGCGATGTCGCGCGTCACCAGCGTCGGCGTGATGAATTCCGGGAACTGGCCGATGGCGAGTTTCTCGGAATGATCGCGGATGGCGCGCGGCTTGTTGAACACGCGGGCGCCGTGCGACTCGGCCAGTTCCAGCAGCCAGGTGCTGGTCACGTACTCCATGTCGAACGGCGGATCCTTGCGCATCAGCACCGCGTCGAAGTCCTTCAGCGACGTGAGCGCCGGCGTGCCTTCGCGGAACCAGTCATGGCTGTCGCCCGTGAGCTGCAGCGGCGTGGCCACGGTCTCGACCTGGTCGCCGAACAGCGACAGCTGCGACTGCAGGCACCAGAACAGCTGGTGGCCGCGCGCGGCGGCCTCGGCCATCATGGCGTAGGTGGAGTCCTTGTAGGTCTTGAAGGTCTCCAGCGGATCGGTGATGAAGAGGATGCGCATGGTGGCTCGTCACAGAATCGGGTTCGGATCGGTCTTTTCGAGTTCGATCGAGGCCGCCAGCAGCGCCAGCCGCGCCACCACGCCGTACATGTAGAAACGGTTCGGCACCGCCGCGCCCGGCTTGGCGTGGCTGTCCGGAATGCCATTGGGCGCGAACGCCAGCGGCACGAAATGCATGCCCGGCGCGTTCAGGTTCTCGTCGTTGCCGCGGCCGGTGTGCACGCGGTAGAAGCCGCCGACCACGTAGCGGTCGATCATGTAGACCACCGGCTCCGCCACTGCCTCGTTAACCTTCTCGAAGGTGTGCACGCCCTCCTGGATGATGACGTCGCTGACCTCCAGGCCTTCCTTCACGACGCTCATCTTGTTGCGTTCCTTGCGGTTCAGGCCCTTGACCTCCGACGGATCGCGCACGGTCATGATGCCCATGCCATAGGTCCCAGCATCGGCCTTTACCACCACGTACGGGGTTTCCTTGATGCCGTATTCGCGGTACTTCTTGGCCACCTTCTTGAGCACGGCCTCCACCGAGTCGGCGAGTTGTTCCTCGCCGATCCGCTCGTGGAAATTCACGCCCGAACAGCGCGCGAAGTACGGGTTGACCATCCACTGGTCGATATCGATCAGCTTGGCGAACTTCTTGGCCACCTCGTCATAGGCGGCAAAGTGGCTGGTCTTGCGGCGCGTGGACCAGCCCGCGTGCAGCGGCGGCAGCAGGTACTGCTCGTTGATGTTTTCCAGGATCGGCGGAATGCCGGCCGACAGGTCGTTGTTCAGCAGGATCGAACAGGGATCGAAGTCCTTCAATCCCAGCCGGCGGCCCTTGGTGCCCAGGCGCGCGAGCGGCTCGACGACCAGGGTCTGGCCGTCCGGCAGTTCGATCGGCGTGGGCTCGGTGATTTCCTCGGACAGCGACCCAAGACGCACATTGAGGCCCGCCTGGCGCATGATCAGCGACAGCCGCGCCACGTTCTGCAGGTAGAACATGTTGCGCGTGTGCCGCTCGGGGATCAGCAGCAGGTTCTTGGCATCCGGGCAGATCTTCTCGATCGCGGCCATGGCCGCCTGCACCGCCAGCGGCAGCATTTCCGGGGCCAGGTTGTTGAACCCGCCCGGGAACAGGTTGGTGTCGACCGGCGCCAGCTTGAAGCCGGCATTGCGCAGGTCGACGGAGCAGTAGAACGGGGGCGTATGTTCCTGCCATTCCAGCCTGAACCAGCGCTCGATGGACGGCGTGGCGTCCAGGATTTTCTTCTCCAGTTCGAGCAGCGGACCGTTCAGCGCGGTGATGAGATGCGGGACCATATCCATCCTGTTGATCTATTGGTCGTCTTAATCGTTCGCCCAGATTGTAGAGGAACGGCCAATTGGCTGCTGGCACGCCCTTTATAAGGATATGCCCGGCGCAGCATAAGGGAGGTGGATATGGGGACGCTCCGCCCAGAAGTAAACCCCGGCGGCGGCACAAAAAAAGGAAGCGCGGCACGCCGCGCTTTCAAATGGCCTGACAGATACGGGGAGCGTTCTGCAGGTGGAGGAAACTGCCTCACTGGCACTTTATGTGCGCGCCTCGCTAAAGACAATTGAAGCTTTTTAAGATCGGATTTAAGCACCCGACGAAAACCGCACAGCGCCGCGCCAGGCTTCGGCCGGCGGCCGCAAAATGAAAAAAGCCCGGCACGCGGCCGGGCAGAACTCCTGAGAGTCGATTCCCAATCAGCTCTCCAGCACAACACCTTTACGATCAGACTTCATAAGCGGTTTCACCGTGCGAGGTAATATCCAGGCCCTCGCGCTCTTCTTCTTCCGGCACCCGCAGGCCGATCAGCATGTCCACCAGCTTGTAGGCCACGAAGGCCACCACGCCGGACCACACGATGGTGGTCAGCACACCCTCGAACTGGACCCAGACCTGGCTGGCGATCGAGTAATCGTCCGCCACCTTGTTGGCCACGTAGTCGTAGATGCCGGTGCCACCGAGGCTCGGCGCGGCGAACACGCCGGTCAGCAGCGCACCCACGATGCCGCCCACGCCGTGCACGCCGAACACGTCCAGCGAGTCGTCCATGCCCAGCATGCGCTTCAGGCCAGTCACGCCCCACAGGCACAGCAGGCCGGCCACCAGGCCCATCACGATCGAGCCCATCGGGCCAACGAAACCGGCTGCCGGGGTGATGGCCACCAGGCCGGCCACCGCACCCGACGCGCCACCCAGCATCGAGGGCTTGCCCTTGCCGATCCACTCGCCGAAGGTCCAGGACAGCACTGCGGCACAGGTGGCCAGCAGCGTGTTGACGAAGGCCAGCGCGGCGCCGCCGTTGGCTTCCAGGCCTGAGCCGGCGTTGAAGCCAAACCAGCCGAACCACAGCAGCGAGGCACCGACCATGGTGAAGGTCAGGCTGTGCGGGCGGATCGCTTCACGGCCGAAGCCGATACGCTTGCCGAACATGTAGGCGCCCACCAGGCCCGCCACCGCGGCATTGATGTGCACCACGGTACCGCCAGCGTAGTCGAGCGCGCCCTTCTGGAACAGCCAGCCACCCTTGGCGGTCGCGGCAGCGCCTGCGGCAGCGTCGGTGTAGGCATCCGGACCCGGCCAGAACCAGACCATGTGAGCCATCGGGATATAGGAGAAGGTGAACCACAGCACCACGAACACCAGCACGGCCGAGAACTTGGCACGTTCGGCGAAGGCGCCGATGATCAGGCCGCACGTGATGCAGGCGAACGCGCACTGGAACGCGAAGTAGCCGAGTTCCGGCACGACCACGCCCTTGCTGAAGGTGGCGGCCACGGCGTCAACTGTCAGCCCCTTCATGAAGAGCCGGTCGGTGCCGCCGAAGAACGCGTTGCCCTCCGTGAAGGCGAAGCTGTAGCCGTAGATGGCCCACAGCAGCGCAACCAGCGAGAAGATCACCAGGCACTGCATCAGCACCGACAGCATGTTCTTGGAACGCACCAGGCCGCCGTAGAACAGCGCCAGGCCCGGCAGCGTCATCAGGATCACGAAGGCCGTGCTCACGAGCAGCCAGGCGGTATCGCCCTTGTTGGGCACGGGCGCGGCCGGTGCGGCAGCCGCTTCGGCCGGCGCTGCGGCGGCGGGGGCGGCCGTGGCTGCAGCAGGCGCCGCCGCCGGACCCGCGGAGGCGGCTGGCGCGGAAGCCTCGGCAGCCGGCTTGTCCTGCGCGACGGCATGGGTGGACAGGCCGACGCCGGCCGTGCCGATGGCCAGCGCCATCGCGCCCGCCGTCAGGATTCGCTTGAACCAGGTTTTCATTTGCTTAACCTCTTGTCGTTGTGCTGTCACAGGGCATCGCTGCCGGTCTCGCCGGTGCGGATGCGGATGACCTGCTCGATCGGCGCCACGAAGATCTTGCCGTCGCCGATCTTGCCGGTACGGGCCGATTTCTCGATGGCCTCGATGGCGCGCTCCACCACATCGTCGGGCACGGCCACTTCGATCTTCACCTTGGGCAGGAAGTCGACGATGTATTCGGCGCCGCGGTACAGCTCGGTGTGGCCCTTCTGGCGGCCGAAGCCTTTCACTTCCGTGACGGTGATGCCGGACACGCCAACGTCGGACAGCGCCTCGCGCACCTCGTCGAGCTTGAACGGCTTGATGACTGCGATGATGAGTTTCATCAGATTTCTCCTAGCGGCGGACCTGCATCAGGCCCGCCCGGCCTGCAGCAGTTTCAGAAAGTCTTGGTGATCGATGCCCAGGCGGCGGCCTTGCCGAGATAGCGGCCGCGGTTGGCGCTGGTGTACGCAATTTCCTTGGCGTTGGTATCCACGTAGGCCACCGCCAGCGAGAAGCCCTTGCCCAGGTCCTTGGTCACGCCGATCTTCCAGTCGGTGTACGAGGCATCGCTGTTGTGGTTCACGCCCTGGTAGCCCACGTGTGCGTTGAACGTCAGGTCCCAGAAATTGAGCGGCACGTTCGCGGTCAGGTCGACGTAGTAGCTGTTCTTGCTGTCCGCCCAGCCGAACAGGTTGGTGAGCGAGTGCGAGTACTTCAGGAACACCGGGCCCCAGCCGATGCCGGCGTACAGCTCGGTGGTGTACGGGCGCGGGTTGTTGTAACCGCCCGGGTAGTAGTACTCGAGCACGCCGAGGTCGTAGTTGAACTCCAGGTCCGACACCTTGAAGGTGTTCTTGAAGCCGCCGTAGAAATCCATCTCCACAGGCGCCGACACGGACGAGTTGGCGTCCTCGAGCCAGCTGATGCTGGAGTTCCAGTTACCCACGTAGAAACCGCTCTCGTGCGAGTAGTCGAACCCGCCCTGAATCGCCGGGCGCAGGTTGGTCTGGCTGATGCCGCGATAGCGATAGTCGCTGACCAGCGAGACGTTCGCCGTGAACGTATGCGGCGACGCGGGCTCGGCGGCAGCGGCAGCCGGGGCCGGCGCGTCCGTCGCGCTCTGGGCGAAGGCGCTGGCAGCGGAACTGCAGAGAACGACCGCGCTGACTGCAAGGGCCAACTTCTTCATGGATTTCCTCTCCTTTTCCTTTTTGGCTCGGATTTCGTTTGTTAGGGTTTCGGTGATGCAGGCGGACTCACTACTGCAACAGCCGTGCCAGCTACGCCGAATCCTCGCATTCGGGAAAGCCCGCAGGACGAAGGGTGATCAAAACCCGGCTTGAATCTGCCTTGCAGCAAAGCCAGATCACGTCAAAAGGTGTGAACGGCCGCGCGGCAGTGCTTTCACCCACGTGCCTGAAGGGCGATAATCGAAGCCTGAAGATGACAGGCCGGCACGCCAGACGGACGGGCCGCCCGCAATAGGGGCGCCCAATTCCTGTGCGAAAGCGAGGCATACGGCAGGTCATTTCCCGCATTGGCACCACCACGGTGCGCGAAGGAGAAACCATGAAACCGACCGATCTCTTCAACGACCTGCAGAACAAGGTCAGCGAGGCACTGCGCAACTCGCCGGCAAGGGACATCGAAAAGAACGTGCGCAGCATGATGACCCAGGGCTTCGCCCGGCTGGACCTGGTCACCCGCGAGGAATTCGACGTGCAGTCGCAGGTGCTGGCGCGCACGCGCGCGCGCCTGGAGGAACTGGAAGAACGCGTGGCCGAGCTCGAGCGCCGCGCCGGCATTCCGCCCGGCCCCGGCGCGGTGGACACCACCGGGGGCGCATGACGCCACGGCCCCTGGCCCGACCCTTTGCCGAAAGGCCGCCGTTCCACGGCGGCCTTTTTCGTTAACGCTTCCATCACAACTGCTTCCGTGACATGAGCCTTGCCGTCCTGCACAGCCGCGCGCTCAGCGGCATCGAGGCGCCGCCCGTGCGCGTCGAAACCCACCTGGCCAATGGCCTGCCGGTCTTCACCATCGTCGGCCTGGCCGACACCGGCGTACGCGAGAGCCGCGAGCGCGTGCGCGCCGCTATCCTCAACAGCGGCTTCGAGTTTCCCAACCGCCGCATCACAGTCAACCTGGCGCCGGCGGATCTGCCAAAGGAGTCCGGCCGGTTCGACCTTGCCATCGCGCTCGGCATCCTGGCGGCAAGCGGCCAGGTTCCCTCCGCGGAGCTGGACCAGTACGAGTTTGCCGCCGAGCTGTCGCTGTCCGGCGACCTGCGTCCCGTGCGCGGCGCGCTGGCGATGGCCATGCACCTTGCGCGCGAGAACGCCGTACGGCAGGCATCCGGCGGCACGCCCCGCGCGTTCCTGGTAGCGGCCGGCAACGGGGCCGAGGCGGCATTGATCGAAGACCTGACCGTCCACGGCGGCGCCACGCTGCGCGAGGTCTGCGCCCATTTCACACCGCCTCATGACCGTCGCCTGGCCCGCGCCGTACCGGCTGCGCTCGCGCTGGTACCGGAACCAGGGCCGGACATGCGCGACGTGCGTGGGCAGGCGCAGGCGCGGCGCGCCATGGAGGTGGCTGCCGCCGGGCAACACTCGGCGCTGCTGGTCGGGCCGCCCGGCACCGGAAAATCCATGCTTGCCCAACGCCTGCCCGGCCTGTTGCCACCAATGTCGCTGGACGAAGCACTGGAATCGGCCGCCGTGCTCAGCCTGACGCCGGGCGGCTTCAAGCCGTCGCGATGGGGCATGCGGCCGTGCCGGTCGCCCCATCACACCGCCTCGGGGCCGGCCATGGTCGGCGGCGGCGGCAACCCGCGCCCCGGCGAGATCTCGCTGGCCCACCACGGTGTGCTTTTCCTGGATGAACTGCCGGAATTCGACCGCAAGGTACTGGAAGTGCTGCGCGAGCCGCTGGAATCGGGCCGCATCACCATCGCCCGCGCTGCGGGCCATGCCGACTTCCCGGCCTGCTTCCAGTTCGTGGCCGCCATGAACCCGTGCCCTTGCGGCTACCTGGGCCATCCCGAGCGCGCGTGCCGCTGCACGCCGGACCAGGTCCGGCGCTACCAGTCAAAGATTTCGGGGCCGCTATTGGACCGGATCGACCTCCAGATCGAGGTGCCGGCCCAGGACCAGGGCGAAATGCTGGACGGCCCCGCCGGCGAACCCAGCGAAGTGGTGCGCGCCCGCGTGCTGCTTGCGCGCGAGCGCCAGCTTGCGCGGCAAGGCAAACCCAACAGCGACCTGTCCGGGCGCGAGATCGACCGGCACTGCCCGCTGGAGCCGACCGCCCAGGCCTTGCTGCGCGGGGCCATGGCCCGGCTGGCCTGGTCGGCACGGTCCTACTTCCGGGTGCTCAAGGTGGCCCGCACGATCGCTGACCTGGAGGGCGCCGAAGTCCTGACCACCGCGCACGTGGGCGAGGCTATCCAGTACCGGCGCGCCCTGCGCACGCCGGGATGACGCCGATCTGATGGGCTCAGCGGCGCGGCGGCACGCCGACAGGCGGCTCGACGGGCGGCGGGACCGGATCCTCTTCCGGCGGCAGGGGCAGATCGGGCGGGACACCCGGCGGCGGGGGATCGTCGACAGGTGGCACGGTATGCGCGGGGTACGCAAGCGTGCCGGCCTGCGGGAACGGGAATGTCGGCATTGAGGGGATCTCCGCAGCGAGGGGGCTCTCCCTCATTGAAGCAAACCGGACGGCGTGCCGCCAGCATGCAGTTTTCGAAACAAACTTTTATTTATGTATCTTTACACATGGTGTAAAGATACATATATTGAAAGAGCATGGAAATCGAATTCGACGATCCTGTGTACGACAGACTCGAGACCGATCCGGCGTTCACGACCGGATTTGCGAGGCCGATCGTCAGTCTGTACCGGAGGCGCCTCCAGCTCATCCGGGCGGCCACCGATGAACGGGCGTTCTACGCACTGACTTCGCTGCACTTTGAAAAGCTTCAGGGAAGCCGTCAGGGGCAGTACTCCATGCGCCTTAACGCCCAATGGCGTTTGATCCTGCGGCTGGAACAACGCGACAGCGGGAAAGTCGTCGCAGTGGTCGGCATCGAGGACTATCACTGAATGGAGAGCAGCATGGGTAGTACGCGCGTTCCGGCCGAGGTCTTCCCACCCGGCGAATTCCTGAAGGAGGAGCTTGAGGCCAGAGGATGGACGCAGACCGAGTTCGCGGAAATCATCGACAAGGACACCAGGCTGGTCAGCGAGGTCATCGGCGGCAAGCGCGCGGTGACACCGGAAACCGCAGTCGCCATTGGCGAAGCGCTTGGGACCGGCCCGGAACTCTGGATGAATCTTGAGAGCCAGTACCAACTGTCGAAGGTAAGAAACGTCGGCAATGACATTGCCCGCAAGGCCAGGCTCCATGCCGCCTACCCTGTCAGGGAGATGGTCAAGCGCGGCTGGCTCCAGGCAACTCGCAACGTCGACGTACTGCAGCAGGAGCTTTTCAACTTCTTCGAAATCTCGGGCATAGATGAACGCCCGCGCTTCCTGCACGCTGCCAGGAAGGCGTCATACGAGAACATCACCAGCCAACAATTTGCCTGGCTGTTCCGTGCACGAAGCATCGCTGAAACGCTGGCTGCAAAGCCGTATTCGGAGGAAGCCCTCAGGAAGGTCATTCCGACTCTGCGTTCACTCATGAATGCGCCAGAGGATGCCGCAGGCGTCACCGCATTACTCACAAGCGCAGGGGTAAGAGTTGTCTTTATCGAGACCCTGCCGGGATCGAAAATCGATGGCGCCTGCTTCTGGCTCGACGCAAGAAAGCCCGTTATCGCGATGTCACTGCGGCACGATCGCATAGACAATTTCTGGTTTGTCCTGCGTCATGAACTCGAACATGTACTCCGCGGCCACGGGAAGGCTGGCGTTTGTCTCGACCAGGAAGTCGACAATGGCCAGAGTAATGAGCTGCCTGAGGAAGAGCGCGTTGCCAATGCCGAAGCGGAAGATTTCTGCGTACCGAAGGCGCAGCTCGATGATTTTGTCGCTGAAGTCGGGCCGTTCTTTACAGACGAGAGGGTATGCCTCTTTGCGCAGCGCATGCAGGTTCACCCTGGCGTTGTGGTGGGGCAACTGCAGCGCCGCATTCATCGATACGACTTGCTAAAGAAGCATCAGGTCAAAGTCCGGTCTGTCTTGACCGCCGCAGGCCCGACCGACGGCTGGGGGCATAGCTATCCCACGCAGGCTTGGACATGACCAGCGGTGGGCGGACCGTTCGGTCCGTCACGCATTAAAGCGACTCCGACACCCTCAGCCGTGCTGACGCCGCACAAAAAACAGCGCCGCCCCCACCGCCATCAGCACGCTGCCGAAGAAGCGGTTCTGCCACCGAACGGCGCGCGCATTGCGGAACAGGCCCTGCATGCGCGAGGCCAGCAGCGCATAGCCGTGCATGACGATCAGGTCCACGGCGCACATGGTCGCGGCAAGGATGGCGAGCTGCGGCGCGAGCGGATGTGTGGGATCGATGAACTGGGGCAGCACGGCGACCATGAAGATGATGCCCTTCGGGTTGGTTACGTTGGTCAGCAGGCCGGTGGCGAAACGCCGGCGCGGGCTCATGGGCGTCATACGCGCGGCGCCGTTGCCATTAGCCGCCGCCCCCTCCTCGACCCGCGCACGCCATTGCTGCAGGCCCAGGTAGATCAGGTACAGGGCGCCCACGGTCTTGACCGCGGCAAACGCATGCTCCGACGCCAGCAGCAGCGCCCCCAGCCCGCCGCCGGCCACCAGCAGGATGATGACCAGGCCGGCCTGCAGGCCGAAGATCGTGGTCGAGGTCCTGCGCACGCCGTACGACAGGCCATGGCTCATCGACAGCACTGCGCCCGAACCGGGCGACACCGCAATGACCCAGCACGCGGCGAAATAGGCCAGCCAGACTTCCCAACGCATCACTTCTCTCCTTCACACAAAACCTTCGGGGCGGAATGGCACCCACCGTCACGCCTGATACCGGGTCAATATGGATGGAACCCGCCCAGGAACTGCTCCACCTGCTCGGCATGGCGCTGGTCGCGCGCGCCCTCGCCCGACTCCAGCACCACGGCCTGGTAGGCCCGCGTGCCCACGGCCACGAGCCGCGCAGTCAGGCGGCGCGGCGACTGGTCCTGCGGCGACACGCCGCTTACCTCGACTTCCACGCCATCGAGCGGCCGCGCCGGCTGGTCGGCAGACTGGATCGTCACCGCGCGCGTGCGCGCGGGCTCGCCGGCATGCACGCCAAGGTTGGCAAGCAGGCCGGACTGCATGGCGGCCAGCGCCTCGCGCCGCAGCCCGGCATCGTCGACCGGCAGCGTGACCACGCCGACGGCGAACAGCATGTCGTCGACGCGCGCCGCTTCCATGGTCATCGGCAGCTTGCGCCCGGCAATGGCGACGTCGCGCGCGGCACTCGTAGGTTTGCCCGGATAGAGCGCGGCATAGGCCCCCTCGCCCGACTGGATCGTGCGCCAGTCATAGCGCGGCGAACACGCGCCGAGCCAGGCCACGGCGAGCACGGCCGGCAGCACCAGGCGAAACCGGAGGAACCACTGACAAACCTGAGGAAAGGGCATCGGGGCGTGGCCGTACGGTGCGGCGCGTATTGTCGGGACCCTGGGAAAGCGTGGCGGGCGCGCCTCGCTGCCGGGCGGAAACCGGTATTATCCGGGAAGCGGCCGGCCCGTGCTTGCCGCATTCCACATGATGCTCCCGCTTATCCAGTCACATCGCCCGTCCGTTCGCCTGGCGGCAGCCCTGCTGTTGACGATGGCCACGCTCGCCGTGCCCGCCCGTGCCGGCACGGCCCACCTGCCGCGCGCGACCGACCTGGCCGCCCACGCCGCCGACGCGGCGCGCCGTGGCGAGCCGCTCGTGGTGCTGGTATCCCTGCCCGATTGCGGCTATTGCGAGACCGTGCGCAACAGCTACCTCGGCCCGCAGGCGGCGGCTGGCAAGATCGCCGTGCGCGAACTCGACATGACGGCCGACACCCCGCTGCGCGACACCGATGGCACCATGACCACCGCACGCGCGTGGGCACGGGCCCACCAGGTGCGTGTCGCCCCGACGGTGCTGTTTCTCGACCGCAAAGGGCGGCAGGCAGCCGGTCCGCTGCGCGGCGTCCAGCCTGATTTCTACGGCGCCTATCTGGAACAGTCGCTTGGCCAGGCGCGAGCAGCCGTCGCCGCCGCGCGCTGACCGGCCCCGGGGCTGCGGCGGATTGACGCAGCTGCCTGATGGCAGCATGACGGCGCGCCCGGGTTTAGAATGGTCTGTTGCCAGTTGAACGGGCCCGGCCCATGCCGGGCCGCCTTGCCATGACAAACGCCGCTTCCGCCACTTCCAAACCCCGCAAGCTATGGCCCATTGCCGTGGCCGTCGCCGTACTCGCCGCGCTGGGCTGGTTCGGCTATCGCGCGCTGTCGCCATCGAGCCGGGCGCCCGCTGCCACGTTCACCTTGCTGTCGGGCGAGAAAGTCAGCACCGGCGACCTCAAAGGCAAGGTCTACCTGATCAACTTCTGGGCGACCAGCTGTGCCACCTGCGTCAAGGAAATGCCGGACATGGTCCGCACCTACGAGCAATACAAGGGCAAGGGCCTGGAGTTCGTGGCTGTGGCGATGAACTACGATCCGCCGATGTACGTGATGAACTACGCCAAGACACGCAGGCTGCCGTTCAAGGTCGCGATGGACTCGGACGGCACGGCGGCCAAGGCCTTCGGCAATGTGCAGCTGACGCCCACCACCTTCGTTGTTGACAAGGACGGCCGCATCCTGAAGCGCTACGTCGGCGAGCCCGAATGGGACGCGCTGCACAAGCTGCTCGACGGCGCGCTAGCACAAGCTGCTTGACGAATTCCCGGCAACAGTTGCGAAAAGGTACAAAAAGGTGCTCATCGAGCACCTTTTTTGTTGGTCTGTTGCCGTAGCGGCGCGCCCGGCTTGCGCCGGAAGCCTGTATGGATATACAGTTTGCGCCAGTCTTTCCCGCCCCCGCCGCCCTGGCCGCCAACCGAACTGCCCGTGTCACTGGACCTTGCCTCCCTCGCGGAACCGCCATCCGCCCCCGCAGCAGAAGTCTCACCGGACGCCGACGTACCGGCGTATCTCGCGCGGCTCAATCCGGAACAGCGGGCCGCGGTCGAGCATCACAGCGACGGGCCACTGCTGATCATCGCCGGCGCCGGTTCCGGCAAGACCAATACGCTCGCGCACCGCGTCGCGCACCTCGTGCTGAACGGCGCCGATCCGCGCCGCATCCTGCTGCTCACGTTCTCGCGCCGCGCGGCGGCGGAGATGGGGCGGCGCGTGGAGCGCATCGTCGACCAGGCACTCGGCACCAATACCGGTGCAGGCCGTGCCGCGCTGCAGTGGTCCGGCACCTTCCACGCCATCGGCGCGCGCCTGCTGCGCGAGTATGCGGAGACGCTGGGCCTGTCGCCGGCCTTCACCATTTGCGACCGCGGCGACGCCGCCGACCTGATGCACGTGGTGCGGCACGACCTGGGGCTATCCGAGCAGGCCGGCCGCTTCCCGAAGAAGGAAACCTGCCTGTCGATCTATTCACGCGTGGTCAACACGCAGGCGCCGCTCGAGGACGTGCTCAAGCGCTGGTTCCCGCGCTACACCATGTGGGTCGATGCGCTGCGCGCGCTGTTCGCAGGCTATGTGGAAGCCAAGCAGAAGCAGCAGGTGCTCGACTATGACGACCTGCTGCTGTACTGGGCGCAGGCGCTGACCGAACCCGCCATCGCGCAGGACATGGGTGCGCGCTTCGACCATGTCCTCGTCGACGAATACCAGGACACCAATGCGCTGCAGGCGTCGATCCTGCTGGCGCTGCGGCCCGATGGACGGGGCCTCACGGTGGTCGGCGACGACGCACAGTCGATCTACGCATTCCGCGGCGCCACCGTGCGCAACATCCTCGATTTCCCCGCGCAGTTCACGCCGCCGGCGCAGCAGGTCACGCTGTCGCAGAACTACCGTTCGACGCAGCCGATTCTGCAAGCGGCCAACGCGGTGATCGGCCTGGCCGCCGAGCGCTACACCAAGGACCTGTGGTCAGAGCGGACATCCGCCGAGAAGCCGGGCGTCATCGTCGTCAACGATGAGGCCGACCAGGCCCGCTACGTGGTCGAGCGCGTGCTGGAGCGGCGCGAGGCGGGCCTGGCGCTGATGGCGCAGGCGGTGCTGTTCCGCGCCGCCGACCACAGCGCGCAGCTCGAGATCGAACTGGCCCGGCGCAATATCCCGTTCGTGAAGTTCGGCGGGCTCAAGTTCCTCGAGTCCACGCACGTGAAGGACGCGATGGCCGTGGTGCGCTGGCTCCAGAATCCGCTGGACCGCATCGCGGGATTCCGCACGCTGCAGTTGCTGCCCGGCATCGGACCCAAGACGGCCGCACGCGTGCTGGACGCGCTGGCGGTCACCACCGAGCCACTGTTTGCGCTGGAGTCGTTCGAGCCGCCACCGGCTGCGGCGCCGGCCTGGGCGGACCTGTTGGCGCTCGCCCGCACGCTGCTGGGGCCGGCATCGCCATGGCCGTCGGAGTTCGAGCAGGTCGTCGCCTGGTACCAGCCGCACCTGGAGCGCATCCATGACGATGCCGCCGCGCGCATGGCCGACCTGCAGCAGCTCGAACGCATTGCCGCGACCTACGCCTCGCGCGAGCGTTTCCTGACAGAGCTGACGCTGGACCCTCCGAGCGCGTCCAGCGATGAATCGGGCGTGCCGCTGCGCGATGAGGATTTCCTGATCCTGTCGACGATCCACTCGGCCAAGGGGCAGGAATGGAAGGCGGTGTATGTGCTCAACGCCGTGGACGGCTGCATGCCGTCGGACCTGGCCACGGGCACCACCGAAGAGATCGAAGAGGAAAGGCGTCTGCTGTATGTGGCGATGACACGCGCCAAGGACCATCTTGACGTCGTGGTGCCGCAGCGCTTCTACGTGCACCAGCAGCCGGGGTTCGGCGATCGCCATGTGTATGCGTCGCGCACGCGCTTCCTGCCGAACCGCGTGATGCCGAATTTCTACAGCCGGTCGTGGCCGCCTCCGCCGATGCCGGGGGAAGCGCCGGCGAAAGCGATGCTGGCGCCGGTGGACCTGGCCAGCAGGATGCGGAATATGTGGCGGTGAGACGCGGGCCTTGACAGGCCCGCTGTCGACGCCTTTACGCCACCTTCTCCAGCAACAACCCCTTCAGATACTCCCCTTCCGGGAACGCCGTCAGCATCGGATGGTCCGTACCCGCCGACAGCCGGCGCAGGATACGCGCATCCGCACGCGCATCCGTCACCGCGCCGGCCACGATCTTCTGGAACAGCTCCATGCTGATCGCGCCCGAGCACGAGTACGTGAACAGCAGCCCGCCCGGACGCAGCAGCTGCGTGCCAACAAGATTGATTTCCTTGTAGGCGCGCGCGGCGCGGTCGATGTGCTGGGCCGACGGCGCGAACTTCGGCGGATCGAGCACGATCAGGTCGAACTGGCGGCCCTCGGCGCGGAATTCACGCAGCGTCTTGAACACGTCGGCGTCGAGCCACGTCGCGCGGTTTTCGTCGAAACCGTTGAGCGCGACATTGCCGGCGGCGATCTTCAGCGCCTCGCCCGACGAATCGATCGACGTCACCGACGTGGCGCCGCCACGCAGCGCCGCCAGCGAGAAACCGCCCGTATAGCAGAAGCAGTTGAGCACCTCGCGGCCGGCCGCAAGATCGCCGACCAGCTTGCGGTTGTCGCGCTGGTCGACATAGAAGCCGGTCTTGTGGCCATTGCGCACGTCCACGTAGTAGCGCACGCCATGCTCCGTCACCGACAGCGCCGGGTCAGGCTCGGCACCTGCCAGTACGCCGGTCACCAGCTCCAGCCCTTCGCGCTGGCGCACGGCAGCGTCGGAGCGCTCATACACGTTCGGGCAGCCGGTTTCCTTGATCAGCGCCTGCACGATGGCGGTCTTCCAATGCTCCACGCCCGCAGCATTGAACTGGCACACGAGCTGGCCGTTGGCGCCGTTGCCGTAGTAGTCGACGATCAGGCCCGGCAGACGGTCGGATTCACCGAAAATCAGTCGCACCGCGTCGCTGTCCTTCACCCACTGGCGGCGATAGGCGATCGCCGCCGCCACGCGTCGCTTGAACAGGGCGTGGTCGACCGGCTCGTTCTCGTCGAAGGTCCACACGCGGGCGCGAATCTGCGATTCGGGGCTGTAGGCGGCTTTCGCCAGGAAGCGGCCATCGGCAGCACGCACGATGACGGTCGCGCCCGGCTCGCAGCGGCCTTCGGTGCTGGCGATGCCGGTCGCGTAGATCCACGGGTGGCGGCGCAGCAGGGACTTTTCCTTGCCGGGCTTGAGGGTAATGGTGTTCATGTTGGTATGGGAAGAAGCATGCCGTTGCTGAGCGCGTGTCTCACGTTACAGGCAGCTCCCCTCTCCCGCTTGCGGGAGAGGGGTTGGGGGAGAGGGCAGGAATGTCAACGAAGTGACGGGCGTCGATATTGCATACGCCTGCCCTCTCCCCCGGCTCCTCTCCCGCGCGCGGGAGAGGGGAGAAAACAATGCGGGAAACGATACCGTAAGACGATGCCTTACAGCACCACCTTCACCATCGGATGCGCCGTCAGCGCGCGATAGATATCGTCGAGCTGCTCGCGGCTGGTCACCCACACGGTGACGGTCAGGCCCAGATAGTTGCCCTTGCTGGACGGGCGCATTTCCATCTTGCCGGCGTGGAAGCCAGGGTCGAACTCCTGCACCAGCGTCACGATGGCTTCGGCAAAGCCATCCTGCATCGCGCCCATCACCTTGATGGGAAAATCACTGGGGTACTCGATCAGCGACTGCTCGGGCGGAATGTCGCCCGGCTTGCCGCCGCCATTGTTGTCGGCTGTCATGTCAGTTTCTCCGGCAGCCCGGTGCACGCATGGCGTGCCGGGCTGCGCCATCACATCACTTGCGCTTGAACCACAGGCGGATGGTGTCCCACAGGCGGCCGAAGAAGCCGGCCTCGGGCACTTCTTCCAGCGCCACCACCGGGAACTCCGCCACCTTGCTGGTGCCGTCCATCAGCTTCACCGTGCCCACCTGCTGGCCCGCGGCGATCGGGGCGATCAGCAGTTCCTGGCGTTCCAGCACCGGCTTCAGGCGACCGCCCGTGCCCTTGGGCACGGTGACGAAGGTCTCGTTCTGCACGCCGATCTTGACCGTGCCGTTCTTGCCCTTGTAGATGTCGGGCGTGGCCAGCACCTGGCCCTTGTCATACAGGCGCAGCGTGTCGAAGAACTGGAAGCCGTAGTTGAGGATCTTCAGGCTTTCCTGCGTGCGCACCTGTTCGGTGGCGGTGCCGATCACGATCGAGATCAGCCGGCGCGAGCCGTTCGGCACATTGGCCAGCGGCCGCTTGGCCGACGAAACCAGGCAGTAGCCGGCCGACTTGGTGTGGCCGGTCTTGACGCCGTCGACGGTCGGGTCGATGTACAGCAGGCGGTTGCGGTTGGGCTGCCTGATCTTGTTATAGGTGAACTCCTTCTGCGAGTACATGCCGTAGTACTCCGGGAAGTCCTGGATCAGGCGCGTGGTCAGCGTCGCCAGGTCCACCGCCGTGGTGTAGTGGTTCGGGTCGGGAATGCCGTCGGTGTTGGTGAAGTGGGTGTTCTTCATGCCCATGCGCTGGGCTTCGCGGTTCATCATCGCGACGAAACCCTCTTCCGAGCCGCCCACGGCTTCGGCCAGCGCCAGCGCGGCGTCATTGCCCGACTGGACGATCAGGCCCAGCAGCAGATCCTGCACGGTGACGGGCTTGTTGGGCTCGATGAACATGCGCGATTCATCGCTTTTGACCTTCAGCACCACGGTGGTCGGCACCACGGCCTGGTCCAGCGTCAGGCGCTTTTCCTTCAGGGCCTCGAACGCCAGGTAGGCGGTCATCAGCTTGGTCAGCGATGCCGGCTCGATGCGCATGTCCGCGTTCTGCGAAGCCAGGGCCTGGCCGCTGGTCACGTCGTACAGCATCCAGGACTTGGCCGCCACCTGCGGCATCGATACGCCCTGGGCCAGGACAGCGGCGGGCGCGGCGGCAAGCGTGGCTGCCGCGACGATGGCGGCGGGGGCAAAGACGGACGCAAGGCGCGGCGTGGCTCTGTTCAGCATGTTTCAGTTTCCGACAAGATAAGTTTCGCTAGGGACGATTGCGGGTGCCGGCATGGCGCCCAAGGCGGCATGACAGGCGGTGAGCCCGGCTTCACCGGTCCCACGCATTGACGACGAGCTGCTTGATCAGGTGCAGCTTGCGGTGAAAGAAATGATCGGCGCCGGGGATGACAATGACCGGCAGTTCCTGCGGGCGGGCCCAGTCGAACACGCTCTGCAGCGGCACGGTGTCGTCCTGCTCGCCGTGGATGACGATGGTATCGGCCGGTACGTCGGCCACCTGCCAGCGGCTCGCGGCCGTGCCGACCAGCACCAGGCGCTGCGCGGGCGTGCCGGCATCGGCCAGGCGCTTCGCGACGTGCGTGGTCACGAAGCTGCCGAACGAGAAACCGCCCATGGCCAGCGGCAGCGTGGCGGCATCGGGCGACCACGCGGTCTGTTCGCGCATCCACGCGACCACGGCCAGCAGGTCGTCCTGCTCGCCCACGCCGTTGTCGTGCTCGCCGGCGCTGTTGCCCACGCCACGGAAATTCGGGCGCACCGTGGCGTAGCCGAGCTGCACGAAGCTGCGCGCCAGCGTCTGCGCCACCTTGTTGTCCTTGGTGCCGCCAAACAGCGGATGCGGGTGCGCCACCAGCGCCAGCCCGCGCGGGGCCGCTTGCGGCAGGTCGACCGAGAGGTCGATCGCGCCGGCCGGGCCGGCAATGGTCAGTACCTGGGTATGCGCGTTCATGTTGGCAATGGACGATGCAACTGGGGCAATGGAAAACGCTGCCGCTGCGCTCGGGCTGAAGCGGCACTGCGACGGGAAATACTGGGAAACCTCGGGGACATCCTT
The DNA here is from genome assembly GCF_914271435.1 of Cupriavidus laharis. Taxonomy (GTDB): domain Bacteria; phylum Pseudomonadota; class Gammaproteobacteria; order Burkholderiales; family Burkholderiaceae; genus Cupriavidus; species Cupriavidus laharis. The sequence continues at coordinate 131,132 of NZ_CAJZAI010000009.1, read as the reverse complement.
GATGCCGGCCTGGGCCGCACCGACAGGCGCCGTGCTCAGCGGTCCACCATCAGCCGCTCGACGGGCTTGCCGTGCAGCAGATGGCTGTCGATGATCTCGTCGATATCGTGCTCGTCGACGTAGGTGTACCAGACGGCCTCGGGGTAGACCACCAGTACCGGTCCGAGTTCACACCGGTTCAGGCAGCCGGCCTTGTTGATGCGCACGCGGCCTTCCCCGCCAGCGATGCCCAGTTCCTTGCAGCGCTTCTTGGCGTATTCCTGCATGGCCTTGGCGTTGTGCTGGGCGCAGCAGTTCTCGCCGTCCTCGCGCTGGTTGAGGCAGAAAAAGACGTGGTGCTGGTAATAGCTGCTCATGCGTGCTGGGAAATAAATGCGTGCCGCACCGGCACTGGCTTCGGCGCGTCCGGCGGCATTGATGGAAGCTCGGAATTATACGGTGTACGGAGGGCCGGACTGCGGTCAATCCCGCTCCGGCGCGCACGGCCGGGACGACGGAGCACTGCAACCCGGCAGACCATGTGCCATATTGCGCACCCCCAGCGCATCCGCCATTCCGAATTCCCGGAGCCAGGCATTCCGGAATTCCGGAAATCCGGAGTGCAGCCCCCTGCCCGCACCAGCCCCCTCCCTTTCAAATCAAAGAGTTACGACATCGCCGCCCTCTGGCACACCGATTGCGATTCCTTCGTCCCAGACGCGCCGCATCCCGTGACGGTGCGCACCCGCCGCCCCGGCGGGTATGGCCAAGAAACCGAGGACGACATCATGAGGAAACCCTTCTACAAGATCCTGTACGTGCAGGTGCTGTTCGCCATCTTTGTCGGCATCCTGCTGGGCCATTTCTGGCCCGACACAGGCGTGGCCATGAAGCCGCTGGGCGATGGCTTCATCAAGCTGATCAAGATGATCATCGGGCCCATCATCTTCTGTACCGTGGTGACCGGCATTGCCGGCATGAGCGACATGAAGAAGGTCGGCCGCGTGGGCGGCAAGGCGCTGCTGTATTTCGAGATCGTCTCAACCTTCGCGCTGCTGATCGGGCTGGGCGCGGGGCATCTGCTCAAGCCGGGCGTGGGCTTCAACATCGATCCGGCCACGCTCGACACCAAGTCGATCGCGCAGTACGTGTCCAAGGCGCACGGCCAGAGCACGGTCGAGTTCCTGATGCACATCATCCCGGACACGATCTTCAGCGCGTTCGCCAACGGCGACATCCTGCAGATCCTGCTGGTTTCGATGTTCTTCGGCGCGGCCCTTGCGGCCATCGGCGAGCGCGCGCGCATCGTCGTGCAACTGATCGAGCAGGTGTCGAAGGTGTTCTTCCACATCGTGCACGTCATCACCAAGGTGGCGCCGATCGGCGCGTTCGGCGCGATGGCCTTCACCATCGGCAAGTACGGCCTGGGCTCGCTGGTGCCGCTGCTCAAGCTGATCGGCACCTTCTACTTCACCGCGATCATCTTCGTGGTGTTCGTGCTGGGCACCATCGCGCGCCTGACCGGCTTCAACATCCTGCGCTTCATCTCGTACATCAAGGAAGAGCTGCTGATCGTGCTGGGCACCAGCTCCTCCGAAGCCGCGCTGCCGCACCTGATGGAGAAGCTGGAGAAGCTGGGCTGCTCCAAGTCGGTGGTGGGCCTGGTCGTGCCGACCGGCTACTCGTTCAACCTGGACGGCACCAACATCTACATGACCATGGCGGTGATCTTCATCGCGCAGGCCACCGGCATCGAGCTGACGCTGATGCAGCAGCTCACCATCCTGGCGGTCGCCATGCTCACGTCCAAGGGCGCCAGCGGCGTGACCGGCGCGGGCTTCATCACGCTGGCCGCCACGCTGGCGGTGGTGCCGACCATCCCGGTGGCCGGCATGGTGCTGATCCTCGGCATCGACCGCTTCATGAGCGAGTGCCGCGCGCTGACCAACATCATCGGCAACGGCGTGGCCACCGTGGTGGTTTCGGCCTGGGAGCGCGAGCTTGACCGCGCCCAGCTCAAGCGCACGCTGCAGCAAGGCAGTGAGGATGAGGCAGAAGATCTCGCCGACGCCGGCCAGAACGTCTGACGCCGCGCGCGGGACTGGCCGGCCTGGTGGGCCGGCCGCCTCGCAGCGAGTATCATCGGCGCGACAGTCTTCGCGCGCGCCGATGCCCCATTCCGACGACTTCCTTGCCGTACATGACCCCGCCGCCGCCCAGGAGGCGGCGCACGAGCCCGGCAGCGAGAACCGCCGCTGGTGGGGCTTCGCCGTGGTGCTGGCGGCCGGGCTGGTGCTGCTGTGCGCGCTGACCTGGCTGGTGTCGGTGCAGCGCGGACTGGCGGCCCTGCAGGAAACCACCGCCACGCGCGCCGACCGCTACGCCGCCACGCTCGAAAGCACGCTCGACCGCTACGAATTCCTGCCCGCGCTGGTCTCGCTGCACCCGTTCGTGCGCGGCCTGCTGAAGGCTCCCGACGACCCCGCCCGCGTGGCTGCGGCCAACCACTACCTGGCCGAGGTCAACCGGCGCTCGCACGCGTCAGCCACCTACGTGATCGCCACCAATGGCATCGCGCTGGCCGCGAGCAACGCCGGCGAGCCCGGCAGCTTCGTCGGCACCGACTACCGCTTCCGCCCCTACTTCCAGATCGCCGCGCGCGGCGAGATGGGGCGCTTCTACGCCATCGGCATCACCAGCGACGAACCGGGCTACTACATCGCCCAGCCGGTGGAGTCCGGCGGCAAGGTGATCGGCGTGACAGTGGTCAAGCTCAACCTGGAGTGGTTCCAGCGCGCCGGCGGCGGCAGCGCCGAGCCGCTCATGGTCAGCGATGACCACGGCGTGATCTTCCTGTCGTCCGTGCCGGCCTGGCAGTACCGTACGCTCGGCCCGCTTCCGCCTGCGCTGCGCGACGAACTGGGCAAGACCCGCCAGTACCACGACCGCGATGTGACACCGCTGCCGCTGGAGCCGCTGACCTCGCCGGTCACCGAGTGGCTGGCCGCCACGGCGCTGGACCCCGGCGCGCGCCTGGTGCGCGTGCGCGCCGAAGGCACCAACCCTGACGGCAGCGAGCGCGCCGACCGCTACCTCGAACTCGGCCGCAAGGTAGGCCCTGCGGACTGGACCATGCAGGTGATGGCGCCGCTCGACCCCGTGCTGGCCAATGCGCGCAACGCCACCGTGGCCGCGGCGCTGGCCTATGCCTGCATCTGCCTGCTGCTGGTCAACTGGCGCCAGCGCCGCCAGCGCGCGCGCGACATGCTGTACAGCCGCCGCCTGCTCGAAGCCGCCTATGACGAGCTGGAACGGCGCGTCGAAGCGCGCACGGCCGACCTGATGGCCATCAACGAAAAGCTGGAAGAAGAGGTCGCCGAGCGCACCCGCGCCGAAAGCGAACTGCGCGCGGCACAGGACGAACTCGTGCAGGCCAGCAAGCTGGCCGCACTGGGGCAGATGGCAGCCGGCATCACGCATGAGCTGAACCAGCCGCTGGCGGCGCTGCGCACGTTCTCGGACAACACGCGCGTGCTGCTGGAGCGCGGCCAGCTGGCCGCGGCCGAGGGCAACCTGTCGGCCATTGCCGACCTGACCGAACGCATGGGCAAGATCACCGGCCAGCTCAAGCTGTTTGCCGGCAAGGCGCGCCCGCCGCGCCGCTCGGTGCTGGTACACGCCGCGATCGAACACGTGCTGGCGCTGCTGGCGCCGCGGCTGTCCGGCGTGGCACTGCATGCGGATGGCCTGGACGCGCTGCCCGGCATCGCCGTACGCGCCGACGAACTCAAGCTCGAGCAGGTGCTGCTGAACCTGGTCGGCAATGCGCTCGACGCCATCGCCAGCGCCGCGCCCGCGCAAGGCCGCATCGACCTGTCCGTGCGCGCCGATGCGGGCACCGTGACGATCCAGGTGCGCGACAATGGCACTGGCATCCCGCCGGAAGACCTGCCGCGCCTGTTCGAGCCGTTCTTCACCACCAAGGAGACCGGCCAGGGGCTGGGCCTTGGCCTGGCCATCTCGTCGTCGATCGTGCGCGAATTCGGCGGACAGCTCAGCGCCGCCAATGCCGATGGCGGCGGTGCGGTATTCACCATCGTGCTGACGCGCGCACCGGCAGAAGCCGGCGCGCCGGCCGGCCAGACACAGTGAGACTTCCCATGCAAGACGGTTTGCGCGTCCTCTTCGTCGAAGACGAACCGCTGGTCCGCCAGGCCACCGCGCAAAGCCTGGAACTGGCCGGCTTTTCCGTGCTGGCGCTACCCTCCGCCGAGGCCGCCCTGCCCCACCTGACGGCCGATTTCCCCGGTGTGCTCGTCACTGACGTGCGCCTGCCCGGCGCCAGCGGGCTGGACCTGCTGCAGCACTGCCGCAACGCCGCGCCCGGTGTGCCCGTGGTGCTGGTGACCGGGCACGGCGACATCACCATGGCCGTGCAGGCCATGCGGGAAGGTGCCTATGACTTCATCGAAAAGCCCTTCGGCGCGGACCGCCTGACCGACACCGTGCGCCGCGCGCTCGAACGCCGCGCGCTCGAACTGGAAAACCAGGCGCTGCGGCGCGAGCTGGCGGGCCCTGCGGCCGGCACGCGCATCATCGGGCGCTCGCACGCCATCGGGCAGGTGCGTGCGCTGGTGGCCAACGTCGCGGCCACGGACGTACCGGTGATGATCAACGGCGAGACCGGCACCGGCAAGGAACTGGTGGCGCGCAGCCTGCACGCGCTGTCCAACCGCGCCGACGGCCCGTTCATCGCGCTCAACTGCGGTGCAGTGCCCGAGTCGATTTTCGAAAGCGAGATGTTCGGCCACGAAGCCGGTGCCTTCACCGGCGCCGGCAAGCGCCGTATCGGCAAGCTCGAGCACGCGTCGGGCGGCACGCTGTTCCTCGACGAGATCGAAAGCATGCCGCTGGCGCTGCAGGTCAAGCTGCTGCGCGTATTGCAGGAAGGCACGCTGGAACGGCTCGGGTCCAATGCATCCGTGAAGATCGACGTGCGGATCGTGGCTGCCGCCAAGGGTGACATGGATGCGCTGGTCGCACAGGGCATCTTCCGCCAGGATCTCTACTACCGCCTCAACGTCGTCACCATCGCGCTGCCGCCGCTGCGCGAGCGGCGCGAGGACATCGTGCCGCTGTTCGAGCATTTCATGCTCGTGGCGGCGGTGCGCTACCAGCGGCCGGCGCCGATCCTGTCCGAGTCGCAACGCCAGGCGCTGGCGCAGCGGCCGTGGCCGGGCAATGTGCGTGAGTTGCGCAATGCAGCCGACCGGCTGGTGCTAGGGGTGCCTGAAGGCGGTCAGGCCGGCGCGGCCTCCGCGGCGCCCGAAGAGACCGCCCCGCTTCGCGAGCGCATGGAGCATTTTGAACGAGCCGTCATTGCCGATGCATTGGCGCGCACCGGCGGTGCTGTCAGCCAGGCAGCTGACCTGTTGCAGGTGGGGAAGGCGACGCTGTACGACAAGATCAAGCGCTACGGGCTATAGGCAACGCGCTGCATAACTTATCTCAGGGTTTTCACTACGCTGCCATGGCAACGTCACAATCGGCGACTATATTTCGTATGCGGTTGCGGCATTGGCAGGTGCCCTGGCTGCTTGCTTCTTTTATCAGTCTTCGTGGTAATTGATGCCCCGCTATGCGGGGCGTTTTTTTTGGTTCGTCGAATTGCGGGGTCTGTGGGGAGGATTGGGGTGTTGTGCTTGGCGGGCGGCGAAACAGCCACGCCTGGCAAGCACGACAACCCAGCTACCCCCGATCCCCTCAATTCCCCAGGAAGTCCACCACCATCCGGTTAAACGCCTCCGCATGCTCCCACTGCGCCCAGTGCCCGCAGCGATTGAAGATATGCATCTGCGCATTGGGAATCCCGGCGATCAGCCGCAGGCCCACGTCCATCGGCACGAAGCGGTCATCACGCCCCCAGATCACCAGCGTCGGCGCGGCAATCTCGCCCAGCCGCGGGCCGTAGTCGGTGAACTGCTTCGGGTTGGCCGTCAGGCTCTTGACGAAGTTCTCGAGGTGATCCCGCCGCGCGAGCATGTTGTCCAGCCGGGCCTGCATCAGATCATCCGTCAGTGAGCTCGCGTCATAGACGAACACGTTCATCATGCGCTTCAGGTTCTCGATGGACGGCTCGCGGTACAGGCCATTGAGCAGCTTGATGCCTTCTGTAGGCATCGGCACGAACAGGCTGGGGCCGCCGGTGCCGCCGCCCATCAACACGAGCTTGCCGACGCGCTGCGGGTTGGCCAGCGCGAATGCCACCGCGCTGTGGCCGCCCATCGAATTGCCCAGGATATGCACGCGCTCGATGTCGAGCGCATCGAGCACGCCCTTGAGCACGCGGCCATTGAGCTCCGAGCGCGAGCCCGTGTTGACCACCGGGTCGCTCTTGCCCCAGCCCGGGCAGTCGACCAGCAGCACGCGGTAGCCGGCTGCCGCCAGCGGCTCGACGTTGCGGTTGAAGTTGGCCCAGCCGGTCGCGCCCGGACCCGAGCCGTGCAGCATGACGACGGTTTCGGCACCGGAGCCGGTGTCGTTGCAGTGGATGCGGAACTCGGTGTCGCCATCCTTCACGGTGACGAACCGGCTCGTGCTGGCTTCGGTGATGGCTTGTGCGTTGGCTTGCATGTTGATCTTCCTTGCTCGACTGAATCTGTACTGAATGGAATGTGTGCCGACGGTGCACCGCTCAGGCGCCGCGCCCGCCCGGCAATACGCGCCCCGAAGCGAGGCGCGGCGAGAATGAAACCACCACCGTCAGCGCGGCAATCGCAGCGATGACGATCAGCGGAATGCTGGCGGATACCAGCATCGATGCGCTCTGGCCCAGCGCGAACAGTTGCCCGGCAACGAGCGGCCCGAGGATCGAGCCGAGCCGGCCGATCGCCACGGCCGCGCCCACGCCGGTGCCGCGCACTTCGGTCGGATAGGCCTGCCCGGCCAGGGCGTACAGCACCGACTGCCCGCCCACCAGGAACAGGCCGCAGAAGAACGCGCCCCATGCCATCGACACGCTGCCGCCCGCTCCCGCGAGTCCCGCCAGTGCGGCCGCAATGCCCACATACATGCCCATCACCGTGAGACGCGGACTGAAGCGGTCCATCACATTGGCGATGCCGACCGCACCGATGCCGCCGCCGATGTTGAACATCATCATGGCGACGCCGGCCTGCACGCGCGTCAGGCCGTTGGACAACACCATCGACGGCAGCCAGTTCATCAGGAAATACAGCACGATGAGCGTGCCCAGGTAGCTGATCCACAGCGCGAGCGTAGCGCGCGTGCGGCCGTTGCCGCACAGCGCCTCGACAAAGCCGGGCTCCGCACGCTTCACCGATTGCGACTTCGCTTCGACAAACTGCGCGGACTCGGGCAGCCACAGCGCGAGCAGCGGCACCATCAGCAGCGGCCCGAATCCGCCCACGTAGAAGATGTGCCGCCAGCCCTCGTCACCGGGACTGACGATGCCGATCGCCGCAGCGAGCGCGGCGCCGAACGGCATGCCGCAGTACATGGCGCCCACGGCTGTGCTGCGCTGCGTGGGCGATGCGGCCTCCGAGCACAGCGCGATCAGGTTGGGCATGGCGGCGCCCAGGCCCAGCCCAGTCAGCAAACGCGCGACCAGCAGGCTTTCGAAGCTCCACACCAGCGTCGTCGCCAGCGAGAACGCGCCGAACAGCGCCACCGACAGCATCAGCACGCGCTTGCGGCCCAGGCGGTCGGCAAGGCGTCCGCCAAGCGCAGCGCCCGGCAGCAGGCCGATGGCGCCGGCGCTGAAGGCCCAGCCCATCTGCGCGACCGACAGCGAGAATTCCTTCGCGATGCGCGGCGCGGCAACGCCGGCCGACTGCAGGTCGAGCCCTTCCAGCAGGGCGATGGCCAGGCAGAGGCCGATGGTGGTGATACTGCCTTTCGTGATGCGCGCGTGGGCGCTGCTGGGTTTCAATGTGTTCATTCCTTGTCTCCGCTATATCTGTGTTCCGCTCTTGATGGCGGGTCTGTCTTGTGTATTGGGTCGGCGCGATGCGATGTGTCTCTACGCCGCCCGTTCTTGAAGCAACCACATCAAGTTGCCAGCCGGGTTACTCCCCTCTCCCGCTTGCGGGAGAGGGGAGTAACCGGACCGCCAGTCCTCAAGCCGCGCGCTTCTTCAGATCCAGCGCGACATCAACAATCATGTCCTCCTGACCACCGACCATGCGGCGCTTGCCCAGCTCGACCAGGATGTCTACGGTCTTCAGACCATACTTCGCCGCCGCCACTTCCGAATGGCGCAGGAAGCTCGAATAGACACCCGCATAACCAAGCGCCAACGTCTCGCGGTCCACGCGCACCGGACGGTCCTGCAGCGGACGCACGATGTCATCGGCCGCGTCCATCAGCGTGTACAGGTCGGTACCGTGGTTCCAGCCCATGCGCTCCGCGGCGGCGATGAACACCTCCAGCGGCGCATTGCCCGCGCCCGCGCCCATGCCGGCCAGCGAGGCATCGATGCGGTCGCAGCCTTCCTCCACCGCAACGATCGAGTTGGCCACGCCGAGCGACAGGTTGTGGTGCGCGTGCATGCCAGTCTGGGTGTCGGCATTGAGCACGCCCTTGAGCGCGCGGAAGCGGTCGCGCACGTCGTTCATCGTCAGCGCGCCGCCGGAATCGACCACGTAGATGCAGGTCGCGCCGTAGCTTTCCATCTTCTTCGCCTCGATGGCGAGGTTCTCCGGCGTGGTCATGTGGCTCATCATCAGGAAGCCGACCGTGTCCATGCCAAGCTCGCGTGCGTACTCGATGTGCTGCTTCGAGATGTCGGCCTCGGTGCAATGCGTGGCCACGCGCACGATGCGCGCGCCGGCGTCATAGGCAGCCTTCAGGTCATGCGTAGTGCCGATGCCCGGCAGCAGCAGCGTGGCGATCTTCGCGTGCTCGAGCACGCCAGCCACGGCGGCGATCCATTCAAGGTCGCTGTGCGCGCCAAAGCCGTAGTTGAAGCTGGAGCCTTGCAGGCCGTCGCCATGCGCAACCTCGATGCTGTCGACCTTCGCGCGGTCGAGCGCGCGTGCGATGTCCTGCACGTTCTGGATCGAGTACTGGTGGCGGACCGCGTGGCTGCCATCGCGCAGCGTCACGTCGGAGATATAGAGTTTCTTGGCCGGGGTGCTCATGCGCAGGCTCCTTCGGTGGTGGCAGTGGCGCCCAGCATCGCTTGCGCCATGCGCTCGGCCGTGGCAAGCGCGGCCGAGGTCATGATGTCGAGGTTGCCCGCGTAGGCAGGCAGGTAGTGGGCAGCGCCTTCCACTTCGATGAACACCGAAGTCTTCAGTCCGCTGAAGCGGCCCAGGCCCGGCACATTGAGCGGTGCGCTGGCCGGGATCTCGTCGAACTGCACGGTCTGCTTGAGACGGTAGCCGGGCACGTAGGCATGCACTGCGCGCACGATTTCCTCGATCGACGCTTCGATCTTTTCGCGGTCGGCCAGTTCGGACAGCGTGTAGACGGTGTCGCGCATCATGACCGGCGGCTCGGCCGGGTTGAGCACGATGATGGCCTTGCCCTTGGCCGCGCCGCCGACCACCTCGATCGCCTTTGATGTGGTCTCGGTGAATTCGTCGATGTTGGCGCGGGTGCCCGGGCCGGCCGACTTGCTGCTGATCGACGCGACGATCTCGGCGTAGTGCACCTTGGCCACGCGCGACACGGCCGCGACGATGGGGATGGTGGCCTGGCCGCCGCAGGTAACCATATTGACGTTCGGTGCGTCCAGGTGCGCGTCGAGGTTGACCACCGGCACGCAATACGGGCCGATCGCGGCGGGCGTCAGGTCGATCATGCGCAGGCCCGGCTTGAGCTTGCGCAGCAGCGCGTCGTTTTTGATGTGCGCGCCGGCGGACGTGGCATCGAAGACGAAGTCGATGTCATCGAACACCGGCAGGCGCGTCAGCCCTTCCGCGCCTTCGTGCGTGGTGGCGACGCCGAGCCGGGCGGCGCGTGCGAGCCCGTCGGAGGCCGGGTCGATGCCGACCATCGCCGCCATCTCCAGGTGCCGGCTGTTGCGCAGGATCTTGATCATCAGGTCCGTGCCGATATTGCCGGAGCCGATGATCGCTGCCTTGAGTTTTTCGGAAGCCATGTGATGTCCCTGTTATGCGGCAAACGTCGCGCGGACGCTGCCGAGTCCTTCAATCTCGGTGGTGTAGGTGCCGGGCTCGGTGACGGCGACCATCGGGCCGAGCGCGCCGGTCAGCACCACATCGCCGGCGCGCAGCGGCGTGCCGAGCTGCACCATGCGGTCCGCAAGCCAGACCGCTGCATTGAGCGGGTTGCCGAGGCACGCGGCGCCGTTGCCGCGCGACAGCACTTCGCCGTCGCGCGAGAGCGTCATCGCGCACGCCGTGAGGTCGACTGCGGACAGCGGCACCGGGCGGCTGCCGAGCACGAACAGCGCGCTCGACGCGTTGTCGGCCACGGTGTCGACGAAGCGGATGTCCCAGTTCTGGATGCGGCTGTCGACCACTTCGATTGCCGCAAGTGCGTATGCGCTGGCGCGCAGGATGTCGGCAAAGGTGTGGCGCTCGTGCGTCAGGTCGTGCTCGAGCACCAGGGCGATCTCGGCCTCGACCTTGGGCTGGATCAGGCGCGACAGCGGCATCGGCTGGCTGTCGCCATAGGCCATGCCCGCGAACAGCGCGCCGAAATCCGGCTGGTCGACACCGAGCTGTTTCTGCACGGCCAGTGAGGTCAGGCCGATCTTGCGGCCGACGATGCGCTCGCCGGCGGCGACGCGTGCATCAACGTTGGCCTGCTGCACGGCATAGGCCGTGGCAATGTCATCGGGCGCAATCTCGCCGCGCACCGGGGCGACGGTCTGGCGCGAGGCCTCGGCGGCGTGCAGGCGTGCGGCGATGGCGTTGACGAGGTTCCGGTCGGTCATCGGGTTCTCCTTGATGGGATCAGGCCGCGGCGGCCAGCGCGGCGCGCGGCCCGGCATGCATGGTGGCGAAGCCCGCGATCCACTCGGGAATGGCGCGGTAGAAGTCGAGCGACGCACGGTACGGTCCATACGCGGCCAGCGCGCCGAACGCTGCGACCCAGGTGCGGATCTCGTGCGCCGACTTGCCGCCGTCGCGCGTGATGGCGTCGTTGGTCATGCCATCCACGGCGGCCAGTTCGCCGGAAGCGAGCAGCGCCAGGAAGGCGCGGTCCCATTCGGGGTTGAGCGGATGCAGGTGGCTGTCGCCGGCCGCGAAGGCCTTTGCGGCGGCAACGGTGCGTGCCTGGCGCGCGGCGCGCGACTCGGCCGACGGGTTGCGTCCCGCGATCAGGCGTTCCGCGACTTCCTCGGTCGCACCGGCCAGTTCCGGCACCGGCGGTTCATGCGAGATACCGCCCGAGCCGACCACCAGCACGCGCTTGCCGGTGCGCGACAGGAAGCGGCCGACCGCGTCGCCAAGCAGGCGCGCGCGGCGCAGCGTGGCCATCGGCGGCGCAACCGAATTGATGAAGACCGGGATGACCGGGTAGCGGTCCAGCCCGCCGGTCAGCACGGCGAGCGCGTCGGCACAGCCGTGGTCGACCTGCATCCGGTACGACAGCGACACATCGATCTCCGCGGCCATCACGCTTTCGGCCAGCGACTGCGCCAGCTCCGCGGGCACCGACAGCTTGCCGGCCAGGCTCTTGAAGTCGCCGATCGCGGTGGCAGCCGCGCCGATGCAGAACGGCGGCATGACGTCATAGAAGAAGCCGTTGTAGTGGTCCGGTGCGAACACCACGACCAGTTCCGGGTCGAACGCGCGCACGCGCTCGCGCGCCGAGGCCTGTACGCGCTCGACCTCGGCGACGACTTCGGGCGCGGGGTCGACATAGCCGTGCAACGGCGTGTGCGACAGGCATTCCAGGTGAATCGGCATCCTCATGCTCCTGCTGCTTGGGTAACGGTGATGGGGTCGGTGACGGCGTCGCGCACCGGGCGCGGCGGCGTGGATGGGCTGGAGGCGCCGGCATACGGCGGCACCTGTGCCATGCCGAGCTTGCCGGCCAGTTCGGTGATGGCCGCCGACACCTCCTGCGGCGAGCACACGCCCGCGACGAAACGGTCGGGGCGCAGCAGCACCACCGAATGCGGCAGGCGGCTGAACCATTCCTTCAGTCGGCCTGCGGCATCGCCGATCGCGATCACGCCCTCGGGCACGTCATCGGCGTGGCGCAGCTGCACGTCGGGCTTGGCCAGCACGAAGCGCATGCCGGCCTTCTCGGCGAGGGCCCGGGCCTGCGGCGTCAGGCCGAAGGTCGGATCGGTGCCCCAGCCGATCACGGCAAAGCCGTTGCCGATGGCGTCGTCGAGCAGCGTGAGGCGGCCATCGCTGGTGCGCACGCGCGGCTGGATGAACAGGCGGCCCACCGGCGAACCGGCCAGCGGATCGTCTCCATACACCAGGCGCCCGAGGAAGGAATCGCGCTTCTCGCTCATCAGCCCGAGCAGGCGGCCCGGCGCCGAGTTGCCGGAGCGCTCCAGCACGCGCGCCAGCCAGCCGCCGCGCGGTTGCGGCGGCGGCAGCAGCACCACGCCTTCCTCGTAGCGCGGCATCGGCTTGAAGCGCATCTCGACGAAGTAGCGCTTGACCGAAGGCAGCACGTTGAAGCTGCGCACGAACGCATCGCGGAAGCGCACGCCGAAGCGCGTGTTCGGCGCGAAGATGTCGCCGGCCACCTCGGACAGATGGATCATCGAACGCGCATGCGCGCGGCGCTCGGCGGTATAGGTGTCGAGCAGGCGCGCATCGGCGAGCCCCTTCGCGACCATCGCGAGCTTCCAGCCGAGGTTGTTGGCGTCGCGGATGCCGCTGTTGTAGCCCTGCCCCTGCCACACCGGCATGATGTGCGCGGCATCGCCGGCCAGCAGCACGCGGTCGACACGGAACGTCGACGCGAGGCGCGCGTTGTGCGTGTACACGCGCTTGCGGATGTAGTCGACCTTGTCCGGATCCGCCACCACCTTGCGGATCAGCGCGGCCATGTTCTCCGGCTTCGACAGTTCTTCTTCCGTCTCGCCGGGCATGACCATGAACTCGAAGCGGCGAATGCCGTGCGGCAGCGCGGCCGAGACATAGGGGCGCTCGTGGTCGCAATGCATGTAGATGTGCGGCGAGCCCACCGGGTCGTTGCGCACGTCGACGACGATCCACTGGTTCGGCTTGGTGCGGCCTTCGAACGGCACCTCCAGCGTGCGGCGCACCAGGCTGTTGCCGCCGTCGGCGCCGACCACATAGGCGGCGCGGATGGTGCGGCGCTGGCCATCGGTCGTCGTCACATCGATGCTCACCCCGGCGCTGTCCTGCGTGAAGGCATCGACGCCGTGGCCGAACAGCACCTGCACGTGATCAAAGCGCTGCAGACCCTCGTACAGCACCCGGTCGGCCAGCGGCTGGATGAACGCGTTGCGGCGCGACCAGCCGAACTCGTCGGTGCGCGGCTCGATGGACGCGAAGCAATGACCGTCCCTGGTGACGAAGCGCATCCAGTGGTCGGGCGTGGTGTGCGGCAGCAGCGTATCGGCGAGCCCCACGGCCTGGAAGACGCGCAGCGCCTCGTCATCGAGGCCGATGGCGCGCGGATAGTCGATGAGCTGGTCCAGCTTTTCGACAACCGTGACGCGCACGCCCTGCAGGCCGAGAATATTGGCGATCATCAGCCCGACCGGGCCCGCGCCGATGATGGCGACGTCGGTGTCGAGATTGGGAAGACGGTCTGTTTGCGCCGTCTGTGTGGCCGTGGTGTTCATAGGTCTCCTACTGGCAAGGCACGAGTGCGCCCCCGCGCCGGACCGGCGCGTACTGGCAGTGCTGCGATCAAATGGAAATGGGCGGCCGGCGCAGCCGGCTGCGGGTCAGGCGCCGGAACGGCGGCGCTGGCGACGGATCAGGCAGGACATTGGGGGCGTCTCCGTTGAATGTGCGATTTTGAGAGCAGTCTAGGCATCGGGCAGCGCGCGCTCAAACATTTCTATAAAATGTGCAAGGAGTGCACATCTTTGATTTATAAGGATTTTTAGTGAAAAAATACGCGAACGTGCGCGGGCTGTCACGTGGCCTGCAGGTGCTGCGGGCCCTCAATGCCATGGAAAACGGCCGCGCCACCAGCCAGCAGCTCAGCGAGGCGACGGGGCTGCACCGGACCACCGTGCGGCGGCTGCTGGAGACACTGGTCGAAGAGGGATTCGTGCGGCGCAGTACGTCGGACGACAGCTTCCGCCTGACGCTCGACGTGCGCGCGCTCAGCGAGGGCTTTACCGACGACGAGCGCATCGCGACGGTGGCGCCGCCGATCATGGGGCAACTGATGCAACGCGTGGTCTGGCCCTCGGACCTGACCACGCCCGATGGCGACGCCATGATCATCCGCGAGACCACGCACCGGTTCAGCCCGCTGTCGTTCCACCGCGCCATGGTCGGCCGACGCCTGCCGATCCTGCTGACCGCTGCCGGCCGCGTGTACTTCTCGATGTGCCCGGATGCCGAGCGTGAAGACATTCTCGAAGTGCTGCGCTCGGGCGCGGGCGGCGAACAGCAGCTCAAGCTCGCGATGGATGATGCCTACATCCGCAACCTGATCCGGCAAACGCGCAAGGATGGTTTCGGGTCCAATTTCGGCGACTGGGCGGACCAGCGGAAAATCGGGGCGGTGGCAGTGGCGATCCAGGCGGAAGGGCGGGTGCTAGCGAGCCTGAACGTCATTTATCTCGAGCAGGCGATCAATCCGGCTGAAGCTACGCGGCGGTTTGTACCGGAGTTGCAGCGGGCGGCAAAGGAGATGGTCGAAGCGCTGGAGCGTGGTGACAGGTAGGGGGAAATGACCCGCCTGCCACGTCCGGTCTCACATCGACGCCACATGCTCCCGCACCAAAGCGAGCAATCCATCCAACTCGGCGGAGTGCGGCTCCGCACGTGACACCATCAGCAGCTCAACGGTCGGAGCCTCCCCCTCCAGCGGCCGCGCGCAGATCGCCCCGCTGGTCAGCGACGCCGCATATTCGGGCAACAACGCAAAACCCAACCCCATCCCCACAAGGTTGAGATTCAGCAGGATATTGGTCGCCACCTGCGCGACGTTGCACTCCAGCTTGTGCTCGGCAAAGAAGCCTTCCGCGGCGGTATGCACCTGGCCCGAATACAGCGGGTTCGTGCTGATGAACGGTTCACCGCTGAGCCTGCGCGGCGGAATGCGGTCCAGCTTCGCGAGCGGATGCGCGCACGGCAACAGCACAACCATCGGCTCGATCAGCACGACCTCTCGCGTCAGCTCAGCCGAATGCACCGGGTCGCGCATGAACGCGACATCGACATCGCCCTGCAGCAACGCCTGCTCCAGCTCGTGCGTGGGCAGGCTGCGCAGTTCGACGTTCACGTTGGGAAACTGCAGCCGCAAGCGCGGCAGGATGACCGGGAAGATCCGGATCTCGGCCGCGGGCACGAAGCCGATCGTCACCGTCGCCCCAGCCTGCTGGCCCGCCAGCCGTGCGCGCTCCACCGCGCGGTCGGCCTGCGAGAGAACCTGCCGCGCCTCGGCCAGGAAGACCTTGCCCGCCGCCGTCAGCTCCACCTTGCGCCGCGTGCGTTCGAGCAGCGGCGTGCCGATCTCGTCCTCCAGGTTGCGGATCTGCTGGCTCAGCGACGGTTGCGCGGTGTGCAGCCGCTGCGCCGCGCGCGTGAAGCTGAGCTCGTCGGCAACGGCAATGAAGTAGCGCAGGTGTCGGAGTTCCATGCTTTGAGTTATTGCTCTGACGTCTTATAGCCAACAAACAAAATATTTCACTTCGCCGGCACGGGCAACGATTATTTGCGGAAGTTCCCGCCACGGGACGCCAACCACAAGGAGACACCATGACCGCAAACATCGACTTCGATGCGCTGGTGGACGCGCGCAATGGCCGCGTCGCGTCATCCATCTACACCGACCCCGACATCTACGAACTGGAGCTGGAACGGATCTTCGGCCGTTGCTGGCTGTTCCTCGCGCACGTCAGCCAGATCCCCAAGGCCGGCGATTTCTTCAACACCTACATGGGCGAAGACCCGGTGGTGGTGGTGCGCCAGAAGGACGGCTCGATCAAGGCCTTCCTCAACCAGTGCCGGCACCGTTCGATGCGCGTGAGCTTTGCCGATTCCGGCAATACGCGCGCCTTCACCTGCCCGTACCACGGCTGGTCCTATGGCGTGGATGGCGCGCTGATCGAGGTCCCGCTTGAGCCGCGCGCATATCCGCACGGCCTGTGCAAGGAGAAATGGGGCCTGCAGGAAGTCACGCGCGTGGCGGTGTACAAGGGCCTGGTGTTCGGCAACTGGGACGCAGCGGCGCCGGATCTTGAGACGTACATGGGCGATATCGCCTGGTATCTCGACGGCGTACTCGATCGCCGCGAAGGCGGCACCGAGATCATCGGCGGCGTGCACAAGTGGGTGATCGACTGCAACTGGAAGTTCCCCGCCGAACAGTTCGCCAGCGACCAGTACCACGCACTGTTCTCGCACGCATCAGCGGTGCAGGTGCTGGGCGCAAAGGACGGCAGCGAAGACAAGGCGCTGGGCGCCGGCCAGACCGCGCGCCCCGTGTGGGAGACGGCGAAAGACGCGCTGCAGTATGGCCAGGCCGGCCACGGCAGCGGCTTCTTCTTCACCGAGCAGCCCGATGCGAACGTGTGGGTCGACGGCGCGGTGTCCCAGTATTTCCGAGACACGTACCCGGAAGCCGAAGCGCGGCTCGGCAAGGTTCGCGCACTGCGGCTGGCCGGCCACAACAACCTGTTCCCGACCCTGTCGTGGCTCAACGGCACCGCGACGCTGCGCGTGTGGCATCCGCGCGGCCCCAACCAGGTCGAGGTATGGGCGTTCTGCATTGCCGACAAGGACGCATCCGCCGACGTGAAGGCGGCGTTCGAGCGCAGCGCGACGCGCGCGTTCGGCCCGGCCGGCTTCCTGGAGCAGGACGACTCAGAGAACTGGGTGGAGGTGCAGAAGGTACTGCGCGGCTCGCGCGCGAAGAAGACGCGCCTGTGCCTGGAAATGGGGCTCGGCAACGAGCGCGTGCGCGACGACGGCATTCCCGGCATGACCAACTACATCTTCTCCGAGACCGCCGCGCGCGGCATGTACCGGCGCTGGGCCGACCTGCTGATGTCGGACACCTGGGACGAAGTGCAGGCGCGCACCGCGCAGTACGAAGCGGAGGTGCTGGCATGAACGCCGCCACCGAAGCCCGCCGGTTCGCCATCCCGCTCGAACTCCATCATGAGGTTATGCAGTTCCTCTATCACGAGGCCGCATTGCTCGACGACTGGCAGTTCCGCGACTGGCTCGCGCTGATGTCGGCAGACATCCGGTACACCATGCGCACCACCGTCAACGCGCAGACGCGCGACCGCCGCCGCGGCGTGCAGCCGCCGACCACGTGGATCTTCAATGACACGCATGCCCAGCTCGAACGCCGCATTGCCCGGCTCGAGACCGGCATGGCCTGGGCCGAAGAGCCGCCGTCGCGGACGCGGCACATCATCGCGAACGTGCAGGTGCAGCCTGCCGACGCCGCGGACGAGTACGAGGTTCGCCTGAGCTACCTGCTGTACCGCTCGCAGAAGGAGCGCGATGAAACCTTCTACGTCGGCAGCCGCATCGACCATGTGCGCCGCGTATCCGGCCCCGCCGGCTGGCAGGTCTGCCGCCGCGAGATCACGCTCGACCAGGCGGTGCTGTCGTCCCACAACCTCAGTGTGCTTTTCTGATCATGACCCGTATTTTTGTGTGCCAGGACGAAGCCCTGTCCGACGGCGAAGCCATCAAGGTCGATGGCCCAGAAGCGGCCATCGCCGTGTTCCGCAGCGGCGGCGAACTCTATGCGCTGAACGACCGCTGCAGCCACGGCAATGCCTCGATGTCCGAAGGCTACGTGGAGGATGACGCCACTGTGGAATGCCCGCTGCATGCGGCACGCTTCTGCCTGAAGACCGGTACCGCGCTGTGCCAGCCGGCCACCGAGCCGCTGCGGACCTTCCCGGTCACGCTGGTCGACGGGGCCGTCTATGTCGACGTGCAGGAGGCGGCATGATGCGCCCGCGCTGGCTTGAAGACCAGGTGGCCCTGATCACGGGCGGCGGCTCGGGGCTGGGCCTGGCGCTGGTCGAGCGCTTTCTCGACGAGGGCGCGCGCGTGGCCGTGCTGGAGCGCTCGGCCGAAAAGGTCGCCGCGCTGCGCGAGCGCTTCGGCGCGGGCGTGGTTGCGGTCCAGGGTGACGTGACCTCCTACGCCGACAACGAGCGCGTAGTGTCCACCGCACTGGAGGCCTTCGGCAGGCTCGACACCTTCATCGGCAACGCGGCCGTCTGGGATCACGCGTCCACGCTCGTCGACCTGTCGCCCGAGCAGCTCGACAGCGGGTTCGGCGAACTGTTCTCGATCAACGTGAAGGGGTATCTGCTCGGCGCCAAGGCGGCGTCGCGGGCATTGATCGCGTCCGAAGGCAGCATGATCTTCACGCTATCGAACTCTTCGTTCTACCCGGGCGGCGGCGGTCCGCTCTATACCGCGAGCAAGCACGCGGCGGTCGGGGTGATCCGGCAGCTTGCGTACGAACTCGCACCCAAGGTCCGCGTCAACGGTGTAGGCCCGTGCGGCATGGCCAGCGACCTGCGCGGGCCTGCTGCGCTGGGGCAGGACGAACTGCGCATCATGGACTCGCGCACGCCGCAGGCCATTGCCAGCATCCTGCCGCTGCAGTTCTTTCCCGAGCCGTCGGATTTCACCGGCCCGTTCGTGCTGCTGGCGTCGCGCGCGAACAACCGCGTGCTGAGCGGCGTGATGATCAATGCCGATGCGGGGCTCGGCATTCGCGGCATCCGCCACGCGGCGGGCGGCCTGCACCTGTAACCGGAGGCGAAGCGCCATGACGGCTTCCACCATCGTCATCGTCGGCGCCGGACAGGCCGGCGCAGTCGCGGCCGCCGAGCTGCGGCAACAGGGCTTCGCGGGCCGGGTCGTGCTGATCGGCGAAGAGCCGCACGTCCCGTACGAGCGCCCGCCGCTTTCGAAGGACGTCCTGCTGCAGCCGGACACTGCCCGCTGCGCGATTCACCCCGACGGCTTCTACGCCCAGCACGACATCGAGCTGCGGCTCGGCATGGCCGTGGCGTCGATCGACAAGGACGTGCGCACCGTCACGCTCGGCAACGGCGAGACGATCGCATTCGACAGCCTGCTGCTGGCCACCGGCGCACGCGTGCGCCGGCTGCCGATGCTGGATGCGCTCGGCGATGGCGTCCACACGCTGCGCACGCTCGACGACGCGCGCCGGCTGCTGCCGGTGCTGCGGCCCGGCCAGCGCGTGCTGCTGGTCGGCGCAGGCGTGATCGGGCTGGAACTGGCATCGAGCGCTACCGACCTTGGCGCGCAGGTGACGGTGATCGAGCAGGCGCCGCTTGCGATGATGCGCTGCTCGCCGCCTGTATTGAACAGCAATCTGTGCGACGTTCATCGCGCGCGTGGCGTGGTGCTGCATCTTGGCGTACCGATTGCGCAGGCAGCGCGCGAAGACGGCGGCATCGTCCTGACGCTGCAGGACGGCACGCGCATCGCCGGCGACGCCGTGGTCTATGGCATCGGCGTCGAGCCGGAGACCACGCTTGCGCGCGCGGCCGGCCTTGCCGTCGACAACGGCATCGTGGTCGACGCGCAATGCCGCACCTCGCATCCGCATATCTATGCGGCGGGCGACGTGGCCTGCCAATGGCATGCGGACAGCGGACGGTACGTGCGCCGCGAGACGTGGGAGAACGCGAACCAGCAGGCCGTGACGGCCGCGCGTGCGATGCTGGGCGTGGCGCCAGCCGAGTCCGCCGCGCCGTGGTTCTGGACTGACCAGTGCGGTCTCAATATCCAGTTTGCGGGTGATCCCACTGCGGCGGAATGGATCGTGCGCGGAGCGCTGGACCAGCCGCCGTGCATGCTGTTCGGGCTCGACGCCGAGGGCACGCTGACCGCGGCGATTGCGGTCAACCAGGGGCGCGAGATTCGCAATGCGAAGACCTTGATTGGGAAGCGTGCGCGCATTGCACGCGATGTGCTGGGTGATCCTGCGCAGAATTTGCGTATGTTGGCGCGGGATGTCTGAAGGGTTTTGAGAGCGGCTGGATGGATTGGGTATCGTGCTTGGCAGACGCCGCTGTTTCGCCGGCTACGCCGGCGAAACAGCCACGCCTGCCAAGAACGCCAATTCAATTCGAACCACAAGAGATCCGCCGGCTAAGCCGGCAAAACAACAGCGCCTGCCAAGCCCAACAAAATATCGTAGATTGACGCCTCTATCCCCCCCTTTAATAAAATCCCTATAATCCGAACGACCGTTCATTTCAGGGCGCCACCGGCGCCCGCAAGTGGTTCAGGAGACACCATGCCCGCCGCCCGACAACTGCCCCAGGCGCTGCAAAACCTGGCTCTTCCCATCATTGCCTCCCCGATGTTCATCGTCAGCTACCCGGAACTGGTGCTGGCGCAGTGCAAGGCCGGCATCGTCGGCTCGTTCCCGGCGCTGAATGCCCGCCCGGCCGAACTGCTCGATGAATGGCTCACGCAGATGCAGGAGGAACTGGCCAGCTTCACAGCGGCCAATCCCGGCAAGCCGGTCGGCCCGATCGCGGTGAACCAGATCGTGCATGCGTCAAACGCTCGGCTCGAACACGACGTGAAGGTCTGCGTGGACCACAAGGTGCCGATCTTCATCACCTCGCTGCGCGCGCCGGTCAAGGAGATGATCGACGCCGTGCACAGCTATGGCGGCATCGTGCTGCACGACGTGATCAGCCTGCGCCATGCCGAGAAGGCGCTGGAAGCCGGCGTGGACGGCCTGATCCTGGTGGCGGCAGGCGCCGGCGGCCATGCCGGCACACTGTCGCCGTTCGCACTGGTGGGCGAGGTACGCAAGATCTTCGACGGCCCGATCGCACTGTCGGGCTCAATTGCCACCGGCGACGCGGTGCTGGCCGCGCAGGCCATGGGGGCCGACTTCGCCTACGTGGGCACGCGCTTCATCGCCTCGCAGGAAGCGCACGCCAGCGAGTCGTACAAGCAGTCGATCACCGACTCGGCCGCCGCGGACATCATCTACACCAACCTGTTCACGGGCGTGCATGGCAACTACATCCGCGAAAGCATCCTGGGTGCCGGCCTCGACCCGGAAAACCTGCCGGTGGCCGACAAGACCAAGATGGATTTTTCGAGCGGCAGCTCCAAGGCCAAGGCGTGGAAGGACATCTGGGGCGCCGGGCAAGGCGTGGGCCAGATCCACGACATCCCGCCCGCCGGCGAGATCATCGCGCGCATGAAGGCCGAGTACGACGCCGCCAAGGCGCGACTGGGCATCGCGCGCTAAGCCTGATTCCTGCCGTTGCAGTCCCAGCGCCGCGACTCCCCTCCCCCGAACCTCGCTGCCGCGGTCGAACTGAGCCGCCGGCAGCGGCTGCTGCGTGCGATGTGGGTAACGTTCGGGGCGTTGAGCCTGCTGCTCGGGATCATCGGCATCTTCCTGCCGGTGCTGCCCACCACGCCGTTCGTGCTGCTGGCCGCGGCCTGCTTCGCGCGCGGCTCGGAGCGTTTCCACGGCTGGCTGATCGAGCATCCGCGCTTCGGCCCGCTGGTCAGCGACTGGCAGCGCCATCACAGCATTCCGCTGCGCGCCAAGTGCCTGGCGCTGGTGATGATGTGGACGTCGATGGGCGCCACGGCGTGGCTGATGCGCGCGCGGCCGCTGGCGTCGGCGGCGCTGATTGCATGCGCGGCGGCGGTGAGCATCTGGATGCTGCGGTTGCCCACACGGCCGCCGGGCGGGCACGGCAACTAGTCCGCCGCGTCAGTCCGCTAGTCGTAGCGGCGCGCGTCCTCGATCAGCTTGCCGTCCTGCGGCAATGAGCCCGTCGGCACGAACGCCACCTCGCCGCGCAGGCGCATCACTTCCCGCAACGACTCCGCCACGGCCTGCTTCAGTCCGTCGTCGTCGCGCGCGGTATCGCAATGCAGCGTCATCACGTCCGCGCCCATGGTGCCGGTCACGACCAGCCGCGCGGCGCGGATTTCCGGATGGCGGCGCAGCACGTCGGCCACCTGGCCCGGATGCACGAACATGCCCTTGACCTTGGTAGTCTGGTCTGCGCGCCCCAGCCAGCCCTTGAGGCGGATATTGGTGCGCCCGCATGGGCTGGCACGGCGCGAGGAATCGGTGACGATGGCCGACAGGTCGCCAGTGCCGAAGCGGATCAGCGGATAGTCGCCGTTGCCGAGCACGGTCACCACCACCTCGCCCGTCTCCCCTTCCGGCATCGGCCGCGTGCCCCCTGGCTCGACGATCTCGACCAGCACGCCTTCGTCCACGACCCAGCCGTCGCCGCCTTCGGTTTCATAGGCGATGAGACCGAGATCGGCCGTGCCGTACATCTGCTGCACGCGAATGCCGCGCTCCTGGAACCAGCCGCGCAGCGATGGCGGCAGCGCCTCGCCCGACACCAGCGCCTTGGACAGGCTGTGGCACGGCGTGCCCATTTCCGCGCCGCGTTCCAGCAGCAGCTTGAGGAAGGACGGCGTGCCCGCATAGGCGGACGGCTGGAGGCTGGCCAGCGCCTGTACCTGTGACTCCGTTTGGCCGACACCCGCCGGAAATACGCAGCAGCCCAGCCTGTGCGCGCCGGTTTCCATCATCATCCCGGCCGGCGTGAAGTGGTAGGAGAACGTGTTGTAGACCAGCTCGCCCGAGCGGAACCCTGCCGCGAACATGGCGCGCGCGATGCGCCACCAGTCGGCGTCGTGGCCGTCCGGTTCGTGGATCGGACCCGGCGACTGGAAGACATGGCGCAGGCCGCCGATTGGCGTGGCGTTGAGCCCGCCGAGCGGGGGCATGGCCTTTTGCCGCACGGTCAGGTCCGATTTGCGCGTGACCGGCAGCGCGGCCAGTGCTTCGCGCGAGGTCAGTGCGGCCGGGTCCACGTCACGCAGCGCCTCGGCGAAGTACGGCGCATGTGCGCGGGCATGCGCGACCTGGCGCGACAGCGCGGCAAGCAGCGCCTGCTCACGGACGTCCGGCGCACGGGTTTCGAGCGAATCGAAGTATTCGGGCATGGTTTGGAATTTCAATCGGTAGCGTGTCAACCTGGTGATGGTCGAAATCGACCACCGTCATTCCCGCGCAGGCGGGAATCCAGCGTCTTTCACGTTCCCCTTGCGGTGGAAAAGTCACTGGGTCCCCGCCTGCGCGGGGACGACGAGCAAACGGGCCTATGCCAGCCAGCGCTTCCTTCGGCGATAGCTCTTCACATCCCGGAACGACTTGCGCTCCCCGCCGTCAGCATCGTTGGCGGCCACGCCAAGGTAGAACTCCTTGACGTCCTCGTTGGTGCGCAGCGACTCGGCGTCGCCATCCATCACCACGCGGCCGTTCTCGAGGATGTAGCCGTAGTCGGCATAGCGCAGCGCCACCATGGTGTTCTGCTCGGCCAGCAGGAAGCTGACCTTCTCGCGCGTGTTCAGGTCGCGCACGATCTCGAAGATCTCCTCGACGATCTGCGGCGCCAGGCCCATCGACGGCTCGTCCAGCAGGATCATCGCGGGCTTGGCCATCATGGCCCGGCCGATCGCGCACATCTGCTGCTCGCCGCCCGAGGTGTAGCCCGCCTGCGACTTGCGGCGCGTCTTCAGGCGCGGGAAGTAGGCGTAGATCTTCTCGAGTTCGTCGCGCGTCTCGCCACGCGACAGGCCGCGCGTGTAGGCACCGGTCAGCAGGTTCTCCTCGATGGTGAGGTGGGCGAAGCAGTGACGGCCCTCCATCACCTGGATCACGCCGCGCCTGACCAGGTCGTTCGGCGTGAGCTGGTCGACACGGTCGCCGCGATATTCGATCGAGCCCTTGGTGACGTCGCCGCGCTCCGCGTGCAGCAGGTTGGAGATGGCCTTGAGCGTCGTGGTCTTGCCGGCGCCGTTGGCCCCCAGCAGGGCCACGATCTTGCCCTCCGGCACTTCGAGCGACACGCCCTTGAGCACCAGGATCACGTGATCGTAGATGACTTCGATGTTGTTGACGGAGAGGAGGGTCATGGTACGGCTCGTGTTGGCATTGCGGTAACTCGGGACTTCACGTTGCATTCGGTTGTCTCCCCTCTCCCGCAAGCGGGTGAGGGGAGACAACCGTCAGAACACAGACAGCATCACGACTTCATGCACCCCGGCGTGATCCCCTTCTCCTTCGCATACTGCGCGGCGGTCGCCTTGAACAGCGGGTGGATCAGGTTCTTGTTGCCTTCGATCCAGTCGGACACCACGACCCACTTGGTGCCATCCCATTGCTGGATCTTCACCTTGCCCGAGCCCTCGTGGTTCTCGCAGCTCGTCTTGATCTCCGGCAGCAGGCCGGTGGCGCCAAGCTGCTGCAGGCGCGCGTTGGTCAGGTTCAGGTTCTCGAACGCCCAGCGCATCTGGTCGCCGGTCATCGGCTTGCCCTTGCCGAACTTCGCCTGCGCCACGCGGATGGCTTCCACGGTCACGACGGCAGCCGAAACGCCACGGTTGTAGAGCACGGAACCGACCTTGTTCTTGTCCTGCATATTGCCCTTGCCCGCGCCGTACACCACCTTGTCGATATCGGCGATCAGCGGCACACTGCGGCCGGCCACGTTCCAGGTGGCGCTCATATAGCCCTTGGAAGCCTCGCCGGCCGGCACGGTGTCTTCTTCCGAACCCGCCCACCAGGAGCCGATCATCTTGTCACGCGGGAAGCCCACCTTTTGCGCGGCCTTCAGCGCGGTCTGGTTCATCACGCCCCAGCCCCAGAAGATCACGTAGTCCGGGTTCTCCTGGCGGATCTTCAGCCACTGCGCGCCCTGTTCATTGCCGGGATGCGCGACCGGGATCTCGACCAGGTTGAACTTGCCGAGCTTCGCTTCGGCCTGCAGCGCCACGATCGGCTCCTTGCCATAGGCGGAGTCGTGATACAGGTAGACGATCTTCTTGCCGGCCAGCGAGCCGCCGCTCTTGCCCGCGAGGTACTTCACGATGGCCGACACCTGCATCTGGTACGTCGTCACGAGCGGGAAGGCATAGGGGAAGACCGAGCCGTCCACCGCATCCGTGCGGCCGTAGCCCATCATCACGAGCGGCACCTTGTCGGAGGCGGTCTTGTCGACCAGCGCGTAGGAGATGCCCGTCGACATCGCGTGGTAGGCGGTGCCCTTGGTGGTGGCGTTCTTCGACTTCAGGCGCTCATAGCACTCCACGCCCTTGGCGTTGTTGTACTCGGTCTCGCATTCTTCCCAGCTCAGCTTGACGCCGTTGACGCCGCCATCCTTCAGGTTGACGTAGTTCAGGTAGTCGATGAAGCCGCCATACCAGGACTGCCCGTTGGCGCCATACGGGCCCACACGGTAGCTGGGCAGCGCCACGAACTGCTCGTTGGCCTGCGCCAGCGCGGTTGCCGCCGGCGCCATCAGCGCGGCCGCGGCACTCACGGCCAGCACGGCACGCTGCACATTGCGAATCAGGGTTGTCATGACAGTCTCCTTCACCTTGGCAGGTGCGTTTGTTATGGGGTACCCGTTTGATCGAAAAGCTACACCAGAAAGCGGTTGATACGATTAGTGCGGGAACGGCCACAGCCTCAGCTTCTCCTTGGCGATCTGCCAGAGCCGCGCGAGTCCGTGCGGCTCCACGATCAGGAAGAAGATGATCAGGCCGCCGAACACCATCAGCTGGATGTGCGACACCGTGGCATTCGTGAACGGCAGGTGCAGCAGCGATGCGAGCGGCGGCAGCACGTTGTCCAGGAAGATCGGCAGCAGCAGGATGAACGCCGCACCCAGGAAAGAACCCAGGATGCTGCCCACGCCGCCGATGATGATCATGAACAGCACGCGGAACGACAGGTCCAGCGAGAAGCCGTCCGGTTCGACCGAGCCGAGGTAGCAGAACGCGTACAGCGCACCGGCCACGCCGCAGTAGAACGAGCTCACCGCAAAGGCCAGCAGCTTGGTGCGCATCAGCGGGATGCCGATCACCTCGGCCGCCACGTCCATGTCGCGCACCGACATCCACGCACGGCCGGTAGCCGAACGCACGAGGTTCTTGGCGATCAGTGCGAGCACCGTGACGAGGGTCAGCACGAACAGGTACTTCTTCACCGGTGTGTCGATCGCGATGCCGAACAAGTCCAACCGCTGCGCCGTGATCACGCCCGACGAGCTGTTGTTGGAGAACCAGGGGAACTTGGTCAGCGCCCACACCACGAAAAACTGCGCAGCCAGCGTCGCCACCGCCAGGTAGAAGCCCTTGATGCGCAGCGACGGCAGGCCGAACGCCACCCCGACCACGGCGGCAGACAGGCCTGCGAGAATGAACGTGAGCAGCACCGGGAGCCCTTCGATGCGCAACTGGAAGTTATAGGCGGCATAGGCACCCACTGCCATGAAGGCCGCCGTGCCCAGCGACAACTGCCCGGCATAGCCCGTCAGGATGTTCAGGCCCAGCGCGGCCAGCGCAAAGATCAGGAACGGGATCAGGATGGCCGAGAACCAGTATTCCGACCCGACGAACGGAATCACCAGGAAGGCCACCGCCATCAGCACAGCAAAGCCGATGCGGTCCTGGCGGATGGGGAAGATCTGGCTGTCGGCAACGTAGCTCGTCTTGAACTGGCCGGCTTCACGATAGAACATCTTTGTCTCCTTCCTGCTCGTCGCTCCCGCGAAGGCGGGAGCCCAGCGGCTTTGATGCGTTGGCGGTAAAAGTCACTGGGTTCCCGCCTTCGCGGGAACGACGGGCTTAAACGCGGTCGATATGCTTTTCACCAAACAAGCCTTCGGGCCTGACCAGCAGGAACAGCAGCGCGAAGACATACGGGAACCAGCCTTCGATGCCGCCGAAGTTGCCGCCGAACGCCGACTGGAACACCGGCGGGATGTAGATCTCGGCAAGCTTCTCCGACGCGCCGATGATCAGGCCGCCAACGATGGCGCCCGGCACCGAAGTAAAGCCACCGAGGATCAGCACCGGCAGCGCCTTCAGCGCGGTCAGCGTCAGTGCGAACTGCACGCCATTGCGCGAGCCCCACAGCATGCCGGCCACCAGCGCGACAAAGCCCGCCACGCCCCACACGATCGCCCAGATGTGCTGCAGCGGAATGCCCAGCGACAGCGCGGCCTGGTGGTCGTCGGCGACGGCACGCAGCGCGCGGCCCACCTTGGTGTACTGGAAGAACAGGGCCAGCGAGCCTACCAGCACGCCCGCGATCGCGGCGGCGGCGATATCGAACTTGGAGAGGACAATGTTGAAACGCGTCAGGATCGCCTCGATCGGCTCGTCGACGATGCCGAGGTTGATCGGGCGCACTTCGTTGCCGAACAACAGCGGCCCCAGCCCTTCCAGGAAGAACGACAGGCCGATGGTGGCCATGAACAGCGTGATGGGCGGCTGGTTGACCAGCTTGCGCAGCACGAAGCGCTCGGTGCTCATGCCCACGATGATCATCACAACGAAGGCGCCGATCACGGCGGCCCACATCGGCAAGCCCTTGTCCATCAGGCCCACCACGGCCAGCGCGGCGAAGTAGACCATCGCGCCCTGCGCGAAGTTGAACACGCCCGAGGCCTTGTAGATCAGCACGAAGCCCAGCGCCACCAGCGAGTACATCAGGCCCGACAGCAGGCCGCCGAGCAGGATTTCAATGAAGAACGTCATGGTTCATTCCCACCATCGGTTTCAACTTCGTCGTCCCCGCGAAAGCGGGGACCCAGCGTCTCTTGCTTTCGCCTTTCGGGAAGGGAACGCGAAAGACGCTGGATTCCCGCCTACGCGGGAATGACGGTGGCTAATCAGTGCGACGTGCCCAAATACGCCTTGATCACGTCCGGATTCCCCTTCACCTCGTCCGGCGTGCCATCACCGATCTTCTTGCCGTAATCCAGCACCACCACGCGGTCCGAGATATCCATCACCACGCCCATGTCGTGCTCGATCAGCACGATGGTGGTGCCGAACTGCCGGTTCACGTCCAGAATGAAGCGGCACATGTCCTGCTTCTCTTCCACGTTCATGCCGGCCATCGGTTCGTCCAGCAGCAGCATCGACGGCTCGGCCGCGAGCGCGCGCGCCAGTTCCACGCGCTTTTGCAGGCCGTACGGCAGGCGCCCGACCGGCGTCTTGCGGATCGACTGGATCTCCAGGAAGTCAATCACCTCTTCCACCTTCTGCCGGTGCCGCATCTCCTCGTTGCGCGCCGGGCCCCACCACAGCGCATGCGCCAGGAAGCCGGTGCGGAACTGCGTGTTGCGGCCGGTCATGATGTTGTCCAGCACCGTCATGCCCTTGAACAGCGCGATGTTCTGGAACGTACGGGCAATGCCTTGCCGCGCGGCGGCGGTCGGATGCATCTGGCGGCGTTCCTCGCCGCGGAACACGATGCGCCCCTGCTGCGGGTGGTACACGCCGTTGATCACGTTCAGCATCGAGCTCTTGCCCGCGCCGTTCGGTCCGATGATGGCGCGGATCTCGTGCTCGCACACATCGAACGAGATATCGGTCAGCGCCTTCACGCCGCCGAACGACAGCGAGATGTGCTGCAGGTCCAGGATCACCTCGCCGCCGGTGCGTGCCTGCTCATGCGTCTGCTGCGATTGCTGCGCACCGGTCTGCAGGCCCATGTCGGCCAGCGGCGCGCCAGGCGCCATCGGGCCGCTCGGCGCAATGGCCCCGCCGCCGGGAATGGCACCTGATGCATCCGTGCGCGCCATGCCGCTCCATTCGGGTTGTCCGCCGCGCTGCCCCGCGGGCACGCGGTCCGTTCCTTGCCAGGCCACTTGCGTCATGCTCTTGCTCCCCTGCTCACGCCGCACGTGCCGACGGCGGCAGGCGTTTGGCATCCACCAGCTTCAGCGTGGCCGACACGCTGCCCTCGCGACCGTCCTCGAACTTGACGCGCGTCTCGATGAACTGCTCGGTCTTGCCCGCATACAGCGCATCGACCAGCACGCCATACTTTTCCGCGATGAAGCCGCGCCGCACCTTGCGCGTGCGCGTCAGCTCGTCATCATCCGGGTCCAGCTCCTTGTGCAGGATCAGGAAGCGCGCGACCTGCGAGCCGGCCAGCATGGCATCGTTGGCCAGGTCGGCATTCACCTGCTCGACGCATTCGCCGATCATCGCGATCACGTCGGGCTGGCCAGCCAGGTCGATGTAGCCCGCATACGGCAGGTGGCGGCGCTCTGCCCAGTTGCCCACCGCATCGAAGTCGATGTTGATGAACGCGCAGACCTGGTCGCGGCCGGTACCGAAGGCCACCGCTTCCTTGATGTACGGGAAGAACTTGAGCTTGTTCTCGATGTACTTGGGCGCGAACATCGAGCCGTCGGCAAGCTTGCCCACATCCTTGGCACGGTCGATGATCTTCAGGTGGCCGTCGGCGTCGATCACGCCGGCGTCGCCTGTCATGAAGTAACCCTCGTCGTTGATGGCCTCTCGCGTGGCATCGTCGCGCTTGTAGTAGGACTTGAGCAGCCCCACGCCGCGCACCAGCACCTCGCCGTTCTCGGCGATGCGGATTTCCATGCCCGGCGCTGCAGGGCCAACGGAATCGAACTTCACATGGCCGTCCGGCTGCAGGCAGACATAGGCGCAGGTCTCGGTCTGGCCATAGAACTGCTTGAGGTTCACGCCGATCGAGCGGTAGAAGCGGAACAGGTCCGGGCCGATGGCCTCGCCCGCGGTATAGCCCACGCGGATGCGGCTCATGCCGAGCACGTTGCGCAGCGGACCGTAGACCAGCAGCTCGCCAGCAGCATGGCGCACGCGGTCGGCCAGGCCCACCGGCTTGCCGTCGAGGATGTCGGCACCGCAGCGCCGCGCCACGCCCATGGCCCAGTGGAACAGCTTGCGCTTGACCCAGCCCGCGTCTTCCATGCGGATCATCACCTGCGTCAGCAGGCCTTCATAGATGCGCGGCGGCGCGAAGTAGTAGGTCGGGCCGATCTCGCGCAGGTCCGTCATCACGGTTTCGCGCGATTCCGGGCAGTTCACGGTGAAGCCCGCCACCATGGCCTGCGCGTAAGAGAACAGGTTGTCGCCGACCCACGCCATCGGCAGGTAGGACAGTACATCGTCCTTCGCCGTCAGGCCATCGAAGCGGCATCCGTTCTGCGCGGAGCCGATCAGGCCACGGTGCGCGTGGCACACGCCCTTGGGCTTGCCGGTGGTGCCCGACGTGTAGAGGATGATGGCCGTGTCCTCGGGCGAGCCCGCGGCAATCGCCTCGTCGTAGAAGCCCGGATGCGCCTGGTCATATTCGCGGCCGATCTCCTGCAGGCGCTGGTACGACATCAGCGACGGATGATCGTAGTCGCGCAGCCCGCGCGGGTCTTCGTAGATGACGTGGTGCACGCGGCGGCCGGATTCGGCAAGCTGCGCTTCGACTTCGAGCAGCTTGTCCACCTGCTCCTGGTCTTCGACGATGGCGAAGTCGATCTCCGCATCGTTGAGCACATAGACCATTTCATTGGCAATGGCGTCCTGGTACAGCGGCACCGGCACGCCGCCCAGTGCCTGGGCCGCGGTCATGGCCCAGTACAGGCGCGGGCGGTTGTCGCCGACCACCGCCAGGTTCATGCCGCGCGTGAAGCCCAAAGCAGCGAGCCCGCATGCGAGCGCCCGAACCTCCTGTGCCGCCTGTGACCAACTGTATGTCTGCCAGATGCCGAGATCCTTTTCGCGATAGGCCGGATGCGCCGGGCGTAGCCGGGCGTGCTCCAGCAGCAGTCGCGGGAAGGTCGTCGCCGACGATTCCTGCATCGCTGTCTCCTGTCCCTCCGCCGTGGGGATCCACGCGCGGTGTCAAGCGCCGGTCCGGGTCGTTATACTTGGCCTGTTTTGCCTGGCGGCAGTCATGCCGCAGCGCATCAAGCCCGTCGTGCCTTGTTTGCTGACTTGTCTTGCGGCACTTGCCGGCTCCGTGGTGATCGTAAGATAGCCGATGCCTTCCCCCCGGGTTGTCACGCCGGTGACAATTCCGGGTTAATCCCTACAGGATCCTTTTCAGGCCATGCTGAACGATTTCGTCGACCGCTGCGTATGGGCCGCGGACCTCAGTCCGGAGCAGCGTGATCGCGTCCGCCGCGCGATGTTCGTGCACGAGTACACGCAGGGCGACTACGTCTGCCACAAGGGCGACATGGCCGAGCACTGGATGGGCGTGCTCGAAGGCATCGTCAAGATCACTACCGTGTCGCCATCCGGCAAGTCCGTCACCTTCACCGGCGTGCCGACCGGCGGCTGGTTCGGCGAAGGCGCGGTGCTCAAGTCGGAGATCCGCAAGTACGACGTGATGGCGTTGCGCCGCTCGACCATCGCGTTCCTGCCGCGCGAGACGTTTCTGTGGTTGCTGGATACCAGCCTGCCGTTCACGCGCTTCCTGCTCACGCAGTTCAACGAGCGGCTCGGCCAGTTCATCGCCGCGGTGGAGTACGAGCGCCTGCTCGACATCGACTCGCGCGTGGCCCGCGCGGTGTCGTCGCTGTTCAATGAGCATCTCTATCCTGGCATCGGCAAAACGCTGGAGATCTCTCAGGAAGAAATTGGCCTGCTCGCCGGCATCTCGCGCCAGCGCGCCAACCAGGCGCTCAAGGTGCTCGAACAGCAGGGCCTGGTGCGGGTGGACTATGGCGTAATCGAAGTGCTGGACCTGGACGGGCTCCGCCAGTACGGCGAGTGACACCATGCCAGCGCGCTCCGCGATCGATGACGCCACGCTGCGGGCCTATCGCGAGACCGAGTATCGCGTGCATGGCGAGGCGCCGCTCACCCTGAAGGTCGATCAGCGCAGCGCGCCGCTGGCTGCGTTGCATGCGCGCCTGCATGTGGCATCGAGCGCGTTCATCACCGCGGCGAATCCATTCAGCCAGCCATGCGATGCATCGCACAACGACGCGCGGCAGCAGGCGTTGGCCGATGAACTCGCGCAACTCGGCTTTTCGGCCATCCCGGGCATCGGCCAGCATCCGGACAACGGCTGGCCGGGCGAGCCCAGCTTCCTGGTACTTGGTATATCGCTCGACACTGCCAGCGCACTTGGCACGAAATATGGCCAGAACGCCATCGTCTGGAGCGGTGCCGATGCCGTGCCGCGGCTGATCCTGCTGCACTGAACGTGCGCCGTGCCTTCCCTCTTGCCTGCCGCCTGCTGAGCTGCGCAGCCGCATTGGGAGCCGCCTCGTGCGCGCCGCTGCCGCCGGCGCCATCCACCACACCGGCCGTTCCGGCTGCCGCCATGATCGACGTGGTGGCGCGCGACTGGCACACCGATATCTGCCTGCGCAGCGAGGACGCGGACCCGGGCGTGCGCAGCCTCGCCAGCGGATTCGAGGATGTGCGCTATCTCTGCTTCAGCTTCGGCGACCGGTCCTACGTGGTCCGGCGCAATCATGGGATCGGAACCATGTTGCTGGCGCTGGTGCCAGGGCGCGGCGTCGTGCTGATGACAGCGCTGCGCGCGCCGCCAGCCGATGCATTTGGAACCGAGCATGTGGTCCGCCTGGCAGTCGGCAAGGCCGGGCTTGAAGGATTGCGGGCCTATTTGCGCAATGCCGTGCAAAGGAATGCGGACGGCAGCGCCATATCGCTTGGCGCCGGCCCCTATGAAGGCGGCGCTTACCTGTCGGCAACGGCCGCCTATAGCCTGCTCTACACGTGCAATACGTGGACGGCCGACGCGTTGCGCCACGCCGGGCTGCCGCTGGCACCGATCGCGGCGTTTGCGGAGGACGTCATGGTGCAGGTGAGGCGGATCGCCGTGGAGCAGTCAGCTTCGGGGCGGGCGCCCTGAACGCTGCCGGATGACTAGTAGCACGGCGCCTGCGGACACGTGACCGTGGTACCTGACGACGGTCTCGCCGCCGCGTTGTTGGCGGGAGGATTGGGGTCGCTGCTGCTGACAGAAACGCAGCCAGCGAGCGACAGGGTCAGGAGCAGGACAGCCAGACAGGTTCTTTGCATTGCCGTCTCCGGTGGTGAGTTCCGCATTGAGAGTTATAGCTGAAACGGCACCAAAGGCTGTCCCGCCGATTACGCGGACATCAATCGTCGTGATGGTGGCGGCCATGGCCATGACCATAGCCATGGCCACGGCCGTGGCCATACCATTCGTTGCGGCCCCACCAGCGCCGGCCGTCCCAGTAGCGGTCGCCGTGCCAGCCGATCACCATGGCGGGCGCGACCACGACCGGCGCCGGACCGTAGGCCACAGGCGGGGGACCGTAGACGACGGGCGGCGGTGGCGCCACATAAACCGGTGGCGGTGGCGCCACGTAGACGGGGGCCGGGGCCGGTGCTACATAGACCGGCGCGGGCACCCCAATACTGACGCCGACATCGACCCGGGCCATGGCCGGGCTGGCTGCCGCCAGCGACAGCGCGCCAAGCGTAAGGGCAGCAAAAACGGGGCGGATCATCTCATTCCTCTTTAGTCTTGAATCCATGATTCACTCTAACGCGGCAGTCGCGTAACGGGTGACGGGGAATTGTTTCTGCATATGAATCCGTGTAAGCGGCTTTCGCGCCGCGCCGCCGGGGCCCGAATTCACGTCAAAAACAAACCGGCCGCCTGAATGGCGGCCGGCGATTACTGCACATGGAGCGTTGCGTCACAGCAACGCGCGTGAGCCGTAAGAATTACTTGCTGTAGACGTACACCCCACGACCAGTCTTGCGGCCCAGGTAACCAGCAGCCACCATCTCGCGCATCAGCATGGCCGGGCGGTATTTCGGATCGGCAAATTCCGTGTACAGCACTTCCATCACGGCCAGCATGGTGTCCAGGCCGATCATGTCGGCCAGCGCCAGCGGCCCGATCGGGTGATTGCAGCCGAGCTTCATGCCTTCATCGATTTCTTCCGGCGACGCCAGGCCTTCGCCCAGCACGCAGAAGGCCTCGTTGATCATCGGGCACAGGATGCGGTTGACCACGAAGCCCGGGCTGTTCTTCACGGTGATCGGGTACTTGCCCAGTTCCTTGGCCAGCGCCTCGACGTCGGCGTGGGCGGCGTCGCTGGTCTGCAGGCCGCGGATCAGTTCCACCAGGGCCATCACCGGCACCGGATTGAAGAAGTGCATGCCGATGAAGCGGTCGGCGCGGCTGGTCACGGCGGCCAGCTTGGTGATCGAGATCGACGAGGTGTTCGAAGCGATGATCACGTTCTCGCCAACGATGCCGTCGATC
The DNA here is from genome assembly GCF_914271435.1 of Cupriavidus laharis. GTDB lineage: Bacteria > Pseudomonadota > Gammaproteobacteria > Burkholderiales > Burkholderiaceae > Cupriavidus > Cupriavidus laharis. Next base: position 96,884 of record NZ_CAJZAI010000009.1, on the reverse strand, counting down.
TGCTTGAGAATCTTGACCTTCAGGTCATAGTTCTCGGTGGCGGCCTCGATCACGATGTCGGTCTTCTTCAGGTCCTCATATGCGGTGGAGCCGTGGATGCGCGCGAGCGCGGCGGCCTTGTCGGCTTCGCTGATCTTGTCCTTCTTGATCAGGCGGTCCAGGCTGCCGGCGACGGTGGCGATGCCCTTCTGCACCGCTGCGTCGCTGATGTCCACCATCACCACGTCCAGGCCGACTACCGCGCAGGCCTGTGCGATGCCATTGCCCATGGTGCCGGCACCGACGATGCCCACTGTCCTGATTGCCATCTCTTTCTTCCTCGTTTCTGGTTAGGTATTCGTTGTCCGTGGCCGCTCATTCAGCCTGCTCGCGCAGCGCAGCGATGATGCGCTCGGCGTGGCCCTTGAGCAGGTCCGGGTCCTGCATGTCGCGTGCATGGCCGCGCAGCGTCTGGTCGGCATAGCGCGGCACGATATGGAAATGCACGTGCGGCACGGTCTGGCCGGCCGCGGCGCCGTTGAACTGGCCGATGGAAATCCCGTCCGGCCGGAAGGCCTGGCGCACCGCGCGCGCCACGCGCTGGGTGGCGCGGATGGCGGCCTGGGCGCCGGCCTCCGACAGGTCGAACAGGTTGACCGCGGCTTCCTTGGGCACTACAAGGGTATGGCCGTCGGATTGCGGCATGATGTCCATGAAGGCGATGGTGTCGTCGTCCTCATAGACCTTGATGCACGGCATTTCGCCACGCAGGATCTTCGCAAAAACGTTGTTCGTGTCGTACTGGCTGTTCATGATCGGTTGCGGCGGTCGTTCCGGAGTCCGGCGGAGCCTTCGAGTTTAACGCACGGGGGCCGCCGTGGCCGTGACAGCCACCCGCCGCCGCCCGATTTCAGGCCCGGTTTCCTGTCTCTTGTTTCACATATTGCGGCGGTACTGGCCCCCCACCTCGAACAGCGCGTGCGTAATCTGCCCGAGGGAGCACACGCGCACCGCGTCCATCAGCACCGCGAACACGTTCTCGTTGTCGATCACGGCCTGGCGCAGCCGCTGCAGCATGGCGGGCGCCTCGTCCGCATGCGCCTGCTGGAACGCGGCCAGGCGGTCGAGCTGGCTCTGCTTCTCGGCTTCGCTGGAGCGCGCCAGTTCCAGCTTTCGTGGAATCGGGTCGCCTTCCGGATTGCGGAACGTGTTCACGCCGATGATCGGCAGCGTGCCGTCGTGCTTGCGCTGCTCGTAGTACAGCGACTCCTCCTGGATCTTGCCGCGCTGGTAGCCGGTTTCCATCGCGCCAAGCACGCCGCCGCGCTCGGCGATGCGCTCGAACTCCTGCAGCACGGCTTCTTCCACCAGGTCGGTCAGTTCCTCGATCAGGAAACTGCCCTGGTTGGGGTTCTCGCATTTGGCCACACCCCATTCGCGGTTGATGATCAGCTGGATCGCCAGCGCGCGGCGCACCGATTCGCCGGTAGGCGTGGTGATGGCTTCGTCGTACGCATTGGTGTGGAGCGAGTTGCAGTTGTCGTAGATCGCGATCAGCGCCTGCAGCGTGGTGCGGACATCGTTGAAGTCGATCTCCTGCGCGTGCAGCGAACGGCCCGAGGTCTGGATGTGGTACTTGAGCTTCTGGCTGCGCTCGTTGGCGCCGTACTTGTCGCGCATCGTCACCGCCCAGATGCGGCGCGCGACGCGGCCCAGCACGCTGTACTCCGGGTCCATGCCGTTCGAGAAGAAGAACGACAGGTTGGGCGCGAAATCGTCGATATGCATGCCGCGCGCGAGGTACGCCTCCACGTAGGTGAAGCCGTTGGCGAGCGTGAAGGCGAGCTGCGAGATCGGGTTCGCGCCGGCCTCGGCGATGTGGTAGCCCGAGATCGACACCGAGTAGAAGTTGCGCACCTGGTGATGCACGAAGTACTCGGCGATGTCGCCCATCACCTTGAGCGAGAACTCGGTCGAGAAGATGCAGGTGTTCTGGCCCTGGTCTTCCTTGAGGATATCGGCCTGCACCGTGCCGCGCACGTTCTGCAGCACCCACGTGCGGACCTTCGCCTCTTCATCGGCGGTCGGCTCGCGGCCGTTGTCCGCGCGGAACTTGTCGAGCTGCTGGTCGATGGCGGTGTTCATGAACATCGCCAGGATGGTCGGCGCCGGGCCGTTGATGGTCATCGATACCGAGGTGCTCGGGCTGGTCAGGTCGAAGCCGTCGTACAGCACCTTCATGTCGTCGAGCGTGGCGATCGATACGCCGGAATTGCCGACCTTGCCGTAGATATCCGGTCGCAGGTGCGGGTCTTCGCCATACAGCGTGACCGAATCGAACGCCGTGGACAGGCGCTTGGCCTCCATGCCCTCCGATACCAGCTTGAAGCGCCGGTTGGTGCGGAAGGCATCGCCCTCGCCGGCAAACATGCGGGTCGGGTCTTCGTTCTCGCGCTTGAACGCGAACACGCCGGCGGTGTAAGGGAAGCTGCCGGGCACGTTCTCGCGCATCAGCCACTTCAGGATCTCGCCATCGTCCTCGAAACGCGGCAGCACCACCTTGTGCACCTTGGTGCCGGACAGCGTGGTGGTCACCAGCCGCGTGCGCAGTTCCTTGTCGCGGATCTTCACCACATAGTCGTCGCCGCTATAGGCCTGCTGCATCTGCGGCCACATGGCCAGCAGCTTGCGCTCCAGCGCGCCGAGCGCGGCGTCGCGCTCCGCGGCGAGGTTGTCCAGCGCAGCCACGCCCTCGCCCTGCGCTTGCGCGAGCATGCGGCTGCACGCGCGCAACTGCTGGCGCTCGCGCGCGATGCGGCTCTGTTCCGCCACGCGCTGATGGTAGCCGCGCAGCGTATCGGCCAGCTCCGCGAGGTAGCGGCTGCGCTGCGGCGGCACGATGACGTTCTGCCCCGTGGAAATGCGGCCGGTCAGCGCCGGCAGCGTGCCCGCTTGCAGCCTCAGTCCCTTCGCGGCCAGCGCCTCGCGCAGGCCCTGGTACAGCATGGTCACGCCGTCATCGTTGAAGCGCGAAGCCTGCGTGCCGTACACGGGCATGTCCTCGGGCTTGCCATGCCATTGCTCGCGGTTACGTTGCACCTGCTTGGCCACGTCGCGCCAGGCATCCTGCGCGCCCTTACGATCGAACTTATTGATCGCGACGAAGTCGGCGAAGTCGAGCATGTCGATCTTCTCGAGCTGGCTCGCGGCGCCGAATTCGGGCGTCATCACATAGAGCGACAGGTCCACGTGCGGCACGATGGCGGCATCGCCCTGGCCGATGCCGGAAGTCTCCACCACCACCAGGTCGAACCCGGCCACCTTGCACGCAGCGATGACATCGGGCAGCGCCTGCGAGATCTCGCTGCCTGCCTCGCGCGTGGCCAGCGAGCGCATGAAGATGTTCGGGTGGTTGATCGCATTCATGCGGATGCGGTCGCCCAGCAGCGCGCCGCCGGACTTGCGCCGCGACGGGTCGATCGAGATCACCGCGATGCGCAGCGTGTCCTGCTGGTCCAGGCGGATGCGGCGGATCAGTTCGTCGGTCAGCGACGACTTGCCGGCGCCGCCGGTACCGGTGATGCCGAGCACGGCCACCCTGGCCTTGCCAGCCTGCGCATGCAGGTCCGCCACCAGCCCCGGATCGGCCTTGCCGTTCTCCAGCGCGGTAATGAGTTGCGCCAGCGCGCGGCGATCGCCAGCAGTCACGGTGTCGAGCATCGTCGGTGCATAGCGGCTCAGGTCGATATCGCAGCGCTGCACCATGTCGGCAATCATGCCGGCCAGGCCCATGCGCTGGCCGTCCTCCGGGCTGAAGATGCGAGCGACGCCGTAGGCCTGCAGCTCGCGGATCTCGTCCGGCACGATCACGCCGCCGCCGCCGCCGAAGACCTGAATGTGCTCGCCTCCCTTCTCGCGCAGCAGATCGACCATGTACTTGAAGTACTCGACATGCCCGCCCTGGTAGCTGGAAATGGCAATGCCCTGCGCGTCTTCCTGCAGCGCGGCGGTCACCACCTCGTTGACTGAGCGGTTGTGGCCAAGGTGGATCACCTCGCAGCCCTGGGACTGCAGGATGCGCCGCATGATGTTGATCGAGGCGTCGTGGCCGTCGAACAGCGAAGCCGCCGTGACGAAACGCACCTTGTTGACGGGGCCGCGCGCCGGGGCCTGAGGCGCGTCGCGACGGACATCGCGCACATCGGAAAGGTCGGTCATTGTCTCCACCGCTCGCTGGTATGGGCTGGCGGCCGCTTGCCGGCCTTGTGCGCCGATCTGGTGTCGGCTGGGCCGTGCATGCGGGCGTGGTCCCCGGCTGGCACGACGGGGGCCAGTCGATTATATGGCGTTGACGTTTCCGTAACCTCAATCCGCTAGCGTGCCACGGACCAATCACATCACCACGCACGCTTAATAACGTCTTGCGTTATTAACGCAATGCGTTATCATGCCCATGATTACGTCGTTCAGTTGCCGGGACACGGCCTTGCTCTTCACCGGCATCAGGGTTGCCCGGTTCGCAAATATCGAGCGGGTCGCCATCCGCAAGCTGCAGCAAATCCATGCTGCGGACAGCCTGAGCTTCCTGCGCGTTCCCCCGAACAACCGCCTGGAAGCACTCGGCGGGGACCGCGCCGACCAGTTCAGCATACGGATCAACGATCAGTGGCGCATCTGCTTCCGGTTCGCCAATGGCTACGCAAGCGACGTAGAGATCGTCGACTATCACTAAGCACCATTAGGAGCAGGCAATGACTCGTGAAGTACCTCTTGCCACCCCAGGCGAGATTCTCCAGGCAGATTGGCTTGAGCCGCTCGGCCTGTCTCAGTACGCGCTGGCAAAGGCCATCGACGTACCGCCACGTCGCATCAACGAGATCGTCAAAGGCGAACGCGCGATCACCGCGGACACGGCGGTGCGCCTGGCGGCTTTCTTCGGCACCGATGCGCAAAGCTGGATGAACTTGCAGACTTACTACGACACCGAGATGGCGAAGGAAAGGATCGGTGCCGCCAAGCTGGCGGAGATTCGGCGCCACACGGTTGCAGGCCAAGCTACATAGTGACGAAGGCCGCCCGGGGCGGCCTTCGCTATGCCGGTCGGCGTCATCACCGCACACTCAGCCGCGGACATTCCCCGAACGCGTCCGTCTTCCACTCGCCCCAGCGGTGCGCCAGCGCCCGCAGCCATCCACCCAGTCGCCGCCATGACAGTGGCGCCGACACGGCAGCCAGCGTGAAGCGGGCCGCCCCACCCTCGCCCGACAGCCAGAAACGCTCGCCCTCGGCCAAGGCAAACACCTCGCCCGGCTGCAGCCAGACATCGGCCACGCTGCCTTCCACCGTGACCCACAGCCGGCCCTCCATCACCTTCACGCTTTGCCCGTAGCCGGCGCGCAGGCTCACCGGCTGCCCCGGCTCATCCAGTTCAAACACCCTCAGTTCACGCATGTCACCACTCCTTGTCTGCCCGGCGGCACCCATCTCCGCCACGCTTCCATTATTCGCATCCGTGGCTACAATCCCATGTACAGTTGTGAACAGTTTTTGATGAACTGTTCAGCAGTTTTCCCTGACAGTTTGCGCGCCGCCTCATGAAGCTGATTCTCGACCCCGCCACCGGCATTCCGCTGACCGAGCAGATCATTGAAGGCGTGAAGGCATGGATCTGTTCGAGCGAGTCGCGCCCGGGCGCGCGCCTGCCGTCGATCCGGCAACTCGCGGCCGACAACGGCATCAGCCGCTTCCCGGTGATCGAGGCCTATGACCGGCTGGTGTCGCAAGGCCTGCTGGATTCGCGCCAGGGGTCGGGCTTCTATGTAGCAGACAGCCCGCTGGCGAGTCGTTCGGCACGTGGCTGGTCGGACCCGAGCCTGGCGGAGGATCTGTCCGACCATATCCTCGAGCAGTTCAACCACCCCAGCAGCACGCTCAAGCTGGCCGGCGGCTTCGTGCCCGAGACCTGGCGCGACGTGGAGGGACTGACCCAGGCGATCCGCGCGGTCTCTCGCAACGAGATCGACAGCGTGATCCACTACGCCACGCCGCTGGGCCACCCCGAACTGCGCCGGCAAGTGCTGCACCGCGTGCGCCAGCTCGGCATCGCGGCGGAACTGCCGCAGGTGCTGATCACCACAGGTGCCAGCCAGGCACTGGACCTCGTGGTGCGCCATCTGCTCAAGCCCGGCGATACGGTGTTCGTCGAAGACCCCGGCTACTACAACCTGTTCGGCCTGCTGCGCCTGCATGGCGTGCAGCTGGTGGGCGTGCCGCACACGCCGTCCGGCCCCGACCCCGACGCCACCGAAGCGCTGCTGCGCCAGCACAAGCCCAAGCTGTTCTTCACGAACAGCGTGCTGCAGAACCCGACGGGCTCGACCCTTGCGCCGCCGGTCGCGTTCCGGCTGCTGGAGCTGGCGCGCCGCCATGGCTTCCGCTTCGTCGAGGACGACATCTTCTCGGACTTCCAGACACACTTCACCGACCGGCTGGCCACGCTGGACCAGCTCGAGCATGTGATCTACATCGGCGGGTTTTCCAAGACGGTGTCGGCCTCGCTGCGCATCGGCTACCTGGTCGCCGACAAGGCGCTGGTAAAGGATCTTGTCGATGTGAAGGTGCTGACCAGCGTGGCCGGTTCGCACTTCGCGGAAGCGGTCACCGCCGCGCTGCTGGAGCGCGGCGGCTATCGCAAGTACGTGGAACGGCTGCGCCTGCGCGTGAGGGAGGCGTCGGCCAACGCGGTGCGCCAGCTCGCGGCGTGCGGCTGGGAAATATTCTGCGAGCCGGCGGGCGGCAACTTCCTGTGGGCGCGCCCGCCCGGCATTGACGATTCACGCGAACTGGTCACGCTGGGCGAGCAGTTCGGTGTGACGCTGGCACCCGGCAACTACTTCCGGCCGGGCGGCGAGACCTCTGCGTGGATCCGCATCAATACCGCCTATGCCAACGAGCCCCGCGCCGTGGCCTTCCTGCGCGAGGCCGCTTCCCGGGGCTGAAGCTCAGCCGCCGTGGTTGTGCAGCACGGCGTTGCGCCGCGCATAGAGGAAATAGATCGCCAGGCCGATCACCAGCCACACCAGGAATGCGGTCCACGTCAACGCCTGCAGGTGCGCCATCAGGAACAGGCAGAAGCCGGCCGACAGCAGCGGCACCACGGGCACGCCGGGGCAGCGGAACGCGCGCGGCAGGTCCGGGCGCGTGCGGCGCAGCACCAGCACGGCAATCGAGATCAGCGTGAAGGCCGCCAGCGTGCCGATATTGATGAGTTCGGCCAGCACGTTGAGTGGCACAAAGCCGGCAATGGCGGCAAACACGATGCCCACGGTCCAGGTGGCGAAATACGGCGTGGCATGCACGGGGTGCACCGACGAGAGCCGCTCGGGCAGCAGGCCGTCGCGCGACATCGCGAAGATGATGCGGGTCTGGCCGTAGGTCATCACCAGGATCACCGTGGTCATGCCGAGGATGGCGCCAAGATCGACAAAGCCCGCCACCCAGTTCTGTCCCGCAAACTGCAGCGCCAGCGACACCGGGTGGTCGACACCCGCGAATTTGGCGAAGGGCACGATGCCGGTCATGATCGCCGCCACCACCACGTACAGCACCGTGCAGACCGCCAGCGAGCCGATGATGCCGACGGGCAGGTCACGGCTGGGGTTGCGCACCTCTTCGGCGGCCGAGGTCACGGCGTCGAAGCCGATGAAGGCAAAGAACACGAGCGCCGCCGCATTGAACACGCCGCTCATGCCGAACGGCGCGAACGGCTGCCAATTGACCGGCTTCACGTGCCACACGCCGACAGCGATAAACAGCAGCACCACGCTGACCTTGATCGCCACCATCACATTGTTCAGCCGCGCCGATTCGCGCACGCCGTACGACACCACCCATGTGATCGCCAGCACGATCAGCACGGCCGGCAGGTTCACCATGGTCTCGACGCCGGGCACGGCACCCGGCGCCGCCGTGAGCGCCGCCGGCAGCTTCAGGCCGAAACCGGCCACGAGCGACTGGAAGTAGCCCGACCAGCCGACCGACACCGCCGACGTGGCCAGCCCGTATTCGAGCAGCAGGTCCCAGCCGATCATCCACGCGATGATCTCGCCAAGCGTGGCGTAGCTGTAGGTATAGATCGATCCCGATACGGGAATGGCCGAGGCAAATTCGGCATAGCAGAGTGCGGCAAACCCGCACGCCATGGCGGCGATCACGAACGACACCGTCAGCGCGGGCCCGGCAGTCAGCGCGCCGGTGCCGGTCAGCACGAAGATGCCGGTGCCGATGATGGCGCCGATGCCCATCATCACGAGATCCATCGGGCCGAGCACCTTCTTCAGGCCGTCATCGTGCGCCACGGCGAGCATGGCGTCGATATTCTTGGTGCGGAACAGACTCATCAGAACAACTCCTGCGGCAGCCGTCTTGTGAACGACCTCGCCTTTCCTGGAAAGGGCAGGAGTTTACTCCGGTGAGACTAGCGCCTTCGTCACTTTTGGGCGGGTACCGGTGCCGAACCTGGCCCCGGCACCGCTCTCTCTTACTTCGCCACAGGCATCGTGAACTCGGCGCCCTTCGCGATCGAGTCCGGCCAGCGCTGCATCACGCTCTTGTAGCGCGTATAGAAACGCACACCCTCTTCGCCGTACGCGTGATGGTCGCCGAACAGCGAGCGCTTCCAGCCGCCGAACGAGTGCCACGCCATCGGCACCGGGATCGGCACATTGATGCCCACCATGCCCACCTGGATCTGCCGTGCGAACGCGCGCGCGATGCCGCCGTCGCTGGTGTAGCAAGACACGCCGTTGCCATACTCGTGCGCGTTGATCAGCGCCACCGCCTCGGCAAAGTCATGCACGCGCACCACCGACAGCACCGGGCCGAAGATCTCTTCCTTGTAGATCGTCATGTCCGGCGTGACGTGGTCGAACAGCGTGCCGCCGACGTAGAAGCCGTTCTCGTGGCCTGCGACCTTGTGGCCACGACCGTCCGTCACGAGCTTCGCGCCTTCCTGCACGCCCTTCTCGATATAGCCTTCGACCTTCTCCTTGTGCGCGCCGGTCACCAGCGGACCCATCTCGGCGTCGGCCTCCATGCCGTTGCGGACCTTCAGCGTCGCGGCGCGCTCGGCCAGGCGCGGCACGAGCTTGTCTGCCACGTTGCCCACCGCCACTGCGACGGAGATCGCCATGCAGCGCTCGCCAGCAGAGCCGTAGGCGGCGCCTACCAGCGCATCCACCGCTTGATCGAGGTCCGCGTCGGGCATCACCACCAGGTGGTTCTTCGCGCCACCCAGCGCCTGCACGCGCTTGCCGTGCTTCGTGCCTTCTGTGTAGATGTACTCCGCAATCGGCGTCGAGCCCACGAACGACAGCGCCTGCACGTCCGGGTGCGCAAGCAGCGCATCGACGGCGACCTTGTCGCCCTGCACGACGTTGAACACGCCGTCGGGCAAGCCTGCCTGCTTGAGCAGGTCCGCGATCAGCAGGCTCGGCGACGGGTCGCGCTCACTTGGCTTCAGCACGAAGGTATTGCCGCACGCGAGCGCCACCGGGAACATCCACATTGGCACCATCACCGGGAAGTTGAACGGCGTGATGCCGGCCACCACGCCCAGCGGCTGGCGCAGGTTCCAGTTGTCGATGCCGCCGCCGACGTTATCGGTGAAATCGGTCTTGAGCAGGTTCGGGATGCCGCAGGCAAACTCCACCACCTCGATGCCGCGCGTGACCTCTCCCCTGGCGTCGCTGAACACCTTGCCGTGCTCGCGCGTGATCAGCGCGGCCAGGTCGTCGTGGTGCTTGTCGAGCAGCTCCTTGAACTTGAACAGGATGCGCGCGCGGCGCAGCGGCGGCGTGTCGGCCCAGGCCGGGAACGCGGCCTTCGCGGCGGCGACGGCATCGGCCACGTCCTGCGCCGCGCCCAGCGTCACACGTGCGGCCACCTCACCGGTGGCAGGGTTGAATACGTCGGCAAAGCGCGCGGACGCGCCTTGCCGGACGGTGCCACCGATGTAGTGGTGGATTTCGGCGATCTGCCGGTTCTCTGCAATATTCACTTTCGACGTCCTTCGTTACTGCACTTCCTGCAGGGCCTGCTTGACGGTATCAAACAGCTCGGCAATCTGCGCCTCGCTGATGATCAGCGGTGGCGAGAACGCCAGGATGTCGCCGGTGTAGCGCACCAGCACGCCACGCTCCAGGCACTTGAGGAAGGCCTCGTACGCACGCGCGCCGGGCTGGCCGGGGCGCGGCTCCAGTTCGATGCCGGCCACCATGCCAAGGTTGCGGATGTCCTTCACATGAGGCGCTTCGCGTACGCTGTGCACGGCGGCCTCGAACACCGGCGACAGCTCGGCGGCGCGGCCGAACAGGTTCTCGCGCTGGTACAGGTCCAACGTAGCGACCGCTGCGGCGGCGGCCAGCGGGTGGCCCGAATAGGTATAGCCATGCGCGAGTTCGATCGCGCCCGGCGCGGCCGCGTTGATTACGGTGTCATGCACTTCGCGGCGCACGGCCACGGCCCCCATCGGCACGGCGGCATTGTTGATGGCCTTGGCCATGGTGATCAGGTCCGGCGTGACCTTGAAGCGCTCCGCCGCCGTGGCGGTACCCAGGCGGCCGAAGGCGGTGATGACCTCGTCGAAGATCAGCAGGATGCCGTGCTTGCTGGTGATCGCGCGCAGCTTGTCCAGGTAGCCGACCGGCGGCACCAGCACACCGGCGGAGCCAGCCAGCGGCTCGACGATGACCGCGGCAATGGTGGACGGGTCATGCAGCGCGACGATGCGCTCCAGCTCGTCCGCCAGGTGTGCGCCCCATTGCGGCTGGCCCTTCGAAAATGCCGCTTCTGCAATGTTCAGTGTGGCCGGCAAGTGATCGGTGCCGGGCATCAGGTTGGCCGAGAATGCCTTGCGGTTCGGCCCGATGCCGCCCACCGCCATGCCGCCGAAGCCCACGCCGTGGTAGCCGCGTTCGCGCCCGATGAAACGGGTGCGCTGGCCTTCGCCGCGCGCGCGGTGGTACGCCAGCGCGATCTTCAGCGCGGTGTCGACCGACTCCGAACCGGAGTTCGTGAAGAAGATGCGGTCCAGCCCCTGCGGCATGATGGCCGCCACCTTGGTGGCCGCTTCGAACGACAGCGGATGGCCCATCTGGAATGGCGGCGCGTAATCGAGCGTCGCGGCCTGGCGCGCTACAGCCTCGGCGATTTCCTTGCGGCAGTGGCCGGCAGCCACGCACCAGAGGCCCGCGCAACCGTCCAGGATCTGGCGTCCGTCGTGGGTGGTGTAGTACATGCCGCTGGCCGAGGCCAGCAGGCGCGGCGCCGCCTTGTACTGGCGGTTCGCGGTAAAGGGCATCCACAGGGCATCGAGATCGGGAATCACGGTCTTGGCGGCGTCCATACGTCCTCCTCTGGGCAGTCGGGTTGGCGCGCGCTGTCACGGCGGATTGCGTGCAGCGGCATGGATGTCGGCCACTCTACCGGCGGCGCAAAGGCGACAAAATATACAGTCCGGACAACGTCGCCTTACCGTACAGTTTAGACAAGTGAAACCGTACAGGATTGTGCCAGTGCAGCAGCGGGCCCCGGGCAGTCTGGCAGAGCCGGCCATGCGGCACCGTACGGCCTCACACATTGCACTGCGTCATTTCTGGTATCACCGTCAGCGCCCGGGCTTGACGCATTCGCGCAGCCGCTAAACTGTACAGGTCGGAACCCGTCTGAAGTGCCGCATGCTGACCCTGGACCTTACCCGCAGCCGCCGTGGCGGCGAAACCCTGACCGAACAGATCGTGGCCGGCATCGCCGCGCTGGTGGATCGCCGCGCGCTGCGCGCCGGCTCGGCGCTGCCGTCTGTACGCCGCTTTGCGCAGCAGCACGGCATCAGCACTTTTACGGTTGCCGAGGCCTACGGCAGGCTCACCGCGCTCGGCTACCTGGCCGCGCGCCCCGGGTCCGGCTACACCGTCGCCCACCGCCACGCGCCGGCCGGCGGCATGCGCGCGCCGCAGTGGGAAGCGCCCGGGCTCAATGCGGCGTGGCTGTTGTCGGATGTGTTCGCCGATCATTCGGTACCGATCAAGGCCGGCGCAGGCTGGCTGCCGGGCGACTGGCTCAACGAAGAAGGCCTGCACCAGGCCATGCGCGCGGCGGCGCGAGTGCCGGCCGCCCAAGTGTCGGGCTACGGCCATCCTTATGGCTATGCGCCGCTGCGCGAACATATTGCCGCGGGCCTTGGCGAGTACGGCATTCCGGTGCAGGCGCAACAGGTGGTACTGACGCAGGGCGCCACGCAGGCGCTCGACCTGGTGGTGCGCACGCTGCTGCGCACCGGCGATACCGTACTGGTCGAAGCACCCTGCTACTGCAACCTGCTGCAGATCCTGCGGCTCGCCGGGCTGCGTGTAGTGGGTGTGCTGCGCACTGCGGCCGGGCTCGACACCGATGCGCTCGAAGACGCTATCCGCACGCACGCGCCGCGTGCACTCTTCGTCAACACCGTGCTGCAGAACCCCACCGGTGCCAGCCTGACCAGCATGAATGCGTTCCGCGTGCTGCAACTGGCCGAGCAGCACCGCCTGCTGGTGGTGGAAGACGACATCTACCGCGAACTGGCGCCGGCGGGCTCGCCGATGCTGGCCGCCATGGACGGGCTATCGCAGGTGGTCTATGTCAACGGGTTTTCCAAGACCATCACGCCGTCGCTGCGGGTTGGCTACCTGGCCGCCAGCGCGGATCTGGCCAAAGCCTTCGCGCGAACCAAGATGGCGGTCGGCCTGACATCTTCGGAAGTGACGGAGCGGCTGGTGTATTCCGTGCTCACCAGCGGCCACTATGGCCGGCATGTGGCGGCGCTGGCCGAACGGCTGCGCGCGCAGCAGGACCGCGTGACGGAGAAGATGGAAGCCCACGGCCTGGAAGTGCTGCTGCGGCCGGAAGGCGGGATGTTCGCGTGGGCCCGTGTGCGCGACGCACTGCCCGATGGCGTGCCGATGACGGGCAACCGGCTGGCCACACTGGCGCTCGAACACGGCATCTGGCTGGCGCCCGGATCCTACTTCGAGCCCGATGAAACCGATTCGCCGTGGATCCGCTTCAATGTGGCGACTGGCGATGCGCCACAGTTGTGGGAGTTCTTTGACAGCCTTGCCGGCCAGCCGCGTGCGGTACGCGCCGCCTGAACCGGCCGCTGCCGGTAGTCAGCTCCAGAGGCGCTCGACCACCCATCCGGCTGTGGCGCAGACGCCAATCCAGACCGCCATGCAGACGGCGATGAAGCGGTAGGTCATATCGGAATCGACAACAGAAGTGAGACGGGGGCGTGAACAATTCGTGAAATTATACATGCACTCATGAATGTATGTTTGCGGCGTCGATGACCGCATGGCGAAAGGGGCATCTGATCCGAGGCGGCGCCCTTTCTCCATCTGCTACGCTTGCAATCACGCTTCCGGGCTTGCCCGAACCGATTCCACTACACGCCGATGCACACCGAGAATCTTTCCTCCTGGACCCACAGCCACGTCTTCGACACTGGCAACCATGCCGCCGAGCGCGGCACGCGGCTGGTGATGCTGATCACGGCCGTCACCATGGTCGTGGAGATCGCTGCCGGCTGGTGGTTCAACTCCATGGCGCTGCTGGCCGACGGCTGGCACATGAGTTCGCACGCGTTCGCGATCGGCCTGACGGCCTTTGCCTACGCTGCCGCCCGCCGCTACGCATCGGATGCGAGCTTTGCCTTCGGCACCTGGAAGATCGAAGTGCTGGCGGGCTTTGCCAGCGCGGTGTTCCTGCTGGGCGTGGCCGCGCTGATGGCGCTCGGCTCCGTGGAGCGGCTGTTCAGCCCGCAGGCCATCCACTATCGCGAAGCCATGGCCGTTACGGCGCTCGGGCTGCTGGTGAACCTGGGTTGCGCGCTGATCCTCGGCGGTGCGCATCATGGCCATGACCACCACGGGCACGCGCATGATCATCATGACGGCCATCACCACGCCCATGGGCATGGCCACCATCACGACATCAACCTGCGCTCCGCCTACCTGCACGTGCTGGCGGATGCCGCGACATCGGTGCTGGCCATCGTCGCGCTGGCCGGCGGCTGGTGGCTGGGCTGGAGCTGGCTGGACCCGGTGATGGGCCTGGTCGGCGCGGCACTGGTGGGCCGCTGGGCGCTTGGGCTGCTGCGCCAGAGCGGCACCGTGCTGCTGGACCGCGAGATGGACCACCCGGTGGTCGATGAAGTGCGCGAGGTACTGGTCGAATTCGAGCACGCCGGCAACGACCGCGACGCCACGCGCGTGACCGACCTGCATGTCTGGCGCGTGGGCAAGCAGCAGTTCGCCTGCATCGTCTGCCTCGTCACACATGACGTCACGCTGACTCCGCTGCGCGTGCGCGAGGCGCTGTCCGTGCATGAAGAGCTTGTGCACGTGACGGTGGAGATCAGCGTCTGCTGCGACGACGACGGACAAGCCATGCCGGCGGCGCGGCACGCCTGAGCGGGAACTGCGGCGGGAAATACTGTTGAGGTTTCTCCCTTCTCCCGCGCAAGTGGGAGAAGGGAGAAACCATTGAGCGCCTTCGACCGCCTTCAGGACAACAACACAATCGCCCCTGTAGTCGCCCGCGCCTCCGCCATGGCATGCGCCTTCGCAACATCCTCCAGCGGGAAGCGCGCGCCAATCTCGATCTTCACATGGCCGGCGGCCACGGCATCGAACAGGTCCTTCGCATTGGCCTTGAAGGTATCGGGATCGGCGTTGTGCGGGAATACCGAAGGTCGCGTCAGGAACAGGCAGCCCTTCTTGTTCAGCAGCTCGGGTTCGATCGCCGGCGCCGGACCAGACGCGGCGCCGTACAGCACCACCAGGCCGAACTGCTGTGCGCAATCGAGCGAGCCGAGGAAGGTGTCTTTGCCGACCGCGTCATACACCACGCGTACGCCGCGCCCGCCGGTGGCGTCGCGCACCGCCTTGACCCAATCGCCGTTGCGGTAGTCGATCGCCACGTCGCAGCCCATCCGGCGCGCCAGGTCACACTTCTCCGGCGAGCCCGCGGTGCCGATCACATAGGCGCCGAGCGCCTTGGCCCAGCTGCTCAGGATCTGGCCGACGCCGCCCGCGGCGGCATGCACGAGCACGGTATCGCCCGGCTTCACCGCATGGGTATGGCGCACCAGGTATTGCGCGGTCATGCCCTTGAAGATGACGGCGGCCGCCTGCTCGTCGCTGATGCTGTCCGGCACGCGCACCAGCTTTGCCGCCGGCACGTTGCGATAGTCGGCATAGGCGCCAAGGCCCGCATTCATGTAGGCCACGCGGTCGCCTGGCACAAGCCCGCTCACGCCTGCCCCCACCGCCTCGACCACGCCGGCGGCCTCGTGGCCGAGCCCGGTGCCCGCCGGCAGGGGATATATACCGCGGCGCTGGTAGATATCGATGAAGTTGAAGCCCATGGCGGTCTGGCGCACCAGTACTTCGCCTTCGGCGGGCGGCGCCAGCTCGATGCGCTCGAGCTGCATCGCTTCGGGTGGGCCAAATTCGTGAACGCGTATGACGCGGGCGGTCGGCATGCCGGGTCTCCTCATATTGGGAAGGCCCGATTATTTCCCGTTTTGCGAAAACTTGCCGGCGCTCACACGTGCGGCTTCAGGTCAGCTCGCAGCACATGCACAGCGGCGGCGTGTCGGTATGCCTGTGGAATTCTTTCGAAGACAGCACCTCGGCCGGCAAGCTGGAGACAGCGACCAGCGAGAAGCCATAGCGTGCGAAATAGCTCGGACAGGTGGGCGTCAGCAGCACGGCACGCTTGACGCCATTGGCACGCGCCCGCATCAGCACCGCGCGCACCACATGGGTGGCAACGCCCCGGTCGCGGAATTCGGGCAGCACCGCGACCGAGCAGATCACCACGGTCTCGCCAAAACGCTCGCCGGCGCCGCAGCCAACGATTTGCGATTCATGTACGGCAACGTGGAAGTGCTCCAGCAAACGAAGCACATTATCGGTCGGCAGGTCGCAGCGTTCCAGCACCGCGCCGACCGCAGGCGCATCCGGGGGCAGTGCCGCCCGGATTCGCAATTCTCTGATCATCTGGAGCCTCTTGTTCTTGCGTCACTTGATTGCGACAACACACGGAAGCCCTGCATGGTTGTCATGTGCCGCTACGTAAAGTGCGCGCCGTGCGTCGACACGCAGCTGCGCCATCACAGTACCTCAAACCGCGAGGTTGTTCCAGACAGAAAAACGTAGGCAGCGCACACCAGCACCGGTTGCACCGTGACAGACGGCGCTCCCAAACGGGTGAGATGCGCAAGGGGAAGACAGGAATGCGTGTGCCGCGTCACGACACCGCGAGAACCCGGCGCAAGGGGTGCGCGGAGGGAGACTGGAGGCGGGGATACGGAATCGAACCGTCGTAAACGGCTTTGCAGGCCGTCGCATCACCACTCTGCCACCCCGCCGTGGACGAACAAATCGTGCTGCGGGGCGCAGTGTAGCGGGAAACCGGAAAGTCTGCAGGAGCCGTGCTCGCGGCGCGGCTACTCGATGTCGCCCATGCCGGACTGGATGTAGTTCTGTATGCCGACCTTGCCGATCAGTTCGATCTGCGATTCGATCCAGTCGATATGTTCTTCGGTCGCTTCCAGGATGTCGACGACGACTTCGCGCGATACGTAGTCGCCCACCGATTCGAAGTACTTGATCGCATCCTTGCAGCTGGCCTGTGAAGTCTGTTCCAGCTTGAGGTCGCAGGCCAGCATTTCCTCGGTGTTTTCGCCCAGCAGCAATTTGTCGAGATCCTGGAGATTCGGCAGGCCATCGAGCAACAGGATGCGCTCGATCAGCTTGTCGGCATGCTTCATTTCCTCGATCGATTCCTCGTATTCATGCTTGCCGAGCGCATTGATGCCCCAGTGCCGATACATGCGCGCGTGCAGGAAATACTGGTTGATCGCGGTCAGTTCGTGCCTGAG
This sequence comes from Cupriavidus laharis, assembly GCF_914271435.1. Classification (GTDB taxonomy): domain Bacteria; phylum Pseudomonadota; class Gammaproteobacteria; order Burkholderiales; family Burkholderiaceae; genus Cupriavidus; species Cupriavidus laharis. The sequence continues at coordinate 79,924 of NZ_CAJZAI010000009.1, read as the reverse complement.
CTGGGTATTGAGGAGCTGGATGACCTTCTTGTCTGTTTTCATGGCATATTCCCTTCCCCCCGGCTGCTGGAAACCTTGTCTCTCCCATTTTCCGTCGCGCCCGGCTGTTGCCGGTGTGTTTTCATGGTAGCCCCGATTGGTGCGACATCAAGCGATACGGCAAAATGCGACGGAAAATCGCCGCTTTATGCAAGTGATATCGCGAATGCGTATGGTTTTGATTTTCACCGTGATTATCAGTCACGCATAAAAAATGCGAAAAATGCCATGACTGCCAAATCGCGGACAGCGAGGCACAAAGAGGGGCACGCCAATGACCAGACTCAGAGTGAACTGTTTCACGCTATCCCTCGACGGCTACGGTGCCGGCCCGGACCAGAGCCTCGACAACGCGCTGGGCGCCGGTGGCGAGGCGCTGCATGAATGGGCGGTCGCGACACGCCGCTTCCAGGCCATGTTGGGTCGTGAAGGCGGCAGCACCGGCATCGACAACGACTTTGTCGAACGCAGCTTCGACAACGTTGGCGCCTGGATCCTCGGCCGCAACATGTTCGGCCCCGTGCGCGGGCCCTGGCCCGACGAGAACTGGAAAGGCTGGTGGGGCGACAACCCGCCCTACCATGTGCCGGTGTTCGTACTGACGCACCACGCGCGGCCTTCGATCGAGATGGACGGCGGCACCACTTTCCATTTCGTCACGGACGGCATCCATGCGGCACTGGCGCGCGCACGCGAAGCCTCGCAGGGCCGCGACGTGCGGCTGGGCGGCGGCGTGGCGACGATCCGCCAGTACCTGCAGGCCGGCCTGATCGACGAAATGCACCTTGCCATCGTACCGAAGCTGCTCGGCAGCGGCGAAGCGCTGCTGGCCGGCCTGGACCTGCCGGCGCTGGGCTATGCCTGCGGCGAGCATGTGAGCACGCCAGCGGCACTGCACGCCGTACTGGAAAAACTGGCGTAGGGCCGAACCATCTTGACCAGCATCTGCACCGCCACTGCGGTGCAGATACCGGCTCGAGATTGATGAAGAACAGCCCGTGCCAAGAGAAGTTGTCGGCGAGGCCGATGCACAGGCGTGCATCGAAGTGCACCGTGGGATGTCCACTCGTTCTACTTGCAAATAGTATATTTGTTTATATACTATCAAGAACGAAACTGTGGACTCCCATGGACCAGCCCCACCCCACCATCGACCTCGGCACCATGCAAGCCGCCGCGACCCGCGCCTGCGCCTTGCTCAAGGTGCTCGCCAATCCGGACCGCTTGCTGCTGATGTGCCGGCTATCCCAAGGCGAACTGTCTGTCGGCGAGCTGGAAGAGCAGCTTGGCATCCGGCAGCCGACGCTGTCCCAGCAGCTCGGCGTGCTGCGCGAGAACGGCCTGGTGGCAACACGCCGCGACGGCAAGAACATCTATTACTCGGTGGCGAGCGGCCAGGCGCTTGCCGTCATGGCCGTCCTCTACGAACAGTTCTGCGCCAACCCCGACCAGGAGCCGGCATGCTGATCGACCTTGCCAACTTCACGCCCGGGCTGTCGCTGGCCGGCGGGCTCGTCATCGGCGTTGCAGCCGCAGTGCTGGTGCTGTTCAACGGCCGCATTGCGGGCATCAGCGGGATCCTCGGCGGCCTGCTGAGCCTGCCGCGCAAGGACATGGCGTGGCGCCTGGCCTTCCTTGCCGGCCTCATTGGCGCCCCGGTTATCGCGAGCTTGCTTGGCAAACCCGCGACTGCCGACATCCAGGCGAGCTGGAACGAGATCATGGTCGCCGGTTTCCTCGTCGGCCTCGGCACGCGCTACGCCAGCGGCTGCACCAGCGGCCACGGCGTGTGCGGTATCTCCCGTGGCTCGATTCGTTCGCTGGTCGCGACCCTGACGTTCATGGCCGCCGGCTTCCTGACCGTCCTCGTGCAAAGACACCTGATCGGAGGCTGACATGACTGCCGTGACCGCTTTGCTTGCAGGCATGCTCTTCGGCATTGGCCTGATGGTTTCCGGCATGGCCAATCCGGCCAAGGTGCAGGGCTTCCTGGACCTGGCGGGCAACTGGGACCCATCGCTGGCCTTCGTGATGGCCGGTGCCATCGCCATCGGCTCGGTCGCGTTCCTGATCGCCAGGCGCCGCAAGCGCTCGTTGCTCGGGCTGCCTATGCAGCTGCCGGCCAGCACGGCCGTGACGCTGCGCCTGGTGCTTGGCAGCGCCGCGTTCGGGGTCGGCTGGGGCCTGGCGGGCTTTTGCCCGGGCCCGGCACTGGTGGCGCTGGGAGCGGGCTACCCGAAAGCCATTGGCTTCGTGGCCGCCATGGTGGCCGGCATGGCCGTGTTCGAGATCGTCGAGAGGACGCCATCGAGCACACGGCGAGTCTGAGCGCGGCGACGCTCCATCCCTTACCGGAAGTTGTTCCAGATCAAGAGCGGACGGCCGGCGAGGCGCAATATCGGTTTGGCAACCTCGCCTCAGGCGCCAGGTTCATCGAGCTGCGGGACCATCCGCATTTCACTCCACACCCGATTTCACACAGGCAAGGAGCCTGCCATGCAAGCAAATGTTGGAACCATTGATCGAGTACTCCGGATTGTCATCGGACTGGCCTTGATCGTCCTGGCCGCAACGGGGCACATCGGCGTCTGGGGATGGATCGGCATCGTACCGCTCGTGACGGGCATCGTGCGCGTCTGCCCTGCCTACAGCATCCTGGGCGTGAAGACATGCCCGGCATCCAGGCGCGATGCCAAGTAACTACGCATCGCCCCGCAAGCAGAACACTGTGAAGGATTTTGCATGCGCCTTGCGCCATGCACCGGGGAAGGAGGATTCATGAGCGGACTGCCCGATTTCAAAAGCGTGGTCAAGGATGTGTCGGCACAAATGCGCAGTCTGCGCGAAAGCCAGCCGGAGCTGATGACGGCCTTCAGCCAGCTGGCCGCGGCCGGCACCAGGGACGGTGCGCTAAGCAAGAAGACGCGCGAACTGGTGGCGCTCGGCATTGCCGTGGCGAGCCGCTGCGACGACTGCATCGGATTCCACGTGCAGGCGCTGGTCAGGCTGGGTACCACGCGTGCCGAACTGGAAGACGTGCTGGGAACCGCCGTCTATATGGGCGGCGGGCCATCGATGATGTACGCGACGCACGCGCTTGCTGCGTTCGACACGTTCTCGGTGTAGCCGCGCCTGCAAGCGGGCCAGCCTCGCCTCCGGGCACAAGACAACAGGGGCCACACGCTGGTGTGGCCCCTGTTGCAGACGGCAAATCCATGAAGAAGTGCCACCGGAAGCGGCAAAGGTTGCGCCGCGATCGCCGGCAACTCAGTCAGGGGGAGCTGGAAGTGGGCCGCCCCGGCTTTATTCCACCGTCACCGACTTAGCCAGGTTCCGCGGCTTGTCCACATCCGTACCCCGCGCACACGCCGTGTGATACGCCAGCAACTGCAGCGGCACCACGTGCAGGATCGGCGACAGGTCGCCATAGTGCTCGGGCATACGGATCACCTGGATGCCGTCCGTCGACTGGATGTGCGTGTCGCTGTCGGCGAACACATAGAGCCGCCCGCCACGCGCGCGCACTTCCTGGATGTTGGACTTGAGCTTTTCGAGCAGCGTGTCATTCGGCGCCACGGTGACCACCGGCATCGCTTCGGTCACCAGCGCGAGCGGGCCGTGCTTGAGTTCGCCGGCCGGATAAGCCTCGGCGTGGATGTACGAGATTTCCTTGAGCTTGAGCGCGCCTTCAAGCGCGATCGGGTAGTGCATGCCGCGGCCCAGGAACAGCGCGTTCTCGCGGCGGGCGAACTCTTCCGACCACGCAATGATCTGCGGCTCCAGCGCCAGCACGCCATGCAGCGCGGCGGGCAGGTGGCGCAGGTTGGCCATGTCCTTGGCCTCGGCTTCTTCGGACAGGAAGCCGCGCACCTTGGCCAGCGCCAGCGTCAGCATGTACAGCGCGGCGAGCTGGGTGGTGAAGGCCTTGGTCGACGCCACGCCGATTTCCGTGCCCGCGCGCGTAAGGAAGCGCATCTCGGTTTCACGAACCATGGCACTGGTGGCTACGTTGCAGACCGCCAGCGTGTGGGTATGGCCCAGCGCGCGCGCATGGCGCAGTGCGGCCATGGTGTCGGCGGTCTCGCCGGATTGCGAGATCACCACCACGAGGGCGCGCGGATTCGGCACGGTCTCGCGGTAGCGGTACTCGCTGGCGACTTCGACCTGCGTGGGGATCTTCGCAATGCTTTCGAGCCAGTACTTGGCCGTGCAGCCGGAGTAGTAGCTGGTGCCGCAGGCAAGGATCAGCACGCTGTCGACGTCGGGAAAGACCTCGGCTGCACGGTCGCCGAACAGCGCCGGCGAGATGCCTTCGACGCCTTCGAGCGTGTCGCCGAGCGCGCGCGGCTGCTCGAAGATTTCCTTCTGCATGAAGTGGCGGTACGGACCAAGGTCCACCGCGGCGGCGTGCGCCTCGACCACGCGAACCTCGCGCTCGACCGGGTGGTCCTGGCCGTCGCGAATGGTCACGCCTTCACGCGTGACTTCGACGACATCGCCCTCTTCCAGGTAGATGATGCGGTTGGCGGTGCCGGCCACGGCCAGCGCGTCGGAAGCCAGGAAGGCCTCGCCGTCGCCAAGCGCCACCACCAGCGGCGAACCGGCGCGGGCGCCGACCACGCGCTCGGGCTGGTCCTTGGCGAAGACGGCGATGGCGTAGGCACCGTGCAGGCGCTTGGTCACGGCGCGCACCGAGGCAAACAAGTCGCCGCGCGTGGCGCTGCTCGGGTAGCTGTAGGCCTGGTGGATCAGGTGGGCCACGACCTCGGTGTCGGTCTGCGACTCGAAGCCGTAGCCGGCCGCACGCAGCTCTTCGCGCAGCGGCTCGTAGTTTTCGATGATGCCGTTGTGCACCAGCGCGATGGTCTCGCCGGACAGGTGCGGGTGTGCATTGACGGTATCGGGCTTGCCGTGCGTGGCCCAGCGGGTGTGCGCCACGCCCGTGGTGCCGGCCAGGCCCGACGCCTGCGTCTGGGCGTCCAGATCGGCCACGCGCGACACCGTGCGTGCACGCTCGACCGCGGCATCGCGCACAACGGCAACGCCGCAGGAGTCATAGCCGCGGTACTCGAGGCGGCGCAGGCCTTCGATCAGGACCGGAACGATATTGCGCGTGGAAACCGCGCCGACGATGCCACACATGCTGTACCCCCGTGCTCGGCGCCGATACTGGCGCCTGTTTCAATGCCGGCGGCGGCATCGATTGCCGCGCCGGTGCGGCCGCAGCTACGGCGACCGCCCTCTGGTGTCGATCCGTGACCACCGCCCGCGGCGGCCACCGTGCTTACTGCTTCGGCTGCTTGACCGGGCGCTGCCAGGCGTCGATGGTCGTCTGCCTGGCGCGCGACAGCGTCAGCTTGTCGGCCGGCGCTTCCTTGGTCAGCGTGGTGCCCGCGCCGATGGTCGCACCGCGGCGCACCGTCACCGGCGCCACCAGTTGCGTATCGGAGCCGATGAAGACATCGTCCTCGATCACCGTGCGGAACTTGTTCGCACCGTCATAGTTGCAGGTGATGGTGCCGGCGCCAATATTCACGCGCGAGCCGACCGTGGCGTCGCCCACATAGGCCAGGTGGTTGGCCTTGCTGTGTGCAGCGACCTGCGCGTTCTTCACTTCGACGAAGTTGCCGATATGGACGTCCTCGCCCAGTTCGGTGCCGGGCCGCAGGCGTGCGTACGGGCCGATGCGGCCGTCCGCGCCGATCTTCGCGCTGTCGATATGACAGAACGGCTGTACTTGCACGCCGGCCTCGATGCTGCTGTTGCGGATCACGCAATTGGCGCCGATCTGCACGCCGTCGCCCAGATGCACGCGGCCTTCGAACACGCAGCCGACGTCGATGGCGACATCGCGCCCGCAGGTCAGCTCGCCGCGCACGTCGATGCGCGCCGGGTCGGCCAGCGTCACGCCGGCTTCGAGCAGGCGCTGGGCCTGGTTGCGCTGGTGGATGCGCTCCACTTCGGCCAGTTGGACCTTGCTGTTGACGCCGAGCGTCTCCCACAGCGCCGCAGGCTGTGCCGAGACGATCTCGACGCCTTCGGTTGCCGCGCGTTCCACGGTGTCGGTCAGGTAGTACTCTCCCTGCGCATTATCGTTGCGCAGTGTGGACAGCCAGCGGCGCAGATGCCCGGTCGGACACACGATGATGCCGGTATTGATCTCGCGAATGGCCCGCACCGCCTCGCTGGCGTCCTTCTGCTCGACGATCCGGACGATGCTACCCGCGGCATCGCGCACGATGCGGCCATAGCCGGTGGGATCCGGCATCTCGACGGTCAGCACGCCGAAGCGCGTGCTGCCGGCTTCGTCCACCAGTGCCTTGAGCGTCGCCGCCGTAGTCAGCGGCACATCGCCATAGAGAACCAATGTAGGCTGGTCGTCGTCCAACTGAGGAAGTGCCTGCATCACCGCATGGCCGGTACCCAGTTGCTGGGCCTGCTCGGCAAAGGTGACATCATCGGCGCTGACCGCCTCGCGCACATGCTCCGCCCCGTGGCCGACCACAACCACAAGCCTTGAGGGCGACAGCGCACGTGCCGTATCGATGACATGCGCGAGCATCGGGCGGCCGGCAACGCGGTGCAGGACCTTGGGCAAATCGGAATGCATCCGCTTGCCCATGCCAGCGGCGAGAATGACGATATTCACAAGGAGACCCCTTGGTGCGTGTGTCGGGAAATATATTCTTAAAAGCGCCAGCCGGGTGTTCGATAGCCGGCTTCCGCCAGCCCGCCGGCGGTGGCTTCCGGCTTCCTGGAAACCGCTGGAACCCTTGTCAGGACTGGGCTCGCGGGCAATCCGGCAACCCTGGCGAGATGCGCGCCGATTTTAACATGACGGTTTCTGCCCAATACGACACTGTTTCCGATTTTCACAATCGGTGGTTACGCCGCATATTGGTGATATTTGCCACGGTCATTCTTTGCGCCTGCAGCGCGATGAAGACCGGCTACCAGCAAGGCGGCCGCCTGGCCTATTGGTGGATCGACCATTATGTCGACGTCAGCGACGCCCAGGAGCCGCCTACGCGCGACGCCATTGCCCGCTTCTTTGCGTGGCACCGGCAGTCGCAGCTGCCGGAAATCTCCGCGCTGCTGACCCAGGCCCGCAGCCAGGTCCAGCAACCGGTCAGCACCGCGGCCGTCGCGCAGTTCCAGGAGGCCAGCCAGCGGCTGGCGCGGCAGTCGTTCGACCAGGCCATTCCCGACGTGGCGGACCTGCTGCTCACGCTGAGCCCGGCGCAGATCGACCGCATAGAGAAGAAGTTCGACGAGAGCAACACCAAGTACCGCAAGAAGTACCTGAACGGCAGTGCCGAGGACCGCGAGTCGGCGCGCTTCGACAAGGTGATGGATTACGCAAAGCTGATCTACGGACGCTTTTCCGATGAGCAGGAGAAGGCCATCCACGCCGCCATGGGCCCGCTGATGCAGGGCGCCCAGGCGCGCTACGCGGAGCGACTGCGGCGCCAGGAGGAATGGCTGGCGCTGGCACGGCAGGTCCAGCAGACACATCCGCCCAAGGCGCAGGTCGTCGAACTGCTGCGCCGCTACGGCGATCACTGGCAACATCCGCCGGGCCAGATGCGCGCGGCCAGCTATGAGGCCAACAACCAGGCCGGCGTGACACTGGCGGCGACCATTGCCAACCTCACCACGCCAGCGCAGAAGGCGCATGCCGCCGAGCGCTTCCAGAAGTGGATCGACGACACGCGCAGCCTGATGCGCGAGCGCCAGGGCAAGACCGCGCAGGCCGCCAACCAATAGGAATGCCCAATGCAAAACGCCCGCGTGGCGACGCAGGCGTTTTGCTGTCTGGCCGGCCGGATTACTCCACGCTGGCCTGCCGGACCGCCGCCGGTGCCTGCGGCGGGCGCTCGAAGCGCACGAACTCCATCCGGTTCTCTTCGCTGCTGCCGGCAAACATCAGCGGCTGCTGTGTGAACGTGGTCTCACCGAACAGCGAAGCCTCGTCCACCTTGGCCAGGCCGGTGGCGAGCCCGGTGAACGGGAACAGTTCGGTGTCGGCCAGGTGCGACGGCACCACGTTGCGCAGCGCCGAGAAGATGTTGTCGATGCGGCCAGGGTTCTCGCGCTCCCAGGCCTGCAGCATTTCGCTGACCTTCTTGCGCTGCAGGTTCTCCTGCGAGCCGCACAGGTTGCACGGGATGATCGGGAATTCCATCGCGCGCGCATAGGCAGCGATGTCCTTCTCCGAGCAGTACGCAAGCGGCCGGATCACGATGTGCGCGCCGTCATCCGTGGCCAGCTTGGGCGGCATGGCCTTCATCTTGCCGCCGAAGAACATGTTCAGGAAGAAGGTGTTGACGATGTCGTCGCGATGGTGGCCCAGCGCGATCTTGTTGGCGCCGAGTTCCTTGGCGGTGCGGTAGATCACGCCGCGGCGCAGGCGCGAGCACAGCGAGCACGTGGTCTTGCCCTCGGGCACCTTCTCCTTGACGATCGAGTAGGTGTCCGCCTCCACAATCACATATTCCACGCCCAGCGACTTCAGATACTCCGGCAGCACATGTTCCGGAAAACCGGGCTGCTTCTGGTCCAGGTTCATCGCGATCAGCTTGAACCGGATGGGCGCGCGCTTCTGCAGCGCCATCAGGACCGACAGCATGGTGTACGAGTCCTTGCCGCCACTCATGCAGACCAGCACGGTATCGCCATCCTCGATCATGCCGAAGTCGCCGATGGCCTTGCCTGTTTGCGATTGCAGCCTCGTCTCGAGGCGGTAGAAGTTATTGGAGTGGCTCATGAGGCATACCTGATCGTTGCGGCCGCCCGGATGAAATGGCCGGACGGCTCGGAAGGGCCAAGATTTTACTAGCGCCTGGCCGGTTCTGCTCAGTCCCGCTTGATGTGGAAGACTTCCACGCCCACCGAATCGCAGTCCGGGTAGACATCCGGCTTCTCGGTCGACACGCGCACGGCGCGCACCTTCGGGTGCTTGAGCATGGCGCGCGCCACGTCGTCGCACAGCGTTTCCTGCAGGTGCACGTGGCCCTGCGCCATGCGCTCGGCCACGGTGTTGCGCATGAAGTCGTAGTCGACCACCTCTTCCAGCTTGTCGGCGTGCGGCGTGCTGGCGGCCAGCGGCACGAACAGGTCGATGTTGATCAGCACGCGCTGCTCGCCCTTTTTCTCGAATTCGTGCACGCCGATATTGATCTGGACTTCGTAGTTGCGCAGGAACATGCGACGGCAGTCTTGCAGGCTGGGGTGGGAAAGGGCGGCGAGCATGGTCATGGCAAGCGGGGGAAAGGTAATTCGGGAGGGGTGGGAGTTGCCGCGCCCGGGGACATGGCGCGGCAGCGTGGTCACATCATTCGGTCAGGAACATCACGTCGCGCGACAGCGGCATCAGGTGCTGGCCGCCGTCGACGTAGAGCGTGGTGCCGGTCACGGCGTTCGCGCGTGCCAGGTAGGCCACGGCCTGGGCAATGTCCTCGGGCGTCGAAGACTTGCCCAGCGGCGTGACACGGTGGGCGCGGCGGAAGCTCTGCTCCGACTGCTCGCCCGACACCAGCGTGATGCCGGGCGCCACGCCCACCACGCGCAGGCGCGGCGCGAAGGCCTGCGCCAACTGTACGGTGGCGGTCTGCAGCGCGGCCTTGGACAGCGTGTACGACAGGAAGTCCGGGTTCAGGTTATCCAGCTTCTGGTCCAGCAGGTTGATCACGACGCCACGCGGATCGGCTGCGGCCGGATCGGCACTCAGTGCCTTGTACATCTCACGGGCCAGCAACAGCGGCGCCGCCACGTTGGTGCGCATATGCGTGTCCAGCGACGCGTACGAGAAACTTGTGGCCACGTCGTACTGGAACAGCGAGGCGTTGTTGACGAGGCAGGTCGGTACGCCAAGTTCGTCGGTGCAGGCGGCGATCAGCTTCGCGGTGGCGGCTTCGTCAGCCAGGTCGGCCTGCAGCACCGCGGCGCGGCTCCCGCCGGCACGGATCTGTGCGGCCAGCGCCTCCGCCTCGTCGCGCGAGCGGTGGCAGTGCACGGCAATGTCCCAGCCTTGCCCGGCCAGTTCGAGCGCGATGGCGCGGCCAAGCCGGCGCGCGCCGCCGGTGACAATGGCCACGCCGCGCGCGGCGGCTGCTTGCGTCTGGGCAGGCGTGCCGGCAGGTTGATTGGATTCGGGCATTGCTACAATCGAGGCATGCAGAAAGCCGTTAGTTTACCCCTTCCCCCAGCCGACGCGCTGGCCGCCTCTGACTCGCTGGCCACCCTGATCGGCGAAACGATCGATACGGCCGGCGGCTGGATCGGCTTCGACCGCTACATGTCGCTGGCGCTGTACGCGCCCGGGCTGGGCTACTACAGCGGCGGCGCCGCCAAGTTCGGGCGCGATGCGCGCGACGGCAGCGATTTCATCACCGCGCCGGAACTGACCCCGTTCTTCGCCCGCACGCTCGCGCGCCAGTTCGCGCCGATGCTGGCGCAAGGCCTGCCGCGCATGCTCGAATTCGGCGCCGGCACCGGCCGCCTGGCGGCTGACCTGCTGCTGGCGCTGGAACAGGAAGGACAACTGCCCGAGACCTACGGCATCATCGAACTGTCGGGCGAGTTGCGCGCGCGCCAGCAGGGCACGCTGGCGCAGCGCGCGCCGCACCTGGCGCCACGCGTGCAATGGCTGGACACCCTGCCCGAGCGCTTCGAGGGCATCGTGGTCGGCAACGAAGTGCTGGACGCCATGCCGGTGCGCCTGTTCGCGCGCACGGGCGGACGCTGGCATGAACGTGGCGTGGCCCGCACGGTAGCCGGAGACGACAGCACCGCCGCGCATGCCTTCACGTTCGAAGACCGCCTGCTTGCCGCGGACGCCATCCCCGAGGCGCTGCACGCCATGCCGGGCGACCATGACATCGTCACCGAAACCCACGCCGAAGCCGACGGCTTCGCACGCGCGGTGGGCGCCATGCTGGCGCGCGGAGCGGCCTTCTTCATCGACTACGGCTTCCCGGCCGGCGAGTACTACCACCCGCAGCGCACCGGTGGCACGCTGATGTGCCACTACCGCCATCATGCGCACCCGGATCCATTCCTGTACCCGGGGCTGCAGGACATCACGGCCCACGTCAACTTCAGCGGCATCGCGCATGCCGCCGTCGATGCCGGCCTGGCCGTGTCGGGCTTCGCCTCGCAGGCGCGCTTCCTGATGAATGCGGGCATCACCGACCTGTTGATGACGCTGGACCCGTCCGACACGCGCGCCTTCCTGCCCGCCGCCAACGCGGTGCAAAAGCTGCTTTCCGAAGCCGAGATGGGCGAGTTGTTCAAGGTGATCGCGCTGACTCGCGGCCTGGACGACAACGAGCCGCTGGCCGGCTTTGCGCGCGGCGACCGCTGCCACACGCTCTGAGCCATTGCCGCCATGCTGCGCTGGACACTCACCATCTTCCTGAGCGTGGTCGTGCTGTCGGCGGCACTGCCCTGGCTGCAGAAGCTCGGCATCGGCCGGCTGCCCGGCGACGTGCGCTTCCGGCTGTTCGGGCGAGACTACATGCTGCCGTTCGCCTCGACGATCCTGCTGTCGCTGCTGGCGCTAGTGATCGGCAAGCTGATCTATTGAGCTTTCCCTATTTCACGACAACATCAAAGCAACCACCGTCATTCCCGCGAAGGCGGGAATCCAGCGTCTTACAAGTCCCCCGAAGGGGGACAAAAAGTCACTGGGTCCCCGCCTGCGCGGGGACGACGAATATTTTGCGTTGTCATGAATTCTGGAAACATCAATAGTGTCCTGAATTGCAAGTTCGTTGCAATTCAGGACACTAGGCGAGCCTCGACCGCCTGCACTCGTGCCTCGTGCACGCGCTCCTTGATCTTGCTGACATCATCAGCGGATGCCTTCGCGATGGCGCCGGCGTCCACCCTGGCAGCGGCATCGAGCGCCGCAAGCAGGCGCGTCCGCTGCGGATAGGTATCCGACTCGAATCCCTTGCGGCCGCGTTTGTCGGCCTCGCACGCGAGCAGCACGTCCGCAAAGCGCGCGGGCTTGCGCAGCGCATCGCAGCGCTCGAGCAGGCGCGTGACCGCGGCTGCGCCAAACTCCATGGAACGGTGGATATTGCCGTGCTCGCGCGCCACCACCACCGCCAGATCACGGCAGTCGTTAGGCACACGCAGGCGCTTGCAGACATCCTCGAGCAACTCGACACTGCGGCCCTCGTGCCCCAGATGGCGCGGCAGCACGTGGTCCGGCGTCGTCCCCTTGCCAAGGTCATGGACCAGCGCCGCGAAGCGAACGGCAAGCGGCGTGCCCATGGCGGCGGCACAGTCGATCACCATCATCACATGCACGCCGGTATCGACTTCCGGATGGTAGTCGGCGCGTTGCGGCACGCCCCACAGCCGGTCCAGCTCGGGCAGCAGGCGCGCTAGCGCGCCGCACTGCCGCAGCACCTCGAACATGCGCGACGGGCGCGCCTCCATCAGCCCGCGGGCGAGTTCCTGCCAGACGCGCTCGGGCACCAGTGCGTCGACCTCGCCGGCGTCCACCATCCGGCGCATCAGCGCCTCGGTCTCGGGTGCGACGGTGAATTCATGGAAGCGCGCGGCGAAACGTGCCACGCGCAGGATGCGCACCGGGTCTTCGGCAAACGCTTCGGACACATGCCGGAACTGCCGCGCTTCGAGGTCGCGCTGGCCGCCGTGCGGATCGATGACGGGACCGGCGAGGTTGCCGTCGGCGTCCACCGCGCGCGCCATGGCATTGATGGTCAGGTCACGCCGGACCAGGTCGTCCTCGAGCGTGACATCGGGCTCGCAATAGAACGCGAAACCCTTGTAGCCCATGGCGGTCTTGCGCTCGGTGCGCGCGAGCGCGTATTCCTCTTTCGTGCGCGGATGCAGGAAGACCGGAAAGTCCTTGCCCACCGGCTTGTAGCCGGCGGCTTCCATCTCGGCCGGGGTGGCCCCCACCACGACATAGTCGCGGTCCTGGCTGGGCTTGCCCAGCAGTTCGTCGCGGATTGCGCCGCCGACGGCGTACACCTGCATTGTTCTGCCTCGCTGTGGTGCGCCGCCGGCACGGCGCTCAATGGTGGATGATTATCGCATCGGCACGATCTGGCGCCAGGCGATACGGCTCATCGTCCGCCAGGAAGTCGCGCTCTTCGCGCGCGGCGGCGATCCATTCCTGCATGGCCGGCAGCTCCAGCATGAAGTCCGCGTACGCCTTGGCCGTATCGGGCAGGTGGATGCCGTACGTCGCGAAGCGGCTGACCACCGGCGCGAAATATGCGTCGGCGATCGTAAAGGCCCCGAACAGGAACGGGCCCGCATCGCCATGGCGTGCCCGCAGGTCGGTCCAGATCTGCGCGATACGGTCCACATCGCGCTGTACCGCGACGTTCCAGCCGCGGCCGGGCAGCACCGCGGCCACGTTCATCGGCAGCTGGTTGCGCAGGTTGGTGAAGCCGGCATGCATCTCGGCACAGATCGAGCGCGCAAAAGCACGCTCGGCGCGGCCGGCGGGCCAGAGCGCTTTCTCCGGGAAGCGCTCTGCCAGGTATTCCACAATCGACAGCGTGTCCCACACCGAGATGTCGCCGTCCACCAGCACCGGCACCTTGCCGGCCGGCGAATACTGCGCGATCTCGGCGGCAAAGCTGCCAGTGAACAGCCGCACCTGCACTTCTTCGAAGTCAATGCCGGCATGGCGCATCAGCAGCCACGGGCGCAGCGACCAGGACGAATAGTTCTTATTGCCGATGACAAGCTTCATCGCGGGATCCTTGGGGCGAGATGGAGGAGAGCCGCCGGGCAGCAGGTACCGGCTTGCCCGGAGACCAGCGCGCCCGCTTGCTTCGCGCGGACGCGCCAAACCAGTGATTCTGCCAGCGCCGCGTGGGGTCTCAAAGTGAAAAGGTCTCGCAACCGCTGTGAATCCTGGTCACATGCCGTGCGCGAAATCGCCGGTTCGGGCCGCGCTACCGGTGCACGCTCGCACGCATGACCGTCAGTTGCGAATCGCGCGTGCGGCCGGACAGCACGTCGGTCATCACGGATTCCAGTCCGACCGGATGCAGGCCAAGCTCGCTGGCCATGGGCTCGTGCAGCACGTTGTCGAGCTGCATCGAATCGAGGTTGTCCCGCGAGAGCAGCGGGTCGCCCGGCATGTGCTCCATCACCGCGGCCTGCACGCGCGCCAGCGCGTCGGGCAGCGCGATCACCGGGCGCGGGTGGCCGGAGGCACTTCCGGCAAAGCGCACCAGTTCCTCCAGCGTGTACACCTGCGGCCCGCCCAGGTCATAGCCACGGCCGATCGTCGCGGGCGTGACCATGGCATTGACGAAGGCCTGCACCACGTCCAGCACATAGATCGGCTGGAAGCGCGCGTGCGCGCAGGCCAGCGGCACCACCGGCGCGATCTCCTGCATATGGGCGAACAGGTTGAGGAAGTGGTCGTCCGGCCCGAACACCACCGACGGCCGGAAAATGGTCCAGTCCAGTCCGCTGTTGCGCACGATGCGCTCGCCGTCGCCCTTGCTGCGCAGATACATCGACGGTCCCCGGTTGTCGGCGCCAAGCGCACTCATATGCAGCAGGCGCCGGACGCCGGTGCGCAGGCATGAGCCGACGATCTGGTGCACGATCTCGACATGGGCCTCCGCGAACTCCGGCCCGTAAGGGTCGCCACGCTCGCCGTGCAGCACGCCAACCAGGTTGACGACGATGCCGTCCGTGCCGAGCGGCCCGATCGCATCGTCGAGCGCCGCATTGTCGGCCAGCCCCAGTTCCGCCACCTCCACGCGCGGCAGCAGCAGCAGGTGCTGCGCATGCTCCACGTTGCGGCTGCCGATCACGATGCGCTCAGGCGCGATGGGGGAATCAGGATTGGAGCCCGGCTCCAGCGGCGCGCCGGACGCCGACGCAGCGCCGGCCAGCCGGGAAGCGAGATGGCTGCCGATAAAGCCAGAGCCACCGACGATGAGGACATTGCTGGTCTGCATGGATGCCTCCGTGCGAAGAAAACGGCACGCGGCGGCAGACCGGACATGGCACGCGCCCCGGCAAGGCGGGGCGCTCACCCGCTCAGGGCAGGCTGGTGGTAGTCACCGCCGACGGTGCAACCTGCCCCAGGCGCGATTTCAGCGACTGCGGCTGGCCACTCATCAATGCAGCATAGTACGTGGCGTTGGAAAGCACATTCTTAACGTACGTGCGCGTTTCGTTGAACGGAATGGTCTCGGCGAAGATCGCGCCCTCGACCGGCCGCGACAGCGTACTGCGCCAGGCCTTGGGGCGGCCCGGGCCGGCGTTGTAGGCCGCCGACGCCAGCGTCCACGAGCTGTCCAGGTCCGTCAGCACCATGCTCAGGTAGTTGGTGCCCAGCAGGATGTTGATGTTGGGGTCGCCCATCATCGACGGCGAGAAGTCCGTCATGCCGATCTTGCGCGCCACGTACTTCGCCGTGGCCGGCATCACCTGCATCAGGCCGTGCGCGCCGGCGGAGGAACGCGCACTCATGATGAAGCGCGATTCCTGGCGGATCAGGCCGTAGGTCCATGCCATGTCGAGGCCGACGTCGTCAGTCGCGCGCTGCATGATGCTGCGGTACGGCATCGGAAAGCGCAGCGAGAAGTCATGCTCGGCACGCGTGCGGTCCGCGGTATTGACGGTGCGGTCCAGCAGCTCGATGCGGCGCGCGTACTCGGCCGCGGCCAGCAGCTCGCGGTCGCTCATGCCGCGCAGCTCCCAGTTCCATTCGCGGGTACCCTCGAAGCGCAGGTTCAGGTTGTAGAACTTCTGCGCGCGCTGGAAGCCCGCGCGGCTGCGCATGGCCATGGCCTCGGCATCGCTCACCGTGGTGCGCGCCGGCAGCGTGATGCGGTTGCCAAGTTCCTCGCTGGCCAGCTGGCCGTAGAAATTGAACTGGCCGGCGATCTGCTGGAACTGCTGCTGGGCCTCGGCGTCGCGGCCGTCGGCCTTCAGCGAGCGGCCGTACCAGTAGGTCCATGCCGGATCCTTCGCGCGCAGCTCGGCGCGCATCATCTCGATGGCCTGCCGCACCTGTTTCCAGTCGCCCTGGCGCAGCGCGGCGCGCACACGCCATTCCTGCGTCTCGTCGGACAGCCACTGGTTGCCGCCCAGGTCCATCTGGCGGCGGTAGTAGAAGGCGGCGTCGGGCAGCAGCTTCTTGGCCGCGTACTGGCCGATCACGCCCCACGCCGCGCCCTGCTCGTCGCGCGACAGGCTGCCGCCGCTTGCGGTGAGATAGGCCACGGCCTGCGACGGATCATTGCGCGCCATCTTGACGATGGTGGCCAGCGTGTCGCTGTCCACGCGCGCATCGGGCACCGTGGCCGCGATCTTGCCGGCCAGTGTGATGAGGTTCTGCTCCAGCGCCTGGCGCGCCTGGAAGGCGACATCGCTGCGCTGGATCTGCTGGCTTTGCGCCAGGTAGCTGATCAGGTCGACGCAGCCTTCGCCGTAGTAGCGCACATCGCTGAGCACGTTGCGCACATCGGCCGCCACATTCTGGCCCTTGAGCGCGCGCGACAGCAGCGCATAGCACTCGACCTGGGTGTCGTCCTTGAGCACGAACTGCGGATACTCCGCGTCAAAGTTGGCCCAGTCGCGCTTCTTGCCGAGTACCAGCAGCCAGTCGTTGCGCATGCGGTCGGCAATGGCCTCTCCCTTGTAGCGCTGCAGGAAGGCGCGAACCTGGTCGTCGGGCGCGTCGATGCGCGCCAGGCCGCTTGCGTCGAACATCTGCGGCTTGATGCGGAAGTACTCGACGTATGACGGGATCGGGTAGTCCACCAGCGTCGCCGACAGCGCGTTGGCGCGATCCACGTCGTTCTTTCGGGCAGCTTCGCGCAGCGCGGTGAAGGCATCGTCCGGATCGGACGGGATTGCCGGCGGCTGGGGCGCGCGCACGGCCGGTTGCTGCGAGCGCTTCTGCGCCAGCACGGGGGTGGCAAGCAAGGCACACGCCACGGCGACCCATGCGGCCTGGCCGGCACGCCGCAGATATACTCCCTTCAGCATTCTTTGCTTCCTTGTTGTTGACGTCGGCCGCGCCATGCATGCCCGGTACGCTTGGCCAAGCGCGCAGCCGCCGTCAGTGTTGGTTCGTTCGCAGGCATTATCCCACGCCATGTCAGCCCATCATCCGCCTTCGACGCCACCCGACGCAGGTGTGGAGGAAGACCGCCGCGCCCTGCGCGCCCGCCTGCTCGCTCTGCGCGCCGCCCTGCCCGGCCGCGCCGGCGCCGACGCACGCATCGCCGCCATTCTCCTGCCGCTGCTGGAGCGGCTCGCCGTACGCTGCGTTGGCTTCTACTGGCCCATCCAGCAGGAATTCGATGCCCGCGCGGTGGTGGCGCAGTGGCTCACCACCGACACCGGCCGCTGCGCCGCGCTACCCGCAGTGAGCCGCCCCGGCGCCCCGCTGGACTTCCACCTGTGGACTCCGCAAACCCCGATGGTCAAGGGGCACTACGGCATTCCGGTACCGGACGGCACTGCGGCGGCGCAGCCCGACGCCCTGCTCATTCCCTGTGTCGGGTTCAGCCCCGACAAATTCCGGCTGGGCTACGGTGGCGGCTTCTACGACCGCACGCTGGCCGCGATGCCCACGCCGCCAGTCGCCATCGGCATCGGCTTCGAAGCCTGCCGCATCGCGCTGCAGGCCCAGGAGCACGATCTGCCGATGGACTGGATCGTCAGCGAAGCGGGTGTGTTCTGACGCTGAGACTAACGGTGAAACACCGCGAGGCTTGAGGACTCAGCCGGTGCGCACCAGTTCATCCACGAGCGCGCGCATGCAGCGCCAGTGCGAACCTTCCCAGAACACGCGCCGGCAGTGCTCGCAGGTGACAAAGCGATTGTGGCGCTCGAGCACGGCCGGCGGCACACGCCCCGACACCGCTTCGCGCGCCAGCGGCTGCAGCGGCACATTGCAGTCCAGGCAGAGCGAGAACGGCCTGGCGCTGCGGGCCAGGTCGAGCCGGCTGAAAATCTCGCGCACCTGCGGCGTGGACTTGATCGCGCGAACATAGCAGCCATGCGTGATGCCGCGGCGCTTGAGCAGTTCGCGGTCGCGCGTCAGCACGATGCGGCCTTCATGCGCGGCGATGCGTTCGATCTCGCTGTCCTCGAAGTGGTTGTCGTAAAGGGTGTCGAAGCCCATCATGCGCAGCAGGTGGGCCAGGCCACCCAGGTGCGCATCGGCCACGAAACGCATGACCCGCAGCGGGTGGGCGCGTACCCGCAGCAGCGGGGAGACATCGAGGCATTCGAACTTGGGATAGACCGAGACGCGGTCGCCGTCCGTCAGCAATCGGTCGAAGCCGGAAGACTCGCCGTTGACCAGGATGAGTTCCACCTCGGTATGCGGCACGCCCAGCGCCTCGATCATGTGCTTGACCGTGGCAGCGCGCGCGCACGGGCACGACAGGTCACGCCGGCGCTGGTCCGGCGCGAGGAAGTCGTTCAGTTCCTCGTAGAAGCGGAAGGTGGCGGTGACCATGGCGCTGAGTATGACACCGTTGGCACCGTGTCGGCACTCAACCCTTCTGGTTCGCCAGCCGCAGCGCCGCTTCCACCGCCATCTGCGCCCACGGCGTCATCGCCGCCGGCGATTCCAGGCATTCCGGCGGCAAACTCAGGTAGTGGCGCAACGCCACCTCGCCCCTTGACGACTGGTAGCGAAAAGCATGGCTGCCCTCTGCCTCGAAGCGCGGCAGGGTCTTGTCATCAGCCTTGAGATAGCACTGCCCGCCGCTGACCAGCGCGAACATCAGCCCGTCGTAGAACAGGCCGTGCCCGCCGAACATGCGGCGCGCGGAAATCGCGCCGATGCGCGCCGCCAGCGGCCCCATCAGTTCGAGCAGGTGCTCGACAAAGGGATCGGGACGGCGCGCGGCCACGGTCAGAGCTTCAGGCGCTGCCAGATCGCCTTGGTCGCGCCGGCCGCGTTGAGCGTGTAGAAATGCAGGCCCGGCACGCCGCCGGCCAGCAGCCGTTCGCACAGCGCCGTGACCACGTCCAGGCCGAAGGCGCGGATCGACTCGCGGTCGTCGCCGAAGCCCTCGAGCCGCTTGGCCACCCAGCGCGGCACTTCGGCGCCGCACATCTCGGAAAAGCGCATCAGCTGCGAGTAGTTCGTGATCGGCATGATGCCCGGCACGATCGGCACGTCCACGCCCATCGCGCGCGCGTCATCGACGAAACGGAAGTACGCGTCGGCGTTGAAGAAGTACTGCGTGATGGCGGAGTTCGCGCCGGCCTTCACCTTGCGCACGAAGTTCTCCAGGTCGTGGCGCGGCGATTTCGCTTGCGGATGGTATTCCGGGTAGGCCGCCACTTCGATCTGGAACCAGTCGCCGGTCTCGGCGCGGATGAACTCCACCAGCTCGTTGGCGTAGCGGAATTCGCCGATCTCGCCCATGCCCGACGGCATGTCGCCGCGCAGCGCGACGATATGGCGGATGCCGCCGTCGCGGTATTGCTGCAGGATCGCGCGGATGCTCTCGCGAGAGGAACCGACGCAGGACAGGTGCGGCGCGGCCTCGATGCCTTCACGCTGGATCTCCAGCACGGTGTCCAGCGTGCCTTGCTGCGTGGTGCCACCGGCGCCGAACGTCACCGAAATGTATTTCGGGTTGAGCGGAGCGAGCTGCGCGCGCGTGTTGCGCAGCTTCTCGACGCCCTCCGCCGTCTTCGGCGGGAAAAATTCAAAGCTGTAGTAGCGGTCTTGCATGATGGTGGCGCGCCGCGTTGGCGCGGCGCGCGTGGTAGGACCCGCGGCGTTACGCGGCCGTCAGGCCGTGCGTTCGCCCAGCAGCAGGCTGGACAACAGCCACGAGATCACGCTGTACAGGATGGAGCCCAGCAGGGCCGCCCAGAAACCGCCGACCGTGAAGCCCGACAGCAGGTTGCCGACGAACAGGAACAGCAGCGCGTTGATCACGAAGATGAAGAGCCCCAGCGTCAACAGCGTCACCGGCAGTGTCAGGATCACCAGGATCGGCCGGATCAGCGTATTGACCAGGCCCAGCACCAGTGCGGCCAGCATCGCCGAGCCGAAGCTCTTGATGTGGATCGACGGCAGGATGTACGGCAGCACGAACAGCGACACGGCGTTGATGATCCAGACGATCAGCAGTCTCATGGCGGCTCCTTGTTGGACTCTGTTGGCGGTGTTCTCCCCTCTCCCGCGAGCGGAAGAAGGGAGTCGTCCCTGGGATTAATAACGGTAGTGATCCGCCTTGTACGGGCCTTCCTTCTTCACGCCAATATACGCGGCCTGCTGTTCAGTCAGCTCCGTCAGTTGCGCGTTCAGCTTCCTGAGCTGCAGGCGTGCAACCTTCTCGTCCAGGTGCTTCGGCAGCGTGTATACCCCCACCGGGTACTTGCCGCTCTCACGTTCCTGCCAGAGCTCGATCTGCGCGATGGTCTGGTTGGCGAACGACGAGCTCATCACGTACGACGGGTGGCCTGTGGCGCAGCCCAGGTTCACCAGGCGGCCCTTGGCCAGGATGATGATCTTCTTGCCGTCCGGGAACTTGACGTGGTCGACCTGCGGCTTGATCTCGTCCCACTCGTACTTCTCGATCGAGGCGATGTCGATCTCGTTGTCGAAGTGGCCGATATTGCAGACGATGGCCTGGTCCTTCATCTTCGCCATGTGCTCATGCGTGATGACGTGGTAGTTGCCGGTGCACGTCACGAAGATATCGCCGTGTTCGGCAGCGTAGTCCATGGTCACCACGCGGTAGCCTTCCATGGCGGCCTGCAGCGCGCAGATCGGGTCGATTTCGGTGACCCACACCTGCGCCGACAGTGCGCGCAGCGCCTGCGCGCTGCCCTTGCCCACGTCGCCGTAGCCGGCCACGATGGCGATCTTGCCGGCGATCATCACGTCGGTGGCGCGCTTGATGCCGTCCACCAGCGATTCGCGGCAGCCGTACAGGTTGTCGAACTTGCTCTTGGTGACCGAGTCGTTGACGTTGATGGCCGGGAACTTCAGGTCGCCCTTCTGCGCCATCTGGTACAGGCGGTGCACGCCGGTCGTCGTTTCCTCGGTCACGCCGCGGATGGCGGCCAGGTTGCGGCTGTACCACGACGGGTCCTTGGCCAGCTTTTCCTTGATGGCGGCGAACAGGAAGGTCTCTTCCTCGCTACCCGGCTTGGCGATCAGCGAGGCATCCTTCTCGGCCTTCGCGCCCAGGTGCAGCAGCAGCGTGGCATCGCCGCCGTCATCCAGGATCATGTTCGGCGTGCCGCCGTCGGCCCAGTCGAAGATGCGGTGCGTGAAGTCCCAGTATTCCTTCAGCGACTCGCCCTTGAACGCGAACACCGGGGTGCCGCCCGCGGCGATCGCGGCAGCGGCGTGATCCTGCGTCGAGAAGATGTTGCACGAAGCCCAGCGCACGTCGGCGCCCAGCGCCTTGAGCGTCTCGATCAGCACGGCGGTCTGGATCGTCATGTGCAGCGAGCCGGCGATGCGTGCGCCCTTGAGCGGCTGCGCGGCGGCGAATTCGTCGCGGATCGCCATCAGGCCCGGCATTTCGGTCTCGGCAATGGCGATTTCCTTGCGGCCCCAGCCGGCCAGGTTGATGTCGGCGACGAGGTAATCTTGCTTGAGGTCAGTCACAGCGTTCATGTATCACTCCCGGTGAAGAGTGGACGACAGTGACGGGCGGGAAATCAGGCCGCACTCCCCGGACGCATGAACCGATATGCGGATATGGGTAAAGCGGGCGGATAGGTCGACTCGCCACCGTGCGAACCACGGATCAGCGAGCGCCGTTGAAGACAGTCCGAGCCTGGCGGAGGGCATGTTACGCCACGATCCGTTGCAACGCTCCTCGGAGTGGCGGTATTGTAGCCTGCCCGGCGCGAACGAGTACAAGCGCCACCGGCTTTTTTTCCGCTCATTTCTCTCACATGACCCCGACACCACCCCGCACCCTCACCATCGCAGGTTCCGACTCGGGCGGCGGCGCCGGCATCCAGGCCGACCTCAAGACGTTCTCGGCGCTTGGCTGCTTCGGCATGAGCGCCATCACCGCGATTACCGCCCAGAACACGCTGGGCGTGACCGGCGTGCATGCGATTCCCGCCGACATGGTGGCGGCACAGATCGACGCGGTGGCAAGCGACATCGGCGTCGACGCAGCCAAGACCGGCATGCTGGGCACCGCGGCCATCGTCGAGGCTGTGGCTGCGGCGGCGGACCGCCACGGCATCCGCAAGCTGGTGGTGGACCCGGTGATGATTTCCACTTCGGGCGCCACGCTCTCCGACGACGCGACCAGCCAGGCCATGGTGCGCCTGCTGTTCCCGCGCGCCGTGCTGGTGACGCCCAACCTGCCGGAGGCCTCCTATCTGCTGGGCCGCCCGATCACGCGCCGCGCCGAGATGGAGCAGGCCGCCGCGGACCTGATCGCAATGGGCTGCGCCGCGGTGCTGCTCAAGGGCGGCCACCTCGACGACGATGGCCCTGCGAGCGCGAGCGGCGCACTGGACGACTTGCTGATGCTGGCCGATGGCACCGTGCGCGTGTTCACGCATCCGCGCATCGACACGAAGAACCTGCATGGCACCGGCTGCACGCTGGCTGCTGCCATCGCTTCGCAGCTGGCACGCGGCGACACACTGGAAGACGCGGTGGGCAAGGGACTCGACTATGTGGCGCAGGCGATTGCCGCCGGCGCTGGCCTGAGACTTGGTGCGGGCAACGGCCCGCTCAACCACGCCTTCGCACCGCGCGTGCTGGGCTGAACGGAGCCGATATGCAGCCACTGACCGACATCGACCTGCGTGAGGACCCCGCTGCCGCGCGCTACGTCAAGGAAGAGCAGGTACAGGTGATGTTTGCCGCGAAAGCCGGCGAACTGGAGAGCCGCGAAGGCCCCAACCGCTACCGCGTCGGCGATGCCATTGTCACTGGCGCGACCGGCGACCGCTGGGTCGTCTCGCGCGAGCGCTTCGATCCGAAATACGTGGCATTGGAGCCCTCTGCACACGGCGAGGACGGCCCTTACCGCAACAAGCCGGTACCCGTGCTGGCCCGCCGCATGGAAGAGGCGTTCAGTATTGCGCGCTCCGATGGCGGCGATGTGCTGCACGGCAAGCCCGGCGACTGGCTGATGCAGTACGCGCCCGGCGACTATGGCATCACAGAGCAGGCACGTTTTGCGGCGGTGTACCGCCGCCTGCCTGACTGATCAGTTGCCGCCGCTCGACAGCGGCACCAGCTTGAAGGCCGCGCGCGCGACGCACACCACCGTGCCCGAAGCGTCCTTCACCTCGCCCTCGCAGAAGGCAATGCGGGCGCCGCGGCGCATGCAGCGGGCTTCAAGCGTCAGCTCGCCGCGCGCCGCGGCCAGGAAATGTGTGGACATATCGATTGTGATCACGCCGGTTTCCGTCGGTGCGTGCGAACGCGCCGCACCGCTCAGCGTGAAGTCCAGCGTTGCCATCAGCGTACCGCCGTGCACGTCGCCGCGGCTGTTCACGAGTTGCGGGTGCGCGGGGAGGCGCGTGCGGCAATAGTCCGCTTCGATCAGCTCCGGCTGCAGGCCGAAATAGCGCATCAGCGGGACGTCGATGCCGAAGTACGGTTTTTCGGGCGTGCCGGGGGCGGCGGGGATGATCTCGATCGGGCTGGACATGATGGGGAACGCTGGGTGATTGGCCGGGGATGCAGCACGACATGATAGCGGGGGGTCTGAACTGGCTCCCAACGCTGGGCGAATGTCGCACAAATATTGCCCACTGCGTTTCCCGCAACATCAGCAGTAAACATCCTTGCGATTGCCCAACCGCAGCACCACCACCGTAATGCGCGAATCTTCGATCTGGCAGATCAGCCGCCACTCCCCGACGCGGTATTTCCAATACTCACCGAGTTCGCCGCCCTTCAAAGCCTGGCCAAGCGAGCGCGGATCATCGGCGACTGCGATCCGCTCGCGCAGGAATGCGACCAGACGCCTGGCGACAGGACGATCCAGCTTGGCAAGTTGCTTCTCAGCCGTTTGCGTAACTTCAATCCGCCAGGCCAAGCCGCGCCTCCAGCTCATCGAGTGTTACCGTCGATTCTTCCCCTGCGTGGACACGGGCGGCAATCTTGTCTGCCAGATACAGGTCTTCGAGATCGTCCAGGTGTTGCACGATGGCTTCGCGCGCATAAAAGGTCTTCGTGCGACCTGTCCGCTTGGCCAAGGCTTCGAGGCGCTCCTCGATTTCGTCAGGTAATCGGATGGCAAGCATGACGGGCTCCAAAGTTGCTATACAAGTATAGCGCCATTGGATATCCCGTCAAAGCATGCTTAGTCGGCGGGGAACAGGCCGACCAGATGCGCCACGGCTGCCGGGACGTCGTGGGCCTCTGTGATCGCCCGTACAACGGCAGCGCTGCCGACACCAATGGCGAGCACTTGCTGCATGTTCGATGCATTGACTCCGCCAATACCAACCAAAGACGGAATCACCGGCTGCATCAGCTTCACATACGCTTGGAAGCGCCCCATTCCCTGCGGCGCCGTCGGCATGACCTTGGTGGTAGTCGGGAAAATCGCCCCGAGCGCCAGATAACTTGGCCGGATCGCCGCCACGCGCACCATCTCCGCATAGCCATGCGTGGACACGCCCAAGCGCAGGCCGGACGCACGCAGGACATCGAGATCAGCCTCTTCCAGGTCTTCCTGGCCGAGGTGGATGCCATAGATCCCGCTATCGCCACCGCTGGCGGCATGCAGTTCGACAGCAACCCGCCAGTGGTCATTGATAAACAACCGCGACTGCGACCCCTTTGCAGCCTTCGCCGCGCGCGCCACTTCCGCGCGGACAGCGCCAGGATCATCCGACTTGAAACGCAACTGCACAGTCGGCACACCCAGCGGCACCAGCTTCTCGATCCATTCTGCGCTAGGCACCACGGCGTAGAGACCAAGCGCCGGCGGGCACGGCGCAAAGGCCGGCACCGAGGCTTCAGGCGCCACCAGCGCAGCATGGCGCACGCGCGGGAAGCGCTCGAACTCGGTCGGCCATTCGGCCGAGCCCGGACGCCACGCGCGTGCCAGGCACAGCGCGTCATGCGCGGGGAAATGCAGCGACAGGCAGGCCAGCAGCACCGCGACGAACGCCGGCGAGTGCGCCTGGTCATCGTCCGCGCGAACGGAAAGCACCCACGTGCCCATCGGCGAATGCACCGTGTCGATCCACTTCCCGCCTTCGCGGTCGGTCTCGATCAGCGTAGCGCCAGCGGCGGCAACGCGTGCGACCAGGTCGGCATCGGCCTCGCCATCGGACAGCAGCACGTCGCAGGCACCAGGGCTGGCGGGCGCGTCGGCGAGCCGCCACGCCTGCCACGGGTGATCGGACACGCCAAAAGTCTCGCCATAGTGCTCCAGCACAGCCTGGCGCAACGGGCCGTCGCTCGCGGCATGTACCGCGTGGCGGGTCATGCCCGGTTCTCCGCGCCTTCGGCGTGCCAGAACGGCATGCCGACCACCGGGGTGCTGGCCTGCGCGACTTCGCGCTCGGGCATCGGCCCCGCCAGGTAGGCGGTACGGCCCGCTTCCACGGCCTGCGCGAACGCGCGTGCCATGTTGACCGGATAGGCGGCCTGCGCCACGGCGGTGTTCAGCAGCACGCCGTCATAGCCCCACTCCAGCACCTGCGCAGCATGCGACGGCAGGCCCAGGCCGGCATCGACGATCAGCGGCGTGTCGGGCAGGCGCTCGCGCAGCACGCGCATGGCGTGCGGATTGATGGCGCCACGACCGGTGCCGATCGGCGCGGCCCACGGCATCAGCGCCTGGCAGCCCACGTCGAGCAGGCGGCGGCACAGCACCAGGTCCTCGGTGCAGTACGGCAACACCTTGAAGCCTTCCTTGATCAGCGTTTCCGCCACGGCGGGCAGGTTCAGCGTGTCGGGCTGCAGCGTGTAGTCGTCGCCGATCAGTTCCAGCTTGATCCAGTCGGTCTCGAATACCTCGCGCGCCATCATGGCAGTGGTGATGACCTCTTGCGGGGCAAAGCAGCCAGCAGTGTTGGGCAGCACTGGCACGCCCAGTCCCTTGAGCATCTGCCAGAAGGCCTGGCCGCCCTCACCTTCGCCCACCGCGCCCTGGCGGCGCAGCGCCACGGTCACCATGGCCGGGTGCGAGATCTCGACGGCCGCCTGCAGCGTGGCCGGCGACGGATAGCGGGCCGTGCCCAGCAGCAGGCGCGAGCCGAAGGACTCGCCATAGAGCACGAACGGGTCGCGCAGGGTTTCTGTCGGTTCGAATGTCATGGGGTCAGCCTCCCGTCACGGGTTGGACGAGGTCGATGCGGTCGCCGGCCGCGAGTGGCGTGGCCGCGTGCGCCGCGCGCGGCACGAATTGGCCGTTGACCGCCGCGGCGAACGGCGGGGCAATCTTGGCCGCAACCACCGCGTCCGCCAGCGTGGCGGCGTCGGCGACAGCGAAGGGGCGGCCGTTCAGCAGGATATCCATGGGTTCAGCATCAGTGCAGCAGGCCGGAGTGGTCCACAGGGGCACCGGCGAGCGCGGGTGTTTCCGTCACGGCCTCGATCATGCCGGGCCAGCGCAGCGCGGCCGGCACCGCGTGCGCGGCCGGGTCATCATTGAGCAGGGCCTTCACTACCGCGCAGGCTGCTTCGGTAACCGCGGGCGCGATCAGGAAGCCGTGGCGGTACAGACCGTTCACGCGCACCACGCGCGCCTGCTGGTCCACGCGGATCGCAGGCAGGTGGTCGGGGCGCGTGGGACGGCGCTGCACGTTCAGTTCAAGCACGCGCGCCTCGCCGAACGCGGGGTGCAGCGAGTGCGCGGCCGACAGCAGCTCCAGCGCGGAACGCACGCTCACCGGGGAATCGTCCTCGCTTTCCAGTTCGGTGGCGCCGATCACGTACAGGTCGTTGGGCTTGGGCGCGATATAGATCGGATAGCGCGGATGCAGCATGCGCACCGGGCGATGCAGCTTCACGTCGGGCGCATGCACGCGTATGACTTCGCCACGCAGCCCGCGCAGGCCCGGCATCGCGCCGTGGCCGCCCTTGCCCGGCTCGGCCGGCCATGCGGCGCGCGCGCCCAGGCCGCGGCAGTCGAGCACCACGCGTGCGCGGATACCGAGCGACGGCAGGCAGGCAACGTCGGCCTCGCCCGCTTCCCAGACGCAATGCACGCCTTCGCTGACCGCGCAGGACAGCAGCGCACGCAGCGCACCACGGTTGTCGAGCTGGCCTTCGCCGGCCAGCAGCAGGCCCTGCGTGAAGCGGCCCGCCAGCGCGGGTTCCACTTCGCCCACGCCCTTGCCGTCCAGCGCGCGCATGCGCTGCGCCACCAGTTCCGGCGGCGACACCGCGCGCACGCGGCTCGTGAACAGCGACATCTCGCCACGGTCGCGCGCATGCCAGACCACCAGCGTGCCGTCCTCCTGGAAGAACACCGGCTCCGGCAACTGCGCGAGCCACGCGCGCCACAGGTCGACGCTGGCGATGCCAAGATCGACGATGCGGCGCTCGGCAATGGCCGACTCCGCCAGCGGCGCCAGCATGGCGGCGGCCACGTGCGCGGCGGAGCCGGACCCGTCCGGGCTGCCGCGCTCGACCAGCGCCACGCGCGCGCCCTGGCGCACGAGCTGCCATGCGGCCAGGCGGCCGGCCAGGCCGGCACCAAGGATGGCGACATCAAAGGACTGCACTGCTGTCATGAGTTGCGTGCCGCAGGACGGCGCATCGGTGCGCGCCGCCTGCGGCCTCCTGTTATCCGATTGCCCGCGCGCGAGGCGCTGCGCGACGGGCGAATAGAACGCGGGCATGGGTGCGAACCATGCCCGAACTGCCTTACGAGTAGATCTTGCTGCCCTTCTTCAGGAACTCGATCGACTTCTCTTCCATGCCCTGCTGCGCTTCCTTCGGCAACGAGGCCGCGTAATCGCGCACTTCCTGCGTGATCTTCATCGAGCAGAACTTCGGCCCGCACATCGAGCAGAAGTGGGCGATCTTGGCGCCCTCGGCCGGCAGCGTGGCGTCGTGGTACGAACGCGCGCGTTCCGGGTCCAGGCCCAGGTTGAACTGGTCTTCCCAGCGGAACTCGAAGCGCGCCTTCGACAGCGCGTTGTCGCGCAGCTGCGCACCCGGCCAGCCCTTGGCGAGATCGGCAGCGTGGGCAGCGATCTTGTAGGTGATGATGCCCTCGCGCACGTCTTCCTTGTCCGGCAGGCCCAGGTGCTCCTTCGGCGTGACGTAGCACAGCATGGCAGTGCCCATCCAGCCGATGTTGGCCGCGCCGATGCCGCTGGTAATGTGGTCGTAGCCTGGGGCGATGTCGGTCACGAGCGGTCCGAGCGTATAGAACGGCGCTTCGTAGCAGTGCTTGAGCTCTTCATCCATATTGGCCTGGATGCGCTGCAGCGGCACGTGGCCCGGACCTTCGATCATCACCTGCACGTCATGCTTCCACGCCTTGGCGGTCAGTTCGCCCAGCGTGCGCAGTTCGCCGAACTGGGCGTCGTCGTTCGAGTCCGCGATGCAACCCGGACGCAGGCCGTCGCCGAGGCTGAACGACACGTCGTACGCCTTCATGATCTCGCAGATCTCGTCGAAGTGCGTGTACAGGAAGTTTTCCTTGTGATGCGCCAGGCACCACTTGGCCATGATCGAACCGCCGCGCGAAACGATGCCCGTGACGCGGTCGGCCGTCAGCGGTACGTAGCGCAGCAGCACGCCGGCGTGGATGGTGAAGTAGTCCACGCCCTGCTCGGCCTGCTCGATCAGCGTGTCGCGGAACATCTCCCAGGTCAGGTCCTCGGCGATGCCGCCGGTCTTGTCCAGCGCCTGGTAGATCGGCACCGTGCCGATGGGCACCGGCGAATTGCGCAGGATCCATTCACGCGTTTCGTGGATGTGCTTGCCGGTGGACAGGTCCATGATGGTGTCGGCGCCCCAGCGGATCGACCACACCATCTTTTCCACTTCCTCGGCCAGCGACGAGGTCACTGCCGAGTTGCCGAGGTTGCCGTTGATCTTGACGCGGAAATTGCGCCCGATCGCCATCGGCTCCAGTTCGGTGTGGTTGATGTTGGCGGGGATGATGGCGCGGCCCGAGGCGATTTCCTGGCGCACGAATTCCGGCGTGATGTCTTCCGGACGCAGCGGCAGGCCCGCGCCCAGCGCATTGCCCGGGTGCTGGCGCAGCAGCGCCTTGTATTCTGGCTTGTCGTACAGCGCTTGCAGGTTCAGCGATTCGCGCAGCGCCACGTATTCCATTTCCGGCGTGATGATGCCCTTGCGCGCATAGTGCATCTGCGACACATTGGCGCCAGCCTTGGCGCGGCGCGGGTTGGTCAGCTGGGCAAAGCGCAGGTGCGCGGTGGCCGGGTCATTGGCGCGGTCGCGGCCGTATTCCGACGACAGGCCGGGCAGCACTTCGGTGTCGCCGCGCTCGTCGATCCACTTCGCGCGCAGCGCCGGCAGGCCGGCCTTCAGGTCAATGTGCACGTCCGGGTCGCTGTACGGGCCCGAGGTGTCGTACACCGGGATCGGCGGATTGGGCATGTCGCCCTTCTCGGTACGCGTGGACGTCTGCAGGATGGTGCGCAGCGGCACGCGGATATCCGGGCGGGTGCCGGTCAGGTAGGTCTTGCTGGAAGCCGGATAGGCGAATTTCTGGTCGAGGTCGCTCTCGAGCGATTCGAAGGAAGCTGCGGGGGCAGTACGGGCCATGGGTGTCGTCCTCTCTCTTGCGGGGTGGACGAAACCAGGAGCCCTGTGAGCGCCGCCGTGGCCTGGGGCCAGGAGGCGAGTCCCGGAGGGACAAGAGCGTTTGGTCTTGCTAGAAACTTCCCACGCCGGTACTAACCGGATCGGGTTCGAAGGGACTCTCTCAGCTCGCACGGCCCATCCGTACGGCACCCCTGTTTCATCCAACGGGGTGAATTTAAGCACAAGCCCCCGGCCGGCGCCAGTGCCAGTTCCCACTCATTCGTGGTGCCACAGCTGTGCGCAGGAGTATCGAATTGCCCATGCTGCACCGCAAGAATCGTCGACAGGGGCACCGCAGCGCACTCGTGGGGCTCGCTACGTGCTCTACCATGCAATCAAAGGCAAGCCGATCCAGGAGACATCATGACCGACGCCGCCACGCACCGCGTCTTCAACCAAGTGCCGGATCTCGCGCACTACAACCTCTTTGGCTGCGACCCCATCGTCAGCGACGCGCTGGAGCGCCTGGGCGGCGGCTGGCACGCCGCGGCGCTGACCAGCTACGGCGCTCGCCTGGGCGAGCCCGAGGTGCTGGCCTGGGGCGCCGATGCCAACCGGTACGTGCCCGAGCTGCATACGCACAACCGCACCGGCGAGCGCATCGACCAGGTCACTTTCCACCCGAGCTGGCATGCGCTGCTCTCACTGCTGCGCAGCCAGCAGCTGCAGGCGCTGCCGTTTGCCGAGCCGCGCGCGGGTGCCTGGATGGCGCGCACGGCGGGCTATTTCCTGCAGGCGCAGGTCGAGTCGGGATCGCTTTGCCCGACCACCATGACCTTCGCAAGCATTCCCGTGCTGCGCAAGGAAACCGCGCTGTTCGCCGAACTCGAGCCGCGCCTGTACGCGAAGGACCATGACGCGCGCGACCTGCCATGGCGCGACAAGACCGCGATCATGATCGGCATGGGCATGACCGAGAAGCAGGGCGGCTCCGATGTGCGCGCCAACAGCACGGTGGCCCGCCCCGTGCGTGGCGAAGGCCGCGGTGCCGAGTACCTGCTGACCGGCCACAAGTGGTTCTTCTCGGCGCCGATGTGCGACGCACACCTCGTAGTCGCGCGCATGGGCGCCGAAGACGGGCCGCTGTCGTGCTTCTTCGTGCCGCGCTTTCGCGACGACGGCAGCAAGAACCCGGTCCAGATCCAGCGCCTGAAGGACAAGCTTGGCAACCGCTCCAACAGCAGCAGCGAAGTCGAGTTCCGCGAGGCCAGCGGCATCCTGATCGGCAAGGAAGGCCGCGGCATCCCGACCATCATCGAGATGGCCACCAATACACGGCTCGATTGCGTGATCGGCAGCGCCGCGATCCTGCGCGCCGCCTACGTACAGGCGCTGCACCACACGCGACACCGCAGCGCCTTTGGCCGGCTGCTGGCAGACCAGCCGCTGATGCGCAACGTGCTGGCCGACCTCGCGCTCGAAAGCGAGGCCGCCACGCTGCTGATGGTGGAACTGGCCCACGCCTTCGAGCATGCCGACAGCGACCCGCTTGCCGCGGCCTGGAAGCGCGTGGTCACGCCTGCAGCCAAGTTCTGGATCTGCAAGCGTTCGATCGAGGCCACCGGCGAGGCCATGGAGGTCTGGGGCGGAAACGGCTATGTCGAAGACGGCCCGATGGCCCGCCTCTATCGTGAAGCGCCGGTCAACTCGATCTGGGAAGGCTCGGGCAACATCATGTGCCTGGACGTGCTGCGCGCGATCCAGCGCACCCCCGATGACGCGGCCCTGCTGCTGCAGGACCTGTCGCGCCGCGCCACGGCACACCCTGCCGTGCGTGCGGAACTGGCCTCGCTGCAGGCGATGCTGCGCGAGCCCGCGGAGCAGCTCGAAGCCAATGCACGGCGCTTCGCACAGGGGCTGGTGCTGACCGCGCAGGCCGCGCTGATGCTGTCGCATGCCGACGCGGAAAACGCCGAGGCCTTCGTCGCGAGCCGGCTGGGCCGGCAGCACGGGCGCGTGTTCGGCACGCTCGACATGGAGGCCGAAGCGCTGAAGCGGGTGTTCGAGCGCGGCTGGAGTGCCTGACAGTCCCGCTCCTCAGGCTTCCATGGTCTCGCGAATCCGCAGCAGCACGCGCGGCGCGTAGCGGATCAGGTCGTGCGCGCGCTCGCCGATCATGATGGCGGGCGCATTGGTGTTGCCGCCAACCAGCGTCGGCATGATCGAGGCGTCGACCACGCGCAGGCCCTCGACCCCGCGCACGCGCAGTTGCGGATCGACCACCGCCAGCGCATCCATACCCATGCGGCACGTGCCCACCGGGTGGTAGATGGTGTCCGCGCGCTCGCGGATCATCTCGCGCACGGCCGCGTCGTCGCTGCCATCGGCACGCAGGTGCGCGGAATACAGCTCCCGGCCGCCAAAGCACGCAAGCTGCGGCTGCGCAAAGATCCGGCGCACGATCTTCACGCCGGCCACCATGTCGTCGAGGTCGCGCGCATCGGAAAGATAGCCGGGATCGATGCGCGGCGGCCGCCGCATGTCGGGTGAGGCCAGCCGGACTTCTCCGCGGCTGCGTGGGCGCAGCACGCACACGTGGCATGAATAGCCATGGCCGAAGCGGATCCTGCGCATGTGGTCGTCGGCCATGCCCACCACGAAATGCAGCTGCAGGTCGGGCTCGGCCAGGTCGGGACGGCTGCGAATGAACGCGCCCGCCTCGGCAAAATTCGAGCTCATCATGCCCGCGCGCTCGCGCCGGTAGCGCAGCATCTCGGACAGCAGGTGCAAGGCGCCGCCCAGCGACAGGCCGAACAGCTCCGGCGCGGCCAGGCGCTTCTGCAGGATGATGTCGAGGTGGTCCTGCAGGTTGCCGCCCACACCCGGCAGGTCATGCACCACCGGTATGCCAAGCTCGCGCAGGTGCGCCGCCGGCCCGACACCGGATGCCATCAGCAGTTGTGGCGAGCCGAAGGTGCCGGCCGACAGGATCACGTCATGGCGCGCGCGCAGCAGGTGCTGGCGGCCATTGCGGACAGCCAGCACGCCCACCGCATGCCTGCCTTCGAAAACAATACGCAGCACCTGCATGCCGGTCAGCACGTGCAGGCCGGCACGTCCGCCGTTACAGGCCTTGTCGCGTGCGTTTCCGCCATGCAGGTAGGCACGCGCGGCGTTCCAGCGCTCGCCTTCGTGCTGCGTGACCTGGTACCAGCCGACACCTTCCTGCTCTTCGCCGTTGAAATCGTCGTTGCGCGCGTAGCCGGCCTGCTGCGCGGCGTCGATGAAATGCTGGCCGAATGGATTGGGCGTGCGCAGGTCGGACACATGGAGCGGGCCAGTACCGCCGTGCAGCGGATCGTCGTCGCTGCCGGCCACGCGCGCGTTGCACTCGGCGCGGCGGAAATACGGCAGCACGTCGTCCCAGGACCAGCCATCGCAGCCCGCCGCGGCCCACGCGTCGTAGTCCGCCGGCCGGCCGCGCGTGTAGATCATGGCATTGATCGACGAGCTGCCGCCCAGCCCGCGTCCCCTTGGCTGGAAGCCGCGCCTGCCGTTCAGCCCCGGCTGCGGCACGGTCTCATAGGCGTAATTGCGCGCACCGGCGCGCGGCAGCATCACTGCGGCGCCCGCAGGTGTGCGCACCAGCACATGGTGGTCGTGACGGCCTGCCTCGATCAGCGCAATACTGTCGCTGCCGCTGTCGGCCAGGCGCCCGGCCAGCGCGCACCCGGCCGAACCCGCGCCGACAACGACATAGTCATACGTGGTTTCCATCTGTCTCCCCGCGACCCCGGAGATTGCGGCGGGGCGTGCGCCCTCTGCCCGCTCCGGAGGATGGCAAGCCTGAAGACCAGTGTAGGCGCTGCCCCCGCGGGAAGTGAAGGCCGGCGGCCGGCGGAAGCCAGAGCGTTGCCGCCCACCAGGCGTGCCTGGACGGCGCCGGCCTGCTCGCGCCGCCCTACGGCAAGCGCTTCGAGACCATGCTGAAGATGCTGCTGTGCCGAACGCTCAGGGCTCTCAGGAGACCAGCATCGGCCGGCCCAGCATGCGCGAGAGCACGGCTTCCGGCGAATGGGTATGGTCGGAGATGGCCTTCGGATCCAGGTAGATGGTCTGCTCCATCATCGCGCGGCCGCGCATGGCCGCGTGCAGGAGCTGATCGCTGAAGACGATCCACGTCGATCCCGGCGGGAACTGGAATTCCTGCTGGGGCACGCTGGCCTGGTAGTCCAGGTCGGCCTTGGCCAGGTCGTGCAGTTGCAGCATGCGGTGGTCGTATTCCGAACGCTTGCGCTTGGTGATGTGAAGTTGCTTCATCAGCCACGCCTGGCCGGGCCACATGCCGTGGGTCTTCGGCACGAAGCGTTGCGCAAAATCGGCGAACGGCTCGCCCACGCGCCAGACGCGCGGCGCCGCAGGGTCGATGTTGTGGAACACGCGCAGCAGGCGCTGGCCCAGCAGCGGGTTCGATGGGAAGGAGTCGACATGCAGGCGCGTGTCGTCCTTGCGCCAGCTCACCGGGCGGCCGGCGATCTCGCTCGGGCGCAGCGACGTGCCGGCGCGCGTCATGTACGGGCCGTACTCCGGGAACAGAGACAGCACCAGCTTTTCGCTGAACTCGGCATAGCGGCGGATCAGCCGGTACAGGTCGGCGAGATCCTGCCCGGTGCCCTGCGCGCCGCGCACGGCGGTGTCAGTGGCGCGCAGGTTGATGTTCTTGGACTTGCCGTCCGAATAGCGGCTGTCGAGGAAACGCTCCTCGCCCGGCTCGAAACGGAAGTGCAGATCCGGGAAATAGAGCACCGCGCCCTGCTCGAGCTGGCGGCGCAGATCCGCCTGCGTCGCGGCATCCACCTCGGGCGACCAGTCGGTGTACGGCTGCGGGCGGATCAGGTCGAGTTTTGCTGAGGGGGTGGAAGCGGATGGCATGGGCTTTCTCGGTTTGCCGGATGGGGGAATTTTACGCGCTATTTTTTGGTGATGAATTGATCACAGGCACGCGATCAGCAAAGACATCCAACAAAAAACCCCGCCGGCCAGCGGCCAACGGGGTTTCACACCAGAACAGCGAATGCTTACAGACCAGCCGCTGCGCGCAGAACCGCTGCCTTGTCCGTCGCTTCCCACGAGAACTCCGGCTCCTCGCGGCCAAAGTGGCCGTAAGCTGCGGTCTTCTCGTAGATCGGACGCAGCAGATCCAGCATCTGCACGATGCCCTTCGGACGCAGGTCGAAGTGTTCCTGCACCAGTTCGGCGATCTTCGCGTCGGGGATCTTGCCGGTGCCTTCCGTGTAGACGGTCACGTTGATCGGGCGCGCCACGCCGATGGCGTAGCTCACTTGTACCTGGCACTGGCGTGCCAGGCCCGAGGCCACCACGTTCTTGGCCACGTAGCGCGCGGCGTAGGCAGCCGAGCGGTCGACCTTGGACGGATCCTTGCCCGAGAACGCGCCGCCGCCGTGCGGTGAGGCGCCGCCGTACGTATCGACAATGATCTTGCGGCCGGTCAGGCCGCAATCGCCCTGCGGGCCGCCGATCACGAAGCGCCCGGTCGGGTTCACCAGGTATTTGGTGTCCTTGAGCATCTCGGGCGGCAGCACCGGCTTGATGATCTCCTCGATCACCGCCTCGCGGATCTGCGCCTGGGTGATATCGGGCGCATGCTGCGTCGACAGCACCACGGTGTCCACGCTGTGCGGACGACCGTCGACATAGCGCACGGTGACCTGCGACTTGGCGTCCGGACGCAGCCAGGGCAGGCGGCCGTCGCGGCGCAGCTGCGACTGGCGCTCGACCAGGCGGTGCGAGTAATAGATCGGGAACGGCATCAACTCCGGGGTCTCGTCGCAGGCATAGCCGAACATCAGGCCCTGGTCGCCGGCACCCTGGTTCAGGTAGTCGTCGGACGCGCGATCCACGCCCTGGGCGATGTCAGGGGACTGCTTGTCATAGGCGACCAGCACCGCGCAGCCCTTGTAGTCGATGCCGTATTCGGTGTTGTCGTAGCCGATGCGCTTGATGGTGTCGCGAGCGACCTGGATATAGTCCACGTTGGCCGTGGTGGTGATTTCCCCGGCCAGCACGACCAGCCCGGTGTTGCAGAGCGTCTCGGCAGCCACACGCGCGTACTTGTCCTGCGCCAGGATGGCGTCCAGGACAGCGTCGGAAATCTGGTCTGCGACCTTGTCGGGATGGCCTTCGGAGACGGACTCCGAAGTGAAAAGGAAGTCGTTTGCCACGAACTTGTTCTCCAGGTTGGCTATTGCGTGCCAGCCTGTCGGGTCATGGCGGCGACGCTTTAGCGGTATTTTCAGGCCGCTCGGTTAGAGCGGTATCGCCCCGCAAGTTGTCAGTTAACTCGGCGATACACGCTATTATACGCGCCTGCCGGCACAATGCAGCCAGTGGCTTCGGGGCCACCGTGTGCCGGCGCACGCCGATCTGATACATGGTTAGCGGCAGGAACCAGCCAGTTCCTGAGCCCTGAACGACGGCTTGCGGCCGCATTGCCGACCTTCCCGCAAGGGACCGCCATCCACCGCCACACGATGACTTTCCTGTTCTGGCTGATCTCCCGCTTCCCACTGCGCCTGCTCCAGGCCATGGGCGGCGCGCTCGGCCTGCTGGCGGCCCGCCTGCCGGGCCGCTACGGACGCCGCCTGCGGGAAAACTTCCTGCTGGCCTTTCCGGATGCCACCGAGCAGATGATCGCCGAAGCGGCCCGCTCAAGTGGCCGCATGATCCTGGAAATGCCGTACTTCTGGAGCCGAAAGAAGATCCGTGCCCGCCTGTACGGTTTCGACGACTACCTGTGGCCGGAACTGGAAAAGCTGCAGGCGCGCGGCAACGGCATCATCATCCTGACGCCTCACCTTGGCTGCTTTGAAGTGCTGCCACAATCGCACGCGCTGCTGCGCCCGGTGACGGCACTATTCAAGCCCCCCCACCAGCCGTGGCTGCGCGACTGGATCGAGCGCATGCGCACCCGTCCCAACATGGCCATGGCTCCGGCCACGCCGCGCGGCGTGCGCATGCTGGTCAAGGCGCTCAAGCGCGGACAGGCCGTCGGCATCCTGCCCGATCAGGTGCCCAGTGGCGGAGAGGGCAACTGGGCGCCCTTCTTCGGCCAACCCGCCTACACCATGGCACTGGTTCACCGCCTGCAGCAACTCACGAACGCCCCGGTGGTTGCCATCTTCGGCGAACGCCTGCCGCGCGGAGCCGGTTATCGCGGCCACCTGCGCATCGTCAACGATGGCGGCATGTTGCCGGAAGATCCCGCGGAAGCGGCCGCCATCATCAACCGTACCGTGGAGGAACTGGTCGCCATCGCGCCCACGCAGTACCTCTGGGGCTACAACCGCTACAAGACCCCGTCCGGCGTGCAGCACCCGGCGCAGGACACGCTGGCGGCCACCGAATCCTCCCACTCATGAGCCGACTCTTCACGTGGCTCGGCATCGGCCTGCTGACCGTGCTGGGCAAGCTGCCTTATCCACTCGTTGCGCGTTTCGGCGAAGGGCTGGGCGGACTGCTTTACCTCGTACCCAGTAGCCGGCGCCGCATCGTGCAAGCCAACCTGCGCGCCTGCTTCCCCGACAAGAGCGAAGCCGAGATCGACGCGCTGTCGCGCGAATCCTTCCGCACCGTGTTCCGCAGCTTTGCCGAGCGCGGCATCTTCTGGACGGGCAGCGAGGCACAGATGCGCCGCTGGGTGCAGATCGACGACCAGGCCGATCTCGTGGCCATGGACGGTACGCCGCACATCCTGGTCACGCTGCACCTGTCCGGCGTCGAGGCCGGCGCCATCCGGCTGACCATCCACCTGCGTGACCACGTGGGCCGTTCGGGGGCATCGCTGTACACCGCCCAGAAGAACAAGCTGTTCGATGGCTTCCTCAAGCACGCACGCGGCCGCTTCGGCGCGAAGATGATCTCGCGCAATGACAGCGCACGCGACATCCTGCGTTGCCTGAAGAAGGGCGAGGCGCTGCAGCTGATCGCCGACATGGACTTCGGCGAACGCGATTCGGAATATGTGCCGTTCTTCGGTGTGCAGGCGCTGACGCTGACCTCGGTGTCGCGACTGGCGCGGCTGACCGGCGCCAAGGTGGTGCCGATCTACACGGAGATGCTGCCCGACTACCAGGGGTATGTGCTGCGCATCCTGCCGGCATGGGAAAACTACCCCGGCGACAGCGTCTCGGAAGATACGCGCCGCATGAACGCCTTCTTCGAAGACTCCATCCGCCCGCGCGTGGCCGAGTACTACTGGGTGCACAAGCGCTTCAAGAACCGCCCGCCAAGCGAACCGTCGATCTATTGACCGCGGCCGGCAGGCCCGGCCCTGCGCGGCTACAATTTGCACCATGAAACTTCAGTTCACCAAGATGCACGGTGCCGGCAACGACTTCGTCGTGCTCGACGGCATCCACCAGAAGCTCGACCTGACTACCGAGCAGTGGCGCGCGCTCGCCAGCCGGCATTTCGGCGTGGGCGCCGACCAGATGCTGATTGTGGAAAAACCCACGCGCGACGACGTGGACTTCCGCTACCGCATCTTCAATGCCGACGGCAGCGAGGTCGAGCACTGCGGCAACGGCGCGCGCTGCTTCGTGCGCTTCGTCACCGACAAGGGCATGACCGACAAGCGCTCGGTCCGCGTGGAGGTCATGAACGGCGTGATCACGCTAACCTTGCAGGATGACGGCCAGGTCACGGTGGACATGGGCGCGCCCGAACTGGAACCGGCCCGCGTACCGTTCCGTCCCGATGGCCTGCCGACGCGCGCCCAAGGCGAAGACACCGCCTACGGGCTGGAGATCAACGGCCGCACCGCGTGGATTTCCGCAGTGTCGATGGGCAATCCGCATGCCGTGCAGGTGGTGGACGACGTCGAGAACTTCCCGGTGCTGCAGGACGGCCCGCTGATCGAAAACCATCCGACCTTCCCCAACCGCGTGAACGCCGGCTTCCTGCAAGTGGTCGACCGACACAC
Source organism: Cupriavidus laharis (assembly GCF_914271435.1). Classification (GTDB taxonomy): domain Bacteria; phylum Pseudomonadota; class Gammaproteobacteria; order Burkholderiales; family Burkholderiaceae; genus Cupriavidus; species Cupriavidus laharis. The sequence goes on along the minus strand of NZ_CAJZAI010000009.1, from coordinate 41,195 downwards.
CGTCCGCCTGCGCGTATTCGAACGCGGCGCGGGCGAGACACTGGCCTGCGGCACGGGCGCCTGCGCAGCCGTCGTGGCCGGCATCCGCCGGGGCCTGCTCCACTCTCCGGTGAAGGTCCATACCCACGGCGGCGACCTCAGCATTGCCTGGGACGGCGGCACGGCGCCCGTGCGCATGACCGGCCCGGCCACCACCGTGTTCGAAGGCACCATTGACCTGGCTGCCCTGCCGGCCTGACTATAGGGGCCTGTGCGCCCCGCTTCGCTTCACCACGGCCTGACTGCGGCGGGGATTCCGAACGTTCCGTGCGGCGTCCTGCCGCCGGCCGAACCGATGGAGCACCCATGCCGCTGGATGATTACCGCATCACTTCGGGCAAGCGTTTCAGCCTTGCCGGCTTCGACCCGGGGAGCAAGCCGGTGTCGCAGGGCGACAAGCAGGCCGATCTGGCGCGCATCACACAACTGAGCGACGAGCTGGACCTCCAGCAGGACATCTTCTACGCCGAACACCGGCGCAAGATCCTTGTGGTGTTGCAGGGCATGGACACCAGCGGCAAGGACGGCACGGTGCGCTCAGTCTTCCGCAGCTTCGATCCGCTCGGCATCCGCGTGGTGAGCTTCAAGGCGCCAAGCCCCGAGGAACTGGCGCGCGACTACCTCTGGCGCGTGCACCTGCAGGTGCCCAAAGCCGGCGAGATCGTGCTGTTCAACCGCAGCCACTACGAAGACGTGCTGATCACGCGCGTGCATGGCTGGATCGATGACGAAGAGTGCGAGCGCCGCTACCGCCAGATCCGCGCGTTCGAGACGCTGCTGACCGAGACCGGCACCACCATCGTGAAGTGCTTCCTGCATATCTCGAAAGACGAGCAGAAGGCGCGGCTCGAAGCGCGGCTGGCCGATCCGCAGAAGCACTGGAAATTCGACCTGACCGACCTGGCCGAGCGCAAGCACTGGAAGGCCTACATGGATGCCTACGAGTCGGCCATTGCCGCCACCAGCACCTCGGAATGCCCGTGGTACATCGTGCCGTCCGACTCCAAGACCCATCGCAACCTGATGGTGGCCGAGATTCTGACCGACGTGTTCCGCCGGCTCAGGCCGACCTACCCGCCGCCGCGGCGCGAGCTGGCCGGGGTCAAGGTCGAGTAGTCCTGCCGCAGCGGCACGCGCGCCGCGTCACTCGTGGTCGCCGTTGCCGCGATGCACGTCGTGGGTGACGAACGGGTGTTCACGGCTCGGCATGGCCAGCCAATGGGAGTGGCGCAAGGTCTGGCGGATATCGTCCAGCCCGCTGGTCCAGTGCTCGTGCATGGCGAGCGAACCGAACTGGTAGTCCTTGGCATGGTTCTCGAAGGACTTGTCGCGGTAGATCAGCTGGATCACATTGCGGCGCGCGTCGCACGCATGCTCGGCCGCGCGGCGGTACCACGCATCGTCGCGCCTGGAGGGCGGCACCAGCGCCATCACCTCGGCGAGCATGCGGCGGAAGTTCTGCTGCTCGCGCATGTGGTCGGTGATCGCGCGGGTGCGGCTGGAGTACTGGATATCCTTTTGCCGCTCCGCCACGTCCGCCAGGTCGTGCGGCAGCTTGCCGCGTGCGCTCCACAGGTCTACCTGGAAGATCAGCGCATCGCGGCGCGGCTGGGCGGTAAGCACTTCGGCCAGCGGCGTGTTGGAAACCAGGCCGCCGTCCCAGTAGTACTCGCCGTTGATCTCCACCGCGGGGAAGCCCGGCGGCAGCGCGCCGGAGGCCATGAAATGCTCGGGACGCAGCGTTTCGCGCGTGTTGTCAAAGTAGGCGAAGTTGCCGGTGCGGATATTGACCGCGCCCACCGACACCCGCATCTCCTTGGGCCGGTTGATCAGGTCGAAGTCGGCAAAGCGCTCCAGCGTGGCCTTCAGCGGCGTGGTGTCGTAGTAGCTGGCGCGGGTCGGGTCGGTGTAGCGGGTCACCAGTTCCAGCCAGTTGCGCGGCTGGAAGAAGCCGCGCTGGCCCTCGAACATCGCACGTGCGGCGTGCAGGCTGTCGAACCAGATGCGCACCGGCTCCGGCCAGGTGTCCGCATTCTCGAACATCCAGGCCTGCGACAGGCTTGGCAGCCATGGCTGCACGCAAATGTACTCCCAGAAGGCGCGCAACTGCTCCACGCGGCGCTCGGGCGGGTTGCCGGCGATGATCGCCGCATTCAGCGCGCCAATGGAAATCCCCGCGACCCAGTTCGGGTAGACGCCGCCTTCGGCCAGGCCCTGGTAGACGCCCGCCTGGTAGGCGCCAAGCGCGCCGCCGCCCTGCAGGACCAGCGCGCGCACGGCGTAGGCTTCATGCGCCGGGCGGCCCGCGGCGGTGCCCTCAGGCAGGTCCTCCGCCCCGCAATTCAGTGCCGGCGCCTTGCGCGCCCGCGCGGGCTTTTCGGATCTTTCGGATCTTTCGGACTTTGCGGGCCTTGCCCGCCGCCCAGCGCCTTCCTGGATTTCCTGCCGCTCCTTGCCCGCCACGCCGTGCTCCTTGCCAAGTGAAGAGTGCTGCTATTGTGCTCGGCCGGAGGCTACCCTCCGGCAACCGCACCGTGTTTCCCGTCAGACGCCGTAGCGCTGCCGGTAGGCGGCCACGGCCTCGCGCGAACCCGACAGCGCCGGATCGTTGGACGCGTCGAGGTAGGCCAGCAGGTCCTTCAGGCTGGCAATGGCGATCACGGGCACGCCGTATTCACGCTGCACGTCCTGCACGGCTGAATGCGTGCCGACCTGGTCGGCAGTGCCGCTTTTCTCCATGCGGTCCAGCGCGATCAGCACGGCTGCAGGTTCGGCGCCAGCCGCGCGGATCATCTGCATCGATTCGCGCACCGAGGTGCCGGCGGAAATCACGTCGTCGATGATGACGACCTTGCCCTGGAGCTTCGCCCCGACCAGTGTGCCGCCCTCGCCGTGATCCTTGGCTTCCTTGCGGTTGTAGGCGAAGCCGACGTCACGGCCCATGCCCGCCAGCGCCACGGCGGTGGCCGACGCGAGCGTGATGCCCTTGTAGGCCGGCCCGAACAGCACGTCGAACTGCACGCCCGAGGCCAGCAGGGTTTTCGCATAGAATTGCGCCACCTGGCCCAGCATCGCGCCCTGGTTGAACAGGCCGGCGTTGAAGAAGTACGGCGACTTCCGGCCCGCCTTGGTCACGAACTCGCCAAAGGACAGCACGCCGGCGTCCAGCGCGAAGCGGATGAAGGTCTGGCTGAGATCCGGCTGGCCGGCCTGCTGCGCGGTGGAAGGCGTCGTCTGCTGCGTCATCTTTTCTCTCTGAATTCAAAAATTTCCCGCATGTTACGGATTATCAGCGCCAACCTCAACGGCATCCGCTCCGCGTCCAAGAAGGGCTTTTTCGAGTGGATGGGCAAGCAGGACGCAGACATGGTCTGCGTACAGGAGCTCAAGGCGCAGGCCGCCGACATGACTGAAGCGTTCCTGGCGCCACATGGCTACCACGGCTTCTTCCATTACGCGGAGAAAAAAGGCTACAGCGGCGTCGGCCTCTACACGCGCCATAAGCCGGAGCGCGTGATTACCGGCTTCGGCAATGCGGAGTTCGACAGCGAAGGACGCTATGTTGAGGTGCAGTATCCGCACCTCGCGGTCATCTCCGTCTACGTGCCATCCGGCTCGAGTTCGGAGGAGCGTCAGCAGGCAAAGTTCCGCTTCATGGAAGCTTTCCTGCCCCATCTGCTGCAACTGAAGGCCACCGGGCGCGAAATCGTCCTGTGCGGCGACGTGAACATCGCTCACAAGGAAATCGACATCAAGAACTGGAAGGGCAACCTGAAGAATTCAGGCTTCCTGCCAGAAGAACGGGCCTGGATCGGCGAACTCTTCGACACGCACGGCTACGTGGACGTATTCCGCCAGCTCGACCCGCGCCCCGAGCAATACACGTGGTGGAGCAACCGCGGCCAGGCCTATGCCAAGAACGTCGGGTGGCGCATCGACTACCACCTGGCCACGCCGAAGATTGCCGGCACGGCGCATGTGTGCTCGATCTACAAGGATGAGAAATTCAGCGACCACGCGCCGCTGTCGATCGACTACGACTATCCGCTGTGAGAGCGTCTTCAGACCGCCCGGACTTCCGCCAGGAGTTCCGGGTGGCGGTCGAGCAGCTTCAGGAGCTTGACCAAGGCTAGCGGCGGCTTGGTCTTGCCAGTTTCGTAGCGCGAGAACGCGTTGACGCCGCCACCGAAAATGTCGGCGGCTTCGCGCTGATCGAGGCGGAGTTTCTTGCGGACTGCGGTTATATATGTCGGATCCACGAGCGACGCATTGACCTGCTTGTTGAAAGCCAGCATCGCCTGGCTAACCCTGTCGCCATCCTCATCCAGTACACCATCACCACATTTGTCACACCACTCGCCCAGCACATCAGGAATCATGGTTGTTTCGCTGCGATACGTATAGGGCACATCACGCACGCCTTTTACCAGTTCTGCACCACCGCAAACAGGACACCTCATCCGCCACTCCTCTGTCAGCCAGGACCACGTCTATCTGGACTTGAACGACACCACAAGCACCTTGTCCGCCATCGTCAGCTTTACATACAAGCCACCATATCGTGTGGCAGGGCGGTACACATCCTGCCAAACCCGGTGATCCTGATACGTTGTCATACTCTTGTAGAAATCGGCAGGCACAAGGTCTAGCAGAATGTCGCACACGCCGCCCCAGTCCAGATTCATCGCCGCGCTCCGGCATACGCTACATACGTCATTTTCATCTTGCCTGCCGCAAGCATGGCCTTTACATGCTGCAGCTTGTAATGCGCCGTACCTTTCTCCATGCAAACTAACCTAGTAGGTTAAATTCCGCAAGCCGAAAATCATCCAGAATTGAACGAAATCAATCGGTGTATTCCCCTGCGACTGACCCCCAAGCCCGCTACAATGCAGGTTCGCCCCTGCACCCGGCAGGAGATATTTCGCATTCCCGCATTTCAAAGAGCGAGTCCGCCATGGTTTTCAAAGTGTTCGTCGATGGTCAGGAAGGCACCACCGGTCTCCGGCTGCTTGACTATCTTTCCGGTCGTTCCGACGTGGAACTGCTGCGCATTGCAGACGACAAGCGCAAGGATCCGGCTGAGCGCGCACGCTTTCTGAACGCCGCGGATGTCGCCTTCCTGTGCCTGCCGGACGTGGCCTCTCGCGAGGCCGTGTCGCTGGTGACCAATCCGAATACGTGCGTGATCGACGCCAGCACGGCGTTCCGCACCGCCGACAACTGGGCCTACGGACTGCCGGAACTGGTGCGCGGCCAGCGCGAGAAGATCCGCGCGAGCAAGCGCATCGCCGTGCCGGGCTGCCACGCCAGCGCTTTCGTGATGGCGGTGCGCCCGCTGGTGGACGCGGGCGTGCTGCCGCGCGACTACCCGGTGTCTGCGTTCTCGCTGACCGGCTACAGCGGCGGCGGCAAGAAGATGATTGCCGACTTCGAGGCCGGCGGTAACCCGAAGCTGCACAGCCCGCGTCCGTACGCGCTTGGCCTGCAGCACAAGCACCTGCCCGAGATGCGCGTGCAGGGCGGCCTGGCGGCAGACCCGATCTTCAACCCGATCGTTGGCAACTTCCTGAAGGGCCTGGCGGTGACGGTGCCGGTCTTTGCCGACCGCCTCGCGCGCAAGGTTAGCCCGGAGCAGATCGTCGACATTTACCGCAAGCACTATGAAGGCGAGCAGTTCGTGCGCGTGCTGCCGTACAACAGCGACGCCAATCTCGATGACGGCTTCTTCGATGTGCAGGCCAACAACGACACCAACCGGGTCGACCTGTTCGTGTTCGGCACGCCCGAGCGCCTGAACCTGGTCGCGCGCCTGGACAACCTGGGCAAGGGCGCGGCCGGCGCAGCGGTGCAATGCATGAACGTGCATGTCGGTGCCGATGAGGCTACCGGGCTGCAGGCCTGACCGCTCTTCCCCTGAAGCAGAAAAGCCGGCATTGCCGGCTTTTTTGTTGTCCGCGGAATCGATTAACGTTTGAGCGGCCGCTGGCGGTCGTCGTCGCCGGCATCGACCGGCGCATCGCCAAGGTTGGCCATATTGGCGCGGTACGGCGGCAGCCGGTCCACCGTGGTGTTGATGGCACGCGCGTAGAGCGGCAGCACCTCCGGCATGTGTTTTTCGAGATCGGCAATGCGGGTGCGTCCCGACGGGTGCGTGGACAGGAAGTCGGCGCCGGACTGCGTGACCTTGGCCATCTTCTGCCATAGCGTCACGGCGGCGCGCGGGTCATAGCCGGCGCGTGCCGCGATGTCCATGCCGATGAGGTCGGCCTCGCTCTCGTCCGCGCGCGAGAAGCGCAGCGTCAGCAGCTGCGCGCCGGTGCCCAGTGCCATATTGCCTAGATTGCCGAAGCCGAACAGCTGCGAGACGACATTGGCGCCAAGGTTGGTGATCTCCGACTTGGCAGCGCGCTCGCGCGCGTGCTCCTGCAGCGCGTGCGCGATCTCGTGCCCCATGGCCATGGCGATTTCGTCGTCGGTCAGCTTGAGCTGGTCGAGCAGGCCGGTGTAGAACGCGATCTTGCCGCCCGGCATGCAGAAGGCATTGACCTGCTTCGAGCCGATCAGGTTGATCTCCCACTGCCACTGGCGCGCGCGCTCGTTCCAGCGCGCGGTTTCCGGCAACAGCCGCTTGCCGATGGCGCGCAGGCGTTGCAGCTGCGTATTGCCGTCGCCGGCCAGCGCATGCTTGGCGATCGCTTCCTGCTTGATCTGCTCATACTCCTGCGCGGCCTGCTGTTCGATGACCTCGACCGGCACGATCTTGCGCACCGAGGAACCGCCACGCTGCAAGCGGATGCCATCTTCCTGGCCGCCATCCTGCTGGGCCAGCGCCAGCGGCGCCGTCGTCATTGCCACGCCCACGGACAGCGCACAGGCCAGTCGGGACAGGACAGGACGCGGAACACCTGGCAGGCGGCGGGACATGTTCGGTTCCTTGGGGGGCGGTAGGGTAAGCCGGGGGCAGTCGGGCAAGGAGCGGGCAAACGGGTGATGCAATAATACACGGCGCCCACGCAGCCGCGCGGCGCCATCCGCCCATGCCATCCATGAATTTCCAGGACTACCTCGACATCTTCCGCAACCGCCGCATCGGCGCCATGCTGGCGCTGGGCTTCGCCTCCGGGCTGCCGCTGGCGCTCACGTCCGGCACGCTGCAGGCCTGGATGACAGTGGAAGGGCTCGATATCAAGACCATCGGCTTCTTCTCGCTGGTGGGCCAGGCTTACATCTTCAAGTTCCTGTGGGCACCGCTGATGGACCGCTACACGCCGCCGCTCATGGGCCGGCGCAAGGGCTGGCTGCTGGTCACGCAAATTGGCCTGGTGCTCGGCATCGCCGCCATGGCGTTCTGCCCGCCGCGTGAAGCCCTCTGGACGCTGGCGGCCCTGGCCACGCTGGTCGCATTCCTGTCGGCGTCGCAGGACATCGTTTTCGATGCCTACAGCACCGACGTGCTGCGCCCGGCCGAGCGTGGTGCCGGCGCGGCCGTCAAGGTGCTGGGCTACCGGCTGGCGATGCTGGTCTCCGGCGGGCTCGCGCTGTGGCTGGCGGACCGCGTGATGGGCTGGCCGCAGATGTACCTGCTGATGGCCGCGCTGATGGGCGTTGGCATCGTCACGCTGCTGTGGGCACCCGAGCCCGACGTGCCGGCGCGCGCGCCGCGCTCGCTCGAAGAAGCCATCGTGGGCCCGCTGCGCGATTTCTTCTCGCGGCCCGGCGCATGGTGGCTGCTGCTGCTGATCGTGCTGTACAAGCTCGGTGATGCCTTTGCCGGCAGCCTGTCCACGACCTTCCTGATCCGCGGTGTCGGCTTTTCCGCGGGCGAGGTCGGCATCGTCAACAAGACGCTGGGGCTGGCCGCGACGATCGTCGGCGCGCTGTTCGGCGGCACGCTGATGGTGCGCCTGGGGCTGTACCGTTCGCTGATGCTGTTCGGCGTGCTGCAGGCGGTGTCCAACCTGGGCTACTGGATCCTGTCGGTCACGCCGCCGCACCTGTGGTCGATGGGTGCCACCATCGCGGTCGAGAACCTCTGCGGCGGCATGGGCACGGCGGCATTCGTGGCGTTGCTGATGACGCTGTGCAACCGCTCGTTCTCGGCGACCCAGTACGCGCTGCTGTCGGCGCTGGCCTCGGTCGGCCGCGTCTATGTCGGGCCGACGTCCGGATATATGGTGGAAGCCTGGGGCTGGGCGCCCTTCTACCTGGGCACGGTGCTGGTGGCGCTGCCCGGCGTGCTGCTGCTCTGGGCCATGCGCCACACCGTCCATCGCTACGAGGCCCAGGCGCGCGAAGCGATCGCCTGAGCCTCATCCCGCGAACTTTTCCTACTCCTTGTAGTACACGATCTGGTGCGACGTGGCGAGCAGCTCGCCGCCCGCGCTCCAGACCTGCGCGCTCTGGTCGAAAAAGCCCTGGCGGAACACCTGCGCCTGGGCGCTGCACAACACGTGGCTGTCGCCGAGGGCGGCCAGCGTAGCCGCGTCGGCGTGGAAGTACGTGGTCAGCGACACGGTACCGGCGGGCACGAAGCCGGCGCGCTTGAGGAAGATGCGCGGATAGAAACTGTCGCACCAGGCCGCCACGGCCGCGAAATCCGGCGTGCGCGGTGGCTCGTCGCGCAGCCAGAACTGCGTCAGGCTGTCGGGATGCTCCGTGCCCGGCTCCGTCGCCGGCCTGGCGCCGCGGAATGGCCGCATGTCATAGGACTTGAGCCAGCGCACCGGCGCAAACCCGGCCATGGCCGGCACTTCGTTCGCCGGCGGCGCCTCCGGGCGCACGGCCTCATCGCATGACCATGTCTCGCGCCGCAGCGAGAACACCGCGGTGGCCGTGGTGGCCACCGCATCGCCCTGGCGCAGCTCGATCTGCCAGTGCTGGGTCGAACGGTTGGTGCGCGTCGGACGCGCCTCGATCTCGAACGCCCCTTCGGCAATCGGCCCGGCGAAGTTCACTGTCAGCGCGAGTGGATCGCCCAGTCGCTGCGGATGCTGCAGCGCCGCCTGCAGCAGCGTGGCCGCCGTGATGCCGCCGAACGGCCCGATCATGTTCCAGTATTCGGGCGTGGTACGGCCCAGGAAGCGATGCTCGCTGGCCGGCTCGAGCACGAGCGCGTCGTCAAAGGGATGAAGCAGCGTGCCGGCGGCAGCGGCGGTAACAGTCTGGAGCGCGGAGGTCATGGCGAATAGCACGGTCGTTCGATCACCTGCCTACACTAACCATAGTCAGGGTCGGCGTCAATGCATATCCACAATCAGCCCTTGGCGCGTATCCGCAACGGCACGCTCCAGCCAAGCTGGTTGGCGATCACGCCCAGCAGGACGAGCGCCATGCCGGCAAGTTGCAGCGGCCCCAACACCACATTGAAGACCGCCACATCGATGATGATGGCCACCAGTGGGTAGACAAACGACAACGTCGCGATCGACACCACGCTCAGCCGCTGGAAGGCGCCATACAGCAGCGTGTACATCACCCCGGTATGAACGAGCCCAAGCGCCAGCAGGGCACCCCAGGCGCGCCCATCGAAGGTGGCCACGGCCGGATGCGCCAGTGGCGCCAGCATCAGTACGCCGATCACCATCTGCAGGCCGGCGATCTGTCTCGGCGGGATGCCCTGCAACCGCCGCGTGGCCATGGTGGTGACGGCGTACAGCAGCGCCGCCAGCATGGCCAGCCCGATCCCGGCCAGCATGGACATGCCTTGCGCGCCGTGTTCCAGGCCGGTGATCAGCATCACGCCCGCGAATGCCAGCACCAGCCATGGCAGCCGGCCGAACGGGAACGGCTCGCGCTGGAACAAGGCCGTCAGGATCAGCAGGAAGAACGGCTGGGTGTGATAGACCACCGTGGCAATCGAAATCCCGCTGTAGGCATAGGCCGAGAACAGGCACAGCCAGTTGAGGATCAGCGTAACGCCGCCCAGCGCCAACCAGCCCAGCTGCGCCTTGTCCAGCCGGACCCAGCCGCGCTGCAGTGTCAGCGCGCCCAGCAGCGATGCGCCCCCGAACAGGCAGCGGAAGAACACCACATCGATGGTCGGCTGGCCGCTCGTGACCACAAACCAGCCAATGGTGCCCGACAGCGCCATCGCGGCGACCATGCGCCAGGTACCGCCAGCGCCCGCTTGTTGAGATGCCATGAAATGCTCCGGTTCCGGTAAATCCATGAAGGCATTGTTCCATCACGCTCTGAGATCAACAATCTGGAAGATACTCAATTAATATTTGACTACACGTCAAAGAAAGCGGAGAGCCGGATGCAGGCACCCCCACTGAATGCCATGGCGGTCTTTGCACGCGTGGTGGAATGCGGCAGCTTTTCCGCCGCCGGGCAGGACCTGGGCATGACCCCGTCCGCAGTCAGCCGACATGTCTCGCGGCTGGAAGCCACGCTGGGTGCCAGCCTGCTGCAGCGCACCACGCGGGCCTTTGCGCTGACAGAACTGGGCCACGCCGTCTATGCGGCCTGCGCGCGCATGACGGCAGCGGCGCGCGAGGTCTCTGCGCTTGGCACCGACCATGCCGGCGAACCGCACGGGGTGCTGCGCGTGAGCGCCTCGGTCGTGTTCGGGCAGGCCTGGCTGGCACCGCGCCTGCCCGCGCTGCTCGCGCGCTACCCGGCGCTGGAGCTGCAGCTGACGCTGGCCGACCGCATGGTCGACCTGGTGGAAGAAGGGCTGGACGTGGCGATCCGCATTGCGCGCGAGCTGCCGCCGGGCCTGGTAGCGCGGCCGCTGCGCGACGTGCATTACCAGTTGGTGGCTTCACCGGCATGGGTGCGCCAGCACGGCGCGCCGGCGAAGCCGGCGGACCTGCCGCACGCACGCTGCCTGTACCTGGGCTATGGCGCCTTCGGCGAGCGCTGGTCCCTGCGGCACAAGGCCTCGGGCGATGACGTCACCGTGCGCATCCCGCCGCGCTTCACGCTCAACAACAGCGTGGCGATCGTCACCATGGTGGAACGCGACGCCGGCATCGGACTGGTGCCCGACTTTTCCGCCGCGGACGGCCTGGCGGCCGGGCGGCTTGTCACAGTACTGGATGACTGGGACATCCTGGAGCCCTATGTGGGTACCGCCTACGCGGTGTACACGCCCACCCGGCACGTACCGCCGAAGGTCAGAGCCTTCGTCGACCACCTGATCGAGACCGCGTCAGCCCCCTGACGCCAGTCCGGTCAGGCCGAGCAGACCCGGTACACGGCAAGACTGCCGCGCCAGTTCACACCCCAGTTCACGGTGATGCCTTCATGCATGACCACGCGGTCGAGCACGCGCAGGCCCACCTTGGGTGCCAGCGCCTCGAAGTCGCTGATGGTCAGCACCCGCACGTTCGGGGTGTCGTACCACTGGTACGGCAGCGATTCCGATACCGGCATGCGCCCGCGGAACACCGACAGGCGGTGCGGCCAGTAGCCGAAGTTCGGGAACGAGACAATGCATTCGCGCCCGACGCGCAGCGTGTCGCGCAGCACCTGCGCAGTGTTGTGGATGGTCTGCAGCGTCTGCGACAGGATCACCGTGTCGAAGCTCTTGTCCTCGAAAAGCGCCAGTCCGCCCTCCAGGTTCTGCTGGATGACATGGACGCCCTTCTGCGCGCACGCCAGCACACCTTCGTCGCGGATCTCGATACCGTAGGCCTGCACTTCGAGCTCGTCCTGCAGGACGCGCAGCAGGCTGCCGTCACCACAGCCGAGGTCGAGCACGGTGGACTTGGGTTCGACCCAGCGGGCAATCGCACGGAAGTCCGGCCGCAGCGCCAGGATGTTCGGATTGGCGAGGGCGTTCATGCGCCGATCTCCTCTGCGATGCGGTCGTAGTAGGCGCGCATCAGGTTGTGGTAGCGCGGATCGTCCAGCAGGAAAGCGTCGTGGCCGTGCGGCGCGTCGATCTCGGCGTACGAGACCGGACGCTTGTTGTCGAGCAGCGCCTTGACCAGTTCGCGGCTGCGGTTGGGGGCAAAGCGCCAGTCGGTACTGAAGCTCGCCACCAGGAAGCTGGCCTGCGTCTGCGCCATCGCGCGCGTCAGGTCGCCGCCATAGGCCAGCGCCGGGTCGAAGTAATCCAGCGCGCGCGTGATCAGCAGGTAGGTGTTGGCGTCGAAGTACTCGGCGAACTTGTCGCCCTGGTAGCGCAGGTAGCTCTCCACCTGGAACTCGACGTCGAACGAGAAGCGGATGTCCTCGGACTTCAGCTCGCGGCCGAATTTCTCGGCCATGTCCTCATCCGACAGGTAGGTGATATGGCCGATCATGCGGGCCACGCGCAGGCCGCGCTTGGGCTTCACGCCATGCGCGTAGTAGTTGCCGCCGTGGAAGTCGGGGTCCGACAGGATGGAGCTGCGCGCCACTTCGTTGAACGCGATGTTCTGCGCCGACAGCTTGGGCGTGGACGCGATCACGATGCAGTGGCGCAGGCGCTGCGGGTACATCAGGCTCCAGGCCACCGCCTGCATGCCGCCGAGGCTGCCGCCCATCACCGCGGCGAACTGCGTGATGCCGAACGCGTCAGCCACGCGCGCCTGCGCGTTGACCCAGTCCTCCACGGTCACCACCGGGAACATCGCGCCATAGGGCTCGCCCGTGGCGGGGTTCGTACTCATCGGCCCCGTGGAGCCGAAGCACGAGCCCAGGTTGTTCACACCGATGACAAAGAAGCGGTTGGTATCCAGCGGCTTGCCCGGGCCCACCATGTTGTCCCACCAGCCCACGTCGCGCGGATCATGCGCGTAGACGCCCGCCACGTGGTGCGAGGCGTTCAGCGCGTGGCAGACCAGCACGGCATTGGAGCGGTCGGCGTTGAGCGTGCCGTAGGTCTCGACCATCAGGTCGTAGCCGGCGATCGACGAGCCGTTGCGCAGCTTCAGCGGCTCCTGGAAATGCATGCGCTGCGGCGTGACGACACCGACGGAATCGTTCGGCAGCGCGAGTGCGGCAGGCGGCAAGGCGACATCTGTCATGGAATCGACCCGCGTAAAGCGGGCATAAAAAAACCCGACCGGCAGTGCGTATGAAGCGTCGCAGCCAAGTCGGGCATTCGCGGTGTTCCGCGTGCCGGCGTGGATCCCGAACCTGCCTGGGGGCGCCGACCCAACCTCTTTAGCCGCATTTATATTCGCAGTCGGAAAATCCTCGGACCATCCGGCTGCCGCGCGCCCGCAAGCCAGTCATCAAATCGGCGCGACCGGGCAATTATAGAGCAATTGGCCCGGCGTGACGCAGCAGGCTATCCGAGCAATACGCGCAGCTGCGCGTCCACGCGCTCGCCCGGCGACTTGCGGAAGCCGCTCTTGGCATAGCGGTGCCACTGGCCCTGCACGTAGGCCATGACCAGCGCGGCGCGCAGCGCGATATCGGCATCGGCCGGGAACGCGCCCTGCGTCACGGCCATCTTCAGGCACTGGCGCAACGAGGCCTCGATGCGGTCGACCATCTGGTTGATGCGGTCCTGCAGGCGCTCATGCTCGCCCACGAGCGCCTCGCCGGTCAGCACGCGCGTCATGCCCGGGTTCTTCTCGGCAAACGACAGCAGCATGCGCACGATGGCCTGCACCTGGCGCAGGCCGTGCTCTTCGTTCGTCGTGATCTGGTTGATCAGGCCGAACACGGTCTGTTCGATGAAGGCGATCAGGCCTTCGTACATCTGCGCCTTGCTGGCGAAATGGCGGTACAGCGCCGCCTCCGACACGCTCAGGCGCGCCGCCAGCGCAGCAGTGGTGATCTTTTCCCCGCGCGGATGCTCGAGCATGGCCGCCAGCGTCTGCAGGATCTGGACGCGTCGCTCGCCCGGCCGCGGGCGCTTGCGCGCCGGCGGCGTGCTTTCGCTGGCCGCCGCTGCATCCTGCCCGTCCGGCAGGAGCGCTTCCGGCGGGGTTCCATTGCTTTCCGTCATGACCCGGTTCTCCGCAATCTTCGTTGTAGTTGATGCATCGATTGTACTTTTATGTCCACATAGGCCGGCCGCTTCGGCACACGCGCCCGGACGCGCGGTGCGTGATCGGGCTGCGACTGCGGGGACAGCGCTGCGCCGCCCGCCGCCGGAGGGACCTGCGATTCGGCCGCAACCAGCGTCACCGAATGTTCCTGCGCGGCATGGCTGGCGTGCCGGCGGTCCTCGGCATCGAGCGTTAAGCGCACCGCCGCATCGCGGCGGCTGCCGGCCGTCTCCGGCACGGGCACCGCGTGCGGACGCGACGGCGCGATCGTGCGCAGGTAGCCCGTCACCCAGGCGGTGCGGATGCCCGTGCCGGCGTAGCGCTTGAGATGCGACAGCGTGTCTTCGACCAACACCGCCCTGTGTGGCGCAATGCCGGTCTGCACCAGCAGGCGGCGCAGCATGCGCCGGTCAGGCTTGGGGCGCAGGTGCCCGTGCACCCACATCTGCTCGATCGCCACCACGCGCTCGAAGCAATGGCCGATGCCGGCAATGTCCAGCACTGCGCGCGCATAGGCCTGCGGCGCATTGGTGACGAGGATCTTGCGCCCCGGCAGCCGGCGCAGGTGCGCGGCCAGCCCGCGCCGCACACGTACCATGCCGGCCAGTTCCGGGAACTCGTGCGCGGCGCGCAGGAAATCCGCCGGGTCCACGCCGTGGTGCCGGATCATGCCGAGCAGCGTCGCCCCGTAGCGCTGCCAGTAGTCCACGCGCACGCGGCTCGCGGTGGCCTCGTCGCAGCCGAGCACGCGCGCCACGTAGGCGGTCATCAGCCGGTTGATTGCCGGGAAGATGGCGTGCGAGGCGTCGTGCAGCGTGTTGTCCAGGTCGAACAGCCACACCGTGTCGCCGGACTGGTCGCCAGCCGGACGCCGGCGCAGGCGCGCCTGGATGCGGCGCGAAGTGGGAAGACTGGAAGGCACGCCGGACTGGTGGGATGGCAATGGGGAGAAGACAGCGGACGGCGCGCCAGGCGGGCGCCGCCCCGTGGATGCCGCTCAGTGCGAGCGGATCATGGTGCCGAACGCTTGTTCGGTCAGGATTTCCAGCAGCAGCGAATGCTCGATGCGGCCGTCGATGATGTGCACCGAATGCACGCCGCTCTTGGCGGCGTCGAGTGCCGACGAGATCTTCGGCAGCATGCCCCCCGAGATGGTCCCGTCGGCGAACAGCTCCTCGATCTCGCGCGCGGACAGGTCGGTCAGCAGGGTACCCTTCTTGTCCATCACGCCGGGGATGTTGGTCATCATCACCAGCTTCTCGGCCTTCAGGATCTCGGCCATCTTGCCGGCGACCACGTCGGCGTTGATGTTGTAGGCCTGGCCATCGTCGGAGAAGCCGATCGGCGAGATCACCGGGATGAAGGCATCGTCCTGCAGCGCCTTGACCACGGCCGGGTTGATCGCCTCGATATCGCCCACGTAGCCGATGTCGATGAAGGCGCCCGGATTCTCGCGGTCGGGCATCTGCAGGCGCTTGGCGCGGATCAGGCCGCCATCCTTGCCGGTCAGGCCCACGGCCTGGCCGCCGTACTGGTTGATCAGCATCACGATGTCCTGCTGGACCTCGCCGCCGAGCACCCACTCGACCACTTCCATGGTCTCTTCGTCGGTCACGCGCATGCCCTGCACGAAGGTGCCGACCTTGCCGACCTTCTTCAGCGCTTCATCGATCTGCGGGCCGCCGCCGTGCACCACCACCGGGTTCATGCCCACCAGCTTCAGCAGGATCACGTCGCGCGCGAAGCCGTGCTTGAGCTTTTCCTCGGTCATGGCATTGCCGCCGTACTTGACCACGATGGTCTTGCCGTGGAACTTGCGGATATAGGGCAGCGCCTCGGCAAGGATCTCGGCCTTGAGGGCGGGGGCGATGGCGGCCACCGCGGTTGCGGCAGGTCCGGGGTTGTCGGCGTTCATGGCTGGGGACATCCGTGAGATTCAACAGGTATGATGGCAAATCTGCCGCAGACCTGGCGGGGAAACTCGCGGGGATCGCCCGAAAGTGCACCATAGGGCCACGGCAGGCGCCGATTTTACAAGAATCCGCGAGGTGCGCGGGCGCCGGGCCCCAGGGGCCGGGCACAAGCCGGGCCGATGCGCCGCGTGGCGCACGACACGTGCCCGCCAGCGTCATCTTTGCGCAACAGGCCCCGAGCGTTCCTCGCCCTTCTCCGCCCCTTCGCCGCGATGCCCCACGACACCGCCGACCTGCAGGCCCTGCGCCCCCACCTGCTGCGCTTCGCCCGGCTGCAGCTGCGTGACGAGGCGCTGGCCGAAGACGCGGTGTCCGAAACCCTGCTGGCGGCGTTGGAACACCCGGAGCGCTTTGCCGGCCAGTCGGGGCTCAAGACCTACCTGATCGGCATCCTCAAGCACAAGATCATCGACCTGCTGCGCAGCGGCCGGCGCGAGGTGCGGCTGGCGCTGGCCGCCGACGAGGACGGCGAGACCCAGTCCGAGCAGGACGCCTTCGACGCACTCTTCACGCGCAACGGCCACTACCAGGACATGCCGTCCGACTGGGGCAGCCCCGACCGGACGCTGGAACGGCGCGAGTTCTTCGAAGTCCTGCAGGCCTGCGTCGACCGCCTGCCCGCCAAAACGGCGCGTGTCTTCATGATGCGGGAATGGCTGGAGCTCGAGACCGAAGAAATCTGTCAGGATCTGCAGGTCAGCGCGACCAATGTCTGGGTCATCCTGTACCGCGCCCGCATGCGCCTGCGCGAATGCCTGGAACTGAACTGGTTCGGGCAGCAGCCCGGTGCCGGCAAGGCGCGCTGAACCGCTCTCAAGGAACCCATGCCCGATTCGTCCCGCTCCCGCCGCCTGCTACCCAACTGCGAGGAGGTCCATCACCTGACCATGAAGGGAATGGACCGCCCGCTGAGCTGGACCGAGCGCCTGCGCGTGGGCAGCCACCTGATGATCTGCGGCGCCTGCACGCGCTTCAGCGCGCAGATGCGGCTGATGCGCTCGGCCATGAGCCGCCTGGGCCAGGACGGTCAGGACGATGACAGGCCGGGAAGCCTGCGATGACCGACCCGTCCACTGTGCTCACCGGCCAGCTTCGGCCCGTGGAACACTGCAGCGAGTGCGGCGCGGGCTTCGTCTGTGGCTACGTGGCCGGGCTGCCCGAATGCTGGTGTGCCAGCCAGCCGCTGCTGCCCGCGCGCAGGATCGTGCCGAACCAGCATTGCCTGTGCCCGGCCTGCCTGCAAAGGCGACAAGCGGACGCTCAGGCACCGGATTGAAGCGGCATTGCAGCGTGAGGCCGTGCCTCATGCGCCACGCTCCACTGCATCACCGCCATCCCAGCGAGGATCAGCGCCGCGCCGGCCACCCGCGCAGGTGTCAATGCGCGCACGGCGAAGCCTGCCAGCCCGAAGTGATCGACGAGCAGCGCGGACGCCACCTGCCCCGCGACCACGGCGGCGATGAAGCCGCTGGCGCCAAGGCGCGGCGCCATGAGCAGCGCCGCCGTGATATAGAAGACACCGAGCACCCCGCCGATCCACATCCAGACCGGCAGGCGTCCGGTCAGCGGAAGCACAGGCAACGGCACCTTCAGCATCCAGAGCAGCGGCAGGATGGCGGCCAGGCTGACCAGCAGCGACACCACGGCTGCCCATAACGGATGCCCCAGCGCCCGGCCCAGCGTGGCGTTGGCGCCCGCCTGGAGCGGGATGGCCGCGCCGGCCAGCACGGCGGTGGCGAGGGGAAGAAGGAGGTTGGTAGGCAAGGTCGTGCCTGACATGGGACGCTCCGTAAGGCAATATTCGATGCCTGACAGTGTGAAATATCGCAGAATGAATTTCCAATTCTGATTTCATACGTTTAATATTTGTGGCATGAATACTTTACGCGGAATCGACCTGAACCTGTTGGTGGTGCTGGAAGCGCTGCTGGCCGAACGCCATATTTCCCGCGCCGCGCTGCGCCTGCACCTGAGCCAGCCGGCGGTCAGCCACGCCCTTGGGCGCCTGCGCCAACTGCTGGATGACCCCATCCTGGTACGCGGCAAGGGTGGCCTGGTACCGAGCGCCCGCGCCCACGAAATTGCCGGACCGCTGGCCGAAGCGCTGGCGCAGGTGCGCATCCTGCTCGGGCCCGGCGGATTCCAACCCGCCACGGCGCGCCGCACGTTCCGTCTGGCAATGTCCGACTACGGCGCGCTGGTGGTGCTGCCGCGGCTGCTGCGCGCGGTGCGCAAGGCCGCGCCGAACATCGACCTGGTCGTGACGCAGGCCAGCCGCGAAGCCATGACGGCGCAGGTGGCCGACGGCGAGATCGACATGGCGCTGGGCGTTTTCACGCAGCAGCCGGAAGGCGTGCGCATGGCTGCCCTGTTTGAGGAACGCTACGCCTGCGCCGTGGATGCGGCCACCGTTCGTGATACCGGCCGGCTGGACCAGGTGGCTTACCTGGCGCGTTCGCATGTGCTGGTGGCCACGCACAGTGAGCGCGTCGATGCCATCGACGCAGCGGTAGCCAAACTCGGGGGACGGCGCAAGATCGCCTGTGTAGTGCCGCACTGGAGCGTGGCGCCGGCGCTGATCGCGGGCACCAACCTGGTCCTGACCACGGCGCGCCGCAGCTTGGCTGCGCTGGAAGCAGACCCGCGCTACGCGGTGTTCGATCCGCCGTTCGGACTCGAAGACTTCACCTTCAGCATGATCTGGCACGACCGCACGGACGCTGACCCGGGCCACACCTGGCTGCGCGAACGCGTGCGGGCCGCCGCGGCCAGTCAGGAATCGGACGAGTCAATCAGCTTGCGCGGCTGACGCGGAGACGGTGCCTTGCCGCCAGTCTGCGGCGGGCCGGACTTGCGGACCGGCCCCTTGCCGTGCGGCGACGGCTGCAAGCCCGTGCCGCCGCGGAACACGAGCTTCTGGCGGGTACCGAGCTGCTTGTTGGCCATCGATTCCCCCACAGCCCGATCGATTTAGTGCTTGTGATCGCCGTGGCCGCCCTGGTTCGCGGCGCTGGCGGTCATGTCGCGCACTTCGGCATTGACCTTCTGCTCGATCACCTTGCCGCCCTGCTCGATCTTCAGCGTGATGGGCACGGTGTCTCCCTTCTTGAGCTGGGACTTCAGGTCCATCAGCATCACGTGGTAGCCGCCGGGCTTGAGTTCCACGGCCTGCATCTTCGGCAGGTCCAGCGACTGGATCTGCCGCATGCGCATGACGTTGCCTTCCATCTTCATTTCGTGCAGCTCGGCCACCGCGACCGGCGACGACACGCCAACCAGCTTTGCATTCTCATGTGCGTGAAGCACCATGAAGGCGCCCGACGCCGTCTGGGCCGGCACCGTACCGCGCACCCAGGCGTTGCTGACGTCGACCTGCGCCAGCGCGGCGCCCGAGGCCAGCATGGCGAACGATGCGGCCAGCGTGGCCGCGCGGAATTTGGCTTGCATGTAACGCTCTCCAGAAAGCAGACATTAGACCATGCCACGGCCGACGGGTGCCGGCGGCGGCGCAGATAACCGGATAGTCTGGCAGCGCCTGCGCCAGTCGACCAATGCGGCAAGGTGTCGCACATGCCGGCGCCCGCGGGCCGCATTGATACACTCGCGGCATGCATGCCGCTCCCGCCGTGACCCGCCCACCAGCCTTCACCGCTTCACCGCCGCTTCCGGCCGGCCCCGCCGCGCGCCCCAGCCTGGTGAGCCTGCGCCGGCTGTTCTGGCTGCGCTGGGCGCTGCTGGCCGGGGAGGCGATTGGCCTGCTGTCGTGCGAGCCGGTCATCGGCGTCGCGCTGCCGACCAACCCGCTGCTGGTGGTCTTCGCGCTGCAGGCGCTGTTCAATGTGCTGACCGGCCTGCGCCTGCGGCTGCACACCGCACACGGCACGGCGCCCGGTGAAGCCGAGCTGATGGGCCAGCTGCTCGTGGACCTGACGGCGCTGTCCGCGATCCTGTTCTATACGGGCGGCGCCACCAATCCCTTCGTGTCGTTCTACCTGCCCGGGCTGGCCATTGCCGCGGCCATCCTGCCGTGGCGGCAGGTGGTGGCGCTCGCGTGCTACGCACTGGCCTGCTACACCGTACTGCTGTTCGAATACCTGCCGCTGGACCTGCACGATCCGGACAAGGCGGTGAACTACCACCTCGCCGGCATGTGGCTCAACTTTGTGGCCAGCGCGGTGATGATCGCGCTGTTTGTGGCACGGCTTTCGGGCGTGCTGCGCCAGCGCGAAGCCCAACTCCACCTCGCGCGCGAGCAGTTGCTGCGCGAAGCGCGCGTGGAAGACCTCAATGCGCAGGCCGCAGCCGTCGCCCATGAGATCGGCACACCGCTGGCGACACTGGCCGTCATTGCCGGCGAACTGCGCGGCGATGCGTCGGACCGCGCGCGCGGCGCCACGCCTGTGGCTGACTACCTCCCAGACCTGCTGACCATGGAGCAGCAGCTGGAACTGTGCCGCACCATCCTGGCGCGCCTGCGCGAGGATCCGGCCACGCTGGAGCTCCAGCGCATCGACGCCTGGCTGGGCAGCTTCGCCGAACGCTGGCAACTGCGCCACCCCAATGCCACGCTGCAGGCCAGTGCCACGCCACAGGCAGGCGCAATGGCCATCGAGCCCGCCCGCGTAGGACAGATCCTGACCATCCTGCTCGACAACGCCGCGCGCAGCCAGCAATCCGCCGGCCACGGGCAAATGCCGCTGCAACTGGAGATTGCGCTCGTGCAGGGCGGCCTCGCGTTCCGCGTCAGCGACCACGGCGACGGCATCCCGGCGGCACTGCGCGCGCAACTGGGCGAGGCACCCGTGGCCAGCCCGCATGGCGGCCAGGGCATCGGCCTGTACCTGGCGCAGAGCGGCGCGCGGCAGATGGGCGGCGGGCTCGCCTGGCAGGATCGCCCTGGCGGCGGCACCATCGCCGAGCTGCGCGTGCCGGCCTCCCCTTCCCTTGCCGTCAATCCGTCATGACCGCTACCCACCACCCGGTTCCCGAATCGACCGCACCGGCAGGCACGCCCTTCCTGGTGATCGACGACGATGCCGTCTTCTCCGGCACGCTGGCCCGCGCGTTGACGCGCCGCGGCTACGCCGTGCAAGTTGCGCACAACAGCAGCACGGCGCTGGCGCTGGCCGCGCGCACGGCGTTTGCATACGTCACGCTGGACCTGCACCTCGGCCCGCCGCCCGAAGCGGGCAGCACGGCGGCAGCCGAATCAGGGCTGCAGTTGGTGGGGCCACTGCGCCAGGCCTTGCCGGACGCGCGCATCCTCGTCCTGACCGGCTACGCGAGCATTGCCACCGCGGTGGCCGCAGTCAAGCAAGGGGCCGACGAATACCTGGCCAAACCCGCAAACGTGGATTCGATCCTCACCGCCCTGATGGCGGGCATCTCGGAAGATGCGGCGGAAGCCGCGATGGAAGAGCCGGTGCCGCTGTCGGTGGCCAGGCTCGAATGGGAGCATATCCAGCGCGTGCTGAACGAACATGGCGGCAATATCTCGGCGACCGCGCGCGCGCTCAACATGCACCGGCGCACGCTGCAGCGCAAGCTGGGCAAGCGCCCGGTATCGCGCTGAGCCTGCGGTGGTCGGTTACAGGCGCAGCTGCACGTAGTCCCACTCGAGCGCATCGCCTGCGCCGTCGGGACCGTCGCCCTGCGCGACGACGCGCAGGGCATCGCTGGCGTGGCGGTCCGCCAGTGTGAAAAGCTCCCCGGCTTGCAGTGCCAACGTCGCTGCGGCAACGGCCGCGGCGCCCAGGCTGCCGTGTTGCGGAACGCCCGCGGCTGCATCCACCGGACGCATGCACAGGAAGGCAGTCGCCGCAGCAAGTGCGGCCAACAGGCCGGCGGTTACGATCACCACGCGGCTGAATTGTGTCTTCACCATGTTTTCCTCCTGCCAGTAGGTTGTTCGAATGCGGCGGCTCCCGCATTTGCCATTCGGCTCAAGGTGCGCAAGGGTCGCATTGTGCGGGCGATGTGCGCCAGCGTGCTTACCAATGCTTACCAACCTTACCGGCATGTGGCACCCCGATACGCCCTGACATGAGGCGCTGACATAAGGCACTGACATGGACAACTGTGGCACTACGCCGCATCGGGCACCGGCGTGCAGCGCCGTGCGCGACGCTAGACTGGCGGGCAGACAACAGATCTCTGGCTTGGGCTCCAGGCGAAAAGAAAAGGGGCAGCCGCGGCATCCGGCTGCCCCTTCCTTATCCAGATACAGATTACAGATCTGGAACGACCGTATCTGCTGGTAGTGTTTAACGCTAGTGAATCTGCATGCCGCGCATGGCATGAAGCCGGTCGTGGTGCTGCCGCAGCGAGTCATACTGGCGCTGGACCGCAGCCGTAGTTTCCGGCGGGAGCGGCTTCATCAGTACGGACTGGTACTGGCGCCTGGCCGCTTCTTCCTCACGCTCGCACAGCCCCAGCACGGCATCGTCATCGTTCGGCGAGATCATATGGCGCAAGGCCATCCAGCTACGCGCGAACATGCCGTTCATGCTGCCCCGGTCCGATGGTTCGCCGCCCATGGCGCTGACCATCGATTGCAGTTCCCTGGCCGAGGCGCGGCAGGTTTCCGCAGTACTGGCCAGAATGTCGCGAAGCTCCGCATTGTGCACCTCACGGGCACCGGCCATGCAGGCCAGTTCGCTGTCCCTGTCGACCTCGATCAGCTGGTTCAGGGCGATCACGGTTTGTTTCTGGTTGACGTCCATGGAATTCTCCCAACACGCCCGGAGAACGGCCTTTCCGTCATTTTCCAGGCTCCGCAAGAAAAGGAGTCACCCGGCACTGCCGACACTGGGTGCATCGTTCGCGAACCCCGACGCTACCGACGAGCCGGTTGCCGCTGGACCCGATTGCCTGCGCCGTCACTGCGTCGGAGATCGGGCGCCTTTCCATCATAGGAAATGCATGGCGTGTGGATGAGGCTGGCCTGGCATGAGCCAGATGCGGCACAAAAAAAGGGCGCACTCCGGTGCACCCTTTTTTGATGGCTGCCCCGCTATCCACTTACAGCACGTATCGGGACAAATCCTCGTTGACGGCAAGATCCCCCAGCCGCTCGTTCACATAAGCCGCATCGATCGTCACGGTCTCGCCCGAAGACTTGCTGGCGTGGAACGACAGGTCTTCCAGCAGCCGCTCCATCACCGTGTACAGACGGCGCGCACCGATGTTCTCGACCTTCTCGTTGACCGAGAACGCGATCTCGGCCAGGCGGCGAATGCCGTCCTGCGCAAACTGCAATTCGACCTCTTCGGTCTTCAGCAGCGCCTGGTACTGCTTGGTCAGGCTGGCGTCGGTCTGCGTCAGGATGGCCTCGAAGTCCTGCACGGACAGCGACTCCAGCTCGACGCGGATCGGGAAACGGCCCTGCAGTTCCGGGATCAGGTCGCTCGGCTTGGACAGGTGGAACGCGCCCGAGGCAATGAACAGGATGTGGTCGGTCTTGATCATCCCGTACTTCGTGCTCACGGTGGTGCCTTCCACCAGCGGCAGCAGGTCGCGCTGCACGCCCTGGCGCGACACTTCGCCGCCGCCCAGCTCGCTGCGGTTGGCGATCTTGTCGATCTCGTCCAGGAACACGATGCCGTTCTGCTCGACGTTGGTGATGGCCTTGTGCTTGAGCTCCTCGTCATTGACGAGCTTGGCGGCCTCTTCGTCGATCAGCAGCTTGAAGGCTTCCTTCACCTTCATCTTGCGGCGATGCTTCTTGCCCTGGCCCATGCCGGCGAACATCGAGCGGATCTGCTCGGTCATTTCCTCCATGCCCGGCGGGCCCATGATGTCCATGCTCGGCAGGCCGGCGGCGACTTCGAGCTCGATGTCCTTGTCGTCGAGCTGGCCTTCGCGCAGCTTCTTGCGGAACACCTGGCGCGTGTTGGAATCCTTCTCTTCCGGTTGCGAGAAGCCGATGTCGCGCGGCGGCGGCAGCAGCACGTCGAGCAGGCGGTCCTCGGCCGCGTCTTCGGCCTTGGTGCGCACCTTCTTCATCTCGGACTCGCGCGTCTGCTTGATGGCCATCTCGGCCAGGTCGCGCACGATGGTGTCGACATCGCGGCCGACGTAGCCGACTTCCGTGAACTTGGTGGCCTCGATCTTGATAAACGGCGCATCGGCCAGCTTGGCCAGGCGGCGCGCGATCTCGGTCTTGCCGACGCCGGTCGGGCCGATCATCAGGATGTTCTTGGGCGTGATTTCCTGGCGCAGCGGCTCGGCCACCTGCTGGCGGCGCCAGCGGTTGCGCAGCGCCACGGCCACGGCCTTCTTGGCCTTGTTCTGGCCGATGATGTGCTTGTCGAGTTCGGAAACGATTTCCGACGGGGTCATGGTATGCGGCATGGTATCCGTTCAGTAGGGCTCGCCGGCCCGTGCGCGGGCCGGCCGGTGCTCATTCCAGCGTTTCGATGACGAAATTGGTGTTGGTGTAGATGCAGAGCTCGCCGGCAATGGTCAGGGCCTTCTCGACCACATCCTTGGGCGCGAGCTCGGTGTTCTCCACCAGCGCCTTGGCGGCCGACTGCGCGTACGCGCCGCCCGAACCGATCGCGGCAATGCCGCCTTCGGGGTCGAGCACGTCGCCGTTGCCCGTAATGACCAGCGTGGTATCGCGGTCGGCGGTAATCAGCATGGCCTCCAGCCGGCGCAGCGCGCGGTCGGAACGCCAGTCCTTGGCGAGGTCAACCGCGGCGCGGGTCAGGTTGCCCTGGTACTTTTCCAGCTTGGCTTCGAAGCGGTCCAGCAGCGAAAACGCGTCGGCGGTGCTGCCGGCAAACCCGACCAGCACCTTGCCGTTGTAGATGCGGCGCACCTTGCGCGCGGTGCCCTTCATCACGATATTGCCGAGAGTGACCTGGCCATCACCGCCCAGCGCGACCTGATTGCCGCGGCGGACGCTGACGATGGTAGTGCCGTGATACTGTTCCATGGTGGCTTCCGTGAATATGTCAGGACGGTAGGTGGCGACGCATCGTGCTGGTTTCAAGGGCCAGTCCCCGGCCACGCAGCCAGGCTGGCAGAGGCGCAGTCAGACCAATATAGGACGCTGCAATGCCCTATGCGGTTCGGAAGCCCGCAAAACAAAAAAGCCATGCGCAGCGGCATGGCTTTTTTGCTTGCATGAGGCCAAGGCACCGACTGGCGCCCCGGGGCTCTCATATCACTCAGTCAGCATAGACGCCAGCCTTCTTGATGATCGGCGTCCACTTGTTGATTTCCGCGCTCAGGAAGGTGCGCAGCGAATCCGGCGTAGCGCGCTGCGCCGGCACGGCTTCGGCGCCGAGCTCGGCCATCTTGGCGCGGAAGTTCGGGTCAGCGACGGCCTTCTGCAGCGCAGCAGAGAGCTTGTCGATCACCGGCTTGGGCGTACCCTTGGGCGCGTACATGGCATGCCAGATCTTCACTTCGACACCCGGCAGGCCCTGCTCGGCCGCGGTCGGGATGTCCTTGAACGCCTCGACGCGGCGCGACTGCATGGCCGCATACGGCTTGAGGGCGCCAGCCTTGAGCTGCCCGGCGATGTTGGTGGTCTGGTCGCACATCAGGTTGACCTGGCCGCCGAGGATGTCGGTCAGCGCCGGCGCGGTGCCCTTGTACGGCACGGTGGTCAGCTCGGTCTGGATCGCGCTCTGGAACAGCAGGCCGCACAGGTGAGAGGCCGAGCCGAGGCCGGCATTGGCCATCGACAGCTTGCTGGCGTTGGCCTTGATGTACGGCAGCAGGTCCTTGAAGGTCTTCGGCGGCAGGTTCTTGTTGCCGACCATCACCATCGGCACGTCGGCGATCTCGCCGATCATTTCGAAGTCCTTGAGCGGGTCGAAGCCCAGGTTACGGTACAACGCCGGCGCCGTGGACATGCCGATGTGGTGGATCAGGATGGTGTAGCCGTCATTCTTGGCCTGTGCCACCTTCTTGGCACCGATGGTGCCGCCCGCGCCGCCCAGGTTCTCGATCACGATCTGGGTGCCCAGGTGCTTGGACATGATCATCGTCAGCTCGCGCGCGACCTTGTCGGTCGGACCGCCGGCGGCGAACGGCACTACGGCCGACACAGGCTTGCTGCCCGGATAATCCTGCGCCTGTGCGCCGGAAAATGCGCTCATCGCGCCCATTGCCGCGACTGCGGCGACCAATTTTGCAACTCGTTTCATAGTGCTCTCCTGTTCCTTGCTTCCGTCTGCAAAGCGCCGCCGGTGCCGGATGCCGCGTGTCATGACGCGGTCTGTGCGCAATCTGCGGGGGAGTTCCGTTGCGCGATCTACCATGGATGGCTGTTGGCAGCGCCGCCCGTCCGCTGTACGGCGACCCGGGCCGGGGGTCGATGTTAGCAACTGCAGACATCCAGGCGGAATCAGGGCTAACCCGCGCGCATCCTGATGTCACAACAGGAAGGTGGCTGGCAGAACGAGGCTAACGGAAGAAGGCGAGCATTTCCTCCAGCAGCAGTTGCGGCGCTTCCTCCGGGATGTAGTGGCCGCAGTCCAGCGCCTTGCCGCTGACGCTGGTGCCGAGCGCTTCCCACAGGGCCAGCGGCTCGAAGCAGCGCGCCACCACGCCGTGCTCGCCCCACAGCACCCGCAGCGGCATTTCCAGCCCGCGCCCGGCTTCGCGGTCGGCGCGGTCGTGTTCGAGGTCGATGGTCGCTGCCGCGCGATAGTCCTCGCACATGGCATGCACGCGCGCCGGCTCGCGCATGGCCGCGGTATAGGCGGCCATGGCATCCGGCGAAAACGGCGACAGGCCGGCGTGGCGCAGCCCCATCAGCTTGCTCAGATAGAAATCGGGTTCGGCGTTGATCAGCGTTTCAGGGAACGGCGTGGGCTGGATCAGGAAGAACCAGTGCCAGTAGGCGGCGGCGAACGCCATGCTGGTGCGCTCGTACATGTCCAGCGTCGGCGCGATGTCGAGCAGCATCAGGCGTTCGACCACCTGCGGATGGTCCACGGCAAGGCGGTGCGCCACGCGCGCGCCGCGGTCGTGACCGCACAGCGCAAAGCGGTGAAAGCCGAACGCGGCCATGACGGCAACCTGGTCCTGCGCCATGGCACGCTTGCTGTAGTTCTCGTGCCCGGCGTTGCCGGCCGGCGCCGAACTGCTGCCGTAGCCGCGCAGGTCGGTGGCAATGACGGTGAAATGATCGGCCAGCACCGGGGCGACCTTATGCCAGATCAGGTGGCTTTGCGGGTGTCCGTGCAGAAGCAGCAGCGGCGGGCCGGAGCCGCCCTGCACGCCGGCGATCTCGATTTCGCCCGCCCGGCCCACCCGGCGCCGGAAGGGTTCGAAATTGGGGAACAGCAACGCGCTTGCATCGTTCAGCATCGCTTGTCTCCGGTCTTGGCGGTTGGTGACAGCTGGTGGCGGCGTGGACTCCTTGCCGATCATAGGCGCAATCCAATGGATTGGTGTGCGGCGCAGGCAACCTGCGATCCCGGGCCGCCGGCTCACCGCCCCACACGCAACTGAATTGCAACAGCGCGGGGCCTATGGTTAAATCCCCGGCATGACCCGCCTCACCCCGAGCCAGCCCGCCCCCCCGCCGGCCGTCTTCGAAGCTGCCCAGGAGCGCCTGCGCCGACTTGGTGCCCGCGTGACCCAGCCGCGGCTGTGCATCCTCGCCTGCCTGATCGGCAGCGACGAGGCCCTGACCCACCAGGCCGTGATCGACCGCCTGCCCGGACAAGGCGAGGCCATCGACCGCGTCACGGTCTATCGCGTACTGGACTGGCTGGTGGAACAAGGCGTGGCGCAAAAGCGCGCCGGCAACGACCGCGTGTTCCGCTTCAGCCTGGTCGAGCACGAGGCTGCCCGCGCCGAGGTGCATCGCCAGCACAGCCATTTCCACTGCACGCGCTGCGACCGCACATTCTGCCTCGACGACGGCAGCATGCCGGCGCAGCCCGCCACCCCGCGCGTGCCCAGCGGCTTTGCCATCGAACATGTCGAACTGACCGTGAACGGCGTGTGCGCCGACTGCGGCGCGCGCCTGGCGCAGCGCCCCGACAGCACGTCCTGAGATCACCCCTGAGGCCCCCTATTCCCCGGAGAACCCACCCATGTCCAAACTGATCCCGGTCACGATCCTGACCGGCTTCCTCGGCAGCGGCAAGACCACGCTGCTCAAGCGCATCCTCAACGAGCAGCACGGCATGAAGATCGCCGTCATCGAGAACGAATTCGGCGAGGAGAACATCGACAACGAGATCCTGGTGCAGGACGGTCGCGAGCAGATCGTGCAGATGAGCAACGGCTGCATCTGCTGCACCATCCGGGGCGACCTGGTACAGGCGCTGTCAGACCTGATGACCCGGCGCGACGCCGGTGAAATCGGCTTCGACCGTGTGGTCATCGAAACCACCGGCGTGGCCAATCCGGGCCCGGTGGCGCAGACCTTCTTCATGGACGACGAGATCGCCTCGCGCTACCTGCTGGATGCGGTGGTCACGCTGGTCGACGCCAAGCATGCCCACCTGCAGCTCGACAAGCAGGAAGAGGCGCAGCGCCAGGTCGGCTTTGCCGACGCGATCTTCATCACCAAGTCGGACCTGGTCAGCGAAGGCGAAGTGGCCGACCTGCGCCACCGCCTGCTGCACATGAACCCGCGGGCGCCGATCCGCCAGGCCAACTTTGGCGAAACGCCGATCGACACCATCTTCGACCTGCGCGGCTTCAACCTGAACGCCAAGCTCGAGATCGACCCGGAATTCCTCGGCGCAGACGACCATGACCACGAGCACGAGCACGGCGAACATTGCGGCGCGGACTGCGGCCACGACCATAGCCATGACC
Organism: Cupriavidus laharis; assembly: GCF_914271435.1. Classification (GTDB taxonomy): domain Bacteria; phylum Pseudomonadota; class Gammaproteobacteria; order Burkholderiales; family Burkholderiaceae; genus Cupriavidus; species Cupriavidus laharis. The sequence goes on along the minus strand of NZ_CAJZAI010000009.1, from coordinate 12,451 downwards.
ACGGTCACGACCACCACCACCACCACCACACCGACCGCATCGCATCGTTCGTCTTCCGCAGCGACAAGCCGTTCCACTACGGCAAGCTCGAGGAATTCCTGTCCGGCATCCTGGCCGTCTACGGCGAAAAACTCTTGCGCTACAAGGGCGTACTATATATGGAAGGTGTGGACCGGAAAGTCGTGTTCCAGGGGGTCCACCAGCTGATGGGCAGCGACGTCGGCGCCAAATGGGAGGACGAGACTCCCGGCACCAAAATGGTGTTCATCGGCGTGGACCTGCCCCGGGATGCCATTCTCAAGGGCCTGGCCAACTGTCTGGCCTGAGTGCGGCAGCCGCCCTACGGCGGCCCCTCGCCACGCGTCGCCTCCGGCATGTCCCCCCGTTCGGGGTACCGGGGAAACACCGAAGCCATGGCTCGGCCTTTCCCGTATCTCGAAAAAATTTGTTCAAGTACAATAGGCCGGATTTGATACTGGCGGCGCACCTTTTTCCCGCCGCCGGTATGGTCCACTGAACCAGGTGGACGGCAGGGCGGCGGTTGTCGTCAGCATGAGGCAGGCCGCCGGCAGGTGCGGTCGCAGGGCTTCGTGCGGAGACCGCCCTCCGCTTGGGGTACCCGACACGCGCCGTTCCATACCGACGCGAGAGAGAGGTGTCCCCATGACAGCCGCAACAAAGACGAAAGAAAGCCGCAGCAAGACAGGTAGTGCCGCGGCAGAGACGCTCAAGGCGCAGTCGGTGAAGGCTGCGCCAGCTCCCCGCGGCGGTACGGCTCACGCCGGCGCGGGCGAGGCCAAGGGAGGCCCGCGAAGCAGCAAGGCTGCAGCCAGCCAGAGTGAAACGTCCGCCCCGCGCAAGCACGCGGACACAGCACCCGAGCGGACACAGACGCCGCCGGTCGGATCAACAAGAGAATCAGCAGCAACCATGAGCAGCAACAAACTTCTGACTGAAGCTGAAATCCTGAAGATGAGCGACAAGGATTACATGAACGAAGCGCAGCTCGCTTTCTTCAAGAATCGCCTTGAACAGCTGCGTGACGAAATCCTGAAGAACGCGGACCAGACCACGGAACACCTGCGCGAAACGGTCATCGTGCCGGATCCGGCTGACCGCGCCACGATCGAGGAAGAGCACGCCCTGGAGCTGCGTACCCGCGACCGCGAGCGCAAGCTGCTCAAGAAGGTGGAACAGTCTCTGGCCCGTATCGAAGCCGGCGATTACGGCTGGTGCGAGGAAACCGGCGAGCCGATCGGCGTGCCGCGCCTGCTGGCCCGCCCGACCGCCACGCTGTCGCTGGAAGCCCAGCAACGCCGCGAACTGCGCCAGAAACTGTTCGGCGACTGAGCCGGGCGCCGGCGCGCGGCCGGCTACTGGCAACCCTGACGGCCCGGATCTCCGGGCCGTTTTGCTTTGTCGCGGCACGGCGACGGCACTACCATGGTGGAAGCCTGTCGCTGTTGGCGGCAGTCCCTTTCTGGTACAGTCGCAACCTTGTTGCAATAGCACTGGGTATGCCTGACGGCGTGCCCTGTGCGCGTCCTCTTTCATTCCCATGGCCGATCGCCTGCCCCTCACCGTGCTGTCCGGATACACCGGTGCCGGCAAGACCACCTTGCTGCAGCATATCCTTGCCGCCACCAGTGGCAAGCGCGTGGGCGTGGCCGGCAGCCTGCCGGAGGCCGGCAAGCTGGCCGGCAGCGGCGGCTTCGACCATCTGCTGCTCGAAACCTCGGGAACGGATGATCCCATGGCAATCGCCGAGGCCGTCCTCTTCGAGGATGAGCATGGCGCGGGCACGGCGCTGCGTCTGGACACGCTGGTCACGGTGGTGGATGCGTCGACGTTCCTGCGCGACGTCAACGATGCGGAATTCCTGCAGGACCGCGGCGAACCGCATGCTGACGATGGCGATAAGGACGATGAGGACGACCGCACCGTGGTCGATGTGCTGATCGCCCAGGCCGAGTTTGCCGACGTGATCGTACTGAACAAGGCGGACCTCGTCGGCACGGACGCGCTGGCGCAGCTCGAGGCGATCCTTCGCGCGCTCAATCCGCGCGCCAGCATCATCGCGACGAGCTTCGGCCATGTCGCTACCGGGCAGATACTGGGCACCGGCCAGTTCGACTTCGAGGACACCGCCAGCGCCCCAGGCTGGCTGGCCATGCAGCGCGGCGAGTCGCTGCCCGAATCCCATGGCGTCAGCGGCTTCATGTACCGGCGCCGCCGCCCGTTCCACCCTGGCCGCTTTGCCGACCTGATCCACACAGAATGGATGCGCGAGCATGGCAACGTGCTGCGCTCCAAGGGCCTGTTCTGGCTGGCCAGCCGCATGGGCATCGCCGGCGACTGGGCCCAGGCCGGCGGCGTGTGCCGTCCGGCCGCGGCCGGCGCGTGGTGGGCCTCGCTCGACCCGTCCGAATGGCCGACCGATGCGGCAGACCGTGCCGCGCTCGACGCCGACATGCTCGACAATGGGCAGCTGGCCCCCTACGGCGACCGCCGCCAGGAACTGGCGCTGATCGGCCTGGACCTGGACCGCGTCGCGCTCGAAGCCCTCCTCGACGCCTGCCTGCTGACCGACGCGGAAATGACGGCCGGCCCCGATGCCTGGGCCGCGTATCCGGACCCGTTCCCCACCTGGGAAGACGCCTTCGACGACGAGGGCCACGATCACGACCATGGCCATCATCACGGCCATGACCACGCGCATGGCGACTGCGACTGTGGCCACCCGCATGATCGCTGAGATCACCGGGCGCTTCGCCCGCCTGCGCGCGCGCGGCCCGGGGCTGTGGATGACCCTGTGGCTGGCGCTGTGCCTGCTCGTTGCGCAGCACGCGGGCCTGACGCACCGCATCGTGCACGGCGGCCTGATGGGCACGCCGCTGCCGGCCATGGCAGCCGAAGCGAGCGCTGCCGACCATGGCGATGCCAGCCCGTTCGCGCAGAAGCTGGCTGGCCACTCATGCGTGCTGTTCGATGGCGCCACCGTCGCCGACAGCCATTGCGGCCAGATGCCGGCAGTCACGCTGGCCTTCTGCAAACCGGTCAAGCCGGCCAACCTGGCCTGGCGCTGGCCCGATCTTCCTTCCGCCTACCCCTTCCGCTCGCGCGCGCCACCGGCGCACACGCCCGCCTTCGCCTGATTCCGGGCCGCGGCCATGCCGCCGGCCCCAGTACGAACGCGCGCGTCCACGCCGGCCGGCTTTCCGCACGGGCCCGCACTGCATCGTGCGGGGCTCCCGCCATGCCGGCATTGGCACGGCCGTCCGCCCGATTGCCATCGCATCGAATCGCGAGCCATGTCTTCTACCCTGCAACATCACATGCTGCGGCGCACGCCGCTGGCAGCCATTGCTGCCCTGATCGTCTCCACCGGCGCGTTCGCCCAGACCGCCAGCGAACCGGCCGCCACCACCACGCCCCCTGCTGCAACCCTCAAGGAGGTTGTGGTCACCGCCAACCCGCTCGGCAGCGAGCTCAACGACATGGTCGCGCCGGTCTCCGCGCTGAGCGGCGACGCGCTGTCGCTGCGCCAGAACAGCACGCTTGGCGAAACGCTGGACAAGCTGCCGGGGGTGTCGTCGAGCTACTTCGGCCCCAATGCCAGCCGTCCCGTAATCCGCGGCCTCGATGGCGACCGGATCAAGGTGCTGCAGAACGGGGGATCAACGGTCGATGCCTCGACGCTGTCCTACGACCATGCCGTGCCGATCGACCCGCTGGTGGCCGAGCGCATTGAAGTCGTGCGTGGTCCGGCTGCACTGATGTACGGCGGCAACGCCATCGGCGGCGTGGTCAACGTGATCGACAACCGCATCCCGACCGAGCCCATCGAAGGCATCGGCGGCGCAGTCGACGCCAGCGCCACCGCCGGCGGCGACGTGGCGCGCAACGCCAGCGCGCTGGTCGAAGCCGGCAACGGCCAGTTCGCAATCCACGCCGATGCGTTCGCGCGCAAGACCAGCGACCTGCATATCCCGGGCTTTGCGCGCAGCGACCGCCTGCGCGCCAGCCAGCCCTTGCCCGAGGGCGAGACCGAGGCCAGCGGCCGCCTGCCCAACACCAGCGCGCAGCAGGACGGCGGCTCCCTGGGCGGCTCCTACACCTGGGCCGACGGCTTCATCGGCGCCAACTACAGCGCCTACCGCAACGAATACGGCACGCCGGCCGAGGACGATGTACGGCTGAAAATGCGCCAGGACCGCTTCGCGCTTGAAGGCGAGGCGCGCAACCTGCAAGCCAATACCTCCGGCATCCTGGAATCCGTCAAGGGCAAGTTCAGCTACACGGACTACGAGCACAAGGAAATCGAGAACGGCGAGACCGGCACCATCTTCAAGAACCAGGGCTGGGACGCGCGCTTCGAGGCCAGGCACGCAAAGATCGGCCGGATGAGCGGGGTGGTCGGCACGCAGTTCGGCCACACGCAGTTCTCCGCGCTCGGCGAGGAAGCGTTCGTGCCGAGCACCGACACCGACAACGCCGCGTTGTTCGTGTTCGAGGAACTGCCGCTCGACAGTGCCGGCGACTTCAAGCTCAACTTCGGCGGGCGGCTGGACCACAGCAGCATCGCGGCCAGCGCCAACGGCAACGACCGCTTCAGCGACGCCAACCGCAGCTTCAACGCCACCAGTGCCTCGGCGGGCCTGCTCTACAAGCTGAATTCGCTGTGGTCGCTGACCAGCAATGTGTCGTACACCGAGCGCGCGCCGACCTTCTACGAGCTGTACGCCAACGGGCCGCACGTCGCCACCGGCGCATGGGAGCTGGGCGATCCCAATGCCAGCAAGGAGCGCGCCACCTCTGTCGACCTCGGCATGCGCTACAAGTACGGCCCGCACAGCGCGAGCGTGTCGGGCTACTACAGCCGCTTCGCCAACTACCTCGCGCTGATGTCCACGGGCCGCGCGCGCGACGAGGCTGGCGATGTCGTCGCTTCGGGCAGTCCCGACTCGCTACCGGAGTTCCAGTACCTGGGCGTGCCTGCCACGCTGTATGGCTTCGAGGCCGAAGGCAAGGCGCGGCTGTTCCAGAAGATGCTGACGTCGAGCGATACGCTGGACTTCGAGGCACGGGCGGACTATGTGCGCGGGGAAAACCGCGACACCGGCGAGCCGCTGCCGCGGCTGGCGCCTTTGCGCCTCGGCGGCGCACTGGTCTATGGCGCTGGCCCGTGGGGTGCGCGTGTGGATGTAACTTACGCCGCCAAGCAGACGCGCGTGCCGGTCAACGACACGCCTACCGATGCCTACACGCTGTTGAGCCTGGCATTGACCTACAAGTTCAAGACCTCGGGCACGCAGACGCTGGTCTACCTGCGTGGTGACAACCTGACCAACCAGGAGGCACGGAATGCGTCGTCGATCCTGCGGGATATTGCGCCGCTGCCAGGGCGAAGTGTGAAGGTGGGGTTCAGGACGACGTTTTGAGTTTTGTGGCCTGACTGGGTTGTTGTGCTTGGCAAGCGTGGCTGTTTCACCGGCGTAGCCGGCGACCTACTTCTTGTCCGAGCGACAAGAAGTAGGCAAGAAACGCGTCGCCTGGCGGCTGGCCATCAACGGTGCGCTTCTATGGTTCCAGCGGCTTTGGTCTCACGAGGCTTGGCTATTGTTCCAACCTGCTACGCGCAGTGAGTCAGAACCAGTGCCTCCGATAACCGGCTTTTGTACGATCCCCAAGTTGGACTCGGGTACAGCGTTCCAACAGCGTCATCGGTGGGACACCTTCGGCTGCGCTGCGCGCGCGTCCTAGTCGGACAGGAGGCTCATCACTCTCGCTGGCGCCACGAGGCCTGCTTCGTTACCTCGCGCATGGCACATGCGCCAAGCGCTTCGTCACCAGATCGTGGTTCGGGCCGCGCCCCCGAAACCCAGACTCCGAGCCGCGCGCAGCGCAGCCGTAGGCGTCCACGCGATATCGCTGTTAGAAGGGACCACTCCGTAATCCGGGTTCGCTCGCACGCCCTCTCCCATCCTAATCATCTACGCGGCAGGCAGTCTGGTTATGCCACTGGACCGTCAGCACGTCGGCCCTTCGTCAGCCACAAAAACGCGCTTTTTGGTTCCTTTTTGTCGCTTGGACAAAAAGGAACTCGCCGGCTACGCCGGCGAAACAGCCGCGCCCGCCAAGCACACCAGCAGCAAAATCAGTCCACATTCACCACCACCTCCCCCTCAACAACCAACGCCCTAACCCCGGCCAACGCCCGCAGCGTCTGCGACAGAATCTCCTCCATCGACTGGTCAGCCATAAAGCGTTGGTGAATGGCCGCCATCAGTGGCGCCCCCTGCATCCAGGCCAACAATGCATCGCGACGGATCCGCTGCGCCTCCAGCAGCTTGAACTTGACCAGCACCTTGACCGCGTGGCTCGCATTGCGTTGCGGATCCCCGCCGAGGTAAGCAAGCCGGCCACGCGCACGCTCAACGGCGGCGGCCACGTCAGTGAAGGGACGCCCGTGGCCGGGAATCACCACGTGCGCATCCAGCTCCACGATGCGCTCCAGTACCGCCGCCTGCTCGGCAAACCCGCTCTCCCCCTCCAGCTCGGGAAAGATCACCCCGAAGCCGTTTTCCCACAACGCATCGCCGGCAATCAGGATGCGCGGCTGCGGCGCGAACAGCATCACGGCATGCGGATCGTGCCCCGGTGCAGCGACGACCTGCCAATCGATGCCACCAAGGCGCAGCGTGTCGCCGTCATGCAGCAGCGTATCGAACGTGAAGCGGTCGCATTGCTGGCCGGTGGCCTTGTAAGTCAGTGCATCGACATCCCATGCCGAGACGGCAGCCGCCTCGGCGGCGGGAATCGACGTTTGCGGCTGCCAGCGCGCCTGCAGCGCGGCATTGCCGCCGCAATGGTCGGAATGCAGATGGGTGTTGATGAGCCGCTTCAGCGGACGCCCCTGCAATGCCGACTCCACCAGTGCCACCGTCTGCGGCGCGTGCGTGACGTAGCCGCTGTCCACCAGCGCGGTGTCGCCGCCGTCGACGAACAGGATGTTGTTGGCCGACAGCCAGCCGCGCTCGAAGACGCGCAGGGTGGCCGGCAACTGCGGGGGCGTGGTGTCGCTCAAGGCAATGGTCTCCTATCCGGCCAGCCAGGCGGCGCGCTGCGGCAGTTGCGCCCAGATGCGGCGCTTGTCGTCCTCCGACATGGCCGACCAGCCGGCAATCTCTTCGATGGTGCGCAGGCAGCCTTCGCAATAGCCGCTGGCCGCGTCCATGCGGCATACGTTGCGGCATGGCGAAGGCACCGGCTGCGCGGTCTGCGCCGAGCGTGCGCGGCGCGTGATGTCCTTGATGAGGGCGGCCGGCAGCGCCATCGTCTCAGCCAGCGGCCCGGACAGCCTTGGCGGCGATCTTCTGGTTGAAGCGCTCGGCATCGATCACGTGGCGCTCGTGCACGCCTTCCGAGATCTTGTCTTCACCATCCCAGGCGCTCAATTCGAAGCGCAGCCTGCGCCCGTCCACCTCCACCAGCCGGCCCTTGACCGTGACGGTCATACCCGGCGGCGTGGCGGCGAGATGCGAAAAACTGACCAGCGTGCCGAGCGTCTGCTCGCGCGGCCAGTCCAGGTGGTCGCGCAGTGCCTGCAGGCAGGCACACTCCATGATGCCGACCATGTACCCGGTGGCCAGCACGTCCGGCATCTCCGTGCACATCGGGATGTCGTCGTAGAGGCGCGGCACGGTGGCCTTGGCCGGCACCGTGTACTGCCACGTGAACTCGAAGCCGGGCCGCAACTCGGGGCTCATGCCGCCGCCCCCTGTGCCACATCCGCTACTTCCGCGCCGGTCATCTGCTGCAACTGCTGCGGCGTCAGGTTGAACACCGCGTGCGGATGCCCAGCGGCGGCCCACAGGCGTTCATAGCGGAACAGGTCCTGGTCGAGCAGCATCACCGGTGGCACCGCATGGCCGATCGGGCAGACACCGCCGATGGCATAGCCGGTCTTCTCGCGCACGAACCTGGCATCGGCCTTGCCCAGTGCGCCGACGCGCGCCGCCACCTTGGCTTCGTCCACGCGATTGCTGCCGCTGGCGATCACCAGCACCGGCGCATCGTCTTCAACGCGGCGGAAGATGATCGACTTGGCGATCTCCGCCACGCTGCAGCCCAGGCCCGCAGCGGCCTCGGCAGAGGTCTTGCCGGTGGCCGGCAGCATCACCACGGGACGATCATGCCCGAGTTCGGCCAGCAGGCCTGCGACACGCTGTGCGGATTCCGGCAATGCTTCGGCCTGGGCGGCGCTGCCCTGGTCAACGGACTGGCTCATTCTCGCTCCTTGATTTCCTGGTGTCGTTGACTCACGCGCACGCGGGCGTGGCTTCGCTGGCTGCCGCCCACTTGGTCAGCAGCGCCCGGCCCACGCGCGAGCTGTTGGTACGGCCGATCGCTTGCGAGATGTAGTCGCCCGTACGCACCACGGCCTCGAGGTCGATGCCGGTATGGATGCCCAGCCCGTGCAGCATGTACAGCACGTCCTCGGTCGCCACGTTGCCGGTCGCGCCCTTGGCGTAAGGGCAGCCGCCCAGGCCAGCCACCGACGCATGGAAGATCGAGATGCCCACTTCCAGGCTGGCCAGGATGTTCGACAACGCCTGGCCATAGGTGTCGTGGAAATGTCCCGATAGGCGGTCGAGGGCGAATTCCGCCGACGCCGCGCGCATCACGTCCTGCACCTTGCCCGGCGTGCCCACGCCGATGGTATCGGCAATGTCGATCTCGTCGCAGCCCAGTTCGCGCATGCGGCGCACCACGTCCACCACGGCGCTCACCGGCACCTCGCCCTGGTAGGGGCAGCCCAGCGAGCACGAGATGCTGCCGCGCAAGCGGATGCCCTTGTCCTTCGCGGCGGCGGCCACGGGCTCGAAACGCGCGATCGATTCGGCGATCGAGCAGTTGATGTTCTTTTGCGAGAACGCCTCGCTCGCGGCGCCGAAGATCACCACCTCGTCGGCGCCTGCTGCGACCGCGCCCTCGAAACCCTTCATATTGGGCGTGAGCACCGAGTACAGCGTGCCGGGACGGCGCTGGATGCGCGCCATCACGTCTGCGCCGTCGGCCATCTGCGGCACCCACTTGGGCGAGACGAAAGACGCCGCCTCGATATTGACGAAACCGGCCTCGGTCAGCTGGTTGATCAGCGCCACCTTGACGTCGGTCGGCACCATGGCCTTCTCGTTCTGCAGGCCGTCGCGCGGTCCGACCTCGACGATCTTCACGTAGTTGGGCAGGTTCATGGCTGTCTCCAATGTCTGATGTTTTCTTCGTTGCGGCGATTCAGTAGCCGCGCTGCAGGTCGACCACGCCCGCGATCGGCTGGCCTGCCCGCAGTGCGCGGATCTTGCCCGCGATCTGCGCGATGCTGTCCTCGCGCAGCGTCAATGCCGAGATATGCGGTGTGATGGTGATGCGAGGCTCCTGCCAGAACGGGTGCCCGGCAGGCAGCGGCTCGGTACGGAATACGTCGAGCGTCGCGCCCGCGATCTGGCCGGCCTGCACGGCCGCAAGCAGGTCCTCTTCGGCCAGGTGCTGGCCGCGCGCGACATTGATCACGTAGGCGCCTTTCGCCAGCTTGCCGAACAGTTCGCCATTCAGGATGTTCTCGGTCTGCGGGGTCAGCGGCAGGACATTGACCAGCACACGCAATCCGTCCAGGAATGGCGCGCGGCCGGCGTCACCATGGAATCCCACCACACCCTCGATGGCACGCGCGGTGCGGCTCCAGCCGCGCACCGGGAAGCCGAAACCGGCCAGCGTGCGCGCGATATGCGTGCCGAGCGTGCCGACACCCATCACGCCAATGGTGAAGTCCGCACGGCGGTGCGGCTTGAGGAATTTCCAGTTGTCGGCCTGCTGCTGGGCGGCGTAATCGTCCAGCCGGCGGAAATAGCGCAACACGGCATAGGTGACGTATTCGGCCATCTGCGCGGCCATGCCGGCATCGTCCAGCCGCACGATCGGCACACCGGCGGGCAATGCGTCCGGGTCCTCGTCGCGCAGGCGCAGGATGCCGTCCACGCCGGCGCCGAGGTTGAACACCGCCTTCAGGTCGGTGCGGCCACGCAGCATTTCCACGGGTGGGCGCCAGACCACGGCGTAATCGGCGGATTCGCCACGGCTGTCGTCCCAGATCACGCATTCGGCTTCCGGCAGCGCCTCGGCGAAGCCTTCGATCCAAGGATCGTAACGGCCGTCAGGGACATACAACTGCAACTTCATGGTGTCTCCAGCGATTTTGGGGGTTCAAAGAGCTATTTTGGCAGAGGAATGCGCCGCGGGGGCGAATGGCGGGAAACCGGCTCCCCGCAGCGTGCACGCTTGCGGCTTGTCCACCTCCGCCGAAGACGACAAGCCGCCAATGGAAATGCCCCGCACTGGCGGGGCATTTCCTCTGTTCCCGTACGCCCGGCCGCCGAAGCGCATCGGCGCAAGGCGGACCGGCGGCAACTACTGGTAGTTCATGTTCAGCGTCGCGATGGCGTTCACGCTTCCGCTGGTCACGACCTGGCTGGTCTTGTAATACCGTGCGGCCATCGGAATGCTGACCGTCTCGTTGTCCCTAGTGGTTCGGATATAGGGAGACGACACTGCGCCGAGCGTGACTGGCGCGTTTCCTTGCAGGACCTGTACGCCGACGCCGGTAGCCATCCCGCTCCCCGCCTGGTTTGCCAGGACGCCGGGAGCATTGGATGCGTCCGCTGGCCCGTCCAGTTCGTAGGCAACGTTGATGCCTGCATCGCAAACCAGCGGAATGCTGAAGGCGGTGGTCCCTTGTGTCGATCCGACGCCGCTGAAGCCCTGCGCGCTTGCCTTCGGAAGATTGACGGTGATGTTGCTGTTGGTGACACGGCAACCTGCCGTCTTGATATTGACCTGCGTACTGGTGAAGTTGGTTGAGGTGGCAACAATGCCACCATATATCGACGTCGCGATCGGGTTCTGAAACGCGATGACGCCGGGTGCGATATCCCCCGTCTTGATAAGCTGGACACGATACAGAGCGGGCGGCAGGTATGCGCCTTTGATATTCGGAAGCGTCAGCTGCATGCGCGGCCAATCCTGAATCATTGCCTGGGTGATGTCGCCAGGCCGCACGCCGAGCGTGTTCGACCATCCGGTCCTGACGCCGATGCCCTGGACGCTGGTTTCATAGACGCCACCGCTTGCCGTCGGGGTCATCGGCACGGAATAGCCGTAGCTCCATGTATCCAGCGGATCGCATTGGATATAGGCAGAGCTGTTCCCGACCCAGCCTGTGTCGTAGATGATGCTCCCGGCCGGCAAGTCTCGCGGGACGGTAAGGCTGGCGGGCAGCGCGACGGTTGACGTGACCCCGTTTCCGGTACACGTTGCGCGGGCCGAGGTGGCTGTCAGCAAGGCCCAGAGAAAGATCTGGCAGAACGCTCGAAACATGGGGGATACCGGGTGACATGCTGGGATCGGGCGATTCTAGCCACAGCGCATTGAGCCACGCGTAGGAAAAGCCTTATTTTCACGCGGGGAAAAGTCATACCGTGGCCGCCGCGACTGTCGCACTACGGCATGGTCCGGTCCAGCCAGCAGACGCGATGAAATCTGCTGGCTGCTTCCCACGAAGCCGGCAGGGCAGACTACCTACTTGCCTTCAAACGCCAGCAGTTGCGCCCCTTCCGCCACCTGCTCGCCCACGCCGTACAGGATCTCGCTGACCACCCCGTCGGCCGGTGCGCTGATGGTGTGCTCCATCTTCATCGCTTCCATCACCAGCAGCGGCGTACCACGCGTAACCGTGCTGCCGGGCTCGACCATGACGGCGATAACCTTGCCCGGCATCGGCGCGGTCAGCTTGCCGCCCTCGCCCTCGGTCTCGCCCGCGTGCGCGAGCGGGTCGAGCCAGCCGAGCACCGCGTGGCGCCCTGCGTTGAAGACGTGGAAATCATCCCCCTCCACGTGGACCTGCCCATGCGCTCGGCGGGTGCCAAGGTCCACGCGGATATCGTCGGCCTGGCACGATGCCCGGAACGGTGCCGCCTGGTCGGCATAGATCAGCGTGCTGCCCCGCTCGTTCGCGGTCAGCGTCACGTCCAGCGTGTGGCTGCCATAAGCGAAGCGCAACGTGCGCGTGGCACCGCCATTGAGACGCCACGCACCGGCATGCGTCCACGGCGAATGCTGGTCGGCCGCGTCGATGCGGCGCTCGCGCGTTTCGCGGTCGAGCAGCGCGGCAGTCGCCAGCGCGATGATCTCCATGCCGACCGGCGCGGGCGGCGGGAACAGCGCGGCCTCGTTGCGCTCGATCAGCCCCGTGTCGAGGTCGGCCGTGCGGAACGCCTCGGACTTCACCAGCCGCTGCAGGAAGGCGACGTTGGTCGACAAGCCCACCACGTGGTACGCCGCCAGCGCCTGGCGCATGCGCGCGAGCGCTTCGTCGCGGTCCTTGCCCCACACGATC
>NZ_CAJZAI010000008.1 GCF_914271435.1 Cupriavidus laharis | reverse complement strand
AACTTCGCTGCCGGCTTTGCCGTTCAGCGCGCTGCGTTGTCTGCAGCAGAGAAACGAGATTATGCAGCGCTTTCTTCGTTTCGTCAACCGGGTCAGCAATCTTTTTTTGCTGCGTCAGCACCGCGATTCCCGCTGCGCCAACCTCCCCAATCCACCCCGCAACCCTGGCCAGCCCTGCCTTGCAGCGCCGTCTCGTGTTGCGAGGGGGCGAATATTACGGCCCCACAACCGTCTTGGCAAGGGGTTGGGCGAAATAATTCGAGAAAACCGAAAAGCGCTCTTCCTGTCACCCGAACAATCAGTTGCAAATGGCTGTATAGAATCGATATTTCCGGGCCGCGCTCCGGCCCATTTCTGGACGAGGACGTTCAATGACTATCCAAGCGACATGGCAGCCGAGCCAGGGCAATACCATCTGTAACCTGACCAATGGCCAGGCGAACTGGCAGGCGGACCTGGATGACGCCGCCGGCGGCAACCCGCAGTATCCGAGCCCGCATGACTTGCTGGATTCGGCGCTTGCGGCTTGCACTGTGCTCACGCTCCAGCTTTATGCCAGGCGCAAGAACTATGCGGTGGAATCCATCCATGCCTCCGTTAGCCACGAAGAAACCAACGGCCGCTATGCGATGAAGCGGGAAGTCCGCGTCACCGGACACCTGGATCCCAAGATCCTTGAAGACCTGCTGCGCGTGGCCAACAAGTGTCCGGTGCACAAATCATTGTCGGCCGATATTGTCATCGACACCACGCTCACTGGCTGAAGCCGGCGCGTCATCCTCCTGACCCACACCACGCGGTACGGTAGCAAGCAGGCAAGTCATCCGGCAAAAACGGCGCGAGCGCCGAAGAACCGGATGGCACCGTATTTGTTCGCTGCCCCACCAAGCTCATGGTTTCGAGGGTCGGAAACGCCACTCTATGCTTTGTCGGTGTCCGGCCACGCGTCTTACCATGAAGAAAAAAGAAGAAGGCAGCACCTTTATCGCTGTGGAGCGGGGACACCTTGACGAATTACATCGAAGAGTATTGCGCCCAGATTCGGCGCACGGGAGCTGCAGGCCTGGTTGCCAAACCCATTCTGGTCGGCCAGGACGGCACTTACACGATGACATATGTGCCGCACGAGCATCTCAACGCAGGTGCACGCCTGGTATTGGTCAGCACGACGCCGGGGCACGCCCATGTACGGCTCGCCGCCACGGTAACGGAGGAGTTGCTGCAGGCACGCACGCCCGAACGGGTGATCCAGCGCGAGAACAAGCGCCGCGTGGAACTGGGCGGGCAACTGATACGGCCCAACCTGATTCGCATGCTCGACCATTTCCGCGTCCCGGAACTGGTGGGATTGCCACACGCCGCGGCGCTGTGGAATGAAGGCTTCGACCAGTTCCAGCCGCTGGCCCTTCTGCCGTTTGCCACCACGCGCCGCGGACTCGCCTTCGACGGCACGCTCGAAGATTTGCTCGCGGCGCCCATGCTGCGCGCTGCATTCGAAACCCACTTCCTCGGCGCGATACGGCAGATACGCCCCGACGCGCTGTATATTGCGCTGGGCCGTACCGCGTGGTCCGGACTGCGCCATGCAGCAAGCCGGCGGCTGCTGGCCAGGCACCAGTTGCTGGGGATGATGCCGGTCCCGGCCCGCGCCGGAAATATGGTGCGCTACTTCCTGCGCGAGATTCCCGCGCGCGACCTGTCACCGAACGATCCTGTCCGGCACCGCGTCGACTGGCTGGACGCCGCACACACCGAACTCATGGCGAATGTCCAGAAGCTGCGCGCCGCCAATATGCCCCCCATGGGGCCCAACTACCTGATCGCATGATCTGGACAATGCGAGCCACTTCCCTACCTAAGAGGGGTCTCGATGCGCACCATTGCGCCGATAACGCCTCTTGAGGAAACTGACTTCTCGCATTCCCGATTGGCGGCCCCTGTGCGGGCCGCGATTTTTTTGTGTGCCGCGCCGATTGATCGGCCAGCTCATCCTCCCGACCGCACGAACGCGATGGCAGCGCCGACCACGGCCAGCAGCCCCCGCCAGCGCCACCAGTTCGCCTGGGCACTGCACCGCCGTCGCGCATCGTCCCGCAAGACGCGCAGCGCATGTCTCAGTGCACCAATGGGACATGTCCCCGCTCACTACAATGCACGCATGCCCAGCAACCGGAGCCCTTCCGCCATGCCCACCCCGTCGGCCCGGCGCGCACGCAGGCAGACGGGAGCGCTCCTGCACGCCCTGCTGTGCGCCGCGTTTTTGCTGGCAACCCCGGCCGGGCCCGCGCAGGGCGACCAGCCCGGCATCGCATTCTCCGCACTGCGTCCCGGCGCGCAATTGCCGGCCGACTGGAAGAACCTCCCGGTCGTGCACGGCAAGATCATGACCCGCTACAGCCTGGTGGCGGACGGCAACACTACCGTCCTCCAGGCCGACGCGAGCGCTTCGGCCTCCGCGCTGATACACGAGGGCAATATCGACCTGAACCGTACCCCCGTCGTCGCCTGGCGCTGGAAGGCGCAAGCCCCGATCGAAGGCGCCGACAACAGCGAGGGCGCCAGGGAGGATGCCCCGGCACGGCTGGTGTTCTTCTTCGATGGCGACAAGGAAAAACTCTCGTTCGGCGACCGAGCCAGCATTCAGCTTGCCAGGAGCCTCGGCGGCGAAGACCTGCCCTACGCCACGCTGATGTACATCTGGTCGACCACGGCAGCGCCCGGCAGCGTCATCGCCAATCCGCACACGGGGCGCGTGCAGATGATCGTGGTCTCCGGCAAGCCCGGCGATGCCGGCCAATGGCAAAGCCTGCACCGCAATATCGTGCAGGACTACGAACAGGTATTCCACGAACCGCCCGGCAGGATCACCGCCTACGGCCTGCTCACCGATACCGACAACACGGGCGCCACCGCGCGCGCGTGGTACGGCGACCTGCGCTTCCTGCCCGCACAGTAAGCGTCATGCATGCGGCGGCAGCGTGGCCGCCACGCTGGCCCGGAGTGCGAGGAGAACCCGCTCCATCAGTGCCGCACCCTCCTCGTCAGCCACGCCCATGGCCTGTCGCACGCTGACTACCTTGTCGGCATCGTAGTGCCGGCCGGAACCAGCCTCGGCTTCGAAAGCATTGGCGCGCTGCGTGATCGCGGCCGGATCCGCGCTGACGAGCAGCACCGCATGGGCCAGCACAAGATGGCGCTGGCCGTCCGTCGCCTGCACGGCAGCGGGCGCGCGGCGCCAGTACTGGGCCGTGCCGGCAATCTTGTGCGCCTGCCCCGGCGGGCCCCATGCAAGGTTGAAACGCCCGTCGCAGAACGAGCCGTCCACCGCCTGCCAGTGCGTGTCCACGCCAAGTGTGCGCAGTGCCCCGCCGACGACCTCGCAGAGGTGCAGGTACACCGCCTCGCTCAGCGCGCCGGGCGGCCCGTCCACGCTGTACGCAAGGCTCAGGTTCAGGATGCCCGGCCCCTGCGGCACCAGCCCGCCGCCCGACATGCGCTGCCACACCGGGCAGCCACGCCGCGCGAAGCTGTCACGCGCGGCCTCGAACTTCGGATAGCGCAGGTAGCTGCGTGGCACCACCAGCGACACCGGGGCCTCCCACAACTGGGCGACCTGGCTGCCCTGTGCTGCAGCGTCCAGCAACGCAAGTTCGGCCTGCAGCGGATCGCCTTCCGCAGCATGGGGCTCGATGAATACGAATGGCATGGAATTCGTTCTGGCGGTGATCTGCCACACGATAGCAGGCCGGCGCGGACGGCGCTGCCGCCGTCCGCTTGCCGGCATCACCCGGCCAGGTGCTTGCGCAGCAGCGCGTTGAAGTCGCTGGCCTTTTCCATCTGGCTCATGTGCCCGGCATCATCGAACACCTTCACCGTGGCGCCGGCCGGTGCGTTCTGCGCGTGCGCGCTGGGGATGATCCGGTCCTGCGCGCCCCACACCACCAGCGTGCGCTTGCCGGTATCCGCCAGCCGCCGCCCCGGCTGTTCGCGCTGACGACCCTGCGCGAACAGGCTGTCGCCGAGCGCCGCCAGCGATTCCTGCACGCCGTCGAGCCGCTTGTAGCGCAGCAGGTCGTCCAGCATCTGCCGGCTGACCAGCTCCGGGTTGGCGAACAACAGCTCGACCACGGGCTTGAGCTCGCGCCGCGACTGCGCGCTGACAAAGCCCTCGGTATAGCCATTGTTGATCTCGTCGCCCATGCCGGCCGGCGAGACCAGCGCCACCGACAACACACGCTGCGGCGCATCCACGGCTAGCTGCGCGGCAATGCCGCCGCCCATGGAATGGCCCACCACGTGCGCCGCATCGATGCCGGCCGCATCCAGGAAGCGGGCTACAAAGCCGGCCATCTCCGCCAGCGTCGTGCCCGCGAGCCGCGGCGACGTCTGTCCGTGACCTGGCAGGTCCAGCGCCACCACGGTGTACGCATCGGCGAGGGCGTCGAGGTTGAACAGCCAGTTGTCCAGGTCGCCGCCAAATCCGTGGAGGAAGAGCACCGCCTGCCCGGCGTCGCCCTTGCGGGCGTAGCGGACACGGATGCCGTCGACGTCGGCATACTGGTACGCGGGTCCGGCTTCTTCCTCGCCGCCGTCGTCCGCCGGCGTCTCATAAGCCGCAATGTAGGCATCGATTTCCGCATCGCTCACCTCCGCTGACGCCAGCACGCCAAGCAAGGCCTTGACCGGCAGCACATCTCCTACGCCGGCAACCTTGCGGCGCAGCGTGCCGGCGTCAGGCGCCTCGACGGCATTGGCGATCTTGTCGGTTTCCACATCGAGGATCGGCATGCCCACCGAAATCTCGGCGCCTTCGTCGACGAGCCAGGCATTGACGGTGCCTTCCTTCATCGACAGGCCCCACTTGGGCATCACGATCGGGGTAATTGCGGCAGCCATCAGTGCTTGCCTCCCTTCATGGTCTTGCGCACCGCTTCCACGACGTGCGCGGCACTGGGGATGTATAGGTCTTCCAGCGTGGGCGAGAACGGCACCGGCGTATGCGGCGGGCAGACCATCTCGATGCCGGCCTTGAGCGCGCCGAACGCCTGCTGTGCCACCTGCGCCGAAATATCGGTCGCGAGATTGCAGCGCGGGCTCGCCTCGTCCACCACCACCAGCCGCCCGGTGTTCTCGACCGATTCGAGCACCGTGTCCATGTCCAGCGGCGACAGCGTACGCAGGTCGATCACTTCCGCTTCCACGCCTTCCTTTGCCAGCGTGGCTGCCGCATCCAGTGCCCGGTGCACCATCAGCCCGTACGCGACGATGGTCACGTCCTTGCCGTCACGCGCGATATTGGCCTCGCCAAACGGGATGGTGTAGGCACCCTCGGGGACGTCGCCCTCCAGCCCGTACAGGTTCTTGTGCTCGCAGAAGATCACCGGGTCGTTGTCGCGGATCGCCTGGATCAGCAGGCCCTTGGTGTCGTATGGCGTCGACGGGCACACCACTTTGAGGCCCGGGATGTGCGTAAACAGCGGCGTCAGCATCTGGCTGTGCTGCGCGGCGGCGCGGAAGCCCGCGCCCACCATCGCGCGGATCACCACCGGCGTCTCGGCCTTGCCGCCGAACATGTAGCGGAACTTGGCGGCCTGGTTGAAGATCTGGTCGAAGCACACGCCCATGAAGTCGATGAACATCAGCTCGGCGATCGGCCGCATGCCGCAGGCCGCTGCGCCGATGGCCGCACCCACGTAGGCGGACTCGGATAGCGGCGTGTCCAGCAGCCGGTCGCCGTGCTTGGCGTAGAGGCCCTTGGTCACGCCCAGCACGCCGCCCCAGGCGTCCTTCTCGCCGTCCGCGCCGGCGCCGCCGACAATGTCTTCACCCAGCATGATCACGCTGGGGTCACGCGTCATTTCCTGGTCGATCGCCTCGTTGATCGCCAGCTTGATGCTCAGTTTGCGAGCCATGTTCTGTCCCCTGATGATTAGGTAGCCGTGTCGGGTTGGCAGCGATTCAGTAGCTCACGTAGACATCCGTCAGCAGGTCTTCCGGCCCGGGCAGCGGTGCGGCCTTGGCTTCCTGCACCGCGTGTTCGATCAGCGCGGCGACTTCGCGGTCAATGGCTTCGAGTTCCTCGCGCGTGATGACGCCGGCCTGCGTCACGGTGCGCGAGAACAGCTTCAGGCAGTCCTTGTTGGCGCGGATGTCGTCGAGTTCGCCGGCCGCGCGATAGGTCTGTGCGTCGCCTTCGAAATGGCCATAGAAGCGGACCATCTTGCATTCGAGCAGCGCCGGCCCGCCGCCTTCGCGCGCACGGCGGATGACCTCGCCGGCAGCCTCATGCACGGCGAAGAAATCGGTGCCGTCCACGGTCACGCCAGGAATGCCGAAGCCGGCCGCACGATCCACGTAGCTATCGACCGCAGTGCCGTAGTCGCGCGAGGTCGACTCCGCGTAGCCGTTGTTCTCGATCACGAAGATCACCGGCAGGTTCCACACGGCGGCCAGGTTCAGGCTTTCGAGGAAGGTGCCCTGGTTCGAGGCGCCATCGCCGGAGAAAGTAATGCCGACCTCGCCCTTGCCGCGGAACTTGGCCGCCAGCGCGGCGCCGCAGATCAGCGGCGCGCCGGCGCCCAGGATGCCGTTGGCGCCCATCATGCCCTTGGACAGGTCGGCGATATGCATGGAGCCGCCCTTGCCGTTGCACGAGCCGCCCTTCTTGCCGTAGATCTCCTTCATCATCGCGACCGGGTCCACGCCCTTGGCAATGCAGTGGCCGTGGCCGCGGTGCGTGCTGGCGATGCGGTCGCCATCGTTGAGGTGATGCAGGATGCCGACACCGGCGGCCTCCTCGCCCGCATAGAGGTGCACGAAGCCGGGAATGTCGCCACGGCCGAAGTCCACGTGCAGGCGTTCTTCGAAGTCGCGGATGGTGCGCATCTTGCGATACACCGACAGCAGGGTCTCCTTGTCGAGTGGCAGCCCGCTGGGGCCGGCTTGCATGGCACTGGCGCTCATGGTTGTCTCCTTGGTTGGGGTGGTACGGTTTGCTCAGTGGACTGCGGGTACGCTGCGCATCAGCCGCGCGCGCGCGGCATAGCGCATGCACGCCGCCACGTCGATGCTGCGGAAGGCGTGTTCATGCAGGGTGACGGTGACTTCGTCGTGCGGGCCGAAGGCCAGCTCGCGCTCGCCGTCGAGCGCGACGATGCCCGCGCGCTGGCGCACGCGATGCGGCCTGGCGTGCTCCAGGCGCTGCCAGCCGGCCACGGAAACCGGGCACAGCAGGCCGGGGGCAATCGGCGCGCGCAGCTCGAACTCGCCTTGCCCCGGCGCAGCCAGTTCGATCGCGAGACCGCCCGCTTCGCGCCGGCCCAGCGGTTCCAGCAGGCCGGCGATGGCCGACAGGCCGATGGCCTGCGGATCGGCAAAGGCCACGTACACGGCGGCCAGCGTGTCGGCCTTCCACAGCGCCCGCGCACCGATGAAATGCTCGTGGGCGATCACCGCGTCGACCAGCGCGATATCGCGCCGGAAGCCGCCGTCGGCATCGCGGATGACGATGTCGAGCCGCTTGTTCGATGCCAGCGCGTGCGATGCCGGCACCTGGCCCGTGGCGTACAGCCCCGCCGCCAGCCCGGTGATGGTGGGCTCGCGCATTTCCGGGAAGGCGTTGTTGGTGCCGGTAGACAGGCCGGCGATCGGCACGCCGCCGCATTCGCGCACCACCGCGCGGTGCGTGCCGTCGCCGCCCAGCACGATGATCACCGCCACGCCGGCATCAGCCATCTGGCGCGCCGCGTTCAGCGTGTCATCGACGCGCGCGGTGACAGGCATGTCGACGTACTCCACGGCCGGCAGCCCGGCGTCCGGCCCCTGGTGCCGGCTCAGGTGACGGCCGAGCATGACGCGCAGCCCTTCGCGGTCCGGCATCATCATCACGCGGTCGACGCCGCAGGCCGACAACGCGGCCAGCAGGCGCAGCACGATGTTGACGCGATCGGCCAGCTGCAGGCTGCTGGCATTCGCAATCACGCGGCGGATGTCGCGCGCCGATACCGGGTTGGCGATGATGCCGACCAGCGGCGCACCGGCGGACCGTGCTTGTCCCATGGCCTGTTTCCTGTTGTCGTTGTGCTGACAGGCAGATTGCAATGGCTGTGCCAGCATGCACGGCGTGCCGCTTCGAGGCAGGGACAGGAAAAATTGCGGGATAACCCGCAGGAAACGCGGGTCAGGCTGCCGTGCGGACCGTGCCGCCGGCGTTCATGGCGTGACAGGTGTCACAGCGCAGGTGTACACCGCTGGACAACTGTCTCGTTGGGCAGCGTTACGGCTGCGGCGGGTCGCCGTCGCGGCGGTTGGGGGACTGGATGCCGTAGCGCTCCATGCGGCGGTACAGCGTCATGCGGCTCACGCCAATCTGTCGCGCCACGGCGCTGAGGTTCCAGCCTGACGCACGCAGGTACTGCATCAGCAGCATGGCCTCGGGCGACAACTGATGCGCGTCGCCGTGCGCCGCCGGCAGCGCCGGCACTGCCGCTGTCGGCGCGGGTGCCGCTTCGGCGCCAAGGCTGTCGGGCAGGTCGTGCAGTTCGATATAGCCGTCGGAGCAGACCGCGCGCGAGTACTCCAGCACGTTGCGCAGCTCGCGCAGGTTGCCGGGCCAGCGGTGGCGGCAAAGCCGTTCGCGCGCCTGCGGCGACAGCGTAATGCCGCCCTGCCCGTCATCGCCCAGCATCTTCTGCACGAGCCAGTCGAAATCCGTGCGCTCGCGCAGCGGCGGCAGCGCAAAGCGCGCGCCGTTGAGCCGGTAGAACAGGTCCTCGCGGAAACGCCCTTGCGCCACCAGGTCTTCCAGCCGGTGATGGGTGGCGGAAATCACGCGCAGCCTGACCGGCACCGGGCGCGCCGCGCCGATGGGCAGCACCTCGCCCTCGGCCAGCACGCGCAGCAGCCGCGACTGCAGCTCGCGCGGCATGTCGCCGATCTCGTCAAGGAACAGCGTGCCGCCGTCCGCCTCCTGGATCAGCCCGCGCTTGCCGCGCGGGCCGGCGCCGGAGAAGCTGTTGGGCAGGTGGCCGAACAGCTCGCTTTCGATCAGCGTTTCCGGAATGGCGGCGCAGTTCACCGCCACGAAAGGCTGGCCGCGGCGCGCGCTGGCCTGGTGCAGCGCCTTGGCGAAGTATTCCTTGCCGCTGCCGGTCTCGCCGTTGATGAGCAAATTGATAGGCGAATCAACGAGTCGCGCCGCGCGCTGCAACTGCTGCTGCAGCGCGGCATCGCCGCCGCACAGTGCCGCCAGCGGCTCCGGCAGCGGTGCGGGCCGCTCGCGCGCCGTATCCGCCTGCCAGCGCAGGGCGGGCGGCAGCACGCTCAGGTAGAGCAGGCCGCCGCTGCGGTTCAGTGCCACCAGGCGCTGCTCGCTCGGGCGTGAATAGACATAGCGGCCCAGGTCTTCCAGCCGAGCGTTGAACAGCGTCTCGAACGGCTGGCCGAGCACCGTGCCGGTGGGCAACTCGCCTTCCAGCATGCGGCGCGCCCGGTGGTTGTGGCCGACGATGCGGCCGCTGTCATCCAGCGCGAGCAGGTACTCCGGGTTGACGTCGACAAACTCCGGCGAGACGTTGAGCTTGAGGATCCAGTCGCGGTGGTGTACGCGCAGGAAGTTGGCGTTCTCGATATGCGCCGCGTAAATGCGCACCATCTGCAGCGCCAGCCCCTGGCTTTCCTTGGCATGCGGGGAAGTCAGCGCGGAGATGTCCAGGATCGCGCTCAGGTTGCCGCGCGAATCGAACAGCGGCGCCGCCGTGCAGGTGAGCGGGATGTGGGTCGCATCGAAATGGTCGGCCTGGTGGACCGTCAGCGCTTCGCCGGTAACCAGTGCCGTGCCGACCGCGCAGGTGCCCGCGCCGCGCTCGCTCCATTCCGCGCCCAGGTACAGGCCGGCATGGCGCAGGTCGGCATCGGTGCGCGCATCGCCGATGTAGTCCACGGTCACGCCCTGCGCATCGGTCAGCAGCACCACGTAGCCCAGGCCTGCGACCTGGGCATAGAGGCTTTCCAGCCCGTGCCGGGCAATGCGGGCGAAGTCGTCGATGCGTTGCTGGTGCTCGCGCAGGCGCGTCTGCGGCACGATGCGCGCTTCCTGCATGCGCGAGGGATCGAGCCCGTACTGGTGCACGCAGCGCCGCCACGAATTCTGGATCACGGCGTCGTGCGTCAGCCGGTCCGCAAGCGGCGCAGGCGGGGGCAGGTAGGTAGTGGCCTGGACCACCGTCTCGATGTGCTCGCGTTGCCGCAGGTCCATCGCTGTCTCCTTGTCGTCTTCGCTGCGCCGCGGGGGGCACATTGGCGAACTGGCGAGCCGGGCGCGTCATCGCACGCCTCTGTGTTGGCTACTGTATCCGACGCGGTCGGGACGGTGCAAACCGGCATGGCCGCACGGCCCTATAAGTGCGGCACACGGCATTTCATGGCGAAGCGATGACGCGAAGCCGCGCGAACAGGGCTGCGGCTTCGCGGTCGTGGCGGGCGAGATGCGCACGCTGGCCGAACACGGCCAGCGCATGATGCAGGCGATCGCGGCGTTCCGGCTCGCGGGCGCCTGATATCCGTCGGGGGCAGTTGCCCCTCAGGCTGCCGACGTCAGTGCGCGCGCGGCGTCGGCAGCAATTTCGAACGAGCGCAGCCGCGCAGAGTGGTCGTAGATCTGGCCCGTCAGCATCAGCTCGTCCGGGTGCAGATCATCGACAAAGCGCTGCATGCCGGCGCGCACCGCGTCCGGATCGCCCACCACCGAACAGGCAAGCGACCGGCGGATATGGTCGGCCTCGGTTTCGGTCCACAACGCCTCGATATCGTCCACGGGCGCGCGCAGTTGCCCCGGCGTGCCGCGCACCAGTGCCAGGAACTGCTGCTGCAATGAGCTGAACAGGCGCCGCGCCGCTTCACCGGTCTCTGCCGCGAACACATTGAGGCCGAGCATCACATGGGGCCGCTCCAGCTGCGCGGACGGCCGGAACGTACGCCGGTACAGGTCCACGGCCTGACGCATGAAACCCGGCGCGAAATGCGAGGCAAACGCGAACGGCAGGCCCATCGCCGCCGCCAGCTGTGCGCTGAACAGGCTCGAACCCAGCAGCCACAGCGGCACCTTCAGGCCAGCGCCGGGCACGGCGCGCAGGCGCTGGCCCGGGCGCACATCGTCGAAATAGGCCTGCAGCTCTTCCACATCCTGCGGGAACGTGTCGGCCGTGTCGTGCGACAGTTGCCGGCGCAGCGCGCGCGCCGTGGCCTGGTCCGTGCCAGGCGCACGGCCCAGGCCCAGGTCGATGCGTCCCGGATAGAGCGAGGCCAGCGTGCCGAACTGTTCGGCCACGACCAGCGGCGAATGGTTGGGCAGCATGACGCCGCCAGAGCCCACGCGGATGGTGCGCGTGCCATTGGCCACGTAGCCGATCAGCACCGCGGTCGCGGCGCTGGCGATGCCCGGCATATTGTGGTGCTCGGCCAGCCAGAAGCGCCGGTAGCCGAGGCGCTCGGCGTGCTGCGCAAGGTCGAGCGAATTGCGCATGGCCTGGCCGGCATCGCTGCCCTCCGCGATGGGAGCCAGGTCGAGAAGGGAATACGGGATTGGGGTCGTCATGGAAGCTGCCTTGGGACAGCGGCAGGCCCTGTGTCGGCCGCCGCGCGAGCGAATCGAAAACGTCCGCTATCTTAGTGAGAGCCCGGCAATCGTGCTGGCAGCCGCCGTGCGTCCATGCCGGCGGCGTGGTTATCGCTGCGGCGCTGGCGGCGGGAAGGATTGAGCGCAGCGCCGCTTGTCCCGTACCATGCAGCCCCATGCGAAGCAGGAAATCGGTATGACACTCAAGACACTGGACGGCGCGCTGGCCTTGCTGACCCACTTCACCGTGCGGCAGCCGACCTGGGGCGTTCGCGAACTCGCCAAGCACAGCGGCGTGCACTACGCCGTGGTGCACCGCGTGCTGGCCACCTTTGCCGCCAACGGCTTTCTGGTGCAGGACGCGGCCACCGGCAAGTATTCGCTGGGCCTGCGCCTGTTCGAGCTCGGCCAGGTCGTGCGCAAAAGCTTCTCGCCCGACGAGATCGTGCGCCCGGCGCTGGAGAAGCTGGCCGCGCAGAGCGGCGAGACGGTCTTCCTGTCGTGGCTCGACGGCCATGAGGGGCTGTGCGTGGGCCTGGTGCAGAGCCAGCACCAGCTGCGCTTTTCGATCGAGCTGGGCGAGCGCTTCCCGCTGTACGCGGGCGCGCATGCCAAGGCCATGCTCGCGTTTCAGGACGACGCCTTCCGCGACGAGGTCTATCGTCAGGGCATGGAGAAGATGGGACCCCACACGGCGCTGGACCGCGACACCATCGAGGCGCAGCTGGCCGAGGTACGCCAGCACGGCTGGGCCCACACGCGCGAGGAGGCAGCCGCGAGCGTGGCCGGGCTGGCGCTGCCGCTGTGGTCGCGCGACCACAACGCGGTGATCGGCTCGGTGGCCATTGCCGGCCCGCCGCAGCGGCTCGGCGAGGACGCGGTGCCGCGCCTGCTCGAAGCCCTGCGCGATGCCAGCGGCCGGCTCGAGGACGTGATCGGCTTCGTTCGCTGAGTCGGCGCCAATTCGGCGTCAGCCGCCCAGCAGCGCCTGCCCCACGGCGCCGCCAAAGACGCGCTGGCCGATGGCGTGGCCCAGCGCGCGGTAGCTTTCCCACTGCGCCTCGTCGAAGAACTGGTCCGAGGTTGCTTCCTGCGGAAAGGCCGGATGGCCCGCGCCGTATTGCTGCACATCGGCAGGCGCCCAGCCCGCCAGGCGCGGCTTGAGCAGCACGATGCGGCATGCCGGCTCGCGCCGGTCCATGCCCGGGCCGGCGGGGTACACATTGAGCAGCACCGCGCATTTGCCAGCAGCCGCGCCCGTGGCGTCCGCACCAAAATCTTCCGGCGTGCCGAACACGTTGCTCAGTACCGGGTGCGTGGTGGCGGCTGCCGTGTCCACCACGATTTCCAGGCCATGGTCGATACGCGCGAGCCGGATGAGGTTGGCCAGGTCGCCAAAGCGGTAGTCGATATCGCCGCCGGCATCGCACAGCACGATCAGCGATACATCGCGGCCCGGGCGCAGCAGCTCGTACACGCCGGTGTTGTCGAAGTGCCCGCCGTCCGACAGGTATTGCCAGCCGCGATGCATGCCGTGGAACCTCGCGACCAGTTCGCAACCCAGGCAATACTGGGTGCGGAACAGCGCGCTGAAACGCGACAACACCGGATGCGTGGCGCGCTCGGGCTGGCGCTGTCTGGCCGGCACGGCGCCCGCGTGGCGCGGGCCGTCGTGCAGGTACGACGGCCACCATGTGCCAAGCCGCAGATTGGCCAGCCCCAGCAGCAGCGAAGTCCCGAGCGTGGTGGCACGCCCCAGCCCGGTCGACACCGCCGCGCCGGAGATCGCGATCCAGTCGCCCACCGTGCGGGGTTCGGCGACCCGGGCCGTCCCCGGACGCGACAGATCCGGACAGCATGGACGCCCGTCGACAAAGAAGCGCGCATAGGCATCGGACGGCAGCGTCTGCGCTGGCCCGGGCTGGGCCACGCAAGGTCCGGGAGCCAGGCAAAGCGGCTTGCCCTTGCGGTCGCGCTGCACGAGTTGCTCGGCCGGATCCACGGTCTGGTTCAGCGTGACGTTGATCAGGTGCAGCGGCGCCAGCACACGCGGATCGTAGTAAGCGTTCAGGCTGAGCTGGTCGCCGGGCACCGGCTCGGCGACGCTGAAGCGCTCGCGTGCTTGGCGGCCAGGGGCATGGGGGACAAAGCGCTCGCCGTTGGACGCGCCGAGGTACGCGCGCGTAAGCCGCGCGGCGTAGAACGGCTGCAGCGTCGACAGGTTCAGGAACCCCGTGAAGCGCCCCGCCACCACCGCGAGCACCAGCGATACCAGCACCAGCACACCGAGCACCGGGCCGGTATAGGCATTGCCGTACACGAGCCAGTCCACCGGCTCGCGGCCGTTCCAGCGCACGTACAGCACCAACCATGACCACAGCACGTACACCAGCAGTGCCAGCAGCGCGGCCAATGCGCCGGCCAGCAGCGATACGGGCAGGTGCGCCACCAGCGCGCGCCACGGCGTATCGGCACGGTCCTGCTCACCTTCGTCGCGCAGGCCGGCGCCGTAGCGCACCAGCCAGACCAGCGCGGCCAGCACCCCGGCCGGTATGCCCGCGCTCCATGCCGACGCCGTCATGAACGCATGGAGATAGGTTGTGCGCGCAGCGGTATCGGCAATGCCAAGCGCCAGCAACCACAGCGTCAGCGTCAGCGCGCTGCGCAATGCGCGCGTGGCGCGCACGCGGTAGTCCGACACCGTACGCGGCACCGACACCAGCATCGCCAGGCAGCACAGCACCGCGAGCAGCAACAATGCACCCGCCGCCGCAAGCAGGCAGGCGAGCACCAGCCCTGGCCCCAGCCACACGACCCACCGTGCCGCCAGCAGCAGCAATACGGCCAAAAGCGTCGCGACGACCGGACCCGGACTGAGGAAGCGGGCCGCCGCCTGCGGGTCGCCGGCGCGCGGGTACACCAGCCAGTAGGCCAGCCCGGGCGGCACCGCCAGCAGCAGCGCCGAGCCCAATGGCAGCCACAGCAGCGCACTCCACCAGATCGCGCACTCGCCCTGGTTGAACGCCTGGCGCGCGTCATGCAGCAGGTCCATCTCATAGCGGCCTAGACCATATGACATCCCTGCGGCCACATGCTGGCCCAGTGCCAGCACGGCAAGCAGCACCAGCAGCGCGCTGCCGATCACGTAATGCATGGCCAGCCAGTTGCGCAGGACCAGCACGGCCGCGTAGAGGTTGTCGCCGGCGCCGGTCGGCGACAGGTAGCGCCCGTTTTCGCGCAGCCACGCCACGGCGCCGCGGCCCGGATCGGCTGCATAGGACACCGAAGTGCGGATGCGCCCGGGCGGCTCGCACTGCAGCGTGTGGTACGCGTCGGCCGCCGCTTGCACGGAGCTGGATCCGCGCCTCAGGCGGCCGGGCACGAACAGGCTGGTGAAGAAGGCGCCCAGGTAGCCGCCGCCGCTGACGGTGGAAAGGTAGTCGAACTGGGCCAGCAGCGATGCCGCGGGGGCTGGAGCACCCTGTTGCTCCCCGTTCGGCTCCTCTGGCGCCAGCCGCAGCGGCGTGCCGGCCAGCGCCTGCAGCACGCCGAGGCAGAAGGTACCGCTGCGGATACCGCCGCCGGACAGCGCCAGCGCCCAGTTGCGCGTGTCGCCCCGCGGCCGCGCCGGAATACCGAGCTGCCGGCGCCTTTGCGTGATACGGGCCGCTTCGTCGCCGAATCCGTGGTCTTCTGCAGGCATGCACGCCTCCGTAGCGAACGGTCTGTGCCCAGTATAGGCGGCTCGCCAGCCACTCCCCGGGGATGGCAGCCACCGCCTCATGCCCGCCGGCGTTCACTCGCATCCACATTAACCATGATTGTGGGGCGAGGTCGCTGAAACCGGCTTGACGGCCGAAGGCAAGCGCGGCGGCCGCTTGGCCGGCAACGCCATCGTAACGACGCACCTGTCGGCCAATGTCTCAAGCACCGCAGCTTCGCCATCTCCCCGATAGCCATGCGGGGCATTATCCTGCGCGTGAGCCCGGACCTGTCGGTATTCCAGACTGCCGGCGCACGCTGAGCGCCAAGGCTCCGGTCAACTGGCCGCCGCGTCGTTGGCGGCCTCGCCTGCCTGCGGCGGCGACTCGGTGCCATGCAGGCGCTTCCATTCATCGAAGCCGCCGGCCAGGGCCCAGGTCTTCTGGTAGCCGGCGGCCTTGAGCCGCTCGGCCAGGATGGCCGCCGAAAGCTCGTGCGGGCAGGCGCAGTAGACGACGATGTCCTGCGATTCCGGATGCCCGCCCAGGACTTCGAGCGACCCTTGCATGTCGACCACCAGCGCGCCCGGAATGCGCTCGATGGGCGTGGCGCCGTGCGCACGGACGTCCAGCACCAGCGGCAGGGCGCCCGAGCGGCGGCGGGCCTCGAGTTCGTCCACCGTCATGCGCGGCACCCGCCGCGTGCGGCGCAACAGGCGGATGCGCCGCCACCAGCGCCAGGCCAGGAACAGCGCGAACGCGGCCAGGCAGACCAGCACCGCCACGTGGCCGTAGGCGCTGAATGCCGCCAGGATGGCATCGACGAAATCACTGAAGACCACGCCCACCAGCAGGGCCGCGCCGGCCCAGACCAGCGCGCCGACGGCGTCGTAGAACAGGAATACCGGCAGCGGCGTGGCCGTCATGCCGGCCATGGCGGTGGACAGCGCACCGGCGCCGGGCAGCAGCTTGGCGAACACCAGCGAACGTGGCCCCACGCGCAGGTAGAGCGACTGGGTCTGGCGGATGCAGGTGTCGGGTGAGATCGATACCTTGCAGATGGTGCGCAGCATCGGCTGGCCCAGCCGGCGGCCGGCAAAATACCAGGCCGTATCGGCAATCAGGCAGGCGGCGATCACGGCCGCCAGCACCGCCCCGATCGACGGGCCGGTTTCCTGCACGCCCAGCGCCCCGGCCACGAACAGCATCGGATACGCCGGGATCGGCAGCCCCGCCTGTTCCGCCAGCACGTTGAGGAATACCAGCATCAGCCCATGGTTTTCCAGCATGGTCTGCAACTCGCCCACAGCCGTCTCCCCGTCTTCATTCGCGCATTGATCAGACCGACAGTTTGCCAGCGCCGCCGCCGCCGTGCACGTCCGCAGGCTGCACGGGATCTTCAAATTCCTTGAGTGTCGGGCCGCCGCCCTTACTGGACCAGCCGGCAACGCCGCGCAAAGTCGACCAGCTCGACGAGCGAGCCGACCTGCAGCTTCGCCATGATGCGCGCCTTGTAGCTGCTGACGGTCTTGTTGCTGATAAAGAGTTCGCCGCTGATGGCCTTGTACGACATGCCGCGGGCCAGCATTTTCAGCACCACCAGTTCCTTGTCGGAGAGGCGCCGCAGGCTTTCGTCGTCGCCGCACAGCGCCAGCCCGAAGGCACCGCGCCGCTCGAGCGCCGGAAAGACCGTATAGCCGGCAAGCACCGACTCCACCGCGCGCAGGATTTCCCGGATGTCCTGCGTCTTGCTGACAAAGCCCTGCACGCCGGCCTGCCACGCGCGCGACACGAACACGGCCGGGTCCAGCGCCGTCACGACCAGGATGCGCACCGGCGGATGGATATCGCGCACCCTTGTCGCCACATCCAGGCCGCCGATGCGCGGAATGTCGAGATCCAGCATCACCAGTTCCGGCTTGTGCTGGCGCACGGCCTCAATTGCGCACTGGCCGTTGTCGGCTTCAACGATATGCTCCACGCCGAGCAGTTGGGAAAGCTGCGATCTCATCACCAGCCGCAGCGCGGGGTGATCGTCAACGATCAGGACGGTAGCCATGCTTGCCTGTCTGTCTTTCTGTATCGGTATCGGTCAGGAAGGAATCCGGGCGCCGAAAGACTGGCACCCGCGGGATGGGAAACGCGGAACGAAACGCGGAACACGAGCGGGCAAGTATAGGCAGGCACCCTCATGCCGGCATGGGGAGGACTCTGCTTCAGGGCGAAGCAATTTCCTTGCGTTCTTTAGGCCGATTCGCCTTCAGAATCGCGGACTTACTACTAACGAACAGACGCCGGTGCGCGCCGTGGCCGGACCGCTGCCGGACCACTTCCCCTTCCACGCGCATGGGCAAACGGGGTTCTGCGGCAGGTGCTACTCTATTTCATTGGTGTCATCCCGGAGAGATCACCGTGCCCCGCAAAACCCCCATCGAGCGCTACCGCAATATCGGCATCAGTGCCCATATCGACGCCGGCAAGACGACGACGACGGAGCGCATCCTGTTCTATACCGGCGTCAACCACAAGCTGGGGGAAGTGCACGACGGCGCCGCGACCATGGACTGGATGGAGCAGGAGCAGGAGCGCGGCATCACCATCACGTCGGCGGCGACCACGGCATTCTGGAAGGGCATGGCCGGCAACTACCCCGAGCACCGCATCAACATCATCGACACGCCGGGGCACGTCGACTTCACCATCGAGGTCGAGCGTTCGATGCGCGTGCTGGACGGCGCGTGCATGGTCTATGACGCGGTCGGCGGCGTGCAGCCGCAGTCCGAGACTGTCTGGCGCCAGGCCAACAAGTACAGCGTGCCGCGCATCGCGTTCGTCAACAAGATGGACCGCGTCGGTGCGGACTTTTTCCGCGTGCAGACCCAGATCGCCGACCGGCTCAAGGGCCGCGCCGTGCCGATCCAGATCCCGGTCGGTGCGGAAGACCATTTCCAGGGCGTGGTCGACCTGGTCAAGATGAAGGCCGTGGTCTGGGACGACGAAAGCCAGGGCGTGCGCTTCGAGTACCGCGACATCCCGGCGGAACTTCTGCCCATCGCGCAGGAATGGCGCGACAAAATGATCGAGGCTGCCGCCGAGGCCGACGAGGCGCTGCTCGAGCAATACCTGGCCGGCGAGCCCCTCACCGAGGCGCAGATCAAGCAGGGCCTGCGCAAGCGCACCATCGCCAACGAGATCGTGCCGATGCTCTGCGGCAGCGCGTTCAAGAACAAGGGCGTGCAGAGCATGCTCGATGCCGTGATCGACTACCTGCCGTCGCCCGCCGACGTGCCCGCCATCCTCGGCCATACCGAGGACGACCGCGAGGCCGAACGCCACCCGAACGACGACGAGCCGTTTTCCGCGCTGGCATTCAAGATCATGACCGACCCGTTCGTCGGGCAGCTGATCTTCTTCCGCGTGTACTCGGGCGTGGTGAATTCGGGCGACACGGTCTACAACCCGGTCAAGGGCAAGCGTGAGCGGCTGGGGCGCATCCTGCAGATGCACGCCAATGTGCGCCAGGAAATCAAGGAGGTGCGCGCCGGCGATATTGCCGCGGCGGTCGGTCTGAAGGAAGCCACCACCGGCGATACGCTGTGCGATCCGAACAAGGTCATCATCCTTGAGCGCATGAGCTTCCCGGAACCGGTGATTTCGCAGGCCGTCGAGCCGAAGACCAAGGCGGACCAGGAGAAGATGGGCATCGCCTTGAACCGGCTCGCGCAGGAAGACCCGTCGTTCCGCGTGACGACCGACGAGGAATCCGGACAGACCATCATTTCCGGCATGGGCGAACTGCACCTGGAGATCCTGGTGGACCGCATGCGTCGCGAGTTCGGCGTGGAAGCTTCGGTAGGCAAGCCGCAGGTGGCCTACCGCGAGACCATCCGGCAGGCGGTGAAGGATGTCGAGGGCAAGTTCATCAAGCAGTCCGGCGGCCGCGGGCAGTACGGCCACGTGGTGCTCAACCTCGAGCCGATGCCGCACGGCGGCGGCTACGAGTTCGTCGATGCCATCAAGGGCGGCGTGGTGCCGCGCGAATTCATCCCGGCGGTGGACAAGGGCATTCGCGAGACGCTGACCGCCGGCGTGCTGGCCGGATATCCGGTGGTGGACGTCAAGGCCACGCTGGTGTTCGGTTCGTACCACGACGTGGACTCGAACGAGAACGCGTTCCGCATGGCCGGCTCGATAGCGTTCCGCGAAGGCATTAAGCGCGCCAGACCGATCCTGCTCGAACCGATGATGTCGGTGGAAGTGGAAACGCCGGAAGAATTCACCGGCAACGTGATGGGCGACCTGTCGTCACGGCGCGGCATGGTGCACGGCATGGAAGAGATCGCGGGCGGCGGCGGAAAGGTGGTGCGCGCCGAGGTGCCGCTGGCGACAATGTTCGGCTACTCGACGTCGCTGCGCTCGCTGACGCAGGGGCGCGCCACGTTCACGATGGAGTTCAAGCACTACGCCGAGGCGCCAGCGAATGTGGCTGAGGCGGTGATCAATGTGAAGAAGGTGGCGTAGCGGGTCGCTGCCGCAATCCGAAAACGGCCGCGAACATGTCGCGGCCGTTTTCTTCTGGGAGCCCGTCGTCAGGCAGCCGCCGTCATCTTGAAAATCCCCTGCGCATTGCCCGCATCAAACCCCAGGTCATAGCGCGGCCCGGTGGCGGGCGCGTCAGCAAGACGGTCACGCGTGATGAACTCGTAGAACGAGCCCGGCACGTCGCGTTCAACAGTCTCGCCCTGCGCGCCTATGAACTGGCGGCGCACGGTATCGGCACGGAACGCGGTCTGCTTCACGCGGCCACTTCCCGAAACTTCCACCTTCTCCTTCATCGGCCGGCCCAGCGCCTTCTGCTGCTCGACCAGTGCGAACACATCTTCCACGCGGTCGGTGGCGTGGTTGAAGGCGTTGCCTTCCGTGGCGATCCACGCCATCTCGGCGGATTCACGCAGCAGGGTCTCGTAGTCGTCCAGGTGCGGCACGTCATGCTGGCGCTCGAAGCAGGGCACCAGCAGGCCGATCAGCTCGGCGCCATCGGCGACTGCCAGCACGCCATCGCGCTCCAGTTGCCACAACAGCGTCTGGGCCCGCGGCGTGAGCGGATCGGCGGAATTGCCGGTCACGCGGCTGACCGCCTGGCGGAACGCTTCGCTGAAGCGCTCCGGGTGGAACTCGCTGACGAAGAACTGGGCGATGCCTTCGGGTGCATCGGCATGGGCGTAAGAGCGCCCGGTCATGCCGATGCGGTCGAGCGGATAGGTGCCGTTCAGGCGATACCCCAGCGGACGCAGGATACGCGTGAATGCGGCCTCACCCTCCGGCAGGGCGCCGTTGTCGCGCCACTTGACCGTACGCAGCGCGCCGTGGTCGAAGACCACCTTGCCGCCGGCAGCGGCAACGTCATTGGTATAGGCGCGGCCCGCCGGTACGCGGTCGAGAATGCCGGCGAACAGCACCATGTTCAGCGCCTGGGCAATTTCGGCGCGCGTGGCGCGGCCTTCGCCATCGGCCGGCAGGCAGGCGGGCACGGCGACGAGAGAAAGCAGGTGGCCGGTGCGGGCTTCACCGAGGTTGGCGGACAGCAGCGTGGCGATATTCGGATGCATGGGAATTTTGTGGGGATGCGGGAATAGGCCGGGGCAGGATAGTGGCGGCGCCGTGGCGCGGACAAGCGCGAAATCCGCACAACATTGTGCGTGCCACGCACAATGTGCCGCGCCGGTCGCGGGCGCTATACTGGTCGCCCCCCGCGCCGTCCGCAGTCACCCCCGCAGTCATCCCCATGAGAAACGACATCCCCAACCTCGGCGCGCTGCAGGCCTTCGAGGCGTCGGCGCGGCTGGGCAGCTTCACGCGCGCGGCCGATGAGCTTGCGCTGACGCAGAGCGCCGTGGGCCGCCAGGTGGCGATGCTGGAACAGCGCCTGGGCGTGGCGCTGTTCACCCGCGTGCGACGCCGGCTGGTGCTGACCGACACGGGGCGCGAGTACGCCGCCCGCATCCGCCGCCACCTGGACCACCTGCAGCGCGACACGCTGGAAATCACCGCCGGCCGCGCCATGGGCTACACGCTGGAACTGGCCGTGGTGCCCACCTTCGCCACGCAATGGCTGATTCCGCGCCTGCCCGACTTTGTCCGCCTGCACCCGAACATCACCGTCAACCTGAGCGCGCGCTCGCAGCCGTTCTCGTTCCACGAGTGCGCCTATGACGCCGCGATCTACTTCGGCGACCAGTTCTGGCCCGGTACGCGCGGCGGCATGATCTTTCGCGAAGGCGGCGTCGTGCCCGTTTGCAGCCCCGTTTTCCTTGAGGAGAACCCGGTCCCTGACGCCGAAGCGTTTGCGCGCTGCCGCCACCTGCACCTGAGCACGCGTGCCCACGCGTGGCGCGACTGGTACGCGGCGCAAGACTGGGACTACGGTATTGCCGCCTCGCGCGGGCCGCGCTACGAGCTATTCACCATGATGACCGCCGCCGCAGCAGCCGGCCTCGGCATAGGCCTGGCACCGCGGCTGCTGGTCGAGCGCGAACTGCGCAGCGGCCAGCTTGTGGTACCCGTGGATGGCGTGCTCGATGAGCAGCAGGGCTATTACTTTGCCTATCCCGAGGGCCGGCCGGCGTCGGAGGCGCTGCAAGCGTTTCGCGAATGGATCCTGGGTCTGCCGCGCGAGGCGCCAGCGGCAGCGTAGGCGCTGTCGACCCAATCGTCTCACCAGAAAAAAACTTCAACCCCCTTGTAATGAGATCGATTCCCATTTACTATGTCATCACTGTCTGACGCAGCAGCAACGCAAACCAGACAAGCCGGCCAGCCTGGCGCCGCCGCGATACGCGGCGAACCCAGCAGGC
Organism: Cupriavidus laharis; assembly: GCF_914271435.1. Taxonomy (GTDB): domain Bacteria; phylum Pseudomonadota; class Gammaproteobacteria; order Burkholderiales; family Burkholderiaceae; genus Cupriavidus; species Cupriavidus laharis. The sequence goes on along the minus strand of NZ_CAJZAI010000008.1, from coordinate 255,922 downwards.
CCGCCGGAAAGAATTTCCGGATCGCCGCCACCAGGCGGCATCCCGTTACCGACTTTTGTGGGGACCGCTCCGTAACGCGGAGCGTTTGGCAGTAGCCAGTCGCCGGATGGTCGGGAAAGCAACCAGACCCCGCTTTCCCGACCGCGTCATCCAGCGACAAGCCAAGCCGCCTTTTTATTCCGCGCGCCGTTCAGGCACGGCGCCACGTCCGGGACGCTCCGCAAGGGCGTTCCGGACGCCTTCCAGCCTGTTTCCACCCGTTTTCCCGACACCGTCCACCGACGGCGCCCGCAGCCGCATGCCATGCCAATCGTGATGTCCGATCCTGCCCACCTCAAGCGCGCCGGCCTCAAGGCCACGTCGCCCCGCATGCGCATCCTGGAGGTGTTCCGCACTTGCGAGCGGCGCCACCTGAGCGCCGAAGACGTCTACCGCATCCTGCTCACGCAGGACGATGACGCCGGGTTGTCGACCGTGTACCGCGTACTCAACCAGCTCGTGCAGGCCGATATCCTGCTGCGTCACAGCTTCGAGTCGGATCATGCGGTGTTCGAACTCAACGAGGGCGGCCACCACGATCACCTGATCTGCATGAATTGCGGACGCGTCGAGGAATTCCGGGACGAAAGGATTGAACAGCGCCAGCGCCAGGTGGCCGCCGACAACGACTTCGCGCTGCGTGAGCACATGCTGGTCCTGTATGGCATCTGCCCGCAATGCCGGGCCGAACCACCGGCCGGCTGACACGCACGGCGCGCCATTGCGGAGCCGACCATGGTGCGACTGACCAAGCCCCTGTCTGAACTGAAGCGTCTGATCAACCTCTGCCTGCGCCAGGAACCGGGCTGCCAGGACTGCCAGCTGCACGCCGTGTGCATACACCGGCCAGACCATACCGGCTGCAACTGGAGCGCCGAAGTGGATTTCCCCGAGCGCACCGAGGCCGACGCAGCGCGCAACCTGCGCCAGGCACGGCGTGTGGTGATGCTTGTACGCGAACGCTACAACGTGATGGTCGGCACCTGAAAGTCAGCCACGTGCCGGCTCAGGCTGTGCCAGCGGCCGGGCCGGGCGTAGCACCAGCCACACCGCGGCGCCGATCAGTGCACCGCCTGCCAGGTGCGCCCAGGACAGCGACTCGTGCAGGAACAGCGCCCCCCAGACGATGCCGAACGGCGGGATCAGGAACGTGACGGTCAGCGACCGCACCGGGCCCAGGTCGGCAATCAGGCGGTAATAAAGGATGTAGGCAAGCGCGGTGCAGGCCACGCCGAGTCCCAGCATGGCAGCCCAAACCCCGGCACCAGCATCCGGCAGCGTGTTGTGCTGCGCCAGCGCGCCGATGCTGAACGGCAGCAGGAAGAGCGTTGCCCCGACCATGCTGCCGGCGGCCACCAGGCGGCTGTCCAGCCCGCCGCGTTCTGTGATCCAGCGTCGCGTCAGGAAACCAGCCAGCCCATAGCATGCCGTTGCCACCAGGCAGGCGACCGCCCCCAGCAACACGCGCGCCGAAAACGCCACCGGCCCGGTGCGCGTCAGCACGGCCACGCCCGCAACGCCCAGCGCCACGCCGGCCGCCTTGGCGCGCGTCAGGGGGTCGGCAAAGAACAGCGCACCGATCAGCACGCCCATCAGCGGCGTCATTGCATTGAACACGGCGGAGTATCCGGCCGGCAGCCAGAGCGCAGCGACGGCATACATGGCGAACGGAATACCGGAATTCACCACGCCCACCATGAGCACGGCCGGCCACTTGCCGCGCATGTCCCAACGCAAGCCGAGCACCGGCACGCAGGCGGCAAGCGTGACCGCGCCGATGAGCACCCGCACGAAGGCGGTCGGCAGGGGCCCCAGCACCGGTGCCCCGATACGGATGAACAGGAAGCTGGCGCCCCAGATGGCGGCCAGGGACAGCAGGCGGACGAGATCGGCGGGTTTCATGGTTTGGTGGCTTGCCATCGGCATGGGCGGATTAGACCCCCGCGCCCTGCTCGGCCGCAAGCCGTTTTCGGACGTCTTCATCGCTGCAGCGATGTTTGTATCTACGTCAATTATGAGCCTTAAAAATCACATAAAAGCCATCATTCCCTCAGTTTTTGTGCGGAAATGTGGCGATCTGGTCGCCAACTCGCCACACGACCTTGCAAGTGGCTTTCAGTCGCACCCCTCGCTAGAGGGGGGTATGTGGCAAGCGCGTGACAAGCCGACTTCTATCAAATTAAAATCTGGTCTGCGCCAGAGTTAATTGACCCCTCCGACGCATTCCCGACAAGCCGCCAGGATTCTGGCGGCTTCTTTTTTGCCGCAACCAGGCGCAAGCTTGCGTTGCCGGCATGCCAGGCAAGTTGTTGTGATGACCGTGCTGGTCACGCATGCTTCACATTGTAGAATTTGCGTCAACCGGTCCTCCCCGTTCCGCGTTGCCTGCCACATGAAACGACAGTTCCTGGGCTTGCTCGCCCGCGTTTATGTCCTGCAGTTCGCCATGGAAGTCCCCGCGACCGTGGCCATGCTTGCAGAAATGTTGATGGAATACGGCTTCCAGGTCGATATCGGCTCGGTGCGGCCGCTGCTGCGCGCCTTGCAGATGGAAGGCTATCTGCAGAGCGTGCTGAGAGACGGCATCGGCCGCGTCTACCTGCTCACCGAGCAGGGCCGGGAAGAATTGCGGGCCAGCCGGGAACGCATCGACGACCTTTACCGTCGCCTGCACGCGCCTGACGCGGATGCGGTTGGCGATCCTGCTACGAATCAGGCCTGATTTCTCTTGCACTGCCTTTTTGCGGCGTTCCCTTGTTGCTGGGGCGTACCCGTTTCTGCGGGCGTTTGGGCGGAATGGGGGGGATTGGGGCGTCGTACCTGGCGGGCGCGGCTGTTTCGTCGGCGTAGCTGGCGACCTGCTTGTCCAACCCTGATCATCTACCCGGCAGGCAGTCTGGCTATGCCCTGAAGCCAGCGATTCATCGGGCCTTCCGGCGTGTGGCAGAACGGCAAACTATTCCGATGGGGCTATCGGCCGATTTTTGGGTTCGGTGCCGGGACCGGCGCTGGAGTCGGCGTCGGGTTCGCGCCACGCATCGGCCGGCAGCATGCGCTCGAAGCCGCTGTCGAGTACCTCGCGCAGCGTCTCGGGCCCCATCGCGCGGCAGAACAGGTAGCCCTGCAGCGCATCGCAGCCCTGCGTGCGCAGGAATTCGAACTGCGCCATGGTCTCCACGCCTTCGGCCACCACCTTGAGGTGCAGCTGGTGGCCGAGCGCGATGATCGCCGCCGCCACGACCTGGTCATGCCCGGGCGTAGCCACGTCGTCGACGAAGGACTTGTCGATCTTGAGCCGGTTGATCGGCAGCCGCGTCAGGTAGTGCAGGCCCGAGTAACCGGTGCCGAAGTCGTCGATCGAGAGCTGCACGCCGAGTTCGCGCAGCCGGCGGAAGGTGTCGATGGTCGTCTCGCCGCCATCGACCAGGATGCCCTCGGTCACCTCGATGGTCAGGCTGGCCGGCGGCAAGCCGGTCTGCTGCAGGCAGCGCGCGACCACGTCGGGGAACCCGGCCTGGCGCAACTGCAGCGGCGAAATGTTCACAGCCACCTCGATATCGCGGCCCAGCGACGTGCGCAGCGCCTGGATGTCGCGGCAGGCCGTGGCCAGCGCCCATTCGCCGAGCGCACCGATCAGGCCGCACTGCTCGGCAATGGGAATGAACTCGGACGGCGACATCGTGCCACGCTCCGGCGTCTGCCAGGCAATAAGCGCCTCCACGCCAGCCACGGCCAGCGTGGTGGCATTGACGATGGGCTGGTAGCGCAAGCTGAACTCCTGTTCGTCCAGCGCCCGGCGCAGCAGCCCCTCGATGGTGAGGCGCGCCACCGCCGCTTCGGCCATCTCGCTGGCAAAGCGGCGCTGCTGCGCGCGGCCGCCCTGCTTGGCGGCATACAAGGCGGCATCGGCCGATTTGAGCAGGTCCGTCAGCGATTCGCCATCGGTCGGGAACATCGCGATGCCGAGCGACGGCGTCACGCGCAGCCGCTGCCCATCGACCTCCAGCTCTTCGGACACCCGCGCAAGGATCTTCGAGGCAGCCAGTTCGGCCTCGCTGTCCTGGCGCAGCCCGCCCAACACCACGGCGAACTCGTCTCCGCCCATGCGTGCGACCAGGTCGCCCTGGCGCACGGCGGCCTTGAGGCGGTCGGCAATGGTGCGCAACACGTCGTCGCCGACCGGATGGCCCAGCGAATCGTTGATGTGCTTGAAATGATCAAGATCGAGCAGCAACAAGGCCACACGCTCGCCGTGGCGCCGTCCGTGCAGCAGCAGCGCTTCGCAGCGCTCGGTCAGCTCGGCGCGGTTGGGCAGGCCGGTCAGCGCGTCGTGCAGCGCCAGGTGGCGGATGTACTCGTCGACGCGGTGGCGTTCGGTCAGGTCGCAGGCAATGGCCTGGTACTCGCGCGGCTGGCCGTCTTCGGCGGGCAACGCGCGCAATGTGACCTGTACCGGCAGGCGCGAACCGCCCTTGCGTACCCACGTCCATTCGCGCTCGTCGACCAGCCCGAGGCGGGCCTTGGCCACCAGCGCCGGCAGCCCCGGCGCGACGGCCTCCCCCAGCTCGCGCGTCAGTTCGCGCGCGCGCTCGGCCAGTTCGTCGGCCACGTACAGATCGGCATAGCGCATGCCCGTGGCAAGCTCCGGTTCGGGATACCAGAGCATGTGCCGGCCTGCGCGGTTGATGCCGATGATGCATCCCGCTTCATCGAAGGTGATGACGCCCAAGGGCGCGTGGTCGGCCAGGCCCGCATAGCGGCTGGCCTGCGCGGCGGCCTGCTGGCGCGCGTGCCACAGTTCGTCCAGGTCGGTCAGGATCCAGAGCGAGCGGGCCGGCTCGCCGCTACCGTTGCCAGGCAGGCGCGCCATGCCGGCCCGCAGCGGGAAGCGGCTGCCGTCGGCGCGGACACCATCGAGCTCGCGCTGCGCCGACGCCTGCGCGGACGGCGCGACCGACGCCATGGCGATGCCGGCAACCCCCGGTACCAGCTCGGCCAGCGCCCGGCCCTGCAGGCCATCGGCACTGGAGCCGAAAAGCTGCGCCGCGCGTGCGCTCGCGCCGACCACCTTGCCCTCGGCATCGGTCACCAGGAATCCGTCCGCGGCCAGCGCCATGCACGCCTGCAGCATGGCATGGTCGGCCTCGCGGCGGCTTTCGGCCGCCGCGGCGTCCTGCCTGGCGGCCAGCCGCTGGCGCGCCAGCGCAAAGGTCAGCAGCGCCACCAGCAGCGTGGCCAGCGCACCGGCGGCGGCAACCATGCGGGCGCGGTCGGTGCCGTGGGCCGCTTCGAACGCCGGGCGGGTCGCCGCATGCAGCGTCCATGTCCGTCCGCCATAGTCGACCTGGCGTTCCCCAGCGAGCATGGGAAGATGGCCGTCGTCACGGCGCTCGCCCTCGGTCAGGTCGCCGGACACCAGCTTGCCGCGCGCGCTGCCGGATCCCTCATGGAGCGACAGCACCAGTTCGCCGGCGGCACGTCCCGCCACGCTACGCATCAGGTCGCCCAGGCGCAGCGCCGCATAGACATAGCCGATGACCGCAGCGCGCCGCTCTTCGACACTGCCGAGCGCCTCGCCGCTGCCATACACGGGCAGGTACACCAGCGTGCCAAGCTGGTGCGTCGGCGACTCGGGCTCGCGCGTCAGCTCCAGCCCGCCGGTGGCGCGCGGCTCGCCGGTGTCGCGCGCGGCCTCGAGCGCGGCGCGGCGCGCCGGCTCGGACAGCATGTCGAAGCCCAGCGCCCGGGCGTTGCGCCCGGCCAACGGCTCAATATAGAAGACCGGTACGTAGAGATCGCGCGCCCCCGTGGGATGGATGCCGAAATCGGGCAGGCCGTCGCGGCGGGCGGCGGCGGCCAGGCGGGCTTCCCCGTCGCGCCGGACCACCGGTGCATAGCCGACGGACTGCGTGCCGGGCGGCAGCTCGTCGAGCTGCGCCGCATACAGGTAGTTGCGCCACTGGGTTCGCGACGTGGCCGGGTAGGCCGTCATCAGGGCCGCCACGCCGCGCAGCAGCTGGTCGTTCTCCTGCAGCCGCGCGCGCAGCGCGGCCGAGGCATCGGCAAGCAGCGCCTCGAAACGCTGTTGTGCCAGGCGCTGCTCGGGTTGCGCCGCCTGCCGCCAGGCAGCGGCTGTCAACAGCGCACCGCCCGCGGTAACCAGCAGCGCGAGCAACACGGGCACGGCGGACGACGGCAAACGCAGTTTCATGGCGGACGGGGTTCGTGGATTGCCGCGCGGCGCATGCCCGCGCCTTCCAGGCAACGGGGCACTATACCTTGGCGCGCCCCACGCGCACAGTCCGGATCGGCACGCATCCCGCAATGAGAAAGGACGGCCGCCGGCAAATCCGCCGGGTTGGTTATGTCAATCCCCACGCATTGCCAGCCTGCCCGGACCCCACCGGGTATGGTAGGGTTGTGCCGCAGGCGTATCGCCGTGCGCCCCGCCTGCCCGGACCCGGCCCCGCGCGGCAAGCCGATTTCCGAATATCGCCCCCGCATGCTCTTCTTGCCCACGCTGAAAGCGCGTATCGCGTTGATCACCACGGTGCTGGCCGCAGTGTTCGGCACCGGCATCGTGCTCACTTCGCTGTACGCGGCGCACCGCGACCTGCATGACGTGCTGCAGGACGAGCAGGACTCGATCGTCAAGCTGTCTGCGGACCAGATCGATACCGCCATGGAAGACCGCATCATGCTGCTGACGCAGCAGGCCGGACAGCTTGCGGGCCTGCTCGGCACGGCGCGCGGCGCCGAGGCCCACGCGGCGCTGGCCCAGGCCCTGACGCAGGTCCGGCGCGCCATCCCGGTTCCCGGCGCGTTCAACGCGCTGACGGTGGTCGACGCGCGCGGCACGGCGCTTGGCGATACCGGGCTGGTCACCGAAGTGGGCGACCGCAGCTATTTCCGCGAAGCGGCACGCACGCTTGCGCCCGTGGTCAGCCCGCCGATCCGTGCGCGTACCAGTGACCGTCTCGGCGTGATCGTGGCGGTGCCGGTCATTTCCGCGCAAGGGCACTTCGCCGGCCTGGTGGGCGGCTGGCTCGACCTGTCGAGCTCGAACTTCGTCGTGGAGGTGCTGCACAACCGGTTGGGCACCACGGGCTTCTACTGCCTGGTCTCGGCGGGCAGCCGCCCCGTCTACGTGCAGCATCCCGACCCGGCGCAGGCGCGCCAGCCGGCCCGCGCCATCGGCGACACCTGCGGCGAGGACGACCGCGCGGCCCTGTTCGAATTCCTCACGCCCACGCGTCCGGTGGTCTCACGCTACCTGATGTCCACCACGGGCTGGGAACTCGTGGCGCTGCTGCCCGCGCGCGAGGCCTACGCGCCGCTGCACCGCATGCAGCAACGCTTCCTGATGCTGGCCGGGCTGGCACTGGTGCTGGTGGCTGTATCCATCTGGCTGGCCGTGCGCCACCTGCTGGCGCCCCTGACGCGGCTGCATGAGGTGGTACGGGACAGCGCCTCCGACCTGTCCGCCTTCGAACGCCTGCCTGCGCGGCAGCATCGCGACGAAATCGGCGACCTGGCGCGCGCCTTCACCCGCCTCATGCGCGATGTGCGCGACCGGCGCCAGGAACTGGACCGCAGCGAGCGGCGCCTGCGCGCCGTCACCGACACGCTGCCGTCGCTGCTGGCCTTTGTCGATACGAACGAGCGCTACGTGTTCAACAACATTGCCTATGAACACACCTTCGGCCTGACGCTGGAGGAGCTGCGCGGCAAGACTGTGCGCGAGGTGCTGGGCGAAACGCGCTATGCCCGGGCGCAGCCCTTCCTGCAACGCGCGCTGGCCGGTGCTGTAGTGACCTTCGAGTCCGAAGACAACGAGCCCGAGTACCACTGCATGGAAACCAGCTACCGCCCCGAATGGAGCGCGGACGGCAGCGAGGTGGTCGGCGTGCATATCCACGTGCAGGACATTACGCCGCGCAAGCTCGAAACCCTGCGCCTGTCGCATATTTCCAGCACCGACCACCTGACACAGCTGCTGAACCGCAGCGCGTTCGAAAGCCGCCTGCAGCATGCCATGGCGCACTGCCGCGAAACCGGCGCGATGATGGCGCTGCTGTACCTGGACATGGACCGCTTCAAGGCCGTCAACGACATCCACGGCCATGCCGCCGGCGACCTGCTGCTGCAGGCCTTTGCCAAGCGCGTGCTGGGCTGCGTGCGCAAGCAGGATGCCGTGGCACGCCTGGGCGGCGACGAATTCGCGGTGATCCTCGAAAGCGTCGGCCACGCGGCCGCGGCCCGCAGCGTGGCCACCGCGATCCTGTGCGCGGTGGGCCAGCGCTTTCAATTCGAAGGCATGTTCGCCGACATCGACGTCAGCATCGGCGTGGCGTTGTACGACGGTGGCCCGACACAGGAGCGCGAACTGATGCGCCTGGCCGACGTGCTGCTGTACCGCGCCAAGGGCGCAGGACGGGGCCGGTACGAGATCGGCCCGCCGGAGCTGGCCACCGCCGACAGCCCTCAGTGAACCGTGCCGCCCGGGTCTTCGCCGGCATCGCTGCCCGGCTCATACGGCACATGGCGGCCATCGCTGGATTGGTAGCCGAGCTGCGCGTCGGCGCCCAGCATCTTCTGCCAGGCAAGCATCGCTTCGGCCACGGCGTTCGGCTCGCCCTTGAAAACGACCACGTCATTGCCGCACGCCGGACACTGCCCGCCAAAGACGGCGTCGATGCCGGGCAGCCCCGGCACATCCAGTTCGTCGAATTCGCGGAAGGCAGCCTTGCAGTGGCCGCAAACCAGTTGCGCCGGGCGCAGGGCCTCTTTCTTCGCACGTGCCTGTTCGGCACGCTGCTGGGGCGTACCCCGTCGTTTTGCCTCGCCCATGATGTCCTTCCTTTCCTGCCACGTGTGGAATGCCGCCTTTCCGATTAGAGCACGGCCAAGGGCGGCAAGTGCCACCGCCATGGCCACTCATGCGGCCGGTTGTGCGGTGCAGGCGGCATTGTAGATCACTGCTGTGCAGCAAACCCGCCCCGGCAGGACACGTTCGCGCCTGCTATTGTGGATAAGGTCGCCCGCGACTGGCGTTTCAGTCACCGCCGCGGGTCTCTGCTTGTCCCCGTCACCGATCCCCCAAGGAGGACGCTCCCATGATCCGACCCACCGTGCAGGAAAACGCCCGCCGCTACGCCGACTGCATTGCCGCCTGCAATGCCTGCGCCGCCGCCGCGCTCAAGTGCGCCGCGGCGTGCCTGGAAGAGCCTGACGTGCGCAAGATGGCGCGCTGCATCGCGCTGGACATGGACTGCGCCGGCATTGCGCAGCTTGCCGCGTCCTATATGCTCCGCAACAGCGAATTTGCCCCGCTCGTCTGCGAAGATTGCGCCGAAGTCTGCAAGTGGTGCAAGGAAGAATGCGAGCGGCACGACGCCGACCATTGCCAGGAATGCGCCCGCGCCTGCGCGGCCTGCATGGAAGCCTGCCTGAAGATGACGGCCTAGCCGCGGCGTACCGCATGCCGGCACCCCGGTGGGTGCCGGTCGCCTCACTCCATCGCCGCACGCGCCCCGGTGCGTCCTGGCTGGCCGGTACCGCCAGCGTGGCAAAGGCATCGATGACCCGCGCGTCACGATGCTCGCGGAGGGAGTACAGGGTGCACGCTGGTTGCCGGGGAATGCCCGGACGCCGGACATGACGCACTATTCTAGAGAACGGCCATCCCGTACCGCCGCCGGCCAACCTCTCTCCCCGTTGCCAGGAGCTCGTCAATGTCCGCACCGTCTTCCTCCGCCACCCGCATTGAAAAAGACAGTCTCGGCGATGTGCCGGTACCCGCCGACCATCTCTGGGGGGCGCAGACCGAGCGCTCGCGCCAGAATTTCCGCATCGGCAATGAAAAGATGCCGCCGGCGCTGATTGAAGCGTTCGCCGTCCTCAAACTGTGCGCCGCGCGTGCCAACCGCGAGCTGGGCGTGCTCTCGCAGGAACTGGCCGGCGCCATCGAGCATGCGGCCAGCGAAGTGATCGAAGGCCGCTGGCCCGACGAGTTCCCGCTGTCGGTCTGGCAGACCGGTTCCGGCACCCAGACCAACATGAACCTCAACGAGGTCATCGCCAACCGTGCCATTCAATTGCTGGGCGGCCAGGTGGGCAGCAAGAAGCCGGTGCACCCGAACGACCACGTCAACGCGAGCCAGTCGTCCAACGACAGCTTCCCGACCGCCATGCACATCGCCGCCACGCGGGCGATCCAGCAGAAGTTGCTGCCGGCGCTGGAACTGCTTCAGCAGACCTTCTCGCGCAAGGTGGACGCGTTTGCCGACATCGTCAAGGTCGGCCGCACCCACTTGCAGGATGCTGTGCCCCTGACCCTCGGCCAGGAGTTCTCGGGCTATATGACGCAGGTAGCCGACGCGCAGTCGCGGCTGCAGCAGTCCATGCTGCGCGCCATGCCCGTCGCGCAGGGCGGCACGGCCGTGGGCACCGGCCTGAACGCGCCGCCCGGGTTCGCCGCCGCGTTCGCGCGCGCGCTGGCCGACTACACAGGCCTGCCGTTCGAGCCGGCACCGAACCGCTATGCCTTGCAGGCCGCCCACGATGCGCTGGCGGACCTGTCCGGCGCGCTCAATACGACGGCCTCATCATTCCTGAAGATCGCGCGCGACTTCATGCTGCTTGGATCCGGCCCGCGCGCGGGCTTTGCCGAACTGCAGCTGCCGGCCAACGAGCCGGGCTCGTCGATCATGCCGGGCAAGGTCAATCCCACGCAGGCCGAAGCGCTGGCGATGGTGTGCTGCCGCGTGATCGGCAATCACACCACGGTGACACTGGCCAATGCGCTGGGCACGCTCGAACTCAATGCGTACAAGCCGGTGATCGTCTACAGCCTGCTGCAGTCGGTGACCCTGCTTGCCGATGCGGCATCGAGCTTCGCCGAACACATGGTCGAAGGCGTGGAAGCGGATCGCGAGCGCATTGCCGAACTGCTCGAACGCTCGCTGATGCCGGTGACCGCGCTCAATCCGCATATCGGCTACGACAAGGCCGCCGAGATCGCCAAGCTGGCGGTCAAGCGCAACCTGTCGCTACGCGAGGCGGCGATTGCGTCGGGACACGTGACGGAGGAGGAGTTTGCCTTGTGGATTGACCTGAAGGGGATGACCAAGGAAGTGTAGTAACAAGCTAGCCGGGGCTCGACCGTCGCCCCGGCCAATCAGCGCGACCTGCTGTCCGCGGGGAACATCGAATTGGCTGCCAACCTCGCCCGATCCTGGCTGACCTACAGCGCCCCCGCCGCTGCAGCGCGCGCTGCCGGCCGTCCCCTTGTCGCGCTGGAATCGACCATCATCGCGCACGGCATGCCCTACCCCGAAAACGTGCGCACGGCGCGCGAGGTGGAAACCGTGATCCGCGACCTGGGTGCCGAGCCCGCGACGATCGCGCTGATCGACAGGCGCATCCGCATCGGGCTGTCCGAGGATGAACTCGAACGGCTCGGCCGTTCCGGCGAAGCGCATAAAGTCAGCCGCCGCGACCTGCCCGCCGTGCTGGCCAGCGGCGCACTCGGCGCGACCACGGTGGCCGGCACGATGATCTGCGCGGCGCTGGCCGGCATCGAGGTCTTTGTCACCGGCGGTATCGGCGGCGTGCACCGCGGCGCGCAGGAGACCTTCGATATCTCGGCTGACCTGCAGGAACTGGCGCGGACCTCGGTAGCGGTGGTGTGCGCGGGCGCCAAGTCGATCCTGGATATCGGGCTGACGCTGGAATACCTGGAAACCCATGGCGTGCCCGTGCTCAGTTGCGAACAGGACAATTTCGCGGCGTTCTACACGCGCGATAGCGGCTTTCGGGCGGACTACAGGCTGGATGATGCCGCTGACCAGGCACGCTTCATCCGCACAAAATGGGATCTCGGGCTCGCGGGCGGCGTGGTACTAAGCACGCCGGTGCCGGTAGCGGCTGCGATGCCATCAGAGGAGATCGATGCGCTGACACAGCAGGCGCTCGCCGAGGCGCAGGCCCAAGGGATCACGGGCAAGGCCGTGACCCCGTTCCTGCTGGCACGGATCAAGGCACTGACAGGCGGGCGCAGCCTGGCAACCAATATCGCGCTGGTGAAACACAACGCCGAAGTTGGCGCCCGGCTTGCGGTAGCGCTGGCCAAAGCAGGACGTGGCGCCCCGCCAATCTATTGAGCTTTCCCTATTTCACGACAACATCAAAGCAACCACCGTCATTCCCGCGAAGGCGGGAATCCAGCGTCTTACAAGTCCCCCGAAGGGGGACAAAAAGTCACTGGGTCCCCGCCTGCGCGGGGACGACGAATATTTTGCGTTGTCATGAATTCTGGAAACATCAATAGGTACGACGACTACGGCCCGCCGCGCCATATCCACGCTCGCGGGCCGAAGACTGCACTTCAATCCTCCGCCTTCTCCGGCGGCAGCGCCTTGCCCAGCAGCTTGCCGAGCAATCCGGTCTTGCCGGCGGCCTGCTGGCCCTTCGTCTTCGGCAGGGAGCCGCCGCGGTTGGCGCCCGCCTGCTTCATGCTGTTGGCAATCTTCAGGCCCTTGTTTTTTTCCAGGTCGGTTTTCTTCACGGACATCATCCCAGGAGTCGAGCCCCGCATTGTACGCAGGGCGCCAGCCAGCGGGGCAAAGCTGGCTGTTGCGCCCTACTTGCCGAACTCGCTGAATTTCAGCGCCAGGAACTCCACGAAGAGCCGGATGCGCGACGACAACTGGTGGCGCTGCTGGTACACGGCATAGATATTCGCCTCCGGGGTGGCGTACTGGGGCAGCACCTGCACCAGCCGGCCGCTGCGCAGGTAGCGCTCGATATCCCATTCCGCGCGCATCACGATGCCGTGCCCTTCGAGCGCCCAGTTCACCGCGATCTCCCCGTCATTGGTCGTGAGGTTGCCGCGCACATGAATCGACTCCGTGCGTGTCTTCCCGCCCTTGACCGGCGTCAGGCGCCATACGCCATAGGCATCGCTGCCCTGCCGGATGCCGATGCAGTTGTGGCGCAGCAGGTCCGACGGCGTCTGCGGCACGCCATGCTCGCGCAGGTACTTCGGCGATGCGCAAAGCAGGCGCCGGTTGGGCGCCAGCAGCTTGGCAACGATGCGGGCATCGGGCGGCTCGCCGAAGCGCACGCACACATCGAAGGCGTCGTCGGTCAGCGGCGGCGGATCAGCCGATAGCTGGAGCTGCACGTCGACGTCCGGATACTTGCAGCTGTACTCGGCAATCACCGGCGCCACGTGCATGCGGCCGAAGCCGAGCGTGGCATTGACGCGCAGCAGACCGCTGGGCCGGCCCTTGGCGCTGGTCAGCAGTTGCTGCAGGTCATCGATCTCGCCGAGGATCCGCCGCGCATGCTCCAGGAACACCTCTCCTTCCGGCGTCAGGCTCATGCGGCGCGTGGTCCGCGTCACCAGCGGCATGCCGATGCGCGACTCCATCTGCGCGAGCCGCTTGCTGACCGCCGCTGTGGTGATGCCCAGGTCGCGCGCAGCGGCGCTCAGGCTGCCTGCCGTCGCCACCGAGGCGAAGAAGCCCAGTTCGGACGGCTGGATACCGCTCGACGCGCCCATCTCGTTGTTAACTTCAGGTTAATAATGGTTTAACTCTAGCGCCGATCCAAAACCTCGTCTACCGGACAGAATCCACTTCACTCAAACCTCACTCAATTCAGCGGCGACCCCGACAGGATACGAAAGATGAAGACGTACAAGATCGCGACGATTCCGGGCGATGGCATTGGCAAGGAGGTGGTGCCCGCCGGGCGCGAGGTGATGGAAGCGCTGGCCGCCGCGGGCGCGAGCTTCCGCTTCGAGTTCGAGAACTTCGGCTGGGGCGGCGACTACTACCGCCAGCACGGCGTGATGATGCCGGCGGATGGCCTGGACGCGCTGCGCGGCAAGGACGCGATCCTGTTCGGCTCGGCCGGCGACAACCAGATTCCCGACCACATCACGCTCTGGGGCCTGCGCCTGAAGATCTGCCAGGGCTTCGACCAGTACGCCAATGTGCGTCCGACGCGCATCCTGCCCGGCGTCGACGCGCCGCTCAAGCGCTGCGCGCCCGAGGACCTGGACTGGGTCATCGTGCGCGAGAACTCCGAAGGCGAATACTCCGGCGTCGGCGGCCGCGTCCACCAGGGCCATCCGATCGAAGCCGCGACCGACGTGTCGATGATGACCCGTGTTGGCGTCGAGCGCATCCTGCGCTTTGCGTTCAGGCTGGCGCAATCGCGTCCGCGCAAGCTGCTGACGGTCATCACCAAGTCCAACGCGCAGCGCCACGCCATGGTGATGTGGGACGAAGTGGCCGTGCAGGTGGCGAAGGAATTCCCGGACGTCACCTGGGACAAGGAACTCGTCGATGCCGCGACCGCGCGCATGGTCAACCGTCCGAAGTCGCTCGACACCATCGTCGCCACCAACCTGCACGCCGACATCCTGAGCGACCTGGCCGCCGCGCTCGCGGGCAGCCTCGGCATCGCGCCGACCGGCAATATCGACCCGGAGCGCCGCTACCCGTCCATGTTCGAGCCGATCCACGGCTCTGCCTTCGACATCATGGGAAAGGGCCTGGCCAATCCCGTCGGCACGTTCTGGTCCGTCGTCATGTTGCTGGAACACCTTGGCGAGCGAGCCGCCGCACAGCGCCTGATGGCAGCCATCGAAGCCGTCACCGCAAACCCCGCGCTGCACACCGGCGACCTCGGCGGCAAGGCCCGTACGGCCGATGTGACCAAGGCTGTCTGCGATTACTTGGCCGCGAGCCAGCAGGCCAGGGCGGCCTGAGCATTACCGTGCCCGGCGATGACCCGATCGACATCGCCTCCGGCCCGACGGTGGCCGACTCCACTACGCGTGCCGACGCACTCGACATCATCCGGCGCTATGGCATCGACGTGCCGCGCCACGTGCTCGACGCGCTTGCCTCCGAGGCGGCAGAGACCATCAAGCCCGGCGATGCGCGTCTGCCGCGCATACCCATCAAACAGGAGACAGCCAATGCGCACTTCCCTTGCCTTGCGGAACATTCTTCGCCTTTCGGTGCTGGCGGCCGGGTTCGCCGCGTCCCCGGCCGCGCTACCCCAGGAATGGCCCGCGCGGCCGATCAGCCTGGTGGTGCCATTTCCGTCCGGCGGCACGACGGACGTGCTGGCGCGCGCGCTCGGGGACCAGTTGTCGAAGAACCTTGGGCAGCCTGTCATCGTCGAGAACCGGCCCGGCGCCGGCGCGACGGTTGGCGCGGACTACGTGGCCAAGGCGAAGCCGGACGGCTACACGCTGCTGATGGGCGCGGTGCACCACACCATCGCGACCAGCGTCTACAGGAAGCTGCCCTACAGTTTCCAGAAGGACCTGGCACCGGTTGCAACGGTCGCGATGGTGCCCAACGTGCTTGTCATCAACGCCGCCAAAACGCCGGCGAAGAACGTCGCGGAACTGGTCGCACTGGCGAAGAAATCGCCCATGGAATTCGCGTATGGCTCCAACGGCAATGGCACGGCACAGCACCTGATCGGCACTCAGTTCCAGGCGGCGACGGGCGCGTCGCTGCTGCACGTGCCATACAAGGGCAGCGGCCCGCTGACGACTGACCTGCTGGGCGGACAGGTCACCATGTCGTTTGATACGCTGACCACGGTGCTGCCCCATATCAAGGCCGGCAAGCTCAGAGCCCTGGCAGTGACGACGGCAGAGCGGTCCAGCGCGCTGCCCGAGGTACCGACGCTCGAAGAATCGGGCCTGAAGGGCTTTGATATCGGCACGTGGTTCGGTGTGCTGGCGCCTGCGGCCACGCCCAAGCCGATCGTGTCCAGGCTCAGCGCCGAGATCGTGAAGATCGTGAAGTCGCAGGACTTCCAGCAGCGCATGCTGGCCGCCGGTGCGGAACCCATGGCGAACACGGCCGACGAATTCGCGAAGCGCATCAACGATGAAACCGTCAAGTTCGCGAAGCTGGTGAAGGACGGGAAGGTGACGATCGAGTAGTCACCTTTCCTTCCGCGATCAGTCGCTGGCAGTGAAGCCCGAAGCCGCCACCATGGGCTTCCACTGCGCACGCTGGTCGTTGATCATCTTGCGCAGGGCTGCACCCGGCTGGCGGATTCAGGATGCCACGCCGAATCAGCGCGATCAGCACGCAACAGACCCTAGCCAAACACCGCCGCATACACCTGGCTGACCCAGTCGACAAAAACCCGCACCCGCGGCGACAGCTGCCGGTGATACGGGTAGAGCACGGACACCGGCAGGTCCGGGCACGGCCAGTCGGCCAGCACCTGCACCAGCCGGCCCGAATCCAGGTAGGGCTGCACGCGGAAGCGCGGCACCTGGATCATGCCGCACCCGGATAACGCACACACGGTGTAGTTCTCGGCGTCGTTGACCGATACTTCGCTGTCCAGCTTGTACTCGGCGACTGCGCCACCCACCGTCAGCGTGAGCGGGTAGCGCACATCGTGGCTCGCCGAGAAGAAGCCAACGGCCTGGTGCGCGACGAGCTCGTCCGGACGGCGCGGCGTGCCGAAGCGCGCCAGGTAATCCGGGCTGGCACAGATCACTTCAGGCATCAGCGCAAGGCGCTTCACCACCAGCGAGGAATCGCGCGGTTGTCCGGCACGCACCACGCAGTCGATGCCTTCGCGCACGAGGTCGACGAGCCGGTCCCCGGTACTGATCACGAGCTCGACCTGCGGATAGCGCTGCCGGAACTGCGCGATGCGCGGCAGGATGATCTCGCGCGCATGCACGCCATGCAGGTCCAGCCGCAGCGTGCCACGCGGATTGGCCGTGGATGTGCTCAGTGCCGCCTCGGCATCTTCAAGTTCGGTCAGGATGCGGCGGCAGCGCTCATAGAACGCCTGCCCATCGGCCGTCGGCCGTACCTGGCGCGTCGTGCGCTCCAGCAGGCGCGCGCCCAGTGAGGCTTCCATCTCCTTGATCGCATGCGTGGCCGTCGCCCGCGGGATATCCAGCGCGCCGGCGGCGCGCGTGAAGCTGCCCAGTTCGACGATGCGGGTGAACAGGCGCAGCGTGTCGAGTCGATCCATGGAGAGTATTTATCCGCACAAATGGCCGTCATCCAGCCAGATTGTTGGCCGTGCTTGGAAAATCCTTTCGATTTGCCAGCATTTATCCAGCCAGCATCAACGTTCATGATAACTCCATCGAAACCGCGCCGGGACATGCCCCGGGCCTCAACGGAGAGCCATCATGGAACCAACCATTTCCACCACGACCCGCAAGGCGGCCATCGTCACCGGCGCTTCGCGTGGCATCGGGCGCGCCATTGCGCTGCGCCTGGCCGCCGACGGCTTTGACGTGGCGGTCGGCTATGCCGGCAATACGGCCCAGGCGGAGGCCACCGTCGCCGCCATCCGCGATGCCGGCGGCAATGCCATCGCCGCGCAGGCCGACGTGGCACGGCCCGAAGACGTGACCCGCATGTTCGATGCCGCGCAGGCAGCCTTCGGCCGCATCGACACCGTGGTCAACAGCGCAGGCGTGCTGCCCATGGCGAACATCTCGATGGAAAACCTGGAAGCGTTCGACCGCGTGATTGCCACCAACCTGCGCGGCACGTTCCTGGTGCTGTCGCAGGCGGCGAGCCGCCTCGGTGCCGGCGGGCGCATCATCGCGCTGTCGACCAGCGTGATTGCGCGCTCATTCGCGGGCTACGGACCGTACATTGCCTCCAAGGCCGGCGTGGAAGGACTGGTGCGCGTGCTGGCCAACGAGCTGCGCGGCCGCGATATCACGGTGAACGCCGTGGCGCCCGGCCCGGTGGCGACGGAGTTGTTTATGGCAGGCAAGAGCCCGGCGCAGGTCGAGCAGATGGCCAGGCTGCCGCCGCTGGAACGGCTGGGTACGCCAGAGGATATTGCCGCCGTGGTGTCGTTCCTCGCGGGGCCTGATGGGGGGTGGGTGAATGCACAGGTGTTGCGGGCCAATGGGGGGTTCGCGTGACGATTGCCGGCATCGTGGCTATCCGCTACTCACACCGCTCGCGCGACAACGACTCCCGCGTATAGCCATGCCGCACACGCAACTGATGCTCAACCGCATCGACCTGGTCCAGGCAGGCGAACATCAGGTCGTCCTTGACGCGCTGCGACACGCCCTTGATCCGCGGCGCTTCATAGGAGATGCGGCGCGCGCGGCAGCGCAGGAACAGCAGGGTCTCGGTACTCGCAGCGGCGAGCTGCTCCTGGTCGATGCGCCTGCATTCGACCAGGTCCTGCGCCCACGACGGCTCGATTGCCGCGAGCAGCATCAGGTACAGGCATGTGCGCAGGGAACTGGACATCGGCATATGAGTTGGGGACCCTCAGGGACTCATCATTGTCCACCGGTACGCGCGTTTCAAGCCGGCCGGCGGCGGGTGCCGCCGGCTGCGCGTGGCAGTATACGGGTACGGATGCTGCCGTCGGCAGCCCGCGCCCTGAACTGCCTGTTCCCCACCCATGGATCTCAACGCCCTGCGCCTGTTCGTCGACATTGTCGATGCCGGCAACCTCAGCGCCGCCGCGCGCAAGCTCAAGATGACGCGGGCCAACGTCAGCTACCACCTGAAGGCGCTGGAAGAAGAGCTTGGCGTGCAGCTGCTGCGCCGAACCACGCGCCACGTGGAGCCCACGCCCGTCGGTGCCGGGCTCTACGAGCACGGACGCAATATCCTGGGCGAGGTGGCGGCGGCCAATGCGCTCATCAGCAATATGGGCAAGAGCCTGCAGGGCCACGTGCGGCTGTCGGTGCCGACGGGCCTCGGACATACGATGCTTTCGCCGCTGCTGGTGCAGTTCAAGCAGCGCTACCCCGATATCAAGCTCGATGTGGTCTTCGACAACCGCGTCCACAACCTGGTGTCGGAAGACGTGGACGTGGCCCTGCGCATCATTTCCACGCCGCCCGATTCGGTGGTGGCGACGGAGATCGGCGAAGTCGACTGGGTCGTCTGCGGCGCACCGGCCTACCTGGCCGCGCACCCGGCGCCCCGCGTCCTGGCGGAACTCGACGGGCACGCAGTGGTGTGCGCGTCGCCGGTCGGCCAGAAGCTCAAGGTGTCCGGCACGCCACCGCACGGCACCGCCGCGCGCGAGCAGGTGGTGCTCGAACCCTCGCTGAGCTCCGAGAACTTCGGGTTCCTGAAGGAGGCCGTGATGGCCGGGCTCGGCATCGGCATCTTCCCGATCTACGCCATCGGCGCCGAACTGGCCAGCGGCACGCTGACGCCGCTGCTGGACGGCTACCGCATCAGCGTGTTCGGCAGCCGGCTCTATATGCTGACCATGCCCAACCGCTACCAGACGCTGGCCACGCGCTGCCTGCTGACCTTCCTGAAGACGGAGCTCCAGGCCGTGTGGCCGCGGCTGCACGATACGCCCGCGCCGCGCCAGAGCTGACACCACGGTCTATAGTAGGTACACAAGGAAAACCCTTGATCCCGGCCGGTGCCCCGGGGGGGTGCCGGCCTTCGTATCCAGAGGAGCAATCATGGCCCTGGCAAGCACGCTGGCGACCTGCATGAGCAGGAAGAATACGCAGTACGACCTCATCCACCACCCCTACACCCTCAGCAGCATGGCCACTGCAGAGGCTGCGCACGTACCCGGAGACCGCCTGGCCAAGACCCTGTTGCTGGAAGACGAGAACGGCTATGTCGCCGCCGTAATCCCGTCCAGCCATCACCTGCACATGGCCGCGCTCTGCGAGCAGACCGGCCGCAAGCTGGTGCTCGCGCATGAAGACGAGATCCGCGAGGTCTTCAAGGACTGCGACCTCGGTGCGATCCCGCCCGTGGCCATGGCGTATGGCATGCAGACCTATGTCGACGACAGCCTGATGAAACAGCCCGACGTCTACTTCGAAGCGGGCGACCACCAGGAACTGGTGCATATGAGCATGGACCAGTTCTCGAACCTGATGTCGGATGCCGAACAGGGGCATTTTTCGCGGCGCATGATGTAGCCGCGACTATCGCAAACGGGCAACGGCCGGCCATGCGCCGGCCGTGGTCATTTGGCGCTGCAGTCGAGCGTATACCGGCCGACCACCGCATTGCCTTCGCGCAGCGTCAGGCCCACTTCGCACTTGCCGCCCGGCACGGGCGTCACCGCCATTGATGACACCTGGCTGGGCTGGTTCTGCTTCACGTGCACGGTGCCGCTCTGCGCGACGGCCGATGTGCTGCCCTGCCCGCTGTTGCGCAGCCGGATGTCGTACTGCAGTTCAACCTCCCGCGCCGCGCTGACATAGGCGGCGATCGTCGTCACACCGTTGGCGGGGTGCGATTCCAGCCAGGCCTGCAGGTTGATGTCGGCTTGCATATCGGTCTCCGTGTGGTGCGCGGTGTGCGGCTGCCGCGTTCAGTCATTGCCAATGGCGTTGTGCTCGCCTTCCGAGGCGTCCGGCAGTGCATGCGCGCTGTCGTCCTTGAGCGCCACGCCGGAACAGCCGAGCGCGGCCGCGCCACGCAGCAGGAACACCAGCCGGTCTGCCGCCTGCGCATAGGACAGTCCTTCGGGCTGCACATTGGAGATGCAGTTGCGCTCTGCATCCGTGCGGCCGACACGCGGCGCATAGGTCAGGTAAATGCCCAGGCTGTCGGGCGAACTCAGCCCCGGCCGCTCGCCGATCAGCATCACCACCTGGCGGGCATCCAGCAACTCACCCACCTCGTCGCCAAGCGCCACGCGCGATTGTTCCGCGACCACCACCGGCGCCATGGCCCAGCCCTCCGGCAATCGCTCGCGCACGGCGCAAAGCAGTGGCACGCCATGGCTCTGCGCAGCCAGCGCGGACAGGCCGTCGGCAATCACGATGACCACATCGGGTGCCGCATCCGGACGTGCCCTGGCCAGCCGCGCGCGGCTGGGCTCATCGAGCCTGCGGCCCAGGTCCGGACGTCGCAGGTAATGCTCGCGGTCGGGTGCCGCACTGTGAACAGGCAAGGTGGCAAAGCCGGCGCGGTCGAGCGCGGATGCGACGGCCGCACAGTCCAGTGGCAGGTGCACCGCGTCGCGCGCCTGCGCATGGGCCAGTCCGAATGCCAGCACCGTGTCGGTCGTCTGGCTGTGCCCGGCGCGCCCCAGCGCAATGCGCGCGCGCGTGAACTGGCGCAACTGCTGCCAGGGGTTCTGCTGGGTGACAGTGGCCGGTGGCTTTGTCATGGCAATGATCCTGTCAGCAGCTACAGCGTATGCGCCAGTTCGAGCAACGGCTGCCGTTCCGCGGGCTCCAGCAGGCGTCCACTGCCATCGGCAATGCCCATGCGCTGCAGCCAGGCTTCGAACTCGGGTGCCGGGCGCAGGCCGAGTACCTCGCGCAGGTACAGCGCGTCGTGGAATGAGGTGCTCTGGTAGTTCAGCATGATGTCGTCGGCCCCCGGCACGCCCATGATGAAGTTGATGCCGGCCACGCCGAACAGCGTCAGCAGCGTGTCCATGTCGTCCTGGTCGGCTTCGGCATGGTTGGTGTAGCAGACGTCGCAGCCCATCGGCACGCCCAGCAGCTTGCCGCAGAAATGGTCCTCCAGCCCGGCACGGATGATCTGCTTGCCGTCGTACAGGTACTCCGGCCCGATGAAGCCTACCACCGTGTTGACGAGCAGCGGCGAGAACCGGCGCGCCACCGCATAGGCACGCGCTTCCATGGTCTGCTGGTCCACGCCGTGGTGCGCGTTGGCGGACAACGCACTGCCCTGCCCGGTCTCGAAATACATCACGTTGCTGCCCACCGTGCCGCGCGCCAGCGCCTGCGCGGCGTCATGCGCCTCTGCCAGCAGCGACAGGCTGATGCCAAACGCGGCATTGGCGCGCTCGCTGCCCGCCACCGACTGGAACACCAGGTCCACCGGCGCGCCCTGCTCCATCGCGCGCAGCGTGTTGGTGACATGCGTGAGCACGCAGGACTGCGTGGGAATGTCAAAGCGGCAGCGCAGATCGTCGATCATGCGCAGCAGGGACACGATCGCGCCCAGGTTGTCCGACGCCGGATTGACGCCGATGGTCGCATCGCCGCAGCCATACATCAGCCCGTCGATGATCGATGCCGCGATGCCCTTGGGATCGTCGGTCGGATGGTTGGGCTGCAACCGCACCGACAGCCGGCCGGCCAGGCCCACCGTGCTGCGAAAGCGCGTCACCACGCGGCACTTGCGCGCCACGGCGACAAGGTCCTGGTTGCGCATCAGCTTGCTCACCGCCGCGGCCATCTCCGGCGTGATGCTGGGCGCCACGCGCGCGAGCGCGGCGCTGTCGGTCTCATGCAGCAGCAGCCAGTTGCGGAAGTCGCCGACTGTAAGCGCCGCGATTTCCGCAAAGGCACCGGCATCGTGGCTATCGACGATCAGACGAGTCACCTCGTCGTCCTCATACGGAACCAGCGCTTCGGACAGGAACCGCGAAAGCGGCACGGCGGCAAGCGCCATGCGTGCCGCCATGCGCTCCTCCTCGCTCGCGGCGGCAATGCCGGCAAGATAGTCGCCGGAACGGGCAGGACTGGCCTTGGCCAGCAGCATGCGCAGGTCGGCAAAGACGTGGCGGTGCTGGCCGACCGTGTGGGTGAATGCCATGGGTGGGGGCTCCGGGGCAAGAACCACGAGATGGCATGCCGCATGCGCCATCCGGACCGGGCAATATTGTGCCGGTGTCGCTACTATAGTTGGCCCGGCGATATTCGGGGATGGTAGCCGCTGGCCTGCATCAAGGGCAATTCGCGAGGGCGACCTTACCTCTGATCGCGGCCGACGGCGCAACGCCATGTGCAGCAACGAGCTCTGACCTTGAACTGAGTCGCTCCCGGCGTCACGGCATGCCGGCCGGGCATCCTGATTGGCCGTCAAGCAGTTCATCCTTCAGGATGGTCTGCCGAAAATGATGTTTCCACAGCCTGATGCCAAGTTGCCCTGACCTGTCGAGCGACGAGCCGGCAGTCAGGTCCGTGACCAGCGTCGGATGGAGCCCTGCATCAAACAGCGCGAAGCCCGCTGCGAGCACGCATGTATCGGTCTGGATCCCACAGACCAGCACCCGATCCGGGTTCATTTTCTTCAGGTATTCGATGGTGGCAGGCGATGGCGCATAGCCGTGCTTGACGAAGATCTCGTCCGCCTCCACCAGGCACTGATCCACGACAGCGGGGCACCAGCCCAGCTGGCTCTGGAACGGCGTCTGCGTCTCGTCGTGCAACTCGATCGTTGCCACCGACGGCACGTGTCTGGCCAGTTCCCGGATACCGTCGATCAGCCATTCGGGCGGAGAGAACGTGGATTGCACGTCCACGATCAGAAGGACTTGACGCATGTCTTCGCTCCACGGTCCAACAATTCATGTTGATGGTCCCTCAGGCCGGCTGCCTCTCCAGGATCGCACTGCGCACATTCTGCACGTGCGCCGCACCGGCTTTCTCGGCCGCTTCGGGGTCGCCAGCAAGCACGGCCGTGGCGATGCGCCGGTAGTCGTCCAGCCGCATCTGCCGCAACGACGCCAGCCGGTGCTGCGCGTGCACGATCGGCATATGGATGGTCGGGAACAGCCGGCGCAGCTCGCGGTTGTCGCCCATCTCCAGCAGCGTGCGGTAGAAGTGCCGTCTGGTGCTCGAGAAGCTCTCACCATCATGTGACTTCTCGGCCGCGACCAGTCCCTGTACCGAAGCGCGCAACGCCTGTGCCAGTTCGCGGTTGCCGCTCCCCCGCGTTGCCGCGCGCGCGAGCAGGCCGGTCATGCGCTCGGCCACATCGAGGACATCGAGGGTTTCCTGCAGGCTGAGCCGGCGGATGATCGCGCCGCGGTGGCGCGGGAGGTCGACAATGCCCTCGGCGGCGAGCCGCTGCAGCGCTTCGCGCACCGAATTGCGGCCAACGCCGAAATACGTCACCAGGTCGGTTTCCACAAGCCGCTGGCCAGGCACGAAGCCGCCCGCTTCCAGGCCGTTGATGATCCCGAAGAACACCGTGTCGGACGCACTACGATCCGCCGGGGCGGACGCAACGGGCCTATCAACGGGCGTATCGATGGGCACTGCGGAGGAAGGGGAGGTCGATCTTGGCACGGGCGCGATTCTAATGGATTGACCGGGCATCAAGTCTCGGAACCGTTGACATGGGATGAAATCATCCTACAATCTGCCGTTGTCATGCAAGCGGCTGACCGTCGGCCGCAGCCGTCTGGTCAACACACTCTGAGGGAATGGCACTCATGTTCACCCCCTGTCCTACCGAACGAAGCCAGGAAATCGCGGACCGCGTCGAACGCTTCGTGCGCGATGTCGTTGCGCCGTACGAAAGCGATCCGCGCTGCACCGCGCATGGCCCTTCCGCCGAACTGGTCGAGGAACTGCGCGCCAAAGCGCGCGAGGCGGGCATCATGACGCCGCATATCCTTGCCGATGGCAGCCACCTGAACCAACGTGAGACCGCCGCCGTGCTCAAGCGCTCGGGTCTGTCGCCGCTTGGCCCCGTCGCCGTCAACACCATGGCACCCGACGAAGGCAACATGTTCCTGCTTGGCAAGGTGGCGTCCGCCGAACAGAAGGCACGGTTCCTTGCCCCGCTCATCCGTGGCGACGCCCGCTCGGCGTTCTTCATGACCGAGCCCGCCGAAGAAGGCGGCGCGGGGTCGGACCCGTCGATGCTGCGCACCACCGCGGTTCGCGACGGCAATGACTGGGTGCTCAACGGCCGCAAGAAATTCATCACCGGCGCAGAAGGCGCCAAGGTCGGCATCGTGATGGCGCGAACCGGCGACGGCGAGCGCGCGCAGGCCACGATGTTCCTTGTCGACCTGCCCCACCCCGCCATGCGCACCGAGCGCGTGCTCGACACGATCGACAGCTCGATGCCGGGCGGCCATGCGCAGGTCCTGATCGACAACCTGCGCGTGCCGGCCGACCAGGTGCTTGGCGAAGTCAACGAGGGTTTCCGCTACGCGCAGGTCCGGTTATCACCGGCGCGGCTTTCCCACTGCATGCGCTGGTTCGGTACGGTCGCGCGCGCGGACGAGATTGCACGGTCCTACGCCACGACGCGCAAGGCGTTCGGCAAGCTGCTGATCGACCATGAGGGCGTAGGCTTCATGCTTGCCGAAAACCTGATCGACCTGCAGCAGGCTGCACTGATGATCGACTGGTGCGCCGGCGTGCTGGATACGGGCTCGGCGGGCACCACCGAAAGCTCGATGGCCAAGGTTGCCGTCTCCGAAGCGCTGTTCCGCGTGGCGGACCGCTGTGTCCAGATCCTGGGCGGCAATGGCGTGTCGCGCGACACGATCGTCGACCAGGCATTCCGTGAACTGCGCGCGTTCCGGATCTACGACGGCCCGACCGAAGTCCACAAGTGGTCGCTCGCGAAGAAGATCAAGCGCGACACGCTCGGGCCGACGCAACATGGCTGACCGCACCGCAGGCGTTGCGCGCATCGTCCGTTAAGCGTCGGATCATGGCGTCGCGCCCGTCCCCGGTCCAGCGTGCGCTTGCAGTGCTGCGCGCGCTTTCCGACCCGGAAGTGCGCCGCATGAGCGACGTGGCGCGCGCCACCGGTCTCGACCCTGCCACGACGTCACGCATGCTCGACATGCTCGTCCAGGAAGGATTCGCCACGCGCGATGACAAGCGGCGTTACGGCATTGGCCCCGAAGTGTTCCAGCTGGCCGACGTGGGGCAGCGCCGGGTGGAACTGCGCCAGCTTGCCCATCCGGCCCTGCAGCGGCTTCAGGAGACGTTTGAAGACACGGCCGTGCTGACGGAGGCGAGCCGCGGCGAGGCCGTGTGCTCGGACGTGGTCACAGGCACATTCCCCGTGCATGCAAACTATGTGACGGTCGGCACGCGGCGCCCGCTTGGTGTCGGCGCGGGGAGCCTGGCGGTGCTCGCGTGGCTGCCTCCGCCCGAGCGCACGCGGCGCCTGCAGCAGACGGCGCGCAAGCTCGCGAACTATCCGCGGCTCGACGCACCGTCGATTGCCGCCGAGGCAGACGCGGCACGCGCGCGCGGCTACGTGCTGTTCCTGGACTGGGTGGTGGAAGGCATGGGTGGCATTGCCGTGCCGATTCTCGACTACGACGGCCGGCCTATCGGCGCGCTCAGCGTGGCGGCGTTGAGCGCCCGCATCCGCAGCCGGGAAGCCGCCATCGCGCGTCAGCTCCGGCAGGAAGCGCGCCGCATCACCGGCGCCTGGACACGCGTGGTGGTGCCCGCAGGCGGTGCTCAGTGTGCCGGCCCGCGCAGCAGCGGCGCAAGCGTGTCCGGGATTTCCACCTCGAAGCGCAGCACGGCACTGGCCAGGGCCTTGCCGTAGTTGTCGATCGCCAGGCTGCGCGACACGCCGCCGCCGAGCGCGCCCTCGGCAACAAAGTTGAGGACCTGCAGGCCATCCACGTCGTAACGCGTGACCTTTCCCGTAATCAGCGTTCCGTAGTGCGCCTTGAATGCATCAGCGGTGAGCTGCTGCTTGATATGCGGATAGAACTCCGGCGCATAGGCAATGACTGCCGTGTTGGAGGTATTGCCTTTGTCGCCGGAACGGCTGTGTGCAAGGCGGCGCAGCGGTACGCGCATGATGACGTCTCCCGATCGGGTTGGCAGGTCAGGCAGGTGGTCAGACGAACTGCACCTGTGAGCGGATCAGCTCGCGCGGCACCAGCGCCGACCACACGCCGATGATCTCGCGTGTACGGTCCTGGTGCGGCACGCGCTTGCCGGTCGAAGCCAGTCCGCACACCGCCATGCTGTCGATCTCGCGGCCCACCTTGGCCGCTTCCTCACGCGTGCGCGTGCGGGCCGCCACGCGCACCGCGATCTCGTTGGGCTCGCAGGCGGGTTCGGGCGACGCCGCGCCGTGCACGGCATTGACGCCCAGGAAATCGATGCGCAGTTCGTCCGCCCGCAACGCCGCCATGGCGAAGCGCTCCTCGAGAATGCGCTTGGCGAGCCTCGCCTTCTCCAGGCATCCGGGACCGGCATAGAAGAACATGTCTTCGCCGATATGCCCTTCCGTACAGCCAAGCGACACCTTGAGCGTATCGGTGCGCGGCAGTCCGCTCACGCCGCTGATGCGCACGCGGTCGGGGCCCGCCTGTTCCAGTACCGCGGTCGAGAAATCGACAATCACGTCCGGCGTGATGTAACGGCGCGGGTCATGGACTTCGTAGAACATCTGCTCCTTGACGGTCTCCAGGTCGATGCGGCCACCGCTGTCCGGCACTTTCGCGATCACCGCGCTGCCGTCGGCCTCCACCTCGGCGATCGGGAACGCAAGGTTCCACGGCTCGGGCACGTCCTTGTAGCCCGGGTCGCCAAAGTACCCGCCCGTCACCTGGGCGCCGCATTCGAGCAGGTGGCCGATGGCGCTGCCCCGCGCCAGCAGCGCGACGTCCTCCGCCTGCCAGCCGAAATGGTGGATCATCGGCGCCAGGAACAGCGACGGGTCGGCGACGCGCCCCGTGATCACGATCTGGGCTCCGGCGCGCAGCGCCTCGACGATCGGGCCGGCGCCCTCGTAGGGCTCAGCGCTGATCAGCGATTCACGCAGCGTCGACACATGTTCGCCGCTTTCCAGCAACACGAGATCGAGTTCGCAGATGCTGCCCGTGAGATCGGTCGTGGTGACCGCGGCGATCTTCACGCCGGGCAGGCCGAGTTCCTTGCACAGTTCTGCCACACGCCGGGCAGCGCCGAGCGGGTGGATCCAGCCCTGGTTGCTGATGATCCGCGTGCCGTTCGCGATGCAATGGGGCAGCACCGCGCGCATGCGGTCGTCGAGATAGGTGTCGTAGCCGCCAAACGCGGGATCGCGCCGCTTGCGCACCTGCGCGGCCGATACGGTCGCCTCGGCCATGGTCTCGAAGCAGAGGTAGTCGAGCTTGCCAAGACGTGCGGAGCGTTCCGCGGGTTCCACGCGGTCGCCCCACCAGCCCGATCCGGAGCCGATGCGAAGCGTAGTCTTCTGGGTCATGACGTCATGTGTCCTGGTTTGGAGACGGGTTGCGAGCAGAGGCCAGGCGCGTCGGTCATTGCGCCTTGATGCCGGCGGTCTTGATGACGTGCGACCACTTCTCGGTGTCGGCCTTGATCTCCGCC
The DNA here is from genome assembly GCF_914271435.1 of Cupriavidus laharis. Lineage (GTDB taxonomy): Bacteria > Pseudomonadota > Gammaproteobacteria > Burkholderiales > Burkholderiaceae > Cupriavidus > Cupriavidus laharis. Next base: position 227,817 of record NZ_CAJZAI010000008.1, on the reverse strand, counting down.
GCAAACGCTGCGGAACCTTCTCCGCCCGGTTCCGCGCCGAGCTGCTCGATGCGCTTGCGCACGTCGGGCATCGCCAGCACCTTGTCGACGGCCTGCTGGATCTGGCGGACGCGCTCCGGCGGCGTGCCTGCCGGTGCCAGCAGGCCAAACCACGAATTGACTTCGTAACCGGGCAGCCCCGATTCGCGCACCGTCGGCACCGAGGGCAACACCGACGCCCGCTTGACGCTGGTCACGGCTAGCGCCTTCACCTTGCCGGCCTGGATCTGCGCGAGCGCGGACGGCAGGTTGTCGAACATCAGGTTGACCTGCCCCGCCAGCAGGTCGGTCATCGCGGGCGCCGCGCCCTTGTAAGGCACGTGCTGCATGCTGATTCCCGCCATCGTGTTCAGCAGTTCCCCCGAGAGGTGAGGAGAACCGCCGGTGCTCGTCGAGGCATAGTTGATCTTCCCTGGTTCGCGTTTGGCGAGTGCAACCAGTTCGCCCACCGAGGTGGCCGGCAGCGTGCTGTTGACGAGCAGCACATTCGGAGAGTTGGCCACCAGTGTCACCGGTGTGAAATCGCGCGCGCTGTCGTACGGCATGCGCGCATAGATGAACTGGTTGGTGACCTGCGTGCCCAGCGTTCCCATCAGCAACGTATAGCCATCAGGCGCGCTGCGTGCGACGGCTTCGGCACCGATATTGCCGCCGGCACCGGGCCGGTTGTCGACCACGACCGACTGCCCCAGCACTTCGCCCGACTTCTGCGCGACCAGCCGCGCGAGGATATCGGTGGTACCGCCTGGCGTGAACGGCACCACGAGCCGGATCGGCCTGGACGGGAATGGTTCCGCCGCGCTCGCCGGCACGGCGAGCACGGCACAGAGAAGCGGCAGGGCCGCCAGCAGGGGCTGACGTGGGAATGCAGTCATCGGCTGTCTCCTGGGCGCGATGTGCGCAGGCGTTGGTTTCATCGAAGGAAACTCTGTGCGCACATGGTAGGAAGCGGCCGGAAACGGCGTCAATCAAAGGGGTGGAATTTTCATTGGCTGAAAATTTTCCTGCGCCGCGAGAGTGTGAGACATTGGAGGAACCCGACAACGGCATCCGTCACATCCGGCAGGCCGGGGTTCCGCAATATGGAATATCGGGATGGCTGGATGGGAGCGCATGCCGTTGCTCGACCTTTCAGGAGACATGATATGACCAGCAAGAACACGATCTGTCTGTGGTACGACGGCGGCGCCCTCGATGCCGCGAACTTCTACGCCGAAACATTCCCGGACAGCGCGGTCCACGCCGTGCACCGCGCGCCAGGCGATTATCCGGACGGCAAGGAGGGCGATGTCCTGACCGTCGAGTTCACTGTCGCCGGCATTCCCTGCCTGGGGCTGAACGGTGGTCCGCACTTCAAGCACACCGAGGCCTTCTCATTCCAGATCGCGACGGACGACCAGGCCGAAACCGACCGCTTGTGGAACGCGATCGTCAGCAATGGCGGCCAGGAAAGCGCATGCGGCTGGTGCAAGGACCGGTGGGGACTGTCCTGGCAGATCACCCCGCGCGCGCTCACCGCGGCCTACACCGACCCCGATCGCGCGGCGGCCAAGCGCGCCTTCGAAGCGATGATGACCATGAAGAAGATCGACATCGCCGCGATCGAGGCAGCCCGTCGGGGACAGAGCCCGTCTTCGAGTTGATCGCGCTGCCCGGCGCGGTGCCGGCCTATCGAACCTGACCGGCTCCAAAGGGGGAATCCTGCGGCCCGCGGAAAAAAATTCCTGGCCGATGTCACACGCGAAGGAGGCTGGCTCGTCATGTCGTCGTAACCCCTCGAAAAGGAGATCAAACCATGACTGCCAAGCTCGACCCGTTCGCCGCCGCCCCCGCCCAGATGAAGTCCTGGATGGGCACATCGCTCGCCGTGGCGGCGAGCCTTGAACCGAGCCTTGTGTCGCTTGTCGAAGTCCGCGCGTCGCAGATAAACGGGTGCGCGAACTGCATTAATATGCACACAGCAGACGCACGCGAGAAAGGCGAAACCGAGCAGCGCCTCTACCTGCTGTCCGCCTGGCGCGACGCGCCGTGCTACACCGATCGCGAACGCGCGGCGCTCGGCTGGACCGACGCGTTGACCCGGCTGTCCGAAGGCGATGCGCTCGACGGCGCCCGCGCGGCGCTCAACGACCACTTCAGCAAGGCAGAGCAGGTGAGGCTCACGCTCATGATCAACGTCATCAACGGCTGGAACCGGCTCGCGGTCGGCTTCGGCCTGTGGGTCGATCCGGCGGCGGCAAAGGCCGCTGCCAAGGCATTCGCCTGATGACTGGCGCCAACCTCACGGACGCCGCGGCGAGTTTCGAGCCGCTGCGGCGCACGCTGATCCGCGTCGCGTACCGGATGCTCGGTTCCGTCGCGGATGCCGAGGACATCGTGCAGGACGCGTACATCCGCTGGGTGAATGCCGAGCGCACCGAGGTGCGCGTGCCCGAGGCGTTCCTGCGCCGCATGGTCATGCGGATGTGCCTGGACCAGCTCAAGTCCGCGCGGCACCAGCGCGAAACCTACATCGGCCCGTGGCTGCCCGACCCCGTCCTCGAGGAGGACGAGCAGGAGGACGTCACGCTGCCGCTGATGCTCGCGCTCGAGCGCCTGTCGCCGCTCGAACGCGCCGCGTTCCTGCTTCACGACGTCTTCGGGCTGGAGTTCGACGAGGTCGCAAAGACAATCCGGCGCGAGCCAGCCGCGTGCCGCCAGCTCGCGGCGCGGGCGCGTACCCACGTGCGGGAGTCGCGCCCGCGCTTTCAGGTCGAGAAGGAGCGCGGCCTCGAGCTCGCGAAAGCGTTCTTCGACGCATCACGCAGCGGCGACATGAGCGCGCTCGGCACCATGCTGGCCGCCGACGTGAGCCTGCATGCGGACGGCGGCGGCAAACGGCCGGCGCTCGGCCACCCGGTGCTCGGCTTCGACGATGTGATGAAGGTGCATGCGCAGCTGTCGGCGCTCTTCCAGAAAAGGGGTTCGACGTTCGTGCGCGCGGCCTTTATCAACGGGCTGCCCGGCTTTGTCACGCTCGAGGCTGATGGGGAGTTGCAGACGACGGCGTTGGAAATCGAGAACGGGAAGGTCGCGGCGATTTACGTGGTCCGCAACCCTGACAAGCTGCGGCATTTGCATTAGGCCTGGTGTTGGACGGCCTGACGGGCCAACCGCTTCTGACCCTGCGCAGCACCAGGCCCCACCCCGTCACATGTATCCCCGGGGAAAGCCATATACGTTCGCACGGATTAATACATCATGATGTGATGTATTTGGTGATTGTTCGCGCATCACGAACGAAATTCGTCGGGGATAACCCCAAGCTCCCGACAAATACATCATGACATGATGTATTGTCTCGCACTCCCGCGGTCGGAGCTGCCCCTGGAAAGACAGCAACCTCGGATTGCGGGACATACAAACGGGGGACAATCAATGCAGATACGCAGACAGACGGACTTCCTGTCCGGACTGATGTTCATCGCCGTCGGGCTGGGCTTTTCGTTCGTTGCCCGCGGCTACACGATGGGAACGGCGGCCCGCATGGGTCCGGGCTACTTTCCCTTCTGGCTTGGCATCGTGCTGGCACTGCTGGGCGCGGTCGTGGCGATCGGATCGACCTCCGCGAAGAGCGAGGCCGATCACATGGCGCGATGGGACATCAAGACGCTCTTGTGGGTGCTCGGTTCGGTGGTGTTGTTCGGCCTCATCCTCAAGCCGTTGGGCATGGTGCTGTCCGTGCTTGTCCTGGTGCTGGTGTCATCGATGGCCAGTCACGAATTTACGTGGAAAGGGGCGGTACTGAACGCCTGCGTGCTGGTGATTATCAGCACGTTCGCGTTTGTGTACGGAATCAACCTGCAGATGCCGGTATGGCCGGCCTTCCTCGCAAACTAGGGAACACGCCATGGAATTGTTGAGCCATCTCGCGCTGGGATTTTCGACGGCGCTCTCCCTGCAGAACCTGGCCTATGCCTTCCTGGGCTGCGTGCTCGGCACGCTGATCGGCGTGCTGCCGGGGCTGGGCCCCCTCGCCACCATCGCCATGTTGCTGCCGGTGACCTATTCGCTTCCGCCGGTGGCAGCGCTGATCATGCTGGCGGGCATTTACTACGGCGCGCAATATGGCGGGTCGACGACGGCGATCCTGGTCAACCTGCCCGGCGAGTCATCGTCGGTCTGCACCACGCTGGACGGCTACCAGATGGCACGGCGTGGCCGCGCCGGGGTGGCGCTGGCCACGGCAGGGCTGGGTTCGTTCTTCGCGGGCAGCGTGGCAACGCTGATTCTCGCGGCGTTCGCCACGCCGTTGTCCGAGCTCGCCTTCAAGTTCGGTCCCGCCGAGTACTTCTCGCTGATGGTTCTTGGCCTGATCGGCGCCGTGGTGCTGGCTTCCGGCTCGCTGGTAAAGGCTGTGGCGATGATCGTGCTGGGCCTGCTGCTTGGCCTGGTAGGCACCGACGTCAATTCCGGTGCCGCGCGATTCTCGTTCGACGTGCCGGAACTGACCGACGGCATCAGCATCACCGCGCTTGCCATGGGCCTGTTCGGCTTCGCTGAGATCATCGCGAACCTGGAGCAGAAGGAAACGCGCGAGACCTTCACCGACAAGGTGTCCGGCCTGTTTCCCACGCGCGAGGACTTCCGCCGCATGATCCCCGCCGTGCTGCGCGGAACCATGCTCGGGTCGGCGCTCGGCATTCTTCCTGGCGGTGGCGCGTCGCTGGCATCGTTTGCCGCCTACTCGCTCGAGAAGAAGACCTCGAAGTACGCACACGAATTCGGCAAGGGTGCAGTCGAAGGCGTTGCCGGACCGGAGTCGGCCAACAATGCGGCCGCGCAGACGTCGTTCATTCCGCTGCTCACGCTGGGCATTCCGCCAAACGCCGTGATGGCGCTGATGGTGGGGGCCATGACGATCCACAACATCCAGCCGGGACCGCAGGTCATGACGAGCAACCCCGCGCTGTTCTGGGGCCTGATTGCGTCGATGTGGATCGGCAACCTCATGCTTGTGGTGCTGAACCTGCCGCTGATCGGGATCTGGGTGAAGCTGCTGACCGTGCCGTACCGCTTCCTGTATCCCGCCATCCTGGTGTTCTGCAGCATCGGCGTGTACTCGGTCAACAACACGGTCTTCGACGTGTTCGTGGCGGCGAGCTGCGGTCTGGTGGGCTACCTCTTCCTGAAGCTTCGTTGCGAACCCGCGCCGCTGCTGCTCGGTTTCGTGCTCGGGCCGATGATGGAAGAGAACTTCCGCCGGACGCTGCTGCTGTCCCGTGGCGACTTCTCGGTGTTCGTCACGCGGCCGCTTTCGATGGGCCTGCTGATTGCCGCAGCCGCTCTGGTCGCCGTCGTGGCGCTGCCTTCGATCAAGGCCAAGCGTGAGGAGGCGTTCCAGGAAGAGTGACCGCGGTGGCCAGGCAAGAGATGTCTCCCTCATGGCAGCATCCCGAGGCGCTGCTGTCGTGAACGCACTGCCACGCCTCGCAGCCTGGCCCGCGAACACCACGACACCGATCTCTGTCCGGACGAGCCCTCGCAAATGAGCGGGGGCTCTTTCGCTTTGGAGGTCCGTTGTCAGGACGACAGTGGGCGGTTTCCCGCGGACCTCGTCACACCTTCCTGACGAACTCCGATTTCAGGCTCATGGGACCAAAGCCATCGATCTTGCAATCGATATCGTGGTCACCGTCGACCAGGCGAATGTTCTTTACCTTGGTGCCCATCTTGATCACGCCGGCTGAGCCCTTCAGCTTGAGATCCTTGATGACAGTGACGGTATCTCCATCCTGCAATACGTTGCCCGCTGAATCGCGATAAATCCTTGCTTCCGCTTCAGCCGGTGCCGATGCCTGCGCCGACCATTCATGCGCGCATTCCGGACAAATATAGAGTCCCCCATCTTCATAGGTGAACTCGGAATTACATTTCGGGCAGGGGGGTAATGCGCTCATGGGTAATCCTTGGATGCGTGGCAAAGGCCGAAAGTATACTGCCCTGCCCGGCGGACAAACTACATTGCGTCGGAGGGCAACACGCTCCAGCCTGAAGCACCGCTCGACGTCGTTCTGCGCTGACTCCTGAGGACGCCGTTCTCGTCAAACTCGAACAGGACGGTCGATGACCGGATCTCGCCTCCGGCAAAGAGCGGGCCAATGAACGGGATAAAGCTTTCAGGGTGAGGCCTGGAGGTCGCGAATGAATAGATCAGGATGGTGGATCCGCTCTTCAGCGTGACTTGGGAAGTTGGCGTCCCGAGCTGGGTAGTGACGTCGTCAATGGTGGAGAAACCGGGCAAGAAGTTCGACAAATGCTCCGGTGTCACGTTGACGCCGGTCGATACGCAGGCAGCCAACATGATGCAAAGCACAATCCGTGCATGAATACGCCACATGTTGTCAGTGCCATACTTTCCGTGCCATGACGGAGAACTGAGGGCCATGACGCCCGTCGGCACCCCGTATCGCAAAGGATACAACTTTTGACGAACGCTTGGCCTGGACTGCCCGGGGGCTTCGCCCCGCTTCGTAGAGTGGCGGACAGCGATTCGTTCTACCGGCACAACTGAAGGTGATTGGCCTTTGCCCTGGCTGGTCGAACGAAGAAGCTCACCGTTCTGTAGTGATAAGCCTTCGACTCAGCGAAAATCATCTATACAAGGGATCGCGACGCTGGCCGTCTCTTCTCACACCTGCAGGATGATTTTCTGCAGCAGCGCAGTCAGATCTCGACGCTGATCTATGATCAAGTGCACATAAATAGCGTCGTCCCCGACTTCATAGATAATTCGATTCTTTCCGCAATGCACTTCGCGGAATCTTTCCGCGGTTAGCCCACTGAGTTCATCGACAATATGGCCGCATTCCGGATACTCCCGGATGCGAGTGATGGATGCCTGGATCTGAGCATACGAGTCTTCCCAGACGGCCATGCCAAATGCGTCCACAACGTAGCGGCGCACCCGCTTCAGCTCGGCTTTACCGCTGTCGAGAAGCTTTGCCTTCAGCAATGTGGAGGCCATCAGCGCCGCTTCTCTTGCCGGTCCAGTTCGTCCAGTTCTGCGAACACATCATCGATGTCGGAAAACTTTTCCTGCTCGATCTGCTTTTGCCCAAGGGCCAGAATCTTCAGCAGTGCCAATGTTTGCCGGTCGGATTCATAGCTGCGCACGTCCTGGACAACGAGCTTGGCTTCGCCGTTTTGGGTGATGATCAATGGTTCACCAGATTCAGCAAGGTCCTTGACGATCTGCGCGGCTTCACTCTTGAGATAGCTGATTGGCTTGACGTGATCGGCAATTCGCATCGCACGGCTCCTGTGGATGGCGTAGGTAGACCAAATATAGTCCGTTAACAGTCTTTCGTCAACTTTGCCAGACCTGCGAGCGACCGCTACGGGTCCGATAAGGGACCTTGGTTTCCCGGAATTTTGCGAAGAACCTTCATTTGCCAATCTGCGAGTTAAGCGCTCGAACCGTGGGTGGAGAATGGCCCGAGTCTCCCTGCTGCGGAGACTCGGGGGGCAGCCAAACATTGCGCTACTCGGGGATGACAGTCGCCAATGCCGAAATCCGCCTAGTCACTTCCCGGTCTTCGTTTTGTTTGGCGAAGAACTCGGTGTTGGAGGCTGGGCAACAAGTGAGGTCCGGAGCACGGCACCAAGTGTCATTACTTGCGTCTTGTCTGGAGCAGGCGCTTGGGCGGCCTGACCGTTGTCGTAACCGGTCGAGCAAGCTTCCAGGTAGCCGGGCGGGAATTTCTGTTCCGGCGTTGCCGCCGGCTCGCAATGTGCGACAGCGCAGAATGTAAGTGCGCCAATGGCAAGAACATGTCGCCCAGTTGTGCGCAGAAGGGGATCAGGATTCATCAGCGGCTCCGTATCGGTGGCGGCAGACTGCGAGTCACCTAGCCCGACTCTCGCAGAAACCATTGCACTCGTTGCCTTGTTGACCGTGAATTGCTAAGTTGGCTAGCTTTCGGCCGTTACCCGACATCCGGCTCGACGGAGCGTCAGTTACTCACTGCGCACCTCGGTTCTATCTAGGAATTCGGGTTGCTCGTAAGCTTATGAAATCGTTCCCAACGCCGCGTCATCGGAAGCGATGACGGACAAGACTAATAACAAAAAAACCTACACGGAAAGTTGATAGTCGAATGAGCTGCCTGGACCTTTGCGGATGCCACTAACCAGCAAGAATGTTGAGAACGTGCCGGCCGCCCGTTGAGTGGTGCCAGGTCCAGCGGCAGTTAAGTGGTGTTAAGGAAGCTGCGCGTAGCACTTGGATCAAACGGCGGCTCATCGGCTAGCCGTTAACAAAATCCGTTGAAAGTCTGGAGTAATCGCCCTATGGTCCTTGTCCGGCCTAGGGACACTCCCAAAGCTGCCGACGAATTCGTCGGCAGCTTTGTTTTTGACAGCACCTCGCACGTCACTTCGCCGGAGGAGACGTCCATGTCCTCTGCTGCTGCACTGCGTGCCGGGCGATGAATTCGGTCATCGTTCGCCCTGGGCGGAGCGCCTCATCAGTTTTGATGATGGCGGCGCCTTCAGACAGCGCAAGTTTTAGTGCGCTTCGGCGCGAACCGGCGGCGTGGAGCGATGCAGCAGGCTCAGAAGATCGGACTGCCTTGTCGTGCCGGTCTTGGAAAAGATGTGCTGCAGATGAGTGCGAACGGTTGGCTCGCTGATGCCGAGCATCTCTGCCGACTCCATTCCGCCGAGCCCTTGCGAGAGCGCCAGCAGCACGCGCAGTTCGCCACCGGTCAGCCCATGCAGCCGCGCAAAGGCTTCGCCCGGCATGAGCGGGATCTGAATGGGGTCTTGCATGAACACGGCGACCGATGCGGCGAAGGGTGCAAGGATTCCGCGGCGCTCGCCGTTCTCGATCGGCAGCAGGGTAGCGACGTAGCCGCTGCCGGCGCCAGCGCCATCTGGAATCGCCACGGAATGCTCGCTCCAGGATGAGGTGGTGTCCGCGCGCGTCGCGGCATCGATGTTCTTCTCGAGTGCCGCACGGGCCACAGGATGGATGGCGGACAGCCGGTTGTGGGCGAGGCAGATCGAATGGCCCGCCTTCACCTGCCGCTCGGCCGCCGCATTCATGTAGACGACGCGGCCATCGCGCGCCGTAAGGAAGACGCCGGCGGAAAGCCCGTCGAGCGTCTTTTCGAGCATCTCCGATCGAAGCGCCCGGATGTCGAGCGCATCGGAGATCGCGAGTGCCCGGCAGACATGCGGAGACAGCAGCCTGAACAGTTGCACCTCGTGCTGCTGGTAGAGGGGCTTCCTGTCGCTGCGGGAAGCGTGCAGCGAGGCCATTCGCCCGCCAGTGCGCAGCGCCGGAAACCAGATTATGTCCGTCAGCCCGTAGGGCTCCAGGACTTCGCGGTAGAAGCGGCTTTCAAGCAGTTGCCGGGGCTCCTTGCCCAGCGAGTTGACATCGCCGACATTCGAGACGATATCCGCGGCGGCCATCGGGCTTTCGGCGAACTGGCTGCCCAGCTTCTCCAGGAAATCGGGTTGGTAGCCGAACACGAACAATTGGTCGTTGCGCACCTGCTTGAGGTCATGCACGCAGATGCCGCCGCCCGTGCTTGCGCACAGGTCCGCAACCGTCCGGCAGGTGGACGGCCAGCGCTCGGGATCGAGGGCGCAGTCATAGATGGCGCCGATCACATCGGAAAGTTGCTGGGCCGTTACACCCTCAAGACCGTTCATGTCGAACTCCCTTCTTCTTATTAGTCTTGTCCCTCATCGCTTCCGATGACGCGGCGCTGGGAACGATTTTATACGCTTACAAGCAACACGAATTCCTATTGATGTTTCCAGAATTCATGACAACGCAAAATATTCGTCGTCCCCGCGCAGGCGGGGACCCAGTGACTTTTTGTCCCCCTTCGGGGGACTTGTAAGACGCTGGATTCCCGCCTTCGCGGGAATGACGGTGGTTGCTTTGATGTTGTCGTGAAATAGGGAAAGCTCAATAGATGGAAGAAAGGTTGCTCCGATGGTCGACTACGTCACTCGAATCCTCGCCACGGCCGCCAAGCGAACGTCCGCCGGCTATGTGGTCACCCTGATCTCCTGCATTCTTGCAGCGTTCATCTGGAACAGGCCGGCCGGATACCTCCAGGCGACAGTGTCCCCCTGGACGACAAACTCGACGATCGCTTCGCTCTACATCCTGACCAACGCAGCACGCGTCTTCACCTATGTGCCGCAATTGATGGCGGTCTGGCGCAGCACAGACGGTGCGCGCGACATCTCCCTGTTCACCTGGGGATCATGGGTTGTGGCCAACGCGACCGCTGTGGCCTACGGTGCGGTCCTCATCCACGACCTGTTCTTCACGCTGATCGCGGTGCTCAACCTGGTGTGCTGTGCGGCGGTGACCGTGGTAGGCATGCAGCGTCGGAGAGCGCAGCGGTAACTGGTACGCTCGCGCGCCGTTAACGAGACAGCAGAACAGAGGGCAGGCATCAAACCATCCTTAACACAGGCGGCCGGCATCGCAGTTGCGGATGCGGACCTGCACCGTCGACGGGCACCACGCTTTCGACTCGGTCGGATAGTCCGGCTGGAACAGGCCGGAGCATCGTTCTCGCGCGTCGCGCGCAGCGGGCGCGCGAAGTCGTCAGGCGAACGGTCGATCTCGACCGCCGGATAGAGGCTGATGTAGATGCCTTCGGGCGATTCCAGCGCGGCGTGGCCGATGGAGATAACGCCATCGCGATCCACCTCGGCGATATGGCGATCGATGATCGGGTGCCGGCACGCCTCCGACTTCGCCGTACCGACCGGCATCCAGACGTGCACGGTCAGCGCGCGCTCGTCGGCCGAGGGCGGGCCATCCCAGGTGGTCAGCCGGTGCGCACCCGCATCCGGTGCAGCGGCAGCGGCAGCGGATTTTGCATTGTCTGAGACGCCCGGATTGCCTGCCAGCCGCCGCACGCGCGACGCCAGCAACAGCAGTTCCAGCCACCGAAGACCAGGCCGAGCCCCAGGGCAGTACGGCACGGTGCCCACGTAATGCGTCGGGTACGGCTGGATGAAGAAGATCGCCAGTGCGATCTCGACTATGCCATCCGCCAGGAACAGCACGATGCCTACCACCATGCTGATGGCACCGGTCCGGGCCAGTGCCTTCCAGCGCGAGCGCAGGTAATCCACGCCCAACAGCAACATCAGCAAGCGAATCATCGGCAGTCTCCAGGGCCGCGCAACGGATTGCTGCGCGGATTTTGCCGGGGGTATCTTTTATCTGCACGCTTCCGCCGACGCTGTATTCTTTTTACGTTGCCCGGTGTTGCAGCTTGAGCCGATTCTTTGCCGCTCCACTCGCTTTCGCCTGCTTGGGGGGCGTTTCGCGCAGTTCGGCTCCGCACTCCGGAACAGTTGGAAATCCCGAGCTTGCCGTCAGGCTACGAAAATGCTGGCAGATTCCGGTCGTCATGGTTCTGAAGGCAGCGACCGAACCTTGCTGTATTTCGGTTGGATGACCCTGTTCATCTATCTGGCAACGCCAGCCGGTTACCTGGTCGATATACAGACGTCGTACATACTCAAGAACCAGTTGCACGCGACGGCGACGCAGATCTCGACATTCCGGCTGGTGACGGGCATACCCGTCTACATCGCCTTCGCTTTTGGCCTGGCGCGCGACCAATGGAACCCGTTGGGATTGCGCGATCGCGGCTTCTTCCTGATCTTCGCCCCGGCGACCGCGGCGGCAGTCATCCTGATGGCATTTTCAGGTTTCTCATACGCGGGACTGGTCGTCGGGATGCTGCTGGCCATGATGTCGTCCAGATTCGTCGCCGCTGCCTATCAGGGGTTGATCGCGCTGGTGGGCCAGGAGAAGCTCATGTCCGGGCGCCTGAGCGCTCTGGGAAACGTAATCAGTTCCGTGCCGGTCGTTGCAGGGGCGTTCGCGTCCGGATATGTGTCCGATCATCTTGCCGCGAAGGAAGCACTCCTCCTGGTCGCGATGTTCAACCTGTTGATTGCCGTATTGGCGCTCTGGAAACCCATTTTCGTCTACGGCCACCTCTACGAGAAACCGCAAGCCAGAGGCACGGATTTCGTCGGGAATGTCAGGCGGCTGGTCAGGCATAAGGCCGTCTATCCCGCCGTATTCATCTGCTTTCTGTGGAATTTTGCCCCGGGATCCGCCACACCGCTGCAGTTCTATCTGACCAACGAGCTGCATGCATCGGATTCGGTTTACTCGTACTACAACGGGATCTTTGCCGCCGCATTCATCCCGACATTCCTGCTATATGGCTTTCTGTGCAAAAGGGTATCGCTGAACAAGCTGTTGTGGTGGGGAACGATCATCGCAGTACCGCAGATGATTCCGCTCGCTTTCATTCATTCAGCCGATCTCGCCCTTGTATTGGCAGCACCGATAGGACTGATGGGCGGTGTCGCCACGGCAGCATACTTCGATCTCGCGATCCGGTCCTGCCCGCCAGGCTTGCAGGGAACCTTGATGATGCTGGTGGATGGCGTCCTCGCGCTCTCGGCGCGCGCTGGCGATCTGTTGGGCTCATGGATCTACAATAGCGACGCCACGCACGGATTCACATATTGCGTGATCGCGACCACCGTGGTGTACGCACTGATCCTGACCTTGATCCCGCTGACACCGAAAGCGTTGATTGCCACCAGGGATGGCGAATCGAACCCGGAGGCCGAGGCCGGAGTGCTCAACGAGATCCGCGGATCCTTGCCTGACCAGCCCGGCTGATCGGGAAGCCAACAAGACAAGGAAATTGCGGTGGATCGCGCCCGGATGGCGCCGGTATGACCGGAAGAGGCCGCTTGTTTTCCTCAACTACAGATCGGGGTGCTTGCCTAGTCTCAATCCAGCCCCGAAAATCAACCTCCAGCGCTCCCGCCCGTAGCCTCGTGCATCACGCACGCGCCCAGATGCCGCAGGAGCAACACATACGCCGGAGAGTTCGATGGATCACCAAGACCCGCCCCCCGCACCACGCCTGCTCCCAGCGGCCTGGTTCACCGTGGTCGGCGCCTCTTACCTCCTCACCGCCCTGGCGCTTTGGACGGTGCTCCAGGCCAACCTTGTCGCCGCCCTGCTCTCCGGCCTGCTGCTGTACTCGCTGGTAGACGTGCTCGCCCCGCGCCTGAAGCGCCTGAACCAGCGGCATGACGCACTGGCCGTTGCCATCCTGTCCATCGTGATCCTGGTAGCGCTGTCGCTCGGTATCTGGGCACTGGTGCGCTTCGTCAGCGGCGAGGGCACGCTGGACGCCCTGATGAACCACATCGCCGACATCATCGACCAGTCGCGCGGCCAGTTGCCCGACTGGGTCAGCGGCGCGCTGCCGAGTACGGTCGAGGAACTGGCCAACACCATGATCCACTGGCTGCGCGAACACGCGCAGATGGCGCAGAAACTGGGGGCGGAGGTGCTGCGCACGCTGTTGCATATCATCATCGGCATGGTCATCGGCGCGATGGTGGCGCTCTACCGCGCGGTGTCGCGCCCCAACCGCCGGCCGCTGGCGACGGCGCTGGTCTCGCGGGCCCGTTCGCTGCAGCAGGCGTTTGCGCAGTTCATCTTCGCGCAGATCCAGATCTCGACCATCAATACGTTCCTGACGGCGATCTACCTGCTGGTGGTGCTGCCGTTGTTCGGTGTCCACCTGCCGCTGTCGAAGACGCTGGTGGTCATTACCTTCGTGGTCGGGCTGTTGCCAGTGTTGGGGAACCTGATTTCGAACACGGCCATCGTGGTGGCGTCGCTGTCGGTGTCGCTGCCGATTGCGGTGGCGTCACTGTTCTACCTGGTGGTGATCCACAAGTTCGAGTATTTCCTGAACGCGCGCATCATCGGTGCGCGCATCCAGGCGGCAGCGTGGGAGTTGCTGATCGTGATGCTGCTGATGGAAACGCTGTACGGCATTCCGGGCGTGATTGCGGGCCCGATCTTCTACGCCTACCTGAAGCGCGAGCTGACAATCGGAGGATTGGTGTGACGTGCGGCGTGGCCGCGCGGCCCGGTGCGCAGTGGTAGGACTAATCCACGCCCTTGTCCGCCCCACCCCCGTTCTCCACCCACGTCCGCACAAAATCGATATGCGTCTGCATGGCCGTGCGCGCCTCTTCCGGGCGGCGCGCGCAGATGGCGTCGCACACCGTGCGGTGCTGCAGCAGCAGGAGCGCGGACGTGGCCTCCCCCTCTTCACGCAGCCCGGTACCACTGATGGTGATGTGTTCGCGCAGCATGCTGATAACGCTGGTATGCAGGTGCAGGAACATGGTGTTGTGCGAGGCCTGCGCGATGGCGTCGTGCAGGCGCGTATCCGCCTCTGCCTCGGCCTGCTTGTCGTCAGCCATGCGGGCGCGTTCGAGTTCCGCCATCAGGCCGCGGATGCGTTCGCGGTCTTCGTCATCGCCGCGCAACGCGGCGAAGTAGGCGGTGGCGCCTTCCAGCACGCGACGGAACTCCAGGATGTCGTCGCGCAGCGCCGGATGGTCGGCTACAAGCTGGCCCCATGGCGAGGCGATGCCTGAGCGCAACTGGTCGGTCACGTAGACACCGGCGCCGCGCCGGCTTTGCAGCAGCCCGCGTGCGGCCAGGCGCTGGATGGCTTCGCGCACGGTGTTGCGCGCGACGTCGTATTGCTCGGCCAGTACGCGCTCGGCCGGCAACCGCGCGCCCGCAGGCCAGGTGCCGTCGAGCAATGCGGTTTCCATGCGCCGCATCACCGCTTCGACGCGTCCGCGCCCGCCCCCGTGCCATTGCGTCCCCGTTGCCATCGTTCTTCCCTTGCTGACTTTCCTGATCGCCGGCCGTGGCCGATGTGACCTCCACGCAAAGTGGTCCAACCAATTTGTACTGTAGCGCGGAAGCGGGAATTATGCGCCCGAACGTGCGATTCCAGCGCGTGCGGAGTGAGACATGAAGGACAGGCAATACCCCACCACTGCCCCCGCGCAGGTCTACCTGTTTGCGACCTGCCTGGTCGACCTGTTCGTGCCCCAGGCCGGCCTTGACGCCGTGCGCCTGCTCGAGCGCGAAGGCCTGACCGTGCACTTTCCGCGCGCGCAGAGCTGCTGCGGGCAACCGGCCTACAGCAGCGGCAATCCCGACCAGGCCCGCGCCGTGGCGCGCGCGCAGCTCGACCTGTTCGGCGAACCGTGGCCGGTCATCGTCCCGTCCGGCTCCTGCGCCGGCATGATGCGGCACCACTGGCCGCAGCTTTTCGCCGATGACCCCGTCGCCGGCCCCAAGGCCCGTGCGCTGGCCGAACGCATCTACGAACTGACCGAATTCCTGCTGCACGTGCTCAAGGTCGACTTCAGCCAGGCGCTGCCGGGCGGCCAGGCGGCGGAGCGCGTCGTGCTGCATACCTCATGCGGCGCGCGTCGAGAAATGGGTACGCGTGAGCATGGCGTGGCCATGGTCGATGCCTTGCCCGGCGTGATGCGCGTGGAGCATGAACGCGAATCGGAGTGCTGCGGCTTTGGCGGCACCTTCTCGCTCAAGCACCCCGATATCTCCGGCGCCATGGTGCGCGACAAGGTCGCCTCCGCCTGCGCCACGGGCTGCAACCGGCTGGTGTCGGCCGATTGCGGCTGCCTGCTCAATATCGGCCACACAGCCGCGCATGACGGCGCGCCGTTGCAAGTCGAACACCTTGCCAGTTTCCTGTGGCGCCGTACCGGAGGTGCAGCATGACCGCCCTCACTGCACGCGAACGCATGCTGGGCCGGCTGCGCGCCGCCGCGCCGGCAACCGGTGCTACGACCACCGCGGAGATTGATCGCCGCGTCGACGCGCACTACGCCGTTCGCCAACCGGCCACACCCGGGTTCGAGGAACGCGTTGCATCAATGCAGGCAGCGCTGGAAGCCTCGCACGCCGAAGTCTGGCGCACCACCGCATCGGCATGGCCCGCCCTGCTCGCGGACAAGCTCGCGCAGGCCGGCGTGCGGCGCCTGCTGCTGGACCCGACGCAAGCGGCCGGCGCTGCGCTGAAGCGCGCCTTGCCGCCGCAGGTCGAAGCCATCGGCTATGACCGCCCCATCGAGCAATGGAAGGCCGAGCTGTTCGACACAGTCGATGCCGGCTTCACGGTCGCGCGCTCCGGCATTGCCGCCACCGGCACGCTGATCCTGGCGCCGGATGCGGGCTCGCCGCGCACGGTGTCGCTGGTGCCGCCGCTGCATGTGGCGCTGGTGCATGCCTCCACGCTGCATGCCGACCTGCACACGGCCGCGCGCGCCGAGCGCTGGCGCGACGGCATGCCGACCAACCTCGTGATGGTGTCGGGGCCGTCCAAGACCTCCGATATCCAACAAACCCTGGCCTACGGCGCGCACGGTCCGCGCCAGCTTTGGGTAGTGATCGTCGATGACAGCAACGCGAGGAGCCAGGCATGAGCGAGAACACGCTGCACTTCGTCCCGACACAGGACTTCAAGGCGCGCGCCCGCGAGGCGCTGGACGACCCCAAGCTGCGCCAGAGCTTCCGCGGCGCGATGGATTTCCTGCAGGGCAAGCGCCTGGCGCAGTTCCCGGATGCCGATGAACTCGAACACCTGCGCGACCTGGGCGAGGCGATCCGCCAGCACGCGCTGGCCAACCTGCCCGACCTGCTGGTGCAGCTCGAAAGCAACCTGACCGCTGCCGGCGTGCAGGTGCACTGGGCCGAGACTGCCGACGAAGCCAACGCGATCATCCATCGCATTGCCGAATCGAAGCAGGCGAAGCGCGTGATCAAGGGCAAGTCGATGGCCAGCGAGGAAATCGAGCTGAACCATTACCTGGCCGAGCGCGGCGTGGACTGCATCGAGTCGGACATGGGCGAGTACATCGTCCAGCTTGCCGGCGAGAAACCATCGCACATCGTCATGCCGGCGATCCACAAGACCAAGGGCGACATTGCCACGCTGTTCGAGCAGCACATCCCCGACACGCCTTACACCGAGGACGTGGATGCGCTGATCCAGACCGGACGCCGCGCCTTGCGCCAGGCGTTCGTCGAGGCGGATATCGGCCTGTCCGGCGTGAACTTCGCCGCGGCGGACACGGGCACGCTGTGGCTCGTGGAGAACGAGGGCAACGGGCGCCTGTCGACCACGGTGCCGGACGTGCATATCGCCATCATGGGGATGGAGAAGGTGGTGGCGCGGCTCGAACACATCGTGCCGCTGTCGAGCCTGCTGACGCGCTCGGCCACGGGCCAGGCCATCACGACCTACTTCAACCTGATCTCCGGCCCGCGCCGCGAAGGCGAACGCGATGGCCCGCGCGAGGTGCACCTGGTGCTGCTCGACAATGGGCGCACGCAGGCCTATGCCGACGCGCAGTTGCGCGCGACGTTGCAGTGCATTCGCTGCGGGGCTTGCATGAACCATTGCCCGGTTTATACGCGTATCGGCGGGCATGCCTACGGCACGACGTATCCGGGGCCGATCGGCAAGATCATCTCGCCGCATCTGCTGGGGTTGGAAGCGACTGCCGATCTGGCTACGGCCTCGAGTCTTTGCGGTGCGTGCGGTGAAGTCTGCCCCGTGCGCATTCCGATTCCGCAACTGCTGGTGCGCCTGCGCACCGAAGCCAACCGTAATCCCGACGAGCAGGTCGCGCATCCGCTGCGTGGCCAGGGGGCCAAGTACAGCCGTGGCGAGCATCTGATCTGGCGCTTCTGGAGTGGCGCGTTCTCGCACCCGAAGGCTTATCGCATGTTCCGGTGGGCGGCGACGCGGTTGCGTGCGCTGACGCCGGCGAAGCAGATGGGATGGACACAGCATCGGACGCCGCTGACGCCGGCGGCGCGGAGCTTGTCGGATTTGCTGAAAGAGAAGGGGCAGCCGGAATAAGGACCGCCTGCAGGCCGGTCGCAACACCGATTGCGTGCCCCCCTCTCCCGCAAGCGGGAGAGGGGAGAAAACAAGCGATGCGCCGGCGCCCGGCGTGCTTGCCAACAATAACAAAGATTTCCCGAAACACCACTGAAGTAGGAGACTAAGCGTGCAACCCTGGACCCAAATCTATACGCCGCTGGGCAGCCTGTGGCTGTCCGCCCTGGCGGCAGCCGTTCCCATCCTGTTCTTCTTCGTGGCCCTGGCGGTGTTTCGCCTGAAGGGCCATGTGGCCGCGGCGGTGACGCTGCTGCTTTCCCTGGCCGTGGCGATTTTCGCGTACGGCATGCCGGCGCAGCAGGCGCTGGCGGCGGCGGGCTTCGGCTTTGCCTATGGGCTGTGGCCGATTGCGTGGATCATCGTGACCGCGGTGTTCCTGTACAAGATCGTGGTCAAGACCGGGCAGTTCGACGTCATCCGTGCGTCGGTGCTGTCCATCACCGATGACCAGCGGCTGCAGATGCTGCTGATCGGCTTTGCCTTCGGCGCGTTCCTGGAAGGCGCGGCCGGCTTTGGCGCACCGGTGGCCATCACCGCCGCGCTGCTGGTGGGGCTGGGCTTCAACCCGCTCTATGCGGCAGGTCTCTGCCTGATCGCCAACACCGCGCCGGTGGCCTTCGGTGCGATGGGGATTCCCATCATCGTGGCCGGGCAGGTGACGGGCATCGACGCCGTGCACATCGGCGCGATGGCTGGGCGCCAACTGCCGCTGCTGTCGCTGGCGGTGCCATTCTGGCTGGTGTTCATGATGGACGGCGCCAAGGGCGTGCGCGAAACGTGGCCGGCCGCGCTGGTGACGGGCGGCAGCTTCGCGGTGACGCAGTACTTCACGTCGAACCATATCGGGCCTGAGCTGCCGGACATCACCTCCGCGCTGGTCAGCATGGTGTCGCTGGCGGCTTTCCTGAAGGTGTGGCAGCCGCGCAGTGCCTCGCAGCGCGCGGGTGGCAGCGTCGGTGGCGGCACCATGGCGATGTCGGCGTTTGGCGGCGGTGGCTTCGGCAACGGCGTGCAGAACAGTGGCAATCGCAAGTCTCCCTACACCGCTGCGCAGACGATCCGCGCATGGGCACCGTTCGGCATCCTGACCGCCATCGTCACGGTGTGGAGCCTGCAGCCGTTCAAGGCGCTGTTCGCCGGCAACGGTGCGCTGGCCGGCACGGTGCTGAAGTTCAAGGTGCCGGGGCTGGACCAGATGGTCATCAAGGCCGCGCCGATCGTCGCTTCGCCCAAGCCGTATGAAGCCGTGCTCAAGCTCGACCTGCTGTCGGCTGTCGGCACCGCCATCCTGCTGACCGCGCTGATCTCCGCCGTGCTGCTGCGCATGAAGCCGCGCGAGCTGGTGTCGACCTTCGGTGAAACGCTGGGGGAACTGGCCCGCCCGATCCTGTCGATCGGCCTGGTGCTGGCGTTTGCCTTCGTGGCCAACTACTCGGGCATGTCGTCCACGCTGGCGCTGCTGCTGGCAGGTACCGGCGCGGCCTTCCCGTTCTTCTCGCCGTTCCTCGGCTGGCTGGGTGTATTCCTGACGGGTTCGGATACCTCGTCGAACGCGCTGTTCTGCTCGCTGCAGAACACCACCGCGCACCAGATCGGCGTGTCTGACACGCTGCTGGTTGCCGCCAACACCACAGGCGGCGTGACGGCCAAGATGATCTCGCCGCAATCGATCGCGGTGGCCTGCGCGGCGACCGGGCTGGTGGGCAAGGAATCCGAGCTGTTCCGCTTCACCGTCAAGCACAGCCTGCTGTTCGCGGTGATCATCGGCATCATCACCGTGGTGCAGGCCTACGTGCTGCCGGGGATGATCCCGGGCTAAGCCTGCTCCGGGCCACAGGCGGGTTTCGTCGCATCCGACGATGCCCGCCGGCAACGCGGCCTCTTAGCATGATCTGATCCGCCCGCCGACGAGAGCCGGGCGCTTCCATCCTCAAAGGAGACAGATCATGGCTTTTACCCCATTTGACCTCACCGGCAAGGTAGCGCTCGTCACCGGCGGAAACGGCGGCATCGGCCTCGGCATGGCCGAGGGCCTGGCCCAGGCCGGCGCCGATGTTGCGATCTGGGGGACCAATGCGCAGAAGAACGCGGCCGCAGCCGAGCGGCTGGCGCAGTATGGGCACAAGGTGCATACCGCAATCTGCGATGTCAGCAATGAATCCTCCGTCGCTGCTGCCATGGATGGCACGCTGGCCGCACTCGGCCGTATCGACGGCTGTTTCGCCAACGCCGGTGTGTCCGCGCGTGGCACGCGCTTCGAAGAAATGGGTACGGAGGACTGGCACCGCGTGCTGCGGGTCAATCTGGATGGGGCGTTTTTTACGCTGCGCGCGGCGGCGAGGCAGTTGCTGGCGCAGGGGGATGGAGGGGTGCTGGTTGGCACAGCCTCTGTTGCCGCCATCGAAGGCGCGCCGCGCAATGAGCACTATGCCGCGACCAAGGGTGGGCTGATTTCCATGATGCGCGGGCTCTCGGTCGAGTATGCGCGGCATGGGATTCGGGCGCACTCCGTGCTGCCGGGGTGGATCAAGACCGAGATGACCAGCAATGCGCAGGCGAATGCGACCTTTCAGGAGATGGTTGGGAAGCGGGTGCCGATGCGGCGCTGGGGCGAGGGTTCTGACTTTGCGGGGATTGCGGTGTATTTGATGAGTTCGGCTTCGGGGTATCACACTGGGGATACGTTCGTCATCGATGGTGGATACACATTGTTCTGAGCGCGCAGGCAACGAACGGATTCTGGTGCCTGGCAAGCATCAGAATCCGTACCCAATCGCCCGCGCTCAGTCTTCCTTCGGCAGGAACTGATCCCCTTCCGTCAACGGCGCAAACCGATACGTAGCCGGCGTCCGGCTCAACTTCACAGGCGCGCCCAATCCGCGATAGCCACCGTCCATCTCGACGACCATCTCCCGATGCACGGTATGCGGATGCTGCAGAGCATCGGGCACCGACAGCACCGGCGCACACGGCACGCCTGCCGCCACGAGCGTATCGGCCAGCACCTTGCCGTCCAGCTCACGCATACGTGCTTCCAGCTCGGTCTTCAGGGCCTCGCGGTTGACCGAACGTGCACCGGCAGTGGCATAGCGCTCGTCATCCGCCAGCGACGGCACCTGCAGGTACTCGCAAAGAATGCGGAACTGCCGGTCATTGCCCACAGCAAGGAAGATCGGGTCCGTCCCGGTAGCAACCGTATCGTACGGATAGATGTTCGGATGCGCATTGCCGGTACGCACCGGCGTCTTGCCGTTCATGAACCAGTTCGCCGCATGCGGATGCAGCAGCGACAGCCCGGAGTCATAGAGCGCAGCCTCGACGAACTGCCCGCGCCCGCTGCGCTCGCGCTCCTGCAGCGCCAGCAGCACGCCGAGCGCGGCATTCATGCCCGTCACCATATCCACGACAGGCAGCCCGACGCGCAAGGCATCGCGGTCTGCCTCGCCGTTGATGCTCATGAGGCCGGTCATGGCCTGCACCGCGGCGTCATAGCCGGGCAGGCCGCCAAGCGGGCCATCCGCGCCAAAGCCGGAGACACGGCAGTGCACCAGGCGCGGGAAGCGCTGCGACAGCGTGTCGTAGCCGAGCCCCCATTTCTCCATGGTGCCGGTCTTGAAGTTCTCGACCAGCACGTCGGCATCTTCGAGCAGCGCGAGCAGTACGCTGCGGTCCGACTCCGTCGTGAGGTCCAGCTTCATCACGCGCTTGTTGCGGTTCAGCCCGAAGTAGTACGACGCCACGCCGTCCTTGAACGGAGGGCCCCACGTACGCGTGTCGTCGCCCTGCGGCGGTTCGACTTTCAGCACGTCGGCGCCGTGGTCACCCAGGATCTGGCCGCAGTACGGGCCGCCCAGGATGCGCGACAGGTCGACCACGCGGATGCCGGCCAGCGCGCCCGTCTTGGATTGGGTCATGACATCGCTCCTTGTCAGTCGAGTTGCGCGCCGGACTTCTGCACGACCGTGCGCCACTTGCTGACCTCGGACTTGACGAAGCCGCCGAGCTGCTCGGGCGTGGTGGATGGTGCGAACTCCAGGCCCTGGGCCTGCAGGGTCTTGCGCACGTCAGGCTTCTGCAGCGCCTCGGCGAAGGCGTGGTTCAGCTTGGCGATCACCGGTGCGGGCGTGCCGGCCGGGGCCACGACGCCGAAGAACACCGACACGTCGAAGCCCTGCACGCCCTGCTCGGCAACCGTCGGGACATCGGGCAGCGCCTGCGAGCGCGCCTTGGTGGTCACGCCCAGCGCGCGCACCTTACCGCTCTTGATGAACGGCAGCGCCGTCAGCACGTCGGTGAAGGTCATGCTGACCTGTCCACCCAGCAGGTCATTGAGCGCCGGGCCGGTGCCCTTGTACGGCACATGCTGGAAGTCGGTGCCTGCGAGGTTGTTGAACAGCACGCCGGCCAGGTGCGACGATGCGCCATTGCCCGACGATGCGTAGCTGAGCTTGCCCGGATGCGCCTTGCCGTAGGCGATCAGCTCGCTGACGTTCTTGGCAGGGATGCTGGGGTTCACGACCAGCACATTGGGCAGCTGGCCTATCTGGATCACCGGCGCGAAGCTCTTGACCGGGTCGTAGTTGATCTTGCGGTACAGGCTGACGTTGATGGCCAGCGGCGCCGAGGTGCCGAACATCAGCGTGTAGCCGTCCGGCTCGGCACGCGCCACGGCTTCGGCACCGATGTTGCCGCCGGCGCCGGCGCGGTTCTCGATCACCACGGGCTGGCCCAGGCTGGTCTTGAGCGCCGCGGCAAGCGTGCGCGCCATGGCGTCGGTGGGGCCGCCTGGCGGGTAGGTCACCACCATCATGATCGGCTTGGATGGATAGTCCTTCTGCGCGAAGGCGGGGGTGGCGCTCACGCAGAGCGAGCAGGCGGCGATAGCCGCGACGCGGTGCCAGAGTTTCATGGCTTGTCTCCTGGAATGGGTCGTCTCGCATTGCCCCGGGGGGGATGACGGGCGATGCGGTGGACGGCACCATGTTGCGGTGCCGCCGGGGGCTAGGTATTGAGTGAAGCTGGGGGAAGGTTAGAACAAGTTGACCTGATCGACCGCGCCGGCTGCGCGCACGGTGCCGTCGGCAGGCGGTGCCACGGTTTCGGCAAGCCACTCCGGCTCGGCTTGCCCGGACAGCGGGTCTTGCGGCAGCACGCGATGACGCAGCACGAGCTGCGCGAGCCGCATGCGGCGTACCGAGCCGATGCGCCCGGCTTCCCAGGCCATCGCCGCGGCCGTGGTGACGTTGTACAGGCCGGAGGCGGCCTGGCGGGCCAGCAGGTCGCCTTCGGCGCCGGCTTCGGCCGCGCTGGCAGCAAAGGCGGCGGCGCGTTCGATAGCGGATTCGAAGGTGACGCGGGCCGTGGCGTGCAGCGGCGTGTCGGCCAGCAGGCCGGCCAGGTGCGCACGCAGCGCCGGCAGCGAGCCTTCGCGGCGGATGGCGCGCAGCACGTCCAGCGCGACGATATTGCTGGTACCTTCCCAGATCGAGCCGAGGTGCGCGTCGCGCACCAGGCGCGGGTCGCTCCATTCCTCGATGTAGCCGCAGCCGCCGCGGATCTCCATGGCGTCGCCAGTGACCTTGCGGGCGTCGCGGCAGGCGCGGAATTTGATCAGCGGCGTGAGGATGCGCATGAGCGGATAGGCGCCAGCCTCGCCGGCATCGGCGCGGCGCAGCGCTTCGGCAGTCTGGAACACCATGGTGCGCGCCTGCTCGGTCGGCAGCGTCAGCTTCAGGAGCTGGCGGCGCATCAGCGGCATGTCTTCCAGGCGCTTGCCGAAGGCCTTGCGCTCGTGGGCAATGAACAGGCCCTCGGTCAGCGCGCGGCGCATCAGGCCGGCGGCGCGCACGCCGTTGGACAGGCGCGAGTTGTTGATCATGTCGGCCATCTGCACGAAGCCGCGGCCGAGTTCGCCGACGAGGTACGCGCTGGCGCCTTCCAGGCGGATTTCGCCGCTGGCCATCGAGCGCGTGCCGAGCTTGTCCTTGAGACGGATGATGCGGTACTGATTGGCGGTGCCGTCGGACAGCGTGCGCGGCAGCAGGAACAGCGACACGCCCTTGTGGCCGGGCACGGCATTGCCGGCCTCGTCCTCCACGCGCGCCAGCACCATGGCCAGCGCGGCGTCGGGGTTGGAGCAGAACCACTTGTCGCCGATCAGGCGCCAGCCGCCTTCGGCCTGCGGGTCGCGCACGGCGCGCGTGGCCGTGGCGGCCACGTCGGAGCCGGCACCCTGCTCGGTCATGAACATCGCGCCCTGGTACAGGTCTTCAAAGACTTGCGTGGTCAGGTTGGGCAGGAAGCGTTCGACCAGCGCCGGATCGCCGAACTTGCGCAGCGTGCGCGTCAGCGAATCGGTCATCGACAGCGGGCAGCACAGGCCGAATTCCGCCTGTACCAGCATATACGTGAGTGCATACTTGGCCGCCGGCGGCATCGGCCTGTCCCAGCCGAACACGCCGCCGCGGTGCGAGACGGCGGCGAGGCCGAACTCGGAAAAAGCCACGCGCTCCAGTTCCACGTAAGCGGGATGCTTGTGCACCAGTTGCTGATCGATGCCGCTGCGGGTGCGGTGGGTCAGCGTGGGCGGGTTCTGGTCGGCGATCAGGGCCAGCTCGTCCAGCACGCCGCCGGCCAGTTCGCCCATGCGCTCCAGGTGCGGCTGGAGGAGATTCAGCAGGTCCGCCGGCAAGTACAGCGGCAGCAGTGCGCGCAGCTCGGGGTCGGCGGTATAGAGGCTGCCGCCCTGACGATCCGGTACCGGATGCTCGGCCTGCGGTGCGATGGATTGGGCTTGGGGTGCGGCATGACGCACAGCACTGGTCATGAAGGTCTCCTGGACGGGCTGTCTGATCCGCTGTTCAGCCGGCTGACATAGCGGCGCGCGGACCTGTTTGCACCATTATTGGATGCCCATGGATTCACGTCTAATTCTAAAATTGGCTTGATCAATATAATTTTTATATCGCCATGGAATTTCGACACCTGCGCTATTTCCTGGTCCTGGCCGAGGAACTGCACTTCGGCCGCGCCGCCAAGCGGCTGGCCATCTCGCAGCCGCCGCTGTCGCTCAATATCCAGCAGCTCGAAGCCTCGGTGGGCGCAAAGCTGTTCGAGCGCGACAGCCGGGGCGTGCGGCTGACGGCGGCCGGGCGGGCCTTCCGCGAGTCGGCTAGCGCGCTGCTGGCCCAGGCCGAGTCCGCGCGCATGCTGGCGCGCGAGATCGAGGCCGGCGCGGTCGGGCGGCTGCGGGTGGGCTTTGTTGGCTCGATGCTGTACCGCGGCCTGCCGCAGCACCTGCGCGACTTCCAGGCGGGCTATCCGGGCATCCAGGTGGCGCTGACGGAACTCAACTCGCAGGAACAGATCGACGCCCTGCTGCATAACGAGCTCGACGCCGGTTTCGTCCATACGGGGCGCCTGCCGGACGAACTGAGCGCCGTGCTGGTCCACCGTGAGCCCTTTGTCTGTTGTTTGCCGCAGGACCATGCGCTTGCGGCGCAGGCCGAGGTGGCGCTGACCGACCTGCGCGCCGAGCCGTTCGTGCTGTTCTCGCGCAAGGCTTCGCCGGACTACTACAGCCGGATTTTCGAGATGTGCACCGCGTGTGGCTTCTATCCGCAGATCCGGCACGAGGTGCGGCATTGGCTGTCGGTGGTGTCGCTGGTGTCACAGGGGATGGGCGTGGCGGTCGTGCCGGCTGCGCTGGCAAGATCGGGCATGGCCGGGGCTGCCTTCCGGCCGCTGGCGGACGCGGCGGTACCGTCCGAGGTCTACTGCGCGTGGAAGGCTGCGCCGGACCACCCGGCACGAGACCACTTCGTGGCGATGGTGCGGGCGGCCACGGCAGCACAGGCAACGCAGGCCTGAACGGGTTCCCCGCCCACAAAGAAAAAGCCACCGGACCCAAGGGCTGGTGGCTTGTGAAGTACGCGTGGAACGGGGTGTTCAGCGTGAGTGCAGCTTAACTCCCGGGCCTTGCCTCACCAATAACACAAATGGAGTAATCGAAAGGACGGGCATCGCGGCGCAAGCAAAGCCGTGGCAGGCCATCGGAAATCAGCGCAAGCCCGTCCCGCTGGATGGGGTAGCAAGGCAAAATAGCGGCTTTGCGTGTATCGGCGAATATGCGCAAAGTGCCCGCCCCGTCAGCCGGTTTGGCATTGCTGCAATGGAATTGAGATACAATGAAAACGATTTTCATTTACGTACCCTGGCGGGATCGCGCCGTCCGCGCGGCGATACTCCGCGCCTACGGACTGGAAGCATGATGCGGTTGTCTGAACTTCCACGGCGCACGCCCGCCGTTGTGCAATCGGTGGACGATGCCACGCCGGGTGATCCGGTGGCGCGCCGCCTGCGCGAGCTTGGCTTCGTTCCCGGCGAACCGGTGCAGGTGATCGCCTTCGGCCCCTTCGGCATGGATCCGCTGGTTGCCCAGGTCGGCTTCACACGCTTCGCCCTGCGCCGCTCCGAGGCGGCACGCATCGGCGTCCAAGTCGTCAGCGCCACCGTTACCAGCATTGCGCCGGCCAGCGAGGCCGCCGGTCAGCCTGATAGCAAGGCGGCCCAACGCACCGCCTGAGTTCTCCCCGAATATGTCTGCAGCTCCTTCTTCCTCCGCCTTGCGTATCGCGCTGGTGGGCAATCCCAACTGCGGCAAAACCGCGCTGTTCAACCGCCTGACCGGCAGCCGCCAGAAGGTGGCGAACTATGCCGGCGTGACGGTTGAGCGCAAGGAAGGCTTCTTCGTGTCGCCGGCCGGCAGGCAGATCCGCATCCTGGACCTGCCGGGCGCGTACAGCCTGCACGCAGCAAGCCTCGACGAGGCCATCACGCGCGACATCTGCATGGGCAAGCGCCCCGGCGAGCCGACACCCGACCTGCTGGTTTCCGTGGTCGACGCCACCAACCTGCGCTTGCACCTTCGCTTCGTGCTGGAATTGCGCCGCCTGGGACTGCCCATGGTGGTGGTGCTCAACATGAGCGATGCGGCTGCCAAGCGCGGCATCCATATCGACCGCGACAAGCTGACGGCCGCGTTGGGGGTGCCGGTCGTACAGACCGTGGCGATCAAGCGCGAAGGCGCCGCGGCCCTGCTCAACCTGCTGGATGGCGCGCTGCCGCCCGCACCGCCGGCATTGCCACCTGCCGATGATCTCGACGTGCATGCCGAGGTCAACCGGCTGCTCCAGGCCGCGGTGTCGATGCCTGCGCGCACCGCTGCGCTGGATGACCGCCTCGACCGCATTGTGCTGCACCCGGTGTTTGGCCTGCTGCTGCTGGCCGTGCTGCTGTTCCTGATGTTCCAGGCGGTGTTCTCGTGGGCCGCGCCGCTGATGGACGGCATCGAAGCCGGCGTGCACTGGTTCGGCGAGATCGTCGGCACCTATATGCCCGACGGCATGCTGAAGAGCCTGCTGGTCGATGGCCTGATCGCGGGCCTGGGCAGCGTGGTGGTGTTCCTGCCGCAGATCCTGATCCTGTTCCTGTTCATCCTGACGCTCGAAGAATCGGGCTACCTGCCCCGCGCGGCCTTCTTGCTGGACCGGCTGATGATGGGTGCCGGGCTGTCGGGGCGCTCGTTCATTCCGCTGCTGTCGAGCTTCGCCTGCGCGATCCCGGGCATCATGGCCACGCGCACCATCCAGGATCCACGCGACCGGCTGACCACGATCCTGGTGGCGCCGCTGATGACCTGCTCGGCGCGGCTGCCGGTCTATGCACTGCTGATCGGCGCGTTCATCCCCCAACGCACGGTGATGGGCCTGTTCAACCTGCAGGGGCTGGTGCTGTTCGCGCTGTACGTGGCAGGCATCGTCAGTGCGCTGGCGGTGGCCTACACGCTCAAGTATTTCCGCCACGATCGCACCGACCATCCGCTGCTGATGGAGCTGCCGTCGTACCGCATTCCCAACCCGCGCGACGTGGCGCTGGGGCTGTGGGAGCGTGCCCGTATCTTCCTGGCGCGCGTCGGCAAGGTGATCCTGGCGCTGACCGTGCTGCTGTGGTTCCTGGCGACGTTCCCGGCCCCGCCGGAAGGCGCCACGGGACCTGCTATCGACTACAGCTTCGCGGGCATGATCGGCAAGGCGCTGGAGCATGTCTTCGCGCCGGTGGGCTTCAACTGGCAGATCTGCATTGCGCTGGTGCCGGGCCTGGCCGCGCGCGAGGTGGCGGTGGGCGCGCTGGCGACTGTCTATGCGCTGTCGGGCAGCGACGACGCGGTGGCAGCGCAGCTCGCCCCGATGATCGCGCAGCAGTGGTCGCTGGCCACGGCGCTGGCGCTGCTGGCCTGGTACGTGTTCGCGCCGCAGTGCATTTCCACGCTGGCGGTGATCCGCCGCGAAACCAATTCGTGGAAGGTGATGGCGGCCTCGGCGGCTTACTTGGCCGGCCTGGGCTACCTGGCCGCACTCATCACCTACCGCGTCGCCCTGCTGTTCAGCTGACGCTCTGACGCCATGAGCTTCTACCACGCCATCGAATCCCTGCTGGTCCCGCTGATCGTGCTGGCGTGCGCGGTGTCGGTGGCGGCCCGCTACGCGCCGCGCACGCGCGAACGCCTGAAGGCCGGGCTGGCCGCGCGCCTCGGCGGCCCGTCTGCCACCGGCTGGCGCGCGCGCCTGGTGCGCTGGCTGGCCCCGCAGGCAGCGGCTGGCTGCGCCAGCAGCTGTGATGACGGCGGCTGCAATACGTGCGCCTCCAACACTGCGCCCTCCGAAGGCACGCAGGACAAACCCGCCGAGCAAGTCATCCGGCTGGTGCGCAAGCGCTGATTCCGGCCCTCTGGCGCTCCCTTTCTCCTTCGGATTTCTACGCAGAAACGGGTACGCCCGTACCCTATGTCGCGTCAGCGACGGCTCTTCTGCGCTTCACGATATGGCCACCGGGCCCCATATTGCACGCCTCGCAATAGGGCGGCACCCATTGCGCCCATGCTCGCAGAAACAGGTACGCTTGCTGCGCCGCGCCGGGCGGCTTCTGATGCTTTTGCACGTAGAAGCGCACGCTGCAGTGACGACGAAAGCGTGTCCAGGCGGCAGTCTGCCGGGCACGCAGAAATGGGTACGCTCAGCATCCATGTCCGTCCGTCAACGGCACCAGAAATGCAAAAACGCCCTCCTGCGGAGGGCGTTACGGGGCTGCGGGACAACCAGCCCGTGCTTGCTACTTGACGGTACCGACCAGCTTCACCGTCATCAGTTTGTTGTCGGCAACGTTGGTGCAGCTGACCGTCAGCGTGAAGTCGCCGGTGGCCGTCGGTGACACGATCCGCTGATTGTCTCCGATGCCCGGCGACAGCGTAACCGGTCCGTTGGGGACCCAGGTCCAACCACTGCAAGCAGTCGAAGCCTGGTCGTCGCCAAAGTGCTTCAGGCCCACCGTGACCGGGATCGGAATACCAAACATCATCAGCGTAAGCGGTTGCTGGACGTCAGGCATCAGCGCCCACTCCGGGTTCTCCACCACGTTGAGCGTGGCCGTTGGCTTCGCTGCCAGCTTGGTGCTGACCGCCGTGACCGTGAGCGTGCCCTGCGTCGGACCCGCTCCCTTGGCAAGGCTGGTGCTGACCGTCACGTCATGCGTACCGGCGGCTTCCGAAGCCGACAGGGTCGACGATGTTGCTGCATATGTCCACGTACCGTCGAAGTCCGCCGTCACGTCCTGGTCGTCGTTGCGCAGCACGCGTGCGCTGAACTTGGCCGGATAGGTGCTGAGTACCTGCAGCGCGTTGACCGGGTCGCCGTTCTGCGTCGTCACGACGCGGTATGTGGCGGTGCCGTTCTTCTGCACAGTGACGAAGATCACACCACCGAGCACGCGGCCATCAGGCGCCGTCACCGACACCGACACATCGGCCGTGGCAGCCGCGGTGGTGGAGCTGTTGCTGGCCTTCAGCGTCGCGCTGTTCAGGTTCGGCGTGACCTGTACCGCAGGGCCGCTGCTGGACCAGGCCCAGCCGGTGCCGTTCGCGGATACGTCGTTGCCGTTGTTATCGACCAGCGACACCTTGACCGGCACCGTCTGGCCGTCAGTCATCGACAGCGAGGTGTTCGGGACCGACAGGCTGTAGGTCGTGGCCGATGCCGGGACCACGGTGATGGTCGCGGTCTGTGCGGGCAGTTGTACGGTGGAGTTGTCTGCCGCCTTGACGGTGGCCACTACCTGCACGCTGGTGGTACCGGGATTGACGCCCGTGACCACCGCATTGCCGACCGTCGCCGTGCTGCTGACGACGGAAGCAATGGCCGGGTCGACGGATGTCCATGCGAAGCTGGTGGATGACGTGACATCGTTGCCATTGCTGTCGACAGCAACGGCGCTGATCGTGATGGTGCGGCCCACGCCGACTTCGGCGGTGGTGATATTCAGCTTCGCTGCGTAGTTCACGGTGGGCGCCGCGGCGGGCGTCGCGCTGCCCGAGCCCCCTCCTCCGCCTCCGCACGCCGCGACGAGGAATGTCGCCGCCGCGCATACCAGTCCGCCAAGCCAAGTCCTTGCCTTCATGATCGCCCCCCCTTGAGTCATTTGCTTTTTCCCGCGCTACCAGCCTATTCGCAATGGCTTCGGCGCTGTACCGGCCAGACGGCTGAGCGCTGGCGCACATAGGCGGGGAACCCTCATCCTTTCGCCGAGGGGGCATCGGCTACGGACGCCCTTTGCACGATTGGCGGTCACAGGGGGTGACGTACATCCCATCCCTTTGGCTCAGAGGACAAGCCCGGATGCATCGGCCCGGAACGGGCGCGAACGGCTGCCGGCGCATGCGCGCATTGCGTGATACGGGTCCGTTGATTGCCGTGCGGGCGACGGCGGCGATCAAGGCGATGGGCTTGGAGAAGAGACCGGAAGGACGGTGCGTTGCCCATGGGATCAATGGCTGCAGCACTCTGGCGCTGCGACGGCCGCGCCAGACAGGCAAAGAAACCGGTGTGCCCCGCCCCCACGGGGCACACCCGGAAAGACGCCCTTGCGGACGCCCACGACATGCCAGGAACCGGCCGCGCCTGCGGCCATGACGCAAAGGTTAAGGCGAGCCTTCCGGCCGTGCCACGAATAAATCCGCATGTGTTTAGAAGCCGCGGCCGCGCGCCGCGGGGCTGGTCTGCGCCACGCAGGCCGCGCCGTGGCGCCATTGCGACGACCCTACTGCTGATAGGGTCATCCTTGTCTTTGGTCAATGTCGCGCCAAGGCCGCTCGGCCAAACTGGCCGAGATTTCTTACCAGACCTAAGCAAAAAGCTATGACCAAGATCTCTCTCCGAACCCGGGTCGCCAGCACCGCCATCGCCGCGCTTGCCATGTTCGGCGCGGTTTCCACGCCTGCCTTCGCAGCCGATGGCGAAACGCAGGGCAACTGGATGGTGCGCCTGCGCGCCACCTACCTCGACATGGCCGACAAATCGGATGCCATTCCCGCGCTGGGCGTACCGTCGGACGCGATCACCGTCAACAACAAGTGGATCCCCGAACTCGACGTCACCTACTTCTTCACGCGGAACATCGCTGCTGAGCTGGTGCTCACTGTGCCGCAGAAGCAGGACGTCTACCTGAATGGCAACAAGATCGGCACCTTCAAGCACCTGCCGCCCACGCTGCTGGTGCAGTACCACTTCCTGCCGGAAGGCACCTTCCGTCCGTATGTGGGCGCGGGCCTGAACTTCACGCGCATCTGGGGTGCCGACATCGCCGGCAATACGCTGCAGCTGGACAACTGGAGCGTGGCACCCGCGCTGCAGATCGGCATGGACTACAAGCTGACCAAGAACTGGTTCCTGAATGCCGATATCAAGAAGGTCTGGCTGGCCAGCGACGTGAAGGCCGGCGGAGAGAAGGTGTCCAAGGTCAACCTCGACCCGTGGCTGTTCAGCATGGGTGTGGGCTATCGGTTCTGATCGGGCCTGGTCCTGACGAAAATGGCCAGCGCTTTCGGCGCTGGCCATTTTTCATGCATTGCCAGGTCGTTCGCCGACCCACGCCAGCCCAGTCATTCAGCGGAATGCCGGCTCGTCAAAGCTCCGCAGCTTGCGCGAATGCAGCTGCTCGACGCCGTTCTCGCGCAGGATGCGGACCGCTTCCAGGCCAATGGTCATGTGCTGGCTGACCCGCTGGCGATAGAACGCATTGGCCATGCCACGCAGCTTGAGCTCGCCGTGCAGCGGTTTGTCCGATACACACAGCAGGGTGCCGTAGGGCACGCGCAGGCGGAAGCCGTTGGCCGCCACGGTCGCGCTCTCCATGTCGATGGCGATCGCGCGCGACTGGTTGAAGCGTGCATACAGCGATTTGGACTTCAGTTCCCAGTTGCGGTCGTCGGTGGAAACCACCGTGCCCGTGCGCATGCGCGTCTTCATCTCGCCGCCGGAGAGGCCGGTCACGCGCGCCACCGCTTCCTGCAGCGCGACCTGGATTTCGGCGATCGGCGGCACCGGCACCCACGGCGGCAGGTCATGGTCCAGCACGTGGTCGTCGCGCACATAGGCGTGGGCGAGCACATAGTCGCCGAGCTGCTGCGAACGCCGCAGGCCACCGCAATGGCCCACCATCATCCAGCAGTGCGGACGCAGCACGGCCAGATGATCGGTCATGGTCTTGGCATTGGATGGGCCCACGCCGATGTTGACCAGCGTCACGCCCAGCTTGTCGTCGCGCACCAGGTGGTAGGCCGGCATCTGCGGCAGCGCGCGCGGGCGCGCGTCGTCGTCGGGCTCGGCCGCGCCAAGCGCCTGCACCACGTCGCCGGGCTCGACAAAGCGCGTGTAGCCGCCGCCGTCGCTGCTGGCCATCAGCGATCGCCCGAGCGCGATGAACTCGTCCACGTAACGCTGGTAATTGGTGAACAGCACGAAGCGCTGGAAATGCTGCGGCGCGGTGCCGGTGTAGTGGTACAAACGCTGCAAGGCGAGGTCCACGCGCTCGGCCGGGAACAGGGACAGGGGCCACGCTTCGCCCGGCACCGGCTCGAAGGTGCCGTTGGCGATGGAATCGTCGATGCGGCTCAGCTCCGGCAGCACGAAGGACGCTTCCAGTTCGCGCGCCTGGGTGTAGCTGATATCGGTCGTGGACGCTTCGATCACGAACGGCAGCGGGATCGGCCGCCGGCTCAGGCCCACCACCACGGGCACGCGGTGGTAGCGCATCAGCCGTTCGATCTGGTCGCGGTAGTAATCGGCGAGCAGGTCGGGGCGTGTCACCGTGGTGCCATAGACGCCCGGATAGGCCACCGTGCCCCATGACGGCCGGCTGTCGGTCACCATGGTTTCGATATTCACCGAAATGCCCAGGTACGGGTAGCACGCGTGTGCCGCCGATGGCAGCGGCTTGCCGTTGGCGAACGCGTCGAAGCGTGCGCGCACGGCGCTGACCGAAGCGTTGTAGATCTCGCGGATGCGTGCCAGCGCCGCGTCGGCGTCGGAGAACTCGGCCAGCTGATCGGCCGGGTGGGCAGAAGAGAAGATCGGGGCGTTCATGGAAGCCATGATACCGCGCTGCAGCGCCAGCGGCGCGACCACCGCGCGCGCGGCGGCAAATTGACGTGTCTGCCCTCGCTCGCTACACTCCGCCAATTGCGCGGCCGGGCCTCCCGTGCCGTACTCGACTCGCGGCACCCCTGGCAGGGGGAAGCGAGGGGCCGTACATGCTTTGCTAGGGGAGCCGCCGATGGAAATCCGTAATCTGTTGCCTGGAGATGTCGAGGCCGCCAGGCAGCTACTGATCGCCAACGGCTGGAACAACCGCGTGGGCAGCGCCGAACGCTTCGCCCGCCTTGTCGCCAATTCGCAGCGCGTGGCCGTGGCCGTGGACAAGGGCGAAGTCGTCGGCTTTGCGCGCGCGCTTTGCGACGACGTTTCCGATGGCTTCCTGTCAATGGTGGTGGTGGCGCCCAGCCATCGCAGGCAGGGCATCGGGCGTGCGCTGGTACGCCAGGTCATGGGCAACGATCCCGACATCACCTGGGTGTTGCGCGCGGCGCGCTCGTCCGAAGCGGCATTCTTCGGCCAGCTCGGTTTTACGCCGTCTATGGTGGCCATGGAGCGCCGCCGGCCCTGAGCCGCTTGTCGCCGCGGCGTGCAAACGCGCCGGGCGGCCACCCTGCCGGGCCACCCTACTGCGCGGCGCCCATCTTCCTTCGCATCTCCTCCACGCTGCCGATCTGCCGGAACAACGGCCCCCCAGGCGCGAACTTGTCCGCGCTGGCCAGCGGCCCCACCACTACCGGTTCAAACCCCGCATCGCGCACGAGCTGCTCCGCGACGCGCAACGCGACCGGGTCATCGCCGGCAATCGGCACGGCCACGCGCTCACCCTGGCGATGGTGTTCGCTGGCGAAGTTGGCCGCGCCCATGAAGTTGAAGGCGCGCACCACGCGCGCGCCCGCCAGGTACCTGCCCGTGGTGATGCCAATGCCGTTACGCTGCGCCTCGTCGGCAATGGCGCCGTCCCGCTGGGCGAAGGCATTGGTCGCGTCCAGCACGATCTTCCCCTTCCAGGCGCCCGGGTTGTCCTGGCCGAGCTGCGGCAGCGCGTTGTAGGGCGTGGCCAGGAACAGCACGTCCGAGAAGGCAATCGCCTCGGCCACCGTTCCTGCGCGCGCCAGCGGGCCCAGGCTGTCGACGAGCGACTTCAGCGACTCGGGATGCCGCGAGGAAAACAGCACCGGGTGGCCCGATTTCACCCACAGCCCGCCAATGGTCCCGCCGATGCGGCCCGATCCGATCACGCCGATCTTCACCGGCTGCCCGCTGCCGCTGGCGCCGCCGCCCTGCGCGCACGCGCCGAGGTTCGGCAACGCTAGGGCCAACATGGCGATCGCGCCAGCGCCAAGCAGGCGGCGACGGCCGCGGACGGCATCGGTCTCTGTGGTCGGCATGGGCAACTCCTCCTGGTTCGCTGATCGGGACAGGCGGCGCCGGGGCGCAACGCCCGGGCCACCTGAAAACTCTAGGCAAAAAACGGCTGGCCGGCAGGCGCCGCAACTTGGCACTGCCTGCCCGCTGAACTAGATTAGGTAGCATTTGCGCCACTCGAAGTCTTCTGTATCCAGGCCGTAACCGATGCCCGCGCCATCCAGCGCGACAAGGGGAGCCATGGCCCGAAGCCGCTGCCGCATCCGTCCGCTCAGGGTCGTGCCTTGCCTGGGCGCCCTGGCGCTGCCCGCGTCATGGCCTGCGGCAGCGCAGCAAGCCACCGGCGAAGCGCACGCAGACCAGGTCCACAACCTGCGGGAGGTCACAGTCGTAGCGCCCACCCCGCTGCCGGGCTTCACCATCGAGCGACAGGCTTTTGCCGGCAACGCGCAGACCGCCACCGACGGCGACCTGGAGCGCGTCAAGGCGCCCAACCTGACGGCCTTCCTGGCGGAAACCATGATCGGCGTGGCGGTCAACGACGCGCAGGGCAATCCGTTCGCGCAGGACATCCTCTATCGCGGCTACCGGCTCTCGCCCACGCTCGGGTCGGCGCAGGGGCTGTCGCTGTACCTGGACGGCGTGCGCCAGAACGCGGCATTGGGCGACGTGATCCACTGGGCCGCGATCCCCGAAGCCGCGCTCGGCACCATCACGCTGGTGCCGGGCAGCAATCCGCTCTACGGGCTCAATACGCTGGGCGGCGCGCTGGCGCTGCAGACCAAGTCCGGCGAGACACACCCTGGCGTGGAGGCCGACCTGAGCGTGGGCAGCTACGGGCGCGCGCGCCTGGATGCCAGCGCCGGCAAACTGCTTGGCGACGGCTGGCACGCCTACCTGGCAGGCACGGGCTGGCGCGAGGACGGCTGGCGCGACCGTTCGAACAGCGACCTGGGCAACCTGTTCTTCAAGCTGGGCCGCTCCACCAGCGGCACGCAATGGAACGTAAGCGTGCTGGGCAGCAACAGCCGGTTGTCCGGCAACGGCCTGACGCCGGACAGCCTCTATGCCGCCGACCGCCGCGCGATCTACACGGCGCCTGACGAGACGCGGTCGCGTTCGCTGCAGGTGGCGCTCAATGGCGCGCACCAGTTCAACGCACAGGACCAGCTGCAGCTCACGCTCTACCTGCGCCAGACCCGCACGCGCGCCAACAGCGGCGACATCAGCGACGACTACCTCGACACCGTGCTCGACTGCCAGGGCGCCGCCGGCAGCGAGGAGTGCGAGGCCGACGGTGCGCCGGCCAATGCCGTGCTCAACAGCGCCACGGTACGCGAGACCAGCTACGGCGGATCGGTGCAGTGGTCGCATGATGGCGACACGCACCGCTTCGCGCTGGGCGCCGTGCTCGACATGAACCGCTCGCACTACACGCAGACCACGCAGCAGGCCAGCTTCGACAGCGCCCGCAATACCGTGGCCGATGCCGGTGCGCCGGTGCTGACCCAGGCCGCGCTGGACGGGCGCGACAGCACGGTCGGGCTGTTTGCCACCGACACCATGCGCCTGCTCGAAGGCACCTTCCTGACGCTGGCGGCGCGGTGGAACCAGGGTCGCCGCCACACGCTGCTCAACCTGCCCACGCAGTCCGACGAGCGCTTCACCTATTCGCGGCTCAATCCTTCCGTGGGCCTGACGCACCGCCTGCTGGACCGGCTGGTGGTGTTCGGCTCGGCCTCGCAGGGCACGCGCATGCCCACGGCCATCGAACTCGGCTGCGCCGATCCCGCCAATGCCTGCCAGTTGCCCACCGGGCTGCAGGCGGACCCGTTTCTGCGACAGGTGGTCACCCGCACGCTGGAGTTCGGCGGACGCTGGCAGCCTGCCGATGCCACCGAGGTCACGCTGGCGCTGTATCGCAGCGACAACCGCGACGACATTGTGTTCCAGCGCTCCTCGGTCAGCCCGCTGGGCTACTTCTCCAACTTCCCCAAGACGCGCAACGAGGGCGTGGAGCTGGGCCTGCGCCAGCGCCTTGGCCGCCTGACGCTGCGCGCGGGCTACAGCTATACGCAGGCGACCTACCAGGCGCAGGGAGAACTGCAGACGCCCTTTGCCGCGCCTGTGGCGGTGCAGCCCGGCACGCGCATGGCAGGCATCCCGCTGCACAGCTTCAAGCTGGGCGCCGACTGGAGCGCCACGGCGGCGCTGAGCGTGGGCGGCGACCTGCTGGTGTCGTCCTCGCGGCCGGTCGCCGGTAACGAAGACGGCGCGCTGGGTGCACAGAACCCGGGGCTGTCCGATACCGGCGGCTACCTGCTGCTGAACCTTCGCGCGAGCTGGCAGTTCTCGCCACGCTGGCAGGTCTATGGCCGCATCGACAATGTGTTCGACCGGCGCGACGCCACCTATGGCCAGGCCGGCTACAACCTGTTCCCGGGCGGCACGCTGCTGCAACCGGGCGCCGCGGTGCCGGTGGAGCGCTTTGTCGCGCCCGGCGCGCCACGCCTGTTCCTGGTCGGCGTGCGCTACGAGTGGGACGGCCGCTGACCGACGTTGCCCGATTCAATCGAAAGGAGCCGCCATGACATCACCCTCCGTATCCCTGCGTGCCGCCGCGCTGCTGGCGCTTGCCCCGGTGCTGGCCGGGACGGGCCAGGCCGGTGCGGCGCAGGCCTATGTCTCCACCGAGAGCGGCGGCATCGCCGTGATCGACCTGGAGCGCATGGAGCGCCTGCCCGGCCCGGCCACCGCCGGCAAGGGGCCGCGCGGGCTGGGACTGACCGCCGACGGCAAGTACCTGCTGACGGCAAACAAGGAAACCGGCGACATGTCCGTGATCGACGTGGCGGCCGGAAAAGAAGTGAGGCGCGTGCCGATCGGCCAGAACCCGGAGTTCGTGCGCGTGGCTGGCGACCAGGCCTTCGTCACCTTCGAGCCGGGCGAGCGGGCCGGGCCGCCGGGCAAGCCGGCCGCACCGACACCGCCAAAGGACGCGGGCAAGCGCGACGACGACAAGCCACTGCCTGCCGAAATCGCCGTGGTCGACCTCCGAACCTGGCGCGTGACGCGCACCGTCCGCAGCGGCCTGGAAACCGAGGGCATCGAGTTCTCGCACGACGGGCGCCTGATGCTGGTCACCAACGAAGGCGACGATACGGTCACCGTCTACGAGAAGGCGAGTGGCCGGCAGGTGCAACGCCTGCCCATGCCCGCCGGCTCGCGTCCGCGCGGCATCAGGGCGAGCCCCGACGGCAGCCGTTACGTGGTGACGCTGGAATCGGCCAACGCATTCGTGGTGCTGGCCGCCGACGACTACCGGGTGCTGCGCACCGTACCTACGCGCACCGGGCCCTATGGCGTCACGTTCGATCGCAGCGGCGCACGTGTGTTCGTGGCGGCTTCGCGCGCGGACACGCTGCAGGTATTCGATGGCCAGAGCTACGCGCCGCTGGCCGACATTGCCGTGGGCAAGCGCTGCTGGCACTTCAGCTTCACGCCCGACGATACCCGCCTGCTGGTAGCCTGCGGGCGTTCCAATGCGGTGCAGGTGTTCGACGCGCGCACCTACCAGCCGGTGAAGCAGATCGACGGGCTGCCGCTGGCATGGGGCATCGTGACCTATCCGAAGAGCATCGGCTCGATCGATGCGCCCTGAGGCAATGCCGCCGGGCGGCTACTGACGCGCGGCCATGACGGCCGCCGCGGCCTTCGCGCCGGCCTGCTCGGCGATCTCGCGCGCAGTCAGTCCGCGGTCGTCGCGCAGCGCGGCATCGGCGCCGCGCGACAGCAGAAGCTGCACCACCTCGCCCTTGTCGTAGCCGGCCGCCCACATCAGCGCGGTCAGGCCATGATGGTAGCGCGCATTGACATCGACACCGGCATCGAGCAGCTGTTTCACCACAGCGGCCTGGCCCTGGCCCGCGGCGTAGACCATGGCGGTCTTGCTGATGCGGTCGGTGGCGTTGACGTCGGCATGGCGGGCCAGCAGCATCGCGGTAATGTCCTGGTAGCCGCCGTACGCGGCGGCCATTAGCGGCGTGACGCCCTGGAGGTTGGCCTGGCTGACATTGGCGCCGTGATCGAGCAGCGTGCGCGCCATGCCGGTCAGGCCGCGCTTGGCGGCGGAGATCAGGGGCGTGTCGCCGATCCGGTTGCGCGAATCGACCGCGGCGCCTTGTTCCAGCGCACCGCGGACGCCGGCCTCGTCGCCGGCGCGCGCCGACGCCAGCAGCCGTGCATTCAGGCTGACATCATCGTCGGCCAGCACGGGCGCAGCCCGCAGGCACAGCGCGCCCAGCATGCACAGCCCCATCATGGAAACTCTCTGCAATGCGCGGTTCATCTGCGGCTCCTTCCGGCTCCGGCCGGTGTGGCTGCCGCTAAGTTTGGTGTGCGCAAAGCACAAATTCAAGCCGCGCGTGGAATGCTGCAATGCAGGGCAGTTCCGCGTCCCTTCCGTATCCGATTGCGCATCCGGAACCGCGGCACACAAGCGTGCGTGTATTGGTTGTCTTGTGCACATTCTTGCCTATACTGCCCTCACCTCGGGCCACTTCGATGCGCGGCCGGGCCAGTTTGTGCGCCGCGCCGATGCCCGCCCCGCACGCCGCGGACCGGCGCACGAGGCAGGCGCCCCGGGGCTACAAGAATCGAAGAAAAGGAGCGTCCCATGCTCTCCGTCCCTCGTCTCTCCCGGCATGCCCTTCCCCTGCTGCTCCTGACTCTGGTTGCCTCCGCCGCGCACGGCGCCGAGGAGATCCAGGGCGGCGCGACCACTACAGGTTCGCCGATGTCCGGCGCGCTGCGTCCCGTCACCCA
This sequence comes from Cupriavidus laharis, assembly GCF_914271435.1. GTDB lineage: Bacteria > Pseudomonadota > Gammaproteobacteria > Burkholderiales > Burkholderiaceae > Cupriavidus > Cupriavidus laharis. The sequence goes on along the minus strand of NZ_CAJZAI010000008.1, from coordinate 188,225 downwards.
GGCACAGCTCGATGGCGCGCTGACCAACAGCAATGACTGGCTGCATTCGAACGGCTCGTATGGCCAGACGCGCTACTACGCCGGCAGCCAGATCAACACGAAGAATGTCGCCAAGCTGCGGCCCGCGTTTGTGTTCCAGACCGCCGTGATGGAATCGATGGAAACCGCGCCCATCGTCGTCAATGGCGTGATGTTTCTCACGACGTCGTACAACCACGTCTACGCCGTCGACGCGGTGACCGGCAAGGAGTTCTGGCACTACAAGCACAAGATGGGGCCGGTCACGACCTTCTGCTGCGGCCCCAACAACCGTGGCGTGGCGATCAGTGGCGACCGCCTCTACATGGGCACGCTCGATGCCAAGCTGGTGGCGCTGGACGCGAAGACTGGCAAGCTGCTGTGGGAAACGCAGATCGCCGATCCTGAACTGGGCTACTCCGAAACGATGGCGCCGGTGGTCGTCGATGACAAGGTGCTGATCGGCACGAACGGCGGCGAGTACGGCATCCGCGGCTTCGTCAAGGCATTCAGCGCCAACGACGGCAAGCTGCTGTGGACCTTCAACACCATCCCCGAGAAGGGCCATGAAGGCGTCTGGGCCACCAAGGACGCTACCGGGCGCGACATGAAGCGCGATATCGCCGCCGAGAAGAAGATGCTGGCCGACAAGGGCGGCGACTTCTACAAGACGCTCGGCGGCGGCGTGTGGATGGCGCCGGCGGTGGACCGTGCCAACAAGCTCGTGATCTTCGTCGTGGGCAACCCCTCGCCTGACCTCTACGGCGCCATCCGTCCGGGCGACAACCTGTACACGGACTCGATGGTCGCCGTCGACCTCAACACCGGCGCCTACAAGTGGCATTCGCAATATGTCGCCCATGACGTCTGGGACCTGGACGCCGTCAGTCCGCCGATCCTGGTCGACGTGCGCGATGAGAAGGGTGCCATGATTCCCGGCGTGATCCACGGCGGCAAGACCGGCCACGTCTATGTGCATGACCGGCGCGACGGGCGCCTGATCCGTTTCTCGGATGCCATGATCCCGCAGGAAAACATGTGGACGCTGCCAACGCCGGCCGGCGCGCGCATGCTGCCTGGCGCCAATGGCGGGGTGGAATGGTCGCCGATGGCGTTTAACCCGAAGCTGCGCCTGGCCTACGCCGCCAACCTGCACCAGCCGATGACGTACCAGGTGGAAGACGCTCCGTACCCGGGCGGCAAGCTCTGGCTGGGCGGCGCCTTCAAGACGATTCCGAGCGAGCAGCAGTGGGGCAAGCTGTCGGCCGTCAACATCGACACGGGCAAGGTGAAGTGGGACTTCAAGACCGAGCAGCCGCTGATCGGCGGCGTGCTGGCCACGGCGGGCGGCCTGGTGTTCAACGGCGAGGGCAATGGCCTGTTCCGCGCCTTTGACGCAGCGACCGGCAAGAAGCTGTGGGAATTCCAGTGCGGCGCGGGCGTCAATGCGCCGGCGGTGTCCTACATGGTCGGCGGCAAGCAGTACATCGCCGTCGCCGCGGGCGGCAACACGCAGCTCGACTTCAAGCGCGGCAACAGCGTCTTCGTCTTTGCGGTGCAATAAGTCCCGCGCACGCAACTTGTCATGGCAGGCCTGACCCCACCGCGCCGCAGCCCCCCGTCAAGGCGGCTGCTGGCGCTGGGCCTGCTGCTGTCCGCCTGCGGCATGGCCGGCCTGGCCCGCGCGGATGCCGCCGCCGGGCAGGCCAAGGCCCAGGTATGCGTGGCCTGCCACGGTCCGCAGGGCAACTCGACCAATCCTGCCTATCCGGAACTGGCCGGCCAGACGACCCGCTACCTGTACCTGCAGTTGCGCGACTTCAAGGAAGGCCGGCGCAGCGACCCGGCCATGTCGCCGATGGCCGCGCCGCTGTCGCGCGAGGACATGCTCGACCTGGCCGATTACTTCTCCGCACAGAAGCCGATGCCTTCCACCTACAAGGTCGAGGCCGCGCGCGTCGAAGCCGGCCGCAAGAAGTCCGAAGAAGTGCTGTGCACCATGTGCCACCTTGGCGGATTCTCCGGCCAGAACGAGATCCCGCGCGTGGCGGGACAGCAGTACGCCTACATCGTGAAGCAGCTCGAAGACTTCCGCGCCAAGCGGCGCACCAATGATGCGGGCAACATGACCAGCGTCTCGCGCAACCTGAGCGACGACGATATCCGAAATCTCGCGAGCTACATCACGAATCTGAACTAACGCTGCGGCGCCAGCTGGTCCTCGCGAATCGGCCCATACTCCACCGGCACCCACTCATAGCCAACCGTGTCGCGGCGCACGTGGCCAATGCCCGGGAACGGCAGGTGCGCGCCGCCCACCCACAGCTTGCCCTTCGCCGCGTCGGCAAAAATCCGGCTGCGCGTGATGGCAGCGGCGTGGCTGTCGACATCGAACTCCATCGACACCGACGGGCGACGGAACTGCACGGCGTGGTTATGCACGATATCCCCCCACAACAACAGGCTGGCCTTGCCTGACATAAACAGGTAGCCCGTGTGGCCCGGCGTGTGGCCATAGGCAGCCACGGTGCGCACGCCGGGCACGGGCTCCGCGCCAGTGACGGCATCGAAAGTGCGGAAGCGGTTGGCGGCCTGGTACGGCGCCACGGCGTCGCGCGCCATGCCGAACAGCGCCTGGCTGTCCTTGCCGGCGGCGGCGGCATTGGTCTCGCTCAGCCAGTAGTTTGCGTCCGCCTTGTCGACGTAAACCGTCGCGTTGGGGAACACCGCCTGGCCGCCGGAAACGAGGCCGCAGGCGTGGTCGCCGTGCAGGTGCGTGAGCAACACGGTATCGACCTGCGCCGGCTCGTAGCCCGCCGCACGCAGGTTGTTGACGACCTGGCCCAGCGTCGGGCCAAAGCAGCTCGCCGTGCCGGCATCGACGAGCACGAGGTTGCTGCCGGTGTTGACCAGGTAGGCGTTGACGGCCGTCTGCATGCCGGGCGTCGATGCCACGAACATGCGGGCGAGCAGGCGCTGCACTTCACGCGCGCTCGTGTACTTGAAGAGCTTCGGATCCAGGTCGATGTAGCCGTCGTACAGTGCTGTCACCTCGAACTGGCCCACCATCATGCGGTAGTAGCCCGGCGCCTGCGTCCTGACCTGGTCAGGCGGCGCAGCCAGCGCGGCGGGCAGCATAGTGCAAAACAGGGCGGCCCCGGCAAGCAGGGAACCGGCAAGTCGATGGGTCAAGGCATTCGGCAGCTTCATGTCACGTTCCTGTTCGTGGTTTGCGTTCCGACACACGCGGCTGGAATGGCCGGCCTGCTGCGAGCATTGCGCCGGAACAGTCCGCCGAATGCGTATCTTAAGGCGCGACAAGGGAAAGCGGTTGGCAGCCAACCAAAAGCGTACCCATTTCTGCGCAAACAAAACGGGGCCAGCGGCCCCGTTGTCGGCGTGATTCCAGTCTGGGCCTATTCCGGCTGAATATTCGCAGCCTTGATGATGCGCCCCCATTTGGCCGCTTCCTGCTGCTGGAAGCGCGCCAGTTCCGCCGGCGTGCTGGTGAACACCTCGGTGCCGGTACCCTGGTAGAAACTCGCAGCGGTGCCGCTGTGCGCAGCCTTCACCAGCATCGCATTGAGCTTGTTGACCACCGCCGGCGGCGTGCCGGCCGGCGCGTACGCCGCGAACCAGTAGCTCATCTCATAGCCCTTGACGCCCGCTTCATCGATGGTCGGAACATCCGGCGCCAGCGGCGAGCGCGCCTTGCCGGAAACGCCCAGCGCGCGCAGCTTGCCGCTCTTGACCTGCGGCAGGCCGGTGGCGGTATCGGTGATCATCATCTGGATCTGGTTGCCGAGCAGGTCCGTGATGGCCAGCGGGTTGCTCTTGTAAGGCACGTGCAGCAGTTCGACGTGCGCCATCTGCTGGAACAGCTCGCCGGCGATGCGCGACGATGAACTGCCGCTGCCGAAGCTGAGTTTGCCCGGCTGCTTCTTCGCCAGCGCGATGAACTCGCCCACGGTCTTCGCGGGCACCTGCGGGTTCACCACCATGATCTGGCCGCCGCGGCCCAGCGCCGTAACCGGCGCGTAGTCCTTGACCGGGTCATAAGGCAGCTTGCGGAACAGGTGCTCGTTGGCGGCATGCGTCGTGTTGGTGGTGATCAGCACGGTGTAGCCATCAGGGCTGGCCTTGGCGACATCGGTGGCGGCAATGAAGCCATTGGCGCCGGGCTTGTTGTCCACCACCACGGTGACCTTGCTGTCCACGGTCACGGCTTGTCCGATCGCACGGGCAAGCTGGTCGGTGGCGCTGCCGGCCGCAAACGGCACGACGAAGCGGATCGGCTTATCAGGGTACTCGGCTAACGCCTGTGCCGCTGGCAGCGCGGACAGGGCGAATACGGCGGCGGTAAGGATCCTGTGGATTCCAGGCATGGATGTCTCCTGTTGAGGGGTCTTGTTCGATGTAGAAGCCGGCAAGCGTCCGATTACGCGTCCGGAGGGGCCAGCCGCGGCGGCAACGGGATCTGCAACTGCAGCACGCGGAACGACAGGGCCTTGCCGTGCGCGTCGAGGTTCAGCGCGTCGTTGACGCCGCCGTCGAGCACGCCGTCGATGACGAAATTCATCGCATGCAACGACGGCACGAGGTAGCGCGTGACCGCTGTGGGCTGGCGGTCGCGGAACAGCGCGCGCACGGCGTCTTCGGTCACATGCTTGACGAGGTGATCGAAATCGCGCGTGTCGTAGGCAATCACGCTGATGTTGGAACGGTTGCCCTTGTCGCCGGTGCGGCCGTGGGCGAACTGGTAAAGCATTGCAGTCGCAGTCATGTCGGGGGCTCCGCTCAGTCGATGAAGGTATGGGCCGGCGACACCGCCTCACGCGGGACCAGGCACGACATGGCGTTGAGCCGCGCGCGCTGCGCCGTGCGTACGCCACCGCCGCCCGCCGGGCCGCAGGTGTACAGGGCATTGACCTCGCGCAGCAAGGCCTGGGCAACGCCGGCGTCCTCGTGCGAGAGCGCGGCGCGCAGGCGCACGTCTTCAGCAGCGGCTTCGTGCGGGCCGGGTTGCGCGAGCATCCTGCCCGCATCATCTGCCAGCACGCTAAGCACGCCGATCAGGTCGAAGCGGATCGGCAGGTCATGCCCGAGCAGCGCCATGCGCCGGCGCACGATATCGGCCGCCAGGCGGGCGCGTGCGGCGGCATTCGGGCCAGCGTAGGAAATCTCGCCTTCCGCCATCCAGCCGCCGTGGAAAAAGAGATTGGCCTTGAGCTGCGCAGGCCGCGCGTGGCCGTGCACGTTGCGCACCGCCACGCGGTCCGGACCGAGCTGCGCGACCGTGACCTCGCTGATATCCGCCACCACATCCGGCGTCAGGTATGCGGCCGGATCATGGACCTCATACAGCAGCTGCTCCTTGACCGTACGCAGGTCCACGCAGCCGCCGGTGCCGGCGGCCTTGAAGATCTCGATGCCACCGGCCTCGTCGAGCTGCGCGATCGGGAAGCCGAGCGCGTGCACGTCCGGCACGTCCTTCATGCCCGGATCGGCAAAATAGCCACCGGTGACTTGCGCACCGCACTCGAGCAGGTGCCCTGCCATGGTGGCCGCGGCCAGCCGGTCCCAGTCCTGCCAGGACCAGCCGAAGTGCGCCATGGCCGGGCCGACCGCCAGCGCGGGATCGGCCACGCGTCCACAGACCACCACCTGCGCGCCGTCCCCCAGCGCATCGGCAATGCCGCGGGCGCCGATATAGGCGTTGGCGCAGACAAAGCGCGCCTCGGGAAAGGCAGGCCCGACAATCTTGCGCAGCAGCGCGCGGCCTGCGTCGTGCGACAGGTCGTCGCCCTCCACTACGGCCACGCGCGGAGCCGGCAGCCCCAGTTCCTGCGCAAGCTGGCGCACGCGCGCCGCCGCGCCGCGCGGATTGGCCGCGCCGAAGTTGCCGATGATGGGGATGCCGTTGGCCAGGCAAAGCCCCAGCACGGGCGTCAGCAGGGCGTCGAGCAGCGGCTCGTAGCCGGCCGCGGGGTCGTTACGCCGGGCCAACTGCGCCAGCGCCAGCGTGCGCTCGGCCAGCGTCTCGAAGATCAGCGCAGCCGGTCCGCCTGCGGCGATCAGGGTGCGCACGACGGGCAGGGCGGCATCTGTGCGGTCGCCGGAAAAGCCGGCGCCGGAGCCGATCAGCAAGGGAGCAGTCATGGTGTCTGGGGCGGTTACGCGATGTTCCAGGTCATTCTAGGGGTGGTTCAATCAACCAAAAAGCGGATTATTTGGATTAATCTAGCGACTATCTCGATGAATCCGGTGGGGCCGCCATGAATCTCTCCGTCAAGCACCTGCGCGCCTTCGTGGCGCTTGCCACCCATCGCAACTTCACGCGCGCGGCGCGCGCCTGCCATCTGTCGCAATCAGCGTTCAGCGCGCTGGTCCAGACGCTGGAGGAGCAAGCCGGCAGCCGCCTGTTCGAACGCACCACGCGGCACGTCGAGCTGAGCGCCGACGGCCTGCGTTTCGAGGAGACGGCGTGTCGCCTGCTGGCGGATTTCGAGGCTGCGTTCGAGGACCTGCGCGCCCACGCCGAGCGCCGCAAGGGCCGGGTCAGCATCGCGGCGCTGCCGTCGATTGCAGGCGGTGACCTGCCACCGCTGCTGGCAGCCTTCCGTCAGCGTTATCCGGGCATTGCGCTGGAGTTGTTCGACCAGCTGGCTGACGGCTGCATCGACATGGTTCGGCGCGGGCGCGCCGACTTTGCGCTGGCGCCTGCGCCTGCACAAGACGACGACCTGCGTGTCGAGCCGCTGGTGCACGATTCCTTCCACCTCGTCTGCCCCGCGACGCACGCGCTCGCGCGCAAGCGCCGCATCACGCCGCAGATGCTGGCGGGCCAGCCGTTCATCCACCTGTCGCGGACCAGCAGCGTGCGCCAGCACCTGGACGCGGCCCTGCATCCGCTGAAGCTCAGTAGCGTGATGGAGGTGGAGCACCTGGCCACGGTCGCGGCACTGGTGCAGGCCGGCCTTGGCGTGAGCGTGGTACCTGCGCTGGCGCTGTTCCAGTTCCGGCGCGAAGGCCTGGCCATTCGCCCGCTGCAGATGCCATCGCTGGTCAGGGACATCTGCCTGGTGCGGCTACGCGAGCGTGGCGACTCGGCAGCGGCGGCGGCAATGATCGATTGCCTGCGTGAACACTACAGCCGCGCCTGAGCGCACGCAGAATCGGGTACGCTTCGCGGGCTTTGGCGGCACTGCCGCGCCCTTGCGGCACGGCACACACGGCAGGGCGAAGCACCACGCAGAAATGGGTACGCCCTGCCTGCTGCCGCTCAGCGGATCAGCTTGCCGGTCGACGAGACGATCGACATTTCGACAAAGGACGACCCGGTGTGGCGGGCCGGGCTGTAGCTGATCAGGATGCCGCCAAGGTCATAGTCGCGCAGGTTCTCCAGCGCCGCCACGAGGCGTTCGCGCGTGAGGTCGGGGCCTGCGCGGCGCAGTCCTTCCACCAGCACCTTGGCGGACATGAAGCCCTCCATGCCGGCGTTGGAGGGCTCCACGCCCTGCTGGCGGGAGAGGCTGCGGTACTCGCTGGCCAGCGTCATCTGGCTGGAGTTCATGCCGGGTACGATCTGCGTGATGATGAGCCCGCGGGCATCCTCGCCAAGCTCCTTGATGAACGAGTCGGCCGCGTTGTTCGACAAGGTGACGAACTGCGCCTGGCTGCCCGCCTTGCGCAGGTCGCGGATGACGCGCGCCGCCTCCGAACCCGAGCCGATCACCAGCACTGCCTGCGGCTCGGCCTTGTTCACCGTCGCCACCTGCTGCGAGATGTCCCCCATCGGCCGGGAAAAGCTGGCTGAGGCGGCCGGCTGCATGCCACGCGCCTGCAGCGCGATGTCGAAGCCTTCGTATACGTCCTTACCGAAGCCGTCGCTGGCATGGACGATGGCGATGCGCGTCATGCCCGAGGTCGCCAGGTGGTTGATCGCGCGCGCCACTTCGTCCTGGTATTTCGCGCGCACGTTGAAGACATAGCGGTTGACGGGGCGGTGCAGCGTGATGGCACCCGTCAGCGGCGCCACCAGCGGCACCTTCTCAGCCGCGATGATCGGCAGGATGCTTTCGTTCTGGGGCGTGCCGCGCACCATGAAGAGCGCGAAAACCTTCTCGTCCTGGAGCAGCTTGCGCACATTGTCCGGCGTGCGCTTCGCGTCGAACCCGTCATCCAGCGTCACCAGTTCGATGCGCCGCCCCGCGATGCCGCCGTTCCCGTTGACCGTGCGCAGGTACACCTGCGCGCCTTCGATCTGCTCCTTGACCGAACCCGCCACCGGGCCGGTCACGCCGGCGGATTGCCCGATGCGGATCGCCGTCTTGCTGACGCCCGGCTCCGCAAATGCCGCAGGCGCGGCAAACCCCAGCGTGGCGGCCAGCATGCCGCACGCAAACCATGTTGCCTTCATCTTCTTGACCCCTCCGCCTCGATGGCGTGCTGTTGTTGTAGCGTGGCTGCCGCTGGCCATGCACGCGAATGCACGCGGATGGCCGCGACGCTTCGCAAGTTACCCGAAGCGCGGTGTCGGGGCAAACGGCGGAGGGAAAAGCTGTTGCGGAGACATCACACCGGCACCGGCGGCCGACGCTGGCGTGATGCAGGGACGCGCAAGCAAGTGGCGCGTCAAAGCGCGCCGCACAGGCGCGCCGGGAAGAGACTGGCTGCGCTCAGGACAGGGCTACGCGTATCGGTGTATCAGGGAAAAGCCGGCACGGCCGGATCCAGGCCGGCAAAGGCGGCTTCCGGATGGGCCTTCTGCAGCAGCGCCTCGACTTCCTCGACACGGCTGCGCGGCACATCGACCATCAGCAGGATCTTGCCCGATTCGATGTCCTTCTCGAACGCGCGCAGGCGGCTGTTGGGTGCCGAACTGCCGATCATGCTCGCGGCCCAGGCGCCGAACACCGCGCCCAGCACGGCCAGCACGCCGACCAGCCCCCATTGCGGGGTGTCGCTGACGATCGGGAACATGGCCACCACCGCACCGGCCACCACGCCCACGCCGCCGCCCACCATCAGCCCCATTTCTGCGGCGTGGACGATGTCGGAAGTCTGGAACAGGTTGGCTTCATGCAGGCCCGTCATGTCGGCCCCGTCGCGCGCCACGAAATGGATGTGGCTGTTCTCCACGCGGGCCAGCAGCAGGTCATCCATGGTGCGTCGGGCACTGGCCAGATCGGGCAACAACCAGAAGATGCGTTTGCGCATGTCTGTCTCCTTTTTCAGGCCGTCCCGGAAGTGGGGATACCGTCTGTGGGACGGGGTTATTTCTTTGTACGCCGTTCATGCAGCGAGTGCAAGACAGCTTTCCCACTGGCCTGGCGATGTGACGCGCGCGTCGGTCGCGCGCGCCACAATCGCCAGAGTTGCGCTTCAGAATGTGATCGGCAGACGCACATTGACCTGCAGGTCAGGCGTATCCCGCGTGAGGCCCGCGCCCACCGACAGATTCAGTGTGTAGCGGTTGTTGAAGCGATAGGAGTAGCCCACCAGCAGCGTGCCCTGCGTCACGCGCACCGAGCCCGGCACCGTCTGCCCGTTCTGCTTGGTCGGCCAGATGATGGCCTGGTCGTAGCCGATCGAGAACGAGGCATGCTCGTTGAGCGCAAGGCCCATGCCGAAGCTGAACTCGAAGATGTCCCCCGGGGCGATCTTGCCCAGGTTCTCCTTCTCGCCATTGAGCACGGTGCGGCTGACGTTGTCGCGCGCGAAGTTGTGCAGGTAGCTGAAGGTGCCGAAGAACACCGCCGGATCGGTCGGCAGCAGCCACGTAATGCCCGGCTGGATCGCCTGGAAGCCCGTACCGGTAGGCAGGCCCAGCGGCAGGCCCGTGCCGGTCGCATTGCCGACGCAGCGCGTCACGCAATCGGTGACGACCTCGAACGGATCCTTGCCGGTATTGGACTTGTAGCGTAGCCAGCCGATGAAGTACGGCATCTTTTCATTGCCGTAGTTGAGCTGGTAGCGCAGTGTCGCTTCCACGTCGCCCAAGCCGCTGCCACTGGCATTGAATACGTTGTCGACCGCCGTGCCCGTGAATATCTCGCGACTGACTGTGTCTCCGGAACTGTGCACGTATGGCACCTTCGCTTCGATCTCCAGTCGCTTGGTGATGCCGTAGCGCAACGCGACTGAGGCGAGGTACGTCGTGGTCTTGACCTCCCGCACGTCGACAAGGCCGATCAGGATGGCGGGGATGACCGTGTAGCCGACCAGGGCAACGCGGTTGTTGGATGAGTAGCCGTACTGGAGACCTGGCTCAATTACCAGCTTGCCTTCACCGGTCAGCACGCCAGGCTGGTCGGTGATCGGAGCGATTTCCGGGGGCCGCGTATTGCGCTCGGGCGGCTGGCCTACAGGCTCCTCGACCCCGGCCATCGTCTGCGTATCCGACGACTCGCCCTGCTGTGGCTGCCCCTGCTGCGGTTGCGCACCGGCCTGCTGCTGACCCGTGACCTGCTGGGGAGCGTTGACGACATTGGGAGGGGCACTCTGCGTCGCACTGGCAGCTGCCGCGGCGGTCGCGGCATTGGTCGCATTGTCCCCAGGCGTGACGCCCGGCCCCGCGCCCCCGCGCTTTCTCGCGAGGACATCGTCGCCGATAACGCTGCGAAGCTCCTTGATAACGGCGTCCTGCTCAGCCAGCGCCCGCTTCATTGCTTCCAGCTGGCCCTGTTGCTCGGTCAACTGGTGTTGCAAGGCTTCGATGCCTGGAGCGGGCGATAGCCCTGCGTCTGGAGAGGTCTGGGCCTGTGCCAGGCCTCCGACCAATAGCAACGTCGAGCATCCAGCGTTCCGGATGCCCTGCATCGACCGCTTCTTCATGACGTCTATCCTCCCCCGGGACGGCAGACTGCAGACTGATTAGGCAGGAGTCCGCTACCTGCACTGCGCTATGCCTTCGCTACGACTACCTCATGCTGGCGGCCCGCATCAGCGCGCTGTTCAGCGCTGTATTGGCCAGCTGTGACCGGAATGCCTGCAGTGTATTCACGCCGGCGTCAATTGTCATCACGCTCCGGATGCTCTGGTTGTTCAAAGAGTTCTGGATCACCGTTGCCGGCGAGCCTGCCAACGCTCCTACGTTCGCAATATTGCCCGCCCCATTCTGGATAATGGCCATGGCGCCGTTGGTGACGACCTGGCCTGTCCCGGTGTTGATCGTCGTCACCGGCATACCGGCCGGGCCAGCGATGCCGGTCGCTACGGAACTTGCCCCCGAGGCCGAGGCACCGCTGGAGCCTGCCGCCCCCGCACCGCCCGTTGCACTCGCACTACCTGCAGTTCCATTGCTGCCGGCCGTCGCTGCGGTACCCGCCAGCGAACTGTCGACAGCCGCCTGGGTCGCACTGACGATCGACGGCCCAAGGGTCGAGGCCAGGCGGGCGGCCTGATCCGTCGTGATCCTGCCCACGTCCGGGATATTAAGGCTGGTCGCCACCACCAGGGCACCGTTGAGGTACACGGCACGTTCGATACCGAACGAAACCTGCAGCCCTCCGGCGTCAAAGCCGCCGCGCATTTCTTCGAGCCGTTCTTGAGCGACGGGCTTCCAGCCTGTCATGTCGCCGCGCGCGGCTGCAACAGGGCTGTCCGGCTGCGCGTCGTCGCCGCGTGCGAGCGCCGCCTGCGCCGGGACCGCGCCCGCATCGAGGGGGTCCGGCAGGGATTGTTCAGCCGCGTGCACGGTACCGGCATAGGCCATGCCGGCCCCGAGCAGCAATACGACAGTTGCCTGTCCCGCCGTGCCGCATCGGCTGCCGGCCAGGCCAGGAAATGAAGCGGATGTCTCGAGCATGATGTGTTCCTCAGAAATCGCTGGCGCCATGCTTTGGCATGACGGTGAAGAACAAGCTGTCCCGGTTGACTCCCATCCAGTAAGGGCCCATTGGCGCCACGCGCCAGTCGGCCGCAAGATTGAACCGTGCACGTTCGGTACGGTTATGGATCACGAAGAGCAACTGGCTCTCCCAGATGCTCTCGAAATGCTCGCGAGAAATGGAGCGCGTGCCGCGCGCCGGATCTCCGATCAGCACGCGGTCGCCCTTGACCCCTTTGACGACCACGAAGTGGTGGTAGCCATTCTCGGAGATCAGCACGATCGCGGGAATCTGCGTTTCCTCCAGCTTGGACAAGGGCAGTTCATAGCCGTCGGCCAGATAGCCCCGCGACTCCAGGAAGCGCTTCATGTCCAGCAGGGAGAAGCCCTCTCGCCGGATCTTGTCCTGATCGCCATTGACGAACATGTTGGCAAACGCCAACTCCTCGGTCATGGGCTCGCCGTACTGGTAGGTCAGCAGCGTCGCCACGGCGGCTGAGCCACAACTGAAATCGTATTGCTGCCGGACCGTGGTCTTGAAGCGCGCTTCGCGCAGGCTGGTCACCGGGACGCTGTAGTACTCGCCAACCGGTCCGTATATCGCTACCCGGTCCGCCAGCGCGGGCGACGTCCCGCCCAATGCCAGCAGGAACGGTATGGCCCCCAGCATCCGTCGAAAAATCTTCATCACTTGATCACTTGAACTGGACGTTGACGATGGTCGCGTTCTGGATCAGCACGTTGTTGCCCGTGTTCTGGATCGCGGTCGGAATGCCTGCAGCATTGGCGAACGCGCCATCCGTGACGATATTGCTGCCGGAATACGTGCCAATCGCGGCATTGTCCGCCACCGTTCCGTGCAGGCGCATGTCATTGACCACCAGATCTGCCCCACCGCGCACCCCGTCCAGCTTATCGCTTGCGACTGCCGCCACTGTCGCGCCGAACGGATTGCTTGTTGCCCGCGTTGCCCCTCCTGCCTTACCCTCGTCGGCCGCTGTCCCGCTACCCACTGCGGCGACCGGCGCTGCCACGGCGACATCGCCCGCAGCGGGATCCGCGTGGGCCTGCATGTACGGCCAGGCAAGGAATGCTGTCGCCAGCGTGGTGACAGCAATGCGAATCGGTCGCATGGTGCGTCTCCTTGTTGCCCGCCGCGCCCGGCCCCATCCGGCCAGCCGCGGCGGAACTTACAGACTGCTACGCCAGGCAGGCATCCCGGATGCGGACTGCACACGGGATACCCCCTCTTGCAGGCCTGAAGCCCCGCACCGGCGCCGCCCGGCCGCACCCTATTGCAAAGAGGGCGGTCCGGGGGCGCCGTGCGCGCCTCACTTGCCTACTGTCAGATTTGCCTGCACGTTGACGCTTTGTTGCACCAGCGATGCTGCGCCAAGGTTCTGGTTGGCGACCATGATGCCCGCCGCCGTCTGACCCACGCTGGTCATGACGTTCTGCATGCTGAACGTGCCGGCACTGACCGTGACGTAGCCACCGTTGCCTCCGGCTCCGCCGACCGCACCGTTGCCGGTGCCGCCGGCACCGCCATTGCCGGTACCGCCGGCGCCGCCGGTCGCACCCACGGCACCCGCCGCACCGTTGCCGGCCGTGGCGCTGCCGTTGGACGCCGAGCTCGAAGCGCTGCCGTTGCTGGCTGAACCGCCAGCGCCGCCGGCGCCGCCAATGCTGGCCTGCGAGCCACCAGCGCCGCCAGTGCTGCCGGCACCGCCGCCCGTCGCTGTCGAGGTCGCCGCGCCGCCTGCGCCACCAGCACCACCGGTGCCGCTGCCGGCACCGCCAGTAGCACCTGCCGTCGCGGTTCCAGCGCCACCCGCACCGCCGGCCGCACCGGCCGCACCGCCCGTGGCGCTGGCTGCGCCGGCCGTACCGGTAGCGCTCGACGAGCCAGCTGAGCCGCCCGCACCGCCATTACCAGTCGTGTCAGCACCCGAACCATTGGCCGTGCCACTGCCGCCACCCGCGCCGCCAGCCGAGCCGGCCAGACCGCCCAGCGCACCGCTGGCACCCAGGGCGCCACCACCGATCGCGCCAGCACCGCCACCGCGGCCACCCGCGCCGAGTGAAGCGCTCAGAGCACCGCCGCCCGAGCCGTAGGCACCGCCACCGCTGCCGCCCTTGCTGCCAGCCGCGCTGTACGCGTCGCCGCCATAGGCCTTGGCGCTGCCACCATCGCCAGCCCAGCCAATCGCCTTGCCGCCCGCGCCGCCATTGCCGGCGTTTGCGCTGCCATTGGTGGCGCTACCATTGGAAGCGCTGCCATTGAGGGCACTGCCGCCGGAGCCGCCGTTGCCGCCGTTGCCGCCGTTGCCGCCGTTACCGCCGTTACCGACTCCGCCAGTACCGCCATAGCCAGCGCCGCCCTTGCCGCCCGCTGCGCCATTGGCGTTGCCATTGTTAGTGGCCCAATTGCCCATCGGAGCGATGCTGTTGCCGGATACCGTCCCGGTCAGCTTGCTGATGGCAATCGCCTTGCTGGTGTTGAACGAGTTAGAGAAGTTCGCGGTAGCCGTACCGCCGTTGGCGGCGGCCGCATTGCCATAGCCGTCCACGTCCTGATGAGCGTGGAGGATAGTCTTGGTCGATGTCTTAGTGGACGACTTTGAGACTGAGACAGAGGTGGTCTTGGTGTCGGTCTTGGTGTTGCCATTCGCCTGGACAGCCGTCGAGTTCTCATTCGCCGCGGCACCACTACCACTCTGAGTCGAGGTTGCAGTGGCACTCTGGTTGTTGTCGCCGTCCCAGACTTTTTCGTTGTTGTTGGTCGGATTTGCCCAAGCCTGCCCACCAAACGCCAGGGCGATGGCTGACGCAATTAAGGTCTTTTTCATACGAAGCTCCCAGGAGAATTTCATACAGCGGCTCAGCCCCCGCCCAACGCTCATCCCGAGCGATGGCTGGAGGTTAGGTCCGGCACCGTGCCAAACCAGACTCCCCATGCGCATAATCGGTGCCAGCTTCGCCACTCGAAATCGCAATCCCTTGCGGGACAAGGCCTTGCCAGACATTTCCCGGGAACTTTCGGACGCCGTGAACGGTCTTCCCCACCTTCGCCGCAGTGCATCGCAAGCGACATGTCACACCGCTGTGACACGGACTCCCGCCTGCCTGCTAGGTGCGTTTTCGCACATTGGTAGAACCCCCTATTTTTCAATGAGTTAGCGAAATGCCCCGGGAATGCCTGATGCGCCTGAGTGCGTATCGGCGCTGAAACAGGGTGCCCGGCGATGCACAGGCCGGTAGTTCTTTCCGGGGACGACGCACATCAGATATTGCCTTGGGGTCGCATGCTGCAAAGCCCGGTGGCAGCGGCGCAGGACAGACATTGCGGGTTCCCTCGCTCTCCGGGATCCGGGCTTGCCAGGCCCAGGTGCACAGTTGCAACAAATTGCCCGCCGCCGCTGTGCCGAAATCCCCTCATTGCACCGTCGGGCTAGGACTTATGTCTGATTTACAGTACATTAGAGGCATTACAGACTTGTCATGTCCCCGCAAGCGAAACCATGAGCGAAGCCGTCGTTCCCCTGTATCACCAGATTTACGTGGTACTGCGTCAGCAGATCGTCGAGGGCCGCTTTGGCCAAGGACCGCTGCCGGGCGAAATTGACCTGGCCAAACAATTCCACGCTTCGCGGGTGACCATGCGGCGGGTGTTCGACCGGCTGGTCCAGGAAGGGCTGGTTCGCCGCCACCGCGGACTGGGGACATTCGTCAACCCGCATCCGGTCAAGCCGGCGGCGACGACCGAAGAGCGCAGCGCCAGCCTGCTCGACAACATCATCGACATGGGCCAGAAGACGGCGGTGAAGGTGATCTCGATCGACGAGGTCCACGCCACGCCGGAAGTGGCCGAGGCGCTCGACCTCGCGCCAGGTGATCCGGTGGTGAAGATCGTCCGCGTGCGCCACTACCGCAACCGGCCTCTCTCGCATATCACGGTCTACCTGCCCGCCGAACTGGGCCGCACGATCACGCGCAAGGCGCTCGAAGAACAGCCGGTGCTGCGCCTGCTGGAAAGCAGCGGCGTGCGGCTTGGCCGCGCCAGCCAGACCCTGTCGGCGCGCCTCGCGGATGTGGTAGTCGCCCCGCTGCTCGACGTGCCGGTCGGCGGCGCCTTGCTGGCGGTGCGCCGCGTGGTCAAGGACAGCAACGGCCGCCCCGTCCAGTTCCTGCTCGGCCAGTACCGGCCGGACCGCTACGAATACCGCATGGAGCTGTCCCCTGCCGGGGTCGACAGCGCCAACGTCTGGGTGGAAAACGAAACCCGCCCCGGCCTGCGCGACTGAGCCGGACCACCGCCAGGCAGTTCAACCGCCCTGCCACGCCAAGGGGATGGCCCTACGCGGCGCGATCCCGGGCGATACTGCGCACTCGTGATCACTTTTCGCAAGGAGGTGCCGTCATGCCGTTGTCCCGTCCGTGCACGCCGACCCGCAGACGTTCACCAGGCGCCTGGCTGCGCAGCGCCGCCAGCGCCTGCGCGCTGGCATTCTGCGCGGTTCCGCTGGCTGCCTATGCGCAGATCGCCGGCGGCAAGACCATCCGCATCCTGGTAGGCGCACCGGCCGGCGGCACCACGGACACGCTGGCCCGCACGATCGCGCAGGAAATGTCCCAGGAGCTGGGGCAGCCCGTCGTGGTCGAGAACCGCCCCGGCGCCGGTGGCAACATCGCGGCCGACCTGGTTGCCAGGAGCACGCCCGATGGGGCCACGCTGCTGATGAGCTTCACCAGCCACACCATCAACGCCACGCTCTACAAGAAGCTGCCCTTCGATCCGGTGCAGGACTTCACACCCGTCACGCTGGTGGCCACGGTGCCCAGCGTGCTCGTGGCAAACCCGCGGCTGCCCGCCAACAACGTGCCCGAACTGATCCGCCTGGCGCGCTCGCGGCCAGGCAAGCTGAACTTCGCCATTGGCTCGGTCGGTTCATCGGTGCATCTGGCCGGCGACATGTTCAAGATGATGACCCACACCTATATCGTGAACATTCCGTACAAGGGCACCGCGCCGGCCATCACTGACCTGCTTGCCGGGCAGTGCGACCTGATGTTTGCGAGCACGCTCAATGTCCTGCCCCATGTGCGGGCGGGCAAGCTCAAGGTGCTGGGCGTGACCAGCGCCGCGCCGCTGCCGCAGTTTCCCGGCGCGGCGCCGATCGGCGCCACCGTCAAGGGGTTCGAATCCAGCGCCTGGTTTGGCCTGTTCGGACCGGCCGGGCTGCCGGCGGACGTGACGCAGGCCCTCTACCATGCCGCCCACAAGGGCCTGGAAGCGCCGGCCGTGCGCAAGCGGCTGGAGGCAGACGGCGCTCAGCCGCTGGGCACTACGCCGGAATCGTTCGCCGCATTCGTGAGGCAGGACGTGAAACGCTGGGCCGCGGTGGTGAAGTACTCGGGAGCCTCGACGGAATGAGCGTGGCCGTTGTATCCGCGCGCCCCCGTCCGGCAACGCTCGCCCAGAAGCTGGTGGCACGCGCCGCCGGGCTGGCGCATGCCGAACCCGGTTCGCTGGCAATGTGCCGGGTCGACCTTGCGATGTCGCACGACTCCAGCGGCCCGCGCCGCGTCGCACCCTTGCTGGACGCCCTTGGCACAACCGTGTGGGACCCGTCGCGCTACGTGGTCGTGACCGACCATTTCGTGCCGGCCAGCGATCCGGCTACCGAGGCGATCCTGCACTTCACGCGCGACTGGACGCGCCGCAGTGGCGCGCACCTGATCGACGGTGAAGGCATCTGCCACGTCGTGCTGCCCGAGCACGGCCACGTGCTGCCCGGCCGGTTGATCGTCGGCGGCGACAGCCACAGCCCCACCGGCGGTGCGTTCGGCGCCTACATGTTCGGCGTAGGCGCCACGGAGATGGCCGGCGTGCTGGCCACGGGCGAAATCTGGCTGCGCGTGCCGCAGACCATCCGGCTGCAATGGGACGGCACGCTTGTGCCCGGGGTCTGCGCCAAGGACATGGTGCTGTTCCTGTGCGCGCGGCTGGGCCTCGGCGGCGGCCGCTATGAAGCCATCGAGTACGCCGGCAACGCCGTGGCGGCGCTTTCCATGCAGGAACGCATGACGCTGGCCAATATGAGCGCCGAACTTGGCGCGCAGACCGGGCTGGTGGCACCCGATGCCGTCACGTTGGACTGGCTCGCCGTGGCAGGCGTACCGGCCCAGACCCTGGCGGACATCGACCTCGCACACTGGCGCAGCGATGCCGGCGCACCGCTGCTGGCCAGCCATGTCTTCGATGCCGGCGCCCTGGCACCGCAGGTGGCCGCCCCGCATTCGCCGGCCAACAGTGCGCCGGTGGACCAGGCTGCCGGCGAAGCCGTACAGATTGCCTACCTTGGCGCCTGCACCGGCGCAAAGCTGGACGACCTGCGCATGGCCGCGCAGGTGCTGCGCGGCCGGCGCGTGGCCCCGGGCATAAGCCTGCAGGTGGCGCCCGCTTCGGTGCGCGACCAGCAGCAGGCGCAGCGCGAGGGCACGCTCGCCGTCCTGGCCGAAGCCGGCGCCGAACTGCTCCCGAATGCCTGCGGTGCCTGCGCCGGCTATGGCGCCGCGCGCTTTCCCGCCGGCAGCCGGGCCATTGCCTCGACCGCGCGCAATTTCTCCGGCCGCATGGGCGATGCCGGCAGCGCGGTGTGGCTGGCATCGCCGCTGACGGTGGCGGCCAGCGCCGTGACCGGGCGCATTACCGACCCCCGCACCCTGCTCTGAACCAGGTTTTCCGCATGACCGAGCCTTCCGTTCCCGCATCCCCAAGCCGCATCTGGCGCTTTGGCGACAACATCGACACCGACGCCATGGCTCCGGCGATATTGATGAAAGCGGCGCCGGAAGTCCTGGCCGCGCATTGCCTGGAAAGCCTGCGCCCCGAATTCCCGAGTCAGGTACGCCCGGGCGATGTGCTGGTAGCGGGCACCAACTTCGGCATCGGATCTTCGCGCGAGCAGGCGCCGCAGGCGCTGCGCCATCTGGGTGTACGGGCCGTGGTGGCGCCGTCGTTTGGCGGGCTGTTCTACCGCAATGCCATCAATCTCGGCCTGCCGGTGCTGGTATGCCCCGACACCAGCCGCCTGGCGGATGGCGCGGCAGCCACGCTGGATCTGGAGAATGCCGTCCTGCAACTGGGCGATGGCACCACCGTCGCCTGCGAGCCGGTGCCGGCGTTCCTGCGCGAGATCCTGAGTGCAGGCGGGCTGATCCCACACCTGAAATCCAGGCTGGCCCGCCGTTGACGCGCCTCACCGGCGCTCACACTGGCCAAGTCGCCGCGTCGCGCAGCAGCGCCAGGGCTTCGTCGTCGCTGGTCTGGGCAAAGTTCAGGTAGAAGGCACCCACCGCTCCGAAGTTCGCCGGCGTGTTCAGGCAGATGATCCGGTCAGCGGCGGCTTCCAGGCTGGCCAGGCCATCGGTGGCCCCCACGGGCACGGCGGCAATCACCTCCGCGGCACCCGCCATGCGCACGCCTTCGAGCGCGGCGCGCATCGTGGCTCCGGTCGCCACGCCATCGTCGACGACGATCACCGTGCGCCCCGCCAGGCGCGGCAACGGCGCGCCGCCACGGTAACGCTGCTGGCGCCGCACGATCTCGTTAAGCTGGCGCCCGCGCTCGGCATCGAAGGCTCCGCTTTCCACGGCGCGCTGCACCCACGGATCGTCATTGACCACGGTATGCGGCTCACGCCCGGCATCGCCCTCCACCACCGCGCCCAGCGCCAGTTCGGGGTAGCCCGGCGCGCCGATCTTGCGCACCAGCAGCACGTCGAGCCGCGCGCCGATGGCGCGCGCGACCTCGAACGCGACCGGCACGCCTCCGCGCGGCAGCGCCAGCACCAGCGCGGGCATGCCATCGCGCGGCTGGCCGACCCCGAGTTCGGCCAGGTGGCGCCCCAGGTACAGGCCGGCCTCACGTCGGTCGGCAAAGCTCGGCGGCATGGACATGGCGCGCTCCTGCAGGTTGGGGATGGTCGGCGTGGCCGGCGCATGGGGCTGGGCCGGAACCCCTCAGCCACTATAGTCCGTCCCCGGCATCCCGCTCCGCCGGCATGGACCGGCTTCGCATTGAACGCAATACGGCAACAGTGTGTTGCACTGCGGCAGGCTGACCGCCGCGGCCGGACCGGCTAGGATGCTTGTCGGGCGGCAACCCCGCCAGGATCGACGAGGCGGCCGGCTCGGCCGCAGTACCAGTGAGCCTGACATGACTTTGCAGCACCCTATCAGCAACGAACAAGACATCTCCCGCCAGGACAATGACCTGGACATTCCGTTCGGCTCGCTCGAAGCGGCCGCCATGGCCGAACTGCCCTATACCTTCCGGCAGGCCGGCAACTGCACGCGATATTTCCGCGAATTCTTCAGCTGAGCGGCGTCGCGTTCACGCCCATGGCCTGGTCGCACAGCGCAACCAGGCGCCCCATCATGTCGCGGGCGGCGGCGGACGGCTCCGGCTGGGCGTGCAGCGTCAGTTCGATGGCCGGCACGGCGCCAAGCCATGACTGGTCGTCAAGCAGGCGATGCGCTTCCGACGCCAGCCGGCGCGGCAGCAGGCTGATGCCGAGGCCATCGGCCACGGCCGCGCTGATACTGGCCAGGCTGGCGCTGACGAAGCCGATGCGCCAGCGGCGCCCGCTGGCGTCGAGCGCGTGCGTCATCTCGCCCCGGTAAAGGCCACCGCTCGGAAACGCCACCAGCGGCACCGGGTCGCGCGCCATGGCCGGGCGCGTGCGGCTGTCAATCCATGCGAGCGGCTCGGGCCAGCACGCCACCCCGGCGGCATGGCCGACACGCTGCTTGACCAGTGCCAGGTCCAGTTCGCCGTCCTGGAAGCGCTGCCAGAGATCGTGACTGAGCCCGCTGGTCACCTCCAGCCGGATACCGGGCCAGGTATCCGCAAATCCGGCCAATACCGCAGTCAGCGGCTGGGCCGCGAAATCTTCAGGTACGCCCAGCCGGATCTCGCCCTGGCCTGAGGTCTGGCGCACCTGTTCCACCGCTTCCGCCATCAACTGTTGCAAGCGCCGCGCATAGCCCAGCAGCCGCTCGCCCTCGGGCGTGGTAGTGACGTAGCGGCCACCCCGGTCCAGCAGCGCACAGCCGAGTTGCTCCTCCAGCCGCCGCACCTGCTGGCTGACGGTCGACTGGGTCAGGTGCACGCGCTGCGCCGCGCGGGTGAAGCTGCCACTTTCGGCTACGGCGACAAAGCTCTGCAACAGGGCGGGATCCAGGCGGGCGTCATGCACGGCGATCAGGTATTTGATTTTCCACTGCCAGTGATTTCATCATTTAATTTCCCAATCGCCAAGCCTGGGCGTAGATTGGCGGCTCTCCCTGTCCTGCCGTTTGCCGCATGGCGCCTGCGCAACACGCCATGCAGTAAGCCGGCACTTACTTTAACTACGCTATGGCAACCCACGAACAACTCATGCGCGAGGCGGTCGACCTGGCCCTGGCCAACCTGGGCCGCGGCGGCCGCCCCTTCGGCGCGGTACTGGCCATCGACGGCGAAGCCGTAGCCACAGGCGTCAACGACATCGTCCACAGCCACGACCCCACCACCCATGCCGAGATGGAAGCCGTGCGCGCGGCGGCCCGCAAGCTTGGCACACCGGACCTGCACGGCAGCGTGGTCTACGCCAGCGGACATCCGTGCCCGATGTGCCTGGCAGCGATGACCATGGCCGGCGTGCAGGCCGTCTACTACGCCTTCGACAACGACGACGCGGCCCCCTATGGCCTGTCGAGCGAAGCCGCCTACCGGGCCCTGCGCCTGCCGCTGGTGCCGCCGCCGCTGCCGCTGCAACGGGTGCCCGTGGACATCTCTGCGGCGCAGCTTTACGGCTCACGCCAGCCTCGCGGCTGAAGGCATTCCTGAAGGCATGCAATACGACGTTTCGCACCGCGCGGCGCCGCGCTGGCTGATCCTGGCCGCGGTCGTGGCGATTGGTCTGAACCTGCGGCCGTTCCTGACCGCCGTCGGGCCACTGGCCGCCACCATTCGCGCCGGCACCGGGCTGGACTACGAAGGCATGGCGTGGCTGACGCTGCTGCCCATGCTGCTGATGGGCGTCGGCGCCTTTGCGGCACCGGCCATCCGCCAGCGGCTTGGCGTGCGCCGCGCGGTGCTGGGCGCGCTGGCCTTGCTTGGCATGGGGTCGGCCCTGCGCGCACTGGCGACGGACAGCGCGCTGCTGGTCGCCACCGCGACCCTGTGCGGTCTTGGCGTGGCCGTGGTGCAGGCAGCCTGTCCCGGCATCATCAAGCAGGAATTCCCGCGGCGCGTGGCCCCGGTGATGGGCCTGTATTCGGCCGCGCTGATGGGCGGTGGCGCGCTGGGTGCGCAACTTGCCCCGCTGATCTCGGATCTGTCCGGTTCGTGGCAGCAAGGCCTGGCCTGGTGGGCACTGCCGGCCGCGGCGGCGCTTGGCCTTGCCTGGCGGGCCCTGCCAGCCCCAGCCGTGACGACACCGGCTGCGCGCGCCGCGCACCGGCCTGCCGGCCAGCTTCTGCGCCGCCGCCGCACGTGGATGCTGATGGCCTGCTTCGGCGTGATGAACGGCGGCTATGCCTCCCTCGTGGCATGGCTGGCGCCCTTCTACCAGCAGCACGGCTGGAGCGTGGCGCGCAGCGGTAGCCTGGTGGCCGTGATGGCGGTTGCCCAGGCCGCCGCCGCGCTGATGCTGCCCACCCTGGCTGCGAGCCGTCAAGACCGCCGCGCGTGGATGGCAGCGGCACTGGCCATGCAGGCCGCGGGCTTTGCCGGCCTGGCCCTGTGGCCCGAATGGTCGCCTTATGCCTGGGCGACCATCGGCGGCGCGGGACTGGGCGGCTGCTTCGCGCTGTACCTGGTAGTGGCCCTTGACCACCTGCCGGACCCGGACAGCGCGGGCGCACTGAGTGCGCTGATGCAGGGCGGCGGCTTCCTGCTGGCGTCGCTGGCGCCGTGGATCACCGCTGCGCTGCATTCGCGCACCGGCGATTTCCTGGCGGGATGGTGGTACCACCTGGGCTGCGTGGCGTTCGTGGCCGCGCTCACCATGCGCCTGGACCCTGCGCGCTACGCCAGGTCCATGACTGGCGCCACGGCCCGCCCGGCGTAGCCGGCCGCGCCACTCAGCGCGGCATGGCCCCCTCGACCACCGCGCTGACATCAGCCGGATCGGGCTCGATGGAGGGCGGTAGCGCGAACAGCGCGCCCGCCGCGGGCGTCAGCCCCTGCACGATGCGCAGGGCCAGCACGACGAGCATGACAGGCATGGCGCCTCCCTGCATGGTTGCCCGGGGCCGGCGCGGCCCGCAGGCCTGGCGCACCGGTCCCCGAGGCAAAGGTAGACAACTTCCCGGGAACACTGCAAGCCGTGCAAGCTTCGTGCCACACCGTCCGGATGCCGCACCGGCAATACGCGGCACCGGACCGGGGAAAGGCTGCGCCAACGTGAAGCGCGAATGAGCCTCGCGTACCCAATTCTGCGTACCCCTGTACTGCCGCCACGGCGGTACGCCGGCTTTGCCGCAGGGCGCACCTGCCGAATGCTTTGCGAGATTTATTTCCGATGTAACGCCACATTACCCCTGACATGGACACGGCGGCCACTTGGGCCTGGCCCGCACGTTGCCGGCAAACCCTTGTGCGACAAGGCTTTGCCGGCAACGCCATGAAGCAGTCCATGACGCCGCGCAGCGCATGCGTCATGTGAGACAGGCTTACAAGTGCAAGCACGCAGCGCGGGGCGGCGTCGCTACATTGAAGCCGTGTTCAACGCGAACGATCCGGAGCCCGACATGAAACGCGCCCTCTGCCTGGCCGTGCTGCTGTCCACCACCGCAGCATTGCTTTCCGCCTGCATTGTGGTACCGCCGCGCGGCGGCCCGCCGCCCCGCTACCACTACTACCACGACCGCTATTGATAGATACCGCCTGTCCGTCAACCAGACACCAGGAGAACCACGATGAAACGCCAGCTCCTTCTCGCCGCAGCCGTCCTCGCCGCCGGAGGCACCTTCGGCCTGCTCAGCCCCGCCCAAGCCCACGACGGTCCCGCCGCCTACGCTTATGGCCACCCACCGCCACCGCCGCGCCACGAGTCGCGCCCGCCAGCACGGCCGGGCCAGGGGTGGGTACCCGGCCACTGGGTCGCCCGTGGCGGCCACTATGACTGGCGCGCCGGCTACTGGCAGGCGCAGCGGCCCGGATACCGCTACGTGCCCGACCGCTGGGTGAAAAGCCCGCGCGGTTGGGTCATGCGACCAGGCTACTGGGCCCGCTGACACAGGCTGCCGACCTGGCCCGCCAGGTCGGTGGCAAGCCGCCGGAGCCGCTGTGCCGCACGCTGCTCCGGCCTCATCCCGAGGTGGCAATTCCCACTCATCCAGAAGCACTAGATCGCGTGTCCTAGCATGGGCATCAAGCGTCGCAGTTATTGAGAAACACTGTCAACGAAGGCCGTTTCATAATTGCGTCATCGAATGACTGTCGATTTTCTTTTACCCCCCGAAGGGGTTATAAAATCGACACGGCAAACCCCGGAATAATCAAATCGGTTTCAACTCTGAAACCATTCCGCAAAGTGATGTCTCAGTCGTGATACGGTTGCCCATCCTCGCCAAGATGGCGTTCTCGCGACATTTCCCTGCCAATTCGCGGGATTTTCGGTAGGTATTATGAAATCCGGTTCATTCCCACCTCCACCCGACATCGACTAGCCCTGCTTGCAATCCATACCACCACCCCATAAGATGGTTTTAAGCCGATTTAGGAGCGAGAAACTTTCGGGTTCGGGTTCGGGTCATCTTCCAGCCGCCGACAAGTTCCGAGCAGAAAACGGAACAGGCCGGACATGGAAGCACGGGGGTCAGGGCAGTCAGCGGGCCGCAGCACGCGTCCGCTTGCCGTGCAATGTCTCCCCACACGCAAAGCACCCGCATTCCCTCCCGAGTAACGGGGAGTGAAACATGAATGCCTTGCTGATCGAGGAGCATCCTCTGCTCCGTCTCGGGCTGCTGCAGATGCTCGAGAACATCCAGGATTCCGGTCACGTCGCCGCGCTCGCGCCTGACGAGCTCGGGCGACACGACAATGTGCCGCACAACGCAGACCTGCTGGTCTTTGGCATGCCGGCCGACACACGCATCGGGTGGGCGCAGCTGCAGGTCGCACGCGAGCTGCTGTCGCCCCAGCGCATTCTGGTCCTGGCCGATCAATTGCCGCTGCACATGCCTGACGCGGACAGCGCGCGCGGTGTCTGTGGATGCCTGCCCAAATCGGCATCGCTGGCGGTCATCGAGGCCGCCATCCGGCTCGCGGTTTCCGCCGTGCAAGGCCTGCTGTTCAGCGCCGAGACCGGCACCATGCCGTCGGCATCGCGCCCGGCCCTGCCCGTCACGCAATCGCTCGCGTCCGCCGCGCCACTACCTGCCGCGGCGCAGCCCGAGCAGCTTTCGCTGGCCACCTGCGCCAGTGCGCCGCGCAGCGCGGTGCGCAGCAGCGTTGCCGTACGCGACCTGACCGGCCTCAAGCCCGGCCTGCCGCTGTCCGGCAGCGCGCGCGCGACCGAACCAACCGCGGAGGCCGAACCGAGCTACGACGAAGCCGAGATGCTCAAGATCACACCGCGCCAGTACGAAGTGCTGGTGCTGCTGGCACGCGGCTATCCGATCAAGACCGTCAGCCGCATGCTGAACATCTCCGTGGCCACGGTAAAGAGCCACGCCTGCACGCTCTACCAGCGCCTCAAGGTGCGCAACAAGGGCGAGGCCGTCTACGCCGCCTTGCAGCGTGGCGCCACGCTGGAATGGGTAAGTGGCGACGAGCGTGTGACGCGGGACAGCAGCATGCGCCCCGTGGTCGCGCGCCACAGCGAAGCGGCCGTCTACGAGGCCGCCAGCCCGACGATCTGAACGCCAGTACCAGCGCCGCGACCCGCAAGACAAGACGGGCCGGCGCTGCCCCGGGCCATGCCGGGGACCGAGGGGGTCAGCCATGCCAGCCAGCACTTTCCTGCCCACGTTTTCCGTGTGCATCTGCACGCGCGACAATCCGGACGGCCTGCGGCAAACGCTGCAGTCGGTTTTCGAATCCACGATGCCGCCGCACGAGATACTGGTGTCCGACGACAGCAGCAACTACAACACGCGGCAGATGATGCGGGAATCGTATGCCGCGATCCCGTATCTCGAAGGGCCCAGGCGCACGCCGGCGGCGAACCGCAACCGGCTCGTGCGTGCCGCGACCGGCTCGCACGTGCTGTTCCTCGACGACATGACGCTGCTTGGCGAAACGTTCCTGCAGCAGATGGCCGAGCGGATCGCGGATGACTTTATCCGCCGGGCACAGGTGGGGGAGATGGTGGCGCCGTTGATATTGACGGGAGTCGAAGCATGCCAGGGACGCTGCATCAAGCCGCGCAAGTGTGCGTACCTCGGGTATCCGTCGCTGGAGTACAGGTCTGGCGAACGGCTGCAGTCGGTCATCCTTGCCAGCACGGTGTTTCCGCGCCGGCTGTTCGACAGCACCTGCTTTCACGAACATCTCGCGGACGGCTATGACATCATCGATCTCGCCAATCGCTCCGTGCACGAACACGGCCACCGGATCGAGCTGATGCCGAGCGCTGTCAACCGTGCTTCACGAGTGGATACCGCATGCGCGACGCACGATAGTCCCGACGACGACGCCTCGCGCATCTACACCGCCTTCCGGTCCTACCGCCGCGGCAAGCACCAGCCATTCCGGGCAGCGCTGTTCGTGCTGATCGCCTTGCCGCACAACCTGTGGCGCAACTGCCGGGGCACCGGCAGAGCCGGCCTCCCGGCCTTCGCTGCCACGACGCAAAAGTTCTTGCTGCTGCTGAACGCGGAATCCGTCGAGTCGCCGGATCGGCAGGGCGGCACTCCCGGGTTGCCGCGCTCTGCCGCCTAGTGCGCCATCGTGCCGGAACAGCCCCGCCGTCACCTGCGATAGGCGGGGAAGAATCCGTCCCGTTCAAGCAGCACGCCGGCATTGCCGCCGCATAGCGTGACATAGCGCTGCGGATTGACGATCAGCCGCTGCGTGCGGAACATATGCGTGTCCGGCGAAAAGCCGCGTTTGAACTTGTACAGGGAATCCTCCGACTGGCCGCCACGTCCGCGGCCGCCGCCCAGGTTCAGCCGCTTGTATCCGTGCGCACGGCCCCATTCGCGCTGGGCATGGATCAGCATCTTCAGTGGCTGATAATGCAGATGGCGGCTGTCCACCGCGCACAGGTGGCCCTGCAGAATGCCTGATGACTTTGCCAGCGACACGAGTGCGCCGCCGATCATGCATCCGCGTTCCTCGGCGATGAACAACCGCAGGCTGCCGCTCGCTTCCCGGCGCAGCGTCTCGAAGTACCGCTTGTCGAAGTAGTAGTAGTCGGAAGCGCGAAGCCTGTCCATCGACTGCCAGTAAAGCTCGACAAAGCGCGCAAGCGCGGCAAGATCGCTGTCGATCCGCACCTCGACACCTGCGCGCCGCGCTTTGGAGATGTCGCTGCGATGGCCATGGACGGTTTCGCTCCAGTGCTGCGCCTCTGTCTTCGTCAGGTCGATCGAGACAATTGGGCCATGCTCGACAATATTGCCGACGGAACATCGCCAGTCAGCATTGAGCATGGGATGCAGCCGGATAAACCACGCTATACACCCTGCGTCACGAAGCGCCTCGACCGCGGCATGCATCGCAGCCTCCTGAAAGCCGGCCGGAGTCAGCTCGCTGACCAGGGGGCCGCCATAACCGTATGGAGAAACGGCGTCCCACTCGCCAGAGGGCAGCGCCCTGCGTATGAACGGAACCAGCAGTTCATGGCTCCCGGTCGTCGCGTAGATCGCGCAGGCACGCCCGTTGTCGCCGATCTCCGCTGCCCGCATCCAGCCGGGCCTGTGATAACAGTCATGCGCGCATCGGTCCAACACCGACGTCCACTCCGGTGCTGATGGATCGAGAAAGCTGATTTGGATCACGTCTCCCCCCCGGAAGTCCAGTCGCGATACGTACGCACCGCAAATTACCATGGCGCTCTGCACAGGCCGGCCTGTGCCCCGTGATGCGATCTGCCATTATGACTTCGTCGTCTTCGCGACACGGTTTGCCGGCATCGGCACTGTCACTGGCTCACGGCCTCCTCGGCGGCAGCCCGCGCAGCGACACGCCGGACGACGTCGGCCGTCTCGCGAATCTGGCCATCCGTCAGTGTGGGATGCACCAGAAGCATGATGCTGGTTTCTCCAAGCTCCTTCGCAACAGGAAGCCTGTGCGCGGGCCGGAACCCTGTGCCGTCAAACGCCCTTTCAAGATACACCTCGGAACAGCTGCCGGCATAACACGGTACCCCGCTGGCCTGGATCTCCGCCACGATCCGGTCCCTCGTCCATCCGTCGCGCAGCGTCTCGGGGCGAACGAATGCATAGAACTTGTACCACGCGTGCTGCATATGGGGCGGACAAGCAGGCAGCCTCAACGCCGCGCATGAACGCAAGGCTTCGGTCAGGATTGCAGCATGCCCGGTACGGCGAGCATTCCAGTGCACCATCCGGCCGAGCTGGATGCGGCCGATTGCGGCCTGCACTTCCATCATGCGCCAGTTCGTACCAAACGAGTCGTGCACCCAGCGGAACCCCGGAGGATGCTCGCGTTCATAGATCGCCTCCCAGCTCTTGCCGTGATCCTTGAACGACCACATGCGCGACCACAGATCACGGTCGTTCGTTGTGACCATTCCGCCCTCGCCGCCGGTAGTCATGATCTTGTCCTGGCAGAACGACCACGCCCCCACGTCGCCAATGCTGCCAACGGCACGGTCCCTGTACTTCGCCCCGTGCGCCTGCGCACAGTCTTCGATGACCTTGATGCCGTGCTGGCGCGCAAGCGCCACGATGGGATCCATGTCGCACGGCAGGCCGCCCAGGTGCACGCAGACGATGGCACGCGTGCGCGACGTGAGCACCAACTGAATAGTTTCAGCAGACAGATTGCCACTGTCCGGCTCGACATCCGCAAAGATCGGCCTGGCGCCCGCATTCACCACGCTGGAGACGCTGGCGATGAACGTTCGCGGTGTCACGATGACGTCATCGCCGGGCCCGATGTTCAGGGCTCTCAATGCAACGTCCAGTGCCAGCGTGCCATTGGCGAGCGATACGGCATGGGCGGCTCCGCACCAATGTGCGAACTCCCTTTCGAACTCGCGGCATTGGGTTCCCGTCCAGTAGTTCACCCGATTCGAAAGGAGGACATTCTGTACGGCAGTCGCCTCTTCGATGCTAAAGCTCGGCCAAGGTGAGAATTCGGTATCTAGCATGGAGTCATCCGTGTCAGCAATCAATGTCGGAGTCGCTGCCGCAATTGAGCCCGCCAGCCCTTGGATCCCACCCGCCGGGAACGAAGGCAGGAGCGGCATTGTCAACCGCTGAAAGCCGCCCTTGGCTAAGCAAGTTGATGCTACCGCTCGGGCCCCGACCCCGTGGCCGACCGGATCGCGAGCGCGAGATGCCACATCAAGCGCGACGTGGACGCCTTCATCTAATCAAACTTGCCGGATCAAGTGAAGGCCGCCATGTGGACTAGATCACTCGACCGAGACAAATGCCGATGAAGATTGATGCATCTCCCGATTCATCGTTGTTGGTACGCGAGCGCACGCTGCCGTATTGCGAGCCACTCCGCAATAGCAATAATGACTTCAATCGGGATCCTCGTCCGAGTATCCGGCAGCGCCGACAGAGGTGAAAGGTAAAGCGCGAGGCAAGGATGAGAATCTCCGATTGGAGGTCGTGCTTTCCAACAGAAGAAGCCTCGCGACAATGCTGAACTGTGCGCAATTTTTCCCGTTCGCCGCAGCGTTGTGGTTTCGGGATACCGGTCTAATCACGGCAATGCCTCAGCAGCCCATGATGGTGCATGGAGATCCAGTCACATGACAAATTTGCTCTCACAGTGGCTGATTGCACTTCCGAGACGACGCAAAGTCGCGCTGATGCTTTCAGCGGATCTGCTTGCACTGCCGATGTGCTTCGCCTTTGCGCTGTTCCTTCGCGCCGGCAATTTCGACTTGCTTGTACAGTACGGCATTACGCCACCGCTGATTATTGCCGCGTGCACGATTCCCATCTTCTCTCTGAGCGGACTATATCGGACCGTCGTCAGGTACTTCGACCTCCGAGTCTTGTGGACAACTGGTACCAGCCTGGCCTGCCTGGTTGGCCTGACGTATGCCCTTTCATTTCTTGTGCATCTCGATAGGCTGCCTCGCACCGGCCTGCTGATCTATTGGTTCATCGCATTTGCGTATGTCGTGATCTCGCGCTTCGTCGCACGCGCGCTGCTGACACGTATTCAACAAAAGCAGAAAACTCAAGACGAGCGCTCTGTCCTTCGAGTGGGCATTTTTGGCGCCGGCGAAGCCGGGTTCCAGCTCGCCATTGCCGTCCGCGCAAGCCTTAGCCACAAAGCTGTTTGCTTCTTTGACGATGATATAGCGCTCAGCAAGAGCATCTTTGCCGACCTGCCGGTCTATCACAGCAGCCAGATGCGCAACCGGATTTCCGAGCACGCCATCAATGAAGTGGTACTTGCCGTACCCTCGTTGTCCAATGAGCGCCGCCGGCAGCTCATCGACCGCCTGCATCGCTATTCTGTCAGTGTGCGAACTGTGCCATCCCTACTTGAACTCGTCGACCGGAAGATCACGGTGCAATCCATCCGCGATGTCAGCGTGGAAGACCTCTTGGGACGCGATGTCGTGCCGCCGCGGGAAGATCTGTTTGGGAAATGCACACAACGGAAAACCGTGATGGTGACGGGCGCCGGAGGCTCCATCGGCAAGGAACTGTGCCGCCAGATCGCTTCCCAGGGACCGCAGCAGCTCATCCTGTTCGACCATTCGGAATACGCTGTCTACGCCATCGAACAGGAACTGAGTCAGCGCTACCCGGACCTTCAGATAACAGCCCGCATCGGCTCGGTGTGCGACGCTTCTGCGGTATCGGCCGCCTTGCGCGGCCAGCAGGTCGACACCATATACCACGCAGCCGCCTACAAACATGTACCGCTCGTGGAAGCAAACATGTCGGAAGGCATACGGAACAACGTCCTCGGATCCTCCACTGTGGCAAACCTGGCCGATCACTTCAGTGTGCAGACCTGCGTCCTGGTCTCAACCGACAAGGCAGTACGGCCCACCAATGTCATGGGTGCGAGCAAGCGTGTCGCAGAACTCACCTTCCAGGCCGCAGCCGCTCGCGCCAACACGCGCACAGTGTTTTCGATGGTGCGTTTCGGCAATGTACTCGGGTCGTCAGGATCGGTGGTTCCCCTTTTTCGCAAGCAAATCCGGGAAGGCGGACCAATCACTATTACGCATCCTGACGTCATCCGCTTCTTTATGCTAATTCCCGAAGCTGCGCAACTGGTGATTCAGGCTGGCGCAATGGCAAAGGGCGGGGAAGTCTTCGTCCTTGACATGGGCAAGCCCATCCGAATCATCGACTTGGCGCGCACGATGATCGAGATGTCCGGCTTAGTCGAAAAGACTCGCAAGAATCCTGCAGGTGAAATCGAAATCAAGGTTGTCGGTTTGCGTCCAGGCGAAAAGCTATTTGAAGAGCTCCTGATTGGCGGAGAAGTTACAGCCAGCGGGCACGAGCGCATTCTGTGCTCGAATGAGCCGTTCATCGAGGAACCGGAGTTGCGCAAGAAGCTCGACCGCCTGCTCGCCGCCTGCGATACACGGGATCCGTTGGAAATCCAGATCGCTTTGCAAAGCCTTGTGCCTGAGTATGCGCCGTACAGCTCGCTGGAATCCGCGCGCCACGAGACAGCACTGACACGGCCAGACGAAACGCAATCGCTCCAATTCCCGTTCCGTGGAATGGTATCCGGCCGCTTGATGCCCTCAGAAGGAGCGACGGACCTGAACCACGCAAGCTTGTCAAACTCAGGCGAGGCGAACTGAAGTTGGCTTCCGCGCACAGCCATCCTACTCAAGCGAGGCGTCGGCAAGCCAACATCCAAGGTGCCGACCGCGGAAGCGAAAGCAGCGTTCGCTCACACACGTTGTCGCATTGCAATCGCCCTCCCACGCACAATACTTCTGATAGTTGGGGATTTAACACTCCCAAGAAAGAAGGGAGAGCGCGCCGGTCGAACGTCAGCGCGTGGCAACTCTAATCAATTGGCATATCGCCTTGCCTTACCTGGATCGTGATCATCCTGGTCCGAAACGATCGTGAGCTCTTGACAGAATGCAACGGGGGAAACATGTTTGCTGGCGGAGTCCTACTTATTACCGGAGGCACGGGATCATTCGGGAATGCCGTGCTGGAGCGCTTTCTCGATTCCGACATTCGCGAGATTCGAATCTTCAGCCGGGACGAGAAGAAGCAAGACGATCTTCGGAAGCGATATCAGAATCCAAAGCTCAAGTTCCATCTAGGCGATGTTCGTGACTACCGAAGCATTACGAGCGCGATGACTGGTGTCGATTTTGTATTTCATGCTGCCGCGCTGAAGCAAGTACCCTCCTGCGAGTTCCATCCGCTGGAAGCGGTCAAGACTAATATCCTCGGAACCGAGAACGTCATTCGCGCTGCAGTGGATTGCGGGGCCAAGCGGGTGGTCTGCCTGAGCACCGACAAGGCTGTATATCCAATCAATGCCATGGGAATCTCCAAGGCAATGATGGAAAAGGTAATGATTGCTGCAGCAAGGAACCTCGATGCAAGTCAAATTGTCGTTTGTGGCACGCGCTATGGCAATGTAATGGGGTCGCGTGGCTCGGTGATTCCCTTGTTCATCGACCAGCTGATGTCCGGGAAGCCGCTGACTGTCACCGACACAGCCATGACCCGCTTCATGATGACACTGGAAGGCGCAGTCGATCTCGTGCTGCACGCCTTCGAACATGGCGCCAATGGTGACATCTTCGTCCAGAAGGCCCCCGCTGCCACCATAGCCATCCTGGCGCAAGCCATGCTGCGCCTCTTCAGCAGGCCATCGCATCCTATCCAAGTCATTGGCACTCGGCACGGCGAGAAGCTGTTCGAAACACTGCTGAGCCGCGAGGAGATGGCATGTTCGGTAGACCAGGGGCACTATTTCCGTATCCCCCCGGATATGCGCAACCTCAACTACGAGAAGTACGTTGAGCAAGGCGAGCGTCGCATTTCCCACAGCGACGACTACAACTCTCACAATACGGAACAGCTCAATGTCGACGGAATGTGCGACCTGCTCCTCAAACTCAGTAGCATTCGAACATACTTGGCGAACCATGCTCCGAAACTGGTGGAGGCAGCATGAAGGTCCTTGTCACCGGTGCAGGCGGCTTTATCGGAAAGAATCTGATCACTGCACTGCGCGAGCGTGCTGATATCGAGGTCGTTCCATTTACGAGGCAGACGTCGGTCGCCTCCCTTTCGGCCCTGGCGAGTAGTCTTGACTTCGTATTCCATTTGGCCGGTGTCAACCGCCCCCCCAACGCGGCCGAGTTCTGGCAAGGCAACGTTGAACTTACCCGCCAGCTGTGCGAGATCCTGCGGGGTACGGGCAAGTCAGTCCCGGTCCTGTACACCTCCTCCAGCCAGGCAGCGCTTGCCAATCCCTATGGAAAAAGCAAATACGCCGCCGAGGAAGTCCTGCAAGGCTACGGCAAAGCGACTGGTGCGCACGTTTACATCATGCGGCTGCCGAATGTCTTCGGCAAATGGAGCCGGCCGAACTACAATTCGGTTGTCGCGACCTTCTGCCACAACATCGCCCGCGATCTGCCTGTCAATATCACAGACCCGCAGCATGTGCTCACGCTCGTCTACATCGATGATGTCGTGCGGACATTGCTGCAGGTGATGGATAGCCGGGGCGAGTGCGGGGAGACGCCGGAAGTCGCACCTCGATACACCATCAGTGTCGGGGAGATTGCAGATCTCGTCCTCTCGTTCCGAAATAGCCGCAGCACGTTGGTTACGAAGCGCGTCGGCACGGGGCTTACCCGCGCCCTGTATGCCACCTACATGAGCAATTTGCCTCCCGACCGCTTCGCCTATGACGTTCCGGCGTACAGCGATCCACGTGGCACCTTCGCCGAAGTCCTGAAAACCCCCGATTGCGGGCAGTTTTCATTCTTCACTGCCAAGCCCGGGGTTACTCGCGGAGGCCACTACCACCATTCGAAAACCGAAAAATTCCTGGTATTGAAAGGCCAGGCCCGCTTCGCGTTCAGGCATATCGTTTCGGACGAGGTGCATGAGGTGAACACCTGCGGCGAGTACCCTGTCATTGTGGAAACTGTCCCCGGTTGGGCTCATGACATCACCAACGTCGGCTCCGACGAGCTTGTCGTTATGCTTTGGGCCAACGAGCTGTTTGACCGGACCTGCCCAGACACAATCAGCCATAAGGTCTGACATGACGCGACTGAAGGTGATGACGGTAGTTGGGACACGTCCGGAGATCATCCGGTTGTCGTGCGTCATTGCGAAGCTCGACGAGCATACGGAGCATACGCTCGTTCACACCGGACAAAACTACGACTACGAACTCAACGATATCTTCTTTCATGACCTCGGTATCCGGCGTCCCGACGCATTCCTGAACGCTGCTGGCGGCTCGAGCAGTGCAACGATCGGTAATGTCATTATCCAGACGGATCTGGTGTTGGAGAAGAACAGACCGGACGCCGTGCTGATACTGGGCGACACCAACAGCTGCATGGCCGCCCTTCCAGCGAAACGGCGCAAGATCCCGGTCTTTCACATGGAAGCCGGCAACCGCTGCTTCGACCAGCGCGTCCCCGAAGAAATCAACCGGAGGATTGTCGATCATACGGCCGATGTGAATCTGACATACAGCGCCATAGCGCGCGAGTATCTGCTGCGAGAAGGCCTGCCTCCTGACCTGGTAATTAAAGTTGGAAGCCCGATGCGGGAGGTCCTGAATTTTTATCGGTGTGGCATCGATGCATCCGAGGTGTTGACGCGATTGGGACTGACCCGCAATGAATTCTTTGTGGTCAGCGCGCACCGCGAGGAGAACATTGACTCGGAGGTGAATGTTATGCGCCTCGTTGCCATGCTCAACGCGCTGGCCGATACCTACAACTTGCCCATCATCATCTCCACTCACCCACGAACAAGAAAGCG
The DNA here is from genome assembly GCF_914271435.1 of Cupriavidus laharis. Classification (GTDB taxonomy): domain Bacteria; phylum Pseudomonadota; class Gammaproteobacteria; order Burkholderiales; family Burkholderiaceae; genus Cupriavidus; species Cupriavidus laharis. Next base: position 153,205 of record NZ_CAJZAI010000008.1, on the reverse strand, counting down.
TATAGACGCTCTCGGCATCGCCTTCCATCCGTGCATCCAACTTCTGAAGCCGCTCAGCTTCACGGACTACGTGCGTCTTCAAACGGAGGCACGCGCCGTTCTGTCGGATAGTGGAACGATTACCGAGGAATCGTCGATCCTGAACTTCCCCGCACTGAACATTCGTGAGGCCCATGAACGTCCTGAGGGCATGGAAGAAGCTGCCGTGATGATGATCGGCCTCAGCACGGAACGGATGCTCCAGGGGCTGGCCTTGCTTAAGTGTCAGCCCAGGGGAAAGACTCGGCTGCTGCACGCAGTCCGGGACTACGATGCTGACAACGTATCCGACAAGGTCGTCAGAATTATCCACAGCTACACCGACTACGTCATGCGGACTGTGTGGAAGCAATAGAACCCAGGTGGATAAAGTGCGTGTACTGTTGATTACCCAATGGTTTGAACCGGAACCCATGCTGAAGGGACTACTGCTTGCCCGGGAACTCAAGGCAATGGGATATGAGGTGGAAGTACTGACAGGATTTCCGAACTACCCGGGGGGCGTGATCTATCCTGGTTACCGTCTGAAGGCGTTTCAGAAGGAAACCATCGAGGGAATTTCAGTAACGCGGGTACCGCTGTATCCTAGCCACAGCCGCTCTGCCATTGGGCGGGTGTTCAACTATCTGAGCTTCGCGGCTGCAGCGGCCATATACGGCATGCTGCAACGAAAGCGCTTTGATGTTGCGTACGTCTACCACCCCCCGCTGACCGTTGGCATGGCCGCGGCCGCAATCGGATTGGTCCATCGGGTTCCATTTGTCTACGACATTCAGGACCTCTGGCCGGACACGCTTGAATCGACCGGCATGATGCCCAATCGCCGTGCCCTGGCTATCGTCGCTTCGGCATGCCGGCTGGTCTATCGACGAGCGACCGTGATCATCGCCCAATCTCCGGGATTCGAGAAACGCTTGCTCGAACGCGGCGTTCCACGCCACAAATTGCATATGATCTACAACTGGTGCGACGAAACTGCGCTGGCAGCGACAAACCAGGCCGGGCAAGTGCCACCAGGCATGCGTGGACGCTTCAATATCGTCTTCGCAGGCAACATGGGGCAGGCCCAGGCGCTCGACGCCGTGGTACTGGCGGCAGCGCAGGCACACGCGGCCGACGCACGCATCCAGTTCGTCTTTGTCGGCGGTGGCGTGCAGGTGCGGCAACTTCGGGAAATGGTAGCGGCGCAAGGCCTGGGCGATGCCGTCTTGTTCCTGCCGAGGGTCCCCATCAACGAGGTCGGCGTGATTCTTAGGGCTGCGGACGCGCTGCTCGTCCATCTGCGGGACGATCACCTCTTTTCAATTACCGTTCCATCGAAGACGCAAGCTTACCTGTTCAGCGGCAAGCCAATTCTGATGGCGGTGCGCGGGGACGCGGCTGACCTGGTCAAGCAGGCAGATGCTGGCGTCTGCGCCGAGCCCGAGGATCCCGAGTCGATTGCCAAAGCAGCAATTCGCCTTGCGTCGATGGAGCCCGATGCATTAGCAGGGATGGGAATACGGGGAAAAGTCTTCTACGACGAAAACCTATCGATCAAGGTTGGAGTCGCCAGACTGGCCACGTTGCTTGAACAAGCCGGCAACGCGAAGTCGGAAGAAGCCCTGTTTGGTAAAAAGGGGGAACGGCCGGCTTCCTCGACGCGAACTTAGGCAGGAACAGCCCGCACCGCAGGGCCAACCGGAGGAAGCGACTTGGCGTGACGGAGGCTACCCGCCTATAAGACGTTTGCCTGTGTGGCGGACATGCCCCCAGAGTCTCGCTTGAAACTTGCATGGGTAGTGCCTGCAACCATTGCCATGCACCGCCACCGGGCCAGTGACGGAGATCATGAAACCCGTTCCAGTTCGCCATGACGCCGCAAGACAATGTCGCGGCGCTCAAGTGACGCGCGAAGTTCCGCAGGAGCAAGAAACGGCTCGCATTCCGCTCTGCGCCAAGGCTCGTCAATGCCAGGATGTAGGGATATCTCAGTTAGACCATCCGGTATCAGATCCGGAAGACGCAAATGCCAGTCTGGCCTGTCCGCGTAGACCCCGAAATAGCAATCCGAATACTTCAATCCGTTGAATTGGAGTAGCAAGAGCTTGTTCGCCGCTCCGCGCAGCCAGCTCTTGTAAAGATAAAAATTCTGCGGTCTGCGAATCCATTTAATTCCGAACTCAGCCATTTCCTTCTTGATGGCATGAAGTACGAGGGGAAGTTTATGCATGTGATGATGACCGTCAACATGCGTCACGTTGACACCATGGTCCAACAATTCAGAAAGCTGGCATCGAAATTCCCTTCGGATATCGCTTTCACGCAGGAGCCCGGCCATTGCATGCTTTCGCTGGGGCAAGCTTCGTCGAAATAAGCCGTTTTCGTCAGAAAGTGACGAATTGCCTCCCGACATCGGGCATCCCTCAGTGATATTAAAATGAAGACCGAATGAGAACCTCTCGTGGTTCTTCCTGGCATAGTCATATGCCTGCAAGGATGCTGACTTTCCCGCAAGTATTGTCGCGCTGGTAAGTAGCCCCGCCTCGAAACATGAGACAGTGGCGCGAAATGTATCGTCGTTGTAGCCAAAATCGTCAGCATTGACAATCAGATTTCTCATGGCGGATCTCCAATACATGTCCCAGTCTGACGATATTAGTGCTCGACCGGGAATCCGATCTGTACGTCATCACACCATAGACAGCTGGAGTCGGACGATACGCCCCCTGATGTTGCATTGCCGCGTCGCAGCCCGGCGCAATGTGCGTGAAGACGCCTACTCACTTCGGGGTTCCATGGAAATCCAGAGTCATGGTGCGCGTAAACAATTGTCGATTCGCTGCCAATACGTCAGCGTCAGCTGATTTGCGAAGTGCAAGCTTCCTGCAAAGCTCTCTTACCTCGTTTCTTTTGCCGGTATCCCAGCTCGAAGCGCTCTTGAGTGCGGCAACAAACGCCTCGGGCCTGTCCAGCGGGATATCCCACCCGACATTCTCTTGCTGCAGGGCTCGCCACGGCGTCTGGTCACTGGTCAATACGGGGACACCCGACACCAGAGCTTCAAAAAATACATGCCCGAAATTCTCACCTTTTGTTGGCACAAAGAAGACATCGTATTGTTTTATTGTATCCCTAACTTTTGAATTCTCGATGCCACCGTGGTACGTCACGTTAATTTTACTCGGCAATTGTGCAATGATTTTCTCGCACGCCGTCCAGTAGGCGACATCCTCCCTGGGACCAAATATGTCGAAATTTATTGGAATATCGACTTTAGAGAGGACCTTTAAGGCGTAGTCAAGATTCTTCTTTGGCGACACCCTGGAAAGGAAGCAGACTTTCAATGGCCCCTCCCTGCCATTTCTCGTCAAATCAGGAAAATTACTGTTCTGCTCCAACACCGAAGAGATGCTGGTGATATTCCGCGCCACATGAATCGCAGAAGCCTCCACGCCAAACTCTCGGGCTATGTCGCCCGCCTCGATTTCCGTGGATGCATGCCAGATTGCATCTCGATACAAACCAAGAATCTTGGCAAATTGAATATAGGCAAGCTTCTTCCATTTCTTGATGTTCATCGCCCCCCTAGAAAATTCCCCTCTCGGCGCGATGATAAGAGGAACCCTCCGGGTGATCCGGAACAGCCTGAGCAACAGAATTTTTATTGTAAACTGAGGATTAAAAAAACTATTGAGATAGACAATGTCATGTTTATGATCCTGCAGGATACGTCCAATCCTCGCCAGTGATCGCATTTCTGGCGCCATATAGTAAACATGCGCCAGACCCATTTCATTCCAGGAATTGGCTTTTATACCAACATAGGGCGCGCTGTCCCCAAGATCACGATCAAGCGTGATAACGCGAAAATCAAATTCCCGCCCCAATTGCTCAACCATATTGGCAATTGTCCGTATTGGCCCGCCCGCGAGATAGCCGGGTAAATAGTGCCCCACGAAGATCATGACGGTTGGCTTCATTTTTTTCTCACTCAGTGAGTGTCGCGCCGCCAGGGTGGCACCCCCACCGAGTCTCCAGTAAGAATTTCGGCAAGGTAGTCGGCGCCAGCTTCTGCACTCAAGCATTGAGCCCATGCAGCAGTCTTTCTGCGTGCATCAGGGTGAACGGGCCCCGCTTGAATCGTGCGCTCGAGCAATCGCAGAAGCCCTTCGGCATCATCTCGCCCAAACACCCCGCCCACTGTGCTATAGCGCACCGCTTCCGCGGCTCCGCACGTGTCGGTGCAGATTGCAGGCGTACCGACCATGAGTGCCTCGGAAACGACGGCTCCCCATCCGTCATGGGTACTTGGCAATACCAGACAATCCGCTGTTGCCATCAATGCAGGAATGTCGGGACTACGCACGCGCCCGACCCACCTTACTCTGCCGGGAAGCATAGCCATCGCTTCAGAACGCAGCGATTCTTCCAGTGGCCCGGAGCCAATGACAGTCAATTCGAAATCATATTTTCGCTTTAACTTTGACAGCGTCGTTATCAAAAATTTCAATCTTTTAAGCTTTATGAATTTTCCGACGAAAATAAATCTAATTCCAGCCTTTGAAGCATGGCCATCATCCCTTGAATACTGGGATCCGGAGAGAAAATATGCAAATGGATATACTCGCGTCGCTGGCGCCCCTCTTTCAATGAGCCATCTGGCCGTGGCATGACCGGAAGCCAGAATTCCCTCGATTGCCCTTCCCTTTGTACGGAGCAGGCGTGAATACTCCAGGCGTTTCACGGCACCGAGCCAGCCGCTATCGTTAACGGTTTCCATTACGACCCACTGCCGCAACCGGCTTTCCGCCAGCAAGCGCTGCACGACCGAGACATATCCGTTTCCGCGCATGCCCTGGCAGACGTGGATAGATGAAGGGCTGGCCTGGGACGCCAGCCTGGAAACACCACCTTCTGCCGATAGAAGATGCAGCGTCGCTTTGCCCAAGTCCGGTATATCCCAACCAAGATCTGCTCGCTTTGCCGAGATTGGCTCTTCGGCTACGTAGTGCACCTCATGACCCCTGGCAGCAATAGCGCTCACCAGGCCGGCCATGTGCGGTGTTACGATGCGCTGCCAAAACCAGAGATCAAGCATCACGGACTCCGGCGAATGCTTTGTGGCGATAGTCCGCAGCTGACCAACTGATGAGAATCAGCATCAGGAGACCCATCCCCCCGGCGGAGAATAGCGTGGCTTCGCCAAGATTCGTTAGCAACACAGTCAGGGCAACGGTCAGTGCTTCTATGCCGCCGTTTCGTGCGGAGCGGATGACCACCACCGAAACCCACAGGAAAAAGAGAATAAACCCCGGAATGCCAATTTCCTCAAGTACTGCGACGGGCAACACTCCTTTTTCTGTCGGAGCGCCGGTCGGCAGTCCAAATGTTGAGTCTCGCTCGACCGTCATATCAGCGAAGTCCGAGGAAATGCCGAAACCGATGCCGGAGATGGGGGATGCTTCTATGTTCGCCCATGATTTCTGCATCAGGTAACCCCTGGAGTCGTTATAAACATCAACCAGGCCTCCGCCTGACTCCGCCCCCTTTCCCAAATATGTGTCGAAGTGGGCCAGGAAAGGGCCAACCCAGAACATGGAACTTGCAAGGGCAATCGTGAAAACGACAAGGAGGCGCCGGCTGAAAAGGCCGGGAAGTATTTTCTGCAGCGGCTGCCTCGTCAGGATCGGGCCCATTGCAGCTGCCAGTGCTACGCCCGCAACCATGGCCAATCCAGCGGTTCGCGCTTCCGAAAGTACTACCATGGCTCCGCTGATTCCGAATGTCAGAATCACTCTCCACTTGGGCCTCGGCGACGACAACAGCCGGATCGCAGCATGTGCGCCTATGATTCCCATAACAAGTCCGAAAGGCTGCGGATGATTGAGTATTCCCTGAAAGCCAGTTCCATTCCGGAGATAGCCGATCGGGGATTCGAGTAGAGGTAGACTAGCGATCATCACAAGAGACAATCCCGCGAACAGTTCCTTTGCGAGCTGATTTCTCTTGTGAATTGAAAGTTCCTTCCAGGCCACAAGCAAAGTGACAAGTGCTACCATCCAGGAAAGTATCTTAAGCATCGATATATCAGTGAAGGCACTGGCCAACATTGAGTGAATTAGAATAAATCCACCCACCAAGATGGTAACTTTCGTCACCGCGCCACTCCATAGCCTGTGCCCCTCAAGCCTGCTACGCGAGATGACAGACAATGCCGCCATTGCAAGAACAAGGTAGCGATCTATGCTTGCCAGTGGGGCTTCCGGAGCAATGCCAGGGTTTAACATCGTGAGCAGCCAGGAAAGGGCCAACGCCCTAACCGCTCGTTCCCGCCCGAACAGCGCGTAGCCCGCGATGAGAAGGTAGCTCAAATCTGCTGTCGATGGCGATGCGACGCGCAGGACTACTGCAGCCAGTAGCACCAGGAAATCCACAACGCGGATGCCCGAGTTCATGCTGCCTCTCGATCAACATTCGCTCTCAAGAGCTTGGCTGGCACGCCGCCGACAACCGACCGCGGCGGGATGTCCCGATTTACCAACGATCCCGCTGCCACCATGGCGCATTCACCGATGGTTATGCCCGTTCCGGCAATCACTGTCGACGACGCGCCGAGCCAGGCACCACTTTCTATGCGAATCGGTGCGGAGTAGCCCTGTCCGGCGGCCTTCCCCTCGGTGGTGAACATCTCATGACTTCCGGTTACCAGAGATACCCGCGGCGCTATGTCCACGCGCTCGCCGATGATGACATCAGCATTCCCCCCAACGATGAGCACCTGATGCCCAATCCAGGTGTCCTTGCCTATCACAAGCCGGCCGGTCAGATGGAACCGTACGCTGGAGGTAATGCTCACATTCGTACCAAGTTCGGCACCACACCATCGCAACAGCAGGCGCTTCAATGGGAAGCACCTGGTCGCTGGCAGGATCATCGTGATCAGATGATAGATATGTAGTCGAAGTGTGTTCATTTCTGTCAGATCAGGCCCCGACCGCGAGCCACAATGATTGCCCCGGTGACAAGCGCCGCCGCTGCAGCGGCTTGCGATATTGCTCCCGCCCACGCCATCAGGCTGACCGTAGTGGCAGCGGAGCCAAGCAGGACGAGCATCCATATGCACGTCAGAAACAGCCATGCACGCTGTCCGTTATTCGCGACAATCGCGTTACCAATGGTGTTTGCCGGCGCGAGAATTATCGCAGCCGCAAGATATGCTGCAATAAACCAGCGCTCGTTCTCATAGTTGCCGCCATATATATCCGGAATCAACGCACAAAAGAGGAACGCCCCAGCCGAAACCGCCAGGGCCATGATAGCGGCTGCCCATGCGGAGTGATGCGTCAGCTGTCTCGTGGACGCCCCCTCCCGCGAGGCGCGAACCAGTCTAGGCAGAATGACCTGTGACAAGATCGTGGGCAGGAAGAGGCCGAGAGAAAACCACTGCAGCCCGATTGCGTAGTGTGCAAATGCGAGCGGGCCACCAGGACCGTCCAGAATTATCTTCCCGAGAACCCATGTTCCGGAGCCGGAAAGCAACGAAACAAACAGCATCGGACCAGCAAAATTGCAGATCTCATTGAGGCGCCGCCAGTTTACCGAATGCCATCGAGCGAGCCGCTTCCATCTCATAAGCCGAATAATGATCCAAGACTTCCCTACCACCTGCAGGGCAGAAGCGAATGTGATGGTTATCATTGCCAATTTTGACGAGCCTTCGGACGCAGCACCCCATGCACCGATCAGCATGATGCCGGCCGCTATCACCGACAGGCCTGCCACCGGGCGATAGCATTCCAATCCCATTAGAGCCCCGGTTGGGACGATCTCCAGTGCGAAGGCCAACACTGCCAGCGCCAGCAACCAGCGAGGTATGGTCAGATTGCCCGGAAACCATGAAACCGGGGCTATCATGACTCCGACAAAGAAAATCACAGAGACGGATATCGAAATCGCCCACATCAACGTGATTGCCGGATAGCTATCCCGATCGTCGTCGAATGAGACCTCAGCGAAGAATTTCGAAGCGGTTACACCCAGGCCCAGTGCCGCATAAGCCGATATTGTCACGGCCGTCAACTGGAAGTAGCTGAATTCCGCAAATGCTACGGGGTCCAGTTTTCGTGCAAGCACGATTGACGCGAGGATCAGCGAGCCGCGAGCCAATATATGGCTCATGAGCTTCCATAGCGTATTGGTAGTTAGTGCGGAAGCGCTCATGCCCCCTCCAAGAAGCGAACCACTATTATCGATAATGATAAATTATCCGTACAACTAACGATCTATATCTCATCAATTAATATTGATTATTAGCCATTTAAATTATAGAAAGCAACCTGCAAACCGGTATCATCCATAAGTAGCACATCCAAGCGATGAGGGTGTTATTGTAATTTGAAGAGCATAATGCGATAGGCTAGGGTGTACTTTGCTATCGGCTTAGTACTTTCTTCCCGGTATTCAGTGTGCGAGAGCGCACCGATCTCGGATGCAGGCTTTCCTATAGTGCCTCATGAGGGGACATCGCATATACGGTGCCTTGTCCGTCTTCCATCAGCGATGGAGACTGCCATGAAAGAAATCAATTCCTGCATTTCATCCGCGATTGGCGCTGCGTATCGCGACAATACCTGTCGCCGCCTGGCCTTGCTCGCAGCCGCAGCGCTGTTGTCAGCATGTGCTGCATCGCCTGGCATGTATTTCGACAACAAGACGGTGGTTGGCGCGATCGGGCCCGATGCGGTTGCCAAGGTAACCCCCATCACTCTCGATCTGGTGCGTGAGCAGCGCAGCAAGGCGCGCGTGGACAACGACAAGGTCGACGAGCTGTTTGCGACGCCAACACCTTATCTGATCGGTGCCGGCGACATCATTTCGGTCGTGGTGTGGGACCATCCAGAGCTGGTCTTTCCCACCCAGACCTATAGCATCGGAGCCGCCTTCGAGATGCCTACCTCGAGCGGCGGCTCGAACGTACCGGGCTATGTGGTCAGCGCACGGGGCGATATTCAGTTTCCATACGCTGGTGTAATGCATGTCGCGGGAAAGACTGCCAATGAAGTACGCGATCAGATGGCTCGCATTCTGGCGCGCGTGGTCAGGGATCCCCAGATGACCGTACGTGTACTCGGCTTCCGCAGCCAGCGTGTCTATGTCGACGGCGAGGTAAAGACGCCGGGCATGCAGGCCATCGATGATGCACCCATGACTCTTGTAGAGGCGCTCAATCGGGCAGGCGGCGTGTTGAACCTTACCGGTGACAACAGCCGTATCCGAGTCACCCGTGGCGAGCGCAGCTGGTACGTCAACATCCCGGCCTTGTTGGCGAAAGGCATTGATCCGTCACGCATTTTGCTGCGCTCTGGCGACATCGTGCGAGTTGAGCAGCGCGAGGATAACAAGATCTTCGTTACCGGCGAAGTGGTGCGCCCGACCTCCTTGCTGATGCGAAACGGGAGGATGACGCTGAATGAGGCCCTCGGCGATGCGGGCGGGGTCAATCAAACAACGGCAAATCCCGAACAAATCTTCGTGATCCGCAAAACGAACGATGGCGAGCCAAAGGTATTCCATCTGGACAGCAATTCGCCGGCCGCGCTGGCGATCGCTGAGGGTTTCGAGCTGGAACCCAAGGACGTTGTCTATGTTGACGCACGCGAAGTGGTTCGCTGGAGCCGCGTGATCAACCTGTTGTTGCCAAGCACCCAGCCGATCTTCAGCACCGCGACTGCGGTCAAATAGACATGATCCGCTCGATTCTTGTGGTTTGCACGGGAAACGTCTGTCGCAGCCCGATGGCGGCAAGTCTGCTTGGGCGTGCCTTGCCGGGCTGCTACGTGGCTTCCGCCGGACTTGCACCACCGGTCGGCGCTCCCGCTGATCCGCGAGCCGTGGATCTACTGGCGCGCGAGGGCTACGACATTGCCGGCCACCGAGCTCGCGAGGTCAATGCCGCTCTCGTGACAGCAGCAGACTTGATACTTGTGATGGACACGGAGCAACGCAACGCGTTGGAACTGGTGTGTCCCGAGGCGCGCGGAAAGACTTACCGAGTATGCGAGTTTACTCACGTCGACGTGCCAGACCCCTATGGCTGTTCACTGAACATGTTCTACATCGTTCTGGAATTGATTAAGCAGGGGATCGCATCGTGGTCAACTCAGCTTGGGTCCGCTGTGTCGGCCCAAAGCAATAGGGAGGCATCATGAGAACGGTCAATACGCAGGATAATGTCTCGGAGGGCCCGGACGAGCGCGGCACAACGATCGACATGACGGCCTATCTTGACGTGCTGGTGCGTTATCGCCGAACTTTCCTGGCCATCGCCGGACTAGTCATTTTCGGAGGCCTCGTCTATGCCATGCTGACTAAGCCGGTCTATCGCGCGGATATGATGGTCCAGGTGGAGGATCCCAGCGGCAATTCAGCCAGCAGGCTGGTGGCTGGCATCTCACCGGTATTCGACGTCAAGCCTGCCGCAACCGCGGAGATTGAACTATTGCGCTCCCGAATGGTGGTCAGCAAAGCAGTTGAAAACCAGCGCCTCTACATCGAAGCTACACCGCGGTACTTCCCCTTGATTGGTCAGGCGATCGCCAGTTTCAACCCCGAGCTGTCAAACCCCGGGCTCTTCGGATGGGGCGGTTTCGCTTGGGGTCACGAATCGATTACAGTGCCTCAACTCGACTTGCCTGTCACCATGGAGGAACGCAAGATCATGCTGACTGCGCTCGCCGACAACCAGTATCGAGTGCAGTTTGGCAGCGATGGGGTCGAAGCCACGGGAAAAGTCGGCACACCACTATCGGTCAAGACCACTGTCGGCCCGATCACCCTTCTGGTCAGCCAACTCGATGGCCGCCCCGGCAGCGGGTTCGAGCTCCGCCGCCTGCCTCGCAGCGCCGCCATTGCTCAGTTGCAGGAACGCTTGATAATCAGCGAGCGTGGCAAGCAAAGCGGCGTGATTGGTGTGTCCCTGGAAGGCACTTCGCCGAACATGACGGCAGCCATCCTCAATGAGATCGGGAACGCTTATGTAGACCAGAACGTACGCCGCAAGGCAGCTGAGGCGGAAAAGTCTCTGGCGTTTCTCGAGCAGCAGTTGCCACAACTCAGGCAGCAGGTCGACGCGGCCGAGACCCGGTACAACGCAATGCGCAATCAGCGCGGCACGATCGATCTGAGCGAGGAGTCCAAGCTGATCCTGGCGCAATCGGTGCAGATCCAGACGAAACTGCAGGAATTGCGGCAGAGGCGGCAGGAACTGGCCGCGCGCTTTACAAATCACCATCCGGCCCTGGAACTCATCGATAGCCAGATTGCCGGCCTGACCTCTCAATTGAACGGCGTATCGGGGCGAATCCAGAAACTTCCCGACGTAGAACAGAACGTCTTGCGCCTGATGCGCGATGTCAAGGTCAGTACCGAGTTGCTTCAGTCGCTGCTCAACGATGTCCAGCAGCTCAAGCTGATAAAAGCAAGCAAGGTGGGAACCGCACGGATGGTGGACTCAGCCGATGTGCCGCTCAAGCCGGTGCGTCCAAACCGCGGGATGATCGTAGGATTATCGATCACCCTAGGCTTGCTCGCCGGCCTGCTGGCTACCATCGCGCGCCACTCGCTTGATGGCGGCGTTGCCGACGCGGATGAAATCGAGCGACAGACCGGCATGACCGTCTACTCGACCATCCCCTTCAGCAAGCAGCAATCACAGCTTCCGTCAGGAGTCGGACTGCTCGCACTTCAACAGCCTAACGATCCCGCCATCGAAAGTCTGCGCAGCTTCCGCACCGCGTTGAAGTTTTCCCTTGCCGGAAGCAATAGCCGAATTGTGGTAATCACCGGCCCTGCTCCAGGCGTTGGCAAGTCCTTTGTCTGCGCAAATTTCGCCGCCATTGCCGCCACCGGGCATAGCGCTGTCCTCATAGATGCCGACCTGCGTCGGGGCGGCCTGCACCATCCCTTCGACGGCAAGCGCGGTCCCGGTCTCACCGAACTGCTGATGGGCGCCCCATTGGATCAGGTGCTGCAGCGGCAGATTGCACCGGGCCTGGACTTCATCTCGACTGGCACAATGCACCCCCACGGAGCAGATCTGCTGCTAAGCCCGGGCATCGATTCCCTGCTGGACCAACTCAAATCTCGCTATGACCTCGTACTGATCGATACGCCGCCAATTCTTGCCGCTGCCGACGCAGGTATCCTCGCCGGCAAGGCAGGTGCCGTATTCGTGGTAGCGCGCGCAGAGAAAACCACGATCGGCGAGTTGGTAGCCACGCAACGCGCGGTTCGACATGCGGGCGCTGAGGTCAAGGGTGTCCTTCTCAACGGGCTGGTGATCGAGGGACGCTGGTACCGGGCTCATTACTACTTTGGCAAGTACCGCTATCTCGGTGAATACGGGAGTGCGCAGTCCAAGCGCGCATAGACCGGGAAGGCGGCCTGAATCGATGCCGCTTTCGCCGGCTCGACCTGACACATGGGCCGACGTCTGTGATGCTTCACCGGAAGAAGGTCCAGTAGCAATGCCGCTTGTTCACGCACCTGCCGTCTCGTCCGTCGTCATCGCCGGTTCAGGTGGTCTTGGCCTGGAACTCTACGACTATCTGCAAGTAGAAGCATCGGCGGGCGCGCCGAATATTGCGGGGTTCATCGACGACAGGCCTGGCAAGGTCCCCGAAGGGTTGGACGTACCCTATCTCGGCCCTATCATGCAGTACCGCTCGGCACCAAACCAGGCGGTACTAGTTGCGATCGGCTCTCCCGAGGCACGGCAAAGCGTGCTCTCATGGCTTTTACAGAATGGGATGATGGTTCCCTCGTATGTACATGCCACCGCCATCGTATCACCCTCGTCCAGCATGGGCGTGGGGGCATTGATCTTCCCATTTACCGTGGTCAGTCGCGGCGCGACTGTCGAGGACGGTGTGGTGGCAAATGTCTTTTGTGGAATTGGTCACGGCTCTCGCGTCGGTGCGTGCTCCGTACTTTCACCTTATGCGGTGCTCAACGGCGACAGTGCCATCGGATCCCGCTGCTTCCTCGGTACGCGCGCAACCCTCTACCCGGGAGTAAAGATAGGTGTCGAATGCACGGTCGACTCCCACACTGGCGTCTCATCCAGCACGAATGACCGTCAGTTCATCACGTCCGGGGCTTACCAGATTACGTCGCGCCGCATTCGCGACGCGTGAACCTCACTGGCTGGCAATGGAGTATCAGAAAAGCTCCGACGATTGCCGGTAAGCAGGCAAGGGTAACTGCACAACCGTCACCACGGTCCGACCGGAGACCGGATCAGTTCCAATATGCCTGGCATAACGCTCCGAGATACCAAACCAGGTCAGCCCTTGCGACCACAGACGGGTTCTGATGGGGTACAACAATGCGGGAATCACAATCATCAGAACCACGCATAACACCAGCGCAGAGATAGCCGGAGACCGACCAGCGGGCAGCAGTCGACGGGAACGACGCAGGTTTGTCCACGCCACGATGAGCCCTACACCCATGCCGATCAAGGTTTCCGTAGCAGTGTGGTAGCGTCCTGCGACCAGCGCTACTGCAGCCAGGACCGCCACGCAGATTCCGGCGAACATGCCGAATCGTGCGGCCCTGTCGCCCCGTGCTTCACCTGACACCGAAAATAGTACCGGGTAGACGGCCGCGGTAAGCAAGGCATGTCCACTGACGCTGTACACGTTTACTGAGGGTACGAACCATCCCCCGAACTCGAATGCCAGCTTGCCGACAAGGATGACTAACGTGCCTGCACCCAGCGAAAAGAGCCAGTAGAACGCCCGCCGCCACAGACCAAGCCAGGCGAGGCGGACAGCGACAATCCCCGCGAGGGGGAACATGAGCGACGCTTCTCCGACATGTACAACCAGATGCCAGGAAATTTGCACTATGAATCCCCCAGTTCATCGCTCTTTTGCACCGAGATACATTGCATTCGTGCCCCACTGGCTCACGCAACATCGACATCAGCGGCGCGCTGCTTGCTACCGCGAAAACGCGGCGCCGAGAATTCCCCCGCGGCACTGATCCCATCCCGTGCCAGCACCTTGTTGACCGTGCGCCAAAGAATCACGATGTCCAGCCATACAGAGACATGGTCCACATACCACACGTCTAGTCGGAACTTTTCCTCCCAGCTGATCGCGTTGCGTCCGCTGATCTGTGCCAGTCCTGTAATCCCCGGACGAACGTCGTGCCGACGGGCCTGTTCCGGCGAATAGAGCGGCAGGTACTCCACCAATAGCGGGCGCGGCCCAACCAGGCTCATATCCCCTTTCAGGACGTTCCAGAGTTCTGGCAGTTCGTCGAGGCTGGTGGAGCGGAGGAACGCACCGAACCTCGTGAGACGGTCCGGATCAGGCAGCAACTCGCCATCCGCCCCTCTCGCACCCGTCATGGTGCGGAACTTGAGAATCTGAAATGATCTCCCATGCAGGCCCGGCCTCACCTGGCGAAAGAAGACTGGCGTGCCCAGTTCCCAGCGCACTGCGCAGATCAGGATGAGAAGGGGAACGGCGAGCAGCAGCAGACCTACCGAAGAAACAACAACGTCAAAGATGCGCTTCATGATGCTTCCAGCCAATCATTAAGAGCCGGCCGTTGACGATGCAAATCGCAAAGTTCGCGGTGTGGAGCCGAACGCCGCAGGACGAGGCACGATACCAGCCTGATATCGTGCCTCGCCGACCTGCAGCACAGACAGGCGATGAGCGATTTGCGCCATTCGCCCAATATAATCGAATGGGAGTGTGTCCTGATGATCGATATGTGGCGGCGGGCACAGTGGGCACTTCACCCTTACATTCCGCGGTCGCGCTGCGTGAGCGTCGTTGCATGTTTTTCCAGCTCGGCATTGCGGGCGCCCTGCGCCTGGCGATGGGCCCTCCTCAACGCGCGAAGCTTGATATCAATGGGACGCTCGACAGCCCGATAGACAAGTACGGAGACAAGCACGGATGCAACCACCAGCGATAGACAGATCAGGTCTCCAGGCAGCAGGCGAAGTCTGTCCGCTCTGGTCAGCACTCGCGCAAACGCAGGGATCGTGAATGCCTGCAACAGGTATAAGGAATACGACGCGTCTCCCACCTGCTGCAGGAGGTCGCTTCCCGTCCAGCCGCCCGCAGCCTCCATGACAATCCCCCCCACCACAAGCAGCGCGGCCGGAATCCCCGCAAATACGACCCTGTGAGCCATGTCGGAGGTGGGCGTCCCTACGCAGAACCCCAGCCCGCCCGCGACGATGATGACAGCGGCAGTCCATCTGGATACTCTGAAGCCGGATCGATAAGCCCATCCGAACACGCAGCCGAGTACAAATTCCAGCAACAACGGATCCGTCAGGAATCTGAAGATGTACGCCGACGGCCGCGTCAATGACAGGACGGAAAGCACCACAAAAAAGGCTGTGAGGACCACCCCGCTGCGTTGCTCCGCAAAACAGAGCGACACAGCAAACACGGCATAGAAAAACATCTCGTAGGTCAGTGTCCAGCCAACATAGAGGACAGGGTAATAGCTGCCACTTTGCTTGACTTCGTACGGAACGAAAAAATAGGAGGTTACCGCCTGCATCACCGTGAATTCCGTAGTCTTGAGGCTCGGTGCGATCCACACGATCACAAGCATCAGGCTTGTGAGAACCCAGTACATGGGTACGATCCGTGCGATCCGGGCGGCCATGAATTCCCTTGCCGCACTGACGGACCGATCTCGTCCACCCGTCGTCATCACCATGACGAAGCCGGATATAAAGAAGAAGATGTCGACCCCTGCCCATCCCCATGCGGCCGCATGGCTCACGATTCCTGGCTTCCAGCCGTGTATCTGTATTGTCGCGGCCGAGTGATATGCGACGACCGCCATCGCTGCGATGGCGCGCAAGCATTGGATAGAAGACAGCTTTTGCTGGGACATAGGTTCCCCCTGTGCTCCGATCCCGGCTTGAACCACTACGTTGCCCCCAAACGGGGGCCGTGTCGTGACATTCTGGCTCTCGGAAAACGGCAACACTGTTGGACAGCTCACACACATGGTGTGGCGCTTCCGGTGCTGTCCTGCCCCGGACAACTGCTGCTTTGTTGGAGAGCGCACCGAAGTCACCTGGCTGCGTCGGTACAGTAAGCGTCGGCTGCCGTGCAGGCGACGCGCCCGGAGTTGACCGGTGCAGAGGATCAACATGAAATCAACGACCGTACCCAGCGAAGGCGGTGGCGGACTCGATGCCACCACGCCAGCATCTGTTCAACCCCACCCGCTGCACGGTCCCGACGCGATCTGGCAGGAAACCAACTGCTATATCGACCTGTGGGTCGAACTGCTGCATGCATGGGGGCTCGACCCGCGTGCCGCACTGCCGTTCACTGCCGCGCAGGATTTTGAAGGCGATCACTTCACCTTCTTCAAGTACCCGCAAGCCGATCTGGAGACGCTGTATGGCACGGTCGTCCAGGAAATGGCGGTCTACGACACACTGCAGGCGCACGTGGTGGCCCAGGTTGAACGCGGCCATACTGTACTTGTCGAAGTCGACAGCTACTACCTGCCCGACACACACGCGACCGCGTACCAGCGCGAGCACGTCAAGACCACGGTGGGGATCGATTACATCAACCCCCTGGCGCAACGGCTCTCGTACTACCACAGCCTGGGATACCACAGCGCGCAGGACGAGGACTATCGCGGCCTGTTGAGGCTGTCGCCGGAACTGAGCGGCAACGGCAACATCCTGTTTCCCTATGCCGAATGCGCAAAACGCGTGCGGCCCGCGCTTGCCATGCCGGCCATGGCCGATGCCTCGGCGGCACTGATGCGCCAGCACCTGGCCAGGCTGCCTGCCATCAATCCCGTCAGCCAGTGGCGACAGGAATTCGACGAGCATATGGACACGCTGCTGGCGCGCGACGACGCCTACTTCCACCTCTACACCTTCAATCTCCCGCGCCAGCTCGGCGCGAACTTCGAGATGCTGCACCACTGGCTGCGATGGCTGGACGAGCAGGGCAGCAGTAACCGGTTGGCGGTTCCGGCCGCGGAGACCGCATACGCCATCGCGACGGAAGCGAAGGTCCTGCAGTTCCGGCTGGCCCGTGCGGTTGCGCGGCGCCGCGCCGATCCTTGCACGCAAAGCCTGGACGCGCTGGAATCCAGCTACGACAAGACCATCGAAAGCCTGATCTCGGCCTTCGGGCGCCCGGACGCTGCCGCCGCATAGCGCCATCGATGTTTTCGCTCTCCAAGTCCACTGCGTCAGAGAAAACGCAGTGGGCTGGCGTACGTCGCCGCAATGCGGCACGCCGTGCGCTACCGAAGTTGCCGGACATCAGCCGTCGTAGCCAAGCGGACGCTCGGCGTTAAGGGCATAAATCTCGCCTGATGGGGCAGGCGCGGCATCGCCGCCAGCCTTGCCGTCGAACACCAGCCGCAACCGCCGGCTGCTGCCCGGCGCGAGATGGAACCAGTTCTCGGTGGCGCGGTAGGCGTGGTCCTCGATATGTACCCATCGGGCAAAGCGCCGGGCTGTGATCGTGATCCACCAGTCGTCGTCCACGCATTCGAGCCGGGCCTGAAGTTCAGGGGCCTTGAGTGCAGCGGCGCGGCGGTCGGGCAGGTACACGGCCTGGCTCAGCGGCTCGCCGCCCTCTTCTGCAAGCAGCGTCGCCACCACAACGTCGTGCGTCGGCGGACCGAAGCGGTAAGCGTAGGTGAAGTCAAAGAAGCGATCGAGCAGCGCGGCTGCCTCCATGCACTCCGCGCTGTGGGCCGGCAGCCAGAGCGGCTGCCGTGCCTGTGCCACGACGACTTCGCCGTCACGCAGGCAACGTAGCTCCAGCAACAACGCACGCGGCCGCGGCGTTTCGTTGAGCACATGCAGGTGCAGGCCGTTGAGGCCTTCGTCGATGATCAGCACCTGCAGCGGCTGCCAGGCCTGCTTCAGGGCGTGCCAGGCCGATTTGGGGCGCCCACAGGCGTCGACGATGCCCCAGCCGGTGCCCGGCAACAGATCCTGAAATTGCCAGACCAGACCGCCCGCGCAGCTCGACCCAACCCGGCGCCATTCGCTGAAGACCTCTGTCATCACCTCCGCGACTACCGCGCGTGACAGCATCAGGTAGCGCTGAGGCTGTTCATACCGAAGACGCGACGGATCGACGTCATACAAGCTGCGCAGGTAATGCTCGCGCACATCCTCGAAATCCCACGACGCGCCGGCGTCGCGTGGCACTCCGGATTTCCAGCGCGGGGAATGCAGCGGCGGCAAGCCGCTCTCCGCGAGCGTGCGGTCGCACGGTACATTGGCAAAGGCCAGGCATTCGGATGCGAAGCGTACCTGGGCAAGGCGGGCGTCGGCCAGCGGACGCTGGTAGGCACCCACGCCATAGTAGTGGCTGACTCCGGTATCGGGCTGGAACGGCCAGGCACCTCCGGTGGGCGAGTTGCCGACATAGACGATATCAGGCCGATGGGCTGCAACCAGGTCCGGAATCAGTGCCTCAAAGAGCGGTTGCTTCCATTCGCTGCGCGCGGCGCCGAGCATGGCTGCCTGCTGCTCCGCCTCGCTGGCGCCACAGACCACCGCAATGCTCGGGTGCGTCCGGGTCGAAGCCAGCCACTCGCCGACTTCGCGCGTAATGTCTTCCGTCAGGCCCACCCCAGGCCCAATGCTGCCGTAGTCGAAATTGGCAAACATGAAATCCTGCCAGACCAGCAGTCCCAGTTCATCGCAGACCCGATAGAAGGCTTCGCCCGGATAGCACGTCACGCCGCTGACGCGGACCATGTTCATGCCACCCGCGCGCGCAAGTTCCAGCCAACGTCTGGAGGCTTCGTCGGTATCCGCCAGCCCGGGCAGATCCACGCTTGAAATGCAGGCGCCGCGGCAGAACATCCGCTTGCCGTTGATATGCAGTGCAAACGCCCCCGATTCGCCTGTCTCGTCGAGGGACACGCTGCGGAATCCGATCCGGCCGCATTGGACGGTTCGCCCCTCGATGGTCGCTTCGACGCCGTAGAGATTCGGATCACCATGCGTATGCGGCCACCATAGCCGCGGGCGATCGATATGGACGGCGCCTGCAAGGGTATGACGGTCAATGCGCGACAACGCGCCCGCGTAGCGGCACCCTGCCTCGCCGATGACCTCGAGCGATCCCGAAGCCGGCGCCGACGCCGGAAAGTGCAGGCGCACCGAAACCACGCCATCCTGGTCCTGCACCCGCGCCCACTGGTCCACGCGCAGGCCATGCAGGATGTCGTCGCTGGCCGGATCAAACAGTTCCACGGGACGCCAGGGGCCGACCGCATGGACCGGCGGACACCAGCCCGGCATGTGGCCAAGCAGCGTGGTGCGGACCGCACGCAGCTGTGCAGGCACGATCATCCTGGGCTTCCAGCGCACCGGACCGCGCTGCTTGCGCAACCACGGTTCGAGCGCGCGAAAGCAGATGTGCAGCACGTTGTCGCCGGCCAGGTCGACATCAACCTCGTGGGCAACAAACATGTGCCGCGTGCTCAGGACAAGCGCTCCGTTCAGCCAGACTTCGGCGACCGTGGCGAGGCCGTTGAAGCGCAACACGCGCCGGCCATCGCCGGAAAAGGCAGCCCGATACCAATGGTCGTGCGCGTGCAAGGGTGGCGGCGCGGCGTCGTCCCAGCGCCCTGCGGCGCGCAGCGCGCTGGCGACGGTGCCTGGCACGGGAGCTGGCAACCAGGCAACGCCCGGATGCAACGCGGCCGGATTCTCTGCTGCGCCGGCGGCGGTCTGTGCCCATGCCCACTCGCCGTCCAGCGCGGCACTGACAACTGCGATCCCCGGACGCCTTGCCGGCAGGTCTTCGCAGACGGGCACAACGCTTGTGTC
Organism: Cupriavidus laharis; assembly: GCF_914271435.1. Lineage (GTDB taxonomy): Bacteria > Pseudomonadota > Gammaproteobacteria > Burkholderiales > Burkholderiaceae > Cupriavidus > Cupriavidus laharis. The sequence goes on along the minus strand of NZ_CAJZAI010000008.1, from coordinate 133,305 downwards.
CAGACAGTTCTGCAGCGTCATGAGGCGGTCACCGCTCCGCGTCAGAGGCCCCCGAGCGCATCACGCACGCGCCGTGGCCATTTCGCCAGTTCGAAGCCATGGTGGCGCAGCAGGGCAAGCGTCAGGCGCTCGATGCCGAAACCGACGCAACCCGTGTGGGCGGGCGCGCCGTCCGCCGTGCGCAATGGCCACGCATGGGCGAAATGGTCCATGTGGTAGTTGAAGCTCATGCAGGCCGTGGGCGGCGCGCCATCGTTGATCGGCACGAGCAGCTCGAACTTCAGTTTGAGTTCGCGCTGGCTGTCCGCCACGATCTTGCCGCCGCGGCCAAAGAACGGATCGTTCGCCAGATCGACCTCATGGGGCAGCTCCAGCATGCCGGCCAGTTGCCTGCCGCGCTCGATCCATGTCTGGCGGAAGGCAACGATCTGCTCGGCCGTACCAAGCCGCACGTATTCGCGCTGCCGGAACATCTGCATGCGCGCCGGGTCGATCGACGGCTCATGGCGGAAGCAGTAGGTCAGCACGTCAACCACCATCCCCTCGCCAGGCATCGGTCCACGCGCCGCCACGACCGGGTACACCGGGTAGCATGCCGCGGGCGCCAGCACGACATCCGTCGGGCGCTGCTGATCGGCCCAATCCTCTCCTTGTTCGAGCCGGGCCAGCAAGCGGTGGTGCTCGCGGTCACCGCCACAGAAGCAATGCACCGTACCCGCCAGTTGAGGAAAGCTCTTCAGGTACTCGCTGGCCTCGAAATCCTTGCGTGGCATCGCGGGAGGAAAGCGCATCACCTCCGCGTGCTGGTCGGCCCCGAGCTTGCTGATGGCGGCGTTCAAACCCTCGGCGATGTTTTCGAACAGCCCGCTGCGGCCATAAATGCCATCGACCGCGCTCGGATACAGCACGCGCGCGTCGATCAATGCCTGCCGAAAGGCGCGGCGGCCGGCGTCCGGGTCCTGCGACGGCTTTGGCGCGGCATAGCTGCCGCCGGATGCAGTCGGCGAATCGTCGCCCGGCGCGTAAGCGTTGCTGGCATTTTCCATTGTCGGCTCCTCAGGCAGACCGGTCTGCCAGCAGCAGGTTGGCGGTGTTGGTCAGGATGCGATCGTTGTTGATCATGAGCGGAGCGGACCAGAGGTCCCGCAGGTGGCGGCCCAGGCTGAAGGGCGTGCCATGCTTGTAGCCCGCCATGCCGCACACGAGCATCGCGATATGCACGGCTTCCAGCGCCAGCGCCGACACGCTGGTCTTGAGGCCATTCATTTCCGCAGCCAGGTTGAAGATGGCGGACATGCTCTGGACCGCGTGGCGCTGGCGCTGGTGGGCCAGCGCGAGTTCCAGCCTGCCTTCCAGCATCTGGATGATGGCCACGGCTTCGGCGACACGCGTGGCCGAGGGCGGCAACGTGCCTGGCCGGGCGCGGGCCTGGCCCTGGAAGAGTGACTTGGCGCGCTGCACGGCATCCGCGGCGATGCCGGTCCACAGGGCGGACCACAGAATGTGCGACACGGGGGTCATGGTGACGTCGGCAATCTCGCCGAACGGCACCGGAAGGATCTGGTCGGTATGGCCGCGGGCTTCCAGCCTGTAGCCATTGCTGCAGGTGCCCCGCATGCCCAGCGTATCCCACGCTGACAGGCTTTCCAGCACATAGTCGGGCTTGAGCACGCTGACCATCACCTGGTCCGACGGCGAAGCATCGGGACTGCGCCGCGCGGTCACGAGAATGCCGTCCGCGTGCGCGCCATAGGAGATGGTCGGCGCCATCTTGAGCAAGTGCAGGTTGGTGCCATCGGCGTTGACGGCGCAGCCGCTGTTGCGCAAGGCGCCGCCGATGGCCTCTTCGGACGTGGCCGAAGCCAGCAGCAACTGCTCGCCGGCAAGGCGCCGCAATAACTGTGCATGCCATGCGCTGCTGCTGGCGTGGTTGACCAGGCACGCCACCTGGATCTGATGCATGGCGTAGATCATCCCCGCCGAGGCGCAGGCACCGCCGAGTATGCGGCAGACCCCGGCGACCGTGTCCAGCGACGCACCGCCTCCGCCGAAGGCGGCTGGCACCATGGCGCCCAGTAATTTCTGATCGCCCAAGATCGCGAAGGCCTCGTGCGGAAACCGCGCGTCGCCGTCAACCTGGTCTGCATACCGGGCGGCCTCGGCCGCCGCCAGTTGCGCAGCGGCCAGCCAGTGCGCGGCGTCGACGACCTCCGGCAGCGGATGCGCCAGCTCCACGCTGGCAAGGGCGGGCTTCATGCGGCCTCCTGCTCTTGCTTGATCTGCTCGGCCGCGGCAGCCAGCGAGCTGATGCTGCGGAACAGCTGGCGGGTCAGCAGGCGATCGGGTATTTCAATGCCAAGCGCGTTCTCCATCGCGAGCATCACGTGCACGGTCGCCAGCGACGAAAGTCCTGCTGCATACAGGTCGGCCTGGTCGTCCAACGACTCCACCGGTACGTCGAGCCGGGCGACGTCCGAAAGAATGGTACGTATGGCTGCTTTCATACTGGCGCTCCCGTGTCGTGTTTATTACCCAGTGTGTTCGCCTATTTAGCCCAGACCACAGGTTCCGCATCGGTGCGCTCCCACACCAATCGTGCACTTGCCGCGGAAGGGCATCCATGCCGGGCGATGACCCGCATCACATTGCATTGGATACCGGCCGCCTGCCGATCCACGCAGAAACGGGTACGCTCGACGCTCTCTGCCTCGGGCTGCGGCTTGCGTGCATCAAGCCTCATCAAGCCTTTCCGCGCTCGTCGGCCTGGTTCGTCAACGCCGGCTGTTTCAGGTCGGCTCGCGGCAACGGCATCCCCAGATACGGATTGATGCTGTGGAAATCCGCCCGGTTGCTGCGCCGCTGCACCACGCCATTCAGGATGCCGCCCGCAAGACGGGCATCGGCGCGTGCCAGGCGCTTGAGGGTCTCGTTCACCTGGTCCGCCGGCGTGACGTCGGCGCGAATGACCAGCAGCGTCGAGCCGGCCAGACTGGCGACGAGCGTCGCGTCCGCAACCGCCATGACAGGCGGCGTGTCGACGATGACCAGGTCGAAGCGGCCCGCGCAGCGGCGCAGGTTGTCCGCCAGCGTTGGCAGCATCAGCAGCTCGGACGGGTTGGGCGGCGTCTGGCCGTGTGTGAGGATGAACAGGCTGTTGACGACGGTCGGCCGAACAGCCTCGGCGATCGGCAGGCGGCCAGCCAGTACTTCCGCGAGCCCGCCTTCGGCAGGCTGGTCGAACCAGTCGGCAATCTTGCCGCGGCGCAGGTCTGCATCGACGAGCAGCACGCGCTGGCCCGCCTCCGCGAACAGCACGGCAAGATTGACCGCGGAGAAGGTCTTGCCTGCGCCCACCGCGGGGCTGGTCACGGCCACCACGCCATCGGGAGCCGAGCGCAGCGAGAAATGCAGCGCCGCGCGCAGTGTGCGCAGCCCTTCTATGGCAAGCGAGTGCGGCGCCCGCCGCGCCAGCAGGAAATGGTCATGCAGCCCCTGCCTCAGCAGCCGTTCGCTTTCCGCGTATTCGCTGTCGGCAGCATCTACGGCCGATGCATCGACCAGCGAGGTTCCCGGGCGAGGCGCCTCCAGGCGGCCCTTCGCCTGCATGGCAAAGCCCGCGGCAATGCCAAGGCGCCGCTTTGCTTCGACCTCGCGCTCGAGGTCAGCCTGTTCGTCGCTGAAAGCGACATCGCCAAGCATGGCAATGCCAAGCCGCTGTTCGGCATCGTTGGCCGTGGCCACCGATGGCTTCAGGCGCTGGCGCACGCCGACACCGGCCACACCAAGGCAAAGCCCGAGCAGCATGCCGCCGGAAACAAATGGCCACGCGCCGGGCCCGACCGCCCGGACCGGGGCAATGGCGTTGTCGACCACACGCATCTGGCTGGAGTTGTCCGAGCGCAGCAGCGACAACTGCTCGACTTTCGAGCGCAGCGTCATGTACATGTCCTCGGCGACCTTGACGTCGCGCGCCAGTGCCACCGACTCGCGTTCGGAGGCGGACAGGCTCTGCATGCGGGCATCGATCTCCGCGCGCTCGCGCGTCATCTGCTGGATCTGGCTGTCGACAGTCTTCACCTCATTGGCGTCCGTGGTGAAGCGCTGCAGCAGTTTTGTGCGCTCCAGCCTGAGCGCGGCGATCTGGCGCTGGTATTCCATGCTGCTGTTCAGGAACGACTGGGCGTCCCGGCTGGGCTGGATGGAACCGGTGCGGGCGCGATAGCGGCTCAGCGCCTCCTCGGCGCGCGCCAGCTCGGCCTGCACACGCGGCAATTCGCCGGTCAGGAAAGCCAGCGAGTCGGCGGCGTCGCCACGGCGCTGGGCGGTCTGCCCGCTGATGTAGGCGCGCGTCACGCCATTGACGAGCGCAGCAGCGGTCTCCGGATCGGGGTATTGCCAGGCTATGCGCACCGTGCTGCCGCCGGCGTCCGCGCTTTCGCTATCGACGGTAAGGCCGAGCCGGATCGCCTCTGCGGTGCGTGCCGGGTCATGGCGCGTGAGCAGGAAGCGCGTGCCCGGCGCGGCGTCGATGCGCGCCACGCGCAGTTCCACGCCGTTGCCGGCGGCATTCTCGCCGACGACACCTTCCACGAGCCCGGTATCCTGGTAGCTGATGCGGTAGCTGCCATCCTGCAGCACTTCGAACAGCATGGGCTGGTCCACCAGCCGCTCGGGCACCGCCAGGCGGTCCAGCACGAGCCGCTCTCCGCCCCACGCATAGCCCAGCCACGTGCCGCGCGGCTGGCCCGGCGTGGACCACCGTTCGACCAGCGTGCCGAGCAGCGGGGCGCGCAGCGGCCTGGCGGTAATGTCCAGGTGCAGTTGCTCGACCACGGGCGCCACCACCGCGCGGCTGCTCAGCAGCCCGGCGTCGAGTGACGCACCCTGCGGCGCCTGCGCGACGTTGCGCATCGCGCCATTCTTGCCTTCCACCTGCACGAGCGCCTGGGCACGGTACTCCAGCGGGGACGACAGCGCTACCATGCCGCCGATCGCCGCGCCGGCCACGCCGGCCGCGACGATCCACCCCATATGATCCAGCAGCGCGCGTGCCTGCAAGGCTCGCGCCACCGGGGCTTCACGCCGGGGGACCTCCCGGTCGGCCGGTGCACCGGCATATGACAGTCTGCTCACGGACACTGCTCCTCAAAGCGATGAAGGCCGGACGCGCAGCATGCGCTGCGGCACCGGCCATAGCTGTTCACGTGCGGCCTTCCGGCTTCAGGCATGCGCCAGGGCTGGCAGCAGGCGGTCGTATTCGCGCTTGACGAGCTTGTAGCACTCGCAGGAGTGCTTCTCCAGCCCGCAGCGGTCCAGCACCGTGATGTGGCCGCGGCTGTGATGGATCAGCCCGAGGTCTTCCAGCTTGCCGGCGGCTTCGGTCACGCCCTCGCGGCGCACGCCCAGCATGTTGGCGATGACCTGCTGCGTGATCACCAGTTCGTTCGAGCTCAGTCGATCCACGGCCAGCAGCAGCCAGCGGCACAGCTGCTTGTTCAGGGAATGGTGCCGGTTGCACGCCGCCGTCTGCGCGATCTGCGTCAGCATGGCCTGCACGTAGAGCAGCGTGACCCGTTGCAGCGTAGGCGTGCGCGGCAGTTCGGCGCGCAGCAGGCGCGCAGGGATGCGGTAGGCCAGGCCAGGGCTGCGCACTTCCACGCGGCATGGCATGGTGTCGCCGCCGGTGACCACCGGGACGCCCACCAGGCCTTCGTTGCCAACCGCGGCGATTTCCACGGTGGCGCCGTCTTCCAGCAGGGACAGCAGCGACACCACCGACGTGGTCGGGAAGTACACATGGACAATGCGTTGTCCCGAATCGGTCAGCAGCTCGCCGGCACGCAGGCGCACCAGTTCGATGTGCTGCGCCAGTGATTCCCATTCGCCGCGCGGCAATGCATTGAGCAGATAGTTGGCATTCAGATCCGAGCGATGCGTGATCATTTTCGTACCCCCCTGTCCCATCCCGTGTCCGGGCAAGAATCTACCTGCCGGCGCCGCCCGCCCCGTCACCCTGCCACGGGCCCCGCCGCGCCAGGCCGGTCTGCCGCCGGGCAATCCCGCTGTGCCGGCGCTTTGTGTCCGTCTCCTCCCAGCCAGGCTCGCCGCGGCCCCGAACCATGCGGCAATTCTTCTGACCCGGTTTCTGTATTTAGCGCCATGGATCGTCAATGGGACAGTAGGCAGACGGCTGGTGCACTGTCATCCATTGGTAGGTCGGCCGGAAAGCGGACATGCCCGGCAGCGGGTGCGTACTGGAATGGCGCCGCTAGCCGGCGTAGCGGACAGGATCGTCCTGGTTGAGCGCCCACACCCTGCCGGCGGGCGCCATGCCGGGTTGAGACGTGTGGCCGCCTTCATGCAAAAGGCGGATACGGGTACGCCCGCCGGGCGCGAGGTGGAACCAGTCCTGCGCCGGCTGGAGCACATGGTCCTCGATGTGCACCCAGCGTGCAAGACGCGTGGCCGATATCTCGAGCCACCAGTGCCCCGCGTCGTGCAGGACCTCAACCTGGAGGCCCGCCTGCGGCAGTGCTTCGGCACGGCGGTCCGGCAGGTGCACCGCCTGGCTGAGCAGCTCGCCACTGCGAGCGTCCGATAGCGTGGCCAGCACCACGTCGTCCGCGTCCGGCGATCCACCATGCTGCGGCCGCGGTGTCAGCACCAGGGACTGGTGTGCCCCAAGCTGCTGCGTGTGCTCGGTCTCGGCGTGCACCTGTGCGCCGTTTCCGATCCAGCAAACCCTGACGCGGACATCGCGCGTTGCCGCTGTCTCGTTCAGCAGGTCCAGGCGGATCCGGCCTGCAGCGTCTGTCCCCAGCAGTACCTGCAACGGGCGGCACGCGGCACGCATCGCATGCCAGGCCGACTTGGGACGGCCGCACACATCCACGACGCCTGTGCCGTTGGCGAGCGGCACATCGCGCAGCGATGGCAGCAGTGCCAGTCCGGACGTGCCCCCTGCGCGGCGGCAACCGGCGATGAAGTCGCTCACCAGCTCGGCGGCGAGCGCTCGCGACAGGCGCAGATAGCGCTGCGGATCGCTCCGGCGCAGGCGCGGCGGATCCACGCCATACAGCGTGCGCAGGCTGCGGTCGCGCACGTCCTCGGCATCCCATAGCGTGCCCGGCCGATGCGGCACGCCGGCCTTCCAGCGCGGATCGCCAACGGCCTGCGACAAGCCAAGCGCCCCGAGCGTGCGCGCGCATGGCACGCCTGCAATCTCCGGCAACCATGTGGCATCGGGCAGATTCATGCCTTCGCGCCAGAGCAGCATGCCGACCGCATCGCAGGCACTGCGGAAGTCAGCGGCCGGCGCACAGCCGCGATCGAGATACAGCACGTTCATCCCGGCACCACGTGCGAGCCGCATCCAAGAGCGAGCGGCCAGCGGCGATGCCGCGAGCGCGGCCAGTTCCCCGGCGCCCAGGCGCGCGCCGCGGCAAAACACCGGCACATCATTGATGCGTGGAAAGGGATTGCATCCATGCCTGTCGCCCCGAACGCTGCGCAATCCGATCCGCCCGCAATCGAGCATGTGTCCCCCGGCCTCGGCCAGGACGCGATACCGGGCCGGCTGGCCGTGCGTATGGGGCCACCAGAGCCTGGGATGGTCAAGGCGCACTTCGGCCGCCAGCGTGAAGGCATCCTCGCGCATGAGCGGCGCGCGGACAACGCCATCCGCATCGCAGATGCTCAGCATCGCCTGCGCCGGTGCCTCGCCATGCAGGTGCAGGCGCATGGAAACCAGACCCGCGCCATCTTCCATTCCAGCGGAGAGATCCACCGCGGCATCGGCGAGAACATCGTTGCCGCCGAGTTCAAGCAACTCGACGGGCTGCAGCAAGCCCACGGCGTGCAGCGGCGTGTCTTCAGCCGCGGCATGCCCGATGACGCCCGACGCCGGGAATGTCAGTGCCTGGCGCCAGCACAGCGTGCTGCGCGCCGCATGCAGCCGGGGTACGCTGGCCCGAAAGCACAGGTGGAGGGTATTGACGCCTGCCAGGTCCACTTCGGCCTCGCACACATCGCACAGCGCCTGCGGCGCGGCGATCGGTCGCCCGTTGACCCATGCCTGCGCCGCGCCGGCCAGGCTCCGCAAGCGCAGCAGCCGGTGCCCGGTCGCAGCGAAGCGCAGGCGGTACCAGTAGTCGTGCCGATGCGAGGCCACCGGCGTCGTGTCGCGCCAGCGGCCCGATATGCGCATGGCGTCGGCCACGGTACCCGGCACCGGGGCCGGCAACCATGCCGCGCACTCGTCCAGGCATGCCGGGCTGTCGGCGGCACCGGGCAGGGTTTCCAGCCATGACCAGTCTCCCGACACGTGCAGGCTGCCAGGCAGCCGCGCGCCGCGGCGTGTGCTCGCGGCGGCGACGGGAAGCGTCACGCCTTGCTCCCGGCGAAATGCCGCGCCAGCACCGGCACGCACGCCTGGTACGAGGCTTCGAGCTGGTCCAGGCAATCCTCGCAGGTGTCCGGCTTGCGGCTGATCACCGCGCGCATCAGCCGGAACTGCATGACCATCGCTTCCGATGCCATGGTGTAGCAGGCCTCGGCCGTCTTGTCGGGCACCTGCTCGCCTTGCATGACCAGCCAGCGCAGGTAGCGCGCAAGCAATTCGAAGTTGGCGCCGAGCTGGCGCAGCACACCGGCCGCATAGTGATGAAAGCCGGGCTCGCCGCGCGCCATCAGGCGATCAAGGTGCTCGGGGAATGCCGCGCGAAAGGTGCTGACCGGATTGTCGCGCGGACGGTTTGCCAGGTGAAAGCGAAAGAGTTCCAGCGAAGCCTGCAGCAGCGACGCGTCGCTGTGCGTGCACGGATTGCGGCGCACCACGTCGGCATGGGTGTAGAGCAGGGCTTCCGCGTTGCGTCCGCCAGGCACCCGGCCGAAGAGCGCGGTGTAGTCCTCGCCGCTGGCGGTGTGATAGCCGTCGGAGTGGAAATACCCCACGGCCAGCGCATCCGGAATCATCACGTCGATGCCGATGCACGACAGCGTGCGCTGGCGCTGGTAGGCCGTGCCCGGCGCGGGCGGCAGCTGGCTGCTGTCGACCTCCATCACCACGATGTTGCCTCGGCTGGTCTGCGCGGCGACGTGGCTCTCGAGCGAGTCGTACAGCGTCAGGACATGGATGTTCAGGCCGAACAGCCGCTCGAGATCGGCATCGGGTATCCGGCATTGCGTGAAGTGGTCGGCCTCAAACGCTTGCCTGACGGTGCAGGGCAGCGCTGCCACCGGTGGCAGGTCCAGGCCATGCAGCAGTTCAATCCAGAGATCGACGTGGCTGTTAACGTGCGACCAGACCGGATTTCCACCGCGCAATCCCGGACCGCCACGCCCACGCATCTTCGTGTCGCCGTACACTGTTGGCCTCCGCGCGTGCCAAGACGTTGCGTTCGCGGGCGCGCACGGTCAGGGCTGCAGGCGCCAGCGCACCTGCAGCTCGATTGCCGTGCATCCACTCCTGTCCTGCGCGCCTCCCCCGACCGTGTCTGATGCTTGCACGACCGGTCGTGCTGGCGATCATTGCGCGGCGTGTTCCCGGCAGTCTGTTGGACGCCGCACAAAGTTCCGCAGCCCTGCGCGCGGCGGCTCGCGCAGCGTATCTCCGCATCCGCCTGCATGGTTGAAGCATGGATGAATACCGGCTGCGCGACGCCGTGCGCATGGTGCTTCTGGCGGATGGAGGCCGGGGCGGCGATTGCCTATCGTCGATGGAACGTGCAAGCGCACTACGTGCCTTGCGCGTTTCAAAGCCCGCATGGTCCCCCGGTCGGCGGGCTTCTTTTTTGGCGCGCCCAACGCATCATGGAGATCACACCAGGCCGGACATGCATCCGATGGCATGGCCGGTCGGGAAGCGCGGCAACGGCACCGCGCACGCGGCGTCAGGCTGGTGACGGACAGGAACACATCCCGAAGGTGCGCAACGGACCAGGGTTCAGGGCACGAACGATGACGGCAGGTGGTGCCGATGCTGTGCGATGATGAGTGCCCTCAGGCTTTCCACGCGCAACCGCGCCTCGCGTTCGCCGGCTTCGCGTGCCGCCTCGGCCGCGGCCAGTTCGCAGTCGAATTGCCGGCCGTGCAGTTCACCGCGGTACAGCAGCGGCTCATCGCTCTGCGTTGCCAGCCGGATTTCGAAGCAACAGGCCCACTTGCCTCGCCCTTCGCGCACGGCGAAGCCGCGCACGATGAGGAATTCCAGACCGCCCTCCATACGACCCCCTTGCACTCCCGCGGCGGCGGCCCTCTGAAACGGGCCGGCTTCTGCCGCAGGCAAATCAAGCATAGCCGCGCAGCGTCCCGTTCGCCCTCATCCGGTGGCCGTAGTACCAATCGGGCAAACGAGCGAGGCCGGCGGCGCGCCGCCGGCCAGTGTGAGCGCGGCGCGCGGGAAACACTGCCCGCCGGCCCAGACCAGCGCCATGGCGGCGCATACGAGCTCGGGCGATACCGGCGCTGCCAGGCAACCGCTCGCGCCGAGCAGCGCGGCATGCAGCATGAGCGAGGCATCGAGCCGGTCGGAAATCACGAGCCAGCGCCGCGGCGCCAGCCTGGCGTGCAGGCGGTCCAGCAGCGCGCGTTGATCGCCCTCGACTCCGCTGCAATCGAGCAGTGCGATGTCTGCGGGATCTTCGGCTTGCTCGGGAGGGATGGACGCGTCGGCTTCATCGAGCCATCGCGGCGCGCGCCAGCGGATCGGGCCGGGCAGGCTGAGCGCCTGCAGCCGGCGGGCCAGGACCCGGCACATGACTTCATTGCTGGCAATCAGATAGGTCGACATTGACTGTGAGGGGCAGCGGAAGCGATACCACCATTGGAGAACCGGGGCGCCGTGCGCCACGCTGCTGCGCGCAAGTGCCTGCAGGTGCCTGCCGGTGCCCTTACTCAGAACGTAGCAACCCGCCGCAACGTCCGCCTCATGCTTTTGGATGAGCCGCGCTCTCCAGATGGATGAGCCTGCCTGGCCGCATCTGCGCAGCCAGGCCCCGGCAGCGACTATGCCGCCATGCCGGCACCCGCGGGCACCTGCGGCTGGCCGGCGGATGGCGGTCCGGCCCAGTTGAGCGTGGCGCCGCGCTGCAGCGCGACGTACACCGCTTCACCCTTGTTGCGCACGTGCAGCCGCTGGTACAGCGTGCACGCGTGTGTCTTGGCCGTGGCGACGGAGATGTTGAGGATCCGGCTGACGGTCTTGATCGGATAGCCGCGCGCAAGCAGCGCGAGCACCTCGTACTGCCGCTCGGTGATATTGAGCAGGTGGGCACCCGCCGACGGCGTTTCGTAGCCGCCAGCGTGGGCAAGCGATAGTGTCGGCGGCGCCGGCTGTGCCGGATCGACGCGGACCGCGCCCCCCACGGCCAGGACGCCAGGACCACGTTGCAGCGCCACGACGTTGGGGTCGCCGTCGGCGGCCACCGCGTCGGGCAACATGCCGTGCTCCACCACGGCTTCGCTCATGGCACCGGACGCGCTTTCCATCTGGAGACGGGACGGAAAGCACTCGCCGCCGGCCAGCACCAGGCGCACTGCGGCGTCGAGCGCCGCAGCGCTGCTGTGCTTGTGCATGCAGCCGCGCACGCACTCGGGCAGCCCGGCCGTGCCAAGCGCTGCGGCCGGCGATTCGGCGAGCACGAGCACGCGCTGCGGCTGCAGCCGATCGCACACGTCGGCGAGCTGCAGGCATCCGCTGCCATGGTCGGGCGGCAACCCGAACACGAGCAGGTCCGCACCATGCAGCCAGAGATCCGATTCAATGGGTGCCAGCGGATCGATATCGATCAGGTCCCCGGGAATATGCGCTTGCGCCAGCAGATGGCGCAGCCCCAGGCGCAACAGTGGATGAGGCTCGATCAAGAGGATGGTGGCCATGGCCGCTCTCTTTTCTTGTAGCGGCAAGCGCGAACCCTGCGACAACCCGCACTTGCTCTCGGAAAATGCCTCGCTATCCTGCGAGTTGCATCTTCCATACGACCCGGCAGAGCTCCAGCGCCCTCAGCCTTCCGGTCCGGCCGGCTGACAGTCCCTTCCCTTGGAGGTGTCGAATCGCCCCGTTTGCGTCTGTCCGACGCTTATCAACCGCATGGCGCTCTTAGACGCCATTGAAATCAGATGTAAGAAAACGTAACTCAGGTAACCAGCATATGAAACGGTCTTGTCGAAAGCAAGGCAGGGCCAGTCTGGCCGGGTTTTCCCCATGATCAGTTTGAATGATGCGCGTGGGCCGCAAATCGTCGCAGCGCGGAAGGCTGCATGTGGCGCAGCAGGCTTATTGATGCCTGCGCTATGGCGTAACCGTTGCTTTGCGGAAGTCCGCGCGAATGGCGGAACCCCCGATCGGGTGGCGCGCTGTCTTGCAATACAATGCCCCCCGCTGAAGAGGGGTGTCCTGCAATCCGCGGCGGATATGGCGCGGGAGCGGCTCCCGCCTATCGCCGTTTGCAGTGCAGGACGAACCAGGCCACGCTGCCGATCACGATCCCCCAGAAAGCCGAGCCCAGCCCGAACAGGGTCATGCCCGAAGCCGTGGCAAGGAACGTGATGACCGACGCTTCGCGATGGTCCTCCTGCATGATGGCTTCCATCACGTTGGACATGATGGCGCCGACCAGCGCCAGCCCGGCAAGGACCGCCACAAAGGCGTGCGGCAGGGCATCGAACAGCAGCACGATGGTGCCTGCGAACGTTCCGCCCACGAGGTAGAACGCACCGTTGGCGATGCCCGCCACATAGCGGCGCGAAGGGTCCTCGTGCGCGTCCTTGCCCGTGCACAACGCGGCGGTAATGGCGGCTGTCACGATGGTGATGCCGCCGAAGCACGCGACGGCGGCGCTCGCAAGGCTGGTTGCCGCAAGGATGGGCCGCGCGGGCGTGCGATACCCGGACAGGCGCAGGATCGCCATGCCCGGCAGGAACTGCCCGGTCAGGCTCACGATCACGAGCGGGATGGCAAGGCTCAGCGTGGCGCCCAACGACCAGTGCGGCGCGGTGAAGACCGGCCTGGCCAGCGCCAGGTGGAAATCGCCCGCATGCGTGAGCCCCTGCGCCGCGGCCATCGCGACACCGGCGGCCAGCACCACGACCATGCAGTAGCGCTGCAGCCAGCGCCGGCACACGAGGTAGGTCACGATCATCACGGCGGCGAGCAGCGGCATGGTCCCGGCGGCCTTGAATGCGCCCGCGCCGAACTGGAACAGGATGCCTGCCATCATGCCCGCCGCGATGCCGCGCGGAATGCGTTGCACGAGCCAGTCGAAGCCGCCTGAGATCCCGATCACGAACAGGATGGCCGCGGCGCTCACGTAGGCACCCACGGCATCGGCAAGACTCAGTTGCGGAAACAGCGTCACCAGCAGCGCCGTCCCTGGCGCCGACCATGCCGTGATGACCGGCACCCTGAGCCGCCAGCTCAGCAGCAGACCCGACACGCCCGCACCGATCGAGATCGCCCACACCCAGGACGTGACCATGTCGGCCGGCAGCCTGGCCGCGTGCGCCGCCTGGAAGAAGATCACCAGCGGGCCCGAATATGAGACCAGCACGGCAAGGAAGCCCGCCGTGATCGCGGACAAGGACCACGCACTGCCGGCGCGATCCATCTGGCTCTGGGCAGGGGAAATAAGGGGTTCAGGCATGAGGGCAATGAAGGCGCGGGGCCTTCGTGTCTCCGTTCGGGCCGACGCGGGCGCCGGGTGTTCTTCTGCGGGACACCGACATGCTGACAGGCCCCTGTGACGCACTTTCCTCTGCCGTCTTGTGCTGGGGGTGCGAACCGATGATAGTCAAGCGCCGCTCGGGTCGTCCAACACTGATCGGGTATCGGGTTGATACGCTGCGGGTATGGTGGCGGCATGCCACGTCGGAAAGGCAGTGCCCGACGCCAATGACAAAGCCCCCGCGATAGCCGAGATAAGGCGGGTCTGGCGCACGCGGCGGCTTGTCCGAAGAAACGGGTACGCTTTGGCCGCCCCGGCGTCCCGCCTGGCAAGTCACGGGCACGGGAAGCCGAAGGGAAGGACCTGTGAGATTTCTGTCGGACCGTACGAAAAGCCACAAGTCCGGGGATTAAAGTGTGGTGGTTCGCACAAAAATAATTTACATTAACTTTCGTGCCGCAAAAGTGGCCTGCTCGAAATCCACTTTGGATAAAGTTGTTATAGTTCAGTCACTTACGTGAATCGGGGCGATGAATGAAGATCACGGCACTTCGGCTGCCACCAAGCTGACCCGGACGGAATTCGCGGTCGTGCGCGCCTACGCGCAGGGCATGCGTCCGGTCGACATCGCCAACCGCTACCTGTCCGATCCGGACGATGACGAAGACCTGACCGAACACCAGGCGATTGCACGCATCCTGGCGCTGCGGGACCGCCTCGTCCAGTTCGCGCTGCAGCACGACCGTCCCGAGATCGCCGAAATGTTCGAGGCGCTTCGCGGACGGTCGGACGTGGGCATGACCCGCCGGGTCGATGCCCTTTCCTCGCTGGAAAGCTTGGGACAGGGCCGTCCGTCGACGGGGCACGAAGTCGGGCTGTGGTTTGGCCCCAGCCTGGCTCGCCGTCTTACCGCGGCCGGTATCCACAAAATTTCCGATCTAGCCAGCCTGGCGAACGCGCGCGGCAGCAGCTGGTGGCGCGCCGTACCACGCATCGGCCCGAAGTCGGCCGAGATCATTACTAAATGGCTGATCGAGCAGCGCGGACCTCAAAAAGATAATAATAAGGCACTTATTGACGTATATATCGTTGCGCCTTCGGAGGTATCACGGCGCCCCGCCATTGTCCCGCTTCCCCTGGGTCCACAAATGACGCATCCGGTTCCGCTCGAGCATATGCTGCCGCAACCGCCCGGCGGCCCATCTCCGGATGCCTCGCGCTCGGATCTGGAACGCGTGCGGCAATGGCTGGATGCAAAGCCGCGGTCGCCGCATACCCGCAGCAGCTACCGAAAGGAGGCCGAGCGGCTGCTGCTCTGGCTGGCACGGGAACGACTGCGTCTGGAGGAAATGACCGCGGAATCGCTGCAAGGGTACGCGGCGTTTTTGCGCGCGCCGGAGCCGACCGCATTCTGGTGCGGTCCCGCGAGTCCGCGGGATCGGGTGCACTGGCGCCCCTTCGAAGGACCCCTCAGTGCCAGTTCGCAGGCTGCAGCCTTGCGAGTGATCCGCGCGTTACTCAGGTCGCTGTCGAAGGCAGGGCTGTTCGCCTGCCTCCCCGATACCGTCGATACGCCGGAGGGCGACACAGAGGCAGCGGAGTCCGATGGACCTGGTCCGCTGGCGCGCAAGGACATTGACGGATTTCTGGACTGGCTGGGCACGCAGTCCGAGGCGAAATGGCAGGCGGCGCTCGCAGCCGGCCTGCTGGTACGGGATGGATTCAAGGTCAGCGAGCTTGCCGGCCTCACATGCGCAGCGTTGCGGCTTGAAGGACATCAGGCCTGCCTGCACTGGCATGGCCCGAGGTCGCGCTCCCTTGCCATTGCCCCGGACACGCTCGAAGCATTGCAGAAGCACTGGGTACGGCGAGGCCTGGCAGCCTGCCCGCCTTCTTCCGCTGCCCTCCTCGGCCCAGTGGACTACCCGCCTACCCAGCGTGGCGTTGCAAAACGCCTAGCGGGTCCCGGTGCGGGCTATGGCGCCAGTGGGCTCGATCAGTTGTTGCGGGCCGCCTGGAAGATTTATGCGAGGACGCAGCCGACGGAGTTGCCGGCGTTCACACCCAAGCAGATCCGGACCGCGGCCGCGTGAAGCGCGCACCAGGAAGCGCTTTCATATCGCCCCTCCCCTTGCGCGCAGCATCACAGCCGGTCCGCTTCATAGCAAGGTCTTGTCCAGGCCAAAGCGCGCCTTGAGCGCTTCGACCAGCGCCTCGCGCGCGCTGCGATCGCTGAGTTGAACATCGAGCATGACCCGGCCGGAATCCCACTCCTTGATGGTGCCGAGCAACTGGCCGCCGTCAGTACGGATCTTGTACTGGCGGCTGATTTCCTTCACCTTGCGCGACTTGCCCTCCTGGGCCTGCTTGCGGATGGACTCGACTTCGCGGCTGGACAGCCCGTCGGTCATGATGCGCGTCGCCAGTTCCCGCGTGCGATCCTCGCCGGCAAGCTTGAAGTAGAGCGTCAACTCATAGCCAGCGGCAATGCCGATCGCGTTCGGCCGTTCGCGCATGACTGCAAGCACCGATTCAGGGAGTCGCAGCAGTGCGAGGGTCTTGTTCACCGTGCCTGCGGAAATGCCGGTCAGCTCGCAGATATCTTCCTCCTTCTGCACCTTGCCCTCATCGAGCAACTGGCGCCAGGCGATCGCATTGTCGAGCGCAGACTGGTCCGACCGCTGCTCGTTGAGCATAAACGACAGGCGGTAGAAATCCAGATCGCTGAGATCATTTTCGACAAAGCACTCCATCTCCAGCTTGCCGGCAGACGCCAGGGCTCGCTTGCGATAGTGGCCGTCGATCAGGATGTAGTGACCGGGACGGGAGGGATCCGGTGCGGCCAGGCCTGGCGTCTTTTGCCCATGCGTGGCAATCGATGCGGCGCGCTCCTGCACGACGGCGGGATCGTAGATCCGGCGGGCATTGAGCGGATTGTCATGCAGATGGGTCAGGAGAATCCGGACCAGCGGGCGGGGATTCTCGGCTTCCACACTTTCAGCGCTGAAAGGCGGCGTCTGTTCTTGCAGGCGCGCCTGCAGCAGACCGTTCGGGTGCTGCGAAATCGCCGCCTCCGCACGTGCGAAGCGGTCGAGGGAGTCGCCACGGCTCTTTTCCGCGGCCATGCCGGCCAACATGCCTGCCTTCAGGCTCTTCAGTTTTGTAGCCATGCCTTAGTGCTCAATCAAAGACAATATTTCATCGACCATCATGTCGACCTCCTGCACGGCTTCGCGCGCACCGGCAACGCCATGGACCGTACACCCGATCGCCTGGCACTCGCGGAATGCCGACCGTGACCCGATCATGGAATTCAAAAGCGGAACCTCCCCGTCATCGCCGAGGATTTCGATAGCCTGGCGCGCAATCGACACACGCCGCTGCACCATGTTCGCCATCACGCGAATCAGTAATGTTTCGTTCTGAACCTGGGCATGTTGGGCCAGGGTCTTTGCTGCCACCGCGGCCCACAGATCGGGCGGAGATGGGACCACGGGAATGATCGCGAGGTCGGAAATCAGCAGGGCACTGGATGGCGCCGCGGAGTGCACAGCCGGTGGGCAATCGACGACGATGTAGTCATAGTCGTGCACGAATTTTCGGACTTCCCGGTGCATGGCACCACCCGACGGTGCGAGTCCGATGACCGACGCCGGGAAGGGGCGCTCATCGCTGGCCTGTGCCGCCCATCGCGTCGCGGTACCCTGCTCGTCCATGTCGACCAGCATGGACCGGGCGCCGCGAAGGCCAAGCGTCCCGGCCAAATGCATGCTCACCGTGGTCTTGCCACACCCGCCCTTCTGGTTGAAGACCGTGATGATTTTCGCTGTCACAAGGACCTCTCTTTCAGCGCTGAAAGCGCGGTTAACTTTAGGCGCCACTTTAGCCAAATCCAGGTGACGTATCAACCCGATTCGTAATATTTATAATATATATGAAGCCATCCAGGGCGACCTTTGCTCACTGCACCTGACGAATCAGCCAAAGTTTGATATTTCTGCTTGAAATGCGGCAGACAGTCCGCCTAAAGTATCTGTAGTGCGCTCTACGGCGCACATGACACGCCAGCACAATCTGGTTATGATGCGCCCTACAGTCGAGTCAAGTCGTGTCAACCTCGTCGGCTTCCGTTCGGTATCTACGAGAACTCAACGTGCTTGAACGGTTGTTTGCGTGGTGTACGAGAACTTGCTTCGAAAGGAAATTCCTATGGCAACCGGTACGGTCAAGTGGTTTAACGAAACAAAGGGCTTTGGCTTCATCACCCCGGATGACGGCGGTGCGGATCTGTTCGCGCACTTCTCTGAAATCCAGGGCTCGGGCTTCAAGACGCTCAAGGATGGCCAACGCGTGACCTTCGAGGTCAAGCAAGGTCCGAAGGGTCTGCAGGCATCGGCCATCAAGCCCGCCTGATGAGAGTGCGCCACGCAGTGGATGCGTGGCGCACTCCCGAAAACAAAAAAGGCAAGCCGCGTGCTTGCCTTTTTTGTTGCCGCAGCCGCAGTCAGCCGAGCTTGCGGACGCTGGTCCTGGACGGTTGCAGGATCAGGGCCTTGGAAGAGTCGGCATCGACCTTGGCGCCCGGATAAACCACGAGCACATCCTTGAGTGCCTTGCGGAACAGGGCACGGAATTTCCGCTCGCTCTCGGTCTCCGTGCCGAACTGCATCTGCAACGCTTCCCACGGGATCTCGGTGCGCCGCTGGATGGTAAAGAAGCGGTAAGTCAGCCACGAGTAGACGTCCAGCGCGAACGGTGACTGCTTGAGGGCCTTCAGCGCGCGCATGTCGACCGGCACGGGGCGATTGACCAGCTCGTTGAAGAACGGCTCGGACAGTACGACGAAGCTCTCGAACATGGAGCCCTGTCCCGGTTGCATGGGATCCCACCAGGTCGACAGCTGGTCGGCCAGCAGGTAGCCGACGCGGTCGATCGACAGCGGCTCGTGGTTGCTGTTCTGATTCTGGCTGGGCATCGACTTGTTCTGGACGATCGCGATCGTCGCCGAGAACAGGCGGATCATCTGCTGCCGCACCAGCGTCATGGTCCCGCGCTTGCCGCCGGTGGCCATCGGAATGCCGAGGTTGTACATGAACTCCGACAAGGAGTTGCCCAGCGAGATGCGCCGGTCTTCCACCGTTCCGGTGAATTCGCCGCGCTTCTTCTTGGCCATGATCTCCTTGCCGATCCACGCGAGCATCAGGCGCGGATAGGAACCGTACGGATAGCCTAGCGACACCGTTTCCGAAACCAGCTTCTGGCGGCCATTGCTGGCGCGTTCCGAACGTTGCTGCGTGAAGTAGCCAGGCTGGATCATCAGCGAGATGTTGCCACTGGTACGCGTCCACACCGGCGGCGCGCCCTTGGGCGCGCGATACGGCAACGTTACCTGGACGCTGGCCCGGCTCAGGAAGCCGACCTCGCCACTTTGCCACGCGTCTTCGCGTTCCATGGCCTGCGCCTCGTCAAAGAGGCGCTGGAATTTCTCGGACGGGACCAGGTTGTTCTCGTTGCCGGGAACAATGATTCGGGATGGCTCGCCGTCCATATCCAGGACGGAGCGATCCCCTGCGGCGACCGGGGTGCGTTTGATGGGCATATTGGCGTGCTTCGGATTACCCGCCTTTGTACGCGAAGCCGTAAACGTTGTCACGCAGAAACGGGTACGTATACGGTTCCTGACGCGTTTACGTGCAAGCCGACTGGGTGGAGGTGCCGTGTTTACCTGGTTGGCGAAAGGATGGCGGTCGGTGGGCAACCCGAGAGGGTTGTCCACGGATGGCCGATCCTTGGCTACAAGTAAACAATACCGATACGGGTTAACTACTTGTAAACCGTATACGGAGAGGGCAGCGCGTTGATTCCAAAGCGAAAATCACCCCCTCGCGAACCCGAATCTGCGGAAGAACGTACTCGATTCTGCGAACCCCCGAACCCGAATCTGCGCAAAGCCGAACCTGTTTCAGCGCCAAGCCTGAACCGGTTTCTGCGTGGATAACTTGTTGTTCCCACAGGCTTTTCCACAAGAAAACCGTGCAATTGCGTACCCGTTTCTGCGCTGAAAGTGCGTCATGAAGCATGCCTGGCCGTAAACACGACTGTTCGGGCGGTTATCCCCGCAGAAACAGGTTCGCACCCCGGTATACCTCTGGCACCTGAGGGTTTCTAGCGTACCTATTTCTGCGTAACCCGGGCGCAAAGCGTACCCGATTCTGCGCGCATCCTCTTCGACGCGGGTGATGGCCCCTCAGCGTACCCATTTCTGCGGCGCACCAGTTTCTGCGTTTACCTGCGTCTGCGGAGAATCTCGGCGTTGCGTACCTATTTCTGCGTGCGGGGAGGGATTGCCATTACCTCTTGCCGTACCCGTTTCTGCGCATGCTGAGGCGGTGAAAGCCAGAGGCACTTTCAACAATCTTTATTATATATCTGCTTTATATTAAAAGCTAGCGCTCACATCAGAACGTATACATGCCTGAGCGATACCTTCCAAGGCGTACCTGTTTCTGCGTCTGCATCTTGATTGGGTGCAATTAACCTGTAGCAATGCGATCCCCGCTGTGCACCAGGCGTACCCATTTCTGCGCACTTTCGAGGCGGCGGCGCGGTGCATGTTGCGTACCTGATTCTGCGAAGCGGGCCGAATGGTGGAAGGTAGGCCTCGGAATTCTGCGCTGCAACAATGTGCGTACCCATTTCTGCGTGGAAGGGAGCGTCCGTCGAGCCCGGCAGTTGGGACGATTACGCGGAACCGGAACTCATGAATTTGTTGGCCTATAGGACCCCCGCGTACCTGTTTCTGCGTGCGCGGGAAGGTGCATCCAGTCAGCTTGGCCTGGTTGCGTACCTATTTCTGCGGATGGCGACCCAAAGGCGCGTACCCATTTCTGCGTTGTGCGCCGCGATATGGCAGAGCAGGGCGGGTCCGGAGCGGGAGGTGGACTGCGTACCCGTTTCTGCGTGCGAAAGCCGTTCGCATACGGGCATCAGGAAGGAGGGACGGGGGATTCCGGCCAGCCCGGACCGGGAGGAGATGGGCAAATCAGGCCGTGGGAGCGGCGCGTGCCGCGGCAGGGCGTAAAAAAACCCGCCTCAGTAGGCGGGTTTCCTGTCGTGGCGCGTACGACGCGCCGCGTGCCTGCTTACAGCGGGGTGATGTTCGCGGCTTGCAGACCCTTCGGGCCGTTCTTGACTTCGAACGACACGCGCTGGTTTTCCTGCAGCGACTTGAAGCCGTCAGCGCGGATTTCCGAGAAGTGGGCGAAGAGGTCGTCACCGCCTGCGTCCGGCTTGATGAAGCCGAAGCCCTTGGCGTCGTTGAACCATTTGACGATACCGGTTTGCATGATTTGCTTTCCAGAAAAAATAAAAAGAAGCGAATGGCGCACACGCCATTTCACACGGAACTCAAGGAAAGGACACCATGGACAACCGAAGTACCAGACGGTGGCTAACGAATGAACTGTTGCCTCGTCGCTTGAATCTAGGGCGATTTATACGGGGGTTCGATGTTACCGTCAAGCCGGGAGTGCCCCGTAGCCGGGGCTGGCATCACATTCCGGCGCTGTGGGATCATCACGCCTTTTGCATATCGTTCATGCGTCGGCTCCGACACCTGAGCCGCCGATCTGCACCAGAGTACGCTTGCCGCAGCCTGCGGGCCGGGCATGCCCGAGTCACGGCGCAAGAGGCCCGGCCCTTGCGGCCACTTTGCGCGAGCTGCGCGCCGATGCCACAACGATAGACAGCCAGGAGATTTCCCATGTCGATACCGGAGCCCGCTTCCAAGGCGGGCGGCCCCGCCGCAAGCCAGCCAACGCCTTCCCTGCTGGAGCGCGTTTTCAAGCTGTCGGAACACAAGACGGATGTCCGCACAGAAATGCTTGCGGGGATGACCACGTTTCTCACGATGGCGTACATCATTTTCGTCAACCCTACGATCCTTGGTGACGCCGGCATGCCCAAGGACGCGGTGTTTGTGGCCACCTGCGTGGCTGCTGCGATCGGTACGCTGATCATGGGCTTCTATGCCAACTACCCGATCGCCATGGCGCCAGGCATGGGCCTGAATGCCTACTTCGCCTACACCGTGGTGAAGGGCATGGGCTTCCCATGGCAGGCGGCGCTTGGCGCCGTATTCATCTCCGGGTGCCTGTTCCTGCTGGTGACGTTGTTCCGGGTGCGCGAGATGATCGTCAATGGCATTCCGCATTCGATTCGCTTGGCGATCACGGCGGGCATCGGCCTGTTCCTGGCCATCATCGCCCTCAAGAACGCGGGCATTGTCACCGCCAGCCCGGCCACGCTCGTGACCATCGGCGACCTGCACCAGCCGACCGCGGTGCTCGCGATCATCGGCTTCTTCGTCATTGTTTCGCTGGACCAGCTGAAGGTGAAGGGTGCCATCCTGATCGGTATCCTGCTGACCACGGTACTGAGCTTCATCTTTGCCGGCAATATATTCCACGGGGTGTTCTCCGCGCCGCCGTCGATCAGTCCGACCCTGTTCAAGCTCGATATCTCCGGGGCGCTGTCGATCGGCATCGTCAACGTGGTGCTGGTCTTCTTCCTGGTGGAGCTGTTCGATGCCACCGGCACGCTGATGGGCGTGGCCAATCGCGCAGGTCTTCTCAGGGCCGGCCGGATGGATCGCCTCAACAAGGCGCTGATGGCGGACAGCACGGCCATCATGGCGGGCTCGTTCCTGGGCACGTCGTCGACCACGGCCTATATCGAAAGCGCATCGGGCGTGCAGGCCGGCGGACGCACCGGGCTCACCGCGGTGACGGTCGCGGTCCTGTTCCTGGCCTGCCTGTTCATCGCGCCGCTGGCCGGCACGGTACCCGGCTATGCCACCGCGCCAGCGCTGCTCTATGTGTCCTGCCTGATGTTGCGCGAATTGCTCGACCTTGACTGGAATGACGTGACCGAAGTGGTGCCTGCCGTGCTGACGGCGCTCGGCATGCCGTTTACATACTCCGTCGCCAATGGCGTGGCATTCGGCTTCATCGCCTACGCGGTGCTCAAACTGCTGACCGGGCGGGCCCGTAACGTGCCGACAATGGTGTGGATCATTGCGGCCGTGTTTATCTTCAAGTTCTACTATCTGCCTGGCCACTGACACCATGCGGGTAGCCGCCAATCCCTGTCCCGGTAGTGTGCCGCGGCCCCGCGGCGTACCTGTTTCTGCGTGAGCGGTGAAGCCGAGCGTACCCGTTTCTGCGGGCCAGATGCGCCGCAGCACATTGCCGCAGAAGCACGCCAGCCTTACGGATGAGGAGGGTGAGGCGCTTTCCGCGAGCCTCATCCCAAAGGATGAGTCCGGCATGAGTTTGGTCGGACATCCCCCACTCGGGGCTGGACAAACCGCTGCAAATGCACTGAACTATAGGCGTGGCAAAGAGGGAGGGGCGCATCAACGCGCCCCTTCTTGACTCCGGTTCATCCGGGCAAGGCGCGCATGAGCGCCGTGAAACAGCTTCGGCAAGTCCGCCTGTCGTGGGACATATCCGATCAGACCGTATTGCAATACGGCATCGCCACCACGAAGAGATAGCGCAGAGCGTGCGGATACACGTGCGCCACGCAGACAATAAATTCAAGACAGAAAAGTGGTAAACGCGAACGTGTAGTGCCGGGGGTGTTGTACAACGGGGATCAGATCATGACCGCAGGAGAAATCCGGCGACCCATCGGGCCCATCAGCGAGCCCGCTAGTCGTTCCATGCATCGCACCTGGGCTGTACTGGGAGAAGCCGCAGGTGAATCAGCGACCCGCAAGATCCGCCATGACGGCGCGGCGGTGTCCGGCGTGACCGCACTGCTCGAGGAGGGCGAGCTGACTGCGAACGCGCGCCAGGCCGTCGAGAACCTGCTGCGGCGCCATCGGCTGCTTGAAGCCGAACTTGTCCGCCAGCGCGAACTGCTGCAGGAATGGATCCTGAGCCAGCAGACCTACAAGGCCCTTTACTACCAGTATTCCGGGCAGACACCCGAGGCGCCGCGCGTCGAACTGATGCGCGAGCGGGATGCCGTGCGCCGCCGCCTTCAGGAAGCGTTGCATCTTGGCACCGATCCGCTCGCTGTCATGGACGAGCAAGCGCGCAGTCAGTCCAGTTCGTGATACCGACGTCGAGCCCGCGGCGGCAGCACCGACCGGGAGGGCCGGAGCTGGTGCGGTGGGAAACCGGGATGAACAATAAGCCCAACGTCCGGGAGATCGTTATGGACCGACTGTGCAAGGCGCCGGCACGCGCTGCGCAGGTCGTGGTCGTGTCGCGTCATGAGGATTTTGGTTTTACCCCCGCCCAGTTCGGGCCGGGCTGGGACGTGCGCCGCATCCAGCAGGTGCGCGACCTGGAGCGCATCGTGCGCGGGAGCGCGCCCATGGCCGGCGTGATCGACCTGCAGGACGAATACAGCGATGCCGAACTCGCGCAACTGGAGCAGGGCCTGCAGCACCTGCACGTGATGTGGGTGGCGATCACCACCGATGCGCGGCTTGCGGACCAGCGCGTGCGCCGCCTGATCCGCGACTACTGCGTCGACTACGTGCGTACGCCGTTCTCGTACGACGAACTGCTCTACACACTCAAGCATGCCCATGGCATGGCCTGCCTGCATCAAGGCCGCACCACCGAGATGGCGCCGCACGGAACCATGATCGGCGAGTGCGCGGCCATGCGCGCAATGTTCCGCTCGCTGGCCAAGGTCGCGCACAACGATGCGCCGGTGTTCATTTCCGGCGAATCGGGCACTGGCAAGGAACTCGCTGCCCAGGCCATCCACGAAGCTTCGAGCCGGCGCAAGGGACCGTTCGTCGCTATCAACTGCGGTGCGATTCCGTCGCACCTGGTGCAGTCGGAACTGTTCGGCTACGAGAAGGGCGCCTTCACCGGCGCGAACCAGCGCAAGATCGGCTGGATCGAGCAGGCGCAGGGCGGCACGCTGTTCCTCGATGAAATCGGCGACCTGCCGCTCGAAAGCCAGGTGGCGCTGTTGCGCTTCCTGCAGCAGGGCACCATCACCCGTCTGGGCGGACACCAGTCCATTCCGCTGGACCTGCGCATCATCTCGGCCACTCACGTGGATCTGGTCGTGGCGCAGACCGATGGCCGCTTCCGCTCGGACCTATTCCACCGGCTGTGCGTGCTGACGCTGACGATCCCGGCGCTGCGCGAGCGCGGCGAGGACATCCTGCTGCTGGCCAATGCCGTGCTGGCCGAGCACGGGCACGAAGCCCACCGGCGTATCCGCGGATTCTCTCCGTGCGCCACGCAGGCGATGATGCAGTATGCCTGGCCGGGCAATGTGCGCGAGCTGATCAACCGGGTGCGGCGTGCCATCGTGATGACCGACAACCGCAAGATCACGGCGGATGACCTGCAGCTGCATGGCGGAACGGAACTGCCGCGCAAGACGCTCGACGCCATCCGCGAAGAGGCCGAGCGCGAGGCGATCCGCAGCGTCATGGCCAGCCACGGCTTCCACGTCGTGCCGGCCGCGCGCGAGCTGAATGTATCGCGCGTAACGCTATACCGGCTCATGCACAAGCACAACATCCGCGTGGAAACGCAGCCGGCCGCAGGCGAGTAGCGCTGGAACCCACAGCGCAGCGGGCCGCGGGGACAGGTCGTGGGCCTCAGGCGCTCCAGGGAAGGGGGAACCGGCGACGTCCGCTCGCCGGTTCCCCCTTCCCCGTGCCTTGCGGCACGTCAGCGCACAACGGTGGTGGCCGGCGCGTATAGCTGGCGGCCCGGCCCGGAAGCTTCCGTCCCGGTGGACGGGGTGGCCGCCAGGTTCATGCTGATCTTGCCGCGCGTGTTGCGCGGCTGCGCATTACCGCCGCCGTCGTTGTGGCGGCCGGGCACCGCGTCGCGGCGGTCCAGGCCATCGCGTGCCTGCCGCTCGCTCGGCGTCGCGGCGCCCGGGTCCTGCTTGAACTGCAATTCGCCCCACGCCCAGCCAAAGCCGCGCACATAGATATCGTTGCTCACGGCGGCATGGGAGTTGGCGCTGGCGTTGTCGGGCCGGTCGAAATAGGCATAGCTGGCCGCGGCGGCGCTGGTCGAGAACAGAGCCAGGGCGGCGGCAAGGTATCCGGCTTTCATGGGTGGCTCCTCCCTTGGTGGAAAAAAGTGCCCGCCGGGGGACGGAGCACAAATTCCTGCTGGCCTGTGGCGCCGGTTGCCCGTGCGCCGTGGCCTGGTCTAGTGTCCCATCCGGCGCCGGTATGCCGACACCGCAAGCGCCCGGCTCCACAGCGCACAAGGCGATGCGGGCCGCACAGGCACACGCGGATACGGCAGCAGCGGCGACGACAACAGATCCATGACAGACGGCGGCGGTCCCGCCAACCGGTGCGAGCGCCGGCGTGCCGTCATGCGTGCTGGCGGATGACGCATGTCTAGGGCTCCTCCTGCATTCCTTGCGTATCGCACGTCATTGATTCTTACTACTCCCTGTCAGACAGAGAGCGACAAGTGTGCCAATGGCCGCAAACGCTTGTTTCATGCGGCTTTCAGGCGGATGCGAGGGCCTCCTGGCTCGCCCGCGCCACGGCTGCTGACGAATCGGTTACGCGGCTGCAACGCCGGCAGCTGGTATTACGCGCCGCCATGGCCAGCGTGCGTAAGACTTGCATGCCGAGATGCCCGTCCTACGCGGCATTGCGCGCCGGTACGGCTTCAGTACCGCGGTTCCCGCACGGTTGCAGGGCTGATACACGGGCCACGCTTCGGCCACATGCCGCCGGAATGCTTGGTACGCAGAAACGGGTACGCCGGGGAGCGCCTTGCCGCGTCGTCCGGGCGAGCAGGCTCAGCGTGCCGGGGCTGGTTGTTGTGCCGGGGCCGAGGATTGGCTGGCGCCGCTGGCAGCTGCGCCGGAGATGGGTTTGGGGCCGGGCTGGCTGCGCTCGCAGCCGCCACATGCCAGCAGGCTCAGTCCGAGCAACAGGATGGCGGCCAGGGGCCGCCCCGGGATTGTGCGGGTCACAGTGCCTCCTTTCGCAGTACTTGCGGCGCAGGCGCCGCGTCACAGGCGCTGGCAGGCGTGCCTTGTCTTACTGTAGCAGGTCGCCTCTGCATTGCCGGGCGCGGCGCCCGGTGCCGATGCGCAGTATCATGAACGCAGGTGCCGCGTCCGCTGTGCCAGGCAAAAGGCAAGCCGCGGACGCCGCGTTCTGTCCGTGGCGTTGCGAAGGTCTCCCGAGCATGGCGGCTGAAGAACACAACCTGTCCGATAAACGGGACCATCCCCCTCGGGGTCGTGCGTCCCGACAGTATGCAGGGATGAGGCGCTTCCTGCCCGACCGCCATACCGGCATGCGCACGGTCCGGGTGGTCACGGCTGCCGTGCAGTCGTGGTTCGCCCACCGCGCGGCCAGCAAGGGTGCCGCGCTGTCCTTCTATATGCTGTTTTCGCTGGCCCCGATACTGGTGCTGGTGATCTCGATCGCCGGCATCTTCTTCGGCGCCGAGGCCGCGCGCGGCGAGATCTTCGCGCAGCTCGAAGGCCTGGTGGGCGAGCAGGGTGCCAGTGCCATCCAGGGCATCCTGGCCGCCACGCACCGCGCGGGCGGCAGCGGCCTGGCCGCCACCATTGCCACCGGCATCCTCTTTGTCGGCGCCACCAGCGCCTTCGCCGAGCTCAAGAGCAGCCTGGACGATATCTGGCATGTGCCGGTACCGGCCACCGCAGGCTGGCAGCAGTTGCTGCGCTCGCGCCTGCTGTCGTTCAGCCTGGTGCTGGTGCTGGCGTTCATGCTGCTCGTCTCGCTGATCGTGAATGCGGCGCTGGCCGTGGTGGACCGCTTCTGGGGACAGTTGTGGACCCAGTCCTGGTTCGCGCCGGTGGCGGATGTGCTCTCCACGCTGTTTTCGTTCGCGGTGGTGACCGCGCTGTTCGCCGTGATCTTCAAGATGCTGCCCAATGCGCGCATTGCCTGGCGCGATGTCACCATGGGTGCGGTCATCACGGCGCTGCTGTTCTCGGTCGGCAAGCGCCTGATCGGCATTTACCTGGGCAACAGCGCGGTGGCGTCGTCCTACGGCGCGGCCGGCTCGGTCGTGGCGCTGATGCTCTGGGTGTATTACTCCGCACAGATATTCTTCTTCGGTGCGGAGCTGACGCGCCAGTACGCGCTGCAGTTCGGCAGCCTGCGCGGCCAGCAGGCGGATGCGTTTCCCGGGCCGGGCGGCGAACCGGTAAAATAGCGCCCCATTCCCTTTCGTGCGTGCCCGCAGTGCCGGCCCGACCGCCTGCCTGCGGTTCCTGCCGTTGCCCGGCCGGCCCCCGCATGCCGGGCTTTGCAATCCTCCCGATCCCTATCCGCTGCCGTGAGCTCGC
Source organism: Cupriavidus laharis (assembly GCF_914271435.1). GTDB lineage: Bacteria > Pseudomonadota > Gammaproteobacteria > Burkholderiales > Burkholderiaceae > Cupriavidus > Cupriavidus laharis. Next base: position 105,295 of record NZ_CAJZAI010000008.1, on the reverse strand, counting down.
TCGTTTCCGAAATTGCGCGTCGACGCACCTTTGCCATCATCTCCCACCCTGACGCGGGCAAGACCACGCTGACAGAGAAGCTGCTGTGGTTCGGCGGCGCGATCCAGGTGGCCGGCGAAGTGCGCGCGCGCAAGGCCGACCGCCACGCAACCTCGGACTGGATGGAGCTGGAAAAGCAGCGCGGCATTTCCGTGACCTCGTCGGTGATGCAGTTCCCGTACCGCCGCGGGGCGGCCGACGGGGCCGGCGGCAAGGCCGAGGAGAACATCGTCAACCTGCTCGACACGCCGGGCCACGAGGACTTCTCGGAAGACACCTACCGCACGCTGACCGCGGTCGACTCGGCCGTGATGGTGATCGACTCCGTCAACGGCGTGGAGGCGCAGACCATCAAGCTGCTCAACGTCTGCCGCCTGCGCGATACGCCCATCCTCACCTTCATCAACAAGCTCGACCGCGAGGGCCGCTCGCCAATCGAACTGCTAGACGAGATCGAGGACGTGCTGCAGATTCAGTGCGCGCCGATGACCTGGCCGATCGGCATGGGCAAGGCCTTCCGCGGCGTATACCACCTGATCGACGACAAGGTGCAGCTGTTCGATCCGCGCGGCGACAAGGGCACCGCGGCCATCCTCGACGGGCTGGACAACCCGGAGCTCGATCGCATCCTCGGCAGCCAGGCCGATGAACTGCGTCTCGAGATCGAACTGGTGCGCGGCGCTTCGCACACCTTCGACAAGGAAGCGTTCCTGGCAGGCAAGCAGACGCCGGTTTACTTCGGTTCCGCCATCAATAATTTCGGCGTGCAGTCGCTGCTCGATGCGCTGTGCGAACTGTCGCCGCCGCCGCTCGCGCGCAACACCGAAACGCGCGTAGTGGAGCCGCAGGAGCCCAGGTTCACCGGCTTCGTGTTCAAGATCCAGGCCAATATGGATCCGCGCCACCGCGACCGCATTGCGTTCGTGCGCGTGTGCTCGGGCCGCTTCGAACGCGGCATGAAACTGCTGCATGTGTCGCAGGGCAAGACCGTGGCCATCAACAACGCCATCACGTTCATGGCGCAGGACCGCAACACCACGGAAGAAGCCTACGCCGGCGACATCATCGGCGTGCCGAACCATGGCACCATCCGCCTGGGCGATGTCTTCACCGAGGGCGAGCCGCTCAAGTTCACGGGCATCCCGTCGTTCGCACCGGAATTCTTCCGCCGCGCGCGGCTGAACAACCCGCTCAAGGTCAAGCAGTTGCAGAAGGGTTTGCAGCAGCTCGCCGAAGAAGGCGCCACCCAGATGTTTCGCCCGCTCGTATCCAACGACCTCGTGCTCGGCGCGGTCGGTATCCTGCAGTTCGACGTGGTGGCGCACCGGCTCGAGCACGAGTACGGTGTCGATGCCATCTTCGAATCGCATGAATGCGCGACCGCGCGCTGGCTCAAGGGCGAGCCGGCCGAGATCGAGAAGCTGATCGCCAAGGCCGGCCACAACGTCGCGCTCGACGGTGCCGGCGACCACGTCTACCTGGCGCCCAGCATGGTCAACCTGCGGCTCACGCAGGAGAAGTTCCCCAACGTGCAGTTCCTGGAGACGCGCGAGATCGTCTGAGGCAAGACCTCTCCAATGCAAAACACGGCCCGCAACAATGCGGGCCGTTTTGTCTTACGGGTGCTCTTGGCCTCATATTCACGCCTTCGATGTAGAGACATGGAGCGGACTGGATGAGACGCCATTCGACGTAGTGTGCGAATGTCGGCAGGTGTATGCACGAAATGTTGCATGCCCCGTACAATAGCGTTCTTTGTCCTGGCGGGCCGCCCGCGACAGCCGGTTGGCGCGCATGCAGGCGATAGGGCTCGCCAGCCGTCGTCCTGACCGGCAAGCCGCCACTGCATTCCCACCCATGTCTTCCCCTGCCGCCACCACTGCCGAAGCGTCCGACAGCGTTTTCGGCGATGCCTCGTTCCGCCGTTTCTGGTTTGCGCGCCTGTGCACCACCATCGGCTACCAGATCTTTACGGTGGCGGTCGGGTGGCAGATGTATGACCTGACGCGCGACGCGTTCATGCTCGGCCTGGTGGGACTGGTGCAGTTCCTGCCGTCGGTGGCGCTGATCCTGATGTCCGGCCACGTGGCGGATCGCTTCGACCGGCGGCGCATCGTCCGTACGTGCCAGGCGCTCGAAGCGCTGATCGCTGTGGCGATGGCGGTGGCGAGTCTCTCTGGCTGGATCAACCCCGAGCATATCTTCGTGTTCGTCGCGCTGATCGGTGCGACGCGCGCGTTCGAAACGCCGACGCTGCAGGCCCTGCTGCCGAGCGTGGTGACGCCGCGCCAGTTGCCGCGTGCGGTGGCGCTGGCCAGTTCGGCCGGACAGGCGGCCATCATCATCGGGCCGGCCATCGGCGGCTTTGCCTATGTGGCGGGGCCGGGCGTGGTGTATGCGCTGAGCGCCACGCTGTTCGCGATCGCCGCTGTCCTGGTCAGCGGACTGACGCTGCGCCAGCCTGTGCAGCGGTTGACCGCGCCGGTGAGCATGAAGACCCTGTTCGCGGGATTTGGCTACATCCGCAGCCGGCCGGTGCTGCTCGGCGCGATCTCGCTGGACCTGTTCGCGGTGCTGCTCGGCGGCGCGACGGCACTGCTGCCAATCTATGCGCGCGACATCCTGCACACCGGCCCGTGGGGGCTGGGGCTGCTGCGTTCGTCGCCGGCCATCGGCGCGCTGGTTACCGCGCTGTGGCTGGCCCGGCATCCGCTCAACCGGCGCGCGGGCAAGGTGATGTTCGGAGCCGTGGCGCTGTTTGGCGCGGCTACGCTGGTGTTCGGCGTGTCGCACTGGCTGCCCCTGTCAATGGCCGCGCTGGTGGTGCTCGGCGCGTCCGACATGATCAGCGTGGTGGTGCGCTCGACGCTGGTCCAGCTCGATACGCCCGACGACATGCGCGGCCGCGTCGGCGCCGTCAACTCGGTCTTTATTGGCGCGTCCAACCAGCTGGGCGAGTTCGAGTCCGGCGTGACGGCGGCGTTGCTGGGCCCGGTCGGCGCGGTGCTCCTCGGTGGCGTGGGCACCTTGCTGGTCGTGGTGCTGTGGATGCGCCTGTTCCCTGCACTGACCCATCGCGACCGCCTGCACGACCACTCAGCCTGAGCGCCCACGCGCGGGCGTACCCATTTCTGCGTGGTACCCGTGGCACCCGTGGCGCCGCCGGGCAACGCTTGCGGCGATCGCGTATAGTCACCGGATCTTTTCGTGACGCGCATGGCCGCCCCTGACACCAGCCTCCACACCGGCTCCGATCCGTTGCGACACCATGCGGTGTTCAACGCGCTGACGGGCTCGCGCGCGTCGCTGGAACGCGCTGCCGCGCTTGGCGACGGACTGGGCCTGGCGTTGTGGCGCAACCGGCATGACGACACGGCCTACGCGCAGCCGGGGCACCACACGCTCTCGGTATACCTCGAAGGCGGCCACTCCACATATCGGCTCGACCAGCCCGGCAACCTCGGTGCTCCCGGCCGCCTCTGCGTGCTGCCCGCGGACCATGATTCGCGCTGGCACGTCGGCGGCACACAGCGTTTCCTGCACCTCTACTTCGACCCCGGGTATGTGGCCTGGCACTGCGTCCGGCTGCTGGACCGCGAGCCGCGCGGCCTGCAGTTGCGCGACCTGACGTTCGCGCAGGACCCGTACCTGTTCGGGCTCGGCCAGCGCCTGGCCACGCTCGACTGGCAGACGCCCGATGCGCGCATGGCCGGCAACGCGCTTGCCCATGACGCCGTCACTCACCTGCTGCTCAGCCATGCCGCGCACCGGCACGGCGCCGACTGGCGTGGCGGCCTGTCCGCCACGGCGCGCCGCACGGTGCGCGAGTGGATCGAGGCCTGTCCGGAGCAGAACCCGACGCTCGGCGAGCTGGCCGCGCTGGCGGGCCTGTCCGAATACCACTTCGCGCGGATGTTCCGCGTGAGCTTCGGCATGCCGCCGCATGCATGGATCCTGCGCGCGCGGCTCGAGCGCGCACTACGCCTGCTCGGCGACCCGCGCCTGCCATTGCACGAGGTGGCGGTACGCGCCGGCTTCGCTTCGGCGAGCCACTTCAACAACCGCTTCCGCTCCGCGTTCGGCATCACGCCCGGCGCATGGCGCGCCGCCCGCGCGCGCTGATCCGGCATGCCGGCCGCTGCAGCGGCCGGAAACCAATTTCCTTCCCGCTTGTCCTCTGAAAAGCAGCACAAATTCGCACAATTGCACCATTTGTCGGTGAATGTCCGACATGACGGTGCGATTGAGCGACGGATACGAGGCTTCGTGGTGATGTTCGCGCCGCGCTGCCCACCAGCTTGCACACGCAGAAACGGGTACGCCCCACAACCAGGAGCCGCTTCTCATGAACTGGAATATCGCCCCCGACAAGATCGAGACCGCCTGGAACTACCTGGCGCAGCTTGCCGTGCAACAGGGCATGAACTGCATTGCCGCCGTGCTGATCCTGATCGCGGGCTGGTGGCTGTCGGCGCGCGCCGCCGCCGCGGTGCAGCGCGCGCTGGGCCGCACCCACGTGGACGAGACCATGCGGCCGCTGCTCGCCAACGCGTTCCAGTGGATGATCCGGGTGCTGACCATCGTGCTGGTGCTGTCGCAGTTCGGCGTGCAGACCGCCAGCATCATCGCCATGCTCGGCGCCGCCGGCCTCGCGATCGGGCTGGCGCTGCAGGGCACGCTGCAGAATATTGCCGCCGGCATCATGCTGGTATTGCTGCGTCCGTTCCGCGTGGGGCAGTACATCGACGCGCAGGGCGTGGCCGGCACGGTGCGCGAAACCGGCCTGTTCATGACCGAACTGACCACGGCCGACGGTGTCTGCCTGCGCGTGCCGAACGGCAAGCTGTGGGGCAGCGCCATCACCAACTACAGCGAGAACCCGACGCGCCGCATGGACATTGAGACCACCGTGGCTTTCGGCAGCGACATGCACAAGGGGCTCGACGCGCTGCGCAAGATGCTGTCGGAAGAGCCGCGCCTGCTGCCCGAGCCGAAGCCGGAGGCGATGGTGGTCAACTACACGCAGCAGGGCATCACGCTGAACCTGCGCTGCTGGACCGCCAGCGGCGACTACTGGGCGGTGCGATACGCGTTCTATGAGCGCATCAAGCATGTGCTCGAGGACGCCGGCTGCAAGATTGCCGTGCCGATCCAGGAGGTCCGCATGCCGGACCCGGACATGGCGCCCCGGTCCGCGTCCGGCTCCACGCCGCCCACTGCGACACCCGATCCGCGCGCGAATCCGCTGCGGCGGGCGGGCTAGTCGCGCACCTCTTCATCCGCGAACAGCGTGCAGGCCCCGGCTTCGGCCTCGCTGACGTGGCGGCGGAAGGTCGCGAACAGGTCGCGTCCGACGCCATGACGGTTGGTGCTGAGGTCCGGACGTGCGGGCGCGCGCGCGTCCCACTCGGCGTCGGGCACGAGCACGGTCAGCACGCCGGCAGGCGCGTCGACGCGCATCATGTCGCCGGTGCGCACGCGCGCGATACCGCCGCCGTTCAGGGCTTCCGGACAGACGTGGATGGCCGCGGGCACCTTGCCCGACGCGCCCGACATGCGCCCGTCGGTCACAAGGGCCACGTGGAAGCCGCGGTCCTGCAGCACCGTCAGCGTCGGCGTGAGCTTGTGCAACTCAGGCATGCCGCATGACGCCGGCCCCTGCCACGGCAGCACCGCGACGAAATCGCGCTCCAGTTCGCCGCGCTTGAACGCGGCGATCACATCGTCCTGGCGCTCGAACACGATGGCGGGCGCTTCCACCACCCGGTGCTCGGGCTTCACCGCCGAGGTCTTGATGACGGCGCGCCCGAGCCTGCCATCCAGCAGCTTGATGCCGCCGTCCGGCGCGAACGGCTGTGCCGAACCGCGCACGATGGTGTCGTCAAGCGTGGCCTTCGGCCCCTCGGTCCATTCGAGCTTGCCGTCGCGCAGCACCGGCTCGCGCGTGTAGGCTTCCAGCCCGCGGCCGACTACCGTGATGACGTCGTCATGCAGCAGGCCCAGCTCGAGCAGCCCCCGGATCACCACCGGCAGCCCGCCCGCAGCCTGGAACTGGTTTACGTCGGCCTTGCCGTTCGGGTAGACGCGTGCGAGCAGCGGCACCGCCGCCGACAGTTCGTCGAAATCGTCCCACGTCAGCACGATGCCGGCCACGCGCGCCATGGCGATCAGGTGCAGCGTATGGTTGGTCGAGCCGCCCGTGGCCAGCAGGCCGACGATGCCGTTGACGAAGGCGTGCTCGTCCAGCACGTCGGCAACGGGCGTATAGCGTTCACCGCCATGCACGAGCCGCAGTGCCTGCCGTGCCGATTCGCGCGTGAGCGCCTCGCGCAGCGGCGTGTTCGGGTTGATGAAGGCGGTGCCCGGCAGATGCAGGCCCATCATCTCCATCAGCATCTGGTTGGAGTTGGCGGTGCCGTAGAAGGTGCAGGTGCCAGGGCCATGATAGGAGCGCGTCTCGGCTTCGAGCAGTTCCTTGCGGCCGATCTTGCCTTCGGCATACAGCTGGCGCACGTGCGCCTTTTCGTCGTTGCTCATGCCGGTGGTCATCGGGCCACCCGGAACGAACACCGCGGGCAGGTGGCCGAACGACAAGGCGCCCATCACCAGCCCCGGCACGATCTTGTCGCATACGCCCAGGTACAGCGCGCCGTCGAACATCTGGTGCGACAGCGCAACTGCCGTGGCCAGCGCGATCACATCGCGCGAGAACAGCGACAGGTCCATGCCATCCTGCCCCTGGGTCACGCCGTCGCACATGGCTGGCGTGCCGCCGGCGAACTGCGCGGTGCCGCCGGCCTCCAGCGCGGCCTCCTTGATCCATTGCGGGAAGGCTGCGAGCGGCTGATGCGCCGAGAGCATGTCGTTGTAGGCAGAGACAATCGCAAGATTCGGCCGTTCGTCAGCCTTGAGCCGGATCTTGGCGGCGTCCGGCATGGCCGCCATGGCGTGCGCCAGGTTGGTACAGGAAAGCTGGGCACGCTCGACCTTGTGGCCCGCCATGGCGCGGGTGCGGTCGAGGTAGGCCTGGCGGGAAGGGCCGCTGCGCGAGACGATGCGGGCCGTGACCCGTTCGAGCACTGGGTGACGTGGCATAGGTTTTCTCCTGCGGGGTTGCTTCCAGCCTAGCGCACTTCGCGGCACGTTGCACGCTGGCCAGGTCTGGCCGATGGCACGCAGAAACGGGTACGCCCTGTGGCCTGCGCGCCTCGCCAAGCGGTGGCGACTCACGTAAACTGGCCGGAACTTATGTGCCGCGTCCGGACACTCAATCCATGCGGCCGTATCGGGCAGGTGCCGCGCATGCGCGCGGCGCGTTCTGACCGCCATCCTCATCCAAGGAGCTCACGGTGAGCATGCCTGATTTCGACATGGTGCTGTTCGGCGGCACCGGCGACCTGGCGCGGCGCAAGCTGTTGCCGTCTCTTTTCGACGCCCATCATGCGGGGCTGCTGCACCCGCGTGCGCGCATCCTTGCCACCGGCAGCCAGCCGCTGAGCCAGGACGATTACCTCGCCTCGCTCGAGCGGGACGTGCGCCCCGGCCTGGCGCATGCGCCGCCCGAGTCGTGGGCTGCGTTCCTGGCCCGCATCTGCTACGTGCAGGCCGATGCACGCGAGCCCGCGCACTTCGACGCGCTTGCCGAAAAGGTGCTGTCGCGCCGTCCCGAAGTGGTGGTGTGCTACCTGGCCACGGCGCCGAACCTGTTCGTGCCGATCTGCGAACAGCTCGCGCGCACCGGCCTGAATACGCCCAATGTGCGCATCGTGCTGGAAAAGCCGCTGGGGCACGACCTTGAGTCGTCCGAAGCCATCAACGCCGCAGTGGCGAAGTTCTTTGCCGAGGACCAGATCTATCGCATCGATCACTACCTCGGCAAGGAGTCGGTGCAGAACCTGATGGCGATCCGCTTCGGCAACGCGCTGTTCGAACCGCTCTGGCGGCGCGAGTGGGTGCAGGACGTGCAGATCACCATTGCCGAGGAGCTTGGCGTCGAGACGCGCGGCGATTTCTACGACCGCACCGGCGCACTGCGCGACATGGTGCAGAACCACCTGCTGCAGCTGCTGTGCATGGTGGCCATGGAGCCGCCCAGCAGCCTGTCGGAAGACGCGATCCGCGACGAGAAGATCAAGATCCTCAAGGCGCTCAAGCCGATCACGCCGCAGGCGGTGGCCGAGAAGACCGTGCGCGGGCAGTACCGTGCCGGGGCCATCGGCGGCAAGCCGGTACCGGGGTACCTCGACGAGAAGGGCATCGCCGCGGACAGCCGTACCGAGACCTTCGTCGCGATCAAGGCCGAGATCGCCAACTGGCGCTGGGAAGGCGTGCCGTTCTACCTGCGCACCGGCAAGCGCATGCAGTCGCGCGTGGCCGAGATCGTGATCCACTTCCGCGATGTACCGCATGCCATCTTTCCACGCCCGCTGACGCTGTCGCCGCAGAACCGGCTGGTGATCCAATTGCAGCCGGAAGAGAGCATCCGGCTGTACTTCCTGGTCAAGCAGCCCGGCGACACGCTGGAGCTGACGCCGACCTCGCTCGATCTCGATTTCGCCAACTCGTTCAAGGTGCGCCGCGCCGGCGCTTACGAACGGCTGTTGCTGGACGTGATCCGCGGCCGGCTGGGCCTGTTCGTGCGGCGTGACGAGCAGGTGCAGGCCTGGCGCTGGGTCGAGCCGATCCTCGATACGTGGGAAGAGAGCAACGTGCCGCCCAAGCCGTATACAGCGGGCACATGGGGCCCGGCCGCGTCGTCGGCGCTGATGTCGCGCGACGATGCGCTGTGGCATGAGGAAGCCTGACAGGGGACACCGCCATGCGCGAGTTCGAGCATCCAACGTTGATGGACCAGGCCGAGGCGCTGGCGATTTCCATCGGCCACGCGCTGGACCTGGCGATCGGCGTCAACGGCTGGGCCGTGCTCGCGGTGTCGGGCGGGCGCTCGCCGGTGGCGATGTTCGAGCGCCTGCGCTACCGGCCCGTGCGCTGGGAAGCGGTGACCATCACGCTGGTCGACGAGCGGGCGGTGCCGCCTGACCATCCCGACAGCAATGGTGCGCTCGTGCGCGCGCACCTGCTGCGCGAGGCCGCGGCCAGTGCCGCCTTCGTGCCGCTGATCGCCGACGCCGAAGAGGCCGCCGAGCCGTCGCGCGCGGTGGCGCGCCTGAACCAGGCCTACCGGCAACCCGATGTGGTGGTTCTCGGCATGGGCGAGGATGGGCACACTGCCTCGCTGTTCCCGGATGCGCCCGAACTGCAGACCGCGCTGAGCGATCCCAGGGCGGGCTATCTGGTCACGCATCCCTCGGTCGCACCGCATGCCCGCGTGACGCTGAACCTCGCCGCGCTGCTGGCAGCCGAGCGGGTCTTTCTCGCGGTCGCAGGCGCGGCCAAGGCCGAAGTGCTGGACCGTGCGAAGCAGGGTCCCACGCCAGCCCTGCCGGTCAGCCTGGTGCTGGCCAACCAGCGGCGCGGGTTTGATATCTTCCGTGCGTGAGCGATGCCATGACTGCTTCCGCCGTGTCCGCTGACACTTCCTACCCGCGCCTGCTTGCCGATGTGGGCGGTACCAACGTGCGTTTCGCGCTGGAAACCGCGCCGATGAAGGTCGGCACGGTGACCGCGCTGAAGGTGGCCGACCATCCCTCGCTGGAAGCGGCCATGCGCCACTACCTCGACGGGCTGCGCGCGGCCGGCGCCACGCTGCCGCGCCATGCGGCCATTGGCCTTGCCAACCCGGTCACGGGCGACCGGGTGCGGCTGACCAACCACGACTGGGCTTTTTCGATCGAGGCCACGCGGCAAGCGGTGGGGCTGCAGACGCTGGTGGCCATCAATGACTTCACGTCGCTGGCGCTGGCCTTGCCTTACCTTGGCCCAAACGACCTTGCGCAGGTACGGCCCGGCGAAGCGGTGGCCACCGCGCCGCGCGCGCTGGTAGGGCCCGGCACCGGGCTCGGCGTGTCGGGGCTGGTGCCGTCTACCGCCGGTATCGCGGTGGCGCTGGCGGGAGAGGGCGGCCATATCGAGCTGATGCCCGTGACCGACGACGAGTGGATCGCCTGGCAAGCTGCGCACCGTACGCTCGGGCGCGTGTCGGCGGAGCGGCTGCTGTCGGGCATGGGCCTGTCGCATATCCATGCCGCGCTGTCCGCAGAAACGGGTACGCCCCCGGACGCGCCGCTGACGCCGGAACAGGTGACGAAGGGTGCCTTCGAGCGCCACGATCCGCTTTGCGAGCGCACCATGGCGGTGTTCTTCGGCCTGCTCGGCTCGGTTGCGGCGGACGTGGCGCTGGTGCTGGGCGCGCGCGGCGGCGTCTACCTGGGCGGCGGCATCCTGCCGCGCTTCGTGCCGGCGCTGCAAGCGTCCACGTTCAACGCGCGCTTCGTCGCCAAGGGCCGCATGCAGGGCTATCTCGACAAGCTGCCGGTGTACGTGATCACCGCCAGCTACCCCGCGCTGCCGGGCCTGGCGCGAGCGTTGGCGGATACGCTGCATCACGGCCGGCCACATATCGGATAAGACATGCGCGTGTTGCTGGTGGAAGACGATGCCATGATCGGCGACAGCGTGAAGCTCGCACTGCGCCAGGAAGGGTTTGCCGTGGACTGGGTCCAGGATGGCGAGGCCGGCCTGGCCGCCGCCACGCAGGTGGGCGGACCGGGTGAAGGGGCCTGCTATGACCTGGTCCTGCTCGACCTCGGACTGCCGCGCCGCTCGGGCCTTGATGTGCTGCGCACCCTGCGTGCGCGCGGTGTGTCCACGCCCGTGCTGATCCTGACCGCGCGCGACGCCGTGGCGGATCGTGTGGCGGGGCTCAATGCGGGGGCGGACGATTACCTCGTCAAGCCGTTCGACCTGCAGGAGCTGGCCGCGCGCATGCACGCCCTGGCGCGCCGTGCCGAAGGCCGGGCCGAGCCGGTCCTCAGCTATGGCGCCATTTCGCTGAACCCGGCCACGCGTGAAGTGACGCAGAACGGCGAGCCGGTGCACCTGTCCGCGCGCGAATTTTCGCTGCTGTCGGCGCTGATGGCACGCCCGGGCAAGGTCTGGTCGGTGGCGCAGTTGCAGGAGCGCCTGTACAGCTGGGACGACGAGGTGGGAAGCAACACGGTGGAGGTCTATATCCACGCCCTGCGCAAGAAGTTCGGCGCCGCGCTGATCCGCAATATCCGCGGCGTTGGCTATGTCGTGCCCCGGCTCGAAGAGGAGCCAGGCGACTGATGCGCTCGATCCAGCGAACCCTGCTGTGGTGGCTGGCCGCCGGGCTGCTCGCCGGCATCGCCATCGCGACCGGGCTGATCTACGGCCAGGCCCGGCAGGAAGCCAACGCGCTCTTCGATTACCAGATGAAGCAGGTCGCGGCGGCCCTGCCGAGCCAGTTCGCCGACCCGGTGGCACCGCCGTTCTTCATGGAGGGCGGCGCCGGCACCGACCTGCTGCACGCCGACGAGGACGTGGTCATCCATATCTGGGACGGCTCCGGCCGCAGCCTGTACCTCTCGCACGCGCATCCCGCGCTGCCGGCACGCGCGGAGCTGGGCTTCTCCAACGTCACCACTGCCGAAGGCGAATGGCGGCTCTACAGCATGCAGCTCGGGCCGGCGGTGGTGCAGATCGCGCAGCCCATGAGTGCGCGGCGTACGCTTGCGGCACGCATGGCGCTGCGTACCGTCGCGCCGCTGCTGCTCCTGCTGCCGCTGCTGGCCTGGCTGGTGTGGATGGCAGTGGGGCGCGGGCTGCAGCCCTTGCGCGAGATCGCCACCGAAGTGCGCGCGCGCGATGCCAGCTCGCTCGCGCCGCTGGCTATGCGCCAGATGCCGGACGAGATCGCGCCGCTCAGCGACGCGCTCAACCAGCTGCTGGCGCGCCTGTCGCATGCGCTCGATACCCAGCGCGCATTCGTGGCCGATGCCGCGCACGCGCTGCGCACGCCGCTGACGGCGCTGCAGCTGCAGGCGCAGCTGGTGGAGCGTGCCGATGATCCGCAGGCCCGGCGCGAGGCGGTCCGCAACCTGCGCCAGGGTCTGGAACGTCTGACCCACCTGGTGGCGCAGTTGCTGACGCTGGCGCGCCAGGAGCCAGGCGCGGTTACGTTCCCGCACGAGCCGGTGGACCTGCCGGCGCTTGCCGCCGGCGTGCTGGCGGATATGGCCCAGGCTGCGCTCGACCGCGAAATTGACCTGGGGATGGATGCCGACAGCGTCCCGGCAGCCCGCATACATGGCGATGCCGATGCCCTGCGCATCCTGTTGACCAACCTGATCGACAATGCGCTGGCGTACATTCCGCGCGGCAGCCGCGTCGACATCCTGGTCAGGCAGGCACCGGGCGGCGGCGAGGTGGAGCTGGTGGTCAGCGACAACGGGCCGGGCATTCCCGCAGTGGAGCGCGGACGCGTGTTCGACCGCTTCTACCGCCTGCCCGATGCGCCGACCGGCGGCAGCGGGCTGGGCCTGGCCATCGTCGCCGAGATCGCGCAGTCGCACGGCGCCCGCGTGGCGCTCGAGGACGCGGGTCCGGGCTTGCGTGTGCGCGTGACATTTCCTGCCGCGTAGACGCGGGGGGAGGATTGGGGTGTCGTGCTTGGCGGGCGCCGCTGTTTCGCCGGCGTAGCCGGCGAGTCACTTTCTGTCCGAGCGACAGAAAGTAACCAAAGAACGCGTCGCCTGGCGGCTGGCCATCAACGGTGCGCTTCTATGGTTCGAGCGGCGTTGGTCTCGCGAGACGTGGTAATCGTTCGACCCTGCTACGCATAGTGAGTCAGAACCTGTGCCTGACGTGAACCGGCTTTTGTACGATCCCCAAGTTGGACTCGGGTACAGCGTTCCAACAGCGTCATCGGTGGGACGCCTACGGCTGCGCTGCGCGCACGTCCTATTGATGTTTCCAGAATTCATGACAACGCAAAATATTCGTCGTCCCCGCGCAGGCGGGGACCCAGTGACTTTTGTCCCCCTTCGGGGGACTTGTAAGACGCTGGATTCCCGCCTTCGCGGGAATGACGGTGGTTGCTTTGATGTTGTCGTGAAATAGGGAAAGCTCAATAGTCTGGGTGCGATCTCATCAAGCCTGCTGGCGCTACGGATCTGGATCTTCGTTACCTCGCGCATGGCACATGCGCCAAGCGCATCGCTACTACTGCGTGGTTCGGGTTAGACCTTCGCGCCCAGACTACTGAATGCGCGCAGCGCAGCCGTAGGCGTCCATGCGATATCGCTGTTAGCAGGGACCACTCCGTAATCCGGGTTCGTTCGTACGCCCTGTCCCACCCTATTGACGCGGGGAGTCATACCAACGCGCTTTTGCCTACTTTTGTCGCTCGGACAAAAGTAGGTCGCCGGCTGCGCCGGCGAAACAGCAGCGCCCGCCAAGCACGCCACCCCAATCCTCCCCCGGCCCCCCAATTCGGCGAAGAACCACATTCCATCGCCGCTGCGGCACTGGCCGCCACGCAGAAACGGGTACGCCTGGCCACGACCCGTGTACGCAGAAACAGGTACGCACGCAGAAACGGGTACGCTTTCGAGGTGCCCCGCGTCAGGGACGGGCGGCGTTTGCGCTGTCCGACGCAGTCATTGGTGGCAAGAATTCCCGGTGTCTGGCCGCTTTTTCCTGGCACGCAGAAATGGGTACGCTCTTGCCGGCGCGTATCATCGTGCTGTCCTTCACTCCCGGAATCCCCGCATGCGCGCGATCGGCAATTTCCTCTGGTTCATCCTTGGCGGCGTCTTCATGGGCCTGGCCTGGTGGCTCGCGGGACTGCTGGCCTTCTGCTCGATCGTCGGCATTCCATGGGGCAAGGCCTGCTTCGTGATCGGCAGCTTCACGTTCTTTCCGTTCGGCAAGCAGGCGATCAGCCGGCGCGAACTGAACCAGCGCGACGACATCGGCACCGGTGCGCTGGGCATAGTGGGCAATGTGCTGTGGTTCCTCTTTGCCGGCATCTGGCTGGCGATTGGCCACGTGATGTCGGCCATCGCCTGCTTCGTGACCATCATCGGCATTCCGTTCGCGATCCAGCACCTGAAGCTGGCCGGCATCGCGCTGGCGCCGATCGGGCAGACGGTGGTGAGCAATGAGGTGGCCGAGGCCGCGCGGCGCGAAACGGCGCGCGCGCACGTGGACGGGTTGAGGCGTTAAGCGTCCGCGGACTGATCGTCACGCGCGGCGTGGGCAACCAGCCTGTCGAGCAAGCTGCCCAACAGTGCCTGCTCTTCCGCGCTCAGGCAGCCAAAGATCTCATCGTTGCGCCGGGCAATCATTGCGATGGCCTGCCGGTAGAGCGGCTTGCCCTGCGGCGTCAGTTCCAGCACCACGCCGCGCCCGTCGGCCTCGCTTGCTGACTTGCTGACCAGGCCGCGATCCACCAGCGCCTGCGCGGAGCGGCTCGCCTGTCCCTTGGTCAGGTTGGCCTTCTGCGCGAGCGCGTTGACCGACAGCGGCGCGAACGCACCGATGGCGGCCAGGCAGCGGCCTTCGCTGAGCAGCAGGCCGCATTGCTCGAGATAGGCGTAGGCGCTGTCCTTGTCGCTGAGCTTGTTGACCTGGTGCAGGCGGTAGGTCAGGAACTGGTCCAGGCGGGGCAGGGCTTTCATATCGGATCTTTGCAGGGAAGCGGAACTTTACACCCGCGCCTCGGCTGTTTCGATCAGGGCGAGCACGGGGGGCAGTGCTTCCTGGCGGCTCATCAGGCCCAGGCAGACCATGGCGAGCAGCAGTGGCGCCTTGTCCTGGCCGACGCCGGCCACGGCTTCGCAGAGGCGGGTGTAGGCGAGGTCGAGTTCTTCAGCTTGCATGGCGGGCTCCGTCAGCGGGGGTTTGCAGGAGGGGGGCGAGGACGGCGCAGACTTGCTCCGTTTGCGGCGCGCGCCAGCGCGCGAGCACATAGCCGTCCGGACGGATCACGTAAAGCGTGCCGGCCTGCGCGCCGTAGCGCGCGAAGGCATGGCCATCGGTATCGGCCAGTGCTCCGTTCGGCAGTGTGCTGCCGGCGGGAACGACCACGCGAAGCTGCAGGCCCGTGGCATGCGCCTCCGCAAAGGCCGTCAGATCGGCCGGTGTGGTATCGCCATTGCCATTGCCGAACCACAGCAACGTGAAGACCCGGCCGAAGCAGGCGGTCAGGTGTCCACCGTTCACGCGTGCTTCCGGCGCGGGCATGCCGGGCGCGGCGCCGGGGCAGTCGTTGCCGAAATCCGACGGGCCGTTCAGGGCAGAGCCCGTATACGCGATCGGCGCCGACTGTCGCGGGTTGATCAGCGAGCGTACCGAGGGTTCATCGAGCGCCAGCCGCAGCGTGGCCTCGCGCATCAGGTCGAACGCGAAATTGGGCGGTGCCATGAACTCCGTGCTCTTGGCGCCGTAGGCGATGTTCTGCCGCGTGGCGTGCACGCGCTCGGTGGAGTAGGAATCGAGCAGGCCGGCATCAGCGCGCCCCTTGATGACCCACGCAAGCTTCCAGGCCAGGTTGCCGGCATCATCGAGCCCGGAATTGAGGCCGCGCACGCCGAAGATCGGCACCAGGTGCGCGGCGTCGCCGGCGAACAGCACGCGGCCGTGCCGGTACGCGTCCAGCGTCAGGCACTTGGCGTTGTAGATCGAGATCCACAGCGGTTCCCACGGCTCGGTCTCGCCGATCATGTCGAGGTGGCTCTGCACGCGCGGCAGCACGTTCTCGGGCTTGACGGCGTCGACCGGATTCTCGTCGTCGCGGATCTGGTAGTCGATGCGCCAGACGTCGTCGGGCTGACGGTGCATCAGGATGGTCGAACCGGGATTGGACGGCGGGTCGAACCAGGCCAGCCGCTCCACGTCGCGGTGCGTTTTCTGCACGATATCGACGATGACGTAGCGGCCTTCGTATTGCGTACCTTCCATGCGCAGGCCGAGTTGTTCGCGCACGGTGCTGCGGCCGCCGTCGCAGGCCACCAGCCACTGGGAACGGACCTGGCGTGTGCCCTGCGCGGTCTCGATCTCCACGCTGACGCCGTCGGCATCCTGGCGCACGGCCGTTACGCGCGCACCGAAGCGCACGTCGGCGAGCGGCCCGCAGGCCAGTGCGGCCTGGTGGGCGAAGGCCTCCAGGTAGTACTGCTGGATATTGACCATCGGCGCGAAGCGTTCGCCGGGTTCGCTCGGCATCTGGAAATGCAGCACCTCGGCATCGCGGTAGTAGCTGCGCCCGCCGACCCAGGGCAGGCCCTTGTCGGCGGTGGCCTGGTCGGCACCCACCCAGCCGAGTATTTCCAGCGAGCGGCGCGACATGCAAATGGCGCGGCTGCCCGCGCAGTAGCCGTCATCGGCCTCCACCACCAGTGAAGCGATGCCTTGCCGAGCGAGCAGGGCGCTCAGCGCGAGACCTACCGGGCCGCCGCCGGCAATCAGCACCGGGACGGAAGACGGCCACGGCCGGGATTCGACTGCGGGTGGTGCGGGCAATGCCGTGGAGGCGGGGGA
The DNA here is from genome assembly GCF_914271435.1 of Cupriavidus laharis. Lineage (GTDB taxonomy): Bacteria > Pseudomonadota > Gammaproteobacteria > Burkholderiales > Burkholderiaceae > Cupriavidus > Cupriavidus laharis. The sequence continues at coordinate 88,792 of NZ_CAJZAI010000008.1, read as the reverse complement.
GGAAAGGTCTGGCATGGACAACCTCTGCAATGTAGTTTCTTGCGCAACTATATCGACAAGATAGTTGCGCACGAAACTAGTGTAAACCCCGTAGGTTTTCGTTCGCCTGCCGGTCTCTCGCCTATGCTTTGCCTGAAGCACTTGTCCGGCACCTTGTCCGGCATCTTATCCACCGCCCGCCATGCCTTCGGTTCCTTCAGAAGCCGCTCCACGCCTGCACTGGCTGCCCGCGCCCGGGAGTTGGCAATATCACCTGCTGCTCGGTGCGGCGGGCATGCTGGTGCTTGGGCCGCTGGGCGGGATCGCCGCGGCATACATGAACTTCTCGCTCGGCTTCTTCGTGGGCGGGCAGGTGCTGGCCGGCATCCTCGGCTCGGTGGTGACCTGCGGCTACGGTGCGCCGGGCCGGCACGGCGCCAACTACATCCAGACGGCGGCGGCGTCGGTGGCCGGCATGGGCGGCATGGCCGTGGTGATCCAGGCGATGCGCTGGCTGGGCCTGGCACAGCCGCCGCTATGGCAGCTCGTGGCGTACATGCTGTGCATCGGCATGTACGGTGTCGGCGTCGGCATGCTGTACACGCCGCTGCTGGTGGACCGCATGCAGCTGACCTTTCCGTCCGGCCTGGCGGTGGCCAATATCCTTCGGGCACTGACCGATCCGCTGCTATTGCGCCGCTCGGTGTCGCGCCTGGCTGGCGGCATGGCGGTCGGGCTGGCAAGCGGCCTCTGGGTGGCCAGGCTGGCGCCGCTGGCGGCGCTCGATGTGTCGGCTTCGACCTTCGGGGCCGGGATGATTGTCGGCGCGCGCATCGGCATTGCGGCATTGACGGGCGGCCTGGCGGGCTGGGCCATGACTCCGACTTTCGTCTCGATCGGCTGGCTGGCGCCGGGCGAGCCGTTTCGCAAGATCACCTTCCTGATCGCGCTGGGCATGATCGTGGGCGCCGCGTTGGTGGATGTCTCGCTGCTGCTGGTGCGTGCGGGACGGCAGTGGCGGGCCGGCCCGGCGCCCGCGACGCCGCAAGCCGACGGGCCCGGCATGCGCTGGGTGGCGGCATGGGTGCTGCTGTGGGGCGCGGCGGTGGTGGCAGCGGGCGTAGCCTGGTTCGGGCAGCCGGTGGGTTACCAGCTCATGGCGGTGATGCTGGTGCTGGTATTCGCGCTCGTGAACGGCATTTCGGTAGGCATGGTGGACCAGAACCCGATCTCGTCGGCGTTCGTGCTGTGCGTGATCCTGATGGCGGCGGCCGGGCTGCGCGCACCGCATGTCGGCCTGATCGCCGCGACCGTGCTGCTGGTGTCCACCGCCGAGGCCTGCGACATGCAGCAGGACCGCTCCACCGGCTGGCGCCTCGGCAGCCGCCGCATGGTGCAGTTCGGCTACCAGGTGGCGGGGATCATCGTCGGCGCGTTGCTTGCCGTGGCGCTGGCGCGGCTGTTCATGCAGGCGTACCCGGTGCTGGCGCTGGACCAGACCACGCTCACGGCCGACCAGCAGCCGGCGCGCTGGACCTCCGCGATGACCTACAAGATCGTCGGCATACTGCGCGGGCTGGCCGAGGCGCGCGGCTACCAGCACCTTGCCGTGATCATCGGGGTGGCAATTGGCCTTGTGACGGAAGTGCTGCGCAAGGCGCTGCGGGCGCATGCCGGGTATCTGCGGTTCGCGCAGTCCGGCAGAGCGGGCAAGGCGGTCGATTTCGCGCTGGACGCCGTCCTCCTGCCTTCACCCTATGCCTCGTCGTTCGGCGGATTCGTCAACCTGCCCGCCGCGGCCTGGATGGCGGCGGGGGGCGTCGTGGCAAGCCTGACGGAGCGGTTCGGCGCACGACGGCCGAGCCGGTCCCTGCCGGAAGACATGAGCACCACGTCGCTCGTCGGCGGCGGGATGATTGCCGGCGATGCGCTCGCCGCGCTGACTATTGGCATGGCGGGACTGCTGGCGGTCACAGGCGGCTGAATGTCAAAATTTATTGACGCTTCTGTCCAATATCGAATGGATTGTCAAACCAAATGGCGCGCGTACCATTGCGCCCATACAGTCGAACTGGCTTGACCGGAGAACCACCATGGCCCTTGACCAAGAATCCTTTGCCCTGCTGCGCGCCTCGGTGCAGCGCTTCATCGACGAACGCCTGAAGCCGGCCGAAGACACGCTCGAAGAGATCGACGACGTGCCGGCGGACATCGTTGCCGACATGAAGGAAATGGGCCTGTTCGGCATCTCCATTCCCGAAAACTACGGCGGCATCGGCCTGTCGATGTCGCAGGAATGTGACGTGGTGTACGACCTGGGCCACACCGCGTTCGCGTTCCGTTCGGTATTCGGCACCAACGTCGGCATCGGCTCGCAAGGCATCCTGATGGATGGCACCGAAGAACAGAAGCAGGCCTACCTGCCGAAGATCGCCAGCGGCGAGCTGATCATCTCGTTCGCGCTGACCGAGCCGAATGCCGGTTCCGATGCCGCATCGCTGCAGACCAAGGCGGAGCTCGACGGCGACCACTACGTCATCAACGGCACCAAGCGCTTCATCACCAACGCCCCGCGTGCCGGCGCCTTCACGCTGATGGCACGCACGGGCGGCTCGGGTGCATCGGGCATCTCGTCGTTCATCGTGCCGGCCGACACCCCGGGTATCTCGCTGGGCAAGCCGGACAAGAAGATGGGCCAGCGCGGGACCAAGACCTGCGACGTGGTGCTGGAAAACGTGCGCGTGCCGGCCGCCAACATCATCGGCGGCGTGCCCGGCGTGGGCTTCAAGACGGCGATGAAAGTGCTCGACCGCGGTCGCCTGCATATCTCGGCGCTGGCCTGCGGCATGGCGCACCGCCTGATCACCGACGCGGTGGCCTATGCCAAGGAGCGCAAGCAGTTTGGCAAGCCGATCGGCGACTTCCAGCTGATCCAGGCCATGCTGGCCGACAGCCAGGCCGAGCTGTACGCGGGCCTGTCGATGGTGCGCGATTGCGCGCAGCGCTATGACGCCAAGCCGGCCGGCAAGAGCGACCCCGAAGTCAGCATGCTGGCTTCGTGCACCAAGATGTTCTGTACCGAAATGGTGGGCCGCGTGGCTGACCGCGCGGTGCAGATCCATGGCGGCGCGGGCTACATTGCCGAATACAAGGCCGAGCGCTTCTATCGCGACGTGCGCCTGCTGCGCTTGTACGAAGGCACCACGCAGATCCAGCAGCTGATCATTGCCAAGCAACTGCTGCGCGACTGATGGCAGCCACGGCAGCGGGGCGCGACATGGGCAGCCTTCCGGATGGCCGCGGCACGCGCCGCCTGCGCGCCGTGGTGGCTACCTACCGGCCGGACTTTCCGGCTTATACGCTGGCGGTGTCGCCGGCCGAACTGATGGCGCTCAGCGCCATGCCCGGCGACCTGGCGGCAGCGCGCGACCCGCGTGCGCACGCTCACCTGGAGCGTCTGCGCGAAGACGTGCATGACAGCGGCATTGCCCTGCCCGGGGCGATCGTGGTGGCCGTGAGCGGCGGGCGCATGCATTGCGAATGCGACCACCTGTATGCGCTGGAAATGCGTCCGCAGGCCGGAGACCGGCTGATCGTGATCGACGGCTATGAGCGTCTGCTGGCACTCGCCCATGGCGCGCGCCGCGACTGCAAGACGCTGGTGTCGGCGGTGTTGTGGCACACCGCGATGCAACGAGCGGCAACCATGTGGGCGACTGATGCGCGAGAGGCGGCCGACAGTGCGATGGTGCAGTCAGCGGCCGCGCGCTGGGCCAACGCAGCGCGTGTCTGGCACTGAGTGAAAGTGAAGGGAACATGCCGCCAACCGGCGGCATGTCTGTTGTCCTGGGACCGTTTGCGCCGGCGCCGGGCGCCTCAGTCCGCCGGCCAGACGCTGTCCACGTCCCGCAGCAGGTGTCCGGCGAGGATGTAGTCGCCAAGCCGCGTGGCCCGGGCTTCGAGATCGAGCAGTTCGTGGTCCGTCAGCGCGCCGAGATCGAACTGGCAATACAGGTTGCGTTGCCTGAACGTCTTCTTGGGTTTGGCCAGGCCCTCGACCAACGCTTCGCGCGAGCGTACGGCGACGCTTTCCTGGCCGCGATACTGTACCTTGATGCCGCGCTTTTCCCCGAGCCTGCCGAGTTCGACGGCGTCCTGCCATCCGGTCTCGTAGTCCAGCTCCAGCGCCAGCACACCTTCCGTGGCGAGAAGCCGGAGCGCTTCTGCCTTGCTGCCAGCCCGCACGTTTGACATCCACACCTCTTGTCTCTACTTATACTGTACGAATATACAGTCAACGCCAGGGCACGGCAAGGGGCGTGCCCGGTTCTGGCGCCCGGAAGCCGGCGCGTCGGGCCATTCTGGCCCGGCTCCTTTTCGCTTGCGTGACAGCGTCTACGGACGTGCCGCAGGCGCCTCGCCCGCGGCACCACCATCCAGCGCCGGCACGGCACTGAAATCGCCCGCGTAGACCTGCGACAGCCCGGTTGGGTGCACGTACTTGCGGATCGCCGCATTCACCGCTTCGGGCGTGGCTGCGCGCAGGCGTGCTTCCAGTTCCTCGGTGTAGGCCATGGTGCGGCCGAGGTAGAGCTGGTTGGCCAGCGCGCCGGCCAGCGCGCCGTCGCTGCTGCGGCTGACCATGCCCTGCTGCAGGATGCCGCTGACCGCTTCGGACAGCTCCGCGGCATTGACGCCCTCGCGCACGAAACGCTCCAGCTCCTCGGCTACGGCACGCTGCAGGCGCGCCAGGTTCTGCGGCGCGTACTGCGCCTGCAGGCCGAAGCGGCCGGCGCGGTCCAGTGCGCCCACATTCACCCAGCTCGATGCGCCGTAGCTGAGCCCTTCTTTCTGCCGCAGGCGGTCGGCCAGGCGGCTGCGCAGCGTGCCGCCGCCGAACACGCGGTTGGCGATCAGCATCAGCGCGTAGTCGGGGTGGTCGCTGACCAGGTCAATCGGTTCGGCCGCGAGGTAGACCGCATTGGCCTTGCCCGGCGTGGCCAGCGTGAAATCGGCCGGCGTAATCGCGACGAAGGGTCTTTCCACCCGCGCAAAGGGCTGCTGTGCACGCCAGTCGCCGAACAGTTCGCCGGCCTGGGCGGCGGCGGCATCGGCATCGAAGTCGCCGACAAGGCCGAGCTGCGCATGGTCGGTACCATAGAAGCGTGCGTGGAAATCCCGCACCTGTTCCAGCGTGGCGGCCTTGAGCGCGGCGATGCTTTCATCGAAGGTGGCCGCGTGGCGCGGGTCGCCGACGGGATAGGGGTCGCCATGGCGGCCCAGCGCATCGGAGGCCATCACGCCGGGCTGCCGCCGCACGCTCTCGATATCGGCAAGAGTCGTGCTGCGCAGCGTTTCGAACTCCGCTTCGGGAAAGGTCGGCGCTCGCAGCAGGTCGCGCAGCAGCGCGAGCAGCGCGGGCAGTTGCTCGCGCCGCGTCTCGAAGCTCACGACCACGCGCTCGGCGCTGCCCGAAACCGACACGCGTGCGCGCAAGGCCTCGATGCGGTCGGCGATCTGCAAGCGATCCATGGTGCCCGCACCGCGCTTGAGCATCGATGCGGTCAGGCCGCCCACGGTCGTCAGGCCCTGCAGGCTTTGCAGGTCGCCCATGCGCACAATCAGCGTGCCGTTGACCACGCCGCCGCGCGTGGGTTTGGGCAGCAGCGCCAGCTGCATGCCGTTGGCCAGGGTCTGGCGCCGGGTGTGGGCCTCGATATTGGCCGGGCTCGGATCAAATGCCGGTACGGCGGCCAGCGCGGGCTTGCCCTGGTAGCCACGTACCTGCTCGGCCACGTCAGGTGCCGCGGGAATCTGCGCGCGCAGCGGCTTGTCCTGCGGCACGAACAGCCCCACCGTACGGTTCGACGCCTGGAAGTAGTTGAGCGCGACGCGCTGCACGTCTTCGAGCGTCACGGTCTCGATGCGGTCGCGGGCGATCAGGAACAGGCGCCAGTCGCCCTTGGCGATGGCTTCCGACAGCGCAATGCCGAGTGCGCCCGGGTCGTTCATGTAGTGCTCGTAGGCGTTGCGCATGCGTACGCGCGCGCGTTCGAGCTCGTCCTGCGTGACCGGCGCCTCGGCAAAGCCTTCGACCTGCGTGAGCAGCGCCGCGCGCGCCGCCGCCATCGGCTGGTCCTTCGCGGTTTCGGCCATGAAGAGTAGCGTACCCGGATCCTTCATTGCACTGAACGAGGTGCCGACCGAGGTGGCCTTCTTCTGTTCCACGAGTGCCTTGTACAGGCGCCCGCCCGGCGTGTCGCCGAGGATGATGGTCAGCATCGACAACGCCGTCGTGTCGGGGTGTGCGCCGGCACTGACGTGGTACTGCGCCGCCACCAGCCCGCTGTCGCCGGGCCGCATTACGACCAGTTCGCGCGCGCCTTCCTGCGGCGGCTCCACGGTATGCTCGGGCGGCAGCACGCGCGCCGGGCGCGCGATCGGGCCGAAATAGCGCTCAATGCGCGCGAGCGTCCAGGCCGGATCGAACTTGCCGGCTACCACCAGCACCGCGTTGTCGGGCTGGTAGTAGCGGCGGTAGAACGCGCGCAGGTTGTCGATGCTGACCTGTTCGACATCGCTGCGCGCGCCGATCGGTGCCTTGCCATAGTTGTGCCAGCGGAACGAGGCGGACATCATCTGCTGGATCAGCATGCGCGCGGGGCTGTTCTCGCCCATCTCCATCTCGTTGCGCACCACCGTCATCTCGCTGTCCAGGTCGGCGCGCGAGACGAAACTGTTGACCATGCGGTCGGCCTCCATGCGCAGCGCCCAGTCCAGGTTGTCGTCGCTCGCGGTGAAGGTCTCGAAGTAGTTGGTGCGGTCCTGCGCCGTGGTGCCGTTGGAAGACATGCCGCGCCGCGCGAACTCGGTCGGGATGCCCTTGCCCGGCAGCGAAGGCGTGCCCTTGAACAGCAAGTGTTCGAGCAGGTGCGCCATGCCGGTTTCGCCGTAGTTTTCGCGGCGGCTACCCACCAGGTAGGTCATGTTGACCGTGGTGGTCGGCTTGGCCGCATCGGGCGCCAGCACGATGCGCAGGCCGTTGGGCAGCCGGTACTCGGTGATGCCCTCGACCGAGGTGACCTCGACCGCGCTTGCACTTGCCTGGACAGTGCTGGCCGGAGCGGCGGCTGCGGCGCCTGGCAAGCCAATCCACAACAGGCCCGCAAGGGCGAGCGAGCAGGTCAGCGGAAGCGGGGTGGCAGGGCGCATGGGGTCTCCGGGAGGCAACGAAGGCAGGTGATTCTAGCCGTACTCCGTTATGCTAACTGTGCTCCAATGCACGGTCGCCGGCCACAGGGGAATGTCCGAATTCAGCGGGTGCATGCGCGCGTGAAGCGGTAGCATGACTGCATGGAACTCGATCCCGACACCTGCTACAAGGCCGTGGCCTCGCACGACCGGCGCTTCGACGGCCGATTCTTCGTCGGCGTGTCGTCGACGGGCATTTACTGCCGGCCCGTGTGCGCGGTGCGTACCCCGAAGCGCGAGAACTGCACCTTCTACGAAAGCGCCGCGGCTGCCGAGAAGCATGGCTTCCGTCCATGCCTGCGCTGTCGCCCCGAACTCGCGCCCGGCCACGGGCTGGCCGATATCTCGGGCCGCCTCGCACAGGCCGCCGCCACGCTGATCGACGAAGGCTTCATGGCCGATGCCGGCGTGGCCGCGCTGGCCGCCCGCATCGGCGTGACCGAACGGCACCTGCACCGTCTGTTCACGGCGCAGTTCGGCGTGTCGGTGTTGGAGTACGTGCAGACGCAGCGCCTGCTGCTGGCCAAGCGGCTGCTGACCGACACCGCGCTGCCCGTGACCGAAGTGGCGCTGGCCGCGGGCTTCGGCAGTGTGCGCCGCTTCAACGACGTGCTGCGCACGCGCTACGGCCTGACGCCCATGGCATTGCGCAAGCGGGCGTCGGACGGCGTGGCCGACCGGCTGGTATTCGAGCTGGGCTACCGGCCGCCCTTCGCATGGGACGCGCTGCTCGGCTTCCTCGCAGTGCGCGCGGTGGATGGCATCGAGCAGGGCCATGACGGCGCCTATGCCCGCACGCTCGCGGTGGAGGGCGGCGGCGTCGTGCATCGCGGCTGGGTGCGCATCGACCATGTGCCCGCGCGGCTGGTGCTGCGCGTGACCCTGTCGGCCTCGCTCGCGCGCGTGATCCCGCAGGCGCTGGGCAAGGTGCGCCGGCTGTGCGACCTCGGCTGCCGGCCCGATATTGTCGACCGCCACCTCGGCGAGCTGGCCGGCGATGTGCCGGGCATGCGCCTGCCGGGCAGTGTCGATGGTTTCGAGATCGCGGTGCGCGCCGTGATCGGCCAGGTGATTTCGGTGGTGCAGGCGCGGCGCATCCTGGCGCGGCTCGCGCAGGCGGCGGGCGATGCCTTGCCGGCCCCGGCCATGCCCATCGACGGGTACGCGCCGCTGCAGCACTGTTTTCCGTCGGCCGCGGCGCTGGCCGCCTTGTCCGACGCGGCCATGGCTGCGGCCGGCGTGTCGCCGGGCAAGGCGCGCACGCTGCGCGCGCTCGCGCAGCGCGTCGCCAGCGGTGCGTTGCTGCTGGAGCCGCATACGGCGCCCGAACAGGCCGTGGCCGCGCTGCGCGAAGTCGACGGGATCGGCGACTGGACGGCGCAATACGTCGCCATGCGCGCGCTCGGCTGGCCCGATGCGTTCCCGGGCACCGACTATGCGCTGCGCAAAGTGCTCGGCGTGAACACGGCGCGTGCCATGCAGGCCCGCACCGCGCAGTGGGCACCGTGGCGCGCGTACGCTGCCATCCACCTGTGGCATCGCTATGAAGCGATGAAAGCGCAGGGCGACGGCGCAGTGGTACCTTTGGCCGACGTGATGCCTGCCAATTGCGATAACGATATCGAGGTGACGACATGACCAGCTACCGACTGATCGACAGCCCGCTCGGCGCCATGCTGCTGCGCGCGGATGGCGGCTTCCTGACGGGCGTCTATTTCGAAGGGCAGAAGTACTATCCGCACGGCGCCGTGCCCGGGGCCGTGCCCGAAAGCGCCGCGCGCGTGTTCGACGCTGCGGCCGCGCAGATCGCGGCCTACTTCGACGGATCGCTCGAAACGTTCGCGGTGCCGCTGCGGCTGCTCGGCACCGGCTTCCAGACGCGAGTGTGGGAGGCGCTGCGCGCCATTCCGTTCGGAGAGACCCTGTCCTACGGTGAACTGGCCGGACAGCTCGGTTTGCCGCCTGGCCACGCCCGCGCAGTCGGCGGTGCGGTGGGGCGCAATCCGCTGTCGGTGATCGTGCCGTGCCATCGCGTACTCGGCGCGGGCGGGGACCTGACCGGCTACGCGGGTGGCACCGACCGCAAGCGCGCGCTGCTCCGGCTCGAAGGCCACGCGGCGGCGGCACGCCTGCCGATCATGCAGCAGTCCGCACTCGCGTTCGCCTAGGCGCGACAGCGCAGCCAGCGTGGACCGCCTGTTCATTGCCGTGGAATCGCCGCGCGCGGTCGCGGCGCATCTGGTGGGACTTGTGCCGGCCGCGAGCGGCATTCGCCCCACTCCGGTGGCGCAGGTGCATCTGACCTTGCGCTTCCTGGGGGAGTGCGATGCGGAGCAGGCCGGCCGCATCACTGCCGCGCTCGACACCATACGCGCAGAGGAATTCACACTGCGCGTGGCAGGCGCCGGCCGTTTCCGCGGCCAGCAGGGCAGCGTGCTGTGGGCCGGCCTCGCGCCTTGCCTGGCGCTCGATGCGCTCTACGCGGCCGTGACCGATGCGCTGAAATCCGCAGGCATCGCGCCTGAACGACGGCATTTCCGCGCGCACCTGACACTCGCGCGCTGCCGTCCCACGGTACCTGATGCCTTGCTGCGCGACTGGGTGGCCGCGCACCGCGAGCTTGCCGTGCCGCCCTGGCAGGCGCATCGCTTCGTGCTGTTCGAGAGCCGCCTGGATCAACAGGGCGCGACGCACGCTGTGACAGGAACCTGGCCCCTCATCGCTCCCGACGACGCGCCCACAACGGCCAGCGTACCCGTTTCTGCGTGACGCGAACCGCGCGCCGCAGCGCGAAAGCGGCTCAAACGCTACCCCCCGGAAGTCTGTGCTCAAGTTTTGCCACAGAATGCCGAAGCCCATGCCATGAGTCTTGCCGTCGAATGCAGCGTCCCCTTAATATGCGGCGCTCGGCCGCAAGCCGATCCTGGCCCGACGCCCTTCTCGCTGCGTGCGGTGCGCTGCCATTCTGATGTTGCGTGATTCCATGAGCCTCCAAGATTCCTCCGACGCCACCCAAGCCGGATCCGGCCCGCAAGACGATATCGATGCGGAGGCAGGCGCGGCGCAGCCGGACGAGCGCTACCGGCTCACCCATACATCGCAGATCGGCACGGTGCTGCGCGACCTGTCCTGGCAGAAGTGCCTGATCACGGTGCGCACGCGTACCGGCCATCAGTTCGTGACCTCGATCCTGCACATGGACCCGGTCAACCGGACGTTCATCTTCGACTGGTGCAATGCCGATGCCGAGCGCCAGTCGCTGATGACATCGGACGAGAATGCGTTCTCGGGCCTGCTCCGCGGCGTGCCGGTCAACTTCGTGGCCGGCCGCCCGTCGGCCACGCGCCACGAGGGCGGCCCGGCCTTCGTCGCGGCGTTTCCCGAGAAGCTCTATCACTTCCAGCGCCGCCGGCATTTCCGCGCGCGCACGCTGATGACCAAGGGCTATCGTTGCGAGATCCGCAGCCCGGACAACAGCGTGCTGGCGCTCGACATCGCCGACCTGTCGCTGTCCGGCGTTGGCCTGCGCTCCAAGACCGTGGGCGAGGACCGGCTGCCGGTCGGCACCACGGTGAGCCGCTGCCGGCTGGATTTCCGCGAGCTTGGCAAGCTCGATATCGACCTCCAGGTCGTGGGCCACTGGCTGGTCGGCAATGACGACAGCGCGATCCACCACTACGGCTGCGCCTTCGTCAACCCGGACGGCCGCATGGAGAACTTCCTGCAGCGTCTGGTGTTCTCGCTGGAGCTTGCGCTCCGCGGCTGAAGCACGGCGGTTTACGCTACATTCCCCGCTCATGTCCCGGCACCGCGCTTACGGTGCCATGACGACAAGGAGCGTGAACATGACCCAGAGCGGTTCGGCCCCGGCGGGCACACAGGCTGCCGGCGCCATGGCGGCGGACTACCTGATCATTGGCGGCGGCATTGCCGGCGCCTCGCTGGCCTACTGGCTGGCGCCGGCCGGCCGTGTCATCGTGCTCGAGCGCGAGGCGCAGCCTGGCTACCACGCTACCGGCCGCTCGGCCGCGCTCTATCTCGAAAGCTACGGCACGCCGCAGGTGCGCGGCCTGACCATGGCCAGCCGCGCCTTTTTCGACGCGGTGCAGGCCAGCGGGTTTGCCGGCCATCCCGCGTTGTCGCCGCGCGGCGCCATGATGCTCGCGCTGCCGGGCGAACAGGACCAGCTCGATGAACACTGGGAAGTGCTGCGCGCGCTTGGCGCGCGGGCACAGCGGCTGGACCGCGCCGCGGCCTGTGCGTGCGTGCCGGTGCTGCGCCCCGGGAAGGTGCTCGGCGCGGTGCTGGAGCCCGATGCCGCCGACATCGACGTCAACACCCTGCACCAGGGCTACCTGCGCGGCTTGCGCCAGCATGGCGGCACGCTGGTGTGCGATGCCGAAGCGACCGCCATCGAACGGCGCAACGGCCGCTGGCACGTACGTGCGGGCCATGGCGACTATAACGCTCCGGTGCTCATCAACGCCGCAGGCGCGTGGTGCGATACGGTCGCCGCCATGGCCGGCGTGCGGGCCATCGGCCTGCAGCCTTGCCGGCGCTCCGCCTTTGTCTTTGCGCCGCCGGCAGGCATGGATGTGTCGCGCTGGCCGATGTTCTACGGCTTCGACGAGACCTGGTACGTAAAGCCCGACGCCGGCATGCTGCTGGGCTCGCCGGCCAACGCGGACCCGGTCGCACCGCACGATGTGCAACCCGAGGAGCTGGATATCGCCACGGGCATCCACAACATCGAGGCGATGACCACGCTGTCGATCCGCCGTCCCGCCCGCACCTGGGCCGGGCTGCGTTCTTTCGTGGCCGATGGTGATCTCGTCGGCGGCTTCGATCCGCAGGCGGAAGGGTTCTTCTGGGTGGCGGCGCAGGGCGGCTACGGCATCCAGACCTCGGCCGCCATGGGCGAAGCCTGCGCCGCGCTGGCACAGGGCCGGCCGCTGCCGCAGCGGATCGCGGATTTCGGCCTGACCGAGGCCATGCTGAGCCCGGCCAGGCTGTTCAAGCCGTGATCAGGACGTGATGAGGCGGCCGATGGCCGCGGCGGCTTCGCGCATCGGCGGCAGCAGCCGCGTCACCATCTCCGCCTCCGTCACCTTGGCTGCGCGCACGCTCACGCTGATGCCCGCCAGCACGATGCCGGCGGCCGAGCGTACCGGCACCGCCATCGCGCGCAGGCCCGGTTCGAGTTCTTCATCGACGATCACGTAGTCCAGTTCCCTGGCCCGCTCGAAGCAGCTCTCCAGTTCCTGTCGCGACACCTTGGTCTGCAGCGTGCGCGGGCGCAGGTCGGCATGCTCGAAGAAGCCGTCGAGCACCGACGCCGGCTGGTGCGCGAGCAGCAGGCGGCCATTGGACGTGCAATAGGCCGGCAGCCGGCTGCCCATGCCGAGCGAGTAGTTGACGACGCGCTGCACTTCCGAGCGCACCAGGTAGAGGATGTCGGTGCCGTCCAGGATGGCGAGCGTACAGGTCTCGTGGATGCGCGCGCTCAGGTTGTCGAGGATCGGCTGCGACAGCGAGACCATCGACGTGGACGAGAAATACGCATGCCCCAGGTGCAGCACGCGCGGGCGCAGCGCAAACTGCCCGTCCTGCTGGCTCACGTAGCCGAGCTGCTCGAGCGTGTACAGGCAGCGGCGCACCGATGCACGCGACAGCTGCGTGCGCTGCGCCACCTGCGAGATCGTGAGCGGGCGCTTGCGTTCGGAAAACGCTTCGAGCACGGTCAGGCCGCGCGCGAGCGACAACATGAAGTTCGGGTCGCCGGAAAAGCTGCCGAGCAGGTCGGCCTGGTGGCGGGCAACTCGGACGGTATCGGCCTGGGCCTGGCCAATACCAAGGGGGCGGGTAGTCTCCATTGCAGCTTGATTTGTTCGATAATCGCGCAATCTTAAACGGAGTTGGCGCTGCAGGCCAGTGGTTTTGCAGGGAGGGGATGCTGGTGCTTCTCTTTGCTTCAGTGCCGTTATGGGCTGGCCGCGCCGGTCTTCGTCAGAGCTTTTGCTGCGCTGCGAGAGCGAGGATCTTCGCCCAGCGCCGCGCGTGGGTGCGCGTGGGCATGGGGATTTGCCAGAGCGGCCGGGCATTGTGTTCGAGCCGCAGGGCCAGTGCCCAGGCGCCGGCTTTCAAGACTGGCTCAGCGCCGGCGATGTCGGCGAAGATGAAGCGCGATTGCGCGTCGCCAAGCGCCACCATGCCGAGCTTGCGCTCCGCATCGACGCGCAGGCTGCCCCACGTGCCATCGAGCGACAGGATGCGCTCGCCCTGGATGCGCACGCCATGGATGGCGCGCCAGCGCCGCACGCCGTCGGCGACCAGTGCGGCCAGCAGCGCCGCGGCGAGAGCGACGGCGCCGGCGCCGGCAAGGGTGCCGAATGCGCCGGCGACGGCATGGTAGAGACGGACGTACCCGTAGATCAGGGCACCGATAACGGCAAGGCCGAGCAGGATGAAGGGCACGTACGGGTCCGGCGTGTGCCGGGCGCGCTGCCCGGCGGTCAAAGCAGGAATTCTACCGGCGACCCGATGACCCGGCGGCGCCCCTCAGTCCGGCGGATCAGAACTTGTGTCGCACCCCCACGGCTACGCCGATCATGTTGCTTTGCCCGGTGCCAAGCAGCTAGCTGTTGCCGAGCGACAGGCTATTGCCGCATGGAGCCGCGCAGAAGCGTTGCCTGCTCACGACAGTCGCCGGCCAAGCGTCTCGGGCACCATCGCCAGTCCGATCAGCGAGACCAGGCCGCAGCCGATCAGGTAGAACGCCGGCGCATTCGGACTGCCTGTCATGTGGATGAGCACGGTCGAGAACAGCTGGGCGAAGCCGCCGAATACCGCGATGGCCACGTAGTAGGTCACCGCCATGCCGGTGGCGCGCATGCGCTGGGGCAGCACCTCGCTGACCAGCACCAGCGTGGCGGGCGAGGTCATCGCCATCGGGATGGCCAGGCAGCCGACCACCACCAGCAGGCAGGTCAGGGAGGGGAAGGCATTGATCAGGACGAAGGCCGGGTACGCCATGATCAGCAGCGCCACGCGCGACCACAACACGATGGTGCGGCGCCCGAACCGGTCGCTCATCCAGCCGGCGATGGGGCCGAAGACCACCATCATGGCCGCGGCGACAAAGCCTGCCCAGACCGCGTCGCCACGCGGGATGTTGAGCTGGAAGGCGGCGTAGTTGGGCAGGTAGTAGGCGATCAGGTGCACCGCGGCGGCCAGGCCGGTCATCAGCAGCACGCTGGCCACCAGTTCGTGCCAGTGCTGCCGCATCAGTTGCCAGCCACCGGCGGCTGCCTTCTTGCGGGCGGGCGGCTCCAGCGTTTCTTCCAGGCGGCGACGAATGACCTGGCCGACAGGAATCACCAGGATTCCGATCAGGAATGCGACGCGCCAGCCCCAGTGCTCCAGCGCATCCGGGCTCAGGGAATGGCTGAGCGCGAGCGCCACTAGCGCGGCAAAGACAGCGGCAATACCCTGGCTGGCGGTCTGCCAACTGGTGTAGAAGCCACGCGAGCGTTCGTCCGCATACTCCATCAGCATCGCGGTGGCCGAGCCCATCTCGCCGCCGATCGCGAAGCCCTGCACGAGCCGCGCCACGATCATCAGGATCGGGGCCATGATGCCGAGCTGCACGTACGGCGGCGTTACCACCAGGATCAGTGCGCTGAAGGCCATCAGCCACATCGACAGCAGCACCGCGGGCTTGCGGCCGTAGCGGTCGGCATAGGCACCGATCACCAGGCCGCCGAGCGGGCGCATCAGGTAGCCCGCGCCGAAGGTGCCGAAGGACAGCAGCAACTGGCCGAGCGGGTTGCCCACGGGAAAGTAGAGCGGAATGATCAGCGTGGCGAAGAAGTTGTAGACGCCGGAGTCATACAGCTCCAGCGCGCCGCCGATGGTGATGGCCGTAATGGCCGATGCCTTCGACATGGGTTTGTGCTGGCCGGCGTCCCGGGCGGCGACCGGAGGGTGGGACGGTGCCACCATGGTGGTCGGATCAATGGGCATGGCTTGTCTCCTGGCGTGGCGGGCCCCTTTCGGAGGCCGCGCCTTGCCTGAGGTAATGTTTTTGACGTTCGCGGCCACTGGGCTCGCGGATCACGGGGCGGGGGTGCCGGGTCCGGCCGCGGCATCTCGTCCGGGCCGGGTTGCGTTGCGGAGGCTTATTCCAGGTGGAATCCCGTCTGCTTGATGGCCAGCGCCCATCTCTTCTGCTCGGCGGCCATGAAGGTCGCGAACTGGTCAGGCGAGCTGCTGCTGGCCGGTTCATATCCCTGGCTGACCAACTGCTGGCGCACGCCTGGCGCATTGAGCGCTTTCTCGATCTCCTTGCCCAGCAGCGCAACGATCTCCTTGGGCGTGCCGGCCGGGGCCACGAGCCCGTACCATTCGCTCGCCTCGATGCCGGGGAAGCCCGCCTCCGCCATGGTCGGGACATCCGGGAACAGGGGCAGGCGCTGCTTGCTTGCCACGGCAATGCCCTTGAGCTGGCCGCCCTTCACGAACGGCATCACCGCCGGCACGCCGTGGAACATCATGTGGATATGGCCGCCGACCATGTCGGTGAGCGCCTGCGGACCGCCCTTGTAAGGCGCGTGGACGATATTGACGCCGGCCATCTCCTTGAAGACCTCGCAGACCACGTTCTGCTGCGTGCCAGGTCCCACCGACGCGTAGCTGAGCTTGCCGGGCTCGGCCTTCGCACGGGCGACGAGTTCCTTGACCGAGCCTGCGATGGAGGGATTGACCACCAGCATGTAAGGCGAACTCGCCATCAGCCCGAGCGGCGCGAAGTCCTTGCCCAGGTCAAACGGCAGGTTCTTGTGCAGGCTCGCGTTGATGGCCATCGGTGCGCTGGCGACCAGCAGCGTGTAGCCATCGGGCGCCGCCTTGGCCCCCAGGCCGGCGCCAATATTGCCGGTCGCGCCGGGACGGTTGTCGACCACGAACTGCTGGCCCAGGCTCGCCGTCATCTTTTCGGCTACGGTGCGTGTGACGGTATCGACGCCGCCGCCGGCCGGCCAAGGCACGATGATGCGGACTGGGTGGTTCGGGTAGCCGCCCTGGGCCAGGGCGCTGGCGGCACAGGCGGCGAGCGCAACGGCGCCCAGGGTATGGCCGACGCGGTGCAGTACGGATTTCATGACTTGTCTCCTCGTTGTCGTTGAGCGGCCCCTGCCGCCGTGCAGCGGGGGCCTTGCTACACCAGATTGGTTCAGGCCGCCACGGTCGGCTTCATCCTGTCGTTGCGGACGTCGCTGCTTTCCCACTGCGCCATCAATCGTTCCCGGCGCGCGCGGGTGGCAGCGAGGTTGCGTGCCTTGACGTGGCCATAGCCGCGGATGTCCATCGGCAGCCGCGCGATCTCGAGCGCCAGCGCCAGGTTCTGTGCGGAAAGCCTCGGCAGCAGCGCCTCGACGCAGTCGCGGTATTCCGCGATCAGCGCGCGCTCTTCCCTGCGTTCGGCGGTATAGCCGAACGGGTCGAGCGCGGTGCCGCGCAGGCCCTTGAAGCGGGCCAGCACCGCGAACGCCTTGCGCACCCAGGGGCCATAGGCCGCCTTGACCGGCTCGCCGTCCTGGTTCGTCCTGGCGAACAGCGGCGGCGCCAAGTGGTGCACCAGGCGGAAGTTGCCTTCGAACATCGACTCGATCTGCTTGCGGAATGCGGCGTCGGTGTGCAGGCGGGCCACTTCGTACTCGTCCTTGTAGGCCATCAGCTTGAACAGCGAGCGCGCCACGGCGTCGGTGAGGCGCGTGCCACCCGTGACCGACTCGGCAATCTTGACGCGGTCGATGAATTCCTCGTACTGAGCGGCGTAGGCGCGGTTCTGATAGCCGGTCAGGAACTCGACGTGGCGGGCGCGCAGGTCATCGAGCGACGGCTTGCGCACGAACTGGATCACCTGTGCATTGGCGGCGCGCATCGGTACGCGCGACATGTCGTGCGCGCACATGCGGCCCCATTCAAATGCAGCCTTGTTGCTGTCGACCTGCACGCCGTTGAGTTCGATAGCGCGCATGAGCGCATCGTGCGACAGCGGCACGCGGCCCTTCTGCCATGCGTAGCCGAGCATCATCAGGTTCGCGTAGATCGACTGGCCCATCACCTGCTTCGCCACCTGTTCGGCATCGAAGCTGCCGACTTGGCCGTTGCCGACAGCTTGTGCAATGCGGCCGACGGCTTCCTCGGTCTGCGGATCCCAGTCCGGGTTGCGTACAAAGGCGGCGGTCGGAGTCACATGGCTGTTGAGCACGACGTAGGTGCGCTGCGGCGACATGGCGGCTATCGTTGCCTTGCTGGCCGCCACTACCGTGTCGCATGCGATCACCAGGTCTGCCATGGCCATGTCCACGCGGCTGGCGTGCAGCGCATCGGGGCTCGCGGCGATCTGGATGTGGCTCCAGGTGGAACCACCCATCTGCGCCATGCCGGTGGCGTCCTGCGTGATCACGCCCTTGCCTTCGAGGTGCGCGGCCATGCCCAGCACGCCGCCGATGGTCACGATGCCGGTGCCGCCGATGCCCGCCACGACGATACGCGCCGCTTCCGGAAGTGCAGGCAGCGGGATGTCGGTCGGTACCGACTGGCTCTTGCCGCCCGTCGAAGGCTTCCTGAGCTTGCCACCTTCCACGGTGACGAAGCTCGGGCAGAAGCCCTTGGTGCACGAGAAGTCCTTGTTGCAGGTGTCCTGGTTCACCTTGCGTTTGCGGCCGAACTCGGTTTCCACCGGCTGCACGGCCAGGCAATTGCTTTCCACCGAGCAGTCGCCGCAGCCTTCGCACACCAGCTCGTTGATGACCACGCGCTTGTCGGGATCGACCATGGTGCCGCGCTTGCGTTCGCGGCGCTTCTTGGTCGCGCAGGTCTGGTCGTAGATGATCGCCGTGACGCCGCTCACTTCACGCAGTTCGCGCTGCACGGCATCGAGTTCGTCGCGGTGGCGCACGGTGACACCCGTTGCCAGGTTGGCGACGCCCTTGTACTTCTCCGGCTCGTCCGTGACCACGACGATCTGGCGCGCGCCTTCGGCGGCCAGTTCGCGCGACATGGCGGGTACGTCGAGCTGCCCGTCCACCGGCTGGCCGCCGGTCATGGCCACGGCGCTGTTGAACAGGATCTTGTAGGTCATGTTCACGCCGGCGTGGATCGACTGGCGCACGGCCAGCAGGCCGGAGTGGTTGTATGTGCCGTCGCCCAGGTTGGCGAACATGTGCTTGCGCTTGCTGAAGTCCGACTGGCCCATCCAGTGCACGCCTTCGCCGCCCATCTGCGACCACGACGTGGTCGAGCGGTCCATCCACACCACCATGCCGTGGCAGCCAATGCCGGCGGTCGCGACGGAGCCTTCCGGCACCTTGGTGCTGGTGTTGTGCGGGCAGCCCGGGCAGAACCACGGCAGGCGGTCGGCGGCGCGCGAATCGCCCTGCGCGGTGGCGCGTTCCTTGGCTTCGATTTCCTTCAGGCGCACGTCCATACGCGCGGCCACGTCGGCGGGCACGCCCAGTGCCTTGAGGCGCTGCGCGATGGCCTTGGCGACCAGCGCTGGCGACAGGTCGGCCTTGCCGCGCAGCAGCCAGTCTTCGGCCGGTCGCGGGTGGCTCCATTCGCCGCCCACGCCTTCGGTGTGGTGGTACTTGCCGAACACGGCCGGGCGGGCCTGCTCGGGGTAGTGGTACAGCTCGTCCTTGAGCTGCTGTTCGATGAGTGGGCGCTTTTCCTCCACGACGAGCACTTCGCGCAGGCCATGCGCGAATTCGCGCACGCTGAGCGGTTCGAGCGGCCACACCACGCTGACCTTGTGGACGCGGATGCCGAGCGCGCGGCAGGTGGCGTCATCGAGGCCCAGGTCGAGCAGCGCCTGGCGCGTATCGCTATAGGCCTTGCCGCTGGCGATGATGCCGAAGCGGTCGTTCGGGCCTTCCACCACGTTGCGGTTCAGGCGGTTGGCGCGCACATAGGCGAGTGCCGCGGGCCACTTGAACTCCATCATGCGCGCCTCGGCGGCGAGCGGATCATCCGGCCAGCGGATATGCAGGCCGCCCTCGGGCATGGCGAAGTCTTCCGGCAGCAGGATGCGCACGCGGTCCGAATCGGTGACGACCGACGAGCCGGACTCCACCACTTCCTGCACGGTCTTCATGCCGGACCACAGGCCGCTGAAGCGGCTCATGGCGAAGGCATGCACGCCCAGGTCCAGGATGTCCTGCACATTCGACGGGAAGAACACCGGCAGGCCGCAGGCCATGAAGGTGTGATCGCTCTGGTGCGCCAGCGTGCTGCTCTTGGATACGTGGTCGTCGCCGGCCAGCGCGATCACGCCGCCCAGGCGCGACGTACCGGCCAGGTTGGCGTGCTTCAGTGCATCGCCGCTGCGATCGACGCCGGGGCCTTTGCCGTACCAGATGCCGAAGACGCCGTCGTACTTCTTGCTTTCCGCATCGAAATCCAGCTGCTGCGATCCCCACACGGCCGTGACGCCAAGCTCTTCATTGACGCCGGGCTTGAACACGACGTGGTTCTCGGCGAGGTATTTCTTCGCCTGCCACATGGCCTGGTCATAGTTGCCGAGCGGCGAGCCGCGGTAGCCGGAAATGAAGGCCGCGGTGTTGTGGCCCGCCATGGCATCGCGCCGGCGTTGCAGCAGCGGCAGACGCACCAGCGCCTGCACGCCGCTCATGTAGGCACGGCCGGCTTCGAGCGCGTACTTGTCGTCGATCGAGACGGCTTCCATGGCCTTCCGGGCCGCGTCGGGGAGAATTGGAGCGTTCATGGGGCGGATTCAGCCAGTGTGTTTTATGGGGTAGGGACGGCCAGCGTCTGCCGGTAGCCCGGATATCTGCAATGTCTGTGCGGTTGGATCAGGCCGAAAGCGGGACTGGAAGCGGGATGCCCAGTTGCTGGCCCAGCGCGCCCAGTTCACGGGCGATGGCATCAGGCAGTGCGATGCCGTGTGCGCGGCCTTCGCGTTCCAGCGTGTCGCCGCGGTGGCCGGGGAGCCTTGCATCCCCGCCGCCGGCGGCCAGGTAGTTGCCGGTCCACTGCGCCATGTAGTCGGCGAAGACGCCCTGGCCGGAGAAGGCCTCGGGCTTGACCAGCCAGACAAAGCCACCCTGGCGTCCAACCGCGCCGCCGCTACCGACTTGGTTGCGTTCCGGCGACAGCGAATCGGCCGTGGCGGCCAGCGCGCCTGCCAGGCATTCCACCATCATGGCGATGCCGATGCCCTTGTGGCCGCCCGTGGGCAGCAGCGAGCCGGCGAGCGCGCGTTGCGCATCGGTGGTCGGCTGGCCGTCGGCGTCGAGCGCCCAGCCTTCGGGGATGGGTTTGCCCTCGCGGGCGGCAAGCAGGATGTGGCCGCGCGCGGCGACACTGCACGCCACATCGAACACGATCGGTGCCTGGCCCGGCAGCGGGCAACCGAAGGCGATGGGGTTGTGGCCGATGGCCGGGCCGGAGAAGCCTTCCATGCCGAGCACCGGCGGGGTGCGCTGTCCGACCATGCAGAACGCGCCGGCTTCAGCCGCTAGCAGTGCATGGATGCCCAGCGCGCCCAGGTGGCCGCACGACTGCACCGCGATGAGCACCGAGGCGCTCGATTCCAGGGCTTCGAGCCCAAGCTGGACCGCATGCGGCCCGGCGACCTGGCCCATGGCGCCGTCTGCGTCCAGCACGATGCCGCCGGCGAAGGCCCGGTGCGACATCGTGGCGCGCAGGTTGAAGTCCCCGGCGCGCAGGCGGTCCACGTAGGACGGCACCCGCGTCATGCCGTGCGTCTTGTAGCCGCGCAGTTCACTGCGCACGAGCGCGGTGGCAGCTCCGGCGGCATGCTCGGGCGCCACGCCGCACGATTCGAATACGGCCGACGTCCATTGCTCCAGGCTTTGGACATTGCATCGGGTCGTCATGAAGATTTCTCCCGCACGATCATCAGCCGCTCGGTGAACGGCGCGGCGTAGATCGACTGGTAATAGAGCGGCTGGTCGCGCAGCGTGTAGCCGCGCATTTCCATGATGAAGGCAGGCGCGTCGGCGTCGAGCCCCAGCTCGCGGGCGGCCGCCGCCGGCGCCTGGCCGAAGCGTATCCACTGGTCCACGCGCAGCGTCGGCAGCGACAGGCGCTGGCCGATCAGCTCGCGCAGGTTCTTCTCCAGCGCCTCGCGGTCCAGCCCGCCCAGTTGCGCGAAATCATCCTCGCGCAGCCAGAATTCGCTGTACAGGTCAAAGCGGCCGCCGACGTTGATGACGCGCTCGATGCGCACATAGCCATCGCCTTCGAGGAAGTCCGCCCACGGCCCCTTCTTCTTGAGGCGCTTGACCGAACGCGCGTGGACGTAGGACGGCAGTTCGTTGCCGTCTTCGTCGCGAAAGCGCAGGTAGCGCACGTCCGCGGGCGCCACGCGCGTGCCGGACACGAACGTGCCGCGGCCTTGTTCGCGCGTGATCAGTCCCGAGTGCGTCAGCCGGACCAGCGCTTTCTGAATGGTGCCGACGCTCACGCCGTGCATGGCGGCCAGCTCGCCTTCCGACGGCAGGCGGTCGCCCTCGCGCAGTGCGCCGGATTCGATGGAGCGGATGATCGCGTCGGAGACGCTGTTCAGTTTGGTCATGGTTGCTCAGAGGCTCAGTGCGAATCGACTGATCGCGGTCTCCCGGACATCGAGCACCTCGCTGGTCAGCTGCGTGCCCGATGCGATATCCATCGCATAGGCATAGAGCTGCTCGCCGAGGTCGGAGATCTTCTCTCCGTGCTGCAGGACGCCGCTCACGTCGAAATCAATGTTGTCGGCCATGGTCTGCAGCGTATTGACGTTGCCGCACACCTTGACGGTCGGTGCCACCATGCTGCCGATCGGGTTGCCCACGCCGGTGCCGAAGAACGTGAGCTGGCACCCGCCGGCGGCAAGTGCAGTCAGATTTTCCACTGCCGCGGCCGGCGCGTCCATGAAATGCAGGCCTGGCTTGCGCGGTGCCTCGCCGTAGCGCAGCACGCCCACCAGCGGCGTGCTGCCGGCCTTGGCCATGGCGCCCAGCGCTTTTTCCTCGACCGTGGTGAGGCCGCCGCGCTTGTTGTCGGGCGAAGGCTGGTCTTCGCGCATGTCGACGCCGCGCGAGATCGCCAGGTTCTCCATATTGCGCACCGCGGTGACAAAGGCTTCGCGCACGCGGCCGTCAGCAGCGCGTTCGGCGAACAGGTGATCGGCGCCGATGAATTCCGAGGTCTCCGAGATGATGACCGTGCCGCCTTCCGCGATGACCATATCTGCCATGCGCCCGATGACCGGATTGCAGCTCAGGCCCGAGGTGGTATCCGATCCGCCGCATTCCACGCCAATCACCAGCGACGACACGGGGCAGGGCACGCGGCGCGCGCGCGACGCGGCCAGCGACAGCCGGGCTGCCTTGCGCGTGCCTTCGGCAATGCAGTCGACAGTGCCGTTGGGCTGCAGGTGCACGCGTTCGACCGGCTTGCCGCTGGCCTGGATGCGGCGCGCCACTTCTTCCGTGGACGAAGGCTCCAGGCCCACGAGCAGCACCGAAGCGATATTGGGATTGCGGCCCAGGCCGGCCAGCGATTCGAACGCGAAGTCGAGATCCGCGCCGAACTGGCCGCGCACGAACAGCGTGGTGACCGGGATGCAGCCGCTCACGGTGCGCGCAATGGTGCGCGTCACCGGGTTGCAGTTATCCATGACCGAAACGACGGCGACCCAGTTGCGCACGCCGACCGCGCCGTTTTCGCGCGGATATCCGAGGAAGGTAGTAGCCATATGTGTCAGCCCTTGTGCAGGTCGCCGCGCGCGCGCGCCGATTCGATGTTGTGAACGTGCATGTGTTCGCCGGCGAGGATCATGTGGCTGGCGCGGCCGATTACCTGGCCGTACTTGACGATGTCTACGCCCGGGGGCGTGTCGGTGATGCAAATCTTGTGGCCGAAGGGCACGTCCTGGAGCAGGACCAGCTTTCCTGATCGCTCGCCTTCCAGGGCGCACGCTTCGCCGGCGTGGCCGGCGTCCAGCAGGGTGGCCACATTGTCGGTTGGGTTCAGTACGATGGCTCGTGGCATTGATCAACTCCTGTATAGATGTTGAGATGCAATGTAGGGAATTGAACGGTGTTTAGTCAAGGCGAATCGCGAATACCCCCGAGAAAACCACTACTCCTAGATGAAAGTCCTATATAGAAGTTGTTGACATCGGGTTCGCCCATGTCTATCGTCATGTCAACGGCGCCGCAGTTTTGCGCCGATGTGATTCGACAGGAGGAGTCAGGCATGAAGGTGGTGTCACACCTGGAAAAGATTGCGAAGCTTCAGGCACTGCGCGACCGCCTGGATCCGCTCCAGGATTTCGAGCTGTGGTTCTGGGCCGGTATGACAGCGGGCACGCATGCGGTCAATGCAGCACTGCATCAGGCCGGGGTCACGCTGGATGACGATATGTTCGCCACGCAGCCCGGTGTCTATCTGGTGCCTCAGGCGGACGGCAAGCTTCAGGCGGCGTTCCGGCCGCTTGGCGACGTCCTGCATGTCGGGCGCCCGAAGGTGGAAGCGCCGGTCCCTGCAGACATCGGCGCGATGATGGAAGACATGGAGCGCATCGAGCATTACCGCGACCCATGCCTGCGCGAGGGGCTGGTGCCGACGGAAGCCATTGCCCACAGCTGCGACACGGCGCTGCGGCATTGCCTCGATTTGCTGGCGAAGCGAATGGACGGGAGGGCACATGGACATTGAAGGACACATCGCGATTGCCCGCCGCATCGAGGCATCGCTGCAGAAATGCGAACCGGCCGACTACGAGATGACCATCGAGGCCGCGATGCTCGCCGGGACGCACTGGCTGAACGTGCTGTTCCACAAGCTGGGAACCACGCCGGCCAAGCAGGATGTCTTCCATACGTACCTGCTGACCGTCAATGAGTTCCGGCGGCTGACGGTGGCGGCGGAAGAGCCGCTGGCCGCGCTGGCGGCCATCGAAGACACGCGTGCCCCGTTTGTGCGGGGTAACCATCCCGGCGGGGAAGCCGCGGCCGAACGCGCGCTGACGCTGCTTTCGCTGATCCGTGCGACGGCGCTGGGCCGTGCGTGAGACAGCCAGAGTCAGCCAGGAATAGAACGAAACAAGGAAGGAGCCAATAGTGAAGGCAATTCGTGTGGTGCCGGGCCCGGAGGGCGGCAAGGTCGAGGTGCAGGATATTCCCGTTCCCGTCGCGGGGCCGGGCCAGGTGCTGGTCAGGGTGCGGGCTTCAGGCCTGAACCGCGGTGAGATCAACCAGGCGAAGGAGTTGCGTACCGGCAATACCATCACCACGGGCGTCGAGTTCGCGGGTGAGGTGGCCGAAGTCGGCGAAGGCGTGCACGGCTGGCGCAAGGGCGACCGCGTCATGGGGCACGGCAAGGGCTGCCAGGCGGAATATGTCGTTTCGAACCCGATGGCGCTGATCGCCGTGCCGGACGGCATGTCGTGGATCGATGCTGCCGCGTTTCCGAACGTGTTCATCACCGCGCATGACGCGCTGGTCACGAACGGCCAGCTCAAGCCAGGCGAGTCGGTGCTGGTCAATGGCGCGTCGGGCGGCGTAGCCATGGCCACCATCCAGATTGCTTCGCTGATGGGTGCCAGGCCGGTTATTGCCTCGTCGCGCTCGGCGGCGAAGCTCGACAAGCTCAGCCAGTACGGCGTGGATGTCGGCATCGACTCGTCGAAGGACGACCAGGTCGAGGCGGTCATGGCGGCGACCGACAACAAGGGCGTCGACGTGATCATCGACACGGTCGGCGGCCCGGTATTCGAAGCCAATATGAAGAGCCTTGCCGTCAAGGGCAGGCTCGTGAACATCGCGCGGCTCGGGTCGGCCACGGCACAGATCGACCTGGCCCAGTTGTGGCTCAAGCGCCTGCAACTGATCGGCGTGACGTTCCGTACCCGTACCGAGCAGGAGCGGCTCGATTGCATCCAGGCCTGCGCGCGCGACATGCTGCCGTTCCTGCGCGCGGGCCGTGTGCGGCTGCCGATCGACCGCACCTTCGCCATGACCGATATCCACGCGGCGCATGCGTACATGAAGCAAGACCAGCATGTCGGCAAGATCGTGCTGCTGGTCGACTGAATCCATCCGACTACAGAGGAGACATCATGACCATCGAAATCAAGCCGCTGACCGGTTCGGTCGGGGCATCGGTAACCGGCGTCAACCTGAACGACCCGATCAACGACGCCACCTTCAAGGTCCTGCACCAGGCCTTCCTGGAGCACGGCATGCTGGTGTTCCGCGGGCAGTTCCTGCAACCGGCTGCCCAGGTGGCCTTCGCCCGGCTGTGGGGCACGCCGGTGCAGGGCAATCCGTTGCTCAAGGGGCTGGCGGAATTCCCGGAGCTGTTCCAGGTCACCAAGATCCCGAAGGAGACTGCCTCGACCGAGGCCTGGCACTCGGATTCTATCTACACGGCGGTGCCGCCGAAGATCTCGATCCTGTCGGGCGTCACGATCCCGGTCGGTGGCGACACCATGTGGTGCAACCAGTACCTCTCGTACGAGCGCCTGTCGCCGGCAATGCAACGGCTGATCGATGGCCTGCGCGCACGCTTCAGCGGCGCGCGCCTGGCCAAGATGACCGGCTCGGACAAAGTGCCTTCGGCCGTGCACCCGATCGTGCGCACGCACCCGGAGACCGGCCGCAAGGCGCTGTACGTCGGCCACCCGGACACCGCGGAGTGCATCGAGGGCATGACCGAAGCGGAAAGCCGTCCGCTGCTCGACTTCCTGTACGAGCATTCGGTCACCCCCGACAACGTCTACCGCCACATGTGGCAGGAAGGCGATGTGGTGATGTGGGACAACCGCTGCACCATGCACTACGCCGTCCATGACTACGGCAATGCCGAGCGCGTGCTCAACCGCGTGACGCTCGAAGGCGAAGTGCCCCGCTGAGCGGCACGACCCGACCGGCACCGCAAGCGCCACGGGCCCCGGGCGGTGCCCGGCGCGCAGCGTCCCCATGCCGGTTGGCGCAGCAGATCACAGGAGATGGAACCATGCAGATAGGCATCCCGACTGAGACTCGGGCGGGGGAGGCGCGCGTCGCCGCAACGCCGGAGACAGTCAAGAAATACGTCGCACAAGGCCACAAGATCGTGGTGCAGGCAGGCGCGGGCCTGCGTGCCAGCCAGCCCGACGGCGCTTATGAGGCGGCCGGCGCGACCATCGGCACCGCTGCCGACGCGCTGGCCGCGCCGCTGGTGCTCAAGGTGCGCGCGCCCGACACCGACGAGCTGGCGCAGATGAAGCCCGGCGCCGTGCTGGTTGGCATGCTCAACCCGTTCGATACCGAGAACAACGCGCGCATGAGCGCTGCCGGCATCACCGCCTTCGCGCTCGAAGCGGCGCCGCGCACCACGCGCGCGCAGAGCATGGACGTGCTGTCGTCCCAGGCCAATATCGCTGGCTACAAGGCCGTGCTGGTCGCGGCCCATCACTACCAGCGTTTCATGCCGATGCTGATGACTGCGGCAGGCACCGTCAAGGCGGCGCGCGTGCTGATCCTCGGTGCCGGCGTGGCCGGGCTGCAGGCGATCGCCACGGCCAAGCGCCTCGGTGCCGTGATCGAGGCCTCGGACGTGCGTCCGGCCGTGAAGGAGCAGATCGAATCGCTCGGCGGCAAGTTCCTGGACGTCCCGTTCGTCACCGACGAGGAACGCGAGATCGCGCAGGGTGTGGGCGGCTATGCGCGCCCGATGCCGCCGGACTGGATGAAGCGCCAGGCCGAACTGGTGCACCAGCGCGCCATCCAGGCCGACATTGTCATTACGACCGCGCTGATCCCGGGCCGCAAGGCCCCGGTGTTGCTGCACGAGGCCACCGTGCAGCAGATGAAGCCCGGCTCGGTGGTGGTCGACCTGGCCGCCGCGCAGGGCGGCAACTGCCCGCTGACCGTGGCTGATGAGGTGGTCGAGCGCCATGGCGTCATCCTGATCGGTCATACCAACCTGGCCAGCATGGTCGCGGCCGACGCTTCGGCGCTGTATGCCCGCAACGTACTGGACTTTCTCAAGCTGGTCATCGACAAGGAAGGCCAGTTCACGCTCAACCTCGAAGACGACATCGTCGCGGCCTGCCTGATGACGCGGCGCGAACAAGCGGCGCTGGCCGGCTAAGGAGACATCCATGGAAATGGTGAACCACACGGTGATCAACCTGATCATCTTCGTGCTGGCGATCTACGTGGGCTACCACGTGGTGTGGACGGTAACGCCCGCCCTGCATACCCCGCTGATGGCGGTAACCAACGCGATCTCGGCCATCATCATCGTCGGCGCCATGCTCGCCGCCGGCCTGACCGAAGGCGGCGTGGGCCGCGCGATGGGTACGCTGGCCGTGGCGCTGGCCGCGGTCAATGTGTTCGGCGGCTTCCTCGTCACGCAGCGTATGCTCGAGATGTTCCGCAAGAAGGCGCCCAAGGCGCAGCCCGCAAAGACGCCCGCGCGCGCCGGCGGCGAACTGGTGGAGATGCCGCGATGAACGCCCTGTCCATGAATACGGTGACGCTGTTCTACCTGGGTGCGTCGGTCTGTTTCATCCAGGCATTGAAGGGCCTCTCGCACCCGGCTTCGGCCCGCAAGGGCAATGCCTTCGGCATGATCGGCATGGCGGTGGCGGCGCTCACCACGGTGGCGCTGATTGCCAAGCTCAAAAATGAGTTCCTTGCGGCCGGTGGCGCCGGTACGGAGATGGGCTTCGGCCTGTCGCTGATCCTCGCCGGGCTGGTGGTGGGCGGCGGTATCGGCGCCTACGTGGCGAAGAAGGTCGAGATGACCAAGATGCCCGAACTGGTGGCCGCCATGCACTCGCTGATCGGCCTGGCCGCGGTGTGCATCGCCGTGGCTGCCGTAGCGGAGCCTGCGGCTTTTGGCATCGCCCCGGCGGGCTCGCATGAGATTCCAATGGGCAACCGCGTCGAACTGTTCATCGGCTGCTTTGTCGGCGCCATTACCTTCTCGGGCTCGGTGATCGCCTTCGGCAAGCTGGCCGGGCGCTACAAGTTCCGCCTGTTCCAGGGTGCGCCGGTGGTGTTTGCTGGCCAGCACATGCTGAACCTGGCGCTTGCCATCGCCATGATCGGCTTCGGCGTCGCGTTCTTCATGACGCAGGAATGGATGCCGTTCCTGGTCATGCTCGCCATTGCCTTCGTGCTCGGCGTGCTGATCATCATCCCGATCGGCGGTGCCGACATGCCGGTGGTGGTGTCGATGCTGAACTCGTACTCGGGCTGGGCGGCGGCCGGTATCGGCTTCTCGCTGAACAACCCGATGCTGATCATCGCCGGCTCGCTGGTGGGCTCGTCCGGTGCCATCCTCTCTTACATCATGTGCAAGGCGATGAACCGTTCGTTCTTCAACGTGATCCTGGGTGGCTTCGGCAGCGATGCGGCAGCCAGTGCCGCAGGCGGTTCGCAAGTCCAGCGCAACGTGAAATCGGGCTCTGCCGATGACGCGTCGTTCCTGATGGGCAACGCCGAGACCGTGATCATCGTGCCCGGCTATGGCCTGGCGGTAGCTCGCGCCCAGCACGCGTTGAAGGAACTGACTGAGAAGCTGAACGAGAAGGGCGTGACGGTGAAGTATGCGATCCACCCGGTGGCGGGCCGCATGCCCGGCCACATGAACGTGCTGCTGGCCGAAGCCGAGGTGCCGTACGACCAGGTCTTCGAGATGGAAGACATCAACAGCGAGTTCGGCCAGGCCGACGTGGTGCTGGTGCTCGGTGCCAACGACGTGGTGAACCCGGCGGCCAAGACCGATCCGAAGTCGCCCATCGCCGGCATGCCGATCCTGGAGGCCTTCAAGGCCAAGACCATCATCGTCAACAAGCGCTCGATGGCCGCCGGCTATGCCGGCCTGGATAACGAGCTGTTCTACATGGACAAGACCATGATGGTGTTCGGTGATGCCAAGAAGGTGGTCGAGGACATGGTCAAGGCCGCGTAAGCAGCGCTTCGGCACAGACAGCAGAGATAACAGAGAACACAGGAGACATGGCAATGAACCAGCACGATGGTCGCGGCCTCAACCCGTTTGCCGATCTGGAGGGCAAGGTGGCGCTGGTGACCGGCGCCTTCGGCGGGCTTGGGCTGCATTTCGCGAAGACCCTGTCGCGCGCGGGCTGCAAGGTGGCGTTGGCCGGGCGGCGCGTGGGCGAAGGCGAGGCGGTGCTGGCCGAACTGCGCCGGCGAGGCGGGCAAGGGTGCGTGGTGGCGCTTGACGTGAGGGACCCCACCTGGGTCAACGCCGCGTTTGAAACCGCACACCGAGAGCTTGGGCCGGTGCAGATCGTCGTCAACAGTGCCGGCATCGCCACCACGGGGGCGGCGATGGAAGTGAACGAGGCGCAGTGGCAGAGCGTCATCGACACCAACCTGAACGGCGCATGGCGCGTCGCCCAGCGCGCCGCGCGCATGATGCGCGACACCGATACGGGCGGCAGCATCATCAACATCGCGTCGATCCTCGGCATGCGCGTGGCCCAGCAGGTGCCAGCCTATACGGCCGCCAAGGCGGGCCTGATCCACCTGACGCGCTCGCTGGCGCTGGAGTGGGCGCGACATGGCATCCGCGTCAATGCGCTCGCGCCGGGTTACTTCGAGACCGAGATCAACCGCAGCTTCTTTGAAACCGAAAGCGGGCAGGCGCTGATCCGCCGCATCCCGCAGCGCCGGCTGGGGCAGCCGCGGCAGCTTGACGGCGCGCTGCTGCTGCTGGCCTCGGACGCGTCCGACTTCATGACCGGCACGGTGTTGCCTGTCGACGGCGGCCATTCCATCAATTCGCTTTGAGGCAAGCTTCCATGTTCACTCCCTGTCCCACTGAACGAAGCAAGGCCATCGCCGAGCGCGTCGAGGCCTTTGTGCGCGAGGTTGTCGCGCCTTACGAGCGCGATCCCCGCAACGCCGGCCACGGCCCGACCGAGGACCTGGTGCGCGAACTGCGTGCCAAGGCACGCAAAGCCGGCGTCATGACGCCGCACATCCTCCCCGACGGTGGCCACCTGACGCAGTTGGAAACGGCCGCCGTGCTCAAGCGCTCCGCGCTGTCGCCGCTGGGTCCCGTTGCCGTCAATACGATGGCGCCCGACGAAGGCAACATGTACCTGCTTGGCAAGGTCGCCACGCCGGAACAGAAGCGGCGGTTCCTCGACAAGCTCGTGAGCGGCGACGCGCGCTCGGCCTTCTTCATGACTGAGCCGGCGGAAGAAGGCGGCGCCGGGTCCGATCCGTCGATGCTGCAGACCATCGCCGTGCGGCAGGGCGACGAATGGGTCATCAATGGCCGCAAGATGTTCATTACCGGCGCGGAAGGTGCGGCGGTCGGCATCGTGATGGCGCGCACGGGCAGCGACGACAAGGTCCAGTCGACCATGTTCCTGGTGGACTTGCCGAACCCGGCCATCCGCATCGAACGCGTACTCGACACTATCGACAATTCGATGCCGGGTGGCCATGCGCTGATCGTCATCGACAATCTGCGCGTGCCGGCGAGCCAGGTGCTTGGCGAAGTCAACGAAGGCTTCCGCTATGCGCAGGTGCGGCTGTCGCCGGCGCGACTCTCGCATTGCATGCGCTGGCATGGTTGCGCCACGCGCGCCAATGAGATCGCCACGGCCTACGCAACCCGGCGGAAGGCCTTCGGCAAGCTGCTGATCGACCATGAAGCGGTGGGCTTCATGCTGGCCGAGAACCTGATCGACCTGCAGCAGGCGGCACTGATGATCGACTGGTGCGCGGGCGTGCTCGATGGCGGTGTGCTCGGCACCAACGAGAGCTCGATGGCCAAGGTGGCGGTGTCCGAGGCGGTGTATCGCGTCGCCGACCGCTGCGTGCAGGTCATGGGCGGGACGGGCGTGTCGCGCGACACGATCGTCGAACAGGTGTTCCGCGAAGTGCGCGCGTTCCGCATCTATGACGGTCCGACCGAAGTCCACAAGTGGTCGCTCGCGAAGATGATCAAGCGCAGGACCCTGAACGGCGAGGCGAGCCATGGCTGAGGCACACGATTTCGCCGGCACGGTGCCGGTGCGCGAGCAGCACCGCTTCGATCAGGCGGCGCTTGAGGGCTGGATGGCGCAGCACGTCGAGGGCTATGCCGGACCGCTGACGATCGACCAGTTCAAGGGCGGGCAGTCCAACCCGACCTATCGGCTGCGCACGCCGGGGCACAGCTATGTGCTGCGGCGCAAGCCGCCCGGCGAACTGCTCAAAGGTGCGCATGCGGTCGAACGCGAAGCCCGGGTGATGGCGGCGCTGGGACAGGCAGGCTTTGCTGTTCCGCGCATACACGGACTCTGTACCGACGATTCGGTGATCGGCAGCTGGTTCTTCGTGATGGATCTGGTCGAAGGCCGCATCTTCTGGGATGCCGGCTTTGCCGATGTGCCGCGCGACGACCGCGCCGCGTACATGGATGCGATGAACGCGACGCTGGCCAGCCTGCATACGATCGATCCGCAGGCCATCGGGCTCGGGGACTATGGCAAGGCGGGCGGCTATGTCGCGCGGCAGGTTGCGCGGTGGTCGAAGCAGTACCTCGAGGACGAGCTGGCCGGCCGGCATCCGGCAATGGACCGGCTGGTCGAGTGGCTGCCGAAGCATCTGCCCGCGACTGACGACGTTGCCATCACCCACGGCGACTTCCGGGCCGACAACCTGATCTTCCATCCGACCGAGCCGCGCGTGCTGGCCGTGCTGGACTGGGAGCTGTCGACGCTGGGCGATCCGCTGGCCGACTTCGCCTACCACGCCATGATGTTCCGCATGCCGCCCGATATCCTGGGTGGCATCGCGGGGCGGGACCTGGCGGCGGCGGGCCTGCCGGACGAGGCGGCGTACGTCGAGGCTTATTGCCGCCGCACCGGGCGTGATGGCATCGGCAATCTGGACTTCTACATCGCCTTCAATATGTTTCGTTTCGCGGCGATTCTGCATGGAGTCAAGGGGCGCGCGGCACGCGGCACGGCATCCAGCGCGGAGGCGCATGCGATGGGGGAGCGCTTCGCGCGCGTGGCGGACCTCGCCTGGGCGCAGGCGCAGCGCGTGGGGTGACATTGTCGTAGCCGTACTCGACCGACAGGCCGCGCGTCAGGAGCCTGTACATCGTTCCGCACACTCGATCCATCTGGATCTCGCGGGAAAGACCCGGGACCGTCGCCCAGCGCGCGGCCCGGGTTTTTCAATGGATCCCTTGCAGCCTGCCTCGAATGCGGGGCACCACGAAGGCTCCTGGTGCGCCGGCACGGCAACTGCATATGCGTTCTGTTTATTCGAACACGATCGCTGATCGGGCGTCATTGAACCGGATATTCCTCCCGACCATACTGCTTCCTGCATTGCAGGGGGCAGGCCCGTCCGTGGCATTCGTGACGGGATGCAGCCCTTAGATTGCGCAGTGGGCGAAAAGAAGACGAGCACGATCCGGCCGCGTCGCCCGAGACGGAGGACACCTGGATCGGCCCGCTCCGGCCACGGTATGCCTCTTCGCCGAATGCCACTGACTCCAGCCGCCTGAAGTAGAGCAGCAGGGACACATAGTCCCATCCTCGATTGCCTAGGCTGGCCCAGTGGTCGAACTCGGCAGGCTCACCGCGCACATAGATCATGCCGTTGACCGAACTGGAGCCGCCGGGCATGCACCCTCTGGGCCAGTAGATGGTCTGGTTGGCGAGCTGCGGCTGCGGCTCCGTGGAGAACTGCCAGACATATTTGCTGTTCTGCAGAATCTTGGCGACTCCGATCGGAACGGTGACCCAGAAGTCCCGCTGGCGCGGCGCGCCGGCCTCGAGCAGCAGGACTTTGCCTGCATGGCGTTCGGCCAGGCGGGTGGCCAGGGTGGCGCCGGACGAGCCAGCGCCGATGACCACATAATCAAAAGTCTCGGTGTGTTGCATATTCATCTACGCCGTCAGGCGCGGCCAATCGCAGTGACTGACGAAGCGGCAGTCTGGACCCAGACGCTCTTGGTCTGGGTGTACTCGTAGAGGGCTTCAATGCCGCTGGTACGCCCGTAGCCGCTGTGCTTGTAACCGCCGAATGGCGAGCCGACATGGATGGCCCGGTACCCGTTTATCCAGAACGTACCCGAGCGGATGGCCAAGCCGCAGCTTGCGCGCGCCTTCGGCAACTTTGTCGACGACTTGCTCATAGACCTTGCGCTGGATCAGCAGACGCGAGCCGGCGGTGCAGCTCTGGCCGGCGCCGGAGAAGACAGCCGCCTGGGCGCCGATCGCGGCAAGATCAAGGTTGGCATCGTCGAAGACGATATTGGCCGACTTGCCGCCAAGCTCCAGGATGCAGGGAATGACGCGCCTGGCGGCGGCTTCCGCGATCCGTATCCCGGTTGCGGGCGAGCCCACGAAGACCACCTTTTTTACGACATCGTCGGCGATGGCCGCCTGGGCTGTGGTGTGGCCATAGCCGGCAAGCACATTGATCAGGCCGACCGGTACACCAGCCTGTTCGGCCAGCGCCGCCACCGCGAGGGAGGTGAATGAGGTCAGCTCGGAAGGCTTGAGCAACACGGCATTGCCAACGGCAACAGTAGGAGCTACCTGCCAGCCAAACGACAGGATGGGAGTGTTCCAGGGCGCAATGTGAAGGATCGTGCCGAAGGGCTCGCGGCGCGTGTAGTTCAGGTGCGTGGTGGGAACGGGGATGACATGGCCATAGAACTTGTCCGACCAACCAGCATAGAACTCGAACATTTCCGCCACCATCTCGACCTCGCGACGGCTGTCGCGGATGGGCTTTCCCTGTGACATCGATTCCAGCATCGCGAGCGGCTCATTGTGCGCGCGCACGTTGGCGGCAACCGCATACAGAATGCGGCCGCGCGCGGCATGTGTCAGGCTCCACCAGGTTTTCTGTGCTTCCCGTGCGGCGATGCAGGCCTGCTTCGCAACTTCGGCACCGGCGGCGTTGTCGCGGCGGATGTCGAACAGGTCGGCATCGGCAAAGTGCGCCTCGTCATGGTTGGCCGACGCGGTCACGATCAGCAGCTTCGAACCGGCCGCGATCGGGATGCCGCCGACTTCGGTATCGCGCGTGACCAGCCGGCGCCAGGCCGCCACCGAGCCGTTGTGGCGCAGGCATTCCTCCACCGCATTGGGGATCAGCGCCGGGTCCTCGCAGATCTCGCGCCACACGTCCGGATGCTGCAGCAGCGCCGCGGTACGGAGCGTGGGTCATGGTCAGGCCCGCCCCCACCTTCAGCAGTTCCATGGCCAGGTGGTGCGGGCTGCCGGCGCCCGCCAAGCACGCCAACCCAATCCTCCCCACAGACCCCGCAATTCGGCGAAAAAGCCAAATAAAAAAATCGCCGCTTGCGGCGGCGATGGGGAAGGGGGGCGTCAGTCAAGACGGGGTCTCAACGACGCGAACATTATATCGCATGTATTAATACATTACATACAACTATAGTAGGGTGTCGCCAGGCAACAATTGAAAGTGCGCGTTGCCGCTCGTTCAGTAAGGCTTCCCAAGGAACAGATAGAAGCTGTAGACGCCCGCAGTCGCGCGGCCGTACGCGAGGTAAAGCGGACCGACCGGGCTGTCGAGCGCCAGGAAGACCGAGGCCGACTTGAGCAACCCGGCGGGGCTGCCCGGCACCAGCGGCCCCCCGACGTGGCCGGCTTCCAGCGACATGCCGGCATAGACGCCTTCCAGCAGGCTTTGCCGCACCAGCTTGTTGTAGTAGACGATGCGCGCGAACTGCAGGTTCTCGCCGAGCAGCTGGCCCGTACTGTAGCCGGATTGCTGCAGGAAGCCACCCCACTGGAACAGGTCGTAGCGCGGCAGCGGGTTGTCGCCGATCTTGCTGCCCGCCTTGAAGCCCAGGTTGAATGTGTTGTTGCCGAACGAAAACGCGTAGATGCCGTCGATGGTGCCCTTGACGTAGGCCTGGTCGGCGCCCAGCCCGGGCTGGG
Source organism: Cupriavidus laharis (assembly GCF_914271435.1). GTDB lineage: Bacteria > Pseudomonadota > Gammaproteobacteria > Burkholderiales > Burkholderiaceae > Cupriavidus > Cupriavidus laharis. The sequence continues at coordinate 53,580 of NZ_CAJZAI010000008.1, read as the reverse complement.
ACGCGTAGACCTTGAGCCAGCCCGCGTAACCGCTGCGCGGGAAGGACGTGCTGTCGAGCTGGTCCAGGAAGACGCGGCCCGTAATGGCGCCGATCCGGATATGGCCGGGCCCCGGCGCCAGTTGCGCCGGGCCCGTGCTGAGCGAGGCATCGGCGGCGCCGGCCTGCACGCCGATGCGGGCTTCGCCGTACTTGGTGAACTGGCTGCCGAAGTCCAGCGACGCGCTGTAGCTGCGCACGTCGTACTGCGCAATCCGCGTATCGCCCTGGAAGATGTTGACGGGCCTGCGCTCGATGTCGATGCGCGGCGCCACGAAGAAGTACTGGCGTATATTCAGCGGCTGGTAGAACTCGCTGTGCAGCGCGGTAGTCTGGCCGACCTGTACGTCATTGCGCCATTCAGCGCCGAGCGAGTTGATCCACGTGCGCCGGTGGCTGGCGACCAGGTTGAAGAACGCGTCGCCGCGGAAGTCCGTGCTCAGCCCCAGCCCGAAGCGCAGGTAGTTGGGGCCGTAGGTCTTCTCGACGGCATCGACCGCCATGATCCGCCTGCCGGGCTCTTCGAGGAAGCCGTAGTTCACATGTTCAAAGTCGCCGGTGCCGAACAGGTGCCGCATGTCGAGGTCGAGCTGTGCCTGGTCGATCGGTTGCCCGGGCTTGGTCTCCATTACCGATGCGGCGTAGGCGGGATTGACCCGCTCCATCGGTGCAAAGCGGATTTCGTCGACGGGCCGCAGGTCCGGCGGCGCCAGGGTTTGCTGGCGCTGGCGCAGCGCCGCGTACTGCGCCGGCGGCAGCGCCAGCGGCGCCAGGCGGTCGGCGACCTTGCGTGCCGCGGCCTCGCCGACGGGGATGGTGTTGGTCAGGTGGTCGAAGTCGCTCGCCGAGAAATCGCCGAGCTCCGGCAGGATCAGCACGTCGGTGGGCTTGAGCGATGCCAGCGAGGTGCGCACGTTCTGCTCGGTCAGGATGTTCAGCATCTGGCCGGTGACGCCGATGATCGACGTCAGTTCGTCGCGCTTCATCAGCGGCGTGCCCAGGTTGACGGCGATCACGATGTCCGCACCCATCTGCCGCGCGACGTCCACGGGGAGGTTGTCGGTGAGCCCGCCATCCACGAGCAGGTGCCCTTCGTATTCGGCCGGGGCCACCGCGCCGGGCACCGACATGCTGGCACGCATCACCTGCGCGAGTTCGCCCTTGCTGAAGACCACCGGCGTGCCTGCGACCAAGTCGGTGGCGACCGCGCGGTAGGGAATCGGCAACCGGTCGAAATCACGGTAGCCCGGAACCTTGGCCAGTTGCCGCAGCACCGTTTCGAGCTGCACGCCGGACACCGCCCCCTTGGGCAGCAGGACCTTGCCGTCCTTCAGGCCGATCTCGGGCGTAAACAGGTTGGTGTAGTCGTCGAGCTTGCGGCGCACCGTCAGGTCCTGGCGCGGCGGGCGTTCCTTGAAGATTTTCGCCGTGGACAGGCTGGCCACCAGCGTTTCCATGTCGGCCGGCGACATGCCGCTGGCATAGGCGCCGCCGACGAGCGAGCCCATGCTGGTACCGGCGATGCAGTCCACCGGCACGCGCATTTCTTCCAGCACCTTGAGCACGCCGATATGCGCGGCGCCGCGAGCGCCGCCGCCCGACAGCACCAGGCAGATGCGCGGGCGGCCGAGACCGGGGGCGGGCACTGCGGGAGGTGTCGCCGGCGTGGCGGCGGGCGGCGGGCCGGGCGCCGGCGTCGGCTGGTCCGTCGCATCGGCCGCGCAAGCGCTGCGCAGCGCCAGCAGTAGTGCGGCGGCGGGCAGCGCAGCCAACCATCGGGGTCGAGTCGCAACGTTCATGGGACAGGTCCGCGGACGCCGGGATGTACGGCTCGGTTCGCCCGGCCGGGCCATGGACCGGCCATGCTTGCGGATATCTTGGCGCAAAGCCCGCGGACCCGGCCCCACCGTCGAAACAATTCATCATGGCGCGCGGAAGCGTTCAGATCGCCGCACGGCACTGCACCACAGCATGCCAGGCGGCGTGCCAGCGACTACCATGGACATAACAGGCACGGCTCTGGGGACCGAATGTACGGTTATTTCTTCTGCCAGACCGCCGCGGGGCAACTGACCCTGATTCCTCGGGAAAAAGACTGGATGCTGATGCTGGGCAGCGGCGTTGTCGGACGCTTTCCGGATGCCCAGGCGGCGGTGGACGCCCTTCACGGGGGCGAATTGCGGGTGCGCGGGCGGCCATTGGACGCCCATGGCCTGGGCGTGCCCAGACGCGCGCACGACTGGCTCTACCACGTGTTGAGCCGTTGAGCGGCCAGCCGGCATGCCGGCGCCCGAAGGAGGGGAACCGCCATGACAGCACTAGTCGAGTGGGCCCGCGAGCATACCTGCCGTCTCTTTCCCATGTCGGCGCAGTACAGCGCCGGTAGCGGCAGCCAGGTGCAGGTGAACTGGCAGGCCGAGCCGCCAGGATCGGGCGGCCGCCCGCGCCACGGCGCAGCGCTGCAGTTCGATCAGGATGTGATCGACGCGGTCTACGTGGCGGATGCGGCCGAGCTTGCACGCATCGGCGGCAAATTGACGGATGTCGTGTCGCGCTGGCTGGCAGGCGACGATATCGCCTGCCTGGGCGGCGACAGGCTCGTGATCCCTGTGGGGAATGGGGTGCTGAATCACTAGTCCACTGCGTCAGTCGAAAAGCACCCCCGATCGACTGCGCCTCAAGGCCGCATGCGTCGTTGCAAATGCTCGCAATAGCCGTGCTATTGCTGTGCTTTGCGCCTAGCCTGCGACCTTGATGCACAGCCACTCGGGTGCGTTTTCTCTGACGCAGTGGACTAGTGCCTTGTCCCGCAAGGTGCAGCGGGGCTACTCAAGATTCGCGGCCGCGGCCTCCGGATACAGATTCGGAAAGAGGATGTTCAACGCGTCCAGCGGGAACCCGATCCGCAGTTCGGCCCGATGCGAGTCGCTGACGAGCAGGCCATCCTTGAGCAATTGCGAAATGATGTTGCGTGCTCCACGCTCGCCCATCCCCGTCATCTGGGAAAAGTCGCCGCGCGATACGCTGCCGGCGAGAAGCACATGGAGCAGCGGAAGGACGGCTTCGCTCCGGTAGTTCCGGTAGTCGGAAGACTGGCTTCTGACGAGCACCAGGCCCTTTACACGATCACGCAGACCTGGCACGTCGAACATCTTCGTCATGAAGCTGACCTGGTCATTGCAGAGGTCGATGAAGTAGTTGCACCACTCCCAGAGCATCCTTTCACTGAGATTGCCCCGGCCATCCAGATCGCCCTGTCTGGGCATGTCTGCATTCGAGAGCATTGCGTAGTAGGCGTCCCGGTCGCGGGCGAGGCCTCGATTGACCGACCAAAGACCTCCGCTGAGCCTGCTCAAAGCTGTGTGGGTCTGAAGTCGCGCTGCCCGGCCATTGCCGTCCACGAATGCGTGTGTCCAGGCTGTGCGGTGGTGGGCCGCCGCGATCGTATAGAGCAGGGCATCCACCCCCTGCAGGCGTCCGTACACCTGGTCCATGCGCGACAGGAACTTTGGCAGCGCCGAAAACGCCGGCGCATGGTGGCGACCAACGGAAACCTCTTCGGCCCGGATCCGGCCCGGCTCGACAATGCGTCCTTCGGGAGTTGTCCGATCCTCGATCGACAGCCGTCCGTAGAGGCTTGCGTGAGCGCGTAGCAGAAACTCACTCCCAAGGATGCGTGCTTCGGTCAAGTCATCGTCCGCCTCGAGTTCCCGCTCTGCCTCGATGTGGGCGAGGGCGATGCGCTGACGCTGCGCGATCTCGGGGTTGGCGGAGAAGTCTTTCTTGAGCGCCTTGCTGACGTTCTGCGGATGTGTGCTTTGCCCCTCGATCCGGTTCGAGTGGTACGAGTTCATTTCCCGAACGAGTTCGCGCAGTGCTTCCCTCGCGGGTGGGCACAAGGCGCCTTTCAGTGCATGTGCCTTCTCGAACACTGCCCGCGTCTTCTCGGTGAGCGCTTCGAGCTTCGTCTGGGGAAGCAGTGGTTCGAAGTGGTGAGGGCTGTCATACACCTCAATCTTCATCCTGGGAGTAAACGACATTCCAGTTCTTTTGCTGGTTGATTGACCGGTTTATAAGATTCAATTTGTCTAGTATAGACAAATACTTATATAAAGAAATGCGCTTATGAAGCTGTAAAAATTTGCCGGTTTCATCGCCGGTAAGTTTGCCGGATCCGAGCCAGTCGGCGCCTGTAAGTCACGCCCGGGTTGTGGCGACAACGGCACGTCGGCCTGAATTGCAGGCCGGGCATATACTGTCGGCAACACCGGCGTTGCCGGCTTTGCGACTTTGACCTGTTCCGTGCCCGACCATCCTCATCAAGACGATCCCCGTCCCGTGCCGCCAGAACGCCCCGGCGACGACGAATGCTGCGGCTCCGGCTGCGATCCCTGCATCTTCGATTACTACTACCAGGAACTGGAGCGCTACCGCGACGAGCTGAAGGCCTGGGAAGCGCGCCAGGCGGCCCGCCAGCCCGCCCCGGAGGATTCGCCCTCTTGAGCGCGCTCGGCGATTTCGTGCGGCGGTACCCGCGCCTGTTCGTGCTGACCGGCGCCGGTATCAGTACCGATTCCGGCATTCCGGGCTACCGCGATGCGAGCGGCCAGTGGCAGCGTTCGCAGCCGATCACGCTGCAGGCCTTCCTGGGTTCACATGCCGCACGCCAGCGCTACTGGGCGCGCAGCATGATCGGCTGGCCCGTGGCGGCCGGCGCGCAGCCGAATGCCGGCCATCACGCGCTGGTGGCGCTTGCGCGGCAGGGACACGTGACGCGGCTGGTCACGCAGAACGTGGACGGACTGCACCAGCGCGCCGGCAGCGAAGACGTGATCGAACTGCACGGCAGCATCGGCAGCGCGATCTGCCTGTCGTGCGGCACGCGCCATGACCGCGCCGGCGTGCAGCGCTGGCTGGCCGAGCAGAACGGCGCGCTGCGCGATGTGATGGCCGAGCCAGCCGCCGACGGCGATGCCCATTTCGAATCGCCGCTGTTCGCGCATTTCCGCGTGCCGTCGTGCGAGCGCTGCGACGGCCTGCTCAAGCCCGACGTGGTGTTCTTCGGCGAATCCGTGCCGCGCGAGCGCGTGGATGATGCGCGCGAGGCATTGGTGCAATCGGACGCAGTGCTCGTGGTCGGCTCGTCGCTGACCGTGTATTCGGGGTATCGCTTCTGCGTCTGGGCCGGCCAGATGGGCAAGCCCGTGGCAGTGGTCAATCTCGGCGTAACGCGTGCCGATCCGATGCTCGCGCTCAAGGTCGAAGCGCCGTGCGCGCAGGCGTTGTCCGAACTGACGGCGCATCTCGCATCCGCCGAGTGATTGACCGTCTTGCTTCCGGCCGTTAGCATCGTTGCATTGGCCTTTCCGTTTCCCACGCTTCCGACATCATGAACGCAGCCCGCCATCGCCACGCCCTGCCAGCCCTTGCGGCCGGCGCGCGCGCTCGCGGCCTGGCTGCGTTGATCTCGGTCGCGTCCCCTCCACCTGTCGCATCGCCACCCCCGGCGACCGCCGGCGCGCATCCGCCGCCGGCATTGCTTGGCTGACGGGTTCTTCCCGCAGCACCTCCTGACGTCTCCGGTATCAGCCACCCTTGGCGCGCCAGTGCGCCGATGGCACGCGCGCGTGCCGGAGCCTGCCATGCATTCGACAGGTGCAACACCATGCGCATTGACAACAACCTGGCGGCACAGACCGATGCCGCTTCCGGCCAGCGCACGCTGGCTTCGCTGGGCGCCACGCCCCTTTTCGTGCTGCTGTGGAGCAGCGGCGCCATCTTTGCCCGCTGGGCGCTCGACCATGCCACGCCGTTTGCGCTGCTGACGCTGCGCTTTGTGCTGGCGCTCGCCGTGCTCGTCGCCGTCGCCATGGCCCGCGGGCGGCTGCTGCCGCCGCGCGGCGAACGGTGGCTGGCCGCGTTCGCAGGCTTGCTGATGATTGCCGGCTATTCCATCGGCTATTTCCTGGCACTGGAGCGCGGCCTGACGCCGGGCGTGCTGGCCACGATCCTCGGCGCGCAGCCGATGCTCACGCTGCTGCTGACCGAGCGGCGTTTTGGCGCGGCGCGCATGGCCGGGCTGGCGCTGGCGCTTGCGGGCCTGGCGATGGTGGTGGCGGACAGCCTGCTGATGGCGCGGCTGTCGCCGGCCGGCGTGCTGTTCGCGCTGGCGTCGCTGATGAGCGTGACGGTCGGCGCGATCCTGCAGAAGCGCCTCACCGGCACGCCCGCGCAGGTGCTGCCGCTGCAGTATGGCGTGAGCACCGTGGCATGCCTGCTGTGCCTGATGTTCCAGCCTTTCGCGTTCGACGCCACGCTGGCGTTCTTCGTGCCGCTGTTGTGGCTGGCGCTGGTGATTTCCGTCGCGGCCACGCTGCTGTTCTACCGGCTGATCCAGGCCGGCAATCTCGTCAACGTGACCAGCCTGTTCTATCTGGTGCCGGCGGGCACGGCCGTGTTCGACTATCTGCTGCTGGGGAACCGGCTGGCACCGATGGCGATTATCGGCATGGGGGCCATCCTGGCAGGGCTGGCGGTCGTGTTCCGGCGCAGGCCGGAACACTGACCTCGCGGTCAGGCCGGCGCCTTGCCCCGCAGCAGCTTGCCGGGCAGGGCGCCGGTAGCCTCCTTGTTTTCGAAGATCGGCACGCCGGCCACGAGCGTCGCCAGGTAGCCGTCGGCCTCCTGTACCAGGCGCCGTCCGCCGGCCGGCAGGTCGAAGGCCATGCGCGGCGCGTGCAGCTTGAGCGCGTCGTAGTCGATCACGTTGACGTCCGCCTTCATGCCCGGCTGCAGCGTGCCACGGTCATTGAGCCCATACAGCCGCGCCGTATCCGCGGTCTGCCGTTTGACGAGCGCTTCCAGCGGCAGGCGTGGACCGCGCGTGCGCTCGCGTGCCCAGTGGGTCAGCATGAACGTCGGCATGCTGACGTCGCAGATATAGCCGCAGTGCGCGCCGCCGTCGGACAGGCTGTTGACGGTGGCGGGGTGCTGCAGCATTTCGTGCAGGTGCGTGAGCGAGCCGTACGAATAGTTGAAACTCGGGTAGTAGAGGATGGCGCGGCCATCCTGCGCGAGCATCAGGTCATAGATCACTGCGAGCGCGGTCTGGCCGCAGCGCGCCGCGATGGCCGCCACGCTGGTCTCGGGAGGCGGCTCGTAGTCGGGTGTGCCGCCGAGCGGGAAGATGCGCTCGAAATGGCCGAACATCGCTTCCAGCCCGCGGTCCATGCGCGCACGCGGCTCGGTCAGGATGCGGTGGCGCACGGCCGGGTCGCGCAGCCTTGCCACGCGCGCGTCGAAGCTCAGGCCGGCCAGCTCCTGGAACGCCGGGCAGGCGATGAACGGATGCAGCGAACTTTGCCACGAGAACAGCAGCCCGAGCGGGCGGCCACTGATGCCGCCATAGAGCGGCACGCCGCCGGCATGCGCCTGGTCGAGTGCACTCAGCAGGTCACGCCACAAGTCCGGGGCGGGATCGGTCTGCTGCAGGTTGAACAGCACCGGCAGCTTGTTGTGGCGCGCCAGCCGTTCCAGCCACGGCAGCTCGTTGCCCATCGACACATGGTTGGCCGTCATCTGGAACACGCCGTGTCCGACCTCGCCGAGCACGCGTCCCAGGCTGGTGATTTCGTCGCCGCTGGCGAAGGTGCCGGGCGGATACTTGCGCTCGTCGTACTTGTGCAGGAAGGTGCGCGACGTGGAAAAGCCGAGCGCACCGGCCGCCATGCCTTCGCGCACGAGCTGGCACATCTGGTCCAGGTCCTGCGGCGTGGCTTCGTCGTGATGGATGCCGCGCTCGCCCATCACGTAGGCGCGCAGCGCCGCGTGCGGAATCTGCGTGCCGATGTCGAGGGCCTTGGGGCGGCGGTCCAGCGCGTCCAGATATTCGGGGAAGGTCTCCCAGTCCCATTGAATGCCTTCGGACAGCACCGAGCCCGGGATGTCCTCCACGCCTTCCATCACCTTGATCAGCCACGAACGATCGGCCGGGCGCACCGGCGCGAAGCCGACGCCGCAGTTGCCCATCACCGCGGTGGTCACGCCATGCCAGGTCGAAGGCGACAGGTACGGGTCCCAGGTGGCCTGGCCGTCGTAGTGGGTATGGATGTCGATCCAGCCCGGCACGACCAGCGCGCCATTGGCATCGAATTCGCGCCGCGCGGCGCCGGCCTTGCCGCCGGCCTCGGTGATGCACCCCCCGTCGATTGCAAGGTCGCCCTGATAGGCCGGTTGGCCGGTGCCGTCGACGATGGTGCCGCCACGGATGACTAAGTCGTGCATTGCCTGGTTCCTTTGCCGGTGTCTGATTGGGTGTGCGAGCCGGGATATCAGTCGAGCTTGAGCCCGATGCGCTTGATCACCGCGCCCCAGCGTTCATAGTCGTTGGACACGATCTGCTTGAAAGCGTCCGGGCCCGCGCCGCTGATCTCGTTGCCCTGTGAGCGGATCAGCTCGGCGATATCGGGCGATTCCACCGCAGTGCGGAACGCGCTGGCGATCTTCTGGGCGATGGCCGGCGGCAGCCTGCCGGGCCCGAACACGCCCTGCCAGCCGACGATGTCGAGCCCCGGCACGCCCTGCTCGGCCATGGTCGGCAGGTCGGGCAGTACCGTCAGGCGCTTGTCGGCAGCCACGCCGAGCAGCTTGACCTTGCCGGCGCGCGCGTTCTCCACGGCGGTGGCGGTGCCGTCGAAATAGACCTGCACGTCGCCGGCCAGCAGCGCGCGCGTGGCGTCGGCCGTGCCTTTGTACGGTACGTGGACCATTTCGATGCCGGCGCGTTGCTGCAGGATCTCGCCGTTCAGGTGCGAGGTGGAGCCCAGGCTGTACGACGCAAAGTTGAGTGCGCCCGGATGCTGCTTCGCGTAGCCGACCATCTCGCGCACGTTGTTGAACGGCGCATTGCGGTTGGCCACCAGCACGGTGGCCGAGCGCACCAGCTGCACCACGGGCGTGAAGTCCTTGAACGCGTCGTAGGGCAGCTTGTTGTAGAGGTGCGGGTTCTGCGTGTGGGTGACGACGATGGTGTAGAGCAGCGTATGGCCATCAGCCGGCGCATGGGCTACGTCCGCCGCGCCGATGAGGGTGCCGGCGCCCGGCTTGTTGTCGATGATCAGGTTGGCACCGGTCTGCTCCGACACGCGCTTGGCGATCAGGCGCAGGAGGGCGTCGCTGCCCGACCCGGCGCTGAACGGCACCACCACGCGTACCGGCTTGCCGGGCTGCGGCCAGTCGTTGGAAGAAGGCGACGCGCTGGCTGGGGGGCTGGCAAGGGCTGCCAGGGCGACGGTGAACACAAGGCTCAGGCGCGCGGTGACGCGCGCTTGCGGGGCGGGGCGGTCCATCTTGTCTCCTGTTCCGTAGCGGAAGGTCGCAGCCGTGGCGTGGCGGGACGCCGAATGCTCTCTGGCAGGTCTGCGAGCCGAGTATAGGGATTGCCGGGCCCTGAAATCCAATGCATATTTGTGGCCTGACCTATGAAATAAATCTATATGCTCAGCTTGCGGCGTCTGGAGCATTTCGCGGTGCTGGCCGAGGAGCGCAGCTTTTCGCGCGCGGCGCGCCGGCTCAACCTGACTCAGCCGGCGCTGACGCGCAGCATCCAGACGCTGGAGGAAACGCTCGGCCTGCAGCTGGTGGACCGCGCCGCGAGCGGGCTGGTGCTGACCGAGGCCGGTGGCATGGTGCTGGAACGGTCGCGCCGCATGCTCGGCGACGTGCGCGCGCTGCAGCGCGAAGCGGGCCGGTTGCGCGGCTTTGAAACCGGTACGGTGAACTTTGGCGTCGGTTCCTTCCCTGCCGCGGCTTTTCTGGGCTCAGTGATGACGCGCGTGGCGCGTGACTACCCCGGACTGATGGTGCGCGTGGAGACCGAAAGCTGGCGCCGCCTGCTCGAGAAGCTGCAGCGCGACGAACTGGACTTTGTGGTGGCCGTGACCCATAGCCTGCCGCCGCCGGCGGACTTCCAGGTGCGGGAATTGCCGGCGCAGCGCATGGGCTTCTTTGTCCGCCCGGGCCATCCGCTGGCCGGACTGGACCACGAGGCGTTACGCGGCCAGATCGCCGGCTTCGGTCTGGCCACGACGCGCCTGCCGCCGCGTGCACGCGCTGAACTCGCGACGCTGTTCGGTCTGGCCAATGCCGATGAACTGCCGGTACGGCTGGAATGCGACAACGTGCAGGTACTTTGCGAAGTGGCTGGCGCGTCCGACGCCGTGCTGTTCGCCACCCATGAGGCCGTGCGCAGGGAACTGGCTGGCGGAGCGCTGGTACCACTGATGCTGGACTACCTGGCACCGGCGCCCTTGCCGCTGACGCTGGTGTATCCGGGCGGACGCAACCTGTCGGGTGCCGCGCAACTGCTGGTCGGCCTGCTGGAGGAGCATGCCAGGTGGTCGGTCTCGCCAGCGGGGCCGCCGCCTGCCTGATGCCTATCGATCCTTCACTTCAACCCGAATTCCCTCCGGCGCCACCGTGATCGCGCCGGGCTCTACTTCCTTGCCGCCAAAGCGCAGTTCGTCGGGCTTGAACGTGTAGATCGGGTAGTCCTTGAGCAACTGCTGGGCCACCACCGCGCCGATGGCGTTGAGCTGCTCCTTGTACAGCGCCATGCCTTGCACTTCCACGTCCTGGACCGTGGGGTTGTCCAGCAGTACGGCACGTTGCGCCTTGTCGTAGCGCAGCCCGCTGTTGAGCGACAGCGTGCCGTTGACGGGCGGAGATACCGCCAGCGCATTGGTGAGCTGGGCATCCACCTGCGTGGTGATGCGGTTGTTGGCGTCGTCGAGCACCAGGCGCGGGTGGGTGAGCTGCACGCTGACCACCTGCGCATAGCGCAGCGTGGCCGGGAAGCGCTTGTCCACGGCCTGCTGCAGTTCCTGCCTGGTGAAGGTGTATTCGCCGGTCCAGATGTTGTAGCCGGCTTGGGCGGCGGTGGCCGCGGCAAGGGTCGCGGCGGCGAACAATAGGCGTCGATGAAGGCGCATGTGGCGGTGGGTGCGCGCATGGGCGCAACGTTGTTTGCGTAGGTGCCTGTCAGACACCGATCGGCCCGGCAGCGTTCCTGCGCGCGGGTAACGCCATCGCCATGTGCGGCATCGGCTTCAGTAGTGCGGGGGGATTTCGTGCTGCGGGTTGGACTCCGCGGCGGTCGACGGGGCGCTGTGCACCTGCTGGTAGAGCGCGCGGAACTGCTCCTGCAGCAGGTCGAGCTGTTGCTGCTGGCGTGCGACGGTCAGGTTCAGCGTTTCGAGCAGGTCTTCCTGGAAGGCAAGCTTGATTTCCAGTTCTATGAGGCGGTCGTCCATGGCGTGTGTCTCCGGCTTCATCTCCGGCAAGGGCGCTGAGCCGCGCATTGTAAGCCAGCCCGGCCCCGCCGGAACGATCAGCCGGCTAGCCTCACTGGTGCGGTGCCGGCTTGATCAGCATCCACATCACGCCAAAGCGGTCGGTCACCATGCCGAACTTCTCGGCGAAGAAGGTCTGGGTTAGCGGCATCACCACCTGGCCGCCATCGGTCAGGCCGTTGAATGCCTTTTCCAGTGCGGAAGCATCCTCGTAAGTGATCGACAGCGCCACGCCTTCGAAATTCGGCTTGCCGCTGCAGCGGCCGTCGGACACCATGATCCGGCTGTCGCCGACCGTGAACTCGGCGTGCATGACCTTGTCGTCCATGTCGGGCGTGGGGGCGCAGCCTTCGCTGGCGGCTGCCTTGTCTTTTTCCGGGTTGTCCTTGAACCGCATCAGCATGCCTGGCGTGGCGCCGATCGTCTTCTTGTAGAACTCGAGTGCTTCCTCGCAACGGCCTTCGAAGAACAGGTAAGGCTGGACTAGCATGGACATCTCCTGGTTTGGCCGCCCTTGCGGACGGCCTTGGGAATCAGTCAGTCTGGATCCGGGCCTGCGGCACCGGTCGCGAGCGGCGGCACTGCGTTTGTGTACGCCGTCCACAATACCTTAGCAAAGAAACTGGATGGCGTCCACATGGGTTTGGCCAAACGCTGGCCGCGCCGTCTCCGGCACGCGTAGTGGCATAGAATTGCCCCGCCGCCCGGTCGTATCAATCTGGCACGGCTGGCACTGACAGACAAATGGGGTTGCATTGCGTTACGAACTGACCGATCTGCGCCTGTTCCAGGCGATTGCCGATGCGCAGAGCCTGTCCGGCGGCGCGTCCGCCACGCACATCACGGCATCGGCGGCGAGCTACCGGCTGAAGAACCTCGAGCATGCGATGGGCACGCCGCTGTTCGTGCGCAATGCGCGCGGTATGGAGCTGACGCCGGCCGGCGAGACGCTGCTGGTGCACGTGCGCGAGCTGCTGCTCGGCGTGGAGCGCATGCACGGCGAAGTCGGGCGGTTCTCCACCGGGCTCAGGGGCCACATCCGGTTGCTGGCGAACAGCAGCTCCCTCAATGGTTTCATCATCCCGAGCGTGAGCCGTTTCCTGGCGGCGAACCCGGACGTGAACATCGACCTCGAAGAGCGCGCAAGCCAGGCCATCCTGACGGCGGTGGCCGCACATGAAGCGGACGTGGGCATTCTTGCGGGCGACTTCGACACGACCGGCGTGCGCGCGGTGCGCTATGCCGTCGACGAGCTGATCCTGGCCGTGGCGGCAGACCATCCGCTCGCGCGCGAGGCCGAGGTGCGCTTCGGCGCGGCGCTGGCGTTCGATTTCGTCTGCATGAGCCGCACCAGCAGCAATTTCCTGTTCCTGCGCGACATGGCGCAGCGCGCGGGCAAGAGTCCCAACGTGCGCCTGCACGCGCACAGCTTCGAGGCGGTGCTGTCGCTGGCGGAGGCGGGGGTAGGCGTGGCACTGGTGCCGCGCAGTGTTGCAGCGGCGGCGTTGCGCGAGGCGCGCGTAGTGGGCGTGCGGCTGGCCGAGCCGTGGGCGCTGCGCGAACTCAACCTGATCGTGCGCGCCGACGGCAAGCTGCCCGGGTTTGCCGCGGCGTTCGTGCAGTTCCTGCTCAGCGACCCGCGCGTGGCGGCCACGCGCGAGGGCGGCACGGTCGCGGCGACCGCGCCATGACGACTGCGCGGCGAATTACCGCTTGCGGTTGAGGAACGTCGCCATGTGATGCTGCGGCTCGCCCGTATCGAACGCGCGGCCGAATTCCGCCACGCTGTTGCTGATCGATACATCGAGCGGCGCCTCTTCCCATTCGCGCAGCAGGCGCTTCTGCTGGCGCACGACCTGCGGGCCGAAACCGGCGAACAGCGCGGCGATACGTTCGACTTCCGCGTCGAGTTCCGCCAGCGGAACCACGCGGTTCACCATCCCCCACGACAGCGCTTCTTCCGCGCCGCAGAGCTCGCCAGTCAGCAGCATCCACGCAGCGCGCGAGTTGCCGACCAGCCGTGGCATCAGCGCCGCGTGGATCACGGACGGAATACCGACCTTGACCTCGGGCATGCCGAGCTGCGCGTTGTCAGCCGCGATGCGGATATCGCAGGCGAGCGCCAGCTCCAGCCCGCCGCCCAGACACCAGCCCGGCATGCGCGCGATCACCGGCACCGGGAAGTGGCGCAGCGCATCGCACAGGCCGCGCAGGCCGCTGATGAAGACCTCGGCGCTTTCGCGCGTGAGTGCCGCCATCTCCTTGATGTCGGCACCGCCGATAAAGCCCTTTTCGCCGGCGCCGCGTACCACCAGCACGCGCACGGCGTCATTGGCGGCGAGTGCACCAATGGCGCGGGTCAGGTCCGCGATCACCGGCGTGCCGAGGATGTTCAGCGATCCCGCTTCACGGATGGTCAGCGTGGTGACGCCGCGCTCGTCGATCTCGACGCCGGCGTGCTGGTTGGATGCGTGTTCGCTCATGGCAATGCGTTCCTCGATATGGTGCTTACTGCAGCTTCGTGAAATGGATATCCTCGACCACCTTCTTCCAGTGCGCATTCTGCGTGCGGACCAGGTCGGCGAACGACTTGCGCGAGGTCCAGGCCGGAATCGCGCCCTGCTTCTCGATGGCGGTGATGACCTCGGGCTCGGCCAGAACCTTGCGCACGGCGTCGTTGAGCTTGTCGAGGATCGGTGCAGGTGTGCCGGCCGGCGCGCCCAGGCCGAACCACGACGGGTTGTTCATGGCGCCCAGCCCGGCTTCGGCGTAGGTCGGCACATTGGGCAGCACCTTGAGCCGATGCTTCGCCGCCACCGCCAGCGGCTTGAGCTTGCCGCCCTGGATCAGCCCCGACGAGGACGGGATATTGTCGAACACGACCTGGATCTGGCCGGCCACCGCATCATTGAGCGCCGGGCCAAGACCCTTGTACGGCACGTGCAGCATGCGCGTGCCGGTCTCGTTCATGAACAGCTCGCCGTTCATGTGGCTCAGGCCGCCGTTGCCGGATGAGCCGAACGAGTACTTGCCCGGGTTGGCCTTCAGCAGCTTGATGAAGGCCGGCAGGTCGGTGGCAGGGAAGGCTGGATTCACGACCAGCACGTTGGGCACGTCGGCCAGGTTGCTGATCGGGTCGAAGTCCTTCACCGGGTCGTAGGCTGTCTTCAGGTAGACGTTCGGGTTCACCGCATGCGAGCTTTCCACCTCCATCACCAGCGTGTAGCCATCGGCCGCCTGCTTGGCCGCGTAGGCACTGCCCACCGCGCCACCGGCGCCGGGCCGGTTTTCCACGACGACGGGCTGGCCGATCACCGGCCCCAGCCGCGTGCCGACGATGCGGGCGATGATGTCGGTGGTGCCGCCGGCCGCGTAGGGCACGATCAGCTTGATTGGGCGGTCGGGCCAGGCGGCGTGCGCGGTACCGGCAAGGCCAAGGCCGGCCAGCAGGGCAACGGCGGTGAGGGTGGGTTTCATCGGGTGTCTCCGTGTCAGGGGTATCGGTTCTGTGATCGGGGCCAGCGTTTCAGGGCGCCGCGGTGTGTTCGCCCAGCAGGGGCGGCGGCTGCAGCGGTCCGGCCTGGCCGGCCAGCATCGGGTTACGCACCATCGGCACAGCGCCCATCACGGGGTGCTCTGCGACCTGCTGCAGCCCGCGGTGGCGCACCTGCGGATGCGCGAAGACTTCTTCCATGGTGTGGATCGGGCCCCACGGCACGCCGGCGGCGTCGAACGCTTCGGTCCACGCGGCGCGCATGCGCGTCGGGAATACCTCTGTCAGCAGGGCGCGCAGTTGCGGCAGGTGTTCGATCCGCGCGGAATTGGTGGCATAGCGTGCATCCTGTGCAAGCTCGGGCATGCCGGCTACGGTGCAGAAGCGCGCGAACTGGCCGTCGTTGCCGATGGCGAGGATCAGGTAGCCATCGGCGCAGCGGAACACCTCGTACGGCGCGCAGTTGGGATGCGCATTGCCGCTGCGCTGCGGGTTCTCGCCGGACACCAGGTAGTTGGCGCCCTGGTTGGCATTGAGGGCCACCGCCACGTCGAGCAGCGCGATGTCCAGATGCTGGCCGACGCCGGTCGCCTGGCGCTGGTACAGCGCCGCCAGTACGGCCGAGGTTGCGTACATGCCCGTGCTCAGGTCCACCACCGCCACGCCCGTGCGCAGCGGGCCGGCGCCGGGGCTGCCGTCCGGCTGGCCGGTGTAGCTCATGAGGCCGCCCATGCCCTGGAACACGTAGTCATAGCCGGGCTTGTCGGCCATCGGGCCATCCTGGCCGAAGCCGGTGATCGACAGATAGACGAGGCGCGGGTTGATGGCCTTGAGGCTGTTGTAGTCCAGCCCATAGCGCCGCAGCGTGCCGACCTTGTAGTTCTCCACCAGCACGTCGGCCTCGCGCGCCAGCTCGCGCACCTGCGCCGCGCCTTCGGGCGTGCCGTAGTCGATGGCCACCGAACGCTTGCCGCGATTGCAGCTGATGAAATAGCCGGACAGGCGCGCGTTGCTGCCGTCGGCTGCCGACATATAGGGCGGACCCCAGCCGCGGGTGTCGTCGCCGCGCTCGGGATGTTCGACCTTGGTCACCTCGGCGCCGAGGTCGGCCAGGTTCTGGGTGCACCAGGGGCCGGCCAGGATGCGCGACAGGTCCAGTACGCGGACGCCTTCCAGGGCGCGATGAAGCATGACAACTCCGCATTCGCAAAACAATGCGGCGGAGTATAGGGAGCGCCCCCGTGCCGAACCAGTCGAGAGTTTTTAAAGGCGTGTTCGCCGGTTTTGAACGGTCCGGCATGGCTTGTCAGGACGCCGGGTTTGGCGCAAGCCCGCCGCCGTGTCACAATTCGCCTTTGGACCTTTCCGGCTCCTTGATTCGGCCCGTGATTCGGCCGGCTGAATCCCAGTGCTTCCGGCCGCTGGCCGAAAGCCGCTCCAAGAGCCGACAAATTCACATAGATTTACTGGCGATGACTACCATCCTTCAGCACATTCCCACCGGCCAGCGCGTCGGCATTGCGTTCTCTGGCGGCCTGGACACCAGCGCGGCGCTTCTCTGGATGCGCCAGAAGGGCGCCATCCCCTACGCCTACACGGCAAACCTCGGCCAGCCCGACGAGCCGGACTACGACGACATCCCGCGCCGCGCCAAGGCCTACGGCGCCGAGGAAGCCCGCCTGGTGGACTGCCGCACCCAGCTGGTCGCCGAAGGCATTGCCGCGTTGCAGTGCGGTGCTTTCCACATTTCGACCGCCGGCATTACCTATTTCAACACCACCCCGATCGGCCGCGCCGTCACCGGCACCATGTTGGTCGCTGCAATGAAGGAAGATGGCGTCAATATCTGGGGTGATGGCAGCACGTTCAAGGGTAATGACATCGAGCGCTTCTACCGCTACGGCCTGCTGACCAACCCCGGCCTGCAGATCTACAAGCCGTGGCTGGACCAGCAGTTCATCGACGAACTGGGTGGCCGTGCCGAGATGTCGGAATTCATGCGCCAGAACGGCTTCGACTACAAGATGTCGGCCGAGAAGGCGTACTCGACCGACTCCAACATGCTGGGTGCCACGCACGAGGCCAAGGACCTGGAGCACCTGGACTCGGGCATCCGCATCGTGCAGCCGATCATGGGCGTGCAGTTCTGGCGCGATGACGTCGAAGTCAAGCGCGAGGAAGTCACCGTGCGCTTCGAGCAGGGCCAGCCCGTCGCGCTGAACGGCAAGACCTTCGCCAACGCCGTCGACCTGTTCATGGAAGCCAACCGCATCGGCGGCCGCCATGGCCTGGGCATGAGCGACCAGATCGAGAACCGCATCATCGAAGCCAAGAGCCGCGGCATCTACGAAGCCCCGGGCCTGGCGCTGCTGTTCATCGCCTATGAGCGCCTGATCACCGGCATCCACAACGAAGACACCATCGAGCAGTACCGCGACAACGGCCGCCGCCTGGGCCGCCTGCTGTACCAGGGCCGCTGGTTCGACCCGCAAGCCATCATGCTGCGCGAAACCGCCCAGCGCTGGGTGGCGGGTGCCATCACCGGCGAAGTCACCATCGAACTGCGCCGCGGCAACGACTACTCGATCCTGAACACCACGTCGCCGAACCTGACCTACAAGCCGGAACGGCTGACGATGGAAAAGGGCGAGTCGATGTTCACGCCGCTGGACCGCATCGGCCAGCTGACCATGCGCACGCTGGACATCGTGGACACCCGCGAGAAACTGCAGACGTATGCGAAGACGGGGCTGCTGTCGTCGTCGGTCAGTGCTTCGTTGCCGAAGCTGGAAGACTGAGCGCAAGCGCTGTGACAGCGCCGCGCAGCGCGGCGCCATACAGGAAAACCGGCACTCTGTGGTGCCGGTTTTTTTTGATCCGTCGCCGGTCGGCCGGGCTTATCTCACGTCTTCTTCACATAGGCACTACACCAGCCGTTTGCGGCCACCTGCTTGCCACCGAATATCGGGCATGGTCCCCATGCATCATTGGCCTTTCCTTGAAACAACTGGCAGTTGCTGCACTTCTGGCTTGCCTCATGCTTTGGAAACTTGGCCTTATCGACCTTGGTGGTGTCGTGCTTATAGCCGAGCGAGACGGCCTGGGGGTCGGCCTCGTCGAGCTTTGCAGCCTGGGCTCTCACCGGAATCTGCACGCCCGCCAGCGCTGCCGTTGCAACGCCGGACATACCTTTGAGAAACGTTCGTCGAGTTGTCATCGTTGCACCTCCTTTTGATGAGGAACGGATTGCGGCCCATCCCTGCCGTGCAAATAGTGTGCCGTGATCTCGGAAATTGGCGATGAGCCTTTTCCTGGCTCCTCCCGAAAATCTGCGAAGAACCCGCTCGGTTTGCGCCATGAGCGTGGACGAGCGCGCGACGCTGACGAATATCTGTGCCGAACTGGGCGGCACTTGGCAAAAGGCCTTTGACCCCAGGGATGGCTATGGCCGATGCGTGCGCAGCCAGTCGCGCAGGGCGTCATTCATGCGCGTCTGCCAGCCATCGCCGGTGGCACGGAAAGCGTCCAGGATCTCGGTGTCGTACCGGACGCTGACGAGCTCCTTGCACACCGCCAGCTTCGGGCGGCCTCGCCGTGGCTTCATCTGGTCGAACTGCTCGTCGCTGGGCACGAACGTGTCAGTGTCTGCTGCGATCCCACGCGCAATCGCTGCCTCTTCCTGAGGGGTGTTTCGAAGTAGCTTGCTCATAACGTTCGATTTCACGGTTGTTTGCCTTGCGCAGGCTGATTACCCGGACAGTGTCGCCGCGCTGCGTGAACACTACGCAATAGAGGCGGCTACCGATCACCGCATAGCCGATTTCGCGCAGCTCCCCATAGTCCCGGCGATTATCCGGGGCACACCAGACCGTGGTCCAGTCGATGACAGCCGCCAGTGCCAGCGATACGCCGTGCTTGACCTTGTTGGCCGCGTCCTTGGCAGGATCGTAGGTCGCGTGCATTTTTATTTATTGTAGCTACATAAAATTTGTGGTGCAACGAATTCCGGGCTGCAGCGGGATTTGTGACCCTTGAGCCCGACCCCGCCGGAGCGTAAGGCCTTGTACCTGATCCCAACAGTGGCTTCTTTCTGAATGTTCGCGCGCATAAACTGGTATCACCATGCCTCGACGGGAGCTTCACATGGCCGCTTTGCCTCCCGACCGCTCCGGACCGACCACCCGCCGCCATTTCCTCGGCGAACTGGGCGGCCTTGCCGCCATGGCGGGCCTGGCGCCCGCCGGCGCCGCGCAGACCGGTCCCGCTGCCTGCCTGCTGACCCCGGCCGCCACCGAGGGCCCTTTCTATCTCGGCGACGCTCAACTGCGCAGCGACATCCGCGACGGCCGTCCCGGCCAGCCGCTGCGCCTGCGCCTGACCCTGGTCGATGCCGACCATGGCTGCGCACCCGTGTCGGGTGCACTGGTCAGCATCTGGCATTGCGACGCCGAGGGCAGCTACAGCGGTGAAGACGGGCCGCGCGACGCCACGCGCTTCCTGCGCGGCGTGCAACAGAGCGGTGCCGACGGCTCGGCAGCCTTTGTCACCATTTACCCGGGCTGGTACCGGCCGCGCGCCGTGCATATCCACTTCAAGGTGTTGCTGGCGAATGCCGAGCTGCTGACCAGCCAGCTCTACTTCAGCGATGCGCTCAATCGCGAGGTGCTGGGCAGCCATCCGGCGTACCGGGCGCGCGGCGTGCCGACGCGCGGGAACGCGCAGGATCCGATCGCCGGCAGCCAGCCGCCGCTTGTGCGTGTACGCAGCGCGGCGGAATGGCTGGAGGGGGAGTTCATGGTGGGTATCGCTCGCGGCGGTGCCGGCCAGGGCAGGGCTGTACGGTCTTCCCTGTAATCGCTGTTATCGGCCGGTTCCTGCCAGGCTCTCCCATCCGGAGCCCGACCTGCTGCGCACGCGGGACACGGCTGCTTATTCCTTGTTGTCCCGCGCAGCCGGCGCACCGGCCGCGAGCAGGTTGGCATCGCGGCAAAGCCGCCACCTGCCGTCGGCCTCCCTGCGCAGCAACGTGAGTGTGTAGCCGGAGCGATGCACCGCCTCGCCGCCAGGCGGCGTGACGGTCAGTTCGATGAAGTTGCGCAGGTAGGCCCAGTTGCCCATCACCTGCACTTCCCGGATGTCATAGCTGCCCTGCATTCGCACTGACTTCATGCCAGCCGAGGCCTGTGCGAACGCGGCTTTGCCGAAGGGCTCCTGGCCGGGAACCATGAAGATGACATCGTCAGTCATCAGGTCCAGCACGGTGTCGATCTCGCCGCGCTGGCTGGCGGAGAACCAGGCCTGTACCAGTTCACGGATGGCGCGTTCGTCGTCTGCGGGATTCATGGCTGCCTCGCTTGTTCTTTCGTGCCCGATGGTGACCATGGTGACAACAGCAGCATCGGCAATCACGGCACGGTGCCGTTCCCGATGCAAGGGACGTACCGCGCCTGCAGATTCGAAAGGTTCCCTGCCGGGCACCCTGGCAGGTTGCGGTACAAGCCGCTGCATTTTCTACATCGAGGGCAGTTCTTACGTAGCGAACGGGAGCATAACCCAAGCCGCAAGAGGCAATGCAGAGCCACATAAGCCGGGTTTGCCACAAGAGCCGGCATTGGTATGGCAGTTGCCTTCTCCGATACAGGATCGGAATGGATGGCAGGCCGAGGCAGTGTCCGGCCTGCCGGCCGGTCGCCACGGCTTCGATGGAGGAAAGCATGAGCAGGAAGATACTGGTTTGCATGATGGCGGCAACAACCCTTGGCATGCTGGCAGGCTGCAGCGCGACCGGCACCGCGACCGGTTCGGGATCTGGGTCCGGCACGGTGACGGGCTCGGGCTCTGTGACGGACAACACAAGCCACCCCCGAAGCTACGGTACGACGCCGGGTGCGTCGTCGGGCGCAGGCTCATCCAGTGGCGCCACCTCTGGCGGCACGTCGTCCACCGCGCCGCGCTATTGAGATGGCTTGAGATAGCGGCGCAGACGATCTGTCACGGCGGGCACCGGCGAACATCGCCGGTGCCCGCTTTGCTTTGTCATGCCTGCCCGGGCCGTTCAACGGGAAGCCGTGCCGGCCCTGACCGTCGCGCTGGCGGCCCGGCCGGCCGGCGTCGCCGATTGCGCGGCCGGTGCATCCGCTGTCGCCGTGCGCTGTGACCAGCCTCCGCCCAGTGCCTTGTAGAGATCGACACGGCTCGTCAGCCGCGCGAGGCGGATGGTGACCAGCGTCTGCTGTGCCGAATAGAGCTGGCGCTGCGCGTCGAAGACCGGGAAGTAGTCGTCCACGCCATTGCGGAACCGCATTTCCGACAAGCGCCGCGTCTCGCCGATCTCGCGCGCGAGCGTTTCCTGCGCCGTGGCTTCGCGGTCGTAGGTGCCGCGCGCGGCGAGGCCGTCGGCGACTTCGCGGAAAGCCTGCTGGATGGTCTTCTCGTAGAAGGCGACGTTGATGTCCTTCTGCACCTCGGAGGCATCGAGCCTGGCCCGGTTGGCGCCCGCGTCGAAGATCGGCATGGTGATCTGCGGTGCGAACGCCCAGGCCATGCCGCTTGAGAACAGCCCCGCCAGCGCGGTGCTGGCCACGCCGATCGCCGCCGTCAGCGAGATGCTCGGGAAGAAGGCCGCGCGGGCCGCGCCGATATTGGCGTTGGCCGCTTTCAGCTGGTGTTCGGCAGCCATGATGTCGGGCCTTTGCTCGAGCAGCGCCGACGGCAGGCCGGCCGGCAGCTCGGCGACGAAGGAGGCGTTCTCGAACGGCTGCGGCGGCGGCAGGTCGCCCGGCAATTGGGTGCCGACCAGCACCGTCAGGGCGTTCTCGTCCTGCGCCACCTGGCGTGTGTATTGCTCCACGCCCACGCGTGCGGTTTCCAACTGCGTCTGCGCGCGATGCATGTCGATCTGTGCCATGCCGCCGGCGCGCTTGCTGCGCTCGACCATCTGCACGGCGGCCTGCTGCACGTTGAAGGTGTCCTGCGAGATCTTCAGCAGCTCCTTGTCCGCCTGGAGCGTCAGGTAGGCACTCGCCACTTCCGCCACCAGGCTGATCTGCGCGCTGCGGCGCACTTCCTGCACCGCCAGGTACTGCTCCAGTGCCTCATGCTTGAGGCTGCGCACGCGGCCGAATACATCGAGTTCGAACGCATTGAAGCCAACGCCGGCCGTGTAGGCATGGAGCACCGATGACTGCCCGGGCGCGCGCAACGAGCCGGGCACGCGCGAGGCGACCATGCCCGCATTGGCGTTGATGGCCGGGAACTGCGCCGCGCGCTGGATGCGGTACTGCGCGCGCGCCTGGTCGATGGCCAGCGTCGCCATGCGCAGGTCGCGGTTGTTGGCCAGCGCCAGTTCGATCAGCCGGCGCAGGCGCGCATCGGTGAAGAAGTCTTCCCAGCCGAGGCTGGCCGCGGGCGTTTGCGTTTGGGTCTGGGTTTGCCCCTGGGCTGGCGCCTGTGTGCCTGTGCCCTGGACGTAGGCCGGGCCGGTGGGCCAGGCATTGGGCACCGGCTGGTCGGGTCGCTGATAGGTGGGCTCCAGCGTGCAAGCCGTGAGCGCAAGGGGAACGGCAACCGCCGCGATGTGCCGGAAAGGAGGGAAGGTCCGCATCAGTCGTGATTTCATATTGCTCATCCGTGGTCAACCGGCAAAGGCGCGGCGCAGCAGTTGCGCGATGGCGACGCGCGGCCTGCCCTGGTATGCGATGTTGTGGGCGGGCTCGCTGAACAGCAGCCGGATCAGCCGGTGCCGCGCTGCCATGTCAGGGCGCAGCGCCACGCCGATGAGTCCCTTGCGCGTGCGGGCGACCCGGCACGGCACCCAGCCTAATGGCGCCAGCCAGAACGCGCCCTCGGCACCGTCCGGTACGGTTGCCGCGTGCGTGCACAGCAGCGCGGCCCCATTGCAGGAGAGGTCCCGGGTGACGCCGGCGAACTCGCGCGCAGTGCCGTCCGCGCCATGCAGCCGCAGCAGCGCGCGCGCCTGGTACGGAAAGCGCTCTTCCTTGCGTGGACGCGGCAGTTCGACGCAGACGAGCAGCGACGCCAGGTACAGCACCATCGACACAATGGTCCACGCGACGTTGAACACCACGCCCTGCGCGTCGGCATCGGCGACTACGGCGCGTGCCAGCCCCATGCCGGTCAGCACGAACAGCGCGCCATACAGCACGGCGAACTTGCCGTGCACGACCAGCTTCGAGCGGTCGAGTCCCTTGTTGGTGACCTTGAAGGGCCGGCCGAAGGGCTTGATCACCGCGCTGGCCAGTGTCGCGGTGACCGCGAGCGCCGCGACGATCTGCGTCACTTCCGTGAAGATCGGCATCGCGCGCGAGCCGGTCACCCAGATGCTGTAGGCCCAGTACAGCAGCAGGGCCGGCACGCCGTAGGCGAGGAACTGCAGCGGATCGCCATACAGCGTGGGCACGTCCAGGTACCAGTACAGCAGCGGCCCGGCCAGCAGCATCAGCGTGAACGGCCGGCTGATCCAGTGCAGCAGTCCGTGCACGTAGTGCAGGCGCTGCAAGCCCGTGTAGCCGCGCCCGCGCAGCGGCCCGTCGGCGGTCAGCGCGACCTGGATCGTGCCCAGGCCCCAGCGGCTGCGCTGGCTGATGTACTCGGGCAGGCCCTCGGCGGACAGGCCGACGCTCAGCCGCTCGTTCAGCCAGCGCGTGACATAGCCGTGCGGCATGAGCCGGTAAGTCAGGTGGATGTCCTCGGTGACGGTGCCGGTCGGGAATCCGCCGATCGTCTCCAGCGCCTCGCGCCGCACCACGAACGAGGTGCCGATGCAGAACGCCGTCCCCCAGGCATCCTTGGCGGGTTGCATGATGTCGAAGAAGGCGCGCTGCTCGTCGACCCAGCATTCGGTCGAGCGCAGGTTGTACTGGATGGGGTCGGCGTTGTAGTAGAACTGCGGCGTCTGCACCACGCCCACCCGGGGATCGTCGAACAGGCCGACGGTGCGCAGCAGGATATTGCGGTTGGGCGCGAAGTCCGCGTCGAGCACCATGATGTACGGTGCGCCCCCGTCCGGCAGCGCCGCGCTGTGCTGCAGGCCGTTGTTGAGGTTGCCGGCCTTGGCGTGGGTGTTGTCGGGCCGCGTCACATAGTTGGCGCCGACGCGCGCGCAGTATGCCTTCAGCCAGTCGCGCCGCGTATCGTCGAGCACCCACACGCGGAAGTTCGGGTAGTCGATCGCCAGCGCCGAGACGATCGTCTTCTCCAGCA
This sequence comes from Cupriavidus laharis, assembly GCF_914271435.1. Taxonomy (GTDB): domain Bacteria; phylum Pseudomonadota; class Gammaproteobacteria; order Burkholderiales; family Burkholderiaceae; genus Cupriavidus; species Cupriavidus laharis. Next base: position 29,479 of record NZ_CAJZAI010000008.1, on the reverse strand, counting down.
CCTCCAGGCCTTCGTTGTAGGTGGCAATGAAGATGTCCACCGCGGGTGCCCCGCGGTTGCGCCGCAGCGCGGCCTCGCTGGCATCGGCGGCGGCACCGTGATCCGAAGTGCGGGTCAGCGTGACAATGGAGATCAGCGTATAGGCGACGGTCAGGGTCTCGAAGCCGAAAAACACATGCGCCCACAGGCTCGCGAAATCCAGCCGCCATTCGGGCAGCGTCTGCGAGAAGCGCCACACGTAGTAGACGATCAGCAGGACCGCCGCGGCAGCGCCGAACATCCACCGGTCGGCGGCGCGGTGGCGGTCGCCGCGCAGGCACAGCACGGCGATCAGGAAAGCGCCGGCGTTGATCTCGACCAGCATGCGGTTCTCAAGAAAGTAGGCGAACATCGTCACTCCCTGCGGGTGTCGTCGGGTGGCCCCTGCGCTTGTGCGGTGCCTGTCTTGCAGGCGGGGCAGGCGCCGCCGGGCTGGAACGGGTTCCAGCCAGCGGCCGCCAGCACGGCCCAGGCGGTCGCGCCCAGGTGCGGCAGGTGGTAGTAGTAGAAATCTTCGGTGGTCGAATCCGGCCCGATCGACAGGCCAGTGCTGATGCGCGGCTCCGGCGTGGCGAACAGCATGCCGGACGGCGCGCGCTGCGCCAGCAGCAGCGGCCACAGTGAACGCGTCTCGTCGTCGCGGCCGCTGGCGCGCAGCACCAGCGCGGCCTGGCCCGTGCCTTCGGTCCACACGCCGTCGGGCCGCGCCTTGAAGCCATAGCCGCCGCCTACCGCGTGGTGCGTGCGCGCCCAGTCCAGCGCGCGCCGCCATGACGCTGCCGATTCAGGCACCGCGATCAGCGGCCACAGCGAAGCATCCAGCGCCGACGGCTCGCCGTTGAGCGAGCGCCCGTCGTCGCGCGTGCCGATGGCGAAGCGGCCTTCGCCGGGCTGCCACATCGCGTCGACGAAGCGGCGCGCGCGCTGCGCGGCCGCGTCCCAGCGCGCGTCGTTGGTGCGCAATGCCAGCCAGCGGAACGCGGCATAGGCGTCGACATTGTGTTCGGTCGATTTCCAGCCCTGGCGACGCGGCGCCGGCTCGTGGCCGAAGAAGCCGCCGATATAGCCGGCCGGGCTTTCGCTGCCGAAGGTTTGCTTGTCGACCCATGTCATCAGCGCCGCGGCGCTGTCGAGGTAGCGCCGCTCGTGCGTGGATTCGTAGGTGGCCAGCAGCAGGAGCGCGGCCCACGCAACGTTGCCCGTCGCGGTGCCGGCCTGGTAGGCGTCCTCGAACCAGCGTTTGCTCGGCGCGTCCCACCATCCGGGCATCGGCACCGGTCCGTCCGGCACCGCGCCGGCGCGATAGGCGTTGCGCACGCGGCCGTCGTGGTAATGCCGGTCGCGCGTGGCGCCCGCCACCACGCCATCGGCGATGCGGCGCGCGGCATCCGGCTGGCCGCACGCGATCAGCGCCACGCCGGCCAGCGCGTTGTCATAGACGAAAGCGGATTGCTGCAGCGGCGGCGGCAGGGGCTCGCCGCCGGGGGCGGGCTCGTAGCTGCCGAGCATCACCGGGCCTTTGCCCGGCACGGCGGCCACGCGCGCGGCCAGCGTCTTGCAGCCGTCGCGCAGCAGTTGCTCGCGCGCCGGCGGGGCGGAAGTGGCGGCGGGCGCCGCCGTGGCTGCCGTGCTCAATGCGGAGCAGGCCAGCACCGCCGCTGCCAGCAGCCGGCCATGGTTTGCGCGATGGCAAGCCGGCATGCAGGCAGCAAGGCGTGGGATCGTATAACGCTGCACGGTGAACTCCATCCTGCGGGCGCTGGTTCCACCCTTGTCGAGATCCTCAGATCAGGCTGCGCAGCCAGGAGCGGTCCAGGCTGACCTTGGCCCAGTGCCCCAGCGCGCAGCGGTCGGTCTGTTGCGTGCCGGTCGCGGGCAGGTCGGGCAGCGGCTTGTCGAGCCGGGCGATCAGGTAGACCTCGTTCTTCTCGATCGGCGGGAACGGCACGAAGTAGCGCGCCTGGTCGCCGTCCGGCGCGCGCGGCAGGACTTCGGCCACCGAGCCGGAGACAGGCGTGGCCACGCCATCCACATTCACGGTGACGCGCGCACCCGGCAGCAGGTGCTTGCTCAGGCTGCGCGGGAATACCGCGACCACCCGGGGCTGGCTGCAGTTGGTCGTGCGCATCAGCGTGGCGCCTGCCGCGACGCGCGTGCCGGGGGGCGCCAGCACGTCTTCGACCACGCCGCCCGTATAGGCCTTGATCTCCAGGTTGGAAACCCGCTCCAGCCGGTCCTGTTCGGTGCTGACCATCTTGTCGACGGACTCGCCGTATTCCTGGAGCTGGGTGATCTGGGACTGCAGCTGCGTAATGCCGGCGCGCAGTTCATCCTGGCGCTGCACCAGCGCGCCGACGGCGCCGTCCGCACTGCTCATGTAGACCTTGCTGCGCGCTGCCTCGCTGCTGCCGCGCGCGCTGTCCAGTTCCGCCTGGATGGCTTCGCGCTGGCCGGACAGCACGGTCAACTGGTTGCGCGAGGCATCGGTATAGGCCTCGCTGACCGCGCCGGCCCATTGCATGGCCTGGTTGCGGTTGACCACGTCTTCCTGCTGGTCGATCTGCTGGCGCGCGACGGCCAGCTTTGCTTCAATGCCCTTGACGCGCGCAGCGTGTTCACGCTGTGCCGCCGACTGGTAGCGCTGGATTTCCTGGGCGGTCGACGCCAGCCGGGTCTGGTCCGAAGCCAGCTTGGCCCGGGCCGCCTCCAGGCGTGTCTGGTTGTCGAGCTGCTTGCCGGTCAGTTCCATCAGCAGCGCGCGGTCCAGGTTGGAGTTTTGCAGCGTCATCAGTGGCTGCCCGGTCGAGAACGTGCCGCCCACGGCGACGGCCTGGTGCGTGACGACGCCTTCCACCGGCGTGGTCACAAGGTTCACGGGGCTGTTGACCACGGCGCGTTCGGAAGACCGGTTGAACACCGGCGGGAACATCACCGACAGGATGATCCAGATGATGAAGGCGACCATCCCGTAGCTGGCCAGGCGCGGGGCGATCTGCCATAGCGGACGCAGGCCGATCTCGCGGCTTCGTCGGCGTACCAGGGCATCGTCCTGCCGCGGTGGGCGCGACTTCGGCATCCTGGCGGGCAACATTGTTCTTGGGTCCGGCTTCTCGGGCTTCTTGTCCATGGCTTCCTCACGCACATAAAGCTGATCCGCACCGCCTCGGCAGGTACCGGGCAGCATGGGCGAGCGCTCTCCCGCGCGTGACCCGTAGGCTGGCGCGCAAGCGCAGTCTTGTCCCCCAAAACTATTTTTTATGCACCGCGTCCCGGCGCCTGCATGGGCATGGGACGGGCCTGTGTGTCCGACCGGGCAAGCCGGTCCGGGATTTGCCCGCGTCGTCACCGCAGTGAGTCGTGCGAGCGTGAAGAGCGAGGCGCGAACGCCATTGATCCCCGGGCATGTTGCATTGCGGCGTTGCTGCCAGGAGCGATTCAAGGCTAGCCAAGATGCCGGGTCGCTGCTGTAAGAATGTGTAAGGACTGTATGTCACACCACTTTACGACGGGCGAGATCGCCGCAGCGATACACGGCGGCCATCGGCTTGGCCGATGCGATGGGCATTGGGCATCGGCGGCACTGTTGCTGTGCACGGTCCGCTGTCCACTGTCTGCACGTCTTGCGCATTCGCGGCAAAATGCGAGACCGGCATCACTGCCGCCAACACCAACCATTCCGGACCTCGATCCAAGCCCACAGGAAACCCGCCATGCCTGCAATTGCCACGCCTGACATGCCATACCGCCGCCTTGGTGCCAGCAACCTCAAGGTCTCCGCGCTGTGCCTGGGGACCATGATGTTCGCCGACCAGACCGACGAAGCCGAAGCGGCACGCATTGTCGCCAGCGCGCGCGAGCACGGTGTGAACTTCATCGATACCGCGGACGTCTACAGCAAAGGCGCGTCCGAGCAGATGGTCGGGCGTCTGCTTATTGGCGACCGGCACGACTGGGTACTTGCCACCAAGCTTGGCAACCCCATGCAGCCAGGCCCGAACCATTCGCACTACTCGCGCGTGTGGATCCTGCGCGAAGTAGAGGAGAGCCTGCGCCGCCTGGCCACGGACTATCTCGATATCCTCTATCTGCACCGCGACTACGCCAGCGAGAACCTGGAGGAAGCAGTGCGCGCCATGGGCGACCTCGTGCGGGCCGGCAAGATCCGCTACTGGGCCGTGTCGAACTTCCGCGGCTGGCGCATTGCGGAGATCGCGCGGCTGTGCGACCAGCTCGGCGTGCCGCGCCCGGTGGCCTGCCAGCCGTACTACAACCTGCTCAACCGCATGCCTGAAGTCGAGATCCTGCCGGCGTGCGAACACTACGGCCTTGGTGTGGTGCCGTACAGTCCGATCGCACGCGGTGTGCTGACCGGCAAGTACCAGCCCGGCCAGGCGCCCGCCAGCGGCACGCGCGCGGGCCGCGCCGACCGCCGCATGATGCAGACCGAATTCCGCGAGGAATCGCTCGTCATCGCGCAGCAGCTCAAGGTGCATGCCGAGGCGCGCGGCCTCACGCCGGGGCAGTTTGCCGCAGCCTGGGTGCTGGCCAACCCGATCATTACGTCGGTGATCGCCGGTCCGCGCACGCTGGCCCAGTTCGAGGATTACTTCGGCGCGCTGAACGTGACCATTTCGCCCGAGGAAGAGGCCCTGGTTGACGGCCTGGTCACGCCGGGCCACGCGTCGACGCATGGCTACAACGACCCGAATTACCCATTCGGCGGCCGTCCGGTACGCGTGGCCGAGCCGCCAGCAGCCTGACGATTCCCGCAAGTGGACGATGCGTGGCGCGGGGCGGCGATGCTTTGTGGCAACAGCCGCGCTCGCGATCACGCGCTTGCAGCGCTGGGCTCGCCTTCCTACTAATATTCATACAGGCGGTGTACGCGGCAGCGGCCCGCCGCACTTGCACTTGGGACCGGCGTGAAGACCGCGCCGAGGGTGCCGGTAGAACGGGATGGCCAAAACGTGGCACGACGTGGCTGGATCTTCGCTGGCTTGGCAGTCGCCCTCTGTGGGGGCGGGTATGTCGTTTATAGCCTCGTTGCCAGTGAAGTGCGCAATTCGCAATGGCAGGCGCGCTATCTTGGCCGCTTTGTCAGCCAGCTGACCTACGAGGTGCAGCCCGGCGCCAGCGACAGCATCCGCTTCCCGCATTCCGGACCCTACGACGCCCGGATGGGTTATGGCCGGCTGCCGCTGTTTGCGCAGCGGCTCGGCGAGCGCGGCTACGTGCCGGCGGAACAGGCGCGCATGTCGCCGGAAATGGTCCGCCTGATGGACCAGGGCATTTTCCCGCCCTACCGCGAAAAGAACCAGGCCGGCCTGGTGCTGCGCGACTGCAACGGCATGACGCTGGTGTTCGAGCGCTACCCGCAGCGCCAGTACGAGGACTTCGCCGCTGTGCCGCCGGTGTTGGTGAACGCGCTGCTGTTCGTCGAGAACCAGGGGCTGCTCAATCCTGAATACCCGAACCTGAACCCGGCGCTGGACTGGAAGCGGCTGTCGCGCGCGGTGATCGACCGCGCGATCCGGCTGGCGGACCGGTCGCACGATTCGCCGGGCGGCAGCACCCTGGCCACGCAGATAGAGAAATACCGGCACTCGCCGGAGGGCCGCACGCAATCCATTCCCGAGAAATTCCGGCAGATGGCGTCAGCCTCGCTGCGCGCCTACATGGACGGGCCTGACACGCAGCGCGCGCGCGAGCGTATCGTGGTGGATTACCTCAATACGGTGCCGCTGTCGGCAAGGGTCGGGTTTGGCGAAGTCAACGGCATCGGCGACGCGCTGTGGGTCTGGTACGGCGAGGACTTCGGCGAGGTCAACCGCCTGATGAAGCAGATGGATTCGCGCGAGCCGACCGACCGCGAGGCCCAGGCCTTCAAGCGCGCGCTGTCGCTGATCATTTCGCAGCGCCGCCCGTCCTACCACCTGCGGCGCGACGATACCAACCTCGATGCGCTCACCGGCAGCTACCTGCGCCTGCTGGCCGCCAACGGCATCATCACGGCCGAACTGCGCGATGCCGCGCTGCGGCAGCCGCTGGACAAGGCCGCGCCGCCTGCCAGGCCGGAACAGCAGCCGTTCGTCACGCGCAAGGCGATCAACCGCGTGCGTGCCGACATCGGGCACCTGACCGGCGTGGACAGCCGCTACGACATGGACCGCCTGGACGTGACCGTGGACAGCACCATCAACCGCGAGGCCCAGCGCATCGTCACCGACACCCTCATGCGCATGCGCAACAAGAACGACGCGCGCGCCATGGGACTGTATGGTCACAACCTGCTGCGCGACCAGGACGATCCGTCAAAACTGGTGGCGAGCTTCACGCTGTTCGAGCGCGTGGGCAATGCCAGCGTGGTGCGCGTGCAGGCCGACAACGTCGACCAGCCGTTCGACATCAACAGCGGCGCCCGGCTGAACCTGGGCTCGACGGCCAAGCTGCGCACGCTGGTGACGTATCTGGAGATCTTCAGCGAACTGCATGCGCGCTATGCCGGCATGAGCAAGGAAGAACTGGCAGGCGTCAAGCTGGCGAAGCAGGACGCCATGAGCCGCTGGGCGGTGGACTACCTGTCCAAGGCGCGCACGCCGCAGGAACGCACACTGGCGGCCATGCTCGACGCCACCATGGAGCGAAAGTATTCGGGCAGCGCCGGCGAAGGCTTCTACACCGGCGGCGGGCTGCAGAGCTTCTCCAACTTCGAGCGCTGGGAGGGCGAGCGCATCATGACCGTGCGCGTGGGCTTCCAGCACTCGGTCAACCTGGTGTTCATCCGCATGATGCGCGACATCGTGCGCTATGAGCTGTTCCACGGCAACGTGGACATCGGCAACATCTTCGAGGACCGCAATGCGCCCGAGCGCCGCGTCTACCTGGAGCGCTTCGCCGACCAGGAAGGCAGCGCCTACATGACGGGCTTCTACCAGCGCTACCGCGGCAAGGATTCGGACCAGCGCCTGGCCACGCTGCTGGGGCGCGTGCGCGTGAGCACGCCGCACTATACGGCGGTGCGCCTGTCGGTGACGCTGCTCAGCGCGCGCCCGGATCTCGACGAGGCAAGCTTCATCCGCATCATGCGCTCGCGCATGTCCGACAAGCAACTGGCCGGCGAAGACCTGCCGGCGCTGTACCGCAAGTACGGCCACGACAAGTTCAACCTCAATGACCGCGGCTACCTGTCGCGCATCCATCCGCTGGAACTGTGGATGGTGGAGTACCTGGACAAGAACCCCGACGCCACGCTGTCGCAGATCCTGCGCGACAGCAAGGACCAGCGCCAGTACGTGTACCGCTGGCTGTTCCGCTCGCGCAGCAAGTACGGGCAGGACAACCGCATCCGCACGCTGCTGGAGCAGGAGGCGTTCCAGCGCATCGCGAAGCGCTGGCAGCGTCTGGGCTATCCGTTCGATTCCCTGACGCCTTCCTACGCCAGCGCGATCGGCGCTTCCGGCGACCGTCCCGCGGCGCTGGCGGAACTGGCCGGCATCATCCTGAGCGGCGGCATGGCCACGCAGACCGCGACTGTGCGCAGCCTGGATTTCGCCGCCAACACGCCGTATGCGACCCGCTTTGTGCTGCAGCCCGAGCCGGGCAAGCGCCTGCTGGCGCCGGAAATCACGGCACTGGTGCGGCGCTCGATGCTGGATGTGGTGGAACGCGGCACGGCCAGGTCGATAGCCGGTGCGTTCGTGGTGCCGGGCAAGGGCGGTGCGCCGCTGCCGGTCGCCGGCAAGACCGGCACCGGCGACCAGCGCTTCCAGACCTATGGCCCGGGCGGGCGGCTGATCTCGTCGCGTTCGGTCAACCGGTCGGCCACGTTCGTATTTACGCTCGGCGAGCGCTTCTTTGGCACTGTGACCATCAACGTGAGCGAGCCTTATGCCGCCCGCTACAGTTTCACCAGCGCGCTGGCGGTGCGGGTGCTGCGCTACCTGGCGCCGCAGGTGGCGTCGATGGCGACGCCGGGCAGTGAACAGGCGCTCCTGCGCTGCCATGACTGGCCGCAGGAGATCCGCCTGCCGCGCACCATGGCCCAGACGCCGCCGCCGGAAGACACCACCGCCTCGGCGGAAGTGGTGAAGGTCGATCAGCCCTTGCGGCGCACCATGCCGTAGAGCACGAGCAGCACGATTGCGCCGATCACCGAGGCGATCCAGCCGGCGGGCTGGCCCGGCTGGTACCAGCCCAGCCCGCGGCCCACGAATCCGGCCGCTACGGACCCCAGAATGCCCAGCACGATCGTCATGATCCAGCCCATCTTGTCGTCGCCGGGCTTGATGGCCCGGGCGATCAGTCCCACGATGAGGCCAACGAACACGGTGCCAAGGAATGCCATCATGATCTGCTCCTGCGTGTGGAAGGGATCGCGGCGGGCGTCAGCCTAGCCTGCCGCGATTCATCATACACGCGGCCATGGCAGGTGGCTGGCCGCGCAGGCTGCGCGCCGCTCAGGCGCCCGCGAGCCTGAACTGCCCCACCGCGTGATGCAGGGCGGCAGCCTGGTCTTCCAGCGATGCCGCGGCGGCGGCGGCTTCTTCCACCAGCGCGGCATTCTGCTGCGCCATTTGGTCCATCTGCGATACCGCCTGGTTGACCTGCTCGATGCCGCCGGTCTGCTCTTCCGTAGCGGCCCGCATTTCGCCCATCAGGTCGGTGACGCGCTTGACCGCCTCGACGATCTCGTCCATGGCCTTGCCGGCGCCCTCCACCAGCACTGCGCCGTCTTCCACGCGCTGCGCCGAATTGCCGATCAGCGCCTTGATCTCCTTGGCCGCGGTGGCGCTGCGCTGCGCCAGCGTGCGCACCTCGCCGGCCACCACGGCGAAGCCGCGGCCCTGCTCGCCGGCACGCGCGGCTTCCACCGCAGCGTTCAGTGCCAGGATATTGGTCTGGAACGCAATGCCTTCGATCACGGCGATGATGTCGACCACCTTGCCGGACGCTTCCTTGATGTCGCCCATGGTCGTCACGACCTGGCTGACGATGCCACCGCCGCGCACGGCGATCTCCGACGCGCCTTCGGCCAGCCGGCTCGCCTGCCGGGCATTGTCGGCGCTCTGGCGCACGGTGCTGGTGAGCTGCTCCATGCTGGCCGCGGTTTGCTGCAGCGACGCCGCCTGCTCCTCGCTGCGGCGCGACAGGTCGGAGTTGCCGGCGGCGATCTGCTTGGCCGCGCCGGCGATCGAGTCGGCCGAGCCACGGATGCTGCCGATCGCGCCGGTCAGGCGCGACTGCATCTGCTGCATGGCGAACAGCACGCTGTGCTCGTCGCCGGGACGCACGTCGACCGCGGTGGCCAGGTTGCCGTCGGCGATGCGCGCGGCAATCTGCGAAGTGAGCGCGGGCTCGCCGCCAAGCTGCTTCTGCAGGCTGCCCGCCACGCGCAGCATGACCACGGTCATCAGCGCGCCGACGCCGAGCAACAGGCCAAGCGCCTTGTAGAGTGCGATACGGAATGCGGCCTCGATGTCGTCCAGGTACAGGCCGGCGATGAAGTTCCAGTCCCACGGGCGGAAGTTGGCGACATAGCTGAGCTTGGGCTGCGGCGCCTCGGCACCGGGCTTGGGCCAGAGGTAGTGGACGAAGCCCTTGCCGGGTCCCTTGCCAATGGCGGCGATGTCGCGGAACAGGTAGGTGCCGTTGGGATCCTTCATGTCCTCCATCTTCTTGCCGTTCATCTCGGTCTTGAACGGATGCATCAGCACCTCGGTATCGGAGCGCATCAGCGTGAAATAGCCGTCGTCGCCGAAGCGCATCGCGCGTACGCGTTCCAGCGCCTGCTGCTTCGCCTCGTCCAGCGGCAGCTTGCCCGCCCTGGCCAGCGCCTCATACTCGGCCACCACCGACACTGCGGTGTCGGTCACGTGGGCCAGGTCCAGGCGGCGCTCCTCCAGGCGCAACGCGCGCATCTGCCATGCATTCCACAGCGTGATGCCGAGCAGGCATACCCAGCTCAGCACCAGTGGCAGCAAGAGCTTCTTCCTCAGACTCATGTTTTGCAGCATTGCCTTCATTCCTCCATATGCTCGGTGTAGTCGGACTTTTCGGCGTCCGTCACCGCATATCGGCGCGGCCCTATCTAACTTGATTGGGGTAAAACCACCCATGGAATCGGTAGGGTCTATTTGAATTGCCGGAAGTGCTGGCGTCGTCACTGCAATGCAACCGGGCGTCGCCTACAATCGGCGTCGGTCCGCTGCAGGCGGATCCGCAAACGTTCCAGCAAGGAGAAAGCATGGCAGCGACGCCACGCAACCCGATGACGCAACCCGATGCAGTCGACAACAGCGAAGGTGGCAGCGGCGCGCACCATCATGGTGCTCTGTCGGTCTTCCTGGTGTTCCTGCGGCTGGGGCTGACTTCGTTTGGCGGGCCTGTGGCGCACCTGGCGTACTTTCGCGAGGAGTTCGTCACGCGCAGGCGCTGGATGAGCGAGCGTGCCTACGCCGATCTCGTCGGCCTGTGCCAGTTCCTGCCAGGCCCTGCCAGCAGCCAGGTAGGCCTGGCGCTCGGGCTGTCGCGCGCTGGCTATGCCGGGGCACTGGCGGCGTGGACAGGCTTCACGCTGCCGTCGGCGGTCGTCATGATCCTGTTTGCGCAAGGATTGTCGGCGTGGGGTACCGGTGTTCCGCCGGGGCTGCTGCACGGCCTCAAGCTGGTGGCCGTGGCGGTGGTCGCGCAGGCGTTCTGGGGCATGGCGCGCAACCTGTGCCCGGACACGCTGCGCGTGACCATCATGGCGATTGCGGCGTGCCTGGCTGTGGCGGTGCCGGGGCCGTGGATCCAGGTCGCCGTCATTGCCGCCACGGCGATCGCCGGCCTTGTGCTGATCCGCCCGGAGGCGGAGCGCGCCCACGATCCCTTGCCGATGCCCGTGAGCCACCGCGCCGGACTGGCGGCGCTGGCGCTCTTCGCCGTGCTGATGGCCGGCCTGCCGTTGCTGGCCCGGCACGCGGGCGCGGGCGGCTTGCCCATGTTTGATGCGTTCTTCCGTGCCGGTGCGCTGGTCTTCGGCGGCGGCCACGTGGTGCTGCCCCTGCTCGACGCGGCGGTGGTGCCCACCGGCTGGGTAGGCCGCGATGCCTTCCTGGCCGGCTACGGCGTGGCGCAGGCCCTGCCCGGCCCGCTGTTCACTTTTGCCGCCTTCCTGGGGGCGGCCATGCAGATCGAGCCGTCCGGCTGGGCTGGCGGCTTGCTGTGCCTGGTGGCGATCTTCCTGCCGGGCATGCTGCTGGTGGTCGGCGTGCTGCCGTTCTGGGAAAGCCTGCGCGGGAGCCTGCGCGCGCAGGCGGCGCTGGCTGGCGTGAATGCCGGGGTGGTGGGCCTGCTGCTGGCCGCGCTGTACCAGCCGGTGTGGACCAGCGCGGTCCATGCGCCCCTGGATTTCGGGCTGGCCGTGGTCGCGCTGGTGGCGCTGGTGTTCTGGCGGCTGCCGCCGTGGCTGGTCGTGGCCGTGGCCGCTGTCGCAGGCTGGGCGGTGGGACTGTAGCACCCTCTACCGGTCGGGCTCGACGCGCCGGAATGCCCGCAACAGGGCAAGGTCGTAGCCGATCTTGAGCAGGCCACAGGCCACCAGCGGGGCAGCAGCCCAGCCCATTGCCAGCATCGCCCCCGCCAGAGTGGGCCCAAGCGCGGCGGCCAGGCTTCTCGGTACCGCCGTCAGGCTGGCCGCCGCCGGCCGCTCAGGCGGTGTCACCACGGCCATCACATAGGCGGTGCGGGTCGGCACATCCATCTGAGATAGCGCGCTGCGGGCCAGCAGCAGTACCAGCGTCGGCAGCAGCGCAGGCGCCATGGCCGCGGCAATCAGGCACAGGCTGGACGGGATATGCGTGAACACCATGGTGTTCAGCAGGCCGAAGCGGCGTGCCAGGGGCACGGCCACGAGCTGCGAGCCCGCCGACAACAGCCCGGCCCAGAAGAAGAACCGGCCTGCGTCGCCCGGCGACAGGCCGAAGCGCTGCATCAGCCAGAGCGACAACAGGGCATTGACCACCAGCCCGCCGGCGAAGGCGTCCACGCTGAACAGCAACGCCAGGCGCATGACAATGCCGCGCGATGCGCCCAGCGGCACGCGCGGAGCGTCCGCATGCGGGTCGCGCACCGGCAACCGGGCGTAGAGCCACCACAGCGCCCCTCCCGCCAGCGCGTACAGCACGAACATCGCCCGCATGGCCCCCAGTGGCGAAAGCATGCCGTGCCCCGCAACCCAGCCCGGCAGCGCCGCCGCCAGCGCGCCGAAGGCCGATGCCAGCGAACCGCTCAGGCTGTAGCGCGCAAACAGGGCCGTGCGCGCCTGCGGCCCTGCTGCATCCGCCAGGCGCGCATGCTCCAGCGGCAGGAACAGGCTGACATCGCCGGAGCCGGGATTGATCGTGCCGACAAAGGCGACGATCACCAGCGGCCACAGCGAGGACAGCCCGGCAAAGCCGATGCCGGTCGCCACCATCAGCGCCGCGGCCAGCGTCAGCATGCGCCGCAACGGATAGCGGTGTCCAAGCATGCCGACCAGGATCGTCGCCAGCGCGGACCCGATCAGCGTGGCGCTGCCGATCAGGCCGACCGCGAGCGGGTCGAAGCCGAGCGCCAGCAGGTACGCCGGCAGCAGGACGGCGACGAAGCCGTCGCAGATGCCGCGCAGGGCGCGGCCTGCCAGCAGCGTCAGGGCAACCGGGTCGGCACCCGGCGGCAGGACGAAATTGGCGAGCCCAGCCCGCATCGGCGTGCCTCTAAGGTCTGTTCCCATATATAACGTACGCGCACGGGATCCAGGAGTCTTGGCGCGTGTTCATGAACCGATCATAGGACTGCCATAGGCTTCTCTTCGATGAGGTGGCGATTTCTACAAAGCCTGGGGCTGAGGCTCGGGTTTTGCGCGGACGATGTATCGTCAACGCCATCCGTGTCAGCAAATCGTCAAGAAACTGTCCTAGGGTGAAGATTTAGCGCTCCAGACTCTGCTTCGCACCGCGAAGCTGCCTGGAATCACCTGCAGGAGGGACCATGTCGGTCAAACTCAGGTGCTGGTCGGAAGATGGCGAAGAAGTCGTCGACGTTCCCGGGGCCACGCTGGCCGCACAGGTCGCGCAGGCCACGGCGCAACATGCGCCCGACGCACCTCAGCCCCCGGCAGAGTTCACCAAGTGGACGATGCCCGATGATCCGGACCGCTACGCAGACTTTGCGTAGCCCATGCGGCACCTGGCGCATGCTGCCGGGTGCCGTCCCGCCCAACGTCCCCCTCTCTCCGGCCAGGTTGCGCGCTCGCCCAAGCAGGGCGCGCGCGGCCCGCAGCTTTCCCCATCCCTCACTCCGGAAAGGCTGATATCTCGCTTTGTGCATAGGACGCGGCGACGCGTTTTCATATGCTTCGGTCATCGCGCTGCACCCTTCTGCTCGCAGCGAGAACGTTGACCTGGAGACATCAATGCCCTTGTTCCTTAACGAAGTCTGGCTTGGCGACATCAAGCCGGAACTGATCGAAGAGGCCGTGACCTTCTTCGGCAATCTGAGCGTCGGCACCAAGCCCGACAACCTCCCGCCCGACCTGCGCATGATCGCCGGCCCCTGGCTCTCGGCCGAGGAGGCGAAGGTGATGTTCATCTTCGAGATCGACGACCCGTCGACGATGTTCGATGCCTACGCCGAGCGAGTGGTCAGCGGCCTGTTCGCGCGGCGCAAGCTGACGCTGCTGTCGGGCTGGGACCAGATGAAGGCCTATACCGACCGCGTGGCGAGCGCCTGATCCACATCGAACCAAGGAGAACGAAGATGCCGAAGTTTTTCAATGAAGTGTGGCTGCGCGATATGTCGCCCAAGACCATGCAGGGGGTCGTGGACTTCCTCGGAAACCTGCGCAATGGCGTGCGTCCGCACAACCTGCCCAGCGACCTGAAACTGCTCGCGGGCCCGTGGCTGTCCAACGAAGAAGCGAAGGTCTACTTCGTCTTCGAGATCGACGACCCGACCGAGACGTTCGAAGCCTTTGCCGAACGCGTGGCAGACGGGCTGTTCGTGAAGCGCCGCCTCACGCTGATCCAGGACTGGGACGGTGCGCGCAGCTTTTCCAAATACCTCAGCGGCCGGCAGTTGAAGGCGGCATAGGCAAGGCAGGCATTCCAAGCCACAGGCGGCCCCGGCGGCCGCCGCCGCGCGATAGCGCAGGACACTACAAGACCAGACCGCAGGAGACAAACAATGAGCGGTATCAACAGCGGGCGCCGCCTGGCGCTCAAGCAGGGTATTGCCCTGGCGGCGGCCTCTGCCGCCTCTGGACTGATGCTCCACACCCCCGCGCGTGCGGCGGGGCAGACGTACAACTACAAGCTCGGGATCGCGCTGGACGCGACCCATCCGACGACCGTCAACCTTACCGCCGCCGCGGCCGAGATCGCCCGTGTCTCCAACGGCCGCCTGAACATCCGCGTATTTCCGAACAGCCAGCTCGGCAGCGATACCGACATGGTGTCGCAGGTGCGCTCTGGCGCCATCGATCTCGTCAGTACGGCTGGCCTGATCTGGGGCACGCTGGTGCCGGCGGCGTCGGTGAGCGGGATCGGCTTTGCGTTTCCAAGCTACGAGCACGTCTGGAAGGCCATGGACGGCGAACTCGGCGCGCATATCCGCGGCGCGTTCGCGAAGGTCAACCTGATGCCGCTGCCGAAGATCTGGGACCACGGCTTCCGCCAGGTCACCAGCAGCAACCGGCAGATCAACACGCCGCAGGACCTGAGCGGCTTCAAGATCCGCGTGCCGCTGAGCCCGGCCCTCACGTCGATGTTCAAGGCCTTCGGCGCGGCACCTGCGGGCATCAACATGGCCGAGACCTACACCGCGCTGCAGACGAAGATCGTCGACGGGCAGGAGAATCCGCTGACGATCCTGGGCACGCAGCGGCTCTACGAGGTCCAGAAGTACTGCTCGCTGACGTCGCACGTATGGGACGGCTTCTGGCTCGTCGCGAACCTGCGCACGTGGAACGCGCTGCCCGAGGACCTGCGCCAGCTCGCCGCTACCACGTTCGATACATACGCCCTCAAACAACGCCAGGCGGTGGATGCGCTCAATACCCGTCTGCGCGATGAACTGAAGGGCCGCGGCATGGTCTTCAACCAGCCTGACGTGAAGGCCTTCCGCGACTACCTGAGCAAGGCCGGCTTCTACCGGGACTGGCAGAAGAAGTTCCCGGCCGAGACCTGGGCGCTGCTGGAAAAGTACTCGGGCAAGCTGGTCTAGTCCCAGCCCCCTTCTTCAATCGGTTTCCGCTGGCCGGTGGCATTCCGCCACCGCCACGGCGGCGCTCACACTCAAGATACTGGAGACATCATGGCATTCATCGCGCGCGTGGCATCGCTCATCACGCTGGGCCTTACCCTTTCCTGCGTGGGCACGCAAAGTGCCGCGGCGCAGGAGGCCAGGGGCAAGTACATGAAGACGCCGACCGGCTACCTGATGGTGCTGCGGCATGGCGACAACGTGCTGCAGAACCTCGAGCAACTGGCGCGGGAGGAGAAGATTCCAAGCGCCAGCTTCGTCGGCATCGGCTTCATGTCGGAGGCGACCTTCGGCTTCTACGACTTCGGCCGCAAGCAGTTCGACCCGAAGACGTACCGCAATGTCGAGATGGCCAACATGACCGGGTCCATCGCGTGGAAAGAGGGCAAGCCGTCGATCCATGCGCACGGCACGGTGACGGACGGCACCTTCCAGGGCGCGGGCGGCCACCTGCTCGGACTGACCGTGGGCACCGGGTCGTGCGAGATCACGGTCACGGTCTACCCGCAACGGCTGGAACGCTTCGTCGATCCCGAAATCCAGGCCAACGTCCTTGGCTTGCCGCAGCAATGACGGAGGCGGGACATGTCCACGCATATGGTCGATATCAATGCCCCGCGCATGGAACCGCATGCCGGGGCGCTAGCGGGCGGTACACCCGCGCGCGTACTGCGGCTCGCCGACAAGGCTTTGGGCGTGATGTCCGAAGTGCCGGCCGCGCTGCTCGTGGTGGCCGAGATCGGCGTGCTGTTCAGCGGCGTGCTGAGCCGCTATGTCCTGCACACGCCGCTGGTGTGGGTCGATGAACTGGCCTCGCTGCTGTTCATCTGGCTGATCATGCTAGGTGCCGCGGTGGCGTTCCGGCGCGGCAGCCACATGCGCATGACGGCCCTCGTCGATGCGGCGGCGCCGAAATGGCGCGGCGTGTTCGAACTCGTGGCAACCGTGGCCGCGCTGACATGGCTCGCGCTGGTTGCGCATCCGGCCTGGGAGTTTGCAAGCGAGGAGGCGGTGGTGACCATGCCGGCGCTGGACATCTCCAACGCCTGGCGCGCTGCCGCGCTGCCGCTTGGCATTGCACTGATCCTGCTGATGAGCGTGGTACGGCTGCTGTCCACGTCGAGCCTGCGCATGGCGTTGCTCGCGCTGGTCGCGTGTGGTGCCGTGGTGGGTGGCCTGGTCATGCTGCAGCCGGTCCTGCAAGGGCTAGGCAATGCCAACCTGCTTGTGTTCTTTGTCGGCATCGTGGGTTTGCTGGTCTTCACCGGCGTGCCCATTGCCTTCTCGTTCGGCCTTGCCACGTTCGGCTACCTGTCGCTGACCACGTCCACGCCGACCATCGTCGTGATCGGCCGCATGGACGAAGGCATGTCGCACCTGATCCTGCTCGCGGTGCCGATGTTCGTGTTCCTGGGCGTGCTGATCGAGATGACGTCGATGGCGCGCGCCATGGTGCAGTTCCTGGCCAACCTGCTCGGCCATATCCGCGGCGGCCTGTCGTACGTGCTGATCGGCGCGATGTATCTCGTGTCGGGCATCTCGGGTTCCAAGGCGGCAGACATGGCGGCCGTGGCGCCGGCGCTGTTCCCGGAGATGAAGAAGCGTGGCGCCAATGAAGGCGACATGGTGGCGCTGCTCTCGGCCACCGGAGCACAGACCGAGACGGTGCCGCCAAGCCTGGTGCTGATCACCATTGGGTCCGTGACGGGCATCTCGATTGCCGACCTGTTCACGGCAGGCCTGATGCCGGGCATCGTCCTGGCCCTGGTGCTGGGCCTGGTGGTCTGGTGGCAGGCCCGCAAAACCGGCGCAGCGTGCAGTCCGCGCGCCACGCGGGCAATGATCGGCAAGAGTCTGGTGGTGGCGCTGCCTGCGCTGGCGTTGCCGTTCGTGGTCCGCGCTGCAGTGGTGGAAGGTGTGGCGACGGCGACCGAGGTTTCCACCATCGGCATCGTCTACGCGCTCATCGTTGGCCTGCTCGTGTACCGCAAGCTCGACCTCAGGCAACTCTGGCCCGCGCTCGTTGATACGGCGGCGTTGTCGGGGGCGATCCTGCTGATCATCGGCACCGCTACCGGCATGGCATGGTCGCTCACGCAGTCCGGCTTCTCCGGCGACCTGGCCGCGGCGATGGCGCAACTGCCGGGTGGTGCTCCCGCGTTCATGGCCGTTTCCATCATCGCCTTCGTGTTGCTGGGCAGCGTGCTCGAGGGCATTCCCGCCATCGTCCTGTTCGGGCCGCTGCTATTCCCGATCGCGCGCCAGCTCGGCATCCACGACGTGCATTACTCGATGGTGGTCGTGCTGGCGATGGGCATCGGCCTGTTCGCGCCGCCGTTCGGCGTCGGCTACTACGCGGCCTGCGCCATCAGCCGCACGAAGCCGAGCGAGGGCGTGCGCCATATCTGGCGCTACATGACTTTCCTGTTCATCGGCACCGTCGTCGTCGCGGCCGTGCCCTGGATTTCCACCGGTTTCCTCCATCACTGATCGTCCCATGAAATTCGCAGCCTTCGTCGAGTACGCCAACGAGCCCGAGCGCATCGCGCAGTTCAGGGCCGCTCACCGCGCCTATCTGCAGGACCTGTTGCAACGGGGACGGCTGGTCATTGCCGGTCCGTTCGCCGACGGTAGTGGCGCCCTGTTCGTGTACGAGGCCGCCAATGAAAGCGAGGCCACCAAGCTCGCAGCCAACGACCCCTTCGCGAAAGCGTCGCTGTTCAAGGGCGTCCTCATGAAGCCCTGGAAGCTCGTGTTCGCGAGCACCGACAACCTGACCCTTGCACTGTGAGGCGCACATGACCATGGATACCTCCATCCTGCAAGGACTGGCCACCTCGCTTCGCCACGCGGCGCAGGAGCGCCAGCCGATCCCGCCGGTGCGCGAAGCATTGGCCGGCATGGGCGTCGACGGCGCCTATGCGGTCCAGGACATCAACACCGCTTACTACCTCGAGACCGGGCGGCGCCTGACGGGTCGCAAGATCGGCCTGACCTCGAAGTCGGTGCAGCAGCAACTGGGCGTCGATGCGCCCGATTTCGGCATGCTGTTCGCCGACATGGAGCTTGCCCCCGACGAAGAGGTGGCGCCTGGGCGCGTGCTGCAGCCCAAGGTCGAGGCCGAAGTCGCCGTGGTGCTCGAGCGCGACCTGACGCACGAACACGTGACGCTGTCGCAGCTCATGTCGGCCATTGGCTATGTGCTGCCGGCCGTCGAGATTGTCGGCAGCCGTATCCGGGACTGGGACATCCGCTTGCTCGACACGATTGCCGACAACGCCTCGTCCGGCCTGTACGCGCTGGGAACGCAGCCACGGAAGCTGTCGGAAGTGGACCTGCGCACGTGCGGCATGCTCATGGAGCGCAAGGGCGACGTTGTCTCGCTCGGCGTGGGCGCCGCCTGCCTCGGGCATCCGCTCAACGCCGCGCTGTGGCTGGCCCGCAAGATGGCTGAAGTCGGCCGGCCGCTGCAGGCAGGCGACGTCATCATGACCGGAGCGCTCGGGCCCATGGTCACTGTCTCGCCGGGCGACGTCATCGATACCACCATCGCAGGCCTCGGCGCCGTCCGCACGGCATTTGCATCGAACTGAACAGGAGCAAGGAATGCCAACGAGAAAGATCAAGGCCGCCATCATCGGCAGCGGCAACATCGGTACCGACCTGATGATCAAGATCCTGCGGCATGGCCGCCATGTGGAGCTTGCCGTCATGGTCGGCATCGACCCGCAGTCCGAAGGCCTGGCGCGCGCGGCGCGCCTCGGCGTGGCGACGACGCATGAAGGCGTGGAAGGCCTGACGCGCCTGCCCGCGTTCGCCGACATCGAACTCGTGTTCGATGCCACCAGTGCCGCCGCGCATGTCGCCAACGACCGCTTCCTGCGGGAGATCAAGCCGGACGTGCGCATGGTGGACCTTACGCCTGCGGCTATCGGACCCTACTGTGTGCCAGTGGTCAATGGCGATAGCTCCCTCGACGCGAAGAACGTCAACATGGTCACCTGCGGCGGACAGGCCACCATTCCTATCGTGGCCGCGGTGTCTCGGGTAGCCAAGGCACGTTATGCGGAGATCGTGGCCAGCATTTCGAGCCGCTCCGCAGGGCCGGGCACGCGCGCGAATATCGACGAGTTCACCGAGACCACTTCGCGCGCGATCCAGACCGTGGGCGGGGCTGAGCGTGGCAAGGCCATTATCGTCCTGAACCCGGCCGAGCCGCCGCTGATGATGCGCGACACGGTCTACGTCCTGAGCGAGCCGGCCAGCGAGGCGCAGATTGCCGCTTCAGTCGAGGAAATGGTGGCGGCCGTGCAGCGCTACGTGCCGGGCTACCGGCTCAAGCAGGCCGTCCAGTTCGACCCTGTGCAGGATCTGAACGTGCCGGGAATTGGCCGCATCAGCGGACTGAAGACCACCGTGCTGCTGGAAGTCGAAGGCGCGGCGCACTACCTGCCGGCGTATGCGGGCAACCTGGACATCATGACCAGCGCCGCCTTGTCGACTGCCGAGCGCATCGCGCAGCGCATGGCCGAATGCACGGCCGCTGCTATCTGAAGGAGCCGAAAGTGAGCAAGAAGATCTACGTTTCCGACGTCACGCTGCGCGATGGCAGCCATGCCATCCGTCATCAGTACAGCGTCGAGCAGGTGCGGACCATAGCACGCGCGCTCGACGAGGCCGGTGTCGACTCCATTGAGGTCGCGCATGGCGACGGCTTGCAGGGGTCGAGCTTCAATTATGGGTTCGGCGCGCACACGGACCTGGAATGGATCGAGGCGGTCGCGGACGTCGTCAAGCACGCCAGGATCGCGACCTTGCTGCTGCCTGGCATCGGCACGGTGCATGACCTCAAGGAAGCCTACGCCGCCGGCGCGCGCGTGGTGCGCGTGGCCACGCACTGCACGGAGGCCGATGTCGCCCGCCAGCATATCGAGACCGCGCGCGAGCTCGGCATGGACACCGTGGGTTTCCTGATGATGAGCCATATGACGACGCCCGCAAAGCTGGCCGCGCGGGCCAAGCTCATGGAAAGCTATGGCGCTACCTGCTGCTACGTGGTCGATTCTGGCGGCGCGCTCGGCATGGAGGATGTGCGCCACCGCATCCGCGCATTCAAGGACACGCTCAACGCGGAGACCGAAGTCGGCATCCACGCGCACCACAATCTCTCGCTGGGGGTGGCGAATTCGATCGTGGCGGTGGAAGAGGGCTGCGACCGCGTCGATGCGAGCCTGGCCGGCATGGGCGCCGGCGCGGGGAACGCGCCGCTCGAGGTGTTCATCGCCGCCGCCGATAGGCTTGGCTGGAACCATGGTTGCGACCTGTTCGGCCTGATGGATGCGGCAGAAGACCTCGTGCGGCCGCTGCAGGACCGCCCGGTCCGCGTCGACCGTGAAACGCTGGCGCTGGGCTACGCCGGTGTCTACTCGAGCTTCCTCAGGCATTCCGAGGCAGCCGCCGCGAAGTACGGCATCAAGGCTGTCGATATCCTCGTCGAACTTGGCAAGCGGCGCATGGTCGGTGGCCAGGAAGACATGATCGTCGACGTGGCGCTCGACCTGCTGCGCCAGCGCGAGGCGGCCGGGACGGCAAACGTGCAGTGAGACGTCGCCGCGCCGCGGCTCAGGCCTTCCGCGTCAGCTTCCGGATCAGGTCGATGACGGTCCGGCTGGCGTAGGTCAGTGGCCGCTGCGTGCTGGTGGCCAGCACCAGCGTGCGTGTCAGTACGGGGTCGGTGATGCGGCTCACGGCAATGCGCCCGAGCTGCATCTCGACTTCCACCGCCTGCCGCGTGAGGATCGTGTACGCGGCACCGTTCGCGACGATTTCGCGCATGGCGGTCAGCGAATCGACCTCGATCTGGGTGTTCAGGTGGACGCCCGCCTTCTTCGCCTCATCCAGCAGCATCATGTGGAAGCCGTCCGGCGCGCCGGGCAGCACCAGCGGCAGCGCTGCGGCATCGGCGAACCTGCAGCTTGGCTTGGCGACATTCGGGTCGCCCGCACGCGCGATCAGATAGAGCTCGTCGGTGGCAAGCTTTTCGTCCGTCTTGTGGATGCGCTCGCCATACCGCGAGAACACGCCCACGTCCGTACGGCCACTGGCCAGCGCCTCTTCGATATTGCCCGCGAAGCCCTCCATCAGCCGCAGCTCGATCTTCGGGAAGTCTGCGCGCACGCGCTGGAACAGCGGGCCGACGATCTGCTGCGTGATCGATGCCTGCAGGGCCAGCCTGACGGGCCCGCTCGGGACTTCGGCCTGGTCCCGGATATCGTTCTTGAGCTGCTCGAATTCGCCGAGCAACGTCTTTACGCGCGGCATGATGGATTGCCCGAACTCCGTCAGCACTACGCCGCGTCCGGTGCGGTAGAACAGCTTCGCGCCGAACTCGCTTTCCAGCGCGGAAATGTGCTTGCTGAGCGCGGACTGCGCGATGCCGCGCGACGCGCAGACCTTGCTGAGGCTGCCGGCTTCGACGATGTCGGATAACAGTTGTAGGTGCTTGATGTCCATCGCCTGTCTGCGTCTGTGGAGTCGTGTCCCGTGGCGTCGACTGGAAGGCCGCTGCCGATGCCACGAACCGTGGCCACGCGGTCGCGACGATTGTAGCGAATGGGCTGCGCAACAGCGTTCCGTCAAGGCGTTTTTCGATGCATGCGCGAAAGCAGGGACGGGCGCCAGCCTGTACCATCGCGCCTGGGCCGCCAGGCCCGGCAGTAGCAACAGACAGACGTGGCAATTCGTGGGGAAGGGAATGGCATTGCAGGCAGGGATCGGAAGGACTTTTGTATCAGGCGAGGCGGGCAGGATCGAGCTGATTGTTGATGCGCCGCGCACGGCGGTTCGTGGCATCGCCGTCATCGCGCACCCGCATCCGCTGCAGGGCGGCACGGCCACGCACAAGGTCCCGCACGTGCTCGCGAAAGCGCTGGCCGCAAGGGGTTATGTGGCAGTGCGCCCGAATTTCCGCGGCGTCGGCGAAACGGAAGGCGAGCACGATGCCGGGGACGCGGAGACGACGGACACTGTTGCCGTCATCCACTACCTCAGACGGGAGTACCCTGGCCTGCCGCTGGTCCTAGCAGGGTTCTCGTTCGGCGCGTATGTCATGGCGCGCACGGTGGAAGTGCTGCGCGGCCAGGGGCTGCCATGCCCGCATCTGATTCTCACCGGTATGCCGTGGGGGACCATCCCCGGGCACCGGAGCTATGAGACGCCTCCCGTCCCGCCGACGACGCTGGTCGTGCATGGCGAAAAGGACGAGCGCGTGCCGCTCGGCGCCGTGCTCGACTGGGCCAGGCCGCAGGACCTGCCCGTCGTGGTGGTGCCGGGCGCCAATCACTTCTTCACCGGAAAGCTCGCTGCGCTGGAGCGCGTGGTCGGCGGCTATCTCGACCATCTTCCGGCGCCGGAAGCGGGCCCCTGACCTGGCGCATCGGGCGATCGTGGCGAAAGTTGATCATCAGTCACGTTGTGTAACGCACTGTAAACAGCCGCAAGACGCCACGTCGTTGTGATTTTAAATGAGAACGATTATCCTTTTTCCTGCGATCCCAACTGTGGCTTAACTGTCACAGTACCTCTGCGGCCCCCGCCGCCCATCCACAGCAATGACCGAAACCGAGCCGGCATCTGGCCAGCAGCGTCGCGCCTTCTGGCTCAAGCATCTCCATCAATGGCACTGGATCAGTTCCGCGATCTGCCTGATCGGGATGCTGCTGTTCGCCGTGACCGGCTTCACGCTCAATCATGCCGGCCAGATCGAGGCCTCGCCGAGCGTGGTGACGCGCCAGGCCATGGCGCCGGCCAGCCTGCTTTCGGCGCTGAAATCTGCCATGCCGGCTGCCTCGGGCAGTGGGCGTGATGCCAAGAGTGCGGTGCCGCCGGCGCTGGCTGACTGGCTGTCGCGTGAACTGGACATCGACGCCAGCGGGCGCGAGGCGGAATGGTCCGCCGACGAAGTCTACGTGTCGCTGCCCCGTCCGGGCGGCGATGCCTGGGTCAGCCTGGCGCTGGACACCGGCGAGACCCAGTACGAGACAACCACGCGTGGCGTCATCTCGTACCTGAACGACCTGCACAAGGGCCGCAACACCGGCCATGCGTGGAGCCTGTTCCTGGATGTGTTCGCGCTGGCCTGCCTGGTGTTCAGCGTGACCGGCCTGTTCCTGCTCAAGCTGCATGCCGCCGGCCGCGTGGCCACGTGGCCGCTAGTGGGGCTGGGGCTGGTGGTGCCGCTGTTGCTGGCCATCCTGTTCATCCACTGACCCGATTGACCCGATCCGCTCCGATCTTTCCTGCATCTTCCTGACGAGGTTTTCCGATATGCGCCGACTGCTCACCGTCACCCTCTCCGGCATGGCCGCCGTTCCGCTGGCCGGTCCGGCCTTCGCGGCAGACATGAACGTGAAGGTGGAAATCCCGCGCCTGAACGTGGCGGAATACCACCGCCCCTACGTCGCGGTCTGGGTGGAACGCGCCGACCAGAGCCCGGTGTCGACGCTGGCGGTCTGGTACGACCTCAAGAACAAGGAAGGCACCAAGTGGCTCAAGGACATGCGCCAGTGGTGGCGCAAGGCTGGCCGCGACCTGCAGATGCCGGCCGACGGCATTACCGGCGCCACGCGCGCGCCTGGCGAGCACATGCTCACTTTCACGGACGGCAAGGCTCCGCTGGGCAAGCTGCCCGCCGGCAGCTACCAGCTCGTGGTCGAGGCCGCGCGCGAAGTGGGTGGCCGCGAACTGCTGCGCGTGCCCTTCACCTGGCCGCCGCAATCGGCACAGACTGCGCGCGCCAAGGGCGAGCATGAACTGGGCGGCGTGACTGTCGACCTGAAGCCCTGATGCCCCTGATGCCCCTGATGCCCCTGATGCCCCTGATGCCCCTGATGCCCCTGATGCACTGATTCCAACCGGAGACCGACGATGAAGACGATCCGATCGCGCCTTTCCACCCGCCTCGCCGTGCTGGCCCTGGCGGCCATGGCCCCGCTGGCGGCCCATGCCCACCGCCAGTGGTTGCTGCCGTCAGCCACGGTGCTGTCCGGCAACGATACCTGGGTGACGGTGGATGCCGCTGTCTCCAACGACCTGTTCTACTTCGAACACGTGCCGCTGCGCCTGGACAACCTGGTCGTGACCGGGCCGGACGGCAGCGCCGTGAAGGCAGAGAACGCTTCCACCGGCCGTTACCGCAGCACCTTCGACTTGCACCTGACCCAGCCCGGCACCTACCGCGTGGCGGTGGTCAACCAGGGCCTGTTCGCGAGCTACAAGGAGAACGGTCAGACCAAACGCTGGCGCGGCACCGCCGATACGTTCGCGAAGGAAGTGCCCGCTAACGCCCAGGACCTGCAAGTGACACAGGCCGAAGGCCGCGTCGAGTCCTTCGTCACGAACGGCAAGCCCAGCAGCCAGGGCCTGGCCACCAGCGGCCGCGGCCTGGAATTGGCGCCGATCACGCACCCGAACGACCTGGTTGCCGGCGACACGGCCAGCTTCCGCCTGCTGCTAGACGGCAAGCCCGCGTCCAACCTGAAGGTTGCCGTGGTGCCGGGCGGCATCCGCTACCGTGACCAACTGCAGGAATTCAGCGCCACCACCGACGGCGACGGCAAGTTCAGCGTCAAGTGGCCGGCCCCGGGCATGTACTGGATGGAAGCCGAGGTCCGCGACGACAAGACCTCGGTCAAGGCCGCCAAGACGCGCCGTGCCACCTACGCGGTGACGGTTGAAGTGCTGCCGCAGTAAGCCGCCTGGAGGGCCTGTCCGCTTGAACCGCGTCCTGATCCCGCTTGCCCTGTCCGCGCCGCCGGTGCCACCCGGCGCGCAGGCGCGCGCGCAGCGTTGGGGTGGCGAGACCATGGGCACCACGTGGTCGGTGGTGGCCATGCTGCCGCCGCAGGCCGATGCCGGCGCGCTGGAGCAGGGCATTCGCGCCGTGCTGGACGGCGTGATCGCGCAGATGAGCAACTGGGAGCCGGATTCGGACGTCAGCCGGTTCAACCGCGCCGCCGCCGGCACGTGGGTGGCGCTGCCGGCAGACTGCCTGCGCGTGCTGGCGTGCGCGCTGCAGGTGGCGCGCGACAGCGGCGGCGCCTACGACCCCAGCGCCGGTCCGCTGGTGGACCTGTGGGGCTTTGGTCCGGCGCCGCGGCGCAGTGCGCCACCGTCTCCCGATCAGGTCGCGCAGGTCAGGCTCCGGTGCGGCTGGGACCGTGTCCTGGTCGATGCCGAAGGCGGCCGGGCTCTGCAGCCCGGCGGCGTGTCGCTCGACTTCAGCGCCATTGCCAAGGGCTTCGCGGTGGATGCTGTCGCGCAATATCTGGAAGCCCAGGGTGTGGCGCACCACCTGACCGAGATCGGCGGGGAACTGCGGGGCCACGGCGTCAAGCCGGACGGCATGCCGTGGTGGGTGGCGCTGGAAACGCCGCCTGACGACGGGCTTGCCACGCAGGAACAAACGCTGGCTGCGCTGCACGGCCTGTCCGTGGCGACCTCCGGTGACTACCGGCGCTTCTTCGACAGCGAAGGCCGGCGCTATGCGCACACCATCGACCCGCGCACCGGTTATCCCGCCAGCCATGCGCTGGCGTCGGTGACGGTGCTGCACGCCGAATGCATGATGGCCGATGCGCTTTCCACCGCCCTGACCGTGCTCGGCCCGCAGGCCGGCATGGAGCACGCGCGCCGGCATGGCCTTGCCGCGCGTTTCCTGGTGCGTATGCCGGGCGGTTTCGACGAACATCTTTCCCCGGCCTTTGCCGAGATGCTGGCATGAGCCGCTCTGTCACATGCTGGCTGGCCGCCGTGGCCGGCGCCTGCCTGGCCATGCTGAGCCCGTCGCGCGCCGGCATGGCAGCGGGCGTGCTGCTGGCCTATGCGGGGTTCTGCGGCGCCGTGTTCGCACACCACCGAAGCCGGCGCGCGCGCGTCACGGCACTGGCCGGCGGTGGTGCGGACCAGGACGGTGCCACGCTGGTGGCCTACGCCAGCCAGACCGGCTTTGCCGAGCAACTGGCCATGCAGACCGCCACAGCGCTGCAGGGTGCCGGCATGCCGGTGCACCTGCTCTCATTCGCCGATCTCGACGCAGGCCGCCTCGCCAGTTTCCGGCAGGCGCTGTTCGTGGTCAGCACCACTGGCGAAGGCGACGCGCCCGACAGTGCTTCAGGGTTTGCCCGCCGCCTGCTTGCCGGTGGCGGCCAGGATGCGCTGCGCCAGCTGCGCTATGGCGTGCTGGCGCTCGGCGACAGCAGCTACGCGCGCTTCTGTGCATTCGGCCATGCCTTGTCGGACTGGCTGCAGCGCCACCATGCGCGGCCGCTGTTCGACCTGATCGAAGTCGACAACGGCGATACCGGCGCGCTGCGGCACTGGCAGAACCACCTGTCCGCGCTCAGCGGCGGCGCGGAGATCGCCGACTGGGTGCGTCCGCGCTATGGCCGCTGGCAGTTAGCGGCGCGTCATCACATGAACCCCGGCAGCCAGGGCGCGCCGGCCTTCCACCTCGTGCTCCGGCCCGAGGCCGCCCTGCCGGACTGGCAGCCCGGCGACATCGCCGAGATCGGCCCCTGCCATGACCCGGCCGACATCGACCGCCTGCTCGACACGCTGTCCATGGACGGCGCCACGCCGGTACGCTGCGACGGCCAGGCGATGACGCTGGCCGAAGCGCTGGCCACGCGCCTGCTGCTGCCCGAAGCACACCTGGCCACG
This sequence comes from Cupriavidus laharis, assembly GCF_914271435.1. Classification (GTDB taxonomy): domain Bacteria; phylum Pseudomonadota; class Gammaproteobacteria; order Burkholderiales; family Burkholderiaceae; genus Cupriavidus; species Cupriavidus laharis. The sequence goes on along the minus strand of NZ_CAJZAI010000008.1, from coordinate 2,440 downwards.
ATGCGGGCCTTGCCGCCGCAGCAGCTCGTCGACGCGCTCTCGCCGCTGCCGCATCGCGAGTATTCGATTGCCTCGTTGCCGCAGGATGGGCAGCTCGAACTGCTGGTGCGGCAGACCCGCCATGCCGATGGGCGACTCGGGTTGGCATCCGGGTGGCTGACCAGCCATGCGCCTGTGGTGGCGCGTATCGCGCTGCGCATCCGCACCAATCGCAGCTTCCATCCTCCGGCTGAGGATCGCCCGCTGGTGTTGATCGGCAACGGGACCGGCCTGGCCGGGCTCCGCAGCCACCTGAAGGCGCGCGCGCTGGCCGGGCGGCATCGCAACTGGCTGTTCTTCGGCGAGCGTTCGGCGCGGCATGACAACTTCTTTGCCGATGAACTGGCGGCCTGGCAGGCCGATGGAGTGCTGGAGCGGCTGGACCTTGTCTATTCCCGCGACGGCAATGCCTTGCGCTACGTGCAGGATGCGTTGTGCGAGCACGCAGCGGCATTACGCGAATGGGTCGAGGCCGGTGCGGCGATCTACGTCTGCGGCAGCCTGCGGGGCATGGCCGCTGGCGTCAACGACGCGCTTTCCGAGGTGCTCGGCGAGGCGGGTTTGCGTCGGCTGGGCGAGCAGGGACGCTATCGTCGCGACGTCTACTAACCGGCCACGTCAACCCACATACCAGAGGATGCTGACAAACTGGCACGCGCTGCCCGCCAGCACGAACAGGTGCCAGATGCCGTGGAAGTGTTGGACCTTTTCGTCGAACAGGAAGAAGCCGATGCCGGCTGTATAGAGTGCGCCGCCCGCAACCAGCCACCACAGGCCCGGCACGGGCAGTGCTGCGGCCAGCGGCTGGAACGCGATCAGCACAAGCCATCCCATCACCACATAGATCAGCAGCGAAAAGACACGCGTGCGCCGGCCGATCCAGAGTTCCTGCGCAATGCCGATGACGGTGAGTCCCCAGTTGATCCCGAACAGCGTCCAGCCCCACGGGCCACGCAGCGTGACCAGCGCGAATGGCGTATAGCTGCCCGCGATCAGCAGGTAGATGGCGCAATAGTCCAACCGCTGGAACACGTCCTTGGCCGGGCCGCGCAGGCTGTGGTACAGCGTGGAGATGGTGTAGAGCAGAACCAGCGTGGTGCCGTAGACCACTGAACTGACGACCTTCCACGCGTCGTGGTAGAGGGCCGAGGATGTCACCAGCACAGCCATGCCGGCAGCCGCCAGGATGGCTCCGGCCAGATGGCTGTAACCGTTGAATCGTTCGCCGCGATACATGCGCCGTCCTCCGGGAAAACTCAGTCGGTGCGCAATCCGCAGCGTGCGCTGCCATTGCACGAATCCACATTCTGGCACGGTCGCGGCGGGTTTCCGCCGCAAGGCCCTGCCGCGAGTCATGGCTTCGTTGCCGCCACGCGACGTCCATGCGTACCCGTTTCCCGCTGCTGCGCGCGGGCGTGTTCGACGCCAACCTGCCGCTCGCACTGGCCGCGCTGCGTAGCGGTGCTATCCAGGCCTTCGCGCAGGACGGTGCCAAGCTCGGTGCCTTGCTGGCGACGCTACCTCGCGGAACGCGAGAAGAGCGGGGTAGCAGGCCTGATGCTGTTCAGTCAAGGTCTCCATCCCCACCGTCATTCCCGCGAATATCCAAAGGGCAAGTGAGCGGGAATCCAGCGTCTTTCAACGTCACTGGGGCAGTTCCACCGCAGCCAGTGTCGCGACCAGGCCGCCCACCACGCGGCTGCGATGGCCTTTGCCTGTCGTGTCTTCCAGCAGCAACGCGCCGCCGGCAACCAGCGAACGGCGCTCGCCGTCGGAAGCTTCGAACTCCATTTCGCCGTCCAGCATGTAGATCCACATCCGAAACGGAGACGGATGCAGGTCACCCACCCAGCCGGTCGGCACCACCAGGAAGCCATGGCGGACCGCGGGATTCATCGGGGATACCCAGAACGATGGGGCAGGCGGCGCGAAATTGCGTTCGGACATTTCCATCGACAGGGCACCAAAATGGGATTCGCCGGATTCATCGGCATACAGGCGGCCGAATGCCAGCGTGGAATGGTGTGTGGTGTGGTGTGCGGGATTCGGCATGGGGTGCCTCCGGCGTGGGGTATTGGGCCTGTTGTTTTGCTAATCAGTCTAGGTTGCCGGGGAGGCTGTGGTGCTTGGCGGGCGCCGCTGTTTCGCTGGCGTAGCCGGCGGGGTTTTGTCTTGGCAATGACTGTGTCGTCGTTCTTGGCGAGTGCTGCTGTTTCGCCGGCGTAGCCGGCGAGTCACTTTTTGTCCGAAGCGACAAAAAGTAACCAAAAAGCGCGTTTGGTTGCCCTAAGGATGCTCTGCACAAACGCGAATCGAGTGTGATAGGCCGTTTAGCGGACGCTAAATGCCCCGCGACACCAATCTATCAACCCCAAGCGAAGCTGCCTGGCACTCGCCGAGC
>NZ_CAJZAI010000007.1 GCF_914271435.1 Cupriavidus laharis | reverse complement strand
ACCGTGTTGTGGCGCGGCTTTCTCGTGCTGCACGAGGTCTCAAAGATGTATCGGCTATTCCGCCAAAACGAATAGCATTCGTCTTCACTTTGTGGGTAATCCTGAGGGCTACGCCGGCGAAACAGCGGCGCCCGCCAAGCACGCCAACCCAATCATCCCCCATCGATCCCGTACACGGCCTCGCGCATCCGTCTGCAATTTCTCGCCACCCATCGCCCCCGGCACCGTGCATTTCTTTCATGCCGTGATGCGGCGGTGCCTTCCATGGGCGGCGGCGCTGTCTTTCAGCTCACGCGAGGCGGCGCAGGCGACAGCGCCTCGGCCGGCTTCTGCTCCACCGCTTCGACGATGGGTGCCGGCTCGTCGACCCACAGCCAGAACATGCGGTAGCCCACCGCCAGCATCACCGGGCCGATGAACAGCCCGATGATGCCGCCGCTGATCATGCCGCCGAGCGCGCCGATGAGCACCACCGGCATCGGCACATCCACGCCGCGCCCGAGCAGCAGCGGCTTGAGCACGTTGTCGGCCAGGCCGGCCACGAATACATAGACGGCGAATACGATCGTCGCGACACTGGTGCCGTCCGTGGCAAAGACGTAGACGATCACCGGAACCGTCACCAGCGTGGCCGGCAGCTGCATGATGCCGAGCAGCAGCACTGCCAGCGCCAGCAGCCCTGCGCCGGGAATGTCCTTGACGATGAAGGCGACGCCGATCAGCATCATCTGGATAAAGGCGATCCCTACCACGCCCTGCGCGACGGCGCGGATGGTGGCGGTACACAGCTCCACGATGCGTTCCCCCCGGTCAGGGCCCACAATGCGCGACGCGATCCGCTGCGCGCTGCGTGTACCCATCTCGCCGTAGGCCATGATGATGCCGGCAATGATCAGCGCGAACACGAAGACGAGAAGGCCCGTGCCGAGCCCGGCCAGCTTGCCCAGCAGCGTCACGCTGACGCCTTTCAGTTGCGGGGCCACCTTCATCAGCAGGCCGCTCAGGTCCGTGGCGGCCTGTTGCCAGAACGCATGGAGCTGCTGGCCTACCAGCGGCCACCCGGCCACGGTATCCGGCGGCTGCGGGATACGCAGGTTGCCGTCCTTGACGACGTCAATGGCGCGCTCCACCGACTCGAACACGGCGACGCCAAGCAGGTATGCCGGCACCAGGATGATGGCGATGGAAAGCAGGATGATCAGCGTGGCGATGTGGCCCTCGCTGAGCCCCAGACGGCCGCGCATCCGCACCTGCAGCGGATAGATGGTGACGGCCAGGATCAGCGCCCAGACCACCAGGTCGAAGAACGGGTGGAAGATCTCGAAGCAGAAGATGACCAGCGTGGCGATCAGCCCGGCGCGGATCAGCACGTCGAGCAGCCCACGGGACAGCGCCCGCTCGGAAATGGATGTTTGCAGCATCGCTTGTCTCCTTGCAGGGCGCCGCCAGACGCCAGGCCGAATGGGACGCTGGCTGCGCGGGCGACTGCGGCAGGTGCACGGCGCAGAACGCCGAAATTCAGTCTAGGTCAGCCGGAGTGCCGGAACAAGCTCAGCGGGCGTGGTTGCCGGGCGCCTGCGTGCGTGGCTCCTGAGGCGGCAGCAGCACGGCAAGCGAGGGATTGAACGCCAGCCATGGCTGCCATGCCGCGCGCAGCATGTCGGCCCACCATTGGAAGGCATCTGCGAACGGAATCGGTGGAAGCGGCGCCAGCCAGGGCTCCATGGCCGCGAAGGAAGGCGTTGCGCGGATCTGGATGGAGATCACTTCGGCATTCTGCTCGGGCACGCTGCGCCGCATGAACTCGATGTCCATGGTCGGAAGATGTGCGGTGATGCTCGCTTCTGGCATGGTCGGCGACTCCTGGTCGAATGGGATGGATGGGAGGGATCCTTCGCCCTATTCTTGGCGACGAATGTGTCAGTGGCAAGCTGCAGCGTCCGCGAACCGGGCTCCCGCGGGCAGTTGCCGACGGTACACTCACGCGGGAACGCAACGTCGCAGGCAGTCCAGGGAGACCCGGCATGTGCCCCTTCAGCCCGTCAGCGTCGCACTTGATGCGCCTCTGGCACCGCGCCAGCACAAGTCCGCGGCGCACGGTCGTTCTGTGTTTCGCGGCTGTTTTCGCGGTCACGGTGGTGCTCGCCGGCCGCCAGTACTTCCTGGTGCGCGCGCGTGATCTGGACTTGCGCGCGCACCGGCTGGAACTGCAGGCCATGGCGCTCGATGCCGGGCTTCACGGCGGCAAGCGCCAGATGCGGTTCCTGCGTGGCAGCGCGGAGCGCCTGTACGCCGAACCGTCGCCGCGCGCGCCGGTGCCGGACCCGGCTGTCCGGAACGCGCTTGCGGCGCGCGCCAATCCCTTCTGGAGCCTGCGGGTGCCTGACGCCGATGCGCCCATCCGCGGCATCGGCGCGCAGGAGCTGGCAGCCGTTCCCGGCATGGAGCGGTCTGAGGCCGCCCTCATCCGCGACCTGGACGTGGCCCGGCTGATGAGTCAGTTGCTGCCTGTGCAGCACGAACTGGTCGTCGAGCTGGAGAACGCCTTCTTTATCACCACGACGGGCGTTGTGGTCGCGTATCCGTCCCAGCCGGACGACCGGGTCGCCGATCTCTTCCAGGCGTTTGCGCACTCGCGGCTGCTGAGGCTCGCACGGGAGCAGCCGGGCGAACATGACGTGACATTCGACCCCATCCATTCGCGGAAACGTCCAGGCGGGGCCCGGTTGTTGCTGGCCACCCCGGTCGTTCACGGCGGTGTGGTCCGGGGGGCGATTGTGTTCGATGTTCCGCAACACGTGTTCCAGGACATACTGCGCCCGCCGGCGACGTCAAGCGGGAAGCAGGCATTGCTGGACGAGCGCGGCACGCTGATCGCATCCGACGAACCGGACTTTGTCGTTGCTGACGGCGACTGGCTGAAGACGCTTCCCCGGCGTTGGACCGGCGTGTCTGTACCGATGCTGCTCCGGGCCGGCAGCGGGCGCGAGCGTTCGGGGCAGGATGTCCTGCTGTTCAGGAAGCTGGACAATGCCGATCTGGTGCTGGTCGATTACGTGCCGGCGGGAACGCTGTTCCTGGCGGTTGCCAGCCAGTTCGGCGTGCCGTTCATCGGGGTATGGCTGCTGTTGGGCATCCTGCTGTGGTCGACGCTGCTGGTCGTCGACCAGCTCCTGGCCAGGCAGATGCGGCTCAGCGACTCACTGCGCGAGCTGGCACGCGTGGATGCGCTGACCGGGCTGGCGAACCGCCGCGGGCTGACGGTCGATTTCGACGGGCTCACGCAACGGCGGCATATCGATCGCCCCATTGCGCTGCTCATGATCGATATCGACCACTTCAAGCGCGTCAACGATAGCTGGGGCCATGCGGCGGGCGACGAGGTGCTCAAGCACCTGGCGACGGAGATCAGGGCGATCGTGCGCCCGCACGATATCGTCGCCCGCGTGGGAGGCGAGGAATTCTGCGTCCTGCTGCCCGACACCACGGCGGAAACCGCGGCACATGTCGCCGAGCGGCTGCGTGTCGCCATTGCAGCCGCGGTTTGCATGCCGGACCGGGCGCTGTTGCCGGCCAAGGCGCCGGGCAGGGAAATCCGTTACACGGTGTCGATCGGCGTGGCGGAACTTGTCATGGACGGATGCCAGAACCTCGAAGCGCTGGCCGCGGCGGCGGACCAGCGGCTCTATGCCGCCAAAGAGCAGGGCAGGAACCGTGTGGTGGCGCACGTGTGATTTGACGCAGCGGACGAACAGGAGCACGCTTTCTGCATCGTTCCACCATCAAGCGGAGCCCGCCATGCCCACCGACGATTTCAAACCGTTCAAGGCAACCCTGGCGATGCTGCTGCGCGACATGCCCGCCGGCACCACTGCCGATTTTGCCGACGTGGCCGTTGCCTATTGGGACGGCACACGCGTGGCGGGTTTCTATCTGCGTGACGGCGGGCGGCTCGATGAAGAGTTCGACTTCGATGAGAACGCATGGGAGAACTGGCGCGACGAACTCAGTGCCTGGCTGGCCGCGCCGCGCTTCAGCGAGCGCGACGAACTCAAGGCTCGCCTGTCCCAGCCCGGCGGGGCCGCCGGCAGCGCGTGCCAGTCGACGCTTACCTGGCTTCCGGTTGCTGCGCAGCGCTGAAAGTCTTGTTGGCAATACCCCACACCCCCTCGATTTCCAGCAGCGTGAAGTAGTCGGTAAACGTCACGCCCGGATACTGCAGCACCACCTTGGCCGTGCCGGCGTTGCCGGTGACATCGAACTGCGTGATGAAGCGCTTGCGCTGCGCTTCGTCCGCCGCGGGCTCGCCGTGGAAGCGTGCGGCGATAAATTCGTCAACAGTCAGGCTGTAGTGCACGCCGTCGCGAAACGAGAGGATCCGGGCGTCAGGGTGGAACGCCTTGCGGATGTACTCGGCCTTGCCGGTGGCATGGCCCCTCAGGTAGTTCTCGACGGGCTCCAGGGCGGCAAGGTGCTGCGTCGTCGATGCGGTTTCGCGGGATGTCATGGTCTCCTCCTGTCCAGGCTGCGCCCGGGGCAGGGCCCGGGCATGGTTCAAAGGAGCTTATTGTATTCCAAAATTGTATGCAAAAAATATCGAGGCTCACTTAGATCACCCCCGCCCGGTGCAACGCTTCCTGCGCTTCCGGATCCAGGCCCAACTCGCCATAGACTTCCGTGTTGTGTTCGCCAACGGCCGGACCGGTGCGCGGCACGGGCGGAGCGTGTCCGGAGAACCGCGGCACGACGCATGGTGCAGGCAATGAGCCGAACTCCGGGTCCGGCAGCCGCGTAACCACCTGCCTCGCGCACAGGTGCGGATCGGCCAGGATGTCGGCCATACCGAAGACCTTGCTGAACGGCACGCCGTGCCGCTCCAGCGCTGCGCCGGCCGCTGCATAGTCATGTTGTGAGAACCAGCCGGCGACGATGGCATCGAGCCTGTCGATGTTCCGCACCCGGTCGACGTTACCGGCGTACTCGGCGCTAGTGGCCAGCTCCGGCTTTCCCATGGCTTCGGCCAGGCGGGCGAAGGTGGCGTCGGAAGAGGCCACCACCGTCACCCAGACGTCATCCCCGGTGCGATACATGTTGGACGGCGCGGCATATGTCGTGCGGTTGCCCGCGCGCTGGCGGGCCTGGCCCAGTTGCTCGTATTCGACCGCCAGCGGGTCCAGCAGGCGGAACATGGCCTCGGTGGCGGCCAGGTCGATTTCGCGCGCCGGGGTGCCGCGGCCGCTGCGCTGCTCGGCAATGGCGGTGGCGATGGAGAAGGCGCCGAACAGGCCGGCGATCATGTCGCCGACCGGATAGTTCATGTGCAGCGGCCCGCTTTCGGCGGTGCCGGCCAGGTTGGTGAAGCCGCTCATGGCCTCGAAGATGCGCGCAAAGCCGGGCCGTGTGGCGGCGGGCCCGGTCTGTCCGAAGCCGGTGAGCCGCAGCACGACGAGCCGCGGATTCGCCGCGCGCAGCGTCCCGATATCCAGACCCCAACGGTCCAGCGTGCCGGTGCGGAAGTTCTCCACCAGCACATCGAAACGGGGCAGCAATCGCAGGAAGATCTCCCGGCCCTGCGCCGTGCGCACATCGAGCGAAATGCCGCGTTTGCCGCGATTGGTGACCTTCCAGTAGAGCGGGCTGCCGTCCTTCACCGGCGCCAGCGTGCGCAGCGGATCGCTGCCATCAGGCAGTTCCAGCTTGACCACCTCGGCCCCCATGTCTGCGCACAGGGTGGCGGCAAACGGGCCGGCGACCACCGTGGCCATGTCGAGGATGCGCACGCCTGCCAGCGGGCCTTGCGCGGAATCGGAACAGGTCGTGGAACCGGTCGTGAAGCCGGTCGTCGGTGCTGCAGGGGATGCCTTCATGGGAATGACTGGTGGGTTGCGCTTCCAGGCAAGGTGGCAGGCGGCACGGCCCTGTGCAAGCACGGTTCCGCACAGCGAAACCGTCGTGATACAACGTTGACTTCCCCCCTTGCGGAAACGAGCATGGAAAGCACGCAACGCCACCCGGAAATGGAACGCAACCCGCTGCCAGGCCTCGCGAGTTCCGATGAACTCTCCGTCGATCGCCAGTTCGCAACCAACCTGGCGCGCGGCCTGGACGTGCTCAGGGCGTTTACGCCCGACCGCCCTGTCCTGGGAAACCAGGACATCGTGGAACGCACCGGCCTGCCGAAGGCGACGGTCTCCAGGCTGACCTACACGCTGTGCCTGCTCGGGTTCCTGAGCCGGGTGGCGTCGAACCAGAAGTACCGGCTGGGCGCAGGCGTGCTTGCGCTGGCGTATCCGATGCTGGCCGGGCTGGCCATCCGGCAGATTGCCAGGCCGCACATGGAAGCGCTGGCGCGGGAGACCGGATGTACCGTCAACCTCGGCATGCGCGAGCGCCTGTCGGTGGTGTACGTGGATAGCTGCCGCCTGGATCCGGCCAACTTCTACCAGCCCGACATCGGCAGCACGCGGCCGCTGCTGAGCAGCTCGATCGGGCGGGCACTGCTGCTGGCCTGCGACCGCGAAGAGCGCACCGCGGTGCTGAACCGGCTGCGGGTGGAGGACCCGGAGCGCTTTGCCACGGAAAAGCCGATGTGGGCGGCCGAGCAGAAGCATTTCGCGGAGCACGGCTTCTGCCTGAGCCGGGGCGAATGGCGACGCGAGATCCATGCGATTGCCGCCCCGATCCGGCAGTCGCTCCAGCAGGACGCGTTCGCACTGAATTGCTCGGTGTCGGCCTTGCGCAATGCCGGCGACCAGCTGGTTCGCGAGGTAGCGCCAAAGCTGACGGAGGCCGTCCGGCAGATCGAACTGGCCTGCGCACGATAGCAGTCGTGGTGCCACGTCCCCGGGGCGCCGCGACGGCGAGATGACCTGCTGCTCATGAAGACGGCGGGCACCCCAACATGGAGACGTGATGAACTGCTGCAAGGAACGGAGCCGGCACCGCCATGCCGGCGTGATCGCATGCATGGCGGCATGGGTATTCCTTGGCACCGCCGGCCTGGCCGGCGCACAGGAGCCCGCGGCTGCCATACGCTTTCCGGAACACCCGGTCCGCATCATCGTGCCGTTCTCGGCCGGCGGCGTGGTGGATTCCGTGTCCCGCATCATCGCCGAACGCGTGGCGCAGATCCTGCAGCAGCCGGTCATCGTCGAGAACAAGACCGGTGCGGGCGGTGCCATCGGCACCGACTTCGTCGCCAAGTCCGCGCCGGACGGGTACACGCTGCTCGCCGTCAGTCCAAGCCATGTGGTGGGGCCGTTGCTGAACAGCGCCATCACATGGAACGCGGAACGGGATTTCCGGGCCATTGCCGGCTTCGGGGTGATCCCGAACGTGATCGTCGTTCCCGCCGCGTCGCCGGCCAAGAGCCTCGGCGCACTGCTGAACGCCGCGCGCAGCCAGCCAGGCGCGATCACCTATGCGAGCGCGGGGGTCGGTACCTCGAACCATCTTTCTGGCGAGCTGCTGGCCCAGATGACGAATGTCAGCCTGACGCACGTGCCCTACAAGGGACAGCCGGAAGCGCTGTCGGACCTGCTCGGCGCGCGTGTGTCGATGATGGCGCTGACCATCGCGATTGCCAGGCCCCAAGTGCAGAGCGGCAAGCTGCAGGCGCTTGCGGTCACGTCGTCACGCCGTTCGGCCGCGCTGCCGGGCGTACCCACTGTCGCGGAAGCGGCCAGCATTCCAGGCTATGAGGTCGGTGCGTGGTTCGGGCTGGTGGCGCCGCGCAAGACGCCGGACGCCGTGGTGAAGAAGCTTGCCGATGCCGTCGCGCAGGCCGTTGCCAACCCGGACATGGCCCGGCGCCTGACCGATCTCGGCATGGACGTCGCACCGCAGTCGGCGCCGGCCTTCGACCGCTACATCGCCAGCGAGTCCCAAAAGTGGGCGCGGGTGCTGAAGACCGCCGGCATTGCCACGCAGTAAGCGCCGCGTCGCGCTGCGAGCGGACAGGCACCGCTCGCGGCCGCCACGCGGTTCGTCAACCTTCCCACCTGTCCGATACTCATACCCATACCGCCATGATCAAGGATCCCGCCCGCCTGCAGGCGCTGCTTGCCACTATCCGCCAGTTCGTGATCGAGACCTGCATCCCGCAGGAAGCGCTGATCGATCGCGACGACTGCATTCCCGAACCGCTCGTCGATGCCATGCGCCGGCTTGGCCTGTTCGGGCACAGTATCCCGGAAGCCTATGGCGGCGCCGGACTGACCTCGGAAGAACTCACGCTGGTCAACATCGAGGTTTCGCAGGCGGCCACCGTGTTCCGGGCCCGATTCGGCGGCAATACCGGCATTGCCTCGGAGTCGCTCGTCGTCGACGGCACGGCCGCGCAGAAGGCCCGCTACCTGCCGCGCCTGGCCTCCGGCGAGATCACGGGCTGCTTCGCATTGACCGAGCCCGAGGCAGGGTCGGACGCCACGTCGCTGCGCACCACCGCGACGCGCGACGGCGACCACTATGTGCTCAACGGCACCAAGTGCTTCATCACCAATGCGCCGCTTGCGGATCTCTTCACCGTCTTTGCCCGCACCGAGCCGGATACGCCGGGCGCACACGGCATCAGCGCGTTCCTGGTCGAGCGCGGTACGCCCGGCCTCGACACCGGCATGGCCGAGCGCAAGATGGGACAGCACGGTTCCCCCGTCGGCGATGTGATCCTCAAGGACTGCCGGGTTCCTGCCAGTGCAATCGTCGGCGGCGAGCCGGGGCGCGGCTTCACCACGGCCATGAAGGCGCTCAACAAGCAACGCATCAACCTGGCGGGCCTTTGCATCGGGCCGGCGATCCGGCTGGTCGACGAGATGGTGCGCTATGCCCGCGAGCGCGAACAGTTCGGGCATCCCATCTCGGAATACCAGCTCGTCCAGCAGATGATTGCCGACAGCAACACCGAACTGCACGCCGCGCGTGCACTGGTGCTGGAAACGGCGCGCCGGCGCGACAGCGGCGAGGACGTGACCATGGAAGCGTCGATGTGCAAGATGTTTGCGTCCGAAATGGCGGGACGCGTGGCCGACAGGGCCGTCCAGGTGTTCGGCGGGAGCGGCTATATGGCGCGCACGGTCGCCGAGCGCTTCTACCGCGACGTGCGCGTGTTCCGTCTTTACGAGGGCACCACGCAGATCCACCAGCTCAATATCGCCAAACGCACCATGGCCGCGCGCGCAGGCGCGCTGGAGCCCGGCCGCTCCTGAAGCCGGTGGCTCGTGCCGACGGCCCGGTTCCGTCGGTCACGACCATGCGCCGCCATCGCAACGCTGGCGGTTCGCGCAGCATCTCGGGCGCGACAATTGTCTGTCGCGCCCCTTCCACTTTGTCCCGCCAATGTCCCGTTGATAGACCAAAGGCTCCGGTCTTATCCTTCGTACTCGCTGCGCAACGGCCACGATTCGTGGTTGTGCCGAGAGAGAGAAGGGCCGGGGCGCAGCGTCCATCGCACAAGTCTTGCCAGCAGAAAGAGCACCTCTCGCGGTCCCGGCGCAAACCAGGCCGGCCCCCGCATGAAGGACGGGCTGTGCGTCGCAGGGTTGGGGTCAGGGCGCAGCTCGCACAGAAGAGCCGCCGCTACAAAAACACAATGTCGTAGGGGTCAGTCAATGGGCAACTCTCTTTGCGAGCGGGGCAGGGCGGCGCTCGCCTGTCGGATGTGACGACATGGCGAATGCATACGGCAACCGGCCGGCGCCATGGCGCGGCCGGCGGGGGCGCACGCATCCGCGCGGCGTCTCGCTGATCGAGTTGATGGTCGCGCTCGCCATCCTGGCGATCCTGGCTGTGGTGGCAGTGCCGTCGTTCGTTACCACCCTGCAGGGGGCGCGCATCTCGAATGGCGTGAACGCCTTGGTGGGCGATCTCCAGCTTGCGCGCAGCGAAGCCATGCAGCGCGGCTTGCCGGTGAGCGTGTGCGTGTCGTCGGACGGTGGGACCTGCTCGAAACGCAATACCTGGCAGGACGGCTGGATCGTATTTGCCGACGACAACGGGACGGGTGTCCTGGAGGAAGGTGAAGCGGTACTGCGTGTGCGGCGCGCCTTGCCGGGCGGCGACACGTTCACGGCGGAGCCGGAAGCCAGCGCGATCACGTACGGCCGCGACGGCTTTGCCCGCAACCTGCAAGCCGGTGGCGTGACGCTGGCCTTGCGGACGGAGCCTGCCAATGCACCGCTGACCCGTTGCGTGGCGGTGAGCCAGGTCGGCAGGCAGATCATCGTTTCCAGCGGAGTGGGGCAATGCGTCTAGCCAGCCGGGCCGGGCGCAGCGCCGGTTTTTCGATGATCGAGGTGCTCGTCACCGTGGTGATCACCGCCATCGGCCTGCTGGGCCTGGCCAAGATGCAGGCGGCCGCGCTCGGCAATACGCATGTGGCGCGCGTGCGCTCGCTGATCGCGTTGCAGGCGGAGAGCCTGGCCACCATGATGCAGGCCAACCGCGCCTACTGGGCCGCGGCAACCGTGCCGGCACGCGTCGTCATGCAGGGCAACGCGGTCACGGAATCCGGTGCGGGCAATCCCCTGAATACGCCGGCCAACTGCCGCGACAGCGCATGCAATCCGGCCCAGCTTGCCGCCGCCGACCTGCAGGCCTGGGCCGCCGCCATGCAGGCGCGCTTTCCGGGCTACGGCGCGGTGCTCGACTGCGTAAACATGGCCGCCCCGCCGGTCAGCTGCTCGGTCACGGTGAGCTGGGGCGAGAAGTACGTTGCCATGCACCGCAACACCGCGCTCGGCGCGCAGGCGCAGACCAGCGTGCAGCGCTTCACCTTGCATATCCAGCCATGAACAAGAAAACGATGCGCCCGTGCAGGCGGGCAAGCCGGAAGCTGTCCGGCTCGGTGCTGGTTGAAATCCTGGTCGCGATGGTGATCGCCCTGTTCATGCTGAGCGGGCTGCTGGCCGCGTTCCTCGGCATGCGCCAGGCGCATGCCGACCAGGACCGCCTTGCGGCGCTGCAGGACAACGAACGCCTGGCGCTGACGGTGCTGACCGATTCGGTGCGCGCCGCCGGGTATTTTCCTGATCCGCTGAACGGCTCTGTGCTGACCGCACTGCCGTTTGCCGAAGGCGATTTCGGCCAGTTCGCGGCGGGGCAGGGCATCGTCGGACGCAGCGCCGCCAATGGGGCTGGCGAAGCGCTGACCACCCGCTACATGACCGCCAGCGGCGACGGCGTTACCAACTGCCTGGGGCAGACCAACACCTCCGGCGATACGCAGGTCTACACCAACACCTTTGCCGTGAGCGCGGCGGGCGAGCTGACCTGTTCGCTCGACGGCAATGCGCCGGTCGCGCTTGTGGGCGGCATCACGCGATTCGCCGTGCTGTACGGCACCGACGGTGCCGACTCCGGCAATGTCGACCGCTACCTGAGCGCCGACGAGGTGACGCGCGCCAACCTCTGGCCGCTGGTGCGCTCGGCGCGGATCGCGCTGACCTTTGCCAACCCGAACGCCAGGCAGCCAGGCCAGCCTGCAAGCACGAACTGGGAGCAGACCGTCGGACTGCTCAACCGGCTATGAGCAAGATCCGTCCCCAATCCCGGCGGGGCCGGCGTACCGCCGGCGGCTTTGTGCTGGTTGTCGGCATGCTGTTCCTGGTCATCATGACGCTGTTCGCGGTAGCCATGTTCCGCAGCGTCGGCGTGCAGGAAAGCATTGCCGGCAATACCCGCGACAAGCAACGCGCGTTCGAGGCCGCGCACAACGCCATGAAGTACGGCGAACGGTGGCTCGGGCTGGGCAAGGGCGGCACCGGCACCGATTGCGAGGCCAGCGTCACCACGGCTACCGCGCCCAACGGCATCCAGGTCTGCCGCGCGGCGCTGGCCAGGCCGATGGCGCTGCCTTGGGCTACCCGCGCCGACTACCGGCCGCCGACCATGACCGTGGCCGCCGGCGGCGGCATGGCCGGCGCCGACATCAACTACCAGCGCCAGCCCGGGCTGTATGTCCAGTATCTCGGCGCGACCCCGGACCAGCGCTTCCAGCTCTACCGCGTATCCGCCGCCGGCTTTGGCGGCAATGAGGACACCGCCGCCGTGCTGCAGAGCACCGTCGAGGTGGGCGACGGCATTACCGATCATGGGAGCCTGTAAATGAAGACAACGGATGCACACCTGGCAACCCTGCTGGCCGTCGCCGCCGTCGTGCTGGTGGGCAACGCGCGTGCGCAGATGGTGGTGGCCGATACCTTCACGGGGGCATCGTCCTCGCAGAAATGGCGCCCGATGGCAGGAGCCTGCCTCACGGCCGGCAACAACACGGGAAGCATTCCCGCCTGCGGCGGGCTGCCCTACTACCAGGGCAAGGTCCTGGTGGGCGGCGCGGATGGGCGCTTGCCGGACAGGCCGGGCAACGGTGCGCTGCGCCTGACCAATGGCGACTATCAGTCCGGCGGCAGCAACGGCGACCGGCAGAACGGCGCCATCGTGTCGGATTTCACCTTCCCGGCTGGCCAGGGTCTGGACGTCACGTTCACGGCCGTCACGTATGGCGGAGACAACTTCGAAGGCCGCGGCGCCGACGGCATCAGCTTCTTCCTGGCCGACGGCAGCCGGCCTGCCACGGTCGGCGCGCTCGGCGGCAGCCTCGGCTATAGCTGTGCCAACGGCAACCCGATCTATGACGGGGTGGCCGGAGCGTATATCGGCCTCGGCATCGACGAGTTCGGCAACTTTTCCAACAAGAGCGACAACACCACGACCGGGTCCGGACCGAATGGCGGGGCTGGCACAACGCCGGGTCGCATCAGCCTGCGCGGTGCCGGCGACGTGAACTGGGCTTCGTTGTCCGCACGCTATCCCCAGTATTACCCGGCAGGCCTCAACGACGTATTGCGCGGGCTCGCGGTGCGGACCACCTGTGCGACCGGCGCCCTGTGGGATTTCAGCGCGGCGCGTACGAATTACAGGGGCCAGTACGTGTCGGGCACGGCAAAGACGACTGCGGAGAAGGTGGCGCTGAACTACAACTACATGGCTCACAGCGACCCCGGTATCCCGCTGTCCAACCAGCAGGGCGTGGCCAGGCCGCTGCGCGGCAAGGCCACGCCGATCACCTATGCCTTGCGGCTGACACAGAATGGCCGGCTCAGCCTGTCCTACAGCGTGAACGGCGGCGCCACGCGCACCGTGATGAACGACAAGTCGATCGTGGAGTCGAACGGCCCGCTGCCGCCGACGTTCCGCTTCGGCTTTGCCGGGGGCACGGGCGATGGCAGCAACGTGCATGAGCTGCTGTGCTTCCGCGCGGCGCCGGCTGGGCAGTCGGCAGGGTCGGCTGGTGCGAACCTGCAGGAATCGTCGCGCGTGGAGACCGGCACGCAGATCTACAAGGCCTTCTACCAGTCGACCAACTGGTCGGGCGCGCTTACCGCGCACGACCTGGTGTCCGACGCCAACGGCGTCGTGTCGATCCACCCGCAGGCCAACTGGAACGCAGGCTGCTCGCTGACCGGCGGCAGCTGTGCGGAAACCGGCAAGAGCGTGACGGCCCAGTCGCCGGACTCGCGCACCATCCTGACCTGGGATGGCATGCGCGGGGTGCCGTTCCAGTGGGCCAGCCTCACGCCCGCACAGCAGGCCGTGCTGACCGCCGGCGACGCCAGCGCGACCGACGCGCGCCTGCGCTACCTGCGCGGCGATCGCAGCAAGGAAATCAACAGCGCCGGCGCGGGCACCTTCCGCGCGCGCGGCAGCGTGCTGGCCGACGTCATCAATGCCAGCCCGAACTGGGCCGGCAATCCGTCCGCGCCGTATATCGGCCCGTGGGCCGACGCGCTGTATCCCAAGGCCACCATGCCGGAGCGCGACGGCAAGGCCCAGGCCTACGCGCAGTACAAGGCGGCTCACGCCGAGCGCCAGAATGTGGTCTATGTCGGCAGCAACGACGGCCTGCTGCACGGCTTCCGCGCGGGCCGCTACGGCAAGGACGGGCGCTTCGCCAGCGATGCCGGCACGCCCAACGACGGCCGCGAGATACTGGCCTACATGCCGGGTGCCGTGCTGGACATGATCCACAGTACGGACAAGCACTATGACTACAGCGCGCCCGAGTATGCCCACAACCTCTATGTGGACGCGACGCCCGGTACCGGCGACCTGTTCTACGGCGGTGCCTGGCATACCTGGCTGGTCGGCGGCCTTGGCGGCGGCGGCAACGCAGCGGGGCCGGTGGCGGACAAGGCCGGCACGGCCAGCGGAACGCTGTACGCACTCGATGTCTCGGATCCGTCCCGGTTCAGTGAAGCCAATGCGGCCAGCCTGGTGATAGGCGAATGGTCGTCGGGCAATATCGCCTGCACCAACGTGGCCGACTGCGGCAAGCGCCTGGGCAGCACCTATGGCACGCCGCAGGTGCGGCGGCTGCACAACGGCGAGTGGGCCGTGCTGTTCGGCAACGGCCTGAACAGTGCGGCGGGTACCGCCGGCCTGTTCATCATGCTGGTGGATCCGCACAACGGTGCCGCCAGTTTCCGTTATCTCGACACGGGCAGCGGCGCGGCCGGCGGCGCGAAGAACGGCATTGCCCATGTCACACCGGCCGACCTGGACCGCGACCATATCACCGACTATGTCTATGCCGGCGACGCGCTGGGCAATATCTGGCGCTTCGACCTGACCTCGTCCAACCCGGACGACTGGCATGCCGCGGCAAAGCCGCTGTTCTCCACGGACGGTGCGCCGGTGACCACGTCGCTGATTGCGGCGTCGGTACCGGGCAAGGGCACGACCGGCAAGCCGCGCATGCTGCTGAGCTTCGGTACCGGGCAGCGGCTGGAGCAGACCCAGACCAGTGCGGCGGCATTTGCTTCCGGCACTCACCATCTCTATGGCATCTGGGACTGGGACCTGGCCGGCTGGAACGCCAAGGCGGGCGCGGCCGCGCAGTTCACCGCGCTGGCCACGCAGGACACCTTCACGCGGGCCAGCCTGCAGGCGCAGTCGGTCACGGCCACGCTGGCGGCTACGGCCAATGCGCCGGCCTTCCGCGCGGTCAGCCGCAACGACGTCTGCTGGAAGGGTGCGTCCGGTTGCACGGGCAGCAACGGCCGCATGGGCTGGGTGTTGCCACTGCCGGACGCGGGCGAACAGGTCGTCTACAACCCGGTCCTCAGCCATGGCATGGTGATCGTCAACACCATCATCCCGGCGGCGTCCCAGGTGCTGAGCTGCGACGACAGGCTTGCGCGCGGTTTCACCATGGCGCTCTCGCTTGGCTCGGGCGGTGCGCTGGCCAAGTCCTTCTTCGGGCCGGAAGGCCTGGCCGTGCCAAACGCCGGCGACGGTGCCATCAGCGGCGTCGGCCTGAACGCCACCGGCGCTTCTACCATCGTCAACACCGAGAAGGGCGGCAGCTTCCTTGTCGCGCAGACGGTCGACGGCAAGGGCGCCACCATCAAGATCAATCCGCCCCCGCCATCGGTCCGGCGGCTCAACTGGATCCAACTGCGTTAAATCATGACGACACGCCAACCTCGCCTGCACGCTCCCGCCGCGAACGGATTCACCCTGATCGAACTGATGGTGGTGGTGGCCATCATCGCGATACTGGCTGCGATCGCCTATCCCTCATACACGGAGAACGTGCGGACCTCGCGCCGCACCGATGCCAAGACCGCGCTGCTGGACCTGGCTACGCGCCAGGAGCGCTTCTTCAGCATGCAGAACCGCTACACCGCCAATCCGGCCGATCTGGGCTACTCGCGTTTCCCTGCCGACGTGCAGACAAGCGGGCAGATATTCTATCGACTCGATGTGCGGCAGAACACGACAACGACGTTTGTGGCGACCGCCACGCCGGTCGGTGCCCAGGAGGGCGATGCGTGCGGCAGCTACACGATCGATCACTTCGGTGCCCAGGGTAATGTGAACAACACGCGGCCGAGCGCACAGTGCTGGTAGGCGCGCCCGCTTCCCGAATGCAATGCGCCTGAGGCTCTCCGGATTGCTGCATGGCAGGCGGTGGCCCGCACATTGCTTCGATGGGTGATGTGCGGGTCGCGGCATTTTTTCCCGGGACGCATCCTCGTCGGCGCAAGAGTTTCCTCACTATCCCGCCGAATTGGTGCATCCGGTGATCAACCCATGGCGCGTGGCGGGCCTTGCCGGAGATCGCTCGGGCTGTCGATGCGAAATATCTAAAATCACGGTCCGAGAAAACTCAATTCCGTTTCGCTTTTCCTTCTGTAACGATAGCTTCGGGGTGCGCTCTACGCACCATTTGTGCTTTACGGAGGAAGAGTCATGGGCAAGAAGCGCCGGATTGCCGCCACGGGCATGGCGCAGGCGGAGGGCGCTGCGACGGCGGTGGCCGCGCCGCCGCGCCGCTGGCGTGGTGCCATGGTCGCAATGCTTGTGTGCGCCGGTGTCGCGGTGGGCGTTGGTGCGACCTGGTGGGCCCAGCACGGCCGGCACGGACAGGCACAGGGCATCGTTGTCGGCGATGGCACCCGCGGCCCGGCCGGCATGGTTCACGTTCCGGGCGGCGAATTCCTCATGGGCAGCGACAGCAAGATGGCGCAGGCCAACGAGAAGCCTGCGCACAAGGTGCGCATCCACGGCTTCTGGATGGACCAGCACCATGTCACCAATGCCGAGTTCCGCAAGTTCGTCGAGGCTACCGGCTACGTCACCACCGCGGAGAAGGCGCCTGACTGGGAAACCCTGAGGGTGCAGCTCCCGCCCGGCACGCCGCGCCCGCCCGACAGCGCGATGGTCGCGGGCGGCATGGTGTTCGTGGGCACCTCGCGGCCCGTGCCGCTGCAGGACTATTCGCGCTGGTGGCGCTATGTGCATGGCGCCGACTGGCGCCATCCGGGCGGGCCGGGCACGTCGATCGAAGGCAAGGACAATCATCCGGTCGTGCAGGTCTCGTATGAGGACGCACAGGCCTATGCCAAGTGGGCCGGCAAGCGCCTGCCGACCGAAGCCGAGTGGGAGTTCGCCGCGCGCGGCGGCCTGGAGCAGGCCACCTACGCGTGGGGCGAGAAATTCGCGCCGGACGGCAAGCAGATGGCAAACGTCTGGCAGGGGCAGCAGATCCAGCCGTTCCCAGTGATCAGCCCGAAGGCGGGCGGCGCGCTGGGCACTAGCCCGGTCGGCACGTTCCCGGCCAATGGCTACGGCCTCTATGACATGACCGGCAATGCCTGGCAGTGGGTGGCGGACTGGTACCGCGCCGACCAGTTCCGGCGCGAGGCCGCACTGGGCAAGCGGATCGACGATCCCGCAGGTCCCGTGGCGTCATGGGACCCGAGCGAGCCCGGCGTGCCCGTGACTGCGCCCAAGCGCGTCACGCGCGGCGGCTCCTTCCTCTGCAACGAAGACTATTGCCTGAGCTACCGGCCCAGCGCCCGGCGCGGCACGGACCCGTACAACAGCATGTCGCACCTGGGCTTCCGGCTGGTGATGGACGACAGCCGTTGGGCCGAAATGCGCAAGCAGCAGCCACTGGCCATGGCGCGGTAGCCGCGTCGCCCGCCTACAACCCCTTTTCCAACGACAGGAGCGCGCGTGATGGAACTCTCCGCCCTCAAGCGGCCCGGCCGCAACCCGTTGCGCCCGGCGCTTGCCGCGCTGTGCCTGGCCGTGCTGGCGTTTGCCGGCGTCAACCTGGGCGGGTGCGCGGCACCGCCAGAAGCCGGTGCCACCGCGGCAGGCGTCCAGTCGGCGCAGGCCCCTCAGGCAGCCGAGCAGGCCCTGCCTTCATGGCGTGACGGGCCAGCGCGGCAGGCGCTGCTCAAGTTCGTCGCCGATACCACGCGCGCGGGATCGCCGACCTTCGTGGCGCCGGAGGACCGTGTCGCCGTGTTCGACAACGACGGCACGCTGTGGAGCGAGCAGCCGCTCTACTTCCAGTTCTTCTTCCTGCTCGATCAGGTCAGGGCGGCAGCGCCGAAGCACCCGGAGTGGAAGAGCAATCCTGCGTTCAAGGCGCTGATGGCCAACGACATGCAGGCCCTGATGCGCAACGAGAAGCAGCTGCTGGCACTGATCGCCGCGGCCAACAGCGGCATGACGGTGGAGGAGTACGACCGCACCATCCGCGCATGGCTCGCGCAGGCCAGGCATCCCAAGCTGCAGCGCCCCTTCACCGAGCTGGTCTACCAGCCGCAGCTCGAGCTGCTGTCCTACCTGCGCGCCAATGGCTTCAAGACCTACATCGTCTCGGGCGGCACCATCGAGTTCATGCGGCCGTGGACGCAGAAGGTCTACGGCATTCCGCCCGAACAGGTGATCGGTTCCTCGCAGGCGGTCAAGTACGCGGTGCGCGACGGCAAGCCGGTGCTGGTGCGCGACCCGAAGCTCGATTTCATCGATGACGGGCCGGGCAAGCCGGTTGGCATCTACCGCCATATCGGCCGCCGCCCGATCCTTGCCGTGGGCAATTCGGACGGCGACCTGCAGATGCTGGAGTACACCACCGGCGGCGATGGTCCGCGCCTGGCCGTGCTGGTCCACCACGACGACGCCGAGCGCGAGTTCGCCTATGACCGGCAGTCCAAGGTCGGCAAGCTCGACAAGGCGCTCGACGCGGCCAGGGCCAAAGGCTGGACCGTGATCAGCATGAAGCAGGACTGGCTGCAGGTCTATCCGGCCGGCAAGCCATGAGCATTACGTGAGCAGCAGTGAACTGACCGTAACAGGTCAACGAACGGAGGCGGAACATGCACCGAGTTGAAGAAGGCATAGCGAAAGGACGGGGCTCCAGGCTGGTGATGCTGGCCATGGCCGCCGCCGTGTTCACGATCGCGGGCTGCGGCAAGAAGGAGACGCCGCCCAAGGAGCAGCAGCCAGCGGCACAGGCGCCCGCCGCGGCGCCGGCACCCGCCGCGGCCGCGCCTGAGCCGGCCAAGGAGAACCCGCCAGTGGCGGCCAATGCGCCGGTTGCCGCGGCATCCGCGCCGGCGATGGCGGCCGCCGCGCCGTCCGGCAAGAAACCGAACATCCTGGTCATCTTCGGCGATGACATCGGGCAGACCAACATCAGCGCCTACAGCCACGGCGTGGTGGGCTACCGCACGCCCAACATCGACCGCATCGCCAGCGAAGGCATGATGTTCACCGACTACTACGGCGAGAACAGCTGCACGGCGGGCCGATCCACGTTCATCACCGGCGAGGTCGGGCTGCGAACGGGCCTGCTGAAGGTCGGTATTCCGGGGGCGCCGGTCGGCCTGCAAGCGCAGAACGTGACCATCGCGCAGGCGCTCAAGCCGCTTGGCTACGCGACCGGCCAGTTCGGCAAGAACCACCTGGGCGACCGCAACGAGTATCTGCCGACCGCGCACGGCTTCGACGAGTTCTTTGGTAATCTGTACCACCTCAATGCGGAAGAAGAGCCCGAGCGTCCGTACTATCCGAAGAACGACCAGGCCTGGGTGAAGGCGAACGGGCCGCGCGGCGTCATCCATTCCTTCGCTGACGGCAAGGTGGAAGATACCGGCCCGCTGAACCGCAAGCGCATGGAAACCATCGACGACGAAACCACGGCGGCGGCGATCGGCTTCATGGAGAAGCAGGTGAAGGCTGACAAGCCGTTCTTCGTGTGGATGAATACCACGCGCATGCACCTGTTCACGCACGTACGCGAGTCGATGCGCGGACAGAGCGGCATGCCGGGCAACGAGTATGCGGACGGCATGATCGAGCACGACGGCGACGTCGGCAAGCTGCTCAAGGCGCTCGATGACCTGAAGATCGCGGACAACACCATCGTGGTCTACAGCACGGACAACGGCCCGAACCAGTTCTCCTGGCCCGATGCGGCGACCACGCCGTTCCGCAGCGAGAAGGACACCAACTGGGAAGGGGCATTCCGTGTGCCGGCAATGGTGCGCTGGCCAGGCAGGATCAAGCCTGGCACGGTGTCCACGACGATGATGTCCGGTCTCGACTGGTTCCCGACGCTGCTTGCCGCCGCCGGCGATGCCGACATCAAGGATCGCTTGCTCAAGGGCACCAGCATTGGCGGAAAGTCGTTCAAGGTGCACCTCGACGGCTACAACTTCGTGCCATACCTGACCGGGCAGAGCAACGTGGGTCCACGCCAGGACTTCTACTACTTCAACGATGATGGCGTGCTGGTGGCGATGCGCCACAATGACTGGAAGTTTGTCTTCTGCGAGCAGCGCGAGCCTGGCGGCTTCCAGGTGTGGGCCAACCCCTTCACCTGCCTGCGCGTGCCGAAGGCGTTCAACCTGCGCATGGACCCCTATGAGCGGGCGGACGTCGTTTCCGACCAGTACTATGACTGGACGGCGAAGAATGCCTACATGATCAGCTATGCGTCGTCGCGGGTGGCGCCGTTCCTCCAGACGTTCAAGGACTACCCGCCCAGCCAGCGGCCGGCAAGCTTCACCATCGACCAGATGACCGAGGCGTTGATGAAGTCCCTCGACAAGGGGGCGGGGGCTGGCGCGAAGTAATTCCGGCGGCAATGGCTGGCCGGGTCATCCCGGCCAGCCTCTTCACCAGGATCGCACCATGAGAGAAGCGCATGCCGGCGCAAACGCCGGCAAGCAGCAAGCGCGGCACAGATCTGACAAACCGCGGCGCGCGGAAAGCGCCGCCTTGCAGGCAGGGCAGGACCAGTTGGCGCATGACGGCGCCGTGCTGGCACCTGCCCTGTTGCTTTTCGCGTCCGGCGCGGCCGGACTGATCTACCAGGTTCTCTGGATCAAGCAGCTCGCGCTGGTGGTCGGCGTGGATGTGCACGCCGTCACCACTGCCGTGGGCGCCTTCTTTGCCGGGCTCGCATTCGGCGGCTGGCTGCTCGGACGCGTGGCCGACCGCCATGCACAGCCGCTGCGGCTGTATGCGTGGCTCGAAATCGCCGTGCTGGTGCTGGCCATTGGCGCCACACTGGCGCTCGCTCGCGCCGCCGCGCCATTCGCATGGCTGGAAAGCCGTGTCGGCCTGCTGGCCTGGGCGTTGCTGTTCGTGCTGGTGATCCTGCCTGCGGCGGCCATGGGCGGCACGCTGCCGGTGCTGATGCGCATGCTGGCGTCGCGCGCGGGACAGGTCGGCACACATGGCGGACGCCTGTATGCCGCCAACACCGCGGGTGCCATTGCCGGCACGCTGCTGGCGGGCTTCGTACTGATCCCGTGGCTCGGCATTACGGGCAGCGCGCTGGCTGCGGCCACGCTCAACGGTCTTGCCGCCGCTGCCGCGCTGGCCCTTGCGTCGCGCACGGTGCCGGCGGAAGAACCGGTCACCACCGCTGCCGCGCCAGCATCCACACAGCCCGCGCGCGATGCCGGCGATGGCCGGCTGGCGCTGGTGCTCTATGCTGCTGCGGGCGGCATCGCACTTGGCTATGAGGTGGTGTGGTCGCAGGCCATCGTGCAGTTCATCAGCACGCGCACCTTTGCTTTTGCGGTGGTGCTGGCGACCTATCTTGCGGGCCTTGCCATCGGCAGCGCACTGGCGGCGCGGCGGGCCGATCGTGCGCGCGACCCGTGGGGCGCGTTTGCGATGCTGATCGCCGCGGCTGGGCTGGTGGCGCTGCTCGAAATCGTGGTGTTGGGCGAATGGCTGCTGCAGATGCAGGCGGCGGTATCGGCGTGGGTGCAGTCGGCCACGTCGAGCGGCCTTGCTGCCGCTTGCGCGAGCTTTGCCGTGGCGGCGCTGTGCGTGGTGTTCGTGCCCACGCTGCTGCTGGGCGCTGCGTTCCCGTTCGTGCTGCGCGTAGGCGTGGACAATCATCGGCTCGGCGCCGGTGTCGGCGCAGTGGTGGCGCTCAATACGCTGGGCGGCATCGTCGGCACGGCGGTGGCGGGGTTTGTGCTGGTGCCGCGCATTGGACTGGTGCATACGCTGTCGCTGCTGGCGGTGGGCGCCGGCATTGTCGGCGTTGTCGCGGTGGCGCTTGGCTCGGGCGTGAACAAGCTGGCGCGCTGGGCGGTACCGATGGTGGCGCTGCTCGCGGTGATCGCCGCGGCGCTGGCGCCCGCCGATCGGCTCGCCACGCTGCTGGCGCGCGCGCGCGGCGGCGAGATGGTGTTCTACGAGGAGGGCCGCGGTGCCACCGTGGCGGTGGTAAAGCAGTCGTCGTCGAGCCACAGCTTCAACCGCCTCTATATCCAGGGCGTGTCCAATTCCGGCGACACCATGACGTCGCTGCGCTACATGCGGTTGCAGGCACTGCTGCCGCTGATCGTGCACAGCGGCACACCGCGCTCGGCGCTGGTGATCGGCCTCGGCACGGGTATCACGGCCGGTGCCACGCTGGCGTATCCGGGCCTCGAGCAGCGCGTGGTGGCCGAATTGCTGCCGCCGGTGCTGCGTGCCGTGCCGCAGTTCCAGGGCAACTACGGCGTGGCCGGCGACAAGCGCGTCGACATCCGCCTGCGCGACGGCCGGCGCGAGCTGCTGCAGAGCGACCAGCGCTACGACCTGATCACGCTGGAGCCGCCGCCGCCTTCGGCCGCGGGCGTGGTCAACCTGTACTCGGCCGACTTCTATCGCCTTGCGGCAGCACGGCTGCAAGCGGGTGGACTGGTCGCGCAATGGCTGCCGCTGCCCACGCAGAACGATGAAGACACGCGTTCGCTGGTACGCAGTTTCCTCGACGTGTTCCCGCACGCGACGCTGTGGACCACGGAACTGCACGAGATGATGCTGGTGGGCTCGCTGTCGCCCATCACGCTCGATGCGGCGCGCATCCGCCAGCGCTTTGCCCAGCCCGACGTCGCCGCGGCGTTGCAAGCGGTGGGCGTGGCCTCGCCGGCTGCGCTGCTGGCGACCTGGGTGACGGACCGCGCGGGCCTGGAGCGCTATGCCGGCGACGCGCCCGCCGTGACCGATGACCGCCCGCGCATCGAATACGCGGCCTGGGTGCGGCGCGCCGAGTTCCCGCAGGTCCTGCAGCGCCTGCTGACGCTGCAGACCGAGCCGCCGCTGACCGGGGCCGATGCCGGCCTGATCGCCGACATCGGGCTCGAACGCGACACCCTGCACACCTTCTACACCGCCGGCCTCGATGCCTATTACGGCGACCGCGACGCCTGGGCGCTGCATATGCAGCAGGTGATGCGCACCGATCCTGACAACCCTTACTACGCCTGGTTCGGGGGTGGCCGCCGAACACCCGGCCCGGCACCATCGAGGAACGCCCATGAGCACCCGTGACGACGTGCTGGCACTGCAGCAGCGGATGAGCGAAGCCATCGTCGGCCAGCAGCACATGATCGAGCGCATGTTGCTGGGCCTGCTCGCTGACGGCCACCTGCTGGTGGAAGGGCTGCCGGGCCTGGCCAAGACGCGTGCGATCAAGGTGCTGGCGCGGAACCTGGAGGCGAAGCTGTCGCGCATCCAGTTCACGCCGGACCTGCTGCCGGCCGATATCACGGGCTCCGAGGTGTACTACACCGAGGGCGGCAAGGGCGAGTTCCGCTTCCAGGCGGGGCCGATCTTTGCCAACCTGGTGCTCGCCGACGAGGTCAACCGTTCGCCGGCCAAGGTGCAGGCGGCGTTGCTCGAAGCGATGGAAGAGCGCCAGGTCACCGTCGGTGGCGTCACGCACAAGCTCGACCCGCTGTTCCTGGTCATGGCCACGCAGAACCCGATCGAGCAGGAGGGCACCTACCCGCTGCCCGAAGCGCAGATGGACCGCTTCCTGATGCACGTGAACGTGACCTATCCCGAAGCCGACGCCGAGGCGCAGATCGTGGCGCTGGCGCGGGCCGAGGAGTCCGGCGCTGGTACCGGCGCACAGGCGGCAGCCGTGCAGAAGCTGGCACCCGAAGTCATTTTCGCCGCGCGTGCCGAGATCCACGGCATCCACGTGAGCGACGCGGTCGCACGCTACATGGTGGCGCTCGTGCATGCCACGCGCGAACCCAAGGCCGTCGACGACGAGCTGGACCGCTGGATCCAGGTCGGCGTGAGCCCGCGCGGCTCCATCGGGCTGGACAAGGTGGCGCGCGCCCATGCCTGGCTGCACGGGCACGACTTCGTGTCGCCCGAGGACGTGCAGGCTGTCGTGCATGAGGTGTTCCGCCACCGCCTGATCCTGTCATACGAGGCGCACGCGGCCGGTGTCAGCGCCGACGCCGCGATTGACCGCCTGGTGCAGCAGGTGGCCGTAGCCTGACATGGCGGGCGGCGCCATGCGATCCCATCTCGCGTCGCTCGGCCGCTCGCCGGTGCCAGCCGGGCGCGGCGAGCCCACGCACGCGCAGCCCGGCGTCAGCGTGGATGCCGCCGCGTTGGCGGCGCTCGAAGTCGCCGCGCGCGATTTCCATTTCCTGCCGCGCCAGCCGGTGCACAGCGTGCTGGCCGGCCGGCATGCCTCCAGGGTACGCGGGCGCGGCCTGACGTTCGAAGAGGTGCGCGGCTACCTGCCCGGCGACGATATCCGCAGCATGGACTGGCGCGTCACGGCGCGCACCGGCAAGCCGCACGTGCGCGTGTACAGCGAGGAGAAGGACCGGCCGGTGCTGCTGGTGGTGGACCAGCGCATCAACATGTTCTTCGGCAGCCGCCGCGCGATGAAGTCCGTGGCCGCGGCAGAGGCCGCGGCGCTGGCCGCGTGGCGCGTGCTGTCGGAGGGCGACCGTGTCGGCGGCCTGGTGTTCGGCGACGGAGAGTGCACCGAGCTGGCGCCGCGCCGCAGCCGCCAGGCCGTCGAGCACTTGCTCGGCGAGATCGCGCGCCACAACCAGGCGCTGCGTGCCGATGCCCCCGCGCGGCGCGGCGCCGGCCAGCTCAATGCCGCGCTAGAGCGCGCCGCCCGGCTCGCGCGGCACGACCACCTGGTCATCGTCATCAGCGACTTCGACGGGCATGACGCGGCCACGCGCGACCTGATGCTGTCGATGAGCGCCCGCAACGACCTGCTGACGATGCTGGTCTATGACCCGTTCCTGCTCGAACTGCCAGACTCCGGCCACCTTGTCGTCAGCGACGGCGAGCTGCAGGTCGAGCTGGGGTTCGGCCACGCCGCCACGCGCAAGGGCATCGCCGAGTTCGTCGATGCGCAGAGCCGCAACCTGCTGGGCTGGCATCGCGCCATCGGCGTGCCGCTGCTGCCGCTGTCGGCCGCGGAGGAAACGCCACTGCAACTGCGCCGCCTGCTCGGGCAAGCGCTGCCGCAAGGCCAGGGAACGCTGCGTGCCCGGCAGGGAGGGCGGCCATGAGCGACCTGACGCACAGCACGGCCGCACCCGACAGCGCCACGATTGCCGGCGATCTCCTGCAGATGGCCGAGGTGGTCGTGCCGCCGCCGCCGTCGTGGCGGCCGCAGACCATCGGCTGGCCCGTGGCCGGCGCGATCGTGCTGGTGCTGCTGGCCTTCGCAGCGTGGCGATGGTGGCGCCAGTACCGCGCCAACCGCTACCGCCGCGAGGCGCTGGCCGAACTGTCGCGATTGCGCGCGGGCCTGTCCGCGTCGCCCGAGGTGCGCGCGCAGGCGCTGGACGCCATGGCGGAACTGCTCAAGCGCACCGCGCTGGCGGCCTGGCCGCGCGCGCAGGTGGCCAGCATGGCTGGGGCGGAGTGGGCGCAGTTCCTGCAGGCCCATGCGGGCAAGGCCGGCGCGGCGGTGCCGGTGCTTGCGACGCTGGTCAACGACGCGCAGTATCGCGATGCGGCCACGCTGGCGCAATGGCCCGACAGCCAGGTGACGGCCACGGCCGAGGCCTGCCAGCAATGGATTGCTTGCCACCATGTACCAGTTTGAATACCCGTGGCTCTTCGTGCTGCTGCCGCTGCCTTTGCTGCTGTGGTGGCTGTTGCCGCCGTATCGCGAGGAAAGCCCCTCGGTGCGCCTGCCGTTCTTCGGCGAGGTGGCCAGCGCCGTGGGGCTCAAGCCGGCGCCGGGCGCGGTCGTGCCGCGCAGCAACTGGCTGCAGCGCATCCTGGCGCCGCTCGCGTGGGCGTTGCTGGTGACGGCGCTGGCGCGTCCGCAGTTCCTGGAGGCGCCCATCGAGAAAGTGCAGCCGGCGCGCGACCTGCTGCTTGCGCTGGACCTGTCGCAGTCGATGGATACGCAGGATTTCCGCGACCCGGCCGGCGCGCTGATCCCGCGCGTGCAGGCGGTGCGGGAAGTGGTCAGCAGTTTCGTGGCACGCCGGCCTGGCGACCGCATCGGCCTGATCGTGTTCGGCGACGCGCCGTATCCGCTGGCGCCGTTCACGCTGGACCACGCGCTCGTGCAGACCATGATCCATGACTTGCTGCCGGGCATGGCCGGCCCCAGCACGGCGCTCGGCGATGCCATCGGCCTTGGCATCAAGATGTTCGACCAGAGCCAGGCGCCCGAGAAGGTGCTGATCGTGCTGACCGACGGCAACGACACCGCCAGCAAGATGCCGCCCGAACGTGCCGCGGACATCGCGAAGCAGCGGCACGTGATCGTGCATACCATCGGCATCGGCGACCCTTCCGCCGAGGGCGAGCAGCGCGTCGATCTCGGCGTGCTGCAGCGCGTCGCCGCGCAGACGGGCGGACGCTATTTCTTCGGCGCCGACCAGAAGGGACTCGAGAGCATCTATGCGACGCTCGACCGCATCACGCCGCACAACCACAAGACGCTGTCGTGGCGGCCGCGCAGGGAGCTGTTCATGTGGCCGCTCGGCGCCGCGGTGGGCGTGGTGCTGGCGTACCAGCTCATCATGGCGGTGTGGGCAGCGTGGCTGTCGCGACCGCGCCGGCATGGCGCGCCGCAGCCGGCGGCGGAGGAGCCGTGATACACGCGCTCGTGGACTTCCACTTCCTGCGCCCGTGGTGGCTGCTGGTGCTCATCCCGGCGGTGCTGCTGGTGTGGGCCGTGCGCCGCCGCGGCGACGTACGGCGCCGCTGGCGCGGCGCCATTGCCCCGCACCTGCTGGACGCGCTGATGGTGGGCGAGCGCCGCAGGCTGGCCATCCGCCCCGTACACCTGACCGCGCTGCTGCTCGCGCTGGGTGCCATCGCGCTGGCGGGTCCTGCCTGGGAGCGCGAGCGCCCGCCGTTCCTGGACGACAAGGCGCCGCTGGCGATTGCCGTCGACCTGTCGCCGACCATGGATGCCATCGACGTGACCCCCACGCGGCTCGAGCGCGCCAAGCTCAAGGTCAAGGCGCTGCTGGCGCGCCGCGACGGCGGACGCACGGCCATCTGGGCCTATGCGGGCTCCACGCACCTGGTGCTGCCGTTGACCGACGACGCCACGCTGCTGCAGACCTTTGTCGATGCGTTGCAGACCCGCATCATGCCGGCGCCCGGCAAGGACACCGCGCTTGCGCTGCGCACCATCGACGCGGCGCTTGCGCATGAGGAGGTGCCCGGCACCATCCTGTTCCTGACCGACGGCGTGGAAACTGCCGCCGTGCGTGCGTTCAAGGCCCAGGCAAGCAGCGGGCGCAGCCAGCCGGTGGTGCTGGCGATCGGCACCGAACGCGGTGGCCCGCTGCGCAGCGGCACCGAGGGCTTTGTCGAGAAAGATGGCGTGCGCGTGTTCGCGCGCATGGACACCGCCGCGCTCAAGCGCTTCGGCGACGACACCGGCGTGCCGGTCGCCACCTTCACGCCCGACAGCGATGACGACGTCGCCTGGGTGCAGCGCCATGTGCAGTCGCACCTCGCGCAGAAGCAGTCGGCGGACAACACGCGCTGGAAGGATGAAGGCTGGTGGTTGACGATCCCCATTGCACTGCTCGGCGTACTGTGGTTCCGCAAGGGCTGGACCGTGCGCTGGATCGCGGGCGTGCTGCTGGCGGTGGTGCTGGCGGCGCCGCAGCAGGACCTGCACGCGCAGGCTTCGGCGCCCGATGCCGCGGCGCCGCCCGCGTGGCGCTTTGTTGACCTGTGGCTCACGCATGACCAGCAGGGCCGGCTGGCGTTCGAGCGTGGCGATTTTGCCGGCGCCGCCGCGCTGTTCGACGATCCCATGTGGCGCGGCGTGGCGCAGTATCGCGCGGGGCAATATGCGCAGGCGGTGCAGAGTTTCGCGCTGATAGATTCGCCCGAGAGCGACTTCAACCAGGGCGATGCGCTGGCGCGGCTGGGCAAGTACAAGGACGCGGCGGCGCGCTACCGGGAGGCCTTGAAGCACCGCCCACAATGGCCGGCGGCGGTGGCCAACCTGGCGCTCATGGAGAAACTGGCCGCGAAGGCCGAAAAGCCGAAGGAAGGCGAGGAGCCGCCCGACATCAAGCCTGATGAGGTGAAGGTCGACAGCGAGTCCAAGCCACCTGAGGGCGAAGGCAAGAAGATGGAAATGGGCGCGGTTGAAAGCGCCGAGACCTGGATGCGCGCGATCCAGACCACGCCGACCGAGCTGCTGCAGCGCAAGTTCGCGCTGCAGCAGAGCCAGGCCCAGCCAAGCGCCGGAGCCAAACCATGATGCGCGCAGGCAAGGGTTTCGGCGTCTGGCTCGCCGGCCTTGCGCTGTGGCTGGCCAGCGCGCTCGCGCTGGCGGCCGATCCCGTCGTGCGCGTCAACGTGGCGGCGCAGCAGCCCGTGCTGCCGGGCCAGCAGATCCGCATCGAGGTGACGGTGCTGGCGCCCAATTTCTTCCTGTCGGCGCCGGTCTTTCCCACGCTGCAGGTGCCCGGTGCGATCGTCACCATGCCGGACGACCGCGGCCAGAACACGGTCGAGACCATCAACGGCGTGAGCTACGCCGGTATCCGGAAGACCTACCTGTTTGCTGCGGAGCAGGGCGGCGACTTCCAGCTGCCGCAGGTCTCCATCGCCTTCACCTATTCCGGCGACGACGGCAAGCCGCGCCAGGGCAGCGTGACGCTGCCGGTCACCACGATCCGCGCCGCGGGCGCAGCCGGCGCGCCGGCCGGTGCCACGCTGCCAGTGGCTCGCCTGAATGTCACGCAGCGCTTCGACCGCCCGGTGAGCGGCCCGCAGGCGCAATTCCATGCCGGTGATGCGCTGGTGCGCACCATCATCACGTTCGCGCCGCAGACCCAGGCCATGATGATCCGCCCGCCCAAGGTCGAGGCGCCTGCCGGCGTGCGCGTGTTCGCGGGCGATCCGCAGCTCAGCGACGCTGCGCACGACAACGCCGGCAATACGGGCGGCAGCCGCACGGACCGCATCACCTATGTGTTCGAGCATGCGGGAACCTATACGCTGCCGGCGATCAAGGTGGAATGGTTCGATCCGGTCACGCGCAAGCCCGGCGAATCGGAAGCGCCCGAGGTGAAGGTGGACGTGGCCTCTGCGCCGCACCTTGCAGGTCTATCCCCGACCGGTCCCCACGCTGCGCCCTTGCCCGGGGAGGGTGGCGGCACCGCGTGGCGCCTGTGGCTGTGGGCGGCCGGTGGCGCTGTGGTGCTGCTGCTGGCGTGGCTGTTGCTGCAATGGGCGCGGCCGCGCCTGGCACGCCTGCGCCGGGCGCTCGCCGCACGGCGCAGCGCCCGGGCGGCTGGCAGCGAGGCCAGGCTCGCGGCGCTGCTGCAGGCCTGCCGCGCCAATGACGCGGCGGCGGCATATCGTGCCTTGGGCGCGTGGTCGCGTACCGCGTGGGGCAAGGCGCCGTCGGACTGGGCCGCAGGCACCGGCGATGCGGCGCTGGTTGCCGCTGTCGGCGGACTCGAACGACGCCTGTTCGGCGTCGGCGCCAGCCAGGGGCAGTGGGACGGCAGCGAGCTGGCGCGCCTGTTGCCGGCATACGCCCCCGCACACCAGCCTGTCCGTGCGCATCGCACGCCGGCAGCCCTGCCGCCGCTCAATTCCTGAGCCCTGCCGGCCGAACCAGCCGGATCGACTATGATGGGCGCCTCGCCGTCAGCCTGCCCGGAATCGGATGACCCGTGCGCGCGCCCGGCGGCGGCTTCCTGTCCACTTTGCCCGATGCCGCCATGGCCCGTCTTCAACTCGACCTTCCCGACGACCAGTTCTGCTATTCGACCCACCTGACCGTGCGCGTCACCGACATCAACTCGGCCAACCACCTGGCCAACGATTCGATGATCTCGATGATCTCCGAGGCGCGCGCACGCTTCCTCTTTGAATTCGGCAGCGAGGGCGACCAGGTGGAGGGGCTCGGCATCATCGTCACGGACCTGGCCACCATGTACCGCAACGAGGCGCATGCGCGCGACCAGCTGCTGTTCGAAGTCGGCGTGATGGACTTCAACAAGTACGGCGGCGACATCATCTTCCGCATCACGCGCCCGCAGGACGGCGCGCTGATCGCCATGGCCAAGTCCGGCTTCGTGTTCTTCGACTACCACCAGAAGAAAGTGATGCCGATGCCGGCCGGCTTTGCCGGCCGCTTCCCCAAGGTCAACTGGCTCGGCTAAGCGTCACGATGCCGCGGCTGGCGCGATGAAGTGCGACACCACCGGCGGCTGCTCGCCGCTGTGGAAGGCCAAGGCGCGTTCCTGGATGTCGCGGTCATGCAGCGTCACGCGCTCGTGCTGGCGCAGGTGTTCCAGCCAGGACACCACCTGGAAGCATTCCACGTAGCGCCCGGGCCGGGCGGCATCCTCGAACAATCCCCATGAGAACGCGCCGTCGCGCAGGCGCGCCTGGCTCAGTTCGTCCAGCGTGGCGACAAAGCGCGCCGCGTCTTCGGGCCGCACCTGGTATTCGATGGTGATCAGCACCGGGCCGCGGTCATGGCCGACTTCGTTGCTCACCTCCGGCGCCGGCCAGTGCATGGACGGTGCCAGATGTGACGAATCGCCCTGCTGCAGCTTGTAGCGCCAGGTCAGCGCGATGGCCAGCAACGCGCCGGCGCTGGCGATCAGCAGCGCCGCGGGGATGCCCAGATGGCTGGCGGCCTGGCCCCAGACGATGCTGCCGGCGCTCATCGAGCCAAAGAACACGGTGACGAAGATCGACAGGCCGCGTGCGCGCACCCATTCCGGCAGCGAGGTCTGCGCCGACACGTTCAGCGTGGTCAGCACGGCAATCCACGAGGCACCCGCCACCAGGCTGGCGATGCCGGCAGCTACCGGATTGTGGACCGTGGCAAAGAGCAGCAGCGCGACCACTGTGCCCAGCGTGCCGAGCGCCACCACCCGGTCCGGCCCCAGCCACTGGCGCAGCCGGCCCAGGCCCAGCGCGCCCAGCACCGCCCCCACGCCCACGCAGCCGAGCAGCACGCCGTAGAGCTGGGCGCCGCCGGCCAATACCTGCCGCGCGATCAGCGGCAACATGGCCCAGTAGGCGCTGGCGAACAGGAAGAACGCGGTGGCACGCGCCAGCGTGGCCTTGAGCGCCTGGCTGTGCCAGGCAAAGCGCACGCCGGCGCGCATGGCGCCGAGCAAGTCTTCGGTGGGCAGGCGTCGCTCGGCCGGAACCGGCGGGTGCCACCAGGCCAGCGCGGCCACCACCGCCAGGAAGCTGGCGGCATTGATCAGGAACGGCGCGGCCACGCCGATGCCGGAAATGATGAAGCCCGCCAGCGCGGGCCCGATGGCGCGGCTGATGTTGATGCCCACGCTGTTGGTGGCCACGGCCTGCTGCAGCGCCTGGCGCGGCACCAGGCTCGGCACGATGGCCTGCCATGCCGGCGCCGTGATCGCGGCGCCCACGCCCATCGCGAACGTGAACAGCAACAGCAGCACCGGCGTGGCAGCGCCCAGCAGCACCACCGCGCCCAGGCCGGCCGCCACGACGGCCATCACAACCTGCACCACCAGCAGCATGCGGCGCCGGTCCAGGATGTCGGCGAGCGCGCCGGCCGGCAGGGCCAGCAGGAACACCGGCAGCGACGTGGCGGTCTGCACCAGCGCCACCCAGGCCGGCGACGGCGCGAGCGAGGTCATCAACCAGCCGGCGCCCACATCGTGCATCCAGGTGCCGATATTGGACAGCACGGTGGCCATCCACAGCACGCTGAAGGCGGGGTAGGCAAACGGGCCGGAGGCGCCTGAAGGGGATGGGGCGGGAGAGGGGGTGGCCTTGGAATTGTCCACGGGCGGCTCCGGAAAAAAGGGGGGCACGTCAGTCGGGCAATTCCAAGGCTAGACAGAAAAACGGCCGCGTGGGCGGCCGTCGAAAGATTTCAGATCGGGCTGGGCTGGCCTCAGGCCTTGCGCTCGCCGCCGAGCGCTTCGGTCAGGTCGCCGAGCATGCCGGCCAGTTCTCCGGCCATCAGCGTGAAATCGGCGTCGAAACGCTCGTCTTCGTCGCTGACCGTGTTGTCGGCCTGCTCCTTGATCACATCCAGCGGCGCTACGCGCTTGATCGCGAGCGAATCGGTCAGCACGAAGGACACGCGGTCGTTCCAGGTCATGGCCAGGCGCGTGCAGCGCTTGCCGCCGGAGATATGGCGGCGCAGGTCTTCAGCATCGAGCGGATGACGCACGTAGCGCACCGTGGCCTTGCTTTCGGCGCCGGACTGGAGCTCGATCTCCTGGTCCACCGAAAAGCCGGCGGGCGCGATGTCGCTGGCCAGCCAGTCCGTCATGGCGGCCACGGGCGACTGATTCACGTGCAGGTTCGCGAGCGGCAGCGGATCCAGTGCCTTGAACAGCATGCCGCGCACTTCGTCGGCCTTGGCTGCGCTGGCGGCGTCGATGGCCAGCCAGCCATTGTCCGGGTCGATCCATACGCGCGTGTCGCGGCGGATGCTGAACGCGCGCGGCAGCAGTTCTTCGGTGACCTGCTCCTTCAGTTCCTTCATTTGCTTGCGGCCCGGCTTGTAGCCTTGCTGCTCCTCGACCTCGGCGGCGCGCGCCTTGGTCACCTGGTTGACCACGGTGGCAGGCAGCAGCTTTTTCTCGGTGCGCAGCGTCAGGAGCATCTGGCGGCCCACGGTGTGGACCAGCTGGCCATTGTCGCGCGGCGAGGCCCAGCCCTGCGTCTGCATTTCAAGGCTGGTGCCGGGAAAGAAGGCATGCTTGGCCAGGCTGGCTTCGACTTCGTCGGCGCCGGGCGACCATGGAGCGGAAAAACGGTGGAGCTGCAGGTTCTTGAACCACATGGGAGGAATTCGGCCAAAGGGACGAATTCTATCCGGTCGCGCGGTGCCGCCGGAAAATGCAGCGGCACCGCGGCATGGAACGCTACAGGTCGAGCTTGGTGATCTTGCTGCCTTCCAGGCTCAGTCCGGCCATCAGGCCGGCATTGGTCATCACGAAACCGACGATCGGATGCTGCGCGGTGTTGGTGTCCAGCACGCCGTTGGCGCCCACCGTCGCCAGCGCCACGGTGGCGTCCACGCCGGCGGTCCAGCCGCTGCTGCGCACGAACTTGTCGTAGGCGTCCTGCGTCAGGAACATCAGGATGACGGACTTGGACTGTGCGCCGATCTGCCAGCCGACCGAGCCCGAGATCAGGCGGTAGTAGCCGCGCGTGGCACCGCCCGAGCGCAGCGCGCCGTCACCATACTCGCCGCCGACGACGAAGCCCGCCGAGAGCGTCTTCGGGAACACCAGGATGCCGCGCGCCTTGTTGGCGAGGTCGCGCGAGCCGTTGACGCTGCCGTACAGCTTGGCGAGCGTGGCATCTACGCCGGAATCCAGTTCGCGCCGCCGCGCAGCCTTGTCGCTTGGCACGTCGGGGCCCGTGGTGGTGCAGGCGGCCAGAGACAGGCTGCCCAACACGAGGCCGGCACCGGTTTGGAGGAATGAGCGGCGCTTCATGGGATCTCCTTCTGCTTGTTTGTGTACTTTGAAGCATAGTGCCCGACCGCTTGCGGACCAATGGCGGACCGTATGCAACACGTTGAAGTCGTTTCCATTTGTTAACGTTGAGGCGAATGAGGCACTTGTGCGCGGCAGGGCCGGTCATGCTGCGGTACAGTCCGGACCCATGAAGCCGATCCTCCAAGCCCCTAAACTTTCCATCCTGCTGGTTGCCGCGCTGCTCGGCGCCTGCGGGTCGCAGCCGCCGGCACCTGACGCGGGCGAGGCCGCCAACGCAAGCACGAACGCCGACAGCGGCTGGCAGGCGCTGCGCGCCCGCTACATGGACTGCGTGCAGCACCAGGCCGACGAAGGCGTGTCCGGCAAGGCGCAGACGAAGGACGTGGTGTCCTCGGCGCTGGCTGCATGCAACGGTGAACTGAAGGCGATGCACGATGCCTTCGGCGCGTATCTCGCGGGCCAAATGTCGTCGTCACACGGCAAGTCCGGCGCGCGCCAGGCGGCTGACCGCGTCACCACCGACACGCGCGAGAAGGCACGCGCCTACCTGACGAAATACGTCGAGCGCGAGCGCTACATCGCGCGCACGCAATAAGCCCGGTAGTCGCTACAGCATTTCCAGCGGTCCCGGCCTGGTCGGCGGTGGGAACAGGCGGTCGAGTTCCTGCAGCTGATCTGGCGTGAGAGGGCGCTCCAGCGCGCCCAGGTTCTCGCGCAACCGTTCGCGGTGCCCGGTCTTCGGGATCGCGATGATCCCGTCGCGCGCGAGCAGCCAGGCCAGCGCGACCTGCGCCGGCGTCATGCCGTTGGCCCGAGCAAAGCGCATGAGCTTCGGATGCCGCACCAGCCGCGCCTGTTCGATGGGCGAGTAGGCCATCACCGGCACGCCGCGCGCGTGCAGCCAGGGCAGCAGGTCCCACTCGATGCCGCGGCGGGGGAGGTTGTACAGGAGCTGGTTGACCGCAACCTGGTCGCCGCCCGGAACCGCCCACAATTCCTCCATATCGGACAGGTCGAGGTTGCTCACGCCATAGTGGCGGATCTTGCCGTCGCGCTGCAGGCCTTGCAGCGCTTCCACCGTTTCCTCCAGCGCGATGCCGCCGCGCCAGTGCAGCAGGTAGAGGTCGATGCGGTCGGTGCCGAGCCGGCGCAGGCTGCGCTCGCAGGCGGCCACGGTGCCGCGCCGGCTGGCGTTGTGCGGGTAGACCTTGCTGACCAGGAAGACCTCATCGCGCCGGCCGGCGATGGCTTCGCCGATCAGTTCTTCGGATTGGCCTTCGCCGTACATCTCGGCGGTATCGATCAGGCGCAGGCCCAGGTCCAGGCCCAGTCGCAGCGTGGCGATCTCCTCGGCACGCGTGGCGCGACGCTCGCCCATATTCCACGTTCCCATGCCAAGCGCGGGCACGCGCTCGCCATCGGGCAGGGTGACATGTTTCATGGTGGCTTTCCGTTGGGGCGGGCGGTGCTGGCATGTGCCCGCACTAGTTAACAAGCTACCAATCTACAAGAACATCCCGGCGGGATTAAGGCTGGAATTGTCGGGTCAGCCGGAACATGGCTGGCGGGCTATGTATGAGCCCCGGTTCCTCCCCTCTCCCATGCGTGGGAGAGGGGAGCCAGCCTGGCGGAAGACTGTACCAAGTAGCCCACTCACCCATGCTGATGCCGATACTCCTGCGTCAGCCCGCCATACCCATAGGCCGCGGCACGTGCGTCGATCACGTGGATATACGAGACCGGATGCACGTTGCCAACCAGTTCTGACAGCGCTTCGAACACGGCTTTCAGGTATGCGGCCTTCTCCGCCTTCGTATTGGTCTCATCGGTCACGCTGATATCGAGATGGAAGGCATTTCGCCCCGTTTCGGACAGCGGTTCGCCGCCGATGATCCACTGCTCGCGCGGCACGTACTGGACCGCGATGGCGATGACATCAGGCTTCTTGCCGAGCACGCGCTGCGTAAGTTCGGCCACGGCCGCGGCGCTGCGGCGGGTGAGGGCGGCATCGGGCTGGCCGGAGATCTGCAGGTTGATGTGGGGCATGGCTGGCTCCTGTTTGATTGCGTTGGTGATGCCATGGTAGGTGCCGGTGTAATATCGGAAAAGCCGGAAGTTACGATATGAACCATCGGATTCTCCGAATCATCAGGATCCTCGGGAGATCGCCATGCGCGGATTCGACACCGACCAATTGCGCACCTTCGTCACGGTGGCCGACAGCGGCAGCCTGTCCGCCGCCGCGCCCAGGCTGTTCCTGTCGCAATCTTCGGTCAGCGAGCAATTGCGCAAGCTCGAGGAGCGCGCCGGCGTGCCGCTGCTGACGCGCGGCCGGAAAGGCGCGGTGCCCACGCCTGCGGGGACCCGGCTGCTGGAGCATGCACGGCGCATCCTGGCTCTCAACGACATGGCGTTGCAGGAACTGCGCGGCCGCGCGCTGGAGGGCGAGTTGCGGCTGGCGGTAACGGATTACTTCCGGCCTGCCGAGATTGCCGGCATGCTGCGCCGCCTGCGCGAACGCCACCCGCTGCTGCGCCTGCACGTCACGGTGATGAAGAGCGCCGTGATCGATGCGACGGCGGACATGGACGCCTTCGATATCGGCCTGAGCATGCGCATCGTCGGCACGCGCGGTCAGGCGGCGGCGCGGCGCGGGACACTGCTGCGGCGCGAGTCGCTGTCATGGGTGATGGCGCAGGGCGAGGCCGGTGCCTTGCCGCCGACGCTGCCGCTGGTGCTGCTGCCCGATTCCTGCTCGCTGCACCAGTTCGTGGTGAAGCTGCTGATGCGCAAGCGCAGGTCATTCGAGATCGCGCACTCTGCCTCGGGCGTGGCGGGACTGCACCTGGCGCTTGCCGCGGGGCTGGGTCTTTCCTGCCTGAATGCGTCGGCGATCGGCCCGGGCGTGGCGCCGCTGGATGCCGCCAGCCAGCGGCGGCTGGGCCTGCCCGCGCTGCCGGAAGCGGAGTTCTTCCTGCTGCCGGCAAGGCGCGGCGAAGCCGATTTCATTGCCGCAGCGCGCGACGCGCTGGCAGAACAGTTCGGCTGATTGCCGCACAGCAGCGAATGGCTGACGTGCCAGAAATGTGATGTATCGCGCCCCTAACCAATGATGCAAATGCGGATATTTCGCCGCAAATTTGACCTTATTCGTCTTGTAAATGATAATGCGTCGCATTTTGCTTCGTATTACAAGAAATTACAGGGAAATGAGCCTCAAATTGCATCCGGTACGCCGCGCCGTTTTTGCGGTATTCGCCTGCCAGCCGATGCTGGCCGGCATGGCCCATTCACAGGAGCGCAGCCTCGCTACGGCGTCCCAGCAGAGCCTGCCAGAAGTCACGGTCAGGGCCGATGCCAGCCAGGACCTCGGCACTGGCTACAACCCTTCCAGGACCGTCAGCGCCACCAAGACCGAGGCGCCGCTGCGCGACGTACCGCAGACCGTCAACGTGGTCACGGCCGATGTCATGCGCGACCAGCATGCCACCTCGATGCAGGACGCGCTGAAGAACGTGCCGGGGGTTTCGTTCTCCACGGGCGATGGCCAGCGTGACCAGGTGTCGATCCGCGGCTTTACCGCGATTGCCGACCAGTTCGTCGATGGCATCCGTGACGATGCGCTGTATTTCCGCGACCTGTCCAACGTGGACCGGGTCGAAGTCATCAAGGGGCCGGCCGCCGTGCTCTATGGCCGTGGCTCGTCGGGCGGCCTGATCAATCGCGTGACCAAGAAGCCGGGCATCGACGTGACTGACTTCGCGCTGAGTTACGGGATGTGGGCCGACCGCCGCGCCGAGGCCGACGTCGGCCGCGTGTTTGCGGATGGCGCTGCTGCATTCCGCGTGACGGGCGCCGTGGAGAAGGCCAACAGCTACCGCTCGCAGCAGTTTCTGGATCGCAAGGCGATTGCACCCTCGCTCGAGCTGCGGATTGCGCCCGAGACCACCGTGCTGTTGCAGGCCGACTATCTCGAGGATCGCCGCGTGACCGACTTCGGCATTCCGGCCTACAAGGGCCGCCCGGTCGACGTACCCGCGTCGCGCTACTACGGCGCGGCCAACGCGCGCGATGCCGACTACTCGCAGTCGCGCGTGTACTCGGGCACGGCCACGATCAATCATCGCTTCAACGACAGCTGGTCGATCCGCAATGCCACGCGCTATTACCATTATTCGCTGGACCGCAACAATACGCTGACCAGCACGGTCAATGAGGCGGCCCAGACCTTCACCATGAACCACGGCAATGTCGACCGCGAGGAGCATGGCTGGTTCAACCAGACCGACCTGACGCAGAAGGCCAGCTTCCTCGGCATGCAGCACGAGCTGCTGTACGGCATGGAGATCGGCCAGCAGAACAAGAACCAGGTCAACAACACCAGACCGGTGCTCGGTGCCAACGGGCAAGTGGCGAACTTCGACCTGTTCAATCCGGTGCTGCCCACGCTGGCGCGCGTGGTGCCGGGCACGCCGGGTACCAACAACCTGGGCGTGTTCAACACCCTGGCGTTCTACACGCAGGACATGCTGACCTTCAGCGAGCAATGGAAGGCGCTGCTGGGCGTGCGTTACGACCGTTTCGAGCAGGAGACGCGGCAGAACATCGCCGGCCAGCCGAACCTGTCGCGCACCGACAATGCGTGGAGTCCGCGCGCCGGCCTGGTCTGGCAACCGACGAAGGCGCAGTCCTACTACGTGTCGTGGAGCAAGTCGTTCCAGCCGTCGGGCGAAGCCTTCGCGCTCGCGGCCAACAATACGCAGCTCGCGCCCGAGACGACCAATAACACGGAAGTCGGGGCCAAGTACGACTTCCTGGACGGCAAGGCTAGCGCCACGGTATCGGTGTTCCGCCTGGAGCGAACCAATATCAAGGTCGCCAATGCCACCGGCACGGCACTGATCCCGATCGGCGAGCAGCGCACCGATGGCGTGGAAATCTCGGGTGCGGCCGAACTGGGTGGCGGCTGGCGCTTCCTGGCCGGCTACGCTTACCTGGACGCCGAAGTGACCAAGTCGACGGCGGCGTTGCAAGGTAAGCGCGCCACGATCACGCCCAAGCATTCGGGCAACGTGTGGTTGACCAAGAGCCTGGGCCACGGCTTTGGCGTGGGCGCCGGCCTGAATATGGTGGGTGCGCGCTACGCCGACCCGGCCAACACCGTGACGCTGCCCGGCTATGTCACGGCCGACGCCATGGCCTGGTACCGCCGCGGTGCCTTCGAGGCCCAGCTGAACCTCTACAACCTGTTTGACAAGAGCTACATCGTCTCCGCGCACGGCAGCAGTCCCAACCTGAACATGCCGGGCGCACCCCGCAGCGTCATGGCGACCATCCGCTACCGGATGTAAGGACGTATCGAAGCCGGCATCCGGCAAAAAGGCCGGGCGGTTCCACACCGCCCGGCCTTTTCCTTCTCAGTAACGGCGACGACCCGCTCAGGTCTCGCTCCACTGCCTCAGCAGGTTGTGATAGCAGCCCACCAGGGTCCGGCGCGCGTCTTCATCCGCGCCGGTCTGGTTCAGCCGCTGGATGGCGTTGTCCATGTCGAACAGCAGCGCGCGCTGCGTGTCGTCGCGCACCAGGCTCTGGATCCAGAAGAAGCTGGCCACGCGCGTGCCGCGCGTGATCGGCGTGACCTGGTGCAGGCTGGTGGCCGGATAAACCACCATGTCGCCGGCATCGAGCTTGACGGCGTGCATGCCGTAGGTGTCCTGCACTTGCAGCTCGCCGCCGTCATAGCTGTCGCGCGGCGAAAGGAACAGCGTGGCCGAGATGTCGGTGCGCAGCTTGCGCCCGTCGTGCGGATGGATGCGTACGCTGCCGTCCACATGCGCGCCAAAGGTCATGCCCTCGCTGTAGCGGTTGAACATCGGCGGGTAGACGATATTGGGCAGCGCGGCGCTGATAAACCGCGGGTTGCGCTCGAGCATGCCCAGGATCAGGCGCTGGCACTCCAGCGCCACGTCCGAGCGTTCGTCGATCTGCTGGTTGAACTTGACCGGCGCCCCCGAGTAGCCGGCCGTCACCCGGCCGTCGACCCAGGCTTCGTCCGCCTGTTCCAGCCGTTCGCGTACGGTGCAGACCTGCTCGGCGGTGAGGACCTGGGGGATGACGACCAGCATGGCGGCTTTCCTTACATGCGATAAGAGAACGACAGCATCGCGGTTCGGCCCGTGCCCGGCACCGAGCGCCCGCCGTCGGACTGGATCAGCGCATCGTAATACTTCTTGTCGAAGATGTTGAACAGGTTCAGGCGCACATCGTACTTCGGCTGATGGTAGGCCACCATGCCGTCCCAGCGCACGAAGCCGCCAACCTGCGTGGTATTGGTGTTATTGGCATAGCGCTGCGACATATAGAATGCGCCGCCGCCGACTTCCCACTCGGGTGTGACGGCGTAGCTGGTCCACGCTGTGGCGGTGTGCTTCGGCGTATTGCCCGGCACCTTGCCCTGGGTGCCGGCGGCGACGCCGTCGACGATCTCGGCGTCCAGGTAGGTATAGCCCGCGAACACCTGCCAGCGGCTCGTAATGTGTCCGGTTGCCCCGGCGCGGAAGCCGTTCACGCGGATCTTGCCGGCCAGCGTGTAGGTGCCGTCGGTGTTCTGGCTGCGCGCATTGTCCTTGGTGATCTGGAAGATGGCCGAGGTCAGCGACAGGTCGCCGTTCATCAGATCCCACTTGCCGCCCAGTTCGTATGACTTGTTCTTCTCGGGCTCGAGCTGCTGCTGGCTGGTGACCGTACCGGTCGTGTTGGTCAGCTGTTCCAGCGACGGATTGAACGAGGTGCCATACGACAGGTAGTAGGATTGGGCTTCCGTCGGCTGCCAGATGCCACCCAGGCGCACGCTGGTGAAGTTGACGCTCTGCTGAAGGCTGCGCGGCTGGCTGATCGAGTTGGTGACGCTGGCGTTGAAATAGTCATAGCGCAGGCCGGCCACGGCCTTCCATTGCTTGGTGAACTCGATCGTGTCGTTGGCATAGACGCCAATCGTATTGGCCGAGCCGCCCGCGACATTGCCGCGTCCGGTCACTGCGCTGGCCGGCGAGTCGACATAGGGCGGATCGATCACCGGCACGCACGCGACAAAGCCGCTGCAAGGACCGGAGGCTGCGGCCCGGGTGATGCCCTGGTTGTTGTAGCCGTCGTGGCCGAATTCGGCGCCCGCCAGTACCGTGTGCTTGACCGAGCCGGTGTCGAACTTCACGGTCAGGTCGGTCTGGTTGTAGATCGAATAGTCACGGATCTTGCGGTCGTGGCTCTGCTGGCGCACGAACAGCTGCGACAGCGGCAGGCTGCTCGTCGTCAGCGGTGAATAGACGCCGTTGACGATGGCGCCGACCGACTGCGGCGCGGTCTGGCGCGCGTCGGTCTGTACCCAGTTGTACTGCGTCTGGTTGCGCAGCCGCACGTTGGGGTTGAACTTGTGGTCGATGGTCGCGTTCAGCGACGCGATGTCCTGGTTGGTGCGGTCGTCGGTGTTGCCGTAGAAGGTATTGCGGTCCACATTGACCGGATGCCCGTTCAGCGGCGGCAGGCCGTAGTCAGGCATGTCGTGGTTGTGCTGCAGCAGCGCCGACAGCGTGATCTCGGTCGGCGTGCCGATGCCGAGCTTCCACGACGGCGCGATGCCGAAGTCCTGCACGGTCATCTCGTCGCGCGTGCTCGGCTTGCCGTCCTGTGCCATGGCGGCGATGCGGAACGCCGAGGTGTCGCCGGTCGGC
This sequence comes from Cupriavidus laharis, assembly GCF_914271435.1. GTDB lineage: Bacteria > Pseudomonadota > Gammaproteobacteria > Burkholderiales > Burkholderiaceae > Cupriavidus > Cupriavidus laharis. Next base: position 267,403 of record NZ_CAJZAI010000007.1, on the reverse strand, counting down.
GTGTTGACGTCCGCCGTGGCGCGCACCAGGCCGTTGGTGGTGACCGAGCCGGTGACCTCGGTGGCCGCCTTCATCGAAGGCTTCTTGCTGACCTGGTTGATCACGCCGCCGGTGGACCCGCGTCCGAACAGCATCGACGACGGACCCATCAGCACCTCGACAGAATCGAGCGCGAAGGTATCGCGGTAGTACTGGCCGCGGTCGCGGAAGCCATCCAGGTAGATATCGGTGCGGGCCGAGAAACCGTTCAGGTTGATGTTGTTGCCGATCTGGCCGCCTTCGGCCCCGCCGATGGTGATGCCCGGCACGTTGCGCAGCGCGTCGGCGAGCGAGCTCACACCCTGGGAATCCATGACGGCCCGGTTCACCACCGTGACCGACTGAGGCACGTCGCGCAGGTCTTCGGGCAGTTTGCTGATGGAATTCCTGACCGCATTGAAATCGTCGCGCGAGGCAGCGCCCTTGACGACCACCTCCTGCAGCGTCGTGGCGGGTGCCGCTGCCTGCTGCACGGGTGCGGCGGCCGGGGCAGGCGCCTGCTGGGCAAGGGATGCGGCGGGGGCGGCAAAGAGCGCGATCAGTGCGGTGGCGATGGGCGTGCGTTGGGAGCGGCGGTTCATGGCGTATGTCTCTCGTTCGACCCCCGGTGCGGGCCCGTCCGGCGCCGCCGCCAGCGCGAATGCACGGGAATCGACGATGCGGTCATGGGGGCGATGATTTGGGCTGGGCGAATATAAATGCGAATGATTTGCGTTGCAATTCGCGTTGCGGACACGACACAGACATGGTTTGCCCTGCCATGATGTCTTTAATAAAAAACAATAGAACGAAAAATAGTGCGTAAAACGCCACAAATAGCGACAACACAAGGCCCGGCAGACTTGCCGAACGATTCCCGGAAAAGAAAATGGCCCTTCGCAGGAAGGGCCATCTCAATACATTCGAAAAAATGACCGGCAGGTCAGTTTGAAAATTTTTCTCAGTCGGCGCTCATATTGGCGTTCTTTGCAATCCGGCCCAGGCGTTCGCGTTCGGACTTGATGAACGCGACAAAACTCTCCTGCGAGCCGCCGGCAGGCTCGATGCCGTTGGGCAGCAAGCGTTCACGTGTTTCCTGCGTCTGCATGGCCGCGGTCATTTCCGTGTTCAGCTTCTTCAGGATGGCGGGGTCGGTGCCCTTGGGCGCGAAGATGCCTGCCCAGTGTCCGATGCGGACATCAGGCATGCCTTGTTCCGCGGTGGTCGGGATGTTCGGCGCGGCGCTCATGCGCTTGTCCCACGTTGCACCAAGCGCCTTGAGCTTGCCCGCCTTGATATGCGGCAGCACCACCACGCTCGCTTCGGACGTGGCGGCAACCTGGCCGCCCATCACCGCGGTGATGCTCTCCGAACCGCTCTTGTAGGGCACTGGTGTCAGCGACGCGCCTTTCTCCTTGAGCATCTCTTCGACGAAGTGCGGCGTGCTGCCGCTGCCCGCCGTGGCGAAGTTCACGCCGCCACCTTGCTTCTTCGAGTAGTCGATCAGCTCCTTGAGATTGTTTGCGGGCAGCGACGGCGATGCCACGATCACCGAAGGGCTCACGGCGATCAGCGACACCGGCACCAGGTCGTCCGGCGCGTACGGCATCTTCGTGCGGATCAGGCTGTTGGTCACGGTGCCGACCGCGCCGACGAGAAAGGTGTAGCCATCGGGTTTGCTCTTGGCCACAAAGTCGGCGCCGACCACGCCGCCGGCGCCGGGACGGTTCTCGATCACGACAGGCTGGCCCAGGCGCTTGCCGACGGCATCGGCCGCGGCGCGTGCCACCAGGTCATTGGCACCGCCCGCCGTGAACGGCACCACGAACTTGATGACGTGGCCGGGCCAGGCATCGGCGGCGCGCGCTTGCGAAGGGAGGGCTGTAAAGGTGGCCGCCGCAGCCGCGGCAAGAGATGGCAAGGCAAGCGCCAGCGCGCGGCTGGCAGGAATCTGTCGCATGGTTGTCTCCGACTGGACTTGTTGGATCGATCCGCGGCGCGACGGCGATCGCTTCTGCCGCGGATGCCGGATGATGTTACCGGGACTGGCTGTCAATTCGCTTAACGTGCATCTTGCGGTGCTTCTCGCAGAGCGAGAGATCGCACGTCGCGCGCCGTCGCCGGCGACGTTGCCGGCGCGGCTGGCCGGTGATGGGAGAAACCCTGACGTGCCAGCGGACGGCTGTGGCGCCCCATCAATGCTCTGCCATCGCGCCGACCATGCACCGGCTGCACACCATCAGCGCTCGCGTTCCCAGGTCTGTGTGCGGCCCAGCAGGCTGATGCCGATGAAGCCGCGCACGCTGAGCTTGCTGCCATCCTCGGACAGCGACATCTTGCTTTTGTAGATCTTGCCATTCTCGGGGTCGAGGATCTCGCCGCCGCTCCATTCGTTGTCGCCGGTCTTGCGCAGGCCGGAGAGGATGGTCATGCCGATGATGGGCTGGTCCTTGCGTGCGTCGGTGCATTTGTCGCACACCTTCGGCTTGCCGTCGCCCTCGACGAAGCTCTTCACCAGGCGGCCGCTGTAGACGCCGCTCTTCTCGGTGATCTCCACCAGGCCGCGCGGCTTGCCGGTGGTGTCGTCGATGGTCTTCCAGTTGCCGCTCGGCGTGGCCTGGGCGAGCGCCGCGGCGCTCGCGAACATGACGGCGGCGAACATGCCGGCGCGCAGCAGCGTGCGCGTGACGATGGCCTGGGGGTGAATGCGCATGAAGTCTCCTCTCGGGTGGTGGTGGCTGCCTGAACCGATGCCGGCAGCGATGCCGCGTGGGCTGTTGCACGGTCTGGCGGTGCCGGGGCGTGCTCGCCAATCTACTGGCGCGGTTGCCGCTGCGCAATCGGCGGCCCGGCGCACACAGGTCCCGCGACATGGCAGCGCGCTTCCCGGAAAACCGCATGCACGCGCCGTTTGCGGGAATTCTGTGTCGCAGCAAAGCGCGCCGCGCGCGTGCCCGAAGCAATCCTCTAGGTGCCGCCTGGCGCTGCGTCGCCGACATCCTTCGCGCGGGATGAATGGGTTGTGCGAAGCGTCGACCTTCAAGGACATCGGCATCGATGGATGGGTGTGAATGCGCATGCCGACCGTTGCCTTCGGGCATCGCGACGCGCGTTCATTGCGAAAGCTTTGCCAGATCGCAACGCTTCGGAGGGCGTCGGGTTGTTGCGTCGATGCAAATCGTTGCGTTGGCGCATCACTGTCGCGAGCAGTCGGAGACATCGATGCGCGAGACCGTCGCGTGCATCATCGCCACGCGTGATCGATCGCGCGTGGCGCGCGTCGCATCCGGTGCCGGGACCGTGGCTGCGATGGCAGGCCGCCTGGCGACAAGCTTGCGATGCGTGCATCGGAACGCGCCTCTTGCGGTTTTGCTTCGCTTGCCGGAAAGCCTTTATTCATGCGGGTTTCCAGTCAATGCGATGATCATCTCGCGTATGTTTCCGCGCCGTGCCGCACAGCCTTCGCGATGCTTTCGTGCATGACACGAGGTGCATGCTGATCGTGTCGGAGCGCGCGCATTCGCGCGCGTCGGGCAGCGAGTTCGCGCCGCCGGTCAGGGCGTGCGTCGATGCATGCGGACGTCGTTGCGCGATGGTGTCGGCGATGTCTTCGCGAAGCGGTGCGCGCTAACTAGATCGACTCGCGCGAGCACGCAAGTTTTTTTGCACTTTTTTCTTAACATCATCGTGCAAACGAATTATGATTCGCCTTGACAAGAGTCCCACTTCATTGCAGCGAAGCAGGAAGCAAGATTGAACGATGAGCGCGATGCGCGCTTCGATGCAGTGACACAGTGATGCAGGTAGCTGAGGAGCACGAGAACTTTGACGCAGACCAGGCCGAACCGGCTTCTTAAAACGCGTGCAGTCTCCTTTGGCCCAGCGACGGGATGGGCAAGCTACCTCCAGATGATGAATGCCGTCTGCCGTGCGCGAGGCCAGGCCCGCACCGCAGGCAAGCCGTCCGATATCTCCTCATTGCTGGCTGCGCGCCGACTCGACGGGCGGCGTGGGCTGATCGAATATTCCGGGGCGCGGCAAGTGCCCGGAGCCCGCATGCGGGCCTGCCTTGCCGCCAGTGCGTCGCCATGGGCGACGGCCCTGCTACCGAATTCATTAGCGTGCGGCGGAGGTAGTGCCGCGCGCCGATGAATCGCTCGCTCGACTGGGGTAGCGGCAGTACGCCGCGCCTCGGGTCGGTCGGGTCGCCAACCTAGGTCATTCGATATTCACTCTCTAGTGAAGGAGTTATCCATGGCAACGACTGCGAAGAAGAAGCCGGCGGCCAAGAAGGCCGCCAAACCGGCAGCCAAGAAGGCTGCACCGGCCAAGAAAGCCGCTGTGAAGAAGGTAGCCGCCAAGAAGGCAGCACCGGCCGCCAAGAAGGCCGCTGCCAAGACCGCGCTGAACCCGGCCGCTGCATGGCCGTTCCCGACGGGCAACCGCCCGTAAGCCTCGCTCGGTCGAGTGGGGACCACGACTTCCGCAAGGAGTCACCCGGGCACGTACAGCGTGCCATAGTGGCCGGATACGCCGTATCCGGCCTGCAAGACACCAGTCTTGCCAACCCGCCGACGGCGCATGCCCGGCGGGTTTTTCATTTGGGCCTGTCACTGGGAGTGGGCGATGGGATCGCTGTCCCGGGCAACCTGAACTGTGTGCTGCCAAAAGAAAAACGCCGCATCCTCTCGGACGCGGCGCTTTCAATAAACCGGGACGCAGGCGAATCAGTGCGTGACCCGCGTCACGCCGCCGGAGGTGAGCAAGCGCACCTGGTCCCCGGGCCGGAACAGCTCGTCCGCTTCCTGCGTGATCGCGCGCATCTCGCCATTTTCCAGCCGGACGGTGATTTCGAGCCCGCGCCGCTGGTTGACCTTGTTCTCGGCCGCGCTGCCGGCAATGCCGCCGAGCACGGCGCCGAGAATGCCGGCTGCCACCGAGCCGTTGCCGCTGCCGATCAGGCTGCCCGCCGCAACGCCGCCGATCGCGCCGCCGGCGATGGTGCCGGCGCCGGTCTGGCCGCCCTGGATCATCACGTCGCGCACGCCTTCGACCACGCCGTAGCGCACGGTTTGTTCGCGCTGTGCCTGTCCGGTCGAGTAGACGCTGTTGGAGCTGGAATCCGTGGCGCAGCCGCTGACCAGTGCAGCCACGGCGAAAATGGCGATGACACCGGTTCGGAGCTTGTTGTTCATGTCAATTCCCGTCAATGTGCCACGCCCCGGCCGCAGATCAGGCGTAGCGGTAACCGAATGCAGACTGGAAACGATTGCCGATTTCGTCGAGCGGCAACCAGTGGTTTTGCGGACCCTGCTGTGCGATCTTGATCGATCCCATCAGCGATGCCAGGCGGCCAGTGGTTTCCCAGTCTAACCCGTTTTCGATGCCGAACAGCAGGCCGCCGCGGAAGGCGTCGCCACAGCCGGTCGGGTCCACGATGCGCTCCGCCGGAACGGCCGGGATCGCGTACTGCTGACCATCGGCAAAGATGCTGGCGCCGCGCTCGCCGTGCGTGACGATGAAGGCACGAACCTTGGCGGCAACCTCGGCGCTGGTCCAGGCGGTGCGGGACAGCAGGACCTGCGCTTCGTAGTCATTGACCGTCACGTAGCTGGCGAGTTCAACGAACTCCCGCAGGTCTTCGCCGTTGAACAGCGGCATTGCCTGGCCCAGATCAAAAACAAACGGAATCCCGGTCTCGGCGAACTGGCGCGCGTGGTGCAGCATGCCCTCGCGGCTGTCCGGGGCGACAATGCCAAGCTTCGGCGGCGCGTTGCCGCCGAGCGCGTCCTTCACGTTGGAGAGCTGCGACTGGCTCATTGCGCCGGGGTGGAAGGCGGTGATCTGGTTGTTGTCCAGGTCGGTGGTGATCATGGCCTGCGCCGTGAAGGTATCGGGCAGCACGCGGATATGGCCGGTGTCGATGTTCAGCCCGCGCAGGTATTGCAGATAGGGTTCGGCGTCGGCACCCACGGTGGCCATGACCACGGGTTCGCCGCCGAGCATCTTGAGCGTGTAGGCGATGTTGCCGGCGCAGCCGCCGTACTCGCGCCGCATGCCGGGCACCAGGAACGAGACGTTCAGCATGTGGATCTGGTCCGGCAGGATGTGTTCGCGGAAGCGTCCGTCGAACGTCATGATGGTGTCGTAGGCGACGGAGCCGCAGATCAGGCTGGCCATGCTCTCTCCAGGTACTTGGGATGGTCGGGCTGCGTGCAGCCCGCGGGGTTCAGAAACGGAAGCGGCCGCCCCGGGAATGCAGGCGGCCGGTGCTAGTTGCCGGTGCGGCTTACTTCAGTGCGGCCAGCGCGGCGTCGTAGTCGGGTTCGGTCTTGATCTCGGGCACGAGCTGGCTGTACTTGACGACGTTGTTCTCGTCCAGCACCACCACGGCACGTGCGGTCACGCCGGCCAGCGGGCCGCTCTTGATGTCCACGCCGTAGTTGCCCTTGAACTCGGCGCCGCGCATCGTCGACAGCGGTACCACGTTGGCCAGGCCTTCAGCGGTGCAGAAGCGGCCCATCGCGAACGGCAGGTCGGCCGAGATGGTCAGCACCACGGTGTTGGCCAGGCCGCTGGCGGCCTCGTTGAACTTGCGCGCCGAGGCCTGGCACACCGGGGTGTCCAGGCTCGGTACGATATTCAGCACTTTGCGCTTGCCGGCGAAGTCGGCCAGCGTCACGTCCGCCAGGTCCTTGCCGACCAGCTTGAAGTCGGCGGCCTTGTCGCCGGGTTGCGGGAACTTGCCTGCCACTTCAATGGCGTTGCCGCCGAGGGTCACGTTGCTCATCTCTGCTCCTTCCTGTTCAGGATCTTCGGGGGGCGCAGCTCGCGGCCGGGCTCGATTCGGCCCTTGGCAGCAAGCCTGCGGAAATCAGGGATAGAAAATCAGCACGCGGTAGTTGGCCGCCGCATGCTGAGTCCGGAATCGTACCCGAACCGGCAGTTCCATGCCCGCTCGAAGACCGTGCGTGGCGAAGGCCTTCTGCGCCGGCTCCAGGTACTCGGACGGTTCCAGTACGCGCCGCAACAGCAATTGGTCCTGCAGGTCGGTCATGACCAGTTCGATGGCCGGCAACGCCGTGGTGGCGCGGCCCTGGTTGCGCAGCGTAACGGCGAGCAGGTAGGCGTCGCTGCCTTCTTCCTGCTTCTGCAACTGCGAGGTATCGATGCGCAGCGCGTCGATGTCGCGCCACGGCGGTACTTCGCAGCCGAGCGGCGCGCACGCGGCTTCGAGCACGGGACGCAGGGCCGGGAAGTGGCCCGCAAGCTGCCCGCGCATCAGGTACAGTCCTTGCGTGACCACGCCAAGGGCCAGCACGCCGGCAGCGATATGCCAGCCGTAGCGAAAGCGTGGCGGCGCCGGCATCGCAGCGGCCTCGCGTGCGCGTTCGCGTTCCCGCTCGCGCGCCTGGCGCAGGAAGTCCGGGGCGAATGCAGGCCCCATCTGCGGCTCCTGCCGTGCCCAGCGCCGCGTGGCGTTCTCGCGCGCAATGGCGCCGGCGGTTGCACTGAAGGCGTCGCCGGTGCTCGGGCCATAGGTGGGGCCGTAGTTGCGGCCGTAATCGAGCCCGGACGCGTGATCAGCGTCATGGCCTGATTCGTGCGGTGTTGCCGGTGCGTCGGCCATGGCCGGCACTTCGGTGCTGTCGCTGGACTGGGCACGCAGGAACTCGCTGGCGCTGCGCAGCAAGGGTTCGGAAGGCGGCTCCGATGGCGACTCGGCGGGCGATTCGGCAGACGATTCCGCAAGCGGCGCGCTGGCCGGTTCATCGGCCGCATCTTCCTGTGGTTCAGCTTGCACCGTGCCTGGCGCAGCCGGAGATGGCTCCTCGCCTTCAAAGGCGGAGCGGTCCAGCGCAGGCCACGAGTCGTGAGCGGCCACGATGGTGGCAGATGCCGCCTCGTCGTCCTGCTTGGCATGATGCGTGCCGTTGGCGGCGGCGACCGGCCCGGCTTCCGGCTGTTCGGCTTCAACAGGCTCGGGTTCAGCCCCAGCTTCGGCAGCTTGGGTCTGCCCGTCAGTACTTTCGGTCCCGGCTGGTACTTCGGGCAGGGCTTCCTGCAGCGTGGGCTGCGCAATGTTCTCTGGAGCGGGTTCCGGTTCTTCGTACGATGGAGTTTCGCCCTGTGCGATCGGCTCTTCCACCTCGACGGACGCTTCTTCGTCCTCGACGGGGGCCATCATCATGGTGGGCGAATCGAGCGCGGGCACGTCGTACCCGGGGTCGTAACCAGGATCGAACGCGCCGATGGATGACGCCGACGCAGCTTTGGCCCCGGCGTCGGCTTCCGGCGCGCTCGCGGACGTCGCTGGTTCAGGCTGCTGGTATGGCGACGGCGCCGCGGGCGAGGCCGCCGGCGCCGGCACTTCGATCAGGTGTTCACGCGCGTCGAAGACGGTTTCGCAGTGTCCGCAACGCACCAGCCCCTGGCGCAGCCGCAACTGGTCGGCAACAAGCCGAAAGGCGGTGCGGCAGGCCGGGCAGCGTGTGACAAGTTTGGCGGCGGCCATGGGCACACCTCAGGGACGCGTGCCGTGCAGGCAGACCCAGCCCTCCTCGCTGCGCCAGACGGTCAGCGGCAGCCAGGCGGCATAGGCGGCCGCAACTTCCTCGGCCTGGCGCTCGAGCACGCCGGACAGCACCAGGCGACCGCCCGGGCGTACGCGGGCGCTGAGCATGGCGGCCATCAGCTTGAGCGGGTTGGAGAGGATATTGGCCACGACAAGATCGTAGCTCGCTTCGGAAACCGACTCCGGCAGCGCAAACGTCGCCTGGACCTGGTTGCGTTCGGCGTTGTAGCGCGACGCTTCCACAGCGTTCGGGTCGATGTCGATGCCAAGCGTGTCGCCGGCGCCGAGCTTCTTCGCGACGATGGCGAGGATGCCGGAGCCGCAGCCGTAGTCGAGGACGGTTTCGCCAGCCTTCAGGTTCTGCTCCAGCCACTGCATGCACAGCCGCGTGGTCGGATGGCTGCCGGTGCCGAAGGCCAGGCCCGGGTCGAGTTCGAGCACCACGGCATCGGGCTCCGGTGCGTCGTGCCACGACGGCACGACCCAGATGCGCTCGCCGATGCGGATCGGCTCGAACTGGGACTGCGTGAGGCGTACCCAGTCCTGGTCCTCGACCTCGCGCAGGACATAGGCCGGCACCGGATCGATGCCGAGCGCATTCGACGCGGCCGCGACGACCAGCGCCGGGTCGGTATCGTCGCCGAACAGCGCCACCACGCGCGAGCGGTTCCACGCGAGCTTCGTGGGCTCCAGCCCGGGCTCGCCGAACAGCGGCTGCTCGTCCGGCGTGTCGGCATCGGCATCTTCCACCGACACCGACAGCGCGCCAAGGTCGAACAGGGCGTCAGACCAGGCTTCGGCCTGGTCCTGCGCCACTTCGATCACACATTCCTGAAAGGCCACGGGCTTCCTTTTGTACAGCAGGTGCGGCGGCTGCCGCGTCAGGCTTTCTCGCGCTGCGCCAGGCGGTGCTCGAGATAGTGGATGCTGGTGCCGCCTTCGACGAAGTTGGCGTCCATCATCAGCTCGCGGTGCAGCGGGACGTTGGTCTGGATGCCGTCCACCACCATCTCCGACAGCGCGATCCGCATGCGGGCGATGGCCTGCTCACGGGTGGCGCCATAGCTGATGATCTTGCCGATCATCGAATCATAATTCGGCGGGACGAAGTAACCATCATACGCGTGCGAGTCCACGCGTACACCGGGGCCGCCGGGCATGTGCCAGGCGGTGATGCGGCCCGGCGACGGGATGAACTTGAACGGGTCTTCGGCGTTCACGCGGCATTCGATCGCGTGGCCACGGAACTGCACATCCTTCTGGCGGAAGCGCAGCTTTTCGCCGAAGGCGATGCGGATCTGTTCCTGCACGATGTCGATGCCGGTGATCATCTCGGTAACCGGGTGCTCCACCTGCACGCGCGTGTTCATCTCGATGAAGTAGAACTCGTTGTTCTCGTACAGGAACTCGAACGTGCCGGCGCCACGGTAGCCCATCTTGCGGCAGGCTTCGGCGCAGCGGTCGCCGATGCGCTCGATCAGGCGGCGCGGAATATGCGGCGCGGGCGCTTCCTCGATCACCTTCTGGTGGCGGCGCTGCATGGAGCAATCGCGCTCGCCCAGCCAGATGGCCTGCTTGTGCTGGTCGGCCAGGATCTGGATCTCCACGTGGCGCGGATTCTCCAGGAACTTCTCCATGTAGACCTCGGGGTTGCCGAAGGCGCGGCCGGCTTCTTCGCGCGTCATGTTGACGGCGTTGAGCAGCGCGGCCTCGGTGTGCACCACACGCATGCCGCGGCCACCACCACCGCCGGCAGCCTTGATGATGACCGGGTAGCCCACACGGCGCGCGGTGGCGACGATTTCGGCCGGATCATCGGGCAGGGCACCGTCAGAACCCGGCACGCACGGCACGCCGGCCTTGATCATGGCCTGCTTGGCCGAGACCTTGTCGCCCATCAGGCGGATGCTTTCGGCAGTCGGGCCGATGAAGACGAAGCCGGACTTCTCCACGCGCTCGGCAAAGTCGGCATTCTCCGACAGGAAGCCATAGCCAGGGTGGATGGCCTGCGCGTCGGTCACCTCGGCGGCCGAGATGATGGCCGGCATATTCAGGTAGGACAGCGGCGAAGGGGCCGGGCCGATACATACGGCTTCGTCGGCCAGCTTGACGTACTTGGCTTCCTTGTCGGCTTCCGAGTACACCACCACGGTCTTGATGCCCAGCTCGCGGCAGGCGCGCTGGATGCGAAGGGCAATTTCACCGCGGTTCGCGATCAGAATTTTTTCAAACATGGTCTCTCTCTGCGAGAACGGGAGCGGTCCCGCCAGGTGCCGCTGCGGCACGCGGGGTGCGCGGCCGGGAAACTGGCGGTGTCAGGGGCCGCTTCATGGCACGGGATGCGGGCTGCAACGTGCGAACATCCACGAGATCCGGCAGGCCGCGCAGGCCTCTGCCGCGATCGGGCAGGGCGGCGCGGCATGCCGGACAGCATCAGCCGATGACGAACAGCGGCTGGCCGTATTCCACTGCCTGGCCGTTCTCGACCAGGATTTCCTTGATGATGCCGGCCTTGTCGCACTCGATCTCGTTGAGCAGCTTCATGGCCTCGATGATGCAGACGGTCTGGCCTTCCTTGACGGCGTCGCCAACGTTGACGAACGGCGCGGCGCCCGGCGACGGGGCGCGGTAGAAGGTGCCGACCATGGGCGAGGTCACCACGTGGCCGGCCGGAACCTGCGCGGCGGCCGGCTCGGCGGCGGCAGCCGGGGCGCTGGCTACCGGAGAAGCGACGGGCATGGCCGGCAGTGCCTGCATCTGCGGCATGGCCATCGGGGCGATGACTTGCGGCGGTTGCTTGACGATGCGTACCTTGCCATCGCCTTCAGTGACTTCCAGCTCCGAGATGCCGGATTCGGCCACCAGGTCGATCAGCGTCTTCAGCTTGCGCAGGTCCATCTTCTATCCTCCTGAATCAGGTTGTCCGGGCGCGCCCTGGTGGGCAGCGGCGGAAGAAATCGTCGGTACGGCCACCGGCTGTCCACGCCCGCGGTGCTTGCCGCACACGCTGCAGGCGCGGCCGCCAGGCGGCGCGCATCATGTTTTCGGGTAACGCCCTGTACGTCGGCGGGTCTCAGCCCTTTGGCGGCGGCTGCTCCAGCCCGAGGACGTAGTCCAGCGCCAGCAGGTATCCATGCCAGCCCAGTCCGCAGATCACGCCGACCGCGAGATCGGAGAAATAGGAACGGTGACGGAAGCTTTCGCGGCGATGCACGTTCGACAGGTGCACTTCGACAAACGGAATGGCCACGCCGGCCAGTGCATCGCGCAGCGCCACGCTGGTATGCGTATAGGCGGCCGGGTTGATGATGATGAATTCCACCCCTTCCGTCCGCGCGGCATGGATGCGGTCAACCAGCGCCCCTTCGTGGTTGGACTGGAACGACGACAACGCGATACCGGCGTCGGCGGCATGTTTCGCGAGTGCGGCGTCGATATCGGCCAGCGTGGTATGCCCGTACGTCTCCGGCTCGCGCGTGCCCAGCAGATTGAGGTTTGGCCCATGCAGGACCAGCACCTTGCGGTAGCGGGCAGAGCGACGGATGGAGCGGGTTGCAGTCACGGCGGCTCGACCAGTTCAACGAAATTGCGCGGAGATTACCGTAGCTTAGAGGGATTTGTCTAGCACGCGATACAAGCCTTCACGTGCCGGTACGGTTACGGCGCGCTGATTAGGCCACATTGAGCTGTTCCGGGCAATATGCGCTTCGTTTCAGTGCAATTTCGCCACGATTGGACGAACTTGGCAGAAAAAGCTCGTTATGCAGCGGACTGCACCTATGAACGGGGCAGAACTGAGCGCAACTCGTCCGAAGTGATCCGGCCCATCTTGCGGTACTTGACGGACCCGTCCGGGTTGATCACCACGGTGTAGGGCAGGCCGCCGGCGGCATTGCCAAAATTGCGCGACAACTCCGTGCCCGCGAAGCCGGCGACCGCGAGCGGGTAGGCGACCGGCACCTTCTTGATGAACTGCTGGATATTGGCGGCTGAATCGATGCCGATGCCGACAAACTCGACCTTCCGCGCCGCGTACTCGGCATGCAGGGCGGTCAACTCCGGCATTTCTTCCACGCAGGGCCCGCACCACGGCGCCCAGAAGTTGACCACCACGGTCTTGCCGCGCAGCTTGCCCAGATCGATATCGCTACCGCTCGGATCGGGCAGGCGGGTCTGGAAGAAGGTTTCCACGGCCTGCTCGGAGGCGGGCTTCGGCGAGAACAGGAAATGGCCGGCCAGCACACCGGCGGCGCATGCCACCACGGCGACGGCAATCCACAGCCACAGGCGGGAACGGCGGGCAGGGTTCTGGGTGGGAGTGTTCATGGGGTCTCGGTAAGCGGGCGGCGGTGCAGCGCATTCGGCGCAGATGCCGGCAAACGGTGATTTTCTGACAGGACGGACCGGCTTCAGTTCGAATCGTCAGTTTCGCCGGCCTCGCCGGTCTCGTCGGCTGCCAGCAGTGCCTGCACGGCCTGCAGGTCGGCCCTGGCTGCGCGGCCGCTCGCATCGGTGCGCACGGCGCCGCGCTCGTCGTCGGCATCATACAGAGCAATATGAATACCGACCGGGGCGCTCAGTTCTGCCCGCACTTCGCCGGCCAGCAGGCGCGCCTCGCGGCGGTCGGGCCACTGGCCTTTCCAGAGGAAGCTCAGGGTTTCCACTTCACCGCGGCCGCCGAAGTGGCGAGTCTCGCTGGTTTCGAAGTCCACGCCGGCATTGAGCAGGTGCAGTGTGGCGTCCTTGGTACTGTCGCAGAAGCACTGCAGATAGATATCCGAATGCTCGGTGGCGGTGCCATTGAGCACGGCGCCCACGAGATACGGCCGGAACGCCGCCAGGTCCTCCATTGCCAGCACCGCCACGCGGCGCAGCAGCGCCAGGATGCGCGGCTGCGTGTCGGCGTGGAAAAGCGCCTGATAAGCGCGCACTTCGGCCTCGATCATCTCGTTATCGGGCAGCCATTCGCCAGCGACGCGCTGATCGCCAAGCAACTGGCGCGCAGCCTTGCGTTTCGCGGTGGCGTAGTCGGCGCCGTCTTCGGCGATCATGCGTGCCGCGGCCTGGGCGATCTCCTCGCGCAGTCGGACGGGGTCGGAAAGGGTGCGTCGGGACATGTCCGGATGATACCGGAGCAGGGCGGGGAACCGGTGTGACAACCGGTGCGGCAAGCGCTGCCGCAGTGCAGCGAAGCGCGGAAGCGCTCGGGTACAATCAGGGGCTTCCTGCCCGGCATGGTCCGCCGGACCATCGCTGGCATGCCGACCGGCCCGGCCGGTCTCAAGTCTTTCCGGGAACCCCATGCATATACATATCCTTGGCATCTGCGGCACTTTCATGGGCGGCCTGGCGGTACTCGCCAAGCAGGCGGGCCATCGTGTCACCGGCTGCGATGCCAATGTCTATCCACCGATGAGCACCCAGCTCGAGGCCCAGGGCATCGAGCTGATCGAAGGCTTTGACCCGGCCCAGCTCGCGCTGGAGCCGGACCTGTTCGTGATCGGCAACGTGGTGTCGCGCGGCAATCCGCTGATGGAAGCCATCCTGAACCGGAACCTGCCCTATGTGTCGGGGCCGCAATGGCTTGGCGAACACGTGCTGGCGGGCAAGTGGGTGCTTGCCGTGGCCGGCACCCACGGCAAGACCACCACCACGTCGATGCTCGCGTGGATCCTGGAAGATGCCGGCTACAACCCCGGCTTTCTCGTGGGCGGCGTGCCGCAGAACTTCGGTATCTCGGCGCGCGTGACGGAGTCGGACTTCTTCGTGATCGAGGCGGACGAATACGACACTGCCTTCTTCGACAAGCGCAGCAAGTTCGTCCACTACCGCCCGCGCACAGCGATCCTGAACAACCTGGAATACGATCACGCTGACATCTTCCCGGATCTCGACGCGATCGAAACGCAGTTCCACCACCTGGTGCGAACGGTGCCGGGGCAGGGCCGTCTGGTCGTCAACGGCCTGGAAGCCAGCCTCGCCCGCGTGCTCGAGCGCGGCTGCTGGAGCGAGGTCGAGCAGTTCGGCGTCGGTGACTGGCGCGAAAGCGATGCGGGCTCCGACGATGGCAAGGACGCTTTCGACGTCTGGTTCGGCGAGGCCGTGCAAGGCCGCGTGACGTGGGACCTGCAGGGCACCCATAACCGCCTGAACGCGCTGGCCGCCATTGCCGCCGCGCGCCATGTCGGCGTGCCGCCGGCGCAGGCCATCGAATCGCTGGGCCGCTTCGCCAATGTGAAACGACGCATGGAAGTGCGCGGCGTGGCGGGCGGCGTGACCGTCTATGACGACTTCGCGCACCATCCCACCGCGATCCAGACCACGCTGGACGGCCTGCGCCGCCGTGTCGGCGGTGCCCGCATCCTGGCCGTGCTGGAGCCGCGCTCCAACACCATGAAGCTCGGCGTGATGAAGGCGCAGCTCCCGGCCAGCCTCGAGCAGGCCGACCTGGTATTCGGCTACGGTGCGCCAAGCGGCAAGGATGCGCTCGGCTGGGACCTCGCCGGTGCGCTGGCGCCGCTCGGCAAGAAGGCGGCGGCGTTCCACGATCTCGGCGCGCTGGTCGAGGCCGTGCGCGCCGCGGCACAGCCGGGCGACCACGTGCTGGTCATGAGCAACGGCGGCTTCGGCGGCGTGCACCAGAAGCTGCTGGACGCGCTGGGCGCCGCGGGCTGAGGGCGCCGACATGCTGCTGTACCTGCACGGATTCCGCTCCTCGCCGCAGTCATTCAAGGCGCGGCTGGTGCAGGAGCGCATGCGCGAGTGGGGCGTGGGCCGCTACTACGCCTGCCCCTTGCTCAATGTTTCGCCCGACCGGGCCATCGCGCAGGCCGAAGCCGCCATCCACGCGGCGCGCGCGGGCGGCGACCAGGAAATCGCCATCGTCGGCTCCTCGCTGGGCGGCTTCTATGCACGCTGGCTCGGCGAGCGCCATGGCTGCCGCACGGTGCTCCTGAACCCGGCCATCCATCCGTGGACCGACCTGCAGCAATACATCGGCGAACAGCCGCTGTGGCATGGTGGCGGCTCGATCACGGTCGAGCCGCGCCACATGCAGGAACTGCTCGACTTGCGCGTGGATACCCTCGCGTATCCCGAACGGTATTACCTGCTGGCGACGACCGGCGACGAAGTGCTCGACTACCGTGAGATGGTGGCGGCCTGTCAGGGCGCGCATATCCGCATCATCTCCGGCAGCGACCACGGCATCAGCGAGTTCGCCGACTACGTCGACGACGTGCTGGCCTTCTGCGGCTATGGGCCCGGCGGCGTGGTGCCGGGCCGCGCGGCATGAGCGCGCAATACGCGCGCCGCTGCGGCTGGACCTGCCACCTGCCCTTCGATACGGCAATTCCGCCCAACCTGAGGCACTGGGTCACAGGCGAAGGGTCGCTGACCGCGCGGCTGGTGGCTGCCTCCGAACGTTTCCGCGTGCGCCGCCTGTTCCAGGCCTCGGCGCAGCCCTATCTCGATGAATGGCAGGCGCTTGGGCAATGCTGCCGTGAACCGGCGCTGACGCGCGAAGTGCTGCTGATCTGCGACGAGCAGCCGGCTGTCTACGCGCACACCGTCGTGCGCGAGCGCCATGCGCGCCGCGACTGGCCGTTCCTGCGCGGCCTGGGCGAGCGCCCGCTGGGCGGGCGCCTGTTTGTGGATCCGGCCGTGCGGCGCGATCCGTTCCAGTTTGCGCGGCTGCTGCCGCACCACCCGCTGCGCCAGGCGCTGCAGCGGGTCCTGCCGGCCATGGCGCCGGTGCCGATGCTGCCGGCGCGCCGCTCCGTATTCCGGCGCGGCGCCGGCGTCATGCTCGTGACAGAGGTCTTTTTGCCGGACCTGCTGGCACGGCCCTCACGGGGACTCCGGCAAAGCCGTCCATCAGACCGGGGCCCCGACTGACTTACACACTACCCAGAGATAAATAAGAGAAAACATCATGAAATTGCAGGGTCGCGTTGCCATCATCACCGGCGCAGCCGCCGGCATCGGGTTTGCCACGGCCGAGCGCTTTGCCGCCGAAGGCGCCATTGTCATCCTGTGCGACGTCCAGGAAGCGCGTGTGCGCGAGGCTGCGGCGAAGCTGGCCGCCGCGGGTGCCACCGTCGCAGCCTATCGTGTCGACGTGACGCGCCGCGACGAGGTCGATGCCATGGTCGCCGCGGTGCTGGCCACGCATGGCCGCATCGATGTGCTCGTCAACAACGCCGGCATCACCAAGGATGCGCGCCTGGCCAAGATGACCGAGGCGCAGTTCGACGCGGTCATCGACGTCAACCTGAAGGGCGTGTTCAACTGCGCGCAGGCCGTCGCCAGCGTGATGACCGAGCAGGGCAAGGGCGTGATCCTCAACGCGTCGAGCGTGGTCGGCCTGTACGGCAATTTCGGCCAGACCAACTACGCGGCCAGCAAGTTCGGCGTGATCGGCTTCACCAAGACCTGGGCGCGCGAACTCGGCCCCAAGGGCGTGCGCGTGAACGCCGTGTGCCCGGGCTTCGTCAACACCGAGATCCTGCAGACCGTGCCGCAGAAGGTGCTCGACGGCATGAAGGAATCGTGCTGGCTGCGCCGCCTGGCCGAACCGTCGGAAATTGCCAGCGTGTACGCCTTCCTGGCCAGCGACGACGCCAGCTATATCAACGGCGTCGCCATCGAGACCAGCGGCGGCATGTCGCTCTGACATCACCCGGCGTTCGGCCACCATTCCGGTTCCCGGCAAGCGGCCGGAACCGGTGCGGTATCATTCTGACTTTGGCACTTGCGGCCAGCGGCCCCGTCAGGGGCACTCACACTATCTCCCCGGAACCCGTGTCGTTGCCGCCTGAGCGGCAGGGTTCCCGGCATTTCTGAAAGTACCGATCGATGCAGTTGCTGTTCGAAGAAGGCGGCGAGATTCGCGCCGGCACCGTGCTGACCCAGCAAGGCGAGGCCTACCAGGTCGAATTGCCGGCCGGCAAGCGCACCAAGGTCAAGTCGCGCGACGTGCTGCTGCAGTTCGCGCAGCCGTCGGCGATCGAACTGGTGCGCCAGACCGGCGAGATGACGGCCGAGATCGACCTGGACTTCCTGTGGGAATGCGCGCCGGAAACCGAGTTCGGCTTTGCCGAGCTGGCCACCGAGTACTACGGCGCCGACGCCGGCCCGGTGCAGCAGGCGGCGCTGGCCATGGCCCTGCATGGCAACCCGGTGTACTTCCGCCGCAAGGGCCGCGGGCGCTACCAGCGCGCGCCGGAAGACCAGCTCAAGGCCGCACTGGCAGCGCTGGAGCGCAAGAAGCAGCAGGCGCTCGTGCAGGCCGAATACGAGGAACAGCTCAAGGCGCTGACCTTGCCGGAATCGTTCCGCAATAAGGTGCTGCAACTACTGTTCAGGCCTGACAAGAACAGCCTCGAATACAAGGCGATGGACGCCGCCTGCACGGCGCTGGGCATGTCGCCGATGCGCCTGATGGTGGCCGCCGGCGGCGTGGCCAGCGCGCGCGCCCTGCACGAGGCCAAGTTCCTCGCCGAGTGCTTCCCGAAGGGCACGGGCTTCCCCGAAGTCGACGTGCCCGAGCCATCCGGCGACCTGCCGGTGGCGGACGTGGAAGCGTTCTCGATCGATGACGTGACCACCACCGAGATCGACGACGCGTTGTCGGTCACCGAACTGCCTGGCGGCAACCTGCGTATCGGCATCCACATCGCCGCGCCCGCGCTTGGCATCCGCCGCAGCGAACCGCTCGACGCGATCGCGCGCCAGCGCCTGTCCACGGTCTACTTCCCGGGCGACAAGATCACCATGCTGCCCGACGCCGTGGTCGACCGCTACACGCTGCAGGAAGGCCGCCGTTGCCCGGCACTGTCGCTCTACGTGACGGTAGAGCCATCGCATTGGCAGGTGCTGGGCAGCGAGACCCGCGCCGAGATGGTGATGATCGCGGCCAACCTGCGCCACAACCTGCTCGACGACGTCATCACCGAGGCCTCGCTCGCCGACGGCACCGGCGATTACCCGTTCCGCGCCCAGCTCACGCGGCTGTGGCATTTCGCCGGCTACCTCCACGACGAGCGCCAGAAGGCCCGCCTGGCCAGCGGCCTGCGGCCCGAATCCCACAATCGCGCGGACTACAACTTCTACCTGGACGACCAGTCCGACGGCAGCCAGCGCGTGCGCATCGAGCAGCGCAAGCGCGGTTCGCCGCTGGACAAGATCGTCGCCGAGCTGATGATCCTGGCCAACAGCATGTGGGGCAAGCTCCTGGCCGACAACGGCGTGCCCGGCATCTACCGCACGCAGAAGGCCTGGGGCATGCACCGCACCCGCATGCAGACCTACCCGGCCCCGCACGAAGGGCTGGGCGTGGCGCAGTACGCATGGAGCACTTCGCCGCTGCGCCGCTACGTCGACCTCGTCAACCAGTGGCAGATCCTGGCGGTGGCGCAGCATGGCATCACGGCCAAGCTGGTGGCGCCGTTCAAGCCGAAGGATGCCGACTTGCTGGCCGCCGTGGCGGATTTTGAAGGCACCTACGCCGCCTATGCCGACCACCAGTCCACCATGGAGCGCTACTGGTGCCTGCGCTGGCTGCAGCAGGAAGGCCGCGAGCGCATGATGGCCACGGTGCTCAAGGAGGGCGCGGTGCGCTTCACCGAGATCCCGCTGGTCACGCGCGTGCCGGAGCTGGCGCAGGCCCTGCGCGGCACCCAGGTGCTGCTCGAGATCGGCGCCATCGACGAGATCTCGCTCGATGTGTCGTGCCGGGTGCTCGAAGTCTTTGCCGGTGAGGGCGCGTTGCCCGAAGAAGAGCTCGAAAGCGACGAGGAAGCCGCGGAGGTCTCGGCCGAAGCGGCAGCGGAGATGGCGGCCGAGCAGGCCGCGGAGCAGTCGGCCGAAGGCGGCGCGCCCACGGAAGAGGGGGCCGGCGACGGCAAGGGCGACGAGGCGTCTGCCGCGCGCGACACCATTGTTCCCGGCCAGGGCTGATTCCTTCGGAAAAGCCGGCGGCTCACATACAATGCCCTTCTGACCCGGTCCAGCCGCCGGGCCGAGGGTGCAGCATGACGCCATGCTGCCCCGGCGAATCTCCCTAGCGATTCCTCAAGCCATTGTCCAGCCAGCTCTCCATCGTGAACGCCGCTCTCGTCGATCCCCGCCACTGGTGGCATGCCAGCAGCACGCTGGCCAAGGCGCTGGCCATCTCGGTAGCCGTGCATATCGTGCTGCTGATGGTGCGGATTGCAGCGCCCGAGGTGTTCGAGATCAAGCGCCCCGATGCGGCACTGGACGTGGTGCTGGTCAATTCCAAGTCCGCCCAGAAGCCGCGCAACCCGACCGTGCTGGCGCAGGCCAACCTCGACGGCGGCGGCGACCATGACCAGCAGCGCGCGACCACGCCGCTGCCCGCGCAGACCGCATCGCAGGACGGTGACCTGGTGCGCCAGGTGCAGCGCCGCGTCGAGCAGCTCGAGCTGGAACAGCAGCGCCTGATGACGCAGTCGCGCGAAGCCGCGCCGGCCGTGCGCAGCCAGCCGCTCAAGCCCGGCGAGCAGCGCCAGGACAACCTGCTGCGCGGCCAGGACGAGCGTACTTCCACGGACGAGATGGCCAAGCTGGAAGCGGAGATCGGCCGCAACCTGGAGCACTACGCCAAGCGGCCCAAGCGTTACCAGCTCACCGCCACGAGCGCGCGAGCCGTCGACTACGCCCAGTACTATGACCGCCTGCGCCGCAAGATCGAGGCGCGCGGCACCAGCGATTTCCCGCAACGCAACGGCAAGCCGTTGTACGGCCAGCTGATCCTGGTGATCAACGTGAACCGCCTGGGCAAGCTCGGGTACAACCGCGACGGCTACAACGTCGATGCCATCGACGTGGTCAAGAGCTCGGGCGATCCGGCGCTGGACCGCCAGGCCGTGGCCATCGTCCGCGCCGCCGCGCCGTTCGGCCCCTTTACGGCCGAGATGGCGGCGCGCCAGGACATCCTCGAAGTCATTTCCACATTCAAGTTTTCGCGCAGCGGGCTGGAAACCCGCTTGCAGGCCCGCTGATGACCTCCACTGAATCCTCTTCCCAGCCGGCTGACCGCTACGTCGTGGTCGGCAACCCGGTTGCGCACAGCCGCTCTCCCTTTATCCATGCTGCGTTCGCGCAGCAGACCGGCGAGGCCATCGAGTATGGCCGCCTGGAAGCGCCGCTCGACGCGTTCGCCGATACCGTGCGCGCCTTCCTGGCCGAAGGCGGCCATGGCTTCAACGTGACCGTGCCGTTCAAGCTGCAGGCCTACGACCTGGCAGATCGCCTGACGCCGCGCGCGGAAGCGGCCGGCGCCGTCAATACGATGTGGATCGAGGACGGGCTGATCCACGGCGACAATACCGACGGCATTGGCCTGGTGCGCGACATCCAGGACAACCTCGACACGCTGCTGGAAGACAAGCGCGTGCTGCTGCTGGGCGCGGGCGGCGCGGCCATGGGCGCGATGCTGCCGCTGATCGAATGCCGGCCGTCCCGCATCGTGGTGGCCAACCGCACGGCCTCGCGCGCGAGCGACATGCTGGAAGAGTTCGTGGAAGCCGCTGATTCCTTCGGCGTGGAGCTGTGGGGCGGCGGCCTGGATGCGCTGGAGCAGCTGTCCGAGGATGAGGCCTGCGACGTGGTCATCAACGCATCTTCGAGCAGCCTGCATGGTGAACTGCCGCCGGTGCCGGCGTTCCTGCTTGGCGACGGCGTGCTCGCTTACGACATGATGTACGGCGCCGAGCCGACCGTGTTCTTGCGTCATGCCGCGCAGTGCGGCGCGCGTACGGCCGACGGCCTCGGCATGCTGGTCGAACAGGCGGCCGAAGCGTTCTACATCTGGCGCGGCGTGCGTCCGCGCACCGCGCCCGTGCTGGCCGACCTGCGCGCTGCGCTGCAGGCCGAGCACAAGGGCTGAACGCCGCCGGTGCCCGTGGCCACCCGACAGCGCACCACGCGCGCCGCCGGCACGGCATTCGCCCCGATGCGGTGGGTCGGCTACCTGATCGGTTGCGTGCTGGCCGGCGTCGTCGCGATGCAGGCCTACTTCTTCCTGCAGATCGCGGCCTGGCAGTACGTGACGCCTTCGTCCACGTCATTCATGCGCGCCGAGCGCTGGCGCCTGTGCGGCTTCAATGTCTGGAACTGCGGCATCGACCGCCGCTGGGTACCGTACGACCAGATCTCGCGCAACCTCAAGCGAGCGGTCATCGCGAGCGAGGACGCTGACTTCGTCAACCATCCCGGCTACGAGATCGATGCCATGCTCGACGCGTGGGAACGCAACAAGAAGCGCGGCCGCGTCGTGCGCGGCGGTTCGACCATCACGCAGCAGCTCGCCAAGAACCTCTTTCTCTCACCGGAGCAGCATTACCTGCGCAAGGGCCAGGAACTGGCCATCACGTGGATGCTCGAATTCTGGCTGGACAAGCAGCGGATCTTCGAGATCTACCTGAACTCGGTGGAATGGGGCGAGGGCGTGTTCGGTGCCGAGGCCGCGGCCCAGCATTATTTCCGCACCAGTGCCGCCAAGCTCGGCGTAGGCCAGGCTGCGCGCCTCGCGGCGGCGCTGCCGGCGCCGAAGTGCTTTGACAAGAAGGCGTACTGCGCGAATGTGCACGTCAACTTCAAGGTGAAGGCAGGGATTATTGCCAGGCGGATGGGGGCGGCTACGTTGCCCGATTGAACGCCGGCGAACCGGTTGGCTCCTACATCATCCCCTAACCCCCGTTGCGCTCCGACCTGACGGGCAGCGTCGATCTGTCGCTGTTGCAAATCGCCTTGCCGCACGAGGCGGGGTATCGGCGATATCGACGACAACCAGTCGTCAATCGTCCGGCTCTTTTGCGATACATCATCTGCTGATCGGAAGGACGAAAATTCCCAAACCAAGTTCGGATTAACTCTATATCCGCCCTAAGTCGATTGCCTTAGTTTGCGCTGAGGTTGGGCGCAGTGGTCCGCGATCCTCGCGCCCAAGATTGCCTGATATCCGCGTGCTCCCATCTGGGGCGTGCCTGACAAAAGGAATCGACGATGGCCGAGGGATGGGGTGATCCAGCAGCGCTGGTCACGGGAAGACAGGCGTATTTTCTCGACATTCCCGGCGCACCGAGTGCCAGTGGGCTCTCGGTGGTGTCGTTCAGGGCCGTGGAGCGTCTCGGCGAACCATACGAGGTGACGATCCAGCTGACCCACCCGCTGGAACTGGATCGTGCGGAATACCTCACCAAGGCGGCGGCCTTCGTCATCCAGCCCGCGGATGACAGCGAGCCGCGGCGCTTCGCCGGACGCATCACCGGCTTTGCCAAAACCCGGCAGACGCGCGACTTCTGCGCGTACGAAATCGTGGTGCAGCCGGAGGTTGCGCTACTCGGGCTGACCCGGCGAAGCCGCATCTAC
Source organism: Cupriavidus laharis (assembly GCF_914271435.1). Lineage (GTDB taxonomy): Bacteria > Pseudomonadota > Gammaproteobacteria > Burkholderiales > Burkholderiaceae > Cupriavidus > Cupriavidus laharis. The sequence continues at coordinate 244,416 of NZ_CAJZAI010000007.1, read as the reverse complement.
CAGCAGAAAACCGCCCCGCAGATCATCGAGGCGATCCTGCGCAGCCATGACCTCAGGGGTCACCAATTCGCGTTCAAGACGCGGCGGCAGTATCCCGAGCACAAGTTCCGCCTCCAGTACCAGATGTCCGACTGGGACTACATCCGGCTGCTGATGGAGCAGGAGGGACTGTACAGCTATTCTGTGCCCGGCAAATTTGGCGAGATGATTGTCTTTGGCGACGATATCGACCACTACATCTATCAGCCGGAACTGAGGGTGCCCTACCGGGAGACGGCGGGGCTGGAGGCCGGCATTGAAGCGGTGTTCGCCCTTCAGACTCGTGCGAAAACGGTGCCGGAGTCGGTCCTTGCGGCCGACTACAACCCTGACAACGCCTACGAGCGCTTCAAGGCCGAGGCCAACATCGCGCGCAAGGACCGCACGACTTACGGCCAGCCCTACGTCTATGGCACGCACCACCTCGACCAGGACAGCGCCAAGTGGGAGGCGCAACTGCGCCACGAAGCCGCGCTGGCCGGACAGGTCGTCTACGAGGGCGAGAGCAATGTGCTGGAGCTGCACCCGGCGCGCATCCTGCGCATGGATGTCACGCTACCCGATGCGCCGAACGGACAGGTCATCACCGAAGTTATCCACAGCGGCGCACGGGATCAGGCATACCGCAACACATACAAGGCGATTCCCTCGGACCGGCGCTTCCGCCTGCCGATGGATGATTCGAAATGGCCTCGTATCGCCGGAACGCTCAGTGGTCGGATTACCTCGCCGGGCCAGTATAAATATGCCTACCTGACGCAGGACGGGCACTATGTCGTCCGCTTTGACCTGGACTTTGACGCGCGGCCCAAGGGTGGCGAAAGCGTGCCGCTGCGCCTGGCCAAGCCTTTCGCTGGGGGCTTGCAGACGGGTTTTCATTTTCCACTGATCGATGGGACCGAGGTGGCGATCGCCTTTCATGATGGCAATCCGAACCGGCCGTATATCGCGCACGCGCTGCACAACAGCTGGCAGGACGACCTGATCACTAACCAGGACCGTTGGCTGTCGCGAAATGTCATTCGTACACAGAGCAATAACAAGCTGCGGATGGAGGATTGGGAGGGTCAAGAGAGCATCAAGCTGTCTACGGAGTATGGGGGCAGAACTCAGCTCAACTTGGGCTATCTGGTTGACGGCAGCAAGAAGAAGCGTGGAGATGGGTTTGAGCTGCGGACGTCGGGATACGGCGCCCTACGCGGCGGCAAAGGACTCTATCTGTCGGCGGATGACCAGCCGGGCGCTGGCGGCCAACAGCTCGACATGCAGAACGCCGACGAGACGCTACGGCAAGCCGTAGATCTGCTGCGCAACCTGAACGAATCCGCCAATGCCGCGAAGGCGTGGCTGGCAGAGATCGACCAGCAGCGCGACCTGATTGAGCAGCGGTTATCACGACTGCAGAAGCCTGTCCTCCTCGCCAATGCCCCCGATGGGGTCGGCGTTGCAAGCGGTCAGAACTTGCAGTTGGCAGCTCGCCAACAGATGTTCATGACCGCCGGCAATGGGCTCGATATCGGAGTGCTCAAGCGCCTCTCCCGCCGCGGCGGGAGAGGCCATCTCCCTATTTGCCGCGAGACTCGGCATCCGGATTTTTGCCGCGAAAGGCAAGGTCCAGGTCCAGGCCCAGGGTGATGCGCTGGAACTGATGGCATTGAAAGACGCCACGCTGAGTTCCACCGAGGGCAAGGTCCTGATCACGGCTGCCAAAGGCATCATGCTGGGCGATGGCTCCGGCGCATACATCTCGATCGAGAACGGCAAGATTGTCCTCGCCAGCCCAAGCGGCGAGATTGCAGCCAAAGGCAACCTCAATGTCGAGGGTCCGGCCGGAGGAGGCTTCACGTTCCCGAACTGGACGAATGCGCCCGTCAAGGGCATCAAGGGCGATATGAACTTCGGATTCTCTGAGTAGGGCGAACCCATGGCGAAAAACACCCCGACCAACCCGCCCAATCCACCACTGAGGCCGTTGCGGTTTGCCTTTCCCTTCCGTAAAAAGGCAGAAGGCGAGGGCAAGAATCCCGTCGAGATTACCGATGAGAATGAGTTCCACAAACTGCTGAAGAAAGAGCCCTCGGGCTCCTATTCGGTCAGCAGCAAGGGGATGTGGCATGGCGGTATCCACATCACCGAAGCCGGGGCCGGCCGGTCTCTTGACATCAAGGGCGGCGTGCGCTGCATTGCCGATGGCGAAATCGTGGCGTGGCGCATGAATCGGTCGTACCCGGTGAGCGAATTGCCTGCGCAGGCCGGCCAGCCTGCCATCACCGCCCCTTATAGCACTGGCTTCGCTCTCGTGCGCCATGCCATGGAGTTTCCGCGTGGCACGAAGCTGACCTTGTTCAGCCTGTACATGCATCTGCAGGATTTCGAAGGGTATGAGAGCGAAAAGACACTGCCAAGACCCCCGTACTGGGTCCCGGAATTCAAGGTCTCTGAATTTGCCAGGGATAAGCCATCCGCAAGCCCCCATGGCCGGGCCGCACCTGCTGATCAGCAAGGACTACGGATCCGCGCGACCCATCCGCACGGCACACCTCTTTGCATCCTGCCGCACGGAACGCAGTTCAGCATCAGTGAACGCACGGGCGACTGGGGGAAGATCAAGGATACGCACGGCGCGCAGCCATACCCGCCCCAGGCGGGCGGCTTCGTGGCGCCGGCCGCGCCCATCGGGGGCTGGGCGTTCCTGGGCAAGGAGCACGGCGGCAAGGTGGTCGAGGAAATCATGCCGGACACTTCCCTTGACCAGGTGGTTATCCCGCCCACGCCAGTCAAGGTCAAGGCGGGCGACCTGATCGGCCACCTGGGGCGCTACGATTCGCTCAACCAGCGCACCTCGAACCGCATGGTTCATATCGAGGTGTTCTGCGGGGACGACATCAAGCCGTTCCTGCAGAAGGGGCGTGCATGGATTGCCGAACACGCATCCAGGCCCCAAGACTGGAAAGAACTGGGCCTGCCCAGCGAACCCACGATCCTGCGGGTTGCCAAGGGGACGAAGTTGTACCGCGAGGCATTCAACGAGGGGCAGGATGCGCCCCGCACGGATGTCACCCTGGTGGCCACTCTGGCCGAACTGGGCAAGCGTCCAAACAATCCACGCACGGAAACCACGCCGGGGAACGACAGCCTCAAGCAGAACTGGTGGAAGGTGGACGGTGCAAACATGCTGCACAACGACATCAGCGGCTGGGTACGCGAGCAGAACTTCACAGGCGGTCGGGTGACCCGCGAGTTCGCGCAATCCTGGATCGATTTCGATACGTTCGAAGACGCACACGATCCCACGCACACGATGTTCGCTACCACCAAGGCATACGTGGACTACGTAATGGGCGCGAACGTGCCGGAGCCGGGCGCGCTCGGCAAGCTGAGCCCCCTCATGGCCAAGGTCTATCGCGCCATTTATTCAACCGGGGATGGCAGCCGCGCTGCCGATGAACTGTGTGACGCCGCCAATAGTCCGTGGCGGGCGCTACGCATGTCCCGGCTCATCATCAAGCATGAGACCGAATGGGCCAAGCCCGCCAAGTGGCAGCAGTTGATTCAGGAAATTGAAAGGCAGACGGGGGTGAAACCCCAGCACGAGGCTGAGAAGAGGCGAATTGAGAAACTGGTCTGGTGGGATGAGGTGAAGCGGGGCGTATCCAATCTGCCTGCATCGGATGTGTTTCATATTCATCCGATTGGGTTGGTGGGGAATTTCAAAGTGGAGGGTTTGGTATGCGTGCACTGCGGCAGCGATCTTTCTGTTACACCCGAGGTGCTTAAGGAAATATTTCCGAATATAAGCAATGACAATGCGGAAAAATTTTCCCCGATAATAAATGAGATTTTTAAGAAATATGAAATAAATACATGTAATCGTGTATCCCATTTTTTTGGTCAATGCGAAGTCGAGTGCACTGGGTTTACAGCCTTTCGCGAAAGCTTGTATTACACAAGTGGGGACCGACTGTGGGGGACATATCCCACAGCTTTGAAGGCAGGCCTTCATCGATTGCATCCTCGGTGGACACCGTCACAGATAGAAGATTATTCGAAGAATAATTTGACCCACAATGACAGCGAACTCGGTGAGGTATTGTTTGGTGACGATGGTTATCCCGGGCGAGACTATCGGGGGCGTGGTTTGCTCCACATGACATGGCTCGCTACGTACAAGGAATATAAGCGAGCTAGTGGCAATGACGTGGTGATAGATCCGAGTAGAGTCCAAAACGAACCGTATATTGCGACAGACTCATCGGTGTGGTTTTGGAGTTCGCGATCGATTAATGGATATGCTGATGCTAATGATGTCAAGGGTGTAACGAGGGTAATTAACCCAGCACTAAAGGATTTTGATCGACGAAGAGTTGCGGCGAAACGATCTTTTGACCGATTGAATAACGGGAGACAACCTTGTCTATTGAATTGGGACGCGAACTTGACTGCGGAGAAAGGGTGGTGAAAAGGATAATAATTTATCTGATCTTGATGCTCAGGGCATTTACTATGTCGGGCCTATCCTTTGCTGAAGATGGACGACAAAAGGAAATATCCGCTGATGTAATAAGGAGTGGTTGTTCAGTTCTATTTTCGACGCATCCCCACCCCTACCTCGATGATCCGCTGAGTTCGGCGCCAATTGATGTGATTGCGTCATGGCGCTGTCTTGATGGTGAAAATTTGCCTATTGATAAATATGAGATTAATGGGGTAAGCCCGGAGATTGTAACCGTGTTTTTCTGGAGGGATAGTAGTATTGTGGTGTTGGTGAGATGGTCCATAAATTCTCTGGCTGCTGATTATGTGGGTAATTATTACAAGGTTTTTATTTACAAATACCTAAAAGATAATCATCAGTTCGTAGTGGGTGATGAGGCGATGAAGGGTTTTCCCGCCGGTTGGGATGGTCGAACCAAGAGCGGAGTGAGGGTGAGATATCCGTTCAAGGATGCGGCATCTATAAAAAGAAGATTTGCGGCAATGGGTTTTGAGTGATGCTTCATGAAACCTATTGCTAGGTAAGCTGAGAATCAGCATCGATCCATGATTGCAGCAGAAAGTGTGGGTGGTGGTCGCGAGGGTAATGCGTGCGTCGTCAAGTTGTTATACGTATGGGCGACAAACAATTATTTCGTGAGAAAATTTATTATATTTGCTTTTGGATTTATGTTATTTGTACCAATAACAGCTCAAGCGGCGTCGTTTGCCGGAATATGGGACTGGACGATGGCCAGAGAAATGCGGGACTTTTTCCGTATTTATGAAGCGAGGCGGAAAAAAGATTAATGGCAATATTGTGCGATTTCGTTGAGTGTGGCGAGAGTTGATTGTGATGATGAGAGCAACCTCAACATTCATGGCGAGATCGATCGACCCAAAAAAATGCGACTGTGAAGTTTTTTCATATTTTGGTGCAAAAGAGGGTGGAGCTACGATGCGAATTTGAGGTGGATTTTTTTTGGGGGGAGATTACAGTCGATCCGCTTAGCGGTGATTTTTATGCCCCGCATGACGCGGTGTTGGATCGAAAAAGATGAAGCTAAATGGGATGTCTCTAGCCATATGACTAACTTCGCAGATGAAGGTGACGTCACGACCCACGGCGGGAAGATTCTGACGGGCTCCGGCCGAATCAAGGTGAATGGCCGGCGTGCGGCCCGCGCCGGTGATCTCGTTTCTTGCCCGATTCACGGCGACAACCCGATCGTATCGGGAAGCTCTAGGATGACGGACGCTGGCGTGCCGCTGGTTCGGGACGGCGACGTCACCCAGTGCGGAAGCGTCCTAATTGCCCGCACCAGCGACGCGACGGTGCGATAGATGCCAGTTGATTTCTGCCGGGTACCTCCTCGGGTGACAGTGCCGGCACCGCCACATCCGTCGGTGCTCTTCTGGTCAGCATTACTCGCTGTTTTCCTGGGCGCGGCCATTGCACTCACAATCGTCATGTGGCCGCCTGGCAGGCCGACCAACGTGCCTTTGTTCTGGCTCTGTTGCCTCGTTTATCCCTGTGCGCTCTGGGCGTTCTTCCTCGCCCTTTCGCTGGGCTACGGCCACATGCGGTGCGATACTGCGCGAGCCGACAACCTGGCCAGCGACGAGATCGAATCCCAATGTCACGACGAGGCCAGCGTACCGCTTGCCGTGCTGGGGCATGCGTGGCGCTTTGCCGGTGATAAGGACGCCAACGATGTCACAGACATCGTCAGTGGCGCCACACAACTAGGTCTCCGGCCAAGTGGGGCAGAGCCGGACAGCGATGTTCGCGCCCGCTGGCTGGAGATACCAGGCAAGCCGTTCTATCCAGGCAACGCGTTGGGGGAGCACCAGCGTCATCTTGTGATAAGTGAATGGCTGCTCGCCGAATTGATCGAGGATATGGCGCCGGGCTTGGACGCATTGCCCGCGGGCTGTTCCCTGCAAGTTCACTTGAGCCTTCAATCCATGCTGGACTTGGACGACGTATGCAAGGATTTGGAGACGCGTCTCCAGGCCAGGGTGCCGGCGCTGCGGATCACTACGACATCGAGCGCGGACGATCTACCGCTTTCCGAGGTGGACACATGGCACGACACGATGACGAACAGTGATGCGCAACTGCTCATCGCCATTCAGCTGCGCCGTGCCATTAGTCAGCGCCTGGTGGACGGCGAAGCCGAAGTCGGTGTCGCCCTGCTGTTGGGGCACCCGGGGAGCTCCTGTGCGCCTTTTTCATCGCCGGGTCTGGCGTTGCATCGGCCCGCCGTTGAAATACCCGATGCTGCGGCCAAGGCCGTAAGTCTCGCCACACGATGGGGACAGACCGAAGCGGCGCGAGTCAGGACGATCTGGTGCCACCTGCCGAGCGAAGAACTGGTCCGCGAGGTCAAGTCCTTGCCTGAGTACCAGCCGGCGCTGTGGATTGATGTTGGCGCATCCGTCGGGAATTGCGCTGGCGCCGGTGCATGGCTGACCACCGCACTCGCCATCGCCCACGCATCGCGCGATCCATCTCCTCAGATCGTGCTTTCCCAGCACGATCACAACGTGATTGCCCTGGTATGCAAGAAGCAAGTATGAGTGACAACAAGCCAATAGCGTCGGCAGGTGTCTTTCTTGGGATTGCCCTGTTTTTCGTCTACGTAACGTTGGCTGTCAGCGCATGGGCTCTGCGGCCTGCGCAGGGTTGGTCGATCGAGTGGCTGACCATCATTGAGCTGGGGCTGTTGGTGGGATTCCTGCTCGGACTGGTGTTCCTCAAGCCGATGCAAGCCATCATCCTGTGGATGTCCAATCTGAAGGCGGCCAGATTCGTGGCAGAGCAATTCCGGAAAGAGACTGCCTCTGATCGCCAAAAGAATGCCGCTCAGACCGGTCAGATTCCTCCCCAGGAACAGTTCCGCGCACTGCGCGAAGCCCTGCGTACGCATTACGGCTGGCGTTGGCGGTATCGGCAGCCGTGGTTGCTGATTACCGGAGACGACAGCGCTATTGTCCGCCTGCTGCCCGGGCTCGCCACATCCGGATGGCTGCTGACCGTCGATGCCATTTTGCTCCGGTCCACGAACGGGCCGAATCATCAACCGGATACCGCCTGGCTCAAACAACTGTACAAACTGCGCCGCTCGCGCCCGATCGACGCCATCGTGGTCGTGACGGATGGTGAAGCGACACTGCCCAAGGATCGCCTCGGTACACACAGTATTGCGCTTGGCCTGACCCGCATCACCGAGGCCTTGCGATGGTCGGCGCCGATCTACATTCTCGATGCGGTGCCAACGAAACCGGCACCGTCCGCCATGATTCCGGTTGTGGCTTGTGACGTGCCATCTCATGGTGATGCATCGACCGTCGAGACGGCCCTGCAGGTCCTGCGTAGCGATCTGTCGTTCCGTTACATCGCATCACTGACCAAGGATGCCCCCAAGCGTCACCTCGGAGAGCTTTCCCATCACCTGGACAGCCGCAGCCCGGTGTTGGCGGAGTGGATAGCCGGGTTGCTGGGTCGGCGGTATCCGGTGCGCGGGGTCGTGTTTGCCCCTGGTGCGATTGCGACCACCGACACCGCGGAGGATGCCAATGCCGATCTGCCGCTCTGGCAGTATCTGGGCGATTCGGCGCGGCTTCACAGGGGTCGCAGGACCGCTGGGCACCCGATTACGTGGGGGACAGGGCTGATACTGTGTGCCATCGCGTTCTGGACGTCCGGTATGCTGCTTTCCGGCTGGAACAACACGCGGGACGTAAGCGCCGCAAGGCAAGCCGTCAGTGGTATCCAGTCGGCGCCCAACGCCGCCGCGCGCCTGCGGGCGCTGATGGCCCTGCAACAGGAGATCGAGCGCTTCGAATACCGTACGCAATACCACGCGCCATGGCTGACCCGTTTCGGCCTGAACCGCGACCCGGAAGTGCTGGCCGCACTGTGGAAGCCTTATACGCAAGCCGCCCGGCAACTCCTGATCACGCCCGTGCAGCAGAACCTGGAGGCTTCGCTCGTCGATCTCGGCCAACTGCAGACCACTTCGCTCGATGACCAGACCAGCAAATGGGCCATGGGCGGTCGCGATGGCCTCAAGGCCTACCTGATGTTGTCCAATCCGGACCGGACGGCCCCCGGCTTCCTGGCTTCGCAGCTGGCAAGCCAATGGTCTACAGAGGCCCGCATCGCGCCCGGCGAGAAGCAGGACCTCTCCGAGCGCCTGTTCCGGTTCTACGCGGAACACCTGAAGGCGAACCCCGACTGGAAGATCGACGCCCGACCCGAACTCGTCGCTGGTGCGCGCCAGACGCTGCTGGCGGTGATCGGCGCACGCAACGCGCAGGACACGGTGTACCAGCAGATCCTCGACGGCGTGGGCAGTAAATATTCGGACCAGACCCTGGCGTCGCTGACCGTGGGCACAGACACGCATGGCCTGCTGCATGCATCGGCCATCGTGCCCGGGGTATTCACCCGCCAGGCTTACGAGGGTTACATCGCGGATGCCATCGAGGAGGCCGTGAAGCGTCGCGACGTGAGTACCGACTGGGTACTGGTCGATGGCCACGCCAGCGGCAGCGAGCCGCGCCTGTCCGCTGACGAACTGCGCGCGGCGCTCACGCAGCAGTACTTTGCCGATTATGCCGAGCACTGGCAGGACTTCATGAACGCGCTGCAGTGGGAGCCGGCTCCTGCGCTGCCCGCGGCAATCGGCCAGCTCAAGCTGTTGGCCGATGCACGCCAGTCGCCCGTGATCGCACTGATGAAGTCACTGGAATACCAAGGCGGCGCGGGCAGGCAGAAGGCATCGCTGTCGGACGCACTGGTGACCAAGGCGAAGGATATCTTCAGCAACAAGGGCGAGGCACCGCAAACCGCCAAGCCAGAACCCACAGGCCCGCTTGATGCCGCCTTTGGGCCGGTGCTCCGTCTTGTGGGCCTGTCCAGTCAAGGCACAGCCAACAGCGACCTGAGCCTGCAACGCTTCCTCGACCGGGCCACCGCGCTGCGGTTGCGCCTGCAACAGGTCAATGCCAGTCCCGACGCTGACGCACAGGCGCGCCAGATGGCTCAGGCGCTGTTCCAGGGCAAGGGCTCGGAGCTGGCCGACACCCAGGCCTATGCGCAACTGATGGCAGCCAGCCTCGGCACGGAATGGGCGGGGATGGGCGAAACCCTGTTCGTGCGGCCCATCACCCAGGCGATGCAGACCATCGTGCTGCCCGCGCAGGCAAGCCTCAATGAGGGCTGGCAGCGCTCCATTCTGGTGGTCTGGAATCAGCTCTTCGCCGGGCGCTATCCATTCACCGATACCCCCAACGATGCATCGTTGCCCGAGTTTGCGCAGTTTGCGCGCCCGCAAGGTGGCCGAATCCAAATGTTTCTGTCAACGCAGCTTGCCGGCATGCTGGAGTTGCAGGGCGATCAATGGGTGCCAACGGCTGCCGCGCGAGACGTCAGGTTTGATCCGGAGTTCCTCAAGTTCATAAACATTGTGCAACGCATTGGCAGCCGAATGATGGCGCAGGGCGAGCCGCAATACCGTTTCGAACTCAAGCCGGTTCCTACCCCTGGTCTGACCGATACCGTGCTGATCATCGACGATCAGAGGCTGCACTATTACAACCAGCGGGAAACGTGGCAACGGATGACCTGGCCCGCCAGCAACCTGCAAGATCCAGGCGCTCGCCTCCAGTGGCAATCTGAAACGGCCATGACGAACAAAAGCTATGAGTTTGGTGGGCGCTTCGGGCTCCTGCGCATGCTGGCGCGTGCGCACATCGAGCAGGTCGATGGCGCCACCTACCAGATCGGATGGCGTGCAGTGCCCGATACCGGTGCCTCGGCTGACGGATCAGACGCAGCCAAAGCCCCCGAAATCCGCTTCCTGCTCCGCAGCGAGGCAGGGCCGGGGGCGCTGGATATGCTGACCTTGCAGGGTCTCAACGTACCGCAGCGCGTCTTCATGACCGGCAAGGCGAGCACCGCGGCTGATGCCGCACCTTCCCCGGCCAATCGTGACACGCACAAGGGGAGCCGGTGAAGGCTGGCCAGTGGGAGGGAGAATGCCGGCGGCAGGCTTGACTCAGCCTCTCAACTCAACCACCCCTTGCGCCGGAAATACACCAACGGAATCGCCGCCGACACCGCCATCAACGCAATCGCCCACGGATACCCCGCGGCCCAGTCCAGTTCCGGCATGATCTTGAAGTTCATGCCGTAGATGCTTGCGATCAGCGTGGGCGGCATCAGCGCCACCGACACCACCGAGAACAGCTTGATGATCTTGTTCTGGTTGATGTTGATGAAACCGACGGTCGCGTCCATCAGGAAGTTGATCTTGTCGAACAGGAACGCGGTGTGGTTTTCGATCGAGTCGATGTCGCGCAGGATCTGGCGGGCTTCGTCCTGCTGCTCGGCCGACAGCAGCTGGCTGCGCATCAGGAAGGACACCGCGCGGCGCGTATCCATGACGTTGCGGCGGATGCGGCCGTTCAAATCCTCCTCGCGCGCGATGGTTTCCAGCACGTCGGCGGCGGCGGCATCGGTCACGTTCTCGGCCAGCACGCGGCGGCTCGCTTCTTCCAGGCGTTCGTAGATTTCCTCGATGGAGTCGGCCGAGTATTCCGCGTCGGTGGCATACAGGTCCATCAGCACGTCCTTGGCGTTGCGCACCGAGCCCGGGCGCATGCGCGCGCGCAGCCGCACCAGGCGGAACACGGGCAGGTCTTCGTCGTGGATGGAAAACAGCACGTCGCGCGTGAGCACGAATGCCACGCGCACGTTGCGTGAAGCCTCTTCCTCGTCGAGCAGGAAGTCGGTGCGGATGTGGATGTTCTCGTCCTCGCCTTCAAAATAACGCGCGGACGCTTCCAGGTCGCCCAGGTCTTCCAGTTCCGGCAGGGCCACGCCGTACGCTTCCTTGATCCAGGCGAGTTCCTCGTCGTCGGGGCTGACGACGTCGATCCAGATCGGCTTGTGCTGCAGCAGCTCGTTGCGCTCGTCGACCTGCTCCTGGGCAAGCCGGCCTTTCTGCAGGACGAACAGGTTGATCATCCCCGGGATTCCTTATTGCTAATGCTGATTGCGACGAAAAACAAAGACAAGCGCGAAGACCAGCGCAGGCGGGCTCGCCGCATCCCAGGGTGGTCCGGACCGGTTCAGTGCGGAATCACGGGCAAGCGTGATCGCGCTGCGCATGCGGCGGCGGGCCGGTGGGCGCAAGGCGATGGCGTTTGCCTGGGGTGGCTGGCAAGCCGGGAGAGGGAAGATCCGCAATGGCACGGCACGCGCTCCGGCGGCCGTTGGCGATACGGAAAAACACTCGCCCGCATGGATTTCTGCGGGCGATGCGACGAGGCGGGAGCGCGTGGCGGCTCCGGCGGTTCGTCTACGCAGCCCGCAGTGACATGGCATCCGACGAAGCTGCGTAAACGGCGTTATCGCGGCAACTCGAACACCCGATGCTACTGCCCACGTAGTTTCTCCGGGATTGTGATGGCCGCGAGTGTAGCCCAACGCAGGGGGGCTTGTTAAGTGAAATCTCCACGCGCCGCGCTGGCCCGCAGGCGTCGCCGCAACAGAGGCACGAGCATCACCGAGGACAGTGCCGCGAACATCAGCACGATGGCTGTGTAGTCCTGCCAGTGCGGCTGCTCGCCAAGCATCCACATACCCGAGAACACGCCGATCACGGGAATGAACATGACCGACAGGCTCGACACCACCGGCGGCAGGTTGCGCGCGAGCGAGAACCAGACCAGGTGGCAGTAGGCGAACACCACCACGGCGTTGTAGGCGATGGCACCCCATTCGGCGGCATTCGGCATGCGCCAGCCGGTCTCGAGCAGCAGCGTGCCGGCCGCAAGGAAGGGCAGGGTGACGGCCAGCATCCAGAACGTGAGCGTGCCGATGGGAATGTCGATCTGCGTGCGCTTCATCAGCTGGGTGCCGAAGCCCCAGCCGGCCGCCGCCGCGAGCATGAGCAGGGTGCCGGCCGGACTGCCGGTCAGCGCACGGATTTCCCCGGACAGCAGCAGGACGGTGCCGGCCAGCGCGCAGCCGATGCCGACCCAGGCCGATACGCCAATGCGGTCGCGGTACAGCACCAGGCCCCACACCACGGCCCAGATCGGCATGGTGTAGCCGAGGATCGCCGCGCGCCCCGACGACAGCATCTTGACCGCGCAGATCGCCAGCAGGTGCCAGAACACCATATTTGGGATGGCCAGCTTGACGATGGCAGCCCATTGCGCGCGCGGTACCCGCAGCGATTCACCGCGTACGCGCAGCGCCAGGCCAAGTGCCGCGACGCCGCCGGCCATGCAGAGCAGCCGGAAGCCCATGGCCGGGAAGTGCGCCACGCCGATCTTCATGATGGGCCAGTTGATGCCCCAGGCAATGGTGAGGATGACCAGCAGGACGAGGCCGCGTCGATCGAGAGACATGTCGTGGGTGGCGGCTGTGCGCTACGCCGCTCTTTGTTTTGACTTTGAGCGCGAAACGATAGCACGCAGCGGGTAAAATTGCCGGAAACGACATATGCTGCGATACAGGAGGGGCGCATCCGCCCCAGCCCGCAGCGACCGGGTCGCCCGCCACGCGCCGGCGGCGCCGGAGCCACCAGGATATCGAGCAACCCATGACCTTCATCGAGCAGCTGTCTGCCGCCTGGCAGCGCAACGATTCCCTACTCTGCGTCGGACTCGATCCTGATCCGCAGAAGCTGCCGCTGTCCCTGACCGGGGCCGGCGGTGCCATTTTTTCCTTCTGCCGCGAGATCGTCGATGCCACCGCCGACCTGGTCTGCGCGTTCAAGCCGCAGATTGCCTACTTCCATTCGCAGCGCGCCGAAGACCAGCTCGAGCAGCTGATTCACTATATCCATGACGCGCACCCGGGCATTCCGGTGATCCTGGACGCCAAGCGCGGCGACATCGGTTCTACCGCCGAGCACTACGCGATCGAGGCGTTCGAGCGCTATAAAGCCGATGCGGTGACCGTGAGCCCCTATATGGGCTTCGATTCGATGCAGCCATACCTGGCCTATCCGGACCGCGGCGTGATCGTGTTGTGCCGGACGTCCAACCCCGGCGGGTCGGACGTGCAGTTCCTGCAGGTGGACGGCAAGCCGCTTTACCAGCTGGTGGCGGAAGCCGCGAAGGAGCGCTGGAACACCACCGGCCAGATGGGCCTGGTGGTTGGCGCCACGTTCCCGAACGAGATCGCGCGCGTGCGGCAGATCGTTGGCGATATGCCGCTGCTGATTCCGGGCATTGGCGCGCAGGGCGGGGATATCGAGGCGACGGTGAAGGCTGGCCGTACCGCTGACGGCACCGGGATGATGATCAACTCCTCGCGTGCCATTCTCTATGCCAGCGGCGAGAAGGATTTTGCGGTTGCGGCGCGGAATGTGGCGATGCAGACGCGGGATGCCATCAACCGCTACCGTCACGGGTAAGCTGCGCCGCCCGGGCGGACAGCATCACGACAAAGGCCGTGCCCGACCGGGCGCGGCCTTTGCCATTTCAGGCCTCGTTGCGTACCAGTTCCAGCAGCCCGCGCATGGCGTGCTCGGCCGCCTGCCGGCGGATCTGCGCGCGGTCGCCCTTGAAGCGCTGGGTTTCGGTGCGGGTGGTGATACGGTTGCTCCAGCCGAAACAGACCATGCCGACCGGCTTCTCGGGCGTGCCGCCATTGGGCCCGGCCACGCCCGTGATCGACAGCGACACCTGCGCGCGGCTGTTGAGCAGCGCGCCTTCCGCCATCGCCTTTGCGACTTCCTCGCTGACGGCGCCGTGGTCGCGGATCAGCTTGGAGGGCAAGCCGAGCATCGTGCTCTTGGCCTCATTCGAGTAGGTGACAAAGCCGCGCTCGAACCATCCGGACGAGCCGGATACATCGGTGATGGCCGCCGCCACCAGCCCGCCGGTACAGGACTCGGCCGTGGCCAGCATCAGCGATTTTTCGGCGAGGGCTACGCCGGCCTGGATGGCCAATTGATCAAGCAAGCGGCTGATGGACATAGATGAAAATTGGCTGGCGATTGGATGAATTTGGCCGGTGAAGCCAAGTGAATGCGAGGCGAAGGCGTCAGAATGAGCGCCACAGCGCGAACACCAGCAAGGTGTAGAACGCGGCGAAGATGTCGTCGAACATCACGCCGAACGCGCCGCGCAGCCCCGGGCCTTTCAGCGTGCGGTCGTAATACGCGATCGGCGCCGGCTTGGCGATATCGAACAGCCGGAACCACAGGAAGGCGGCGAACTGGCCCCAGAGGCCGGTGGGCGTGACAAAGGTCAGCACCAGCCAGAACGCGATGATCTCGTCCCAGACCATGCTGCCGTGGTCGTCCACGCCCATGTCGCGTGCCGTGCGCGCGCAGGCCCACAGCCCGATCAGGAAGCCGGCGCCGATGATCCATAGCCAGGTCGTCGGCTCGATCCACAGCGAGACGACGACAAAAGACAGCCAACCGTAGAGAGTGCCCACGGTGCCCGGACTGACCGGCGACAGGCCGGAGCCGAAGCCGAACGCGATCAGGTGCGCGGGGTGCGCCAGCATGAAGCGGGCCGTGGGCCGGCTGACCTTGACAGTCTGCCCGGCTTCGAGGGTCATGGCGGGGTCGCGCGGCGCGGCCGCGGGAGGAGAGGTCGACATCAGGAATTGGCTCGTGTGCTTATGTTTTATGTCCGCAGCGCCCGGCCTGCCAGTTTCCCGGGTTCCCTCCCGGGCATGCCGGCGTTGCGAATGCCGGCATCATGACACGCCCGCGCGCCGCTTGTCAGGGCGAGGCGAAATGGTCGAAGCTCGCGCCGGCATAGGTCACCGGGTCGCCGCCGCCGTCGACCAGCCGCAGGCCGGGCTCGGGCGTGATCGCGCCGACCCGGGTCAGCGGCAGCTCTAGGCGGTCCGCGATGGCGGCAATGGCTTCACGGTTGCCGATCGGCGCGGTAAAGCAGAGTTCGTAGTCGTCGCCGCCCGCCAGCGTGCATTCGCGCTGCAGGGCGTCGGGCTGGCTGGCGAGCACGGCCGAGCGCGGCAGCGCATCGACATCGAGCAGCGCGCCCACCTGCGAGCGCGTGAGGATGTGGCCCAGGTCGCCGATCAGCCCGTCGGAGATGTCCAGTGCGGCATGCGCCACGCCGCGCAGGGCCATGCCGAGCGCCACGCGCGGCGTGGGCATTTCCATGCGCGGGCGCACGCGGCTGAATTTTGGCTCGGGCAGCAGCCATTCGCCGCGGAAGTCGCCGAGCGCTAGGCGTGCGTCGCCGAGCGTGCCCGACACCCAGATATCGTCGCCGGGACGTGCGGCATCGCGTCGCAGCACGGCGCGCGGTGGGACGTCGCCGAATACGGTCAGGCTGAGCGTGAGCGGCCCGCGCGTGGTGTCGCCGCCGATCAGCTCGCAGCCGTGCGCGTCGGCCAGTGCCAGCATACCTTCGGCCATTTCTTCCAGCCAGGCGGGGTCGGCCTCGGGCAGCGCGAGCGCAAGCGTGAACGCGCGCGGCTCGGCGCCCATGGCCGCCAGGTCGGACAGGTTGACTGCCAACGCCTTGTGGCCGAGCGCGCGGGGCGGGACATCGGCAAAGAAATGGCGGCCGCTGACCAGCATATCGGTGCTGATGGCCAGGTGATGGCCAGGCCGCGGATCGATCAGCGCGCAATCGTCGCCCACGCCAAGCACGGCCTTGCGTACCGGCCGGGTAAAGAAGCGGCGAATCAGGTCGAATTCGGAGAGCTGCGCGCGGCGGATCGTGGACATGGGGCAAACCGGGCCAGGGCGGCGCCGGCGCAAAAATGGCGGAACGGGACAACCATGGTGCCGTGCCTGAGGCTCGGCAAGATACCGCAGCGGGTGGCAGCATTGACTGTTGCTTGCTGTTCAAGGCCTGCGGCTTGGGGCATATTGTACCGAAACACAATGCTGGTCCCCGTAACACGCTTATTGTGAAATAGTATTTCACAATATAAAATGCTGGGTCCAGAGGAAGAGATGGGTGGGCACGTGGAGCCGGTCCGCCGATCATCCGAAGCCATGTCAAATGACGGCTCCACCGATTGGAATATGCGCCGATGACCAGCCCTCAGCAGTCCCCGTCCCAAGACGATCTGAAACAGCAGCAGCGTGAGGCGCTGCGTAAAGCGGCGCTCGAGTACCACGAGTTTCCGACCCCTGGGAAGATCTCCGTCACGCCGACCAAGCCGCTGTCCAACCAGCGCGACCTGGCCCTCGCCTATTCGCCCGGCGTCGCCGCCGCCTGCGAGGAGATCGTCGCCGACCCGGCCAATTCCTTCCGCTACACCGCTCGCGGCAACCTGGTGGCCGTGATCACCAATGGCACCGCCGTACTGGGCCTGGGCGACATTGGCGCCGCGGCGTCCAAGCCGGTCATGGAAGGCAAGGCCGGTCTGTTCAAGAAGTTCGCCGGCATCGACGTCTTTGACATCGAAATCGACGAAAAAGACCCCGAAAAGCTGGTGCAGGTCATTGCCGCGCTGGAACCTACCTTCGGGGGCATCAACCTTGAAGATATCAAGGCGCCCGAATGCTTCTACGTGGAGCGCACGCTGCGCGACAAGATGAAGATCCCGGTCTTCCACGATGACCAGCACGGCACCGCCATCGTGGTGGCCGCCGCGGTCATCAACGGTTTGAAGGTCGTCAACAAGGACATCAAGAGCGTCAAGCTGGTGGCCTCGGGCGCCGGTGCTGCCGCGCTGGCCTGCCTGGACCTGCTGGTCGACCTGGGCCTGCCCATCGAGAACATCTGGGTGACGGACCTGGCCGGTGTGGTCTACGAAGGCCGCACCGAGTTGATGGACCCGGAAAAGGCCCGCTTCTGCCAGAAGACCGACAAGCGCAAGCTGGGCGAGGTGATCGACGGCGCCGACATCTTCCTCGGCCTGTCCGCTGCCGGCGTGCTCAAGCAGGACATGGTCCAGCGCATGGGCGACAGGCCGCTGGTGCTGGCCCTGGCGAACCCGAACCCGGAAATCGCGCCCGAGCTGGTCAAGGAAGTCCGCCCGGACGCCATCATGGCCACCGGCCGTACCGACTACCCGAACCAGGTCAACAACGTCCTGTGCTTCCCGTTCATCTTCCGCGGGGCGCTCGACTGCGGCGCGACCACCATCACCCGCGAGATGGAGATTGCCGCCGCCAACGCGATCGCCGAGCTGGCGCGCCAGGAGCAGAGCGATATCGTGGCCAGTGCCTATGGTATCCAGGACCTGTCGTTCGGCCCGGAATACCTGATCCCGAAGCCGTTCGACCCGCGCCTGATCGTGTGGGTGGCGCCGGCCGTCGCGGAAGCCGCCATGAAGTCCGGGGTGGCCTCGCGTCCGATCGAGGACATGGACGCCTACCGCCTGCAGCTCCAGCAGTTCGTGTACCACTCGGGCACGCTGATGAAGCCGATCTACGCCGCTGCCCGCAAGGTCGAGATGGCGAAGAAGCGCATCGTCTTCCCCGAGGGAGAGGAAGAGCGCGTGCTGCGCGCCGTGCAGGTGATCGTCGATGAAAAGCTGGCCAACCCGATCCTGATCGGCCGTCCGGCAGTGCTGCAGCACCGCATCGAGCGCTTCGGCCTGCGCCTGCGCCCGGGCGTGGACTTCACCGTGGTCAACCCCGAGCACGACGACCGCTTCCGCGATTACTCCGATGCCTACTACCGGATGATGGCGCGCGAAGGCGTCACGCCGCAGTACGCCAAGCTCGAACTGCGCCGCCGCACCACGCTGATCGGCGCCATGCTGGTCAAGAAGGGCGAGGCCGACGGCATGATCTGCGGCACGGTCAGCAACACCGCGGCGCACCTGCGCTATATCGACCAGGTGCTGGGCGGCACCAACAAGGTCTACGCGGCCATGAACGGCCTGGTGTTGCCGGGCCGCCAGATCTTCCTGGTGGACACCCACGTGAACGTGGATCCGACCGCCGACGAACTGGCCGAGATCACGCTGATGGCCGCCGAAGAGCTCAAGCGCTTCGGCATCGAGCCCAAGGTGGCACTGCTGTCGCACTCGAACTTCGGCTCGTCCGAAGCCCCTTCGGCACGCAAGATGCGCGATACGCTTGCTATCCTGCGCGAACGTGCGCCGGAACTCGAGATTGACGGCGAGATGCACGGCGACAGCGCGCTCGATCAGAAGCTGCGTGACAGCCTGGTGCCGGACGGCTCGCTCAAGGGCGAGGCCAACCTGCTGGTCTGCCCGAACATCGATGCGGCCAACATCTCGTACAACCTGCTGAAGGTGGCGGCGGGCAACAATGTTGCGATCGGGCCGATCCTGCTTGGCGTGAAGGCGCCGGTCCACATCCTGACGCCGTCCGCGACGGTACGCCGCATCGTCAACATGACCTCGCTGGTCGTGGTGGACGCAGCGGCCAAGCGTTAAGCTGGGACACGGCTTAACGTGGCGGAAAAGCCGGGCGTGCCCGGCTTTTTTTGTGTGTTGCTACCAACAGTTAGTATGCGCACACATCCTATTAACATGTTGAAACAATTGAGGAATTTGCGTTGGCGCTGGCCCGGGATTGATTAATTGCTTGCATGCGCGTACCCTTACGCCTTTGATACAGGCGCTCGCCACGGGCGCTCCGGTGCGGTCGGCAGCATACAAGCCGGCCAGGGTGGCCCGGACAACTTGTCTACCCAACAGGCGGCAGGCTCGATTTCCGGTTCAACCAAGACAGACCAACGTGGGTTCCCAGATTCACTTGATGCAGCAGCAGTCCGTGCGTGCCCGGCGCATGGTGGCGCGGGTTCTGTCGAGCGCGATCCTGGCGTTGGCGCTCGTGCAGCCTTCGCTGGCCCGGGAGCAGCCCGAGGGACTGGCGGGAACCATTGCGGCGCAGCAGTTGCCCAATGAAGCGCGGCAGACGCTGGAGCGTATCGAGGCCGGCGGCCCGTTTCCCTATGACAAGGACGGCTCGCGGTTCGGCAATTACGAACGCATCCTCCCTCAACAACAACGCGGTTATTACCGTGAATATACGGTCAAGAGCCGGAGCAGCCGGAACCGGGGAGCAAAGCGGATCGTTTGCGGCGGCGACCAGCGCGCGGCGAACGATTGCTACTACACAGAAGACCACTACAACAGCTTCAAACGGATAACCAAATGATGACTGACATTTTCGGATTGGGCGACGCCCTTGCCGCCCGCGAGGAGCGCGGCGCCGGAGATGGCTGGCAGCGGGCGCAGCATCAGGCCCAGAACCTTTACGACAACGTGCTGATGATGCCGCGCCAAGAGCTCACGCACAGACTTCCGCCCGCCGCCCCGGCCACCGTGCCGGCCGTCGCGAGCTGGGCCGACGGGGCCGAGGGAGCCATGAACCTGTTCAAGTCGGTGCGCCCGAACATCGTCCAGTCGATCCGCGCATTCCGCGTACCTGACCTTGCCCAGGCGGCGGCCGAACTTGGCCAGCATTTCCTGTATGCGAACTGCGCCCATTGCGCGAGCAAGGCGGAGATCCTGGAAACGATTGCCACCTCGTTCACGTTCCCCAAGCATTTCGGCAAGAACTTCGACGCGCTGGCGGACTGCCTGACCGACATGATCCACAAGGCCGGCCAGCAGCCCGGTTTCGTGATCGTGCTGGAAGGCCTGCCGATCGCGCAGAAGTTCGACAAGGAAGCGCGCGAGGTGCTGCTGGACGTGTTCCGCGACGCGGCCGAATTCTGGGCCGAGCGCAAGGTCCAGTTCCGCGTGTTCTATTCGTTTGCCTGATTACTGATCATTTTCCGGGATCGAATGTCCCGGCAGTGAAAAACAAAGCCCGCGATCGTCGCCGACGTCGCGGGCTTTGGCTTTAACGGGCCTGGCTGCGGACCGTTCAGGACTGCGATGGCAGGTGGCCGTGCGGAGTCAGGCGGTCGATCAGTTCGGGCAGGCCTTCGCTGAGCTGGGCTGCCACGTCTTCCTGCGACATGCCTGTGGAGCTGGCCAGCGAGGCGAGGGCGCCCGTGTCGCCAAGCGCACCGCTCAGGGCCGAGGGCGTGACCGGCTGGTTGCTGCCCGCGCCAATCCACGAATCGACCTGTTCGCCCAGGCCGGCCTGCGCCAGCACGTCGCGCAGCGCGCCGATGCCGCCGGTCGCGGCACCGAGCGCCTGGCTGTTGGCCGGAGCACCACCCTGGCCGCCAAGCAGGCCGCCGAGCAGCGACCCCAGGTCCAGCCCGCCGCTGGCTCCGCCCCCACCACCGGTCAGTCCGCCGAGCAAGCTTCCCAGGCTGCCCAGCCCGCCAAGTCCGTCATCCTGGCTGGCCTGCGCCGTGTCTTCCGATGCGCCGCCCTTGTGGCGCATCGCCATCATGGCCAGCAGCCCGAGCGCCATCATCAGCTTCGGGTCGAGGCCACCCGCACTTTCGCCTTCGCCCTGCCGTGTGCCGCCAAGTTGCCCGAGCACCCCGCCCAGCACGCTATCGAGTAGTCCCATGGTCGACTCCTTTTATAAAGGATGGCGTGTGCCGCCATCAGAATCCGCCAAGCAAGGCGTTCAGGGTTGCCAGGCAGGCCAGCCCGGCGGTTTCAGTGCGCAGGATGCGCGGGCCGAGTGACACGGCGGTGAAGCCGGCATGCAGCGCCGCGTCTTCTTCTTCGGGCGCCAGGCCGCCTTCCGGTCCGATCAGCAGCGTGACACTGCCGGCCAGCAGCGCTTCCCTGTGCGCCGCGGCGTAGGCAGGCAGCGACTGGTCGGCGCGCGGCGACACTAGCAGCCGGGCGCCTTCGCCCTTGGCACGCAGCCATGTATCCAAGTTAGCTACCGGCGCGACCGCCGGCAAGCGATTGCGCCCGCATTGCTCGCAGGCGGCCTCGACGAGCGCCTGCCAGTGGGCTTGCCGCTTCTGCGCGCGCTCGCCGCTCAGCCGCACGACGGAGCGGGCAGCCTGCAGCGGCTGGATGGCCGCCACGCCCAGCTCGACCGCCTTTTCGATCAGCCAGTCCATCTTGTCGCCGCCGGCCAGGCCTTGTGCGAGCGTGATGCGGAACGGCGGTTCGGTTTCCGTCGTGTCGTGCTCGCCCACGCGCGCCAGCGCATGGCGCTTGCCCAGCTCCAGCAGCGTGGCATCGTGGCTGCCGCCACGGCCGTCGAACAGGGTGATGGCGTCGCCGGGCGCCAGGCGCAGCACATGCGCGTGGCGGAGCACGGCTTCCGGAAGCTCGAGATCGGTGCCGGCGGCAAGTGCTGCACCGGTGTTGCCGACAAAAAAACGCGGTGGCATCAGCTGGCCTTGCCTTCCTGGCCGCCGGCCACGGGGCTGGCGAAGCCCCAGCGGTAGCCATCGGGGTCTTCCACCATGCAATAGCGGTCGCCCCAGAACTGGTCGGCCGGCTCCATCAGGCTGACGGCACCCGCAGCCACGGCCTGCGCATGCATGGCGTCGACGTCGTCGCAGTACACGTAGAAGGTTTGCGGGCACTCCACGCCAAGCGAGCGCGGCGTGCGTGCCGTGCTGCCCCAGGCGCCCTCGGGCGCGAACATTACGATGAGTTCGCCCTGGTAGGACATTTCGGCATGGGTCGGCACGCCGTTTTCATCGACGACATTGCCGGCCGCGAAGCCGAAGGCGCGCTGGTAGAAGTCGAGAGCGGCGCGCGCGTTGCTGACGGTCAGGTAGGGGGTGAGCCTCGGGGTATTGGCCGGTCTCGTCATGATCGTCTCCTGTCGGGGAAACCTCGCGCTGCCCGAAGGAGCGCGGTGCGAGTGTGCATCTTACGCGTGCGGGACGGCGCTGTCGAAGTCCGCGCCCTAGCACGCCGAAGTGCGGCAACGGCAATATGCAGTCGATTCCGTGCAACGGTTCGTGCGATTATCGACCCATGCCCGGTCCGTTTGCCGGCACCGCCACGCCCGGTTTTGCCTCTTACATCTGCTAAAATTGCGGTTTTCCTGCCGCCAGGCCCAGCGCCATTACGCCCGCATGTCCGCCCTTGCTCATCCTGCCACAAGTCCCTTTGCTTCCCAGCCTGCCAAGCTGATGGCCGATGCCATTCGCGTGCTTGCCATGGATGCCGTCCAGCAAGCCAACTCCGGCCACCCTGGCGCGCCGATGGGCATGGCCGATATCGCGGTGGCACTCTGGGGCCGGCACCTGAAGCACAACCCGGCCAACCCGAAGTGGGCGGATCGCGACCGCTTCGTGCTGTCGAACGGCCACGGCTCGATGCTGATCTACGCGCTGCTGCACCTGACCGGCTATGAGCTGCCGATCGAAGAGCTGAAGAACTTCCGCCAGCTCCACAGCAAGACCGCCGGCCATCCCGAATACGGCATCACTCCCGGTGTGGAAACGACCACCGGCCCGCTGGGCCAGGGCATTACCAACGCTGTCGGCATGGCGCTGGCCGAACGCCTGCTGGGCGAGGAGTTCAACCGCCCCGGCTTCGACATCGTCAACCACTACACCTATGTCTTCCTCGGCGATGGCTGCCTGATGGAAGGCATCAGCCACGAGGCCTGCTCGCTGGCCGGCACGCTGAAGCTCAACAAGCTGATTGCGCTGTGGGACGACAACGGCATCTCGATCGACGGCGACGTGGTGCACTGGTTCAACGACGATACCCCGAAGCGCTTTGAAGCCTACGGCTGGAACGTGATCCGCGGCATCGACGGCCACGACGTAACCGCCGTCGACCTTGCTATCGCGCAGGCCAAGGCCAGCGACAAGCCGACCCTGATCTGCTGCCGTACCAAGATCGGCAAGGGCGCGCCGAACAAGGAAGGCGGCCACGACGTGCATGGCGCCCCGCTGGGCGGCGCCGAAGTGCTGGCCACGCGCGAGGCGCTGGGCTGGGTCCATGCCCCGTTCGAAGTGCCGGCCGAGGTCTACGACGCCTGGGACGCCAAGGCCAACGGCCTGGCCCTCGAAAAGGCCTGGAACGCGCTGTTCGAAGGCTACGCCGATCGCCACCCGTACGAAGCCGGTGAATTCCAGCGCCGCATGCGCGGCGAGCTGCCGGCCAGCTTTGATGCAGCCGTCGACGCTTTCATCGCCAAGTGCGAGGAAAAGGCCGAGACCATTGCCACCCGCAAGGCCAGCCAGAACACCATCGAAGCTTTTGGCCCGGTGCTGCCTGAGTTCCTGGGTGGCTCGGCCGACCTGACCGGCTCGAACCTGACCAACTGGTCGGGCAGCCAGCCGGTGCGTGTCGATGCCTGGGGCAACCACATCAACTATGGCGTGCGCGAGTTTGGCATGAGCGCCATCATGAACGGCATCGCGCTGCATGGTGGCTACATTCCTTATGGCGCCACGTTCCTGACGTTCTCGGACTACAGCCGCAATGCGCTGCGCATGGCGGCGCTGATGAAGATCCGCTCGCTGTTCGTGTTCACGCACGACTCGATCGGCCTGGGAGAGGACGGCCCGACCCACCAGTCGATCGAGCATGTGTCCAGCCTGCGCCTGATTCCGAACATGGACGTCTGGCGTACCGCCGACACCACCGAAACCGCCGTGGCCTGGGCCCAGGCCGTGCGCCGCGAGAACGGCCCGAGCTGCCTGATCTTCAGCCGCCAGAACCTGCCATTCCAGCAGCGTGACGACGCCACCCGCGCCAATATCGCGCGCGGCGGCTATGTGCTGCGCGATGGCACGAACCCGAAGACCGGCCGTCCGGATGCAGCGATCCTGGCCACCGGCTCCGAAGTCGGCCTGGCAGTCGGCGCCGCAGACCAGCTCGCAGCCGAAGGCGTGCACGTGCGTGTTGTGTCGATCCCGTCGACGAGCGTGTTCGACAAGCAGGACGCCGCCTACAAGGCCAGCGTGCTGCCGGCCGGTGTGCCGCGCGTGGCGGTGGAAGCCGGTGTGACGGATTTCTGGTGGAAATACCAGGTCCAGGCTGTTGTGGGCATCGACACCTACGGCGAATCGGCCCCGGCGGGCGTGCTGTTCAAGCACTTCGGCTTCACTGTCGAAAACGTCGTCCGGACCGTCAAGGACACGCTGCAATAAGATTCGCGGCGGACAACCCCGGCGCCCCAGTTTTCTAGCATCAGGCATCACAGGAGATAGACATGACCATCAAGATCGGCATCAACGGCTTCGGCCGCATCGGGCGCATGGTGTTCCGCGCCGCCGTCGCAAACTTCAAGGACATCGAAGTCGTTGCCATCAACGACCTGCTCGAGCCCGACTACCTCGCGTACATGCTGAAGTACGACTCGGTGCATGGCCGCTTCGACGGTGAAGTGTCGGTCGACGGCAACACGCTGGTCGTCAACGGCAAGAAGATCCGCCTGACCGCCGTCAAGGACCCGGCCGAGCTGAAGTGGGGTGAAGTCGGCGCCGACGTGGTGGTCGAGTCGACCGGCATCTTCCTGACCAAGGAAGGCGCACAGAAGCACATCGACGCAGGCGCCAAGAAGGTGATCATGTCGGCCCCGTCCAAGGACGACACCCCGATGTTCGTGTACGGCGTGAACCATGACACGTACAAGGGCGAAGCGATCATTTCGAACGCCAGCTGCACCACGAACTGCCTGGCTCCGGTGGCCAAGGTGCTGAACGACAAGTGGGGCATCAAGCGCGGCCTGATGACCACCGTTCACGCTGCCACTGCCACGCAGAAGACCGTTGACGGCCCGTCCAACAAGGACTGGCGCGGCGGCCGCGGCATCCTGGAAAACATCATCCCGTCGTCGACCGGCGCTGCCAAGGCCGTTGGCGTGGTGATCCCGCAGCTGAACAAGAAGCTGACCGGCATGTCGTTCCGCGTGCCGACCTCGGACGTGTCCGTGGTCGACCTGACCGTCGAACTGGAAAAGTCCGCCTCGTACGAAGAAATCTGTGCCGAGATGAAGGCCCAGAGCCAAGGCGCGCTGAAGGGCGTGCTGGGCTACACCGAAGATAAGGTCGTGGCCACGGACTTCCGCGGCGACGCACGCACCTCGATCTTCGACGCTGAAGCCGGCATCGCGCTGGACGGCACCTTCATCAAGGTCGTGAGCTGGTACGACAACGAGTGGGGCTACTCGAACAAGTGCCTGGAAATGGCACGCGTGGTGGCCAAGTAATCCAGCCAGCCTGTCACGAAAAACGCGCCTTCGGGCGCGTTTTTCTTTACGCGCGTCTCAGTCGGCGCGTCGTGCGGCAAGCGGCCGCGCATCCGCGGCGGCGCCGTCCGGAAGGCGATGCGATGACATGGACGCATGACTTGGATCCGGAGAAACCCGACTATACGCCGACCTTGGTGTGCTTGCTGGCCCACCGCAAAAGGCGGAATCTCTACGAAATGGGGCGGAATTTCCTCATATGATCGCGAAAATGCCGACCATTGCCGGGAGCGAAATGCTGAATGGGCTTTCCGCTGTCGTTTTTTCCACTTACACTAATAACGAGCCGTTGATATCTGATGTGCAGCCGGTGCAAGTCGCGGGGCCATCTATGATGAGAATAAATCGGAACAGAGCCTGATCATGGTGAATGTAGACACCAAGCTTCTTGTGATTTTCACCGAACTGCTGAGCAAGCGGAACGCGACCTATGTCGCGGAGAAAATGCACATGACGGCCCCGGCCGTGTCGCATTCGCTGGGCCGGCTGCGCGAGATCTTCGACGATCCGCTTTTCATCCGCGTGCCGCACGGGCTCACGCCCACGCCGCGCGCGCTTGAACTGGGCCCCAAGATCCGAGACATGCTGGACCTGTGGTCGTCGATCAATGAAGGCGATGCGGACAACTTCGATCCGGCCGTGGCTACGGGCACGCTGAGTGTCGGCTTTGCCGCCGAACTCGGCGACACGGTGTTCAACCGCTTCGTGCTGCGCATCAAGCAGCTGGCGCCCGAGCTGCATATCAAGCTGGTCGAATCCCATTCCTGGGAAAGCGACGTGGCATCGATGCGCGCCAATGAGCTCGACCTGGCGTTTTCCCCGTTCCCGACGCGGCATCCGGAAATCGTCGAGGAGATGGTCACGTCGCTGAGCCTGTGGGTGTGCGCGCGCAAGAACCACCCGGTGCTCAAGAACCAGTGCACGCTGGAGCAGTATCTGGATTGCGGCCATATCTTCATGGCGCACTCGGGCGGCGCAGGCCGGCCGGCGCCGTCGCTGATTCCGCTGGACTACGCGCTGCAGCAGCGCGGGCTGAAGCGCAACGCCACGCTGACCGTGCATTCGTGGCGCGCGCAGGCCGAACTGGCCGCGCAGACCGACATGATCTTCACGGTCAATGCACTGACCAAGGATATGGCCTGCGAAACCTACGGCCTCAAGGCGTTCCCGCTGCCTGCCGAGCTGAACACCACGGTGGGCCTGAACATGTTCTGGCACCGTAGCCGCAACACGCATCCGATGCTCGTGTGGGCGCGCGGCTTGTTCCGCCAGGTCGTCGGCGAATTTGTCGGCATGCCGGCGACGAGGCCGCTGCGCATGGTCGCCGAACAGGACGTCGAGACGCCCTGACCGGGAGCCGCACGAGGCCTCATAAAAAGACCGGCGTTGAGGCGCCGGTTTTTTCTTGCTTCCGTTCCGCCGCGCACAGGCGGCGGCCGGCTTATCGTTTTGGTCTGTGGGGACAGTCAGTCTTGGTGCAGTTGCCGTACAGCGACAATGCGTGTTCCTGCAGCGCGAAGCCGCGTTCGCGCGCGATGCTCTGCTGGCGTTGCTCGATCTCGCCATCGAAAAACTCTTCCACGCGGCCGCAATCGAGGCATACCAGGTGGTCGTGGTGCTTGCCTTCGTTGAGCTCGAAGATGGCCTTGCCGGATTCGAAGTTGTTGCGCGAAAGCAGGCCGGCCTGCTCGAACTGTGTCAGCACGCGGTAAACGGTCGCCAGCCCGATATCCATATGCTCGTTGAGCAGGATTCGGTAGACGTCTTCGGCGCTCAGGTGGCGCTGTTCACTGGTCTGAAAAATCTCAAGGATTTTCAGCCGGGGCACGGTCGCCTTCAGGCCGATATTCTTGAGTTCTGCCGGACTCGGCATGGGCGTGACTCCCTAGAGTACAATGTCTGGATAGTTGAATCATAAGGGTTTTGGCGACAAAAGTCGCCCGGTGCCAGGGCCAGCGAAGGCGGCTTCAGCCCGCCGGATGCCGTCGCAGCCCAGACAGCCGCCGCGCGGCGGAAATGTCCCTGTCGGCACTTTCCTTTCCCTCTGGAAGCGAGATACATGCGTTCATTCCGTTCGTCTGCCATGCGTCCGACGCTGGTGTTTTCCCTGCTGGCCGCGGCGCTTCTTGCCGGTGCCTGCTCGACCTACGATGCCACCTCGCGCAAGGTCGCAAACGCCATCACGCCGTACCGGATCAATATCGTGCAGGGCAACTTCGTCTCGCGTGAGGCGGCTTCGCAACTGCACGAGGGCATGACCCGCGACCAGGTGAAGTTCCTGCTGGGCACGCCGCTGCTCACGGACGTTTTCCATGCCGACCGCTGGGACTACGTGTTCTCGTTCCGGCGTGGCAATGCGGCGGTTGTCCAGCAGCGACGCTTCACTGTTTACTTTGACGGCGACAAGCTGGTGAAGTTTGGCGGCGACGAGTTGCCGTCCGAATATGAGCTGATTGCCGAAATCGACGGCATGAAGAAGGCGCTGAAGGACCAGAGACCGGGCGTTGGCGGCACTCCGGGCAGCCAGGCCGCAGCGCCGGCGCCTGCGGCGGCACCCGCTGCGCCGCAAGACGTTCCGGCCGCATCGGCTGCGCAGGCTGAAGCGGCTCCGGCAACGTCGGCCGCCACGCCGGCTGCCGGCACCCAGCCTGAATCCACTGCGCAGTCGAACTGAAGCGCGCCCAGGCGTGCCGCAGCGGCCGAAGCCGGCCGCTATCCTGATTCCCGGCCGGCGCTTCGCGACCGGCCGTTTTCCGATATCGCCAGGTAAAACACCATGAACATCGCCATTGCTGGCGCATCCGGCCGCATGGGCCGTATGCTGATCGAACACGTTCTAGCCACCGAAGGCGTCGCACTGTCGGGGGCGCTTGACGTGCCGGGCTCGCCCGCGCTGGGCCAGGATGCCGGCCTGCTGCTGGGCCGCAACACTGGCGTTGCGATCACCGCTGACCTGGAGGCTGGCCTGGCCGGCGCCGACTGCCTGATCGACTTCACCCGCCCCGAGGGCACGCTGGCGCACCTGGCCGTGGCCCGGCGCCTGGGCGTGAAGATGGTGATCGGCACCACAGGTTTCGACGACGCCGGCAAAGCCGCGCTGGCCGAGGCTGCCAAGTCGATCGGCATCGTTTTCGCCGCCAATATGAGCGTCGGCGTCAACGCCACCTTCAAGCTGCTGGAAGTGGCGGCCAAGCTGCTTTCTTCCGGCTACGATATCGAGATCATCGAAGCCCACCACCGCCACAAGGTCGATGCCCCGTCGGGCACGGCGCTGAAGATGGGCGAAGTGGTGGCACAGGCGCTCGGCCGTGACCTGAAGACCTGTGCGGTCTATGCGCGCGAAGGCCATACGGGCGAGCGCGACCCCAGTTCCATCGGCTTTGCCACCGTGCGTGGCGGCGACATTGTCGGCGACCACACCGTGATGTTTGCCGGCATCGGCGAGCGCATCGAGATCAGCCACAAGTCGTCAAGTCGCCAGTCGTACGCGGATGGCGCCGTGCGTGCCGCCCGTTTCCTGGCCGACAAGCCGAACGGCCTGTTCGACATGCAGGATGTGCTGGGCTTGAAGTAAGCGCCGCCCGGCACGCCCGTGATGGCATTGCCGCGCGGTTATAATCAGCTTCTTTCGCATTGCACGACAGGCGGGCGCCGCGCAAGCGGGCGCCCGCCGTCTGCATTCCTGTCCCCCGGATGCGGGCATGCCAGACGCCGCGCAGACCGTTGTCCTGAACGTTGTCCCGACCATGCAAGACAAATATCTTCCTTCCGCCGTTGAACAAGCCGCTCAGCAGCACTGGCAGGCAGTCGACGCCTACCGCGTGCCGGAGCACGCCACCGGCCCCGACGGCAAGGAAAAGCCCAAGTTCTACGCCTGCTCGATGCTGCCGTATCCGTCGGGCAAGCTGCACATGGGACACGTGCGCAACTACACCATCAACGACGTGATGGCGCGCTATCTGCGCATGAACGGCAACAACGTGCTGATGCCGATGGGGTGGGACGCCTTCGGCATGCCGGCGGAGAACGCGGCGCTCAACAACGGCGTGGCACCGGCCGCCTGGACCTACGACAACATCGCTTACATGAAGAAGCAGATGCAGTCGATGGGCCTGGCGATCGACTGGTCTCGCGAAGTCGCCACCTGCAGCCCGGACTACTACCGCTGGAACCAGTGGCTGTTCCTGAAGATGCTCGAGAAGGGCATCGCTTACCGCAAGACCGGCACCGTCAACTGGGACCCGGTCGACCAGACCGTGCTGGCCAACGAGCAGGTCATCGACGGCCGCGGCTGGCGCTCGGGCGCCATCGTCGAGAAGCGCGAGATCCCGATGTACTACCTGCGTATCACCGACTACGCAGAGGAGCTGCTGGGCGACCTGGACGGCCTCGGCTGGCCCGAGCGCGTCAAGATCATGCAGCAGAACTGGATCGGCAAGAGCGTGGGCGTGCGCTTTGCGTTCACGCACGACATCCAGGGCGATGACGGCAAGCTGATCCATGACGGCAAGCTGTACGTATTCACCACGCGCGCCGACACCATCATGGGCGTGACCTTCTGTGCGGTAGCTGCCGAGCACCCGCTGGCCACGCATGCCGCCGCGAACAACCCCGAACTCGCTGCCTTCATCGACGAATGCAAGCACGGCTCGGTCATGGAAGCCGATATGGCGACCATGGAGAAGAAGGGCATGCCGACCGGCCTGCAGGTCACGCACCCGCTCACCGGCGAGAAGGTCGACGTGTGGGTCGGCAACTACGTGCTGATGAGCTACGGCGACGGCGCCGTCATGGGCGTGCCCGCGCACGACGAGCGCGACTTTGCCTTCGCCAACAAGTACAAGCTGCCGATCAGGCAGGTCATTGACGTCAAGGGCCAGCCATACTCGACCGAAGCGTGGCAGGAGTGGTACGGCGACAAGGAAAACGGCGTCTGCATCGAGAGCGGCAAGTACAACGGCCTCGGCTATCAGGCTGCGGTGGAAGCGATCGCCGCCGACCTGGGCGCCATGGGCCTGGGCGAGAAGAAGATCACCTGGCGCCTGCGTGACTGGGGCATTTCGCGCCAGCGCTACTGGGGCACGCCGATCCCGCTGATCCACTGCGAGAATTGCGGCGTGGTGCCGGTGCCCGAGCAGGACCTGCCGGTGGTGCTGCCGGAAGACCTGGTACCGGACGGCACCGGCAACCCGCTGAACAAGGACCCGCGCTTCCTGCAGTGCACGTGCCCGTCCTGCGGCAAGCCGGCGCGCCGCGAGACCGACACGATGGATACCTTCATCGATTCGTGCTGGTACTACATGCGCTATACCTGCCCGGACGCGGCCACCATGGTCGATGCACGCAACGACTACTGGATGCCGATGGACCAGTATATCGGCGGCATCGAGCACGCGATCCTGCACCTGCTGTATGCACGGTTCTGGACCAAGGTCATGCGCGACCTGGGCCTGGTCAAGTTCGACGAGCCGTTCACCAACCTGCTCACGCAGGGCATGGTGCTGAACGAGACCTTCTACCGCGAGGACGCCTCGGGCAAGAAGCACTGGTACAGCCCGGCCGACGTGGATGTGCAGACCGACGAGCGCGGCCGCCCGCTGGGCGCCACGCTGAAGGCCGACGGCCAGCCGGTGGTGATCGGTGGCGTCGAGAAGATGTCGAAGTCGAAGAACAACGGCATTGACCCGCAGGCGCTGATCGACCAGTACGGCGCCGACACCGCGCGCCTGTTCGTGATGTTCGCCGCGCCGCCGGAGCAGCAGCTCGAGTGGAGCGGATCGGGCGTGGAAGGCGCGTCGCGCTTCCTGCGCCGTGTGTGGAACTATGGCTTTGCCAATGCTGCCGCCGTGCGCGACGGTGCCGGCGCCGCGCCGACCGCGGGCGATGCGGACCTGCGCCGAGAGATCCATGGCGTGCTCAAGCAGGCCAACTACGACTATCAGCGCATCCAGTACAACACCGTGGTGTCCGCCACGATGAAGATGCTGAACGCGCTCGAAGACGCCAAGAACGCCTCGCCGGCCGCCCGCCGCGAATGCTTCGGTATCCTCCTGCGCGTGCTGTACCCGGTGGTGCCGCACATCACGCACGGCCTGTGGGATGCGCTGGGCTACGCCGCGCAATACGGCGACCTGCTTGACGCCCCGTGGCCGCAGGTGGACGAAGGCGCGCTGGTGCGCAGCGAGATCGAGCTGGTGCTGCAGGTCAACGGCAAGGTGCGCGGCAGCATCACCGTGCCGGCCGACGCCGACCGCGCGGCCATCGAGGCCGCCGCTGCCGCCAGCGAGACCGTGGCCAAGTTTGCCGAGGGCAAGGCGCCGAAGAAGATCGTGGTCGTGCCCGGCCGCCTGGTCAACGTAGTGCTGTAAGCGCAGGCATCGGAAACCGACAAGCGGATGAAGGAATCGCCGAGAATGGATCGACTGGACAAGGGCCGCCGCAAGCTGCTCGCCGCGATGCTGGCCACGGGCCTGCTGGCGGGCTGCGGCTTCCACATGCGCGGCAATGCCGATTTCGCGTTCAAGCGGCTCTATATCGGAATTCCGCCCAATACGCTGATGGGTTCGGACCTGCGCCGCGCGATCCGCGGCGGTTCCGACACCACGGTCGTGGCCGACCAGAAAGAGGCCGACGCGCTGCTCGACGTGCTGCAGGACACCCGCACCAAGACCATCCTGTCGATCACGACCGAAGGCGTGGTGCGCGAATACCGCCTGACGCAGCGCTTCAGCTTCCGCCTGCGCGATGCCGCCGGCAAGGAGCTGATCCCGCCGTCGCAGCTCATCCTCACGCGCGACCTGACCTATAACGAAGCCAATACGCTGGCCAAGGACTACGAAGAGCAGCAGCTCTACCGCGACATGCAGCGTGACATCGTGCAGCAGCTGATGCGCCGGCTGGCCGCGGTCAAGGTCATCTGAGCGCGTCCACGTCCCGCACCGGCATGCAGCTCAAGCTCGACGGACTCGACGCCCACCTGCGGCAGGCCAAGGCCAAGGGCCTGGCGCCGCTGTACGTGGTCCATGGCGACGAGCACCTGCTGGTGCTCGAGGCGGTCGACCGTCTGCGCCAGACCGCGCGCGAAGCCGGTTTTTCCGAGCGCGACGTGCTCGTGGCGGAGCGCAATTTCCACTGGGGCCAGCTGGTCGAGGCGCAGCAGTCAATGTCGCTGTTCGGCGATCGCAAGATCGTCGAACTGCGCATTCCATCCGGCAAGCCCGGCAAGGACGGTGGCGAGGCGCTGCGCGCCGTGGCCGCCCAGCCATCGCCCGACGTGGTGATGCTGGTCACCCTGCCGCGGCTGGATTTCGCTACGTCCAAGTCGGCCTGGTTCCAGGCGCTGGAATCGGCGGGCGTATCGATCAAGGTCGACTCCGTGGACCGCACCCGGCTGCCGGCCTGGGTAGGGGAGCGCCTGGCGCTGCAGCAGCAGCGCGTGGAAGGCGGTGAGCCCGGCCGGCGTGCCCTGCAGTTCATTGCCGACAAGGTGGAAGGCAACCTGCTGGCGGCCCACCAGGAAATCCAGAAGCTCGGCCTGCTGTATCCGCCCGGCGAACTCACGTTCGACCAGGTGCACGATGCGGTGCTCAACGTGGCCCGCTACGATGTATTCAAGCTGTCCGAAGCGATGCTGGGCGGCGACGTGCCGCGCCTGGTGCGCATGCTCGAAGGGCTGCGCGGCGAGGGCGAGGCCACGGTGCTGGTGCTGTGGGCGCTGACCGAGGAAATTCGCGTATTATCCAAGGTCCGGCAAGGCATCGCGGCCGGCAAGCCAGCCGCCGTGCTGATGCGCGAGCTGCGGGTCTGGGGCCCGCGCGAGCGGCTGGTGCCGCAGGCCGCGCAGCGGCTCACGCAGGCGCGGCTGGATGCAGCGCTGTCCATGGCCGCGCGGCTGGACCGGCAGGTGAAGGGTTTGTCCGACCTGCCGCCGCCGGGCAGCGGCCCGTTGCCGGCAGAGCCATGGGATGGCCTGCAGCAGCTGGCGCTGATGATCGCGCGCTGATCCTTGCCCCGCTCTCCCGCTTGCGGGAGAGAAGAAACATTCTCAGACGGCCGTCGTCTGAAGGCCACGAACATGACCGAGCTCGACCTCAACCAATACATGGACCGCGTTGGCCGCCAGGCACGCGCGGCATCGCGCGCGATGGCGCGCGCCTCCACCGCCGACAAGAACCGTGCGCTGCTGACCATTGCCGCGGCGATCCGGCGTGATGCCGACAAGCTCAAGGCCGTCAACGCGCGCGATGTCGAGCGCGCCCGTGCCCACGGGCAGGATGCTGCCTTTGTCGACCGCCTGACCCTGTCGGACAAGGCCATCAAGACGATGGCAGAAGGCCTGGAGCAGATCGCCGCGCTGGCCGACCCGATCGGCGAGATCTCGAACATGAAGTTCCGCCCGACCGGCATCCAGGTCGGCCAGATGCGCGTGCCGCTCGGCGTGATCGGCATCATCTATGAGTCGCGTCCGAACGTGACCATCGACGCGGCGGCGCTGTGCCTGAAGTCGGGCAACGCCACTATCCTGCGCGGCGGTTCGGAAGCGATCGAGTCGAACACCGCGCTGGCCGCGCTGGTGGCAGAGGGCCTGGCAAGCGCCGGCCTGCCTCCCGAGGCCGTGCAGGTCATCGAAACCACGGACCGTGCGGCAGTCGGCCGCCTGATCACGATGACCGAGTATGTCGACGTGATCGTCCCGCGTGGCGGCAAAAGCCTGATCGCGCGGCTGATGGAAGAAGCGCGCGTGCCGATGATCAAGCACCTGGACGGCATCTGCCATGTGTTCATCGACGCCGACGCCGACCTCGACAAGGCCGTGCGCGTCTGCGACAACGCCAAGACCCAGCGTTACGCGCCGTGCAACACCATGGAGACGCTGCTGGTGTCGCAGGACATCGCCGCGCGCGCGTTGCCGCCGCTGTGCCGCATCTACCAGGAGAAGGGCGTCGAGCTGCGCGTCTGCCCGGCCACGCGCGCCACGCTGGAAGCCGCGGGCTTCAGCGGGCTCGTCGATGCGCAGGAGGAAGACTGGCGCCTGGAATACCTGGCCCCGATCCTTGCGATCAAGACCGTGCCGGGGCTGGACGAAGCCGTTGCGCATATCAACGAATACGGCTCGCACCACACCGATTCGATCATCACCGAGAACTACTCGGCTGGCATGCGCTTCATCCGCGAAGTCGACTCGGCCAGCGTGATGATCAACGCCTCGACGCGCTTTGCCGACGGCTTCGAGTACGGCCTGGGCGCGGAGATCGGCATCTCCAACGACAAGCTGCACGCACGCGGCCCCGTCGGGCTGGAGGGGCTGACGTCGCTGAAGTACGTGGTGTTCGGCCACGGCGAGATCCGTACCTGAGGCGTGGTTCACCAAGATCTGAGCGTCGTCATTCCCGCGCAGGCGGGAATCCAGCGTCTTTTGACGTCGCTGGGTCCCCGCCTGCGCGGGGACGACGGTGTTTACTCAGGCCTTGGCGCGTTCGCGTAACACAAGAAAACCAATGCTCTGGGTCAAAGCACTTCACATCGTCTTTGTCGTGTCCTGGTTTGCCGGCCTGTTCTACCTGCCGCGCATCTTCGTCAACCTGGCCATGGAGACCGAGCCGGCCGGCATGCAGCGCCTGCTGCTGATGGCGCGCAAGCTCTACCGCTTCATGACCATGCTGGCCGTGCCGGCGGTGGTGTTCGGCCTGTGGCTGTACCTTGGCTACGGCATCGGCCGCGGTCCGGGGCAGGGCTGGATGCATGCCAAGCTGGCGCTGGTGCTGGTGTTGATCGGCTACCACCACGGCTGTGGCAGGCTGCTGAAGAAGTTCGAGGCGGGCGGCAACACCCGCTCGCATACCTTCTACCGCTGGTTCAACGAGTTGCCCGTGCTGGTGCTGCTGGCGGTAGTGATCCTGGTGGTGGTCAAGCCGTTCTGAAACCCGGTCCTAAGGGACTCTCCCAATCGAGCGCAAGATGAGCAAGCAGGTCGATTACTATTTCTCGCCGCAGTCTCCCTACGTCTACCTGGGGCATGAGCGCTTTGCCGCCATCACAGCCAACCACGGCGCCCAGGTCAACCTGAAGCCGTGCGATCTCGGCAAGGTGTTCTCGGTGTCCGGCGGCCTTCCGCTCGCGCAGCGTCCGCCGCAGCGCCAGGCCTACCGGCTGGTCGAACTGGCACGCTGGAGCGAATTCCTGGGTAAGCCGCTGAACGTGCAGCCGACGTATTTCCCGGTGTCCGGCGACCCGGCCAGCAAGCTGATCATTGCGACCCAACTGGCGCACGGCACCGCGCGCGCCATGGAGCTCCTCGGTGCCATTGGCACGGCGCTGTGGGCGCAGCAGCGCAATATCGCGGATGCCGCCACGCTCGCGCAGCTTGCCGACGAGGCCGGTCTGGATGGCGCCAGCCTGCTCAAGGCCAGCGAGGGGCAGGCCGTGCAGGCCGCCTACGCGCAGAACACGCAGGACGCGATCTCGGCGGGCGTGTTCGGCGCCCCGTGGTACGTCTACGATGGCCAGCCCTACTGGGGCCAGGACCGGCTCGACTTCCTCGACCGCGCACTGGCGGCCAGTTGAACCGTCGCATAGATTAATCTGATCGTCCCGTCCGCCACGGCGGACGTTTTTGTTTGCAGGAACCCGAATCCATGACCCAAGCTTTCTTTGCTCCCTGCCCGCGCGGCCTGGAGGGCGCGCTCGCCGAAGAACTGCGCGAGATCGCCGCGCGGCCCGGAATGGCGGCGCTGGCCCCGTTCGAGGTGCATCGCGAGGTGCCGGGCGGTGTCAGCTTTTCGGGCGAAATGGCGGCCGCGTACGCCGTCAACCTGCATTCGCGCATTGCCAGCCGCGTGCTGATGCGCGTGGCCGCCCGCGGCTACCGGCACGAGGACGATATCTACTCCCTGGTGCGCAGCCAGCGCTGGGAGCAGTGGTTCTCGCCCGACGAGTCGATCCGCGTGGATCTGACCGCCACCAAGTCGCCGCTGCGCAGCCTGAACTTCACCGCGCTGCGCATCAAGGACGGCGTCTGCGATGCCATGCGCGAACGCCTGGGCGCGCGGCCGAGCGTGGATACCGTCAGTCCGGATGTGCGCATTTATGCCCACCTGACCGAACACGACTGCACGTTGTACCTCGATACCACCGGCGAGCCGCTGTTCAAGCGCGGCTGGCGCATGGAGAAGGGCGAGGCACCGCTGAAGGAGAACCTTGCGGCGGGCATCCTGCGCCTGGCAGGCTGGGTGCGCGGCCAGACGAACCGCCCGTTCTATGACCCGATGTGCGGCAGCGGCACGTTCCTGATTGAAGCCGCTCAGGTGGCCTTGGACATCGCGCCGGGTGGCAGCCGCAGCTTCGCGTTCGAATGGTTGAAGGGGGCGGACACCAAGGCCTGGCAGAAGCTCAAGGCCGATGCCCAGCGCGCGCGCATGCTGGCGTCGGCGGACGGCCTGCAGATCGCCGGGTCGGACATCTCCACCGATATGCTCGCCATGGCGCAGGCCAACTGGACACGCGCCGGCCTGCCGGGCGAGGCGCGCACCAAGCAGGTGGATGCGCGCTTCACGCAGCCGCCGTTCGCCGAGCCAGGCCTGTTGCTGATGAATCCGCCGTATGGCGAACGGATCGTGGTGCGCGGCGAGCGCCGCCAGGCCCAGGCCGAAATGCCGCGCGACGAGGCCGAGGAGGCCGCCGCCAACCAGTTCGCCAGCGCCTTTGCCACCACGCTCAAGCAGAGCTTCGCTGGCTGGCAGGCGTG
Source organism: Cupriavidus laharis (assembly GCF_914271435.1). Classification (GTDB taxonomy): domain Bacteria; phylum Pseudomonadota; class Gammaproteobacteria; order Burkholderiales; family Burkholderiaceae; genus Cupriavidus; species Cupriavidus laharis. Next base: position 207,114 of record NZ_CAJZAI010000007.1, on the reverse strand, counting down.
GGTTTTCACCGGGGACCTGTCGATGCCCAAGCGGCTGCGGCTCAAGGAATCGCGGCGCACGCCGCTCTACAACGGCAACATCGAATGCCGCCTGTTCCGCTTCGACATGGTGCGGGGCGGCAACCGCGGGCCCCAGCCCGCCTGAGTGGCCCGGGCGCCGGCCGCCTGACAGTCAGGGTCGCTTGCGGCCTGTCAGTACGTCGGGATTGCGCGCGAAGTCGGCCAGGAAGGCCTGCTGGCTGACTACCGGCTCCTGCAGCAGGTGGCGCGGCAGGTCGAACAGGGCGTAGAAATACTCCTCGCGCCCCTCGCAGCGTTCGGCCGGCAGGCAATATTGCTCCCAGTCGACGCAGGCCGGCGTGTACATGCCGTTGCCAGGCCAGAAGAAGGGCACCAGGCGGCCTTCGCGCAGGCCTTCGACCAGCGCGGCCGGCGCGTCGTAGGCCTCGGCCGATTCGACCTGGCTCATCAGCCCGGCGTGGGTTTCGATCACCATCAGCGTGGCATGGCCCTGCGCCGTCAGCATCAGGATGCCGACCGGATTGGGGTACAGGTAGTACTCGACAAAGCCATAGCGCGCGGTGATCTGCCGTACGCGTTCGGTCATGGCCGGATCCGACAGGAACGAGTACGAATGCCGCGTCAGCAGTTCGCGCAATGTGCGCGACAGTGTGGCGAAATACTGCTGCTGCAAGGCATCGATTTCCTGGCCCAGGCGCTCGACCATGTTGGCTTCGTGCTTCTTCACATAGCGGTCGATCAGGCCGTGGTTGAAGCCCTGCACGGCAATACTTTCGTCGGCGGTGCCGGTCAGCAGGATGGTCTTGCACGGCAGGTCCTGCAGCGCCTGGCAGAACTCCAGCCCGTCCATCTGCGGCATCGAATAATCCACCACGATCACGCCGGGCTGCAGGAAGCGGTTGACGTCATGGATCTGACGATGGATGCGGTCGATATCAAGCTGCACTGTGCGCCGCTCGGTGAGGAAGGTCAGGTCGTCGTGCGTGACCCGCACCGGCAGGAAGGCGGGAAACCGTGTGGCGTAGGCGTCGCGAATCCACTGCAGGGCTTCGCGCGGGTCCGTGAATGTGACCACCGCGCGCGAGGCATCCATCTGGAATGCCAGGCTGTCGATGAACGACTTGCTGTCATCGACCAGGACGGTCAGGATCGGGTGATGGAAAACCGACAGGTTCCTGTCGTGCGGGTTGAATGTCATGGTGCGTCCGGGCCATGCAGCAACGCTGGGAATTCAGCGCAGGCCAGTATAACGCGCTGCCGCCCCGAAGGGCGGCAGCGTGGCGCATCGTGCACGGATCCGGGGGACTGCCCGTGGTTATTCCACCGCCTTGAACATGTCCTCGACCACCTTCTTGGCGTCGCCGAACACCATCATGGTCTTGTCCATGTAGAACAGTTCGTTGTCCAGCCCGGCGTAGCCGGCGGCCATCGAACGCTTGTTGACGATGATGGTCTTGGCCTTGTAGGCCTCCAGGATCGGCATGCCGGCGATCGGCGACTTCGGATCGGTCTTGGCCGCCGGGTTCACCACATCGTTGGCGCCCAGCACCAGCACCACGTCAGCCTGACCGAACTCGCTGTTGATGTCCTCCATCTCGAAGACCATGTCGTACGGCACTTCGGCTTCGGCCAGCAGCACGTTCATGTGGCCTGGCATGCGGCCGGCCACCGGGTGGATCGCGTACTTCACGGTCACGCCCTTTTCGGCCAGCTTTTCGGTCAGTTCCTTCAGCGCGTGCTGGGCGCGTGCCACGGCCAGGCCATAGCCCGGCACGATGATCACGGTCTCGGCATTGCCCATCAGGAAGGCCGCGTCGTCGGCGGAGCCCGACTTCACGTTGCGCTGGGCCTGCGCACCGGCCGCGCCGGCGGCTGCCGCGTCGCCGCCGAAGCCGCCCAGGATCACGTTGAAGAACGAACGGTTCATCGCCTTGCACATGATGTACGAGAGGATGGCACCGGACGAGCCCACCAGCGAGCCGGCGATGATCAGCATCGGGTTGTTCAGCGAGAAGCCGATGCCCGCCGCCGCCCAGCCCGAGTACGAGTTCAGCATCGACACCACCACCGGCATGTCGGCGCCGCCGATCGGGATGATGATCGTCACGCCGAGCACGAAGGCGATGGCCAGCATCACCAGGAACGGCATCCATTCCTGCGTCATGAAGAACGCGATGCCGAAGCCGATCATGGCGACGGCCAGCGCCAGGTTCAGCATGTGCTGCCCCGCGAACACCACCGGCGCGCCCTGGAACAGGCGGAACTTGTAGCGCCCGGCCAGCTTGCCGAATGCAATCACCGAGCCCGAGAAGGTAATGGCGCCGACGAAGCAGCCGATAAACAGCTCGACCCGGTTGCCGGTCGGAATCTCATGCGAGCCCGCCGGCGAGATGCCGAAGGCCGAGGGCTCCGCCACGGCGGCCACCGCGATGAATACCGCAGCCAGGCCGATCAGCGAGTGCATTGCCGCGACCAGTTCGGGCATCTTGGTCATCTCGACCTTTTTCGCCACGTAGGCGCCGATGCCGCCGCCCACCACCAGCGCGCCGAAAATCAGCGCCAGGCCCGAGCCGACCGAGGACTGCGCCGTGCCGGCCGCCAGGAACTCGTTCTTGAGCTTGACGATCAGCACCAGCGTGGTGACCACGGCAATGGCCATGCCGATCATGCCGAAGGCGTTGCCCTTGCGGGCCGAAGCCGGGTGCGAGAGCCCCTTGAGCGCCTGGATGAAGCAGACCGAGGCGATCAGGTAGAGCAGGGTGACAAGGTTCATGCTGACGAGTTCGGTCATCACGCACCTCCCTTGGCGCCGGCCTTGGCCTTGGGCTCTTTCTTCTTGAACATCTCCAGCATGCGCTGGGTCACCAGGAAGCCGCCGAACACGTTGACGGCAGCGAGGGCCACTGCCAGTGTGCCCATGATGCGGCCCGTGGCGCCCTCGGTCAGGCCGGCGGCCAGCATGGCGCCGACGATGATGATGGCCGAGATTGCATTGGTCACGGCCATCAGCGGGGTGTGCAGCGCGGGCGTTACCGTCCACACCACGTGGTAACCCACGTAGATCGCCAGCACAAAGATGATCAGGTTGATCACCGTGTGGTTCACCATCTCCATCGACTTCTCCTCCCTTGCATTGAATCCTGGATGCCGCCTGCGTTGTCTGTATTGGAATGCGAACGACCGGGATATCGCCGGCCGTTAAGGCGCCTGCGCCCGCACCGGTGGCTGCGATGTCGCCGCCGCGCCAGGGGCCGGGAACACACGGGCCCAGTCGCGCTTCATGCTCACCACCGTCCAGCCGCGCTCGGACGCCGCGCGCAGCGACCCGCCGTCGCTTTCCGCATACGCCGATTCGCGCTCGGCATCGTCATGGTTGACCAGCAGCTGGAACGACGGCCCCTTGCGCGCCTGCGAGTACGACAGCATGGCGATATCGCCCTTGCCGCCGACATTGCCTGCCGCGAACACGGGCCGCTTGCCGATCTGCAGCGCAATATTGACCGGCTTCATCTGCTTGTCGTTGAAGCTTTCGATCTTCGGCTCGCGCCAGATCTCGTTGTCGCGGCCGTGTTCGCGGAACTGGGCGGCAAGACGGGAGCCAATGACTTGCTGCGGAGGAATGCCGTAAAAGGACTGGGACACGACGCGCATGAAGTCCGTCGTGCCGCCCGAGCAGATCCACGTCTGGTAGCCATGGGAGCGCAGCAGTGCCAGCAGCTCCAGCATCGGTTGGTAGGTGCCTTCGCGCAGCGAAGCCTTGGATTTTGGATGGCGCGCGTTGGCGACATAGCGCCGCGCGTCTTCCTGAAAGGTATCGAGGGAGGTGTTGCCGTAAAGCTCGTTGAGCAGGCGCACGGCACCTGCTTCCCCGGTGGATTTGAAATAGGCCGCGGGGTCGGCCAGGAATTCCTTGTAGGGCGAACGTCCGGCCAGTGCCGGCTCGGCCCGCGCGCGCTCCTGCGCGCGGTTGACCACGAACAGCAGCTCCACCACCGGGTCTTCGCGCCACAGCGTGCCGTCGTTGTCGAACACGGCGATGCGGTCTTCGGGCGCGACGAACTCGGGGCTGCCCGGTGTGGTGGTCTTGCTGACGAAATTCAGGATGGATTGCTTGGCCGCCCCGTCACGCCAGGCGGGCAGGGGATCGAGGAGCTTGGGGCCGCTGGTGGCAACAGCATTGGCCGTATCGGCCTTGCTGCCGCCGCCCGATGTACCGCAGGCCGCGCACAGCGCCAGCAGCCCGATGCCGGCCGCCTGCGCGAACCGCATGCCAAGGCGGGCACGCCACGGTGCCGCCTTCGCTACGGAATCCCGACACAGGCTGGCCGTCATGGGCTTAGACCTTCTTGATTTCCTTGATGCCGTTCTTCTCGTCGACCAGGATGATCTTCGGCTTGTACGTGGCGATCTCTTCGTCGGTCATCGGCGCGTAGGTGCAGATGATCAGATGGTCGCCGATGTGCGCGCGGCGCGCGGCGGCGCCGTTGAGCGAGATCTCGCCGCTGCCGCGCCGGCCCTTGATGATGTAGGTGGAGAAGCGCTCACCGTTTTGCACGTTGTACAGATCGATCTTCTCGAACTCCTTCATGTCGGCAGCTTCGAGCAGGTCCTCGTCGATGCCGCACGAACCCTCGTAGTGGAGGTCCGCCTGCGTCACGGTGACACGGTGGAGCTTGGCGCGGAGCATGATGCGTTGCATGGGTGATGCGTCCTTATCTTGATGCGGAATGCAGCCGGCGCCCGCCGGGCGCCGGGAAGACTTACGCCGCCTTGCGCACGACTTCGCCACCGTTGCACATCAGGCAGGCCGCGACGATGTCGTCTTCGAGGTTCAGCGTGAACTGGCCTTCCTTGTCGATGACCAGCTTGAGGAAGTCCAGTACGTTGCGGGCATACAGCGCCGAAGCGTCGGCTGCGACCATGCTGGCCAGGTTGGTATGACCGATCAGGATGACGCCATGGCGCTCGACCACCTCATCAGCCACGGTCAGCGGGCAGTTGCCCCCTTGCGCGGCGGCCAGGTCGACCACCACCGAGCCGGGCTTCATCTGCTGTACCGTGGCTTCCTGCAGCAGCACGGGCGCCTTGCGGCCGGGGATCAGCGCAGTGGTGATGACGATGTCGGCCTGCTTCGCGCGCTCATGGACCAGTTCGGCCTGGCGGCGCATCCAGTCCGGCGGCATCGGGCGGGCATAGCCGCCTACGCCCTGCGCGATTTCGCGCTCTTCGTCGGTGACGAACGGCACGTCGAGGAACTTGCCGCCGAGCGATTCGATCTGCTCCTTCACGGCCGGGCGCACGTCCGAGGCCTCGATCACGGCACCCAGGCGCTTGGCTGTGGCGATCGCCTGCAGGCCTGCCACGCCGGCGCCCAGAATCAGCACGCGAGCGGCCTTGACGGTGCCCGCAGCGGTCATCAGCATCGGCATGAAGCGCTGGTAATGGTGCGCGGCCACCAGCACGGCCTTGTAGCCGGCGATATTGGCCTGCGAGGAGAGCACGTCCATGCTCTGCGCGCGCGTGGTACGCGGCGCGGCTTCGAGCGCGAAGGCGGTGATCGACGCGGCGGCCATGCGCGCGTTGTTCTCGACATCGAACGGATTGAGCATGCCCACCAGCACCGAGCCCGGCTTCATCTGCGCCAGTTCTGCGGCTTCCGGCGCGCGCACCTTCAGCACCAGTTGCGCGCCGAGCGCCTCGGCGGCGGTGCCGATGGTCGCGCCGACGGCCTCGTAGGCGCTGTCAGGCTGGCTGGCCCGTACGCCGGCACCCGCCTGCACCACCACCTTGTGGCCTTGTGCGACATACTTCTTGACGGTTTCCGGGGTGGCGGCGACGCGAGTCTCGCCGGCCCGCGTCTCCTGCGGGATGCCGATGTACATCGTCAATTTCTCCTTTTGCTGGCGTCATATCTGATGGACGAGCCGACGTCTGGCCCGTTGCGCGCCAGGGTTGTTGACACCTGCAGCGCACAATTTTTCACGCAGCTTACAGGAATCTGACGATTGTTGGTGACTGATCGGTCGGGTTTTGGCGGAGCGTCACGAGACCGCCGAAGCGCCGTCGCCGCGCTGCACAATGCCCTCGCAACCGGTAAAATGCCGGATTGCCTAAAAAATGTGCATCATGCCACGTGACTGGAATGCCAGCGTGACGGTTGCCGCGGTCATCGAGCGCGGCGGCCGGTTCCTCCTGGTGGAAGAAGAAACCCGTGACGGCCTGCGGCTGAACCAGCCGGCGGGCCACCTGGATCCGGGCGAAAGCCTCATCCGCGCCGTCATCCGCGAAACGCTGGAAGAGACCGCGCATACCTTCGAGCCGCGTGCGCTGCTGGGCTGCTACATGGGCCGTGCGCTGTCGTCGCGCACCGGCACGGATGTGACTTATGTGCGCTTCGCGTTTACCGGAGACCTGGGCTCGCTCGACGCAGGCCGCCAGCTCGATACCGGCATCGTGCGCACTGTATGGATGAGCGCCGAAGAGATCCGCGCCTGCCCCGAGCGCCACCGTACGCCGCTGGTGCTGGCCTGCGTGGAAGACTACCTGGCCGGCAAGCGCTTTGCGCTCGATGCGCTCTACACGCACCCGTCGGTGCTGGCTGCCGGAGACGCATCGTGAGTGGCAAGCGGGTCGTCGTCGGCATGTCGGGCGGGGTCGATTCGTCGGTCACCGCGTGGCTGCTCAAGCAGCAGGGCTATGAGGTCATCGGCCTGTTCATGAAGAACTGGGAGGACGATGACGACAGCGAATACTGCTCCACGCGGCAGGACTGGCTCGACGTGGTGTCTGTGGCCGACCTGATCGGCGTGGACGTCGAAGCGGTGAACTTTGCCGCCGAGTACAAGGACCGCGTGTTCGCGGATTTCCTGCGCGAGTATTCCGCTGGCCGCACGCCGAACCCGGACGTGCTGTGCAATGCCGAGATCAAGTTCAAGGCCTTTCTCGACCACGCCATGTCGCTGGGCGCCGAGACCATCGCCACGGGTCACTATGCGCGCGTGCGGCAGAACGCGGCCGGCCGTTTCGAACTGCTCAAGGCGCTGGACCACACCAAGGACCAGAGCTATTTCCTGCACCGCCTGAACCAGGCCCAGCTTTCGCGCACGCTGTTCCCGCTGGGCGAGATCCCGAAGACCCGCGTGCGCGAGATCGCCGCCGAGATCGGGCTGCCCAATGCGAAGAAGAAGGACTCGACCGGCATCTGTTTCATTGGCGAGCGGCCGTTCCGCGATTTCCTGAACCGCTACCTGCCGACCAAGCCGGGCCCGATGAAGACGCCCGACGGCAAGGTGGTCGGCGAGCATATCGGGCTGGCCTTCTATACGCTCGGCCAGCGCAAGGGTATTGGCCTCGGTGGCAGCCGCGACGGCAATGGCGACGCGTGGTACGTGGCGCGCAAGGACATGGCGGCCAATACGCTCTATGTCGTGCAGGGCCACGACCACCCGTGGCTGCTCACGCCCACGCTGGTCGCCGCCGACCTGTCCTGGGTGGCGGGCGAGCCACCCGCGGCCGGTGCCGCCATGGCGGCGAAGACGCGCTACCGCCAAAGCGATGCACCTTGCGTGGTCGATACGGTCGACGGCGACACGCTGAAGCTGGCGTTTGCCGAAGCGCAGTGGGCCGTCACGCCGGGCCAGTCGGCGGTCCTGTATGACGGCGATGTCTGTCTCGGCGGCGGAATCATTCAGTCGGCGCAGTAAGCGCGGCCTGAAAGAGAAAACGCCCGCATGCGCGGGCGTTTTGGTTTCCGGGGCCGGGCTCAGGCCTTCGGCGGTTCCGTGTCGATGAACGACTGGCGCTTGGCCAGCTTTTCATGGTACGCCGCCAGGTTCGGGTGGCGCTCGCGCCAGTTGATTTCCGGGAAGCGGAAGTCCAGGTAGGACAGCGCACAGCCCACGGCCACGTCGGCGAGCGAATAGTGGTTGCCGCTGCACCACGGGCGATCCGCCAGGCCGTTCGACATGGCGGCCAGCGCGGCGTTGATCTTGCCGAGCTGGCGCTGCACCCAGCGCTCGCTGCGCTCGTGCGGTTCGCGCTGGGTGTTTTCCAGGCGCGCCAGCAGCGCGGCATCGAGCAGGCCATCGGCCAGCGCTTCCCAGCAGCGCACTTCCAGGCGCTCGCGCCCGCCCTGTGGAATCAGGCGGCTGACCGGCGTGAGCGTGTCGACGTATTCGACGATCACGCGCGAGTCATAGATCGAGCTGCCGTCCTCCATGACCAGGCAAGGGACCTTGCCGAGCGGATTGTATTGGCCGATCACCGTATCGGCTGACCAGACGTTCTCTTCGATCAACTGGTAGTCGATCTTCTTTTCCGCCATCACTACGCGCACCTTGCGCGCGTAGGGACTGGTTTGGGACGCGAACAGCTTCATTTTCTCCCCTCGAGCTTGTTATGAAGTGCATCGACGCTCGGCGGCAAGCGGCGCAGGAGCCTCTGGCCCTGTGCTTGCCCAATGCACTTCATAACAGGCTAGCGGAACGGCGAGCGCGAGTATACCCGCGCCGCATGGCGAATGAGGCCTCCCGAACGGATGTCCCATGGCGCTGCTGGAGCGTTGCACCGGTTCCGGGGCATGGATGGTAAAATCGCCAGTTGCGCGGCGCCGGCCCGTCAGCGCCGTCAGCCGCAGGACCAGCGCGGTGCGGCGTATCGGCCGCTTGCCAGCTGCCCGCGGGGCGCCCCCCGCGCATGGCGCGCCTGCGATCCATCCCGTACCCCCATTCTCCCCGGTTGCCAGCATGTCCACCTCTTCGCTTTCGCCGCTCACTGCCCTGTCCCCCATCGATGGCCGCTATGCCTCCAAGGCCGATGCGCTGCGCGAATGGCTGTCCGAAGCGGCCTTCATGCGCAACCGCGTCAAGGTCGAAGTGCACTGGCTGATCGCGCTGGCCCAGGCCGGCCTGCCCGACATGCCGAAGTTCTCGGCTGCCTCGGAAGCCGCGCTGCTGGCCCTGGTGGACAAGTTCTCTGAAGCCGACGCTGCCCGCATCAAGGAAATCGAGGCCGTGACCAACCACGACGTCAAGGCCGTCGAGTACTGGCTCAAGGAACAGGTCAAGGGCAACGCCGAGCTGGAAGCGGCGAGCGAGTTCATTCACTTCGCCTGCACCTCGGAAGATATCAACAACACCTCGCACGGCATGATGCTCAAGGGCGCCCGTGAAGGCGTGGTGGTGCCGGCGCTCAAGCGCGTGCAGGCGCGCCTGGTGGAACTGGCGAAGGCCAATGCGGCCCAGCCGATGCTGTCGCGCACCCATGGCCAGCCGGCCAGCCCGACCACGCTGGGCAAGGAAATGGCCAACGTGGCCGCGCGCCTGGCGCGCGCCATCGAACGCATCGAGCGCGTGGAACTGCTTGGCAAGATGAACGGCGCCGTGGGCAACTACAACGCGCACCTGTCGGCCTACCCGACGTTCGACTGGGAGGCGTTCTCGAAGCAGGTCATCGAAACCCGCCTGGGCCTGACCTTCAATCCGTACACCATCCAGATCGAGCCGCACGACTACATGGCCGAGCTGTTCGACGCCGTTGCGCGCGCCAACACGATCCTGCTGGACCTGAACCGCGACGTCTGGGGCTATATCTCGCTGGGCTACTTCAAGCAGAAGACCAAGGCCGGTGAAATCGGCTCGTCGACCATGCCGCACAAGGTCAACCCGATCGACTTCGAGAACTCCGAAGGCAACCTGGGCCTGGCCAACGCGGTGCTGCGCCACCTGTCGGAAAAGCTGCCGCTGTCGCGCTGGCAGCGTGACCTGACCGATTCGACCGTGCTGCGCAACATCGGCGTGGCCTTCGGCTACAGCCTGCTGGCCTACGAGGCCTGCCTGCGCGGCCTGGGCAAGCTGGAAACCAATCCCGAACGCCTGAACGAAGACCTCGACAACTGCTGGGAAGTGCTGGCCGAGCCGGTGCAGACCGTGATGCGCCGCTTCGGCGTGCCCAACCCGTACGAGCAGCTCAAGGAACTGACCCGCGGCAAGGGCATCTCGCGCGAGGCGCTGCAGACCTTCATCACTGGCCTGGCCATTCCGCAGGATGCCAAGGACCTGCTGCTGGCCATGACGCCGGCCAGCTACATCGGCAAGGCTGTGGCGCTGGCCGAGCGGATCTGACGCTCGACCGGTCCCGCCGATACGAAGAAGCCACCCGAACGGGTGGCTTTTTTGCTTGATACGGGGTCGGATCGCGGGGCTGCGCCTTGCGACACAATGCCGCTTCAAATCATTTGAATAACTTAATTAAGGACTGTCCTGCATCTGCGCACATTCCGCCGCAATAATGCGAGAATTCAAAGCGCGGGGGCCGGATTCCCCGTTGCGGACTTGCCCAAAGATTGTGAAACGCCCGCGATACGGGCGGAGGAACTGGATGCGTTCGAATGCCACTGCCGCCGGCTACAGCGCCACGGCCATCAGCTTGCACTGGATCATTGCCTTGCTGATCTTCGCCGCCTTCGGGCTCGGCCTGTACATGACCGGCATTCCGGGACTGACGCCGACCAAGCTCAAGCTGTTTTCGTGGCACAAATGGCTCGGTGTGACCGTCTTCGCCATCGCCGTAGTGCGTGTGCTCTGGCGGGCGACGCATGCCGCGCCGCCGGTGGCCGCCGGCACGCCGGCGTGGCAGGCGAAGGCGGCTGCGGCTGCTCACCACCTGCTTTACGTGCTGATCCTCGTGGTACCCATCACGGGCTACCTGTACAGCCTGGCTGCGGGCGTGCCCGTGGTCTACCTGGGGTTGTGGAAGATGCCGGTGCTGATCGAGCCCAGCGACGAACTCAAGGAAGTCTTCAAGGTCGCGCACATCTGGCTGAACTACCTGATGGCGGCCGTGGTGACGGTGCATGCGGCCGCTGCCATCAAGCACCAGGTGGTCGATCGCGACGGCACGCTTGGCCGCATGCTGCCGTTCTTGCGCTAGGCCATGCATCCGGAGGCCGGCCCCTCCGGTAGTTACTGTTCGAGAAATCCTTTTTCGGTTCTGATGTGCGGCGCATGGCGCCGCCCACTGACAGGAGTCATTGATGAAACGCATTCCCCGCCCCGGTTCACTGTTGCTGGCCGCCGTGCTGGCCACCACCGGTGTTGCCGCCAACCTTGCCTGGGCGCAGATCGACGCCGCCAAGAGTTCGGTGACCGCAGTGGCGCGCCAGATCGGCGTCCCCATGGAGGGCAAGTTCAGGAAGTTTGATGCGAATGTCGACTTCGATCCGGCCAAGCTGGCAACGTCGTCGGCCAAGGTCGAGATCGACGTGTCGAGCTTCGAGATCGCCGACGCCGAGACCACCAGGGAAGTGAAGGGCAAGGACTGGTTCGACGCGGCGAAGTACCCGAAGGCCGTGTTCCAGTCCACCAGCATCAAGAACGGCACGCCGGGCAAGTATGAAGTGGCCGGCAAGCTGACCATCAAGGGCAAGTCCCAGGACGTCGTCATCCCGGCCACGTATCGCCAGGACGGCGGCGCCCAGGTGTTCGAAGGCGTGCTGCCGATCAAGCGCACGGCTTTCAATATCGGCGACGGTGAATGGAAGGACACTTCCGTGGTGGCCGACGACGTGCAGATCAAGTTCCGAATCGTGATGGCAGCAAAGAAGTGAAACCTGGCATCGCCGGACTTCACGTACTGAACAACTGTTGCCATTTCTGTTGATGTTCCTCTCCAACCTTTTGTCGGGAGATCCCATGAAACTGCGTACCCTCATGACCGCCGTGGCGGCCATTGCCGCAACCGCCGCCTTTGGCGTGGCCTCGGCCAGCACCGTGACCTACAACCTCGATCCGACCCACACCTACCCGAGCTTCGAGGCCGACCATCTCGGCGGCCTGTCGACGTGGCGCGGCAAGTTCGACAAGTCCAGCGGCGTCGTCACGCTGGACCGTGCCGCCAAGTCCGGCACGGTAGAGGTGAAGATCGACCCGGCCTCGATCGACTTCGGCAATGCCAAGCTGAACCAGCATGCGAAGAGCCCCGACATGTTCGACGTCGAGGCCTTCCCGGAAGCCAGCTACAAGGGCAAGTTCAGCAAGTTCAAGGGCGATGTCCCGACCGAGGTGGACGGCGTGCTGACCCTGCGCGGCGTGTCCAAGCCCGTGAAGCTGGAAATCCGCGACTTCAAGTGCATCCAGCACCCGATGCTCAAGCGCGAGGCCTGCGGCGCCGACGCGGTCGGCCAGTTCAACCGTGCCGACTTCGGTCTCGACTATGGCGTGAAGATGGGCTTCAAGCCCGAGGTCAAGCTGGCGATCCAGGTCGAAGGCGTCCGCGCGGAGTAAGCCGGGTAGCCGCGGCCGATATCCGCCGCTGTCCGCAGTACACCGAGAAAGCCGGCATCTGCCGGCTTTTTTCATGCGCTGGCTGGCAGGTGCGGGACGCACTGTGCACTTGGTTGTACGACATGCGGCAGCCACAGTACAATGGTCCGAGGCATTTCACCACCACCGGTGCAGGCAACGGCGCCCGCCCGCCTGCGAGGCGAGCCAGCCCTCGCGCCAAACTCAGGCAATCGCGCATTACTATGAGCTTTCGCAGTCGTTCCCCGTTCCGGTAGCCGTTCCCGCGTCCCACTCGCCCCTGCATGCCGTACCCGGCCGATCTGCCCAGGCTGTATGGCCCGCAGCGTTTCTCGGATTTCCCCTGGCGCAATACCGTGTATTCCAAAACGCAAATCGATCCGGTGGTCAGTTTCCGCAACTCGCAGGGTGAGCAGGTGCGGGGCACGATCATCAATCTCCAGAGAAAGTCTCTGGTGATGGAAATCTACAATCCGTATTCGATCGTGCAGGTCAGCGAGGTGCTGAGCGAGCTCAGTGTCCGGATGGGGGCAAAGAACGCCTACCTTGGCAAGGCCGTGGTCATGAGCCTGGTGAATACCGGCCTGACCGCGGTGGTGTCGCTGACGCTGATCGACGAATGGCGCGAACTGACCGACCTGAACAACGAGCCCAAGTCCGTGGCCCGTGAGGCCGAGCTCTTCGTGCAGGACTGGGACGCGCGCTTCAATATCCGGCGCGACTACCAGATCGTGGTCAACGAGATGCGCGCCTTCCTGTCCGAAGTGTCGCGCTGGGTGGAGCAGGTCGACCTGACCGAGTCCTTGCCCAAGGTGGAGGGCCGCCTGCGCGAAGACGTGTTCTACGAACTCGCCACGCCGATCATGGGCCGCACCAAGCGCTATCTCGACTGGCTCGAGGGCGAGGCGCAGCGCGTCGATCCGGAGATTGCCCCGGTGCATCGCACCTATGCCCAGGCGGCGCTGCATCCGCTGCTGCTGCGCGCGCCGTTCGTCTACCGGACCTTCACCAAGCCGCTTGGCTACGCCGGCGACTACGAAATGGTGAACCAGATCCTGAGCGATCCGCAGCAGGGGCCTACCACCTACTTCCAGATCGTCAACACCGCCTTCCTCAAGGCGGCGGTGGCCACGGCCCACCGCAACCGCATCGACCTGCTGATCGATTTCCTGAAGCGGCAGGCCGATCGCGCCAGGCAGGCCGGGCGCCCGTTCCGCGTGCTGAACGTAGGCTGTGGCCCGGCCTTCGAGATCCAGCGCTTTGTCCGCGAATACGAGCACGCGGAAATGCTGTCGTTCCAGCTTGTCGACTTCAGCGAAGAGACGCTCGAATACACCAAGGCCTCGATCGAGCGCGCCGCCGCGCAGGCCGGGCACAAGGTCTCGGTAGAGATGGTGCACCAGTCGGTGCACGAACTGCTCAAGCGCCGCATCGCCCCGGACGATATCGATGCCAGGGAGTTCGATGCCGTCTATTGCGCGGGTCTCTTCGACTACCTGTCGGACAAGGTGTGTTCGCGCCTGCTGTCGTACTTCGCATCGCGCACCCGGTCTGGCGGGCAGGTCCTGGTCACCAACGTGCACGCGGACAATCCCGAGAAGTTTGGCATGGAGCACCTGCTCGAGTGGTACCTGATCTATCGGGACGACCCGGGCATGGCGGCGCTGCTGCCCGAGAACTCGCACGGGCACCGGATCTATGTCGATGCCACCGGCGTCAACGTGTTTGCCGAAGCGACCATTCAATGAGGCACTGACCGTGCACCGTTCCGCGCCAGCCGGCTGGCGCGACGGCGCCCCACCGGACCAGGTCATGAGTACGAACCAACTATATGCGGGCTACCAGTCCGAACTGGCGGATTTTCGCCTCGCGTTCAGCCGCGGCGGCGCTTATACCGCCATCGTGCTCGTCCTGCTCGGGGTAGGGCTGGACTACGGGCAGTATCCGCAGCAGCAGCTGGCCTTCGGGCTCGCGCGCGTGGTGGTGTCGCTGCTGATCGCCGGCGTGGTGGTCATGCTCTACAGCGCGGCCGGGCGACGCTTTGCGCCCTGGCTCACGCTGACGTGGCTGCTGCTGCCGCAGATCATGATCGCCTGGATGATCTCGCAGACCGAGGGCGTGGAGTCGCCCTATTACGTGGGCCTCAACCTGGCGATCTTTGCCTCGGGCATCGCGCTGCCGTTCGGGCTGTGGCAGAACCTGGTGTTCGGCATCCTGTCGTACCTGTTGTACGCACTCGCCTGCCTGCTGCATCCCGGCGGGATCGAGCCACTGGGTACCTTCATCGTCAATTCGCTGTTCCTGCTGTTCGCCGCGGCCGCCAGTGGGGTCTACACCTTCTTCAACGAACGGGCGCGCTTCATGCTGTTCCGGCTCAAGGCCGAGGTGGCTGAAAAGAATGCCGAGCTCGAGGTGATCAACCGCAAGCTCGTCGATATCAAGGGCCAGATGCTGCAGCAGGAGAAGATGGCCGCCATCGGCACGCTCGCCGCCGGCCTCCTGCACGAGGTGAACAACCCGGTGAACTTCTGCCTGATGGCCATCGAGGTGGCCATGGAAGAGCCGCAGGCCAAGGAAAACCCATCGCTGGAGGAGTGCCTCGTCGATGCCAAGCAGGGCATGCAGCGCATCCAGCATATCGTGTCCGACCTCAAAACCTTTGCCTACCGCAAGCCCGGTGCCGAGGTCGAAGGCACGCCGTTCCTGTTCGAGAAGGCGCTGGATTCCTCGATCCGCCTCACGGCCCACGAATTGCGCGGCGTGAAGGTGACGCGCGACCTGCCGGACGACACCCTGGTGCTCGGCGACGAAGCCGCCGTCATCGGCGTGCTGATCAACCTGTTCTCCAACGCCGCGCTGGCCATGCGCAAGGCAGGCACGGCGGCGCCGGCCATCCATACCACGGTCAAGTGGGCGAAGAACCGGCTGCATGTGCGTGTCCAGGACAACGGTCCGGGCATTGCGCCGGAGAACCTGGCCCGCGTGTTCGAGCCGTTCTTCACGACCCGTGACGTGGGGCAGGGCCTGGGCCTGGGCCTGTCGATCAGCTACGCGGTGATCGAGCGGCACGGCGGCCAGTTGTATGCCGAGAGCGAACTCGGCCAATGGGCCGCCTTCAGCTTTGACCTGCCGCGCGCGGAGTGAACAGGCCATGACTGATGTCCAGCAGGCACGGCCCACCGTGCTCTACGTTGACGATGAAGACATGGCGCGCAAGTACTTTGCGCGCGCCGTGGGCAATGAGTACGAGGTGCTGGTGGCCGCCGGCGCCGATGAAGCCATTGACATGCTGCGAGGCATGGGTGCGCGCACGGTCATCCTCGTGACCGACTTCCGCATGCCCGGGCGCGACGGCGGCGACCTGCTGCGCCAGGTGGCGGAGGAATTCCCGCAGATCGTCCGTATCCTCGTCACGGCCTATGCCGACAAGGACGTGCTGCTGCAGACGGTCAACACCGGCGAGGTGTTCCGTATCCTGGAAAAGCCGCTGAGCGTCGGCGATGTGCGCAATGTGCTGCGCCTTGCCGTGGAGCGTACACGCGAGCGGGCGCTGCGGCAGCAGCGACTGATGGCCATCGACGAGACGCTGGCCTTCCTGGCACACGAACTGAACACGCCGCTGGCGGCCATCGCCAATTTCGCGCGCGGCATCGAAGGCCGCGTGGCGGCCGGATACAGCGCACAGCGTCAGGGCGAGATCGGCCAGGCCGCCAGCGCCATGCACGACAACGCTCAATATTGCCTTGCGGTGCTGTCGTCCTTCCTGCAGTCCGTGCGCAGCAGTGCGGGCAGTGCGCCGGCGCGGCAGGAACCGGGCGCCGAGGTGAGCGCGGGTGCGCTGGTCGCGTCGCTGCTCGATACCTATCCCTTCACCGGCGACCAGCGTAGCTGGGTCCAGGTCGAGATGCACGGCGACTTCCCCGTGCAGACGCTGCCCAACTGCGTGGCGCTGGTGCTTTCCTCGGTGATGAGCAATGCATTGCGCGCGCTCGGCGACGTGGCCGCGCCGTCGCTGCGTTTTGTCGTGGTGGCGCAGCCACACCAGGAGATCCGCATCTGCGACAACGGGCCAGGCATTCCGCCCGAAGTGATGGACCGCCTGCTCGTGGATCCTGTTACCACCCACGCCGGGGCCGGCGGCAGCGGCCTCGGCATGATTTTCTGCAACCGCGTCATGCAGTCGTTTGGCGGCGGCATCCGGATCGCCTCAGCGTCCGGAGCCGGCACGACGGTGACGCTGGACTTCCCAAGTTTCAAGAATCGAATGCACAGGAGTGACCGATGAGCGAACCGAATGCCACCCAGGCACCACCCCCGGCGATTCTGTTCGTCGACGACGAGGCGACAGCCGTCAAATATTTCCAGCGCGCGATCGGTGCGTTGGCCCCTGTCGTGACCGCCGGCTCCGTGGAAGAGGGCAAGGCGCTGCTCGAGGCGCACGCCGACAGCCTGGCGGTGCTGGTGTCCGACCAGCGCATGCCGGGCGAGTACGGCAATGAGCTGCTGCGCCATGCGCGCGAGCGCTATCCGCATATTGTGCGGATCCTGACCACGGCCTATTCGGAGCTGGACCAGACCGTCGAGGCGGTCAACCAGGGGCAGATCCACCGCTACATCAAGAAGCCGTGGGACATCACCGCGCTGCGCATGGAGCTGAAGCAGGCGCTGGAAATGGCGGGCCTGCGCAAGGAGCGCGACCAGCTCGTGCGCGAGAAGCTGAGCGTGCTGCAGACGCAGACCGTGGCCACGCGCATCGGCATGGTGCACGCGCTGTGCGCGAGCCTGATCGGGCCAGGCCGTTTCCAGCCCGTGGAAACGTACCTGGCCGCCACCGAGCTGGCCGGTGCGCGCAACGCCGAGCCCGACTGGCAACGCATGGACTATGCCGACCTGGTGCGCGCCGAGAGCGAGCGTAGCGGCAGCTTCGGCCACGCTGTAGCCACGCAGCTCGCGGGTTTGCGCACGCGTTATGCGGGGCGCGGTGCCGCCGACGCGGTGCAGGTCATTGCCGAATCGCTCGGCGACAGCACCGTGCGCCGTGACGGCGAAGCCGTGGTGTGGACATCTCCGTCCGCGCTCAGCGAGTTCGTTGCCAAGCCCGTAGGCGAAGCGGTTTCGGCGCAGCATGCGACATGGCTGGCCTGCCTGCTGTGGCTGGAAGAGGCCGGCGGCGCGCTGCAACTTGTGCGCGAAGGCGAGACCATTGCCTGCCGCAACGGTGAACGCGCGGCCAGCTTCTCGACGGACCGGTTGGCGATCTGGATCGAGCGGTTTTCGGAACTGGCCTGAATGGGGGCTTCCGTCGACAGGAATTGCTGCCTTCGGGGGCATTCCCATCGGAAAGCGCGAAAGGAGCAGGATCAGCCGCCCATTCCCAGCTTCGTTTCGTAGTCCTGGCCACCGTGGAACAGGCCAGTCATGAATACCTGGTCCCCATCCACGACGAACGCGATCACGGTGCGGCCCCTGTAGTGGGTGATGCGCAAACCTGGCTGCAGGTCATCGCGCATGGTGCCCCGATGTGGAAAGGCGCCAAGGCTCTCGCAGTAGCTGACGATCGCATCCGTGTACCGCGCCGCGACCACTGGAGAGCCGGCTTCCTCGGTAATGTAGTGGAACAGATCCGCGAGCCGCTCTTCGAACTCGGGGGTAAAGATGACCTGACAGGTTCTCATCCTGTGTGGGTCTTCCTGGCAAGCTCTTCGGCCAGGCGGGTGCGGATCTCCTCGGCAGTGCGGCCTCGCGAGGGATCTGCCTTGATGGCCTGATAGGCCGGTACAACTTCTTCGCGCAGCCAGTTCTCCACGGCCCGGTCGCGTGCGAAGAGCGTGCGAAGGCCATCACGAATGACCTCGCTTTCGCTGGCGTACTCGCCACTACGCACCTTTTCCTTCACGGCGTGTGCCATTTCGGTAGGGAGTGTGACGCTTAGTTGTTGGGTGGTTCGCATGGTAGCCTCCGTGCGCAAGTAGGATTCAATCCTACTCTCGGGTCCTAGTGGCGTCCAGCTTAAGTGCCTTAAATACCGCTTTTTCGATGCAGCCAGCCAGAGGGGACTGCATGGCGCCGAACCCGGCCGAACCGTCGGCCAAAAAAAACGGGGGCATACTTGCCCCCGCGTCGATCTAGTGTGGTGGTGTTCAGGCCTGAGCCCCGTAGTTCGGATCGTCGCGATCCGTACCACCAGCCTTTTTCTCGCCCTTGACCAGGTCCTCACGCTTGACGCCGAACCACATGGCCAACGCCGCGGCGACGAACACCGACGAGTAGATACCGAACAGGATGCCGACCGTCAGCGCCAGTGCGAAGTAGTGCAGGGTAGGGCCGCCGAAGAAGAACATCGACAGCACCATCATTTCGGTCGAGCCGTGGGTAATGATGGTCCGCGACATCGTGCTGGTGATCGCGTGATCGATGACCTCGTGCGTGGTCATCTTGCGGTACTTGCGGAAGGCCTCGCGGATCCGGTCGAAGATCACGACCGACTCGTTCACCGAGTAGCCGAGCACCGCCAGGATGGCCGCTAGCACCGACAGCGAGAATTCCCACTGGAAGAACGCGAAGAAGCCCAGGATGATCACCACGTCGTGCAGGTTGGCGATGATGCCCGCCACAGCGAACTTCCACTCGAAGCGGAACGACAGGTAGATCACGATGCCGATCACCACGCACAGCAGCGCCAGCAGGCCGTCGGTAGCCAGTTCCTTGCCGACCTGTGGGCCGACGAACTCCACGCGCTGCAGCTTGACGTCAGGCGTGGCGGCCTGCAGTGCGCCCATGACCTGCTCGCTCTGCTGGGCCGAGGTGACCTGCTTGCCGTCCGGACCCTTCTGCAGCGGCAGGCGGATCATGACGTCGCGCGAGGTGCCGAAGTTCTGCACCTGCACGTCGGTATAGCCGAGCTTGCCCACCTGGCCGCGGATCTTTTCAAGATCGGCCGCCTGCTGGTAGTTGACCTCCATCACCGTGCCGCCGGTGAATTCGATCGACAGGTGCAGCCCCTTGTGCCACAGGAAGAACACGGCGGCGGCAAACGTCAGGAAGGAAATCACGTTGAAGACCAACGCGTGCTTCATGAACGGAATGTCGCGCCGGATGCGGAAGAATTCCATGATGTTGTCCTGATGATTCCGTGCTTACTTGGCGACCGGGGTGTCCGCACCCGGCTTCCAGATCTGGCCGATGGCCACGCTCTGCAGCTTCTTCTTGCGGCCGTACCAGAGGTTGACCAGGCCGCGGTTGAAGAACACCGCCGAGAACATTGAGGTCAGTATGCCCAGGCAGTGCACCACGGCAAAGCCGCGCACGGGGCCGGAGCCAAAGGCCAGTAGCGCCAGGCCGGCAATCAGCGTGGTCACGTTGGAGTCCAGGATGGTGGCCCAGGCGCGCTCGAAGCCGACGGCGATGGCCATCTGCGGCGAGGCGCCGGCGCGCAGTTCTTCGCGGATGCGTTCGTTGATCAGCACGTTGGCGTCGATGGCCATGCCCAGTACCAGGGCGATAGCCGCAATGCCCGGCAGCGTCAGCGTGGCCTGCAGCATCGACAGCACGGCTACCAGCAGCAGCAGGTTGATGCCCAGCGCCGCCACGGAGAACACGCCGAACAGCATGTAGTACAGGACCATGAATACGGCGATGGCACCGAAGCCATAGGCCACCGAGTCAAAACCCTTCTGGATGTTGTCCGCGCCCAGCGATGGGCCGATCGTGCGTTCCTCGATGATCTCCATCGGCGCGGCCAGCGAGCCGGCGCGCAGCAGCAGCGCGAGGTCGTTGGCGGCTTCGGTCGAGTAGGAACCGGTGATCTGGAAGCTCGAGCCCAGTTCGGACTGGATCGTCGCCACAGTCAGCACCTCGCCCTTGCCCTTTTCGAACAACACGATGCCCATCGGCTTGCCGATGTTCTCGCGCGAGACGTCGCGCAGCACGCGGCCGCCCTGGGCGTCGAGCTTGATGTTGACCGACGGGCGCTGGTTCTGGTCGAAGCCGGCCGAGGCGCTTTCGATGCGGTCGCCGGTGAAGATGACCTGCTTCTTCAGCACCACCGGGGCGCCGTTGCCCTGCGTGAACAGCTCGCTGCCGAACGGGATCGGGTCGCCCGGGCGCGGGTTGCGCGGCGCGTCGGGGTCGGCCAGGCGCGCTTCCAGCGTGGCGGTGCGGCCGATGATGTCCTTGGCCTTGGCGGTGTCCTGCACGCCGGGCAGCTGCACCACGATGCGGTCGGCGCCTTGCTGCTGGATCACGGGCTCGGCCACGCCGAGTTCGTTCACGCGGTTGTGCAGGGTGGTGATGTTCTGCTTGACGGCGGCGTCCTGCACGGCCTTGCGGGCGGCATCGGTGAAGGTGCCGACCACGTTGTTGCCGTCCATGGCGAAGGCCAGTTCGCGCAGGTTGTCGGCCAGGATGGCGCGTGCGCGGTTGGCGTCGTCGGCATTGTTGAAGCGCACGGTCAGGCGGTCGCCGTCGCGGTCGATGCCGCCGTGGCGGACGTTCTTGTCGCGCAGCAGGGTACGGGCATCGCCCGACAGGCTGTCGAGCTTCTTGTCGACGGCGCCCTTCATGTCCACCTGCAGCAGGAAGTGCACGCCGCCGCGCAGGTCCAGGCCCAGGTACATCGGCAGCGCGTGCATCGCGGTCAGCCAGCGCGGCGAGCCCGACAGCAGGTTCAGCGCAACCACGTAGGTCGGGTCGGCTGCGTCGGGGTTGAGCGCGCGAGACAGGACGTCCTTGGCCTTGAGTTGTTCATCGGTGGTGCGGAAGCGCGCCTTGACCGAGCCGGACTGGCCGGAAACATCGAAGAACACGCCGTCAGGCTGCAACTGGTTCTGGGCCAGGATCTCTTCCACATGCTTCTGCATGGAAAGGTCCACCTTGACCGTGGCCTTGCCCGAGGAAACCTGCACGGCAGGCGCCTCGCCGAAGAAGTTCGGCAGGGTATAGATGATGCCGATGGCCAGGGCCACCAGGATCACGAGATATTTCCAAAGCGGATAACGATTCATCTCTGGCCAGTCATTCTGCGGTTGGCGGGCCCGCCGGGGGCCTCAGGGGCACTCTGGCGGGACCGGACCGGTTGGCAAACAGCCGCCTGGCCGCCGCGAAGGGCACCTTGCGGGCCCACGGGCTGATCAGGCGGCTGCCAGGGCATGCACGGACAGGCATGCCGGAAAAGACAAAGGGCAGTGTCGCGAACGGGGATCAGAGCGACTTCAGCGAACCCTTCGGCAGCACAGTGGTCACGGCGTTCTTCTGCACGGTGACTTCCGTGCCTTCGGCGATTTCCAGGCTGACGTACTGGTCGGTCACCTTGGTCACCTTGCCCAGGATGCCGCCGGCCGTGACGACTTCGTCGTTCTTGGCAAGTGCTTCCAGCATGGCCTTGGCTTCTTTCTGGCGCTTCATCTGCGGGCGGATCATGATGAACCACAGCACCGCAAACATCAGGATGATGGGCAGGAAGCTCATCAGGCCGCCCGCGGCGCCGCCGGCACCGGCAGTCTGGGCGAATGCGTTAGAAATCAGCACGTTGATTCTCCGTCACAAAAGTCATTCAAGTAATCGACCATTCTATCACCCGTGCAAGGCCCGCCCTGGCATTCTAGGGCGGGAATCCGGGTTTGTTCGGGGTGCGTTCCGGGCGACTCGGCGCAGATGCATGCAAGACCTGCCGCTGCCCCCGGTATTCGACCGCGCCGGGCCGGAAAGTTCGGGCTCAGCGCGTGCCGCGCGCACGGTCGCTGGCGAACTGGCGGCGGAAGTCGTCGAAGCGGTGGTGTTCGATGGCCTCGCGCACCTCGCGCATGAGCTGCAGGTAGTAGTGCAGGTTGTGAATGGTGTTCAGCCTCGCGCCCAGGATCTCGCCGACGCGGTGCAGGTGGTGCAGGTAAGCGCGCGAGAAATTGCGGCAGGTGTAGCAGGCGCAGCTTTCGTCGAGCGGGCGCGGGTCGTTGCGGTGCGCGGCGTTCTTGATCTTGACGTCGCCGAAGCGCGTGAAGAGCCAGCCATTGCGCGCGTTGCGGGTCGGCATCACGCAGTCGAACATGTCGACGCCCGCGGCCACGCCTGCCACCAGATCTTCGGGCGTGCCCACGCCCATCAGGTAGTGAGGCTTGTCGGCCGGCAGGCGCGGTGCCACGTGTTCCAGCACGCGCATCATGTCTTCCTTGGGTTCGCCAACCGACAGGCCACCGATGGCGAAGCCGTGGAAGTCCAGCTCGGACAGGCCCGCCAGCGATTCGTCGCGCAGATCCTCGAACATGCCGCCCTGGACGATGCCGAACAGCGCGTTGGGGTTGGCGAGGCGCTCGAACTCGTCGCGCGAGCGCTTGGCCCACCGCAGGCTCATGCGCATCGACTTTGCGGCCTCTTCGTGCGTGGCGGGACGGCCCTCGATCTCGTACGGCGTGCATTCGTCGAACTGCATGACGATGTCGGAGTTCAGCGTGCGCTGGATCTGCATGGAGATCTCCGGCGAAAGGAACAACTTGTCGCCGTTCACCGGCGATGCGAACGTGACGCCATCTTCGGTGATCTTGCGCAGATCGCCGAGCGAAAACACCTGGAATCCGCCGGAATCGGTCAGGATCGGCTTGTCCCAGCCGATAAAGCGGTGCAGGCCCCCGTGGGTGTTCACCACGTCCAGGCCCGGACGCAGCCACAGGTGGAAGGTATTGCCGAGAATGATCTGCGCGTCGATCTCGTTCAGTTCCAGCGGCGACATGGCCTTGACCGAGCCGTAGGTGCCGACCGGCATGAAGATGGGCGTCTCGACCACGCCGTGGTTCAGGGTGACGCGGCCGCGGCGCGCGTTGCCGTCGGTGGTGATGAGTTCGAAATTGAGCATGGCGGGATTCGGTTCTGGCTTCAGGGCTTGCGCTTGTCTGGCGGATTTCACTGGCGGGTCAGGAACATCGCGTCGCCATAGCTGAAGAAACGGTAGCGCGCCTCGACCGCATGGCGGTAGGCGGCGCGGATGGCTTCCACGCCGGCCAGCGCCGACACCAGCATCAGCAGCGTCGACTTGGGCAGGTGGAAGTTGGTGATCAGGGCATCGACCAGGCGGAACTGGTAGCCCGGCGTGATGAAGATGTCGGTGTCGCCGCTGCCGGCCTCCAGCGTACCGTTCGGCTTCGCGGCCGATTCCAGCGCGCGCAGCGAAGTCGTGCCCACGGCGATGACGCGGCCGCCGCGTTCGCGCGTTTCGTGCACCGCCTGCGCTAGCGCAGGCGAGATGGAGTACCACTCCGAGTGCATCTTGTGTTCGGCCAGGTTCTCCGTGCGCACTGGCTGGAAGGTCCCGGCGCCGACGTGCAGGGTCAGGAAGGCCCGGCGCACGCCTGCTGCATCGAGGCGGGCGAACAACGCGTCGTCGAAATGCAGGCCAGCGGTGGGCGCCGCGACCGCGCCCGGGTTGCGGGCATAGACGGTTTGGTAGCGGGTTTCGTCGTAGGCGTCGGGATCGTGCGTGATATAGGGCGGCAGCGGCAGGCGGCCGTACCGCTCGATCAGGTCCAGCGCGGGTTCCGGAAAGCGCAGCGTGAAGAACTGGTCGACGCGCGGGCCAACGGTGACGGCAAAGGCGTCCTCGGCCAGGTGCAGCTGGCTGCCCTCGACGGGCGTCTTGGAAGCGCGCACCTGGGCCAGCACGGTGTGCGTATCGACCACGCGCTCGACCAGTACTTCAATCTTGCCGCCGCTGGGCTTGTGGCCGAAGAAGCGCGCCTTGATCACACGGGTGTCGTTGAAGACCAGCAGGTCTTCAGGCCTGAGGTATTCGGTAATGTCGCTGAAGGCGCGGTCGGCCAGCCGGATCGCGTCGGGCTGCTCGCCGGGCGCCAGGCGCTCGACCACCAGCAGCCGGCTGGCGCTGCGGTCGGGCAGGGCGCTCTGTGCAATCAGTTCGGGCGGCAGCGGGAAATCGAAATCGGACAGCGTCAACATGAGGACAGGCAATGCCCCGGCATGGCGCCGCGCGAAGCGGCAACCGGGATAGGTACAATCGGCGAATCCGATATTGTAAGGCTTGGGCGCCAGGCGCCGCCCGGCCCTGTGTGATACCCCTTATTTCCCCGCCTGCCCGACCGCCGATGCCCGGAACCGCCCCCGAACCGACCCAGGACAAAGCCGAAGCCCCTGACTCAGCGCCGTCTGCAAAGGGCAAGGCCGCGGGCAAGGACGGCAAGCCGTCGTCCGCGGTCGCGCGGCTGGCCAAGATGGGCCTGCGTCGCAGCGTCGACCTCGTGCTGCACCTGCCGATGCGCTACGAGGACGAGACCACGCTGATGCCGATCGCCGAAGCGATCCGCCGCGCCGGGCTCGGCCAGCCCGCGCAGGTCGAGGGCGAGGTCATCTCCAACGAGGTCACCTTCCGCCCGCGCCGCCAACTGGTGGTGAAGATTACCGACGAGAGCGGCGAGCTGACGCTGCGGTTCCTGAATTTCTACGGCAGCCAGACCAAGCAGATGGCCGAAGGCGTGCGCCTGCGCGTACGTGGCGACGTCCGCGGCGGCTTCTTCGGGGCCGAGATGGTGCACCCGACGGTGCGCCCGGTAGCGCCGGACGAGCCTTTGCCGGACCGGCTCACGCCGGTCTATCCGGCCACGGCCGGCATCTCGCAGGCCTATCTGCGCAAGGCGATCTCCGGCGCGCTGTCACGCACGCCTCTGCCCGAGACGCTGCCCGCGGCCGTGCTGCAGGGCCCGCTTGCAAAGCTGAAGCTGCGCCCGCTCGCCGAATGCCTGCGCCTGCTGCACACCCCGCCGCCGCAGGAGAGCGAGGCCGCGCTGGCCGACCGCTCGCATCCGGCCTGGCAGCGCATCAAGTTCGACGAACTGCTGGCGCAACAGATCTCGCTGCGGCGCGCGCACGAAGCGCGCCGCGAGAAGAACGCGCCTTCCATGCCGCGGCGCGAAGGCGGCTTGTTGGCGCGGTTCCTGGCAGCGCTGCCGTTCCGCCTGACCGGCGCGCAGCAGCGCGTGGTTGAAGAAATTGCAGCCGACATGACCGCGCAGCACCCGATGCACCGGCTGCTGCAGGGCGATGTGGGCAGCGGCAAGACCATCGTGGCGGCACTGGCCGCGTGCCAGGCCATCGATGCCGGCTACCAGGCCGCGATCATGGCGCCGACCGAAATCCTGGCCGAGCAGCACTACCGCAAGCTGTCGGCGTGGTTCGAACCGCTCGGCGTGCAGGTGGTCTGGCTCGCCGGCAGCCTCAAGGCGCGCGAGAAACGCGAGGCGGTGGCGCGCGTGGAATCGGGGGAGGCCCGGCTCGCGATCGGCACGCACGCGCTGATCCAGGACACTGTGCGCTTTGCCCGGCTGGGCCTTTCGGTGGTGGACGAGCAGCACCGCTTCGGCGTGGCGCAGCGGCTGGCGCTGCGCGGCAAGGCCGGCGGCGTGGAGCCGGCCCAGCCCGCGCCGGACACCGTCCCGCACCAGCTCATGATGTCGGCCACGCCCATCCCGCGCACGCTGGCCATGACGTACTACGCGGACCTTGACGTGTCGGTGATCGACGAACTGCCGCCGGGCCGCACGCCGATCGTCACGCGCCTGGTCAACGACGAGCGCCGCGACGAGGTGATCGGGCGCATTCACCATGCCGCCGCCGAGGGCCGGCAGGTCTACTGGGTCTGCCCGCTGATCGAGGAAAGCGAGGCGCTACAGCTGCAGACCGCCGTGGAGACCTATGAAACACTGGTTGCCGCGTTGCCAGACCTGCGCGTTGGGCTGGTCCACGGCCGCCTGCCGCCGGCCGAGAAGGCGGCCGTGATGGACGACTTCAGCGCCAACCGCCTGCAGGTGCTCGTGGCCACCACGGTGATTGAAGTGGGCGTGGACGTGCCCAATGCCTCGCTGATGGTGATCGAGCATGCCGAGCGCTTTGGCCTGGCACAGCTCCACCAGTTGCGTGGGCGCGTGGGGCGGGGCACCACCGAGTCGGTTTGCCTGCTGATGTACCAGGCGCCGCTGTCGCCCACCGCGCGCGAGCGGCTGGCCACCATGCGCGAGACGACCGACGGCTTCGAGATTGCGCGGCGCGACCTGGAGATCCGCGGTCCCGGCGAATTCCTCGGCGCGCGCCAGTCTGGCGAAGCCATGCTGCGCTTTGCTGACTTGAACTCCGATGCATGGCTGGTCGAGTACGCGCAGGAGGCTGCGCAGCTCATGCTGGCGCACTTTCCCGAGGCCGTGGAAGCGCACCTGTCGCGCTGGCTGGGCGGGCGCGAGCATTACCTGAAGGCCTGAACGGCCGGCGATCTTCACGTTTTGGTGCCCTATGCGCCGCATTCGTGCAGTGTTCTGACAGATTCCGGAATCGAAGGTAAAATCTATCGCCTACCGCAAATTGATTAGTCATGACGCTCACTGAACTGAAGTACATCGTCGCCGTGGCGCGGGAGCGCCATTTCGGCCGTGCTGCCGAGGCCTGCTTCGTGTCGCAGCCCACTTTGTCAGTGGCGATCAAGAAGCTGGAAGACGAACTCAACGTGCAGATCTTCGAGCGCGGCACCTCGGAGGTGTCCGTGACTGCCGTGGGCGAGCAGATCGTGGCCCAGGCCCAGCGCGTGCTCGAACAGACCATGGCTATCCGAGAGATCGCCAAGCAGGGCAAGGACCCGCTGGCCGGTCCGCTGCGTGTGGGCGTGATCTACACCATCGGGCCCTACCTGCTGCCGGCGCTGGTCAAGCAGATGATCGGGGCCGTGCCGCAGATGCCGCTGATGCTGCAGGAAAACTACACGGTCAAGCTGATCGAGCTGCTCAAGCAGGGCGAGATCGACTGCGCCATCATGGCCGAACCGTTTGCCGATTCCGGCCTCACGGTGCGCCCGCTCTATGACGAGCCTTTCGTCGTGGCGGTGCCGCGCGGGCACCAGCTTGCCGAGGTGAGCCACGTCGATCCGGACGAACTGAAACAGCAGACCATGCTGCTGCTCGGCAGCGGCCATTGCTTCCGCGACCACGTGCTGGGTGTGTGCCCGGAGCTGTCGCGCTTCTCGCAGGCCTCGGACGGCATCCAGAAGACGTTCGAGGGCTCCTCGCTCGAAACCATCCGCCATATGGTCGCCAGCGGCGTGGGCATTACCGTGCTGCCGCGCACCTCGGTGCCGGACATGAAGGCCAAGGGCGACATGCTGGCCTACGTGCCGTTCGCCGACCCGGTGCCGGACCGCCGCGTGGTGCTGGCCTGGCGCAAGAGTTTTACCCGCCTGCCCGCCATGGAGGCACTGGCCAGCGCGGTGGCGGCGTGCGAGTTGCCAGGCGTGCGGAAGCTCAATGCCAAGGAGTTGGCCAAGGCGGCCTGACCGCTTTCTTCATGCCGTGAATCGAGGGTTGCCATGAGCAGCCCTTTTTTATTGTTCGACGAGTTGTGGAAGCCGGGGGATGGATGGCGTGTTCGTTCCTGGCACCGCCACCATGATGGCCGGGCTGGCTCGGGGTTTGTCCGGACTTGCAGGGTAGTGCAATAATGTCGGGGCTATGCCGCATGGCCGGGCCCGGCCCAGTCGTGCGGCAATCCTCGTGCTTTCCCAGAATGGAGCGTACTTACCATGGCAAAGAAGAATGAGATGAGCGTGAATATCGGCATCTCCGACAAGGACCGCAAGAAGATCGCGGAAGGCCTGTCCAAGCTGCTGGCCGACACTTACACCCTCTACCTCAAGACCCACAACTTCCACTGGAACGTGACGGGCCCCATGTTCAACACGCTGCATCTGATGTTCGAGACGCAGTACAACGAGCTGGCGCTGGCCGTCGACTCCATCGCCGAGCGTATCCGCGCACTGGGCTACCCGGCCCCGGGCACCTACAAGGAATATGCACGCCTGTCGTCGATCCAGGAAGAAGAGGGCGTGCCGGAGGCCACCGAGATGATCCGCAAGCTCGTCGAAGGCCAGGAAGCCGTGGTGCGCACCGCGCGCTCGATCTTCCCGCTGGTCGATGCCGCCAGCGACGAACCGTCGGCGGACCTGCTGACCCAGCGCATGCAGACGCACGAAAAGACCGCGTGGATGTTGCGCTCGATGCTGGCCTGATGGCGGCCTGACTGCCATGCCGGCCCGACGCGCCGCAACCGTTCCGGCTGCGGCGCGTTTTCGTTCGGTGCCTCACTGCGCGCTGAACTCGTGTCCCTCCGATTTCTCCTGCCCCCGCTGCTGCCGTGCTGCTTTCCCGTCCCCGAGCTCCCATGTCTGAACGCCTCGCCCTGTATGCGCGCCTGGTGCGCATCGACAAGCCCATCGGCACGCTGCTGCTGCTGTGGCCCACGCTGTGGGCGCTGTGGATGGCAGCGGGCGGTCCGCCGGCTCTGGGCATCTTCTGCATCTTTTTTGTCGGCACGTTCCTGATGCGCTCCGCGGGCTGTGCGATCAACGACTACGCCGACCGCGACTTCGACAAGCACGTCAAGCGCACGAAGGAACGGCCGCTGACAGCGGGCAAGATCGCGGCATGGGAGGCGCTGGCGGTGGCGGCGGTACTGGCGCTGCTGGCGTTCGCGCTGATCCTGCCGTTGAACAGCCTGACCAAGTGGCTAGCGGTGGTGGCTGCCGTGGTGGCGGGCACGTATCCGTTCTTCAAGCGCTTCTTCGCGATCCCGCAGGCTTACCTGGGCATCGCGTTCGGCTTCGGCATCCCGATGGCGTTCGCGGCCGTGCAGGATCAGGTGCCGCTGGTGGCGTGGGTGATGCTCCTGGCCAACGTGTTCTGGGCGGTTGCCTATGACACGGCCTATGCGATGGTGGATCGCGACGATGACCTACTGATCGGTATCAAGACTTCGGCCATCACGTTCGGTCGCTTCGACGTGGCTGCGATCATGCTGTGCTACGCGGCCTTTCTGGGGCTGATGGGCTGGGCAGGCGTGATGCTGTCGCTAGGCTGGCCGTATTGGGTGGGGCTGGCCGCGGCGGCGGTCTGTGCCGGCTATCACTACACGCTGATCCGGGACCGCGACCGCATGCGCTGTTTTGCGGCATTCCGCCACAATAACTGGCTGGGGGCTTGTGTGTTTGCGGGAACGGCGCTGGCCTACGCGATCCGCTAGGTTTTCTCCCCTCTCCCGCTTGCGGGAGAGGGGAGCAGGCCAGTCGCATGGCAGGCGCCTGTCGCATCAAACCGAACGCCTGCTCAATCCTTCCCGAACTCCTCCCCCATCTCCTTCCCACGCGCCGCCGCCGCCCGCATGGCACGCACGAAGGCATCGCCAATACCAGCGCTTTCCATGGCAGTCAGCGCGGCATACGTCGTGCCGCCCTTCGACGTCACCCGTTCGCGCAGCGTGGCCACCGGTTCCGGCGACTGGCCGGCCAGCGTGGCGGCGCCCAGGAAAGTCTGCACGGCCAGTTCACGGCCTTGCTGCGCGCTCAGGCCGAGTTCCGTGGCGGCGCGTTCCATCGCTTCGATGAAATAGAAGACATAGGCCGGGCCGCTGCCCGAAATGGCGGTAACGGCGTCGATCTGGTCGTCGCCATCGACCCATGCGCACTTGCCCACGGCTTCGGCCACGGCGGTGGCAATCGCACGGTCCTGCTGCGACAGCCCGGCCGGAGCAGTCAGTCCCGTCATGCCCATGCCCGACAGCGCCGGCGTATTCGGCATGGCGCGCACCAGCCGAGTGCTGCCGCCCAGCCAGCGCTGCATGTCCTGCAGGCGGATGCCAGCAGCCACGCTGATGACGAGATTGCCGGCGCCGGTTCCCGGCAGATGCGGCAGCAGGCTGGCCGCGGCTTCGCGGAACTGCTGCGGCTTGACGGCCAGCACCAGCACGTCGGACGCGCCGAAGGCTGCGTCCGGCGCGCCGGACGCATGCACGCCCAGGTCGCGCGCCAGGCGCTGCTGCGCGTCGGGGAACGGGTCGACCACGCGGATCGAACCGGCGGGCACGCCGCGCGCGATCAGGCCGCCGATCAGGGCGGTGGCCATGTTGCCGCCACCAAGGAAGCCGAAGGTCAGGGTTTCGAGCATGTCAGTCTCAGGCTGGAATGGAATAGGGAAATGCTGCCGCAGCGGCGCTCACGTGCGTACACCGAAGATGGCCGTGCCGATGCGCACGATGGTGGCGCCTTCGGCGATGGCGGCGTCCATGTCGCCCGACATGCCCATCGACAGGGTGTCGAGCGGCAGCCCTGCTGCGCGCAGCGACTGCAACAGGGTGCGCATCGCGGCGAACGGCTGGCGCTGCGCGGCTGGATCGGTGGCCGGCTCGGGAATCGCCATCAGCCCGCGCAGGCGCAGCCCGGGGAGGGCGGCCACGGCGCGGGCCAGTTCCGGCACCTCGTCGGGGGCCACGCCGCTCTTGCTCGCTTCATCGCTGATATTCACCTGGAGGCAGACCTGCAGCGGCGCCATGCCGGCCGGGCGCTGGTCCGACAGCCGCTGCGCGATCCTGAGCCGGTCGATCGCGTGCACCCAGTCGAAATGCTCGGCTACCAGCCGTGTCTTGTTGCTCTGCAGCGGCCCGATGAAATGCCACGCGATCTGGCTGCGCAGGTCGGCCAGAGCGATGATCTTTTCCACGCCTTCCTGCACGTAGTTTTCACCAAAAGCGCGTTGCCCGGCCTCGAATGCCTCGCGCACGATGCCCGGCGAGACGGTCTTGGAAACGGCCAGCAGCGCCACGTCTTCCGGTGCCCTTCCGGCTTGTTGTGCCGCCGCCGCGATGCCGCGGTGCACAGCTTGCAAGTTGGCGGCAATTACAGACATAATCCGGCGGACATACAGAAGAAGTAAAAAGAAGTACGAAAAGTACTAACAACGATTATTCGGGTGGGGTCATTATAGATGGACATCGCGCAGCTATTGGCTTTCGCAGTCAAGAACAAGGCGTCCGATCTGCACCTCTCGGCGGACATGCCGCCGATGGTGCGTATTCACGGCGACATGCGGCGCATCAACGTCGCCCCCATGGCGCACAAGGATGTCCACGCCATGGTGTACGACATCATGAGCGACTCCCAGCGCAAGACCTACGAAGAACGGCTGGAAATCGATTTCTCGTTTGAAATCGCCGGCCTGTCGCGTTTCCGGGTCAATGCCTATAACACGCAGCGCGGTGCGGCCGCGGTGTTCCGTACGATTCCCTCGAAGGTTCTCACGCTCGAAGAATTGCGCGCGCCGGCGGTATTCGCCGACCTGTGCATGAAGCCGCGCGGCCTGGTGCTGGTAACCGGGCCGACCGGCTCGGGCAAATCCACCACGCTGGCGGCAATGGTGGACCACCGCAACGAAAACGACATGGGCCACATCCTCACGGTGGAGGACCCGATCGAATTCGTCCACAACTCCAAGAAGAGCCTGATCAACCAGCGCGAACTGGGTCCGCACACGCACTCGTTCGCCAATGCGCTGCGCTCCGCGCTGCGTGAAGATCCGGACGTGATCCTGGTGGGTGAGTTGCGCGACCTCGAAACCATCCGCCTGGCGCTGACCGCCGCCGAAACCGGCCACCTGGTCTTCGGCACGCTGCACACGAGCTCCGCGGCCAAGACCATCGACCGTGTGGTCGATGTGTTCCCGCCCGAAGAGAAGGACATGGTGCGCACCATGCTGTCCGAATCGCTGGAGGCGGTGATCTCGCAGACGCTGCTCAAGACGCGCGATGGCAACGGCCGTACCGCCGCGCACGAGATCATGATCGCCACGCCCGCGATCCGCCACCTGATCCGCGAGAACAAGATCGCGCAGATGTACTCGATGATGCAGACCAGCAGCGGGCTGGGCATGCAGACCCTGGACCAGTGCCTGTCGGACCTGATCAAGCGCAGCCTGATCAGCTACAGCGACGCGCGGGCCATCGCCAAGAACCCCGACGCCTTCATGGGCTGAGGCCCGCGCCGTGCCGTCCGGCCGCGCCATCCGGGCGGTCGCTTCTACGCAGGACCATGCCATGCTCGATCGCGAATCCACCGCCAAGTACATCAACGACCTGCTCGAGCTCATGGTGAGCAATCGCGGGTCGGACCTGTTCATTACTTCTGACTTCCCGCCGGCCATCAAGGTCGACGGCAAGATCACGCCCGTCTCGCAGCAGCCGCTCAACCCCACGCAGGCCCTGGGCCTGGTGCGCTCGATCATGAACGAGCGCCAGGTCAAGGAGTTCGACGACAGCCGCGAATGCAATTTTGCGATCTCCGCGCCCAAGGCCGGCCGCTTCCGCGTGTCGGCGTTCATCCAGCAGGGCAAGGCCGGCATGGTGGTGCGGACCATCAACACGCGCATTCCGTCGGTGGCGGACCTGGACCTGCCGCCAACGCTGCATGAGATCGTCATGTCCAAGCGTGGCCTGGTGATCGTGACCGG
The DNA here is from genome assembly GCF_914271435.1 of Cupriavidus laharis. Classification (GTDB taxonomy): domain Bacteria; phylum Pseudomonadota; class Gammaproteobacteria; order Burkholderiales; family Burkholderiaceae; genus Cupriavidus; species Cupriavidus laharis. The sequence continues at coordinate 174,488 of NZ_CAJZAI010000007.1, read as the reverse complement.
CGCCACGGGCTCGGGCAAGTCGACCACGCTGGCGGCGATGCTGGACCACCGCAACGCGCACTCCTATGGCCACATCATCACCATCGAGGACCCGATCGAATACGTGCATGCGCACCAGAACTGCGTCGTCACGCAGCGCGAGGTGGGCATCGACACCGAGTCCTGGCACATTGCGCTGAAGAACACGCTGCGCCAGGCGCCCGACGTGATCCTGATCGGCGAAATCCGCGACCGAGAGACCATGGAATACGCGATGCAGTACGCGGAAACCGGCCACCTGTGCCTGGCCACGCTGCACGCCAACAACGCCAACCAGGCCATCGACCGCATCGTCAACTTCTTCCCCGAGGAAAAGCGCCAGCAGCTGCTGATCGACCTGTCGCTGAACCTGAAGGCCATGATCTCGCAGCGCCTGCTGCCGCGTGCGGGCCGCAAGGGCCGCGTGCCGGCCGTGGAAATCATGATCGGCACGCCGCTGGTGGCCGACCTGATCTTCAAGGGCGAGATCCATGAACTCAAGGAAGTGATCAAGAAATCGCGCGAGCAGGGCATGATTTCCTTCGACCAGGCGTTGTTCGACTTGCACGAAAGCGGCAAGATCACGTACGAGGACGCGCTGCGCAATGCCGATTCGCTCAACGACCTGCGGCTGATGATCAAGCTGCACAGTGCCACCAGGAAGGAATCCGACCTGGGTGCAGGCACCGAGCACCTGAATGTGATCTGATCCGCGCGGCCCGCGTCCGGTCCAGGAGCCAAGTCCGCCATGAGCAATGTCTACCAGTTCGAAGCCAACTCCCTTGCCGGGCAGCCGGTGCCGCTGTCGCAGTTTCGCGGCAAGGTGCTGCTGATCGTCAACACCGCCAGTGAATGCGGCTTTACGCCGCAATATGCGGGCCTGCAGGCGCTGCACGACGCCTATGCCGCGCGCGGGCTGGAGGTGCTCGGCTTCCCGTGCAACCAGTTCGGCAAGCAGGAGCCCGGCGACGCGCAGCAGATCGGCCAGTTCTGCGAATCGCGCTTCGGCGTCACGTTCCCGATGTTTGCCAAGATCGACGTGAACGGCCCCGATGCGCATCCGCTGTACCAGTGGCTGACAAGCGAGAGGCGCGGCGTGCTCGGCACGCAGGCCATCAAGTGGAATTTCACCAAGTTCCTGTTGCGGCGCGATGGCACGGTCTACAAGCGCTACGGGTCGATGACCAAGCCGGAAGAGATCCGCGCGGACATCGAGATGCTGATGGCCGACCCCGCCGCCTGACACTATGTTCCACTGGCCCGCACCGCGCGCAGGAAGCCATTGAGCGAGCGGTCCGGCGTTTCGTGGAAATGGTCGTCGAGCATGCGGATCGCGCGGCAGCGGTCCAGCCGGAAGCTGCGATAGTCGGTGCGTGTCGTGCACCATGCCGCCAGCAGCCAGGCATTGCCCCAGAAGAACAGTCCCAGCGGCTGCACCACGCGTTCGGTAATGCGCTGTTCGGCGTCGCAATAGTCGAGCAGCAGCAGCTTCTGCGCGCCCAGCGCGCCGTGCACGACGTCGAACGCTTCGCGCACCTGCGCGCGGTTGACATACTCCGGCGCGAACACGCGGCTTTGCTGCGCGGCCAGCCGGCGCGGCGGCGGCAGCGCGGCCATCAGCTTTTCCAGAGCGGGATCGGCCGCGGCGGCCAGCGCGCCGCCGCCCCAGGCCTTGAGCAGGCGCAGGCCGGCTACCAGCGCTTCGACTTCGAGTGATGTGAACATCAGCGGCGGTACATCGAAGTCTGCACGCAGGCGGTAACCGATGCCGGCCTCTCCCTCGACCGGCACGCCCGACAGCGACAGCGCCTGGATGTCACGGTAGACGGTGCGCTCGGACACGCCGAGCCGCTGCGCGAGCAGTGCCGCCGTGGTCAGGCGGCGTCCGCGCAGGACCTGGACGATCTGGAACAGGCGGTCGGCGCGGCGGCTCATCGGTCCTCGGGGTGGCAGGCCTCAGCCCGTGAAGGGCTCGTGCAGGCCGATGCGGTTGCCTTCGCTGTCGGCGATATGTGCGATGCGGCCGATGTCGCCGGGCAACTGCAGCGGACCGAACACAGTCTTGCCGCCGGCATGGGCTACGCGCTGCAGCAGGGCATCGAGCCCAGGCGCATGCAGGTAGGGCAACGGACCGTAGTGCTGGCTGGGCCGGTAGTCCTCGCCAGCCACCAGCGCACCGCCCGGGTCGGGGTTCGGGAACACCGCCATATCGACCTGGCTCATGGTTTCGCGCCTGAGTGTCGTTTCGAATACCTGCTCGTAGAAGTGGATCGCACGCTTCATATCGACAACGGGGATTTCCAGCCAGTTGATCAGGCCATTGCTCATGATGGACTCCTTGGTCATGGGGAAAGGAGTCCACATCTTGCGCGGGGGCTGCTGACAGCGTCCTGTCAGGAGCCTGGCAGCATGGTCAGTGCGGCATCCACGTCGCCAGCACGGGCACCATGATGGCCGTCAGCACGCCGTTCAGCCCCATGCCCAGCGCGGCGAACGCACCGGCCTCCTGGTTCACCTGGAATGCGCGCGCGGTGCCGATGCCGTGCGCCGCCACGCCCGTGGCGAAGCCGCGCACGGTGTAGTCGCGGATCCGCAGCAGGTTCAACAGGCCAGTCGCGCTGACGGCGCCGATGATGCCGGTGGCCATCACCAGCACCGCAGTCAGCGAAGGCAGCCCGCCGATCTTCTCGGCCACGCCCATCGCGATCGGGATCGTCACCGACTTGGGCGCCAGCGACAGCACCGTCTCGCGGGTCGCGCCAAGCAGCCATGCAATGCCTACGGCCGACACCACGGCGACCAGCGATCCGGCCACCAGCCCGACCAGCAGCGGGAACACATGCGTGCGCAGCTTGGGCAGCTGCAGGTAGAGCGGCACGGCCAGCGCCACGGTGGCGGGGCCGAGCAGGAAGTGCACGAACTGCGCGCCGTCGAAGTAGGTCTTGTACGGCGTGCCGGTGACCGTCAGCACGGTGACCAGCAGCGCCACGGCGATCATCACGGGATTGGCGAGTGGCGAGAAGCGCGAGCGCTCAAAGATGCGGAACGCGAACACGTAGGCCAGCAGCGTGGCGGTCAGGCCCACCAGCGGGCTGGCGGCCAGGTAGACCCAGATCTCATTGAGGCGGGGTGTCATCATGCCTGTTCTCCGCTGTTGTCCACGGCATCGGCGGCGTGCGGCACCGGATCCCTGGGCTTGCGCATCAGCATGCGCGTGACCACGGCGGTGGTGGCGATGGCCAGCCACGTCGATACCACCAGCGCGACCACGATCGGCAACCATTCGCCTTCGATGCGGCGGGCATGGACCATGATGCCGACGCCGGCCGGCACGAACAGCAGCGACAGGTGCTTGAGCAGTTCGCTGGTGGTGCCCTGGATGATGGGCAGCAGGCGGTCGTCGAAGACGAGCCAGCCAAACAGCATGATCATGCCCAGCACGGGGCCGGGGACCGGTAGATGCAGCGCGTAGCTGATCACCTCGCCGACGGATTGGAAAACCAGGAGGATGGCAAAGGTCTGGAGCATGGGGCGTCTTGGGTTGTACTGTTCCGCCCCTCTCCCGCAAGCGGGAGAGGGGAGACAACCACACCGCCCCGATTCCGGGGCTGTTCAGCCCAGCATGCGGTCCACCAGTTCGATCCAGTGCATGACCGGCGTCTCGGTGCCGCCCTGCAGGTGGGTGATGCAGCCGATATTGGCCGACACGATGGCTTCGGGCTCGGTGGCCTGCAGCTTGGCGAGCTTGTCGTCGCGCAGGCGGTAGGACAGTTCCGGCTGCAGCACCGAATACGTGCCCGCCGAGCCGCAGCACAGGTGGCTGTCAGCGCAGAGTTTGACTTCCACGCCAAGGCCGGTCAAGAGCGCCTCCACCTTGCCGCGGATCTGCTGGCCGTGCTGCAGCGTGCACGGCGGGTGGTAGGCCACGCGGCGGCCGTCGCGCGGCACTGCGCCGGCGCGTGCGTGCAGCGCGTCGGCAAAGTCGGGCAGGATCTCCGACAGGTCGCGCGTCAGCGCCGAGACGCGGCGCGCGCGCTCGGCGTACTTCGGGTCGTTGCGCAGCAGGTGGCCGTAGTCCTTCACCATGGCGCCGCAGCCCGATGCGGTCATGACAATGGCTTCCGCGCCGGCTTCGATATGCGGCCACCACGCGTCGATATTGCGGCGCATATTGTCGAGGCCGCCGCCGTGGTCGCCGGTGTGGAAGCGGATGGCGCCACAGCAACCGGCTTCGCGCGCCACGACCAGTTGTACGCCGACACGGTCGAACACGCGTGCCGTCGCGGCATTGATGTTGGGCGACATCGCCGGCTGCACGCAACCGTCGAGCAACAGCATCTTGCGCGCGTGCGCGGTGCGCGGCCACTGGCCGGGCTCGGCGGTCTTGCTGAGCTCGGGCACCTTGTTGCGCAGCGCGGCCGGCAGCATCGGCCGAACCATCTGCCCGAGCTTCATCGCCGTGCCGAACAGGGCCGGGCGCGTCAGGCCTTCGCGCAGCGCCCAGCGTGTCACGCGCTCGCGTGCGGGGCGGCGGATGCCGCGGGCTTCGAGCTGGTCGTCCACCACCTGCCGGCCGATGTCCACCAGCCGCCCGTAGCGCACGCCGGAAGGGCAGGTCGATTCGCAGTTGCGGCAGGTCAGGCAGCGGTCCAGGTGCAGCCGCGTGCTTTCGCTGACGGGGTTGCCTTCGATCACCTGCTTCATCAGGTAGATGCGCCCGCGCGGGCCGTCGAGCTCGTCGCCGAGTAGCTGGTAGGTCGGGCAGGTGGCAGTGCAGAAGCCGCAGTGCACGCATTTGCCGATGATGGACTTGGCTTCCTCGCCCTCGGGCGTATTGCGGAGAAAATCGGCCAGGGTCGTTTGCATGGTGTGGGGTGGGTTTGCCTTGGCGTTGAACGGTGCACGCGGCTCAGAGGCCGGGATACATGCGCTGCGGATTGAAGATGCCGGCCGGGTCGAAGGTGGCCTTCAGCCGCGCGTGGATCGCGGCCAGCGGCGAAGCCAGCGGCGTGAACACGCCCACCGACTTGTCGCCGTTGCGGAACAGCGTCGCATGGCCGCCGGCCGCCTGCGCAATGCCGCGCACCAGCCCGGCATGGTTGCCGTCCAGGCCCGTATCGGGCAGCCACCAGCGCTGTCCGCCGCCCCATTCGACGAGCTGCGAACCGGGCAGGTCCAGCGGCGCCGAGGTCGGCGGCACTGCCAGGCGCCACAGCGTGCGGCCCTGCAGGGCCGGGGCGAAGAACGCATGCGTCTGCTCTCGCAGCGATTGCCAGAAGGCCACGCCTTCCTCCTGGCCGACGGCCTCGCCGCCCAGCCGGGCGCGTGCGGCCTGCACCGCGGCTGTGGCGCCTGACAGGCGCACGTGCAGCACGCCTTCATGCCACGCCGATGCCGCGATCGGCAGCGGCTGGCCGCCCCACTGGTTGATGCGGTCGATGGCCTCGGCCTGGCTCATGGCGAAGCGCAGCGTGGCGTCGTCGAACGGGGCCGGCAGCACCTTGAGCGAGACCTCCAGGATCAGCCCGAGCGTGCCGAGCGAGCCCGCCAGCAGCCGCGACACGTCATAGCCGGCGACGTTCTTCATCACCTGGCCGCCGAAGCTCATCACCTCGCCGTGTCCGTCCATCATCTGTGTGCCCAGCACGAAATCGCGCAGCGCGCCGACCGATTGCCGGCGCGGGCCTGACAGGCCCGCGGCCACCGCGCCGCCGAGCGTTGCGGCGCTGGGCTGGCCAGCCGCTGCAAAGTGCGGCGGCTCGAACGCCAGGATCTGGCGCTTCTCAGCCAGCGCGGCCTCGATCTCGGCCAGCGGCGTGCCACAGCGCGCGGTGATGACAAGTTCGGCCGGATCGTATTCGACGATGCCGTGATACGCGCGCGTATCCAGCAACTCGCCGTCCATGGCCTGGCCATAGAAGTCCTTGCTGCCGCCGCCGCGCAGGCGCAGCGGCGTGCGTGTCTCGGAGGCATGCCGTACGGCATCGCGGAAGGCGTCGAGAGTGGCTTGCATGTGGGTCTGGTTCTAGTGCTGGTACGTGTTGCCGTGGGTCAGGTGTCTTTCCGGCTGCTGCCGGCGGAGCCGCCTGCGACTTCGGGACGATCGTTCTGGTATTCGGGCAGGTGGCTGCCGCAATGCTTGCAGTACTGCGCGTCCGCGTCATGCCCTTCGGTCAGGCAGTGCGTGCAGGTGCGCGTGGTGAGCGGGCGCCTCAGGATGTTGGCCGCCAGCTGGGCGCCGATGATGCCGGTGGGGAAGGCAATGATGCCGTAGCCGATCAGGATCGTCAGCGAGGTGATGAACTGCCCCAGCGGCGTCTTGGGCACCACGTCGCCGAAGCCGGTGGTGGTCAGCGTCACCACCGCCCAGTACATGCTGACGGGAATGCTGGTGAAGCCGTGCTGCGGGCCTTCCACCACGTACATCACGGTGCCCAGGATCACCGTGATGATGAGCACCGTGCCCAGGAATACGAGGATCTTGCGCCGGCTGTCGACCAGCGCGCGGTACAGGATCTCGGCCTCGTCGAAATACACGGTGAGCTTGAGGATCCGGAACACGCGCAACAGCCGCAGCAGGCGCACGTCGATCAGGAAGGCCAGTTCCGGCAGGAAGAACGCCAGCCAGGTCGGTATGATCGAGAGAAAGTCGATGATGCCGTAGACGCTGAAGACGTAGCGCAACGGCCGCTGCACCACGAGGATGCGCATCGCGTATTCCGCCGTGAACAGCAGCGTGAACATCCACTCGAGCGCGATGAACAGCCTGCCGGCATGGCCATGCACGCCCTGCAGGCTGTCCACCATCACCACCAGCACGCTGGCCACGATGGCGATCAGCAGCGTGATGTCGAACAGCCGCCCGCTGCGGGTATCGGCCTCGAAGATGATCGTGTACCAGCGTTCGCGCCAGCCCGACTCGGGGCGGCCCAGGCGCTGGCGCAGCGTTTCGTTGGTCCGGCTGTGCGGCATGGCTTGGTGCGCGCCGTTCAGAAGCGCGGCAGGTCCGGGTGGGGCAGCAGGCCCTTCTTCACGTGCATCTTGCCGTATTCGGCGCAGCGCGCGAGCGTGGGGATGGCTTTGTCCGGGTTGAGCAGGCGCGCCGGGTCGAAGGCGGCCTTGACGCCGAAGAAGGCTTCGCACTCGGCGCGCGAGAACTGCACGCACATCGAGTTGAGCTTTTCGACGCCCACGCCGTGCTCGCCGGTGACGGTGCCGCCCAGTTCCACGCAAGCTTCGAGGATGTCCGAGCCGAACAGCTCGGCGCGGTGCCATTCGTCCTGGTCCGAGCCATCGAACAGGATCAGCGGGTGCATGTTGCCGTCGCCGGCATGGAACACGTTGATGCAGCGCAGGGCGTACTTGCGCTCCATCTCCTCGATGCGCCGCAGCAGCGTGCCGATGTGCTTGCGCGGGATGGTGCCGTCCATGCAGTAGTAGTCGGGCGAGATGCGGCCCGCGGCCGGGAAGGCATTCTTGCGCCCGCTCCAGAAGCGCAGGCGCTCTGCCTCGTTCTGCGATACCACGATGCGCGTGCAGCCCGAGGCGGTCAGCACCGCGCTCATGCGCTCGATTTCCTCGGCCACTTCCTCGGGCGTGCCATCGGACTCGCACAGCAGGATGGCGGCGGCGTCGAGGTCGTAGCCGGCGTGCACGAATTCCTCCACGGCGGCCGTGGCGGGTCTGTCCATCATTTCCAGGCCGGCCGGGATGATGCCGGCGGCGATCACCGCGGCCACGGCGTTGCCGCCTTTTTCCACGTCGTCGAAGCAGGCCATGATCACCTGCGCGAGCTGCGGCTTCGGGATCAGCCGCACAGTGACTTCGGTCACGACGGCCAGCATGCCTTCGGAGCCGATCATCGCGGCCAGCAGGTCCAGGCCTGGTGCGTCCGGCGCTTCCGAACCGAACACCACGACCTCGCCTTCCATCGTCACCGCGCGCACGCGCAGCACGTTATGCACAGTCAGGCCGTACTTCAGGCAGTGCACGCCGCCGGAGTTCTCGCTGACGTTGCCGCCGATGGTGCAGGCGATCTGCGACGACGGGTCCGGCGCGTAGTACAGGTTATGGGGTGCTGCGGCGTCGGAGATGGCCAGGTTGCGCACGCCCGGCTGGACCACGGCGGTGCGCGAGTGCGGATCCAGCTTCAGGATGCGCTTGAACTTGGCCAGCGACAGCACCAGGCCTTCGGCGATCGGCATGGCGCCGCCGGACAGGCTGGTGCCGGCGCCGCGCGGCACCACGGGCACGCCGAGGCTGTGGCACAGCCGGAGAATGGCGCAGACCTGTTCCTCGGTGTCGGGCAGGGCCACGGCCATCGGTACCTGGCGGTAGGCGGCCAGGCCATCGCATTCATAGGGGACGGTGTCTTCCGGTTTCCACAGCAGCGCCGCATCGGGCAGGATCTGCGCCAAGCCCGCCAGCAGCGCGCTGCGGCGGCTGTCGTCAGCGCCGGGATTGCCTGGGCTGGCGGTCAGTGGGGCTTCGTGCGGGGCATTCATGGCAACTCCTGTGGGGCCTGTCTGCGAGGCCGGCATATGGCCTGCATATGGCCGGAGGGACGGGTGACTATAGCTCAGGGCTTGCGCCGCCAGCACGCCGGGGTACGTGAATTCGGCATGGCAGGCCGATCAAAAATGCTCATCATGCGCGCCGGTCCGCCGCGTCAGCCGGGCTTGCCAGTTCAGCGTAGCACTGCCGGGCACGTGCAGGAAAGGCCGCGCCGCGTGGGCTCAGGGCGCCGCCGGGGCCGGCAGCCGGTACACCATGTCGAGCTTGTTGTGGAAGTGCGGCGCAACGTACAGCGCGTCGGGTTCGTACAGCCCCACGGTGCCGGTGCCGTCCGCGTTGACTTACCAGTCCAGGCTTAGCAGCCAGTCGACGAAGTAGCGCGCCTCGGGTTTGAGCGGCGCCTGTTCGCGCTCGACGATGTAGTAGCCATGCGGCGACACCGATTCGACGTCCAGCAGCCGCACCATCTGGCCCAGCGACAGCCAGTGCCACGCCATGCGCTGGCGTACGAGCGCCACGCCCTGGTTGGAGGCGATGGCTTCCAGCATCAGGCCGATGTCGTTGAACTGCGGGCCGGTCTGCGGTTCAGGCCAGTCCAGCCCGGCGGTCTCGAACCACGGCTTCCAGGGCTCCAGCGGGCTGCGCAGCAGCACCAGCCCGTGCAGGTGCTCGGGCTTGGTGATGGCGCGGCCGTTGACGCGCTCGTAGTACTCGCGCCCGCAGGCGGGGAACACCGGCTCGACCAGCAATTTGGTGGTCTTCAGGTCCGGGTAGCGGCCCGTGCCGTAGCGGATCTCGACATCGGTGTCCTCGGCCTTCACGTCCAGGAACGGGATGGCCAGGTGCAGCTCGATGTCGATATGCGGGTACAGCGCGCCGAACTCGGGCAGGCGCGGCACCAGGTGCTGGCGGCCGAAGGTCGGCGGGATCGCCACGCGCAGCCGCGTGCGCATCTTGTTGTACTCGGGCCGGGCCAGTTCGTTGAGCGACTTGAGGGCGTCCTGCACGTTGCGCAGGTAGCGCGTGCCGGCCGCGGTCAGCCGCAGTGCGGCATTCGAGCGCACGAACAGGTCTTCGCCCCAGAGCTCTTCCAGGTTCTTGATGCGGTGCGACACCGCGCTGGGCGTGACCGACAGCTCCTCGGCCGCGCGCGCGAAACTGCCCAGGCGCGCCGCGGCTTCAAACGCCACCAGCAGGTGCAGCGGCGGGACGCGGTTGAACATGGCAGCCATGCTGCTCAGCCGGCCGGGCCGCGAACGGCGCGGAAGATCTTGCCCGGGTTCAGGATGCCGTTCGGGTCGAGCGCGTGCTTGATCACGCGCATCAGGTCCAGTGCGTCCTCGCCGTGCTCGCGTACCAGGAAATCCATCTTGTGCAGGCCCACGCCGTGTTCGCCGGTGCAGGTGCCGCCCATCGACAGCGCGCGCTCGACAATGCGGCGGTTGATGTCCTCGGCTTCCGCCATCTCTTCCGGCTTGTCCGGGTCGACCAGGATCGCCACGTGGAAGTTGCCGTCGCCGACGTGGCCGACGATGGGGCAAGGCAGCGACGAGGCGACCAGATCCTTCTCGGTCTCGGCCACGCAGTCGGCCAGACGCGAGATCGGCACGCATACGTCGGTGGTCACGGCGCGGCAGCCCGGCTTGAGCTGCAGCATGGCGAAATAGGCGGTATGGCGCGCGTTCCACAGCCGGCTGCGGTCCTCGGGCCGCGTGGCCCATTCGAAATCCTGCCCGCCGTGCTCGGCGGTGATCTGCTGCACGGTCTCGGCCTGCTCGCGCACGCCGGCCTCGGTGCCGTGGAACTCGAAGAACAGGTGCGGCATTTCCGGCAGCGTCAGGCTGTCGTGCCGGTTGATGGCGCGGATGGCCAGCGCATCGACGAACTCCACGCGCGCGATGGGCACGCCGAGCTGGATGGTCTGGATCACCGCCTGCACCGCGCTGCTCATGCTTGGGAAGGCACAGACCGCGGCGGAAATCGCCTCCGGCTGCGGGTACAGGCGCACCGTCACCTCGGTGATGATGCCCAGCGTGCCTTCGCTGCCGATGAACAGGCGCGTCAGGTCATAGCCTGCCGACGACTTGCGCGCGTGCGTGCCGGTGCGGATCACGCGCCCGTCGGCGGTCACCACGGTCAGTGCCAGCACGTTCTCGCGCATGGTGCCGTAGCGCACCGCGTTGGTCCCGGAGGCGCGCGTCGCGCACATGCCGCCCAGCGACGCATCCGCGCCCGGGTCGATCGGGAAGAACAGGCCCGTGTCCTTGATCTCCTGGTTGAGCTGCTTGCGCGTGACGCCCGGCTGCACGGTCACGGTCAGGTCTTCCGGCTGGATCGCGAGCACCTTGTTCATCTGCGACAAGTCCAGGCTGATGCCGCCGGCCACGGCCAGCAGGTGTCCTTCCAGCGAGGAGCCCGCGCCGTAGGGAATCAGCGGCACGCTGTACTGGTTGCACAGGCGGGCGACTTCGGCGACTTCCCCGGTGCTGTGGGCGAACACCACACCATCAGGCAGGGCCGGCGGGAACGGCGACTCGTCGCGGCCATGGTGTTCGCAGACGCCGGCGGAGGTCGAGAAGCGGTCGCCGAAGCCCGCCTGCAATGCGTCGCGCAGGGCGGGAGGCAGGGGGCGGCGTGCCAGGGCGGCGTGTGGCGTGGGGTGGTTCATGCGGGTCTCCGGCGGGTCGCTGGCGCTGTGCGGCAGGCTTCCGGAACCGTCGGCGGGTGTCGGCGGCGGAAGGGCGCGACCCGGTTGTTGATTTGGGGAATACCGGCATTCTACGCCGCGCGGCGCCTGATGCACCCCCGCAGCCCGGCGGGGCGGCACGGGGATCGCAGTGCGAATCCGTCCGCGCGGGGCGCAAAGGGCGCCATAATGCGCGCCATATCTGACACTTCCATGGGAGACCGGCATGGGCCACCGCCTGTCCAAGATTGCCACCCGCACCGGCGATGCCGGCACCACAGGCCTCGGCGATGGCAGCCGCACGGGCAAGGACAGCCTGCGCATTGCCGCCATCGGAGACGTGGATGAACTCAATTCGCAGATCGGCGTGCTGCTCACGGAAACGCTGCCGGCCGACGTGCGCGATGCGCTGCTGCACATCCAGCATGACCTGTTCGACCTGGGCGGCGAACTCTCCATTCCGGGCTACATGCTGCTCAAGCCTGAGCAGGTGGCGCAGCTTGACGCATGGCTGGACCACTACAACGCCGGCCTGCCGCGCCTGGCCGAGTTCATCCTGCCGGGCGGGAGCCGTGCCGCCGCGCTGGCCCACGTATGCCGTACCGTTTGCCGGCGCGCCGAGCGTGCGCTGGTCGCGCTCGGTGCCATCGAAGCGCTCAATGAGGCACCGCGCCAGTACCTGAACCGCTTGTCCGACCTGATGTTCGTGCTGGCCCGCGTGCTCAACCGCGCCGATGGAGGGAATGACGTGCTGTGGCAACGCGGGCGTGATGCAGCGAATGCACCCGATAAAAGTGATTAATGGATTTCTTTTCGCCGCAGGCAGGTTCGTTGGGTGGCCTGTCGGCGCGCAATGCTCACGGCCGGCCGTACGCTTGCCGTTGATCGGACGGGAGAAACCGAGAAAATTACTCGGATTTGCGAATTCCGCCCTTGAAATGGCCCCGGACGGCCACATTTCGCACTCAGGTTGAATTGCAGCCGCGCGGATGGCGATGGCTCAATAGGAGAGAATAAATGGGTAAGATCATCGGTATCGACCTCGGTACCACCAATAGCTGCGTGTCGATCCTGGAAGGCAACACGCCCAAGGTCATCGAAAATTCGGAAGGTACGCGTACCACCCCTTCGATCATCGCCTACATGGAAGACGGCGAGATCCTGGTCGGTGCCCCTGCCAAGCGCCAGGCTGTGACCAATCCGCGCAACACGCTGTATGCCGTAAAGCGCCTGATCGGCCGCAAATTCGAAGAGAAGGAAGTCCAGAAGGACATCGGCCTGATGCCGTACTCCATCGTCAAGGCCGACAACGGCGACGCATGGGTAGGCGTGCGCGACCAGAAGCTGGCCCCGCCGCAGGTTTCTGCCGAAGTGCTGCGCAAGATGAAGAAGACCGCCGAGGACTACCTGGGCGAGCCGGTGACCGAGGCCGTGATCACGGTGCCTGCGTACTTCAATGACTCGCAGCGCCAGGCTACCAAGGACGCCGGCCGCATCGCGGGCCTGGACGTCAAGCGCATCATCAACGAGCCGACCGCGGCCGCGCTGGCCTTCGGCATGGACAAGAACGAGAAGGGCGACCGCAAGATTGCCGTGTATGACCTCGGCGGCGGTACCTTCGACATCTCGATCATCGAGATCGCGGACGTGGACGGTGAGAAGCAGTTCGAAGTGCTGTCGACCAACGGCGACACCTTCCTGGGCGGCGAAGACTTCGACCAGCGCATCATCGACTACATCATCGGCGAGTTCAAGAAGGAACAGGGCGTCGACCTGTCGAAGGACGTGCTGGCGCTGCAACGCCTGAAGGAAGCCGCTGAAAAGGCCAAGATCGAACTGTCGAGCTCGCAGCAGACCGAGATCAACCTGCCGTACATCACGGCCGATGCGTCGGGTCCGAAGCACTTGAACCTGAAGATCACCCGCGCCAAGCTGGAAGCGCTGGTCGAAGACCTGATCACGCGCACCATCGAGCCGTGCCGCACCGCCATCAAGGATGCGGGCGTCAAGGTCAGCGACATCGACGACGTGATCCTGGTCGGCGGCATGACCCGCATGCCCAAGGTGCAGGAACAGGTCAAGGAGTTCTTCGGCAAGGAAGCGCGCAAGGACGTGAACCCGGATGAAGCCGTGGCCGTCGGTGCCGCGATCCAGGGCTCGGTGCTGTCGGGCGACCGCAAGGACGTGCTGCTGCTGGACGTGACGCCGTTGTCGCTGGGGATCGAGACCCTGGGCGGCGTGATGACCAAGATGATCACCAAGAACACCACCATCCCGACCAAGCATGCGCAGGTGTTCTCGACCGCCGACGACAACCAGCCGGCCGTGACCATCAAGGTGTTCCAGGGCGAGCGTGAAATGGCCAGCGGCAACAAGCTGCTGGGCGAGTTCAACCTCGAAGGCATCCCGCCGTCGCCGCGCGGCACGCCGCAGATCGAGGTGTCGTTCGACATCGATGCGAACGGCATCCTGCACGTGGGCGCCAAGGACAAGGCGACCGGCAAGGAAAACCGCATCACCATCAAGGCGAATTCGGGCTTGTCGGAAGACGAGATCCAGCGCATGGTGAAGGACGCCGAGGCGAACGCCGAGGAAGACCGCAAGGCCCGCGAGCTGGCTGACGCCCGCAACCAGGCCGACGCGCTGGTCCACTCGACCCGCAAGGCGCTGACGGAGTACGGCGACAAGCTGGAAGGCGGCGAGAAGGAAAAGATCGAAGCTGCGATCAAGGAACTGGAAGACGCCGCACGCGGTGGCGACAAGGCCGAGATCGACGCCAAGGTCAACGCGCTGTCGGAAGTCAGCCAGAAGCTGGGCGAGAAGGTCTACGCCGACATGCAGGCGAAGGCCGGCGAGCAGGGCGCGGCCGGTGCAGCCGGCGCGGGTGCCGGTGCCCAGCAGGCCCAGCCGCAGGACGACAACGTGGTCGACGCCGAGTTCAAGGAAGTCAACGACAAGAAGTAATCGGGAAGGGCGGCGGCGCGGGCATGCGCCGGCGCCGCCCCCGTCCCGACGCCGGGCGACGGACATCGGACCCAGCGGGAGACCGCCGTCGGATGCCTCGCTCGGCTTTTTTGCTATTCGCCCCGAACCGTTTCCTGGCGGTTCCGGGCCACAGGGTAATGAGCCACCATGGCAAAACGTGACTACTACGAAGTGCTCGGGGTAGGCAAGAACGCGAGCGACGACGAGATCAAGAAGGCTTATCGCAAGCTCGCGATGAAGTACCACCCGGACCGCAATCCGGAAGGCAAGGAAGCCAAGGAAGCCGAGGAGAAATTCAAGGAGGCCAAGGAGGCCTACGAGATGCTTTCCGACCCGGAGAAGAAGGCAGCCTACGACCAGTATGGCCATGCCGGCGTTGATCCGAACATGGCAGGCGGCTTTGGCGGCGCAGGCGGCTACGGCGGGTTTGCCGAGGCCTTCGGCGATATCTTCGGTGACATCTTCGGCCAGCAGGGCGGCGGACGCCGCGGTGGCGGCGGCCCGCAGGCCTACCGCGGCGCGGATCTGCGCTACAGCATGGAAATCACGCTGGAGCAGGCCGCGCACGGCCACGAGGCACAGATCCGCGTGCCGCACTGGGACGACTGCGATCATTGCCACGGCAAGGGCGCGGAGCCCGGCTCGAGCGTGGAAACCTGTCCGACCTGCCACGGCGCCGGCCAGGTGCGCGTGTCGCAGGGCTTCTTTACGATGCAGCAGACCTGCCCGAAGTGCCACGGCAGCGGCAAGTACATCCCGAAGCCGTGCACCAAGTGCCACGGCCAGGGCAAGCTGAAGTCGCAGAAGACGCTGGAAGTGAAGATCCCGGCGGGCATCGACGAAGGCATGCGCATCCGCTCGTCCGGCAACGGCGAGCCTGGTATCAACGGCGGTCCGCCGGGCGACCTGTATGTGGAAGTCCATATCAAGCCGCACCCGGTGTTCGAGCGCGACGGCGACGACCTGCACTGCCAGATGCCGATCTCGTTCGCCACCGCGGCGCTGGGCGGCGACCTGGAAGTGCCGACGCTGAACGGCAAGGCCACCTTCCCGGTGCCCGAGGCGACGCAGTCCGGCAAGACCTTCCGCCTGCGCAGCAAGGGTATCAAGGGCGTGCGCTCCGGTTATCCGGGTGACCTCTACGTGCATGTGAACGTGGAGACGCCGGTGAAGCTGACCGAGGCGCAGAAGGAACTGCTGCGCCAGTTCGACCGTTCGGTGCACGAAGGCGGCTCGCGCCACAGTCCGCAGGAGCAGTCCTGGCTGGACAAGGTGAAGAGCTTCTTCAGCTAAGCCTCCCCCCGCAAGACCGGCCACGCAAGCGCGTGGCCGGTTTGCTTTTGTGCCCGCACCGCGGGCCGGCAGCGCATAATGCAGGCGCTGTGTCTTTCCCGCTTTCCCGCTTTCCCGCTTTCCCGCTTTCCCGCCTTCCCGCCTTCCCGCCGTGCCTTTCCCGCTCCCCTGCCCCAATCCCGAACCGTTCGTGCTGCTGGACGATGCCACTGCGCTGCCCGGCGAAGTGACCTCGCGTCTGTACACCAGCCTCGTCCGTGAAGACGTGATGCCGGCCGGCAGCGACGTCGCACAGATGGACGCACTACTTGCCGAAGGCTGGCGCCACGGCTGGCATGCAACGCTGTTTGCGCCCTATGAATTCGGCGGCGCATTGGTTGGCGCACCTGTGCATACGGATAGCAGGCTGCCATTCCATGACGGCGCCGTGCACCTGCTGTGGTTCCGCGAGATGCAGCGGCTCGACCGCGACGCCGTGGGCGTCTGGCTGCCGGCTACCGATGGGCAGGCGCCCGCCGGGCTGATGGATATCGCCGCCGACACCCCGCGCGAAGCCTTCGATACCGCCATCGCCCGCATCCACGCATGGATCGAGGCCGGCGACACCTATCAGGTCAATTTCACGCAGCGGCTCGCGTTCTCGGCCTTTGGCGACCCGCGCGCGCTCTATGCGTCGCTGCGCGCTGCCCAGCCCGTGCCGTACGGCGTGCTGGCCTGCCTGCCGGGCGATGCCTGGGTGCTGTCACTGTCGCCCGAGTTGTTCGTGCAGCACGACGGTGATGGCCGCTTGCTCACGCGTCCGATGAAAGGCACCGCACCGCTTTCCGGCGATCTGGCAACGGACGCGCGCGCCGCCGCCGCGCTGGCCGCCGATGCCAAGAATCGCGCGGAAAACGTGATGATCGTGGACCTGCTGCGCAATGACCTGGGCCGCATCGCGCAGCCGGGCAGCGTGGCAGTGCCGGACCGCTTCGTTGTGCAGCCGTTCGGCGCCGTGCTGCAGATGACCTCGACCGTCACGGCGACCGCCCGGCTGGACACGCGCTTTGGCGAACTGTTCGGCGCACTGTTCCCGTGCGGCTCGATTACCGGCGCGCCCAAGCGGCGCACCATGCAGATCATCGCCGAGCTCGAATCTGCGCCGCGCGGGCTCTATACGGGCGCGATCGGCTGGCTGGACGCGCCGGAACCCGGTGATGGCGGCCTGTGCCGCTTTGCCATGTCGGTGGCTATCCGCACGCTGGCACTGTCGCCCCGCGCAGCGGACGGACTGCGTACCGGAGAGATGGGCGTGGGTGGCGGCATCGTGCATGACAGCGTGGCGGCCGACGAGTTTGCCGAGTGCGGCTGGAAGTCGCGCTTCCTGACGCGCCATGATCCGGGCTTTACGCTCTTCGAGACCATGCACGCCGAGGACGGCCATTGCCTTCGGCTAGACCGCCACCTGACTCGGCTGGCCGCTTCAGCTGCCACGTTCGGGTTTGCCTTCGACCGGACCGGAGCCACGGCCGCCGCGGAAGCGGAGGCTGCGCGTCTCGGTGCTGGCAACTGGCGCTTGCGGATGAGTCTCGACAAGTCCGGCAGGCTCGCGTTCGCCAGCGGGGCGCTGCAGCCGCTGCCGGACGCAACGATCATGCTCGACATCGCTGCCGACCCGCTGCCCGACGTCGATCCGCTGCGCCGGCACAAGACCAGCGTGCGCGCGATTTATGACGCCGGCTGGCAGGCCGCGGAACGCGAAGGCTGCTTCGATCGCCTGTTCTTCAACACTCGCGGCGAATTGCTGGAAGGTGGCCGCAGCTCGGTCTTCGTCAAGGTCGATGGCGAATGGCTGACCCCGCCGCTGGCCGCCGACATCCTGCCTGGCGTGATGCGGGCGGTGGTGCTGGAGGAGGGGGATGCACTGCTCGGCGGCCCGGTTCGCGAGGGAATCGTGACTCGGGCGATGCTGATGCGCGCGGAGACGATCATGGCAGTGAACTCGCTGCGCGGGGTGATGCGGGCTACATTGCGCTAGGCAAGAACAACGGGCATGCCGCTACCGGTGCTGCGTATCCAAAACCCCATCCCCCAGCTTCCACCGCACCACACCGGGCAGATTGATCAGCTCACGGTCGTGGCAGATCATCACCACCGTGCGGCCTTCATCCGCCAGTTCGCGCACCAGCGCAATAACCTGTTCGCGCGCCTGGCCGTCCAGGCTGGAGGTGGGCTCGTCCAGCAGCATCAGTTCGGGCTCCAGTATCTTGGCGCGCGCCAGCGCCACGCGCTGGACTTCGCCGCCGGACAGGCGCTCGGGCGCGGTGTCCTGCAGGTGCGCGATGCCGGCCCAGGCCAGTGCCTCGTCCACCCGGCGTGCGATCTCGTGACGCGGCAGGCCGCGTGCGCGCAGGCCGTAGGCGATGTTCTCGCGCACCGATGTCCGGAACAGGTAGGGGTGCTGGTGCAGGTAGGCAATGCGCTCGCGCAGTTCGCGGGGCAGCGGGTCCAGGGGGGCGCTGTGCGGAGCCGCATCGTGGCCCGTCCAGTGCACCGTGGCGCCTGGTGCGGGCTCCAGCCCGGCCACCATACGCAGCAGCGTGGTCTTGCCCGCGCCGTTCTTTCCCGTCAGCACGATGGCCGTGGCGCGCGGGAAGACCAGCTCGCCGACGTCGAACAGGCGGCGCGGCCCGAAGCTGCGCGACAGGCCGCGCACCGTCAGCAGTGGCGTGGCGGGTGCGGTCATCGGCGGAATCCTCCGGCGCCCTGCAGCCAGGCCAGACCCACATTGACCATCAGCGCCAGCGCCACCAGTACGATGCCCAGCGCAATGCCCTGCGCGAACTCGCCCTTGCTGGTTTCCAGCGCGATGGCCGTGGTGATGGTGCGCGTCGATCCTTCGATATTCCCGCCGATCATCAGCGCCGAGCCCACCTCGGCAATCACGCGGCCGAAGCCTGCCACGATGGCCGCCATCAGCCCGAAGCGCAATTCCCGGATGACCGTGAAGAAGGTGCGCCAGCGGCCCGCGCCGAGCACGCGCGCGGTTTCCCGCAGGCGCGGGTCGGCACCCTGCAGCGTGGACAGCGAAAACGCCAGGACAACAGGAAAGCCGATCACCGCCTGTCCCAGTACCATGCCGGCGGGCGTGAACAGCAGCGCCAGGCTGCCGAGCGGGCCCTGCCGCGTCAGCAGCAGGTAGAGGACGAGCCCGACCAGCACGGTCGGGAACGAGAGGAAGGCCTGCGCCAGCACCACCACCGCGCGGCGGCCCGGGAACTCGTGCGTGGCGATCAGCCACGCCGCGCCCACCGCCGGGGCCGCGGCGATGGCCAGTCCCAGCACCGCTACCATCAGGGAGGTCCAGACAATGAACCAGAGCGCCGCGTCGCCGCTGGCGAGCAGGCGGAACGCGGCCAGGGTGGCGGCGCCGATCTCCACCGGTCAGGCGGAGAAGGTGTGCTCTGCGGCGGGGAAGCTGCCGTCCTTCACGGCGGCCACGTAGGCGCGGATCGCACCTTCGATCGAAGTCTGGCCGTCCATGAAGTTGCGCACGAACTTGGCCTTGCGTCCCGGGTAGACGTTGATCATGTCCTGCAGCACGAGTACCTGGCCGGTGCAATTGGCACCTGCGCCGATCCCGATGGTCGGCACCTTGAGCAGTTGCGTGATGGCGCCGGCCAATGCAGCCGGTACGGCTTCCATCAGCACGACCTGGGCGCCGGCCGCTTGCAGCGCCAGCGCATCGCGCTTGAGCTGGGCCGCGCCTTCATCGGTCTTGCCCTGCACCTTGAAACCGCCCAGCGCATGCACCGACTGCGGCGTCAGGCCGATATGGGCGCACACCGGGATGCTGCGCTCGACCAGGAACTTGACGATGGGCGCGAGCCAGTCGCCGCCTTCGAGCTTGACCATCTGGGCGCCGGCCTTCATCAGGGTCACGGCACTGGCAAAGGCCGTCTCGGGCGTCGGGTAGGTACCAAACGGCAGGTCGGTCACCAGCAGGGCGGTCTGGTTGCCGCGCGCCACGCATTCCGTGTGGTAAGCCATTTGTTCCAGCGTGACCGGCAGCGTGGTCTGCTGGCCCTGCATCACGTTCCCCAGCGAATCGCCGACCAGGATCATCTCAACGCCGCAGTAGTCAAGCAGCGCCGCGAAGCTGGAGTCGTAGGCGGTCAGCATGGCGATCTTTTCACCGGCGTCGCGCATGGCCTGCAGCCGGGTGATGGTGACGGTCTTGCGGGAGGGATCGAGGAGGTAGCTCATGGCAGTGGCGGGTCAGGAGAGGGCGCGCGGCGTTGCGGTGGCCGGCGCGGCTGTCGTTATGGTTGTATGCCGCCCCCGGGCAACGGCCCGGCGGCGGTCAGGGCGCAGCCAGGTTGAGAAAGGCCCTGCGGCCGCGCATGTTCTCGATGCGCGTCAGTAGTGTACGGAAATCCCCATCGTTGTCCACCGGATTGAAGTGGGCGGTATCCACGATCAGTACCGGGGCTTCGTCGTAGCGATGGAACAGTTCGCCGTAGGCGTCGGTCAGCCGCTGCAGGTATTGCTCGTCGATGCCGGCGGCTTCGCCGGGCTCGCCGCGGCGGGCGATGCGCTCGCGCAGCAGCGACGGGGTGGCCTGCAGCATGATCACGAGATCCGTGCGCTGCGGCGGCAGCTGCAGCCGTGCAGCAATCGCGTCATAGAGGGCCAGCTCGTCCTCGGGCAGGGTCAGGGATGCATACAGGCGGTCTCTGGCGAACAGGAAATTGGTCACCATGCGCTGCCCGCCAAGCAGGGCGTTCTGCCATTGCTGGAGCTGGTCGGCGCGCTTGTTCAGGCAGGCAAGCTGCATCGGCAGCGCATAGCGAGCCGGATCGCGGTAGAAACGTTCCAGGAAGGGGTTGGCGCGCGCGCCGTCAGCCAGCGCTCCCGCATGCAGCGTGTGCGCGAGGCGCTGCGCCAGCGCGGTCTTGCCGGATCCGACCGGGCCTTCCACTACGATGCGGCGCAGGTGATCGAGCATATCGTTGCCGGCGCGGTTCTGGTGGCTCCGCGGTTCAGCCGGGGGTGCCGGCGTCGCCCGATGCCTGCGCGCGCAGGCACTTGCAGGTGGAGACCTTCTCGATGCGCTGGTCGCCCACGCCAGCCAGGAAGTCGGCGGCGCGGCCGGCACCGGGGATCACCAGGTCGGGGGCCAGCTCGAGCAGCGGCACCAGCGTGAAGGCACGTACGGTGACACGCGGATGCGGCACCGTCAGGTGTTCGTCGTTGTGCTGTTCGTCACCGAACACCAGCAGGTCGAGGTCCAGCGTGCGCGGGGCGTTGCGGAACGGGCGCTCGCGGCCGAACTGGTCTTCGATGTGGTGGCAGATGCGCAGGAGCTGCGCGGCGGTGAACGAGGTCTGCACCTTGACCACCGCGTTGTAGTAGTCGTCGCCACCGGCATCGACGGGCGCGGTCCGGTACAGCGCGGACCGTGCCAGCACCGTGATGCCGACCTGCTGGGCCAGGCACACGATGGCGTCTTTCAGCGCCTGGCGGGCATCGCCCAGGTTGGCGCCGATGCCGATGAAGGCGAGTGTCATTGATGTTCCTCCGACTGGCCGCGGCCGGCATGTGCTTCCTGCCCCGCGTCCGTGTCGCTCCGGGAGGACACTTTATCCGATTTCCGCGGACCGCGCCGGCGGCGCTTCTTGCGTGCCGGGCCTTCGCCTTCGGCCGCCGGGCCGCGCGCGTTGCGCACGTTGTCGATCAGTCCCTCGCGCTCGCCCGGGTCCGCGTCCTGGAAGTCCTGCCACCAGCGGGCCAGTTCCTCGGGCATTTCGCCGGACTGGCAGCGCAGGTGCAGGAAGTCGAAGCCGGCCCGGAAGCGCGGCGACTCCAGCAGGCGGAACGGCATGCGGCCGACGCGCTTCTCGAAGCGCGGCTGCATGCCCCAGATGTCGCGCATGTCGGTGACGAAGCGGCGCTGGATCGCGAGCTGGCCGGTCTGCTTTTCGAGCACGGCGTCCATCGCGGTGTTGAGCGCCGCGATCGCGTGCTCGCCGCGCTCGCGCTCGGCGTTCCAGTGCTGCAGCACGTGGTGCCACAGCAGCGCAGCGAACAGGAAGCCCGGCGAAACCGGCTTGCCCGCCTGCACGCGGCGGTCAGTGTTGTCCAGCGCCAGCTGCACGAAGCGCTGGCCCATGGGCTGTTCCAGCGCCACGTCGAGCAGCGGCAGCAGGCCCTTGTGCAGGCCGGCCTTGCGCAGTTCCTGCAGCGATGCCCAGGCGTGGCCGGACATCAGCAGCTTGAGCATCTCGTCGAACAGGCGCGCGCTCGGCACGTTGTGGATCAGCGAGGCCAGTCCCGCGATCGGCTCGCGCGTGGCCTCGTCGATGGTGAAACCGGTCTTGGCCGCGAACCGCACCACACGCAGCATGCGCACCGGGTCTTCGCGGTAGCGCAGGGTCGGGTCGCCGATCATGCGCAGCGTGCGCGCGCGGATGTCTTCCATGCCGTGATGGTAGTCATGCACGGTCTGCGCGGCCGGGTCGTAGTACATCGCGTTGATGGTGAAGTCGCGGCGTTCCGCGTCTTCCGCCTGCGTGCCCCACACGTTGTCGCGCAGCACGCGGCCCGAGGCGTCGATCGCATGGGTCTTGCTGTCGAGCTCCGAGCGCTTGAGGCGGCGGCCTTCGGGCAGGGTTTCGCTGGCCACGGCATCGACCAGTGCGCGGAACGTGGAGACCTCGATGATCTCCTGCTCGCGCCCGCCATAGAACGTCACGTGGACGATCTGGAAGCGCCGCCCGATGATGCGCGAACGCCGGAACAGCGCCTGCACCTGCTCTGGCGTGGCGTTGGTGGCGACGTCGAAATCCTTGGGCTTGATGCCCAGCAGCAGGTCGCGCACCGCGCCGCCGACGACGAAGGCCTGGTAGCCTGCCTGCTGCAGCGTGGAAGTGACTTTCACGGCATTGCGCGACAGCAGGGCCGGGTCAATGCGGTGCTCTTCCACGGTGACGATGCGCGGCGTGTGGGCGCGGCCGATACGGCGCTGCTTGGGGCCGGGCTTGCCCAGCAGCCGGTTGATGAGCTTCTTGATCACGTCAGAACAGATCCATGATGCGCCAGCCCGCTGCGGCGGCATGCTGGCGCAGGCGATCGTCCGGGTTGGTGGCGATTGGCTCGCTGGCTTTTTCGAGCAGCGGCAGGTCGTTGGCCGAATCGCTGTAGAAGACGGTCGTGCCGAAGTCGTCCCAGTGCGTGCCCTGGCTCTTCAGCCAGGCGTCGACACGGGTGATCTTGCCTTCGCGGAAGCTGGGCACGCCGTGGACTTCTCCGGTGAACTGGCTGCCAGGCTTGCCGTCCACGGTGGCCGGCTCGGTGGCGATCAGGTGCTTGATGCCGAATGCCGCCACGATCGGCGCCGTGACGAAGCTATTGGTCGCGGTCACCACGGCGCACAGGTCGCCGGCTTCAATGTGCTTGTAGACCAGCGCACGCGCCTGCGGCGTGATGACCGGGTCGATCACTTCGTGCATGAAGCGCTGGCGCAGGGCTTCCAGGCGGTCGCGCGGGTTGGCGGCCAGCGGCGCCAGCGCGAAGCGCAGGAATTCCTGGATATCCAGGGTGCCCGCCTTGTAGTGGCCGTAGAACTCGTCATTCTTGCGGCGATAGGATTCCTCGTCGACAACGCCCTGGCGCACCAGGAAACGGCCCCATTCGTGGTCGCTGTCAGTCGGGATCAGGGTGTGGTCGAGATCAAAGAGTGCCAGATTCATGGGGCGCGATTTTACCTTAATGAGGTGGGCCGGTCGGTGCGCGACCGCGCTGGCGCCGGCCATGGGGGCATGCTGGCGGTTATTCCCGGAACTCCGCGAACATTTCGCGAAGCAGGGGCAGGGTCACCGGGCGCTTGCGCTCCAGCGAATACGTGTCGAGCGCATCGAGCAGCGCCATCAGGCTGGGCATGTCGCGGTAGTGGCGCGTCACCAGCCAGTGCGTGATCTCCGGGGAGAGTTGCAGTCCGCGCTCGCGTGCCGCCTGCAGCACTGCGGACATCTTGTCCTCGTCCGACAGCGGCTGGACCTGGTAGACCAGGCCCCAACCGAGGCGGGTGCGCAGGTCTTCACGCACAGGCATGGCGCGCGGCGCCATGCCGCCGGCCACGACCAGGGCAGTGCGCACGTGCGCGCGGACTTCGTTGTACAGCGAAAACACCGCGATCTGGCGCGCTTCGTCGAGCAGTTCAACGTCATCCACCGTATAGAGCTGGCAGGACGGGTCGAACAGGAAATCCGACAGCGGGTGGTGCGGGCTCAGGTAACGGCAGTTGATGCCGGTCTGGGGCGTGGCCTCGCACACGGCATGCAGCAGGTGCGTGCGGCCGCAGCCCACTTCGCCCCACAGGTAGACCAGCCGGTCAATGGCGCGCTCCTGCGCGACCGCGCCGGGCAGGTCGCGCAGGCGTTGCACCGCTTCGCGGTTCGACGCCACGACGAAATTGTCGAAGGTCGAAGGCGGGGGGCTGCCAAGCTCGAGCGAAAGTTGCTTGGGACGCGGGGACATGACGTATGGCTAACTTGCGGGGGACAGCTCGCGCGGTGCGTAGGGAATCGGCTCAAGCCGACTATTGTCCGTCATTTTTCCCGTTGTTTCCGTTATTTCCATTACTTCCGATAGAGGTCGCTGGCCAGGTACACGCGGCGCAGCTGCCGGGCCCCGACCAGCAGCACTGCGGAGGTCGGCAGTGCCAGCAGCACGCCGAAGAAGCCGAACAACTGGCCGAACGCGAGCAGCGCGAAGATGACCGCTAGCGGATGCAGCCCGATGCGCTCGCCGACGAGCCTCGGCGTCAGGTAGAAGCTCTCGACGAACTGGCCGAAGCCGTACACGACTGCCACCGCCGCGAGCCCGTACCAGTCGCCGAACTGCAGCAGCGCGGCCAGGATGGCCAGCACCAGGCCGACGCCGAAGCCGATATACGGGATGAACACTGCCAGCCCCGTGAACACGCCCACGGGTACGCCGATGTCGAAGCCGGCAACGGTCAGGCCGATCGAATAGATCGAGGCCAGGATCACCATCACCAGGATCTGGCCGCGCAGGTATTGCGACAGCAGCGCGTCGGTTTCGCTGGTGAGTTCGCGTACCTTGGGCACCCAGCGGCGCGGCACGACGCCTTCGATGCGCCGCATTACCATGTGCCAGTCCATCATCAGGTAGAACATGACGATGGGGACGATGAACAGCAGGCCAGCCACCTCGATCAAGGCCGAGCCGGAGACCTTGGCGTAGTTCAGCAGGACCACCAGCAGGTCTTCCGGGCTGGCCGAGAACCGGTCCGACAACATGCTGCGCAGGCCGGGGAAATCGAAGCGTACGCGTACGCCGAAGTCGGCGAGGCGGGGCGCCACCACGGCGTTGAGCTTTTTCAGCAGCATCGGGAGCTGCTCGCGGACCTGCGGGATTTCCCGCTGCAGCACGGCGATCAGCAGCAGCACCAGGACCACGCAGATCACGGCCAGCAGCAGGATCATCAGCGCGACAGCGATCGCGCGCGGTACGCGGCGGCGCGCCATCCAGTCGACGCCGGGGGTCAGGATGTAGGCAAAGATGAACGCCAGCAGGAAAGGCGTCAGGATCGGCGCCAGCGCAATGATGGCGGCGAACAGGCCCGCAGCGACTGCGATCCAGAGCAGGACGCGCTTGGTCTCTTGGTTCAGCAGGGGGGCGTTCATCGATGGGCGCATAGGGTGGAACTGGCCGAATTGGCCGAACTGGCGAAACTGGAAGCCGGGCGCCTGTATCCGTTAAAATCGCGATTCTACTGGACTCGCGCCCGCCCCCAGCCGTTGCCGGGGTGCATGAGCGACGAATTCACCACTTTATCTCCTCTGACACAAGCAGGTTCCCATGAGCGCTTCCCCGACCGCTGGCCAGGCAGGCCTTTCCTACCGCGATGCCGGTGTTGACATCGATGCCGGCGATGCCCTGGTCGACCGCATCAAGCCGTTTGCCAAGCGGACCATGCGCGAAGGCGTGATGGCTGGCATCGGCGGCTTCGGCGCGCTGTTCGAGCTGTCGAAGAAGTACCAGGAGCCCGTGCTGGTGTCGGGCACCGACGGCGTGGGCACCAAGCTCAAGCTCGCCTTCCAGCTGAACCGCCACGACACCGTGGGCCAGGACCTGGTGGCCATGAGCGTGAACGACATCCTGGTGCAGGGCGCCGAGCCGCTGTTCTTCCTGGACTACTTCGCCTGCGGCAAGCTGGACGTGGACACCGCCGCCACCGTGATCCAGGGCATCGCCCGCGGCTGCGAACTGGCCGGCTGCGCGCTGATCGGCGGCGAAACCGCCGAAATGCCGAGCATGTACCCGGACGGCGAATACGACCTGGCCGGCTTTGCGGTCGGCGCGGTGGAAAAGCGCAAGATCATCGACGGCACCACCATTGGCCCGGGCGATGTGGTGCTGGGCCTGGCCTCGTCGGGTGCGCACTCCAATGGCTATTCGCTGGTGCGCAAGATTATTGACGTGGCCAAGCCGGACCTGAATGCCGACTTCCACGGCCAGCGCCTGCAGGACGCCATCATGGCGCCGACGCGCATCTACGTGAAGCCGCTGCTGTCGCTGATCGAAACCCTTCCGGTCAAGGGCATGGCCCACATCACCGGCGGCGGCCTGACCGAAAATGTGCCGCGCGTGCTGCCGCAGAACACCACGGCGGTGCTCCAGCGCAGCGCCTGGACGCTGCCGCCGCTGTTCCAGTGGCTGCAGGCGCAGGGCCGCGTGGCGGACGACGAAATGCACCGCGTGTTCAACTGCGGTATCGGCATGGTGGTGATCGTGGCGAAGGAAGATGCCGAACGTGCGATCCGTCACCTGCAGGCGGCTGGTGAGGCCGTGTGGCAGATCGGTGAAATCCGCGAGCGCGCGGAAGGCCAGGCGCAGACCGTGGTGGTCTGAAGTCGGAATCGCTTGTGCCGGCCATGCGCCGGCAACGGTCGAACGGCAAAGGGCACGTGCGCTGCACGTGCCCTTTGCTTTTGGAACTGGGCGGCCAGGGCGTCTACCCCTTCAGCCGGATCAAAATCTCCATCATCCGCACGGCCTTTCCCCGATAGGGAGGCTGGAACAACTTCTGCACCAGCGACACCGGCCCCTGGTAGAACACCGGCCGCAGCTTGGAAAAGGTGTTGAATCCCTCCCGTCCGTGATAGTGCCCCATGCCGCTCGGCCCGACGCCGCCAAACGGCAGGTCATGCTGTGCCACGTGCAGCAGCGCATCATTCACCGATACGCCGCCGGACATCACGTGCGTGATGTAGTACTGCTGCAGCGCCTTGTCATGCGTGAACGGGTAGATCGCGAGCGGACGGTCATGCGCGTTGATGTAGTCCGCCACTTCCTGCCTGTCGCGATAGGTACGGACGGGCAGGATCGGCCCAAAGATCTCGCGTTGCGACACCAGCATGTCTTCGCCGGGATTGAGCACAAGGCATGGCGCGAACTTGCGCTTTGCGGCGTCAGGAGCTTGCCCCGCGGCAAGCTCGATGATCGTGGCGCCTTTTGCACTGGCATCTTCCAGCGTCGCGCGCAACCGGTCATAGGCGCGCTGGTCGATGATGGCGGTGTAGTCGTCGCTGTTCAGGTCGGGGAAACGGTCGGCGATCAGCCGCTTCGCATGCGCGACGAACGCGTCCACCGAACCTTCGGGCACGAAGACATAGTCGACATTGGTGCAGATCTGCCCTGCATTGAACATCTTGACCCACAGGATGCGCTCGGCGGCAGTCCCGATAGGAAAGTCCGGTGCCACGATGGCCGGCGCCTTGCCGCCCAGCTCCAGTGTCACCGGCGTGAGGTTGCGCGCCGCGTTGGCCATGACCGCGCGGCCCGTCGTGCCCGAGCCGGTGAACAGCAGGTGGTCGAAGGGCAGGGAGGAGAAGGCCGGTCCGCGCCCGCCGCCATCCTCGAAGAACTTCAGCTTGTCTTCGGGGAAGTACTGCGGACTGAGGCGCGCCAGCAGCTGCGCGAGGTGGCGCGAGTTCTCCGACATCTTGACCATCGCGCGGTTGCCCGCCGCGAAGATCGCGGCAAGCGGGCAGAACGCCAGGTTGAGCGGAAAATTCCATGGCACGATGACCCCGACCACGCCCAGCGGCTGCGGGATGACGCGGTTGCGCGCGCCCGGGTACATCAGCACGTCGATGTGGCGCCGTTGCGGCTTCATCCATTTGCGGAGCTGCCTGCGGGCGTCGCGGATCGATTCGAGCGCGACAAAGAACTCAGCGAACAGGGTTTCGAATTCGGAGCGGCTGCCGTAGTCGCGCCCGATCGCTTCGACGATCTGCGCGCGGTTCTCCGTGAGCATGCGCGACAGCGTCTTCAGGTCGGCGATGCGCTGCGCGTACCCTGGCGCGGGATCGGAGAGGTATGCGTGCCGCTGGCGCGCGAAGCAGGTCTGGAATTCCTCTGGCATTACCGCATGATCGGCAAGCAGGTCGATGGCACCCACGGGGCCTCCTGTTGATTCGTATGGGAGAAAGCGGGACGTCCCGGCGGCGGTGTTCCGCCGCCGCATGTGTCATTGGCTGCCGGCAGCCGTGGCGTCGGCGGCGGCGTCCGGGTCGCCGTAGGCCTGCCCGCCGAAGCGCAGCGCCGTATGCTGCCGCTGCGACTGGCGCAGCGGGTAGAACATCTGCGCGGCCCAGTGTTCAGCGCCGAAGCGGCGGTCGTCCTCGAGCCCGACCTTTGCCGGGTACTTGCGGGTGATGTGGGCCGTGCCGAACAGCACATCCCAGAAGAACAGCAGGTTGCCGAAGTTGCCCTTGTAGTGGCCAATGCCGTCGGCGTTGGTCAGCGCATGGTGGGCCCAGTGCGTGGCCGGCGTGGAGATGGTCCGTTCGACCACCCACATCAGCGGGCGCAGTGCACGGATGCGGTACAGCGGCTCGTCCCAGCGCCACGCGCAGTGCGCGCCCAGGATCACCAGCATCTTGACCACGATATACACGCCGTAGACCTTGCCGAAGCCGAGGTACAGCAGCACGCCCGCACTCCACAGCCCCGGCATCATCAGGTAGTAGAAGAAGTTGTTCCGGTACGTGATGCGGATGCTCATGTACGACGCCGAGTGATGCGCGCGATGTAGCGGCCACAGCCACGGCGTGTGGGACGCGCGGTGCCACCAGTATTGCGTCATGTCGTCGGCAACCAGCAGGATCGCCGTCATGGCCCACCACGACAGATGGGACCACGCGCCGCGCATGTCGGGAATGAGCCAGCTACACAGCCAGTTGGCGCCGAGCAGCGCGAGCGGCTGCGTCACGGCGATCAGGCTGACGAACATCAGCACTTCGAGCTTGGTGTCGTTGGCGTCGGCGCGCACGCTTTGCTGGTAGCGCCGCGTGGCGAACTCCATGACGGCAAAGCCGGCGATGATGCTGCCGATCAGCAGGTTCTGAAGCTGCAGGTTCATGTGGGTGTCTCCGGTAATGCTTGTAGTGCGAACCACTCTAGGTTGGTGCGGTCATTGCGTCCAATGCATAATCAACATCATTACAATGTGTCATACGCAATGAGGTTGCCATGGACCTTCGCCGGCTCAGCCATGTGGTCGCACTCGCCGACACCCTGCACTTCGCTCGCGCGGCCGAGCAGGTGCACCTCAGTCAACCCGCGTTCAGCCGCAGCATCCAGGCTGTGGAGAACGATCTCGGCGTGCGGTTGTTCGAGCGCGATATCGGCGATATCCGGACGACTCCGGCCGGCGAATTCGTGCTCGAACGTGCCAGGCGGCTGTTGTTCGAGGCGCGCTGCATGCAGCGCGATGTCGATCTCTATCTGGACACCCAGCTAGGCGACACGGCCTTCGGCGTCGGCCCGTTCCCGGCCGCGACGCTGATGCCGCGCGTGCTGTCGGAATTGCGGCGCCAGCACCCGCAGGTTGCCTTGCGCGTCGAGGAAAGCAACTGGGTGTTGTTGCTTGACCGCCTGCGCGCGGAGGACATCGAGTTCTTCGTCGCCGACGTGCGCGACCTGCCGGAGGACGCTGCGCTGGACGTCCGGCCGCTGCCGGCCCAGTCCGGGCGGTTCTTCGCCCGCGCAGGCCATCCGCTGGCTGGCAAGGCATGCTCGATCCGCGAGGCGTGGCAGTACGGTGTGGCGAGCACCAAGGTGCCGCGTGCGGTCATGGAAGCGTTTGTCCGGGCACTCGGCTTGCCGGCTGGAGAGATGGCCGTGCTGGCGCTGGAATGTGACGACTTCGCCGTGCTTCGCGCGGTTACGTTGTCCACGGACATGGTGCTTGGCGCGACCGATGCGGCCGTCCGCGCGGAAGTGGCATCCGGCGAGCTGGTACCGCTGAATGTGGAAGGCCTGCCTGTCTTGCAGGCCGGCATGGGCATCGTGAGCCTGCGCAACCGAACGCCTTCGCCCATGGCCGTGAGGGCAATCGGCTGCATCGAGCGGGTAGCGCAAGAAGTCAGCGACAACGTGCTGCCATGACCCCGGTTTAGTGCATTGCACCAAAAACCAGCATGCATAGGCATCATTTCTGACAAACAATATTTATATTGATTGTATGGCGGTTATTAGTCTAATGTACTGAGCAAAGGCGCGGCACATGTATGCCGTGTCTGGAGACAACGCCCCGGCGCGCGGCTGCAAGGCCGCATGCAGCAGGCAGGCCAGGACCATTGGAGGATCCACCATGCAAGCAGTCAGCATCGACGCCGCAGCGAAAGCGGCGGCGCCACAGAAGCAATCCGTCGCGCGCGTCGCCGGTGCCAGCCTGGCCGGCACCACGCTCGAGTTCTACGACCACTTCATCTACGGATCGGCCGCCGCGCTGGTCTTCCCCAAGCTGTTTTTCCCGCAGAGCGATCCGCTGACGGCAACGCTGCTGTCCTTCGCCAGCTATGGCGTGGCATTCGTCGCACGGCCGCTGGGCGCGGCGATCTTCGGCCACTTCGGCGACAAGATGGGCCGCAAGTCGATCCTGATCATCACGCTGCTGATGATGGGCCTGGCGACCTTCGGCATCGGCCTGCTGCCGACGTATGCCGCGGCCGGCGGGCTGGCACCGCTGCTGCTGGTGCTGCTGCGTGTGATACAAGGCCTGGCGCTGGGCGGCGAGTGGGGCGGGGCGGCGATCATGGTCAACGAACTCGACCCCGAGGGTAAGCGCCGCGGCATCCTCGGCAGCCTGGTGCAACTGGCTGCGCCGATCGGCCTGCTGCTGGCCAACGGCGTGTTTGCGCTGGTGACCTGGCAGGTGTCGGAAGACGCCTTCCTGAGCTGGGGCTGGCGCGTGCCGTTCCTGCTGTCGGCGCTGCTCGTCGGCGTCGGGCTCTATATCCGCGCCAACGTGCGGGAGTCCAGCGTGTTCGAGAAGCTCGAGGAATCGCATGCCGAGGCGCGCGCACCCATCATGGAAGTGCTGCGCAACTACAAGAAGCAGCTGCTGATCGCGTTCGGCGCGCGGCTGGGCGGCGATATCGCATTCTACGTGTTCACGCTGTTCCTGCTGTATTTCGTGCCGACCAAGCTGGGCCTGCCCAAGAGCATTGCGCTCAACGCGGTGCTGCTGGGCGCGGTAGCGCAGATCCTGTTCATCCCGGTCGCAGGCGCGCTGGCCGACCGTATCGGGCGCCGCCCGGTGCTGATGATCGGCGGCATCGGTGGCGCGGTGTGGGCCTTCGCCTTCTTCGCCATGATCAAGACCGGCAGCCCGGCGCTGATCATGCTGGCGTCGTTCGTCGGCATGGTGCTGGTGTCGTTCATGTTCTCGCCGCTGGCGTCGTTCCTGCCCGAGCTGTTCGCGACCCGGGTGCGCGTGACTGGCGCCTCGCTCGGCTTCCAGTTCGCCGGCGTGTTCGGCGGCGCGCTGGCGCCGCTGATCGCAGTGGGCCTGCTCGACCGCTTCGGCAGCACCGCGCCGGTGGCGATCTACCTGGCGGTGGTGTGCGCGCTGATCGCGGTGGCCGCGGCGGCCGCCCGTGAAACCGCGCGCATGAACCTGTCCGACGCGGACCGTTGAAAGCGGCAGCCCGAACTTCTTTGTGAGTTGTACCGTGAAACAGTTCGACCTGATCATCCGCAACGGCACCGTGGTGACCGCCAGCGACACCATGCACTGCGACATCGGCATCGCCGGCGGCCGCATCGTGCAGCTCGGCCATGACCTGGGCGAGGCCGCGCGGGTCATCGACGCCAGCGGCAAGCTGGTGCTGCCGGGCGGTGTCGATGCGCACTGCCACCTGGACCAGCCCATGCCGGACGGCCTGAGCATGGCCGACGACTTCCGCACCGGCTCGGTCTCGGCGGCGTGCGGCGGCACCACCACCGTGATCCCGTTCGCGGCGCAGGAGAAGGGTCATTCGCTGCGCGCGGCGGTGGACGACTACCACCGGCGCGCCGACGGCAAGGCGGTGGTCGACTATGCCTTCCACCTGATCGTCGCCGACCCCACCCGGGCGGTGCTGCAGGACGAACTGCCGGGCCTGATCCGCGAGGGCTATTCGTCGTTCAAGATCTACATGACCTACGACGACCTCAAGCTCGACGACCGCGAGATCCTGGACGTGCTGTCGGTAGCGCGCCAGGAAGGCGCGCTGGTGATGGTGCATGCCGAGAACTCTGACTGCATCGCGTGGCTGACCGAGAAGCTCGAGGCCGCCGGCAACACCGCGCCGCGCTTCCACGCGCTGGCGCGGCCGATGGCGATCGAGCGCGAGGCCACGCACCGCGCGATCACGTTCTCCGAGCTGGTCGATGTGCCGATCCTGATCGTGCACGTGTCCGGCAAGGAAGCGGTCGAGCAGATCCGCTGGGCGCGCAACCGAGGCATGAAGATCTTCGCCGAGACCTGCCCGCAGTACCTGTTCCTGACCGCCGGGGACCTTGACCAGCCCGGCTACCACGGCGCCAAGTGCGTGTGCAGCCCCCCGCCGCGCGACCGCAGCAACCAGGAGGTGATCTGGGACGGACTGGCTGACGGCCTGTTCACGATTTTCTCGTCCGACCATGCGCCGTTCCGCTACGACGATCCGCAAGGCAAGAAGCCTGGCGGCAAGGAAGTGCCGTTCCAATACATCCCGAACGGCATCCCGGGGCTGGAGACGCGGTTGCCGCTGCTGTTTTCGGCGGGTGTCAACGGTGGCCGGATCTCGGTCAACCAGTTCGTCGCGCTGACCTCGACCAATCCCGCCAAGCTCTACGGCCTGCACCCGCGCAAGGGCACCATTGCCATCGGCGCCGATGCCGACCTGGTGCTGTGGGATCCGCAGCGCGAAGTGGTGATCCGCAATCAGGACCTGCACCATGCCGTCGACTACACCCCGTACGAAGGGCTGCGCGTGACAGGCTGGCCGGTGACCACGCTGGTGCGCGGCAAGGTCGTGGCGCATGAGGGCGAGCTGCATGCCGAGCCGGGCCACGGCCAGTTCCTGCCGTGCGCGCTGCCCGAGATGGCACGGCCGCGCTACCGCACTTCGGGTAGCTGCCTGTGATGGCACAGCCTTGCTCTTCAGCCTTGCGATTTCGATACCTTGACCGACACTGCCAATATGGAACTGACCAATAGCCTGGATGCCGCCACCATTGCCGGCCGCGTTGCCGCCGGACGCCTCGACCCCGCCGAGGTGGTCGCCGCTTTCCAGGCCCGTATCTCGGCGCGCAACGACCAGCTCAACGCCGTCTTCGAGCAACGCCAGGATCTCGTTGACGCCGACCTGTCGCAACTGCGCGCACGGCTGGCGCAGGGCGAGCGTCCGCTGCTGGCCGGCGTTCCGGTGATCGTCAAGGATGTGATCTGGAGCCAGGGCCGCCGCGTCACGCAGGGCTCGCAGCTGTACCGCGACTTCATCGCCCCGGCCGATGCGATCGCGGTCGAGCGCCTGCGCCGCGCTGGTGCGATCGTGCTCGGCATGGGCAATACCTCCGAGTTCGCGTGCAAGGGCCTGACCACCAACAAGGTCTACGGCCTGACGCGCCACCCGCTCGATGCCACGCTGACCGCCGGCGGCTCGTCGGGCGGCTGCGCGGTCGCGGTGGCGGCCGGCATGGCGCCGCTGGCGCTGGGCACAGACGGCGGCGGTTCCAGCAGGCGCCCGCCCGCGCATGCCGGTGTGGTCGGCTTCAAGCCGTCCTACGGCGCGATCCCCGACTCGATCGGCTTTGCCCACGCCTTCAACGGCATCCAGGTGATCGCGCCGATCACGCGCACCGCCGCCGATGCCGCACTGATGTTCGAGGCGCTGGCTGGCGCCGATGCGCGGGATCCGGACACGCTCGGTTTCCGCCTTGCGCACGAGCGCCCGCTGCACACGCTGCGTATCGCGCTGAGCCCGCGCCTGGGACTGGATACGCCGGTCGACGATGACGTGGCCGAAGCCTTTTCCCAGGCGGTGGCCGGGTTGCAGGCGGCTGGCCTGAGCATCGAGCTTGCCGATCCCGCATGGCCCGCGGGCGTCGACGAGGCCGCGCTGATGCCGCTGCAGCATGTGGGCCTGGCCGGTCTGTACGGCGCGGCCTGGCAGCGCGATCCGGACGTGTTCGATCCGGATATCGCGCGCCAGATCGAGCGCGGGCTGGCGTGGACGGGGGCCGATGTGGCGCGTGCGCGCGAGGCGAGCCGCCAGATCGCATTGACCGTGGCGGGGTTCTTTACCCGCTACGACTTGCTGCTGTGCCCGACCACGCCTTGCGTGGCCTGGCGCAATGACCGGCTCGGGCCGGAACGGATCGGCGGCGTGGCGGTCGAGCCGCGCGCCCACGCAGTGTTCACCCCGTTCTTCAACCATGCGCTGGCACCGGCCATTTCGGTGCCATGCGGCAGTGGCCGCGATGGCTTGCCGGTGGGCCTGCAGATCGCCGGCCCGCGCGGTGCCGACCGCACCGTGCTGGCTGCGGCCCGGCTCGCCGAGCGCTTGCTGGCGCCGCGTGCCGGCGCCAACGGATGACCGATATGCGAATCCTCGTCCTCAACCCCAACACCAGCGAAGGCATCACCGCGCGGCTGATGGCGGCGGCCACGCCTGTTGCCGCGCCAGGTACCGAGCTTGTGCCGCTGACCGCCAGCCGCGGGGTGCCCTATATCGCCACGCGCGCCGAGGCGCAGATCGGCGGTGCGATCGCGCTGGAAATGCTGGCTGAACACCAGGCCGGTTTCGACGCCGCGATCATTGCCGCCTTTGGCGACCCCGGGCTGATGGGCGCACGCGAGCTGTTCGACCTGCCCGTGGTAGGCATGGCCGAGGCGGCGATGCTCTCGGCCTGCATGTTGGGGCGGCGCTTTGCCATTGTCACGTTCGCGCGCGCACTCGGGCCGTGGTACGAGGAATGCGTGGACATGCACGGCCTGCACGGCCGCCTGGCCGGTATCCGCATGCTCGACGGCAGCTTTGCCTCGGTGTCAGATGTGCAGGAAGAAAAGGAAGCGGTGCTGGTCGAGCTGGCCAACCGCGCGGTGGCGGAAGACGAGGCCGATGTGGTGATCCTGGCCGGCGCGCCGCTCGCCGGGCTGGCGGCGCGCGTGCGTGATCGCATTCCGGTGCCGGTGGTCGACCAGATGGCCGCCGCGGTCAAGCAGGCCGAAGCACTGGTCGCGCTGCAACCGCGCAAGGCCACTGCGGGTACGTTCCGCCGCCCGGATGCCAAGCCGACCATCGGTCTGGCGCAGGCGCTGGCGGCGCGCATCGAACACCGCTGAAACCGGGCCGCCGTCATCCCGCATGCGCGGGGCTGATGCAAGGCACAGACGCCTTAGACGGCGGCGAACACCGCTTCCAGATCCACCTTTTCTTCGGCCGGCAATTCAAGCCGCAGGGTGCTTTCGACATGGTCGAGGTGTTCGGCCATTAACCGCGCGGCCCGATCGCCGTCGCCGGCCTCAAGCGCGTCGACGATATCGTCGTGTTCATGGTGCGGGCACGACGGCACGCCCGGCGCATCGTAGAGCGCGATGATCAGGCAGGTCAGCGAGCACAGCTCGCGCATGTACTTGCCAAGGTACTGGTTGCCGGTCAGCTCCGCCAGGCGGCAATGGAACTCGCCGGAAAGCCGGATGATGGCGCGCCGGTCGTCGCTCTCGCGTGCCTGCGCTTCCGCGCGCGTGGTCGCGCGCAGCGTCTTCAACCCCTGTGCGCCGACCGTGCCGGCCAGGTCCCGCACCAGCGCGGGTTCCAGCAGGCGGCGCGAATGCAGCACCTGGCGCGCTTCGGCCACGCTCGGGCTGGAGACGAACGTACCGCGGTTCGGGTGCACCGTCAGCACGCCTTCATGGGCGAGCTTGCCGAAGGCCAGCCGCACCTTGGTGCGGCTGACGCCGAATACGCCGCCGAGTTTTTCCTCGACCAGCTTGGTGCCCGGCGGCAGCCGGTGTTCCCAGATCGCGGTCAGGATGCGGTCGGCAATTTCCTCCACCGACGCACCGCGCGCATTGTCCGCTTCGGTTTCTCTGGCACTGTCTGCCGTCGGCAAGGCAGGCGGCTCGGTTTTGGTTCTTGACATGGCGGTCGGCGCTGGTGGCCAGGAAAAAGACATTTGGTGCTGCCATTGTATGGCGGTATGCCATCAAGTGTATAACACCCGCAGTGGACCGTTGCCCGGCGCTGCGTCTAGCTTGCCCGGCCGAGCTTCGCGAGTGCATCGCCGGTAACACGACAAATGCGCCAGTCGGGCATCACGTCGGCGCCCATCGCCTTGTAGAACTCGATCGATGGCGTGTTCCAGTCCAGCACCGACCATTCGAAGCGGCCGCAGCCGCGCTCCACGGCCAGCGCCGCCAGATGCCTGAGCAGCGCTTTGCCAAGGCCATGGCCGCGCCATGCGGGTTCGACGAACAGGTCTTCGAGGTACAGGCCGGGTTTGGCCAGGAAGGTCGAGAAATTGTGGAAGAACAGCGCGAACCCGACCGGCCGCGCGCCCTCCGGCGTATGGGTTTCGACCAGCACGGCCTCGGCCTGCGGCCGTGCGCCGAACAGCGCCTGTTCGAGCTTCTGCGGCGTGGCTTCGACGAGGTGCGTCAGCTTTTCGTATTCGGCCAGTGCCGAGATCAGGCGGAACAGCGTGGCACTGTCGGCGGGCGTGGCAGGGCGGATGGCAAAGGATGGGGACGGCATGGCGGAAAGCATCGTCGGGACAGGCGACGATTATCGCCTGTGCGTCACATTCCGGCCAATCGCGCGGCCTGCTCGACGTAGTCGGGCGCCAGGCAGTCGACGGGCAGCCGCTCCGGCGTGCTGCGTAGCCACGTGATCTGGCGCTTGCAGAGCTGGCGCGTAGCCGCGATGCCGCGCTCGCGCATGGTCGCGTAGTCCGTGTCGCCGTCCAGGTATTCCCAGACCTGCCGGTAGCCCACGCAGCGGATCGACGGCAGGCCGGGGTGGAGATCGCCACGCCTGCGCAGTCGTTCGACTTCCTCGATGAAGCCGCCAGCCAGCATGGCATCGTAGCGCGCGGCAATGCGTGCATGCAGCACGGCGCGGTCCGATGGCTCCAGTGCGATCACGCGGTAGTGCTGGTCGGCCGCACCCGTGAAGGTGCGGCCGTCTGCCTGCCGTGCCAGCAGCTCGGACATCGGCTGCCCGGACAGGCGGTGGATTTCCAGCGCGCGCTGGATACGCTGCGCATCATTGGGCGCCAGCCGCGCGGCCGTGACCGGGTCGACTTCCGCCAGCATCGCGTGCAGCGCAGGCCAGCCGCGTTCTGCGGCCAGTTCGTCGAGCTCGGCGCGCACGGCGGGATCGGCCTGGGGCAAGTCGTTCAGGCCCTGCGTCAGCGCCTTGTAGTACAGCATGGTGCCGCCCACGATCAGCGGCTGGCGGCCACGTACGCGGATCTCGCCGATCAGACGTTCGGCGTCGGTGACGAACTGTGCGGCGGAGTAGCTGTCGGCCGGATCGATGATATCGATCAGGTGGTGCGGCACTGCGGCTAGTTCTTCGCGGGTCGGCTTGGCGGTGCCGATATCCATCTCGCGATAGACCAGCGCCGAGTCGAGGCTGATGATCTCGACGGGTGCCTGCTGCGCCAGGGCCAGCGCGGCCGCGGTCTTGCCCGAGGCGGTGGGGCCGAGCAGGCAGACGACGGGCGGGTGTTCAGGGAAAGGCAGGGCGGACATCAGGACTTCTGCAAGGCGTGGCGCTCGGCAGCGGGCTCGGGTCTTACTGGCCGCGCAGGAAAAGGCGGTCCAGCTCGGCCACGCTGAGCTGCACCCAGGTCGGGCGGCCGTGGTTGCACTGGTCGGCGCGCTCGGTCTGTTCCATCTGGCGCAGCAGCGCATTCATCTCTTCGAGCGTGAGCTTGCGGTTGGCGCGCACCGCGCTGTGGCAGGCCAGCGTGGCCAGCAGCTCGTTGCGGCGCTCGGCCAGCACGCGTGAGCCGCCGTAGGCATGCAGGTCGCGCAGGACGTCGCGCGCGAGCGCTTCCGTGTCGGCCTGCTGCAACAGCGCCGGCACCGCGCGCACGGCGAGCATGGTAGGCGAAACCGGCGCGATGTCGAATCCAAGCAGCTCCAGCGTTTCGCGATGCTCCTCCGCGGTGCCGATCTCCACTGGGCTCGCGGGCAGGGTCACGGGCAGCAGCAGCGGCTGCACAGCGAGATCGCGCGCATCGAGCGCGTCCTTGATCTGTTCGTACAGGATGCGCTCGTGCGCGGCGTGCATGTCGACGAGCACGAGTCCGCGCGCGTTCTGCGCCAGCACATAGATGCCATGCAGCTGGGCGATCGCGTAGCCGAGCGGGTGGTCGTCGGCCGCTACTGTTGTGTCATTCGCGGGTGGCAACGAAGGGCTGGCCGCGGCGACACCGTCGAGCAGGCCGGGAGGTTCGTCGGCCCGCGCGGCCTGTGCATCGGCCAGCCAGGCGGGTGGCTGTGACGACGGCACGTAAGGCCGCGGTGCCGTGGCCTCGCGCACCATGCCCAGGTAGGCCTGGCGCGGCTGCGCGATGCCGAGCTCGGTCTGGCGCGCTGCCGAATAGTTGATCCACTGGCTGCCGCTGCTTGCCGCGCCGCCGTATGGTGCGCGGGGCTCGCGCAGTTGCGGGGCGCTGCCCGGTGTTGGAACAGGTTCGTCATCCGTGCCGGTATGCAGGCTGTCGCCGTTCTCCCCGGCCTGGCGCGCCAGGCAGCGCTGTACGGCGTGGTAGACGAACTGGTGCACGGCGCGCGATTCGCGGAAGCGCACTTCGATCTTGGACGGGTGGACGTTCACATCCACCATCTCCGGCGGCAGGTCCAGGCACAGCACGTAGGACGGGAACCGGTCGCCGTGCAGCACGTCCTGGTAGGCGCTGCGCACCGCATGGTTGAGCAGCTTGTCGCGCACGAAGCGGCCGTTGACGAAGAAGTACTGCTGGTCCGGCCGGCCGCGCGAAGCGGTAGGGAGTCCGGCGAAACCATAGAGATGCAGGTCGCCGGCTTCTTCATCGAGCGGCAGCCGCGCGCGCGCGAAGTCACTGCCGAGCACCTGCGCCGTACGCGTGCCCACGTCACCGGCGTTCCAGTGTTCGAGCGGCTTGCCGTTGTGATGGACCGAAATGGCCACGTCGGGGCGCGCCAGCGCCGCACGCCGAACCATCTCCAGGCAATGTCCCAGCTCGGTCTGTTCCGATTTGAGGAACTTTCTGCGCGCCGGCGTGTTGAAGTAGAGATGCTGGACATCGACTGTCGTGCCGATTCCGCCCGATGCCGGTTGCAGTGCGCCGGTGTCGGCACTGACCTGCGTGGCATGCGGGTCACTGGCGGTACGGCTGGTCAGGGTCAGCTGGGAAACGGAAGCGATCGAGGCCAGGGCCTCGCCGCGGAAACCGAGGGTCAGCACGGCCTCGAGCTCGTCCAGCGAAGCGATCTTGCTGGTGGCATGGCGCATCAGCGCGACCGGCAGTTCGCCTGCGGGGATGCCGCAGCCATTGTCCGTGATGACGATGCGCCGCACGCCGCCTTCTTCGAGCCGGATGCCGAGCTGGCTGGAGCCTGCGTCGAGCGCGTTCTCGAGCAGCTCTTTCACCACGGACGCCGGGCGTTCCACGACTTCGCCGGCGGCAATCTGGCTGATGAGCTGGTCGGGCAGGGGGCGGATCGGCCGCGGCGGCTGCGCGGTTCGGGAGGCGGAGGCTGGCATGCGGCGATTATACGTGCCGCGCCACACGCGGGATGGCCGCGCAAGCCCCGCCAGGTGACCGATGCGTCGGGCGGGTCTTGTATGATGACGCGCTTGGTGAAGTAACCTACAACACAACGGGGAACGACTTGGATCTCGCTCTGCAGCTCATCGACATGCTCGTGCATGTCGACAAATACCTCGGCACGGTCATCCAGCAGTATGGCGCGTGGGTCTACGCGATCCTGTTCGTCATCGTGTTTGCCGAAACCGGGCTGGTGGTGCTGCCGTTCCTGCCGGGCGATTCGCTGCTGTTCATCGCGGGCGCGTTCTGCGCCACGGGCGCCATGAACGAGTGGGTCCTGCTAGGCTTGTTGCTGACTGCGGCGGTTTCGGGGAACACGGTGAACTACATGGTCGGCAGCTGGATCGGGCCCAAGGTGTTCGACCACCACTGGCGCTTCCTCGATCAGAACGCGCTGCGCCGCACGCACGACTTCTACGAGCGCCACGGCGGCAAGACGCTGGTGATGGCGCGCTTCATCCCCATCGTGCGTACCTTCGCTCCCTTCGTGGCGGGCGTGTCGCAGATGACGTTCGGGCGCTTCCAGTTCTTCAATGTGATCGGTGCGCTGGCCTGGGTGGCCGGGCTGGTGTTCGCGGGCTACTTCTTTGGCAACCTGCCGTTCATCAAGCAGTACCTGAACCTGATCGTGCTGGCCGGCATCGGCGCGGCCGTGGTGCCGCTGCTGCTGGGTGGCCTGTGGAAGCTCGTGCGTGGCAACAAGCGCCGCGCGCCGAGCGTCGAGCGCTGAACAAGCGCTGCCGCAGTCTCAGTTGAGGCTGCGGCTCATCATGCGCAGGGCCGGCATGCGGTCGCGGATCTGCGCGATGTCAGCGGCGTCCGGGCGCGCCTTCACATAGGCTTCCAGGTCCTCCAGCGCAGGCCGGAAGCACTCGAGGTTGGCATAGGCGAGGCCGCGGTCGCGCACTTCTTCGATCGATCCGGGCAGCAGGATGACCAGGCGGTTCTGCACCGCAAGCAGCCGCTGCCAGCGGGATTCCTGCAGGTAGATCGCTTTCAGGTTGCGCAGTATGCGCGCGATGATCTCGCGGTGGCTGGCGGCTTGCAGGAACAGGCCGAGCGGCACTTGGCCGGGGTCGGAAATCCCTTCCCGCTCGAGGTAGGGGTCTAGCATCTCCTGCAGCTGTTCCTTCGACAGCGTCTCTCCCGTCAGCGGATCGAGCACCACTTCACCGGCTGGAATCGTCATGCGCACCAGGAAGTGGTTGGGGAACGACACGCCCTTGAGCGGCAGGCCGATCTGCTGGCCCAGTTCCATGTAAAGCACCGCGAGCGAGATGGGGATGCCGCGCCGCTGCTTCATCACGACATTCAGGTACGAGTTGTCCGGGTCGTAGTAGTCGTTGGCGTTGGCGCCGAAGCCCAGGTCGCGGTAGAAAAAATGGTTCAGCAGGCGCAGTCGCTGGATGGCGGGCGTACCCTCGGCGATCCTGCGTTTCAGGCGCAGCGCCAGCACGTCCAGCGCCGCCAGTTCGGCTTGCAGGTCCAGGTCGGGATAGGCGTCCTGCGCAATGGAAAGTGCGGTTTCAGTCAGGGGAATGCCGTTCTCGTCCGCCACAAGGCTGGCGAAGTAATCCAGGACTTTCGTACTTGTCATTGCGGATTCCTGATGCGGTCGGCGGTGCCGTGCCCCGGGGGCGCCCCAGTGGCTAGAGTGGCTAGACCGTCCGGCGCTTGAAGGCGGCGTATCGCAGTCCCATGAGCCACAGTGTACCGAAGTAGACCACCGCCGCAAGTACCAGGCAGGAGGCCAGCAGCGCAATGCGCAGCAGTGGTGTGGCCCCCAGCCCGACCCAGTCGAAGTTGCGCACGAACCAGAGCAGCAGGCCGGCCAGCAGCAGCACCGCGGTGAACAATTGGGCCAGGAACAGCCACCAGCCAGGGGAGGGCCGGTAGAGGCCACGCCGCACCAGGCCCGCAAACAGCAGCAGGGCGTTGATGGTGGCGCCGACACTGATCGACAGGGCCAGGCCGGCATGGCCCAGCCACGGCACGAACGCGTAGTTGCAGGCCTGCGTGATGACCAGCACTACCAGTGCGATCTTCACCGGCGTGCGGATGTCCTGCCGCGCGTAGAAGCCCGGCGCCAGGATCTTGATGACGATCAGCCCCAGCAGCCCCGTGCCGTAGGAAACCAGCGCCTGGCGCGTCATTTCCACGGCGTGGGCGTCGAACTTGCCATAGTTGAACAGCACCGCAGTCAGCGGCGTGCCGAACACGAACAGGCCCACCGCGCATGGCACCGCGAGCAGGAAGGTCAGGCGCAGGCCCCAGTCGAGCAGGCCGGAGTATTCCGCACGGTTGCCCTGGGCGCTGGCCTTCGACAGGCTCGGCAGCAGGATGGTGCCCAGCGCCACGCCCAGCAGCGCGGTCGGGAATTCCATCAGCCGGTCGGCATAGGTCAGGTACGACACGCTGCCGGCTGCCAGGCGCGAGGCAATGTTGGTGTTGATGATCAGGCTGATCTGCGCCACCGACACGGCCAGCAGCGCCGGCCCCATCTGCCGCAGGATGCGGCGTACACCGGGGTCGGCCCAGGCCTTGCGCAGGCTGAAGCTCACGCGTGGCATGGCACCCAGGCGCCGGAGCGCGGGCACCTGGATCAGCAACTGCAGGATGCCGCCGACCAGCACGCCCCATGCCTGTGCATAGATCGGCTGCGCCATGCGGGGGCCGACGAACAGGGCGGCGAAGATCAGGCACAGGTTCAGCAGCACCGGCGTGAAGGCCGGCAC
Source organism: Cupriavidus laharis (assembly GCF_914271435.1). Classification (GTDB taxonomy): domain Bacteria; phylum Pseudomonadota; class Gammaproteobacteria; order Burkholderiales; family Burkholderiaceae; genus Cupriavidus; species Cupriavidus laharis. Next base: position 132,113 of record NZ_CAJZAI010000007.1, on the reverse strand, counting down.
CGCGAACTTGCGCCACGTGTTGAGGATGCCGGAGGCCAGCGCCACCAGCGAGATCAGGCCGATGTACGGGAACATCACCCGCGTCATGAAGACGGCGGCGGTGTAGGTCTCGCCTTGCCCGCGGAAGCCGGTCGCCACCACGGTCATCACCAGCGGCGCCCCGATCACGCCCAGCAGCGACACGCCCATCAGGGCCCAGGTCATGACCGTGGCGACGGCATCGATCAGGTGCCTGGTCTCGGCGTCGCCGCGCTTGGCGTGGTATTCGCCCAGGATCGGCACGAAGGCCTGGGAAAACGCGCCTTCGCCGAAGATGCGCCGCAGCAGGTTGGGAATCCGGAAGGCGACGTTGAAGGCGTCGGTCATGTCCGACGCGCCGAACGCCCGGGCGATGAGGATTTCGCGCACCAGCCCCGTGATGCGCGAAAGCATGGTCAGGCTGCTGATGGTGGCGAGCGCTTTGAGCAGGTTCAAGGTGAGTCGGCGGGAAGCGGTGGATCGGGCGGGCGCTGGCGGGCGGGCATGGCGGTGTGCGGGCCGCGGCATCCGGCGCCGGGGATGGCGGTTATGACGCCCGGCGCGCGGCAAAGTTGCCGCAACGGCACGCCGCACGCGGCGAAGTGGCGACTATTATACGGATGGTCCCCGCCGCTTCCCCGCGTTGCGTCGCGTTGTTGGCTCGTATACCCAGGCCGGTCTTGCGTGTGGCTCCGACGTGTGTGTATAATTGCCGATTCACAAGGACAGTTGCGTTCCGGATTCGTGTGTCAGTGCATCCCGGGTCGCTCGATATGACTTAATTGTTGTGTCCCCCGCGGCACGCATCTGAATTCAGGATACTTATTTAAATGGCAAATTCCGCACAAGCCCGCAAGCGCGCTCGCCAAGCCGTTGCCCAGAACGCCCACAACTCCAGCCTGCGCTCGCGCCTGCGTACCGCCGTGAAGGCTGTTCGCAAGGCCATCGATGCCGGCGACAAGGCTGCCGCTGCCGAGATCTTCAAGAAGTCGCAAGCGACCATCGACAGCATTGCCGACAAGAAGATCGTGCACAAGAACAAGGCTGCGCGTCACAAGTCGCGTCTGTCGGCCGCCATCAAGGCCATGGCTGCCTGATAGCTGCGGGGCCGCCACGGCGGCCCGCCGACGGGTACTGCAAGGTGCCCGCTCAACAAAAAAGCTCGTCATCCGACGAGCTTTTTTGTTTTCCGGCTGCCGCTTCGCGGCGCCAGGCTGCTTATTCGAGTGAGCAGGCCTCGACCAATTGCAGGTTGTTGTCGCGTGCGAAGTTCAGCACGAAGTCCAGAGCCTTGGGTTCGATCTCGCGCAGGCGCACATCGACCACCACACATTTGACGTTGCCGGCGAAGATCGGGCGCACGTAAGGGGAGTAGGTCAGGCGTGGATCGCCGGTATCGCCTTCGGGGCGGAATTGCGCCATCACGCCGCAGAGTCGTTCAGCCCAGTCGCTCGGGCGGAAGGTCTTGCCTTCCTTGGTAATGCCTTGGATGAAATATTCGCGAACGTTGGGGTTCATGAGACTGGGCGACTGCGGGTGAGGCGTGGTGACTCGACGGAAAACCCGCGGAACGGGCGCCCGTTTGACGCGGCCGGCGAGTGTTTGGTTCGCTCTTTCCGGCCGGGGTGGCGGGGCGTCGGTGTCTGCGGGGGCACTTTTGATGCCGGCGGCGGGCAGCGGCAAGGGTATGCCGGGCCCCGCGTGAATCAGCGAGTATTATATCTTATATAAGACTTGCGCATAAGCCGGAATCCTGTCGGAAACCTGTCAGCGGGTGCCGAGCCGGGTTCTTCCGGGCTCGCCAAAGCAGAAATAATCCCTTATGATCGTTGCACGTAAATTGCGTATGCGACGCGAAAGGCGGCTCCGCGACGCGCTCCTGTCATGCATGTTCATGACGGCGTGTCCCCTCCGGGCCGCCTTCTTTGTTTTATGAGCTCAACCCCGATCAAGCATTACCTCCAGTTCAGCGACTTGACTCCCGACGAGTACGAGTACCTGCTGGACCGCGCACGGATCCTCAAGGCCAAGTTCAAGAACTACGAAACATGGCATCCGCTGCACGACCGCACGCTGGCCATGATTTTCGAGAAGAACTCGACGCGTACGCGCCTGTCGTTCGAAGCGGGCATCCACCAGCTCGGCGGCCACGCGGTGTTCCTCAACACGCGCGACTCCCAACTGGGCCGCGGCGAGCCGATCGAAGATGCGGCGCAGGTGATCTCGCGCATGGTCGACATCATCATGATCCGCACGTTCGGGCAGGACATCATTGACCGCTTCGCCGCGCATTCGCGCGTGCCGGTCATCAACGGCCTGACCAACGAATACCACCCGTGCCAGGTGCTGGCCGACGTGTTCACCTACATCGAACATCGCGGCAGCATCCGCGGCAAGACGGTGGCCTGGATCGGCGACGCCAACAACATGGCCTACACCTGGATCCAGGCGGCCGAGCGGCTGGGCTTCACCTTCCATTTCTCGGCGCCTCCGGGCTACCAGCTCGATCCGGCAATGGTGCCGGCATCGGCGGCAGGCCAGCTCAAGGTGTTTGACGATCCGCTGGCCGCTTGCCAGGGCGCCAGCCTGGTGACCACCGACGTGTGGACCAGCATGGGCTTCGAGGCGGAGAACGACACGCGCAAGCGCGCCTTCCAGGACTGGATGGTGACCACCGCCATGATGGACCGCGCCGAGCCGGATGCGCTGTTCATGCACTGCCTGCCCGCCCACCGTGGCGAGGAAGTCGAGGCAGCGGTGATCGACGGCCCGAAGAGCGTGGTCTGGGACGAGGCGGAGAACCGCCTGCACGTGCAGAAGGCGCTGATGGAATACCTGCTCTGCGGCCGCTACTGAAGCGCGCGCTGCCAGGCAGAACGGGAGGGGCCGCCATGGCCCCTCTTTTTACGTGACTGCATCCACATGACTGCAATCAAGGAGATCGAAGTGAGCCAGTTCGACAACGTATCGGTCGTCAAGAAGGCCAACCTGTATTTCGACGGCAAGTGCGTGAGCCACACCGTGCTGTTCGCCGACGGCACGCGCAAGACGCTGGGCGTGATCTTCCCGTCGGCGCTGACCTTCAACACCGGAGCCCCCGAGATCATGGAAATCAACGCGGGCGTGTGCCGCGTGCGCCTGGCCGGCTCCGAAGACTGGCAGACCTACGGCGCCGGCCAGCAGTTCAGCGTTCCGGGCAACAGCAGCTTCGACATCGAGGTGCAGGAAACCCTCGACTACGTCTGCCACTTCGCCTGATTGTGGCGGCGGAGCCGGTCAGAGCACGACCGGCTCCGGTTCGATGCGCACGCCGAAGCGGGCCTGAACCGTATCGGCGATGCGCCCGGCCAGCGCCAGCAGCGCTGCGCCCGTACCGCCGCCGTGGTGCACCAGCACCAGCGCCTGCTTGCCATAGACGCCTACGGGGCCGTCATTGAGCCCCTTGAAGCCGCAGCGGTCGATCAGCCAGCCGGCGGCCAGCTTGAAAGTGCCGTCGGGCTGGGCATAGCTGACCAGGTCAGGGTGGCTTGCCAGCAGCGCATTCCGTTGCCCCGCGCTGACCAGCGGATTCTTGAAGAAGCTGCCCGCGTTGCCGATCTGCGCGGGATCCGGCAGCTTGCGCGAGCGGATGGCAATCACCGCATCGCGGATCGTGGCGGCATCGGGTGCCGCGTTGCCCTCTAGTTCCCGCGCCAGTTCGCCGTAGGCAAGCACCGGCTGCCAATCGCGCGGCAGGCGCAGCGTTACCGCCGTGATGATGTAGCGGTCGCGGCCTGCCTGCTTGAACAGGCTGTCGCGGTAGCCGAATGCGCACTGTTCCTGGTTCAGGTCCACGAAGCGCAGCGTCTGGCGGTCCAGCGCGCGCAAGCCCGCAAAACGCTCGCGCAGCTCCACGCCATAGGCGCCGATGTTCTGGATCGGCGCCGCGCCCACGGTGCCGGGGATCAGCGCCAGGTTTTCCAGGCCAGGCAGTCCCTCGGCAATGGTGCGGCCGACCAGCCCGTGCCAGTTCTCGCCGGCACCGGCCGTGACCAGCCATGCATCCGGGCCCGTTTCCACGCTATAGCCCGGAATCTCCATCAGCAGGACCAGCGCGTCCAGGTCTGCGGTCAGCACCACATTGCTGCCCCCGCCAAGCACCACCAGCGGAAGACCCTTGGCGCGCGGATCTTCCAGCGCAGCCAGCAGGTCGGATTCGCTGCGGACATGGACGGCGTAGCGCGCACGGACGTCGAATCCGAATGTATTGTGGCGGCGCAGGGGATAAAATTCGTGGAAATCTGCCATGCAAGCTAGAGGTGATGCGGCCGCCGCAGCGCGGCCGGGCGCCTCGTGGAGGGCGAGGCAGGCTGGATTATACGGAAGTGCCGGCGTGGCCCGTTCGGGCCGTGAACGTCGGGCAAGCGAGTGACAAGGAGAATGCAATGCCGTCGTTTGACGTAGTGTGCGAAGCGAACATGGTCGAGGTCAAGAATGCGGTCGAGCAGGCCAACAAGGAGATCTCGACGCGTTTCGATTTCAAGGGTTCGGACGCACGGGTCGAGCAGAAGGAAGGCGAACTGACCGCCTTCGCGGACGATGATTTCAAGCTGGGCCAGGTCAAGGATGTGCTGATCAACAAGATGGCCAAGCGCAATGTCGATGTGCGCTTCCTGGACTACGGCAAGGTCGAGAAGATCAGCGGTGACAAGGTCAAGCAGGTCATCACGATCAAGAAGGGGGTGACCGGCGACCTCGCCAAGAAGATCGTGCGCATGATCAAGGACAGCAAGATCAAGGTCCAGGGCAGCATTCAGGGCGATGCCGTGCGTGTTTCCGGCACCAAGCGCGATGACCTGCAGAGCGTGATTGCCATGCTGCGCAAGGACGTGTCCGAGGCGCCGCTGGACTTTAACAACTTCCGGGACTGAGTCCCGCACCGGCGCCGGTGCAATGCCGGCGCCAGGCCTGGCTGCCTGCCGCGCTCAGCGCGGTTGCGGCAGCCCGCCGATCTTCGCGCCGGCCCGGATGCCCTTCTGCGCGAACCACCCTTTGTTCATTTCCAGCGCGTAGCGGATCGCTGCCTTGGGGCAGTGGTTGTCTTGCGTCTGCGGCGCCATGTCCTCGATATTGACGATGCTGCCGTCATCGGCGAGGAAGGCGATCGACAGCGGCAAGTCGGTGTTCTTCATCCAGAAGCAGTGGCCGGCCTTCTGCTCGAACACGAACAGCATGCCGGCATTGGCGGGCATCGACTTGCGGTACATCAGGCCCTGCTCGCGTGCCGCGGGGGTGGATGCGACCTCTGCCTGGATGGCGTACATCCCGGCCGTGAGCGGCACCACGGGCAATGTGCTCTGGGCGTGAGCCAGTCCGCTGACGGCGGCGGTCAGCAGGATGCAGCGGGAAAGCAGGGTCTTGGTCAGGGTTCGCATGGCAATGCGGCTGGGGGTTCGATGGCAGGCGCAAGCATAACGCACACTCGGGCGAACGGCGCGGCACCTGCACGATGGCCAGTTGGATACAAAAAAGGCAGGTTGCCGGGCAACCTGCCTTTCGCGCGTACGTCGGCTGGCCGACGCGGTCGCGTACTTATTGTGCGGCGCCTTCCGCCTTCGGTGCCGAAGCAGCAGCCTTCTTGGCGTGCTTCTTGTGCGAGCTCTTCTTCTTGCTGGCCTTCGGGGCTTCCTTGGCGGCCGGAGCTGCGTCGGCGGCGGCCGGAGCCGAAGCCTGAGCGAAAGCGCCAGTGGCGAACAGGCCAACAACCAGGGCAGCGATCAGTTTTTTCATTGCGATTACCTCGAAGAATGACTGTAGTCGGAAAGGTTGGCGCGCAATTGACGCGTCACCGACAACAACGAGGACACTGCCCGGTGGGTTGACGTGCCGGGTGTTAGTTTTTGTAACGCACTCGACCCTTGTTGCTGGTGACAGTGGTGCGTGCCCGGTTGGGGCCCTGTCCGGAGCCGCGTGGCGCAGGGTGCGGCGCGCGCGCGGGCGGCAGGCCGAGCAGGTCCGGCGCCACGACGCAGGACTGCCCGGGCTGCAGGCTGAGTTCTCGCAGGTCCAGCCGCCCGATGCTGGCGCGCACCAGGCGCAGCGTCGGGAAGCCGACCGCGGCGGTCATGCGGCGGACCTGACGGTTCTTGCCTTCGCGGATCTGCAATTCCAGCCAGCTTGTCGGGATGGCCGCGCGATAGCGCACCGGCGGATGCCGGGGCCAGAGCCAGGGCGGCTCTTCGACCGCTCGGACCTTGGCCGGCAGGGTACGGAAATCGCCAAGATCAACGCCTTGCCGCAAGCGGGCCAGCGCAGCCTCGTCGGGAATGCCCTCGACCTGCGCGAAATAGGTCTTGGCGAGCTTGTGGCGTGGGTCGGCGATCCGTGCCTGAAGGCCGCCGTCATCGGTGAGCAGCAGCAGGCCCTCGCTGTCGGCATCGAGCCGGCCGGCCGGGTATACGCCAGGCGTCGCAATCCACTCGGCCAGGGTCGGGCGCGAGGGATGCTCGGAAAACTGGCTCATGGTGCCAAATGGCTTGTTCAGTGCAATCAGCGTCATGGGGCAGCAGTATGCCGCAGCGCCGGTCCGCAGCCGGCTTTCCTTGACCGGCGCGGCTTGGCGGGATGGCAGATCGCGAAAAATTGCTGCATAATGTGAAATTAGTCTTGTGTCTTATATAAGACTGAAATGGTGCGGCGCAGTGCAAGCGGGCCCCGGCGTCCAGATACAATGCCTTCGCCCCACCTCCCTCATTTTGCTGCCGGGTCGTGTACCGGGCGGCCGTCATAACCGTTCCGTACTGGAGACGTCATGTACCAACACATCAAGGTTCCGGCCGGCGAGAAGATCACGGTCAACCAGGATTTTTCGCTGAATGTCCCGGACAATCCGATCATTCCCTACATTGAAGGCGATGGTACGGGCCTGGATATCACCCCGGTGATGCTCAAGGTGGTGGATGCCGCGGTGGCCAAGGCCTACGGCGGCAAGCGCAAGATCTCATGGATGGAGATCTACGCCGGCGAGAAGTCCACCAAGGTCTATGGCCCGGACGTATGGTTGCCCGACGAGACCCTGGACGTGCTCAAGGAGTACGTCGTCTCGATCAAGGGCCCGCTGACTACCCCGGTCGGCGGCGGCATCCGCTCGCTGAATGTGGCGCTGCGCCAGCAACTCGACCTGTATGTGTGCCTGCGTCCGGTGCGCTACTTCAAGGGTGTGCCTTCGCCGGTGCGCGAGCCGGAGAAGACCGACATGGTCATCTTCCGCGAGAACTCCGAAGACATCTACGCCGGCATCGAGTGGGAAGCCGAAAGCGCGCAGGCCAGGAAGCTGATCGCCTTCCTGCAGAACGAAATGGGCGTGAAGAAGATCCGCTTCCCGGAAACCTCGGGCATCGGCATCAAGCCTGTATCAAAGCAGGGTACCGAGCGCCTGGTGCGCAAGGCCATCCAGTACGCCATCGACAACGACAAGCCGTCGGTGACGCTGGTGCACAAAGGCAACATCATGAAGTTCACGGAAGGCGGCTTCCGTGACTGGGGCTACGAGCTGGCCCAGAAGGAATTCGGCGCCGAACTGGTCGACGGCGGCCCGTGGTGCAAGTTCAAGAACCCGAAGACCGGCCGCGACATCGTCATCAAGGACACCATTGCCGACGCCTTCCTGCAGCAGATCCTGCTGCGTCCGGCCGAATATTCGGTGATCGCCACCCTGAACCTGAACGGCGACTACATTTCCGATGCGCTGGCGGCGCAGGTCGGCGGCATCGGCATCGCCCCGGGCGCAAACATGTCCGACTCGGTGGCCATGTTCGAAGCCACCCATGGCACGGCGCCGAAGTATGCCGGCAAGGACTACGTGAACCCGGGTTCGGAAATCCTGTCGGCCGAAATGATGCTGCGCCACATGGGCTGGACCGAGGCGGCCGACCTGATCATCGCGTCGATGGAAAAGTCGATCCTGTCGAAGAAGGTCACGTACGACTTCGCCCGTCTGCTGGAAGGCGCGACGCAGGTGTCGTGCTCGGGCTTTGGGCAGGTGATGATCGACAATATGTGACGGCATATCAGTCAGTCTCAGCCTGACGCGCAAACCCCGGTGGCTCAATGGCTTCTGGGGTTTTTCTTTTGCAGCCCGTATCAGCTAGTACCGCTGCACAGAGGTTATGACAGTTTGGCTGGGTTGTAGGGCAGGCAAGCAGTTGTGGTCAATGAGCAGTTCGATGGTGCGAGCAATACCTGCTTGGTGGCGGATCAATCCATTGCGTTCGAGATTAAGCACCATTTGATGGACGGAAGGAGCCGTAACGGCGAAGAAGCGCTGCATGTCGCGCTCGGCCGGAGAGCGGCCGTTTATCAAGCTGTAGGCCCAGATGAAGGCGAGATACTGACCTTGCTTGTCGGTGAAACTCGGACAGGCTGAACGCTCGCCAGACAATGGAAGCGATTTCTGACTCATTCGGAATCCCCGCAGTCGAAGGAGGCCTCCAGAAGGAGGCCATTCGAATGAATCTACGCTATCGAGTCGAACTCGACCAATCCGAGCGCGAGGCGCTTGCTGCCATGCTAAGCGGCGGCATGCAAGCTCAAGCGAGCGCAAATCTTGCTTGCAGCGCACGCTGGCCAGGATGACGCGAGCATTGCAGCCACCGTGGCGGTTGGCGAATCCACGGTGTACCGCACCAAGCGCCGCTTCGTGAAGACGGGTCTGGAAGCGGCGCTGAACGAACAGGCTCGCCCCGAAGCGCAGCGCAAGCTCAGCGGCAAGGAAGAGGCCCTGCTGATCGCCACCGCCTGCACCAACCCGCCACCGGGACGTGCGCGCTGGAATTGCTCGCCGACACGCTCGTCAAACTGACCGGGCACGAAGCGCTTTCGCGCGAAACGGTACGCCGGCGCTTGGCCGAGAACGATCTGAAGCCCTGGCGCAAGGACATGTGGTGCATTCCCAAGATCGACGCGGAATACATTGCACGCATGGAAGACGTGCTCGACCTCTATGCCGAAACCCCGGACCCACAACACCCGGTGGTGTGCTTCGATGAGAGCCCGACCCAGCTCATCGGCGAGGTACGCCAGCGGCGCGCGACGATCTAAGTGACGTGCAACACAGATAACAAAATCTCCAAGCGGAAATTCGGAACGGTCTTATTGAATTCCGTAGCGTTTAGCGCACAAATGGGCAGGCGCCGTTGGGGGCGCAGACCAACTATGGAGCCAGTACCAGCGTGTCGAAAGAGTCCGAAGAGCTATTGCCGTTCTACGAGAAGGCCTTGCTGTGGCCTAACTGGAAGCCGTCCGCGAAGACGTGCACGCTGCTGACCGACATCGAGCCGCGTCTGAACGAGAAGTCGCCGCCGCCGCTGCGCGATCAACCGCCACCGCCCCCGAAGCCCAAAGAGCCGCCTAAGCCCAAGGAACCGACAAAGCCGATGATTGTAGGTATTGCGGAGGCGGTTGTTAAGTTTCAGGACTGGCTCAACAGCCCGCCACCGCCGAAACCCGCGCCTGCTCCGAAGCCTGCGGCGCCGGCCCCCAAAGCCCAAAAGCCGGCGGTGCCGCCGTTTGACTTGCAGGAGGTGCCCCAGGCAATGGATCGCATCGGCTGGCCCATGTCTGCAAAGCTACAGCGCAAGTGGTTCGCCGGCGAACTCAATTACGCAAATACGGACGACGGCGCCCGCGAAGGCATTAATCAGAATGGGCAGCCTTTCCCGCCCAGCATGATTGATACGACTATGTTCAAGCTCGATTGGATTCTGCAATTTCCTCGTGCTAAAGGCATGTTCGATTACCTCGTTAATGAGCATATATATTCCAAGCCAGCGAAAAGCGCTATTGCGCAACAGTTGCGTACACACAATTCTGCACTTGGTAGATATAGAAACGGGTGGAAAGTATCCGGGTTCGACATGCATCGTTTCCACCGAAACTATAATTTTCAGTTCGCCCGGGTGGATGCCGAGGCGTTTGATAAGGTGATGATGTATGTATTGGGATCGGCGTTACCAAATGGAATTTTTATGGACGACCTGTATGGGTCCCTTGGCAAACAAGGTGGCGATCTCATTCTTTATTCGGATATGAAAGTGATAACCTTGACCGAGTCGATGGTATTTCAATTCCCGTGGTCGTGGGGGGATCTGCGATGACGCCGCAACGGGTGGTCCTGGTGCTGATTATTTTTTGTCTCGGATGGCTATATTGGGATGACATCCAAAACCGGCGAAACGCCCATGAGTGCAAGCGGGACGAGGGGGCGCTATACGTCGGCGAAACTTGCTACCTCTCAAACGAATGGGGAACGCTGTTTCGTCTGTATGACGGCAAAACTGGCGAGCTACTGGCAGAGCGCCAATATCTTACCCCGGAACCTCGCGAGCCCATTTGGGAACCCACGCACGTGATATACGATGTGGGCAGTAACGATGGCTTCGTAAGGTTGCCACCTACTTGGTGGGACCGTCTGTGGGCCAAGCTGCCCTAGAAACCCGCGTTGCCAGCGCCATCGCAATACCTCACCAACGAGGGGCGCACGGCGCTGAGCTATCGCGCGCACTGACCTCGCTGGTTCTGCGGGCACTGGCGCGCGCCTGCAGGGAAGACCCCGGCGCCGCCATGCGGCTTCCGGGGTTTTTTCTTGCCTGCCGGGAAGCGGTTGGCTAGAACGTGAGGGTATTCCGCCATGCAAGGAGTCAACTGATGGAAGACCCGTTTCGCCGCACCACACTAGGCGCGGCAGTGTTCTACAAGGAGCCCCTGGGCGCGCTCGACTGGCTGGAAAAGGCGTTCGGTTTCACGCGCACCATGGTCATCACCGACGATCAGGGCAGACTCGCGCATGCCGAGATGCGCTTCGGGGACAGCTACCTGATGGTGGGCAGCGAGTGGGCCGACTACACCGCAAGCCCCGCCAGCGTGAATGGCAAGAACACGCAGTCGATCCATGTTCACCTGGAGGACGGGCTGGATGCCCATTGCGAGCGTGCCCGCGCCGCCGGCGCGGTGATCGTCCGCGAGCCGGAAGACCAGTTCTACGGTGACCGCGTCTATACCGCCCGCGACCCGGAAGGCCATGTCTGGACCTTTGGCCAGACCGTGCGTCGTGTCAGCCGGGAGGAGGCCGAGCAGGCCAGTGGCCTGAAGATCGAGGGCTGGACCTGACTGGCGGCGCCGTCACCCGCACAGAATGCAGAAAGCCCGGCACGAAGCCGGGCTTTCTGTCGGATGCGGTAGCGTGCAGCTGAGGTCCGTGCAGCGGCACTGCCGCTGCCCTGAGGGCGATGACACAAGCTTGCGCGGATCCCGTTCCGGGGGAGTTCCCCCCGCATCCTTGGTGACCACCCCGGAACTCTGTCGGCCCGGGTGCGGTCGCGGCGCACTTCAGGCCGAGGCGTCCTGGATGTTGGTGGCTTGCTTGCCCTTGGGGCCCTGGATCACCTCGAACGAGACGCGCTGACCTTCCTTGAGCGTCTTGAAGCCCGACATCTGGATTGCCGAAAAGTGCGCAAACAGTTCTTCTTCGCCTTCGTCCGGCTTGATGAACCCGAAACCCTTGGCGTCATTGAACCATTTGACGATACCGCTTGCCATATACTCCCCCAACGAAATTGCAGATTTCAAAGCGGGGAAGCCTGCGGCCAGCCGGATGACACGCGCTGCGGCGCCATGGCGGCCGCTTCCTTTCGGGGCGCGGCCGGCAATGACGCAGCATGGTGTATCGCGTGGCGACGGTTCCGGCAGTTGATTGCCGGGCCAGCCGCCACTGGTTCGTGGGCCTCCCTGCTCACGGATCACCCGGTCCGGCCTTTTGCTTGGCTCGCGAGCCTGGACCCGGTGTGCGACCGATTCTTCTGGCAAACCAATCTACTGTCAAGTTGGCGGATTCCCCACTCCCGGCAGGGTGTGGCGGGAATGGGACGGCGGCTGGTGGTACCGTGTGGGGGCGCGAACAGTGGTGCGGCGCGCGTTGGCGGTAGCCTGCCAGCGTGCACCGCCCACGTGCATTGCAGTGCCTTTGGCACTGTCCGAATGACTGGGAACGGGTGGCACGGCTCTTGAATCCTGCGACTGTTCCCCAAATTGCAGAGTTGCGAGTAAGGGTTAGAATAAAGCCATGGCTACACGGCTGGCGAATGTCCCACAACGCGAAGCAGGCACCATTCTGGAGCGGAAAGAGCAGCAGCTCAAACCGCCCGCTATGTACAAGGTGGTGCTGCTCAATGACGACTACACTCCGATGGAGTTTGTAGTCATGATCCTGCAACAGTATTTCAGCAGGGACCGGGAAACGGCGACGCAGATCATGCTCACCGTGCACCGCGAAGGTAAGGGCGTCTGCGGTATCTACACCAGAGATATCGCCGCGACAAAAGTCGAGCTGGTGTCAACGCACGCGCGGCAGGCGGGCCATCCCCTGCAGTGCGTGATGGAGGAAGCATGATTGCGCAAGAATTGGAAGTGAGCCTGCACATGGCGTTCGTTGAGGCCCGGCAGGCACGCCACGAGTTCATTACCGTGGAACACCTGCTGCTGGCGTTGCTCGACAACCCGACGGCAGCTGAGGTCTTGCGCGCCTGCGCAGCCAATATCGAGGACTTGCGCACTAGCCTGAAGAATTTCATCGCTGACAACACACCGGTCGTTCCCGGCACCGACGAGGTTGACACCCAGCCTACGCTCGGTTTCCAGCGCGTGATCCAGCGCGCGATCATGCACGTGCAGTCGACTTCCAACGGCAAGAAGGAAGTGACCGGTGCCAACGTGCTGGTCGCCATCTTCGGCGAGAAGGACTCGCACGCGGTCTATTACCTGCAGCAGCAGGGCGTGACGCGCCTGGACGTGGTCAACTTCATCAGCCACGGCATCCGCAAGGACCAGTCCGAGCCCGCCAAGCACGGCGATGCCGCGGGCGAGGGCGAGGGCGGCGACGGCAAGGAAAGCCCGCTCGAGCAATACACGCAGAACCTGAACGCGCTGGCCAAGGCCGGCAAGATCGACCCGCTGATCGGCCGCGAGAGCGAAGTCGAACGCGTGGTGCAGGTGCTGTGCCGCCGGCGCAAGAACAACCCGCTGCTGGTGGGCGAGGCCGGCGTCGGCAAGACCGCGATCGCGGAAGGCCTGGCGTGGCGCATCACCAAGAACGAGGTGCCCGACATCCTCGAAAAGGCCACCGTGTACTCGCTCGACATGGGCGCGCTGCTGGCCGGCACCAAGTACCGCGGCGATTTCGAGCAGCGCCTGAAGGGCGTGCTGAAGTCGCTCAAGGACAACCCGAACGCGATCCTCTTCATCGATGAGATCCACACGCTGATCGGCGCGGGCGCCGCATCGGGCGGCACGCTGGATGCCAGCAACCTGCTCAAGCCGGCGCTGTCGTCGGGCCAGCTCAAGTGCATCGGCGCGACCACCTTCACCGAATACCGCGGCATTTTCGAGAAAGACGCTGCGCTGTCGCGGCGTTTCCAGAAGATCGACGTGGTCGAACCGTCGGTCGACCAGACCGTACAGATACTGCGCGGGCTGAAGTCGCGCTTCGAGGAACACCATGGCGTCAAGTACGCGGCATCGGCGCTGACCGCGGCCGCGGAACTGTCGGCGCGCTTCATCACCGACCGTCACCTGCCTGACAAGGCGATCGACGTGATCGACGAAGCCGGCGCGGCGCAGCGCATTTTGCCGAAGTCGAAGCAGAAGAAGACCATCGGCAAGAGCGAGATCGAGGACATCGTCTCGCGCATTGCCCGCATCCCGCCGCAGAGCGTGAACCAGGACGACCGCAGCAAGCTGCAGACGCTGGAACGCGACCTGAAGTCGGTGGTGTTCGGCCAGGACCCGGCCATCGAGGCGCTGGCCTCGGCGATCAAGATGTCGCGCGCGGGCCTGGGCAAGACCGACAAGCCGATCGGCTCGTTCCTGTTCTCGGGCCCCACCGGCGTGGGCAAGACCGAAGTCGCCAAGCAGCTCGCTTTCATCATGGGCATCGAGCTGCTGCGCTTCGACATGTCCGAGTACATGGAACGCCATGCGGTGAGCCGCCTGATCGGCGCGCCGCCGGGATACGTGGGCTTCGACCAGGGCGGCCTGCTGACCGAGGCCGTCACCAAGAAGCCGCACTGCGTGCTGCTGCTGGATGAAATCGAGAAGGCGCATCCGGATATCTTCAATATCCTGCTGCAGGTGATGGACCATGGTTCGCTGACCGACAACAACGGCCGGCGCGCGGACTTCCGCAACGTGATCATCATCATGACCACGAATGCGGGGGCGGAGACCATGAACCGCGCCACCATCGGCTTCACCACGTCGCGCGAGCAGGGCGACGAGATGGCGGACATCAAGCGCATGTTCACGCCTGAGTTCCGTAACCGGCTGGATGCGATGATCAGCTTCCGCTCGCTGGACGAGGAAATCATCCTGCGCGTGGTCGACAAGTTCCTGATGCAGCTGGAAGAGCAGCTTCACGAGAAGAAGGTGGAAGCCAGCTTCACCGAGAAACTGCGCAAGTTCCTGGCGCACAAGGGCTTCGATCCGCTGATGGGCGCACGGCCGATGCAGCGCCTGATCCAGGACATGATCCGCAAGGCCCTGGCCGACGAGTTGCTGTTCGGCAAGCTGGTGTCCGGGGGCAAGGTGGTGGTCGATCTCGATGATCAGGACCAGATCAAGCTGGACTTCTCCGAGGCCGATCCGGAGCCGCCGGAGGCGCCGGAAAGCGAGCAGCGCGCGGAGGCCTGACCGGGCGCGCGAGGACATTGTCTGCAATTGCGGCCATCCTCGGGCAAAATACAGGGGCGGCAGAGATGCCGCCCTTTGTTTTTGTCCCGGCAGCCGGCTGGTTGCCCCATCCTGAAAGACCGATGTCCCGTCCCGAACGCACGCGGCTGCGCCGCATGCTGCTCAAGGCGCTGCCGCTGGCCGCCACGCCCCTGACTGCGGTGCAAGCCGTTGCCGCCACCGCTGCGAGTGCGCCCGCCGAATCGCCCGTGAGCGGCCGCCCGATTTCGATGGTCCTGCCATTCCCGCCGGGCGGCAGCGTCGATATCGTGGCGCGCCAGCTTCAGCCGGGCCTCAAGGCCTTGCTTGGCCAGACGGTCGTGGTCGACAACAAGCCGGGCGCGGGCGGGCTGATCGCTTCCAGCACGGTCGCGCGGGCAAAGCCGGACGGCAATACGCTGCTGATGGCATTCGACACCCACGCGATCAACCCGTTTGCCTACAAGCAGCTGCCCTACGACACCTTCCGCGATTTCACGCCGATTTCGCAACTGGTGCGCTTCCCGCTGGTGATCGCCGCCAACCCGGCGCTGTCGGCATCGAATGTGCGCGAGCTGATCGCGCTCGCCAAGGCCAAGCACGACGGCGTGCGCTACGCCTCATCCGGCATCGGCAGCCTCAACCAGCTCGCCGCCGAGGCCCTGGCGACCGAAGCCGGCGTGCACATGCTGCACGTGCCCTACAAGGGAGGCGGCCCGGCCGTGCAGGCCGTGCTGGCGAACGAGGTCGACATTTTCTTCAGCAGCTACGCGGCCGTGCAGGCCCACGTTGCGGCCAAGACCATCAAGGTGCTCGGCGTGACCGGCACCAGCCGCCTGAAGCAGCTGCCGCAGGTGCCGACGGTGGCCGAGCAGGGCATGCGCGGGTTTGAGGCGTACTCGTGGATCGGCGTGTTTGGCCCGGCGGGCATGGCGCCCGCCACCGTGAGCCGCATCCACGATGCGCTGGTGGAGTCGCTGCACCAGCCACGCGTGGTCGATGCGCTGGCGGCGCAGGGGTTCGAGATCGTCGGCGGCAGCCCGGCCGAGCTTGGCAACCTGGTGCGCCACGAGCACGACAAGTGGCAGGCCGTGGCGCGCAAGGCCAACATCCAGTTCGAGTGATGGCAAACCACGCTGAAATGTTCGACCATGCCGTCGTGGTCTGCCCCGATCTCGATGCCGGCGCCGAGGCCTGGCGCCGGCTCGGTTTCACGCTGACGCCGCGCGGTTACCATACGCTGGGTTCACAGAACCACTGCATCATGCTCGCGCGCGACTACATCGAGCTGCTGCACGTCACGGCGCCCAATCCCAGCCGGCAGTACTACTGGGAGGCGCAGGTGCGCGGCGGCGGCTGTGCGGCAATGTCATGCAAGAGCGCCGACGCCTTCAGCACGGCGGCCCGGCTGCGCGAGGACGGATGGCATACGTCCGACCCGATCGCGTTTTCCCGTCCCGTGGTGCTCGACGATGGCAGCGAGCACGCTGCCACCTTCCGAGTCACGGCGCTGGATGATGCGCCGGGCGCGCGGTATTTCGTCTGCGAGCATCGCACGCCTGAACTGCTCTGGCGGCCGGAGTGGATGCGCCACGCCAATGGCGCGCAGGGCATTGCGTCGATGTTCCTCGTGGTGGCGCCGGCGCTGGTCGACGCCGCCGGCCGTGCCTATGCCGAACTGACCGGCGGCGAGATGACCCAGCTCAGCGACCACATCTGCAGCCTCGCGCTGGACGATGCCACGCTGGTCATCAGCACGCCGCAGGCGCTGGCGGCGGCCACCGGCACCTCGCACATCCGGCGCGACGTGCCTGGCTATGCGGCGATCCGGCTGCGCACCAGTGCGCTGGGCGAAGCCCGCCAGCTCTGGCGTGCGGCCGGCATTCCGGCCCAGGACCTGGGCCCGCACGAAACGCTGATTCCTGCGGAGGCCGCCGCTGGCGTGGCCCTGCTGTTCGAACAGCAGGGCTGAGGTTCCAGGGGCCGGCTGCGCTCAGGCGCTGGCCTTGGCGTGGTGTACGCCGGTCGAGCCGAAACCGCCGGCGCCGCGCTCGCTGCTTTCCGAGAATTCTGCCACTGTCGTGAACACCGGGCGCAGCACGGGCACGAACATCATCTGGGCGATGCGCTCGCCCGGCTGGATCACGATGGGCTCGGTACCGGGTGCGTTGCGGTTCCACACGCTGACCATGATCTGGCCCTGGTAGTCGGCGTCGATCACGCCGATCGAATTGCCCAGCACCAGGCCTTTCTTGTGGCCCAGCCCCGAGCGCGGCACGATAGTCGCCGCCATGTACGGGTTGCCCATGTGCACGGCGATGCCGGCTGGCACCAGTTGCGCAGCGGTACCCGGCGCGATCGACACCGGCGCGTCGACGCAGGCGTGCAGGTCGATGGCGGCGGCCATGTCGCTCTGGTAGGCGGGCAGACCCCACTCGTTCAGGCGGGAATCCAGCACCTTGATTTCAACGGATGGGTTCAGTTCTTGGCTCATTTTCAGGATCGGTTCTGCGAATCTCCGGCAAGGAGGCTTGCCCTGCCGGATTCAGTTTTCGGAATTCAGTTCAAACGCTTCGGCCAGCAGCTGGTAAGTGCGCAACCGGGCGGCATAGGTGGCGGTCACGCTCAGCACGACCAGCTCATCCGCGGCGAACTGCTCGCGCAGGGCCAGCATGCGCGCTGTCACGCGTTCAGGCGTGCCGCAGATCGTGCGCGGGCGTTCGCGCTCGATGATCAGTTGGTCGCGTTCGGTCGGAACGTGGCTCTCAGCCTGCTCCAGCGAGGGAATCGGGGCATTGACGCCATAGGCCATCTGCAGCCGGCGCAGGTCCACCGCGCGTTCCAGTTCGGCGGCTTCGGCGTCGGTGTCGGCGCAGATCACGAAGATCGCGGCGGCGCTGTAGGGCCGTGCCTCGTACCCGGGCCGGAAGTCCTCACGGTACTGCCGCGCGACCAAGTGGCCGGTGTGCGCGTTGATGAAATGCGCGAACGCGAACCGCAACCCCAGGCGCGCGGCCAGTGCGCCGCCGTAGTCGCTGGAACCCAGTATCCACAGTTCGGGCCTTGTATCCACCACGGGTTGGAGCAGCACGCCCTCGGCCAGATGGCCGGGGGGCACGTCGCCGCGCAGCAGGCAGGACAGGTCGCGCACCTGCTCCTCGAACTGCGCGCCGCGGTCGTACTGGCCCATCGCCACGGCCTGTGCCGTGCGCATGTCGCCACCAGGTGCGCGGCCCACGCCGAGGTCGATGCGGTTCGGGAACAGTCCTTCGAGCATGCGGAACTGCTCGGCGACCTTGAACGGGCTGTAGTAGGGCAGCATGACGCCGCCCGAGCCCAGCCGGATGCGCTGCGTGACGCTGCCGATGCGTGCGAGCATGACTTCGGGCGCCGGATTGCAGACGCCATGCAGGCCGTGGTGCTCGGCGCACCAGTAGCGCGTGTAGCCAAGCGCGTCGGCCATCTGGGCAAGCTCTACGGTGGCAGCCAGCGCGTCACGGGCGGTATGGCCGGCGATGACCGGGCTCTGGTCGAGCACGGACAGGCGCAGCCGGGGCTTGGTCGCGGTCATGGAGCGTCAGGGTTGGGCGCGGCCCGGCAGGCGCTGGCCGATAGCGGCCACGAGCTGGCGCGCCAGCGTGAGCTTGTCGGCGCGCGGCAGCCGGGTCATGCCGGCGGCATCGAACAGCACGATCTCGTTGTCGTCGAGGCCGAAGGTGTGGTGGCCGATATTGCCGACCAGCAGCGGCACGCCTTTGCGCCGGCGCTTTTGCTCGCCGTACTGCTCCAGGTTTTCGCTCTCCGCGGCAAAGCCGACGCAATAGGGCGCATCGGCGCGCGCGGCCACGGTCGCCAGGATGTCCGGGTTCTGCACGAACTGCAGCGTTGGCGTATCGGTATCGTTGGCCTTCTTGAGCTTCTGCTGCGCCACCTCGGCGGGGCGCCAGTCGGCGACGGCCGCGACCGCAATGAAGACGTCGACGTCGCGCAGCTGGGCCAGCACCGTGTCATGCATCTGCTGGGCGCTGCGCACGTCGGTGCGCACCACGCCGCGCGGCGTGGGCAGACCGGTCGGGCCGGCTACGAGCAGCACCTCGGCGCCGGCCTCGCGTGCAGCGCGGGCGATGGAAAAGCCCATCTTGCCCGAGGAAAGATTGGTGATGCCGCGCACCGGATCGATGGCCTCGAAGGTCGGGCCCGCGGTGATCAGCACGCGCTTGCGCGACAGCGGCTTGGGCTGGAAGAACGCGATGATGTCATCGACCAGCTCTTCGGGTTCCAGCATGCGGCCGTCGCCGACTTCGCCGCAGGCTTGGTCGCCGCTGCCCGGTCCCAGGATGACGACACCGTCGTCACGGAGCTGCGCCGCGTTGCGCTGTGTTGGCGCGGCGGCCCACATCTGGCGGTTCATGGCGGGCGCCACCAGCAGCGGGCAGTCGCGCGCGATGCACAGCGTGGTGAGCAGGTCGTCGCACAGGCCATTGGCCAGCTTGGCCAGGAAGTCGGTCGATGCGGGTGCGATCACGATAGCATCGGCCTCGCGCGAGAGGTCGATGTGCGCCATGTTGTTGTCGACGCGCGCATCCCACTGCGACAGGAAGACCGGGCGGCCCGACAGGGCCTGCATGGTGACCGGGGTGATGAAATGGGTCGCCGCCTCGGTCATTGCCACCTGGACCGTGGCGCCGGCCTTGGTCAGCAGGCGGACCAGCTCGGCGGACTTGTAGCAGGCGATGCCGCCGGTCAGGCCGAGAACGATGTGCTTGCCGCGCAAATCCATGTGGGACTCGTCAGAGAAAATGGTTTCGGCATGATACCGGCAGCACGTGCAGGCTGCCGGAGGCGGCTCAGTGCCGGCTCAGTGTCGACGAACGCGCCGCAACTCGTCCACGATCAGCAGCACCGCGCCCACCGTGATGGCGCAGTCCGCCACGTTGAACGCGGGCCAGTGGTAGTTGCGCACGTAGAAATCGAGGAAGTCGATCACGTGCCCGTAGACCACGCGGTCGACCACGTTGCCCACGGCGCCGCCCAGGATCAGCGACACGGCGAAGCAGAACAGCCGCTGGCCCGTGTGGCGGTACAGCAGCCAGACGATGAACGCGCCGACTACGATCCCGAGCCCGGTGAAGAACCAGCGCTGCCAGCCGCCGGCATCGGCCAGGAAGCTGAACGCCGCGCCCTTGTTGTACACCAGGACCAGGTTGAAGAAGCTCGTCACCGGACGCGATTCCCCATAGGTGAACGTGCGCACGATAACGATCTTGAAGAACTGGTCCAGCACCACCACCAGCAGGGCGAATGCCATCCACAGCAGCGGCGTGGTGTTGCCCGAGGCCTTGTTATTGCGGCGCGCCGGGCGGGCGGAACGGGTCGTGGTCGATGCCATCAGGCATGGCTCCTGTGTTCACCGGCGCCGAACAGGTTGCTGTCGCAGCGGCCGCAAAGGGTCGGGTGGTCCGGGTTCTGTCCGACATCGGCGCGGTAGTGCCAGCAGCGCTCGCACTTGGCGTGTGCCGAAGCCGCCACGGTGACCAGCAGGTCGCCAGCCTCTGGCGCGGGCGTGACCGTGGCCGCGGACGTCAGCAGCACGAAGCGCAGATCGTCGCCGAGGCTCTGCAGCGCGGCCAGCACCGGGCCGCCGGCCTGGATGTTGACCTCGGCCTGCAGCGACGAACCGATGGCGCCTTCCACGCGCACCGCTTCCAGCTGCTTCGTGACTTCCGCGCGCACTTCACGCAGGGTATGCCATTTCTGCAGCAGGTCGTCGGCCTGGTCCACTTCCGGCAGCGTGTAGTAGGTGCTCGTGAAGATGGTGTCGGTGTGGCCGGTGCCGTGCGCGAACACCTGCCAGGCTTCCTCGGCGGTGAACGACAGGAACGGCGCCATCCAGTGCAGCATGGCCTGCGTGATGTGGTACAGCGCGTTCTGCGCCGCGCGGCGGTCCCTGGAGTCCGGCGCGGTGGTGTAGAGGCGGTCCTTCAGCACGTCCAGGTAGAAGCCGCCCAGGTCTTCCGAGCAGAAGGTCTGCAGCTTGGCTACCACCGGGTGGAATTCGTACGAGTCGTAGTGCGACAGTACTTCCTTCTGCAGGCGCTCGGTCAGTGCCACGGCGTACTGGTCGATCTCCAGCCATTCGGAGGCCGGCAGCGCATGCTTCGCGTGGTCGTAGTCGGACAGGTTCGACAGCAGGAAGCGCAGCGTGTTGCGGATGCGGCGATAGCTTTCCACCACGCGCTTGAGGATCTCGTCGGAGATCGACAGCTCGCCCGAGTAGTCGGTCGAGGCCACCCACAGGCGGATGATCTCGGCGCCCATCTTGTTGGCGATGTCCTGCGGCGACACGGTGTTGCCGACCGACTTGGACATCTTGCGGCCTTCGCCGTCCACGGTGAAGCCATGCGTCAGCAGCGCCTTGTAGGGCGGCTTGCCGTACAGCATCGATGCCGTCAGCAACGACGAGTGGAACCAGCCGCGGTGCTGGTCGGAGCCTTCCAGGTACAGGTCCGCCAGGCGGCCGTCGACTTCATCGGCCGACGGGTCGTACAGGTCGTCGCGGTGCGAGCCGCGGATCACGGTCCAGTGCGTGGTGCCCGAATCGAACCACACATCGAGCGTGTCGCGGTTCTTTTCGTACTGGTCGGCCTCGGCGCCGAGCAGTTCCTTCGGGTCCAGCGCCTGCCAGGCTTCGATGCCGTGCTGCTCGACGCGCTTTGCCACTTCTTCCAGCAGCTCGGGCGTGCGCGGGTGCAGCGCGCCGGTTTCCTTATGGAGGAAGAAGGCCATCGGCACACCCCACTGGCGCTGGCGCGACAGCGTCCAGTCCGGGCGGTTGGCGATCATGTTGTGCAGGCGCTGCTTGCCCCACGACGGATAGAACTCGGTGGCCTCGATGCCGGCCAGCGCGGTTTCGCGCAGCGTCGGCACGGCCTTGCCGTTCTGCTCGACCGGATCGACATCCATGCCCGCGAACCACTGCGAGGTGGCGCGGTAGATGATCGGCGTCTTGTGACGCCAGCAGTGCATGTAGCTGTGGGTGTACTTGTGCGAGTTGAACAGGTTGCCGGATGCCTTCAGGACCTCGACGATCTTCGGGTTCGCATCCCAGATCGACAGGCCGCCGAACAGTGGCAGCGTGCCCGCGTACACGCCGTTGCCCATCACCGGGCTGATGATGTCGTGGTCGCTCATGCCGTGCGCCTTGCACGACTGGAAGTCTTCCACGCCATAGGCCGGCGCCGAGTGCACGATGCCCGAGCCGGTGTCAGTGGTCACGTAGTCGCCGAGGTAGATCGGCGACAGGCGGTCATAGCCGGCGTCCATCTTGGCCAGCGGGTGGTGGAAGCGGATTTCCGACAGGGCGGCACCAGTCGTGGTCGCGACGACCTTGCCTTCCAGTTCATAGATCTTGAGTTGTTCCTCGACGCGCTCGGTGGCCAGGATCAGGTAGCCGCGCGGCGTGTCGACCAGCGCGTATTCGACTTCCGGATGCACGTTGAGCGCCTGGTTGCTCGGGATCGTCCACGGCGTGGTGGTCCAGATCACGATCCAGCCCGGCTTGGCGTTGATCTGCTCGATCGAAAGCTTGAAGGCATGCGCCAGCTTGTCGGCTTCGGCGAACGGGAAGCCCACGTCGATCGACAGGTCGACCTTGTCCTTGTACTCGACTTCAGCCTCGGCCAGCGCCGAACCGCAGTCGAAGCACCAGTTGACCGGCTTCAGGCCGCGGAACACATAGCCCTTTTCCATGATCTTGCCGAGGGCGCGGATCTCGTCGGCCTCGTTGCTGTAGTTCATGGTCAGGTACGGATGGTCCCAGTCGCCGAGCACGCCCAGTCGTTCAAAGTCCACCATCTGGCGCTTGATCTGCTCCGTGGCATAGGCACGCGCCTTGGCCTGGACTTCCTGCACCGGCAGGCCCTTGCCGAACTGCTTTTCGATCTGGATCTCGATCGGCATGCCGTGGCAGTCCCAGCCCGGCACGTAGACGGCGTCCAGGCCGGTCAGCCCGCGCGCCTTGACGATCATGTCCTTGAGCACCTTGTTGACCGCGTGGCCGATGTGGATGTCGCCGTTGGCGTACGGCGGGCCATCGTGCAGCACGAACTTCTTCGCGCCCTTGCGGGCCGCGCGGATCTTCTTGTAGAGCTGCTTGTCCTGCCACTGCTTGACCCACTGCGGTTCACGCTTGGGCAGGTCGCCGCGCATCGGGAAGGGGGTGTCCAGCAGGTTGACCGGATATTTGCTTTTCTCGGGCTTGGCGCGTTTGTCGTTGGACATGTCGATTCTCGGGGCAATTCGTTTGGCGCGCAGCGGGCCGCGTATTTGGCCACATAGGGGCCGCACATGGCGTGCGCGCAGGAAAGACGGGATGAGGCGGAGCGCGAACCGGCACCCCGGGGTGCCGGGCCGCTAGCTAATTCGGTCGGTGGCGGAGGTGGCGAAGTCGCGGCCGCCAGCGCCCTCGGCCTGGCCGGTCGGGGCGTCCGGCGCGGTCAGGCCGAAGAAGGCGCGCGCGTCGGCGCTGTCCTTGGCGATGGCCGCGGTCAGGTCTTCCAGGTTGTCGAAGCGCGCCTCATCGCGCAGCTTCTTCATGAACTCCACCCGGATCAGCTTGCCGTACAGGTTCTCGTTGACGTCGAACAGGTGGACTTCCAGCAGCACGCGGCCGGCGTCCTCGATGGTCGGGCGCACGCCGATGCTGGCCACGCCCGGCAGCGGATGATCGGCAATGCCGTGCACCTGCACGACGAAGATGCCGTTGACCGCCGGACGCTTGTGCGAGATGCGCAGGTTCAGCGTCGGAAAGCCCAGGTCGCGGCCCAGCTTGCGGCCGTGGATCACATGGCCGCTGATCGCATAGCCATGGCCGAGCAGGCGGCGCGCATGTTCGAGGTCGCCATCGGCGAGCGCCTGGCGCACGGCCGAGCTGGAGATGCGGATGCCGCCTTCGGACACCGAGCCCATCTGCTCGACGTCGAAACCGAAACGCTGGCCCGCGTCCTGCAGGTAGGCAAAATCGCCGGCGCGTTTGGCGCCGAAGCGGAAATCGTCACCGACCAGCACCCAGCGCGCGTGCAGGCCGTGCCACAGCACGTTCTCGACAAATGCCTGTGGCGACTGGCCGGCGAAGTGGGCGTTGAAGTGCTCCACCACTACGCGGTCGACGCCATTGCGGCGCAGGCTCTCGAGCTTGTCGCGCAGCAGGGCGATGCGGGTCGGCGCCTTGTCCGGCGTGAAGAACTCGCGCGGATGCGGCTCGAACGTCATCACGCACAGCGGCAGGCCGCGCGCGTCGGCCGCCGCGCGCGCGCGCGCAAGCAGCGACTGGTGGCCGCGATGCACACCGTCGAAATTGCCGATGGTAAGCGCGCAGGGCGCGCGGCTCTCGGCGTTGGGCAGGCCGCGGAAGACTTTCACGGGGACGGCGGGAAATGTTTCGGGGTAGGGTAGGAGCATACCATTTCTGGTGATGCTCCCCCCTAAGAACCGTACGTGCGAGTTTCCCCGCATACGGCTCAAGCCTCTCAAAGTAAATGAGTCAATCAAGTACCGGCTTTACAGCGATTCTGCCGTAGTGATGGACTTGAACATGACAACCGGGATGCACCAGCACTCGATTTCCTAGAGCATCGGAGCCGCCAAGAACGCGCGGCACGAGGTGATGGTCATCCCATCCAGTCTCTTTGGTTATCTTGCTCTGACACACCGCACACAAGCCCCGCTGGGACATATACAGCTTGATCCATTGCTTGCGGTGTGACATGTCGTCGGACATGCGTGCCTGTCGCAATTTCTCGCCATACATCTCCTGCGCTGGGTCAAACGGATGGTAGTCCGCCCGAACCTTCTTGTGCCTCCTTATCTGCGTACTCGCAAGCGAATACAGCTCCAGCCAGAAAGGATTGCCCTTCTTATCCACAGTCGTGGTTCCAAACACCCAGTTCCGAGCCTCTATGGTGGCGAAGTATTTCTTCCGCACCCACTCGGCATTCTTCCCTCGATGTCGCCGTTTTGCCCACCTCCACAAAGCACAGAAGATCTGGTGCTCCATCTTGGTGAACGCCGCCGTTGCTACCACCGGGCGATGATACTGCGCCCACCCTCTTAGCATCGGATTCAGCAGTCTGATCAGATCATCCTGCTTTGCCGTTTTCTTGACACTGATGACTTCCTTCACTTTGCGGTAGAACGCTTGCACGTTCTTCTTGCTCGGCTTGATGAGCAGCTTTCCCGAGTACTTCCGGAAATTCCACCCTAGAAAGTCAAAGCCGTCGGCGATGTTGACGATCCGCGTTTTCTCCGTCGATAGTGTCAGCCCCCGTACTGCCAGGAACTTCTCCACCCACGGCTTCACTTCATTTTCTAACACCTCCGGCGTATTGCCGGTGATCACGAAGTCGTCCGCATAGCGCACTACATTCACTTTCAGCTTGTTGGATTTCACGACGCCGAATTTCGCCCGTAGGGACGCATCCAGTTGTCGCTCCAATCCGTTCAGTGCCACGTTTGCCAGAGTCGGGGAAATGATGCCTCCCTGTGGTGTTCCGGCGTCGGTCGCCTGAAACTGGCCCTGAAAAACCACGCCAGCTTTCAACCACTTCCGAAGGATTGCTTTGTCCATTGGGACATTGCGCTCCAGCCAGTTGTGGCTGATATGGTCAAAACACCCTTTGATATCCGCTTCCAGCACCCATTGAGCCGAAGCTCGCTTGGACAGGGACGCGAAGAGCTGGGACATGGCATCGTGAGTGGAGCGATTGATCCGAAACCCATAAGAGTTCGGATCGCTCGTCCCTTCGGACACCGGCTCCAGCGCCAGCAGATACAGCGCTTGCATGGCTCGGTCGTGCATGGTCGGAATGCCCAGAGGGCGCTTCTTCCCATTTGACTTGGGGATGTAGACACGCTTCAACGGCAGCGGTCGATACCCCCGGTGCTTCAACCTCCCGATGGCTTCCCATCGGTCTTCAGGCGTTTCCCACTCGACGCGATCGACTCCTGCCGTCCGCGCACCTTGGTTCATCGCCACTCGCCGCACCGCCGATGCCTTGGCGGACCACGAGCGGGTCAGGGACCTTTGCAAGGCTTTCACCCTGCGCCAGTCCCCTTCCTGTGTTGCCTTCGCAATTCGAATCTGCATTACCCGAACGTTCCGGTCGACGCGGCGCCAGTCAATGTCGCCCCATCTCTCTGGTACGCCGGAAGGCGCAGATTCATCCTCACGGATCAATGCTTCCATGCTGCCCTCCTATCTTGAGGATCTTCCCCAACATCGAAAGACAACATGCCCCTTGTGGGACATGTTGTCCCACAAGGGAAGAAAAGTTAAACAAGCGAGTTCAGTCAGTCGTCTTGCGACGAGTAGACCAGTTGGAAGTCTGCCCGCTTTCGCGTGGGATGATGTTTCAACCCCTATCCGGACCGTTACAGCCCGGCATTCGCTTTTTCCAACCTCCCATACCCGCACAGCCAACAGCGTTCCTTGCGGTTCGCCTGCCTGAGCCAAACAGCACTCGGGCAGCTATACGGGCTTACCACGTTCCCCACGCGTTACACGACTGGGTTAGGGCCTGCCTCTTCGCCGGTGGTCTGAAGGCGATGTACTCCGAGCTTTAAGCGGAGTATCCGACCACGTACCTTTTGGTTAGTGCCTATCATCAGCTTTGGCACTGCAATGCTTACGACGTTTATCAGCAGTTCACATGTGTTACCCATACCAGCCAGCCTAGCTCCTCAACCGATGCTGCTTCGGTCTTCTACCCGCGAATCTCACAATCCACGGGCACCCTTGCGGGGGCTACATTGTCAGGGAAGCTTCACACCCCACCGTTGCCAGTGACGCATGTCCCCCTAGGCTACTGCTAATCGCATAGCAGGTTCTCTATCAAGGCGTCCTCGCGGGCGTGCTTGACTGAACCATAACGCGCGGAGCTGACGCTCCGGGACCTCACTTCTTGCTCGCGTGCTCCCATCCAGGCGAGCGCTTGACGTCGGCGTCGGGCTCTTGCGAGCGCGGGCCTCCGCCCCAAAGGACGTAGCGCCGATCCATACGGATCGGTTTGAATGCTATGTAGCGATTACGCAACTAAAGTACCGCTGCGCAATCACCCGCCCCCTCCGAAGAGAGGCGTTTACAGAGAAACTCGCCCAAAGGCGAGCGTCCCCGCCCTTGGGCAATGGCTGGAAATCCATCCAGCAAAAAAGCAAGCCGCAGGTCAGCCAGTGTTCCGGCTTTCCCACAGCACATCGGACTCCCCCTAGCTGGTCGGCCGGGTTTGTCTAAGCAAGCAATGGTTGGGATTGGACGGGTCAGGCCGAAGCCTTCTCCTTGTCCCAACAGGGTCGATGCTCCTTACGTTGGAGCTATCCGGACACGAGGGTGCGTGTCGCACTAAAGCGAGCATTATAAGGCGAATGGGTCCGATTGCCCCTTCCGGGCGCCCGCGGGCCCGCCCGTATCACTGTTTTTGTGGTGCAACCGGCCTGTCGCCGTGGCACGATGCGGCAAAAGGCGGCATGATATGCGCCACTCCAGACGGGCGCGGGGCATCGGCTGCCGGCGCCTCCAAGTTTCGGTCCGCACATTCTTCACTTGAACGCGCTGCTTAACCGGCTGTTGCCGCGAATCCTGCCGCCTCCCCGCGCCCAGCTCGATATCGAGACGCGCGCCAAGCTGATGGCCATTGTCCACAAGGCTTCGCCGTCGGGCACGGTGGCGGCAGTCCTGCTGCCGGCCCTGACCATCCTCGCGTTCTGGAATTCGGCCGACCATGCCGCGCTGCTGGGCTGGGGCGCGGCGATGCTGGTGCTGGCCGCCGGCGGGGTGTGGTTCTACCAGGGTTACCAGCGCGATGGCGCTTCCATGAGCCGTTCCGCGCACACGCGCAAGTGGTGGAACCATATGCGTGGCGTGGCCTTCCTGACCGGGCTGACCTGGGGCAGCTCGGCGCTGCTCCACATGTACACGGGCTCTGCGGTGTTCTCGAGCGTGCTTTACCTGCTCAGCGTCGGCGTACTGGCCGGCGGCGCGGTATCTCAGGCGCCCGTGCCGTCGAACCTGGCATATGCCGGCGTGCCAATCCTGTTGCCGAACCTGCTGATGGCCGAAATCGCGTTCCCCGGCCATGGCATCTACGTGCAGTTGCTGCTGATCATCTACGCATTGATGCTGGGCCGTCATGCGCTCGGCCTGCAGGGCACGCTGGTGAGGGCGATCCAGCTCGAAGGCGACAGCCGCCGCCTGGCCAAGCGGTTCGAGGAGGAGAAGGAGCGCGCGCTGCACGCCAGCGAGGAGAAATCGCGCTTCCTGGCCGCGGCCAGCCACGACCTGCGGCAGCCGGTGCACGCGCTGGTGATGCTGGTGGAGGCGCTGCGCGCGCGCAACCAGTCCACGGTGCTGCATCCGCTCGTGGAGCAGGTAGCGGCAGGCACACAGACCATTGACCTGCTGTTCCGCTCTTTGCTGGACCTGTCCAAGCTGGAAGGGCGCAAGGTCCTGCCCACGCTGGAGCCGTGCGAGCTGAGCGCGCTGATCCGCGACGTGATGAGCCAGTTTGCGGCGGATGCGCGCGAAAGCGGTCTGACGCTGACCCCGCGCGTCCCCGACGAGCTTTACGCGATGGCCGAGCCCGTGCTGCTGCGCCGCGCGCTGTTCAACCTGGTGCAGAACGCATTGCGCTATACCAGGCGCGGCGGCGTGCTGGTCACGGCGCGCCAGCGCCGCAAGCACGTGCGGCTCGAAGTATGGGACACGGGGGCCGGCATCTTGCCGGATCACTTGCCGGACATCTTTTCGCCGTACTACCAGGTCCACAACCCCCAGCGCGACCCGTCTCAGGGCCTGGGCTTGGGGCTGGCCATCTTCAAGGAGTGCGTGCGCCTGATGCGCGGCACGTACGGCGTGCGTTCGGTTCCGGGCAAGGGCTCGGTATTCTGGTTCGCGCTCGCTCCGGTGCCGGCGGAGACGGTTGCCAGTGTGCGCGAGATGCGTGCCGTGGCCGCGGCGGAAGAGTCCAAGCCTGACAAGCTGCAAGGCACGGTGCTCGTGGTCGATGACGATAGCCAGATCCGCAAGGCCTGGATCGCGCTGATGGAGGCTTGGGGCATTCGCGTCGCTTGCGCCGCGCATGGCGCGGAAGCGGACAAGCTGTTTGCCAAGGGCTTGCGGCCGGACATCATCTTCTGTGACCTGCGGCTGCCGGGCAGCGAAAACGGCCTGGACCTGCTGGAGCGCTGGCAGAACACCCAGCCGCAGGCGCGCAGTGCGCTGCTGACCGGAGACCTGAAATCCGCTGCGCTGGCGGCAGCGGAAGAGGCGGGATATTTCGTGTTGCCGAAGCCGGTGGACCCGGCGTCGCTGCGCTTGCTGCTGCGCCGCTGGCTGCGCCCTGCGGCCTGACGGAGCAGCTTGGCCGGTGTGGCCAGCGGTGTGGCCTTACTGGCGCAGGCGGAAGCGCTCCATGCGCGACATGACCTGCATGCGCGTCCGGACTCCGAGCCGCTGCAGGATAGCCGAGACGTGTTCCTTCACGGTGTTCTCGGTCAGCCCGAGCCTGCGTGCAATGACCTTGTTGGGCAGGCCTTCGAGCACCAGCGCGAGCACGGACCCCTGGCGCGGCGTCAGGCCAAGTTCCGCTGGCGTGACAGGGATGCCGTGCGCCGGCCCGAATGACTGGGCTCGCCCGCTGAGGGCTTCATCGGTCGGAAACGAGGTATCGCCGGCCAGTACCCTGCGCACGGCGGCGGTAAATGCGTGGGCGTCCAGGTGCTTGCCCACGAAGCCGCAGGCCGACAGGGCGCGGGCGCGCCCGACGATTTCGGGCGTGGCTTCGGCCGACATGAAGATGAAGCGGGCGCCCGGGATGACCGTCTTGAACGTCTGCATGGCATCGAAGCCAGTGCCATCGTTCAGCCAGATGTCGAGCAGCACGATATCCGGGCGCAGGCCTTGCTGCAGGCTGGTCAGCGCTTCCCTGGCGCTGCCGGCGGCATGGACGGCAACATCAGGCATCACCTCCGTCAGGAATGCGGTAGTGCCTGACAAGGCCATAGGATGATCATCGACGACCAACAACGTCGGTGCAGCGTTCGACATGCTAATTCCCGTCTAATTTCCCGTTTCGCCCTTGTTGTCACCAGCATGCACAAAACTGGAGCGTGGACGTAGGGCCCACTCTAGCAGAGGGTGCGAAGCGTCACAATCCATCAAACGGGGGTTTACGGCCCGGCTGTCGCATGTCGGTTGCACGTCCTGCCTCCGATTATCGTGAATTAAGTGCCTAATGTATTAGCTTTGGCGAAGTTTAGCGTCTCCGCTTGGTAGAATTGCGCGATGAAAAAAATCGTCATCCTGATTTCAGGGCGGGGCTCCAATATGGAAGCCATCGTCCAGGCCTGCGCGGCCGGCGGCTGGCCGGCGCGCATCGCCGCGGTCATCTCGAACCGGCCGGATGCCGCCGGACTGCAATTCGCACAGGCCCACGGTATTGCCACCAGCGTGGTCGATCACCGCCAGTATCCCGATCGCACCAGCTTCGACGCGGCGCTGGCCGAGGCGATCGATAGCTACGAGCCGGACCTGGTCGTGCTTGCCGGCTTCATGCGCATCCTGACCACGGGTTTCGTCGACCGCTATGCCGGCCGGTTGCTCAATATCCATCCGTCTTTGCTGCCGTGCTTCCCAGGTCTGAATACCCACAAGCAGGCGCTCGACGCCGGCGTGAAGCTGCATGGTGCCACCGTGCATTTCGTTACGCCTGAACTCGATCACGGCCCCATTGTGATTCAGGCGGCTCTCGATGTATTGCCTGTCGATACGCCAGAGAGCCTTGCCGCACGCCTGCTCGATTGCGAGCATGTGATTTATCCCCGCGCCGTGCAGTGGTTCGTCGAAGGGCGCCTGCAGGTGCAGAGCGGGGTCGTACACGTCAATCCGGCCGAGCCGCAACTGCTTATGGCCATCTCCGCCGGCGTGCCGGCGGTAGGAGCAAAGCCATGAGTCGTCATCAGGCAGGGGCGCGTCCGGCGTCCAAGGATTCCCGCCAACCCTCGCGGACCCGCAAGTCGAGTCCTATCCGCAAGCCGGCAGGGGCACGCCCGGCGCATGGCGGCCCGGGTGCGGATGGCCAGCAGGTGCGTGGGCCGGGTGGGCTTCACGCGTCGCATATCCAGCATATCGACCGGCTGCTCGGCAAAGTCATGTTGTTTGCCCGACCGGCCGACGCCGTGGTGAGCCATTATTTCCGCGAGAACAGCAAGCTCGGACATCGCGAGCGCGGCATCATTGCCGAGGCAATCTACGCGGTACTGCGCCGACGCGTGGAATTCGGCCAGTTTGCCGAAAGCGGCAGCGGCTCGGCGTCACGCCGCCTGGCGCTGCTGGGTCTCGCCGCGACCCTCGGCCGCGATATGCTGACGCCTTTCCTGTACCCCGAGGAGGCCGAATGGCTAGATCGCCTGACCACGATCGAGCGCGCCAGCCTGTCGCCGCGCGTGCGGGCCAACTTGCCCGAATGGCTGTTCGATGACCTGGTGGCGCACCACGGCGAAGCCTTCGCCTCCGCACTTGGCGATGCCTGGCTGCGGCCAGCACCGCTCGATCTGCGCGTGAACCTGGGCAAGACCACGAGAGAGGCGGTATTGGCCGAACTCGAGGCCGCGGGCCTGCGTGCCGAGCCCACGCCGATGTCGCCCGTTGGTATCCGCATGCACGGCAAGCCGGCGCTGAACAAGCTGCCGCTGTTCGTGAATGGGCTGGTGGAGGTTCAGGACGAGGGCAGCCAGTTGCTGTGCAGTCTGGTGGCGCCCAAGCGCGGCGAGATGGTGGTCGATTTCTGCGCGGGTGCCGGCGGCAAGACGCTGGCGCTCGGCGTGGCCATGCGTTCGACCGGCCGCCTCTATGCGTTCGACGTGTCGGAAAAGCGGCTCGCCAATCTCAAGCCGCGCCTGGCGCGCAGCGGGCTGTCGAATGTGCACCCGGTGCTGATCGATTCCGAGCGTGACGCCAAGATCAAGCGGCTGGCTGGCAAGATCGACCGTGTGCTCGTCGATGCGCCCTGCAGCGGCCTCGGGACGCTGCGGCGCAACCCTGACCTGAAGTGGCGCCAGAACCCGGAATCGGTGCTGGAACTGACCGCCAAGCAGAGCGCGATCCTCGATGCGGCGGCACGCCTGGTCAAGGGCGGCGGGCGCGTCGTTTACGCCACCTGCAGCGTGCTGGAGGCCGAAAACGAGGCGATCGTCCGCGATTTCCTTGCTTCCCACCCGAATTTCCGCCTGGTTCCGGCGGCAGAGGTGCTGGCCGAGCAGAAGATCGAAGTGCCTTCGTTGCCGACAGAAGGCGGCATGTTCGCGCTGTATCCTCATCAGCACCAGACTGACGGCTTCTTTGCCGCGGTGCTGGAGCGTACGCAGTAATCCCCTCCCGCCGGCAATCGCGCTTTCCGCGTGGCTGCCGGTGCGGCTCCAGGGTATCCAGGCAGATTCTCCATGAGCGGAAACCCATTGGCCGACCTGACGGCCTCCCACGCGACGTTTGGCAAGATGCTCGACGACCTGATCCGGGATGCGGGCGGGCCCGGTTTCATCTGGCAGCTTGCCGTGCTGGCCGGCTGCCTGCTGGCGGCCTGGCCGCTGGCGCGCTTGGTCGTCAAACGGCTCGAGGATCGCTACGCATCGTCCAGCTTCTCGTTGCGTTTCGCCGCCGCCAGCCTGGAGCGGGCCATGTTCCCGCTGTTCGGCTGGCTGCTGGTGATGACGGCCCGCTTCGCGCTGGAGCCGGTAATGGCAATCAGCGTGCTGCGCCTGGCGCTGGTGCCGCTGTTCGGTATTACCTCGCTTTACTTCACCTTTTACATCCTGCGCCGGGTGCTGTCCGGCAGCGGCCAGCTGCATGGCATGCTGCTCCTGGTGGAAAAAGTGCTGACCACGCTGGTCTGGGTGGCCATGGCGCTTTATGTGCTGGGCCTGCTGTTCGACGTGACAGCATGGATGGAAACCATGCGGTTCTCGCTCGGCAAGCAGAAGGTGAGCCTGGCCGACATCCTGATGGCGGTGGTGTGGATCCTGCTGACCGTGCTGGTCGCGATGTGGTTCGGTTCCTGGCTGGAAGAGCGCCTGATGCGCTCGGCCAGCCTCGACGTGAACCTGAAGGTCGTACTGACCCGCATCTCGAAGGCGCTGCTGCTGCTTGTGTCGCTGCTGCTGAGCCTGTCGCTCGTGGGCATCGACCTGACAGTACTGTCCGTGTTCGGGGGTGCGCTGGGCGTTGGCCTGGGTCTTGGCCTGCAGAAGATTGCCAGCAACTACATTTCGGGGTTCATCATCCTGCTCGATCGCTCAGTCAAGCTCGGCGACCAGATCACGGTGGACAAGTACACCGGCATCGTTTCGCAGATCCGCACGCGCTATACCGTGGTACGCAATGGCGATGGCGAGACCCTGGTGCCGAACGAGCAGTTGGTTGCGCAATCGGTGCAGAATCACTCGTTTTCGAACACCAATGTCCGCGTCGCAACGCGCGTGCAGGCCGACTATGGCGCTGATCCCGAGACCGTGATCCTGTTGCTCACGGAATGCGTGCGTGAACTGCCGCGGGTGCTGGAGAACCCGGCGCCAGCCGCATTCCTGGTCATGTTTGCCGACAGCGGCATCGAATATGAGGTGGCGGTCTATATTGCCGATCCGCAGAACGGCAAGCTTGGCGTGCAGTCGGCCATGAACCGCGCGATCTGGCGCACGCTGCGCGAGCATGGCATTTCCATCCCCTATCCGCAGCGGGAAGTCCGTGTGCTCGGTACGTCGGGGCAGTCGCCGCAACTCGATGTTGCTTCCGTGCCACCTGAAAAAGTGGTGACATCGGCATGACTGCCTGAGGGAACAGGCGAAGACTGCACAAGGGAACAAAATGTGTGGCCCCTCGTCAAACTCCGGGAAAAAGCGTATGACTCAGGCTTGCGCGATCCGGTAGAATGCCGGGTTGTCGCGGGTTGCGAGCATCCCGCCCCTACATCAGACAGCCGCCAGATTGCAGCGGCTCGTGCCTGTCCCGCCTGCCATGGCCGGCGCCGGAACTGCGCGCCACGGGTTCCCGCCACCGGCTGGCGGGTCCGTGGCGGACGCCAGACCATATCGCAATCAGTAGATTTGCAGTCCTTTTTCTGCGCGTTGTGCACGGCGCCGGGGCAGCCGCAAGGGAAAGCCCCTGTTTAACCGACGGAGAACAGAGTTTGTTCGACACTATTCTTGACTGGGCCGCTAATGGCCTTGCCAACTGGTCCTGGTGGGAGATCGTGATCTACACGCTGGTGATGACGCATATCACCATCGCGGGGGTCACCATCTTCCTGCATCGCTGCATGGCGCACCGATCGCTCGACCTGCACCCGATTGCCCAGCATTTTTTCCGCTTCTGGCTGTGGCTGACCACGGGCATGGTCACCCGCGAGTGGACTGCCATCCACCGCAAGCACCACGCCAAGTGCGAGACCGAGGACGATCCGCACAGCCCGCAGACCCGCGGCATCCGCAAGGTGCTGCTGGAAGGCGCGGAGCTGTATCGCGCTGAAGCCAAGAACAAGGAAACCATTGCCAAGTTCGGCCATGGCTGCCCCAACGACTGGATCGAGCGCAATGTGTACTCGCGCTTCGGCTGGCAGGGCGTCGGGCTGATGCTGATCATCGACCTGGCCCTGTTCGGCGTGATCGGCATGACGGTGTGGGCTGTGCAGATGCTGTGGATCCCGATTCACGCCGCCGGCATCATCAATGGCCTGGGCCACTGGTGGGGCTATCGCAACTACGATTGCGAAGACGCTTCGACCAATGTCTCGCCGTGGGGCTTGATCATTGGTGGTGAAGAGCTGCACAACAACCACCACACCTACCCGACTTCGGCCAAGTTCTCGATCAAATGGTACGAGTTCGATGTGGGTTGGGGTTATATCCGCGCCATGCAGGCCGTCGGCCTGGCCAAGGTGAAGAAAACGCCGCCCAAGGCTCGACTCGTCGAAGCGCGTCCCGTCGACGACAACACGCTGGAAGCCATCATCGCCAATCGCTATGACGTGATGGCGCGCTACGCCAAGGCCGTGAAGAGCGCGTTCCGCCAAGAACTGGAGCAGCTCAAGGAAGGCCGTGTTGCCGATTACCGCAATCTCAAGCCGGCCCGGAAGTGGTTCCATCGCGACGAGGCCAAGCTGGCCGCGCCGCAGCGCCAGCAACTCGCCAGCATCGTCGAGCAGAGCAAGTCGCTGCAGACCTTCGTGGAGATGCGACGTGAACTGGCCGCCATCTGGGGCCGTTCGAACCTGACGCGCGAGCAGTTGCTGCAGCAGCTGCAGGCCTGGTGCCATCGTGCCGAGGCCAGCGGTATCCAGGCGCTGCAAGATTTCTCGCTGCGCCTGCGCCGCTACGCCTGATACAATTCGGCCGCGCCGTATGGTTTGACAAAGCCCCGCCCATGGCGGGGCTTTTGTTTTAGATAAACTCCCCCATGTTCTGGCCGGCCGCACCCTTGTTGGCGGAGGTCTAGAGGAGTACCGGAGATGACCCCACAATCGATCAAGACCGTCGAGTTCGAGAAGCCGAACCTGGCGGATGCCGAAAACGTCACTGGCGGCAGCTGTGTGGCCCATGCCTGGGCCAAGGTGCCGCCGGTGTTGTCGCCCGACGAGCGGCAATCGCTGAAGGCGCGTATCCGCCGCTTGCTGAAGGAACGCAACGCGGTGCTGGTGGCGCACTATTACGTTGACGCCGACCTGCAGGACCTGGCCGAGGAAACCGGCGGCTGCGTCTCTGACTCCCTCGAAATGGCCCGCTTCGGCCGCGACCACGAGGCCAGGACCCTGGTAGTGGCGGGCGTGCGCTTCATGGGCGAGACGGCCAAGATCCTCAGCCCGGAGAAGACCGTGCTGATGCCGGACCTGGATGCGACTTGCTCGCTTGACCTGGGTTGCCCGGCCGACGAGTTCACCGCTTTCTGCGATGCGCACCCGGACCGCACCGTGGTGGTCTATGCCAATACCAGCGCCGCCGTGAAGGCGCGCGCGGACTGGATGGTGACCTCCAGCATCGGCCTGAAGATCGTCGAGCACCTGCACAAGCAGGGAAAGAAGATCCTGTGGGCGCCGGACAAGCACCTCGGCAGCTATATCCAGAAGCAGACCGGCGCCGACATGCTGCTGTGGCAGGGTTCATGCCTGGTGCACGACGAGTTCAAGGGCATCGAGCTGGACCTGCTGCGCCGTGAATTCCCCAAGGCCAAGATCCTGGTGCACCCGGAATCGCCGGAAAACGTGGTGGCGCAAGCCGATGTGGTCGGCTCGACCTCGCAACTGATCGAGGCCGCGCAGAAGCTGGAAGCAACCGAATTCATCGTCGCCACCGACAACGGCATCCTGCACAAGATGCGGATGGCGGCGCCGGGCAAGCACTTCATTGAAGCCCCGACCGCCGGCAACAGCGCCACCTGCAAGAGCTGCGCGCACTGCCCATGGATGGCGATGAACGCGCTGTCGAACCTGGCCGAAGTGCTGGAAACCGGCCGCAACGAGATCCACGTGGATCCGGCCACCGGCCGCCAGGCAGTGACCTGCATCAACCGCATGCTCGACTTCGCCGCGCAGCAGAAGGCCAATGTCCGCCCCGCGGCTGATCTGGCGAAAGAACAGGCCTTGTTCCAGGGAATCGGTCCGGCATGAGTGTGAACCCCGTTTTCGATAGCTATGGTCCGGCGCTGAAGGCGGCGCTGGAAGCCAATGTCAGGGCGGCGATTGCCGAGGACGTCGGCAGCGGCGACCTGACCGGCTTGCTGGTGCCGGAGGACAAGCCGGCGCTGGCGCGGGTCATCGTGCGCGAGCAGGCCGTACTGTGCGGTCAGCCGTGGTTCGCTGCCTGCATGAAGGCAGTCGACGAGCGGCTGGCGGTGGCATGGAAGCAGGAAGAGGGTGCCCGCATGGCGCCCGATTCGGTCGTCTGTGAGATCACCGGGCCGGCGCGCGCATTGCTGACCGCGGAGCGTCCGGCGCTGAATTTCCTGCAACTGCTGTCTGGCGTGGCGACGGCGACGCGCCGCTATGCCGACCTGATCGCCGGCACGCGTGCGCGCGTGCTGGATACCCGCAAGACGCTGCCCGGCCTGCGGCTGGCGCAGAAGTACGCGGTCAGGGTAGGTGGCGGCGAGAACCAGCGGCTGGCGCTCTACGACGGCATCCTGATCAAGGAAAACCATATCGCAGCGGCAGGCAGCATCACGGCCGCGATGCAAGCCGCGCTGGCACTCGGCGCCGATGCGCCGATCCAGATCGAGGTGGAGTCGCTGGCCGAGCTGGAAGAGGCGCTGGCGGCCGGTGCGACATCGGTCCTGATCGACAACTTCACCGTGCCGATGATGCATGACGCCGTGCGCACCAATGCCGGCCGCGCGCTGCTGGAGGTATCGGGCGGCGTCAATGCCGAGACCATCCGCACCTTTGCCGAGACCGGCGTGGACCGCATCTCAGTGGGGGCGTTGACCAAGGACGTGCGCGCCACCGATTATTCGCTGCGGATCATCGGCTAACCATTGCCAGCGTGAAAACACAAACGGCCCGCATCGCGCGGGCCGTTTGCTTTGGATGCCTGCAGAATTCCCCCGTTACCGCTTGCGCGCGGGCTGCATCACGGTCGGCAGCGCCTTGGGCAGGGTATCCGGGTAGTCGCGGCTGAAGTGGAGCCCGCGGCTTTCGTGGCGCGAATAGGCGCTGTCGACGATCAGCGAGGCGACCTCCACGAGGTTGCGCAGTTCCAGCAGATCGCGCGTGACGCGGAAATTGGCGTAGTACTCGGCGATTTCCTCGCGCAGCAGGCTGATGCGGTGCTGCGCGCGTTCCAGCCGCTTGCTGGTGCGCACGATCCCGACGTAATTCCACATCATGCGGCGCAGTTCATCCCAGTTATGGGAGACCACGACTTCCTCGTCGGCGTCGGAGACGCGGCTCTCATCCCAGGCAGGCAGCGTGATGTCCGGCAATCCGGCCTTGTCCTGGCATGCAATGTCGTTGGCGGCAGCACGGCCGATCACCATGCACTCGAGCAGGGAATTCGATGCCAGCCGGTTGGCGCCGTGCAGGCCTGTGCAGGCGGTTTCGCCCACGGCGTAGAGGTTGCCGATATCGGTGCGGCCCGCGGTATCGGTCACCACGCCGCCACACGTGTAGTGCGCGGCCGGTACCACGGGGATCGGCTCGCGCGCGATGTCGATGCCCAGTTCCAGGCAGCGCGCGTGGATAGTAGGGAAATGCTCCTTGAGGAAGGCCTCAGGCTGGTGCGTGATGTCCAGGTACACGCAATCCAGCCCGCGCTTCTTCATTTCGAAGTCGATCGCCCGGGCCACCACGTCGCGTGGCGCCAGTTCGGCGCGTTCGTCGTGGTCGGGCATGAAGCGGGTGCCGTCCGGCAGCTTCAGCAGCCCGCCTTCGCCGCGCACGGCTTCCGAAATCAGGAAGGACTTGGCATACGGGTGGTACAGGCAGGTCGGGTGGAACTGGATGAATTCCATGTTCGACACCCGGCAGCCGGCGCGCCACGCCATGGCAATGCCGTCGCCGGTGGCCGTGTCGGGGTTGGTGGTGTACAGATAGACCTTGCCGGCCCCGCCGGCGGCCAGCACCGTGTGCGTCGCGGTGATGGTGCGCACCTCTTCGGTGCGGTCGTCGAGCACGTACAAGCCATAGCAGCGGTTTCCCGGCAGCCCGAGCTTGCGCGATGTGATCAGGTCGATCGCGAACTGGTCTTCGAGGATCGTGATGTTCGGATGCTGGCGGGCCTGCTCCGACAGCGTGCTGACCACGGCATGGCCGGTCGCATCCGCGGCATGGATGATGCGGCGCCGGCTGTGCCCGCCCTCGCGGGTCAGGTGATAGCCGAGTTCGGCCTGTTCGTCCCTGGTGAACGGCACGCCGCGGTCGATCAGCCACTGGATGGCCTCTCGCCCATGCTCGACGATGAAGCGCGTTGCCTCTTCATCGCACAGGCCCGCACCGGCCACGAGCGTGTCCTGGGTGTGCTCGTCATGGCTGTCGCCCGAATCAAGCACGGCGGCAATGCCGCCCTGTGCCCAATCGCTTGCGCCTTGTGTCATGGCACGCTTGCTGAGGATGACAACCCGGTGGGTGTCGGCCAGTTGCAGCGCGACCGTGAGACCGGCCAGCCCGCTGCCTACGATGGCGACGTCGAAGTTCATGGTGCAGGAGTTGCCCGCGCGGCGGCGCGGCATTGGGGGAAAGCTGGAAAGTCTACACCCGGGTGTGCCCTCATGCATCAGTGCAATCGCAGGCGCAGGCGCCAATCGCACTGCCGTTGGCCGTGGCACCAGCTGCAAGCCGCGTGGAAGCCACAAAAACAAAAAGCCCCGCAGTTGCGGGGCCTTCTGGCTGAAACCTGGATCAATTACTTGATCTTGGTTTCCTTGTAAGCGACGTGCTTGCGGGCGACGGGATCAAACTTCATGATCTCCATCTTTTCCGGCATGGTGCGCTTGTTCTTGGTGGTGGTGTAGAAATGACCGGTACCTGCGGTCGATTCCAGCTTGATCTTGTCGCGGCCGCCCTTGCTTGCCATGATGTACTCCTAATTAGACTTCGCCACGTGCGCGCAGGTCGGCGAGCACGGAGTCGATGCCTTTCTTGTCGATCAGGCGCAGGCCGGCGTTCGAGACGCGCAGGCTCACCCAGCGGTTTTCCGATTCAACAAAGAAACGACGATTCTGCAGGTTGGGCAGAAAACGGCGCTTGGTCTTGTTGTTTGCGTGGGAAACGTTGTTGCCGACCATCGGCGCTTTCCCGGTCACTTGACAGACGCGTGCCATGAAGCACTCCTAACTCTTCTATTCGTGGACAATGTTCGCAACAGATCAACAAAAGGCGCACGGGCCCGGACTGCAGCGGATGAGACTTCAGCAAAACGTGCATTATAGACTGGAAACCACCGGCGAATCAATGCTTTCGGTGCTCTCGCGTTGTATACCCATGTCGCCGTGCCGTACGCATCACGTGACGGTCTTCAATTGTCCGTGTTCGGCGAAAGAGTGGACGTGAGTGCCCGCCACGACAAAGTGGTCCAGCAGCCGGACGTCGATCAGATCGAGTGCGCGCGCCAGCATGCGGGTCATCTGTACATCGCTCTGGCTCGGCGTGCAACAGCCGGAAGGGTGGTTGTGCGCGACGATGACGCTGGCCGCATTGTGCGCCAGTGCCCGGCGCGCCACTTCCCGCGGGTAGACGGCGGTCTGGTTCAGCGTGCCGCGGAACAGCTCCTCGCTCGCGATCATGCGGTTGCGCGTGTCCAGGAACAGGCAGACAAAGACCTCATGGGCGAGCGGAGCCAGCGTCAGGCGCAGGTAGCCGCGGACTGCGGCGGGGGAATCGAGGCCGCTTGGCGTTTGCAGCGACTCAGCCAGCATGCGGCGTGCCAGTTCGGGCACCGCCTGCAGCTGCGTGTACTTGGCTTCACCCATGCCCTTGATGCCCAGGACGGCTCGTGCATCGGCGGAGAACAGGCGCGTGAGCGAGCCGAAGCACACCATCAGGTCGCGCGCCAGCTCCACCGCGCTCTTGCCGGTCGCGCCCACGCGCAGGAACACCGCCAGCAGTTCAGCGTCTGACAGCGCGGCGGCGCCACATTCCTGCAGTTTTTCTCGGGGCCGCTCGCAGGCGGGCCAGTTTGCGATGCTCATGTCTCGGGAGTCTTGGGATGGGGAGGTCGGTTGGAGACGCGTGGGGTTAGGTCGAGTCGGATGGGGTTGGGCCGGGCAGGGGTGGATAGGCAGGGCGGCAGGTGGCCCAGTCGAATACAATACGGGTTGCTAACCGGTTGATCACCCATGAATTTGCAAACATTTGCGTCGGAAGCCGACGGCGGTGCTGCTGGCCGCAAGACGGTCCGGGCCGACTCCTTCCTGACTCTGCACTACAGCATCTCTCTCGAAAACGGCACCGAAGTCGTCAGCACGTTCGAGGAAAAACCTGCCACGCTGCTGCTTGGCCAGGGGCAACTCGCCCCGACCCTGGAGCAGGCGCTGCTCGGCATGCCCGAGGGCGAGCGCATGACTTACCGTCTGGCTCCCGAGCAGGCGTTCGGCCCGCGCAACCCGGAGCTGCTGCAGTGGGTATCGCTCGCCACGCTGCGCGAGAACAGCTCGTTCGAGGAAGACTACAGCGCGGGCGACCTGGTGGAATTCAACGCGCCCAGCGGCGGCAAGTATGCGGGCGTCCTCAAGGAGATCGGCGACACCGCGGCGCTGTTCGACTTCAACCATCCGCTGGCCGGGCAGACCATCCTGTTCGACGTGCAGCTGATTGGGATCCTCTGATTGCGCTTCCCTGTCCTGACATTGCAGCATGCCTGACCTGACTACCGCACCCGATGCCGAGATCCTGATGGCGCAGCCGCGCGGCTTCTGCGCCGGCGTCGACCGCGCCATCGAGATCGTCGAGCGCGCGCTGGCGCGCTTCGGGGCGCCGATCTACGTACGCCACGAGATCGTCCATAACGCTTACGTCGTCGCCGACCTGCGCCGCAAGGGCGCCGTGTTCGTGCACGAGCTGGACGAGGTGCCTGCTGGCGCTACCGTCATCTTCAGTGCCCATGGGGTGTCCAAGGAGGTCCGTGCCGATGCCGCAGCGCGCGGTCTCAACGTGTTCGACGCGACCTGCCCGCTGGTGACCAAGGTCCATGTGGAGGTGGGCAAGATGCGTACGGAGGGCTGCGAGATCATCATGATCGGCCACCGCGGGCATCCGGAAGTCGAGGGCACGATGGGGCAGGCCGAAGGCGGCATGCTGCTGGTCGAGTCGGTCGCGGACGTCGCCGGGCTGGTGGTGGCCGATCCGGCGCGCCTCGCGTACGTGACGCAGACCACGCTGTCCGTGGATGAGACCCTCGAGATCGTGGACGCACTCAAGGCGCGCTTCCCGCTGATCCGCGAGCCCAAGAAGCAGGACATCTGCTATGCCACGCAGAACCGCCAGGA
Source organism: Cupriavidus laharis (assembly GCF_914271435.1). Lineage (GTDB taxonomy): Bacteria > Pseudomonadota > Gammaproteobacteria > Burkholderiales > Burkholderiaceae > Cupriavidus > Cupriavidus laharis. The sequence goes on along the minus strand of NZ_CAJZAI010000007.1, from coordinate 90,349 downwards.
TGCCGTGAAGTTCATGGCGCCCCAGGTCGAGGTGGTAATCGTGGTGGGCAGTCCCAACAGTTCCAACTCGAACCGGCTGCGCGAACTGGCCGCGCGCCTTGGCGTGCCGGCCTATATGGTGGATGCGCCCGAGCAGGTGCGTCCGGAATGGGTCGCCGGCAAGCGGCGTATCGGCCTGACCGCGGGGGCTTCGGCGCCCGAGGAACTCGCCCAGTCCATCGTCGCGCGCCTGCGCGAACTCGGCGCTCGCCACGTGCGCGCCCTGGCGGGTATCGAGGAAAACATGGCCTTCCCGCTTCCGCGCGGCCTGCAGGCCGCCCCGACTGCCGGCGTTACCGCCTGACCTGTCTCCTGGCGCCGCGTCCGGCGGCGCCCCTTTCCTGTATTCGCTTCTGATCTTCCCGCACTTTGCGTGCGCGGGCGTACGGACATTCCGCCATGACAGGTTGGATGCTTTTATCGTCACAACGATAATTCCGCAATCCCACGGGGAATATGCTCCGATAAGGTGCGGCCATTACTTACCTGTCGACGCAAGCAGACAAATAAGGGTAATCCCCGTGACTGGGGTTTTCCCTATTATGGTGCGGCGCTACATTCTGCACATTAGAGATTGGTGCAGGGGTTTTGGAATGAAACGCCTAATTAATACAGATGGATTATGCGTGGCACCAGGCGTGCATATTTCGATGGGAGACAGGAAGCAGGCACGGTTCTTGTAAGCGATGGTGACGGCGCCGCCAGATGACCGGGAATTGCCCCAATCTGTGCATTGGGGAAATTCCCTAGCTCATTTGGCGGGTAATTCGTTCAGGTTGTTGCGTCGCGTATTGCATCGCCGAAGAAAGGGGATACAATGCGCGCGTTTCAAATTGAAACTAAACAAAGGCGGTTCAGGGAGGCGTCCGGGAGGCGCCGCAAATCCCTGTTTTGTGAATCCCAGGAGATCACTCATGCAAATCACGTTTGCCAAGATTCTGCCGATTGCGGCCGCAGTGGCGCTCGTTGCAGCTTGCGGCAAGAAAGAAGAAAAGCCGGCTGAACCGTCGGCATCGGCTCCGGCGGCGGCCGCCCCGGCCGCGGGTGGCGGTGAAGTCGTCGTCAAGATCGGCCATGCGGCTCCGCTGACCGGCGGTATCGCCCACCTTGGCAAGGACAACGAAAACGGCGCCCGCCTTGCCGTGGAAGAAGTCAACAAGACCGGCCTCGAGATCGGCGGCAAGAAGATCAAGCTGGAACTGGTCGGCGAAGACGACGCTGCGGATCCGAAGACCGGCACCGCCGTCGCCCAGAAGCTGGTCGATGCCAAGGTCGTGGCCGTGGTCGGCCACCTGAACTCGGGCACCTCGATCCCGGCCTCGAAGATCTACAGCGATGCCGGCATCGTGCAGATCTCCCCGTCGTCGACCAACCCCGACTACACCAAGCAGGGCTTCAAGACGACCTACCGCGTGGTCGCCACCGACGCCCAGCAGGGTCCGGCGCTGGCCAACTACGCTGCCAAGACGCTGCATGCCAAGAACGTGGCGATCGTCGACGACGCCACCGCCTACGGCAAGGGCCTGGCCGACGAGTTCGAGAAGACCGCCAAGGCGGCCGGCGTGAACGTGGTGGCGCGCGAAGCCACCAACGACAAGGCCACGGACTTCAAGGCCATTCTGACCAAGATCAAGGGCAAGAAGCCTGACGTCATCATGTATGGCGGCATGGACGCCACCGGTGGCCCGTTCGCCAAGCAAGCCAAGGAACTCGGCATCGGCGCCAAGATCGTCGGCGGCGATGGCGTGTGCACCGACAAGGTGGCCGAACTGGCCGGCGACGCGATCACCAACATCATCTGCTCGGAGGCAGGCCTGGCCCTGTCGAAGATGGAGAACGGCGCCGACTTCCAGAAGCGCTACGAAGCCCGCTTCAACGCGCCGGTGCAGATCTATGCACCGTTCACGTATGACGCCGTGATGGTCATCGTGGACGCCATGAAGCGCGCCAACTCGGTCGAGCCGGCTGCCATCCTGGCGGAAATGCCCAAGACCAACTACAAGGGCGTGATCGGCAACATCGCCTTCGACGAGAAGGGCGACATGAAGGAAGGCACCATCACGCTGTACGAGTACAAGGACAAGAAGAAGTCCGTCCTCGACGTCGTGAAGATGTAATTCGGGCTTACCGGCCCATCCGAACGGCACCGTGAGTATTTTGCGGTGCCGTTCTTTTTAGCCTCGCCTAATGTAGAAGCATCCTTACCATGGATGGAGCAGGGCAGGCCGCTTACCAGCAAACCAACCACACCTACATACCCATCTCACACCATGGTCCGTCCGGCATCTACACCATGCCGCAAGAACCGGGACTGAAGCAGGAGTTTTCATGGATATCTTTATCCAGCAGATCGTGAACGGTCTGGTGCTCGGCAGCATCTATGCGCTGATCGCACTGGGCTACACCATGGTCTACGGCATTCTGGGCATCATCAACTTCGCCCACGGCGACGTCCTGATGATTGGCGCGCTGACCGCTTTGTCAGCGATCCTGGGGCTGCAGAAATTTGCCCCCGGCCTGCCCGAGTGGCTGACGCTGGTGATTGCCACCTTTGTCGCCATGCCGGTCTGTGCAGTACTGGCCTATTCCATCGAGCGGATCGCCTACCGGCCGCTGCGCAATGCGCCGCGCCTGGCCCCGCTGATCACCGCCATCGGGGTTTCCATCATCCTCCAGACGGCTGGCATGCTGATCTGGTCGCGCAACCCGCTGACCTTCCCGCAGCTGCTGCCTTCCGACCCGATCGACATCGGCGCGACCGGCGCCACCATCACCGGCAAGGAAATCGTCATCATCGGCCTGGCCGTGATGGTCATGGCCGGCCTGCTGGCCCTGGTCAACCGCACCAAGCTCGGCCGCGCCATGCGCGCTACCGCCGAAAACCAGAAGGTGGCCGGCCTGATGGGCGTGAACCCCAACTTCGTCATTTCCGCGACCTTCATGATCGGCGCCACGCTCGCCGCGCTGGCCGGCGTGATGATGGCCACCAACTATGGCAACGCCCACTTCTACATGGGCTTCATTCCTGGCCTGAAGGCGTTCACCGCCGCGGTGCTGGGCGGCATCGGCAACCTGGCCGGCGCCATGGTGGGCGGCATGCTGCTGGGCCTGATCGAGGCACTGGGTGCCGGCTACATCGGCGACCTGACCAATGGCGTGTTCGGTTCGAACTACCAGGACGTCTTCGCCTTCATTGTGCTGATTACCGTACTTGTGTTCCGTCCGTCCGGCATCATGGGCGAACGCGTGGCTGACCGTGCCTGAGGGGAGCGAATCCATGAATACTCCGATTCCATCCACGGCCGCCGTCGCCGCGCCGTCAAAAGTCCCGACGAAGACCCTGGCCGCGCTGCTGGGCTTCCTGGTGATCGCCCTGTGCGCCCCGTTTTTCGTCCAGACCCTGGGCGGCAACTACTGGGTGCGCGTGCTCGACTTCGCGCTGCTGTACATCATGCTGGCGCTGGGCCTGAACATCGTGGTGGGCTTCGCCGGCCTGCTCGACCTGGGTTACATCGCGTTCTACGCGGTCGGCGCCTACATGATGGCGCTGCTCGGCTCGCCGCACCTGGCCAACCAGTTCGAGTGGATCCATCAGCTGTTCCCCCACGGGCTGCACGTGTCGATGTGGTGGGTGCTGCCAATTGCGATCCTGGTGGCGGCCACCTTCGGCGTGCTGCTGGGTGCGCCGACCCTCAAGCTGCGCGGTGACTACCTGGCCATCGTGACGCTGGGCTTCGGCGAAATCATCCGCATCTTCATGAACAACCTTGATCGCCCGCTGAACATCACCAACGGGCCGAAAGGGATCACCGCGGTGGACCCGGTCCATATCTTCGGCTTCGATTTCTCGAAGTCGCACGAGATCTTCGGGCTCAAGTTCACGCCGGTGTTCATGTACTACTACCTGCTGGTGTTCCTGGTCATCGTGATCGTGTTCGTCTGCCTGCGGCTGCAGAACTCGCGCATTGGCCGTGCCTTCGTGGCCATCCGCGAAGACGAGATCGCCGCCAAGGCGATGGGCATCAACACCCGCAACATCAAGCTGCTGGCCTTTGCCATGGGCGCGTCATTCGGCGGCGCCTCGGGTGCGGTGTTCGGCGCGTTCCAGGGCTTCGTGTCGCCGGAATCGTTCACGCTGTGGGAATCGATCTATGTGCTGGCCATCGTGGTGCTGGGCGGCATGGGCCATATCCCGGGCGTGATCCTGGGCGGCATCCTGCTGGTCGGATTCCAGGAACTGCTGCGCGTGGTGGCCGAGCCGATGCAGACCGGCCTGTTCGGCCACGTGATCGTCGATGCCGAAGTCCTGCGCCAGCTGCTGTTCGGCCTGGCCCTGGTCGGCGTCATGCTGTATCGCCCGGCAGGCATCTGGCCGTCGCCGCGCAAGGAAGACCGCCCGGTGGTGCGCCGTGCGGGCAGCGTGGGCCGTTTCTGACCAGGAGGACAACATGAGCAACAACAATTTCCTCCTGTCGGTACAGGGGGTCAACAAGCGTTTCGGCGGCCTGCAGGCGCTGTCCGATGTGGGCCTGCAGATCAAGCCGGGCGAAATCTATGGCCTGATCGGCCCGAACGGCGCCGGCAAGACCACGTTCTTCAACGTGATCACCGGCCTCTACACGCCGGATTCGGGCGAGTTCGTGCTGGGCGGCAAGCCCTACCAGCCGACCGCCGTGCATGAGGTGGCCAAGGCCGGCATCGCCCGTACGTTCCAGAACATCCGCCTGTTTGGCGACATGACCGCGCTGGAGAACGTGATGGTCGGGCGCCATGTGCGTTCCAAGGCCGGCCTGTTCGGCGCGATCTTCCGCCCGCCGGCGGTACGCCACGAGGAAGAGGGCATCGAGGACATGGCGCATGACCTGCTGGACTATGTCGGTATCGGCAAGTACGCCAACTTTACCTCGCGCAACCTGTCGTACGGCCATCAGCGCCGGCTGGAGATCGCCCGCGCGCTGGCGACCGAGCCCAAGCTGCTGGCGCTGGACGAACCGGCCGCGGGCATGAACGCGACCGAGAAGGTGGAGCTGCGCGGCTTGCTCGAGAAGATCAAGAACGATGGCAAGACCATCCTGCTGATCGAGCACGATGTGAAGCTGGTGATGGGGCTGTGCAACCGCCTGACCGTGCTGGACTATGGCAAGGTGATTGCCCAGGGCCTGCCGCAGGAAGTGCAGAGCAACCCCGCCGTGATCGAGGCCTACCTCGGCGCATCCGCGCACTGATGGCGGGAGGACAAGCAATGAAACAGACAGTACTGAAGATCTCCGGCCTGAAGGTTGCCTACGGCGGCATCCAGGCCGTCAAGGGCATCGACCTGGAAATCAAGGATGGCGAGCTGGTGACGCTGATCGGCGCCAACGGCGCCGGCAAGACCACCACCATGAAGGCCGTCACCGGCCTGCAGGGATGGGCCGGCGGCGACGTGGAGTACATGGGCAAGTCCATCAAGGGCGTGCCCAGCTACGCGCTGCTCAAGCAGGGCCTGGCGATGGTGCCGGAAGGCCGCGGCGTGTTCGCGCGCATGACCATCACCGAAAACCTGCAGATGGGCGCCTACACCCGCAATGACGAGGCCGGCATCAAGGACGATGTCGACCGCATGTTCGGCATCTTTCCGCGCCTGAAGGAGCGGGCCAACCAACTGGCGGGCACCATGTCCGGCGGCGAGCAGCAGATGCTGGCCATGGCGCGCGCGCTGATGAGCCAGCCCAGGCTGCTGCTGCTCGACGAACCGTCTATGGGCTTGTCCCCGATCATGGTCGAGAAGATCTTCGAAGTCGTGCGCGACATCTCGGCGCAGGGCGTGACCGTGCTGCTGGTCGAGCAGAACGCACGCCTGGCGCTGCAGGCCGCGCACCGCGGCTACGTGATGGAGTCGGGCCTGATCACGATGAGCGGCGAGGCCAGGCAGATGCTGGATGATCCGAAGGTGCGCGCCGCGTACCTCGGCGAATAAGGCTGGTTGCCAGCCACGAAGTATGGGACCTGGCTAACCCTGCCGATGCACAAATGTGTTGGTAGGCGGGTTATCAGTGCCTAGAATTCCCTGTGAGCCTTGGCTCACAGGGATTTTTTTTGCCGGAATTTCGCAAGAAGACCCTTCTCGATAAAAACGCTAGAGGAGATGGAAATGATCGTGCGTAAATTGCCTGCAGTATGCTTGGCAGCGGTGATGGCGCTGGCCTGCACGGCCGCGAGTGCCCAGCAGGCGAGTGCCCCGGGAGCAGACTCCGGTCAGGTTCCGGCGGCACCACCGACCACAGCCGAAGCCAAGGCGCTTATTTCCGAACGCTTCAAGGCGGCCGATGCCAACCACGACGGCAAGCTGAGCCGCGACGAAGCGAAAGCGGGTATGCCGCAGGTGTACAAGAACTTCAGCAAGATCGATTCGCTGAAGCGGGGGTACGTCTCCGAACGTCAGATCGGTGCGTATTGGGAAGCGAAGACCAAGGAACAGATGCAGAAGGAAAATCCCATCTGGAACTGACCGTTCGCTGGCGCGGTGACACACCCGAAGCCGCGTGATGTGGGACGGGGCGCCCGGCGCCCCCTCTCGCCTCCCAGGTGGAAGGGAGCGGGGCCGTTCAGGGTGTGTTTCGCTTCGGTGCTCAGGCCAGCTTCTTCAGCAGCGTGCGCAGCATGCCGATCATCTTGTCGATCTCTTCGCGCGTCACGTTCAGCGCCGGCATGAAGCGCAGCAGGTTCGCGCGCGGGGCGTTCAGCAGCAGGCCGTCCGGTCCCATGTCGCGGGCTTCCTCCACGAGTTGCGGACCGATGTCCTTGCCCAGTTGCAGCGCGCGCAGCAGGCCTTCCCCGCGTTCGCCGGCCAGGCCGAATTCGCTGCTCAGCGCCAGCAGCTGTTCCTTCAGGTATTCGCCCTTGGCCTTGACGTCGTCGAGGAAGCCCGGCGCGGTGAGCTGCTCGATCACGGAGCTGCCGACGGCTGTCATCAGCGGGTTGCCGTTGTAGGTGCCGCCCTGGTCGCCGGCCTCGAAGCTGGCCACTTCCGCCTTGCACAGCAGCGCCGACAGCGGCACGCCACCACCGATGCCCTTGCCCAGCGTCATGATGTCCGGCTCCACGCCCGACAGCTGGTAGGCGAAGAGGGTGCCGCAGCGGCCGCAACCAGTCTGTACTTCATCGACGATGAGCAGCAGCTTGTGCTTGTCGGCCAGCGCGCGCAGGCCCTGCATGAACTCGCGCGTGGCGGGAATCACGCCGCCTTCGCCCTGCACCGGCTCCAGCATGATGCCGACGGTCTTGTCCGTGATGAGCTTCTCCACCGAAGCCAGGTCGTTCAGGTCTGCCTTGGGGAAACCCGGCACCTGCGGTGCGAAGATGGTGTCCCAGCCGGCCTTGCCCGACGCGCTCATGGTGGCGAGCGTGCGGCCATGGAAGCTGTGGTCCATGGTGATGATCTCGAAGGCGCCGTTCTTGTGCTTGCGGCCCCATTTGCGCGCGAGCTTGATCGCGCCTTCGTTGGCCTCGGCGCCGCTGTTGGCGAAGAAGACCTTGTCGAAGCAGCTGTTGTCGGTGAGCTGCCTGGCCAGCCGGATCATCGGCTCGTTGTAGAACGCCGGGCTCGGGTTGATCAGCTTGCCCGCCTGCGCGACCACGGCGTCGACCATGCCCTGGTTGGAATGGCCGAGGCAGTTCACTGCCCAGCCCTGCACGAAGTCCAGGTATCGCTTGCCGTTGTGATCCGTCAGCCAGGAGCCCTTGCCCTCGGTGAAGACGAGTTCGGGCCGGTTGGTGATGTACATCAGGGATTGAACGGGATACTCAGCAAATGCCATGGCGGACTCCAGGGGTCGGCTTTAAACGATGGACGGACGGGCGTAAGAACCGGAACAAAAACAAAAAGCCACGGGGGTTGCCCGTGGCTCGTTGACATGAACAGACGCAGTCGACGGTCAGCCGCGCGGCACCCCAGCGGGGAGCGACGTACGGAAGCTGCGGCGTCGGTTGAAGGTCATGTGCATGCGGGCAAATATAAGGCGCATGCGCCCGGGTGTCAAAACGAATTTTGGAGGTCCCGGGCATTGTTGCGCTGAGGGAACGGCTTCGGGAACGGCTGGCGGCGGCGCGCGCCTCAGGCCGCCGGTGCCGCGCCGGCCGGGTGCATATCGGCCTCGGACGTGAACGAGTCGGCGAAGAACGCATCCTCGTGCAGCTTGCACTGTCGGGTGAAATCACCGCGCGCGGCGTTGATCATCACCGGTGCCCCGCAGGCGTAGACCTCGTGGCCGGACAGGTCCGGGTGGTCCGCAATCACGGCCTGGTGGACGAAGCCGGTGCGGCCGCTCCAGTTGTCTTCCGGCAGCGCGTCCGAGATGACCGGCACGTACTTGAAGTTGGGCAGATCGCGCGCCCATTGCTCGCACAGCGCGTGCATGTACAGGTCCTTCGGGCGGCGGCCACCCCAGTACAGCGTCATCGGGCGCGTGATGCCGGTGTAGGCGGCATGCTCGACGATGGCCTTGATCGGCGCGAAGCCCGTGCCCGAGGCCAGCAGGATCATCGGCGCCGTGGATTCCTCGCGCAGGAAGAAGCTGCCCAGCGGGCCTTCGAAGCGCAGGATGTCGCGCTCTTTCATGGCCGGCGCGCCTTCCTTGGCGCCGAACACGTAGTCGGTGAACGCACCGCCCGGCATGTGGCGGATATGCAGTTCGATCGGGCCATCCTCATGCGGCGGCGTGGCGATTGAATAGCTGCGGCGCTTGCCGTCGCGCAGCAGGAATTCCACGTACTGGCCGGCCAGGTACTGCATGCGCTCGGTGGCGGGCAGTTGCAGCTTGATGGCGATCACGTCGTCGGCCAGGCGTTCCAGCGAGGTGACGCGGCACGGCACCTTCTTTATGGGGATGTCGCCCGCGCCGTGGACCTCGCGGCATTCGATGGTGATGTCCGAGCTGGCATTGGCGCAGCAGAACAACGCACGGCCCTCGGTCTTTTCCTGCGCGGTCAGCGCCGCCGGGGCGTGGTCGCCTTGTACGATGGTGCCTTCCAGTACGCGGCCCTTGCACGAACCACATGCACCGTTCTTGCAGCCGTAGGGCAGGCCGATGCTGTGACGCAGGGCAGCGCCCAGGATGGTTTCATCGGCAGCCACCTCGAACTTGTGGCCGCTGGGCATGACGGTTACTTGATAAGCCATAATCGATCTATGAGCCAAATTCTTCCGAAGCTGCAGCCATCGCGCCGCCCGAGCCCCGGGGTTCGCCTGGGCCGCCCGCGCCTGCTGATCGTGGGGTGCGGGGATGTGGGGACGCGCTGCCTGCGAATCGTGTCCGCACGGATGCGTGTGTTTGCCGTAACGTCGCAGCCGGCGCGCCGGGCCGAGCTGCGTGCCGCCGGCGCGGTACCGCTGGTCGCGGACCTGGACCGGCCCGCCACGCTCGCGCGCCTGCGCGGGCTGGCCAGCCGCGTGCTGGATCTGGCTCCGCCGCCTGGGGCGGGTGAGGGCGATCCGCGCACGCGTGCCTTGCTCGCCACCCTGCGCCGCACCGCATGGCGCAGCGCCCGGGCGCACGCCGGCGAGCCCGTCATTCTACCCGACCGGCGCAGGGCTCGTCCGGCCTTCGTCTATGCCAGCACATCGGGCGTCTATGGCGACCGTTCCGGCGCGCGCGTGGCCGAATATGCCCGCGTGCGCCCGCAGACAGCGCGTGCGCGGCGCCGCGTGGCGGCCGAGCGTGCCGTGCGCGAGCTCGGCCGGGATGGTGATTGGCGTACCAGCATCGTGCGTATTCCCGGCATCTATGCCGAAGACCGCCTGCCGCTGGCGCGCCTGAAGCGCGGCACGCCGGCGCTGGCCCCGCAGGATGACGTCTACACCAGCCATATCCACGCCGACGACCTCGCGCGGACTATGGTCGCCGCACTGTTCCGTGGACGAGCCCAGCGCGTGGTGCATGCCAGCGACGACACCGAGCTGCGCATGGCCGACTACTTCGATCTGGTGGCTGACCGCCGTGGCCTGCCGCGTCCGCCGCGCATCACGCGCCAGCAGGCCCGCGAAGTGATTGATCCGACCCTGCTGAGCTTCATGAATGAATCGCGCCGTCTGGACAACCGGCGCCTGAAACGCGAGCTGCGTCTGCGGCTGCGCTATCCCACCGTCACTTCCTTCTTCGACGCCTGATCCGGAGGACTGTTGTGCCGTGTCTTGGGCACGGCGCTTGCGTTCCCGTCGTCTCGTCGTCTCCTGTCTATACAGCAATGGGTGTTTTGCTCCGGCAAGGTGCATCCAGTCATCGCTACTGTCGATGGCTTAATCTGCACTTTGGCCGGAAGCGTCCATAAAAGGTGCATATCTGGCCTCCATGGGCCAGTGGGTCCCTCGGGCAACTACTACATTGACTTGTATATACAGGATTGTAAAATTGCCCGGAACCAAGCAGTGCCACATGCATGGCGCCGCCGCTGACGGACACACCAAAGGAGCTTACCGATGAGGATTCAGAGCCGGATTGCAGGTCGGGCCGCCATGCGCATCGCCCGCGCGTCATTGCTGGCAGCGGTTGCCATGGCCGGGGTGGCCCATGCGCAGACCACGCAGGTCACGCTCGGCATGAGCGGCTGGACCGGCTTTGCGCCGCTGACGCTGGCCGACAAGGCGGGAATCTTCAAGAAGCACGGCGTGGACGTGGACATCAAAATGATCCCGCAGAAGGACCGCCACCTGGCGCTGGCCTCGGGTGCCATCCAGTGCGCGGCCACCACCGTGGAAACGCACGTGGCGTGGAACGCCAACGGCGTGCCCATCACGCAGATCGTGCAGCTCGACAAGTCCTACGGCGCCGACGGCCTGGCCGTGCGTGCCGACGTCAAGGGCTTTGCCGACCTGAAGGGCAAGACCATCGGCGTGGACGCGCCCGGCACCGCGCCGTACTTCGGCCTGGCGTGGATGCTGAAGAAGAACGGCATGACGCTCAAGGATGTGAAGACCACCACGCTGTCGCCGCAGGCCGCCGCGCAGGCCTTCGTGGCAGGCCAGAACGACGGTGCGATGACCTACGAGCCCTACCTGTCCACCGTTCGCCAGAACCCGGACAAGGGCAAGATCCTGGCCACCACGCTCGACTATCCGATGGTGACCGATACACTGGGCTGCTCGCCCAAGTGGCTCAAGGACAATCCCAAGGCCGCGCAGGCGCTGGTCGACAGCTATTTCGAAGCGCTCGAGATGATTCGCAAGGAACCCGGGAAGTCCAACGAGATCATGGGTGCGGCGGTCAAGCAGACCGGCGAGCAGTTCGCCAAGTCGTCGGCCTACCTGCGCTGGCAGGACCGCGAGGCCAACCGCAAGTTCTTCGCTGGCGAGCTGGCCAGTTTCAGCAAGGAAGCCGCCGGCGTGCTGCTCGACATCGGCGTGATCCGCCAGGTGCCGGACGTCACCACGCTCTACGACGCGCGCTTCCTCAAGTAAGCGGAGGCTGATGTCATGGCGCAAGTTCAGATGAGTTCCCCAGCGCCAGTCGGCATGCCGGCCAAGGCGGTGCCGGCACGCCGCCGGCATCCGTGGCTATCGCCGCTGGTGCCGGTGTCGCCGCCCGCGCGCTGGGTGCTGGGCCTGTCGTTCTTCGTGCTGTTCTTCGCGGTGTGGGCCGTGGTGACGCTGGGTGGCTTCGTGTCGCGTACGTTCCTGGCCGATCCGCTGACCATGGCGCGCGAGGGCATGACCTTGTTCGCGGAGTACAACTTCATCGGCGATATCGGCATGACCGTATGGCGCGTGCTCGGCGGCTTCGTGCTGGCGGCGGTCCTCGCGGTGCCGCTGGGCATCCTGATGGGCGCGTACAAGGCGGCGGAGGCGTTCTTCGAGCCGTTCGTCTCGTTCTGCCGTTATCTGCCGGCGTCGGCCTTCATTCCGCTGCTGATCCTGTGGGCCGGCATCGGCGAGACGCAGAAGCTGCTGGTGATCTTCATCGGCTCGTTCTTCCAGATCGTGCTGATGGTGGCGGTCGCCGTGGGCGGCGCGCGCAAGGACCTGGTGGAAGCGGCCTATACGCTCGGCGCCAACAGCCGCGGCATCGTCAAGCGTGTGCTGATCCCGGGCGCGGCGCCGGAGATTGCCGAGATCCTGCGGCTGGTGCTTGGCTGGGCCTGGACCTACGTGATCGTCGCCGAGCTGATCGGCTCGTCCTCGGGCATCGGCCACATGATCACCGACAGCCAGGCGCTGCTGAACACCGGGCAGATCATCTTCGGCATCATCGTTATCGGCTGTATCGGGCTGGTGTCGGATCTCGTCTTCAAGCTGGCCAACCAGCGCCTGTTCCCGTGGAGTTCGATCTGATGAGCGCACTGTCCATCCAGCAGGTCTCGCGCACCTTCACCAACCCGCGCGGCGGCCAGACCCAGGCGCTGCTGCCGGTCGATTTCGAGGTGCGCGACAACGACTTCGTCACCATCCTGGGCCCGTCGGGCTGCGGCAAATCGACGCTGCTGCGCATCGTCGCCGGCCTCGACACGCCTACCGGCGGCACCGTGCTGCTCGACGGCCAGCCCGTGTCCGGTCCGGGCGCCGACCGCGGCATGGTGTTCCAGTCCTACACGCTGTTCCCGTGGCTGACGATCGAGCAGAACGTGCGCTTCGGCCTGCGCGAGCGTGGCATGAGCGAGGCCGAGCAGCGCGAGCGCAGCGATTTCTTCATCCAGCGCGTGGGGTTGCGCGGCTTCGAGCATCACTATCCCAAACAGCTCTCGGGCGGCATGCAGCAGCGCACCGCGATTGCGCGGGCGCTGGCCAACGATCCCAAGATCCTGCTGCTCGACGAGCCGTTCGGCGCGCTCGACAACCAGACCCGCGTGCTGATGCAGGAATTGCTGCTCGGCATCTGGGAAGCTTCGCGCAAGACGGTATTATTCGTGACCCACGATATCGACGAGGCCATCTTCATGGCCAACCGGGTGGCAGTGTTTTCCGCCAGGCCGGGTCGTATCAAGAGCGAGATCGCGGTCGATTTCCCGCATCCGCGCCATTACACGATCAAGACGTCGCCGGAGTTTTCCGCGCTCAAGGCGCGGCTGACCGAGGAGATCCGCGCCGAGGCCATGGCCGCGGCCGAGCACTGAAGACCATGAACCACGCCGTCGGCACTGCCAGCCCCGCTTCCTCTCCCACTGCGCTCTACCAGCAGGTGAAGGCGTACATCGCGCGCCAGATCCAGAGCGGTGCGTGGCAGCCGGGCGACCGGGTGCCGTCGGAGCAGGAGCTGGTGAACCGCTTCGGCGTGTCGCGCATGACCGTCAACCGGGCGCTGCGCGAGCTGTCCGAGCAGGGCAGGGTGGTGCGCGTGGCCGGCGTGGGCACCTTCGTGGCCGAGCACAAGCCGCAGTCCACGCTGCTCAGCGTGGTCAACCTGCAGGACGAGATCCGCATGCGCGGCCATGACTATGCCTGCGACGTGATCCTGGTCGAGCGCGTGGCGGCCTCGATCGAAGTGGCCGCGGCGCTGGAGCTGCGCACCGGCGAATCGGTGTTCCATTCCGTCTGCGTGCACCGCGAGGACGGCGTGCCGGTGCAGCTGGAAGACCGCTACGTCAACCCGCGCGTGGCGCCGGACTTCATCAGCCAGGACTTCAGTGCCATCAAGCCCGGCGAATACCTGCTGCGCAATGTGCCCTATGACCAGGTCGAGCACGTGGTCGACGCCATTTCCGCAACGCCCGACCAGGCGGCGCAACTGGAAATGCCGCCGACACAACCTTGCCTGATGCTGACCCGCCGCACCTGGACGAACGGCGTGCCGGTGACGTTCGTGCGTTGCCTGCACCCGGGCAACCGCTACCGCCTCGGCAGCCGCTTCCGCGCCGACGGCAATCCCGCCTTCGGCTGATTTCCGACAGAACTCAGCTATCTCATCCATTTTTTTGTCCTAAGCTGTATAGACAGGGACATACAAGACAGGAACCGACTCATGACCGCCAGCCAAACCGAACAAGCCTCCCGCCCGCTGCTGACCCTGAATCCGGGCCAGGTCACCCTGGCCGACCTTCGCCGCATCTACCGCGGCGAAGTGCGCCTCGAGATGGCCGACTCGGCCTGGGCCGGCGTGCGTGCCGCGCAGGCCACTGTGCAGGACATCATCGACGCCGACGCCGTGGTCTACGGCATCAATACCGGCTTCGGCAAGCTGGCGCAGACGCGCATCCCGAACGACAAGCTGGCCACGCTGCAGCGCAATCTGGTGCTGTCACACAGCGTGGGCACCGGCCCGGACCTGGGCGAGGACGTGGTGCGCGTGATCCTGGCGATCAAGGCCGTAAGCCTCGCGCGCGGCCATTCGGGCGTGCGGCCCGAGATCATCGAAGCGCTGCTTGCGCTCGCCAACCACGGCGTGACGCCGTGCATCCCGGCCAAGGGCTCGGTGGGCGCGTCGGGCGACCTGGCGCCGCTGGCGCACATGTCGTGCACGCTGATCGGCGTGGGTGATGTGATCGTCGATGGCCGCCGCGTGCCGGCTGCCGAAGGACTGGCTCACGCGGGCCTGTCCGCGTTTGAACTGGGCCCCAAGGAAGGCCTGGCGCTGCTCAACGGCACGCAGGTTTCGACGGCGCTGGCGCTGGCTGGCCTGTTCGCCGCGGAAGATGCGTTTGCCGCCGGGCTGGTGGCCGGAGCGCTGTCGCTCGAAGCGATCAAGGGCTCGGTCAAGCCGTTCGACGCGCGCATCCATGAAGCGCGCGGCCAGGCTGGCCAGATCGCCGTGGCCGGCGCCGTGCGCGCCATGCTCGACGGCAGCGAGATCGTCGATTCGCACAAGGCCTGCGGCCGCGTGCAGGACCCGTACTCGATCCGCTGCCAGCCGCAGGTGATGGGCGCCTGCCTCGACAACCTGCAACACGCCGCGCGCATCCTGAGGATCGAAGCCAATGCCGCCTCGGACAATCCGCTGGTGTTCCCGGAGCAGGGCGACGTGATCTCCGGCGGCAACTTCCACGCCGAGCCGGTGGCGTTTGCCGCCGACATCATCGCGCTGGCGATTGCCGAGATCGGCGCGATTTCCGAGCGCCGGCTGGCGTTGCTGCTGGACACGGGCCTGTCGGGCCTGCCGCCGTTCCTGGTGCGCGACGGCGGCTTGAACTCGGGCTTCATGATTGCGCAGGTCACCGCGGCGGCGCTGGCGTCGGAGAACAAGTCGCTCGCGCATCCGTCCAGCGTCGACAGCCTGCCGACTTCGGCCAACCAGGAGGATCATGTGTCGATGGCCACCTATGGCGCGCGCCGGCTTGGCGATATGGCGGCCAATACCGCGGTGGTGGTAGGCATCGAAGCGATGGCTGCCGCGCAGGGTATCGAATTCTATCGGCCGCTGAAGTCGTCGCCGCTGGTGGAACAGGAACTGGCCCGCATCCGTGCGCGCGTGGCGTTTGTCGAGGCTGACCGCTACCTGGCGCCGGATATCGAGGCGATGAAGCAGTGGGTGGTGCAGGGGGATGCGGGAGCGGGGTGGCCTGCAGCGGTCCGCGACATCCTGCCGACTAATACCAAGAGCGCCTGAGCAAGGAGAGAGTCCCCATGAACGCCCACGAATCCCAATTCCTCCAGCGCGGCCAGCGCGAAATTCGCGCGCCGCGCGGCACGGAGCTGCACTGCAAGAACTGGCTGATCGAAGCCGCCTACCGCATGATCCAGAACAACCTGGACCCGGACGTGGCCGAGCGCCCGCAGGACCTGGTGGTCTACGGCGGCATCGGCAAGGCGGCGCGCAACTGGGAATGCTTCGACGCCATCCTCGACAGCCTGCGCCGCCTCGGCGAAGACGAATCGCTGCTGGTGCAGTCCGGCAAGCCAGTCGGCGTGTTCCGCACGCACGCGGACGCGCCGCGCGTGCTGATCGCCAACTCCAACCTGGTGCCGCACTGGGCCAACTGGGACAAGTTCAACGAGCTCGACCGCGCTGGCCTGATGATGTACGGCCAGATGACCGCCGGCTCGTGGATCTACATCGGCACGCAGGGCATCGTGCAGGGGACGTACGAGACCTTTGTCGAAGCGGGCCGCCAGCATTACAACGGCGACCTGTCGGGCAAGTGGATCCTGACGGCGGGCCTGGGCGGCATGGGCGGCGCGCAGCCGCTGGCCGGCGTGCTGGCAGGTGCTTGCGTGCTGGCGGTCGAATGCCAGGAATCGCGCATCGACTTCCGCCTGCGCACGCGGTACCTCGACAAGAAGGCCACCACGCTCGATGAAGCACTGGCGATGATCGCCGAGGCCACGCAGAAGAAGGAAGCCATCTCCGTCGGGCTGCTCGGCAACGCGGCGGATATCGTGCCCGAACTGGCCAAGCGCGCGCAGGCCGGCGGCATGCGTCCGGACATCGTCACCGACCAGACCTCGGCGCATGACCTCGTCAACGGTTACCTGCCGCAAGGCTGGACTGTCGAGCAATGGGAGCACGCGCGCCAGCAAGATCCCAAGTCGGTGGAGGCGGCCGCGCGTCCGTCTATCGTGAAACACGTGCAGGCCATGCTCGACTTCCAGAAGATGGGCGTGCCCACCGTCGACTATGGCAACAACATCCGCCAGGTCGCGTTCGACGAGGGCGTGAAGAATGCCTTCGATTTCCCGGGCTTCGTGCCAGCGTACATCCGCCCGTTGTTCTGCCGCGGCAAGGGCCCGTTCCGCTGGGTCGCGTTGTCGGGCGATCCCGAGGATATCTACAAGACCGATGCCAAGATGAAGGCGCTGTTCCCCGAGGACAAGCACCTGCACCGCTGGCTCGATATGGCGCACGACCGCATCGCGTTCCAGGGACTGCCCGCGCGCATCTGCTGGGTGGGGCTGGACGAGCGCCATCGCGCGGGCCTCGCGTTCAACGAGATGGTGAAGTCGGGCGAACTGAAGGCGCCCGTCGTGATTGGCCGTGATCATCTCGACTGCGGCTCGGTCGCTTCGCCGAACCGCGAGACCGAAGCGATGCGCGATGGCTCCGATGCCGTGTCCGACTGGCCGCTGCTCAACGCGCTGCTGAACACCGCCGGCGGCGCGACGTGGGTCAGCCTGCACCATGGCGGTGGTGTCGGCATGGGCTTCTCGCAGCATGCGGGCGTGGTGATCGTCTGCGACGGCACGGACGCCGCCGCGAAGCGTATCGAGCGCGTGCTGTGGAACGACCCGGCCACGGGCGTGATGCGCCATGCCGATGCCGGCTATGAACTCGCCATCGAATGTGCGCGCGAGAAGGGCCTTAACCTGCCGATGGTGAACCGCTCATGACCCGCTTCGCCCTTGACTCGATTGAACCGACGCCATGGAAGAACGGCGGCGGCACCACGCGCGAGGTCGCTGTGTGGCCGCCCGATGCGGGGCTTGATGACTTTGCCTGGCGCATCAGCGTCGCCGATATCGCGGCGGACGGGCCATTCTCCGCGTTCGCGGGGATCGACCGGCAGATCGTGCTGCTCGACGGTGCAGGCGTGCGCCTGCACGCCGCCGACGGCAGCTTCGACTACCGGCTCGCAACCATCGGCGAACCGTTCGCTTTTTCGGGCGATGTAGCAGTCGACGCGACGCTCATTGCTGGCGCCACGCGCGACTTCAACGTGATGGCACGCCGCGGTGTCTGCCGCGCGCAGGTGCATGCCATGCAGCACGGCTTCTCCTTCAGCTCGGGCGAGGACGCTGTGGCGCTGTTCGTGCTCAGGGGCGATTGGCGCGATCCCGGCGCAAGCCTGATGGAGCCGCTGCGCGCCAACGAGGGCGTCTGGTATCCCGCGGGCGTCACCGCGGCGTTCCACGCGCTGGCGCCGCTCGACGCCGATGCGCTGTGCCTGTGCGTCACGCTGACAACGGAGAGCGGCCAATGAGTGCGCCCATTGCATCGAGCCTTTCCGGCGCCCGCTCCGCGGACGGCGTCTGGCATCACTGCCACCTGCTGCCGGACGCCGACCCTGGCCGGGCAGTGCGCGATGGTGCGCTGGTCGTGGAACAGGGCACTATCGCCTGGCTCGGCCCTGAAGCGGAGCTGCCCGACGGCTATCGCGGCCTGCCGCGCCATGACGCGGGCGGGGCATGGATCACGCCTGGACTGGTCGATTGCCATACGCACCTCGTCTACGGCGGCCAGCGTGCCGACGAATTCGCCATGCGCCTGGCCGGCGCCAGCTACGAGGAGATCGCGCGCGCCGGTGGCGGCATCGTGTCTTCGGTGCGCGCTACCCGTGCCGCCGACGAAGACACGCTGTTCGCGCAAGCGGCTGCCCGCCTGGCGCCGCTGCTGGCCGAAGGCGTGACGGCCATCGAGATCAAGTCCGGCTATGGCCTGGAACTGGAGGCGGAGCGCCGGCAACTGCGCGTCGCACGCCGCCTTGGCGAAGCGTTCGGCGTGTCGGTGCACACGACCTTCCTCGGCGCGCATGCGCTGCCGCCGGAATATGCGGGCCGTGCCGACGATTACATCGATCTGGTCTGCAACACCATGCTGCCGGCACTCGCGGAAGAAGGGCTCGTCGATGCCGTCGATGCCTTCTGCGAATCGGTCGGCTTCTCGCTGGCGCAGACCGAGTGCGTCTTCGACGCAGCCGCCCGCCATGGCCTGCCGGTCAAGCTGCATGCGGAGCAGCTGAGCAACCTCGGCGGCGCTGCGCTGGCTGCGCGCCACCGCGCGCTGTCGGCGGACCACCTCGAGCACCTGGACGAAGCCGGCGTGGCGGCCATGGCGGCCGCAGGCACGGTGGCAGTGCTGCTGCCGGGCGCCTATTATTTCCTGCGTGACACGAACCTGCCGCCGATCGCACTGCTGCGCCAGTACGGCGTGCCAATGGCGATCTCCACGGATCACAATCCGGGTACATCGCCGGTCACATCGCTGCTGCTGATGATGAACATGGCCTGCACGCTGTTCCGCCTGACCGTGCCCGAGGCGCTGGCTGGCGTGACCACGCACGCGGCGCGCGCGCTCGGTGCAACCGGTCGCCATGGGCGGCTGGCTGCCGGACGCGCGGCGGATTTCGTGCTCTGGCGCGTCGATTCGCCGGCGGAACTGGCCTACTGGTTCGGCCGCAATCCGGCCGCGGCGGTCGTGCGGCAGGGATGTATCCATCCAGCGCCGTCACACGATAGCGGGAGGGCATGAGAGCATGAATGAAGCACGCATCCTTGCGCCCCATGCACTACTGCCCACTGGCTGGGCGCGCGACGTGCTGCTGGCCTGGGACGCCGATGGCCGCCTGACGACGGTACAGGCCGGCGCGGCAGCCGCCGCCGGCGTGCCGCGCGCGGCCGGCCCGGTGCTGCCCGGCATGCCGAACCTGCACTCGCATGCGTTCCAGCGCGGCTTCGCCGGGCTGACCGAATACCGCAGCGTGAAGCCGGGCGCCGATCCCGCCGGAGCGGACTCGTTCTGGAGCTGGCGCACGCTGATGTACCGCTTTGCGCAGCGCCTGTCGCCCGATACGCTGGAGGCCATTGCCACGCAGCTCTACATCGAGATGCTGCGCGCCGGCTACACCAGCGTGTGCGAGTTCCACTACGTGCACCATGACATCGACGGCAAGGCCTACGCCGACGCGGGCGAGATGTCGCTGCGCCTGCTGCGCGCGGCCGGCCGTGCCGGCATCGGCATGACGCTGCTGCCCGTGCTGTACCAGACCGCCGGCTTCGGCGACAAGCCGCCGCTGGCCGAGCAACGCCGTTTCCTGCACGACACCGACGCCATGCTGAAGCTGCTGGAGCGGCTGGTCCCGGCATGCGCCGAGCAGCGCGCGCGCCTGGGGCTGGCGCCGCACTCGCTGCGCGCGGTGCCGCAGCAGAGCCTTGCGCACGCGCTGGCCGGCCTGAACGCGATCGACCCGACCGCACCCGTGCACATCCACATCGCCGAGCAGCAGCGCGAGGTTGATGAATGCATTGCCTCGACCGGCATCCGTCCGGTGGAATGGCTGCTCGACCATGCCGAGGTCGATGCGCGCTGGTGCCTGGTGCATGCGACCCACATGGACTGGGACGAACGCCGGCGCCTCGCGCACAGCGGCGCTGTGGCCGGCATTTGTCCGACTACCGAGGCTAATCTCGGCGACGGTGTGTTCGAGGCCGCGCCTTACCTCGCCCAGCACGGTGCCTGGGGCATCGGCTCGGATAGCCATGCCAGCGTCAGCGTGGCCGAGGAACTGCGCATGTTCGAGTACGGCCAGAGGCTTGCGCTGCAACAGCGCAATGTGCTGGCGTCGGAGTCGCACATGCAGGTCGCGGATCGCCTGTACCTGGAAGCCGTGGCCGGCGGCGCGCGTGCCGCGGGGCGTGCGGTGGCCGGGCTGGCGCCGGGCCAGCAGGCCGATTTCGTCGTGCTCGACGGCGCGCATCCCGCGCTGGCGGGGCTCGACGGTGCCCAGGCACTGGCTACCCACGTCTTTGCCAACCACGGTCATGAGACACTAGCGGAAGTCCGCACCGCTGGCCGTTGCCGCGTGCAGCATGGCGCGCATCCGCTACAGGCGGAAGCCGGCCAGCTGTTCGTCGCCGCGCGCGCCAGCCTGCTGGCAGACTGAAACCGGCAGCACGCGGACTTGCGCCGCGTGCTGCCCAGCATCGCACAGACCATGTCCTTTTCTACCGATACCCCAGCCTTTACCCTGCATCGCGGCACCCGTCCGCTGCTGGTATCGATGCCGCACGTCGGCACCTACCTGCCTGCCACGGTGTCGCAGCGGCTGACTGCCGAGGCGCGCACCGTGCCCGATACCGACTGGCACCTGGAACGCCTCTACGACTTCGCGCGCGAACTCGGCGCCTCCGTCCTGGCGGCCACGCATTCGCGCTACGTGGTGGACCTGAACCGTCCGCCCGACAACGCCAACCTCTATCCCGGCCAGGACACCACCGGCCTGTGCCCGGTCGACACCTTCGACAAGACGCCGCTGTACGCCAATGGCGTGGGCCCTGACGACGCCGAGATCGGCGCGCGCCGTGACGCCGTATGGCGGCCCTACCATGCCGCGCTGGCCGAAGAGCTGGCACGCCTGCGCCAGCAGCACGGCACCGTGGCGCTATGGGATGCGCATTCGATCCGCTCGGTGCTGCCGCGCTTCTTCGAAGGCAAGCTACCGGACTTCAACCTCGGCACGGCCAACGGCGAGAGCTGCGACCAGGCGCTGGCCGACGAGCTGCTGGAGATCGCGCAAGATGTGCCCGGCCATACGGCCGTGCTGAACGGGCGCTTCAAGGGCGGCTATATCACGCGCAATTACGGGCAGCCGCGTGACGGCGTGCATGCGGTGCAGCTGGAGCTGGCGCAGTCGGCGTATATGAGCGAGTCGTATCCGTTTGCGTATGACGAGGCGAAGGCCTCGGCGTTGCAGCCGTCGTTGAAGCAGATGCTGGTGGCGGTGCTGGGGTTTGTGGAAGGGCGCTGAGCAAGGCGATGTTCCGTGGCGCGTGGACAGGCTGGCCCTCAGGTGAGGGCCAGCGCATGCCGTAGCCACTACCCTCACGACAACGAATCCGCCAGCCTGCAAAGGTTCTGCCAAGTCCGTGTAGGGCGTGGTGATCACCACGCGGCGCACGGCGTTGTGGATCATCGACACCAGCACCATCTGGGCATTCTGCGTACCGTAGCCCGGCCGCGGCTTCGGCACGCGCCACCCGTCGGGCCGTCCGGCGCCAGCGCGCTTATTTCTTCACCACGTTCTTGTCGGCCTTGTTGCCGGTGGCCGCGTTGTACTTCTCCACGTACTCCTCGAACAGCTTGCGGATCGAGCGGCCGATCTTCGCGTAGTCCGATTCGTTCAGGTTGGCCAGCGAGACGCGGCCCGACGGGTGGCGCGTGCCGAAGCCGCGGCCGGGCAGCAGCACCACGCCGGATTCCTCGGCCAGGCGGAACAGCAGTTCGTTCGGCTCCACCGATGCCAGCACCCATTTGACGAAGTCCGGGCCGAGCGCCTTGCCGCCCAGTGCTTCGATGTCGAGCAGTGTGTAGTAGTCGACAGCATTGGGGTCGTCCGCCTCCGGCGCGATGCCGATCTCGCGGTACAACGCGGCCTTGCGGCTGCGGATCAGGCGCTTCATGGCGATCTTGTAGCTGTCGGGCGTGTCCATCAGCGAGAACAGCGAGAACAGCACCATCTGCACCTGTTGCGGCGTGGACAGGCCCGCCGTGTGGTTCAGTGCCACGGTGCGGCTGTCCGCCACCAGGCGGTCGATGAACTTGAGCTTGTCCGGCTCGGTGGTGATCGAGGTATAGCGCTCGTGCAACTCCTTGCGAGCAGCTTCGGGCAACTGGGCGATCCTTTCGTCGAAGATGTTGTTGCGGTGCGTGGCGATCACGCCGAGACGCCAGCCGGTCGCGCCGAAGTACTTGGAGAACGAGTAGACCAGGATGGTGTTTCTCGGGCACATCGCGAACAGCGAGACGAAGTTGTCGGCGAAGGTGCCATACACGTCGTCGGTCAGGATGATCAGGTCCGGGCGTTCTTCGATGATCGAAGCCAGGTATTCCAGGCTTTCATCGCTCATGCGCACCGACGGCGGGTTGCTCGGGTTGACGAGGAAGAAGGCCTTGACCTTGGGGTCGCGCAGCTTGTCGAGCTCCTTGTTCGAGTACTGCCAGTGATTGCCGGGGTCGGCATCCACGGACAGTTCGACCAGCTTGTAGTCGTTCAGCTCGGGGATCTCGATGTACGGCGTGAAGATCGGCATGCCCAGCGCGATCGTGTCGCCAGGCTTGAGCAGGTGGTTCTCGCGGATCGAGTTGAACAGGTACGTCATCGCTGCGGTACCGCCTTCGACGGCAAACAGGTCGAATTCGCCGATGAACGGGTGATTGCCGATCATCTCCTTGCGGATGTACTGGCCGACAATAACTTCCGACAGCTTTAGCATGCGATCCGGCACCGGGTAGCTGCAGGCCAGGATGCCTTCGCACATCTCATAGAGGAAGGCACCGGCATTCAGGCCGAGCTGGTCGCGCACGTAGGACACCGCACCGGCCAGGAACGACACGCCGGGCACGTGCGCGAATTCGCGCGCGAACAGGTCGAAGCGCTCTTCGATGCCTTCGCGGCGCGGAAAGCCACCCACGCCTTCGGGCATGTATGAGAACGAGCGCTCCGACTCGCGCATGGCGAACAGGCCGAGCTGCCAGAAGCCATGGCGCGGGATAGTGGCGAGGAAGTTCGGGTTGCCACGGCCCGCATTCAGCATCAGGCGGTCGGCATCGCTGCTGGCAAGCTTGATCAGTTCATCCTTCAGTTCAAACGGCGAGAGGCTGGCCAGCTTGGACATATCCGGTTTGCTCATGACTTGCTCCTTTAAGACGCTTGTCGGGTTGGCGCTGGCGGGCCGTAAGGGTAGGGACGGCCCCGCTCAGCAGGAAAGGCGATGACGATGAAACAGCGGGGCCGCTACACGAGGCCCACCACCAGCGGTCCGAGCAGCGTCAGCAGCACGTTGGCGATGGCATAGGTGATGGCAAAAGGCACGGTCGGCACCGGGCTTTCCGCCTTGTCGAGGATGCCGCCGAACGCGGGGTTGGCGCTGCGCGAGCCGGACAGCGCGCCGGCGAGCAGTGCCGCGTTGTCGTACCTGAGCACATAGCGGCCGAAGAACATGGTCAGGAACAGCGGCAGCAGCGTGACAACGGCACCGAGGATGAAGATGGTCAGGCCTTGTTGCTTCAACGTGGTGGCAGCCTGCAGGCCTGAGTTGATGCCGACGATGGCGACGAACGAGGCCAGCCCGAAATCCTTGAGCAGCTGGCAGGCAGCGGTAGGCATCGCGCCGAACATCTTGTGCTTGGACCGCGCCCAGCCGAATACCAGGCCGGACAGCAGTGCACCGCCACCGGCACCGAGCGTCAGCGGGATCGAGCCCACGCGCCATACCAGAAGGCCGATCAGCAGACCTACG
This sequence comes from Cupriavidus laharis, assembly GCF_914271435.1. GTDB lineage: Bacteria > Pseudomonadota > Gammaproteobacteria > Burkholderiales > Burkholderiaceae > Cupriavidus > Cupriavidus laharis. The sequence continues at coordinate 66,459 of NZ_CAJZAI010000007.1, read as the reverse complement.
AGCACGCCGGCGCCGAAATAGACAAAGTCGGTCTTCTCGCTCGGCACCAGCTCATAGCCCGCCATCTGCGACGCGCGCTTGGTATCGGCCGGCGTGCCATAGAGCGTGAGGATGTCGCCATGCTGCAGCTTCAGTTCGGGCAGCAGCGGAAGCGGGTTGTCATAGCGCTCGATGTGTTCGATATAGACGCCATGGCGCATGTCGCGTCCCACCATTTCCACAATCTCCGCGACCGTCTTGTTGTTCATGCCCTTGGTGGTGAAGACCACCTTGCGCGTCTGCATGACCACGCCCATGCCCTCCGCGTCCGCGACTTCCTCGCCGATCTGCGAAGCGGTTGGCACCATGGCGTCGCGGCGGCCCACCAGCAGGACCAGGTCGCCTTCCTTGAGCACCTCGTCCTGCTTGACCTCGATCTGCTTGCCGCCGCGCTGGAGTTTCTCGACCGTGACCAGGTCTTCGCCGCCGATCTCGATCTGCGAAACGGTCTTGCCGGCAGCGTCGGTGACGCGAAACAGGCGGCCCGTCAGGCGCGACAGCGCGCCACGCTGGCCCGGACCAAACTGCGGCAGGCCGCCGTGCAGCTTGGCTTCCATCTTCTTGGCCTCGACCTTGAGGTCCGCCTTCATGAAGCGCGGCAGGATGTTCACACAGACGATGATCGCGCCGAGCGAGCCGAACACATAGGTGACGGCATAGCCGATCGCGACGTTGGCCTGCAGCCGCTTCACCTCGTCCGCCGGCAGGCCGAGCTTGGTGATCGCATCGCCTGCCGTGCCGATGATGGCTGACTGGGTCATGCCCCCTGCGGCGAGGCCGGCCGCGATGCCCTTGTCGAGATCAAAGATCTTGGCCAGCACGACCACCGTGGCCAGCCCGCATACCGCCATGAAGACAGCCATGGCGATCTCGCGCAGCGAACTGCGGTTCAGCGAGTTGAAGAACTGCGGGCCGCTCTCGTAGCCCACCGCATAGATGAAGACGGCAAACATCACTGCCTTGACGCCATTGTCGATCTGGACGCCAAACTGGCTGATCACCACCGCCGCCAGCAGCGAGCCGGCCACACCACCGAGCTGAAAGCGCCCGAACGTGATCTTGCCAATGGCGTAGCCGACGGCCAGCGACAGGAATAGCGCTGATTCCGGCGATTTCTGGAAGATGTCATGCAACCATTCCATGGTGCCCTCCTGAAGCGAGCGATGCGAGTTGAGACGACGATTTCGACAAACTGCTGTCGGGTTGTTGCAGGGACAGTCTTCTCGCGCGGTATCTGCGTGCCGCGTCTGTCAATGCCTTGCCAGCGCTCCCGCCATGGCCACCGACACGGGGCCCAGCAGCGGAAGCAGGACATTGGAAATCGCATACGTGATCGTGTAGCCGATCACCGGGGTGCCGTTGCCGGCTGCGCTGGTCAGCGCCATGATCGTCGGCGTGCTGCAGTGCTGGCCGGCGACAGCGCCGAGCAGGATCGGCGTATCGAGCTTCAGCCAGCGGTGGCCGATGAACAGCGATATCGCGGCCGGTACCACCGAGACCAGGATGCCCGCTACCGGCAAAATCAGGCCGTATTCGCGAATGAGCTTGATGGCGTCGGGGCCGGCCGACAGGCCCACGGCGGCAATGAACGTGGCCAGGCCAAAGTCCTTCAGGATCTCGGCGGCGGACGAGGGCAGAGAGCCGAACAGCGGCACGCGCGCGCGCAGCCAGCCGAACATCAGGCCCGACACCAGGCAACCGCCGCCCGTGCCCAGCGTGAGATCGGCCTGGCCAAGCCTGACGCTAAACGAACCGATCAGCATGCCCAGCAGCACGCCGATGCCCAGGAACACGAAGTCCGTCTTGATGGTCGGCGTGACCGGGTAGCCGAGTTCCGGCACCACGCGCTGCACGGCTTCCTGCGGGCCGGTCAGCGTCAGCACGTCGCCACGCTCCAGCACGGTCTCCGGCAGCGTGGGGACGCTGTGCTGCATGCGTGCGATGCGCTGGATATAGACGCCGCGGCCCATGCCGACATCAGCCATCTGGCGCAGCCGCGCGAGGGTCAGGCCGCCGACTTCGCGCCGCGTGAGCAGTACGTCCTGCTCGCTCTGCACGGCTTCCATGCCGGGCGCATCGGGCTCATCGAGCATTTCGGGGCCGACCAGGCCGGTGAAGGTCACCATGGCGTCGCGCCGGCCGACCGCGAGCACCACGTCACCGGCACGCAGGACCTCCGCAGGCGTCGGCCGGAACGTATTCCCGTCGCGCCGCACACGCCGGATCGTCACGCCGAGCGCGACCAGCTTTTCGGCTTCCAGTACGGAGTTGCCGGCCACGCCTTCCACACGCAGCACGCGTGCGACCAGCAGCGGCAGCGCGCTGCTCTGGCCTTCGCCCATGTCGTTCTCGCCACCGAGTTTCTGCCACAGCTTCCCGGCGGATTCACGCAGGTTCACGCGTAACAACCAGGGTGCGAACTGGCTCGTGAACAGGACGATCGAGACCAGTCCGAACAGGTAGGTCACGCTGTACGCCGTGACGATATTGGTCTGCAGCACGCGCACTTGCTCCGGCGAGACGCCCAGCCGGGAAATCGCTTCGGACGCGGTGCCGATTACGGCTGACTCGGTCGCGGCGCCGGCGAGCAGGCCGGCGGCCGTGCCCTGGTCCAGCCCGAGCAGCGGCACTGCGATGGCCAGCAGGATCAGCAGTACAAAGACTTCCACGACCGACAGCAGCCCGATGCGCCATTCGCGCCCGACATTGGCAAAGAACTGCGGACCGCCGGTGAAGCCCAGCGCAAAGATGAAGACGGCGAAGGCAACGTTCTTGACATCATCATCGAGCCGCGACCCGCTTTGCCCGATCACGAGCGCGGCAATCAGCGTGCCGCAGATGCCGCCGAGCTGGAACGGCCCGAACCGGATCGCGCCAATGGCATGGCCGATCGCGAGCGCAAGAAAGAGCGCAATCTCCGGTTGCGAGGCAAGCAGGCCTGAAAGCAATTCCATGGCGCGGCAGCGATATCCTTGGATCGTGCGGCATAGCGCGGATACGTGCCGTCGCGCACGGCCGCCCGAAACGCGCGGCCGTGCAGGCCAGTACGCACCAGCATCCGCAGGGGATGCAGCGTGATGGATTATCACTGTCGGGGTGCAACCGGCGTACTGAAAGCTTTTGTCCGTGAATTAAATGCGGTCAATGTGCGATCAATGGCTGCTGCGCCGCAGCGTGGCGGCCTGGCCGCAGTTCACCCGATCGGGGGCGCCGCGCTACTTGCCGCCGGCTAGCCGTGCCTCGATGTGCTTGGCGCGCTCCAGCGATCCGGGGTGGCTGCTGAGCATGCTGGATTGGCCGCCATCGAGTGTCGCCAGCTTGCGGAATGCGGAGGCCAGCGCCTGGCGGTTGGCGCCGTTCCTGGTCAGCAGGTCGAACGAATAGTCGTCCGCGGCACTTTCCTGCCGTTGCGAGAACTGCGCATTGATGAATTGCTCGCCAAGGTCGGCGAGCTGCGACGATGTCAGTGCGGTGAGTGTCGGGCTGCCCAGCGAGCCGAGCAGGCCGCGCGCGGCCGACGTGCTGTACGCCACCTGCATGGCGTGCTTGGTATGGCCCAGCGCGACATGGCCGATCTCGTGCCCCACCACGCCGCGGACTTCATCGTCGGACATCAGGTCCATCAGGCCGCTGTAGACACGCACGCAACCGTTGGCCATCGCCCAGGCGTTCACGTCCTGGGTCATGTACACCTTGGCGTCCAGCGGCAGGCCGGTGTTGCCCAGGCCGCTCATCACGTTGGCCAGCCGCTTGGTATAGGTGCTGTCCGCTGCCGCAATGGTGTTCTTCTTGTCCATTTCCGCGCAGGACTGGTCGGACAGGGTCTTGACGTTGGCATCGGTCAGCGTGGCGGCCGAGAACAGGCTGCCGCCCGCTTGCGTCATGCTGTCCATGTTCATGTTGGCGCAACCGGCCTGCAGGGCAATGCAGGCAATGGCAGGGACGGCATATCGCGCGTATCGCGTCATGGCTGGGCTCCGGGGCGGGATTGACCAATGCATAGCATAGGAAAGCCGCAAGCGGATGCGCCAGTGGATTCCGTCCGACAAGGATGCGCGTGCAACGTCCAGGGGGCCGGCAGGTGGGAAGGTCGGGCGTCGAATAACGCTGCCGGGAAACCCGCGAGCGTTTCTGTGACGCGAAATGTACGTGTGATACGGCGGGCAGAATACGGGAGAGCCGTCCCGTGCACATTGACGTGACGGCTCCCGTTTTCCGGCGCTCAGCGCCCCGGCAATTCGTAGGCGATGGTGCGGATGACACCGCCGCTGTCCGGAACTTCGCAAAGAATCCGCGCGGACAGCACTTTCAGGTTGAATGGTGGCGCGGTCAGCACGAGCCCGCTCGGCTGCGCCCCGAACAGGCGCAGGTGCGAGCCGATCGTCTTGTCCAGATTGGGCGTGAAGTTCGCGCTCTGCGGCAGGTACTCGGTCAGGATCAGCACCTTGTATGGCCCCAGCTTCGACAGCACGGTAGCAATGCGCGCGTTGTCCAAATGATCGAGCACCTGGCGCAGGAACACGATGTCGCCCGGAGGCAGCGGATCGGCCGTGATGTCGACGCAGCGGAAGTCGACGTCGAGGTCGGCGAATCTCGTGCGGTTCGACTGGATCGCTGCGTCCACGACGTCGCAGCCGATGTAGCGTCCGCAAACGGCGCGAATGCGTTTGCCGACATTGAAGTCGCCGCAGCCGAGGTCGACGACGGACGGCGGCTCCGGCATCGCGCTGAGGTACTCGGTCACGGCCTTCACATAGGGTTCGACAATCTTCGGATCATGGGAACTGCTGCCACTGTAGAACCCCGACTGATCTTCGGCCACGCCCCAGGCGCCGGTTTTATACACATGGGTGAACACATCGCCCAGTGACTTGCCTTCATACAGCGAGCCTTCCCTGCGTATCACACGGTCGCGGTGAAACTTCAGCAACCACGCCGGCATCAAGGGCTTCAGCCGTTGCTTGAATCGTTGCGCCAGCACGGAGCGTGTGGATGTGGCTGCCGTCGTCATATTTCCTCCTGTCCGGGGACAGTTACGGGAAGGGGTCTGGATGTTCGAGCTTAGTAACAATCAGGGGCCGCTTCATCGTAAAGGTTGATGACGTTTGTGCGGAAGGCCTCAGAGCGAGTGAACTGGCCGAGCGGTATGAGGCAAACGCAGCCTGCTGAGTCCTGGCGAGCGGCGGTATCGCACATCACGATACCGCTGGCGTTCAGCCCGTCAGTGTACGAACACAGTACGTTCCAGTGCTTGCTCCATCTGCCCCTTGAGGCAGTCCACCAGACAGTAGACGCTGAAGCTGGCTTCGGAGGTCTCGCTCTGTTGTTCAAGCAGTGCCAATACGCCATTCATGCCGGCGCTGACTTTTTGCAGCTGCTCGTAGCCTTGAAGGATGACAGCGCTGTCGATGCCTGGTGTTGGGATGGCTTGCGGCTGTGTTGCGATTGTCATTCGAACCCCTCGATCTATTCAAATGGAAGGGCCTGCACGAGATGCCTGGAGAAGGGAGGTGGCAGGCCCGACGGCGGGGGTGGAAACCCGGACGAGAGGTAAGCCAAAGCCGGTCAGCTCGCGCTGCCCCGCCCGGCCTGCCTTTGAACAATGACAATCAGAAGCGGAATGCCAATGGCTTGTAGCAACCATTGGCATCACTCTCGTTCGGGTTTCCACGCCCGATCACCGATGTTTTCGGTGACGGCGTCAGTGTCTTGCTTCGGCCATCGGGTGTCGACGAGAGGAATCTGATTTTTGGGGGGGGCTGCAAATGTCGCCGTATCCTCGGGCCTGCGGCGGCCAGTACTGTTTCTGCGCCTTGATAGAGCGTCTCACGTCTCGTTTCCCGAGTAGCATGGACCCGATACCACTCCCCCATTGCTGTTGCTGGCGATAGCCATATCAGGCGTGTGTCGCTCACCGTGCGCCTACTTGGCAGGTTTCTTGTCGTCCTTCTGATTGCTCGGGAACAGGCCTCGAATCACGCCAAGGAAAGCGGCAAGAACATTGATCGTTGCCCCGGTCGTCACGGCTACGAGAACGGTATCGCTCAGGATCTGCTTGTCGAAAAAACCCTTCACCGCGGCGACCGTAGCAATGGCCACGATCCAAAATGCGATGCAGGCTTGCGCCAGGCAATAAGCCTTGTCGGCATAGTCGGCTCGCAGTAGGCGATTCGCCTGGCTATCCTGGACAAACTCGCGGACGATAGGCTCATCGGCCTGGCGTTCGTTGAGCGTGCGGGCCGGCGCGTCTTCCGTGGATGCTACCGGCTGCCCAAGAACAATAGCAGGGATGGATGGAACGCTGGGCTTCCCACCCATCAGCCGATATGCCGCATCAGGTCTTCATTGGAAATGGGGCCACCATCCGGGCCGCCGGTGATCGTCCATGCGGACTCGGGGCGATGTGTAATGCCGGAGAGCTGGGCGCCACTGTAGCCGCCGTAGGCCCGGATTACCTCATCGATGACTGCCCAGGTATAAGCGTCATCGGCGGGCACCGTGGGCTGGACAAGCGAATACCCGCCCCCTTGGGGCGATAGGAACGTACCGAATTGATCAATCGCGGATGCGCCGTAGTGCTTGAACTCGTGGTACAGCGAGGGGATGACCGGCCCGAATTTCCATCGGGAGAATGTGTCATCAATCAGCGGCTCGCCGTCTTTCCACTTCAGGTGCCAAGACTGGGCGAAGTACAGAAGCTTTTGCAGCTTCATTGGTGACAGATCGGGAAGGCGTCCTTCCTTTGCCTTCTGAATGAAGGCATTGGCGACCGCCATCGTCGGGTAAGCCATAACACCTCCGTTGCAAAACCATACCGCCGAGCCTGCCGGGGGACGTTGTAGCGTGCCGCCTACGGTTCCCGGATGGTCCAAATCAGGGTCGGAGTGTATCACTAGGGATCACTAACTATCACTATGCATCACTATGTAGCACTATGCACCCCGCCGTTTGTTGAAATATGGGCGCCGCAGCCTATTTCCAGTCGGCTGGCACAACCGTAGAAAGCACTCAGAAGTCGACATGTGCTGCCTGCCGCCGTGCAATGGCCACCAGGTGGGAGGCGCGGCAGAGCTCAGCAAACCCTATCTCAGCCAGATCGAGAAGCGCAAGCGAGACGGAACCGTTGATGTGCTGCAAAATCTCTGCGGCGCTCGGTGCCCCGATGGACATTCTGGTGGAGCCGAAGGAGGGCTGAGCGGCTTGCTCCGTGCACTCTGGATTGCATCGGTCATCGATCACGGTATCCGGCAGCACGAATGCGCCGTCAAACTATCCGGTGATGGTCGCTGCCCGTGTGGTCAGCTTGGGAAGTTCGCTGGTGATGTCGCGCAGAATGGCGACGGTCGAGGCATATGGCTTGTGCCCCCAGAAATGCCCCCAAGTACCCCCGGATGGAGTGGGGCTATGTCGAACAATGCTGGGAATAGAGAACCCCACAGATCTTGATTCTCTGGGGGGCCTTCGTGGGACTACGTTGGTATGTATTTGGTGCCCGGGGTCGGACTCGAACCGACACGCCTTGCGGCGGGGGATTTTGAGTCCCCTGCGTCTACCTGTTTCACCACCCGGGCAGGTGTGGGCGCCGGAACCGGCACCGCGCTGAGCCGCGAATTATGCCGCAAATCCCCTCGCCCGACAACCTTCGGATCCCTCAGCAGCCCCGGCGTTCAGTGGTGTGGCGGCTGCGGTCATAGTATTCAGGCGGCTTGCGGGCGATCCAGCGAATGAAGTCGGCCATGGCGGGGTGGCGCCGCAGCGCTTCCCAGTCGTGGAAGCCGCCTGCCAGCTCGGCTTCGGTGAAGACTGAGTGGATCTTCTGGTGGCAGACGCGGTGCATCGGCACGGTGTCGCGGCCGCCGTGGCTGCGCGGGATGGGGTGGTGGAGGTCGGTGCTCGGGCCTTCGATAAGCTTCCTGCCGCAGAGCGGGCAGCGGCCGGCAGTGGCATCCGGCTTGGGCACGGGCGGGCCGAGCTGGTCGTCCCGGCCGGCCCGGAGACTGCGTTTGACGACCATGGCGCAATCCGGTGAGTGGTATTGGCACGGATATCCGCACGGGCCGGACAGGGACTACGATGGCAGGGTTTGCCACGACGCCGAGCACGCCATGCCCGCACAATCCTCCCTGGCCAGCCTGGCCCGGTTGCCTTCGCAGGACCCGGCCTTCTACGAGCGAGAATACAACAACCGCGCGCGCGTGCCGGACAACGCCGAGCACATGGCGCGCTGGGCGTCGCTGTCGGCACAGGTGCGGGCGCGTGGCGGCTACCTGGAAGATCTCAGCTATGCCGCACCGGGTTCGACCCACGCGCAGGACGAGCGGCTGGACTATTTTCCGGGCGCTGGCGAGCGCCCGCCGCTGCTGGTGTTCGTGCATGGCGGCTATTTCCGCGCGCTGGACAAGCGCGACCACAGCTTCGTGGCCAGCGAGCTGCCGCGGCTGGGCGTGTCGGTGGCGGTCGTGAACTATTCGCTGTGCCCGTCCGTGACGGTGCCGGCTATCGTGCGCCAGGTGGTGGGCAGCGTGGCATGGCTGTACCGGCAATCGGAGAAGCTGGGCCATGACCACTCGCGCATTTTCGTGGCGGGCCATTCGGTTGGCGGCCACCTGGTGGCCATGCTGATGGCGGCGCTGTGGCCGCAGGTGGGGCCGGATTTGCCGGACGACCTCACAAAGGGCGGCTTGGCCATCAGCGGCCTGTACGACCTGGAGCCGCTGCGGCGCGCCGAATTCCTGCAGCGCGACCTGCGCCTGTCAGAGTCCGACGTAGCGCGCCTGTCGCCGGCGTTCATGCGGCCCGCGACGCACGCGCCGCTGGTGACGGCCGTGGGCGAACTGGAAACCGCCGAGTACCACCGCCAGAACGCGTTGATCCGTGCAGCCTGGCCAGCCAATGCGGCGCAGGATGTGCCGCTGCCGGGCCGCCACCATTTCAACGTGATGGACGACCTGGCCAATCCCAGCAGCACGCTGCTGCGTGCCGTCCTGGCGCTGACGGGCGTCAGGACGTAGCTCGCACGCTTACCCTTCCAGCACGCGCAGCAGGGACGACGTATCGTCCTTGCCCCAGCCTTTCTCCATGAGCACCTGAAGCTGGCTGGACGTGGCCTGCATGGCCGGCAGCTTCAGGCCGATTTCCTGCGCGATGTCGCGCGCCAGCCCGAAGTCTTTGTCATGCAGCCGCGCCTCGATGCCCGCGGCAAAGTCGCGCGCGACCATCTTGGGACCCATCAGGTCCAGCATGCGGCTGCCGGCCATGCCGGTGGACATGGCCTCGAACACGCGCGCCGTATCGACCTGCTGCGCGGCGGCAAAGCGCATGGCCTCGGCGATGCCTTCGATGTTGACCACCTGCGCGATCTGGTTGCACAGCTTGGCTACCTGGCCGGCGCCGTGGTCGCCGATGTGGGTGATGGTCTTGCCAAGCAGCGCCAGCAGCGGGCGCACGCCTTCCAGCACTTCGGGCTTGCCTCCGACCATGATGGTCAGCGTGGCGGCCTCAGCCCCGGCGGTGCCGCCGGACACTGGGCAGTCCAGCATGTCGATGCCGCGTGCGGCCAGCGCGGCGGCGATCTCGCGCGTGACGATCGGCGAGATGGTGCTGTGGTCCACGCAGACGGTACCGCGCGCGGCACCATGGATCACGCCGTTCTCGCCGAGCAGCACCTCGCGCACGTCCTCCGACGATGTCACGTTGGTGAACACCACGCTGGCGTCGCGCGCGGCTTCGGCGGGTGTGAAGAAGGGTTCGGCACCGAATGTGCGTGCTGCCTCGGCCGCTTCGGGGCGGCGCACGAAGGCGCGCACCGTGTGGCCCGCGGCCAGCAGGTGGCGGGCCATGTGCGAGCCCATGGCGCCCAGGCCGATGAAGGCGACGGTAGTCGATGGAGATGCGGTCATGTCAGGACTTCCTTGTTGCTGATCCGACAGCCGCCCCGCGCCGGATCACTGGTCCGGTGCGTAGGCGAACTTGCCGTTGCGGATAATCCCCATCACGCGCGAACGCTGGTCGAAGCCCTGGTGATCCTTGGCTGACAGGTTCAGCACGCCGTTGGGGACGGTGAGGTTGTTGGTATTTTCCAGCGCATCGCGCAGGGCGTGGCGGAATGCGGGGGTACCGGGCTGCGCGCCGGTCTTGAGCGCGCGGCGGCTGGCGTCGTCGAGCAGTTGCCACGCGCCCCAGGCGTCGCCGGCGAACTGGGTGACGGTGTCAGGGCCGTACTTGCCTTCATATTGGTTGACGAAGGACAGTGCGACCTTCTTCACAGGGTGGCCGTCCGGCAGCTGGCGCGCCACCACCACCGGGCCGGTCGGGAAGAGGGTGCCTTCCACGTCCTTGCCGCCCATGCGCAGGAATTCCCACGAGGCGATCCCGTGAGTCTGGTAGACCTTGCCCTTGTAGCCGCGCTCGCCCAGCGTCTTCTGCGGCAGCACGGCGGGCGTGCCGGCGCCGGCGATGAGGATGGCATCCGGATGGGCGGCCATCAGCTTGAGGACCTGCCCGGTTACCGAGGTATCGGCGCGCGAGAAGCGCTCATTGGCCACAACCTTGATCTTGCGCACGTCAGCCAGCCGCGAAAACTCGCGCCACCAGCTTTCGCCATAAGCGTCATTGAAGCCGATGAAGCCAACCGACTTGACGCCATGGTTGCTCATGTACTCGGTCAGCACGGTCGCCATGTGCGAGTCGTTCTGCGGCATCTTGAAGACCCAGCGGCGCTTGGGGTCGCTCTGCGGCTCGACGATCGTGGCCGATGCGGCCAGCGTGACCATCGGCGTTTCGCCTTCGCGGATGGCGTCGAGCGAGGCCAGTGCCGTGGCAGTGATATTGGGGCCGACGATCACATCGACCTTTTCCTCGGAGATCAGCTTGCGCACATTGCGCACGGCGGCGGACGGGTCCGTCGCGTCGTCCAGCACGATGTAGTGCGCCTTCTGCCCGCCCAATGTCTGTGGCCACATCAGCACGGTGTTCTTCGACGGAATGCCGATCGACGCTGCGGGGCCGGTGGTCGATACGTCGATGCCGACGCGAATGTCGGCCTGGGCGGCATTGGCAATCAGTACGGTGGCGGAGGCGCAGGCGATGACGAGCGCGCGGCGCAACGGGTTGGGCATGGTTCTCCTCTTGATGTGTTTTCTTTTCCTCGGCCGCTTCTCTCCCCCGACGGGAGAGAAAAGCGGTCAGGCAACAAGCATAGCGGAGTGGACGGTGATCCGCATTTGGCGGGTTCCCGGCTGTTTACTTCACACCCAGCCGCCAGAGCGAGGTTACTTCCGCTGAGCGCGCCGCGTGCAGCGAGTCGGCAGCGTCTGTAGCGCGCGGGTGCCGCGGGCGGATGTCCGAGCGGTCCAGCACCTGCAGTCCGGCCGCGTCGATCCAGCCGAGCAGTTGCTCGCGCGAACGCAGCCCGAGGTGTTCGGCGAGGTCGGACAGTAGCAGCCAGCCTTCGCCGCCGGGTTCGAGGTGCGCGGCCAGCCCGTCCAGGAAGCCGCGCAGCATGGCGCTGTCGGGGTCGTAGACCGCACGTTCCACGGGCGAGCTCGGCCGTGCCGGCACCCAGGGCGGGTTGCACACGACCAGCGGCGCGCGTCCCGGCGGGAACAGGTCGGCTTCCAGGATTTCCACCTGGCCGGCCACGCCAAGCTGTTCGATGTTCTCGCGTGCGCAAGCCAGTGCGCGGGGATCCTGGTCGGTGGCCACCACGTGCTGCACACCGCGTCGGGCCAGCACGGCCGACAGCACGCCGGTACCGGTGCCGATGTCGAAGGCAAGCGTCTTCGCCGGCAGCGGCTCGTTGGCGACGAGGTCCACGTACTCGCCGCGTACCGGCGAGAACACGCCATACCACGGGTGGATGCGCGCGCCCAGCGCGGGAATCTCCACGCCTTTGCGGCGCCATTCGTAGGCGCCGATCATGCCGAGCAGCTCGCGCATCGACGCCACGTAGGGTTCGCCGGCGTCGCCGTAGACCTGCTCGCACGCCTGGCTGACGTCCGGCGCGCGGCGTAGCGGTACGGTGTGGCCGGCCTCGAACGGCAGCAACAGCATGCCCAGCGTGCGTGCGCGCTGCGACTGGGCCAGCCGGTGCTGGTGGAATGCCTCCATCGTCGACTCGGGCGCGGCGGGTTTGTGCCCCGGCCGGCTCTTCTTCTTCGGTTTGCGCTCGGTGCGGCGGGCCATGGCCTGCAGCAGCTGGCGTGCGTTCTGGAAATCGCCGCGCCACAGCAGCGCGGTGCCTTCGCAGGCCAGGCGGTAGGCGGTATCGGCGGAGGTGGTGTCATCGGCCACCACCACGCGGCGCGGCGGCGGCAGGCCGGCTTCCGAGCGCCAGCGCGCACTGTGTTCCGCGCCGTCCTCGGTCCAGTGGATCTGCGGGAATTCGCTCACGGGCGGGCCTCCGGCTGCGGGTGGCACGGGCGTGCCAGGGAAAGGTGCATGAATAGTGTCCTGCTTATATAGAAAGGGAGGGCGGAGGTGCCGGGGCTCAGAGTTCGTAGGCCTCGTGCTCGCCCGACATGGCCTGCTCCACCAGCTTGCGGTTCAGCGTCGGTGAGAACAGTTCGATGAAGGTATAGACGAAGCTGCGCAGGTAGGCGCCCTGCTTGACGGCCAGATGCGTCACATTGGTGCCGAACAGGTGGCCGGCGGGAATGCCGCGCAGGTTGCGGTCGCGCTCGGCATCGTAGGCAAGGCCCGCGACAATGCCGATGCCGAGCCCGATTTCCACGTAAGTCTTGATCACGTCGGCGTCAATGGCCTCCAGGATGATGTCCGGCTCCAGGTGGCGCAGCGCGAAGGCCTTGTCGATCTTGGGTCGACCGGCGAAGTTCGGGTCATAGGTAATGAGCGGGTAGCCCTTCAGGTCTTCCAGCGCCAGGTGCTTTTTTTCCAGCAGTGGATGGTCTGGTGGCGTAATCACCACATGTTGCCACTGGTAGCCGGGCAGCGAGACGAGGGTCTTTTCGTCGGAAATGCCTTCGGTGGCGATGCCGATGTCCGCCTGGTCATGAAGCAGCATGTCGGCAATCTGTGCCGGGTTGCCCTGCTGGATCGACAGCCGCACCTTCGGGTAGCGCTTGGTGAACTCGCTAATGACCCGCGGCAGGGCATAGCGTGCCTGCGTGTGAGTGGTGGCAATGGTGAAGTTGCCCTGATCCTGTGCGGCGTAATCCATGCCCACGCGCTTCAGGCTTTCCACCTCCTGCAGGATCTTTTCCACCGAGTTGAGGATGCGCCTCCCGGGCTCGGTCAGGCTGCGGATGCGCTTGCCATGGCGCGTGAAGATATCGACACCCAGCTCTTCTTCCAGCTCGATGATGGCCTTGGATACACCCGGTTGTGATGTATAGAGCGCTTTTGCGGCTTCCGTCAGATTGTAGTTCTGGCGTACCGCTTCACGCACAAAACGAAACTGGTGCAGGTTCATATAACTTCGATCGTATAAACAAACAACTTCTTATTAGTTTGAGGTATGAGGCCAGTTTATTACGATTCTCGAACTTTGTTAATGAATGGCCAGCCCGCATTGCGCCCGCAGTTGCCACCCTGAAAGTGGCGCCGGCAAGACGGACTGGCTCAGCCGAGCCTTCCCCATGTCCCTTGCCTATACCGTTTCTGGTTTGCTGGTAGGCGTCCTCGTCGGTCTGACCGGTGTGGGCGGGGGCTCGCTCATGACGCCGCTGCTGACGCTGCTGTTCGGTTTCTCGCCGGCCACCGCCGTGGGCACCGACCTCGCCTTCGCGGCCATCACCAAGGGCTTCGGCACCCTTGCGCACCGTGCGCACGGGCATGTGCAGTGGCAGGTCGTGCGTCGCCTGTGCATCGGCAGCCTGCCTGCCGCGGCCATCGCCATCCTCATCCTCAAGAGCGCCGGCGAACTCGATGCCCAGTGGCTGCATGCCATCCGCGTGACGATCGGCGTGTCGGTGCTGCTGACCGTGCTGTCGCTGCTGTTCCGCAAGCAGATGCTGGCCTGGCTCGGGCGCAACCCGCGCTTCCAGCTGCATGGCCGCGCACAGGTGATTGCCACCATCGTGGTCGGCGCCGTGATCGGGGCGCTGGTCACGGTGTCGTCGATCGGTGCCGGCGCGGTTGGCGCCACGCTGATCCTGCTGCTGTATCCCCATATGAAGCCGGCCGAGGTGGCCGGCACCGACATCGCCTACGCCGTCCCGCTGACGGCGCTGGCCGGGCTGGGCCACGTGTGGCTCGGCACCGTCGACTGGAATCTGCTGCTGGCGCTGCTGGTGGGCTCGATCCCCGGCATCTGGCTGGGTGCTCAGCTCTCCCGCGCGCTGCCCGAGCGCCTGGTGCGCGCGGCCCTGGCCACCACGCTGACCCTGGTCGCCATCAAGCTCGTCTCCTGAATTCAACGAATACTGAACGGACCCCGCCATGTATCAGTACGACCAATATGACCAGCGTATCGTCAAAGAGCGCGTCGCCCAGTTCCGTGACCAGGTGCGCCGCCGCCTGTCGGACGAACTGACCGAGGAAGAATTCCTGCCGCTGCGCCTGCAGAACGGCCTGTACATGCAGCGCCACGCCTACATGCTGCGCGTGGCGATCCCGTACGGCCTGCTGGCGTCGAAGCAGCTGCGCAAGCTGGCGCACATCGCGCGCGAATACGACCGCGGCTACGGCCACTTCTCGACCCGCCAGAACATCCAGTACAACTGGATGGAGCTGGAGCGCGTGCCCGATGCGCTGGCCGAGCTGGCCAGCGTGGAAATGCACGCCATCCAGACCTCCGGCAACTGCGTGCGCAACATCACCACCGACCACTTCGCCGGCGTCGCGCCGGACGAGAGCGTGGACCCGCGCGTGCTGGCCGAGCTGCTGCGCCAGTGGAGCACGTTCCAGCCGGAATTCGCGTTCCTGCCGCGCAAGTTCAAGATCGCCATCTCGGCCTCGAAGGACGACCGCGCCGTGGTGCAGATGCACGACATCGGCATCTACGCCTACAAGAACGACGCCGGCGAGACCCGCATCCGCGTGCTGGCTGGCGGCGGCCTGGGCCGCACCCCGATCCTCGGCACGATCATCAAGGACGACCTGCCCTGGCAGCACATGCTGACCTACGTCGAGTCCGCCATCCGCGTGTACAACCGCTATGGCCGCCGCGACAACAAGTACAAGGCGCGCATCAAGATCCTGGTCAAGGCCATCGGCGCCGAGAAGTTCGCGCAGGAAGTCGAAGAGGAATGGCAGTACAGCAAGGACGGCCCCGGCACGCTGACGCAGGACGAATTCGACCGCGTGGCGCAGTACTTCACGCCGCCGGCCTATGAAAAGCTGGCCGACACCGACGCTTCGTACGAGAAGCACCTGCTGGAAGACAAGGCTTTCGCCCGCTGGGTGAGCCGCAGCGTGCACGGCCACAAGGTGCCCGGCTACGCAGCCGTGACGCTGTCGACCAAGCCGGGTCCGGTCTCGCCCCCGGGCGACGCCACGGCCGAGCAGATGGAAACCGTGGCCGAGCTGGCCGACCGCTTCGGCTTCGGCGAACTGCGTGTCGCGCACGAGCAGAACCTGGTGCTGCCGGACGTGAAGAAGCACGACCTGTACGACCTGTGGCAACTCGCGAAGAAGGCTGGCCTGGCCACTGCCAACATCGGCCTGCTGACCGACATCATCGCCTGCCCGGGCGGCGACTTCTGCTCGCTGGCCAATGCCAAGTCGATCCCGATCGCGCTGGCCATCCAGGAGCGTTTCGACAACCTGGACTTTGTCCATGACCTGGGCGAGGTGTCGCTGAATATCTCGGGCTGCATCAACGCCTGCGGCCACCACCACGTCGGCAATATCGGCATCCTCGGCGTCGACAAGGATGGTTCCGAGTGGTACCAGGTCACGCTGGGCGGTGCCCAGGGCAACAACACCGCGCTGGGCAAGGTCATCGGCCCGTCGTTCAGCGCGGAGGAAATGCCCGACGTGATCTCGCGCATTATCGAGACCTTCGTGGCCAACCGCATCGAAGACGAACGCTTCATCGAGACCGTGAACCGGATCGGCATTGCTCCGTTCAAGGAGCGCGTCTATGCCGACAAGCAGCCGCGCGAGCGCGCCGAAGCCTGAGGACCGGAGAAAGACACATGGCAAAGATCATTCAACTGCAACGTACTGCCGACGCAGTCACCCCGGTCATCGTCGAAGACAGCTGGACCGTGCTGCGCGGCGCCGAAGGCCAGCCGCTGACCGACGAGCTGATCACCGCCGCGGTGCAAAGCCAGGATGCCGTCCTGTTCCCGTTGACGGTGTGGAAGTCGCATGAAGGCCTGCTGGCCGGCCGCGCGCGCGAGCGCACCGGCGTGTGGCTCGCACCCGAAGACGAGCCGGGCGATGTCCAGCCGCTGTTCGACGGCGTGGCCGTGGTCGCGGTGGATTTCCCGGTGTTCCGCGATGGCCGCGGCTTTTCCACGGCTTACCTGCTGCGCAGCCGCTACCAGTGGAAGGGCCAGCTGCGCGCCATCGGCGACGTGCTGCGCGACCAGCTCAACTTCATGAAGCGCTGCGGCTTCGACACCTTCGCGGTGCGCGCCGACAAGAACATCGACGATGCGATCAAGGGCTTCACCGAATTCACCGTGACGTACCAGGCTTCGGTCGACGAGCCGCTGCCGCTGTTCCGCCGCGCGCGCGCCGAGGTTGGCGCAAGGGAATCGGCATGACCAGCGCATTGAGCGATATCGCGGTGGTGGATGCCGGCGCACCGGCATCGGCGCTGCGTCCCGCGCTGTGGACCATGCCCGAGTACACGGGCAGCCTGGCGGCGCTGGAAGAGAAGGAGCGTGAGCTGGCGACCCGCCTGGCGGGCATTGCCGGGCGTTTCTTCCGCGCGCGCTTCGCCACCAGCCTCGCAGCCGAGGACATGGTGCTGACCGACGCGATCCTGCGCGGCACGCAGGCGGTGCGCACCGGCATCCGTGTGTTCACGCTGAACACCGGCCGCCTGCATGCGGAGACGCTGGCCGTGCTGGACCAGGTGACCGACCACTACGGCTACACCATCGAGCAATACACGCCGGATTCCGAGGCAGTGGAAAACTACCTCAAGAAGCACGGACTGAACGCGTTCTACGACAGCGTCGACCTGCGCAAGGAATGCTGCGGCATCCGCAAGGTGGAACCCCTCAACCGAGCGCTGTCGCACGCGGATGCCTGGATGACCGGCCAGCGCCGCGAGCAGGCCGTCACGCGCGCCGAGCTGCCGTTCGAGGAAATGGACGAAGCCCGCGGCATCCCGAAGTTCAATCCGCTGGCGGACTGGACCGAGGCAGAGGTGTGGGCCTACCTGAAGCGCCACAACGTGCCGGTCAACGCGCTGCATGCCAAGGGCTACCCCAGCATTGGCTGCGAACCCTGTACGCGTGCGGTGCGCGCGGGCGAAGACGTGCGCGCCGGGCGCTGGTGGTGGGAGAGCAAGGACTCGAAAGAGTGCGGGCTCCACGAACAGAACATCAAGCATTGACGCATTGAAGCATTCGAGGCCGAACGACATGGGCATCATGAACGACATCGCAAGCGCCGCCAGCAACGTGGCGCACCTGCTGCAGGTACAGAACGACCACCTCGACCGCCTGGAGGCCGAGTCGATCTACATCATCCGTGAAGTGGTGGCCGAGTGCCGCAACCCGGCCCTGCTGTTCTCGGGCGGCAAGGACTCGATCGTCATGCTGCACCTGGCACTGAAGGCCTTCCGCCTGGGCGACCGCAAGATCGAGCTGCCTTTCCCGCTGGTGCACATCGATACCGGCCACAATTACCCGGAAGTGATCGCGTTCCGTGACCAGCGCGTGGCCGAACTCGGTGCGCGCCTGGTGGTGGGGCACGTGGAAGATTCCATCAAGCGCGGCACCGTGCGCCTGCGCAAGGACACCGACTCGCGCAATGCGGCGCAGGCCGTGACGCTGCTGGAAACCATCGCCGAGCACCAGTTCGACGCACTGATGGGGGGGGCCCGCCGCGACGAAGAGAAGGCCCGCGCCAAGGAGCGCATCTTCTCGTTCCGCGACGAGTTCGGCCAGTGGGATCCGAAGGCCCAGCGCCCCGAGCTGTGGAGCCTCTACAACGCGCGCATGGCGCAGGGCGAGCAGATGCGCGTGTTCCCGATCTCGAACTGGACCGAGCTGGACGTGTGGCAGTACATCGCCCGCGAAAAGCTGGCGCTGCCGCCGATCTACTACGCGCACCAGCGCGAAGTGGTGCGCAAGAATGGCCTGCTGGTGCCGGTGACGCCGATCACGCCGAAGCAGGACGGCGACGTCAGCGAAACGCTGTCGGTCCGCTTCCGTACTGTCGGCGACATCAGCTGCACCTGCCCGGTGGCCAGCGAAGCCGATTCGCCCGAAGCGATCATCGCCGAAACCGCGGTGACCGAAATCACCGAGCGCGGCGCCACGCGCATGGACGACCAGACCAGCGAGGCGTCGATGGAACGCCGCAAGAAGGAAGGCTATTTCTAAGCCGACGCAGCCAAGGATCCAGACATGACTCACCAATCTACCCACCAGGGCCTGCTGCGTTTCATCACCGCGGGCTCCGTCGACGACGGCAAGAGCACGCTGATCGGCCGCCTGCTGTTCGACAGCAAGGCCGTGCTGTCCGACCAGCTGACCGCGCTGGCCAATGCCAAGAACAAGCGCACCGCGGGCGAGGAGATCGACTTCTCGTTGCTGACCGACGGCCTCGAAGCCGAGCGCGAGCAGGGCATCACCATCGACGTGGCATACCGCTATTTCTCGACGGCGCGCCGCAAGTTCATCATCGCCGACACGCCGGGCCACGAGCAGTACACGCGCAACATGGTGACGGGCGCCTCGACGGCGCACGCGGCCATCGTGCTGGTGGATGCCACCCGCGTGACGGTCAAGGACGGCCGCGCCGAACTGCTCGCGCAGACCAAGCGCCATTCGGCCATCCTGAAGCTGCTGGAGCTGCAGCACGTGATCGTGGCCATCAACAAGATGGACCTGGTCGACTACAGCGAGCAACGCTTCAACGAGATCCGCGCCGCCTACGCCGAACTGGCTGAACAGCTCGGCCTCAAGGACGTGCGCTACGTGCCCGTGTCCGCGCTGCGCGGCGACAACATCGTGCACGCCAGCGACGCCATGCCCTGGTACCAGGGCGAGCCGCTGCTGCCGCTACTCGAAGAGCTGCCGGTCGAAGAAGTCGCGCCCGAGGGTGATGCCGCACTGCGCTTCCCGGTGCAGCTGGTGATCCGCCAGGATGGCTCGCAGTCTGACGATTTCCGCGGCTACGCCGGCCGCGTCGAGGCAGGCACCGTGCGTGTCGGCCAGAAGCTGCGCGTGCTGCCCGCCAACCGCGAAGCAGTGGTGGCCGAGGTGCTGACGCCGAACGGCGCTGCAGATTCCGCCAGCGCAGGCGATACCGTGACGGTGCGCCTGTCCGAGGACGTCGATGTATCACGCGGTGACATGTTCGTCGCCGCCGACGCGGCGGCTGCCTCCGCCAAGAAGCTGCAGGCGGACCTGTGCTGGTTTGACGACGAATCGCTGAACCCTTCGCGCAAGTACGTGCTCAAGCACACTACGGCCAGCGTGTTCGCGCGCGTGTCGGCTGTGGATCGCGTGCTGGATGTGCATACGCTGTCGCACGAGACCGGCCGCCACGACATCCGCCTGAACGACATCGGCTCGGTGCATCTCTCGCTGCAGAAGCCGATCGTGTGCGACACCTATGGTGACAACCCGGCGACCGGCGCGTTCGTGCTGATCGACGAGGCGACCAACCACACGGTGGCCGCGGGCATGATCCGTGCATACTCCTGAGCGTCACGACGTACCGTCAAACGCACAGGCAAGGGGCTGAGGATGAGCAAGGCAGGCAAACCGACCGGCAAGGTCTACCTGATCGGGGCAGGTCCCGGTGCGGCGGACCTCATTACGGTGCGTGGTGCACGATTGTTGGGCGAAGCCCAGGTCGTGCTGCACGATGCGCTGGTGTCGCCGGAGATGCTGGCCTGGTGTCCGCAGGCCAAGCTGGTGGAAGTGGGCAAGCGCTGCGGCAAGCGTTCCACGGCGCAGCTGTTCATCAACCGCCAGATTGTCGACATGGCCACCAAGTACGAACGCGTGGTGCGCCTGAAGGGCGGCGACCCGATGCTGTTCGGCCGCGCCGATGAAGAGCTGCAGGCGCTGGAAGCGGCCGGCATCGCGTACGAGGTGGTGCCGGGCATTACTGCTGCGCTGGCCGCCGCGTCGGCCATCGCCAAGCCGCTGACCAAGCGCGGCGTGTCGCGCAGCGTCGCCTTTGCCACACAGGCCAAGGCGGCGGATGGCACGGAAGTGCCGGCTGCGGCAGCGGACATCGAAGCCGATGTGCGCGCCGACACGCTGGTCTACTACATGGGGCGCGACCAGGCCGCGGCCATCGCGGCACAGCTGATCGCGCACGGCAAGGCGCCGTCGACGCCGGCGTGGGTGGTGGAAGCGGTCAGCACCCCCAACCAGCGCAGCCACGCGTTCACGCTGCAGCAGATGGCAGCGGGCGATGCCGCCGGCTGGATCGATCCGGCGCGACCCAGCCTGCTGATGATTGGTGCGGCGCTGGCCCAGCGGGCGACGGAGGCGGTGTGTGATGTGACGACGGTGCCGGTCGCGGCGAAGGCGGCCTGAAGTGGCCTGACGCGGCGTCGCCAGATGGAAGAAACCGGGCAGCTGCCCGGTTTTTTTACGCTCAGGCGCTACCCGCCGCGGCAGGAGGGAGCGCCGCCACGCAGTACGCGGCAATCGCATCCAGCACGCTGTCCGCTTCCCCAACCGCCGCCGCGCAGCGAATCGACAGGGCAGGGTATTGCTGACGACAGGTATCAACCAACGCCGGCAGGTCGCGCCGCAGGTGGCCACCCTGGCCGAAGAACACCGGCACCACGGTGACCTCGCCAATGCCGGCGGCAGCCAGCTCGCCCAGCGCATCCGGCAGCTGCGGCGACATCAGTTCCAGGAAGGCAAGCCGCACCGGCGTACCGGGCAGGGCAGCGGAGAGCTTTTGCGCCAGCCGGTCGAACGGTTCACGCCAACGCGCATCACGCGCGCCATGGGCAAACAGGACAAGGGCCTGGCGGCCCGGCGTGGCAGCAGTCGGCGGCATGGCGGTGTTCCTTGCGTCTGTGTCAGTGACGATCCACCCAGCGCAGCGCCGTCAGCGCAAACAGCAGGTATAGCGTGCCGGGCACGAGCGCCGACAGGATCGGCGGCCACGTATGCAGCAGCCCCACGTGCGAAAACAGCGTATTCGACAAGTGGAACGACAGCCCCAGCATGATGCCGCCAAACACCTTGACGCCCACCGCACCGGCACGGGCATGCAGGTAAGCGAACGGCAGGGCCAGCGCCATCATGACGAACAGCGTCAGCGGATAGACCACTTTCTTCCAGAACGCGATCTCGTAGCGCTGCGTGTCCTGCTTGTTGTCACGCAGGTGGCGGATATAGCGGAACAGGTCCAGCGTAGACATGCGCTCGGGCGTGACCAGCAGCACGGACAGGATCTGCGGGGTCAGTTCGGAATGCATGGTGACGGTCGGGAACCGTACCTGTTCGGCGCGGAATTCCGGCGCCAGGCCGTCGCGCCGCGTGTTGGACGGCTGGTTCAGATCGGAAAAGCGGGTCTCGTTGACATCGCTCAGCAGCCACGACTGGGCACCCTGGTACCGGCCTTCCTTGACCACGCGGATGACCCGCAGGCGGTACTTGTCGTCGAACTCGTAGACCGTGATGCCCGTGATGGTCTGATCCGGCCGCAGCCCGGCCACATTGACGAAGCGCGTGATCTCTCCGCCGCCGTCCGGATCCTTGTCGCGGTCCTTGACCCAGACGCCGGAGCGGAAGCCCGATGAGACCGTGGCGCCAATGGCCTCCAGCTTGATCTTCTGCGCGAACTGCTCGGCGCGCGGCCCGATGAATTCGCCGAAGATGAAGGTAATGATGGCCAGCGGCACCGCCAGCTTGAACAGCGAGAACAGCGCCTGTCGCGTATTCAGCCCTGCCACCCGGAAGATGGTGTACTCCGACTGGCTGGCCAGCTGCGAGAAGACATAGATCGCGCTGATCAGCACCGCGATCGGCAACACCTCATAGATCCGCGTGGGCGCCTGCAGCAGGACGTGGAAGAACGCGATCAGCGAGGTGTACTTGCCGTTGACGTTCTCCAGTTCGTTGAGCAGGTCGAAGAAGACGAACAGCGACAGCACCGCGAACAGGATGAAGATGAACACCCCGTAGACCTGGCGCGCGAAGTAGCGCTCATAGACGCGAAGGAGCCTCATGCCGTGCCCCCCTTGGCGGGTGCCGGCCGGCGCCCGAACACGGCACGCCAGCCGCCCAGGCTGCGGTTCTGCCGGTAGCGGAACATCAGCAGCGCGGCCAGGAATACCACCAG
Source organism: Cupriavidus laharis (assembly GCF_914271435.1). Lineage (GTDB taxonomy): Bacteria > Pseudomonadota > Gammaproteobacteria > Burkholderiales > Burkholderiaceae > Cupriavidus > Cupriavidus laharis. The sequence continues at coordinate 44,013 of NZ_CAJZAI010000007.1, read as the reverse complement.
GTGGATCGGCCACCAGGCCAGCCAGAACGGGATCGAGCCGGAGCGCACCCACGACTGGGCCAGGTTGATCATATTGCTGTAGGTCAGGTAGATCAGCACCGCGAAGACCAGCGGCGTGTAGCGCCCGAGGCGCGGGTTCACGTACGCCAGCGGGATGGCGATCATGACGAAATTGAAGGCCAGGATCGGCAGCGAAATGCGCCAGAGCAGTTCGCCGAGGTTCTCGCGCGTGGGATCGCGCAGCAGGTCGATGGTGTCGCGGCTCTTGGGCGGCTGTGCGTTCTGGCTCTCGGGTGGCTTGTTGTCCACCTTGACCGCGTAGCGCTCGAATTCGACGATGCGGTAATCGACCTGGCCCGGGGTGCCGGCATAGCGGCGGCCGTTCTCCATGACCACCAGGCGGTCGCCGTTGGGCATGGTTTCAAACGTGCCCTGGTGGGCCAGCGCGACCCCGACCTTGTTGGCCTCGGCATTGGCCACGAAGACGTTGCGGGCGTACTTCATGTCGCCGTCGATGCCTTCGATGAACAGCACGTAATTGGCGTTGGATGGCTCGATGAAGCGCCCCGCGGCAATCATCGACAGCACGCCGCGCTGCTCGAAGCGGTCGCGGAACAGCGCGCTCTGCTGGTTGGCCCACGGCCATGCGAACATGCCCAGCAGCAGTGCCAGCACGATGAAGGGGGCGGCGAACTGCAGCACCGGCTTGACCAGGTCGCGCAGCGAGATGCCGGCCGAGAACCAGACCACCATCTCGGAGTCCTTGTACCAGCGCGTGAGCACGATCAGCGTCGAGATGAACAGCGTCGCCGAGAGCAGGATGGACAGGTAGCCGATGGTGGCCAGGCCGATCAGGATCAGCACGTCGTTCGGGCTGGCCTTGCCGTTGGCGGCCATGCCCAGGATACGGATCACTAGCGACGTGAGCATGAAGGTCAGCATCACCAGGAACACCGCGCCGGCGGTGTAGGCGAGCTCGCGTCGCAGGGCTTGTTGAAAGATCATGCGGTGTCGGTTCCGGGCTGCCGGCCGGCGCGGGCGATGTGCCGTGGGCGAAGTGCCTCGCAGGACAGCGGGCTGGCGGCGGGGCGGATCGGCAGCGGCAGGTCGCGGATAAAAATCGCGGATAATGGAGGCTTTCGTGTCTACGAGCCCCTGGAAGGAAGCGCGATGGAATTTAGCACAAAAGCCCTGGATTGGAGTAAAGCCGGCCAAAATGGTTTCCTGGCAACCAAGACCGACTGCCTTGTGGTCGGCGTGTTCGAAGGGCAGAACCTGGCCGGCGTGGCCAAGGCTCTCGACGTGGCAACCAAGGGCTTGGTCGCGCGGTTGCTGAAGCAGGGCGACTTCGAAGGCAAGCGGGGCACGCAGCTGGCGCTGCACGAAGTGGCCGGCGTGGGCGCCGCCCGGGTGCTGCTGGTCGGCCTGGGCAAGGAGGCGGACTTCAGCGACAAGGCCTTTGCCGAAGCCGTGCGCACGGCCGTGCGTGCCTTGTCGGCCACGCGTGCCGCCTCGGCACTGTGGTGCCTGTCGCAGCAGCCGCCGCAGCAGCGCGACATTGGCTGGGCCGTCATCACCACCATTACGCTGGTGCGCGACGCGGGCTACCGCCTGCTGGAGCGCCATCCGGGCCTGAAGCGTGCCAACGGCAAGGCCGGCGCCAATGACAAGCCGTCGCTGCGCAAGGTCGTGCTGGCTGTGGACAGCGCCGATGCCAAGGCCGCGACCCAGGCCGTGGTGCGCGGCACCGCCATTGCCAACGGCATGGAGCTGACCCGCGACCTCGGCAACCTGCCGTCCAATATCTGCACCCCGACCTACCTGGCCAACACGGCGCGCGCCATTGCCAAGCGCCACAAGCTCAAGGTGGAAGTGCTAGGCCGCAAGCAGATCGAGGCACTGAACATGGGCTCGTTCCTGGCCGTGACCAAGGGCAGCGTCGAGCCGCCGCAGTTCATCGTGCTGCGCTATGACGGCGCCGGCGCCAAGCAGGCGCCGGTGGTGCTGGTGGGCAAGGGTATCACCTTCGATACCGGCGGCATCTCGCTCAAGCCGGGCGAGGGCATGGATGAAATGAAGTACGACATGTGCGGTGCCGCCTCGGTGCTGGGCACGCTGCAGGCCGTGGCCGAGATGGGCCTGAAGCTCAATGTGATCGCCGTGGTGCCGACCTGCGAGAACATGCCCAGCGGCGTGGCCACCAAGCCCGGCGACGTGGTGACGAGCATGTCGGGCCAGACCATCGAGATCCTGAACACGGACGCCGAAGGCCGCCTGATCCTGTGCGACGCGCTGACCTATGTCGAGCGCTTCAAGCCGGCCGCGGTGGTGGATGTCGCGACGCTGACCGGCGCCTGCATCATCGCGCTCGGGCACATCAACACTGGCCTGTACGCGCGCAGCGACGCGCTGGCCGACCAGTTGCTGCAGGCCGGCCGCAAGTCCATGGACACCGCCTGGCGCATGCCGCTGGACGACGAATACCAGGACCAGCTCAAGTCGAACTTCGCCGACATGGCCAATATCGGTGGCCGCCCGGCAGGCAGTGTGACTGCTGCCTGCTTCCTGGCGCGCTTCACCGAGAAGTACGACTGGGCCCACCTGGACATCGCCGGTACGGCCTGGAAGAGCGGCGCGGCCAAGGGCGCAACCGGCCGCCCGGTGCCGCTGCTGGCGCAGTTCCTGATGGACCGCGCCGCCTGATCGGCGCAAGGGGCAGGCAGTCATGACGCGCATCGATTTCCACAGCAACGTGCCGGACAAGCTGGGCTATGTCTGCCGGCTGGTCCGCAAGGCGTACGGCGCTGGCCAGAAGGTGGTGGTGCACGGCCAGCCGACGCAGCTCGCGGAACTCGACGCGCGCCTGTGGACGTTCTCGCCACTGGATTTCCTGCCGCACTGCGGCGTGGACAGTCCCAACGCGGCCGTCACGCCAATCGTGCTGGCCGCCAGCCTGGACGGCGTGCCGCATCACCAGTTGCTGATCAACCTGGATGCGCAGGCACCAGCGCAGTTCGCCAGCTTTGAACGCCTGATCGAAGTGGTCGGCGCCGGCGCCGAAGATCGCGAGGCCGGGCGCGAGCGCTACCGCTTCTACCGTGAGCGCGGCTATCCGCTGACGCACCACGACCTGAGCCAGCCACGGGGAGATTCCGCATGAGCGATCGCACGACGTCGCGGGTGATCCCGCGGCTGGGGCCCAACGACAGCATCCCGCTGCTGACCGAGGTGGTGGACTTGCCGGATGCCGCCGCGGCTCCATCGGATGACGGTGTCATCGATACGGCCGGCATGACGGAATCTGGCGTGGTGACATACGTTGGCGACACTGGCGAGCCGGATGCGCTGGCAATACCGGTGCTGGCCGATGAGCTCGACGACGGCGACACCGCCTTGCCGGTGACCGAGCCGGAGGACATCGCCGCGGCCAGCCGCTACCTGTCGGATGCGCCCGGCGAGGACGACTTGCGCGCGATGCGTACTGAGCTGCTGACACGCGTCATGATGCGGTTCCGCACCGAGTGGCCGCAGGTCGTGGAGGCGCATACCGAGGCCACGCTGCGTGCGCGGCTGGCGCCGTTGACGGCGCAGCTGGCGGCTGAATTGACGCAGGCGCTGGAGGCGCGGCTGGTCGAGTGGCTCGATGCGACGCTGGAGGAGATTGAGAGGGATCCGGGGGGGATGTGAATGTTTGGAAGGGGGGGGCAACCCAATCATTCACCGCAGAACCCCGCCGGCCACGCCGGCGAAACAACAGCGTTTGCCAAGTACGAGGAGGCCATCCGAACAGATCCAGGCAACCCTCCCCTCAATCCGTCACCGCCCCCTTGCTCGCCGTCGACGCCAGCTTCGAGAACTTCGCCAGCACTCCCCGCGTATAGCGCGGCGCCGGCTGCTTCCAGTTGGCCCGTCGCCGCGCCAGCTCTTCATCCGACACATTCACCTGCAGCAGCAGCTTGTGTGCGTCGATCGTGATCGAATCCCCTTCCTGCACCAGCGCGATATTGCCGCCCACGTACGCTTCGGGCGCCACGTGGCCAACCACCATGCCCCAGGTGCCGCCAGAGAAGCGGCCGTCGGTGATGAAGCCCACCGATTCGCCAAGGCCCTTGCCGATGATGGCCGAGGTCGGAGCCAGCATTTCCGGCATGCCCGGGCCACCCTTGGGGCCGAGGTAGCGCAGCACCAGAACATCGCCGGCATGGATCTTGTCGGCCAGGATGGCTTCCATGGCGCTCTGCTCATCTTCGAACACGCGTGCCGGGCCGGTGATGACCGGGTTCTTCAGCCCGGTGATCTTGGCCACTGCGCCTTCCCCGGCCAGGTTGCCCTTCAGGATGGCCAGATGGCCTTCGGCGTAAAGCGCCTTCCCGATTGGCATGATTACGTCCTGGTCGGCACGCGGCTGGTCGGGCACGTGCTCCAGTTCCTCGGCCAGCGTGCGGCCGGTGATGGTCAGGCAATCGCCATGCAGCAGCCCGGCGTTCAGCAGGATCTTCATGACCTGCGGGATGCCCCCGGCCCTGTGCAGATCGGTGGCCACGTACTGGCCCGACGGCTTCAGGTTGCAGATCACGGGCACCTTGCGGCGGATGCGCTCGAAGTCGTCGATGGTCCATTCGACTTCGGCCGAGTGGGCGATCGCCAGGTAATGCAGCACGGCGTTGGTCGAGCCGCCGGTAGCCATGATCAGGCTGACCGCGTTCTCGATTGACTTGCGCGTGATGATGTCGCGCGGCTTGATGTCCTTCTTGATGGCCTCGACCAGCACGCGGGCGGATTCTGCCGCGCTGTCGACCTTCTCCTGATCGGGGTTGGCCATGGTCGACGAATACAGCAGCGACATGCCGAGCGCCTCGAATGACGAACTCATCGTATTGGCGGTGTACATGCCGCCGCAGGAGCCCGTGGACGGGCAGGCGTTCTTTTCCACGCCCTCGAAGTCTTCCTCGCTCATGCGGCCGGCGGTGAATTCGCCCACGGCCTCGAACGACGATACGATGGTCAGGTCCTTGCCCTTCCAGTTGCCTGGCTTGATCGTGCCGCCATAGACATAGATGCCAGGCACATTGGTGCGCGCCAGCGCGATCATGCCGCCCGGCATGTTCTTGTCGCAGCCGCCGATCACGACCACGCCGTCCATCCACTGGCCCTGCGCGGCCGTCTCGATGCAGTCGGCGATGACCTCGCGCGAGATCAGCGAGTACTTCATGCCCTCGGTGCCCATCGACATGCCGTCGGAGATGGTCGGCGTGCCGAACACCTGTGGGTTGGCGCCCGAGGCCTTCACGGCATCGATGGCGGCATCGGCCAGGCGCTGCAGGCCGGCATTGCACGGCGTGATCGTCGAATGGCCGTTGGCGATGCCGACCATTGGCTTGTCGAAGTCCTCTTTCTTGTAGCCAAGGGCGTAGTACATCGAGCGGTTCGGGGAACGCGCCACGCCTTGCGTGATGTTCTGGGAGCGCTTGTTGAATGCCATGGTGGGGGTCTCCGGGGATGTTTCTCGCCGTGCGGACGCAGGCGGGGCGATGTTGTGCCGAAAGAATGCGACTTGCGTTTTGGTGTGTCAAATATATTATTTGACCTTTATTGAGTCGGAAAACATATCAGGAGCGCCATTGGACCTGCGCCAGCTGCGGTATTTCGTCACGGTGGCGGAAGAGTTGCATTTCGGGCGGGCGGCCACGCGGCTGGCCATGACGCAGCCGCCGCTTTCGCAGCAGATCCAGGCGCTGGAGGAGGAAATCGGCGTGCAGTTGTTTGCGCGCACGCGCCGCTCGGTGATGCTGACGCCGGCAGGGCAGCAGTGGCTGCCCGAAGTCCGTCGCGTGCTCGCGGACGCGGCTGCACTGCCGGGGCTCGCCCAGCGGTTCGCGCGCGGCGAGATCGGTTCGCTTGCGCTGGCGTTCGTCAGCACGGCCGACTACGGCATCCTGCCCGACCTGCTGCGGCGTTTTCGTGCGCAGCATCCGGAGGTCCAGCTCCAGTTGCGCGAGGCCACCAGCGATGTCCAGCTCGAGGCGCTGATCGAAGGCAGCATCGACGCCGGGCTCGTGATCTGCCCGCAATTGCCGGCCATGCCGCATGGGCTGTCCTACCTGCCGCTGGTGCGCGAACCACTGGTGCTGGCCGTCCCCGACGGCTGGCGGCCCGCGCGCGGCGTCGCCCCGTCGGATGGCAAGGTCTCGCTGCGCGATGCCGCGCACGAACCGCTGATCATCTTCCCGCGCCGAAGCGCGCCGGTGTTTTATGACATCATTACAGGCTACTATGCGCGCGACGGCTCGTCGCCGGTAATCGCGCAGGAAGCCATCCAGATGCAGACCATCGTGAGCCTAGTGTCTGCGGGCATGGGGGTGGCGCTGGTGCCGGCCTCGCTCTGCAACCTTCGCCGCACCGGCGTGTCGTACCTCGCGTTGCGCGAGGCGGGGCCGCAGATCGAGACCGGACTGGTCTGGCGCGAGGGCGCCGCCGGCGTCGCGCCGGCGCTGCGTTCCCTGATCGACATCGCGAGCGGGCTGGCATCTACGGGAACTGTGGTATCCGCAGATGCCGGGCCTTTATAACTTCCACCCACCTCACCATGCTGATTCATCCTCAATTCGATCCGGTCGCCATCCATCTTGGCCCGCTTGCCATCCGCTGGTACGGGCTGATGTACCTGGCCGGGTTCATCATGTTCCTGTGGTTCGGCCGCCTGCGCATCCACCAGCCGCATATGGCGGCGAAGGGCTGGGTGACGCGCGACCTCGACGACATGCTGTTCTTCGGCGTGCTGGGCGTGATACTGGGCGGGCGGCTGGGCTACGTGCTGTTCTACAAGCCGTCGTACTACCTGGCGCATCCGCTGGAGATCTTCAAGGTGTGGGAGGGCGGCATGGCCTTCCACGGCGGCTTTCTCGGCGTGCTGGTCGCGATGTGGCTGTTCGCGCGGCTGCGCAAGCGGCACTGGCTGGAGGTCACCGACTTCATCGCGCCGATGATCCCGTGCGGGCTGGCCGCCGGCCGCATCGGCAACTTCATCAACGGCGAACTGTGGGGCCGGCCCACGGACCTGCCGTGGGGCATGATCTTCCCGCAGGCGGGCGACAACATTCCGCGTCACCCGTCGCAGCTCTACCAGTTCGCGGGCGAAGGCGTGGCGCTGTTCATCATCCTCTGGCTGTTCGCACGCAAGCCGCGGCCGATGGGCGCGGTGTCCGGCGTGTTCCTGATCGGCTATGGCTGCTTCCGCTTTGCCGTCGAATTCGCGCGCGAGCCGGACAGCTTCCTGGGCCTGCTGGCGCTGCGCCTATCCATGGGCCAGTGGCTGAGCCTGCCGATGATCCTGATCGGTATTGCGATGGTGGTGTGGGCGTATCGCCGGCAGGCGCGTTCCGCCGAAGAGCAGCCCGCGGCGGGATCGGGCGCCTGACCGGACGCCCGCACGCTGTCAGGAGCCCGCCGCGCGAAGGGCCTCGATCCGTTCGCGTGTGTGCGGGTGCGTGGAGAGGAAATCGTCCAGCACAGGCTCTTGCGCATTGGCGCGCGGTGCCGGTTCGTTCTTTTGCGCACTGCGGTTCTGGTTCTCGAGTGCGAGCAGGACATCGGCGAGCGCTGACGGCGGCAAATGGTTGCGCTGCATGATCGCGATGGCATAGGCATCGGCCTCGCGTTCGTGCTCGCGCGAATAGCGCAGCGTCAGCATGGCGGCGGGGACGCCTGCCAGCACCGAAGAAAAGTCGCCGAACATATAGGCCGTCAACGCGCCAACGGCGGATGCCTGGATGATCTGCTGCAGGCCGTGGCGTTGCGCGATGTGTCCGGCTTCATGCGCCAGTACGCCCAGCATGCCGGGGCCCGTGCCGGCCAGCCCGACCAGTTCGTCCGTCACCACGATGGTGCCGCCGGGCAGGGCCAGCGCGTTCGCGCCCAGGCGTCCGCCACGGCGGAAGACGATCTGGTAGTCGTGGCCGGGATCATCCGGCCGTTTCAGCGCCGTGAAGCCTGTGCGGATGCGGGCCTGTTCGGCCGGTGGCAGACGCGTGGGCTCGACCAGGCCGTTGTCCAGGCTGGCGAGTGTGGCGCGGCCCAGCTGTGCCTCGAGCGCCGGAGGTACAGCCCGGGCGATGTGCGACGCCCCCCATGGCAGCAGCACGTAGTAGCCGAGCACGAGCACGGCTACCAGCGCAGCGACGGCCATGCCCGCCATGCGCCAGCTGTTCTGCGCCTTGGCCACCCAGCCTTCCTGATGACCCGTCTCGGCGAGCAGCCTGTCGAAGGCGGTGTGGTCGCTGACCTGGCAGAAGGCGCCGTCCGCGAACGTGACCAGGCGCGGTGCGCGCCGTACCCGCTCCGATACCCGCAGCGACGACAGCGCCGCGCGCCGCAGTTCCGCGCCATCGGCATCGCGCAGCACGGCCTGCCCGGCGTCGACGGCCAGTGTGGCCGGGTGCGCGCGCGACGAGCGGCCGTCGAAGTAGGTGACAGGAATCATCGGCGCAATTTCATCGGTGAGTCATTTCGAACCAGGTGGCGCACGCGGGTCAGAGCGCAATGTCGATGTCGTACCAGTCCGCCGCGGCATCGCCGAGCGCTCCTACGCTCTCGGCCTGGCCCGCGACGAAAGCGTCCAGCGGGGCGCGTGCCATCAGGGTCATGCATTCCACGCGGTAGCGTGCAGACCTTACCCTTGCAAACGGCAGGAACAGGCCAAGCGTCAGCGCGGTGCCAAGCATGTTCGTCAGGAAAATATAGAACAGGCGGCCCGCCTTCACCTCGCTGCGGAAGCTGTGCGGGGCCAGCGTGGTGTGGTTCCACACGAGGTTCTGGAGCGCGGCGTTGAAGTACGGACCAACGGCCAGCAAGGCGACGTACATGCCGATCATGCCGAGCATGCCCGCAAAGACCGCGGCACCGCGGCCCGAACCGGCGCTGATGCCCAGCGCAATGCCGCCGGCCGCAGCGACCAGCACGACCACGACCGTCATGGCGAACGTGCGCAGGTACACGCCGTAGAACGCGCCTGCCGACGCATCGAACGCGAATGGCGCGGTGCCGAAACGCGTATGGTTGTGCTGGTAGTGCTTCAGGCGCTGGTGCGTGAGCGGCGCCAGCGCACCGAGCGTGAACACCGTGAGGAGCGGCCATAGCACGAACACCTTGTACGCTTCGGCATCGCCACCCGTGAAGGCGAAGCGCAGGCCGCGGTAGCTGGAGTTTGCCATGCGGAAGCGCAGCGACCGGACCAGCAGGAGCGGGAACACCGCGGCCAGCGCCAGGGCCAGCAGAACTGCCAGCAGCGGCGACACCTTGCCGGCAAGCTGGAACGCCAGTGCCAGCACGAACACGATGGCGCGCCCCTTGAGGATCGCCTCCGGCCTGCCGTGGTAGTCGAAGGTGGCGCCGTCCAGGCTGGTGTTGCGATAGAAGTACTGCATCGTGCGGACCTTGGCCCAGGCGGAGTAGATGCCAAATGTGACGATGGTCAGCAGCGTGTTGACGATCCAGATGCGGAAATACTCGGATCCCGTGCCAGTGAAGGCGAGCCGCAGGGCGCTGGGCCTGGCCGGACGTGTCGCCAGAGCCTGTTCGTTGTCAGGCGTTTCGGGATAAGCGGGGGCTGCGCTGGTGTCGCCGGTTTGCATTATCAGGATTCCCGTCTGGTCGGATTGCGGGCGTAGGGCCGCGTTGTTTCATCCGCGCAACCAATTTGCGCGGGTCGATTGTGCCTTACTCTGCATACTGCTGCTGCCGGAACTGGCAAATTCGCCACAAATATCAATGTCTGCGGGGAAACACCCAAATCGCGGACATGCTGCAAATACAACGTCAGTCGTAACAAGTGAGATACATTCTGTTACACCAATGCGGTCTTGTAACAAGTTTCTCATTCTCAACGTCAATAAAAACAACGATTTATCGTTCGTGGCATGATCCTCGCTAACTCATCTGTTACAAGAAAGCGGGCCATGCCGAAGCCCGCCAGGCCGGCGCCAGGGAGGACCTGCGGGACAGGCAGGGGGCACCGAACGACAAATGACGGCAGACGGGAAAATCTGCGCACACGCAAGTGTGCGCCATCAGGGGGGGGCGCAGGGTCAGCGCCGGAAGTTAATGACCCACGCAGGACGATGCCATCCAGGCAGCGACCGGCGATGACATAGTCCGCAGCTGTTCTTTCAGGCGCGGGCGGATGCTGGCGGGGAGGCCTGGCATCTGCCCGCCGCACCTCTGGCTGTTCCGCACTCCGCACTTGCAGTCACACATCTGTTGCGCAACGCAGCATCGAAATGCCTTGCGTGAGACTTCCGGTTATTCATAATTATGAATTATGGGGTTGCCGGCACATGCCGCGAGAGCCCGAACCGATCCAGGCCGAGGCTCATGCGTATCGTCCAGCAGGCGCTGTACCTTGAGGTGGCGAACCGCATGCGCGGCATGATCGACGCGCATGCGCTCGTGCCCGGGGCTTGGATCGACGAAAGCACGCTGGCCGCGCAGCTCGGCATTTCGCGCACGCCGCTGCGCGAAGCGCTCAAGGTGCTGGCCGCCGAAGGCCTCGTGCGCCTCGAGCCCAGGCGCGGCTGCTTCGTCAACGAGCTGTCCGAACGCGATCTCGACGAGATCTTCCCGCTCATGGCGCTGCTCGAAGGACGCTGTGCCTATGAGGCGGCGCGCAATGCCACCGCGCAGGACCTCGAGGCGCTGGAAGGACTGCATGCCGAACTCGCGCGGCATGCTGGCACAGGCGATATCGACGCCTACTACGAGACCAATTTCCGGATCCACGAAGCCATCCAGCGCCTGGCCGGCAACCGCTGGCTGTCGGGGCTGATCAGCGACCTGCGCAAGGTGCTGCGCCTGTCGCGGCACAAGAGCCTGAAGCTGCCCGGGCGCATTCAGGAATCCTGTGCCGAACACCTGAGCATCTTCTCCGCGCTCAAGGCGCATGACCCCGAAGGCGCCGAAGCCCTGATGAAGACCCATCTGCTGCGCCAGCGTGCCGCGCTCACGGCGCTGGGCCGCACCGCCCGGGCCGAAGCGGCGGCGCCACATGTGTTCCCAAACGTTTCATCACGCACCAAGGCAGGTACCCCATGAGCTCCCTCGACTCCGGCGACCGGAAGATCAGCGCCCCGCTGGGCGTCAGCGAACCGTCAGGCCCCAACCTGTTGTCGAGGATCGGGCGCTGGTGGGGCCGCAAGGGCGATGCCGAGCCGCCCCCCGCACGGGCGAAGGATGCCGAGCCGGCGCCATTGCCCGCGCGCGTGGCGCGGCGCCAGCGTGAACAACTGCGGCTGTGCCTCGATGCGCGGCTGACCGACAGCAATGCCAATGCCGCCGCGCAGGCCTGGCAGGCCGAGTACGAAGCCGCAGACGAAGGCATGCGCGGCGGCATGCTCGAGGTGCTGGCAGAGGTGGCCGGCAGTACCGGTGACGAAGAGGGCGCTGCGGATGCCGACAAGTCCGGCAAGCCGGCGCGCGGCGGCTCCGGCCTGAGCCAGGCAATGTCCAATGCGCGCATCCGTTTCTTCAAGCGGCTGGCCGCGCTGCACGGCCAGCGCGGCAACAGCGCCTGTGGGCTGCACTTCCTGATCCACCTGCGTGCCGACATGCTGCGCTGGCAGCGGCGCATAGCCGGCCTGCGCCCGCTGGATGAGGACCTGGAAGCGCTGTTCTCCAACTGGTTCGATGTCGGCCTGCTCGAACTGCAGCCGATCACCTGGGACTCGCCCGCCTCGCTGCTCGAGAAGCTGATCCGCTACGAGGCCGTGCACGAGATCTCGTCGTGGACCGACCTGCGCAACCGTCTCGACTCCGATCGGCGCTGCTATGCATTCTTCCATCCGCGCATCCCGCGCGAGCCGCTGATCTTCGTGGAGGTGGCCTTCGTGCCGGAGATGGCGGCCAACGTACAGGCCCTGCTGGATGAGGCTGCACCGCTGGAAGACCTGCGCCGCGTGAAGTGGGCCATCTTCTATTCGATATCGAGTACGCAGGCCGGGCTACGCGGCGTCAGCTTCGGCAACTTCCTGCTCAAGCGCGTGATCGAGGAGCTGCAGCGCGAGTTTCCCAAGGTCAGGCAGTTCGCCACGCTGTCGCCAATCCCGGGGTTTGCCGACTGGCTGCGCAAGCAGGACAGCGCTGCGGTGGCCAATGCACTTGGCGAGAAGCGGCTGGCGCGCTGGCAGGACCGGCACGGGCCGGCGCCGGCTGACGGCGCGGCCTGGCTGGAGGCGCTGTCCGCCGATTCGCAGGACCCCGTGGTACGCGACACCGCACTGTCGCTTGCCGCCCACTACCTGGTGCGCGAGCGCAGCCAATCCATGCCGGCAGACCCGGTTGCGCGGTTCCACCTGGGCAACGGCGCCTGCGTGGAGCGGCTGAACTGGGGCGCGGACCTGTCGCGAAAAGGCCGCACACAATCATGCGGCATGATGGTGAATTACCTTTACGCGCCCGAGGCACTGGATGACAATCTAGCGCGCCTTGGCGAAGGCAACCCTCGCATCAGCCGTGCCGTGGGGAAGCTGCTGTGACTCCGGTCAGGTCACGGAAAACATGCCATGGCGCCGCCGTTCCCTGACGCCGGGGGCGGCACATTGTCGGGACATACAACGAGCAGTATCCGGATCAACTTTCCACTTCGAGAGAAAGAGGAGACAAGCAAGATGAATCGTCGTCAGTTCAGCCTGGCCGCGTGCGCGCGCGCCACCACCCTGGTTGCCGGCCTTGCCGCAGGCATGGCATGGCAGGCGCCCTCGGCGCTGGCGGATACCTGGCCATCCAAGCCGGTCACCGTGATCGTGCCGTTCCCTGCAGGCGGCGGCACCGATGCCTTTGCCCGCCCGCTGACTGCACAGCTATCCAAGCAGCTCGGCAAGCAGTTCGTCATCGACAACCGCGGCGGTGCCGGGGGTACGGTGGGCGCGAGCCTGGCGGCCAAGGCCGCCCCGGACGGCTACACGGTCTTCATCGGCGGCGCGCACCACGCGATCGCGCCGTCGTTCTACAAGAAGCTCGACTATGACATCGAGAAGGACTTCATCCCCGTCACCGTGATTGCCCAGCCGCCGCAGGTCATAGTGGTAAACCCGACACGCGTGCAGGCCAATACGCTGAAGGAACTGCTCGACTACGCCCGCAAGAATCCGGGCAAGCTGAACTACGGCTCGGCCGGCAATGGTTCCTCGCACCACCTGGCCGGCGAACTGTTCAAGCTGCAGACCAAGACCTTCATTACGCATATCCCGTACAAGGGTGCAGGCCCCGCACTGTCAGACCTGATTGCAGGCCAGGTTGACCTGATGTTCGACGGGCTCGGTTCATCCGCGCAACACATTCGCGCCGGACGCATCAAGGCCCTTGCGGTGGCATCCGCCAAACGCTCGCCGGCATTCCCGGACGTGCCGACCGCTGCCGAAGCGGGCGTGCCCAACTACGAGGTGTCGACCTGGTACGCGATGTGGGTGCCCAAGGGGACACCCAAGGAAATTGTCGACCGCCTCTACACCGAGACCGAGAAGGCCCTGAGCACGCCGGAGCTCAAGCAGGTCTGGATCAGCAACGGCTCGGAAACACCGCAGTTCACGCCGGAGCAATTCGCCCAGTTCCAGCGCAGCGAGATCAAGCGTTGGGCGCAGGTGGTGAAGCTCTCGGGCGCGGGGATCGACTGAACGATGAGCGGTACTGTCCAGTTCGCCGTCCACGGCACGACGGCCACCGTCACGCTTTCGCATCCCGGCAAGCTCAACGCCATTTCGGCGCAGATGTGGCAAGCGCTGGCCGACGGTTTCACGCGGCTGTCGGCCGAACCCTCGCTGCGCTGCGTGGTGGTGCGCGGCGCTGACGGCAATTTTGCCGCCGGTGCCGACATTGCCGAGTTCCCGGCCGTGCGGGGCGACGAAGCCGCGGTGCGCCGCTATCACATGGAGACCATCGCCCCGGCACTGGCGGCCATAGCCGGCTGCCTGCACCCCACCGTGGCGATGATCGAAGGCGTGTGCGTCGGCGGCGGGCTGGAGATCGCCTGCCATTGCGACCTGCGCATCGCGGCGGACAACAGCCGCTTCGGCGTGCCGATCAACCGGCTCGGTTTCCCGATGGCGCCGGGTGAACTGCAGGGGTTGCTCGCGCTGGCGGGGCGTGCCGTCGCACTGGAGATCCTGCTCGAAGGCCGTGTCTTCGACGCGGCCGAGGCGCGCGACAAGGGCCTGCTGACGCGTGTCGTGCCGGCTGGCGGACTGGCCGCGGAGGTCGATGCCACGGTGCGCCGCATCGCTGCCGGGGCACCGGTCGCGGCGCGCATCAACAAGGCGACGATCCGCCGCCTGTCGCCGCGGCCCGAGCCCTTGTCCGCCGAGGAGCTCGGCGTGCACTTTGCCTATGCCGGAGGCGGCGACCATGCCGAGGGCGTGGCGGCGTTCCTCGCGCGCCGGCCGCCGCAATTCGAAGGGAACTAGCGCATTTTCCCGCCTGGTTTCCCCATTACAATCGTCCATTGCTTTCCACACTAGGATTCCGGAAGTCCTTGTCTTCATCCGCACCATGAACGCCAACCTGTTCGCACTGTTCGAAACCCGCTTTCCCACCGACCGCACCGCCTGCTGCATCGAAACGCACGACGGCCTGTACTACAGCTGGGACGACCTCGACCGCGCCACCGCCAAGCTGGCCAACCTGCTGGCCGGGCTGGGCCTGCCCGAAGGCGCGCGCGTGGCCGTGCAGGTGGAAAAATCCCCCGAGGCGCTGTTCCTGTACCTGGCCACGCTGCGCGCCGGCTATGTCTACCTGCCGCTGAACACGGCCTACCAGGAAGCGGAGATCGACTACTTCATCGGCAATGCCGAGCCGTCGGTCGTGGTGTGCAGCAGCAAGAATTTCGGCTGGGTATCGAAGGTGGCGTTCCGCCACGGCACCAGCTACGTCTTCACGCTCGACGAAGACCGCTCCGGCTCGCTGCTGTCGCGCGCCGCGGCCCGGCCCGATACGTTCGAGACTGTGCAGCGCGCCGAAGATGACCTGGCGGCCATCCTCTATACGTCCGGCACCACCGGCCGCAGCAAGGGCGCGATGCTGACGCACGGCAACCTGGCATCCAACGCGCAGACGCTGCACGAATACTGGGGCTGGCGCAGCGACGACGTGCTGCTGCACATGCTGCCGATCTTCCATGTGCACGGCCTGTTCGTGGCCTCGCACGGCGCGCTGCTGGCAGGCGCCAAGATGATCTGGGCGCCGAAGCTCGACATGGCGCAGGTGCTGAAA
This sequence comes from Cupriavidus laharis, assembly GCF_914271435.1. Taxonomy (GTDB): domain Bacteria; phylum Pseudomonadota; class Gammaproteobacteria; order Burkholderiales; family Burkholderiaceae; genus Cupriavidus; species Cupriavidus laharis. The sequence goes on along the minus strand of NZ_CAJZAI010000007.1, from coordinate 28,761 downwards.
TTCCTGCCGCGCTCGACTGTGATGATGGGCGTGCCGACCTACTACGTGCGCATGCTGCAGGAGCCTCGCTTCGACGACGACACCTGCCGCCGCATGCGCCTGTTCGTGTCGGGCTCGGCGCCGCTGCTGCTCGAAACGTTCGAGGAATTCCGCAAGCGCACGGGACATACGATCCTCGAGCGCTATGGCATGAGCGAAACTGTGATGCTGGTCTCGAACCCCTACGACAACGCGCTGGGCGAGCGCATCGGCGGTACGGTCGGCATGCCGCTGCCGGGCGTGTCGGTACGCGTGGTCGACGGCGAGGGCAATCCCTGTGCTCCCGGTGAGATCGGCAACGTCGAGGTCAAGGGCCCGAACGTGTTCAAGGGCTACTGGCGCATGCCTGAGAAGACGAAGGAAGAATTCACCGCGGATGGCTGGTTCAAGACCGGCGACGTGGGCCGCTTCGGCGGCGCCATCGTCAGCCAGGCGGGCGAGCGCCCGGTGCCGGACAACTACCTGACCATCGTCGGGCGCAGCAAGGACCTGATCATCTCCGGGGGCTACAACGTCTATCCGAAGGAGATCGAGAGCTTCATCGACGAGATGCCGGGCGTGGCGGAAAGCGCGGTGATCGGCGTGCCGCATGCCGACTTCGGCGAAGCCGTGGTGGCGGTGGTGGTAAAGAAGCCCGGTGCCGACCTCGATGAGACCGAACTGATCGGCACGTTGAAGGACCGCATCGCCAACTTCAAGGTGCCCAAGCGCGTGCACGTGGTGGAAGAGCTGCCGCGCAACACCATGGGCAAGGTGCAGAAGAACGTGCTGCGGCAGCAGTTTGCGGTGCTCTGAGCGGCGGCGGGGCGGCTAGCCTGAGCGCCGGCCGCCGCCGGTTTCTTACTTCAGCATCTGCACCGACCCATTCACCGACACGGTGACCTGCGTCTTCCCGCCCTCAACAGGCACCGGCGCGGCAGCATCAGCCATCATGGCCTTGGCCGCACCGTACATGCGCGGCATCGGCGGCACCACGCCGCTCTCGTTCACGTTCACTTCGCGGATCGTATAGCTGCTGTAGCCGAACAGCTTCGCGGTTGACTGCGCCTTTTCGCGGAATGCGCTGACGGCCTGCTCGGTCAGCTTGCCCTCCGCAGCCTGTCGCGCTTCGCGCGACAGCGAGAACGCAATGCCCTGCACCTGCATCTGGTTGGCTAGTTCACCGGCCAGCTTCGACACCGCGGCGAAATCGCGCGACTGCAGGATGACTTCCGAGCGGCCGCGCCAGGTGCTGATGCGGCCATTGCGGTCGGTGCTCGGGCGGATTGTGAAGCCGCCCGATTCGGCCTGCACGCCAGCTGTGCGCTTGGCCTGGTTGATGACGGCCTGCGTGCGGGTCGAGAGCTGCGAAGAGATTGCGCCGGGCTCCGCGCCTTCCTGCTCTGCCGCCAGCGTCAGGTGCACGACGTCGGTCGGCACTTCCGTCACGGCCTGCGCCGAGAGCGACAGCACGCCGGAATGCGCCTCGGCATGTCCCGGCATGCCCTGCGCGGATGCGGCCAGCGCGGAGGTGCTGAGCAGGGTGGCGGCAAGCAGTTGTTTCATCTTGTTCTCCCGATCAAAGTGATGGGTATGAGACGCAAACTCCTTGCGATCGTTCCCGGCACGGGCAGCGCGCGTTTAGGCGGGCGCTGCCCGCACACGCTTCAGAACGCCTTCCAGGCCTTCCAGAGCATGTAGCTGGCCAGGCAGAGCAGCAATACCGCGAATGCCTTCCTGAGTTGTGCCACGTCCATGCGGTGCGCGGTGCGCGCGCCCAGCGGCGCAGTCAGCACGCTGGCGACGGCAATGGCCACCAGCGCCGGCAGGTAGATGTAGCCGAGCGATTCGGCCGGCAGGCCAGGCTGCTGCCAGCCGCTCCAGATGTAGCCGATCACGCTGGCTACCGCAATTGGGAAGCCCAGCGCGGCCGAGGTGGCCACTGCATTGTGAATGGGCACGTTGCACCAGGTCATGAACGGTACGGAGACAAAGGCGCCGCCGGCCCCGACCAGGCTGGACAGGAAGCCAATCACCGACCCTGCGCCCACCATGCCCGGCACGCCCGGCAACTGGCGGCTGGGCTCCGGGCGCCGGCTGCGCAGCATCTGCAGCGCCGAGAAGCCGACGAAGCAGGCGAACGCCAGTGACAGCCAGCTCGTCTTGAGCGCGGCGAACACCTTGCCGCCGCCGATCATGCCGCCCAGCAGGATCCCCGGCGCCAGCGATAACACGATTGGCCAGCGCACCGCGCCGCGCTTGTGGTGGGCGCGCACCGACGACAGCGAAGTGAACAGGATGGTACCCATCGACGTGGCGATGGCCATATGCACGATGGCCTCGCCGGCAAAGCCGAGGCTTGTGAACAGCAGCGTGAGGAACGGCACCATCATCATGCCGCCGCCCACGCCGAGCAGGCCGGCGCAGAAACCGGTAAAGGCGCCCAGCGCGAGCAGGGCGGGAATCAGGGCAAGGCTCATGGGAAAGAAAAACGCTGCGTCGCTTGTCGTTGTATTTGTTGATGCACCAGCCGCGGAGCGGCGCGCCTAACCCATTAGCCGCGTGGTGATGAAGCGCCATTCGGCCGGCGTCACCGGCGTGATCGACAGCCGGTTGCCGCGCCGTAGCACGACCATATCGGCCAGTTCGTCGTGCGCGCGCAGCTCGGCCAGCGGGATCAGCGCGCTCTTGCGCACGAACTTCACGTCGACCAGTTGCCAGCGCGGTTCGTCGGCCTTGGATGCGGCGTCGTAGTAATCGCTCTTCGGATCGAACTGGGTCGGGTCGGGGTAGGGTTGCGAGCAGACCTCGGCAAGGCCCGCAATGCCGGGTTCCGGGCACGACGAGTGGTAAAACAGCACACCGTCGCCGATGCGCATGACGTCGCGCATGAAATTGCGCGCCTGGTAGTTGCGCACGCCGGTCCACGGCAATGTCCCTTCTTTCGCAAGGGTATCGATGCTGGCTTCGTCCGGCTCGGACTTCATCAGCCAGTACTGGCGGGCACGTGCGGGCGCTTTTTCTGTGCGGCTGTTCTCGGCGCGGCTCATGGCAGTCGGGGTTGCAGGCGTTGGCAACACGCGCTGCACGCGCGACGCGGCAGCGCCCGGCAAGAAAAAAGGCGGTGGTCTGTGAAACCACCGCCTTTTGAGGGGTCCCCGCCTCGGCCGCTGGGTCGGCATCCTGAACCCAAGTGAGGTTCAGAGTGGCTGCGGAAGTCGTATTTCGGGTACATCACCCACTCAGGGAGTCCAAGCCAGGCCCAGACTATGAATGCGGCGACACGCTCGCCCATACGACATGATCCCGCACCATGCGATGCATATCGGTTCAAGGAGTTTATGACCCTCACGAACCAGGCAGGGAAACTGTCAAACGTCTGACGCTCCGGACATCCCGACGTGACCAAAAACCGGACTCGCGGGCGGGATGTCAGACGTTTGCCGTTTCTAACTAGGATGGGATGAGAACGGCGGCCAGGCGCGATAACCCGGCCATTTTGCTGCACGTCTGTGGTGCCTCGTGCAGTCTGGCTACACTATACACCTCGTCGTGTTGCATACCAAGTCCGCCTGACCGCGTCGTTACATTTTGCACAGCAGCGCGGCATCCAGCGCACATGCGCGCGGCTCGCGCTCAGTTTGGCTGTGCCTGCGTGCCGGTGCCGACATGCGCGTATTGCCGCAGGGCCTCGTCGGCGCGCTCATTGAGCTCGCGAATGCGGGCGCGGATGGCATCGACGGGGATCGCGCCGTCCGCCTGCTGCTTGCGCTGCAGGGCCAGCAGGTCGGAGGCGATGCTGATCGCCGCCATGACCGCCACACGCTCCACGCCCTTGGCCGAGGCGTTGTTGCGCAGCTTGTTCATCTGCGTGTCCACCAGGGCCACTGCTTCCAGCAGCGCGGCCTCGTTCTCGGGCGCGATCGCGAAGCGGTAGGGCTGGCCCGCAATGTTCACTTCGACTTGCTTGTTGCTCATGCGTGTTCTCCGGAGGCCTTGTGCGCGGCGCGTTCCTGGGCCGAAGACCCGGCGTCCGCGGCGTCGTCGCCCAGCAGGTCGAGCTGGCGCGAATCGCTCGCGGTGGGCAGCTTGTCCAGGATGGACTGGATGCGCAGCTGCGCTTCCTCGATCTTGATATTGAGCAGTTCGCGGTCGGCGGCCATGGCTTCGCGCTCGCCGCGCAATTGTGCGGCCTCGCCTTGCAGGCGCGCGATTTCGTCGCGCAGCCGCTGGTTCTCCGCCGCCAGGGTGTCAGCGTGATGCAGCACGCGTCCGATCTTGGCGGCCAGCTGTTCGAGTTCGTTAAGCATAGGGCCTGTCATGGTGAAAGGTGTCAGGTATCGGGATTCTAGCCGAAGCGCCGTCGCGCACAATGAGAGGCAAGGCGGGTGTGACTGCCATGGCGCGTGGAAGTTGCACGCTTCTGCTCCGAAAACACCGCTTGTGTACTGCTTGGGCGCCGTCAAGTGCGGTCCCGGGCTGCATTGACTCGGGCTGGGAAACTGCCTACACTCGCGCACGTTCCAGGTGCTCGCCATCCCGCCCACGGCAGGGTGGCAGTTCAACGGGAAACAGGGAGCCGCGGCCGACCGACAGCTCGGCCTGGCCAACCTGTGCTGCCCCCGCAACGGTAAGCGGCCGCGATGCCTGTCCACACGGCATCGCAGGGCTGGCCCATCGCCACTGAACCACAAGCGTTCGGGAAGGCGGCCAGCCTGGCGCCGTCAGCCCGGATACCGGCCTGAACGCGGGCTGCCGCCCACGCGCGGCACGCCTCATCGCCATCTGGCCCGCGGGGGAACGGGTCCGGCCGTCCTACCCATTCCTGCATCATGCGTTCATCGCTCTACAGGTCGAATCGTCCGGCGTTGCCGGCGGTGCGTCCGTCCGTGGCTGCCGTGCTGGCTGCCCTGTCCTCGCTTGTCCTGAATCCTGCCGCGGCCCAGACCGAGACTGCCGTTGCGTCCCAGCCAGCTGCCGGCACCGCTGCGACGCAGCTCGCGCCGGTGGTGGTTACCTCGACCCGCACGGCGCAGCCGCTGACCGATGCACTGCCCCATACCACAGTGGTGACGCAGGAAGACATCGTCAATTCGCAGGCACCCGACCTGCGCACGCTGCTGCGCAACCAGGCTGGCGTGGAACTCACCACTAACGGCGGCATGGGCACGAACACCTCGCTGTTCATGCGCGGTGCCAACTCCAACCAGACGCTGATCCTGATCGATGGCGTGCGTGTGTCGTCCGTGAGCAGCGGCACGGCCCAGCTTGCCAACATCCTGCCCGACCAGATCGACCACATCGAAGTGGTGCGTGGCAACGTGTCGGCGCTGTACGGCTCGGACGCGATCGGCGGCGTGGTGCAGATCTTCACCAAGAGCGGCGCTGGCCAGGCGCCGGCGGCGAACGCGCAGGTCGAATACGGCAGCAACAACACGCGCCAGGGCACGGTCGGCTATGGCGGCCAGATCGGCGATACCTCGTTCAACGTGACCGGCTCCGCGTTCAAGACCGACGGCTTTTCGTCGATCAACACGCAGCAGGCGCCGCGCGCCAACCCGAACGACAACCCGTACGAGAACCAGAGCGTATCGGCGCAGGTGAAGCACCGCTTTACGTCGGACTGGGATGCGGGCGTGGCCGGCTACTACTCGAAGAGCAAGCTGTCGTTCGACAGCAGCTTCGGCCGTCCGACCGACGACAACCGGACCAACAGCGAGCTGTACACCGTATCGGCCTTCGTCAACGGCAAGGTATTGCCGGACTGGTCCACGCACTTCAAGCTCGCGCAGAGCGAAGACCGCGCCGACACCTTCCTCAACGGCGCGAACAACGGCACCTTCAACACGCGCAACCGCCAGTTCAACTGGCAGAACGAATACGCGCTGGCACCGTCGCATACGCTGCTGTTCGGCACCGACTACCTGCAGCAGGAACTCGATTCCAACGCGTATGGCGCGCCTTCGCGCAATGTCTTTTCGGTGTTCGGCGGCTATGACGGGCGCTTCGGCAAGCACCAGCTGCAGCTCAACGGCCGCAACGACCACTATTCGGACTTCGGCAACCAGGGCAGCTTCTTTGCCGGCTATGGCTACAACCTGACCGAGGCGCTCAAGCTGATCGCCAACGTCAGCAACGCGTTCCGCGCGCCGACCTTCAACGAGCTGTACTACCCGGGCTTCGGCAACCCGAACCTGCAGCCCGAGCGCGCCAAGTCAGCCGAAGTCGGCGTACAGTACAACACGCCGCAAGCCGGCCTGCTGCGCGTGACGGCGTTCGAAACGCGCTACGACAACCTGATCGTCAACGTCACGCAGCCCAGCGGCCTGCTCGCGCCGACCAATGCCAACGAGGCCAAGGTGCAGGGCATCGAGGCGTCGTGGCGTGCTACGGTGTGGGGTACCGACCTGGGTGCGAGCGTGACCTTCCAGAACCCCGTGGACGAGCAGACCAACACGCAACTGCTCCGCCGCGCCCGCCGCCATGCCGCCTTCGACGTGGGCCGCAACTTCGGTAACTGGCGCTTCGGCGGCGAATGGCTGCTGTCGTCGTCGCGCCTAGACACGGGCTCGCGCACGCTGGGCGGATACGGTATCGTCAATCTCAACGCGCGCTACAACATCGACAAGCAATGGTTCGTCGCTGCCCGGGTCGAAAACCTCTTCGACAAGAACTACCAGCTGGCTTTCCCCTACAACACGCAGGGCAGGGCCGGCTATTTCACGCTGGGCTGGCGCCAGAAATGACGGGCCGCGTGGCGCGCCATGTCTGATTTCCGGCGCGCCCTCGCGGTGTGGCTCGCGCTCGCGGCGGTGGCGGTGGCGGCGTTCCTGCTGTCGCTGGCGCTTGGCAGCGTGCGCATGGATGCCGGACAACTCTGGCAGGCGCTGACCGGCGCCGATACCGGTACCGCCGGCGCCATCGTGCGCGATCTGCGCCTGCCGCGCGCCGCGGCAGCGTTTGCCTGCGGCGGCCTGCTGGCCCTGTCCGGTGCGCTGATGCAGGTGCTGCTGCGAAATCCGCTGGCCGAGCCCTATGTGCTGGGCGTGTCCGGCGGCGCCGCCACCGGTGCGCTTGGCGCGATGCTGTTGATGTTGCCGCTGTGGGCCGTGCAGGCCGGCGCGGCGGGTGGTGCGCTGCTGTCGATGGTGCTGGTGGCTACGCTGGCGCGGCGCGACCTGCTGCATCCGCAGGTGCAGGGCGGCCACCATGAGGCCGGCGCGCGCCTGTTGCTGACCGGCGTGATCTTGGCCTCGGGCTGGGGCGCGCTGATCACGCTGATCCTCGCCGTTGCGCCGGAAGCGCGGCTGCGCGGCATGCTGTTCTGGCTGACGGGCGACCTGGGCGGCACCGCCGAATACGGTGCAGCAATCGCCATGCTTGTTTTCGCGGTGCTGCTCGCGATGCCGATGGCGCGTTCGCTCAATGTGATGTTGCTCGGCGAAACCGTGGCGCAATCGCTGGGCGTGCGCGTGGGACGCGTGCGCCTGGCCACATTCGTGCTCGCTTCGCTGTCGATCGCCGTGGCCATCACGACCGCTGGCTCGATCGGCTTTGTCGGCCTCGTGGTGCCGCATCTCGTGCGCCTGGCCTGGGGCAACGACCAGCGCCTGCTGTTGCCGGCCTCGGCGTTGCTGGGCGGTGCGCTGCTGATGGCCGCCGACCTGATTGCCCGCACCGTGATCGCGCCCGCACAGCTTCCGGTGGGCGTCATCACCGCGTTGCTGGGCGTGCCCACCTTCCTCTACCTGCTGCTGCGGAGGCCGCGATGACGCCATGGTCCGAGCCCGTGGCCGCGTGCCCGACGCTGGCGCTTCACGACGTGAGCCTGCGCACCGGCACGCGCGTGCTGCTCGAACGCCTGTCGCTGGAGATCGCGCCAGGCCAGCTCTGGTGCGTGGCCGGGCCCAACGGCGTGGGCAAGTCCACGCTGATGGCAGTGCTTTCCGGCCTGCGCCGCGCCGATGGCGGCAGCGCCAGCCTGGACGGCATGCCGCTGGAGTGCCTGTCGCCGGCCGCGCTGGCCCGCCAGCGCGCCTACCTGCCGCAGGCCGTCCATGACACGTTCTCGATGTCCGTGCTGGACGCCGTGCGTGTCGGCCGTCATCCGCACCTGTCCGGCTGGGGCTGGACCGGGCAGGGCGACGATGCCGTGGTGCGCGCCGCCATCCGCGCGATGGATCTCGACACGCTGTCCGCGCGCGACGTGCTGACGCTGTCCGGCGGCGAGCGCCAGCGCGCGGCGCTGGCCGCCGTACTGGCGCAGCAGGCGCCGCTGCTGCTGCTCGATGAACCCGTCTCGCACCTGGACCTGCGCCACCAGATCATGGTGCTTGAGGTGCTGGCGGCGCTGGCGCGCGCCGGCCGCCATGCGATCGTCGTGATCTTGCACGACCTCAACCTGGCCCGGCGCTACGCCACCCATGCGCTGCTGATGGCCGAAGACGGCAGCGCGCTGCATGGCCCGGCACAACAGGTGCTGACGCCTGAACAATGCTCGCGCGCGCTGCGCACGCCGATCGTCAGCGTCACGGACGGCGTGCACACCGCGCTCATTCCAGATGGATTTCCCCGTCCGACGGGGGCATCGCACGACGAACCATGAACGACAACACGACAGAACAGAGCAACGGCCAGGACGATGCCGGCCGCGACGCGCGCCACAAGGCGCGCATGGTCCGCAAGAAAGAGGTGGTGGACGCAAAGATCGCCGCCGCGCAGGACGAGCGCGGCGTGATCGTGATCACCACCGGCAATGGCAAGGGCAAGTCCAGCTCGGGCTTCGGCATGGTGGTGCGTGCGCTCGGCCATGGCATGCGGGCCGGCGTGGTGCAGTTCATCAAGGGCGCGCAGCCCACCGGCGAAGAAATGTTCCTGCGCCGCTTCCCTGATGTTTGCGACTTCCATGTGATGGGCGAAGGCTATACCTGGGAAACCCAGGACCGCGCGCGCGACGTGGCCAAGGCCGAAGCGGCCTGGGAAGTGGCCCGCGGCATGCTGCGCGACCCGTCGATCGGCCTCGTGCTGCTCGACGAACTCAACATTGCGCTCAAGCTGCACTATCTTGATGTGGATGGCGTCATTGCCGACCTGCGCGCCCGCCCGCCGATGCAGCACGTGGTTATCACCGGCCGCGGTGCGCCGCCGGCACTGGTGGAAGCGGCCGACACCGTGACCGACATGGTTCCGGTCAAGCATGCGTTCCAGCAGGGCATCAAGGCACAGCGCGGCGTGGAGATGTAGCGATACACAGCCGCCCGACTTTTTCATTCGTATTACTCGTACTCATTGCGCATCATGCTGTTCCCGGAAATCGCCCCTCTCGACGACGCGCTGCGTCCGGCCCTGCGGGCTGCCATCGACGACAAGACCAAGCCGCTCGGCGCGCTTGGCCGGCTGGAAGACCTTGCCATGCAGATCGGCCTGATCTGCGGCACCACGCAGCCTGCACTGAAACGCCCCACCGTGATCGTCTTCGCCGGCGACCACGGCGTGGCTGACGCGGGCGTCAGCGCCTATCCGGCCGAAGTCACTGCGCAGATGGTGCTGAACTTCCTGAAGGGCGGCGCGGCCATCAACGTGTTTTCGCGCCTGCACGGCATTGCGCTGGAAGTGGTCGATGCCGGCGTGCGCGTGCCGCTGCCTGCTTCGCCGGGGCTGGTCAATGGCCGCATTGCGGACGGTACGCAGAACTTCGCCGAAACGCGCGCCATGAGTGCGGAGCAGGCCAGCGCCGCGATGACGGCCGGCATGGCCCGCGTGCTGCGCGCCGCGCAGCAGGGCTGCAACGTGATTGGTTTCGGCGAGATGGGCATCGCCAACACCTCGTCCGCGGCCTGCCTGATGAGCCGGCTCACGGGCCTGCCGCTGGCCGACTGCATCGGCCGCGGCACGGGGCTGGACGACGCCGGCCTCGCGCGCAAGCGCGAGGTGCTCGAGCGCGCGCTTGCGCTGCACGCCGACGCCGTGGCGCCGCTTGATGCGCTGGCCGCGTTCGGCGGCTTCGAGATCGCGATGATGGCCGGTGCCTTCCTGGCCGCGGCGGCCAGCCGCATGGTGATCCTCGTCGACGGATTCATCGCTTCGGCCGCGCTGCTGGTGGCGCAAAGCATCAACGCCGCGGTGCTGCAGTACTGCGTGTTTTCGCACTGCTCGCACGAACGCGGGCACCGCGCGCTGCTCGACCATTTCAAGGCGGAGCCGCTGCTGGCGCTGGACCTGCGCCTGGGCGAGGGCACCGGCGCGGCGCTCGCATGGCCGCTGGTGGCTTCGGCCGCGGCCTTCCTGAACGAGATGGCCACGTTCAGCGGCGCCGGTGTCAGCGGCGCTTCGGCCTGACCACGCGGCATGGCCGACGAACTGCGCTTCTTCCTGACCGCACTCGGCTACTTCACGCGGGTGCCGCTGCCGTCGCCGCTGGCGCGCTGGGTCGGCTACGAGCCGCGCTACCTGAACGCGGCGGCGCGCTACTTTCCGCTCGTGGGACTGATGGTCGGCGGCGTGGCCGCGCTGGTGACGTGGGGCGCGCTGCAGTGGTGGCCGCCGGGCGTGGCGGTACTGCTGGGCATGGCGGCATCCTTGCTGCTGACCGGCGCCTTCCATGAAGACGGGCTGGCCGATTGCGTGGATGCCTTCGGCGGCGCCTGGCGGCGCGAGGACGTGCTGCGCATCATGCACGATTCGCGCATCGGCGCGTTCGGCGCCATCGCCCTGGTCGTGGCGCTCCTGCTCAAGTGGCAGCTGCTCGTCGCCATCGGCGCGCGCAGCGGGCTGCCCGAACTGCTGCTGGTGCTGGTGGCCGCGCATGGCGCGAGCCGCGCCATGGCCGTGAGCTACCTGGCGACGCTGGACTATGTGCGCGACGAAGGCAAAGCCAAGCCTGTGGCGCAGCGGCCTGGCGGTGCGGGGCTGGCATTTGCGCTGCTGTGCGGCGCCGCGCCATTGATGATAGTGTCACCGGCCTTTGCCGGCGTTTCGGTGGCCGCGCTCGCGATCCTGCGCTTGCTGCTGGGCCGCTATTTCGTGCGCCGCATCGGCGGCTATACCGGCGACTGTCTCGGCATGGCCCAGCAATTGGCCGAACTGTTGATCTACCTGGTGGCCGCTGCATGGACGTGGTCCTGATCCGCCACGCGCGCCCCGATGTCGGCGCCGGCATCTGCTATGGCAGCCTGGACCTGTGCCTGGCCACGCCGGTCGCGCCGCCACCGGCTGCCATCGTCGCGGCGTTGCCGCCGCCGCATCGCGTGCTGACGAGCCCGCTGCAGCGCGCCGTGGATACGGCCAGGCTGCTGCTGCAGGCCCTGCCGGCGCACGCGCTGGCGCCCGAAATCGAGCCGCGGCTCGCCGAGATCGACTTCGGCGCGTGGGAAGGACGCGCCTGGGACGATATTGCGCGCAGCGAACTCGATGTGCTCGCACAGGACCTGCTCGATGCCTGCCCGCACGGCGGCGAGACCGCGGCGCAGGCGATGGCGCGCGTGTCCGGCTGGGCCGCGTCGCTGGGGCAGAATGCCTCGCACGATGCCTGCTTGTGGGTCGTCGGCCACGCGGGGCCAATGCGCATGCTGGCCGCGCACTGGCTCGGCTTGCCGCTGGCTACGACGCTAGGCTGGGAACTGGGCTTCGGCGCGAGCTGCCTGTTCCGCCTCGGCAGCGGCACGCCGCAGCTCGCATGGTGGAATCGCAGCGCCGGCTGATCAGCGTGCGGGCCGGCGGCTGCGCGCCGTTTCGAGATCCTTGCAGATCTGCTCGGCCCCCTGTACCACGCGCGGCCCGGCGCGGTTGAGCAGGTCGCCATTGATGGTGAACAGGTTGCCGCGCGCGACCGCGGTGACCTGCTTCCATTTTTCCCACATGGCAAAGTCTGCCAGCGGCCGGTCCGACTGCGTGGCGCCCGTGCCCGCGGTCAGCATGACTTCGGGGTTGCCGGCCACCACGGCCTCCACCGACACGGTGGGCACCAGCGGGGACTCGGCGGCGAAGAGGTTGCGGCCGCCGCATAGCGTGAGCAGGTCGCTCACCAGGTGCTGGCCGTTCAGCGTCATCAGCGGCTGCTGCCAGACCTGGTAGAACACGGTGACGGGCGGCCTGCCGGCGTAGGTCTTGCGAAGTGTCGCCACGCGCTGGCGAAAATCCTCCGCGGCACGGTGGGCCACAGCTTCGGTGCCCAGCAGCGTGCCGAGCTTCTCCAGGTTGTCGGGGATTGCCTCGAGCCGGCGCGGCTCGCTGTAGAACAGCGGCAGGCCCAGCGCGCGCAGGCGGTCGGTCTGCTTCTGCGCATTGCCGTGGCGCCACACGACGATCAGGTCCGGCTTGAGCGCGGCAATGCGCTCCAGGTCCAGCGCCTTGTTGTCGCCCACGCGAGGAATATCGCGTGCCTGCGGCGGGTAGTCGCTGTAGTGAACCGTGCCGACGATGCGCTCGCCGCCACCTGCGGCGTAGAGCAGTTCGGTCACGTGCGGCGCCAGTGACACCACGCGGCGCGCGGGCTGGGCGAGCGTGACGGTCTGGCCGGCGTCATCGACGACGGAAACCGCGGCCGTGGCCTGCGAGGCTGCAATGAGCGATGCGGCAGCAACGACGGTGCGGACGCAGGAAGTACGGTCAGGCATCGGCATGAAGAGAGATTTGCGGTGCGATCGGTTGCGTTCAGGCGCGTACCACGTCGGCCAGCGCGGTTTCCAGGTGCCGCCAGGCTCGCGGCGAATCGGGCGGCAGGCCCAGGCGCAGGCCGGGCGGGCAGGCGCCGGCGGCATCGAAACGGCGGGTCCAGATGCCATGCCGGGCCAGGGCGTCGTGCAGGCGGGCCGCATCTTCATGGGGCACCCAGCAGAACAGCGGTTGCATCACCGGCGCCAGGCCGTGGCGGCGCAGCAGCGCCGACAGGCGCTCGCCCCACGCGGCAAGCCGTTCGCGGTTGGCGCCTTGCCAGCCGGTATCGGCCAGCGCGGCGCGGGCGACCACGCGCGCCGGGCCCGACACGGTCCAGTGGCCCAGGCGCTCGTGCAGCGCATCGAGCAGCATGCGTTCGCCAAGTACGAAGCCGCAGCGTACGCCGGCCAGTCCGTAGAACTTGCCGAGCGAGCGCAGCACTACCAGCCCCGCCAGGCTGCTATGTGCTGCGACGGAGTGTTCGGGCATGCAGTCGATGAAGGCTTCGTCGACAAGCAGCGTGCCGCGACGCGTGGCGAGCGTCGCGTGCCAGCCCAGCAGCGCTTGTGGCGGAAGCAGCCGGCCGGTCGGATTATTCGGGTTGACCACGACCAGGTGGTCCAGGCCATCCGCCAGCGAAGGCTGCGCAAAGTCCGATTCGCCGAGGAGCACGACGTCATGGCCGGCAGCGGCGAATGCGGGTGCGTACTCGCTGTATCCCAGCGCAGCCACGCCGACGCGTCCGCGTGCGAGCAGTTGCGGTAGCGTGCGGATCGCGGCCTGCGATCCTGCGACCGGCAAGGCTTGCTGCGCGCCGAAGGCGTGTGCGGCGATGTCCGCCAAGCCATCGTCGTCCTCGGGCAGGCGCTGCCAGGCTTCGGGCGGAATCGGCGGGGCTGGGTAACCCGCCGGATTGATGCCGGTGGACAGGTCCAGCCATTCGGCGGCAGGCCGTCCGTAGCGGCGCACGGCCGCTTGCAGGTCACCGCCGTGGCGGATGGGAGCCAGTGCGGGTCTCATGTGGATTCATGTCGGTAGCAGGGCGGGAAACGCGAACAAAGCTGCGGCGCTGGCAAGGGCCAGCGCGAGCCAAAGCCACAACGCGCGCTGTACCAGCCGCAGGCAGGCCAGCACATGGGCGGCGTCGGGCCTGGCGCCGGTGCCCAGCGGCGGGCGTGCCTCGAGTTCGCCGTGGTAGCGGGCCGGACCGCCAAGCGCCACGCCTACCGCGCCGGCGCCGGCGGCCATCACCGGGCCCGCGTTCGGGCTCGACCAGGCTGGCGCCTGCGTACGCCAGCAGCGCAGGGCCTGCGCGGTGGCGCCGAGCAGCGCGTAAGACAGCGCGGTCAGCCGCGCGGGCGCGAGGTTGAGCACATCGTCCAGCCGGGCCGCGGCCCAGCCGAAATACCGCAGGCGCGGCGTACGGTAGCCCCACATTGCATCGAGCGTATTGGCCAGGCGGAATGCGATCACCGCGGGCGCACCGCCCGCCAGGAACCAGAACAGCGCGCCGAAGATGGCGTCGTTGCCATTTTCCAGCGCCGATTCGCATGCGGCGCGCGCCAGCGCTTCACTGTCGGCATCGGCTGTATCGCGCGAAACAATGCGAGCGGTCAGGGCGCGCGCCGCATCAAGGTCGGCGCGTGCCAGCGCCTCGGCGATCGGGGTAATGTGCTGGTGCAGGCTGCGCGCGCCCAGCGCGGCATAGAGCGCGACGACGTGCATCATCCAGCCGAGCGATGGGTGCCATCGGGCTGCGGCGTCGGCAAGCAGCCAGGCCAGCGCGGCTGGCACCAGGACCATCAATGACCACGCGGCAAGGCCAGCCAGGCGCTGGCGCCATGCGGGCGTCGTTTGCGGCGACCGGTTGAGGCGGCGTTCCAGTGCACTGGCGAGACGGCCGAACCCCACCAGCGGATGCCAGCGCTTCGGTTCGCCCAGCCACTGGTCCAGCAATACGCCAGCCAGCGCAGCGGCCGCGCACGCCGGCCAGGACAACATCATCATGCCGGGTCGGGGCCTTTGACGGCAACGGGGATGCCGGCGACCAGCAGCCGAACGCAATCGGCCGCCGCGGCCAGCTTCTGGTTCAGGCGGCCGAGTTCATCGACATAGAAGCGGGTGATCGCGCCCATCGGCACCACGCCGAAGCCGATCTCGTTCGAGACCAGGATCACGTGGCCGGGCAGCGTGGGCAGCGCGTTGAGCAGCGCTTCGATTTCTTCGGTGAAGACATCGGGCGGCGTGATGACGCCGTGCTCGGGGTAGGCGCGGTCTTTCGGGAACAGCAGGTTGTTGAGCCACAGCGTGACGCAGTCCACCAGGATGCAGCCGTCGTGGCGCGCATGCGCGTAGAGCGCGTCGGCCAGGCGTACCGGTTCTTCCACCAGGCGCCAGTCGGCGGGCCGGCGGGCGCGATGCAGCGCAATGCGCAGTTCCAGCTCCTCGTCGGCCTGGTCCGGATCCTGGCGCGCGGTCGCAATGTAGGTGACCGGCCCGCCCTTGATGGTGGCGTGGTCGGTGGCCAGTTGCTCGGCGTAATGGCTCTTGCCGGAGCGCGCGCCGCCCAGCACCAGCGTGAGCTGGCGCGGGCCGTGGCCGTTCTCGGCCCGGCGGGGCTCCGCGGCCGTGGCGGGCGCGGTATCGGTAGCCGGTGTTTCCATCCGGGTATTGTAGCGGTCGCATCCGGTCGTCGCACGGACGGGTGAGATAATCGACCGCTATGCAATGTGATGCTTCTGAAACTACGGACACGAGCGGCCTGGGTGCCTTGCGCGGTACGCTGATGGTCCAGGGCACGACTTCCGATGCAGGGAAGAGTACGGTCGTCGCGGGCCTGTGCCGCGTGCTGGCGCGCACCGGCACGCGCGTGGCGCCGTTCAAGCCGCAGAACATGGCGCTGAACAGCGCCGTGACGGCCGACGGCGGCGAGATTGGCCGCGCCCAGGCGCTGCAGGCGCTGGCTGCGGGGGTGGCACCGCATACCGACATGAATCCGGTGCTGCTCAAGCCGAGCAGCGACACCGGCGCGCAGGTCATCATCCACGGCCAGGCCCGGCTGGACCTGGATGCGCGCGCCTATCACGCCTACAAGCCCGAGGCGATGAAGGCCGTGCTGGCTTCGCATGCGCGGCTGATGCGGGCCTACGACGTGGTGGTCGTGGAAGGCGCCGGCAGCCCCGCCGAAATCAACCTGCGTGACCGCGATATCGCCAACATGGGGTTTGCCGAGCGCGTGGATTGCCCGGTGGTGCTGGTGGCCGACATTGACCGCGGCGGCGTCTTCGCCCATCTGGTGGGCACGCTGGACTGCCTGTCGGATAGCGAACGCGCGCGTGTCACCGGTTTCATCATCAACCGCTTCCGCGGCGATATCAGCCTGTTGCAGCCGGGGCTGGACTGGCTGGAGGCGCGCACCGGCAAGCCGGTATTCGGCGTGCTGCCCTACCTGCACGGCCTGCACCTTGATGCGGAAGACGCCATCGTCGGCACGCAGTCGGCCAAGCGCGGCGCACCCGACACGCTGCTGCGCGTGATCGTGCCGGTGCTGCCGCGCATTTCCAACCATACGGACTTCGATGCGCTGCGCGCCCACCCGCAGGTGGACCTGCGCTTTATCGGGCCCGGCATGCCCGTGCCGCCGGCGGACCTTGTGATCCTGCCCGGCAGCAAGAGCGTGCGTGCCGACCTGGCTTTCCTGCGCGCCAATGGCTGGGAGCCGGCGCTGCGGCGGCACCTGCGCTACGGCGGCAAAGTGATCGGCATCTGCGGCGGCATGCAGATGCTGGGCCGGCAGATCCACGATCCCGCCGGGCATGAAGGGCCGGCCGGCAGCAGCGCCGGTTTCGGCTGGCTCGACTACGAGACGACGCTCGCGCCGCACAAGCAGCTGCGCCGTGTCAGCGGCCGGCTGTCGGACTCGGAAGCCGAAGTCTGCGGCTATGAAATTCACATGGGCGTGAGCACGGGCGCGGCGCTCGAGCGGCCGGCGCTGTGGCTGGATGAGGGCGATGGCACGGCACGTGCCGATGGCGCCTGTTCCGAAGACGGCCAGGTGCTGGCGACCTACGTGCACGGCCTGTTCGACGAGCCGGCTGCATGCCAGGCCTTGCTGCGCTGGGCCGGGCTTGAGGGGGCGCACGGGATCGACCTGGCCGCTTTGCGCGAGGCGTCGATCGGGCGGCTGGCCGATAACCTGGCCAGCCACCTGGACCTTGGCGCCATGCTGGCGCCGCTGCGGCGCTAGCGCTTTTCGGGCGTCAGGCGGGCGAGCAGTGCCGGCACGTCAGGCCAGGTCACCCGCCGTACCGCCACGATGATGTCCGCGCCGGGAAACCGGTCCTCGAAGCTTGCGGATTCCTGGCCACCCAGCCGCCGGTAGAACTCGCGCGCCTGGGGGTTGCCCTCCAGCACGTACAGGAACAGCGGGCGGCCTGGCCAGCCTGCTGCCACGCGCGCTGTGCAATGGGCCAGCAGGCGCTTGCCCAGTCCGTGTCCGTGGAAGCCAGGCAGCACATGCAGATTGTCCAGGTAGATGCCATAGACGGGTTCTGCGTCGGGCATCAGGCACGCGAAGCCGGCGGGTTCGCCATCCACGCGGGCCAGCGTCACTTCCAGCGGCGCTTCGGCGCCGTCGCACAGGCGCGCGTGCCAGGCCGCGCGGCGCTCGGCCGGCGCGGTTTGCGTCAGGTAGGCATCGGGCAGCAGGCCCGCGTAAGTGCGGCGCCAGCTTTCCGTGTGCATGGCCGCTACCAGGTCGGCGTCGACAGAGGTGGCGGGCGTCAGGGTGATAAGGGGCATGGATCGTCGAAATCAGCGGCGGGGCAGGGTGTCATTCTGCCGCATCGGTGCGCGGCTGCATGCCGGCGGCCCGTGCCCTGATAGAATTGCGAATCTTTCCCATTTGCATTGCTTGGCCCAGGGCGTGCACCATGCGCCTTTCCCGTCGGCTCCGCATTCCCTTCCGTCTGCCCCATGGTCACTGGCCGCCTTCGCGTCGTCATCGTCAAGCTGCACCTGTACATCGGCCTGGTCTTCGGCCTGTTGTTCGTCCTGATGGGGCTCACCGGCACCACCATTGCGTGGCGCGACGAGCTCGACGCGTGGCTGAATCCTGACCTGCTGGTGGCATCGGCGCCGGTGCCGATGCCGGTGTCGCCCGACACGGTGCAGGCGGTCACGGAGCACCTGGCCGGCCCCGGCTATGGCAGGCCCAACCTGCTGATGCTGCCGGTCGAGGAACATGGCGTCTTTGTCGCCTGGTACCCGGTCAAGGGGCCGGACGGCGTGGTGCCCGGGCGCTCGCGACAGGTCATGGTCGATCCGGTCACGCTGGAGGTGAAGGGCGAACGGGTGTGGGGCGAGCCCGGCTTGTCGCGCCAGTTGCTGCTGCCTACGCTGTTCCACCTGCACCGCTACCTGCTCAGCGGCGAAACCGGCAAGACCATCACCGGCGTGGGCGGCATGATGCTGCTGATCACGGTGCTGCTCGGCATCGTGGCGTGGTGGCCGAAGCTGCGGCCGCGTTCGGTGCTGCAGGCGTTCCGCATCGCGCACGGTGGATCGTGGTCGCGCTTCACCTATACGCTGCACCGTGCTGGCGGCATCTTTGCCGCGCCGGTGCTGGCGACCATTGCCTTTTCGGGCTGGTACCTGAACCTGCCGAAATGGGTCACGCCGATCGTGTCCAGCGTGATGACGGTGACGCCGCCGGCGAAGCACGCCTCGGCGCCTGCCGCGCCTGGTGCGCGGCCACTGAGCGCGGCGCAGGTGATGGCTGCAGCCCGGACGGAGTATCCGGATGCCGCCGTGACCCGCATCAGCTTTCCGCGCAAGGCGGGCGATGCCTACGAGGTGCGCCTGCGCCAGCCCGGCGAGGTGCGCAAGGACAGTGGCGCGACGCGGCTGTGGCTCGATGCCTTTACGGGCCGGCGCATCGGCGCACGCGACCCGGCCGATGCGCCGGCCGGCGACACCTTCCTGAACTGGTTGTTCCCGCTGCACACTGGCGAGGCCTTCGGTGTGCCGGGCCGCGTCTTCATCACCGTGTTTGGCCTGACACCGCTGATGTTCGCTATTACTGGCGTGCTGATCTGGTGGAAGCGCCGGCGAGGACACCAGCGCCACGTGGCCAAGGCACAGCAGCGGGCCGGCATGCGTGGCACCGGAAAGGCCGGGGCCTGAAATGCAAAGAGCAAGCGCGCGGGCTTGCTCTTTGTGTCTGCCGGCGCGGCGCGAGGCCGCCGCGTTCAGATTTCGAGGTTGTCGATAAGGCGGGTGGCGCCCAGCTTGGCCGCCGTCAGCACTACCAGCGGTTCGCCAGCGACGAATTCCTCGTGCGTCGGCGCCTGCAGGTTGCTGCGCTTGCGGATCGCCACATAGTCGGGATTCCAGCCGCGCTGTGCAAGGGCGGCGCAGGCGTTGGCCTCGACGGTTGCCAGTTGGGTCGCTGCGCGGTCGCTGCCGAGCACGGTGTCGCGCACATCGTGCAGCGTGCGGTAGAGCATGGGTGCCTCGGCGCGCTCGGCTTCGCTCAGGTAGCGGTTGCGCGACGACAGCGCCAGGCCGTCCTCGGCGCGCACGGTTTCAGCCGGCACGATCTCGATCGGCAGCGCGAACTGCTGGACCATGCGGCGCACGATCATCAATTGCTGGTAGTCCTTCTTGCCGAACACCGCCACGCGCGGCTGCGCGGCCGTGAACAGCTTCATCACCACCGTGCAGACGCCCTTGAAGAAGCCCGGGCGGAACTCGCCTTCCAGGATGTCGCCGAGGTCGTGCGGCGGATCCACGCGGTACTCCTGCGGCTCCGGATACATGTCGCGCTCGCTGGGGGCGAACAGCACGTACACGCCTTCGCTCTGCAGCTTCTCGATGTCGTCCTGCAACGTGCGCGGGTACTTGTCGAAATCCTCGTTCGGGCCGAACTGCAGGCGGTTGACGAAGATGGACGCCACCACCGGGTCGCCGTGCTGGCGCGCCAGGCGCATCAGCGACAGGTGGCCTTCGTGCAGGTTGCCCATGGTCGGGACGAACGCGACCCGGTTTTGCCCGCGCAACTGGTCACGCAGCTCTTGGATGGAGGAAATGACTTTCATGAACGTGGTGTGCTGTCGTGGTATGGGTGACCCTGGCGCCTTCTGGCGGGCGCATCGACAAGTCCCGGCGGGCCTTGTCCGGCCTCTTCGCGGTTGTCGGCGGATTGTAGAACATGTGGCCGCACGGCGGGCGCGGCGCGATGGGGAGGTCAGGTAGGGGTGTACGCCAATCGCACATAAATTGGCGCGAACGGCTCGGCCTGCGTGATCTCCACCAGCGATTCGCGCGACAGCTCCAGCATGGCGATGAAGTTCACGACCACGATGGGCACGCCCTTGCCGGAACGGATCGCGTCCTCGAACAGCTCGGTGAATTCCATGAAGCGCGCGTGCTGCAGCCGGCGCAGGATCTGGCTCATGTGCTCGCGCACCGAGAGTTCCTCGCGCGAAATCTTGTGGTGCTGGTTGAGCTTGGCGCGCTTGAGCACGTCGGCCCAGGCCGACTGCAGGTCGATCGTTTCCACGTCCGGGAAGCGCGGCGCCAGGCTTTGCTCGATGTAGACCTGCGAGCGCAGGAAATCGCGGCCGAGCTGCGGCACGGTGTCGAGGCGCTGCGCGGCCAGCTTCATCTGCTCGTACTCGAGCAGGCGGCGCACCAGCTCGGCCCGCGGATCCTCGGCTTCTTCATCGCTGTCGGCCTTCTTGACCGGCAGCAGCATGCGCGACTTGATCTCGATGAGCATGGCCGCCATCAGCAGGTACTCGGCCGCCAGTTCCAGGTTGGTCTTGCGGATCTGCTCGATGTACGACAGGTATTGCCGCGTGACCTGCGACATCGGGATGTCCAGGACATTGAAGTTCTGCTTGCGGATCAGGTACAGCAGCAGGTCCAGCGGGCCCTCGAAGGCTTCCAGGAAGATCTCGAGCGCATCGGGCGGGATGTACAGGTCCTGCGGCAGCTTGAACAGCGGCTCGCCATACAGGCGCGCGAACGCCATGCCGTCGACCACGTCGGCCGGAGAGCCCTGACCGCCTGATGCGGCCGGCGGCGCAGCGGGCAGTTCCACGGCAAGCTGCAGCTTGTCCTGATCGCTCTGGTTCATGGATGGCGTGCGGTATCCGCCACGTCAGGCCGGGTCAGCTGTCCAGCGAGTAGACGTAGGGCTTTTGCGCCACACGCGAAGCCTGGGCGCGGGCACGTTCCTCGAGGTCGATCGGTTCCTTGTCCCACAGCAGGGCGCGGCCTTCGCGCTGCTCGGCTTCCAGGGAGGGACGTTCCTGCTTGAGCGACTTCAGGAACTGGGTGACTTCCGATTCGTACATGGCCATGGTGGGATTCTGGGTAATGCGCCGCAAGGCGGCTGATGGGTACGGTGCGGCAGGATTTTACAGTATCCGGCCCCTGCTACGGTCCGTTCCACGGGGTAGATGCCGCAGGCACGCGCGCGCCCGACGCGTTGTGGCCCGCCATGGTTCCGGCAGCAGGTGGGGGTGTGGTCAAATACCGACTTTGCGTGCCTGCCGGCACGCGCCATTCCACCCGGCGGGGCAATACCAGCGAATGAGGACTGAATCGGCCCGCGTGGCGGCCACCCCTGACAGGAATGTCCGACCGGATGCGCGGCAACGGATGCCCGCGGCGGCCCTGCCTGCGCGCCTGCGCCGGCTGTTCCTGTTCGCGCTGGCGGCGTTGTGGCTGTTGCCGGCGCATGCTGGCTATAAAGTGGAAATCGAGGCGCCCAAGGCGCTTCGCGAGATCCTGGAAAACCACCTCGACCTGTCCCGCTACAAGGACCGCACCGACCTGTCGTCCGACCAGTTCGACTATATGGTGGAGACCGTGGGTGACCAGGTGCGGCAGTTTGTGTCCACCGAAGGGTATTTCGATCCGGTCACCACTACGCGCGTGGTGGGCGAGGGCGACGAGCGCGTCGTGCACGTGATGGTCGACCCCGGCGCGCGCACGCTCATCCGCAACGTCGACATCAAGGTGGACGGGCCGGCGGCCACGCGTTCGCCCGAGCAGGTGGCCGAGGTGCAGAAGAAGTGGGGCCTGCCCGCCGGTGAACCGTTTCGGCAGGAGGACTGGGACAAGGCCAAGGAAGACGCACTGGTAACGCTGCAAAGCCGCAATTACTATGGGGCGCGGCTGGCCCAGTCCCAGGCGCGGATCGAGCCCGACGAACTGCGCGCGGACCTGTCGGCGCGCTACGACAGCGGACCGGCCTACCTGCTGGGGCCGCTGCGCGTCAGCGGCACGCGCCGCTATCCAGAGCAGATCATCCGCAACGTGAATCCGCTCAACGAAGGCGAGCCCTACCGCGTGGAGCGGCTGCTGGAGCTGCAGCGCGCGATCCAGAACCAGCCTTACTTCTCGAACGTGCAGGTCGACCTGGTGCCGCCAGAGGGGGCGCCGGCCAATCCGCCCGAAGGCGTGATCACGGCACCGGTGGAGGTGAAGGTGCGCGAGTATCCCCAGCACCGGCTCAACAGCGGTGTCGGCTTCACGACCGATACCGGCGCGCAGGTGGAAGGCCGCTATTCGTACTACAACCTGTTCAACCGCGCCTGGGTGTTCGACTCCCAGGCCCGCCTCGAGCAGAAGCGTTCCTACCTGTTCGCCGAAACCGCCATGCCGCCGGACCAAAGAACGTTCCGCAACAGCCTGTACGGCAGCTACGAGCGCACCATCGACCTCGAGAACACCGACACCACGAGTTGGCGCGCAGGCCTGAAGCGCTCGCGTTCGCGCGAGAAGTACGACATCACGCTGTCGCTGGACTTCTACTATGACAACCTGCTGCCGGAAGGCCAGCCTGCGCAGATCAGCAAGGCGCTGGTGCCGGCCTTTGCGTGGACGCGGCGCGACGTGGACAACCCGGTGTTTCCCCGGCGCGGCAACGTGATCAACACCCAGCTCGGCGTGGCGGCCAAGGGGCTGCTCAGCGACGCCACGTTCTTCCGCATGTACGGGCGCATCCGCCAGTACGTGCCGGTAGGCAACCGCGACCTGTTCGTCGCGCGGCTGGAACTGGGCGCCAACATCACGACCGCCGATTCCAGCAATATCCCGGCGACGCTGCGCTTCCGCGCCGGCGGCACCGATTCCATCCGCGGGTACAGCTACCAGTCGATCGGCACGCCGAGCGGCTCGAGCGTGCTGCCGGCCAAGTACCTGGCCACCACGGGGCTGGAATACCAGTACTGGTTCAAGCCCGACTGGGGCGTGGCGGTGTTCTGGGACGCCGGCACGGCAGCCGATGCGCTCAACGACATCAAGATCTATAACGGCGTGGGTATTGGCGCGCGCTGGCGCAGCCCGGTCGGGCCGGTGCAGCTCGACGTGGGCTACGGCATCCAGGAAAAACAGTTCCGTCCGCATATCTCGCTGGGGGTGGCGTTCTGATGAGCCTGGTCGACATGCCTTCCGTACCGGGCCGGGGCAACGGCGCGCCGCCGCCTGACGCGCCACCGCCGCCACGCCGCCGGCGTCTCTGGCGCGTGCTGGCCTGGGTTGCCGCATCGCTGGTGGCCCTGGTGGTGGCTTTGGCCGCCGCCGGCGTGCTGGCGCTGCGCTCCGAAGCGGGCACGCGGCACCTGTGGGCGCTGGCCACGCGGCTATCGGCGGGCATGCTGGCCGGCACGTATGAGGGCGGCACGGTGTTCCAGGGCCTGCGGCTGCGCGACGTGGTGTTCGCGAGCGGCGAAACGCGCGTCACCATCGACCGGGTCGACAGCAGCTGGAACATGGCGTGGTCGCCACGGCGCTGGCATGTGGCCTGGCTGCGCATCGGCAAGGTGGACTTGCGGCTCGGGCCGTCCGAGCCCGATACGACGCCGGCAAAGATGCCGGCATCGCTTGAATTGCCGCTGGCGATCGACGTCGATGTGCTGACCCTGGAGCGGCTGGCTTTGCGCACGGGCCCGGCCCCTGCGGCGGAGCCCATGGTCTTTTCGGGGCTGGCGGGGGCCGTGCATTCCGACGGACAGCGGCACCGCGTCACGGTCGACCGGCTCGAGACGCCCTACGGCAAGCTGGCCGCCAACGCGCAGATTGCGGCAAAGGCGCCGTTCGCGCTGAACGCGCAGGCCTTGCTCGAGGCGAGCTGGCAGAAGGAGGCCTTTACCATCAGCGCCGATGCGCAAGGGTCGCTCGAGGCGTTGCGCGCTGAACTGGAGGCCACTGGCGAGCGCATCCGCGCGCGCGCCAGCGCCGACGTGACGCCGTTCGGCAAGGTGCCGTTCACGCACCTGCTGGTCGACGGCGAGCGAATCAATCCGCGCCTGTTCAGTCCCTCGGCGCCGCAGGCGAATCTTTCGGTCCACGCCGAACTGCGTCCGGTGGACGTGCCCGGTGCGCCGGCGAAACCAGCGGCACCGGCGGCACCGGCGTCGGCACCGGCTTCCGCCGCGACCGTGCCTGCGCCGGCAGCCGCACCGCTTACCGTCGCCGGCGACATCGTGGTGCGCAACCTCGAACCGGGCCTGATCGACGCCGGCAAGCTGCCGGTGCAGTCCGTGCAGGCCCATGTGCAACTCAATGAAAAATCGCAGGCTTTGCGCGATCTGCGCATCGCACTGTCCGGCAAGGCAGAGATCACGGGCAGCGGCACGCTGCAGGACGGCCGCGGTGCCTTCGACCTGGACGTGCACCGGCTCAATCCTGCCGCGCTATACGGTTCGCTGACCGAGGCCAGCCTGTCGGGTCCGCTGGCCGTGCGCCTGGAACCTGGCCGCCAAAGCGTAGCGCTGGACCTCTCCGGCGGCGAGCTCAAGCTGTTTGCCGATGCCAGCATGGACGAGGAAACGCTGACCCTGTCGGCGTTGCGCGCGACGCTCGGCGCGGGCACGCTTACCGCCGATGGCAAGCTCGGCCTCAAGGACCAGCAGGCGTTCGACTTCAAGGGCAAGCTGGCTGCCTTCGACCCGGCGCGCCTGGCCAAGGTCGCCAGTGGCAGCATCAATGCGGATTTCAGCGCGACCGGGACGCTGGCGAAGGAAGTTCGCGCCGCCGTGGATTTCACGGTGCGTGAGAGCGAGTATGCCGGCCTGCCCATGACCGGCTCCGGCAAGATCCGCCTGGCCGGCGAGCGGCTGTTGCCCAGCGAGGCCTCGCTCAGCATGGCCGGCAACCAGGTCGACCTGCGCGGCAGCTTCGGCGCGCGCGGCGACCGCCTGCACGTGGCCGTGGATGCGCCTCAGCTCGAGCGCCTGAAGTTCGGCGTAGCGGGCAAGCTCAAGCTTGACGCGGATGTGAGCGGGACGATCAAGCGGCCCGAGATCGTGGGCGACTACAGCGCGCAGGCGCTGGCCTTCGGCCCGCACAGCGTGGCCACGGCCAGTGGCCATGCCGAGGTGCGTGGCGGCCTGGACGGCACGCTGTCGGTCCAGCTTGCAGCGCGCGGCTACAAGGGGCCGCAGGCGAGCCTGAGCACGCTCGACGCCACGCTCAACGGCACGCAGGCGAACCACACCTTCGATGCCAAGGCGGCCGGCACGCTGCACCAGCGGCCGTTGCAGCTTGCGCTGTCCGGTCAGGGCGCCTGGAAGGGGCCGAAGGACGGCTGGCAGGGCACTATCCGCACGCTGGAGGAACGCAGCACCGTCAACCTGCGGCTGGCCGCGCCGACGCAGCTCACCGTGGCCGACCAGCGATTGCAGCTTGGTTCCACGCGCCTGCTGTTCGACCGAGCCGTGCTGCAGATCGACAGCCTGAACTGGGATCACGGCCGTATCCGCTCGCAAGGCAACCTGGATGGCCTGCAGGTCGGCCACGTGCTGGAACTCGTCGAAACGGTGACCGGCGAGAAGCCGCCGCTGCGTTCCGACCTGGTGCTCGATGGCCGCTGGAACCTGACGCTCGCGGAAACCGCCGCGGGGTTTGCCGAGATTCGCCGCCGCAGCGGCGATGCCTCGGTCAACGCGGGGCGCGGCTTCACGGCGCTGGGGCTGGGCGAAACGTCGCTGCGCGCCGACATCGCGGGCAACCGCATCACGCTGCGCGGCGGCATGGTGGCGGAACGCATCGGCAAGGTCGCGGTGGATGTATCTGCAGGACTGGTGCCGGACCAGGGGCTGCTCAGCGTGGGGCCGGCCTCGACGCTGGGCGGGACGGTGCAGCTCGATGTGCCGCGGCTCAAGGCGCTGGAGTCGCTGAGCGGGCCGCAGTACGCCTTCGCAGGCAGGCTCGCGGCTGCGCTGCGGCTGTCCGGCACGGTCGGGGCACCAGTGTTGACCGGTACCGTCGACGGCGATGGCATCGCGCTGACGATGTATGACCTGGGCATCCGCCTGACCGACGGCATTGTGCGCATCGTCCTTGACCAGAACACGGTGGAGCTGAAGCAGGTGGAATTCCACGGCGGCGACGGCAAGGTGACCGCCACCGGCAGCGTCAAGCTGGGCGAGTCCGACCCGAACCTGACGGCCAGGATCATTGCCGACAAGCTGCAGCTGTTCGCCAGCCCCGAGCGCACGCTGATCCTGTCGGGCGACGCGACCATCGGCAACGAGAACCGGCAGATGGTGATCCGCGGCAAGTTCCGCGTCGATCACGGGCTGTTCGACCTGCCCAAGGCCGGCGCGCCGGTGCTCGGCGACGACGTCGTGGTGGTACGGCGCAAGGACCAGCGCGAGCTGAAGACGGCGGCCACGCCGGCGCCCGAGGCCAAGCCCGCGAGCAAGTTCAGCCCCCTGATCGAGATTGCCGTGGATCTGGGGAACGACTTCCGCTTCCGCGGCGCCGGCGCCGACCTGGAGCTGGCCGGCCAGATGACGGTGCGCAGCGAGCCGCTGGCGCCGATGAAGGCCACCGGCACCGTGCGCGTGACCAAGGGCACCTACGAGGCCTTCGGCCGCAAGCTGAACATCGAACGCGGTACCATCAACTTCAACGGCCCGATCGACAATCCGAACATGTTCATCCGCGCCATGCGCCGTGGGCAGGAAGTGGAGGCCGGCGTGGAGGTGACCGGCACGGTGCGGCTGCCGCGCGTGCGGCTGGTGTCCGAACCCAATGTGCCCGAGGAGGACAAGCTGTCATGGCTGATGTTCGGCTACGGTGCGGAAAGCGCCGCAGCGGGCCAGCAGAAGCAGCTTGGCGGCGCGGCACTGGGTGGCGCCGCGCTCGGCATGATCGGCGGCAAGGCGGGCAAGGGCATCGTGCAGCATTTCGGCATCGACGAGTTTTCCATCGGCCCCTCCACCGCCGGCCTGAACGACCAGCAGGTGGTGAGCGTGGGCAAGGCTGTGACCGAGCAGCTGTCGGTGGGCTACGAGCAGAGCCTGACGTCGGCCTCGAACGTGGTCAAGCTGACCTGGGCGTTCTCGCGGCGCTGGTCGCTGATCGCCAAGGGCGGATCCATCAATGGCCTGTCGGTCTTGTTCAACCGCCGCTTTGACAACTGGGGTGTCCTGTTCTCGGGGGCCTCGAACCGCAGCGGCACCAGAAGGAGCCAGGAGGATGGCAACCCGGAATCCGATAGCGAAAGCGCGGCACAGGCTGCGTCGGCTGCCGCCGCAGAGCCGGTCAAGCGTTGACCGTTACCCGCCAACTCATGCGTCGCCGAGACGCCTTGCCGCCATGGGACTGTTCGCTTCCTTGCTTGCCCTGTTCGGCTGCGACCAGCAGAAGGTCGACGAAGCCATGAAGAAGGCCGGCGATACCGCGCGCGCGACGTGGAACGCGGTCAAGCCGGACAGCCAGCTGTTCAAGGGCATCGAGCCGGGCCAGTCCACCGAGGCCGACGTGCTGCGCCAGGCTGGCAAGCCGGAGATCGTCTGGGAAGAAGAGAACGGCGCGCGGCGGCTGGAGTATCCGCGTGGCCCAGAGGGCGCGACGACGTGGATGGTGACGATCGGCGCCGACGGCAAGGTCGGACGCATCGAACAGGTCCTGACCGCGGAGAACTTCGCGCGCGTGCGGCCCGGCATGAACCAGGACCAGGTCCGGCGCATGCTGGGGAAGCCGACCAAGGTCGAGAAGTTCGTGCTGAAGAAGGAGGAGGTGTGGGGCTACCGGTGGTGGGAGTCGTCGCAGGAGAAGGCTTTCTTCAATGTGCATTTCAACCCCGACGGGGTGGTGACGACGACGTCGCGGAGTGATGATCCTTCGCGGATGCAGGGGGGGTGATTGGGGTTTTGTCGAATTGGGGGACCGTGGGGAGGATTGGGTTATCGTTCTTGGCAGGCGCCGCTGTTTCGCCGGCGTAGCCGGCGAGTTACTTTTCCCCGAGCGGGAAAAGTAACCAAAAGCGCGTTTTCGTGGTTGACGAACGGCTCGATGAGGTGAAGACGGTCCAGGGCATAACCAGACTGCCTGCCGCGTAGATGATTAGGATGGGACAGGGCGTACGAACGAACCCGGATTACGGAGTGGTCCCTCCTAACAGCGATATCGCATGGACGCCTACGGCTGCGCTGCGCGCGGTCAGCAGTCTGGGTTTCCGGGCCGCGGCCCGAACCACGATCTGGTGACGAAGCCCTTGGCGCATGTGCCATGCGCGAAGCAGAGAAAACGAAGAAGGGGAAGCACCGGCGCCAGCGACGTTGATGCCCCTCGCCATGCCGATTATTGAGCTTTCCCTATTTCACGACAACATCAAAGCAACCACAGTCATTCCCGCGAAGGCGGGAATCCAGCGTCTTACAAGTCCCCCGAAGGGGGACAAAAAGTCACTGGGTCCCCGCCTGCGCGGGGACGACGAATATTTCGCGTTGTCATGAATTCTGGAAACATCAATAGTGAGCCGCGCGCAGCGCAGCCGAAGGCGTTGATGCGATACCGCTAGCAGCAGGAGCCACGGACAGTTTCGGGGCTCGTTCAATCAGCGCTTGAAAGCCTACCCACGGCCGCGCACCCAGCGACAGGCAGCCAGAAACACTCTGAAGCCCATACCCGTACAACACCCTCGGCACACTACGATCAATATTCGCCCGTTAGGGATGCTCTGCACAAACGCGAATCGAGTGTGATAGGCCGTTTAGCGGACGCTAAATGCCCCGCGACACCAATCTATCAACCCCAAGCGAAGCTGCCTGGCACTCGCCGAGC
>NZ_CAJZAI010000006.1 GCF_914271435.1 Cupriavidus laharis | reverse complement strand
TGCGCTTGGTCGACAAGTTCAATCCAAGGTCAGCTTGTTTCATGCCCGACATGCTCGCTGGCTCGACGATTCATTGCAAGCACATCCGCTAGCTATTTGTGCAGAGCATCCTTAGGGCAAACAAACGCGCTTTTTGGTTCCTTTTTGTCGCTCGGACAAAAAGGGACTCGCCGGCTACGCCGGCGAAACAGCGGCGCCCGCCAAGCACGCCAACCCAATCCTCCCCACAGCCCCCGCAATTCGGCGAACCAAAAAAAACGGCGGCCGCCCGAGCGCGCCGCCGTTTTGCTCTCCGCCAGGCAGATCAGCCAATCCGCATGCCAGGCACCGCACCACTGTGCGGCTCCAGGATATACAGCCCCGGATTGGTCTTTTCATCGGCCGCAGAAGCCGCCAGCACCATCCCTTCGGACACGCCGAACTTCATCTTGCGTGGCGCCAGGTTGGCGACCACCACGGTCAGCTTGCCCACCAGCTGTTCCGGCGTGTAGGCCGACTGGATGCCCGAGAACACATTGCGCGTGCGGCCTTCGCCAAGGTCGAGGGTGAGTTGCAGCAGCTTGCTGGAGCCTTCCACTTTCTGGCATTCGACGATCTTCGCCACACGCAGGTCGATCTTGGCAAAGTCGTCGATGGTGATGGTGTCGGCGATCGGCTCGATCGAGGCGGCCGATGCCGCTGCGGCCGGCGCCGAGGCCTGCAGCGACTCCCGGTTGGCGGCCAGCAGCGCGTCGATCTGCTTCGCATCGACGCGGGTCATCAGGTGCTGGTACGGCTGCACCGGGCTGGAAGCCGACAATTGCTTGTCGATGGCGCGCCAGTCCAGCGGCTCGACGTTGAGGAAGCGCTCGACGCCGGCAGCCATCGAGGGCACCACGGGCTTCAGGTAGACCGTCAGCAGGCGGAAGGCTTCCAGCGACACCGAGCACGCGGCGTGCAGTGCGGCGCGCTTCGCTTCGTCCTTGGCCAGTTCCCACGGCTTTTCGGTATCGACGAACGCGTTGACGGCGTCGGTCAGTTCCATCACCAGGCGCAGCGCCTTGCTGTACTCGCGCGCTTCATACAGCTGGGCGAGCTGCGGGGCGGCCTCGCGCAGCTGCTTGAGCAGCGGGTGGGCCAGCGCGGCCTCATCGACCTTGCCATCGAAGCGCTTGACCAGGAAGCCAGCCGCGCGGCTGGCGATGTTGACGTACTTGCCGATCAGGTCGCTGTTGACCCGGGCGATGAAGTCGTCCAGGTTCAGGTCCAGGTCTTCCATGCTGGCATTCAGCTTGGCCGCGAAGTAGTAGCGCAGCCATTCCGGATTCATGCCGGTGTCGATGTAGCTCTGCGCGGTGATGAAGGTGCCGCGCGACTTGCTCATCTTGGCGCCGTCCACGGTCAGGAAGCCGTGGGCGAACACGTTGGTCGGCGTGCGGTAGCCCGAGAAGCGCAGCATGGCCGGCCAGAACAGCGTGTGGAAATACAGGATGTCCTTGCCGATGAAGTGGTATTGCTCGGCTGTGGAGTGCGGGCCGACCCAGGCGTCGAAGTCGATGCCCTTCTTCGCGGCCAGGTTCCTGAAGCTCGCGTAGTAGCCGATCGGCGCGTCCAGCCACACGTAGAAATATTTGCCTGGGGCGCCCGGAATCTCGAAACCGAAGTATGGCGCGTCGCGCGAGATGTCCCAGTCGGACAGCGTCGAGGCTTCGCCTTCGCTGCCCAGCCATTCCTGCATCTTGTTGGCGGCTTCCGGCTGGGCTAGGTCGGCCACCCACTCGCGCAGGAAGGTTTCGCAGCGCGGGTCGGACAGCTTGAAGAAGAAGTGCGTGGACGACTTGCGCACCGGCGTGGCACCGGAGACCACCGAATACGGGTTCTTCAGGTCGGTCGGCACGTACGTGGTGCCGCAGACTTCACACGAGTCGCCGTACTGGTCCTTGGCGCCGCACTTCGGGCACTCGCCCTTGATGAAGCGGTCCGGCAGGAACATGTTCTTGACCGGGTCGTAGAACTGCTCGACGTCGCGCTCGGCGATCAGGTCGTCGGCCTTCAGGGCCAGGTAGATCTTCTCGCACAACTCGCGGTTTTCTTCTGCGTCGGTGCTGTAGTAGTTGTCGAACGACACCAGGAAGCTGTCGAAGTCGCGCTTGTGTTCGGTCCAGACGCGGTCGATCAGTTCCTTGGGCGTGATGCCTTCCTTTTCGGCGCGCAGCATGACCGGGGTGCCGTGCGTGTCGTCGGCGCCGACGTAGTAGACCTCGTTGCCCATCATGCGCTGGAAGCGCACCCAGATGTCGGTCTGGATGTACTCCACCAGATGGCCGATATGGATCTGGCCGTTGGCGTAAGGCAGGGCAGATGTGACGAGGATACGACGTGCGGTCATGGAAAAGAGCCGGTGGGGGATGACGGGAAAGCAGTCGGGGCGGCAGCCGCGGCGGAGCCGGGCGCTGGCTGCGAAACGGTTATTTTAGCAAGCACGACGCGGGGCGGCCGGAATTGCGCATGACGAAACTACGGCGGACGCGAAAGAGGATTAATCGGCGCATCCTGGATCGGCGCCAAAAAAAAGCGCCGGTCAATGCCGGCGCAGCTTTCCACAACGGAAAAGGAGGAGAAATCAGGCACCGCCCGGGAGGTCAGCCACCTATCGCGAGCCAGCAACGGTGGCAAGCGGTACCTGTTTCTATGACTGGCTCACCCTTGAATTGGTTTCAAAAAAATTTCGACGCGGCGATTTTGTGCCCGGCCGGCCTCGGTGGCGTTGTCCGCCACGGGCTGGGTCTGGCCCCGGCCCTCGGCCGACAGGCGGTTGCGGGCGACGCCGCGGTCACCCAGGTAGCTGGCCACGCTCTGGGCGCGGCGCTGGGAGAGCTGCATGTTGTATTGCGGGTTGCCCGTGCTGTCGGTATGGCCGACGACGTTGGCGCTCACGTCCTGGTGCTGGCCCAGCGTCTGGGCCACCTGGTCCAGCACGGTGCGGAACGACGGCTTGATGGTGGCGCTGTCGGTGTCGAAGGTGACCTGGCTAGGGATATTGACCTTGAGCGAGCCATCCGGCTGCTCGGTGATCTGGGTGCCGGTACCGGCGGTATCCTTGTTCAGCTTGCCGCGGATGGCATTCCAGTTGTAGCCGGTGGCGCCGCCGATGGCACCGCCCACCGCCGCGCCGACCAGCGTGCCGGTGGTATTGCCGCCGATCAGGTTGCCCAGGCCGGCGCCCACAGCAGCGCCCACGCCGGTCCCGACGGCCGTGTGGGTCTGTTGTTCGGTGGCGCAGCCGGCGGCCAGGAGCGTGGCCGCTGCGAGCGAGACGGTGGCGAACTTGAATTTCATGCTTTCTCCTTCTGATGTTCCCGTAGAAGTATTTTTGCTTGTTGCAGCGTGGATGGTAACGCCGATAGTAGCGCCCTGCGCACGTGCCGCACGCCTGCGCCAAGGGGAAGGCGGGCAGGGCGGGGCCTCGTGCAGCACTGGGGCACTACAATATGGATATGGCGGCGCGCGCACAAGTGCAAGCTTGTGAGATTTGTAAATGTCTGTAATCCCACAAAGCAGGCAAGGGCTTGTGCGCCGATTCACGGTTCCGATGGCCGCTGCTTCATACTTTGATACATTGGTCCGTCCCCCACTATCCACGAACAAGCGGAGTTTGTCTTGAGCCTCAGCACTGAACAGGTCACGGAAGTCCTGCGCACGGTTATCGACCCCAACACGGGCAAGGATCTGGTGTCCACCCGTTCGGCCAGGAATATCCGGGTCGACGGCGGCGACGTGTCGCTGGAGGTGGAGCTGGGCTATCCGGGCAAGAGCCAGTTCGATCCGATTCGCAAGCTGGTCGTTGCTGCGGTGCGACAACTTGCCGGCGTGAGCAATGTGAGCGTCAGCGTCAGCATGAAGATCGTCGCCCATGCGGTGCAGCGCGGCGTCAAGCTGCTGCCGGGCGTGAAGAACGTGATTGCCGTGGCCTCGGGCAAGGGCGGTGTCGGCAAGTCCACCACGGCGGTCAACCTGGCGCTGGCGCTGTCCGCGGAAGGTGCGCGCGTGGGCATGCTCGACGCCGACATCTACGGCCCCAGCCTGCCGATGATGCTGGGCATCGACGGCCGCCCCGAATCCTCCGACGGCCAGACCATGGAGCCGCTGGAAGGCCACGGCCTGCAAGCCAACTCGATCGGTTTCCTGATCGAACAGGACAACCCGATGGTATGGCGTGGCCCGATGGTCACGTCGGCCCTGGAACAGCTGCTGCGCCAGACCAACTGGCATGACCTGGATTACCTGATCGTCGACATGCCGCCCGGAACCGGCGACGTCCAGCTCACGCTGTCGCAGAAGGTGCCCGTCACTGGCGCCGTGATTGTGACCACGCCGCAGGATATCGCGCTGCTGGACGCCAAGAAGGGCCTGAAGATGTTCGAGAAAGTGGGCATTCCCATCCTGGGCATCGTCGAGAACATGGCGGTGTACTGCTGCCCGAACTGCGGCCACGTCGAGCATATCTTCGGCCATGGCGGCGGCGAGAAGATGTGCGCCGACTACGGCGTCGAACTGCTGGGCAGCCTGCCGCTGAACCTGTCCATCCGCGAGCAGGCGGATTCCGGCCGCCCCACGGTGGTGTCTGACCCGGACAGCCCGGTGGCGGACCTGTACCGCGGCATCGCGCGCAAGGTGGCCATCAAGGTGGCCGACAAGGCGCGCGACATGACCAGCAAGTTCCCCAGCATCGTCGTGCAGAACACCTGAGGCCATCGCCATGGACACGCCCGCGCCGCAAGCCCGCCCCGCCGTCACGATGGCGGTGGTCATGCGCAAGGTGGCGCTGGCGAACCGCTGGCAGCCCTGGAAATGGGAGCTCGAGGCGGTCTGGCCGGACCTGGGCGAGTTCGGCGCCGGGCCCATGTGCCTGGAACAGGACGAGCATGGCGCGCGCTGGCTCTATCCGGGCTTCGAGGTTGTGCTGTTCCATGACCAAGGCGAAGGCTACTACCTCAATCTCACGTCGACACAGCCTTGCTGGTTCGTGCACTGGCGCATGCAGGAAGACGTTCCTGCGGACGAGGCGCGGCCGGTGCCCGTCACTGTCTCGCTGTCGTACAACGAAGCGGGGCGCTGGCTCGATGCCGGCGAAACCGTGGAGAACGTGCCGCTTGCACCCGACCAGCGCGACTGGCTGCAGGCCTACGTCGACCAGAACTATCGTCCTGAACCCAAGCAGCGCCGCCGGCCCGAGTCGTTCAAGGCGCCGCAGGACCGCGCGCGTTACTGACGGCTGCCGGCCATGAGCGAATCGTCCTTCCTGTCGCGCTGGTCGCGCCGCAAGGCGGCGGTTCGGGAGGGCGTTGCCGTACCGGAAGAGCCACCCGCATCCGAACCGGGGCCGCCCGCACAGTTACCGGCAGATGCCGCGCAACAACCGGAGGCGCGGCTGGCTGCCACGGAGGTGCCAGTCGACCTTCCCACCATGGCTGACGTCGCCCTGCTGCGGCCGGGCGACGACATAGCGCGCTTCGTCGCGCGGGGCGTGGACGAAGGCGTCAAGCGTGCCGCGCTCAAGACCCTGTTTGCCGACCCGCACTTCAATGTGATGGACGGGCTCGATACCTATATCGACGACTACGGCAAGCCCGACCCGATCCCGCCGGACGTGCTGCGCCGCCTGCGGCAGTCCAGGGCGCTGGGATTGTTCGACGCCGAGGAAACGCCCGAAACGACAGCGCCGCCGGAACCAGCGGCGCAGGCCGCCGCCCTGCCGGATGACAGGCGGGACGATGTCGATGGGCCCGAACTGCCCGCGCAGGCGACGGAGCCGAGCCCGGATAAACACGCGTAGCCCGCCACATACGCGAGGCCTACAATAGGACTCCCCCACAAATCCCCGGCCTGCAGACCCTCGCAAGAAGGGCGCCCGGGCCGGTCAGCCGGATTCGCCATGCCGACGCTGATCTGCAATTGCAATGACACCATGCCGCTTGACGGGGCGGCGCTGTCGCAAGCCAGTGGTGGGCCGCTGAAGGTCCACCGCCTGCTGTGCCGAAGGGAGATCGGCGATTTCACCGCCGCGCTCGACGGCACAGACGACGTGATCGTCGCCTGCACGCAGGAGCGGCACCTGTTTGCCGAGGTGGCTGCCGAGGCCGCGCAAGGCACCGGTGGCCGCGCCGTGGTGGTCGCGCCCGTGCGCTTCGTGAATATCCGCGAGACCGGAGGCTGGTCACAGGGCGCGAAGCGCGATCCGCAGACCGCCAACGCGAAGATCGCCGCGCTGCTGGCCGTGGCAGCCCTGCCCGAGCCCGATCCTGTGCCGGTGGTGGACTACTGCTCCGAAGGCGCCGTGCTGGTGATGGGCCCCGCCGACCGCGCCTTGCCCTGGGCCGAGCGGCTCGCCGCCATGTCGCTCGAAGTCACGGTCCTGCTGGCTGCCGGCACGACACCTGGTGCTCGCGTGGGATCAGGTGTCGTTCCCGCGGAGCGGGCCTACCCCGTCCACAGCGGCACGCTGCAAGCGCTGACCGGCTGGCTGGGCGCGTTTGCGGCCACCTGGGAGACCGGCGCGGGCCGCGGCAATCCCATCGATCTCGACCTCTGCACGCGGTGCAATGCCTGCATCGAAGCCTGCCCGGAACAGGCGATCGACTTCAGCTACCAGGTCGACATGGACCGTTGCCGCGCGCACCGCGATTGCGTGCGCGCCTGCGGCGCGGCGGCGGCCATCGATTTCGACCGGCCGCCGGCGACCACCGAGGCCCGCTTCGACCTGGTCTTCGATCTCAACGACGCGCCTGCCTTTACCATGCACCAGCCGCCGCAAGGCTACCTGCACGCAGGCGGGGACCCGCTGCGCCAGCAGCAACAGGCGCTGGCCCTGACGCAGTTCATCGGCGAGTTCGAAAAGCCGAAGTTCTTTCGATACAAGGAAAGCCTCTGTGCCCACGGGCGCAACCAGACCACGGGCTGCACCGCATGTATCGACATCTGCTCGACCCAGGCAATCCACTCGCAGTGGCATGACGGCAAGGGCCGCATCGAGGTCGCGCCCAATCTCTGCATGGGCTGCGGCGCGTGTACCACGGTCTGCCCGAGCGGGGCGATCAGCTACGCGTATCCGGGCCCCGAGATGCTGGGCACGCGCTTGCGCACGCTGCTGTCTGCCTACCGGTCGGCGGGCGGGCGCGACGCCGTACTGCTGCTGCACGGGGAAGCCTCCGGCACGCCGGCCATTCTGGCTCTGGGCCGCGCCGCGCGCGCCGGGCAGGCGCAAGGCGTGCCGCCGAACGTGATGCCGGTACAGGTGTTCCACCCGGCCGCCGCCGGGCTGGAACTCTGGCTTGCGGCGCTATGCTGGGGCGCTGCGCGTGTGGCGGTACTGCTGACGGGCGACGAGGCGCCGCAGTACCGCACCGCATTGGCCGAGCAGATCGATGTGGCCAGGTCGCTGCTGGCCGGGCTCGGCTACGACGGCGAAGCGGTGTCGCTGGTCGAGGCAGGCGATGCTGCGTCGCTGGACTCGGGGCTTGCCGCGCTGCGCCCGGCCCGGCAAGCATTGCCGCCGGCGCCGTTCGGTGCCGTGGCCGCCAAGCGCGAGATGCTCGAGTTCGCGCTCGATCACCTGGCGCGGCATGCGCCTGTTCCGGCGGACATCGTGCCGCTTCCGGCCACCGCGCCGATCGGTGCGGTGGCCGTGGACACGGCACGCTGCACCCTCTGCATGGCCTGCGTGGGCGCCTGCCCGACACAGGCGCTGCGCGACAACCCGGAGCGCCCGGTGCTGGGCTTCCTGGAACGCAACTGCGTCCAGTGCGGCCTGTGCGAAAAGACCTGCCCCGAAAACGCAATCACGCTCATACCGCGCCTGCTGGCCGGCGAAGCGGCGCGGCGCACTGTCACGCTCAACGAGGCGCAGCCGTTCCATTGCGTGCGCTGCGCCAAGCCGTTCGGCACGGCGCAGATGGTGGAGTCGATGCTGGTCCGCCTGGCGGGGCATCCCGCCTTTGCCGGCGCAGCCGCCGAGCGCCTGAAGATGTGCCCCGATTGCCGCGTGATCGACATGATGGAGCGCGATCCTGGTGCGGTCAGTGGTGCCACGCTCCGGTAAGCGCTTCCGGCCAGACAATAACCATCACGACATGACAGATTTCCAGCCTATCCAGCTCACGGCCGCCGCGCCCGCCGACGATGCCGAGGACATTGCCCGCGCCGACCTGTACGGTCTTCTGGCCACGCTGTTCTACCGGGCGCCGGACGCAGCGCTGCTCCATCACATCGCGGCCAACCGTGCGCGGGACGACGATGCGGACACCGTACTGGGGCGTGCATGGAACGCGTTGTGCGATGCGGCATCGAGCACCACGGAGGCCGAGGCTCATGAGGAGTACCGCGAACTGTTTCTGGGCGTGGGACGCCAGGAAGTCTTCCTGTATGGGTCCTACTATCTCACCGGCTTCCTGAACGAGCGCCCGCTGGTGGCCCTGCGTGATGACCTGGCCCGCTACGGGCTGGTGCGGCACGACGATGTCAGCGAGACCGAGGACCACGTGGCCACGCTGTGCGAGGTGATGCGGTTCCTCGTTGCAGGCGATGACATTGCCGTTTCCAACCTGGGCGAACAACAGCGCTTCTACGCGCAGCACCTGCAGCCATGGGTCGGGAAATTGTGCGACGCACTAAGTGGCCATCCGCAAGCGCGCTTCTATCGCAGCGTTGCCGGACTGATGCAGGCCTTTGCGGACGTCGAAGCTGTGGCGCTCGAAATGCATTGACATTAAATACATTGCCCGCGCAAATAGGGATTAACCCGGAATCGGCATAGTTTTTCAGCGAGGTTGCACCTAGAATATGCATAACAACGCATAACGGCTGAATCATCGGCATTCCAGTGCCGAACCGAGGAGTGCCCACATGACAGAGAAGCAACCCAGGGTCGCGCGCCGCACGTTTCTTGCGGGCGCTGGTGTGGTCGCTGCCGCCGCCGGCGCAGCGTCGTTGACCGCGCGTGGTCCGGCCACGCCAGTCCAGAGCGCCGCCATTCCCGAGCCTACCGACGTGCCGTCGGACAACAAGGGCTACCGGGTTTCCGAACACATTCGCAAGTACTACCGCACCACGCTGGTGTGAGCACGCTGGCGGGCCGGCATGTCCGGTTCTGCCAGTCCGGCATTTGCTGCTTTCCTCTGCTGAGGTGAGACATGATCTTGACCCGCAAACGCGCGGCGCAGGGCGCATCGACCCGGCTGACTGACAGCCTCGCACAGGCGAATGCGCCAGCGGGAGCCGGCCGGCTTTCCACGCGGCTTGCCGCAGGACTGGCCGGCGCCATGCCGACCATGGACCGGCGCGGCTTCCTCAAGCGTTCCGGCATCGGTGTCGGGGTCGGGTTGGCGGCTTCCCAACTGACGCTGCTCCGCAAGGCCGATGCCGCCGACGACAAGACCGTCGCTGCCGCGCAAGGCAAGGGCGGCATCGTGGTGAAGCGCACCGTGTGCGGCCACTGCTCGGTGGGTTGCGCGGTCGATGCCGTGGTGCAGAACGGCGTGTGGGTGCGGCAGGAGCCGGTGTTCGACTCGCCCCTCAACATGGGGGCGCACTGCGCCAAGGGCGCCGCGCTGCGCGAGCACGGCCATGGCGAATATCGCCTGAAGTACCCGATGAAGCTGGTCAACGGCAAATACCAGCGCATCAGCTGGGACCAGGCGCTCGACGAGATCACCGCGAAGATGAAGGAGATCCGCCAGCAGTCCGGCCCGGATTCGATGTTCTTCATCGGCTCGTCCAAGCACAGCAACGAGCAGTCTTACCTGATGCGCAAATGGGTGTCGTTCTTCGGCACCAACAACACCGATCACCAGGCGCGTATCTGCCACTCCACCACCGTGGCGGGCGTGGCAAACACCTGGGGCTACGGGGCGATGACCAACTCGTACAACGATATGCAGAACTCCAGGGCGGCTCTGTATATCGGCTCCAACGCGGCCGAGGCGCACCCCGTGTCGATGCTGCACCTGCTGCATGCCAAGGAGAATGGCTGCAAGGTGATCGTGGTGGACCCACGCTTCACGCGCAC
This sequence comes from Cupriavidus laharis, assembly GCF_914271435.1. Classification (GTDB taxonomy): domain Bacteria; phylum Pseudomonadota; class Gammaproteobacteria; order Burkholderiales; family Burkholderiaceae; genus Cupriavidus; species Cupriavidus laharis. The sequence goes on along the minus strand of NZ_CAJZAI010000006.1, from coordinate 319,477 downwards.
GGCCGCGAAGGCGGACCACTATGTGCGCATCCGCTCGGGCACCGACATCGCCTTCCTGTTCGGCGTGCTGTACCACGTCTTCCAGAATGGCTGGGAAGACCAGAAGTTCCTGCACGACCGTGTCTACGGCATGGACAAGGTCAAGGAAGAAATCCTGGCCAAGTGGGCGCCGGATAAAGTCGAGGAAGTCTGCGGCGTGCCCGAGGCGCAGGTGAAGATGGTGGCCGAGATCATGGCGAAGAACCGGCCCAGCACGCTGGTCTGGTGCATGGGCCAGACCCAGCACACCATCGGCAACGCCATCGTGCGCGCGTCGTGCATCGTGCAGCTCGCGCTCGGCAATATCGGCGTCGCCGGCGGCGGCGCCAACATCTTCCGCGGCCATGACAACGTGCAGGGCGCTACCGACGTGGGGCCCAATCCGGATTCGCTGCCCGGCTACTACGGCCTGGCCGCCGGTGCCTGGAAGCACTATGCGGCGGTGTGGGGCGTCGACTACGAATGGATCAAGAAGCAGTTTGTGTCACAGGCCATGATGGAAAAGTCCGGTACGACCGTGTCGCGCTGGATCGACATCGTCATGGAGAAGAACGAACTGATCGACCAGGACAACAACGTGCGCGGCGTGTTCTTCTGGGGCCATGCGCCGAATTCGCAGACGCGCGGCCTGGAAATGAAGACGGCGATGGACAAGCTGGACCTGCTGGTCGTGGTCGACCCGTATCCGTCCGCCACTGCGGCCATGGCCAATATGCCGGCGACAGACGGCGGCAAGGTCAACCCGAACCGCGCGGTCTACCTGCTGCCGGCCTGCACGCAGTTCGAGACATCGGGGTCATGCACGGCCTCGAACCGCTCGCTGCAATGGCGCGAGAAGGTCATCGAGCCGCTGTTCGAGTCGATGCCTGACCAGACCATCATGCAGGCCTTTGCGGACAAGCTCGGGTTTGGCAAGGAGCTGTCGAAGAACTACAAAATGATCGAGGTCAAGCGCGCCGGCCGTACCTGGATGGAGCCGGAGATCGAGTCGATCCTGCGTGAGATCAACCGCAGCAACTGGACCATCGGCTACACCGGCCAGTCGCCGGAACGCCTCAAGGCCCATATGCGCAATATGCAGATGTTCGACGTGAAGACGTTGCGCTGCAAGGGCGGCAAGGATGCCGAGACGGGCTATGACCTGACCGGCGACTACTTCGGCCTGCCATGGCCGTGCTACGGCACCCCGGAGCTCAAGCACCCCGGCTCGCCGAACCTGTACGACACCAGCAAGCATGTGATGGATGGCGGCGGCAACTTCCGCGCGAACTTCGGCGTGGAGCGCGACGGCGTCAACCTGCTGGCTGAGGACGGGTCGTATTCGCTCGGCGCGGAGATCACCACGGGCTATCCCGAATTTGATCACGTGCTGCTCAAGAAGCTGGGCTGGTGGGACGACCTGACGGACGACGAGAAGAAGGCCGCCGAAGGCAAGAACTGGAAGACCGACCTCTCCGGCGGCATCCAGCGCGTCGTGCTCAAGGTGCATGGCTGCCATCCGTTCGGCAACGCCAAGGCGCGTGCCGTGGTGTGGAACTTCCCGGACCCGATTCCGCAGCACCGCGAGCCGCTGTATTCCACGCGGCCCGACATGGTTGCCAAGTACCCGACCCACGACGACAAGATGGCGTTCTGGCGCCTGCCGACGCTGTACAAGACCGTGCAGCAGCGCAACATCGAGAACAAGGTCTACGAGAAGTTCCCGATCATCCTGACATCAGGCCGGCTGGTGGAGTTCGAGGGCGGCGGCGAGGAAACCCGTTCGAATCCGTGGCTGGCCGAACTGCAGCAGGAGAACTTCGTGGAGATCAACCCGCGCGCCGCATCCCAGCGCGGCATCCGCAATGGCGACTTCTGCTGGGTCAAGACGCCGACTGGCGCCAGCCTCAAGGTGCGCGCGCTCGTGACCGAACGCGTGGGACCGGACACGGCCTTCATCCCGTTCCACTTTTCGGGCTGGTGGCAGGGCAAGGACCTGAAAGAGTACTACCCGGAGGGCGCGATGCCGGTCGTGCGCGGGGAGGCGGTCAACACGGCGACCACGTACGGCTACGACTCGGTCACGATGATGCAGGAAACAAAGACCACGATTTGCCAGATCGAACGTTTTGCATAAAGGCAGGATGACATCATGGCACGCATGAAATTTATCTGTGACGCCGAGCGCTGCATCGAGTGCAACAGCTGCGTCACTGCCTGCAAGAACGAGCACGAAGTGCCGTGGGGCGTGAACCGGCGCCGCGTGGTCACCGTCAACGACGGCGTGGTTGGCGCGGAGAAGTCGATCTCCGTGGCCTGCATGCACTGCTCGGACGCCCCATGCATGGCGGTCTGCCCGGTCGACTGCTTCTACCGCACCGAGGACGGCGTGGTGCTGCACGACAAGGACGTCTGCATCGGCTGCGGCTACTGCTCATACGCGTGCCCGTTCGGCGCGCCGCAGTTCCCGTCCACGGGCACCTTCGGCGTGCGCGGCAAGATGGACAAGTGCACCTTCTGCGCGGGCGGGCCGGAGAAGAACGGTTCGGAGGCCGAGTTCGAGAAATACGGCCGCAACCGGCTGGCCGAAGGCAAGCTGCCGCTGTGCGCGGAAATGTGCTCGACCAAGGCGCTGCTGGGCGGCGACGGCGACGTGATTGCCGACATCCTGCGCAACCGCGTGATCAAGCGCGGCACGGGTGGCGATGTGTTCGGCTGGGGCACCGCATACGGGACGAAGGGTGGCGCGCAGGCGGCACCGGCTGCGCCCGCTGCCCCCGCCGGTCCGGCACCGGCAAAGGGGAACGGAGGTCAACCATCATGACGCGCATCCCGATGATCGCCATGCTGGCCGTGGCCGGCGTGCTGCTCGCGGCCTGTGGCGAAAAGGCCCAGACCGCAACCGCCTCGCACAAGAAGTCGGATGCGCCCGCCTGGCAGGGCGCGCCGGACGATCCCTTTGTCGCCAAGGGCTGGACACCCGGTGACAAGACGACCTGGCAGAACCAGATCCACCAGCGCAATCAGCTGCAGAACGAATACAACCGCACGCCATGACTGCGCAGCAGGCAGGGCGGGGCGACCCGAAGGAGCGCATATGAGGCCCACGCAGAATATGTGCCGCTGGCGTGTCTGGCTTGCCGCAGGCGCGCTGGCCATGCTGACGTTCGCAAGCGGCGGCGCTGCCGCGCAGGCGCCGGCCTCGGCGCCGCAGGCCGCTCAGCCCTCTCAGGCCCCTCAGGCCGCGCAGGCGGCGGACGCGAACAACCCGGCCACGCATCCGGTGCAGCCATTCGCCGGCATTGCGTCGGAGAACATCTTCAACATACCGCGCCGCGACATCGCCAATCAGGCCAGGTCGCAGCAGGAACGCACAGTGACCCAGCCCGGCAACAACGCGCCGGTCTGGCGCGAGGTCAATTCCGACCAGGCCCACTACAGCAGCCTGCCCGCCAAGGAAGCCGGCGTGCTGATCCAGCGTACCGGGCAGCAATGGCGCCTGTTCCGCAACGGCGTGATCACGGTATGGGGCGGCTGGCTGCTTGTCGTTGTGCCGTTGGCGATCCTTGGCTTCTTCTTCTGGCGGGGCACCATCCCGCTGCGCGAGCCGCGCACCGGGCGCATGATCGAGCGCTTCACGCCGTTCGAGCGCATCGTCCACTGGACCATGGCGATCTCGTTCGTGCTGCTGGCGGTGTCGGGCATCGTGATGCTGTTCGGCAAGCATTTCCTGCTGCCGGTGATGGGGCATACGCTGTTCGGCTGGCTGACCTACCTGCTCAAGAACATCCATAACCTGGCAGGACCGGTATTCACGCTGTCAATCATCGTCGCCTTCGTGATCTTCGTGCGCGACAACCTGCCCAGCCGGGATGACATTCACTGGATGAGCAGCCTGGGCGGACTGGCCAGCGGCAGGCACGTGCCGAGCCGACGCTTCAATGCGGGCGAGAAGATGTGGTTCTGGGGAGGGCTGGTGATCTTCGGCCTGGTGCTGTCGGCATCTGGCTGGGTGCTGGACATGATCGTGCCGGGAATGGATTACTACCGGGCCACCATGCAGATCGCCAACGTGATCCACGGCATCGCCGCCGTGCTGATGATCGCGATGTCGCTGGGCCATATCTACATGGGCACCATCGGCATGGAAGGGGCTTACCGCGCCATGCGCGACGGCTGGGTGGACGAGGCCTGGGCCAAGGAGCATCACGAGCTCTGGTATGACGACATCAAGGCCGGCAAGATCCCGGCCCAGCGCTCGGCAACGCCGGACGCCAGCGCCGCCGCCCGGCGCAGTACCGGCGAGGCCTGAGATACGGGCATTGACGCTCTTCACGGATCCTGACCATGAAACGCTTCCTGATGCTGATCGCCCTGGCCGCCGGTACCGTCGGTACCCAGGCTGCGCTCGCCAAGCTGCCGCCGCCAACCGATGCACAGAAGGCCAAGGCCGCGGAGACGAAGGCGCGCTCGGACTGGGCCGCCAAGGTCGCCGCCTTCCAGCTGTGCAAGTCGCAGGACAAGACCGCGGCCCGCTACTACAGCGACATGAAGGCGCGCGGCAATCCAACCCGCGCGCCCATGCAGACCCCCCCTTGCGCCGATCCGGGGCCGTTCATGCCGCCCGCAGCACCCGCCGCCCCGCCGGCGTCAGCGGCAGTACAATCGCCCGCAAAGGCGCCGTAACCCAGGCCCCGTCGCTTGCCAGGCGGCGTACGGGGCAAACCTGAGCAGCCCCGACTTCGCCACTCATGCCTCTGCGTCCCGAACTTACCCACGCGGCCGTTCCCCTGATCGAAGAAGTGGAAGTCGTCGACGAGCAGGGGCGCGCCCGTCCGGTGTACCTGCCCGGCGAACGCCCGCTGACGGTCTATCTCGACAAGCGCGAGCTGGTCACGCTGATGACGCTGGGCGGCGCACCCGAGCACCTGGTGCTCGGGTACCTGCGCAACCAGCGGCTGGTGGAGTCGATCGAGGACATTGCCGCCGTGCAGGTGGACTGGGAAACCGAATCCGCGGCCGTGACCACCCGAACCGGCGTCGACCGCATCGAGGAGCGTACCGCGCGCCGCGTGGTGACTACCGGTTGCGGGCAAGGCACGGTGTTCGGTTCGCTGCTCGACGAGATCGACAATATCCGGCTGCCCGTCGGGGCCACCCTGGACCAGGACACCCTGTACGGCATCATCGACACCATCCGCCTGCAGCAGTCGGTGTACAAGCAGGCCGGCTCCGTGCACGGCTGCGCGCTGTTCCGCGGCAGCGAGCTGCTGATGTTTGTGGAGGACGTGGGCCGCCACAATGCGGTGGACGCCATCGCCGGACGCATGTGGCTGGAAGACATGCGCGGAGACGACAAGGTGTTCTACACCACTGGCCGCCTGACCTCCGAAATGGTCATCAAAGGCGCGCAGATGGGGATCCCGTTCCTGCTGTCGCGCTCGGGGGTAACGCAGATGGGGTACCAGATGGCGCAGCGGGTCAACCTGGCGCTGTTCGCCAGGTGTACGGGCAAGCACTTCCTGCTATACACGGGGAAGGAGCGCTTCCAACATCGCCTGCCCGAAGAAGTTGTTGCGTAGGCATCACTTCAATTGAGCCCGGTGCTCATGCGGATTGGTTGTACAATGCGGCGCACTCCGCCTGAGCGTTTACCCCTGACCCTATGAGCATCAAATCCGACAAGTGGATCCGCCGCATGGCGGAGCAGCACGGCATGATCGAGCCGTTCGAACCCGGCCAGGTGCGGGAGTCCGACGGGCGCAAGATCGTGTCGTACGGCACGTCGAGCTACGGCTACGACATCCGCTGTGCCGACGAATTCAAGATCTTCACCAATATCAACAGCACCATCGTCGATCCGAAAAACTTCGACGAGAAGTCTTTCGTGGACTTCAAGGGTGACGTTTGCATCATCCCGCCGAACTCGTTCGCGCTGGCGCGCACGATGGAGTACTTCCGCATCCCGCGCAGCGTGCTGACCATCTGCCTGGGCAAGAGCACCTATGCGCGCTGCGGCATCATCGTCAACGTGACGCCGTTCGAGCCCGAGTGGGAAGGCTATGTGACGCTGGAGTTCTCCAACACCACGCCGCTGCCCGCCAAGATCTACGCCGGCGAAGGCTGCGCGCAGGTGCTGTTCTTCGAGAGCGACGAAGTCTGCGAGACCTCGTACGCCGACCGGGGCGGCAAGTACCAGGGCCAGCATGGTGTCACACTGCCGAAGACCTGATGGCTATACAATGCGGGCGCCGCAGACGTTCACCGATGCCTGATATTTCCAGGCGGTTGTCGTCCCCGCGCAGGCGGGGACCCAGCGACTTTTAAAGACACTGAAAGGCACTGGATTCCCGCCTGCGCGGGAATGACGTGCCGCAATTTGATCCAGGAGCCACATGTCGCCGTCGCAGGGGAACCCCTGCCGGCCATGTGGCTCAGTCCTTTATGTCCTGCTTTCCATCAAGGATGCCCGATGAAATTCCGCTTCCCCGTCATCATCATTGACGAAGACTTTCGCTCCGAGAACATCTCCGGCTCGGGTATCCGCGCGCTGGCCGAGGCGATCGAGAAAGAGGGGATGGAGGTCATGGGCCTGACCAGCTATGGCGACCTGACCTCGTTCGCGCAGCAGTCCAGCCGCGCTTCGACCTTCATCGTGTCGATCGATGACGACGAGTTCGTGACCGCCGACGACCGGCCTGAAGCGGCCGCCATCGAGAAGCTGCGGGCGTTTGTCAACGAAGTGCGCCGCCGCAACAGCGACCTGCCGATCTTCCTGTACGGCGAGACCCGCACCTCGCGCCATATCCCGAACGATATCCTGCGCGAGCTGCACGGCTTCATCCACATGTTCGAGGACACCCCCGAATTCGTGGCGCGCCACATCATCCGCGAAGCCAAGGTCTACCTGGACAGCCTGGCGCCGCCGTTCTTCAAGGCGCTGATCGACTACGCGCAGGATTCGTCGTACTCGTGGCACTGCCCGGGACACTCGGGCGGCGTGGCGTTCCTGAAGAGCCCGGTTGGCCAGGTGTTCCACCAGTTCTTCGGCGAGAACATGCTGCGCGCCGACGTCTGCAACGCGGTGGACGAACTCGGCCAGCTGCTGGACCACACCGGCCCGGTGGCGGCGTCCGAGCGCAACGCCGCGCGCATCTTCAACTCGGACCACATGTTCTTCGTGACCAACGGCACGTCCACCTCGAACAAGATGGTGTGGCACGCCAACGTGGCGCCGGGCGACATCGTGGTGGTGGACCGCAACTGCCACAAGTCGATCCTGCACGCGATCATGATGACGGGCGCGATCCCGGTGTTCCTGATGCCGACGCGCAACCACTACGGCATCATCGGCCCGATCCCGAAGAGCGAATTCGATCCGGAGACCATCCGCAAGAAGATCGCCAACCACCCGTTCGCGAGCAAGGCCAAGAACCAGAAGCCGCGCATCCTGACGATCACGCAGGGCACCTATGACGGCGTGCTGTACAACGCCGAGCAGATCAAGGAGATGCTCGCATCGGAAATCGACACGCTGCATTTCGATGAAGCGTGGCTGCCGCACGCGGCGTTCCACGACTTCTATCGCAATATGCACGCGATCGGCAAGGGTCGCCCGCGCAGCAAGGACGCGCTGGTGTTCGCCACGCAGTCCACGCACAAGCTGCTCGCGGGCCTGTCGCAGGCCTCGCAGATCCTCGTGCAGGATTCCGAGACGCGCAAGCTGGACCGCTATCGCTTTAACGAGGCGTACCTGATGCACACCTCGACCAGCCCGCAATACTCGATCATCGCCTCGTGCGACGTGGCCGCGGCGATGATGGAAGCGCCGGGCGGCACCGCGCTGGTGGAAGAGAGCATCCAGGAAGCGCTGGATTTCCGCCGCGCCATGCGCAAGGTGGAGGGCGACTTCGAGGCTGGCAACAACGGCGACTGGTGGTTCAAGGTATGGGGTCCCGATACGCTGAATGAAGAAGGCATGCCGGACCGCGAGGAATGGATGCTCAAGGCCAACGAGCGCTGGCACGGCTTCGGCGACCTGGCCGACGGCTTCAACCTGCTCGACCCGATCAAGGCCACCATCATCACCCCGGGCCTGGACGTGGACGGCGAGTTCAGCGAGCGCGGCATCCCGGCGGCCATCGTCACCAAGTACCTGGCCGAGCACGGCATCATCATCGAGAAGACGGGCTTGTACTCGTTCTTCATCATGTTCACCATCGGCATTACCAAGGGCCGCTGGAACTCGCTGGTGACCGAGTTGCAGCAGTTCAAGGACGACTACGACCAGAACCAGCCGCTGTGGCGCGTGCTGCCCGAGTTCGTCGGCAAGCATCCGCAGTACGAGCGCATGGGCCTGCGCGACCTGTGCGATGCCGTGCACAGCGTCTACAAGGCCAACGACGTGGCGCGCGTGACCACCGAGATGTATCTCTCGGACATGGAGCCGGCGATGAAGCCCTCGGACGCATGGGCCATGATGGCGCACCGCGAGATCGAGCGTGTGCCGGTGGACGAGCTCGAAGGCCGCGTCACGGCCATCCTGCTGACGCCGTACCCGCCGGGCATTCCGCTGCTGATCCCGGGCGAGCGCTTCAACCGCACCATCGTCCAGTACCTGAAGTTCGCGCGCGAGTTCAACAAGCTCTTCCCGGGTTTCGAAACCGATGTGCACGGGCTGGTGCTGGAAGAGGTGGACGGGCAGAAGGCCTACTTCGTGGATTGCGTGAAGCAGGGTAGCTGATCGTTACGCTGATGCGCTGAGGTAGCTGACATAGCCAGCAGTGCGAGTGTTGTCTCTTCTCTCCCGCAAGCGGGAGAGGGGGGCCAGGGCGGCGTTACCCCGTCCATTCCACGCGGTAATCCTCCACGTAGTCATCCACCGCCGCACCCACAGTGGGATGGAAGGCATCCTCCCCCAGCTTGTCGAATAGCTCGAAGCGCTTGAGCTTGTCCTTGACCGGATCCTTCATCTCCGCGAAGTGCAGCTCGATTCCACGCCCATCGAGCGTCTTGTCGAGCTCGCGCAGCATGTCCGCCGAGGTCACATCAACACTGGTCACCGGCTCGGCTGCTACTACTACGCGCCGCACGGCGGTGGGCGAATCGTCAACGGCCCGCAGCACGCAGTCCTGGAACAGCTCGGCATTCGCAAAGAACAGCGGCGCATCCCAGCGAAACAGCACCAGGCCCGGCACGCGGCGCGCATCGGGGTAGCGCTCGACGTCGTGATACCCGCGCACGCCGTCGGCGCGGCCCAGCACAGCGTAATGCGGGCGCCAGCCGTCCCACAGGAACTCGATCACGGCGATCACCACGGCCAGGCAGATGCCCGGCACCGCGCCGAAGACCGCAACGCCGGCAAAGCACGCCATCGACAGCCAGAACTCCCATTGCTGGATGCGGTAGATCCGCTTGAGGTCGGCAAACTCGAACAGGCCGAGGGCCGCCGCAATGACCACGGCAGCCAGCGCGCTGTTGGGCAGGTGCCGCAACAGGTCCGGCGCGAAGAGCAGCAGGGCTGCCACCGCCAGCGCGCCGACCACGCCAGTCAGCTGCGTGCGCGCGCCCGCCGCCTCGGCCACCGGCGTGCGTGACGCGCTGCTGCTGATCGGGAAGCCCTGGAACAGCCCGGCGGCAAGGTTGGCGGTGCCCAGTCCGACCATTTCCTGGTTGGGATCGACCGGGTATTTCAGGCGCGCGGCGTAAGTGCGCGAGAGCACGCTGGTATCGGCGAACGCCACCAGCGCAACGGCACACCCGCCCAGCACGATGTGGGTCAGGTCTACGCCGGTGAGCCACGGGAAGGCGAAGGCGGGCAGCCCTTGCGGCATCTTGCCAAGCACCTTCACGCCCAGTGCATCGAGGCCGAGCACGCTCACGCTCAGTGTTGCCAGCACGACCGCAATCAGCACACCGGGCACGCGCTCGAACCGCTTCAGCAGCAGGATCAGCGCCAGGCTGGCGCCGCCCACGGCCAGGCTGTACCAGTTGGCCTTGCCGTCAGCGATGGCATTGCCCAGGTTCCACAAATCCCGCAACGGCCCGGCATCTTCGATCGAAATGCCGAACAGCTTGGGTAGCTGGCTGATCAGCACGGTGAACGCGATCCCGTTCATGTAGCCATAGCGGATCGGCTTGGACAGCAGCTCGGTGATGAAACCCAGGCGCAAGAGCCCGACGACGATGCAGACCAGCCCCGATACCACTGCCATCATGCTGGCGATGGTGATGGCCCGCGCCGGGTCGCCGGCGGAAAGCTGCACCACCACGGCCAGGATCGGCGCAGCCAGCGCGGAGTCGGGTCCCAGCACCAGGATGCGGCTGGGGCCGAACAGCGCGTAGGCGAGCAAGGGGATGATGGTGGCGTACAGGCCGTAGATGCCCGGCACGCCCGATGCCTCGGCATAGGCGATGCCTACCGGCACCAGCATGGTCGTGAGCACGAGCCCGGCCGCCAGGTCGCGCGGCAGCCAGCCGGGCTGGTACGTGCGCAGCATCTGCAGGCCCGGCAGCCAGCGCAGCCAGCCGCCCGCCGTTGCCGGCGTGACGGCCTTGGAGGCCAGCGGGCTGGCGGGTTGGTCTGGCAAGTTGCCCCCTTTCGCTCGGTCGTCCCCGCTGCAGGGCGGGGATAAGCTGAGGATAGCAAATCACCCGGCCGGCGCCAGAAATCAGGGCTGCCACCGCAGGTCAGCGGGATGTGGAATTCCCGTAATCCGGCTGCCAGGCAAGGAAAAGAAAAGGCCCCGCACCAGGCGGGGCCTTTGCTGCTCGCCCCGGGTCCGGGGATTACTTCTTCTTCTCGAACTCGAACGTCGGTGCGGCGGGTTCGCTGTCGGCCGGCGTCGTGGGCAACTCCAGCGTTGCGCCGCCCGACGGGGGCGCGCTTGCCGCCGGCCGCTCCTGCTGCAGGTCGATGGACAGGTCGCGCGTCGCGTGGCGGTCCTGTACCTTGCCCGTGCCTGTGCTGACGACGCCGGGGAAGACAATGATCAGGGCGACCATGATCAGCTGGATGAGCACAAACGGCACGGAGCCCCAGTAGATGTCGGAGGTCTTGACCTCGCGCGGGGCGACCGAGCGCAGGTAGAACAGCGAGAAGCCGAACGGCGGATGCATGAACGACGTCTGCATGTTGACGGCCAGCAGTACCCCGAACCAGATCAGGTCGATGCCTAGCTTGTCCGCCACCGGGCCGACCAGCGGCACAAGGATGAACGCAAGCTCGAAGAAATCCAGGAAGAACGCCAGCAGGAAGAACAGCAGGTTCACTGCGATCAGGAAGCCGGTCTGTCCGCCGGGCAGGGCGGTCAGCAGGTGTTCCACCCAGATATGGCCGTCCACGCCATAGAAGGTCAGGGAGAACACGCGCGCGCCGATCAGGATGAAGATCACGAACGCCGAGAGCTTCAGCGTGGATTCCATTGCCTGCTTGGTCAGGTCCAGGTTCAGGCGACGCTTGATCAGCGCCAGCACCAGGGCGCCCAGCGCGCCCATGCCGCCACCTTCAGTGGGGGTGGCCACGCCGATGAAGATCGTGCCGAGCACCAGGAAGATCAGGGCCAGCGGCGGGATCAGCACGAAGGTCACCTTCTCGGCCATCGTCGACAGCAGGCCAAGCTTGAGCGTCCGGTTGATGACCGCCACCACGAAGGCAAACGCGATGGCCGCGCCGACCGAAATCACCAGGCGTTCATCGAGCGGTGCCTCGGGCTTGTAGAACTTGTCCGCCAGCACGCCTACGGCCACGGACAGCGCGGTCAGCACCAGGACCGATGCGGCACCGCTCTTGCCGCTCGGCTCGCGGAAGACGCGGGCTTCCGGCGGCAGGGCGGGCGCGGCCGCAGGCTTGATCACGGTCAGCAGCAATACATAGCCCATGTACATGCCGGTCAGGATCAGGCCGGGCAGGAACGCACCCTTGTACATGTCGCCCACCGAGCGTCCGAGCTGGTCGGCCAGCACGATCAGCACCAGCGACGGCGGGATGATCTGGGCAAGCGTGCCGGAGGCTGCGATCACGCCCGAAGCCAGCCGCTTGTCGTACTTGTACTTCAGCATCAGCGGCAGCGAAATCAGGCCCATCGAAATGACCGACGCAGCCACTACGCCCGTGGTAGCCGCCAGCAGGGCGCCGACAAAGATCACCGCATAGGCCAGACCGCCGCGGATCGGGCCGAACAGCTGCCCGATAGTGTCGAGCAGGTCTTCAGCCATGCCCGAGCGCTCCAGTATCAGCCCCATGAACGTGAAGAACGGGATGGCCAGCAGGGTGTCGTTCTCGATGATGCCGAACAGGCGGCTTGGGAGCGCCTGCAGTAGTTCGGGAGGAAGCAGGCCAAGCTCGATGCCGACAAAGGCAAACAACAGCCCGTTTGCCGCCAGCGCGAAGGCGATCGGAAAGCCCGACAGCAGGAAGACAACGAGAGAGGCGAACATGATTGGCGCCATGTTCGCAACCAGGAATTGCGTCATTTTGCGCGCCCCTTATTGTTTTGTTGTCGGACCGGACTTGGTGGCCTGCACAATGGCCGCCACTTCTTCCTCCACGTCCTCGTGCCCGTGCTTGCGGAACGCGGAGAAGGGCAGCTCGCCCTTCAGGTAGGCAAAGCGCTTGATGAGTTCCGAGAGCCCCTGCAGGATGATCAGGAAAAAACCGGCCACGATCAGGAACTTGGCGGGCCAGCGAATCAGGCCGCCGGCATTGCCGGACATCTCATGGCCGGCGTAGGAGAGCCAGAAATACGGGACGGAGAGCCAGAGAATGACAGCGCTGATCGGCAGCAGGAAGAACAGGATGCCGAAGATGTCGATCCAGACTTGTGTGCGCTCGGAGAGCCGGCCGGCAATGACGTCGATGCGCACATGCTCGTCGCGGCGCAGCGTGTAGGGCGCGCCAAGCAGGAACACCGCGGCGAACATATACCACTGCAATTCAAGCCAGGCATTGGAACTGATGCTGAATGAGTAGCGGACGATGGCGTTGCCTGCGCAGACCAGTACGGCCAGCAGGATCAGCCATTTCGCCCACTGCCCGATGAACGCATTCACGGCGTCGATAAGCCGTGACAGCCTCATGAGGAAAGACATGTGATCGTCCTAGTTTTCGGATACAGGGGTGGCGCAATAGTCTACGGTGTTCATTCAGCACTATCGCTAGGGTAATTCCCCAGTAAGTCACATTTATCGATGCGGCAGCACCGATGTGGTGCACAAATTTCCGATCTCTGCGATTTCCGGCGGGACAAGGACAAGCAAAACGGGGAGAGCCAGTGCTCTCCCCGTTTGGGTTCTGCTGTCGCAGCGTCGGCGGTATGGGCCTGGCCCTGGCGCCAGATCAGTTGCCGAGTGCCCCGCGTGCCGCGGCAATGGCTGCGCGCACCTGATCCGGCGCAGTGCCGCCGATATGGTTGCGCGCGGCGACCGAGCCTTCGAGCGTCAGCACGCCATGCACGTCGTCGCCGATCAGTGCGGCCTTGCCGCCCAGGCCGGACACTTCGCGCAGCTCGGCCACGCTCAGGTCGGCCAGGTCGCACTGGCGGCTGTCGCAGGCGCGCACGGCGTGGGCCACGGCCTCATGTGCGTCGCGGAACGGCAGGCCCTTCTTGACGAGGTAGTCGGCCAGGTCGGTGGCGGTGGCATAGCCCTGCAGCGCGGCGGCACGCATTGCTTCCGGCTTGACGGTGATGCCCGGCACCATGTCGGCGAAGATGCGCAGCGTGTCGACCACGGTATCGACCGTATCGAACAGCGGCTCCTTGTCTTCCTGGTTGTCCTTGTTGTACGCGAGCGGCTGGCCCTTCATCAGCGTCAGCAGGCCGATCAGGTGGCCATTGACGCGGCCGGTCTTGCCACGCGCCAGTTCGGGCACGTCGGGGTTCTTCTTCTGCGGCATGATCGAGCTGCCGGTGCAGAAGCGGTCGGCGATGTCGATGAAGCCGACGCGCGGGCTCATCCACAGCACCAGCTCTTCCGAGAAGCGCGACACGTGCGTCATGACCAGCGCGGCGGCCGCGCAGAATTCGATGGCGAAGTCGCGGTCCGACACGGCGTCCAGCGAATTGCGGCAGACGCCGTCAAAGCCCAGCTGCTGCGCGACGAATTCGCGGTCGATCGGGTAGCTCGTGCCGGCCAGCGCGGCGGCGCCCAGCGGCAGGCGGTTGACGCGCTTGCGGCAATCGGCCATGCGCTCGGCATCGCGCGTGAACATTTCCACGTAGGCCAGCAGGTGGTGGCCGAAGGTCACCGGCTGCGCCACCTGCAGGTGCGTGAAGCCCGGCAGGATGGTGTCGGCGTTCTTGTCGGCCAGGTCCAGCAGCGACACGCGCAGCGCGCCGAGCAGCGCGACGATGTTGTCGATCTCGCTGCGCAGCCACAGGCGGATGTCGGTGGCTACCTGGTCATTGCGCGAACGGCCGGTGTGCAGGCGCTTGCCGGCATCGCCGACCAGCGCGGTCAGGCGCGCTTCGATGTTCAGGTGAACGTCTTCCAGGTCCAGCTTCCACTCGAAGCTGCCGGCCTCGATCTCGCCCTGGATCTGTGCCATGCCGCGCGCGATCTCGGCGCGGTCGGCCTCGGCGATGATGCCTTGCTTGGCCAGCATGGCTGCATGGGCCAGCGAACCCTGGATGTCGAACAGGGCCAGGCGCTTGTCGAAGAACACCGAGGCGGTGTAGCGCTTCACCAGGTCAGACATCGGTTCGGAGAAGCGGGCGGACCAGGCTTCGCCTTTCTTGGCAAGTTGGGAGGTCGTCATGGACGTCAGGGCTGTGGCTCGCGCGGCGTGCGGCCGGTGCATGACCATGCGGGGGCGGGCGCGAGCGGATTTCGGGGAAACAGGGATTATATCGCCCGCGCGGCCCGCGGCGGCGGTTGCCGGGCCGGGGTAAGGGCGCCTCAGAGCGGGGAGTGGATCAGCGGTCCCTTGAATACCACGGGGCCGCTCGGCCCGTCCGGGTTGGGCGATCCGCCCGGCGGTTCCACGCTGACGGCAAGGGCCGGGACGGTCGCGGGAAGCTGCGCCAGCGCCAACCGCGCCGTGCGCTCGCGGCCGATCACGCCGAGTGACTGCGGCTTCCCGCCCTCCGGCAGTGCCCACAATTGCAGCACCTGCTGGCCGGGCAGCATCATGTCGTCGATTCTTCGCACCAGCAACTGGCGCGCGCCGGCATCCCAGGACACGAGCAATGCCGGC
Organism: Cupriavidus laharis; assembly: GCF_914271435.1. GTDB lineage: Bacteria > Pseudomonadota > Gammaproteobacteria > Burkholderiales > Burkholderiaceae > Cupriavidus > Cupriavidus laharis. Next base: position 304,266 of record NZ_CAJZAI010000006.1, on the reverse strand, counting down.
TGGGATTGTGCATTGTTCAGCACGGCGATCACGGCGGCTTCGGCCGGCTGGCGCTGCCCCATCTGCCAGCCAACCCCCACCGCCAGCACGGCGACTACGGTCATCGCCACTGCCGCACCGCGCAAGAATGCCGGGGCCGCCCACAACCTCTGCCACCACGACAGCGCCGGCGTCTCGGCCGATGGCGCGGGCTTCCAGCCGAGCCGCTGCTCGATGCCACACCAGACCGCCTCCACCGGTTCGGCGGCCGGCTGCAGTTCGGCCATGCCGGACAGCCTTACCTGCCAGTGGCCGATTGCCGCGCGTACCGCCGGTTCCTCGCGCGCAAGCTGCTCCATCCGGCGCCGCGCGCCGCCGCGCAGCACGCCCAGCGCATACTGGGCGGCCATGCGGTCGAGCAGGCCTGGGTGCCGGGTCAGCCTCATGGTGCACCCTCCAGGCAGGTGCGCAGGCGCTCCAGGCCGCGGCGGATCCAGGATTTGACGGTCCCAAGGGGCATGCGCAGCCGCTGCGCCAGTTCTGCATGGCTGAGGTCGTGCAGGTAGGCCAGCACGATGGCTTGGCGCTGCGCCTGTTCCAGGCGCTGCAGGCAACGGTTCAGCGCGCGCGCCTGCTGGCTGGCCAGCGCGAGTTCCGCGGGGCCGGCGGCATCATCGGCCAGCCATTCGCCCAGTTCTTCATCGAGTTCCACCGTCTGGGGCAGGCGCGCGGTGGCCGCGCGGCGCAGGCAGTCCAGCGCGCGGTTGCGAACGATGGTGGCCATCCAGGTCATCGGCGCGGCCAGGTGAGGCCGGTAGTCGCCGGCGTGGTGCCAGATGCTGACAAAGCTTTCCTGCACGACATCCTCCGCCCAGTCACGCCTGCCAGTAATACGCAGCGCAAGGCCGAACAGTTTCGCCGAAGTTTGCTCGTAGAGCGTGCGCAACGCTTGACGATCGCCCAGCGCCACCGCCTGCAGCCACGCCGCCTGCCGGTCGTTGTCGGCCGACGGGGCAAAGGACGGTTCAGGGGAAGGGGGCACGCGGCGGTTCCTGGCGGGAGGCTCTGCCCGATTATAGGCAGTGCTGCTGCATCCGAATGCCCGGTGCGTGCGTAAAAGGATCAGGCGATCCGCACAACGGACGCTGTCCCTTGATTCCTCACAGGAGAACGCCATGGAACGCATGCCCACGACGCCGGCCCGCCGGCTGGTTCAACCCGCGGACGATTCCATCATCACCTTGCCCGACGAGCGCCGGCGCGGACTGCTCAAGGTGCCGGGCCTGTTCGCGCTCGGTTCGCTGGCCGTGCTGAGCCTGGGCGAGTCGATGCCGGCCTGGGCGCAGACGCAGTCAGGCAGCACGAAGGACGACATCAATATCCTCAACGTCGCACTCGGCCTGGAGTACCAGGCCATCGCGGCCTACCAGGTCGGGGCGGAAAGCGGGCTGCTGCAGAAGCCCGTGCTCGATACGGCGGTGAAGTTCCAGGGCCACCACAAGGCCCATGCGCAGGTGCTGGCCGGCACGGTATCGAAGCTGGGAGGTTCGCCGGTGATGGCGAAGAAGCCGTCGGAGTATTCGTTCCCGACCGGCCAGCTCAAGACGCAGGCGGACGTGCTGCGCTTCGCCGCGGGGCTGGAGAAGGGGGCCACTGCGGCCTACCTCGGCGTGCTGCCGAATTTCTATAACCGGGATCTGACCAAGGCGGCGGGCAGCATCCTCGGCGACGAGGCCATGCACTGGGCGGTGCTGCTGCATGCGCTGGGGGAAGATCCGGTGCCGGGGGCGTTTGTGGGCTGAGTGGCGGTGCTCGTCGCTTGCAGTGTGTTTGCTCCCCTCTCCCACTGGCGTGGGAGAGGGGAGCACGCCACCGGTGAGGTGACGCTGGCGAGAGATACTCAACCCGTATTGCGCAACCCCGCCGCCACCCCATTGATGGTCAGGTGGATACCTCGCCGAATGCGGATATCGTCCCCGTCCTTGCCCGAGCGGAAGCGCTTGAGCAGCTCCACCTGCATGTGGTTGAGCGGGTCCAGATAGGCAAAGCGGTTCTTGATCGAGCGTGCCAGCAGCGGGTTGTCGGCCAGCCGCTCCTGGTGGCCGGTGACGAGCGCCAGCATTTCGCAGGTCAGGTGCCATTCCTTGCTGATGCGCGTGAACACGCTCTTGCGCAGGGCCGCGTCTTCACACAGCTGTGCATAGCGCGACGCCACGGCCAGGTCGGTCTTGGCCATCACCATGTCCATATTGGACAGCAGCGTGGAGAAGAACGGCCAGGTCTTGACCATCTTGCGCAGCATGGCCACGGCGGCCTTGCGTGCCTTTTCGTCGGGCGCGGTGTCCAGCAGCGACTTGACCGCGCTGCCAAAGCCGTACCAGCCCGGCAGCAGCAGGCGGCACTGGCCCCATGAGAAGCCCCACGGAATCGCGCGCAGGTCTTCGATGCGGCGGTTCTTCTTGTCCATCAGCTTGCGCGAGGCCGGACGCGAACCCAGGTTCAGGTCGGCGATCTCGATGATCGGCGTGGTGGCGAAGAAGTAGTCCTTGAAGCCCGGGGTCTCGTACACCAGGTTGCGGTAGGCGCTGAACGCACGGTCCGAGAGCTGCTGCATGATGCCTTCGTACGTGCTCAGCTCCTTCGGCGCGTTCTGCTGCGGCAGCAGCGAGGCTTCCAGCGTGGCGGCGATCACCGTCTCAAGGTTGCGCCGGCCGATCTCGGCGTTGGCGAACTTGCTGTTGATGATCTCACCCTGCTCGGTCAGGCGGATCTGCCCGTTCACCGTGCCCGGCGGCTGCGACAGGATGGCCTGGTAGGTCGGGCCGCCGCCGCGGCCAACCGTGCCGCCGCGGCCGTGGAACAGGCGCAGCTTGACCTTGCGCTGCTCGAACAGCTGCACCAGCGCCAGCTCGGCCTTGTACAGCTCCCAGTTGGAGGTCAGGAAGCCGCCGTCCTTGTTGGAATCCGAGTAACCCAGCATCACCTCCTGCTCGACACCGTGATGCTCGATCACCGAATCGAAGCCGGGCAAGTCCAGCAGCGACTGCATGATGCCGGCGGCGTTCTCCAAGTCCTCGATGGTCTCGAACAGCGGAATGACCATCAGCTCCATGCGGGCCGGGTCGGTCTTGCTGCCCAGCGTGCCCTGCAGCATGCCGGATTCCTTCTGCAGCAGCATGACCTCGACCAGGTCGGACAGCGTTTCCGTGTGCGAGATGATGTAGTTGCGCGCGACGCGCTGACCGTAGCGCGCGCGCAGCTCGCGCGCGGTCGCCAGGATGGCCAGCTCGTTGCGGGTCTGTTCCGAGTATTCATGCCACGGCAGCGTCAGCAGGCGCGGCTGGCGCAGCTCGGCCAGCAGCAGTTCGAGCTTGCGCGATTCCGGCAGCGCGGCGTAGTCCTTCTCGACGCCCGCGGCGGCGAACAGCTCCGCCACCACGGCTTCGTGCACGTCGGACACTTGGCGCATGTCGACCGATGCCAGGTGGAAGCCAAACACGGCGATGGCACGCACGAGCGCATCGATGCGCGTGCTGGCCAGCGCGCGGCCGTGGTGCGCGCGCAGCGAGTCGATCACTACCTGCACGTCGGCGGCGAAGGCTTCGGCACTGCTGTACGGCTCGGCATCGGCCACCGGGTGGCGCGGCGCGGCATGGCCGGTCAGCGCCTTGCTGGTCGCGGCCAGGCGTGCGTAGATCCCGATCAGCGCGCGGCGGTAGGGCTCGTCGGCGCGGTGGGCGGAATGGTCGGGTGAGCCCTCGGCCAGCGCCAGCAGTTCGGGGCTGGCGTCGACCATCAGCGTCGACATCGACAGCTCGGCGCCGAGCGCATGCACTTCATCCAGGTACCAGCCCAGGATCATCTGCGACTGCTGGCTCGCGGCATGCGCCAGCGTTTCGGCCGTCACGTTCGGATTGCCATCGCGGTCGCCGCCGATCCACGAACCCATCTGCATGAACGGCGCGAGCGGAGCCGGCTCGGCCGCACTGCCCTTGGCCTTGCGCGAGGCCGGGAAGATCGCGGCGATATCCTCTTCCAGCTCGCTCATCAGTTGCGGGATGCCGTGCAGGAAGGTCGTGCGATAGTAGGACAGGGCGTTTTCGATCTCGTCCGCCACCGTCAGGCGCGAATCGCGCAGCATGCGGGTCTGCCACAGCGTGGTGACCTTGGCGCGCAGCTGCGCGGTGTTGTGATCGCGCTCGCGAGCGGTCATGGGCAGGTCGCGCTCGGCCAGCAGGCGGGCGATCTCGCGTTCGGCGTCCAGGATGCTCTTGCGCTGGACTTCGGTCGGGTGCGCAGTCAGCACCGGCACGATCAGTGCCTCGTCCAGGAACTTGCGCAGCTGCTTGCCGGTGACGCCGGCAGCGTCGATCTTCTCCAGCGCGTGTTGCAGGCTGCCCGCCTGCGGCGGCGACCCCGCCAGCGCGTGGATGCGGCGGCGGCGGTTGTGATGCTGGTCCTCGGCGATATTGGCCAGGTGCGAGAAATAGCTGAACGCCCGCACCACCTGGTTGGTCTGGTCGCGCGACAGGCGCTTGAGCAGGCGGTCCAGTTCGGCGCCGGCGGCGCGGTCGTTCTCGCGGCGGAAACGCACGGCGGTCTGGCGGATGGTCTCGACCACCTCGAAGGCGGCATCGCCTTCCTGCTCGCGCAGGCATTCGCCCAGCAGGCGGCCCAGGAAGCGGATGTCTTCGCGCAGCGGCAAGTCCTTGTCGGTGGAGGAGCGGCGGGCGGACCCGGTATTCACGGCGCCGTTGGTGGGCACGACCATCAGGTTTGCTTTGGAAATCCGTTTGGTGGCCGTGGCCTTGGAAGCGGTCTTGCGGGTAGGGGCGCCGTTTGCGTCACTCTGGCCTGAGGCCTGGGAGGGGACTTCTCGGGTGGACGACGTCGAGCGTCGGCCGGCGGGGCGCGCAGCATGCTGCGTCATGCAATCTCCTCTTACTCTTCTGTCCGATGGTGCGGAGCGGCTATTGGGTCGCGTGCTACCATTGACGGATGCAAGCATCCGCCATCCCGAGTTCCTCCGCCGCCTCTGCTGCCGTTATGCGCAACGTTCCGCACAAGCTTGTAATCGCCTCCCGCGAGAGCCGTCTGGCCATGTGGCAGGCGGAATTCGTGCGTGCTGCATTGCAACAATACTATCCCGCGTGCGATGTGTCCATTCTTGGCATGACCACGCGCGGAGACCAGATTCTAGACCGTACGCTGTCGAAAGTCGGCGGCAAGGGTTTGTTTGTCAAAGAACTGGAATTTGCAATGGCCGAAGGCCGAGCCGACCTGGCGGTGCACTCGCTCAAGGATGTGCCGATGGAATTGCCTGACGGCTTTACCCTGGCCGTGGTGATGGAGCGTGAAGACCCGCGCGACGCGCTGGTGTCCTCCGCCTTCGCTTCGCTGGACGAGATGCCGGCCGGGACCGTGGTGGGCACCTCCAGCCTGCGCCGCGAGGCCGCGCTGCGTGCGCGCTATCCGCACCTGGTCATCAAGCCGCTGCGCGGCAACCTCGACACCCGCCTGGGCAAGCTCGATCGCGGCGAATATGGCGCCATCATCCTCGCCGCGGCCGGACTTAAGCGCCTGGGCCTCGGCGACCGCATCCGCGCGCTGATCGCCCCGGAGGCGTCTCTGCCGGCAGCAGGGCAGGGCGCGCTGGGCATCGAGACCCTGTCCACGCGCCCGGAGGTCGCCGAATGGCTGGCGCCGCTGAACCACTCGCCGACCGCGCTCGCGGTCACGGCCGAACGGGCCGTGTCACGCATGCTGGGCGGCTCCTGCCAGGTGCCGCTGGCGGCGCATGCGCGCTGGGACGGCGGACAACTGCGGCTCGATGCCTTTGTGGCCATGCCCGACGGCAGCCGCCACGTGCGCGCCAGCGCAGCCGGGCCAGCACCTGACGCCGCGGCGGCTGACGCGCTCGGCCAGTCTGCCGCGCGCGACCTCCTCGCGCAGGGCGCTGCCGATATCCTCGCCGCGCTGGCCGAGCCTGCCGATCCCCAAGCTCCTGCCTGAGGCCGGTCCATGCCCCGCCCGACTGTCGTTGTCACACGACCCGCCGGGCAGTCCCGGCAACTGACGGAAGCCCTCCAGGCCGCGGGCCTGGACGTACTGGGATTTCCGCTGCTGGCGATTGGCCCCGCTGCCGATGACGCCCCGCTGCGCGCTGCGCTGGCGCGCCTGGCGGACTTCGCGCTGGTGGTCTTTGTCAGTCCCAACGCGATCCAGTACGCGCTCGATGCGCTGGCAGCAGTGCAGGGCAATGCCGTGGCCCAGTGGCCGCCCGGCGTGCCGGTGGCCGTGGTCGGACCGGCCAGCGTCACGGCTCTTGCCGAGCGTGGCATTGCCGCGCCCGACCACCGCGTGATTGCGCCGGCCGGTGCCGACGGCAACGGTGCGAACGGTGCGGCGGGCGAAGAACCCCGTTTCGATTCCGAAGCCCTGTGGGCGCAGCTGGAGCCAGCCGCGCTGAATGGACGCGCCGTGCTGATCGTGCGCGGTAACGGCGGACGCGACTGGCTGGGCGACCGCCTGCGGGAAGCGGGTGCCGACGTCACGGCGGTCGAGGCCTACCAACGCACCTTGCCCGAGCCCGGCATCATGCAATGGCAGGCCGTGCGCGACGGCCTGAGCCCCGGCGGTGCCCCGCAGGCCTGGCTGCTGACCAGCTCGGAGGCCGTGCGCAACCTCGAGACGCTCGCGCGGCAGAACCTGTCGCCGCAGGAACTGGCCACCCTGAAACAGGTGCAGTGCATCGCGCCGCATGCGAGAATCGCCGAACAGGCGGAGGCGCTCGGCTTTGCGCGCATCCTGCGTGCCGCGCCGGGCGACGCCGGGCTGCTTGCCGCATGCAAGCAGTGGGCGGATGCCTATGCCGGACCAGTGCCTGCAAGTGCCGCGGTTCCCGCTGCACCGCCGGCGCCACCGCCCGTGCAGCCGCCTGCCATGACAAACAGGGTCGAACGCGTGACGCAAGAAACTACGTCCTCCTCAACCACCATTCCTCCTGCGGCCACGGCTTCGGCCGCGCCGGCGCCGTCATTCGCCGCACCGCGCCGCAACGCCGCGCTGTGGGCGCTCGTGGCCGTCCTGGTGCTGGCTACCGCCGGCGGTTTCTGGTGGCTGCAGCAGCGGGTCGACCACCTCACCGAGGAACTGGCGCGGCGGCAGCAGAGCAATGACGCGCTGGTGCAGGAGACGCGCGTGCTGTCGCGCAACGCGCAGGACACCGTGAAGGAACTGCAGGCCAAGGTCGGCGCGCTCGACGGCCAGGTCGGCGAGACCCGCGACAAGCAGGCCGCGCTGGAGCAGGTCTACCAGGACCTGATGCGCAACCGCGACGACTGGGAAATCGCCGAGATCCAGCAATTGCTGACCAACGCCGGCCAGCAGCTCCAGCTCACCGGCAACGTGCAGGTCGCGCTGGCGGCGCTGCAGAGCGCCGACGCGCGCCTGGCCCGTACCGACAAGCCGCAGTACAACCTGCTGCGCCGCGCGCTGGCGCGCGATATCGCGCGCATGAAGGCGGTGCCCGATACCGACCTGACAGGCGCCGCCATCAAGCTGGATGAAGCCATCAACCAGATCGACGCGTTGCCGCTGCTGTCGAGCGAACGCATGCTAGAGCGGACCGAGGCGGAAGACCGCAAGGACGCAAACCGTGGCGCCGCGAAGGGGGCACGGGACGCGGCTGCTCCCGCAGCCGGCGGTATCGGCGCCTGGTTTGGCCGGGTGTGGGGCTTCATGCGCGAGGAAATGGCTCAGGTCATCCGCATCCGCAAGGTTGAAGACACCGAGGCCCTGCTGCTATCGGGCGACCAGGGCTGGTTCCTGCGCGAGAACGTCAAGCTGCGCCTGCTCAATGCGCGGCTGGCGCTGCTGTCGCGCAACGAGCCGGTCTTCCGCAATGACCTGTCTGCTGCGCAGGCCATGATCGGCAGGTACTTCGACACCAGGTCCCGGCGCGTGCAGACCGTGCTGACGCTGCTCAAGCAGGCACAGGCCGGTGCCGTGACGGTGCAGTTACCGACCATGGCGGAAAGCCTCGGCGCGCTGCGTGCGCTGAAGAAGGAGTAACCATGCGCCTTCTGTTCTGGGTAGCGGTCCTGTTCGGTGGCGCCGTCGGGCTGGCATTGTTCACGCAGTTCAACCACAGCAATGTGGTGCTGTTCTATCCGCCGTACCGGGTGGAGCTGTCGCTGAACCTGGCGCTGGCGCTGCTGCTGCTGGTGTTCTTCGTGGTGTGGACCATTCTCTCCACCGTGCGCCACCTTTCCGAGATGCCACGCCGGGCCGCCGCCTACCGCGAACGCAGCCGCATGAACAAGGCCCAGGCGGCACTGCGCGAATCAATCGAGAACCTGTTTGCAGGCCGCTTCGCGCGTGCCGAGCGCGCGGCACGCGAGGCCCAGGCCTGGGACGCGCAGGCGCAGACGGCGGCGCTGGTCGGCGCCCGCGCCGCGCACCGCATGCAGGAAACCGAGCGCCGCGACGCCTGGATGGCGCAGGTCACCGATCCCGAACGCGAGCAGGCCCGGCTGGTATCGATGGCGGAACTGCTGGTCGACGCGCGCGATGCCGATGGCGCGCTCGAAACCATCGCACAATTGCAGGCGCAGGGCGCACGGCAGATCCACGTGCAGCGCATTGCGCTGCGCGCGCACCAGCACCTGAAGAACTGGTCCGAAGTGCTGCGCCTGGCGCGTTCGCTGGAAAAGCGCAACGCGCTGCATCCGGTGCTGGCGCTGCGGCTCAAGCAGATGGCCTGCGAGGCCATGCTGGAAGAGCGCCGCCACGACGCCGAGGCACTGTCCGCCTTCTGGCGCACGCTATCGGCCGATGAACGGCGTGCCGCGCGTATCGCCGAGCCGGCGGCCCGCTACTTTGCCGCGCTCGGCCGACAGGGTGAAGCGCGCCGCATCATCGAGGATGCGCTCAAGGCCAACTGGGACAGCCGCCTCGTGCTGCGCTACGCCGACTGCGCCAGGACCGGCCAGGCATTGCCCCAGATCCAGCAGGCGGAAAAATGGATCAATGAGCATCCGGTGGACGCCGACCTCTACTACACGCTCGGCGTGCTTTGCCTGGGCGAACAGCTTTGGGGCAAGGCCCAGTCGAGCTTCGAGCGCGCACTGAAGTATGCGGACCGTGAGCAGCAGACCCGCCTGCGCGTGCGTACCCACCTGGCGCTGGCACGGTTGTTCGAAGAGACCGAGCGGCCTGAGGACGCGCAGCGCCATTACCGCGAAAGCGCGATGCTGGCTGCCTGAGGCCGGCAGGCGGCTAAGCGGCTGCTGCGCCCAATCCTGCATCGCTTTCATCTTGCCCTTTGGCCGATCCGGTACCGCGGACGCATCAGGGCCGATGTGTCTGCGACCTTATTCACTGACGATTCCATTTCCATGACCCTAGACCGCATCCTCCAATCCCAAGGCTTCGGCACGCGCCGCTACTGTGGCGACCTGATCGCCGCCGGGCTGGTGGAGGTCAATGGCGAGCTCTGCGACGACCCGCGCGCCCAGTTCGAGGTCGACGGCCTGCGGCTGACCGTCGATGGCGAGGCGTGGCTGGCCTGCACCAAGGCCTACGTGATGCTCAACAAGCCGGCTGGCTATGAGTGCTCGCAGCGCCCGCGCCACCATCCCAGCGTGTACAACCTGCTGCCGGTGCCGCTGCGCCAGCGCGAGGTGCAAGCCGTTGGCCGGCTGGACCACGATACCACCGGCCTGCTGTTGCTCACGGACGACGGTCAGTTCATCCACGCCCATACTTCGCCCAAGCGCAAGGTGCCCAAGGTGTACGAGGTCACCACGGCAGAGCCGGTGACGCCGGAACAGGCCGAAGCGCTGCGAACCGGCGTGCAACTCGACGACGAACCTGCCCCGATCGCCGCAGAAGCCTGCGAAATCACCGGTGAACGGAGCCTGAGGCTGACCTTGCTGCAGGGCAAGTACCATCAGGTCAAGCGCATGGTGGTGGCGGCCGGCAACCACGTGACGGCCTTGCACCGCAGCGCCCTCGGGGGGCTGAAGCTCGATCCCGCGCTGGCCGAAGGCGAGTGGCGCTGGCTGACGCCGGAGGACCTGGCCGCGTTGACCAGCAAGGACTAACGGCGGATAAGAACCGGTCGTTCCCGCGCAGGCGGGAACCCAGTGTCTTTTGCCTGTCGCCTGTCGCGCGCGGCTGAAGACGCTGGGCTCCCGCCTGCGCGGGAGCGACGGACGTTGCACTCTGAAGTCCGGGGTTGTTGCACCGCAGCGCGCCCAATTCTTTTCCGGAAGCCCACCGGCGATTTGATAAAATGCGAGGTATGGCCAAGCCCGAAGCACCCATCAATCTGACCAATCAATTCCTGATTGCCATGCCCGGCATGGCCGATCCGACTTTTTCGGGCTCCGTCGTCTACCTTTGCGAACACAACGAGCGTGGCGCGCTCGGGCTGGTGATCAACCGCCCGATCGACATCGACATGGCCACGCTCTTCGATAAGATCGACCTCAAGCTGGAAATCCAGCCGGTGGCCCATCAGCCAGTCTACTTCGGCGGCCCTGTCCAGACCGAGCGCGGTTTCGTGCTGCATGACCCGGTGGGCATCTATGTGTCGTCGCTGGCGGTGCCCGGCGGGCTGGAGATGACCACCTCCAAGGACGTGCTGGAAGCCGTGGCCAATGGCAGCGGCCCGCACCGCTTCCTGCTGACGCTGGGCTACTCCGGCTGGGGCGCTGGCCAGCTCGAAGAGGAGCTTTCCCGCAATGGCTGGCTGACCGTCCAGGCCGATCCTGAAATCATCTTCAGCGTGCCGCCCGAAGAGCGCTTTGCGTCGGCTATCCGCCTGCTGGGCATCGACATCACCATGCTTTCCGGCGAGGCCGGGCATGCCTGACGGCGTGGGGCGTGAACTGCCCCGCGACGGCACGGTTCTGGCATTCGACTACGGCGAGAAAAAGATCGGCGTTGCCCTGGGCAATTTCATCACGCGCCAGGCGACCGCACTGACCATCCTTCCGAACCTGTCCGTTGAAGGCCGCTTCCAGGCTGTGGGCGACCTGATCCGCGAATGGACGCCCGTGCAGCTTGTGGTCGGCATGCCGGTCAACCCGGAAGGCGGCGAACAGCCTTCCATGCGGCTTGCGCGCCGCTTCGGCAACCAGCTCAACGGCCGCTTCGGCCTGCCCGTGGAGTGGGTGGACGAGCGCTATTCCTCGCGCATGGCCGCCATGGCCGGCGCGCGCCGCGGCGAACTCGATGCCGAGGCCGCACGCATCATCCTGCAACAGTATTTCGACCAGCTTCCGCTATGACCCGACATACCAATCCCGACGCCGAGGCGCTTTACCGTGCCTTGCTCGACCAGGCCCAGGCGCTGATCCCGCAAGCCGAGCGCGCGCAGTGGTCCGTGGCCGGCATCCACTCCGGCGGTGCCTGGATTGCGCATCGGCTGGCGGCGGACCTGGGGCTGCCCGACCACGGCGTCATCAACGTGGCTTTCCATCGCGATGACTACGCCAAGAAGGGCCTGCACAGCCAGGCCCAGCCGAGCACGCTGCCGTTCGAGGTGCAGGACCGCAAGATCCTGCTGATCGACGATGTGCTGGCCACCGGCCGCACCATCCGCGCGGCGGTCAATGAACTGTTCGACTATGGCCGTCCGGCGCGTGTGGCGCTGGGCGTGCTGGTGGACCGCGGCGGCCGCGAGCTGCCGATTGCGGCGGACCTCGTCGCACTGCAGACCGAGCTCCCGCGCGAGGCCACGCTCGTGCTTGCGCGCCAGGGCGAGGGCGCCAAGGCGACCTTTGCCTTCACCACCGAATCCTCGGCCGGTTGATCCGGCCAATTTTTCGTCCACCGGCCCCGAGACCAGACTACCCCCCGATTTTTGCCCGCGCCTGACCACCCATGACCAAGACGTTCCGCAACCCGCAGCTGACCAAGAACGGCGAACTGAAGCACCTGCTGTCGATCGAGGGCTTGTCGCGTGACATGATCACGCACATCCTCGATACCGCCAGCCAGTTCGTGTCGCTGTCCGACTCCGACCGCGATGTGAAGAAGGTGCCGCTGCTGCGCGGCAAGAGCGTGTTCAACCTGTTCTTCGAGAACTCCACGCGCACGCGCACCACCTTCGAGATCGCCGCCAAGCGCTTGTCGGCGGACGTGCTGAACCTGAACATCAACGCCTCGTCGACCAGCAAGGGCGAGTCGCTGCTCGATACGATCAACAACCTGTCCGCCATGTCGGCGGACATGTTCGTGGTGCGCCACGCCAGTTCGGGCGCGCCGTACCTGATCGCCGAACACGTCGCACCGCACGTGCACGTGATCAATGCGGGCGACGGCCGCCACGCGCATCCGACGCAGGGCCTGCTGGATATGTACACGATTCGGCACTTTAAGAAGGACTTCACCCAGCTCCGCGTGGCCATCGTCGGCGACATCCTGCACTCGCGCGTGGCGCGTTCCGACATCCACGCGCTGACCACGCTGGGCGTGCCCGAAGTGCGCGCCATCGGCCCGCGCACGCTGCTGCCGTCGGGGCTGGAGCAGATGGGCGTGCGCGTCTTCCACAACATGGAAGAAGGCCTCAAGGGCGTGGATGTGGTCATCATGCTGCGTCTGCAGAATGAGCGCATGAGCGGCGCGCTGCTGCCGTCGGCGCAGGAATACTTCAAGGCCTTCGGCCTCACGCCCGAGCGCCTGGCGCTGGCCGCACCCAACGCCATCGTGATGCACCCGGGGCCGATGAACCGCGGCGTGGAGATCGATTCCGCCGTGGCGGACGGCCCGCAATCGGTGATCCTGAACCAGGTGACGTTCGGCATCGCCGTGCGCATGGCGGTGATGGGGATCGTGGCAGGAAACAGTGACTGACCGCCATTGATGCCGACTTCCAGCCAGAACACTCCGAACAAGCCAAGCGACACGACAAGCCAAGCTATGAAGATTCACATCCAGGGCGGCCGCCTGATCGACCCGGCCGCGAAGACCGACGCCCAGCAAGACATCTATATCGCCGCCGGCAAGATCGTCGGCGTTGGCAGCGCGCCGGCGGATTTCACCGCCAACAAGACTATCGATGCCCGTGGCCTGATCGTGTGCCCGGGGCTGGTTGACCTGTCGGCCCGGCTGCGCGAGCCCGGCTACGAATACAAGGCCACGCTCGAATCCGAAGTGGCCGCCGCGGCCGCTGGTGGCGTGACCAGCCTGGTCTGCCCGCCCGACACTGACCCGGTGCTGGACGAGCCCGGCCTGGTCGAGATGCTCAAGTTCCGCGCCCGCACGCTCAACCAGACCCACGTCTATCCGCTGGGTGCGCTGACGCAGGGCCTGAAGGGCGAAGTGCTGACCGAAATGAACCAGCTGACCGAAGCCGGCTGCGTCGGTTTCAGCCAGGCCGAGGCGCCAGTGCGCAACACCCAGGTGTTGCTGCGTGCACTGCAGTACGCGCAGACGTTCGGCTTCACTGTGTGGCTGCGGCCGGAAGACCCGTTCCTGGGCGGTGGCGTGGCAGCCAGCGGCGCGGTGGCGTCGCGCCTGGGGCTGTCGGGCGTGTCGGTGATTGCCGAGACGGTGCGCCTGCATACCATCTTCGAGCTGATGCGGTCCACGGGCGCTCGCGTGCATATTTGCCGCCTGTCTTCGGCCGCGGGGCTGGAACTGGTGCGCCAGGCCAAGCGCGAAGGCTTGCCGGTGAGTTGCGACGTCAACATCCACCATGTGTCGCTGACCGATGTGGATATCGGCTACTTCAACTCGCAGATGCGCTTCTCGCCGCCGCTGCGCAGCACGCGTGACCGCGATGCCATCGTCGCCGCGCTGTCCGACGGCACCATCGACGCGCTGTGCTCCGACCACACGCCGGTGGACGACGACGAGAAGCTGCTGCCCTTTGCCGAAGCCACCCCGGGCGCCATCGGCCTGGAACTGCTGCTGCCGCTGACGCTGCGCTGGGCCGCCGAGCACAAGGTGCCGCTGCAGACGGCGCTGGCCCGCATCACCTCCGAGCCCGCGCGCGTGGCTGGCCTGAAGGCCGGTACGCTGGCAACGGGCGCTGTTGCCGACATCTGTGTGTTCGATCCGAAGGAAGTCTGGAAGGTCGAACGCCAGTCCATCAAGAGCCAGGGCAAGAATTCGCCGTGGCTCGGCTATGAGATGGAAGGCAGGGTGCGCATGACGCTGGTCGGCGGCCAGATCGTCCACGGCAACCACAACCACCACTGACGCGCATGGTCTGGCTGCGCAAGATGGCGCTGGTGCTGCACCTGCTGCGCGGGATGCTGACCTGCGCCGTGCTGTTCCCATGGCTCGGCGTGCGCTCGCGCGAATGGCACATCCGGCGCTGGTCGCGCCGGATGCTGCGGATTTGCGGGATCGAGCTGGAAATCGTCGGTGAACTGCCAGCGCATGGTGGCCCGCAGGGCGCGCTGGTGGTCTCCAACCACATCTCGTGGCTGGATATTTATGTCATCCACAGCTGGCGGCCGGTGCGCTTTGTTGCCAAGTCGGAGATCCGCAGTTGGCCCGTAGTCGGCTGGCTGTGCGAGAAAACCGGCACGCTGTTCATCGAGCGCGCGCGCAAGCGAGACGCGCATCGCGTGCTGCACGACATCACCGATGTGATGTTGCAGGGCGACCTAGTTGGTGTGTTTCCCGAAGGCACGACCACGGACGGCAGCGACGTGCTGCCGTTCCACGCAAACCTGATGCAGGCGCCGATTTCGGGCGGACTGCCGGTGCTGCCGCTGGGCCTTAGCTATGTGGATGCCGCCACCGGCAAGCCCACGCTGGCCCCGGCTTACATTGACGACCTGAGCCTGCTCGCGTGCCTGAATGCCGTCCTGCGTGCGCCGCGCATCAAGGCGCGGCTGGCGATCGGGCCCGCACTGCACGCCAGTACGGCCAGCCGCAGGGAACTGGCGGAGTCAGCACGGGAGGTGGTGGTGCACCTTTGCCAGGGAGCACATGAGCAGGCGGCCGTACTGGCCGCACGGGCGAACGAAGCGGGTGCCGAAGAAGCCGGCGAGATGCAGGCGCTGGCGGACGCTGCGCGCCGCTGACGCCGCGGACCATCGATGTTCCCGCGGAACAGGGAACGTTCTCTATCAAGTTTGCCCTAATTCACGACCACATTAAAACGACCACCGTCATTCCCGCGAAGGCGGGAATCCAGCGTCTTTCACGTCCCCCGAAGGGGGACAAAAAGCCACTGGGTCCCCGCCTTCGCGGGGACGACGAAAATTTGGCGTTGTCGTGAATTTCGGAGACATCAATACATTCTGTCTAGAACGGTATTTCGTCGAAGTCGTCGAAGCTGGGCCTTGTTGGTCGCGCCTTGATCGTCTTCAGCCAGGCCTTCACCTGCTTGATGTCCTTGAACAGCACCAGGTCACTCTCCAACTGATCGACCGCCAGCTTGAGCTCCGCGATGTCGTCGTCGAGATCACGCATCACCGTATTCGGCGACAGCGCGACGAACGACAGGATGTCGTAGCTGTCCGCGAACCTCGCTTCCACGAACAGGATTTCCTGGTCCAGCTCGGCGAGCTGTTCCTTCAGGATCTTGTTGTAGTGCTTGAGCCGGTCTTCACTGATGCTGTTGATGGAGTGCTGGTCGATATGCTCGAGCTCCAGCTGCAACTCCAGCAATTCCAGCAGGTTCCGCCTGGCGTAGGCCTGGTTGACCCGCTGCATCAGCGCGGTCTTCCGCTCACGTTCAAGCGGATCGGTTTCGCGGTCCGGGTGCAGGGCGCTGGCCAGCTTGCGGTAGACCTCGCGGATGGAGAGGCTGATCTGCTCCTCTTCCTCCTGCGCACGTGCCTCGGCAGCAACCTGCCGGGCCGACTTGCGGCGCCGGGCACGCCGGTCCTGCTGTGCCTGGTCTTCAGCTTCCGCATCTGCCACCAGTTGCTCCAGATGCGCCTGAGTGCGCTGCATCAGGTCATCCGGCGAGAACATGTCCAGATCGTCCCCCAGGTTGACCTCGAGAATCTCCTCCAGCATTGCCTTCATTTCCCGGGTTTCGGCGGCAACCTCGCCGTCGTAGTCGGATTGACTATGCCGGTTGTAGATGGCCTTCATCTCCGCATCTTCGTCTTCCCCGACCAGCTCACCGGCCAGTTCGGCAATGATGCGGTCCAGCTTGCGGCGCTCGGTCTTGGTGATGGCTTTTTCGGCATAGGTGCGGTCAAGCAGTTGCACCATCCGCGTACGCAGTGACTTGCAAGTCTCCTCCAGCGGAAGGAGCTTGCTGACGTACTTCTGGTGATATTCATGGGTAACGGCTTCCCAGGCGCTTAGCCGCGCACGCCGTTCTTCGATCTGCTTGATGAGCCGGTTGAATGTCTTCTGCCCTTTTGACAAGGTGGGCTTGTTGTGGCCGGGGGCGATGATGACTGGCGTGGGGTTTGGTCTGGCCATGAAGGGGAATCTGTTGATCGTTTGCTTGCGGGTCAGGTTATACCATCGTGGGTGTCAACTGCCCCGGGTGCCACAACCAGAACCATGCTGTCGCCCCCGCCAACGCAGGGACGACACGCTCACGCGAGCGGATCACAATATTGCGGGCACTCCACCTGGATGACCGTTCGCGCAGCAGGATCTGGCGCAAGCCGTGCAGCCGTCAGCTTGCCGCCCCAGACACAGCCGGTGTCGAGCGCCATCAGGTTCGGGCGCATCACCAGGCCGAGCGTCGACCAGTGCCCGCACACCACGGTGACATTCTCGGTACGGCGTCCTGGCACGTCGAACCATGGCATGAAGCCGGCCGGGGCATTGCCCAGCCCTTCCTTGGTCTTGAAGTCCATCACGCCATCGGCCGTGCAATAGCGCAGCCGGGTCAGGGCGTTGATGACTACCCGGTGACGCTCGATGCCTCGCAGGCCGTCATGCCAGCGGTCGGCGGCGTTGCCGAAAATGTCGGCCAGGAAGCCTTGCCAGTTTGGGCCTTGGAGTTGTTCTTCGACTTCACGGGCGAGGTCGATGACCTGCTCGGCGGTCCATTGGGGGAGGACGCCGGCGTGGACCAGGAGGAAGTTGTTCTCCAGGAGAGCGAGGGGGCGGTGGCGTAGCCAGGTTAGCAAGTCCTCACGGTCGGAGGCGGTCAGGATGTCCTGCAGAGTGTCGGACTTGCCGTTCTTGCGGACGCCGGCTGCTGCGGCGAGGGCATGGATGTCGTGGTTGCCTAGGACGGTCTCGGCACGCGCGCCCAGTGCGCGGACGGTGCGAAGGGTCTGGAGGGAGGAGGGGCCGCGGTTCACGAGGTCGCCGACAAAGCGCAGCGTAGGATTCGTCCCCAGTTTCGAGAGCAGCGCAGACAGGGACGAGGCACAGCCTTGAAGGTCGCCGACGGCATAAGGTGATGGATTGAGTGCTTTTTGAGTTGTCATCGGGAAAAGCTGTGTGCGCACTGCCCTGGCATCCGCAATTTGAGGCTACCAAACCAGCAGTGTCGAACATAGGATGGGTTTGTCGGCAGATA
Source organism: Cupriavidus laharis (assembly GCF_914271435.1). Classification (GTDB taxonomy): domain Bacteria; phylum Pseudomonadota; class Gammaproteobacteria; order Burkholderiales; family Burkholderiaceae; genus Cupriavidus; species Cupriavidus laharis. The sequence continues at coordinate 286,817 of NZ_CAJZAI010000006.1, read as the reverse complement.
GAATACCGTCACTTTCGGGCGCAATGGATGTCCCATCCATTTGTCTCGCATTGGCAATCGTTCTGCACGAGCAGGTTGGCGAAGCATTTCTTTGGCAGGAGCAAGCCTTGTCGAATATTTTGGTTACAGGTGGTGCCGGATTCATTGGTGCCAACTTCGTTCTCGACTGGCTGCGTCAGGCAGGTGCCGATGGGATTGTCAACGTCGACAAGCTGACGTACGCGGGAAACCGCGAAAGTCTCGCCGAGGTCGAAGGGGACGTCCGCCATGTTTTCTCGCAGATTGATATTTGCGACACCGCCGCGGTGAGCTGTTTGCTGAAAGTTCACCGGCCACGGGCCGTTCTGCATTTTGCCGCGGAAAGCCACGTCGACCGCTCCATCCTGGCGCCCGGACAATTTGTGCAGACCAATATTGTCGGCACATTCAGTCTGCTGGAAGCCGTTCTCGCGTATTGGCAAGGCCTTGACATGTCCGCCCGCGAGGCGTTCCGCTTCCTGCATGTCTCGACAGACGAGGTATTTGGGTCGTTGGGGCCCGCCGAACCTCCGTTCTCGGAAACCTCGCGATATCAGCCCAACAGTCCGTACTCTGCCTCGAAGGCGGCATCGGACCATATGGTGCGGGCCTACCATCACACGTACGGGTTGCCGGTGCTGATCACTAACTGTTCCAACAATTACGGGCCTTTCCAGTTCCCCGAGAAGTTGATTCCGCTGACGATCACTAACGCGCTTGCAGGCAAATCGTTGCCTGTTTATGGCGATGGTCTCAACGTGCGCGACTGGCTATATGTCGGCGATCATTGCACAGCCATTCGCGAGATTCTGGCCCGTGGCCGCGCCGGTGAAACATACAACGTCGGTGGCTGGAACGAAAAGACCAATATCGAGGTAGTGCATACGCTGTGTGACCTGCTTGACGAACTGAAGCCGAAAGCGGCTGGCTCATATCGCGACCAGATTGCTTTCGTCAGGGACCGCCCTGGGCATGACCGGCGCTATGCGATCAACGCCAGCAAGCTTGCGCAAGAGCTTGGGTGGACGCCTGCGGAAACCTTTGAGTCAGGGCTGCGCAAGACTGTCCAGTGGTACCTACATAACGAAGCGTGGGTCCAGGATGTGCTATCGGGTGAGTATCGAAACTGGATGTCCAAGCAATATGCGGCATAGTCCGGAAATCCCCATCCTGCTCCTCACCGGCTGTAATGGCCAAGTCGGTTTTGAACTCCGCCGCAGCCTGGCGCCGTTGGGGCGAGTCGTGGCTCTGGACCGTTTCGCATGTGATCTCGCAGATCTGGACCAAGTGTGCAACGTGGTGCGCGAACACAGGCCCGACGTAATCGTCAACGCAGCGGCCTACACCGATGTCGACAAGGCCGAAACCGATGTTGACATGGCTTTTGCCGTCAATGCGAGGGCGGTAGGTGTGCTTGCCGACGAGGCGCACTCCCTGGGCACGCTGCTCGTTCACTATTCCACCGACCATGTCTTTGACGGCTGCAAGGACAGTCCGTACGTCGAAACCGATGCTGTCAATCCGCGCACTGTGTACGGAAAGAGCAAGGTAGCTGGCGAGGAGGCCATTGCCGCAGCAGGCGCGCCCTCGCTGATCCTGCGCACTTCCTGGGTAGCGGGGGCGCATGGAGGCAATTTCGCCAAGACCATACTGCGTCTTGCACGGGAGCGCGATAGCCTGAGGGTGGTGGCCGACCAGCATGGTGCTCCGACATCGGCGGCGCTGATTGCCGATGCCACGGCCCAGATCGTTGCGCGCCACTGGCTATCCGGCAACCGGGCTGACTTTGCGGCGGGCATCTACCATCTGGCCGCTGCCGGCGAAACCACGTGGCATGTCTATGCGAAGGAAGTCTTGCGCCACGCGGCGGCGAGCGGTGTCGCCTTGAAGGCCGGACCTGACGATATCGAAGGTGTTGCTTCAGTCGAATATTCCGCCGCGGCGCCACGGCCGGCAAACTCTCGGCTGAATACGGCAAAGTTGCGCCAGGCTTTCGGCATCCACCTTCCGCCATGGGAAGAGGGGGTGCGCTACCTGTTGGACCAGATCCTTACTGACCGAGACATTCATGCGTAAAGGCATTATCCTCGCCGGGGGCGCCGGCAGCCGGCTCTACCCGATTACGCGGTCGATATCGAAGCAGTTGCTGCCGGTGTATGACAAGCCGATGGTCTACTATCCGCTGTCCACCCTGATGCTGGCCGGCATCCGCGACATCCTGGTCATCTCCACGCCGCAGGACACACGGCGCTTCGCCGAGATGTTAGGCGACGGCAGCGCCTGGGGCATCAACCTCCAGTATGCAGTGCAGCCATCGCCCGACGGGCTGGCGCAGGCTTTTATCATCGGCAAGGATTTCATTGGCAACCATCCATCGACGCTGATCCTTGGCGACAATATCTTCTACGGCCACGACCTGGTGGCCCAACTCAGGCGCTCCGCCAGTCAGACCGATGGCGCCACGATATTTGCCTACCACGTACAGGATCCCGAGCGCTATGGCGTGGTGGAATTCGACAAGGACTTCCGCGCCGTGTCTCTGGAAGAGAAGCCGCGCCAGCCACGCTCTAACTATGCGGTGACCGGCCTCTATTTCTATGACAACCAGGTATGCGACATCGCCGCCGGGATCCAGCCATCGGCGCGCGGCGAGCTGGAGATCAGCGACGTGAACAATCATTATCTGCAGGTTGGCCAACTCGATGTCGAGATCATGGGCCGCGGCTATGCCTGGCTCGATACCGGCACGCATGAATCTCTGCTGGAAGCGGCCAGCTTCATCGCCACGCTTCAGAACCGTCAAGGCCTGATGGTGGCTTGCCCAGAAGAAATCGCCTATCGCAACCGGTGGATCACCGCCGACAGGGTAGCTGAACTTGCCAGATCGTTGGACAACAATGGCTATGGGAAGTACCTGAGGCAAATCATTGCCGATCCGGTCAAATGAAACTCACCGTCACGCCCACTGCACTGCCGGACGTGCTAGTCATCGAGCCGCAGGTGTTCTGCGATTCGCGCGGCTTCTTCATGGAAAGCTTCAACGCGCGAGCATTCGAGCAGGCGACCGGTGTCCGGCGCACCTTTGTCCAGGACAACCATTCCAGCTCCGTGCGCAATGTCCTGCGCGGCCTGCATTACCAAGTCCGGCACCCACAAGGTAAACTGCTGAGGGTAATCGCGGGAGAAGTGTTCGACGTCGCGGTGGATGTTCGCACCGAGTCACCCACCTTCGGCCAATGGATTGGTGTGACGATTTCGGCGGCGAACAAGAAACAACTTTGGATACCGGAAGGCTTCGCGCACGGATTCCTAGTCTTATCCGAGCAGGCGGAAGTCCTCTATAAAGCGACTGACTACTGGTACCCCGAGCACGAGCGTACGCTGTTGTGGAGCGATCCATCTGTCGGAGTGCGCTGGCCTTTGCAGGGCATCCCGATCCTTGCAGCGAAGGATGCGGCAGGCACATTGTTGGCGGAAGCGGAAGCTTTCGGGGCGATACAACCCCCCTAGCTTGCCCCCTTCCAGATGATCACCGACGCGTGGGCGATAGGAATGACTATTGCTCTGTTCTTTCGACCGAGTGGGCATTCTGTAAGTGGGTGTATCGGGCGGCCTCATCTTTTTGTGATCTAATAGGCGCAATTTTGGCGCTGAGAGGCGCATTTGGTATTTCTTGTCGTGGCGGCGCAGTCGCTACGCTATCGATTTCCCTCCGTATCCGGCCGCTAGCAACATAGAGCGCTCGTGGCAAGAGGCGAGGGGCTATTTGCCGTGAACGTTACAGATGGCAAGACAAAATTACACGGCTATTACAGGGTAGGTAGGGCGCTCCGTTACAATTCGCGCCTAAGCCAAGAAAAGCGGTCAATCATGCAAATCATTCCAGTCATTATCTCCGGTGGGGCAGGAACCAGGCTGTGGCCGGTTTCCCGTGAGGCGTTCCCCAAGCCGCTGTTGAAGCTTGCAGATGGGGAAAGTCTTCTGCAGAAGACTTTCAAGCGTGCCACTTTGTTTGAGGACGTGCCAGAGGTCGTGATCGTCACAAACCGGGAGACCTTTTTCCTGACTCGGGATGAGTGCCAGGAGGTGAACGAGGATCGCATTCCGCTTGGGTTTGTGCTTGAGCCGTTTGGTCGGAACACGGCAGGGGCAGTGGCATCCGCGGCATGCTGGATCAAGCAGCATCACGGCGAGGAGGCGGTGATGCTGGTGTTGCCCGCGGATCATCTGATTGAAGACCTCGAGCAGTTCCAGTCGGCAGTGAATGCTGCGGCTGCGGCTGCGACCGAAGGGCGCATCGTGACGTTCGGTATTCGCCCGACCTCTCCCGAGACTGGCTATGGCTATATCGAGTTCGATACGGAACGGGGATTGGACGGTGTTCATCCTGTGGTCCGGTTCGTCGAAAAGCCGAAACTGGAAGTTGCCGAGGCGCTCGTGGCGGGTGGCTCCCATCTTTGGAATTCTGGGATGTTCTGCTTCAGCGTGAAGGCCATCCTCAAGGAATTCAATCACTTTACTCCGGACCTGCTTCGGGCTTGCGAAAGCAGCTTTGTTGCTGGTGCCATTTCGATGGCCGATTGCTGCCGCGCTCTGGAACTCGAGGCGACACACTTCAAGCGTGTCACGGACATCTCCATCGATTATGCGATCATGGAAAAATCGGATCGCGTTTCGGTTGTGCCGAGCAACATGGGATGGAGTGATATCGGCTCTTGGCATTCCATTAGCGAACTAACGCCACCGGATTCACAGGGCAATCGTATCTATGGCGATGCGCTGTTGCATGGTGTCAGCAACTGCTATATCAAGAGCGATGATCGAGTGGTCGGTGCCGTGGGTGTAGACAACCTGATTATTGTCGATACTCCTGACGCGCTGCTGGTGGCAAACCGCGACTGCACGCAAGATGTGAAGCATATCGTCGGTCAGCTCAAGCAGAACGGGCATGATAGCTACAAGATCCACAAAACTGCGCATCGGCCATGGGGGACCTACACGGTGCTCGAAGAAGGCGACCGCTTTAAGATCAAGCGCATCGTTGTCAAGCCGGGTGCTCAGTTGTCGCTGCAAATGCATCACCATCGCAGCGAACACTGGATCGTGGTGAGCGGTAGTGCCGATGTGGTGAATGGTGAGCAGACCATTTCGCTGCAGCCGAACCAATCCACCTATATTCCCGCAGGCCACAGACACCGGTTGATTAATCCAGGGGTGCTTGATCTCGTTCTGATCGAGGTGCAGTGCGGTGAATATCTCGGTGAAGACGATATTGTCCGTTTGGAGGATTCGTACGGACGGGTGGCGTAATGGCGATTGGGCTAGTCAGGTCGGCCTGGAATTATCGTGGCTTCATCATTGGAAGCGTCAAGCGCGAATTTCAGTCGCGTTACCGGAATTCGATGCTGGGGGCGGCATGGATGATTATCAATCCGCTTGCGATGATCGTTGTCTATACGGTCATTTTTTCGCAGATGATGCGGACGCGCCTGCCGGGGGTGGAAAGTCACCTAGCTTATAGCATTTATTTGTGCGCAGGCGCATTTACCTGGGCTTTTTTTGCCGAAATTATTGGCCGTTCACAGAACGTCTTTCTTGATCAGGCCAATTTGATCAAGAAGCTTAATTTTCCCCGCATTTGTCTGCCGATCATTATCGTGCTTAATGCGGGGCTGAATTTCGTTATTGTCTTTTCTCTTTTTGTTGCCTTTTTGCTGGTGTCGGGAAATTTCCCGGGCTGGGCGTTCGGCTGGTTGTTCCCTGTCCTGGTCATTCAAATCGCGTTTTCCATTGGCCTCGGGATGATTCTGGGCGTTCTCAATGTTTTCTTTCGCGATGTTGGCCAGTTGATGGGCGTGGTGCTGCAGTTCTGGTTCTGGCTCACTCCGATTGTGTACCCGCTAAATGCGCTGCCAGACCTAGCGCGCAAGGCGGTCGAGTTGAATCCGATGACATCCATTGTCAGTGCGTATCAAGACATACTGGTACGCGGACGAGCACCCGACTGGATGAGTCTTGCGCCGGCTACCGCCCTGGCGCTGGTTTTATGCTTCGCCGGCATGCAGCTGTTCCGCAAGCGCTCTGGTGAAATGGTGGATGAGCTTTAATGAGTACGATTTCAGTAGGTCAGGTCGGAAAGGCCTATAAACAGTATCCGACCCGCTGGTCGCGTCTGTTGGAGTGGTTTGCACCATTCGGGCGCGAGCGTCATAGCCTGCGTTGGATCCTGCGCGATATATCGTTTGTCGTGGAGCCGGGCGAAGCAGTCGGCATCGTCGGGGTCAACGGCGCAGGGAAAAGCACCTTGCTCAAGATGATCACCGGCACGACGATGCCCACCACGGGGAGTATCAGCGTTACTGGCCGCGTGTCTGCCTTGCTCGAACTCGGCATGGGTTTTCATCCCGACTTTACGGGGCGTCAGAATGTGCTGATGGCAGGCCAGTTGCTTGGCATGGATACCGGCGAGGTCATGACCCTGATGCCGGAGATCGAGGCATTTGCGGAGATTGGGGATTATATTGATCAGCCGGTGAGAATGTATTCGAGCGGCATGCAGATGCGGCTGGCATTTAGCGTTGCCACTGCGCGGCGGCCGGACGTGCTGATTGTTGACGAGGCGCTCTCGGTTGGCGATGCATACTTCCAGCATAAGAGCTTTGACAGGATCCGAAGCTTCCGTGAGGAAGGCACCACCTTGCTGATGGTGTCGCATGATCGAACGGCGATCCAGTCGATTTGTGATCGTGCGATTCTACTGGATAGTGGTCGTCTGGTGAAAATAGGCAAACCGGAAGAGGTCATGGATTTTTACAATGCCCTTCTGGCTGAGCGGGAGAGCTACGCCATTACGCAGCGCGTGCTTGAATGCGGAACGGTGCAAACGGTTTCCGGCACCGGTGAAGCCGTGGTTTCAAGAATCGAATTGCTGGACAAGCTGGGGCGACCGGTCGAGACGATCGACGTTGGCACGACCGTGACATTGCGAGTGGAAGTCGTGACGCACGCTCCGATTCCCACCTTGGTCCTTGGTTATATGATCAAGGATCGGCTCGGACAACCCATCTACGGCACCAACACTCAGCTGAAAGAGCACATCGTCTCGAATGTCGAGTCCGGGAAGCGTGTGCTTTACCGCTTTGAGTTCCCCGCCAACCTCGGTGAGGGGCATTACTCGATCGCCACATCGGTCGCGAGTTCCGAGAACCATCTGCAGAACAATTACGAGTGGAAGGACCGCGCCTTGATGTTTTCGGTAGTTAACGCCAGCCATCCCCATTTTATTGGCTGTGCTTGGCTGGACCCGTTTGTCACGGTAGAGTACTAGTGGAACTCATGAGCAGGGAAATTCTGAATCGCCTTCTGGCGTATCTGAATATTGCCGTGACCAAACGTTCGACGCTGAGTGCACTGGAGCGGGAACTGGCACGCCTCCAGCAGGCAGAATGCGCACGGGATCAGACCGTCCAAGCCATTGCGCAGCGATTGGAAGGTACCGAATTGGCGGTAGCGTTGGCCCGAAATGAGGGAATCAAGCATCAGATTGCGCTCAAGTGGTCTATTATCGATACGATGGAAGCAAGGGATAGTGGCCGATTACAAGAGCTGACCTGTCCGCTTTGCGACCACGCCGACGTCCGCGCCACATTCGTCGCGTATGAAGGGTTTTGCTCGTTCGGTGGTGGTCGGCTATCGCGCCATCAGTGCCCGCGCTGTGACCTGATTTTCGGTCCTCAGAAAATGCTAACGTTAACCGGAGCCGAGCTAGCCCTGGAGTATCAATGGCACTATCTGGTATATGCCGAAGGCGATTCTACCGAGCAGGAATTGAGAGCATTCCACGCATTGGAACCCCGGCGTGATGGCGTCTACTTGAATTACGGCGCGGGCAGTTGGTCAAGGACGCTTAAAATACTGCGCGGCGAAGGCTGGAACGTGTATGGGTTCGAACCGCACGGTGATGCGAGCCCGGCTGGATCGGAGGTAATTTCGAAACGCGAAACGCTCGCAGGGATGCGCTTCGATGGTATTTTCTCTAATAATGTTCTCGAGCATCTTCGGCATCCGGCAGACGAGCTGCGTGCAATGTCCAATCTGCTGAATGCGGGCGCCCGTATGGTGCATGCAACCCCTTGCTTCGAGTACCTGTACGAATACACCCGCTTTCATCTCTTTTTTTACCTTGGCCGATCCCGCGAGATGCTAGGTCAGCAGGCTGGACTCACTCTCGATCAATTTATCAAGGACGATGAATTCATGGCGTGTGTCTGGCGGAAATCCACACAATGACTTTTCTTTCTTACGCACAGAACTTTGAGGACGTAGTTCTTTGGCGTGCTCTAAAGCATATCGAGGCGGGGTTTTACATTGATATCGGTGCGAATGATCCCACTTTGCACTCCGTCACTCGCGCCTTTTATGAGCGCGGCTGGGCGGGGGTCAATGTCGAACCGGTGAATCAGTTCTTTTCCCGACTGCAGAGCGAGCGCCCGCGTGATGTCAATCTGCAATGCGCAGTGGGAGCCAGGAAAGGCGAGATTACGTTCTATTCCATTCCGGATACCGGCCTGTCGACCATGGACCGCGAAGTCGCGCACACGCACTTCGAAGCCGGCTGGCGCTATACCGAGTCCAATGTGCCGATGCGAACGCTCGCAGATATCTGCGCCGAGCACGTCGCTGACAAGGCAATTCATTTTCTCAAGATCGACGTTGAAGGCGCCGAAGCCGATGTCGTCGCCGGCATGGACTGGAAGCGCTGGCGCCCATGGATCGTGGTGCTTGAGTCCACGCGCCCGCTAAGTCAAGAATCTTCGGGCGTTGAATGGGAGCACACCTTGCTCGCTGCCGGCTATCAGTTTGCCTACTTTGATGGACTGAATCGCTTCTATGTGGACGACAGCCATCTGGATCTGGCCGATGCCCTGAAGACCCCGCCCAATGTGTTCGACGAATTCATGGTGGACTGGATGGTCGACGTGGGGCGCCGCGAGGCGCGCGTTGCCGAATTGCCGGCGGCCCGTCTTGCCGCGGTTCAGGCGGCCTTGCATGAAAAGGAAGGAGAATTCGACGCCCTTCAAGCCTTGTACGCCCGACAAGGGGAGGAACTCAACGTGGCACGTAATCATGCCGGGCGCCTCTCCGCGGAACTTCGCACGGTCCGGCAGGAACTACAGGCTGTGGCGCGGCTGACGGCGGAAATCAGTGCGCTGCGCAACAGCACGTCTTGGCGTCTTACAGCGCCGCTACGGGCAGTGCTCGATACGCTCAGAGGCGGCCGACGAGTACACGCACCGCAAGATGTGCATCGCGCGAGCGAAGCGGCCATGTCGTCCCCTCGCGCCCCGGCATTGTCGGCGCGAGTGCGTCAGCAGGGCATTTCCATTGCAAAGCGTGCGGTCAAGCGAATCGGCCGCGCGGCGATCGGGCACTTGCGCAGTCATCCCACGCATAAGAATCTGCTATTGGGTCTATTGGCCCGACTCCCCAATCTGGAAAGGGCTGCACGAAGGCTCTACGGGTCCCTGAGCGCTCCGGCGGGCGGCTATTTCCCGACTGTCCCGACTGGCAATGAAGGGAATTGGCAAGACATGCCCGCCACCAATCGCTGGATAGCAAGCCGGCTTTTGAGAAAGTCGGCCACGTCGAGTACTGAGGATATGGAGAAATAATGCGGCTCGTCCTGGATCTGCAAGGTGCACAAAGTGCAAGCCGCTTTCGGGGTATCGGGCGCTATTCGCTTGCGCTTGCGGCGGCGCTGGCAGGGCGGAATGCACAGCATGAGCTAATCATTGCCCTGAACGGGCAAATGGCCGAATCCGTCGAGCACATTCGCGCCTCGCTGGACAGCGTGGTGCCGCAGGAGAGTATTCGGGTCTGGTCGGGCCTGCACGATGTCCGCTTTTCCTTGCCTGAAAGTCAGCAGCGCCGATACGCTGGCGAGGCCACGCGCGAAGCGTTTTTGGCAAGCCTGAAGCCTGATCTTGTTCTGGTCAGCAGCCTTTTTGAAGGCTATGTGGACGATGTGGTAACCAGCGTCGGACGCCTGTCGAATTCTCTGCGCAATGCAGTGACAATATATGATCTGGTACCGCTGATTCACAAAGGCACCTATCTGACGGAACCGTCGATCTCTGACTGGTATTATCAGAAGATTGGTCACGCGCGCCGGGCAGACCTTTGGTTTGCCATTTCAGAGTCATCGCGCAAAGAGGGGATCGAGCTACTCGATCTTCCTCCACACAGGGTCGCGAATATTCGTGCCGCCGTGGATTCGTGTTTTCGCAAGATTGCGCTCTCCGAGTCCGATCGCGAACGGCTTGCCGCCCGCTTTGAAATCACGCGGCCGTTTGTCATGTACACGGGCGGAACGGATGGGCGCAAGTTCCTACATGGCCTGATCGAGGCATTCGCCAGCTTGCCGCCCACTAGCCGCGCTGCGCATCAGCTGCTGATTGTTGGCAAACTGACCGAAGGCGAGACTGCGCAATTGCGCAATCTCGCCAAGGCCAACGGCTTGAGCCGGGACGAAATGGTCTTGGCCGGCTATGTCACGGACGACGAACTCGTCGCGCTCTACAACGCGTGCAAGGCGTTCGTCTTTCCATCGTGGCACGAAGGCTTCGGCTTGCCCGCACTGGAGGCGATGGCGTGTGGCGCTGCCGTAATCGGCGCGAACAGTTCAAGCATTCCGGAGGTAATCGGCCGCGAGGATGCCATGTTCCCTGCCCGCGATGTCAGGGGCATGTCGGTCCTGCTTGATCGTGTGTTGACCGATGACGGCTTCCGCAGTGCGCTCCAGGAGCATGGCCTGAGCAAGTCGAAGGAATTTTCCTGGGATGAAACTGCACGGCTCCTGCTGGATAGCGTGGACGCATGGCACGAAGAAAGCGCCGGAGCCAATTGCTGCAACGGCGCCGTTGTCCCCCTGCCGGAAGCGCGGCGCCCCCGGCTGGCTTACGTCTCGCCGCTCCCGCCGGAGCCGACGGGCATCGCGGGCTATAGTGCCGCACTATTGCCGGAGTTGAGCCGTCACTATGAGATCGATGTCATCTGCAATCAGGAAAAAGTGCAGGCGCCGTTGATCAGTGCGGACTGCAATATACGCACCGTCGATTATTTCCAGGCGCATGCGGAAGAATACGACCGGATTGTTTATCAGTTCGGCAATTCCCTTTTTCATGCGCACATGCCGGCGTTGCTGGAGCGTTATCCCGGTGTCACGGTGCTGCATGATTTTTTCCTGAGCGGCTTGTATTCCAATATGGATTCGGCTGGTCTTGCGCGCGATATCTGGCAGAGGCAGCTGTATCATTCGCACGGGTATCTCGCTGCGGTCGAGGGTACCAGGCCTGAAGGCAAGGTGGAGGCGATCTACAAATATCCAGTCAATCTTTCGGTGCTTCAGTATTCCCTCGGCGTCGTGGTGCATTCCGATGTCTCGCATCGGCTGGCTTCGGCATGGTATGGCCGGGAAATCGCCGAGGACTGGCAACATATTCCGCTGTTGCGTAAGTCCGCCAACCAGGCTAACCGGTCGGCCGCACGGTTGCGTCTCGGGCTGTCAGAAGACGATTTCATCGTCGCCAGCTTCGGCATGATCGCGCCGACAAAACTGAACCACCGCGAGCTGTCCGCGTGGCTCCAATCGCGTTTGGCGGCCGATATGACTTGCCGGCTGGTCTTTGTCGGAGAGATGCATGGGGGAGCGTACGGCGCGGAATTGCTGAAGGTGATGGAAGCCAGGGGGCAGGGTCGTGTCCAAGTGACCGGTCTGACTTCCGATCAGGACTATGAGGACTGGTTGGCAAGCGCCGACATTGCCATTCAATTGCGCACGCTTTCGCGAGGAGAGACGTCGGCTACAGCGCTGGATTGCATGAATCACGCACTACCGACGATCGTCAACGCACACGGGTCCATGGCCGATATTCCGACGGGCACGGTTTGGAAACTGGCTGACGAGTTCGCGGATGATGAACTGACCGAGGCTATCGAGAGGCTGTGGGAAGATTCGGCATTGCGGAGGCAACTTGGAGAAAAGGCGCGGGAGCTGGTATGGACGGAGCATTCACCACGAGGGGTCGCTGACCGCTATGTCCAGGCCATCGAGCGAGCCTATGCAACCGACGCGAGGGGGCATTTGCTCGATGCGCTCGCGTGTCAGGGCGGTGATAAGGCAGTCGATCTGCATGAACTGGCGCAGACAATCTCCACGTCACTCCCGCTGCAAGCAGGCGCGCGCCAGCTGCTCGTGGATGTTTCAGCGATCATCCAGCATGATCTCAAGACTGGGATTGAGCGCGTGGCGAGAAGTATCCTGAGCTTCCTGCTGCGTAATCCGCCACCGGGCTTCCGCGTCGAGCCAGTCTACGCAACGGCGGAACGGTCGTATTATTACGCTCGGCATTTCACCATGCAGTTTCTCGGTGCAGCCGCTGCACTGGACGATGAGCCAGTACAGGTAGATGCACAGGATGTATTTCTCGGCCTCGACTGGCACGCCTATTTTGTGCCACAGCAGTCGAAGTTCTTCGCGGACCTGCGCCGGCGTGGGGCGCAGGTGTATTTTGTGGTACATGATTTGTTGCCGATCCGGTTGCCACAGCATTTCCCGCACGGCGCGGCCTCGGCTCATGAGATCTGGCTCGAGGAAGTCGCCCGGAACGACGGTGCACTCTGCGTTTCGCAGGCGGTGGCCTCCGAATTGCATGAGTGGGTCAAGGCAAGCGGAGTGCAGCGCGAGCGACCTTTCCGGATTGGCTGGTTTCATAATGGCAGCGATATTCGCGCGTCGGCGCCTTCCATGGGTATCGATGATGCAATCCGTTCAGACCTTAACTTGATGCGTGCAGCGCCGACAGCCCTGATGGTGGGCACAGTCGAACCGCGCAAGGGACACAGGCAGGTGCTGGCGGCGTTCGACCGACTGTGGACGGAAGGCGCGTCGCTGAATCTTGTCATCGTCGGCAAGGAAGGTTGGATGATCGAGAAGGTAGCGCAGCAGATTACCGGTCATCCGCGCTATGGCAGGAACCTTTTCTGGTACCGCGGCATCAGTGATGAGGCACTGGAGCAGATTTACGCCACTGCGGACGGCGTCATTATGGCATCGGAAGGCGAAGGGTTCGGGCTGCCGCTGGTAGAAGCCGCCGAGCACGACAAGCCAATTCTCGCGCGGGATATTCCCGTGTTCAGAGAGGTCGCCGGCGACTACGCCACATATTTTTCGGACGTTTCACCTGCCGGCCTTTCGAGCGCAATCAAGGGATGGTTGCAGAATGCTCGGATGGGGCTTGCAGCACGCTCGGCAGGCATGCCGAGATCCAGCTGGGCCGAAACCGCAAGCCAGATTGTCTCTTTGCTAACCAATCCGGCGGATTCACATTGGACATATTCCTGGACGGCAAACAAGGCCAGGACTGAAGATAATTTTAGAAAGGGGAATGTTGCATGACTACCGCAATCGTTACAGGCATTTCCGGTCAGGACGGCGCCTATCTAGCGCAATTGCTGCTCGAAAAAGGCTATACGGTTTACGGGACCTATCGCCGGACCAGTTCAGTCAATTTCTGGCGCATCGACGAACTGGGGATCGTGGCGCATCCCAATTTGCATCTGGTCGAATTTGATCTGACGGACCTGGGCACCTGTATCCGCCTGCTTCAGACCAGCGAAGCCACGGAAGTTTATAACCTAGCGGCGCAGAGTTTCGTGGGTGTTTCATTCGAGCAACCCATCACGACTGCCGAGATTACTGGCGTCGGTGCGGCGAATTTGCTCGAGGCGATCCGCATCGTCAATCCCAAGATTCGTTTTTACCAGGCTTCAACGTCCGAAATGTTCGGCAAGGTCCAGGCAATTCCGCAAACCGAGGCAACGCCGTTTTATCCTCGCAGCCCTTATGGTGTTGCCAAGCTATATGCGCACTGGATGACGGTGAATTATCGTGAATCCTATGGAATTTTCGGGACGAGCGGAATTCTGTTCAATCACGAGTCGCCACTACGCGGACGGGAGTTCGTGACGCGGAAGATTACCGATTCAGTTGCCAAGATTAAACTGGGGAAGCAAGACATACTGGAACTAGGAAATCTGGACGCCAAGCGCGATTGGGGATTTGCCAAGGAGTATGTCGAAGGTATGTGGCGCATGCTGCAGGCTGCGGAGCCCGATACTTATGTACTTGCCACCAACCGTACGGAAACCGTCCGCGATTTCGTGTCGATGGCATTCAAGGCGGTCGCCACGCAGCTGGAGTGGAAGGGAACCGCCGAGAACGAAATTGGTATTGATGCGGCGACGGGCAACACCGTGGTACGCATCAATCCCAAATTCTACCGGCCGGCCGAGGTCGAACTGTTGATCGGTGATCCTGCCAAGGCCAGGGAAACGCTCGGATGGGAGCCGAAGACGACGCTTGAAGCGTTGTGTCAGATGATGGTCGATGCGGACCTTCGGAGAAATCAGATTGGATTCTCGTTCTAAGCCTTCACCGAGCGTTCTGGTTACGGGCGCGCACGGGTTCACCGGGTACTACGTTGACGATGCTCTTCGGCAAGCCGGCATGCGTGTGCTGGCGACGTGCGCACACGATGACGGCAGCAACGCGGATGCAATCACACTCGATATCATGGATATCGAGCAGTGCCGCCGTGTCATCGACCAACACCGACCCGACTACATTCTCCATCTGGCGGCAATCAGCTTTGTCGCCCATGCCGATGCCGAAGCCTTTTACCGGGTCAATGTCATTGGCACGCTGAACCTGCTGCAGGCATGTGCGGACACGGATCACACCCCCGCCAAAATCGTCATGGCCAGTAGCGCCAACGTATACGGCAATGCTTGCGAAGGTGTGATTGCAGAGAGCCAGCCGCCGTTGCCGGTGAATCACTATGCCACCAGCAAGATCGCCATGGAGTTCATGGTGCGGACCTGGTTCGAGCGATTCCCGATCGTTATCACGCGCCCTTTCAACTACACCGGACGGGGCCAGGCGAATCATTTCTTAGTACCCAAGATAGTATCGCACTTTCGCAAGCGTGCCCCGGTTATCGAATTGGGAAATCTCGACGTAGCGCGCGATTTTTCCGATGTGCGTACAGTTGCGCAGGCGTATCTTGGCTTGCTCCAGAGCGATGTTGCGGGCGAGATCGTGAATATCTGTAGCGGGCGGCAGCAAACACTGCGCGAAATTGTTTTCGCCATGGAGCAGATTGCAGCGTATCCGATCGAGGTGCAGGTCAATCCTGCGTTCGTTCGTGCCAATGAGGTACGCACCCTAGTCGGTTCGTCGGAAAAGCTGGATCGTCTGGTGCCAAATCTGTTTCGACCGGACTTCAAAGAAACGTTACGCTGGATGTTTGAAAGGTGAATGCGCTTAGAGTGGGGCTGAGTACGGGCACGCTTTATGGAGGGGGACACGGCGGCAAACTGGATGGGATCGGTGTCTACACCGCCGCGCTTGCGCGCACGCTGCCGCGATCCGGTTGCTCTCTGACACAATGTGTCTATCGCGGCCCCGTGCATGGCGCTGGCTTCCCGCACGGAATCGTCGCGTTTCCCAGACCCTTTGCGCAGCAGGCCCTCGCTAGCGCCTTCGGGGCGACGCTGCGGGTAACGGAACACATCGACATTTATCATGCGACCGACTATCGGGTAGTGCGAATGGATTGCCCCGTCGTTGCCACCCTGCATGACGCCGTTCCGCTTCGCTTTCCCGAATGGACATCGCCCCGCCTCCGACGTCTCAAGAACTGGCAGATCAGGCAGGCGGGGCGTACTGCCGATCATGTCATTGCGCATTCACGCGCCTCGGTGGCCGATCTGGTCCAATATTTCAATATTGACGAAGGGAGCATATCCGTCGTCCCATGCGGTGTCGATCGCTATTGGCTGGTGCCACCGGAGGCTGGCGTCACCGAATCGGTATTGAGTCGATACAAACTGCGGTCGGGCTACTTTCTTTTCGTAGGCACATTGCAGCCGCGCAAGAATTTGGGCACTTTGCTGAATGCTTATCTGTCGCTGCCCGAGCGCATTCGTCACGAGCAGCAGCTGGTGATTGTCGGCAGGGCCGGCTGGCGCTGCGACGCCGACGTGGCGGCTATTCTTGCTGCCCAGCGCGCCGGTGAAAGGGTGGTGTGGCTAGCCGACATGGCCAGCGAGGACGAATTGCGCAGCATCTATGTGGGAGCGAGCGCTTTTATTTTTCCATCGCTCTACGAAGGGTTTGGCCTGCCGTTGCTGGAAGCTTTTGCAAGCGGAACACCGGTGATTTGCTCCGATATATCATGTCTGCCGGAGGTTGCTGGCGGCGCGGCGGTGGAGGTCGATCCGCTAGATCCAGAGGCCATAGCTACTGCGATGGCGCTCTTGCTCGAGGATTCAACCTTGCGCGAGAAATGTATCACGCTGGGCAAGGAGAGGGCGGCACTGTTGTCCTGGGAACGTACGGCGAGCGCGACCTTGGATGTGTACCGGACGCTTGTTTGACTTGGCGGAATCCACTATGCGTGTTCTTCACGTATTCAAGACGTATTATCCCGATTCATTCGGAGGCGTAGAACAAGTCATCAGGCAGATCAGCCGTGGTGTGCAGGCTCACGGTGTGGAATCTCGCGTGTTTACATTGAGCCGTTGCGCGGCGGCGGAACCTGTTATTGTCGATGATGGCACGGAGATTCACCGATCCAAGGTTGTCTTGGATGTCGCCTCCACCCCAATGTCGCTGACTGCCATCGACGATTTCCGACGCCAAAGCGAGTGGGCGGATGTCATCCATTACCATTTCCCATGGCCATTCGGGGACATTCTTCATAAACTCGTCCGGCCTGCGAAGCCCGCGCTTGTTACTTATCATTCCGATATTGTCCGCCAGCGGACGTTGCTGAAGCTCTATCGACCGTTGATGCACCATTTCCTTGGGGGGATGGACCGGATCGTCGCGACCTCGCCGAACTACCTAGAGACGAGCGATGTCTTGCTGAAATACAAGGATAAGGTTTCGCTGATTCCAATCGGCATCGACGCAGAAAGCTATCCGACGCCTTCGACTGGATTGGTGGAGAGTTGGCGTAACAAGCTGGGCGAAGGATTCTTTCTCTTCGTTGGTGTTATTCGCTACTACAAGGGCCTGCATATTCTGCTAAAGGCTGCGCAGGGAACGCAATTCAAGGTGGTGATCGTCGGTGCTGGTCCGATCGAAGCCGAACTCAAGGAGCAGGCGGAAAGGCTGGGACTGACCAATGTCCACTTCCTCGGCGCTCTGCCGGATCTGGACAAGATGGCGCTGCTGCAACTATGTGGCGCGGTGGTCTTTCCCTCTCATCTGCGCTCCGAAGCCTTCGGCGTTACGTTGCTCGAAGGCGCGATGCTTGGCAAGCCGATGATCTCGTCCGAGATTGGTACCGGAAGCAGCTTTGTCAATGTGGATGGTGAAACCGGGCTGGTGGTGACGTCCGGGGATGCAGCGGCGTTCCAAGCGGCCATGTGCAAGCTGGATGGTTCCCCCCAATTGGCACGCAGCATGGGCCAGAAGGCGAAAGAGCGTTTTGCCAAACTCTTTACCGCGGACCGGATGGCTGCAGCTTATGCGAAGGTCTATCGCGAACTGACGGCGAAGAAATGATAGCAGGAACACGTCTGCAGAGGTGCGGGGCCGTTCCCCCTAGTACCGCTGCACAGAGGTTATGATAGTTTGGTTGGGTGGTAGGACAGGCAAGTAGTTGTGGTCAACGAGAAGTTCGATGGTGCGAATCTCCCGGGAGGGGTACTTTGGGCGGCATCAAAAGCCCCGATACTGAAATTCAATATTTCGCTAAATCGATGCGCTGAAGGGCAATTCCGAGCACACGAGCATCGGATGACACATTTAATGCCAGTGGTGACGTTGCATTGGGAATGGAAATTAAAATATCTCGGCTACGGATTGCGCCGAGTAGTGGAATCTTTACCTCCATCGCTTCGCTTGAGGTTGCCACAATTCTTGCGTTCCATTGCCACATAGGATCACTGCTGCCAAAAATAACCGAGACAGGTCTTTTTTTGCTGGCACCAAACGCTACAAACGTTAGTACCGCGTCACAATGCTTCACCTCACAGTCTGTGGGTACAGGAAGTGTCAGTTTTCCCGCGCTCTGAGACCAGACACGATGAGCCTCCGGGCTATGCCACCCCTCACGGAGCACATAATGGTTCTCATTGAATCTATCGTCAGCCGAAATTGGATAATTGATTTTTCTAAAGATCTCGCGCATCAGGGCTTGCCTGTTCTCAACGCCGGCAAATTCCGGGCGCAGTCTGATGGTGGAAAATAAACTGGTCTCCGTAATCTCAAGATACGAGAAATCTCTCAGAGCGATAACGAAAGGTCTTAGCTCATTTCGCCGATCAATTGGGCAAAGAAACCTGGGAAGACTGCGAAAGCTCTCTTGCTGCTCCACACTGAGTTGGGCGCTTGTTTCAGCTACGCAGGGCCATAAATGCGACGACCACAACATATGGAAATATGGCAGAATCACCACATCAACTGTTCCATCGACCAGCATTTTCGCCGCCATCTGGGCTTTCGCCGCGTCTAACTCCCCCCCCAGTGCATTCATTTCTGAAGGCCAATTCCGTTGAGCAGTCGCGAGATTTTTATCCCCTCCTATGTTGAAGGTTTTAAATCCGACTCTCGGCGCTAAATAGTTAGCAATAAAGTCGTTGCCCCAAGGAACGAACGCAGTCATTTCTCCTGAAGTGACATATTTACGAAGTTCATCCACAAGCTCGTGATCGATCTGTTGGAACATGCTCCGGTAATCAATCCCAGCGCGTATCCGCTTTTGCAAATCCGGTAGATTGATTAATGTTATGGATGATAACGCTAGAAGAAAAATTGCTCGATTTCTTCTTTCAGTTCGCGATATACATATTATGATGAGAAGCCATAGAGCGAAAATACCCAAAGCGGACCAGCGATAAGAGGCCCGCATAACGTTGAAGCCAGGTAAGTTTTCAGAAATCCATGCGTTACCGGTCGGAATGACTGCGAACTCAGCCGGCATCTGCGCGCTTTGCTCGCGAGGATAACTTAGTTGGAGAGATTCCGGTTTCATCGAGTTGACCTTCAATGAAGGTCCAAGCGCCATGTAAAAACCGAAGATTGCAACAATCAAAACGCCAGTGGAAATTTTGATCTGATGCCTTATGTGATGCCACGCGAGCACGCCGATAACTAGAGCTGGCGATGCAAAGGTTGTCATCCAAACGGACTCATCTCCGAAGTAAAACCCATTTGTTCGCTTCAGACTGAGATTCATCAAATCTGGCAGCCAGAGCACTCCCTTCGTTGGTGCGACAAGAAACGAGATATCTAAACCCCAACCTCTGAAAGAATCAAGCGAATGCGCCTCGAAACTAGACCTGCCGACATAAGTACTGAATAGAAAATAGGCGAGCGAAAAACTTATCACGTGAATTGGAATCGCGATCATTGTTAGCGGTAGCCGAATCGCGGGCCGTGTAATGAACGAATAAAGCAACAAGATACTGGAGCCCGTGGCAAACATCATGAACGTATAGCCGTCCATAAACACGGATACGATAGTGGCCGTAAAATAGAGCGTGATTGCGGTTGGAGCAATCCGCGTTGTCGCTCCATCTTCGATCAGAAATAGCCTGATAGCGGCCAGGAAGTAGTATGACAAAAGTGCTATCCCAACCGACAGCAGGCTGTATCCAGCATGCGCCCAGATGATCGGCATGGTCATCCACGTCAGCCCACCCAGCAGAGCACTCGATCTCGTTGCGCCAAATCGACGTCCTATCCGATAGGCGGAGAACATAGCCAATCCTAACCAAAGCGCAACCATCCCGGAGTAGGCATCAGCTGGCTGCAAGCCAAGTCTAATCAGCAGGCTTGCGGGCCAAGCCCCCGCAAGTCCAAACGCAATTGCTGCAGACCTGGGGACTCCAAAATCATGAGCATAGAAATCGAACGGCGCCCCACCTGCCATGGACTGCGCGAAACCCATGGACCAGACAGCCTGCCCAAGTGTAGGAACCATCAAAAAAGGCACTGCACCGTGCATAAAAAGCACGAAGGCAATTACCAATGCGGCGAAGATCAGCTCCCTAATAGTCCAAGCCTGATTTTTAGACATCGCTTTTTTTTAATGCACAAAATCTTGCTGGAATCGAATAAGTCACAAAGAAAAATATCAGATCGCCAACTACTGTCACCAACCGGCCGAGCAGGATTGCTATAAGCAAGTCCCTGTCAACCACAATATCCTTTAGCAAGAACAGCAGAATCATTTCGCGAACTCCAACACCCGCTGGCGCACCGGGTGTAACCAGTCCCACGAGCCAAGCTGCTATGTAGGCTCCTCCGATCATCAACCAATGTTGCGCACCTAATCCTTTGGTGTCAGCAATCAATTCAAGCAAAGCAACGAAGATCGCTCCGGAAAGCAAAAGGAAGAATATTTGCCAAATAAATGACAGAGTGGGTTGACGGTCGAAAGTGCGGTACAAGAAACCAACAAGGAGTGCGGTATTGACCAGCATAAGCAGCACACCTTTAATTTCGGGGAAATCCGGAAATAAATTCGGTAACAACAGGGGGAGTATCAGCCAGATAGACAGGGTTCCTGCTGACGCTATCAAGCCAAGTTCCCAAATTGTCGATTTAACTAGGATCCCGGCGGATATACCTTCGGCCATGCCAAGAGCTTGACGCCCGGCAAGATGAAAAATGTTACCAGGCACGTATTTGGCCAACTGCGAAATGCCGTAGACCCTGATCGTTCCGAGGCGCGTTGGGGAACAACCGAGATAACGCAAAAGATGCCACCAAGCCAATGCGAGCAGAAAATTTGCTGAACTGTAAATCAAGGAAAACATCGCAATAAAACTCCACACCAGGAGCGTGATCCGCGAGAGATCGAGATCAAGCAAGTAAGTGTGCAGGCGCAATCCGACAAAAACGATACCTATCAACGCCAGAACACTCCCAGCCCCATGAAGAATACGTCGTAGGATTGGAGTCATGGTCAGCGACGAGGGCGACAGAGAAGCATCGTCCAGGGTAATGGGCATCTTGTTTCTATAACGTCAAAATAATTTGAAACCAATTCGACAAAACCACTTTTTGACCAATGCTGGATATGGCCGGGCGTATTACCCCAACGCGTGAGGTACTTGCCTCTGACCATATTTAGCGTACACCACAATGGCTCTCGCGGTACGCTGACGATTAAATGTTGCTTACAAATTCGTTGGAGTGCCTGCAAACCAGCTTCTGGCTTCTCCAGATGTTCCAGCACTTCGCAGCAAACCACAAGGTCTGCACTGTCTTGCGTCGCATCAAGGTCATAGATGCTGCGGGATTCAAAAAGCGCAGGTGACAAACCACAGTTTATGGAATTTGCTCGGGCAATCTCGATAACATCTTTTGAAAAATCACACCCTCTGGCTGATAATCCTTGCTCATTCCAGCGCAGAACCCAATAACCCTCGCCACAGCCAATCTCGTGCATTGACTCTGGCGATGCCTTGCTCACGAATTCGGATAAGGCGGACTCAAAGCCGTTCATTATCCATTTGATGATCGGATTGCGTGAGCCATATTTGTCATAGGAATTCCCGATCACAATGCCATTTTCTTCTGCTCCGCCTGCGATCTTGATGTTCATGATAAATCTCTCGCAAGAATTGTTGATCCTTCAGCCCTAATTTGGTCGCCATCTTCAATCGGTTCGATGCCTCTGTCCTTTGTTAGATTTGCCACCTTAAATCTTATATCTTCTAAGAGCTTCCGATTTGCCGCTAATAAATCTGCGACAAATGCCACCAGAAGAGCCTGGAAGCCGAAGCCCAATAAGACCGACGCCAGGATCAGCGACTGCACATGCCCTTCGCCAAACCCGTTTAGGTAGAACCATAGGAAACGTAAGCCGATAAGAAAACCGATTCCAAAAAGCGCAGCCCCTATAGAGCCAAAAAAACTAAACGGTCGATATATTGCGAAAATTCTAATAATCGTGACAATGCTGCGCTTAATATAGGAGGGAATACTCTTTACGAGACGTGACGGCCGAAGATCCTCATTAACTCTAATCGGTACAGATGTAATGGCCATGTTCTTCTGGCCCGCCTGAATGATCGTCTCCAAGGTGTACGTATAATCGTTAAATACCATCAAGCGCTGAGCGGCAGCTCGATTCATTGCGCGAAATCCGCTTGGCGCATCAGGGATATCTGTCTTGCTTGCAGCACGCACAACCCAGCTACCTATTTTTTGAAGTAGCTTTTTGGTTGGCGAAAAATGTTCAATTGTGGATATTGGACGGGCGCCTATTACTACTTCTGCACGGTGCTGAAGAATAGGCATCACAAGAGCCGGAATGTCTTCGGCGTTATATTGATTGTCCGCATCAGTATTGACGATCACATCCGCTCCAAGATTTAGACAGGCATCCAATCCGGTCATAAATGCCCTAGCCAATCCTTTATTGCGCGGATGTCTAACTATGTGATCTACGCCATGAGCCTTCGCGATCTCTGCTGTATTATCCTGACTTCCGTCGTCTATGATTAGCCACTCAACTGACCTAAACCCATGAATTTTTCGTGGCAAAGATGACAGTGCTACTTCCAATGTTTCTGCCTCATTGAAGCAAGGTATTTGTATTATTAGTTTCATAGCTATGGTGCTTTAAATCGCAAAAAAAAGCGACGTCCTTCGCGAAGAGTCTCTTACGAAGTAGGCCTGGATTGATCCGCAGCGTCAGCGCCTGAGCGATGAACAACTCCTGGTGCTGAGCCGAGCCATTCATTCCAAAGTTTAAGGATACCAATGGCACGCCGGGAATGACCGAGGGACTTCGTTTTCGCGGGGTTGCCGCCCGGAAAGACTCAGGTTGGGCGGCATATGGGCGAGAGTGAGAGCCGGATTCGTCACAAACGACGTCACCGGGTCAGGTATCGAAGCACAAGCCGAAGGTTGGAGGCGAAGTTGCTGGAACGCAACTTCATGCCGGCGGCGCCGAACCAGATGTTTACCTCGAACATCACCTACATATGGACGGATGAGGGCTAGCTGCTTTTTGTGGCCGTGCCGAATCTGATCAATCGCGAAATCGTCGGCTGTTCAGGGCCGACGTAGATCCCCGGCCCGAAAAAGTGCGAAGTCCCCCATGTGCGGCCGTATCGCTGTGTCAGGCACCTTGCCATGCTCGCCAATTGTAAGCACCCATTCCGTGTCTTTCGGAATAGCTGCGGCGGTCAGCGGTGCACCTGGGGGCAGTTCCACGAGCCGAGTCGCCGCATTGTCGATGTAGAATAGCGTCCGGAACAACGATGCCGGTTCAGAGCCGACAACCGTCAATTGCGCGCACTCGTTCTGTGAGAGATAGTGGCGCGTAAACAAGCCTGCATGGTCATATGTATCGGCGCCCAGTCTCCCGCGCATTTCTAGATTTAGTGACCATGCAGTGGACAGCAGGAAGAGCGGGAAAAATACAAATACGAACATGCGCGCGCCGAGCTTGCTGTCAAAGGCCCACATAGCCACTGCGGTTATTCCACACAAGCCAAGGATCCAGAAGTGGCTGGGCGAATAGGTGAAGGCCCGGATCTCCGGCCCATCTACGCTAATTGGCCGGGAAATGTCCAACAGCTTCATGAGCGCAATGCAAGCTAGAATGCCGATTGCCGTCGCAATGAGGATTCGCCAGTGTCGCTTGCTCTTGTCAGGTGCAGGGGTGGAGAGAAACGACGCTGCAACGATGAAGAACAGTGGGAAGATAAAATTGTAGTAGCGCATGTGGAGGCGCTCAAGCACCTCATACGGCCCGCTCCCAACCGCCGTCACGGTGAACACCGACGTAACGATGAGTAGCGATCCCAGCAGCAGCGTAAGATAGAGGACGGCTGCAAACCGTTCATCGCTGGCATCGACACGAGCGAAGTTCCGCGGCGAAAGACAGTGAATCGCCATCGCAATCGGCACGCCGAACATGACAGCAAGAGCCAGCGCATGGCGACCGAACACATGGGCGGAAAGCAGTACGGTCGATATGGCGTGTTTAAGTGCAGTCGAATCGGATGCCATCGACCCATACCGATTGCCAAACACGCTTAAGCCAGCCTTGCCCGCAATCACACCGCCAAGCGTTAGCCTTATGACGACTGCGGAAACGACGACAATCACAACAATCATCACGGCACGACGTAGGCGCTCATCGGGCCGGTCGCACAAGCAACGGTAGGCCGAAAAGAGAGCGATACCCGGCAGAAGAAAAAATGCGTGCGGCTTGACCATTGCCAGCAGCGCGATTAACCCGCCAGTTCCAATGCCGTATTGATAGAGGCTGTTGCGCGGGAATGTGAAAACAAACCACGTGAGCAGCCAGAATGATCCAAAGTACATCGCTTCCGGCATGTAGTACGCCGTGTAGATGTTCAGCGGAGCAAGGATCGTCCCAAGCGCGATCATGCCGGCAAGGCCCTGCGATACTACTCTTCTAGCGCAGAAGTAGACGAAGCACACGCCTAGCATGAAGAATGCGACATTCAGCACTCGTGCGCATCCCAGATAGCCGTCGCCACAATAATTTGTCAAACGGAACAGGCCGAGATAGACATAGTCGGGATCGGACGCGTCAGCAATGTGCTGCAAGCGGCTCAGCAAACTGTAGTGCCATTCATCCGCGAACACAGTCGGATAGAGCCCTGCATTTCTGATTAATATTAGCATCGCCAGCAGCGCGCCAGTGACGATGACGAATCGTTGTGTAAAGATCGACTCAAACTGTTTCGCAAAACTGAACATAGATCGAGGTCTTTGTTTTTGGATGCGTTGCCGTTGCGTTTCATCACAACGAAACGTGGAGTAAAAGAACGTCTATTGCGCAGGCAAACTCTTCATGCCGTTGCTAAGTTTGCTGCTGATATATTGCCTGCAGTGATGTGGCGTCAGTTTAAGCGGCGCAAAGCCTCAGCATTCCTGTGTTGACCGAGTGTCAACAAGCATTTTGAGTTGGTGTAAGCGCCAACAGGGAAATTGAGGAAATGCAAAGATGCGAACTGGGTTCGGTGAACCGAACATGTTGGCGTCATCAAATTCTGGCGCCCGCTTATCAGCTGCGCCGAAACACTAAAAGCTTTGACGCCCCGAAATTCAGGAACATGCCTGCCACCGAGCCGGCTGCCACGGCAATTGACGGGTGCTTGTACGCGAGTGGCAAGCATAAAACGAGTGCAACATAGACGCCGTTGTTGACAGCCCAACCAAGGAGGTTGGCGAACACATAGTGCAACCACTCGTGATGCATCGCCCGCCCACTTGCGCCGAACGTGTAACGCCGATTTAGCCACCACGTTACCGTTGCTGCAACCGGAAACGCGAGCATCTGGGCTAGGAATGGCCGCCCGTCGCGGGCGAGGGCTTCGACCAGTCCAGCGTTCACAATGAATCCCAAGACGCCGACAACGCCGAAACGCAGGAACTGACTAAAGACGTCATCGCGAATGCGCATCACTGGCTCAGCTGGGAGATGTTGAGAATTTCAGCAGCCTGGGCCGTGCTTGCAGGTGCAGCGACGTCATCCATTGAGGACGAGGGATATTGAAGGTAGGAGAGCATGCGAATTTCCCGTCGTCCCCGACTGACAGTGTCGAGCACGGTGCCCGTAACGACGCTGAGGAATGCCATCAGCATGAGGCCCATCGAAAGTACCGCGGTAGGAAGCCTTGGAACGAGTCCAGTAGCAAGATAATGCTCGAGCACGGGCGCAGCGAGAACCAACGAACCTAACGCGAGCAGAGCCGCCAGAGCTCCAAAGAAAAACATAGGCCGCTCATGCCGAACGAGCTTGAAAATGAGCATTAGGATGCGCCAGCCGTCTCGGTAAGTCCGCAGCTTGCTTTCCGACCCTTCAGGACGACCGCGATATGCACCATCGGTATGCGCGACGGGCATCGACAGTTCAAGCGCATGCACGGTCAGCTCGGTTTCGATATCGAAGCCTTGCGACAGAGCGGGAAACGACTTCACAAATCGTCGAGAAAATACCTTATAGCCCGACAACATGTCGTGTACACGGTCGCCGAAGATGTGGCGTACGACGCCGGTTAGCAGTAGATTTCCGAAACGATGGCCGCCTCGGTACGCAGCTTGTTCCGTTTCCCGGCGGATACAGTTAACGAGATCATTGTGCCCCTCGATTGCGAGTCGCAGCATGGCCGGCGCAATACTCGCGTCGTACGTATCGTCGCCGTCAGCCATGATGTAGAAATCCGCGTCAATATCTCGAAACATACGGCGCACGACATGGCCCTTGCCTTGCTGAGCTTCTGTGCGAACGATCGCCCCAGCATCATTTGCGACCGCCACTGTTCTGTCTTTCGAGTTGTTGTCGTAGACATAGATGTTCGCGTCTGGAAGTGCATCGCGGAAGTCGCGAACAACCTTCGCAATCGCTGCTTCTTCGTTATAGCAAGGTAGGAGAACTGCAATCTTTGGTATATGCATGGTGGTGGCGTAATTGCCGCTCGCGAGCTATCGTGATTGAAGCTTGGGCTGCACTATGGTTCGAGTTGAAATCGCTCAGAGCGACGTATCGTCGTATCAGAACGTTGTCTGGTCGACGCTGCGCCTATTGATCGAACAGGTGTCCATGGGGTTTATGAGGGCCCTGCAGACTGACTGTCCGTGCCCAGATCGAGTAAAGTATTCTTATATTGGCAAACTGTTTCGTTCCTCTCGCCTTGCGACGTCTCGCGCTGTCAGCCCCTCTTCGGTGCTGACTCGTCCGATATGATACAACATGGGCATTGGTGCACCTCGGCCATTGCGGACCATGAGTCTGGTTGTCGAATGCATCACTTGCGACTCTGTTCGTCGCAGCATGGCTTTTGTTCGCTTCGTGCCGATCTGCGTGACTGTCGTCGTTCACCTGCGTCCTGCACGCCAATAACGCTATCGGCCGCCATTGCGGCGTTTGAGCTGGTTTATCGCCTCAAGGTAGATATCAACAATTTGAGCTTCGCCGAACCGGGCTCCGACATCCTGCCTTCCGGCCTTGCCCATCTCCCGCAGAGTTTCATCGTCGCTTTGGCACACTTCTAGCAAAGTCGCTGTCAGTTCATCGGAGCTGCGCGCCAGGCAAAGCCTCCCAGTTACACCATCCCGCACCACGTCACGGCATCCGGGTACGTCCGTTGCCACGATTGGCTTTTCCATCGAGGCTGCCTCAAGCAGCGTGCGCGGCACACCTTCGCGATATGACGGCAGGACAACACAATCCGCTTGGGCAATGGCACCTCTGACATCCGGTGCCGTGCCAAGGTATTCAACGAGCCCTTCGCTCTGCCAAGCCAGGAGCTGTGCGCGTGAAATCGCGCTGGGATTCTCGACGTCGGCGGGCCCTAGCAATTGGAACCGGACGTGCGGGTGCTCAGCACAGATGCGGCGCGCCGCCTCAACGTATTCACCAACACCCTTGTCCCATAGCATTCGCGCAATCAAGAGAAATCGAAAGGTGCTGTCTTCATTGGGCGATCGCTGACCTGGGGCGTAGTAGTCAAGATCAATCCCCTCGCTGGGGAGCACAAAGGTCTGTTGCTCCCTGACCAGTTTACGAATCAGGAATTCCCTACGGTCGTCCTGATTGAGGAACCAGACCTGATGGGTCGAGCGCAGGGCCACCCGGTAGAGCGCGCGACCTATACGTGCCACCAGATTGTCGTTGATGAAGACGAAGCCAAGCCCTGTGGTTACTGCAACACAGGGAATGCCGGCTAGTCGAGCTGCCAGCGAACCATAGATATTGGGCTTGATCGTGTACTGGAATATGCAATCGGGCCTTTGCTGCCTGTACAGCCGCGCCAGCTGGCTGAAGCATTTCCAGTCGGCCAGGGGATTGGCGCTCTTTGCGGACAGGGTCAGCGGGTGAAATTCGCAACCAAGCGCTTTGAGAGAATCGGAGGCGCGGTCCGGCGGGGCAATAATGCTGACCCTTGCGCCACGGGCGAGCAAAGCGCGTATAACGCCGCTACGGTACTGTTGGATGGACCAGCACGAGTTCGCTACGAATGCAACATGAGTGCCGTCCAGCCGCCGCTCCTCCGGACTCGCAGCCGCTCCTTCCTGGCCGCCCGGCATATCCAGAGCTGGACGTTCGTAAATACTATTTCGCATCCTTGTCGCAGTCTATTTCGACGGTCAATCCACTGCATGAACAGTCGGTCGTGTAGTTCTGCATCCCTGCCTGCGTGGCTCAAAAGGGATTAAGTTGGGCCGGGCGGATTTTAGCAGAACCCCATGAATACGCTGACGTTACTATTGCTTTGCTTTCATTGGTGCATCTGACCCAATACCGGGATATGTCAGGCGTTTGGAGCCAGTAACAGTCGCTCCCAGCTTTCGAGGATCAGGTCTGGCATATAGCGACGCACAGTGGCGGCTCCGCCCAGCGCAATTTGTTGACGCAGGGTATCATCTGCAACGAGTTGCAGAAGTCGCTTGGCCAATGCCTCGCTGTCGTTCACTGGAGCAAGCAGTGCATTCTTGCCGTCTTGCAGAATCTCGCGTGGCCCGGTTTCACAATCTGTCGATACAACTGGCAGGCCAAAGGCCATGGCCTCGATCAGGACCATGCCAAAGCCTTCATAACGTGAACTCAGGCAGAAGATTTCCGCATCGCTGTACTCGTTCGTAATTTGGCTGGTTGCACCAGGCAGTGTCACAGAATCGCCCAGTTCTAGCTGATCACGAAGCCGTTCCAGCTCAGCCCGGCACTCACCTTCGCCCACAATGCGCAGCTTCCAGCCCGGGTAGGCCATTGCAACTTGTTTCCAAGCAAGCAACAAGACGTCAAAACCTTTTGCCTCGGTCAGGCGGCCTACCGCCAGCACGGTTTTTGAGCCCGCCATCGGGCCTGTCTCAGGTGGCTTGAAGGGCAGGGGATTGGGGATGACTTCGACGGGGTTGGCGGGATTCAGGCACGCATGCCAGCGTGCTCGGTCTCGAGCAGTCAGTACTACCACTTGTTCAAAAAATCGCACCGCCAGCCGTCGTGCGAGGCGCCGGCTGCGCCGTCCCAGGTCTTGGTCAAAATTGCAGTGCTCCCATGCGATCTGCCGCACGGGCAAGCGGAAACAGGCGGGCAGCGTGAAGAGAGCTAGCATCGTGTCCACGCCGATGAGAACGTCAACGCCATGATCTTTTATGTAACGCCGGATCCCAAGTACGGTGGCGGCATACCTTGATTTGAATGACGGCCGTTCGGGGTACAAGGCATTAAGCGTGATGGACGGATCCAGGGTGTACTGGCTGTTCTGGCCCCACAGACAAAGTATTCGCACTTGCCAGCCTCGGCGTGCGAGTCCGTTGGCAATGACTGCGGTAACCCGTTCGGCTCCCGCAAGTGCATCCAGTGTGCCGGTCAGAAAGCAGATTGTCGGACGCGGGTTCATGCGGTTCGCGGCGAGGCTGCGGGCTCGCCGCGGTACAGTAGCAGGAAGCCAATGCCTGCCGCTACTGCCATGGCGTTGCCTGCGATATACCCGAAGACGGCACCCTGTGCGCCAAAGTGAGGAATGGTGGCCAGGTCGACAGCCGCTGTGACAACCAGCACGAGCAGGCTTTTTGCGGCCAGCCAGCCTGGCTTGCGCAGGTGGATGGCAAACAGGGATAGGCCTACGTCAGCGAAGAGCAGGCCGCTTGCAAGGGCGCCTTGTCGAAGCAGGGCCACGGTGGCTTCGAAGCGGCCACCATAGAGGAGATGCACAATCCACGGCGCACTGAAGGCAATGATTGCACCACCAGTCGCGCCTATTGCTGCCATGCCGCCCGCGACGCGCGCCACATTGCGACGTGCCGTGGCCAGCGTCGGTTGCGCATAAATTGCGAGTGGCGCGACGGAGCTGGCGATGATCGTGGCGAGCAGCGCAAAGTTGTCCAGGATTTGCATGCAGGCGGCGTAGGCCCCAAGATCGGGCAACGGCACTCGCGGTTTGAGCAAGAGTTGGTCGATGCGCCTGGCACTGAACATGAGCATCATGCCAATCCAGAATACCGAGCCATTTCGGACCAGACCGGCAACTAGCTCCCGGTCGGGCGATACCGGCTGGCGCGGGCGGCGTTGCAGGTAGTGGCGTACCAGAAGGGCAGCCAGCAGGGCGGATTCGAACACAAAGGCCCACGCATATTCATGAACGGTGTGCGTTTGCAAAAGGTAGAGGGTGCTAATCAATGCGCCTTTCAGCATCAAGGCCAGCAAGCTGAAGGTAACGCCTGCGCGATTATCGGTGTGGGCCTGCATCCAGGCATTAACTACGCCGAATGGTTCACGCAGCAGGATAGACAGTCCGAGAATCGCGGCGATGTGCACTGTGATGGCATCCTGGCCGGTGAGCACGATTGCCACAAGGAGCAGCAGGTAGCCTGCCACGGCGGCAGCCGCCCTTAGTCCGAAGACGTGCGCTAGAAGATGGTATTGCGTCGCGGGTGAAGAGTTGGCGACCAGGCGCGGCACAACGACCTCGCTGCCACAAATGAGTCCGATGGATGAGGCAATGAGGACAAGGGACTGCGCGTACTGGAAGTGGGCGAAACCTTCCGGGCCTACGCCACGCGCGATCAATGCAACAGTAACGATACCGATCGTGACCTGAAGGGCGCGCTCGCCAAGCAGCCAGACCACATTGCGTGCGATCTGTCTACGCATGCCCGGCTTCCTGGCAGGACACTTCGCCCGGGCTGTGGCCCTGAGCGGCAGACAGATCTTGGTACAATCGAATCCATTGCGTTGCAACGTAGGGCAGGCCGTGGGTGGCTACGACGTGCGCCCGTCCTGATGCGACATCCTGTCGCTCGCGCAGGGCCATGCGCATCGCTGCGGCGAGTTCGTCAATATTGGCTGGCGCTACGATGGTGCCAGACGCCGCGAGTAGTGATCGTACGCCGGATACATCGGTCGCAACGACGGCAGTTTCGCAGGCCAATGCCTCGGCAACGACAAGAGGCAGTCCTTCCAGCACAGAAGAGAGCACGAAGACATCACTGGCGTTCATTAGTTCCGGCACGTTGGAGCAGGG
Organism: Cupriavidus laharis; assembly: GCF_914271435.1. GTDB lineage: Bacteria > Pseudomonadota > Gammaproteobacteria > Burkholderiales > Burkholderiaceae > Cupriavidus > Cupriavidus laharis. Next base: position 255,707 of record NZ_CAJZAI010000006.1, on the reverse strand, counting down.
GCCGAGCAGCCTGACTACATGAGACAGGCCCAGCGCGGCGGCATGGCTGGACAGTGCTTCCCTGAGGGGGCCATCTCCTGCTATCAGCAGATGCGTGTCGGCAGCGATCTGTGGGTCGCGGCGCAACAGTGCAAATGCCTCGATCAGATGGTGCTGCGCCTTTTCCGGAACGAGCCGCCCGACGTTCAGCAGGATTCTACTGTCCGCACCCAAGCCGAGCGCTCGTCGCGTTTGTACACGGGCATTCGGATCAGGCCGAAAGCGGTCCGTATCAATTCCATTTGGCATGACACGGATCCGGTCTTCTGTCGTCGCGTGGACGTCCAGCATGTACTGCCGGCCTTCTGTGCTCACATGCGTGGTCAGCGAGCACCATTGGTCCGTCAGTCGATACGCCAGCATGCGAAGCCAGCCACCCTCACGCAGGCTATGCGCCGTACAAACCACCGGAATGCGATTGCCCTTGGATCGCCGGGGGCGCATCAGTCGCGCAAAGATATTGGCATGAAACATATGCGCATGAACAATATCCGGACACCAGTCGCCGACCCATTTCCGTACAGCGCGCAACGTGAGAAAGAATTGCAGTGGAGTCTTGCGCAGGTCGACACGGAACAGCGTTACGCCTGGTGGTAGCTCAATTTCCTGCGCGAGGGTAAGACTTACCACGGCTACGTTATGCCCGAGTGCGGTGAACTGGCTGGCCAGATCTGCGACCTGGCGCTCGGCCCCTCCAAGCTTGAGTCCGGTCGTCAGCAACAGAATGCGCATCAAGTCGTAAGGCGGCAGCCAGGTGAGCCGGGTTGCATCAACGTGCCCCGTAACCCGTGAGGAGAGTACGTATGGTCTTGGAAGCAATCAGCAAATCCAGCGCCATCGAGCAGTGCTTGACGTAGTAAAGGTCATAGCTGAGCTTGGTGATCGTTTCTTCGTGGCTGGCAGCGTACCCTTGCTGGACCTGGGCCCAACCTGATAACCCGGGGCGCACGAGATGGCGGTACGGATAGTATGGGATCGTTTCCGAGAAGGAGTCCACCAGCGATGCCTGTTCCGGGCGGGGGCCAATCAGGCTCATCTGCCCAACGAATACGTTCCAGAGTTGCGGGATTTCGTCGAGTCGGTACTTGCGGATAAAGCGTCCGACCCGCGTAATACGAGGATCCCGGTGCGCGGCAAACTGGGCTTCAACATCGGGTATATCCGCCATGCTTCGGAACTTGAACATGGTGAACACCTTGCCATAAAGGCCTACCCGTTCCTGGCGGAAGATCGCCGGTCCGCTGGACTCCAAACGGATGGCGGCTGCGACGATCAGTCCTATGGGAATGGCAATCGGTGCCAGTATCAGGACTGCCGCTATATCGCTTATTCGCTTGAGCGGAGCATAGATAAAGTTCTGGGCATGGTCATCCAGGAAGTTCTCATCTATGTTCGACAGAGCCAGGCGCCCGGTAAGGAGTTCAGCGATGCGCTCCACGGAATAAACGTGAACGTGGCTGAGCTTGAACCGCGCAAGCGCCCGGGTACGTTCCGGGTCAACGGTTGCGCTACGGTCCATCATGAGCCCATCGCAGTTGACGGCTTCGGGCAAAGTGACTATGTGGCGAAACTCTGCGTGTGAGCTTTGCGCTGCACCTGGCATGTCCAGCAGTGTATTGAGGTGCGCGAGCGACTGTGGGTCGCTATAACCAAAAGTGGGAATGTATTGACTGACAAACCGCTTGTAGCCGCTCCAGAGCCACAACAATGTGATCAGCATGCATACCAGCATTGCCCCGCGTGAATAGTCGATGCGAAATGTTGCGCAGACGGCAAGAAGCAGGGCAAAGGGCAGGAGCGTTGCAGGAGCCACCATGTTGTTCCCCTCAAGCGGGGGCATATGCATGGTGCGGTCCAGCAAGCGGTAAGCGATGGCATAGGGGATGACCGACATCGCAATGGTATTCAGGAAAACCTGTGTTACCAGTCCGTGTCGCCTCGCCTCATGGCCTGCCAAGGCAGCTAACCCATAGAACAACAGGCCAAGCCCGGCCCATGCGAGCATGCGGCTGCGGCGGCGGATGGTTTCAGATGACGTTCGCGTTGGCAGCTTCATTTTATGACGCGGGAGCCGCGCCAATGTATGACCAGCCGGTTCTAGGGGGTGCTGCATACAGGAAGGTCGGGACTTGTCGGTTCAAGGCGCTGCGCCCAGTTTGCGGCTTTTTTCTGTTCTGCCGGCCAACCGGGTACGCAGGCGGGATTTGCCTTTGCAACGGGCATACGACCAATAGCAGGGGATTGGGGGCGCATTATAAACCGCCTGTCTCCCGGTCCTTGAACATAAATCCGGCACAATAGCGTCTGAGTTGACTTTCAAATGCGGCGCATAAGCCCGCCAATACGGAACTAGGTATGGTAATCGATCCCTCCATCTTCAAAGCCTACGACATTCGCGGCATCGTAGATAAGACGCTGACCCGCGACGTGGCCCGCCTGATCGGACTGTCGTTCGGTTCCGCCGCCGCCGAGGCGGGTGAGAAGGCCGTAGTAGTCGGCCGCGACGGCCGCCTCTCCGGTCCCGACCTCATCGCCGGCCTGGTCGAAGGCCTCCGCGCCGCCGGCATGAACGTGATCGACCTCGGCATGGTCGCCACGCCAATGGTCTACTTCGGCACCAACATCGAATTGGATGGCGTAAAAGCCACTTCCGGCATCATGGTCACGGGCAGCCACAATCCGCCGGACTACAACGGTTTCAAGATGGTGCTGGCCGGCAAGGCCATCTACGGCGATCAGATCCAGGCCCTGCGCCAGCGTATCGAGGCTGGCAACTTTGCCAGCGGCGCAGGCAGCTACCGCCAATATGATGTGCGCCAGCAGTACCTCGACCGCATCACCGGCGACGTGAAGCTGGCCCGCCCGATGAAGATCGCGCTCGACGCCGGCAACGGCGTGGCCGGAGCCTTCGTCGGCGACCTGTTCCGTGGTCTTGGTTGCGAAGTAACGGAGCTGTTCTGCGAGGTGGACGGCAACTTCCCCAACCATCACCCCGATCCCGCCCACGTGGAAAACCTGCAGGACCTGATGCAATGCCTGCGCGAGACCGACTGCGAACTGGGCCTGGCCTTTGACGGCGACGGTGATCGCCTCGGCGTGGTGACCAAGGACGGCCAGGTCATCTTCCCGGACCGCCAACTGATGCTGTTCGCAGAGGAAATCCTCGGCCGCAACCCAGGCGCGCAAGTGATCTACGACGTCAAGTGCACCGGCAAGCTGGCCCCGTGGATCCGCCAGCACGGCGGCGAACCGCTGATGTGGAAGACCGGCCATTCGCTGGTAAAGGCCAAGCTGAAGGAAACCGGGGCGCCGATCGCCGGCGAGATGAGCGGCCATGTGTTCTTCAAGGACCGCTGGTACGGCTTTGACGATGGCCTGTACACCGGCGCGCGCCTGCTGGAGATCCTGTCGCGCCATGCCGACCCGAGCGCCGTGCTGAACGCGCTGCCCAACGCCAACAACACGCCGGAGCTGCAGCTCAAGTGCGCGGAAGGCGAGCCGTTCACGCTGCTGGACAAGATCAAGGCGAACGCGAAGTTCGAGGGCGCGCGTGAGGTGATCACCATCGATGGCGTGCGTGTGGAGTATCCCGACGGTTTCGGCCTGGCGCGTCCGTCCAACACCACGCCCGTGGTGGTGATGCGTTTCGAGGCCGACAATGACGCGGCGCTGGCCCGCATCCAGGCTGAATTCAAGCGTGTGATCCTGGCTGAGAAGCCGGACGCGCAATTGCCGTTCTGACCAGATGCCGCTGAATGCCGTGGCAGGCCATTTGCCTGAACAAGCCCGTCGCTCCCGCGCAGGCGGGAGCCCAGCGTCTTTCATGGCGCAGGCGGTGACTGAAAGACGCTGGGTCCCCGCCTGCGCGGGGACGACGAGCGCGGCAGTCGGTTATCAGGCCAATGCGGAAGTTGAGGCACGGCGGCCGCTTCCGGCTTCCGTCCCCTTCGTGCTCCCGGCCAATCCGCGCATCCTGGTGGTCAAGGTCTCGTCGCTGGGCGATGTCGTCCACAACATGCCGCTGATCCATGACCTGCGCGCGCGTTGGCCGGGAGCGCAGATCGACTGGGTGGTGGAGGAGGGCTATGTTGACCTCGTTCGCCTGCTGCCCGATGTGGCGCGCGTGATCCCCTTTGCGCTGCGGCGCTGGCGCAAGCGCTTCTGGCAGCCGGCGATCTGGCGCGAGATCGGCGAGGTCCGCGACGCACTGCGCGCGCAGCGCTATGACGCCGTGATCGAAAGCCAGGGGCTGCTGAAGACCGCCGTGGTCGCACGCGTGGCAGCACGGACGACTCAGGCGCCGATTATCGGTCTTGGCAATCGCACGCAGGGGTCCGGCTATGAGCCTGCCGCGCGCCTGCTGTACACCGATCCGGTCCGCGTCCCGCGCCAGGCGCATTCGGTGCGGCGCTCGCGCCTGCTGGGCGCCGCGCTGACCGGTGTGGCGCCGGCCGAGCCGCCGAAGTTCTTTGGTGAGACGGCGCAATCGCTCCATGTGGATGACCCGATCTGGGCACAAATGCCCGCGCGCTATGCGGTGTGCTTCCATGCGACCGCTGGCGCGAAGAAGAAATGGCCGGTCACCAACTGGCATGTGCTCGGCCAGCGCCTGCATGGCGATGGCCTCACCATGCTGCTGCCCTGGGGCAACGAGGCAGAGCGCCGCGCGGCGCAGGAGATTGCGGCCGGCGTGCCCGGCGCGCAAGTGCTGCCGCGCTTCTCGGTGATGCAAGGTTTTGGGCTGATCAATCGCGCCGAGGTGGTCGTCGGCGTGGATACCGGGCTCGTCCATATTGCCGCGGCGCTGTGCCGCCCGACTGTGGAAATCTATACCGCTACCTGGCGCTGGAAAACCGAGGGCTACTGGTCCGAACGGATCGCCAATGTGGGCGACGACGGTGTCGTGCCCACGGTCGATGAAGTCTGGCAGGCAGCTTGCCGCGTACGCGGGGTAGGGGGCTGATGCTGCGCGTCCTGTACAGCCTGCTCTGGGTCGTCATCCTGCCGGTCGCGCTGCTGCGGCTGGTCTGGCGCGGGCGCAAGGAGCCGGGCTATATCCAGCATGTCGGGGAACGCCTCGGCGCCTACGGCCACCTGCCCGCGCAAGGCCCATGGCTGTGGGTGCATGCGGTTTCCGTAGGCGAGACCCGCGCCGCGCAGCCGCTTGTCGAGGCGCTGCTGGCTGCCTATCCGACGCATCGGCTGCTGCTCACGCACATGACCCCGACGGGCCGCCAGACCGGCGCCCAGCTGTTCGGCAAGGAGCCGCGTGTGCTCCAGTGCTACCTGCCCTATGACCTGCCCTGGCTCGTGAGCCGGTTCCTGCGGTATTTCCGGCCGGCTGCGGGCATGCTGATGGAAACCGAGGTCTGGCCTAATCTTGTGCACGGTGCGCGCCGTGCCGGAGTGCCACTGTTTCTCGTCAATGCACGTCTGTCGCCGCGCAGCTTCCGCCGCACAGCACGTTTCGGGCGCGCCGCAGCGGCCATGTACGCGGACTTTGCCGGCGTGCTGGCCCAGACGAGCGGTGACGCCGAGCGCTTCCAGGCGCTGGGCCTCGACGCGGTGCAGATTACCGGTAACCTCAAGTTCGACATGCAGCCGGCGCCGGCCGGTGTCGAGCGTGGCCATCGCCTGCGCCAGACGTTCGGTGGCCGTGCCGTGCTGGCGGCGGCCAGCACGCGGGAAGGTGAGGAAGCCCTTCTGCTGGATGCGTTCTCGCGCTGGCCGCAGCTTGGCGGCGGGACGCCAAGGCCGGCGTTGCTGCTTGTGCCGCGCCATCCGCAGCGCTTTGACGAGGTGGCGGCTATGGCGGAGCGTGCAGGCTTCTCCGTCCAGCGCCGCAGCGAGATGGAAATCGACAACCTGGCCACGACCATCACCGCCGATATCGTGCTTGGCGATTCGATGGGCGAGATGGCCATGTACTTCGCGGCTTCGGACCTGGCCTTTGTCGGCGGAAGCCTGCTGCCGCTCGGCGGACAGAACCTGATCGAATCGTGCGCGGTGGGCACGCCCGTGCTGGTCGGCCCGCATACGTTCAATTTTGCGCAGGCGACGGAAGATGCCATTGCGGCCGGCGCATGCCGGCGCGTAGCGAATGCCGATGAGCTGATGCAGGCCGTGGCCGGCCTGCTGGCCGATTCCGCCGCGCTGACGGATATGCGCACCCATGCACGCACGTTCGCCGGCGTGCACCGCGGCGCCACGGTGCGCACGCTGGCCGCGCTGGCGCCTGCGCTGGGTGCCTGAGCGGCAACGTGCGGCAACTGAGCAGAAGGTGCCGCGAATGGAATTCGCGGCAATGCCCCGGGCTCTAAAGGGGCCTTAACCCGGTGAGCCTGGCAGCCCGACCGCCTGGCTCTCCTTGAACAGGAGCCAAAGTCCATGCAGACCATCACCCGTGATACCTGCCGCCGGCTAGTCCGAAACGGCGCAGCCGTAGTCATGCTGGCCGGCACCCTTGGCGCGTGTGCGACGGGGCCAGCGCCGGATTCCACCGGCGCCACCACGGCCCTCAACCAGACCCAATCCTCCGGCCCGAGCCGCTGGGAACTGATCCGTTGGCAACAGCCCGACGGCACGCCGCGCGATATCCCGCACGGCGACAACGGCCAGCCCATCATCTTCGAATTCAGCGCCGGTATCGACGCCGCACAGGGCACAGTCAGTGGCACGAGCGGCTGCAACCGGTTCACCGGTAGCTATGGCAAGACCGATACCGGTATCCGCTTCGACCGCGTTGCCGGCACGCGCATGGCCTGTCCCCCGCCGCGCATGGAGCTGGAGTCGGCTTTGCTTAAGGCCATGCAGACCCCTTTCCTGACGGTCGGCACCCAGCCGTCGGCGGGTTCCACGGGGCGCCAGATCATCTGGAAGACGGCCAGCGAGGACCTGCTGCAGTTCGTCGAGCGCGAGGGTGTTGGCCAGCGCGGCGCGCGCGTCGAGGCCGCGGGCAGTGTCGAGAAGATCGTCTATATCGATTCGCAGCGCGTCGAATGCACCGGCGTGGGCCGCATGACGTGCTATCGCTGGCGCGAATCGCCGGACGCGCCGTGGCAGCTATGGTATGGCCCGATCGAAGGGCTGGATTTCGAGCCGGGTATCTCGTACAAGTTGCGTGTGCGCGAGTACAAGGTACCGAATCCGCCGGCGGATGCATCGTCGATCCGCTGGCAGTTGCTCAGCGTGGAGTCGCGGACGCGGGTGAATTAGGGTGGTCACCTCAACAAAACGGCCGCATCGCGCTAGCCGTTAACAAAACGTGTTGAAAATCTGAGGAAATCGCCCTGGGATCCGTGCCCAGCCCAGGGGATATCCAAGGCGTCCGCCGACGAAATTCTTGGCAGCAACTCACGTTCGGGGGCGGCCCAGCCCCGAGAACGGATGTCAAAGCACGCTATGCGTGCGCTGAGGCTGGCACCCAGCGGTACAGTGTGGGAATGGATACGCCGAGGTTCTTGGCCACGTCCTTGGGCGGGATGCCGCTGGCCAGCAACTTCTTGGCTGACTCAATCTTGCTGTCGTTCATCTTTGGCTTGCGGCCGCCCTTGCGGCCGAGCTGCCGTGCGATTTCCAGCCCGACGCGAGTACGTTCGATGGTCAGCTCACGCTCCATTTCAGCGAGGCTGGCCATGACGTGGAAGAAGCACCGGCCGGACGGCGTGCCGGTGTCGATGGCGTCGGCCAGACTTTTGAACTGGACACCTTGCTTGTGCAGATCGCCGACCAGATCGACAAGTTGCTTGATGCTGCGGCCCAGCCGGTCGAGCTTCCAGACAACCAGGGCGTCACCCTCGCGCAACAGCTCCAGCGCCTGCGTCAAGCCGGGGCGCTCGGCTCGCGTGCCGCTCACCTTGTCTTCAAAGACCTTCTGGCACCCGGCCTTGGTCAGCGCTTCGCGCTGTAGTTCCAGGTTCTGATCCTGCGTCGAGACGCGCGCGTAACCGATCAACATGGCTTGTCTCTCGCCCGCTCGATGCCCTGACGCGTGCCGATCACTGGCGACTTGTTGTCGTCAGTCATGGTTCTATCCCATGGTCGTTACGGTCCCCGTCTTCGGCATCCTGGCACACGGCAGACAGTTGCTTCAGCAACTCCGGCAGCGCCATCTGCACGGTGTCCCACACCACGTCGAGGTTGATATCGAAGTAGCCGTGGGCGATTCGGTTACGCATGCCGCGCATGCTGCGCCAAGGCACCTCGGGGTGCGCCTTGGTAAACTCAGCATACCCATCCATCACCTTGGTCGCGGCCTCGCCGATGATGATGAGGCTCATGATGACGGCCTGCTGCGTACGTTTGTCCAGCACGAAGTCATCTTTGGCCAACGCTTCCACGAAGCAGCACGCATCTGTCGCGGCCTGCTGCATGTGGCCAAGGTAGTCAGACAGGCGGCTCTCGCTCATACCGGCTGCGCCTCTGCGAGTACCTTCGCCCGAAACTTCGGGGGCAGGTCTGCGGGTGTCAACAGATCGACGTGGACGCCGAGCAGCGATTCCAGCTCGTCTTGCAGGCCGCCCAGGTCGAACAGCGTCGCGCCAGGCAACGCATCGACCAGCAGGTCCAGGTCGCTGCCGTCCCTGTCTGTGCCGCGGAGCACCGAGCCGAAGACGCGTGGGTTCGCCGTGCGAAAGCGGCTCGCCGCGTCGCGGATGGCACTACGCTTGAGATCGAGAGCTTGCGAGGGTCTCATCGCACCTTTCCTTTATCGAAACTCGTTGAAATGGTATGCGATTGAGAATGGCATCTCAAGAACGATTTTCGAGAACGCAAGGCCTTGTTTGGCATCGATGCCGCGGCGCCGATGCTGCGAACGCGCGACACGACGCAGGCAAGGTCATCGACGTCAGGCGACCGATATCAGTCGCCGCTGGGCTGGGAGCAGATCAGCCTGACCGGCCACAAGCGAACGACGTTGCGGCAGGATTGTGGTCGCAACCGTGCTCCTCCGGTGCGGACACGCCAAAGCAAAAGTGCGAGATCAACCGCCATCACGGATCCCGCACTTTCAATGCCTTTTGTTAACGGCTAGCGCATCGCGGCTCGTTTTGTTTTGTCCCACCGTGCCCCTCACGAGCGCGGCGTGCCGCCAGCCAGCGCGTCACGCCGGCCACCCCGGCGTTCGGCCGCTGCAGGCGCGGGCGTTGCCACCGCCCCCACCTTCGCCTTCTGCGGCAACTGGTACATAGCCCCCGGCGCCGACGTCAGCAGCGTATTGATCTGGACGACATCGTCTTCCTTCAGCACCCCCGTCGATGCCTTCAGCCGCAGGCCGTTCATGATCGTGTCATAGCGGGCCTTGGCCAGGTTGGCGCGCGTCTGGAACAACTGCGCCTCGGCGTTGAGCACGTCGATGTTGATGCGCACGCCCACTTCGTAGCCGAGCTGGTTCGATTCCACCGCGCTCTGGGCCGAGCGCTCGGCCGCTTCCAGCGCCTTGACCTGTACCAGGCCGTTGGAAACCCCCGAATAGCTCTGGCGCGCGCTCTGCGCGGCGGTGCGGCGCGCGAATTCCAGGTCGCTGGCGGCCTTGTCGGCCAGCGCCAGCGTTTCCCGCACGCGCGACTGGATCTGGCCGCCGGCAAAGATCGGCAGGGTCAGCTGCACGCCGATCTGCGAGGCGTTGTAGTGGGTCGAGACCACCTGTGTAGCGCTGCCGGTCTGGTTGTTGAACCCGTATGACGCGACCAGGTCGACCGAAGGCAGGTGCCCGGCCTTGGCCTTGTTGGTTTCGCGCTGCGCGGTCTCCAGGTTGTAGCTGGCCAGGTTCACCTGCAGATTGCCGGCTTCCGCCTGTGCGGCCCAGGCGTTGACATCGGGCGGCTGCGGGCCGGGGATCGGCGCCTCGGGGCGCAGGCCCAGCAGGTCGTCGACGGGCTTGCCGGTGATCTGCTGCAGCGTGGCGCGCCGGATCTCCAGGTCATTCTGCGCGGCGATCTCGGTGGAGGTGGCGAGGTCGTAGCGCGCCTGCGCATCGTTGGCATCGACGATGGTGGCGGTGCCGACCTCGAAATTGCGCTTGGCCTGCTCCAGCTGCTCGCCGATGGCCTTCTTCTGCGCGCGCGCCAGGTACAGGTTGTCTTGCGCGGCCAGTACGTCGAAGTACGCCTGCGCGCTGCGCGTGATCAGGTCGAGCTCGGCCTGGTGGAAAGTGACTTCACCGGCCAGCGCGGCCAGTTCGCCCTGCTTGTAGGTTTCCCAGCGGTCCCAGCGGAATAGTGGCTGGCTCAGTTGCAGCTGCCAGTTGTTGTTGTTGAAGAAACGTGTGCCCGAGGTGCTGGGCGAGCCGCCGATCGGCAGCGACGCGGTCTGGTCGAGCTTGGTGCGGTTGGCGCCTGCGGTGCCGACCACCTGTGGCAGCAGCCCGGCGCGCCCCTGCGGCAGCCGCTCGCGCGTGGCCAGCAGCTGCGAGCGTGCACTGGCGAACTGGGCGTCATTGGACTGGGCGTCGCGGTAGACCTGCAGCAGGTCGGCAGCCGAAGCCGCCGGCACCTGCAGCAGCGCATACAGGGGCAGCGCAAAGGACAGCGCAACGGCCAGCCGCATCCTGCCGGTCGCGGCGAAAGGCGCAAACGTCATCACATCTCCAGGTTGCCGGCACAGGCCCGGCCAACGGTCGTTTCTTGTTCGGGTTTGACTTCGCGGGCGGGCCGGCTAGCTGGACTGCGAGCCCTCAGTACTTCGGCATGGCCGGATCCACGTCGCTCGCCCAGGCATCGATGCCGCCGGTGAGGTTGTAGACCCTGGCGTAGCCCTGCCGTTCGAGATACGCGGCCACCTGCATGCTGCGCATGCCGTGGTGGCAGATGCAGACGATGTCCGCGTCTTCGTCGATTTCGGCCGCGCGCGCCGGAATGTCGCGCATGGGGATGTGGGTGATGCCGGGCATGGCGCAGGTTTGCACCTCCCAGGGCTCACGCACATCCAGCAGCACAGGCCTGGCGCGGCTGGCGTCGGCCAGCCACTGGGCCAGTTCGGTAGCTTGGATGACCTGCATGGCGGCTGTGTCCTCAGAACCGGAACTGCGACGGCTGGGCTGCGCCGACCAGCGGCTTGACCGCGGTCTCGAACAGGTTCACGACCTGGTATTCGGTTTCGGACAGGCGCGTGACCAGGCGCGCTTCCATCACCGGCAGCGTGCCGACGAAGGCGGCGATGCGGCCGCCCACCTTGACCTGCGACAGGATCGACTGCGGGATGGCCGGCAGCGAGCCAGAGATGCAGATCACGTCGTACGGCGCGGCAGCGGCCCAGCCGTCGGCGGCGTTGCCTTCGGCCACGTCGACGTTGGTGATGCCGGCGTTGGCCAGGTTCTGGCGCGCCAGGGTCACGAGCTCGGGCACGATGTCCACGGTCAGCACATGGCGCGCGCGGTTGGCCAGCAGCGCGGCCATGTAGCCGGAGCCGGCGCCGATTTCCAGCACGTTCTCATGCTTGCGCACCGCCAGTTCCTGCAGGATGCGGGCTTCCACGCGCGGCGGCAGCATGTTCTGGCCGCCCGGCAGTGGAATCTCCATGTCGACGAAGGCCAGGCCCTTGTAGGCGGCGGGAACGAATTCCTCGCGCTTGACCACCGCCAGCAGGTCCAGGATTTCCTGGTCCAGCACATCCCACGGGCGGATTTGCTGTTCGATCATGTTGAAGCGGGCTTTTTCGAGATCCATCTTGCCATTCCTTACCAATGCCAACCGCTATGTGGGTGCTTGTGTCCGGGCCGCGCGGTGCCACGGCCGGGCAGTCTTGTCAAACCCAGTATTTTAACCTTCCGTGCGCCGTCCGGCTCATTCGGCGCTCCGATGTTTTGCCACTGCCGCTGCGTCGGATTCGGCGGGCAGGCTGGCCGGCGTGGCTGGCTTGCCCTGCCATTGCCGGCGCAGCCATGCCGCGAAATCATCAAGATACGTATAGATCACTGGTACGACCACGAGCGTCAGGATCGACGAGGTGATGATGCCGCCGATCACCGTCTGGCCCATCGGCGCGCGCTGCTCGGCACCTTCGCCGAGGCTGAAGGCCAGCGGCACCATGCCGAAGATCATGGCCAGCGTGGTCATCAGGATCGGGCGCAGCCGCACGCGCGCGGCTTCGATCAGCGCGGCCTCGCGCGAAAGCGGCGCGTGGCCGTCGCCGCCGTCCACATGCCCGCGCCGCGCCTGGTTGGCAAAATCCACCAGCAGGATCGCGTTCTTGGTGACCAGCCCCATCAGCATGATGAAGCCGATGATCGAGAACATATTGAGCGTGGAGCGGAACAGCAGCAGCGCCGCGAACACGCCGATCAGCGTGAGCGGCAGCGAGGTCATGATGGCGATCGGCTGGAAGAAGCTGGCGAACTGCGAGGCCAGGATCATGTAGATGAAGATCACCGCCAGGGCCAGCGCCGACACCGCGTAGCCGAACGATTCATTCATCGACTTGGTCGAGCCGCCAAAGCGGTACTTGTAGCCAGCCGGCCAGGTCATGCCATCCAGCGCGGCCTTGACGTCGCGCGCGACTTCGCCTGCGGAGCGCCCGGCGGTGTTGGCGGTCAGCTCGACCTCGCGGTTCAGGTCGCGGCGGCTGATCTGGTTGGCGCCGGTGGTGGGCACCAGGTCGGCCACCTGCCGCAGCGGCACCATCTTCGGCGTGCCGTCGAGGTTGGTCTGGTTGCTGGCGATCATCAGCGCGTTGAGGTCGGCCAGCCCGGTGCGCGCATCGCGCGGCAGCCGCACGCGCACGTCGTAGTTCTGGTCGTCCGGCGCCCGCCATGAGCTGATGGCATCGCCCGCCAGCAGCGGCCGCAGCGCATTGCCGATCTGCGCGACGCCTACGCCGAGGTCCGAAGCCAGTTCGCGACGGATACGCACCTCGATGGTTGGCCGGTCGTCCTTCATGCTCGAATCCAGGTCCGCCAGGCCGCGGATGGCCAGCATACGGCGGCTGGCCTCCTGCGACAGCCGCCGCAGTTCGTTGAGGTCATCGCCCTGGATCGATACCTGGATCGCCTTCTGCCCGCCGGCGCCGTCGGGCATGCCTACCATGGTCAGCGTGATGCCGGCAATGCCGGTCAGCCGCTCGCGGATCTTTGGGTTGAGCTGCACGGTGGACAGCTTGCGCGCGCGGCGGTCCACCAGCCGCACCGACACCAGCGCGTTGTTGCGTCCGGACGTATTGCCGGCGTTGATCGTCGCATAGGTATAGGCGACTTCGGGGAATGACTTGAGTGCCGCCTCCACCTGCCGCACCTTGGCTTCGGTGACCTCCATCGAGGTGCCGACCGGCGTGGTGAATCCGACCTGCGTTTCGCCCAGGTCGGCGGCGGGTACGAATTCCGTGCCGATCAGCGGCACCAGCGCGAAGCTGCCGAAGAACGTGACGATTGCGATCAGCGTGGTGGCCAGCCGGTGCTTCAGTGCCCAGCCCAGCATGGCGGCGTAGCCATGGCCCAGCGCATCCATGCGCGCCGAGAACCAGTCAAGCAGCCGGCCCACCGTGCGGCCGTACCAGCTTGTCTTGTTGCCGGTGCCGTGGAGGTCGGGGTCGTGCCAGACCGAGGACAGCATCGGGTCCAGCGTGAACGACACGAACATCGAGATCAGCACCGCGGCGACCACCGTGATGCCGAACTGGTGAAAGAAGCGCCCGATGATGCCGCCCATGAAGCCCACCGGCAGGAACACCGCGACGATCGAGAACGTCGTGGCCAGCACCGCGAGCCCGATCTCGGCGGTGCCGTCGAGCGCAGACGTGCGGTGATCCTTGCCCATCAGGTTGTGGCGCACGATGTTTTCGCGCACCACGATGGCGTCGTCGATCAGCAGGCCCACGCACAGCGACAGCGCCATCAGCGTGATCACGTTGAGCGTGAAGCCGCACAGGTACATCACGCCGAAGGTGCCGATCAGCGCGATCGGCAGCGTCAGGCCGGTGATGACCGTGCTGCGCCAGGAGCCGAGGAAGAGGAAGACGATCGCCACCGTCAGCAGCGCGCCTTCCAGCAGCGTGGAGCGCACCTCCTTCACGCTGCTGCGGATGCCGCGGGCCGTGTCGTTGACCACGGTGAGTTGCACGCCGGCGGGTACCAGTTTGCGTACCTCGTCGGCCATGCGCACCAGGCCGTCGACGGTATCGACGGTGTTCTGGCCCTGTGCCTTGACCACGGAGAGGAAGAGGGCGCGCTTGCCGTCCAGCAGGGCCAGGCTTTCCTGCTCTTCCTGGCCGTCGCGCACGTCGGCGATTTCGCCGAGCGTGACCGGCTGGCCCGCGCGGCGCGCGACGATGATGCGGCGGAAGGCATCGGGCGTCGGCACGCGGCCCTTGATCTGCACGACGGTCTCGGTCGAGGACGAGCGCAGTTCGCCGGCGGGCAGCTCCTGGTTCTCGCTGCGGATGGCGTTCATCACCTGGTCGATGCCGATGCCCAGCGCTTCGAGCTGGGCCGGGCGGATGCGGATCTCCACCTCGCGCTTGGTGCCGCCGACGATGTTGATTGCACCGACGCCGCGTACGGTTTCCAGCCGCTTGCGCACGATCTGGTCGGCGATGGTGGTCAGCTCGCGCTGGCTGCGCTGCGCGCCCGGCGCGTTGGAAACGGACAAGTAGAAGATCGGTGCGTCGGTAGGGTCGTAGCGCAGCACGCGCGGCTCTTCGACCTCGTCGCGAAGCTGCGGCCGGATCAGCGCGAGCTTGTCGCGCACGTCCTGCGCAGCCTGGCCCACGTCGACGCTCAGGTCGAACTTGACGACGACGACCGAAGTGCCTTGGTAGGAGTGCGAGAAGATCTCGTCGATGCCGGAAATCGTGTTGACGATCTCTTCGACCTTGCGCGTGACGTCGGACTCGACCGATTCCGGCGCGGCGCCCGGGTACTCGGTCTGCACCACCACCACGGGGAAGGTGATGTCGGGGAACTGGTCCACCGGCAGGCGCTGGTAGGAGAACAGGCCCACCACGATGAACGCCATCATCATCATGGTGGCCAGCACCGGATTCTGGATCGACAGGCGAGTGAACCACATGGCGGGTCGTCCTCAGGCCTCAGGCTTTCACGCGGCGCACCTGGCTGCCGCTGCGCAGCGTGCCGAGGTTGTTGCGCACGATCTCGGTACCGGCGGCAAGGCCCGAGACGATCTCGACCATGCCGCTGCCTTCGTCGCGCACGCCGGTCTGTACGGCACGCTCGGCGAGCATGCCGTTCTCGACCACGTAGACAAAGGCGCGTTCGCCGTCGCTACGTACCGCCGAGGCAGGCACCGACACCACGCCGCTGCGCTCGCCGAGTACGAGCGCGCCGCGCGCGAACATGCCGGCGCGCAGCTTGCCGTCGCCGTTCTGCACGCGCACGTAGACCATGATGCTGCGCGTGCCCTGGCTCACGGCCGGGTTGATGCGCACGAGCGCGCCGGAGAATTGCCCGGCACCTTCCACGTTCAGCTGCACCGACTGGCCTACCGAGGCGCGCGCCACGTCGGCCATCGGCACCGGGGCTTCCAGTTCCAGCACGCGCAGGTCCACCACATCGATCAGGCGCGTGTCGGGCGATACCTTCTCACCAGGCTGCACGGCGCGTGCCGCGACCATGCCGTCGAGCGGGGCCTTGACCACGGTATCGTTCAGCGCCTTCTGCGCCACGGCCAGCCCGCCCCGGGCGGCGTCCAGGTTGGCGTGTGCCACGTCAAGATTGGACCGGTAGTTGTCGAACGCAGTCTTCGAGATAAAGCCCTTGCCGACGAGTTCGCGGTTGCGTTCCCACGTCTGGCGCGAATTCTCGTACTGGCCTTGCGCCGCCAGCATCTGGCCGCGGGCCTGCGCGACCTTGGCTTCGTATTCGGTCGGGTCGATGCGTACGATCACCTGGCCTGCGCGCACGGCCTCGCCTTCGCGCACGAGCACCCGCTGCACCTCGCCCGAGACCTTGGCCTTGACCGAGGCCTGGTTCAGCGCGCGCAGGCTGCCCGACAGCGGCAGCGCGACCTGCAGGTCGCGCGTGCCTGCCCGCACCAGGTCGGACTGCAGGAACTCCACCACGGAAGGCGCCGGGGCCAGTGCGGATGCCTGCGACTGGCGAGCGCTGCCGGCTTTGCGTACCGCAGCGGTGGCGCTGAGTACAGCCACCGTGCACAGCACGGCGATCAGGATCTTCTGGTTTCGCTTCATGGCTTGTCTTGTTGTCCGGCGGCGCCGGGCGCAACCGTATCCGGCTCGTCCGCACGCTGTGCCAGCCGCTGGGCTTCCATCTCGTCGCGGATCTTTTCCCAGACGTAGGGGCCGGATTTCGGCGGCAGCGGGCGGTTGCGTGCCTCGCCAGTCGTCAGCCCGAACAGCAGCATCTCGAGCAGGTTGTCGATGTAGGCATCCGGATCGATTTCCTTGTGCGCGTAGAGGCCGAACGCGCGCTGCCACAACATCAGGAACACCAGCGGCGCGCAGACCAGTGTGGTGGCCGGGTTGGGTGGCAGGGCGCGGAACTCGCCGCGCTCCACGCCGCGCGCCAGCACGCGCGCAAACAGCTCGTCGCCCGGCACCATCACTTCTTCCTGGTAGAAGCGCGCGATATCGGGGAAGTTGCCGGACTCCGCCATGATCAGCTTGGTCAGGCCCGCTACCGGCGTGGCGCCGATCAGTCCCCACCAGCCGCGCAGCAGCTCGCGCAGCAGTTCCGGCGTCGAGCCCTCGAAACGGTCGACCAGATCGGTGCCGCGTGTCAGGGCTGGCACCAGGTTCTCGCGCACCACGGTCTTGAACAGCTCTTCCTTATTGGCGAAGTAGAGATACACCGTCCCCTTGGAGACACCCGCCGCCGCAGCCACGTCTTCCAGCCGCGTCGCGGCATAGCCGCGCTCCACGAACAAGCCGAGCGCGGCGGCGACCAACTCCTGCGGGCGGGCGGCCTTGCGCCGGCTCCAGCGTGGGGCTTCGGCGTCTTTGCGGGGAGCGGAGCGGTCGGTCACGGTTGTCTTGCCGGGTGTTGCCATGGGTGACGAGCAGCGGGGGGCGTAAACGTTAATAACTTATGGGTCAGTAATGTAGGGTGGGTATGCGGTGGGGTCAACTCGGGTTGGCCCTGCCAACGCCGGGAAGCGAGGCACCTATACAACACGTGACTCCGGGTGCGCACGGTGACAGCTGTTCGCGAAGTGGGCGGGCGGTCGGCCTGCATTGGGGCACAATGGCGCCTTTGCCGCCGTCCCGGCATAGCCCGCTGAACCATCGCCATGAGTTGCCAGTCTCACATTGCTTGCCGCGAAGGCTGTGGCGCCTGCTGCATTGCGCCGTCGATCGCGTCGCCGCTTCCGGGCATGCCTGCCGGAAAGCCGGCCGGAGTGCGCTGTGCGCAACTATTGCCGGATGCGAGATGTGCGGTGTTCGGCCAGCCCGAGCGCCCGGCCTTCTGTGGCGGCCTGCAACCATCCGCCGAGATGTGCGGAGACTCGCGCGAAGCGGCGCTGCGCTGGCTGACGCAACTCGAGGTCCTGACCACGCCCGGCGGACCGGACGAGTAAGCGCCACGGGCAGCTTCGCGCAAACCATTCCATCGGAGGCAATATGATCCGGATTTCCCGGCGGCGCTGGTCAGGTGCCATCGCCGCTGCCGTGCTGACCGCCTGGCTGGGTGCCTGCGGTTCGATAGGCAATGAGTACACCTTCTCGCAGCACCAGCTGCAATCGGCACTCGAGCACAAGTTCCCGTTCAGCAAGCGCTACCTGGAACTGTTCGACATCCAGCTTGCCAACCCGCGCCTGACGCTCGACCCGGCACGCAATCGTGTCAACCTGCAGTTCGATGCCATCGTTGACAACAAGTTGTTCTTCCGTCAGGCGCTGGCGGGCCGGTTCGCACTGGATAGCGGGCTACGCTACGACGCGCCGAGCCGCTCTGTCGTGCTGCAGGACCCGGAGGTGCAGCAGTTCGACGTACAAGGCCTGCCCGGCCAGTATTCGCGGCAGATCAACGCGCTGGGCGGCATCCTGGCGGAACAGCTGCTGCAGGGCTACGCGCTCTACACCTTCCGGCCGGACCAGCTGCGCGTTGCCGGAACGGATGTCGAGCCCGGTACAATCACCGTCTTGTCCGACGGCATTAACGTCAAAATCAATCGCCCCTGAGCCATCAAGCTGGCATCGCCCGGTCAACATCGGGCATGTCCCCGCCAAAATAATCCCATCCGCATGGACATCGCACTTGCCCTGAAAGCCGTGATCCTCGGCATCGTCGAAGGACTGACCGAGTTTCTGCCCATTTCCAGCACCGGCCACCTGATCCTGGCCGGCCAGTTGCTGGACTTCAACGACGAGAAGGGCAAGATCTTCGAGATCGTGATCCAGTTCGGCGCCATCCTCGCGGTTTGCTGGGAGTTCCGCCAGCGCATCGGCAACGTATTGAGCGGGCTGACCACCGACCCGACGGCACAGCGTTTTGCCATCAACGTCATCGTAGCGACGGTGCCGGCCATCGTGCTGGCGCTGGTATTCGGCAAATGGATCAAGGCCCATCTGTTCAACCCGATCACGGTGGCGCTGGCTTTCATCATCGGCGGGGTGGTGATCCTGCTGGCCGAATGGCGCGACGGCCGCCGCGGCATGGTGACTGGCCCGCGCGGTAACGCTTTGCTGCAGGCCGCCAAGGCCGGTGCGCCGCGCATCGAGTCCGTCGACGACCTGAACTGGCGCGATGCCGTGAAGGTCGGCATCGCGCAGTGCTTTGCGCTGGTGCCGGGCACGTCGCGCTCGGGCGCCACCATCATCGGCGGCATGCTGTTTGGCCTGTCGCGCCAGGTGGCGACAGAGTTTTCTTTCTTCCTGGCTATCCCGGTGATCTTCGGGGCGACGGTGTACGAACTCTACAAGGCGCGCGCCTTGCTGTCCGCGGACGATCTGGGCATCTTCGGCGTTGGCTTTGTCTTTGCCTTCCTGTCGGCCTTTCTCTGCGTGCGCTGGCTGCTGCGCTTTGTCGCCACGCATGACTTCAAGCCGTTCGCGTGGTACCGCATTGCGTTCGGTGCCATCGTGCTGGCCACGGCCTACACCGGGCTGGTGTCCTGGCACGCCTGATACGGCGGATGCAGAAAGCAAAAAGGCGTGGCCACCGGTGCCACGCCTTTTTGTTGATGCCGGTCGAGCCGTTCAGCCGCGCTTGCGGAACACGACATCCCAGACGCCGTGCCCGAGCCGCACGCCGCGGCGCTCGAACTTGGTGATGGGCCGGTATTCCGGCCGCTCCGAAAAGCCATCGGCCGCTGAGGACGTGTTCTCCAGCGCAGGCTCGCCCGCCAGCACTTCTACCATCTGGTGGGCGTACTCTTCCCAATCCGTGGCGCAGTGGATATAGCCACCCGGCTTCAGGCGCGTGGCCAGCAGCTTCACGAGCGGCGGCTGCACCAGCCGGCGCTTGTTGTGGCGCTTCTTGTGCCACGGGTCGGGGAAGTAGATATGCACCCCGTCCAGGCAGTTCTCGGCAAGCATGTGCGCGATGACTTCCACCGCATCGTGCTGGATGATCCGGATATTCCCGATGCCGCGCTCGCCCGCCAGCTTGAGCAGCGCGCCCACGCCGGGCTCGTGCACTTCACAACCGAGGAAGTTGTCCTGCGGGCGCAGTTGCGCGATATGCGCGGTGGTCTCGCCCATGCCGAAGCCGATTTCCAGGATGGCTGGGGCCTTGCGGCCGAATGCGGCTTCCCAGTCCAGCGGTTGGGGTGCGTAAGGCACCAGCAGGCGGGGGCCGACTTCATCGATGGCGCGCTGCTGTCCGGTGGATGTGCGGCCGGCGCGCTTGACGAAGGAGCGGATGCGTCGCGGATGGGCGACGCCTTCAGGGTCGTTTGTGGATGGTGCTTCAACGTTCTGGGTACTCTGAACGTCTTTAGCGGAGATCGGTTCGGTACTGGGGTCTTGGGCAGGCATGGCAACAAGAAAGCCGCCGGGCGGATCACTGGAGGTCTGGCGACCAGTGGCTCAGGCGACTTACGGGATGGGATGCGCTGCGATGGCCATGTGGCGGTAGGCCTTCGCGGCAAGCAAGTTGTTCAAAACTGAAGCAGTCCGTTTTTGGGGCGGGCTGCGGTGTCGAAATGGAATTCTACCTGATGGGCAGCACCTTCCCGGCGGCGCCTTGTGCGGCCGCCATGGTGGTCTTTTTCTTGTCGATGAAGCTTATGAATGTGGCAATGCCCACCGCGTAGAAGGGGAAGACTTCCCACCAAAGGAATACCACATCGGTCAAGCCGAGCACAAAAATGCCGCCGCACAAGGAGGCGCCCATGCAAGCCGCGGCTCGGACTTCCCTGTCGCGATGCCTGAGATCGCGCGCGAAATAGTAGGCAGGCACCAGGTACAAGGCCAGCAGGGCGGCAATGCCAAACAAGCCCAGTCTGGCGGCATTGAACAGGAATTCGTTGTGCGAGTGGACATAAACGGCAGCCGACGGCGTAATGATCTTCCGATTTGCCAGATCTGCAAGGGCGTCGCGATATTTATCGACACCCACACCGAAAACCGGATGCTCGCGGAAGATCACGACGGACCCGTGCCATAGCTGAAAGCGGAAGCCAATCGAGGTGTCAACATTGCTTCCGGTTACGTACTGCTCGATATCGTTGCGTGCGTCGGCGATCCGATCTTTGACCAGCTTGGCCTGGCTCATGGCGGCGATAAGCGCAAACGCAATCAGGACTGCCACAGCAAGCTTGCGGCCCTTCGCCAGAATTCCACTGGAGAACAGTGCAATGGCGCCGAACAGCGGTATGGTTATCCACGCCCCGCGTGATTGGGAAAGGTAACTGCCATACAGAATAGCCGCAGCCGCCAAGACTTTAATAAGGATCTGAGCCTTGTCCTGTCTGGAGTTCCAGGCAAGTGAAAACAAGCTGTACGTTCCCAGCACCATCGCCATTTCAATAAAGATGGTGATGGGTATAAAGTCCGTCAGGTACCTGTTTTGCCCTCCGTGGCTGAGTACCTGAATCTTGATCGTCGACAAGATCGCGCCGGCTACGAAGGCCCATTGCAAATGACGCAAATACCGGAGTGGTATGCGAGAAACGGCCCAGAGCACCAACGCAAAAAGCGCAAGTCGCGATGGCGCATCAATGCTTCGGCTTGAGAACTGCAGCCTCGATATCTCGTTCGCCATTACCGCCAGCATTGGTGCTGCCATTGCGAGCGCAAGTGGCCAATAGCGCCTTACTTGGCTGACAAATAGCTGGCTCTCCGATTTCCAGCGGTAGATCAATACCGCAAGGCCCAGCACAATCAGCAGGCCGTACAGCACGCCGGCCGCGCGATCGACGATCAGCGCGAGGACGTAAAAGGCGGCAAGGACGAATGCGGCAATTCGGGCCATGACACGGAATACCGCAGTGTCCCTTTCCATGGAAGCAAAGCCCGGCAATGAAGCGGGTGAAGTGAGGCTTTGATCGAGTTGTTGAGTCATTCTCTTTTTGGTCTGCACTTGCTTGCGTAAAACGGTAGTTCGCAGGCGTATACCTTATGAGGATTTCAGTTTCTGCATCAGCCGCGATCTCAGGTAGCGGCAATGCCAGTAGACGCCTTCGGCAATACGGTGTTGTGTGATCAGGAACTTGGAAAACAGTTTCAGTTCTCGTGCGGTTCCCGGTCCGTCAAGCGGCGATTCCGCCCATGGCGAGCGGGACTGGATGTCCGAGAACAATTCCCGGATGTCATGCAGGCACCAGCTATGCCACGGCTTTACCGGGCCGGTGAAGTGCATGAAAACGTAAGGCTGTGAGACGTTCAGCCTGGTCTCGCCGCGTGTCAGATAGTCCACGAGGTGATATCGATAGTTCCACTTGGTATCGATATATCTGATCCGGCCATCCAGCGCGATGTTGAGGGCATCCTGGTCCGCAAATCTCATGTCCAGCGTCGTGAGCGCCTTCAGCGCGACCTGCTGGACGTTGGCGGCAATCCAGTTCTGCACATCTATGTACATGACACCGGCATTGAAGTAGTGGCCGTGTTTCAGCCCCAGCGCCGGAATCTGCGTCTTGACTGTGGTGTCTTTCTCATCGGCGACCGCCGCGGCGATGTGGTCTCCGAGATCGATGGCAAGCAGGTCGGACAGATCGCCAAAGCAAAGGAGATCGGCATCCAGGTACAAAACCTGGTCCGCAATGCCGCTTAGCCTCGATGGAATCAGCAAGCGGATGAAGGTGCCCAGCGAATGCTTGCTGAAGCAAGGGAACTGGCGGAATTCGTCGAGAGTGGTCGTGTCGAGCAGATGGAGCTGGACGGTAACGCCATGCTGCTTCTCGAGCTTCTCCAGCTTTTCGCGATTGTCTGCCGTGATGGAGAAAGCGAAAACATGGAAAACGAATTCCAGTCCCGGATTGTTTTCCACAACGGACGTGATGGTCACGCCCATGCCGCGATAGTAGCCAGCGTCCACGCCGAATGCCACGTGGACCGGTTTGTTGTCGGAGCGCGGGACAGATACATCTCGCAGTTCAGATGGCACTTGTCATCCTCGGGTAATAGGCGAGCCGTGTGGAGTATGAATAACTCCGGTGGCAAGGCAGGGATGCGAAAGCGGACAAAAATCTACCTCGAGTGACGAGGTTGACCGCGCGTGAGACAACGAGTGTCTCGTCTGCCCACTATTAATTGGCCGGCGCAGGGCCTGGGTGCACAGCCTAGGGGCTTGGCTGTGGAGCGGGCGATGGGAATCGAACCCACGTCTTTAGCTTGGGAAGCTAAGGTAATAGCCATTATACGACGCCCGCTTTGGCATGACTCTGGCATGACTTGGGGGCGAATTCTAGCACGATTTGCCGGCCACCCCTGCAATGCAGCATACGATCGACCAGGCGATTGCCCGATGATGCGGCCGCACATTATGCTTGACTGCGAGGAGACTTCCTCCAGTCCGCGCTCCGCAGGCACATACATAAAGATTAAGGACTCACCTTGACCACTGACTTCATCGCGCGTTTCGAAGCAGACTGCATCCCGCGCATCGTCGATGCGATCGTCCGCCTCTATCCGCACCGGTTGCAGGTGGAAGTCCTGCCGGGCACCCTGGCCGGCAGGCCTGCCCGCGTCCGCATTCGGGGCCAGGGGGCGGTGGAGCTGCAGCGTTTCCCGCATCCGCTGGATGTCACGCTGGCATGGGATGGGCTGGAGGTCGAGGCCCTCTTTGCAGACGGCGGTGCGCAGCGCTTTGCCGGTTACCTGGCAGCACTGCCGGCCAAGCTAAGGGCCTGGCAGGAGCCGCGCCAGCTTGACTGGAGTTCACTGTCGCAGGCGGACCCGTCGATCCTGATCGGCGGGCTCGATTTCGAACACTGAGGCGGTGACCTAGTCCACCCGCAGGCGGCAGACGGCGATCTCCTGCTCGCCCGGCGCCAGCCAGCGCAAGCCCTGGCCGTGGTGGATGGCGTCCGGCAGGCCGAGCCATGGCTCGACGCAGTAGAAGTCCGAGTCCGCGCTTTCCGACCATGTGGTGACCGCATGCCACGCGATGCTGCCCGGCACGTCGAGGTCGATCGATAGTGTTCGGCCCGGCATCGCCAGGGTGGCGCGGCCGGCGTTCCGCAGCACATGGAAGGTGTCTTGCAACCGGGCGTCGTCCAGTGCATACGCCGGTTCGCCTGGCGCAGGGTCGGTCAGGCGGCCATCGGGCTCCTGCCGCACCCGTACCGTTGCCGGAAGCAACAGCCGGCAGTCGCGCCGCAGTGCGGCAGGCAGGCCGAAATAGAAATGGTGGCCGGCATAGTAGGGCAGGCGCGTGTCGCCAGTGTTCTCCGTGTGCAGCGCAACCTCCAGCCCGCTGTCGATCAGGCGGTAGCGTGCTTCGAAGCGGAACGTGTACGGATAGCCGGCTTGGGTGTCGGATGACGATTCCAGCACCATGGCAATGGCATCGTCGCTGTCAGCGGTAACGGCGAAGGGCAGGTCGCGTGCAAAGCCGTGCTGCGGCAGCGCGTGGACGGTGCCATCCGCGCCGCGCCAATGGCCAGCTTCGCCATCGACAAAATGCCGCCCGATGAACGGGAACAGCAGCGGATTGCCGCCACGGATCTTCGCCGGCCGGCGCCAGTCGGCCTGATCGGGCCAGTAGAGGATGTCTTCCCCGCGCAGGACCCAGCGCACCAGCCGTCCGCCATGCTGCGGAGCCAGTAGCAGGTAGTTTTCGTCGTGGCCGATGCGGACCAGGTCCTGGTCCTGGAATCGCTGGAATTGTCGGGATGCCATGCTTTGTCCGGTAATGGACTGCGCATTGTATTCGCCGTGGCTGCCAACTACTTCATTCATTCATGTAGATCGTGTCTCGGACCAGCGGATAGACCTGGGTTTCCCACCGCCTGCCGTTGAACACGCCATAGTGGCCTACGCCGGTCTGCACATGGTGCATGCGCATGTACGGGCGCAGGCTGTCGCACAGGTCCTGGGCCGCCATGGTCTGGCCGATGGCGCAGATGTCGTCGCGCTCGCCCTCCACGGTCAGCAGCGCCGTGCGGTGGATGGCACGCGTGGAAACGCGCCGTCCGCCCACTTCCAGCAGTCCTTGCGCCAGCAGGAAGCGCTGGAACACCATGCTGACGGTTTCCAGGTAGAACTCCGCCGTGAGGTCCATGGTCGCGAAGTATTCGACGTAGAAGTCCTGGATGGCGTCCGCCTTCTCGTGCTCGCCGCGCGAGCGCAGCGCGTGCATCTCGCGCAGCGCCTGCTCGTGCCGTTCCAGGTTCATGCTCATGAAGGCGAGGAGCTGGACAAAGCCCGGGTAGACCCGGCGCAGCCCGCCGGCGAAGCGCAGCGGGACGAAGCCGATCAGCGTGCTCTCGAACCACTCGATCGGCCGGCTGGTGGCCAGTTCGTTGACCTTGGTCGGATTGACGCGCGCATCGATCGGGCCGGCCATGAGCGTGAGGCTGGGCGGCTGGGCCGGGTCGTTGTCCTCGGCCATCAGCGCGGCGGCGGCCAGCGCGGCGACGGTGGGCTGGCATACAGCCACCAGATGCGTGCGCCCGCCCAGTGCGCGCAGGAAGGTGATGAGGTGATTCACAAACTCGTCGAAGCCGAAGCGTCCGGCAAGCAGCGGGATGTCGCGCGGATTGTGCCAGTCGGTAATGTAGACGTCATGGTCGGCCAGCATAGTCTGCACGGTGCCGCGCAGCAGTGTGGCGAAGTGGCCGGACATCGGGGCGACCAGCAGCACGCGGGGCTGCCCGCCGATGCCGTGGCGGCGGAAGTGCAACAGCGAGCAGAATGGCGTACGCGTCACCACCTCCTCGGAAACCTGCACAGGCAGCCCGTTGACGACTACGCTGTCAATACCGAAGGCAGGCCGGTGGTGGGTCAGGCGCGCCAGCGCCAGGATCTCGCAGGCGGCCCAGAGCGAGCGCAGTGATTCGCTGCCGGCGGCCCGGGGGTTTGTGGCAATCATGGACGCGGTGAGATCGGCCAGCGTACAGCCCGGTTGCATCATGTCCGCGTAGGTCTGGTACGCCTGGTACAGCATGGCTTGCCTCCCGTGATTCCGTGGACCCGGTATCCGCAATATATATGCCATCCGCATGAATGGTGGCACAAACTTTGCGCGCGGCACCGCCAGGGCAGGCGGAATGGGCCGCAGGTGGTGTGGCAGCCGCCTGGAAGGTGCTGCTGGCCGGCAGTGGGCGGACGGGCCTCACGCTGGTGCCAACCCGCTGCACTGCATGGGTGCGTAATGCCGGATACGCGGCATCGTGCGGATCGTCCCGAAGGCAACAAGGAGGCGAGATGGGCAAGACCACACTCACCATCAGCAGCAAGACCTATTCGTCGTGGTCGCTGCGCGGATGGCTGCTGGCACGCTTTGCCGGCCTGGAGTTCGAAGAGGTGCTGGTGACCCCGGACGACCCGGCGGTGCGCGCCGAAATCCTGCTGCTGTCGCCGTCGATCCTGGTGCCGTGCCTGCGCCATCAGGGCGTGACCGTCTGGGACACCCTGGCGATTGCCGAATACCTGAACGAGATCCGTCCCAAGGCGGGGCTGCTGCCCGACGACCGCACTGCGCGTGCGCATTGCCGTGCCATCTGCGGAGAGATGCATTCGGGCTTCGCCGCCTTGCGGGCGGCGTTGCCGATGAACCTGAAGGGGCATTTCCCCGGACTGAAGGTGTGGTCGCGCGCGCAGGCCGATATCGACCGCATTGTCGCCATCTGGACGGACTGCCTGACACGCTACGGCGGCCCCTACCTGTTTGGCGAGCGCACCATGGCGGATGCCATGTATGCGCCGGTGGTGACGCGCTTCGTTACCTACGGCGTAATGCTGGATCCGGTGCCCGTGGAGTACTGCAAACAGATCCTGGCCATGCCCGAGCTGCAGGAGTGGATCGCCGCGGCCCGCGAGGAGCCCGACGAGATCAGCGAACTCGACGTGGAGTTCTGATGCTTGCCGGGCGTTCGCCGCTTCAGGCCGGGGCGGACTCTGCTTGCCGCGCCGCAAGGTATTGCGCGGCGTAACCGAAATACCAGTCGAGGCTGTCCGGGTTGGCCATGGCATCGCGATTGGCGATGCTGTGCGGCGCGTGCCCCAGCAGCAGCTTCTTGATCGGCACTTCCATCTTCTTGCCCGAGAGCGTGCGCGGAATCGATGGTGCCTGCAGGATATCGTTGGGTACGTGCCGCGACGACAGGGCCTCGCGGATGCGCGCGCGCAGCGTGTCCCGCAGCGCATCGTCCAGCACGTGCCCCTCGCGCAGCACGACGAACAGCGGCATGTATGACTCCCGGCCCAGGTACTCGAGATCCACCACCATGCTGTCCAGCACCTCGGGCAGGTCTTCCACCACGCGGTACAGCTCGCTGGTGCCCATGCGGATGCCGTGCCGGTTGATGGTGGCGTCGGAACGGCCATAGATGATGGCGCCGCCGCGCGCGGTGATCTTGATCCAGTCGCCGTGGCGCCAGGCACCCGGGAAGGTGTCGAAGTAGCTGTCGCGGTAGCGCTTGCCGTCGGCATCGCCCCACAGGAACAGCGGCATCGACGGCATCGGTTCGGTGCACACCAGCTCGCCGACCTGGTCGATCAGGGCCTGGCCGTTGTCGTCGAAGGCTTCCACCTTTGCGCCGAGGCAGCGGCACTGCATTTCGCCGGAATACACCGGCAGCAGCGGGCAACCGGCGACGAAGGAACCAGCGAAATCGGTGCCGCCCGACATCGGCACCAGCCAGATGTCGCTGCGCACGTGGCGGTAGATCCAGTCGTAGGCTTCCACCGGCAACGGCGAGCCGGTCGAGCCCAGTCCGCGCAGTCGGGATACGTCGGCAATGCGTGCCGGCTCGACGCCGGCTTTCATGCAGTTGGTGAAGAAGGCCGCGCCGGCACCGAACACGGTGACGCGCGCGTCGTCGACGAAGCGCCACAGCACGCCGGCGTCCGGCCATGCCGGGTTGCCGTCATACAGCGCGATGGTGGTCCCGAGCAGCAGTCCGGCGACCTGCGCATTCCACATGATCCAGCCGCTGCTGCTGTACCAGTGGAAGACATCGTCGGGGCCGAGGTTGTTGTGGAACGCCATCAGCTTGAGCTGCTCGATGACGATGCCGCCGTGGCCGTGCACGATCGGCTTGGGCATGCCCGTGGTGCCGGACGAATAGACGATCCACAGCGGGTGGTCGAAGGGCACGGGTTCGACGGCCAGCGGCACGCGGTCGGCCAGCACGTCCTGCCACGCATGTGCGCGTACGCCGTCGCGCACACGGATCCGGTTGCCGGTGTGCGGCACGATGACGACGTCCGTCAGCGAGGGCAGCGCGGCAACCAGGTCCGCCACTACCGGGGCGCGGTCATAGTCCTTGCCGCCGTAGCGGTAACCATCCACCGCAATGAGCACTTTCGGTTCGATCTGGCGGAAACGGTCGATTACCGCCACCTGGCCCATGTCCGGCGCGCAGCCCGACCACACTGCGCCCAGGCTGGCGGTGGCGAGGAAGGCGACGATGGTGGCGGGAATGTTCGGCAGGTAGCCGGCCACGCGGTCGCCGCGCTGTACGCCCATCCCGCGCAACGCATGCGCCAGCGATGCGACCTGCGCTTCGAGCGCGTCCCAGCTCACATCCTCCAGCGGACGATTCTCTCCGGCGTGGCGAATGGCTGCACGCTGGCGGGCGGGGCCTGTACCGGCATGGCGGAACACTTGCTGCACGTAGTTCAGGCTGGCGCCTTCGAACCAGCGCGCGCCCGGCATCACGCGCCGATCGAGCACGCGCTGAGCGGGCGTGTCGAAGCGCACGTCGAAGTACGCGCGCACCGCATCCCAGAACGCTTCGATCTCGGTGACGGACCACTGCCAGAGGCTGGCGTAGTCATCGAACACGAGCCCCCGCTCGCGCTGCAGCCATCGCATGAACTGCGTTAGCTGGCTGCCGTCGCGGAAAGCGTCGGACGGTGTCCACATCAGGTTCCCTTCTGCGAGGGTGGTCATGTCTCCTCCTTGCGCCCGTCTGTCGCGGGTATCGGATGGTGTGGTCGAACGGCGCGGCGTGGGTGCATGGGTGCATGGGTGCATCGCGCGCCGCTCCGCGGTTCAGCCTGACATGATAGCGGGGCCTGGGCTCATGCGCCGGCAGGGTGGTCGAATAGCGTGGCCATCATGCCGTCCACCTTTGCCTTGACGGCCGGGTCCATGCTGATGGTGCGGCCCCATTCGCGCGTGGTTTCGCCGGGCCACTTGTCGGTGGCGTCGATGCCCATCTTGGAGCCCAGGCCGGACACCGGCGAGGCGAAGTCCAGGTAGTCGATCGGCGTGTTTTCTACCAGCACGGTGTCGCGTGCCGGGTCGACGCGCGTGGTGATGGCCCAGATCACCTCCTTCCAGTCGCGCACGTCCACGTCGTCGTCGACGACCACGATGAACTTCGTGTACATGAACTGCCGCAGGAAGCTCCATACGCCGAACATCACGCGCTTGGCATGGCCGGCGTACTGCTTCTTCATGCGCACCAGCGCCATGCGGTAGCTGCAGCCTTCAGGGGGCAGGTAGAAGTCGGTGATCTCCGGGAACTGCTTCTGCAGCAGCGGCACGAACACCTCGTTGAGCGCCACGCCGAGCACGGCCGGCTCGTCGGGCGGCTTACCCGTATAGGTCGAGTGGTAGATCGGGTCGCGCCGCATGGTGATGCGGTCGATGGTGAAGACCGGGAACCAGTCCTGCTCGTTGTAGTAGCCGGTGTGGTCGCCGTAGGGGCCTTCGAGCGCATGCTGGTAGCCAGATGGATGCGCCGGGTCGGGCTGGATATGGCCTTCCAGCACGATTTCGGCCGACGCCGGCACGCTCAGTTCGGCCAGCGTCGGCGTGAGGCACCCGGCCAGCGCCGTGCGGCTGCCGCGCAGCAGGCCGGCGAACTGGTATTCCGAGAGCGTGTCCGGCACAGGCGTGACCGCGCCGAGGATGGTGGCTGGGTCGGCGCCAAGCGCCACGGCGATCGGGAACGGCTTGCCGGGATTGGCCAGCGCGTGCTCGCGGAAATCGAGCGCGCCGCCGCGGTGGGCCAGCCAGCGCATGATGACCTGGTTGCGGCCAATTACCTGCTGGCGGTAGATGCCGAGGTTCTGGCGCTTCTTGTGCGGGCCCTTCGTGACGACCAGCCCCCACGTGATCAGCGGCGCGGCGTCGCCGGGCCAGCAGGTCTGGATTGGCAGGCGGGACAGGTCCACGTCATTGCCTTCCCAGACGATCTCCTGGCAGGCGGGGCTGCTGACGCGCTTGGGCGCCATGTCCCAGACCGACTTGGCCAGCGTGAACAGCTTGCCGGCCTCGCGCAGCCCGCGCGGCGGCTCCGGCTCCTTCAGGGCCGACAGCACCCGGCCGATGTCGCGCAGATCTTCGAGCGATTGCGCGCCCATGCCCAGCGCCACCCTGTGTGTGGTCCCGAACAGATTGGCCAGCACTGGAACGCTATAGATGCCGTCAGGGCTGCCAAAGCCCGCCGGACGCTCGAACAGGACAGCCGGCCCGCCCGCGCGCAGCAGGCGGTCGCAGATCTCTGTCATCTCCAGGCTGGGGGACACCGGCGTGCTGACGCGCCGCAACTCCCCCAGTTGCTCAAGCTGGTTGATGAAATCGCGCAAGTCTTTGTATTGCATAGTGAATTCAGGTCTGGTGCGGCACTGCGGCAGAGCCGGAGCGCCCCTATGATGTGTGTCACGATACACACGCGCAGGCGTCCCGGCAAAAAAAACGATTATTTGCGTCGACGCAAATTGTAAGTTTTTTAAGCGTGCAGGCGCCGCCGGAATCGAGCCGGGCCTATGCCCGGCCTACGATTCCCGGTGACTGAGTGACGTTTGCCAGACCTCGCAGGTCTTGTTACTAATAACAAAAAGTATTGTTATTGATGATCGTTATTCTTGACTGGGTATAAAAGCGTTCCTACAATCGCGTCTGCTCGATGGAGTGTTGCGTCGCGACATGGAATTTCCCCTTGTGTCAAGGGGTGCACATAGAAATTTGTGAGCAGAAGATTCCTCCATCCAGACCGGTAGTGCAGGCCCGGCATACACGAGGCCCGACCGGTCACCCTCTGGCGATTGCCGGAGCGTTTTGAGTTGTCCGTGGCAGGGCGCGTTCCCCCAAGAGCGTGCCCTGTTTCCAGTTGGGCGCATGGGGAGCGCCCACCAACAGATGCTGGTTGCCACTGCTAGGCGGCGCAGCATCCTTACTTGAGTACGTTGAGATCGGGTGCGTGCAGCTGTCTGGGCGCGCGCAGCGGGCAACGGATGGAGGTAAGCATGAGCGGTTGGAAAACCCTTCATCTTCCCGGCATCGGGCGGGCATTGCAGGTCCGCCTCAGAAAGCCGGTACCCGGAGTGAATCGGTCGTTTCAGTTTCGATTTGCGCATCCGGTCGCGGGCCGCGCCTTGCGCGGGGGCCGCACAACTTTGAAGTACGCGCTGAACAGCCTCGGCGTGATATCGGTCGTTTCGGCCGTCTCGCTGTCGTTGAGCCAGGAATGGCGCACCACGCTGGCTGCCTTGCTGGCCGGCGACGAAGCACCGGCCGTGCTGGTGGGCGCAGCAGCGCCCGCCATTGCCAGCACCGCCGTGCCGCCAAGTTCGGCGGACGTGGCGGCGGCCAAGCTCGGCTATGGCCGCGCCGGCCTGCCGACCGTGTCGGGCGTGGATGAATGGAGCGTGGCGGCAGCGGCCAAGGTGCCATCCGTGGCTCACCTGGCGGCCCAGATTCCGGTGACCCGCGTGGCGCTCGACGCCCGCAACACCACAACGCTCGGCACTGCGCGCGAACAGGCGGCCGTGGCCGACTACATCGCGCGCAAGTATCGCGTGGCGGCGCAGGCCACCGCGCAACTGGTCAAGGCAGCCTACCTGACCGGCCGCGAGGTCGGTATCGATCCGCTGCTGATCCTGGGTGTGATCGCGATCGAGTCCAGCTTCAATCCGTATGCCGAAAGCGGTGTCGGTGCGCAGGGCCTGATGCAGGTCATGACCAAGGTGCACCAGGACAAGTACGAGGCCGTCGGCGGCGTGACCGCTGCGCTGAATCCGTACGCCAACATCAAGATCGGCGCGCTGGTCCTGAAGGACTGCATCGCCCGTGCCGGTTCGCTCGAAGGCGGCCTGAAGTACTACGTGGGCGCCACCAGCAATACCGACGGCGGCTACGGCGCCAAGGTGCTGGCCGAACGCGCGCGCCTGCGCCAGTTGCTGGGCGTGCGTGTCGTGGACGCGCAGGCCGGGAAGGCTGCCGAAGGCAAAACGCAGGCGGAGCGCCACCAGAACGGCGAAAAGCTGGAGGCAGCGAGCAATACGCAGCAGAGCGCTTGAGCTGACGCTTCCCCTTCAGGCGAAAAAGCAACCCCGCGGGGTTGCCGTTAACAAAATCTGTTGGAAGCCTGAAAAAATCGCTCTATGATCCTTGTCCGCCCAAGGTCACTCCACAAAGGCTGCTGACGAATTCGTCAGCAGCCTTTGTTTTGACAGCGTCTCGCACGTCACTTCACTGGATCCGCCGCAAGGATCGACGCAACGCCGCAGTTTCTGCTGTGGCCTCGCAGTAACAAACTCCCGCAGAATGGCATGTTGGTGCATGGGGAGTACACCCTGGGGGCATTTCCTCAACTCGAACGCCTCTTGGTACGGAGAAGCTGCGCTTCTTGGCCAAGGCGGTCCTCGGCTACAAAGACATCATCTATTTTGCTTGAGTGTTCGCGCGCACAGTGATTTATGAGTCACTATTTTTGGTGATCTCCCACGTAGTATTATTATGCGTGGAACATCGATCTATTGAGGATGTCATCAAAACACTCGACGTCTCGCAAGCAACAGCCGCCGCCCAGGCGGGCGGGATTCTGTCGGCCATTCTCCGTGCCGAAGGCGGCCATTTTCTCATTGAATTCGAGACCCGCGCCGCAGGTCCTGCCACCTTGGTAACTAGCAATGCCCGGCGCCCACGTTGCTTTCGCAACCCACTGAAGGCCCTTGAGATAATTCGGACGCTTGGCGTGCAGAGTGGCCGGTTTTCACTTGAGGGTTGGCGTCCCGATGAGTCGGACGCTGATCGCCCGGTTCGTCCTGACCGCGCTCGAGCCTTGAAGGCAACGCACGAGCGGGCTGCCGCTTATGACGATTGGATCCGCTCGGAAGTGCAGGCTGCCATTGACGACCCGAGTCCAGCCATTTCGCATGGCGAAGTGATGTCTGACGTGCGCGCAGAGATCGCGGCCATGCGAAAGGGCAAACGTGCGAGAACTTGAATGGAAGAAGTTAGCTCGCCGCGACTTGCTACGGATCGTCCGCAAAATTGGTGAAGACAACCCGGACGCTGCAGAAGCCTTTGCTGAGATGGTTGACGCAAAGGCACTGGCGTTACCTGAGCGACCGGAGATGTACCGGGCGTCTAAGCGCGTACCAAACACATGCCGAGATGGTTGTTCATCGCAACTACATCATCTTCTACCGCGTGAGCGCCCCGCGTCGTAACTATCCTACGCATCAAGCATGCTCGGCAGCAGTGGCCACGGGCATAGCCTAAACAATGAGTGCAGAAGATGGCGCTTGCCTCTTCCTGCACTTTTAACAGATTTTGTTAGCGGCTAGCCCCGCGGGTTGCTTTTTCTTTTGCCCGCACCGCTCGGCGGATCAGCGAAACAGCTTCTGCAGCCTTGCCATCGCCTCCTCGATGTTCTGGCGCGAGGTCGCGTACGAGATCCGGATGTAGTCGCGCGCCGTGTGGGGCCCGAAATCCTGGCCTGGCACCATGACTACGCCGGCGTCATGCAGCATCGCCTGCGTCAGCTTGTCGGCATCGCCAGCGGCGGGGTGGTTGACGCCGCGGCAATCCGCATAGACATAGAAGGCACCATCGGGCATGACCGGCACGTGCAGGCCGAGCGATTCCAGCGCCGGCACGATCAGGTCGCGGCGGCGGCGGAATTCGGCCTTGCGCTCGTCATAGATGGCCATGGCCTCGGGCGTGAAGCAGGCCAGCGCGGCATGCTGGGCTACGGCCGACGCGCAGATGAAGAGGTTTTGCGCCACTTTCTCGAAGTCAGGCACCAGCGCGTCCGGTACCACCAGCCAGCCCAGGCGCCAGCCAGTCATGTTGAAGTACTTCGAGAAGCTGTTGACCGTCACCACGTTGTCGTCCAGGCCCAGCGCCGATACCGGCGGCGCGTCGTAGGACAGGCCCTGGTAGATCTCGTCGAGGATGGCGAAGCCCTGGCGGGCGCGTACTGCCTGCAGGGTGCGCGCGAGTTCGCCGGGCAGGATCGACGTGCCAGTCGGGTTTGACGGCGAGGCCAGCAGCACGCCGCGCGTACGCTCGTTCCAGTGCGCTTCGACCTGCGCAGCCGTCAGCTGGAAGCGCTCGGACGGGCCGCTCGGGATCATCCTTGCGGCGCCGTCGAAGGCAGCGACGAAATGCCGGTTGCAGGGGTAGCTCGGATCCGGCATCAGCACCTCGGCCCCGATCTCCACCAGCACCGCGCAGGCCAGCAGCAGCGCGCCCGACGCACCGGCCGTGACGATCACGCGCCGCGCCGGGATCTCCAGCCCGTACGTTGTCTTGTAATAGCTGGCGATCGCCTCGCGCAGCGCGTGGATGCCCAGTGCGCCCGTGTATTGCGTGACGCCGCGCCGCATGGCGGCTTCCGCCGCACGGACCACTGGTTCGGCGGCCGTGAAGTCGGGCTCGCCAATTCCCATATGAATGATGTGCCGGCCGGCGCGTTCGAGCTCATTGGCCTGCTTGGCCAGTTCCATGACGTGGAAGGCGTCGATATTGGCGAGGCGGGAGGCGGTGGCGAGGCGCTGCAGGTCCATGGCAGTTCAGCTACGCCCGTTCCCGGGCGGATGGTGGAAGTGAAAACACCCGCATCAGCGGGTGTCGTATCCGTTGCGGCACGGGCATGGCAGCCCGGCGCATCAGCGGCGGGCGGCGACCTCGGCCGAGCGCACCTGGGCGGCGAGCTTGTCCAGCACGCCGTTCACGTACTTGTAGCCCTCGACACCGCCGAAGGTCTTGGTCAGTTCAACGGCTTCGTTGATGACGACCTTGTAGGGGATGTCGACGCAGTGCACCAGCTCGTAGCTGCCCACCAGCAGGGCGGCACGCTCCACTGGCGAGAGTTCGTCGACCTTGCGGTCCAGGAACGGCTCGAACGCGGCGGTCAGGCGGGCCTCTTCGCGCACGGCGCCGTTGAGCAGCGCGTCGAAGTGCTCGCGGTCGGCCTTGTTGAAGCCCTGGGCGTCATGCAGGTGGGCCTGGATTGCGCCGATGTCGTTGCGGTTCAGCAGCCACTGGTACAGACCCTGCAGGGCCAGTTCGCGCGAGCGGCGGCGCGCGCTCTTGGGCGGGGCCTTCGCTTCGGCGCGGGCGGCGGGCTTGGCGCCAGCCGCCGGCTTGCCGGTTTCAGGCGTATCACTCATCGTCGTCCTCGTCTTCATCGTCGCCGTCGTGGTCGCGCAGCGAATCCAGGGCGACGACCAGGTTGGCCATTTCCACGGCGGCACGGGCGCAGTCGCGGCCTTTTTCGCGCGTGCGGGCATGGGCCTGCTCATCAGTGTCGACGGTCAGGATGCCGTTGGCGATCGGCACGTTGAAATCCAGGCCGACACGGGTGATGCCCGCGCCGGACTCATTCGAGACCAGCTCGAAATGGTAGGTTTCGCCACGTACGACAGCGCCCAGCGCCACCAGTGCGTCGAACTGGCCGCTTTCGGCCATCTTCTGCAGTGCCAGCGGCACTTCCAGCGCGCCGGGGACGGTCACCACCAGGGTGTCTTCGCCTTCGACGCCGAGCTTTTCCAGTTCGGCCACGCAGGCTTCCAGCAGTTCGGCGCAGACCGGCTCGTTGAAGCGAGCCTGCACGATGCCGATACGCAGGCCTTCACCGTCGAGGTTGCTGGGGTAGAAGCCGTGATCCATTGTTCAGTTCTCCAGGGTTCGGGGGTGGCTGCCACGGCCATGCGTGGCAGCCAGGATATTCGGTCTCAGTCAACCTGCCCGTTCATGGGCTGGTAGCCGGTCACTTCCAGGTCGTAGCCGGTCATGCTGGGCATGCGCTGCCTGGCTGCCAGCACGCGCATCTTGCCCACGCCCACATCCTTCAGGATCTGCGCGCCCATGCCGTAGGTGCGCAGGTCCGGCTTGCGGCGCGGGCGGTTTTGCGGTTCGTCCAGCGCGGTGAACTGGGTGAACAGCTGTTCGGCCGAGTCGCCGCAGTTGAGCAGCACCATCACGCCGCTTTCAGCCTGGGCGATCGCCTCGAGGGCCGCCGGCATGCTCCACGAATGGGTGGTGCGCGACACCTCCAGCAGGTCGAGCACGGACAGCGGCTCGTGCACGCGCACCAGCGTTTCTTGCGTCGGCGTCGGCGTGCCCTTGACCAGCGCCAAGTGGGCGTGGCCGGTGGGCTTGTCGCGGTAGACGATGCTGTGGAAGGTACCGTACGGCGTTTCCATCGAGCGCTCGCCCACGCGCTCGACGATGCTTTCGGTACGGCTGCGGTAGTGGATCAGGTCGGCGATGGTGCCGATCTTCAGGTCGTGTTCCCGCGCGAACTCGATCAGGTCGGGCAGGCGCGCCATGGTGCCGTCGTCCTTCATGATCTCGCAGATCACGGCGGCAGGCGTCAGGCCGGCCAGTGCGCCAAGGTCGCAGCCGGCTTCGGTGTGGCCGGCGCGGATCAGCACGCCGCCGGGCTGGGCGGTCAGCGGGAAGATGTGTCCCGGCTGCACCAGGTCGGACGGCTTGGCGTCGCGGGCGACGGCGGCCTCCACGGTGCGGGCGCGGTCTGCCGCGGAAATGCCGGTCGTTACGCCCTCAGCGGCCTCGATCGAGACGGTGAAGTTGGTGCCGTGCTGGGTACCGTTGCGGCTGACCATCGGCTGCAGGTTCAGCTGGCGGCAGCGTTCGGCGGTCAGCGTCAGGCAGATCAGGCCGCGGCCATGTTTGGCCATGAAATTGATCGCCTCCGGCGTGACGAAATCGGCAGCCAGGACCAGGTCGCCTTCATTCTCGCGGTCCTCTTCATCCACGAGGATGACCATGCGGCCGGCACGGATGTCGGCAATGATGTCTTCGGTACGGGCGATTGTCATGGCTGCTGGGCGGCAAAAAGGGGCGGAAAGGCGGCCAGCTGGCGGGCGGCCGCTTATACACAATGCGGTGGATCGCTGCGGAGTGTGCGTCGGGCCGGCCATGGGGTGACGGCCGGGAGCTCGCATCGTCAAACCGGATATTGTACGCCAAGGCAGGCAATGCGGGAGCGTGCCCATGCCTGGTGGCCGGACAGCCGGGCCCCGCGCGGCGCTAGAGGCACCGCGCGGGAAAACCAACGGTTCCGCTTCAGTGGCGGGCGGCTTGCCGCGGATCGTGGACGATTACGCCACACCATCCCATGCCAGGGTAGGTTTCGTAGCCCGGCGTGCGGGCGAAGGCGACCAGCCGGCCGGCATTGTCCGTGTAGAAGCCTGACGGGGCATTGCCGTCCTGCAGCGGGAACACTTCATCCAGTACGCCGGCACCGTCCGAGGCGGCGATCACGCGGCGCCCGGAATCAAGCAGCAGGCAACGGGTACCGCGCCATTCTTCCTGGGACAGCCGCACGTTCTTCACCACCGCGGCCGCCTGCGGCGCCCAGTCAAAGAAAATGGCCAGCACGCCGACCGGCTCGCCATCGGCCTTGCCGTCGGCGCGGATGGCGGTGGCATAGGTTGCCACTTCGGACTGGTTCAGGAAGCGCGACACGGCAACGTCGTGCGCGATGTAGTCCTGGCCCGACGCCGTGCCCATGGCGCGGCGGAACCAGTCGACGCCGGAAACCATGCGCCCGGCCAGGCTGCCGTAGGTGCCCGGGCGGCCATTGGCCAGCACGCGGCCGTGCGCATCAATGACCCACAGGTCCAGGTAGACCGTATAGCTGTCCAGGATGACGCCGAGCCGCTTGCTGGCCCAGGCGGAGGCGGCGGTATCAGCCTGCGCCGCGGCGGCGACGATGGCCGCATCGGTGGCCCACCAGCGCACATCGCAGGAACGCTCGTACAGGTTGCGGTCGATCAGTTCGATCATGTTCAGCGCCATGTCGGCGAAGCGCTGGCCCTGGTGGTCGCGCATCTGCCGGATCATGGCGTCGCCGAGTTGTGTGAGTTCGGCGATGGAGCCCGCAAGTTCGCTGGTGAGTTCCCCGGTGATGGCCGAGATGCGCTCCGATACCTGCTTGACCTGGCTGGCCACTACGCTGAAGCCGCGTCCGGCATCGCCAGCGCGCGCGGCTTCGATCAGCGCGTTCAGCGCCAGGAATTTTGTCTCGCGGTTGATTTCCGCAATGCCCGAGATCTTCCGGTCTGCGACGCGGCCGACATGATGGGACAGTTCAACGATGCGATCCGCGCTTGCCAATTCTCTTTCCTCCCTTGCTCATTGTTCTTGCGGACGCCTGTGGTGGTGGGTGTGACGTCCAGGCTTGTTGCGATCTGAGCAAGACTTGTGCCAATAATTGTGCACTTTCTGGTGCAGGTTGACGTTGCTGTGCGCTATAGGGAGCGTGGCGGGCTATAGTCTGTTTTGCCGGCCGCGCCATTTGCTGCATGAGCCACGCGTGCCGACGCCAGTCGAACAAGCAAGAAGAAGGCGGAGAACGACAATGAAAGCACTCGCGGCAGCATTGATCCTTGGCATGAGCATGCCGGCCGGCGCACAGGAGGGCGGCGGGCTGGAGGAATCCGTCACGACCGTGGCCTTGCCCGGCGGCTCGGACCTGAGCGTGGTGGTGAGCAAGCAGCCCGCCAGCAAGCCGGCGGTGGCCGCGCTGCTGTTCCCGGGATACCCGGGCGTGCTGCGCGTGCAGAACGATGCCGGCAAGCCGTCCTTCCAGTTGCGCGGCAATTTCCTGGTGCGTGCGCGCCGGCACCTGGTCAGCGACAAGATGCTGACGGTCATGGTCGACTGCCCCAGGGCGCGCTGGGAAAGCTGTGACGATGCCTACCGGACCTCAGACCAGTACGCGCAGGACATCGGCGCGGTCATCGACAAGGTCAAGGCGGACTATGGCGTGAGCAAGGTGTACGTGGTCGGCACCAGCTACGGCACCGTGTCCAGCGCGTTCCTGGCGCTGAAGCTCGGCGGCCGCATCGATGGCGCCGTGCATACGGCCACGTTCACCGACCCGCGGACGGGCCGTCAGGCCCATGGCACGCCGATGCGCGATTTCAACTGGGGCGCGGTGACGGTGGACCAGCTTTTCGTCCACCACAAGGACGACCCCTGTCCGCTGACCCAGTACCGCAGCATCGTTGCCCGCAAAGGCAACGCGCCGCTCGTTACCGTACAGGGCAGCAAGGGCGCGCGCGGCGAGCCATGCGACGCGTTCTCGGCGCATGGCTTTGTCGGGCGCGAGCGGCCGGTGATGCTGGCGATTTCCGACTGGATCCTGTCGCGCAAGGTGCAGGAGACCGTCGGGGCGGATAACAGTGAAGACTAGACGCAGAAAGGGGCGCTGAGCGCCCCCGCGTGCAACCTTACCGTTCCGACGCAGACGCCGACAGCATCCGCTCCACATACCGCGCAATCAGGTCGATCTCAAGGTTCACGCGGCTGCCGGGCTTGAGTTCCTGCAGCGTGGTGACTTCCACCGTGTGCGGAATCAGGTTGATCGAGAACACGCAGCCATCGGCCTCGTCGCTGACACGGTTGACGGTCAGCGACACGCCGTTGACCACGACTGAACCCTTGTATGCCAGATATCGGCCCAGTTCGCGCGGGGCACGCACACGCAGTTCGTGCGATTCGCCCACCGGCGCAAAGTGCACGACTTCGCCCAGTCCGTCGACGTGGCCCGAGACCAGGTGCCCGCCGAGCCGGTCTGCCAGCCGCAGTGCCTTTTCCAGGTTGACGCGGCCGGCGCGTTCCAGCCCGACGGTCTTGTCCAGCGATTCGCGGGAGACTTCGACGTCGAAGCTGTCGGCAGTCATGGCGATCACCGTCATGCACGCGCCCTGGATGGCGATGCTGTCGCCGATGGCCACGTCCGTGAGATCCAGCCCGCCGGCTGCGACGTGCAGGCGCACGCCGGCGTTATCGGCGTTATCGGCGGCGCCGAGCGGGGTGACGGTCTCGATGCGGCCCACGGCCGCCACAATGCCAGTAAACATGATGCGTTCTCGAAAGTTCGGAGTCTGGTAACCGGCG
Source organism: Cupriavidus laharis (assembly GCF_914271435.1). GTDB lineage: Bacteria > Pseudomonadota > Gammaproteobacteria > Burkholderiales > Burkholderiaceae > Cupriavidus > Cupriavidus laharis. Next base: position 216,034 of record NZ_CAJZAI010000006.1, on the reverse strand, counting down.
CGGCAGCCGCGCCGTCGGTAAATGTCAGATGTCAGATCGGGGTCAGGCGTCGTTGCGGCGCGCGATCAGGCGCAGGTCCTCGCCGATCTGGCGCACATCGTGCCAGCGGAATGTCGCCGCATCCTGCAGCCGGGACAGCGGCGGCAGGTTGAACATGCCCTGCGCGTCGCCGAGCAGCCTGGGGGCCAGGTAGATCAGCAGTTCGTCGGCGCAATGCTCGCGGATCAGCGAGCCATTGAGCTTGAAGCCGGCCTCGACATGCAGTTCGTTGATGCCGCGCCGGCCCAGTTCTTCCAGCATCTGGCGCAATTCGACCTTGCCGTGCGGGTTCGGCAACACCACTACCTCGGCGCCGCGGGCCTCGAGCGCGTGGCGTCGTTCACGGTCGTCCACCGCGCAGAACACCAGCACCGGCTTGGCAAAATCGCCACTGTCAGGCGTCAGGATGCGTGCATCCAGCGACACTTCCAGGCGAGAGTCCACCAGCACGCGCTGCGGCTGGCGTGGCGTCGGGATGGCGCGCACGGTCATCTGCGGATTGTCGTCGCGTACCGTGCCGATGCCGGTCAGGATGGCGCAGGCGCGCGCGCGCCAGGCATGGCCATCGTCCCGCGCGGCCTGCCCCGTGATCCACTGGCTGGTGCCGTCGTGCAGGGCCGTGCCGCCGTCCATCGATGCCGCCACCTTGACCCGCACCCACGGCAACCCGCGCGTCATGCGCGACACGAAGCCGATGTTCAGGTCGCGGGCTTCCTTTTCCAGCAGGCCGCAGCGCACGTCGATGCCGGCGTCGCGCAGCCGCTGCAGGCCCCGGCCCGATACGGAGGGATTGGGGTCTTCCATTGCCGCCACCACGCAGGCGATACCGGCCCGCACCAGCGCCTCGGCGCAAGGGGGTGTGCGGCCGAAGTGGCTGCATGGCTCCAGCGTGACATAGGCCGTAGCGCCGGCCGGGTCGATGCCACGCGACTGCGCATCCTTCAGTGCCTGGATCTCGGCGTGGTCCTGGCCGGCCGGCTGGGTGAAGCCCTGGCCGATGATCTCTCCATGCTTGCTCAGCACGCAGCCGACGCGTGGGTTGGGGGTGGTGGTGAACATGCCTCGCGCGGCAAGCGCGAGCGCTTGCTGCATGGCGGCGTGGTCGGAATCGGAAAACATTTTGCCGGTGACTCTTGCCCGCTGGGCGTTTGGTGTGCGTGCCGCTGTCAGGGCGGGGCGGGTTCGCCCGATGCCTCGCAGTCCTTGTCATGCCCGGGCGTGCAAAGACGGATGCGTCCTTGCGCTCCCATGCGAACCTGGCGCTGCTCGCCGCGGCAGCTGAGCGTGAAAGTGGCGGCCTGAAATCCGCCTTGCTCAGACCGAGAGTATCCCACAGCTGCGAAACGCAGGATGTTGCTGGCACGCGTGGTCTGGCGCAGGGCGACGGACAGGCATGGCGCATCGAGCTGGACCACCGACAGGACGATGGCTTCCTGTCCTGATCGCCGGAGCCCGTTCGTGGCCGCCAGCTGCCAGCCCTGATCCAGCGTGACGTTGCCGTCGAGCGGCTGCAAGGCGACTTCGACCCGCCGCGCCATGGCTGTGCTGCGTGCCAGCGCCAGCGAGGCAGCCAGCCGGTCCGCGGCAATCGTCACCTGCTGCCGAGCCATCAGCACATCGGCAGCGTGATAGGTAACCGCCCCAAGTACCGCGATGATCGACAGGCAAACCAGCAGTTCTGCCAGCGTGAAGCCATGTCGCCGATAAAGTGCCGATAGAGGCATATCAACAGTCGGGTTTCGATTGCGCTGCCTGCGTTGTGCCCGCCGGGAGATTCAGCCGTTGGCCTGTGCTGCGCAGGATGAGTACGCCGCAGCGGTGGTCCGGCACGACTGGCGTCGCCCGGACTTCGACACAGGCATCCAGGCCGGCCTGCGGGCATGCGGCGGCCGTGATGAGGTGGCGGGGATCGGCCCCGGGCGGCACTGGCCGGGGCCAGTTCCCTGCGGCGATGTCGCTGCCCGGCTGCAGCGCGAACGTCGTGGCCGCCATGGCATGCTGCTCAAGTTCCAGCATCGCCGCGACCAATTCCGCCCGTGCCTGCGTGCGCCAGCCGCGTGCAAGGTACTGATCCCATGCCGGTACGGCGAATGCGGCGAGGATCGCCAGCATGGCAATCGTGATCAACAGCTCGACAAGGCTGAACGCCCGTTGCGTCGAGGCAATGCGCTCTGCGGGATGTCGGGGCTTCACGGACTGTCCTGCTGAATGGGTGCCATGATCTCGCGCCAGCTGATGCGGCCGGTGCGGCGTGTCGCGACGGTTGTCGACAGCGGCCGGGCGGACGTCCGGTCCACGGACCACAGCGTGACCGTGTGAGCTTGTGCGCCACTGGCGCCCGCGGGCTGGTGCGGGGCCGGTCTTGGGGCACTGGTCAGGACGAAGCTACCTTCTGGCGCTGCGGCCTGTCCGGTCACGAAAGCCTGCAGCGGTGCGCCTTCATGGGCACGACCAGCGGATTCGCCGGTCGCCGCCAGCACAAGGTAGGCGCGCTGAGAGCCGTCGGCAGCGTGGGTCGTGAAGTGGAGGTACCCGGGAAACACTTCGCTCAGCGCGTCAAGCTGTTCCCCGGCATTTGGCAGCGTCAGGCGCCAGCCGGCCTGGGAAGCTGCGCTGCCTTGTCCTGGCATGGCGCGCAGCAGGAATCCTCCGTCGGCAGGCTCGGCCACGATGCGGGTCAGGGCTCCGCCCGGCCGGGAGGGAATGGCCGCGATTTCGCCGCCCTGACCGTACACGATGAGCGGTGAAGCGGAAGCGCCCAGCGGCAACGGCGGCTCTGCGTGATCCGGCCTGGCGGCTACCGGCAGCCTGTGCCGGCACGTCGGGGTTCCCGAAGTGGGAAGTCGCGTGGCATCGGCCAGCGGAAAGTGCCAGAGTTGGCCGCTATCGTCGGTGGCATAGATGGCCAGCGTCCTGCCTGTCATGTCGCTCAGGATGCTGACGCCGGTGAGCTCCGATGTCACGGGCGCGCCGGTGCAGTCGCGCTCGGGCAGCGGCCACGTCAGCACCGAACTGCCCGTGGACTTTTCCAGCGGTATCAGTGCCAGTCCCGGGCGGGACACTGCGCCATCAGCACGTCCTTCCTGCGTCGTGACGGCGAACCACTGAAGCCCTTCATCGCTGGCAAAGGCTGCGGCGCGAACCGGGCCACGGGCGGAAAGCGGCAGGGTAGCCGTTGCGGCCAATTCCCACAGGAGGCGGATTGGCGCGGGATCCGTCGGGTTGGTGATATCCAGCGCGAATACGCCGGGCGCGCTGTTGCCCTTGTCCATGGCGGGGATGCCACACAGCAGCACAGTGCGCCATTCCCGATGGATGACGACATCCGCGGCCTCCGGGCGTGGGCATGGTACGGGCGCGAGTGCGCCCTTCGGGTCGGACATGGCGGCTGCCTGCGGCAGCAAGGCCCGCGGCAGGTAGCCGACAAGCTCATTGCCGCTGACCGCGTTAAACCCGTGCAGCAACGCATCCGTGGTGCCAAGCCAGACCATATGCGGCCGCGTGCGATGGCGCTCCCGGAAGGCGGCGTGGCCGGCTTTGCCTGGTTGCCAGGCCGGCGGGGGAACCACAAGCACGCGCGTGCCACGGGCATTGGCCATGCGGGTCTCGCGCGGGCGCAAGGCGGTGTTGCTGCGATCACCGTGCAGCCACGCCAGCTTGTCCTGACCGGATACGCCGTCGCTCGTGCTCTGTGCCACCGCGTGCTGACTTGCCGCATCCAGTGCGGACCACTGTAGCGGGACCAGGCGCTCCGAATCCGTGCCTGCGGGTGCGATGGATGTGTAAAGGCGCCGGGAAGCCATCGAACTCGCATCAAGCGATGCGCCGGCTTCCCAGATCGCCGCGTGAGGTACCGCCCCCGGGGTTTGCGGTTGCAGACTCCATCCGAGCGCATACAGGCGTCCGGTCCAGGGGTAAGTGCCATTCCGGGGCAGGTACGCCAGTGGAAGATTGCCGGCGGGAACCTCCGCAACCGTGGCGGCCAACGCCGGCCAGGGCAGCGGCAGAAGCCAGGCGAGGGCGCAGGCCAGGACCCACACGATTGCGCCCTGCGGTCTCATGGCTGGATCACGCTCTGGACCACGGCCGTCGTATCCCGGCTCCGGCCGAAGCCGATTGCCGTGATGCGGAAGCGCGGCATGGCTGGCCGCACACCGTATCCGCCTGTGACCGCGGCGTCGCCGATCCACTCGGCAACATAGCGTGGCGGGATGGGCGTGCCGGCGATGCCTTGCTGCAGCATCGGCAGCGCATTGCCGGTGAACGTGCCGAACGGCACGCCGACGTCATCGGCGTGCCCCGTGCCTGACAGCCACGCCTGCCATATGGGCATGCCATCAGGAGCCGGAACGCAGATTCCGGCCTGCATGCCTTTGCCGCAAGTCCCGCTTGCCGGAAATGGATCGAGACGGTCTGGCGGGCCGCTGCCCGACGCCGCAGCCATCAGATCGGCTTCGCCGTCCAGCAGCGCCACTTCGGCAGCCCGGAAGGCGATTTCCCGGTCGAGTTGCAAGGTGGCGAGCTGACGGGTGGAAAGCAGGAACTGCAGCGTGGCGGCAGCAGTGAAAGCCGCGAGCAGCAACAGCGTCGCAGCGAACAGCAGCGTCGCGCCTCCATGCATCCGGCGGATGCGGGCCATGGGCGGGGCTAGCATAGTGTTTCCTGACAGTGTGGAGCGTTTCGCAGGCGGATGGTCGTGGCGAAGATCCGCCAGGTGTTCCGGCTATGGCCCGGCAGCCTGTCGATGACGTCGGCCATGGCATTGTCGACATGCGCATTGGCGGTGGTTGCCGGCATGCCCGCCGGGGTGGCGCCGCTCCGCTCCAGCCTGAGTGCCAGTGCTACCTGCACCGCCACTACGCGGCTCCATGCGTCGTCACCCATGGCGGTGACCTGATCCGCGCGCAGGAAGATGTCGGGTTGCCTGCCGCCGCGTCGATTGATGCCGTAGCGAACCTGCATCGACTCCACGCCGCGCACCATTGCGCCGGATGTCCAGCCACTGTCGTCGATGCGCCCGTTGCGTCGTGCCGGGTAGCGGCATAGCAACTGAGGTTCGCCATCGCTTGCGGTGGCCACGTAGACGAGATTTGCCGCAACGTAGCCCGCGTTGGCGGATGCCTCGGCGCCTTGCGCGGCAACGGCATAGCCGCTGCAGTCGATCATCGTCTGGTCGGGCATGCTGGCGTCGCGCGGCTGGCCGCTGCCGTTGAAGCGGACCAGCAGCGCGTCGCTGCCCGCGATACCAGGTTTGCCGCAGCCTGGTACGGCTGCCATGGACGGCTGGCCACAATCGTCCGCACCGCTTATCGCGGGCGGGGCTGCCTTGCCGGCCGGATCGGGAAGCCAGCCGCTTTGCCGGATCAGGATGGAGAGTACGTTCAGCGCACGCTGTCCGCGCTCCTCCAGCAGGGCCCGCTCCGCGGTGGCGAGATAGGCTGCGCGGCATAACAGGAACGCCGTGCCGGCGACGGCTGTGACCACAAGCCCCAGTGCGAGGCCGACCATCATCTCCGTCAGGGTGAAGCCGTTCGCTCGTGGATGGCGGCGATGGCCATTTGCAAGGCGCGATCTCATGGCTGCAACCACAGCGCGATGCCGAGCAACGTAGCCGATGACCCTGGCTCTCCGATCGCCAGTCTGGCAATGGCCAGCTTGCCGGCGCGCGGGCAGATGGACTGCCCCATATCCGGCAACGCGGGACAGCCTTCGGCCGAGACCGGAATGGATCGGTTCATGGGTGCCACCTCCAGCCCTGAGGTCTCCACGAATTCCCCGGCGGTTCGCATTGCCAGGGCGAGTTGTTCATGGCCACGCAGCCACCCCAGTCCAGTGGCCGCGAGGCTGGCCAGCGGAATCAAGCCAATGCTGACAACCAGCAGGGCACAGAGCGATTCGGCCAGGGCATGGCCGCGGGCGGCACGGCAACAGGGCGATGGAGTGCAAGGCAGCATGGCGTGTCCGCGGGGGTGACAGTGAGGCCGTCAACGTATCGTCGGTCGCGCTCCCGATTCGTGGGCAAACGTAGCGAGACTGGCAAATTTGGTTGCACGACGTCGCTGTTGCGAGGCTCCGACATTTGGGAAATGTCCTCTTGCCAAGTGCTATTGACATCTCATGGCGAATTCCCCCACCATGGCGGGGTATCGTCAGGGCCGCATTCTGGTAGACATTTTTGCAACATGCGTCTGCCAGCTTTGACCAGCCCACAGAATCACACAGAAATCAAAAGAACATATTCGGGTGGGTTGCAGTGCTGCTCCGCAGAGAGGGCCTGCCACCGCAACGGTTTTTACCGGGGGTCATATGAGCGGGGTCATCTTCAGGCATTACTTGAGGGCATTGCCGGTCGGCGTCCGGTTGCGCTGACATGGACTGCCTTTCGCGTACCCGGTTGGCCGGGGGCGGAGGGCGTTTGCCGCTTGCGGGCCGCGCGTACGGGGCCGGCGTTGGCGGCATGCGCGCCTTGCGCCCACGGACAATCCGGCTGCTTCGCGGCTTTACGCTGATCGAACTGATGGTAGTGGTGACGCTGGTCGCCATCACGATGTCGTTCGCCGTTCCCTCGTTCCAGGGATTCCTCGACCGCGCCCGCACCGATGCCGCGGCAGCCGAGCTTGCGGGGCTGCTGTCGCTCGCGCGCAGCGAAGCCATCCGGCGCAATGCGCCGGTGACGATTTGCCGCGCCACGGCTGCGAATTCCACGACCTGCGCGCAGGACGCGCTGGCGGACTGGTCGGGCCGCTGGATTCTTTTCCAGGATACGGACAATGACCAGGTGCGCGCGCCCGCCGAGGAGATCATCCGCGTTCACGAAGCGGTCAATGCCGGCCTGGCCGTGTCGCTCGCCGCGCCCGTGCGGTCGATTCAGATCACTTCTCGCGGCTACCTGTTCGCGGACAGTGCGCTGGCTTTCCAGGTCGCCGCTTCCAGCTCGGATCGCCGCAACCTGAATGTCTGCGTGTCCCGCGCGGGCCGTGTCGACCAGAGGACGGCAGCATGCGGCTGAACATGCGTCCCACCCGGCGCCAGTCCGGTGCCAGCCTGATCGAAGTGCTGATCACGCTGGTGCTAATCGCCATTGCCTTGCTCGGCATGCTGTCGTTGCAGTCCGCATCGTTGCGATACCGCGCGGGCGCCAGCGTCCGCTACAGCATCGTCGACGCCGCCACGGACCTTTCCGAACGCATTCGCGCCAATGCGTCGGGGCTTGGCGAGGGGAGCGATTTCAACGCGTACCTGGCCGCGTTGAGTGTGCAGCCGCCCGCGGCGCCCGCAAAAGATTGCAGCAAGGTCGTGTGCGACGGCAACGAGTATGCAGCCTGGGACGTCGCGCAATGGTGGACATTGTTGACGACGCAATTGCCGGGTGCTGGCGTGGCGTCCTGGACATCGCCGGACGTCAGCGCGGCTGCCGGGACCATTCCGGCCGGTTTCGTCAGCTATCGCCTGGAGCTGTACTGGAAGGATCCGTCGACATCCGATGTGTCGGTTGGCTGTTCGAAAGTAGCGACGGACTATTTCATCACGCTGCCTGGATTCGACGCCAGGGGGGTCACATGCGCCACCATTACCCTGCGGCCCTGAGACGGCGTCGTTCCAGCCATGGGCGCTCGCTCGTGGAAATCATGATCGCGATCGTGATCGGCTTGTTGCTGCTGATCTCGATTACCGCCTTCTACCTGACCGCCCAGCGTGGCAGCCGCACGCAGGAAGGCTTGCGCAGCGCCGATGACGGCGCACGCTGGGCCTTGTCCGTCATGGGCGAGCAGTTGCGCCTTGCCGGCCTGGGCCGGGTGGACCTGTCATTGCTGGGGGCCCGCCCCGTGACGTTCGATGGGGCGCCGGTGCAGGGATGCGACGGCGGATTCTCCAATGTTTCGACGGGTGCATGCATCGCGGCGCCCAACAGCAACCCGGACGCCATTGCCGTTCGCTACCTGCGTATCGACGGGTCCCTGTCCAGCACGACGGACTGCAACGGCCGCACCATCCCGGCGGCACGAGCCATGGCGGAGAACGCCTTCTACCTCGCCGGCAATACCCTGATGTGCCGCGGGTCGGACCAGAACACCAACGCACTGTCGACGCCGGAGCCCATTCTCGAGAACGTGCAGGACCTGCAGCTGACCTATGGGCTGGCGCAGGACGCGGACTCGGCAAACGTGACGCAATACATGCCGGCAAGCGGCATGGTCGCGGCGGACTGGAACCGCGTGGTCAGCGTGCGCGTATGCCTGCTGGTGTTCGATGCCGCGCCGGGGAACGCCGATGTCGCCACGACGTACCGCGATTGCAACGACGCGGTCCAGAACATCGCCGACGGCAGGATGCGCCGCCGTTTCTATAGCAGCTTCGCGCTGCGCAACCGGGTGGGATAGATGAGCAAGCGTGCGGGAAACCTCCGGCTTCCGAGGCCGGGCGGCAGGCGCAATGCGAAGGGCGTGGTGCTGGTGGTAGCGCTGGTCCTGATCGTCGTCATTTCGCTGCTGGCCGCGTGGAGCATGCGGGGCAGCCTGTTCGACGAGCGCCTGGCCGGCAACAACCGCGACCACCAGGTGGCATTCCAGGCGGCCGAACTGGGCCTGCGCTTCTGCGAGGGGATCGTCGTCACCGGGCAGCCTGCAGCCCTGTTCAACCGGATGTACCGCAAGGACATGAGCAGCACGGTGAACGCCGGTGCGCCTCCGGTCGACAGCGCGGGCAATCTCAAGCTTGGTTATCTGGATGCCAATGGCAGGCAGTTCTGGGAAGTGCCGTCCAACTGGGACACCAGCGTGAACAGCGAGCCGAACACCAATGTCATCGTGGTTCCCGCGACGGACGGCGTAACGCTGAGCGAAGCCGCCGCCACGCCCAGATGCTTCATCGAGGAAATCCGCACGCCGTCGCGCGTGCGCAATCCGCAGACCGGCATGCCGATCAATATCCACTATCGGATCACCGCGATGGGCACCGGCATCAATGCCCAGACCCACGTCACGCTCCAGTCGGAGGTACGGCAATGACAGGCTATACCAAAGCGTTTCGCAAGGCTGTGGCGGCAGCCCTGGCGGGGCTGATGGCCCTGTCGCCCGTCTCGACCAGCCTTGCTGCGGTGTCGCAGCAGCCGCTGATCTTCGCCACTTCGATCGCGCCCAACGTCATGTTCACGCTGGATGACTCGGGCTCGATGATGTTCGAGATCACGCCCGAGAGCCTGTCGCCGAACGGAACGGAGACGAGCTGGGACCTGACGCCAACCCGCGGCAGCTGGCTGATCTACACGTTTCCGCTGCCGTCCGGCGGACGCGTCTATTCGAGCAACGGGTCGTACTACCAGGATGACAACGCGTCGGTTGTCAATTTCAGCAGCGGATCGCTTGCAGCCGCCCGGTACCGGACGGCTGCGCTCAATGTGTCCTATTACAACCCGGATGTCACCTACCGCCCATGGTACGACCCGTCCGGCAACCTGAAGAACGCCGATCCGGCAAAGGCCTACTACAACCCGCTCATGACCGGCAACGGCTATCTTGACCTGACTCAGGACAAGACCGTCAAGACCTACTGGCTGGACGACGATGGCAAGGGCTATTCCTACAAGAGCGTTACCTTCTACCCGGCCCTCTACTATCGCTATGACACGTCGCTGTCGGGCTGCAACAACAGCACATCAAGCCTGAAGTGTTTCAGGCGTGTGGAAATCCGCACGAACGCCACGTATCCGCAGAGTGGCAAGCGTACCGATTGCGCGGCGGCCGGCTACTGTACGTACAGCGAAGAAATTCAGAACTTCGCCAACTGGTTCCAGTACTACCGTTCGCGAATCCTGGCCATGCGGGCCGCGGTGGGGCAGGCCTTCTCGTCGCAGAACGAGTCGATCCGGGTCGGCTACACCACCATCAATGACGGTACGCGGTCGGGCACCGGCTCGTATGCGGGCATCAAGCGGCCGGTAGCGGCGTTTGACACGTCCAGCAAGTCCGCCTTCTACCAGGACTTCTACAGCCTGGACATCACCGCGAACGGCACGCCGCTGCTGGGCGCGATGGATACCGTGGGCAAGTACTTCAAGAGCAATGCACAACCATGGATGGAATCAGCGGGCAGGCCTGAAAGCGCGTGCCGTGCCAGCTACCATATTCTTTCCACTGACGGGTACTACACCGACAATACGGACGTTGGCGACGTGGACAGCACCAAGGGCTCCAGCATTGCGCCCGTCTCCGGCACCGCGTACCAATACTCGCCGAAGAACCCTTACAAGGACGGCTACAGCAATACGCTCGCGGACGTGGCCATGAAGTACTGGGTCAACGACCTGCGCAACACCGAGAACCGCGTGCCGACCAACGCGCGCGATGAGGCCTTCTGGCAGCACCTCGTCACCTTTACGCTGGGGGTGGGCGTGAAAGGCACGCTGGAGTCCGCCCCTGCCAACCAGCCAGCCAATCCCGACACACCGCGGGCCGACGTGCTTTCGTCGATTCTCGACAAGCTGAAGGCCGGCACCTTGTCCTGGCCCAAGGCGTCTACCAGCGACCAGACCAAGATCGACGACCTGTGGCACGCCGCCGTGAACTCCCGTGGCGACAACTACAGTGCGGGCGATGCATCGGGGCTGACGGCAGCGCTGACCAACGCACTCTCGCAGATTGCCTCGCGCAGCGGCTCGTCGTCTTCGGCAGCCACCAATTCGACCACGCTGAACACCGACACAGCCCTGTTCCTGACGCGTTTCCGTTCCGGCGCCTGGACCGGCGAGCTGCTGTCGCAGAGCTACAATCCCGGTGACCAGGCCTTCACCACGCTGAACTGGAACGCATACCAGAATGTCCCCGCCGCTGCCAGCCGCAAGATCTACACGTGGTCGCCGGGCGGCACCACACCGGTCGGCAAGCCATTGACGTGGAGCAGCGACACTGACACTTCCTTGTCCTCGACGCAAAAGACCGCGCTGGGCGGTGACAAGGCCATCGTGGCCTACCTGCGCGGCGACACCACGCTGGAGAAGCGCAACGGCGGCAAGTACCGCGACCGCGTGACCGACAACGGCCGCGGCGTGCTGGTGTCGAATGTCCTTGGCGATATCGTCAATTCCTCGCCGATCTATGTGAAGGCTTCCGATTCGGGCTACGACTTCCTGAAGGCGACGGAAGGGCGCAGCTACTTTTCTTTCCTGGCCAACAATCGCGTCAATCGCCGCGCCATGATCTACGTGGGCGCGAACGACGGCATGCTGCACGGGTTCGATGCGCTGACCGGCGTCGAGACATTCGCCTACATGCCGAACCAGGCGATCGTCGGCAGCAACGCGGTGAAGGCGCTGGCTTCGCCGGACTACATCCATCGCTTCTTTGTCGATGCGACGCCTGCTGCCGGGGATGCCTATTTCCAGCGTACGGGCGAAACCGCGGCGAGCTGGAGGACGGTGCTAATCGGCGGCATGGGTGCGGGCGGCAAGGCCATGTTTGCGCTCGACGTCACCGATCCGGCGAACTTCGATGCCAGCAAGGTCATGTGGGAGATTTCGGCCGATACCGAAACCGATCTCGGCTATACCATCGGCACGCCCGTCATCGGGCGCCTGAACAGCGGGAAGTGGGTGGCGATCTTCGGCAACGGGTACGAGAGCGCGTCGGGCAAGGCAGTCCTCTACGTCGTTGACCTGGCCAATCCGTCCGGTACCGGCGGTATCCGCAAGATCTACGCGGACCCGAAGGAGACCGCTGCAACGGGCAACGGCAACGGCCTTGGCAGTCCGGAAGTCGTGTATGACAACAACCTCACCATCCAGGCTGCCTATGCCGGCGACCTGAAAGGCCGGATGTGGAAATTCGACCTTTCCGATACCAATCCCACTGCGTGGGCGGCGCGCATGGGGACCACGCCGGGCGTCCCGCTGTTCACGGCCGTCGACGGCGTGAATACCACACCGCAGGCGCAACCGATCACAGCCGCGCCTACCGCGCTGATCAATCCGAAGGATCCGAACAAGGGGTTCCTGCTGACGTTTGGCACCGGCCGCTTTTACGATACGGCGGATTCGGGAGCCACCGGCTACAACTCGGTGTACGGGGTATGGGATGATCAGGCGACGTCGGTCACCCGCTCGATGCTGCAGTCTCAGACGCTGGCCTTGGCCACCATTACCGTGGGCGACACGCCGCGCACGCTGTACACGCTCAGCGGCAATACCGTTGACTACACCAGGCAGAAAGGCTGGCGCATCGATCTGCTGACCCAGGGCGAGCGCGTGGTCGTGAAGCCGAAGGTGGATGCGGAGCGCCTGGTGATCACGACGCTGACGCCGTCCACCGACGAGTGCGTAGGCGGGATCAGCTCCACCCTGCTGGACTTCTCCGCGCTGCATGGATCCGCATTGAGCTATTCGGTGCTCGACGTCAACAGCGACGGCAAGATCGATGCCTCGGACAAGGTGACGGGCGCCAACAACAAGGTTCTCGTCGTATCGGGCGTGTCCCAGCAAGGCAATTTCGGCTCGACCATCTTCCTGGGCGGAGGCGAGGGCAACAAACACCTGAAAGTTGCCAGCGCGACGACCGGCGAGGTCATCAGCGTGGTCGAGCAGGGCAACATCGCACGCAACCGGCTTTCCTGGAGGCAGATCTCGCAATGAACGCACGAATCCCGCCGCGCCGTCGTCATGCCGGCTTCAGCCGGGCCGGACGGGCGCGCGGCATGACGCTGATGGAGCTGATGGCCGTGGTGGCCATCCTCGGCATCCTTGCCGCAATTGCCATTCCCAACTATACGGAGTACGTGCGCCGTGGCTACCGGGCCGACGCGCGTGGCATGATGACCGAAGCAGCGCAACTGCTGGAGCGGTTCCGTTCGGTCAATGGCCGCTACAACCAGGACGCCGGCGGTACTGCCTTTGCATTGCCGGCGGCCCTGCGGACGTCGCCGCGCGACAGTGCCAGCGTTCGCTACAACATCTCGATCGTCGCGAATTCGCTCACCGCCAATGGCTATGTATTGCAGGCCGTTCCCGTGGATGCCGCCGATGCCTGCGGAACCTACACGCTGGACCAGACCGGCACACGATTGAATGCCGTCGGCGCCAACCCCGCGGCGTACCTGCAGAATTGCTGGGAGCGCTGAGCGCAGGACGCTAGCGCTTGCTGTTCCCGGACGTTACCTCGGCAAGCACATCCGAAAACTCGGCCACATCCTCAAAGCTGCGGTACACCGAGGCAAAGCGGATATAGGCGATCTTGTCGAGCTTGCGCAGTTCGCGCATGACCAACTCACCGATCTGGCTGCTGGGAATTTCCTTCTCGCCAAGCGCCAGCAGTTTTTCTTCGATGCGGGTGATGGCCTCGTCGATGGCTTCGGCCGAAACAGGCCGCTTGCGCAGCGCCAGGCGCATCGAATCCTTCAGCTTGGCGCGGCTGTAATCCACGCGCGAGCCGTTCTTCTTCACGATGGCCGGGAAGAACAGTTCGATCCGCTCGTAGGTGGTGAAGCGGCGGTCGCAGGCTTCGCAGCGCCGGCGCCGGCGTACGGCATCGCCGTCTTCCGACATGCGCGTGTCGAGCACCTGGGTATTGGAATGTCCGCAAAAGGGGCATTTCATGCCTGACCACCTTCAGATTTGAGCCCCGCCCGCCTTGGTATCTTGTCCTTCTGTGGCAGCAGGGTGGGTTGGCGAGGCCCGCAAGCGGCACGGCGGCGCGCCTGCGGGGCTGCCGGCCGCCCTCGCGGGCGGCCTTGCGCGGCATCAGCCGTAGACCGGGAAACGCTTGGTCAGTGCCGACACCTGCTCGCGCACGCTGGCGATGTTGCCGGCGTCGTGCGGGTTGTCCAGCACGTCGGCGATCAGGTTGCCGACGATGCGCGCTTCTTCTTCCTTGAAGCCACGCGTGGTCATGGCCGGCGAGCCGACGCGGATGCCCGAGGTCACGAACGGCTTTTCCGGGTCGTTCGGGATGGCGTTCTTGTTCACCGTCAGGTGCGCTTCGCCCAGGATGCGCTCGGCTTCCTTGCCGGTGATGTTCTTGGCGCGCAGGTCGACCAGCATCACGTGGCTCTCGGTGCGGCCCGAGACGATGCGCAGGCCGCGCGCGATCAGCGTTTCGGCCAGCACGGCGGCGTTCTTGACCACCTGTTCCTGGTAGGCCTTGAATTCCGGCGTCAGCGCTTCCTTGAAGGCCACAGCCTTGCCGGCGATGACGTGCATCAGCGGACCGCCCTGGATGCCAGGGAAGATCGACGAGTTGATGGCCTTTTCATGCTCGGCCTTCATCAGGATCACGCCGCCGCGCGGGCCGCGCAGGCTCTTGTGCGTGGTCGTGGTGACGAAGTCGGCGTGCGGCACCGGGTTCGGGTAGACGCCCGCGGCGATCAGGCCGGCATAGTGGGCCATGTCGACCATGAAATAGGCGCCGATCGACTTGGCGACCTTGCTGATGCGCTCGAAGTCGATGCGCAGCGCGAAGGCCGAGGCGCCGGCGATGATCAGCTTCGGCTTCTTTTCCAGGGCGAGCTTTTCCAGCGCGTCGTAGTCGATGTCTTCCTGCGCGTTCAGGCCGTAGCTGACCACGTTGAACCACTTGCCGCTCATGTTCAGCGCCATGCCGTGGGTCAGGTGGCCGCCTTCGGCCAGGCTCATGCCCATGATGGTGTCGCCCGGCTTCAGCACGGCGAAGTACACGCCCTGGTTGGCCTGCGAGCCCGAGTTCGGCTGCACGTTGGCGGCTTCGGCGCCGAACAGCTGCTTGACGCGGTCGATGGCCAGCTGCTCGACGATGTCAACGTATTCGCAGCCGCCGTAGTAGCGCTTGCCGGGATAGCCTTCGGCGTACTTGTTGGTCAGTTGCGAACCCTGTGCGGCCATCACGGCCGGCGAGGTGTAGTTTTCGGAGGCGATCAGCTCGATGTGGTCTTCCTGGCGCTGGTTTTCCTTCTGGATGGCGGCAAAGACCTCGGGGTCGATCTGGTCGATCGTATAGCGGCTGCGTTCGAACATGGCGAAACTCGTCTGAAAAAAGGGAATCCGATTACTGCATCGGGGTAGGGCGCGCGGGGAAAGCGATTGGCGACCGGCACCGGCGGGACTGCGTGAACCGTCGGCGCAGGGCGCACCCTGCTTCCCATTCGCTGCCCAGGCGAGCGGCAGGCGCTTGAAACTTCACGCCAGAGAACTTGCGCTTCCTCGTGGTAGTACCCACTGACATCGCCAGTCGCGCAAGGTGGAATGGTTGGGTGCAGTTTAGCGTGAGGCGGGGATTTGCCGCAAGCCGCGGCAGATCCCCGCAACGCCATGCCCGGCGCGGCCCGCAACTTGCTGTTGCAAACTCGTCCTGCGGGTTTACACGAAAGCCGTCTTGCTCTCCGTTACAATCGCGGCCATGACAAACTTTGTCTGGATCCTGCGGGTGTACTGGGAAGACACCGACGCGGGCGGCGTAGTGTTCTACGCCAACTATCTCAAATTCTTCGAGCGCGCCCGAACCGAGTGGCTGCGCTCGCTTGGTGTCGAACAGCAGGCGCTGGCCGATGAGGCCGGCGTGGTGTTCATCGTCCGCAGCACGGCAGTGGACTACAATGCGCCCGCCCGGCTCGACGACCAGCTTGAGATCCGCACGCGCATCGAACGCGTTGGACCGGCCTCGGTGCAGTTCGCGCAAGAGGCATGGCGCGGCGAGACCTTGCTCGCCAGCGGCCAGATTCGCGTTGGCTGTGTCGATCGAAGCACTTTCCGTCCGTCTCCTATTCCCGCCCCTGTCCTGGCTACCATCAAGACCGCCCGATGAATCCCGTGACCGTCACGCAAGACCTGTCGATCATTTCGCTGGTGATCCACGCCAGCCTGCTCGCGCAGGCCGTCATGGCGCTGCTGCTCGTCATGTCGCTGTTCTCCTGGACCTATATCTTCCGCAAGCACCTGGCGCTGCGCTCGGCGCGCACGCAGACGGAAAGGTTCGAGCGCGACTTCTGGGCCGGCGGCGACCTGCAGGCGCTATATAACAGTGCGGTGAACAACCGGCACAATACCGGCGCGCTCGAGCGGATCTTCGAGTCGGGCATGGGCGAATTCCTCAAGGCACGCGAGCGCGGCAACGAAGCGAGCGCACTGCTCGACGCCGCCCGCCGCGCCATGCGTGCGGCATACCAGCGCGAAATGGACGTGCTGGAATCGCACCTGCCGTTCCTGGCCTCGGTCGGTTCGGTCAGTCCTTATATCGGCCTGTTCGGTACCGTGTGGGGGATCATGAATGCATTCCGTGGTCTGTCGAATGTGCAGCAGGCGACGCTTGCATCGGTGGCCCCCGGCATCGCCGAGGCGCTGGTGGCGACCGCCATCGGCCTGTTCGCGGCAATTCCGGCTGTGATCGCCTACAACCGCTACGCTACCGAGATCGACCGCCTGGCGATCCGGTTCGAAAGCTTCATGGAAGAATTCCTGAACATCCTGCAGCGGCAGACCCGCTGACCGACTGAACGCCCAGGAGCCCAGCAATGGCATCCATTCAGCGCCGCGGCGGATCGCGCCGCCGGGCCAGTGCCGAGATCAACGTCGTGCCCTACATCGACGTGATGCTCGTGCTACTGGTCATCTTCATGGTGGCGGCACCGATCGTCAGCCCCGCCGTCGTCGATCTGCCGACCGTGGCCAATGCCACGCCGCAACAGAAGGCCCCGCCGATCATCGTGACCGTGCACGAGGACGGTGCGCTGACCGCGCGCGGCAAGGACAACGCCGGCAATTCGTTCGAGCGCAAGCTCGACAAGAACGGCCTGCTCGATTTCGTGCACCAGCGCCAGAACGAGAACCCGGACCAGCCGGTGGTGATTGCCGCCGACCGCTCGGTCAAGTACGAGTCCGTGCTCGACGTCATGTCCGTGCTCAAGGCCGATGGCATCAAGCGCGTCGGCCTGATGGTGAAGTCCAAGTAGAACGCGCCGCCTGCGTGAGATGCCTGTCCGAATGCCTCGCCCCATGACGACCGCTGCCGCCTATCCTTACCAGCCGGTGAAGGAGCGGGGAACCCTGCGTTCCTTCCTGCTCGCGCTCTTCATGCACCTGCTGCTCGGCATCGTGCTGTACTACGGCGTGCATTGGCAGAGCAGCACGCCGGTCGGCTCGGAAGCAGAGCTCTGGGACGAGATTCCGGCCACCACCGCACCGCCACCACCGCCTGCGCCACCCGAGCCGGTGGTCCAGCCACGCCCTGTGCCGCCGGCGCCCGAGGTGAAGAGCAAGGTCGAGGAAGACGCCGATATCGCGCTGGAGCGCCAGAAGCGCCGCGCCGCCGAGCAGGCCGCGCGCGAAGAGGCTGCGCGCAAGGACGCGGCACGGAAGGAAGCGGAACGCAAAGAGGCCGAACGCAAGGAAGCCGAGCGCCAGGAGGCGCAACGCAAGGAAGACGCAAAGAAGAAGGCCGCCCAGCAGGAGCAGCAGCGCCGCGAGCAAGCCGAGCGCGAGCGCAAGGAAGCCGATGCCAAGGCCAGGGCGAAGGCGGATGCCGAGGCCAGGGTGAAAGCCAAGGCAGAGGCGGAGGCAAAGGCCAAGGCCGACGCGCAGGCAAAGGCAAAGGCCGAGGCCGATGCCAAGGCAAAGGCGGAAGCTCAGGCGAAGGCCAAGGCGGATGCCGAAGCCAAGGCCAAGCGTGAAGCCGCCGCCAATGCGCAGCGCAAGAGCGAACTGGCACGGCTGCAGGCCATGGCCGGCGGCGGCGCGGGTGGCCAGGGTGGTGGCGGTGTGGGCAGCGCCGCCGGTGCGGGTGCCGGCGGTGGCGGCAAGGCTTCCCCGGGCTATGCCGACCGCGTGCGCCGCCGCGTCAAGCCCAATATTGTGTTCACCGAAGACGTGCCGGGCAACCCGACCGCCGTGGTGTCGGTGCAGCTCGCGCCGGATGGCTCGCTGATGTCCGCGCGGCTGAGCAAGTCGAGTGGCAATTCGGCGTGGGACAACGCTGTCCTGCGCGCCGTCGAGCGCTCGGACCCGCTGCCGCGCGACGAGAACGGCAAGGCGCCTGCGAGCTTCACCATCACTTTCCGTCCCAAGGACTAAGTGACCCAGGCGCCATGAATTGCAACATAATGCAACCTTCATTAACCGGTGCCAGTCCCACCGCTACCATGACAGGTTGCCTGACGCGGCCGGCAGCGTGCGATGCGCACGTGGAACGGGCATGCGCCGTGCGCATCCACGCCTGTTCTGCTGTCTGCCTGCCGTGCCCGACGAATCCTGAAATCGACTGAGGAGCAGCATGCGAAAGCTTTGGGCCCCCAACTGGCTGTCCGCGAAGCGGCACCACGCAAACCAGACTGCAAGCCGAGCCGCAAACCGGCTCGTCGGCCGCCACGCGCTGATGGCCTGGCTGGCCGCCGCGCTGGCCTTGTCCGCCGGCGCCGCACAGGCGCAACTAAACGTTGAGATCTCCGGGGTCGGCGCGAGCCAGTTCCCCGTCGCCACCGCAAACTTCCAGGGCGAGGCGCAGGCCCCGCAGAACCTCACTGCGATCATTCGCAGCGATCTCGCGCGCAGCGGCCGTTTCCGCAACGTCGATCCGGGCGGCGCCACGGTGGCCGAGTCGGCCAATGTCGATCTCGGCAGCTGGAAGAGCCGCGGCGCCGATGCGTTCGTCGCCGGCAGCGTGACACCTTCGGGCAGCGGCCAGTACGAGGTTCGTTTCCGCCTGTACGACACCGTCAAGGGCCAGAGCCTGGGCGGCCTGGCGTTCAACGTCAACCAGGGCCAGCTGCGCGTGACGGCCCACAAGATCGCCGACTACATCTACGAGAAGCTGCTGGGCGAGCGCGGCGTGTTTGCGACGCGCCTGTCCTACGTCTCGCGCGTCGGCAACCGCTACCAGCTCCTGATCTCCGATTCGGACGGCCAGAATTCGCAGGTCGCACTGACCAGCAACGAGCCGATCATCTCGCCGTCGTGGTCGCCGGATGGTCGCCGCGTGGCCTATGTCTCGTTCGAGGCCAAGAAGCCGGTGGTGTATGTGCACGACCTGGCCACGGGCAAGCGCACGCTGGTGTCGAACCAGAAGGGCAACAACAGCGCGCCGTCGTGGTCGCCCGATGGCCAGCACCTGGCCGTGGCGCTCTCGCGAGATGGCAACACCCAGGTGTACCAGGTCAATGCCGACGGTTCCGGCGTCCGCCGCCTGACCCGCAGCAGCGCGATCGACACCGAGCCGCAGTATTCGCCTGACGGCAAGAGCATCTATTTCACCAGCGACCGAGGCGGTGCTCCGCAGGTCTATCGCATGCCGGCAGGCGGCGAGGAAGCGGGCGGCGCGCAGCGCGTGACTTTCAAGGGCAGCTACAACGTGAGCCCGCGGATCTCGCCGGACGGCAAGTACCTGGCGTACATCACGCGTGCGGGCGGCTTCAAGCTGCAACTGCAGGACCTGACCAACGGCGACGTCACCTCGCTGACCGATACGGCCAATGACGAAGCGCCGAGCTTTGCCGCCAACGGCAAGTACATCCTCTACGCCACCCGCCAGGGCGGCCGCGCTGTCCTGGCGGCGGTGTCCACTGACGGGCGTACCCGGCAGGTTCTGTCCCTCCAGTCCGGCGATGTCCGCGAGCCGTCCTGGGGTCCTTTCATGCAATAACGCGATAACAGGAGTCTCTCGCCATGCCCCAACTGATGACCAAAACCCTTGCCGTTGCCGCCCTGCTGGCCCTGGGCGCCTGCAGCTCCGGCGTGAAGCTGGACGATACCGCCAATGCCGGCGCAAAGGGCGGCACTGGTGCCGACGCCCGTACCGTGCAGCCCGTGGATGTCTCGCGCGACCCGCTGAACGACCCGAACAGCCCGCTGGCCAAGCGCAGCGTGTACTTCGATTTCGACAGCTACAGCGTCAAGCCCGAGTACCAGAGCATGCTGGGCCAGCACGCCAAGTACCTGGGCTCCAACAAGGGCCGCAAGATCCTGATCCAGGGCAACACCGACGAACGCGGCACCAGCGAGTACAACCTCGCGCTGGGCCAGAAGCGCGCCGAAGCGGTGCGCCGTTCGCTGGCGACCATGGGGGTGCCCGACAACCAGATGGAAGCCGTGAGCCTGGGCAAGGAAAAGCCGAAGGCAACGGGCCACGACGAGGCCGCCTGGGCTGAGAACCGCCGCGCCGATATCAACTACTGATCTGATCCGCGTACAGGCCATCCATGAAAGCACGCGTTTCCACCCTGTTGTGGCTTGCCGCCGTTTCTGGCGCGGCCATGCTGCCCCTTGCCCCGGCCCGTGCCGGCGTGTTCGACGATGACGAGGCGCGCCGTGCGGTCCTCACCCTGCGCGACCAGTTCAACGGTTTCCAGGCGACCGCCACGCAGCGCATCGAGCAGAACAGCCGTACCACGATCGAGATCCAGAACCAGCTGGAAGGCCTTCGCCAGGAGGTCGCCCGGCTGCGCGGCCAGAATGAGGTGCTGCAGAACACGGTGGATGCGCTGCAGAAGCAGCAGAAGGACTACTACGCGGACCTGGATGCGCGCCTGAAGAAGTTCGAGCCGCAGCAGGTCACCGTGGATGGCCGCGAGGGCACGGTGCAGCCGAACGAGAAGCCCGAGTATGACGCCGCGCTCAAGCAGTTCCAGGCCGGCGACTTCAAGGCCGCGGGCAATTCCTTTGCCGCGTTCGTCAAGAAGTACCCGCAAAGCCCGTACCTGCCGCTGGCACAGTACTGGCTCGGCAACTCCCTCTATGCGCAGCGCGACTACAAGGGCTCGACCGCGGTGCTGCAGAACATGCTGCAGGCGAACCCGACGCACCCGAAGGCGCCGGATGCCATGATCGCCATCGCCAACAACCAGCTCGAGTCCGGCCAGAAGGCCGCGGCCCGCAAGACGCTGGAGCAGGTGGTGGCCAAGTATCCGGGTACCGAAGGGGCGCAGGCCGCCTCCAACCGGCTCAAGACCCTGAAGTAAGCCTGGCCGGCACCGGACAGAGATTGCAGGGCCCGCTAAACGCGGGCCCTTTCTCTTAGTCGCGCTAAAATACGCGATTCGCCTGCAATTTTCGTGTGCCGCCTGCGCGGCGCGACTGCCATCATGACCAAACGCGCCATTGTCCTGCTTTCGGGCGGGCTTGATTCCGCCACCGTTCTCGCCATGGCCAAGGCCCAGGGCTTCGAGACCTATGCGCTGTCGATGCGCTATGGCCAGCGCCATTCGTCCGAGCTGGAGGCCGCCAAGCGCGTGGCCAGCGCGCTCGGCGCCGTCCGCCACGAAATCGTCGACCTTGACCTGCGCCGCTTCGGCGGTTCCGCGCTGACCGACGACAAGCTCGAGGTGCCAACTGACGGCGCATCGTCGGGGATCCCGATCACCTATGTGCCGGCGCGCAACACCATCATGCTGTCGCTGGCGCTCGGCTGGGCCGAAGCCGTCGGCGGGCGCGACCTGTTCTTCGGCGCCAACGCGGTGGACTATTCGGGCTACCCGGATTGCCGCCCCGAGTATGTCGCGGCCTATGAGACGCTTGCCAACCTCGCCACCAAGGCGGGCGTGGAGGGCGACCGGTTCCGCGTACATGCGCCGATCATCGACATGACCAAGGCCGAGATCATCCGCGCGGGCATTCGCCTCGGCGTGGACTACAGCCTGACGGTGTCGTGCTACCAGGCGGACGATGACGGCCGTGCCTGCGGCGTCTGCGATTCCTGCCGCATCCGCCGCGCCGGCTTCGAGGCGGCCGGTGTTGCCGACCCGACCCGCTACCAGAACGCCTGAGCACGCCACCAGCCCCATTCACTGCCCCCGACATGCCCGAGATCGATATCGCCGCGCTTTCGCGCACCGTGCTGCTGAGCACTTTCGTCCTGACCTTCCTGTTCGGCGCCATCCTGCAGCGCACGCATTTCTGCACGATGGGTGCGGTCTCGGACATCGTCAACATGGGTGACTGGAGCCGCATGCGCATGTGGGGCCTGGCCATCGGTGTGGCCATGATCGGCACCGGCGTGCTTGCCTGGGCCGGGCTGATCGATCCGACCAAGACCATCTACGCCGCGAGCAAGCTCGGCTGGCTGTCGGCACTGGCCGGCGGGCTGATGTTCGGCTTCGGCATGGTGCTGGCGTCGGGTTGCGGCAGCAAGACGCTGGTGCGCATCGGCGCGGGCAACCTCAAGTCGCTGGTAGTGTTCGTATTCCTGGGGCTGTCGGCCTATATGACGCTGCGCGGACTGTTCGGCGTGGTGCGCGTCAACACCGTGGATGCCGTGTCGGTGACGCTTGCTTCCACGCAAGACCTGCCTTCGCTGCTGTCGCAGGGCACTGGCGTGGCGCGCGGCGCGCTGCAACTCGGCCTGGGCCTGCTGCTTGGTGGCGCGCTCGTGGTGTGGGCGCTGGCCGCACGCGGTTTCCGCACATTCGACAACGTGCTTGGTGGCGTCGGCGTCGGTCTGATCATCGTCGCCATGTGGTACGTCTCGGGGCACATCGGCTATGTGGCCGAAGATCCCAATACGCTGGAAGAGCTGTTCGTAGCCACCAACAGTGGCCGCATGGAAAGCCTGAGCTTCGTCGCTCCGTACGCCTATACGCTCGACTGGCTGATGATGTTCAGCGACAAGAGCAAGGTGCTGACCGTTGGCATCGTCAGCGTCTTTGGCGTGATTGCGGGTGCGGCGGCCTATGCGCTGGCCACGCGCAGCTTCCGCTGGGAAGGGTTCGGCAATGCGGAAGACGTGGCCAACCACATGATCGGCGGCATCCTGATGGGTGCCGGCGGCGTGACGGCGCTCGGGTGCACGGTCGGGCAGGGGCTGTCGGGGGTGTCGACGCTGGCCATCGGCTCGTTCATTGCGCTGGGTGGCATCCTGGCGGGCGCGGTGCTGGCGTTCCGCTACCAGATATGGCGTCTTGATCGCATGGCATTCGCCTGAGTCGGCGCCTATGCTTGACACATCCGAAAGTGTGTCACTATAATCGCCGTTCTGTTTTTTCGGGTCGTTAGCTCAGTCGGTAGAGCAGCGGACTTTTAATCCGTTGGTCGCGTGTTCGAGTCACGCACGACCCACCAGTATTTCGAAGGGCCTGTGGCGCAAGTCACAGGCCCTTTTTGCTTGTGCCACGCACCGAATTGCGCCGCCGTTGCTCACCACACGGACGCCGTTCTCAAGCCATTCCCCTCTGGAGTGTGGAGCGGCCCGTAATAACCTTTTCGAGTTAGAGACTTCATTGCCCCCGCAACGGACAATCGACCGTGTCCCGGGCAGCATTGGTGGTGCCGCCACGCCGTCAGCGCCCCAACCGTCGGAAGTCCTATGCGGCAAGCAGGCAAGTCTCTGCCGGGCGATGCGCATGCATTGCGCGTTATCTGGCCGTTCGTTCCCGTGGTCGTTGCGCTGGCGCTGTTTACCATCGCCAGCGTGGATGTCCTGTCCGCCGTGCGTGCCTTTGCCGCGGGCGAAAGCGAATGGTCCAAGGGCCAGAAGAACGCCGTCATGCATCTGCTGCGTTATGGCGAGGATCGCGACGAGGCCGATTTCCAGGCCTACCTCTCGGACATCGCCGTTCCGATGGGCGACCACAGGGCGCGTATCGAGCTGGACCGTGACCAGCCCAACTACGAGGTGGCGCGCGCCGGCTTTCTTGCCGGTGCGATCCATTCCGACGACATACCGGGCATCATCCGTCTCTACCGCAATTTCCGCCATGTCGAGGAGGTCGAAGCGGCGATCCGGATCTGGGCAGACGGTGACCGCGAGATCGCGGCCTTGAATGAACAGGCGATGGTGCTGCGGCAGCTGACCTTGCAGCCCGGCTGCGGCATCGCATGCGTCGACCCGGTGCTGCGCGGCATCGTGGCCATCGATGCGCGGCTGACGCCGCTGGAATCGGCGTTTTCGCGCCAGTTGGGCAAGGCGTCACGGCGCGTCACGCGCTGGCTCACCGTCGGCGTCGTTGTCGTGGCGGTCGGGCTGCTGCTGTCGGCGATCCTGTTGTCGCAAGGACGGCTGCGGCGCGAGCGGCGCCTGCGCGAGGCCCTGGCAGAGAGCGAGGAGCGCCTGCAACTGGCCGTGGGCGGCAGCAACGATGGCTTGTGGGACTGGGATATGCGCAGCGGCAGATTGTATTTCTCGCCGCGCTGCGCGCAGATGCTTGGATTCGAGCCAGATGCCTTGCCGCATGCGCGAGAAACGCTGCTCGGCCTGCTCCATCCCGCTGACCTTAATGCATTCGACGACCAGCTCGCACGGCATCTGCGCCGTGGCGAGCCCTACGACGCCGAGTTCCGGCTGCGTACGAGCGGCAATGGATATCTGTGGGTACGTGCGCGCGGCCGGCAGGTACGCGGCGATGACGGACGGGCCACGCGCATGGCCGGTTCGCTCACTGATATTTCGGAGCCCAAGCGTTACGAGGCTCAACTGTTCGCCGAGAAGGAGCGTGCCCAGGTTACGTTGCAGGCGATCGGGGAGGCCGTGGTTACCACCGACGTCTGGGGGCGCA
The DNA here is from genome assembly GCF_914271435.1 of Cupriavidus laharis. Classification (GTDB taxonomy): domain Bacteria; phylum Pseudomonadota; class Gammaproteobacteria; order Burkholderiales; family Burkholderiaceae; genus Cupriavidus; species Cupriavidus laharis. The sequence goes on along the minus strand of NZ_CAJZAI010000006.1, from coordinate 191,566 downwards.
TCGAATCGCTCAATCCGGCCGCCGAAGCGCTCACGGGCTGGCGCGAGGAAGAGGCGCGGGGAAGGCCGCTCGAACAAGTATGTGCCCTGTGCGACGAGGGGAGCCAGTCGCCGCTGCGCAACCTGGTCGGACTGGCGCTGCAACAGCGCTGGTCGGGCACGACCGCCTTGCTGGCCGGCCGAGGCGGGCGCATGGTGGCCGTGAAGCCATCGGTCGCATTGATCCGTGACCGCGCGGCGCAGGCCATCGGCGTCGTCGTGGTGCTGCATGACGTCAGCCAGGAGCGCGAGCACGCCGCCCGGCTGGCCCATGAGGCGAGCCATGATGCGCTGACCGGCCTGGCCAACCGGACCGAATTCGAGCGCCGCCTGGCGGCTGCCATCGCGCGGATCCGGGATACCGGTGGCACGCACATGCTGATGTACCTCGACCTGGACCAGTTCAAGGTTGTGAACGATACCTGCGGCCACGCCGCCGGCGATGAGCTGATCCGGCAAATGGCGGCGGTCATGCGCGTCCAGCTACGCAAGGGCGATACGCTGGCGCGGCTGGGTGGCGACGAATTCGGCATCCTGCTTGAGCATTGCACCGCGCTGGACGGCGAACGGCTGGCCGAGGCACTGCGGCGCGCGGTGGCCGGGTTCCGCTTCACGCACCGGCAGCGCACGTTCGCCGTCGGGGCCAGCATCGGCCTGGTCGCGCTGGATGGCGGCACCGGCGGCGTGGCCGAAGCACTCAGCGCTGCCGACGCCGCCTGCTACGTGGCCAAGGAGAACGGCCGCAACCGGGTGCAGGTCTACCATCCGCAGGACAGTGTGGTGCAGGCGCGCCACGGCGAGATGGAGTGGGTCAGCCGCGTGCACGCGGCACTCGCTGCCGGACGGTTCTGCCTCTACGAGCAGGAAATCGTCGCACTGTGTGGTGACCGGCGCGCCGGGCGCCATGTCGAGCTGCTGCTGCGCATGGTGGACGAGCGCAACCAGCTCGTGCCGCCCATGGCATTTGTACCCGCCTGCGAGCGCTATAACCTGATGCCGATGATCGACCGCTGGGTCGTCGAGACCGCGTTTGACGCGCTGGCGCGACGACGGGCGGAAGCGCCCGACGATATCGCGCTGTGCGCGATCAACCTGTCAGGATCTTCGCTGGCCGATGTCCGCTTCCCGGCGTTTGTCCGCGAGCAGGCGCGGCGCGCCGGCATCGCGTTGAGCGGCATCTGTTTCGAGATCACCGAAACCGCCGCGATTTCCAACCTGACGCAGGCAGCGGACTTTATCGAGGAGATGCAGGCGCTCGGGTGCGTGTTTGCGCTGGACGACTTTGGTGCCGGCATGTCGTCGTTCATCTACCTCAAGCACTTGCCGGCGGCCTATCTGAAGATCGATGGCAGTTTCGTGCGAGAGATGCTCGACGATCCGGTCAACCAGGTGATGGTGGAAGTCATCCAGCGCATGGGCCATGCGATGGGCAAGAAGACAATCGCGGAGTATGTGGAGAGCGAGGCCATGCTGGCGCGCCTGCGCGAGCTTGGCGTGGACCTGGTGCAAGGGCACTACATTGCGCCGCCCGTGCCGTTTGCCCCCAGGCCGCGCCCGGCGCCCGCTGTCATTGACGACGGGCTGGATCTGGTTGTCCCGGTGCCGGGCTAACGTACGAGCGGGTCGCGGAAGCCGGTGTCCAGCGGTGCCTTGGCCGGCCCGGTGTCAGCGGGGGGAACTGCCTGGCTCTTGGCCTGGCGCCACGTGTTGTAGGCCCAGTAGGCGGCACCGGCGGCGACGCCAAGCTTGGACGCTTTCCACGTCCAGCGCAGCAGGGGTGTGCGCCGCAGCAGCGGGAGCGCGAGCGTGACGGCAGTGCTGAGCAGCGGATAGTCATGCGCCAGGCCCAGTACCTTCATCCACGAGCCCGGCCGTACCGCGCGCGGCAGCCAGTTGGCGAAGCTGCCCAGGCGCCTGGCCCCACCTCGGACCTCGTGCAAGGCCTTCAGCAGGTCGTGGCGCTCCAGCTCGGCACGCGTCAGCAGCAGTTCCTTGCGCACGTCGAGCGGCAGGCGCACTTCGCGCGCGTAGCGCACGGGGCGAAGGTGCTCGCGGCGGGGCGGCTTGCCGGCGCCCGGCGCGGATTCCGGAGTGTTCATCGGCGCAGGGTCTCCCGGTCTTTGTCGATTTCCGCCAGCGTTGCCTCGAACATCGGCGGGGCGGTGCGCACCAGGTGGCGGGCGAATGCCAGGCAGCCGGCCGACAGCACCAGGTAGGCGACCACCAGCGCGACCAGGGCCTGCCAGCGGTAGGTGTCCCAGAACAGGATGGCGATCAGCGCGGTGAAGGTCACCAGCGCAATGCCGAAGAAGACCAGGCCGAAGCAGGCCAGCAAGCCGACCTTCATCAGCCGGGCACGCTCCTCGGCAAATTCGACGCTGGCGAGCTCCAGGCGTGTCTGGATCATCGCAACCAGCGAGCTGGCCAGGTTGCGTACGGACTCGAGCAACTTGGGGGAGGAAGAGGGTTCGCTCATGCGGCTCCGGCGAGGAAGCGGCGCGCCGGCATTCGCCGGCCGCGCCTTTCAGCGGGCGAAGCCCGGGAGGCACAAGCCATCGTGCTCCGGCCCGGGCTAAGGGCAGCCCGTACGCGGTGACGGGCAATGCCTGTGTTGCCGCGGCGCCAGCGCGCCGCGAGCGGGGCCAGTCTTACTTGCGGTTCAGCAGCAGACCGATCAGCAGGCCCACGCCGGCTGCGACGCCGACCGCACGCCACGGGTGATCGTGCACGTAGTCATCGGTCGCGCGCGCGGCTGCCTTGCTCTTGGTGACCACGGCGTCTTGCAGGTCCTGGGCCTTTTCCTTGGCCTGCTTCAGCAGGCCCATGCCACGCTCGCGCAGTTCGGCAGCCTTTTCGCCGGTGGTCGACGCCGCTTGCTTCAGCAGTTCTTCGGCGTCGGACAGAACGGTCTTGACATCGCTCATCAGTTTCTCCTGTTTGCGGGCGGTTGGTTCGTATTGTGCGGTTTCTGACATTTTGCCTTGATTGCGAGAGTAACGGCACGTCTTGTCTGTTACTTAGCATATGTGGCGGGTACCCGTGGTTTCAAGACCACGTCGCCATCAAGGGCATGTCGTGCTTCATCGCTGCGCACGCCCGGGCGCAGCGCTATATGACTGGGAGTGATTTTGTAGTGACTTTATATTCGTTTGGGTTCGATCGCAATCCAGATACTCTGGTTCCACGCTTTTTTCAGGAGACAGAGCATGGCATTGCGTCTGGGCGACCTCGCCCCCGACTTCGAGCAGGATTCCAGTGAAGGCCGCATCCGCTTCCACGACTGGCTGGGTGAGAGCTGGGGCGTGCTGTTTTCGCATCCGGCCGACTACACGCCGGTGTGCACCACGGAACTGGGCCTGACTGCGAAGCTCAAGGACGAGTTCGCGCGCCGCGGCGTGAAAGCCATCGCACTGTCGGTGGACGGCGTCGAGTCGCACAAGGGCTGGATCCAGGACATCAACGAAACGCAGTCCACCACGGTCAACTTCCCGATCCTGGCCGACGGCGACCGCAAGGTTTCGCAGCTGTACGACATGATCCACCCGAACGCGAACGAGACCCTGACGGTGCGCTCGCTGTTCGTCATCGACCCGAAAAAGAAGGTTCGCCTGATCATCACCTATCCGGCCAGCACCGGGCGCAACTTCAACGAGATCCTGCGCGTCATCGATTCGCTGCAGCTCACGGACAACCACAGCGTGGCCACACCGGGCAACTGGCAGGACGGCGACGACGTGGTGATTGTCCCGTCGCTGAAGGACGAGGCGGTGATCCGCGAGAAATTCCCGAAGGGCTACAAGGCCGTGCGGCCTTACCTGCGGCTCACGCCGCAACCGAACAAATGAACGCGGCCCCGCATGGTGCGGGGCCGGCGTTCAGAACAGGTGTTTTATCGACGGGGGCAGCCTCGTCGTCTCCTTGGTAGTGTGCTTCGCCCGGCCTCGCAGCCGGGCTTTTTTTAGGTTCTTCACCGATTTCCGGGGAAGGCCGCCCGGATCTTCAGGAAGAAGTAATGGTCATCACGGAAGCCATAGGCCATCCGTTTGATGACCTTGATCCGGTTATTGATGCCCTCCACCAGATTGGTTCCCAACGGCCAGCGGCTATGAGCCAGGATGCCTGGCAGGTATGGCTTGAGGCGTTTGGCGAACAGGCACAGAGGTGCGATGCCGCTGGCCATTGCTCGCTCGTACCACCCTTGCCAGAAACGTCGGGCGTAGCCGGGATGCCGGTATGTCCAAAGCGTCTTGAGATCGTCCTTGAGCACGTAGACAGTCATCAGCGCTTGGTTGGCAGCCAGTATTTCATCAAGCCGGATCTGATCGGCCTCACGGGTGACGTTCTCCCGATTGCGCAACAGCAACCAGCGAGAAGACTTCACCACCTTACGGGCGGCCTTGTCGCCGCGTAGCCGATTAGCCTCATCCACCCTGACGCGGTCGATGACTTCACGACCGTACTTGGCCACCACATGGAACAGGTCATAGACAACCTCCGCGTGTGGGCAGTGCATCCGCACTTCAAGGTCGTAGGCGGTATTCATGTCCATCACCGCGGCACGAAGCCGGGCGCAGCCTTCAGGGCCAAGCAACTCGAAGAAGGGCCGGATTTCCTCTCGCGAACGCCCGCGCCCAACCCAGAGGACCCGCTTGCTCGATGGCTCGACGATGACCGTGGCATAGCGATGGCCTTTCTGGATAGCAAACTCGTCCATCGCGATCACGGTAACGCCTTTCAGGTCGACCGGCCCCAGTTCCCGCTCCAGATGGCGCAGGTCGATCCGTTTGACCGTCGTCCAGGCCAATTGGTAGAAGCCCGCGACATGGCGCAACGACATGACCTTGCACAGTCGCGCTACGCTGGCGGCTAGCCGCGTTGTTACCCGCGCATAGGGTGCGAGCCAGTCCAGGCGCTCCAGCTTCGGGCCACATTGCCGGCACGCCAGACGAAGTCGAGGGACTATCAACTCCACCGGAATATCGAACACTGGTAAATCCCGCACGCGCCGCTCTACCCGGTCGTGGATACTGCTAACGCGGCGACCACAGCCATCGCAGCACCGCCTTCGGCGCTCTTTAGGTTCCAGCCGGATGATGCAAATACGCTGCCCGTTACGGGTCTCTTCCCAGCTATCGCACATGCGATAGCCTTCCCAGCAGCCGAGCTGGGCCATACAATTGTGCAGGGCCAACCTCCACCTTCCTGATTCTTGTTGTGTCGCAACTCCAAGATAACAGTGGTGGGCGTGTTGGCCTTTTTGTTTCTAAACGGTCACGCAGATCGGCGAAGAACCTTTTATATAGCGGAGTACCTGTCCACAAGGGATCGGCTTCGATCAGAAGAAAGCCTGCAGGCCGGTCTGGGCGCGGCCCAGGATCAGCGCGTGGATGTCATGCGTGCCTTCGTAGGTGTTGACGACTTCCAGGTTCACGACGTGGCGGATCACGCCGAACTCGTCCGAGATGCCGTTGCCGCCGAGCATGTCGCGTGCCACGCGGGCGATGTCCAGCGATTTGCCGCACGAGTTTCGCTTCATGATCGAGGTGATTTCCACCGCCGCGGTGCCTTCATCCTTCATGCGGCCCAGGCGCAGGCAGCCTTGCAGGGCCAGCGTGATCTCGGTCTGCATGTCGGCCAGCTTCTTCTGCACCAGCTGCGTCTGGGCCAGCGGGCGGCCGAACTGCTTGCGGTCCAGCGTGTACTGGCGGGCGGTATGCCAGCAGAATTCTGCGGCGCCGAGCGCGCCCCAGGCGATGCCGTAGCGGGCCGAGTTCAGGCAGGTGAACGGACCCTTCAGGCCCTTCACGCCCGGCATGATGTTCTCTTCCGGCACGAAGACCTGATCGAGCACGATTTCGCCGGTGATCGACGTACGCAGGCCGACCTTGCCGTGGATGGCCGGGGCGCTCAGGCCCTTCCAGCCCTTTTCCAGGATGAAGCCGCGGATGTCTTCCTTGCCGTCGTCGCCGGCCAGCTTGGCCCACACCACGAACACGTCGGCGATCGGCGAGTTGGTGATCCACATCTTGGCGCCGGTCAGCTCGTAGCCGCCGTCGACCTTCTTGGCGCGGGTCACCATTGAGCCCGGGTCCGAGCCGTGGTTCGGCTCGGTCAGGCCGAAGCAGCCGATCCACTCGCCGGTGGCCAGCTTGGGCAGATACTTCTGCTTCTGTGCTTCGGTGCCGAATTCATAGATCGGCACCATCACCAGCGAGGACTGCACGCTCATCATCGAGCGGTAGCCCGAATCCACGCGCTCGACTTCACGTGCGATCAGGCCGTAGCTGACGTAGTTAAGGCCCGGGCCGCCATATTGCTCGGGGATGGTCGGGCCGAGCAGGCCCAGTTCGCCCATCTCGCGGAAGATTTCCACGTCGGTCTTCTCATTGCGGAACGACTGGAGCACGCGCGGCATCAGCTTGTCCTGGCAATACGCCGCGGCGGCGTCGCGGATCATGCGCTCATCGGCGGTCAGTTGCTGGTCCAGCAGCAGGGGATCGGCCCAGTGGAATTCGGCGTTGGCAGCCATGCAGGTCTCCTTTGGTAGAGCGGGGGCACCGCTGCCAGGCGCTTTGTGGCGCGCCCGCCTCAGCGGCAATCCAGGGAATCGGTGGAATTTTTAAGTTCCGCATTGCGGAACTGTGTTCCGTTGAATTAGTATATCGCAATGCGTTCGCCATGCAAGCGGGATGAACACCGGTGTGTTCGATTGTCGCGCGTGGCGCCGGAACTCCCGGACGCTCTACAGGAGCCAGCCTTGAGCAGCCTTTCTCCCGACACCACTCCCGCCGCGGCGCGCGAGAGCGATCCGAACTTCGTCACCGCGCTGGCCCGCGGCCTGGAGCTGCTGCGCTGCTTCCGCACCGGCGAGGCCATGCTGGGCAACCAGGACTTCGTGCGTCGCACGGGCTTTCCAAAGGCCACCGTCAGCCGGCTGGCAGGCACGCTGGTGCAGCTCGGCTACCTGCGCTATGACGAGAGCCTCGGCAAGTACGCGCTGGATGCGGGCGTGCTGGCGCTCGGTTACGCCTATCTCTCGGCCTCTGACGTGGTTGCGCTGGCCCGGCCGCATATGCTCGCGTTTGCGCAGTCGTACGGGGTATCGGTGTCGCTCGGCAAGCGCGAGCGCATGGAGGTGACCTATCTGGAGTCGATCCGTAACGACGCTGGCGTGATGCTGGGGCTCGGTGTGGGGTCGAGGCTGTCGCTGGTGTCGAGCTCGATGGGGCGCGCCTATCTGGCCGCGTTGCCGTCGGCCCGGCGCGAACGCGTGCTGGCAGAGTTCAGCCAGGCCTTTCCGGAGCAATGGAAGCAGCAGGAAACGCCAACGCGTGTGGCGCTTGAAGAGGCGGAACGCCGCGGCTACGCGTCGTCGTTCCGCGACTGGCATCCGGCCATCCATGCCTGTGCGGTGGCATTCCGGCCGGTGGGGGAGAAGGAACTGCACATGCTTAGCTGCAGCGCATCGTACGGGACCGTGGCAGAGTCCGTGTTCCACGAGACGCTGGCACCGGCGCTGAAGGCGCTGGCCGCGCGGCTGTCGGACCCGGCCGGCTGAGGCCGGACCTGCCGCCGGAGGTTGCGGCTTACAGGTCCGTGCGCAGCTTCCACAGCTCCGGGAACAGCACTACATCGAGCATCTTGCGCAGGTAGCTGACACCTTCCGTGCCGCCGGTGCCGCGCTTGAAGCCGATCACGCGCTCGACCGTGGTTACATGGCGGAAGCGCCATTGGCGGAACGAGTCCTCCAGGTCGACAAACTTCTCGCCCAGCTCGTAGAGCTCCCAGTGCGCGTTCGGATTCCGGTAGACCTCGAGCCACGCGGCTTCAACAGAGGCGTTGTAGGCGGTCGGCTGGGTCCAGTCGCGCTCGACGCAGCCGGCGTCGATGGCAAAGCCGCGGCGTACCATCAGGCGGATGGCCTCGTCATACAGCGACGGCGTCTTCAGTGCCGTTTCCACCAGTGCCAGGTGCTCCGGCCGGTGCGCATGCGGACGCAGCATGGCCGCGTTCTTGTTGCCGAGGATGAACTCGATCTCGCGGTACTGGTACGACTGGAACCCCGACGACATGCCCAGGTAGGGGCGCATCGCCGAATACTCCGGCGGCGTCATGGTGGCCAGCACGTTCCAGGCCTGTACGAGCTGGTCCATGATGCGCGACACGCGCGTCAGCATCTTGAAGGCCGGCGGCAGGATGTCTTCACGCACCGATTCGCGCGCGGCGCGCAGCTCGTGCAGCATCAGCTTCATCCACAGCTCGGTGGTCTGGTGCTGCACGATGAAGAGCATCTCGTTGTGGTCCGGCGAGAGCGGGTGCTGTGCGCTCAGGATCTGGTCCAGGCCCAGGTAGTCGCCATAGCTCATGTCCTTGGCGAAGTCCATCTGCGCGCCATGCCAGTTGTCGCCCTGCTCGTTCTGCCCTTTCTGTCGCGCAGCGTCCGACATCGGGCATCCCTTGAATTCGTTCATGGTGTCTCCGCTCAGGTCACTGCGCCGCGTGCGTGGAAACGCTCGGCCCGGTAGGTTTCGGTGTCCAGCACATCGCGCAGCGTTTCCACTGCGTCCCAGACTTCGGTGAAGCTCGTGTATAGCGGCGTGAAGCCGAAGCGGATGATGCGCGGCTCGCGGTAGTCGCCGATCACGCCGCGCTCGATCAGCGCCTGCATCACGGCATAGCCTTCCGGGTGTTCGAAGCTGACTTGGCTGCCGCGGCGCGCGTGCTCGCGCGGCGTGACCAGCGTGAGCGGATGGTGGCGGCAGCGTTCTTCCACCAGCGCAATGAACAGGTCGGTCAACTGCAGCGACTTGGTGCGCAGGGCAGCCATGTCGGTCTGCGCGAAGATATCGAGGCCGCATTCGACCATCGCCATCGACGTGATCGGCTGCGTGCCGCACAGGAAGCGGCGCACGCCATCGACGGGGCGGTATTGCGGCTCCATCGCGAACGGCGCGGCATGGCCCCACCAGCCCGACAGCGGCTGCCAGAAGGCATCGCGCAGCGCGGGTGCAACCCAGACAAAGGCAGGCGAGCCCGGGCCGCCGTTGAGGTACTTGTAGGTGCAGCCGATCGCGTAGTCGGCGTTCGACGCATTCAGTGCCACCGGCACGGCGCCGGCCGAATGGCACAGGTCCCACACGGTCAGCGCGCCGCGCGCATGGGCCAGTTCGGTCAGCGCGGCCATGTCGAGCATCTCGCCGCTCTTGTAGTTCACGTGCGTGAGCATCAGCACGGCGGTGTCGGCGCCGACGGCGGCGTCGATCTCGGCCGGCGAGTTCACCAGGCGCAGCGAATAGCCCTGCTGCAGCAGGTCGGCCAGGCCTTGCGCGATGTACAGGTCGGTCGGGAAGTTGCTGGCTTCGGACACGATCACCTTGCGCGACGGATCGCGCATGGCCTGCACGCGCAGCGCGGCGGCCAGCACCTTGAACAGGTTGATCGACGTGGTGTCCGTGACCACCACTTCGTTCTCGCCGGCGCCAACCAGCGGGGCCAGCTTGTTGCCGAGGCGCTGCGGCAGTTCGAACCAGCCGGCGGTATTCCAGCTGCGGATCAGGCCCGTGCCCCATTCCTCGCTGACGACTTCGGCGGCGCGGGCGGTCGAAGCACGCGGGCGGGCACCGAGCGAATTGCCGTCGAGATAGATCACGCCATCAGGCAGCGCGAACTGTTCGCGCAGCGCGCGCAGGGGGTCTTGCTGGTCGAGCAACTGGCATTGCTCGCGGGTGAGTGCGGTCATGTCGGAAAGATACAGAGGATTGCGGGGGTGTTCAGTCCAGGCTGCGCAGCACGGCACGCACCGGGCTGGCGTCGAGCCCGGCAAAGCGCAGCGGCAGCGCGATCAGTTCGTAGTCGCCTTCGGCGACGGCATCGAGCACCAGCCCTTCCAGGATGGCCAGGCCATGGCGGCGCACGGCCTTGTGCGCGTCCATGGTCTTGGATTCCTGCGGGTCCAGCGACGGCGTGTCGATGCCGATCAGCTGCACGCCGTGCGCGGCGAGCAGCGCGATCGTTTCGGGGGCCACGGCGCAGAAGCCGGCGTCCCATTGGTCGAGTGGCGCGCGCTCATAGGTGCGCAGCAGCACGCGCGGCGGCAGGGTGTCCAGCGCGTGCTCCACGTGGTGCGGCGCCACGACCGGCGCCGCGCCCACGCAATGAATCACGCGGCAACGCCCGAGGTAGGGCTCCAGCCCCACGGCGCCAATCGGCGCACCGTCCGCCGCATAGTGCAGCGGCGCGTCCGCATGCGCGCCGGTGTGCGGCGACAGCGTGATGCGGCCCACGTTCACCGGGCAGTGCTCATCCATCTGCCAGGCCGTTTCCTGCTGGAACGGCGTATCGCCAGGCCACACGGGCGTGGCGGGCGAAAGCGGCGGGCTGATGTCCCACAGCTTGCGGCTGTCGGTGGGCGTGGCGGGGCGGTTTGTCATGTCTGCACGGCTGCCGCAGGGCGGCGCCGATGTCGTCCTCGATGACGGCATGATAGTCAAAAAAACCAGCAAGAGGCTTGCGAAATCCACTGTATAAAGGTGATGATTTCGCATAAAATTCGAATAATTGTATGAGCAGCGCTGAAATATTCGAATGAATCTTGATCCTATCGATCTGCGCATCCTGGAGTGCCTCCAGGAGCACGGCCGCATCAGCAACCAGGACCTGGCCGACCGCGTGGCCCTGTCGCCGTCGGCGTGCCTGCGCCGGGTGCGGCTGCTGGAGGAATCCGGCGTGATCGGCGGTTACCGCGCGTGGTTCGACGCCGAGCGTCTGGGGCTGGAGCTGGAGGCGATCGTGCAGGTCTCGATGCGGCACGATGTGGAAGGCTGGCACGACACCTTCATCGCGGCGGTGCAGGCATGGCCCGAGGTGCTGTCGGCCTACATCATCACCGGCGACAGCAACTACATCCTGCGTGTGCAGGCGCGCAACCTGAAGCACTACTCGGATTTCATCGTGAACCGGCTGTACCGCACGCCTGGCGTGATGGATATCCGCTCCAACATCGTGCTGCAGCGGATCAAGACCGACAGTTCACCACTGGCCGTGCTGAGGGCCGCGGATCCCGCGGGAAGTTGAACGGTGGGGCTGAGGGCGGCGCGCTGCGGCCGTCAGTCTTCCAGTGGCGTGGTGGTCGAAAAGATGCCGTTCTGGAATACCAGTGGCGGCTCGTGGCTCTCAAGCACGCCACAGCGCTCCACCTCACCGACGAAGATGATGTGGTCGCCTTCGTCGTAGCGGCTGCGGTTGTGGCATTCGAACCAGGCCAGCGCATTGCTCAGGATCGGCAGTCCGTTTTCGGACAGGCGGTAGTCCACGCCGGCGAAGCGGTCCCCCTTGAGCGTGGAGAAGCGCTTGCACAGGTCGAGCTGCGACGCTGACAGCACGTTCACGATGTAGTGCGAGCCGTCGCGGAACATGGGCAGGCTGTTGGCACGCATGGCCATGCTCCACAGCACCAGCGGCGGATCCAGCGACACGGAATTGAACGAACTGGCCGTGATGCCGATGAACGGGGGGGCTCCGGCCGCCACGGATCTGGCACTCGCACGCGTCGTAATGACCGTCACGCCGGTCGCGAACTGCGACAGCGTGCGGCGGAAATGCAGCGAATCGAAATCCGGCGAAGCGGCCTGGCCGGCCTCCCGCGGCGGGGCTTCAGGCATGCCCATCGCAAGGGCTCCACTGGCGGTCATGATGATTCATAGTTGGGGGTCGCGGCGACAGGGACAAGATCAGGCCAGGTGCGTGCTGGCGTCGGTGTGGCAGGCAACGTTGGCGGCGAGATACTTTCGGGCCCGCGCCTCGATGTCGCGCCATGCAACGATGTGTCCTATCGGCGGCAGATTCTTGAGAATTGTAACGGGTTTGGAAAGCCGCTGCGCTGGCGGGGCAGCAATAGTGCTCGCCCGGCCTGGATAACCCGCAGGCAAAGTGCCTTATCTGCGCTTATGCTTGAGGTCGATACCTTGACACAACGGATGGATTCCGGGGGAGCGGCGAACATGGAACACGGACTGGATACGGCGACGCTGGGTGGCGGATGCTTCTGGTGCCTGGAAGCGGTGTACCAGCAGGTGAACGGCGTACGCGCGGTGGAGTCCGGCTACACCGGCGGCCACGTGAGCCACCCGAGCTACCAGCAGGTCTGCGAAGGCGACACCGGCCACGCCGAAGTCGTGCGCGTGACCTTCGATCCTGCAGTCATTACCTACCGCGAGATCATCGAGATCTTTTTTGCTATCCATGACCCGACTACGCTGAACCGGCAGGGCAATGACGTGGGCCCGCAGTACCGCTCCGTCATCTTCACCCATTCCGAGGCGCAGCGCGCCGTGGCGGAGTACGTCATGCGCGAGCTGGTCGCCGGCAAGGCCTTCGACGCGCCCATCGTGACGCAGATCGAGCCGGAACAGCCGTACTGGCGCGCCGAAGTCAGCCACCAGAACTACTACCAGGACCATCCGAGCCAGGGCTACTGCGCCTTCGTCATCTCGCCCAAGCTGGCCAAGTTCCGCGAGAAGTTCGCGAGCAAGCTGCGCCGCTAGCAGCACGCGTTCACAGGCGCGCCGCGATCGCTTCGGCCAGGCGCACGCACGTCAGGGGCGCCGAGCCCTCCGCCTTGTTGCTGATGATGACGGTCGCGCTTTGGCCGGCGCGCAGCGTGCGCGCGACCAGGTCCGCGATGGCATCGCGCGTTTCGGGGTCTTCGTCCACCAGGCGATTGAACGGCGAATAGATGGACTCGGCGACCTCGTAAGGCCGCCCGGCGTGGAGCATCCAGCGCAGCACGAGCGGACCCGGCGCTTCGGCATCCATCAGGGCCTGGGCAGAAGCCTGGCGGTGCACCGGCGGCAGCCGGTCGCGTGCCGACAGGCAGAAGCGCACGCCGTGTTTGCGCAACAGCTTGATGTAGCGCGGCGTCAGCAGGCCGGGGTCGCGCATCTCCACGGCGTAGCAGGCGTGCGGCGTGATGGACGGATCCAGCGGCGGCAACGCGGAAAGGAAGCCGTCGAGCCGCTCGATGAAGGCCGCGCCATCGTTCGCCAGGCTGCCCAGGGGAGAAAGCTGGAACAGCAGCGGCCCGCACTTGGCGCCCAGTCCGCTGGTGGCCGGCGTGATGAAGTCGCGGATTGCGATCTCCGCGTCGAGGAAGGCGGCATTGGCCAGCCGCCCGACGCCGTCCGACCCGCGCAGCCACGCATCGCAGACGCTGGCAGGCGCCTTCACCAGGAAGCGGAACGGCTCCGGTACTTGCGCCGCATAGGACAAGTAGTCTGCGAGCGGGATCGGGCCGTAGAAGCCACGGTCGATGCCGGCCGCGCGCAGCAGCGGATGCTGCGAGTACGCGGCTAGGCCCTTGCGCGAGAGCAGGCTGTCGCTGTATTCGCCGTCATAGACAAGGCCGTTCCAGCCGTTGTAGGACCACGACGAGGTGCCGAGATAGAGGTTGATCGGCAGCCTTTTCGCCAGCGCATGCAGGGAGGGATCCAGCCGTGCCGGCAGGACGGATTTGCCGCGGGTGGGTTGGCTTGATGTGCCAGTGGCGCCGCCATCGGCGGCGCGCGGTTCCGGCGGTGAAGCTGGCGGAAGCAGTTCGCCAAACAGGTCTTCAGTCAATCGTTCTGGCCAATCGGGTGGTCATAGATATAGCGGCGCGACCAGGGGATGCCCGACGACGGCTCGCCCGCCTTGTGGCACACGACCTGGTAGATCGACATCTGGTCGGTGTCGAAGGCGTGCGCGCAGCCGGCCAGGTAGACGCGCCAGATGCGGTATTTCTTCTCGCCCACGATGTCGCGGATGGCGCTGGCGCGCGCTTCGAAGTTGTCGGCCCAGTGCCGCAGGGTCTGCGCATAATGGCGGCGCAGCAGCTCCACGTCAAACGCTTCCAGTCCGCCTTCCTGCATGGTCTTGAGCACCAGCCCGATATGCGGCAGCTCGCCCTGCGGAAACACATAGCGGTCCATGAACCCGGAGCCGTCCATCGGCGCATCGCTGGGGTCGGGCAGCGTGATGCCATGGTTCATGGCCACGCCGTTGTCGGCCAACAGTCCGCGCATACGTCCGAAATAGCCCGTGAGGTTCTTTTTGCCCACATGCTCGAACATGCCGACGCTGGTGATGCGATCGAATGTGCCGGTGATGTCCCGATAGTCCTGCAGGCGGACCTCGATGCGGTCTGACAGCCCGGCTGCCCTGACGCGTGCGGTGGCCAGGTCGAACTGGTTCTGCGACAGCGTGATGCCGACGCAGCGCGCACCGAATTTCTGCGCGGCGCGCAGCACCAGCGCGCCCCAGCCGCAGCCGATATCCAGCAGCGTCTGGTCCGGCCGCAACCGGATCTTGGTCAGGATGTGGTCGATCTTCTTGAGCTGCGCCGTGGCCAGGTCTTCATTGCCATGCTCGAAATACGCACAGGAATAGACCATGTTCGGGTCCAGCCACTGGCTGTAGAACTCGTTGGACACATCGTAGTGGTACTGGATGGCGTCCTTGTCTTCCTGCTTGGTATGCGTGAAATGATGGGCCACCTTGGCCAGCGCACCGCCGGCGCGCCGCTTGGCCGCCGCCGAGAAGCGGTAGCCGACATCGATGATGTCGGCCAGTTTGCCATCGAGGTCGATCTTTTCCTGGACATAGGCTTCGCCGAGATTGTCCAGGCTCGGGGTGAGCAACAGGGGCAGGGCGCCTGCCTCGCGCACCGTCAGCGTCACGTTCGGCTTGTCGAAACTACCGAGGGGGTATTCGCTGCCGTTCCACAGGCGTAGCTTGACGGGCAGGTTGGCGTGCTCGCGCAGGTCGGCGATCCAGTTGTCCAGTTGCTTGTCGAGGGCTTGCTTGAAGAACATGCGCGTTACCTCCTGTCGTTGCGGCACACGTGACGAACGAAGGCGCCGGACGAAGACAGCAGGGCAGTCGCTGCCCGGCGCGGCCTGGTCGCGGTAGCGGGGCGTGTTCAGGCGATCCGCGTGAGCGTCGCAGCACGCGGTGGCTGACACGGTCCCAAAGCGACGCTTATCCCACTTTAGGACAATTCGCCGACTTGTGCCGCGTACCCGTCATGGCGACAGCCGCACGATCTTCCAGCCGGCGGCGTCCTGCCGATAGGCGATGCGGTCATGCAGCCGAGACGGCCGGCCTTGCCAGAACTCGAGTGCGGTCGGAACCAGACGGTACCCGCCCCAGTGTGCCGGCCGTGGCGGGTTCTCGCCGAACTTGGCGCGGTACTCGGATTCGCGTTGCTCGAGCACATCGCGCCCGGGGACTTCCTTGCTCTGCTCCGAGGCCCAGGCACCCAGGCGCGAGCCCAGCGGGCGCGAAGCGTAGTAGGCGTCGCTCTCGTCGTCGGCGACCTTTTCGACCTGGCCTTCCACGCGTACCTGGCGCTCCAGTTGCACCCAGTGGAACAGCAGCGCCGCGCGCGGGTTGGCGGCAAGGTCGAGTCCCTTGCGGCTTTCGTAGTTGGTGAAGAAGGTAAAGCCCTTCTCGTCCATGCCCTTGAGCAGGACGATACGGGCCGACGGCTGGCCGTCGGCGTCGACGGTGGCCAGCGTCATCGCGTTGGGCTCGGGCAGCTTGGCGGTCACGGCCTCGTCGAACCAGCGTTTGAACTGGGCCATCGGGTCGGCCGCCACGTCCGATTCGTTCAGCGAGCCCAGGACATAGGTACGGCGGAGGTCAGCGAGTTGAGTCATGTCGCAATCGGTTGGAATCTGCCGGAAATCCGGTTGATTTGAGTATAGCGAATGCGCCGCAAGCCGCTTTTGTGTGCCGGCAAATCAATGCGTGGGTGGAGAGAGCTCCGCCGGCGCGACGCGCGACTGCCGCCGCGAATAGATACCGGCCATGCTCATGGCGCCAGCCATCGAAAGGAAGATGGGCAGCATGCCCAGTGCCGTGCCGACCACGCCGAACGTGAGCGGCCACACTACTTGGCTGGTATTGAGCACCGCCGAACGCAGTCCCAGCGCCTCGCCGGCACGGCCGCTGGGCGAGGCGGTATGGAGGATGTTCATGACATTGGGCTGGGCACTGCCAAGCGCCAGGCCGAGGATGAAGGCCAGACCGCACATCATCCAGAAATGGGTGACGAACGGATAGATCAGGTAGGCCGTCGCACCGATCATCAGCGCGATGCGGATGATCTTCCACTCCGACAGCCGGCGCGACACCAGCGGCATGGCCACGCGAATGGCGAAGGTGGCGATCGCGAATGCGCCCAGCACCCAGCCGATCGACGACGGCGACAGGCCGATGCGCGATCCCTGGATGGGGATCAGGAACGCGTGCAGGTCCCAGGCGGCCGACAGTACCGCGCTGGCGATAAAGACGGCGCGCAGTTCCGGATACTGCAGCAGGTCAAGCGTGGAGCGGCGGCTGCCATCTTCGATGGCGATGCGCCCGGCATTGCCGCCTTGCGCGGGCAGGCGCGGACGCACCCACTGCAGTCCGGCCTGGCCGGCCAGCGCGACGGCGACCAGTACCAGGAAAGCGGGCCGGAATCCGGCGTGCTCGATCACATAGCCCATCACCACCGGCCCAAGCGTGCCCGACACCGACAAGCCCAGTGCGTGCAGCGTGTAGTTGCGCAGACGGGTGTCGTTGGTGGAAACCTGGCCGATCAGCAACTGCATTGCCACCTGGACCAGCATGAAGCCCACGCCGATCAGCGCGCAGGAGAAGTACAGCGCGGTAATCTCCTGCCACATCGCCGGAAGCAGGGTGCCGGCCACGACCATCAGCGAGCCCGCCATCATCGGCTTGCGCGGGCCGATCTCGTCAATGCGCTTGCCCGCACGGATCGCGAGCAGCATGGGCAGCAGCGCATAGAGCGACATCAGCAAGCCCAGCGTAACAGTCGACGCCTTCAGGGAAATGGCAAGCAGCGATACCACCACGCGGCTGGCATTGAACGCCACGTGATTGCACACCGTCAGCGCGATCAGCCAGCTGATCGGCGGGACGGCGGCATGGGGCAGCGTCATGGGGGCGGGCGGCGAATTGGGTTCTTGTTGCCGGCTTGCAACGGACAACAAAAAACAAGGGCGGCCACAGGCCGCACCTTCGGAAGGGCGCCGTTGCCGGCACCTGGAGTGTGCCATTTGTTTGATACATCTTGTAAATGGCCGTTTAATTATGCGCCGGCTGTGGGCCTGGCACAACGCCGATTCGCGACAACCGGGCAATTCATGCACAAGTGTTGTGAATTTGCAGCGTCGGCGGTGCAAGGGCGTCAACCGCCCTGATACAGCTCGGCGTCATTCGCCGGGCGGTTGGCCGGCGCCGCGGGCTGGCGCGCGGGCGAGCGGGCGCCGTCGGCAGTCTGCTGGCCCGGTGCGGCATGGCCTTCCTGCGCCTGCTGGGCCTGCTTTGCCTGTTCGGCGGCGCTCCCCTGTCCCGGCTTGCGCAGTTCGGCGGCGACTGCGCTGGCCGCGTTCGGGGCTTTCGGGTCACGATAGGCCTTGCCCGGCGGCGGCGCGGTCGGCCGTTTGCGCAGGTCCGCCAGCAGGCGGCCGCACTGGTTTTCCTTTGACGATGACAGGTCGACCAACGGCACCACGGCCGTCGCCACGGGCGCAAGCAGCGCCAGCGTTAGCGCACCGCCGGCGCGCAGCGCGAGCACGCCGATATCGGGGCTCACGCGCGGCTGCTTCAGCGTGCCGCCCACATACAGCGGCGAGCGCAGCGAGAAGATCCGCACGCCCTTCGAGTCCGGATGGATCGTCATCGCCAGCTTTTCGCTGTTCAGGTCGATGGCCCCTTCGGCAGTGATTTCTGCGTCCTGGGTATCGAGCACGAACGTGCGCGCCCGCGCGATGCCATTGGTGAAGGCGAAGTCGCTCACGCCGCAGTTGATCTGCACGGGCTTGTCGCCGAACAGCTTGGAAATGATTACGCTGCCGACGTTCAGGCCCATGGCTTCCAGCAGGAACTTGCTCACGGTGCCGTTTTCCACCAGCAGCCTGGCTTCGCCGTTGGACGATCCCAGCAGCGCCGCCACCGAATTGCCGGCCGCCGACAGCCTTGCGCTGCCGTTGATCTCGCCGATGCTGGCCCGCATCGATTCCACCGTCGGGAACAACTGCTTGAGCTTGAGGTGGTCCGCGCGCATGTCGACCATGGCGCCCATCGGTTCGCGCTTGCCTTCGAGCCGGATGGTGGAAACGAGGTTGCCGCTGGCAATGCCGAAGTTCAGGGGGTCGAGCAGCAGGACCGCATCCTGCAGCTTCAGGTGCGTCACCAGATTCGTGATCGGCAGCCGCTCGTCGCGGATGATCCGCTTGCCGGTGAAGCGGACGTCGGCATCGATGCTGTCCCAGCGCTCGGTGCGGAACGGCGCCACCGGCAGCGCCTTCCCGGCAGGCTGGCGCACGTTGCTGTCCGGCGCCGCCTTGCCCGGCTGCGCATTGGCGCCGATCAGCGGTGCCAGGTCCACGAAGCGCAGCTCATTGGAGACCAGCTCGCCCGCCAGCAGCGGCCGCGGTGCGCGCTGCGTGAACGTCAGCGTGCCACTCAGGTCGCTGCCGCCGACGCGGCCGGTGAAGCCGCGGTACGCGTAGACCGAAGCCCCCTTGCGGATCGTCGCCACGAGCCGGCCGCGCGTTTCGTACGGCGGCGTGGACGGAAGCACGATGCCCGTGAGCGCGTACAGCTTGGCCATGCTGTCGCCCTGCAACTGCAGGTGGACGTCCAGCGCGGCAAGGTGCGCGGGGTTGGCCAGCGTGCCTTCGATGACTGCGCGTGTCGCGCCGACGCGCACGTCGGCTAGCAGCGGGAAGGGCACGTTGACATTGCGCAGGCTCAGCACGTTGCCGGCCTTGCCGCTGGCACTGATGGTCGCGTCGTTGTACCGGCCGCTGGCCTTCCAGCGCAGGCCATAGCGCTGGTTGCCGGCAACGGCATTGGCCGGCGGTCCGGACGCGGGCGGCGCGCTTGCCGCGGCTGGTGTGGCGGGTGTAGCTGGCGCGGATTCGCTGGCGGGCGCCGAGGCGTCCGGCGCGACCAGGGCGCCGTCGCGCGCCTTGTCATACAGCGCGCCATCGCCCATGGTGTCGACCATCGCCTGCAGCTCGATCTTCTGCGCCTGGTCGGACAACGCCAGGTTGCCGCGCGCGAGCACCACTTCACCGATGTCCAGATGCCAGGAAGAGGTCCCGGATTCCGGGCCGGTGTCGAAGGTCCAGTTATTGCGGTTGTCGGCCAGCCGTTCGAGCCACACGGCAGGGCTGTCGATCACGATGGTGGGTACCGCGATCTCGTGCGCCAGCAACGGCACCGGGCGCAGCACGAAGATCAGCTCGCGTACCGTCGCGATGTTCGGCGCCTTGGCCCAGTCCGGGTTTCCGATGGTGATGTCGCGTGCCGACAGCCGGGGCCATGGCACGAGGGTGTGCCAGCCGGTTTCCCCCTCCGCGGTGCGCCACGTGACGGTAAGGTCGCCATTGATCGCGAACGGGCGGCCGATGGCTTCCGACACGCGCTCGTTAAGCCAGGGCTTCACGCGGTTCCAGTCGAAGGTCAGGATCAGGATGACCAGCAGGGCAATCAGCAGGATCGGCGTGAGCACTGTCCAGAGAATTACCTTGCGGCGCACCGGCATGGCTTGTCTCCTGTGGAGGGCACCCGGCGCCGGTAATCTGTGCGGCGGACGGGGCACTACGTCTATTGTATAGTTGCGCGCTTCGCTTACCTGTCGGGGAGTGGCTGACACGGTGGCGTGCGCGGCATGCCATGCCTGTACGTTTTTTCCGCCCGATTCCCCAGCACTGACTGCCAGCATGAACGACGCTGCCTACCCACCGCCCCACCTGCCGGGCTTGCCCGAGCCGCTGACCCACGAAAGCCCGGCCGACGACGACTACCACCGCCGTTTCGGTGGCGTCGCCCGGCTTTACGGCAATGCCGGGCTGGCGCGGCTGGAAGCTGCCAGCGTCTGCGTGGTGGGTATCGGCGGGGTTGGCAGCTGGTCCGCCGAGGCGCTGGCGCGCAACGCCGTCGGGCGCATCACGCTGATCGACCTGGACCATATCGCGCTGTCCAATACCAACCGGCAGATCCACGCACTCGGCGATGCGTACGGGCGCGCCAAGGTGGAGGCCATGGCCGAGCGCATCGTGGCGATCAACCCGCGCTGCCGGGTCACGCAGGTCGATGACTTTGTCACCGCCGACAACGTGGCCGAACTGCTGGGCACCGGTCACGACTACGTCATCGACGCGATCGATGCGGTGCGGGTCAAGACCGCCATGCTGGGCTGGGCGCGCCGCCAGGGCGTGCCGGTTATCACCTGCGGTGGGGCCGGCGGCCAGTTCGACCCGACGCGCGTGCGCGTCGACGACCTCGCGCGCACCATTCAGGATCCGCTGCTTTCCAAGGTGCGCGCAAGCCTGCGCAAGGACTGGGGCTTTACGCGCGACCCGAAGAAGAAGTTCGGCATTGCCGCGGTCTATTCGGACGAGCCGCTGCAATACCCGGAGCCCGAGCAGCAGGCCTGCGAGATCGACGAAGCACCGCCGGCCGCCGCGGCGGCGCCTGCGGCGGGTCCGCAAGGGCTGGCCTGCGCCGGCTTCGGCTCCTCGGTGGCCGTGACCGCGGTGTTCGGTTTCGTGGCGGCTTCGGCCGTGATCGGCGCCATCGCCAGGGGCAAGGCCTAGGCGCTCAGCGCGCGCAGCAGCGCTTCCGTCTCCGCCTGACCGGGTGTGAGGTTATTGAAGTAGATCAGCTCCGGGTATTCCGCGGGGTCCGGCATGAAGCGGCGCGTGCGATAGGCGTCCCAGTGCGCCAGCTTGTAGGCGTCATTGGGGTTGCCACGCCGGATGATGCGGGCATGGGCCTCGTCTTCCGGCAGGTGTACCCACACGATGCGGACAGCGGTTTCGACTGGGATGTTCAGCCAGGCCGGATCATGAAGCTGGTGGGCTTTTATCTCGCGCGACAGCGGTCCGATCACCAGCACGCTGATGCCAAGGGCCAGGTTTTCCCGCGCGGTGTCGAGCAGGCCCTGGTATTCGGGATCGCGCAGGTTTTCCAGGTAGGCCGGGCTGTCCCGGTCGTTCGGGTCGCCGGTGATGGCCGCCATGGCGGCCGCGCTGTAGCGGCCGTACAGCGTGTCCTTGTCGAGCAGGCAGAACGGCTCGCCGGTGGCCTGCATCAGCGGGCCGATCAGGCGATGCGCCAGGGTGGACTTGCCGGTGCCGGCATGCCCGCAAAAGAAGATCAGTCGTGGCATCGAATAGGGCTTGGCTCAGGGGTGCCGCCGGTGGCGGCGTAACATGAAGCATAACCTCCCGCGCGAACCGGGCGGATTTGCGCAAAATCAGATGCCGCGGGACTGAATTCGGTATCCTTTCCGTTTCTTTCCATGCTGCCCGCCGCGCCAGCCCCTTCCATGGATCCCAAAGACCAGCATTCCACCGACGGCCTGCCTGCCCACCTGCTGCTGGGCGAGCCGGTCACCGACGCCACGCACGCGGAATTCGTGCAGTTGCTGGATGCCGCCGCGCGCGCTGACGACGCCGGTTTCCTCGCGGCCATGGACGAATGGGTCGAGCATACCCGCCATCACTTCGCTCAGGAAGAGTCGTGGATGGAAGCCATGGGGTTCGGCCCGCGTCATTGCCATGCCGGCGAGCACAAGCAGGTACTGGCCGTTGCCGAGGCCGTGCGCGACAAGGTGGCCAGCGACGGGGAGCTGGATCTTGGCCGCCGCCTGGTGGCCGAGCTTTCGGGGTGGTTCGATCATCACGTCAAGTCGATGGACGCCATGATGGTCGAGCACATGCGCGAGAACGGCTTCACGCTGATCGAGGCGCCGGCAGGCCAGCCGGCCTGATTCAGGCGGGCCGCGCCGCCTCGCGGTCAATCACCACGAAATACTTGCGCACCGGCTCCAGCACTTCGAACAGGCCAGTGAAGCCGGCCGGGATGACGCATGCGTCGCCCGGCCCGAACTCGTTGGCCGTGCCGGCATCGTCGCGGATGCGGATGCGGCCGCTGATCACATGGAAGAATTCTTCCTTGCCGGCCGGGAAGGCAATGCGCCAGGCGCCGGGCTCGCACGCCCAGATGCCGCAGTCGAAATCGCCATGCCGGGCGCTGTAGTGCGTCCAGGTGGTGCGGTCGGGATTGCCGGCGACGAGGCGGTCTGGGCGCGGCCGGTCGTGGGTGGGCGCGGGCGCGTCGGCTTGGAAATCGATCAGGCGCACGGATGCTGTCATGGCGGGAATGTCGGGCGGGATGCCGGAAATCAGGGCCGCCAGTTTACCGCGCCATGGCCGACGCCCGTCAGTTGAGCGAGGTGCTCAGCTCCCTGCGCCAGCGCGACACCACTTCGGGCTGGTCGGCCAGCATGTCGAACACCGAGATCATGGTCTTGCGGCCGATATCGTCTTCAAAGCCGCGGTCCGTGCGCACGATCGCCAGCAACTGCCCCAGCGCGGGTTCGTACTGCTGGCGGGCGATCAGCAGCCTTGCCAGGTCAAGGCGGGCCGGCAGATCGCGCGGGTCCGCCGCGACGCGGCTCGCCAGGGTTTGCTCGTCGGGCAGGTCGGCCACGCCCTTCATGGCTTCCACACGGGTGCGCAGGGCGGCGTAGACGTCCTCCTGGGCGGCTTGCGGGGACAGCCTGGCGAACTCGGCTTCCGCCTCGGCGAGCGCATTGTCGTCGAGCAGGAAGCTGATATACGCGAAGCGCGCGGCGTCCGACCCCGGATCCAGCGCCAGCGCTGACCGAAAGGCATCGCCGGCAGCCTGCCGGTCGCCAGCGGCGGCCAGGGACAGGGCTTCGTCCAATGCCAGTTGCGCGGGGTTTGGCGTGAGGCGCGACAGGAACTCGCGCAGGCCGGATTCCGGCAGCACGCCGATGAACTGGTCCACCGCCTGACCATCGGCGATAGCCACCACATGGGGGATGCTTCGCACGCCGAAATGGCCGGCCAGCTCCTGGTTTTCGTCCACATTCACTTTGACGAGCTTCCACTGGCCGCCGGCTTCCGCCTCGAGCTTCTCCAGCATCGGGCCAAGCGTGCGGCAGGGGCCGCACCACGGTGCCCAGAAATCCACGAGGACCGGAGCCTGGCGCGAGGCCTCGATCACTTCCAATTCAAAATTCTGCAGGGTGACATCGCTCATGGCGGCAGGCCTGGCGGGGCAGGCCTTGGAGTTCGGGAATACAGCAATTGTGAGGGCAAAGGCGCCAATTGCAACCGGGCTGTCCTACATCCGATGCGAGATTCGGGAAAGCCACCGATTGAAAATAGAACGATCGTTCGGTTATAGTCACTGACACCCGTACACACAGGTCGCCCAAGACCGCACAGGAGACTCTTCGATGCAGAACCCCGCTCGCCCGCATTTCCAGTTCTGGCCAAAGCGCGTGCCGACTTCGGTCGTGCTGCCGGAGACTTCGCTCTGGTACAACCTGGAGGTCTCCGCGCATCGCTATGCGGACAAGGCGGCCATTCGCTATTTCGGCAAGGCGATCACCTTCCGCGAACTGGAGGCGCAGGCCACGGCACTGGCGGGCTGGCTGCAGCAGAAGGCCGGTGTGAAGAAGGGCGACCGTGTGCTGCTGTACATGCAGAACTGCCCGCAGTTCATCATCAGCTATTACGCGATCCTGCGTGCGGACGCGGTGGTGGTGCCGGTCAACCCGATGAACCGTGTCGAAGAGTTCAAGCACTACGTCACCGACGCCGGCGCGCGCGTGGCCATCTGCACCGCGGACCTGGGTGCCGGTGTCGAGCAGGCGCTGTCCGAACTGGCGCCGGCAGATCGTCTGCAGCACCTGCTGGTGACGCAATATTCGGACGCGCTGCCGGCCACTCACGAGCACCCCGAAGACGCCCCGGCCGCCTGGCTGACCGCGCAACATCCGCTGCCGGCCGGCGCCACGGCGTGGGCCGAAGCGCTCGGCGCCGGCTTGCAGCCGGGGCCGCACACGGCCGGCCCCGACGACATGGCGGTGATGCCCTATACCTCCGGCACCACCGGCTTCCCGAAGGGCTGCATCCACACGCACCGCTCGGTGATGCACAACATCGTCGGCGGCTCGACCTGGTCGGGCAGCGGCGCGGAATCGGTGATCCTGTCAGTGCTGCCGCTGTTCCATGTCACCGGTATGCAGTACGGCATGAACGGCCCGATCTACAGCGGCGCCACGGTCGTGATGTTGCCGCGCTGGGACCGCGAGGTGGCCGGCCGCCTGATCTCGCGCTACCAGGTCACGCACTGGACCAATATCCCGACCATGGTGATCGACTTCCTGGCCAGCCCCAATCTGCCGGAGTTCGACCTGACCAGCCTGCGCTACATCGGCGGCGGCGGAGCGGCCATGCCGCAGGCCATTGCCGAGCGGCTGCGCGACCAGTTCGGGCTGAACTACCTGGAAGGCTACGGTTTGTCCGAGACCATGGCGCCGACGCACGGCAACCCTGCTGATCGTCCCAAGCTGCAATGCCTGGGCGTGCCGACCTTCAATACCGACGCGCGCGTGGTCGACCCGGTCACGCTCAAGGAACTGCCGCCCAACGAGGTGGGCGAGATCATCGTGTCCGGCCCGCAGGTGTTCAAGGGCTACTGGGGCAAGGAGGACGCCACGCGCGACGCCTTCATCGAGTTCGAGGGCAAGACCTTCTTCCGCACCGGCGACCTCGGGCGTATGGACGAAGAGGGCTACTACTTCATCACCGACCGCCTGAAGCGGATGATCAATGCGTCCGGCTTCAAGGTGTGGCCGGCCGAGGTGGAAAACCTGCTGTACAAGCACCCGGACGTGCAGGAAGCGTGCATCATCGGCACGCGCGACCCGTACCGCGGCGAGACCGTCAAGGCCGTGGTGGTGCTGCGCGCGCATGCCAGGGGCAAGACGAAGGCCGACGACATCATCGAATGGGCCAAGGAAAACATGGCCGCGTACAAGTATCCGCGCGTGGTGGAGTTCGTTGATGCGTTGCCCAAGTCCGGCACGGGCAAGGTGATGTGGCGCCAACTGCAGGAGACGGAAAACGCGCGCAACGCCGGCGCGCAAAAGCCTGCAGTGGCCTGAGGCGGCAGGATCGGCGCGCGGTCAGTGACCGCGCGCGCGCATGAGAATCTTCACGATCGACTTGTAGCTGCGCTCGCGCGCATGGCGCGTGGGCGTCACGCCTTCGCGGTCAGCCAGGTTGGCGTCGGCACCGGCGTCGATCAGCAGTTGCACGATTTCTTCGTAGCGCGTGCTGCCGTCGCCGAGGATCACCGCTTCCAGCAGGGCAGTCCAGCCTAGCTGGTTCACATGGTCGACGGCGATGCCCTTCTGCAGCAGCAGCTTCACCACTTCCACATTGCCATGCTGGCTTGCCGCGATCAGCGCGGTGCCGTCGTAGCGGTCCGTGCTTGCCAGGTCCGCGCCGTGCGACAGCATGAGCCGCACCACATCGACCTGGCCCGTTGCGGCCGCCAGCAGGAACGGACTGTTGAATTCCGCGTCCTTGCGGTTGACGTCTGCGCCGGCCAGGACCAGCGCCTTCGCGACCTCGCCGCGCCGGTTGTAGACCGCTGTCAGCAGCGCACTGCGGCCCCGTTCGTCGACGGCCTGCGCCGAGGCGCCGGCTGCCAGCAGGCGGCTGACCAGCTCCAGGTCACCCGCCGCGGCGGCAGTGATCAGGTTGCGGTCCAGGGCACTGATTCCCTCGGAACGGGGCGGCACGTGCGCGCTGTCGCCGCGCGTGCGTGAAGAACTGGCGCCATCCGTTGTCCCGGCGGGCCGTGCGGCCAGCGTCTGGCCACCCTGGCCGGCCAGCAATGCACCGCAGGTCAGCAACCCCATCAGTCCCAGCATTTCGGAAAGCGCCTGGCGGCGAGTGCGGACAAAGGGGCGCGTCATGGCGTTCGCTCCTGGGTCAGACGGTCTCGTGCGGGCTGGCCGGAGCGGGCAACGGCGCTTCATCGCCAGCGGGCCGTGGCGGATCGGCCGGCCCGCTATCGCTATCACTATGGCCGTGGACCGCATCGGCGGCATCATGGGCCTGGAGCTGGCGCCACAGGCGGCCAAGGTAGGGGTCGTCGACGCCGTTGGTGGCCAGGCCCAGCAGGGTCTGCTGCAGGTATTCGCGCGCTGGGCCATAGAGGCCGACGGCATGGCGCAGCCGCTCCACCACGCTGGCATCGGGCAGGCGCCCCGCGTAGCCCTCATGTTCGCGGTTCATGACGAAGGCGAGCGCGCGCTGCTCCGGGCCGCCGTAGCCGTCAGCCGTGCCGGTGCGGATGCGCAGCCAGCGCGGATGGTAGGCGCCTGTCAGCATCTCGCGGCGCCACAGCAGCCGGAATTCCTGTTCCACCATATGGCTCGGGATGCGGAACACCATGCCGTGGCAACAGCCGCCGCGGTCGAGGCCCAGCACCAGTCCCGGGTTGTCCCAGGTGCCGCGGTTGATGCGTGAGTACAGGTAGAAGCCGCGATGGTAGCCATGCACCGTAGCGCGCTGGCGCTCGGTATGCACCACCATCGGATTCCAGATCAGCGAGCCGTAGCCGAACACCCAGACATCGCCATGGAGCGCGCAGTCGTCCGGCCGGCTGGCCAGCGCATCGCGCAGGGATCGCTCGAAGGCTTCTTCAGGCAACAGGGCGGACGCGACCGGCGTGCTGCACAGCGAGGTGCGCAGCCGATCCGTTTCGAGGTCCTGTCGGGTGATGGCCATGTTGCCAGCATAATGCAAAGCGGGGCAACGGGCAGGGGCCGGAAGCGGCACGGCCGCCATATTTCGCCGCTGGCGGGCAAGGGTGTGGGCGCCAGGCAACGGTCGGACCGCAACGGCCAGCTTGTCGGCGATCAGGCCGGCGTGTGTTCGGGCTGGTTCGGACTGGCTCTGGCTGCCACCTTGTCCTTACAATGGCAGCATCATCCCGATCTTGGAGAACCGGCAATGGCGCGTACGCTTACGGTGGTGTTCGGCAGCGGCAAGGAGTTCGAATTCACGATCAGCCAGGCCGAACTGGCATCGATCGGCGAAGAGGCGGCGTGGCGCTGGTTCGACAAGGAATACACCGAGCTGGACTGCCAGGCTTCGAGCCCGGTCGGCAAGGTGCTCGTGATCGACAAGATCCTGAACGTGGCCAAATTCTCGGGAGAGTCGCGCTTTGCCGGCGATACCGCCTGGGCACAGGACTATGCCCGCCATGCGGCGCGCCTGCTGGACCGCGACAAGGTCCGCGTTGATGTCGGCAACGCCGCCATCGGGTTCTGAGGGCATCCGGCAGCAGAGCGGGCGGTGCCCGCTCCGGAGACGGCATCAGACGGCCAGCAGTTCCACTTCGAACAGCAGCGTGGCGTTGGGCGGAATCACGCCGCCGGCGCCGCGCGCACCATAGCCCAGGTCAGCCGGGATCACCAGGCGGCGCACGCCGCCGACCTTCATGCCCTGCACGCCTTCATCCCAGCCGCGGATGACATGGCCGGCGCCCAGCGGAAACACGAACGGATCGTTGCGGTCCTTGCTCGAATCGAACTTGCGGCCGGCCTGGCCGTTTTCGTACAGCCAGCCGGTGTAGTGCACGGTCACGTGCTTGCCGGCAACGGCTTCGGCGCCGGAGCCAACGGTGGTGTCTTCATACTGCAGGCCAGACGGGGTGGTTTGCATGGTGTTATTCCTTCCGGTTGGTGCAAAAAGATGCGGTTGGATCGGGGGAGCAGGGCAGTCCGGTACGCGGTACGCGGTGCGTAGTGCGGATACGAACTGCTCGGACTGCTCAGCTTGCGGCGCGCTGGAGCACGTCCAGCGTCAGTTGCACGTTGCGGTCGTCGTCGCTGACCCAGATTTCGCCGTCCTGGATCGTCACGGACAGGCGCATGGCGCGTTGCGTCAGCGCGGCCAGCGCGTCGACAGCGTCAGCCGGCACATTGTAGACCGTCACATTGCGCAGCTTGCCCGCCTTGCCGGCCATGCTCTTCCACCACTCGCGCGCGCTGGCGCCGCTGTAGGCATAGACCGTGACGCGATCCGAGCGGGCGGCCGCGCGCTTCAGGCGCGCTTCGTCGGGCTGGCCGAGTTCGACCCAGTGCTCGATGTCGCCGGTCAGCTTGCGGTCCCACAGGTCGGGTTCGTCAGGTTCGTCCAGGCCGCGTGTGAAGGCGAGGGTCTCGCTTGCCTCGCAGGCAAAGGCAAGCAGCCGGACCATCATGCGCGCGTCGTTCTCGGATGGATGCTGGGCGATGGTCAGCGTATGGCTGCCGTAGTAGGGCCGGTCCATGTCGGACACGGACAGTTCGGCTTTGAAAATGGTGGATTTAAGCGCCATGGGGAAAGGTGGGCGGCACGCGTCGTGCGACGCGAAAGGCCGCATCATACGTGATTCAGGTGGCCGACCACATATGACCGGCTCCGTCGCGCGCTGGCCGGCGCGTAGCCAGCCGGTCGGGGGTCAGCGCTTGCGGTATTCGCTGAGATAGAAGCGCAGCAGCGCCGACATCAGCACGGTTGCCAGGAAGGCTGCCGCCACCACCATCGCATTTCCCGCGGGGCTGTCCAGCTGGCCGGCGACCGTGAGCCGGAACAGCCAGGTTCCGACCGTCATGGCCAGGAACGGCAGCAGCAGCGCGCCGCGCCCATAGGTGCGCACAGCCCAGAGCGGGAAGCGCCGCAGGAAATCGCCGGGGATGGCGCACAGCAGGCAGGCACCGGACGCGGCCAGCGCAGCGGCCACGATGTCGCCGGAATGGATATCGATCATTGTCTGTCTCGCTATCGCCGGCACGCAGGACGCGACGCGCGGCAGGCAATTGTGGAAAAGCAAACCAGCAATTTTACAAAAGAATCCCGCTGCAAAGGTGATCGGATGCCGTCACGGGGCGGCCGACTCCGCGGGCGATGCCTCGACCGAGATCTGCAGGGTCACGTTGTCGCTCACCTCCGGCAGGAACCGCGTCATGCCGAAGGCACTACGCGCCAGCGTGGCGTGGAAGTCACCGCCGCAGACCTTGCGGCGAATGCCGAACAGCGAGATCTCGCCGCAACTGAAGCGATCGACCTCCAGCTGCAGCGGCCGTGTCGTACCGAGCAGGCTCAGTTCACCTTCCACCGCTACCAGCTTGCCGTTCTCGACGACAAAGCGGTCTGCCCGCAGCCTGGCCACGGGCGAATTGGCGGCATCCAGAAATTGTGGCGAGCGAAGCACGCCGTCGAGGCTGCGGTTGCCGGTATCGACCGATGCCGTTTCCACCGTGAAGTCGATGCCACCGGCGCCGGTGGCGGGGTCGTAGACGATCCGCCCGTCGATCTTGCCGAACCGTCCGCGTACCGTGGTGCGGTCGAAGTGGCTGGCGGCGAAGTAGACGGTTGTGTGCGTCGGGTCGACGGTGTACGAGACCGGGGCAGCGGCCGCCGCGCTGCCGACGGCGGCGAGCAGCCATGCAAGGCAAGGCAAGCGCATGGCCGGTCGCTCCTAGTTATGCACGAAGACCGGCAGCAGGAAGATGCCGACCACCGACAGGAAGCCGATCGTCCAGCACAGCGTACGCAGGGTAGCGCGGTCGGTCAGGTAGCAAACCGTGTAGAGCACGCGCGCGATGATGAAGACCACCGCCAGTTCGTTGATGCGTGCCTGGGGCGCCTGCAGGTACGTGGCCGTCAGCACCGCAGCGGCAAAGAACGGGAAGGCCTCGAAATGGTTGCGGTGCGCCATGTCGGCGCGGCGCGCGCGGCCGCTCTGGCGCTCCAGCCAGCCGCGCGGGTCATGGTTGTCGAAGGCCTTCCCGCCGGCCTTGGCAATGGCCACGGTCACGACGGGCAGGATGCCTGCCACGAGGACACACCAGAATGCGATCGGCATGGTTCCGTCCTTCCCTGAAGCTGAATTCTTCGCAGCGGCCGTGCCGCTGCCGTACGCCCAGCGTCAGGCTGCGACCACCCGGATGTCGACACCGGTCAGGCTGACTACCTGGCCGGCGCGAATCTTCGCAGTCTTGCGCGATTCGGGCTCGCCGTCCACCGAGACTTCGCCGGCTGCGACCAGCGCCTTGCCGGCGCCGCCGCTGTCGCACACGCCGGCCAGCTTGAGCAGGTCATTGAGCGCGATGAACTCGCGATCGAGCGGGAATGTGATGACCTGAACCTGGGGTTTTCCTGCCTTTGCCATCACTTGCCCCAGCTGTCCTTCAGCCCGACGATGCGGTTGAAGACCGGCTTGCCCGGCTGCGAATCGACGCGGTCGGCCACGAAGTAACCGTGGCGCTCGAACTGGAAGCGGTCTTCCGGCTTTGCGTTGCGCAGGCTCGGCTCCAGGTAGGCCGTGATCACCTTCTTCGAATCCGGGTTCAGCGCTTCCAGGAAGTTCTTGCCGCCGGCATCCGGGTTCGGGTCGTTGAACAGGCGGTCGTACAGGCACACTTCGCATTCGTAGGCCGCGGCGGCGCTGACCCAGTGGATCACGCCCTTGACCTTGACGCTGTCTGCGCCCGGGGTGCCGCTCTTGGTGTCGGGCAGGTAGCTGGCATGCACGGCCACGATGTTGCCGTCGGCATCCTTGTCCACGCCGGTGCACTCGATCACGTAGCCGTACTTCAGGCGCACCTTGTTGCCCGGGAACAGGCGGAAATAGCCCTTCGGCGGGTTCTCGTTGAAGTCCTCGCGCTCGATCCACAGCTCGCGCGAGATCGGGAACACGCGCTTGCCCAGCTCCGGCTTCTTCGGGTGGACGGGCGCCGAGCATTCCTCGGTCTGGCCTTCGGGGTAGTTGTCGAGGATCAGCTTGAGCGGGTCCAGCACAGCTACGCCGCGCGCGGCACGGGCGTCCAGGTCGTCGCGCACGGCGCCTTCAAGCGTGCTCATGTCGATCCAGCTGTCGGCCTTGGCCACGCCCACGCGGTCGCAGAACAGCTGGATCGATTCCGGCGTGTAGCCGCGGCGGCGGATACCGACGATGGTCGGCATGCGCGGATCGTCCCAGCCGTCCACGCGCTGCTCGTCCACAAGCTGCTTGAGCTTGCGCTTGCTGGTGATCGCGTAGGTCAGGTTCAGGCGCGCGAATTCATACTGGTGCGGCAGCGGGTCGCGGAACACGCCGCAATCGCGCAGGTGTTCGAGCACCCAGTCGTACAGTGGGCGGTTGTTCTCGAACTCCAGCGTGCACAGCGAATGCGTGATGTTCTCGATCGCATCCGAAATGCAGTGCGTGAAGTCGTACATCGGGTAGATGCACCACTTGTCGCCGGTGCGGTGGTGGTGCGCATGGCGGATGCGGTACAGCACCGGATCGCGCATCACGATGTTCGGCGCGGCCATGTCGATCTTCGCGCGCAGCACGTGCTGGCCGTCCTGGTACTTGCCGTCGCGCATGTCGCGGAACAGCTGCAGGTTTTCCTCGGCGCTGCGGTCGCGGAACGGCGACGGCTTGCCCGGCTCCGAGAAATTGCCGCGGTTGGCGGCGATCTGCTCGGCGCTCTGGCTGTCGATGTAGGCGGCGCCGCGCTCGATCAGCTTCTCGGCGAAGGCGTAGAGCTGGTCGAAGTAGTCGCTCGCGTAGTGCAGGTGCGGCTGGCCGCCCGGGATCCTGTTGTCCCAGGAGAAGCCCAGCCAGTGCACCGCGTCGATGATCGAGTCGACGTATTCGGTGTCTTCCTTGACCGGGTTGGTGTCGTCGAAGCGCAGGTGGCAGCGGCCGCCGTAGTCGCGCGCCAGGCCGAAGTTCAGGCAGATGCTCTTGGCGTGGCCGATATGCAGGTAGCCGTTCGGCTCCGGCGGAAAGCGGGTGATGACGGTCGGCAGCGGCTCGCCCTGGCTGTCCTGGCGGCCGGCGTAGGTGCCGGCGGCGAGGTCCTGGTCGATGATGCTTCGCAGAAAATTGGAAGCGGCGGGCGTGCTGTCGGTAGGCTTGTTGTCGTGGCTCATGGTGGCGCCGGCTGGCGGCTGGATGGACCGCTTGGTCTTCAGTGTTGCGTGGCGGATTGCCAATTCCGTGATTTTACCGTGCCAGCGGCGCCACTCGGCGGGAGCACGGCGGATTTGTGCCTGCTTTTGTGGCTGGCGTTGCCCGGCTGGCGTGGGCGGGCGTGATGGGGGCTACGGAAAGTGACGTCCGGGAGTAGCATGGAGGCCGAACGCTTACCGGCCGGCTGGCCTCGCGCCATCCGCCGCATTTCCCGGGGTTTGCCGCCATGACTGCCAGTCTCGATACCTCCACCGTTCCCGCCGCGCCCGCCAGTGTCGTCTCTGCCCTGTGGCAGGGTGCCGGGCTGCCTGCCGATGCACTGGGCCACCTTGATCTCACCGGCGCCGAGCCGGTGCTTCCGTCCAGCTTTGCCGTGGGCACGGCGGCGCAGGCCAGCCTGGCGGCCTCGGCCCTGGCTGCCGCGGCGCTATGGCAGCAGCGCACCGGCCGCTGGCAGCAGGTCGGCGTGGACATGCGCCACGCCATCACCGAGTTCCGCAGCGAGCGCTACCTGCGCGTGGACGGCGGCCCGGCACCGGAACTGTGGGACAAGATTGCCGGCGTCTACCGCTGCGGCGATGGCCGCTGGATCCGCCTGCATACCAATTTCCCGCACCATCGCGACGGCGTGCTGCGCCTGCTCGGCTGTGCCCACGACAAGGCCGCCGTGCAGGCGGGGCTAGGCAAGTGGGAGGCCGAGGCGTTCGAGGCCACGGCTTCCGATGCCGGACTGGTGGTCGCCGCCATGCGCAGCTTCGACGAATGGGACCGGCACCCGCAAGCCGAGGCACTGCGCGGCCTGCCGCCGGTGACACTGGAGCGGATCGGCGAAGCGCCGCCGCAACCCTTGCCCCCACTGTCTTCGGCCGAGGGTCGGCCGCTTTCCGGTGTCAGGGTCCTCGATTTCACGCGGATCATCGCCGGGCCAGTGGCCGGGCGCACGCTCGCGGCGCACGGCGCCGACGTGCTCCTGGTCACGGCAGCGCACCTTCCGTCGATTGCCCCACTGGTGATCGACACCGGCCGCGGCAAGCGCACCTGCCAGCTCGACCTGCGCGATCCCGACGACAAGCGCACGCTGCACAAGCTGCTGCACGGCGCTGATGTGATGGTCCAGGGCTACCGGCCTGGCGGGCTGGCAGAACTCGGCGTTGGCCCGGAGGCGGCGGTGCGTGCCCGTCCTGGCCTTGTCTATGTGTCGCTAAGTGCCTATGGCCATGTCGGGCCATGGTCGGGCAAACGGGGATTCGATTCGCTCGTGCAGACGGCCACGGGCTTCAACCATGCCGAGGCCCAGGCCGCCGGCGAAGATGTACCGCACCCGCTGCCGGCGCAGGTGCTCGACCACGCGGCCGGCTATCTGCTGGCGTTCGGCGCCATGGCTGCATTGCATCGGCGCGCCACGGAGGGTGGCAGCTGGCATGTGCGGGTGTCGCTGGCGCAGGTGGGGCAGTGGCTGAGGGGACTGGGACGCGTGCCGGCCGGATTGCAGGCCCCCGAGCAGAAAATCGATGACGTGGCCGACCTGCTGGAGGTGTTGCCGTCCGGCTTCGGCATGCTGACCGTGGTGCGCCATGCGGCGCAATTGTCCGGGACGCCAGCGCACTGGGCGCTGCCGTCGGAACCGCTAGGCACGCACGCGCCGGAGTGGCTGCCGCGAGGCTGATGCCGGATCAGGCTGCGCCAGTCAGCCGCGCCATCCAGTCGGCCATGTCGCGCTCAGTCTCATTGCCTTCGCGCTGCGCGGCGAGGATGCGCGAACGGTCCGCGGCCGGCCGGTTCTGGCTCAGCTTGAACTTGGCCTCGACGCGCACGGGCACCATGCGCAGGCCGACGATGGCCGCCAGCATCTTCTGCTGGAAGTCTTCCGGCAGGCCGCGCCATTGTTCGGCGTAGCCGGGCTCGTTGCGGCCGATCAGGCGTTTGAGCAGCGCGTCTTTTTCCCCGGCATCATGGACGGTGCTGACCTCCGCATACACGTGCACGGCGACGTAGTTCCAGGTCGGCACCGACAACTTCTGCTCGTACAGCGAAGGCGACACATAGCCGTGCGGGCCCTGGAACACCAGCAGCGCTTGCGGCGTCTGCTCGAGCCAGCGCCAGTGCGGGTTCGCGCGCGCGACGTGTCCTTCGATGCGCCAAGTCTGCCCATCGCGCTCAGCCACGACGGGAAGGTGCGTGGCGAACGGCTGGTTGTCCGCATTGTTGCCCGCCAGGGTCGCGAACGGGTAGCGGCGCATGACCTCGTCGATGATTTCGGGGTCGTCGCTGGAAAAGTGGGAGGGCGTGTACATGGGATCCGATCCTATTGGAGCGTGGTGATGGCGTGCGGGTCCATGGGGCGATCTTGCCGGGGATAGAGCCGGCGCTACAGCGTGACGGTACCGCGGCCGATTTCTATCACGCGGCCACCTACCCGGATGGCGCCCGCAGTGGTCACGGCAAGCCGCAGCGTACAGGGACGATCCACGGTGGCACCCTGGTCGACTTCGTATTCGGCCGGCAGCACATGCGCGTTGGCCAGCAGCCAGCCACCGAGATTGGCGCATGCGGACCCCGTGCCCGGGTCTTCCGCCACGCCACCACCTTGCTTGCTGAAGAAATACCGTGCGAGCACGCGTCCGGGCTGGGTCGGATCAAAGGCGAACACATAGGCGGTCTTGCGGCCCAGGCTGCTCTGCGGCCACTGGTCCAGGCGCGACGTATCCGGGCGAGCCCTTTGCACGGCATCCGTGCTGCGGACGGCCACCAGCAACTGGTCGGCACCGGTGTCGACCCACATCGGCGAGGTCAGCAGGTCGCGCGCTTCCAGGCCCAGCAGCGCCGCCATTTCCGCATCGGGCAGGTCAACCGCGGCCGTCTTGGGCGGGCCGGCGTGCGGAGCGGTGAAGATCCAGACGTCGCCGCTGGCCTCGACTGGCACGACTCCGGCCTTGAATTCGAGCGTCAGCCGGTTGCCACTTGTGGTCAGGTCGCGTACGACATGCGCCGTGCCGAGCGTGGGATGTCCTGCAAAGCGCATTTCGTAGCCGGGCGTGAAGATGCGAACCTGCGCATGCGCCCGGTCCGAAGGCAGGATGAAGGTGGTTTCGGACAGGTTGAACTGCAGCGCCAGCGCCTGCATGGTGGCGTCGTCCATGCCGCGGGCATCCTCGAAAACGCACAACGGGTTGCCGCCGAACGTGGATTCGGCGAAGACGTTGAGCAGGCGGAACGCGTAGGCAGTCATGGCGGCATCGGAAGGCAGGATCGTTCCACAGTGTAGCGACCTGCCATCGCGGTGCCATGGACAATTTCGCTGCCGATCGGCGGGCCAGTTCCCGTCGGCGGCGCCGGCTCAGTTCAGTGGCACTGCACCTCGATCACATCGATTCGTGTGCCGCGCCGGCCGGTGGCCGGCAGCGCGTAGTCGAGCCGGCAGGTGTCCTGCGCCGTCTTGCCCCAGCGGGCGGTCAGTTGTCCCTGGTCGGCCCTGAGGCCGCGGGCAACGATGCGGCCGCCTTGCCCCACCGTGCCGATATTCGCACCCTGGTCGTCCCGTACTTCGGCGCCAAACGGTAGCGGCTTGCCGTCGACCGTGCTGGTGCGGATCACCGCGGGTCGTCCGCGGTCGGCTGTCTCGAACCGGACCGCCACCACCGCGCCGGCTGTCGGCGCGACCTGCTGGAGGGTCGAATCGAGGTCGACGTTCACCGGCAGGCCCTTCG
The DNA here is from genome assembly GCF_914271435.1 of Cupriavidus laharis. Taxonomy (GTDB): domain Bacteria; phylum Pseudomonadota; class Gammaproteobacteria; order Burkholderiales; family Burkholderiaceae; genus Cupriavidus; species Cupriavidus laharis. The sequence continues at coordinate 155,919 of NZ_CAJZAI010000006.1, read as the reverse complement.
GGTCGATCTCGACCTGGTTCCGCGAGAACGGCACGAGTGCCGGCACGACGGCGCGTCCCCAGGGATCAACGCGCAAGCCGCTGCCGTTGACCAGCCGGGCGCCCGCCGCGTCGGCGGCCTCCACGATGGCCAGCGTCTCGCCCATCGTGGGCGTGAAGCTCACCCCGCCAGCGTATGCCACGATGCCGCCCGAGATGCCCGCCGATACCTGCGAATAGTTGCTGCCCTTGCCGGCACTTGCCGTCAATGCGGCCACGGGCGACAGATAGGCTGCGTTGGCTGCCAGGCTTGCGGCAGGCCGGCCACCGCTCGCATACCCGGCATTGACGCCATAGCTGAAGGCGTTGTCCACCCCGAGCGATCCGGTCACCGATTGCTGCAGGTTGACCGTTCCCGACGCGTCGCGCTCGATACCGGTCATAGCATACGGCGCATGCTGCCCCTTGCCCAGCGGGATACCGATATTCAGCATGATGCGGTTCTCCCAGCGCCTGCCCGACAGGCTGAACTGGCGCGAGGCCGCGACCCCATAGTTCAGCGACTTGTAGCTGTTGTTGTAGCCCAGCTGGAATTGCGTGTCCGTGCCGCCGCGGTTCCAGTAGCCCTGTACCGCGCCCGAAAGATAGAAGGATCCATATCCGGGGCGCAGCCTCTGGTTGAGCGTGAGCTGGAGCTGGCTACGCAGGATACCCCGCATCGCCGATTGCATGCCGCGCCGCTCAAGCTCGCGCAGGGTCATGGCGTCGGTCATGCCCAGGTAGCCGCTGCTCGAATAGCGGTAGGCTGCCACCGATACGTTCGTGCCGGTGGGCTCCACCAGCTTGCTGTAGCTGAGCCGCGCGCTGTATCCGTTCCGGTCCGGCTGCGTAGCCAGCCGCGTGCCGGCGTGAGTCAGGTCCGCACCGAATGCGCCGTACGCGGTATTGAGCGCTGCGCCGCCCACCGCCGCCAGGTAGCCTTCAGCCACCACAATGCCGCCGTAGCCGGTCACCATATTGGTGAATCCATGCTGCACCGTGGCCTGGAGCATGGCGGGACGGCCTTGCAGGCCTGCGTTGCGGTACTGGCCCGCCGTGACGCCATAGCGCGTGACGCCAGGGCGCAAGGCATTGACGGCGGCGGCATAAGGGACTCGCGAAACATGCACGCTGCCATCGGCTTCCGTCACCACCACTTCCAGGTCTCCGCCATAGCCGGTGGGATAAAGGTCGTCGATCTCGAACGGTCCGGCGGCAACCGTGGTTTCATAGATGAGGTTGCCGTTCTGGCGGACCTGTACGCGGGCGTTGCTGTTGGCGATGCCGTGCACGCGCGGCGCATAGCCGCGCTGCGATTCCGGCTGCATGCGGTCGTCGCTGGCGAGCTGCACGCCGCGGAAGCCGACGCTGTCGAACACGGTGCCGTCGGTGAATGCATCCCCCAGCACCAGCTGGCTGCGCAGCGAAATGACGGAGCGCTGCAGGCTTGTCTGCACGCTCTGGTACCTGGCCGTGCCTTGGTCGGAGCTGAGGCTGCCTTTGTGCCGGAAGCGCCAGGGCCCCGTATTGAAGCCGGCGCCGAGGCCAAGATAGCCCTGCGTGGCGGTATAGCCTGCCGTGCGAGTCTGGTAGACGCTGCCGTTGTACTGCACCGTTGCTGCCGTCACACCGTCGTTCCAATAGCGCGGATCCACATAGCCCCGAGCCTGCCGGGACAGCGCGGCCTGGGGCACGCTGACATCGAGCCGCTGTTCGCCGCTGTCGAAGCTCGCGGTGGCGCCATGGATGATGGCATGCAGTGGCACGCAGGCTTCGGGCATGCGGACTCTGGCTATCGTTTCCGGTGCGAGCCTGCCGAGATCGGCGCCGACCCGATCGAGCAACGCCTCGTCGAAGCAGGGCAATACCTCGCTGTCCTTTCCGGCGATCTCGCGCATTTGCACGTCAATCCGGCCCAGCCACGCCTGGTTGACGTAGAGCTCTGCGCGGTAACTGCCCGGCATCACCACATTGCCCTTGTTGAAGCGGCTGAAGTCGATGGGGCTTCCGCCAGGCTGGTGCAGGAACAGGTCGTTGAATTCCACCTCGGCTGCGGCACCCGCCTTGGGAGAGTCCGAGTTGGCAGCAAGCGCGCCTGCGCTGACCAGCATGATGACTACGGCACTGAGCGGCCGTATGCGGGGATAGGGTGGGTGCGCTGTTGTGTTCTGCATGGCTTGTGTGGCGCTGGAGGCTTGAGGCAAGACGCGTCCCTGCCGTCGGGCGGCATCTTCAGCGCGAATCGGGAGGGGTCGGGAGTGCCGGACTGCGCCTGCGCTTGATGGAGGGGCTATCGGGTGATAGCAGGCAGGCCCGGGCTGGCTTTACCGTCTATGGGGCCGCCGTGGTCGTTGATGGCCTGGTACCGGATGGTGGTGGCTTTGCCCGGATCCACTTTGCCGGCAAGCGGAAACGTAGTGGTCTTCCCTGGCGCCACCATGCCGCCGGCCTCGTTGGTGGCACTGTGCGCACCGTCCAGCAATTCCATGCTGGAGAACGAGACGTGATAGGCAGTCGGGTTGCTGGCTTCCAGCGCCAGTCCATGGTCGGATTTCACGATGCGCCATGCAATGCGGGCCGGCGCTTCGCCGGCATCGCCCTGAAGGCCCGCCGGACGGAAGAAGAGCTTGATGCGCGAACGAAAGGCAAGTTGCAGCTTGTTGGCGTCCATCTCCTCGGCGGTCGGCTTGGGCGGGATTTCGAGCACGCTGAGCCAGAAGACCGATTCCTTGTCGGCGGACAAGGGCTCGCCCGTGTAGTGGATGCGCAGCGTCTGTGCCTTTCCCGGGTCAATCCGCGCGATAGGCGGCGTCACCGTGAACGGTACGTCAATGCCGGCCGGGGGTGCCGCCGCGTCGCCCGTATCAAGCCATGCCTGAGTCAGTGCCGGGGATTTCCCTTCATTGCTGAGCTTGATGGTGGCTTCGCGATCCTCGGCGTTGACGATGACGCGTGTGCCGGCAATGACAACGGACGCGTACGCATGGGGGATAAGTGCCAGGGTCATCGCGCATGCGCTGGCGCGAAGGACCGTCCTGATCGATCGGTTCATGATGGGCGTGCAACACGCTGGGGCAGGGGCCGGGTGCCGCGACGGACGGCCGCTCACCCGGGTGCTGCATGCTTACTGATAGACGATGGTGTACATCACGCTGGAATTGGCTGCGCCGGCGGTGGCGGCGCCCGTCGCCACGTACTCGGCGTAGTACGGCAGCACCGCGGAGCCGGAGTCGATGGCGGCCGTCTTCGAGCCCTGCGAGGCTTCGTCAAAGCCCGCCTTGATCGATGTGAAGTCCGAGTTCAGCAGGCCGATCTGCACATTGCTTGCACCGCCTGCGTTGAGGTTGAGGCGGCCGGTTGCGGTATCGGTGGTCGGGCCGGGTTCGAAATAGGCCTTGACGGCGCCGGAGTTGGGCGTGCAGTCACTCAGCGAAATGTTGAAGGGCGTACGGCCGGCGGTCTGGCCAGCCGTGGCCAGGGTGGATGCCGACACCTTCGGCAGAGTGACCGTGAAGTCCTTGGATCCTGTGCCGTTGCCGTTGATGGTGCAGGTCTGTGCGGTGATGGTGCCGTTGAAGGTGATGGTGCCGTCGGCGGCAAATGCGGATGGGGCGGAGAAGGCGGAAACGGCAGCAATAGCGGCAATGGCCGCGCCAAGGAATTTCTGGTTCATTGTTCTCTGGAGGTCGATCAATATTTGTGGCGATATCCGGAGCCGGCCATGACATTTCGTCGACCGGCTTCGACGTTGTAACTCTTGCCGTGTGCGCACCGTGCAGCGAGTGAGCGGAAATATATCGATCGGCCTGAACCGGAAAAATGGCCGATTGCTTAATCTGATCCTATGGCGTTCAGGTCGTACAGATGTGTTTCGGACAGCAAACAAAATGGGCGCTTCCCGTTCAGGAAGCGCCCATTTCTTGCTGCAGGGGACGGTGGGTCAGTAGCCGACGGCCTGCCCGTCGCGCCGGCTGTCGCTGGCCGCGACGTAGCCGTGTTCCGGGTCGTCCGACAGGCGCCAGATGAACTGGCCCGAGCCAAAGTCCATGTAGGGGTCAGCTACGGACTTGAGCTGGTGGCCGCGTGCCTTCAGGCCCTCCACCGTTGCTGGATTCATGGTGCTCTCCACGTCCAGCGTGAAATCGCGGTTGACCTTCCACCGCGGCGCGCAGCATGCCGCCTGCGGCTGCTGCTTGTAGTCGAGCATGCGGACCACGGTCTGCAGGTGGCCCTGCGGCTGCATGTCGCCGCCCATCACGCCGAAGCTCATCACCGGCTGGCCGCCGCGTGTCAGGAACGCCGGGATGATGGTGTGGAACGGCCGCTTGCCGCCCGCCACCACGTTGGCGGACTTCGGATCCATCGAGAAACCCACGCCACGGTTCTGCAGGCTGATGCCGGTGTCCGGCACCACCACGCCCGAGCCGAAGCCCATGTAGTTGGACTGGATAAACGAGATCATCATGCCGTTCTCGTCGGCCGCGGTCAGGTAGATGGTGCCACCGACCTTGGGCATGCCGAAGCTGAAGTGCGTGGCGCGCTGCATATCGATCAGCTTGGCGCGGGACTTCAGGTAGGCCTCGTCGAGCATTTGCTCGGGCGTGACCTCCATGCTGCGCGGGTCGGCCACGTAGCGGTAGAGGTCGGCGAAAGCCAGCTTCATGGCCTCGATCTGCAGGTGCTGCGAATCCACCGAGTCGACCGGCAGCGCACCCACATCGAACTGGTCGAGGATCCCCAGCGCGATCAACGCGGCGATGCCCTGGCCGTTCGGCGGGATTTCATTCAGCTCGTACCCGCGATAGGACTTGCTGATCGGCTTGACCCAGTCGGGCCGGTAGTTGCGCAGGTCGTCCAGGGTCATGGCGCCGCCGCACTGCTTGCTGAAGGCAGCGATCTTTTCGGCAATCTCGCCCTCATAGTAGGCGCGGCCGCGCGTTGCGCCGATCTTGCGCAGCGTGTCGGCGGCGGCCTTCATCATGAACTTCTCGCCCACCAGCGGCGCGCGGCCGTTGGGCATGAACGTGTCGGCAAAGCCGGGCTGGTTCTTCAGTTCGGGGACAGCCGCAGCCCACTTGTGCGCGACCACGGGCGGCACCGCGTAGCCGCGCTCCGCGATCTCGACGGCGGGCTCCATCAAATCCGCGAACGGCAGCTTGCCGAAACGCTCGTGCAGTGCCGCCCAGCCGGCAACGACGCCCGGCACGGTGACCGCATCCCAGCCGCGCACCGGGCGATTGGCCAGGCCGTTGGCGTCGGCGCCGTACTTGCCGCGGAAATACTCGGGACTCCAGGCCGCCGGTGCCACGCCCGACGAATTCAGGCCATGCAACTCCTTGCCATCCCACAGGATGGCGAAGGCATCGCTGCCCAGTCCGCAGGACACGGGCTCGACGATGGTGATGGCCGCTGCCGCCGCAATCGCCGCATCCACGGCATTGCCGCCCTTGAGCAGCATGCGCAGGCCGGCCTGTGCTGCCAGCGGGTGCGAGGTCGACACGATGTTGCGCGCAAACAGCGGGATGCGCACGGAAGGGTAGGGGTTGGTCCAGTTGAAGTTCTGCATGGTCTTGTCCGGTGTGTCGTGGCAGCCGGTTTGATAAGGATAAGGGCCGGCTGCGGTATCACATTATTCTGCCGTGATCTTGCGATCCTTGATGAGCTTGCCCCAGCGGGCACTGTCCTTCTTCACCATCGCCGCGAACTGCGCCGGCGTGCCGCCGACCGGCTCCGCGCCCAGCTTGGCGAGGCGGTCCTTCACGTCCTGCGACTGGATGGCCTTGTTGAATTCGGCGTTAAGCCGGTTGACGATGTCGGCCGGCATGCTTTTCGGGCCGTAGATGCCGAACCAGGTGTCGGACTCGAAGCCGGGCAGGCCCGATTCGCTGGCCGTCGGGATTTCCGGCGCCAGCGGCGAGCGCTTCATGCTGGTCACGGCCAGCGCCTTGAGCTTGCCGTCCTTCACGTGCGGCAGGCCGGACACGATGCTGTCGAACAGCACCTGCACCTTGCCCGAGATCAGGTCCGGCACCGCGAGCGCTGTGCCACGGTACGGGATGTGCGTGATGAACACGCCGGCCTGGGCCTTGAATGCCTCGGCGGTCAGATGTACGACGGTGCCATTGCCGCTGGAGGCATAGTTCAGTTCGCCGGGATGCTTCTTCGCGTAGTCGATCAGTTCGCGCACGTTCCTGACAGGCAGGCTGTTGGGCACCACCAGCACGTTGGTGGCAATCGCAACCTCGCTGACCGGCGTGAAATCGGTCTCGGTGTTGTAAGGCAGGCGGGTATTGATGTACGGGCCGATCGAATGCGTGCTGGTCGTGGCGATCAGCAGCGTGTAGCCGTCCGGCGCGGCCTTGGCCGCCATGTCCGAGCCGATGGCGCCGCCGGCGCCTGGCCGGTTGTCCACCACGATCTGCTGGCCGATGTTGGCGCCCACCTTCTGGGCAATGGCGCGTGCCAGCAGGTCGGTAGCGCCGCTGGCAGGGAAGGGCACGATCAGGCGGATCGGCTTGCCGGGATAGTTGTCGGCCATGGCCGGCGTGGCGGCCAGGCAAAGGCCAGAGGCAAGGCCGAAGCCGAGCAGGCGCAGCCAGGATTTCATTCGGTTCTCCGGAATCGGGCGAATCAGGTCAGCGGAACAGCGTCAGGCCGGCAGACCGGGATGCGCGCGGCTTCGCGGGTGCCTGCGCATTATTATTCCGCGCCCGCTATCACAAAGAAAGCTAATATTTCTTTTCCTTGACACAAGTTTTTCTTGTGAGTCGCAGCCACCCGATGGCCATTTTCCTGGTGTCCCGATGAGCACAATCCGATTCCTGCGTACCTTTGTTGCCGTGGCCGAACATGGATCCTTCGCCGCCGCCGCTGGCTATGTGGCGCTGACGCAGGCAGCGGTGAGCCTGCAAATGCGTTCGCTGGAAACCGAGATGCGCCGCGAACTGTTCGACCGCAACGGTCGCGTCGCGGTCCTCAATGCCGACGGGCGCGAGCTGCTACCCCGCGCGCGCCGCCTGCTCGCGCTATATGACGAAATGCGCCTGCCGCCGGCGCAGCCCGAAGCCATGGCCGGCGCGGTGGCCGTGGGCGCGGTGGTGTCGGTGATGGGCGGCCTGTCGCATGTCGTGGCGCGCATGAAGCGCGCCTATCCTGCGCTGGAGGTCCGGCTGGTCGGGGCCAAGTCCATCGAGCTCACGGCGATGGTGGAGTCGGGCGAGCTCGATGCGGCCATCCTGGTCGAGGGCACGGTCCGGCTGCCTGGCATGCTGCGCTGGACGCCGCTCTACCAGGAACCGCTGGTCGCGATTGCGGCGCAGGGCAGCGCCGGCCACGATGCGCGCGAGGCGCTGGCGGCCAATCCTTACCTGCGTTTCGACCGCAGCCAGCGTACCGGGGTGCTGGTGGAGCGCGCGTTGCGGCGCGCACATCTGCGGGTCAATGAATTCCTGGAGCTGAACTCGATCGAGGCGCTCGTGGAACTGGTCCGGCAGGAGGTGGGGGTGACCGTGGCGCCGCTGCTGCAGCGCGCCGGCTGGCGCAACGACGCGGCGCTGCGCATCCTGCCGCTGCTGGTCAACGGCGAGCCGGTGATGCGGACCATCGGCATGCTGGAGCGGCGCGACCATGGCAGGGGACATGTGACCGGCGCGGTCAGGACTGCCTGCGCGGAGTTGTTTGGCGGCTGAGGCCCGGCACAGCAGGCGGTGCGGTCCAACAAAAAAGGGGGCGTCTCGCGACGCCCCCAGTCTTGTTTTGCGTTGCCGGCCAGCGGCCGGCGGTCTTGCCTTCTTACTCTTCCTGGAACGCTTCCTCGCGCTTGGCCTTGATCGACGGCATGGCCACGATCAGCACCAGCACCGCGGCGGCGATCAGCAGGCCGAGCGACAGCGGGCGAGTCACGAACACGCTGAAGTCACCACGCGACAGCAGCAGCGAGCGGCGGAAGTTCTCTTCCATCATCGGCCCCAGCACGAAGCCCAGCAGCAGCGGAGCCGGTTCGCACTTGAGCTTCAGGAACAGGTAGCCGACCACGCCGAAGGCCGCAGTCTGGAACACGTCGAAGGTGGTGTTCTGGACCGAATACACGCCGATGCAGCAGAACGTCAGGATGGCCGGGTACAGGTAGCGGTAGGGTACCTTCAGCAGCTTCACCCAGATGCCGATCAGCGGCAGGTTCAGCACGATCAGCATGAAGTTGCCGATCCACATCGAAGCGATCAGGCCCCAGAACAGCGCCGGGTTGCTCGACATCACCTGCGGGCCGGGCTGGATGTTGTGGATGGTCATCGCACCGACCATCAGCGCCATCACGGCGTTGGGCGGAATGCCCAGCGTCAGCAGCGGGATGAACGAGGTTTGGGCCGCGGCGTTGTTGGCCGATTCCGGACCAGCGACGCCTTCGATCGCGCCCTTGCCGAATTCATGCGCGTGCTTCGAGGTCTTCTTCTCCAGCGAGTAGGCCGCGAACGAGGCCAGCGACGCACCACCGCCCGGCAGGATGCCCAGCGCCGAGCCCAGCACCGTGCCACGCAGCACGGCCGGGATCATGCGCTTGAAATCTTCCTTGTTCGGGAACAGGTTGGTGATGTGGTCGGTGAAGGTTTCGCGGTTTTCCTTCTGCTCCAGGTTCGCGATGATTTCCGCGAAGCCGAACATGCCCATGGCCACCGAGACGAAGTTCAGCCCGTCGGTCAGTTCGGGCACGTCGAACGAGAAGCGCGCCGCGCCCGAGTTCACGTCGGTACCCACCAGGCCCAGCAGCAGGCCCAGCACGATCATGGCGATGGCCTTGACCAGCGAACCCGAAGCCAGCACCACGGCACCGATCAGGCCGAGCACCATCAGCGAGAAGTACTCGGAGGGACCGAACTTGAAGGCCAGTTCCGACAGCGGGGCGGCAAAGGCGGCCAGGATCAGCGTGGCCACGCAGCCGGCGAAGAACGAGCCCAGGCCGGCGGTGGCCAGTGCCACCCCCGCTCGCCCTCGTCTTGCCATCTGGTAGCCATCGATAGTGGTCACCACCGACGACGATTCACCGGGCAGGTTCACCAGGATGGCGGTGGTCGAGCCGCCGTACTGGGCGCCGTAGTAGATGCCGGCCAGCATGATCAGCGCGGCCACCGGCGGCAGCGTGTAGGTCACCGGCAGCAGCATGGCGATGGTCGCCAGCGGCCCCAGGCCCGGCAGCACGCCGATCAGTGTACCCAGCACGCAGCCCAGGAAGGCGTAGGCGAGGTTCTGGAAGGAGAGGGCGGTAGCGAAGCCCAGTCCCAGGTTAGAGAGTAGTTCCATGTTGGCGGCCTCCTTAGCTTGCCAGGAAAGCCGGCCACACCGGCATCTGCAGGTTGATGCCGTACACGAACGCGCCCAGGCTGATCAGCACGAGGATGATCGAGTTGAGGATGGCGCCTTTCCAGCTGAACTCGTGGCTCGCCATCGACGACACCAGCACCAGTACCAGCACCGACAGCACCATGCCCAGCGGCTTGAGCAGCAAGCCGAAGAGAATGACGGCGCCGAGGATCCACAGCAGCGTCTTGATGTCCCAGCGGGACAGCTGGTCTTCTTCTGCCTTGGATGACAGCGAACCCCACAACACCAGCGCGCCCAGCAGGGCGAGCACGATCCCGAGCCAGAACGGGAAGTATCCCGGCCCCATCTTGGCGGCAGTTCCCATGGAATAGCCGCGTGCGACCCAGGAAAAGCCGAATCCGACCAGGATGAACATCAGGCCGGAGGCAAAGTCCTTTTGGCTACGTATGCGCAAAATGATTCTCCTCGATAAGACTGCTTGAAATCTGCCGGGCGCCGGCTGTTGCGGTGCAAAAAAAATGCGCGCTTGGCCGGCCCTGTTTGTGGGCAGGGTGCAAGGTAAGGGGGCGACCTTTCAGCTACCTTTCAGATGTCTGCAAACTTGGTCATGCTGAGGGTATCCCCTAGTGAGATCGCGTTTAAAAGCTGCGAAGCGAGACTGGAGGCGGGTTGGCGGGGGATCGAAGGGGGCGCGGCGTACAGGCTGGCCGGGTGCTGCGCTATCATCAGGCAGGTTCTGCCCGGCGTCGCCGGGTGGCTGTGGCGGCACTGGCTGTAAGGTACCGAAAGGTAGAAAGGGCACCGATTGGAGAGCGTCGACCACGTCATCCTGATCGGCGCCGTCGTGATGTCGCTGGGCATCGTGGTGGGCGCCTTCTCCGCACGCGCGGGCGTGCCGTTCCTGCTCGTGTTCCTGGCGGTCGGCATGCTGGCCGGCGTCGATGGCCCGGGCGGCATCCGCTTCTCCAATACGTGGCTCAGCTTCCTGGTCGGCAACCTCGCGCTTGCCGTCATTCTGCTCGACGGCGGCCTGCGGACCAGCTATGCGACGTTCCGCGTGGCCTTGCGGCCTTCCCTGGCGCTGGCCACCGTGGGGGTCCTGGTGACGGCCGGACTGGTGGGCCTGTTCGCGGCGTGGATCCTGGGCATCGACTGGAAGCTCGGCCTGCTGCTGGGCGCCATCGTGGGCTCCACCGATGCTGCGGCCGTCTTTTCGCTGCTGCACAGCAGCGGTATCCGCCTGAAGGATCGCGTGGCGAGCGTGCTCGAAATTGAATCGGGCATCAACGATCCGATGGCCATCTTCTTGACGCTGACCTTGATGGAGTGGATCGCTTCGCCCGACGGGCTGACGCCGGTGGCGCTTGCCATGCGGCTGGCCGTGCAGTTCGGCGTCGGCGCGGCGCTGGGGCTCGGGCTGGGCTACTGCCTGGCCAATGTGCTCGAGCGCATCGAGGTGGCGGAAGGCCTGCACGCCATCCTGATCTGTTCCGGCGGCGCCATGATCTTTGCCATCACGCAGAGCCTGGACGGCAGCGGCTTCCTGGCGGTGTACCTGACCGGCATGCTGGTCGGCAACCGCGACCGGGCCGTGACTTCCGACACCATGCGCGCGATGGATGGCATGGCCTGGCTGGCCCAGTCGGCAATGTTCCTGCTGCTCGGCTTGCTGGTGGCGCCGCACCGGATCTGGGAAATCGCGCTGCCCGCGGTTGCCGTGGCCGCGTTCCTGATGGTGGTGGCCCGGCCGGTTGCCGTGTTCCTTGCCCTGCTGCCGTTCCGGCTGAGCGCGGGCGAGAAGGGCTTCATCGCCTGGATGGGGCTGCGCGGCGCGGTGCCCATCGTGCTGTCGCTGTTCCCGCTGCTGCGCGGATTGCCGGAGTCCGGCCTGATCTTCCGTGTGGCGTTTGCGGTGGTGCTGGCCAGCCTGCTGCTGCAGGGGACAACCGTGGCGCCGGCCGCGCGGCTGGCCCGCGTGCTGCGCCCGGGGTTTCCGGAGCCGCTCGCGCGCTCGCGGCTGCGCGGCACCCACGGCCCAGCGCTGGAGGTCATGCAGTTCAAGGTGGGAGCCAACGCGCCGGTCGAGAATGTACGGGCCGATCAACTGGAGATGCCGCCCAGATGCAGGCTGCTGACCGTGGCGCGCGACGATGCGCTGGCGCCGCATGGGCAGACCGTACTGCGTGCCGGAGACATTGTGTCGGTCCTGGCGCCGGCCACGGTGCTGCCCAGGCTTGCGGCGCTGTTCCAGGCGCCGGGGCCCGCCCCGGCGTGGGAGCAGGCGACGCACGATTTCCTGCTTTCCGGTGATGCGTTCCTGCGCGACATTGCGGCGCTCTACGGCGAGCGGGCACTGACGGCCGCCGAGTACCCGCTGACGCTCGCCGATGCCATGCAGGCCGCCTTTACGTCGCCGCCAGTGGAAGGCGACAGCGTCGAGATCGCCGGTCTGCGCCTGACCGCGGCGCGCATGGAAGGGCCGCGCATCGTCCAGGTCGGCCTGCTGCTGCCGCGCACCGAGAGCGCCACGGGCATCCGGCGCTGGGGCATCCGCCGGAAACGCCAGTCTTAGTCGACCTTCGCGCCCGATACGCGCACGATCTGCGCGTACTTCTTCAGCTCGCGCTGCACCAGCGCGCCGAACTGTTCGGGCGTGGTGGGGGCGGGCTGGGCGCCGATGCGGGCCAGCCGCGCCTTCATGTCTTCCGTCTTGAGGATGGCGACGATGTCGTGGTTGAGCCGGTCGACGATCTCGCGCGGCGTATTGGCCGGCGCGAACACGCCGAACCACGTGGAGATATCGAAGCCTTCCAGTCCCAGGCCCTTGCCGGCTTCGGCGATGGTCGGCAGTTCCGGGAAAGCCGTCGCGCGGCTTGCCGTGGTCACCGCGAACGCTTTCAGCTTGCCTGCCTTGATATTGGCGGAGGCCGAAGCCAGGTTGTCGAAGATCAGGTCGGTCTGGCCCGACAGCACCGACAACTGGGCCGGCGACGCGCCGTTGTACGGGATATGGACCATGCTGATCTTCGCCATGCTCTTGAACAGCTCGCCCGACAGGTGGCCGGCGCTGCCGTTGCCGCCGGACGCATAGTCCAGCTTGCCGGGATGCTTGCGCGCGTACTCGACGAGTTCGCGTACGCTGCTGATATGCAGCTCCGCAGCCTTGCCCGGGTGCATCACCAGCACGTTGGGGACATCCGCCACCAGCGTGATCGGCGCGAAATCCTTCACGGGGTCATACGGCATCTTGCTGAACAGCGTCGGGTTGATGGCATGCGTGGCCACCGCGCCCATGACGATGGTGTAGCCGTCGGCCGGCTGCTTCGCGACATAGTCCGCGCCAAGGTTGCCGCCGGCGCCAGGCTTGTTCTCGACCACGACCGGCTGGCCGAGGCTGTCGCGCAGTTTCTCGCCGATGGCGCGCGCGACGGTGTCCAGCGGGCCGCCGGCCGGGTAGGGCACCACGAATTTGACCGGCTTGGTCGGGTAGGCAGTGGCTGCATTGGCTGCAATAGCGGACGTGGCGGGAAGCATGGCCGCCAGCAGGGCGGTGGCGAGCAGTTTCTTCAGCATTGGAACTTCAGGGAATGGAGGGAATGGAAATGGGATGGCGGCGCCTCACCTTGCCCCGATGCCGCGCGCCATCATCACGGCGCACAGAGGCAGCAGGATCACCAGGTGCGCTTCGATCATGACCCAGCGGCGGGCTTTCTTCACCTCTGACGGGGGCGGGACGTAGTCCGGCAGCCTGCGGCTCTGCTTGCGCCAGCGCGCGATGGTGAAGGTCGGCGGCAGCGAGCACAGTGCGATGATGACGAACACGGCCATCTTCGCGTGGAACCAGGGGTTGTGCAGGTAGAAGTCCGCGCCCTTGGCGCCATAGAACAGGCGCAGCAGGCCGCTAGCCAGCACCGCCAGCGCGGACAGGAAGTAGACGCCGTCATAGACCGACAGGCGGCGCACCGTGGCCGGCGTGAGATCGGGGCGCAGCGCCACGGCCTCGGCGGCCATTAGTGTGATCAGGACGAAGATGGCAAGGAAGTGGAAGAAGGCCAGCAGGGCATCGGTCAGCATGGAATCTCCTGGTGGGCCCGACGGCGCGATATGCCGGGCCTGCCTCGTTCGGGGCGTCAGGCGCAGGCAGTGCGGGCCGTACGGAACAGCTTCGGGGGACGACTGAGCAACAACTGCATACTTGCGCCGGAACCGGCGCAAGTGGCTCTTATACCACGCCCTTGGCGCGCAGGGCGGCGATCTGTTCAGCGCTGTAGCCCAGCGTCTCGGCCAGCACCGTGTCGGTGTGCTCGCCCAGCAGCGGCGGATGCCGCAGCGCCTGGGGTGGCGTGGCGCTCATCTTGATCGGGCTGCCTACCAGCTTGACCTCGCCGGCGCTTGGGTGGGGCAGGTTCACGCGCAGGCCGCGCGCCTTGACCTGCTCGTCCTCGAAGACCTCGTCGAGCGAGTTGATCGGGCCGCACGGCACGCCGGCCGCTTCCAGGTCGCGGATCCACTGGGCGCGCGTGCGCGTGCGGACCATCTCGGCCAGGATCGGCACCAGCACGTCGCGGTTGGACACGCGCTGCGGGTTGGTGGCAAAGCGCGGGTCGTCGGCCAGTTCCGGCTGGCCGCCGTCGGTGACGAACTTGCGGAACTGCCCGTCATTGCCGACCGCGACGATCAGCCAGCCGTCGGCCGCCTGAAAGGTCTGGTAGGGCACGATGTTCGGGTGCGCATTGCCCCAGCGGCGGGGTGCCTGGCCGCTGGCCAGGTAGTTGGTGTTCATGTTGGCGAGCATCGCCACCTGCACGTCGAGCAGGGCCATGTCGATGTACTGGCCTTCGCCCGTGCGCTCGCGGTGCGCCAGCGCGGCCAGCACGGCGATGGTGGCGTACTGGCCGGTCATCAGGTCGGAAATGGCCACGCCGGCCTTCTGCGGACCGCCGCCCGGCAGGTCGTCGCGCTCGCCGGTCAGGCTCATGAAGCCGCCCATGCCCTGGATGATGAAGTCGTAGCCGGGCCGGGCCGCATACGGGCCACTCTGGCCAAAGCCGGTTACCGAGCAGTAGATGATGTCCGGCTTGACCGCCTTCAGCGATTCATAGTCCAGGCCGTACTTCTTCAACTGGCCGACCTTGTAGTTCTCCAGCACCACATCGCTCTGCGCGGCAAGCTCCCGCACGAGTTGCTGGCCCTCGGGCGAGGAGATGTCGCACGTCACCGAGCGCTTGTTGCGGTTCGCGGCGAGGTAATACGCGGCTTCCGCGGTGTCGCTGCCGTCGGAGGCCTTGAGCCAGGGCGGGCCCCAGGTGCGGGTGTCGTCCCCGGCGCCGGGCCGCTCGATCTTGATGACGTCGGCGCCGAAATCGGCAAGGTTCTGGGCGCACCATGGCCCGGCAAGGACGCGGGTCAGGTCGAGGACGCGGAGATGGCTTAAGGCTCCCATGGCAGTGAGGCAGTTCCGGATGCGGGGGTGTAAGGGGAGACGCCGAAGGCCGGCAGCGCGGCTGGCGTTGGACTGGCTGCACTGTACCACCGGGGCTCATGGACGGCGCTTTTGAGTGGCTTATGCGCCGCTTATCAACGCGGGATTTGGGCGATAACCGACCGCTCGCGCGACGCTGTGGCCGGCCGGCCAGCCATGCGCTCTTGGGGCTGGCTTGCCCGTATAATCAACGGTTTGCAAATCCAAAACTGATTCGTCGCGCCCTGCCTGCCGCGGGAAGCGTCCGCCATCCCATGA
Source organism: Cupriavidus laharis (assembly GCF_914271435.1). GTDB lineage: Bacteria > Pseudomonadota > Gammaproteobacteria > Burkholderiales > Burkholderiaceae > Cupriavidus > Cupriavidus laharis. The sequence goes on along the minus strand of NZ_CAJZAI010000006.1, from coordinate 140,847 downwards.
AAGTCTCAGACATTCGCAGCAAGTTCCTGCAGTTCTTCGAATCGAAGGGCCATACCGTGGTCCGCTCGTCCAGCCTAGTGCCGGCGAACGACCCGACGCTGCTGTTCACCAACTCCGGCATGGTGCAGTTCAAGGACGTGTTCCTGGGCACCGACAAGCGCCCGTACACCCGTGCCACCTCGGCGCAGCGCTCGGTGCGCGCCGGCGGCAAGCACAACGATCTCGAGAACGTGGGCTACACCGCCCGCCACCATACGTTCTTCGAGATGCTGGGCAACTTCTCGTTCGGCGACTACTTCAAGCGCGAAGCCATCCAGTACGCGTGGGAACTGCTGACCAAGGTCTACCAGCTGCCGGCGGACAAGCTGTGGGTGACGGTCTACGCCGAGGACGACGAAGCCTACGACATCTGGGCCAAGGAAGTCGGCGTGCCGGCCGAGCGCATCGTGCGCATCGGTGACAACAAGGGCGCGCGCTACGCCTCGGACAACTTCTGGCAGATGGCCGACACCGGCCCGTGCGGCCCGTGCTCGGAAATCTTCTACGACCATGGCCCGGACGTGTGGGGCGGCCCCCCGGGATCGCCCGAGGAAGATGGCGACCGCTACATCGAGGTGTGGAACCTCGTGTTCATGCAGTTCAACCGCGACGAGCAGGGCACCATGACGCCGCTGCCCAAGCCGTGCGTGGACACCGGCATGGGCCTGGAGCGCATTGCCGCGGTGCTGCAGCACGTGCACAGCAACTACGAGATCGACCTGTTCCAGGCGCTGATCAAGGCGGCCGGGCGTGAAACGCATTGCGACAACCTGAACCAGAACTCGCTGAAGGTCATCGCCGACCATATCCGCGCGTGCTCGTTCCTGATCGTCGACGGCGTGATCCCCGGCAACGAAGGCCGCGGCTACGTGCTGCGCCGCATTGTTCGCCGCGCCATCCGCCACGGCTACAAGCTGGGCCGGAAGACGCCGTTCTTCCACAAGCTGGTGGCGGACCTCGTCGCACAGATGGGCGAGGCGTACCCGGAACTGGCTGAAGCCCAGGGCCGCGTGACCGAAGTGCTGAAGGCCGAGGAAGAGCGCTTCTTCGAAACCATCGAGAACGGCATGTCGATCCTCGACGCCGCGCTGGCCGACCTGAAGCTCAAGGGCGGCAAGACGCTCGACGGCGAACTGGCCTTCAAGCTGCACGACACCTTCGGTTTCCCGCTGGACCTGACGCAGGACGTCTGCCGTGAGCAGGAAATCGCCGTTGACGAGGCCGCGTTCGACGCCGCCATGAACCGCCAGCGCGAGCAGGCCCGCGCCGCCGGCAAGTTCAAGATGGCCGCCGGCCTGGAGTACTCCGGCGACAAGACCGTGTTCCATGGCTACGAGAAGCTGGAACTGCCGCAGGCCAAGGTCACCGCGCTGTACGTGGACGGTGCCGCTGTCGACGCCATGCAGCCGGGCCAGACCGGCGTGGTGGTGCTCGACAACACCCCGTTCTACGCCGAGTCCGGCGGCCAGGCAGGCGACCAGGGCGTGCTGAAGGCTGGCAATGCCGTGTTCGCCGTGGCCGATACCACCAAGATCCAGGCCGAAGTGTTCGGCCACCAGGGTACGCTTGAAGGCGGCGCCCTGAAGGTCGGAGACGCCGTGCAGCCGCAAGTGGACGCACAGCGCCGCTCGCGCACCGTGCGCAACCACTCGGCCACCCACCTGATGCACAAGGCCCTGCGCGAAGTGCTGGGCAGCCACGTGCAGCAGAAGGGCTCGCTGGTCGATGCCGACAAGACCCGCTTCGACTTCTCGCACAACGCGCCGATGACGGACGAGCAGATCCGCCGCGTTGAAGAGATCGTCAACGCCGAGATCCTGCGCAACGAAGACACGCACGCCGAGATCATGCCGTTCGATGACGCGGTCAAGAGCGGCGCCATGGCGCTGTTCGGCGAAAAGTACGCCGACGACGTGCGCGTGCTGTCGATCGGTACCTCCAAGGAACTGTGCGGCGGCACCCACGTGCACCGTACCGGCGACATCGGCCTGTTCAAGATCGTGATGGAAGGCGGCGTGGCCGCCGGCATCCGCCGCGTGGAGGCGATCACCGGCGACAATGCGCTGCACTACCTGCAGAAGCTCGACGCCAGGCTGAACGAAGCCGCCGCCGCGCTGAAGGCCCAGCCTTCGGAACTGGTGCCGCGCATCGGCCAGGTGCAGGAGCAGGTCCGCGCGCTCGAGAAGGAGCTGGAGCGCCTGAAGAGCAAGCTGGCTTCCTCGCAGGGCGACGAACTGGCCGCGCAGGCGGTCGACGTAAAGGGCCTCAAGGTGCTGGCTGCCCAACTCGACGGCGCCGACGTGAAGACGCTGCGCGAGACCATGGACAAGCTCAAGGACAAGCTGCAGAGCGCGGCTATCGTGCTGGCTGCCGTGGCCGATGGCAGGGTCAGCCTGATCGCCGGCGTGACTGCCGATGCCACGGGCAAGGTCAAGGCTGGCGAGCTGGTCAACTTTGTCGCGCAGCAAGTGGGCGGCAAGGGTGGTGGCCGTCCTGATATGGCCCAGGCTGGCGGCACCGAGCCGGCCAAGCTGCCGCAGGCGCTGTCCGGCGTGGCGGAGTGGGTGTCGGCGAAGGTTTGAGTTTTTTCCGACCTTGACGAAAGGGCGCTTCGGCGCCCTTTATTCTTTATCCCCTACCCCTTTCCCTCCGAATCCCCCACCGCCTTATTCAAAAGCGTCGAGAGCAAGTCCACCGGCAACGGAAAAACGATCGTCGAACTCTTGTCCCCCGCGATCTGCGTCAGCGTCTGCATATACCGCAACTGCATGGCCTGAGGCTGCCGCGCCAGCATCTGCGCGGCTTCCAGCAGCTTCACTGAAGCCTGCAATTCACCTTCCGCATGGATGACCTTGGCGCGGCGTTCCCGCTCCGCCTCGGCCTGGCGCGCGATGGCCCGCACCATCGACTCGTTCAGGTCCACGTGCTTGATCTCCACGTTCGACACCTTGATGCCCCAGGCATCGGTCTGCGCGTCGAGCACCTTCTGGATGTCGAGGTTGAGCCGTTCGCGCTCGGCCAGCATCTCGTCCAACTCATGCTTGCCGAGCACGGCGCGCAGCGTGGTCTGCGCGAGCTGGCTGGTGGCCTCCAGGAAGTTGGCCACCTGGATGATGGCGCGTTCGGGATCGACCACGCGGAAGTAGACCACGGCGTTGACCTTGACCGACACGTTGTCGTGCGAGATCACGTCCTGCGGCGGCACGTCCATGACCACGGTGCGCAGGTCCACCCTGACCATCTGCTGTACGATCGGAATGATCAGCACCAGGCCCGGGCCCTTCACTTTCCAGAAGCGCCCCAGCATGAACACCACGCCGCGTTCGTATTCGCGCAGGACCCGGAACGCGGTGATGACGAGCAGGGCCAGCAGGAAGATCAAACCGCCGAAGCTGAATCCAAAGGCCATGGTCAGGCTCCCTCATGTTGGTTGGGGTGGTGGCGGGGCGATGTCGTGGTCTCTGGCTGGCTGGCCACGACATCCAGCAGCAGGCCCTGGCGCCCGGTGACAATGACCGGCGTGCCGCGTGCCAGCGGCCGGGCGCTGCGGACGCGCCACTGTTCCCCGCGGACCATGGCCCAGCCTTCGTCCCGCAGGTCGTCGAGCACTTCGCCGCGGCTGCCCACCAGCGTGTCGGCGCCGCTGACCACCGGCCGCTTGCGCGCGCGCAGCAGCAGCGCCGACATGCCGAACAGGAACAGCGCCGACATGGCCGACAGCGCGGCGATCAGCCCGATCGGCACGCCGAAGCCGGGCACGTCGGTATCGATCAGCATGACCGCGCCAAACGCGAACGCGACAATGCCGCCCACGCCGAGCGTGCCGAACGAGGGCAGGAACAACTCGGCCACCATGCAGCCGATGCCCAGCGCGATCAGCGCCAGCCCCGCATAGTTGACCGGCAGCATCTGCAGCGCGAACAACCCCAGCAGCAGGCAGATGGCACCGACCACGCCGGGCACGACCATGCCGGGCGTGGAGAACTCGAAGATCAGGCCGTAGATGCCGATCATCATCAGGATCAGCGCCACGCTCGGTTCGGTGATGACGGCCAGGAAGCGGCTGCGCCAGTCCGGCTCGAGCGTGACGACCGTGGCATGCCCGGTCTGCAGCACGCGCTCGACGCCGGCCGCCGTCACGCGCTTGCCGTTCACCTTGCGCAGCAGGTCCGGCAGGTCCGTGGCGACCACGTCCACCACATGCTGCGCCGCAGCTTCGGTTGCGGACAGGCTGACCGCTTCGCGCACCGCGCGCTCGGCCCATTCGGCATTGCGGCCGCGCAGCTGTGCCAGGCCGCGGATGTAGGCCGAGGCGTCGTGCATCTGCTTGCGCGCCATGGTGTCCTGTGCCGCCGGCTCGCTGGCGGGCGCCGAGGCCGGTGAGGCTTCGGGCTTCTGCGGTCCGCCTATGCCGATCTGCACGGGGCTGGCGGCGCCCAGGTTGGTGCCGGGCGCCATTGCGGCGATATGGCTCGCGTACAGGATGTAGGTGCCGGCGCTTGCGGCGCGCGCACCACCCGGGAAGACGTAGCTGGCCACGGGCACGGGCGAGGCCAGGATGGCCTGGATGATCTCGCGCATCGACAGGTCGAGCCCGCCGGGGGTGTCCATTTCCAGCACCACGAGCTGGGCACCGCCTTCGCGCGCGCGCTCCATGCTGCGCAGCACGAAGCCCGCGCTGGCCGGGCCGATGGCGCCCTTGAGCGGAATCACATAGACCGGGGCGGTGCCTGCTCCGGCACCGGCCGGCACAGAGGTGGCCGGGACGGCTGCCAGCACCGCGAGCGTGAAGCCGGCCAGCAGCAGTCCGCAATACAGCCATGGGTGCGCGAGGCGCGCAATGGCGAATCTCATCGCAAAGGGCGGGGCACAGGAAGTGCAGTGGTGACGCCACTTCCAGTGTAGGCGACCGGGCACATCCTGCACGCTCCCGGTGCCTGCGATGCTCAGGCCGCGGCGGGCAGCGGCGGGTTGCTGGCGGGCGCGTCGGGGGGCGGCAGCGCCTGGACGAGGGCCTCCAGCGCCGCGCTGGCCATGGCCGGATGCCAGGCCAGCAGCGTGCATACGCGCCCGGCCTCGCCAAGGCTGTGCAGGCTGATGGCGGGCAGGTCGCGGTACAGGCCAAGCACCGAACGGGGCACAATCGCGGCGCCGATGCCGGCCGCCGCGCAGGCCACGATGGCGTGATAGGAGTTCAGCTCCAGCACGCGCGGCGGCGATCCGCCGCCGGCCGCGTGCCACGCTTCGAGCCGCGCGCGATAGTTGCAGCCCGGCTCGAAGCCGAGCAGCGTGCCGGTCTCGAGGTCCGCCGCACTGCGGATCGGGCGGTGCCCGGCCCGCGCAATCACCACCAGCTCTTCCTCGAACGCGGGCCGTGATGCCAGCACGGGATTGCCGAGCGGCTCGGCGACGAACGCGCAGTCGGCCTCGAAACGCTCCAGCGCCTCCATGGCCTGCCGGGTCGGCAGCGTGACCAGTTCGAGCTGGACGTCCGGCCAGGCCTGGTGATAGGCCGCCAGCATCGCCGGCAGCCGGCTGGCCGCGGTACTTTCCATCGAGGCGATGCGCAGACGGCCGTGCGGCCGCGACGGCAGCACGGCGTGGCGCGCTTCTTCGGCGAGGCGCAGCATGCGGCACGCGTAGTCGAACAGCGTCTGGCCCGCCGGCGTCAGCACCATGCGTTTGCCGTCCCGCAGGAACAGCTCGACGCCGAGCGATTCCTCGAGCTGTCGGATGCGTGTGGTGACGTTGGACTGCACGCGGTGCAGTCGTTCGGCGGCGCGGGTGACGCCGCCTGCCTCCACCACCGTGCGGAAGATTTCGAGTGTGGCCAGATCCATGTCAGTTCCAGTCGGCAGTTTCAGATCATCTCCACCCAAGATGCATGGCATCTTAATTATTCATTTATAAGGATGATCGCTACGGCGTAGCATAGGTGAAACCACGCCGGTTCGCCACCGGCCGAGACGAAGAGGGAACCACGATATGCCGTACGTGAACGTCAGGATTACCCGGGAAGGCACAGCCGCCGAGCAGAAGGCCCGGCGGGAGCCGGGAGCATGGGCAATTGCGCTGGCCGGCCTCGCTTCGCTGGCCGTTGTGATGGGTATCGGTCGCTTCGCGTTCACGCCGCTACTGCCGATGATGCTGCACGATGGTACCGTCAACCTGCACGAGGGCGGCTGGCTGGCGACGCTGAACTACATCGGGTACTTCGTGGGAGCCGCCGCCTGCCTGTTCATCCGCCCGGAGCCGGCACGCATGGTGCGGCTGGGTCTCGTGGCGACGGTGTTGCTGACGCTTGGCATGGCGCTGCCCGGAGGCATGATGGCCTGGTCGCTCTGGCGCGCGGCCGCGGGCGTGGCCAGTGCTCTTGTGATGGTTTATACCGCGGGCTGGTGCATGCAGCGGCTCGCCGAGCTGGGCCAGCCGGCGCTGGGCGGGCTGATTTTCTGCGGCCCGGGCATCGGCATCGTGGCGACGGGCGTTTCGGCGTTCGCCATGGTCGGTGCCGGCTGGGATGCCGTGGCGGGCTGGCTTGTCTTCACCGTCATGGCCGCCGTGCTGGTGCTGGTGGTCTGGCGCGTTTTTGCGTCGGACGACGGCCCGGCCCGTTCAGACGCGCCCCGGCAGGAAGCGCAGCCTGACCAGGGCGTGCGGCTCGACGGCGAGGCGTGGGCGCTGACGCTCGCCTACGGCCTGGCGGGCTTCGGCTACATCATCACCGCGACTTTCCTGCCCGTGATTGCGCGGCAGGCGATGCCGGGCTCGGTCTGGGCCGACCTGTTCTGGCCGGTCTTTGGCGTTGGCGTGACGATCGGCGCCTTTCTCGCCACGCGCGTTGGCATGGCGCACGACAACCGCCGGCTGCTGACGTGGTCCTACGCCATGCAGGCGCTGGGTGTGGGCATCGCCGTGGTCTTCCCGACCGTAACGGGGTTTGCCGTCAGCAGCCTGCTCGCCGGGCTGCCGTTCACTGCACTGGTGTCCTTTGCCATGCGCGAGGCGCGCCGGTTATGGGGGCCGCAGGCACCGCGCCTGATGGGCCTGATGACGGCCTCCTATGGGTTCGGCCAGATCATCGGGCCGCCGCTGGCCACCGCGCTGGTGACGCGTTCGGGCGGCTTTGCGAGCTCGCTGGCTTGTGCCGCCGCAGCCCTGCTGGCTGGCGCCGTAATGTTTGCCTGGATGCGACGCACCTGGCCGATGCCGAACGCGCGGCAGACTGCGCTACAGTAACGCCTTCGCCGCCCCTTTGCGGACCCCAGATGTGAGAAGCCGGGACTGACACCGGCACCAGACACCGGGCGGCGCAGGAGCGACCCCATGTCTTTTTCCCTGCAACCGGCGCGTGCCACCGGTGCACCCAGCCCCGTCACGCCGCAAGAGCAGCTTGTCCGTGTGGACCTGGCAGCCGCCTACCGGCTATCGGCACTCCAGGGCTGGGATGACCTGATCTATACCCATATCTCGGCGACCGTTCCCGGCGAGCCGGACCATTTCCTGATCAATCCTTTCGGCTTTGCCTTCGAGGAAATCCGCGCGTCGGACCTCGTCAAGATCAATGGCCGCGGCGAGGTGGTCGGCGAGATCGTCCATCCGGTCAACGTGACCGGCTTCGCGCTGCATGCCGCCGTGCACGCGGCGCGCGCCGACGCCATGTGCGTCATGCACCTGCACAACACAGCGGGCATTGCGGTGTCCGCGCAAGCGGAAGGCCTGCTGCCGTTGTCCCAGCATGCCATGCGCTTCCATGGGCGCATGGCGTACCACGACTATGAAGGGTTGGCATTCACACCCGCCGAGGGTACGCGGCTGACGGCTTCGCTGGGCGCGCACCAGGCCATGCTGCTGCGCAACCACGGCACGCTGACTGTGGGGCGCACGGTTGCCGAGGCCTATGTGCTGATGGCGACGCTGATCAAGGCCTGCGAGATCCAGATCGGCGCGCAGGCGGGCGGGCGGCTGGTGCGGCCTGCGCCGGGCGTGGCGGACAAGGCGTCCGAGCAGCTCCATGACGATGGCGCCGTCGAAGGCGTACTGGAGTGGCCGGCGCTGCTGCGCAAACTCGATAGAATCGATCCTTCGTACCGGGACTGAAGCCCCCGACTCACAGACAAAGACAACACAAACAACACAAGGAGCCACGCATGCCGACTTTCCACGTAGAGATGTTTGAAGGCCGCACCGTCGAGCAGAAGCGCAAGTTCGTCGAAGAAGTGACACGCGTCACTTGCGAGACGCTGGGCTGTACCCCTTCGGCCGTCGACATCATCATCACCGACGTCAAGCGCGAGAACTGGGCCACCGGCGGCGAGCTGTGGGCCGACAAGAAGTAATCACGCCAGACGCACACCGCCAGACCAGCAGATGACCATGCAGCATTTCGCCTCGGACAACTACGCCGGCTTTTGCCCGGAATCGCTGAAGTACTTTCTGGAGGCCAACGGCACGGGCCACGAACAGGCCTATGGCGACGATTCCTGGACGCAGAAGGTCTGCGACCGGATCCGCGATCTGTTCCAGACCGATTGCGAAGTGTTCTTCGTCTTCAACGGCACCGCGGCCAATTCGCTGGCGCTGTCGGCACTGTGCCAGTCGTACCACTCGGTCATCTGCCACGAGCTCGCGCATATCGAGACCGACGAGTGCGGCGGGCCTGAATTCTTTTCCAACGGCTCGAAGCTGCTGACCGCGCCGGGCGAGAATGGCAAGCTCACGCCCGACGCGGTCGAGGCGCTGGTGACGCGGCGTTCGGACATCCACTACCCGAAGCCCAAGGTGGTGTCGCTGACGCAGTCCACCGAGGTCGGCACGGTCTATACGGTGGAAGAGGTGCGCGCGATTGCCGCGATCGCCAAGCGCCGGCAGCTTCGCGTGCACATGGACGGCGCGCGTTTCGCCAACGCGGTGGCCTCGCTGGGCGTGCATCCGTCCGAGATCACGTGGCGAGCCGGGGTGGACGTGCTGTGCTTCGGCGGCACCAAGAACGGCCTGCCGGTGGGCGAGGCGGTGGTCTTCTTCGACTGCCGCCTGGCCGAGGACTTCGCCTACCGCGTCAAGCAGGCCGGCCAGCTCGCGTCGAAGATGCGCTTTATCTCGGCACCATGGCTCGGGCTGCTGGAGAACGATGTCTGGCTGTCCAACGCGCGGCACGCCAATGCCATGGCGCAGCTGCTGCAGGCGCGTATTGCCGACATTCCCGGCGTGCGCATCATGTTCCCGACAGAATCCAATGCGGTGTTCGCCGAGCTGCCGCTGCCGGCGATCGAGGCGCTGCGCGCGAAGGGCTGGCGCTTCTATACCTTCATCGGCGCGGGCGGCTGCCGCTTCATGTGCGCGTGGGACCTGCAGCCGGAGACGGTCGAGGCCCTGGCGGCCGACATGCGAGCGGCCTGCGGCGCCTGCTGAAATATGCCGGCAGGCGTAAGATACCGGGCGGTAGCAGAACATAACGAGACACCCAGGAGCCTCCCATGCAATACCGATTCTGCCCGCAATGCGGCGCGCCGCTAGAGGTGCTCCCGTTGTCGGGGCGTGAACGCCACGCCTGCATCCAGCCGGAATGTGGCTTCGTGCACTGGAACAACCCGCTGCCCGTGCTCGCCGCAGTGGTCGAGTACGAAGGCAAGCTGCTGCTGGCGCGCAACGCGGCCTGGCCGCAGAAGATGTTCGCCCTCGTCACCGGCTTCCTGGAGCGTGACGAGACGCCGGAACTGGGTGTGGCGCGCGAACTGAAGGAGGAAACCAATCTCGATACCGAGGCCGTGTCGCTGATCGGCGTCTACGAGTTCATGCGCAAGAACGAGCTGATCATCGCCTACCACGTGCAGGCAAGCGGCAGCATCGCGCTGTCCGAGGAGCTGGCCGAATACAAGCTGGTGGCGCCCGAGGACATGCGCATCTGGTCGGCCGGCACCGGCTTCGCAGTAGCCGACTGGCTGCAGTCGCGCGGCTACCCCGTGCGCTTCTTCGACCGCCAGACCGGCGAGGACATCCCCGACCCGCGCCGGCCAAGTGACTTCAGCGTCCTGAGGGCTTCGCTACAATACCGGGTCTGAAGACTGAAAAAAGCAAGGAAGAGAGGAATGGAGTTCCAGAAAGAAGTGGATGCGCGCGGCCTGAACTGCCCGCTGCCGATCCTGCGTACCAAGAAGGCGCTGGCTGACATGGTCAGCGGCGAAGTGCTCAAGGTGCTGGCCACCGACCCGGGCGCTACGCGCGATTTCCAGGCCTTTGCCAAGCAGACCGGCAACGAGCTGCTGTCGCACCAGGAAATCGACAAGGTGTTCGTGTTCTACATGCGCCGGCGCTGATCGCCTCAGCCAGGCGTCCAGAGAGCAGAAAAGCCGCCCGATGGCGGCTTTTCTCATGGTTCTGCAGGAGACCTTCTGGTCAGGCCAACGTACCGTCGGCCAGGTAGGTGCCGCGCTGTTCCAGGTACTCGCGGAAGCCTGCGCCGACTTCGGGGTGCTTCAGCGCATATTCGACCGTTGCCTTCAGGTACCCGAGCTTGCTGCCGCAGTCATAGCGCGTGCCCTGGTAGCGGTAGGCCAGAACCTGCTCCTGGCCGAGCAGCGACTGGATCGCGTCGGTGAGCTGGAACTCGCCGCCGGCGCCGGGCTTGAGTTCGCGCAGGTGACTGAAGATGCGCGGCGTCAGGATGTAGCGGCCGACCACACCCAGGTTGGAGGGGGCATCCTCCGGCGCAGGCTTTTCGACGATGCCCGACATCTTGATCACGCCCTCTTCCCATTCGCGCCCGTCCACCACGCCATAGGACCTGGTCTGTTCCGGCGAGATTTCTTCCACGCCGAGCACCGAGCAGTTGTAGTGGTTGTAGATATCCACCATCTGCTTCATCACCGGCGGGGTGCCGTCGATCAGGTCGTCGGCCAGCATCACCGCGAACGGGCTCTCGCCGACCAGCTTGGCGGCGCACAGCACGGCATGGCCCAGGCCCAGTGCTTCCGGCTGGCGCACGTAGTAGCACTCCACGTTGGCTGGCTTGATCGAACGCACCACATCGAGCAGCGCCTGCTTGTTCTTGGCCTCCAGCTCCACTTCCAGTTCGAAGGCCTTGTCGAAATGATCCTCGATGGCGCGCTTGGAACGGCCAGTGACGAAGATCATCTCGGTAATGCCGGCGGCCATGGCTTCTTCCACCGCGTACTGGATCAGCGGCTTGTCGACCACTGGCAGCATTTCCTTGGGGCTGGCCTTGGTGGCCGGCAGAAAGCGGGTGCCCAGGCCCGCGACCGGGAAGACGGCCTTGGTAACGCGATTTTCCATGTCTGCTATTCCTTCGGATTCGATTTGTAACCCTGCCGGATACTGTGGGGGCCGTCTGTCAGGTTCCGTCCGACGCCAGCCGGGCGGAAACCGATATACCCACGGTAGTTCAGGCCGGCAGGCGCTGCAGTTGGTCCTGCAGCTTGGCCAGCGTCTGCTCGAAATCGGACAGGCGTTGGGTCTCCTGCGCCACCACGGCGGGCGGCGCCTTGGCGACAAAGCTCTCGTTCGACAGCTTGCCACGGCACTTGCCGATCTCACCGCCGATGCGCTCGATTTCCTTCGACAGGCGCGCACGTTCCGCGGCCACGTCGATCTCGATCTTGAGCAGCAGGTGGTTGCCGCCGACGATGGCCACCGGCGCGCCGGCGCCTTCGGTCTGCAAGGTGGCGTCGTCTTCGAAGACGCGCACCTCGGACAGCTTCGCCAGCGCCTGGATATGCGCGCTGGCCTCACGCAGGAAGGCGTTGTCGCCATGCGCATAGAGCGGGATGCGCTGCGCCGGCGAGATGTTCATTTCGCCGCGCAGGTTGCGGCAGGCATCCACCATGGCCTTGAGCTGCGCCACCCATTGCTCGGCGGCCTCATCGATCTTGGCCATGGCCGGGAGCGGGTACGCCTGCTGCGCGAGGCTTTCGCTGCCGTCGCCCTTGGCGCGTCCAGCCAGCGGCGCAACCTTCTGCCAGAGCTCTTCGGTGATGAACGGAATGATCGGGTGCGCCAGGCGCAATACCGTTTCCAGCACGCGCAGCAGCGTGCGGCGCGTGGCGCGCTGCTGGGCCTCGGTGCCGGTCTGGATCTGCACCTTGGCCAGCTCCAGGTACCAGTCGCAGTACTCGTCCCAGACGAACTTGTAGATTGCGTTGGCGATGTTGTCGAAGCGGTACTCGGCAAAGCCCTTCTCGACGTCGGCTTCCGCGCGCTGCAGCAGCGAGACGATCCAGCGGTCGGCCTGCGAGAAGTGCAGGTAGCCGTCCGGGCCGCAATCGTGGTTGCACGGGCCCATGCCGCAGTCATGGCCCTCGGTGTTCATCAGCACGAAGCGCGTCGCATTCCACAGCTTGTTGCAGAAATTGCGGTAGCCCTCGCAGCGGCCGGTGTCGAAGTTGATGTTGCGGCCGAGCGTCGCCAGCGAGGCGAACGTGAAGCGCAGCGCGTCGGCGCCGAAGGCGGGAATGCCCTCGGGGAATTCCTTCTTCGTCTTCTTCTCGATCTTGGGCGCGTCCTTCGGGCGGCGCAGGCCGGTGGTGCGCTTCTTCAGCAGCGTGTCGAGGTCGATGCCGTCGATCAGGTCCACCGGGTCCAGCGTGTTGCCCTCGGACTTGCTCATCTTCTTGCCTTCCGAATCGCGCACCAGGCCGTGCACGTAGACAGTATGGAAAGGCACCTTGCCGGTGAAGTGCTTGGTCATCATGACCATGCGCGCCACCCAGAAGAAGATGATGTCGTAGCCGGTGACCAGCACCGACGACGGCAGGAAGTGCTTGAGCTCGGGCGTTTCCTCCGGCCAGCCCAGCGAGGAGAAGGGCACCAGCGCCGACGAGAACCACGTGTCGAGCACGTCTTCTTCGCGGCGCAGCGCGCCGGTGCTGCCGGCGGCCTTCGCCTTGGCCAGGGCTTCTTCCTCTGTGCGGGCGACGAAGCAGTTGCCGGCATCGTCGTACCAGGCCGGGATCTGGTGGCCCCACCAGAGCTGGCGCGAGATGCACCAGTCCTGGATGTTGGCCAGCCACTGGTTGTAGGTGCTGATCCAGTTCTCGGGCACCAGCTTGATCTCGCCGCTCTGCACGGCTTCGAGCGCGACCTCGGCGATCGAGCGGCCGGGGTAGAAGGTGCCTTCCGGCGCCGGCTTGCTCATGGCGACGAACCACTGGTCGGTCAGCATCGGCTCGATCGCGCTGCCGGTGCGCTCGCTGCGCGGCGTCATCAGCTTGTGCTTCTTGACCTCGGCCAGCAGGCCTTGGGCGTCCAGGTCCATCACGATCTGCTTGCGGGCCTCGAAACGGTCCAGGCCGGCGTAGGCGGCGGGGGCATCGGCGACGATCTTCGCGTCGAGCGTCAGGATCGACAGCTGCGGCAGGTTGTGGCGCTGGCCGACGGCGTAGTCGTTGAAGTCATGGCCCGGCGTTACCTTGACCACGCCCGTGCCGAATTCGCGGTCGACGTATTCGTCGGCGATCACGGGGATCTGGCGGCCGGTCAGCGGCAGGTGCACCGACTTGCCGATCAGGTGCGCATAGCGTTCGTCTTCCGGGTGGACCATTACGGCGACATCGCCGAGCATGGTTTCCGGGCGCGTGGTGGCCACGGTCAGGTGCGTGAGGCCTGTCTTGGTGTCCGCTTCCACCAGCGGGTAGCGGATGTGCCACAGCGAACCTTCTTCCTCGACGCTTTCGACTTCCAGGTCCGACACGGCTGTGCCCAGCACCGGGTCCCAGTTCACCAGGCGCTTGCCGCGGTAGATCAGGCCCTGCTCATGCAGGCGCACGAACACCTCGGTGACCGCCTTCGACATGTCGGGCGACATCGTGAAGTACTCGCGGCTCCAGTCGATCGACGCGCCCATGCGGCGCACCTGGCGCGTGATGGTCGAGCCCGACTCTTCCTTCCAGGCCCAGACCTTCTCGGTGAACTTCTCGCGGCCGAGGTCGTGGCGCGACACGCGCTGGGCTTCGAGCTGGCGCTCCACCACGATCTGCGTGGCAATGCCCGCGTGGTCCGTGCCCGGCACCCACAGCGTGTTCGCGCCCGCCATGCGCGCATGGCGGGTCAGGCCATCCATGATGGTCTGGTTGAAGGCATGGCCCATGTGCAGCGTGCCGGTCACATTGGGCGGCGGCAGCTGGATAGCGAAATCGGGCCTGGCCGGGTCGAATGTCGGCTTGGCGATGCCGCGCTTCTCCCACTCTGGGCCCCATTTCGCCTCGATGGCGGCGGGTTCGAAGCTCTTGGCAAGGGATTGGTCTTGGGCGGTCATGCTGGGATGTCGATGTTTTGGCGTCGGGGCTGTCGCAGGCGGAGTGCTTCGGCCTGCGCCTGGCGCGGCCGTGGGTGCGTTGGGCCAGTAAAACCTCAAATTATACGGAACGTCGGGAGGCGGGGAGGAAATCGTTCGCTTCGCGGGGTGGCGGGTCGGTATAATTTGGGGTTTGGTTTTGGTTTGATGGGGTGTTGTGCCTGGCGGGCGCTGCTGTTTCGCCGGCGTAGCCGACGAGTCACTTTTTGTCCGAGCGACAAAAAGTAACCAAAAAACGCGTCGCCTGGCGGCTGGCCATCAACGGTGCGCTTCTTGTGTTCGAGAGGCTTTGGTCTCGCGATGCTCGACTATTGTTCCAGCCTGCTAACGCCCAGTGAGTCAGTGATAGTGCCTGGCGCCCAACGGCTTTTGAACGATCCCCAAGTTGGACTCGGGTACAGCGTTCCAACAAGGTCAGTGGTGGGACGCCTTCGGCTGCGCTGCGCGCACGTCCTGGTCGGTTGGCGAGGGGCATCAACGTTGCTGGCCTTCGGGGGCTCGTCAAATTCGCGCATGGTCATGCGCGCGGGGCATCGTCGCTGGGGCGCGGTTCGGGCTACGGCCTGTACTCAGACTACGACTCTGCGCGTAGCGCAGCCGAAGGCGATTACACGATATCGCTGGCAGCAGGGGCCACGGACAGTTTCGGGGCTCGTTCAATCAGCGCTGTATTCCTTCCGCGGTCGCGCACCACGCGGCAGGCAGCCGGAAACACTCTGAAGCTCATACCCGTACAACACCCTCAGCACACTACGATCAATATTCGCCCGCTAGGGCAAGCAAACGCGCTTTTTGGTTACTTTTTGTCGCTCGGACAAAAAGTGACTCGCCGGCTACGCCGGCGAAACAGCAGGCGCCCGCCAAGCACCCGACAAATCGAACCCATCAATGTCCGACCTGCTCGCCAACCTGAACGCCGAACAACTCGCCGCCGTCACGCTGCCTGACGAGCCGGCCCTGATCCTGGCCGGCGCGGGCAGCGGCAAGACGCGCGTGCTGACCACGCGCATTGCGTGGCTGATCCAGAACGGACGAGTGTCACCGGCGGGCATCCTGGCGGTGACCTTCACCAACAAGGCTGCCAAGGAGATGCAGACGCGCCTGTCGTCGATGCTGCCGATCAACACACGTGGCATGTGGATCGGCACCTTCCACGGCCTGTGCAACCGCATGCTGCGCGCCCATTTTCGCGATGCGGGCCTGCCGCAGACGTTTGCCATCCTCGACAGCCAGGACCAGCTCTCGGCCATCAAGCGCCTGCTGAAAGCGCTCAATGTCGACGACGAGAAGTACCCGGCCAAGAACCTGCAGTACTTCATCAACAACGCGAAGGAGCAGGGCCTGCGTCCAGCCGACGTGGAGGCCAACGACGACTTCAACCGCCGTTTCGTCGACCTGTACGCCGCCTACGACGAGCAGTGCCAGCGCGAGGGCGTGGTGGACTTCGCCGAACTCCTGCTGCGCTGCTATGAGTTGCTGCGCTACAACGACGCCATCCGCCAGCATTACCAGCACCGCTTCCGCCATGTGCTGGTGGACGAGTTCCAGGACACCAACGTGCTGCAGTACCAGTGGCTCAAGCTGCTGGCCGGTCATGGCACGCAGAACCCGGCGGCGGTGTTCGCGGTCGGCGACGACGACCAGAGCATTTACGCATTCCGTGGCGCGAACGTCGGCAATATGCGCGACTTCGAGCACGAGTTCCGCGTGCGCAAGCTGATCAAGCTCGAGCAGAACTACCGCTCGCACGGCCATATCCTCGATTCGGCCAACCTGCTGATCTCACACAACGCGCGCCGCCTGGGCAAGAACCTGCGCACCGATGCCGGCCACGGCGAGCCGGTGCGCGTGTTCCAGGCCGGCTCCGACGGGCAGGAGGCATCGTGGCTGGTCGAGGAGATCCGCGACCAGATAGCGCAGGGCATGAGCCGCTCGGAGATTGCCATCCTGTATCGCAGCAACGCGCAGTCGCGCGTGATCGAGCACGCGCTGTTCTCCGCCGGCATTGCCTACCGCGTGTATGGCGGCCTGCGCTTCTTCGAGCGCGCCGAAATCAAGCACGCGCTGGCCTACCTGCAACTGCTGGAGAACCCGCGCAACGATGCGGCCTTCGGCCGCGTGGTGAACTTCCCGGCGCGCGGCATCGGCGCGCGCTCGCTGGAGCAGCTCCAGGATGCCGCGCGCCAGTACAACTGCTCGCTGGCCGAGGCCGTGGCCTATGTGGCCGGCGCAGCGGGCAGCAAGCTGGCGGCGTTCGTCCGCCTGATTGAGCAGATGCGCGCGGAGTCGCGCCGCATGACGCTGGCCGAGGTGGTCGAGTACGTGACCAATACCAGCGGCCTGATCACGCATTACAGCGGCGAGAAGGAAGGCCAGGACCGCATCGAGAACTTGCAGGAACTGGTGACCGCGGCGCAGGCTTTTGTCACGGAAGAGGGCTACGGGCTCGAGGCGCTGGCCTCGGTGATCCCGGTCGGCTTCGAATCGCGCGCGGCGCAGGCCGTGCCGCAGCTCGCAGAGGGCGACCAGGCCCAGCAGGTGCTGGACCCGGAGGCCTTGCCGGTGGTGATGACCCCGCTGGTGGCTTTCCTCACGCACGCCTCGCTGGAGGCTGGCGACAACCAGGCGCAGGCGGGCCAGGACGCGGTGCAGATGATGACCGTGCACGCCGCCAAGGGCCTGGAGTTCAACGTGGTGTTCATCACCGGGCTGGAAGAGGGACTGTTCCCGCACGAGAACAGCGCGATGGAGCAGGACGGCCTTGAGGAAGAGCGCCGGCTGATGTACGTGGCGATCACGCGAGCGCGCGAGCGGCTGTACCTGTCGTTCGCGCAGAGCCGCGTGCTGCACGGCCAGATGCGCTACCACCTGCGCTCGCGCTTCTTCGAGGAACTGCCCGAGGGCGCGCTGAAGTGGCTGACGCCGCAGCAGCAGAGCTATGGCGGCGTCCGTCGCCAGGAACGCGACAGCGCATGGGGCCGAGACTGGTTCCGCAAGCCCGAGGACGTGCCGTATTCCGGCAACAAGCCGACCGGCGGCATGGACACCGGCAACGGCTATGCCGATGCCAAGCGC
This sequence comes from Cupriavidus laharis, assembly GCF_914271435.1. Lineage (GTDB taxonomy): Bacteria > Pseudomonadota > Gammaproteobacteria > Burkholderiales > Burkholderiaceae > Cupriavidus > Cupriavidus laharis. The sequence continues at coordinate 123,425 of NZ_CAJZAI010000006.1, read as the reverse complement.
GAGGCCGGTACGGGCTTCCGCGTCGGCCAGCAGGTATTCCACAACAAGTTCGGCGAAGGCGTGATCAAGGCGCTCGAAGGCGATGGCGCGGATGCCCGCGCCCAGATCGACTTCAAGCGCCACGGCGCCAAGTGGCTCGCGCTCTCGGTGGCGAAGCTGGACCCGATCAACTGATCGGACCCGGCTTCGCAGGCCGGATCAGGGGAAGGCCGGCCGGACTTCGGCGGCCTTTTCCTCGGGCGTGTCGACGGTCTTCAGCGGGTTGATGAACAGCGCGGCCACCGCGCCCACGCCGAGCAGCGCCGCCGAGATCATGAACGGCACGTTGTAGCTGCCGGTGGTCTCGATCAGGTAGCCGAACGCCACCGGCGAGATCATGCCAGCCAGGCCGAAGCCCGTGTTCATCATGCCGCCCGCGGTGCCGGCGTACTTGCCGGCGATGTCGAGCGGCAGGCTCCACAGCACGGCGTTGGTCAGCTCCAGGAAGAAGAACGACAGCGACAGCAGGATCACCGCGTTGACGGCATCGGCCGTGTACGTCATCGGCACGATGAACATCAGCGAGCCGGCCAGCCCCACGAACAGGATCGCGCCGCGCGCCAGGCGCAGGTTGCCGGTGCGCTTGTAGATGCGGTCCGACAGTACGCCGCCGAGGGTGTCGCCGACCACGCCCGCCATCAGCGGTAGTGCGGTGAACAGGGCGAGCTGCTTCAGGTCGAAGCCGCGTGCCTCCTTCAGGTACGACGGCAGCCAGGTCAGGTAGACCCACAGCGACCAGCCGTAGCAGAAGTCCACGAACGTCACCAGCCACATGCGCCGGAACAGGCGTCGCCACGGCGTGGCGGCCTTGGCCGAGCGCTGGCATTCGCCGCGCCGGTAGCCGATTTCCTGCAGCTCCTGAGGCGTCACGCGCTTGTGCTCGTCGGGCGAGTCCTTGAACACGCCGGCGTAGAGCAGCGTCCAGCCGAGGCTGATTGCGCCCAGCACGATGAACGCCTCGCGCCAGCCGGAGGTCGCCACGATGGCGAGCACGATCGGCGGCGTGATCGCACCGCCCAGCCGGGCGAAGCTGTGCGTAATGCCCTGCGCGAAGCCACGCTCGGCCACCGGCATCCAGTACGTGAAGGCGCGCGTCGCCGTCGGGAACGCGCCGCCTTCGCCGATGCCCAGCACGAAGCGCAGCACCACCAGCATCAGCACGCTGCCCGCGAAGCCGGTCATCACGGTGGCCACGCCCCAGATCAGCGACAGCACGATCAGCACCTTCTTGGGCCCGAACTTGTCGGAGAGCCAGCCGCCGAGGATCTGCATGGCGGCATAAGGATAGGCAAAGGCCGAGAACACCAGGCCGAGTTGCGAAGACGTCAGTCCCATTTCTTCGCGGATCAGCGGGGCGGCGACCGAGATGTTGACGCGGTCGATATAGGCGATGAAATACATCAGGCACATGACGCCGAGGATCATATGCCGGGTCTTGATGCGTTGCTTCATACCACCTCCTTTGCGCGGCTGGCGCGCGTGGCGTTAACGGGGCGGCCGTCCGGCGCATCGGTCCATAGCCATGCACTCGGTTGGCCAGGGCGCGGCGTGTGCCGTGCTGCCCCGTCCTTGAGCAATCTGCTGTCTGTCGGGTTACCGGTTGAGTCTTGTCTCCTGTTCCGGTGCGATGTCGGTCGATGGTCTCCTTGGCGAGGGTTGCGGACCAGGACGCCGCAACGCGGATGTCCCGGGGAATCAGGGATTCAGGCGTTCAGGCGGGGTCGAGCAGCTTGAGCCGCTGCACCTTGCCGGACGGGCCGCGCGGCAACTCCGCGATGAAGCGGAATTCCTTCGGCGTCTTGTAGCGGCCCAGCTCGCGCAGGCAGTGCGCGCGCAGTGCGGCGTCATCGCAGGGCGTGGCGTCGCGCATGACGACGAACGCGACGATCTCCTGCCCGTAGGCGGGGTCCGGCACGCCGACTGCGGCCGCTTCGAGCACCGAGGGGTGGCGCAGCAGCGCCTCGTCGATCTCGCGCGGGGCGATGTTCTCGCCACCCTTGATGATCAGTTCCTTGGCGCGGCCCGTGATGTAGAAGTAGCCATCGGCATCGCGGTAGCCGAGATCGCCCGTGCGCAGCCAGCCGTCGTGCGTGAAGGCGTCGCGCGTGACGTCGGGCGCCTTGTAGTAGCCGGCCATCACGTTCTCGCCCTGCAGCACGATTTCGCCGATCTGCCCGTCGCGCAGAGGCTTGCCGTCGCGTCCGAGTACGCGCGCGCGCGTTCCCGAAGGGCGGCCGATGCTGCCGATGCGCCGGTGCTGCGGATCCAGCGGATTGCTGAACGCGGGCGCGGCGGTCTCGGTCATGCCCATGGTCTCGATCACGCCGATGCCGAACCGCTCCTCGAACGCGCGGTGGTGCTCGGGCGGCAGCGCGGCCGATGCCGAGCGGCAGAAGCGCACGCCTTCGGGGGCCTTGCCGTCCGGGTCGTTCAGCAGGTAGGCGATGATGGTCGGTACCACGTTGAGCCAGGTGCAGCCGTGGCGCGTGATGTCCTTCCAGAACGAGCTTGCGGAAAAGCGCATCGGCATCACGACCGATCCGCCGTGGACCAGTGGCGCGATCGCGGTCACGACGAGGCCGTTGATGTGATAAAGCGGCAGCGTCGCCAGCACGCGGTCGGCCGGGCCGAGGTCATGCTCGCGGCTGACGTTGGCGCCGTTCGTGGCGAGATTGTGGTGCGTGAGCAGGACGCCCTTGGGCGTACCTGTGGTACCCGACGTGTACATCAGCAGTGCCGGCGCATGGGGATCGGCGGGCGGTAGCGCGCTTGCATCCGGCCGCACCTTGGGCAATGCCGGCAGGCTCGCGGCATCGGGCGTGGTGACCACCACCGGCACGTCGAGGCCGGCTGCGCGCAACGCCTCGCGGATCGCGGCTTCGCCACCGGGCCAGGTGAAGATCAGCCGCGTGTCCGAATGCGACAGGATGTAGCGCAACTGCGCCGGCTGGCATAGCAGGTTGATCGGGTTGATGACCAGCCCGCACGCCATGGAGCCGAGCAGCAGGCGCGCCGTCTGTTCGCCGTTGGGCAGGTAGACCGACACCGTCTGACCGTTTTCCAGGCCGGCCGCCGCATAGTGTTGGCTGAGCGCGTCAGCGTCGGCGGCGAGTGAGCCGAACGTGAGCGCGTGGCCGCTGTCGGGCGCCAGCAGGTAGGGTTTGTCGGGCCATTGCACCGCTCGCGTTGCCATCAGCGTGGCCAGGCTCTCGAAGGCTTGGGGTTCCGCGCGCGCGTTCATTTGCCGACCCTCGCAAAGTAGTCGCCGAGCAGGTCGGCTTCGTCGGGCACGCGCTCGGCGATGGGCACCGCAATGCGCGTGATGTTCAGGTACTGGCGCCAGCCAAGGTTGTCCGAGAAGTTGTTGCCGCCCCAGGTGCCGCAGCCCATCGACAGCGAGAACGGCAGGCCATTGTCGAAATTTCCGCCCGTGGCGAAGCAGTGCGCTTGGTTGACGATCACGCGCGCCACCGGTAGTTCCAGCCCGAGCTGCAGTGCCTGGCGCGGGTTGGCCGTGTGCAGGCTGACCGAATGCCCGGCGCCCATGTAGTCATAGAGGCGCGCGACGCAATCGACTGCCGCAGCAAAGTCGGCGGCGCGGTACAGCGTCAGCACGGGCGAGAGTTTTTCGCCCGAGAACGGGAATTCGCTGCCCACGCCGGCTTCCTCGACCAGCAGCATGGTCGGCTGCTGGTCGCGCACGCGTTCGAGTCCGGCAAGCTCGGCAATGCGTCGTGCGCTCTGCCCCGTGGCCTTGCCGGCGAGCTTGCCGTCCTGCCACATCAGCGCCTGCAGCCGCGCTTTTTCCGTCGAAGTGAGCAGCACGCCACCAACCGCGGCCAGCGCCTTGAGCATGGGTTTGTAGGCCGCGTCGAGCACGACCAGGCTGTTTTCCGACGAGCAGCTCGTGGCGTTGTCGAAGGTCTTGGAGCGCACGATCTTCGCGGCGGCATCATCCGGTGCGGCGCTGGTGTCGATGATCGAGGCCACGTTGCCGGCGCCGACGCCGAATGCGGGTGTGCCGCAGGTGTAGGCCATGCGCACATTGGCCTGAGAGCCCGTGGCGACCACCAGATCGGCTTGCCGCATCAGCTCCGCCGTAGCCGTCTTCGAGACCGGCGCAGGCAGCATTTGCACAAGGTCCGCCGACAGGCCCGCCCGAGCAAATTCGGCGTGGATGAACGACAGCAGCAGCTCGCACGTGCCCTGGCCCTTCGGCGATGGCGCGACGATCACACTGTTGCCGCACTTGAGCGCGTTGAGGATCTTGTTGGCCGGCGTGGCCGCCGGGTTGGTGGACGGTGTGATGGCCGCCACCACGCCCACTGGGCGCGCGATCTCGGTGATGCCCGTTTCTGCATCCTGAGAGATCACACCTACCGTCTTGCGGCCGTGCAGGTCGCGCAGCAGCCCGAGCGTCTTGCGGTGGTTCTTGCGGATCTTGTCCTCGACATTGCCGAGCCCGGTGTCGGCCACGGCGCATTCCGCGAGCTGCCGGTTGCGCGCGGGCTCCATGATGGCCCACGCGGCCGCGGCCACGGCCGTGTCGATGGTGGCCTGGTCGGCCCGCGCGAACTCGCGCTGTGCCTGCCTGGCCCGCGCCACGATCACGGCAACGGTCTGCGCCGTCTGGTCGGGCTCGAACGCTGCCGCTTGGGGCAAATCGGGATTGTTGGACTGCCGGTGACGCAGTATTTGCACACTCATGGATCGACTCCGCGGTTTGGACAGTGGGGTCCGCGGCTTGTCGCGTGGCTCGCTACGCGATGGATGGCGCTGGCCCCGGATCGAATCTAGTGAAGCCGGCGGGGCAGCTCGTCCCAATTTGTGCGCTTTCGCGAGCGTGGAAACGGGGTGAAACGCAGAACGCAGTTTTCGGGACGTCTGGGCGTCCCGGAATCCTATAAATTGAATCCATGAGCAATCACTCGAACGCCGCCGCGGTGCGCGCCTTCCGCATCCTCGAGATCCTGTCCATGGCAGAAGGGCCGCTTTCGCTCGCGGCCATCGTGCAGGAGATCGGGCTGCCCAAGCAGACCGTGCACCGCCTCCTCAAGCAGCTCGAAAGCACCTGGCTGGTGTCGCGCACGGCGGGCAGCCGGTACTACGAGTGCTCGTCACGCGTGCGCCAGTTCGCGGTCAATGTGCTGATGCAGGCGGGGCCGGCGGCGGCGCGCCACGCGATCCTGCAGCAGCTCGTCGACAAGGTTGGCGAGACCTGCAACCTGACCATGCTGTCCGGCGACGATGTTGTCTATCTGGACCGTGTGGAAACGCAGTGGCCGCTGCGGATGCACCTGCAGCCGGGGTCGCGGGTGCCGCTGCATTGCTCGGCCAGCGGCAAATTGCTGCTCGCGTTCCTGCCGTGTGCGCAGCGGGAACGGGTGATTGCAAGTCTGCCGCTGCGGGCGCAGTCGGCGAATACCATTACCGATGTCGAGATACTGCGCTCGGAACTCGCCGAGACGCGCCGCCGCCGTCTGGGTGTCAACAACCAGGAAAACCTTCAGGGCATGATCGCAGTCGCGGTGCCGGTGATGCTCAACCGCAATCGCGCCTGTGCCGCGATTGCGGTGCAGGCGCCGCTGGCGCGGATGTCGATGGATCGGTTGTATGAGTTCGTGCCGGATTTGAGGGCGGCAGCGGAGGAGATGGGGAGGACGTTCGGGGAATGAAAGGGGGCTGAGCGATTGTTTGCTGCCCTCTCCTGCAAGCGAGAGAGGGGAACTAACAATCCGATATTCCGCCTTTGTGTCTGCCGCTCAGGTCGGTGTGCCCTGTTCCGCGGGAACGACGTTGAAGCAGCCGCGGTAGGTCGCGTAGAACGAGCAGTACAGGATGGCCAGCATCAGCAGCGAATACGGCGTGACCAGGAACGACAGCACGGTCTCTGCGCCGAACGCGCTGAAGATCGTTTCCAGGAAGAACGGGATCGCCACCAGCAGCACGGCGAACAGCAACACGTAGGTGAAGAAGGCCCCGCGGTTGCGCCAGCATGCGGTCCAGCTGAAGAACATTGCCTTGACGGGCGGCACGCCGTGCCACGCCGCCAGCAGCGGCGCGAACCAGAACATCATCGCGATGGGCGTGTAGAGCAGCGCGCCGATCAGCAGCGCGTAGTAGAGCTGGCGCACGGCCTCGGCCGTCAGCGTCTCTTCCTTCAGCAGGATCGGCAGCAGCGCGCTCATGTCCACCAGCGCGCCCGCGATCAGGCTCAGCAGGAATACCAGTGCCGCATAGATGCCGCCCAGCACCAGCAGGTTGCGCGTGGCTTCCTTGCCGTTGGTACGGAATCCGGCTAACAGCACGGTCGGCAGGACGCGCTTGTTCTGGATGACTTCGCGGCAGGCCGTCATGACGCCGACCGACAGGCCGGGCGTGACCACCAGCAGCGCGATGATGCCGATCAGCGGCACCACGATGGCCAGCTGCGCCGCGATCAGGTAGATGAACAGCAGCATCAGGAACGCGAGCGGATTCTTGCGGAACAGCCAGATGCCCTGGCGGAACCAGACGTAGCCTTCCTTGGCGGGAACTTCCAGTAGTTGCATACCAATCAGATCCAGGCAAGCGCGGCGGCGTCCGCTGTCATGGCAAGGCGCCGGCGCAGGATGCGTTCGAAATGGGTCGGATCATGCGGCTGGAGCATGTCGGCTTCGCGCGGCAGGTAGAAATCCCACAGGCGCGACACCCAGAAGCGCAGGGCGCCCGCACGCAGCATGTCGCGCCAATGCGCGGTTTCGGTGACGGTGAGCGGCCTGACCGCATGATATGCCCGCACCAAGGCCTGAGCACGAGCGTTGTCGAGCTCGCCGCTGGCCAGGTCGATGCACCAGTCGTTGACGGTTACGGCCAGGTCGAACAGCCACTTGTCGTTGCCGGCGAAGTAGAAATCGAAGAAGCCGCCCAGGCGGTGGTGGCCCTTGCCGTCTTCTTCGAACAGCGCGTTGTCGCGGAACAGGTCGCAGTGGCACGGGCCACCCTGCAGAGCCGCGTAGTCCGCGCTGCCGAAGAAGGCCGCCTGGTGCGCGATCTCCTGCTGCAGCAGCGTGCGCTGCTGCGCGTCGAGGAAGGGCACGATCTCCGCTTCGGTCTGCTGCCACCACGGCAGGCTGCGCAGGTTGGGCTGGCTGCGCGGATAGTCCTGGCCGGCCACGTGCATGCGCGCCAGCATGTCGCCGACCTGCGCGCAGTGCTCGGCATCCGGCGCCAGTTGCGAAGCGCCCGGCAGGCGCGTGACGATGGTGGCAGGCTTGCCCTTGAGCGCACGCAGGATCTCGCCGTCGCGCGCCGGGATCGGCGCGGGCACGGTGATGCCGCGCGCGGCAAGGTGTGCCATCAGGTGCAGGTAGTAGGGCAGCTGCGCGAACGTGAGCCGCTCGAAGATGGTCAGCACGTACTCGCGCGTGCGGCCATCCTGCTCCATGGTCAGAAAGAAATTGCTGTTCTCGATGCCGGAGGCGATGCCGCGCAATTCGCGGACTTCGCCAAGGTCGTAGTCAAGCAGCCAGCGGGCGATCTCGTCGTGCGAGACCGTGGTGAATACGGCCATACTCGTTGTGTGATGCGAAACGGAAAGCGGCGGCACAAAGGTGGCCGCCGCCGCGGCAATACTGCCGGAGGACCGGCGCGGCCCGGGCGTGCCCGGGGCCGTGGGTAGTCGGAATCAGAACTGCAGGTTGACCGAAGGCACGCGGTTGACGTCATGCTCGCGGATCTTGGGCGAGCTGTCTTCCGGCTTGCTCATCTGGTACTTGGTGCCGAACCCGGACTTTACCTGGATATCGGTGGCCCGGCCCTTGTCGCGGTATTCGCGCACCTGCGTGCCGTCGCGCTCGTTGAGCTGGAAGCTCGGCTGGCGCGGCTGGTTGATCTGCGACTTGGCGGCCGGGGCGATCGGCTGGTTGTTGATCCGGTTCAGTTCCTGCTGGGTGAGGGCGTTGCTTTCCTCGGCGGGTTGCGCCAGCGCCAGGCCGGGCAGGGCCAGCGCCAGCACGGCGGCGGCCAGGGCCAGGCGCGGCGTGCGGGCGGTTGCTGGCACTGCGCCAGCAGGCACGGCGAACCGGAGTGAGGGGGAGGTCATCTGGGGCTCCTGTGCGGCACAGCAGTCGATGCGGCTGCTGCGCGGCGGAATGCGGCGTTGGCTGCTACCCGGCGGCGCCGGGCTTGGCAAGCGGATACTTTCCATTCTAGCAATTCCTGCCGCGAACGGGCCGCTGCCGTGGCCTGTGGGGCACCCCGGCAACGCCGCGGCAAAAGGGCTCTCCAGCGCGTGACGCCGGTCTCCCTTGAACCCAGTCTTGTATTACAGATAGAACATTTCTTCCTTCGGCGGGATCGGCTTGTCGCCGCCGCGGCGCTCGTAGTACTCGTAGACGGCTTCCAGCACTTCATGCGGCTCGTCGACGATCTTCATCAGGTCGAGGTCGTGCTCGGCGATCAGGCCCATGGGCAGCAGCGTGAAGCGGAACCAGTCGAGCAGGCCCTTCCAGAAGCGGCTGCCGAACATCACCACGGGCACCGAACGCGACTTGCCGGTCTGCACCAGCGTCAGCACTTCGGCGAGTTCATCGAGCGTGCCGAAGCCGCCCGGCATGACGATGAAGGCATCGGAGTTCTTGACGAACGTGACCTTGCGCGTAAAGAAATGGCGGAACCGCATGGCAATGTCCTGGTACGGGTTGCCCTGCTGTTCGTGCGGCAGCTCGATATTGAGGCCGACGCTGGCCGACTTGCCGGCGTGCGCCCCCTTGTTGGCCGCTTCCATGATGCCGGGGCCGCCGCCCGAGATCACCGCAAAGCCGGCATCCGAGAATAGCCGCGCGATTTCGATTGTGCGCTGGTAATAGGGGGAATCTTCGCGCAGGCGAGCGCTGCCGTAGATCGAGACCGCCGGGCGGATCTCCGACAGGTACTCGGTGGCCTCGATGAACTCTGCCATAATCGTGAACATTTGCCACGAGGCGCGCGCCTTCTTCGCGGTTGCGCGGTCTTCGTCGGCCAGCGCACGCAGGCTGGGAATCATCTTGCGCGGGTTCGCGCGCGAACCCGCCGCGCCATCGGCCGGCGCTTGCGCGGGGTTGCCAGCGGCGGCGGCATCGGCCGCACGGGCGACGGCAGCCGCGTGTTCAGCAGCAGCTTCCGGCGGGGGTTGTACGGTATCGCCGGAGATATCGGAAACATCCGGGTCGGCAAGGGGGGCGGTCGAGGCACCGCCTGCTGCAGCACCAGTCAATTTAGAGTCCATGGGAATGTCGGATAGTCCAAAAACACTCTTGCTCGTCGATGGATCGAGCTATTTGTATCGCGCTTATCACGCGCTGCCGGACCTGAGGAATGGTGAGGGTCTGCCCACAGGGGCAATCTACGGCATGATCAACATGCTGCGCAAGCTGCGCAACGATTACCCGGCAGAGTATAGCGCCTGCGTGTTCGACGCCAAGGGCAAGACGTTCCGCGACGAACTGTATCCGGCCTACAAGGAGCACCGCCCGTCGATGCCGGAGGACCTGGCCCGGCAGATCGAGCCGATCCACGAAGCGGTGCGCGCGCTGGGCTGGCCGATTGTCGTGGTCGACGGTGTGGAAGCCGACGACGTGATCGGCACGCTGGCCCGGCAGGCCAGCGGGCAGGGCGTGCGCACGGTGGTCTCCACCGGCGACAAGGACCTGGCGCAGCTGGTCAATGACGACGTTACGCTGGTCAACACCATGAGCGGCGAAGTGCTCGACCCGGCCGGCGTGAACACCAAGTTCGGCGTGCCGCCCGAGCGCATTGTCGACTACCTGTCGCTGATCGGCGACGCGGTCGACAACGTTCCCGGCGTGCCCAAGGTGGGCCCCAAGACCGCCGTGAAATGGCTGGCCGAACATGGCACGCTCGACGCCATCATGGCGAACGCCGCCGGCATCAAGGGCGTGGTCGGCGAGAACCTGCGCAATACGCTGGACTGGCTGCCCAAGGCGCGCGAGCTGGTCACCGTCAAGACCGATTGCGACCTGAGCGCCGCGGTGGCGGATTTTCATTCGCTCAAGGAGGTTGGCGAGGACAAGGAAAAGCTGGTGGCCTTCTTCACGCGCTATGGCTTCAAGACCTGGCTGCGCGAACTGAGCGGCGAAAGCTTGCCCGACCCGCGCGCGCAGGCACGCGCGCGCGCCGCGGCAGTGCCCGCGCAGGGCGGGCTGTTCGACGCACCGGCAGCTACGCCGTCCGCGTCGGACGCTGATGCCGCGCCCGCGCAGGACGATACGGCGCCGACCGCAATCCGCTACGAGATGGTGACGACCGAGGCCGCACTCGAAGCGTGGATGCAGCGCATCGAAAGCGCGCCGCTGACGGCGATCGATACCGAGACCACGTCGCTCGATCCGATGCAGGCGCAGCTGGTCGGCATCTCGTTGTCCGTGGAGCCGGGCGAGGCCTGCTATATCCCGGTGGGACACCGCGGCCCGGATGTGGCTGGCATGGACAACCACGGCCAGCTGTCGCGCGAGGCAGTGCTGGCGCGCATGCGTGCATGGCTGGAAGACGAGAGCAAGCCCAAGCTCGGCCAGAACATCAAGTACGACATGCATGTGTTTGCCAACCATGGCGTGACCATGCGCGGCATCGCGCAGGACACCATGCTGGAGAGCTACGTGCTGGCCTCGCACCGCAACCACGGCATGGACAGCCTGGCGGAGCGCCTGCTGAGCCTGAAGACCATCACGTACGAGGAAGTCTGCGGCAAGGGCGCGAGCCAGATCGGCTTCGACCAGATCGACCTGGCGCGTGCAACCGAATATGCGGCCGAGGATGCCGACGTGACGCTGCGCCTGCATCGCAAGATGTTCCCGCAGGTGCAGGCCGCGCCGGGCCTGCGCCGCGTGTATGAGGAAATCGAGATCCCGGTGTCGGTGGTGCTGCAGAAGATCGAACGCAACGGCGTGCTGATCGATGCCGGGCGGCTGGCCGCACAGAGCGCCGAACTGGGCCAGCGCATGCTTGCGCTGGAGCAGGCCGCGTACGCCGCTGCGGGGCAGCCGTTCAACCTGGGCTCGCCCAAGCAGATCGGCGAGATCCTGTTCAACCAGATGAAGCTGCCGGTGGTCAAGAAGACCGCGAGCGGCGCGCCGTCGACCGACGAAGAGGTGCTGCAGAAGCTGGCCGAGGACTACCCGCTGCCCAAGCTGCTGCTGGACTACCGCGGCCTGTCCAAGCTCAAGTCCACGTACACGGACAAGCTGCCGAAGATGGTCAACCCGAACACCGGCCGCGTGCACACCAGCTACGGGCAGGCCACGGCGGTGACGGGCCGGCTGGCGTCAACGGACCCGAACCTGCAGAACATCCCCGTGCGCACGGAGGAAGGCCGGCGCATTCGCGAAGCGTTCATCGCGCCGCCGGGCAGCGTGATCGTGTCGGCCGACTATTCGCAGATCGAGCTGCGCATCATGGCCCACATATCGGGCGACGAGAACCTGCTGCGCGCGTTTGCCAATGGCGAGGACATCCACCGCGCCACCGCTTCCGAGATTTTCGGCGTGGAGCGCGAGGCCGTCAGCAGCGAGCAGCGCCGCTATGCCAAGGTGATCAACTTCGGCCTGATCTACGGCATGAGCGCGTTCGGGCTGGCCAGCAACCTGGGCATCGAGCGCGAGGCCGCCAAGCACTATATCGACCGCTATTTCATGCGCTACCCGGGCGTGGCGCACTACATGGAAGAGACGCGGCAGACAGCACGCAAACAGGGCTATGTCGAAACCGTGTTCGGCCGGCGCCTGTGGCTGCCGGACATCAACGGCGGCAGCGGCCCGCGCCGCCAGGCGGCTGAACGCGCGGCCATCAACGCGCCCATGCAGGGCACGGCTGCGGACCTGATCAAGCTGTCGATGATCGCGGTACAGGGCTGGCTGGAACGCGACCGGTTGCAGACGCGCCAGATCATGCAGGTGCACGATGAACTGGTGCTCGAAGTGCCGCAGGGTGAACTGGAGGCGGTCAAGGCCGGATTGCCCGAGCTGATGTGTTCGGTGGCGCAGTTGCGGGTGCCACTGGTTGCAGAAGTCGGCAGCGGTGCGAACTGGGAAGAAGCCCACTGAAGCCGCGTTGAGCACGCAATAAGAATACGGCCGGGGAGTACCCGGCCGTATTCCTTTGCATGCCTTTGAGGCCTTGGAAATACGACACCTGACGTATTCAATGAAGCGACCGCTGAATCGGTAATTGCCGTCTTGCCTGCGGTGTTGCGATGCAGCAAACTGGGGGCAAATGCCATTTGGCAAGCGTTTCTCAGCAATAAAAGCATCGGGTAGACCATGACCACAGGAGCAGACGGCAGGGCGCATCGCATCATCGTTGTCGGGGGCGGAGCAGGCGGACTGGAGCTGGTGACACGGCTGGGCGACAAGCTCGGCAAGAAGGGTGTCGCCGAGGTGGTGCTCGTGGACCGCTTGCCCACGCATATCTGGAAACCGCTGCTGCATGAAGTTGCCGCGGGCAGCATGGATCCCAATACGCATCAGCTCGAATATGCGGCGCAGGCGCGCTGGCACCACTTCGAGTTCCAGCAGGGCGAGCTGACCGGCATCGACCGCGCGCGCAAGACGATCTCGGTCGCGGCGTGCCTGGACCCGGACGGCGTGGAACTGCTGCCGGCGCGGGAGCTGCCGTACGACACGCTGGTGCTGGCCATCGGCTGCGTGACGCATTTCTTCGGCGTGCCCGGCGCGGCCGAGAACGCGATCGCGCTCGATACCGTCGCACAGGCCGAGCGCTTCCGCCGCCGGCTGATCGCGGCCTGCGTGCGTGCGCAGAACGGGCGCGGGCGTGTCGGCGAAGACGGCCGGCCGCGCGTGGACGTGGCCATCATCGGCGCCGGCGCGACCGGCGTGGAGCTGTCGGCTGAACTGCGCAACACCGCGCATGTGCTCAATGCCTACGGGCTGCACCAGCTCGATCCGCGCCGCGATGTGCGCATCCACGTGATCGAGGCCGGCCCGCGCATCCTGCCCGCGCTGTCCGAGCGGGTCTCGGCCGAGACCACCAAACTGCTGCGCAAGCTCGATGTCGACGTCTTCACCAGCGAGCGCGTGACCGAGGTGACGACCGAAGCGGTGCTGACCGCCAGCGGCAAGCGCATCGATGCTGACCTGACCGTGTGGGCGGCGGGCATCACGGCGCCGCCGGTGCTGGCGAAGCTGGGCCTGCCGGTCAGCCGCCAGGGCCAGATCCTGGTGGGCCCGACGCTGCAGAGCGAAGGGGACCCGGACATATTTGCCTTCGGCGATTGCGCAAGCTGCCCGTGGCCGGAAAAGCAGACCGCGGTGCCACCGCGTGCCCAGGCCGCGCACCAGCAGGCTACCTTCCTGTTCGAGGCGCTGCGCGCCCGGCTGGTCGGCAAGCCGCTGCCGGCATTCACGTTCAAGGATTTCGGCTCGCTGGTGTCGCTCGGGCATTTCAGCGCGGTGGGCAGCCTGATGGGCGGGTTGATCGGCGGCTCGATGTTTATCGAGGGACTGATGGCGCGCTTCATGTACACCTCGCTCTACCGCATGCACGTGCTGGCGCTGCACGGCGCGGTGGGTATGGGACTGGATACGGTGACGCACTGGCTGCGCAGCAAGACCAGCCCGCGCGTGAAACTGCACTGAGCGGCCCCTGCGTGAAGGCGGGTGCACGTGCCTGCATGTTTGCTTAGAATCGGCGGTTGGCGTCCCCGGCATCTGCCGGCGGGCGCCGTCCCGCAACGACCTGGAGACACGCATGCTGAAACCCGAAGTGGAGAGCCTGGTACCCGGGCAGACTTTCAATCGCCGCGGCTTCGTCAAGACTGCGCTGGGCTCGGCGTTCGCGGCGGCCGCGCTGCCGGTGATGGCGCAGGCGATCAAGACCGATTTCGCGGGCCTGACCGCCGGCGAGGTGACGATTCCGTCCGGCGGGTTTGGCATGCCGGCCTACCGCGCCATGCCGGAGGGCAAGAAGAGCCTGCCGGTGGTGCTGGTGGTGAGCGAAATCTTCGGCGTGCACGAATACATTGCGGACGTGTGCCGCCGCTTTGCCAAGCTCGGCTATCTTGCGATCGCGCCTGAGTTGTTCGCGCGCCAGGGCGACCCGCAGAGCTTCGGCACTATCCAGGAACTGCAGGCGAACATCATCTCCAAGGTTCCGGACGCACAGGTCATGGGCGATCTCGATGCCGCCGTCGCCTGGGCTGGCGCCAACGGCGGCGACCCGTCGCGGCTGGCCATTACCGGCTTTTGCTGGGGCGGGCGCATCACCTGGCTGTACGCGGCGCACAATGAGCGGCTGAAGGCAGCGGTGGCCTGGTACGGGCAACTCACCGGCGAGCCGACGCCGCTGAAGCCGAAGAACCCGCTGGACCTGGTCGGCGAACTCGACGCGCCGGTGCTTGGCCTGTATGGGGGCAAAGACACCGGCATCACCCAGGAACAGGTGGGAAAGATGAAGGCGGCACTGTCGGCGTCGTCCGATCCGGATGCCAAGGCATCCAGGCTGATCGTCTATCCGGATTCCGGTCATGCCTTCCATGCCGACTACCGCCCCAGCTACCGCGAAGCGGATGCCAGGGACGGCTGGAAGAAGTGCCTGGACTGGCTCAGGCAACACGGAGTCGCCTGACGGGTTCCGCCGGTGCCGCGGCAGGCGAGGATTGCAAAGTCAGCGCCGGAATACGTACAATGCGGCCTTCCAGTAGTTGCAACATTGTTGCGTTTGCCGTCCGCTTAGCGCCGGGCGGATCCGGCATGCCGCCGACGCGGCACGGCCGCCCCGGGAGCCCATCATCCACTCGACCCTTCTGTATATCCTGCTCGCCGCCACCATTTCCGGCGTGGGCAGCATTTTCGGCGCGGCGCTGCTGTCGCTGACAATGGCCTCGCGCGTGGTCGAGCGCATGGTCAGCTTCTCGGTCGGCGTGCTGCTGGCCACGGCCTTGCTCCACTCGTTGCCGGAGGCGTTCGAGTCCGGTGCCGATCCGCGTGCCTTGTTCGGCACGCTGCTGGCCGGCCTGCTGGGCTTCTTCCTGCTGGAAAAGATCTCGCTGCTGCGCCATTCGCACCACCACGAGGGCGATGGGCATCACCATCACCACGGCCATGACCGCGAAGAGGCCGGCCGCAGCGGCCTGACTATCTTGGTCGGCGACACCTTCCACAACTTTGCCGATGGCATCGTGATCGCGGCGGCCTTCCTGGCCGACCCGCGCATCGGCATCGTCACGGCGCTGGCCATCGCAGCCCACGAAATTCCGCAGGAAGTCGGGGATTTCATCGTGCTGCTCAACGCAGGGTTCTCGAAGGCGCGGGCCTTTGCGTTCAACCTGCTGTCGAGCGTCGCCGCCATCGCGGGCGGGCTGGTGGGGTACTTCCTGCTGGACCAGATGAGCGGCTGGATCCCCTATGTGCTGGTGATCGCGTCCAGCAGCTTCCTCTACATTGCTGTCAGCGATCTGATGCCGCAGATGCAGCGCAAGCCGCGCTGGCGCGAATCGGCCATCCAGGTGGTGCTAGTGGCCGCCGGCATCTCGGCGATCGTTTTCATCACCAACGGAGTCCATGAGCGCCATGCCCATGGACACCGCCACGCTGCGCCGGCGGTGGCCTCCGACTGAACGGTCGGACCCGATTCGGACCAGACTCAGCCGGCGGCGCCTGTCGCAACCGGGCGCGCTGGGTCGGCGCACCATTCGCTCCACGAGCCCGGGTACAGCGCGGCGCCTTCCAGGCCCGCAACTTCCAGCGCCAGCAGGTTGTGGCAGGCGGTGACGCCCGAGCCGCATTGCATCACGGCGTTTGCCGCCGCATTCCGACCCAGCACTGCCGAAAGCTCGGCACGCAGCTCGGGGGCCGGCTTGAAATGGCCTTCCGGCGTCAGGTTGTCCTTGAAGAAGCGGTTGACCGCGCCGGGGATGTGTCCGCCCACCGGGTCAAGGGTCTCGTTCTCGCCGCGGAAGCGGTCGGGCGCACGGGCATCCACGACCAGCCGTGTCGGCCGGTCCAGGTTTTCCAGCAGTGCGGCAGCGTCCACGGTGGCGACCAGCGGCTGGCCGCGCTCCAGCTTGCCCGGCGTCTCGGGGTCCGGCGTCGTGCCATGTTCCAGCGGCAGTCCGGCCTTGACCCACGCGGGCTTGCCGCCGTCGAGCACGGTGGCTGCGGCATGGCCGATCCAGCGCAGCATCCACCACAGCCGGGCGGCGTACATGCCGCCTTGAGCGTCGTAGGCGACAACTTCAGTGTCCTGGTTCACGCCGAGCGCGCGCAGGCGGGCCGTGAAGGCGTCGGGATCGGGCAGTGGATGGCGGCCGTTGCGGCCAGTCTTCGGGCCTGACAGCTCATTGTCGAGGTGCAGGTAGAAAGCGCCGGGCAGATGGCCCTGGCGGTAGGCCTCGCGGCCGGCGGCCGGGTCGGCCAGGTCAAAGCTGCAATCGATGACGACAACGTCGCGCGCGGGAGTGGCCAGCAGGGCTTGCAGCGCGGCGACGGAGATCAGCGGGTTCGGCATGGGACTCCTGTGGCAATCGTGTTCCGGAAAATGCTACACCTCCGGGTGCACTTCCGCTTCCGGCGATTTGACCGGCGTATCCGGCGTCGCCTTGTGTCCGGAATCCTGGCGTGCGCGGGCGAGCGTGGTGGCGATGCCGCTGGCCACGATCAGCCCCATGCCCAGCCATGAGATCCAGTTGAGCCGGTCTGACCAGATCAGCATGCCCCAGATGCTCGAGAACACGATGCCGGCGTACTGCAGGTTGGCGGTGAGCAGCGTATTGCCGCGCTTGTAGGCGCGCGTCATGGCCGTCTGGCCGAGCGTTGCCAGGATGCCGATGGCAGCAAGCAGGCCCACGCCGTGCCAGGTATGCGCAGTGGGGCCCGAATACAGCATCCAGACCAGGCCCACCACCAGGCCCACGGCCGAGAAGTAGAAGACGATGCGGTGCTCGGGTTCGCCGAGCTGGCCGAGTTGCCTGACCTCGACATAGGCCAGGGCCGTGAACATCCCGGAAATCAGGCCGACGAGGCCGCCGGTCAGCTGGTCTTTGCCCACCGAGGGCTGCAGCAGGAACAGCACCCCGGCGAACGACATCAGGATGGCCACGATCAGCTTGCGGTCCGCGTTACCGGCGGTGCCTGCCAGCGCTGCGCTGGCGCCCAGGATCAGCGCAATCCACACCGGCGACATGTAGTTCAGCGTCATGGCCGTGGCCAGCGGCAGCAGGGTGATGGACGTGAACCATAGCAACAGCGCGGTCACGCCGAACACGCTGCGCTTGATGTGCGTAAGCATGTGCGGCGTACGTACCGAGACGCCGGACGCTGTCATCAGTGCCCACATGATGGCCACGCCGATCACGCTGCGGTAGAAGACGATCTCGCCCGTGGTGTAGAACTTGGATGCCAGCTTGACGCCCACCCCCATCAACGAAAACGAGAAGGCGGCAAACAACATCCAGAGCGATTGCATGGCGAGGGAGGAGGCGGATCGAAATGGCGCGCGAGCAGGGCTTCATGGTGCAGCGGCCCCGCGTCGCGAATCGGGGCGGTGGGGCGCTGTGGCCCGACCGAGCAGGCATTGTAGCGTGCGTTGTGGCGCCGCCAACGCAAAACGGACCGCTTGGGCGGTCCGTTCATGCTTGCCTTGTGCGGTAATCGCCCGCGGCTCCGTGGCGTTCAGTCCGCGCCGTTCAGCCTTGGTAGGCCATGGCGCGCCGGTACCACTCGTGGAAGTGCTGCATGCCATCTTCCATCGGCGACTGGTACGGGCCGACCTCGCTGGTGCCGCGCTTGAGCAGGGCCAGGCGGCCGGCATCCATGCGTTCGGCGATCTCGTCGTCCTCGATGCAGGTCTCCATATACGCAGCGCGCTCGGCCTCGATGAATTCGCGCTCGAACAGCGTGATTTCCTCGGGGTAGTAGAACTCGACCACGTTGCGGGTCTTGCGCGGCCCCATCGGGTGCAGCGTGGAGACCACCAGCACGTTGGGGTACCACTCCACCATGATGTTGGGGTAGTACGTGAGCCAGATCGCGCCGTGCCTGGGCAGTACGCCGTTGTTGAAGCGCAGGACCTCGTCGTGCCATTTCTGGTACGTCGGGCTGCCCGGCCGCTTCAGGTCGGCGTGCAGGCCCACGGTCTGGACGCTGTGCCACTCGCCGAACTCCCACTTCAGGTCGTCGCACGAGACAAAGCTGCCCAGTCCCGGGTGGAACGGCACGACGTGGTAGTCCTCCAGGTAGACCTCGATGAAGGTCTTCCAGTTGTAGTTGCACTCGTGGACCTCGACATGGTCGAGCATGTAGCCTTCGAAGTTCAGGTCCTCGGCCACGCCCAGCCTGGCAAGGTCGGCGCGCACGTCGCGCTTGCCGTCGAACAGCAGGCCGTTCCAGTTCTGCAGGGGCGAACGCTTCAGGTGCAGGCAGGGCTGCTGGTCGAAATGCGGCGCGCCGAGCAGTTCGCCTTTCAGGTCGTAGGTCCAGCGGTGCAGCGGGCAGACGATGTTCTTCGCGTTGCCCTTGCCGTTGAGCATGATGGCCTGGCGGTGGCGGCAGACGTTGGACATGAGCTCCACGCCGGCGGCGTTGCGGACCAGCATGCGGCCCTCGTCCTCCGCCTTGAGGGTGTGGTAGTCGCCTACCTCCGGGACCATCAGTTCGTGGCCGACATAGCCCGGACCCTTCCTGAACAGCAGTTCTAGTTCTTGTTGATGCAGCGCCTCGTCGAAGTAGACATCAACGGGCAGTTGCGTATCAGCCGGCGCCAGTTTGAGCGCGGTGCTGAGATTGGACATTATCCCCACTCCCAGATAACAGGTGAAAGCAGTGAACAACCCAACCATCGAAAAATGAATCGATTTGGGAAACACTGTCGACCGGCTTTGCGGGCCTGGCAGGGCCTGCGCTGACTGCGGCGACGAGCCGGGGATTGTACCCCACCCCAAAAAGTTAAGGGCCTGATTTTTTTGCCTTTTTAGCGAAAAAGTCGACCCGGGTCGTCATCGGGGTGCCGTACCGGGCGCATTCGGAAAGACGACCCGAGCGCACAAGTCACATTCCATGCAACGGGCGGTTCCGAGTGGCGCATGCGCCAAGCACCGGGGTGGGGCGGGGGCCGGGTTTGGCGTAAAATCCGGGCTTCCCATTGTTCCAAGGCCTGAGATGCCAAAAACCACGACCGATCCGGTCCAGACCGAAGACACTGCGGCAGGCCCCACACCGCCTGCTTCGTACGAAGCGGCAATGGCCGAGCTCGAAACGCTGGTGGCCAGCATGGAAAGTGGCGAGTTGCCGCTGGAAGCCTCGCTGGCGGCATACCGCCGTGGCGCCGAGCTGGTCCGCTACTGCCAGCAGAAGCTCGAGCGGGTGGAGCAGCAGGTCAGGGTGCTCGAAGGCGACGTGCTGAAGCCCATGGCCGCAGACGCCGGAAATGCCGGAAACACCAACGGCCTGGAGCAGGAATGACCGATTTCGCAAGCTGGATGCGGGCGCAGGGCGCCCGGACCGAGGCCGCGCTGGACCAGGCGTTGCCAAATGCCGACACCGTGCCGCATACACTGCACGAGGCCATGCGTTATGCTGTGCTCGGCGGCGGCAAGCGCGTACGGCCGCTGCTGGTGCATGCCGCCGGTGAAGTGACGGGTGCGAGCGCCGAGGCCTGCGATGCCGCGGCCTGCGCGGTGGAAATGATCCACGCTTACTCGCTCGTGCACGACGACATGCCTTGCATGGACGACGACGACCTGCGCCGCGGCCGCCCGACGGTGCACAAGGCCTATGACGAGGCCACCGCACTGTTGGTGGGCGATGCGCTGCAGACCCAGGCCTTCATCTTGCTGGCCCGGGCTCAGGCGGTGCAGCCTGAGGCGCGGCTGAAGCTGGTGGCTGAGCTGGCCGTGGCATCGGGCTCGGTCGGCATGGCCGGCGGCCAGGCCATCGACCTGCAGAACGTGGGCAAGGCCATGTCGCGCGATGCGCTCGAAGCCATGCACCGCATGAAGACCGGTGCGCTGCTGCGCGCGAGCGTGCGCATGGGCGCGCTGTGTGGCGACATCGACGCGCAAGGCCTGGCGGCGCTGGACCGGTACGCGGCAGCCGTGGGATTGGCGTTCCAGGTGGTAGACGATATTCTGGACGTCACCGCAGATACCGCCACGCTTGGCAAGACCGCGGGCAAGGACGCCGCGCACGACAAGCCGACCTATGTCTCGCTGATGGGGCTGGACGCGGCGCGTGCGCTGGCTGCCGAACTGCGCCAGTCGGCGCACGACGCGCTGGCTGGCTTTGGCGCAAGGGCGGGCCGCCTGGCCGATCTGGCTGACCTGATCGTGCTGCGCTCACATTGAACTGAAAAGCCGGGCAGCAGAAACCGGCGGCCGAACGGACATCATGACCTACGCACTGCTCAAAAAGATTGACGCCCCCGCAGACCTGCGCAAGCTGGACCGGCGCGAATTGCGGACACTGGCCGATGAACTTCGCGCCTACGTGCTGGAGTCTGTCTCGCAGACTGGCGGCCACCTCTCGTCGAACCTCGGCACGGTGGAACTGACCATCGCGCTGCACTACGTTTTCCATACCCCCGACGACCGCGTCGTCTGGGACGTGGGCCACCAGAGCTATCCGCACAAGATCCTGACCGGCCGGCGCGACCGCATGAACACGCTGCGCCAGTTCGGCGGCATCTCGGGCTTCCCGCGCCGCAGCGAAAGCGAGTACGACACTTTCGGCACGGCGCATTCGTCGACCTCGATCTCGGCCGCGCTGGGCATGGCCCTGGGCGCGCGCACGCTCGGCGAGAAGCGTGTGTCGATCGCCGTGATCGGTGACGGCGCGATGACCGCGGGCATGGCCTTCGAGGCGCTGAACAATGCTGGCGTCTACAAGGACCTGCCGCTCGTGGTGGTGCTGAACGACAACGACATGTCGATCTCGCCGCCAGTGGGCGCGCTCAACAAGCACCTGGCACGGCTGCTGAGCGGCCAGTTCTACGCGGCCACCAAGAAAGGCCTCGAGAAGGTGCTGTCGGTGGCGCCGCCAGTGCTGGAATTCGCCAAGCGCTTCGAGGAACACGCCAAGGGCATGATGGTGCCGGCGACGCTGTTCGAGGAGTTCGGCTTCAACTACATCGGGCCGATCGACGGGCACGACCTCGATTCGCTGGTGCCCACGCTGCAGAACATCCGCAAGCGCGCGCTCGAAGGCGCGGGGCCGCAGTTCCTGCACGTGGTGACCAAGAAGGGCCAGGGCTACAAGCTGGCCGAGGCCGACCCGATCCTCTATCACGGCCCGGGCAAGTTCAACCCGGCCGAAGGCATCCGCCCGGCCGCCAAGCCGGCGCGCAAGACCTATACGCAGGTCTTCGGCGAATGGCTGTGCGACATGGCCGCCGCCGACAAGCGCCTGATCGGCATCACGCCGGCGATGCGCGAGGGCTCGGGCATGGTCGAGTTCGAGAAGCGCTTCCCGGATCGCTACTACGACGTCGGCATCGCGGAACAGCACGCGGTGACGTTCGCGGGCGGCATGGCCTGCGAAGGCCTGAAACCGGTCGTGGCGATCTACTCCACGTTCCTGCAGCGCGGCTATGACCAGCTGATCCATGACGTGGCGCTGCAGAACCTGCCGGTGGTATTCGCGCTGGACCGCGCGGGCCTGGTCGGCGCCGACGGTGCCACGCACGCCGGCGCCTACGACATTGCCTACCTGCGCTGCATCCCCAACATGATGGTGATGACGCCGTCCGACGAGAGCGAATGCCGTCAACTGCTGACGACGGCGTTCCGCCAGGACTGCCCGACCGCGGTACGTTACCCGCGCGGTGCTGGCCAGGGCGTGGCCACCGCGGCCGCGCTGACGGACGTGCCGGTCGGCAAGGGCGTGATGCGCCGCACCGGCGGTGCGCGTGCGGGCCAGCGCGTGGCGTTCCTGGGCTTTGGCTCCATGGTGCACCCGGCGCTCGGCGCGGCGCAGGCGCTCGACGCGTCGGTGGCCGATATGCGCTTCGTCAAGCCGCTCGACGTCGAGCTGGTCAAGCGCCTGGCCAGCGAGCATGACTATCTGGTGACGGTGGAAGAGGGCAGTGTCATGGGCGGCGCCGGCAGCGCCGTGCTTGAGGCGCTGGCCGAAGCGGGCATCGACATCCCCGTGCTGGTGCTGGGCTTGCCCGACCGCTTCATCGACCATGGCGACCCGGCCCTGCTGCTGTCGCAGTGCGGGCTCGATGCCGCCGGTATCGAGCGCTCCGTACGCGAGCGCTTCGGCATTGGCCAGGCGCCCGTAGCGGTCGCTTCGCGCGTGGCCTGACACGATACGGGTGCCTTGCATCACCCGTACGCCGTGTAGGGGTACGGAGCCGCTTCCGGCGGCTCCGTGTGAATTCCCTTAAACTTCCCGTTTTTTGTGTTCGCAGCTGCGGGTCGGCGTGAGGTTTGCCGGCGCCGTGGTTTCACACTCGTTGCGCGGCATGGATGGACTGCGAAAATGCCGCGACCGTAAGGACTTGTGCCATCCCGTGGCGCAGCCCTGGAGGAAACCGTAGATGAATGACATCAATCCCGCCTTCGTGATGCCCGACGTCCAGTCGAGCCGTGACACCCGCCAGATCCCCATCCAGCGTGTCGGTGTCAAGGGCGTGCGCTACCCGGTCTCGCTGAAGACGCCGGCTGGCGTGGTCCCGAGCGTGGGCACCTTCAACCTCGATGTGCATCTGCCTGCTGAGGTCAAGGGCACGCACATGTCGCGCTTCGTCGCGCTGCTCGAGGAAGAGCGCGCCCCGCTGGAGCTGGCAAGCTTCCGCGTGCTGCTCGACAAGATGCTCGAAAAGCTCGAAGCCGAGGCCGGCCGCATCGAGGTCACGTTCCCGTACTTCATCAGCAAGATCGCTCCCGTGTCGGGCGTGGAGTCGCTGATGGACTACGAGGTGACGCTGGCCGGCGAGATCCGCAACGGCGTGACGCGCGTGTTCCTTAAAGCGCTGGTGCCGGTGACGAGCCTGTGCCCGTGCTCGAAGAAGATCTCGCAATACGGCGCGCACAATCAGCGTTCGCACATCACCATGAACGTGGAGCTTGCCGGCGAGCTTCCGGTGGAAGCGCTGGTACGCATGGCGGAAGAAGAGGCCTCGTGCGAGCTGTGGGGCCTGCTCAAGCGGCCCGACGAGAAGTTCGTGACCGAGCGTGCCTACGAGAACCCGAAGTTCGTGGAAGACCTGGTGCGCGACATCGCCATGCGGCTCAATGCCGATGACCGCATCGTGGCTTACGTGCTCGAAGCCGAGAACTTCGAGTCGATCCACAACCACAGCGCCTATGCGGTGATCGAGCGCGACAAGCGGCTGGAACCGACGGCGTAAGCCAGTCAGGGCCCAAACGGAAAGGCCACCTTCGCGGTGGCCTTTCTGCATTCTGCGATGGGAAACCGCTCAGGCGGCGGAAGGCAGCCGGATGTCCGACAGGTCCCAGCGCGGCGTCACGCCGTAGCCGTAGTTGCGCTGCGCGAGCTGCGGCGCCGCCTGCAGACGCATGGCGCCGGCGAAAGCGATCATCGCGCCGTTGTCGGTGCAGAAGGCCAGGTCCGGGTAATAGACGTCGATCCTGCGCTGCTTGCCGAGCTGGTTCAGGCGCTCGCGCAACTGCTGGTTGGCGCCGACGCCGCCGGCCACCACCAGCCGCTTGTGACCAGTCTGCTTGAGGGCGGCCATGGATTTTGCAGCCAGCACATCGACGATGGCATCGACGAAGGACCGTGCCAGGTTGGCGCGGTCCTGTTCGCAGGTGTTGGCCAGCTTGCGCGTCTGCGTCAGCACGGCGGTCTTGAGGCCGGCAAACGAGAAATCGAGATTGCCCGAATGCAGCATCGGCCGGGGCAGCTCGAACGCGCCGGGCGTGCCGAATTCGGCCAGGCGCGACACCTCGGGGCCGCCGGGATAGCCCAGGCCGAGCAGCTTGGCGGTCTTGTCGAAGGCTTCGCCGGCGGCGTCGTCCAGCGTCTCGCCGAGCAGGGCATAGTCGCCGATGCCGTTCACTTCCATCAGCTGGGTATGGCCGCCGGAGACCAGCAGCGCCACGAACGGGAAGGGCGGCGGCTCGCGCGTGAGCAGCGGCGACAGCAGGTGGCCTTCCAGATGATGCACGCCGATCATCGGCACGTTCAGCGCGAAGCCCAGCGCGTTGGCCACCGAGGCGCCGACGAGCAGCGCGCCGGCGAGTCCCGGGCCCTGCGTGAACGCAATGGCATCGATGTCGGCGCGGGTGCGGCTGGCGTCGTCCAACACCTGCTCCAGCAGCGGCAATACGCGGCGGATATGGTCGCGCGAGGCCAGTTCGGGTACCACGCCGCCGTAGTCGCGGTGCATGGCGATCTGCGAATGCAGGGCGTGCGACAGCAGGCCGGCTTCGGTGTCGTAGAGGGCCAGGCCGGTTTCGTCGCAGGAGGATTCGATGCCGAGGACAAGCATGAGGGAGTGGAGTGGGCGGTCTGATTCGGTCGAAACAGCCGTCAAAACAACAGGTTGCGTGAAGGGTAGAGGCCAGCAGGGTAGCACACCGGCGGCTGGCGCGCTTTTCGCTACAATCTGCGCTTTCCTGCGTGGCAGGGTTTGGATTGGCGAGGGTTGGGATGAGCGGTTCGGCGGGCTTGCAGGCGGGCCGGTATGACGTGGCCGTGCTGGGCGCGGGCGCGGCCGGCATGATGTGTGCCGCCGTGGCGGGCCAGGGCGGCGCGCGCGTGGTGCTGATCGACCACGCCAAGCGGCTGGCCGAGAAGATCCGCATTTCCGGCGGCGGCCGCTGCAATTTCACCAACCTGCAGGCGGGGCCGGCCAATTACCTGTCGGCCAACCCGCACTTCTGCCGCTCGGCGCTGGCGCGCTACACGCCGCAGCACTTCCTGGACCTGATGCGGCGCTATCGCATCGACTGGCATGAAAAGCATCGCGGCCAGCTGTTCTGCAACAACAGCGCGGAAGACGTCATTGCCATGCTGCGCGCCGAGTGCGATGCCGGCCATGTGCGCTGGCAGACCGGCTGCAGCATCGCCGAGATCCGCCGCGAGGGCGACGACTACCTGCTGCTGACGTCCCAGGGCACCGTGCGCGCAGGCGCGCTTGTGGTGGCCACCGGAGGCCTTTCGATCCCGAAGATCGGCGCCACGGACCTCGGCTACCGGATTGCCCGCCAGTTCGGCCTGAAGATCGTCGAAACCCGGCCGGCGCTCGTGCCGCTGACCTTCGACGGCCAGGCCTGGCAGCCGTTCGTGCCGCTGGCCGGGGTGTCGCTCGAAGTGGATATCTCGACCGGCACCGGCAAGACGGCCGGCGCGTTCCGTGAAGACCTGCTGTGGACGCACCGCGGCCTGTCTGGTCCGGCCGTGCTGCAGATCTCGAGCTTCTGGCGCCCGGACGCGCCCATCAAGATCGACCTGTTCGACGGCGAGGATGCCGCCGACTGGCTGCTGGAGCAGAAGGCGGGCAGCCGCAAGCACCTGGCCAACCTGCTGGCGCAACGCCTGCCCGCGCGGCTGGCAGACGCGTGGTGCATGGCGGCCGGCGTCGACGGCAGTCTGCCGCTGCATGACATTGCCGACAAGGCGCTGCGGCGACTTGGGGCGGCGCTGAACGACTGGCGCCTGGTGCCATCCGGCACGGAAGGCTACCGCAAGGCCGAAGTGACGCTGGGCGGGGTGGATACACGCGGACTGTCTTCCGCCACCATGATGGCGCGCGAGGTGCAGGGCCTGTATTTCATCGGCGAGGTGGTCGACGTGACCGGCTGGCTCGGCGGCTACAACTTTCAGTGGGCCTGGGCGTCGGCGGTCGCGGCCGGACAGGCCCTGGCCGAGGCCGCGCGCAATGGCCGCGCGGTGGCGTGAATGCGACGCCGGCCGCACGGCGCGGGCGTCTTCCGCTGCTAAGGCGTGGTGCTACAATCGACAGCTCTGCATAACTGGCTGTAGAAAAGCTGACTGCGCCACGAAAAGCGCATTCGTAGCCAGATGCCGCCAAAAATTGCTGTACTGATGGCGCCCGCCAATGCGTGCAGGCCCGCTGTGGCCAGGTCGCGGCGGGTTTTTGCGTTTCTGGTTTGCAGGCAGCCGCCCGCCAACCCGTTTCCGGAAGATCACGATGTCCCTCAAAGCCCAAATCAGCGATGACATGAAGGCCGCCATGCGCGCCCGCGAAACCGAGCGCCTCGGCACCATCCGCTTGCTGCTGGCGGCTATCAAGCAGCGTGAAGTCGACGAGCGCATCGAACTGGACGACACCGCCGTGCTGGCCGTGGTGGAAAAGCTGATCAAGCAGCGCAAGGACTCCATCAGCCAGTTCCAGCAGGCTGGCCGGGACGACCTGGTCCAGAAGGAGCAGGCCGAAGTCGAAGTGCTGAAGGTCTACATGCCGGCCGCGCTGTCGGATGCCGAGGTGGCGGCCGAAGTCCAGCAGGCCGTGGCGCAGACCGGTGCCGCCGGCCCGCAGGACATGGGCAAGGTCATGGGCGTGCTCAAGTCGAAGCTGGCCGGCCGTGCCGACATGACCGCTGTCTCCGCGCTGGTCAAGGCCGTGCTGGCCAAGTAAGTGTACGTTTAATACAATTGATCGAAGATCGCTGGCTGATGGTCGGGATTGGCCGGCGTTGCAGATAGTTCGGGCGTACTGTCGCGCCTACACTACAATAATTCGATAGCAACCGGGAGCATTTCCGGTCACGCATTCCTAAAAAAGCGGCTGCCCGGCCACGGGACGGCCATGCCATCAGGACGGTCAGTCGGGTGATTCCGCAATCCTTCATTCAGGACCTGCTCAACCGTGTCGACATTGTCGATGTGGTGGGCAAGTATGTGCAGTTGAAGAAGGGCGGCGCCAATTTCATGGGGCTGTGCCCCTTCCATAACGAGAAATCGCCGTCTTTCACGGTGTCGCCGACCAAGCAGTTCTACCACTGCTTCGGCTGCGGCGCACATGGCTCGGCCATCGGTTTCCTGATGGAATATTCCGGCCAGTCCTATCCGGAAGCTGTGCGGGAACTGGCCCAGTCGGTCGGCATGACCGTGCCCGAGGAGCGCGACCGCCTGCCGCCAGGCCAGCGTGCCGAGCAGCAGGCGCGCTCGGTGGCCTTGTCCGACGCCATGACCCGCGCCACCGAGTTCTACCGCAAGCAACTGCGCGGCGCGCCACAGGCCATCCAGTACCTGAAAGGGCGCGGCCTGACCGGCGAGATCGCGGCGCAGTTCGGACTTGGCTACGCGCCGGACGACTGGCAAGGCCTGGAGGCGGTCTTTGGCAGCTATCGCGACGACACCATCGCCGCCCCGCTCGTGGAAGCTGGCCTGCTGATCGAAAGCAGCGAGAAGCGCGATGCGGACGGCAAGCCACGCCGCTATGACCGCTTCCGTGACCGCATCATGTTCCCCATCCGTAACACCAAAGGGGCCGTGATCGGCTTCGGCGGGCGCGTCATGGGGCAGGGCGAGCCAAAGTACCTCAATTCGCCCGAGACGCCGCTGTTCAGCAAGGGCACCGAGCTGTATGGGCTGTTCGAGGCGCGCCATGCCATTCGGGAAACCGGCTACGTTCTTGTGGTCGAAGGGTATATGGATGTCGTGGCGCTGGCGCAACTCGGGTTTGCCAATGCCGTGGCCACGCTTGGCACGGCGTGCACGCCTGTGCACGTGCAGAAGCTGCTGCGGCAGACCGATTCCGTGGTGTTCTCGTTCGATGGAGACGCTGCGGGGCGGCGTGCCGCGCGGCGCGCGCTCGAAGCCTGCCTGCCCCATGTGGCCGACAACAAGGCCATTCGGTTCCTGTTCCTGCCGGCAGAGCACGATCCCGACAGCTATGTGCGCGAAGAGGGCACCGAGGCATTTGCCGCACAGGTTCGCGACGCCATGCCGCTGTCGCGCTTCCTGTTGCAGTCGGTGACGGAAGAGTTGGACATGCGCCAGCCTGAGGGCCGTGCCCGTGCGCAATACGAGGCCAAGCCGCTGTTACAGGCCATGCCTGCGGGCGGCCTGCGGCTACAGATCATCCGCGAACTTGCCGATGCTACGGGTACGACGCCGGCGGAGATCGAGGCGATCTGCGGCCTGCGCAGCGATCCGGCCCGCGCCGGCCGCTTTGCGCAGCCGCGTCCGCGCGCACGGCGCCAGGCGCCGACCGGCTTGGAGCAGCGCGTGCTGCAGCTGCTGATGTGCTATCCGTCACTGTCGGCGCGGCTCGATGAAGATAGCCGTGCACTGCTGCTTGACGCGGAAAGTGGAAATACCGAGGTGCTGGCGCACCTGGTTGCCGCTTGCGACGAGGTGCAGGGACAGGTGAATTTTGCGGGATTCAGCGAGCACCTGGCGCAATCGCCCTATGCCGAGGCATATGCCTCGGCGCGCACGGCGGTGCTGCGCGAAGAGATTGAAGAGGAGCCCGCGACGCACGAGTTCGATGCCGCCGTCACAAAGCTGCTGGCCGAACCGCTGAGCCGGGAGCTGGACAGGCTTCAGGCCGCCGTGGTGGCGGGCACCGCGGACGAGGCGGCCAAGCAGCGCATGCGCTGGCTGGTTGGAGAAATCCATCGCCGGCGGCGGCTTGGCTAGCCTGCAGGGGCGTGCAGCCAATGGTGCATTTGGAGGTGGCGGCAACGAGGATGTAAGGGCCTGAGCCGGCGCAGTATCGAGCTTAAGCCTTGATTTTTCAGGTGAAACCCATACCTGACAGGAAGCTGGCTATCTGTGGCGTGCTACAATAGCCGGTTTGGATTGCGAAATCTTTCTCTCCAGATCTGGTGAAAGTGAGCGTGCCAATGGCAAAGGCCAAAGCAACCGAAAAGGTTTCCGTGAAAGCTCCCCAATCAGGGAGCGGCAAGGCGTCTGTGAAATCAACGGCGGCGAAGACATCGACCGCGTCAGTCAAGACTCCGGCCCGGTCTGCGCCATCAAAGTCAACGCGAGGCGTCGAATCGCCCGCCGTGACCACTGCCACCAGGCATCGCACATCCGAAACGACAAAGGCCTCGACTTCGGCACGCGAGAGCGGCAAGAGCGCCAGTACGAGCGGCAAGGTTGCCGCATCTGCACCAGTGAAAGGCAAGAGTATCACCGTGGCGAAACAGCAGAATACCGAAGTCGAGAGCAAGCAGGCGGCAGCAGCCGGTGCCAAGAGCGGAGGCGCCAAGGCGGGCGCTGCTGCGCCGGCGTCCAAGGCACGCGCCGCTTCTCCTGCAGCCGTTGCATCCGAGCGTCCCGCTGCGCCGGCAATCAAGCCGGAGCCGAAAAAGCGCGGCCGCAAGCCCAAGGCCGGGATGCAGCACGACGACAGCACTACAGACGACGTGACCGAAGAGTCTTACGAGAACGACATGCGTGCGGCGACCCCCGCCGCGGCGCCGAAGACCGAAAAACAGAAGGCCAAGGACCGCAAGGCCAAGGAAAAAGCCCTGCTCAAGGAGTTCGCCTCGACCCAGCAGGGCACGGAGGAAGAGCTCGAGCTGCGTCGCCAGAAGCTCAAGGCGCTGATCAAGCTCGGCAAGTCGCGCGGCTACCTGACCTACGCCGAAATCAACGATCACCTGCCGGACGACATGGTCGATTCGGAGACGATCGACACCCTCGTCGCCACCCTGAACGACATCGGCATTGCCGTGTACGAACAGGCCCCGGACGCCGAAACGCTGCTGCTGAACGACAACGCCCCGTCGGCCACCAGCGAGGAAGAAGCCGAGGAAGAAGCTGAAGCCGCGCTGTCGACCGTGGATTCGGAATTCGGCCGCACCACCGACCCCGTGCGTATGTACATGCGCGAAATGGGCACGGTGGAGCTGTTGACGCGTGAAGGCGAAATCGTGATCGCCAAGCGTATCGAGGCGGGACTGAAGGACATGGTGATGGCCATTTCCGCCTGCCCGGTCACGATCTCGGAGATCCTCGCCAATGCCGAGCGCGTCGCGAGCGACGAGATCAAGATCGACGAATTCGTCGATGGCCTGATCGACCCGAACGCCGATGAAGTGGCCGCAGAGGCCGCTGGCGCGTCGGCGTCGGACGATGAAGACCTGGAGTCGGATGAGGAAGAGGAATCCGACGAGGAAGAGGAAGACGACGACGCTGCCGGCGCCGGTGCCTCGGCACGCCAGCTCGAGGAGCTGAAGCAGTCCGCGCTGGAGAAGTTCCGCATCATTGCCGAGCAGTTCGACAAGATGCGCCGCGCCTTCGAGAAGGAAGGCTACAAGTCCAAGCCTTACGTGAAGGCGCAGGAAGCGATCCAGGCCGAGCTGATGGGCATCCGCTTCACCGCGCGCAGCGTAGAGCGCCTGTGCGACACCCTGCGTGGCCAGGTGGACGAAGTGCGCAAGCTCGAACGCTCGATCCTGAACATCGTGGTCGACAAGTGCGGCATGCCGCGCGCAGACTTCGTCGCCCGCTTCCCGGGCAACGAAACCAACCTCGAGTGGGTCGGCACCGTGGTGGCTGACGGCAAGCCCTACAGCGCCATCGTCGAACGCAACGTGCCGGCCGTGCATGAGCTGCAGCAGAAGCTGATCGATCTGCAGGCGCGCGTGGTGCTGCCGCTGAAGGAACTGAAGGGCGTCAACCGCAAGATGGCCGAAGGCGAGAAGCGCGCCCGCGAAGCCAAGCGCGAGATGACCGAGGCCAACCTGCGCCTGGTGATCTCGATCGCCAAGAAGTACACCAACCGCGGCCTGCAGTTCCTCGACCTGATCCAGGAAGGCAACATCGGCCTGATGAAGGCGGTGGACAAGTTCGAATACCGCCGCGGCTACAAGTTCTCGACGTATGCGACGTGGTGGATCCGCCAGGCCATCACGCGCTCGATCGCCGACCAGGCGCGCACCATCCGCATCCCGGTGCACATGATCGAGACGATCAACAAGATGAACCGCATCTCGCGCCAGATCCTGCAGGAAACCGGCAACGAGCCGGATCCGGCAACGCTGGCCGAGAAGATGGAGATGCCGGAAGACAAGATCCGCAAGATCATGAAGATCGCCAAGGAGCCGATCTCCATGGAAACGCCGATCGGTGACGACGACGACTCCCATCTGGGCGACTTCATCGAGGACACCAACACGCTGGCCCCGGCCGAAGCAGCGCTGCATGGCTCCATGCGCGACGTCGTCAAGGACGTGCTGGACTCGCTCACGCCGCGCGAAGCCAAGGTGCTGCGCATGCGATTCGGCATCGAAATGAGCACCGACCACACGCTGGAAGAGGTCGGCAAGCAGTTCGACGTCACGCGTGAACGGATCCGCCAGATCGAGGCCAAGGCACTGCGCAAGCTGCGCCACCCGAGCCGCTCTGATAAGCTCAAGAGTTTCCTGGAAGGCAACTAAACGCTTCCACGGGCCTCTAGCTCATGCCTGGTTAGAGCAGCGGACTCATAATCCGTTGGTGCCGTGTTCGACTCACGGGAGGCCCACCAATGCTGAAAAGGGTTTGCGGGAGATTTCCTGCAAACCCTTTTTTTCATCTTGAGTAGTTCCTGTTTGGTTTGCGACCACTACAACGCAATAGATGCACGACACCGACGACGCACTTTCGGAGCAAGAATCCTCTGCCATCCATGAGCCCCGACTTTGGCGAGACAAGGGCTGGACGGCCCGGGTGATCAAGAACGAGGACGGCGATGGCTGGGCGGTCGAGATGATCCGCGATGGCAGTGCCGAGCCAGCGCTGGTCGGCCCCTGGACCATGGGAAGAAACAAGGTCGATCCCAAGCCGCTCGACGCCACGGCTCACCAGACGCTGGTCAAGACTGCAACGGAAGTCATCCGGCGGCATGAGCAGCAATTGCACGCCCAACTCAACAAGCAGTGCAATATCGAGACCGGATCCGGAGCGCTGACGGTCAGGCTTGTTGTCACCCCAGATGAATTCGAGCCTTTCGGCACGCTCACGGCCGTGGATTCGTTCGGGGATGTGATTGCCACCGTGAAGGTGCGGCCGGATTTTCGTCTGACGCGCGACAGCGCTGCTCGTTGGGCGGCGGATGGCTTTGGCAAGATCCGCTAGAGCCTCGCTCGATTGAGGCCGCCGCGCTCGGCTGCTTGCAATCGTAGCCCTGCCCGGGCCGATCTCCGAAAGCTTCAATACCCGGCAGCCCGATCTACCAGATTCACCAGCTCCCGCCCATCCCGCATCCGGCGCACGTTCTCGACACACTGCTGCGCCACCAGTTCATACGACGGATCGCATGCGATATGCGGCGTGGCTTCGATGCGCGGATGGTTCCACACCGGATCGCCGGGCTCGGGCGGCTCCTTCGAAAACACATCGAGCGCCGCACCGGCCAGATGGCCTGCGTCGATCAGCGCGATCAGATCGGGTTCGACCAGATGCTCGCCCCGGCCGACGTTGATGAAGAACGCGCCGGCGGGCAGTTGCGACAACGTTTCCCGATTGAGCAGGCCGTGGGTCTGCGGCGTGAGCGGCAGCGTGCAGACGAGGATGTCGGTCTGCGCGAGCATGGCCGACAGACCTTCGGCGCCGGTGTAGTCGGTCACGCCTGGAATGCCTTTGCCGCTGCGGCTCCATCCAGCCACCGGAAAGCCGATGGTCGCGAACGTGCGCGCGACGGCGCTGCCAATCTCGCCCATGCCAAGCACGCCTACGCGGCAGCGCGCGAGGTCCGGGGCCGGGTGGCGCTTCCATTCGCCGCGGCGCTGTTGCTCGGCATAAGTGCCGAGGCGGCGGGCATGGCGCAAGGCCATGGCGAGCACGTAGTGCGCGATGCCGGTCTGTTGGCCCGGATCGACGACGCGCGTGACGGGCATGCTTTCCGGCAGGTCGGGCGCGCTCACGAGCTTGTCGACGCCGGCCGCGGCGCTGCAGATCAGGCGCAGGTTGCGGTAGGCGGGCAGCACGCCGGGCTTCAGGCCCCAGGCGATGATCGCTTCGACTTCGTCGGCCGGCGCGTTCTCGCGGCCGTTCCAGACAGGGATGTCGGGCGCGGCTTCGCGCAGCGCGTTGGTGATGGGGCCCGCCATGAACGACGGAAGATGTACGAGGATGCCCATGTCAGTTGCGGAAGTCGGGTTGAATACGGTCGAGGCGGCGCAGCAGGCCCGGCCATGCCAGGCCCGAGCCCTTGCCCTTGGTGGCCTGGCGCGCCTGCTCGCCCACGCCGGTGCTGACGGCTTCCGGCACCAGCGTCAGCGGCGTGCCGCCGCTTTGCGCGAGAATCTGGACGCGGCAGGCCGACTCCAGCGTGTACATCGTCAGGAACGCGTCGGACACCGTGCGCCCGCAGGTCAGCAGGCCGTGGTTGCGCAGGATCATCTGCTTGCTGCGGCCCAGATCGGCCACCAGCCGCACCTTTTCGTCCTCGCGCAACGCCACGCCTTCGTAGTCGTGGTAGGCCAGGCCCATGCGCGCGAACATGGCCTGCTGCGAGAGCGGCAGCAGGCCGGCCTGCTGGGCCGACACTGCCACCCCGTGCGGCGTGTGCGTATGCATGACGCAGCCGATTTCCGGGCGCGCTTCGTGCACGGCGCTGTGGATGATGAAGCCAGCCGGGTTGACGTCATACGGCGTGTCCATCACGGGCTGGCCGTGATGGTCGACCTTGACCAGGCTGGACGCCGTGATCTCGTCGAACAGCATGCCGTAGGGGTTGATCAGGAACTGGTCCGGTGCGTCGGGCACGCGCGCCGAGATGTGCGTGAAGATCAGGTCGTCCCAGCCGAAATGCGCGACCAGGCGATAGGCCGCCGCCAGGTCTATGCGCATCTGCCATTCCGCGTCGGAAACGCGGTCCCTGACGGAATCGACGAGTTGTACTTGCGCCATTTGAATGCCTCCGGGGGGTGCTTTCTGTATCGTGAGTGCTGCGGCATTCTGCGCCCAGGCGCCAGCGCAAGTCTGTTAAGTATTGGACAATCTCGCTTTGGCCAGCGGGAGGGGTGATGTGAAAGGCGTGGAATCCGGCAGGACGCTGCCGCGCAGCGTGGTGGCGAGCGGCTGGCTGCGCAATGCGCCGGCCCGCGTGCTCGATGCGGTGCAGAAGGCCGCACGCCGCCAGCGTTTTGGCGACGGCGATATGGTCTTCGCGCGCGGAGATCCGCCCACCTATTTCTGCATGGTGCTGTCGGGCCGCGTGCGCATGAGCCGCGTCAGCAAGAGCGGACGCGAGTCGGTCTATTCGGTGATCGGCCGCGGCCGTTGGTTCGGCGAGATTTCGCTGCTCGACGGCAAGCCGCGCACGCATGATGCGTTCGCCGTGGGCAGCACCGAACTGCTGGTGCTGGGTCGGCGCGACTTCGACCGCATCCTGGCTGCACACCCGGAAGGCATGCAACTGATCGTCCAGCAGATCTGCGCCCGCCTGCGCGTCGCGTTCGACCACGCCGACCGCGCCCAGCAGGCGCCTGTCGATGCGCGGATGGCCGCGCGACTGCTCGAGCTGGCCGACCGTACCGACCACGTAGTGCGCGTTTCCGCCGAAGACCTCGGCGACATGGTCAATCGCTCGCGCCAGACCGTGGCCAAATACCTGCAGGCGTGGGAGGACGCTGGCTGGATACGCCGGCACTACCGGCAGGTGGAACTGCTGCAGCCCGCGGCGCTGCGGCGGCTGGCGACTGGCTGACAGGGGTGCGCCGCGTGGTACATTCGGCGATGATGTAAACACCGCTCTATACAAGTCCGGCGGGCGCCCTGGCAGCATTGCCGGCGGCGCCAGCCTCCACAGGGAAACCGTTTTGTCTCAAGCCTCCGCACAGCCGGGCCGGCCCGCCGCCGGGCTGTCCGATACGCTGCCCGCACCGCTCTATGCGCGCGTCAAGCAGTTCATCAGCAGCAGGATCGCCGATGGCAGCTGGCCGCCGCATCATCGCGTGCCGTCCGAAACCGAACTGGTCGAAGAGCTCGGCGTGAGCCGCATGACGGTCAATCGCGCATTGCGTGAGCTGACCGCCGATGGCTTGCTGGTGCGCATGCAAGGCGTCGGCACCTTCGTCGCGGAGCCCAAGCGCAACTCCGCGCTGTACGCAGTCAACAATATCGCCGAGGAAATCGCGGCGCGTGGCCACCGCCACCATGCCAGGGTGGTGAAGAGCAGCGAAGAGGTGGCGGGCGCCGCGCGGGCCGCCGCGCTCGATGTGGGCGAGAGCCAGCGCGTGTTCCACACGGTGATCGTGCACTACGAGGACGATGTGCCGATCCAGCTCGAGGACCGCTACGTCAATCCGACGGTTGCGCCCGACTACCTGCAGCAGGACTTTACCCGCCAGACCCCATACGAATACCTGTCGCGCGTGGCGCCGCTGACCGAGGGCGAGCACGTGGTCGAAGCCGTGCTGGCCACGCCCGACGAATGCGCGCTGCTGCAGATCGACCGCGGCGAGCCCTGCCTGCTGATCCGCCGCCGTACCTGGTCCGGCAATCGCGTGGTGACGTCGGTGCGCCTGTTGCATCCGGGCTCGATGCACCGGCTCGAAGGGCGATTCACGTCCTGACCTTGCGTTACTGATTCGACACTCGCGCCCGGCAAAGTCCGGGCGCAGTCACTTCAGGGTCTCGATTCTTCTTCGATCCCCGGGAATACCCCAATACATCTGTGCTTGTATATACAACACTATACACCACTATCAGATGACGTTTCCCGGCGTGGCCGGGCCAGTGAATCCCGAAGGAGCTGCCGTGAGTGAAAACCCCCGTTTCCGCGATGTTGAGATCCGTGCCCCGCGTGGCAACAAGCTGACCGCCAGGAGCTGGCTGACCGAAGCGCCGCTGCGCATGCTGATGAACAACCTCGATCCCGAGGTCGCGGAGAACCCGAAGGAGCTGGTGGTCTATGGCGGCATCGGCCGCGCCGCGCGCAACTGGGAATGCTATGACCGCATCGTCGAGGTGCTGACGCGCCTGGAAGACGACGAAACCCTGCTGGTCCAGTCGGGCAAGCCGGTCGGTGTGTTCCGCACCCACCGCGACGCCCCGCGCGTGCTGATCGCCAACTCCAACCTGGTGCCGCACTGGGCCAACTGGGAACACTTCAACGAACTCGACGCCAAGGGCCTGGCCATGTACGGCCAGATGACCGCCGGCTCGTGGATCTACATCGGCAGCCAGGGCATTGTGCAGGGCACGTATGAGACCTTCGTCGAGGCCGGCCGCCAGCATTACGGCGGCAACCTGAAGGGCCGCTGGGTGCTGACCGCGGGCCTGGGCGGCATGGGCGGCGCGCAGCCGCTGGCCGCCACGCTGGCCGGTGCGTGCTCGCTGAACATCGAATGCCAGCAGAGCCGCATCGATTTCCGCCTGAAGACGCGCTATGTCGACGAACAGGCCACCGACCTCGACGACGCGCTGGCCCGCATCGACCGCTACACCTCGCAAGGCAAGTCGATCTCGATCGCGCTGTGCGCCAACGCCGCCGAAGTGCTGCCCGAACTCGTGCGCCGCGGCGTGCGCCCCGACATGGTCACCGACCAGACCAGCGCGCACGATCCGCTCAACGGCTACCTGCCGGCAGGCTGGGGCTGGGACGAGTACCGCGAGCGTGCCCAGCGCGAGCCGGCCGTGGTGGTGAAGGCCGCCAAGGCGTCGATGGCCGTGCATGTGCGCGCCATGCTGGCCTTCCAGAAGATGGGCGTGCCGACCTTCGACTACGGCAACAACATCCGCCAGATGGCGCAGGAAGAGGGCGTCGACAATGCGTTCGACTTCCCGGGCTTCGTGCCGGCCTATATCCGCCCGCTGTTCTGCCGCGGCATTGGCCCGTTCCGCTGGGCCGCGCTGTCGGGCGATCCGCAGGACATCTACAAGACCGACGCCAAGGTCAAGGAACTGATCCCCGACGACGCTCACCTGCATCGCTGGCTCGACATGGCGCGCGAGCGCATCAGCTTCCAGGGCCTGCCGGCGCGCATCTGCTGGGTCGGCCTGGGCCTGCGCGCGAAGCTCGGCCTGGCGTTTAACGAGATGGTGCGCAGCGGGGAGCTGTCGGCGCCGATCGTGATCGGCCGCGACCACCTCGATTCGGGCTCGGTCGCCAGCCCGAACCGCGAGACCGAGTCCATGCAGGACGGCTCGGACGCCGTTTCCGACTGGCCGCTGCTCAACGCGCTGCTCAACACCGCGAGCGGCGCCACCTGGGTGAGCCTGCACCACGGCGGCGGTGTCGGTATGGGCTTCTCGCAGCATTCTGGCGTGGTGATCGTCTGCGACGGTACCGATGAAGCCGCCGCACGCATTGCCCGCGTGCTCAACAACGACCCTGCCACGGGCGTGATGCGCCATGCCGATGCCGGCTACCAGATTGCCGTCGACTGCGCGCGCGAGCAGGGCCTGGACCTGCCGATGCTGCGCGACTGATCGGCCAGCAAGAGCCGCTGCCATCCCATTCACGGAGACACCCATGTCCATCGACACCACCGCCGGCGTGGCGGTCGCGGCGCCGCAGCCGCAGCTGTCACGCGCGCGCGCCATTGCCGCGATCACCATCGGCAACGGCCTGGAGTTCTACGATTTCGTGGTCTACAGCTTCTTTGCGACGCTGATCGGCCGGCTGTATTTCCCCGTCGACAACCCGACCGGCCAGTTGCTGATGTCGTTCGCCACCTTCGGCGTCGGCTTCCTGATGCGCCCGCTCGGCGGCCTGCTGATCGGCATGTACGCGGACCGCGCAGGCCGCAAGCCGGCCGTGGCGCTGACGCTGTGGCTGATGGGCCTGAGCTCGCTGATCTTCGTG
Organism: Cupriavidus laharis; assembly: GCF_914271435.1. Classification (GTDB taxonomy): domain Bacteria; phylum Pseudomonadota; class Gammaproteobacteria; order Burkholderiales; family Burkholderiaceae; genus Cupriavidus; species Cupriavidus laharis. The sequence continues at coordinate 85,712 of NZ_CAJZAI010000006.1, read as the reverse complement.
GTGACGCCGCCGTACGCGCAGATCGGCATTCTTGCGCCGGTGATGGTGGTGGTGGCCCGGCTGGTGCAGGGCTTTGCCATCGGCGGCGAAATGGGCGCGTCCACCGCGCTGCTGCTCGAATATGCGGATGACCGCACGCGCGGCTTCTACACCGCGTGGCAGCCGTTCAGCCAGGGCCTGGCGGCACTGCTGGGCGCGGTGACCGGCCTGGTGCTCAGCAACGTGCTGGCGCCAGCCGAACTGGAAGCATGGGGCTGGCGCCTGGCCTTCCTGATCGGCATTCTCGTCATTCCGGTCGGCCTGGTGATCCGCCGCCGGCTGGAAGAGACCGCCGAGCCCGTGCATCACGGCCAGCACGCCGCGCAATGGCCGCTGCTGCGCCGGCATGCACGCGAGGTGCTCGCCAGCATCCTGCTGATGATTGGCCTGGCCTCGTCGACCTATATCGTCGTCTACTACCTCAGCAACTACGCCGTGAGCGTGCTGAAGATGCCACTGTCGCTGAGCATCTGGGCCGGATGCATTGCGGCGCTGGTGCAGGTGGTGCTGTCGCCGTTCGCCGGCCGGCTGGCCGACCGCATCGGCCGCAAGACGGTGGTGCTGTGGTCGCGCGTGGCCCTGCTGGTGATGGTCTACCCGGCGTTCGTGCTGATCAACGCCGAGCCTTCGCTGGCCCGGTTGCTGGTGGTGGTGGCCTGCCTGTCGGTGCCGATGTCGATGACCGCGCCGGCCTCGATGGTGCTGGTCAGCGAAGTGCTGCCGCTGCGGCTGCGCGCCACTGGCCTGTCGATTGCATACTGCGTGGCGATTGCCATCTTCGGTGGCTTTGCGCAGTACTTCTCGACCCGCCTGATCCAGATCACCGGTGACGCCAATGCCCCGGCGCTCTACGTGATCGGCTGCGGGCTGGTGTCGCTGATCGGTCTCGCGCTGGTGCCCGAGACGCTGGGACGGCGCCTGAAATGAATGCTGCAGTAGTGCGTGACGGCCAGCCCGTGCAAGCCGTCTGGCGCGGGCGCGTCGATCATGACGAAGCCGGCGACACTCGGCGCCTGTTCAATGTAGTGCGCGGGGACGTGCGCCGCGAGCCCGGCGCGCCGGTGCTGATCGGCTTCTGCTGCGATGCCGGCGTGCTGCGCAACCAGGGGCGCCCGGGCGCGGCAGCCGGTCCGCAGGAGATCCGGCGCGCGCTGGCGGGCGTGCCGGCCCACGACGTACAGGCGCTGTACGATGCCGGCGACATCCCTTGTGAAGGCGATCAACTCGAAGCCGCCCAGCAGGCGCTGGGACAGGCGGTCGCCTCGGAGTTGGCGGCGGGCGCCCGTCCGCTGGTGCTGGGCGGCGGCCACGAAGTGGCGTGGGGCACGTGGCAAGGCCTGCGTGCGCACTTGGACGCGCGTGATGACCATGGCCGCGTGCTGGTGATCAACCTTGACGCGCATTTCGACCTGCGAACGAGCCGTCCGGCCAGTTCCGGTACGCCGTTCGACCAGATCGCCGCCGACTGCCGTGAACGCGGCCTGCGCTTCGACTACGCCTGTCTTGGCGTCAGCCGCCTCGGCAATACAGCAGCACTGTTCGCGCGCGCCCGGCAACTGAATGTGCGCTGCGTCGAAGACGTGCTGATGCAGGAGCGCCATCTCGAGGCGCGCCTTGCCGAATTGCAGGGCTGGATCGACGAAGCCGCGCATGTGTACCTGAGCATCGATCTCGATGTATTGCCCGCGGCGGTGATGCCTGCGGTGTCGGCGCCCGCCGCCTATGGCGTGCCACTAACGGTGGTCGAGGCCGTGGTGGAAGTGGTCAAGGCCAGCGGCAAGCTGCGCGTGGCCGACCTGGCCGAGTTCAACCCCGCCTATGATCGCGACGGTTGCGGTGCGCGCGTTGCCGCGCGGCTGGCGTACCGGCTGCTCAGCTGACCGGTAGCGGAGGAGGGGGCAGGCAACTTGCCTCCGGGCAGACCCTGTCGCGCCGGGCCGATGCGCCTCTGAGCGTGCCAGAATTGTCAGGCAACTGTCGGCAGGCTGTGCTGTGCAAACGGCCACGCCGGCAGCTGCGGGCCGGAGCTGTCTGGCTGGCCAGCGGGGCAGCCGGACGGCACGGCCGGGCCCGGCCCGCCCGGCAGTCCCAGGAAAACGGTGGAAGTCTGCAGGAAGCGGTTACGCGCCTGGCGAAGGAAGTCCAGATCCATGTCGATGCTCTTGTCGTATTCTGCGGTGGGCCGGCTGCCATCGCCGGCGGATTGGCGAGCATGATCGCAGCGCCATGTGACACGTTGTTGAAATTCGTGATGCCCATACTGGTTCGCGAAATCTGCTGCGCACGCAGTGCCGCGTTGCCCACCTGTTCAGTGCGGCGGCAGAGGTGCTAAAATGTAAGTCTTTGATTCGCTTGGGCAAATGCCGTTGACGGCATAGCCGCGCCAGGATCCACCCCGGATCCGGCCTCCAGCAAGGCGAGATGAGTTCCAGACGCGTATCCGTTTGTGCCGGGTTCGCCTCCCGCCACACCCCGATACCATGACGACTACGACCCTACCTGACCAGAACGCAGCCGAGCAGACGTTCGAGAGCTTTGGCCTGGACGCGCGCATCCTGCGCGCCCTGTCCGAGCAAGGCTATACCAAGCCGACGCCGATCCAGGCGCAGGCCATCCCCGTGGTACTGCTCGGCAAGGACGTGATGGGCGCGGCCCAGACCGGCACCGGCAAGACTGCCGGCTTTGCGCTGCCGATCATCCAGCGCCTGCTGCCCATGGCCAACGCGAGTGCCTCGCCGGCACGCCACCCCGTGCGTGCGCTGATGCTCACGCCCACGCGCGAGCTGGCCGACCAGGTCTATGACAACGTCGCGCGCTACGCCAAGCACACCGACCTGCGCAGCACCGTGGTGTTCGGCGGCGTGGACATGAACCCGCAGACCGACGCCCTGCGCCGCGGCGTGGAAATCCTGGTGGCCACGCCGGGCCGCCTGCTGGACCACGTGCAGCAGAAGTCGGTGAACCTGTCGCAGGTGCAGATGCTGGTGCTGGACGAAGCCGACCGCATGCTCGACATGGGCTTCCTGCCCGACCTGCAGCGCATCATCAACCTGCTGCCGGCGCAGCGGCAGACGCTGCTGTTCTCGGCGACGTTCTCGCCCGAGATCAAGCGCCTGGCCGCGAGCTACCTGAAGCAGCCGGTCACCATCGAAGTGGCACGCAGCAACTCTACCAACGAGAACGTGCGCCAGATGGTGTACCAGGTGGAAGACGGCCAGAAGCAGACCGCCGTGGTGCACCTGCTGCGCCAGCGCGCCGCGCAGGGCCTGTCGCGCCAGTGCATCGTGTTCGTCAACAGCAAGATCGGCTGCTCGCGCCTGGCGCGCCATCTGGAGCGCGAGGGCATCAACGCCGCAGCGATCCACGGCGACAAGACCCAGACCGAGCGCATGCAGACGCTGGAAGGCTTCAAGAACGGCACCATCGACGCGCTGGTGGCCACCGACGTGGCGGCACGCGGCCTGGATATTGCCGACATGCCGTGCGTGATCAACTTCGACCTGCCGTTCAGTGCCGAAGACTATGTGCACCGCATTGGCCGTACTGGCCGCGCCGGTGCCAGCGGCGACGCGCTGTCGATCTTCGTGCCGGGCGACGAGCGCCTGCTGGCCGATATCGAGAAACTGATCAAGCGCAGCGTCCCGCGCGGCACGCTGGAAGGTTTCGATCCCACCGGCGAAAAGGCCCGCCAGGAAGAGTCCGACCGCCGCCGCCAGCGCGCGGACGTGCGCCGTGCGCGCGGCAATGGTGATGGCGAAGGAGATGACCGCCGTCGCCGCCATGATCACGGCGGTGGCCGCACCGCGTTCCGGCCGTCGGATGACCCGTTCTTCTCGCGTCCTTACGAGCCGAGCCCGAACAGCGCCCCGGCCAAGCCTGCCGAGGAGATGATTGCGGCGGCGCTGTCGCGTGGCCGCCAGGCGCCCAAGCGCCCCGTCGCCGCCCTGCTGGGTGGCGCGCCGCGCAAGTCCTGATCCGCTTTGCCGCGAGGCCGGCGCTGCCCGTCAGTGCCCGGCCACGGCTGGCAGCGTCGCCAGGCGCTGCAGCCAGTCCGCGGTGGCTCGTTCGAGCCAATCCTCCACGTCCTTCCCCTCATTCCGCAGCCCGAGATGCTCGCCGGCCACGCGCAGGGCGTCGAGCGGTGCGCTCGTGTCGATGGCCTGCGCGCCGCTCTGCTTGCTCAGCTTTTCCCCGACAGCGTTGACCACCACGGGCACATGCAGGTAGGCGGGCGTCGGCAGGCCGAGCAGATGCTGCAGGTGAATCTGGCGCGGCGTGGAGTCGAGCAGGTCGGCGCCGCGCACAATATGTGTGATGCCCTGCAGGCCGTCGTCAACCACCACCGCCAACTGGTAGGCCCATAGCCCGTCGGCGCGGCGCAGCACGAAGTCGCCCACCTCGGTTTCCAGGTCCTGGCATTGCCGCCTCTGCCAGCGGTCGTCGAAGCAGATGGTGGCCGCCGGGCCGTCCGGCACGCGCACGCGCCAGGCGCGCGGCAGCTTGCCGTTGAGCCCGTTGCGGCAGGTGCCCGGATAGCCCAGCGTCTGGTGCCGTTCGCGCACATGCAGCAACGAATCTGCGATCTCCTTGCGCGAGCAGCCGCACGGGTAGAGCTGCCCGGCGGCATCCAGGCGGTGCAGCGCGTCGGCGTACAGCGCCTCGCGACGGCTCTGCCAGACCGGCGGCTCGTCCGGCACCAGGCCCAGCCGTTCCAGCGTTTGCAGGATGTCGGTGTCGGCGCCGCGCATGCAGCGCGGATAGTCGATGTCCTCGATCCGTACCAGCCACCGGCCGCCATGCGCGCGCGCGTCCAGCCAGCTGGCCAGCGCGGTCACCAGCGAACCCATGTGCAGCGGGCCGGTGGGCGAGGGGGCGAAGCGGCCGCGATAGCCGCTGGCGGGTACTGCCATGCGCGTATCTCCGCCTCAGCTTCAGCCGCCCTGATCGGGTTGCTGCTGCAGCAGCGCCTGCGCCAGCCGCGGGTCTTCGAGCTTGCCGGCCCACCATTGCAGCGCCTTGCCGCGGTTGCTGGTGCGCCAGGCCACCTTGAAGTTGCCGGGCGCGCGCACCTCGATGGTCTCGCGCGCCTGCAATACACCGCTTTCGATGTGCGGCTGCGCCATCGGCGCCGGCAGCCAGCCGCAGCCGAGGCCGCGGATCTGTGCCTCGAGCTTGTCGCGCATGGTCGGCACGACCAGCACGTCCTGTCCGGCCAGCACGCCGTGCGTACGCGCCGGCAGGTTGCGCGAGGTGTCGCCCACGGCCACGATCCGGTGCCTGGCGATCTGGATCGTTGTCAGCGGCCCTTCCTCGGTCGCGAGCGGATGGTGCGCGGCCACGGCAAACACGAAGGGCATGCTGCCCAGTGGCCGGATCTGGAAGCCCTGCGTGCTGGGGGCGTCATAGGCGCCGCCGATCACCAGGTCGGCGCGGTTGCTGACCAGCGCATCCCAGGCACCGCCGAGCACTTCCTTGGCAAAGCGCAGCCGCGTGGCCGTGTTCTCGGCGTAGAAGTCCTGGATGACGGGCAGCAGCGCGCGGAAATTGATCAGGTCATCGACCACGATGGTCAGCGTGGCTTCCCAGCCAGTGGCCAGCCGCTTGACGCGGCGCGCCAGGTCATCCGCCGCGTGCAGCAGGTGACGACCTTCGTCCAGCAGTGCGCGCCCGGCCGGCGTCAGTTCGGCGCGGTGGCGGCGGCGGTCGAACAGCAGCACGTCCAGGTCTTCTTCAAGCTTGCGCACCACGTAGGTCAGCGCGGAGGGCACCTTGCCCATCTCGTGGGCGGCGGCGGCAAAGCTGCCTTTGCGCTCGATGGCGTCCAGGACTTCGAGGGATTCGAGGGAGAGTGGCATATTCAGAAATTCTGAACGATTGCTTCTAAGGCGATGCCGTCCAATATACGCCACCAGGCTTAAACTTCCTAGCATCGTAAGCAAACGCCATACCCTGCAGCGCCATGCAGCAAGGAACGGCAAGCCAGGGCCACAAGGAGGGCCATCAAAATGATTGAAATCAGAAGGTCTGAAGAGCGCGGCTACGCGGATCATGGCTGGCTGAGGTCGTATCACTCGTTCTCCTTCGCCGACTACTACGATCCACAGCACATCCAGTTCGGCCCGCTGCGCGTGATCAATGAGGACCGCGTCGCGCCGGGCATGGGCTTTGGCACCCACGGCCATCGTGACATGGAGATCATCAGCTATGTGCTGGAAGGCGAGCTGGCGCACAAGGACAGCATGGGCAACGGCAGCGTGATCCGCCCGGGTGACGTGCAGCGCATGAGTGCCGGCACCGGCGTGCGGCATTCGGAGTACAACCATGCCGCCCACGACACCACGCACTTCCTGCAGATCTGGATCATGCCGAACCAGACCGGCATCGAGCCGGGCTACGAGGAAAAGCGCTTCGACGCGGCGGACAAGCGCGGCCAGCTGCGCCTTGTTGCCAGTGCCGATGGCGCCGACGGCTCAGTGCTCGTGCACCAGGACGTTCGCCTCTATGCGGGTTTGTTCGACGGTGATGAGTCCGCCACGCTGGCGCTGGCGCCCGGACGCCGCGCGTACGTGTATGTGGCGCGTGGCAGGGTCGTCGTCAACGGCCAGCCGCTCGAGGCCGGTGATGCGGCCAAGCTGGAGTCCGAGGATGCCGTGGCGCTGACGCAGGGCGAAGGCGCCGAAGTGCTGGTGTTCGACCTGCCCTGACCGAAGGGCCTCGCCGGCGCGGCGCATGCAGTCGCCGCGTCGTCACTCTCGTCGTCACCCCATGACAGCCCGCCGGCCTGCGCCGGCGGGCTGTCCGTCTTTTGCGGCGGTACGGTCGTCGGGCATGTACCGCTGTGCTATCTTCTCGCTATGCATTTGCGACCGGCCCGGCACATCGCCGGCAGGTTGCCGCCCCCCTTGTTATCCGGCCTGGCTGACACCGGGCCCGTCACCCAGTACCGAGATGACCTTCGTATCCGTTCTCCTGGCGCTGATCGCAGAGCAGTTCCGCGCCCTGGGTCGCAACAACCCGATCCATGAGATCGTGCGCGCGCTCGGCGACCGTGCCGAGCACGCGTTCGACACCGGCCGCCCGCGCGATGCGGCGCTGGCCTGGCTCACCGTGGTGTTGCCGCTCACGCTTGCCGTGATGGTCGTGCACTACCTGCTGGCTTCGATCAGCATCGCGCTTACGCTCGCGTGGAATGTGCTGGTGCTGTACATGACGCTGGGCTTCCGCCAGTTCAGCCACTATTTCACCGACATCCACGAGGCGCTGAACCGCGATGACCTGCTCGCGGCACGCGCGCTGCTGCACGAATGGACCGGCATCGACACCATCGAGATGCCGGTGACGGAAATCGTGCGCCACACGCTCGAAGCCGCGATCGTGGCCGTGCACCGCCATGTGTTCGGCGTGTTCTTCTGGTTCCTGGTGCCGATCGGGCCGGGCGGGGTGGTCCTGTACCGCACCGCCGAATTCCTGAGCCGCCAGTGGAACCTGCCGTCGACCGAGCGCAGCCCGGCGCTGGGACGCTTCGCCGCGCGCGCGTTCTACTTGCTCGACTGGGTGCCGTCGCGGCTGACAGCGATCGGGTTCGCCATCGTCGGCAACTTCGAGGATGCGGTCTACGCGTGGCGCAACCACGCCCGCAAGTGGAACGATGCGGTCAACGGCATCCTGCTGGCAAGCGGTGGCGGGGCGCTGGGCGTGCGGCTCGGGACGCCGCTGCCCGAAGACGACTCCAGCGTGGTGCTGCGCACCAGCATGGCGGCAGGCCCGGCCATCGACTACGCGCCGGGCATGGAAGACGACAATGGCCCCGAGCCCGCGGCGCCGGAGTTCGGCGCCGAGCCTGGCATCCGCACGCTGCAATCGGCGGTGGGGCTGGTCTGGCGCGCCGTTGTGCTCTGGATGCTGCTGCTGGCGATGCTGTCGCTGGCGCTGTGGGTGGGCTGATCGGCGGGGCTGATCTAATCGCGGGACCTGCCGCAGCGCCAGCAGGCGCCGAACTGCGGCTCATGCCATTCGTGGCAGTGGCGGCACTGCCAGAGTGGTCCCGGCGGCGGTTCGGCCGCTGCCTTCAGCGCGGCCCAGGCCTGCGCCTCCATGTGGTCATCGAGAATCCAGACCTGCGGCGCGCTTTCGCGGAACGGGATTTCGCCGATCGCGCCTGAGAGCCACGTATTGCGCAGTTCGGCGCGGATGCCAGCAGCCCGCAGCACGTTCCGGCAATGCGCGGCATGGACGAGCGAGGTGGCGGACAGCAGCAGTTTCATCGGCAGCGCACCGGCAATCCAGGTGCAGCCACCTTACCACGGCTACCAGGGCTTTTGCTGGCTGGATTCGTGCAGGAGCTGCGCGTAGAGATCGTGGCGGCGCCCGGCGATGCCACCGTTCTCCACGGCGGCCAGTACGCCGCAGCCCGGCTCGTTGATGTGGTGGCAGTTGTAGAAGCGGCATTCGGTCAGCAGCGGCCGGAACTCGGGGAACGCGCGCTCCAGCATGCCTTCGCTCAGGTGGTGCAGGCCGAATTCCTGGAAACCCGGCGAATCGATCAGGTAGCCCTGGCGGCCGTCCACATTGCCCCACTCGAACGGCAGGTGGTACAGCCGCGTGAAGGTGGTGGTGTGCTTGCCGGAGTCGAGCTTGGCCGAGATCTCGCGCGTCTGTGCCTCCACGCCCGGTATCAGCAGGTTGAGCAGCGACGACTTGCCCATGCCCGACTGGCCGATCAGGATGCTGGCAAGCCCTGCCAGGCGCGGCTGCAGCGCGGCCAACGCATGGGCCGGGTCGCCGTGGACCGACAGCTCGACCGTGTCGTAGCCCAGGTTCCGGTACAGCGCGAGCCGGCGACGGGCCTCGTCGAGGCGGTCGGGCAGGTCGGTCTTGTTGAGCAGGATCAGTGGCCGGATCTCCATGGCCTCGGCCGAGACCAGCGCGCGCCCGAGCAGGTCCTCGGAAAAGCCGGGCTCCGTCGCCAGCACGATGATGACCTGGTCGATATTGGCGGCCAGCAGCTTGGACTTGAACTGGTCCGAGCGGTACAGCAGGTTCTTGCGCGGGCTGACAGAGGTGATCACGCACTGGTCGACCGCGGTGCGTTCCACGCGGACATGGTCGCCCACCGCGGTGTCGCTCTTCTTGCCGCGCGGGAACGCATGCATGTGCGTGCCATCTGCCAGTTCCACCACATAGTGGCGGCCATGCGCGGCAATGACCAGGGCGCCTTCGGCGGCGTTGCCAGTGCCGGGGTTGCCGCCGGCAGTGCGGTGTCGGCTGGTGCGGCTCATGCGTGCGCCAGCAGCCGGTCGATCCGCTGCGCGGCGGGCGGGTGCGAGTAGTAGAAGGCGCTGTAGAGCGGGTCGGGCGTCAGCGTGGAGGCGTTGTCCTTGTACAGCTTGACCAGCGCCGAGACCAGGTGGCTCGCGTTGGTCTGGTCGGCCGCAAAGGCATCGGCCTCGAATTCATGGCGGCGCGACGACTGGCTGGACAGCGGCCCCAGCAGGAACGTGAAGACCGGCAGCGTGAGGAAGAACAGCACCAGCGCCAGCGCGCTGTTGGAGACGCCCAGGTTCGGCACCACGCCCAGCCCCGTGTAGAACCACGTACGCGTCGACAGCCAGCCGAGCAGCGCCAGGAAGACCAGGCTCAGCGCGAACGTCACGGCGATACGCTTGGCCACGTGGCGGCGCTTGAAGTGGCCGAGTTCGTGGGCCAGCACGGCCTCGATCTCGTCGCCCGACAGGCGCGCGAGCAGCGTGTCGAAGAACACGATGCGCTTGGCCGCGCCAAAGCCGGTGAAGTAGGCATTGCCGTGCGCGCTGCGCTTGCTGCCGTCCATGACGAACAGGCCTTTGCTGGCAAAGCCGCATTTCTTCATCAGTGCCTCGATGCGCTGGCGCAGCGACTCATCGTTGAGCGGCTCGAACTTGTTGAACAGCGGCGCGATGAAGGTGGGGAACACCACGAGCAGCAGCAGGTTGAAGGCCATCCACACCAGCCAGGTCCAGACCCACCACAGGCTGCCGGTGCGGTCCATCAGCCACAGCACCGCCAGCAGGAGCGGCAGCCCCAGCACGCAGGCGACCAGCAGCATCTTGACCATGTCGGCAAGCCACAGGCCCAGCGTCATCTTGTTGAAGCCGAAGCGCTCCTCGATGCCGAACTGGCCATACAGCGAGAAGGGCAGGTCCACCAGCCCGCCGATCAGCGCCACGCTCGCGATCAGCGCCACGCCGTAGGCGTAGCCAGGGCCGAACATGTCGAGCCAGAACTGGTTCAGCCACTGCAGCCCGCCGAGCATGGTGAAGCCGATCAGCACCGCGGCGCCGGCCAGCACCTCGAGCATCGACAGGCGCGTGCGGGCGATGGTGTAGTCGGCCGCCTTCTGGTGTGACGACAGCGCGATGGTGTCGGCAAAGCGCGGCGGCACGGCGTTGCGGTGCAGGCCTACATAGCGGACCTGGCGGGCGGCCAGCCACAGCTTGGTCAGCACCATGACCATCAGCGCGGCGAGGAATATGAAAGTGAACATCGGCAAGAGCCTTGTCGGCGAAGGCAGTGGCGGCCACATGTGGCCGACGCTGCGCAGGTTCTCCGCATGGACGCCGCAGGTGCGCTGCGGCGGACACGACGGACGGATATGCGAGAATTATAAATTGTTCGCGCGCGCGGGCCTTCCGCAGCGCTTTTCCCCACAGTCAGACACCGCAGTCCATAGTTCTCCAGATGACAAGCCAATCCGCCACCAAATCCGTCAAGAGTGAAAACAACCTGGTCTGGTTGGACATGGAAATGACCGGTCTGTCCCCGGAAAACGACCGCATCATCGAGGTGGCGGTCGTGGTGACCGATTCCGAACTCAACATCCTGACCGAGGGTCCCGTGCTGGTGATCCACCAGTCCGACGCCGTGCTCGACGGCATGGACAACTGGAACAAGGGCACCCACGGCCGCTCGGGCCTGATCGACAAGGTCAAGGCCTCCACGCTGACCGAAGAGCAGGCCGAGGCCGAGCTGCTGGCCTTCCTCAAGCGCTGGGTGCCGGCCGGCAAGTCGCCGATGTGCGGCAACTCGATCTGCCAGGACCGCCGTTTCATGGCGCGCTACATGCCCAAGCTGGAATCGTTCTTCCACTACCGCAACCTTGACGTGTCGACGCTCAAGGAGCTGTGCAAGCGCTGGGAGCCGGCCATCCACAAGGGCTTCGTCAAGCGCCAGCTGCACACGGCGCTGGCCGACATCCTCGAATCGGTCGAGGAACTGCGCTACTACCGCACGCACTTCATCCGCCACACACCTGCAGCGCCGGCCGCGGCCGAAGCACCCACTGCCCCTGCCGGCGACAGCACCGCGCAATAAACAACAAGAACCGGCGGACCCGCCCGCAGCCGGTCACGCCGTCCGCCTGCGACGCGCAGGCTGCCCGACCTCTGTCCCGTACGCTTCATGTTCGTCCGCATCGTTTCCATCATCACGCCGGTCATCCTGATCATCCTGGTGGGCTGGCTGTACGGGCGCAAGGCTCAACCGGACATGGCGGGCATCAACCGCGCCACGCTGGACGTGATCGCGCCGCTGCTGGTGGTGTCGGCTTTTGTCAGCAAGGACTTCGTGCTGGCCGACCAGCTCGTGCTGCTGGCCTGCGCGATTGCCGTGGTGCTGGGCTCGGGCGTGCTGGCGTGGATCGCGGCGCGCGCGCTGCGCGTCGATCCGCGCACCTTCGTGCCGCCGATGATGTTCAACAACTGCGGCAACATGGGGCTGCCGCTGTCGGTCTTCGCCTTCGGGCCGGCCGGCCTGGCTCCCGCGGTGGCGCTGTTCGCCGCGTCCAACCTGATGCATTTCACGATCGGCATGAAGATCGTCAACCGCCATGCCTCGATCGCGCAGATCGCGCGCAACCCGATGGTGCTGGCCACGGTGGCCGGGGTCGGGCTGTCGCTGGCAAAGCCGTGGTTCGCGTTGCCGGAGCCGGTCTACCAGTCCATCAAGCTGCTGGGCGATGCCACCGTGCCGCTGATGCTGTTCGCACTTGGCGTGCGCATGAAGGACGTGAGCCTGCGCAACTGGGGCATGGGAGTAGTGGGCGCGGCGGCTTGCCCGCTCACGGGCATTGCCGTGGCGCTGCCGCTCGCGCACTGGGTGCCGTTGACCGAGCTGCAGCGCGGGCTGCTGTTCGTCTTTGCCGCGCTGCCGCCGGCCGTGCTGAATTTCCTGGTGGCCGATCACTTCCGGCAGGAGCCGGACCAGGTGGCGTCGATCGTGCTGCTGGGCAACATCGCCGCCGTGCTGTTCATCCCGGTGGGGCTCTTCCTGGGGCTGCGCTGAGCCCCGGTTTTGCTGCCGCTCAGGCGGCGGGCTTGCTGCGGACCGCGTGCTTGGGCCGCCAGGCCTTGACCACGCTCTCGTCGGTCTCGATGTACGGGCCGCCGATCAGGTCGATGCAATAGGGCACTGCAGCAAAGATCCCCTGGACGACCGGCTTGCCGGTATCGTCGCGCAGGCCTTCCAGCGTTTCGCGGATCGCGCGCGGCTGGCCGGGCAGGTTGATGATCAGCGCGGCGCGGCTCGGCGTTTCGCGGATCACCGCCACCTGGCGCGACAGGATCGCCGTCGGCACGAAATGCAGGCTGACCTGGCGCATCTGCTCGCCGAAGCCCGGCATCTCCTTGGTACCCACCGCCAGCGTGGCTTCGGGCGTGACATCGCGGCGCGCCGGGCCGGTGCCGCCGGTGGTCAGGACCAGGTCGCAACCGGCCACGTCCACCAGTTCGATCAGCGTGTGCGAGATCAGCGCCAGCTCATCCGGGATCAACCTGTCGACACCCTGCCATGGCGAGGTCAGCGTGCGGCCGAACCATTCGCGCAGCGCCGGGATGCCTTCGTCCTGATAGGTGCCGGCCGAAGCGCGGTCGGAAATGGAGACGAAACCCACCACCAGTTCGTCGGGGTGGGTGCGGGCGATCGGTTGCGTGGTCTGCGTCATGCCTCGGGCTCCGGGGTCGGGGATTGTTCGCCGGCCGCGTTGTCCTTCTCCTCCAGCGCGGTCTTGATGGCCTGGAACAGCTCGCGGAAGTAGCGCGGCGGCTTGGCCAGCTCCTTTTCCTTGCGGGCGCTGCGGATGATGTTGCGCAGCGTCTGCACGTCGATGCCGGGGTGCTCGGCCAGGAAGCGGGTCAGCGCGTCGTCGTCGGCCAGCAGCAGTTCGCGCCAGCGCTCGATCAGGTGCAGGCGCGCGGTCTCGGCCTTGCTGGTGCCCTTGAAGCCTTCGAGCGCGCGGCGGATGGCGTCAACCTCGTCGTCTTCCAGGCCGCGCATGACCTTGCCCACGAACTGCATCTGGCGGCGCTTGCCTTCATGGCTGGTGGTGCGCCGCGCCTCGTGGATGGCGTCGGCCAGCGCCTCGGGCATCGGCACGCGGGCGAGGCGGTCCTTGGGCAGGGCTTCGAGCTCGGCGCCAAGGTCCTGCAGGGCGGTCATGTCACGCTTCTTCTGTGACTTGCTCTTGGGCTCGTCCATGTCGGGTTCCGGCGCAAACGCGCCAGGAAAGCGGGAGCCGGGGGAATTACGGGAATTTCGCGTCATGGGCGGCATTTTATCTTGCTATGATTCCCGCTTGGACTTTTGATGACACCACCGCCCAGCATGGACTCCATCGCCGAACAGACCGCGCATTTCACCTATACCCAGGCCCAGCTCAGCGAGATGGCCGCCGATGTGCTGCGTGTGGCACGCGAGCTCGGTGCGACCGATGCGGCGACCGAGATCTCGGAGGGTAGCGGCCTGTCGGTGTCGGTGCGCAAGGGGCAGGTGGAAACCATCGAGCAGAACCGCGACAAGGTGGTCGGCGTGACGGTCCTGATCGGCAAGCGCCGCGGCAACGCCAGCACCTCGGACTTCTCGCCGGCCGCGCTGCGCGCCACGGCCGAGGCGGCCTACAACATCGCCCGCTTCACGGCCGAAGACGACTGCGCAGGCCTGGCAGAGGAAGAACTGCTCGAGCGCGACCCGCGCGACCTGGACCTGTTCCATCCGTGGACGATCGATGCCGAGGGTGCCATCGATATCGCGTGCCGCGCCGAAGCGGCCGCATTCGCGGTGTCGCCGCGTATCAAGAACAGCGATGGCGCGAGCGTGTCGGCGCAGCATTCGCAATTCGTGCTGGCCACCACGCGCGGTTTCATGGGTGGCTATCCGTACTCGCGCCACTTCATTTCCTGCGCGCCGATTGCCGGCACCGGCAGCGGCATGCAGCGCGACGACTGGTACTCGTCCAAGCGATCGCCGCTGGCACTGGCCGCGCCCGAAGACATCGGCCGCTATGCCGCCGAGCGCGCGCTGGCCCGCCTGAACGCGCGCAAGCTGTCCACGCGCCGCTGCCCCGTGCTGTTCGAGGCACCGCTGGCCGCCGGCCTGCTCGGCGCCTTCGTGCAGGCGGTTTCGGGTGGTGCCCTGTATCGCAAGTCAACCTTCCTGCATGACTCGCTGGGCAAGGCGGTGTTCGCCCCGCATATCCAGATCCATGAGCGGCCGCACGTACCGGGCGCAATGGGCAGCGCGCCGTTCGATGAAGAGGGGGTGCGCACGCGCGAGCGCGACGTGGTGCGCGACGGCGTGGTGGAAGGCTACTTCCTGTCGACCTACTCGGCGCGCAAGCTCGGCATGCAGACCACAGGCAACGCCGGCGGCTCGCACAACCTGACGCTCACCAGCAGCCTGGCAGTTGCCGGCGACGATTTCCGCGCCATGCTGAAGAAGCTGGGCACCGGCCTGCTGGTGACGGAACTGATGGGGCAGGGCGTCAACTACGTGACCGGCGACTATTCGCGCGGCGCGTCGGGCTACTGGGTCGAGAACGGCGAGATCCAGTATCCGGTCGAAGAGATCACCATTGCCGGCAACATGGCCGAGATGTTCCGCCAGATCGTTGCCATCGGCGCGGACTCGCTGGTGCGCGGCACCAAGGAGACCGGTTCGATCCTGATCGAGCAGATGACGATTGCTGGCAACTGACGGCACGCTCGCCGTCCAGAACGAAAAAAAGCCGCCCGAAGATCGGGCGGTTTTTTTTGCGCCCGGCGTACGGCTGCCGGGCCGGCATGGGACGGATAGCGCGAACTGGCGCCGGCTTCTCCGTCCCTTTCCTCCGTTCCTGCCGCGCGGCTCAGTGCTGCAGGGCCGCGACGACGCCCCCCACATTGTTGATCGTATTCATCACGGTCTTCATGTCGACATTGGTGCGGGTCGACGCATCGGCCTGCGTGACCGGCGCGAAGATGGTGTTCGGGCTGGCGAACGAGACACCTGCGCCATTGGCAATGGCGTTGACGCCGGAGTTCACGAAGACGCTGCCGCCGCGGACGGCGCCCATCTTGGCATGGTCGAGGTCTTGTTCGAGCGGCAGGTTTTGGATGGTCAAGGACATGATGGTCTCCTGGGTAGGCTGAATGAATGGAATGGTCTGGATTAGTGCTGCAGCGCCTGGACGATGCCGCCGACGTTGTTGAGCATGTTGTTGACGGTCTTCACGTCAACATTGGTGCGGGTCGACGCATCCACCTGCGTGACCGGGGCCACGATGGTGTTGGGGCTGGCGAACGAGACGCCCGCGCCGCCGGTGATGGCATTGATGCCGGAATTCACGAAGACGCTGCCGCCGCGCACGGCGCTCATCTTGGCGTGATCGAGGTCTTGTTCGACGGGCAGGTTCTGGATGGTCAGGGACATGATGGACTCCTGGGGTTTGCTGGCTTGGTTGGGTGGTAGAGCACGTTTGCTGCGCTCGCAGGGATATACGCATAGGGTGTGCCAAGGTTGGTCCAAACCGTTGCCCTGCGGCTTAACTCCGTGAAATAAAAGGTGAAATCTGATTTTCTGCGGGCCATAGGCCCTGGCCGGATGGCAAGGCTGTGTTCGATGGCAGCCAACATCTTTCGGGCACCTGTTTGCGCATCGGCGACACATCGGTACTCACCCGGTCCGGACCTTTAAAAAGGACGCTGACGCCCGGTGATGGACCAAAAAAGGTTCTTCATCGAATTGGGGGGCTGTGGGGAGGATTTGGGATGTCGCTCTTGGCAGGCGTGGCTGTTTCGCCGGCGTAGCCGGCGACCTACTTTTCCCCGAGCGGTAAAAGTAGGCAAAAGCGCGTTTTCGTGGTGGACGAACGGCTCGATGAGGTGAAGACGGTCCAGTGGCATAACCAGACTGCCTGCCGCGTAGATGATTAGGATGGGACAGGGCGTACGAGCGAACCCGGATTACGGAGTGGACCCTTCTAACAGCGATATCGCAGGGACGCCTGCGGCTGCGCTGCGCGCACTCAGCAGTCTGGGTTTCTGGGCCACTGCCCGAACCAAGGGGTAGTGACGAAGCCCTTGGCGCATGTGCCATGCGCGACGTAAAGAAAAAAATGAAGAAGAGTGAAGCGTCAGCGCCAGCGACGTTGATATCAGTCGCTCTGCCGACTAGGGCGCCGCGCGCAGCGCAGCCGAAGGCGTTCCCGCGATACCGGTAGCAGCAGGGGCCACGGACAGTTTCGGGGCTCGTTCAATCAGCGCTTGAAAGCCTACCCACGGCCGCGCACCACGCGGCAGGCAGCCAGAAACACTCTGAAGCCCGTACCCGTACAACACCCTCGGCACACTACGATCAATATTCGCCCGTTAGGGCAAGTAAACGCGTTTCTTGGTCACTTCTTGTCGCTCGGACAAGAAGTGACTCGCCGGCTACGCCGGCGAAACAGCGGCGCTCGCCAAGCACGCCAACCCAATCGCACCTGCTTTCATGGTTGCCTTGTCAGTGGCTCCTACTCTTCACCCGAAGCCGGCCGGTCATAGGTCACGAACGCATAGTCGAAGCCATTGGCTTCCGAGTGATGCGTTTCGCGCGATGTTTCGATCCACTGTGTGCGGTCGATCGCGGGAAAGAACGCATCGCCTTCGATATCGGCATCGATCTCCGTCACCACGAGCCGGTCCGCGCTGGGCATCGCTTCGGCATAGAGCTGGGCACCGCCAATCAGGAATACCTGTTCCACACCCACGCACAGCAATTGCGCTTCTTCGAGCGAGGCGGCCACTTCCGCGCCTTCCAGCTTCAGTGCTGCATTGCGGCTCACCACGATATTGCGCCGCCCCGGCAGCGGACGGCTGATCGAATCCCAGGTCTTGCGGCCCATGATGATCGGCGCGCCCATGGTGGTGCGCTTGAAGTGCGCTAGGTCTTCCGGCAGGCGCCACGGCAGCGCATTGTTGCGGCCGATGGTGCCGTTGCGGGCGCGAGCGACGACGAGAGTCAGCAGCGTCATACGGCCACCGGCGCCTTGATGGCGGGATGCGACTGGTAGCCGACCAGCTCGAAGTCTTCGTAGCGGTAGTCGAAGATGCTGTCCGGCTTGCGCACGATCTTCAGCGCCGGCAGCGGCAGCGGCTCACGCGAAAGCTGCGTCTGCACCTGTTCGTAGTGGTTGCTGTAGATATGGCAGTCGCCGCCGGTCCAGATGAAGTCGCCCACGTCCAGCCCGGTCTGCTGCGCGATCATGTGCGTGAGCAGGGCGTAGCTCGCGATGTTGAACGGCACGCCCAGGAAGATGTCGGCGCTGCGCTGGTAGAGCTGGCAGGACAGCCGGCCGTCGGCCACGTAGAACTGGAAGAACGCGTGGCACGGCGGCAGCTTCATGCGCGGGATGTCGGCCACGTTCCAGGCCGAGACGATCAGGCGGCGCGAATCCGGATTGGCGCGGATCTGGTTCAGCAGGTCGGTGATCTGGTCGATGTGGCGGCCGTCCGGCGTCGGCCACGATCGCCACTGGGAGCCGTAGACCGGGCCCAGTTCTCCGTTCTCGTCGGCCCACTCGTCCCAGATCGAGACACCGTTTTCCTGCAGCCAGCGCACGTTGGTCGAGCCCTGCAGGAACCACAGCAGTTCCAGGATGATCGACTTCAGGTGCAGCTTCTTGGTGGTGACCACCGGGAAGCCTTCGCGCAGGTCGAAGCGCATCTGGTAGCCGAACACCGAGCGCGTGCCGGTGCCGGTGCGGTCGGCCTTTTCGGTGCCATGCTCGGACACATGGCGCATGAAGTCGAGATACTGTTTCATCGGCGCGGGGCGGGATGGGAAGTGACGCGGGCGCGGGCCCGCAAACCTGGCATTCTAAAGCAAGAAGGGCCACCCCTTCGGGCGGCCCTTCCGGCAGGTGGCCAGGGCGGCTGCCCTGGCGTGGCGGCAAGCCTCAGTGGCTGCCGGCCGGTTGCTGTTGCTGGTGTTGCTCGCGGCGCTTCTGCACCAGGTAGCCGGCGCCCAGCACGCCGCCGACGATCAGCACGTACAGGCCCCAGTTGATCACCGGGTTGGCTTCGAAGAACGCCTTGATGAGCGGCTCATGCACGATCATCTTCACCGCCGTGAAGGCCAGCACGCCGGCGCCGATGTAGATGATCGCCGGGAAGCGGGACATCAGCTTGAGTACCAGGCTCGAGCCCCACACCACGATGGGGATGCTGATCAGCAGGCCCAGCACCACCAGGAGGAAGCTGCCGTGCGCGGCGCCGGCCACGGCCAGCACGTTGTCGATGCCCATCACGGCATCGGCGATGACGATGGTCTTCATGGCGCCGAACAGCGTGGTGGCGGCGGCACCGTGCCCGTCGCCGTCGCCTTCCTCGGACAGCAGCTTGTAGGCGATCCACACCAGCGCCAGGCCGCCGATCAGCATCAGGCCCGGAATCTTGAGCAGCCAGACCACGCCGATCGTCATGGCCGAGCGCACCACCACGGCACCGATGGTGCCCCAGACGATGGCTTTCTTCTGCAGGTGCGGCGGCAGGTTGCGCGCCGCCAGGGCGATCACGATGGCATTGTCGCCGGCCAGCACCAGGTCAATGACAACGATGGACAACAGCGCCGTCAGGAACTGCATCGTGAACAGATCGGTAAACCACTCCATGAACTCTCCTCAAGTCGAATAGCCGCAAACGTGCGTTTGGTTCGCCTGGAGTCATGGAGTGAAACGGGGGACCGGAGGTCGCCTTTGCAAACCATGATTCCAGGTTGCAAAGGTCTTGCTCGACGTCTGGTGCGGTCTGCGCACCAGTGTCAGCACAACCGGAGACGTCCGTCTCGGAATGACGATTGTGCTAAGGGCATGGCCCCGGAGCTACTCCCCTTTGAAGGGACGCGGACCAGAGTGCGTCCACGCTGGGCGGGATTATAAACGAATTGTTGTGCCGTGGCGGCATTGGGGAAGATACGGAGATGAGCCGCCTGTGTCGTATGCCCCAGAGGACGCCGCACTCCCATTGTGCATTGCAGCAAGCGCAATCGCCGTGTGGCGCCTATCCTTGAAGATCGGCTTTCGGTCGATGCGTCCCGGACAGCACAGCGGCGCATCCCGGATCCGGCGCGCCCACACATGCAGGGGCGCGTCCGCCTTGGGGGAATAAGAAGTGGATCCATAACCACACAAGGAAACGACATGCCGGCTGTCCCGACCCCGCTCAACCGTTCCCGCTCCGCCAACCCATCCGGCTTCGGCCATCGCAACGGAAACAACGCAAACGAAGCCAACGACGCGCACGACGGCCATCCCTCGCTGGTGAGCGTGGCCAATGGCCATGCGCCCAGGGCCGTACTGCCGCAGCCGGAGTTCATCCAGCAGTACCACGAAGACAGCCGCGCCCTGCGCGAGCAGGTACTGGCCGGTCTGCGCCAGACCGATGCGAGCATCAGCCCGAAGTTCTTCTACGATGTGCTGGGCTCGCGCCTGTTCGAAGC
Source organism: Cupriavidus laharis (assembly GCF_914271435.1). GTDB lineage: Bacteria > Pseudomonadota > Gammaproteobacteria > Burkholderiales > Burkholderiaceae > Cupriavidus > Cupriavidus laharis. The sequence goes on along the minus strand of NZ_CAJZAI010000006.1, from coordinate 65,909 downwards.
GATCACCGACCTGCCCGAGTACTACCCGACGCGCACCGAGGCGGCGATCTTTGCCAGTGCCGCGCCCGCCATTGCCGCGCGCGCGGGCAGCGGCTGCGTGCTGATCGACCTGGGCGCGGGCAACTGCGAGAAGGCCGCGCGGCTGTTCGGCAGCCTGCAGCCGGCCCAGTATGTGGCGCTGGACATCTCGGTGGAGTTCCTGCGCGGCACGCTGTCGTGCCTGCAGCAGCAGAACCCGGACATTCCCATGCTCGGGCTCGGTGCGGACTTGTGCGGCAGCTTCGACCTGCCGCGCAGCGTCAGGCGAAGCAGGCGGTTGTTCTTCTATCCGGGCTCGAGCATCGGCAATTTCTCGCCCATGGACGCGCTCGCGCTACTGCAGCGGCTGCGTGGCGCGGCCGGGCGTGGCGACGGAGTACTGATCGGCGTGGACCTGCTCAAGGACGAAGCCACGCTGGTCGCCGCCTATGACGACCCGCTGGGCGTCACCGCGGCGTTCAACCGTAACGTGCTGCGCAACGTGAACCGCATCGTCGCGACGGATTTCGATGTCGACGACTGGAGCCATGTCGCGAGCTTCGATCGCCAGGCCTCGCGGATCCAGATGCACCTGCAGGCGCGCCGGCAGGTCAGGGTGCGCTGGGACGGCGGCGAGCGCAGGTTCGGCGAAGGCGAGCGCATCCATACCGAGGATTCCTACAAATACCGGCCTGGCGATTTCACCATGCTGCTCGAAGCTGCCGGCTTCGACGACCCGGTGTACTGGACCGACCCGCTGGGCTGGTTCGCGGTGTTTCACGCGCGCGCCTGAAGCGTCTCCCCGCCCGGTGTCATAATGGCCGCTGCCATGGCGGGCGGCGGCCCGTCTTCGTCGTTCCCCGAACGGATGTCTTCCCGATGAGCGGCTTCACCATGCTTCCCGATCTCTACTTCGGTGGCGGCCACGCTGGCTGGTCCGACGCCCGCCGCCTGCCGCGCGAAGGGCTGGCCCAGGCGCTGGTCGATGCGCGCAGCCGCACCCTGGCCTGGCTGGCCGCATTCGGGCAGACCCGCAAGGGCTGGGACGTGCCGCGGCAGTACGACGCGAATCCGCCGCTATGGACGCTTGGGCATATCGCCTGGCATGCCGAGTGGTGGTGCCTGCGCGGCGTACGCCAGCTCGACCGTGGCGGCGTGCCGGTGCCCGTGGCCGGCGAGCCGTCGCGGCTGGATGGCGCAGACGAGTGGTTCGACCCGGAGCGTATCGGCCCGGACGAGCGTTGGGAAATCGTTCTGCCCGACGTGGCCGTGGTCAAGCAATACGCTTCCGATGTGCTCGATGGCCTGCTGCGCCGTCTGGCCCTGTTGCCTGACGATGGCGACCTCACGCTCTATCCCTTCCGCCGTGCGCTGTTCCTGGAGGACGCGCAGGCGGAAAATCTCGCAGCCTTGCTGCAGGCGCTCGGCCTGGCACCCGCCGCGCCGGTTGCGCCCGGACCTGGCGTGCCGGTCGGGCATGCCGGCACGCTGCATTTCCCCGGTGGCCGCTTCACGCAAGGCTGGTCGGATCCGGACGGCTATGCGCAGCCGGACGAACTGCCGCCGCAGCCCACCTATGTGCCGGCATTCGAAATCGACGCCGCGCTGGTCAGCAACGCGCAGTTCCTGGAGTTTGTCGGAGACGGCGGCTATGAACACCCGGCCTGGTGGTCGGCCGCGGGCCGGCAGTGGTTGATGACGCAGGAGCGCTCCGCACCGCGCTACTGGTCGCGGCACCCGGAATCGCGCAACTGGATGGTGGAGCGCTTTGGCACGCTGCGCACGCTCAACCCCGACGAGGCTGTGAGGCATGTCACGCTGTATGAAGCGCAGGCCTGGTGCGCGTGGGCAGGGCGGCGCCTGCCGATGGAAGCCGAATGGGAGCTTGCCGCCTTGCAGAATCGTGGCCTGCAATGGGGCACATTGCGCGAGTGGACCGCTTCTCCATACGAGCCGTATGCGGGGTTTGCAGCGTCGCCATCGGATGGCGAGCTGGTGGCACGATTCGGGACGCACCAGGCGGTGCGAGGCACGACGTTTGTCAGTGCTTCGCGCCAGCGACATGTGCGGGCGCGGTTGGCGTTGCTGCCGGAGGAGGATTTTGTGTTGGTGGGGTTTCGGACGTGTGGGATTTAGGGGGGGGCGTTGTCACCCATCCCTCCAATCACTCAAAAAAAAAGAGCACCCCCCAGGGTGCCCTCCATCACAACACCAGCGCGCGCAGCGCCACCATTGCCTTACCGCTCGTAACGCGAACGGCTATTGCCATTGCCATTGCGCTGGCCACCGAAACCACCTTCACGGTTGCCGAAGCTACGGCCGCCATCACGGCCGCCGCGGTCACCGAAGCTGCGGCTTTCGCCGCCGAACTTGCGATCCCCGAAGCTGCGGTCGCCAAAGCTGCGCTCGCCACCACGGTAGCCGCCGCTGCCTTCACGGTTGCCAAAGCCACGGTTGTCGTCACCGAAGCTGCGGCCGCCTTCCTGGCCGCCACGATTGCCGAACCCACGGTTTTCGCCACCGAACTTGCGCTCACCAAAGTTGCGATCGCCGCGATCGCTGAAATTGCGCTCGCCACCGCGGTAGCCGCCTTCGCGGTTGCCACGGTTGTCGTCGCCGAAGCTGCGGCCACCTTCCTGGCTGCCACGATTGCCGAAGCCACGGCTTTCGCCGCCGAACTTGCGTTCGCCGAAATTGCGATCACCGAAGCTGCGCTCGCCGCCGCGATAGCCGCCGCCATTGCCACGGCCGCCCGGCTTGCCGCCGAAGTTCGAGCGCGGCTTGGGCGAGCGGCGCGGCTCCAGCCCTTCGATCACCGAGGCGTCGATACGATGGTTGGTGAAGCGCTCGATGCGGCGCCACTGGAACATGTCGCCGTGGTTGACCAGGTTGATGGCGATGCCCGAGCGGCCCGCGCGGCCGGTACGGCCGATACGGTGCACATAGTCCTCTGCCTGCTTGGGCAGGTCGAAGTTCACCACGTGGGTGATGTCGGGCACATCGATGCCGCGCGCGGCTACGTCGGTGGCTACCAGCACGCGCAGGTTGCCACGGCGCAGCGCGGTCAGGGTACGGTTGCGCGCGCCCTGGGTCATGTCGCCGTGCAGTGCGCCGGCGGCGAAGCCGGTGTCAGACAGTCGCTCGGCCAACGAGTCGGCGTCGCGCTTCGTGGCCGTGAACACGATGGCCTGCTTGAGCGAGGCATCGCGCAGCAGGTGGTCGAGCAGGCGCTCCTTGTGCGACATGTCGTCGGTGAAGTGCAGGCGCTGTTCGATATGGCTCTGGTCGGCGCGGGCCGCGGCGATCTCGATGCGCTGCGGATCCTTCAGCTGGCGCGAGGCAAGCTGTGCGATGCGCGCGTCCAGCGTGGCCGAGAACATCAGCGTCTGGCGGCTGGCCGGGGTGGCGTCGACGATCGCGTCGATGTCATCGGCAAAGCCCATGTCCAGCATGCGGTCGGCTTCGTCGAACACCAGCATGTCGAGTGCCGACAGGTCGATGCGGCCGGCCGAGATATGGTCGAGCAGGCGGCCCGGCGTAGCGACCAGGATGTCCGGCATCTTCGCCAGCATGGCGAGCTGCTTGGGGTAGGGCATGCCGCCCAGGATGCTGGCGCAGACGATGCGGCGCAGGTGGCGGCCGTACTTGGCGGCGGCTTCGGTCACCTGCAGCGCCAGTTCGCGCGTCGGCGTCAGCACCAGCAGCGAAGGCTGAGCCGGGGCCGGGCGGGGTCGCTTGCCTTTCATGCGCTTGGCGGGTTCGGTCGGGCGGTTCGTTGCCGGCTTTTCGCTGATGCGCTGGATGGCGGGCAGCATGAAGGCCGCCGTCTTGCCCGAGCCGGTCTGGCTCGATACCAGCAGGTCGCGGCCTGCCAGGAAGGCGGGAATGGCCTGCGCCTGGACGGGCGTCGGGTTGTTGTAGTTCAGTTCGGAGAGTGCGCGCAGGATGGCCGCATCGAGGCCAAGCGTGGCAAAACCGTTCTCCGCTGCGGCGGCGCCAGTCACTTCCTCGGGGCCGTTGAGCATGGCGTCGAGCTTGTCGAGCGGGCTTTGGGCGGCGGAAGTGATCGAAGCGTCGGTAGCGGAGGCAATAGCTTGCTCCGCACGAATGTCGTGCTGGGTCATGTCGTCGTGATAAAAAATGCATGGCACCCCTGTCACGCAAAAGAAATAGGGGTGGGCGCAGTGCAAAGTCTTTAAAAAGGCTTCGGCGCCAATCGGTGAGGCCGTTACGACAGACTCAGCTGACAGTACGGCGGCAGGCAGGGTGTCGGCAGGCGCTAGGCCAGCCGCATGGTCCCTGGCAGGCAAACAGCTCAGTTCAGGCTGTTCAACAGGATCGGAGACGAGGCTACGTCGGTGAGCGGTGCGTTCTGTCGGCCACTGATACAGCAAAACAAACGCGATCGGCGGCGGAGAAACAGAGCTTGGGAGGGCAGCGGATTCGCCTTGGCGGGATGTGCCTGGCGGGTGGCGGAACTCACAGTTGCGAAACTCACGGCGCGGATTATAGCAGAACCATCAAAATTTGTTGCGCTGCGAAAAAGTAACCAGATATGTCAGGCCGCCGGCACATCGGACACTGGCGTTGGCACTCACATCCGCGCGGTGCCAATTCCGGGTTGAAAGCAGGAGAGGCCAGCCTATACTCAAGGCGCGAGCAAAGGATTGCTCGCTCGGGGCGGACAATAGAGTTCCCGTATTGGCCTTCTACAACGATACTGGTTCGCTGCTCGCCGTGAGCATTGCGGTCATTGTCGCCACTGCCAGAATTCCCGCGACTCTCCGGGTGGTCCGGTGGGGCGTCCGCGTCATGGGCGGAATCATGGGAAACCTGCTTGGCAAGGAATGACCGAACTGCTGATGGCGTTGACCCAGAAGGTCCGGGGCCGTCCGCAACCAGCCCGCCACGTCATGGCGGGCTTTCTATTTCGGTGGTGCGTCCGGGGCCAGCGTCACTTGCGAGGCAGCTTGCCCTCAATGCGCTCCAGCGGGCGGACGTGCGGGTTTGCCGGCCAACCTTGCGGATACGCGACCAGGCGGGACGGTCCGCGCTGCCGCAGTCCGTGCCAGCCACGTCCACCTGTGCCACCGCTGCGGCTGCCACCGAGGATGGCGGTCATGGCCTCCCGGTCCAGGTCGATGTTTTCAGTCAAGTCCTTGATGACGATCACTGCCATGGCTTTCTCCGGTCGTGCGGCGCCGCGTCCGCGCGGGGGCGGCGCCGATTCAGTATAGGCGTGCGGTCCGATGCGCAAGCAGGCCGCTGCGCCACACGTCGCGCAGCAACGGGACTGCACCGATCGCGCCGCGCACCGTCTCGATGCAGTCACTATTCGCTGCGACGCATTCCGGTCGACGTCTCAGGCGTCTCCCGAAAGGCAGGAACACGCAGGAGCCATGCCAGGTTTCGGACTGCGGGCATGTGGAATTCGCGGGCGCCAATCGCCAGGCGGGTTTGCGGGATGGGAACACGTTGCGTGCTGCGATCGTGCCGATACCGGACCAGCCAGACTGACGGGAATTCGCCAACAGATCGATGTTCGTTGTTGGCGCGGCACCGACAGCGGCTTGCCTCGATGTGACCCGTCCGGGCACTAGGTGGCAATCGCGCCGCGGCACGCGCACGCGCGGTTTGCGGATGCCAAGAGTGCGCACTAGTATCCATCGTGGACGGGGCGTTTGCGTGAGTGCGTTCCGCTTGCATCGACTTCGGGGCAACGCCGGTGGCCAGTGTCAAAGACCTGATTCGGAAGTTCCAGAACGGTGGGCTGTCCGACGACGAGTTCGTCGCGTCATTCGACATGGCGCTGGCGCAGGAGCACACCACGCCGAGCCAGCTGGCACGGGTGATCGTCGAAGAGAACACCCGTTTCCCGTTCCCCCCCGCGGTGTACGCCGAGGTCATGCGCCGCATCGAGCGGCGCGGCACGACGCAGTACGATCCGGCGGGCGAGTCGACCCACATGGAAACCGGGCCTGTGACCGGCTCGCTCTATGCCACCTCGCCGGCAGTCGGCACCGTGCCGCCGGCCTCGCGGCCGAAGGGCGTCGGCGATACGCTGAACGGGCGCTTCGTGCTGGAAGAGTGCCTTGGCGTCGGCGGCATGGGGACGGTGTACAAGGCCCTGGACCTGCGCAAGCTGGAGGCCTCCGACCGCAAGCCGTATATCGCGATCAAGGTGCTCAACCTGCAGTTCAGCGGCCACCCCAAGTCGCTGATTGCCCTGCAGCGCGAAGCGCGCAAGGCGCAGACGCTGGCGCACCGGAATATCGTCACCGTCTACGATTTCGACCGCGATGGCCCGGTGGTCTTCCTCACCATGGAATACCTGTCGGGCAAGCCGCTCAGCCAGATTCTCAAGGCGCCCGGCTTCACCGGCATGCCTATGGCCAAGGCCATGCCCATCATCGCCGGCATGGGCCATGCGCTGGCCTATGCGCATGAGCGCGGCTTCGTGCATTGCGACTTCAAGCCCGCCAACGTCTTCCTCACCGACAGCAGCGAAGTGAAGGTGATCGATTTCGGCATCGCGCGCGGTTTCCTGCCGCCTGCGGACGAATCCGACAAGACCGTATTCGATCCCGGCTCGCTCGGCGGCATGACACCGGCGTACGCGAGTCCGGAGATGTTCGAGCACCGCGAGCCCGATCCGCGCGACGACATCTATGCGCTGGCCTGCGTCACCTACGAGCTGCTGACCGGCCGGCACCCCTATGAACGCATGTCGGCGAACCAGGCGCGTGCGGCGGGGCTCAAGCCGGCGCAGCCGCGCGAGCTGTCGCGCACACAGTGGAAGACGCTGCGAGAGGCACTGTCGCTGGACCGCGAGACCCGCACGCCTACGGTCGAACGCTTCCTGGCGGGCATGAGCGCGGCGTCGGCGGTGCCGCAGCGGCCGGCGTTGCTGGCGGGCGTTGCCGTGGCCGCTGTGGTGGGCGTGTCGGCGGTCGGCTACTTCGCATGGCGTACCAGCCGGCCGGCACAGACGCCGCCGGTGGTGGCGCAGGCCGGCAGTTCGCCGACCGCACCGTCCACGACGCCCCCTGCGCCATCCACGTCGACAACACCGCCTGCTCCTGCCGCGCGCCCGCCGGCCGAGGCGTTCTCCATGCCAGCGGTGTTGCGTGTGACGGCCGCAGTGCCATGCTCGCTGCTGGCGGCGACCTCGCCGGAGAACGGCAGGGTCCACGTGCGTGGCTACCTGGCCGAGAGCGTGGGCGTGTCGCGCCTGCGCGAGCAGCTCAACGCGCTGCCGGGCGTGAAATCGCTGGACGTGGATACGCAACCGCTCAGCGCCGACAAGTGCGATATCGCACGCATGATCGCGCCATACTGGTCCGGTCGCCGCGAGGGCGCAGCCGCATCGTCGCTGCGCACGCGCGGCAACCATACACAACTGACCGAAGGCACGCCGCTGGTGCTGGAGCTGCGCACGCCCGCGCAGGATTCGTATGTGTACGTCGACTACTTCGCCGCCGACGGCAATGTGGCCCACCTGGTGCCGAGCGCGCGCGTGCCCGGCCACCAGGCGCCGGCCAGCTACAGCGCCACCATCGGCGACGGCGGCGACTGGGTGATCTCGCGGCCGTTCGGCACGGAACTGGTGGTGTTGCTGACGACGCCGGCGCCGCTGTTCGACGGGCGGCGCACCGAGGTGGAGTCGAGGCAGGACTACCTGAAGGCGCTGGAAAAGCCGCTCGGGCAGATGGCCCACAAATACGGGCAGGACCGCATCAGCGCGGACCTCGTGGAGATCTCCACGCGCGCGAAATGAGCGTCATGGTGCCATGAGCGTCGATGGGTCGGGTGGCTACTTGATGTCGCGCGCGACGCGGAAGCCGTTCTGGGACTGCCGCACGCTTGCGCTGTACTTGAATCGCGTGGAAGACACCATGTAGCTGGTGCCCTCGCGCCATGAACCGCCGCGGATCACGCGCGCGCCGCAACTCGCTTCGTCCCAGCTCCGGCCATCGGTTGGCGCATTCTTGTAGCTGCTGTGCCAGCAGTCGCTGACCCATTCCCACACGCTGCCGTTGACGTCGTAGAGGCCGAAGGGGTTGGCCGCGAACGATCCCACGTTGGCCGGCGCATCCTGGCTCCACGGGTCGCCGCAGTCCTTGCAGTTGGCCGTGCCCTTGCGCATCTGGTCGCCCCACCAGAATGCCGAGGCCGTGCCGCCACGCGCCGCGTATTCCCATTCCGCTTCAGTGGGCAGGCGGTAGGTCTTGCCGGTGGTCTTGCTCAGCCAGCCGACGTACTGCTGCGCATCGTCCCAGCTGACATCGCGTATTGGCGCGGTCTTGGCGCTGTTCGCCACGGTGGCGATGCGGTCGCATCCGCCCGTATCCACGCAGGCGTTCCATTGCTCGACGGTCACCTCGTAACGCCCGATCGCGAACGGCTGGCTGATCGTGACATGGTGCGGCGGCTTTTCCGCCGGGTCGCTGGCATTGCTGCCCATTGTGAAGCTGCCGGCAGGCAGACTGACGAGCACGGGGCAGGCCGGGCAGTCGTGGATCTCGCCCTTGACTTCGACCGGCTTGCGCTCGCCGCCAACGCTGACCGGGCCGGAGACCGTGGTGCCCGGGCGCGAGGATGGTGCTGCCGCGGTGGCCGGTGGTGCGGACCGCTGCTGTGCCGGCGGCGCAGGTGCGGGTTTTGCTGGCGGTGTCGCGGCGGCGGGTGGCTGGGCCGGCTTGGCGCGCTCCGGCGGCGGGCTCTTGGCGGCCGGCGCGCTGGCCGCGCTCAGGCGCTCGATGCGCGCCCTGGCAAGCGCCGCGAAGCGGCCGTTCGGATACTGCTTGAGGTAGGCCTCGTAGTCGCCGGCGTAGTTGCTGTTCTTGATCGATTCCCAGAACGTCAGCTCGTACTGCTCATCGCTGTTCTTGGGCAGGATGCCGGCCAGCAGCATAGGTGCCGCATCCGGTGCGGCGGACATTTCGCCGGCGGTTGCCGGGCCGGCCATGCCACCGAGGAGCGCGCTGGTGCCCAGCACGGATGCAAGCAGAACGACAGGAGGTTTGCGCCACATATTCGGACCCTGTTGGAACTGCGGCCAGCCCGATGCGCGCGCTTGGGCGGCGCCTCGGCGCATTGTGGTGTTGCCGTGACGTTGGCTTGCTTCAAGATAGCACAGCGATTGTGAATCCGGAGGTGCTTGCATGAGGCGCCGTGGCGCGCTGCCCATCCGCGCCGCGGAAAAGCGGGGCGGCGATGTCATGGCGAGTTCGCTTTTTGCCGGGTTCCGTTCTAACCTGAATACCGAATCGCCGAGCGCTGGCCAATAGCAACCAGAAGAACCACGGGCTTGCGGGACAACGTGATCGGGTTTCGGACACTCTCCGGGAGGCGCCGCGTATGTCCAGACGATTCCTGCTCCGCCTGCTGGCGGCCATGGCCGTTGCCGTTGTGCCGTCTGTCTCGATGCCGACTTCGGCGCCGCCGAATGCGGAGGTCTACATCATCTGGCCCCCTGACGGCGCGGTCATCACGGGCGGCAAGTTCTGGATCCGCATGGGGCTGCGCAACATGGGCGTCTGTCCCAAGGGCATCGAGTCGAGCAAGTGCGGCCATCATCATCTGCTGATCGATGTGGACCTGCCGCCGCTGGACAAGGAAATCCCTTCCGACAAGAACCACCTGCACTTCGGCGCGGGGGAAACGGACGCGCGCATCGAACTGCCGCCGGGCAAGCACACGCTGCAGCTCCTGCTGGGCGATGCCAAGCACGTGCCGTTCGACCCGCCGCTCTACTCCAAGAAGATCACCATCACGGTGAAATAGCGCGAGGGGGGATCCACCATGTTCAAGCTGCTAGCCGCCACCTTGCTCGGCGCGAGTCTCCTGCTGCCGGCCGCGGCCATGGCTGGGGAAACGCCGGCTCCGCCCAACGCCTACCTGTACATCGGCTATCCGAACAACGGTCAGGTGCTCCCGGCAGGCAAACCGTTCCGCGTATGGTTTGGCCTGCGCAACATGGGCGTGGCGCCGAAGGACGTCAAGTATCCGAAGACCGGCCACCACCACTTGCTGATCGACGTGGACCTGCCGCCCATGGACAAGGAAATTCCGAACGATCGCAACCACCTGCATTTCGGTGCCGGCGAGACCGAGACCATGGTCGAACTGCCGCCCGGCAAGCATACCCTGCAGCTGCTGATGGGCGACGACAAGCACATCCCGACCAATCCCCCGGTCTACTCCAAGAAGATCACCATCTACGTGAAGTGATCGCATCCGCGCGGCGGCGCGCATGCCGCCGCGCACATCATGCCCGCGCTGTTGCCTGACAGCCGACAGATATCGCGCAACTGTTGGTCATAGCCCGTCATCCATATGGGCGTGGCCACTGCTCCATCTCGCAGGCGACCATTCGCGATGCCGCTGAAATCCGCTTGTTTTCAGGCATTTGCAGCCAGGACAGCGCGCGCATTGCGAGGCTGGCACAACCTATGCGTCAGTGCTCCGGAAAGCGACACCAGCAATACCATCCTACCGGAGCCCGACATGACCACGCTGCAGAACAATATCTTCAGCTAGGCCGCCGCCGCCGCCGCCGCTGCCGATATCCACGCCGTTGCCGCCGCCCCCATTTCGGGGTTGGAGCGTGCGCCGGCGCGAACCACAATACAGACACGCAATGCAGGTCCGGCCACCACGGTGGCCGGGGTCCCGCGCGTGGTTGCAGGAAGACATCGTGACCAACGCCTCTACCGAATCGCCACTGACTGTTTCGCGGCCGCGCCGGGCTGCTGCATGGGTTGCCGCCGCTGCCTGCGCGGGTTGGCTGGCCGGCTGTGCGGACTTCCGGCCGCCGGTGTACGAACGTCCCGAAACGCCTGCCAAGGCAGAATGGACGCGACAGGAGTCGATCACCGTATCGCCATCCGAGACCGTGCAGCCGAACTGGTGGCAGGGCTTCCGGGATCCGTATCTCGACAAGCTGATCACACAGGCACTGTCCGGCAACTACGACATCAAGGTGCTCGCCGCGCGCATCCGCGTGGCGCAGGCACAGATCGGCGAAGCCAAGGCCGGCGCGCTGCCCGTGGTCGATCTCAACGCGGGCGCAAGCATCACGAAGACAACCAGCCAGCCGACCTTGCGCAGCTTCAACGCGGGCGCCCAGTTGAGCTGGGACATCGATATCTGGGGCAAGGTCGAGAAGGGCGTGCAGGCGCAGACCGCCGAGTTCCATGCCACCGAGGCGGACTGGCGCGCCGGCTACCTGACGCTCGCCGCCAATGTATCGACGACTTACTTCCAGATCCTGCAGTTCGACGAACAGATCGATCAGCAGACGCGCACTGTGCAGAAGAATGGCCAGATCCTCGGCACGTACCAGGCCATGTTCCAGAACGGCCTGGTGCCGAAGATCCGCGTCATGCAGCAGCAGGCGGAAATCAACCGGCTCACCAAGGACCTGATCGAACTGCGCCGCTCGCGCGACGTGACGGAGAACGCGCTGGCCACGCTGGTTGGCGTGCCGGCGGGCAATCTCAAGGTGCCGCCCGGCAAGCTGCAGGACCGCGTGCAGCCGCCGCCGGTGCCGGCGGGCCTGCCGTCGCAGCTGCTGGCGCGCCGGCCCGACATCGTGGCCGCGGAATATCGCGTGCTGGCGGCGTACAACATTGTTGGCCAGGCCCGGCTCGCGCAGCTGCCGAGCATCAGCCTGACCGCGAACGGCGGTGCGGCCAGCTTCGCGCTGAGTAGCCTGCTGAAAACTTTCACATTCGGCCTCGCGCCGAGCATCAGCCTGCCGATGCTGGACCCGAACGTTCGCGCCCGCATCAAGACCACCGAGGCGCAGGTCAAGGTCGTGGAAAGCGACTACGGCCGCACCGTGATGAACGCGTTCGAGGAGGTGGAATCCGCGTTGGTCAATGTCGACGCGCACAAGAAGCAGCGCATCGAGTTGCAGCAACAGGTTGACCAGCTGCGCGTGGTGTCGGCACAGATCGAGGCGCAGCTCAAGGAGGGCGTGGTGTCGCAGCTCGAAGTCTTCGAGACCGAGCGCTCGCTGCTGACCGCGCAACTGTCCTTGTTGGCTGTCCACCAACAGATCCTTGCCGATACTGTCACGCTCTACAAGGCGCTCGGCGGCGGCTGGTCCGACGTGCAAGTGCGCAACGCCGCGTCGAACAGCGCGCCCTGACGGCCGCACGGCGCCGGCGCGCCAGGCAGCGTTCACGATACATCGGTTCCGGAGAGTGCAGGGCACGCCCGCGGTTTGCGCCGCATGGGCGACACCCTGCGCACAACGGCCGGCACTCAGCCAATTGACTAGCGAGAGGCGTCGCCTACTATGTTGATTGACGATTCATCCCCCCGGTGCGGCAGCGGTCAAGGCTGCGCTGTTGGTTTCTTGGAAACATGGCTCCTGACGATGCACTGATCATGGAAATGCCGGTGAGGATGGGTCAGGAGTTCGATATTCTGCTGACGCCCGTCTCCCGTCCGGAGCTGGGCGAGATCCGCATCGGCGAGGACTTGTTCGCCGTCGGCCGGACTGAAGCACCGTTCGTTTCCTACCCCGAAGAGCTGACCGCGGCGCTGTCGCGCCGGCATGCGCGCATCTTCGCCGAGCACGGCGCGGTCTACGTGGCCGACCTGGGCAGCAAGAACGGCACGCGCATCAATGGCGCCGACGTCGCCGGGCACCCGCTGCGGCTGAGCGATGGCGACGAGCTTTCCTTCGGCACGGCGCTGTCGTTCCGTGTACGGCTTTCGCCGCGCGTGCCCGCGCCGGAACCGCCGCGCGTGGCGGTCACGCTGCAGCCCGAGCGCAACGACCTTGGCCTGCAGCCGATCGAGCTGAACGGCTTTCCATACCTGATCAGCAAGGCTGACAACGCGTTTGCGCGCTACCGCGACAGCCATCCGCAGCAGGTCAATTACCTGTCGCGGCGCCACGCGCATATCTACCTGAAGTGCGGCATCCCGTTCCTGGAGGACCTGGGCAGCACCAACGGCACCTTCGTCAACGGCCATCGGCTCGCCGACCACGGCCTGCCGCTCAACGATGGCGACCTGATCGCGTTCGGCGGCAGCCACTTCGTCTACAAGGTGGAAGTGCAGCGCGAAGGCGATGCCGACGCAACCGCCACGCGCACCGTGCTGGCCGGGCCGGAGATTGCCTCCGACGTCGAGCCGGTGGCCGAGCATGCCGTGGCGCCGGTTCCGGACGTGGCAGACGAGGGCGGGGACAAGACCACCTTTGTCGGCGCGGCCGACTCGTTCCTCGACATCTTCTGCGTCGACTACGCGGCTCGGCAGGAAGATGAGGTCAACGCCGATGCCGAGGCGCAAGCCGCCGCGGCTACCGACGCGTCGGCGCGCAAGGGGAACCGCCCGCGCAGCCGCATGGCGCTGCTGGCGGCAGAGATCGCCGGGCGCTTCGGCCTGAACGACCCGGCGCGCTTGCGGCGAGCCGGGCGTTGGGGCGTGGCGCTGGTGGCGCTGGTCGCGGTGGGTCTGGGCGTACTCTACCTGCGCGGCATGCCCGAGCGCGACGTGAAGTCGCTGCTTGCCGACGGCCAGTACGCGCAAGCGGCGAAGGCTGCGGATGCCTATCTCGCCAGGCATCCCGATGATGCGCCGTTCCAGGCCATGGGGACGGAAGCGCTGCTGCGCGCCTACGTGCCGCAATGGGCAGGCAAGCTCAAGGCGCAGGATTTCAACGGCGCCGCCGCGGTACTTGCGGACATGGTCGCGGGCAGCCAGCACAACGCGGACGCTCGCCCCCTGGTGCGCGAGCTCGAGTGGATCGGCAACCTGGAGCGTTACTTCGCGCAGCGCGGCGGTGCCGATGCGCCGATCCACCTCTACACCGACGAGGCAGTGATTCGCGGCCTGCTGACGTACTGGAACCAGGACACCGCCGCGCACCAGCGCGCGCTGGGACGCATCGCCGGCTATGAGCCGGCATTCCGCGACGTCTATGCGAGTGCGCTGAGCGATGTGCGCAAGCTGCAGACGGACGAGTCGGTCTACCTGGCCGCTATCGAGCGGCTCAATGCGACGATCGCGACCGAGCTCGCGCGCGACCAGCCCGAGGCCCTGCAACCGGTGCTGGCCGACTACAGGGAGAAGTACCCGCGGCTGTCCGGGATGGACAAGCTCCAGGACGATCTGCGCCGCTACACCGCGCTGATGCAGCCGCTGCGGGCACGCAACCCGGGGCCGTTGGTGGCGCGCATGGCCGAGGCGAAGTTCGTCACGCCGCCGTTCCAGGCCCAGTACGCGCGGCTCGCGCAGCGCCTGCCCGGTACGGACGTGGCGCGCCAGTACGCGGTGGCCGCGCAGGCCTGGCAGCGCGGCGACAGCGCCACGGCCATCGCGGGCCTGCGCCGCATCAGCGCCGGGCCCTGGGGCGACGACGTGGCGAAGGATGCCGCGCACAAGCAGCAGGTCGCCGCACAGTACGCGGCGCTGCAGGGCGCGCGCGGCGCCGGCGGCTACGAGGACAAGCTGCTCGGCTTCTATGCCATGCTCGATCCCGACGAGGACAAGTACTACGCCAGGGCCGTGGAGGCCGATGTCACGGCCATCCGCGACAGTGCCCTGCGGCGCGCGCGTGAGCTGGTGAGCCGGGCCATCGCCGGGTGGAAACAATACCGCGCCAACGGACAGATCGGCGGCGACCAACGGCTGGAACCCGGCATTTCGCCGAAGTTCCGTGACCAGGCGCGGCGGCTGGCGCAGGCGCAGGAAGACGCGCGGCAGGGGATCCGCATCGTCAGCCAGCTCAAGGCGGGCGAGAGTGCGGATCTTGCGCAATGGAACAAGGCGGAGGAGGAGATCCGCGCGGAAGTCGATCAGCAGCGCCGCGCCTTGCAGGAACTGCGCATGGTGCTCGATCCGGCCGTGCTCAAGGCAAAGCTGGAGCTGCTCGGCGGCGAAGGGCAGGGTGCCGAAGCGCAAGCCGCAGCGGCACCGGACAAGCCAAACGAGGGGCGGCCATGAACGACGCGCAGGGCGGCAACCGCCTCAAGCCCCTGTCCGAGGCGCTCGAGGACCACGGCGGCGAAGGCCTCGCCATCCTCACCGCCGAACCGTGGCGGCTGAGCCTGCTGACGGTGGTGACCACGTTTGCGCTGGTGGTGTGCGCGCTGATCTGGTCGTTCTTCGGCCATGCGGATGTGATCGTCACGGCCGAAGGCACGCTGGCGCCGGAATCGGAAGTCAGGCGCTTCTACGCACCTGTCGATGGCGAACTCGCGGACCTCTACGTCGCGGAAGGGCAGCCGGTATCGAAGGACGACGTGCTGGCCCGCCTGAACGCGCGCGGCGCAATCGAGGCCGCGGCCAATGCATTGGAAGCGCAGCTCAAGCTCGAGGACTCGGAGCGCGAGTGGAAGCAGTTTCCGGAAAAGAAGGCATTGATGGAGCGCCGCGCCGCCGCGCTCAAGCAGCAGATCGACGTGGCCACGCGCCAGCACGAGACGCGCATTGCCGAAGGCACGACACGGCTCACCGAGCAGCAGCGCGCGCAGATACAGGAGGCGCGCAGCAACGTGGAGAACTCGCGGCGCGCACGCGACTTTTCGCGCCAGGAACAGGACCGCTATGCGCGCCTGTTCGCGCTGCCGGGCGGCGGCGGTGTGTCGCAGTCGCAGGTGGAAGCCAAGCGCGCAGCGACGCAGGAGGCCGAGAACAGCCTGCGCGTAGCGCAGTCGCGGCTGGCCGAACTGGAAGCCCGGCAGAGCCAGGAACTGACGCAGGCCAACGTGCAGCTCGAAAGCAGCGGGCAGGAGCTGGCCGGGCTGCGGGTGCAGTATGAGGCCGCGCTGCGCGAAATCGCCAGCACGGAGGACAAGCTGCGCCTGCAGGTGCAGACCGCTCGCCTGGTGGCCGACGCGGCTGCGCGCATCCGCTTCGAGAACATCGACAAGGACAATTTCCTGCTGATCCTGGCGCCGGTGTCGGGCGTCATCACCGACGTCACCTCCACGCAGCGCGGCGACAAGATCCAGGCCAATACACCGATCGGCGGCATCGCTCCCAACGACGCACGCCCCGTGCTCAAGATCGCCATTGCCGAGCGCGACCGCGCATTCCTGAAGGAAGGCCTGCCGGTCAAGCTCAAGTTCAACGCGTTCCCATACCAGCGCTATGGCCTGATCGAAGGCACGCTCGAATACATCTCGCCAGCCACCAAGCCAGGCGGGCCGGACAGGCAGCCGGTCTATGAGGGCCGCATCCGCCTGGCGCGCGACTACTACACCGTGGGCGACACCCGTTATCCGCTGCGCTACGGCATGACCGCCACCGCCGAGATCGTGGTGCGCGAGCGCCGGCTGATCGACCTGGGCCTGGATCCGTTCCGGGAGGTGGCGGGCTAGCGGGAAACGCGGATCTCGTGGAGCACGTGGAGCACGTGGAGCAAATCGCGACTGCCGCAGTGCGGCAGTCAAAGGAGGCAGGGCCATGACTGGCATTGTGCGTATCGACGACGAGGTACTGGGCGTCGAGGAATTCATCCGACTGCTCAAGTTCACCGGGCAGTTCGAAGGGCTGGTCGAGCAGATGGTGCGCGACAAGCTGACCGTGCACGCGGCAAAGCGTGCAGGCCTGACCCTGGCGCAGGAAGAGATCCAGGAGCGCGCCGACCAGTTCCGGCGCGTGCAGGGGCTGCACCGCGCGGCGGACATGAACCACTATCTCGACGCGCTGGGCGTGAGCCTGGACGAGTTCGAGGTCTTCATCACCGACAGCCTCTACCAGGAGCGGATGATGGAGCAGGTCTGCAGCGACGACGCGGTGCATGAGTACTTCCAGCTCAATTCGCCGCGCTTCGACAGCATTGAAGTCAGCCATATCGTGGTGGACAGCGAAGGCAAGGCCAAGGAGCTGATCTCCTACCTGCAGGACGATCCGGACAGCTTTGCCGAGATGGCACGCGAGCATTCCATTGCCGATACGCGCGAGCGCGGCGGCGACATCGGCAAGGTCCTCCGTGGCTCGCTCAAGACCGATATCGAGGCGAAGGTGTTCAACGCCGAGGCCGGCGACCTGCTCGGGCCGTTTGCCGCGCCGGACCGCTCGTTCTTCGAGGTGTTCCTGGTACGCGCCAAGCATCCCGCCACGCTGGACAGCGACGTCGCGGTGGAAGTGCGCCGGCTCCTGCGTGAAGAGTGGCTGATGGCCAGGGCGCAGGAACATGTCATCGAAGCCCGCTAGCGAAGGCGGGGCGGCGGCTGAGCTGCCGCCGCCGTCGGCCACTGCCGCCACGCCGCCTGCCGCATCGCTCGCCGATTTCCTGGCGACGGTGGAGATCCTGTCCGCCCTGATGCGCGACGAGCTGGAACAGCTCGCGGCCGCGGCCCAGACACAGACGTTCGGCTTCGGCGATACCGTGTGCAATGCCGGCGAGCCGGCGCCCGGCCTGTATATCGTCAAGACCGGTTCCGTGCGCGTCTTCAACGAGGAGCACGGCAAGGAAATCAGCATGGGCGTGCGCAAGACCGGCGAAGTGTTCGCCGACATTGCGCTGCTGCGCGAGTACCACCACGAGTCGTCGGTGCGCGCGTCGGGCAAGACCGAGCTGCTGATGATTCCGCGCAGCATCGGCGAGAAGGTGGTAGCGGGCAACCAGGCCGCGCTGGCCTTTATCACGAGCTACGTGGCCATCAGTTCGGCCGGCGGCTTCGTGGCGCGGCTGTTCGACCTGCGCGGCAAGCTGGACCGGCGCGAGCTTGAGGACGCCGTGCGCAGCGTGGGCGTCAAGCGTGTGGCCGCGGGCAAGGAGATCCTGAAGCAGGACGGACGGGACGACCGCCGGCTCTACGTGGTGCGCCAGGGAACCGTGCGCATCGTGCGCAGTGAAGAGGGCGACGAGTACCCGCTTGCGATGCTTGGGCAGGGCGATATCTTCGGCGAACGCGCATGCGTGATGCGGCAGGAGCAGATCGCTTCGGCCGTCGCCGAGACCGACGTGCGCCTGCTGGTGATCCCCGAGAAGACGGTGCAGCTGATCCTGGAGCGCAACCCGCGCCTGCGCGAGGTGCTGGAAGAGCGCATCCGCGTCGTGGACCGCGAACTGCACCGGCAGAAGAAGCTGGCCGAGCGCCGCAAACGGCCGGTGCTGCTGGACCTTCAGTCCAAGCCCGAACTGGGCGAACGGCTGATCCGGCGTTTTGCGCTGGTGGAGCAAGCCGAAGAGATGGATTGCGGCGCCGCGTGCCTGGCCATGATCTGCCGGCACTACGGCATTCCGATGTCGCTGGGCAAGCTGCGTGAGCTCGCCAACGTGACCACGCAGGGCGCGACGCTGGAAAGCCTGGCGCGCGCCGGCGAATCGCTGGGCTTCACCACGCGCGGCGTGCAGTGCACGCGCGATTCGCTGATGGGCTTCGATCTGCCGTTCATCGTGCACTGGGAGGGCTACCACTACGTGATCGTGTACGGCGTGTCGTCGCGCTGGGTATGGGTGGCGGACCCGGGCATCGGCTTCCGCAAGATGAGCACGGAAGAGTTCGAACGCGGCTGGAGCGGCACGTGCCTGCTGTTCAGCCCCGGCGAGAGCATGACGCAGCTGTCGGTGCAGCGCTCGCCGTGGCTGCGCTTCATCAGCTACCTGGCGCCGTACAAGAAGATTCTCGCGCACCTGTTCCTGGCCACGTTCGTGATCCAGGTGCTCGGCGTGGTGCCGCCGCTCATCATCCAGAACATCCTGGACGGCGTGGTGGTGCACCAGAACATCGGCCTGCTGCACCTGCTGATCGTCGGGCTGATCATCGCCAATGTGTTCTCGCAGCTGATGGCGACCATTCGCGCCTACCTGGCCAACTTCATGGTGCGCAACATGGATTTCGCCATGATGTCGCACTTCTTCAAGCACACGCTGTCGCTGCCGCTGTCGTTCTTTGCCAAGCGCAAGACCGGCGACATCTTCGCGCGCTTCCAGGAGAACCAGACCATCCGCGCCTTCCTGACCGAGTCCACGGTGACCACGGCGCTGAACCTGCTGATGGTGTTCATCTACTTCACCATCATGTTCCTCTACAACGTCAAGCTCACGCTGCTGCTCATCGCGTTCGTGATCCCGATCGCGGCCTTGACAGTGGTGGTCACGCCAAAGGTGAAGACCTACGCGCGCGAAGTCTTTGCCGCGTCGACCGACGCCAAGGCCTATCTCATGGAGACACTGGGCGGCGCCGAGACGGTCAAGGGCATGGGCATCGAGCGGCCGGTGCGCCTGCGCTGGGAAGCCAAATACGCCAAGGCGCTGGAGAAGCAATACCAGGCGCAGGCCTTCCATATCCTCATCGGGATGATCAGCCAGCTGCTCAACGCTGCCACGACCATCGCCGTGCTTTGGGTGGGCGCCACACTGGTGTTGCAGCGCGAGCTGACCATTGGCCAGCTCATCGCCTTCAATGCCTTCATGGGCAGCGTGCTCGCGCCGCTGATGGGCCTCGTGGCGCTGTGGGGGCAGCTCAACGATGCCGGCGTGGCGATGGAGCGGCTGGGGGACGTACTGGACCTCGAGCCCGAACAGAAGCCGCAGGACGTGATGTCGCGCGTGATGCTGCCGGACCTGCAGGGCGAGATCGAGATGGACGGGCTCTACTTCCGCTATGGCGGCGAGGATACGCCCTATGTGCTCGAGAACATCAGTCTGCATATCAGGCCGGGCGAGATGGTGGCCATCGTCGGGCGCAGCGGCTCGGGCAAGACCACGCTGGCCAAGCTGCTGGTGGGCTTCTACCGGCCGACCGACGGTTCGATGAAGGTGGACGGCTATGACATCGGCGTGATCGACACCGAGTTCTACCGGGCCCAGGTGGGCTACGTGATGCAGACCAACCTGCTGTTCTCCGGCACCATCGCCGAGAACATCGCCTGCGGCGACGAAAGCCCCGACCGCCGCCGCATCGAGGAAGTGGCGCGGATGGCCGACGCGCATCCGTTCATCACCAAGCTGCCGCTCGGCTATGAGCAGATCGTGGGCGAGCGCGGCATGGGCCTGTCGGGCGGGCAGATCCAGCGGCTGTGCATTGCGCGCGCGCTGTACCACGACCCGCGCCTGCTGGTGTTCGACGAGGCCACCTCCGCGCTCGATACGCAGTCGGAGAGCAACATCCTGGCGAACATGCAGGAGATCCTGCGCGGGCGTACGGCGGTGATCATCGCGCACCGCCTCAGCACCATCATGCAGGCCGACAAGATTTTGGTGCTGTACGAGGGCGCCGTCGTCGAACAGGGCCGTCACGAGGAACTGCTCGATCGCAAAGGCATGTACTACCAGCTGGTGCAGAAGCAACTGAGTGCAGCATGAAGCTATATAACCAGGGCGCCAGGCCGCCAGCCGCTACCTCCGCGGTTTCTTTCGCCGGGCTGATCGAGAAGCTCGAGATCCTGCGTTCTACGCTGCGCTGGTCTTCGCGGCTGGAGCGTGCGGATATCGAGAAGCTGCTCAAGCAGGCCACCACGCTGCGCGACGAGGTGATGGGCCTGTCGCACAAGGAGCGCTTCGTGCAGGCCGCCGGCGGCAGCGAGGCGCCGGCGCCGGAAGAAGTCGAGCGCATGCCGCGCGAGCGGCGCCAGGCACTGCTGGAGCGCAGCTTCATCTTCGAAGGCACGTTCGGCGACAACCCGAAGCTGCTTGAATCGCTGGAAATCGCGGAGAAAGCCGCACCCACCGACCTGCCCGTGCTGATCGACGGGGAAAGCGGCACGGGCAAGGAACTGATGGCCAAGGTGATCCACGCCAACGGCTCGCGCCAGGACCGGCCGTTCATCTCGGTCAACTGCGGCGCCATCCCGGACAGCCTGCTGGAGTCCGAGCTGTTCGGGCACAAGAAGGGCGCGTTCACGGGTGCCAGCAACGACCGGCGCGGCAAGTTCGAGAGCGCCCATACCGGCACCATCTTCCTGGACGAGATCGGCGAGCTGCCGCTGACTGGCCAGGTCAAGCTGCTGCGCGTCCTGGAAGCGCATGAGATCCAGCGCGTGGGCTCGGACGAAGTGATTGCCGTCGATACGCGCATCGTCGCCGCGACCAACAAGGACCTGCGGCGCATGAGCCAGGAAGGCACCTTCCGCGAAGACCTGTTCTACCGGCTCAGCGTGATCCACGTGTCCCTGCCCGCGCTGCGCGAACGGCGCGACGAGATCCCCTTGCTGGTTGCGTATTTCAGCGACGAGGCGGCCGGCATGCTCAAGCGGCGGCCGGTCAGGCTGACGCCGCGGCTGCGCGACTTCCTGATGCACTACGACTATCCGGGGAATATCCGCGAGCTGCGCAACCTGCTGTACCGGGTGTCCTGCCTGGCCGGTGATACGGCAGACCTGGCCCACCTGCCGCAGGACATCCGCCCGAAACCGGCGGCGCTGGCCGTGGTGCCGATCGGCCCTGTCGGCGCCGTGTCAGCGCTGGCCACGTCGCTGAGCGAAGCCAAGCGGGCTGCCAGCGACGAGGCGGAACGGGCGTTTCTGGAGCGGGGCCTGCAGGAAGTGGGCGGCACGGTGGCGGAGCTGGCGCGGCGCTGCGACATGAACCGCTCGCATCTGCAGATGCTGCTCAAGAAGCATGGGATTCATTCGAAGGATTTTCGGGGGGCGAAAGCGTGATGCCGGAGGGAGCGGGGTTGTAGTGACGGGATGCAGCACCCGGCAAGATCGACAACGACAACCCGCTACACCTCTGGATTCACCAACGTCATATCCCCTCCGTAGGGGTCCTCCGCCCGTACTACCACAACGGTGACGTTGTCATGGCCGCCATGGTCCAACGCCATCTTCACAAGCGTCTGCGCGGCGGTGGCAAGGTCGCCGCCGGCCGCCAGCACGGACGCGATGGCGTCGTCCTCGACTTCGTTGGTCAGCCCATCGCTGCAGAGCAGGAACAGATCGCCGTCGGCGACATCGACGAACAACTGCTCGGGCAACAGCGTATCGGCCGCGCCGACCGCCCGCGTGATGGTGTTGTGCGCGGGATGGTGGCGCGCTTCCTCGGCCGTGATCAGGCCGCGTGCGAGTAGCCGCTCCACCTGGCTGTGGTCGCGCGTCAGCCGCTGCAGCCGCTCGCCGCGCATCCGGTAGAGCCGGCTGTCACCGGCCCAGAGGCAGCCGCAGCGTCGGTCGCCGGCGGCCAGCGCCACCACGGTGGTGCCCACGCAGCGCACCTGCAGGCGCGCGGCTTCCGCGATCAGGGCGCGGTTGACATCCTGCAGCGCGGCGCCCACGTCGGACAGCCGTTCTTCCAGCGATGGCCGTGCCGCCAACGCCGCCAGCGCCTGCGTGACGGCCTGGCTGGCGAAATCGCCGACGGCGTGGCCGCCCATGCCGTCGGCCACGACCCAGATGCCCTGGTCAGGCAGATCCAGGCAAGCGTCCTCATTGCGCTCGCGTACCCGGCCCACGTCGGTGCAGGCCGCCGATGCCCAGCGGAATTGCGTCACGCCAGTCAAGATGCCCTCCGTCTGCGCAGGATCCGGCCACGTCCGGGTCCTGCGGCACAGTGCTCAGTTCAGCCGGCCGTCATTGCGCGTGCCCTGGTCGACGTTGACGCTGATGCTCGAATCGGGCGCGCTGTTCCTGACGTCCACGGCCTGGAACGGGTTGTTTATCTGATCAGCATAGAAGTTGTTGCTGGTCTCGTAAAAGTTGATCACCGTGGCGCCCAGGGTGGCCATGGTGAGACCTCGGGTCTTCTGGAGCGGATGCCCGTCGTGCCATCGATCACGCAAGCACTGTGCCATCGGCGCCGGCGATGGCGCCGCAGTGGCGGGCGCCTTGTCAGGAGAGGGATGGTTGGCGGCTAACCAACAGAATGGCCGTCATGTCGTTGGTTGCCAGGCAACAGTCGCTGGGACTCTACGACGACACATTCCCCGCAATCGTTGAAATGGCGGGAGGGAAACGCACTGGCACACCTCATGCAGAGGGTCTGGCAACGACGCAGCAATGACTGCAGCAACCAGACACCCGAGGCCAGCCATGCCACTCGAGCACGCACAACAAGACAAACACCGCCACAGCGAGAGCGATACCGTTGACCTGCCGCTGGGCGCCCATCTGATGACGGGGCGCCACGGCTATGTGCATCACGGCATTTACGCCGGCCAGGGCCGCGTCATCCACTATGCCGGCTTCGCCCGCGCGCTGCAGGCGGGGCCGGTCGAGGAAACCAGCCTGGAAGCGTTTGCGGCGGGTCGTGCCGTCATCGTCCGGCTGGAACCATGCGCCCGTTTTGTCGGCATCGAGACAGTAGCGCGTGCCCGTTCCCGCCTGGGCGAGAACCGCTACCGCCTGTTTTCCAACAACTGCGAGCACTTCTGCTCATGGTGCCTGTCCGGCGAAAGCCGCAGCGAACAGGTGGAAACCTGCCTGCGCCACCCTCGTGCCGCGCTGCGCGCCATGCTGCGGCTCGTGGGTACCGTCCTGCAGGTCAGCCTGCGGGCGGCCTGAAACGTTTCCTGTTACAGACACGAAGGAGCCAGCCATGTCCGGACTGATCGTCAGAGCAGATTGCGCCGTGTATGGCGGGCGCCAGTGCCACCGAAACGGCCAGCCTGCCGTCGCTGCCACAGGCGGCCGCCACGCCGGTAGCAGGGCGGGGCGTCATGCACCGCGCCGCGCGCGGCTCGCTTCCCAGGGGCGGCCCCCGATCGCGGGCGAATGCCGGCGGCGGTGACTAGTGGCGCTTGGGGAAGATCCGGTGTGGATGGAGCGAGGGCTTGGTCCCGCCGACAGGAATCGAACCTGTATCTAGCGCTTAGGAGGCGCTCGTTCTATCCATTGAACTACGGCGAGGGACAGAGCTGTCAGGACCGTCGTTCCGCAGGGCTGCGGTGATCCTGAAGACGGGGCGGAGTATATCAAAAACCTCCCGCCCGGGGCATGTTCCGGGGGCGGGGAGCCAGGGCGGGCGGCGCAGGGTGCTGCTGCTCCCGGCGTCGAGGATGTTGCCGGGGATCCTTGGTTCGCGGTTGCCAGTACAGGCCGTACGGAACCGCTATGGCGGCTTTCGCGCCGCCGCGTCAGAAGTGCCAGCTATTTCTTGTGATGCACCAGCCGGTTCCACCAGTACTGGACTGGGTGTTCATGTTCCGGATAGAACGGCGATTTGTGGAAGAACTCGGCCCTGACGGCAAGGATGTACAGGACAATGATGGCTGCGGCGAAGAGCAGGGCGGTAAGCATGGCAGTCTCCCGTGGCACATACAAGATTCATTCTAGGCGCCACAGCTGCTAGTGCCCGCTGGTTTTCGAGAAAAGCTGGATCACCGCCACGCCGGCGATGATCAGCCCGATGCCCACGCAGGCCGCCACATCCGGCACCTGGCGGTACAGCACCATGGCGATCAGTGTGACCAGGACGATGCCGGCGCCGCTCCAGATGGCATAGGCCACCCCGACCGGCACGGTCTTCATGACCAGCATCAGCAGGTAGAAGGCGCAGGCGTAGCCGGCCACGACCAGGATGCTGGGCACCAGCCGGGTGAAGTTTTTTGCAGCCTTGAGGCTGCTGGTCGCGATGACCTCGGCAATAATGGCCAGGGCGAGGAGCAGGTATCCGTTCATTGGTGAAAAAAGCTGAAACAAGCGGTGCGGGTGGCGGGCAGCCCCAGTGGCTGGTGACCGCCGCAAATGTTGCATAGTCACCGCTCGGGTGCTTGTATGCCCTCCCTTGCGGTGGTTGTGCGAAGCGGTATTGCAGTCTTGAATGATAGTGTGCAGTCTGCGTGACATGCGGGCAGTCACGGCACTCACGGCAGTACCCGACCAGGCCGGTCATCCATAACAACGGCGGCGGGTGTTTTTGGTTCCTGGGGGGAGCGGTATGAGCAATCAAGGCATTGACGGGGTGACCGTCTGGCCCGCGACACGCACGGCAGCCGCCGAGGCTGACGAATCGGGCGTCTGGCAGAACACGATCGCGGCGGCGGACTATGCGCTGGAGGAAGCGACCCGCATCCACCGCGGGGTGCAGAGCAATCTCAAGCTGATGCAGGAAGTCCGGGCGCTGCGCGAGGAATTGCGCAAGGCGCATGCTGAGGCCGATCGCTACCGCGGCATGCACGCGCGCGTGGTGGTCAGCATGCGCCAGCTCGAGGAAGAGCATGCCGTCGAGGTAGGCCGTCTGCAGACCGAGAACGAGATGCTGCTGGTGCGCCACCGCGTCTACAAGCTCCTGGCCGAGCACTATGGCATGGCGGCGCTGCGCTTCGACACCCCCACGTTCTGCGAGCACCGCGACCGCGTGCTCCAGCACGTGCTGTTCCAGCGCCGCAAGGGCGTGGCGCTGGAAGACATCCGGTTCCGGGACATCGCCTTCCTGCTGCTCTGAGCCGGCAGCGCGTCAGGCGGCTTTCCGGCGCAGCACGAACAGCGCCAGCATGCCGCCGGCCACGCCCCAGAAGGCCGAGCCCACGCCGACGAGCGTCATGCCGGACGCGGTGATCATGAAGGTGATCAGCGCGGCTTCGCGTTCATCCGGCGTCTGCATGGCCACGGTCAGGCCGTTGGCGATCGATCCCAGCAGCGCAAAGGCGGCCAGCGCCACCACCACGGCCTTGGGGAAGGCTGCGAACAGCGCCGCAATGCTGGCGGCCAAGACGCCCGCCACCAGGTAGCCCACGCCACAGACGACGGCGGCGGTATAGCGCCGCGCCGGGTCGGTATCGGCCTGCGGCCCGGTGCAGATGGCCGCCGTGATGGCAGCGAGGTTGATGCCGTGCGAGCCAAACGGCGCTAGCACGGCGGAGGCGAAGCCCGTCACGGCAATCAGCGGCGATGCCGGCACGTGGTAGCCGTCGGCGCGCAGCACCGCCAGGCCGGGGATGTTCTGCGAGGCCAGCGCCACGATGAAGAGCGGAATGGCGATGCTGACAAAAGCCTGGAGCGAGAACGCCGGGGTGGTCCACACTGGCACTGCCACTGCCAGGCGGAACCCTTCGAAATGCAGCTGGCCCAGCGCGCCTGCCAGCGCCACGCCGACCAGCAGCACGCCCGGCACGGCGTAGCGCGGCCACCATCGGCGGCCGGCCAGGTAGGCGGCGAACATCGCCAGCATCAGGAAGGTCTGGTCCTGGGCCAGCACGAACACGTCCACGCTGATCCGGAACAGGATGCCGGCCAGGAGGGCCGATGCGATGCTGGCTGGCAGCGCGCGCATCAGCTTGTCGAACCAGCCGGTCAGCCCGGCCGCCGTCATCAGCAATGCCGCCATCAGGAACGCGCCGATCGCTTCCGGGTAGGGCACGCCGGGCAGGCTCGCGATCAGCAGCGCGGCGCCAGGCGTAGACCACGCCACCACCACGGGCACGCGCATGGCCAGCGACAGGCCGATGGTGGTCACGCCCATGCCGATGGACAGCGCCCACAGCCACGACGAGATCTGCGCGCTGCTCAGGTGCGCCGCCTGCCCGGCCTGGATCATCAGCACCAGGGAACTGGTGTAGCCGGTCAGCGTGGCGATCAGGCCCGCAACGAGCGCGGAAACGGACAGATCGGAGAGCTTGAGGGAGTTTGCGGGCATGGGCGGTAGGGCGGGGAGACGTAAGCGGCACAGCCGACATCTTCGCATGAGTGCCGGCCGCGCGGCCATTGCTCCGGAATTTGCCTTCGCTGCCTCAGTCCGCCACTTTGTCGCTCGGGAAATGGAACGAATCGCGCAGCAGATTGCTCATGGCAATGTCCAGCGCGATCCCCAGCGGCGGCACCGGCGACTGGAACCACCGGCGGTAGAGCTTCTGCGTTTCCTGCTCGTTGATGGCCGCCGTCAGGGTCTTGTCGACCAGCTTCTTGAAGTCGTCGTTGTGCGGGGGCAGCATGATCGCATAGGGTTCGACGGTCAGCATGGAGCCGGTAATGCGGTAGTCGGCGGGGTTGCGCGCGCGGGTGCGCTGGCTTGCCAGCAGGACGTCGTCCATCACGAACGCATCCGCCTGGCCGGATTCGATCATGGCGAAGGCCTGGCCGTCGTCCCGCGCTTCGACAATGCGGCCGGTGTCGACCAGTGCGCGCAGCATGGCCAGCGACGTGGTGCCCGCCGTGGACACCACCGTCTTGCCGCGAAGGTCCGCCCATTTGGCGATGGCCGAATCGCTCCTGACCAGCATGCGCGTGCCCGCGATGAAGTGTGGGATAGTGAAGGCCACCTGCTCGCGGCGCTGCCGCGTGTTGGTGGTCGTGCCGCATTCCAGGTCGGCCTTGCCGTCGACCATGGCCGCGAAGCGGGTCATGCTGGTGACGGACACCCATTCGACCTTCAGGGCGGGCATCCGGAGTGCCGAACGCACGGCGTCAACAACCTTCAGGCACAGGTCGATGGAATAGCCGGCCGGCTTGCCATCCAGCAGGTAGGAGAACGGGACTGCGTCCTCGCGATAGGCCAGGCGGATGGCGCCCGACTGATGGATGCGCTGCATGACTGGCGCATGGGTTTGTGTGGCCGCGGCCGGAGGTGCCGCGAGGAAGGCGGCGCAGGCCGCGGAAACAAAGACAGACGCCGGCTTCCGTAAGGAAGCGCGGCGCGGCAGACCCGGATTCATGAAAAAACACCCCGCAAGAAAGTCGACTGGCCATGGCTCAGGCGTGCGGCCTTGTTGGGGATGTGTCCCCTGGCTCTGCTCTGATGCCCTGCGCTCCACCCCTGGAGGATCAGGGGCGAGAGGCGCGCATTCTCCACGTGCGATGGCGCATCGGCAAGTGTCGCTCACGCAGGCGTGGCCCGCGCGAGACGACATTTCCTGGGCGGGTTGACGGGCTGCGGACCCGCTTCGGTGTCAGTCCGCGTGGGGCATGACACTCAGTCCGCGACCTTGTCGCTGGGGAACTTGAACGAATCGCGCAGCAGGTAGCTCATCGGGATGTCGAGCGTAATGCCGTGCGGCGGGATCGGTGCCTGGAACCACTTCTTGTAGAGCTTGGGCGTTTCCTGGTCGTAGACCGCGGCGATCAGCGTCTTGTCCACCAGCTTCTTGAATTCCAGGTCCTGTTTGGAAAGCATGATGGCGTAGGGCTCGATGGTCAGCATCTCGCCCGTGACCTTGAAATCGGCCGGGCGGCTGGCATTGGCGCGCAGGCCGTAGAGCAGCACGTCGTCCATCACGAAGGCGTCGGCCTTGCCGGATTCCACCATGGCAAAGGCCTGCGCATGGTCCTTGGCCTCGATCAGGCGCCATTGCATGACGCCGCCTTCATCCATCTTGCGTAGCATGGCCAGCGGCGTGGTGCCAGACGTGGACACCACAGTCTTGCCGCGCAGGTCGGCCCACCTGGCGATGCCTGACTCGCTCTTCACGATCATGCGGCTACCGGCGATGTAGTGCGGGATGGTGAAGGCCACCTGTTCGCGCCGCTCGCGGTTGTTGGTGGTGGAGCCGCATTCGAGATCCGCCTTGCCCTCGACGATCGCGGGAATGCGGTTGGCCGGCGTGACCGGCACCCATTCGACGCGCAGGCCGGGCAGGTGCAGCGAGGTGCGCACCGCATCGGCAATCTTCAGGCACAGATCCACCGCGTAGCCGACCGGCTTGCCGTCGGCCACGAACGAGAACGGCACCGAGCTTTCGCGGTGGGCGATGCGGATAACGCCGGTTTGCTGGATATGCTGCAGGACCGGCGCAGTGGCGGCCTCGGTGGAGCCGGTGGCCAGGACGCCGGCGCAGGCCAGCAAGGACAAGACAAAGGCGGCTTTCGGGCGCGAAGCCCGGCGCAACAGACCCGTTTCGATCATGGAAACCCCCGTCAAAAGAAAGCAAGAATCAAGTGGCGGCCGTTAGGTGTGGTTCCGTGCGGCTCTGAGTTGTCGTTGTCGCGCTGTACCCCGGGGCAAGACTCATGCCGAGAAGGATGCTGCCGGAACACGAGTGCTGCGCGGGCTATTGTTCCATGTGCGCCGGGGTGCAGACAACTATGGGACAGGATGGCCGTGCAACGCATGCAACGGCAGTCCGCAGATCTCGTTGACGGGGGCTTTCCCTTACGGATATTTCCGAACTGGAGAGACGCGGCGGCGGTTGTTATGCTTCGTTCCGTGCCTTGCGAGCAGGGCACCGAGGAGAGACTCTTGGGCCCGCGCAGCGGGCCCTTTCTTTTGTGCCGGCCGCCTGGCGATCGGTACCCGGGCGGGCACCCGCGCCGGTGTTCTACAATGCGGCCTGCTTCGCGCCGAAGCCGCCAGACCGTTGGCCGCCGGCGCGCCTTCCGAATCTGCCGCCCGATTTCCTCCCATGGCCCTGTTTTCCATTACCGATGCCCAGCTTGCTTTCGGGCACGTGGCCTTGCTCGACCACACCGATTTTTCGCTGGAAGCCGGCGAGCGCGTCGGCCTGATCGGCCGTAACGGCTCGGGCAAGTCTTCGCTGCTGAAGATTGTGGCGGGCCTGGCTGCGCCGGATGACGGCCTGATCGCGCGCCAGTCCGGCGTGACCTCGGCCTACGTGCCGCAGGAGCCCCAATTCGAGCCAGGCATCACGGTGTTCGACGCCGTGTCGCAGGGCATGGGCCAGGCGCACGACCTGCTGGTGCGCTATGAAGCCGCGGCCGAGCGGCTGGCCGACAGCCATGACGAGGCCGCGCTGGCCGAACTGCACCGGCTGCAGTCCGAACTCGACGCTGCTGGCGCCTGGCACCTGCGCACGCGCGTGGAAACCACGCTGGCCAGGCTGGGCCTGGATCCGCACACGCGTGTCGATGCGCTATCCGGCGGCCTGCAGAAGCGTGTGGCGCTGGCGCAGGGCCTGGTGGCCGAACCCGACATCCTGCTGCTGGACGAGCCGACCAACCACCTCGACGTGGAAGCGATCCGCTGGCTTGAGGATCTGCTGCTCGGTTTCCGGGGCAGCGTGCTGCTGATTACCCACGACCGCGCGTTCCTGGACCGTGTGGCGACCCGCATCGTCGAACTGGATCGCGGCCGCCTGTTGTCCTTTCCCGGCAACTTCGCTGCCTACCAGGCACGTAAAGAGGAGCTGCTGGCCGCGGAACAAGTGGAACAGGCCAAGTTCGACAAGCTGCTCGCGCAGGAAGAGGTTTGGATCCGCAAAGGCGTGGAGGCACGCCGCACGCGCAGCGTGGCGCGCATCCAGCGCCTGGTGACGATGCGTGCCGAGCGTGCGGCGCGGCGCGAGGCGCAGGGCAACGTCAAGCTGGAAGTCTCGCAGGCCGACCGCTCCGGCAAGATCGTGGCCGAGTTGACCGACGTGAACAAGTCGTATGGCGACAAGGTCGTGGTGCGTGACTTCACCGCCACCATCATGCGCGGCGACAAGGTCGGCCTGATTGGCCCCAACGGCGCCGGCAAGACCACGCTGCTGCGCCTGATCCTCGGCGAGCTGCCGCCCGACAGCGGCACCGTGCGCAACGGCAGCAACCTGCAGGTCGCGTACTTCGACCAGATGCGCAGCCAGCTCGACCTGGAAAAGTCGCTGGCCGATACCATCAGCCCGGGAAGCGACTGGGTCGAAGTCAACGGCCAGCGCAAGCACGTCATGAGCTATCTGGGCGACTTCCTGTTCGCGCCGGAACGCGCGCGCTCGCCGGTCAAGTCGCTGTCCGGCGGCGAGCGCAACCGCCTGCTGCTGGCGCGCCTGTTCGCCCGCCCGGCCAATGTGCTGGTGCTGGACGAGCCGACCAACGACCTCGACATCGACACGCTGGAACTGCTGGAAGAGTTGCTGCAGGACTACAGCGGCACCGTGTTCCTGGTTTCGCACGACCGTGCCTTCCTGGATAACGTGGTGACCTCCACGATTGCTGCCGAGGGCGACGGCCAGTGGCGCGAGTCGGTCGGCGGCTATTCCGACTGGGTCGCGCAGTCCGAGCGCAGCGCCGCGCTGCAGGCAGCGCGCAAGCCCGAGCAGAAGGCCGCCGAGGCGGCGAAGGCAAAGGACTCGCGCGAGGCACGGGGCGCCAACCGCACGGTCAAGCTGTCATACAAGGAGCAGCGCGAGCTGGACGGGCTGCCCGAGCGGATTGCGTCGCTCGAAACCGAGCAAAAGACGATCGCCGCGCAGCTGGAAGACGGCTCGCTCTATGTCAGCGACGCGGCCAAGGCCGCCGAGCTGGCGACCCGGCACGACGAGATCGAGATGGAGCTGCTGGAGGCGCTGGAGCGGTGGGAGGTGCTGGAGGCGAAGACGAAGGGCGAGGGAGCAGGCGCTTAGCTTCCGCTCGCCAATTGTTTGCTCCCTCTCCCCTCAGCGGGAGAGGGGAGCAAACCGGCGTGTCACGACTTCATCCACACCACGCCAACACCATATTGGTCAGGTCGACCATAAACGACGGCCGCAGGTACCCGATAAACCCAAGCCCCAGCGCCGCCGCCAGCACCAGCAGGCCGGCGGCGCGCAGCATGCGCTGGCGTGCGACGGTGGTCATGCCGCGGCCGGCTGCGGGCGCGCCAGCGCGTGCTCGCGGATCGGCAGGTTGACTAGCGCCGCCATCACGCCCAGCGCCATCGCAATCATCCACACGGTGGTGTAGCCACCGGTGCGGTCATACAGGTAGCCGCCCAGCCACGCGCCCAGGAAGCTGCCGATCTGGTGCGAGAAGAACACTACGCCGGACAGCATCGACAGGTATTTCACGCCGAACACCTGGGCGATGATGCCGTTGGTTAGCGGCACGGTCGACAGCCACAGGAAGCCCATCAGCGCCGCGAATACCCAGGTGCTGCCCGTCGTCAGCGGCAGCAGCAGGTAGCCCGCAATGACCACGGAACGCGTCAGGTAGATGGCCGACAGCAGGTAGCGCTTGGGCAGGCGCTGTCCCATGGCGCCGGCGGTGTAGGTGCCAAACACGTTGAACAGGCCGATCAGCGCCAGCGCCACGGTGGCCACCTTGGGGTCGGTCAGGCCCTTGTCCTTCAGGTAGGGCGCCAGATGCACGCCGATGAACACCACCTGGAAGCCGCATACGAAATAGCCCAGCGTCAGCAGCTGGAAATTGCGGTTGCCGAAGGCCTCGCGGATGGCCTGGCCGATGGTCTGATGATGCCCGCCGTCGTGCGCGGCCATCTTCGGCTCACGCAGCGTGAACGCCAGCGGCAGCATGACGCAGGCCATCAGCGCCATCACGAACAGGGCGTTTTGCCATCCCAGCCCGGAGATCAGCGTCTGCTCGACCGGGATCATCAGGAACTGCCCGAAGGAGCCCGCCGCGGCGGCAATGCCCATGGCCCAGATGCGCTTCTCGGCGCTGGCCACCCGGCCGATCACGCCGTACACCACGCTGTAGGTGGTGCCGGACTGGGCGATGCCGATCATCACGCCGGCACCGCCGGCGAAGGCTGTGCCGCTGGTCGACAGTGCCATCACCACCAGCCCGGCGACGTACAGCGCCACGCCGATCAGCATGATGCGCAGTGCGCCGTACTTGTCGGCGAGCGCGCCGGCAAAGGGCTGGCTGGCGCCCCACATCAGGTTCTGCAGCGCCAGCGCGAAGGCAAAGGTCTCGCGGTTCCAGCCATGGGCTTGGGTGATCGGCAGGTTGAACAGGCCGAAGCCATGCCGGATGCCCATGGAAAGGGTGACGAGCAGGCCACCGCACACGAGCACAGTGGTCAGGGAGAGTTGTCGATTCTGCATATCGGGCTCGCTGCGGGCGGCGGGGTGCCTCTGTTGTTGTGGTTCTTGTTGTGCTGGCCGGGCGCGGCATTGGGGGCCGGATCCGGTCTGCGCGAGTTTACCCCGGCTTGCCGGAACGCGCCGGGCACTGCCCGCAAGTCCGGACGGGCGGCATGGTAATCCGGACGGCCGGCAAGGAAGCGCGCTGGCGTCGCGGTCTTTTTGCCACGATTGCCGGTCCGGGCTTCCATTACAATGCAGTGCCCGGCACCCCGGCGCAGCCACGAATGCGCGCCGCAGTGGCCGGGATCTCCACTTTCGTAGCGACTCCATGGCGAGCAAAACCAGTCAGTACAGCGAATCCTCCATCCGGGTCCTGAAGGGCCTGGAGCCGGTCAAGCAGCGTCCCGGCATGTACACCCGCACCGACAACCCCCTGCATATCGTGCAGGAGGTGATCGACAACGCGTCCGACGAGGCGCTGGGCGGCTTCGGTTCCGAGATCCTGGTCACGCTGCACCGCGACGGCAGCGTCAGCGTGGAGGACGACGGCCGCGGCATCCCGGTCGGCATCCACCCGGAAGAAGGCGTGCCGGTGGTCGAGATCGTCTTCACGCGGCTGCACGCCGGCGGCAAGTTCGACAAGGGCAAGGGCGGCGCCTACGCGTTCTCGGGCGGCCTGCATGGCGTGGGCGTGTCGGTGACCAACGCGCTGTCCACGCAGCTGGACGTGACGGTCTGGCGCGAGG
Source organism: Cupriavidus laharis (assembly GCF_914271435.1). Classification (GTDB taxonomy): domain Bacteria; phylum Pseudomonadota; class Gammaproteobacteria; order Burkholderiales; family Burkholderiaceae; genus Cupriavidus; species Cupriavidus laharis. The sequence goes on along the minus strand of NZ_CAJZAI010000006.1, from coordinate 32,617 downwards.
GCATGATGTCCACGCTGACCTTCTCCGGCGGTGATGTGACCGCGCCGCTCACTTCGCGCAAGCTCGAGCGCGGCGAGAAGAAAAATGGCACGCGTGTCCAGGTGTGGCCGGACGCGAAGTATTTCGATTCGGCCGCCATCCCGCAGGCCGAGTTGCAGCGCTTGCTGCGCAGCAAGGCGGTGCTGCTGCCCGGCGTGAAGGTGACGCTGGTGATCGAGAAGACCGGCGAGTCCCAGACCTGGCAGTACGACCAGGGCCTCAAGGGCTACCTGGTCGAGGCGCTGGCGCAGGGCAGCGGCGCCGAACTGGTGATCCCGATGTTTGAGGGCGAGCACTTCGCCGACCCGGATGCCAACCCCGGCGAAGAAGGCTTTGCCGACGGCGAAGGCGCTTCCTGGGTAGTGGCCTGGACCGAAGAGGGCGCGCCGGTGCGGGAGTCATACGTCAACCTGATCCCCACGCCGGCCGGCGGCACGCACGAGTCCGGCCTGCGCGAAGGCCTGTTCCAGGCGGTCAAGAGCTTTATCGAGATGCACGCCTTGCAGCCCAAGGGCGTCAAGCTGATGAGCGAGGACGTGTTCGCGCGCGCCTCGTTCGTGCTGTCGGCCAAGGTGCTGGACCCGCAGTTCCAGGGCCAGATCAAGGAACGCCTGAACAGCCGCGACGCGGTGCGCCTGGTGTCGACCTTCAGCCGCCCGGCGCTGGAGCTGTGGCTGAACCACCACGTCGAATACGGCAAGAAGCTGGCCGAGCTGGTGATCCGCCAGGCGCAGGCGCGCACGCGCGCCGCACAGAAGGTGGAAAAGAAGAAGGGCTCCGGCGTGGCCGTGCTGCCCGGCAAGCTGACCGACTGCGAATCGACCGACGTCACGCGCAACGAGATCTTCCTGGTCGAGGGCGACTCCGCCGGCGGCTCGGCCAAGATGGGCCGCGACAAGGAGTTCCAGGCCATCCTGCCGCTGCGCGGCAAGGTGCTGAATACCTGGGAGACCGAGCGCGACCGCCTGTTCGCCAACAACGAAGTGCACGACATCGCCGTGGCCATCGGCGTGGACCCGCACGGCCCGAACGACGAGCCTGACCTGTCCAACCTGCGTTATGGCAAGATCTGCATCCTGTCCGACGCGGACGTGGATGGCGCGCACATCCAGGTGCTGCTGCTGACGCTGTTCTTCCGGCACTTCCCGAAGCTGATCGACGCCGGCAACGTCTGCGTAGCGCGCCCGCCGCTGTTCCGCGTCGACGCGCCCGCGCGCGGCAAGAAGCCGGCGCAGAAGCTGTATGCACTCGATGAAGGTGAGCTGGAAGCCATCCAGGACAAGCTGCTCAAGGACGGCGTCAAGGACGGCAGCTGGCAGATCTCCCGCTTCAAGGGCCTCGGCGAAATGAGCGCCGAACAGCTCTGGGAAACCACCATGAACCCGGACACGCGCCGCCTGCTGCCCGTGGCGCTCGGCGAATTCGACCTGCCGCAGACCGTCGAGATGATGAATATGCTGATGGGCAAGGGCGAGGCCGCCCAGCGCCGCAGCTGGCTGGAAGAGAAGGGCAACGAGGTCGAGGCCGATATCTGAGGCACGCAATGACGACGAGGCTGACACGCGGACCATGGCGACAGGCGGCAGCAGCCGTGCTGGCGCTGGCCGGCCTCGCCTTTGCGCCGGCGGCGCATGCCGAACTCTATGGCTTTATCGATGCCGATGGCGTCGCCCACTTTGCCGACCACAAGCTCGACGAGCGCTACAAGCTCTTCATGAAGGACGGCGGCAGCTTCGATACCTCCCGTGATTCGCGCGAGGCCGGCGCTGCCGCGGTAGATCTCGAGCAGCACAAGCTGTACCGCTATATCGTCAACCACCCGAATATCGCCAAGGTCGAGCCGATGATCCGCCAGATCGCGGACAAGCAGGACGTCGACCCGGCGCTGGTCAAGGCGGTGATGGCGGTGGAGTCCGGCTTCAACCCGTCGGCCGTGTCGCCCAAGGGCGCCATCGGGCTGATGCAGGTCATTCCCGGCACCGGCACGCGTTTCGGCGTCAGCGCCGATGCGCGCCGCAGCGTCGAGGAGAAGCTGGCCGACCCGCGCACCAATATCTCGGCCGGCGTGCGCTACCTGCGCTGGCTGATGGAGCTGTTCCCCGACAACCTGGAACTGGTGCTGGCCGCCTACAACGCAGGCGAGGGCGCGGTGCAGCGCTACAACAACCGGATTCCGCCGTACCCGGAGACGCAGCAATACGTGAGTACCGTGCTGCAGTTCTACCGGCTGTACAAGCCCGGCGGGCCGGTCGTCAGCCGTACCAGCGCGGCAGCCGGCGGGCCGTCACGCGTGAAGATGGTGATCGGCGGACGGCGCAACATGCCCTGACCAGGATTCCCGAACAACAAGCCACCCGGCGCGCCGGCTTTACATCATGGCGCGCCGTCTTCTTGCCAATCCATGGAACAACAAGACATCTCGTTTCAACCTGAAGAGCCGGCGGATTCGCTGACGCTGGCGCGCTACGCCGAGCGGGCCTACCTTGACTACGCCGTCAGCGTGGTCAAGGGCCGCGCGCTGCCCGAGGTCGCGGATGGCCAGAAGCCCGTGCAGCGGCGCATCCTGTTCGCCATGCACGAGATGGGCCTGCGCGCCGACGCCAAGCCGGTCAAGTCCGCGCGCGTGGTCGGCGATGTGCTCGGCAAATACCACCCGCACGGCGACCAGTCAGCGTATGACGCGCTGGTGCGCCTGGCGCAGGACTTCTCGCTGCGCTATCCGCTGATCGACGGCCAGGGCAACTTCGGCTCGCGCGACGGCGACGGCGCCGCGGCCATGCGTTATACGGAAGCGCGCCTCACGCCGATCTCGCGCCTGCTGCTCGACGAGATCGACCAGGGCACGGTCGACTTCATCGCCAACTACGACGGCTCGATGGAAGAGCCGAAGCTGCTGCCTGCGCGCATGCCGTTCGTGCTGCTCAATGGCGCTTCGGGCATTGCCGTGGGCATGGCGACCGAAGTGCCGCCGCACAACCTGCGCGAAGTCGCCGGCGCCACCGTCGCGATGATCCGCAACCCCAACATCACGCTGGCCGAGTTGCTGGCGCTGATGCCGGGCCCGGACTATCCCGGCGGCGGCCAGATCATCTCGCCGGCTTCGGACATCGCCCAGATCTACGAGACTGGCCGCGGCAGCTTGAAGGTGCGCGCGCGCTGGACCATCGAGGAAATGGCGCGCGGCCAGTGGCAACTGGTGGTGACCGAGCTGCCACCGGCCACGTCGGCGCAGAAGGTGCTCGAAGAAATCGAGGAACTGACCAACCCGAAGGTCAAGGCCGGCAAGAAGGCGCTGACCCCGGAGCAGCAGCAGCTCAAGGCCTCCGTGCTGGCCGTGCTGGACGCCGTGCGCGACGAATCGGGCAAGGACGCGCCGGTGCGGCTGGTGTTCGAGCCCAAGAGCAAGAACGTCGGCCAGCAGGAATTCATCCAGACGCTGCTTGCCCATACCAGCCTGGAGTCAGGCGCGCCGGTCAACCTGGTGATGATCGGCACGGACGGCCGCCCGCGCCAGAAGGGCCTGCGCGACATCCTGCGCGAGTGGATCGACTTCCGCTTCGCCACCGTCACGCGGCGCACGCGCCATCGCCTGGGCAAGGTGGAGGACCGCATCCACATCCTCGAAGGCCGGATGCTGGTGCTGCTGAACATCGACGAGGTGATCCGCATCATCCGCGAAAGCGACGAGCCCAAGCCTGCGCTGATGGAGCGCTTCGGCCTGAGCGACCGCCAGGCCGAGGATATCCTCGAAATCCGCCTGCGCCAGTTGGCCCGGCTGGAAGCCATCAGGATCGAGAAGGAACTGCAGGACCTGCGCGAAGAGCAGGCCGATCTCGACGTGCTGCTCAAGTCCGACACCATGATGCGCCGTCGCATCATCAAGGAGATCGAGACCGATGCGAAGCAGTACAGCCCGGAAGACAAGGACCCGCGCCGTACGCTGATCCAGGAAGAGCGCCGCGCCGCCGCCGAAGTGCGTGTGGTGGACGAGCCGGTCACGGTCGTGGTGTCGCAGAAGGGCTGGGTGCGCACGCGCCAGGGCCATGGTCACGATGCGCAGCAGTTCACGTTCAAGGCGGGCGATGCGCTGTACGGCACCTTCGAATGCCGCACGGTGGACGTGCTGCTGGCGTTCGGCACTAATGGCCGCGTGTACTCCGTGCCGGTGGCGGGCCTGCCGGGCGGGCGCGGCGACGGCGTGCCGCTCACCACGCTGATCGAACTGCAGCCGGGCAGCCAGATTGCCCACACCCTTGCCGGCAATGCGGAGCAGCGCGTGCTGATCGCCACGCAGGGCGGCAATGGCTTCCTGACCAAGGTGGGCGACATGACGGGCCGGCAGAAGGGCGGCAAGTCCTTCCTGACGCTGGACGACGGCGATGCGCCGCTCGCGCCCGCGCCGATCGGCGACGAGGCCACGCACGTGGCATGCCTGTCCGGCAACGGCCGCATGCTGCTGGTGGCGCTGGACGAGGTAAAGGTGCTGTCGGCCGGTGGCCGAGGCGTGATCCTGATGGAGCTGGAGCCGAAGGAGAAGCTGCTGCAGGCCATTGGCGTGGGCGCGCCGGGGCTGGTGGTGTCGGGTACCACGCCGCGTGGTGGCAAGCCTGATTCGCAGAAACTGGCTGGTGCGAACCTGATGGTTTATATCGGCAAGCGGGCGCGCAAGGGCAAGGCGCTGGAGACCAAGTTGAAGGGCGTGCGGATCGATCCGTTCAGGGTTGTGCCGCCTTCGGGCAACTAAGGTGCTTCCCGGGTTTCTCCCCTCTCCCGCTTGCGGGAGAGGGGAGTATCGCCGCAGCAGTTGTCACGCCGCCGCTGTTGCTTGCCGTCGCTGTCATTCTCCTTCCCATGTCTTCCCTCGCCCCGCCCCCCACCCCCCGCACCCTCTTCATCGAGTTCGCCCGCATGGGCCTGTCCGGTTTCGGCGGCGTGCTGCCGTTCGTGCGCCGTGCGGTGGTGGAGCGCAACCGCTGGCTCGATGACCGCGACTTTGTCGAACTGCTGAGCCTGGGCCAGGTCCTGCCCGGCCCCAATGTCATCAACCTGGCGCTGATGCTGGGCCTGCGTTTTGCCGGCTGGCGCGGCGCGCTGGCCGCGTTCAGCGGGCTGGTCATGGTGCCGATGGGGCTGGTACTGGGTTTGCTGCTGCTGTACCAGCACTACGAATACGTGCCGGCCGTGCAGCGCATGCTGGCCGGCATGACGGCGGTTTCGGCCGGGCTAATGCTGGCCACGGCCATCCGGCTGGCGCTGAGCCTGTCGCTGACCATGCGTGCCGTGCTGATCGGCGGAGCGGCTTTCCTGGTAATCGGCTTGCTGCGTTGGCCGCTCGTGCCCGTCATGGCTGTGCTCGTGCCGCTGGCACTGGTGCTCGAATGGCGCGCTATCCGCGGAGCGCGCCAATGAGCGCGGCCGAAGTGCTGGGCAGCCTGTTCGCCCATTTCAGCGCGCTGTCGCTGCTGGCCATCGGCGGTGCCAGTTCCACTCTGCCGGACATGCACCGCTACCTGGTCGAGGCCAACGGCTGGCTGACCGATGCGCAGTTCTCGGCCATGTACGCGATTTCGCAGGCGGCGCCCGGCCCCAACGTGCTGTTCGTCTCGCTGTTCGGCTGGCAGGTGGCGGGCTTTGCCGGTTCGCTCGCGGCCATGCTCGGTATGTGCGGGCCGTCCAGCCTGATCGCGCTCGCGTTCGAATATTTCTCTGGCCGCTCTCCGCATGCGAACTGGCCCGGCCTGATCCGGCGCGGGCTGGCCGCACTGACGATCGGCTTGCTGGCCTCGTCGGGATGGGTGCTGGCGCGCAGCGTCGACCACGGCTGGGGCGCGGTGGCCGTCACCGTGGTGACGGTCCTGCTAATGCTGAAGACGCGCGTGCATCCGCTCGTGCTGGTGGCCATCGGCGGGCTGGCCGGGCTGCTCGGCGCGCTCTGACCGGAACCGGATCAGTCCACGCCGACGAAGCCGCCGGTCTGGTGCGCCCACAATCGCGCATATAGTCCGCCATGGGCGAGCAGTTCCGCATGCGTGCCGCTCTCGGCGATATGGCCCTGGTCCAGCACCACCAGCCGGTCCATGCGCGCGATGGTTGAAAGCCGGTGCGCGATCGCGATCACCGTCTTGCCCTGCATCAGCGTCTCCAGGCTTTCCTGGATCGCTGCCTCCACTTCCGAGTCGAGCGCCGAGGTGGCCTCGTCCAGGATCAGGATGGGCGCATTCTTGAGCAGCACCCGCGCGATGGCAATGCGCTGGCGCTGGCCGCCGGACAGCTTCACGCCGCGCTCGCCCACCAGCGCCTCCAGGCCAGTGTTGCCGCTGGCATCCGCCAGGTGCGGGACGAACTCGTCGGCGCGGGCGCGGTGCAGTGCCTCGGCAATTTCGGCTTCGGTGGCATCGGGCTTGCCATAGAGCAGGTTGTCGCGGATCGAGCGGTGCAGCAGCGAGGTATCCTGCGTCACCATGCCGATCTGCGCGCGCAGGCTTTCCTGCGTCACGCCGGCAATGTCCTGGCCGTCGATCAGGATGCGGCCGCGCTCCACGTCATAGAGCCGCAGCAGCAGGTTGACCAGTGTCGACTTGCCCGCCCCGGACGGCCCGACCAGTCCGATCTTCTCGCCGGGCCGCACCGCCAGGTCCACGCCTTCGATCACGCCCGAGCCCTTGCCATAGTGGAACCCGACCTGTTCGAAGCGCACCGCGCCATGGGTGACGCGCAGGGGCTGCGCGTCGGGCCGGTCCGTCACGGTGCGCGGTACCGCAATGGTCTTCATGCCGTCCTGCACCTGGCCGACGTTCTCGAAGATGCCGTTGACCACCCACATGATCCAGCCCGACATATTGTTGATGCGGATCACCAGCCCGGTGGTGAGCGCGATGGCGCCGGTCGTGACCCGGCCCTGGCTCCACAGCCACAGCGCCATGCCGGTCGTGCCGGCGATCAGCGCGCCGTTCATGGCGGTGATGGTGATATCCATGGCGCTCACCATGCGCCCGGCCAGGCGCACCTTGTCGGTCTGGTCGGCCATGGCGTCGCGTGCGTAGTCCTCTTCCTTGCGTGTATGGGCGAACAGCTTGAGCGTGGCGATATTGGTGTAGCCGTCGACGATGCGGCCCATCAGCCGCGAGCGTGCCTCGGTGGCGACGACCGAGCGTTGCTTGACGCGCGGCACGAAGTACGCGAGCGCCGCCACGTAGCAGGCGATCCACAGCAGCAGCGGGATCATCAGGCGCCAGTCGGCCTCCGCGAACAGCACCAGCGACGTGACCGCGTAGATCAGCACGTGCCACAGCGCGTCGACGGCCTGCACCGCGGAGTCGCGCAGCGAAAAGCCGGTCTGCATGATGCGCTGGGCGATGCGCCCCGCAAAGTCGTTCTGGAAGAACGACAGGCTCTGCTTGAGCACGTAGCGGTGGTTCTGCCAGCGGATCAGGTTCGCCAGGTTCGGGTTGATGACCTGGTGCACCAGGATGTCGTGCAGCCCGAAGAACACCGGGCGCAGCACGAGCGCGACCAGCGCCATCCACAGCAGCTCATTGCGGTGGCGGCTGAAGAAGCCTTCGGCGGGCGAGGTCTGGGCCAGGTCCACCAGGCGGCCCAGGAAACTGAACAGCGATACCTCGATCAGCGCGCCGACCAGCCCGACCACCAGCAGGACGCCGAACACCGGCCAGACCTCGCGCAGGAAATAGGCGTAGAAGTGCCACACGTCGCCCGGCGGCTTGCTGTCGGGCATGCGGCGGAAAGGGTCGATCAGGCGTTCCAGGCGGCGTATGGGCATGGCGGTTGCGGCTGGGCCCGCGCGTGCGGCGGACTGGACGCTCCATGATACGCCGCCAATGAAAAAGGCCCCGCCGGGTGCGGGGCCTCTGGTTTGCTTGCCTTGCCTGTCGGCAGCCGGGTCAGTGGATGACCATATGTGTGAACGGCTCCACGTAGGCCTGCAGCGTCACGAAAATGCCCACCATGATCGCCAGCGCGATCGAGTGGAAGAACACATAGCGCAGGATGTCGCCCTCGTGCCCGTACCACTTGGTGGCGGTGGAGGCCACCACGATGGACTGCGCATCGATCATCTTGCCCATCACGCCTCCCGAGCTGTTGGCCGCGGCCATCAGCACCGGCGACAGGCCAAGCTGCTCGGCGGTAGTCTTCTGCAGGCCGCCGAACAGCACGTTGGAGGCGGTGTCGGAACCGGTCAGCGCCACGCCCAGCCAGCCCAGCATGGTGCCGAACAGCGGGTAGAGCACGCCGGTCTGCGCGAAGGCCAGGCCCAGCGTGGCATCCAGGCCCGAGTAGCGGGTCAGGTAGCCGATGCCGAACATGGCGCTGATGGTCAGCAGCGAGAACTTGGTCAGCTTGATGGTTTCCCAGTATTCCTTGACCATGCGCGGCACCGAATAGCCCATCACCAGCCCGCCGACAATGGCCGACACCAGGATGCCGGTACCGGCCATGGACAGCACGTTGAAGGCGAAGATGGCAGGCTCGGCGATTTCCTTGGGCGTGACCGGCGGGTGCTTGAGGATCGCCTTGTCCAGGCCCGGAATGGGGAATTTCCATTGCCACAGGGTATCCATGAACTTCTTGAACTCGGGCACGCCCCAGATGAAGACGAACACGGTCAGGATGATCCAGGGCACCCAGGCCTTGGCCACAGAGATACCGGCGGAGGCAGCGGTGGCGCGGGCGTCGGCTTCCAGCGCCTCGGGATGGTCGACCTTGGAGTCGTCGTGGCGGCCCAGGATCTTGGTTGTCGTCCAGATTTCCTTGGGGTGCCAGATCTTCAGGAACAGCGTGAGCGCGCCCAGCGAGATCAGCGCCGAGATCACGTCCACCAGCCACGGGCCATGGTAGTTCGACACCAGGAATTGCGGGATGGCGAAGCTCACGCCCGCAACCAGGATCGCCGGCCAGATGGCGATCATGCCGCGGAAGCCGGCGAAGGCCCAGATCAGCCAGAACGGCACCAGCACCGAGAAGAACGGGAGCTGACGGCCGATCATGGCCGACAGCGTGACCTGGTCGATGCCGGTCACCGAAGACAGCCCGATGATCGGCGCACCGAGCGCGCCGAAGGCCACCGGCGCGGTATTGGCGATCAGCGCCAGGCCCGAAGCGGCCAGCGGCGAGAAGCCCAGGCCGATCAGGATGGCGCCGGTCACGGCCACCGGCGTGCCGAAGCCGGCGGCGCCTTCGAAGAACGCGCCGAAGCTGAAGGCAACCAGCAGCAGCTGCAGGCGGCGGTCTTCGGTCACGCCGGAGATCGATGTCTGCAATACCTTGAATGACCCGTTCAGCGTGGTGAGCCGGTGCAGGAAGATGATGTTGAGGACGATCCAGCCGATCGGGAACAGGCCCGAGACAATGCCGAGTCCGGCCGCCTTGCCGGCCATGGCCGCGGGCATGCCGAAGACCGCGGACGCCACCACGATGCCCACCACCAGCGCCAGGCCGGCGGCAAGGTGCGCCTGCATGTGAAAGAAGGCCAGCGCTGCAAGCAGCACGGCTACCGGGACGCCCGCGGCAATGGTGGACAGCGCCATATTGCCTAGCGGGTCATAGACTTGACTCCACACGATTGAAATCCTCCTCAGGTTTGGCTCGGGCGGCCCGGGCGATCTCCGTGCCCTTGGCTGCCGTTGTACATCGCGTACAGACGTGCGGCGCCAGCCGCACTCGCGAGTCGAACAAGGATTGTAAGGATGGGTTCCCGCAACGCCGCCTTAAATCCAGTCATGGCATACATGAGCCAGATTCAGGGATCAGGGTTTGCCTGGGGGGCAGCATGGCGCACGTGCTACCCAAAGCCCAGAGTACTCTAAACGGCGCCTATTAGAAATGTATGCCAGCCAGGGAATGGCCATAATGTCAGCTTGGCAACGGTGCACGGCCTGCGTAGCCTGTCTGCCGAATGCCATATGAATCCGACAACAAGAGAGAGATATAAGGAGACACCATGCCAGAGTTCCTTCCCCCGTGGCCGCTGCTCGGCGCCTTCGTGCTGGCCAGTCTGGCGCTGGCCGTGACACCGGGCCCGGCCGTGGTCTATATCGTGACGCGGACGCTGGCGCAGGGTTGGCGTGCCGGGCTGGCCTCGGTCGCCGCCGTGGCGCTGGGCAACCTCGGCAACGCGGCGGGGGCAGCACTCGGACTGGCCGTGCTGTTCTCGGTATCGGCGCTGGCCTTTACAGTGGTGAAGTACGCCGGGGCGGCATACCTGATCTGGCTGGGGATTCGCACCTTGCGCGCCGCGCCGGCGGTGGCCACGGATACACCGCCGCCCGCGCGTCCGCTGCGGCAGGTGCTGCGCGATGGCTTCGTGGTGGCGCTGCTGAACCCCAAGACCGCGATCTTCTTCGCCGCCTTCCTGCCGCAGTTCATGAACCCGGCCGGTTCCGCGCTGGCGCAGAGCCTGGCACTGGGCGTGGGTTTCGTGCTGATTGCGGCGACCACCGACGTCTGCTACGTGACCGCGGCGGCGGCCGTGATGCCGGCGCTGCGCCGCGCCGGACGGGCGAGGGCGGCGGGCCGCTACCTGACGGCGGCAGCCTTTATCGGACTCGGGGTGTTCACGGCGGCGTCAGGCTCGCGCGCCGGAAAATAAGGACGGGCCTGCCGCCGCACTCTCAGCGCAGCGGCAGCTCCAGGATACCTTCGGCTGCGGGGCGGGCGCGCATGGCGGCCAGCCAGCGCTCCAGCTCGGGACGCGGTTCGTGGGCGACCGGTGTGCCCATCCAGCGATGGGCGGCGCAGGCGAGCGAGATGTCCGCCATGGTGAAACGGTCGCCGCCGATGAACTCGCGCCCGGTCAGCGCCTTGTCGAGCAGCGCCGCCAGCGGCTCCGTACGCGCGCATGACGCGGCCACGGCGGCATCGTCGCGCTGCCCGGGCGCGACGCGGACCATATTGAGGAAGGCGGTGACCATGGCCGGGCTGAAGGTGGTGGTCTGCCAGTCCATCCAGCGGTCGGCCGAGGCGCGCGCCTTGACGTCTTCGGGCCACAGCGTGCCTTCCCCATATCGCGCGCACAGGTAGCGCACGATCGCGTTGGACTCCCACAGCACGAAGGGCTCGCCGCCTACGTCCGTGCCCCGGAAATCCTCGATCACGGGGATCTGCCGGTTGGGGTTCAGGCGGACATAGGCCTCGGTATCCAGGTCGCCCTGGCTGACGCCGATGTCCACGCGCTCATGGTCCAGGTGCAGCTCGCGCGCGCACCAGACCACCTTCTGTACATTGATCGATGACAGTCGACCCCAGATCCGCAGCATGAAGATTCTCCCCCTGATCTCTTGCGGTTGCCGTTGGGTTGTCCGTTGTGGCTCTTGCCGCTCAGGCAGCGCGGGCCTGCGGCGCCGAGGCGATGGCTTCGCGGAACAGCGTGCCCAGGATCGCCACGCCCTGCTCGATGCGCTCGGGTGGCACCGTGACGAAGGCCAGGCGCAGCGTGTTGCGCTGCGGGTTGCTGGCATAGAAGGGCGCGCCCGGCACATAGGCCACGTTGCGCTTCACCGCTTCTTCCAGGATCGCCATGCTGTCCAGGCCTTGGGGCAACTGCACCCAGATGAACATGCCGCCTTCAGGCTGATTCCAGCTTACGCCTTCGGGCATGTGGCGCGCCAGCGCGTCGAGCATGACCTGGCACTGCTTGCCGTACAGTTCGCGGATGGTGGGGATGTGGCGATCGAGCAGCCCGTCGCGCACGGTCTCGTAGGCTACGCGCTGCGTGAAGCTGGGCGTGTGCAGGTCCGATGCCTGCTTGGCCTGGCACAGCTTGAAATGCAGTTCCGGCGGCGCGATCACGAAGCCAAGGCGCAGGCCCGGTGCCAGGATCTTGGAGAACGAGCCCATGTAGATCACGCCGTCGGGGTTCATCGACAGCAGCGTGGGCAGCTGGTCGCCGGTATAGCTGAGTTCGCCGTAGGGATCGTCCTCGACCAATAGCACGTCCAGTTCCTTCGCTCGGGCCACCAGCGCCTGGCGGCGCTCCAGCGGCAGGCGGCGGCCGGTCGGGTTCTGGAAGTTGGGCAGCGCGTACAGGAAACGCGCGCCGGCCGTCAGTTCGGCGGTCAGCGCTTCAGGCTGCAGGCCCTTGTCGTCGGCGGGCACGGACGTGAACTCCGGCTCGAACAGCGAAAACGCCTGCAGCGCGCCGAGGTAGCTCGGTGTTTCGACCAGCACCTTGCTGCCCGGGTCGATCATCACCTTGGCGATCAGGTCCAGCGCCTGTTGCGAGCCGGTGGTGATCAGCACGCGTTCCACGCCCACGTTGTACCGCTTCGCGATGAATTCGCGCAGCGGCAGGTAGCCTTCCGTGGCCGCGTACTGCAGCGCGGCGGCCGGGTTGTCGGCGAATACACGGGCCGTCGCCGCCTCCATGGCCGCTACCGGGAAGGATGCCGGCGAGGGCAGGCCGCCGGCGAAGGAAATGACTTCCGGACGCTCGGTCACCTTCAGGATTTCGCGGATGGCCGAGCTGGTCAGTTGCTGCGCCCGGCGGGAGATGGCCCATTTCATGATGTTTCTCTTTTGTCTGGGGGGAGAGCCGCCTGGCGGGCGGCTCAGTCAACGATGAATAGTCTGGCCCCGGTCGGCGTCGACGATCGGTGCGGTTCCGCCTGGTCGGCGACCTGGTAGCTCATGCCCGCGCGGAGCACGAACTGGCGGCCGTCTTCCAGTTCGGTATGCAGTTCGCCATCCAGCACGAACAGGATATGGCCCTTGGTGCACCAGTGGTCCGCCAGGTAGCCGGCCGAATACTCGACCATGCGCACCCGGATGTCGCCGAACTGGCGCGTGCGCCACAGCGCCTCGCCCTGTTCGCCGGGATGGCGCGTGGGCGCGACCGCGGACCAGTCGGTGGTGCCGAAGGGCAGGTTGTCGATGCGCATCGCGAAAGCGGCTGTCCGGTCGGTTCGATTGGTTCGGTCAGTTCACTTCGACGATCATTTCGATCTCGACACAGGCGCCCAGCGGAATCTGCGCCACGCCGAACGCGCTGCGTGCATGCTTGCCCTTGTCGCCGAACACCTCGGCCAGGAACTCGGAGGCGCCGTTGGTCACGAGGTGCTGCTCGGTGAATTCCTGCGTGGAATTCACCAGGCTCATCACCTTGACGATGCGCGTGACGCGGTTGAGGTCGCCCACGTGCGCATGCAGCGTGGCCAGCAGGTCGATGGCGATGGCGCGCGCGGCGGCCTTGCCGGTTTCGGTGTCGATGTCCTTGCCCAGCTTGCCGGCCCATACCTTGCCGTCCTTGCGGGCGATGTGGCCCGACAGGAATACGGTATTGCCGGTCTGTGCGGCCATGACGTAGGCGGCGGCAGGGGCGCCGGCGGTGGGCAGTTCGACGCCAAGGCGTGCAAGGGTGTCGTAGACGGACATGTGATCTCCTGTCAGTGAGTGCGTTCGGGGAGGATGGAGGGCGTTTCCGTGGCGGTCGTGGGAGCCGCCTGTTGCACGGCGGCGTGGCGGCCCACGGCCACCACGGCAATCACGGCCACCGCGAACGCGATGGTGGCACCGTCAAGCGGCTCGGCCAGCAGCACGGCGCCGCCCGCGAGCGTCAGGAACGGCTGCAGCAATTGTATCTGCCCGACACGCGCCACGCCGCCTTTTGCGAGCCCCACGTACCAGAACAGGAAGCCGATGAACATCGAGAACACCGACACATAGGCCATGCCGAGCCAGGCGCGCGGCGATGCGGCCGCGATGGCAGCGCTGTCGCGCCAGCCCAGCCAGCCCACCACGGGCAGCAGGACCGGCAGCGACACCACCAGCGCCCAGCTGATCGTTTCCAGCCCGCCGAGCTCGCGCGACAGCTTGCCGCCTTCGGCATAGCCAAGCGCGCCGAGCACCACGGCGGCAAACAGGTACCAGTCCGCATGCTGCAGGGCACCAGCGCCCTGCCACACGGCAAAGCCGATCACGAGCATGCTGCCGGCCACGGCCGACAGCCAGAACGCGGCGGAAGGCCGTTCACGGCCGAACCATGCGGCGAACACCGCGGTGGCCAGCGGCAGCAGGCCGACCACGATGGCGCCATGGCTCGACGGCACTTCGCGCATCGCCTGCGACGAGAACAGCGGAAAGCCGACCACCACGCCCAGCGCGGTCACGGCAAGCCTGGCCCACTGGCCACCGCGCGGACGTCGCCGCGCGTCCAGCGCGCCGCGCAGGCCCAGCAGCGCCAGCGCCAGCACGGCCGCGATCACGGCACGCGACAGCGCGACAAAGGTCGCGTCCAGTTCCGTCACGGCCATGCGTGTGAATGGCAGCGTCTGGCTGAAGATCGCCACGCCGATGAAGCCGGGCAGCATGCCACCGGAATGCGGCGCGTGTGGCGGGTGCGGCGAGGTGGCGGTTGGGTGGGGAGAAGTCATGGTCGCTCTGGCTGCAAGGGTCGGGTCACACTGCCGATGGCCGGACGCTGACGGCAATCCACGCCGCAGTGAGCGCCAGCGCCAGGCCCATGGCGCGGTTGAACCAGCGCACGCGGTTGCCCTGCATCAGCCATTGCCTCAGCGACGCGCCCAGCACGCCGTACAGGCTGTTGCTGACAAAGCCGAAGATGCCAAACGTGGTGCACACCAGCAGCACGCGCTGCGCGGGCGAGGGCGCACCGGCCATGTAGGACGCCGCGGTGGCCAGCGCCATCATCCACGCCTTGATGTTGGCGTACTGCAGCACAGCCGATTGCCACACATTGAGCGGGCGCAGGACCTGCTTCTCCGCGAGCACCGTGCTGCGCGCGAGCTTCGCCGCCAGCCACAGCAGGTAGGCCACGCCGGCCATGTGCACGATGGTCGCCAGTGCCGGGTTGCTCAGGATCAGCGCGCCGACGCCGACTGCGCACAGCGCGAGGATGCTGGCAAAGCCGAACGCCACCCCCACGCAATGGGGCAGCGTGGCGCGCAGGCCGAAATTGGCGCCGGTCACCGCGGCGATGGTGGTGTTGGGGCCCGGCGTGAACGAACCCACCGCGAGCAGCGTCACGAGCGCCAGGAATTGCGCGGCCGACAGGCCGGTCAGGAAATCTCCGGTCATGGCGCTCAGGCGAAATTGACGACCACGCGCCGGTTGGTGCGGCTCTTTTTCTCGATCTTGGTGACCACCACCGCGCCGATCTCGCTGGTGTTGGCCACATGCGTGCCGCCGCAGGGCTGGCGGTCCACGCCCGGGATCTCGACGATGCGGATGCTGCTGGTGCCCGCCGGCGGCGCGGCGCCGATGGTGCGCACCAGCTCGGGCTGCGCGGCCAGTTCCTGCGGCGTGATCAGGTCGATGCGCACGGCGGTATTGGCGCGGATCAGCGCGTTGAGCTGCTCGGTCAGTACGGCCTTGTCCAGCGTTGATTCGGGCAGGTCGAAGTCGATGCGGGCCGAATCGGGCGAGATGCTGCAACCCGTCACAGGGACGGGGATCAGCGAGCCCAGCAGGTGCAGGCACGTGTGCAGGCGCATCAGCCGATGGCGGCGTTGCCAGTTGATCGTGACCGTGACACGCCCGCCCGGCCGCGGCAGCTCCGCACCCGCCGTGGGAACGTGCAGGATGCGGGTGCGGTCGTCGGCATAGACGGTGTCCGCGATCTCGATGGTGCGGCCATCCGCCAGGGTCAGCGTGGCCGTGTCGCCGGCCTGGCCGCCGCTGCGCGCATAGCAGACGGTCTCGTCGAGTTCGATGCCGGCCTCGCTTGCCGACAGTACGGTCGCGCTGCAGTGGTCGAGGTAGGGGTCGTCATCGAAGCGTTTGCGGGTGGCGGTCATCGGTGGGAGTCTCCGTGGTGCTGTTCTTGTGTTCTTGTTGATGTTTGGCTCTAGCGCAGGATACGGATGCCCTGCGGAGTTTCGATTTCTGCGATGAGCTGCGGCGGCTCGTCGGCCTGTTCCAGCGCAATCAGCGCCTCGCCGCCCAGCCAGGCCAGGCCCTGGCGCAGCAGTTCCGCGTGCGGATGGCGGCCCGTGAGCCGGCGCAGCGCCAGGTCCTGCCGCGGCAGGCTCATGCCCGGGTGGCGGGCCACGTCCCACTGGATCAGGCTCGGCAGCAGGCCGTCGCCGGCGCTGGCGGCTTCACCGTGCCAGGCTGGCAGGCTGCCGTCCTCCGGCACCGTGATGCGCCAGTGCAGGTCGCCGCGCTGCATGGGAATGACCGGCGCGATCCGATCGGGATACTGCGCCTGCCAGCGCGACAGGTCGGCGGGGCGTGCTACGCGTGCTGCCCAGTGCAGCAGGCAAGGGCCAGCCTGCAGGCGCTCGCGCACGCTGTCGCTGTCCAGGCCGAACCAGCGCGGGCGCTGCGGTGCGGGAGCGTCCGGGTCAGCCGCGATCACTTCCAGATACATCCCGCCAAAGAGGCCGAGCACACGGTTGTGTGTGCCCATGGCCGCATGGGCGCCGCCACCTTGCGGGGCAACGCCAAGCACGTCGGCGACGTATTCCGTGCCGGCGTCGAGCGTCTGGGCGGCGATGACGAGGTGATCGAGGGCGAGCTTCATCTTGGCTTGATGGTAGACAAGGTAGTCGGTACAGTACCGGTACAGTTGTGCGGATCGTATTCAGTACAGTTGCAGGAGCACCACATGGACGGCAGCCACCCGCAGGATCCAGTCGCCGCGCCAGACCGCAAGGATAGCGGAGGCGGCGCGCAAGACACACCCGCCCGCGCGTTGCGGCTGGTCGTGCCGCCGGGCGCGGCGGGCAGCACCGAGCGCATGCCGGACCCGGTCCCGTCGGCCCAGATGACGCTGGTCGAGCAGCTGACCGAATGGGCCCGCATGCGCATCGACGAACGCGTGTTCCGCGCGGGCATGCGCATGCCGTCGATCCGCCAGCTGGCGCAGGAGAAGGGGATTTCGCGCTTCACTGTGGTGGAGGCGTATGAGCGCCTGGTGGCGCTCGGCTACCTGGAATCGCGCCGCGGCTCGGGCTTCTACGTGCGCGAACGCGCGGCGCAGGCCTCGGCCGCGCCGGTGGCGCCCGTGGCGGTGGCCGCGCGCAATATCGACGTGACCTGGCTGCTGCGCAGCATGTTCCATACCGCCGAAGCCCACAAGGCGCCCGGGCTCGGTTTCCTGCCCAATGACTGGCTCGATGGCGAACTGATCGCCAGCGCGCTGCGCGGGCTCGGCCGCCAGCCCGGCAACCATTTCCTGGCCAGCGGCACGCCGCAGGGCTTCCTGCCGCTGCGCCAGCAGCTGCGCACGCGGCTGGAAGAGCTCGAGATCGGCGCCACGGCCGAGCAGATCGTGCTGACCTCGGGCATCACGCAGGCGCTGGACCTGATCGCCCGGCTCTACCTGTGCCCGGGCGATACCGTGCTGGTCGGCGACCCGGCCTGGTTCGTGATGTTCGGTCGCTTTGCCGCGCAGGGCGCGCAGGTGATCGGCGTGCCCTACACGGCCGAAGGCCCGGACCTGGAGGCGCTCGAGCGCATCGTCCAGGCGCACCGCCCGCGGCTGTTCGTCATCAACTCGGTGCTGCACAACCCGACCGGCACCTCGCTGTCCGCCGCCATGGCATTCCGGCTGCTGCAGATGGCCGAGCATTACGATTTCCTGATCGTCGAGGACGACATCTACTGCGACCTGTGCCCGCCCGGCCACGCCGCGACGCGGCTGGCCAGCCTGGACCAGCTGCGCCGCGTGATCTACCTGGGCAGCTTTTCCAAGACGCTGGCGGCCAACCTGCGCGTGGGCTTCATCGCCGCCCCCCCGGAACTGGCCGCGGCGCTGACCGACAGCAAGCTGCTGGCCGGCCTGGCCACGCCGGAAATCAACGAGCGCGTGCTGTACAAGGTGCTGACCGAAGGCCATTACCGCAAGCACGTGGAGCGCGTGCGCACCCGGCTGGACCGGGCCCGGGACGAGACCCGGCGCGAGCTGGAGCGCCGCGGCCTGCGCCTGTTTCCCGGGCAGCACGCGGGCATGTACCTGTGGGCCGATACCGGCCGCGATACCAACGCTATTGCCACTGCCGGACACGAAAAGGGCTATCTCTTCGCGCCCGGCAGCCTGTTTTCGCCGTCGCAGATGCCGTCGGGCTGGATGCGCTTCAACGTCACCAGCAGCGGGGACCCTGAGGTGCTGGATTTCCTGTCGCGCCAGCTCGACCGGCTCTGATCGGGGGCAAGGGTCTTGAAATCTGCCGGTGCCGGCCCTATTTCCGGTGGCATTGGCGACGCGCCAGACCCTAATTCCCTGATTTTCCGGATTCGAAGAGGAGAACCATGACCGCACCGCACGAGACGATGAGCTTCCAGGCGGAAGTGAAGCAACTGCTGCACCTGATGATCCACTCGCTGTACAGCAACAAGGAAATCTTCCTGCGCGAGCTGATCTCGAATGCTTCGGACGCCACTGACAAGCTGCGCTTCGAGGCGATCGCGAACCCCTCACTGCTCGAGAACGACGCCGATCTGGCCATCCGCATCGAGGCCGATACCGCGGCCCGCACGCTGAAGATCACCGACAACGGCATCGGCATGAGCCGTGACGAGGCCATCCGCAACCTGGGCACCATCGCCCGTTCGGGCACCAAGGAATTCTTCCAGCAGCTTTCCGGGGACCAGCAGAAGGACGCCGCGCTGATCGGCCAGTTCGGCGTGGGCTTCTACTCGGCCTTCATCGTGGCCGACAAGGTCACCGTCGAAACCCGCCGCGCCGGCCTGGCAGCCGACGAAGCCGTGCGCTGGGAAAGCACCGGCGACGGCGAGTTCAGCGTTGACGCCATCACGCGCGCCGAGCGCGGTACCACCATCACGCTGCACCTGCGCGAAGGTGAGGACGATTTCCTCTCGGCCTGGCGCCTGAAGAGCATCATCCAGAAGTACTCGGACCATATCTCGCTGCCGATCCGCATGCCCAAGGAAGTGTGGGATGCCGACACCAGCGCCTACAAGCGCACCGACGAGTGGGAAAGCGTCAACCAGGCCAGCGCGCTGTGGACGCGTTCGAAGTCGGACATCACCGACGAGCAGTACAACGCGTTCTACCAGCACATCGCCCACGACAACGAGGCGCCGCTGGCCTGGACCCACAACCGCGTGGAAGGCCGCAGCGAATACACGCAGCTGCTGTACATCCCGGCGCGCGCGCCGTTCGACCTGTGGGACCGCAACCACAAGCACGGCCTCAAGCTCTACGTAAAGCGCGTCTTCATCATGGACGACGCCGAGCAGCTGCTGCCTTCGTACCTGCGCTGGGTCAAGGGCGTGATCGATTCCGCCGACCTGCCGCTGAACGTCTCGCGCGAACTGCTGCAGGAAAGCCGCGACGTCAAGGCCATCCGCGAAGGCAGCACCAAGCGCGTGCTGTCGATGCTGGAATCGCTGGCCGACAGCGAGGAAGAAGCCGATCGCAGCAAGTACGCGACCTTCTGGCAGCAGTTCGGCCAGGCGCTCAAGGAAGGCATGGGCGAAGACCAGGCCAACCAGGAGCGCATTGCCAAGCTGCTGCGCTTCACTTCGACGCACAACGACAGCGCCGAGCAGAGCGTGTCGCTGGCCGCGTACGTGGGCCGAATGAAGGAAGGGCAGGACAAGGTCTACTACGTGACGGCCGACACCTGGGCCGCAGCGAAGAACAGCCCGCACCTCGAAGTCTTCCGCAAGAAGGGCATCGAAGTGCTGCTGCTGACCGACCGCGTCGATGAGTGGATGCTGTCGTTCCTGCGCGAGTTCGACGGCAAGGAACTGGTTTCGGTCGCCCGCGGCGACCTCGACCTTGGCACGCTTGCCGACGAGGCCGAAAAGGCCGAGCAGGAGAAGGCCGAAACCGAATGGAAGGACGTTGTTGCCCGCGCCAAGACCGTGCTCGAAGGCAAGGCCAAGGACGTGCGCGTGACACTGCGCCTGACCGAATCGGCGTCGTGCCTGGTTTCGGATGAAGGCGACATGAGCGGCTACCTGCAACGCCTGCTGAAGCAGGCCGGCCAGAAGGCGCCGGACGCCCAGCCGATCCTGGAACTCAATCCCGAGCACGCGCTGGTCAAGAAGCTGCGTGATCTGGCTGAAGGGGATGGGTTCAATGACCGCCTGCTGGTGCTGTTCGATCAGGCACTGCTTGCCGAAGGCGGTATGCTCGATGATCCTGCCGCCTATGTGCAGCGTGTGAACAAGCTGCTGGCCTGAAGGCAGGCATGAAGAGAAGGGCCGGGGGACCGGCCCTTCTTGCTTCTGGCACGCATGAACGTGAAGACATAGCCGAAGACGATTGATGATGCTGAAGCGCTGCTTTCCCCCTGTGGCCGATGCTGACACCCGGGTGCTGATTCTTGGCAGCCTGCCGGGCGAGGCATCGCTGGCACAAGGCCAGTATTACGCGCACAGGCAGAACCAGTTCTGGCGGCTCGTCGGCGATACGATAGGCGTGAACCTGCCTTCACTGGACTACGATGCGCGGCTGCAGGCGCTGCTCGCACATCGCATCGGCTTGTGGGACGTGGTGGCCGAGGCGCGGCGCGAGGGCAGCCTCGACAGCAACATCCGCGACCACGCAGGCAACGACCTGATCGGTCTCATCGAGGCTTT
Organism: Cupriavidus laharis; assembly: GCF_914271435.1. GTDB lineage: Bacteria > Pseudomonadota > Gammaproteobacteria > Burkholderiales > Burkholderiaceae > Cupriavidus > Cupriavidus laharis. The sequence goes on along the minus strand of NZ_CAJZAI010000006.1, from coordinate 12,052 downwards.
GCCCGCTCTCAAGGTGATTGCATTCAATGGCGGAACGGCAGCGCGTATCGGCGGGAAGCGGCTGGCGCGGCACGCGGATCAGCACCGACTCGTCATGCTTCCTTCGAGCAGTCCTGCCTACACATTGCCCTATGCCGAAAAACTGCATGCCTGGAAGGCCTTGCATGCGTGGCTGCTGCCTGCCAGGCCGCTCCAGTCCTCACTCGACTGATCACTCCAAATCCGGCTGCGTGGCCGCGTAGCTTGGCCGCGCGCGCATGACTGCGTGACCACGCCGGATATTCGGCCGCGTCTCCAGCATCGCCGCGCTTTCCGGGAATCGCCCCAGGTATTCGACGATCGGCGCGAAGAACAGGTCGGCCATCGACAACGTATTCCCGACCAGGAAATCGCGCCCGCCGTAGGCCTGCTCCAAGGCATCGAGCTGCCGCTCGATGTCGGGCAGGGCCGCCTCGATAGTGACGCGATCGGGCTTGCCGTCCGGGCCCTTCGGGAACACATAGTGCAGCACGTAGCGGCGCACCATCGCATCGTAGCCGTGGCAGTTGATCAGGCTGATCCACTGCTCGCAGCGTGCGCGGGAAGCCGGGCCGGTTTGCGGAATCAGGTTCGGGCCGCCAAAGACCTCGTTGATGTAGCTCAGGATGGCGCGCGTCTCATAGAATCCGATTGGACCGTCGGTGAATACCGGGATACGGCCGAACGGGTTGTGGGCCAGCAGTTCGTCGCTGTGCGGCGCAAGTGGCTTGAGTGTGTAGCGCACGCCCTTCTCTTCGAGCGCCAGGCGTACCGTGCGAACGTAGGTGCTGCGCGCATCGCCGTAGACGGTCAGCGTGCCGGCGCTGCCTTCGGCATCCACATAGTCGCTGAGGTTGTTGAAGACCGATTGCCAGCCGCTGTCGTGCGAGTCGCGCGTGGCGGCGTCGGGGAAGCCGCTATGGCGCATATGCAGGTGCGTACCGCCGTCCTTGTCGGTCAGCGTGATCTCGATGAGCGTGCGCACGCCGGCGGGCAGCTCGCTGCCTTCCCATTGCCACGTATAGGCCAGGAAGTTGGCGCGATCGATCTTCTGATACTCGCCGCCGACGATGTGCTGCTCGCCGTCCTTCGCACCCATCACAAGTCGATAGCGGCCGCCCACGCGCGCATCGGCGCTGGCTTCCAGCACCTGCATGCCACGCGGGCAATGCCAGACGGCCAGGGCGGCCTGGTCGGTGAATGCATCAAACACCCGCTCGCGCGGCGCGCGGATCTGGCGGGTCATCTCGAGATGGAACGTTGCAGCTTCGGTCATGACTTGATCCCCTTTTTACGATGGGTGACAGCGGTCTCGCTTTGCGGCTGCTCGACAAAGGCCACCAGCCTGTCGAGATTGCCTTCCCAAAGCCGGCGATAGGTCTCCAGCCAGCCATGCGCATCGCGCATTGCGCCGGGGCGCAGATGGCAGATGCGCCAGCGTGCGTTGACTTCCCGCTCGATCAGCCCCGCCTCGGCCAGCACACGCAGATGCCGGGAGATGGCGGGGCCGGAGATATCGAACGGGCGCGCCAGTTCGCTGACGGGGGCGTCACCCTCGGATAGCCGCGCAAGAATCGCGCGGCGTGTCGGATCGGCCAGGGCAGCAAAGATGGTGGAGAGAGGGTCGCTGGGATTTGGCATGAGCTCATTTAACGCATTGGTTAAATGAAGATCAAGGGCTGTTACATCTGGGCTCCGAGACGCGGTGTCGTGATGGTGGATCGCCCGGGCACTTCCTGTACGATGGCGGCTCGCCCCACAACTCCGGGCCGTCTGCCGCCCGGCCCGCCACCTGCAGTTTCCCCGGGGAAGTGCCATGCCGCATTCAGACTGGACCCACGAAGCGATCCACAAGATCGAGGCCGATTTCAACCGGTCTTCCGACACCCACCTGATTCCGCTGGATCTGCCGGGCTATCCGGACATCCGCTTCTACTTCAAGGATGAATCGAGCCATCCGACCGGCAGCCTCAAGCATCGGCTCGCGCGATCGCTGTTCCTTTACGCGCTGTGCAACGGGTGGCTGCACGCGGGCAGCACGGTCGTGGAGGCCTCCAGTGGCTCGACCGCGATTTCGGAAGCGTATTTCGCGCGCCTCCTTGGGCTGCCGTTCGTCGCGGTCATTCCGGCGGGCACCTCGCGCGCGAAGGTGGAGGCGATCGAGTTCTATGGCGGGCGCTGCCATCTTGTCGACAACCCGTCGGAGATCTACACGGAATCGCACCGCATCGCGCGCGAGTCGGGCGGGCATTTCATGGACCAGTTCACCTACGCCGAGCGTGCGACGGACTGGCGGGCCAACAACAATATCGCGGAGTCGATCTTCAAGCAGATGGGACAGGAAGCCCATCCGGTGCCGGCGTGGATCGTGGCCAGTGGCGGCACGGGTGGCACCGTGGCGACGCTGGGCCGCTACGTGGCGTACCGCCGGCATCAGACGCGCATCCTGTGTGCCGATCCGGAGAACTCGGTGTTCTTCGACTACTTTCGCGGTTGCCTCGCCGGCCAGCCCGATCCGGCACTGACGCTCGACACGGGCTCGCGCATCGAAGGCATCGGCCGCCCGCGCGTGGAGCGGTCGTTCATCCCGACCTGCATTGACGCCATGCTCAAGGTGCCCGACGCGCTCTCGTTCGCGGCCATGCGCTACCTGGCGCAACGTTTCGGGCGGCGCGTGGGCGGATCGACAGGTACAAACTTTGTCGGCGTGCTGTACCTCGCGCAGCGCATGCGCGCGGCAGGGCAGGCTGGCTCGATCGTCACGCTGCTGTGCGACAGCGGCGAGCGCTACGCGACGACCTACTATGACGACGATTGGTATCAGGAACAGCGCATCCATGTGGACGTCGCGGACGCCTTGATCGGCCGTGCCGTGAGAGGCGAGCCGGTGCTGACACCGCAGGCAGCGGCCGGACTCGCGGCGGCGGGTTCGGGCATCCTCGGCGGCGCCGGACAATGACCGCGCGCGTTTCTGTCACAATCGCGGCTTTCCTGCGCTGGCTGCTGGCCCGCCCGAACAAGCAAGACATGACCCTACTGAAACGCAAATCGATCGAGGCCGTGGCCTCGCGCCGCCCCGCGCGCGGCACCCGCACCCGCGGCGAACGCCCGGTAAAGGAAGAGAAGCGCATGACGCCGCGCTTTGCCCCCGTGACTTTCTCCGAGATGGACGGTGTGCGCTACCTGCACTTCGGCACCGAGTGGGTGCAGGGCGCGATGCGCCTGCGCAAGCCCGATGCGATCGAGCTCGAATATGCCCAGCAGATGATGGCCTGGCTGCTGTTCCTGTCGCCGTCGGCGCCGGATTTCCACGTCGTGCAGCTGGGGCTGGGGGCGGCGGCGCTGACCAAGTTCAGCCACCGGCATTTCGCACGTGCCCGCGTGACGGCGGTGGAGCTGAACCCGGCGGTGATCGTCGCCGGCCGCAGCATGTTCGCCCTGCGCGACGACGATGCACGCCTCAGCGTGCGCGAGCAGGATGCCTGGGACTACGTGATGGACGCCGCCAGCACGGCATCGGTCGACGCGCTGCAGGTGGACCTGTACGACGCCACGGCGCGCGGCCCGGTGCTCGATACCACGGCCTTCTACCGCGCCTGCCGCCGCACCCTGAAGGCGCCGGGCGTGATGACCATCAACCTGTTCGGCGACCACGACAGCTTCCCGAAAAACATCGAACGCATCTGCGATGCTTTCGACAATCGCGTGCTGGTGTTCCCGGAAGTCCACGACGGCAACATCATCGCGCTGGCATTCAACGGGCCGGCCATCGACGTGTCCTGGGAAACGCTGGACGCGCGCGCCGACGTGGTGGAAAAGACCACCGGGCTGCCGGCGCGCGACTGGGTGAAGAAGCTGCGCGCGGCCAATGCGCGGCAGGAAGCGAAGCTGGTGATCTGACGGTCCGACCTGATGCCCGGAGCAAGGCTCCGGGCTCGGCTGGCCGTCACTCCTTGTGGAAGAACTGCGCCAGCGACCACTCGTCGGTGCGCGCTTCGTACTTGAGTCCCTTCTTCATCGCCCACATCGCAAGCTGGCTGTGCGACGGGATGATGGCATGGTCGTCCAGTGCGAACTTCGCGGCAGCCTTTGCGTTCTCTTCGCGCGCCTTGTCGCTGCTTATCGTGGTGAGCGACTTCTCGATCAGCTTGTCCAGTTGCGGATTGCTGTACTTGCCCCAGTTCCAGGTGCCGTAGCCGGTCTTGGCATCCGGCGTGCCGGTGATCGAGCGTAGCGCCACGTCCGCGGCTGCTGAGCCCCATCCAAGCATCTCGAACGAGAAATCGCCCTGGCGCGCACGCGTGAAATACACCGCCACGGGCATGGTTTCCACCTTGGTCTGGATGCCCACGCGCGTCAGCATGCTGGCGGTGGCCTGCGCCACCGCCGCATCGTTCAGGTAGCGGTTGTTGGTCGCGTGCAGCGTCAGGCCGAATCCGTTCGGATACCCGGCCGCGGCAAGCAGCTTTTTCGCGCCTTCAGGGTCGTAGGCCTCGGGTTTGGTGCCCGGGTGGCCGAAGATCTGCGGCGACACCAACGAAGAGGCTGGTACCGCCAGGCCCTCCATGATGCGGCTGACAATGGCGTCGCGGTTGATGGCCTTGGAGATGGCGGCGCGCACGCGCGCATCCTTGAATGGATTCTTGCCCAGCGGCTTGCCGGCCTTGTCGGTGACGTAGGGCGGGTTGTCGCGTGACTGGTCCATCTGCCAGAAGATCGTACGCCATGACACGGTCTGCTCGATGCGGAACTTCGGGTTCTGCTTCAGCTTGGCCACGTCGGCGGCCGGCACGCTTTCGATGACGTCGACGTCGCCGGCCAGCAGGGCGGACGTGCGGGCGCCGTTGTCGGTGATGATGCGGAAGATCGCGCGGTCCCACTCCGGCTTGGGGCCCCAGTAGTCGGGATTGCGCGCCATCACGATCTCCTGGCCGCGCGCAAAGCGCACGAACTTGAACGGGCCGGTGCCGATCATGGCCTTGCCCGAATCGAATTCGGCCTGCGTGAGCGTGGCGGCCACTTTCTTCGGCATGATCGGCACGCTGTTCAGGTCATTGGCCAGGTTGGCGTAGTTCGGCACACTCATGGTCAGGCGCACCGTGAGCGCGTCGGGGGTGTCGATGCGCGCGATCGGCTTGGTGTAGCTCGTGAACGAGCCAGGGCTGTTGACCAGCTTCTCGGGCCGCTCCAGCGAGGCCTTGACGTCTGCGCTTGTGAATGGCGAGCCGTCGTGCCATTTCACGTTCGGGCGCAGCTTGATTTCCCATGTGGTGGGGTTGAGCGGCTTCCAGGACAACGCGAGTCCCGGGATGTAGCGCGCGTTCTTGTCCATGAACACCAGCGACTCGAAGATATGCAGCGCGATGGCGTTGTTCGGGCCGGCGTTGTTCCATTGGGGATCCATGGACGTGACGTCGGCCGCCAGGCCGATGCGCAGGTCTTCGGCGTGCGCACTGCCGGCAGGCGACAGCGTGAAGACGGTGCTGCACAGCAGGGCGGCGCCGGCTGTGCGCAGCAAGGCGCGGGCGGAGCGGAAGGTGGTGGAAGGGCGGCGGAAAGGCATGGCGCTAGGCTCCTCATGCTGGCCCGGGCGGCCGCGGGCGAGGAGGGCGCGCGGCCATGGGCGGTTCTCGGGCGGTTCTCAGGCAATTTGCCCGCATTGTGCCGGCAAAACGACATCCATGCAGGCTTTCCGCTCAGGCGTGACTGACCGGCGCCGTTAAAATGGCGACCATGTTTGCCAATTCCCCCACCATTGTCTCGGCGCAGTCCGACGTACACGAACATCTCGCGGCGCGCGTGGCGCGCCATCTCGCCGAGCCATTCCGCAAGCCGATCGGCGATGTGAGCCGGCGTGCGCTGGACCAGGCGCTGGCGCGCTGGCGGCAGGCCGGGGATGTGCCGCTGATCCTGGACGCCGGCTGCGGTGTGGGCGAAAGCACACTGCGCCTGGCCACGGCCTTTCCGGATCATTTCGTGATCGGCGTGGACCAGTCGGAAAAGCGCCTGGGCGCTGGCAAGGACTGGTGGGGCGGCGCCCCGATGCCCGGCAATTTCTGCTGGGCACGGGCCGACCTCGTCGATGTGTGGCGCCTGCTGCAGGAAGACTGCGTGCCGGTGGCGCGGCACTATGTGCTTTATCCCAATCCCTGGCCGAAGATCGGGCATCTCGGGCGGCGCTGGCAGGGGCATGCGGTGTTTCCAGCACTGGCAGCCTGTGGTGATTATCTTGAGTGCCGCAGCAACTGGAAGGTGTACGTCGATGAATTCGTGACGGCGCTGGGCATGCTCGGCCGTCCGTCCGTGACAGAGGCGTGGCAGCCTGAAACCGCCATGACGCCGTTCGAGCGCAAGTACGCCGCGTCGGGCCACAGCCTGTGGCGCTGCGTGACGCAGCGCCAGCCGGGTTAGCCGGAAAGCACAACGGCCCGCAGTGCGGGCCGTTGCATCGGTCTGGAAAAGGCGCCCTGGCGCCTCTTTGCGTCAGTGGAACAGCGGCTGCTGCGTCGGCGCATCTTCCGGCAGCTCGGCATGGACGATCTCGCCGTTGCGATCCGCGTAGAGCGGTGTGCCGCAGTCTTCGCAGTACTCCGGATCGAACAGCGCGGCGTGGCGGAAGATGTCCTCGACACCGGCGTTGCGCAGCTCCTCGCAGATCTGCTCGAGCGGGTTGCCCTTTTCGTCGGCATCCACTTCGCCGGCTTCGCGGCCGTAGACAGGCCAGACGATGCCGTAGATCACATCCTTCTCGCCGCGCATCGTGAAGCCGACGCGGTACTCTTCCACCACTTCCTCGCCGAACGCCGCCACTACCGCGGCAAGCTGGCCGGCCGGAACATCCAGCGTGCCGCTCAGGTAGTTCACGGCCGCGCGCACGGTCAGCGGGCGGATGCTCTTGTCGGATTCGCGGCAGGACAGGAAGAAGGCGTCCGGCAGCAGCAGTTCGAACTCGCAGCCCGGCAGCAGCAGGGCCACGGTGGCCTGCACCTGGCTGCGCCACTGTTCCAGGCAGGTCGAGCGCTCGGCGTGGTGTTCCTTGGCGTCTTCCTGCCAGCGGAACAACGCCTGCTCATGCGGCGCGACGACCACGGCCAGCAGGTAGCGCGGATCGGCCAGGATGGGCGCCGTTTCCGGCAGGTCGCGCAGGTCCACCTTGGGCACGGTACCGCTCAGCGCGGCGGCCGCGAGCTTGTGGGTCAGGGCGAACGTGTCGCTGTGCGTGCGCGGCAACTGGTCGATGCTGTACAGGTACGGCGACAGCGAGACCTTGGTGCCGGTGGCCAGCACGTGCGCCTGCAGGTGCACGGCCAGGGTCTGCGCGAGATCCGGCTTCAGCGAGCCGGATGGAATCGCGTAGCGCGTATGCGCAAGGATCGGGGCGGCCACCAGCAGGGCGTCATAGCGCACACCATCGACTTCCAGCGTGGCCGATTCGGCAAGCGTCTCGGCCTGCTCGGCCAGGACGTCGGAGGCGTCCGCATTGTGCTTGAACAGGTGTTCGAGCGCCGCATCGAGCGCGGTCTGGCTGCCGTTCTTCAGCAGCCGGCCCAGGCGTTGCGAGAGCCGCCGTTCCCAGTACGCGTCCTCCATGCGGCTGCCCGATGCGTCGAGGGCGAGCGCATCGGCCACCAGTCGCTCGGCATCGGGCGAAAGACGCGGGGAAGCCTTGGGGCGAAAACCTGCCATATAGAGAAACCGTCCGTTTTTTCGTAAAACGGTATTCTACTCGTTGCGTTGACAGGAATGATGCCAGTCCGCACCGGTCGGCCGGCATGTCCTGCCGGCGGTCTTATTTTTCCGCGGGGGCAGCCGGTGCGTGGGTCTCGGTGCCGTGCTGCTCGCCGCCCATCGACACGTCGCTGCCGCCCTTGCTGAGCAGGTAGAAGGCGGCGCCGGCGATGACGACGAACGCGATGATGATCTTGGCCATGGTGTCTCCTGTAACGGTGGGCTGGGGGACGGTGGCCGGATGGCTGTCCTCCGGGCGTTGAACGCCATTCTTGTGAGACACAGTGTGGCAGCGCTGGCTTGCGTGGAACTTACACGCGGGGCATGCCGTCAAGTGACGGACTGGGCGCCTCCAGCGCCAATGAAAACCGCCCGCCATGCCCGGCGCCGGGGCATGGCGGGCGGCGGCGTCAGTACGCGGGCCCCAGTCAGGCAGCCAGTAGCTGGCGCAGCACGAACGGCAGGATGCCGCCGTGGTTGTAGTAGTCGACCTCGATCGGCGTGTCGATGCGCAGCAGCACGGGCACGCGCTGCACGTCGCCGTTGGCGCGGTGGACCACCAGGACCACGTCCTGCTGTGGCTTGAGGTCGCCCTCGATGCCTTCGATGTCGAAGGTCTCGTTACCGGTGATACCCAGCGTCTGCGCGCTGTCGCTGCCCTTGAACTGCAGCGGCAGCACGCCCATGCCGACCAGGTTGGAGCGGTGAATGCGCTCGAAGCTGCGGGCGATCACAGCCTTTACGCCAAGGAGCTGCGTGCCCTTGGCGGCCCAGTCGCGCGACGAGCCGGTGCCATATTCCTCGCCACCGAACACCACCGTCGGCGTGCCTTCGGCGATGTACTTCATGGCGGCGTCGTAGATCGACATTTCCTCGCCGGTCGGCTGGTGGAGGGTCAGGCCGCCTTCCACGCGCGAGCCGTCGGCCTTGGGCGGGATCATCAGGTTCTTGATGCGCACGTTGGCGAAGGTGCCGCGCATCATCACCTCATGGTTGCCGCGGCGCGAGCCGTAGCTGTTGAAGTCCGCCTTGAGCACGCCGTGCGAGAGCAGGTACTTGCCGGCGGGCGACGTGTCCTTGATCGAGCCGGCCGGGGAAATATGGTCGGTCGTCACGGAGTCGCCGAAAATGCCGAGTGCCCGCGCGCCCTGCACGCTGGCGCTTGCGCCGGACGGCTCCAGGCTGAAGTCCTGGAAGAAGGGCGGCTCGGCGATATACGTCGACGTAGGCCAGTCGTAGACCTGGCCCTTGGTGCCCTTGATCGCGCCCCACAGCTTGCTGGGCTTCTTGACCTGCTCGTAGTTGCCCTTGAAGGTCTTGGCGTCCATCGCGAACTTCATCAGCGCGTGGATTTCCTCCGAGCTCGGCCAGATGTCGCCGAGCCAGATGTCCTTGCCGCCCTTGCCCTTGCCGACCGGCTCGGTCATCAGGTCGCGCGTGACATTGCCGGCGATGGCATAGGCCACCACCAGCGGCGGCGAGGCCAGGAAATTGGCGCGGATGTTCGGGTGGATGCGGGCCTCGAAATTGCGGTTGCCCGACAGCACGGCAGCCGCGACCAGGTCGTTCTTGACGATGGCCTCGTTCAGTTCCGGCGTCAGGTCGCCGGCGTTGCCGATGCACGTGGTGCAGCCGTAGGCGGTCACGCCGAAGCCCAGCTTTTCCAGGTAGGGCAGCAGGCCAGCGGCCTTCAGGTATTCGGTCACCACGCGGCTGCCGGGAGCCAGCGAGGTCTTGATGTGCGGCGCCACCGTAAGCCCGGCTTCTACCGCCTTCCTGGCCAGCAGGCCGGCGCCCAACAGCACGCTCGGGTTCGAGGTGTTGGTGCAGGAGGTGATGGCCGCGATCAGCACGTCGCCGTTCTTCACGTCGATGCCGTCGGCGGTCTGGTAGGTGCGGTCCAGCTCGGCCGGATCCTTGTTGAAGCCGTTCTCGGCCACGGGCTTGCTGAACAGCGAGCTGAACGTGCTCTTGACGTTGCCGATCTCGATGCGGTCCTGCGGGCGCTTCGGGCCTGCCAGCGACGGGGCCACGGTGCCGAGGTCCAGCTTGACCACCTTGCTGTAGTCGATCTCGCCGGCCTTGGGGATGCCGAACATCTTCTGTGCGCGGAAATAGCCCTCGAACGCGGCGATTTCCTCTTCGGTGCGGCCGGTGCCCTTGAAGTAATCGATGGTCTTCTCGTCCACCGGGAAGAAGCCCATGGTCGCACCGTATTCCGGCGCCATGTTGCCGATGGTGGCGCGGTCCGGCAGCGCCAGGCTGGCGGTGCCTTCGCCAAAGAACTCGACGAACTTGCCGACCACCTTTTCCTTGCGCAGCATCTCGGTGATGGTCAGCACCAGGTCGGTCGCGGTCACGCCTTCGCGCAGGCGGCCAGTCAGTTCCACGCCCACCACGTCCGGGGTCAGGAAGTACACGGGTTGCCCGAGCATGCCGGCCTCGGCCTCGATGCCGCCCACGCCCCAGCCCACCACGCCGATGCCGTTGATCATGGTGGTGTGGCTGTCGGTGCCGACCAGGGTGTCGGGGTAATACACGCCGTCCTTCTTGTGGACGCCGCGCGCCAGGTACTCCAGGTTGACCTGGTGCACGATGCCGAAGCCCGGCTGCACCACGCCAAAGGTGTCAAAGGCCTGCATGCCCCACTTCATGAACTGGTAGCGCTCGTTGTTGCGCTGGAATTCCAGTTGCATGTTCAGGTCCAGGGCCTTCTTCTCGCGGAAGTGGTCGACCTGCACGGAGTGGTCGACCACGAGGTCCACCGGCACCAGAGGCTCGATCTGCTTGGGGTTCTTGCCCATCTTCTCGGCCACGTTGCGCATGGCAGCCAGGTCGGCCAGCAGCGGCACGCCGGTGAAGTCCTGCAGGACAACGCGGGCCACCACAAACGGAATCTCATCGACGCGGTCTGCGTTCGGCTTCCAGTTGGCAAGCTGGCGGACATGTTCCTCGGTTACCTTCTTGCCGTCGCAGTTGCGCAGCACGGATTCGAGCACCACGCGGATCGACACCGGCAGGCGTTCGATCGCCACGTCCAGTTCCTCGCCCAGTTGGGGCAGGGAATAGTACTGGCCCTTGCCTGAAGAGCCGATCTTGAATTCTTTTAGCGTCTTATTGAGATTGTGGGGCATTGCCATACTCCAATCGAGGAACCAAGCGAGGAATGATGCAGTGGCGTTGACTCGGACCTGACCCCTGTGTGCGCCGCCACGGCGATCACCGCGGTCCGATGTCGGCTGCGCACTGCGTACTCTAACCGCCGCGCGCGATGCCCGCCAGCATCAGGCCGGCGAACGCCGCGTTCGCGCGATGATTGCCATGCCGGCAACCATTCCCCGCCGGCATGGCAATCCCGGTCCGGCCCGGGTGGGCAGGGCCGGAAGCCGCCCGGTTTACTGCTTCGGTGCAGCCGATTGCTGGGTGGCCTCGGGCTGTTGTTGCTGTTGCGGCGTAGCCAGCAGCGGCGTGGTCACCGGCGCGCGCAGGCCGCCTGCCTGGGTCGGCGCGGCGCCGCCGGCCAGCATGTCGGCGTTCTGGCATTCGTCGGCCAGGCGCTGGCCGAGGTTCTTGTTGAACAGCATGGCCTTGTTCGGGATCACCACCAGGTCCAGGCCGGAGCGGGCATCGAAATAGCGGTCGGCGCCGGTCACCGTGGACTGGCGCGGCAGCTTGTAGTCGCGGCCCTGCCAGTGGACGGTCAGGATCTCGTCGCGCAGCATGTTGCCCGAGATGTAGAGGACGTTGCCGAGTTCGCACTGCCACTTTTCGCCGGTGGGCGTCACGGCGGCCGCTGCAGCCGGAGCCGCCTTGCTGCTCTTCTTGGCGGGCGCCTTCTTCGTGGTGGTCTTCTTGGCCGGTTCCTGGGCCATCACGGTGCCGGCGGTACCGAGGGTGAACGCGCCGATGCACGCTGCGAGGATGAGCTTTTTCATAGGAATAACCTTTCAGGGTCTGTGTCTTTATGGTCTGGCACGCCCCGGAGGGATCCGGGGCTCGGGCAAGATTCCGCCGCTATTCTCTACGATTTGCGAGACAGGGCAAGCAGCCTGCCCTTTCGTTACATAATCGGGCCACATTCGGGGGAATGTGGCGGACGCGAGCCTCACATGCGCTTTACTTCCGCTTGCCGATCGGCACGAATTTCAGGTTCTCGGGACCAGTGTAGTTGGCGCTCGGGCGGATGATCTTGTTGTCGATGCGCTGCTCGATGATGTGCGCCGCCCAGCCCGACGTACGCGCGATCACGAACAGCGGCGTGAACATCGCGGTCGGCACGCCCATCATGTGATAGCTCACCGCGCTG
>NZ_CAJZAI010000005.1 GCF_914271435.1 Cupriavidus laharis | reverse complement strand
CCACTCGCCACCAGGCCGAAGCCCGTGCTGCCGTTCGACTTGCATGTGTAAGGCATGCCGCCAGCGTTCAATCTGAGCCAGGATCAAACTCTTCAGTTCAATACCTGTGTGTCCCTTGCGGGACTCGCTCTTTCGAGCGGTCGCTCACTCTCAGAAAACTGACTGACCAGATCCGAAAATCCAGTCACGTTTTGCTGTGCGAGCACTGATAACTTTGGAAGCTCCGAAGCCCGAAGACTTCGGGCGCCCCGCTACCCAGCGCCCACACTTATCGGTTGTTTGGTTGTTAAAGAACTTCGCTGCCGGCTTTGCCGTTCAGCGCGCTGCGTTGTCTGCAGCAGAGAAACGAGATTATGCAGCGCTTTCTTCGTTTCGTCAACCGGGTCAGCAATCTTTTTTTGCTTCAGCCAGTCGCGCCAACTTCGCGCTTCCAACCACCCAATCCACCCCGCAACCCTTGCCTGCCCTGCCTTGCAGCGCCGTCTCGTGTTGCGAGGGGGCGAATATTACGGCCCCACAACCGTCTTGGCAAGGGGTTGGGCGAAATAATTCGAGAAAACCGAAAAGCGCCTCATGGCGCCCATTAGAACCTTGTACCAGGCACCTGCGTTGTGCGCTACCCGACCCTGGGACAGGTCGAGTCCCAGGGCATCTATATAGATTAAATGGTTCATTCAATGTGACGCCCGTGGCCGAAGTCAGTTCCTGTTTGGCCAATCCCGCCTGTAGCTTCATGACAGAAATGTCGATGAGAGTCACCGGCAACAGGGGCAGATGTTTGTCAGGCACGACACGATGATTCATGATCAGGGACTTCAGCAAAGCGCTGCCGCCCAAGCGGAAACTTCCATGACCATCCGGATCGTTCGACTGGGCTCCCCGCGCGCCGCGGATGAGGGCCTTCGCATTGGCACTGTCCGCCGGCCACCCCGGGGTGTTCCCAAGTCCGAGTTTGCCAGCCGCGATTACTACGACGTCTGGTATCCCGTCCTGTCCCCGTCACCCGAGTTGGTCGCCCAAGCCCTGGAGGCCGCGGACGACAAGGCGTGGCGCGCCTTCGTCAGGCACTTCCGCAAGGAGATGGCCGAGCACGATGCCAGCCGTACGCTCGACCTGCTAGCGGCCCTGTCGCACCAGACAAATTTCTCCATCGGCTGTTATTGCGAGGATGAGGCGCACTGCCACCGCTCGGTACTGCGCGTGCTGCTCGCCGAGCGTGGCGCGCTGATCGCCTGACGAAGGACCTGCTGCCCGCAACCGCTGGCAGCTATGATGCGAGGCTTGTCCGGTTCCGGGCCGCAAACCGGACCCGGTCATCCCTTCTTCGCCCCGACTTCCGATGGTCCTGAATTTCGTCTGGCTCGGTTTCTTCCTGACTGCCTTCCTGGCAGCATGCATTCGGCTTGCCAACGGCGACCTTGCCGTGTTCCCGGCCATGCTGGCCAGCCTGTTCGACAGCGCCCGTACGGCGTTCGAGATTTCGCTGGGACTGGCCGGAGTGATGAGCCTCTGGCTGGGTATCATGCGCATCGGCGAGCGCGCCGGCGTCGTGGATGCCTTTGCCAGGCTGGTCAACCCGCTCCTGCGCCATTTCTTCCCCGGTGTGCCGCAGGGCCACCCCGCCCAAGGCGCGATGATGATGAACGTCTCGGCCAACCTGCTGGGACTGGACAACGCAGCGACGCCGCTGGGGCTCAACGCGATGCGCGAGCTGCAGACGCTGAATCCGCGCCCCGAGGTCGCCACCGACGCCCAGATCATGTTCATCGTGCTGAACACCGCGGGCCTGACCCTGATCCCGACCTCGGTCATCGCCATGCGGCAGGCTGTCGCGATCAAGCAAGGACTGGTCGGGTTCAACGCGGCGGATATCTTCCTGCCGACGCTGCTGGCGACCGGTGGTTCCTTCCTGGCGGGCCTGCTGGCGGTCGCCTGGGTGCAGCGGCTGAACCTGTTCCGACCGGCGGTACTAGTGGCTTTTGCCTTCGCCGCACTGGGCGTGGGCGGGCTCCTGGCCTGGCTGCGTCATGCGCCGCCGGATCAGGTCAGTCAGCTCACGGCCCTGGCGGGCAGCGGCTTCATCCTTTCGCTGATCACTGTTTTCCTGGTGTGCGGGGCAGTACGCCGCGTCAATGTCTATGAGGCCTTCATCGACGGCGCCAAGGAAGGCTTTGGCGTGGCGGTACAGATCATTCCGTACCTTGTGGCGATCCTGGTTGCGATCGGCCTGTTCCGTGCCACCGGCTGCATGGACGTCCTGATGCACGGCCTGACCGCCGGCTTCGCCTGGCTTGGCCTCAATACGGAGTTCGTACCCGCGCTTCCGGTCGGCCTGATGAAGATCCTGTCTGGCGCCGGCGCCCGCGGGCTGATGGTGGATGTGATGACCACCTACGGCGTGAACTCCTTCCAGGGTCGGCTTGCAGCCATTATCCAGGGGTCGACCGAAACCACGTTCTATGTCATGGCCGTCTATTTCGGCAGTGTCAATGTGCGCAATACACGTCATGCATTGGGTTGTGCACTGTTTGCCGACGTCGCCGGACTCTTCTGCGCTGTCGGTGCCGCCTATCTCTTTCGATAGATTTGATAGCAAAAAGTGTCTCATGCGAAACAAATAGATCAAGTCGGACCTCGTTCGTTGTAGATTCACAACAACATTGTGTCAAAAACCAAACATTGCCAAGCGGCGACTTGGTGCGACGCAACAAGACGTGTATAGTGAAGTCTGTCTCCTCCACCACCTCGGTGGATTCCAACCCGCGCAAAACATTGCGCGGGTTTTTTTTGCCCGGATTTCGGCATAAGGCCCTGTCGTCATTGGACTTCTGCCGCAGCAAACGGGGCGCGCACCGGACTGGCTATGATTGCCCCGCGATAGTGCAACAGTGCTCCAGATCGTTGCCAGCACGGCATCGATTCTCGATTTTGTTGCAACGCAGCAAATGCTGTCATAGAGTGACCGAAGCCCTACGCCTCGCCTATGCCCGCCGTCCCATTCCTGCTATTCCTGCTCCGTTACTGGCCCGATGCTGCGCGGATCCGACGTGGCGTGATCTATGCGGGGTCGTTTCTCGCTCTTGCCGGCATGGGATGGCTGACCGGACAGGAGACTTACCTATGGGCCGCGACCGCCTCCATCTGGACCTGCCTCGCTGACCGTGAAGGCACGGCAGCCGAACGCCTTGCCATGCTTGGCGCGGTCGGCATCGGCGGTTGCCTGGCCAGTGCACTGGGCGCCGCCGTGGCCTCCAGTCCTCTTGCGGCGGTGTCCGTGGTGCTGGTCGCGGGCATGGCCGCCGGCCTGGCGGAAACGCGCGGGCCGGCTGCGGCGCTCGCGGCCAAGATGCTGTACGTGGTGCTGATCGCCGCTTGCCTGCAGCCTGCGAACGGCCAGGACATGCTGGCCCATCTGGTGGATTCCGGCCTTGGCTACCTGAAAGGCGGTGTATTTGCATGTGCAATCTGCCTGGCGTTGATCCCCTCGCGCCGCGATACTCGCCCGCGCCCGGAGACCGAGGCCGTCTATGCCGCGCTGCAGCGCTTCGCCACGGTACTCGCTGACGGCAGTGCTGCGGCCGACCTGACCGCCTGCAAGCAGGACATTCGCAACCGCATCGAGGCAGCCCGACGCGCCATCCATGCCCGCCGCAACCTGCGGGAAGCCCATACCCTGTTGCACTACACCTATGTCATCGGCATCGCTGATGCCCTGTTCGGCCTGCTGATTGTGGCGGCGGAGCTGTGCGAGCGCGCAGGCCCCGCGCATCAGCTGCCGCTGCGGCACATCGCCCGCTGCATGGTCGATGCGCACCAGCAGGTCAGCCAGGCCATGGCCCGGCATGCCGCAGACCTGCCATCCCTGAGTGCGGCGCTCCGGCACGAACTCCGGCGGCTGATTTCGCCAATGCCCAACGCCAGCGCGCCGCCGCCATACCAGTCCGCGCTGGCGGCCCTGGCCCGGCACCCGGACTTTGAACGCTGGCGTGCCGGATTCTCCTGGCCGCGGCGCGGTCTGTGGCATGCCGTGGACCGCGTGCGCAGCGCGCTCGGCGAGCACACGGCCCGCGATGCGCAGGCCGGCCGCCACGCCATTCGCCTGGCGCTCGGCGGCTGCCTGAGCCTGCTGCCGGCGCAATGGTGGCACGTGGACCACGGCTACTGGGTGGCGGTCACGGTCATCATGGTGCTGAGCCCGCAACTTCAGACGACGCGCCAGATCTCGCTCAAGCGCTTTTCCGGATCGCTTGCCGGGGCGCTGCTGGCATGCGCGATTGGCCTGTCGCACCCGGCGCCTACGGTGGCGCTGGGCATCAGCGCCGTGTTCCTGGCTGGGGCGTACGCCAACCGGCTTGCGGCCCAGCCTGCCGGCTTTGCGTTCTGCCTGACGCCAGCGGTCATCCTGTTCTCGTGGGTCGGCGCACCGGCCGTCGACAGCAGCCACTTTGCCGCCTTGCGTGGCATCGATACGGCACTGGGCTGCCTGATTGCGCTGGCAAGCTATCACGTGCTGGCGCCGCGCATGGAGCGCTCGCGCATGTTCCGCCACGCCTTCGACGCGCTGGCCGTCAATGCGGTCTACCTGCGCGCCGCCTTTGCGGCCGCTCGCACCGTGGCGCCGGCCATGGCGCGGCTCGAGGCACTGCGGATTTCCGCAGGCCGGGCCTCGACCCGCGCGGAACGTACGCTGGCCGAGCAGGGTCAGGGGCTCACGCCAGCGGCGGCACAGGCCTATGCGCGCCTGCATGCCATCGCGCGCCGCATGGCGGCACTGGCCGGCGTGGTGCGGGCGGGTGCAGAGTCGGGTTCGTTCGACGCATTGCCACGCGCACCGATGCAATCGGCCCTGGCGGCGCTCGAAATCCGGCTTGCCGAGGTCGCGGTACGGCCTGGGCATGGGGCCGCCAGCCGTCCAGGGCAGGAGGCGCCTACGGTCGAGCTTGGGCTGCCACTACCCTTCGAGCGCTTTCTGGCCGAACAGGCGAACTACGCTGATGCCCATATCGCCGCGGCCCACGCGGCCGCGACAGCGTTGCGCGAGCCGGCCCTGGCCGCCGCACCGCCCGGCTTCGCGCATGGCCCATGAGGGCGGCATGCGAAACGTATGTCGACCAAACGTATGCCGACCTTTACCGCGCCAACCGATGTCCTAGAATGTTGTCATTCGTTCGTCGACCGCACGAGGGGTACGCCATGTCCGCTGTCTCGTTTCCTCGCGCCAACCCGACCTATTGCGCGGCCAGCCTGAGGCTGTCCTGCCCTGCAACGGTCAACGGCAGCCCTACCCAGTATTCCGTCACCGCTGAAGCGCTGGAAGCGCACTTCGGCGCGCGCTCCCCGCGCGAAGAAGACCTGCTGGCGGCCTTCACCAGTAACCGCCAGCGCATCGAGCAACTGGCGGAAAGCCTGTTCGAGCTGACCGAGGCCCGCGAGATCGTTCTGCGCAGCGGGCATTTCCGCTTCGCCGGCTGACCCGCATCGCTCAGTCCGCGGCGCCTTCCCCGCGCACCAGCAGCACCGGCGTGGTGGATTGCCGGATCACCGCCTCGGCCACGCTGCCCAGCACCAGCCGGCGCACGCCACGCCGGCCGTGCGTGCCGATCACCAGCAGGTCGGCACCCCACTGGCGGGCAGCCTCATTGATGGACGCGCCGATGTCGCCCGGCACCGCGGCTTCGCTCACCAGTCGGGTCTCGTGTTTCACATTGGCGGCCGCCAGGCGGCTGGCGGCATCCTCGAGCGCCCGCTGGCCGCTCTCGACAAACGCCTTCTGCACCTGGCTCGGATCGTAGAAGCCGGCATCGAAGAGGGGCGTCGCGCTGTCGACAACATAAAGCGCGAGCACCGCCGCACCGCCCGGGCCTGCAACCCGGATCGCTTCATCCAGGGCCAGGCACGACGTACTGCTGCCGTCCACCGCCACCACGATCTTCTTGTACGCCGCACCAGTCATCTTCGTTACCTCCGTAGACAGGAAAAGGGGATGGCGACCGCAGGCCGCCGCCGATCCCCATACTACACGTGCTGCCGGCGGCACGCGGCGCGACCAGCCTCTGCAGGCGCGCAAGCGCGTCGCGCGTGAGGCCGGCCGGCTCGGAAAGGCCCGCCTCGGGCTTCTCGGCAGGTCGGATGCACCGCTATCGCGACGTCAACTGCATCCGCGCCAGCAGCGGCAGGTGATCAGATGCCAGCCGCGCGAGCGGGCTGCGGTGGCTCGCAACCGCGACCAGATGCGCGCGCGGCGAAGTCCAGATGCGATCGAGCGCCAGCAGCGGGCAACGCGACGGAAATGTCGACACATGCGGCGTGCGCTCGAAATACGCGTGCAGCCAGCGCAACGGGCGCCCCCACAGGAACCATTCGTTGACATCGCCCAGCAGGATCGTCGGCTGGGCCGGGACTTCGGCCAGCGCGGTCAGCAGGCGGCGCACCTGCGCGCGGCGCTCGCTGGGGCGCAAGCCCAGGTGCGTTGCGATGACGCGCAGCGCGAATGTGCCGGACTCGATCGCATTGCATTCGAGCTGCGCATCGATGGCGCCGCGCGGCTCACGCCCTTTCACGCTGAGGTCGATGTGCCGCACCGCTATCGGCGGATAACGTGTCAGCAAGGCATTGCCATAGTCCCCGCCGTCGCGCACCAGCGTCGGTCCCGGTATCGCGTGCAGCCCCGTATGTTCGGACAGGAAGCGCAGCATATCGAAGCCGGTGGCGCGGGTTTCGACCTCCTGCAGCGCGACCAGATCGGTGCGCAGTTCGCGCAGCACCTCGCAGATCCGGTTCGGTACGAAATGCCCGTCCGTGCCGACGCCGCCGTGGATGTTGTAGCTTGCCACCACGATGTCGGCATGCCTGGCAACCACGGCCGCGGCCGTCTGGGCCGACGCGTTCACCGCGCCCTCTCGCTCGATGCGGCGCTTGCGCGGCACGAATGCCTGGCGCCTGCGTCGCGAGGCGTGTGCGCGTGCAGTACGCGTCCGCGGCGCTGTCGTCTTCGCCGCAGCAGCAACCACAGGCCCGCAGGCAGCAGCAGAACAAGCGCCAGCCACGCGAATGTCGCTACGCCGGGATTGCGCGCCACGGCGGCAATGCGGTCGACCAATGACGCCGACACGATGATGCCGGGCGACATGCCGATGGCCGTCCCCAGCAGGCAATCGCGCAAGCGGATGCGCGAGGCGCCGACCACGAGATTCACCAGCGTGAACGGCGCCACGGGCACCAGTCTCAGCACCACCATCGCCAGCACGCCGTGCTGCCCGACCCGCTGGCTGAGCCGGTTCAGCCTCCGGCCGCCAAAGCGCTGCACGGCATTGCGTCCGAGCAGGCGCCCCGCCGTGTAGCCGGCTGCCGTACCCAGCACGGTGCCGGCCATTGCCATCGCGCCACCGTACAACGGCCCGAACACCACCACCGTCACCACGATCAGCACGGTCACCGGGAACATCGTCAGCCCGCCGACGACATACGCGCACATCAGTACGAGCGGCGCCAGCGGCATGTCGTCGACGCGCTCCATCAGCGCCAGCAGATGCCGGAAATCGGCCCATTCGCGCAGCGGCGTGTATCGCCATGCAAACGCCACGCCGCCCAGCACCAGCGCGAACGCCACCAGCATCGCCACGCGGCTGGCCGCGCGCGGCCGCGCTTCCTGGCCGATAAACTCGGCCATCACCTGTCCGGTGTCGATCGGCTCCATCGGGTCGAGCAGCGAGGCGTCGGGCAGCGCGGCGTCAACGTCTTCAGGAACGGTTGGCATGAATGGCTCCAGCGTGCGGCCTTCCCGCCGATGCAACGCGCGGAGCGCATCGTTCATCCTGGGATGCGTTGCCATGGCCCGGTCCAGGACCTCGGGCGTGACCGCAAGGTGCTCGCACAGCAAGCGGCCGCGCATCGCACGGACCGCTGCCGCGATGCGAGGGTCGCCGTTCGACTCGATGACAAGGTTGCATTCGGTATCGAGCCCGAAAGACCGGTTGCTGAGGTTCGCGGAACCGATCGTGAGCAAGCGGTCGTCCACGACCATCACCTTGCTGTGGACATTGACGCAGGCATCTCGCAGGCCGGGCACGACCGGACAGTAAAGCTGGAAGCGGCCGTGCGAATCGGCTGCGCCAAGACCTCGGCAGAGCCGTGCGCGCAGCACGCCCATGCTGGCCTCTTCCAGCCAGCCGCTTTCGGTCCGGCGCGAGACCAGTGCGATGTCGGGCCCGTCGGGCTCGCGCAAGCGTGACGCGAACGTGTCGGCAATCAGTCCCGAACTGAAGTACTGGTTTTCGAGATACAGGCTGTGGCGCGCGGCGGCGATGGCATCGGTATAGAGTTCGCGGATCTCGCTGACGGCGGCCGCGTCATCGCGTGCCGGGTATGTACGGCTGATGGCGACCTGCACATCGGCGACGTCCGGTGGTACCTGCCGGGGCCACGGGTCTGCCGTGGGCGTCGCGGGCACGCGCGGATGACGTCCCGTCGCGTGCAGCCATCGCTCGGCCGCCAGGTCGCCCAGCGCCCGCGCGGCCGCGCCGTCCACCATGCACTGCACATCGTGGAACGGCGCGTAGGGCCTGCCGTCCGGATCGGTCCGGCGTGGGTCGTCAGCGCGGTGATCGGGGGTATCCCAGCGGCGGATCGTCAGGTCCAGTCCGCCGACGAACGCGAGGCAGTGATCGATGACCACCACCTTCTGGTGATGCGACGCCCCCGCCGGATGGGTTCCATCAAGACAGAACGACAGGCGCCGATGCGCCTGCCAGTGCTGCCGCGCCGCAGGCAGGAACTCCCGCTCGAACGCGAACACCATCGCGAAATCCCAGCTCAGCACGTAGACGCGCAGGCCACGCCGGCGCTCGCACAGCGCGTTGAGGAAATCGCGAAGCCCGGCCGGCAAGCCATCGTCCGGAGCCCCGGGCATCAGCCGCATGCGGCTGTCGGTGTCCCACCCCAGGATGAAGATGGTTTGCTCGGCACGTGCCAAGGCTTCCCGCAATGCGGTGAAATAGGCATCCGCATCGACCAGCATCGCAAAGCGCGCGCATGGCTCCACGCGCCAGCAATTGTGCCCGGGACGCAGCAGCGAGGCTTGGGCATCGTTAGTCATGGCGAAAGGTATGCTGCGCAAGTTTCGTACCGGTCGTGCAGGCGCGGAAACCGGCGGCTGCGCCAGCCCGTGTCGCGCCGGCCTTACTTGCCTTTGTAAAAGTTGCCGTCACGCGGCTTCCGGCTCGTGCACCGCCAGCACAACCGCGCCATGTGGCCAACGAGGCAGGTCAGGCTGCGCCCCGTTTAATTGACCGACCGGTCGGCTTATATATAATGAGGCCGAACCACAGGTGCAAAGCCGGCCGCCAGAGCCGGGACAGCAGCCGCCAAAGGAGGCTCCTATGTACACGCAGAGTCTGGACGTGCCCGGCAACCCTGCCGTGCTCACGCCGTACGAGCCAGGCCTGGACGACGCCAGCCGCCAGGCGGCGTTCGATGCGCGCATGGCCGCCGACAGCAAGATCGAGCCGCAAGACTGGATGCCGCAGGCCTATCGCAAGACTCTGGTCCGGCAAATCTCCCAGCACGCGCACTCTGAAATCGTCGGCATGCTGCCCGAAGGCAACTGGATCAGCCGCGCGCCGTCGCTCAAGCGCAAGGCCATCCTGCTGGCCAAGGTGCAGGACGAAGGCGGCCATGGCCTTTACCTCTATTCCGCCGCGGAAACGCTGAACACCTCGCGCGATGAAATGATCGACGCGCTGCACACGGGCCGGGCCAAGTATTCGTCGATCTTCAACTACCCGACGCTTACCTGGGCCGATGTGGGCGTGATCGGCTGGCTGGTCGACGGCGCGGCGATCATGAACCAGATCCCACTGTGCCGCTGCTCCTACGGCCCCTATGCGCGCGCCATGATCCGCATCTGCAAGGAAGAGTCCTTCCACCAGCGCCAGGGCTTCGACGCGCTGCTGGCGATGATGCGGGGCACCGATGCCCAGCGCGAGATGGTGCAGGACGCGGTCAACCGCTGGTGGTTCCCGGTGCTGATGATGTTTGGCCCGCCCGACGCCGCGTCCACCAACAGCGCCCAGACCATGGCCTGGGGCATCAAGCGCATCTCGAACGACGACCTGCGCCAGAAATTCGTCGACGCGACTGTCGAACAGGCCAAGGTGCTGGGCGTCACGCTGCCTGACCCGGGCCTGCAATGGAATGCCGAGCGCGGCCACTACGACTACAGCCCGCTGGATTGGGACGAGTTCTGGCGCGTGATCAACGGCGATGGCCCATGCAACCGCGAGCGCCTGGCCACGCGCGTGAAAGCCCACGAGGACGGCGCCTGGGTGCGCGAAGCCGCGCTGGCCCACGCCGCCAAGCTGGCCGCGCGCGTGGCGCAGCGCGAAGCCGCCTGAGGCAAAGGACAAGGAGACCAGCATGACGCAGAAGGAATGGCCGCTATGGGAGGTGTTCGTGCGCAGCAAGCAGGGCCTGGAGCATAAGCATTGCGGCAGCCTGCATGCGGCGGACGCCCAGCAGGCGCTGCACATGGCGCGCGACGTCTATACGCGCCGCCAGGAGGGTGTGTCGATCTGGGTAGTGCCGTCCACCGCCATCACGGCCAGCGCGCCCGACGAAAAGGCCGAACTGTTCGACCCGATGGCCGACAAGATCTACCGGCACCCGACCTTTTACCAGCTGCCCGACGAAGTCAACCACATGTAAGGGCCAGGCACCATGACGACCCCGACGTCCGACATCGCGCTGTCGCACCTGCCGCCCGAGCGCACCGCGGCGCTCCGCTATGTGCTGCGGCTCGCCGACAACGCGCTGATACTGGGCCAGCGCAATGCCGAGTGGTGCGGCCATGGCCCGGTGCTCGAAGAAGACATTGCGCTGGCCAACATCAGCCTGGACCTGATCGGCCAGTCCCGGCTGCTCTATGCGCACGCCGGCGAGCTCGAAGGCGCGCTGACCGGCCGGCCTCGCCATGAGGACGACTACGCGTACTGGCGCGGCGAACGCGAGTTCGGCAACTGGACGCTGGCCGAGCTGCCGCACAGCGGCCCGCTGGCCGGCACCGCGAGCAGCGACCGCGACTACGCCGTCACCATCACGCGCAATTTCCTGTACAGCGCGCTGATGGTCGAGCTGTGGAATGTGCTGCAGGCAAGCACCGATGCGGAGCTGGCTGCCATCGCGGCCAAGTCGGTCAAGGAAGCCCGCTATCACCTGCACCACGCCGCCGGCTGGATGGTGCGCCTTGGCGACGGCACCGAGGCCTCGCACCGGCGCATGCAGCACGCGCTCGACCACCTGATGCCATACATGAACGAGTGCTTCGCCAGCGACGAAGTGGAACAGCTCGCGGCGGCCCAGGGCGTGGCCGTGCCAACCTCCGACCTGCGCGACGCGTGGGAGGCAACGGTCGACGAGACCCTCGAGGCCGCCACGCTCGACAAGCCCGTGCCGAGCGCCTTCCTGTCCACCGGCAAGCACGGCCTGCATTCGGAGCATATGAGCTACCTGCTTGCCGAGATGCAGAGCCTGGCGCGCGCCCACCCCGGCGCACAGTGGTAGCACTGGCCGGCGACAGCCAACGGGGACGGACATGACCACCATGGCCAATTCCAACGCAGAACGCACCGCGCGCGCGTGGGACGCGCTGGAGGCCGTGCCCGACCCGGAAATCCCGGTGGTATCGATCCGCGGTCTCGGCATCCTGCGCGATATCACGGTGGCTGACGGCGCCACGCTGGAAGTCACGATCACACCGACCTATTCGGGCTGCCCGGCCATGTCGCAGATCGCCGAGGACATCGGCCAGGCGCTCGATGCGGCGGGGCTTGGACCATGGCGGATCCGCACGGCCTTGTCGCCGGCGTGGACGACCGACTGGATCAGCGACGCCGCGCGCGAACGCCTGCGCGAGTTCGGCATCGCCCCGCCGCAGCCATGCGGCACAGCGCCCGCCACGCAACCGCTGCACTTCGTGCCGCGCGCGGCACGTGCCGGCGTGCCCGACACGGTGACTTGCCCGCGCTGCGGCGGTCGCCACACACAGGAAATCTCGCGCTTCGCGTCCACGGCCTGCAAGGCGCTCTACCGCTGCCTGGACTGCCGCGAGCCGTTCGACTACTTCAAGCCCTACTAACCCTACTGACCCCGCCGTCCCGAGCGAGCTGCCATGACCCCACAGTTCCATCCGCTGCGCGTGGCGCAGGTGCGCCCCGAGACAGCTGACACGATCTCCATCGCGTTCGAGGTGCCCGAGACCCTGCGCGACGCCTACCGCTTCACGCAGGGCCAGTTCCTGACCCTGCGGGCCCCGGTCGACGGGCAGGACCTGCGCCGCTCGTATTCCATCTGCTGCGGCGTGCAGGACTACATCGAGCGCGGCGAGCTGCGCGTGGCAGTCAAGCTGGTGGAGGACGGCATGTTTTCCGCGCACCTGCACGACACGCTGGCGCCCGGGCAGGTCATCGACGTGATGACGCCGGACGGCCGCTTCTACGTGCCGCTCGACGCTGGCGCGGCACGCCACTATGTCGCCTTTGCCGCGGGCAGCGGCATCACCCCGGTGCTGTCGCTCATCCGCACCACGCTGGCGGCCGAACCGCAAAGCCGCTTCACGCTGGTCTACGGCAACCGCAACGTCGACAGCATCATCTTTTCCGAGGCGCTCGAAGACCTGAAGAACCAGTACCTGGCGCGCTTCACCCTGTACCACGTGCTGTCGCGCCAGCCGCAGGAGGTCGACCTGCTGCACGGGCGGCTCGACCATGCCCGCGTCACGGCCTTCCTGCAGACGCTGATCCCGGTGGAATCCATCGATGCCGCCTTCGTGTGCGGCCCTGCCTCAATGATCGACGACGTAGAAGCGGCGCTGCGCGATGCCGGGCTGGATCCGCACCGCATCCATGCCGAACGTTTCGGCGTGCCGGTGGACCGCCAGAAGCGCGCCCCGGCGCACGCCCATGCCGACCACGCCGGCACGGCCGAGCTGGTGGTGGTGCTGGACGGCAAGCAGCACACCATGCGGCTGCCGATGGAATACGGCAAAGTGCTAGACACCGCGCTCGCGGCCGGGCTGGACCTGCCCTATGCATGCAAGGGCGGCGTTTGTTGCACCTGCCGTGCCAAGGTACTCGAGGGCCAGGTCGAGATGGAGAAGAACTACACGCTGGAGCCGTGGGAGATGGAAAAAGGCTTCGTGCTCACCTGCCAGGCCCGGGCGCTGACGCCCAGGGTGGTGGTCAGCTACGACGAACGGTGAACGATCGCTGAACGTGCGCCGCGCCGCGCGCCGTGGCGGGCGCGCCAGGCTGGCGAAGTCACGCCGTGATTACAATGGGAAGGGAGCGCGTTGCCGGCTCCGGCAGGTGACTGACAACCGTCCTACCCATATACAATCACGGCCATGCAATATATCCACGTCGTCAACGGCGATGTCGCCGGAAATACCCTGCGCCAGGCGCTGGCCCAGGCAGCCCGGCCCGACCCCGTAGTCGTGCTGCGCGACGACCTGGCCGTGGGTCCGCTCGTCGACGTGGACAGCACCGGCCAGCTCCGTTCCGGCTTCTGGCAGCGCGTGGCTCCCCATACCGATATCGACTTCACCGCCGAGATGCGCCAGGCGCTGGACCAGTTGCAGACGTTGCGCCAGAGCGAGATGGAAGTCGCCATCTGGCACGGCCAGAGCGCGGCCGACCAGCTGATGCTGCGCCGCGTGGTGTTCCACCTCTATCAGGCGCCCCAGCGCATCAATGAGGTGGCCATGGACCTGCGCGAGCTGGAACTGCCGCCGCAGGCCGGGCTGGCGGCCATCGGCATGTACTCGCCGGCGCGGCTGGCGCGGCGCTTCTCGACCATTGCGCCGGTCTCGGTGCTGCGCCTGGGCCGGCTGGGCTACGAATGGCAGCAGAACGTACGCGAGAACGCCGACGTGCGGCTGTGGAAGGGCAATACGCTGGTGCCGGCGGCCTACCACAGCATCGACGACATCATCATGGAACGCGCTCCGTCCGAATGGACGCCAGCAGCCGAGGTGGTGGGCAGCGTGATGGGCGCCATCGAAGGCCTGCTGGCCAGCGACTGGTTCGTGTTCTGGCGCTGCCGGGAGCTGATCTCCATGGGACGCATGGTCCTGCGCGGCAACGCGGACTCCCTGGAAACCTGCGAGCTGCGCCGGCACCAGACGTCCGGCGCGGAATAGCCCGCCCCTTCTTCCTCCCCCTCCCCCGGACACTCCCTGCCGGACTGACATGGCGCGAACCAAGGCACCCGATTTCGAAGCACAGCGCGAGCAGATCCTGGAACTGGCGGCCGCTGCCTTTGCCAACAGCAGCTACCCGAGCACCTCGATGGCCGACCTGGCTGCCGCCTGCGGCACCTCCAAGGCGCGCCTGTACCACTACTACGAGAGCAAGGAAGCGATCCTGTTCGACCTGCTGGACCGCTACACGCGCCGGCTGATGCTGATCGTCACCGAGGTCGAGGCCGATTCCGAGCGCCAGGGCCGCACCGACCGCGAAAGCTTCGCCAGCCTGATCCGCGCCTTCCTGGCCGAGTACGAGAACTCGCAGACGCGCCACATCGCGCTGATCAACGACGTCAAGTTCCTGGCCGACGAACAGCGCGACATCATCCTCGGCCGCGAGCGCGACGTGGTCGCGGCGTTCTCGCGCATGCTGCGGCGCGCCTACCCGGAGCGTGTCACGCGCGAGAACCAGACCGCGCTGACCATGACAGTATTCGGCATGATCAACTGGACCTTCA
Organism: Cupriavidus laharis; assembly: GCF_914271435.1. GTDB lineage: Bacteria > Pseudomonadota > Gammaproteobacteria > Burkholderiales > Burkholderiaceae > Cupriavidus > Cupriavidus laharis. Next base: position 329,456 of record NZ_CAJZAI010000005.1, on the reverse strand, counting down.
CCTGGCTCAAGCCGGGCGGCAAGCTGTCCTACGCAGCGTTCGCCGACATGGTGGTGGACATGCTCGAAGGCGGGCTGCCGGGCAAGGCCGGCACACCTGGGGAAGCACTGGCCCGCCGCTGAAGGCGGACCGGCCCGGCCGTCACGACCATTCGGCCTCTTCCCGCTGGCGCCGCTGCTCGCGATCCTGGCGGAACATCTCTTCCAGCTCGTCGCGCGCCTGGCGCGCCAGCGACACCAGCTTCTTCTGGTCGGTGTAGTGCGGGTAGAAGCGGTCGATGGCCTGGATGTTGTGCCGGCGGAACCGCAGCGCCACGTTGCGGGCCTCGGCCGGATCAAACCCCAGCCCTTCCAGCACCCGCCGGCCCAGCATCAGCGAACCCTCGAACATCTCGCGCTCGAACAGGTGCACGCCGCGGTCCTTGAGCTGGTAAATGTGCGAGACATGGCGCGCCCGGGCGTAGATCTGCAGCGCCGGATAGCGCTCGCGCACGCGGTCGATCAGCTGCAGGCTGTCGTCCATGCCGTCGATGGCCACGACCAGGATGCGCGCCTTGGCAATGCCTGCGGCCTCCAGCAGGTCCAGCCGCGTGGCATCGCCGTAGAAGATCTTGAAGCCGTACTGGCGCAGGAATTCGATCTGGTCGGGATCATGGTCCAGCACGGTCACGCCGATGCCCTGCGCGTACAGCAAACGGCCGATGATCTGGCCGAAACGCCCGAAGCCGGCAATCAGTACGGGATTGTCCTGCGGCGTAATGGCGTCGTCCGCGCGCTGCTTCATCGCCCCGGCGCGGGGCGCCACCAGCCGGTCATAGGCGAGCAGCAACAGGGGCGTAGCCACCATGGACAAGGCCACGATCAGCACCAGCAGCGCCTCGGTCTCGCGCGGCAGCAGGCCCGACGTGCCGGCCACGCCGAACACGACGAAGGCGAATTCGCCGCCCTGCGAGATCAGCAGTGCGAACAGCAACCGCTGGCCGCGCGCGATGGCGAAATACCGTGCCAGCAGCACCAGCACGGCAGTCTTGGCGACCACGAAGGCCACCACCAGCCCGAGCACGGTCCCCGGCGCGCGCGCCAGCACCGCGAAGTCGATCGACATCCCGACTGCCATGAAGAACATGCCGAGCAGCAGGCCCTTGAACGGCTCCAGGTCGGCCTCGAGCGCGTGGCGGTATTCGGAATCGGCCAGCAGCACGCCGGCCACGAAGGTGCCCAGCGCCATCGACAGGCCTACCGCATCCATCATCAGGGCAATGCCCACCACCAGCAGCAGCGCGAACGCGGTGAACATCTCGCGCATGTCGGTCCGGGCGATGAAGCGCAAGGCCGGACGCACCAGGTAGCGGCCGCCAAACACCACGGCGGCAATCACCGCCACGGCCTTGGCCGCCGCCTGCCAGCCGCCCGCGCCGCCGGCGTCGGCCGCGCTTTCTGCAGCCAGCAATGGCAGCAGCGCGATCATCGGGATAGCCGCGATGTCCTGGAACAGCAGGATGCCGAAGCTGGCCCCACCCGCCGGCGTGCCAAACAGGTTGCGCTCGGCCAGCGTGGCAAGCGCGATGGCCGTGGATGACAGCGCCAGTCCCAGCCCCGCAACCAGCGCCACCGGCCAGGGTGCGCCGACGAGCGCCGCAAGGATGCCGATCACCAGCGCGCACGCCGCAAGCTGGAACCCGCCGTAGCCGAAGATGCTCCGCCGCAGCGCCCAGAGCTTGCGCGGCTCCAGTTCCAGGCCGATCACGAACATCATCAGCACCACGCCGAATTCCGAGAAGTGCAGGATCGATTCGACATTGGTCACCATCCGCAGCGCGAACGGCCCGATGGCCGCGCCGGCCAGCAGGTAGCCCAGCACGGCGCCCAGCCCGGTGCGGCGCGCCAGCGGCACCGCCACCACCGCCGCCACCAGGAAGACCACCAGCGCGATCAGGAAGTCATGCTGGTTCATGCGCGCACCTCCGCGCCTGCTGCCTCATGGGCGCCAATGCGCCGGCAGACATGGGCAATATGCCCGGCCAGCGCCGCGGGGTCGGTGTTGTCGGCATCATGCAGCACCACCGGCGGCAGCCAGTCCATGCCGCACAGCCGCGCGGTCTGTTCCAGCGGCAACAGGAATGCTTCGATCGGGTGGCCATGGTTGCCTTCGGGTCCATAGGAATCGAAGGTGCCGCCGGTACTGGCCACCGCCAGCACGGCCTTGCCGCGCAGCGCCGTGCCGCCGGGGCCGTAGGCCCAGCCATATTCGAGCACCTCGTCCAGCCAGAGCTTGAGCAGTGGGGGCACGCTATACCAGTGCACCGGGTACTGCAGGACGACCGTGTCCGCGGCTGCCAGCGCGCGCTGCTCGGCGACGACGTCGATGTCGTAGTCGACATAGCGGCGATAAAGGTCATGGACGGCGACGTTCGGCAGCGACGCAAGCGCCTCGGCCAGCGGGTGGTTGACGCGCGAACGGCTGGGCGCGGGGTGCGCATAGATCACAACAATCGGGGATTCGGTCATCGGCACGGCGGATCAGTCCGGAAGCTCAGGCGTACCCGCTTCGGCGGGCATCGTGTTGCGCAAGGAGATGCGGCGTTGCAGCAAATACACACGCAGGATGCTGCAACACTTCATCACATTTTCTCAAGTTTTTGATTTTGCTCACGATTTTTTCATAAATCTGGTTCGAGCGACGCTGCTGCGTCGCAGGAAGCTTACGCGTAACTGACAGTTCCGCTACAATACTTTTCGTGTCGCATCAAGATAGTGTTTGCCCGAATCTGGCATGTTGTTAGGCAAAAGTGCCTGGCCAAACACCACAGCGATGCTATTTTTATCGCTGATTGAACCGGATTGCACCGGGAAGGAAACATCGTGAATCCGCTCGAACTGAGCAAGGCCGTCGGCGCCGTAACCGACGAAGATCTGCGCAAGGCAGCCGAAGCCGCACAGGCCGCCCAGCGCGCCACCGTTCTGGTGCGCGAGCTGGCCGCCCATCACCGCTCGCGCCTGCTGAAGCATTTCCTCGCCCTGGGCGAGGAGGATCGCCTGCTCCGTTTCGGCCAGTCGGTGGGCGATCACGTGATCGAAGCGTACGTCGACAGCATCGACTTCGACCACGACTCCGTGTTTGGCGTGTACGACGAAAAGCTCGAACTGGTCGGCGTCGGCCACTTCGCCAACCTGCGCGACAACGCACAGGGCCGCGTGGCGGAATTCGGCGTGTCGGTTTCCAAGAGCGCGCGCGGACGCGGCATCGGCAGTGCGCTGTTCGAGCGTGCCGCCATCCACGGCCGCAACACCAGCGTGCGCACGCTGTACATGCACTGCCTGTCGCGCAATGCAGCGATGATGCACATCGCCAAGAAGGCCGGCATGAAGGTGCAGTACGCGTACGGCGAGGCCGACGCCTACCTGGAACTGCCGCCGGCGGACACCATGAGCCGCCTGACCGAGGCGCTGGACGAACAGGTTGCCGACCTCGACTATCTGGTGCGCCGCAACCTGCGCGACGCGCGCCGCTTCGGACTGCGCTTCTGGCGCTCGATGGTGCCGCAGAAGGGTACCGCCTGATACCTTTGCCGCAGTCCGGCCAGACCCGGACCTCTCGCCAGACGGCGCATCGTGACGATGCGCCGTTTTTGTTTTTACGCGCGGCTCAGCCTCCGGCCACGGGCAGCGCCGTGGTGTCCTTGATGCTCTCCAGGGCAAAACTGGACCGGACGTCGATGACGGACGGGTGAGCCAGCAACTGCTCCTGCATGAAGCGCGCGAAGTGCTCCATGTCTTCGACGTAGACCTTGAGCAGCAGGTCCATCTCGCCGGTCATGGCATGGCAGGCCGCAACTTCCGGCCACGTGGCAATGGAAGCGCGGAACAGGTCCAGCGGCGCCTTGCCCTTGGGCGCACCGCCATGCTTTTCCAGCCGGACGTTGATATAGGCCAGCAGGCCAAGGCCGATCTTGCCGGGCTCCAGCAGCGCCGCGTACTGGCGGATCACGCCAATCTCCTCCAGCCGGCGGATGCGCCGCAGGCACGGGCTCGGCGACAGGTTCACGCGCTCGGCCACCTCCAGGTTGGTCAACCGCCCGTTGGTCTGCAGCACCTCAAGGATCTTCCGGTCGATCTTGTCCAACTCCACCTTGCTCACGATTTCGTTGCTCCGCAATATGTTTATTGGCAATTTTTTTGCGCAAATTTAGCAAGTTGTGCACAAGTACGCAATTTTTTGTTGAATCTCGTCCTGTTTGCAGCCGTATCCATCACTCTTGCGGCGAATCATCGACGGGCCGGGATTCCTGTTTGCCGCAGCGGGCTGGCGCATGGCGGGCCTGCGGCAGCAAACCGACCGGTGGAAAGGCAAGGATGGTGCCAAGCCGGTTGCACGGGCAGCGGGCATTCTACGGTCGTTCGGCCGTTTTCCGGCACGATTGCCGGCATTTGGTACATCGCGCGCCCCGAAAAGCAAAAAACGCGCGACCCGTGAAGGTCGCGCGTCCGTATCAGCCTGCGCCCCCGGAACGGGGACTCAGCCGGCTCAGCCGCCGCTGCTGGAAGGCGCCGACGGCGCGGCAGGTCCGCGCGGCATGCGCTGCATGCGCTCCCGATGCATCTTCTGCATGCCGGCCTTGATTTCATCGAGGGTCAGCTTGCCGTCATGGTTGGCGTCGAGCTGGTCGAAACGCTGCGCCAGGCGCGGCATGCCTGCCTTGGCCTCGTCCTTGGTCAGCGCGCCGTCCCCGTTCTTGTCAGCGGCCTTAAATTTCGCCTCGAATTCCTTCTGCATCTCCGCGCGGCGTTGCTCCATCGAGGCCTTGCGGTAGGCCGCCAGCTCGTTCTTGTCGAGCTTGCCGTCATGGTTGGTGTCGATGCGGTTGAAGAGCGCATCGGCTTCGGCCTTGGAAATCGAGCCGTCGCCGTCGGTATCGACCGACTTCATCCACGTGCCACTGCCGTGACCCATGTGGTGGTGCATGGCACCGCGCTGGGCCGGTGCGGGTGCAGGCGCGGTTGAGGCGGCTTGGGCAAAGGCGCCGCCGGCAACGAGGAACGCGGCGGAAGCGGCCAGGAATTGCTTGAGGATCTGCGGCTTGGAATTACCTTGCATGTCGTGCTCCTTTTCATCACGTGGGCATGTACGGATTAGAACGCGGACGATGCAGGGAAGTTGGTGCTTTTAATACGATGTTACGCGCCTCACAGAAAAGGCCGCTGGCCGTAAGCGATCGCAAGCAATCGGGAATATTGGCTGCCCCGGCAGCCAGCGAGCCCAGACTCAGTTCTTGGGCACGAGCGGCTCGGCCATTGGCGCGTGCGGCGCCACGGCTTGCTGGAGCTGGCGCGGGTCGATGTCCTGTGCCTGGGGCTGCGCCGGCGGTTGCGGCTGCATGTTGGCCGGGGGGGCTGGCGGCACGCGCTGGGGAGCCTGCGCAGGCTGGGACGGAGCCTGGCTCACTGCTGGCGCGGTCGGCGTCATCGGCGTGGCAAGCGGAGCGGCCGCTCCTGAAGGCGGCGTCGCGGGCAGCGGCACCGGGCCGGAACGGGGCGTGGCGGCCTGCACCGGCAGCGCAATCTCCTGGCGCACGCCATTGCGCTCGATCACCACCGAACGGCCATGGATCTCGACCAGGCGAATCTGCTGCGATAGCGCGGTGCCGGCCCGGACGGCCTTGGGCGGGCCGCCGTCGAGCGACACGATGGCAGCGCCTGCGCCGCCGGCCACATCCGCCACGACCCCGACAAGCTGCACGTCACGCACGCCGCCCTGGGCGGAGCCGCCGAACAGCGTGGCCACGGCGCCGGTCTCAACCGCTTCGGTCTGCGCCACACGGGCTGCCTGCGGTACCGGGATGGTCCGCATCGCACTGAAGGTCAGCACCCAGCGTGTCGCCAGCGCGCACAACGCGACGAAGAGAACCAGGCTGGCGGCGCGCGGCAGCCACGCCGCGGCATCGGGACGGAAAACGGGCCGGATGGAGAGTTGCACGGAATGGGAGGTACGCTCGACAGGAACGCGTCAAGCGTACCAGAGGCCCATGACCGTGTCTGTGACAGCTTACAGCAGGTCGTCCAGCAGGTCGGGGCCGAACACTTCGCGGTGGATATGCCCGACCGGGACGCCGGCGCTGATCAGCGCATGCCGCTGCGCCTGCATGAAGCCGAGCGGGCCGCACAGGTGGAAGTCGCCATCGATGAACAGGCTGTTCTCGGCTGAGCCGAGCAGCGCGGCGATCGGCATCGTGCCCGCATGGTCGTAGTCGCGGCCGGCCACGTCGGCGGCTTGCGGCTGTTCATAGCTGACATGGGTACGCAGTTGCGGCAGGCGCTCCCGGGCCCAGGCCACGTCGGCGCGGTGCGCGTGGTGGCGGCCATCGCGCGCGGCGTGGGCGAACAGGATTTCGCGCCTGGAGCCCTGCAGGGCCAGCGTGCGCAGCACCGACAGCATCGGCGTGATGCCGATGCCGGCGGACAGCAGCACCAGCGGGCGATGGCCGTCCAGGCGCGGCGCGAAGTCGCCGAACGGCGCGCTCACGGCCAGTTCGGTGCCGGGCTGGGCGTTAGCGTGCAGCCAGTTGGAAACGGCGCCGGCCGGCGTGGCGTGGTCGCCGTCCTCGCGCTTGACCGAGATTCGCCACGTCGGCAGGCCGCGCTCGGCGGACAGCGAATACTGGCGTTGCTGGCGGTTGCCGTCAGCGAGCGCGACTTCGACACTGATGTACTGGCCCGGGCGGAAATCGCGCAGCGGCTGGCCGTCGACGGCCGACAGCGTCAGCGCGACCACGTTGTCGCTCTGCACTTCGCGGCGCTCCACGCGCACCGCGATGCGCTCGCCCGCGGCCAGGCCCGTGCTCTGGTACAGGCGCGCCTCGGCGGCGATCAGTTCGCCGGCCAGCAGCCAGTAGGCTTCGTCCCAGGCAGCGAGCAGGTCAGGCGTGGCGGCTTCGCCCAGCACGGCGGAGATGGCGCCCAGCAGGTGCTTCCCGACGATCGGATAGTGCGCGGGCTTCAGGCCCACGGCTGCATGCTTGTGCACGATGCGCTCGACCACCGGAGCGAGCGCGCCGGCGTTGTCGATGTTGGCGGCGTACGCGAACACAGCAGAAGCGAGCGACTGCTGCTGCGAACCGTTGGCCTGGTTGCCCATGTTGAAGAGCTGGGTCAGTTCGGGCCGGGCCGAGAACATCTCGCGGTAGAAGTGGGTGGTGATGGCGAGACCATGTTCACGCAACACCGGTACGCTGGCATCAATGTAGGGGCGGGAAGCAGCAGACAACATCAGGTAAGGCTCCGTTTTAATTCATGCAAACAAAATGCATGTTTTTACTCACAACAAAGCCGGCGCACGGGCGCCTGAACGGACTGCACAGGAAGTGCCGTTCAGGCCGTACGCCGGCTCATGAAATCGCGATGCAGCCGGATGATCGACTCGGCGGTCTGGCTGCCGGTCACATCCGCCAGGGTGACGGTGTCGAGCGTGCGATAGAACGCCTGCTCCGCCTCGTCCAGCGCCCGGCGCAGCCGGCAGCTGCCGTTCAGCGCACACGGCGGGTTGTCACAGTCAATGACCGGCTTGTGCCCTTCGAGCTCGCGCAGGATCGTGCCGATGGTCAGCTGATGGGCCTGCGGCCCCAGTTCCAACCCGCCGTGGCGACCGCGTGTGGCCGTGATCCAGCCCAGCTTCGACAGGCGCGCCGCCACCTTCACCAGGTGGTGATGCGAAATGTCGAACTGCTGCCCCACCTCGGCAATGGTGATGGGCCGGCTGCCGTCGGCGCGCGCGACGTACATCAGCAGCCGCAGTGCGTAGTCGGAGAAGCGGGTCAGTTGCATCGTGGCAACATCTTAGATAACCAGCATTTCGAATGCAAGTTTTTGTTGCGGTGCCAAATGTCGTGACATGGATCAGACTCCCGGCGTGCGAGAATCCCACGCCACAAAAAAACAGTCATGGGGTGGCGGTTATACTGGCTGCCGAACGCCGGGCGCGCGGCCAGCGGTCCGCCCCGCCATCCAGCAAGAGGCTCAGACACGATGCGCAGATTCACACCCCTTTTTGCCAGTACCCGTTCCATGAGTTCGCACCGCCCTCCCGCCAATCGCGGCAGCCGCGGCTTCACCCTGATCGAGATCATGGTGGTGATCGTCATCCTCGGGGTGCTGGCGGCATTGGTGGTGCCCAAGATCATGAGCCGCCCTGACGAAGCCCGCATCGTGGCGGCGCGCCAGGACATCTCGTCGATCATGCAGGCGCTCAAGCTCTACCGGCTCGACAACAGCCGCTACCCAACCACCGAGCAAGGCCTGGGCGCGCTGGTGGCCAAGCCGACCACCGAGCCCGTGCCCAACAACTGGAAGGGCGGCGGCTACCTGGAAAAGCTGCCCAAGGATCCGTGGGGCCATCCGTACCAGTACCTGAACCCTGGTGTGCGCGGCGAGATCGACGTCTTCAGCTTCGGCGCCGACGGCCAGGCCGGCGGCAGCGGCAATGACGCCGATATCGGCAATTGGGAATAACGCCGCACCAGAAACATGAAACCCGCCCCGCGCCGCCGCGCCGCCTGCCGGCTCCGGGGCTTCACCCTGCTCGAACTGCTGGTGGTCATGGTGATCGCCGGCATTGTCATCTCGCTGGTGGCGGTCAATGCGTCGCCCAACGAACGTGGACGCCTGCTTGACGACGGCCAGCGCATCGCGCGCCTGTTCGAGCTGGCGCAGGAAGAGGCCCAGCTCGGCGCCCGCCCGATCGCCTGGGAAGGCAGCACCGGCGGCTGGCGCTTTCTCGAATCCACACCGAATGGCTGGATCCCCATGAGAACCGACGTCTTCGCGCCGGGCCAGTGGCGCCTGCCACCGGATCAGGTGATCGTTGCCGAAGGCGGCCGCAATTCAGGCACCGGCGGGCAGCCCCGCCTTATCTTCGGGCGTGAACTGATCGACAGCCCGCAACGGGTCATCCTCGTACGCGGGGAGATTCGCGTGGATGTCGCCGGCGACGGCGGCGGCCGCTATTTCGCCAGCACGCCATGACCGCACGCGCACGTCCCCGCCGCCCGGCATGCGGCTTCACGCTGATCGAAGTGCTGGTCGCACTGACCATCCTGGCCGTGGCGCTGACTGCGGCCATGCGCGCCATGGGGAGCATGGTCGACGCCAGCCTGTCGCTGCAGTCGCGCATGCTGGCCGAATTCAGCGCCGAGAACCACCTTGCCACGCTGCGCCTGTCCAAGACCTGGCCCGAGCCAGGCGTCAGCGGCTATGCCTGCCCGCAGGGCGGTATCCCCTTCTATTGCGAGCAGAGCGTCTCCGGCACGCCCAACCCCGCGTTCCGGCGTGTGGAAATCGCGGTCTATCCGTCCGCCGGCGACCGGTCCGTGCGCCTGGCCTGGCTCGTCACCATCATCCCCAATGAAACGCGCAACCTGCTCTGAGCGCCGCCACGCGGCCGCGCGCGGCTTCACGCTGCTCGAGATGCTGGTGGCGATCACGCTGCTGGCGGTCATGGCCGTGATCGGCTGGCGCGCGCTGGACAGCCTGACGCGCAGCCGCGAACGGCTGACCGACCACGACGCCAGGCTCGACGCGCTGAAGGTGCTCTACGGACAGTTCCAGTCCGACTGCGAACATCTGGCCAACGCGGACCAGTTGCAGGCCAGCCCGGTAGAAGTCGGATCCGGCCAGGTGCTGATGGTGCGCGACCGCCGCGAAGAGAACCAGCCGCCGATGTGGCAGGCGCTCAGCTACCGGCTGGAAGGCAACGCGCTGGTGCGCCTCGCGGCCCCGCCCGTCGACAACCGCGCCGCCGTGCAGTCCGCGCTGCTGGGATTGCGCCAGGCCGGCCGGCAGGCCAATGTGCAGGCGCGGCAGGTCCTTTCCGACGTGGACGGGCTTGGCGCGCGGGCGTGGGTCGATCCGCAGGGCTGGCTGTCCGACAACGGCCGCATCCGCAGCGCGCTGTTCAATCCCGCCAGTACTAGTGCCAGTGCCGTGGCAGCGCCGGCACCGACCAGCGCAGTCGTCCGTGCCGTGGAGCTGTCCGTCCAGGCCCGCATGGGCGACGGCGACGCGCCGCGCGACTTCCTCAAGATCTGCATGACGGGCCTGTGACCATGCGCCGACGCCTCCCGTCCTTGCCCCGCCGACGCGCTCGCGGCGCCGCCGTGGTCACGGCGCTGCTGATGGTGACGCTCGCCGTGGTGGTGGTGTCCGGCATGCTATGGCGCCAGCAGGTGCAGATCCGCTCGATCGAGAACCAGCGCCTGCTCGCGCAGGCCACGTGGATCGAGCGCGCGGCTGTGGACTGGGCCCGGCTGATCCTGCGCGACGACCAGCGCCGCACCAGCGTGGACGAGCTCGGCGAGCCGTGGGCCGTGCCGATCGCCGAGACCCGGCTGTCGGACTTCCTCGGCGCGGCGCTGCGCACGGACCAGGCGGGCGAGACCTCTTTCCTGTCCGGCCGCATCCTGGACGCCCAGGCGCGTTTCAACCTGACCAACCTGGTGCTGTGGACGGCCACGCCGACACAGGGCCGGGCCGCCTCGGTCGACCCGGCCGCGCAGGAGGCCTACAGCCGTCTGCTACAAACCGTGGGCCTGAACCCGTCGCTGGCCGAGACCACGGGCCGCTTCATGCTGCGCGCCGCGCAGGGCGGCACCGATGGCCAGCCTGCGCCGCGCCCGCCCGACAGCGCCCAGGGCCTGCTGGCGATTCCCGGCTACACGCCCGAGATGGTCGCCGCCCTGGAGCCGTTCATCACGGTGCTGCCCGAGCGCACGCTGGTCAATGCCAATACGGCCGAGCCGGAAGTACTATCGGCCATCATCAGCAACCTGGCGCTGGACCGTGCGCGCGAGCTCGTACGCGAGCGCGACCGCGCGTACTTCAACAATGTCGGCGACTTGCGAACCAAGCTGAGCGGCATAGCGCCGCAGGCCGATACCAGCAACCTTTCCGCCATGCTCGATGTGCGCTCGCACTATTTCCTGATCTACGGCCTGGTGCGCCATGAGCGGGCCAGCCGGCTGCAGGTGTCGCTGGTATACCGTGGCGAGGTGCTGGGAAACGCCAACACCACGCGCGTGCTGTGGATCCACGACACCGACCGCTTGCCCGACATGCGATGAGCCATCCCCAGGATTTACGCGTGCCTGGGCACGCTGCTCCCGATATTGCCGGCCGGCGTACCGGGCAGAATGCTATTGACGCGGTTTAGTCACACAGGCAAGGTATGCTGCGGCGCTACCGCGACCGTGGCGCCATGCCGAGCGGCGTCCCTGTCCGTCCGCATCCGCCAGCCGGCATCTCCGCGCCCGGGCATTCCCGCTGCCCCGGCAATCCGCATCCAGGCACGGTCTCACTGACGTCAACGCTAGGAAACCTTGAGTACCACCCTGTACGTTCGCCTGCCGCATCGGCCGCACGACCAACCGCAACCGTGGCATTTCGGCGCGCTGCCGTTCGCCCTGGTACGCGAACCGGCCAGGCCGGCCACCCGGCGCACGGACACCGTGCAGGCGCCGGAAGTGTTGCGCGAAGGCCACGCCCAGATTGCGGCCCTGCCTGCCGCCGAGCGCCTGGTGCTCATCCTGGCCGCCAGTGACGTACTACTCACGACGGCTACCGTGCCACCGCTGCCTCCGGCACGCCTGAAGCAGGCGTTGCCCAATCTGGTGGAAGACGCCTTGGCCACCGACCCGCAGCCGTGCCACATCGGCGTGGGCCCGGCGCTGGACGGCGACGCCCCACGGCCCGCGCGCGGCCCGCGGCGGCGCCTGCTGATGGTGGCCGACCGGGCCTGGCTGCGCGCGGTACTCGATGCCTTTGCCGAGCACCGCCATCGCCGCCGCCACATCCTGCCAGCGCAGATGTGCCTGCCGCTGGCAGCGCCCGCCGAAGCCGATGACGGCGATAGCGCCACGGCGCAGCCGGCCACGCTCGTCGTGGAAGCGGCGGCCGCTTCCCTGGCACAGGCCGAAGGCATGGTCGAACCCACTCTGGCGCCGGCGACCGCGCCCGACAGCGGCCAATGGCAACTCACCGTGCGCACGGGCCGCCATGAGGGCTATGGCCTGCTGCTCGGCAATGATGCGCTCGCCGCGTGGCAGGCCCTTGCACCCGAAGGCATCTGGCATGGCGACGCCAGCGCCGTGGCCAGCGCGCCGGTGCCCGCGCTGCGCCAGGCCCGCGCTGCCGACTGGCGCATGTGGATTGCCGGCGCGCAGGGCTGCCTGCAGGAAGCGGGTCTGGACCTCGCGCAGTTCGAGTTTGCCCAGGGGCGCGCGGACCGCTGGAACCTGCTGGCCTGGCGCCTGCCGCTGGCACTGGTCGCCGGCATCGTGCTGGTCCAGCTGCTCGGCATGAACGTGCACTGGCTGATGCTGCGCCACGAGCAGCAGCGGCTCGAAGCCGCGCAGCTGCAGACGCTGCATAACGCCTTCCCGCAGATCCAGACCGTACTGGATGCCCCGCTGCAGATGCGCCGCCAGGTGGAACAGCTGCGGCTGGCCAGCGGACGCAGCACGCCGGACGATTTCCTGCCGCTGGCCGACCGTTTTGCCCAGGCGGCCCGCCAGCTCCCGCCAGATGGCCTGCAGGCACTGGAATACCGCGGCCGCGCGCTGGTCGCCACGCTCAAGCCCGGCACCGATACCGCCGCGCTGCGCGGCGCCGTGCGCCAGGCCGGCCTGCAGATGGAAGAAGACAAGACGGCAGAGGCCACGCGCCCCGCCGGACCGGCTGGCTCGCGCTGGCTCATCAAGCCAGGCCTGTGAACCGAACCATGAGCCCGAGCAAAGACACCCCCCGCCCCCAGACGTCGCAGGCCCCCGCGACGCCGGGGCGCACGCCGGCCCGTGCATGGGTCGCGCGCATGAAACCGCGCCTGCCACAGGCCTGGCGTGACCAGTTCGACGCGTTCTGGTCCGCGCGCAACCCGCGCGAGCAGGCCATCCTCGCGGCCGGTGCCGCGGTACTGGGATTGGTACTGGTCTACACCGTGCTGTGGGAGCCCGCCGCTGATGGCCGTGCGCGACTGTCGCGCAGCCTGCCGGCGATGCGCGCCAACCTCGCGGAAATGGAAAGCCTGGCGCAGGAGGCCCGCGGCCTGAACGCGAGCCCCGCGCCCGCGTTGCGCGGCGATGCCCTCACGCAAGCCTTGCAGGACAGCCTCGGCAAATACGGCCTCAAGGCGACACGGCTGGCGGCCGGCGCCGACAACAGCGTTCAGGTGCAGCTCGACAAGGCGCCGTTTGGCGCAGTGGCCGGCTGGCTGCAGGACGTACACCAGCAGCAGCGCCTGAAGGTCACGGATGCGCGCGTCGTCTACGTCGGCGCCACTGCGCTGGTCAATGTCAGCGCGACCCTGCAGGGTCCGGGCGGCCGCAGCTGATGGTACGCCTGGAGTCGCTGCGGCTGCCCCGGCGCAAGCTGCGCCGCCCGGCTGGCTGGCGCCGCGCCGGCTGGCTGATGCTTGGCCTGGCCACCACCGGCATCACCGTGCTGGCCATGCTGCCGGCCGCCTGGATTGCCGATACCGTAGCGGCCCGCACCCAGCGCCGCGTGCTGCTGGCCGACGCCTCGGGCTCGCTGTGGCACGGCAGCGCCACGCTGGCGCTGTCGGCAGGCGCGGGCAGCCAGACCGCGACGGTGCTGCCGGGCCGGCTGCAATGGTCGCTGGCCTTCTGGCCACTGCTGACCGGCACCGCGCGCATGGTGCTGACGCATACCGAGGCAATGCCGGCGCCGGTCGGACTGACCGTCAACCCGCGCGGCTGGACCGCGCAGGCCGGCGCCATTCGACTGCCGGCTGCGCTGCTGGAAGGCGTGGGCGCGCCGTTCAACACGCTGCGCCCGGATGGCCTGATGCGCGTGGACTGGTCCGCGCTGCAGGGCAAGTTCGCGGGCGGGCTGCTGTACGGGCACATCACGCTGCGCATCGAACAGGTGTCGTCGGCGGTGAGCCGACTGCGTCCGCTGGGCAGCTACCGCGCCGAGATCGACTGGAACGGCGCCGATGGCAAGCTCGCGCTGAGCACCATCGCCGGGCCGCTGCACCTTGATGGCAGCGGCACACTGGGCCGGCAAGCACGCTTCGAAGGCACGGCCCATGCCGAGCCCGATGCCGCCACGCAGCTGGTCAGCCTGCTGAGCCTGCTGGGACGACGAGAGAACAATGTGACAAGGCTGCGCTTCTGATGCCAGGCAGCGCCAGGAGCCGACCGGAACCAAATATGAAAACCGAAGCCACCCGACCCTTCTTCCATACCGCCAGCGCCCGTGCCGTGGTCCTGCTGTGCGGCCTTTCGCTGCTCGCGCCGGCGCCGCTGTGGGCGCAGCAGCCTGCCGGCCCCGGCACGCCGCCGGACATCACGCCGCGCAACCGGGACCAGGTGGTGCTGAACTTCGTCAACGCCGACCTCGATTCCGTCGTCAAGGCCGTGGGTCAGGCCACGGGCAAGAACTTCGTGATCGATCCGCGCGTCAAGGGCACCGTGAACCTTGTCACCGAGCAGCCGGTTTCGCGTGCACAGGCGCTCGAAACGCTCGGTTCGGTGCTGCGCATGCAGGGCTACGCGATGGTGGAAAGCAATGGCTTCACCAAAGTCGTGCCCGAAGCGGACGCCAAGCTCCAAGGGTCGCCGATCGTGGTCGGCGGCGGGGCCGGCCGCGGCGATCAGGTGGTGACGCAGGTGTTCCGGCTGAACTACGAGTCGGCCAACAACCTGGTGCCGGTGCTGCGGCCGATGATCGCGCCCAACAACACGATCACCGCCTATCCGGCCAACAACACGCTGGTGATCACGGACTATGCCGAGAACCTGCGCCGTCTCGGCCGCATCATCGCTGCCATCGATGCGCCGGCCTCGGGCGAAGTCGAATTGGTGCCGCTGAAGAACGCCATCGCCAGCGACACGGCGCAGGTGCTGCAGAAGCTGCTCGACCCCGCATCGGCCACATCCGGCGCGGGCGGCGGCGCGGCCGTCGACAGTACGCTGCGCACGACGGTGGTGGCCGAGCCGCGCAGCAACTCGCTGATGATTCGCGCGTCGAGCCGCGCACGCCTGCAGCAGGCGCGCCAGCTCATCGAAAAGCTCGACCAGCCTTACGCGCGCCCCGGAAATATCTGGGTCGTGCCGCTCAAGAACGCCGACGCGGTCAAGCTGGCCGCGACCCTGCGCGCGATCGTCGCGGCGGACAGCAGCTTTGCCACGAGCACGCAGCCCGGCGCAGCCGGCTCGGCAGCGGCCGGTGGCCTGACCAATATTTCGGCGCCGACCAGCGGCCAGTACACAGGGGGCACCACCAGCCAGGCCGGCATGCGCTCCACCGGCACCAGCGGGTCGGGCTCGGGCGGTGGCGCCTATGGCAATTCCGCATTCGCGGCGTCGTTCAACCCGAACACGCAACCGACCACGGGCGGCATCATTCAGGCCGATCCGTCCACCAACGCGCTGATCATCACGGCCAGCGAACCGGTGTATCGCAACCTGCGCGGCGTGATCGACGATCTCGACGCGCGCCGCGCGCAGGTCTACATCGAGTCGATGATCGTGGAAGTGACCTCCACGCAGGCCAGCCAGCTCGGCATCCAGTGGCAGGGACTGATCAGTTCGAGCAGCGGTAACAACAACGTCTTCGCGGGCACCAACTTCGGCACGGGCGGGCAGAACATCCTGAACCTGTCGCTGGCGGGCGCGCTCTTCGACAGCAACCGCAACGCCGGAATCGTCGCCGCGCAGCAGCTGGTGCCGGACGTGGGCGGCCTGAACCTGGGCGTGGTGAACAAGGCGCTGGGCCTCGGCGCGCTGCTGCGCGCGCTGGGCACCAACGGCAGCGTCAACCTGCTGTCCACGCCGAACCTGATTACGCTGGAAAACGAGGAAGCCAAGATCCTGATCGGCCAGAACATCCCGATCACGACCGGCTCCTATGCCCAGACCGGCGGCGCCGCGTCGGTCACCCCGTTCCAGACCTTCGACCGCAAGGACGTCGGCATCACGCTGCGGGTCAGGCCGCAGATCACCGACGGTGGCCTGGTCAAGATGCAGATCTTCCAGGAATCGTCGTCGGTGGTACAGGCCACGGCCAACCTGATCCAGGGCCCGACCACTAATGTGCGCTCGATCGAAACCAATGTACTGGTCGACGACGGCCAGATCATCGTGCTGGGGGGGCTCATCGAGGATTCCTATGGCGACGGGGTGCAGAAGGTGCCGCTGCTGGGCGACATCCCGCTGATCGGCGGCCTGTTCCGCTACGAGAACAAGAACCGCTCCAAGACCAACCTGCTGGTGTTCCTGCGACCGTATGTGATGCGCACGGCCGGCGCCACCGACCGCCTGACGCAGGACCGCTACGACTACATGCGCGCCCAGCAGACCGGCTTCGTCTCGCCTAACATCATGGTGCGCGACACCAACACGCCGGTGCTGCCGCCCGCCGATGCGCCAACCACGCCGTTTGTCGACCCGCGCAGTACCGGCCCGGTGCAGGGCCCGCTGCCCCTGCCGCAGTCCGTGCCGCAGACGGCACCGGCCCCGCAGCCCGTGCCACAACCGCTGACGCAGCGGGGCGAAGCCGGCACGCTTTCGGGCACGGCATCGCCGGACACCGGCAGCCGCAACTGAGCCACGCCATGGCAAGCGAAGTCCAAGCCGCCTCCGACACCCAGGAGCCGCCGTCGCCGATGGCGGCGCGACTGGTCCCGTACAGCTTTGCGCGCGAAGCGCCGCTGCTGATCGCGCACCAGCGCGCGGATGGCCTCGAGGTCTGGGTCAGCCGCGCCACGTCGCCCGCGGCGCTCGCTGAAGTGGCGCGTGTGCACGGCGCCCTGCGCCTGCGTGTGCTGGAGCCCGATGCGCTGGAACGCGCCATGTCCGATGCCTACAACCGCCAGGACGGCAGCGCCGCGCAGGTGGTGGGCGAAGTGGAAGGCGAAGTCGACCTGTCGCGCCTGATGCAGGACATTCCTGCGGTGGAAGACCTGCTCGAATCGGAAGACGACGCGCCGATCATCCGCATGATCAACGCACTGCTCACGCAGGCTGCGCGCGAAGGCGCTTCGGATATCCACATCGAACCGTTCGAGTCGGCATCGGTGGTGCGCTTTCGCGTGGACGGCACGCTGCGCGACGTGGTGCGGCCGAAGAAGGCGCTGCACGGCGCGCTGATCTCGCGCATCAAGATCATGGCGCAGCTCGACATTGCCGAGAAGCGCCTGCCGCAGGACGGCCGCATCACGCTGCGCGTGGGCGGGCGGCCGGTGGACGTGCGCGTTTCCACGCTGCCCACCGGTCACGGCGAGCGCGCGGTGCTGCGCCTGCTCGACAAGGAAGCGGGCCGCCTCGACCTGGCCAGGCTCGGCATGTCGCCGCGGACGCTGGCCGGCTTCGACGACCTGATCCGCCAGCCGCACGGCATCGTGCTGGTCACCGGCCCGACCGGCTCGGGCAAGACCACCACGCTGTACGCAGCGCTGTCGCGGCTGGACGCGCGCACCACCAACATCATGACGGTGGAAGACCCGATCGAGTACGACCTGGACGGCATCGGCCAGACCCAGGTCAACGCGCGCATCGACATGACGTTTGCCAAGGCCCTGCGCGCGATCCTGCGCCAGGATCCGGACGTGGTGATGATCGGCGAGATCCGCGACCTGGAGACCGCGCAGATCGCGGTGCAGGCGTCGCTCACTGGCCACTTGGTGCTGGCCACGCTGCACACCAATGATTCTGCCTCGGCGATCACGCGGCTGGTGGACATGGGCATCGAACCGTTCCTGCTGTCGTCATCGCTGCTGGGTGTGCTCGCGCAGCGGCTGGTACGCCGGCTGTGCCCGCATTGCAAGCGCGAGGAAGTCATCGAAGTCACTGCCGGCGAGACGGAAACCCTGCATGCGCAAGGCAAGCCGCTGCAGCACGTCTGGCATGCGGCGGGCTGCGACAAGTGCGGGAACTCGGGCTACCAGGGCCGCATGGGCGTGTACGAACTGCTGACCGTGGATGACGAGATCCGCACCATGATCCACCGCCAGCAGCCCGAATCCGAGATCAAGCAAGTTGCGCTGGCGCACGGCATGCAGACCATGCGCGGCGATGCGCAGCGCTGGATCGACGGCGGCGCCACGTCGCTCGAAGAAGTGCTGCGCGTCACGCGCGACTGACGGAACGCCGCCATGCCCGCCTTCCGTTACGAAGCCGCCGACGCCCTGGGCAAGACCGACCGCGGCGTCATCGAGGCCGACAGCCCGCGGCAGGCACGCACGCAACTGCGCGCACGCGGGCTGACACCGCTGACGGTCGACCCGCTCGCCGGAGCCGGGCAGGCGCCGCGCAGCGGCACGCAGCTGTTCACGCGCCGGCTGTCCACGCAGGAACAGGCGCTGTTCACACGCCAGCTCGCCAGCCTGATTGTGTCGGGTCTGCCACTGGACGAAGCGCTGGGCGCACTGGCCGACCAGGCCGAGCGCCCCTATGTGCACGAACTGCTGGCCGGCATCCGCGCCGAGGTGATGGGCGGCAGCGCGCTCTCGGTGGCACTGGCGCAGCATCCGCGCGATTTCCCCGATATCTACCGTGCGCTGGTTTCCGCCGGCGAGCATTCCGGCCACCTTGGGCTGGTGCTGGAACGGCTGGCCGGTTATATCGAGTCGCGCAACGCGCTCTCCTCGAAGATCCGCCTGGCCTTCACCTACCCGGCAATCGTCACGGTGGTGGCGTTCGCGATCGTCATCTTCCTGCTGTCGTACGTCGTGCCGCAGGTGGTCAGCGTATTCGCCAACACCAAGCAGAAGCTGCCGATGCTGACGATCATCATGCTGGCGCTGTCGGATTTCGTGCGGAACTGGTGGTGGGCGGCGCTTGCGGTGATCGCTGTGATCGCCATGATCGTGCGCAGCCTGCTGAAGCAGCCCGCTGTACGGCTGGAGTGGCACCGCTGGCTGCTGACGGCACCGCTGATCGGCAAGCTGACCCGTGGCTACAACACCGCGCGCTTTGCCGGCACACTGGCGATTCTTGTGTCGGCCGGCGTGCCGATCCTGCGCAGCCTGCAGGCGGCGGGTGAGACGCTGACCAATGAGGCGCTGCGGGCCAATGTGGAGGATGCGACCACGCGCGTGCGCGAGGGTGCCTCGCTGGCGCGGGCTCTGGCCGCGCAGAACCAGTTTCCGCCGGTGCTCGTGCATCTGATTCGCTCTGGCGAGGCGACCGGCAATCTTCCGGTGATGCTCGACCGCGCCGCACAGGGTGAAGCGCAGGAACTGGAACGGCGGACGCTGTTCCTCACCAGCCTGCTCGAGCCGTTGCTGATCCTGACGATGGGCGTCGTGGTGCTGCTGATCGTGCTGGCAGTGCTGATGCCGATCATCGAGATCAACCAGCTGGTGAGATAGGGTGAACCGGGCGCCTGCCAGGCACGGCAGCCGCCCGGTTCCCGAAGACCCTTAGCTCTTGGCCTTGCGCCGCGGCTTCCTGGCCGGCTTTTCCGCTTCCACGGCAGCATCCGGCACCGGCGCATCAGCAAACCCTTCAAACGCCTCCTGCACCTGCGCTGTCAGCACCGTATCGCCGGGCGCAGCGAACACAGATTGATCGATCGGCCAGGGCGTTTCGCTAAGCGCGACTTCAGGCCGACGCGGCGCGCGCTTGCGAGCCGGCTTCTTTGGCGCCGGAGCAGGCGCAGGCGGCTCTTCCGCGATGACATCGGCCGCCACCACTTCCGGGGCTTCAACTTCCGGTACAGGCGCAGGTTCAGGTACGGGTTCCGAAGCAACAGGAACCTCGACAGGCTCGCGGGTCGGCACCGGTTCCGGCGCGGGAACCGGCACGGCCACGACTTCAGGCGGCGCCACCGCTCGGCGGCTTTCCGGCTGCGGCACCGGTTGCGCTTGCGGTTTCTCAGGCTGACGCTGCCCGCCAGCATGGCGGCCATCCCCCTCCTGTCCACCCTTGCCCCGCTTCTTCAACCGCACCCAGATGGTCTTGTTGTTGCCGCCGTTGCGCGTCTCGACCTCGAACAGGCCCGTGGCAACCACCAGTTCCGAAAGCTTGCCATAGCCATAGTTGCGCGAATCGAACTCCGGCGCCTGCTTGGCGATGTGGTTGCCCATGCCGCCGAGCGTCGACCAGCCGTCTTCATCTGACACGGCCTGCGACGCGCTCTGCAGCAGCCGTACCAGGCGCGAATCCTGGCGCAGTTCGCCGCTGCTGCGGCGGCGCGGCGGTGTGGCGGCCTCGTCCACCTCGGCCTCGGCGCGCAGCACGTCGGAATAGATGAACTTGTCGCAGGCGGTGACGAAGGGCTTGGGCGTCTTGCGTTCGCCGAAGCCATAGACGATCAACCCCTGTTCGCGGATGCGGGACGCCAGTCGGGTGAAGTCGCTGTCGCTCGACACCAGGCAGAAGCCGTCGAAGCGCTCGGTGTACAGCAGGTCCATCGCGTCGATGATCATCGCGCTGTCGGTGGCGTTCTTGCCGACCGTGTAGCGGAACTGCTGGATCGGCTGGATCGAGTGCGACAGCAGGCACTCCTTCCAGCCCGACAGGTTGGGCTTGGTCCAGTCGCCGTAGATGCGCTTGACGGCGGCGACGCCATACTTGGCGACTTCGGCCAGCAGGCCTTCGATGATGGCGGGCGCCGCGTTGTCGGCGTCGATCAGCACGGCCAGGGTTGCGGTGCCCTGGCGGGGGGAATTGGTCATGTTCGGTCCTGCTCGGAGGAGAGATTCCCGGCCATGTTGCCGGGTGAAGGTTGCACCGGACCGGCGCGCGCCGGTCCGTGGCAGGGGCGCCTTGGGCCACATCGTAGTGCATGCGGGCGGCGCGTTGGATGCATCGCAGTGTACACGCGAAGCCCTGTCCATACGGGAAACTCCGGTCCGGCCGGGTGCGGATTTTGCTGCGCTGCAAGGTGCCGCGGCATTTTCAGCGGTGCTACCATGCCGCGCAGAGACACGACCGCCCAATGCCTTCACAAGAGGCTCAGGACGGTCGCCCCATGAAAGTAGGAGTCGGTGATCCCGACAACACACCCCAAAGAGGAGCACCTATGAATGCCCCCCTGACCACTCCGGTCAGCGACGCCATCCGCCGCGCGCTCGCTAACGTTTCCCTCGACGACAAGTACACGCTGGAGCGTGGGCGCATCTATATCAGCGGCACGCAGGCGCTGGTACGCCTGCCGATGCTGCAGCAGGAGCGTGACCGCGCCGCCGGCCTGAGCACGGCCGGGTTCATTTCCGGCTATCGCGGGTCGCCGCTGGGTGCGCTGGACCTGTCGCTGTGGAAAGCCAAGAAGCATCTCGCCGCGCACAACATCGTGTTCCAGGCCGGCCTGAACGAAGACCTTGCCGCTACGTCGGTATGGGGCTCGCAGCAGGTCAATATGTACCCGGATGCGAAGTTCGATGGCGTGTTCGGCATGTGGTACGGCAAGGGGCCGGGTGTGGACCGCACGGGCGACGTCTTCAAGCACGCCAACTCGGCCGGCTCGTCGCCCCACGGCGGCGTGCTGGTGCTGGCGGGTGACGACCACTCCGCCAAGTCGTCGACGCTTGCGCACCAGTCGGAGCACATCTTCAAGGCCTGCGGGCTGC
Source organism: Cupriavidus laharis (assembly GCF_914271435.1). Taxonomy (GTDB): domain Bacteria; phylum Pseudomonadota; class Gammaproteobacteria; order Burkholderiales; family Burkholderiaceae; genus Cupriavidus; species Cupriavidus laharis. Next base: position 307,880 of record NZ_CAJZAI010000005.1, on the reverse strand, counting down.
CGGTGCTGTATCCGTCGAACGTTCAGGAATACCTGGACTACGGCCTGCACGGCTGGGCCATGAGCCGCTACTCCGGGCTATGGGTGGCAATGAAGTGCGTCACCGATGTGGTGGAGTCGTCCGCCTCGGTGGAACTCGATCCGCACCGCGTGCAGATCGTGATTCCCGACGACTTCGCGCTGCCGCCGGGCGGCCTCAATATCCGCTGGCCCGACCCGCCGCTGGAGCAGGAGGCACGGCTGCTGGACTACAAGTGGTACGCGGGCCTGGCCTATGTGCGCGCCAACAAGATCGACCGCATCGAGATTGATTCACCCCATGCGCGCTTCGGCATCATGACCGGCGGCAAGGCCTACCTCGATACGCGCCAGGCGCTGTCCGACCTCGGACTGGACAATGCTATGTGCGCGCAGATCGGCATCCGCCTGTACAAGGTGGGTTGCGTGTGGCCGCTCGAAGCGCATGGCGCGCGGGCATTCGCCGAAGGCCTGCAGGAAATCCTGGTGGTCGAAGAGAAGCGCCAGATCATGGAGTACGCGCTCAAGGAAGAGTTGTACAACTGGCGCGACGACGTGCGCCCCAAGGTCTACGGCAAGTTCGACGAGAAGGACAACGCCGGCGGCGAATGGTCGATCCCGCAGAACAACTGGCTGCTGCCGGCGCACTACGAGCTGTCGCCGGCGATCATCGCCAAGGCCATCGCCACGCGGCTCGATAAGTTCGACCTGCCCGTGGATGTGCGCGCACGCATCGCCGCGCGGCTGGCGATCATCGAGGCCAAGGAAAAGGCGCTGGCCACGCCGCGCGTGACGGCCGAGCGCAAGCCGTGGTTCTGCTCGGGCTGCCCGCACAATACCTCGACCAACGTGCCGGATGGCTCGCGCGCGCTGGCCGGCATCGGCTGCCACTACATGACGGTGTGGATGGACCGCAATACCAGCACCTTCAGCCAGATGGGCGGTGAAGGGGTGGCGTGGATCGGCCAGGCACCGTTCGCGGGCGACAAGCACGTGTTCGCCAACCTCGGTGACGGCACCTACTTCCACTCCGGGCTGCTGGCGATCCGCGCGTCGATCTCCGCGGGCGTCAACATCACCTACAAGATCCTCTACAACGACGCGGTGGCCATGACCGGCGGCCAGCCGGTGGACGGCCAGCTGTCGGTGCAGGACATCGCGTGGCAGGTCCATGCCGAAGGTGCGAAGAAGATCGTCATCGTCACGGATCAGCCGGAGAAGTACAACGCGGCGATCAAGCTGCCGGAAGGCATCACCGTCCACCATCGCGACCAGCTCGACACCATCCAGCGGGAGCTGCGCGAGGTGCCTGGCTGCACGATCCTGATCTATGACCAGACCTGCGCCACCGAGAAGCGCCGCCGCCGCAAGCGCGGCACGATGGAGGACCCGCAACGCCGCGCCTTTATCAACGACGCGGTGTGCGAAGGCTGCGGCGATTGCTCGGTCAAGTCCAACTGCCTGTCGGTGGAACCGCTGGAAACCGAGTTCGGCACCAAGCGCCAGATCAACCAGTCGTCGTGCAACAAGGACTTCTCGTGCGTGAACGGCTTCTGCCCGAGCTTTGTCACGGCTGAAGGCGCGCAGGTGCGCAAGCCCGAGCAGCATGGCGTGGCGATGGACAGCCTGCCCGCGCTGCCTGAGCCTGCGCTGCCCGAGATCCGCCGCGCCTACGGCATTCTGGTGACCGGCGTGGGCGGCACGGGCGTGGTGACCATCGGCGGCCTGCTCGGCATGGCCGCACACCTGGAGAACAAGGGCGTCACCGTGCTCGACATGGCGGGCCTGGCGCAGAAAGGCGGCGCGGTGCTGTCGCACGTGCAGCTCGCGACGCGGCCGGAGGACCTGCACGCGACGCGCATCGCCATGGGCGAGGCGGACCTGATCATCGGCTGCGATGCGATCGTATCGGCCAATGACGAAGTCATCTCGAAGACGCAGTCTGGCCGCACACGCGCGGTCGTCAACACGTCCCAGACGCCGACCGCCGAGTTCATCAAGAACCCGAAATGGCAGTTCCCGGGGCTGTCGGCAGAGCAGGACATCCGCAACGCCGTAGGCCAGCAGTGCGACTTCATCAACGCGAGCGGCCTGGCCGTGGCGCTGCTTGGCGATGCCATCTACACCAACCCGCTGGTGCTCGGCTACGCGTGGCAGAAGGGCTGGATTCCGCTGACGCTGCAGGCGCTGGAACGCGCGATCGAACTGAACGGCGTGGCGGTGGAAAAGAACAAGGCCGCGTTCGACTGGGGCCGCCACATGGCGCATGACCCGGAGCACGTGCTGTCGCTGACGGGCGGCAAGCTGAAGACATCGGCCGAAGGCGCGGAAGTGGTGAAGCTGCCGACGTCCTCGGGCGCGCTGCTGGAGAAGCTGATCGCCCGCCGCGTCGAGCACCTGACTGCCTACCAGGATGCGGCCTACGCGCGTACCTACCGCGAAGCCGTCGACCGCGTACGCGCGGTCGAAAGCGCGCTGGCCGGCAGCGGCAATCCGCTGCCGCTCACCGAAGCCGCCGCACGCAACCTGGCGAAGCTGATGGCGTACAAGGATGAGTACGAAGTGGCACGCCTGTACACCGACCCGGCGTTCCTCGACAAGCTGCGCGCGCAGTTCGAAGGCGAGCCCGGCAAGGACTACCAGCTCAACTTCTGGCTGGCGCCGCCGATGACCGCCAAGCGCGACGACAAGGGCCACCTCGTCAAGCGCAAGTTCGGCCCGTCGACGATGACGCTGTTCCGCGTGCTGGCGAAGATGAAGGGACTGCGTGGCGGCATGTTCGATGTTTTCGGCCGCACCGAGGAGCGCCGCACGGAACGCGCGCTGATCGGGGAATACCGCAAGCTGCTTGACGAACTGACAGCGGGGCTGAATGCGGCCAATCATGACACTGCCGTGGCGCTGGCCAACCTGCCGGATGACATCCGCGGTTTTGGCCACGTGAAGGAAAACAACCTGAAGGCAGTGCGTGCGCGCTGGGCGAAGCTGCTGGAGCAATTCCGCCATCCGGAGACAGCGCAGCGCGCAGCCTGACGCGCGTTGTTTCTCCCCTCTCCCGCGCGCGGGAGAGGGGCCCGGGGGAGAGGGCCAGCGTATCTTGATGCGTGGTGCCTTGCCAGACCACCCCTCTCCCTACCCTCTCCCGCTGAGGGGAGAGGGAACACAATCGGTCGTCTTGCGGCCTCGCCTTACGCCTTCGCCAGCTCTTTCTCGCCGGGCTTCACATACATCGAGTTGCGCGGCTGTGCCAGCACGCGCCGCACCATCGGCTCGAAGAACGACAGTGGCAACGTGTCGTAGTCCGTCATGAACGCGGCCGCATCATATTTCTGGCAAAACTCCGCGGTACGTTCGAACAGTTCCGGCTGGTCGCGGAATTGCTCGCGCAGGTTGCGGTCCAGCCCCAGGTGGTGGAAGAAGTAATAGCCCTGGAAGACACCGTGCTTCTCGACCATCCACAGGTTTTCCGCGCTGACGAACGGCTTGAGGATGGCGGCGGCGATATCGGGATGGTTGTAGCTGCCCAGCGTGTCGCCGATGTCATGTAGCAGCGCGCACACCACGTATTCCTCGTCGCGGCCATCGCGGTGCGCGAGCGTGGCGGTCTGCAGCGAGTGCACGAGGCGATCCACGGGAAAGCCGCCGCAATCGCCTTCGAGCAGGCGCAGGTGTGCGAGCACCCGGTCCGGCAAGGCCTTAGCGAACGGCATGAATTCTGCGGAGATGGCTGCCCAGTCTTCACGGGTGCCTTGCTCCATGTGGCTGAAGGTGGCGCGCACGTGCGCGTGGGTGTCACTCATGCTGGTCTCCTTGGCGGCGGGGTCGCCTGTCGTTGTGGATGATGTGCGGGCATTGTGGCACCGGCCGCGCGGCTACACTGTCAAAAACTGAACAATGCGCCGATTGATGCGGCGCACCATCGCTGCATGCGGAACCGACAACAAGGAGACGACATGTCATTTACCGGAAGCTGTCATTGCGGTGCCATCGCCTTCGAAGTAGAGGCCGACAACATTCCCAGCGTGATCCGCTGCAACTGCTCGATCTGCCGTCGGCGCGGGCACCTGCTGTGGTTCGTGCCGCGCGCGCAGTTCAAGCTGGCGACACCGGAAGAGAACGCGTCGACATACCGCTTCAACACCATGAAGATCGCGCACCGCTTCTGCCCGGTATGCGGTTGCGGGCCGTATGCGGATGGCCAGGACAAGGACGGACGGCCCATGGCGGCGGTCAATGTGCGCTGCCTCGACAACGTCGACCTGGACGCGCTGAAGATCATCGACTACGACGGCCTGCACCACTGAGCACCGGACCGGGAGCCTGACATGTTCCGCATCCTTGGCATTGACCACCTTGTGCTGCGCACCGCCGACGTGGACCGGCTGCGGCGCTTCTACGTGGATGTCCTCGGCTGCAGCGTGGAGCGCGAGCAGCCCGCGTTCGGCCTGACGCAACTGCGCGCGGGCAGCGGACTGATCGACCTGGTCTCGCTCGACGGGCCGCTTGGCCGCGCCGGCGGCGCGGGCCCTGGCGCGGAGGGCCGCAATCTCGACCACTTCTGCCTGCGCATCGATCCGTTCGATGCCGACGCCGTGCGTGCCGGCCTGGCGCGCCACGGTGTGGAGGCCAGCGTGGTCGAGCAACGCTTTGGCGCCGAAGGCAAGGGGCCGTCGCTGTACGTGAAGGATCCCGATGGCAACGTGGTCGAGCTCAAGGGACCGGCCGAAAGTGCCTGAACGTCACCACGACCACCTCATGCTCGCTACAATTTCCGCTTAGCCCGCTGCGCTGCCCCCTTGCGCCGGGCGCGCCATGACCCGAACCGACGCCACGCCCGACGCGGAATCCGCCACGCCCTCCGTTCCTGCAGACACCGGCAACCCGGCCCCGCCGCCACGCCGGCTGGTCTGGATCCTTGGCCTGACCGAGACCATCTCATGGGGGACGCTGTTCTTCGCCTTCACGGTCTTCATCGAGCCAATGAGCCGCGCGCTGGGCTATTCCAAGCCCTTCCTGGCCGGCGGCTATTCGCTCGGACTGCTGGTGTGGGCGCTGTGCTCGTTCGCCGTGGGCCGGTTGCTGGACCGCGTGCCGGCGCGCCGCGTGATGGGCGCCGGTTCGCTGCTGGGCGGAGCCGGGCTGTTGCTATGGGCGTGGTCGCCCTCCCCGGCCGTGTTCCTGCTGATGTGGGTGCCGCTGGGCCTGGCCATGGCCACCACGCTCTATGAACCCGCCTTCGTGGTGCTGCGCCAGGTCTATGGAGACGGCTACCAGAAGCCGATCGTCACGGTCACGCTGATGGCCGGCTTTGCGAGCACGATCTTCGTGCCGCTGGCGCAATGGCTGGTGCTGCATATCGGCTGGCAGCCGGCGCTGCTGTGCTTTGCCGCCCTGAACCTGCTGGTCTGCGCGCCGCTGCATGCACGCATGCGCTATACGCTGCACGCGAGCTACGCGGCCGTGCAGCCGGCCTCGCCGCTGCCTTCGGGCGATGCCGCCAACCAGGGCATCGCCCGCGCCACGCTGCGCCAGCCGGTGTTCTGGGCCGTCGTGCTGGCCTTCACCGCGACGGCCGTGGTTGCTTCGCTGCTCGGCGCGCACCTGATCCCGATGCTGACCGAAAAGGGCCTGCCGCTGGGCCAGCAACTCGTGGTCGCCGCGCTGATCGGCCCGGCGCAGGTGGCAGGCCGCATGCTGATGATGCGCGCCGCGGTACGGCACCCGGTGCGGCTGTCCGTGCCGGTCTACGCGCTGATGAGCACGGGCCTGCTGTGCATGGCGCTCGGGCACGGCGCGTGGCTGATGGTCGCGGCGCTGCTCTACGGCTGCGCCAATGGCGTCAATACCATGCTGCGCGCCATGGCGATGCCCGAACTGATCTCGCGCCACCACTACGCCACGCTCAACGGCCTGATGATGACGCCGGTGCTGCTCATGCAGGCCGCCGCGCCATGGCTGGGCGCCCTGCTGTGGCGTGCCGCCGGCGGCTACTGGCTGATGCTCTGGACCATGACCGCGCTCGCGCTGGCGGCCTTGCTGTCGTTCGCGTTCGCGCTGCACCAGCGCGGCCTGCTGCGCGCCACGGGCTGACGCCGGTCCCCGTCCCGCTTCATACGGCCATCACGGCAATGCGGGACAATGCCACCTTTGCCACAAGCCGCGCCTCCCCGCTCGCGGCATGCAGTTCCCATCATGTCCGAGTCGAGTCCCGGCGTATCGTCGCCGCCCACCGTTTCCAATGCATCTCCCGGCCGCGTGGCCCGAGCCACCCGGGGCACCATGGCGCTGTTCTTCGTCAATGGCGCCACGTTCGCGACGTGGGGCGTGCATATTCCGACCATCAAGGCGCGCTTCGGCCTGTCCGACGCGATGCTGTCCTTCGCCATGCTGGCCGTGGCCGGCGGCGCCATCGCCGCGATGGGTCCCGTCGGGCGCTGGGTCGCGCGCGTGGGCAGCGCGCGGGCGTCGATGGCCAGCGGCCTTGCCTACGCGCTGGCAACGGTGACGATCCTGGCCATGCCCGACTTCCGCCTGCTGCTGCCGGCCCTGCTGGCCTTCGGCATGGCCAACGCCGCGTTCGACGTAGGCATGAATGCACAGGCCGCAACCGTGGAAGCCAGCCGTACCCGGCCCGTGATGTCCGCACTGCATGGCATGTTCAGCCTCGGCGGCATGACCGGCGCGGCGTTCGGCGGGCTGATGCTGTCGCTGGGCGTGCCGCCGCTGGTCCATGCGGCGATGATGGCAGGCCTGACCGCGGCAGTTGCCCTGGGCACGGCCCCGGGGCTATTGGCCGACCACCCGGTGCTGCCTTCGGCCGGCCACCATCGCGACCATGCAGTGCGCGCGCTGTGGCTGCTCGGGCTGCTGGCATTCCTGGGACTCATCGGCGAGGGCGCGATGTACGACTGGTCCAGCGTCTATATGCGCGATGTCGCCGTGGCGCCGGCAGGCTGGATCAGCTTCGGCTACGCGGCATTCTCGGGCGGGATGGCCTGCGGGCGCTTCGGCGGCGACCGCCTGCGCGCGCGCTGGGGCGAGGCGGGCACACTGACCGCGAGCGCGTGGCTGGGCTTTGCCGGCATCGTGTTGGCGCTGGCCATGCCGGTGCCCGTGGCCGCGCTGGTCGGATTCAGCATGATGGGGCTCGGCGCCGCCAACATGGTGCCGATCTTCTTCGTGGTGGCCTCCCGCCTGCCAGGCGTGGCCCCGGCCGAAGCCATTGCGCGCGTGGCGCGCTTTGCGTACTTGGGGCTGCTATTGGGACCGGTGCTGATCGGCGGCGTGGCGCACCTGGCCAGCCTGCGTGCAGGGCTGGCCGTGGTGGCGCTGACCATGGGCTGGATCGCGCTGGCAGGTGCCCGCTCGGCGCGGCGCTATCTGCCCGCGCGCAAGGGATAGACGTCAGGCCGCGGCGCGCACGGGCGGCCGCGCGCCGGCACCGAGGCCGTTGAACACGAAGGTGTCCATGGCCAGCACGCCGTAGGTGACTTCGTCGGCAATGCGCGCCACATCGGCCGGTACCTGCCCGCCCTCGGCCTCGCGCGGACCAAGCGCCGCACCCAGCGCCACATAGAACGGCAGCAGGTGCTCGTCGGTCGGATGCGCGCGGCGCGCGTGCGGCGCCTGGGCACGGTAGTCGGCGATGCGGCTGGTATCGCCCGTCGCCAGCGCCTCGTCGAGCGCGTCGAGCATCCAGTTGCGGAAGGCATCGACATACGGCTCGGTGGCCGCGCCGTGCTGTGCGCGCCGGCCTCCGCCGAATACTTCCTGCAAGTTGTGCGTGAAGCTGCCCGATGCGAGCACCAGCACGCCTTCCGCGCGCAGCGGCGCCAGCGCGCGGCCGATGTCGATCTGCGTGGCGGGCGACAGGTAGGGATTCAGCGCGAGCTGCACCACGGGGATATCAGCGTCCGGGAAGAAGTGCCGCATCGGCATCCAGGCACCGTGGTCCAGCGGGCGCTCTTCGTCGAGCCCGACAAATCCCGCGCCCGGAATGTGCACGGCCTCGACCAGCGTCTTGACGCGCGCGGCCAGCTCGGGCGAGCCCGGCGCATCGTAGCGCAGCGCGTAGAGTTCACGCGGAAAGCCGCCGAAGTCGTGCCAGGCTTCCTGCCGTTCGCGCGTGCCGACCGCCAGCGTGCTGTAGATCCAGTGCGCCGACACCACCAGCACCGCACGCGGCCGCTGCGCGCGCAGGCTGGCGCCGAGCGCGTCAAAAATGGCCCCGGTCGGGCCCGGGTCGATGGCCAGCATCGGCGAACCGTGCGAGATGTAGATCGAGGGAAGCATGGCAACTCACCTTCAAAGCTTTTCGTGTCCTGAAGGAAGTTTGGCAAAGAAGCGGCTCCGTTGCCGACCGGTTTTACGGACAGTTCGTGCAAAAAACTTGAACGGCCGGTCGGCGGCCATCGTGGGGTGGCCCACACAGCGCCTGGGCCGCCTGCGTACGCGCACCACAGGAATGGCATACGATGCCTACGGGGAGCCTGTTCCGGCTCGCCGCGGTGCCGCGACGAGCACCACGCGCCACCCAAAAAGCATGCCTCGCCAGCAAGCGCACGGCGGGAGGGAGAGTTTCGTGGTACAGCGCATCCCGCGCCGCCACAGGCGGCCAACACCGATCCCCGGACACTGGTGGCAACCCGGCGCGTACGCCAGCGCGCCGGCCGTCGCGCTGTGGATCATCGCGCGGTTGCCGGCCGCTGTGCTGGCCGGCATCTTCGGTACGCCGGGCGCCTCTTACTGGCTCAACCATGCCGGGGATACGGTCTTCGTGGCCGGCTGGCTGGCCAGCGCCGCGCTGTTGTGGCTCTCGCGCAGGCGCGCCGCACGGCCACCGCAGGCCGAGCCGGACACGGCACCGAACCCGCCTCGCCACCATCACGCGGGATAGCTGCGCCATCCTCGTGTGCAAGTCTTGCGACGGGTGATCTGAAAAGATTCGTGCGTGCGCCCGAAGCCCCTCCGGGCTGCGGCATCCGTCGCTAGAATGCTCCTCGGGTGCGGCGCGCGCAGCATGGCGCCGGCTTCGGAACCCTACCCGGCAACTCGAATGTCCGCATTCCAGCTACTTCGCAGGGCAGCGGCTGCCCTGCCGGCCTGCCTGGCCATCTCGGGTCCGCTCTGGCTGCTGCCGGGGCAGGCACGGGCACAGGCACAAGGCTCGCCGGGGTTCCAGGTCATCGGCACCAATGTGCAGAAGCACGCCAACGGCGTACTCACACTGATGTCGTACTCGGTCGTGCCGGACCTCGCTTCCAGTTCGTTGTCCATCAACAATGCCGCCACCGACAACCCCGGCGTCTTCATGTGGCAATTGGGTGGCGGTTTCACCTGGAGCAAGTCGTTCCCGCTCTACCTGGAAGGGGCGATCGCCTACAGCCGCTACGACCCGACCTTCGTTGCCACCAATGGCGCCGAGTCCCGCAGCCTGCCCGTCAGGTGGAACACGTTTTCCGGCACCATCGGCGTCGGCTGGGACTTCCCGCTGACCGAGAACAAGGAACTCGTGTTCCGGCCCATCTTCAACGCCTCGCTCGGCAATGTCTCCAGCGACCTGAGGGTAGGCGAACTCGTGATCGAGCAGAGGACTGACCGCAGCATCGACTTCCTTGAGCACGGATCGCTGAATGCCTACGGCCTGGGCGGCTCGGTCATGCTCGACTGGGAGCACTATCGCGACAAGTACGAGATCGACCTGGAACTGCGCTACACCAATATCCACTTGCAGAGCTTTGGCGGCTCGTCCGACGGGGTCACGGGCACGGCTACCGCGCAGACCGCCAACCTGTATGCCCGCTGGCGCGCGCCAACGGGCATGCACGCGCTGGACCGTCCCGTGCGCTATGTGCTGGAACTGTCCCATTCGCACTACCTGGGCAGCCAGGCCGGCGTGCTCGGCTTCAACTACCTGACCACACTCGGCACCGGGCTGGAGCTGGACACAAGTGCCCATGAGGTCTTCGTCACGCGGATCCGCGCGGTGGTGCGGTACGTGTTCGGCAATAACGTGTCCGGGGTTTCGCTGGGACTCGCGGCAAGTTTCTGAACCATGCCCGCAAGCCAGTGGGGCATCCGCATGTCCGATTCCGGCCTTCCCCAACAGGCTTGTCCGGTGCATGATCACCGGCGGGCGCCGGTGCCGCGCAAGCGCGCCGCCGGCCATGACAAACTCCGGGCCATGGAAAGGCACGCATGACAAGCAAACAGGAAGCCGCCGCGGAACGCGTGCGCTGCGGCTGGTGCGGCACGCTGGAAGACTATTGCCATTACCACGACAACGAATGGGGCTATCCCGTCGGCGACGACCGGCGACTGTTTGAAAAGCTCTGCCTTGAAGGCTTCCAGGCCGGCCTGAGCTGGCTGACCATCCTGCGCAAGCGCGAGGCCTTCCGCAAGGCGTTTGCCAATTTCAATATCGAGAAGGTGGCCCGCTTCGGCGAGCGCGACATCCAGCGCCTGCTGGGCGATGCCGGCATCGTGCGCCACCGGGGCAAGATTGAAGCCGCCATCAACAATGCGCAGCGTGCAGCGGAGCTGCTGGAAACGGAATCGTCGCTGGCGGCCTACTTCTGGCGCTACGAGCCCGACCCGGCCAGCCGGCCCAAGGTTCTGACACCCGAAGTGCTGCGCACCATGGCGACTTCGCCGGAATCGGCAGCGCTGTCGAAGGACCTGAAGCGGCGCGGCTGGCGCTTCGTCGGGCCGACCACGATGTACGCGCTGATGCAGGCGATGGGGCTGGTCAACGACCATCAGGACGGGTGCTGGGCCAGGGCCGAAGCGCTGCGCGCGCGCAAGGCGTTCAAGGTGCCGCGTTAAGGCAGGTTAAGGCAGCGAGCCGGAGGTATACGGGCACGGAGGTGCAGGCTCGCGCCGGTATACGTTCCCGAGAAATGATCCAACCACTTTCTTTAATACTGTTTACGTATACATAAATAGTAGTAGTAGGTAAACGGCCTTGGCAGCCGTGGATAACCGGCTTTTTCCCTTTGTGATCAGCGGGTTGCAGGAAAGACAACCCTATGGGCTGGTGTCGGTTGTACCCGGATATCCCGGCGCGACGGTATACGTGCCCGGCCGACGCCGAAAAGTTGTGCGTATACGGCCCACAGCACGCCCCCAGACCAACCACAGCTTTCCCCTCCGGTTATCCCCAGAAGGGGTTGCGGATATCCACAGGCGGCTCAACGACTGGCTGCCGCTGCAGAGACTTCCTTGGAGACGTATACGGGGTCGACGTGCGTCATCACGCTCAGCACGTTGTGGCTGGCCATGGTGCGGCGGTGCGCTTCGGCAGCGATGGCGTGGCCCTCGGCCACGGTCAGGTTCGCATCGATTTCGAGATGCACGTCTACCAGCACCTGGTCGCCCATCTTGCGTGTGCGCAGGTCATGCACGCCCTGCACGCCGGGCGTGTCGAGCATCGTATGCCGGATGGCCTCAACGGTTTCGGCATCGGCGGCACGGTCCATCAGGTCGTGGAGCGCATCCCACCCGAACTTCCAGCCCATGCGCGCCACCATCAAGCCCACCACGAGCGCCGCCACCGGGTCCAGCACGTGGTAGCCAAGCAGGTTGCCGCCGATGCCCAGCGCCACCACCAGCGACGACGCGGCGTCCGAGCGCGCGTGCCAGGCATTGGCCACCAGCATGCCCGATCGCACCCGCTTGGCCACGGCCAGCATGTAGCGGAACAGCAGTTCCTTGGACAGCAGCGCCACCACGGCCACCCATAGTGCGATCGGCTTGACCGCCTGGGCACCCTGTGGATGCTGTATCTTGCCGACCGCCGACCACAGCATGCCCAGCCCGACCGCAAGCAGCAGGCAGCCCAGCACCAGCGAGGCGGCGGTTTCGTAGCGGTAGTGGCCGTACGGGTGGTCGGTGTCCGGGTCCTTGCGGCCATGGTGTCCGGCCAGCAGGACGACGAAGTCGGACACCAGGTCGGACAGCGAGTGCAGCGCGTCGGCGAGCAGCGCCTGCGAGCCCGCCCACAGGCCGGCCGCTGCCTGGGCCAGGCTCAGGCCGATATTGACGGCAACGCTGACCAGCGTGCTGCGCCGGCCGGCGAGGTAGTCAGCGTGTGCGTCCGCGGACGGGCCGGCGGGAGGATTCTGGATGGGCATGGCAGTTCAGCGCTCCACCGCGTCCGCCAGGTTGGCACGCATGCGCTGCAGCAGGGCAATCAGCTGGTCGTGCTCCTGCGGCGTAAAGCCACGCAGGGCTTCCGCGGCGATCTCGTCGCCCACCCGACGCGCCTGGTCGAGCGCCTTGCGGGCCTTGGCGGTCATCTGCACCAGGCGCTCGCGGCGATCGTCCGGGTTGGGCCGGCGCAAGATCCAGCCGCCCTCTTCCATGCGGTCCAGCAGGCGGCCCGCCGAGATCGGCGCCACGTCCAGGATGTCGGCCAGGCTGGCCTGGTTGATCTCGCCATGATGGGCCAGGTAGGCGAGCGCGCGGCACTGCGCGCGCGTGAGGTCCAGCGTGGACTTCGCCAGGTCATCGAAGCGCTTGCCGCACAAGCGGCCCACGTCGGTCACCAGGAAGCCAAGGCGTTTTTCGGATTCCGATTCCATCGCGCGACTATAGCCCAAGAACCATGGCAGTGAACGGGCCGACACATGAGCCAGGGAGCCCACCGCGTACTGGCCAGCCATATAATAAGCACGCTTATCAATCAAACAGCCCCCCCCACGCTTCCATGTCCTCCCTTGCCCGGCAGGCCGGCTCAGACAGGCCGCTGAACCGGCCGATGATCACGGTCTCGATCATGCTGGCAACGCTGATCCAGACCCTCGACAGCACGATTGCCAACGTTGCGCTGCCGCATATGCAGGGCACGCTGTCGGCCTCGCAGGACGAGATCACGTGGGTGCTGACCTCGTACATCGTGGCGGCGGCCATCGCCACGCCGCTGACCGGGTGGTTGTCCGACCGCCTTGGCGTGAAAAAGCTGCTGCTGATCGCCATCGGCGGCTTCACCGTGGCCTCGGCCTTCTGCGGCCTGGCCGAGACGCTGCCGCAGATGGTTGCCGCACGCCTGCTGCAAGGCATCTTCGGCGCCTCGCTGGTGCCGCTGTCGCAGTCCATCCTGCTCGACATCAACCCGCCATCGCGCCAGGGGCAGGCCATGGCTGTGTGGGGCATGGGCGTGATGGTCGGCCCGATCCTCGGCCCCACGCTGGGCGGCTGGCTGACCGACAGCTACAACTGGCGCTGGGTGTTTTTCATCAACGTGCCGATCGGCGCCTTCGCGATGTTCGGGGTCATGTCCTTCCTGCCCGGCAAGGCGCCGCGCCGCGAGGTCAGGTTCGACGCGTTCGGCTTTGCCACGCTGAGCCTGGCCATCGGCGCGCTGCAGGCCATGCTGGACCGCGGCGAGCAGCTCGACTGGTTCAGCTCGCTGGAAATCCGCATCGAGGCGTTGCTGGCAGTGGTCAGCTTTGCCTACTTCGTTGTGCACACGGCCACGGCGGGTTCGAAATCGTTCTTCCGCTTTGAACTGCTGAAAGACCGCAACTTCGCCACCGGCACTTGCTTCATCTTTGTCATCGGCGCGGTCATGTACGCCACGCGGGCGCTGCTGCCGCCGATGCTGCAGGGCCTGATGCAGTATCCCGTGGCCACCACCGGCCTTGTCACCGCGCCCAGCGGCGCCGGCACCATGGTGGCGATGCTGCTGGCGGGCCGCCTGCTGCGCCGCATCGACGCACGGCTGCTGCTCTTGTCGGGATTCCTGATTTCCGCGTTCGCGTTGTGGCAGATGATGCACTACACGATCGTCCTGTCGATGTCCGACATCGTCTGGCCCGGCGTGATCCAGGGCTTCGGGCTGGGGCTGGTGTTCGTGCCGCTCAGCGCGCTGACCTTTTCCACGCTGCGGCCGGACCTGCGTGCCGACGGCACCGCGACCTACAGCCTCGTGCGCAATATCGGCAGCAGCATCGGCATCTCGGTCATCCAGGCGCTGATGACGCGCAACACGCAGGTCGCGCACGCCGACCTGGCCGCGCATGTCAGCGTCTACAACCCGAACCTGCAGTCGATGGTGGCAAACGGCTCGCGCGTCGACCTGGCGGCATTAAACCATGCCATCACCCAGCAGGCGTCGATGATTGCCTACCTCAACGATTTCAAGGCGATGTTCATCGCCACGCTGCTGGTCGTGCCATTGATCCTGCTGGTGCGCCCCGCCCGGGAGGCCCCGGCCGACGTGGCCCATGCCGCGATGGACTGACCAGTCCGCGGCCGTAGCATGCGCGAGACGACGCAGGTGTATGGAGACGTAACAGCACTGGCGATCCCCTTGTGACGTACTACCGTACAAACTGGGTGCTATCGGTAGCGCCCGAGGAGTTCGCATGGCTATCCGGTCGCTTGCCTCGCACAGCACTTCCCAGTTGCGCCGCCTGATCGGCCAGATGCAGGCGGAAGTCGATGCGCTCGAAAACCTGTCCGCGCCCGATCCCGATGCACAGAGCCGCCTCGGCTATGCCACGGCTCGGCTGCGCGACGGCATTGAGGCAGTGGAAGACGCGCTGCAGTCATTGCGGGCGCTGCAACAGGTACGGCCTTCGGCGATGAAGGCGCGGCGTGGGCCGCGGGTGGCATGACGCCCTCACCAGACTTGCCGGACAGCCTGCGCCGATCGCAACGAACCGCTGTAATATGTCACGACGTGATATATAACGCCGCCACCATGGATGGCGCCACCATGGGTAGGCAATGTGGCACCCCGCCGCCTAGACCGAGCAAGCCCCTTCTTGTAAAAGGATCCAGTCAATGCTGACCCAGAAGACAAAGGACATCGTAAAGGCCACCGCACCGGTCCTGGCTGAACATGGCTACGACATCATCAAGTGTTTTTATAAGCGCATGTTCGAAGCCCATCCTGAACTGAAGAACGTGTTCAACATGGCGCATCAGGAACAGGGGCAGCAGCAACAGGCGCTGGCACGTGCGGTCTACGCGTATGCAGAGAACATCGAGGACCCAGGCAGCCTGATGGCCGTGCTGAAGAACATTGCCAACAAGCATGCGAGTCTCGGTGTCAAACCCGAGCAATACCCCATCGTCGGGGAAAACCTGCTGGCTGCCATCAAGGAAGTCCTGGGCAGCGCGGCAACGGACGAGATCATTTCCGCATGGGCGCAAGCCTACGGGAATCTGGCCGACGTGCTGATGGGCATGGAAAGCGAATTGTACGAGCGGTCTGCCGCACAGCTGGGCGGCTGGACCGGCTGGCGCAGCTTTATCGTGCGCGAGAAACGGCCTGAGAGCAATGTGATCACATCATTCATCCTCGAGCCTGCGGACGGCGGGCCGGTGATGAACTTCGAACCCGGCCAGTACATCAGCGTCGCCGTTGATGTGCCGACACTGGGCTTGCAGCAGATTCGCCAGTACAGCCTGTCGGATATGCCCAACGGACGCAGCTATCGCATTTCAGTGAAGCGCGAGGGCGGCGGAACGCAGCCACCGGGCTATGTCTCCAACCTGCTGCACGATCACGTCAATGTCGGGGATGAGGTGAAGCTTGCCGCGCCGTATGGCAGCTTCCATATCGATGTCAACGCCAAGACGCCTATTGTCCTGATCAGCGGTGGCGTGGGACTGACCCCGATGGTCAGCATGCTGAAGCGAGCCATCCAGGACCCGCAGCGGCACGTGGTGTTCGTACACGGCGCACGCAACAGCGGAGTCCACGCCATGCGTGACCGGCTGCGCGAGGCCGCCAAGACCTACTCCAATTTCGATTTGGTCGTGTTCTATGACGACCCGCTGTCACAGGATGTCGTTGGCCGCGACTACGACTTCGCGGGGCTTGTGGATGTCAAGAAGATCAAGGATTCGGTCCTGCTGCCCGATGCCGACTACTACATCTGTGGACCGATCCCGTTCATGCGGATGCAGCATGACGCGCTGAAGGACCTGGGCATCCATGAGGCACGGATCCACTACGAAGTATTCGGGCCGGATCTGTTTGCCGAATAAATAGGAAAGACGCCTGCGGTGCCGGGCGCGGCCTGTGGGCGGCAGCATGCGCTTCCACCTGTCTGGTGTGGGACGTGCTTTAAGGGCAGCTACTCGCTTCCCGCGAGTGGGTGCGCGCGCAGCGCCACGGTAGGGTTCACCAATGCCGCTTACCCGAATCCCCCGGCGAATGCGCGCCATTCGCCAGTCAATGCAGTACGGGGCTGAACCGAAGCACAGGCAGTCGTTGAACTCTACGTTAGGCCAACTCAGGATCCGTCATCATGGCGGAGCGCAGCAACCGCTTCACGCTCGATTTGCTGCTATGCCTCGTCGTCCGCGCAGGCGTCGATCCCCGGATCGGGCTGGCCAATCCCCGCGCGGTGGTACCGGTATGCGCGCGGGCCAAAGCGTAAGCCCGGTGGTGCCGCTATTCCATCGGCATTCGCGATGAGTTGTCATGGCAGCTTGGCGCGCAGGCGGTCTAGCCAAGTGGGCGGCAGGCTTACCGAGCCTTTCCCATCAGTGGCAGCAGTGTCGTAAATGACTTCGTCTCGCGTCCAGATCAGGCGCGGTTCCGGATCCTCATACATGCGTTCAACCAGGAGCGCGCCGGTCGTTCTTGAGTACAGGCGCAGGAGCACCGATCCCCGGGCCGGGAGGAGGCACATCTCCGCCATGTACGGCCCGGACTCTTGAGGAGATGCCTCACGCTGGCAGTTGCCCGCACGGAGCCGCTGACGCACGTCGAGGCCATAGCTGACGATAACGACAACCCCAATAGCCACGGCGATGCGCTTGGCCCAGATCCGCAGCATTTCCCTTGCACGCCCTCGCCTGCCGTCCGGCAGCGATAACACATATCGAACGGTGCGATACATGGCATAGGCTGCGATGGGGAACAGAATCAGGCCGGCGAGCACGCCCAGTTGCGCAACTGCTAGTACGGTTAGACTTCCATCGTTCATAGCGCAAACGTGACTGAAATTGGGTTGTTGAGCCGAACAAACTTGATATCAGAGTAAAGCAGCAAATCACCGCCTCGTTTGTGCTTCATCTGCCAATCCCTGAAATCCTTGTTCCGGACCGGGTAATAGACGCTGTTTGTGGTAATGGGGCCAGGCTCCGTCACCGGATACATTACCCAGTCCCCAGTTGTAGCTTGGCTGAGTGGTACCGCAGCGGGTACCACAATTATGCCGGCGCGGTTCCAATGTCCCAGGTACTGCGAACCGGAGCCGGGCCGGTCGAGAAACGTGAACATGTCGCGCATGTAGATGGCCACTTGCGTTACCGTTGCCTGCGCCACCGTTCCGAACAAGCGCATGAACTCGGCCCGGTCAATAGCAGCATAAAAGGAGAATGTACCCAGCGAGCCGTACAAGTCATCGGGAAAGGTTCGTGGAGAAAGAAGGGAGCGCCCCCCGAGAATCGCCCTGTCGAGGAGCGTGCTATCCACAGAGTTGCGCTGAAACTGATAGTCGCGATGAATAACTTGCACATCTCTGCCGCTCTTTTCCCACGCGTCCAGCGTATAAGTGACGCCCGGCAGTACCCCGGAAGGGACGTAGTTGCGCAGGGACGGGCGGGAGAGGATTGCAGCCAGCGCCTTGCGCGCATTCGGTGTATAGAGCGATTTCTGCCGCAGCTCCTCATATCTCGCGTTGGCTCTGGGAAATCCGAGAATCCACGACATGGGGAACATGGTCGTATCAACCATGCTGGCTGGAAATGGCTCACCTTTCTGGTTAATGGCTCGAGTCTCCCCTTCCGGCGTTGCATAGTTCAACTCGCCAGCAAACCATCTGCGCATTAGCTTGGCAGAGCGTTTCCAGCCCATTGTTTCCATGGCCCGGGGAATGTCTTGTATGTCAAAGGGCGCTACCTTGGGACGCGTCAATTGCTCACGCTTTGGCGGCTTGGGCTTCGGGGGTTCGTTCATCCAGGCGCGGAGATCCGCCAGCCCTTCAATGAGCGATTTCGGAGGGGGCGGTGGCGTCTTTGGGGCGGTCGGCTTCAGTGGCGGGCCTTGCAGGCCCGGCGCCGGCTTGTTGCTGCACAGCCGGTATTCGTCAGCGTCAACTATCGTGTAGCCCTTGGCACCTTGTCTGATGTTCCAGTCGATGTTCAGGAAATCAGGTTTGCAGTACAGTAATCGCTCATCGCTATCCGACACGGGCATTCCTCTTGGTGCGAAAAATGTCCATTTGTGCGGCAAACGCTACGGAATTCAATGGAACGGTTCCGAATCTGATTGAACTCTTTTGCTATCTGTACTGCATGTTTCCTAACTCCCTCGGCATTTGATCCAGGGCAAATCAGGCTCGGTGCTGCTTTCTTCTGAATCTTTCGCTCCCCTTGCTGGGGAGGCACATCAACAACAATCCAAAGGAGAAAACATGTGCAAGATCCTCGCTGTCGTCGCCATCGGCCTACTCGTTGCAAGCCAGGCGGTCGGCGCCCGTAACACCCCATGCTCGGGTAAGAAGGGGGGCGTCGCCCATTGCAGCGGTGTCAAGTTCGTATGTAAGGACGGCTCTATCAGCCAGTCAAAGCAATCCTGCTCGTGACACCTGCCGCAGCGCAGCCTACCCATGGGAAAGCGTCGCGCTCCAATCGGCGGATTACCTTGTCTCCGTGGCCAGTTGTCCAGCCTGGGGATTGCTTTGCATACCACTCGCGGGCTACTGCCTCAAAGCTGTTGGCTGAGCGCTCCACGGTAGTGGCCCGGCGAACCTTGCACTCCATGCTCGGATCTACCCCGGCCGCCAGAAGCTTGCGAGCGTCGTCCCGCCTTTCTCGTGCCGCCTTCTGGCCGACCTCCGGATACACCCCCAGCGACAGGCGCTTTTCCTTTCCGGCGAAACGGTACTTCAGCCGCCACCACTTGCCCCACTGAGGGCAACTTCGAGGTAAAGGCCAGCCGCGTCAGCGAGCTAGTATGGCTTGTCAGTTGCCCGCCCATCCGGCGTCATACCAGGCTTGGCGTTGTGGATTGCAATCTCAGAAAGGCCCATGGGGGCAACTCCTACGGCAGTTGGGGCAGTTGCCCCCAAAGTTGCCCCCGGTTGGGGGCAGTAATACCCGGTAGAAGATTGTAGACGATGGCAACAAAAAACCCCGGAAGCCTTGTGGCGCCGGGGTTAGCGGTGAATCTTGGTGGTACTTTGAAAGGTGTCTGGTGGACCGAAGGAGGATCGAACTCCCGACCTCTGCATTGCGAACGCAGCGCTCTCCCAGCTGAGCTATCGGCCCATAGCGAAAGATTGTAGCCTACTTCCGCCGAGCGCTTCAATCCATACCCGCACGGTGATGATCCCGCGCAACATCAGGCCGCCATGCCCGGGTTGCGCTCCATGCCGACCACGCGGGGCAGGTTCAGCGGGCGCGCGCTGACTTCCTTGTTCGCGCGCAGCCACTGGGCCATGACATCCCAGATCGGCGCGCCGCCGGCCTGGCGCGCTTCTTCGGCCACCGGCGCCCAGCCGGCCACCTTGTAGGTCTTGCCGGCTTCCAGCGGCTGGCCGTTCAGGCGCATGTCGCGGATGCGCTTGCCCATGCCGGCGTTCGGATCGATGGTGTACTGCAGGCCGCCCACGCGCACCATGTCGCCGCCCTGCTGGTAGTACGGGTCCGGGTTGAAGAGGTTGTCGGCCACGTCTTCCAGGATGGTCTTGATGGTCTCGCCGCTCATGTCCGTCACCGTGGTGTACGGGTAGGTGATAGCGGTCTGGTCCATCAGGTGCTCCATGGTGATGGCCTGGCCCGGCAGCAGCGTGGTGCCCCAGCGGAAGCCGGGCGAGAACGCGATCTGTGCGCCCTGCACTGCCATCAGGCCGTCGAGGATGAGCTGGTCGAAGGTGCCGTTGAAGTTGCCGCGCCGATACAGCAGGCCGCGGTTGACGGCCAGCACTTCGCCGAGCTTCTGTTCGTATGGCGCGCGGACCCTGGTGATCAGCGCGTCCATGGCCGGATCCGCCGGCAGGTAGTTGGCGAACACCGGCAGCAGGCGGTAGCGGAAATCCGTCACCTTGCCGTTCTTCACGTCGAAGTCCAGCACGCCGAGGAACTTGCCGTTGGAGCCCGCGTTGGTGACCAGCGTGGTGCCGCCCGCGTTCTTCACCGGCACCGGCGCCGGCATGCCGTCATGGGTATGGCCGCCCAGGATCGCGTCCAGCCCGCGCACGCGCGAGGCCAGCTTTAAGTCGACATCCATGCCGTTGTGCGACAGCAGCACGACCACCTGGGCGCCCTTGCCGCGCGCATCGTCAATGACCTGCTGCAGGTTCTCTTCCTGGATGCCGAAGGTCCAGTCCGGCACGAAGTAGCGCGGGTTGGCGATCGGCGTGTATGGGAAAGCCTGGCCGATAATGGCCACTGCCACGCCATTGATGTCGCGGATCACGTACGGGTCGAAGACCGGGTCGCCGAAGTCGTTGGTCTTGATGTTCTGCGCCAGGAACGAGACCTTATCCTTGAAATCCTTCTCGACGATCTCCTTGACGCGGTCCGCGCCGAGCGTCATTTCCCAGTGCGGCGTCATGACGTTGACGCCCAGCGCCAGCGCCGCGTCGACCATGTCCTGGCCCTTTGTCCACAGCGCGGTGGCGGAGCCCTGCCAGGTGTCGCCGCCGTCGAGCAGCAGCGCGCCGGGCCGGCTGGCCTTCATCCTGCTGACCAGCGTGGCCAGGTGGGCAAACCCGCCGACCTTGCCGTAGCGCTGCGCGGCCTCGGTGAAGTCCAGATAGGTGAACGCATGCGCCTGCGGCGTGCCGGGGCGGATGCCGTAGTGGTGCAGCAGCGCGTCGCCCACCAGGTGAGGCGGCTTGCCTGCATACGCACCGATGCCTAGGTTGACGTTGGGCTCGCGGAAATACACGGGCCGAAGCTGCGCGTGGCAGTCCGTGAAGTGCAGCAGGTGGACATTGCCGAAGCGCGGCAGGTCGTACATGGCCTCGGCGGACTTCGCCGCCTGGGCCGCGCTGGCGGGGAAGCTCATGCCGCTGGCGCCGGCAATGGCCAGCACCTGCAGGAACTCGCGTCGGTTCATGTCGTCGTCTCTTCCTGTGGAATCGGCGTGCCGGTTGGCACCATGCAAGACTTGCAAGGCGCTTCCGGCATCGGTTTCATGTTGGCCGTGCGCGGATGGGCGCGCGGCAGGGCAATGGTTCAGGGCCGCGCGTAACGATCGAGCGCAGCGACCTCATCTTCGAGCATCTCGCCCACTTCCTTCTGCACCACGCGTCCGCGCGCGTCGATCACATACAGCTCGGGCAGGCCTTTGCGCGGGCTGAATGTGCTGCGCAGCGCCGGGGAATCCATGGTGGCCGGGAAGGTGTAGCCGCGCTTGCGCAGGTACTCGGTGGCCTCGCGCGGGTCCTTGTCGATGCTGATGGTCAGCACCTGCAGCGGCGTGCCGCGCGTGCGTTCGTACAGTTTCTGCAGGCGCGGGTTCTGCATGGCGCAGAACGGGCACCAGGAGGCCCACACCTCGACGATCAGCGGCTTGCCGGACAGCGACGCGGCTGTCACGGTGCGGCCATCCAGCGTCTGCACGTCGGGCAGGCGCACGGTGTCGCCGACCTCCAGCGCGCCGGCGCTGCCGGCTCCGGCCATCAGGCCGAAGGCCAGCAGCCACGCGATGAAGGCCGTCCGCGCGCGCAGCATGCCCTTGCCCTTACTGGTTGACCGGCGAGGCCGGGTCCAGCAGCAGTGCCATCACATCGCGGATCTGCGTTTCGGTCAGGATGCCCTTGTGGCCGAAGCGCGGCATGTTGGAGCAGGCCGCATAGGCGCTGGAATCCCAGATCTTGCCCCAGGTGTACTTGACCACGTCCTCGGAGTTGCCGCGCAGCTTGCCGTACTGGTACAGCGACGGGCCGATATTGCCGAACGAGATCTCCGTCTTGGTCATCTGGTGGCACGCGTAGCAGTTGCCGCCGTTGGTGCCGCCCACCTTGTCGGAGAACTGCATGCCGCGGCCGTTCTGCGCGACCTTTTCGCCTTCCTTCCAGTCGCCCAGCCACTGGCCGTCGGCGGGGTACTTCACCTGCTTGAGCTCGCCCGCTTCGATCTTCTTTGCCGTGGCCGCCGGCACCTTGGAGCGGTCGGGGTACTGGCTGCAGGCCTGCTGCATGGCGTCCTGGTTGAGTACGCCTTCAACGGTAGCCGGGCCCTTCGACGAGAACGAGCCTTCGATCAGGTGCTTCATGTCGGCGGCGCTGACGGCAGCGGCCTTGGCCTTTGCTGCCGGCTTTGCCTTGGCATTGTCCTGCGCGATGGCGCCGGTGCTGGCAACCAGCGCCAGGGCGGCAGCCGTCCACACGGCGTATTGCTTGGTGAATCCTTGCATGTCTGTCTCCCGTGCTCGTCAGCGCTTCATGGCGGGGCCATCGTAGGTGCCGCCGTTCGCGTTCCTGGCCAGGAACATGGTGAGGGCGGTAATCACGTCCGAACCGTAGGCCGGCTCGGGAAAGCGCTGCTGGCGCAGGCAGTCGTACAGGCGGTGCTGCATGGTGCGTACCTCGCCCTGCGAGACGCGGTAGGCGGGCCACGTCGTATAGGCTGCCTGCGCGCCCTTCTCGCTCAGCAGATTGGGCAGGTCCTGCAGGCGGATGCGCTGGCCGTCCACCGCGTGGCAGGTGGCGCAGGCAAAGTCATAGGCGCCGCCGCGGTAGAAGAACATCTTCTGGCCGAGCGCGTAAGTGCGCTGTTCTTCCGGGTGGCTGAGCTGCACGTTCATCTTCACGCCGCGCGATTCCGCGGTCAGGTACGAGACCAGGCGCTCGATGTCGGACGGCTTGCCCGACGACGAGAACGGGTTGGCCATCGCCTCTTCCTTCGTCAGGCCTTGCAGCGTCATGCGGCAGTAGGCCAGGCGCTGCTCCAGGTCCATGACCTTGCCGGTATCCTTGAAGTAGCGCGGCAGTTCGGCGTAGGCGCCCTTGGTCACGCCCGGGCCCTTGCCCAGGTCGCACTGTTCGAGCGAGACGTTCTTCGGGCCGGCGGGCTTTTTCCACAGCTCTTCGCCGGCGGCTTCCCACAGCTCGGCCGGGTTGCCTTCGGCCAGCATCTGGCGGTACTTGGCGATTTCGTCGGCGGTGCTGCCCTGCGCGTGCACGGCGGCCGCCAGGGTCAGCGCGGTGGCGCCGGCTGCGGCCAGCGCTGCGCCCGTGGCAAGGCGTCGGATCTTGGTCATTGGGGGCTTCTCCTCCCGGCCGCTCGCGCGCCGGGTCATTCTTCTGTATCCGGGCCTTCCCTTGCCCGGGCCGTCCTCAAGGCTTGATATAGGCGTAGCCTTCGTCAAACTGCAGGCGGGCGATCTCCACCACGCCGGCCGGTACGATCTTCGCTTCCATCAGCAGGCTCGATTCGGAGATCTTGCGTGCCGTCAGCGTATTGCGGCACACGCGGAACTCCACACCGGCCGAAGCCAGCGCGCCCACGGCGCCATCAAAGGTGTTGCCGCGCGCATCCTTGGCGCCTTCCACCAGGAAATCCACGCCGTAGCCGAACGCGACCACGACGATCTTCGTGCCCGGCGCGCCGTTCAGGTGGTTGCGCAGGTTGCCCATCGCGCGCACCGCCTGGTCGATGCCTTCCGACAGCTGGTACACCACCTTGACGCGCCCGCCCTTGCTTGCCGACGCGGCCGGTGCAGCCTGCGCCGCCGCCTTTGCCGACAGTCCGATGGCGGCCAGTGCCGCCGATGCCCGAATGAATGCTCGCCGCATGATTGTTCCCGAGGTCAGTTTCCGACCAGAACCATAGCAGACGACGGCCAGGCGCGCCGCGCGGGTATCAGCCGATGGTCGCTTCGTCGGTGCGCTTGTCGCCGCGGTTGTCGACCCAGGTCACGCTGACCTTGTCGCCTTTGGCACCGCCCTTGAACTTGAAGTTCAGGAACGGATCCTTGGATACCGCCGGGCCGAACTGGGCGCGGAACACTTCCTTGCCCTTGCACTGGGCGCTCACGGTCTGGATATGCCACGCCGGAATGATCTTGCCGGAACCGTCCTTGCGCTGACCGGTTTCCATGTCGTGCTTCATCAGAATCTTGACGTCTGTCACGCCGCCGTTCTCGGTGGCGCGTACGCGCATCGGGTCTGCCATTGCTCTCTCCTGTTGCAGATGATCGTGGATTGGCGGGGCGCGGGGCTCAGCCGCCGCAGCCGCCCAAGGTGACCTTGATTTCCTTGGATGCCACGTACCACTTGCCGCCGGCCTTGACCGCGGCGTGCACCACGGAGGTCTGGCCCATCTTCACGCGGGTGGAGACGAACGGTTCGGTGCCCGCCGGGATCACGAAATCCGCGGCCAGCGTGTTGGGGTTCTTTTCGACCAGGATGGCGATCTGCTCGGTATCCGGGATGTTGCTGGTCACGGCCACCGGCACCACGGCGCCGTTCTCGGCGATGTCCGGGGCGTTGAAGGTGATGGCGGTGCTCTTTTCGGTGCCGCTGCCGCCCAGGGCCTTGATCACGTCGGCCACGCTCTTGCCGTCAAAAGCGGTCTTGTTCCACTCGGCTGCCTGCGCTTCGCTGATCAGGCCCGTTGCGGCCATCAGCGACAGGACAGCGGTGACCCGCAGTACTTCTCGTCGTTTGGAATTCATGGTGCTTTGCTCTCCGGCTACTCCGTTCCCGGTCGTGGTTGACCGCCTGGGGCGGTGCTTCCTGCATGCGGCCGGTGCTTGGCCGGCCGCTGTGCTCTGTATCCAGGCCCGCGCGGCGGATGCCGGCTAGCCTGCTGCATCGGTGCGTTTGCCCTTGCGGGCAGCGCTTACTTGGCCGGCGCGCCGGCCAGGACCCACTCCACCACCGTCTTGAGGTCGGCGTCACTCAGGCCGGCGTTGGCGGGCATCGGCACAGGACCCCAAACGCCCGAACCACCGCCCTTGACCTTCTTGGTCAGGGTCGCCAGGGCGTTCTTGTCGCCCTTGTACTTGGCGGCCACGTCCTTGTAGGCCGGGCCGACCAGCTTTTTGTCGACCTGGTGGCAACCCATGCAGGCGTTCTTGTTGGCAATCTCCTGTGCCTTGGCGGCATCGACCGCGTGGGCCGATGCGGCGGCGCCCAGCATCAGCGCTGCGATGACAAACTGCTTCATTGATATAGCTCCAAGCTTTGTAAAGCCGTGGGGACGGCAAAGGCCTCGCCACAACCGGACTGCGCTGCGGCGCGACACACTCTGGCCGCCGCCTGGGGGCACTCCAGCGGCCAGCCCGCTATTTTGCCTCAAGAATCCACCCCACCATGGCATGGATGTCCGAATCGGGGATCTGCGGCTGGGGCGGCATCGGCACGCTGCCCCAGGCGCCCTGCCCGCCCGCCTTGACCTTGCGCTCCAGCGCGGCGTGCGCGTCACCCTGGCCGCGGTACTTGCTGGCGATATCCGAAAATGACGGCCCCACTACTTTCCGGTCGAGTGCGTGGCACGTCATGCATTGGTACTGGCCGGTCAGTTTTGCGCCGGGCGCCACCGGCGCCGAAGCGACCGTTGCGACCTGCGCGGAAGCCAGCGCCGCCACGCCGCGCGTGGGCCCGAAACCGCGCTGCTGCTGCGACAGGTCGCCATGCGAATCGCGCGCGTATTCCGGCATGGCCGAGACCACCTTCACGGTTGCCTCGCAGTCCTTCATGCACGCCGTGTTGTGCGTATCGGGCCGGCCCCGGCCCGGCCACATCCCGTGTTCCGTGGTCATGCCGTTGCGGTTCGGCATCTTGCGCTGCACCTCGGCGATATTGGCGTCCGACAGCGTGAAGTCGGCCGGGACGATCTCGCCCAGATTCAGCAGGTAGGCCGTGACGGCATAGACGTCGTCGGCGCTCAGGCTGCGCGGCGCATTCCACGGCATGGCGCGGTGGATGTAGTCCCACAGCGTGCTGACCGTGCTGACCTTCATCAGCGTGGTGCGGTACGGCTGGTTGCCGGTCATCGCCGCAACGCGGCCTGTCCGGACGTCGTCGGCCGTGGTGCCGCCCACGATGGGCGAGAAGACTTCGTTCGATTCGCCGAAGTCGCCGTGGCAGGACGCGCACTTGCCATCCCAGATCTTCTGGCCCTGCGCCACCGTGCCGCGGCCCTTGGGCAGGCCCTGGAAATCCGGGCGTACGTCGATGTCCCAGGCGGCCACCTCGGCCGCGGTCGCGGCGCGGCCAAGGGCCGCACGCGCCGTGGCGGTGTCGCCCGTGCCGGCCCAGGCCGCCGAGGCCACGCAGCCGGCTGCCAGCGCCAGGGCGCGCGCCGCGTTAGCCCACGTGGACATTGGACACCTCCCCGCCCTGGGCCACCTGCCAGCTCTGGATGGCGTTGTTGTGGTAGATCGAGCGCGTGCCGCGCACCGCGCGCAGTTGCGCCATCTTCGGCTGCACGTAGCCGGTCTCGTCGATCGCGCGGCTTTGCAGGATGGCCGGGCCGCCGTCCCAGACCCAGTCGAGGTTGAAGCGCGTCAGGCATTTGGACAACACCGGCGTTTCCAGCCGTGCCGTGCGCCAGTTGCGCCCGCCGTCGGTCGAGACGTCCACGCGGCGGATGCGCCCGCGGCCCGACCAGGCCAGCCCGCTGATATTGTAGAAGCCCTTGCCGACCATCTGCTGGCCGCCCGACGGCGAGGTGATGACGGACTTGCACTCCTGGATCGAGGTGTACTGGCGCAGCTTGCCGTCCGGCATCATGTCCACGTAGTGGATGGTCTCGTCCTTGGCGTTCCAGGGCTGGTCACCGAGTTCCAGCCGGCGCAGCCACTTGACCCACGACACGCCCTGCACGCCGGGCACCACCAGCCGCAGCGGGTAGCCGTTCTCCGGGCGCAGCATCTCGCCGTTCATGCCCCAGGCGACGATGATCTCGTCGGCCAGCTCCATCGGGATGGTGCGCGTCATGCCGGAGCCGTCGCCGCCCTCGGCCAGCAGGTACTTGCCGCGGCGCAGGTCCGCGCCGGCGTCGTCCAGCAGCACCTTGAGCGGCACGCCGGTGAATTCGCAGCAAGACAGCATGCCGTGGGTGTACTGCACCGTCGGCACTGCCACGTTGCCCCACTCCATGCCGGTGTTGGCGCCGCATTCGATGAAATGCATGCGCGACACCGACGGCAGGCGCATCAGGTCATCCATCGTATAGACGCGCGGCGCCTTGACGAGCCCGTTGATCATCAGGCGGTGGCGGGCGGGGTCTATGTCCTGCCAGCCCTGGTGGTGCCGCTCGAAATGCAGGCCGCTGGGCGTGATGATGCCGAACAGGCCCTGCAGCGGCGCGAACGCGACCGAAGCCGCCGATACCCGCGTCAGACCGGGCGACTCGCGTCGCACCAGGTTTTTCTCATGGACCGAAGGCTGTCCGTAGGGCCGCGCCGCCACCGGCTGGCCCAGCGACGTGGCCCACGGCTGCGGCTCCAGGATGGCGGGATCGCCGTCGACGGCCAGCGCGCGGCGGCCCAGTCCGGCCGCGACGATGCCGGCGGCCGCGCCTAGGAAGCTCTTGCGCAGGAAGTCACGGCGCGGGCTGTCCAGGCCATGCCGGGCGATGTCCTGCTGCAGCGCTGAGCTGACGAAGTGCTCGGGCGCGGGCACGATGCGCCCGCGCGGATTCCGTTCCTGCAATGCCGTCTCCTCCGGCACGCTCGCCAAGGCGGCGCGCCTGTTCTGATGCGGTCTGCAGGAAGAGCCAGCTACTGCGCGGCCTTGCGCCGCCGGGCGGGTGGCGGTGCGGGCTGGACCATGAAGCGGTCGACCGCGCCGGAGGGCAAGGCATTGTCCTCCAGCCGGCTCGCCACCTGCACGCAGACCGTGCGGCACAGCTCCACCACGCTTTCGTCCGCAATGGCGTAGAACACGAGGTTCGCCTCCTTGCGGCGCGACAGCACGCCCGAGCGGTACATCGCGTTGAGATGCCGCGACACATTGGTCTGGGACGAACCCACCGTCTCCACCACCGTGTTCACTGGCTTCTCGCCATCGCACAGGGCGTGCAGGATCTTCAGCCGCGTAGGCTCCGCCAGCAGGCTGAAATACCCCGACACCTTCTCGAACACGCGATCCAGCTCTTCCATGCCGTCCAATATATTCGTATATGCGTGATTGCGCATATAGTGTTTACCCATTGATGCAGAACAGCATGATTGTGCCGCCAGTCGCCCGGCGGCACCAGAATGGTCGTGCGAATCAGCGTCGCGCGAAGCGCCGGCCCAGCCACAGGCGGCCGCCGAAGACATTGAGCAGCAGGCCCGCCATGACCACGGCGGCGCCGAGCCACTGGGCCGGAGACAGGTCCTCTCCCAGGAGCACGTGTGCGGCCACCAGGCCGACCACCGGCACCAGCAGCGTAAGCGGCGCCACCTGACTGGCCGGGTAGCGGGTCAGTAGCCGGCCCCACATGGTGTAGCCGAACACGGTCGCGGCGAAAGCCAGGTACAGCACCGCGAACACCGCCATGCCCGAGACGTTCGTGAGGCTCGCCGCGATGCGCGCCGGCCCTTCGAACCACAGCGACAGCAGCGCGAACGGCACGATCGGGATCAGCGCCGCCCAGACCACCAGGCCCAGCAGGTCGACGGGACCGATCTTCTTGCTGACGATATTGCCGCTCGCCCAGCAGGCCGCTCCGCACAGCGTCAGGAGGAAGCCGGCGACGCTCATGCCGCCGGGAGCCGTACCCGTTGCAGCGCCCGTGCCGATGAGCGCCAGCCCGCAGGCGGCCACCAGCATGCCGGCCAGGTTATGCCAGCGCAACGGCTCGCCGAGCCACAGCGCGGCGATGCCCACCGTGAAGAAGACCTGCGACTGCAGCACGAGCGACGCCAGCCCGGCCGGCATGCCTACGGCCATTGCATAGAACAGGAAGGCGAACTGCCCGAGGCTGATGGTCGCGCCGTAGGCCAGCAGCATGCGCAGCGGCACGCGCGGGCGCGGGACGAAGAAGATGGCCGGGAACACCACCAGGCAGAAGCGCAGCGCGCCAAGCAGCATCGGCGGAACGCCCGCCAGGCCGACCTTGATGACGACGAAGTTGACGCCCCAGACGCAGACGATGGCTAGGGCTAGAAGGCGGTCTTTGGGTTGCATGGGGGACGGCGCGCGGCAGGGGCAGATTCGGAAAGCCCCAGCGTAGCAGCGCCCCGCGCCGGGGCATTGCACGTTCTTGCGGTTTTTGCGGAGCCGGCTAGCCCAGCATGTCGGCCCAGATGCCCTTGGCCCAGGCCAGGGCGAAATCGCCCTCGGGCACGTTCGGCGCCGTCGACAGCCCGCCCGATCCCGGCACGGTCACCATGGTCTTCTGCGCGGCATCATAGCGATGCACACTTGCCACATGCACCGCCTCGCGATCGGACGTAAAGCTGTAGCACGTGTTGTTGTAGAGCGGCTCGGAGTCGGGCGCGCCGCCCGAGAGCAGCGCAACGATGGCCGCCGCCGCGACCTTGCCATGCTGGTTGGCCATATGCCCGGACTTGGGCATCAGCGGCGCGATCTGGATGGCGTCGCCGAGCACATGGATGTTCGGCACGGCCAGCGATTCGAACGTCAGGAAATCCACCTCGCACCACCGGCCATTGGCAGTGGCCAGCCCGGCCGACACGGCAATCGCACCAGCCCGCTGCGGCGGCAGCACATTGAGCACATCGGCCCGCTCGTCATCCTGCACGTCGAACTTGAGCGTCCGCGTGGCGGGATCGACATCGACCGCGCCGTACTGCGGCCGGTACTCCACCATCCCCTTGTACTGCGTGGCCCAGACCTGCCGGAACAGCGCTGCCTTCGAGGTGATGTCCGGGTTGGCATCGAGGATCAGCACCTTGCTGCGCGGCTTGTGCCGGCTGAAATAGTGCGCCGCCTGGCAGGCCCGCTCGTACGGGCCCGGCGGGCAGCGGTAGGGCGCGAGCGGGATGCTGATCGCAAAGGTGCCGCCGTCCGGCATGGCTTCGAGCTGGCGGCGCAGCGCCAGCGTTTGCGGGCCGGCCTTCCAGGCATGCAGGATCTGGTCGCCGCCGGGCTGCTGCAGCCCGGGCAGCGCGTCGTTCATCATGCCGACACCGGGCGACAGCACCAGGCGATCGTAAGGCAGCGTCGCGCCGCCGGCCAGGCGCACCGTGCGCTTGCCTGCATCGATGGCCACGGCCCTGTCGCGCACGAGCTTCACGCCATGGCGGCGCACCAGCGCGTCGTACGACACGGTGATGTCCTCCATGCGCCGGCTGCCGCCGATCACCAGGTTGGACAGCGGGCATGAAACAAAGGCGGCATTGGGTTCCACCAGCGTGACGTCGATGGCGTGGCTGCTCCATTCACGCAGATAGCGCGCTGCCGTGGCGCCACCATAGCCGCCGCCAACTACCACCACCTTTGCCGGGGCGGCCGCGCGGGCGCCCAGCGTACCCAGTGCAGCGGCGCCGGCCGCCGCCCTCAGAAAGCTGCGTCGTTGCATGGCCCTCTCCTACCTGACGGCGGCGAACCACGCCGCAATCGCCGTGATTTGGTCGTCGCTGTAACCCTTGGCAATCTGGTGCATGACGGTGGCCTGGCGCGTGCCGGCCTTGAATGCCTGCATCTGGGAAACGAGTTCGGACTGGGGACGACCGGCCAGTGCGGGAATGGGGCTGCCGGCAGGGGGGCGGCCTTCGGGGCCATGGCAGTTGGTGCAGGCCGCGGCATGGTTGCGCGCACGCAGTGCCGCAGGGTCTGGGCCCGCCGCGGAAGCGGCGCCGCACGCTATCGGCAAGGCCAGCGCGGCCAGGGCCGCGGGTATGAGGATCCTTGTCATGGTCTCGCTCCGTGGTCCGCCCGGCGGGCGGCGCGTGGCTACCGTATCACATCACGCGCGGGCGGGTGGAACGAAATCCGCATGACGTCAGGCAGCGGTTGCTGCCCGACGGAGGAGCCGGGGTTCGGCTCAGGGCAGGTTGCGGCCCGGCGGCAGTGCCACCGGGGAGGATACCGGCGAAGTCACCGGGGTCGCGACAGCGCCATTGGCAGCGGACGAGTCGGCTGGCGCATTGACCGGACCACCCACGCCCGGCACCGACTGCACGGGTGCCGGCGTACCAACGGTGCCATCCGGCTGCGGGTTCTGCGAGGTGGACGCCTGGTCCAGGCGCGCGCGCTCGGCCTCGCTCACGTAGTCGAAGGCCTTGACGACCTTGGTGACCCCGCCGGTGTTGCGGGCCACCTCCGTGGCGCGGTCGCCTTCGGGAGTGGTGACAATGCCCAGCAGGTAGACCACGCCCTTGTCCGTGGTGACCTTGATGGAATTGGACGGCACGCCCTCGGCGGTCATCAGCTGGGTTTTGACCTTGCTGGTCAGGTAGGTGTCCTCGCTCTGCGTCATGAATGACGGCGACGACGCGATCTCGAGTTCGTTGATCACCACGCGCGCGTTGGGCAGGCCACGCACGTACTGGTCGACCTGCTGCTTCACGTTATCGTTCGCGGCCTCGCCGGTCAGGAGAACCTTGCGGTTGAATACGGTCACGCTCACGCGCGCCTGGCCGTTGTAGCGCGAGCTCAGGGTGCTGTCGGCCTCCATCTGCAGGCCGCGGTCCACGGTCTGCGTGGCGGTCGGGCGACGGTCGGTGGCAACCGCCACGCCGCTGGCCACGGCGCCGGCCATGACCGGGAAGCAGCCGGCGAGCTGGGTGGTGCCGACGGCGAGCACGGCTGCGGTGAGCGCGATGCGGGTCAGGCGGGAGGCTTGGAAAGGCAGATTCGTCATGCTGTCCTTGCTGTAGCTTGGGGTAAGTGGATCAGGCTTCGCCGAGCAATGCCTCGTCGATGCCATCGCACAGGCAATGCAGGGTGAGCAGGTGGACTTCCTGGACGCGCGCCGTACGCTCGCTCGGCACGCACAGGTGGATATCGAACTCGTCGAGCATGGCGCCGATCTTGCCGCCGCCCTTGCCGGTCAGCGCGACCACGCTCATGTCGCGCTGGCGCGCGGCCTGGATCGCGGCAATCACGTTGCCGGAATTGCCCGACGTGGACAGCGCCAGCAGGATGTCGCCGGGCTGGCCCAGCGCCTCGACCTGCTTGGAGAACACCATGCTGAAGTCATAGTCATTGCCGATGGCGGTCAGGATCGAGCTGTCCGTGGTCAGCGCGATCGCCGCCAGCCCGGGCCGCTCGCGCTCGAAGCGCCCGACCAGTTCGGCGGCGAAATGCTGGGCGTCGGCGGCGGATCCGCCGTTGCCGCAGACCAGGATCTTGTTGCCGCTGGTCAGCGCGCCGACCATGCGTTCCACCGCGGCGTCGATATACGGCGCCATCACGGTCGCGGCCTGGCGCTTGGTTTCGGCGCTGTCCAGGAATTGCTGCTGAATACTTTCGATGCTCATCGCTCGATAGGGGCCTTGTTGTTGCTGTGGCGGCACGGGCCGCGCAATATCGCGCATTATGAACCAGCGCGGCCGGTCAGCCAGGGTCGCCGGCGGTATCCAGGTCGAAGGCATGCTGCAGCCATTCGAGCCGGCCCGGCGCCATGGCCACCACGTCGAACCGGCACGGCGGCTGCTGCGGCAGCGTAGCCAGGTAGTGCAGCGCCGCCAGCACCACACGCCGCTGCTTGGCCGGCGTCACACTGGCCGCCGCGCCGCCAAACGCGGCCGCACTGCGCTGGCGCACCTCGACAAACACCAGGGTGTCGTCCGGCGCGCGCATGACCAGGTCGATCTCGCCGCCTTTGCAGCGATAATTGCGCACCACGGGCTGCAGGCCGTGCCGCAGCAGGTGGGCGAGCGCCCGGTCTTCGGCCAGCGCACCGCGCGCCTGCGTCGTGCTTTTGAATGATCGAATCAACGGAAGTTCTCATGAGTGACTGGATTTCGCTGGCGGCCGGCCAGTCGTACCCGGCCGGCACGCTGTACGTCGTGGCGACCCCGATCGGCAATGTGGCGGACCTGTCGCTGCGCGCGCTGCATGTGCTGGGCCTGGCCGATGCCATTGCCTGCGAAGACACGCGCAATACGGGCCAGTTGCTGTCGCGCGTGGGCTTGCAGCGCCCGCTGGTGGCCGTGCACGAGCACAACGAACGCGAGGCTGCGGGTCGCATCGTGCAGCGCCTGGCCGCGGGCGAGCGCATTGCCTACGTGTCGGACGCCGGCACGCCGGGCATATCCGATCCCGGCGCGCGGCTGGTCGAGGCGGTGCGCGCCGCGGGCCTGCCGGTGGTGCCGCTGCCCGGCCCCAGCGCCGCCGTGGCTGCGCTGTCGGTCGCCGGCGAGATGCTCGACACCGGCGCGGGCCGGTTCACCTTTGTCGGCTTCCTGCCGAGCAAAGCCAAGGCGCGCGCCGAGGCCATCGCCGCGCTGGCCGCGCTGGACCACGCCTGGGTCCTGTACGAGGCGCCGCACCGCATCGCCGAGACGCTGGCAGCGCTGGCCGCCGGCCTGCCGCCCGCGCGCCGGCTGCTGGTCGGGCGCGAACTGACCAAGCTGTTCGAGGAGACCCCGGTGATGACCGTGGCCGAGACACCGGCATGGCTGGCGGCGGAGGCCACGCGCGCCAAGGGCGAATTCGTGCTCGTGGTGGAAGGTGCCGCAGCCGGTGCGGCCGATGACGGCTCGCCCGACGCCGAAGCGCAGCGCGTGCTGTCGTTGCTGCTGGCGGAGCTGCCGGCCAAGCGCGCGGCCAAGCTGGCCGCCGCGATCACCGGCGCGGGCACTGATGCGCTTTACAAGCTGGCGCTGGCGCAGCGCGCAGAAGGCTGAAGGAAAGCGGGGAAAGTCAGACGGGAGGACCGAGGCGCGCGGCGGCATGCGTCGGCAAGCTCCGCATCAGCGGCGCTTGCGCTTGGCCGTGGATTTGGCCTTGGCGGACGCCTTGCCGGATTTGCCGGGCGCCAGCGAGTTGGCCAGTTCGGGCACGGCGACATCGTCATCGCCAGCGCCGTCACCGGCTTCATTGCCACCGGCATCGAACTGCGGACCCAGCGCGGCCACTTCGGTGCGCGACAGGCGGCGGATTTCCACCTGGGTGGCGCCGTGGTCGACAAAACCCAGCCGGCGCGCGGCGCCATAGGACACGTCGAGCACGCGGTTGCCGTGGTACGGGCCGCGGTCATTGATGCGCAGCACGGCCACCTTGTTGTTGCGCAGGTTGCGCACCAGCACCCAGCTGTCGAGTGGCAGCGACGGATGGGCCGCGGTCATCGCGCGCATGTCGAAACGCTCGCCGTTGGCCGTCTTGCGGCCATGGAAGCCCTTGCCATACCAGGACGCCATGCCGCGCTGCTCGAACGTACCCATATCGGCGCGCAGGCCGTCCAGCGAACGGCCGCTCAGGTTGCTGTCGTCCTGGTCGAGACCAAACAGGTTCCAGCTGCCGGTGTCGGGCTTCTCGGCCCTGGCAGTTTTCGGCGTGCGAGCAGACTTGGTCGGCACCGCGCCGGAGGTTCCGGCATCCGCAGAGCCGCCGCCTTCGGGCGGCGTGGCACAGGCGGCCAGCACCAGGGCGCATGCGGTGCATGTGCCCAGTCTTGCCAGCCGCTGCCAGCCGGAGAAGATCGGCAGAATCCAGTTCATCGCGCGAGTCTAACACTGTACTGTTGCGGCTATAGCATTGATTTTGTTACGAATTATGTGCGATCTCGCACGATTGCCCCGTCAAGTCCCCGGAATCCACCGCCTGGTGCGGGTTTCCGGCCGATGGGTCATGCCCTGATGCAGGCGCCTTAAGATGCACTCGAAATGCCTTCGCCGGGCCTCGGAGCCTGCCGGCGCTACAATGCCGGCACACCCTGCCGCATGCGACCGAGCCTGTCGCGGCCCATGACAAGACACCCATGAAAGTCCTTCTGATCCCCGTCACGCCCTTCCAGCAAAACTGTTCGCTGCTGATCGACGAACACACCGGCAAGGCCGCCGTCTGCGATCCCGGCGGCGACTTGGACCGCATCCTGGACGCGGTCAAGGAACAGGGCGTGGAGCTGGAAAAAATCTTCCTGACGCATGGCCACGTGGACCACTGCGCAGGCGCCGCGGCGCTGTCACGCCAGCTCGGCATCCCGATCGAAGGCCCGCACGAGGACGAACGCTTCTGGATCGAGCAGTTGCCGGAACAGACCCGCCGCTTCGGCTTCGGCCAGGCCGAGGTGTTCGAGCCCGATCGCTGGCTGCAGGATGGCGATACCGTGCAGTTCGGCGGCGAAACGCTCGAGGTCTATCACTGCCCCGGCCACACGCCCGGCCACGTGGTGTTCTTTTCGCGCGCCAACCGGCTTGCGGTTGTGGGCGACGTACTGTTCGCCGGCTCGATCGGCCGCACGGATTTCCCACGCGGCAACCATGCGGACCTGGTGCGCTCGATCCGCACGCGGTTGTGGCCACTCGGCGAGGACGTGACCTTCATTCCCGGCCACGGCCCGGTGTCAACGTTTGGCGAGGAACGCCGCAACAACCCGTTCGTCGCCGATCACCTTATCGACGCGGCCTGATCCACAGGCCATCCCCGCAAGCCATGGCCAAGCGACAAGCCCCCGATACCCGTCCGGAAATCTACGTCAGCACAGACATCGAGGCCGACGGGCCGATTCCCGGGCCGCATTCGATGCTGTCGTTCGCCTCGGCCGCCATGCTGGCCGACAAGACCGTGGTGGGCACGTTCTCTGCCAACCTGGAAACCCTGCCTGGCGCCGTGGGCCACCCGGTCCAGATGCAATGGTGGGAAACCCAGCCCGAAGCCTGGACCGCCTGCCGCCGCGACCTGCAGCGTCCCGAGGAAGCGATGCTGCGCTATGTCGAATGGGTCGAGAACCTGCCCGGCAAACCTGTCTTCGTGGCATTTCCGGCCGGCTTCGATTTCACGTGGATGTTCTGGTACATGATGCGTTTCGTCGGCCGCTCGCCATTCGGCTGGGCCGCACTGGACGTCAAGACGCTGGGCTTTGCGCTGACCGGGCTGCCATACCGCAAGACGGTCAAGCCGGTCTTCCCGGAGGCGTGGAAAGACCCGTTGCCCCACACCCACGTGGCCCTGGACGACGCGCTGGAACAAGGCGCCTTGTTCTGCAATATGCTCGCTGAAATGCGCGCACGAGAAGCAAGACTGGCTTCCGGAGGAGATTCTGCCGTAAGCGAGCCCTCACCTCAGGCTCCTGCGACGTGAGCCGCGTGCGGCAGCGTATGCGCGCGGGCTCGCATCTGTGGCCAGCCCGGCTATAGTAAAGATGCAGGTGGCGGCACCGGGTGAAACCTGACGACTTGCGATTCGCGGACCATGCGCAATCACGCCATCTGCTTGTGCCATCACGTTGCCCGGCTTGCGCGGCTCCCGCCGAGGAGGTGTTGATCATGCGTATTCCTACCGACCTGCACTTCAGGGAACTGGCCGGCCGGATCCATTGGCCGCATCCCGCGCGCAATGACACGCAAATCACTCACCGCCACACCTCGGACGAGGATGCCGAAGTCGCCAAGGCAACCCTGTACGTGAGCACGGTCACGCTGGTCGTGCTGCTCGTGGTGCTGGCGGCCATCGCTTTCGGTCAGGAGGCCATGCACTGGCTGGGTGTTCATTAGACGACTCGCCTGAAGCTATCCAGCTTGACTGACCGGGCCGGCCCCCACTTTGCTGGGGGCCGGTTTTATCTGGGGACAGCGGATCAGGCCAGCAACGGGGCGACCTTCTCCGGCGGCCGGCCGATGATCGCGCGGCGGTTACGTACGACCACCGGGCGCTGCAGCAGGATGGGGTTGTCGGCCACGGCAGCCAGCAGTTCGGCATCGGTCAGGCCGGGATCGGCCA
The DNA here is from genome assembly GCF_914271435.1 of Cupriavidus laharis. Taxonomy (GTDB): domain Bacteria; phylum Pseudomonadota; class Gammaproteobacteria; order Burkholderiales; family Burkholderiaceae; genus Cupriavidus; species Cupriavidus laharis. Next base: position 271,159 of record NZ_CAJZAI010000005.1, on the reverse strand, counting down.
GGTCCAGCTCCTGGTACGGCGCCTCGTTGTCGCGCATCATCTCCCGCGCGGACACGCCGAGCATGGTCTGCAGCTGGCGCAGCGTGGCCAGCGACGGCGGCGACTTCAGGTATTCCACGATCTCCACCGGTTCGCCGAGGCGTTCGGCGGCGGCCTCGACCAGGGCCAGCGTTTCGCGCGATTTCGAGCAGCGAGGGTTGTGGTAGATGGTGATCATGGCAGGTGTCCTTCCTATCGAATAATCACGCACTATATACGTGCACCAGCGCAGTGCAAGCCTGTTGGCCAGCTGTGGGCATGCATTGTGCTGAATCCCTCGCTCACATCGACTGCCGCCGATGGCGGCATAGCCCTCCCCATGACGATCTCCCCGAACCTGGCCAGTGCCAGTCCGCAGCGAAGGCCCTTCACCATCCGCAAAGCCGGACCCGCCGACGTGCCGGCGATCCAGGCCATCTACGCCCATCATGTCCTGCACGGCCGCGCCTCATTCGAGGAAACGCCGCCGAACGTGGATGACATGCAACTGCGCATGGCCGAAGTCCTGCGCAAGGGCCTGCCCTACCTGGTCGCGGAGCGCGGCGGCGAGGTGCTCGGCTACGCCTACGCGTCGTCCTACCGCGCGCGCAGCGCCTACCGCTTCGCGATCGAAGACTCGATCTACATCGACCATCGCTATGTCGGCGAAGGCCTGGGGCAGGCGCTGCTGGAAGCGCTGATCGCGCGCTGCGAGACCGGGCCGTGGCGGCAGATGGTTGCGGTCATCGCCTGCACGGCCAGCGGCGAAGGCGCGGGATCGCTGGCTGTGCACGAGCGGCTGGGTTTCCGGACGGTTGGACGGCTGGAAGCCGTCGGCTTGAAGCACGGACAGTGGATCGATACTGTGCTGATGCAACGGCCTCTTGGTGCAGGAAACGAAAGCCTGCCTGACCAGGCCGCAGCGTCACGCTGACACGGCCACAAGGATCGGCACATTCCGTTCAGTTCAGGTCAAGTCGGTATTGAAGCGCAGCGCGGACGCCAGCAGCCCATTGCGGTAGTAGAAGCGATGCCCCAGCACATTGGTGAGCGGCGTATCGAGCACCAGCTTGGTGCAGCCGAGCGCCCGTGCCTCATCTTTGAGCCGGTCCATCAGCCGGGCGCCGTACCCACCGCTGCGCGCCGACTCGTCGGTGACGAGGTCATCCACATAGAAATGGACGCCGTGGACCAGGTTGTCCTGCAAGCGGAAGCCGGCCAGGGCGACCGGACGGCCGCCTTCCCACAACGCCATCAGCCGGTATCCGGCTGCCTGTTGGCGGCGCCAGCGTGCGATGAACTCCGCTGTGTCTGCCAGGCGCGGACGAAGCTGGCGCATCAGGCTGAAGCACGCCGCCACTTCGGTATCATCATCGACATAACGAATATCTATGGTGATTTCATCGATCAATGTATTCATCACGCGACTCCAGCGTCCGCTGGCGGCGGCGTGAAGCGGTAGCCCACGGCGATCCGGTTCCAGAAGTTGATGCTGGCGACCGACGTGCTCAGGAATGCCAGTTCCTGCTCCGAAAAGTGCTCGCGAACCTGCGCATAGACAACATCGCCGGCGCCATGGCCTGACAGGTTCGTCAGCGCCTCGGCCCAGCCCAGCGCGGCCTGCTCGCGGTCGCTGAACACGCCGGCTTCGCGCCATGCGGCCAGCAGGTCGAGCTTGCGCGGATCCACATCGAGCTTGCGGATGATGTTCAGGTGGAACTGCAGGCAGAACGCACAGCCGTTGATCTGTGAGACCCGCAGCTTGACCAGCTCCACCAGAGACTTGTCCAAACCGGAGTCGGTCACCGCCTTGCTGAGCGCAGCCAGCGCGGCATAAACGGCGGGAGCGGTCTGGGTGAACTGCTGGTATTCCATGCGTGCCGGGGTATTCGCCATTGGGTCCTCCGTTGGACAGTGATAATATCAGAGCACGAACATAATATAAGAGCACTGACATCATGCGCAAGACCAGGGTCAAGACCGTGCCGGCCGCGGGGGCTTCGGGCCTTTCTGGCCACACAAATGACGGCGCACAAGGCGTACCCATTCCAGCGCCCGGCGAAGGCAAGCGCGGGGAAAGCGGCCATCTGGGCTACCTGCTGCGCCAGGCCGGCGCCGCCAACCGGCTGCGCATGGAGCGCGCGCTCGCGGACCTTGGCGTGACGCCGCCGCAGTTCGTGGTGATGACGATGATCGGGGCGTACCCGGGCGCGTCGAATGCCGACCTCGCGCGGCTGGCGGTGCTGACACCGCAGACGGTCAGCGTGATCGTCGGCAACCTCGACAAGGCCGGCGTCATCGAGCGCCAGCCGCATCCGGTGCATGGGCGCATCCAGAACATCGTGCTGACGGAGGTCGGCAAGACGCTGCTGGCGCAATGCCGCGAGCGCGTGCAGGAGAACGAAGCGCGCCTGCGCGCGGGACTGACCGAGGCTGACGAGCAGGTGATCCGGCAGTGGCTGGTGGCCTTGGCTGTCGAGGGCGAGTGACCTCTCCAAAAGAAAGGGCCCGCAACGCTGCGAGCCCCCGACTTCGCGGTGAGACGCCGAAGCCTTACTTCATCAGGTCCGACAGCGCCAGCGCCACCACCTTGGTCGCGCGGTTCAGGTCATTGAGACGCAGGTTCTCGTCCGAGTTGTGGCCGCGCGCTTCCATCAACGTGCGCGGGCCGGCGCCGTACAGCACGGTCGGGATGCCGCGCTTGGTGTAGTGGCGCGCGTCGGTGTACAGCGGCACGCCTTGCACCGGGATATCCACACCAAACACGGACTCCGCACGGCTCTTCAGCGCGCCGATCAGCTTTTCCACGCCCGGCAGTTCCGACAGCGGCTCGGCCAGGATGATGCGCTCGACTTTCACTTCGATGCCCGGACGGTCCTTGGCGGCCTTTTCCACCACTGCGCGGATCTCGCCTTCGGCGTCGAAGCCGATTTCCTCGGGGATCATGCGGCGGTCGACACGGAAGGTCACAAGATCCGGCACCACGTTGGTGTTGATGCCGCCCTTGATCAGGCCGACGTTCAGCGTGGCGGTGTCGATGCCAGGCACCTTCGACTTGCGGGTGGCCAGTTCGGCGCGCAGGCCGTAGATAGCCTGCAGGATGTGCGTGGCGGCCTCGATCGCGTCGACGCCGGTGTGCGGCATGGCGGCATGGCCCTGCTTGCCCTTCACTGTTACTTCGACGTGCAGGCAGCCGTTGTGCGACGACGTGATGCCGTACGAGAAGCCCGCCGAGATGGCGTAGTCGGCCTTGCTCAGGTTGTTGTCGAGCAGGAACTTGGGACCGATGTCGCCGCCGGTTTCCTCGTCATAGGTGAACTGCAGCTCGACCGCGCCGTTGATCTTCGCGCCCTGCTTCTCGGCCTCCATCAGCGCCAGCACGGCGTAGGTGTAGGTGGCGAAGTCCGACTTGGACACGGCGACGCCGCGGCCGTACATGACCGGGCCGTGCTCGCTGTCCGCGATCTCGCCGCCGTACGGGTCCTTGGTCCAGCCCAGGCCCGGCGGCACCACGTCGCCGTGGGCGTTCATGGCGATGACCGGGCCGCCCGTGCCGAACTGCTTGCGCACGATCAGGTTGGTGGCGCTGATCATCCCGGCGGCCTTCACCTGCTCGTCAGGCACCTTGTGCGCTTCCACGGTGAAACCCAGGCCTTCGAGCAGTTCCTTGGCGCGCTTGCCATGGGCGTCGCAGTCGCCCGGCGGGTTGTCGGAGGGCACCTTGACCAGCTCGGCCAGGAAGGCTTCCTGCTGCGGGCGGTGCCGGTCGATGAACGTCGTCAGCGTGGTCTCGATGGGGTTCATATTGTCTCGTGCGGTCATGTCTTGTTCTCAGGGATTGGGCTGTCGTTTCAGGAAGCGTTCCAGGCGGGTTATCGCGCTTACTGCTGCCGCTGGAAGTGCTCGACGAAATCGGTGAATACGCGTGCGGACAATTCGGCGTCCGCGGCGGTCATGATCTCGGTGGGGTGGTGGCTGATGCCGCCGTTGCCACAGCGCACGAACAGCATCGCGACATCGGCAATCGCGGCAATGGCCATGGAGTCATGGCCGGCGCCGGAGGGAAGGTGGCGTACCGGCACGCCCTGGCGGGCGATGGCGGCGGCCCATTGCTCCTGCAGCCACGGGGCGCAGGGAACACTTTTGGCTTCGTGCGTCTTGCGCACCTGCGCACGCACGTTGCGGCGTGTGCACACGCGTTCGATCTCGGCCAGCACGTCATTGACGGCGGCCTCGCGCTCGGCGTCGTCGCCGCAGCGGATGTCGATGGAGAACACCGCGCGGCCCGGAACCACGTTGGTGGCGCCGTTGGGTACGTTGAACTGGCCGACGGTGCCAACCAGGCCCGGCTTGCCGCCGCAGCGCTTCTCGATGTACAGGCCGATCTCGGCACCCGCCATGGCCGCGTCGCGGCGCATGTCCATCGGCACCGTGCCGGCGTGGCCGGCCAGGCCTTCAAGTTCGATGATGAAGCGGCTCGCACCCGAAATGGCGGTCACCACGCCGACCGGCAGGCCTTCGTTGAGCAGCACCGGACCCTGTTCGATATGCACTTCGATGAAGGCCAGCACCTTCTTGGGGTCATGCGCAGCAGCAGGCAGGCCGGCCGGGTCGAAGCCGGCTGCGGCCATCACTTCACGCATGGTCTTGCCGCTGTCGTCGACGTTGCCCAGTACGTTGTTGTCGAAGGTGCCGGCAATCGCGCGGCTGCCCAGCAGCGTGGCCTTGAAGCGCACACCCTCTTCTTCCGCGAACCCGACCACCTCGATGGCGAACGGAAAGCGCCTGCCCTGGCGGTTCCATTCGGCTACACAGGCGATCGGCAGGATCACGCCGAGGTTGCCGTCAAAGCGGCCTCCGTCGCGCACGGTGTCGAAATGCGAACCCGTCAGCAGCGCCGGGGCGCCGGGCTCCGTCCCTTCGTAGCGGCCGATCACGTTGCCGGCGGCATCTCGGCGCACCGTCATGCCCGCGGCCTGCATCCACTCGGTCAGCTGTGCGGCGGCGCCGTGGTGGGCCTCGGTCAGGTAGGTGCGGGTGAGCATGCCAGGCTGCTCGGTGTGAACGGCCAAGGCGTGGGCCCAGGCCATGATGCGCGTGCCGATGTCTGCGGCCGGCGACAGGTTTGCTGCCATGCGTTGTCTCCTGCTGGAAGGACTTGAAGCGGCGGCACGCGGGCTGGCGGGGGCGCCAGTCGGGGCGCTGCGTGATGAAAGGCGCCCAGGGCCGAAGCTCTATTCTGTGCGATTCATGGTAGCACAGTGAATTCAAAAATTGCATACAAAAATGATATGCACTATATTCGGTTCCACGTTCAGACAATCCGCTGCGGACAATCCGGTCCGGACAACGGATTGCGTGGATTCCGCCTCAACAGGGGGGCATTCCGCGAAGGTGACGCGTCCGCGACGGCGCGCCCCTGAATGGCAGGCCGGCAGCCCAGGTGGTGAATGCAGTACCGGGCGGCAGGCATTCCTGGAATCAGATGACGGGCGGGCCGGCGAACAGCGCCAGGCAACGACCCGGTACGGAGACAACCATGCAGCACGCAGTCCAGTCGCGCCCCGCCCCTGGTGGCCGCCTCCACACCCGCTTTACCCGCTCGCTGTTCGGCCAGGTGCTGATCGCCCTTGTGATCGGCACGGTGCTCGGCATGCTGTTCCCCGAGTTCGCCGCCAAGCTCAAGCCGCTTGGCGATGCCTTCATCAAGCTGGTCAAGATGCTGATCGGGCCCATCGTGTTCTGCGTGGTCGTGGCCGGCATCTGCGGCGCGGGGGAGCTCAAGAAGGTCGGCCGCGTGGGCATCAAGGCAGTGCTCTATTTCGAGATCGTCACCACCATTGCGCTGGCGCTTGGCATCCTGCTGGCCTATGTTTTCCATCCAGGCACCGGCATGAATGTGGATCCGCGCTCACTCGATGCTTCGGCCATTGCCGGTTACATCGAGAACGCCACCAAGGTGAAGAGCGAAGGCACGGCCGACTTCCTGCTCAAGCTGATCCCGAACACGATCATGGGCGCCTTCTCCAGCGGCGACGTGCTGCAGGTGCTGCTGGTTTCGGTGCTGTTCGGCTGTGCGCTGTCGCTGGTCGGAGAAAAGGCCAAGCCGCTGGTTAGCCTGATCGACACCTTTTCGCACACGCTGTTCAAGATGATGGGCTTCATCATCAAGCTCGCGCCGCTGGGCGTGCTGGGCGCGGTGGCGTTCACGGTGGGCAAGTACGGCGTGGGTTCGCTCAAGCAGTTGGGCTTCCTGGTAGTGCTGTTCTATGGCGCCGTCACCGTCTTCGTGCTGGTGGTGCTGGGCACGATCATGCGCCTGTGCGGCTTCTCCGTGATCAAGCTGATCCGCTACCTGCGCGCCGAGCTGCTGGTGGTGCTGGGCACTGCTTCGTCCGACAGCGTGCTGCCGCAAGTGATGAAGAAGCTCGAATTCATGGGCATCAAGAAGTCCGTGGTGGGCCTGGTGATCCCGACCGGCTACTCGTTCAACCTGGATGCATTCTCGATCTACCTGACGCTGGCGGCCGTGTTCATTGCGCAGGCCACCAACACGCCGCTGGCCATGGGCGACCTGCTCGGCATCCTGGCGGTGGCGCTGATCACCTCCAAGGGCGCGCACGGTATCCCGGGTTCGGCCATCGTGATCCTGGCGGCGACGCTGTCGGCGCACCCGGCGATCCCGGCCATCGGCCTGGTGCTGGTGCTCTCCGTGGACTGGTTCATCGGCATTGCCCGTGCGCTGGGCAACCTGATCGGCAATTGTGTCGCCACGGTGGTGGTTGCCGCCTGGGAGAAGGACATCGACCGCGGCCGCGCGCAGGACGTGCTCAACGGCGTAATGCCGGCCACCGAGCTGGACGAAGGCCTGCCGATGGCCGATGCCGCCGATGCAACCGGCGCCACAACCGCGCCTGTGCCGTCACCCGCGGCGGGGCGCTAGAATCTCGGCATTTCCTCCAACGCGCAGGCCCTGCGCCCATGCAAGCCATGCCCGAGCATATCGATCCCGACATGACCGCCGAAGCGATCGCCGAAGACATCGTCGCGGCGATCGTCTCGCACCGGCTGCCCCCGGGCACCAAGCTGCGGGAGGAAGCCCTGGCAAGCGTCTACCGCGTGAGCCGCACCAAGGTGCGCGCGGCGCTGCTGATGCTGTCCAAGGACAAGGTCATCCAGATCGTGCCGGACAAGGGCGCCTTCGTCGCCAAGCCGAGCGCCGAAGAGGCGCGTGAGGTCTTCGCGGTGCGCCGCATCCTGGAGGCGGCGCTCGCGCGCGAGTTTGTCGCCAAGGCGCGCCCGGCCGACTACAAGCGCATCGACAAGCACCTGGCAGCCGAGCGCAAGTCGATCGAAGGCATCGACGCGCAGACGCGCACCCGGCTGCTCGGCGATTTCCACATCGTGCTGGCCGAAGTAGTCGGCAACGGCGTGCTGACCGAGATGATGCACGAGCTGTCGGCGCGCAGCGCGGTGATCACCATGCTTTACCAGTCGCGGCGCGATGCGGCGTGTTCGTCCGACGAGCACCGCGAGTTCATCGAGGCCGCCCGCGCGGGCGATGTCGAGCGCGCGGTGGCGCTGATGGTTGACCACCTCAACCACGTCGAGGCCGCGCTGCACTTCGAGGAAAGCGCACCTGCGGCGCGCGGCAAGGACCTGGTTGCGGCGCTGCTTGCCTGACTGGTTGACGCCGATCAAAGCGCTTCCGCATACGGCGATGCAATATTGACCCCGCTCGTGAAGACGCGGGGGCGCACTTCACGGGCACTGCGCCTTCCTGATCCATCCGGCAGGCCGCCCGCATACCGCAACGGTGTGCGGGCTTTTTCTTTTTGGAAGCCTGTCTTCGCTGGTTGCCGCACCGCCGTGCGGCACCACATAATTTCCGCTGCTGCGGCGCGGCATTGCGCATGGCGTGCATGAATGGAATCCGTCTTCGGGTTAGCATGTCGCAGGCCCGAGCCAGCCATAACTAAAGACAGGAGACACCCATGCACGTTTGCGCCTACGCCGACCCCTGCCGCAACACCTGGCCGACAACGCGCGCGTCGCGCTGAACCTGGCCCTGCTTCCCCTGCTCCCTTTACGTGAACCGCCGGTACGCTGCGCGCACCGGTGCCTTGCTTCGCTCACCCATTCAACAGAGGGAATCCCATGTCCAGTGCATTCCGTCCTGACGCGCTCGCCGGCAAGACCGTCTTCGTGGCCGGCGGCTCGTCCGGCATCAACCTTGGTATTGCACAGAGCTTTGCCCGCGCCGGCGCCAGGCTCGCGCTGATCAGCCGCGATCCCGAGCGCATCGCGGCAGCCGCCGCCACCATCACCGATGCCGGCGGCACCGCCATCGGCATCGCTGCCGACGTGCGCGACTACGCCGCCGTGGAGGCGGCGCTGAAGCAGGCGCGCGACACGCTCGGCCCGATCGACGTCGTCATCTCCGGCGCGGCCGGCAACTTCCTGGCGCCGGTGGTCGGCATGTCGGCCAACGGCTTCAAGACCGTGGTGGACATCGACCTGATCGGCACCTTCAACGTGTTCCGCGCATCATTCGACTACCTGAACAAGCCCGGCGCCTCGCTGATCGCCATCACCGCGCCGCAGGGCGTGAACGCGATGATGTTCCAGGCCCACGCCTGCGCGGCCAAAGCCGGCATCAACATGCTGGTGAAATGCCTGGCGATGGAATGGGGCCCGGCCGGCGTGCGCGTGAACGGCATCTCTCCCGGCCCGATCGCGGACACCGAAGGCATGGCCCGCCTCGCGCCCACGCCCGAGATGGAGGCCCGCTACAAGGGCCGCCTGCCGCTGCGCGACTACGGCAGCAAGCAGGACATCGCCGATGCCGCGCTGTACCTGAGCTGCGACAACGCGCGCTACGTGACCGGCACCATCCTCGACTGCGACGGCGGCAGCAAGCTGGGCGACGCCTCCGCCGATGCCCTGAAGACCAAGTGACCACCAACGAATTCCTGAAGGAAACCTGACGATGATGTCTCTCGTGCTCTATCACGCCAGCGAAGGCGTGGCCACCATCACCCTGAACCGCCCCGAAGTCCTGAATGCGCTCAACGCCGACCTGATGCGCGAACTGGGCGCGGCCGTGGACCGCGCTGCTGCCGATGCGTCGGTGCGCGCCGTCGTGCTGACCGGCGCGGGCCGCGGCTTTTCGTCGGGCGCAGACCTGTCCGCCCGTCAGAATGCCGGTGGCGAGATGACCGATTCCGGCGCGCTGCTGCGCGAACGCTATCACCCGATCATCACAGCGCTGCGCGAGATGCCCAAGCCCGTGATCAGCGCCGTGAACGGCGTTGCGGCTGGCGCCGGCATGAGCATCGCACTGGCCGCCGACGTGGTGCTGGCGGCGAAGTCGGCCTCGTTCCTGCAGGCGTTCTCGAAGATCGGCCTGGTGCCCGATGCCGGCAGCACCTACTTCGTGCCGCGCTACGCCGGCGAGATGCGCGCGCGTGCACTGGCCATCCTGGCCGAGAAGATCGATGCGGAGGAAGCCCAGCGTATCGGCCTGGTGTGGAAGGTCCACGCCGACGACGCGCTGCAGGCCGAGGCCAGCAAGATGGCCCACCACCTCGCCAACATGCCGACCCTCGCCTATGGCCTGATCAAGCAAGCGCTCAACGCCAGCATGGGCAACAACCTGGCGGCGCAGCTCGAACTCGAGGCGTCGCAACAGTCGGTGGCTTGCCGAAGTGAAGACTTCCGCGAAGGCGTGGCCGCGTTCGTGGCCAAGCGGCCGCCGCAGTTCAAGGGCCGCTGACCCTCCGTCGCCGTTTGCAGCACCCCCGGGATGGCCGTCCCGGGGCATCACGAGAACAACACAAGGAGACGCATCATGCTGGGCCTCATGCAAGACCGTCCGTTGTTGATTTCATCGCTGATCGAATACGCTGCGGCGTACCACCCGCAACAGGAGATCATCTCGCGCACAGTGGAAGGCGGCACGGTACGCAGCAACTACGACCAGGTGCACCGCCGTGCCAAACGGCTGGCCAACGCGCTCGCGAAACTGGGCCTGAGCGAAGGCGACCGCATCGGCACGCTCGCGTGGAACACGCACCGCCACCTCGAGATGTACTTCGGCGTGTCGGGTTCCGGCGCCGTGCTGCATACGGTCAACCCGCGGCTCTTCCCCGAGCAGATCGAATACATCGTCAACCATGCCGAAGACAGCGTGCTGTGCTTCGACAGCTGCTTCGCGCCGCTGGTGGCCAGGCTGGCACCGCAGCTGAAAACGGTCAGGCACTACGTGGCCATGACCGACCCCGAACACATGGCGGCGCTGGCCGATGCAGGCATCCCCAACCTGCTCTGTTATGAAGACCTGCTCGCCGGCTGCAGCGAGGACTACGAGTGGCCGCAGTTCGACGAGCGCACCGCGTCGTCGCTGTGCTACACGTCCGGCACCACGGGCAACCCCAAGGGCGTGCTGTACACGCACCGCTCCACGGTGCTGCACAGCCTCAAGGCGAGCGGCTCCGACACCTTTGGCGTGAGCCCGGCCAGCAGCATCCTGATGATCGTGCCGCTGTTCCACGCCAACGCCTGGGGCCTGCCCTACGCGTGCGCGATGAATGGCGCGAAGATGGTGCTGCCGGCCCAGCATCTCGACGGCGAAAGCGTGTACCGCCTGCTGCGCGACGAGCGCGTGAACTACTCCACCGCCGTGCCAACGGTCTGGCTGATGCTGTTCCAGTACCTGGACGCGCACCCCGAGATCAATCCGCGCGACCTGGCGCTGCACGTGGCCGGCGTAGGCGGGTCGGCTGCACCGGCGGCAATGATCGAGCGCTTCGAGAAGCAATTCGGCGCGACGCTGATGCAGGGCTGGGGCATGACCGAGACCAGCCCCATCGGCGTGATCAACACGCTGCTGCCGCAGCATGCCGCGCTCAGCGAAGCCGAGCAGCTCAAGGTCAAGCTCAAGCAGGGCCGCGCGCTGTGGGGCGTGGCGCTGCGCATCGAGGACGACGAAGGCCGGGCGCTGCCGCATGACGGCAAGGCATTCGGCCGACTCAAGGTGCGCGGACCGTGGATTGCGTCGGGATACTTCAAGGCCGAGCATGACGCGCTCGACAACGATGGCTGGTTCGATACCGGCGACGTGGCGAATATCGATCCCGAAGGTTATGTACAGCTCGTGGACCGCGCCAAGGACGTGATCAAGTCCGGCGGCGAGTGGATCTCGTCGATCGATCTCGAAAACGCGACGATGAGCCACCCGGCTGTGGCTGAGGCTGCTGTCATTGGCGTGCCGCATCCCAAGTGGCAGGAACGGCCGCTGCTGATCGTGGTGAAACGGCCCGGACAAGACGTCACGTCCGCCGAGCTGCTCGCCTTCCTGGCCGGCAAGGTGGTGGGCTGGTGGGTACCCGATGACGTGGTGTTCGTCGATGCGCTGCCGCATACGGCCACCGGCAAGCTGCTCAAGCTGAAGCTGCGCGAGGAATATCGAAACTACGTCCTGCCGACCACGCGAGACGAGCGCACGGCGTAAGACCCGCTGCCCGTGCCGTCGCGGCGCGGGCAGCCACCCCCCAACACTGAACGAAAAAAGAAGGAGCCGCGCATGAGCGCCAGCAGCACCGACCGCATCATCGTGACCATCGAGGACGGCGTCGCCGACGTCCGGCTCAACCGCGCCGACAAGATGAACGCGCTCGACCCCGCCATGTTCGACGCGCTGATCGCCACCGGCGAGCAATTGAAGCAGACCCCGGACCTGCGTGCGGTGGTGCTCTCGGGCGAAGGCCGCGCGTTCTGTGCCGGCCTGGACATGGAGAGCATGGCCGGCATGCTCGGCAATGGCGCCGGCGGCGACCCAGGCATCCGGCCGGGCCGTCTTGCCGCGCGCACGCATGGCATCTCGAACCGTCCGCAATATGCGTGCATGGTGTGGCGCGAACTGCCGGTGCCGGTGTTCGCCGCCGTGCACGGCGTGGCCTTTGGCGGCGGCCTGCAGGTGGCGCTAGGTGCGGACGTGCGCTTCGTCACGGCCGACACGAAGCTCTCGATCATGGAGATCAAGTGGGGCCTGGTGCCTGATATGGCGGGCATGGTGCTGACGCGTGGGCTGATCCGCGCGGACCTGCTGCGCGAGCTGGTCTACACGGGCCGCGTTGTTACCGGCACCGAAGCGTGCGAGCTGGGCCTGGCCACGCGCGTTGTGGATGACCCGCGCGCCGCCGCGCTGGATGCGGCGCGGCAGGTCGCGCAGAAGAACCCGGATGCCATCCGCGCTGCCAAGCGGCTGATGGAGGTGGTCGAGGGCGGCGACAACGCCGCGATCCTGATGGCCGAGTCGGTCGAACAGGACAAGCTGGTGGGATCACCGAACCAACGCGAGGCAGTGCGCGCGAATCTGGAAAAGCGGGCACCGCAGTTTGAAGCGGCACGCAGCTAAGCGACTTCCAACTCACCTGGGGTGCTCCCCTCTCCCACTGCGCGGGAGAGGGGAGAAAACAGAGAGCTCATCCCGACATGAACGCTAAGACCGCCGCCACCAGATCGCGTAGATCACCACGTTGACCACCACCACAAACACCCCCAGCCAGATCTGAATCTCCGTCGTTAGCCCAACCGGATAAATCACCGGCAACAAATACCGCTCGACAAACCCACCCCCATACCCGGCCTCCCCCGCCGCGCGACGCAGCGCATTCTCCAGCGGCGTCAGCGGACAAACCCGCCCCGACCACTCCACGAACACCCCCCACGCCGCCGCCGGCAGGTGCACCCACGCCACACGCGGCCAGCGGAACAGCAGTAGCGCGCCGCCGACCACGAAGGCGATGAACAGGAAATGGACCACGACCACCAGGTCCGCCAGCCACTCCGCCATCGCCACCCTCCTCGCGCCCAGGTCAGCCGCGCCCCGTCCAGTAGCCGGGCTGCGCGAACTGCGCCTTCAGGTGCTCGATGAAGAAGCGGATCTTGGCCGGCACCGGGCGCTGCTGCGGGTACACGGCGAGGATGTCGTAGTCCGGCAATGCGTACTCGTCGAGCACGGTGACCAGTTCGCCGCTCTCGAGCTGCGGCAGGATCTCCCAAGTGGAGCGCCAGCCCAGGCCCAGGTGCTCGCCGGTCCAGCGGTGCAGCAGCTCGCCGTCGTTGCAGTCGAGGTTGCCGTTGACGCGCACCGTCACGGTCTTGCCATTCTGCTGAAAGTACCAGCCGCGCTGCTGGCCGCCCTGCAGGTTGAAGGCCAGGCAGTTGTGGTGCTGCAGGTCGTCGAGCGTGAGCGGCACGCCGTGTTTCGCAAAGTAGGCGGGCGTGCCGCATACCACGCGCTTGTTCGTGGCGAGCTTGATCGCCACGAAGTTCGGGTCGATGGCGCCGCCGATGCGGATGCCCACGTCATACCCTTCGCGCACCAGGTCCACCACGCGGTCGGTCAGGTTGAAGGAAATCTGCACTTCAGGGTTGGCCGCCAGGAAGGCCGGCGCATGCGGCGCCACGTGCTTGCGCCCGAACGCGGCCGGGGCCGACACGATCAGGTGGCCGGTGGCCTTGTGCTTGCCTTCGGCAATCAGCATCTCGGCGCGGTCCAGGTCGGCCAGCGCCTTCTTGCACTGCTCCATGAACACGGCGCCCTGCTCGGTCACCACGATGCGCCGCGTCGAGCGGTGCAGCAGCTTGACGCCAATGCGGGCTTCGAGCGCGTTGATGCGGCGCCCGATCATCACGGGCGTGACGTCCTGGGTAAGCGCGGCGGCGGCCATGCTGCCGTGCTCGACCACCGCGATGAAAGCTTCGATCTGTTTGAGTTTGTCCATAGGGTGTTGCGTCTCCTGCCCGTCATTGTGCGGCATCGGCGCCGGCCTGACACCTTGCCGGCACTTATGAAGCGGATCGGGACTTGCGCATGGTGGCCAGTGGTTCGTCCATCAGACGGGCACAATGACGCACCTCGCGTACAAATTCCGCGCAGACGTGGGTCATCAGGTCCACCGAGCGGTAGACCAGGAACACGCGGAAATCGGGCAGCTCGTCCTGGATCGGCAGCGGCGTCAGCGCGTCGCGTACCAGTTGCAGCGGGCCGCCGGTGCCAAAGAAGACGAAATCCGACCACATGCTGACCAGGTCGGTCTTGGTCGCCAGTTGCAGGCCAAGCAGGTTCGATGCGCTCTGCACCACGCGTTTCGGCATATCGAGCCGGTGCAGGCGCATCAGGCTGGCGAGCGGGCTGCCGGCGTCATCGACCGGGTCGAGCACGAGCCAGTCGGCATCGAGCAGCGGCCGCAGGCGCCGCGCACGCCGCAGCGGGTGGCCGGTGCGCACCGCCAGCTTCATGCCGACCGAGAACAGCGGTTCCCACTGGAACGAGGCCGAGCCAGGACCGCTGTTGGTGGAGATCAGCCCCAGGTCCAGCCGCCCTTCGCGCAGCCCTTCCTGGATCTGCTGCGGACGCAGCTCGAAGCCGCGCAGCGCCACATTCGGGAAGCGCTGGCGGAACGCCGCCATCGCATCCGGCAACGGCCCGCTGGAAGCCACCGCCGTGAAGCCGATATTGAGTTCAGCCTCGGCATGGCCGCGGATCGATTCGATGTCTTCCAGCGCGTGCCGCAACTCCTGCTCCACCACGCTGGCCCGCTTGACCAGCGCCAGGCCATAGGCCGTCAGGCTCACGCCGCGCACCGAGCGCGACATCAGCGTGACGCCCAGTTCGCGTTCGAGCTCCGCGATGGCCTTGGACAGCGCAGGCTGCGAGATATGCAGCGCGCGCGACGCCTCATGGATGCTGCCGTGCTCGGCCACGGCCAGCAGGATGCGCAGTTGTTGCAGCTTCATTGATTCCCTTGTTCTTGTGCGGCATGCCCGCGTGCAGTGCAACGCGCCCGGATTGCGGGCGGGCGTGCGTTATGCGCGCCAGGCGCTACTTTCCCGCCTTCCCGCATCGGCACTGGGTTCCGGCGCCAGGATTGGTACTTGTCCGGATACCAGTCGACACCCGGTTATGACGGTGATTCGATTTGGTTATCAATATGAAAATATATGATTTTTTGTCTTGCCGCGTTTGCCTGAATACTTCACCGCAACCTTGGCCACCCCCACGGGCAGCGCGGATTCCGACAAGCCGGCAAGAACCAGACCGGCACTGCGCGCGCCTCCCACCCACCAGTTCGTGGAGACCGCATGAACGACGCCACCCTCGCCGCTACCGGCACGCTAGCCAAGCCGGCGCGCACCCAGAGCCAGTTCCGCCTGATCGCCGCCTGTTCCCTTGGCAATGCCCTGGAGATGTTCGACTTCACCGTCTACAGCTTCTTCTCGCTGCTGATCGGCAAGCTGTTCTTCCCATCCGACAACCCGTATGGCTCGCTGCTGCTGGCCGTGGCCACCTTCGGCATCGGCTTCGTGATGCGCCCGCTCGGTGGCGTGGTGATCGGCAGCTATGCCGACCGTCGCGGCCGCAAGGCGGCCATGACGCTGACCATCGGCCTGATGGTGGCGGGCACGCTGTGCATCGCACTGGCGCCGCCGTATGCGTCGGCCGGCGTGTTCGGCTCGCTGACGATCCTGGCCGGGCGCCTGCTGCAGGGCTTCTCGCTTGGCGGCGAGATCGGCGCCTCCACCGCCATGCTGATGGAAGCCGGCGGCGTGCGCGGCCGCGGCTGGCGCGTGAGCTGGCAGCTCGGCAGCCAGGGCATCTCGGCCCTGCTGGGCGCGCTGACCGGTGCAGGGCTGTATGCGTTGCTGCCGACGGAATCGCTTGAAAGCTGGGGCTGGCGCCTGCCGTTTCTGGTCGGCCTGCTGATCGCCCCGGTGGGCCTTTACATCCGCGCCAATCTCGATGAAACGCACCAGGCCGACGCCCACGCGCCGAGCCCGCTGGGCGAGCTGTTCCGTCACCACTGGGCCACCGTGGTGAAGGGCATCCTGGCCACCACGGCCGGCACCGCGACGATGTACCTGGTGGTGTTCTTCATGCCCACGTACATGATCCGTGTGCTCAAGATGCCGCCGTCGCTGTCGTTCCTGTCGGGCTGCGTGACCGGGATTACGCTGACGGTGGTATCGCTGATCGCGGGGCGCCTGGCCGACCGTCTGACGAACCGCAAGCCGCTGGTGGTGGCGTCGCTGGTGTTCAGCATGCTCGCCGTCTATCCCGCCTTCTGGCTGATCAACGCCCATCCGAGCGTGCCGCTGGTGCTGTGCCTGTCGGCGCTGCTGACCGCCGGCATCAACCTGGGCACCACGCCGATGTTCCTGATGATGCTTGAAATGCTGCCCGCCAGCGTGCGTGCCAGCGGCCTGTCGGTGATCTACAGCGTGGGCGTGACCGTATTCGGCGGCTCGTCGCAGTTCATCGTCACGTGGCTGCTTTCGCGCACCGGCAACCCGCTGTCGCCGGCCTGGTACATGCTGGTCTGCAGTGTCATCACGCTGATCGCCGTGCTGAGCATCCGCGAACGCCGCGCGCACTGATTCCCCCTTATTCTTCCGGAGACCCGATCCATGACCCGCGCACCCACGCTCAAGCCCTTCCAGTACCTGCCGCACCTGCTGCCGAATATCGATATCGACGCCGAGACCTTCGTCGGCATCCGCCGCCAGATCCATGCGCAACCCGAACTCGGCTTCGAGGTCGGCGCGACCAGCAAGCTCGTGGCCACGCTGCTCACCGAATGGGGCTACGAGGTTCACACCGGCATCGGCAAGAGCGGCGTGGTCGGGCAGTTGAAGCGCGGCACAGGCAAGCGTCGCCTCGGCATCCGCGCCGACATGGATGCGCTGCCGATCATCGAAGCCACCGGGCTGCCCTATGCGAGCCAGCTGCACGGCAAGATGCACGCGTGCGGCCATGACGGCCATACTGCGATCCTGCTCGCTGCTGCGAAGGCGATTGCCGACCATCCCGATTTCGACGGCACGCTGAACCTGATCTTCCAGCCCGACGAGGAAAACCTGTGCGGCGCGCGCGCGATGATCGAGGACGGACTCTTCGAGCGCTTCCCGTGCGACGCGGTGTTCGCGCTGCACAACATGCCGGGCGTGCCGGCTGGTACTTTCCGCGTGCTGCCGGGGCCGGTCAGCCTGTCGTCCGATGTGGCCGATGTCACCATCAAGGGCATAGGCGGCCACGGCGCGATGCCGCACCGTGCGCGCGATCCGATTGCTGCGTCGGCGGCCATCGTCACTGCGTTGCAGACGGTGGTGGCACGCAATGTCGCGCCCGATGACACCGCGGTGGTATCAGTCGGCTTCATCCGTGGTGGCGCCACGCACAACGTGATTCCCGAGTCCGTGACGATCGGCCTGAACGTGCGCGCCGCACGACCTGAAACACGTGCGCTGGTGGAACAGCGCATCCGCGAGATCGTGTCGCTGACGGCTCAGGCGCATGGCGTGGACGCGCAGATCGACTACCGACAGCTCACGCCGCCGATGGTCAATGCCGAAGCCGAGACACAGCTTGCGCAGCGTGTGTGTTCAGAGCTTGTCGGCGCGGAAAACGTGGTCACGCAGGCGCCGAAGGGGCTGAACGGCAGCGAGGATTTTGCGTGGATGCTGAATGCGGTGCCGGGGTGCTATCTGATCCTCGGCAACGGCGAGGGCGAGTTCGGCGGGTGCATGGTGCACAACCCCGGGTATGACTTCAATGACGCTGTGCTGCCACTCGGTGCGGCGGCCTGGGTGAGGTTGGCGCAGACGTTCCTGGTGGCAGACTGAAACTACCCCCTCTTACTGCGCGGGCGCCGGCTCGGTCGATGGAGCCGGCCCGGTGCGCCGCGCACCCAGCCGCGCATTGATCTCCGCCGCTTCCCCCAGCACATGCAACAGCCGCCGCAACGGCCGGCTGCATTGCACATGCACGTACAGGTAGAACGCGGCACCCACGACCACCATCACGGCGTAGAGCCACAGCAGGGATCCCTTCATCTCAGCCTGAAGCGGCAGCGGATGTAGTCCGCTCACGAGCACCAGCGCCGCGGGCGCCAGCGCAAGCAGCAGGCCGACTGTGCGCGCCATCCCTTCCCATAACCGAAGTTGCAAAGCCACCCGCCGTTGCCGCGCCTGCAATTGCAGCGGATGAATGCGCCCCAGCCGTCGCAGCAGTGAGTTCTCGATCGCGCTGTCCAGGTCCATCTGGCTGGCCTGCCAGCGCAGCGGGTTGCGCACGATTGCCAGCACGCCCGGCAGGCGCATCAGCCCGGCGCCGGCGTAGCACGCGGCGGACAGCACCAGCAGCGCCTCGGCCAGCCGGATGGACCACGGCGGCAGCGGATGCTTCAGCACCAGCCGCCAGATTGCCAGCCCGGCGGCGGCCAGCAGCGTTGCTGCCAGCGTGATGACGAATCCCAGCCACAAGCCGCGCCCCGACCGCTGTGCCCATGAGGTGGCGCTATCCCGGCTGACAGACGCCGGCACGGGCGCGGGCGCTGGTGCGGCGGCAAGGGCTTCGAGCAATTCGTAGGTGGACGGTAGCCGGGAGTACATGGAGCGAGACAGGAGCGGGTCTGGGCGGGCAAGGCCAATCCCGCCATTGTCGCCGTTGCCGCACGTCGCGGGTAGCATCCCGGCGTATCCGGAACGTCACACCTCATCTGGAATCCGTGCGAGCACGGAACGGCCGGCGACCGTCCATCGCGCCTTCCAAGGCCATATTCAAAACTCCAGGTATCGAATCAACTGATCTCCCTTCCCTTTATCCCACACCCGCTGCGGGAATAGGATCGACTCCAACGGAAAACCCACCCCAACTGGAGACAAGATCATGGCAAAGATGAGAGCGATCGACGCGGCCATCGCGGTGCTGGAGAAGGAAGGCGTGACCACGGCGTTCGGCGTGCCGGGCGCGGCGATCAACCCGTTCTACTCGGCAATGCGCAAGTCGGGCAACATCCACCACGTGCTGGCCCGCCACGTCGAGGGTGCCTCGCACATGGCCGAGGGCTACACCCGCGCCGAGCCGGGCAATATCGGCATCTGCGTCGGTACCTCGGGCCCCGCCGGCACCGACATGATCACCGGCCTGTACTCGGCCTGGGCGGATTCGATCCCCATCCTCTGCATTACCGGCCAGGCCCCGCGCGCGCGCCTGTACAAGGAAGACTTCCAGGCCGTCGATATCGAGTCGATCGCCAAGCCCGTGACCAAGTGGGCCGTGACCGTGCGCGAGCCGGCGCTGGTGCCGCAGGTGTTCCAGCAAGCCTTCCACATCATGCGCTCCGGCCGTCCGGGCCCGGTGCTGATCGACCTGCCGTTCGACGTGCAGGTCGCCGAGATTGAATTCGATCCCGAGACCTACCAGTCGCTGCAACCGTACAAGCCGGCCGCCTCGCGCGCCCAGATCGAGAAGGCCATCGCCATGCTCAACGCGGCCGAGCGCCCGCTGATCGTCTGCGGCGGCGGCGTGATCAATGCTGACGCCTCCGACCTGCTGGTCGAGTTCGCCGAGCTGGTCAACGTGCCGGTGGTGCCGACGCTGATGGGCTGGGGCGTGCTGGCCGACGACCACCCGCTGCAAGCCGGCATGGTCGGCCTGCAGACCTCGCACCGCTACGGCAACGCCACGCTGCTGGCCTCGGACTTCGTGATGGGCATCGGCAACCGCTGGGCCAACCGCCACACCGGCAGCGTCGATGTCTACACCAAGGGCCGCAAGTTCGTGCACGTCGATATCGAGCCCACGCAGATCGGCCGCGTGTTCGGTCCGGACCTGGGCATTGTGTCGGACGCCAAGGCTGCGCTGGAGCTGTTCGTCGAAGTCGCCCGCGAAATGAAGATGGCCGGCCGACTGCCGTGCCGCAAGTCGTGGGTGGCCGACGTGCAGAAGCGCCGCCGCACCATGCAGCGCAAGAGCGACTTCGACAACGTGCCGGTCAAGCCGCAGCGCGTGTACCGCGAGATGAACCAGTACTTCCCGCGCGATGTGCGCTATGTCAGCACGATCGGCCTGTCGCAGATCGCCGCGGCGCAGTTCCTGTCGGTCAACGAGCCGCGCCACTGGATCAACTGCGGCCAGGCCGGCCCGCTGGGCTGGACCATCCCGGCCGCGATCGGCGTGAAGACCGCATCGCCGAACTCGGACGTGGTGGCCATCTCGGGCGACTACGACTTCCAGTTCATGATCGAAGAACTGGCCGTGGCTGCGCAGTTCAAGGTGCCGTATATCCACGTGGTGGTGAACAACTCCTACCTCGGCCTGATCCGCCAGGCGCAGCGCAACTTCGAAATGGACTACTGCGTGCAGCTCGCGTTCGACAACGTCAACGCGCCCGAGCTGAACGGCTATGGCGTGGACCACGTCAAGGTCGTTGAAGGCCTGGGCTGCAAGGCGATCCGCGTGTTCAAGCCGGAAGACATCGCCCCGGCCTTTGCCGAAGCGCGCGACCTGATGGCCGAGTTCTCCGTGCCGGTGGTCGTGGAAGTGATCCTGGAACGCGTGACCAATATCGCGATGGGCACCGAGATCGACAACATCAACGAGTTCGAGCCGATCGAGGATATCGAGGAAGGCGACGAAGCCATCCTGAACGAAGAAGTGGAAACGGCGTAAGACCCTTCCCGCCCCCTTGCAGTACCAGCACGTCATCCCCGCGCACGCGGGGATCCAGCGTCTTTCTTTCAAGCCACTGGGTTCCCGCCCACGTGCCCTTTGGGTATGCGCGGGAACGACAAGAACATCAAGTCACCGGAGATGACCAAATGACCAAACTTGCGGCAAACCTCACCATGCTGTTCAACGAAGTCGGTTTTCTTGACCGCTTCGAAGCCGCCGCACGCGCGGGCTTCCGCGGCGTGGAGTTCCTGTTTCCCTATGCGTTCCACGCGGACCAGATCGCGGACCGCCTGAACCGCTTCCAGCTCGACCTGGTGCTGCACAACCTGCCCGCCGGCAATTGGGATGCGGGCGAGCGCGGCATTGCCTGCCACCCGGACCGTGTCAGTGAATTCCAGGACGGCGTGGGAGAGGCCATCAAGTACGCCAAGGTGCTGGGCGTGCGCCAGCTCAACTGCCTGGTCGGCATCCAGCCGCAGAACGTGAAGCGCGAGCAGGCGCAGGAAACGCTCGTCGAAAACCTGCGCTTCGCCGCGAACGCGCTCGCCGCCGAGCATATCGACCTGCTGATCGAACCGATCAACACCTTCGATATTCCGGGCTTCTTCCTGTCGCGCACGCAGCAGGCCGTTGACCTGATCAACCAGGTCAACGCGCCCAACCTGTACGTGCAGTACGACATCTATCACATGCAGCGCATGGAAGGCGAGATCGCCAACACCATCAAGGCGAACCTGCCGAAGATCAGGCATGTACAGCTGGCCGACAACCCGGGCCGCAACGAGCCGGGCACGGGCGAGCTGAACTACCACTTCCTGTTCAAGTACCTGGACGAGATCGGCTACACCGGCTGGATCGGCTGCGAGTACAAGCCGAAGACCACCACCGAAGCCGGCCTAGGCTGGCGCGCCGCCCACGGTGTGCAGTAACAGCATGCAGTAACGGGTTACCGCACACGCAATCCATCACAGACTTAACATCCAATCGGAGACATCAACATGGCAAACCAACGCAATATCGGCTTCATCGGTCTGGGCATCATGGGCGCACCGATGGCAGGGCACCTGCGCGCAGCCGGCCACACGCTGTTCGTGCATGACGTCAACCCGGCCCCGCAGTTCCTGGTGGACGCCGGCGTGACGGTCTGCACCAGCGCCGAGGAAGTCGCCAAGCGCGCCGACATCATCATCATCATGGTGCCGGACACCCCGCACGTCGAAGCGGTGCTGTTCAGCGAAAAGGGCGTTGCCGCCGCGTTCAAGGCAGCCGGCAAGGAAGCCAGCTACAGCAAGATCGTGGTCGACATGAGCTCGATCTCGCCGATCGCCACCAAGGACTTCGCCGCGCGCATCAACAAGCTGGGCGCTTCGTACCTGGACGCGCCGGTGTCGGGTGGCGAAGTCGGCGCCAAGGCCGCCTCGCTGACGATCATGGTCGGCGGTCCGCAGGAAGCCTTTGACCAGGTCAAACCGCTGTTCGAGCTGATGGGCAAGAACATCACGCTGGTGGGCGGCAATGGTGACGGACAGACCACCAAGGTGGCCAACCAGATCATCGTCGCGCTGAACATCCAGGCCGTGTCCGAAGCGCTGCTGTTCGCGTCGAAGGCTGGTGCCGATCCGGCACGCGTGCGCCAGGCGCTGATGGGCGGCTTCGCCGCGTCGCGCATCCTGGAAGTGCATGGTGAACGCATGGTCAAGCGCACCTTCGACCCGGGCTTCCGCATCGAACTGCACCAGAAGGACCTGAACCTGGCCCTGCAAGGCGCGAAGGCGCTGGGCGTGGCGTTGCCGAATACCGCAACCGCGCAGGAACTGTTCAACACCTGTGCTGCGAACGGCTTCGGCAAGGCCGACCACTCGGCGCTGTGCCGTGCGATCGAGATCATGTCGAACCACGAGATCGCGAAGGCCAAGTAAGTACCGCCCAGCAAATCGTCGTACTCCGTCATTCCCGCGAAGGCGGGAATCCAGCGTCTTTGATGTCCCCCGGAGGGGGACAAAGCCACTGGGTCCCCGCCTTCGCGGGGACGACGGGCAAGTTCCCAGGATTCCCCATGCTCGACACCGAAACCAGCGCCGCCCTGCTGACCCCACAGCGCCCCAGCCTCCAGCCGCGTGCCTTGCTGCGCGAACTGTTCGATACCGCCGTGGCATCGGTCAGCGCCAGCCACTGCCTGCCCCCGCACCTGCCGCAGCCGCCGAAGGGTCGCACGGTCGTGATCGGCGCCGGCAAGGCCGCTGCCGCGATGGCGCAGGCTGTCGAAGCCCACTGGCAAGGCGAGTTGAGCGGGCTGGTGGTGACGCGCTATGGCCACGGTGCCGACTGCAAGCGCATCGAAGTGGTAGAGGCCGCGCATCCGGTGCCTGACGAAGCCGGCGCGCGCGCCGCGCAGCGCATGGTCGAACTTGTGCAGGGCCTGACCGCCGACGACCTCGTGCTGTGCCTGATTTCCGGTGGCGGCTCCGCGCTGCTGGCCGCACCCGCGCCCGGCATTTCGCTGGCCGACAAGCAGGCCGTCAACAAGGCGCTGCTGCGCAGCGGCGCGAGCATCGGCGAGATGAACTGCGTGCGCAAGCACCTGTCCGCGCTCAAGGGCGGGCGCCTGGCGTTGCACTGTGCACCGGCCCGTGTCGAGACCCTGCTGATTTCCGATATTCCCGGCGATGACCCGACGCTGATCGCGAGCGGCCCGACGTTGCCCGATGCCACCACCTGCGCCGATGCGCTCGCCGTGATCGCAAAGTACGGCATCGATGTGCCGGCCAATGTGCGTGCCCATCTCGAGAGCGGCGCCGGCGAAACGCCGAAGCCCGGCGATGCCCGCTTTGAAGGCCACCGCAGTGCGACGCTGGCGACTGCGCAGCAATCGCTCGAAGCCGCCGCCGCACGTGCACGCGAACTCGGCTTCGAGGCGCACATCCTGTCCGATTGCATCGAAGGCGAGGCTCGCGACGTTGCACTCGTGCATGCCGCCATCGCACGCCAGATCGCGCAGCACGGCCAGCCGTTCAGCAAGCCTTGCGTGCTGCTGTCGGGCGGCGAGACCACCGTCACCGTACGCGGCAAGGGCCGCGGCGGCCGCAATGCGGAGTTCCTGCTGTCGCTGGCGGTGGCCCTCGACGCCCTGCCCGGCGTGCATGCGATTGCCTGCGACACCGACGGCATCGACGGCTCCGAAGACAACGCCGGCGCGTTGCTCACGCCCGACACGCTGACCCGTGCCGCGGCACGCGGCCTGTCCGCGCGCGCGCATCTGGAAAACAACGATGGTTATGGCTTCTTTGCCGGTGTGGACGACCTGATCGTCACCGAGCCGACCCGTACCAACGTGAACGACTTCCGCGCGATCCTCATCGTCTGAGCATCGCGGCCGTACCGAATCGCCGAATCGAATTGCATTACCGGCGCGCCGTATCCGGTGCGCCGTTCCGAGAATGGAAGAGGAGACATCATGAGACGCCAGCGCAAAGCCAAGATCGTTGCCACGCTCGGTCCCGCGAGCACCGATATCGCGGTGATCCGGCAGCTGTTCGAAGCCGGGGCCGACGTGTTCCGCCTGAACTTCAGCCATGGCACGCACGAAGATCACCGCGCGCGCTATGACGCCGTGCGCCAGATCGAGGCTGAGACCGGCCGCCCGATCGCGATACTGGCCGACCTGCAGGGTCCGAAGCTGCGCATCGGCGTGTTCGCCGCGGGCAAGGTCGCGGTGCGCGCCGGTGACACCTTCGTGCTCGACAGCGATCCTACGCCCGGCGATGGCACCCGCGTGCACCTGCCGCACCCGGAGCTGTTCCGCGCAGCGCAGCCGGGGCAGTCGCTGCTGATCGATGACGGCAAGGTGCGGCTCGCGATCGAAGCCGTGGCCAGCGGCAGCATCACCACGCGCGTGGTGAACAACGGCACGCTGTCCGACCGCAAGGGCGTGAACGTGCCCGACGCGGTGATCCCCATTCCCGCGCTGACCGAGAAGGACCGGAAGGACCTGGACTTCGCGCTGTCGCTCGGTGCTGACTGGATCGGCCTGTCGTTCGTGCAGCGCCCGTCGGACATCGTCGAAGCGCGCGAGATCGTCGGCACGCGTGCCGGCATCCTGTCGAAGATCGAGAAGCCGGCCGCGCTGCAACAGCTTGAAGAGATCGTGCGCGTGTCCGATTCGGTGATGGTCGCGCGCGGCGACCTCGGCGTTGAGCTGCCGCCCGAGCGTGTGCCCGGCGTGCAGAAGCGCATCCTGCGTGTGTGCCGGCAGCTTGGCAAGCCCGTGGTCATCGCCACCCAGATGCTCGAGTCGATGATCGATTCGCCGGTGCCGACACGTGCCGAAGCTTCGGACGTCGCCAGCGCGATCTACGAGGGTGCTGATGCCGTGATGCTGTCGGCCGAGTCGGCCAACGGCCGCTACCCCGTTCCCGCAGTGTCGATGATGAACCGCATCGTCACCGAGGTGGAACGCGACCCGCTGTACCGCAACCTGCTCGACGCCCAGCACGAAACGCCGCTGAACACGCGCCAGGACGCCATCTGCGCGGCGCTGCGCGAAGTCACGCAGATCATCGGCGCGGCGGCGACCGTGACCTACACGTCTTCCGGCGCCACGGCGCTGCGCGCTGCCCGCGAGCGGCCGTGCGCGCCGATCGTCAGTATCACGCCGAACCTGGAGATCGCGCGCCGGCTGGCCATTGCGTGGGGCATTCACTCGACCGTGAGCCCGGATGTGCAGAGCGTCGACGAGATGGTCGACGCGGCCACGCGGGCCGCGCTCATTGAGGGCTATGCCGCGCCCGGCGACCAGATCACGATTGCTGCCGGCATGCCATTCGGCCAGGGCGGCACGACCAACCTGCTGCGCGTGGCGGAAGTGGGCGGGAATGCGGTGGCTGGTACTGACGCCGTTCGGGAGGCTGCCACGGTCTGACCCGGTTTCGTTGTCGGGGCACTGGCCGTGCCCCAGTGGTGCCAATTGCCGCCCGCCACCCGCGAGGGCCTTCTCCAAGGCTGTGCGGGTGGCGTTTTTTTTGGGATCTTGGGCTGTCGGATATGGGATGGGGTGCGGTGCCTGGCGCCCCATCAAACACGATACCCCGCTCCAAACACTCCTTAGCCTCATTGCTATACTTGATTCCCACCCTTAGCCCCCTCCCCCGGAGCCCCCATGCGTCTTGATGACGAAGCCGAAAGCCAGAACGTTGAAGACCGCCGCGGCGGCTTTGGCGGTGGCGGGTTCGGTGGTCCGAAGACCATCGGCATCGGCACGGTCATCATCGCCCTTGCCGCGTCGTATTTCTTCGGCATCGACCCGACGGTCATCATGCAGGGCGCATCGGTGCTGCAGGGCCAGCAGGCGCCGCAGCAGCACCAGGTCAACCGGCCGCCGGCCAATGACCAGCTGACGGTGTTCACGCGCAAGGTGCTGGGCAATACCGAGCGGACATGGGAGCACATCTTCGAGACGGAGCTCAGCCGGCGCTACGAGCCACCCAAGCTCGTGCTGTTCTCGGGCGCCACGCCGACCGCGTGCGGTACGGGACAGTCAGCCATGGGGCCGTTCTACTGCCCGGGCGACCATAAGGTCTATATCGACCTGGCTTTCTATGACGAGCTGCGCCGGCGCTTCGGCGCCGGAGGCGATTTTGCGCAGGCTTATGTGATCGCGCACGAGATCGGCCACCATGTGCAGAACCTGCTGGGCGTCTCCGACAAGGTGGATGCCGCACGCAGGCGCATGGGCCAGGCGCAGGCCAACCAGCTGTCGGTACGCATGGAGTTGCAGGCGGACTGCCTGGCGGGTGTCTGGGCCGCCACCGCACAGCGCGCCAACCAGCGGCTGCTGGAGCCGGGTGATATCGAGGAAGGCCTGAAGGCTGCCGCCGCCATTGGCGACGACCGCTTGCAGCGGCAGGCGCAGGGCTATGTGGTGCCCGAGGCCTTCACCCACGGCACCAGCGAACAACGCGTACGCTGGCTGCGCCAGGGGCTGACCACCGGCGACATCCGCAAGTGCGACACCTTCGCCGCACGCCAGCCTTGATGCATCAGGCGCGTTGCCCGGCGAGACGGCGCGAACGTACGGCACACACAGCCCCAGCGGCTGGCGTCAAATCGTAGTCATCGGGGAAAAATCGCCTGCCCGGCGCAGAGAGAAGGAGGAGGAGGTCTGCCGGGCAGGCGGGAGAGAAAACTTGCGGCCACCCTTGGTGGCCGCTGCAGGTCCTGGGGGAACCCTGAGGAAGCGCGTCAGACGCGGTATCCGTAGAGCGAGCCGTCGCCAGTGCGCGAGTTGTCGGTCGAGCTCGCGGAGATCTCGCCACTAAATGCGGCTGCCCCGTCGGTATATGGATTGAAGCGGTCCTTGCGCGCCCCATCCGTATAAGGGTCATACCGGTCCTTGCGCGCGCCGTCGCTGAAGACGTCGTACTTGCCTTGCTTGGTGCCGTCCACGTACGGATCGAACTTCCCGGCGCGCAGTGCATCGGCATATACATCGAACTTGCCAGCCTTGCTGGTCGCGGCAGGGGCAGCTATCGCCGCGGCCGATGCGGCCAGGGCCGCCACCACGAACGCGCCGCCAAGAATGCGTTTGGCGATCATTTCGGACTCCTTCGACTGATTTCGTCTTTCTTTATGTGACCGGCTAACTCTTTGCCGCTGGGCAATCTGTGTTGCCATGCGAGCACGGACTGAAGCTTAGTCACTGGTCTCGTCATCGGAAATGACGCTGCGACGAATGGTGAGTTGTCAGTCGTGAAACGACGAACTTGCTGACGAACGGCGCGTGTGGATTGCTATCTGCAGGTTGGCTGGTTCATGCCTTGCGGGCCCGCACGCGCATACCGTGCGGTGCCCGTTTCACACGATCAGAGCGTGTACTGGCCGCTGGCTTCGGGCTGGAAGGCGATCTCGGTGACCGTTACGTGCTGTTCGCGGCCATCGGGCAGGCGGTAACTCACGGTCTGGCCGGCACGGGCGCCCAGCAGCGCCTGGCCTACCGGCGACAGCACCGACAGGCGGCCGGCATCGAAGTCGGCTTCATCCGGGTAGACCAGTGTCCATTGGCGCGGTGCCGGGTCGCCTTGCAGCGCGCAGACCAGGCGCGAGTTCATGGTGACCACGTCGGTCGGGATGTCCTGCGGCGTGACGATTGCCGCGCGCGCGAGCAGCGCGTCGAGCATATCGGCCATAGGGCCGGCGCCCGGGCGGCTGGCAAGGCGCTCCAGGCGTGTGACGTCGAGTTCGGTCAGGTAGAGGGTCGTTGCGGTCGGGTTGGTGGCCGTCATGGCTAATCCTCCGTCAGGTGTCGGTAGCGGTCAGGTTGGGTCCGGCACGGCGACCGGACGGCATTGCCGACGGCCCATGCGGGAACATCAGGAAACAGCAAAACAGCGAATCAAGGCCGGCGTTGCCGGGTCACACGGCGCTTGCAAGGCGCATCGGTGTCACGACGCAGGCGTGAGGCTGGAGCCCGGTTCGGCCCGGGTCCTTGGTGGGGACAGTCAGGCTGGGAACCGGGCGGGATCAGGCGGAGCGCTGACCCGGCGGCGGGGCGTCATGCGCGTGGCCAGGGCCGCAGCGCCGGCGCGCGCGCGTACCTGCCGCGCGGGGCGGGCAGGTACGGCGGGCAGCAAATGGCGAACTGGCATGGCGGTCACGCGGATAACAGGAAGCAGGATCTGGAAAGGAAAACCGGAACGGATCGCGCGGCAGGCAATCGCAAGACGTCGATCAGCTTATCCGGCAATTCTGGCTTCGCGTCCGCACCGGTCTGGTGCAGGGACGCGAACAGCCATCGTAGCACAGGCGGGCGGCATGCGCGGCGGGGGTGACCTTCACCCGGCGTGGCCGGTGGTGTGCGCGTGGCATTCGCACGGCGCGCCGGCCGCGGCCTGCTGCAGGTTCTGCAGGATGCCGCATTCGCTGGCGGCCTGGTGCTGGTGGTGGCAGGTCTCGCGCAAGGCGCGCAACTGGCTCTCCAGCGTTTCCAGCGCCACGCGCTGTGCGTGGATCTGCTCGATCTGGCGGTCCAGCAGCGCGTTGACATCGTCACAGTCCTGCGACGGATTGCGCTCGAAGTCGCGCAGCCGGCGCACGTCCGACAAGCTCATGCCCAGTGAACGGCAGTGCCGCACGAAGTTGAGCTGCATGAGATGGGTGTCGCCGTAGCGGCGATAGCCGTTGTCCTCGCGCTGGGGAGCATCGAGCACGCCTTCGCGTTCGTAGTAGCGGATGGTTTCGACATCGCAACCGCTGTGCCGGGAGAGTTCGCCGATTCGCATGGGACAGAAATCTCTGTAGTGACTACGGGGTTGAGTGTAAGTCTAGCGCAGAAGCGAATGACTTGCCGGAGCGGCGTCAGCGGCACCTGTTCACGCCGCGCGCCTCATCGCGCAGCGTCATCGCGCGCGGCGCCAGTGCCTCGCGGATATGCTGCGCCGCCAGTTCGGGCCTGGCCGAGCCGCACATGAAGATATCCACAGCCGCAAAGCCATACTCTGGCCAGGTATGGATGCTGATATGCGATTCCTTGAGCAGGATCACGCCCGTCACGCCAAGCCCCGGACCGAAGTGCTGGAAGCGCGCATCCACCGGCGTCGCGCCGGCCGCCTGCGTCGACGCGTACAGCACGCGCTCGACCAGTGCCGCGTCGGTGAGCAACGCGGGCGCGACGCCCTGCAGGTCGAGCAGCAGATGGCGGCCGAGCACGGCCGGGCAAGGCAGTTGCGGCGCGTTCACGGTGCCCGCCTCACTTGTGCCCGCCGCCCGAGGACCAGTTGCCGCCGCTGCTGCCGCCCCATATGCGGCCGGAACCGCCCGAGCTGCCGGACTTGTAGTCGCCGGAACCGAGGTTGTAGAAGGTTGCCCCGAACAGCACGATCAGGCCGTAGATCAGGTAGAGAAGTCGCACGTCATCAGTCCTTGGCTGACCAGCGGCCCACCAGCCACAGCGGTGCCCACAGCAGCAGCAGCCCGAAGGCCAGCGTGATCCAGCCGCTGTCCTTCATCAATGCCACCGGTACATTGAGGATGGCCAGCACAATGGCGTACCACTTCGCGGCCTTGCGGCAGAAGGCCAGGTCGGAGTCCTCGGGCGGCTTGCGCACAGCCGCGCCCGGCTGTGCGGCGGCCGTGGCCAGCGCCTTGTTGTGCGGGAACCATTGCGCCACCTGCGCGCGCGTGACCCGGGTCGAGCGCGTCCAGACAACCTCCGTGTCAGACGTTTCGCGCGTGAGGCGCAGCGCGGGTTCGCCGAATTCCGTGAGCTGCGTGCTGTCGCCGACCCGCACGCGCCAGTTGAAGGTGCCCGCTGCATAGAGCACTTCGCTGCGGTAGTCGAAGCCCTTGCGGAAATGCTTGCCCTGCCACGTTGCCACGTCCGCCGAGGCCATGCGCGGCCAGGTGTCGAGCACTTCGACCTTGTCCCAGCCGCCGTCCTGCTCCACGAGCCAGAACATGCCCCGCTCCTCGTTGAAGAGCAGGTATTCGACCCACGTGGAGGCTTCATCCTCGTCGTTGTCCGTGCATTGCATCAGCCCCAGCACGGCATAGGGCTTGCCGCCGATGGTGCCGATATCGCCGGGCGCCAGGCTGGTCCTGAGCGCCTCCAGCTCCTTGTGCTTTTCCAGCACGATGGCGGTAGACGTGGTGCAGTCCACCTCGCTGTGGCAGCTGCCGCAGACGACGAAGCTGGCCATGCCGGCGCGATAGGCAATCGGGCTGCCGCAGTTCGGGCAGGCGAGCGATATGGCCTTGCCGCGATAGCGGTCCGCGGTGCGGCCGATTTCATCTGCGGGACGCAGCAGTTGCGCCTTGAGCTGGTCCAGCGTGACAAGCTGCCCTGTGTAGACCGTCGGAGGATAGCCGTCGGCGTAGTCGAGCGTCAGGAAACGCCCCTCGTCGCGGAAGTCGGCCACCTGCGCGATCCAGCCCGCGCCGACCACGAACGGCAGCTCACCTTCACCGCCGGTACAGCGCGCGGTGCGCACGTCGCCGGCAAGCCAGCGGCGTTTGTCGAAAAACAGGCTGTCGCCGGGACGCAGCGACTCGAACTGCGGCGCCTGGTCGAACTGCGCAGCCGCCGCCTGTTCCGGCGACACGCGGCGCGTCAGCATGGTCTGGCCCGAGGCATCCGCGAGCCAGCCGTCGCTGCCGTCGTCGAACAGCAGGTACCACTCGTTCCACAGCCCGGCCTCGTAGCGCAGCTGGATGCGCCCCACCAGCGTGAAGCCCTGCCCTTGCCACCGTCCCGATGCATGGAGCTGCAGCGGTGTGTAGTCTTCCAGCACGGCCGACATCTTGCCGATGTCCTTGACGGCATCGGCATCCTTGACCAGCGTGCTGTGGCAATACTCGCATACGGCCATGACGGCGGCGGAGGAACGGAACGCGACCTCCGCGCCGCAACCAGGACAGTTGACCTGTTGCATGCAGCCCCGTCAGCCGACCAGCTTTTTCAGGATCTCGGCCTTGGCGCTGTCGAACTCGGCCGGCGTGATCAGGCTCTTGTCGAGCAACTCTTTCAGCTTCTGCAGCCGTACGGCCGGGTCGTCCGCAGCGGCAGCCGAGTTGGCGGGCGGCACCGCAGGTGCGGGTACGCCGGGTGCGCCCGCTGCACCTGCCGCGCCGGCAAGCCCGCCGGCCATCGCCTGCCCCATTACCGCGCCCGCGGCCAGGCTCGCGCCCAAGCCCGCCACGCCGCCCTCGTTCTGCGCGGCCAGCGGGATCGAGCTGGCGACCTGGTACTGCGTGTACTTCGCCATATCCCCCATCATCCCCATCGAGATGCGGGTGTCGATGGCCTTCTGTAGCTCCTCCGGCAGCGACACATTGGTGACCGCGAAGTTGTCCAGCGCCACGCCATAGCGCTCGAACTCCGACGCCAGCCGCTCGCGGATGGTCTGCGACATCAGCGCCTGGTTGGCCGCCATGTCGAGGAACGGCAGCGACGACGCGCCAAGCGCGTTCGTCATGGTGGCGATCAGCAGGTTGCGCAGCTGCTCTTCCACTTCATCGCGCGTGTATTCGGCGCGCGTGCCGCTGATCTCGCTGTAGAACTTGGCAGGATCGGCGACCTTGTACGAGTACAGGCCGAACGCGCGCAGCCGAACCATGCCGAAGTCCGCATCGCGGATGGTGATGGCTTGCGGCGTGCCCCACTTGCGGCCGATCTGCAGGCGCGTGCTGAAGAAGTAGACGTCGGACTTGAAGGGCGACTCGAACAGCTTGTCCCAGTTCTTCAGGTAGGTCAGCACCGGCAGCGTCTGCGTGGTGAGCTTGTACATGCCGGGCCCGAACACGTCGGCGATCTTGCCTTCGTTGACGAACACCGCCATCTGCGACTCGCGCACGGTCAGGCTGCCGCCGTACTGGATTTCCATGTCCTCCATCGGATAGCGCCAGGCCAGCACGCCGTCGGTGTCCTCTGTCCACTGGAGGATGTCGATGAACTGCTTCTTGATGAAAGAACCGATGCTCATGTCAGGTCTCCTCTGGCGTGGATGCGAGTGAAGCGTGTTTCAGGACAGGCAGGCCGCGTTGAGCGCGCCCACGGTAACCGAGATGGTGCCCATCAGGGCGCCCATGCCGATATTGTCGGATTCGATGGCGGCGTCCATGTCGGGCAGCGCCCGGGTCAGGCCCGCGTAGACCAGCGCCTGGACCACCATGGCGCCGACCGCCCACAGCAGGAACGTCGGAAAGGTGTCGTTGTGCTGGATCGACGACGACAGCGTGAAGCAGAATCCCAGGATCGCGCCGCCAAGCGACAGCGCCGCCGCGATGTTGCCCTGGCGGATCAGCCTGAACTCGTGGAACGGCGTGATCCTGGTGTAGACTCCGACGAACACGGCAAGCAGTACAAGGCTTGCCAGCAGGTGCATGGCGTAGGCGTAGATCGGTTGCATGCTGTTTCCGTGGCGGTTGTGGACAGCGCCGGAGTCCGCGCCGTTACTCGATGACACAGGACATTTGACTACGATTGCGCCGGCAGCGCGCGAATGCGCGCAAGTATATCCGCAGTCTCATCTGCCAGCTCCCCCCGGAACTCGTAAATCCCGCCAGACAGCCGCCTGATGCGCGACCGTGCCCTTGTCATTTCGGTGTTGATCGTGGCCTCCTGCGGGCTTGGCTACGAACTGATCGCCGGCGCCCTGTCCAGCTACCTGCTGGGCGACTCCATCCTCCAGTTCTCGTCGATCATCGGCTGCTACCTGTTCGCCATGGGCGTGGGCTCGTGGCTGTCGCGCTATGTGAAGGACGAGGACGTGCTGGCGCGCTTCATCGACATCGAGGTGCTGGTGGGCCTGCTCGGCGGCATCTCGGCAGCACTGCTGTTCGTGGTGTTCGCGTGGCTGTCGGCGCCGTTCCGCACGGCGCTCTACGCGCTGGTGTTCCTGACCGGCGTGCTGGTGGGCATGGAGATCCCGCTGGTCATGCGCATCCTCAATGCGCGTCGCGCCGCCTTCAGCGACCTGGTGAGCCGCGTGCTGACGTTCGACTACCTGGGCGCGCTCGCGGTGTCGCTGGTGTTTCCGCTGGTGCTGGCGCCGCGGCTGGGACTGTCGCGCACGGGTTTCCTGTTCGGCATGCTCAACGCGGCAGTGGCGCTCTACACCACGCGCCTGTTTCGCGACGAGCTGCCGCAGGTACCGCTGCGCACGATGCGCGCGCTGGTGGTGATCGCGCTGCTTGGCGCTGGCTTTGCCGGTTCCGACCGGCTCACGCACTGGGCCGAACGCGGTCTGTTCGGCGACGAGATCATCCACAGCGAATCCACACCGTACCAGCGCCTCGTGATCACGCGCTGGAAGGACGACCTGCGCCTGTACATCAACGGGAACCTGCAGTTCTCGTCGCGCGACGAGCACCGCTACCATGAAGCGCTCGTGCACCCGGTGCTGCAGGCGCTGCCGTGGGCGCGCCGCGTGCTGGTAATCGGCGGCGGCGACGGGCTGGCGCTGCGCGAGATCCTGCGCCACCGCCATATCGAGCACGTGACGCTGGTCGACCTGGACCCGGCCATGACCACGCTGTTCTCGCAAAGCGCGCCGCTGCGCGCGCTCAACCAGGACTCGCTGCGCGATGAGCGCGTGACGGTGGTCAACGCCGATGCCGCGCAATGGATGGAGCAGCATGCCGACGTGTTCGATGCCATCATCGTCGACCTGCCCGACCCGTCCAACTTCGGGCTGGGCAAGCTGTATTCGGTGCCGATGTATCGGCTGCTGTCGCGGCACCTTGCGGAGAAAGGCTATGCCGTGGTGCAGTCCACGTCGCCGTACTACGCGCCGCGTTCGTTCTGGGGCATCAATGCCACGCTCAACGAAGCGGGCCTGCACACCTGGCCCTACCACGCCTATGTGCCGTCGTTCGGCGAATGGGGCTTCATCCTGGCCGGCAAGCGCGGCGACTACAGCCCGCCCACGCGCTACGACGTGCCGATGAAGTTCCTGGACGCCGACAGCACCGCGCTGATGTTCCGCTTCCCGCCCGACATGGCACCGCGCGCGGGCCACGCGAACCGGCTCAACGAGCAGTCGCTGGTGCATGACTTCGAGCAGGACTGGGGCAATGTCATCCGCTGACACGTCGACGAGCACGTAGTGATGGACCGCCGCACGTTCCTGATCGGCGCCTCTGCCGCGCTGGCCGGCTGCGACCGGCTTGGCGATGCCTCGCGCCGCTTCCTGTCCGGCGTCGGACTGTATGAGGCCGCGCCGGTCGTGCTGCGCCCCGGGATGGCGCAGGGCCATGCCTTGCGTGACGCCGCGCAATGGCCGCAGCCCGACGGGGAACTGCACACGGACGTTGCCATCCTTGGCAGCGGTGCCGCGGGCCTGTCGGCCGCCTGGCTGCTCGCGCGTGCCGGCATGCGCGACTTCATCGTCATCGACGGTCCCGAGTTCGGCGGCAACACGGCGGCCGGCCGGTTCGGCGACCTGGGCTTCCCGCGCGGCGCGCACTACCTCCCGCTGCCGTCGGTGGAATCGACCCATATGCGCGAGATGCTCGCCGACGTCGGCGTGATCGAGCAGGATCCATTCAGCGTCCGCCCGCGCTTCGACGAGCGCATCATCGTCCATGCGCCCGAGGAGAGGCATTTCCGCAACGGCCGATGGCATGACGGCCTGCTGCCGACCGACGGGCTCGATGACGGCGAACGCGAGCAGCATGCGCGCTTCTTCGCCCGCATCAGCGAGCTTCGGGACGCGCGCGGCAACGACGGGCGCAAGGCCTTTACCATCCCGATCGCGCTGGCTTCGCGCGACCCGAAATGGATGGCGCTCGATACGCGCACCTTCCGCCAATGGCTGCTGGACGAGGGCTTCAGCTCGCCCACGTTGCATGCCTATGCCGACTACTGTTGCCGCGACGACTACGGCGCTGGCCATGATGTCGTGTCGGCATGGGCCGGACTGCACTACTTTGCGAGCCGCGGCGGCCATGCGCAGAACGCCGCCGACGGCGCCGTGCTGACGTGGCCGGACGGGCTGCACGGGCTGGTGTCGAAGCTGATCGCACGCGTCGACAGGCTGACGGGCCGGTCGGACTGGCATCGCCCGGGCATGGCGCTCAGGCTCGACGAATCGCGTGAAGGCGTGGACGTGCTCTGCACCGGCGTGGCGGATGCCCACGGCATGCCGCGCACCATGCGCCTGCGCGCGCGTCGCGTGATCTGCGCCATGCCGCTGCACGTGGCCGCGCGCCTGACGCCGCTTGCCCGCTTCGGTTTCGATCCGGCCCGCCACTTGCCGCCGCATGCGGCCTGGCTGGTGTCGAGCTTTGACCTGCGCGGTTTCCCGGCTGAGGCGCCGGGCGTGCCGCTGGCCTGGGACAACGTCGTCCACGGTTCGCGCGCACTCGGCTATGTGGTGGCGACGCACCAGCTGATCCGGCAGGCGCCGCCGGCGCGCACGGTATTCACGGCCTACTGCCCGGTCGATGGCGCGGCACTGGGCCAGGCCGCCGCCCCGGCCACGATACGGCGCTGGCTGGCTGAGGCGAGCCCTGCCGAACTGATGGACCACGCCGTGACCGACCTGCGCGAAGTCTATGGCCGCGGGTTCTGGCGCCACACGGACAAAGTAGAGATCACGGCACGCGGCCATGCCATGGCGTCACCGTTGCCAGGTTTCCTCGCCAACGCCGGCGCAGTCGCGCTGCGCGGCGTGGACGGACCCATCCAGTTCGCCCATGCCGACCTGTCAGGCCTGTCGGTGTTCGAAGAGGCCGCCTGGTGGGGCACTCGGGCAGCCGCGCGCATCGTTGGATAGCGCTCATTACGGCACCGCGAACGCCAGCACCATCCTGTAGAATTCGGGGCATCCCCATTTGATTCTTCGCTGTCGCGTGCGCTCCATCCGGCTCCTCCTGCTGGTCCTGATGCTGGCCTTCCTGCCGTTCCAGGCGTGGGCCGGTACCGGCGCGCCCGCCACGGATGCCGCGGCCAGCCCGGCGCAGCAGACGGACAGCCACCCGGCCGGACTGTGCACGGCGGCGGAAGTTCTCGCACCCGACACCATTTCGCCGGCCGACCTGGCCGAAGCCCCCGAGCCGCTACCGGCCGGCATCGACCTCACTGAACAGCTCCTGCCCGGATCCCAGTTCCGCCTTGCTGCCGGCCCCACCCAGTCCGGGCCGCCGCGCTACGCGGGTACTGCCCTGCCCGACCCCGACCTTCCTCTCCTGCCGCGCCCACCGCGCGGCTGATCCCCACCTGCGCGGCATTCGCCGCGCATGGCCGTTCCTGCGCGCTGTGCCGTTGAGGCGCCGCACGCGCCTGCGGCTCGTCCGCGCCTATCCCGCTGTCCTGTTCCACTCTCATGAAACGCGTCCTGCTTTTCCTGGCGACCAACCTCGCCGTCATGCTCGTCCTCAGTATCACCGCCAGCGTCCTTGGCGTGAACCGCTTCCTGACCGCCAACGGTCTCAACCTTGGCATGCTGCTCGCCTTTGCCGCGCTGATGGGCTTCGGCGGCGCCTTCATCTCGCTGCTGATGTCCAAGGCCATCGCCAAGTGGTCCACCGGCGCGCAGGTCATCACGCACCCCAGCACCAGTACCGAACTGTGGTTGGTGCAGACCGTGCAGAAGCTGTCTCAGAAGGCCGGGCTGCCGATGCCCGAAGTGGCGATCTACGAGGGCGAGCCCAACGCGTTTGCGACCGGCGCGACGAAGAACAGCTCGCTGGTGGCCGTTTCCACCGGCCTGCTGCAGTCGATGTCGCATGACGAGGTGGAAGCCGTGCTCGCGCATGAGGTGGCGCACGTGGCCAATGGCGACATGGTCACGCTCACGCTGATCCAGGGCGTGGTCAACACGTTCGTGATCTTCCTTGCGCGCGTGGTCGGCTACTTCGTCGATTCGATGCTGCGCAAGAACGATGAGGAGTCGAGCGGGCCCGGCATCGGCTACATGGTCACCGTGATCGTCTGCGAGATCGTCTTCGGCGTTCTGGCCAGCATCATCGTCGCCGCCTTTTCGCGCCGCCGCGAATTCTGCGCCGACGCGGGCGCGGCCGGCCTGATGGGCACGCCGACGCCGATGGTCGCCGCGCTGCGCAGGCTGGGCGGGCTTGAGCCGGAGGGCCTGCCGCAGAACATGCAGGCCATGGGCATAGCGGGAGGGAAATCGTGGATGGCGCTGTTCTCGAGCCATCCGCCGATCGAGCAGCGCATTGCGGCGCTGCGATCGGCACGCTGAAACTCAATTGATCGCTGCGAACCGTCCGAAAGCCCTGGTGGCTGGGGCGGATACCGCAGGCATCCTGTCGGGGAGCAAGAGATGCGAGCGAATCTGTTGGACATCACCAGTAACGCCTGGCGCACCGCCCTGGAGCGCTGCAGCCATGATTGCCATCACACGCCGGCCTGGATGAAGGCTGCCGAGCGCAGCGAACGGGGCCGTGCGTTAGCCGTGCATGTGACGGACGGCGCCCACGAGCTGCTTGTTCCCTTCGTCCGTCGCGATCTCACCGGGGGCCTGTGGGATGCCACATCGGCCTACGGATACGGCGGACCGCTCGTGAGCACGGGCGCGCCCGCGGATTTCGCGGATGCCGCGTTCCGTGCCGCGGTGGACATGCTGCGCGAAGCCGGCTGCGTGTCCTGCTTCCTGCGCCTGCACCCGCTGCTCAACACGCACTGGAAGAGTTCGGTCGGGCTGGTGCTCGAACAGGGAATGACGGTGTCGATCGACCTGCGCAAGCCGCCCGAGAAACACTGGCAGGAAACGCAGTCGCGCCACAAGCTGGGGATCAACCGGGCCCGGCGCGCGGGCGTGACGGTGCGGGTGGACCGGGAGTTCGAAACGCTGTCGCGCTTCATCGACATCTACAACCAGACCATGACGCGCCGCTGCGCGACGGACTACTACTTCTTTGACAAGCAGTATTACCGTTCGCTCGTCAATGGACTTGGCGACAACCTGTTGTTGCTCGTTGCCGAGGAAGCGGGCCATGTCATCGGCGGAGCGCTGTTCACGCTCGCACAGCAGTCCGGCATCATGCAGTACCACCTGTCCGGATCGGATTGGGACTACCGTCATCGCCAGCCGACCAAGATCATCATCCACACTGCCAGGGAATGGGGCCGCATGCATGGCTTCTCGCGGCTGCACCTTGGCGGCGGACTCGGCTCGGCGGTGGACTCGCTGCATGAGTTCAAGCGCGGATTCTCGCCGGACACGCACATGTTCAGCACGCAGCGCGTGGTCGTCAGCCGCGAGGCATACCATGCGCTCTCGGCGGGCCGCGCTGCTTCGGACGGCGATCTCCGTGGCTATTTTCCGGCCTACCGGCGGCCTGTCGTCGCCAAGGTGCCGGCCGGCAGCAGGCTGGCCGCGCTCACTCCGTAACGCGGCCGCGCAGCGCCTTGACCTGGCTGCGCTGGCTCTTGCTTTCAAGGCGCCGCTTGCGCGAAGCCAGCGTGGGCCGTGTGGGCCGGCGCGCGCGCGGCGGCGTTGCCACGCTGGCGACCAGCTCGTGCAGGCGCCGTATGGCATCGTCTCGGTTCAGCTCGAGGCTGCGGTGCTGCTGGGCCTTGATGACCACCACGCCATCGCGCGTGATGCGGTGGTCATGCAATTGCAGCAGGCGTTCCTTGTGGTCCGGTGCGAGCGAAGACGCGCGCACGTCATAGCGCAGGTGCACCGCGTTGGACACCTTGTTGATGTTCTGCCCACCGGCGCCCTGCGCACGGATCGCCGTGATGTCGTATTCGTGGTGGGGAATCAGGAAATCGTCGGGCATGCGCACATCATAGCAAGGCGCATGCCCGGGATTTCCTTCTATGCGGAAGGCGCAATATTCTGGTTCACCCGGAACAGGTTGTCCGGATCGTACTTCTGCTTGATGCGGGCCAGCCGTTCGTAGTTGGGGCCATAGGCCGCGCCAACGCGCGCCGCTTCGTCCTCGGTCAGGAAGTTCACGTAGACGCCGCCCGTCGCATACGGTTCGGTGGCGCTGAAGAAGTCGCGTGCCCAGGCCACGCAGGCGGCGTCCTCGCCAGGGCTTTCCCACCGGGTGTGCACGTTCATGACAAAGCGCGCATCGCGGTGGTGGTAGGCGGTGGCATCGGCCGCAACGCTGCCAGCCCGGCCGCCGACAAAGCCGATGAAGATCTCCGAGTGCGGTGAAGGCAGCCGGCTGGAGAAGTCCATCATCGCGTCGATCGCCTCGTCCGGCAGTTGCGTGAAGTTGTGCGATTTCCAGTAGTTGCGCGCGCCCGGCGTCAACAGCGGGTCGAACGCCTGCTGCCATGCGACATAGGGCATGGGACCCGCATGCTCGCCGAGCAAGGTGCCAAAGCCGCGCAACGGCGCGAGCAGCGGCTGGCCCTGCGCAGGATCGCCTGCGTAGAACACGGCCAGCACCACCACGTCGGTACCGTGCACCGCCTGCGGCAGGAACGGCAGTGGCGGCGCCTGGCGCAGCACCACCCAGACATTGAGGTCTTCCGGCATGGTTTCGGTGAACAGGCGGTACTGGCTGAGCACCGCGCGCCCTTCGGCGCCCGGGAACACCAGCAATCCGGCCAGGATCTGCGGGCCCACGGCGTGCAGCTTGAACTCGAACAGCGTCACCACGCCGAAATTGCCGCCGCCGCCGCGCAGGGCCCAGAACAGGTCGGCATGTTCCTGTTCGCTGGCACGCAGACGCTGGCCATCGGCGGTCACGACCTGCGCCGAGAGCAGGTTGTCCACAGTCATGCCGTACTTGCGCGTCAGCCAGCCGAAGCCGCCGCCAAGCGTCAGCCCGGCCACACCCGTGGTCGAGTTGATGCCCAGCGGCGTCGCCAGCCCACAAGCCTGGGCCTCGTGGTCGAAGTCGGCCAGCCGCGCCCCGGGCTCCACCCAGGCGCGCTGCGAACCAGTGTCGATATGGACGGCGCGCATGGGCGACAGGTCGATGACGAGGCCGTCATCGCACAACGCCTTGCCGGCAATGTTGTGGCCGCCGCCACGCACCGCGAGCAGTAGGCCGTTGTCACGCGCAAATGCCACCGCTGCCGCTATGTCGGCAGCCCCCGTGCACTGCACCACCAGTGCGGGGCGCTTGTCCACCATGGCATTCCAGATGGCGCGCGACTCGTCGTAGCCGGGATCACCGGGTAGCAGCACCTTGCCGCGCACGGCCGTGCGCAGTGACGCAAGCAGGTCATTCGAAATCGCGGGCATGGCAAACCTCCGCATCGACATCCCGGGCCGCCATGCACAGGTGGACAGGGGCCATGGCGGCCTGCCCAGGGTTTCAGTGACGCAAATTGCGCGCCATGTGCGGCAACGCACCGACTGGACGCACCTTGCGATGCGTGGGCGCATGGTTCGTCCCCCGAATCGGGCAGAAGTGTTTCAACCATGATGCATCGCACATTTCCCGGTGCCCGCGGCGCGGCGCCAAAAGGACGCGGATTGTGACGAAGAATTGCCGCGGCGCTGACGGACAATTCGTTACAGCCACGACACGTATCCTGTGTCAGCGCCATGTATAGCCCAACCCGATGCCATAGGTGATCTGGTCGCGGGTGCCGCGCTGGGTGACGATGGGGCTGTCGGCCGCGTCGCCGGTCAACCGCTGCGTATAGACCATGGCCCCGGCATACCAGTTCTTGTCGATCTGGTAGAGGAGCGCGAGCCACCCGGTGTACTGCTCCAGCCCACCCCCGGGGTTATACGCCGGCAGGCCGCTGGCAGCCGCATCCGCGTCGGTCACGCCGAAATACGTGCGGTTGAAGCTGTCGCTGACCCAGGTTGCGCCCAGGCCGATGCCGGCATAGATGCGACGGTGCATCGGCACCCATGCCGAGACATTGGCGGTCACGCGGGCGCCGCCGTAGACGATGCCCGCATTCGTCATCACGTTGATGCCGCCGCGCAGACGGAACGGGATGGAGCCTTCATGCAGGTACTCGTAGCCGATCCAGCCGCCGGCCTCGACCGTCGTGTCGATCTCATGGATGCGCGACACTACCGGGTCGTCGACCCCACTGCGCCCGAGGCGCAGCGACACCGCGGGCCCCCACTGGAAGCCGGTCAGCCCGCCGAAGTTGAATTGCGCGTACGGCCCGTACCACTCAAGCAGCCGCCCGCCCGGCGTCACATAGCGCACGCCGGGTACAACGCCGATCATGCGGTCCTTGCCACCCGCGAACTCGGTGGTCGAACCTACGCCGAGGCCGACCATGTTGGGCAGCGCTCCAGGCAGATCCACGGGCGACGCGGCGCTGCTCCCTGTGGCCAGTGCCAAAGCCAAGCCCACCAGGCCCGGGCCTGCGATACGCCGGATCAGTGCCGTCAGTGCCATGTCTTGCCCTCTTCCAATCGAATACGCCGATTCAGGCGAATCTATCAGCACATGGACGGCGCGGACGCAGGTCAGTGATATGAAAGTTTTCGGGCCCGCGCAGGCGGTTTGTCGGAGAGGGCTTGCGCCGCAGCGGGATGCCGCACGGCGGCGTAGCGGTCACTGGAATAGCGACTAATATAAAAGCGCGCCAGCCGGCACCCCCTGATCGGAGACAGGCGCGACGTTGAGGCGGGCCATCATGCGTCCCGGTCCGCGCAGGAGTGTGCAATGACAACAAGGCAGAAACTGCACGCGTGGACCGCCGTGGCGTGCATGGCGCTTGCCATGGCATCGGGCGTGGCCAGTGCCGACGAGGTCCCGCTGGTCACAGGCAAGCAGTGGACCGAATCGACGGAGCAGATGAAGAAGGCCTACCTGGTGGGCATTGCCAATGTGGTGCAGGTCGATGTTGCCT
This sequence comes from Cupriavidus laharis, assembly GCF_914271435.1. GTDB lineage: Bacteria > Pseudomonadota > Gammaproteobacteria > Burkholderiales > Burkholderiaceae > Cupriavidus > Cupriavidus laharis. Next base: position 229,370 of record NZ_CAJZAI010000005.1, on the reverse strand, counting down.
ACCACGCCGGCAATATCCCGCCCGACTCGCAAACCATCGTGCCGCGCCTGGCCAGGGGGTTAAAAGGCCATACGCTGGATTCGGTCCGCGACGGACTGGACCGCTGGTATGCCGCCCACCCCGACCGCCTGCAGCGGCCGGTGATCGAGACCATCTGGTTCGAGATGGTGGTGCCTGGACTGCAGGGCAAGAAGTAAGGCAAGGCCATGAAACGACTTCAATGGATCAGCGCAGCGCTGGCGGTGGCCAGTGTTGCCGCATGCACGGGCATGACGCCGCAGCAGCAAGGTACCGTATCGGGAGCGGCCATCGGTGCTGCAGCCGGCGCCGGCATTGCCGCCATCGCAGGCGGCAGCGGCTGGACCGGTGCTGCCATCGGCGCGGTGGCGGGCGGTGTGGCGGGCAATATCAAGGGACGCAACGAGCAGCAGCGGTATTGACTGCCGGGGCTTTCACGCGCGTAGCCGCGGCACGATCAGTCGCCGTGGCGTGACTCCCTGCCCGACGGCAACGTGCCTGGACGTCGCCGTGCGTCCGTTCGTTGTGCATGGCTGCTTGCCGCTCAGCGGGAATCCAATCATGCCAGCAAGATGATGCTCCCGGTCACCAGACGCTGGCTTCGCTCGACAACCCGGCGGTAGGCGAGGCGAACCCACCGCATCCGCGCGAGCAGATCGTCGCTTTCGATCCGCACCGCCGTCTTATGCTGCTCGAGCAGGCCCTGATCGTCATCGGTTTCCGAGCCGGTTGGCTTCCGGTCGTGCGCAGCAACGACACCCCTCGTGAGAGGAAGAGGCACGAAAAAAGAAGCGCGGACATGCCGCGCTTTCCAATGTCCTGTCAGAAACGGGGAGTGTTCTGCAGGGGAGGCCTCAATGACACTTTATGTTCGCCCCCCCATGGAGACAATTGAAACATTCTAAGGACGGCTTTAAGCACTTTGCGAAAAGTGTCACAAAGAGACATGTGAAGGCGGGCTGCCGGAACTGGCCTGCGGATGCTCGGCTCAGGTCTTGCCCGGGCGTAAACAGCTCTTGAGGCAAAACGCGCGAAAACGCAGGAAACCGTCGTGGGGATTGGTGCGCCCGGCTGGGATCGAACCAGCGCCGTTCCAGTCACGCGCGTTTCGCTGCAGCCTCTTGAAATTCATCTGCCACCAATAGCGGGGCTTTGTTAGCAGTCCTCGGCTTCTGCGGGCACGTGGAACGCAAACCGTCGATATGCTCATTGAGGTTTGCCGGAATCGTCTGCCACATCGGGTCCAGGATGAAGTCGATTCCTTCGCGCCGAGCCTGCTTTGCAGCCGGTACAAAATCCGCGTCTCCCGCGATGAGGACAATCTGGTCGACCTGTTTTTTGAAGGCCAGGGACGACACGTCCACGCCGATCCGCATGTCGACGCCCTTTTGCCGGATATCGACCGTCACGTCTTCAGGGCGGAGGTCATTCATCTGGATTTTGCCTGCGAGCAGCTCGCCGACTTTATGCGGCTTGATCGCCCACTGCGTATAGGCGGACAAGTGGCCCAAACGGAGGGCAACTTTGCGCATTCCTCGCAAGTGCTCGTGGAGCGCCAAGCGAAATATGGCCTCATCCGACTTGCTGAAGTCGATGGCTTTCTTGCTGATGGGGTTGTGCATCTTCTTATCCAGAGGTGGGCAGTCATAGAAGAAGATACGGTAAAGCTCCCGTCGCTCGCGACGCTGGCGCTGTCGTTCCGCAGGAGCGTCCTGGGCGCCTCCTGGGCGGCGCGGAGCCTTCGGGGCCAGGTGGGCGCAAGCCCAGCGATGAGCGCACTCTGCCGCGCGGCGCGGGTTGTGCGCGTTCTCAGGTTCGATCGCCCGAAAGCGCTTAATGAAGAAAGCCCCGTCAATCAGAATGGCAGTCGGCATTGCGCCTCCCTTCGATTTTCTCGTTGTCAGACGCAAGAAAGCCCATGGGCTCGGCACGCTGCTTGATGTTTGCAACGGCGTACTGCCATGGGCTGGATGTCGAAACTTTAGCAACTGCTAACTGAATGTGCAACGCAAAGTCGCACTTTGTAGCACTTATCCATTCGATCGCACCCGTGCCAGCGCCAAAGGTAGGTGCAATTTAGGTGCAGTCGCCCTTCGCGGTGGTGGGAAAAGCCGGAATCCCTTGATGGGATTGGCGCGCCCGGCTGGGATCGAACCAGCAACCCCTGCCTTCGGAGGGCAGTACTCTATCCATTGAGCTACGGGCGCGCGGAAGTGGTATGGCACTGGCGGCAAGCACTGCCGCGGGTGCAACCGTTGCGGCGGACGAACGCCGCCGCAGGAAAGTCACATAGGATACCGCGTTTGCAGCGACGCGTCCATGCGCAGGAATCCGGGGGCGTCGCCGGACGTCTCGAAACCGCCTCTTTTGACCCTGCCATGAGGCCTTTGGGGCTATAATCGCGAGCTATTTCCGTTAAAACGCAGCCGCGCGGCGGTCGTAAACGGGGGACAGTACCGAACCACGCAATCAGAAGGACCCAGGCGTTCAAGGGCCCCATAAATCAAGCCGAGCGTGAGCGGCTGAAGGTTTCCTGCAAAACTGAGAGTTCTGTATGAGCGACGTCCAACACCAACACGACGAACACGAGTCTCCCATCAAGACGCCGAAGCAGCTGATTGCGGTGGTGATCGCTGCGTTCCTGGTCCCGATCATCGTGATCATCCTGCTGGTCAATTTTGTCGGCCACGGCTCCAAGGAAGGTGCCGGGTCGGTCACCACGGCGGAAGCCATCAATGACCGCATCAAGCCGGTCGCGTCGCTCGAGATCAAGGACGCCAACGCACCGCGCGTCTTCAAGACCGGCGAGCAGGTCTACAAGGAAGTCTGCGCTGCCTGCCACGCCACGGGTGCGGCGGGTGCGCCGAAGTACAGCAACGCTGGCGACTGGGCCAGCCGCATCGGCCAGGGTTTCGACGGGCTGATGAAGTCGGTCCTGAACGGCAAGGGCGCCATGCAGGCCCGCGCCGGCACCACGCCGGACGACTACACCGACTACGAACTCGGCCGCGCCGTGGTCTACATGGCTGACGCCGGCGGCGCCAAGTTCCCCGAGCCGGCCGCGCCTGCCGCCGCTGCTCCGGCCACTGCCGCGGCATCGGACGCCGGTGCCGCACCTGCAGCAGCGGCTGCCCCGGCGCCCGCTGCCGCTGCGCCGGCACCGGCCGCAGCGCCTGCTGCAGCTTCCGCCGATGTCGGCAAGAAGGTCTACGAGCAGGTCTGCGCTGCCTGCCACGCAGCTGGCGTTGCCGGTGCTCCCAAGTTCGGCGACAAGGCCGCCTGGGCGCCGCGCCTGAAGGAAGGCATGGACGCCGTTCACAACTTCGCGCTGAAGGGCAAGGGCGTGATGCCGCCGAAGGGTGGCTATGCCGGTCCGGATGCCGACGTCATCGCCGCCGCAGACTACATGGCCAGCGCTGCCAAGTAATACCGGCTCCGCATACAAAAAAAAGCCCGCGACATGTTCGCGGGGTTTTTTTCGCCTGTCGGTCGCGCGCCTGGATCGGCGCCGCCGCTTTAGACCACGCGGGAATATCGCGGCATGAACCGCACCGGCTGGGCGCCGTCGTTGGCGGCCGGCTGCGCGGCAGGCGGCCGCGAAGCGTCTTCGCGCAAGTACCGGTCGAACACCATGGCGACGCGGCGTACGAGCAGGCGGCCCAGCATGGTGACTTCGATCCGGCCCGGCTCGCGCCGGACCAGGCCATCGGCGCCAAGCCGGTCGAGATCCGCGAGTTCGGCGGCAAAGGTGTTCGCGAAATCGATGCCATGGCGTGCCTCGATCTGCGCGATGTCGAGCACGCCATTGCACATCAGCGCGCCGATAATCTCGCGGCGCAGGTGGTCGTCGCGCTCCATCGTGAAGCCCCGCATGACCGGCAGCCGGCCGGCGTCGAGTGTGGCGTAGTAGTCGTCGAGCGTGCGCGCGTTCTGCACGTAGCGCCCCGCCACGGCGCCGATCGCGGAAATGCCGAAGCCGAGCTGGTCATAGCCGGCATGCGTGGAATAGCCCTGGAAATTGCGTTGCAATCGTCCCTCGCGCTGGGCCACGGCGAGATCATCATCGGGCAGCGCGAAGTGGTCCATGCCGATATAGACGTAACCGGCGGCGGTCAGGCGTTCAATCGTGGAGACGAGGATATCGAGCTTCTCGCCCGCGCTCGGCAACGCGTTTTCGTCGATGCGCCGCTGCGGCTTGAAGACGTGCGGCAGGTGCGCATAGCTGTAGACGGAGAGCCGGTCGGGCCGCAGCGTCAGTACCCGCTCCACGGTGGCATTGAAGCGCGCCGTGGTCTGGTGCGGCAACCCGTAGATCAGGTCCAGGCTGACCGAGCGGAAGCCCAGTTGGCGCGAGGCCTCGACCACGGCGCGGGTTTCCTCGAACGGCTGTACGCGGTGGATGGCCTGCTGCACTTCGGGATCGAAATCCTGCACGCCCAGGCTGACGCGGTTGAAGCCGAGTTCCGCGAGCAGCGCCATGCGTTCGTAGTCGACGCGGCGCGGATCGATCTCGATCGAGTGCTCGCCGTCGGCCGGCAGGTCGAAATGCTTGTGCAGCGATGCCATCACGCGGCGCATCTCGTCCGGGTTCAGGAAGGTCGGCGTGCCGCCGCCCCAGTGCGATTGCAGCACCTGCCTGCGCTCGCCAAGGTGTGCCGCCGCCAGGGCCATTTCGCGGCCGAGGTAGTTCACGTACTTGGCGCTGCGCCCGTGGTCACGCGTGATGACCTTGTTGCAGCCGCAGTAGTAGCAGATGTTCTCGCAGAACGGGATGTGCAGGTACAGCGACAGTGGGGCCGGCGCCGCTACGCGGCAGTCCGCCAGCGCAGCGTGGTAGCCGGCCTCGTCGAGGCCGCCGTGGAAGCGGTCAGCCGTGGGGTAGGACGTGTAGCGCGGGCCGTTGCCGTCGATGCGGCCGGCCAGTGCGCGGAAATCGGACAGGGCGCGGCGGTCGAGCGCCGGCGATGGCGTGGTGGACGTGTTCATGGGGGCGGACTTATCGGGGAGTTTGATGATCCATGCTAGTTCCGTGACGCGTGTAGGGAATTGACGCGCGTCAAGCACGACAGCCGCAACGCACGCACAGACCCCACGTCAGCGGGGGCATTTCGTCACATTTCTGTCATGGGTGCCGGATACGCTGCGCCCCGCACCTCTGGCAGCCACCGCCTGGAGCACCAGCCATCCCCGTCCCCATGCACTCGATCCCGCACTTTCCGACGTACCCATCGCTGCGCAACGAAACGCTGCCAGCCTCTGCGCGACGCCGCCAGCTGATGGCCGCGCTTGGCGGCCTGGCCGCCGCACCGCTGGCCCTGGCCCAGTCGCCGGCCCGGCGCACCGTCGTGGTCGGCCATCTGCTCGACCGCAACGGCGCCCAGGCCGACCTGGCGCGCGACTACCTGGCAGGCGCCAAGGTCATGTTCGACGCGGCCAACGCCGGTGGCGGTCCGGTACGGATCGCGCATGTCGTGCGCGACGCCGATGCCGATCCGCGCGCGGCGCTCATGCAGGCGCTGTCGCTCGTGGACGGCGAACATGCCGAGTTGCTGTTCGGCCCCGGCGACCGACTGTTGCCGGCGCTGGCGGCCTCGTCCGAACTGCACCGGCGCGGCGTGCAGATCGTGGCGCCGCTCTCGGGTCTCGCGCTGAACGCGGACAACGTCTGGTTCACGCGCGCCGACTACCAGGCCGAGCTCGACACTGCGGTGAAGCAGTTGCGCGACTATGGGCTGACACGCGTAGCACTGGCTGTCTCGGCGGAATTTGCCTCGACCGTGCCCGGTGATGGCGCATCGTGGCTGGGCCGGCTTGAATCTGCGATGGGCACCCGTGCAGTACCGCTGGGCAGCAACCCGGAGGCCGCCGCGCGCAGCATCGCGGCGCAACGGCCGGGCGCCGTGATCGTGGCGGGCGACACGCTGGCCTATGCCGGCCTCGGCCGGGCCCTGGCCGCGCAAGGCTGGTATGGATTTCTGGTCGGGCTTTCTGCAGTCAGCCCGACGGTGGCGCGTGAAGTGCTCGGCGCAGGCTACCCGGGCGGCATGGTGCTGACGCAGGTCGCGCCCGGCCCGCAGGCCGCCACGCTGCGCGTGGTCAAGGAACACGTGGTGCGCATGAAGCAATACCTTGACGAGCCACCCTCGCCTGCGACCATCGCCGGATACATCGGTGCGGCATGGCTGGTACGCGCCCTCGGCGCATGGCGCGGCGGCGGCTCCGCGGAGTTGCGGCGCGCGCTGCAGGCACGCATCGACGTGGGCGATTTCACGCTCGACTTCACGCAGGGCCAGCGCGGCTCGCGCTACGTGCAGCTCGCCGCCTCAGGGGCGCGGTAAGTTGATACGCACGCGCAGGCCGCCGGCCTCGCTCCGCGCCAACGCCAGAACATATCAGGCGCGGCCCCCCCGTCGAGCCATGTCCCGCTGGTACCGCCCTGTATCAGCAGGGATACCACAGCCGCACGGGCCATCGGGGCATCACCTGCGCAGCCTCAACCCTGCGCCGCCTTGCCACCATTGCCGAGCAGCGCCTTCAGCGCGCCAAGCCGATCCTTGGGACTCATCGCGGGCGTTTCGTCCTTCGGCGCAGGCGCCTCTTCCAGCTTCATCTCGCCGATGAACCGCGACGGCTCGCAGGAATAGGTCTCCCGCGCGCGCTTGCGCTTCTTGCACCAGCTGATGTGCAGGCTGCGCTGGGCGCGCGTGATGCCCACGTACATGAGGCGGCGCTCTTCCTCGATCTTCTCGTCGCCCATGTCCTCGTCCTCGCGGCAATGGGGCAGGATGCCCTCTTCCACGCCGACCAGGAACACGTGCGGATACTCCAGCCCCTTGGACGCATGCAGCGTGGACAGGCGCACCGCGTCGGGATCTTCCTCGCGCCCTTCGAGCATGCTCATCAGCGCCACGGTTTGTGTCAGTTCGAGCAGGTTCTTGCCTTCGTCGCCGAAGCCATCGGCACTGTCGAAACCAGTGGCTTCACTCTCGCCGTCCGGCTCGGGCCGCGTGCCCTTGCGCTTGAGCCAGTCGAGGAACTCCAGCGTGTTGGTCCAGCGCGACTGGGCCTGCCGTTCGTCGAACGCGTCGTACAGGTAGGCTTCGTAGTGGATGCCTTCCATCATGTCGTCCAGCACCACGCTGGCCGGGTCCTTCGTCGCGCGGTCGGCCAGGCGCACCATCGATTCGCAGAACACGCGCAGCGGCTCCAGCTGGCGCGGCTGCAGTTTCGCTTCGATGCCACCCATCATGGCCGCCTCGAACAGCGACACCTTGGCCTGCCCCGCGAACGTGCCCAGCACTTCGAGCGTGGTGTTGCCGATGCCGCGGCGCGGCGTGGTGATGGCACGGATGAAGGCAGGATCATCATCCGGGTTGGCGATCAGCCGCAGGTAGGCGCAGATGTCCTTGATCTCGGCCTTGTCGAAGAAGCTCTGGCCGCCCGACAGCACGTACGGGATGCGCTCGCGCCGCAGGATCTGCTCGAACAGCCGCGCCTGGTGGTTGCCGCGATAGAGGATGGCGTAGTCGCGGAACTGCGCGCGGCGTTCGAACTTGTGCGCGGACAGGCGGAACACCACCGACTCGGCCTCGTGCTCCTCGTCGTTCATCGGGTGGACGGCGATCGGGTCGCCCATGCCGTGCTCGCTCCACAGCTTCTTGTCGAACAGCTTCGGGTTGTTGGCGATGACCGCGTTGGCGGCCTCCAGGATGCGCACCGTGGAGCGGTAGTTCTGTTCCAGCTTGACGACCTTGAGGTCGGGGAAATCGGTCTGCAGCAGGCGCAGGTTGTCCAGCGTGGCGCCGCGCCAGCCGTAGATGGCCTGGTCGTCGTCGCCCACGGCGGTGAACGCCGGCGCGCGCAGGTGCGAGCCGCCCGCCAGCAGCTTGAGCAACTGGTACTGGCATGCGTTGGTGTCCTGGTATTCGTCGACGAGGAAGTAGCGCAGGCGGTTCTGCCACTTGAGTTGCACTGCTTCATTGCGCGCGAACAGTTCGGCGGGCAGGCGGATCAGGTCGTCGAAATCGACCGCCTGGTAGGCGTGCAGCGTGGCCACATAGTTGCGGTAGACCAGCGCGGCCTGGTGCTCGTCGGCGTTGGCGGCCTGCGCGATCGCCGTTTCGGGATCGACCATGCCGTTCTTCCACAGCGAGATGGTGCCCTGCACACCGCGGATCAGCTTCTTGTCGGTGGTGCCGAGCTGCTCCTGGATCAGGCCGAAGCAGTCGTCCGAATCCATGATCGAGAATTGCGGCTTCAGGCCCACGTGTTCGGCCTCCAGGCGCAGGATCTGCACACCGAGCGAGTGGAACGTGCACACCGTGAGCTGCTTGAGCCGCAGGCGCTTGCCCTCGCGCGTGGTCTTGCCTTCCATCAGCTTGCCGATACGCTCCTGCATCTCCTTGGCCGCCTTGTTCGTAAAGGTGACGGCGGCGATGTGGCGCGGCTCGAAGCCCTTGTCCTCGATCAGGTGCGCGATCTTCTGCGTGATCACGCGCGTCTTGCCCGAACCCGCTCCGGCAAGGACGAGGCAGGGCCCGTCCAGGTAGCGGACGGCTTCGGATTGGGCAGCGTTCAGGCCGTGGGTCATGCGCGGGATGTCTGGCGTGGGTGGGCGGTGGAGGCGCTTGGTACACAACATGCCGCAGCATGCCGGCGGCCGGCGCGAAGCCGGCCATGTTAACACGCTCGGCCGAGGGTGTTCTGTCAGCGGAAATCGCTATTTCCTTGCCGCGGACATTACCGAGGTAACACTTGGTAAGTCCCAAAACCCGCGGTATGCCGCGGCTTCTAATCAGTATGGCGGGATGGATTCCGATCCGCCCCCAACGTATTCGAAGTCACTTCCGGAGCCAATCATGAAAACACTACGAGCCCTTGGCAAAGCGACACTGGTCGGCGTGGCGGTAGCCGCCCTGGCGGGCGGCTGTGCCGATATGACGCCAAAGCAACGTAACACCGCCATCGGCGCGGGCGCCGGCGCGGTGGGCGGTGCCGTGCTCACCAACGGCAGCGCGGTAGGCACTCTGGGCGGTGCCGCCCTCGGCGGCGTGATCGGCAACGTGGTCACGGACGACAACCACCATCACCGCTAATTTCGTGGCAACAGCGGGCGGGCCTGCCGCGTTGACAAAGGCAGGGCCCTCCCGTACATTGCGCGCATCCGACCGGGAGAGCGCGCACAGTCTTGCGCCGCCGAAGGGGTATCACCCGAAAACTCTCAGGCACCACGGACCGTTCGGATCGGCATGCAATATGCACACGATGCATGCCGCACTCTGGAGAGCGGCACCCGCCATCAATGGCGAGCGTGCCCACCGAAGGGGCGCGCGAGGATGAGGTCCAGCGGATCCGTCTCGTAATCTCTCAGGTATCGAGGACAGAGGGGTCATCCGCCGCAGCGGATTGCAACGCCATTCGGGCGAAGCAAGCGTTGCGGCGGATGACCCTTTTTTTGTTTTCGCAACCCGAGACTGCCCGAGGATTCCATGACGCTCCAGGCCACGCCCCTCAATGCCATCCACCGCGCCCTCGGCGCCCGCATGGTCGACTTCGGCGGCTGGGACATGCCGGTCAACTACGGCTCCCAGATTGAAGAACACAACGCGGTGCGCAGCGACGCCGGCATATTCGACGTGTCGCACATGTGCGTGGTCGACCTGGCCGGCGCGAATACGCGCGCCTTCCTGCGAGGCCTGCTGGCCAACAACGTCGACAAGCTGCAGACGCCGGGCAAGGCGCTCTACTCGTGCATGCTCGACGAGAAAGGCGGCGTGATCGACGACCTGATCGTCTATTTCTTCGCCGAGGACCGCTTCCGCCTGGTCGTCAACGCCAGCACGGCGCTTGGCGATATCGAATGGATCCGCGCCCGGAACGACGCCACCGACAGCGGCGTGAGCATCACCCCGCGCCGCGGCGATGTGGCCCCGGCCGGTGCGCTGCCCCTGGCCATCGTCGCCGTGCAAGGCCCGAACGCCCGCGCCAAGGTGTGGAGCGCCTTCCCGTCCACCCAGCCTTCCGACGCCCTCAAGCCGTTCAACGCCGTCGTGGTCCAGGACGCCTCCATCGGCGAGATCATGGTCGCGCGCACCGGCTACACCGGCGAAGACGGCTTCGAACTGGTTGTGCCCGCCGAAAACGTCGCCGCCGTCTGGGAAAAGCTCGATGCCGCTGGCGTGCGCCCGGCCGGACTCGGCGCGCGCGACACGCTGCGCCTGGAAGCCGGCATGAACCTGTACGGCCAGGACATGGATATCAACACCTCGCCGCTGGACGCGGGCCTGGCCTGGACCGTGGATCTGCAGAGCGAGCGCGATTTCACCGGCAAGGCGGCGCTCGCCGCGGCTGGCCAGCGCCAGCAGTTCCTGGGCCTGATCCTGCGTGACAAGGGCGGCGTGCTGCGTGCGCACCAGAAGGTCATCACCGCCGCCGGTGACGGCGAAATCACCAGCGGCACCTTCAGCCCGTCCCTGTCGCAGTCGGTCGCTTTCGCGCGCCTGCCGATGGGCGTGGCGGTCGGCGACACCGTGCAGGTGGAGATCCGCGACCGCAAACTCGCGGCGACTGTGGTTAAACTGCCGTTTGTGCGTAATGGCAAGGCACTCGTGAGCTGAGGCGGCAACGCCCCGGCCCACCACAACGGTCGCCCGTCGCGCCTGCCCCATCCACCGATGGCAGGCGCCCGAACCAAGAACAAATCTGAATCCGGAGAACCTTCATGAATTTCCCCGCTGACCTGAAATACACCGAGTCGCACGAATGGGTGCGCGTCGAAGCCGACGGCACCCTGACCATCGGCATCACCGACCACGCGCAGGATGCGCTGGGCGACATCGTCTTCCTGGAACTGCCCGAGGTGGGCAAGTCGGTCGGCGCCGGCGATGCGCTCGCCGTGGTGGAATCGGTGAAGGCCGCTTCCGACATCTACGCCCCGGTGGCCGGTGAAGTCATCGCCGTCAACGAGGCCGCCACGGCCGCGCCGGAAAGCGTGAACGCCGACGCGTTCGATGCCTGGCTGTTCAAGCTCAAGCCGGCCAACAGCGACGATGTCAACGGCCTGATGTCGGCCGACGCCTACAAGGCCAGCGTCGGCGCCTGACGCACGTCATTCCCGCACAGGCGGGAATCCAGTGTCTTTGATGCGCCGCTGAAACGCTGAAAAAGTCACTGGGTTCCCGCCTGCGCGGGAACGACAAGCAGATTTTGATGCGCGGCGGCATGGCCGACCACCTGCCACCGCGCCCCCAACGAGGTTCTTGCCATGAACGCCCCGCTTCCCATGACCGCTGCCCAAGGTAACCGGCCCACGCTGGCCGAACTGGAGGCGCGCGACGCCTTCGCCGCCCGCCATATCGGCCCCGACACCCCCGAACAGCAGCACATGCTCAAGGTGCTCGGCTACGACAGCCGCGCCGCGCTGATCGATGCCGTGATCCCCGAAGCCATCCGCCGCCGCGACGGCATGCCGATGGGCGAGTTCACCGCACCGCTGTCCGAGGAAGCGGCACTGGCCAAGCTGCGCACGCTGGCCGGCAAGAACAAGGTTCTCAAGAGCTTCATCGGCCAGGGCTACTACAACACGCTGACCCCGGCCGTGGTCCTGCGCAATATCTTCGAGAACCCGGCCTGGTACACCGCGTACACGCCGTACCAGCCGGAAATCTCGCAGGGCCGCCTGGAAGCGATGCTGAACTTCCAGCAGATGGTCATGGACCTGACCGGCCTCGATATCGCCAACGCCTCGATGCTCGACGAAGGCACCGCCGCGGCTGAAGCCATGACGCTGCTGCAGCGCGTGAACAAGCACGCATCGAACACCTTCTATGTGGCCGACGACGTCCTGCCGCAAACGCTGGAAGTGGTACGCACGCGCGCCAGGCCGCTGGGCATCGAAGTGAAGGTCGGCCCGGCTGCCGATGCGGCCTCGGCGCACGCGTTCGGCGTGCTGCTGCAGTACCCGGGCGTCAACGGCGATGTGACCGACTACCGCGCCATTGCCGACGCCGTGCACGCCGCCGGCGGCCTGGTGGTGGCGGCCGCCGACCTGCTCGCGCTGACGCTGATCGCCGCGCCGGGCGAATGGGGCGCAGACGTGGCCGTTGGCAACTCGCAGCGCTTTGGCGTGCCGCTCGGTTTCGGTGGCCCGCACGCGGGCTACATGGCGGTGAAGGATGCCTTCAAGCGCTCGATGCCGGGCCGCCTGGTCGGCGTGACCATCGACGCGCAGGGCAACAAGGCCTACCGCCTGGCCCTGCAGACGCGCGAACAGCATATCCGCCGCGAAAAGGCGACCTCCAACATCTGTACCGCGCAGGTACTGCTGGCCGTGATGGCATCGATGTACGCCGTGTACCACGGCCCGCAGGGCCTCAAGCGCATCGCGCAGCGCGTGCACCGCCTGACGGCCACGCTGGCCGCCGGCCTGCAGATGCTAGGCTTCACGCGCACCAACGCGACGTTCTTCGACACGCTGACGCTCGAAACCGGCTTCAATACCGAGGCCATCCATGCTGCCGCCACCGCGCGCGGCATCAACCTGCGCCACGTCAGCGCCACGCGTATCGGCGTGTCGATGGACGAAACCGCCGCCCGCGATGACGTGGTGGCGCTGTGGGAAATCTTCTCGCACGGCAAGCCGCTGCCGGCATCGCTGGCGTTCGACGCGATCGAAGCTGCAGTCGAAGACGCCTTCCCGGCCGGCCTCGCGCGCCAGAGCGCGTACCTGACGCACCCGGTGTTCAATACGCACCATGCCGAGCACGAGATGCTGCGCTACCTGCGCATGCTGGCCGACAAGGACCTGGCACTGGACCGCACCATGATCCCGCTGGGCTCGTGCACGATGAAGCTGAACGCCACCAGCGAGATGATCCCGGTGACCTGGCCCGAGTTCAGCCAGATCCACCCGTTCGCGCCGCTGGACCAGTCCGTGGGCTACCGCGAGATGATCGACCAGCTCGAGGCCATGCTGTGTGCGGCCACCGGGTACGCCGCGGTGAGCCTGCAGCCGAACGCCGGCTCGCAAGGCGAGTATGCGGGCCTGCTGATCATCCACGCCTACCACGCCAGCCGCGGCGAGAGCCATCGCGACATCTGCCTGATCCCGTCGTCGGCGCACGGCACCAACCCGGCGTCGGCACAGATGGCCGGCATGAAGGTGGTGGTGGTGGCCTGTGACGAGAACGGCAACGTCGACCTGGAAGACCTGGCGAAGAAGGCCGAGCAGCACAGCAAGAACCTCGCGGCCATCATGATCACCTACCCGTCCACGCATGGCGTGTTCGAGCAGGGCGTGCAGCAGATCTGCGAGATCGTGCACAAGCACGGCGGCCAGGTCTACGTGGACGGCGCCAACATGAACGCCATGGTCGGCACTGCCGCACCGGGTCACTTCGGTGGCGACGTGTCGCACCTGAACCTGCACAAGACTTTCTGCATCCCGCACGGCGGCGGCGGCCCCGGCGTGGGTCCCGTGGCCGTGGGCGCGCACCTGGCCGACTTCCTGCCGAACCAGGACAGCGTGGGCTATCGCCGCGACGACAACGGCATCGGCGGCGTATCGGCCGCGCCGTTCGGCTCGGCCAGCATCCTGCCGATCTCGTGGATGTACATCGCGATGATGGGCTCCGCCGGCCTGACCGCCGCCACCGAGAACGCGATCCTGGCCGCCAACTATGTCGCCAAGCGCCTGTCGCCGCACTACCCGGTGCTGTACACCGGCCAGCACGACCTGGTGGCGCACGAGTGCATCCTGGACCTGCGCCCGCTACAGAAGGACACCGGCATCAGCAATGAGGACGTAGCCAAGCGCCTGATGGACTACGGCTTCCACGCGCCGACCATGAGCTTCCCGGTGCCGGGCACGCTGATGATCGAGCCGACCGAGAGCGAGGCCCTGCACGAACTGGACCGCTTCATCGACGCGATGATCGCCATCCGCCAGGAAATCGGCCGCGTCGCCGACGGCACCTTCGACCGCGACGACAACCCGCTCAAGCATGCCCCGCACACTGCGGCGGTGGTCACCGCCAACGAGTGGACCCGCAAGTACACGCGAGAAGAGGCAGCCTATCCGGTGGCATCGCTGCGTACGCAGAAGTACTGGCCGCCGGTCGGGCGCGCCGACAACGTCTATGGCGACCGCAACCTGTTCTGCAGCTGCGTGCCGATGAGCGAGTACGCCGAAGGCTGAGCCGCGGACTGAGGTCGTCTTTTGCCTGGCGTCCGGCTACGGCCGGCCTCCAGGCGCGCTATGCTCGACCATAGGGGCGCCGCGCGTCGCGGCGCCACCAGCACAGCGGAGGCTGCATGTGGAATCTCAGTGCCCCCTGGTGGGAGTTCGTGCTGCGCGGCCTGATCGTCTACGGCGCGGTGCTGGCCCTGCTGAGGTTGTCGGGCAAGCGACAGATCGGCCAGCTCACGCCGTTCGACCTGGTATTGCTGCTGGTGCTGTCCAATGCCGTGCAGAACGCCATGAACGCCGGGGACAACTCCGTGACGGCAGGGCTGATCCTGGCGGTGACGCTGGTGGCAGCCAATGCGGGGCTGGGCTATCTGACCTGGCGCAGCCGCAGGCTGGAGGTCCTCGTCGAAGGCCGGCCGCAGTTCCTGATCCATGACGGCAAGGTGCTGCGCGACGTGATGCGCAGCCAGCGCATCAGCTTCGACGACCTCAACAAGGTGCTGCGGCACGCCGGCTGCAGCAACGTGGCCGACGTGCATTTCGCCATCCTGGAAACCGACGGCACGGTATCGGTCAAGGCTCGCCAGCCGCCGGCCGAGACTGCGCCGGCCAGGTCGGCCGCCTCGGTCTGGAGTGAAGTCGGCAAGGACGACGCCGTTTGAACCCGCAATGTCCGCTTGCGATCCGCGGGCGGCAGTGACCTCAGGAGCTTGTCCGTGGCAGTCAGCGTCTTCGATCTGTTCAAGGTGGGTATCGGCCCATCGAGCTCGCACACCGTGGGACCGATGCGCGCCGCCCTGATGTTTGCGCATGGCCTGGAGCGTGACGGCCTGCTGCCGCGGGTGTCCAGCGTGCGCGTGGAACTGTACGGTTCGCTAGGTGCCACCGGCAAGGGCCACGGCACCGACAAGGGCGTGATGCTGGGCCTGATGGGCGAAGCGCCCGATACCATCGACCCCGACTCCATCGACACCCGGCTGCGCGCGCTACGCACCAGCCGCACGCTGTCGCTGCTGGGCCGGCACCCGATCCCCTTCGTCGAGAAGGAGCACATTGCCTTCTACCGGCGCGAGGCCATGGCCGAGCATCCCAACGGCATGAAATTCCACGCGTACGACGCGCAAGGTACGTCGCTGCGCGAGGCACGCTACCTGTCGGTCGGCGGCGGCTTCGTCGTTACCGCGGGCGCGCCCAACACGCAGGTGCTCAACGCGGCGCAGCAGCTGCCGCATCCGTTCCGCACTGGCAAGGACATGCTGGAAATGGCGAGCGGGAGCGGCAAGAGCATCGCGCGCCTGATGATGGAAAACGAACTCACGTGGCGCAGCGAGGAAGACGTCACCGCCGGGCTGCTGCATATCTGGGACGTGATGCAGGCCTGCGTAGTGCGCGGCTGCCGCACCGACGGCGAACTGCCGGGCCCGTTCAAGGTCCGCCGCCGCGCGCCGGAGTTGTACCGCAGCCTGACCGAGCGCGCCGAGCGTACACTGTCCGACCCGCTGTCCGTGATGGACTGGGTCAACCTCTATGCCATTGCGGTCAACGAGGAAAACGCAGCGGGCGGCCGCGTGGTGACGGCGCCGACCAACGGCGCGGCCGGCATCATCCCGGCCGTGCTGCACTACTACGACCGCTTCGTGCCCGGCGCCAACCGCCAGGGCGTGGTGGACTTCCTGCTCACCGCCGGCGCGATCGGCCTGCTCTACAAGCTCAATGCGTCGATCTCGGGCGCCGAAGTCGGCTGCCAGGGCGAGGTGGGCGTGGCCTGCTCGATGGCGGCCGGCGCGCTTGCGGCGGTGCTGGGCGGCTCGCCCGCGCAAGTGGAGAACGCCGCCGAGATCGGCATGGAGCACAACCTTGGCCTGACCTGCGATCCGGTGGGCGGGCTGGTGCAGATCCCATGCATCGAGCGCAACGCCATGGCTTCGGTCAAGGCGGTGAACGCGGCGCGCATGGCGCTGCGCGGCGACGGCACGCACTACGTATCGCTCGATTCGGTCATCAAGACCATGCGCGAGACCGGCGCCGACATGAAAACCAAGTACAAGGAAACGGCGCGCGGCGGGCTGGCTGTGAATATCGTGGAGTGCTGAGGCCGTTGGGGCGTATGATGGCGCCAGGCTCCCAAGGGCGCCACCGCTGGTGCCCACAAGAACCAAAGCAAGAGCGAGGCGGCCATGCAAACCTTCTACCAGCTGTTCGACGAAACTTCGTCAACGTTCACCTACCTGCTGATCGATGCCGCCACGCGCGAGGCCGTGCTGATCGATCCGGTCGACCACCAGTTCGAGCGCGACATGGCCGTGCTGCGCGAGGCAGGGGCCAGGCTTGCGTGGGTGGTGGAAACGCATGCGCATGCCGACCACATCACTTCCGCAGGCCACGTGGCCATGCAGACCGGCGCGCATACCGCGGCGCCGTCCGGGTGTGACATCAAGCCTGCGCAGAAGCAGCTGATCGATGGCGATACCCTTGCCTTCGGCGCGCAGGTGCTGCGAGCCATCCATACGCCGGGCCATACCGCCGGCAGCATGAGCTACCTGTGGGAAGAGCTGGCGGCCGATGGCGTGGCGCGCCGCGTGTTCACGGGTGACGCGCTGCTGATCGACGGCTGCGGGCGCACCGATTTCCAGTCGGGCGATGCCGGCACGCTGTACGACAGCCTGACGCGCAAGCTGTTTGCACTGCCCGACGACACGCTGGTCTACCCGGCGCACGACTACAAGGGCCACACATCGTCGACCATCGGGCGGGAGCGCGCGCATAACAGCCGCGTGGCCGGACGCTCGCGCGACGAGTTCATCGAGATGATGCGCAACCTGAACTTGCCCCGGCCGAAGCTGATCGACGTGGCAGTGCCGGCCAACAGGCGGCTCGGGCTGCGCGACGGCGAAAGCGTGCCCCACGGCGCATGATGCGCGGCGAACTCGCCGATTCCGTCCGTCCAAAACTCTGAATTGACTTCGCGCCACCCGCTGCAATACTGATCTCTCCACCCATTCTGGCGTGCGGATGCGCTGCAGCGTGACGCATCCAGCGCGCCGGCCCACTCACAGGGGATTTCGTCATGAAACCTAACGGGAATGCACGCCGTGGATTGGGTACGCTGGCGGCGGTGCTGGCTACGCTGGCCGTCGCACCGGCCCAGGCGCAGCAAAAGCCGATTGCCTATCCCGCCAAGGGACAGAGCCAGCAGCAACAGTCCAGCGACGATGGCGCGTGCTATAGCTGGGCCAAGCAGCAGACCGGCGTCGACCCGGCCCAGGCCGCAGCCGCGCCCCCCCCTGCACAGGCGCAAGGCGGCCAGCGCGTGCGCGGGGCGGCGGCGGGCGCGGCAGTGGGAGCGATCGCGGGCGATGCCGGCAAGGGTGCGGCGGTTGGCACAGTCGCGGGCGGCGTCGCCCACCGGCAATCGCGCCGGCAGGCCGCAGCCGCCAATCAGCAGGCCGCGGCCAACACCGGCCAGGCGATGTCCAGCTACTACCAGGCCTGGGGGGCGTGCATGCAGGGGCGCGGCTACACAGTGAAGTGAGGTGAGCGCCGTGGGCAGCGTCAGGCTGCCCAGCGCTCGCAGGCCTGGCGCACGGTTTCGCGCTGGCTTCGCGCATCGGCGTCGACCTGGCGCAGCCACTCGGCGTCACCGTCGCGCCGCTCGGCCAGCGCGCGGATGTTGGCCAGCGCCTGCAGCGATCCCAATGCCTCGGCATGCGGGACCAGCGCATCGCAGATCGACAGGATGTGCTCGGCGATCGGCCGGCGCGTCAGCTCGTTGGGATGTACATATTCGCCCTCCAGCCCGAAACGGCAGGCCTGGAAGCGGTTGAAGGTGTAGACCAGGTAGTCGTCTTCCTGTGGCATGAACGGGCGCGACAGCAGCAGGTAGCGCGCCAGCATCTGGATGTACGCGGCGATGTCGCAGGCGCGGCCGACCGTCAGCGGCGTATCCATCACGCGCACCTCGATCGTGCCGAATTCGGGCTTGGGGCGGATATCCCAGTAGAAGTCCTTCATGCTCTCGATCACGCCCGTATTGCGCATCTTCTCGAAGTACGCGGTGAAGGCGTCCCACGTGAGCAGGAACGGCGCGCGCCCGCTCATCGGGAAGGCCGCAACCGAATTCAGCCGCGCCGACGCGAAGCCGGTATCGACGCCCTGCACGTAGGGGGAGGACGCCGCCAGCGCGACAAAGTGCGGCACGTAGCGGCCGATGGCATGCAGCAGGAACAGCGATTCGTCCGCACTCGGGCAGCCGATATGGACATGCTGGCCGAACACCGTGAACTGCTTGGCGAGGTAGCCATACAGCTCCGAGATGTACTGGTACCGCGGCGAATCGGAAATGATACGGTCGGCCCATTGCTGGAACGGATGCGTGCCGCCACCGCTGATGCCGAGGTTGAGCGAACGCGCCGCGGCCTGCATCAGGTCGCGCATGGTGGTCAGCTCTTCCACCGCCTGGTCATAGGTATGGCAGATGCCCGTGCTGATCTCGATCATCGACGGGCTGATTTCCGGCTTGATGTCGCCGGCATGCTGGGCACCCTTGAGCGCGCGGAGCAGGTCGGGCGCGAATGGCGCCAGGTCGTAATCGTGCCGGTTGACCAGCTGCAGCTCCAGCTCCACGCCGAAGGTCAGCGCCTCGGAATGCTTGAACGGTTCGAGCGACATCAGCGCCCTCCTCCATTGCTGCGCAGATCGGCACGGACTTCACCGGCGAAGCGCAGTGCCCAGGCCGCGATCACCGGGCCCAGCAGTTGCTCGATGGCCAGCGCGCACAGGATGATGGCGGCCAGAGGTTCCCCGGTACCCGGATACAAGCGCGCGACGTCGTTCATCAGCAGGTACGCCAGGCCCGACATGGGTGCCAGCGCCAGCCCGAGCGCCATGCACTGGCGCAGGCTCAGCCCCGAGAACGAACCCAGCGACACCACGCCCGCCAGCTTGGCCGTGTGGCGCAACAGCACCAGCACCACGGCATAGGCGCCGCCGACCACCCAGTCATGCGCGGTGAGAGGCAGGCCCAGCGATACCACCATGACAATGATCAGCAGGCTGCCGGCGCTGCCGAAGTGCGTCGGCCACACATGCGGCTGGCTATCCTGGTGCTTGAACACGACACCGGCCAGCAACAGCGCGATCGGCATCGACAATTTTAGTACCCGGGTCAGCGCCAGTGTGAAAAGTACCAGGCCCACCAGCACGAGAAAGCTGTAGTGATCGTCCACCGACATCCGGCCGTAGATGGCGTGGCCCACCTTGCCAACCACCCAGGCCAGCAGGCAGGAGCCGACCAGCAGGTAGAGCGGGTGCAGCAGCGCGGCGCCCAGGTTGCCATACTCCGAATGCAGCCAGCCGGTAGCCACCTGCACGATCACGGCGGCGTAGATGCTGTTGAGCGCGGCCATGGCCATCAGGCGCTCGGTCACCTGGCCTTCGGCGCGCAGTTCGTTCTTGAGCTGCAACACGATGGTCGGCGACGTGCTCACCGCGATGCCGCCGGCCAGGATGGCAATGGCTGGCGAGGCCCCGATCCATTGCAGCACCGCGGCGACCAGGCCCCAGGTCAGCAGGCTTTCGAAGGCGCTGGTCAGCAACAGCCAGCGGTTGGCGCGCAGCCAGGTCAGCGAAAGACGGTGCCCCAGTTCGAACAGGGCCAGTGCCAGCGCCATATCGATCAGGATACGGGTCTGGGCGATCATGTTGTCGTCGACGATGCTGCGCCCGAGCATGCCCGCGCACAGGCCCGCCGCCGCGTAGCCGACAATGCGGGGACAACGCAGCCAGCGGCGGCTCAGTTCGCCCGCAAGGCCGGCGCCGACCAGCGCCAGGCCGACCCAGAACAGGCCGCCGGGCGCGAGCGGAAGTGACGGGAAAAGTTGGCTCAGTCCATTCATGCGTGACATGGTAATGGAAGCACATGACATTCCTTGTCAGTGATTGTCTGACACCGCACGGAATGCGCCAAATTTTGCTTCTAACTTTCAATAAAAAACGCCATCTTCGCTGATGGCGTTTCTCATTGCGGAATTACCCCAAGCGGGGGACGTCAGGACGGCGTCAGACGCCCCACAGCTTCCACTTGGGCCGAGTCGCCCGCAGGGCGGTCTCGACCTTCATGTTCAGGCCGCGCGTGCGGCCTTCGCCGGCGCCCGCGGCACGCGCCTTGTCGAAGTAGGCGAGCGCCGTCTCCCGCTGCCCGAGGCCGACAGCCGACTCCACGGCGCGCAGCCAGGTTTCGGCATCCCAGTCGTCACGTGCGGCAAACGCGGCGGCGAAGTCCTCCAGCGCAGCCGCATGGCGTGCGGCCGCGTTGTGGATCAGCGCGCGCTGGATGCGCGGCGCGGCCTGGTCCCACGCATCGCCTTCGGTCATGGCGACGGCCTGCTCGAACAGCGGCAGGGCACGTTCGTGGTCGCCCAGGTCACGCCAGACCTGGCCGAAGCGGTTGAACAGCCACACGTCCTCCACCAGCAGCGCGCGGCGCTGCTGGGCGTCGATCTCGGCCAGCGCATCGGTGCGGTCGTGCTGGTCCATGCCGTCCATGCGCGCCTGCACCAGCGCGGCGTAGTGGGCGCGCGCATGCGCCATCGGATGCGCGGCCTCGCTGCGTGCCTCCACGGGCAGGGCGTCGAGGCGGGCATCCATGTGCGCCATGGCCGCGCCGGCAGCCTCGGCCGCCTCGGCGCCGCCGATGGCCTTCCAGGCCGCGATCAGCCGGCTGAACGCCCACGTCACATCGGCCGGGTTACGTTCGAGCGGATAGCGGTTGAGCACCTCGCCCGCCAGCTCCACCACTTTCTGGTGCTGGCCGGCGCTGGTGTGGCAGTCGAGCAGGTCGATCCAGTGGTCGATGAACTCGCTCGCCGCCATGCCCTTACGGTGCAGGGCGATGCGCGCGTCCAGGCTGGCCGCGTCGTCGGGCAGGCTGCGCGCCAGCAGGCGGCACAGCAGCGAATAGACGTGGGGGTCGGCGTTGCCGCCATGGCCGCCGGCATCGCCTTCATCCGTGGCGAAGTAGTTTTCGAAGCGTGCCACGCCAAGCTGGCAAGCCTCCACCAGGCGGGGCCGCAGCGCGGCTTCGGCCTGCGGCACCTGGTCGATGAACTCGCCCAGCGCCGTGGCGGCACGGTAGTAGCCGGCGCCATCGTCGCACTGGGTGGTCAGGCTGAAATTCAGCCAAGGCTGGGCATCGGCACCCTGCGCGCCGGCCTGGGCGGCCTTTGCAGCCTGGTGGCGCCACGCCATGGCGCGTACCTCGGTCTGCGGGTCGGGGCACTGGCGCTGGTAGACGGTCAGGTCGTCCTGGGCGCCGTCGGCGTCGCCGGTGCCGAAGCGCAGCGGCGCGCGCAGTCGGCGGGCCTGCGGATGATCGGGAAAATCGGCCAGCACCAGGCCGGCCTGCTCGCCGGCGAGCGCGTCGGCGGCCTCCGGTTCGAGCTCCAGCAGGTCCGGGTTGTCCAGTGCGATGCGGCCCAGGCAGACCCGCATCATGGGCTCGACCGGCTGGCCGGCGACCTCGGCGCGCGCGATGGCATCGCCCACCAGCGGCAGGATGTCCTCGGCGCCAAGGTCGGGGGCCCGGTACAGCAGGTCATGCCAGTAGCGGCCGGCGCCGGCCAGGTCACCAAGCCGGTAGCAGGCCAGGCCTGCATGGAAATGCGCGGCCCATTCGCCCGACACCAGGCCATTGCGCCGCGCGGCTTCGTGCAGCCACGGCTGCGCGTCGCGGTCGCGGCCAAGGCTCAACAGCATCGCACCGTAGCGATGCGCGATCACCCCACGCGAGGCCCAGCGGTGTGGCGCCGCCAGGCCCAGCGATTCCAGCCGCGCCAATGCGTCGTCGAGCACGGCGAAGGCTGCCTGCGCATCGCCCTTGTCGAAATGCAGCCGTGCCCGCAGCGTGACGAAATCGACCACTTCGGGCCGGGCCTGGGACAACTGGCCGGCGATTTCCAGCGCCTCATCGAACCGGCCTTCACCGGCCAGGTCGATTGCGCGGTCGTAGCTGACTTCCTGCACGGACACGTACTGCTCCTTCTGGATTGGATATGCGAATGCGGGATTATGCGCCAATGGGACGATCCCCCATCCGGGACAACAAACGGCAGCGGCCAGTTCAATCTTTAGGATTGCCAAGAAAAAAACGCCACCGGGCGGGTGGCGTTCTTCAGGCTGGTGCCGGCCGGCTTACTTGCCGCCAACCGTCTCCAGCACGGTCCACTTGCCGCCGACCACCTTGTAGACGGTGATGCCGCCGTCCTTCAGGTCGCCACGGGCGTCGTACGCCAGCGTCTTGGTGGTGACGCCCTGCATGTTGGTGGCGGCCAGCACCGGCAGGTAGCGCGCCGGGTCGGCCGAGCCGGCCTTGATCATGGCCGTCATCATCGCGGTGGCGCCGTCATAGGCGTACGGCGAATAGGTCTGCACCTTGGTGCCGAAGCGCTTCTCGTACTTCTTCTCGTACGCGGCGCCGCCCGGCATCTGGTCCAGCGGCAGGCCGGCCAGCGACACCACGGTGCCGTCGGCAGCCGGGCCGGCCAGCTTCAGGAAGTTGTCGGTCTTGGACATTTCGCCCGACACCAGCGGGGCCTTGATGCCCAGTTCCTTGACCTGCTTGGCCATCGGAGCAGACTGCGTCTCGGCGCCGCCGTAGAAGATGATGTCCGGGTTGCTGCGCTTGATGTTGGTCAGCACGGCCTTGAAGTCCACCGCCTTGTCGTTGGTGAACTCGCGGCGCACGATCTTGCCGCCGGCGGCCTTGGCGGCCTTCTCGAACTCGTCGGCCAGGCCCTGGCCGTAGGCGGTGCGGTCGTCAACGATCGCAATGTTCTTCGCGCCCAGCTTCTTCACCACGAAGGCGCCGATCACCGAACCCTGCTGGGTGTCGGAGGTCATCATGCGGAAGGTGGTCTTGAAGCCTTGCTTGGTGTATTCCGGCGCAGTCGCCATGGCGATCTGCGGAATGCCGGCGCGATTGTAGACCATCGAGGCCGGGATGCTGGTGCCCGAGTTGAAATGGCCCAGCATGCCCTGGATGCCGTTGTCCACCAACTTCTGCGCCACCACGGAACCGGTCTTCGGGTCGGCCTGGTCGTCTTCCGACACCAGCACGAACTTGACTTCCTTGCCGCCGATCTTCGGCTTGGTGGCGTTCATGTCCTCGATGGCGAGGACGACGCCGTTCTGCATGTCCTTGCCGTACTGGGCCTGGCCGCCGGTCATCGGCGCGGCGAAGCCGAGCTTGATTTCCTGCGCCTGGGCGAAGGCTGCCGTGGCACCGGTCAGGCCGGCGAAAGTCAGGGCAACGGTCAGGGCCGTCTTGTGGAATGTCGAGGTCATCAGTTCTCCTTGGTGGCTGGTTCAGCCTGTCTGCTGCGTCTTTTCTACGCTTATCGGGAACGCCGGCTGGGCGCTCCGCCCCTATGGATGCGTATGGCGGCAGGATCGCCGCCGCGCATACGCACATCAAACTTTGTCCGCGCCGGCTCAGCCGATCGTCATCAGGCTGGCGTTACCGCCAGCGGCCGCGGTGTTGACCGACAGCGAGCGCTCGATCAGCAAACGCTCCAGCGCGATATTCGGCTCACCCTGCGCCAGGCCCTGTACGCCGATGATCAGGCCCGGCCGCGCTGCCACCTGTTCGCATATGGTGCGCAACTGGTCCGAATCGCCATGGTGGATCACCGCGTCGAACTCGACCTCCGGTGAAGTCCAGTCGGCCACGAGGCGGACGCGCGATTGTACGCCCTTAGGCAACCGTGCAAACAGCCCGCGGGCAACAGGGTTTTCCGCCATGACAGCCTGGCTGCCGACGGCCAGCACGGCCGCCAGTTGCGTGGCAAGATCCGATTCCTGCGCGGCCAGGCACAGGACGTGATGGCGCGGCAGCAGCGAGTAGGTATTGCGCTCGCCGGTCGGCCCGGGCAGCGTCACCGAAATGCCGGCGGCCGAGGCTTCGGCAAAGCGGTCGCATGCGGCGGCCACCTCGGGCATCTCCGTCTTCGCCCAGTCCTTCAGCGCTTGCGCGGCGACCGGGCGCTCCGGCGTGGCCGGCGCGGTGCCCGAAGCCTCCGCATGGCGCACGCTGTGCACTACCGCATCCTGCGGGCAGACCGACAGCAGGCGGTGCAGGTACAGCGGGCCACCGGCCTTCGGGCCGGTGCCGGACAAGGACTCGCCGCCGAACGGCTGCACGCCCACCACGGCACCGACGATATTGCGGTTCACGTACAGGTTGCCCACGTCGGCGTGCTGCACGATCTGCGCAATGGTTTCGTCGATACGCGTGTGGATACCCATCGTCAGGCCATAACCGGTGCCGTTGATCTGGCCGATCATGGTGTCCAGCGACGCGCGCGGGAAACGCACCACGTGCAGCACGGGGCCAAACACTTCGCGCTTGAGTTCCTCAATGCTGTCGAGCTCGATCAGCGTCGGCGGCACGAAGGTCCCGTGGCGGCAGCTCGCGCCCTGCGGGGCATTCGGGTCGGCCTGGTGCACGCGGCGGCCCTTGGCGCGCATGGCGTCGATATGGCGCACGATATTGCCGCGCGCCTCGTCATCGATGACCGGGCCCACGTCGGTGGACAGACGGTCCGGGTTGGCCATGGCCAGCTCGGTCATGGCGCCCTTGAGCATCTCGAGCACGCGGTCGGCCACGTCTTCCTGCAGGCACAGCACGCGCAGCGCCGAACAGCGCTGGCCGGCCGAGTCGAACGCCGAGTTGACCACGTCGCCCACCACCTGTTCGGCCAGCGCCGAGGAGTCGACGATCATCGCGTTCTGGCCGCCGGTTTCGGCGATCAGCGGAATCGGGCGGCCGGCGGCATCGAGGCGGCCGGCGATATTGCGCTGCAGGATGCGCGCCACTTCGGTCGAGCCCGTGAACATCACGCCCTTGACGCGCGCGTCGCCCACCAGCGCCGCGCCGACGGTCTCGCCGCGGCCCGGTAGCAGTTGCACCGCGCCCGCCGGCACGCCCGCCTCGCGCAGCAGGCGCACGGCGGCGGCTGCGATCAGCGGGGTCTGCTCCGCGGGCTTGGCCAGCACTGTGTTGCCGGCGGCGAGCGCCGCGGCCACTTGGCCAGTGAAGATCGCCAGCGGGAAGTTCCACGGGCTGATGCAGACGACCGGGCCCAGCGGGCGGTGCGTCTCGTTGTCGAAGCTGCGGCGCACCTCGGCGGCGTAGTAGCGCAGGAAGTCGACGGCTTCACGCACTTCGGCGATGGCGTTGGAGAAGGTCTTGCCGGCCTCGCGCATGATGATTCCCATCAGCGACTGCATCTGCGCTTCCATCAGGTCGGCGGCACGCTCCAGCGCGGCGGCGCGCACGTCGGGCGGCGTGGCCTGCCAGATCGGCGCCGCGTTGGCGGCGGCCTGAAGGGCGGCATCCACGTCGGCCGGACTGGCCTCGGTGACCTGGCCCACCACGTCGCGGTGGTCGGCGGGGTTCAGCACCGGCGTGGTGATGGCATCGGGCGCGCCCGGCACCTCGGCACCGAGCATCGGCTCGGCCGCCACGCGTTCGCTGGTACCGGCCAGCAGCGCCGACGACAGCGACGCCAGCCGGTGTTCGTTGGCCAGGTCGATACCGGCCGAATTGGCGCGCGACTTGCCATAGAGGCCGCGCGGCGACGGGATCTTCGGGTGCGGCAGGCCGAGCGTGCCTTCGTCGCGATGCATGGCTTCGACCACGGCCACCGGGTCGGCCACCAACTCATCGAGCGAAATCGTGTCGTCGGCAATGCGGTTGACGAACGAGGTATTGGCGCCATTCTCGAGCAGGCGGCGCACCAGGTAGGCCAGCAGCGTCTCATGCGTGCCGACCGGCGCGTAGATGCGGCACGGGCGGTTGAACTTGCCGTCGGCGACGGGGCCCACCACCTGGTCGTACAGCGGCTCGCCCATGCCGTGCAGGCACTGGAACTCGTACTGGCCGGGGTAATAGCTGTGGCCGGCGATCTGATAGATGGCCGACAGCGTGTGCGCGTTGTGCGTGGCGAACTGCGGGTAGATCGCGTCCGGCACCGAGAGCAGCTTGCGCGCGCATGCCAGGTACGACACGTCGGTGTAGACCTTGC
Organism: Cupriavidus laharis; assembly: GCF_914271435.1. Taxonomy (GTDB): domain Bacteria; phylum Pseudomonadota; class Gammaproteobacteria; order Burkholderiales; family Burkholderiaceae; genus Cupriavidus; species Cupriavidus laharis. The sequence goes on along the minus strand of NZ_CAJZAI010000005.1, from coordinate 203,087 downwards.
GCGTGTAAACCGGGTAGCCCTCCAGCCCGTCCACCTGGGCGCGCTTGATCTCGCTGTCCCAGTAGGCACCCTTGACCAGGCGGATCATCAGGCGGTGGCGGCTGCGGCGCGCCAGGTCGATCAGGTAGTCGATCACGAACGGGCAGCGCTTCTGGTAGCCCTGCACCACGAAGCCGATGCCGTTCCAGCCGACCAGCTCGGGCTCGAAGCACAGGCGCTCGAGCAGGTCCAGCGAGATTTCCAGGCGGTCCGCTTCTTCGGCGTCGATGTTGATGCCGATGTCGTACTGGCGTGCCAGCAGCGTCAGCGACTTCAGGCGCTCGTACAGCTCGGTCACCACGCGCTCGTGCTGGGCGCGGCTGTAGCGCGGGTGCAGCGCCGACAGCTTGATCGAGATGCCTGGGCCTTCATAGATGCCGCGGCCGCGCGAGGCCTGGCCGATCGCATGGATTGCCTGCTCGTAGGAAGCGAGGTAGCGCTGCGCATCCTCTTCCGTCATCGCGGCTTCGCCGAGCATGTCGTAGGAATAGCGGAAGCCTTGCGCCTCGTACTTGCGCGCGTTGGCGAGCGCTTCGGAAATGGTTTCGCCGGTGACGAACTGTTCGCCCATCAGGCGCATGGCCATGTCCACACCCTTGCGGATCAGCGGCTCGCCACCCTTGCCGATGATGCGCGTGAGCGCCTTGCTCAGGCCCGACTCGGTATGCGTGGCCACCAGCTTGCCAGTCAGCAGCAGGCCCCAGGTGGCGGCGTTGACGAACAGCGACGGGCTCTGGCCCAGATGCGACTGCCAGTTGGCGCCGCTGATCTTGTCGCGGATCAGCGCGTCACGCGTGGGCTTGTCGGGAATGCGCAGCAGCGCCTCGGCCAGGCACATCAGCGCCACGCCTTCCTGCGACGACAGCGAGAATTCCTGGATCAGGCCCTGCACCAGGCCTTCGCGGCCGGTGCCGACCTTCTGCTCGCGCAGCGCCGTGGCCAGCTTCTTGGCCATTTTGATGGCGGCCTCGGCCTGCGGCTGCGGCAACCGGGCCTGTTCCAGCAGCACCGGCACGCAATCGGTCTCAGGACGACGATAGGCAGAAGTAATGGCGGCACGCAGCACGGACTGCGGCTGGATGCTTTGCGCGAACTCCAGGAAAGGCTGGGGCGCACCGTCCGCATGGGCCAGGTCGCCCGCGTCAGCGCCGTCCGCATCCGCCGCACCGCCAGCCGTCGCCTCATGCGGCAGGTGGCCGTGCTCGATCTGCTCCAGGTACGTGAAGATCGCCTGCTTGATCAGCCAGTGCGGCGTACGGTCGATGGATTGGGCGACGCGCTTGAGGCGATCGCGCGAGGCGTCGTCAAGCTTGACGCCGAGAGTGGTGGTGGCCATGCGAGCTGTTCTCCGTAAGACAAGGCTGCGGGTCGATGCCGCCAGGACCGGCCTGGACGGCATAGGGGCCCGACCTGCGCAACCTCTGGGCTGGCGCGATCTTACTCCCGAAAAACGCAAAGGTGCAACCTAGTGCAACCACCATCTCGAAAGCCGGTTGCTACGGTTGCACCACAGCCATATGCAAACCGGCCTTCAGATCCTCAGCGGGTCGATTTCCAGTTGCCACCGGACGCCCCGGGCGTCCGCTCCAGCTTCCGGAAAAGTCCGCACCCACTCACTCACAAAGCGTTGCAATACTGGCCTTGAGCTTGCCTCCACCAGCATCTGCGCACGCTCCCGGCCGGCAATGCGGACCATCGACATTGGCACCGGGTCGTGCAGTTGCACCTCGGGCGCAAGGACGTTGCCGTCGGCCAGGCGGCGAACCGCCTGGAGGAACTGCAAGGCCCGCTCAAGCTGGCCATGCTCGGCAGTCAGCAGCACCTGGTAGCAGAACGGGGGCAACCCGGCCTGGCGCCGCTCGCGCAACTGGCCGGCGGCGAATCCATCATAGTCATGCCGCAGCAGGGCCTGCAATGCCGCGGCGTCCGGATAGCGGGTCTGGATGAGGACCTCGCCCGGCAGCCCGGCCCGCCCTGCCCGGCCCGCCACTTGCATCAACGATGCAAACAGGTGCTCGGCCGCGCGGAAATCGTGGCTGAACATGGCGGCGTCCGGATGGATCACGCCGACCAGGGTGACGCGCTGGAAGTCATGCCCCTTCGCGACCATCTGCGTGCCGACCAGGATGTCGACCTCGCCCGCATGGACGTCGTCGAACATCGCCTGCGCACTGCCCTTGCGGCGCGTGGAATCGGCATCGATGCGGGCGATGCGCGCCTGTGGAAAACGTGCCGCCAGCGCTTCTTCGATGCGCTGCGTGCCGCGGCCCAGCGGCGCGATATCCACATTGCCGCAATCGGGGCAATGGTGCGGCACCGGGGCTTCCAGGCCGCAGTGGTGGCAGCGCAGCCGTCGCTCAGGCCGGTGCAGCACCAGGTACGCGGAACAGCGCGGGCAGCCGGACAGCCAGCCGCAGCTATCGCAGGCGAGGACTGGCGCATAGCCACGGCGGTTCAGGAACAGCAGGCTCTGCTCGCCGCGCGCAAGACGCCCGTCGATCGCCTCCAGCAGCGGGATGGACAGGCCCTCGAACAGCGCACGCTGGCGCTGGCGCTCATGGTTCAGGTCGATCAGCCGCACGGCCGGGAGCGCCGCCTCGGCCTGTGCGCGCTCGCGCAGCACCAGCTTGCGGTAGGCACCCTGCTCCGCGCGCCACCAGGTTTCCATCGAAGGCGTGGCCGAACCCAGCACCACCGGGATCTCCAGCCGCTTGGCGCGCCACACGGCCAGGTCGCGTGCGGAATAGCGCAGGCCCTCCTGCTGCTTGTAGGAGGTATCGTGCTCTTCGTCGACGACGATCAGCGCGAGATGCGGCATGGACGCCATTACCGCCATGCGCGTGCCGAGCACGATGCGCGCCTCGCCACGATGGGCGGCCAGCCATTGCAGGCTTCGCTCCTGGTCGGCCAGCCCGCTGTGCAGCACCGCCAGCGGCAGGTGCGGGAACCGGGCGGCGATGCGCGACTGGAGCTGCGGCGTCAGGTTGATCTCAGGCACCAGCATCAGCACCTGCGCGTGCGGATCGCGTGCCAGGACCTGCGCCATCGCGTGCAGATAGACCTCGGTCTTGCCGCTGCCGGTCACGCCATGCAGCAGGAAGGGGGCGAACGATGCGGCGGCGCTGATGGCCTCGACGGCCGCACGCTGCTCCGCATGCAGGGGCGGCGCTACCGAAGGGGCCTGCGACGGCGCCGTGACCAGCAAGATGCGTTCGGCAGCCAGCGCCTCGACCCACCCCGCCGCGATCCACTCCGCCAGCCTGGCCGGCGCGGCAGCGCACAACTCGCGCGCCTCGGCCAGGCTCATCGGCTCCGGCACCATGCGGCCTTCGGCGCGATCGGCCAGCGCCTGCGCGAGCGCCCGCACGGATCGCGCGCGCACGGGCACAGCCTCCAGCAATGCAGGAACGTGCGCTGGCACCACGCGGTACGCTTCGGTACGTGCGCGCTGCGCGAGGCGTGGCCAGCCTTCCGGTTCGCGCAGTGATGGCGGCAGCGCCGGCAGCATCACTTCACCAAGGCAGCGCTGGTAGTAGCGCGCAGCGAATGCTGCCAGGTCGCGCCACTCCTCCGCCAGCGGCGCCAGCCAGTCCAACCGACCGGACACCGGCTTGAGACGTTCCGCGGGCACTGCGGAATCGGCTGCGCGCGCCACGGCCACCCCGACCATGCTACGGCGCCCGAAAGGCACCACCACCAGGTCACCTGGCGACACTTCAGGCCCGGCAAGATAGTCGAAGCAATCGTCCGCGGGAGTGTCAAGCGCCACGCGAACAATGCCCGCGCCGCGCAGTCCGGTGTCGTCTGGCAACGTCATGACAGGCGGTTATGGTGCACGGCGCGTGCGCGAAGGTTGTGCAGGATGCGACGCAAGGGAGACGGGTGGAGGCTTTGTGTGCGGCGCAACATCAACTTAAAGTAAAACTTCAAATGTGGCCCTAAGTCGATGATAGATGACTGCTTTTCCACTAATTCCATCGGCCCTGTGGATAACTTTGTTGAAAAGTCGCTCCGAGATGCCGCCAAAGCCCGAAAAACAAGGGAATCACTGGCAAGCGCGCTGGCATTGAAAAACTTCCAATTCCTTAAAAATCAAGACCTTGCAAACATCCCCCAGATGAGTTAAGGGGTTACCCGTTCTTGCACTGCGGCAAACCTATTGGTGTGCATAAGTCAAGCCTTCACAGTCAACTGCAAGCACCTTTTTGGCGAATGCATATGAAATTGTTTACTTGACAGGATCGCTGACGCGCCTCTCGCGGCACCGGCGGTGGCTGGCGCAAGGATCGCTGCACCGCGAGGTAACCGCTGCCGGCACACGCAGCGCCGGCCTTGCCGGGACAAGCGGTAGTTCAGTTGTTCGCCGCGCGCAGTTGCCGGCTGTAGCGATGCACTTCATCGACCAGTACGGCCACGCTTTCCGGCGGTGTGAATTGGGAGATACCGTGGCCCAGGTTGAACACATGGCCATCACTGCCGCCCGCGGCGGCATAGCTGTCCAGCACGCCACGCACCTGTTCGCGGATGGCAGCTTCCGGGGCAAACAGCACCGTGGGGTCGATATTGCCCTGCAGCGCCACGCGGCCGCCGGTGCGACGCCGCGCGTCGGCCAGGTTGACCGTCCAGTCCAGGCCAATGGCGTCGGCACCGGTTTCAGCGAGGCCTTCAAGCCACAGGCCGCCGCCCTTGGTGAACACGATGGCCGGGATCTGCTGCCCGGCATGCTCGCGCTTCAGGCCAGCCAGCACCTTGCGCATGTAGGCCAGCGAGAACGCCTGGTACATGCCGTCGGCCAGCGCGCCGCCCCAGGTGTCGAAAATCATCACAGCCTGGGCACCGGCCTCGATCTGGGCGTTCAGGTACTGGCTGACGGCCTGGGCATTGATGTCCAGGATGCGGTGCATGAGATCCGGGCGGCCGTACATCATCGCCTTGACCGTGCGGAAGTCGTCCGAGCCACCGCCTTCGACCATGTAGCAGGCAAGCGTCCAGGGGCTGCCCGAGAAGCCGATCAGCGGCACGCGCTGGCGGCCATCCTGCACCAGCGCGCGGCGGATTTCCGCCACGGCATCGAAGACGTACTGCAGCGACGCCATATCGGGTACGGCCAGCTTCTGCACGTCGGCCTCGGTGCGCAGCGGGCGGGCAAAGCGCGGGCCCTCGCCCTGGGCGAACGACAGGCCCAGGCCCATGGCATCGGGTACGGTCAGGATGTCCGAAAACAGGATGGCAGCGTCAAGCGGATAGCGGTCCAGGGGCTGCAGCGTCACCTCGGTCGCATAGGCGGGATTCTTGGCCAGTCCCAGGAAGCTGCCGGCGCGTGCGCGCGTCGCGTTGTACTCGGGCAGGTAGCGGCCCGCTTGGCGCATCAGCCATAGCGGCGTGTATTCGGTCGGCTGCCGGCGCAGCGCGCGCAGGAAAGTATCGTTCTGCAGTGCGGTCATGGTCATCCTCGTAAGACCGCCATTCTAAGGGATGGCCACGGCCCGCCGGTGCCTGACGCGACGGGCCGGTGTGCCGGAACGCTATGCCTCGTCGAACAGGCTGGTGAAGGCCCGGGCGGCGCGCTGCATCCATTCGCGGGCACGCGGCGCATCGGGCTGCAGGCGGGCGAAGCCGTGCGTCATGCCACCGGCTTCGATCGTGACCACGGTGGTGTCGTGGCGGACGAGGAAATCGGCATAGGCGAGACCGTCATCGCGCAGCACGTCGTTGGCAGCCACGACGATGGCGGTGGCCGGCGGCTGCATTGGCGGAGCCTTCGCCATCAGGTGGACGCGCGGATCGTCGTGCTGCACGCCGCGCGCCAGGCCGTCGGCGCCAATGAACTGGGTCCAGAACCAGGCCATTTCGTCGCGCGTCAGGCCAGGGCCATCGGCGAAGGCGCGGTAGCTTTCCGTACTGAGCACGGGCGCGGTGACGGGGTAGACCAGCAGTTGCGCTCCCACTACGTGCCGGCCGGCTTCGGCGTTGACCCGCTGGGCCGCGAGCGCGGCCAGGTGCCCGCCGGCACTGTCGCCGGCCACAGCCAGGAAGCCGGTATCGAGCCCCAGCGACGCCCGCTGTCCGGCAAACCACTGCACTGCCTCGACGGCGTCATCGCAAGGCACGGGAAATGGGTACTCGGGCGCAAGCCGATAGTCCACGCTCGCCACGGCACAGCCGGTGTCGGCGGCCAGCAGCGCAGCAACGGTATGGTGGGTCCGATGCGAACCGACTACCCAGCCGCCACCGTGAAAATAGACGACCAGCCGTGCAGGCTCATTGGTTGCATGCCTGAACAGGCGGGCCGTCAGCGCTCTGCCGTTCAGCGCCACCGGAAGGTCTGTCCATGTAATGCCGGCAGGATCTGGCACCACCGACGAGGCTGCGACTTCCGCGAAGCGTGCGCGCCGTGCGGGCGCATCAACGGGTACGGGCGCGCCAGCGTATTGCGCTGCCAGGCGGCGGTAGTAAGCAAGGAGTTGCGGATCGATAGCCATCGGGGTCAGGCAAAGAGGGATTCGGGCAACGCGGGACTCAGGACAGCCCAAGCTGCCGGGTCAGTTCGATCTTGCTGCAGCAATCCTGCACCGCCAGCAGTCCGGCTGCACGGGCCTGGTCGATCGCGGCATCATTCACGATGCCAAGCTGCAGCCATACGCCGCGCGCGCCAATGGCAATGGCATCCGCCACCACCGGCGGCGTATCCTCGGCACGGCGAAAGATGTCGACCCAGTCGATGCGTCCGCCCTGATCCCGGATCGCCCTGGCCGCGTCCTGCAAGCTGGCGTGGCAGGGCTCTCCGAGGATTCGCTCACCGGCATGGCGTGGGTTGACCGGGATGATGTGGAAACCATGCTGCTGCAGGAACTCGGCAACTTCATGGCTCGGACGGTCGGCACGGTCCGACAAACCGACAATGGCCACGGTCTTCATGCCGAGCATCTTCCGTACCGCGTCCTGCATACCTGTCATCACGGGCTCCGTTACATTGCCACGGCAGTCGCCGGGCGTGGTTCGAACGGAGCAATCGTAACCGCGAACGACGCGTGGCGCCGAAAACGTCGCATAGTTCGCCATCACACATGCGATCCGGATGCAAGAAGTTGCGCGTCAGAGACTCAAGCCGGAAAAAAGTGATGCATGGCCGCGCCAATGTGCGCATGGCGTTTCATTTACACCGACACGGCTTTCAACTTCTTGCAAAAGGATACATTTTGTTACTGCCATTGCAGGGACTTTCCCCCACAATGCATTGACACACCGACGTTTGGTGGATCGCGCCCCGCGAAGAAGCGAGAAGTCAGAAGATGGGGCGCTGAAGAAAGCCTTTGGCAGTGATTCCCGATTTTCCGGCCGAGCAGGCGATGCCTGCTGGCCGGATACCAGGAAGACCCGGTGGCGCGTGGCCTTGTTGGCCGCTTTTGCGAACGTGATTCGCTGCGCCTTAGTAGTCCTGGACCGAACCCGTTCCTTCGAATTGACCCCTCGAAGGGATTTTCCCGTCCGCGCGGAGCCTCCCCGGCCCGCGCGCTTTTTTTTGTCCAGAACAGCTGAAGGATATCTCCAGCCCAACAAAAAAGGCAGCCGCGTGGCTGCCTTTTTTGGGCTGTCGCACCGAAAAAACAACAGTGCGCCAGGTACTGCTTGTTGCTTACTTCTTACGACGCAGACGGGCGATGGCAGCCAGTTGCGCGGCGGCCACGGCGAGCTCGCTTTGAGCGCGTGCAATGTCCAGATCGCTGCTCTGGTTCTGCATCAGCTCTTCGGCGGCACGCTTGGCTTCCTGCGCCTTGGCTTCGTCCAGGTCGGTACCGCGGATGGCGGTATCGGCCAGCACGGTGACATGCTTCGGCTGGACTTCGAGAATGCCGCCGGCAACGAACACGAACTCTTCGCTGCCGTCTTCCTTCTCGATACGCACGGCGCCCGGCTGGATACGCGTAATCAGCGGCGTGTGGCCCGGCAGGATGCCCAGCTCACCCGACTCGCCCGGCAGCGCCACGAACTTCGCCTGGCCGGAGAAGATCGACGCTTCCGCGCTGACGACGTCTACAAGAATGGTTGCCATATGAATTCCTTTGTCCGTTCGCTTCACTTCTGACGGCAGACTGCGCAAGGCGGCCTGCCGCCACTCCCGCACCAGGGCGCGGGAGTACCAAAGCGAGGCTTACTGGAGCTTCTTGGCCTTCTCGAAGGCTTCGTCGATCGAGCCGACCATGTAGAACGCCTGCTCGGGCAGGTGATCGCACTCGCCATCCACCAGCATCTTGAAACCACGGATGGTTTCCTTCAGCGGCACGTACTTGCCCGGCGAACCCGTGAACACTTCGGCCACGTGGAACGGCTGCGACAGGAAACGCTGGATCTTACGCGCGCGGTTCACGGCCATCTTGTCTTCCGGCGACAGTTCGTCCATGCCCAGAATCGCGATGATGTCGCGCAGTTCCTTGTAGCGCTGCAGGGTCTGCTGAACGGCGCGCGCGACGTTGTAGTGCTCCTGGCCCACAACCTGCGGGTCCATCTGACGCGAGGTCGAGTCGAGCGGATCCACTGCGGGGTAGATACCCAGAGCGGCGATGTCACGCGACAGCACCAGGGTCGAGTCCAAGTGCAGGAAGGTGGTTGCCGGCGACGGGTCGGTCAAGTCATCCGCAGGCACGTACACGGCCTGGATCGACGTGATCGAGCCAGTCTTGGTCGACGTAATACGTTCCTGCAGCTTGCCCATTTCTTCAGCCAGCGTCGGCTGGTAGCCCACGGCGGAAGGCATACGGCCCAGCAGTGCCGACACTTCGGTACCGGCCAGCGTGTAGCGGTAGATGTTGTCGACGAAGAACAGGATGTCGCGGCCTTCGTCGCGGAACTTCTCGGCCATGGTCAGGCCGGAGAGTGCCACGCGCAGACGGTTGCCCGGCGGCTCGTTCATCTGGCCGAACACCATGGCCACCTTGTCGAGCACGTTCGAGTCCTTCATTTCGTGGTAGAAGTCGTTCCCTTCACGGGTACGCTCGCCCACGCCGGCGAACACCGACAGACCGCTGTGCTGCTTGGCGATGTTGTTGATGAGCTCCATCATGTTGACGGTCTTGCCCACGCCAGCACCACCGAACAGGCCAACCTTGCCGCCCTTTGCGAACGGGCAGATCAGGTCGATCACCTTGATGCCGGTTTCCAGCAGGTCGGTCGAAGGCGACAGTTCGTCGAACTTCGGTGCCTTCTGGTGAATCGCGCGACGCTCGTCCGAAGCGATCGGGCCAGCTTCGTCGATGGGGCGACCCAGAACGTCCATGATGCGGCCCAGCGTGCCCTGACCCACCGGCACCGAGATCGGCGCTTCGGTGTTCTTCACGGCCATGCCACGGCGCAGGCCGTCCGACGAACCGAGGGCAATGGTACGCACCACGCCGTCACCCAGCTGCTGCTGGACTTCGAACGTCAGGCCCTTCTCGGCGAACGACGTTTCGCTGCTGTCTTCCAGCACCAGCGCGTCATACACCTTCGGCATTGCGTCGCGCGGGAACTCGATGTCCACCACGGCGCCAATGCACTGCACAATATTTCCGATACTCATTTCGTATCTCCGATAGCTTGAATTCTTGACGCCTCAGACCGCTGCCGCGCCGCTGACGATCTCCGACAGTTCCTTGGTGATCGCTGCCTGCCGGGTCTTGTTGTAGTCCAGCTGCAGTTCGCCGATCACGTTCTTCGCGTTGTCGGATGCTGCCTTCATGGCCACCATGCGCGCCGACTGCTCGGACGCCATGTTCTCGGCCACAGCCTGGTACACCAGCGCCTCGACGTAGCGGACCAACAGCTCTTCCACCACGGTCTGCGCGTCAGGCTCGTAGATGTAATCCCACGAGTAGGCGCGCTTCTCTTCTTCCGTCTGCGACAGCTTGTCGGCGGCGAGCGGCAACAGCTGCTCAACCATCGGTTCCTGCTTCATCGTGTTGATGAACTTGGTGTACGCCAGGTACACCGCGTCGACTTCACCGTTGGTGAATGCGTCGAGCTGGACCTTGATCGCGCCGATCAGCTTTTCCAGGTGCGGGGTATCGCCGAGCTGCACCACATTCGAGGCCACCTTGGCGCCGATGCGGCTCAGGAACTGCATGCCCTTGCTGCCGATGGCAGTGGCTTGCACATCCACGCCGCGGCCCTGCAGGCTCTTCAGCTCGTTGGTCACCGCGCGCAGCACGTTCGTGTTCAGGCCGCCGCACAGCCCCTTGTCGGTCGTGACCACGATCATGCCGACGCGCTTGACTTCGCGCTCCTGCATGAACGGGTGCTTGAACTCGGGGTTGGCCGAAGCCAGGTGCGCCGCAATGTTGCGCACTTTCTCGGCATAGGGACGGGCATTGCGCATCCGCTCTTGCGCCTTGCGCATCTTGGATGCGGCGACCATCTCCATCGCCTTGGTGATCTTGCGCGTGTTCTGCACGCTCTTGATCTTGGTTCGAATTTCTTTCGTTCCGGCCATATCTTCCTCTCCGTCCGAACCGCTGCCGCGACTGAACGCTCAGGCGCAGCAGTGGTTTCGTGGAATCACGCGGTGGTTAGAACGCGGCGGACTTCTTGAAATCCTCGATCGCGGCACGCAGGGCGGGCTCATCTTCCTTCGAGAGCTGCTTGGTCTCTTCGATGCGGTTGACGAGGTCGGCGTACTTCGTCTTCAGATGGTCGTGCAGGCCCTTCTCGAACGGCAGAATGTCCTTCACTTCCACGTTGTCGAGGAAGCCGTTGTTGGCGGCGAACAGCGATGCGGCCAGCTGCCACACTTGCTGCGGCTGGTATTGCGCCTGCTTCAGCAGTTCGGTCACGCGGCGGCCGCGCTCCAGCTGCTTGCGGGTGGCATCGTCCAGGTCCGAAGCAAACTGCGCGAACGCAGCCAGTTCACGGTACTGGGCCAGGTCGGTACGGATACCGCCTGACAGGTTCTTCACCACCTTGGTCTGTGCAGCACCACCCACGCGCGACACCGAGATACCGGCGTTAATGGCGGGACGGATACCGGCGTTGAACAGGTCGGTTTCCAGGAAGATCTGGCCGTCGGTGATCGAGATCACGTTGGTCGGCACGAACGCGGACACGTCGCCGGCCTGCGTTTCGATAATCGGCAGCGCGGTCAGCGAACCGGTCTTGCCCTTGACGGCACCGTTGGTGAACTTCTCGACGTAGTCTTCGTTCACGCGGGCAGCACGCTCCAGCAGGCGCGAGTGCAGGTAGAACACGTCGCCCGGGTAGGCTTCGCGGCCCGGCGGGCGGCGCAGCAGCAGCGACACCTGGCGGTAGGCCCAGGCTTGCTTGGTCAGATCGTCATAAACGATCAGCGCGTCTTCGCCGCGGTCGCGGAAGTATTCGCCCATCGTGCAGCCGGCGTAGGCAGCCAGGTACTGCATGGCGGCCGAGTCCGAAGCGGCGGCGGCCACGACGACGGTGTATTCCATCGCGCCGTGCTCTTCCAGCTTGCGCACCACGTTGGCGATCGTCGAAGCCTTCTGGCCAATGGCGACGTACACGCAGTACATGCCCTTGCCCTTCTGGTTGATGATCGCATCCACGGCCACGGCGGTCTTGCCGGTCTGGCGGTCGCCAATGATCAGCTCGCGCTGGCCACGGCCGATCGGCACCATGGAGTCGATCGACTTCAGGCCGGTCTGCACCGGCTGGCTCACCGACTGACGCGCGATCACGCCCGGCGCGACCTTTTCGATCACGTCGGTTTCCTTCGCGTTGATCGGGCCCTTGCCGTCGATCGGCTGGCCCAGCGTGTTCACCACGCGGCCCAGCAGTTCCTTGCCAACGGGCACTTCCAGAATGCGGCCGGTGCACTTGACCGTGTCGCCTTCCGAAATGTGTTCGTAGTCACCCAGGACCACGGCGCCGACGGAGTCGCGCTCGAGGTTCAGCGCGAGGCCGAAGGTGTTGCCGGGGAATTCCAGCATCTCGCCCTGCATCACGCCAGACAGGCCATGCACGCGGCAGATACCATCGGTCACGGAAATCACCGTGCCGGTGTTGCGCACTTCAGCTTCGGCGCCAAGACCCGAGATGCGGGTCTTGATCAGCTCGCTGATTTCTGAGGGGTTCAGTTGCATCACAATGCTCCTAATTCTTCAATCCGACGGACGGCCGGTCAGACGGCGGTCAGCGCGGTTTGCATGGCAGCCAGGCGCGCACGCACGGAGGTGTCGAGCACTTCGTCGCCGACCTTGACGCACACGCCGCCGATCAGGGACGGATCCACCGCCACCTTCGCGTACAGCTTGCGGCCGAACTTGCGTTCGAGCGCAGCGACCAGGTCGTTCAGTGGTTGACCATCCAGCGGGAATGCACTGGTGATCTCGACGTCCGACGATCCTTCGCGGGCGTTCTTGAGCGCATGGAACTGCTCGGCGACTTCCGGCATCACCGTCAGGCGGTTGTTTTCCACCAGCAGCTTGACGAAGCGGCGTGCCTCGTCAGTGACCGGGGACTTCACCACCGACAGGAACAGTTCGGCCAGCTTCTCGCCGGGAACGTTCGGATCGTCGGCGAGCGCCTTCATGTCGGGGTTGGCGGCAATCTGCCCCATCTCCGACACCAGCTCGGACCATGCACCCAGATTGCCGGCTTCGCTGGCGACGCGGAACAGCGCCTCAGCGTAGGGACGGGCAATGGTTGCGGTTTCGGCCATGATTAGAGCTCAGCTTTGAGTTGATTGAGCAGGTCGGCGTGGACCTGCGCGTTCACTTCGCGCTTGAGGATCTGCTCGGCACCCTTGACTGCCAGCACAGCGACCTGGTCGCGCAGATCTTCACGTGCGCGGGTCACTTGCTGCTCTGCTTCGGCCTTGGCCTGGGCAATGATGCGTGCGGCTTCCGCCTGGGCGTTCTGCTTGATCTCGTCCGCCGTCAGCTGGGCGCGCTTCTCGGCGTCAGCGACGCGTTGAGCACCCTCGGTGCGGGCTTCGGCCATAGCCTGGTCCACACGCTTGTTGGCGAGTTCAAGCTCGGCCTTGCCCTTCTCGGCAGCGGCGAGGCCATCGGCGATCTTCTTTGCGCGTTCGTCGAGCGCCTTCACCAGCGGCGGCCAAATGAATTTGGCAACAACCCACCACAGGATGAAGAACACGACCATCTGCGCAAAAAACGTTGCGTTCAGATTCATGGTGTGTTCCTTTCGGTAATCAAACTACAGATAAATGCACAAAAGGCGGCCAGGCTGATGGCCTGCGCCGCCCGTCAGCATCATGCAGACCGAAAAGAAATTACTGAATGACAGCCAGCAGCGGGTTGGCGAAGGCGAACAGCATGGCAACACCCACGCCGATCAGGAACGCCGCGTCGATCAGGCCAGCCAGCAGGAACATCTTGGTCTGCAGCGGGTTCATCAGCTCGGGCTGACGTGCGCAGGCTTCAATGTACTTGCCGCCCATCAGGGCGATACCCAGGCAGGCGCCGATAGCGCCCAGACCGATGATGATGCCGATACCGATGGCGGTCAGACCCTGGATGTTGGCGAGAAATGCTTGCATGATGACTCCTTTAATTTAGAGAGACTTAGAACCAAAAAACCAAAAAACCAAAAACCTAAAATCTGCAGCGATCAGTGGTGATCGTGAGCCTGGCCGATGTACACCAGCGTCAGCATCATGAAAATGAAGGCCTGGAGCAGCACGATCAGGATGTGGAAGATCGCCCAGACCGTGCCGGCGACGACGTGGCCGACAAAGCCCAGCGCCGACAGGTCAGCACTGAACGTCCAGATGGAACCCAGCAGTGCGATCAGCAGGAACACGAGTTCGCCGGCATACATGTTGCCGAACAACCGCATGCCGAGCGACACGGCCTTGGCCAGGAATTCGATGATGTTCAGGATCAGGTTGAACGGAGCCAGGTACCACTTGGCGCCGAACGGGGCCGAGAACAGTTCGTGCATGAAGCCGCCCGTGCCCTTGATCTTGAAGCTGTAGTAGATCATCAGCACCAGCACCGAGCACGACATGCCCAGCGTACCGTTCAGGTCAGCCGTGGCCACGGCGCGGTGGTGCGGAAGATGAATGTGGAAAATACCGAGGAGGTTGTTCAGGCCGGTGACCCAGTCGACCGGAATCAGGTCGATGGCGTTCATCATGGTGATCCAGCAGAACACCATCAGCGCCAGCGGAGCAATCCACGAACGGTCGCCGTGAATGATGCCCTTGGCCTGGTCGTCGACCATCTCGACGATCATCTCGACGAAGGCCTGGAAGCGGCCCGGCACGCCTGCGTGAACGCGACGCGCGGCGATCAAGAGGAAGATCACGGCGATGGCGCCGCACAGCACGGACCAGAACACCGTGTCATAGTTGAGCACGGAGAAATCGACCACCGACGCTTGCTTGCCGCCGACCGAATTCAAGTTCTGCAAGTGTTCGGCGATATAGCCGGAGGGTGTCAGCGCGTGTTCGGCGCCTTGGATAGCTTCTGACATGTCGAAACGAACGGTATATTGCGAAATCGTTGAGCCGGCACCCTCGCATTGGCGGGCAGCCGGTACGCGTCTTGCATTGCCTTCGGCCATCGTGGCCGGTCACCGCCATGCAAGCGGGTCAAACTTTGTCGGCCCATGGTTTCACCACTGTGAAACCATGCACCGAGGATCTTGATATTCCGTTTTGGTGCCCCACTTCTGCATGAAGCACACACTTCGTGCGGCTGGCCTGGCGCTACCGTTTACCGAATCGCCATCGCCACCACCCAATACGTCTTGAGCGCAAGCAGGAACGTGACAAGCATCGGCACCCAGCGCAGATCGCGGTACAGCACCACCACCAGCACGAGCAGCGCGACGGTGGCGAACACCTTGATCGCCTCGCCCATCACCAGCCCGCCGACTGAAGCCCGCTCGCGCGCCATCCACAGGCGCAACGCGAAGAATCCGCTCGGCACGAAACACACCGCACCGCCGAACAAAGCGGACCAGCCGTACGGTCCCGCCTGCTTGCCGAACAGTGCCCAGCACAATGCCGAGAGCAGGGTCACAACCACCTGCGCCAGCACTACCTTGCCGGGTGTCATGCGCGAAGGACGCAACGCGCGTTCGCCAAACAGTGTCACCGCTTCGGCGTGTGACAGCGGATCGACAGCTTCTTCTTCACGTTCTGCGTCAGAATCCCAGTCATCATGACCGGCGTCTGCCCGACGCGAATCGTTTTGCTGCTGACGGTCTCGCACCACTACCTGCCTGCCTCATTCAGGCCGGAACTTTTCGGCCCGACCAGAATTCAAACCGCACGATTTTAAGGGGAACTACTGAGTCGCGTCAATGTACTTACAGTTTGCTTGCAACGGCAAACTGCACAACGGTTGCCATCACGATTGCATGATGGCTTCGTTGAAATTGCGCAGCAACGACGCTTGACGTAATTGGATTGCGCAACCTGCGTGACGCATGATGGTGGATTCGCGACTGCCCGGTACGTTAACCGAACATCGGATTGTTAACTGCTGCGTGATTGCAACAGTGAGCCTGCAAATGGCCGTTTATCGCGCAGCTTTTCAGGCTACCCGCTGCCCTTCACTCGCATCGCGCAAACGCGCGAGCACGCCATCGAGCGCTTCGTTGTTGGTGAAGTGAATGGTGAGCTGGCCCTTGCCGCGCACACCGAGCTTGATCTGCACCGACAGCCCGAGCGCATCCGACAATTCTTCTTCCAGCCGCGCAACGTCGCGCATGCCATTGCCGGTCTTGTGCTTGAGCGACTTCAGCTCGAACGGCTTGAGCGTGGACGCCACCAGCTTCTCGGTCTCGCGCACCGACAAACGCTTGTTGATGATCTGGTTGGCCAGCGTGATCTGGTTCGCGCCATCGACCGCCAGCAGCGCACGCGCGTGACCCATGTCGAGATCGCCCGCCATCAGCATGGTCTGCACCGGCGCGGCCAGGTTCAGCAGGCGCAGCAGGTTGGACACCGCGCTGCGCGAACGGCCCACCGACTCCGCGGCCTGTTCATGCGTGAAGCGGAACTCGCGGATCAGTCGCATGATGCCTTGCGCTTCCTCGAGCGGATTGAGGTCTTCGCGCTGGATATTCTCGATCAGCGCCATGGCCGCCGCCGCTTCGTCGGTGACCTCCTTCACGAGCACCGGCACCTTGTCGAGCCCGGCGATCTTTGACGCGCGGAAGCGCCGTTCGCCGGCAATGATCTCGTAGCGGTCGGGCTCTGCCACGCGCCGCACCAGGATCGGCTGCATCAGGCCCTGCGCACGGATGCTCGCGGCAAGTTCCTGCAAGGCGCCCTCATCCATGCGCGTGCGCGGCTGGTACTTGCCCGGCTGAAGCTGGTCCAGGCGCAGCACGGTGGGCGCGCCCTCCTGCTTCGCGGTCTCGACGATCTCTGCAGGTCCACCCAGCAGGGCTTCCAGGCCGCGGCCCAGACCCTTCTTCTTCACGGTGCTCATGGTCACTGTCCTTGCATGGCGGTGGCAGCTTCCGGCGCCGACAGCTGCCTGACACGGGCGATCATCTCGGCGCCGAAGTCGAGATAAGCCTTGGCGCCCTTCGACGATGGATCGAAGGCAACGCCCGGCATGCCATAGGAAGGCGCCTCGGCCAGGCGCACGTTGCGCGGGATCAGGGTCTTGAAAACCTTGTCGCCGAAGTGCGATTCGAGCTGAGCCGATACCTGCTGCTGCAGCGTGACACGCGGATCGAACATGACACGCAACAGGCCGATCACCTTCAGTTCACGGTTCAGGTTCGCATGTACCTGCTTGATGGTGTTGACCAGGTCGGACAATCCTTCGAGCGCGAAGTATTCGCACTGCATCGGGACAATCACGCCATGCGCCGCGCACAGGCCATTCAGCGTCAGCAGCGACAGCGACGGCGGGCAGTCGATCAGCACGAAGTCGTACTGATCGTCGACCTCGGCAATGGCCTGCTTGAGCCGGCGCTCGCGTTGGTCCAGTTCCACGAGTTCGACTTCCGCGCCGGCCAGCTCGCGGTTGGCGGGCAGCACGTCATACCTGCCGGTTTCCGAACGCTGGCGTGCCTGCGAAACGGAGGCCAGACCGACCAGCACCTGGTACACGCTGTGTTCCAACGAATGCTTGTCGATGCCCGAACCCATCGAGGCATTGCCCTGCGGATCCAGGTCGACCAGCAGCACGCGCTGGTCCTGCGCAGCCAGTCCCGCGGCGAGGTTCACCGTCGTGGTGGTCTTGCCCACCCCGCCCTTCTGGTTTGCGATCACGAATACCTTGGCCATATGCTCCTGAGGCTCCCGATTGAATTCTTCATCCGGCCGCGGCCCGCTGGCCCCGTCCGGTTCGCGGCGCACACCGCCAATATCACCTGCGCGACAAGAACACCAGATGGCGCTCGGCATCCAGCCCGGGCACCGTC
Organism: Cupriavidus laharis; assembly: GCF_914271435.1. Lineage (GTDB taxonomy): Bacteria > Pseudomonadota > Gammaproteobacteria > Burkholderiales > Burkholderiaceae > Cupriavidus > Cupriavidus laharis. Next base: position 185,693 of record NZ_CAJZAI010000005.1, on the reverse strand, counting down.
AGTCGCCGCACTTCCTCCACCTGCCACGCAGCCATCAGGCCCGCTGCATCCATCCGATCCAGCTCGGCCTGCGGATACACGCCCTTCATCGCAATCAACCGCCCTTCCGGCGCCAGCAGATGGCCGGAGAGGTTGACGAAGTCGGTCAGCTCCGCGAATGCACGTGACGTAATCACCGCAAATTTATTCGTGTCTTCCAGCTTCTCGACCGGCCCCCAGTGGGCTGCGGCATTCGGCAGGCCAAGCTGGGCACGGCACTGTGTCAGGAAAGCTGTCTTCTTCTGCACGATGTCGACCATCAGCACGGAGACATCGGGGCACGAAATCGCAAGTGGCAAGCCCGGCATGCCACCACCCGAACCCACGTCGAGCACCCTGCCCCGCGCACCGCCGGCCACCGCCGTCGAACGTGCCGCCTCCGCCAGCGCCGGGACGGCAGCCAGCGAATCCAGCAGATGATGCGTCAGCATTTCATCTGGATGGCGGATCGCGGTGAGGTTATAGACGCCATTCCACTTGCGCAGCAGCGCAAGGTACGCGAACAGCGTGTCGATGCGGTCCGAAGGCAACGCCAGGCCGATCTCGGCCAGGCCGGCCTCCAGGCGACGACGCTGGGCTGCGTCGTCGATCACGGTGTGTCGTTGGCCGCCCACTCAGGCAGCCTCTTGGGAGTTGCCGGAACGGGTGCGCCCCAGCCCCTTCTTCTTCAGGTGAACCAGCAGCAGCGAGATCGCCGCCGGCGTCACGCCCGAAATGCGCGAGGCCTGGCCCAGGGTCTCGGGCCGGTGCTGGTTCAGCTTCTGGCTGACCTCGAAGCCCAGGCCGCGCACCTCGGTATAGTCCAGCCCTTCCGGCAGGCGCGTCGATTCATTGGCTTCAAGCTTGTCCACCTCGGCAGCCTGGCGGGTGATATAGCCGTGATACTTGATGCCGATCTCGATCTGCTCGCGGATCTGGTCCACCAGCAGCGAATCCGCGTCCAGCGGCGCTTCCGGTGCGTGGCGACCTCCCTGCAATGCCATCAGGGCGTCATAGCGCACTTCCGGCCGGCGCAGCAGGTCAGCCAGGCTGTACTCGCGCTCGATCGGCTTGCCCAGCAGAGGCACGGCATCTTCGGCCGGCAGCATGGCCGGGTTGACCCATGTGCTCTTCAGGCGCTCTGTTTCACGTGAAACAGCATCGCGCTTGCGGTTGAAGGCGTCCCAGCGCACGTCATCGACCACCCCGAGTTCGCGGCCCATCTCGGTCAGGCGCATGTCGGCATTGTCTTCCCGCAGGCTCAGGCGGAACTCGGCCCGGCTCGTGAACATGCGGTACGGCTCGGTCACGCCACGCGTGATCAGGTCGTCGACCAGCACGCCCAGGTAGGCTTGATCGCGGCGCGGCGTCCAGGCATCGCGCTCGCGCACATAGCAACCGGCGTTGATGCCGGCGAGCAGGCCCTGCGCGGCAGCCTCTTCATAGCCGGTAGTACCGTTGATCTGGCCGGCAAAGAACAGCCCGGCGATCGCCTTGCTTTCCAGCGAGGCCTTAAGTGCACGCGGATCGAAATAGTCGTACTCGATGGCGTAGCCGGGGCGCAGGATATGCGCGTTCTCCAGGCCACGGATCGAGTGCACCAGCTCGAGCTGCACGTCGAAAGGCAGGCTCGTGGAGATGCCGTTCGGGTAGAACTCGTTGGTGGTCAGCCCTTCCGGCTCCAGGAAGATCTGGTGGCTGTCCTTGCTGGCAAAGCGATGGATCTTGTCCTCGATGCTCGGGCAATAGCGCGGCCCTACCCCCTCGATCACGCCGGTGTACATCGGCGAGCGGTCGAGCCCACCGCGGATGATGTCGTGGGTACGGCTGTTGGTATGGCTGATCCAGCATGGCAACTGCTGCGGGTGCTGCTCAGGCCGGCCGAGGAACGAGAACACCGGCACCGGATCCAGGTCACCGGGCTGCTCTTCCATCACGGAAAAATCAATGGTGCGGCCGTCGATACGCGGCGGCGTACCGGTCTTCAGGCGCCCCTGCGGCAGCTTCAGCTCCTTGAGCCTGGCCGACAACGACACCGAAGCGGGGTCACCCGCGCGGCCGCCCGTATGGTTGTCCAGGCCGACATGGATCTTGCCGTCCAGGAACGTACCGGCCGTCAGCACCACCGCACGGGCACGGAAGGCAATGCCAACCTGAGTCACCGCGCCAACGACGCGGTCGCCTTCCACCAGCAAATCGTCAACGGCCTGCTGGAACAGCATCAGGTTCGGCTGATTCTCCAGCCGGGTACGGATGGCCTTGCGGTACAGCACGCGGTCGGCCTGGGCGCGCGTCGCGCGCACGGCCGGTCCCTTGCTGGAATTGAGGATACGGAACTGGATCCCCGCCTCATCGGTGGCGGCAGCCATAGCGCCGCCCATCGCGTCCACTTCCTTGACCAGGTGCCCCTTCCCGATACCGCCAATCGACGGATTGCAGCTCATCTGCCCCAGCGTCTCGATGTTATGGGTCAGCAGCAGCGTCTGGCAGCCCATCCGGGCAGCGGCCAGGGCGGCTTCCGTGCCGGCATGGCCACCACCGACGACAATGACATCGAATTCTTTTGGGTAAAGCATGGGACACCTCCTCCAGGAGGCTGGCGGGAACGATCAGGATTTCGAATTATAGCGGCAATCTACTGGGGGCTTTTTGGGGGTTGTGGTGTTTCACGTGGAACAAGGGGTGGGATTTTGGGGTTGGCGTGCTTGGCGGGCGCCGCTGTTTCGCCGGCGTAGCCGGCGAGTCACTTTTTGCCCGAGCGGCAAAAAGTAACCAAAAAGCGCGTTTGGTTGCCCTAACGGGCGAATATTGATCGTAGTGTGCCAAGGGTGTTGTACGGGTATGGGCTTCAGAGTGTTTCTGGCTGCCTGCCGCGTGGGGCGCGGCCGTAGTCAGGATTACAGCGCTGATTGAACGAGCCCCGAAACTGTCCGTGGCCCCTGCTGCTACCGGTATCGCGTGGACGCCTACGGCTGCACTGCGCGCGGTGTCCTAGTCGGCATGGCGAGGGCATCAACGTCGCTGGCGCCGGCGCTTCCCCTTCTTCGTTTTCTCTCTTCGCGCATGGCACATGCGCCAAGGGCTTCGTCACTACGCTCTGGTTCGGGCTGCGGCCCGGAAACCCGGACTGCTGACCGCGCGTAGCGCAGCCGAAGGCGTCCCCGCGATATCGCTGTCAGGAGGGACCACTCCGTAATCCGGGTTCGTTCGTACGCCCTGTCCATCCTAATCATCTACGCGGCAGGCAGTCTGGTTATGCCCCTGGACCGTCTTCACCTCATCGAGCCGTTCGTCCACCACGAAAACGCGTTTTTGCCTACTTTTACCGCTCGGGTAAAAGTAGGTCGCCGGCTACGCCGGCGAAACAGCCACGCCCGCCAAGCACGACAGCCCATCAAATCCCCCCCAAAACCCCCGCCAACTGTTCCACGTGAAACACCCTCAAACCTCCCGCCTCACGTAAGCGGCAATCTGCAGCGTCAGCAAAGCCAAATCCCTCTGCAAGGCAACAAAACCCTCATTCCTCTCCCGCGTCCGCTCATCCATATAAAGCGGTCGCCGGATCTCGATCTGCAGGCTGTTGCGTCGTTCCGCCGGGCGCCCGATCTGGGCGATGAGCTGCACGCCCTTGTACGGGTCGTTGCGTGCGACGGTGTACCCCATGCCTCGCAGTTCCCTCTCTACCAGATCGACCAGCCCCGGCTCACACGTGCTGCCATCCCGATCCCCCAGCACAAAATCCGCCAGCGGATGCGGGCTCTGGATCTTGAGCCGCTCATAGGCGTTGTTTGGCATGGAATGCAGGTTCAGGTGCCAGACGGCACCGAAGCGCTGATAAGCGCCCTCCACCGCCTCCGACAGCGCTGCGTGGTACGGCCGGTAGTAGCGGTCGATGCGGGCCTGCACTTCGGCTACCGTAAGTTTCCGGTCGTAGATCGGCGTCTCGGCATCGATGTTTCGCCAGATCAGCCCATAGCCCAGCCGGGTTTTCTCACCCGGAGCCAGGGGGGTCGGCCAGGGCGCATCCAGCTGATCCGGATCGATGTCGTCCAGCATGCGGTTCGGGTCGATATAGACCCGCGGAAAGGTTGCCGCGAGCAGCGTACCGCCGACACGAGGCACGCTCTCCCACAGCGCATCGATGTGTGTATCCTCGCCGCCACGCAAGCGCTCAGGCGCCACTGCGGCGCCGAAGTCCGCCGGATAGACGGTGCCGCTATGCGGCGAATCGCACACCAGCGGCAAGGCTTCGTCCTGCGGCAGCGCCAACGTGAACGGCGCGACGGTGGTCGTTTTTACGGCTTCGGTCATGCGTCAGTCCAGCTTGATGTTGGCCGCCTTGGCCACGCGCGCGTATCGCGCCATGGCCTGCTGGATCTGCACCTTGAACTGGTCGGGCGTGGTCGGCACCAGCATGCCGCCCGATTCTTCCACCTTGCGCTTGAACTCGGGGTTCTGCATGGCCTTGTGGATGGCCTGGTTCAGGCGCGTAACCACGGCTGACGACGTACCGGCCGGTGCGACGATGCCGAACCAGCCACCCTCACCCATGTCCTTGTAGCCCAGTTCCGCATACGTGGGTACGCCCGGCAGCTGCGGTGAACGGCTCGCGCCCAGCACCGCCAGCGCACGCAGCCGGCCCGATTTCACGTGGGGCAGCGTCGACGAAAGATTGTCGGTGATGGCATTCACCTGCCCTGCCACGGCGTCGTTGAGCGCCAGGCCTGCGCCCTTGTACGGCACGTGCAGCAGGTCGATGTGGGCCAGCATCATGAAGTTCTCGATATTCACATGGCCCAGCGAACCGGCGCCCGGTGAGGCGAAGGTGTACTTGCCCGGGTTGGCCTTGGCCAGCGCAATGAACTCCTGCATGGTCTTGGCCGGTACGCTCGGGTGCACGGCAAAGACGCTGGGAATCGCCACCACATTGGTCACCGGCGCAAAGTCCTTGATCGGGTCGTACTTCAGCTTCGGGTAGACGGCCGGGTTGGAACCGTGCGTACTGACCGTGGCCATGCCGATGGTGTAGCCATCCGGGTCCGACTTGGCGACCTGCTCCATGCCGACCGAGCCCCCTGCTCCACCCTTGTTCTCAACAACGATGGGCTGGCCAAGCTCGCGGCCCGCGAACTCCGCTACCAGGCGGGCCGACAGGTCGGTCGAGCCGCCCGCCGCGAACGGCACGATCAGGCGGATGGGCCGGTTGGGATAGGTAGCCTGTGCAAATGCGCTGCCGGTAAATGCCAGCATGGCGGCAGCTGCGGTGCCGGACAGCATGAGTTGGCGGCGCGACATCCGGGCTCGGGTCATCGGGCTTTCTCCTGTTTTTTGTGATGAATAGCCGCCCGAGTGTCAGCCGTTTACCGGCCGGAGGCAAACGACTATATTGCACCTTCGCATTACCAAAGATCATTCTCTACCGTCCGGCCCATGCGCTTGCATTCCCCTTCGATGTCCGAGCTGCATGCCTTTGTCGCCGCCGTGCGGCTGGGCAGCTTCACGCGTGCAGCCGAGATGCTCTGCGTCACGCAAGGGGCGGTAAGCCGGGCCATTGCCCGGCTCGAGGAGCACTTCGGCCAACCGCTGATCCAGCGCAATGCGCACCGGCTGATGCTGACCGGCGCCGGTCAGCAGCTGCTGGATGCCGTGGCAGGTCCGCTCGCCGCCATCGAGAACGCCAGCGCGGCACTGCGTGCCGGCGACCGGAGCCACCATCTCACGCTGTCGGCCGTTCCGACGCTTGCCAGTGTCTGGCTGGTACCGCGGCTACCCGACTTCCACCGGCGGCACCCGGACATCCGGCTCGAGTTCGTGCCCTACCGCCGCGACGAGGATTTTTCCGGTGCCGTGCCCGATGCGGCGCTGCTGGCCGGTGAACCGGGCAAGTGGCCAGGCTTGCAGGTGGACTATGTCGTGGGACGTGAGATGGTGCCGATCTGCCACCCCGACCGCGCGCGCCAGCGACAGGCGGCGGGGCGCTGGCGCGAACCCGCCGAACTCATGGATGAACCCCTGCTCTACCACACCACTGCGCCCGCCAACTGGGCGAACTGGTTGCAGGCGGCAGGCGTACCCAACGCTGCGCCAAAGCTGTCGTCGGGCTTCGACCAGGTGTCGATCCTGATCCAGGCGGTGCGCGCCGACATGGGCATCGCGGTGCTGCAGCGCTGCCTGCTGCACGATGAACTTGCCGCAGGCCGGGTGGTGGCGCCATTCGATCTTCCGATACGGCTGCAGCGCGGCTATTTCCTTTGCACACCAAGGGAACGACGCGATCACCCTGCCCTTCGGTGCTTTCGTGAGTGGCTGCTGGAGACGGCAGCGCAGGATTCGGCGGCTGTCGCCGACAACAATCATTCCGAGGAAGGATGATTCAGCTTATTTTTCGCCATTGAATATTCATATAAAGAATCACAAAGCCACATTCAACAATAATGATTCTTCAAACGGATTTTTTTAATGAAAATTACGAGTTAGCATCCGTTTTGCGAATATAAGTGAGCAAGCCTATCGGTCAAGCCATCTCAGTATCCATATGACAAATAAAAAGGCCCGCTAACGCGGGCCTTACTATTCATCTATCAACTAACCCTACGGTTCATGCAGCTTTCTTCGCCAATCCAAGGTAGGTCTCGATCACCTTCGGATTGCTGGCCAGCTCCGCCGCCGGTCCCTCCATCGCCATATCGCCGGTCTCGATCACATAGCCGTAGTCCGCCACCTGGAGCGCCGCGCGCGCGTTCTGCTCGATCAGCAGCGTCGCCACGCCGGTCTGGCGCAGGTTGCTGATGATGTGGAAGATCTCCTTCACGATCAGCGGCGCCAGCCCGAGGCTGGGCTCGTCGAGCATCAGCAGCTGCGGCTTGGCCATCAGCGCGCGGCCCACGGCCAGCATCTGCCGCTCGCCGCCCGACAGCGTGCCGGCGTCCTGTCGCGCGCGTTCGCGCAGGCGCGGGAACAGGCCGTAGACCACATCCATCTGGTCCAGGAAGTTCTTCTCCCCGGCTCGCTTGCGCCGGAAGGCACCCAGCAGCAGGTTGTCCTCCACCGTCATCGACGCGAACAGCTCGCGCTTCTCCGGCACCAGGCACATGCCGCGCGCTACGCGTCCTTCCACCGGGATACCCGCCATGTCATGGCCGAGATAGCTGACCGTGCCGCTGGACGAACCATTGACCGGCAGCGCACCCATGATGGCGTTCAGCATGGTCGACTTGCCGGCGCCGTTGGGGCCGATCACCGTGACAATCTTGCCGGCCTCCACTTTCAGGCTCGCGCCGTGCACCGCTTCCACCTTGCCGTAGCGGACATGGAGGTCCTTCACTTCGAGGATCGGGCTCATATTGCGTTCCTTGTCCACACCGTTACTCCACACCGCCCAGGTAGGCTTCCAGAACGGCCGGGTTCTTCTGCACTTCCTCGGGCACGCCTTCAGCGATGCGCGTGCCGAACTCCATCACCACGAGGCGGTCGGTCAGGTTCATCACGAAGTCCATGTCGTGCTCCACCAGCAGCACGCTCATGCCCTCCGCCTTCAGCTTGCGCAGCAGTTCGGCCAGCGCCTGCTTCTCCTTGTAGCGCAGGCCCGCGGCGGGCTCGTCCAGCAGCAGCAGTGCCGGGTCGCAGCACAATGCGCGCGCGATTTCCAGGATGCGCTGCTGGCCCAATGCCAGGCTGCCGGCCTCCATGTACATGCAGTCTGCCAGCCCCACGCGCTCGAGCTGCCGCCGTGCTTCGAACAGCAGCTTCTCTTCCTCGACGCGATTCATGCGCAGCATCGCGGCCGACACGCCCCCTTGCGCGCGGAAGTCGCCGCGCAGGTGCGCGCCGATCGCCACGTTTTCGAGCACCGTCATGGTCGGCAGCAAGTGCACGTGCTGGAACGTACGGCCGATGCCGCGCTTGACGATCTCGCGCGAGGGCAGACCCGATATCACTTCGCCGCGATAGCGCACCTCGCCGCGCGTGACCGGCAGCACGCCGGTGACCAGGTTGAACGTCGTCGACTTGCCTGCACCGTTCGGCCCGATCAGGCCGACGATCTCGCCGGCGCGCACCTGGAAGCTGACGTCGTTCACCGCCACCAGTCCGCCGAACTGCTTGCGCGCGGCGCGCACGTCCAGGATCAGCTCGCCGGCTTCGGGCTTCTGCCTGACCGGGAGCGCATCGGCAACTTCCGGCGCATGCACCGGCGGGCCCGACGGAAACAGCCGGCGCAGGAACGGCCACAGGCCATCGCGCGCGTACTGCAGCAGCAGCACCAGCAGCACGCCGAACACGATGATCTCGAAGTTGCCGTTGGCGCCGAGCAGCTTCGGCAGCAGACCTTGCAGCGTGTCCTTGAGGATCGTGAGCAGGCCGGCACCAAGCACCGCGCCCCATACGTGGCCCACGCCACCGACCACGGCCATGAACAGGTACTCGATGCCGTAGTTCAGGCCGAACGGCGTCGGGTTCACCGCGCGCTGCAGGTGCGCGTAGAGAAAGCCCGAGACGCACGCCAGCACCGCCGCCACCACGAACACCACGACCTTCATCCACGCCGTGTTCACGCCCATCGCCTCGGCCATCACGCCACCGCCCTTGAGCGCGCGCATGGCGCGGCCCGGACGCGAGTTGAGCAGGTTCTGCACGGCCAGCACTGCGAGCAGCACCACGGCCCAGATCAGGTAGAACATCGAACGGCCCGACTGCAGCTCGACGCCGAACAGCGACAGCACGGGAATGCCATTGAGCCCGTCGTACTTGCCGAGGAACTCCAGATTGCCGAACAGGAAGAACAGCGACAGGCCCCATGCAATCGTGGCCAGCGGCAGGTAGTGGCCGGACATGCGCATCGTGATCAAACCAATCACGTACGCGCACGCCATGGTGATCACCAGGCCCACCAGCAGGCCGAACCACGGCGACAGCCCGAACTGCGTGGTCAGGTACGCGGTGCTGTACGCGCCGAGCCCGACGAACGCGGCCTGCCCGAACGACGTCATGCCGCCCACGCCAGTGAGCAGCACGAGCCCGATCGCCACGATGCTGTACAGGCCGATGTAGTTGCCCAGCGTGATCCAGAATTCCGGCGTCGGCAGCACCGGCATCAGCGCCAGCACCACGATGCACAGCAGCGTCAGCACGCGGTTGCGCTGCAGGCCGGCGCGGGTGCCGGCGCGTTCGCCGCCCACGGCCGCCTGCTTGTCGGTCAGCATCGTCATGGCTTATTCCTCCTCCTCGACGTGCTTGCTCGTCAGCGAGCGCCACAGCAGCACCGGAATGATCAGCGTAAAGACAATGACCTCCTTGAACGCGCTGGCCCAGAAGGACGAATACGATTCGAGCAGGCCCACCAGCAGCGCACCCAGCGCTGCGATCGGGTAGCTCACCAGCCCGCCGACGATCGCGCCGACAAAGCCTTTCAGGCCCACGAGGAAACCCGACTCGTAGTACACGGTCGTGAGCGGTGCGATCAGGATGCCGCACAGCGCGCCCATGGCCGCGGCGAGCGTGAACGACAGCCGCCCCGCCTGCGTCGTACCGATGCCCACCAGGCGCGCGCCAAGGCGATTCACCGCCGTCGCGCGCAGCGCCTTGCCCTGCAGCGTGCGCTCGAAATAGAAATACAGCGCGCCGATCAGCAGCGCCGATACGCCCACGACCCACAGGCTCTGTCCCGAGACGCTGAGGCTGCCCACCTCGAAGCGCGCGTCGGAAAATGCCTCGGTACGCGAACCCTCCGCGCCGAACATCACGAGCCCGAGCCCCACCAGCGCGAAATGCACGCCGACCGAGACGATCAGCAGCACGAGCGTGCTCGCTTCCGCGAGCGGCTGATACGCGAGGCGGTACAGCATCGGCCCGAGCGGAATGATCACGAGCAGCGTCAGTGCGATCTGCGCCAGCATCGGCAGCGGCTGCGCGCCGTATTGCTGGACGAGCCCGTGCACCGCCAGCGGAAACACGAGGTACTTGCCGGCCAGCACGCCGAGCCTGCGCGCGAGCGTGCGGCGCAGTTCCGCGCTGCGCAGCACGGTCACGGTTTCATACAGGAACGTCAGCACGCCCATGGCCAGCAGCAGCCAGCTGGTCTGCGGCACCTGCCCGGCCTGCATGGCGGCCAGCGTCAGCGCGCCATAGGCGACGAACTCCCCTTGCGGGATGAAGATGACGCGGGTCACCGAAAACACCAGCACCAGTGCCAGCGCCAGCAGCGCGTAGATCGCGCCTGAGGTGATCCCGTCTTGCGCCAGGATGGCGGCAATCGAAAGGTCCATTGTCTCCCCGTGTTGTGGAATGACCTGCCAGCAAGCCAAGGGGGCGGACAGGGCGCGATGTGCGCTGGGATTACGGAATGGTAAACGGGTTGCCTATTGCGGAAATACAGGGCAACCCTAGTATCAGGAACTGAACGATGACATGGATGAAAAAAGAAAGCGCATGGGGTTCACCATGCGCCTTCCTTTTCTGCTCGTCCAGCAAACAACCAGCCGCTTACTTCGTCAGCAGCTTCCACTTGCCGCCGACGATCTGCACCATCACGCGCGAGCGCTGGTCGAAGCCGAGGTGGTCGGTCGGGCTCATGTTCATGATGCCGTGCGATACCGGCAGGTTCCTGATCTGCTCCATGGCGTCGCGCAGTCCCTTGCGGAACTCCCTGGTGCCCGGCTGGCCCTTCTTCAGCGCTTCGGGAATCGCGTGCTGCAGGATCAGGCCCGCATCCCACGCATGGCCGCCGAACGTCGACACCTGGCCGCCAAAGGCCTTCTCATAGGCCATCTTGTAGGCCATGGCCGGCTTCTTGACCGGGTTGCTGTCGGGAAGCTGGTCAGCCACGAGCAGTGGACCTGCTGGCAGCAAGGTGCCTTCGCAGTCCTTGCCGCACACGCGCAGGAAGTCGGGGTTGGCGATGCCGTGGGTCTGGTAGATCTTGCCCTTGTAGCCGCGTTCCTTGAGCGCCTTTTCCGGCAGCGCCGCGGGCGTACCCGAGCCTGCGATCAGTACGGCGTCAGCATTGCTGCCCATCATCTTGAGGACCTGGCCGGTCACCGAGGTATCGGTGCGCGCAAAGCGCTCGTTGGCGACGACCTTGATCTTGCGCATCTCCGCCACCTTGGCGAATTCCTGCGCCCAGCTGTCACCGTAGGCATCCGCGAAGCCGATGAACGCCACCGTCTTCACATTGTTGTTGGTCATGTGCTCGGCAATGGCTGTGGCCATGTGCGAGTCGTTCTGCGGCGTCTTGAAGACCCAGGCGCGCTTGGCATCCATGGGTTCGATGATGCGAGCCGAAGCGGCCATGGTGATCATGGGCGTTTCGTTCTCGGCCACGATATCGACCATGGCCAGCGAGTTCGGCGTGACGGTGGAACCGACCACGACGTCGACCTTGTCTTCGCTGATCAGCTTGCGCGTGTTCTTGACTGCCGTGGTGGTGTCGGACGCATCATCGAGGATGATGTACTCGACCTTCTTGCCCGCGATCTCCTTGGGCATCAGCGAGAAAGTGTTCTTTTCCGGAATCCCCAGCGATGCCGCCGGACCTGTAGCCGACACCGTGACCCCCACCTTGACCTGGGCGCTGGCTGTGCCGGCAACAAGGGCAGCCGCAGCGATGGCCAGCAGGCTGGCGCGCTTGAAGTTCATCTTGTCTCCTTCGGTTCCTGAAAACGGAAAGGCATCCGTACGGCCCCGGCCGCCGGATGCCTCTTGTTTTATCGACCCCTCGGGTCAGCGCAGGCACATCGCTGGCGCCTGCGTCCTGCAAGGATGGAGCCAATGGATCCGTCCCGTCTTTCCCGTCCGCACCACTCCCCCGGAGATGCCGCGGCTATTCCCCGACCGTACGGTCGGGAATGCGGATCGAGTCTAACACAGCGATTTATCGCGACCAGCAGGATTAACCCGCATCGCAGTGCAGCGGCGTCAGCGCAGGAATGCGTCCCACGCCGTCTTCAGGATCAACGCGCTGACCACCACGATGAACACCTTGCGCACGAAGCCGCTGCCGTGGCGCAGTGCCAGCCGGCTACCCACCTGGCTGCCGGCCACGTTGGCGACAGCCATGACCGCGCCAAGCTGCCACCAGATATGCCCCTTGGCGGCCAGCAGCAGCAACGCGGCCAGGTTGGTGGCCAGGTTCACCACCTTGGTGGAAGCCGAGGCGTGCAGGAAATCGTAGCCGAACACACGCACGAACACGATCATCAGGAAGCTGCCCGTGCCCGGCCCGAACACGCCGTCGTAGAAGCCGAGCGCGGCACCCGCCAGCAGCGCGGCGGCACGTTCGCGCGTGCCGCTGAGCGAGGGCGCGTGCTCGGTGCCGAGATCCTTCTTGGCCACCGTGTAGGCCAGCAGCAGCACCAGCACGAACGGCAGCGCCTTGCGCAGCGGCTCGGCGGGAATCATGGTGAGGGCCCAGGCACCGGCCATCGAGAACACAAAGGCCGCCACCACGGCCGGCGCCGTCGCGCCCCAGTAGATGCGCACGTTGCGCCCGTAGCGGATCGCCGCGTTGGCTGTGCCGGCGACCGACGCCACCTTGTTGGTCCCGATCAGCGTCGCCGGCGGCATGCCGGGAAAGGCCGAAAACAGCGCCGGAATCTGGACCAGGCCGCCGCCGCCGGCCACCGCATCGATCAGGCCGGCGAGAAAGGCGGCAACCGCCAGGAATGCGAACTCCATGATTGCAGGAAGAGAGAAACGAAAGGGGAAAGAAGAAGGGGGAATGCGACGGGCTGGGCGTTCAGCCCAGTACCTTGGGTGCCGGTGCCAGGTTTCGGTGCCACAACCCGTTGGCGTGCCGGGCAAATCCTGCCGGCGGGGTATCGTCGGCCAGGCCGGGTGCAAGCAGGATATGGCGGATGCCGTGGGCGCGGCACCACTCAGCCAGCGTGGCCAGGCAGGCCTCCAGGCGATTGTCACTGACGCCTGGCACCGCCGCGGCATCGGCCCACCACTCTGTCGCGCACGCCACTAGCCCGCCGAGCGCGAGGCTTGGCAGCAACGCCACCGGCAGGCAGGCGGCGATATCGCCACCGCTGGTTGCCGCCAGCAGGCATACCCCCTGCCCGGACTGCGCCAGCAGCCCTTCCAGCACCAGCCGCCGCGCTCGCGCCGCCGGCACGGGCAGCGGTGCGGCCGCCTGCAGCCAGGCGTCCAGCCGTGGCGCGTCGGCACTAGTGCCAAGGCGTACCTGGTGCTGCGGGAACGATTCGGAAGGATGGGAAGCGGCGGGATGGGACGGCATGGCAGGCTGCAAGGCAAGCCCGCATTGTCTCATGTGACCCCGAGCCCTGTTATGCCGTTACGGCATCGGCGCCCGGAATTGGTGCGGGTGAGGCAAAAGTCACCCAGGAATGAAAAAAGCGTTGCCGAGGATCACCCGGCAACGCCCTTTATTTTATAACGCTGCTACCCGACACCGGGTGCGCGCCTGTCGTCTCCTCGCTTCCGCCTCCATTTAACCTGCGAAAACCGTGTGTGAAATGTAACGAAGCGGTGCAGATGGGACAAGCTAGAAGAAACCCTAGCCCCAATATCGGGCATGTCGACCGGTGATCACTCCTGCTTGCGGCCGATGCGGGCGATCAGCTCGCCCATGATGCCGCGGCGGAAGGTCAGCACGCAGATCACGAAGATCGCGCCGATCACCATGGTCACGGACTCGCCAAGCGAATTGAACCACTCGATGCCCGTTGCCGAAGCCAGGAACGAGCCGATGTCGCCAAGCTTGTTTTCGAGCGCCACCACGATGAAGGCGCCAACAATCGGGCCCGACAATGTGCCCAGGCCGCCCACCAGCGTCATCAGGATCACCGAGCCCGACATCGACCAGTGCACGTCGGTCAGCGTCTCGAAACCCAGCACCAGCGCCTTGATCGAGCCCGCCAGCCCGGACAGCGCGGCCGACAGCACGAAAGCGGTCAGCTTGAAGCGGTCGACATCGTAGCCGAGCGAGATCGCCCGCGGCTCGTTCTCCTTGATCGCCTTCAGGATCTGGCCGAACGGCGAATGCACGGTGCGCACGATCAGCGCGAAGGCGGCCACGATGATCACCAGCGCCACGTAATACAGCGTCAGGTCGTCCGACAGCGACAGCACGCCGAACAGCTTGCCGCGCGGGATGCCCTGCAGGCCGTCCTCGCCGCCCGTGAACGGCGCCTGCAGGCAGATGAAGAACAGCATCTGCGCGAGCGCCAGGGTGATCATCGAGAAGTAGATGCCCTGGCGGCGGATGGCCAGCGAGCCGACCACGTAGCCGATCAGCGCGCCTCCGGCGGTGCCCAGGATCAGCCCGATCTCCGGCGTCACGCCCCACACCTTCATGGCCTCGCCCGAGATATAGCCTGCGCCGCCGAAGAACGCCGCGTGCCCGAACGACAGCAGCCCGGTATAGCCGATCAGCAGGTTGAAGGCGCACGCGAACAGCGCAAAGCACAGCACCTTGAGCACGAACACCGGATAGGCGCCGGCCATCGGCGCCACCACCAGCGCCAGCAGCAGTAATCCGTACAAGAGTTTCTTCTGCACGCCATGGCCCTCTTTTGCCTGTCCAGCCTTGATCGTCACGGTGGATTCTGCACGCATCACTTCTCCCTCCCGAACAGTCCGGCCGGACGCAGCAGCAGCACGATCACCATGATGAAGAACACCACGGTCGCCGATGCTTCAGGATAGAACACCTTGGTCAGCCCTTCGATCACGCCCAGCCCCAGGCCGGTCAGGATCGAACCCATGATCGAACCCATGCCGCCGATCACTACCACTGCGAACACGATGATGATCAGGTTCTGCCCCATTAGCGGCGAGATCTGGATCACCGGCGCCGCCAGCACGCCGGCAAACGCGGCCAGCGCCACGCCGAAGCCGTAAGTCAGCGTCACCATCAGCGGCACGTTCACGCCGAAGGCTTCCACCATCTTGGGGTTCTCGGTACCCGCGCGCAGATAGGCGCCGAGCTTGGTCTTCTCGATCACGTACCAGGTGGCAAAGCACACCGCCAGCGAAGCCACCACGACCCATGCCCGGTAGTTCGGCAGGATCATGAAGCCAAGATCCGTGGCGCCTTGCAGCGCGTCCGGCGTCTGGTACGGCAGGCCCGATACGCCGTAGATCGAGCGGAAGATCCCTTCGATCACCAGCGTGATGCCCAGCGTGAGCAGCAGGCCGTAGATATGGTCCAGCTTGTAGATCCAGCGCAGCATGGTCTTCTCGATGACCACGCCCAGCACGGCAACTACCAGCGGCGACAGGACCAGCATGATCCAGTAGTTGAGCCCGGCGTACTCCATGCCCATCCAGGCCAGCACCGCGCCGAGCATGAACAACGCGCCGTGCGCGAAATTGATGACGTTGAGCAGGCCGAAGATCACCGCCAGGCCCAGGCTCAGCATCGCATAGAAGGCGCCATTGACGAGGCCCAGCAGGAGCTGGGACAGCATGGCGGGAAGGGGTATTCCGAAGATGTCCATGGGCATCCGTTGCTGGTTGTGTCTTCCCTCTCCCGCATGCGGGAGAGGGAAGCAAACCGGCAGGCTCGCGCATTGCCCGAGCCTGCCTGCTGTCTTACTTCTTAAACATCGAGCACTTCGACTCTGCCACCGTCGTGAAGGCCTGATCCCCCGGAATGGTCGCCACGACCTTCAGGTAGTCCCATGGCTTCTTGGACTCGGCCGGCGACTTCACCTGCATCAGGTACATGTCGTGGATGCCGCGGCCATCCTGGCGGATATAGCCCTTGGTGTAGAAGTCGTTGATCTTGGTCTTCTTCAGCTCGGCCATGACCTTGTCCGGGTCGTCCGTCTTGGCCGCGGCCACGGCCTTCAGGTAGGTGCTGACGGCCGAGTAGTCGGCGGCCTGCAGGCTGCTCGGCATCTTCTTCATCTTGCTGAAGTACCGGTTCGCGAACTTGCGGGTGTCGTCGTTCATGTCCCAGTACCAGCTGTCGGTCATCAGCAGGCCTTCGGTGTTCTTCAGGCCCAGGCTGTGGATGTCGTTGATGAACATCAGCAGGCCGGCGATCTTCATCGTCTTGGTGATGCCGAATTCCTTGGCCGCCTTGATCGCGTTGATCGTGTCGCCGCCGGCGTTGGCAAGACCCAGGATCTGCGCCTTGGAGGCCTGCGCCTGCAGCAGGAACGACGAGAAGTCGGAGGCCGACAGCGGGTGGCGCACCGAGCCGGCAACCGTACCGCCGTGGGCCTTCACGACCGCCGCGGTGTCGTTCTCCAGCGAGTGGCCGAAGGCGTAGTCAGCGGTCAGGAAGAACCACGACTTGCCGCCCTGCTTCACCACCGCGCTACCAGTGCCCTTGGCCAGAGCGACGGTGTCATAGGCGTAGTGCACCGTGTACGGCGAGCACTCTTCGTTGGTCAGGCGGGCCGTGCCGGCGCCGATATTGATGTAGACGCGCTTCTTCTCCGCCGCCACCTTGTTCATGGCCAGCGCGGTACCGGAGTTGGTACCGCCGATCAGCGCGTCCAGGCCCTGCTGGTCCATCCATTCGCGCGCCTTCGACGCGGCGATGTCGGCCTTGTTCTGGTGGTCGGCCGTGACCAGTTCGATGGGCTTGCCGAGCACCTTGCCGCCCGCGTCCTCGATGGCCATCTTGATGGCCTCGACGCCGCCCTGCCCGTCGATGTCGGCATACAGGCCCGACAGGTCGGTGATGAAACCGATCTTGACGGTATCGCCCGATACCTGCGCAGCGGCGTTGAACGAAACAGCACCCATGACAATGGCCGCCATCGCGGCCGCGAGCCGAGTCTTTTTCATTGCATTGTCTCCTGTGTTGTGGCGGCAGCGCGCCACCCGTTCCTGCCAAACAACCGATCTGGCGATCCGTGCAACCGGACGCGCGGATCAGACCCCCAGCAACTCATGCAGCACCGGCATCTTAGCTTCCAGCGCATTGGCCGCGAAGCGCTCGACGATGCTGCCGTGCTCCATCACATAGAAACGGTCGGCCAGCGGCGCGGCGAATCGGAAGTTCTGCTCCACCATCACCACCGTGTAGCCCTTCTTCTTGAGCATCAGGATCATGCGCGCGAGCGCCTGCACGATCACCGGTGCCAGGCCTTCCGAGATCTCGTCGAGCAGCAGCAGGTTCGCGCCGGTGCGCAGGATGCGCCCCACCGCCAGCATCTGCTGCTCGCCGCCCGACAGGCGCGTGCCCTGGCTCTGGCGGCGCTCCTTCAGGTTCGGGAACATGTCGTAGATTTCGGCCTCGCTCATGCCCTGGCCTTGACCCTTCAACTGCGGCGGCAGCATCAGGTTTTCCTCGCACGACAGGCTCGAGAAAATGGCCCGCTCTTCCGGGCAGTAGCCGATGCCGTAGTGCGCGATCTTGTGCGTGGGCAGGCCAATGGTCTCGTTGCCGTCGACCTTGATCGAGCCCTTGCGCGCGCCCGTCAGGCCCATGATCGCGCGCAGCGTCGTGGTGCGGCCCGCGCCATTGCGGCCCAGCAGCGTCACTACCTCGCCGCGGTTCACGGTCAGGTCCACGCCGTGCAGGATGTGCGATTCGCCGTACCAGGCGTGCAGGTCCTTGATCTCGAGCGCGGGTACGTTGGATGTCGTCATGTCGATGGCCCCCTCAGTGCGCGCCTTGCAGCTCGGCGTCGGCGGTGCCCATGTAGGCTTCCATCACGCGTGGGTCTTTCGAGACCTCTGCATACGGCCCTTCGGCCAGGATGGCGCCACGCTGCAGCACGGTGATCTTGTCGGCGATCGACGACACCACGTTCATGTTGTGCTCCACCATCAGGATGGTGCGGCCTGCCGAGACCTTCTTGATGAGCTGCGTGACGCGGTCCACGTCCTCATGGCCCATGCCCTGCGTGGGTTCGTCGAGCAGCATCAGTTCCGGTTCCATCGCCAGCGTGGTGGCGATCTCCAGCGCGCGCTTGCGACCGTACGGCAGGTTCACCGTGACGGTCTGCGCGAACTCGGTCAGGCCGACCTGGTCGAGCAGCTCCATCGCGCGGCCGTTGAGCACGTCGAGCGAGCGCTCGCTGCGCCAGAACTGGAACGCGGTGCCAAGCTGGCGCTGCAGGCCGATGCGCACGTTCTCCATCACCGTCAGGTGCGGAAACACGGCCGAGATCTGGAATGAACGGATGACGCCGCGGCGCGCGATCTGCGCGGGCTTCTCGCGGGTGATGTCGATGCCGTTGAAGAGAATGGTGCCAGTGGTCGGCTCCAGGAACTTGGTGAGCAGGTTGAAGCAGGTGGTCTTGCCGGCACCGTTGGGCCCGATCAGCGCATGGATCGAGCCGCGGCGTACGCGCAGGTTGACGTCGCTCACGGCCGTGAAACCCTTGAATTCCTTCGTCAGGTTTCGCGTTTCCAGGATGGTTTCCTGTTGATTCATAGTCTCCTGCCCGCCCTGTTGCTGAACTGCCGGCTTGTGCCCGGCATCACTGACAATCGGTTCGAACTCGGCGTTTCGCCGTTGGGTCGCTTTGATGGTTGTTATGCGGGTTGTTATACGCGGCGCGACTTCCGCTGTTGCCGGCGGTACCCCTGACCATGTGCTGGGTGGTGCACCAACCGCAGGCGTCTATTGTGTGCGCCTGTTGCATCGCAAAACATCGGGGTTTGCACTATAAGACATGAACGATGTGTCAGGTTTTTGACGCGCTGCGACAAGGACTTGCAGGCGATCCGGTCCCCGGCCCCTCCCCATTTTGCGGCGCGTCCCATGCTCAGGCCGCCTGCCGTTCCCGGCGGTCCTCGCGCAGCATGTCGCTGGCCCGTTCCGCGATCATGATGGTCGGCGAATTGGTGTTGCCGGAGGTGATCAGCGGCATGACCGAAGCGTCCACCACACGCAACCCATCGATGCCAAGCACGCGCAGCCGGTGGTCCACCACGGCCAGCGGGTCATCCGCGCGGCCCATGCGGCATGTGCCGACCGGATGGAAGATCGTGGTGCCGATATTGCCCGCGGCCTCGGCCAGCGCTTCGTCGGTTTCAAAGCCGGGGCCCGGCAGCCATTCTTCCGGGCGATATGGCGCGAGTGCCGGCGATGCCACGATGCGCCGCGTGAGCCGCAGGGAATCCGCCGCGACCTTGCGGTCCTCCTCCGTGGACAGGTAATTGGGCGCGATTGCCGGCGCCCGGCGGAAGTCGGCGCTGTCGATATGCACGCTGCCGCGCGAAGTCGGACGCAGGTTGCAGACGCTGGCCGTGAACGCGTTGAACGCGTGCAGCGGGTCGCCGAACTTGTCGAGCGACAGCGGCTGCACGTGATATTCCAGATTTGGCCGCGCCTGCGATGCGTCCGAACGCGCGAACGCGCCAAGCTGCGACGGCGCCATGCTCATCGGCCCGCTCTGGTTGAATGCGTACTCCAGCCCGATGCCGAGCTTGCCCCACCAGCTTGCCACGCGCGTGTTGAGCGTGCGCACGCCGTTCACCTTGACCACCGTGCGCAGCTGCAGGTGGTCCTGCAGGTTCTCGCCCACGCCCGGCAACGCGTGCCTTACCTGGATGCCCAGGGCCTGCAGGCGCTCGCCTTGCCCGATGCCCGACAGCTCCAGCAACTGCGGCGTGTTGACCGCGCCCGCAGCCAGGATGACTTCGTGCCGCGCGGACGCACTGTGCGCCTGCCCGCCGCCGACATAGTTCACGCCGGTGCAGCGGCGCCCCTCGAAGGTCAGCGCGCTGACCTGCGCGCCGGTGACGATGGTCAGGTTGGGCCGGTCCGCCGCGCGCCGCAGGAAGGCCTTGGACGTGTTCCAGCGGATGCCGCGGCGCTGGTTGACCTCGAAGTAGCCCACGCCGAAGTTGTCGCCACGGTTGAAGTCGTCGGTGCGCGGTATGCCAGCCTGCTCGGCCGCTTCGATAAAGCGCTCCAGGATGTCCCACTGCAGGCGTTGCGCCTCCACGCGCCATTCGCCGCCGGCGCCATGGAATTCGCTCGGGCCGCGATGATGGTCTTCGCTGCGCTTGAACAACGGCAGCACGTTGTCCCACCGCCAGCCGTCATCGCCGCTCAGGCGTGCCCAGTCGTCGTAGTCTTCACGCTGGCCGCGCATGTAGATCATGCCGTTGATCGACGAAGAGCCGCCCAGCACGCGCCCGCGCGGATAGCCCAGCGAGCGCCCGTTGAGCCCCTTCTCCGCCACCGTGCGATACAGCCAGTCCGTACGCGGATTGCCGATGCAATACAGGTAGCCGACCGGGATATGGATCCAGTGGTAGTCGTCCTTGCCGCCCGCTTCGAGCAACAGCACATTCACGTCCGCGTCCTGCGTCAGGCGGTTGGCCAGCACGCAGCCGGCCGAGCCAGCGCCCACGATGATGTAGTCAAAGGTCTCCATGCGAGTCGTCTCGTCTCCGCTTGTGCTTGTTTTTGTGTTCTGGTGTTCTGATGTCCTGGTACCTGCCTGCATGCGCGCCGTAGCGGCTGCCGGCATCGTCCCATCTTTGCGTTGGGTGAAGATGCTGGCGCGCTTGCGGCCTCGCATCGGGTGTGCCGGCCTGCTTCCCGGGGCGCTCCGCGCGGCTTGTACCGGCTGCTGTGTCCGCAAGGTTGGCGCAGTTGCGCGGGCCCGTCCAATGATTTATCGTCAATTGCAATATAAGCCGGGCAAAATATTGCACCGCACACTCGCGCGCCCCTGACCGTGGATCTCCATCACCTGCGCGCCTTCGTTGCCGTCGCGCGCGAAGGCAATCTCACCCGTGCCGCCCAGCGGCTTCACCTGACGCAGCCGGCCGTCAGCCTGCAGCTGAAGGCACTGCAATCGGCCTGGCGCATCCGCCTGTTCGAACGCACCGCCGCGGGCCTCACACTCACTGCCGACGGCACAGCGCTGCTGCCGCTGGCCGAGCGCATCCTCGACAGTGCCGGAGACCTGCAGCACACCGTCGACGCGATGCACAACACGGTGCGCGGCAAGCTCGCCATCGGCACCATCCTCGACCCCGAGTTCACGCGGCTTGGCGTCATGCTGCGCACGCTGGTCGAACGCCATCCGCAGATCGGCACGGAGCTGCGTCACGGCATGTCGGGCTGGGTGCTGCAACAGGTACGCAGCGGCGCGCTCGATGTCGGCTTCTACCTCGGGCAGCCGCCCGATCCCGGCTTCCATGCGCTGGCGCTCACGCCGTTCTCGTATTACGTGGTCGCGCCCAAGGGCTGGAAGGAGCGCACCGCGCTGCGGTCCTGGGCGCAGCTCGCGACGCTGCCATGGATCTGGACGCCGCCCGAGTCCGCGCACAACCGGCTGCTCTCGGCACGCTTTGCCGAGGCCGGCGTGGACGCGGCCGGCGTGCACAAGGTCGCGCACGTGGACCAGGAAGCGTCGATGCTGGACCTCGTGCGCTCTGGCGTGGGCCTGTCGCTCGTGCGCGACTCCATCGCGCTGCGCGAGTCGCATGCGCATGGCCTCGTGGTCGTGGAAGGCATGTCGGTGCAGACCGGGCTGACGCTGGTCGCGCTGGCCAGCCGCCGCGACGATCCCGTGGTGAGTGCCGTGTTCGGCGTGGCGGAATCCGTGTTCCGCGGTTAGTGTCACTAGCGCTGCGGCTGCACCAGATGCCGCCGCAGCCAGTCCGTCAGCGCGGCGAACACTTCGCTGCGCAGGGGTTCGGCTTCGTTGAAGATCTCGTGGTAGCCGTGGTCGAACCACACTACGTCGCGCAGGTCGGCTGGTGCGTTGTCGAAGAAAGTACGGCTGCCGGCAGGGTCGACGATGCGGTCCGCGCCGCCCACCAGCATCAGCATGGGCGCCTCGAGCCGCGGCGCATCGGCCTGCGCCTGCGCCATGCCGCGAATAAAGCTCTCCAGCACGCCTGCCGTGATGGTGGTCTGCACCAGCGGGTCTGAGCGGTAGCGCGCCACGACCTGCGCGTCATGCGACAGCAGGCGCGCATCAATGGGGTTCGGCACGCGCAGCCGGGGCGCCAGCGTCAGCAGCACGCGGTGCAGCGTCAGCATGGCCGGCGACAGCCTCAGCGCCAGCGCAGGCGACGACAGCACCAGCGCGCGCACCGGCCGCACCCGCGCGGTAGCGAAACGCGCGGCCACCAGCCCGCCCATGCTGTGGCCGAGCAGGATCGGCAGTTCGTTCCAGACGCGCACTGCGGCATCGTAGATCTCCGCCAGGTCGTCGAGATAGGCGTCGGGATGCTCGGCCACCATGCGCGCGCCGCCGCTGGCGCCATGGCCGCGTTGATCGTAGGCGCGCACGCGCAAGCCCAGCCCGCACAGCACCTCCACGACATGCTGGTAGCGTCCGCTGTGCTCGGCCAGGCCGTGCACCAGCAGCACGCAGCCAAGCGGTTCGGGACAGGTGCGCGGATCCGGCTCCCAGGTACGCAGCAGCAGCTCGGTGCCGTCGCGCATGCGCTGCCGGCTTTCCACTGCCACAACGCCCGGTGCCGTGTCCGGCGCGTCCACGCGCGCGGAATGCCCGGCCTCGGCAGGATGAACGGGGTCTTCCGTCATGGGCTTGTCCATCCGCGCGTCTCCTCCCGTTGCCGCCCGTTCGCCGCGGGCGGCACTGCGTTTCTGATTATTGTTCGTCGTCCGCCGCGCCGCCACACGCGCCCGCGCCATGGCAATGCGCATGGCCGTCCGCATCGCCGTGAGGCTGCGCGAAGTCGGCAAGGATCGGGCAATCCGGCCGGTCGTCGCCGCTGCAGGCTTCGGCCAGCGCGTGCAGGGTATCGCGCATCGCGGCCAGTTCGGCGATGCGCTTCTCCAGGTCGGCCACATGCCGCAGCGTCATCGCCTTCACGTCGGCACTGGCGCGCTGGCGGTCATGCCACAGCGACAGCAGCCCGCGGATCTCGTCGAGCGAAAACCCCAGATTACGGGCGCGCCGCACGAAGCGCAAGGTATGCACGGCGCGCTCGTCATACCGGCGGTAGCCGCCTTCGGTGCGCGGCGGCGCATCGACCAGGCCGATCGCCTCGTAGTGCCGGATCATCTTGGCGGAAACGCCCGAGGCCTCCGCTGCCTGCCCGATATTCATGCCCTGGCTCCCTGCTCGCCGGCGCCAGCACCCGGATGCCAGCGGCGCAGCAGCAGCGCATTGCTGACGACACTCACGCTGGAGAACGCCATCGCCGCACCGGCGACCACCGGGTTCAGCAACCCTGCCGCCGCCAGCGGAATGCCCACCACGTTGTAGAAGAACGCCCAGAACAGGTTTTGGCGGATCTTGCGCACCGTGCGGTGCGACACGGCGAGCGCATCGGCCACCAGCGCGGGATCGCCGCGCATCAGCGTGATCCCGGCCGCATGCATGGCCACGTCGGTGCCGGTCGACATCGCAATGCCGACATCGGCGGCGGCCAGCGCCGGCGCGTCGTTGATACCGTCGCCGACCATGGCCACGACCGCACCGTCCTGGCCCAGCGCACGCACGCGCGCCGCCTTGTCTTCCGGCAGCACCTCGGCCTGCACATCGTCCAGCCCGAGCGCCTGTGCCACGCGTGCGGCCGCGCCGCGGTTGTCGCCGGTCAGCATCACGGTGCGCACGCCTGCCGCGCGCAGCCGCGCCATCGCAGCGGGCGCGCCGGGCTTGATGGCATCGCCAAAGGCCACCAGGCCGGCAACGCGCGGCGGCTGCGTTTCTACCAGCCACGATACCGTGCGGCCTTCTTCTCGCAGGCGGTCGGCCATGGTCTGCAGCGTACCTGTCTCAGCGCCCAGCGCTTCGCGCAGACGTTCGCTGCCGAGCTGCAGGGCCTGCCCGTCGACCACGCCGGCAATGCCGCGTCCCGGCAGCGCCTGCACATCGGTGGCGGCCGGCGTGGCGATGCCACGCGCCTGCGCCGCGTTCAGCACCGCGCGTGCCAGCGGGTGCTCGCTGCCGGCCTGCAGCGCAGCCAGCCGTGCCAGCAGCCGCGCGCCATCGGCATCGTCCGCATCGGCAGCATGCAGGGCCACGACTTCCGGCCGTCCGACGGTCAGCGTGCCGGTCTTGTCGAAGGCCACCACGCTCACGCGATGGGCGATCTCCAGCGCCTCGGCATCCTTGATCAGGATGCCCGCGCGCGCGCCGGCGCCGGTGCCAGCCATGATGGCCGTCGGCGTGGCCAGCCCCAGCGCGCACGGGCAGGCGATCACCAGCACCGCCACCGCATTGAGCAGCGCCGCTTCCCAGTCGCCCGCGAACAGGCCCCAGCCGAGCAGCGTGACCAGCGCAATGCCCAGCACCACGGGCACGAACACCGCGCTGACCTGGTCCACCAGGCGCTGGATCGGCGCCTTGGCCGCCTGCGCGTGCTCGACCATGCGGATGATGCGGGCCAGCACGGTCTCGGCGCCCACCGCCACGGTGCGCGCTACCAGCAGGCCTTCGAAATTGATGGCGCCACCGGTGAGCTTGTCGCCGGGGCCCTTGGGTACGGGCAGGCTCTCGCCGGTCAGCATCGATTCGTCCGCATGGCTCGTGCCCTCGATCACCACGGCATCGACGGGAATGCGCTCGCCCGGGCGCACCACCACCTCGTCATCCACGCGTACGGACGCCAGCGGCACGGTCACTTCCTGCCCGCCGCGGCGCACGCGCGCAGTGTCTGGCCGCAGCGCCGCAAGCGCGCGGATGGCGTCGGCGGTCTGGCGCTTGGCGCGCGTCTCCAGCCACTTGCCCAGCCGTACCAGCGTGATGACCACGGCCGCGCTTTCGAAATACAGGTGCGGCATGGCATCCGGCGAGCGCCACATCAGCCACAGCGACAGGCCATAGGCCGCGCTCGTGCCCAGGGCCACCAGCAAGTCCATATTGCCTGCGCCCGCGCGCACGGCTTTCCACCCGGCCTTGTAGAAGCGCCAGCCGAACACGAACTGCACCGGCGTGGCCAGCAGCCACTGCACCCAGGCCGGCAGCATCCAGTGCACGCCGAGCCATTCCAGCACCATGGGCAACACCAGCGGCAGCGACAGCGCCGCCGAGAGGATCACCGGCCACGGGCCGCTCCAGAAGTCCCGGGCGGCGGCATCTGGCGCGACGCCAGGCAATGTCTCCGTCATCGGCGTTGCGCCGTAGCCCGCGCGCGCCACCGCGGCCGCGAGCGTATCGGCATCGGCGCTGCCGCGCAGCAGCGTCACGCTCGCGCGCTCGGTCGCCAGATTGACCTGGGCATCGAGCACGCCGGGCACGGCGCGCAGCGCACGTTCGACGCGGCCCACGCAGGAAGCGCACGTCATGTCAGCGATATTGAGTTCCACCGTCTCGCGCGGCACTTCATAGCCGGCATCCGCGATGGCCTTGGCCGCGGCGGGCAGCACGGCGCCGCTGTCGGCGCGAAGCGTGGCCTGCTCCGTCGCAAGGTTCACGGCAACGTCCTGCACGCCAGGCACCTTGGCGAGCGCGTTCTCGACACGCCGCACGCACGAGGCACAGGTCATGCCGTCGATCGGCAGCCGCCACTCCGGCGCCTGGCTGCCCGTCAAGGATGGGGAAAGGCTGGCATTCGGCATTGCTGGGCTCATCCACAGTTTTGGTGACTGCATGATGGACCTTACCATCATAGGAAGGTCAAGGGGGATGTTGAGTGCCGTTACCTGCCCTTTCGGTTGCCAGCTTCCGGTTTTGCTTGCGCTTCCCACGATAGGAAGGTTCACACTACCTCTGTTGCGGCAATCGTGCTGCCAGTCCATGTCAATCAGGAGGTCCCAACCATGATCCAGTTCCAGGTCGAAGGCATGTCGTGCAACCACTGCGTCGGCGCCATTACGCGCGCGGTGCAGGGCGTCGATCCCGCCGCACGCGTCACGGCGGATGTGCCGGCCCAGTCGGTCAAGGTCGAAAGCGGCGCCGATGTGCAGGCATTGCGGGCGGCCATCGAGGAAGCTGGCTATCCGGTGAAGTCGGCGGCGTGAAGCCCGGCGCCGCTCATCAACGAATGAAACGAAACGGGGCGCCCAAGGCGCCCCGTTTTCACAACTGTCCTGGCGGAAATCAGAACCGGTAACCCACACTCAGGAACGTCACCACCGGATCGATCTTGATCTTGGTGTGCGAAATGATTGTCGTCGCGCCCGCCTGCGTGGTCAGCGTGGCATGCGTCGACAGCGGCAGGTAGGACACCGACAGGCCGACAAACCAATTGTCGGTAATGGCGTAGTTGGCACCGATATTGAACACCGGGTTCCACGAACTGTCGGCACTGGCGGTCATCTTGGCGCCGGGAATGCCAAACGCGTGGTTGACGAAGTTCTGGTTGGTAATGGTTTCGTCGGTGAACCACGTGTAGTTCACACCGAGGCCCACGTACGGGCGGAACCTGGTCTTGGCTTCGAAGAAGTGGTACTTCACCAGCACAGCCGGGCTCCACTGCCTGACCGATCCCAGCTTGCCATATTGGGCGTAGTCGCCGGTGCCCTTGACGTCATGCTTGGGCGGAATGCCCGCGACGAATTCGGCCGAGATGTTGTCCGTGAAGAAATGCGTGAAGGCGATGCCCAGCGTGTCGGCGCTCTCGATATCCGCGCCGGTGTTCGGGCGGGTCATGCCGACCGGGCGGCCGTTGATGCTGTCCACCGTCAGCGGATCGGCCGAGCTGTTCGGCATCACGCGGAACCAGCCCAGGCTGATGATGTTGCTGCCAGCCGATTGTGCCTGTGCGGTACCTGCCAGCGCCATGACAGCGCCTGCCGCCAGCATCTTCTTATAGGTCGATTTCATAGTCCTGATACTCCTCATTCGGTTGCTGCCGGCAGGCATTATCCGACCTGCCGCACCGGGACTGTTTCGTCGACGACACAGATTCGTAGAAGGACTCCCCTAACCTAAGGGTTAACCATTAAGAAAATCGTATCGAGGCTGGTACGGGCCCTCGGTATCGCAGCATGCGCGCAACGTTTTGCCGTGCAGCGCAAAAAACCCTCGAATATACGTGGTCTTGCGCAGGCGGCGGCAGGATTTCCATCAGGCCGCCGCCTGCGCAAACCAAGCCTGTAGCGTCAGGGCGTCACGATGGCGAAGTTGCTGTCGAACTTGTCCATCAGGCCCATCCACGTGCGCAGCGCGCCGGCATCGCCGTCGACGCGTGCCCGTCCGGCCTGCACTTCGGCCGGCAGCGTGGTCTGGCCAGCCAGTACGCCCATCAGCGTCGCGCGTGGGATGCTCAGCGTCACCTGCGGGTTCGCGTGCCGGGCGTCGGCCTTGTAGCGGAACACGCCATTGTCCACCGTCAGCGCGTAGCGCTTGCCGGTATCGGGCTGGACCCAGTCGATGGCCAGCTTATGCCCGGCCGCACGCTCGCCATTCAGGCGGATCGCCAGGTAGTCCAGGAGCATGGTGTCGGTCATCGCGCGCAGCACATCGGGGCTCGAGGTGCGCGTGCCCACATCCCTGGACAGGCCGCTGCGCAGTTCCTGCGCACCGCTCAGGAAGGCGCTGCGCCACGTGGCCGATTCGGTCTGGTAGCCGAGTTGCTCGAGCGCGTCGGCTTCCAGGTCACGCGCCGCCTGGTTGGACGGATCGGCAAAGACCACATGCTTCATGACCTCGGCCACCCAGCGGTACTCGCCGCGCGCGTACGAAGCCTTAGCCTGTTCGATCACCCTGGCCGCACCGCCCATGAACTGGACATAGTGCCTGGCAGCCTCTTCCGGCGGCAGCGGATAGAGGTTGGCCGGGTTGCCGTCATACCAGCCCAGGTAGCGCTGGTAGATCGCCTTGGCATTGTGGTTGACCGTGCCGTAATAGTCACGCAGGTCCCACTGGCTGGCCAGTGACGGCGGCAGTTTCACGCGCTCGCCGATCTCGGCCGGCGTGAAGCCCTGGTTGGCCAGGCGCAGCGACTGGTCGTGGATGTACTTGTAGGCGTCGCGCTGGTTGCCGAGGTACGTCACGATGTTCTGCTGGCCCCACTTCGGCCAGTGATGCTGGGCGAATACCACCTCGGTGCGGCCGCCGAAGCGGTCGATGGTCTCATCCAGCGCACGCCACCACTGGTTGGCGTCGCGCACCTGCGCCCCGCGGATGGTGTACAGGTTATGCAGGTTGTGGGTGGCGTCCTCGGCCGCACACAGCGCCTTCCACTGCGGGAAGTACATCAGCATCTCGGCGGGCGCCTCGGTGCCGGGCGCCATCTGGAACTCGATCTGCACGCCGTCGATCGTGCGCGTCTCGCCGGTCTTCGCGATCAGGTCCGTCGGCGGAATCAGCGTGATGGTGCCGTGCGACACCGCCTTGCCAAGGCCTGAATCGACATGGCCGGTGGCCGACCGCGGCAGGTTGGCGCCGTACATGTACTGCGCCCGGCGGCCCATCGCCGTGCCCGCGAACACGTTCTCGCTGACGGCCTCTTCCATGAACCCTTCGGGCGCCAGCACCTTGACGCGGCCGGCCTTGACATCCTCGTTGGTGGTCACGCCCTTGACGCCGCCGAAGTGGTCGCCATGGCTATGGGTGTAGATCACCGCCACCACGGGCTTCTTCGGACGATGCTTGTAGTACAGGCCCAGCGCCGCATGCGCGGTTTCCGTCGAGGTGAGCGGATCGATGATGATCAGCCCGGTATCGCCCTCGATGATGGTCATGTTCGAGATGTCCAGCCCGCGCACCTGGTAGATGCGGTCCGTGACCTGGAACAGGCCGTTGTTCATGTTCAGCTGCGCCTGGCGCCACAGGCTGGGATTGACCGTATCCGGCGCCTTCGCATCGCGCAGGAACGCGTAGGTCCCCAGCGACCAGACCAGACGGCCCTGCGCGTCGCGGATTTCGTTGCTGTCCAGCGTGCCGATAAAGCCGCGCTGTGCATCCTCGAAGTCCTGCCGGTTGGCGAAAGGCAACTGCTGCAGGACGGCCGCGTTGGCCTTCGCGGTAGCCGCCGTGGCGGGCCTGGGACCTTCGGCGGCATGGGCTGTGCCAGCCAGGCACAGCGCAGCGGCGGCCAGCGCCGCATATCGGTGAAGCATTGGGTACTCCTTGAGACATTGGCTCTGTGCGAGCCCGATGAAGCGACAAGGCGGCAGCCGAAGCTGCCGTCCACCAGCGGGGGCACATTGTCCTGAACATTCAGTACAATTTTGAAGTTTGGTTCGAATACCGTCACACTGTCAAATTCGAATAATCAGAATTTCTGCGCGGACGCGTCCGCACAGGTGATCTGAACGACCTCTTTGATTGCGCCCCGATGTCCGCTTCCGCCCCGCCGTCCGCTCCGCCAGCCGCCCAGAAAAACCGCCGCGGCCTGGAAACCCGCCAGCGCGTGCTCGCGGTCACGCGCGACCTGATCCGCGCGCACGGCTATGCCGACGTCACGCTGGACCAGATCTCCGGCAGCGCGGGCGTCGCCAAGAGCAGCTTGCTATGGCACTTCGGGAGCAAGGAAATGCTATTGGCGGAAGCCGCCACCAGCTTGTTCAAGCAGATCGGGCAGGAGACTGCGCCGCAGGTGCGTGCGGGTGAAACACCGGCTCGACGCCTGGACCGGGTATTCGAGCAGGTGGCGCAGGCCTTCGCCGCCAACCCGGAAGCCAAGGGTGTGGTGCTCGGCATGCTGTTCTCGGGCAGCGTGCCGGCCAGCGTACGCGCCGAAATCCGCCGCGGCTGGGACAGCCACGTGCAGGCGCTGGTCGACGCATTCTCGCTGCCCCAGCGGCCGATGCCGGCCCCGATGGCGCGGCTGATGCTGGCCACCTTCCAGGGCTGTTACTGCCACTGGTATGCCGGCGGCTGCAGCGAGCCGATTGCAACCTTCCTTGAGCCGGCGCGGGAACTGTTCCGTATGTGGCTGGAGTCCGCAGCGGCGTAGCGCCGGTCAGCCTTGCCGGCTGGCCAGCACGCAGGCCGCCAGGTCCCACAGCGCGTAGCCGACGCTCTTGAACACGAGCGGGCTGCCGGCGCGCGCCCGAATGGCCCCCGCCTCCAGGATGGCCGTTTCGAACGGCTGTACCGTAGCCCAGTCGATGCCCGCCTGGAGCAGGTCGCCGGCTTCGTCCTCGATACCGAACAGCGTATCGGCCAGCAGCCGACCGCTGGCCGAAGCCGCGTGGCACAGCGCGGGCGGCAGTTCGCACATGTCGGGGCGGAACGCGCCAACCGCGGCAATGAAATGGTCGTCCCGCCACAAGCCGCTGCCGATGTCCGGCAACACCGGACTGCGGCTCGATGTCACCGTCACCACCATCGACACGCGCGGCAGCACGGATGCAGGGTCATCCACGACTTCCGCCGCCACGCCGAGCGTGCCGGCATGCGCGGCCAGCGCCTCGGCCTTGTCGCGCGTGCGCGAATGCAGCCACACGCGGCGCACCGGCAGTCCGGCGACAAAGGCTTCCAGGTGCGTCAGCGCCTGCACGCCGGCACCGATGATCAGCAGCTCGCCGTCCGGCTGCGCGGCAAAGCGCTGTGCCGCCAGCAACGACACCGCCGCCGTGCGCCGGCCTGTCACCGTGGGGCCGTCGAGCATCGCCACGCGCTCACCGGTATGCGCGTCGGCCACCACTACTTCGCCAAGGATGTTCGGCAGCCCGCGCCGCGGATTGTCCGGATGCACGGTGATGTTCTTGGTCATCACCAGCCGCCGGTTGCGCGCCGGCATCACCAGCAGCGTGCCCTCTCCGTCCTGCGCGTCGCCTACCGGCAGCGCGATGCGCGGCGGCGCCATGGCCGTGCCGTCGCGCAGTTCGGCCAGCATGTCGGCGATCGCCGCGGCCAGCTCTGGGTAAGGCAGGCGTGCGGCCGTGCTGGCGGCATCGAGGGGGATCAGGGACATGCGGGCACTCCGGCGGGCGCGGTTCATGGGTTCAGGACCCGCCATTATGCGGCAGGCCCTGCGCGCCCCGATCAGCGCGCCAGCATCGGCATCACCTGTTCGGCATAGCGCGTACCCGACGCTGCGCCGGCCGGAAAGACGGCGTCGATCTCCGCGAGTTCCCTGGCATCGAGCCGCACATCCAGTGCGCCCAGGTTGTCGTCGAGGTTGGCGATGCGGCGCGTGCCGGGGATCGGTACGACCTGCGGCCCGCGCGCCAGCACCCAGGCCAGCGCCAGCTGCGCCGGCGTGCAGCCTTTGGCTACAGCCAGTGTGCGCACCTTGTCGACGAGCGCGAGGTTGCGCGCGAAGTTCTCGCCCATGAAGCGCGGATTGGTGCGGCGGAAATCGTCCGCGTCAAAATCCTCCGGGCTGCGGATGGCGCCCGTCAGGAAGCCGCGCCCGAGCGGACTGTATGGCACGAAGCCGATCCCCAGCCGCTCGCATGTGGCGAGGATGCCGTCGGACTCCACGTCGCGCGTCCACAGCGAATACTCGCTCTGCAGCGCCGTGACCGGGTGCACCTTGTGCGCGCGTTCGATGGTCTGCGCACCGGCCTCCGACAGGCCGATCCAGCGCACCTTGCCGGCCTTCACCAGGTCGGCCATCGCACCCACGGTTTCCTCGATGGGTACCTTCGGATCGATGCGGTGCTGGTAGTACAGGTCGATATGGTCCACGCCCAGCCGCTTCAGGCTGGCGTCGCAGCTCGCGCGCACGTACTCGGGCCGGCCGTTGACGCCGCGCACCGCCGGCTGGGACAGGTCGCGCACGATGCCGAACTTGGTCGCCAGCACGACCTGGCCGCGCCGCCCGGCAATGGCACGGCCTACGAGTTCCTCATTGGTATGCGGGCCATAGATGTCGGCGGTGTCGAGCAGCGTAATGCCGCGGTCTAGCGCACAGTGGATGGTACAGATCGATTCGGCATCGTCATGCGCACCGTAGAAATCGCTCATGCCCATGCAGCCGAGGCCGATGGCCGAGACCCGGGGGCCATGGTTGCCGAGCTGGCGGGTAGGAATCGGGGTAGTGCTTCCGGTCATGCTGGCTCCTGTCTGGTGGCGTCGCACGCGGCGACGAACGCAGGCAAGTATGGACAGTCGACGGCCCCGGAACCAGCGTGCTACGCTGCATGCATCATGAAGCCAGACTTCACAATCGATGCCGATTCCCTGCCTGCGCTGGCAGCGTTCGTGCGCGTGGCCCGCCACGGCAGCTTCACCGCGGCCGCCGCGGCGCTGGCGGTCAGCCCGTCGGCGGTATCGCAGACCATTCGCCAGCTCGAAGCGCGGCTCGGCGTGCGCCTCCTGCAGCGCACCACGCGCAGCGTCGGCCTGACCGAAGCGGGCGCGGCGCTGCTCGCGCGCATCGAGCCCGCGCTGCAGGAAATCGGCGCCGCCACCGACGATATCCGGCAGCAGCGCGACAACCCGGTCGGCACCCTGCGCCTGACCACGCCCAACACCGCCGGCGCCATCGTGCTGCGGCCCCTGCTGGCGGCCTTCGTGAGCGCGTACCCGGGCATCTGCGTCGACGTGGTCACTGATGACCGCTTTGCGGACCTCGTCGCCGAAGGCTTCGACGCCGGCCTGCGCCTGGGCGAGGCCCTGCAGCGCGATATGGTGGCGATCCCCGTCACCGGCCCGCTGCGCATGGTGGTCGCCGCCGCGCCGGCCTATCTCGCGCAATTCGGCACGCCGCAAACACCTTCCGACCTGCATGCGCACGCCTGCCTGCAATACCGGTTCGGCCCGCATGGCAGCGTCTACCGCTGGGAGTTCGTGGAAGACGGCCGCACCTTCACCGTCGACACGCACGCGGCGCTGATCGCCAATGACAAGACGCTGCTGCACCAGGCAGCGCTGGATGGCGTGGGGCTGATCTATGAATTCCCCCACCACATCCAGGCCGCGCTCGACGATGGCCGGCTCGTCACCGTGCTCGATCGCTGGCTGGCGCCGTTCGATGGCTTCTATCTCTATTACCCGGGCCGTGCGCTGATGCCGCCGAAGCTGCGTGCCTTCGTCGATTTTCTCAAGGCGCACGCACCGGTGTCAGCGGGCACCGCGTCCCGCTGAGGCGGCTGGCGCGCGCAGGCTCGCGCCGCGCACTTCGATGCCGATGCGGTCCACCACCTTGCCGGCGGCGTCCAGCAACTCGACCTGATGGCGGCCTGGCCACGGCAGCCACGCCACTTCGCCACCGCGTCCGAGCGGCTTGCCGTCCATGCGCCAGCTCACCGCGCGCGCAGTCTGTCCGGACACGCCTTCGGCATGAAACCATACGCGCTGCGCTGACGGCGGCATATCCGGATCGAGCGCGAACACCGTACCGTCGGCCGGGTTTGCGATGGCCGGCACACCGGCCAGTGCAGGCGAGGTGCCTACGCTTACGCGGGTGAGCGCCGTGCCTGCCAGGAACACTTCCTCGCGCGCGGGCTCCAGGTCGTCCGAGAAAGTCAGGGCCACGCGTTCCACGCCTGCCGGCATGTCCGGGGCTACGCTCGGCTGCGAACGGTGCAGTGCTTCCATCACGTCATGCCATACCGGCGCCGCACCCGAGACGCCGGACACGTCGTGCATGCTGGCACCGCTGGCATTGCCGACCCACACGCCCACGGTATAGCGCTGCGACCAGCCGATGCACCAGTTGTCGCGCATGTCCTTGCTGGTGCCGGTCTTTACCGCAGTCCAGAAGCGTGTGGTCAGCGGGCTGTCCAGGCCAAAGGTGCGCGCACGCGCATGGCGGTCGGACAGGATGTCGGCGATCACATAGCTCGCCGCCGGCGACATCACCGCCGTGGCCGGCGCCGCCACCATGCCCGCACGCGTGCGCACCGGCCCGTAGCGGCCGCCATTGGCGAGCGCGCGATACGCATTGGTCAGCGCCAGCAGCGACACATCCGCGCTGCCGAGCGCGAGGCTGTAGCCGTAGTAGTCGCCAGCCTCGGTCAACGGCAGCCCCAGCGCCACCAGGCGCTTGTGGAAACGGTGCGGGGTCACCATCACCAGCGTGCGCACGGCGGGCACGTTCAGCGATGCAGCCAGCGCCGCGCGCGTGCTGACCCAGCCCGCGTAGCGATGGTCATAGTTCTGCGGCACATACAGCCCGCCACCCACGGGCAGGTTGACGGGCTTGTCGTCGAGCAGCGACGCCGCAGTCAGCCGCCGCTCTTCCAATGCCTGCTCGTACAGGAATGGCTTGAGCGTTGAACCGGCCTGCCGCAGCGCCTGCGCATGGTCCACCTGCGCCGCGCCGGACAGTTCGCCGGAAGAGCCCACATAGGCCAGCACCTCGCCGCTGGCGTTGTCGATCACGACTACCGCGCCGTCTTCCACGTTGCGGCCCGACAGTTCGCGCAGATGACGCTGCAGGCTCGCCACGGCCACGCGCTGCAGCCCGGCGTCGAGCGTGGAACGCAGGTACGGCAGCACAGGCGCATTGGCTCCCGCTTGCGCACGCGCCTGGCTGACCAGCAGCCGGCCCAGGTGCGGGGCCAGTTGCCTTGGCAGCGGCGATGCTGCCGTGCCGCGCTGCGCGACGCTGCCCGTGCGCAGCAGCGCCAGTTGCGCAAAGCCCTCCAGCCCCTCGCATTCGCGCGGCAGCCGCATCTCGCGCAGGATGCCGCACGCGCGGCGCGCGACCTGCGCAGCCTTCGCATTGGGCGCGCGTACGAGCGCCACGGCCAGCGCGGATTCACGCGCATCCAGTCCCTCCGGGAACTTGCCGAACAGCGCCTGCGACATCGCCGACAGGCCAACCAGTTCGCCGCGGAACGGCACCAGGTTGAGATAGGCCTCGAGGATCTGGTCCTTGCTCCAGCTTCGCTCCAGCGATGCCGCGCCGGCAGCCTGCCCCAGCTTCTGCGTGAGGCTGCGGCCCTGCCCAGCGCCGCCTGGCCTGCGCAGGTCTTCATCGAGCAGCCCGGCGAGCTGCATGGTCAGCGTGGAAGCGCCGCGCGTGCGCGTGTTCCAGAGGTTGGCCCAGGCCGCCGCGGCCACGCCTTGCCAGTCGACACCGCTGTGCGCATAGAAGCGCTTGTCCTCCGACAGCACGATGGCGGCACGCAGCGCCGGCGAGGTTTCGGCCAGCGCGACCCAGTCGCCGCGGCGCACGCGGAAATCGTCACGCACGCGCGCAATGGTTTCGCCATTGCGATCGGTGATGGCGATGTCGGTGCTGCGCCAGTCGGCGCGGACCTGGGTGAAGGAGGGCAACGCCTGTGCCGGCAACGCTATCCATGTCAGCGCCATCGCGAACACGAAACCCGGCGGGGTGGGAATGGCCCGGAGCACGCCTGCCAACGCTTTCATCCCCCACGCTCTCCGCGATTCGCCACAATGCCCGCGACAATCAGCACCTGCGCGGCCGCATACGTCCACCAGATGCCGAGCTGGAAGCTGTCGAACGGCACCAGGAAGCGCGCAATGCCGATCATCATGTCCGAAGCCGCAAAGCACAGCGCGCCCAGCGCGGTGAGCGGCGTTGGCAGCTTCGCCACCAGTGCGCTGCACACCATCGCCGCCAGCACGATGACGTACACCGTGACCGGCCCCGCGAGCGTGCCCAGGTTGGGCCAGAAACGACCCAGCAGCGTGCCGGCCACGCCGATCATCGCGCCGCACGCGATCAGCCGGTGCGCGCGCCAGTCGCCCGCGAGCGGCACCAGCAGGCGCAGATATGCAAGGTGTGCGAGCAGGAAGGCTCCCAGCCCGCCCACGAAAGAGACATGCAGCCCAGGCACCGCCAGCAGGAAATCCCCGATCGACGAGCACACCAGCGCGATCACCAGCCAGCGCCGCTCGAACAGCGGCCGGTGGAACCACGCGGCACGCGCCAGCATCAGCGCCATCGCCGTCTTCCACGCGGGCTGCATCGCGATCTGGCCGGTCAGCGGCGCGCCGTCCGGCAACTCCATCGATACCTGCACCAGCAGCGCACCGTAGACCAGGCCCGCCAGGGTGCCGGCCAGCCACCACTCGCGCACGCGCGCCGGCATCATGAGGGCCAGCCAGCTCATGGGCGGGCCCCGACGGTCAGGCGCGCATTCGGTGCGGCGCCGAACACGTCCGGCGCGTACATGGCTTCGACGCGCGTCGGCGGCAGCGCAAAATCGCCGGCGTTGTTCAGGCGCACGGTGTACTCGACCGAGATGCTGCCCTTGGGCAGGTACTCGTAGTACTCGCGGTAGGCCTGCGGCGTGCGTTCGGTGTAGGCGGCCCAGGCCATGCCCTTGCGCCGCTCGCCACGCGTGGCGATTTGCGAATCGCGTCCCAGCCCGCTGCCAAGGATGGTCGCGCCAGCCGGTACCGGATCGCTCACCACCACCCACGTCATGTCGGCCTGCGCATCGATCTCGAGCTTCACGCGGTACGTATCGCCGCGCGACCACTTGCCCGACACTGCCTGTTCCACCGGCGTCACTGTGCGGCGCACGCGGTAGCCCGCCGCCAGCGGTCCCGACAGCGGCACCGCAGCCATGGCACGTACTGTGGCCCACGGGCGACCCGCGCCGGCATGTTCAAGCTGCAGCGTGCCACCGCCCTCCCCGGCCGGCCACGGCAGGTCCACGCTACCCTGCGTCACGCCGTCGCGACGTTGTGCGCGGCTCCAGTCGAAGCTGCGCGCGGATTCCCCGCCACCGCTCACCGAAAGGCGCGTGCTGCCCGCCACCGGCGTCTTCTCGAACACCTGCGCAAAGCGCGCGATCGCGAGCATGCCCCACGCATTGGCGTTGGTCGTGCCCCATGCGCCGCGCACCTGGCGCCCGATCAGGCCAGTGGCAAGCTGCGGCGCATCGTCCTTCCAGCCAGGCAGCTCCGAGGCCAGCGCCAGCAGGCGTGCGGCGTTGACGTCGCCGCCAGCCATCAGCCACCACCAGTCGTCGCTGCGCTCGGTCGAGAACGCCAGGCGCGTGCCCTGCACCGTCAGGCGCGCACGCAGCAGTTGCTGCGCTTCGGCCAGCCGCGCTTCGCGTTGCGGGATGTCCTGCATGCGCGACAGCAGCATGGTCCAGTCGATCAGCGCCGACGTGGGCCATTGCGCGGGCAGTATCTGGATCGACCCGAGCATGCGCGCCTGCGCGTGGCCCGTGCGCGACAGCGCTTCGAGCGCGGCCAGCTTGCGGACTTCGAGGTCCATCGTCGCCGACGAAGGACTCCACGCGTCCGGGCGTATGCGGCCTTCGACGAACGCCGCCAGACCGCGCTCCATCTGCGCGCGCAGTTCGTCGGGCACGCGCAGCGTCAGGCCCGCTTTCGCGGCTTCGTCGCTGACCGACAGCAGGTAGGCGGTCAGCGCAACGCTGCCGCTCTGGCTGTCGCTGCGCAGCGGGAAGTACGAGGCCAGGCCATTCGCATCGAGGTACGAAGGCAGCTGGTTCATCAGCGCCTCCCACGCCGTGCCGTCGGCGAGGCCGATGGCTTTGGACGCGCGCTGCTCCAGGCAGCTGAACGGGTAGTTGAGGAACCACTCGCGCACGCCCGGCATGCCGCCCGCGAGCGATGACTGCAGGTTCACCTGCAGGCCGCCGCGCAGCTTGCCCGTCGGATCCGTGAGCGCGCCCGGCGGTGCCTTCACAGGCACCGATAGCCCCGGTGTCAGCTGCGCCAGCGTAGCCTGCTGCGCCGTCACCGGTTCCGCCGGCACGATCTGCTGCGATACCTTGATGCGGTCCGCCGCACCGCCGCTGCCCTGCTCCGCGGCCTGCACCTCCCACTGGACCGTGCCGCTGCGCGAGAACGCGAGCAGTGCCGGCGCGGTGACATCCCAGCCGATCTCGCGTGCTTCGCCTGCGGGAATCTGGACGGTCTGCGCGGGCAGCGCGTTCGCATCGCCGACCAGCGTGGCGCGCGCGCTGGCCTGCACCGTCATCGCGCGTTTGGTCGTATTGCGCAGCGTGAACATCGCGCGGTAGCGGTCGTCCTCGCGCACCAGCAGCGGCAGGCCGGAGATCACCTGCAAATCCTGCGTGGCCGCGATGGTCACGCTGCCGGTACCGAATCGGCCCACGCCAAGATCAGCGACTGCAACGATGCGGAAGCTGGTCAGCGAGTCATTGAGCGGAACCTCCACCGTGGCCCTGCCCTCCGCATCGAGCTGCACGCGCGGGTTCCACAGCAGCAGCGTGTCGAACAGTTCGCGCGTAGGGCTTTTGCCGCCACCGCCGCCTGCCGGTACCGCCTTGCGCCCGTAATGGCGGCGCCCGATGATTTCCATCTGCGCGGTGGCGGTCTCCACGCCGTAGCTGCGCCGCTGCAGCATGGCGTCGAGCAGGTCCCAGCTATTGTTGGGCATCAGTTCCAGCAGCGCCTGGTCCACCGCCGCCAGCGCGACCTCGCCGTTGGCCGCGGGCTTGCCGTCAGGCAGCTTCACCTGCAGCGCAACGCGCGCCTTGCCTCGCACGGTATAGGACGCCTTGTCGGGCGTCACGGTGACATCGAGCCGGTGCGCCTCGTTGCCGACGCGGATCTCTGCGAGGCCAAGCCGGAAAGCCGGCCTGGACAGGTCCACCAATGCCGTCGGCGCGGCGTATTCCTTGCCCTCGCTGCGGAATGCGCGCCACCATTCGCCCGGCTGGCGCCAGCCCCATGTGAAAAACGAATACCAGGGCACTTCGTGCAAGCGTCCGCGGATCGTCATCACCGACACGTAGACGTTGGGGCCCCACTCGGGCTTGACCTTGACGCGTACGGTAGGATCGCTGCCGTTGAGTTCGACCACCTGCGTTTCGAGCACGCCTTCACGCTCGACCGCGACGAGCGCCGTGGCATGGCGGAACGGCATGCGCACCTGGAACACCGCAGTATCGCCGGGGGCATATTGCTTCTTCTCGGGCAGCACGTCGATGCGGTCATGGTTCTCGCCACCGAACCAGAGCTCGCCCTGACGCGTGACCCACACCGTGGACGCGGCCTGCGCACTGCGGCCGTCCTTGTCGCGAGCGATTGCGATCAGTTCCACCTGTCCTGCCTGGTCCAGCGCCACATCGCAGCGTGCGCGGCCCTGCGCGTCGGTGCGCGTCTCGCACACCGTGCCCAGGTCACGGCTCTCGCTGCGGTTGTCGTAGCGATAGAAGCCACCCACCACGCGCTTGCGCGTCGACGTGGTGATGCGTGCGCGAGCATTGACCTTCACCGGCGCATCGGCCACCGGCTTGCCCTGGATGTCGAGCACCAGGCCATGCACAGCCAGCTTCTGCTTCATCGACACCCAGCCATCGGTGCGGATGCCCGCCACCACCGCGGCCGGCCATACCGGCACGGTCTGGCGCAGCGTCTGGACCTCGCCGTTCGGGTCGGCAAAGCCGGCTTCCAGCACGAGGTCGCGCGGCGCATCGGTCTTCGGCATCTTGCGCAGCGTGACAGTGCCGTTGCCGTTCTTGTCCAGCGTCAGCGGCAGCTTGTCGGCGATCAGCTTCTGGCCGCCGTCGCGGGCCTGGCCTTCATCGGCCTGGTCCATCTCTTCGTCACCCGCTGCGTTTTCACGCGTGGCGCGCGGCGGATTGAACGAGTACTCGTCGTAACCGGGAAAGCTGACCCACTTGTCTCGCAAAAGCGCCGACACGCTGACCGGAAGGCCGATGGCGGCGCCACCGGACACGTAGTGCACCTCGACACCTACCGGCACCTCGGCCGGCGCCACCACGGCGCCGCCCTTGCCCGCTTGTGCGCCCGCGACCTGCAGCGTGCCGGTCAGCACCGGCAGGCGGAACGCTTCCACGCGGAAGCTGCCGCTGGCATAGGACCGCGTGCTGTTGTCGTCGACATCGTCGCCACGGCTGCCTTCGGCCTGCAGCTCGACGTTGTAGACCCCGAGCTTGGCCGCGGGCGGCACCTGGAAGCTGCTTTCCGCGCTGCGCCCGCCCGTGGCGGTATTGCGCCACTGCAGCGGTAGCTCGTAGGTCTGGCCGCTGCCTTCATGGCGGATCACCACCGTATCCGGCAGCTTGCGGTTCGCCGGCGGCAAGGCAAAGCCCTGCGCGGTCTCGGCGCGGATGAAATGCTTCATCGACACGGTTTCGCCGGCGCGCAGCAGCGTGCGGTCGAACACGGTATGCGCGCGCACGGTCTGCGTAGCGCTCGCATCGGTCGGCACGTTGAAGCGCCAGGTCTCGATGCCGCGGTTCCAGTCGGACATCACAAAAGCCATGTCGGCCTTGCCGCGCGCTTCCGGATGCGTAGCCGCGATGCGCGCGGAGACGAAATAGCCCGACAGGCCATTGCCGTCGCAGCGCCGGCCGCGCATGTCGTCGAGCTTCGCGAAGCACACGATGCCGCTGGCGTCGGTGCGGCCCTCGCCGAGCAGCCGGCCCGAGCAGTCGCGCACGGCCACGGCAGCGTCGCGCACGGGCTTGCCATCGTCGAGCGCGGTGACCCAGGCGAGGCCGCTCATCGAACCATCACCGTCGCCGCGCGCGAGCTTGAAATGCACGCCCAGGTTGGTGACCAGCGCGGCGGTGCGCACGTACATGGGCGCGCGCTTGCCCAGCAGCGCTTCGCCGAGCATCGGCGAGGCGATCTCCACCACATGGAAGCCCGGTTCCGGCAGCGGAATGCCGACCACCTCGAACGGCCGCGGTGCGTCGCCCGAAGGCTTTGGCACCGAGAGCTTCTGCACGCCCGCGGCGCGTTCCAGCAGCGACACCGAGCGCGCTTCGATCGACGGCGCATTGCGCGGGTTGTTCACGCCGTAGGGCGAGCGGCCGGCCAGTACCGCATCGAGTTCCGCGCGCGTCCAGCTGGTCTCATGCATGCGGCGCACCAGGCCCAGCCAGCGCAGCACGGCACCGTCGTCATCGACCTTGAGCTTCATCACCGTGCCCGCCTGCGCCTGCACGCCGCGCACCTGCAGGTCGGCTTCGACATTGCGCAGCGTGACCGGCAGCAACGGCGGATAGTCGGCCGGCGACTTGCCCTTGGGCAGCTCGCCGAAGCGCTCCACCACGCCGAACGGCGCCGCGGCGAACTTGGCCAGCGGCGGCATGGCGGCGGTCGACACCTTGAGCGGGAACAGGTCGGCATTGGACAGCGTGCGGCCGCTGTCGTCCTTCAGGTCGCGCGGGATCTCGATCGTGAAATCGGCTTTCTCGGGAAATGGCGCGGCGAAGGTGAGCGACGTCACGCTCGCGTCCGGCGCGAGGTTGGCATCGAACCGCGGCGCGCGCGGGCCGGACGGCGTCTTCAGCACCACGTGCTCGGCCAGCTTGCGCGTGATCGGCGCCGAGAACGAGACCGTCATCGGCCGCAGCGGCGTGCATGGCGACTGCGCGTGCTCGCGCTCGCAGGTGAAGCTCGCGGTGAAGGGCTCGCGCACGGTGTAGTCAAAGCGGCGCTCGTCGCGCGTGGCAATGCCGGACGGCGTGGCGATGCCGGCGCCCAGCACCAGTTGCATGCGTGCGCCGGCCGGCAGCCGCTGCTGGCAGGCCAGCAGGTGGATCGCGTCGGGCGCGTCCCTGGCGATGCGCTTCCAGTAGATGGCGTCGAGCACGGCATCGCGCTCCTTGCCGGCCAGCAGGCGTACGGGAATACGCTCGCCGAGGCCCGCCGCCTGGCACCATGCATGATCGCGCACCGAGGCCACAGTGGCGGCGCCATTGAAGCGCAGCGCAAAAACCTGGTCTTCCTCGATCTGGCCGCCCGACGGCCGGCTGGCCACGACCGTGGGGCCGCCGGTCTCGAACCGGTACTCGGCCTTGCCCGCGTAGGGCTTGCCGGCCACGCTGCGCAGGCTGGCCGACATCCTGACCGAACACCGGACACCCGGCGGCAGGTCGCGCTCGAAGTCGAACACCCAGTTGCTGGCGTCGACCCAGCGTCCCTGCCCCGCCGTGGCCGCGCCGGTACAGGAGATCGCCGCGGGCGCTGTCGCCTGCACGTCGCCCATCGGCACCATCGCCTCGTCGAAGCGGATCGCCACCTGACGCACTTGCGGAACCGTCCCCTCGGGCGAGAAACGCGTCACCTGGGCCGCGGGCGCGGACGATACCGAGAGCCACGCCAGCACGCCGGCCATCGCGGCGCGGCATGCCCACGCGCTTCCGCCAAGACCCCGACCCCGTCGGGCAACGACTCCCTTCATCCTGCGATCCTCCCGTCAAAGCACCCGGCGAGCGTGACAT
Source organism: Cupriavidus laharis (assembly GCF_914271435.1). GTDB lineage: Bacteria > Pseudomonadota > Gammaproteobacteria > Burkholderiales > Burkholderiaceae > Cupriavidus > Cupriavidus laharis. The sequence continues at coordinate 143,836 of NZ_CAJZAI010000005.1, read as the reverse complement.
GTGACGTTTAGGAGTGCAAGGCCGGCACGCAAACCTGCAATGCGGCCGCCAGAAATTTCAGCGCAGGTGCGACAGCGGCAAGGCGCCTTCGCACTTGAGCGCGGTCAGGACGATGTTGGAACGTATGCTTTCCACGCCGGGCACCCGCATCAGCCGCTTCATCGTGAATTCGGCCAGGGTGGGCAGGTCGGGCACGACCACGCGGATCAGGTAATCGGCCTCGCCCGCCACGGAATAGCACTCCTGTACTTCCTCGAGCAGCAGGATTTCCTCGCCGAAGCGTTCGATGATGGTGTCGCCGTGGTGCGCCAGCTTGACGCTGATGAAGACCTGCACGCCCAGCCCGAGTGCCTGGGTCGACAGGCTTACGCGATAGCCCGTGATGACACCGTCGGCTTCCAGCCGGGCCAGCCGCCGGCCGACCTGGCTCGGCGACAGATGCACCCGCTCGGCAAGCTGCTGGTGGGTCGAGCGCCCGTCGGCCTGCAGGGCCGCGATCAAGGCCAGGTCGAATTGATCAAGGGACACCATACGCATTTTCCGCATTCGCTGGCCACATGACGCGGATTATACGCACCTCAATCGCCATACAGGCCAATTTTGCGGCCAGATTGCAGTAGCACACGCCTAAACTACGCAGATAATCCGCATCACGGCGCACAGCGCCAAACCCAGGAGACAAATTCGATGTCCGCTACCGCCAGCGCCCCCGCCCACGAGGCTTCCGGCCAGTTCGACGGCGCCTTCCAGGGCACCATGACCGACAAGCTCAGGGAGCAGTTCGACGCCGGCCTGCTGTCCGGCCAGGAACTGCGCCCGGACTTCACCATCGCGCAGCCGGTGCACCGCTACACCAGCACCGACCACGCCATGTGGCGCAAGCTCTACGAACGCCAGGCCTCGATGCTGCGTGGGCGCGTCAGCAACGAATTCCTGCAGGGCCTGGCCACGCTGGGCATGGAAAAGGACCGCGTGCCCGACTTCGACCAGCTCAACGAGACGCTGATGCGCGCCACCGGCTGGCAGGTCGTGGCCGTGCCGGGCCTGGTGCCGGACGAGGTGTTCTTCGACCATCTGGCCAATCGCCGCTTTCCGGCCAGCTGGTGGATGCGCAAGCCCGAGCAGCTCGACTACCTGCAGGAGCCGGACTGCTTCCACGACGTGTTCGGCCATGTGCCGCTGCTGATCAACCCGGTGTTCGCCGATTATATGGAAGCCTACGGCAAGGGCGGCCTCAAGGCGGCCGGCCTGGGCGCGCTGGACATGCTGGCCCGCCTGTACTGGTACACAGTGGAATTCGGCCTGATCCGCACGCCCGAAGGCCTGCGCATCTATGGCGCCGGCATCGTGTCCAGCCAGGGCGAGTCGATCTACAGCCTGGATTCGGCCAGCCCCAACCGCATCGGCTTCGACGTGCGCCGCATCATGCGCACGCGCTACCGCATCGACACGTTCCAGAAGACCTACTTCGTGATCGACAGCTTCGAACAGCTCTTCGACGCTACCCGGCCGGACTTCGGGCCGCTGTACCAGGAACTGCGCGACCAGCGGACGCTGGGAGCCGGCGATGTGGTTGAAGGCGACGAGGTGCTCAACGTCGGCACCCGCGAAGGCTGGGGCGACAGCGACGATATCTGACCAAGGCCGGTTGACCGCACGGTTTTCCGCTTTGTGAAACAATGCCGGCAAGCCCGCCAGGGCGGGCCGGTTTTTTCTTTCCCCTGATCGAGCCCATCATGACACCCCTTTCGCCCCAGGCACGCGCCACGCTGCTCGCCGAACTGCCCGGCTGGACCGACGTCGACAACCGCGACGCCATCCAGAAGCGCTTCACCTTCACCGATTTCAACGCTGCGTTCGCCTTCATGACGCGCGTGGCCATCCAGGCCGAAAAGGCCGACCACCACCCCGAGTGGTTCAATGTCTACAACCGCGTGGACATCACCCTGTCCACCCACGACGCCAACGGCCTGACCCAGCGCGACATCGACCTGGCCCATTTCATCGAGCGCGCCGCCGCCTCGCTGCAGGCGGCGTAAGGCTCGCACGCGGGCCTTGCGCCGCGGCTGTAGGGAAACCGAAAGGAAGACAAGGGCCCAGGCCTGTACAATCTGCGGATCGCGGTTCCGCGTGTGCGCCATGCCGCGCCTGCCGCATCCTGTCTTCCCTCCCGGCTGATCCAGCCATGCCCGACGTCCTGCCCGAACTGCCGCCATGCGTATCCTGCTGATCGAAGACGACCGCCAGATCGCCAGCGGCGTCGAAGCCGGCCTGGCGCGCGCCGGCCATCAGGTCCGCGTGGTCCATGACGGCGTCTACGCCACCGAACACCTGCTGCGCGAGCAGCACGATCTCGTCATCCTCGACCTGGGCCTGCCCGGCATCGACGGCATGACGCTGCTGGCGCGCTATCGTGCCCGCAACCGCACCACGCCCGTCATCATCCTGACCGCGCGCGACGAGCTGGAAGACAAGCTGTCCGGCCTGAACGCCGGCGCCGACGACTACCTGGTCAAGCCCTTCGCCCTGCCCGAGCTGGAAGCACGCGTGCGCGTCCTTCTACGCCGCAGCCAGCATGGCGAAGCCGTCCCCGACCGCGACGTGCGCCTGGGCCGCCTGCGCCTGTCCGGCAACGACCGCCGCATGTTCATCGACGGCAAGCCGCTGGAACTGTCGCCGCGCGAGTTCGCGGTGCTGGAACTGCTGCTGCAGCGCCAGGGCCGCGTGGTCAGCAAGGCCCAGCTGCAGGACCACCTGGCCACCTTCGCCCACCCGGCCGGCGAAGGCGGCGATACCGTCGGCGACACCGCGATCGAAGTCTATGTGCACCGCGTGCGCAAGAAACTTGAAGAAAGCGACGTGGAGATCGTGACGGTACGCGGCTTCGGCTACCTGCTGCAGGCCCGCGCCGGCCAATGAACACGCGCCTGCGGCGCTGGCCGGGACCGCGCCGGCCGGCTCTCTGAAGCGCCAGCGCCATGTGGCCGCGATCCCGCACCTCCCGTTCCGCTACCGCCCCCGCCGCCGAGCCGCCGCTGTCGCGACCCGGGCGCGGCATGGCCCAGACGCCGCGCGTGGCGGCAACCGCCAGCCTTCGCGTACACCTGCTGCGCGCCCTGGCCACCCCCCTGTTCGCGCTGGTGCTGGTCAGCGGCTCGCTCTCCTACTGGCTGGCCGCCCACTACACCACACAGGTATTCGACCGCGCGCTGTATGGCGTGGCCAACAATATCGCGCAGCAGATCCGCATAGCCGGACCGCGGCTGGAGCAGGACATCCCGATGATTGCCCAGACGCTGGTCGAGGCCGAGGGAACCGATCGCATCTACTGGCGCATCCACGGCCCCGACGGCCTGATCGGCGGCATGGACACCTGGCTCGGCTATGGCACTGGCCAGACCACCCTGCACGACGCGCGGCTGTTCTACGCCTGGTTCAGCGGCCGCCAGGTGCGCGCGGTACGGCTCCCGGTCATGCTGCCGAGTCCCGCTACCGACGAACTTGGCACCAGCGAAGACGGCAAGGCGACACGCGGCCCCATCGTCGTGGAGGTGGCGGAACTGCTGGATCGCCGCGAAACGGCAGCCAACGAAATCCTGCTGTCGGTATCGGTGCCGCTGATCCTGCTGCTGCTGGTGGGCAGCCTGATCCTCTCGCACGTGCTCAAGGAAGAGCTGGTGCCGCTGCAGATCCTGACCGACAAGCTGAACCGCCAGACCGCGCGCTCGCTGGCCGCGCTGGACGAAACCCAGGTACCGGCCGAAGTGGCGCCGCTGATCCGTGGCCTGAACGCGCTGCTGTCGCGGCTGCGTGATGCACTGGACGCCCAGCGCAAGTTCATTGCCGATGCCGCGCACCAGCTGCGCACACCGCTGACGGCCGTGAAGCTGCATGCCGACCGCGCCATGGAAGCCGATTCGCTGGAAGTGGCCCGCCATGCCCTGCGCGAGCTGCAGACCGCCGCCGACCGTGCGGTGCGGCTGTCCAACCAGTTGCTGTCGCTGGCGCGCGCCGAGCCAGGACTATCGCTGGAGCGGCTGGGACCGGTGGAGTATTTCGACCTGGCGGAACTGGCTTTCGAGACCGGTGCGGAATGGGTGCCGCAGGCATTGGCACGGCGCCTCGACCTCGGCTTTGAAGTTCTACCCGGGCCCACCTTCACGGGCGGCTCGCCGGCCATGGTGCGTGGCAATCGCCTGCTGATGCGCGAAGCACTGTCCAACCTGATCGACAACGCGGTGAAGTACGTGCCCCCGGGCGGGCGTATCACGGTGCGCGCCGGCGGCGAGGCACTGGGCAACCGCGGCATGGCGGTGGTGATGGTGGAAGACAACGGCCCCGGCATCCCCCCTCAGCGGCGCGAAGAGGTCTTCAAGCGCTTCTTCCGCGGCGACCGCCAGGGCGACCATGCCCCCGCCGCACCGACCGCCGGTGCCGGGCTGGGGCTGGCGATCGTGCACGAGATCATTGGCCTGCACCACGGCACGATCCGCATCGAGGACGTGCCGGCCGGGGACACTGCCGGCGAATCCGCCACGAGCAGCGAACGGCGCCCGACCATGCGCTTCGTGATCCGCATCCCCTGCGAAGCGGCCGGGCTGGCCGCCTGACGCCTGCGGCGGGCGGGCCTTATTTGCCGCCCGACTTCCTGTTCTTGGGCGCCAGCATGGTGCCACGGCACTCAGGACTGCCGCAGCGGCATTCGAATTCCTTCTTCAGCTTCTTCGTATAGCGGGCTTCGATCACCAGTCCGTAGTCATAGAAAAGCTCTTCGCCAGCGGCGATATCGCGCAGCGCGTGGATAAACACCCGGCCCTTCTTCTCGCGCGCCTCGCAGTTCGGCGCGCAGGCATGGTTGATCCAGCGCGCGCGGTTGCCGCCGTACTTGGCGTCAATCACGCTGCCGTCGTCCAGGCTGAAATAGAACGTGTGATTGGGATCGTTCGGGTCGTGCGGGTGGCGTTCCAGGGCTTTTTTCCAGGAAATGTGCTCGCCCTTGTACTCGATCACCCGCTCGCCCTCCGCGATGGATGCAATCGCATAGACCCCCTTGCCGTGCACGCCAGACTGGCGCACCTCGATGCGGTCGCTCGCCGACTTGCCCGCCTTCTTTTCCTTGCCGCTGTCCTTGCGCTTTGCCTTGTCAGCCATTTGCCTTTCCGTGCTGGTCGCTTTCCGTTGCATTGCAGGCGCCTGTCGCGCCGACGCGATCGGCATGATACCGGCGCGCTCAGGGAGCGTATACGCATACCTCATGACAGGCGCCACGTATACGTCAGGCCACAACAGAACAGCCGTTAACGGGCAGCGCCCTCGTTTACGTCGCAACCGCAATGTGGATAAGGCCGCCTGTTTCTGTGGATAAGAGGCCAGATTGCATGTGGGCTGCCTGGGGCTGGCATGGGGATGCTGCTGGAACAAGTTCGGCCATCTGCACGGACACCCTCGCGCCAACCCGGGAGTCATCCACGCCCGCCAACACTGCATCCCTGCAGTTCTCGTTTACGTAAACCTTTGATCTGCCGGTGGTTTACCTGCTTATCCACAGCACGGCCCGCCGTTTACCTACTACCACTATTTGTATACATGAAAAGAAAGAGGTAAACCCAGTGGTCCGCTTCTGCCGGTGGCCCGAATGCAGGGAAGCCATGCCCGCGAACGTAAACCCGGGTTGAGCGGTATACGCGGATCTGCGGCGTATACGTCGCACGTGCCGATTCCCGCTCCGAGTCATCATTCGCCCGGCGAATGCCGGTGAGCGGAGCTGGAAAATGCGGATGGCGGGCATGCAAGATAGTGCATATTCATCGCCAAGGAGCGGCAAGCGCACGATGAGGAGGTCGGCAGAGGCCCTGCAAGGGCCCTGGAGCCTCTCAGGCCCGCATAGGGCACCCAGCCCACCCCTTGGAGCTCGCAGGGGCGCTGAGGGCGTATACGGGGCCAGGCAAACCCTTCGGTGTTCAGGAGGCAGGGCCGGCGTAAACGTCACACGCTGGGCACGCGTCAGGGCTGCCTGGCGTGGCCTGAGCCCGCCGGAATCACTGCCCGAAGCGGCTTTCCGGAAAAGGCCTCGTAACAATCTCATCCGGTGCGCCTTGTCCGGCACGGTATCATGTGGCCCGCGACGTCTTTGCCGGTCCGGTCCATTCATGGGCCACCCGTGCCCGGACGTCTGTGTTTTATCAACTCGATACGGAGTGAAGCATGACGAAAACCGAACTGATCGACGCTATCGCAGCCGGTGTGGACGGTCTGACCAAGGCTAAGGCCGAACAGGCACTGAACGTGACGCTGTCGGCCATCATGGACGCCGTTGCCAAGGGCGATACGCTGAGCCTGGTCGGCTTTGGCACGTTCAGCAAGGGCGAGCGCGGCGAGCGCATGGCCCGTAACCCGCGCACCGGCGAAGAGATCAGGGTGGAAGCGGCCAAGACGGTGAAGTTCAAGGCCGGCCAGAAGTTCAAGGACGCCGTCAACCAGTAAGACCGGAAAGCCTGGCGGGCCACTGCGGCGCCCCGGCTTTGCTTGACCCCGCCATGCCGCCACCGTGTCGCCCAAGGGCGCAGGTGCGCGCCAGGCGGGGAACGTTATCCACAGTACTTGCAAGATACTTCTGCAGAGTCCTCTGCACCCCGGACCGGCCCGTCTTACGGCTGGCCGGCCAGACCCGCAAACAGCCGTTCAGCCACGATTGATCAAGGCCGTAGCGAATGCGGCGCATCATGGGGGCCATATGCTTCCCCGATCGCTCCAGGGCACATTTCCACAGCGTTATTCACAGCGCTTTCCACAGCGGATTCCACAGGCTTCTCCACAGGCCCTGCGTTCAGCCTTATGTGCCGCACTGGCCCTGGCATGGCTCGCGGGCTGCAGCACCGTGAGCGAACCTGCGCGCCCGCAGACGACTCCCTTGCCCGACCTGGAGCGGCCAGTGACCACACCGGGAGCGACCACGCGCGAACGCATCGTGGAAATCGCCATGCAGGAGTGGTGGCGCTGGGGCTCGCAGACCGTGCGCCTGGGCCGCGACGATACGGCCTGCGTGACGTTCAGCCCGCTGCCTGCGCCGCAGCCGATGGCCGTGCCCCCCGCCGCGGATGCCAGCTCGCCTGCCCAAGGCACCGCCGACCGGGAAGCGGATCCCGACGGTGTCGAGGCTGGCTGCGTGTCGTTCCCTGACGGTACCGGCATGGAAGCCACGCTGCCCGGCTGCCGGATGGCACGGCGCTACTGGGGCATCGTTGGCGAAGCGCCCGATTGCACGCAGGTCACGCAGTCGTCCTGGGCGTGGTCGGCGGTGTTCATTTCCTGGGTCCTGCGCAAGGCGGGACTCGACGAGCGCCAGTTCCTGACCGGCCAGTCACATTCCATGTATGTCGTGGACGCGCGCGACGGGATCCTGCCCCGCCCTGCCTTTCATCTCGAACCCGTTCCTGCGCTGCCACGAGCCGGCGACATCATCTGCGCGCCGCGCGGCCGCGACAAATACATCGAGGACATCGCCGAGATCGGCTTTGGCACGACGCCCATGCATTGCGATATTGTGGTCTCGGTGGATCCCGCCGCACGGCTGGTGAAGGCCATCGGCGGCAACGTCCAGCAGTCGGTGTCGATGGAGGAAATCGAGCTGGGCGACTCGGGCAGGCTCGATGGCGTGACCAACTCGCACATGCCCTGGCTGCTGATCATGCGCAACGATCTGCAATAGGGTCCAATAGGGTATTAGCGCGACAAATCAACCATCTATCTTTTTTGGTTGCGTGATTTGTCGTGCAAATGAATATCAGCGAAACAACTCGAGCTGCGCCGTATCGCGGTCGCTGGTGCCCACGCCGACCCCAAGCAACCGCACCGGCAGGCCACGCCGCGCATGGCCTTCGGCCAGCAGGCGGGCGTAGGTATCGCGGTCCGGCGCATGGCCGCGGCATTCTACGGTGGTCTGGCGGAAGTCCGAGAAGCGCAGCTTCACTGTGAGCTTGTCGATGGTGCCGTGCGCCTGCGCCCGTGCAATGCGGGCCTCGAGCATTGCGATCAGCGGTTCCAGCTCAGCCAGGCAGGCCTGCAGGTCCGGCAGGTCGTCGGCGTACGTTTCCTCGACGCTGATCGACTTGCGTTCGCGCTCGGGCGATACCGTGCGATGGTCGAGGCCGCGGCACAGGTTGTAGAGCCGTGCGCCAAAGGTGCCGAATTCGCGATGCAGCCGGTCGGCCGGCCATTCCCGCAGGTCGCCGCAGGTGCTGGCGCCCAGGCGCTTGAGCTTGGCCGCGGTGACCGCGCCCACGCCGTGGATGCGTCCAACGGGCAGCTCGGCGACAAAGGCGTCCACCGCCGCCGGCCGTACCACGAAGAGCCCGTCGGGCTTGTTCCAGTCGCTCGCGATTTTGGCGACGAACTTGTTCGGGCCGACACCGGCCGACACCGTGACACCGACTTCTTCCCGCACGCGTTGGCGGATCTCCTCGGCAATGAGCGTGGCGCTGCCGCCATGGTGCGGGCACTGGCTGACATCGAGATAGGCCTCGTCCAGCGAAAGCGGTTCGACCAGGCTCGTGTACTCCCGGTAGATTGCAAAGATCCGGCGCGACACCTCGCGGTACTTGTCCATTGCCGGACGCAGGATCAGCAGGTCCGGACAGCGCCGCAGCGCCTGTGCCGACGACATGGCCGAGCGCACGCCGAACGCGCGCGCCTCGTAGTTGCAGGTGGCGATCACGCCGCGCCGGTCAGGGCTGCCGCCTACCGCCATGGGCCGGCCGCGCAGCGACGGGTCGTCGCGCATCTCGACCGACGCGTAGAAACAGTCGCAGTCGCAATGGATGATCTTGCGCTGGACGGCCGGTTCGCTGGGCGGGGACGGGGTGGCGGGCATGCGGTACAGGGAGGGAAGGATCCCTCCATCCATCGGTGCTATTTATGATGACTCTTTCGTTGGTCAATTAATGATTAATCACATCGATGAAATTGAGTCGTGCTTCCGCGATTCTTCATTCCATTTCATCCATGTGACGAATGAATTCTGATTACTGGCTTGCAGTTTCATCTTTAACATTCATGGTTTCGGGCTTCTGTCGCGTGCTGACCCACAGCCCTTCCGCCGCATACAAGGCCAGGGACACCCAGATCAGCGCGTAGCCAAGCTGCTTCTGCGGCGGAAACGGCTCATGCCATAGCCAGACGCCAAGCAGCAGCTGAAGTGTCGGGCCCGTGTACTGGAGCAGGCCCAGCAGGGACAGCGGGATACGGCGGGCACCGGCGGCAAAGAACAGCAGGGGCACGGCGGTAATCGGCCCCGCCATCAGCAGCAGGAACTGCGTACCTGGTGCTGCGTGCCGGAAGCTGTCCTGGCCGGTTGCGAACAGGTAGGCGAGTGCCGCACCGGCCAGCGGAAACAGCAGCAATGTCTCGAGCGACAGCCCTTCCAGAGCGCCCAGGGCTCCCGTCTTGCGCAGCAGCCCGTAGCCGCCGAAGGTGGCCGCCAGCGCCAGCGCAATCCATGGCAGCTGGCCCGCCGCCACCGTCAGCCAGGCCACCCCGCCCGCCGCCACGGCGATCGACAGCCACTGTCCCGGCCGCAGCCGCTCGTGCAGGAACACCACGCCCAGCAGCACGCTGAACAGCGGGTTGATGAAGTAGCCCAGGCTGGCATCGATCACGCGGTTGGCGGACACGGCCCAGATGTAGAGGAACCAGTTGCCGCACAGCAGCGCGGCGCTCGCGGCAAAGGACAGGATCAGGCGCCGGTCCGTGGCCACCTTGCCAAGCCAGGCCCACTGGCGCCGGGCGGCCAGGATGACGGCCAGGAACACCAGCGACCACACCATCCGGTGCAGCAGGATCTCGGCCGGCGCAATGCCGGGCAGCGATTTGATGTAGAGCGGGAGCAGCCCCCAGATGGTGTAGGCCAGGAGTGCGTAAAGGATGCCGAGTTGCATAGGGAATTCCGATAGATGCTGCGCGCGATTCTACCGGCGGGGGTGTTTTGTTGCCGGAGCCGGCTGCAGGCTACGGCATTGCACTCACGCAAAACAAAAACCCCGTGCCCTTATGGGAACACGGGGTTTGTGCCGACGGGGGCCAGTCTGCCCCCGCGGGTCGGCGTTACAGCTTGTGCGAGTAGCTGAACTGCGCGAACGCCTGCTCGGCCACGTTGAACCAGGCGGCCTCGTTGTTGCGGAACACGCGCCAGTCGTCGTAGATCTTCTTGAACGACGGGTTCTTGGCGACTTCGTCGGCGTAGGCTTCCTGGGTGGCCTTGAAGCAGGCTTCCATGATTTCCTTGGAGAACGGGCGCAGCTTCACGCCGTTTTCCAGCAGGCGGGCCAGCGCCTGCGGGTTGACCGTGTCGTACTTGGCCATCATCGTGGTGTGAGCCTCGATGGTGGCGGTTTCCAGCGCGCGCTTGTACAGCGCCGGCAGCTTCTCGAACTCGCTGGCCGACGCGTAGAACGACAGCTGCGCGCTGCCTTCCCACCAGCCCGGGTAGTAGTAGTACGGCGCCACCTTGTAGAAGCCGAGCTTCTCGTCATCGTACGGGCCCACCCACTCGGCCGCGTCAATGGTGCCTTTTTCCAGCGCGGGGTAGATGTCGCCGCCGGCGATCTGCTGCGGCACCACGCCCAGGCGCGACAGCACCACGCCGGCAAATCCGGCAATGCGGTACTTCAGGCCTTGCAGGTCGGCCACGGTCCTGATTTCCTTGCGGAACCAGCCGCCCATCTGCGCGTTGGTGTTGCCGCCCAGGAAGTTGATGACGTTGTATTCCTTGAAGAACTCGCGCATCAGCTTCATGCCGTTGCCTTGCAGCATCCAGGCGTTCTGCTGGCGCGCGGTCAGGCCGAACGGGACAGTGGTGTCAAAGCACAGCGTCGGGTTCTTGCCGAAGTAGTAGTAGCCGGCGGTATGGCCGATCTGCACGGTATTGTTCTGCACCGAGTCCAGTACCTGCAGGCCCGGCACGATTTCACCGGCGGCGAAGACCTTGATGTTGAACTTGCCGTCGGTCAGTTCCTTCACCCGGGCCGCCAGCAGTTCGGAGGCGCCGTAGATGGTGTCCAGCGACTTGGGGAAGCTCGATGCAAGGCGCCATTCCACAGCAGGGTTGCTGCCGACGACGGCTGGGGCGGCGGGGGCGTTCGCGGCCGGCGCGGCGGCCTTTTCATCCTTGCCGCATGCGGCAAGTGCCCCGGTAGCGGCCACGGCCGACGCTTTCAACAGGAAGGAACGACGTTGCATTAACTTCTCCTCTTTTTTAGATATTGGTTCGGATGCGGGCCTGGGGCGCCGATCGTGTCATCGCGCCTTGCGCCGGACCGTGACGCGCCCGTGGCCGGGATGGTGCCGCGAGCGCAACGCTGTGCCTGTTACGGACGGGAACCCCTGTCGATGCCGGGACGATGTTCAACCGCCATTGAGACACCCGTTCGTAACAGGCCGCGGCTGTCTTACCCGAAAGAGTAGGGTAGGGACGAAGGTCATTACTGACCTGTCCCCCCCTAGGAACCGTACGTGCGAGTTTCCCCGCATACGGCTCGAGTCTCAACTAAATGCCCCTTCGGACACCGGCTTCACAACAGTTCTACCTTGGTGATGCACTTGCTTGTGACAGTTCGGATGCAGCAGCACGCGATTCCCTAGCGCATCGGAGCCCCCGCGTATGCGAGGTTCGATGTGATGATCTTCCCATCCTGTTTCCTTGGTTATCTTGCACTGACACACTGCGCACAAGCCTTGCTGGGATAGATACAACTTGATCCACTGCTTCCGGTGCGCCATGTTTTCCAACATACGCTCCTGTCGCAGCTTCTCGCCGTACCGTTCCTGCGTTGGATCGAAGGGATTGTAATCCCCCCGAATCTTCTTGTGCCGTCGGATAGGCGTACCCGCGAGCGAGTACAACTCCGTCCAACCTACACTGCCGTTGCCGCTCACGAACTTGGTTCCAAACACCCAGTTTCGTTCGCCGACGGTCGCAAAGTATTTCCTACGCACCCATTCGACGGACTTATGTGGATGTCGCCGCTTTGCCCACCGTCGCAGAGCATTAAAGATTTCATGCTCCACGCGGGCGAACACCGCTTTCGCCACCACCGGACTGTGATACTGTGCCCAGCCCCGTAGCATCGGGTTTAACAGTCGAATTAAGTCCGACTGCTCCACCGTCTTGTTGGTGCTGATGACCGCCTTTACCTTGCGATAGAACGCTTGCGCGTTTTTCTTGCTCGGCTTTATGAGCAGGGTTCCCGAGTACTTCCGGAAATTCCACCCTAGGAAGTCAAAGCCATCAGTGATGCTGACGATCCGCGTTTTCTCCGTAGACAGCGACAGCCCCCGTACTGCAAGGAACTGTTCTACCCACGGCTTCACTTCGTCCTCTAGGACCTCCGGCGTATCACCGGTGATGACGAAGTCGTCCGCGTAACGCACAACGTTCACTTTGAGCCTTTTCGCCTTGGTCGCTCCTAACTTCGTTCTGAGGAACTCGATCAGTTGCGTTTCCAAGCCGTTCAGCGCCACATTTGCCAGAGTCGGGGAAATGATGCCTCCCTGCGGTGTTCCGGCTTCGGTCGCCTGAAACTGGCCCTGAAATACCACGCCAGCTTTCAACCATTTGCGCAGGATTGCTTTGTCCATGGGGACATTGCTCTCCAGCCAGTCGTGACTGATATGGTCAAAGCATCCTTTGATGTCTGCTTCCAGTACCCATTGAGCCGAGGCCTTCTGAGATAGGGAAACAAACAGCTGGGACATGGCATCCGCGGTGGATCGGTTGGTCCTGAACCCATAGGAGTTCGGATCGCTCGTTCCTTCGGACACCGGCTCCAGCGCCAGCAAATACAGCGCTTGCATGGCTCGGTCCAACATGGTTGGAATGCCCAGAGGGCGCTCCTTCCCATTGGCCTTGGGGATGAAAACCCTCCGTAATGGCAAAGGTCTGTACCCCCGGCGCTTCAACCTCCCAATGGCTTCCCACCGGGCTTCAGGCGTTGTCCACTTTTCGCGATCGACGCCTGCCGTTCGCTTACCTTGGTTCATCGTCACTCGTCGTACCGCCAGTGCTTTGGCGGAGAACGAGCGGGTCAGAGACCGTTGCAGGGCTTTCACCCTACGCCAGTCCCCTTCCTGTGTCGCCTTCGCAATTCGAATCTGCATTTCTCGAACGTTCCGCTCCACGCGGCGCCAATTAATGGCGCCCCAGGTTTGCGGCACGCCGGAGAGCGCAGATTCATCCTTGCGGATCAATGCTTCCATGCTGCTCTCCTATCTTGAGGATCTCCCCCAACATCAAGAGACAGCACGCCCCTTGAGGGACGTGTTGCCCCTCAAGGGAAGAAAATTTAAACAAGCGAGATCAGTCAGCCGTCCTGCGACGATTGACCAGTTGGAAGTCTGCCCGCTTTCGCGTGGGATGATGTCTCAACCCCTATCCGGACGATTACAGCCCGGCATTCGCTTTTTCCAACCTCCCATACCCGCACAGCCAACAGCGTTCCTTGCGGTTCGCCTGCCTGAGCCAAACTGCGCTCCGGCAGCCATACGGGCTTACCACGTTCCCTGCGCATTACACGACTGGGTTAGGGTCTGCCTTTCCGCCGGTGGTCATCGTGGCGACGTGTCCCAAGGCTTGAGTAGGACAACCGACCACACACCTTTTGGTTAATGCCTAGCAGCAGCTTTGGCATCTCAATCGTTACGACGTTTATCAGCAGTTCACTTACGTTACCCATACCAGTCAGCCTAGCGCCTCAACCCCGTTGCTGCTCGGAGCCTCCACCATCCTGTCTCGCGACCTGATGGCACCCTTTCGGGGGCTACATTGTCAGGAGAGCTTCACACCCCACCGTTACCAGTGACGCATGTCTCCCTAGGCTACTGCTAGTCGCATAGCAGGTTCTCTATCGTGTAACCCTTTCGGGCATATCCGACCGAACCATAATGCACAGAGCTACCGCTCCGGGACCTCACTTACCTACCACTGTGCTCCTATGCAAGCGAGCGCTTGACGGCATCGGTCGCTCTTGCGAGCGCTGGCTGCCGTCCCAAAGAACGTAGCGCCGTTCCATCCAGAACGGTTTGAATGCTATGTTGCGGCGATACAACGGAATCTCCGCTGTTTGGCCGCATACACCCTCCGTTAGGGGGATGTCTACAGAGAACTCGCCCAAAGGCGAGCGTCCCCGCCCTTGGGCAATGGCTGGAAATCCATCCAGCAAAAAGCAAGCTGCAAGTCGGCCAGCGTTCCGGCTTCCTCACAACACATCGGACTCCCCTCTGGCTGTTCGGCCGGGTTCGTCTAAGCAAGTAATGGTCGAGATTGGACGGTTCAGGCCGAGGCCCTCCCCTTGTCTCGACAAAGGTCGATGCTCCTTACGTTGGAGCTACCCGGACACGAGAATGCGTGTCGCACCAAGCCCACCGATTATAGCGGTGCCTTTTTCTGCACGGAGCCCTGCGGAAGTCCGGGTTTTCGCTAGTTCTGTCCGGCTGTTTCACAGTGGGAAAACCATGTTTGAACCGAGCCGCAGCCATAGGTTTTCGTATTGTGAGAAGGCGAACGTTGTGATGGATTTTGTAACCCGGCTTGCGGTCAAACCGTGCGGCTGTTAAAAAAAGACCCCCGTATCGGCGGTCTGGCCGTTCGGCCCGTTCGTTGCATGCTGTCCGAATTCCTTGTTGCTTCCTGCCGTCGCTTTCCCCGCCGCCGCCTGAGCGTAGCCGTCCTGGCTGCCTGGGGGATGGCGGCGTGCGCGCAGACGCAGCAGAGCCTCCAGTCACTGGCGCCGCCGCGCATCCAGGAAGCGCGGCCGGCTCCGCGCGTGCTCGCCATGGCGACGCCGGCCGATGATCCGCTCGGCGCATTGATCGCTGGCGAACAGCCGTCCGGGACTGCGCAGCAGCCCGCCGCTCCGGCACCTGCAGAAGGCGAGGCAAAGGTGGCGGAAGCCGCCGCGCAGTCCGACGACACCTTTGTCGGCCCGCCTGATTCCGCCGCCCCGGCGCCTCCGCCAGTGGTGCTGTTTCCCTCGAGGCTCGGGCACTTCGTGGCCGAACCGCGTGCCGACGAGGCTGCCGGCGCGGACGCAACGCCGTCCGACGCGCCGCCGGTGCTGCGCTCGCAGCTTCCGGCCGACGATGCCGCGGTCGACTCGGTCTGGCGCCTCAGCTATAGCGGCCGGGCCGCCGTGGAAGAGCGTGATGCCAGCATGCGCGCCTGCGCCGGCGGCGCGCTGTCCACGGGCATCGGCCACGGTGTGGCCTGCCGCAGTTCTGGCGAGGTCAAGATCCGCGAGTCGGTGCTCGACCTCGACGGCGGCGCCCAGGTCATGCTGATTGCCCAGGCCCGCGGCACCGATGCCACGTCCGTCAACGGCAGGCCTGCCGCGGTCGATCCTTACGCGCTGGTGCCGCAGTTCTACACCGCCGTCAGCGGCCTGTCGGTGCTGGACGGTGCCACCATGTGGGCCGGCCGCCGCGACAGCAACCCGTTCCTGATGTCATCGGGCCTGCTGCCGCCCAATTCGGCAGCCATGCGTTTCGGCGTGGACAATGCCCGCGTACTTGGCGATATCGGCCTGAACTACCAGTACACGGCCCGCAATGACCAGAATGGGCAGAACCTGCCCAGCTACCATTCGCTGCGCACGGCACCGATTTCCACCAATCCGCAAGGGTCGGTGCAGCTTGGCTTCACGCGGGTCGAGGCCCAGTCGGTGGTCGCCGATGCGGGCAGCGCGTGGTGGGCATCGGCCCTGCACGAGCAGAAAGGCGTGCTGGCGGGTACCAACCGCGTCGGGCTGCAGTTCGGCTCCGGCGCGCGCAGCGCCATGGCGGGCTACACGGGAATGGGTCCGTCGCTGTCGCGCGTGCGCGTCGCGGAGTCGCTCGAGTGGAAGGGGCAATCCGGGCTTGGCGGCTCGGTCGAATCGAGCATGCAGTTCGACCGTTCACCGATCGGAACGCTGCAATGGTCGGCCACGCGGGTCCGCCCGGCGTATGTTGCCAGCGACCAGTTCAAGCTTGTTTTCGAGGTCGCGCGCGACCAGATCTCGTCCGGTTTCGGCGCCAGCGGCCAGCGCACCGCGCTGACCATTGCGCCGACGCTGACGCTGGGCAAGTCTGCAGGCAATGCAAACTTGCGCGCGTTCTATACCTACAGCCGCGCCAACGATGTGGACGGGATCGCGTTCACGGCACCGGCCGAGGCCTGGGCCACGCAGAACAGCGGCTCGATCTTCGGCGTACAGCTCAATCGGCGCTGGTAGCGGCCGGCTTGCCCGGGTGCCAGCGCGTCGCGCGCGCGGCCTCTGCCGGCGTTGCCGGCCTGCGGCACAGCCAGTGGAACAGCAGGGTGGCGCACAGTCCGCCCGCAATCTGCGCGAGCACGAAGCCCGGCACGTCGACGGGCCGGATGCCGGTGAAGGTGTTGGTCATCGCGCATGCAATGGTCAGCGCCGGGTTGGCGAACGATGTCGATGACGTGAACCAGTAGCCGGCGGTGATGTAGCCTGCCACGACAAAGGGCACCAGGCCTGGCCGGCTGCGCAGCGTGCCGATGCCGACCCCGACCAGCCCGAACGTTGCCACGAACTCGCTCCACCACATCGGCAGGCCCGTGCGGCTCTGGGCCGACCACGCCAGGGCCGGCTCGCCGAACATGGCATGCGCGGCCATCACGCCGGCAATGCCGCCGCCGATCTGCACCGCCGCGTAGCCCAGCGCGGCCCGCGGCGAGAGCGCGCCTTGCACCAGCGCCGACAGGCTCACCACCGGGTTGAAATGCCCGCCCGACACGGGCCCCAGCGCAACCAGCAGCGCCACAAGCCCGGCACCGGTAGCCAGCGCATTGCACAGCAGCGCCAGCCCGATATCTCCGCCGGCGAGCCGCTCGGCGCGGATGCCCGACCCCACCACTACGGCCACCAGCAATGCCGTGCCCAGTCCCTCGGCCACCAGCCGGCGCGAAAGCGTACTCACTGCTGCGCTCCCGGCGTGCCGATCATCAACGGTTTGGTCATGGGAAGCGGCCGCGTCGCGCGGTACGTGGTCATCGGAGGCATGTCTGGCCAGGGTGCGGGCATGTCCTGCAAACAGGACATCAGGCCGAAAGAGAGGACGACAGCGGCGTGGCGGCGGGATGCGCAACGTCGCCTGAGACGACGCCTCGATCGGGGGGCAAACCGGCGCCCAGGCATGGTGCGCCGGAACGCGAAGTGTTCCGCTGGCGCCAAAGCGCGTCAATGCGCCCGCACGATGTTGTGAACAGACGGCGGGTATCGAATCAGGGCGCGCGCAAGGTGTGCCCGGCCGCGCTCAGCGCAACAGGAAGGCGATATCCTCCACGCCGATCTTTGCGACAGGAATGCCGCGGCGGCGCTGGAACAGGATGTGCTGCTGCACGCGGCTGCGCTGCTCGGCAAACACATCGGGATTGATAGGCGTGCCGATGCGCATGTAATGCTGCACGAGCAGCTTGTAGGCGCGATGGCGTATCTGCAGGGTTTCGGTTTCGGCGCGCAGCCGCTTCATCTCGGCCGGGCTGCGGTCCACGGCCTGGTGGAGTTCGTCCACGGTGCGGGCGTGCAGTTCGCGGTAGACATCGCGCTCGGCCTCGGCCTGGTGCAGTTCATCGCGCAACGCGCGGATCTTCTGCTGCAGCTTCAAGGTCTGCGCCATGGCCTGCTGCACATTCCTCGCCGCACCCAGCGCCTGGCTGGCAGCGGCCATGGTGCTCTTCCAGATGCCGCGCTCGGCACCGTCGGATTCCTGCGGCCAGCCGAGTCCTGTTTCGGACAGCGTATCCATATTGACCCCCGGTAGAAACTGCCTGACCCGGCCGCGCATTCTTTGTGCGCGATGCCGATATCCGTCCTGCGTCAGGCCATCGTAGAGATATGTCTATCGGCAGCCAAGTCAAAAGTTTTTAGATCTGGATTGAGTGGGGGAACCGATGGGGAGAGGCAGGGCAGCGCGCGCAGAAACAAAAAACCCGACTCGGAAGAGTCGGGCTTTTACTGTTCTGGTGGCCTGGGACGGAATCGAACCGCCGACACAAGGATTTTCAATCCTCTGCTCTACCGACTGAGCTACCGGGCCAAAGAAGCGAAACTATAACAATGGATCCTGCGCCCGTCAAGCGTTCATTGCATCACTGTTCAGCCGGTTCCTGCTTGTTGCGGCTCAGTTCGACGCCGAGCTGCTTGAGCTTGCGGTACAGGTGCGTGCGCTCCAGGCCAGTCTTCTCGGCCACACGGGTCATGCTGCCGTGTTCGCGCACCAGGTGGTACTCGAAGTAGGCGCGCTCGAACAGGTCGCGTGCTTCGCGCAGCGGCATGTCGAACGAGAAATGCATTTCCGCTTCGGGCGGACGGGCCACATTGCTGCCATTGGGGGCAGCTTCGCCGCCGGCCTCGGTGGCCGCCGGCACCAGCGCAGCATCGACAGCAGGCGCCGCAGGCGCGGGCGCCACTGCAGGAGCCGCGCGCGGGCGTTCGATGCCTCGGGCGAGGCCCTGCTCCACCGCCGACAGCAGCTTCTGCAGCGCGATCGGCTTTTCCAGGAAATTCAGTGCGCCGATCTTGGTGGCCTCGACCGCGGTGTCGATGGTGGCATGGCCCGACATCATGATCACGGGCATTGTCAGCTGGCCTTGCGCGGACCACTCCTTGAGCAGCGTCACGCCGTCGGTATCGGGCATCCAGATATCGAGCAGCACGAGATCAGGGGTGGTGCCCGCCCGGTATTCGCGCGCCTGCTGCGCATTCTCGGCGACCTCGACCACATGGCCTTCGTCGCTCAGGATTTCCGAGAGCAGTTCCCGGATTCCCATTTCGTCATCGACTACGAGGATGGTTGCCATACTTCCCCTCTTAACCCCACCAAAGCGTTCCGTGACGGACCGCCAAGTTGACTATGCCAGTTTAACGAACAGGATCGAGATCTGTGCACCGACGATCTCGGCACCTTCCATTCGATTGCGCAGTTCTATGCGCGCGCCGTGTTCGTCAATGATCTTCTTTACCATTGCCAGCCCGAGACCCGTACCCTTGGCTTTGGTGGTCACATAAGGCTCGAACGCACGGCTCAGGATGCGCGGTGCGAAGCCCGGACCATTGTCCGCAATGGTTAGCTTGACTGCCTGACGGTTTTCGCCGGCAGAATCTTTATATTCTACAGTCTCGGTGTGTAGAGCGATATGGGGCGCCGCCCTACCGGCCGCGACGTTCTCGGCCGCGGCATCCTGCGAGTTCTGCAACAGGTTGTGGATCACCTGGCGCAGCTGCGTCGGGTCTCCCTTGATCTCGGGAAGGTCCGGGTTCAGCGTCGCATGGATCACCGGATGTTCCTGTACCGCCGGATCGTCGATGCCATACAGGTGCAGCACCTCGGTCACCAGCGCATTGATCTGCAGCGACTGCAGCACCGCGGGCGGCGTGCGCGCATAGTCACGGAAATCGTCGACCATGCGTTTCATCGCCGCCACCTGGTTGACGATCGTGGCCGCGCCGCGCTTTAGTACCTCGGCATCTTTATCTTCGAGCTTCGGCGAGAGCTTCATCTGCAGGCGTTCGGCCGAAAGCTGGATCGGCGTGAGCGGGTTCTTGATCTCGTGCGCGAGGCGCCGTGCCACCTCGCCCCACGCCACGGACCGTTGAGCCGAAATCACGTCCGAGATGTCATCGAACACGACCACGTAGCCGGGCTCGTCGCGCTCGCCGCCGGGCAGGCGCGCACCGCGTACGAGCAGCGTCAGCGGCTGCTCTTCATGGCCCTGAGGCAGCTCGATCTGCTTCTGCCAGTGCTCGGCGCCGCCCAGCACTTCGCGGGTGCTCTGATCGGAAAAGGCCTGGCGCACGATCTCGCCGAACGGGCCCATGCCCGGAATCTGCTCCACCGGCAGCCCCAGCACGGCGCCGAACGGCTGGCGGAAGATGCGTTCGGCGCCGGGGTTGGCGGTGATCAGCACGAAGCGCCGGTCGAAGACCAGCACGCCGGCAGTGAGGTTCTGCAGCACGCTCTCGAGATAAGCCTTGGACTGCTCCAGCGCCGAGCGGTTTTCTTCCACCGCCAGCCGCGCTTCGGCCAGCTGGCGGGTCATCTGGTTGAACTGCTGCGTGAGCATGCCGAGTTCGTCGCGGCTCTTCAGTTCGCGCTTTGGCGAGAGGTCGCCTTCGGCCACCTCCTTGGTTCCCTGCAGCAGCATCAGCAGCGGACGGGCGAGCTGGCCACCGAGCAGCAGCGCAAGCATTACCGCGATGAACACCGCGAGGAACAGCGTGAGCGTCAGCGTGCCGATGTACATCTTGCGCAGGCCGGTGCGGCCCAGCGCCTTCTCCTGGTATTCCTGGTAGGCACGCTGTACTTCATCGGCGTTGCGCGCGAGTACCGCCGGCACGGGATGCACGACCTGCAGGTAGCGCTCTTCGCGCACGGTGTCGCCCACCAGGCCGAACCCGCTCGACGGCGACTCTTCGGGCCGGCGCTCCACCGACAGGCCGGAGCCGGCCCAGCGCGTCTTCGGCGCGGCGGCGCGTGGCACGCTTGCCGCCGCCGTAGTGTCGCCGGCAGGCGCAGCGCCAAGCGGAATGATCACGCGCAGGCGGTACAGGTGGCTGCTGTCGATGTGCTCCCGGCGGTTGCCGTCCGCGGACGGGTCCAGACCGCCTTCCACGGCGGCATAGCCGCCCGCCAGGCGAGCCTGCTCGGCCAGCACGCCCGAAGGCAAGTCGGGAACCAGCGTCGCATAGCTGCTGGAAGCTGTCGCCAGCACGCGGCCGCTGCCGGTGAAGATCGCCGCTTCCTGTACGCCGTACTGTTCGCGCAGGCGGTTGAGCTGCAGCGAGGTGGCCATGCCGGACGGCCCGCTCAGCTGTTCCGCCATCAGGCGCGCCTTGCCCTGCAGGTCGGCCAGGGCGCTGTCGATGGTGGACCGGCCCAGGTTCAGGCCCGCTTCGAGCGCGGTTTCCACGCGCACATCGAACCACGATTCGATGCTGCGCGAAACGAACTGCAGCGACACCAGGTAGATCAGCACACCGGGCAGCACGCCGACCACGCCGAAGAATACGGCGAGCTTGGTCATCAGGCGCGTGCCGAACTTGCCGCGGCGATAGCGCAGCCACAGTGTCACCGCCAGCGCCCCGATGATGATCACCAGCAGTGCGCCGACCACCAGGTTGATCTTGAACAGCAGCGTGAAGTAGCGGTCGAAGAATTCCGTGTTGGCCGAAGCGCCGGCCAGCAGGCCTACCAGCACCAGGGCCAGGAAGACAATGATCCCGGCTACCACCCGGTAGAGCACGCGGCGGAACCGGCTGTCCCAGAGACTGCTGCTGTTCATGGCTGGACAGGAGCGGGCTGCACCAGCGCAGACGGCGAGAGCGCGGCCGACACGGCTTGAACGAAGGGGCCGGTGCGCGTGTCGGCGGACGCGGCTGGTGCGGAGGCGGGTACCGGAGGCGACGCCGGCATGGCAGGCGAGGCCGGTAGCGCGGGCGCTGGCGGTGGGGGTGGCGCAGGTGCAGGTGTGGGCGGTGCTGGTGGCGCGTTCAGGTCGGTGGGCACCGTATAGGTGAAGCGGCGCCAGTCCGAAGCCAGGTTCCATTCGCGTGTATTGACCGCATTGATCTGGAAGGGCTTGGGCAGTTGCGACAGGTCCAGCTTCATGCGCACTTCGGCATGGTAGGACTCGCCGGGCTTGACCGCGCCGCGGTCGAACACGCGCCAGCCATGCACGCGCTGGATGAACTGCAGTGCGCTCTTCAGGCGCGCGAACGGGAGTTGCAGGCCGCCCGTGGAAACGCGGTACTGGCGCGTGAGCGGCTGGTATGACAGGCGGATGGTACGGCTCGTATTGACGGGCTTTTCGTCGAACCAGTACCAGCGCGGGCGGGTGAGCTGGAACTCGACCGTGAAATACAGCGAGATGCCCTTGTTCAGCGCGTCTTCGAGCGCCGGAGGGAGGTCGAAGTCGAAGCTCGCCGTCAGTTCGAAGCCGTTGTCCTGGTATTCGATGCGCGCTTCGGTGGCCTCGATGACCTGCGCGGCGGCGGCGCCAGGCCACAGCAGGCAGGCCAGCATCAATGCAAGGGCAGCGCATGCGCGCCGCAGCCAGCCGGCCGTGTCACTGCACCATGCCCCGGCAACCGTGTGCGCTCGGTCGCCAGGGACGTGGAAGTCTGACAAGCGCAGCGTGCTCACCATCGGATCAGATCAGGCGCGTTTCTGGAAGCGGGCGTAGAAGAAGCCATCATGATCAGACGGCAGGCTGTCCCGGCCAGCATCGTCGTCGCTGGCGGGCTGTGTTGCATGGGAACCGGGCAGCAGCTGCCCCGGCGCCTGCAATCGTATCGCATCTGTCAACTGTGCACCAAACCAGCGCGCCTGCTCCTCCCCTTCCGTTGGGAAAATAGAACAGGTGACATACACAAGAATGCCGCCTGGCTTGAGCAGTGGCCAGAGTTGCGAAACGATGCGTCGCTGTTCATTGACAAGCCGGGCAATATCGGCTTCACGGCGCAGCCAGCGGATATCGGGGTGGCGGCGCACGATGCCCGATGCGGAGCAAGGCACGTCGGCCAGGATGCGGTCGAACGGTTGTCCGTCCCACCAGTCGCCGGGCCGGCTGGCATCGCCCACCACGATGTTCGCGCGCTTGCCCAGGCGCGACAGGTTTTCGTCGATGCGCGCGGCGCGCTGGGCGTCGCTTTCCACAGCGGTCACGTCGATGTCGGCCAGTTCCAGCAGGTGGCCGGTCTTGCCGCCGGGCGCGGCGCAGGCATCGAGCACGCGCATGCCGTCGGCGACCTCGAGCAGCGGCGCCGCGAGCTGCGCACCGGCGTCCTGCACGGAGACATCGCCGCGCGCAAACCCCGGAATCTGCGCGACCGGCACGGCGCGCACCAGCCGCACGGCTTGCGCGCCGACCGCGCGGCCGGCCAGGCCGGCATTGGCCAGCTCGGTCAGGTATTGCTGCAACGGGATGCGTGCCGTGTTGACGCGCAACGTCATCGGCGGACGGACGTTGGCGCTTTCTGCCAGCGCGGTCCACTGTTCGGGGTAGGCGTCGCGCAGCATGCGCAGCCACCATGCGGGCAGGTTCCAGCGTGCCTGCTCGTCGCGGTTGACTTCCGCCATCAGGGCCTTGCGTTCGCGCAGGAAACGCCGCAGCACCGCGTTCACCAGGCCGCGCGCATGCGCAGTCTTGGGTTCGGAGGCGGCGGCGCTGACGGCCTGGTCCACCACCGTGAACGCGCTGTAGCCGCCGCGGCCGGCCTTGGCCGCGTCGCCCTGCTCGCCTTCGAGCAGCAGCGACAGCGCGACGGCCAGCAGCGAATCGACCTGCGCGCCGGGCGGGCGCGTGACCAGCTGCGTCACCAGTGCGCGCGCGGTGCCGAACTGGCGCATGGTGCGGTAGGCCAGGTCCTGCAGGGCGCCACGCGTGGCGGCATCGCGCACGCGGTCCAGGCGCAGCTGCGCGGCGGTATCTTCAATGGCCTGCGGCAGGGCCGTGCCTTCATTGACGGCACGCACGGCCATGGCGGCACCGAGCATCTGGAAGGCAAGCGATTCGTGGGGCAGGCGCATATCGGGTAAGGCGTAAGACGTAAAAATGGAACAAAGGCAGGCGTGGCAACGGCTGCCCGGCCATGCAGGCGCACGCGGCGCCACGCGGGCAAGAAAAAGCCCGCTGGCTCGACGGGCAAGACAGCGGGCAGTTTACCCTGTGCGCGGGCGAGCCCCGGTTTTGTGCGCCGGGGCCTTGGGGCTTCAGGCCGGGTACGTGCCGGTCTGGGCCATCTGCATCAGCCGCGCGATGCGTTCCTCGGTTGCCGGATGGGTCGAGAACAGGTTGGCGATGCCGCCGCCCGACAGCGGGTTCATGATCATCATCTGCGCCGTGGCCGGATGCTCTTCCGCGGCCTGGAATGGGATGCCCTGCGCATAGCGGTGGATCTTGTCCAGCGCGCTGGCCAGCGCCTGCGGGTCGCCGCTGATCTCCGCGCCGCCGCGGTCGGCTTCGAATTCGCGCGCGCGGGAAATCGCCATCTGGATCAGCGAAGCCGCCAGCGGCGCGAGGATGGCCACGGCAATGCTCGCGATCGGATTGGTCCGGTTGCCGTTCTCGTCGCGCCCGCCGAAGAACATCGCCATGTTCGCCAGCGCCGAGATGGCACCGGCCATGGTGGCGGCGATGGTCGAGGTCAGGATGTCGCGGTGGCGCACGTGCGCCAGTTCGTGCGCCATCACGCCGCGCAGCTCGCGCTCGGACAGCACGCGCAGGATGCCGGTGGTAGCAGCCACCGCGGCGTGTTCGGGATTGCGGCCGGTCGCGAACGCATTCGGCGCATCCTCGTTGATCAGGTAGACGCGCGGCATCGGCAGGCCCGCACGCTGCGCCAGTTCCTGCACCATGCCGTAGAACTGCGGCGCGCTGCCCGCATCGACTTCCTGCGCGTTGTACATGCGCAGGACCATCTTGTCCGAGAACCAGTAGGAGAAGAAGTTCATGCCCAGCGCCATCAGCAGCGCGAACATCATGCCGTTGCGTCCGCCGATCATGCCGCCGATGACGATGAACAGCGCCGTGATGGCGGCCATCAGCATGAAGGTCTTGACCCAGTTGAACATTGACGTGATCTCCGTGTAGTCGTGTCCCGCGCCGCGGATGCGGCCGGGCGCGCTGACCATTAGATAGGGATGAAACGCTGAAAATTCAACGGCTTTGCGTCGGCGGCGCGATTCGGCGCTGCGCACAGGCCAGCCGCGCGCCCAATCCGGTGAAGGCCATGTCCGCCAGGCGGCCCGGGCAGCACTCCAGGTGGGTCAGCGTGCCTCCACGGGCACGGCGAAGCGGGTTCCCGGCGGCAGCGGCGTGCCCTGCAGGAACTGCTGCGCGGGCTGGCGGCGGCCACCGGGCTTCTGCAGCTCGGTGACCTGCAGCGCGCTGCCGTTGCCGCAGGCGATGATCACGCCGCTCGCATCCGAGGCCAGCACCGTGCCCGCCGGATGCGGCAGGTTGCTGCCGGCGGACAGCGGCACCGCTTGCCAGCACTTGATCACGGTACTGTCGAGCTGCAGCGTGGCACCGGGGAACGGGTTGAATGCACGGACCTGGCTGGCCAGCTCGGCCGCCGGGCGGCGCAGGTCCAGCGGGGCCTCGTCCTTGCCGATTTTCTCGGCGTAGGTGACGCCGGCATCGGGCTGCGGCGTGGCGGGCAGCGTCTCGCCCGCGGCGAGCTTGTGCAGTGCGTCGACGATCATGCGGCCGCCCAGTGCCGCGAGCTTGTCGTGCAGCGTGCCTGTGCTGTCGTCGGCCGCGATCGGCACCGACTCGCGCGACAGCATCGCGCCGGTGTCGAGGCCTTCGTCCATCTGCATCAGCGTGATGCCGGTCTCGGCGTCGCCGGCCTCGATCGCACGGTGGATCGGCGCGGCGCCGCGCCAGCGCGGTAGCAGCGAGGCGTGGATGTTCAGGCAGCCGAGCTGCGGCAGCGTCAGCACCTCGGCCGGCAGGATGAGGCCGTAAGCGGCCACCACCATCACGTCAGGCGCGATCTTCGCCAGCGTGTCGACGGCCTCTGCGGCCTCTTCGGGATACTTTCCCGTGCGGCGCAACGAGCGTGGCTGCAGCACCGGTTCGAACCCGCTGGCAACGGCGTACTGCTTGACGGGGCTCGCCTGGAGCTGCATGCCGCGGCCGGCCGGGCGGTCCGGCTGGCTGAGCACGGCGACTACCGGGAACCCGGCGGCATGGATGGCTTCAAGCGCGACACGCGCGAACTCGGGCGTGCCGGCAAAGGCGACACGCAGGGACTTGGCTTCGGACATGACTGGCTCCCTGATGCGGACCTGAAAGCAGAACCGGCCGCATAGCGGCCGGTACGTTTTTGACTTTGGAAGCCATAACGATAGCAGACACGGCGCGGCTGTCCCAGCCTGGGCGCCGCGTGCGTGCTGGTGCGTGCTGGTGCGTGTTACATGCGCACGCGTTCGCGCTTGTGCAGCTTGGACTTGATGCGGTTCTGCTTGAGCGGCGACAGGTACTCGACAAACACCTTGCCATGCAGGTGGTCTATCTCGTGCTGGACGCAGACTGCCAGCAGGTCGTCGGCGTCGAGTTCGAAGGTTTCGCCCTTTTCGTTGAGCGCGCGCACGCGCACGCGGTCCGGGCGCTCGACGCGGTCATAGACCTCCGGCACCGACAGGCAGCCCTCTTCCCAGACCTTGCGGTTGTCGCTGGCCCAGACAATCTCGGGGTTGATGAAGACCTGGAGCTGGTCACGCGTCTCCGACACGTCGATCACCACTACCTGCTCGTGCACATTGACCTGCGTGGCCGCCAGGCCGATGCCGGGTGCCTCGTACATGGTTTCCGCCATGTCCTTCACCAGCTGGCGGATGCGGTCGTCCACTTCCTTGACCGGCTTGGCCACGGTATGCAGACGGGGATCGGGATAGGTCAGGATGTCGAGTTTTGCCATGATGCTAGGGCGCAACGCCGGCTGCTCTGGGCTGTCCGGCCGCGTTGCGGCGGCGGGGGATTACATGCAGAATCGGGGCGCTAGTACAAAAATTCAAGGCGCGCCGCAGCAGGCACGCTCTCCAGGGTCAATCCGGCTGTTCTACCGGCCGGTTCACGAAAATGCGCGATCTTACCAAAGAACACCAGGCGGCGTCGGGCCGCAGGCTGCATGCGTTCACCCTTGCCATGTTGGGTGCAGTTGGCGTCACTATGACGACGACTGCTCCGGCCCTGGCGGCAGACCTGACGGTCACGCCCGCCCAGCACGCCGAAGCCCAGCGTGTGGCGCAGCAAGGGATTCCTTCCACGGACCTGGCGCCCAATGCGCCGTCCCGGTACATGGTGCGCAAGGGCGATACGCTCTGGGGCATCTCCGGGCAATACCTGCGGCAGCCATGGCGCTGGCCCGAGCTGTGGGGCATGAACCGGCAGCAGATCCGCAATCCTCATCTTATCTATCCTGGCCAGGTCCTGTACCTGATCCAGCGCGATGGCCGGGCCTGGCTGTCGACCACGCCGGGCGCCAACGATACCGTCAGGCTCACGCCGGCGGTGCGTGGCGACGCCGAAAGCGCCGCGATCCTCAGCATCCCGGCCAAGGACATCGAGCCGTTCCTGATCCGCCCGCTGGTGGTGGACCAGGGCACGCTGGAAACCTCGGCGCGCATCGTGGCCGTGCCGGAGTCGCGTGTCTACCTGGGCCGGGACGACACCGCCTATGCGCGCGGCATTGCGCCCGACACGGCGGCGGTCGGCAGCGACTGGCAGGCCTTCCGGCCGGTCACGCCGGTGCACGATCCGGTCACCGGGCAGGTGCTCGGGTATGAGGCCGAGTACGAAGGCAATGTGCGCCTGACCCGCGGGCCCGGTGGTCCGGATGCGGTGTCCACCCTGCGTGTGACGCAGGCCCAGCAGGAAATGGGCGTGGGCACGCTGCTGCTGCCCCAGCCGATGCGCGAGTCCGTGCGCTACGTGCCGCGCGCGCCGGATACCCAGATCGACGGCCGCGTCGCCAAGGTCTACGGTGGCGTGCAGTACGGTGGCGCCAAGCAGGTCGTGGTGCTTAACGTCGGCGCCAACGCCGGACTGGAGCCCGGCAACGTGCTGGCGCTGTCGCGCGCCGGCGAGGTCGTCACGGACCGGACCGACGGCAACCGCAATATCGTGCTGCCCGACGAGCGTTACGGGCTGGCCTTCGTGTTTCGCGTGTTCCCGGGCGTGTCATATGCCCTGGTGACCGATGCCTCGAACGTGATCGAAGTCGGCGATCGCGTCATCTCTCCGCGTTGACGGCCGGCCAGGCGCCGGCCGCCGCATGGCCGGACGCGGCACGGGACCCGGACGACACGCTGGCGTGGCTGCGCCTGGCGAGCGCGCCGGGCATCGGCCCGGTGACGGTGCGCCTGCTGCTGGCGGCATTCGGCCTGCCGCAGCAGGTATTCGCGCAAAGCGTGGAAGCGCTGTCGTCGGTCGTGCCACGCAAGCTCGCCGCTGCCGTCCTGGCTGCACCCGGAGCGACCATGGGCCAGGCGCTGGCCAAGACCATGGCGTGGCTCGATCAGCCCGGCAACCATCTGCTGACGCTGGTCGATCCGCGCTACCCGGTGCGCCTGCTCGACCTGACCGATCCGCCGCCGCTGCTATATATCAAGGGCGACCCCGCCGCGCTGGCGCGGCCCTCGCTCGCGATTGTCGGCGCACGCGATGCCACGGCGCAGGGCAAGATCGACGCTGAGGCCTTTGGCCGTTCCTTCTCCGAGGCAGGCCAAACCGTGGTTTCGGGACTGGCGCTGGGCGTGGATGCCGCTGCCCATGAAGGCGGACTGGCGGGCGAAGGCGGCACGGTCGCGGTGATCGGCACCGGCGCCGACCGCGTCTATCCTGCCCGCAACCTGAAGCTGGCCCACCGCATCGCCGAGCATGGCGCGATCGTCAGCGAATTCCCGCTGGGCATGCAGGGCTTCAAGGACAACTTCCCGCGGCGCAACCGTCTGATCGCGGCGCTGGCGCGCGGCGTGCTGGTGGTGGAGGCGGCAGCCAGGTCGGGCTCGCTGATTACCGCCCGGCTCGCCGCGGACCTCGGCCGGGAGGTATTTGCCATTCCGGGCTCCATCCACGCGCCGCTCTCGCGGGGCTGCCATCTGCTGATCCGCCAGGGTGCCAAGCTGGTCGAATCGCCAGAGGACGTGATGGAAGAGTTCGGCCTGCCGCTCCAGCCAGGAAAGGTGGCGAAGCCCGCACCGCCAGTGCCCAAGGCCTCGGATGATCCGCTGCTGGCCGTACTGACGCATGACCCTGTCACACTTGACGCGCTGTGCGAGCGCAGCGGCCTGGCTCCGGAAACGCTGGCCACGCGGCTGCTCGAACTGGAACTGGAGGGACGCGCGGAACGTCTACCGGGAAACCTCTTCCGCAGCCTGTCCTAGACTTCGCCAGTGGACCGGAGCCTATTGCCGATACAATCGGCGGTCCCTGGTGCCCGAAGAGGCTCATGTTTGAACCGCCATGACCGTTTACTTTCCCGAACGTGACCTTGCCGCCATCGGCGCAGCGCTGTCCGCCCGCCCGCAGGGCCGGCTGGTCGCCTGCCTGTGCGCGCAATGGTGCGGGACATGCCGGGACTACCTGCAGGCGTTCTCTGCGCTGGCCGCGCGCCATCCGGAGGACTGCTATGTGTGGATCGACATCGAGACGCACGCGGATCGGCTTGGTGACATCGATATCGAGAATTTTCCCACGCTGCTGGTCCAGCCGGTGGCGGGGGGGCCGACGCAGTTCTATGGCACCCTATTGCCGCATATCGAGGTATTGGAACGCATGCTCGCGCGGGGCATGGCCATGCCGGCTGCGCAGGAGGATGTTCCCGAAGTGCTGGAATGGTTGCTTTCCGGGGGGCGGCGCGCGGCGTAACGGCGGATTTGGCGCCGCTGCTGCCGGCTTGCACCGCCGTCGAAACCGCGCTTATGATTGGCGCCTCAAAGCCCCCCGGGGGCAATGTCTACTTATATTGCAGTGCAAATCGCGCGTTGCCGGAAGCAGCCCGCAAGGACCCATTCAATGTCAAAAGCCCTCATCATCGCGGAAAAGCCATCGGTCGCGGCCGATATCGCCCGTGCCCTCGGGGGCTTTACCAAGCACGACGAGTATTTTGAAAGTGACGACTTCGTGCTGTCGTCCGCCGTGGGTCACCTGGTGGAGATCGCCGCCCCTGACGAATACGAGGTCAAGCGCGGCAAGTGGAGCTTCGCCAACCTGCCGGTGATCCCGCCGCATTTCGACCTGCGCCCGATCGCCAAGACCGAGTCGCGGCTGAAGGTGCTCAACCGCCTGATCAAGCGCAAGGACGTCACCGGCCTGATCAATGCCTGTGACGCGGGGCGCGAGGGGGAGCTGATTTTCCGGCTGATCGCCCAGCAGGCCAAGGCGAAGCAGCCAATCCGCCGCCTGTGGCTGCAGTCGATGACGCCGCAGGCGATCCGCGATGGCTTCGCCAGCCTGCGCGCCGACGAAGACATGCTGCCGCTGGCCGATGCCGCGCGCTGCCGCTCCGAGGCCGACTGGCTGGTGGGCATCAACGGCACGCGCGCCATGACCGCCTTCAACAGCAAGGGCGGCGGCTTCTTCCTGACCACCGTAGGCCGCGTGCAGACGCCGACGCTGTCGATCGTGGTCGAGCGAGAAGAGAAGATCAAGCACTTCGTGCCGCGCGACTACTGGGAGGTGCACGCCGAGTTCATCGCCGCCGCCGGCCTGTACGAAGGCCGCTGGTTCGACCCGAAGTTCAAGAAGAGCGAGTTCGATCCCGAGGCGCGCGAGTCACGCCTGTGGAGCGAGGCCGAGGCCAAGAGTATCGTTGCCGCCTGCCGCGACAAGCCGGGCACCGTCACCGAGGAATCGAAGCCGTCGACGCAGCAGTCGCCGGCGCTGTTCGACCTGACCACGCTGCAGCGCGAGGCCAACTCGCGCTTCGGCTTCTCGGCCAAGAACACGCTGGGCCTGGCGCAGGCGCTGTATGAGAAGCACAAGGTCCTGACCTACCCGCGTACCGACGCACGCGCGCTGCCCGAGGACTACATGGAAACGGTCAAGCAGACCATGACCATGCTGGCCGACAGCTCGCCCAACTATCTGCTGCACGCCAAGAAGATCCTCTCGCAGGGCTGGGTCAAGCCGAACAAGAAGAT
This sequence comes from Cupriavidus laharis, assembly GCF_914271435.1. GTDB lineage: Bacteria > Pseudomonadota > Gammaproteobacteria > Burkholderiales > Burkholderiaceae > Cupriavidus > Cupriavidus laharis. The sequence continues at coordinate 113,134 of NZ_CAJZAI010000005.1, read as the reverse complement.
CTTCGACAACAGCAAGATCAGCGACCACTTCGCCATCATCCCGACGCTGCAGGCGCCCAAGAACCTGTCGGAGCCGGAGCAGAAGCTGTATGACCTGGTGGTGCGCCGCTTCCTGGCGGTGTTCTTCCCGGCGGCGGAGTTCCAGGTCACGACGCGCATCACCGAAGTTGCCGGCCACCACTTCAAGACCGAAGGCAAGGTGCTGGTCAATCCCGGCTGGCTGGTGATCTACGGCCGCGAGGCACAGGGTGACAAGGACGCCGCCAACCTGGTGCCGGTGTCCAGGGACGAGAAGGTCAAGACCGACAAGGTCGAGAGCGTGGGCCTGACGACCAAGCCGCCCGCGCGCTACAACGAAGCCACGCTGCTGTCCGCCATGGAAGGCGCCGGCAAGCTCGTGGACGACGACGCGCTGCGCGAAGCCATGGCCGGCAAGGGCTTGGGCACGCCGGCCACGCGCGCGGCCATCATCGAAGGCCTGCTCACGGAAAAGTACCTGGTGCGCGAAGGCCGCGAGCTGATCCCGACCGCCAAGGCGTTCCAGCTGATGACGCTGCTGCGCGGACTGGGCGTGCAGGAACTGACGCAGGCCGAGCTGACCGGCGAGTGGGAACACAAGCTCTCGCAGATCGAGCGCGGGCGCCTGAAACGCGACGAGTTCATGCTCGAGATCGCGCAGATGACGCAGCAGATCGTCAAGCGTGCCAAGGAATACGACAGCGACACGATTCCCGGCGACTACGCCACGCTGGACACGCCCTGCCCGCAGTGCGGCGGCCAGGTGAAGGAGAACTACCGCCGCTTTGCCTGCACGGCATGCGAATTCTCCATCAGCAAGATCCCGGGCGGCCGCCAGTTCGAGATCGAAGAGGTCGAAGAACTGCTGCTGAAGAAGGAAATCGGCCCGCTGCAGGGCTTCCGCAGCAAGATGGGCAGGCCGTTTGCCGCCATCCTCAAGATCGCCAAGGACGACGAAGGCCATTACAAGATGGAATTCGACTTCGGCCAGAACGACGATGAAGGCGACGGCGAGCCGGTCGACTTCAGTGGCCAGGAGCCGGTCGGCATTTGCCCGAAGTGCGGTGGCGCGGTGTTCGAGCACGGCATGAAGTACGTGTGCGAGAACAGCGTGGCCAGCCCGAAGCGTTGCGACTTCACCACCGGCAAGATCATCCTGCAGCAGGAGATCAGCCGCGAGCAGGTGGGCAAGCTGCTGAACGAAGGCCGCACCGACCTGCTGACGGGATTCAAGTCGTCACGCACGGGCCGTAACTTCAAGGCCTTCCTGGTCAGGCAGGCGGACGGCAAGATCGGCTTCGAGTTCGAGGCGCGGGAACCCAAGGCTGGCGCCAAGGCACCTGCCAAGACCGCGTCGCGCGCGGCCGCCAAGGCTGACGAGACCGAGGTCGCTCCGGCCAAGGCCCCGGCGAAGAAGGCCGCGGCAACGAAAACCACCAAGACGGCAGCTGCCAAGACTGCGGCCAAGAAGGCGCCCGCCAAGACCGTCGCGGCCAAGAAGACCCGCGCCGCGGGCAAGGCGACGGTCGAAGCCGAGGAGTAAGCGGGCAGCAAGCGGGCAAACAGTAGGAGGCCGCGGTGCGTACCCCGTGGCCTCCTGGCTTATCTGTCTGCGAGATCTAATGATCCTTGCCGCGAACCTGGCCTTCTTCCAGCAGGAAATCAATAAACGCCCGGACCTTGGTCGGCAGGAACTTGCGGCTCGGGTAGACCACGCTGACATCGCGCCGCGGCAGCTGGTACTGCGGCAGGACGTGCACGAGATGGCCAGCCTCGATATTGGGCCTGGCCAGGTACGACGAAAGCATCGCCACGCCCATATTGGCCAGTGCCGCCTGGTGCGCGAGTTCGGCATTGCTGCACAGCAGCCCAGGGCGGATCGGCACCGTCACTTCGCCTTCGGGCCCCAGCAGCGTCCACTCGTGCTCCACGTTCGGCAGCCGCATCGCAATGCAGCGGTGATTGGTCAGCTCATGCGCATGGCGCAGCGGCGGGTGCATGCGGACATATTCGGGGGACGCGCACAGCACGATCTCGGCCGAGATCAGCGGACGGGCCACCAGGTGCGAGCCAAGGCCCAGGTCCGACAGCATCACCGCAACGTCGCGGCCCTCTTCCACGATGTCCACGTTGCGGTCGGACAGCAGCACATCGAACACCACATCGGGATATAGCTGCTGGAACCGGGCCATCAGGTTCGGGAGCAGGTGCAGTCCGAACATCACGGGTGTCACCAGGCGCAGCGTTCCTGACAGCGACTGGCTGCGCGCCGTCACCACGCCTTCGGCTTCCTCCACGTCCTCCAGGATCTGCTGGCAACGCTGCAGGTACGTTTCCCCCGCATCGGTCAGGGACAGGCTGCGGGTCGTCCGGTTCAGCAGCCGCGTCCCCAGGTGACTTTCCAGGTCTGCGACGTAACGCGTGACGACCGCATTGGACATCTCCAACTGCTGCGCTGCACGAGCAAAGCTTCCGAGCTCCACCACTTTGGCAAACACGCGCATCGATTGCAGGCGATCCATGACATAGTCTCCCGTCGTTTCCCTGAATTTTTCCTCGTTCAGGCGACTTTATTGTTGGAATCAGAACTAATCATTGTTGCAAGCAGTATTTATTGATATCAGGGAAACGCCTAATATCTAGCCATTGGATGCCGCAATGCAGCAAGTCAGACTGTCGAGAGAGGCATCCCAGCTTGAAGAAATACTGAGCCATGAAAACTACCCGCCACACCCTGATCGCTATCGCCACCCTCGCCGCTGCCCTGTCCGCCGCGCCGGCGTTTGCCAAGTCCGGCAAGTTCGACCCGTATGCAGACGGCGCCAAGGCCAGCAAGTACGACGTCTACACCGATGGTGCCAAGGCCAGTAAGTTCGACGTCTATAGCGATGGCGCCAAGGCCGGCAAGTACGACGTGTACAGCGACGGCGCCAAGTACGATCTGTCGTCCGACCGCGCGCCCCTGTAAGCAGGGTCTGCAAGCCGCGGTCCGGGGCCGTCTCTCCCCTATGCGGCCCCTCCGTTTCAACCTGGTCTCCACAGGTCGCTTGGAGAGTGTCTGACAGACCTCTCCGTATTTATTGGAGAAGAAGCCCGCACTGGTTGCGGGCTTCTTTGTTTCTGTACCCGATCACGATGGCACTTGCTGACTGGCATTATGCCAGACCACGCAAAGAAAAACGGGCCGAAGCGGCCCGTTCCTGCATCCCTGCCCGGCTGAGCGTCGGCTCAGTCGTCGTAGTGGTGATGGTGCTTGTGCTTCTTGCGCTTGTAGTAGCCGCGGCGATCGTTGTCATAAGAATTGCTGCGCGAGACATTGCCGCCCAGCGCCGCGCCCGCGCCGCCACCGACGGCTGCGCCAACCAGGCCGCCCGTGCGGCCGCCCATGGCGTTGCCCGCTGCCGTGCCTGCACCACCGCCAAGTGCGCCGCCGATGATGGCGCCCGTGCGCTCGCGGCGGTTGGAAGTCACCGCGCCACCCGCGCCGCCGCCGACGGCGCCGCCGATCACGGCACCGGTGCTGCCGCCGAGCGCGCCACCGACGGCCGCCCCTGCCACGCCGCCGAGTGCGCCGCCAAGGGCATTGTTCATGTCGCTCGCGAATGCCGGCAGCGCGGACGCCGCCAGGGCGATAGCCAGGGTCATATTGCGAACGGGATGGCGAGACATATCGTTTCCTTTCTTTGCCATGATGTGCCGCAAGTGTAGAGAACGAGTCCCCGCCTTGCTGTAACCACGTGTAAAGCCATGTAACCCCCTGCTGAAACGTCTGATTTGAGCGACAACCTGCTGCATGCCGTTCTGGTTAACCACCGTCTAAGCACCGTCGTCCCCGCGCAGGCGGGGACCCAGTGACTTTCGAAGACGCTGGATTCCCGCCTGCGCGGGAATGACGGGAGGGGTTGATATCTTAACGAAACGGCATTTGCGGCATGGGAGGTGAGGTTTTCGCCGCTTCCAATGAAAGGACGGGCAACCCGAAGGTTGCCCGTCCTTTCAGTTCCGGCCCGTATGGGTCAGCCGGCTCAGCAGCACTTGCCCTGCCCGCCCCCGTAGCGCGCTTCCTGGCGCTCGCGGAAGAATTCCTCGTAGGTCATTGGCTCGCGGTCCGGGTGGGTGCTTTCCATGTGGGCCACATAGGTCTGGTAGTCGGGCAGACCGACCATCAGCCGCAGCGACTGCCCGAGGTAGCGTCCCATCGTTCCCAGTTGTTCCAGCATGGCGGGCTCCTTCTGCTTCGGCGATATCAGGATTGTGCCGAGGTTGCCGCCGGCAGCGGTTCGAACGGCGTTTCCTTGTCGGTCGGTCGGTTCACCGCGCGGGCCTGCATCGCGGTCTTGAAGCCGTAGAACACGATCGACAGCACCACCACCATGAACAGCGCGCACAGGCCGGCGTCCAGGTAGTCGTTGAAGACGATACGGTGCATCTGCTCCATGCTCTTGGCCGGGGCCAGCACCTTGCCTTCGGCGATGGCGGCGCTGAACTTGCCGGCGTGGGTCAGGAAGCTGACCTTCGGATCTGCGTCGAACAGCTTCTGCCAGCCGGCGGCCAGCGTGCAGATCAGCAGCCAGACGGTCGGCAGCAGCGTCACCCAGGCGTACTGGCCGCGCTTCATCTTGACCAGCACGCACGTGCCGAGCACCAGCGCCACGGCGGCGAGCATCTGGTTGGAGATGCCGAACAGCGGCCACAGCGTGTTGATGCCGCCCAGCGGGTCGACCACGCCCTGGTACAGGAAGTAGCCCCAGGCCGCCACGGTCAGCGCGGTGGCGATCAGGTTGGCCGGCAGCGAGTCGGTGCGGCGCATGGTCGGCACGAAGCTGCCCAGTAGGTCCTGCAGCATGAAGCGGCCGGCGCGGGTGCCCGCGTCGACGGCGGTCAGGATGAACAGCGCCTCGAACAGGATGGCGAAGTGGTACCAGAACGCCATCATGGCCTGGCCGCCCACCACCTGGTGCAGGATGTGGGCGATGCCCACGGCCAGCGTCGGCGCGCCGCCGGCACGCGAGATGATGGTGTTCTCGCCGACGTCCTTGGCGGTCTGGATCAGCACGTCAGGCGTGATGACGAAGCCCCACGTCGACACGGCCTGCGCCACGGCATCCGGCGTGGTGCCGATCACGGCGGCCGGGCTGTTCATGGCGAAGTACACGCCTGGCTCGATTACCGAGGCGGCCACCAGCGCCATGATGGCGACGAAGGACTCGGCCAGCATCGCGCCGTAGCCGATGAAGCGCGCGTGCGATTCATTTTCCAGCAGCTTGGGCGTCGTGCCCGACGAGATCAGCGCGTGGAAGCCCGACACCGCGCCGCAGGCGATGGTGATGAAGAGGAACGGGAACAGGTTGCCCGACCACACCGGGCCGCCGCCCTGGGCGAACTGCGTGAAGGCCGGCATCTTCAGTTCCGGCGCGACGATCAGGATGCCGACCGCCAGCGCGATGATGGTGCCGATCTTCAGGAAGGTCGACAGGTAGTCGCGCGGCGCCAGCAGCAGCCATACGGGCAGCACGGCGGCGATGAAGCCGTAGATGATCAGCATCCAGGTCAGCGCCTTGCCGTCGTACGTGAACAGCGGCGCCAGCACGGCGCTGTCATGCACATACTGGCCGCCGATGATGGCGAACATCAGCAGCACGAAGCCGATCACCGACACCTCGCCGATGCGGCCCGGGCGGATGTAGCGCGTGTAGATACCCATGAACAGCGCGATGGGGATGGTCACCGCCACGGTGAACGTGCCCCACGGCGAGCCGGCCAACGCCTTCACCACGATCAGTGCCAGCACCGCCAGGATGATGATCATGATCATGAAGCAGCCGAACAGCGCGATCATGCCCGGCACCGTGCCCATCTCGGACTTGACCAGGTCGCCCAGCGAGCGGCCGTCGCGGCGCGTGGAGATGAACAGGATCATGAAGTCCTGCACCGCGCCGGCGAACACCACGCCCGCCAGGATCCACAGCATGCCCGGCATATAGCCCATCTGCGCGGCCAGCACGGGGCCGACCAGCGGGCCGGCGCCGGCAATGGCGGCAAAGTGGTGGCCGAACAGCACCGCCTTGTTGGTCGGCACGTAGTCCAGACCGTCGTTGTGGCGCCAGGCCGGGGTCATGCGTTTCGGGTCGAGCTGCATCACCTTGTCGGCGATGAAGCGGCTGTAGTAGCGGTAGGCGATCAGGTAGATGCAGAGCGCGGCAACCACGATCCACAGCGCGCTGACGGCCTCGCCGCGCGCGAGCGCGACCGTGCCGAAGGCAAACGCGCCAAGGATGGCGACGGCCAGCCACACCAGGTGTTCTCCGATGCGATTCATAGTGAAGGTCTCCTCAGACCGGGGTATGGAAAGCCTGCGGCGGCGAAGGACTGGTAACTGGCAGGGTCGGCGGCGCGGCCATGGGTGGGCGCCTCGGGCGGGCAGCGGCGGAAATCCGGCGGTGATCGGGTCTCCTGGATCTGGCTGCTGCGCGCCCGGTTCGTGTCGTTTCCGGATCTCGTCTTGCAGGCAGGCGATGCACCAACCGGGCCGGCAGTGCACCAACTGCGTGGACGCTTGCCGCATGTTGGGGCGGCTTGCGCGTCCGGCGTGTAGTATTGACACCCGCCATACCCCGCACAAGCGCGGAACTACGCAGCATGTCTGCGTAGTACTACGCAGATCGACGGTGACATGCCGCCTGCGCGGCATCGGTGTTTACCCCCGGTCCAGATGAAACTCCGCCAGAAGATCCTGTTGCTCGCCGTCGCGCCGCTCGCGGTGGCCATGCTCGGCATTGCCCTTGCCGTGCGTTTCCAGGCGACGCAACTGGCGCAGCACGAGCGCGCGCTGGTGGAAGCGGCCTATCTCCAGAGCAAGGAAGCCGAACTGCGCCACTACGTAGAACTGGCGCAAAGCGCCATCGCGCCGATGGTGCGTTCGGGCCGCACCGACGCCACTACCCGGCAGGCCGCCATGGAGGCCCTGGCGCAACTCGACTACGGGCCCGACGGCTACTTCTTCCTGTACGACATGCAGGGCCGCAACCTGATGCACCCGCGCCAGCCCGAGCTGGTGGGGCAGGACTTGTGGACGCTGCGCGACCCGCAGGGCGCTCTCACCATCCAGAAGCTGATCGCGGCGGCCCGGGCCGGCGGCGGTTCGGTCCGCTACCAGTGGAAAAAGCCTTCGTCCCAGCAACTGGCGCCAAAGCTTGGCTATGTGGTGGCCGTGCCCGAATGGGGCTGGATGCTCGGTACCGGCATCTACCTGGATGACGTGGAAAGCACATTGCGCCAGCTCGACGCGCGCGCGGAGACCGATATCCGCGAGACCATGGCGTGGATCGGCGTGATTGCCGCGGTCAGCATCCTGCTGGTGGCGGCCAGCGGCCTGGCCCTCAATATCAGCGAGCACCGCGAGGCCGATGCCAAGCTGCGGCAGCTCGCCCAACGCGTGGTGCAGTCCCAGGAAGAGGAGCGCGCACGGCTGTCGCGCGAGCTGCATGACGGCATCAGCCAGTTGCTGGTGTCGGTCAAGCTGGTGCTGGAAGCCGCCGCCAACCGGCTGCGCCTGGCGCCGGCCGAAGGCGCGGCCGTGGCGCCGGTGCTCGGCATGGCGCTGAACCGGCTCGACACGGTGTTCAACGAGGTACGGCGCGTGGCCCGCAACCTGCGCCCCGCCCTGCTCGACGACCTTGGCCTCTTTGCCGCCTTGCAGCACCTGGCGCGCGAGATGCAAGGCGGCAGCCAACTGCAGATCAGCGTGGCCCAGGCCGGCACGCCGCGCGAACTCCCCGACGAACAGGCCACCGCGCTGTACCGGATCGCGCAGGAAGCGCTGACCAATGTCGAGCGCCACGCCCGCGCGCGCAGGGTGACCGTGGCGCTGGCTTTCGATCCGGATGCGACGCGCCTGACGGTGCGCGACGATGGCAGCGGGTTTGACGTGGCCCGCATGCAGGTGGATCCCCGGCGCGGCATCGGGCTGCGCAACCTGCGCGAGCGTATCGCGGCGCTGGGCGGGCAGTTTGACATCGTTTCGGGCATCGGCGGCACCGAGCTGGTGGCGACCCTGCCGCTCGCGAACATGCCGGCCCGGCCCGCCGCTCTCCTACCCGCAGAACCTTCGCAGTCATGACCCAGATCCCTGACCCGGCCGAAACGGGGGGCCATCCCGGCCACCCTGTCGATGCGCCCGCGCGCGTGCTGCTCATCGACGACCATGCGCTGGTTCGCGACGGCATGCGCATGCACCTCGCGCTGCAGCCCGGCCTATGCGTGGTGGGCGAGGCCGATGACGGCGAGGCGGCACTGGCCTGGCTTGACCGTGCCGGCGTGCGGGAGCGCCCGGACCTCGTCATTACCGACATCGGCATGCGCGGCATGGGCGGCATTGCGCTGACCGCCGCGCTGCATGAGCAGTACCCCGAGATCGCCGTGCTGGTGGTCAGCATGCATGACAACCTGGAATACGCGCGCCAGGCGGTGCGTGCCGGTGCACGCGGCTATGTATTGAAGGATGCGCCCGCGGACGAACTGATGGCCGCCATCCAGGCGGTGCTGGCGGGGCGCGTGTTTTACAGCGCCCGCATTGCGCGCGGCATGGCCGAACAGACGCCCGCGGCCGGTCCGCTGGACGCGCTGACACGGCGCGAACGCGACATCCTCGGCTGTATCGGCCGGGGCATGGCGAACAAGGAAATTGCGGCGCAGTTGGGGGTATCCGTGCGCACGGTGGAGACGCACCGGCTCAACCTCAAGCGCAAGCTGGGGATCGAGGGCCGGGCGGGGTTCGTGAAGTTTGCGGTGGAGCAGTTGGGGGATGGCGAGGGAGGATAGAAGAACGCCCGTCTCTGAATGATACGGGCGTTGTCTTGCCGAAAGCTCTCCGTATCCCGACTGCCTTCTCCCCTCGCCCTTTGGGAGAGGGGAGCAAACCAGCCGCTGCGGCTTTACCCCTCCAGCCGCTTGCCCAGCGCCGAACGCGCTTCGGCCAGCGCCTGCGGCAGACCGTGCTTCAGTTGCGTGAACAGCTCGTCGTGCAGCGCCAGCTCCTGCTTCCAGGCGTCGATGTCGATCGACGTGACCTGGGCGAACTGCGCCGGCGAGAAGTCCACGCCATTCCAGTTCAGGTCTTCATAGCGCGGGCTGGTGCCGAACACGTGCTCGCCGCCCTGGCCCCTGCCTTCCACGCGGTCGATCATCCACGACAGCACGCGCATGTTATCGCCGAAGCCCGGCCACACGAAGTTGCCATCGGCGTCCTTGCGGAACCAGTTGACGCAGTAGATCTTCGGCAGCTTTGCCCCAGCGGCTTCCAGCTTGTTGCCCAGCTTCAGCCAGTGGCCGAAGTAGTCGCTCATGTTGTAGCCGCAGAACGGCAGCATCGCGAACGGGTCGCGGCGCACCACGCCTTGCCGGCCGGCGGCCGCGGCGGTGGTTTCCGAACCCATGGTCGCGGCCATGTAGACGCCTTCAGTCCAGTTGCGGGCCTCGGTCACCAGCGGCACGGTGGTCGAGCGGCGGCCGCCGAAGATGAACGCATCAATGGGTACGCCGGCCGGGTTGTCCCAGTTCTCGTCGATCGACGGGCACTGCGACGCCGGCGCGGTGAAGCGCGAGTTCGGGTGGGCGGCCTTGGCGCCGGTCGCCCTGGCGATTTCCGGGGTCCAGTCCTTGCCCTGCCAGTCGATCAGGTGCGCCGGCGCTTCCTTGGTCATGCCTTCCCACCACACGTCGCCGTCGTCGGTCAGCGCCACGTTGGTGAAGATGACGTTCTCCTTCAGCGTCGCCATCGCGTTGTAGTTGGTCTTCTCGCTGGTGCCCGGGGCCACGCCAAAGAAGCCCGCTTCCGGGTTGATCGCGTACAGGCGGCCGTCCTTGCCCGGCTTGATCCAGGCGATGTCGTCGCCGATGGTGGTGATCTTCCAGCCCTCGAAGCCCTTGGGCGGGATCAGCATGGCAAAGTTGGTCTTGCCGCAGGCCGACGGGAACGCGGCGGCCACGTGGTACCGCTTGCCTTCGGGCGAGGTCACGCCAAGGATCAGCATGTGCTCGGCGAGCCAGCCCTGGTCGCGGCCCATGCTCGAGGCGATGCGCAGGGCGAAGCACTTCTTGCCGAGCAGCGCGTTGCCGCCGTAGCCCGAGCCGAACGACCAGATCTCGCGCAATTCGGGGAAATGGACGATGTACTTGGTCGGGTTGCACGGCCACGGCACGTCCTTTTCGCCAGCGGCGAGCGGCTTGCCGACAGTGTGCACGCAGGGGACGAAGTCGCCGTCGGTGCCGAGCACGTCATATACGGCCTTGCCCATGCGGGTCATGATGCGCATGTTGGCCACCACGTACGGCGAGTCGGACAACTCCACGCCGATGTGGGCGATTGGCGAGCCCAGTGGGCCCATCGAGAACGGCACCACGTACAGCGTGCGGCCGCGCATGCAGCCGTCGAAGAGGCCGTTGAGCGTCTGGCGCATCTCGTCCGGGGCGACCCAGTTGTTGGTGGGGCCGGCCTGTTCCTTCTTCTCCGAGCAGATGAAGGTGCGGTCTTCGACACGCGCCACGTCGGACGGGTCGGACAGGGCTAGGAAGGAGTTCTTGCGCTTGGCCGGGTTCAGGCGTTTGAGCGTGCCGGCAGCGACCATCTGCTCGCACAGGCGGTCATATTCTTCCTGCGAACCGTCGCACCAGTGAACGCGCTCCGGCTTGGTCAGCGCAGCGATTTCGGCAACCCAGGCCACCAGCTTCTGGTTCCTGACCCAGGCCGGGACGTTCAACGCCGCCGTGCCTTGCATCGAGGGGTGGTTCATACAGCAACTCCAAAGTGTGTAAGGGAAGGAAGGGGGGAATTCTTTTCAAAGCCCAACCTGAGACCAGCCAGGCCGGTGCGTGCCGCGGCTCACATCAGTGGCTCGCATCAGCGACTCACACCGGTCGTCACATCCCGTTACAACTCCACTGCGGCCCAGGTAACGCAAAGGGTCGCAGCAGTCCCTGCGCCTGCGCTAAAGTTGCGCTTCGCCCGCGCGGGGGCTAGCTGCACAGGGCCAGGGCGGGCTTTGTCCGATGGCGCCTGGTGTCGGGAGCGAGGCTCGACCGACCATTCCTGGCGGCACCGGAGCGGGCAAGGATACCACTGCAGCACCCCGCTGTTTTTTGCTGTGCAGCATTGCCGGCCGTGGATTCACGCATGGATTGTGCCGGCTCGGGATACCCGACAATAGCGTCGGCGGTGCACGGTTTCCGTTGCCGCGCGCACTAACCCGGGTCACCAGGCCAGCCGACAAAAAGAGTTACCGATGAAGATTGCTGTACTCGACGATTATCAGGACGCCGTGCGCAAGCTGCCCTGCTTCAGCCTGCTGGAAGGGCACGACGTCAAGGTGTTCAACAACACCGTCAAGGGCGTGGGCCAGCTGGCCGCGCGCCTCTCGGATGTGGAGGCGGTCGTGCTGATCCGCGAACGCACGCGCATCACGCGGCAGCTGCTGGAAAAACTGCCCAAGCTGAAGATCATCAGCCAGACCGGCCGGGTCGGCACCGCGCCGAACACGCATATCGATGTCGAAGCGTGCACGGACCGGGGCGTGGCGGTGCTCGAAGGCGTGGGCTCGCCGGTCGCGCCCGCCGAGCTGACCTGGGCGCTGATCATGGCGGCCCAGCGCCGCATTCCGCAGTACGTGGCGAGCCTCAAGCACGGCGCCTGGCAGCAGTCGGGCCTGAAGTCGACCACCATGCCGCCCAACTTCGGCCTGGGGCAGGTGCTGCGCGGCCAGACCCTGGGCATCTGGGGCTACGGCAAGATCGGCCGGCTGCTGGCCGGCTATGGCCGGGCCTTCGGCATGAATGTGCTGGTGTGGGGGCGCGAGGCGTCGCAGGAAGCTGCGCGCGCCGACGGCATTGCGGTGGCGGAGTCCAAGGACCAGTTCTTCGCCGACAGCGACGTGCTGTCGCTGCACCTGCGCCTGAACGACGACACGCGCGGCATCGTCAAGCTGACCGACCTGACCCGCATGAAGCCGACGGCGCTGTTCGTCAACACCAGCCGCGCCGAACTGCTGGAAGAGAACGCGCTGGTCGCGGCGCTGAACCGCGGCCGCCCGGGCATGGCGGCGGTGGATGTGTTCGAGTCCGAGCCCATCCTGCAGGGGCATGCGCTGCTGCGGATGGAAAACTGCATCTGCACGCCGCATCTGGGCTATGTGGAGCGCGACAGCTATGAGCTGTACTTCCGGACCGCGTTCCAGAACATCCTGGATGTGCTGGCGGGCAAGCACGACAGCATCGTCAATCCCAAGGCCCTGACGCCGGCGCTGTCGCGCTGACGAATCCTCACACCCGCGGTTTACTCCCCTCTCCCACTCCCGGCGGGAGAGAGGAGCCAGGTTCATCCGGTGTCGGTAACACCCGGCACGCCACGACTTCGGCCTCCGCGGACGCGAATTTCGCGAAACCGCTACACTCGGGGCTTTCCTGACCGCTGGCCGCAACGGCCGGCGGCGCACCCCGACAACAACAAGGCGCCAGCGCGCCACCCTTCCACCAAGGCCGGCATGGACCCCAGGCTCGTGACGCTCTGCGTCGGCAATTTCATCATTGGCACCGGCGCGATGATCGTGACCGGCATGTTGAACGATATTGCCGGCGATTTCGGGCTGGGCGTGGCCAGTGCGGGCCAGCTGATCTCGGTGTTCGCGCTGGCCACCTGCGTGGGGGCGCCGGTCTTCGCCACGCTGGGTTCGCGCATCGACCGCCGCCTGCTGCTGGCGGGTTCGCTGCTGGTCTACGCGGTGATGCACCTGGCCGCGGCACTGGCGCCGAACTTCGCCGCGCTGATGGCGATCCGCTTCCTGACCGCGATCGGCGCGGCCATCTACACGCCGCAGACCGCCGCCACCCTGCCGCTGCTGGTCAACGCGCAGACGCGCGGACGGGCGATCAGCTTCGTGTTCCTGGGCTGGAGCATCGCCAGCGTGGTCGGCATGCCGCTGGGCACCTGGATTGCCAGCACGCTCGGCTGGCGCGTCAGCATGGCGGTGGTGGGCGTGCTGGCGCTGCTGGTGTCGGCGGCGGTCTGGCGCGCCTTGCCGCGCGGGCTCTACGTGCCGGCCGTGGGCCGCGAGGCTTGGGGCGCGGTGCTGCGCCACCGGCCGATCATGCTCGTAGTGGCCGCGACCATGATCCAGTCGGCCGGCATGTTCACGATGTTCACCTACATTGCGCCGCTGATGCGCGATGTCCACGGCATCACCGGCGCCGCGCTGAGCCTGATGTTCCTGGCCTATGGCGCCTGCGGGGTGCTCGGCAATGCGATGGCGGCCTCGCGCATGGACCGGATCACGCCGAGCCGGATTGTCCAGTTCACCTTGCTGACCTCGATTGCCGCCATGGTGCTGTGGCCGCTGGCCGGGCTGGGCGGCGTGGCGCTGGTGCTGCTGTTCATGCTGTGGGGCGTGGGCGGGTTTGCCACCAACAGCGCGCAACAGGCGCGGCTGGTGATGATCGCGCCGGACCGCGCCTCGGTGTCGATCTCGCTCAATTCGTCGTCGATCTACCTCGGCCAGGCGCTGGGCGCCATGGCCGGCGCGGCCATCTATACGGTGGCCGGCACCGGTTCGCTGCACTGGGGCGCCGCGGCGCTGATGCTGGCGGCGCTGGTTATCTCGCAACGCGCGCGCGCACTGGGCTGCCAGTGGCCGCGGCAGCAGGCTCCGCAACAGGCCTGAGCAGGTTCCGGCCGTTCCTGGAGCCCGCTTGAGCCGGGTTCCCCTCCACAGGTTTTCCACAGTGTTGTCCAACGCACTGTCCACCCTCTGTTCCACGCGTTATCCACGGAGTTATCCACAACTCCTGCAGCGGGGGCATCGTGAGCGAACCGAATGGAGCCCTGGCCGGTGCGCGCGTGCTGGCGGTCAGTATCGGCAAGGCCATTCCGCTGGTGGTGGCCCGTGCCGGCACCGAGGCGGTGGTGATGTCCGGCATCCGCAAGCACCCAGTCAGCACGCTGGTTCACCCGCTCCGGGTGCAGGTGCGCCCGCTGGGCGTGGCCGGCGACGAGCAGGCGGACCTGACGGTGCACGGCGGCCTGGACAAGGCCGTCTATGCCTATCCGGCCGAGCACTATGCCTGGTGGGACGCGCGCCGCCGCGCTGCCGCGCAGCCCGAGGCACACCGCGGCCTGGCGTTCGGCGCCATGGGGGAAAACCTGACCATCGAGGGCCTGGACGAGACCGACCTGTGGGTCGGCGACGTGCTGCGCATCGGTACGGCGGTGCTGCGGGTGGCGTCGCCGCGTCAGCCGTCGTGCAAGTTCAACGCCGTGCTGGGCTATCGCCACGCCGTACGCGACATGGTCGAAAGCGGCTACTCCGGCGTCTACCTGAGCGTGGTGCAGAGTGGCGAAGTTCGTGCCGGCGACGCCATTTGTGTGCAGCGTGGGCCACGCAAATTGTCGATCGACAGCATCAACCGCTGGCGCCGCGATGGCCGGCGGCATCTTTTCTGATAATGTTTGTCTATCGATACAAGCAATCGCGCCCACGTACGCCACGTTAGCCCGCTGCCCGCCAGGCCAGGTCCGGAGCGCGCCGTTACGGCTTCTGTAACGCGTTGTAATACTGCGCGCTGGCTCCGCGGGGCGAACCGCGGTACTAGTAGAGGTTTCGCGCGACACGTACCCGCCCGGCCCCCGGGCTGCCCGTACTGGGCAGCCACGGCAGGAACAGAGGCGGGGCGTCACCGGGGAGGCGCGCTGCAGCTAAGAGGGTCCACACAAAATGAAGACAGACAGGATCGACCAGCCCAAGGGGTTCGTCGACAGCAACTGGAGCGCGTCCGCGGGAACCGGCCGGGGCCGGGTATCGCCGTGGGCCGTGGTGGTCACGGTGGCGGTGCTCGCCGGAGCGGGATGGTTTGCATGGCATACCTGGCTGGCCCCCCGGCCCGTCGCCAAAGGGCCCGCGCCGGTGGTGGTCGCCACCGCGCTGGTGCAGCAGGGCGACGTGCCGCTGCAGTTCACGGCCAACGGCAACGTGACGGCGTTATCCACAGTCGAAGTGCGCCCGCAGGTCTCGAGCACCGTGCGTGCCGTCCATATCAAGGAAGGCCAGACCGTCAAGCCAGGTGACCTGCTGTTCTCGCTCGACACGCGCATGGACGAGGCCAACCTCGCCAAGGCCCAGGCGCAGCTGCTGCGCGACCAGGCCGACCTGGCCGACGCGCGCCGCAACCTGGCACGCAGCAAGGAACTGCTGGAGCGCAATTTCATCTCCAAGAGCGCGGTGGACACGGCCCAAGCCAAGGTGGACGGCTTCGAAGCCACCATCCGTGCCGACCAGGCCGCCATCGAGGCCAGCCGCGTCGCGGTCAGCTACGGCGCGATCCGCGCCAGCATCGGCGGGCGCACCGGCGTGATCAACGTCTTCCCCGGGTCGATGGTGCTGCCCAACAGCACGGGGCCGATGGTCATCATTGCCCAGGTCCAGCCGATCGCGGTGACCTTCAGCCTGCCGGAGCGCCAGCTCGCCGCGCTGCGCGAGGCGCTGCGTACGGGCCCCGTGCAGGTCACGGCCCAGCCCAACGACGGCAGCAAGACGCCAGTGACGGGCAAGATCACCTTCATCGACAACACGGTCGATCCGCAGTACGGCACCATCCGCGTCAAGGCGCAGTTCGACAATGACGAGCAGCGCCTGTGGCCGGGCACCTACGCCAACGTCAGCGCGGTGGTGCAGACCCTGAAGAATGCGCTGTCGGTGCCGCCCCAGGCCGTGGTGACCGGTCCGGAAGGGCGCTTCGTCTACGCCGTGCAGCCGGACAGCAAGGTCGCCCGCGTGCCCGTGAAGCTGGTGACCACCACCGCCACGTCGGCGGTGATCGAAGGCGTGCCGCCCGGCACGCGCGTGGTCGTGGAAGGCACGCAGAACCTGCGCCCGGGCACCGTGGTCCGCGAGGCCGCGCCGGCGCCCGCCGCTTCGGCCAGGCCGGCGAGCGCGCCTGCCATCGCTCAGGGGCACTGAGCCATGACGCTGTCCGAGCTCTGTATCCGCCGTCCGGTGATGACGGTGCTGCTGTGCATTGCCGTCATCGTCACTGGCATCGTGCTGTACCCGACTATTCCGATCGCCGCGCTGCCCAGCTTCAACTCGCCGGTGATCCAGGTCACGGCCACACTGCCCGGGGCGAGCCCCGAAACCATGGCCGCGTCGGTGGCCACCCAGCTCGAAAAGCAGTTCGCGACGATTCCGGGCGTGAAGGTGATCAGTTCATCGAACACGCTTGGCAACTCGAGCATCACCATCGAATTCGACAGCGACCGCGACATCGATGCTGCCGCCGTGGACGTGCAGGCAGCGCTGTTCCGCGCGCAGCGTTCGCTGCCGATCGAGATGACGGTGCCGCCGTCGTACCGCAAGGTCAACCCGGCCGATGCGCCGGTGCTGCTGCTGGCGATCAACTCGCCGGCCATGAGCCTGGCTGACCTCAATGCCTTCGGCGACAACCTGATCTCGCCGACTCTGGCCACGCTGCCCGGCGTGGCGCAGGTGCAGGTGTTCGGCCAGAAGCGCTTTGCCGTGCGCGTGCGCGCCCACCCGGACGCGCTTGCCGCGCGCGGCCTGACGCTCGACGAGCTGGCCACCGCGCTGAACCGCGCCAACGCCAACACACCGGTGGGCACGCTCGACAGCGCACGCCAGACGCTGACCATCCAGGCCAACCGGCAGCTGGCCAATGCCGACGCGTTCCGCAACATCATCGTCGCCAGCCAGCCCAACGGCGCGCTGGTGCGCCTGGCCGACGTGGCCGAGGTCGAGGACAGCGTCGAAACCATCAAGACCGGCAGCTGGCTCAATAACGAGCGCTCCATCGTGCTGGCCGTGCTGCGCCAGCCGGACGCCAACACCGTGGCGGTGGTGGATGCGATCCGCCAGGCGCTGCCGCGGCTGATCCAGCAGATGCCGGGCTCGGTCAGCGTCAGCGTGGTCAATGACCGCTCGCGCTCGATCCGCGAGTCCATCCACGACGTGCAGTTCACGCTGGCGCTGACCGTGGCGCTGGTGGTGATGGTGATCTTCCTGTTCCTGCGCCGCGCCGCCGCTACGCTGATCCCCACCGTGTCGCTGCCGATCTCGCTGATCGGCACGGTCGCGCTGATGAAGGCCTTCGGCTACAGCCTCGACAACGTGTCGCTGCTGGCCATCACGCTGGCGGTGGGCCTGGTGGTGGACGACGCCATCGTGATGCTCGAGAACATCGTGCGCCATATCGAGGAAGGCGTGCCGCCGCTCAAGGCCGCGCTGGTCGGCTCGCGCGAGATGGGCTTCACGATTCTGTCGATCTCCATTTCGCTGGTGGCGGTGTTCATCCCGATCTTCTTCATGCCGGGTGTGATCGGCCTGCTGTTCCATGAATTCGCCGCGGTGGTGTCGCTGTCGATCCTGGTGTCGGCGCTGGTGTCGCTCACGCTGATCCCGATGCTGTGCGCGCGCTTCCTGTCGGCCGAGAACGTGCCGGTGGACGAATCGCAGCACGCCTACGGCGACCATGCCGGCCAGTCGCCGGCCATCGTGCAGAAGCAGACCCTGGGCCTGCGCGCGACGCAGTGGTTCGAAGACCTGTTCGAATGGACGCTGCACAAGTACGCGCACGGGCTGGACTGGTGCATCGCGCACCGGCGCACGGTGCTCGTGATTGCGGGCCTGACCTTCGTGCTGACCGCGGTGCTGTTCATCAAGATTCCCAAGGGCTTCTTCCCCGAGGAGGATATCGGCCAGATCCAGGTCAACGCCGAAGGCCCGCAGGACATCTCGTTCGACGCCATGTCCGAGCGCCTGCGCGATGCGGCGGAACGCATCCGCGCCAATCCCGCGGTCAAGAGCGTGGTGGCGTCGATCGGCGGCGGCAGCTCGCCGGCCATCAACACCGGCCGCATGTTCGTCGAGCTCAAGCCGCTCGGCGAGCGGCCGAAGATGCAGCAGGTGGTGGAATCGCTGCGCCAGGACGTGTCGGCCGTGCCGGGCCTGGCCGTGTATTTCTCGCCGGTGCAGAACCTGCGCCTGGGCGGGCGCCAGAGCAAGAGCCGCTACCAGTACACGCTGCAGAGCGTGAAGGCGGGCCAGCTCCAGGAGTTCAGCGACAAGCTGATGGCGAAGATGCGCGCGGACACGCTGTTCCGCGACGTCACCAGCGACTCGCAGCAGTCGGGCCTGGAGGCACAGCTTTCCATCGACCGCGACAAGGCCAATGCGCTCGGCGTGCAGATGCAGGACGTGCGCACCGCGTTGTACTCGGCGTTCGGTGAGCGCCAGGTGTCGACCATCTACACGCCGATCGACAACTACTACGTGATCCTGCAGGCGGCCGACCTGGACCGCCAGGACGAAAGCGCCTTCTCCAAGCTCTACGTGCGCAGCAAGACCGGCCAGATGGTGCCGATCTCCGCGTTCGCCACCACCGAGCGCCGCGTCGGGCCGATTGCCGTCAACCACCAGGGCCAGCTGCCTTCGGTCACGGTGTCGTTCAATCTGGCGCCGGGCGCCGCGCTGGGCGAGGCTTCGGCAAAGATCGACCGCTACCGGCAGGAAATCGCCATGCCGACCGCCATCTTCACGAGCTGGGGCGGTGACGCGGCGGTGTTCCAGTCGTCGCAGGCCACGCAGATCGTGCTGCTGGTGGCGGCCATTGCGGTCATCTACACGCTGCTGGGCGTGCTGTACGAGAGCTACATCCACCCGCTGACGATCCTGGCGGGGCTGCCGTCGGCGGCCATCGGCGCACTGCTGACGCTGTTCCTGTTCAATGTGGAGCTGTCGCTGATCGCGACCATTGGCGTGCTGATGCTGATCGGCATCGTCAAGAAGAACGCCATCATGATGATCGACTTCGCGCTGGCCGCGCAGCGCGAACAGGGCATGACGCCGGCGCGGGCCATCCGCCAGGCGTGCCTGCTGCGCTTCCGGCCGATCATGATGACCACCTTTGCCGCCATCATGGGCGCGCTGCCGCTGGCGCTGGGTCTCGGCGCGGGCGCTGAACTGCGCCAGCCGCTCGGCCTGGCCGTCGTGGGCGGCCTGCTGTTCTCGCAGGTCATCACCCTGTTCATCACGCCGGTGATCTACCTGGCGCTCGACCGGTTCTCGGGCACCGGCCCGCTGCAGATCGATGCGGAGGGCAACCGCCTGCCACAGTCCGTTCCGGCTGAAGTGGCGCCGCAGCGCTGAAGCCCCGCCCGCGTCCTAGTGCGCGGGCGGCCCCGCTTTCTCCATCCCCTTCCCGACTTTCCTCCCAGACCACCAGCGGCCACGGGACGGCTCTATGCATTCTGTTGCATAGCGGCAACATGATGTGCACGCCACTTGATCTGATAGCTTTACTGAACGGCAGTAAATGATAATAATTCTCGTTAACAATTATTACTGACAGCGTGCCGCTACGGCGGCCGCGCCCGACACGCAAGCCAGCCTGCCCCCGGTTTCCGCCAGCCAGCGTCCGATTTCTTCTCAGGGAAAATCCATGAAACGCCGCTGCCTGGCGCGCCTGCGCGCCACCGTCCGAGTCACGCCCATTGCCGCCGCCTGCGTCACGCTGGGGGCCCCGGTCTTTGCCGCCGAAGGCGACAAGGCCGTCGCCTCGCTCAGCGAGGTCGTGGTCACAGCCACCCGCACCGAGGAGCGCGCCGACGCCGTTGCCTCCACCATCACCACGCACGACGCGCGCCAGATCGAACGCGCCCAGCCCGTGGACGAAGCGGGTCTCTTCGCCGACGAGCCCGATATCGACGTGCCGCGCGACCGCCGCCGTTTTGGCGCGGGCAGCATCAACATCCGCGGCATCGAGGACAACCGCGTCCTGCAGATGGTGGACGGGGTGCGCCTGCCGGACTTCTTCAACGGCGGCGGTCCCTCGAACATCTCCACCTCCACGCGCGATGCGCCGGAGTTCTCCTTCCTCAAGCGCGTGGAAGTGCTGCGCGGCCCGGCATCGAGCCTCTATGGCTCGGACGCGATCGGTGGCGTGGTGGCGTATGCGACCAAGGATCCTGTCGACCTGACGCAGGGCCGCGCCGTCGGCGGCGAGCTGGGCCTGAACTGGAACGGCATCGACAACGGTTTCGGCCAGACCGCCGGCGTGGCGGGCGGCAACGGCACCATCCAGGGCCTCTTCATGTACGCGAACCGCAACGCGCACGAGATGAAGAACATGGGCAGCGACGACTCCAACTCGGTCAGCCGCACCAAGCCGAACCCGCAGGACGTGCGCACGCAGGCGTGGCTTGGCAAGGTCCTGCTCAACGCCAGCCCCGAGCACAAGTTCAAGCTGGCCTACGAGCACCACGACGGCAATACCGACACCGACCTCCTGCGCCTGTCGGCCTCGCTGCCGCGCGTAACGTCGGCCAACGGCAACGAAGACCTGAACCGCGACCGCGTCAGCCTGGACTACGCCTGGACGCCGGCCAACGGCGTGCTCGACCAGCTCACCGCCCAGGTCTACTACCAGGAAGGCAAGACCGGCACCGTGACTAACCAGGTGCGCAGCAACACCAGCACGGGCTGCTCGGCCACCACGCGCGGCACCAGCCTGTGCAACGTCGAACTCGACTTCAATTTCCGCCAGCAGCAGACCGGCTTCAACGTGCAGGCCGACAAGTCGTTCAAGACCGGCAGCGTGGGCCATCGCCTGATCGGCGGCATCGACTTCATGCGCGTGCAGTCGGCCGAATCGCGCGACGGCGTGGTGCGCAACCTGACCACGGGCACGACATCGAAGTCGCTCGCCGGCGAGAACTTCCCGATGCACGACTTCCCGGACGGCGAAACGCGCCAGACCGGCCTGTTCGTGCAGGACGAGCTGCGCTTCTTCGACGGCCGCTTCACGCTCACGCCGGGCCTGCGCTATGACCACTACGCGCTGTCGCCGGACGACGACATGGTCTACAACAACGCCGCCGGCCGGCCCGCCGTCAGCAAGAGCGATTCCAACGTATCGCCCAAGCTGTCCGCGCTGTGGCTGGCGACAGACCGCGTCAACGTCTGGGCCCAGTACGTGTTCGGCTACCGCGCGCCCAACTACCAGGAAGTCAACGGCAGTTTCCGCAACCTGGTGCAGGGCTACGGCGCCGCGCCCAACCCGGACCTGAAGGCGGAGAAGAGCCGCTCGTTCGAGATCGGCGCGCGCTATACCGGCGACAACGTGCAGACCAGCGTGGCAGTGTTCGACAACCGCTATCACGACTTCATCGAGCAGGTGCAGCTCAGCTGCCCGTCCGACCCGTCCTGCCTGCCGGGCTTGCGCGCCACTTACCAGTACCGCAACCAGACCAGCGTGCGCATCTACGGTGCGGAGTGGCGCGGCGTATGGCGCTTCCCGCCGCAGTGGCGCCTTGACGGCGCGGTGGCCTACGCGCATGGCAACAACGAGCAGACCGGCCAGCCGCTCAACAGCGTTTCGCCGCTGCGTGCCAGCGCCGGCCTGAGCTGGGAACGCACGCCGGGCCAGGGCGCCGGCGTGCGCTGGCGCGGCGCGCGCCCGGTGACGCGCACGGATGACACCAGCTTCACGTACTTCAAGCCCGCCGGCTATGGCGTGGTGGACCTGCAGGCGTGGTGGCGCTTCAACAAGTACGCGAGCCTGGCGCTGTCGGTGAACAACCTGTTCGACAAGAAGTACTGGCTGTGGGGCGATGTGCGCCAGACCGGGGTGTCGGCCACCGAACCCGGTGTCGATTTCTACACGCAACCCGGACGCACCTTCGCCGCCAGCCTGAAGCTGTCGTTCTGAATGCGTGACGGATTGCAGTAACCGGAGTACCGCGATGTCCCCACATTTGACAACCACACGCCGGCGCCCGCAGGCGCTGGCACTGCAGTGGCTGCTGGCCGCGGCGCTGCTTGCCATGCTGTTCGCAACCCAGGCCCATGCCGCGGCGCCGCGCATTGCCGTCCTGACGAGTTCGCCCGTGCCGGCCGGCAAGTTCGGCCCGCTGCGCGAGATGGCCGAGGCACAGGGCATGGCGTTCGAGGCACGCTACCTCGAGCGCATGCCCGCGCAGGACGTGGCGCCGTTCATTGCCGGCGCGGACCTGCTGATCGTCGACGCACCACGCGACCACATCGTCACGGCCATGCTGCAGACGCTCGGGCCGCTGTGGACGCAGTCCGCCACGCCGCGCGTGTTGATTGCCACCGACCGCTACGAGTCCCACGGCGTCGATGACAAGCTCGCGGCGCGCCTGCATGCGTACTACGTCAACGGCGGCCGCGGCAACTTCGCGGCGATGATGCGTACGCTGGCGTCGCAGCAGTTCCGCCTGCGCGATGACAGCACCATTCCGGCGCCGGTGGAGTTTCCGAAGGCGGCCTACTACCATCCACGCCTCTCCGGCCTCATCACCACGTCGCCCGACGAAGCGCTGGTTGCTTCGGGCACTGAAGGCCCGGTGATCGGCATCGCGATCCACCAGGCCTATGTGTCCGGTCTCGACAGCGCCTTCATCGACGACCTGATCCGCCGCATCGAGGCACGCCATGCGCGCGCGCTGGTGTTCTACGGCCCGGTGATGGATGCCGACGGCATCTTGCGCATGGCCATGCCCGGCGGCAAGCGCATCGTCGATGTGCTGGTCAACGGCCAGATCATGCTCAACCCGCAGGGCCGCAAGGCCGAGTTCGAGACGCTCGACGTGCCGGTGATGCAGGTCATGCCCTACCGCAAGGGCGATGCGCAGGCATGGGCCAGCGACCCGCACGGCATCAGCCTGACCGACACCCCGTTCTACCTGGTGCAGCCCGAGCTGGCCGGCGTGATCGACCCGATGCTGGCGGCGGCCACGTCGAAGGCGGACGGCAGCATTGTGAGCCTGCCAGCGCAGCTCGACGCGGTGGCCGACAAGGCGCTGAATCTGGCACGCCTGCGCCACCTGCCGAATGCCGACAAGCGCGTGGCCATCCTCTACTACAACTACCCGGCCGGCGAGAAGAACCTGTCGGCGTCCTTCCTCAACCTGCCGAAGAGCCTGGCGAGCACGCTCGCCGCGCTGCGCGCCGCCGGCTACACCACCGAAGCCGCAGACGAGGCACGCCTGCAGCGCGACCTCGGCGCGCTGCAGGCGCCGTTCTATCGCAGCAGCAGGCTCGAGCCGCTGCTCGACGCCGGCATGGCGGTGTGGATGCCGATGCCCGCGTACCGGCGCTGGTATGACGCGCAGCCGGCCGACTTCCGCGCTGCAGTGGAAAAGCGCTGGGGCGCGCCGGAACAATCGACCATGGCCACCACGCGCAATGACGAAACCGGCTTCGTTATCCCGCGCCTGCAGCTCGGCAATATCGCGCTGATGCCGGTGCCGCCGCGCGGCGAGCGCAGCGAATCGGACGAGAAGGCGCTTTACCATTCGACCAGCACGCCGCTCAACCACTTCTACATGGCGGCTTACCTGTGGGCGCGCCAGGACCGCGAGGCGCTGGTGCACTACGGCACCCACGGCACGCAGGAATGGACGCCCGGCAAGGAGCGCGGCCTGTCCGTCACTGACCAGCCCTACCTGGTGCTGGGCAGCGTGCCGGTGGTCTATCCGTACATCGTCGACGACGTAGGCGAGGCCATCCAGGCCAAGCGCCGCGGCCGCGCGGTCATCGTCAGCCACCAGACGCCGCCGTTCCGCCCCGCCGGGCTGCACACCGAGCTGACTGCGCTGCACGACCAGCTGCACAAGTACCTGCAGCAGGACGAAGGCGCGGTGAAGGACACCCTGCGCAACGACATCCTCGCGCGCAGTGCCGCCCTGCATGTGTTCGAGGACATGGGCTGGACCGATGCGCGCGCCCGCACCGCCTTCACCGTCTATCTCGATGCCCTGCACACGCACCTGCATGAGCTCGGTGCCGCGCTGCAGCCCTATGGCCTGCATACCTTCGGGCAATCACAGGAGGACGGCCTGCGTCTGTACACGGTCATGGCGATGCTCGGCAAGGACTGGCTCAGGCGCGTGTTTCCCGACGAACCCGAGGAGCTGTTCGCGGTCGATTATGCGCAACTGGCGCACACCGCCCCGTATGCCATGCTGTGGCGCTACGTGATCGACGGCGCGCCGCTCGACGAACTGGCGGACAAGGCTCAGCGCGAGGACATGCAGCGGGCGCGCCAGCTCTACGCGAGCCTGGACGCCGCGCCGGAGAACGCCGGATTGCTGACTGCGCTTGCCGGGCGGCATCTTGTCTCCGGCACCGGCGGCGATCCGGTGCGCAATGTGGACACGCTGCCCACCGGCCGCAACCTGTATGGCTTCGACCCGTCCAAGGTGCCCAGCCGCGAAGCGTGGAAGGCCGGCCAGGCCGCCGCCGAGGCGATGATCGCCGACTGGCGCGCGCGCCACGGCAGGTATCCGGCCAAGCTCGCGTTCTCGCTGTGGAGCGTGGAGACCATGCGCCACCAGGGCATGCTGGAGGCGCAGGCCTTGGCCGCACTAGGCGTCCGTCCGAAATGGGATGAAGGTGGCCGCGTGGTCGGCGTGGAAGCGATTCCCGCGAGCGAACTGCGCCGTCCGCGCGTGGATGTGGTGCTGTCCGCCACCGGGCTCTATCGCGACCACTTCCCCAACCTGATGAAGTGGCTGGCCGAAGCGGTCAAGGTCGCCGCCGCGCAACCCGAGCCGGACAACGCCGTGGCGGCTGGCACGCGCGCCCTGCGCGAGCGCCTGGTCAAGCTCAATGTACCGGCCGATCGCATTGAGTCGCTGGCGGTGACGCGCATCTTCGCGAGCGAATCCGGCAATTACGGCACCGGCCTCAACGACGCCACGCTCGCCACGGACACCTTCGGCAGCGGCCGTGAAGCCGACGCCAAGCTCGCCAACCTGTACCTGTCGCGCATGCAGTACGCCTACGGTCCCGACGAGAAGCACTGGGGCGAGGCGCTGCCGCAGGCCAACCTGTATGCCGAGAACCTGAAAGGCGTGGAAGGCGCACTGCTGGCGCGCAGCTCCAACCTGTACGGCATGCTGACCACCGACGACCCGTTCCAGTACCTCGGCGGCATCGGCCTGGCGGTGCGGCACCTGACCGGCAAGTCGCCGGAGCTGCTGATCTCGAACCTGCGCGATGCGAACCATGCGCGCACCGAGACCGCTGCCGGCTTCCTGGCGAACGAGCTGCGCACGCGCTATTTCCACCCCGGCTGGATCGAGGGGATGAAGGCCGAGGGCTACAGCGGTGCGCTCAATATCCTCGACACCGTCAACAACTTCTGGGGCTGGACCGCGGTGTCGCCCGAGATCGTGCGCGACGACCAGTGGACCGAGTTCGCCGAGGTCTATGTCAACGACAAGCACAAGCTCGGCCTGAACGAGTGGTTCGAGCAGAACGCGCCGCAGGCCCAGGCGCAGGTCATCGAGCGCATGCTGGAAGCCGCGCGCAAGGGCTACTGGAAAGCGGACCCGAAGCTGCTGAAGACGCTGGCGCAGCGCTATGAAGACCTGGCCCGCCGCCACGACATCGCCAGCAACAACCGCAGCTTCAATGCCTACAGGAAGCAGCAGGCCCAGGCGGCGCCGGACGGCTTCGGCCTGCAGGCGCGCGCCGCAGCACCGCGCCCGCCTGCACCTGCCGCACCGGCTAAGTCCGCCGCGCCGGACGCACCGGCCGAGCCGCCGAAGCCGGCACCGCCGACGCAGCCGGTGCAGGGCATGCAGCTCGTCGAACGCAAGCCACCGGCTGCGGCCATCGTGCCGATCCTGTCGTGGCTGGCTGGCGGCATCGCACTCGCCGCGGCGGTGATTGGCGGCGCGCTCAGCGCCCGGCGCCGCTACGGCGTTGCGGGCGGCAACGGCTGGATACCGCCGCGCCGCTGACTGAGACACGCTGCGACACGAACACCCCTCTCCATGGATTTTGATTACTGCTGAAGCATCATGACACCCACACTGCTTGAAACCCTGATGTACGACGTCGGCCAGCTTTTCCTGTACCCGACGCTGGCGCTGATCACGCTGCTGTTCCTCTATGCGTTCTGGGCGCTTGGCGAGTTTGCGATGCAAGCCTGGCTGCGCGCGCGCCACCCCATCGGCAGCGGCCGCGGCTACGTGCTGGTGGCCTGGGCGCGGCGCCACAAGGTGACCGACGCCGATGCGCTCGACGTGACCGCGCACCGCCTGCTGGAGCGCCCGCGCATCGCCACGCGCGTGGCGCCGATGCTGGGGCTGGTGGCCACCATGATCCCCATGGGCCCGGCGCTCAAGGGCCTGTCCGGTGGCAACCTGGCCAATGTGGGCGAGAATCTCACCATCGCGTTCTCTGCGGTGATCCTGGCGCTGATCGCGGCCAGCATCACGTTCTGGGTGGTCAATGTGCGCCGCCGCTGGCTGGCCGAGGAACTGCTGTGGCTTGGCCAGGCGCGCCCGCAATGGGAGGTCGACGAATGAAATTTCTCGAAGAAAGCGAAGCCGACGACCCGATCCTGTCGGTCGTCAACCTGATCGACGTGTTCCTGGTGGTGATCGCCGCGCTGCTGGTGGCGATCGCGCAGAATCCGGCCAACCCTTTCACGCATGACGACGTGACGGTCATCACCAACCCGGGCAAGCCCAATATGGAAATCGTCTCGCGCCAGGGCGAAAAGGTCGTGCGCTACCAGGCCAGCGGCCAGGTCGGCAGTGGCGACGGCATCAAGGCCGGGGTCGCCTACCGGATGAAGGATGGCTCGATGGTCTACGTGCCCGAAACCGCCAATACTGCCAGTACTGCGGCAGCGACCCAGCCCGCCGCGCAGCCATGAACCTGAAAGGAAGCTTCAACGCCATGCCATTCCTCTCCTCCCGGCTCCGTTGCGCCGTCGCCATCGCTGCTGTCCTTGCCGCAGGGTGTGCCGCCACGCCGCCCTCGCCCGGACCCGATGCGGTCAGCGCCGCCTTTGCCGGCAAGTCCTACGTGCTGCTCGGCGAAGTTCATGACAACGCCGCCGGCCAGCAGCAGCGGCTGGCGGCCCTGACGCGTGCCGTCGAGCAGGGCTGGCGCCCTGCCATCGCCATGGAGCAGTTCGACCGCGAGCGCCAGGCCGATATCGACCGCGCCCGCCGCGAGCGCCCGGCCGATGCCGACTACCTGATCGCGCAGGCCGGCGGCAGCGGATGGCAATGGCCGCAGTACCGCCCGGTGGTGGCGCTGGCGCTGCGGTACGACCTGCCGCTGCTGGCCGCCAACCTGTCGCGTGCCGACGCGGCGAAGATCGTGCGTGGCGGGCTCGACGGCCTGTTCACGCCGCAGGAGCGCAGGCAGCTCGGCCTGGACGGCGCGCTGCCTCCCGACCTGGTGTCGGCCCAGACCGCGGTGCTCGATGAAGGCCATTGCGGCAACTTCCCGAAGGCCATGCTGCCGGGCATGCTGAACGCGCAGGCCGCGCGCGATGCCGTGATGGCCGCCACGCTGCGTCCTTACGCGGCGCGCGGCGCGGTGCTGATCGCCGGGAACGGCCACGTGCGCAACGATATCGGCGTGCCGCGCTGGCTCGGTACCGGCGAGAGCAAGGCCGTCAGCGTGGGCTACCTGGAACGCGGCCAGGGCAACCCGGCCGGCTTCGACCGCGTCGTGACCGTGGCGCCGGTCGAGCGCGGCGATCCGTGCCGAGGCGCCGTCGTGGGCAAGGCCATGCCGGCCGCCGCATCCGTCCCCGCCGCCCGCTGAACAGCCCGCCTATCCACGTAAACCCCGATGCCAAAGCTGTCAATCTGACAGCCTTTTGACAGTTTCCACCGCCTAGAATCCGGCACATGATCCGTCAACGGGTCACGCAGAAGTCCAACAACAATGCCGGCATGCAACGCGTGCAGCAGCCAGGAGACAGCAACCTGACGGTGCCTTCGGGACCGCAGGCACCCGCGTCTCCCGGGCGCCTGATGCAATGCGATGACGGCCAGCCGAAGATACGGCAACCCTATCAAGGAGACTGTTATGCGTCGCTCGATTCACCGTTTTGCCCACGTCGTCATGGCCTCGGCCGCCGTTGCGGCCACCGTCGCCGCTGCACCGGCCTTTGCGATGGATACCGTCAAGTTCATGATCGGCGCCAACCCGGGCGGCGGCTACGACCAGACCGGCCGCGGCTTGGGCGCGGCGATGATTGCCTCGGGCGTCAGCAAGACGGCCACCTATGACAACAAGGGCGGTGCCGGCGGCACCATCGGCCTGACCCAGTTCGTCAATACCGACAAGGGCAACCCCAACGCGCTGATGGTCGTCGGCGCGGTGATGGTGGGCGCCATCGAGACCAACCATCCGCCGGTCACGCTCAAGAACGCCACGCCGATCGCGCGCCTGTACGCCGACACCATGGTCATCACCGTGCCGGCCAGCTCGCCGCTGAAGTCGATCAGGGACCTGACCACGCAGCTCAAGGCCAACCCGGGCAGCGTGAGCTGGGGCGGCGGCTCGAAGGGTTCGATCGACCACATCCTGGCAGGCCTGATCGCCAAGGACATCGGCGTGGACCCGAAGAAGATCAACTACGTGCCGTTCCAGGGCGGCGGCGAGGCCTCGGCCTCGATCCTCGGCGGCCACGTGACCGTGGGCATTGCCGGCGTGTCGGAATTCCTGCCCTTCATCAAGAGCGGCAAGATGCGCGCGCTGGCGGTGACCTCCAAGGACCGCACCGCCGACATCCCGACGCTCAAGGAGCAGGGCGTGAACGTGGAGATCTACAACTGGCGCGGCGTCTACGGCGCACCGGGCACGACGCCCGAGCAGCGCAAGGCCATGATCGACGCCGTGGTGAAGGCCACCGAGAGCAAGGCCTGGAAGGAAACGCTGCAGAAGAATGACTGGACCCCGTTCCTGCTGACCGGCGACGAGTTCGGCAAGTTCGTCGACAGCGAATCGGCCCGCCTGGGCGGCACGCTGCGTGAACTGGGCGTGGCCAAGTAAATAGCAGAACGGCGCAGCGGAACAGCGCGCAAGCGCCTTGCAGTACGGGTCCGCGGCCTCGCGGATCCGAGCAGTGCCAGTGCTGAAGCGTTACCTGTCGTGCCTGCCGACGCCACTGCTGTAGACGGTGGCCGGGAAAACGGCGCGGGGCCCGGTGTCTGCCACCTGCGATACCCAAACCAAAACTACATGTCGCCGGGCCCTGCGACCGCGCAGGATGTATCAGCCAGCGTCGCGGACGCCAGCCACCCCCGGCTGGCGACAAAGGCCAAGGAGTCTCCATGAAACCCTCCCATCTCGCCATCGGCATTGCCGTGCTGGCGATCTCGCTGTTCTTCTTCCTCGGCCTGTCGGGCATCTCGGGCGAAGAAGGCTATGCCGGCCTGTCGCCGCGTTTCGCACCCACGCTGGTGGCGATCGGCCTGGCCGTGTGCGGCGCGCTGCTGACCTGGCAGGGCGTGCGCGGCGGCTTCCGCAACATGCCGGAAGAAGATGCCGAACTGCCCAGCGCCCCGCACAACTTCAAGGGCTTCCTGTGGGTGTCGGCGGGCCTGGTGCTGAACATGGCGCTGATCGGCACGCTCGGCTTCGTGCTGTCGTCCACGCTGCTGATGGTGTGCGTGGCGCGCGGCTACGGCAGCCGCCGCATCGTGCGCGACGCGATCATCGGCCTGTGCATCACGGTGCCGATGTGGGCGCTGTTCGAGTTCCTGCTCGGCATCAACCTGCCGCTGCTTCCTATCGCCGGCTTCTGAGCCCGCCCCGTCCAGCAAGGAGTCACGCATGGATACCCTGAACCAGCTGATGCACGGCTTTGCCGTGGCCATCACGCCAATCAACCTGATGTGGGCCCTGGTGGGCTGCTTCCTCGGCACCGCCATCGGCGTGCTGCCCGGCATCGGCCCCGCGCTGACGGTGGCCATGCTGCTGCCGCTGACTGCCAAGGTCGAACCCACTGCTGCGCTGATCATGTTCGCCGGCATCTACTACGGCGCGATGTACGGCGGCTCGACCACCTCGATCCTGATGAACACGCCGGGCGAGTCGTCCACCATGGTCACGGCCATGGAAGGCAACCTGATGGCCAAGAACGGCCGTGCGGGCCCGGCACTGGCAACGGCTGCGATCGGCTCCTTCGTGGCCGGCACCATTGCCACCGTGCTGCTGTCGATGTTCGCGCCGGTGGCGGCGGATGTCGCGCTGGAGTTCGGCCCCGGCGAGTACTTCACCATCATGCTGCTCGCCTTCACCACGGTGTCGGCGGTGCTGGGCTCGTCGCTGCTGCGCGGCATGACGGCGCTGTTCCTGGGCCTGGGCATCGGCCTGATCGGCATGGATTCGCTGTCGGGCCAGACCCGCTACTCGATGAACGTGCAGGAGCTGTATGACGGCGTGGACATCGTGGTGGTGGCCGTGGGCCTGTTTGCCGTGGGCGAGGCGCTGTTCAATGCATTCTTCCCGCAGCCGGAAGGCACGTTCAACAAGCTGAGCTCGGTCCACATGAACAAGTCGGACTGGAAGCGTTCGGTCCCGGCGTGGATCCGCGGCACGCTCATCGGCTTCCCGTTCGGCCTGATTCCGGCCGGCGGTGCCGAGATCCCAACGTTCCTGTCCTATGCGACCGAGAAGAAGCTGTCGAACCACAAGGACGAATTCGGCAAGGTTGGCGCCATCGAGGGTGTGGCGGGGCCGGAGGCGGCTAACAATGCTTCGGTCACGGCAACGCTCGCCCCGCTGCTGACGCTGGGCATCCCCACCTCGAACACCACCGCGATCCTGCTTGCGGCGTTCCAGAACTACAACCTGCAGCCGGGCCCGATGCTGTTCCAGACCTCGGGCGACCTGGTGTGGGGCCTGCTGGCTTCGCTGTATATCGGGAACGTGATGCTGCTGGTGCTGAACCTGCCGGCCATCGGCCTGTGGGTGCGCATGCTGCGCGTGCCGACGCCGCTGCTGTACGGCGGCATCCTGATTTTCGCGGGCCTGGGTGCTTACGGCATCCGCCAGTCGTGGTTCGACCTGCTGCTGCTGTTCGTGATCGGCCTGCTCGGCATGGTGATGCGCCGCTTCGACTTCCCGACAGCACCGGTGATCGTCGGTCTGATCCTCGGGCCGATGGCGGAGAAACAGCTGCGCAATGCGCTGTCGATCGGCCAGGGCGACTGGAGCATCTTCGTGAAGCAGCCGATCTCGGCGACCATCCTGGCTATGACCGTGGCCGTGGTGGTGATCCCGCGCCTGCTGCGCTGGCATGCCAACCGCCCGTCGGCGCATGAGCAGGCGGACAATGCGGCGTGAGGCGTTGTTCTGTGCCATGAGGTGATCCGAAGCCCGGCGCAGCGCGCCGGGCTTCGTGCTTTCTGCATCCACAACGACAGTGGGGTGCGGGGACCCGGCGTACCGCTGGTGACCGCCTTCCATGTGACCCGGATGGCCTTCGTGGTGCTGGCCACCGGCCCCCTGTATCATTGGCCCAAACATCGCGTCGCGCCGGAGGAGACGGAGTAGCGGCCAGCCCCCTTGCCGGGCGGCCACCGGGCGACATCCCCGCGGGACAACAAGACCAGGATCGCCATGTCCGAATCCGCCGAACGCCGCCTGACCCTTGCCGATATCGATGCCACGCTGGAACGCGTGCTTGCCCCCTGGGTGCGCCAGCTCGGGCTGCGCGCCGAAGCCGTCGATGACGCCGGCATCACGCTGCGGCTGCCGTTCCAGGAAATATTCCGCCATGCGGGCGGCGTCGTGTGCGGCCAGGTGCTGATGTCGGCCGCCGACACGGCGATGATCGTCGCCGTGGCCAGCGCGCTGGGCGGCTTCCGCCCGATGACCACGGTCACCCTGAACACCAACTTCATGCGTCCCGTGATCGACGGTGACGTACTGGTGCGCGCCAATGTGCTGCGCCTCGGCAAGACCGTGGTGTTCGGCGAGATCGAGCTGACCGGCACAGACGGCAAGCTGGCCGTGCAGGCCACCACGACCTACGCCCTGCTCTGATCTCCGCAGGACTCACGCGACGATTTCCAGAGTGCAGCATGGCCGCAGGCACCATCCATCCGTTCGACCAGATCGTATTCGCCGGCGGCGGCAACCGCTGCTGGTGGCAGGCGGGCTGGTGGGACACCGTGGCGCCGGCACTGCACTTGCGGCCGCGCGTGATCGCGGGGATCTCCGCGGGCGCGGCCACGGCCTGCATGATCTATGCGCACGACTCGCAACAGACCATGGCGTACTACCGCCAGGTGCTGTCGAACAACAAGCGCAACGCCTACTGGGGCAACCTGCTGCGCAACGAGCGCGTGTTCCCGCACTACGGCATCTACCGCACGGCGCTGCTGTCGATCTTCGGCGACGGGCGGCTGGCGCACCTGCAGCAGGCGCCGGAGATCCGCATCGGCGTCGCGCATATTCCGCGCTGGAGCAGCCCGCATCTGGCCGTGGCGGCCGGCCTGCTCGCGTACAACATCGACAAGCACGTGCTCAAGACGCTGCATCCGCGGCTCGGGCGCAAGCTTGGCTTCCGGCCGGAGTTCGTGCGCGCACAGGACTGCAGATCGCCGGAGCAACTGGCCGACCTGCTGCTGCAATCCGCCTCCACGCCCCCGTTCACGCCGGTGCTGCGCCGCGAGGGGCGCGCGGTGCTCGATGGCGGCCTGGTGGACAACGTACCGGTGGACGCGCTCGACGCCACGCCGGGGAATGTGCTGGTGCTGGTGACGCGGCTGTATCCGCGCCCGCGCCGTTTCGTGGTGCAAAGCGGCGGCCAGCGCCGCCTGTACCTGCAGCCTTCGCAACGCGTGCCGATCTCGAGCTGGGACTACACCCGGCCCGACGCCATGACGCACGCGTATGACCTGGGCCGCCGCGACGGGGAAACTTTCCTGCGCGAGTGGCCGTCGATCCTGAATACGGAACTGAAGCCCGGCGCCTAGCCTGAGGCATGGCGCTGGTCCGATCGTTTGTCGATGCGGCCGCGTGCCGCGACAGGAGGCATGGATGACCAAGCGCCAGACAACAACCGCCACGCCCGGCAACGAGCCAAGGCGGGCCCGTCAAGTCAGTGCCGAGCCGGCGATGGAGCGCGTGCCGCGTGCGCGCGGCAAGGGCGGCCGGCCCGGGCGTTCGCGCAAGGCGGACTTCGTCGTGATCGGCGGCGGCTCGGCCGGCGTGGCTTGCGCCCGGCGCGCGGCTTCGCACGGGGCCAGCGTCGTGCTGATCGAGCGCGACGAGATCGGCGGCACCTGCGTCAACCGCGGCTGCGTGCCCAAGAAGATGCTGTCGTACGGCGCGACCTGGGCTGCCATCCTGTCTGGCTGCCTGTCGCACACGGGCGGGCATGAGGACTGGCGTGACGCCATCGTGCGCGTCAACGCGGAAGTGGCGCGGCTGAATGTGGCCTACGCGCAGCGCCTGCTCGAAGCCGGTGTCGACATCATCCGCGGCGATGCCACCGTCACGGCGCCCGATGAAGTGCGCGTGGGCGACGAAGTCATCCGCGCCAAGCGCATCCTGATCGCCACGGGCGCGCGTCCGAAAACGCTCGACATTCCCGGCGGTGAACTCGCCAGCAATTCCGACGATGTGTTCACCTGGCAGACCGTGCCGGGATCGATCGCCGTGATCGGTGGCGGCTATATCGGCGTAGAGCAGGCATCGATCCTGTCGCGCTACGGGGTCAAGGTGGACCTGCTCGTCGCAGGCGACAGGCTGCTGCCGCATTTCGATGCGGAAATCGCCGAGGCGCTCGCGGGCGCGCTCGAAGCCAAGGGTGTGCGGCTGCACCTGAACGCCACCGTCAACCTGATCAGCCAGGCCAACGGTGCGCTGGAGGTCTGCTATCGCCCCGGTAACAAGCCGGAGCAGACCGAATCGCTGCGCGCGCAGGCAGCGCTGGTGGCGGTCGGGCGCGTTTCCAACGTGGACGGGCTTGGTCTGGATGCACTCGGCGTGAAGCTCGGCGACAAGGGCGGCATCAAGGTGGACCGCCAGTTCCGCAGCTCGGTGCGTTCGATCCACGCGATCGGCGACGCCATCGAAGGCCTGCACCTGACGCCGGTCGCGACGTCGCAGGGCCGCTGGCTGGCGGACCGGCTGTTCGGCCGCCGCGGCGAACGCGCGGATTTCGATTTCGTGCCGACCGCCGTATTCTGCGAACCGGCCATCGGCGCGGTCGGGCTGACCGAGGCCCAGGCTATCGAAGCGGCCGGCAAGCCCGAACGCATCCGCACCGTGGTCAAGCGTTTTGTCTCGCTCGAGAACCGCTTTGGCGGCAACGGGCTGCAGTCGGTGTTCAAGCTCGTGCTGAATGCCCGCACCGGACGCGTGCTCGGCGTGCACCTGATGGACAATGCGGCACCGGAGATCGTGCAGGCGATGGCCGTGGCGCTGCGGCTCGGGGTGCGGGAATCGCACCTGGAGACGACGGTGCAATTGCATCCCACCGTGGCGGAAGAGCTGTTTGGCTGAGGGGGAATGCGAGCGGACAGGGGCTCGTCACAAGCCCTGTTCACTGACCGGCAGCTTCAGCAGCGCCCTGACCCCCTGCCCTTGCGATCCCTCGGTCAGCTCCACGGTCCCGCCGAAACGCGCGGCCATCTCGCGCGAGATGGCCAGCCCCAGGCCAGAGCCAGGTTCCGTGTTGCCCACGCGCCGGTAGAACCGCGCGAACACCTTCTCGCGCTCGCTGGCGGGAATGCCCGGCCCGTCGTCCTCGACCATCAGGCAAGCGGTCTGGTCGATGCGCCGTGCCGACAGCGTGATGCGGCTGCCGCGCGGCGAATACTGGATCGCGTTGTGGACAAGATTGGCCAGTGCCTCGCGCAACAGCGCTGCGTCGGCCCGCACGGGCAGTTTCAGTCCCGGCGTCGGCTCCCAGCCGAAGTCCTGCTGCTTGCCGCGTGCCAGCGGCAGGTAGTCCAGCGCGACCTGCTCGGCCACGGTGACGGCATCGAAGATGTCGACGGAATCGGCTGCCTGCGCGGCCGCTTCGCCGTGGTGCTGGCGTACCCGCGCCAGCGCCAGCAATTGGTTGGTCAGCCGCGCGGCCTGCTCCAGTTGCGTGACGATGCCGCCGACCGCCTCGCCGGCGGCCTGGCGGGAGGCGGGATCATCGCCGCCCGCGCACAGCTGCCGCTGCGCGAATTCCGCCTGCGTCTTGAGGATGGCCAGCGGCGTGCGCAACTGGTGCGCCGCGTCGGCGATGAACTGCGCCTGCGCCTGCGCCATTGCCGCGGAACGCGCGACATGCAGGTTCACGGCATCGACCAGCGGGCTGACTTCGATCGGCACACGGTCGAACGCGAGCGGCGTGAGGTCTTCGGGCGAGCGGGCTTCCACGTCGTCGCGTACCCGTCCTAGCGGGCGCAGCACGTAGGTCACGCCGCCGACCAGGATGGCGGCGCTCAGCACGATCAGCAGCAGGTCGCGCGCGAGCGCGCTGCGCCAGACCTTGCCGATCAGCGCGGTGCGCGGCTCGGCGGTCTCGGCCACCTGGATGATGACGCGCATGCGCGCGTCGGGCCGGTACACGGGCCTGGCCATCGCGGCGATGCGCACGGCATCGCCGCGGTAGTCGTCATCGTCGTAGAAGCGCGGCTGGTTGTTGGCGAGCGTACCTTTCGGCAGCGGCAGGTCGTCGTAGCCGGTGACGGTTTCGATCGTCCCCGCGCGTTCGAGCGAGACCCGGTAGTACACATGGGTCTGCGCCGCGGATTCGAACATCTCCATGGCGGCGTCGGGGAGTGCGAGCTGGACGCTCTCGCCGGCCATGCCGATGGCGTTGTCGATGGTGCGGATCGAGCCATACAGCGTGCGGTCGTAAGCGGTGTTGGCGGCATCGCGCAGCGTGCCGTAGGTCAGCCATGTGTCGATCGCCATCATGGCCGCCAGCGCCGGCACCAGCAAGAGGAGCAGCTGGCGGCGCAGGCTGCCGCGCCGCCACAGCAGGATCGGGTGCCGCGCGCGCTGGCGCAGCTTGCGTGGCCACATGTCAGGCGGCGGGCGTCTCGGGCTCGAGCAGGTAGCCGAAGCCGCGCAGCGTGACGATGGTGACGCCGTGCCCGGTCAGCTTCTTGCGCAGGCGGTAGACCAGCACCTCGATGGCGTCGGGGCTGACATCGGCGTCGAGCGAGAACACCTTGTCGAGCAGCTGGGCCTTGGTGAGCGGCTGGCCGCTGCGCGCGAGCAGCGCGCCGAGCAGCGTGGATTCGCGCGGCGTCAGGGCGAGCGGCTGGCCGTCGAGCGTGAACCCGCGGGTCTCGCCGTCGAACACCAGCGTGCCGCACTGCAGGCGCGGGTGCGCCCGGCCGCGGCTGCGGCGGATCAGCGCCAGGATGCGCGCTTCCAGTTCGGCAATGGCGAAGGGCTTGGGCAGGTAGTCGTCGGCGCCCAGGTTCAGGCCGCGCACGCGTTCGTCCAGCGTGTCCTGGGCGGTGAGGATCACCACCGGGGTGCGGTCGTCGCGCGCGCGCATGGCCTTGAGCACGGACAGGCCGTCCTTGCCGGGCAGGCGCAGGTCGAGCACGACGACGTCGTACTCCTCGGCCACCAGCCGTGCCTCGGCCTGCAGGCCGTCGGCCACGTGCTCGATCACGAAGCCGCCCTGCTCCAGCGCGCGGGCCACCCAGCGCGCGAGCTCCACTTCATCTTCCACCAGCAGAATGCGCATGCTGGTCTCCTCCTGCCGGTTCGGCCCATGCGGTCCACAGCCCGCGGGCGCCTATAATAACCCCGCCCTGCCGTTACTGGCGCGCGCAGCGCCGCCAGTCCATCGTTGTCCCTTCTTGCCGCTCCGCACCATCGTGTCCCAGCGCCTGGCTCTACCCTCCGAACCTGACGTTCCGCAAGCCCCGGCCTCGGCCCTGCGCCGCCGGCTGCTGGCCGGTGCCGCGCTGGCACCGCTCGCGGGCCGGACGCTGGCGCAGGACGCCATACCCGCGCCGCCGGCCAGCTACCCATCCGAGTACGAGGTCACGGTTTCGCGCGCCATGCGCGAGGGCGCGGTTCACATCTATGCCTCGACCGACCTGGAAGTCGCACAGCCGCTGATCCGTGCGTTCGAGGCGCGCTATCCGGGCATCCGCGTGCGCTACGAGGACCTGAACACAATCGAACTGCACGAGCGCTTCCTGGCCGAAAGCGCGGCGCTCGGCAAGGCCGGGCCGGCACCCGACGCCCCCTATGCCGACGTGCTGTGGAGCACCGCCATGGACCTGCAGATCAAGCTGGTCAATGATGGCTACGCGCAGCGCTACCACTCGCCGGAGCGCAGCGGCCTGCCGGGCTGGGCAGTGTGGCGCGACGAAGCCTGGGGCACGACCTTCGAGCCCGCCGTGATCGTCTACAACCGCAGCCATTTTGCCGGCACGAAGCCGCCGCGCAGCCGCAGCGGCCTGGCGCGCCTGCTGCAGGAGCACGCGCCGCGCTGGCGCGGGAAGGTCGTTACCTACGATGTGGAGCGGTCCGGCGTCGGCTACCTGCTGGCCCAGCAGGATGCCCGGATGGGCAGCGAATTCTGGTACCTGGCCCAGGCGCTGGGGCGCGCGCATGCGCACCTGTCGGCGTCCACGGCCGACATGATCGAGCGTATCGCCAGCGGTGAATACGTGCTCGGCTACAACCTGCTCGGATCGTATGCGCTGTCGCTGATGGAGCGCGGCGCGGGCATCGACGTCATCGCGCCGCGCGACTACACGCTGGTGATGTCGCGCGTGGCATTCATTGCCCGGCGCGCGCCGCGGCCGAACGCGGCGCGGCTCTGGCTGGATTTCCTGCTCTCGCGTGAAGGGCAGGCGTTGCTCGGCAAGTCGACCTCGCAGCTGTACACCGTGCGCACCGATACCGACAGCCAGCACACGGCCGCGACGCTGTCGGAGCGGCTGGGCTATGCGTTGCGGCCGATCAGCGTGGGTCCGGGCCTGCTGGCGGCGCAGGACACGCTGCGCAAGCGTGCTTTCCTTGCGCGCTGGCGCGAGGCCATGCGCGGCTGATCAGCCGTGAAAGGTCAGGATGCACAGTTGCCGTCGTGCCCGGCGTTTTCGCACAGCGTGGACAGTTCCCGGTCCAGTTCGGCCACCGGGCGCGGCACATAGCCGTGGCGCAGCGCCGGGGAATACCTGAGGGTATCGACAAAGGCGTCCGACAGGCGCTCGGCATTGGCGTCCAGGTCGAAGTCCTGCGGCGAGAACAGCCAGTGCGCGAGCACGCCGCCGATCGCCGCATGGAAGGCGTTCACGGCCAGGTCCAGGTCCAGGTCGGCCGGTAACTGGCCGCGCTCCACAGCCAGGCGCAGGTGCTCGCGCATCTTGACCACGCCTTCCTGGTGCGACTGGCGCTGGCGTTCGAAGATGGCGCCGTTGTCCTGCACCATCTCGCACTTGTGGAAGATGATCTCGAACACGCGCCGCCAGCGCGGGTTGACCACGGTCTGGCGCATGACAAAGGCGCAGATGTCGCGGATACCGCCGAGCGGATCCTCCTGGCGCGCGATGCGCTCGGGGTCGCACAGCGCTTCCACCGGCAGGTGCACGCGGTCGCACATGGCGGCGAACACATCGCTCTTGTTCTTGAAGTGCCAGTAGATCGCGCCGCGCGTGACGCCTGCCGCTTCGGCGATATCCGCCAGCGACGGGCGCGCCACGCCGCGCGCATGGAACACGGCTTCGGCCGCGTCGAGAATCCGGTGGCGCGTTTCAAGCGCCTCTTCCTTGGTGCGTCTGACCATCTCTATCTCTGATGCCGGCGTTCAGCGCCGGTCCGTTTTTACTCTCCCTGGCGTCGCTGCGGCAGCAGCTGCGCGTGTTGGTGCCATGCACCGACGGGTCGTTATCGCCACTTCCGAAATCCTGCCGGCGCGAGTTCTCCGCAACGACCGGCGCGCATCCTAACGCGTCCCGACGAGCCGCGCATCGATTCAACGCCTGGATTTCGATTTTGTTGCACACAGTCAGCCAAAAAACGCAAGCAAAGCGCCGAAAACCCCGCTTTGCTGAATTGGATTAACATACATGCTTGAATGTATATATACTACGCCCTTGCCCGACATTCGGCCAGCACGCCGGAATGTGCGCGAAGCCGCACCAGTGTTTATTGCTGACCAGTCGGTCATTAGCGCTATTCGTCAAAGAAAAAGCCACGTTCGTCGCTTCGCCGTTGTCGTGACGACCCGTTTGGCTAGCATCACGCTTTCTCCGCTGCCGGGCACGCAGCGGACCGCATCGCGCCCCGATTGCCCCTGTCTCCTTCAGGCATGCCGGGCCGGCGCGGCAGATCTCAAATTTCATCATGGGGTTATCGATGAGGAAGTCCCAACGTATCCATTGCGTTGCCGTTGCCGCGTTGTCGGCGCTGGCGCTGACCGCTTGTGGCGAGAAGAAGCCCCAGGGCGGCGCCATGCCCCCGCCGGAAGTGGGCGTTGTCACCGTGACGCCGTCGTCCGTCGCCATCGTCAATGAATTGCCGGGCCGCCTGGAAGGCGTGCGTACCGCAGAAGTGCGTGCGCGCGTCGAAGGCATCGTGCTGTCGCGCAACTACACCGAAGGCGGCGAAGTGAAGGCCGGCCAGGTCATGTTCCGCATCGATCCCGCCCCGTACCAGGCGCAGCTCGCGTCGGCCAAGGCCCAGCTGCAACGTGCCGAGGCCAACGCCGTGTCGGCGCGCCAGAAGGCCGAGCGCTACAAGCCGCTGGTGGCCGTCAACGCCGTCAGCAAGCAGGAATATGACGAGGCCGTTGCCGCCGCCGGCCAGGCCAACGCCGACATCGCCGCGGCCAAGGCCGCCGTGACCACTGCGCAG
Organism: Cupriavidus laharis; assembly: GCF_914271435.1. Taxonomy (GTDB): domain Bacteria; phylum Pseudomonadota; class Gammaproteobacteria; order Burkholderiales; family Burkholderiaceae; genus Cupriavidus; species Cupriavidus laharis. Next base: position 73,436 of record NZ_CAJZAI010000005.1, on the reverse strand, counting down.
ATCAACCTCGGCTACACCACCGTGACCGCCCCGATCAGCGGCCGGGCCGGCCGTGCGCTGGTGACCGAGGGCGCGCTGGTCGGCAAGGGCGAAGCGACCAAGCTGGCGCTGGTCGAGCAGGTCGACCCGATCTGGGTGACCTTCACGCAGCCGGCCGCGGAAGTCACGCGCCTGCGCCGCGCTATCGAATCCGGCGCGGTCAAGGGCGTGAATGGCGGCGCCAAGGTGCACCTGTATGTCGAGGACGGCCGCGAGTACGAGCAGACCGGGAAGCTGCTGTTCTCGGACATGACCGTCGACCCGACCACCGGCGCCATCACATTGCGCGCACAGTTCCCCAACCCCAGGCGCGAGCTGCTGTCCGGCACCTTCGTGCGTGTGAAGATCGAGCAGGGCGTCGATGAAAACGCGCTGACCGTGCCGCAGCGCGCGCTGATCCGCAATGCCCAGGGCGCCAGCGTGCTGGTGGTGGGCAACGACGGCAACGTGGCCGCGGTGCCGGTCAAGGCGCCGCAGGCGATCGATGACCGCTGGGTCGTCACCGAAGGCCTCAAGGGCGGCGAGAAGGTGATCGTCGAAGGCCTGCAGAAGGTCAAGGTCGGCGCGCCGGCCAAGGCCGTGCCGTTCCAGCCGACCGGTGCAGCCAGGCCGGCCGCCACGCAGGCATCTGACCCGCAGCCGGCTTCCGACACCAAGGCCGGTGCCAAGGCGGAAGCCCAGGCTGACGCCAAGTCCGACGCCAAGCAAGGCTAAACCCAGCGCATCAGACAGAGGGAGCCAGTTTTATGGCCAAGTTTTTCATCGACCGGCCGGTGTTCGCGTGGGTGCTCGCGCTGATCATCGTGCTGGGCGGGCTGCTGTCGATCGCGCAGTTGCCGATCGCGCAGTACCCCAATATCGCCCCGCCGACGATTTCGGTCACCGCCACCTATCCGGGCGCGTCCGCCAGGACGCTCGAGGACTCGGTCACCTCGGTGATCGAGCAGGAGCTCAACGGTGCGCCCAACCTGCTGTACTACCAGTCGACCAGCGAATCGTCGGGCCTGGCTTCGATCACCATCGCTTTCGCGCCGGGATCGAACGTCGACCTGAACTCGGTCGAAGTGCAGAACCGCCTCAAGCGCGTCGAGGCGCGCCTGCCGGCGGAAGTGCGCCAGCAGGGCGTGCGCGTCGACAAGGCGGGCAACAACTACATGATGTTCCTGACGGTGTCGTCGAAGTCCGGCAGCGCCGATGCCATCCAGCTGGGCAACTACGTCTCGTCGCAGGTGATCGACTCGATCCGCCGCGTGCCGGGCGTGGGCCAGGCCGACCTGTTCGGCACGGAATACGCCATGCGCGTGTGGCTGGATCCGGCCAAGCTGACCGGCTACAACCTGACGCCGCTTGACGTCACCGCCGCGGTGCAGGAGCAGAACATCCAGGTCGCCGTGGGCGAACTCGGCGGTACGCCGTCGCCCAAGGGCACGGAGCTGAACGCCACCGTCACGACCGAAAGCCGCCTGACCACGCCCGAGCAGTTCGGCAACATCCTGCTGCGCACGAATCCGGATGGTTCCTCGGTCCGCATCAAGGACGTTGGCCGCGTGGAACTGGGTGGCGCCGACTACTCGACGCTCGCCCGCACCAACGGCAAGCCGTCGGCAGCCATCGCCATCAAGCTGGCCCCGACCGGCAACGCGCTGGCCACGGCCACCGCGGTGCGCGCCAAGATGGAAGAGCTGTCCAAGTACTTCCCGGCGGACTACCAGTACAGCGTGCCTTACGACACGTCGGCCTTCGTCAAGATCTCGATCGAGGAAGTGATCAAGACCCTGCTCGAAGCCGTGGTGCTGGTGTTCCTGGTGATGTACCTGTTCCTGCAGAACTTCCGCGCCACGCTGATCCCGACGCTGGTGGTGCCGATCGCGCTGCTGGGTACGTTCGGCGCGCTGCTGGCGTTCGGCTTCTCCATCAACGTGCTGACCATGTTCGGCATGGTGCTGGCGATCGGTATCCTGGTGGATGATGCGATCGTCGTGGTGGAAAACGTCGAGCGCATCATGAGCGAGGAAGGACTCTCGCCACGCCAGGCCACGCGCAAGGCCATGGGCCAGATCACGGGCGCCATCGTCGGCATCACGCTGGTGCTGACCGCCGTGTTTATCCCGATGGCGTTCTTCTCGGGCTCGGTGGGCAACATCTACCGGCAGTTCTCGCTGTCGCTGATCGCGTCGATGGCGTTCTCGGCGCTGCTGGCGCTGACGCTGACGCCGGCGCTGTGCGCGACGCTGCTCAAGCCCGTCGAAGCCGGCCACCATCACGAGAAGAAGGGTTTCTTCGGCTGGTTCAACCGCACCTTCGCGCGCGCCTCCACCAGCTACCAGGGCGTGGTGGGCCGCATCCTCGCGCGCAGCGGCCGCTACCTGATCATCTATGCCGTCATCATCGTCGGCGTGGTGGTGCTGTTCAAGCGCCTGCCGTCGTCGTTCCTGCCTGACGAAGACCAGGGCTACATGATCACCGTGGTGCAGCTGCCCAACGGCGCGACGCAGGACCGTACCATCGGCGTGCTCAAGCAGATCGAGGACTACTACCTGCAGAAGGAAAGCAAGGTGGTGGACCAGATGATCACGGTGGCGGGCTTCTCGTTCTTCGGCCGCGGCCAGAACGGCGGTATCGCGTTCGTGCGCCTGAAGGACTGGAAGGAGCGCACCGGTGCCAACGAAACCGCGCAGGCGCTGGTGGGCCGTGCGTTCGGCGCGCTGTCGTTCATCAAGGACGCCATCATCTTCCCGCTGAACCCGCCGGCGATTTCGGAGCTGGGCAACTCCTCGGGCTTCGACTTCCGCCTGCAGGACCGTTCGGGCCAGGGTCACGCGAAGCTGATGGAAGCGCGCAACATGATGCTCGGCATGGCGGCCAAGAACCCGGTGCTGGTGGGCGTGCGCCCCGAAGGCCAGGAAGACGCGCCGCAGCTGCAGATCGACATCGACCGCGAGAAGGCCAAGGCGCTCGGCGTGACGGTGGCGAACATCAACGCGACGCTGTCGATCGCGTTCGGCTCCAATTACGTCAACGACTTCATCTATGAAGGCCGCGTGCGCAAGGTGATCGTGCAGGCAGAGGGCGCCGACCGCCGCCTGCCGGACGACCTGACCAAGCTGCGCGTGCGCAACAGCAATGGCGACATGGTGGCGTTCGCCGCGTTCGCGACCTCCAAGTGGGTCATGGGCTCGCCGCGCCTGGAGCGCTACAACGGCATGCCGGCGGTGAAGATCGCGGGCCAGGCCGCGCCGGGCCACAGTACCGGTGAAGCCATGCGCGCGATGGAGGATGCCTTTGCCAAGCTGCCGCCGGGCTTTGGCTTCGAGTGGTCGGGCCAGTCGTACGAAGAGCGCCTGGCGGGCTCGCAGGAACCGATGCTCTACACGCTGTCGCTGATCATCGTGTTCCTGTGCCTGGCCGCGCTGTACGAGAGCTGGTCGATCCCGTTCTCGGTGCTGCTGGTGGTGCCGCTGGGCGTGCTCGGTGCGCTGCTGGGCGTGACGCTGCGCGGCATGCCTAATGACGTGTACTTCAAGGTGGGCCTGATCGCGACGATCGGCTTGTCGGCGAAGAACGCCATTCTGATCGTGGAATTCGCCAAGGACCTGCAGGCCCAGGGCAAGGGCCTGATCGAAGCCACGCTGGAAGCGGTGCACCTGCGTTTCCGCCCGATCCTGATGACGTCGATGGCGTTCATCCTGGGTGTGCTGCCGCTGGCGATCGCCACCGGCGCGGGCTCGGGCAGCCAGCGCGCCATCGGTACCGGCGTGATGGGCGGGATGATCACGGCCACCGCGCTGGCGATCTTCCTGGTGCCGGTCTTCTTCGTCGTGGTGCGCAAGCGCTTCAAGGGCAGCGAGCGCCAGCACGAGTTCGAACGTGCGCGCCTGACCGCAGCGCAGGAGGACAACTGATATGACCAAGACACTGACCACACTGCTGCTGGTGGCCGGCGTTCTGACGGGCTGCACGCTGGCGCCGAAGTACGAGCGCCCGGTGCCGCCGGTGGCTGCGGGCTTTCCGGCCGCGCCGGAAGGCTATGCCACGGCCGAAGTGAAGAGCGGCGAGACGCGCCGCGCCGCCGACATCGGCTGGCGCGAGTTCTTCCGTGACCCGCGCCTGCAGGCGCTGATCGCTACCTCGCTCGACAATAACCGCGATCTTCGCCAGGCGGCGTTGCGCATCGAGGAGGCGCGCGCGCTGTACCAGGTGCAGCGCGCCGACTTGCTGCCGACGGTGAATGCCAATGCGGGCTACACGCGCGGCAGCACGAACGCGCTCAGCTCGTCGACCGTGCTCGGCCAGCCCGGCGTGGCCGAGGTCTACCAGGCCAACGTGGGCATCTCGTCCTACGAGCTCGACTTCTTCGGCCGCGTACGCAGCCTGTCCAACGCGGCACTGGCGCAGTACTTCTCCACCGAGGAGGCGCATCGTTCGGCCTACATCTCGCTCGTGTCGGAAGTCGCCAAGGCCTACCTGTCCGAGCGTTCGTTCGCCGAGCAGTACGACATTGCGCGCGAGACGCTCAAGGCACGCGAGAGCACCTATGCACTGGCCAAGCAGCGCTTCGACGTCGGCGCGACGTCCGCGCTGGACCTGCGCGACAATGAATCGCTGGTGGCGCAGGCACGTGTTTCCGCCGCGCAGCTCGCGCGCCAGCGCGCGCAGGCGCAGAACGCGCTCGAAGTGCTGGTGGGCAAGCCCATCGGGGCCATCGAGAACCTGCCGGAGCCGATGCGCTTGTCGGACGAGCGCATCATCAGCGACATTCCTGAAGGCCTGCCTTCAGACCTGCTGGAGCAGCGTCCGGACATCCGCCAGGCCGAGCAGCAGCTGCTGTCGGCCAATGCGAACATCGGCGCGGCACGTGCGGCGTTTTTCCCGCGCATCACGCTGACCACCAGCATCGGCACCATCAGCCCGACGTTTTCGAACCTGTTCGATGCCGGCACCAAGGCGTGGTCGTTCGCGCCGCAGCTGACGCTGCCGATCTTCGACTACGGCCGCAACAAGTCGAACCTGGACCTGGCCAATGTGCGCAAGAACATCCAGGTGGCCAACTATGAGAAGACCATCCAGACGGCCTTCGCGGAAGTGGCCGATGCGCTGGTGGCACGAGGCACCCTGGAAGACCAGGTGGCCGGCCAGGAGCAGGTCCGCGATGCCGAAGCGGCACGCTATGAGCTGGCTCGCGTGCGCTTCCGCAGCGGGGTGGCCAGCTATCTGGATGAGCTCGATGCACAGCGGCAGCTGTTCACTGCGGAGCAGGCGCTGGTGCAGGCGCGGCAACTGCGGTTGAACAACTCGATCGACCTGTATCGCTCGCTCGGTGGCGGGTTGAAGGAGAACGGCGAGGTGGCGCAGGCGCCGGTTCCGGCCGCCCCAGCGGGAACGGTCACGCAGTAGGGCTGGCCCTCTCTGGCTGACGAACGGCGCACTTCGGTGCGCCGTTCTTTATTTGCGCGTTCAGGACGCGCCTGCGGTGCTCGCCGCCGGCGCCGCCACGGGCGTGCCTGCGGGCGGAGGTGGCGGTGGCAGCATGCCCGGGAACAGCTGTTCCACGAGGTCATCGAGCTTTGCCGCCGGCATGACGAAGTTGCTCAGGTTGATCCCGCCCGCGCTGCGGTTGGCGTTGTAGACCGCCTTGCCCACGCGCGCGCCGTTCTGGAACACCGTGATGTCCACGCTGTTCAGGTACGACATCCAGAACCACGCACTCCTGGCCGAGTACGTGGCTACCAGCGGGCACGACACCACGGGTGCGTCCGGCGGCAGCAGCTTCACTTCGAAATTGCGTGCCTGCAGCGACGCGCGGAACGCATCGAGATATTCATTGCCGGTCACCGGGTTCGCCACCACGCACAGCAGCGCGCCATTGGCGCCGTAGTCGCCCCGCTGCCCCGCCGCGCCAGGACTGCCGGCGGGAACCTGGAAGGCGGCCAGCGGGTCGCCCTGCCCGGGCCGGTCCACCGGCGTCACGGCCTGGTAGGTGGAGCAGCCGGTAATCATCAGGCCCAGCGCGGCGGCCAGCAATGTGTTGTTCATGGAGTGTCCTGGATGGCGTCGGCGCCCGCTTGCCGCTGGCGGCAGACGGAACATCGGGAGCTTGTCCACTCACTGTATGCGCTGGTTCCTCGCGCCAATACCCGGAACAGAGGCGCAAAACGGGTGCTGCTGCCCGGTGTCCGCGCCGCGTGGCGTTTCAGGCGCCTGCGGCGGGTTGCGCCAGGCGCCCAACCAGGATCAGCAACAACGCCGCCAGGGACAGGCCAATCACGGCAATCTGCAGCCGCCCCACGGGCTTGCCTTGCAGGAAGGTCTGGCTGATGAACGTGGGCGAGACCAGCCCGACCGCGGTGACGATCAGGATGGTGATGGCAAGGACGGAGAGGATGGTTTGCATGTTGCTGGCTCAGTTGGCGCCGCCGCGCAGCAGGCAGTCGGTGAGCATCGGCATGCCGTCGGACTGGCCCGCGCCGTTGCATTCCACGGCCACCTTCTGGCCGCGCCGGACCATGGTGGCGCGGGCTTCCACCTCGCACACGCGGCCGGCCGGCCCGCAGATCTGACGGCGCAGCAGCTGGGCACGCACGACCGCGTTCGGGTCGCTGGTGCGGATATCGACAAACACATTGTCCGCCTCGCCGCGCCGTATGCCGCTGGCCACGCCTTCGACGATGATGTACTTGCCGCGGTAGCGGTCGTCGGCCGCACCGGGGTTGTCGCGGTAGTCATTCAGGAGGGCATCGGCCTGGTACTGGGGCAGCCGGTCGGCCGGACGGTCCGGGTCAATGCTCACGGGATCGAGCGTGCCGTTGCGCGGCACGCCGCGCACATCGCTGGCGGCTTGCGCGGTGGTGGCGGGCGTGTCGGCCGTCGCAGGCTCGTGGCCCTTGTCATTGCCGGCAAACCAGAGCATGCCAAGGACAGCCACGGCGACGATGGCGATGAGGATCTGCTGGGTACGGTTCAACATCTGGAATTCCTGCCTGAATGGACTCGCCAGCGCGTTGTGGCGGCCGCTAGTGTACCCGCATGCCATTGGCAGGCCGGGCTGCGCGGAACTTCTGCGCAAGGGTTTGCCGGCCCATGCACAATGGGGGCTTCTGGTCATCCACCGGGACCGACGCCATGACAGCTCCGATCACGCTCGTCCTGTTCGACATGGAAGGGGTACTGACCCACTATGACCGTGCTGCGCGGGCGGACCACCTGGCCGAGACTACCGGCCGGTCAGCCGAACAGGTCCGGCATGCCATCTGGGGATCGGGGCTCGAAGCGCGCGCCGATGCGGGCGAGATCGGCGATGACGAGTACCTGCAGGAACTCGGGCATCTACTGGGCTGCCACGTCGACCGTGCCGACTGGCTGGCGTCCCGCCGCGCATCGATCACGCCCAATACAGAAACGTTGGCGCTTGCGGCCAAGCTGGCCGGGCGGCACAGTATCGCGATACTGACCAACAACTGCCGGCTGGTGACGGACCATATTGCGTACCTGAATCCGCCAGTCGCACAGTTGTTCGGACAGCACATTTATCCATCGGCAGCGTTTGGGGCGACAAAGCCGAATGCGCAGGCCTATCTGGGTTGTATCGGCCAGCTTGGCTGCCGTGCCGCGCACACATTGTTCATCGATGATACTGAGGCCAATGTGCAAGGGGCGGTTGATGCCGGGCTGCTTGGGTATAGGTTTGTGTGTGCTGACGCGCTGGCGGAGGAGTTGGCGCGAAGGCGGATGATCTAGGGTTTCGCCGTGGTTCTGGCAAGTGGTCACTGCCCCCTGACAACGCTCAATGTGCTCGTGGCCGTAATTGAATGCTTTCATCATGTTTAGATGACTGCATTGAAAGCAAAATTGAGTAGTGACTGCAATGGCGACTCTGCCGACGTCAGCAAAATGGTCTGGCCCCCGGCTGGGTGCCCCTAGCCGGCCTTCTTGCTGAGATAGTCCTTGAGGACCGTGAGCGCCTCCCAGCCAAGCCCGTGAACGACTGACAGGGCATCAGGGGCATCGTCCTTGTCTTTTCCGTCCATTGGACGGAAAGCGAAGCGCAATAGTGCGAGCACCAGCAATGCGGCCATTGACGCCAGCACTATCAACGGCGTGACAAACAGCGCTACCTGGTAGGTCATCGAATTGAAAGGATCTGCTACACGACGGCCAACACACCAAATCCATGCCAAAAGAGCAGCAAAGACCAGACCGACTAGCAGGCAAACCCCATAGAAAGCAATCTTACGGAAATGCCGGAATTGTTTGCGGTCTTCGATCTGCTCTGTCAGCAGGCCTCCAACATCCTCATTGACCTTCCCAAGCGACAGATCCGTCCAAGACAGGCCCGTTGAAGAATTCGACAAACTCTGCCCGCTGCCCGGCAGTTCCTCATTGCCGCTGGCCATTTGATCTATAGCCAGCCCAGGTTCTTAAGGCGATATTTCATCGCAACGGACGACACGTTGAACAATTGGGCTAGCGTATTGAAGTCGGTGATATTGCGCTTGTTGATTAGCCCATTGACTACCGCGGCCGGCATCAGCAGCTCAGCTGCAAACTTATTAGCGGCAGCTTCCACGGGATCGTAATTGGCTAGCGAGAAGCTTTGGGTCGAATCCCTAAAGCGGGCCCCGTGCTGCAAAGCGTAGTGGCCCAGCTCGTGAGCAATGGTGAATCGCTGACGCAGGGTAGGGTCGAGCACGTTGTAGGAGATGACCGGGCCACCGGAGATACCCTCAACTATCTCAAACTTCCCAGCTAAGGTGCCGAGCGCTTCGCCAATGACCTTTACCCCAGCAGCGTGAGCGATGGCCACCGGATCCACAGGAAGTTTCCTGTCCCAGTAGCGATCAAGGAACGCTTGTGCTGTTCTGATAGGCATTGTGAGGCCTTGGCGGGGTGTAATGCTTGGTTGCAGGCGCAGTATAAGCGAAGTGGCGAAAAGTGCCGGAAATCCAAGCAAAAACAAGGAAACGGCCACTCATATGGAACCCGCGCTGTCTTGCTGGATGCCAGTGGTCTTTTTCCACCCAGTAGGATTCTTGCTAGCTCGTTTATGTGCCGACAGGGGCACTCGGAGGGCGGTTCAAGGCTACAAGGATCTGTAGGGGCGGTGCTGTCCATCGCGATTCCTTGGCAGGTTCGCAGTCAAACCCAAGCCTGGGGCCAATTTCCCAATACCTCTATTTCCGTCTATTCTCCTGAGTGCACTTTCTGGATGCCGTAGAGTGCCGGCACCGTCCTCTAGCGCTGCCTTGTCATGTCGCTTCGCTCCGCTGGTGCATTCTTCGCCAGGCTGATCCCTGCCATCCTTTCGGACCTGCGTCGCATCGCCAGTCGATCGCGGGGCGAGGCCACCGTGGAGGACCTACAGGCCGAGGCCTGGCTGGTAGCCGAGGAACTCAGCCGGGACCGCGACCCGCCGCCGGACGTCGGCGACAAGGGATTCCATCAGCAGATCCTGGGTCGGCTGTACAACCGCTTCGTGAACTTCGCGGATAAGCGGCTGCGCTTTGCCGTGCGCCTGGACGAGCAGCGGGAGGACGAGGACGGCGGGATGCGCGAGAACCCGGTCGCGGCAGCCCTGGCGGCGCCAGAGGGCTCTGACCCGTCCCTGGCACTGGTAACGCGCGAGGAAGAGCACACGCAGAAGGAGCAGCTAATGGGACGCTTCGCCGAAGCCGTGGCTTACCTGCGCGTCTTCTCCAACATAGGGAATGACCGGGCTGCCGTCGCAGACCACTTTGCAATCGCTGCCTGCACACTGCGTCGGCGGTTGCGGCGGGCTGAGCGGACGGTGGCGCGGCAACCTTCGCTGTTCGACGGCATCACTGTGATTCCCGACGACTTCATGCCGCCGCGGTTGGCGCGGAAACATTTTGAGGGAGATGGCGTAAAGGGCGGGACGATCGGCTCACCGCAAGGCCGTTTGTTCGTCCGGGCCTATGTTCCCTTGCGGCGTCTCTGAAAAGTATCGAACCCGTCGTTGGAAGGGCAACAAGTAGCAGGCGTAGCGCGATAGATGAACATCTGCGACGGGGCGCTTGATGGTTGAACCGATCTGGACCATTTTGGTGACGTCACCAAAATGGTCAGGGACAGCATGCCCCCGACTGCTGGCAAGCCAATTTCGCTTTTTCAATTCAGCCGTTCTGGGTCTCTACTTCCCAATACAAAACCGAGTAAAAATCGTCCCCAACAGATCATCACTGGTGAACTCCCCGGTGATGCTGTTCAAATGCTCCTGCGCCAGCCGCAACTCCTCGGCAAACAGGTCCAATGCCTGCGCCTGTTGCTCGCTCTGCTCGGCCGCCACGTCCAGGTGCGACTGCGCCTGCCGCAGCGCCGTCAGGTGCCGCTCGCGTGCCAGGAACGTACCCTCGTTGCCCGACTGCCAGCCGACCAGCCGCAGCAGTTCCTTGCGCAGCAGTTCGATGCCCGCGCCGGTGCGCGCGGAGATCCAGATCTCGGTAGGGTTCGGCCCGTTGGCGGCGACCACGTGCGGGCGGTTGCCGCTGAACATCATGCCGCCGACCGTCGGCGCAACGTCGATCTTGTTGACCACGCGCACGATCGGCGCACCCGGTGGCAGCTGGCCGCTCAGGCGGTCGTCGATGGCGTCGTCGATCTCGGACAGGCCGTGGCGCAGGTAGTCGGTGGCATCGACCAGATGCAGCACGACGTCTGCCCGGCGGATGGCGTCCCACGTGCGTTCGATGCCGATGCGCTCGACTTCGTCCGTGGCTTCCTCGCGCAGCCCCGCAGTATCGATGATATGCAGCGGGATGCCTTCGATCTGGATGGTTTCCTTGACGCGGTCGCGCGTGGTGCCGGCAATCGGCGTGACGATGGCCAGCTCGGCGCCGGCCAGCGCGTTCAGCAGCGATGACTTGCCCACATTGGGCTGGCCCGCCAGCACCACCGACAGGCCTTCGCGCAGCAGCGCGCCCTGCCGCGCCTGCGCGAGCACATTGCCCAGATTACTGCGGATGGTGGCGAGCTGGCCGCGCGCGTCGGAGGCTTCGAGGAAATCGATTTCCTCTTCGGGGAAATCCAGCGTGGCTTCCACCAGCATGCGCAGGTGAATCACCTTCTCGACCAGCGTGTGGATGGCGCTGGAGAATTCGCCTTCCATCGACCGGGCTGCGGAGCGAGCGGCGGCTTCGGTACTGGCCTCGATCAGGTCGGCGACGGCCTCGGCCTGGGCCAGGTCGAGCTTGTCGTTGAGGAAGGCGCGGCGCGTGAACTCGCCGGGCTCGGCCAGCCGCAGGCCGATCTCGTGGCCGGCCTGCAGGCAGCGCGTCAGGAGCATCTGCATGACCACCGGCCCGCCGTGGCCCTGCAGTTCCAGCACCTCTTCGCCGGTGTACGAGTTCGGCGCCGGGAAGTACAGCGCCAGGCCATGGTCGATGACCTTGCCCTGGCCGTCCTGGAACGGCAGGTAGGTGGCGTGGCGAGGCTTGAGCGCCTGGCCGCAAATGGCGTGCACGACCGGGCGGACATCCGGGCCCGACACGCGCACCACGCCAATACCGCCGCGTCCGGGCGCGGTGGCAATGGCGGCAATGGGAGGCAGGGGAGCAGTCATGGCGCTATTGTCTCAGATCGATGTGATCGGGATCGGCAGCGTGCCTTGCGCGGCGCATGGCACGGACAAATGGTGGAGCGGGCGCTTTTCAGCCCGCATCGGGCACGGCGCCTTGTTCCTGCTGCGGCACATCCAGGCACTCGGACATCAGCCGGCGTGCGACGCTGTCGTCGACTACACTGCCCAGCTTGCCCTGGCGCCTGACCAGTTTCTGGTGCAGGCGTTTGGTCTTGTGCGCCGGCAATACCGGTGCAAGCGCTTCGATGGCGTAACGCAGTCGTTTGCTGGCGATGCGCTGGCGGTGCAAGGCCCGCAGGCCGTCATGGCGCGCCGTGCGGTTTCGCCGGCGCACTGTCTGCCGCGCCTTGCGTACCCGGTTGCGGGCGAACGGCCCGAGTTGGCCGCTGCCATCGTCGGCATGCACCGGCAGGTGCGCCAGGTCGCGGTGCAAGGCCGGCAGTGCATCGTTACAGTACTGGCCCAGGCGCTCCAGCATGGTCTCGCGCGCAAGCTGGCGGCGCGCACGCGCCGTGTCGATCACGGCATGCAGCACCGCGTCGCCGGGCTGGCGTTCCAGCGCGGGCTGCATGGTCTCGGCAAGAAATACGTCCCAGTCGCGTACCTCGCCCGCCGTGTCGGCCATTGAGCGCAAATCATCATTCCAGCGTTCGGTGATGCCCGGCGGCAACAGCGGGCCAAATATCCACAGCACCGCGCGCAGGTGACGCACCGCCACGCGCAAGGCATGCACGTCTTCCGCTTCGTCGCGCTGCAGCAGCACGGCCAGGCAGTCTTCGATGCTGCGCAGTCCGGTCTCGCCCAGCGCGGCGAATGCCGCGGCCGGACGCGTCTTGCGGCGCAGCCTGGCGGGGGAGTCAGCGTTCATGGCGAGGTCTCTTGCAGTTCGGCAGACGGGCGGGACGCAGGTTCCAGTGTAGGCGACACGGCACGTCAGGCATGCTGTGGCGCGCCGCATTCGACGCATGGCGGATTGACAGCATCGACCCTTCGCGCTGCAATGCGCGCACAGGCCACCCACAGCGCGAGGGACATCATGTCGACCGAACAGGAACGTCTGTTATTGCGTGAAACCATCGAGGCCGGTTTCCGCCAGGCCGCCTTTGTCAGCGACGTGGGCATCACGCTGGTGGATTGCGGCCCCGGCTGGTGCGAATCCGAACTGGCCGTCACGCCGCGCCACCTGCAGCACGGCGGCGTGGTGCACGCGGGCGTGCAGGCCACCATGGCGGACCACACCGCCGGCGCGGCGGCCACGACCATCCTTGAAGCGGGCCGCCACGTGGTCACCGCTGAATTCAAGATCAACCTGCTGCGCGCCGTGCGCAGCGACCACCTGCGCTGCCGTGCCGACGTGCTCAAGTCGGGCCGATCCATCTTCGTGGTCGAGGCCGATGTCTTTGCCGACGTGCACGGCGAACCCGTTCTGGTCAGCCGCCTCAATGCCACCATGAGCGTGCTCGACCTTGCCTGAATTTCCACTGTCCTCATCGTCCCAAAGGAAGCGAACATGATCGACCACACCGGTGTGAGCGTCAGCGACTACGGCCGCAGCAAGGCCTTCTACACGACTGCGTTAGGCGCCATCGGCATCATCCTGACCAAGGAATTCCCGGCCAGCGTGACGGGTTCGGTCAACGTGGCCGGGTTTGGCCCGCCGGGCAAGCCGGAGTTCTGGATCAGCAACGGCACGCCCAACCAGCCGCCGCTGCATGTGGCCTTCCGCGTGGATACGCGGGCGGCGGTGGATGCGTTTTACCAGGCGGCAATGGCGGCAGGCGGACGCGACAACGGTGCACCCGGTATTCGTGCGCACTACCACCCGGATTATTACGGCGCTTTTGTGCTGGATCCGGATGGGCACAATATTGAGGCGGTTTGTCATCTGCCGGGGTGAAGGCGCAGCGGATATTCCTATCCTGCACGGGGAAGGGGGATAAGCCGTTCGCCAATCGCACGTCTCTTTTGCCATACATCATCAGCTGATCAAAAGGACGAAAATTACCGGACAAGTTTCGGACTAGCCCTATATCGGCCCTAAGTCGATTGCCTTAGTTTGCGCTGAGGTTGGGCGCAGTAGGTCCGCGATCCTCGCGCCCAAGATTGCCTGATATCCGCGTGCTCCCATCTGGGGCGTGCCTGACAAAAGGAATCGACGATGGCCGAGGGATGGGGTGACCCCGCAGCGCTGGTCACGGGAAGACAGGCGTATTTTCTCGACGTCACTGGCGCGCCGAGTGCCAGTGGGCTTTCGGTGGTGTCGTTCAGGGCCGTGGAGCGCCTGGGCGAGCCTTACGAGGTGACGGTCCAGTTGACTCACCCGCTGGAGCTGGATCGTGCCGAATACCTCACCAGGCCGGCGGCCTTCGTCATTCAGACCGCGGACGGCAGCGAGCCGCGCCGCTTCGCCGGACGCATCACCGGCTTTGCCAAAACCCGGCAGACGCGCGACTTCTGCGCGTACGAAATCGTGGTGCAGCCGGAGGTTGGGCTACTCGGGCTGACCCGGCGAAGCCGCATCTACCAGCAGAAAGCCGCCCCGCAGATCATCGAGGCGATCCTGCGCAGCCACGACCTCAGGGGTCACCAGTTCGCGTTCAAGACGCGGCGACAGTACCGGGTTCACCCGTTCAGACTTCAGTACCAGATGTCCGATTGGGACTACATCCGGCTGCTCATGGAGCAGGAGGGGCTGTACAGCTATTCTGTGCCCGGCAAATTTGGCGAGATGATTGTCTTTGGCGACGATATCGACCACTACATCTATCAGCCGGAACTGAGGGTGCCCTACCGGGAGACGGCGGGGCTGGAGGCCGGCATCGAAGCGGTGTTCGCCCTCCAGACCCGCTCGAAAACGGTGCCGGAGTCGTTTCTCGCCGCCGACTACAACCCTGACAACGCCTACGAGCGCTTCAAGGCCGAGGCCAACATCGCGCGCAAGGACCGCACGACTTACGGCCAGCCCTACGTCTACGGCACGCACCACCTTGATCAGGACAGCGCCAAATGGGAGGCGCAACTGCGCCACGAAGCCGCGATTGCCGGGCAGGTGGTTTATGAGGGCGAGAGCAATGTGCTGGAACTGCGCCCGGCGCGCATCCTGCGCATGGATGTCACGCTGTCTGATGCGCCGAACGGACAGGTCATCACCGAGGTTATCCACAGCGGCGCACGGGACCAGGCGTACCGCAACACGTACAAGGCGATTCCATCGGACCGGCGTTTTCGGCTGCCGATGGACGAGGCAAAGTGGCCCCGTATCGCCGGAACGCTCAGTGGTCGGATTACCTCGCCGGGCCAGTACAAATACGCCTATCTCACGCAGGACGGACACTACATCGTCCGTTTCGATCTGGACTTCGACGCGTGGCCCAAGGGTGGCGAAAGCGTGCCGCTGCGCCTGGCCAAGCCCTTCGCGGGCGGCCTGCAGACGGGTTTCCACTTCCCGCTGATCGATGGTACGGAGGTGGCGATTGCCTTCCATGACGGCAATCCGAACCGGCCGTACATCGCGCACGCGATGCACAACAGCTGGCAGGACGATCTCATCACCAATCAGGACCGGTGGCTGTCGCGCAATGTCATTCGTACGCAGAGCAACAACAAGCTGCGCATGGAGGATTGGGAGGGACAGGAGAGCATCAAGCTGTCTACGGAGTATGGGGGTAGGACCCAGCTCAACCTGGGCTATCTGGTTGATGGTAAGAAGAAGCGGCGTGGGGATGGGTTTGAGCTGCGGACGGGCGGGCACGGCGCGCTGAGGTCGGGGCGTGGTCTGTTGTTCACCGCATGGGCACAGCCGGCCAATGCGCCTCAGCTCGACATGGTCGCGGCCATGAATACGGTCCGCGCGGTGCTATCCCAGGCACAGGCGCTCGCGAACGCGGCCAGCCAGTCCAAGGCCGAGATGGCGGATCTGAAAGCCGAGAACGAATGGCTACGAAGCAGCGTGAATGAGCTGAAGCAGGCCGTCGTGCTGCTGACGGCGCCTAACGGCATCGCCATGGCAACACCGGATCGCGTCTCGGTGGCCGCAGGCCGCGACGTCAACGTCGCCACCAAGTCCGCCTTCCATGTCAGCGCCATGGCTAACGTCGCCATTGCTGCGGGCAAGGCCCTGTCGCTCTTCGCCTCCCAGTTCGGGATCAAGCTGTTTGCCGCAAAGGGAAAGGTCGAGATTCAGGCCCAGAGCGATGCGCTGGAGCTGTTCGCCGACAAGCAGCTGCATATCGCCAGCGCCAATGCCGATGTGCTGATCGATGGCCGCAAAAAGGTGGTGATCGGCAGCAGCGGCGCCCATCTGATCTTCGACAACCACGGTGCCACATTCCATTGCTCCGGCGGCTTCAAGATCAAGGCCGCGTCGTTCTCGTTCGAAGGCCCGGACGGCCAAAGCTTTCCGTTGCCAGCGCTGCCCAAGAGCCAGCTGCAAGTCAGCGATCAGTATCCGTCTTCCCACTGAGCCATGATCATCAGCCCACCCTTCCTGCCTGCCTTGACCGTCGAGGCACTGAACAGCAACGATCCCTCCAGGATCGATCCAATGATGGATGCCGTGGACGGCTTCGAACTACCGCACCACGGCATCTATCCCATCGCCTTTGATCGCCGCTGGCATTGCGGTGCGCATCTGATGCCGAGATTCCAGAATGAGCCCGTGCGGGCCATCGCGGACGGTGAGGTGGTTGCCTATCGGGTCTGCCAGAAGGCCATCACGGATGGCAGTAAAGACGAGAGCGGGGCGGAAGCGTTGAATTCCAATCTCGGCTTTGTGTTGCTCAAGCACTCGACCGAAACGGGCGATGGCAGGGCCATCACGTTCTATTCGCTGTACATGCACTTGCTGGACCTCGACGGCATTCGACGGCTACAGCCACAACCGAACAACCCTCCCGAGGTCGGGACCTCCATGACGCTGCCGCTATGGTTGTTGAGGCCCACGAATGGCGTGCAAGTTCCAGCGAGGCAGAAGGTCTATCGGAAGGACATGCTCGGGTATCCCGGCGCATGTCATGGGCAATTGCATCTGCACTTCGAAATCTTCATGACCGAAGGTGACTTCACGGCGTGGTTCAGTCAGCCGGGTCACGCGGTGCAGCTCGACAACAATGCACCCACCACCCCAGCCTCCAAGGACTACTGGGGTCATAGCTACTTTGTCATTCCACAAGGTCAGTCCTTCGTCAGTGTGCCGCCCGAAGCTATCGGAGCGGCAGCGAAATATTTCCCGCCGCTACAGGCCGGCACCCTGCCCGTAGGCAGCAAGCTGTATGTCGAAGCGTTTTTCCACAAGGGGCAACGCTACACCCGTTCATGGCTTGATCGGGCGGGCACCATCACATCGCTGACGCCAGTGCCCGTACCAGCTGACAAGGACTACGAATACGAGATGTATGCGCGCGCCACAGCGCTATATCCGCAATGCCCGAGCGATGGCTATGAAATGCTCCGGTTCGGCCGCATCCTGACCGAGCATGCCAATCAGGTGGCAGCACCGCCAAAGACCTGGATTCCCGTGACATTCGAGGCGGGCAAGCAGGGCTATGTCGACATCAGCCAAAGCACAATCCAGAAGCTTTCGGACGCGGATTTTCCGTTCTTCATGGGATGGCAGAAGATTCAGGAGAGCAACACGCCATTCAGCCAGGATGGTCTGTGTGACTACGATGAGCTGCGGAGGATTGTCGGCGTCGCAGAAGACCTTGAGACGCCCGCGGAACGGTTGCGCCCAGAATGGGAGCAGGAAGACAAGCTGGCGGCCTACATCCAGACGCATCCCGCGGTGCGTGAAAAGCTCAGGGGGTTCATTTGCCATGCACCCAGCGAGTGGGATGCGAGTGGTAATGACGCGCGGTACGGGCGGCTAAATGATCCGGACGGATTCTTTGGGAAGCGCAAGGTAACCGATCCTGACGGATATGCCAATTTTTTGAGGTTCCATACCCAGCTTCAGTTTATGGAGCAGACGCCGCTGGCTGGCGGGAGGAAGTTCTGGTTTTTTCATCCGTTGGCGTTTGTTCGGTATTTCAGAAGATGTGGATGGTTGAGCAATCCAGAATTCAAGAAAATGTTTCCGATCACAGCACTCCGTAAAAAATCCACGTTCCAATGGGTATCGGAGCCGGTGCAGCCACAACTAAATTTGGTTGAAAATTTAGGCGTGAAACTGAACAAGGCAATGCGCAAGTTCGGTATTACGACGCCATTGCGTCAAGCGGCATTTTTGGGGAATGCAATGCAAGAAACACAGTGGTTTCGCTCGCTCGCTGAGGGAGCGCCTGAGTATCAGCGATACTACCCGTGGTTTGGTCGGGGATTCTTGCAACTGACGTGGCCCGATAACTACGTTAAATATTGGAAATTCGACGGCCGACAGGTTGCTTCAACATTATCTGGTCGACTTCATGAGGCCGCGATAGTATCAAATAGGATGCGAAGCAATGCGGCACTGATGGCGTTAGAAGCTCATGTGCCTGTGGGCATGAAGAAATGGCGTGACGACTTGACCGAGCCATCCATCGACGCGTCGGATAGTGCTGGCGCCTATTGGGCATGGTCGGGTGCTGCCCGGTCAGCCGATCAGTCTCCGGTTTTTCGTCGTGAATCAGTTCAGGTGGGTAACGCATCCAAGCCTTACTACAGCAGTGAATCGTTTGGAAAGGTTGCTGCTACCGTGAATGTTGGCCAGCCATCACGCAATTTTGAAGCAATTAACGGCCTCCAAGCACGATATCAAGCGTATGTTGCTGCACTTCTTTTGTTGACTGAAGGGGTCCAGTTTCCCATCGCGGACGGCACTCTGAAAGATTTCCCTGATCATTAACCTGAAACGGATTCTTTGAATGAGGAATTTGATTTTTACGATTGGTATTGCCGGGTTGATAGGGGTCGCAGCATCAACGGGCATTACTCGAGCGCAGACATCAGGCCAAGATGTGACCACTCAGAGAACATCGCAGGAATACGCTGTTGGCCCTTGTCGCTTCAGAATAGCGAACATGTTTGGCGGAGAATTTCGCGAGCCTTACCCTGCCGAGGCGAGCCCGCCACAGGGGACCTACTACCTTCCTGTGACTGGGCCATCATCGTTCCGGGCGGGCGGCTTCAGCCTCTTTTGTGTGAGTGCCAAAGAGGAGCGAATTACATCCGCATTGAATGGGAAGTACGTGGATGGTCGTTGGTGGACGTACGGACCGATCAATGGCCCTGAATTTGTTCCATATGAACGGCAGGCGAAGGCTCAAACAATTCTTTTGAAGGAAAGAAACTGGACCGCGATTGCCTACACGGAGGACGCCACCACTGGTGAAGAACGAAAGCGGGCTCGCGTTTTTCACTTTTGCCTCGTTCATGAACTATACGCCTTGTGTGGATACAAAACAGTTAAATGGTTGTCGGAGCGGAAAGGACGTAATGACCTTGATCGGGTCAAGGCGATTCTCGAAACTGTTGAGTTCGTTGACGGGCCAGAGCCCACTGACGTCAGTCCCGCTTCTGCCGTGGCTCCCGTCAACAAGTAAGGCGGATTCGAAATGCATAGTCCAACTCGACTTGGGGATCTATTGGAAAACGGCGGCGAAGTAACAAGCGCGTCGCCTACCTTGAACTTCATGGGTCGCCCCCTCGCTCGCAAGGGCGACTCCGCGCTCTGTGCGTTGCACGGTCCCACCACCATCGCCGAGGGCGCCGAAGGCTTTCGCGATCAGGACGGCCGCCCCATTGCGATGCATCACCACCGCTGTGCGTGCGGTTGCCGATTGATGGCATCACTGCAGAATGTCTGGATTGGCTGAGCATGCCGATTGATCTGTCGCTAGCCGGCTACGCGCGTCCGTATCCACCGCGTGGCTTGCGATTCTTGCCATGGTTTTGCGCGTGGCTGGTGGTCTGCGTGGCCGGCGCGGCAATCTCGATTTACTTATGGCCGAAGGGAACGCCCGCAATAGGTTTTTCGTTCTGGTTGCGCACCGTCGGCATTCCCAACGTTGCCTTCCTGGCTGTGCTCAGCATGGCTCGGGTGGTGCGCGAACTCCAGTGGTGGTGGGTCCATCACTGGAACAACATCCGCGGAAAGCGGGTTGACGCGTGGATGCGCGAGGCGCAGCGACCTTTGCAGGT
The DNA here is from genome assembly GCF_914271435.1 of Cupriavidus laharis. GTDB lineage: Bacteria > Pseudomonadota > Gammaproteobacteria > Burkholderiales > Burkholderiaceae > Cupriavidus > Cupriavidus laharis. The sequence continues at coordinate 53,689 of NZ_CAJZAI010000005.1, read as the reverse complement.
ACTGGGCGCGGGTTACAGCTTGCCGCTGCAAGAGCACGCGACCCTGGTCGAAGCGCTTGAGGCAGGAAAGCCTCTGGTGGATGAGCGAGCTCCGAGGGAGGGCGCAGGTCTCGTTTGCCATAACCGCTTTGATGACGACAACCTGTCGGTCATTCCCGCCGCATACAACCCGAACCCTGCGCCTAACGCCGACGATGCCATTGCGGATGAATCGGAGACTGTTCACACCGTCATCCTCAAACTGATGGACGCGATCACGCCGCTTGTTCCGAGCCTGGAAGCCCTGTCGCAATATGGGCCGCACTTTGCCCCAGCAGTTAGGGTGCTCGCACCGGCCGACCCGGCAACGACACGATTGGCCCAGGTCAAAGACGCCGTGCAGCGCCTGGGTTTGCCAACACTGGATTGCCAGATTGCAACAGCAGGCGGCGCCCTTACGGAAGCCGACGTGTGGCTCGATCAACGCGAATGGCGTGCGCTGCTTTTGGTGGCAGCCGAATGGCACGATGCCGCGACGCCATTCAACAGTACTGAAGGCTGCGCGGCCGTGTTGCTCAATCCAGGTTGTTTCGAGTTGCCAGAGCCGGTGAAGGTCGCAGGGATCTTGCATCGACCAGTGTCCGGTACCGTCAACACGCTGGACGCCGTATTCGGCAATGCCGTGGTTTGGGGCGATGCCGCCAATGCATCGATGGTCCGTGCGTGGATCACGGGCCTGCCAAGTCGGGACGAGACCGTGCTGCTCCCGGCATTCAAACAGCCACCTCTTGTAAATCTTGGCGAGGCAGACGCACAGCGCCGCGTGGATGCCGTCGTCGGCAATGCTGGCTCTTTGAATGCCTTGCTTTCCATCGCCGCTGCGATCGAATCATGCCAGACCGGCGCCCATTTCATTGTGGACCGTGCCCAGGCCGCGGTCCTTCATGTCACGACTATCCCGCATGACGAATCCGAGCAATAACCTTAAGGCGCTAGAGAAGGAATCCAGCACAGCGCGAGCCCCGGGCTCCATGACTCTTTTGGGGCGGGCCGATGGCGATTGCCATTGTTGCGGTCATCCTTGACCTCGTCATCTGGCTGAATGATGGTGTTTTCGGTCTGACATCTCAGGGCGAAAAGATTACGTTCATGCTGTGGACTGTGCTGGCAGTGTTCGTGCTCAGCTTTGTCTATGTGATTGTCGTATTTCTCGGCGGTCACAAGGCTATCCGGCGCTCGTTCTCCCGCGTGACAGGGGAAGTTTCGGCGGAACAGAAGACCTCAGCGCGAGGATGTGATGCTCGGATCGGGGAACTGCGCATGGAACTGCGCCGCCAATCTGGCTGGCGTTGGCGCTATCGCGCGCCATGGCTCATGATCTGCGGCGACGACTCCACCATTGAGCAGGTCGCACCGGGACTCAAGCAGGCAGGCGTGCGGTGCACCGACGAGGTAGTTCTGGTCCACGCGGCACCTCAAGGAATCGACGCCAGTTTGTGGCAGCAGCAAATCCGCAGCCTGCGCCGGCGCCGCCCCACCGACGCCGTGGTGCAAGTCGTAGGAAGCGATTCGGCGGTCGCGTCGGATGTCGAGTCATTGCGCCTGCTGAGCGACTGCCAGCGGGTGCTGGGCTGGGCCGCACCGATCATGTTTCTGTACCCGGTGCCGGTGCGCGGCTCTCAGCCTGACCATGACCAGCCGGTCGGTGTTTTCGTGAATGCGTGCCGTCGCTTGCCAGACCAGATTCCTCTGCACGACCAACTGGCTGAGCTTGAAACTCGTACAGCCAATGCAATCTTGTTTGGCATCAAAAACGAGAAGCCACCTTTCATCGCGGTGATCTCGGCCTACATTGGTGACCAGCGCGCCAGCATTGCCAGTCGCTGGGCGGCCTGGCAAGCGTCCGTATGGCGACAGGCGCCGTTGGCCGGCGTCATGTTCGTGCCCGAGGTTGCAGCGCCCGTGATGGTTGGACGGGTACCGGTGGCAGACGCGTCTGGAGACGTGGCCCGTATTGCCGCAGAGGGAATCCGTTCGCTACCCGTACGCATCGATCTGTCGGCGCTGAGACTGACGTGGCGTGAAATTGCCCGGCAGGCGCTGCACCACCGTGGCCGCCGCATCGGCTTTTACCCGTGGACGGCAGTTGCGGGGGGAGCGCTCGCTTGCACGATCCTCTGGACCGCCGGAATGGCAGTATCCGGCTTGCGCAATTTGCAGGACATTGGCATCGCCCGGGACGCCATGCAAGGCGTTCGCACGACCACCGATCCAGCGAAGCGCCTGCACGCACTATTGGCCCTCCAGCAGCAAATCGACCACTACGAATACCGCACGCAACACCACGCGCCATGGCTTACCCGCTTCGGCCTGAACCGTGACCCGGAAGTGCTGGCCGCGCTGTGGAAGCCATACACCCAGGCAGCCCGGCAGTTCCTGATTACACCCGCGCAACAGAATCTGGAGGCCTCGCTTGTCGACCTCGGCCAACTGCAGACCACTTCGCTCACTGACCAGACCAGCAAATGGGCCATGGGCGGACGCGATGGGCTCAAGGCCTACCTGATGCTGGCCCATCCCGAGCGCACGGAACCCGCCTTCCTCGCCTCGCAACTGGCAAAGGCATGGACCACCGAGGCCCGCATCACACCTGGAGAAAAACAGGACCTCGCCGAGCGCCTCTCCCAGTTCTACGGGCAACACCTGAAATCGAACCCCGACCGGAAGATCGATGCCCGTCCCGAACTCGTCGCCGGCGCACGCCAGACGCTGCTGGCGGTGATCGGCGCACGGAATGCGCAGGACACGGTGTACCAGCAGATCCTCGACGGCGCAGGCAGCAAGTACCCGGACCAGACCCTGGCGTCGCTGACCGTGGGCACGGACACGCGTGGTCTTCTGCATGCGTCGGCCGTAGTGCCCGGAGTGTTCACCCGCCAGGCTTACGAGGGTTACATCGCAGATGCCATCGAGGAGGCCGTGAAGCGCCGCGACGTGAGTACGGACTGGGTACTCGCCGGTGACCAGGCCCGCGACAACGCGCCGAGCCTGTCCGCGTACGAACTGCGCAAGGCGCTCACGCTGCAGTACTTTGCCGACTACGCCGAACACTGGCAGGGCTTCATGAACGCGCTGCAGTGGGAGCCCTCGCCGACCTTGCCCGCGGCAATCGGCCAGCTCAAGCTGTTGGCCGATGCGCGCCAGTCGCCGGTGATCGCGCTGATGAAGTCACTGGAATACCAGGGTGGCGCGGGCGTGCAGAAGGCATCGCTGTCGGACGCGCTGGTGAACAAGGCGAAGGACATGTTCACCAGCAAAGGCGACGCACCGCAAACCGCCCGGTCAGAGCCTGCCGGTCCACTTGATGCGGCCTTCGGGCCGGTGCTGCGCCTTGTAGGGCAGTCCAGGCAGGGTATCGCCAACAGCGACCTGAGCCTGCAGCGCTTCCTCGACCGGGCCACCGCGCTGCGGCTGCGCCTGCAGCAGGTCAATGGCAGCCCCGACGCTGACGAACAGGCGCGCCAGATGGCCCAGACGCTGTTCCAGGGCAAGGGCTCGGAACTGGCCGACACGCAGGCCTATGCGCAGTTGATGGCGGCGAGCGTTGGCACGGAATGGGCGGGTATGGGGGAGGCGCTGTTCGTGCGGCCCATTGCCCAGGCCACGCAGACTATCGTGCTGCCCGCGCAGGCGAGCCTGAACGACCTGTGGTATCGCGCTGTGGTCAGCGACTGGAACCATGCTTTTGCGGGACGCTACCCGTTTGCCGACACGGGCAACGATGCCTCGTTGCCCGAGTTTGCCCAGTTTGTGCGCCCGCAAGGCGGTCGTATCCAGACGTTCCTGGCCACCCAACTGGCCGGCGTCCTGGAACTCCAGGGCAATCAGTGGGTGCCGGCCACCGGGGCGCGGGGCATCACCTTTGACCCGGAATTTCTGAAATTCATCAATCTGTTGCAGCGCATCGGTGCTCACCTGCTGGTGCAGGGCGAGCCGCAGTACCGGTTCGAACTCAAGCCGGTTCCTACCCCTGGCCTGACCGATACCGTGCTGACCATCGACGGCCAGAAACTGCACTATTACAACCAGCGCGAAACCTGGCAGCGGATGGCGTGGCCTTCGAACAGCCTGGCGGACCTCGGCACCCGACTGCAGTGGCAAACCGAAACGGCAGGTACGAACAAACGCTACGAGTTTGGCGGGCGCTTCGGTCTGCTGCGCATGCTCGCGCGCGGACACATCCAGCAGATCGATGGCGCCACGTACCAGATTGGCTGGCCTGCGGAACCCGATACTGGTGTCGCCACAGCGGGGGGATCGGATACGGCGAAGGTACCGGAAATTCAGTTCCAGATGCGCAGTGAGTCCGGTGCTGGCGTGCTCGATCTGCTGTCGCTGCTGGGTCTCAAGATATCGCCGCGCGTATTCCTGATCCCGCGCGCGGGGACGGTGGCCGATGCTGGAGCATCTCCGGCCGAGCGTGTCCCCGGAACCCAATAAGGGTTCCGGCGGAGCAGCCGAAACGATCCCTCAGCGCGTCGCCACCACGAACAACCGCGGAAACGGCAACAACACCGACCCATCCTCCAATGCCGGATACGCCTTGGCAATCTTCGCCTCATACTGCGCCAGATAAGCCGCGCGCTCGGCGTCATCCAACGGCTGGATGAACGGCCGCAGGCCACTGCCCTTGAACCATTCCACCACCGCATTCGCGCCACCGGCGAGCGGATGATGGTAGACCGTCAGCCACACATCCACGCGCGCGCAATGCGGGCGCAGCAGCTCGTAGTACCAGCGCGCCGAAGCCCGCGCCGCCCGGGCGTTGCTCGCAGCGGCCAGCTTGGCCGCCCACGGACCCTTCGCGGCAGTCTCGCGCATCAGCCGATGCGCGGGTTCCTCGATGTTGTCCGGCATCTGCACGGCCAGCGTGCCGCCCTGCGACAGCTTCTGCACCAGCGCCGGAAACAGCGTGGCGTGGTCCGGCACCCACTGCAGCACCGCATTGGCCAGGATCACGTCGTAGGGACCGGTGTCGTTCCATGCCGTGATGTCCGCGACATCGAACTGCACATCGGGCAACCGCTTGCGCGCGGCGTCGATCATGTCCTCGGAGCTGTCCAGTCCGGTGACCGACGCACCCGGGAACCGCGACATCAGCACCTCGGTGGAATTGCCCGGCCCGCAACCGATATCCACCGCCGTGCGCACGATCTCATTGGGAATCGCGGCAACCAGATCGCGGACCGGGCGCGTGCGTTCGTCTTCAAAGGCCACGTATTGGCGGGCGGACCAGCTCATGGGTATCTCCTCGGAAACTGCGTACCGGCATGCGCCGACGCAAAAAAAGCCCGGTGTCTCCACCGGGCTTGCATCAAACCTTCAGCATCTCTCTCGCTCAGCTCTTGGCGACCGCGGCGGTCTTGCCCTTGCCGAGCATCCGGTTGATCTGCCATTGCTGGGCGATCGACAGGATGTTGTTCACGACCCAGTACAGCACCAGGCCGGCCGGGAAGAAGAAGAACATGAACGAGAACACCAGCGGCATGATCATCATGACCTTGGCCTGGACCGGGTCCGGCGGGGTCGGGTTCAGCTTGGTCTGCAGGAACATCGATGCAGCCATCACGATCGGCAGGATGTAGAACGGATCCGGCACCGACAGGTCATGGATCCAGCCCAGCCACGGCGCGCCACGCATTTCCACCGACGACAGCAGCACCCAGTACAGCGCGATGAAGACCGGGATCTGGATCACGATGGGCAGGCAGCCGCCGAGCGGGTTGACCTTCTCGGTCTTGTACAGCGCCATCATCTCCTGGTTCATCTTCTGCGGATCGCCCTTGTGGCGCTCGCGCATGGCCGTCATGCGCGGCTGCAGCTCCTTCATCTTGCCCATCGACTTGTAGCTGGCGGCCGACAGCGGGAAGAACACCAGCTTGATCAGCACCGTCAGCAGGATGATCGACCAGCCCCAGTTGCCCAGGAAGCCGTGCAGCTTTTCCAGCAGCCAGAACAGCGGCTTGGCCAGGATGGTCAGCCAGCCATAGTCCTTCACCAGTTCCAGGCCGGGGGTGATCTTCTCGAGCATGCGCTCTTCCTGCGGGCCGGCGAACAGGCGCGCGTCGGTCGTCACCGTGGCACCCGGGGCGATCTGGCCAAGCGGCTGCTGGATGCCCACGCGGTACAGGTTCGGGTCGATCTGCTGGACGTAGAAGCTGTGCTCCTTGCCCGCCTGCGGAATCCAGGCCGAGGCAAAGTAGTGCTGCACCATCGCCACCCAGCCATTGGTGGTAGCGCCAGGCGTGCTGGCCTTGCCCTTGGCGATGTCTTCGAAGGTGATCTTGTGGTACTTGTCCGCGTCCGTGTAGATGGCCGGGCCGGTGAAGGTGCTGTAGAACTGCGACTGCTCCACCTTGCTGCCGTCACGCGCCAGTTCCAGGTACAGCGTCGGCGAAACCGGCGCGGTGCCTGCGTTGGTCACGGCAAAGCGCGTGTCCACCACGTAGCTGCCCTTGTGGAAGACGTAAGTCTTCGCAAACTTCACGCCGTTCTTGTCGGCGGTCAGCGTGACTTCCAGCTTGTCGGCACCGTCCAGCGTGCGCGGGCCGGGGGCGGCCGTGAACACGGTGGTGTGGTTCGGCAGGTCGCCGCCGATCAGGCCGGAGCGGGCCAGGTAGGTGCGCGTGGTGTCGCGCTCGAACAGCACCACCGGCTTGCCGTCCTTCTCGTGCTCGTTGAGCAGCTCCAGGCGCGACAGGATGCCGCCAGCGGTGTCGATCTCGGCGCGCACCTCGTCGGTGGTCACGATGATCTTCTCGCCCGTGGGCTGGGCGGCTGCCTGCGGGGCGGCACCCGGAGCACCCGGGGCTGCCGGAGCAGCGGCGCCTGCAGTTGCGTTGGCCTTGGGCACATCGCCCTGGGCTGCGCCGGCGGCGGCGGGCGCCGAGGCGGCCTGCTGCTGCGTCGCGCTCGGGAAGAACATCGACGCGTGGCCGTTGGCGCGCTGCCAGTTGTCATAGAGCAGCACGAGGGACATCGAGAAGATGACCCAGAGGATGGTGCGTTTGATATCCATGTCTCGCTGTGGTCGGGGGAATCAGGGTCTGGGCAGACGGATATTGCGGACGGTGACAGGCCCATGGCCCGTCGCGGGTTGGGCAAACTTGCCCGTTTGTGCAGTTTCCGTTTCCGCGCCCGGCACGGGATCATACCCGCCTTGCGCGAAAGGATGGCAACGACATAGCCGGCACACGGCCATCCAGCTGCCGCGCGCGGCGCCATGACGCACGACGGCGTCGCGGGCGTAGTCGGAACAGGTAGGCCAGAAGCGGCACCGCGAGCCCAGGTACGGGCTCAGAGCGATCTTGTAGATGCGCAGCAGGGCTAGCAGGATTCGCTTCATGGCTGGGAGCGGTCAGGCCGGAAGGCCCTTTGGCTGTTCAGGCGCGGCCGAGGGTGACGGCGGTGGCGGAGGCAGGGGCCTGGCGGCCACTTCCAGCAAGCTGGAAATCTCCGTCAGGCATGCACGTCGGACCGCGGAGCGGCTGGTAAATTCCGCACGCGGAAACTTTGCCTGCAGCCGCAGCAGCACGTCGCGTCCGCCCAACTGGCCTTGGCGCAGGCGGAACAACTCGCGCGCCATGCGCTTGACCAGGTTGCGCTCGGCCGCGCGCGGCGCGAACTTCTTGCCTACCACCACGCCCAGCCGGGCTTCGGCCCGGCCGTTGGCGCGCACGTAGAGCACAAAGTGCGTACTGCGCTTGCGGGGCCGCAAAGCAAAAACGGATGAAAACTCATCCGTCTTTGTCAGCCTCGCGGCTTTGGGAAAGGCAAAGGTAGACACGCTTGGCAAAGCTAGCGGGAACACTGCAGCCTGCGGCAAGCTACCGGCCATCCAGAAGGCGAGGCGGTTGGCATGGACGGCGTTGCCACCGTCCAGACCGGTCGCCCGGCCCTTAGATTGCCAGGCGCTTGCGACCCTTGGCGCGACGAGCGTTGATGACGGCACGGCCGCCACGGGTCTTCATGCGCACGCGGAAACCGTGGGTACGCTTGCGGCGGGTAACGGAAGGTTGGTAGGTACGTTTCATGTTGCACTCTCTGGTTGATCTGGGCTAGCCCGCCTCCGGCCGGTGCCGGGGTGCCGTGGCCGCCGCGTATGGTTCGCATGGGGTTGCCGTGCGCCGGAAACGCCTGGGGCGTATACCGACAAGGTCACGACGATTCTGGTTCTGTCTTGGTGCCGGCCCTGAAGCCGGCCAGCGCTGGATTGCAGGTATACACCTGCAGGCGCGGGCGGCACGGACAGGCCAGACCCGGCGATGCGCATACGTGATCCCCTGCCGCATCGCAGAACCCGCCATTTAAACGATTTTCGTCGCGAGTGTCAAGGCTTCGTCATGTGTGCAGGGGCACAATCGCGACAGCACTACGTAAACGTTACGTAAACAGCCGTGCGCCATTGTCCACAACAGCCTGTTAACAAGTTTGCGTGCTGATTCGTGCACTGCGGCAGGCCGCCAGATTGGCCGAAGTCCCTGTTTCCTCTGTGTTTTCCGGCGCTGCAGCATGCCGGAAACCCGCGCCGCTGCTCGGGTTGTGCACACCAATCCACTGAATTTGCACAAGTTGTCCACAGACTTATCCTTTGTGGATAACTTGAGGCCGGGGGTACAATCCCGGTCCAATCACTACACGGGCTGCGTGGCGCAGGCGCATCCCGGGCTTCCCCCCAAGTTTTTGCAGGCCGACGCGGCGGACCGTATACAGGACGTATACGTAAGTCGCTGCCGGCGCCGCAGGCATGGGTACGGAGAAGGCCGGGCTGGCGAGGCGCGACAGTAGCCGTGGCGCACCCTGGGGATGCGCTAACTTAACAAAAAACAATGCAAGACTTCTGGCAGGCGGCAGCCGCGCAACTCGAGCGCGAGCTGACGCCGCAACAGTTCAAAACCTGGATCAAGCCGTTGGCGCCCGTCGGTTTCGACGAGGAGGCGCACACGCTGCGCATTGCCGCGCCGAACCGGTTCAAGCTGGATTGGGTCAAGAGCCAGTTTTCGGGGCGTATTACCGCCCTTGCCTGCGAATATTGGGAAGCGCAGGTCAGTGTTCACTTTGTCCTGGATCCTGTTGCGTCGGGCCGCGCTGCGGCCTACGCGCAACCACCGGCGGCCGGCATGGGTGGCCAGCCGGGCATGATGCCGGGCGCCGCACCCGATGGTCACGCAGCGGCAGGTACGGGCATGCAGGGCTATCCCGGCGGCCAGCCGATGGGGCAACCCATGGGCCAGCAGTTCGCCCAACCCGGCATGCAGCAGGGCTACGGCGAGTACCAGTCCGCCCGCGGCCAGGCAGGCTTCGGCCCGGGCCAGGCGCCCTACCCGGGCCATCCGCTGCAGGGTGGCTCCCGCCCGCAGCAGGCGCAGGCCGCGCAGCACGGTGTCGACATGGGCGAGATCGACGTCGTCCAGATGGACCCGGCCGAAGCCGCCGCCCGCTCCTACCGTGTGCAGCAGCAACAACCGCCCATGCAGTCGGGCCCGATGGTGCAGCACCCCGGGGCGCCTGGTGCGCAGCCCGGCCAGCCGAGCCAGGCCAGCGACACGGTGCACGAGCGCTCGCGCCTGAACCCGATCCTGACGTTCGACAACTTCGTCACCGGTAAAGCCAACCAGCTGGCGCGCGCTGCCGCCATCCAGGTGGCGAACAACCCAGGCAAGTCCTACAACCCGCTGTATCTATACGGAGGCGTAGGCCTGGGCAAGACGCACTTGATCCATGCCATCGGCAATTTCATGCTGCTGGAGAACCCGCGCGCGCGTATCCGCTACATCCACGCCGAACAGTACGTTTCGGACGTGGTGAAGGCCTACCAGCGCAAGGCGTTCGACGAGTTCAAGCGCTATTACCACTCGCTCGACCTGCTGCTGATCGACGATATCCAGTTCTTCTCCGGCAAGAACCGCACGCAGGAAGAGTTCTTCTACGCGTTCGAAGCGCTGATCGCCAACCGGGCGCAGGTGATCATCACCAGCGATACGTACCCGAAGGAGATCACCGGCATCGACGATCGCCTGATCTCGCGTTTCGACTCCGGCCTGACCGTGGCCATCGAGCCGCCCGAGCTGGAAATGCGCGTGGCGATCCTGATGAAGAAGGCCGCCGCCGAGAACGTGAGCGTGCCCGAGGAAGTCGCGTTCTTCGTCGCCAAGCACCTGCGTTCCAACGTGCGTGAGCTGGAAGGCGCACTGCGCAAGATCCTGGCGTTCTCGAACTTCCACGGCCGCGACATCACCATCGAGGTGACGCGCGAGGCGCTGAAGGACCTGCTGACGGTGCAGAACCGACAGATCTCGGTCGAGAACATCCAGAAGACCTGCGCGGACTTCTACAACATCAAGGTCGCTGACATGTACTCGAAAAAGCGGCCTGCGAACATTGCAAGGCCGCGCCAGATCGCGATGTACCTGGCGAAGGAGCTCACGCAGAAGAGCCTGCCCGAGATCGGCGAGCTCTTCGGCGGGCGCGATCACACCACCGTGCTGCACGCGGTGCGCAAGATTGCCGATGAGCGCAGCAAGGACGCGCAGCTCAACCACGAGTTGCACGTGCTGGAACAGACGCTCAAGGGTTGAGTTAGTTGAGTGCCTGGTGTTTGCCTGTCGTCCCCGCGAAGGCGGGAACCCGGTGACTTTTCGTCTCCCGCGGGCGGACTTCAAAGACGCTGGATTCCCGCCTGCGCGGGAATGACAGGGCAGAGAAGCAGTTTTGAAGGGCCGGCCGATTAGGCTGGCATACTGTAGGTTCGGCGTCACAAGGGAGTCCTTGGGGCGCCTGTTAAACAACATCGGTCCAGCCGCAGCCGAGTGCAGTGTCAGCCACAGAATAAGGCTTTGCGGTGAGTCGGGACGGAATGCCGAAAGTGCAGTGGAAAGTGCGCGGCCAGCATCGTGGCTTTTTGTGCACAGACCCCACTTCCGGCGGTTTCGCCCCGCTTCACCGCAGCGGCTTATCCTTGGTACAATGGCATATTAACTCCTTGATTTCTAAGTGAATTGGAGTTGCCTAGAGTTTGCGGTCGCCGACGACAAACGACGAAGGATAAATTCAATGCAATTGGTCAAAACCTCGCGAGACAATCTGCTGCGTCCGCTGCAAATCGTGAGCGGCATCGTGGAGCGCCGCCACACCCTCCCGATCCTGGCCAACCTGCTGATTCGCAAGTCCGGCTCGAACGTATCCTTCCTCTCGACCGACATCGAGATCCAGATCACCACGCACGCCGAATGCGGCGTGGGCAATGACAGCGTGGCCACCACTGTGGCCGCACGCAAGCTGCTCGACATCCTGCGCGCCATGCCTGACGGCGACGTCGCCCTGTCGCTCAACGACAAGCGCATGACCGTGCAGTCCGGCAAGAGCCGCTTCGCACTGCAGACGCTGGCCGCGGAAGAATTCCCGACCGTTGCCGAAGCCACCGAATTCAACGCCAGCGTCTCGCTCCCGCAGAAGACCTTCAAGCACCTGCTGGCGATGGTCCACTTCGCCATGGCGCAGCAAGACATCCGTTACTACCTGAACGGCATGCTGCTCGTCGTCGACGGCAAGAAGGTCATGGCAGTCGCCACCGACGGCCACCGCCTAGCCTACTGCGGCGTGGAGCTGGACACCGAAGCCGCCGGTGTGGGCGCGCGCCAGGAAGTCATCATCCCGCGCAAGACCATTCTGGAACTGCAACGCCTGCTCGAAGACAACGACGATCCCGTGCAGGTGCAGCTCGCCGCCAACCAGGTCAAGTTCAGCTTCGCCAATATCGAACTGATCTCCAAACTGGTGGAAGGCAAGTTCCCCGACTTCCAGCGCGTCATTCCCAAGGGCTACAAGAACGCTTTTGCGATTGACCGCGTGAAGCTGCAGCAGGCGCTGCAACGTACCGCCATCCTGACGACCGACAAGTTCAAGGGCGTGCGCTGCATCCTGGACACCCACATGCTGAAGATCAGCTCCACCAACGCCGATCAGGAAGAGGCGCAGGAAGAGCTGGAACTCGATTACTCGGGCGACGCGCTCGACATCGGCTTCAACGTGACCTACCTGCTCGACGTCCTCGCCAACCTGAAGAGCGAGCAAGTGCAGGTCAGCCTCGGCGACTCGAATTCGAGCGCGCTGATCACCGTGCCGGAAGACGACAACTTCAAGTACGTCGTCATGCCGATGCGCATCTGATGATCCGGTAACAGGACACGCAGACAACGACATACCGGAGCAGCAAACGGCACGCAACGACACCCGAATCATTACGGGCAGTCTTCTCGCAGCAGGGGCAGGACCGAAACCGGTCCGCCCCTTTTGCCGTTTTTAGTAACCGCCTTGCGGAGCCTCCCGGGCCTGGCCAATGTGCCGCCGTGGCCGGATTCCGCATTTGCCGTGAGTAGGAAAACATGACCGAACAGCAGAACCCGCAACAGGAAAACTCCTACGGAGCCTCTTCGATCCAGATCCTGGAAGGCCTGGAGGCGGTACGCAAGCGTCCGGGCATGTACATCGGTGATACCTCGGACGGCACCGGCCTGCATCACCTCGTCTTCGAGGTGCTGGACAACTCCATCGACGAAGCGCTGGCCGGCTACTGCACCGAGATCACGGTCACCATCCACAGCGACAACTCGATCTCCATCGTCGACAACGGCCGCGGCATCCCGCCCCTGGTCAAGTTCGACGACAAGCACGAACCCAAGCGCAGCGCGGCGGAAATCGCCATGACCGAGCTGCACGCCGGCGGCAAGTTCAACCAGAACAGCTACAAGGTGTCCGGCGGCCTGCACGGCGTGGGTGTGTCGTGCGTGAACGCGCTGTCCAAGTGGCTGCGCCTGACCGTGCGCCGTGACGGCAAGGTCCACCTGATCGAATTCGCCAAGGGGGACGTGCAGAACCGCATCGTCGAAACCGTCAACGGCCCGGACGGCCAGCCGGTCGAAGTGTCCCCGATGAAGATCACCGGCGATACCGACAAGCGCGGCACCGAAGTGCACTTCCTGGCGGATGAGGAAATCTTCACCAACGTCGAGTTCCACTACGAAATCCTGTCGAAGCGGATTCGTGAACTCTCGTTCCTGAACAACGGCGTTCACATCAAGCTGGTCGACCAGCGCACCGGCAAGGAAGAAGACTTTGCCTTCTCCGGCGGCGTGAAGGGTTTCGTCGAGTACATCAACCGCGCCAAGACTGTTCTGCACCCCACCATCTTCTACGCGAATGCCGAGAAAGACGGCATCGCCGTGGAAGTGTCGATGCAGTGGAACGACGGCTACAACGAGCAGGTGCTCTGCTTCACCAACAACATCCCCCAGCGGGATGGCGGCACCCACCTGACCGGCCTGCGCGCCGCGATGACCCGCGTCATCAACAAGTACATCGAAGAAAACGAGATCGCCAAGAAGGCCAAGGTGGAAACCAGCGGCGACGACATGCGCGAAGGCCTGGCCTGCGTGCTGTCCGTCAAGGTGCCCGAGCCCAAGTTCAGCTCGCAGACCAAGGACAAGCTCGTCTCGTCTGAAGTGCGCCTGCCCGTGGAAGAGCTGGTCAGCAAGGCGCTGACCGACTTCCTGCTGGAAACGCCCAACGACGCCAAGATCATCTGCAGCAAGATCGTCGACGCCGCCCGCGCGCGCGAAGCCGCCCGCAAGGCCCGCGAAATGACTCGCCGCAAGGGTGTCATGGACGGCATGGGCCTGCCCGGCAAGCTGGCCGACTGCCAGGAAAAAGACCCGGCCCAGTCCGAACTCTTCCTGGTGGAGGGTGACTCCGCAGGCGGCTCCGCCAAGCAGGGGCGCGACCGAAAGTTCCAGGCCATCCTGCCGCTCAAGGGCAAGATCCTGAACGTCGAGCGCGCGCGCTTCGACAAGATGCTCTCCAGCCAGGAAGTGCTCACGCTCATCACCGCGCTGGGCACCGGCATCGGCAAGGACGACTACAACCTGGAAAAGCTGCGCTACCACCGCATCATCATCATGACCGACGCGGACGTGGACGGCTCGCACATCCGCACGCTGCTGCTGACGTTCTTCTACCGCCAGATGCCCGACATCATCGAGCGCGGCTACGTGTACATCGCCCAGCCGCCGCTCTACAAGATCAAGCACGGCAAGGAAGAGCGCTACATCAAGGACGACGTCGAGCTCAACGCCTACCTGCTCAAGCTGGCCATGGAAAAGGCCGTGCTGGTGCGCCCGGATGGCACGGAGATCAATGGCGATGCGCTGACCGAGCTGGCGCGGCAGTACCAGCTGACGGAAGGCGTGATCGGCCGCCTGTCACGCATCGTGGATACGGATGCGCTGCGCGCGATTGCCGATGGCGTGACGCTGGACCTGGACAGCGCGCCGGCGGCCGAGGCATCGGCCGTGGCGCTGAAGGCCAAGCTGGCGGAGATGCATGCCAAGACGCTGATCGGCGCTGCCGTCAACGACGATGGCACGGCGGATGTGTATGCCCAGTTCGACGAAAAGACGGACAAGCATCGCCTGATGATTGCGCGTCGTCATCATGGCAACGTGCGGCTGTCGCACATGGACGCGGACTTTGTCCACGGGGCGGATTACGCGGCGCTGTCCAATGCGGCCAAGACGTTCCAGGGGCTGACGCCTGAGGGGACCAAGGTGCAGCGCGGGGAAGGGGACAAGATGAGGGATCAGACTGTCAATGACTTCCATGGGGCGATGCAGTGGTTGCTGTCCGAAGCCGAACGTGGGGTGTCGCGTCAGCGGTATAAGGGTCTTGGGGAGATGAACCCGGAGCAGTTGTTTGAGACGACGCTGGACGTGACCCAACGGCGACTGCTGAAGGTGCAGATTGAGGATGCTATTGCGGCGGATCAGATCTTTACTACGCTGATGGGGGATGAGGTGGAGCCGCGGAGGAACTTTATTGAGAGTAATGCGTTGGTGGCGAGGAATATTGATGTTTGAGAGCGTTGTATGCGCTAAAAATAATCAAATGAACTTATTTGAAGCTACCGCGTTTGAGTAACAGGCTCCATTATTCCATCTTGTCATAATCTGCAAGTCCGGAGGACGTAATTCGCCGCCTAAACCCTTGGGTCTCGTGAGAGTCCAAGGGTTTCTTCATTTGGGAGATCTCTCTGTGACTCGGTTCGACCTGCCAGTCACGACGGGACGCTTTCAAAGCAACTTTCTAAAAGTTGGGGATAACTTTGATCTCGCTGAATGTCCAGTGAGGCGAACCCGAGGTATCCAACATTCGACGCATTGTGAAGGGCGTATGGGCACGGCATTTCGACCCCCGAGGCCAGCGCTTGTCCTCGCCCCGTTACTATCTTCATGCCCCGATAATTGGGGCTTTGGCCAGCCAGGCCCGGCATGATTCTCGCCCCCAGTCGTCCATGATCCGGGGGGTGTTGTCACCGGGCCTGGTGGGTGGCTGGTGATCGCTAATAGGGGCTCGGCCAAGGTGTTCTTGAGGCCGTCCGTAACGTGGATGCCGAGACTTGCCACCGCTGTTGCAGGCCAACCCGCTCAATGCGCATAACCTTCGATGCAAGAAAACCAACAACATGACTCCGTCGATGTGTTTGTCGGCGTTGATGTAGGCAAAGGCCATCATCACGCTGTCGCACTCGATCGGACCGGCAAGCGCCTGTACAACAAAGCGCTGCCCAACGATGAGACCAAACTGCGCGCACTCATCACCGACCTCAAAGTACACGGCCAACTCCTGTTCGTCGTTGATCAACCCGCTACCATTGGGGCGCTGCCGGTGGCAGTCGCCCGCGACGAAGGCGTCATGGTCGCCTATCTGCCGGGTCTGGCCATGCGCCGCATCGCCGATCTGCACGCGGGCGAAGCCAAAACCGATGCCCGAGATGCCGCGATCATCGCCGAGGCCGCGCGATCGATGCCGCATACGCTGCGCTCGCTGCGACTCGCTGACGAGCCGCTCGCTGAGCTCACCATGCTGTGCGGCTTCGACGACGATCTGGCAGCCCAAATCACCCAAACCAGCAACCGCATTCGCGGCCTGCTCACTCAGATCCATCCCGCGCTGGAACGGGTTCTGGGACCTCGTCTGGACCATCCGGCCGTGCTCGATCTGCTCGAGCGCTACCCCTCACCCGCCGAGCTTGCTGCAACCAGCGAGAAGACACTCGCCAACCGCCTGACCAAGCTCGCGCCGCGTATGGGCAAGAGCCTCGCTGCCGAAATCGTTCAGGCGCTCAGTGAACAGGCTGTCGTCGTGCCCGGCACGCAGGCAGCCACTATCGTCATGCCGCGCCTAGCCCAGCAGCTCGCCGCCTTACGCAAACAACGCGACGAGGTCGCCAGCGAAGTAGAACGGTTGGTACATGAACACCCTCTTTGGCCGGTCCTGACCAGCATGCCGGGAGTCGGCGTCAGGACCGCCGCCAGGCTCCTCACTGAGGTCGCGCACAAAGCCTTCGCTTCGGCCGCACATCTCGCAGCCTACGCCGGCCTTGCGCCGGTCACCCGGCGCTCAGGCTCGTCCATTCGCGGCGAACACCCGTCCAGACGAGGCAACAAGGTGCTCAAGAGAGCGCTGTTCCTCTCAGCCTTTGCCGCCTTGCGAGACCCGATCTCGAGGGGCTACTACGCTCGCAAGATTCAGCAAGGAAAGCGCCACAATCAGGCGCTCATCGCCCTGGCCAGAAGACGCTGTGATGTGCTGTTCGCCATGTTGCGCGACGGCACCTTCTATCAGCCGAAATCCGGCTCAAATGCTTGACGAA
This sequence comes from Cupriavidus laharis, assembly GCF_914271435.1. Taxonomy (GTDB): domain Bacteria; phylum Pseudomonadota; class Gammaproteobacteria; order Burkholderiales; family Burkholderiaceae; genus Cupriavidus; species Cupriavidus laharis. Next base: position 36,945 of record NZ_CAJZAI010000005.1, on the reverse strand, counting down.
ACACATAGGGGCACGTTACTACACTTTATACTTTGCCGATCGTGCTCGAAATGTCCCCTCCCATCGCTGCCCAATCAACAACCAAAGCGAAGCTCACTGCTGTTGATTTATTCAGCGGGTGCGGCGGACTCAGTCGCGGTCTGAAGGATGCTGGCTTCACAGTAAAGGCGGCCGTCGAAATCAACGATAAGGCACAGACGACTTATAAGTTGAATCACAAGGATGTTCGTTTGTACTCAGAGGACATCCGCAAACTCGACCCCGCAGAAATTCTTGAGGAGATTGGGTTGGAACCCGGAGACTTGGACCTGCTTGCAGGCTGTCCTCCTTGCCAGGGCTTTTCTAGGCTGCGCACCCGTAACCAGCGTACATACGTGAAGGACGAACGGAACAACCTGGTCGCTGACTTTCTCAGGTTTGTCCGAGTGATGAACCCAAAGACCGTGATGTTGGAGAATGTACCGGCTCTGGGGCGAGACCAGCGCTTTACGAAGATGCGCAATCAGCTTGCCAAACTAGGCTATAAGGCGGTGGTTCAGGTACTCGATACGGCGGACTATGAAGTACCCCAACGCCGTAAGCGGCTCATTATGCTGGCCTCCCGAGTGCATGAGCCGGAATTTGCATCTCCTTCGACGGAGCGGGTTACAGTACGGAAGGCGTTCAAAGGCATCGGCGCTCCATCAACGTCGCGAGACAAACTTCACTCGCTTCCGGAAAACCGATCCCAAGCCGTGAGAGAACTCATTGCGCTAATTCCGAAAGATGGCGGAAGTCGTTCAGACTTGGGCGAGGAGCACCAACTGGAGTGTCACAAGCGAATTAAAGGCTTCCATGATGTTTACGGACGCATGGCCTGGAACGAAGTGTCTCCGACCATCACGAGTGGTTGCCACAACCCGTCTAAGGGCCGATTCCTACATCCGTCACTCAATCGCACCATTACGCTACGCGAAGCGGCGGTACTCCAAGGCTTCCCGAGAAGCTATAAGTTTGACGTGAACCACGGGAAGGAGGCAATTGCGCTAATGATTGGCAATGCGCTTCCGCCGCCATTCATCGCTGCGCACGCGGGCGCTTTGAAGAAGGGTTTGCTCGAATACAAGCGCAATCCAACGAAGGGGCTGGCACGGGCCGATTGAGAGGCACCGGCTTTGAGACGATTTGGATAAGGTCTCTGCTCATCAGCGAAGCAGCAACATGGCGGCAGTCCGCAGCCGCGACACCGCTCCCGAGCTTGCCGTGCGAAAGCTGCTCCATTCAATGGGCCTTCGCTTCAGGCTCCACCGTAGCGAGCTTCCTGGGACACCGGACATCGTCCTGCCCCGTCATCGGGCCGTTGTTTTGGTGCACGGCTGTTTTTGGCATGGACATAGCTGTCCAAGAGGACGGGCGCCCACATCGAATACCGATTTTTGGCTACCCAAACTTGATCGGAACAAGGCCCGGGACGCCGAGCAAGTCAACGCATTACGCGCTCTCGGCTGGCGAGTGCTCATTGTCTGGGAGTGTGAGGTGAGAGATACCCGGACGCTTCGCAGACGCCTCGGACGCTGGTTCGGCCTGAGAGCGTGACCACGACGAGCCGGGACGTCTATCGCCTCGCCGGAACTACAACGCCCCCACCCAGTACCCCGGCCACCGTCGAAGACCACATCCTCGAAACCGGCGACGACCTCTTGAGCATCAGCGCTCATCCTCCGTTCGATCCTGACCGTGCTGGAGCGGCGGAGCGACGACATTCCCGATTGCATGGGCCTCCACACACTGCACTTGCCGTTCAAGCAGCAGATCGACCAGAACGCCGACTCGCAGCAGGCGTCGGTCTAAGGGGGGACAGGCCCGCTCACGGCGGACTGAAGTCAAACCGGCGCTAGCCAACTGGCCTCGCGCCGTCCTCGTTTTGGCACCGAGAGGCTCTGCTGCCAGAGGCCGTGATCCTCCAACAAAGTTGTCCGCTGTTCCACATCGACGTCGTTAGACCTCACAGTCTGGCTCGGCGGAACAGAGCACAATTTCGGCTGAGAGGTCGTCTAGCACACCAATCTTCCGGCGAGTGTGCGAATATTCCGAGAACAACTAAAGAACATTCTCGGGTAGACGCATGAAGAACTGGAGCGACGCAGAGTTGGCGGCGGCCGTTGACGCGTACAAGGAAATGATGGCCTGTCACGACGAAGGACGGTCGTACAACAAGCGTGAGATTTACCGCGCCCTCAGCAAGACATTCGAGCGCACCGAAAAGGCATTTGAATATCGGATGCAGAATGTCTCGGCAGTGCTCGCCGAGATGGGGAAGGAGTGGCTTCCCGGATTGAAACCCGCAGCAAACGTTGGTGCCAACGTCGGCGACCGCATTCGCAATTTGCTGGAGCATCGCGAGTCCGTGGCCAGGCAAATGCCACAAGCTACGACCCAAGCTGCAACAGCGCCGAGCTGGAAGACCTCGCAGACCAAGGTTTTCGACCGTGATCCAGAGGTTGTACGCGACGCGAAGCGCAGGGCTGGTGACGGCCGTTGTGAAGCCTGCGGCGAGCTAGGCTTCGTAACAGATGCCGGCTATTACCTAGAGGTGCATCACGTTGTGCCGCTGAATTGCGGTGGCCCGGATGCTATTTGGAATGTGGTCGCGATTTGCTCGAACGATCACCGACGGGCTCACTTTGCAAAGGACAGGGCTTCAGTTCGTGATCACCTGATTGGCATGCTAGGCCGGCTCTATCCTGATCGCCTGCACGAATTGCATGTATTCGCTCATCGCATGGATACGCTGCCGAACGTCGCTGAACAGTTGGAGTCAGATCCAAATTCCTGAGTTGGGCCATTCCCGCTATGCCCGGCGATCCGCATGGTGCCGTAGGCCATGCGGTTCACGTCGGGCTCCCTCTCCTCCTCCCCGGTGGATTAGCGGCAAGATCATTGACGCTGGCGACGTCGATAGCCACGATGCTCACGCCCAAAACTTGAGACTTCGCCCATTCCCAGCCGACAGGTGAGCATGGAGACTTACAGCGTCGCCAAAACAATGGTCGACCAGGTTTGACAGCCTATTCAATGCCATCTGACGAGCAGCGAAGCGCTATTCTCTCGTCATTCGCCTATGCACGCCTCTACGGGCGAGCCGTGGCGGGGGAGCCTTCGGGCTCGCCGGTTCGTGCATTGCCGGTCTGTCAACCCTGCCACGTGCTCGCCCACCCGGTTGACAGCGGACGGCGAGCCTCCATTACTTGTGAACGGAGGTTTCAATGCCCATCATCCCAACTCCCCAAGATCCCACCCTCGCCCAAAAACAAGCCCAACTAGCCCAAAACCTAGCCAAAGCCGACCGCGCCCTGGCCCGCCGCCTCGCCAAAACCACCCTGCCCCCACCCAGCACTCCCGTCACCCTCGAAGACCACATCCTCGAAACCAGCGACGACCTCCTGCGCGTCAGCGCCGGCCTCCGTTCCGTCCTGACTCTGCTGGACCTGCAGAGCGACGACATCCCCGATTGCACGGGCCTCCACGCCCTGCTCCTGCCGCTCAAGCAGCAGATCGACCAGAACGCCGACCGCCTGCAGACGCTTGTCTGACGGGGGGCAGGCCCGCTCACAGCGGGCCTGAAAGTAAAACGGCGCGAGCCTGCTGGCCCTGCGTCGCTCTCGTTGTGGCATCTTGAAGTGCTGCAATCCGAAGCCCTATTACTCCAGCAAGACACAGCCACTGATTGCCGCAAAGTAGGTCATCACGACAATGTGATATCAGCCTCCCGGCATAGTAGGCCCAAGTCCTGGCAGCTACTCGACCTCGGCCGACAAGCACTATCTGGAATTGGAACAGCCCATCGGCACCGGGGCGAGGGCGTCTCCGGCCAGCAATGCCCCCCGCTTCTAGCCCAATGTGATGCTATGGCCTACATACCCCCCTTCTTGCCTTGCGCACGGTCGTCAGGGCCTTCCGACCAGCGTAATGCACCTCGCCCCTATTTACAGATGGTGTTTCATTGCCGAAGAAATGGCCCGCTTTAAGTTCTCGTCAAAGCGCTCGCAGTCAAGCCTCTTTTTTACTGCCACGCCAATTACTTCGGCCCGAGTCAGAGGTAGCGCAGGGTTCGAGTATGACTTGGGGTGAATCACTAGTTGCCCATATTGTTCGGCTTCTATAAGAAATAAATCGCCCACAATTCTGCCAAATTCATGGGCGCACGTAACAACGTTGCCTGCAGCTTCGCTGATACGAGGCTCGTACAGATCCCTCACCTCTACAATCTTGGAAACCCGTTCCGAAAACCTCAGTCTTGCAGCATCGTACCGATTGGCTGCAAGACTGAAGTTCTGCGGAGTCATAGGTCCAAAAGCAGCCATATGGAAATCTGTCGCAAATTCCGGAAGGGAAACTGCACTGTGATATGCATCTTCCAGCTTGACGCGAATCACTTTGTCCGCCTCCGTGGATGCATTCACCAATTGGCCCAGTACACTTCCAAGAAGGCTTCCGACCAAGGCAAGTGTCGCTGAAATAATAGGCCACTGCAGTACTACAGCCCATTTTTTATGAGGCATTTTTGAAGATTTGTACAGAATTTTTTTTTTATCGGTTGTGATATCCATTTTCAATTTTTTGCTTATAAAGAGATGTCCTACTATATCGGCACCCCGCAGGACAATGTTTACTGGGGGAGACACATCACCTCGGCAAGATGTTCGAACCGGGCTTTCAACCAGACGCATTGCTCTGTGTTGCCTCATCTACTGGCAGCCTGAGCCACGAACGCCGGACGAGCAGCGAAGCGGTAAGTTCTCGTCTTTCGCCTACGTATGCCTCTATGCGCGAGCCGCGGAGGGAGAGCCTTCAGGCTCGCCGGCGGTACGTGCCGGTCTGTCTTCCTGCCTCGTGCTCGCCCACTCGATGACAGCGGACGGCGAGCCTCTATTGCTTACACACAGAGGTCGCTATGCAGAGCACCACCCTGCAGAGCGACGACATCCCCGATTGCACGGGCCTCCACGCCCTGCTCTTGCCGCTCAAGCAGCAGATCGACCAGAACGCCGACCGCCTGCAGTCGCTAGTCTGACGAGGGACAGGCCCGCTCACAGCGGGCCTGAAAGCAAACCGGCGCGAGACAATTGATCTCGCGCCGTTCTGGTTCTGGCACCGGTGTCGTGCTGCAAGCTGAAGCCTCAGTCTTCCCTCAAGTCCCAGCCGCTGATCGCTGCGACGGACTCACGCAACCGCATGCCCGCGCGTTGCGCCTCCAATCGCATCCAGCTCCGCCAGCACATCATCCGTCAACACAATCTCCCCCGCCCTCAAGTTCTCCCTCAAATGCCCCACCGACGAAGTCCCCGGGATCAACAACACATTCGGCGCCCGATGCAGCAACCAGGCCAGCGCCACCTGCATCGCCGTCGCTCCGATCCTTTCCGCCACCTTTGACAACCCCGCCGACTGAATCGGCGTGAACCCGCCAAGCGGAAAGAACGGCACGTACGCAATCCCCTTCTCCGCCAGTTCATCCACCAGCGCATCATCGCCACGCTGCACCAGGTTGTACTGGTTCTGCACACAGACAACTGGCGCAATCTTCTGCGCCTGCGCCACCTGCGCCGACGTCACGTTGCTCAGCCCGATGTGGCGAACCAGCCCCTGCCTTTGCAGCTCGGCCAGCGCAGTGACCTCCCTTTCGATCGAGCCTTCCGTCGGCGCATGGATATCCCCCATGAGCCGCAGGTTGACGACATCCAGCACCTCCACCCCCAGATTGCGCAGGTTGTCATGGACCGCTTGCCGGATGGCCTCCGGCTCAAGCGCCGGCAGCCACGAGGCGTCTTCGCCGCGGCGGGCGCCTACCTTGGTGACGATCACCAGGTCATCGGGGTACGGATGGAGGGCTTCGCGGATGAGCTGGTTGGTGATGTGCGGGCCGTAGAAATCACTCGTATCGATGTGGTTGACGCCGGACGCGACGGCTTCGCGTAGCACGGCGATCGCTGCGTCACGATCCTTCGGCGGGCCGAACACGCCGGGCCCGGCGAGCTGCATGGCGCCGTAGCCCATGCGGTTCACGGTGCGGCCGGCAAGGGTGTAGGTGGTGGCGGGGCGGCGAGGTTGGGATGTGGGGGACATGGCGCTCTCCTTGAGGAAGGTTGGCGCCAGTATGGTCAGGCTTGCACTGTTTGATAATCCGATCTGGATTGAATGGGCTGTTTCAAAAATTGAACAGCGCCAGCATACAACGGCTTTGTTGTGTTCGTGTGGTGGGCCGCGATGTGTCCGAAGAGGTGCTCAGCGGTTGGCCGGCAAGGGCACCTGCGGCATACGTACCTCTACACCGTTTCAACGAGATTGGTATAAGCCGCCAGATGGCCATCCGCAGTGAGCAGTCGAAGCGGCTCATGCATGGCCTGAGCGATCAGCAATCGATCAAACGGGTCGCGATGAATATCCGGCAGGTTGCGGACCAGGGCCGCATGTGCCGCGCGGACAGGGAGTTCTGTGAATCCACTGGTTTCGATTGCGGAAACAAGCTCGGTCACATTGGCGTCCAGCTTACCCAGACCTGCCTTGATCGACGCTTCCCAAATGCTTGCGCTGCTGACGAAGACCTCATCGGCGTCGGAAATAATCTTGCGCGCGGCTTTTGACAACTTGCGATCGTCAGCCACGGCCCACAGGTAGATATGCGTATCGAGAAGCAAGCGCATCAACGACCTTCAAATTCTGCAATCACATCATCTGGCAGCGGGGCGTCGAAATCGTCCGCAACGCGGATCTTTCCCTTCAAGACACCGAACCGGCGGGCCACCTTGACTCGCTCCATTGGCACCAGCCGGGCGGCTGGCTTACCGGCCTTCGCGATGATGATTTCTTCTCCTCCTGACGCGGCATCAACCAAACGGGAAAAGTTCGTCTTGGCGTCGTGGATATTGACAGTATGCATGATCGCTCCTGATGGACTTAGTCCATCTTAGTCCGATTGTCAGCGGCTGGTCAAGGCAGATGGCAGCCGAACGGGGGAAACAGCGCCGGTGTTCGTGCCGAGGTGCCGGGCGGTGAATCGCGTCCTGAGGCCACGCCCATCCTTGATGAAGGTTGGCGCCAGTATCGTGCAGCGTTTGCACTGTTTCATTTTCCTGGCTAGGCTGAGTAAGTTGTTTCAAATTTTGAACACTGGCATGGAATTCAACGATCTGGCCGCGTTCGTGTCGGTGGCCCGCGCCGGGGGCTTTCGGGATGCGGCGCGGATCAGCGGTGTCTCGGCGTCGAGCCTCAGCATCGCCGTGCGCCGCCTGGAGGCGAAGCTGGGCCTGCGCCTGCTCAACCGCACCACGCGCAGCGTCGCCCCGACCGAAGCGGGGCTGCGCCTGCTCGAGCGGCTCACGCCGCTGTTCAGCGAGATGGAGTCCGCGCTGGACGTCCTGAACGCCTTCCGCGACAAGCCATCCGGCACGCTCAAGCTGAACGTGCCGTCGAGCGCCGCGTGGACGGTGTTGCCAGCCATCCTCCCGCCGTTCCTGGAGGCCTACCCCGACATCCGCGTAGAGGTCGTGGTCGAGGATGGGTTCGTCGACGTGCTGGCCATCGGCTGCGACGCAGGCATCCGCTACGAGGAGCGGCTTGAGCAGGACATGGTCGCCATCCCGATCGGGCCACGCGTGCAATGCTTCGCGACGGCGGCAACGCCTGGCTATCTCGACAAGCACGGCAGGCTGGAGCATCCGCGCGATCTGCTCTCGCACGTCTGCCTGCGCGGACAGTTCGCCAGCGGCGCGACGCCGCCGTGGGTGTTCGAGCGCGATGGGGAGGCGTTGCGGCTGGATCCGCCGCACCGGTTGCTGATCCGGCCTGCTGCGTCGATTGACCTGGCGATCAGTGCGGCGCTGGCTGGGGTTGGGGTGATCCACATCTTCGAGGGGAAGCTGCGGCCATATCTCGAAAACGGGGCGCTGGAGCCGATTCTTGAGCCTTGGTGGCAGCGGTTCGCAGGGCCGTTTCTTTACTATCCGGGGCGAAGGCATTTGCCGGCGCCGTTGCGGGCGTTTGTGGATTTTTTGAAGGCAAAGGGAGAGCAGGGTTGAGCGCCTTGGCTGGCAGCCAGGGCGTCTGGCAATCTCTGCCACCTCCATTCTCGCGCGCTGTAGCTACAGGCCGCACTATTGAGCTTTCCATAATTCACGACAACGCCCAAATATTCGTCGTCCCCGCGCAGGCGGGGACCCAGTGACTTTTTGTCCCCCTTTCGGGGGACTTCAAAGACGCTGGATTCCCGCCTGCGCGGGAATGACAGTGGTCATTTTGATTTGTCGCGAAATAGGAAAAGCTCAATAGCAGAAAACCTTGCAGCCAGTCGCATCCGATTTCACGCAGATCAGCCGTGGGCGCGCTGGTCGAGCGCATTAGCCGCGCCGTGTTGCTGATCAGGATGCCCGACGCGATTGCGGATTCGGCCTTGGCCGGTTGCACGGCCAGGCTGCAATCGCTCAGACGCTGACCTGCGACCAGGATCGCGAGATGGCCCGGCTCGCCGATTTCGGCGCAGCTACCGGCGTGCGCGTGTACGCTTGTGCTACTCTAGGTGCACAAGTGCACCTGGACGCGGCGTTATGAGCGAAGTCAAAGAGGATAACGGCGCGGTGCTACGCGCCCTGATCGAGCAAGCCGGAATTACCCAGGCCGAAGCGCTGGCGTTGGTCAACAAGGGCCAAGCCTTTCCGATTTCCCTGTCCACCTGGAAGTCGTATCTGGCAGCACCGGACAGCGCGCGGCGACGCAATTGCCCGGATGCGGTGATCAACCATGCCAGGAAGACCATCGGGAAGCCAGCAAAACGAGTTTGAGTAGGTGCACATGTGCATCTACTATTCAGTCACTTTTGATGGAGTCAGTCATGGGTACTACCTACGAGACGGACGTGGTGGCATGGGCGAGCGAGCAGGCCGCGCTGCTGCGTGCTGGCAAGCTGTCGGCCATCGACGTTCAACATATTGCCGAAGAGATCGAGGACGTGGGCAAGGGCGAGCAACGCGAATTGGCAAGTCGGATGTCCGTGCTGCTTGCACATCTGTTGAAGTGGCAGTTTCAGCCGTCCCGCCGCAGCAAGAACTGGCAGTTCACCATTCGCACTCAGCGCAAGGAAGTTGCCTACTTTCTCAATGAAGCGCCAAGCTTGCGCGGCAAATTTGGTGATGCTGCGTGGCTCGACATCGTATGGTCGAAGGCCAGGAGCGTTGCGAGCAATGAGACCGGCCTGGACCTCGATGTATTCCCGGAAGTGTTGCCGTGGGCCATGGATGACGTTCTCTCGCAGGAATTCCTTCCTGAATGACGGAGGGGCCGACAGCGACAAGCTGTGGCGGCGGTCTTGCGCTGGCTACGGGACAGCTCAAGACAATGTGGCCAGCAACTTGATGAAGTTGCGCTTCGCGCGATAGGTCGTGCGAATCTCATCCAGTTCCCTGGTGAACTCCGTGCGCTCCCCCATCTTTGCCCTCAGGCTGCCGATGGCGCGCACGATTTCAAATGCCTCGTCATAGCGCGCATTGCGGGTGCCGCTATCTGCAGCGACCGGAAGCAGCTGTCGATAAAGCGCAATCGCGTCATGGGGATGCGTCTTGCCGCGAACAGCTGCCATCCTCGGCCAGAGCTGCGTCGAGGTCGGGCCACCCATGAAGGCGTCCCAGGCCACGTCGTTCTTGTTCTCCGAGAGGAAAATTTTGACCAGTTCGGTGCGCGTCGGCGTTTGCCAGCCATGGCGCTTCGATCGTGCCGTTGACTCCTCCTTCGTGATCAGCGCCCTGAGGTGTTCCAGTGCATGCTCGCGAACTTCATCAAGCTTGCCGGTAGCCGTAGCGACCTTCATCAATGCCGGGAACGCATCTGCCATCGGTCGCATTTCGAACCGACGCCATGCAAGCGCGTTGGCCCGGTCGAACTCCTTTCGACGCAGATAGGCATCGACACAGAAGTCGAGCAGGCGCGGGTCCACATTCGTGCCCGATTCCTTGAGGCCGCGCTCTGCCCACTCGAGCCCATCGTCCGGTCGTCCGTGCTTCACGCAAAGCTCTGCTATCTGCAGAAAGCGGTATGGACTCGACAGGTCCTTGGCGCAAATTCCAATGAGTGCATCGACGTCGCCGTCAAGCTCCGCCAGCGCTAGCATGGCTTGCTCGAGCCTCATTCGTCGCGAGTCGAATGACTGTCGAAACTCGTTGGCAGGACCAAGCACCGGCAAAGTCTCCCACGCCTCGCTGACCAGTTGCCGGTAGCGACGCAACCCGCTCTTGCCCAGAGGTTCCTCATACGCTGGCAAGACGTTGTAGAAGGTGTCCCATTCCCCCTCTGTCTGCAGGCGGAAGAGTCGCTCCGCGAGCTTTACAGGGTCAGGGCCGGTCTGTTTGCATGCGTCGAGATGGACAGATGCCAGTTCGAGGATGCCGGGCATCACCCCGCCGTTGGAATCGTCGATCTGCCCGAGACTGTTTTCCGCACCGGCAATCGCCAGTTCCGACAGTTCCACCACTTGCACCGCGTGCGGTCCTGCAAGCCTTTCACGCAACATGTCTGCCAGCGACATCAGGCCTTCTCCGTATGCGTCAGCTTCCCGCCAGTCCAGCGCTCGGGATATCCGGGTTGCCTGCCGCACAGCAGCTTTCATGCTGGGCAGATCGGTTGCCTGTGCCGTACGCGCGGCGAGCAGCAGCTTGTCGCGCAACGTGAGGTCGAGATCTGCAGCTTCCAGTAGCAGCTCCTGAAGCTCGCTCTTGTCCAGCGTCTCCACGTATTCGCGTATCAGTTCCGCATAGGTCTTACGCTTCTTGCGCGGCTTCTGCTGGGTATCCTTTTCGGCATGGAACACCTCTTCGCCAGAGTTCTCGAGCCAGGAGAGTGCAACGGATACCGCGTGCTTGCAGAAGATGCCGTCATCGCCAACGGGGCAGTTGCATACATAGGCGAGTTCACCATCATCAGCGACGGCGAGCTCGACCCGGTACGGTCGCGTGCCGCGTACGCTGGCGCGAACAGTGCCTTCGCCTTCCTCAAGACGGGATACGGCGCCGTCATGGAAATAGGCCAGGCCGCGCGCGAACGTCTTTGCGTCGGCCAGCGACTGGATTTCGTCTAGCGTGAGAATTTCAGCAAGCTTTGGTGTTTCGGACATGAAAAGGGGGGGCGTCCCATTGAAGTCACTCCGCAACGGACGGCGGACCGTCACGATGATACCTATCCGAACGCGCGAGCACCCGTGACTTGCCATTCGACTTGCACAGTGGCCTTCTGATTGAACAAGGTTTCACCAAGTTGCCGCTGTTGCGTACGGCGTCGGCACGAAGGCCGACATCGACTCACAGGCGCTGGAAGCGCAGATGGCGCCAAGGTGAGCTCCCCGCCCTAAGTATGGCCAGCGGCAGCACGATCCCGAAATTGAACAGCCCCATCGCATCAGCGCGACGGCATCGCCGGCCAGTAAGGCACCAGTTAGTGCCAGACCCCTGCGGCGCCATTTCGGACCAAAAAACGCGGATGACTTTAAGGGTATCCCTATTGATGCACGGCGTGTATTCCGTATCTTGGGAAATGGCAAAAGCGATCCTGGTGGGCACCGGCGGACTGCAAACCAGTACAAAGCGAGTCAGCGCGCCCACGATACTTCTGACGACAACACATCCGCACCGTGCGCCAGGGTCGAATCGGACTCCATTTCCCTTTATTTGAGGTGAAACCGTTGAACAACTTTTCTCCAACCAGTCGCCCTTGCGGTCACGTTCTTCATACATCACCAGACCTATATATCCTCGTCCACTATCAGCCCAGGAAAGATTCGCCAAACTACTGCCGTGTGTCGTGCGAATACCTTGACCACGAAAACTGAGGCATGCCTGCATTGATGGTGCGTTTCTCTCCAGACCAGGCGAGCAGTACCACGCCATTCCAGCCTACGAGTTTGATCCGCGTGAGCTGATATCAGATCACGGCGGCAACCTTCACTACTTCCTGCATTGCGGCTGGGGTGCCAGTGATGGCCGTCTGGTCACCCGGCGCAAGGGAAACTTGGTCGGGCTATGTTGCATGGATACGGTGGAGGTTTCGCCCGACGGCATGATCGCTATCGATTTGCGCATCGACGGCAAGGATCTCGCACGCATACGACCGCATGCGCGAGAGTGCCGGCTTGTTTGCGCACGAAGAATGCCACAGTAGGGTATTGGCCCTTGATGAGCGGCAGCGGATGCAGCATGTTGCTTGGGCCGTCGATTCGATGCCCGGCACGGTCCCGGTGGGCTGCGACATTAACCAGATGGCGATGTACGACTTTGAGGCGGCGCAGTGGCATTTCGTCCCCATCGAAGTATTCACTTCCAACACTGACGACGTGGAGCCGTAATGCCAGATATTCGCTATGCACTTCGTAACGGAGACGCAACCAGTACAGGAGGCATCCTCATCGCCACCGGCGATAGCATGTTCCATCATGGCGTGAAGGTAGGTGTTGAGGGCGATTACGCAACCTGTCCGGCTTGCAAGGCTGGCGGCCCGGTGATGAATGACTGCTATCCCGCCTTCGGTCTACATGGGAAGCAAATTCTGGTGAGCGGTGCGCGCGTCTATTGCAAGTGCGCCAAAAGGCCGGTTGTCCAGCCCTCGCAGAGCGACTTCACCATTGAGGTGAATAGATCCGGTGCTGCCGGCGAAGCGAATTCGGAATCGGAGGTTGCAACGGCTGGGCAGCTAGTTCGCAGCAATAGCCATCAATACGATCAACGGGTCCAGTTGCTCGACGAGGGTACCGGTGCGCCATTGGTCAGCCGGAAATACCGTCTGATTGGGCCAGCCGGAAGCTACGAAGGTCGTACGGATGGCAGCGGCTTTACAAACCGGGTCATGGGCGATGGTGCGGACCTGGTTACGTTTGAAATCTTCGGTGAGGATGCTTAGGCTATGCGACCTGTGAAGACGGTAAATGTCCGGTTGACGTCGATCGAGGATAGGGAGCCGGTTAAGGTCTATCTGCTGCGTCCACGTGGAACGCTCTATTGGGGCGGCGCTGGTCTTGATGGTGCCTATGTACAGCCACAGCTGGCAGCGTTTCGCGAGGCCGGCATGGCGTACTGTTTTGCCGGCCTGACGAACTCGGCGACCGCGGGTTTGCCGGATGCGCTCAAGCCAGCTGGAACCATACTGGATGCGATTCGATCGGGCTTTAGCGTGCGGTATCGTGACGATAGCGAGTGGACAATCACGAGCGGCATGGCTGCAGAGGCGCCACAATTCAACCTCATCGGATATAGCTATGGTTCTCTGCTGGCGGCACAGACGGCATGGTCCTACGCACGCGCCGGACACGTTGTTGACCATCTCGTGCTTGTAGGTTCACCGATAGACAAGGATTTTCTTTCCGGTCTTCGACAACACAAGAGCATACGAAAGCTGGTGGTGATTAATTTGACCCAATTTGGCGATCCGATCCACGCGGGCATGTCGTGGGCTGAGCTCCTCGCGTCTGCGCCACTGCTGGGAGCGCAAATGGCTGCAGGAAAGGGCGAGGGCCATTTCTATTATGCGCACGTCGTCAAAGACAGTCCGCAACGCTGGGCGAACCTCGCTCAGCGCCTGGCATCCGAGGGTTTGAGATGAGCGTCAAACCGCGGCTCGTCCGATACGTCGATCTTGTGGCTTGCCTGCTGGCGTTGGATGGAGTTGGTTACGCAATCGCCATTCTTCTGACGCCGTTCCAGCGGGGCGATCTGTATACCGGCGCGCCTGTTGTCTATCTGGGTGCCACCCTGGCTATCGCCACGCCATTGCTCTTGTTGGGGATGCTCATGCTCCTTATAGCATTCACCCACCGACATCCCTGTCGGCGCCGTTTGGTCGCCTCGTATATCGGCGGGCTCCTGTTGCTTGCGCTGGGCCTTTCGTTTGCACACGGCTGGATCGCGCACAGATTGGCGTGATCGAAATGTCCGTGACGCGGCACAGGCGCCAGCGCGGAGATGCAAGGAATATAAATGATACGAATCGTTATCCTTCCGATCCTTTTTGCACTTTCAGCATTGGCTCATGCCGACCAGAAGGTCCCCGAAGCGGTTATCGATAGCTGCCTGCTATTTGACAAGCCGTTTGATGCCTCGATTTCCATCACACCGATCGAAGGGCGCGCGCAACTGATAGACGATGTCACTGTGCCGGGCTATCAATTATTTATCCCTGCAAGTGACAGCAACAAGCTTCCCGTTGGCTATGCAACCAGTAAGCACGGAAGCAACGACTATATCTTCGTCGGCCAGCATCGCGGCTACGTCATGCGGGCGGCTGCTGTGGGAAAGTACCGACCAGCAAGAATTGAGGAACCGAGCCGTGCCGCCTTCGCGGTGCTGCGTCAGCACGGGCATCAATATGTGTGCGTGATGGAAAGCGACGGAAACGGCAGTGCTGCCTTTGTGAGGTCGGCTTTTGTAGGCCGAATCCCATCATCAAAAGGCTCCGCGCTAAAGTTGTTCTACAAGGTGGCAGACGTGAAGAGGTTCAAAGCATTCAATGACGCTCAACATTGAAAGAGCCGGTCAGTCCTCGATGTTAGCCGCCAATTCCCGCACACCCCAACCCCTCAGCCCCCACCGGCCTCCCCAACAAAAACCCCTGCCCCCGATCACACCCAATCTCCCTCAAAAACCCCAACTGCTCCTCGTTCTCCACCCCTTCCGCCACCACCGTCAACCCAAGCGACCGTGCCATAGCCACAATCGCCCGCAGAATCGCACTATCCCGCCGCTCCGCATCGATCCCAGCAAGAAACGACCGATCCACCTTCAACGTATCCACCGGCAACGTCTGCAAATACGTAAACGACGAGTATCCCGTCCCAAAATCATCAATAGCCAGACTCACCCCCCGCCGCGCAAGCTCCCCCAGCAGCGCCTCCGTCACCCCATTCCCAGTCATCGCCATGCTCTCCACCAGTTCCAGCTGGAGCCTGCCCGGCGGCAACCCGGTATCGCTCAGGATGGTGGTCAGGTCATGCAGGAACTGCTCATGCCGGCATTGCCGCGCGGAGAGGTTGACGGATATCCGGCCGAACGCGAAACCCTCTTCGATCCACAGGCGCGCCTGCCTGCAGGCTTCGCGCAGTACCCAGGCGCCGATCGGCATGATCAAGGCTGAATCCTCGGCGGTGGTGATGAACGCGCCGGGTCCCAGCAGGTCCCGTGTCGGATGCTGCCAGCGCAGCAGCGCTTCCACGCAGGCGATCTCGCCGCTGCGCAGGTCATAGACCGGCTGGTAGTGCAGGCGGAATTCGCCGGCCGCCAGGGCGTTGCGCAACTCGGTTTCGAGCGTGATGCGCTCCATGGAGGCCGCGGTCATCTGCCTGGCGAAGAAGCGGAAGTTGTTCTTGCCTTCGTCCTTGGCCTCGTACATGGCCAGGTCGGCCTGCATCAGCAGCTGCTGCGGGTCGGTGCCGTCGTCGGGGTAGATGCTGATGCCAATGCTCGGTGTCACGAACACGGTTTGTCCGTGTGTGTCGATCGGGTGCCCGACCACGCTCAGCAAGCTCTGGGCAATCTGCGCGACGTGGCGGATGTCTTCGATGTCCTCGATTACCACGGTGAATTCGTCACCGCCCAGGCGCGCGACGGTATCCGTCTCGCGAATAGCTTGCTTGAGCCGCTGCGCGATGATCTTGAGCGCGTGATCGCCCACGCCGTGCCCCATGGTGTCGTTGATCAGCTTGAAGCGGTCGAGGTCGAGGAACATCACGGCCACCCGCCTGCCGGCACGCTCGGCGTGGGCGATGGCATGCTTCAGGCGCTCGCTGAACAGGGTACGGTTCGGCAGGGCCGTGAGGGCGTCGTGCATCGCCAGGTGGTTCAGGCGCTCTTCGTCCTGCCGGCGCTGGGTGATGTCCGAAAAGATGGCGGCGTAGTGCGTGCAGTGGCCATCGGGGTTGTGGATGCCGGAGATCGACAGGTACTCCAGGTAGAGCTCGCCGTTCTTGCGCCGGTTCCAGATCTCGCCCTGCCAGCTGCCATGCTCGTGCAGCTGGCGCCACAGCGATTGATAGAAGTCGGGACCCTGCTTTCCCGAGCTCAGCAGGCGCGGGGTCTGGCCGATGGCCTCGGCCTGGGAATAGCCGGTCAGTTCCGTGAAGGCCGGGTTCACGCGCTCGATCACGCCGTTCAGGTCCGTCACCATGACGCCGTCGAGCGTGGCTTCGAACACGCGGTCGGCCAGCTTCAGGTGGTAGGCGGATTGCAGCAGCGCTTCATCGCGCTCGCGCAGCGCCTGCTGAAGCTCGTGCACGTACTCGTACTCGATATTGCTCAGGATGTCGGCCAGGCTCAGTACACCCGCCAGTTCGCCGTGGTCGTCGAGGATGCCGACATGGCGGATGCGGTGTTCGACCAGGGTCTGGCGGGCCGTGTAAAGGCTTTGCGATCGCCGCAGCGCGCGCAAGGGGCGCGTCGCGTGTTCGGCCACGGTGTCGCCCAGCGCTTTGGCGGCTGCCAGCCGGACGATATCGCGCTCGGTCAGGATGCCGTACTCGGCCGCTGGGTAGCGCACGACGATGGCGCTCAGGCCGCCGGTGCGCATGGTGTGCATGGCGTCGAGCAGGCTGGTGTCGGGTGTCACCACAACAGGCCGGGACAACTTGATCGAGTCGATTGCCCGGGTGCGCAGGAAGAATTCCGCGCCGTGACCCAGGACCAGATCGGTCTGCGAGAGCATGCCGAGCGGGCGCTCGTCGTCATCGACCACCAGGCAATGACGGATGCCCCGGTTCTTGAAATGGACGACCGCGTCGCCAAGGCGCGTGCGGCCGGGCAGGGACTGCACCGGATGGCTCATCAGCGCGCTGATCGGCCTGGACAGCGCGTCGGCCGCGTCGCCGAGCGCCAGGGCATCGCGTTCTGTCCAGATGCCGACTGCATGTCCCTGGTCCATCACGACAATCGAACTGCAGCGGCGCTTTGCCATGCTGGCGAGCACTTCACTGACGGGGGTCAGCGGCTCGCACTCCAGTGTTGATTTCGATACGAGACGTTGGATTTCGATATCCAAGGTTTGATGCGGCATGTTGCGCTCTTGTTCTCTGTGTCTTGTTGTTGTTCAGCCTACCCGTCGGCGCTCGCCAGCATAGAGGCGGGATGGGTGACAACTGTTGATGCAGATCAAGGTGGCATTTGCATGGTGTCAAATGGATACAGTGATGAGGAAGCGGAAATAACAATGCCCGCCGCACCGCCCCGGCAGTGTCTGCGGGGCGGTGCGGCGGGCATGCCGATCAACGCTAGGTGTAGTACTGCCGGTTATGCGCGGCTGCCGTGCCTCGTGAACCCAACCTGCCCGGGCTTTCGATTCGGCGCGAACCCATTCTCAGCCAGCGTCTCCGCAGCACCGTCATAGAACGTGCCGATCTTATAGATCTCCCGCGCTTCCTCCGCATTGGCGACATCGCGCCCGAACTCGCGCGACATGCGCACCAGTTGCTCGATCTGCTCCACGGTGCCCATCTTGCGGTCGCGGCGCTGGGTCCAGATGTTGTCCTCGATGCCGCACCGCACGTGCAGGCCCAGGGCGATGGCCATCATGTTCAGCGGCAGCACGTTGAGCATGGAGGTTTCCAGCGTCAGCACCGAACCATTGGGGCAGGCACGCACGAAGTTCGCCAGGTTGTAGAGGTTGGGCGCTTCAAAGCCGCCGCCGATCGCCACCCAGGTCAGGATCAGGGGCACGTTGCAGGTGCCTCTGCGCATCATCCGCTCCACCGTTTCCAGCTGCGCGATGTTGGCAAGCTGGAAGTGGGTCTGGATGCCGTTGCTGCTGAGGCGGCGGATGTGTTCCTCCACCCATTCCGGCCCGGCTGGAATGGTCATCTCGCGATAGGCGCGATAGTTCGCCGGCTCGGCCAGCGAGGTGCCGGCCACGTCGGCCGCGCACATCTGCTCGACCACGTTCATCTGGTTGGTGTTGATGGCGATCGTCACCTGGTCCGGCGTGGGCTTCAGCTCCGCCAGCATGTGGCGGGTATCGTCCGACAGCCATTTGGCGACATCACCGTCGCTCTCCGGCGCGAAGGAAATCGAGCCCCCCACCTGCAGGATCATGTCCGGTACGCGGGCGCGGATGCCGGCCAGCAGTTCGTTGAACTTGGACAAGCGCTTGGAGCCCTTGCCGTCCGCTTCACGCACATGCACGTGCAGCACGGTGGCGCCGGCGTTGTAGCAGTCCACGGCTTTCTGAATCTGTTGTTCCATGCTCACCGGAATATCTTCCGGGAAATCGGAAGGCATCCATTCCGGGCCATAAGGGGCCGCGGTAATCACCAGCTTCTGCTGGTTCTCGGGGAACAGCGAACCGTCGATGAAATCCATGTCTCTCTCCTGGGGGTAGTCGGCTCAGGCGGCCAGTGCGGGTTCGGGGGTACGGGTGTGGATGTCGCGCTCGCCAATGCCAAAGGGCTTGTCGCCGATGATGCCGGCGCGCTCCATCTTGCGGTGGCAGGGCGCGTAGTCCATCACCGCGTAATGCTGGGTGCTGCGGTTGTCCCAGATGGCCATGCTGTTGGCCTTCCAGCGCCAGCGAACCTGGTACTCGGGAATGAACGCCTGCGACACGAGGTAACGCAGCAGCTCGAACGCGCCCGGGTTGTAGTCCTGGCCGAAACGCACGTTCTCCGCCGTGTGGAAATTGGTGATGTGGGTGGTGAAAGCGTTGACGAAGAGGACCTTTTCACCGGTCTCGGGGTGGATGCGCACCACGGGGTGCTCGGGATCGGGGTACTGCTCCTTCAGTGCCAGGCGCTTTTCGATCGGCATGGCGGCACCAAAGCTGGCCTCGATGCTGTGCCGGGCGCGCAGGCCGGCTATCTGGGTCTTCACGTGCTCGGGCAGGTTCTCGTAGGCGAGAACCATGTTGGCCCACATCGTGTCGCCCCCGACGGCAGGGCTTTCCACGCAGCGCAGCACGCACCCCATGGGCGGGGCTTCACGCCAGGTCGCGTCGGTGTGCCAGGCGTTCTCGTAGCGGTCCATCGGCTGGTCCGGCCGCTTGTAGATCTGGACCAGCCCCGGGTACTGCGGGTGGCTGCCGGCTACCGGGTGATTTTCCAGGCTGCCGAATCGCTCCGCAAAAGCGACGTGCTCGGCGCGGGAAATGTTCTGGTCACGCAGGAACAGCACCTTGTGCCGCAGCAGGGCGGCCCGGATCTCGTCGAACAGCCCGTCGTCATGGATGGCATCGGCCAGGTTCAAGCCGACCAGTTCGGCGCCGATGGTGGCGGTCAGTTGTTCTACGCGCATCATGCAGCCTCCGTGCGGGCAATGACGGAAGCCGGGCATGCGGTGCGGCGCCCTGCCGGGCGATGGGAAATGCTGGTTGGGGTCACTCTTTGTCTCCTGCCGTATGGTTCGGGGTCAATCAACGCGTCTGGCGTCAGGTGAAAGTTACTGTTCGGACCAGGGCGGGACTTTTCATTGCGCGACAAGCGCATTGCGTTTGATGCCAGGGTCGGGCTCCTGGCCGCTACGATTTGATCCCCGTCAAATTTTTCGGGTCCGGCCGACACCATCCTTTCAGGCAGAGCGAGAGGGAGGGAGCAATGGAGACAAGGGTTCGCGCGGCGGCGTTGACGGGTTACTTCGACGTGGCGTCGCAATTGGGGCTGGATACGGAACCGATCTTGCGGGCAGCAGGCGTCTCACGCGCCTTGCTCGATAACCCGGACCAGCGCATTCCGGTGACCACGGTCATGATCTTGCTGGACGAGGCGGCGCGCGCAAGCGGCTGCCAGTCATTCGGCCTGCGCATGGCCGCGACGCGCCAGCTCGCGGACCTGGGCGCCATCAGCCTGTTGCTGATGCACCAGGCTACCCTGCGTGATGCGTTACGTACGCTGATCCGCTATCGCTGCCTGATGAATGAATCGCTGGCGATGCTGGTGGAGGATGCCGGCACGACAGTGATCGTGCGAGAGGAAATCGTGCTGGAGGATGCGCCGGTATCTCGTCAGGCCATCGAGCTTGCCACCGGTACGCTGCATCGCGCGTGCAGTGTCCTGTTCGGTCCGCAGTGGAACCCGTTCAGCGTCCATTTCACGCATGACGCGCCGGCCGATCTGCAGCTGCATCGGCGCATGTTTGGTTGCAAGCTGAAGTTTCACAGTGACTTCAACGGGATCGCCTGTGCCGCCGCGGATTTCGATCATCCCAACCCGGTCGCGGACCCGATGATGGCGGAGTATGCACGCCGCTGTCTGGAAGCGCAGTCAGAGGCCTGCGCGACATCCTGTGTCCTGGAGGTCCGCAAGGCCATCTATCTGCTGCTGCCCATGGGCCAGGCTTCGATTGAACAGGTGGCCCGGGGGCTGGAGATGGATGTGCGCACGCTGCAGCGCAGGCTCAAATCGGCAGGCACCGTGTTCTCCCATCAGGTCAATGACGTGCGGCGCGAGCTGGTGGTCCGGTACCTTGTCAGCGGCGGCCATTTGCTGGCCCAGGTTGCCGAGCTGTTGGGCTTTTCGATGCCGAGTTCTTTTACGCGCTGGTTCTCGGGCGAGTTCGGAGTCTCGCCATCGCAGTGGCGCCAGCGGCTGGTACATGACGGCCCACCGGCAGAAGGTCGGCGGCCGGTGTGCCTGCGGCATGGCTAGGTGATACGGGAGGCTTGCATCGGCTGCATTGACTTGACGAACTCGACGGACAGCTTCATTGGGGAGTTCATCTACTATGCAAAGGACATGGACCTTGTGGTCATGTATTAGGTGGGTCGCGTCTGCTGCGCTTCTCGCGATGATCGTACTCTTCGCGATTGACGCCCGGGAGGCGTGGCATTCACCGCAACGCTATCCGTTCGGCGCAGAGGGGCCCGTGGCCAGTCTCTGGGCGTACGCGTCGCAGCGGCACTACCTGATTGCGTCAGGACTCGCGCTCGCGGCATGCGGTCTGGCGATGATCGGAATCTGGTGGCGCCATGCGCCAAGGCTCGTACGCTGGTTATGTGTGGCGCCACTCCTTGCTGTGGTGGTGCATACGTTCCTCGAGTGGATCGTGGCGTTCGAATGAGCCGGTACGAGTGGGGCGGGCTGTCCAGGATTGCTTGCGGCGGATGCCTCTTGAGAAACCCAAGCTGAGGGCGGTGGCGCGGCGATGCTGCGCTGCGGGCAACTTCAGCATGCCGGCCAGTGCAAAGACTCTGAATCAGTCCTACAAGATCGACGTCAGGGAGGCCTTGCCAAAAGGCGGCAGGCAGGCGCTTGTGCTGATGACCCTAGTCGCCGTGGCAGTCGACGGAGTATTGGTCGTTCTCAGCATTCCTTTGATACCCATAGTAATTGCAATGTTCCGGCGCTGACATCGGTAGCCCCACCATCCCTTCGGAGGTATCGCCGTGCATGGCTGGCGGGGCCGCCTTCCAGGGATGCAAGACTGCGGCATTCAGGCTGCTTCAGCATCAGGAGCAATTGGCTTGTCCACAAGCGTCCCGACGGATGTCTCAACTCCAACATATGTCGGAGTCCTGTTCCAGACCATGTGGGCACTGTTCAAGTCCCGCTTCACTCTCGCCAACCGCCGACCTTACGCGGCCTTTGAAACCCGAGCCCTCATAGAGACATGGGAGTATCGGCCAGCCAACGTGCTGTGACCGGAGCGAAAGCGCAAGCAGCACCTCTCCGGCGTGCTGGCAAGAAACGAAGTGGAGCGAGACTATGCGTACAGGGCCGCTCCTTCCTCCCGGATCCACATCGAGCAGCGCCTGTGCGTCTGACAGACAGGACGGCGCGGTGCTGGGAGCACTCCCCGCCAACGTTGCGAAGTCATCCGGGCTTCTCTGTGTACCTACTGCTGCGCGCATGGCAGTGCAGCCCACCACTCCACGTGGGGCGTGGCTGGCGGAATAGCAGGTTCACTGTCATTTCCGTTGCTGTGCGGCTTTCATCGCCGCTTGCGTTTCATCAGTCAGATTAGATGACCGCATGCTGATGCCCTACATCACGGATCTGCGTGAATGCAACTGTGACCGGCATGGTGTTCGTCGCCCACCGTCGATCACTTGGGATTGACGTTCAGGACGCTTCCCGAGGCCATGTCTTCACTTTCCAGTGCTGAGCATCAACCGGGGCTATTACGCGTTGACAAGGTTCAGGGCGGTAGCTAGAGTCTTCGAAAACTAAATGATATATTCATTCAGTAAAAATATACATTTTGCTGGGCCGAGAACTCGTTGCACGATGACGTCCCGAGGTTTCCGACTATTGCGTTTGCGGCGCGGAAGCCCCATGAGACCCTGGAACTTACATGCAAGCCACCAAGCGGCAGGGCACCTGGGAAGGTGATGCGCGGTGAATGGGGACCGTGAGAGTTCGACGCCCGTAAGAGCAATTCTGATGTTCATCCAATGAACAAGCAGGTTCTCGAGAGCGTAGGCCGAGTGACACTGATTTGGCGCGAATCGTGATGCTACCCGTTGGTGAATCGCGGTTCGCGCATGCTTCAAGACCAATCAGTTCTTGCCGACGATCATAGGAAAACCGACGGTCTTGTACTGCCTTGCCAAGAGCGACCTGGCCATCGTGCTGCTGCGCTCCCGCGAGGTCTACGAGATCAAGAGCAGACCTGGGTATGGCGAACTGAGCAACCCCATCGGGAGCGAACTTCGCGACGAAGTTCTGACCGCCAAGAAGGGATAGGAGACGACGTGAACACTCTAGCTTCACCCCAAGTCGATGCCAAGCCTCCCCTGCGCCGCGTCGTTCAACGATCGGACCCGCCGCGCCGGAACTCGACACGCAAGCGCAACAGCGAACGCCTTATCGCGTTCTTTACGCCCATGGCGCTGCTGTTGGTATGGGAGGCCTTGGGCCATCTGCGACTGATCGACGTGCGCTTTTTCCCACCGCCGTCGAACATCGTTGGCACCTTCTACGACCTCACGGTGCAAACAGCATGGAACAAGTCGCTTCCCTATCACGTGGTAACCAGCCTGACCCGCGCTTGCATCGGCTTTGTGCTGGGGGCCTTGCCAGGACTCGCCCTGGGCGTAGTCATGGGTCTGGTGCCTATGGTGAGAGCGGCGGTACAGCCCATTGTGGGTGCCATCTTCCCCATCCCCAAGGTGGCCATCCTTCCGCTGATCATGTTGATCTTCGGGATTGGCGAAGGGTCGAAGTGGGCCATCATCGCCATTGGTGTCTTTTTCCAGGTTCTGATTGCCACCTCTACTGGCGTGGCAAACATCGAGAAGATCTACCTGGACGTCGGCCGTAACTTCCGCGCCAGCAAGTCTGCCGTGTGCTTCACCATCGCGCTGCCTGGCGCACTGCCCACCATCTTTGCAGGCCTGCGGCTCGGCTGGGGTATTGCGCTGCTGCTCCTGATCACCGCTGAAATGGTGTCGAGCGAGTCCGGTATCGGCTACCTGATCTGGCGCGCGTGGCAGACCCTGGCGATCGAAGACATGTACGTTGGTTTGGTCACGATCGCAGCGCTCGGCACGGTCTCCTTCTGGATGTTCGACGCCATGGAGCGCAGCATGCTTCCCTGGAAACAACGCTCGTAGGACATAGCCATGCCTAAATTGAACTTCGGTCTGTCATTCGACTTCAGCCCGCGTGCAGGAACAACCGTCGCCGGTGTCTTGGATGCTATCGTGCCCATCATCAACCAGGCCGAGCGCCACGGCTTCACGTCCTGCTTCACCGGGGAGAACTTCCCCGTCCGCAACTCGTACTTCTCGCTGCCGTCGCCCATATTGGTCCTTGCCGCCCTGGCGCCGCGCACCTCGCTGCGCCTGGGCACCGGAGTGACCATGGCTCCGCTGTGGCATCCGCTGCGGCTGGCCTACGATACCGCGGTGCTCGACCAGATCACGAACGGACGATTCACACTCGGGGTGGCACTGGGCCATGCCCCGGACATGGCGCGCTTCGGCATCGACGAAAAGTCGGCCGGCGACCGCATGGACGACATCGTCGGCGCAGTGCGTGCGCTGTGGTCGGGCAAGGGTGAGTTCACCGGCAAGACGCTCAGCGTCAGCCAGCCGATCGCGCCGCTACCGGTGCAGGCTGGCGGCCCGCCCATGTGGTTCGGCGGCATGGGGCCTCGCACGGCCCGCCGAGTGGCCCAGCATGGCGAAGCGTGGTTCGCGGCGACGATGTACCACCTGGGGGATATCGCCAGGCAGGTAGCGGCCAACCGCGAGCAAATGACTGCAACCGGGCGCGATCCGAGCACCGTGCGAGTGGCTGTGAACCGGTTGACGGTCGTTTCCAACTCCACCCAGCGCGCGTTGGAAGAAAGCGGCAAGTATGTCGAGAAGGTGATCCGCACCTATGCGAGCTTCGGCGCGATGACGGGGCATGCCAATCCCGATGACCCGGCGTCGGAGATCGTGCCGCTGACGCCGGACTCCGACCGCATCCTTGAGCGGGTTGGCGAGATGTGCCTGATCGGGTCACCCGATTCGATCATCCCAACGCTGTCCCGCTACGCCGATGCCGGGGTCACCGACATCCAACTGCGGCTCAATCCGGGCGAGATCCCGTTCGAGCAGGTCAGCAGAACGGTGGAGTTGGTCGGCCGCGAGATTATTCCCCACTTCCAGTAAGTAAAGGGCGGTCTATTGCCGATTCCCGTGGAGAGCAGAAACATGTCCAGCACTGAGCAAAATATCGCGATTACCCGGCGGCTGAGTGCGGCCGTTGGAAACCAGGACTTCGAGGCTGCCCGTCAGCTGATTTCACCCGACTATGTCCACGCCCGTCCCGGGCTGGCGGACACGTTGCCTTCGCTGCTGACCAAGGGGCCGCAACTGGAAGACCCGGTCCAGCGTTTCTGCGCGGCCATCGAGGCCGTGCACCGGAACTTTGAAGAGTGGCGCGTCATCGTGGACGAGGAAGTCGCCAGTGGTGACATGGTCGTCTCGCGCCAGCGCATCGTAGGCCGCTACCGCTACCGCGTCGAAGGCAGCTCCATCGACCGCCCGACGTTCGAGTTCCCGATGGTGGTGATGTTCAAGATCAAGGATTCCCGTGTTGCGCAGGTCTGGGCACTGGGAGACGAACTCGGCTTCCTGAAAGCCCTTGGGGTGTCCGTACCCGCGCTGACGAAGGCAGTCCAGGCCTAGTGCCCTGCCTGCGGCGATTTCAACCTATTCGATTGAGAGGTTCTCAAATGACAAGTTCGCGCTCCAGTTCCCGTGTGACAACGAGGCGCGGTGCCATCGCAACGTTGGGTGCCGGCTTGGGCTGGTTGGCCACAGGTGCATGGGCGCAGGGTGGTGCAAAGGCTGATCGGATGAAAGTGCGACTCGGCATCATCTCAGCGCTATTCGATGCGCCGTCGCTGATTGCGCTGGAGAAGGGCTATTTCCTTGATGAAGGCCTCGACGTCGAGCTGAAGAGTTTCGCCTCCGGTCCGGATGAATACCAGGCGCAGGCGACTGGCGTCATCGACGTGGCTGCTAGCAGCGTGAACGTTGCGCTGTTCAACGCCAGGGTCCGCGGCGTCGAACTTAGCGTCGTGGCCGGCGCCGGTGTCAACGCGCCGGGCCGCAGCTTCAGCAGCCTGGTGCTGCGCAAGGACCTGGTCACCAGCGGCCGCTACAAGACGCCAAGCGATCTGAAGGGCATGAAGATTGCGACTGGCATCACTTCGGCGCCGCACTGGTTGACGGCGGAACTGGCCCGCAGGGCGGGACTGCAAATGGATGATGTCCAATACGTCGGGCTAGGGATCGCGAACATCGTCGCCGGGATGACCAACGGTGCCGTCGACGGCGCCTCGGTGGTGGAGCCCTTTGGCACACTGTTACTGGAGCGTGCCGGCGGCGTGCGCGTCGCCTCTGCGGACCAGGTGTTCCCGAACTCTCCGGCCGGCTATCTGGTGTACGGCCCAGCGCTGACCGTGCGCAACGTCGAGGCAGGGAACCGGTTCATGCAGGCCTATCTCAAGGGCGTACGCGACTATGGCCAGGCATTCGGTCCGGCCCAGAAGGACAAGGACGCGATTCTGGCCATCCTGCGCAAGTACAACATCGACATCCGCCCTGACACGCCGATGATGAGCATTCCCGAGGATGGGGTGCCGTCCATGGAGAGCGTGGAAGCCTTTCTCGACTGGCAGGTCAAACTCGGCACTATCCGCACACGTATCGATCCCAAAAGTCTTCGCGACGACCGGTTCCGGCAGGCCGCACTGGCCAGGAGGCGCTAGCCATGCCTTACGCCAATGTGAACGGCCAGACCATCTTTTTCGAAGACACCGGAGGCAGCGCGCCAGCGGTCATCTTCAGCCATGGATTCCTCCTGGACCATGAAATGTTTGCCGCGCAGGTCGAGGCGCTCGGCTCGCAGTTTCGCTGCGTCGCCTTTGACCAGCGGGGCTTTGGCCGGACCATGGCCAATGGAGCTCCATTCACCTACTGGGATTCGGCGCAAGATCTGCTTGGTCTGATGAGGCACCTGGAGATAGAGCGGGCCACGCTGGTCGGGCTGTCCCAGGGGGGATTCCTCTCGATGCGTGCGGCTCTCATGGCGCCTGGACACGTCAACGGCCTGGTGCTGATCTCGACGCGCGCCGGCCTGGACACCGAGGAGCAAAACAACAACTTCAGACTGCTGGACAAGGAGTGGTCGCAGAACGGAAGCGCCAACGCGCAGCAGATGCTGTCGAAGCTGCTGATCGCCGATGACAGGTATGCGCCGGCATGGGTCGACAAGTGGAGGTCGATGGGCAAGGACAGGCTGACGCTCCCCATCAATGCACTCATCTCACGCGACGACCTGACCCCTCGCCTGGGCGAGATCTCGGTGCCGACGCTCGTGATCCACGGCACCGATGACATTGCCATCGACGTGTCGCATGGCAGACAGCTGGCCGCCGGCATCGCGAACGCTGAGTTGGTGGAAATCCAGGGGGCGGGCCATGCACCGCCCATGACTCACGCCGCCGAAAGCAATCATGCGCTGCTGCGCTTCCTGCGCGGCCTTGCGAACGCGGCATAAGCACCATCCCAGGAACATGTCCAGGAGCCAGACGATGAGCGATGCCGCACTCCGGCAATTCCTGCTTTCCGCAGACTTGCCCTTGCTCATGCAGCAGGCCCGCGACCAGCGCGATCTGGGCCATGGCGGGACGCAGACCTATTCCCGCAAGGTTTTTATCCCGCTGACCAAGCTTTGTCGCGACGTTTGCGCCTATTGCACCTTTGCCCAGACGCCCCGGTCTGGCCAGCCGTGCTACCTGGACAGGGAAGCTGTGCTGGCGATTGCCCGTGCAGGGGCGAAGGCCGGGTGCCACGAGGCACTATTCACGCTGGGGGACAAGCCTGAGCTTCGCTACGCCGCGGCCCGGGACGAACTCGCCAAGTTGGGTCACGAATCCACGTTGAGCTACCTGGCCGAGGTCTGTGAGCTGGTAGCGACCGAGACTGGGCTTCTGCCGCATGTGAACGCCGGCGTCATGGGGGCGGCGGACATTGCCCGGTTGCGCAAAGTGTCGGTGAGCCAGGGACTGATGCTGGAAAGCGTGTCGGATCGGCTGTGCGAACGCGGCGGACCTCATTTCGGTTCTCCGGACAAGGTGCCGGCGGCCCGGCTGGAGACCATCCGTCTGGCTGGAGAGCTTGCGGTCCCCTTCACCACCGGTATCCTGGTCGGTATCGGCGAGACGCGCGAGGAGCGCATCGATTCGCTGATCGCGATCCGCGACTTGCACCAAAGGTACGGCCACATTCAGGAAGTCATCATCCAGAATTTCCGTGCCAAGGCCGACACCCGGATGGCCAGGCATGCTGAACCGGATTTCGATGATTTCTTGTGGTCCGTTGCCGCCGCGCGGCTGCTGCTCGGCCCTTCGATGAGCATCCAGGCGCCGCCGAACCTGAGCCCCCATGGCCTGGACCGCCTGCTCGACGCGGGAATCAACGATTGGGGCGGCATTTCCCCCGTCACCATCGACCATGTCAACCCCGAGGCGGCTTGGCCTCAGGTCAGCTCGCTTGCCGAGCACGCAGCGGCCCGGGGCAGGGTACTCGTGCCGCGCATGGCCGTCTACCCGGACTACATCCGCAAAGCCAGCCAGTGGATCGATTCAGCCCTGGTGGGCCCCGTCCTGCGCGCCAGCGATGCTGAGCAGTTCGCCCGAGACGATGCCTGGGCACCAGGTACTGACGCCGCGCCACCACCCCCGCGCCGGGCGCTGGGCGCAGTTGGGCCGGTACTGGCTGCCGTGGTGGCCAAGGCCCTGGAAGGCAAGGACCTGGACGAGTCCGAGGTGGTGAGCTTGTTGCACGCGCGGGATGCGGATTTCCACCACGTCTGTTCCGCCGCCAACGAGTTGCGCAAGAAGACCAATGGGGACACGGTCACTTATGTGGTCAATCGCAATATCAACTACACCAACATTTGCAGTTTTCGGTGCAAGTTCTGCGCCTTTGCAAAAGGCAAGATATCCGAGGGCTTGAGGGGCAAGCCCTACCAGATCGACGTGGACGAGGTTGTCCGGCGTGCGCAGGAGGCCTGGGATCGCGGCGCGACCGAGATCTGTCTTCAGGGCGGCATCCATCCCTCTTATACGGGCGACACCTACCTGGCATTTTGCCGGGGAGTGAGGCAAGCGATCCCGGGAATGCATATCCATGCCTTCTCCCCGCTGGAAATCGTCCAGGGCGCGCGAACATTGGGCATTCCCGTCAAGGACTTCCTCACGACGCTGAAAGCCAGCGGGCTGCGCTCGCTTCCCGGCACGGCCGCGGAGATCCTCGACGATTCGGTACGCTCGGTTATCTGCCCGGACAAGCTGAACACCCAGGAATGGCTCGACGTAGTCGCCACAGCGCATGAGGTTGGCCTTCGCACCACTGCAACCATCATGTTTGGCCACATCGAGCATTCGCGCCATTCCGCGCGGCATCTGCTTCGCATCCGCCGCCTGCAACAGGACACGGGCGGCATTACGGAGTTTGTGCCACTGCCCTTTGTGCCGATGGAGGCGCCGCTCTTTGCCAAGGGAGGGGCGCGCCGAGGCCCCACTTTCCGCGAGGCAGTGCTGATGCATGCTGTGGCTCGACTGGTGCTCAACCCGGTGATACCCAACATCCAGGTGTCTTGGGTGAAGATGGGGCCGCAGGGCGTGCGTGCGTGCCTGGACGCCGGGGTCAACGACCTGGGCGGAACACTCATGGACGAGAGCATTTCGCGCGCTGCCGGTTCAAAAAATGGACAGGAACTTACCCCTGCCGCCATGGAGCGGTTGATCCAGGAAGCCGGCAGGAGCCCGAGGCAGCGCACCACGCTGTATGGAGAGCCAGACATGCAGCGGCAGCAGCTTGCGCGTAAGGCAGCCCCGCTGCACGTGCCAATCCAGGTGCAAGCCCACTACGCTTCCCCTTCGAGCGGCCTCGTCAAGGCCGGCGAAGCCTCCCAAGGTTGTTCGCAAAGGATGGAACATGTCGATCACGGCTGAGCAACTTGTTATCGGAATTTTGGGCGGCTTGGGCCAGGACGGTTCGGAGTTCACGCTGCGGTGGGCCAGGGCCGGTTGCGAAGGTTTGTCTGGCGGCCGCCAAGCCCAACGCCTATCGCAGCGAACCGATGATCGTTGCGCACTGAACGGTTAGAACGATGCGTCCATCCTGTCTCACGCTCACGCCGCTGACGGCCGTGCCCATGGTCCAGGCCGGCTACAACCTGGCGGACATTGTCCTGCAGGCGCTGAATGCATCGGAGCAAGTGCTCAGGGCGGGCGACGTGCTCGTCTTCGCGCAGAAGATCGTGTCCAAGGCGCAGGGGCGGGTTGTGCAACTGGACACCGTAGTGCCCAGTGTGCAGGCTGAGGCCCTCGCAGCCGAGGTTGGGAAAGACCCGCGACTCGTTCAGCTCATCCTGTCCGAGTCGTCGGCCGTGGTACGACACCGCCCCGGCGTCCTGATCGTGGCGCACCGGCTTGGCTACGTCATGGCCAACGCGGGCATCGACATGTCCAACGTCGGATCGACCGGAGATGACCTGGCGCTGCTACTGCCGCAGGATCCGGATGCCTGGTGCGCGCAGATGCGTTGCGAACTGCTGGAGCGCACGGGAGTGGATGTGGCCGTCCTGGTGATAGACAGCTTCGGCAGGGCTTGGCGAAACGGAACTGTGGGCACCGCGATCGGCGTGAGCGGCATGCCAGGTCTGGTAGACCTGCGCGGTCAGCCTGACCTGTTCGGCCGCGTGTTGCGGGAGTCCGAAGTGGGCCTGGCGGACGAGCTGGCCGCGGCCGCTTCGCTGGTAATGGGACAAGCGGATGAAGCCGTACCAATCGTCCTGGCGCGCGGCGTGCCGTATGAGCGAAGAAACGGCAGCGCGCGCGAACTTGTCCGACCCGAATCGTCTGACATGTTCCGCTGATCGCAGACCCGGCGCGGCATCGATGCTCCGGCTTGCAGCCTTAAGTAACTTGCCATGATCATAGCTTTCTCTGGTGGTGTTGGTGGTGCGAAGCTCGCGGACGGACTGGCTGCGGTGCTGGCGCCCGAGTTGCTGACAGTGGTGGTCAATGTCGGCGACGACTTCGAACACCTGGGCTTGCGCATCTGCCCCGATCTGGACACGGTGATGTACACGCTTGCCGGTCTGGCCAATCCCAGCACGGGTTGGGGCCTGGCGGGCGACACTGCGTCGTTCATGGCAGCCCTGGAGCGGATCGGCGGCGAAACCTGGTTCCATTTGGGCGATCGGGACATGGCAACCCATGTGGAGCGCACCAGGCTGCTTGCCGGCATGAGCCTGTCCGAGGTGACCGAAACGTTCTGCCGGCGTCTGGGTGTGCGCCATGCCGTGGTTCCGGTGAGCGATGACCGGGTTCGCACTACGGTGCGCACCGATGAGGGGCTGTTGAGTTTCCAGGACTACTTTGTGCGCCGCCGCTGTGCGCCCAGAGTGCTCGGTCTGACGTTGGAGGGTGCGGATAGCGCGCGTGCCAGCGAGCGCTTTCTCCACGCCATGAATCATCCGCAGTTGAAGGCCATCGTTTTCTGCCCATCGAACCCGCATCTGAGCATCGCGCCGATGTTGGCCATCCCGCAGGTTCGCGCTTGTCTGCAGGCGCGCCGTGTGCCGCTTGTTGCTGTTTCGCCCATCATCGACGGCAATGCCGTCAAGGGCCCTGCGGCGAAGATCCAGAAGGAGTTGGGTTTTCCAGTCTCGGCCCTGGGTGTGGCTGATCTGTACAAGGACCTGATCGACGGCTTCGTCCTGGATGTGTGCGATGCCGAACTGGCGCCGATAGCGCCCATGCCGACTTTGGTTGCGCAAACGCTGATGCGCAATCCATCGGACCGCAGGAACCTGGCGGAGGCCGTCCTTGAATTCGCCAGCCGGCTTCGCAAACCATGAACAGTGAACGCCCACAGGATCGTGACATCTGGGCTGTGGTGCCAGCACGCTCGGTCGTGACCGGCAAGTCACGGCTTGCGCCGGTGGTAAGCGACGCGGCCCGGCGCTATCTCAATGCAACCCTGCTGCGGCACACGGTGGAAACCGTAAAGTCGGCGTTCGATGCCGACCGGGTGTTGGTTGTGAGCGCTTGCGATGAGGTTCGCCAGCTTGCTCTGCAACTGGGCGTCGAGACGTTGCGCGACCACCAGCCGCATGGCCTGAACGCTGCGCTCGAACAGGCCGCTGCCGAAGTGGCTCGCCGCGGTGCGAAGGGCGTGCTCGTCCTGCCCAGTGATCTGCCTCTTCTCTCTGCCTCGGACCTGGAGTTGCTTCTTTGCGCATATCAGCAGAAGAGGCAGATGGTGATCTCCCCGAACCATGAGAACTCCGGTACCAATGCACTGTTGCTCGCGCCGGTCGCTGCCATACCTTACGCATTCGGTGTGGGCAGCTTCCTGAAGCACGTGATCCACGCACGCGAGTTGCATCTGCCGACCAAGGTGGTCCGAAGCCAGGGGCTCGCACTGGACCTGGACCTGCCAGAGGACCTGGCGTATTGGGCGGAGCTGATTCACGGTGCTGCCAGGTACGATTTCTCCAGGCGTGTCCTGAGTGATTTGCGAGCGCGCAATGTATGTGTTTGACGTTCTCGCCGGTGCCCCCGCAGCCTGCCGGCATCTGCGCTCACCATCGATATGAGGGGCGCCATGCGCTTCCGGGAAGCATGAAGGAGGAAGAGCTTGCCACAACACGATGGTACGCCCGGGACGATCACCCGTTCACTGAACATAGTGCGCCTGCTCGCGTCGATGGGTCGCCGCGGGTTGGCGCTAACGGACCTTTCGCGCATGAGCGGGCTGCCGCATCCCACCGTGCACCGCTTGCTCCAACAGTTGATTTCGGAACGCATGGTGCGGCAGATCGAGGACAACCGGCGCTACGCGCTCGGTGCACTCGCCTTTGAAATCGGGTTGGCGGCTGCTGACCAGTTCGACATCCGCAGCCACTGCGTGCCGATCATGCGCGGGATCGCCGAAGAGGTCGGCGACACTGTCTACCTGATATTGCGAAGCGGCTCCGAGGCCGTGTGTCTGGACCGCTGCGAAGGCCCATCGCCCATCCGCGTGCTGTCCCTCAATATCGGCAGCAGAAGGCCACTTGGCCTGGGTGCCGGCGGATTGGCCCTGCTGTCGGCCTTGCCCGACGAAGAGCGCTTGCCGATGGTGCAGACCGTAGCGCCGCAGACGCTGGAACTGACAGGTCTGGGTGAAGCCGAATTGCTCGAGGCCGTAGCAGCTACCCGCAAGGCGGGCTTCGCCTACGTCACCAGCCGCGTAACCCTGGGCGTCTCTGCGGTTGGGGTTCCCATCCGCGATGGGTTTGGCTGGCCCTTTGCAGCGTTGAGCATCGCTGCCGTCAATGCGCGCATGCCTCGCGACCGCGCTGCGTCACTGGCGGTGCTCTTGCAAGACAAGTCACGCTCCATCAATTCGGCGGTGAAAGCGGCTATCTCCACGGGCGGACCCTGGCTGGTGCCCTGACGGCTTGCTGCCCCGATCCGAATACCCATTTCCGATGCTGTCCAGCCAACCCATACCTCTTGTCCACAGCTGATGTTCATCTAATGAACAAGCGGGTTCCTGAGGGCGCAGACAGCGAGACACTATTCTTGCGCGAATCGTGATGCTGCACGTTGGTGAATCGCGGCTCGCGCATGCTTCAAGCCCACCCAGTTCTTGCGGACGATCAAAGGAAAGCCGATGTTCTTGTACTTCCCAACTAACTACACCTGGTCCCTCGCCGCCCTGCGCTGTTTGATGTCGGGAGGCTCATTTGGAGATGTCGACTGGGCGTGCGCTGGCCTGCATGAAGCCGCCCGCAAGGGGCCTCGGGGCGATTCGCCGGCCTGGATCGCCGCGTGGACGCGCCTGGCCAATCAGGTAGAGGAGACGGCCGAGGCCGCATTCGATGCTGGCCGTCGTGTCACTGCTCGTGGCGCCTACTACCGTGCTGCGCAGTACTACCAGTGGGCGGAAGCCTTCGTCGGTCCGGCAGATCCGCTGGCCAAGTCCCTGTACCAGCGGCACTTGTCGACCTTCGCCAGGTTCGCGGAACTCTCGCAGCCGCAAGTCGAGATCATTGACATTCCATTCGACGGTGCCAGCCTGAAGGCCTACTTCATTCCGGCCGTGGGCGTGACCGGACCAGCTCCCACGGTCATCCTGTCCGACGGGCTCGACGGCACCAAGGAAGAGATGTTCCCGATCGCCAATGCGCTCGCCATGCGCGGCATTTCCTGCCTCGCGGTGGACGGGCCGGGGCAGGGTGCGACACTCAGGCTGAGCCGCCTGGTGGCACGTCACGATTCGGAGGTGGCGGTCGGCCGCATGGTTGACTATCTGGAGACGCGGCCCGATGTCGATCACAACCGCATCGGCATCATTGCGGCCAGCCTGGGCGGCTACTACGCCCCGCGTGCCGTGGCTTTCGAGAAGCGCATCAAAGCCTGTGTGGCCTGGTCTGTGATCTACGACTACCACGGCGTGTGGAAACGGCGCCTGAACTTCGAGGCTGGCCGCCCCTTGAAGGTGGCCGACAACGCGGCACTCGGCACGACGGAACACCACCTGCTGCACATCCTGGGCGTCAAGGATTTCGACGCTGCCATGGCCAAGCTGGAGAACTTCCGCCTGGAGCCGATTGCACACAAGATCGACTGCGATTTCCTGATCGTGCATGGGGCTGAAGACCGACAGGCGCCGCTTGCCGAAGCGCAACGCCTGTTCGACGGCATCAGTTCCAGGAACAAGGACATGTGGGTCTATACGGCAGAGGATGGCGGCTCCGGCCACGTGCAGGTCGATCGTCCGGAGCCGGCGATCAACAGAGTCGCGGATTGGATGGCCGACCACCTGAGCGCACGCTAAGGACACTCGGACCTGTTTCAGCCACACGATCAACAAGGACGCATCGTGTCATCTTCAACACCGTACCCCAACCCTCCGCAAATCGTCGCGCGCCAGCTCGGAAAAGAGTACGCCGCCCGGCATGGGACGACTTCGGCGTTGACCGAGGTCGATCTCACCATCCAGAAAGGGCAGTTCTGCTGCATCGTCGGGCCGTCCGGCTGCGGCAAGACGACGCTGCTGCGCATCATCGCAGGCCTGGAAACCTACACGTCCGGGCAGCTCGAGATCACGCATTTCGACCAGTCAAAGCCGCTCAATTCGATGATCTTCCAAGAGCAGTCAATTTTCCCATGGATGACGGTCAAGGATAACGTTGCCTATGGCCTGCGCCGCCGGGGGGCCAAGGAGATCGACGATACCGTCGACTACTACATCGACAAGGTCGGCCTCAACGCCTTCAGGAATGCCTATCCCCACCAGCTGTCAGGCGGCATGAAGCAGCGGGTGTCCATTGCCCGCGGCTTTGCCAACGACCCCGAGATCCTGCTGATGGACGAGCCCTTCGCGGCACTGGACGAGCAGAACAAGTCGTTGCTGCAGGAAGAACTCCTGCGCATTTGGGAAGAGACCCGCAAGACGGTGCTCTTCATCACGCACTCGATCGACGAGGCCATTGTTCTCAGTGACCGCACACTGGTCATGACGGCAAGCCCCGGAACGCTCAAGAGCGACTTGAGCATCGAGCTGCCGCGCCCCCGCAAGGTCTACGAGATCAAGAGCAGGCCCGAGTATGGCGATCTGAGCAACCGCATCTGGAGCGAACTTCGCGACGAAGTTCTGACCGCAAAGAAGGGGTTGGAGACGATGTGAGCGCCCTGGCTGGCGTTGCCCGAGCCGGACGTCCGGAATCCGGCCGCATCCTTGACCGGGTCGGCCAGAGGTGCCTGACCGGGTCACCCGACTCGCTTATTTCCCACTTCCAGTAGAGAACGCACACATGTCGATCACAACTGAGAAACCTGTCATCGGAATTTTGGGCGGCGCGGGCCACGAAGGTTCAGGGCTTGCGCTGCGGTGGGCCAAGGCCGGTTACGAAGTCTTGCTGGGTAGCCGGAGCGCCGAAAGGGCAGCCGAGGCGGCTGCCAAACTCAATGCTCATGCCGGCGGGGCGACGATCCTTGGCATGACCAATGATGCGGCCGCCGCGCGGGCTGGCATCGTGGTGATGACAGTACCGTTTTCGGCCCAGGTCTCTACGGCGGAGAGTGTCAAGGCCCTCCTGGAGGGCAAGATCTTCGTTGACGTCACGGTGCCGCTTGTGCCGCCCAAGGTCGCGCGCGTGCAGTTGCCCGCTTCCGGCTCGGCCGTGGAGGCGCTGCAACAAATGCTTGGTGGGAAGGTGAAGGTTGTCTCGGCTTTCCAGAACATCTCAGCCCACCTGCTGGCCGACGCCGACAAGCCCATTGATTGCGACGTGCTGGTTTGCGGCGACGACAAGGATGCCCGCGACGTAGTGATCGGACTGGCTGCCGCCGCCGGTATGCGTGCGTTCCATGGCGGCCCCCTCGCCAACTCGGCGGCTGCCGAAGCGTTGACATCCGTGTTGATTTCGCTCAACCAGCAGTACAAGGTGAACGTCGCTGGCATCCGAATCACGGGCGTGCCGTATCTGGCGGTGTCCGATTCTGTTGCGCGCTGAACGGCTGGAGCGATGCGCCCATCCCGGTGGTAGTTCGATAGGCATCGAGGCGGGACTGCGCCACGTGTTCTGACTGATCCCACCCACGAAACTCTTTCACCTATCACCATGCAAACTATTGCGCGTGACGAACTCGCTCCCACCGGAGCGCTTCGGGTTGGCCTGAACCTGGCCAACCCACTGCTTATCAAACGTGGCGCTGACCTGTCCGAGCCGTCGGGCATCGCGCCCGACCTGGCCCGTGAACTCGCGAGGCGACTCGGGGTGCCGGTGAGCTTCGTGCTCTACGAAACCCCGGGCGAGCTTGCCGCCGCCGCGAACGCCAACGAGTGGGATGTGGGGCTGATCGGAGCCGATCCGCTTCGCGCGGCCGAGATCTCATTCACGAGCCCCTACCTTCTTATCGACGCCACCTACCTCGTTCCTCCGGACTCCCCTATCCGCGCCGTGAATGACGTGGACTGCGAAGGAGTTCGCATTTCGCTGTTCGACGGCAGTGCATATGACTTGTACTTGCGGCGGACGCTCAGACACGCCACGCTCCACGGCGCCGACTCAATCGAGGCATCGTTCCGCATCTTCGAGTCGCAGAGACTGGAGGCTCTGGCGGGGCTGCGTCCCTACCTGCTGGCCGAGCAAGGAAGAATGCCCGGATCTCGTGTGCTGGATGGTCGCTTCACCGCCATTCAGCAAGCGATCGGCACGCCCAAGAGGCGTACCGAGGGGGCGCGGTATTTGCAGCACTTCGTCGAGGACGTGGTCAGCGAGGGCCTGGTCGGGCTGATGATCGGACGCAATGATGTGCGGGGCGTTACCGTCGCTGCCCTGGCTTAGCCCTCAGGATTACCCACAAAGTGAAGACGAATGCTATTCGTTTTGGCGGAATAGCCGATACATCTTTGAGACCTCGTGCAGCACGAGAAAGCCGCGCCACAACACGGTTGGGC
>NZ_CAJZAI010000004.1 GCF_914271435.1 Cupriavidus laharis | reverse complement strand
CCCCCCCGCGCTTACAGGGGCCCCCGCGGGGCCGGCGCCGCCCGCCGTTGGCCCGCCGGTGATCCGGCCAGGCATGCCCACACAGTCATCCTGCCCACATGGCAATGCCAGGTTTCGCGCCTACTTCAATGCGCCGCGTATCAGCCGGTTGACCAGTTCGGGCTGCTCATGGACCACCCAGTGCGTGCCGTCCGGAATGCGCTCCAGCCGCATGTCCGGCACGAACTGTTCGAGCCCATCCAGCAGCGACTTCGGCAGCGCACGATCGCGCTCGCCCCAGATCACGAGCGTCGGCACACGCACCACGAACGCGGCCGGATCGAGCCGTGAAATGTCCGGCGGCGGCTCGCCCGGCCCCGGAGGATGCATCGGCGAAGCGCGGTAGTAATTGACGCCGCCCGACAACGAATGCGACGCGCCCTCACCGGGCAGGGCCCACGCGGCCAGGTATTTCTCCCGCGTCTCGCCGCTGAACCACGGCGCGGGCTGCTCGCCGCTGGCCGTGAGCATGCTTTCCAGCATGGCGAAATTGTTGGCGGCGAGGACTTCTTCCGAGCCCGGCCGGCGCAGCCAGTTCATATAGGCCGAAGCCGCCTGCTGCTGCGGGTCGGTGGCCAGGGCCTTCGCGAACACGTAGGGATGCGGCGAATTGATGATCACCAGTTGCTCGACCAGCTGCGGGAACTGGATGGCCAGGTTCCAGCAGATCGCCCCGCCCCAGTCGTGCGCCACCACCACGCAGTGCTCGTAGCCGAGCGCGCTGACGAACTGCACCAGGTCCTCGACGATATGGCGCGGGCGGTAGGCTTCCACCGCCTCGGGCTTGCTCGACAGGTTGAAGCCGCGCAAGTCCGGCGCGACCGCAAAATACGTGTGGCCGAACTCGGCCAGCTGGGCCTCCCATTCGAACCAGAATTCCGGAAATCCATGCACGAACAGCATCAGCGGCTTGCCGCGCTCCCCGGCGCTGGCGTAGTGCAGGCGCGTGCCGTTGGGCAGGCTGGCAAACTGCAGATGGCGGATCACGGCGGGGGCGGTCATGGCGTTCTCCATGCGCGGGCCTCGTCTGGCTTGTTGCGTT
Organism: Cupriavidus laharis; assembly: GCF_914271435.1. Classification (GTDB taxonomy): domain Bacteria; phylum Pseudomonadota; class Gammaproteobacteria; order Burkholderiales; family Burkholderiaceae; genus Cupriavidus; species Cupriavidus laharis. Next base: position 527,662 of record NZ_CAJZAI010000004.1, on the reverse strand, counting down.
GCGTCAGCCGCGCAGCGCGGCAACCAGGCCGGCGCGCACCTCGGGCTTGTCGGCGAACGGATCGCCGGGATTGCGCTGGCCGATGATGTCCTCGAAGCGTTGCTGCACCGGTGCGAGGGCCTGCGGGTGCGAATAAATATAGAAGCTTTCCTCGCGGATGGCATCGAAGGTTTTCCGTGCCACGTCCTCGGCCGTGACCTTGCCCGAGCTGACCGCCTTGTCCGTCAGCGCCTGCGACACCATCTGCGAACGTGTCGGCGGCACGTCGTTGGCGAGATCCGCAGGCCGGTTGCGCTGCGACTGGTTGATGCCGGTCGGCACGAAATACGGGCACAGCACCGAGCAGCGCACCTGCTCGGTGACCAGCCCGAGGTCCTGGTACAGCGTTTCGGTCAGCGTCACCACCGCGTGCTTGGAGACGTTGTACACACCCATGGCCGGTGGGCTGAGCAGGCCCGCCATCGACGCTGTGTTGACGATGTGCGCCTGGTACGCCGGATCCTTCGCGGCCGCCGCCAGCATCAGCGGCGTGAAGATGCGCACGCCGTGGATCACGCCGTACAGGTTCACGCCCAGCACCCATTCCCAGTCCTTCAGCGAGTTCTCCCACAACAGGCCGCCCGCGCCCACGCCGGCGTTGTTGAACAGCAGGTTGACCTGCCCGAATCGCTCCATGGCCGCATCGGCCAGTGCCTGCACCTGTTCGCCTCGCGATACATCGGTGCGCAAGCCGAACACGTCGGCACCCTGCGCCTTCAATTCGGCCACGGCTGCGTCCAGCGCATCCTGCTGCACATCCGCCAGCACCAGCTTCATGCCGAGCGCCGCACCGGTGCGGGCAAACTCCTTGCCAAAGCCCGACGCGCCGCCGGTGATGACAGCCACCCTGCCTTCGAATTGCTTCATGACGTCGTTCCCCTCTCTCGCTATGTCCTGGTCCTGACCGGACCTGTCTCTGTCCCGGCTCGGCGGCCGGCCGGCTTCAGTCCAGCAGGTCGGGCTGCTCTTTGACGATGCGGGCGTACAGCGGCTGGAACTGGAACCAGCCCGCCTGCACGGTACCGACGATCGAATAGGCCTGGCGTGCGGCCGCGTCCGAGATGAGCTTGAGCGGCGCATTGGTGCGCGCGGCAGCGGCCTCGGCCAGCAACTGCACCTGGCAGGAACGCTCCATGGTGATGAACCACCATGCGGCTTCATCGACGGTCTTGCCAACCGTCAGCAGCCCGTGGTTCTGCAGGATGGCGGCCTTGTTCGGTCCCAGCGCGTTGGCGATGCGCTGGCCTTCGTCCAGCTCCACCACCACGCCGCCGAAGTCGTCATAGACTGCGTGGTCGTTGTAGAACGCGCAGACGTCCTGCGTGAGCGGATCAAGCGGACGGCCCAGCGTGGACCAAGCGCGGCCATACGTGCTGTGCGAATGCGCCGCGGCCACGGCATCAGGCCGGGTCTGGTGCACGCGCGAATGGATCGCGAAGGCGGCCGCGTTGACCGGGTAATCGCCTTCCACCACATTGCCGTGGTGGTCGCAGCGGATCAGGTTCGACACCTTCACCTGGCTGAAATGCACGCCGAACGGGTTGACCCAGAAGGTGTCGCCGAACTCGGGATCGCGCGCGGTGATGTGTCCCGCGACGCCTTCGTCGAAACCGAACTTCGAGAACAGCCGGAACGCCGCAGCCAGGCGCTGCTTGCGGTGCAGGCGTTCCTGCGCCGGCGTATCGAACTGCGGCGGGCGCGGCAGGTTGCGGTAGCGGGCCTTGACCTCTTCGGACAGGCCGGCGCCGATCTCGTCGTCGGGTGCTGGCCGGGCTTGCGGTGCGTGCATCGGTGTCTCCTGTGGTTGTCGTTCCATACGGGACGGCCGGCCGCGCAGGGCCGGCAACGCCTGTACCGCTTACACCAGCTTCACCAACTGCTTGCCGAAGTTCTTGCCCTTGAGCAGGCCCATGAACGCTTCCGGCGCGCTTTCGAGTCCCTGTGCGACCGATTCGCGGAACTTGATCTTGCCCTGCGCGACAGCCGTGCCCAGCTCCTTCAGCGCCTGCGGCCACACCTCCATGTGTTCGGAAACGATAAAGCCCTCGATGGTCAGGCGCGACACCAGGATCAGCTGCGGGTTCTTCAGCGGCAGCGGCTGCCCGTCATAGCCCGCGATCATGCCGCACATGGCGATGCGGCCGAACGCATTCATGCGCGTCAGCACGGCATCGAGGATGTCGCCGCCGACGTTCTCGAAGTAGCCGTCAATGCCATCAGGCGTGGCGGCCTTGAGCATCGTGTAGAGCTCCTTGGCGTCCTTGGCCGCCTTGTAGTCGATACACGCATCGAAGCCGAGCTCATTGACCACGTAATCGCACTTGTCCTTGCCGCCGGCAAAGCCCACGGCACGGCAGCCGGCCAGCTTCGCCAACTGCCCGACCACGCTGCCGACCGCACCCGACGCGGCGCTGACCACCACGGTCTGCCCCGCCTTGGGCTGGATGATCTTGTTCAGGCCGTACCACGCCGTCACGCCCGGCATGCCGACCGAACCCAGGTAGGCCGACAGCGGAAGATGCGTGGTATCCACGGGTTGCAGGCCCGTACCGTCGCTAACGCCCATCTCCTGCCAGCCGAACATGCCGACCACCTTGTCGCCAACCTTGAACTTGCTGTTCTTGCTGGCCACGACTTCGCCGACCGTACCGCCGATCATCACCTCATTGAGCGGCTGCGGTGCGGCGTAGGACTTGCTGTCGTTCATGCGGCCGCGCATGTACGGGTCCAGCGACAGGTAGTGGTTGCGCACTAGCACCTGGCCGTCGGCAATCTGCGGAACGGGCACTTCCTCCAGGCGGAAGTTGGCGGGCGTCACCGCGCCTTCGGGACGCGATGCCAGGACGATGCGCTTGAATGTGTTGGACATGGTCGGGTCCTTCCAATGGGAGTTGGAAAACTGCGGAAAACCGCGGAAGACTGCAGGAGACTGTGTGGAAACTGGGTTGCGATGCAGGGACGGCCGAGCCGCCCCCATGTGCTTGCGGCGCCGGCCCTCAGCCGTCGGCGCCGGTATCGGTGGCGCCCGGACGCTGCGGCGGCATGCGCCGGATGTACTTGAACGTGCCCGAGCTCCGCGCCACGGTCTTGCCGTCGGCGTCGACGATCTCGGCCTCGCAGAACACCATGGTGGTGGTGCGGTGCACGGTAGTGCCGCGCGCGGTCAGGTGGCCGCGCCCCGGCGCCATGAAGCTGCTCTTCATCTCGATGGTGACCACGCCGCGGCCGTCGGCATCGCTGCTGCGGCCGGCGATCGCCATGGCCACGTCGAGCAGCGTCATGATCACGCCGCCGTGTGCCATGTCCCAGCTGTTCTGGTGGCGCTTCTCGATCGGCAGCGAGATCTCGCTGCGTCCGCCTTCCGCCAGGGTGCAGGTCACGCCGAGATCGGCAAGGAAGGGGATATGGCTCAGCGAGCCGGTGTACTGGTTCATGGCAATGCGAGTCAGTGTGGGGGATGGTGTGGTGCCGGCGGCAAGCCGTGCCGCCGACACCGGTTCCGCATTATTGCCGCAAACTTCGACTATCGCTCGGACAGTGCGCGGATGGCCCTCAGACTGCGCTGACGCCGCCGTCCACGGCCAGGATCTGGCCGGTGATGTGCTTGCCGGCGTCGCTCGCGAACAGCAGCGCGGCGCCCTTCAGGTCTTCGTCGTCGCCCAGGCGGTGCAGCGGCACGCCCGCGCACATGGCATCCACGCCCATACGATCCAGCGAACCCTTGGTCATCTTCGACGGGAAGAAGCCCGGCGCCAGCGCGTTGACGGTGATGTTGTGCTCGCCCCATTCGCCTGCCAGCGTGCGCGTGAAATTGACCACGGCGCCCTTGGAGGTATTGTAGGCAATCGTTTCCATCGACCCCGGGGGGTTGCCCGCCAGGCCGGCAATCGACGCGACGTTGATGACGCGGCCGTAACGGCGCGGGATCATCGACAGCTTGCCGATACGCTGCGTCAGCAGGAACAGGCCGCGGATGTTCAGGTTCATCACCTTGTCCCAGGCTTCGACCGGGTGGTCCTCGGCGGGAGCGCCCCACGTAGCGCCGGCATTGTTGACGAGGATATCGACATGGCCGAGCTTCGCGAGCGCTTCGTCGGCGAGGCGGGCGATATCGGCCTCCTGCGCGCCGTCGGCAGCGATCCAGTCGGCTTCGATGCCGCGCGATTTCAGATGCGCCTGCGCGGACTGCAGTTCGTCCGCCTTGCGCGCGGACAGCACGACGCGCGCGCCCTGCTCGCCGAGCGCTTCGGCGATCTGCAGGCCAAGCCCACGCGAACCGCCGGTGATCAGCGCGGTACGGCCCTTCAGGTCAAACAATTGCTGGATGGTACGCATGTGTCTCTTCCTTGATGTTCCCGATGTCGGTCAGATTCGGCGCCGGTCAGAACCAGGCGTCCTGCATGTCGAGCGTGGTGCGGTCCAGCGAAGCCAGCAGGTCGAACTGTGGCGCGACCTTGGGCAGTTCCCAGCGAGAGAAGTACGCCGCCGCGGCCAGCTTGCCGCGATAGAACGCCTCATCCTCTCCACTGGCACCGCCGCCCAGCGCGGCGTGCGCGACCAGCGCCTGCTCCAGCCAGATCCATGCGACCACAACGTGGCCGAATGCTTCCAGGTAAATGCTGGCGTTGGCCAGTGTCACATTGGCATCGCCGGCGCTCCACAGCATCTTTGTCACCTCGGCCAGGCGCGTGGCGGCGCTGCCCAGCGCGCGCGCCTGGCTGGCGAGTTGCGCCTCGCCTGTCGACAGTGCGCGTTGGCAGGTCTCCTGCACACGCTCGCCCAGCAGGCGGAACGCGGCTCCATCCTTCATCACCACCTTGCGGCCCAGCAGGTCCAGGCCCTGGATGCCGTGCGTGCCTTCGTGGATCGGGTTGAGACGGTTGTCGCGGTAGAACTGCTCGACGTTGTATTCGCGGGTATAGCCGTAGCCGCCATGCACCTGGATGGCCAGGTTGTTCGCTTCCAGGCACCACTGCGACGGCCAGCTCTTGGCGATTGGGGTCAGGATGTCCAGCAGCAGCGCCAACCGTTCGTGCGCAGCCGCGTCACCAGCCGCGGCGCGCTCCTCGTCGACCAGCTTCGCGCAGTACAGGTTCAGCGCGAGGCCGCCTTCGACATAGCTCTTCTGCGCCAGCAGCATGCGGCGGATATCGGCATGCTCGACGAGCTTCACCTGCGGGCTGGCAGGGTCCTTGCCGCCGGGACCGACCGGGCGGCCCTGCGGACGGTTGCGCGCATAGTCCACAGCATGCAGGTAGCCGGTGTAGCCCAGCATCACCGCGCCCAAACCTACGCCGATGCGGGCCTCGTTCATCATGTGGAACATGCAGGCCAGGCCCTTGCCGGGCTCGCCGACCAGATAGCCGATTGCGCCGGCCTTGCCGCCCGGCTGGTACTTCATGCCCTCGCCGAAATTCAGCAGGCAGTTGGTGGTGCCGCGATAGCCCATCTTGTGGTTCAGGCCGGCCAGCACCACGTCGTTGTGTTCGCCGAGCGAGCCATCCGCGTTGACGAGGTACTTTGGCACGATGAACAGCGAGATGCCCTTCACGCCAGGGACCAGCTTGCCGTCCGGACCCGGAATCTTGGCAAGCACCAGGTGGACGATGTTGTCCGACAGTTCATGCTCGCCGGCCGAGATCCACATCTTGTTGCCGCGCAGCCGGTATTGCGCGCCCAGTGGCGATTCGCCTTCGTATTCGGCACGCGTGGTGACATCGGACAGCGACGAACCCGCCTGCGGCTCCGACAGGCACATAGTGCCGAAGAAGCGGCCTTCCATTTCCGGCTTGACGAAGGTGTCGATCTGCGCGGGCGTGCCGTGCGTCAGCAGCAGGTTGGCGTTGCCGATGGTCAGGAACGGATAGGAACTCGTGCCGACATTGGCGCCCTTGAAGTAGGCGAAGCCGGCTTTCTCCACCAGTACCGGCAGCTGCATGCCGCCGAGTTCGTAGTCCTGCCCTGCCGCCATCAGGCCGGCCTCGCAGAAGGCCTTCAGCGCAGAGCCGACCTCGGGGATGATGGTGACGGTCTCGCCGTCGAATTCGGGTTCCTGCTGGTCGTTCTTCTTGTTGTGCGGCGCGAACAGGTCGGTGGCGATCTTCTCGCAGGTGTCCAGCGCTGCGTCGAAGGTCTCGCGCGAGTGGTCTGCGTAGCGCGGAATGCGGGTCAGCTCGTCGGCCTTGAGCCATTCGTAGAGCACGAAGTTCAGGTCACGGCGGGAAAGGATCAGCGACATCATGTCTCCATGCGGTGCGCTGCTTGGCGTACCGCGAATTCTTTTGTCTTGCTGGTGCGTCCGGGGTTGCGAGAAAACCCTGCTGGAAGGGAATGACCTCGGAGCGATATTGCGCTTGCTGGAGCGGCTGGCGTGGAATGACTACGAGCGTGCTCCCTCTCCCGCAAGCGGGAGAGGGGAGCAAACAAGCGGTCAACCGTTACAGCACTTCGAACAGCCCAGCCGCGCCCTGCCCGCCGCCGATGCACATGGTGACCACCACGTACTTCACGCCGCGGCGCTTGCCCTCGATCAGCGCATGGCCGACCAGGCGGGCACCCGACACGCCGTACGGGTGGCCCACGGCGATGGCGCCGCCGTTCACGTTCAGGCGATCCATCGGGATGCCCAGCTTGTCGGCGCAGTACAGCACCTGCACGGCGAACGCTTCGTTCAGTTCCCACAGGCCGATGTCGTCGACCTTCAGGCCGGCCTTCTTCAGCAGCTTGGGCACCGCGAACACCGGGCCGATGCCCATTTCATCGGGCTCGCAACCAGCCACGGCAAAGCCGCGGAACACGCCCAGCGGCTGCAGGCCCTTGGCGGCGGCGACGCGCGCATTCATCACGACGGCGGCCGAGGCGCCGTCCGAGAACTGCGAAGCATTGCCCGCCGTGACCACGCCACCCGGCACGGCGGTGCGGATCTTCGACACGCCTTCCAGCGTGGTGTCGCCGCGGATGCCTTCGTCGCGGTCCAGCGTCACTTCCTTCGTGACCAGCTGGCCCGTGGACTTGTCGGCCACGCCCGCGAGCACGGTGATCGGCACGATCTCGTCCTTGAACTTGCCGGCTTCCTGGGCGGCGGCGGCGCGCTGCTGGCTGCGCACGCCATACTCGTCCTGGCGCTCCTTCGAGATGTTGTAGCGCTTGGCCACGTTCTCGGCGGTCTGGAGCATGTTCCAGTAGATTTCAGGCTTGTTCTTGACCAGCCACGGGTCGGCGATCATGTGGCGGTTCATTTCCGCCTGCACGCACGAGATGCTTTCCACGCCGCCAGCGACGAAGATATCGCCTTCATCGGCGATCACGCGCTGCGCGGCCATGGCAATGGTCTGCAGGCCGGACGAGCAGAAGCGGTTCACGGTCGCCCCCGGCACGGTGACCGGGCAGCCGGCGCGCAGCGCAATCTGGCGGGCAATGTTGGTGCCGGTGGCGCCTTCGGGATTGGCACAGCCCATCAGCACGTCTTCCACTTCGCCGGCTTCGATCTTGGCGCGCGCAATGGCGTGCTCCACGGCGTGGCCGCCCAGCGTGGCGCCATGGGTCATGTTGAACGCGCCCTTCCAGCTCTTGGCCAGCCCGGTGCGGGCGGTGGATACGATGACTGCCTCGTTCATGTCTTGCTCCTCGGAATCTTGGTGTCTTTCAGTTCGGTTGGTTCGGTTCAGCTCTGGGCTTGCAGCAGTTCGGCCGAGCGGATGCGCGTGACGCCAGCGGCGGCAAGGTCCTGCCACGCCTGCGCCAGCGACCCGTTCAGGTCGATGGCACGGCAGGCGTCCTCGATCACCACGGCTTCGAAGCCCGCGGCACGCGCATCCAGCGCGCTCCACGCCACGCAGTAGTCGGTCGCAAGCCCGGCCAGGAACACGCGTTTCACGCCGTGCTCGCGCAGGTAGCCGGCCAGTCCGGTACGCGTGCTGCGGTCCGCCTCCAGGAAGGCGGAGTAGCTGTCCACGCCGGTGTGGTGGCCCTTGCGGATCACCAGCCTGGCATGGGGCACGTCGAGCCCGGCATGAAACGCCGAACCCGGTGTGTCCTGCACGCAGTGGACCGGCCACAGCACCTGCTGGCCGTACGGCAGCGCGAGCATCTGGAACGGCTCCGCGCCGGCATGGTTGGCGGCGAACGAGACATGGTCCGCCGGGTGCCAGTCCTGTGTCAGCACCACGTGCGAAAACGCAGGCGCCAGCCGGTTGATGACAGGCACGACCTCGTCGCCATGCGGCACGGCAAGCGCGCCGCCGGGCATGAAGTCGTTCTGCACGTCGACCACCAGCAGGCAGTCATCCGGACCGGGTCTCATGTTCGCCTCCGTCAGCCTTGCTGCGGCCCGGGCCTCAGTCGTTGAAGCCCTTGCCTTCGTCCGCCAGCTTCTGCAGCAGCGGTGCCACTTGCCAGGCCTCCCCGTGGTAGCCCTTGGCGTACTTCTTCATGGCAAGCGCCACGTTGTAGAGGCCAACCTGGTCGGCATACAGCATCGGGCCGCCACGGAACAGCGGGAAACCGTAGCCGGTCAGGTACACCATGTCGATATCCGAGGCCTTGGACGAAATGCCCTCTTCCAGGATCTTCGCGCCTTCGTTGACCAGCGCAAACACCAGGCGTTCGACGATCTCCTCGTCGGAAATCTTGCGGCGCGTGATGCCCAGATCCTTCGAGTGCTGCACGATCATGTCGTTGACCTGCTGGTTCGGGTACGGCTTGCGGTCGCCCGCCTTGTAGTCGTACCAGCCGGCACCGGTTTTCTGGCCATAGCGGCCCATTTCGCACAGCAGGTCAGCGGTCTTCGAGTACTGGATGTCCGGCTTGTCCACGGCGCGGCGCTTGCGGATGGCCCAGCCGATGTCGTTGCCGGCCAGGTCGCCCATGCGGAACGGCCCCATGGCGAAACCGAACTTCTCGATGGCCTTGTCCACCTGTTCCGGCAGCGCGCCTTCGTCCAGCAGGTAGCCGGCCTGGCGGCTGTACTGCTCGATCATGCGGTTGCCGATGAAGCCATCGCACACGCCAGACACCACGGCGGTCTTCTTGATCTTCTTGCCGATCGCCATCACCGTGGCCAGCACGTCCTTGCCGGTCTTGGCGCCGCGCACCACCTCGAGCAGCTTCATCACGTTGGCCGGGCTGAAGAAGTGCATGCCAACCACGTCCTCCGGACGCCGGGTGAACGAGGCGATCTTGTCCACGTCGAGCGTGGAGGTGTTCGAAGCCAGGATTGCGCCGGGCTTCATCACTTCGTCCAGCTTCTTGAAGACGATTTCCTTGACGCCCATCTCTTCGAACACGGCCTCGATGACCATGTCGGCGTCCTTGATGTCGTCATAGGACAGCGTGGTCGACAGCAGGCCCATGCGCTGCTCGACCTTCTCCTGGGTCAGCTTGCCCTTCTTGGCGCTGTTCTCGTAGTTCTTGCGGATGATGCCCACGCCGCGATCCAGCGCTTCCTGCTTGGTTTCCAGGATCGTGACCGGAATGCCGGCGTTCAGGAAGTTCATGCTGATGCCGCCACCCATGGTACCGGCGCCGATCACGGCGACCTTCTCGATCTTGCGGGTCGGCGTGTCCGACGGCACGTCGGGGATCTTGCTCGCGGCGCGCTCACCGAAGAAGGCGTGGCGCAGCGCACGCGATTCCGGCGTGGTCACCAGGTACAGGAAGCCATCGCGCTCTTCCTTCAGGCCTTGCTCGAACGGCTTGAGCGAACCGGCCACGGCTTCCAGGCACTTCAGCGGCGCCGGGAAGTTCTTGGCCATGGCAGCCACGGTGGTCTTGGCAAAGCCGAGGAAGCCCTCCGGATTCTCGTGACGGACCTTCAGGTCGCGCACTTTCGGGTACGGGCCAGGCGCCGCGGCAACGTTCTGCGCGAACTTGACCGCAGCAGGCAGCACGTCACCATCGACGATTTCATCGAACAGCTTGGTGCCGGCAAACTTCTCGGACGGCACGGCGGTGCCCGACACGATCATGTTGGCGGCCGCTTCCAGGCCGATCACGCGCGGCAGGCGCTGCGTGCCGCCGGCGCCGGGCAGCAGGCCCAGCTTGACTTCCGGCAGCGCGATCTGCGCGCCCTTCGACGCCACGCGGTAGTTGCAGCCCAGCGCCAGTTCCAGGCCACCGCCCATCGCCACCGAGTGGACTGCCGCCACCACCGGCTTGGACGAACCCTCGATCACGCGGATCACCGAATGCAGCGTCGGCTCCTGCGTGGCCTTGGGTGTATTGAATTCGCGGATATCGGCGCCGCCCGAGAATGCCTTGCCGGCGCCGGTGATGACGATGGCCTTGACGGCCGCATCGTCCAGCGCACGGGTCATGCCATCGACGATGCCAAGCCGGGTGCTGTGACCCAGGCCGTTGACAGGAGGATTGTCGAGCGTGATGACGGCTACGCCGTCCTGAACCTGATACTGCGCTGTCATGCTGGTTCCTTTGGTGTCTTGGGTTGTCTCGGGATTCGAATTCTCGAATATGGTCTTTTGCTGCATTGCCGGCCTGTTTCGACCGTTCCACTGTCCGCGGCCGGAGCCGTTATCGAAGGGTAAACCCTCCGCATTTCCGCGCCTGACAAGCGTTTCACCCAACGGGCGAAACACAGCATACACAAAATAGCACGGTCGTTCAATTTTAATTTCGACGCAATTCGGCGGCCATGCGCGCGCTTTATTTCACCCCTTCGCCGCATGCATGAGTCTCCCGTTTGCGCCCTGGGAAAACCCTTGGCCAGACAAGAAATTGCTGAAGCCGCTCATGCTGGTTACGGCACTTTCACGCGCGCCCCGTGGTAAATCAGGGCCAGTATGCGACTTTATTTGACGCCGGCGGGCGATCCGCGAAAAAAGACGCGTTAGACTCGCGACTTTTCGTTTTTCAGCCCCGGACATCCAAAAGACGTCCAGGCAGGCGAAGTTCCAGCGACCCTGATGTCTTCCCACTCCCACCCTCATCCCCACCAGCATCCGGTCGTCGAGCATGACGACCTCCAGCGCAAGCTCAAGGCGCGCCATCTGACCATGATCGCTATCGGCGGCGCCGTCGGCACCGGGCTGTTCGTCGCGTCGGGCGCTTCGATCGCACAGGCCGGCCCGGGCGGCGCCTTGCTGATGTATGCCCTGCTCGGCTTCATGGTGTACTGCCTGATGACCAGCCTCGGCGAACTGGCCGTTCATATGCCCGTGGCAGGTTCCTTCGTCACCTACAGCGCGCTCTACGTCGATGAAGGTTTCGGCTTTGCGCTCGGCTGGAACTACTGGTTCAGCCTGGCCGTGACCATTGCCGTGGAACTCACGGCGGCGCAGCTCGTGATGCAGTACTGGTTTCCCGGCATGCCCGGCGTGGCCTGGAGCGCAGGCTTCCTGCTGCTGATGTTCGCGCTCAACGCGTTCTCGGTGCGCGGATTCGGCGAGGCCGAGTACTGGTTCGCGCTGATCAAGGTCATCACGGTGATCGTGTTCCTGGGCGTGGGCCTGCTGATGATCTTCGGCATCATGAAAGGTGGCCCGCAGTCCGGCTGGCACAACTTCACCATCGGCGACGCGCCGTTCGTGGGCGGCATACCGGCCATGATCGGCGTGGCGATGATCGCTGGGTTCTCGTTTCAGGGCACCGAAACGGTCGGCGTGGCGGCGGGCGAAGCGGAGAATCCGGCCCAGACCATCCCGCGCGCCATTCGCCAGACCTTCTGGCGCATCCTGCTGTTCTACGTGATCGCCATCCTGATCATCGGTGTGCTGATTCCCTATACCGACCCGAACCTGCTGCGCAATGACGTGACCGACGTCGGCGTCAGCCCGTTCGCCCTGGTGTTCCGCCACGCGGGGCTGGCCTTTGCCGCGGGCCTGATGAATGCCGTGGTGCTGACCGCGCTGCTGTCGGCGGGCACGTCGAGCATGTATGTTTCCACGCGCATTCTCTACGGCCTGGCCGTCAGCGGCCGCGCGCCGCGCTGGCTCGGCAAGCTGACCGTAAGCGGCGTGCCACTCAATGCGCTGCTGGTCACCACCGCCATTGGCGCCCTGTGCTTCTTCAGCTCGTTGTTCGGCGACAAGGCCGTGTACCTGTGGCTGCTGAACACCTCGGCCATGACAGGTTTCTTTGCGTGGTTCGGCATCGCCCTCAGCCACTACCGCTTCCGCCGCGGGCTGGTCTACCAGGGCCATGACGTCAGCGCGCTGGCCTACCGCTCGCCGCTCTATCCGTTCGGGCCAATCTTTGCCGGCGTGCTGTGCCTGGTGATCGTGGCGGGCCAGAACTATCAGGCCTTCACGGACATTCCGAACCGCTGGTCCGAGATCATCGCCACCTATATCGGCGTGCCGGTGTTCCTGGCGCTGTGGCTGGGGTACCGCATCGTCAGGAAGACGCGGCTGATCGACTATGAGGATATGCCGTTCGAGTTGCCGAAGGCGGCGGCGCTCGCCGACAAGCAGATGGCAACAGTGTGACGCCCGGCGCGGCCGCCGGGAATGGCCCCGGCTGGCCGCCCCCCTACACCTCCAGCCACTCCTTACGCACCTGCGCATTCGCCTTCAGCTCCGCCGGCGTGCCTTCGAACACGATGTGCCCGTGGCCCATCACGTACACGCGCTGCGAAATATCGAGCGCAATGGCCAGTTTCTGCTCGATCAGCAGCACCGACACCCCCCGCTCCTTCAGCGTCTTGAGGTAGTCGCCCACCAGCGTCACGATCATCGGCGCCAGACCCTCGGTCGGCTCGTCGATCAGGATCAGGTCAGGGTCTCCCATCAGCGTGCGGCACAGCGTCAGCATCTGCTGCTCGCCGCCTGACAGCACGCCTGCTGCCGTGTTCTCACGCTCCTTCAGCCGCGGAAACATGTCGAACATGTCGTTGATGGACCAACGCGGTTTGGCCTGGCTCGGATTGCGCTTCTCGCCCAGCAGCAGGTTCTGCCGCACCGTCAGCGTCGGAAAGATGTCACGGTTCTCCGGCACGTAGCCAATGCCAAGGTGCGCGATCTCGAAGGTACGGCGCCCGAGGATCTCCTCGTCGCGCAAGCGTACGGATCCCTCTGCCTTGACCATGCCGAGGATGGCCTTGGCCATGGTCGAGCGGCCCACGCCGTTGCGCCCGAGCAGTGCGACGATCTCGCCCTCGTCGACATGCGCGTCCACCCCGTGGAGGATATGGCTCTTGCCGTAGTAGGCGTGCAGGCCCTTGACGTCCAGCATGCGCTTTGCCATCAGTGCGCTCCTTCGGTGGCGGCTTCGTCCAGGGTAGTGCCCAGGTAGGCCTCCTTGACCTTGCGGTTGTTGCGGATGGCCTGCGGCGTGTCGGTGGCGATCACCTCGCCGTAGACCAGCACCGAGATGCGGTCAGCCAGCCCGAACACCACGCTCATGTCGTGCTCGACCATCACCAGCGTCTTGCCTGCGGTGACCTTGCGGATCAGCTCCACCGCATGGTCCGATTCCGAGCGGCTCATGCCGGCCGTGGGTTCGTCGAGCAGGATCACCTCGGCGCCGCCGGCGATCGTGATGCCGATTTCCAGCGCGCGCTGCTCCGCGTAGGTCAGCAACCCCGCCTGCGTGTCGCGCCGGTGGTGCATGCCGATCAGCTCCAGCACCTCGTCGGCGCGCTCGCGCGCATCGCGCAACGCTGACAGGCGGTGCCAGAACGAGTACTTGTAGCCGAGCGACCAGAGCACCGCGCAGCGCAGGTTCTCGAACACCGACAGGCGGTGGAAGATATTGGTGATCTGGAAGCTGCGCGACAGCCCCATGCGATTGATGGCAAAAGGCTGCAGGCCGCCGATCTCCTGCCCGTTGAGGCGCACCGAGCCGCTGCTGGGAGCAAAGCGCCCCGAGATCAGGTTGAAGGTGGTCGATTTGCCGGCGCCGTTGGGGCCGATCAGCGCGTGGCGCTCGCCGCGCGGGATGGTCAGGTTCACGCCGCGGATGATTTCCGTCTGGCCGAACTTCTTGCGCACATCGGTCAGTTCCAGCGCCGCTGTCATGCCTTGCCTCCCGCGATTTCCATCTGCACCTTGTCCCATGCGGCGCGCACCCGCGCCGCCGCCATGCGCCACGCCAGCAGCCCGGCCACCCACAGCACGGCAGCCACCGCCCAGGGCACCGGCGTGCCAGCGTCGAAGCCAATGCCGAACAGCGACATGTCGGTGCCGTTGGCGCTGTCGACCTGGACCTTGTAGACCAGTTCCACGGTCAGGATCATGGCCGCCAGCAACACCACGCCGGCCGCGGCCGCGCGCCCATAGGACGGCAGCATCTGCCTGAACTTGCCCTTCGCCACCAGCGGCATCTGCATCAGCAGCAGGCTGGCGATGCCGCCCGGCACGAACATCACCATCAGCACGAAGAACAGGCCCAGGTACAGCAGCCAGGCCTTGGTCAGGTCCGACAGCGCCACCGCAAACAGCATGAAGACCACCGCGCCGATGATGGGCCCGAAGAACACGCCCGCACCACCGATGAACGCCGCGAGCAGCACGCCGCCGGAGCGCACCGCGCTGACGTTCTCGGCCGAGACGATCTCGAAGTTGATCGCCGACAGCGCGCCCGAGATGCCGGCGAAAAACGCCGACAGGATCAGCACCAGGTAGCGCACGCGCTGCGTGTTGTAGCCGATGAACTCGACGCGCTCGGGATTATCGCGCACCGCGTTGGCGATGCGGCCAAGCGGCGTCTGCGTCCACGCATACATCGCCACCATCGACACCAGGCACCAGGCCGCAATCAGGTAGTACACCTGGCGACCGGGACCGAAGCTGATGCCAAGGAAGGGATCTCCCACCACGCGGTTGGTCGAGATGCCGCCTTCGCCACCGAAGAACTCCGGGAACATCAGTGAACTGGCGAACACCATCTCGCCGATGCCCATGGTGATCATGGCGAAGGTGGTGCCCGACTTCTTCGTGGTCACGTAGCCGAACAGCACGCCGAAGAACGCCCCGGCCAGGCCGCCCACCAGCGGCAGCATCGACACCGGCAGCCACACCGTGCCCGCCCCCACCATATTGAGGACATGCACGGCAATGAAGGCGCCCAGGCCCGAATACACCGCGTGTCCGAACGACAGCATGCCGGTCTGGCCGAGCAGCATGTTGTATGACAGGGCGAAGATGATCATGATGCCCATCTGGGACATCAGGGTGATGGCAAACCCGCCGCTGAAGATCAGCGGCAGCACCAGCATCACCAGCACGGTCACGCACCAGATCAGCCAGCGTGCCAGGTTCAGCGGCTTGTAGCGCAGGGTACGGCCGGTCACCACCGGCTCACGGCGTTGTTCCATCGTCGATTCGATTCCCATGGCTCAGCTCTCCCGGGTTCCCATCAGGCCGCGCGGGCGGAAGATCAGCATCAGCACCAGCAGCAGGTAAGGCAGCACCGGCGCCACCTGGGCCACGGTCAGCTTCCACAGTGAATAGAACGGCGTCGTGTCGCTGACGGCCAGCCCGAGGCTGCCGAAGAGGCCGGCCAGCGAGGCATCGATGGTCACCGCGAAAGTCTGCAGCACCCCGATCAGGATGGACGCGATGAACGCCCCCACCAGAGAGCCCATGCCGCCCACCACCGCCACCACGAAGACGATCGAGCCGACCGCCGCCGCCATCGACGGCTCGGTGACAAAGGCGTTGCCGCCGATGACGCCGGCCAGCCCGGCCAGCGCCGCGCCGCCGCCGAAAACCATCATGAACACGCGCGGCACGTTGTGGCCGAGCGCCTCCACCATCTCCGGATGTGTCAGCGCCGCCTGGATCACCAGGCCGATGCGCGTACGCGTGAGCACGAGATAGATCGCGACCAGCATGCCCAGCGACACCAGCATCATGAAGGCGCGGTACTTCGGGAACGACGAGGTAAACACCGTGAACAGCGGCCCGTCCAGTTCGGCCGGGATGCGGTACGGCACCGCGGCCAGGCCCCATACGAGCTTGACGCCTTCCTCGATCAGGTAGGCCAGCCCGAACGTGAACAGCAGTTCCGCCACGTGTCCGTACTTGTGCACGGTGCGCAGGCCGAAGCGTTCCACCAGCGCGCCGGCAAACGCCACCAGCAGCGGCGCCAGGATCAGCGCCGGCCAGAATCCGATCTTGCTGGCAACGGTATAGGCAAAGTAGGCCCCGAGCATGTAGAAGCTGGCGTGCGCGAAATTGAGCACGCCCATCATGCTGAAGATCAGGGTGAGGCCCGAAGAGAGCATGAACAGCAGCAGCCCGTAGCTGATGCCGTTCAGCAGGGAGATGACGAAGAATTCCACAACTTATCCTTCAATCCGGCTGCGACGCGGCGCGGCCATCCGGTTTGAACAAGGGCGAGCGCCGTCCTGCCGGGCACATGCATGCCCGGGCGCTCCCCGGTTTCGACCGAAAGTATGCAGGATCGGGCGGCCGGCTTTATGCTGCCGGCCGGCCCGCCGTGGGCAGGATCAGCCCGGCCGCTTCATCTGGCAGGAAGTCGGCTGCGCCGCGACGTACTGGTCCATCTGCGCATTGGTCTTCCAGCCGTAGCCGGTGTTCTCCTGGTCGTACTTGACGTCCTTGCCGTTGACCTTGGTCCAGGTGGCCACCACCAGCGACTGCTGCGCCTGGTGGTCGGTCTTGCGCATCTCCACGGTGCCGTTCATGCTGTCCACCTTGACGCCTTCCATGGCCTTGGCGACCTTGACCGGATCCGTGGAATTGCTTTCCTTGACGGCCTTGGCCAGCATGGCAACGCCGGTGTAGGCAGCCATCACGTAGAAGTCGTCGTTGTACTTCTTCTTGTAGCCCTCGATGATGTCGGAGCCCTTGAAGCCCTCGTTGTTCGCATTGAAGTAGCCGACGTACTTGACGTGATCGGCACCGGCTGCGCCCATGGCCGTCGGCACGCCGGTGGTGCCGGCATAGTACGTGTAGTAGTTGGTGGCCAGGCCGGCATCCTTGCCCGCCTTGATCAGCAGCGCAAGGTCGCTACCCCAGTTGCCGGTGATCACGGTATCGGCGCCCGAGGCCTTGATCTTGGCCGCGTACGGCGCGAAGTCCTTCACCTGCGCCAGCGGGTGCAGGTCCTCGCCGACGATCTGGATATCCGGGCGCTTGCGCTTCAGGTAATCCTTGGCCGCACGCGCCACCTGGTGGCCGAACGAGTAGTTCTGGTTGATCAGGTAGACCTTCTTGACGTTGGGGTCCTTGGCCAGGTACGTGGTCAGGGCCTCCATCTTCATGTCGGAATTGGCGTCGAGCCGGAAATGCCAGTAGTTGCACTTGGCGTTGGTCATGTCCGGATCCACCGCGGCATAGTTCAGGTAGACGATTTCCTTGCCCGGATTGCGCTCATTGTGCTTGGCCACCGCGTCCTCCAGCGCCATGCCCACCGACGAGCCGTTGCCCTGCACGATATAGCGGATGCCCTGGTCTGCCACCTGCTTGAGGATGGTCAGGCTCTCCTGCGGCGACAGCTTGTTGTCGAAGCCCACCACCTCGAACTTGTGGGTACCGCCCCAACCCTTCTGGTTGGCCACCTCGGCCACGTACTGCCAGCTCTTGAGCTGGTTCTGTCCAACGGGGGCCATGAGCCCGGAAAGCGGATCGATGAAGGCAATCTTCACCGTATCCGCGAGTGCCGTACCCGAAACCAGCGCAGAACCCAGTGCCGCGAACGCGGCCACGCCGGCCACCAGCGGACGCATTTTGGTCATACCTGTCTCCTTCACTCTTGTCGTTGGCTTGTCGTTGATTGCGACTTGCCGGGCGGGCCCCGCTGTCCTCTCCACCCGCCCGCCAGTTGCCCCGCCGTCACCATGCCGCAAGCGAGGCACGGTCCGGCGGATGCCTGTTTCCGCCTCAGGCTGTCGGCAGGCGGTAGTCCTTGAACTGCTCGCGCAGTCTGAGCTTCTGCATCTTGCCGGTGGCGGTCAGCGGAATTTCACTGACAAAGGCCACGTCGTCAGGAATCCACCACTTGGCGACCTTGCCTTCGAAGAACTTCAGCAGTTCTTCCTTGCTGACCTCGGCGTTCGGCTTCTTCACCACCACGAGCAGCGGGCGCTCGTCCCACTTCGGGTGGTACGCGGAAATACACGCGGCCATGTGCACGGCCGGATGGGCCGCTGCCACGTTCTCGATATCGATCGACGAAATCCATTCGCCGCCGGACTTGATCACGTCCTTGCTGCGGTCGGTGATCTGCATGTAGCCATCCTCATCGATGGTGGCCACGTCGCCGGTCGGGAACCAGCCATCGACGAGCGGGTTCGCATCGTTGCGGAAGTAGCGGTCGATGATCCACGGGCCACGCACCATCAGGTCGCCGAAAGCCTTGCCATCCCACGGCAGCTCCTTGCCGTCGCCGTCGACGATCTTCATGTCCACGCCGTAGATCACGCGGCCCTGCTTCTCGAGGATCTTGTGCCGATCGGCATCGGACAGTGCCTCATGCTTGGCCAGCAGCTTGCAAGCCGTGCCCAGCGGCGACATCTCGGTCATGCCCCAGGCGTGGATGACTTCGACATCCAGCGCTTCCAGGGCGCGCGTCATGGCCGGCGGCACGGCCGACCCGCCGATGACGGTGCGGCGGAACGTCGAGAACTTCAGGTTGTTCGCCTGCACGTGCTGCAACAGGCCCAGCCAGACCGTGGGCACGCCCGCCGAGAACGTGACCTTCTCCTGCTCGAACAGCTCGTAGAGCGAGGCACCATCTAGCCTGGCCCCCGGGAACACCAGCTTGGCGCCGACCAGCGGCACCGAATACGGCATGCCCCAGGCATTGACGTGGAACATCGGCACGACGGGCAGGATCACGTCGCGCGCCGAGCAGCCCAGCGCATCGGGCAGCGCCGACGCGTAGGAATGCAGCACCGTCGAACGGTGCGAGTACAAGGCACCCTTCGGGTTGCCGGTCGTGCCCGACGTGTAGCACAGGCTCGATGCCTGGTTTTCGTCGAACTGTGGCCATTCGTAGTTGCCGTCCTGCGCGTCGATCAGGTCTTCATAGCACAGCAGCTTTGCCTTGGACTCGGCCGGCATATGGGCGCGGTCGCTCATCAGCACCCAGCCCTTCACGTTCGGGCAATGTGGCGCCACGCCTTCCACCAGCGGCAGGAAGGTCAGGTCGAAGAAGACATAGCCGTCTTCGGCATGGTTGACGATGTAGGCAATCTGCTCGGGGAACAGGCGCGGGTTGATCGTGTGGCAGACGGCACCCATGCCGGATACGCCGTAGTAAATCTCGAGGTGGCGATAGCCGTTCCAGGCCAGGGTGCCGACGCGGTCGCCCTGCTTCACGCCCAGCGCGCCGAGCGCCTGGGCCAGCTTGCGGGCACGCAGTTCGCACTCGCGATAGGTATAGCGGTGAAGGTCCCCTTCGGTCCGTCGTGAGACGATTTCGGTGCCGCCGTAATAACGGGCAGCGTGCTTGATGATGGAGGAAATGAGCAGCGGCGCGCTCATCATTTGACCCATCAATGCCATGAAACAGTCTCCTGAATTTGGGTAATTTCCGTCTAAAAACGAACAATCGTTCTATTTTTTGGCGATTGTTCCCACACCTTGGATCAACGTCAACGGGATTCCGTTGTGCACTGCGATATTCGGAGCCGCAATTCTGCGAGATTTCATGCACCGGATTCATCGACGCAATCAATGGGAAGAACATTGCGTATGACAAGGCAGCCAGGCGGGCCTAATCCGGATGTGGAAGTACAATACTGCGAGCCATGCTGCGCCTCAATATGTCGTTTTCCCTAGCACGCAAGCGCAGTTCCAGGGCAATACTGCATACCGGCGCTGCACCGCTCGCTCGCGGCATTCCCCTGTCAACGCCTGAATCCATCGCGCCGCGCGGTCCGCCCCCGACAATGTCCGATACCCTCAATCCACCTTCAGCCCAGCGCGATACCGATACCTCAGGGAACGGCGCGACATTCCGCGCGCCATTCCGTACAGCCCCCGGCTTTGCCGACCTTGGCGAGTGCTTTTTCACGCGGCTGCGTCCCACGCCGCTGCCCTCGCCCTACCTGGTCAGCATGGCGCCGGCCGCCGCCGCCCTGCTTGGCATGCCGGCCGACGCGTCGGCGCAGGCGGAGTTCATTGAAGCGTTCGTGGGCAACAGCGTTCCCGAATGGGCCGACCCGCTGGCCACCGTGTACTCCGGACACCAGTTCGGCGTATGGGCGGGGCAGCTTGGCGATGGCCGGGCGATCCGCCTCGCGCAGGCGCAGACCGATACCGGCCCGTGGGAAATCCAGCTCAAGGGCGCCGGGCTCACGCCCTATTCGCGCATGGCTGACGGCCGTGCGGTGCTGCGCTCGTCGATCCGTGAGTACCTGTGCTCCGAAGCCATGGCGGCGCTCGGCGTGCCGACCACGCGTGCCATGAGCGTCATCGGCTCGGATGCGCCCGTGCGTCGCGAAACCATTGAGACCGCCGCAGTGGTGACGCGGCTGGCGCCCACGTTCATCCGCTTCGGGCACTTCGAACACTTCGCCGCGCGCGAAGACGTGGCCGCGCTGCGCCAGCTCGCCGACTTCGTCATCGATAATTTCCTGCCGGCCTGCCGGGAAGCCGCCCAGCCCTACCAGGCACTGCTGCGCGAAGTCTCGCTGCGCACGGCCGACCTGGTGGCTCACTGGCAGGCTATCGGCTTCTGCCACGGCGTGATGAATACCGACAATATGTCGATCCTCGGGCTGACTATCGATTATGGCCCGTTCGGCTTCCTCGACGCGTTCGACGCCAACCATATCTGCAACCACTCGGACACGCAGGGCCGCTACGCGTACAGCCAGCAGCCGCAGGTCGCGTTCTGGAACCTGCACTGCCTGGCGCAGGCACTGCTGCCGCTCTGGCTGGAGCCGGACGCCGCCGACGCCGCGCGGGAAGACGCCGTGGCACAGGCGCGCGAAGCGCTGGACCCATTCCGCGACCGCTATGCCAGCGAATTCTTCCGCCACTACCGGGCCAAGCTGGGCCTGCACATGCCTCCTGGCGGCGACAAGGAAGACGAGCCGTTGATGACCAGCCTGTTCCAGCTTCTGCACGAGCAGCGCGTGGACTACACCTTGTTCTGGCGCAACCTCGCCCGCATCTCGTCTTTGGACGGCGCCGGCGATGCGCCGGTGCGTGACTTGTTCCTCGACCGCGCCGCCTGGGATGCCTGGGCGGAGCGCTACCGGGCCCGGCTGCGGGCGGAACAGTCGGACGACACCGGCCGGCGCGCCGCCATGCTGGCGGTCAATCCCAAGTATGTGCTGCGCAACCATCTTGCCGAAACCGCCATCCGCCAGGCACGGGAGAAAGACTTTAGCGAGGTGGACAGGCTGCTAGCCGTGCTGTCGCGTCCCTTTGACGAACAGCCGGAAGCCGAGGCCTACGCTGCACTGCCACCCGACTGGGCGTCGGGCCTGGAAGTGAGCTGCTCGTCGTGAAGCCGACAGGGCGCCGCCCGGCACACCTCCCCGAGCTGGTGTAAGGTTCGGACCACGGCCGCGACCAATGCGTGAGGCCGGCACGACACGCCAGCCCCTACCAAGAGGATTCAGCATGACCACAACCAAGACCGACGCCGAGTGGCGCGAGCAACTCTCCGACATCGAATACCGCGTTACGCGCGAGGCCGCGACCGAACGCCCATTCACCGGCCGTTACTGGGACCACTGGGACAACGGCATCTACAAGTGCGTAGGCTGCGGCACGCCGCTGTTCGAATCGGCCACCAAATTCGACGCCGGATGCGGCTGGCCCAGTTACTTCCGTCCGATCAACGGCGAAGTGATCGCGGAGCACGCCGACCACACGCATGGCATGGTGCGCGTGGAGGTCCGCTGCAAGGAATGCGGCAGCCATCTCGGCCACGTGTTCGAAGATGGCCCCGCCCCGACCGGGCTTCGCTATTGCATCAACTCGGCTGCGTTAAAATTCGACAATCGCGACCCGGCTGAGCGCGACGGCTGACGCACACGCGCCTGGCCGCGCAGCCGGCCCGCGGGCCGGGCGCAGAGCCGGGCCCGCCAACCCAAGCTATTCCTGCATGAAATTCCTGTTCGACCTGTTTCCGGTCATCCTTTTCTTCGCCGCCTTCAAGCTGGCCGGCATTTACACCGCCACGGCCGTGGCCATCGCCGCCACGATGCTGCAGATCGGCTGGGTGTGGCTGCGCCACCGCAAGGTCGAACCCATGCAATGGGTGAGCCTGCTGATCATCGGCGTGTTCGGCGGCGCGACCCTGGTCCTGCACAACGAGACCTTCATCAAGTGGAAGCCAACCGTGCTGTACTGGCTGTTCGCCGCCGCCCTGATGGGCTCGGTGATCGGCTGGCGCAAGAACCTGATCCGCGCCATGATGGAAAAACAGGTCACGCTGCCTGACACGGTGTGGGGCCGCCTCAATGCCGCATGGGCCGGCTTCTTCGCCGCCATGGGGCTGCTGAACCTGTATGTGGCCTTCCAGTTCTCCACCGACACATGGGTGAACTTCAAGCTGTTCGGCAGCATGGGGCTGATGCTCGTCTTCATCATCGCGCAAAGCGTCTGGCTGTCGCGCCACATGCAGGAAAATACGCAGGACTGAGCGCCTGCGCCACATCGGCGGGGCCCGGCTTCCGGATCCCGCCCCAGGATCCCTGAGGAATACAAATGGCAGCTGATCCCGCCACCATCGAGGCGATGCTGCGCGAAGCGCTCGCGCCCAGCCACCTGGTCGTTCGCGACGACAGCGCGTTGCATGCCGGCCACGCCGGCGCGGCATCCGGCGGCGGCCACTACGACGTGACCATCGTCAGCGAGCGCTTTGCAGGCCACACCCGCGTTGCGCGGCACCGCATGGTGTATGATGCGCTGCGCGGTCTGTTCCCCACGCAAATCCACGCTCTGGCCGTGACCGCGTTCACCGATCAAGAATTTCAATCCCGCGAACCGTCAAGCGGTTCTTCCTGCAACTCTCAGACCTGATTCCATGAAGACCACCGTCCTCTCGTTCAGCCTGGCGGCTGTGCTCGCTGCCGGCAGCCTGCCCGCAGCCGCCCAGAATGCCGCTGTCGTGAATGGCAAGGCCATTCCCTCGGCCAAGCTGGACAAGCTGATCGCCGGCACCGGCCAGCCCGACAATGCGGAGCTGCGGGACCGTGCGCGCAACATGCTGATCGACCGCGAACTGCTGGTGCAGGAAGCCAACAAGCGCGGCCTGACGCAGCGTGACGACGTGCAGGAGCAACTGGAACAGGCCCGCCTGAACGTGCTGGCCGGCGCGGTGTTCGAAGACTACGTCAAGACCCACGGCGCCAGCGACGCTGAACTGCGCAAGCAGTACGACAAGATCAAGTCCCAGTTCGGCAACGGCAAGGAATACCACGTGCGCCACATCCTCGTGGAGAAGGAAGCCGACGCCAAGGCCATCATCGCCAAGATCAAGGGCGGCGCCAAGTTCGAGGACATGGCCAAGGCCTCGTCGAAGGATCCGGGCTCGGCAGCCAACGGCGGCGACCTGGACTGGGCCAACAGCGGCAGCTACGTGCCGGAATTCTCGGCGGCCATGACCGGCCTGAAGAAGGGCCAGATGACCGATACGCCGGTCAAGACCCAGTTCGGCTGGCACATCATCGAGCTCGTCGACACCCGCGAAGCCAAGATCCCGAGCTTCGAAGAGGTCAAGCCGCAGCTCATGCAGATGATGATGGGCGACCAGAACTGGCAGCGCGAGCAGTTCCAGGCCATGATGAAGTCCCTCAAGGACAAGGCCAAGATTCAGTAACGCCGCAGACCGGTGCCCCCGCCGGGCTGCAGACTGGAAGGACGCAGCAGCGTGGAGCCTCAAGCCGGCTACTGGCAACTCTGGCATCTCTCTTCCCGGGGCATGTGCTATTGCGCGCTTGCCTCGGCCTCGCTTGACGGCGCCGCCCCCGGGTGGCGCGCACTCCATCATTACCTGCCGCTGCGGGACCGCTATGCGCCGGAGAAGATCCTCCGGGCGGTGGTTGCCTACAAGGAATCGCGCGGCGAAATTATCCCTCCTCAGGATTGCGACCGACACCGGCTGCTCCATTTCGCTTATGCGTCGTGGAGTTCGCGGCTGGTGGCGCCGTTGCCTGAATAAGAAAACGGCGTGGCATACCCTGCCCGGGTCGCGCCACGCCGTCTGAGGCGATTACACGTACCAGACAGCATGTGCTGCCTGGTGGTACCGTCCTACCTTACCCCACCCACTTCCGCGCATTGCGGAACATCCGCATCCACGGGCTGCCGCCATCGGCCACCTGCTTCCAGGCATCCGGCGCCCAGCTCATTGTGGCGGTACGGAACACGCGTTCCGGGTGCGGCATCAGCACGGTGAAGCGGCCATCGGTGGTCGTCACCGAGGTGATGCCGTCCGGCGAACCATTCGGGTTCAGCGGATAGGTCTGCGTGACCGCACCGTGGTTGTCCACGAAGCGCAGCGCCACCTTGGCCTGCCCGATATCGCCCTGTTGCGAGAAGTCCGCAAACCCTTCGCCGTGCGCGACGACGATAGGAATGCGGCTGCCCTCCATCCCCGCGAAGAAGATCGACGGCGACTGCTGCACTTCCACCGTGACGTAGCGTGCCTCGTACTGCTCGGACTGGTTGCGCGTGAACTTCGGCCACGCACCGGCACCCGGGATGATCGGAGCCAGGTTGCTCATCATCTGGCAGCCGTTGCACACGCCCAGCGCGAAGGTGTCCTGGCGGTTGAAGAACGCCGCGAACTGCTCGGCCATCTGCGCATTGAACAGGATGGTCTTGGCCCAGCCTTCGCCGGCGCCTAGCACGTCGCCGTAGCTGAAGCCGCCGCACGCCACAAAGCCGGTGAAGTCAGCCAGGTTGGCTCGGCCCGCGATCAGGTCGCTCATGTGGACGTCATGCGTGTCGAAACCCGCGCGATCCATGCTGTACGCCATTTCGATCTGCGAGTTGACGCCCTGCTCGCGCAGGATGGCCACGCGCGGACGAGCGCCGGTCGCGATGAACGGGGCCGCGATGTCCTCGGCCGAGTCAAAGGTCAGCACCGGGCTGATGCCGGGGTCGGCCGCGTCCAGCAGGCGGTCGTACTCGCTGTCGGCGCAGGCCGGGTTGTCGCGCAGGCGGGCGATGCGCCAGCTCACCTCGCTCCAGTTGCGCTGCAGATCGGTGCGCGACGCGCCGAACACCTTCTTGGCGTCGCGATAGATCTCGATCTGGTCGGTCGTGTTGGGCTTGCCCACCACGTGGCTACAAGCCGACAGGCCGGCTTCACGCAGCACGGCGAACACCGCATCGCGATCCTGCAGGCGCACCTGCACCACCGCGCCAAGCTCTTCCGAGAACAGCGCGCGCACGGTCTGGTCGTTGCGGCGCTCGGCGATCTGCTGGGCCCAGTTCTTGGCGTCGCCATAGTCCTGCTCCTGCTGCGGGTCCAGCGTCAGCATGTCGACGTTCAGCGAGATGCCGCAGTGGCCGGCAAACGCCATTTCCGCCAGCGTGGCCATGAAGCCGCCGTCGGAGCGGTCGTGGTACGACAGCAGCTTGCCCTCGCGGTTCAGGCGCTGGATCACGTTGAAGAAGTTCTTCAGGTCTTCGGCGCTGTCCACGTCCGGCGCGCTGTCACCCACCTGCTGCGTGACCTGGGCCAGGATGCTGCCGCCCATGCGGTTCTTGCCGCGGCCGAGGTCAATGCCGATCAGCACTGTGTCGCCCGCGTCGGTACGCAGCTGCGGCGTCAGCGTACAGTTGACGTCGTCCACCGCGGCAAACGCCGAGATGATCAGCGACACCGGCGCCACCACTTCCTTGGCCACGCCGTCGTCCTGCCACTTGGTGCGCATCGACAGCGAATCCTTGCCCACCGGGATGCTGATGCCGAGTGCCGGGCACAGTTCCATGCCGACGGCATGCACCGTGTCATACAGCTTCGCATCCTCGCCTTCCACGCCGCAGGCCGCCATCCAGTTGGCGGACAGCTTGACCTTGCCCAGGTCCTTGACCGGCGCGGCGGCCAGGTTGGTCAGCGCTTCGCCGATCGCCATGCGGCCGGAGGCCGGCGCGTTGATCACCGCGAGCGGCGTGCGCTCGCCCATCGTCATTGCCTCGCCGGCATTGCCCTTGTAGTCGAGCGTGGTCACGGCCACGTCGGCCACCGGCACCTGCCACGGGCCGACCATCTGGTCGCGCGCGTTCATGCCGCCCACGGTACGGTCGCCGATGCTGATCAGGAACGACTTGTTGGCCACGGTCGGGTGGCGCAGCACGTCGCGCACGGCCTGTTCCAGCGCGACGCCGGTGACGTCCACCGCCGGCAGCGATTGGTCCACGCGCGTCACGTCGCGGTGCATGCGCGGCGGCTTGCCCAGCAGCACCTCCATCGGCATGTTGACCGTGTAGTGCTCCTTGAGCGTGGCATCGACATGCGAATCGACCAGCTGCAGCTGCTTTTCCTCGGTAGCGATACCGACCACCGCGAACGGCGAACGCTCACGCTCGCACATGGCCTGGAACTTCGCGAAATTGTCCGGCGCGATAGCCAGCACGTAGCGTTCCTGCGATTCATTGCACCAGATCTCGGCCGGCGACAGGCCGGACTCTTCCAGGTGCACCTTGCGCAAGTCGAAGCGCGCACCGCGGCCGGCGCCGTCCACCACTTCGGGGAACGCATTGGAGATGCCGCCCGCGCCAACGTCGTGGATCGACAGGATGGGGTTCTCGTCGCCGAGCTGCCAGCACGCGTTGATCACTTCCTGCGCCCGGCGCTCCATCTCCGGGTTGCCGCGCTGGACCGAATCGAAATCCAGATCGGCGGTGTTGGTGCCAGTCGCCATCGAGCTGGCGGCGCCGCCGCCCATGCCGATGCGCATGCCCGGGCCGCCAAGCTGGATCAGCAGCGTGCCGGCCGGCAGCTCGTTCTTGTGCGTGTGGGTAGCGTCGATATTGCCGATGCCGCCCGCGATCATGATGGGCTTGTGGTAGCCGCGCACGGTGCCGCCCACGTTCTGCTCGTAGACGCGGAAGTAGCCGCCCAGGTTGGCGCGGCCGAATTCGTTGTTGAACGCGGCGCCGCCGAGCGGGCCGTCGATCATGATCTGCAGCGGCGAGGCGATGCGGTCCGGCTTGCCGGTCACGCCAGGCTTGTCGTCGGGATTGCGGTGCACCACCGGCTGCGCGGCGTCGCGGTCGTTTTCCCAGGACTCGACGGCCTCGGGCAGCATCAGGTTCGACACCGTGAAGCCGGTCAGGCCGGCCTTGGGCTTGGCGCCGCGGCCGGTCGCGCCCTCGTCGCGGATTTCACCGCCGGCGCCGGTGGAGGCGCCCGGGAACGGCGAGATCGCGGTCGGGTGATTGTGCGTCTCGACCTTCATCAGCGTGTGCGTCAGCGCCTCGTGGCGGCCGTACTTGTGGTTCTCGCCACGCGGGAACCAGCGTTCGGCCACGTCGCCTTCCATCACCGCCGAGTTGTCCGAGTAGGCGACGATCGAGCCCTGCGGATTGAGTTGGTGCGTATTGCGGATCATCGCGAACAGCGACTTGTCCTGCTGCACACCGTCGATGGTCCACGTGGCATTGAAAATCTTGTGGCGGCAGTGTTCGCTGTTGGCCTGCGCGAACATCATCAGTTCGACGTCGGTCGGGTTGCGTTCCAGTTTGGCGTAGGCGTCGATCAGGTAGTCGATCTCGTCCTCGGACAGCGCCAGGCCCATCTCGACGTTGGCCGCGGCCAGCGCACTGCGGCCGGCGGAGATGTCGATGAAGCGCAGCGGCTTGGCCGGCAGCTCCTGGAACAGGCCGGCGGCGTCCTCACGCGAGGCGACCACCGTCTCGGTCATGCGGTCGAACAGGTGCGCGGCCACCGCGGCGCGGGTATCGGCATCCAGCGACTTGCGCCCGCGCAGCAGGCCCTTCTTGCAGACCACGGTGATCTCGATGCCGCGTTCGATGCGGTGCACATGCGTCAGGCCGCAGTTGTGCGCGATGTCGGTGGCCTTGCTGGCCCACGGCGAAATCGTGCCGAAACGCGGAATCACGACAAAGCGGTCACCTTCCGGCTGCTCGGCGAAAGGCGCGCCATAGGTCAGCAGCGCGGCAATCCGGCTTTGGTCTTCAGTGGACAGCGGGGTGTCCGAGTCGACGAAATGGAGGAACTGGCCGTGCACCGATTCGATATCGGTGTCGATCTGCCGCAGGGCGGTGAGCAGGCGTTGCTGGCGGAAGGCGGAAAGCGCCAAAGCGCCGGGGAAGCACGAAAAATGCGCCATGATCGTAGCGGTCGGGAGGCGAAGGAGGTAGGGGCTGCTGCTTGCCGGCACCGCTGCATGGGATGCCGGCCGGCGGGAAACCACTATTGTACCTTGCCGGCACCCGGATTTTGCACTGCGCCATCACGGCAACGCCGTGTTACGGCGCGCCGTGATAATGCTTATTCATCACTTTTTTCGTGTGCCGCGCGATTCCAACGCTCAGAGTGACGTAGCCGAGCGGGCCGCCTGTTCATAGAGCCCGGTCAGCACGCGCAGCAGGCGCGCCAGTTCGCCGATCTCGGCATTTTCCTCGCTGCCCTCCGTGAAGTTGCTGGTCAGGCATTGTTCGCGGATTTCGCGGTAACGGGCACAGGCTTCGGCGCCTGCCTCGGTGGTCGAGTAGGTAGCCTCCTTGCCGATGCGCTCGCCCGTCACCAGCCCCAAGCCTTGCAGCTTCTTGAGTGCATAAGTCACGAGGTGGGTGTCTTCCACGTTCAGCACAAAGCAGATATCGGCCAGGCGCTTGGCCCGGCCGCGGTGGTTGACATGGTGCAGCACCAGCACGTCAAGGAAGGTCAGGTCGCGCACGCCGGCCGCGCCCATGCAGCGCACCACCCACCGGCTGTAGGCGTTGTAGGCAGTGTTCAGCCCGAATTCGAACTCCGACAGTTCCGGGCTGCGCGCCGACACCAGATGCGAAGAGGACACGATATTGGTGCCCGCCGCACGCGACAGCGCGGTGACGGGCTTGACGGGGGCGGTGTCCGGCGCGGGGACGAGGTCCGCTTCGGCGGCCGGACCAGGCGCGGCGGGCTTGCGTGCCATGGGGAATGCTCCTTGCAACCTTGGACGGGAGCCGCCGGGCCCATGCCCTCGGCGCCGCCCCCGCTAATTTTGGCTTGACAGTTTATCGGCAAATTATGAGCATGAGTGCCTGACAAGAACAGGCAGGGCTCGAGCCGCTGCGCGCCTGGAGCCAGCGCACCGGCCACTTCCGGAGCCATCGTACCCTGCCCGCCTCCACGCCATCGATGCTTCCTGACCTCAACACACTGAACGCCCGCCTGCGCGAAGGCGCCACCAGCCGCGCCGAACTCGTCGAGGCAGCCGCCGCGGCGGCGTCCGATACGCGTGCACAGGCCGTGTTCCTGCACAGCACCTTCGACACCGCCATTCAGACCGCGCGCGCCGCCGACGCTGCCAGCCGTGCCGGCAAGCCTCTGCATCCGCTGGCCGGACTGCCTGTCTCGGTAAAGGATCTCTTCGACGTGGCCGGCGAGGTCACGCGCGCCGCGTCGGCCGTACGCCACGATGCCGCCCCGGCCACCACCGACGCCGCCGTGGTCGCCCGCCTGCGCCAGGCCGGTGCAGCCATTGTCGGCCGCACCAACATGAGCGAGTTCGCCTTCTCGGGCGTGGGCATCAATCCCCATTTCGGCACACCGGTAAATCCCGCCAGCACGGACGGCATTGCCCGCATTCCGGGGGGATCCTCTTCAGGCGCAGCTGTTTCGGTGGCTCTGGGCCTGGCGGTGGCCGCGCTCGGGAGCGACACAGGCGGATCGATCCGCATTCCGGCGGCCCTGTGCGGCCTGACCGGCTTCAAGCCGACCACGCGCCGCGTGCCGCTCACCGGAGCCTTTCCGCTGTCCTACACGCTCGACACCGCCTGCGCCATGGCCCGCACGGTCAATGACTGCGTGCTGGTCGACAGCGTGATTGCAGACAGCGCGGTGGTGCCAAGTGCCCCGGCCCCGGCGGCGATCCGCCTGGCCATCCCGCGCCAGGTACTGCTGGATGACCTCGACCCTGTGGTCGCCCGGGCCTTTGACCGCGCACTGGGAAGACTGTCCGCTGCGGGCGTGCAACTGGAACACACGGACCTGCCCGAGCTGGCCGAACTCCCGGGCCTGAACGCCGCCGGCGGCTTCAGCGCGGCCGAGGCCTATGCAATCCATCGCCGGATGCTCGCCAGCCGGCGCGAGCTTTACGACCCACGCGTAGCGATGCGCATTGACCGCGGCGCAGCCATGAGCGCGGCCGACTATGTCGACCTTGCCCGCGCACGCATCGACTGGATCGCGCGGGTAGAAGCCCGCCTGGCCCGCTTCGACGCCGTCATCTGCCCCACCGTGCCGATGGTGGCGCCCGCCATCGAACCGCTGCGCGGTGACGATGACCTGTTCTTCCGCACCAACGCCCTGCTGCTGCGCAATACCTCGGTCTTCAATTTCCTTGACGGCTGTTCGATTTCGCTGCCCTGCCACGCGCCCGACGAACTGCCCGTGGGGCTGATGCTGTCCCATGGGCCGATGCGCGATGCGCAACTGCTCGGCACGGCCCTTGCATTGGAAGGCATCGTGCAACCCGGGCTGCGTGACGAATAAGCCCGCCGCACCTGTGATCTTGCGCCTGCTCCGACCGCCCCAGCATGACGGCCAAGGCAAGCACCCAGGTAGCAAGCCTGTACAACACGCGCCGTCCCGGCGTGCGCACCAGGAGAGATCGAGATGCGAGTCAGATCGCCCATAGTCACGGCACCAACCAGGAGCCCGACATCGACATGGAAGGACCGCTGTCCGCGCTGCGGCCTGGACCATCCGGCTGAACCCGCATGAATCCGACGCAACCTTGTCCCCTCATTCCGTCCGAAGGCTGGACAGCGCTGGCCGCTGACTCGGCGCAGGCCATCCCGCTCTACGATGTCGAGACCATCCGCCGCATCGAGAATGCCGCTTTCGCGCGCCTGCCGTCGTTTGAACTGATGTCTCGCGCCGGGGGCGCTGCCGCCAGTTGGCTGGCGCAGCATGTACCGCAAGGATTGCTGCTGTTCCTGGCCGGCCCCGGCAATAACGGCGGCGACGCGATCGTCGCCGCGACGCACCTGCACCAGACGGGACGCGAAGTGCAGGTCTGGCTCACCGCCGATCCCGCACGCATGCCAGCCGACGCAACGCGTGCATGGCAGGACGCCAGCGCCGCGGGCGTGCCCATGCAGACCATGCCGGCGACGGCCGCCTGGCCCGATGGGATGACGGCAGTCGTAGACGGCCTGCTCGGCATTGGCCTGAACCGTGCCGCAGGCGGCACCATCGCCGCCTGGATCGAGCACCTCGCACAGGCGCCGGCACCGGTATTCGCGCTCGATATTCCGAGCGGCCTGTTTGCAGATACCGGTGCCGGCGAGCCCGCGGTCCGCGCGTGCCGCACGCTCACATTCCTCGGCGCCAAGCCCGGCCTGCTCACACTGGATGGGCGCGACTGCGCCGGCATCGTCGACATTGCCCCGCTTGGCCTGGACTATCCGCCCGCGGAGGCGCCGCGCGCCTGGGTGAACGGACCAGCGCTGTTCCGGCACGCACTGCCAGCGCGCAGCCACGCCGCCAACAAGGGCACTTTCGGCTCGCTTGCAATCATTGGCGGCAGCACCGGCATGACCGGTGCCCCGCTGCTGGGCGCGCGCGCAGCGCAGTTCCTCGGCGCCGGCAAAGTCCATATCGGCTTCCTTGCGCCGGCTGCACCTGCCATCGATCCGGTCCATCCCGAACTGATGCTGCACCCGCTGTCGGAACTTGCATCCGACGCAATGTCAGCACTGGTCATTGGCCCAGGCATGGGTACCGATCCGGGCGCACGCAAGACACTGGCGCAATTACTGGAAGATGCTGGCCGCCGCACCTCGCCGCCATCACTGGTCCTCGATGCGGACGCACTCAACCTGCTGGCCGGAGATGCCAGCTTGGCTGCCACGCTGTCGGCCTCGGGACTGCCACGCATCATGACGCCACACCCGCTCGAGGCAGCACGCCTGCTGGGCTGCACCGTGGACGCGGTGCAGCGCGACCGCCTGGCAGCCGCCGATGCGCTGGCGAAACAATGGCAGGCCGTGATCGTACTCAAGGGCTCGGGTTCAGTGATTGCCGCGCCCGGCACGTCCGCCAGCGCGATCAACCCGACCGGCAACGCGGCGCTCGCGAGCGCGGGGACGGGCGACGTCCTGGCCGGCATGGCCGGCGCGCTGCTTGCCCAGGACATGCCACTGCTGCAGGCAGCGCTGGCTGCCGTATGGATTCATGGCCGGGCGGCCGATATGCTGGTGGCAACGGGCGCAGGGCCGGCCGGACTCACGGCGAGTGAACTCTACATCCCTGCGCGCACGATCCTGAATGGGCTCTTGCGTGGCGACGCAAGATAGCGCAACAGGGTTGCACCGGTGCATCAGCGGACACAATAACGGACACAATTGCGCCATAACATCGCCACAATCGGACAAAGGCCGACAGGCCCGCAGTGACGAAGTGCGCTACCGTTTCATCTCGTAACGATAACGGCATACGACAACGCGTGATCGACGCAAGACACACCTTATACTTGCAAGACCCGGAAGATTTCCAGGTATCGAGCTCCTGCAACGAATCTGTGCCCTGCATGCCCACCAACCTTCACGCCTGGAACGCCCTCCTGCAGCATCACGACGCCATTCGCGACAACCAGATGCGGGACTGGTTTGCCGAGGATGGCGAGAACCGCGTCAGGCAGTTTTCGCTGGAAGCCGCCGGGCTATACCTGGACTACTCCAAGAACCGGATCACGCCGCAGACCATGCAGTTGCTGCTGCAGCTTGCCGATGAGGCCGGTGTTCCGGCTCGCCGCGATGCCATGTTCGCCGGCGAGCATATCAACTTGACGGAAGACCGCGCCGCATTGCACGTCGCGCTTCGCGCTACCGCTGGCGCTGGCTTCAAGGTGGATGGCGTGCCTGTGATGCCCTGCATCCAGAATGTCCTGGTGCGCATGCGGACCTTCTCCGAAGCGGTACGCAGCGGTGCGTGGACCGGCACGAGCGGCGAGCGTATCACCGATGTCGTGAACATCGGCATCGGGGGCTCGGACCTCGGCCCGAAGATGGTATGCCGCGCGCTGTCGCACCTGGCACACGACGACGGCCATCCGGGGCCGCGCATGCATTTCGTGTCGAACGTCGACGGCACCGAGCTGGCCGAAACCCTTGAGCGACTGGATCCACGGCGGACGCTGATGATCGTCTGCTCGAAGACCTTTACCACGCTGGAAACCATGGCCAATGCGCACAGCGCGCGCCAATGGTACCTGGCCAATGGCGTGACCGAGGATCAGCTGGCCCGGCACTTCGTCGCGGTGTCGACCAATGTGGAGGCCGTGCGCGCCTTCGGCATCGACCCAGCCAATATGTTCGAGTTCTGGGACTGGATCGGCGGCCGCTTCTCGCTGTGGTCCTCGGTGGGCCTGTCGATCGCCCTGGCAGTCGGTTTCAATGCGTTTGCCGACCTGCTTGCAGGCGGACGCGCCATGGACGAGCACTTCCGCACCGCTCCGCTCGAACGCAACATGCCGGTCGTGATGGGCATGCTCGGCGTCTGGCACCGCAATTTCTTCAACCTGCCGACCAGCTGCATGGCGCCCTACTCCACCTCGCTGGAGCTCTTTCCCGCGTTCCTGCAGCAACTGGAGATGGAAAGCAACGGCAAGTCGGTGCAGCTCAACGGGCGCCGCATACGCGCACATACGTCGCCCGTCGTGTGGGGTACCGCGGGCACCAATGGCCAGCATGCGTACTTCCAGAAGATTCACCAGGGGTCGCAGATCGTGCCGGTGGATTTCGTTGCGCCGCTGGTGCCGCCGCGCGAACTGCCCGGCCACCATGCGAAACTGCTGGCCAATTGCTTTGCCCAGGCAGAAGCGCTGATGCGCGGCCGTTCCGCCGAGGAACTGCGCGCTGCCGGCATGACCGACGAACTGCGCATCGCCCATATGGTCTTCGAGGGTAACCGCCCCAGCAATACGCTGCTGATGGAAGACCTGACGCCGCACGTGCTGGGCGCCCTGATCGCGCTCTATGAACACAGGACGTTCGTGCAAGGCGTGGTCTGGAACATCAATTCCTTCGACCAGTGGGGCGTGGAACTGGGCAAGATCCTGGCTCGCCCCATCGAAGCCGAACTGAACGGCGCCGAAGCCGGCCAGCACGATGCATCCACGGCGGCCCTGGTTGCCAGGGCCCGCGGCGTGCTGGCGCGAGGTAGCTAAACCTCCGTTTAAACCTCCGTCGCCATCCACTCGTCGCTGGCCACGCGGCCAGCGTCAATCGTCAATATGCGGCTGCAACGCGCCGCTACCGAGCGGTCGTGGGTAACCAGCACCAGCGTGGAGCCGGCATCCCGGTTGAGTTCGAACATCAGCGCGATCACGGCCTCGCCAGTAGACGTATCGAGGCTGCCCGTAGGCTCGTCGGCAAACAGGATATCGGGACGCGTGACGAACGCACGGGCAAGCGCCACACGCTGCTGCTCACCGCCCGAAAGCGTGCGCGGATAGTGGTTGAGCCGTGCGCCCAGGCCGACGCGTTGGAGCATATCGACCGCCCGCTCCCTGACCTGTTCCGTTTCGCCGCGCAACTCGAGCGGCAACATGACATTCTCCAGCGCAGTCAGGTGCCCCACGAGCTGGAACGACTGGAACACGAAACCCACATGCCTGCCCCGCAGCGCGGCACGCTGATCCTCGTCCAGCGCAAAGAGGTCCTGGCCCATGAGCCGCACGGCGCCGCTCGTAGGCAGGTCCAGCCCGGCCAGCAAGCCGAGCAGCGTGGACTTGCCCGAGCCCGATGCCCCCACGATGGCAAGCGTTTCGCCGCCCGTGACGGAAAACGTGACGTCGTGCAGAATCGTCAGCGAACCGGTCGTATCGGCAACGGTCTTTCCCAATGACTCGACGTCGAGGATGGAAGAGGACATGAAGAGTTGGATCCGAAGCAGTTGGCACAAGGCGGCACTGGCCGCCTGCATGGCCTTCGTGGTGTCGGCGGCAGCCGCCGCCGCTCAGGCAGCGCCTGCCGTACTGGTGCTTGGCGACAGCCTCTCGGCCGAATACGGCATCGCGCGCGGCTCTGGCTGGGTCAGCCTGCTGCAGCAGCGCTTGCAGAAAGAGCGCCTTGATTATAGCGTCGTCAACGCGAGCATCAGCGGCGAGACCACGATTGGCGGCAAGACACGCCTGCCGGAGCTGCTGGCGCGGCATCGCCCCGCCGTCGTCATCGTGGAACTGGGCGCCAATGACGCCTTGCGCGGCCTCTCGCTGACGGTAACCGAATCCAACCTGCGCACGATCGTTGGCGGCGCGCAGAAAGCCGGCGCCCGCGTGCTGCTGATCGGCATGCGCATCCCGCCGAACTACGGCCAGGACTACACTGAGAAGTTCTTCGCGCTCTATCCACGGCTGGCCCGGGAATTCAAGGCACCGCTGGTGCCGTTCTTCCTCGACAAGGTCATCGCGCGCCAGGACTGGTTCCAGCCAGACCGCATCCATCCGACCGCGGATGCGCAGCCCGCCCTGCTGGACACCGTATGGCCCCAGCTCAAGCCCTTGCTCAAGGCCGGCGGGAAAGGCTGACGACAATGCACGCTGACTGCACAAAAGAAAAGACCCCTGCCAAAAAATATGCAGGGGTCTTTGCCGTTGGTCCGGGTCTTATTGTGCAGCTGCGTCGCTGCCAGCCGCCGTATCGGCCGCCGCTACCGGCCTGAGGATCTTGACCTTCGAGCGTGCCTTCAGGCTCTCGTAGTAGGCACCAAGCTCTGTCTGGCCAGCCAGTTGCGCAAGCTGCTGTGCTTCCGCCTGGCGCTGGCCATCGTTGGCTTGTTGCGGCTGGGTGACCTTGGTAATGCGGTAGACCGCGTAGCCGTTCGCGCCCAGGTCCACGCCGACCACGGCGGGCAGCTTCGAGGCATCCGCCCGCATGATGGCTTCCACTGCCTTGGGCTCCATGCCTTCGGCCTTGGCACGCGACACCATGGTGACAGTGCCGAAGCCTTGCGCGCTGTCGCTCTTCTTCAGCGCCTCCAGGCGTGCCTCCCCGTCCTTGCGGGCCAGTTCCGCGGCCTGCTGGGCGACGTAGCCTCCGCGCACCTTGGCTTCGACCTCCTCGAACTTGCGCACGGTTGCCGGGCGGTATTCCACGATGCGGGCCGCAACCAGCGTAGTCGGGCCGACCTGGATGGCCTCTGTGTTGCGCTTGTTCTTGATGGCGTCATCGCTGAACAGCGCCTTGAGCACCTTCTCGTTGTTGAGCGGGTTGTTCTCGCCCAGCGCCGCGCTCGGCTGGCGGGTCACGTTGTCCGCGGTCTGGATCGTCAGCTTGAACTTGTCGGCAGCGGGCTTCAGGCTGTCGGACTGCTCGTACACCATATTGCCGAACGCATCGGCATCTTCCGCGTACTTCTTGGCGGCAAACTGCTTGCGCAGCTCGGCCTCCAACTCGGGCCGCACGGCATCCAGCGGCTTGGTCTCGGCCGGCTTGATGCCGGTCAGCTTGATGATGTGGTAGCCGTAGTCCGTTTCCACCACGTCGCTGATCTGGCCTTCCTTGAGCGCGTACATGGCATCCTCGAACGGCTTGACCAGCGCGCCATGGCCCATGAAGCCGAGGTCACCGCCCTTTTCCGCCGAACCCGGGTCCTGCGATTGCTTGCGCGCCACGTCCGCAAACGTGTCGGGGTGCTTGCGCAGGTCTTCCAGCAACTTGCTTGCCTTTTCCTTGGCCGCCTGGCGCTCCGCCGCCGGAGCATCCTTGGGCGCCGCGATCAGGATATGGCTCGCGCGGCGCTGCTCATCCGTGCGGAAGCGCGCGATGTTGCTGTCGTAGTAGGACTTCAGTTCCTCCGGCGTGACCGCCTGCGCTGCCGCCAGCGCATCGCCGGACAGCACGACATATTCCACCTTGGCCTGCTCGGGCACCGAGAACGCCGACTGGTGGCTCTCGTAATATACCTTCAGCGCAGCGGCATCCGGCTGTACCTTGGCCGTGTAGTCGGCCGGCTTGAACAGCAGCGCCTGCACGTCGCGCTGCTGGTCGCGCACGGCGATCAGACGGTCGAGCAGCGACTTGGGTATGAACGCCGTGCCGGCGATCGAGGCGCCCAGCTGCTGCGTGGCCAGGTCAAAGCGCATGCGCGCATCGAACTGCTCCGGCGTCATGCCCTGCGCCGCCAGCAGTTGCAGATAGGCCTTGTCGTCGATCGAGCCATCCTGCTTGCGCGGCAGTTGCGCAATGGCCGGGATGCTGTTGATCGCCTCGAACAGACGTGCGTTCGACACCGTCAGGTGCTCGCGTGCCACCTCGTTGGCCACCACGCGCTGCAGGATCAGCTGGTCCATCACGCTCTTGCGCAGCGCCGGGCCTTCGAACTGGCGCGGATCGTAGCTGGCCCCCAGCATCTGGCGCATGCGTTCGCTCTGTTCACGCACCACGTTGTCCAGTTCCTGCACCGTGATCGCGCGGCCGTCGACCTTCGCGACATCGTGCGAGCTGTCCATGAAGCGCGAATAGCTCTCCACGCCAAAGAACACGAACGAAGGAAAGACAAGCACCAGCAGCAGCAAAAGCATCAGGCGCCGGTTGTTGCGTACGAAATCAAGCATGCGGACTCGGGTAAGAGGGTTGGCACGAAGGTCAAACTCCGCGATTCTAGCAGGAGCCGGGCGCTGCACCGCCATTTGGCGCCCCCTGGAAGCGTTGCAGATGCGGGGCACAATCCCGCATCTCGCCAGATTGGGAGCGCTGGCGCCACAAAGCAAAAATGCCCGCATCTGCGGGCATTTTTGCATGACATGATCTGGCGGAGTGGACGGGACTCGAACCCGCGACCCCCGGCGTGACAGGCCGGTATTCTAACCGACT
The DNA here is from genome assembly GCF_914271435.1 of Cupriavidus laharis. Taxonomy (GTDB): domain Bacteria; phylum Pseudomonadota; class Gammaproteobacteria; order Burkholderiales; family Burkholderiaceae; genus Cupriavidus; species Cupriavidus laharis. The sequence goes on along the minus strand of NZ_CAJZAI010000004.1, from coordinate 489,737 downwards.
GAACTACCACTCCTTTGTCGGTTCCTGCGAAAGCCAAGGCACATCCGCGATGGTGAAGTGGTGGGTGCTGAGGGGTTCGAACCCCCGACCTACGCCTTGTAAGGGCGCCGCTCTACCAGCTGAGCTAAGCACCCACTTGACCATCGCAGGCACAGCAGCCTGCAGGGTATCTCGCTTCGCACGACTCGGCGGTTACTGCATGGTTGCCGCTGTTTGCGTTGCGAGGCCGCGATTGTAATACGAGAGTTTTCGATTTGCCAAGCACTGATCGCAATCATCCCGCAAAGATTCGCATCGAACACTCTGCACCATCGCAATAGAGAAAAACGCCGCGGATGTGACTCCGCGGCGTTCTGGCCTGCCCTGCGGCAGGCGGATGGCAGACGGATCAGTGATGGATCATCTCGACCTTGGCCGTAGCCTTGTCCGCCACCTCGGCGGGCTTGGCATCCTCCTCGGGCAGCGGCTCGGGCTTGCGCTCGAGTGCCAGCTCCAGCACCTTGTCGATCCAGCGAACCGGCACGATCTCGATGGCGTTCTTCACGTTGTCAGGAATCTCGGCGAGATCCTTCACGTTTTCCTCGGGAATCAGCACCAGCTTGATACCGCCACGGTGAGCAGCCAGCAGCTTCTCCTTGAGGCCGCCGATCGGCAGCACTTCACCGCGCAGCGTGATCTCGCCGGTCATGGCCACATCCGCACGCACCGGGATGCCAGTCAGCACCGACACCAGCGCCGTCGTCATGGCGCCGCCAGCCGACGGACCGTCCTTGGGCGTCGCGCCTTCGGGCACGTGGATGTGGATGTCGCGCTTCTCGAACATCTCATCCGGAATGCCCAGGCGACGTGCCCGCGAACGCACCACCGAACGCGCAGCCTCGACCGACTCCTTCATCACATCGCCCAGCGAACCGGTGCGGGTGATGTTGCCCTTGCCCGGCATGATCGCGGCTTCGATGGTCAGCAGATCGCCGCCCACTTCCGTCCATGCCAGACCCGTCACCTGGCCAACCTGGTTTTCCTTGCCGGCCAGGCCGAAGTCGTACTTGCGCACGCCGAGGAACTTGTCCAGGTTCTCCGAATCGACTTTGATCGTACCCGACTCCTTCTTCAGCAGCAGGAGCTTGACCGCCTTGCGGGCGATCTTGGACACCTCGCGCTCGAGCGAACGGACACCGGCTTCGCGCGTGTAGTAGCGGATGATGTCGCGGATCGCAGCATCGCTCACTTCGATCTCGCCAACCTTCAGACCATTGTTCTTGATCTGCTTCGGCAACAGGTAACGCGTGGCAATGTTGAGCTTCTCTTCCTCGGTGTAACCCGACAGGCGGATCACTTCCATACGGTCAAGCAGCGGCGGCGGAATGTTCAGCGAGTTCGACGTCGCCACGAACATCACGTCCGACAGATCGAAGTCGACCTCGATGTAGTGGTCCTGGAACGTGTGGTTCTGTTCCGGGTCCAGCACCTCGAGCAGCGCCGACGACGGATCGCCGCGGAAGTCCATGCCCATCTTGTCGATCTCGTCGAGCAGGAAGAGCGGATTGCGCACGCCGACCTTCGACAGGCTCTGCAGGATCTTGCCCGGCATCGAACCGATATAGGTACGGCGGTGGCCGCGGATCTCGGCCTCGTCACGCACGCCACCCAGTGCCATACGCACGAACTTGCGGTTCGTGGCGCGCGCCACCGACTGGCCGAGCGAGGTCTTGCCCACGCCGGGAGGCCCAACCAGGCACAGGATCGGCGCCTTGACCTTGTCCACGCGCTGTTGCACGGCAAGGTACTCAAGAATGCGTTCCTTGACCTTCTCGAGACCGTAGTGGTCTTCATCCAGCACGCGCTCGGCGTTGGCCAGGTCGTTGTTGACCTTGCTCTTCTTGCGCCATGGCAGGTTCACCAGCGTGTCGATGTAGTTGCGCACGACGGTGGCTTCGGCCGACATCGGCGACATCAGCTTGAGCTTCTTGAACTCGGCGTCGGCCTTCTTCTTGGCTTCCTTCGGCATGCGCGCAGCCTTGATGCGCTTGTCGAGCTCTTCCAGGTCGGCGCCTTCTTCGCCCTCGCCCAGTTCCTTCTGGATAGCCTTGACCTGCTCGTTCAGGTAGTACTCGCGCTGGCTCTTCTCCATCTGGCGCTTGACGCGGCCACGGATGCGCTTTTCGACCTGCAGGATATCGATCTCGCCCTCGAGCTGCGACAGCAGGCTTTCCAGGCGCTCGGTCACGTTGACCATCTCCAGGATCTTCTGCTTCTGCTCGAGCTTGATCGGCAGGTGCGCGGCGATCGTGTCGGCCAGGCGCCCTGCCTCGTCGATTCCCGACAGCGAAGTCAGGATCTCCGGCGGGATCTTCTTGTTGAGCTTCACGTACTGGTCGAACTGCGACACGATCGCGCGGCGCAGGGCCTCGGTCTCGGCGCTTTCGGCCGGCGCAGGCGGCACGGGAACGGCTTCGCACATGAAGTGCGACTCGTCCTCGCTGACCTCGCGGATGTTTGCGCGCTGCGTGCCTTCGACCAGCACCTTCACGGTGCCGTCCGGCAGCTTCAGCATTTGCAGGATATTGGCGATGCAGCCGACCTCATACAGGTCGTCGGCGGTCGGTTCGTCCTTGGCGGCAGTCTTCTGCGCCACGAGCATGATGCTCTTGCCCGACTCCATCGCAGTCTCAAGCGCCTTGATGGACTTCGGGCGTCCCACGAACAACGGGATCACCATGTGCGGAAACACCACCACGTCGCGCAGCGGCAACAGTGGGAGGCGAATCGGCTCGGCCGGGAGGAGTTGTGTTCCGGACATCATTTTCCCCAAGTCAGTCATTTAAGGCGTAAATTGGGCCGCCCAAATCGATTACAAGATACCGCGACGAAACCGATTCGGATTGACAGGCTGATGTCGCATCCTGCACTTGCAGGCCCCTCTGGAACAGCATACCCGCGTTTCCTCCTCTTCGTCGGTTGAAATAAACAAAAAAAGCCGCTCGCTTCTACGCGAACGGCCTTCTGGCTGGCTGCCGTGGGCTCCTGACCACTTTACCCGGACAGCGCTCGCGTCAGTTGGAGCCTGACACCTTCGGCTGCTGCTCCTCGTACATCAGCAGCGGCGGTGCGTCCCCGTTAATGGTGCTCTCGTCGATGACCACTTTCTGCACGCCCTTGTAGTTGGGCAGGTCGTACATGACATCCATCAGCGACTGCTCAAGGATTGACCGCAGCCCGCGCGCGCCCGTCTTGCGACGGATCGCCTTGCGGGCGATGGCCGACAGCGCCGCCGGACGGATTTCCAGCTCGACGCCTTCCATCGCCAGCAGCTTCTGGTATTGCTTGACCAGCGCATTCTTGGGCTCGACTAGGATCTGCACCAGCGCCGTCTCATCCAGCTTGGCCAGCGTGGCGACCACCGGCAGGCGGCCGATCAGTTCGGGAATCAGGCCGAACTTGATCAAGTCTTCCGGCTCGGTCTGCGGCAACACTTCGCTGACGTCACGCTCTTCCTTGCTCTGCACCTGCGCAGCAAAACCGATGCCGGTCTTGTCCGAGCGCTGCATGATGACCTTCTCCAGGCCGTCAAATGCTCCGCCGCAGATGAACAGGATGTTGGTGGTATCCACCTGCAGGAAGTCCTGATTCGGGTGCTTGCGGCCACCTTGCGGCGGTACCGAGGCCATGGTGCCTTCGATCAGTTTCAGCAGCGCCTGCTGGACGCCTTCGCCCGACACGTCGCGCGTGATCGACGGGTTATCCGACTTCCGGGAGATCTTGTCGATTTCGTCGATGTAGACAATACCGCGCTGCGCTTTCTCGACCTCGTAATTGCAGTTCTGCAGCAACTTCTGGATGATGTTCTCGACATCCTCGCCGACATAGCCGGCTTCGGTCAGCGTGGTCGCGTCCGCGATCACGAACGGCACGTTGAGCAGGCGAGCCAGCGTCTGGGCGAGCAGCGTCTTGCCCGAGCCGGTCGGGCCGATGAGCAGGATGTTGCTCTTGGAAAGCTCGACATCATCCTTCTTGCCAAGGTGCTTCAGGCGCTTGTAGTGGTTGTACACCGCTACTGCCAGAATCTTCTTGGCCTGTTCCTGACCGATCACATACTGATCCAGGCTTTCGCGGATCTCGTGCGGCGTAGGCAGGTCGGAGCGCGTGGCCGTTGCCGCATCTTTCTCGGATGCCGTGGCTTCGTCGCGGATGATTTCGTTGCACAGGTCGATGCATTCGTCGCAGATGAACACCGACGGGCCGGCAATCAGCTTCTTCACTTCATGCTGGCTCTTGCCGCAGAAGGAGCAGTAGAGAAGCTTCTCGCTGGATGAACCTTTTTTTTCCGCCATAGGAATCAGTCACTTAGCAGTGTGCGCACTGCGACACGGAGGGCGTCGCAGGAGTACGCTTCTAACGCATCATACGCCAAAACAATTTGCCCAGCCGGCGGGGGTTACCCCGGTATGTGGGACAAATGCAAAAAACGAGGCACAAGGCCTCGTTCAGGTGTAGCCTGTGCCGATTGGCCAGCCAACATGCCGCCGCATAAGACCTTGCCGCGGCGGCAGCCCGCAGCATCAGCCGCGGCGGGCAATGACCTTGTCGATCAGGCCGTAGTCCACTGCCTGGTCGCCGCTCATGAAGTTGTCGCGATCGGTGTCGCGCGCAATCTTCTCGACCGGCTGGCCGGTCACTTCGGACAGGATGCTGTTCAGACGCTCGCGCAGATACAGGATCTCGCGTGCCTGGATCTCGATATCGGAGGCCTGGCCACGCGCGCCGCCCAGCGGCTGGTGAATCATGATGCGCGAGTTCGGCAGAGCGGAACGCTTGCCCTTGGCACCAGCCGCCAGCAGGAACGCGCCCATGCTCGCTGCCATGCCCATGCACAGCGTCTGTACATCGGGCTTGACGAACTGCATGGTGTCGTAGATCGCCAGACCTGCCGAGACCGAACCGCCCGGCGAGTTGATGTACAGCGAAATATCCTTGTCCGGGTTCTCGCTTTCCAGGAACAGCAACTGCGCCACCACCAGGTTGGCGGTCTGGTCATTGACCTCGCCAACCAGGAACACCACGCGCTCCTTCAGCAGGCGCGAGTAGATGTCGTAGGCGCGCTCGCCCCGGCCGGACTGCTCGACCACCATCGGCACCAGCCCCAGACCCTGGGTTTCCAGCGCCGAAGCCTGCGTGGTGGCGAGACGGTCAAGCAAATCATTGCGGGTCATGCAAGTTCTCCAGGGTATCGTTGGATGGCAAGGAACGCCGGGCTTCACATCCCCGCGCCGTGGCGCGGGGGCTGCGAATCATGCCGGACCTCAGGCTTGCGGTGCGTTGCCTTCGGCGGTCAGTTCCTCGAAGGACACCGTCTTGTCGGTGACCTTGGCCTTGTCGCACACGAAATTTACCACGTTGTTTTCGAGCACGTAGGCTTCCATCTCGGCCAGGCGCTGCTGGTCGCCGTAGTACCAGCGCATGACTTCCTTCGGGTCTTCGTAGCTCTTGGCGAAGTCCTCGATCTCGGCCTTGATCTGGTCGGCCTTGGCTTCCAGGCCGTGGGCCTTGACGATCTCGGCCAGGATCAGGCCCAGCTTGACACGGCGCTCGGCCTGCTGCGCAAACATCTCGGCCGGAATCGGCATGTCCTTGGCGTTCGGCATGCCACGCTGTTCCAGGTCGCGGCGGGCCATCTGCACCAGGCGCTCCTGGTCCTGCTCGATCAGGGCCTTGGGCACATCCAGCTCGCTCACCTTCAGCAGCGCTTCCATGACCTGGTCCTTCAGCATGGCGTGCGTGCGGCGCTTCACTTCACGCTCGAGGTTCTCGCGGATGTCGGCGCGCATCTTCTCGATGCTGCCGTCGGCGATGCCCAGCGACTTGGCGAACGCATCGTTCACTTCCGGCAGGTGGGCCCACTCGATCTTCTTCAGCGTGACGGTGAACTCGGCGGTCTTGCCGGCCACGTCCTTGCCGTGATAGTCGGCCGGGAACGACAGCGGGAAGCTCTTGCTCTCGCCAACCTTCAGACCCAGCGTGGCAGCCTCGAACTCGGGCAGCATGCGGCCTTCGCCCAGCACGAACGGGAAGTCCTCGGCCTTGCCGCCGGCGAACTCCACGCCTTCGATCTTGCCGACGAAGTCCAGCGTGACACGGTCGCCGTTCTGGGCGGTCACGTCGCCGCCGCCGTCGCCGTGCTCACCAGCTTCGCCACGCACGTGGTAGTGCACGCGTTGCTTGCGCAGGATGTCGATGGTCTTGTCGATTTCGGCGTCGGTGATATCGGTCTTGGTGCGCGTCACTTCCGCGCCCGACAGGTCGCCCAGCTTGACTTCCGGGTACACCTCGAAGGTGGCGTCGAACGCGACTTCGTCCTCGCCCACGCCTTCGGTCTTGATCTCGAACTTCGGCTGGCCGGCAACCTTGACCTCCTGTTCCTTCGTGATGTCGAAGAACTTGCGGGCAGCCTTGTCGAAGCGCACTTCGAATTCGACTTGTTGGCCGTACTGCTTCTCGACCATCTTCATCGGCACCTTGCCCGGACGGAAGCCCGACATCTTCACCGTCTTCGACAGGCGAACCAGGCGTTCCTGCTTTTCCTTTTCGACTTCGGCCTTGGGAATGGCCAGGGTCACCTTGCGGTCCAGTTTGCCGAGGTTTTCAATGACGTTCGACATGGTCGTGATCCAATCCAGAAATGTAGTTGTGTTCGTAGCGCAATCGCTTGCGCGCCGGCCAGTCCGGCACTGGCGCGTGCCCGCGAATTGCAAGGTCCGCGCAAACGGAAAACGGGCATTATCGCACGATTCGCGTCCGGTTCCGGCAGTTTTTACCCTGACGCACCACCAGAATGCTCTTCTGTGCGGACCACTTGCCCATGGCGCAGCGCACGCAGGAGCAAGCGCGCCGGATCCACGGCATCGGCCAGGTCAGCTTCCAGCGGGAGGGGCTCGCCCTCGATCTGGCTTGCCAGCAATTCCGCCCCCAGTGCCGCCCATGTGAGGCCGCGCGACGCATAGGCAAGTGCCACGTAAAGCCCCGGCAGGCGCGGAACGTCGCGCAAGTGCGCCCCGCGCAATGCCACCGCCGCGGCAGCGGCGGCTGCCTCGTCCGGCATCTGGCCAATCATTGGCAAGCGGTTGTGGGAAACAGTGCGCACGCCGACATACCCACTCATCCGGCTGGCGTCCAGGTTCCTGACTGCCTCACCAGCCCCAGGCAACAACCCGGCCAGACGCTCCAGGTTCGCGGCGTGCACTTCCGTGCGCGCCACCAGCGGCCCTTCGTCGGCTTCATAGCTGGACCCTACCCGCACACTGCCATCTTCCGCGCTGGGGAGCAGGTACCCTGCCCCCGTCACCACGCAATCGGGCCATTGCCCAAGCAGCCCGACCTGCTCCGGCGCAAGCGTGGTGAGCTGGCCACGTACACGACGGATCACCTGGTGCCGCATCGGGGCAAGCCTGGGCGCTTCGTGAGCATTGGCCAGAACCAGGACGGGAGCCGACGCCAGGGTGGCGCCATCGTGACCGATGGCCTGCCACGCATCGTCGCACCGGCGGATGCGATCCACGCGCGTCCCAAACCTCGCGTGGACGGCATCTCCCGCGCGGCGCAACTGCGCATTGCAGATGTCCGGCGGCGCCACCCAGCCGCCCTGGGGGAACCACAGCCCCCCACGCGGCACGCCGGCGTGGTGATGGGTGGCAGCTTCCCCGGGCGTCATCCAGCGCACGAAGGACTCCGGCAGTCCCAGCGCCTCGAGCGCAGCGCGTTGCGCTTCGGACTCCGCTTCGTTTTCGCCGATCTGGAGCACCCCGCACCCATGCCATCCCACCGGATGCCCAGCCGCAGCCAGCGCGGCCCAGGCACGCAGCGCGTACTGGTTTCCCGCGCGCGACAGGCGGGACAACAGGCCGTCGTCGGCCGAGATATGCGCATGCATGGCGGCCGCACGATGGGATGACGTCTGCCGGGCGGGGCCATCGTGGGCATCCAGCAGCGTCACCTGCCAGCCGCGCGAGGCAAGTCTTTCCGTCACGGCGCAGCCGGCCAGCCCAGCGCCGATCACGATGGCATGCCGCACCTTCCAGTCGCCGGCCGGACTTGGCGCATGCCGCCTCGACTTCCACCCCGGGCGGAATGCCGCAACCGTCATGTCGCGCTTGCCGCCGAAGCCCGGCGCCTTGCGCGCCTCGAAGCCGGCTTCCTGCAGCCCACGGCGCACGAACCCCGCCGCCGTGTAGGTCGCGAGCGTGGCGCCCGGCCGCGCCAGGCGCGCCAGCCCGCGGAACACCGCGGGTGACCACATATCCGCATTGCGCGCCGGGGAAAAGCCGTCCAGGTAGAACGCGTCGGCTCCCGCCGCAAGCTTTGGCAGCACGGTCTCGATATCGCCCAGTGCGAGTGTCAGCGTCACGCCGCCACCTTCGAAGGCAAGCCGGTGCAGGCCGGGCAGCGCTTCCGGCCAGGCCGCCTGCAACTGCATGGCAAGCGGCAACAATTCCGCCAGCCCGGCATGCAGTTGCCCCAGCCCCTGGCGCGTGAACGGGTGCTTTTCGATCGAGACGAAGTGCAGGCGGGTGCAGCGCTGCGGATCATTGCGCCACGCTTGCCAGGTCGCCAGGAAGTTCAGCCCCTGCCCGAAACCGGTCTCTACGATCACGAACTGCTCGCGCCCCGCCCAGGCCAGCGGCAGCCCGTTGCCGGCAAGGAAAACGTGACGCGCCTGCGCCAGGCCGCCTTTGGCGCTGTGGTAGACGTCGTCGTAGCGTGGGGAATACGGGGTGCCTTCGGCAGACAGGATGGGCTCGGCGGGCTCGAGTGCGCGCGGCATAGGCAGGACAGGAAGCAGGAACGCGAGTCAGGGGGCGACTGGCGGCGGATGGTAGCATAGCGCCCCATCCTGCAACCCCGGCTCCGCCTTCCCGGCCGCCGCCCCGCGCTGATCCGCCATGCTGTCCTATCGCCACGCCTTCCATGCCGGCAACCATGCCGATGTCCTCAAGCACGCCGTTGTGGTGCAGTTGCTCGAGCACCTGACGCAGAAAGACAAGGCGTTCTGGTACATCGACACGCACGCGGGCGCGGGCCTCTATGCGCTGGATCATGCCTACGCGCAGAAGAAGTCGGAGTTCGAGACTGGCATCGGCCCCCTATGGCGCGCCGCCGCCAGTGGCACCCCGCTGTGCCCGATGCTGGAGGACTATCTGGACCAGGTGCGGGCGCTGAATCCGGACGGGCAGCTTCGCCACTATCCAGGCTCGCCGTGGCTGGCCTGGCAGATGCTGCGCGACCAGGACCGCCTGCGCCTGTTTGAACTGCACAGCACCGAAATCCAGGTGCTGCGCGACAACTTTCGCGGCGCCGGCCGAAAGGTCATGCTCTATGACGGCGACGGCTTCGGCGGCATCAAGGCCATCCTGCCGCCGCCCCCGCGCCGCGCGCTGGTGCTGATCGACCCGTCCTATGAAGACAAGCAGGACTACGCACGCACCGTGCAGACGGTCCAGGACGGCCTGCAGCGCTTTGCCACCGGCATCTACGCAGTCTGGTATCCGCAAGTCCAGCGTCGCGAATCGATACAGCTGCCCGTGCAGTTGAAGAACCTGCCGCTGAAAAGCTGGCTGCATGTCAGCCTGACGGTCAAGCATCCGGTTGCCGGCGGCCTGGGGCTGCACGGCAGCGGCATGTTCATCGTCAACCCGCCGTGGCGGCTCAAGGAATCGCTGCAGGAGGCCATGCCGGTGCTCAAGGAACTGCTGGCGCAGGACGACGGCGCCGGCTTCGTGCTCGAAGCTGAGGAAAACTAACCGCGCGATGCGCCGGCACGCTGCCGGCCAGCCCACGCCAGCACCCAGTCGAGCCCCACGGACACCAGCAGTCCAATCGAGTCCGCCAGCACGTCGGCGGCGTCCGCGTCCCGGTACGACGTCATGCCCTGCAGAACCTCGATCAGCACGCCATACCCCACAAGGGCCAGCAGCACCGCCGTACGTTTGCCCGCATAAGCATGCTGGCCGAGGCAGCCGAGCATCAGAAAAGCCAGTACGTGGTTGGCCTTGTCCCAGCCCGTCGTGGGTATCGGTTGCGTGGGCGGCATGAGGGCCAGTACCAGCACTGCGATCAGGCAAGGCCAGAACAGCAGGCGCCAGCGTCGCGGCGTCCATGGAAATGCGGGCTTGGAAGGCATGCGTCAGCGTGCGATTCAGGAAATACCGGCATATTACCGGCAACCACCGGGCCGAACAGGCTGCCAACCACCCGGCCAGTGTTCGTCGCGCCTCACTCCCGCGGCAACATGCGATGGGCCTTCAGATAGGCTCGCAGCACGTCGTTGATGCGAGTCTGCCAGCCCTCACCAGTTGCCTTGAACGCCTCGATGACATCGCGGTCGGCCCGCATATTGAGGGTGACCTTGCGCTGGTCTGCTGGCAAGGCCGGCCTGCCCCGAGGCTTGAGCAGTGATCGGGCTACTGCCTCGCCAGCCAGCTTCGGCAGCACTTCGCGCGCCGGCTGCATTTCCGCGAGTTCCTTTTCCGTAAGCGGAGGGTTGTCCGCGTCAGACTCGGCGGCAAGCGTCAGCGCCTGGTCCTCTGCGCTGTCAGGAATATGGATCTTGCGTTTCGACGACATACTTGAACACCTCTCGGCGATTGGCCTTGCGCAGGCTGATAACCCGTACTGTCTCGCCACGCATCGTAAAGACCAACACGTGGACACGATCGCCGATCAGTCCGATAGCAACGATGCGCGCTTCGCCGTATTCGTACCGGGCATCCCTGCGCATGATGGCAGTGTCCATTTCGAAGTCTCCAGCCGTGGCCAGAGACACGCCATGCTTTACCAGATTGGCCCGGTCCTTGTCTGGGTCAAATTCGATCAGCACTTATTTAGTGTATAGGCAACAAATCTTGTGCACAAGAATTTTTTGCCTATACAAAAACTTCGGGAGAATTCCGCTTCGGCAGCAGAAATTGACGCGCCTCGTTCGACCTCAAGGGCCGACGGTTTCGCCCGCTTGGGCGTATGTCGCTCCGCTTGTTTCAAGCACCATGCCATCGCCGGATCCACGCTTTGATGTAGGGGTGCCGAGCTTAGCGTAGGGAAGATACGGAAACGTTAGCGCCAGCGACGCCGGGAGTGCCAGCAAGGCGCTCTTTGTCAAATATGGCTTGCTGCGAAAGGCTGCTCGGAAGGCCTGCGCGCCGGAACTGGGGATGTCGCCCGTCGGCCACAAAGGAGCCTGGGCAGAGATGATGGTGCGAGGGAGGGGACTCGAACCCCTACACCATTGCTGGCGTCAGGACCTAAACCTGGTGCGTCTACCAATTTCGCCACCCTCGCGGTCCTTGCGGCCGCCGGACGGTGGCCGCGATGCTCGTTGGCACCATAGCGCGCGAAAGCAAAAAAGGCGGCTGGAACTGCCCGCCTTCCCGCGTCGCCCGCTGCCGTGCTTGCGCGCCGGCTGTGCAACGAAGCAGCGGATTGTAGCGCAAGCCTCGGGGGGAATCCAGCCCCGCCCCCGCGACATAGTGCAAGCCCTCATGTGCCTCGCCTTTCGCGATGGTAGTCCGCCATCTATGCTGAAGTTGTCGGACGCGCACCGCATGCTCGCACAACGTCGCACTGTGTGGGGCGCTCCCGCAATGCCTCAGCCCCGCACGGGAGGGGATATGAAATTACCTGCCTTGCTGTTGGCAGCTTCGGTGGCGCTTGCATGGTCATCGACGGTCAAGGCTGCCGGTTGTCAGTACGACATGCAATGCAAAGGGGAACGGATTTGCCAGCAGGGCCAGTGCGTCTACCCCGATGCGGATGAGCAGGTCGATTCCGCCGCGCCCAAGCCCGCCCCTGCCACCACCAGGACAACGCCCCCGGCGACGCCCGCCCCTGCCGTAGCCCCTGCGCCGCCACCAGCTCCGGTGCCTCGCGGGTGCTGTACGGTGGCCGGCAAGCTCAAGCTGTCCCCGGCCAGTGCCGGCGACACGACGCTGGTGGTCGGCGATGCCTGCCAGGGCCTGACGAATTCCGGCAAGCCGGTTCCCGGCACGCTTTGCAACTAGTCCTGACACCCGCAGCAATGCCTGCTTGTGCGCCAGCCCGTCGCATTGGCGACGGGCTGGTTTTGCCTGGCACGCTCAGGCAGTTACCGGCCCCACGCCCGCCTCTGGCCGCCCGACCCGGAACCATGCCGCATACAACGCCGGCAGGAACAGCAGCGTCAGCACCGTGGCGATGATCAGCCCGCCCATGATGGCCACCGCCATCGGTCCCCAGAACAGCGAACGTGACAGCGGGATCATCGCCAGCACGGCAGCCGCCGCGGTCAGGATGATCGGGCGGAAGCGGCGCACCGCCGCTTCGACGATAGCGTTCCACGCCGGCACGCCGGCCTTGATGTCCTGTTCGATCTGGTCCACCAGGATCACCGAGTTGCGGATGATCATGCCGAGGAGCGCGGTGATGCCCAACTGGGCCACGAAGCCCATCGGCGCACGCAGCAACAGCAGCGTGGCCGCAGCGCCGATCAGGCCCAGAGGACCGGTCAGGAACACCATCAGCGCGCGCGAAAAGCTGTGCAACTGAAGCATGAGCAGCGTGAAGATCAGGAAGATGCACAACGGCAGCTGCGCGGCAATCGACGCCCCCGCCTTGCCGCTCTCTTCCTCGGCCCCGGCCACCGTGATGCGGTAGCCCGGCGGCAGCTGCTCGCGCAGATTGTTGAGCAGAGGATCGATCTGCGCGGTCACGGTCGGTCCCTGGATGCCGTCCACCACATCGGCCTGCACGGTCACGCCGAAATCGCGGTTCTCGCGCCAGATCACGCCCGGCTCGGATCGCAGCGACAGACGCGCCACCTGCGTGAGCGGCACGACGCGGCCGGTATTGGTCGGCACCTGGATATTGCCGAGGTCGGACATGGCGTCGCGCTCGTTGCGCGGCGTGCGCATCATGATGTCGATCAGCTTGTCGCCGTCGCGGTACTGGCCGACCGGAATACCGGTCAGCACCGTCTGCGTGACGCGCGCGATGGAGCTGGTGGTCACGCCCAGCGCGCGTGCCTTGTCCTGGTCGATCTCCAGGCGCAGCATCTTGACGCTCTCGTTCCAGTTGTCGTTCACGCCGACCGTGTTCGGGTTCGCCCGCATCAGGGCCTTGACCCGGTCGGCCAGCTGGCGCACGCCCGCGGCGTCGGGACCGATCACACGGAACTGCACCGGGTACGCTACGGGCGGCCCGTTGGGCAGCAGCTTGACGCGCCCGCGCAATTGCGGGAACTGGCTGTTCAGCACCGCGATCACGCGCTGGCGCAACGCGTCGCGCACCTCGGTGCTGACCGGCATCACGATCACCTGCGCCACGTTGCTTTGCGGGAAGATCTGGTCCAGCGGCAGGTAGAAGCGCGGCGCGCCGGTGCCAACGAAGGTGGTCAGGCTCTGCACGTCACGGTCCCGGCGCATGACGGTCTCGAAGCGTTTGGCCGCGGCCTCCATCTGGGCGAAGCTGGTGCCCTCGGGCATCCACATCTCGACCATCAGTTCGGGCCGGCTCGAGTCCGGGAAGAACTGCTTCTCGACGAACTTGAACGCATAGATGCCCAGCCCGAACGCAACCAGCGTGACCACGATGACGGTCTTGCGCCAGGTCACGCACCAGTCGACCAGGCGCCGGAAGCTTGCATAGAACGGCGTATCGAACACCTCATGGTGCTCGCCACCTCCCGGACGCGACTTCAGCAGCAGATAGCCGAGGTAGGGCGTGAAATAGACCGCCGCCAGCCATGACAACACAAGCGCCAGCGCGGTCACGGCGAAGATCGCAAAGGTGTATTCGCCGACCGTGGATTTCGCGAGGCCCACCGGCAGGAAGCCCGCTGCCGTGATCAGCGTGCCGGTCAGCATCGGCATCGCCGTGGAGGTGTAGGCATAGGTGGCGGCCTCCATCTTGGAAAGCCCCTCCTCCAGCTTGCGCACCATCATCTCCACGGCAATGATGGCGTCATCGACCAGCAGCCCGAGCGCCACGATCAGCGCGCCCAGCGATATCTTGTGCAGGCCAATGCCGAAGATATTCATGAACAGGAAAGTCACGGCCAGCACCAGCGGGATGGTCAGCGCCACCACCAGGCCGGGGCGGGCATCCAGGCGCAGCGGCCGCGTATGCAGGCCCAGCGAGACGAAGCTGACCCCGAGCACGATCACCACGGCCTCGATCAGCACGTGCACGAACTCGCCGACCGAGCGCTTGACGGCCTGCGGCTGGTCCTGCACCTGGTCCATTTCGATGCCGACCGGCAACTGGCCGCGCAGGCGTTCGGACGCAGCGCGCAGGTTCTTGCCGAGCTCGATGATGTCCCCGCCCTTCGCCATCGAGATGCCGAGCCCGATCACGTTCTTGCCGTTGTAGCGCATGGTGCTCTGCGGCGGATCGACATAGCCGCGGTAGACGTGCGCGATGTCGCCCAGGCGGATATTCGCAATACCGATACCGTTGGGACCGCGCAGCACCAGGTTTTCCAGGTCCGACACACTGGCGAACTGGCCGGTCACGCGCACTTGCAGGTTGTCGGTCGGCGTGACCAGCACGCCGCTGCCGTTCAGGTTGTTCTGCTGCGTGATCTGGTCGGCAATGGCATTGATGTCCAGCCCGAGCTGGGCAAAGCGCGCCTGGTTGAACTCGATGTAGATCTTCTCGTCCTGCAGGCCCAGCAGCGACACCTTGGCGACCGCCGGCACGCGCAGCAGCTCCTGGCGCACCAGGTCGGCATACTCCCGCAGTTCCTTGTAGTTGAAGCCATCGGCCGACAACGCGTAGATGCTGCCGTACACGTCGCCGAACTCGTCGTTGAAATACGGGCCGCGCACGCCTGCCGGCAGTGTCTGCGCAATATCGCCGATCTTCTTGCGCACGGTGTACCAGATCTGCGCGGTCTCCTTCGCCGGAGACGTGTCCTTGAGCTGGAAGATGACCGTGGTCTCGCCGGGCTTGGAAAAGCTGCGGATCTTGTCGGCGTATGGCACTTCCTGCAGTTGCCGCTCGATCTTGTCCGTGACCTGCACCGCGATCTGCTCGGCGGTGGCGCCGGGCCAGAAGGCCTGCACCACCATTACGCGGAAGGTGAACGGCGGGTCCTCATCCTGGCCCAGCCGGAAAAACGCCAGCAGCCCGGCCAGCAACAACAACACCAGCAGGTAGCGGGTCAGCGGCTGGTGCTCCAGCGCCCAGCGCGACAGGTTGAAGCGGGAATGATCCATGCCGCGCCTCAGCCCTGTTTCGGGATAGCGGCAGCGGGCGCCGAGGCCGGGCCGACTGTCTGCATCGGCCTGACCTTCTGCCCCGGCTTGAGCAGATGCACGCCCGCCGTAACAATGGTCTGCCCGGGCGCAAGGCCCTGGCGCACCTCGATCTCGTTGCCGACGGGCTCGCCCAGCGTGACCTGTACCGGTTTGACCGTGCCGGCAGCCGGGTCATAGACCCAGACCTGGTTGCGGCCCTGCTCCTGCAGCAGCGCGGTCAGCGGCACGCGCACCGCGGGCGCGGCGCCGGTGCGCACAAAAGTCACGACGGCGGTCATGCCAAGCCTGATGTCGGCCGGCGGGTTCGGCACGGAGACGCGCGTCGCGTAGGTTCGCGTGACCGGGTCTGCCGCGGCGGCAATCTCGCGCACGCGCGCCGGCACGGCGCGTCCCGGCTCGGCCCAGGTGCGCACCGTCACATCCGCAATGCCGCGCAGCAGGTCGACCTGGTCTTCCGGCAGGCCGATGGCCACCTCCTTCTCCGCGGTCTGCGCCACCCGGATCACCGGCTGGCCAGGGGTCACCACCTGCCCGACCTCGGCATCCACTGCGGTCACCACGCCGTCGGCATCGGCAAGCAGGACGGCATAGGCGGTCTGGTTGGCCTGGCTGCGCAGGGCGGCCTCGGCCTGCCTGAGGCGCGACTCGGCGGCGTCGAAGGTAGCTTGGCGGCGATGCTGCTCGGCCGCGCTGATAAAGCCCTTGGCGAAGAGGTCGTTGTAGCGCTTGAGATCGGAGGCAGCCAGGTCTCGGTCCGTGCGTGCGGCCTCGTACTGCGCGCGCGAGCCGGCTTCGGCCAGCGACAAGTCGGTCGCATCCAGGCGCGCCAGCGGCTGGCCCTTGCGCACCACGGCGCCCACGTCTACCAGGCGCGCGGCAATCTTGCCGCCCACGCGGAAGCCCAGGCGCGACTCGACCCGGGGGCGCACGTCGCCCGAGAACTCGAACGTCGTCTTGCCGGCGTGCTGGCTCAGCTGCAGCAACCTGACCGGCCGCACTTCGGGCATGGGCTCGCTCTTCTTGCCGCAACCGGCCAGCGCCAGGGCCGCGCCTGCCAGCACGGCGGCACCCACGCGGGCAAGCCGTGGCAGGAAACAGGAAGCAGTCTTGGGATCAACGGCCGCGACTTCCGGCACTTGGCAATGCACTGGCATGGATAAGCAGCGAATCGAACAACGTGGGAGAGGCTGGCGCGGCCGGCTCAGACGCCCTGTGAAGCACAATCAGCAGGACAACGGATATGCGCGGGCAATTAATAACTGGCCGGTCAGCAATATAGCGACCCCCCTCAGGTGCGTCAAACGCCGGGCGACGAAACGGCCGGAATGACCACCGAACCTTCCCTCTAGACGGATGAACCGCGCCAAATATGCCAGGCGGCTCCGCCCGGGGTGCAGCCGGGTGAACACCCGGGCCCGCAGCAGGGCAATGCTACAATCCGGCCCGCCGCCAGGCCCTGACGCCGCCCGCATTTCCCCACACCTCTCACCAGACCGAGACCGGCGTGACGCCCGATCAGTATTGCCAAGAGAAAGTCGCCCAGAGCGGCTCCAGCTTCTATTACAGCTTCCTGTTCCTGCCGCCGGAGCGCCGGCGCGCCATCACGGCACTCTACGCCTGGTGCCGTGAGGTCGACGATGTGGTCGATGATACCCATGACCCCGGCCTGGCCCACCAGCAGCTGGACTGGTGGCGCGGCGAGCTGCGCCGGCTGTTCGAAGGCGAACCGACCCATCCCGTCACGCAGGCCCTGCGCCCGCACGTCAAGGCCGCCGGCCTGCCGCATGCCGAAATGTCCGAGGTTCTGGACGGCATGGAAATGGACCTGACCCAGAGCCGCTATCTCGACGAAGCCGGCCTGAACCGCTATTGCCACTGCGTGGCCGGCGTGGTGGGAACGCTCAGTGCACGGCTGTTCGGTTACTCCGACCCCCGCACGCTGGTATTTGCCGAGAAGCTCGGCCTGTCACTGCAACTGGTCAACATCCTGCGTGACGTGGGCGAGGACGCCCGCCGCGGCCGCATCTACCTGCCGGTGGACACGCTGCAGCGCTTCCAGGTGCCGGCTTCGGATATCCTGCAGGGCAAGCACTCCGAGCGCTTTGTCGCGCTGATGCAGTATCACGCCGGACGCGCCCGCACGCTGTACCGCGAAGCGCTGGAACTGCTGCCGCGCCAGGACCGCCGCGCCCAGCGCGCCGGCCTGCTGATGGGAGCCATCTACCATGCCCTGCTCGACGAAATCGAGCGCAGCGACTTCCAGGTGCTGAGCCAGCGTATTGCGCTCACGCCGTTGCGCAAGCTGTGGATCGCCTGGAAGACGTGGGTGCGCAACAGCTAAGTCGCTGAAACCCATTCACCCGGCGGGCCGCCCGCGTTCCGGTCTGCCGCGATGTTTTGCCCTTGCACCGCGCCGTACATCACAGCAGCCATGACCCGGAACCTCCACCCGCTCGGACAGAGCATCCTTGACCGCGCCGAAGCGCTCGCCCAGTTCTCCGACATGGAAGGCGGTCTCACCTGCGCTTTCCTCACGCCTGCGCACCGGTCCACCCAGGCCCTGCTCGCGCAATGGATGGAAGCAGCCGGCATGCAGGTGCGCATCGACGCCATCGGCAACGTGATCGGCCGGTATGCCGCGGACCCGGCTGCCGGCGGCGACGCGCGCGTGCTGATGACCGGCTCGCACTTCGACACCGTGCGCAATGGCGGGCGCTATGACGGTCGCCTCGGCATCCTGCTGCCGATCGCCGTAGTCGGCGCGCTCAATGAGGCGGGCATCCGCCTGCCCTACCACCTCGATGTCGTCGGCTTCGCCGAAGAGGAAGGCCTGCGCTTCAAGACCAGCTTCCTGGCCAGCAGCGTGCTCGCCGGCCGCTTCGATCCGGCGCTGCTGGTCCGCACGGATGCCGACGGGATAACGATGCGCGAGGCGCTAGCCGCCTCCGACCTGCCCGGCAACGGTGAACTCGCGGCACTGCAGGCTGCCGCCGTGGACCCGACCACCTTGCTCGGCTTTGTCGAAGTCCACATCGAACAGGGACCGGTGCTGCTGGACAAGGGCCTGCCGCTCGGCGTCGTGACGCAGATCGCCGGCAGCAGCCGCTTCCAGGTGCGCGTCGAGGGACAGGCCAGCCATGCCGGCACCACGCCGATGGGCATGCGCCGGGACGCCGCTGCCGGCGCCGCCGAGATGATCCTGCTGGTGGAGTCGCGATGCAGCGCTGTCCCGACCCTGGTTGGCACCGCAGGCCAGCTGCAGGTGCCAGATGGGTCGAGCAATGTCATTCCCGCTGCCTGCACCTTTTCGATGGACATCCGCGCTGGCGAGGACGGCATCCGCGAAGCCGCCATTGCCGACATCGTCGCCGGCATCCAGCAGATCGCGGCGCGGCGCGGCCTGTCCGCCCAGGTGGATCGGGTCAAGCCGGTCGACAACGCGCCGTGCGCGCGCTGGCTGATGGACCAGTTCGGCGCAGTGCTGCGCAAGCGCGGGCTGCGCGCGTTCGAACTGCCGTCCGGCGCGGGGCACGACGCCATGATGATGCAGCGCATCACTGACGTCGCCATGCTGTTCGTGCGTTGCGGAAACGGCGGTATCAGCCATAACCCGCTGGAAACCATCACCGCCGAAGACGCGCAGCTGGCCGCCGAGGTCTTTGTGGACTTCTTGCGGCACTTCCAGCAGCAGGCCTGAATGGGCGAAGCCGTCCGGCGGCGTCAGCCGCCCTGGTACATCTCGCGCCCCAGGTCGTAGAGGTTCTGGCGCAGCTTGCGGCGCTCGTCCGGCGACAGGCTGGAGCCTGAACGGCCCTGGCGACCGCTGCGCTCGGCCTCGCGCTGTTCGGCCCGGTGGCGTTCGGCGCGGGCGCGGGCCTCGCGCTGGCCGGCGCCGGCTTCGCTGGCGTGGGTGGATGGGCGCTCATGCCCGTGCAGCAGGTTGGCCATGCCGGCCGACTGGGCGCAGGCCGGCCGTGGCGCCGCACACAGCCACAGCGCCGTACCGGCGAGCACCAGACAGGCGCCAGCGGCGCCGTGCAAGGTCAGCCCATGCCGGTTACGGTTCACTTTCATTGATAATGGCGTTTTGGGCTTCGGGATTTGCAGCCGCATGGACTGCCTGAAGCCGGAAATTCGGTACCCCGTCCGCGCAGTCGCCGCAATGCAATATGCAGCTGGCCGCAGATAATCCGGTGCAATACCAACTCCGACCGGAATATGGCAGTGCGCGAAAGACGGTATGCGGCAGTGTAATGGCAGGGTTCGTGCATGCCGCCATACGTCAGGGTAAAGTATGTAACGTTTTGTTAAGCCATTTTGAGCGAAAGCGATAGTCGCTAAGATACCGCCATGGAAAATACCAGCCACAAGATTCTCGTCGTGGACGACGACCCGCGCCTGCGCGATCTGCTGCGCCGCTACCTGGGCGAACAGGGTTTTACGGTACTGGTGGCGGAGAATGCCACCGCCATGAACAAGCTCTGGCTGCGCGAGCGCTTCGACCTGCTGGTGCTTGACCTGATGATGCCCGGCGAAGACGGCCTGTCCATCTGCCGCCGCCTGCGTGGCGCCAACGACCAGACGCCGATCATCATGCTGACCGCCAAGGGCGAGGACGTCGACCGCATCGTCGGCCTGGAAATGGGCGCCGACGACTACCTGCCCAAGCCGTTCAACCCGCGCGAGCTGATTGCCCGCATCCATGCCGTGCTGCGCCGCAAGGGGCCGGCCGAAGTGCCCGGCGCACCGTCGGAAACGCCCGAGACCTTTGCCTTCGGCGATTTCGTGCTGAACCTGGCCACCCGCACGCTGACCAAGAACGACGAGGAAATCACACTGACCACGGGCGAGTTTTCCGTGCTCAAGGTTTTTGCCCGCCATCCCCGCCA
Organism: Cupriavidus laharis; assembly: GCF_914271435.1. Taxonomy (GTDB): domain Bacteria; phylum Pseudomonadota; class Gammaproteobacteria; order Burkholderiales; family Burkholderiaceae; genus Cupriavidus; species Cupriavidus laharis. The sequence goes on along the minus strand of NZ_CAJZAI010000004.1, from coordinate 469,570 downwards.
GCCACTGTCGCGCGAAAAGCTGATGGAAATGGCGCGCGGCCGCGAATACGAAGTGTTCGACCGCAGCCTGGACGTGCAGATTTCGCGCCTGCGCAAGCTGATCGAGCCCGATCCGAGCAACCCGCGCTTTATCCAGACGGTGTGGGGCCTGGGCTATGTGTTCATTCCCGATGGCGTGAAGTAAACCGGTCGGCCGCGCTACCATCGTGCCGACCGTCATTGGCCGTACGGCCACGCGTTTCTTTGGTTCGCTGTTCTGGCGGACCTTCATGCTGATCGCGCTCCTGCTGGCCATTTCGCTGGGCATCTGGTTCCAGAGCTACCGGCTGTTCGAGCGCGCCCCGCGCGCGCAGCAGATCGCCATGCAGGTAGTCAGCGTGGTCAAGCTCACGCGCGCGGCCCTGCTCTATTCGGATCCGGCCCGGCGCCGTTTCCTGCTGCTTGACCTTGTGCAGAACGAAGGCATCAAGGTTTATCCGCGCGAAAAAGACGACGATTTCGCTGCGCCTACCGCCAACCCGTTCCTGACCCAGCTCGTGCAGCAGGAAATCCGCAGCCGGCTAGGCGAGGACACGGTGCTTGCCACCACCGTCAACGATATTCCGGGGGTATGGGTCAGCTTCGAGATCGAGGGCGACGACTACTGGGTCGCGATCAGTCCGGAGCGTTTCGAGCGCGTGTCCGGCATCCAGTGGCTATGGTGGAGTATTGCGGCATTGCTGCTGTCGATCATCGGCGCCGCGTTCATTACCGCGCGCGTCAACTACCCGCTCAAGCGCCTGGCCAACGCCGCGCGCGAGATCGGTGCGGGCGGCGACCCGCCATTGCTGCCTGAGCATGGCGCCAGCGAAGTGGCACTGGCCAACCACAGCTTCAACCAGATGGTGCGCGACCTGCGCCAGCTCGACGACGACCGCGCGGTCATGCTGGCCGGCATCTCGCACGACCTGCGCACGCCGCTCACGCGCCTGCGCCTGGAAACCGAGATGTCCCCGGCGGACAACGCCACGCGCGAAGCGATGATCACCGACATCGAGCAGATGGATGCCATCATCGGCCAGTTCCTGAACTATGCGCGGCCGCCGCTCGAGATGGTGGAGCCGGTCGACCTGTCGGCGCTGGTCAACGATGCAGTGGGTGTCTACGCCGCGCACGACGACGTGCGGGTGCAGGTGCGCGCCACCGAGCCGGTCATGGCCGTGGCCAATCGCATGGAGGTCCAGCGCATTCTGGACAACCTGGTCGAAAACGCGCGCCGCTATGCCAAGAACGACGAGACCGGCATCGCTGAAGTCGAAATCACCACGAAGCTCGATGACAAGGATGCCGTGCTCACCGTGGCGGACAACGGCAAGGGCGTGCCCGAGACGCAGCTCTCGCTGCTGACCCGCCCCTTCTATCGCCTGGACAGCGCGCGCAGCGAAGCCAAGGGGGCGGGCCTCGGCATGTCGATCGTTAACCGTATCCTGCAGCGCAATGGCGGGCGGCTCGTGCTGTCCAACCGCTCGGCGCCGAACACGGGCCTGGTGGTCAGTGCCTGCTTCCGACGCGCCTGAGAAATCCACTGACAGGTTTTCGACAGTTACTGATAGCGATCTGAAAGGTCTTTGACAGGGCATTGACAGCGTCGCGGCGCACACTGGCGCCGGTCAGCAGGGCCGATGCAAGCGCATCCTCCCAGCCACGGCGACGCCTGCTGACTCCTCCCCATGCCTGGCTGGCTCACTGAACAACCATGCGCCGGAACCCACCGGCGGTGTCCGAGAGAGACAGCCATGTCAGAGACCTCCCAAACCTCCGGCCAGCAGCACGGGCAGCACGGATTCAAGACCGTGTTCCGCGTGGTCAGCGGCAACTTCCTGGAAATGTATGACTTCATGGTGTACGGCTTCTATGCCGCGGCCATTGCCAGGACCTTCTTCCCCAGCGGCGACGAGTTCGCCTCGCTGATGCTGTCGCTGGCCACCTTCGGCGCCGGCTTCCTGATGCGCCCGCTGGGCGCCATCGTGCTGGGCGCGTACATCGACCACCACGGCCGCCGCAAGGGCCTGATCGTCACGCTCGCGCTGATGGCGCTAGGTACGCTGCTGATCGCGTGCGTGCCGGGCTATGCGTCGATCGGCGTGGCAGCGCCGCTGCTGGTGCTGGCCGGCCGCCTGCTGCAAGGCTTCTCGGCCGGCGTGGAACTGGGCGGCGTCTCGGTTTACCTGTCGGAAATCGCCACGCCGGGCCGCAAGGGCTTCTACGTGAGCTGGCAATCGGCCAGCCAGCAGGTCGCGGTGATCTTCGCCGGCCTGCTCGGCGTGATCCTGCATGCCACGCTGGCACCGCAGCAGATGGATGACTGGGGCTGGCGCGTGCCGTTCCTGATCGGTTGCCTGATCGTGCCGTTCCTGTTCCTGATCCGCCGCTCGCTGGAAGAGACCGAGGAATTCAAGGCTCGCAAGCATCGCCCGACCGTGCGCGAGATCTACCGCTCCATGGCCGAGAACTGGCGCATCATCGTGGCCGGCTGCATGATGGTCGTGATGACCACGGTGTCGTTCTACATGATCACCGCCTACACACCCACCTTCGGCAAGACAGTGCTCAAGCTCGGTGACGTCGACAACCTGATCGTCACCATGTGCGTGGGCCTGTCGAACTTCATCTGGCTGCCGGTGATGGGCGCGCTGTCCGACCGCATCGGCCGCAAGCCGCTGCTTGTGTTCTTCACCGCGGCCACGCTGCTCACCGTCTATCCCGCCGTGTCGTGGCTGGTGGCCGAGCCCTCGTTCTCGCGCCTGCTGATGGTCGAACTGTGGCTGTCCTTCCTGTATGGCAGCTATAACGGTGCGATGGTGGTCACGCTGACCGAGGTCATGCCACCCGCAGTGCGCACCGCCGGTTTCTCGCTGGCATACAGCCTGGCCACGGCACTGTTCGGCGGCTTCACGCCGGCCGTGTCCACCTACCTGATCCACGCCACCGGCAACAAGGCCGCGCCGGGCCTGTGGCTGATGTTCGCCGCCGCATGCGGCCTGGTCGCCACCCTGATCATCTTCCGCGCGCGCGGCGGCCAGCCCGCGCTGCGCCCTGCCTGACATGGCAGCGTGCCGTTCATGCCACGCCAGCCACGCGGCCGGCCGTGGCATACTTCCCGCTTGCGCGAACTGCCATGCGCGACGATTAAGATCGCCATGCGGCGCCGCCTATCGGGCTGTTTGAGAATTTCAATTAGCCCTGCAGTGCGTCCTGACGCATAATCTCGCCTTGTCGCGGCGCACCAAAAGCGCCGGCTCCGGCCGGCGGCAGAGTTGCCCGCATTTGCACAAACTCTCTCTTCAACCGTATCAGGAGAAGTCTATGAAGACCGTTGGTGACAAGCTCGAAGCCTTCAACGTCGTTGGCGTCAAGCCGGGTTTCAACAACCATGAGGAAAACGGCCAGTCGGCTTTCGAAGACATCACCGAAAAGTCGTTCGAAGGCAAGTGGAAGATCATCTACTTCTACCCGAAGGACTTCACGTTCGTGTGCCCGACCGAAATCGTGGCATTCGCCAAGCTGAACGGCGATTTCGCTGACCGCGATGCGATCGTGCTGGGCGGCTCGACCGACAACGAGTTCGTGAAGCTGGCATGGCGCCGCGAGCACAAGGACCTGAACAAGCTGAACCAGTGGCAATTCGCCGACGTGACCGGCTCGCTGGTGGACCAGCTGGGCGTGCGTGACCAGGCTGCCGGCGTGGCCCTGCGCGCGACCTTCATCGTCGACCCGCACAACGTGATCCAGCACGTTTCGGTCAACAACCTGAACGTCGGCCGCAACCCGGAAGAAGTGCTGCGTATCCTGGACGGTCTGCAAACGGACGAACTGTGCCCGTGCAACCGTGCTGTTGGCGGCGCAACGCTGTAATTGCTGCAAGGTCGCCGGTCATTCACGGCGACTCGCGGAGGGACATCCCCTCCGCCCCAAACCCGCGCAGGCGGGTTTTTTGAGCCCTGATCGATAGGAGAATTAAATGGAATTCCTTAGCACGATTAAGAATCTTATCCCGGACTACGCCAAGGACATCCGCCTCAACGTGGACGGCACCATCGCGCGCTCCTCGCTCGAGGGCAATGACGCCGTGGGCGTGGCACTGGCCGCCGCCTTCGCTGCGCAGTCCAAGGTGCTCGTGGATGCGATCCGCAACGCCGGCGTGCTGTCTGCCGAGGAAGTCAATGGCGCGCTGACCGCCGCCGCGCTGATGGGCATGAACAACGTCTGGTATCCGTATGTCGAGATGGCGGACGACCCGGACCTGGCGAGCCAGCCGGCCGGCCTGCGCATGAACGCATACGCCACCCATGGCGGCGTCGACAAGCGCCGCTTCGAAATGTACGCGTTGGCCGCCTCGATCGTCGGCAAGTGCCATTTCTGCGTGAAATCGCACTACCAGTTGCTCAAGAACGAGCAAGGCATGACGTCGCAGCAACTGCGCGACGTCGGCCGCATTGCTGCGGTGATCGCCGCGGCAGCCAACGTGATCGCCGCCCAGTAAGACAAGCGCACAAACGCGCTACCACAACAGCCGGCAGCTTCCCAGCGGGAATTTGCCGGCTGTTTGCATGGTGCAACCGCTGCAGCCGCCGATGGCTCCACTCGCGCAGTGAACGGCCTACAATCCAGACAGGACATGAACACTGGCATCTGAGCCCCCGCACCATGAGCATCCTGCCTTCGCCGACCTCTCCGCGCTTCCACTACCGCCTGGCCACCGTCCAGGACTGGGGTGACATTGCCACTGTCACGCAGCAGGCCTACTCGCAGTACGAACTGGAGATCATGGAGGACTGCCGCGCCTCGTTCCAGCGCGGCATGCAGGCGGTGCTGGCCACCAGCCACCCCGACATGGAATGGTGGGTGGCCGAGACTGAACACGGCATCATCGGCGCCGTCCTCTTCTGCCACCCGGGCGCGACACTGCCCGCGCTGGATGGCAGCACCATCACGCTGACCCAGCCCGAGGCCCGGCTGCTTTCCGTCAGCCCGGAGGCCCGCGGCCTGGGGCTGGGGCATACGCTGATGCAGATCTGCATCCAGCGCGCGCGCGACATCGGCGCCCCCACCCTGCTCGTGCGGACCATGCCGGAGATGGCGTCGGCCAACCGGCTGTGCCAGCAGATGGGATTCGCCAAGCGGACTGAAGCCGGCGCCCGCACGGGCGCCATGGCCCGGCTGATCGACTACAGCTACGCCATCACGCCGGAAAACGCCCCCGCGCCAGCCAAGGCATAGCGCAGCTCAAGGGAGGGACAGGGCGCGCTCAGTCCTGCGCGCCTGTTGCCGCACCGCGCCAGATCAGGACTACGGCCTGTGCGACGATGCCTTCCTGTCGCCCTTCGAAGCCGAGCTTCTCGTTGGTCTTGGCCTTGACGTTGCAGCGCGCCGCCGGCACACCCAGGTCTTCGGCGATGTTGGCGACCATGCCCGCAATATGCGGCGCCAGCCTGGGCTGCTGCGCGATCACCGAGGCATCGACATTGCCAATCTCATAGCCGGCTTCGCGCACGCGGCTAGCAGCCTCGCGCAGCAGCACGCGGCTGTCGGCGCCAGCGAACTGGGCATCCGTGTCCGGGAAATGCCGCCCGATATCGCCAAGCCCGGCCGCGCCGAACAGCGCGTCGGTAATCGCGTGCAGCAGCGCATCGGCATCCGAGTGCCCGAGCAATCCCCGGTCATGCGGAATATGCACGCCCCCCAGGATCAGCTTGCGGCCGGGCACGAGTGCGTGGACGTCATAGCCCTGCCCCACGCGGATATCAACTGGCATCATCGATCAGGCTCCTGAATCGGCAGGCCGCGCAGGCGTGGTGCCGAGCAGCACCTCGGCCAGCGCAAAGTCTTCCGGGTATGTCACTTTGAAGTTGCGCAGCGAACCGTTGACCAGGCGCGGATGCAAGCCCAGCCGTTCGATCGCGCTGGCCTCGTCGGTCACTACGGCGCCGGCGGCCAGCGCATCCTGCAAGGCCTGGCGCAGCACGCCGAGCCGGAACATCTGCGGCGTCTGGGCCTGCCACAGGCCGTCGCGTGGAACCGTGGTGCCGATGCGCGTGCCGGCATCGGCGCGCTTGAGCGTGTCGGGCACGGGCACGGCCAGGATACCGCCGATCGCGGCATCGGGATCATCGTCGCTGTCGCTTTCGACCGCGCGCACCAGCGTGTGGATCATCGCCGGCGTCAGGCCCGGACGCGCCGCGTCATGCACCAGCACCCAGTCGGTGTCGAGGGCCCCTAGCTGCGCCAGGTGATGCAACCCCGCCAGGACCGAGGCATGCCGGGTATCGCCACCGACAAAGGCGGTATCAAAGCGCAGGCCGGCAAAGACGTCGGCACCGAAGCGGGACTCCAGCGGCATGTCATCGGGCGCCAGCACCAGCGCCGTGGCGCTGATGGCATCGCAGGCCGAAAACGCCGCCAGGGCGTACCAGATCATGGGCCGGCCCGCGATGGGCTGGTATTGCTTGGGCACGGAGCCGCCCGCGCGGCTGCCGGTACCGGCACAAGGAATCAGGGCGAAGCGGCGGTCGGGCACAGGATCGGGATGAAAAGGCAATATGCGTTGAAGGCGGCACGGCAGCAGCCTGCGCCACGCCGGAGCGCATTCTATAATACGGCCCTTGTTTGCCGCCATGCCGCCACGGCATGCGGTGCACGCCGTGCCCCCGCCCGCGCTGCCGGCGGGGTGTTGTCGTTGTCGTCGTTGATCCCGACCGCTGCCCGATGCCTGACGCCGCCCCCGCCTTTCCCTTCGCCAACCTGCCCCTGGTCAAGCCCGGGCTGCGCCACAACATGCCTGGCCTGCACGGCTCCGCCGACGCACTGGCCATTGCCGCCTATGCACGCCAGCATCGCGGCCACGTGCCGATGCTGGCAGTGGTCTGCGCCAACGCGGTCGACGCCCAGCGCCTGGCCGATGAAATCCCGTGGTTTGCGCCGGAGTTGCGCGTGCGCCTGCTGCCGGACTGGGAAACGCTGCCTTACGACAGCTTCTCGCCTCACCAGGACCTGGTGTCCGAACGGCTCGCGACGCTGCACGACATCCAGGGCGGCCAGTGCGACGTGATGCTGGTGCCGGCCTCCACGGCGCTTTACCGGCTGGCGCCGCCGTCCTTCCTGGCTGCCTATACCTTCTTCTTCAAGCAGGGGGAGCGGCTGGACGAGGCCGCCCTCAAGGCGCAGTTCACGCTGGCCGGCTATGAGCACGTCAGTGCGGTCATGCGGCCGGGCGAGTACAGCGTGCGCGGCGGGCTGATCGACCTGTACCCGATGGGCTCGGCGCTGCCCTACCGTATCGACCTCTTCGGCGACGAGATCGAGACCATCCGCGCCTTCGATCCCGACACCCAGCGCAGCCTGTACCCGGTCAAGGAAGTCCGCTTGCTGCCGGGGCGCGAGTTTCCGCTCGACGAAGCGGCCCGCACCGCGTTCCGTGGCCGCTGGCGCGAAGTCTTCGAAGGCGACCCAAGCAAGTCGCCGATCTACAAGGACATTGGCAACGGCGTGCCCTCCGCCGGCATCGAGTACTACCTGCCGCTGTTCTTCGAGTCCAGCGCGACCCTGTTCGACTACCTGCCAGCCGACACCCAACTCGCATTCGCCGGCAAGGTGGACGAAGCCATCCGCCGCTTCTGGGCCGATACCACCCAGCGCTACGACTTCATGCGGCATGACCGCGAGCGCCCGCTGCTGCCACCGCCGCAACTGTTCCTGTCCGAGGAGCAGTTCTTCGTCGCGGCCAAGCCGCTGGCGCGGCTGGTGCTGCCAACCGAACCCTCAACCGGAGACCAGCCGGCCTTCGCAGCGAGCCTGCCCAATGTCTCGGTGAACCGGCGCGCGGAAGATCCGCTGGTAAACCTCGAAGCGCTGCTGCTGGACAAGAGCACGCGCGTGCTGATGTGCGCCGACACCGCCGGCCGCCGCGAGACCCTGCTGCAATTGTTCGCTGAAAGCGGCCTGCGCCCGCAGCCCGTGGATGACTTTGCCGCTTTCCTGGCTGGCGAGTCGCATTTCAGCATTGCCGTGGCGCCGCTGCACAGCGGCTTCATGCTGCCCGGCGCGAAGCTGGCCTTTGTAACGGAAGCCGAGCTCTATGCCGGCACCGCGCGCCGCGCGGGCCGCCGCAAGCAGGAACAGGCCACGGCCGTCGATTCGATGGTGCGCGACCTCGCCGAACTGAAGATTGGCGACCCGGTGGTACACAGCGAACACGGCATCGGCCGTTACCACGGCCTGGTGTCGCTCGACCTGGGCCAGGGCGAGGAAGAGTTCCTGCACCTGGAATACGACAAGGGCAGCAAGCTGTACGTGCCGGTGCACCAGCTCCACGTGATCTCGCGCTACTCGGGCGCCGATCCGGAAACCGCGCCGCTGCATCACCTCGGCTCCGGCCAGTGGGAAAAGGCCAAGCGCCGCGCCGCGCAGCAGATCCGCGACACCGCCGCCGAACTGCTGAACCTGTACGCGCGCCGCGCAGCCCGCGAAGGCTTCTCGTTCCCGCTTTCGCCCAAGGACTATGAGACCTTTGCCGAGAGCTTCGGCTTCGAGGAAACACCCGACCAGGCCGCGGCCATTGCGGCGGTCATTGCCGACATGACCTCGGGCAAGCCGATGGACCGCCTGGTGTGCGGCGACGTCGGCTTCGGCAAGACCGAGGTCGCGCTGCGCGCAGCCTTCGTCGCCGTGCTGGGTGGCAAGCAGGTAGCCATGTTGGCGCCAACCACGCTGCTGGCCGAACAGCATTTCCAGACGCTGTCGGACCGCTTTGCCGAATGGCCGGTGCGTATCGTGGAACTGTCGCGCTTCAAGACGAAGAAGGAAATCGACGCGGCGGTGAAGCAGATCAACGAGGGCACGGTCGATATCGTGATCGGCACGCACAAGCTACTCTCCGACGAAGTCAAGTTCCAGCGCCTGGGACTGGTGATCATCGACGAGGAACACCGCTTCGGCGTGCGGCAGAAGGAAGCGCTCAAGACGCTGCGCGCCGAGGTCGACGTGCTGACGCTCACGGCAACCCCGATCCCGCGTACGCTCGGCATGGCGCTCGAAGGCCTGCGCGATTTCTCGGTGATCGCCACGGCGCCGCAGAAGCGGCTGGCCATCAAGACCTTCGTGCGGCGCGAGGAAGATGGCGTGATCCGCGAAGCCATCCTGCGCGAGCTCAAGCGCGGCGGGCAGGTCTACTTCCTGCACAACGAAGTCGAGACCATCGAGAACAAGCGCGCGAAGCTGGCTGAACTGGTACCGGAAGCGCGCATTGCGGTGGCGCACGGCCAGATGCACGAGCGCGAGCTGGAACGCGTGATGCGGGACTTCGTCTCGCGGCGCGACAACATCCTGCTGTGCACCACCATCATCGAAACCGGCATCGACGTGCCGACTGCCAACACCATCCTGATCCATCGCGCCGACAAATTCGGCCTGGCGCAGCTACACCAGTTGCGCGGGCGGGTCGGGCGCTCGCACCACCAGGCCTATGCCTATCTGCTCGTGCATGACGTGGACGGTCTCACCAGGCAGGCCGGGCGCCGGCTCGAAGCCATCCAGCAGATGGAGGAGCTTGGCTCAGGCTTCTACCTGGCCATGCACGACCTGGAGATCCGCGGCGCCGGCGAGGTGCTCGGCGACAAGCAGTCGGGCGAGATCCACGAGATCGGCTTCCAGCTCTACACCGACATGCTCAACGCAGCGGTCAAGGCGCTCAAGGCCGGCAAGGAGCCGGACCTGATGGCGCCGCTGGCGGCAACCACCGAGATCAATCTCGGCACACCCGCGCTGCTGCCCAACGACTACTGCGCCGACGTGCACGAACGCCTGTCGCTGTACAAGCGCCTGGCCAACTGCGAAACCCCGGAGCGCGTGGACGACATCCAGGAAGAGCTGATCGACCGCTTTGGCCGCATGCCGCCGCAGGCGCAGGCGCTGGTGGAGACTCACCGGCTGCGCATTGCCGCGGCGCCGCTGGGAGTACGCAAGATCGATGCGGGTGAAGCGACGATCAGCGTACAGTTCGTGCCGAACCCGCCCATCGACGCGCTCAGGATCATCGATCTGGTACAGAAGAACCGCCATATCAAGCTGGCAGGGCAGGACAAGCTGCGCATCGAGGCCAAGATGCCTGACGTGGTCGTACGCGCGCAGACCATCAAGCAGACACTGCGCCAACTGGCGTAGCAAATGCTGCGGGGCGGCTGGCCCGTCGGCTGCGAGGGGTGTAGCATCGGGTACTTCACCCATCGGTCAACGCCGCCCCTGCCCCATGCAAGCCGATCTCCAACGCCAGTCTTCCGCCCCTGAAGCCAGCGCGCCGCGCGGCAGCGCGCTTGAATGGACGCAGCGGCTGGTCGCGTATGACACCACCAGCCGCCATTCCAACCTGGGATTGATCGAGTCCGTGCGGGACCACTTCCTCGCGAAGGGCCTGCGGCCTCACCTGAGCTATAACACCCAGCGCGACAAGGCCAACGTGTTCGTCACGGTGCCGGCCGCCAGCGGCGAGACCAACGGCGGCATCGTGCTGTCGGGCCACACCGACGTGGTGCCGGTGGATGGCCAGAACTGGACCACGAACCCGTTCAAGGCCGTGGTGCGCGACGGCAAGCTCTATGGCCGTGGCACCTGCGACATGAAGGGCTTCATCGGCACCAGCCTCGCGCTGCTGCCCACGCTGCTCGACGCGAAACTGCGCGAACCGGTGCACTACGCGCTGTCGTTCGATGAAGAGATCGGCTGCATGGGCGCGCCCTACCTGCTGGCCGAACTGCGTGAGCGCGGCGTGCGTCCGTCCGGGTGCATCGTGGGCGAACCCACCAGCATGCGCGTGATCGTCGCGCACAAGGGCATCAATGCTTACCGCTGCTGCGTCAAGGGCCAGGCCGCGCACTCGTCGCTCACGCCGCGCGGCGTCAATGCGATCGAGTACGCCGCGCGGCTGATCTGCTTCATCCGCGACATCGCCGATGAATTCAAGGCCAACGGCCCGTACGACCAGGCCTTCGACGTGCCCTACACCACCGCCCAGACCGGCACCATCCAGGGTGGCATCGCGCTCAATACCATCCCGGCGCTGTGCGAGTTCGTGTTCGAGTTCCGCAACCTGCCCGGCGTGGATCCCGAGGCGCTGTTCGCGCGCATCGAGTCGTACGCCAATGACGTGCTGCTGCCGAAGATGCGCGCCGAACACGCCGATGCCGACCTCGTCATCAGCAAGATCGCGGCAGCGCCGTCGCTGGACGTGGCCGAGCAGGAAGCCATCACGCAATTGGTACGTGCGCTGACTGGCGACCGAGAGACCAGCAAGGTGGCATACGGCACCGAAGCCGGGCTATTCCAGCGCGCCGGGATTCCGGCCGTGGTGTGCGGGCCCGGCGATATCCAGCAGGCACACAAGCCGGATGAGTTTGTTGCGCTGGACCAGCTGGCGGCATGCGAGGCGTTCCTGCACAAGGTCGTGGACAGCTTGCGCGTGACGGCCTGAGGGGCGGCAGCAGCTTTGCGCGCAATTCAGCACGTCGTGGCGCCGGGCGGGCAGGCGGGCCGCGAGCGATTACAATGTCGCCTTTGCCGTCCCGCCCCTCCGGCGCGCCGCCCCGATCCGCCTGCTGCTGTCATGCCCCTGATTCTCCAGAGTACCCGCCCGCTCGCTTCCGACGACCTGACCGCCATCCGCGCCCTCGCCCGCGCTTCCGAGCCCGTGCTGCGCAGCGAAACCGTGGCGGCCGCCGAAGACTGCGCCCCGCTCACCCCGGCGCTGCGCGACATGCTGGACGGCTACTGCGGACCGCGCGCGATCGACTGGGCCGTCGTGCCGGCCGGCCGCCGCCTGTCGGACTTCCGCCTGGTGGCGATGGACATGGATTCGACGCTGATCACGATCGAGTGCATTGACGAGATCGCCGATTTTTGCGGACTGAAAGCCGAGGTTTCCGCCATCACCGAAGCCGCCATGCGCGGCGAGATCACGGACTTCAACGAAAGCCTGCGGCGCCGCGTCGCCCTGCTCAAGGGCCTGGACGCCAGTGTGCTAGACCGCGTCTACGAAGAGCGCCTGCGCTTGTCACCGGGTGCCGAACGCATGCTGCAGACCGTGCAGGCGCTGGGCCTGCGCACGCTGCTGGTGTCCGGCGGCTTTGTCCATTTCACCGAGAAGCTCAAGACACGCCTGAAGCTCGACGTGACGCGCGCCAACACGCTGGAAATCGTCGACGGCAAGCTCACTGGCAATGTAGTGGGCGAGATCGTCAATGCCGACGTGAAGGCGCGCACCGTACAGGAAGTCTGCACGCAGATCGGCGCCAGGCCTGATCAGGCCATCGTCATGGGCGACGGCTCCAACGACCTGAAGATGATGGCCGTGGCCGGCCTGTCGGTAGCCTTCCGTGCCAAGCCGATTGTCCGGGCACAGGCCAGCGTCGCGTTCAACCATGTGGGGCTGGACGGCCTCCTGGCGCTGTTCCCGCACTGACTCCCCTTGCACTGACAGCGGCGCACGCCTGCCGCTGTCAGTAAGTAGCTTTCCCCGCTTCCCGCCCCTCCGCCGCAGCGCTACGCCGCCCTCCGCACGCGTGGCCCAAGTATGCAAGTAGAGTGACTCGTCATCACAAATACTAATCATTCTCATTTATACTTGCGTTTTTGTTTTCCGCTTTTCCTATGGAAGCCTTCACGGTCCTGCTCGGACTCGTTGCGGCGGCCTGCCTGTACTTGGCGGCGCCCAACCAGGTCCTGCTGCCGTCACTGCCTCCCGGCTCCGTCCGGCGGCCGGCGGCATGGCTTTTCGGCTGGCTGGGGCTAGCGCTAACACTCCTGAGCACCTGGCTGTGGAGCCAGGCGCAGGGCTGGCCTGTGGCCATTGCCGCGAACCTGGCGATCATTCCCACGGGCCTGTCCCTGTGGCCCTTTATCGGCACCTACGTGAACCACAAGCGGCCAGCAGCAAAGGGGCAGGCATGAACGGCATGGGTACGAAATGGCTCGCCGGCACGCTGCTCGGGCTGCCGCTGGCTGTCGCGCTGTGCACGTTCGTGATCCTCGGGCTGCCAGGCGGCTGGGAAAGCGGTGTGGTTGCCGCGGTAGTGGCCTGCCTGCCTGTCTGGGTCGCGATCATCTGCTGCAGCCTGCTGTTCCACTCCAGCCGTGCGGCATGGCTGTGGCTGGCCGGCGCGAACCTGCTGTGCTTCGGCCTGCTGTGGGCGTTGCGCCTGCTGCACGTGGCGCCTTCGGCCGCCCTCGCCTCGCTGCCGGTTTCCTGAGGCCGCCACCATGAAATCCACCACACTCCGGCTCTACCAGACGCTTCACACCTGGGTTGGCCTGATGGCCGGCTGGGCGCTGTTCATCGCCTTCTTTGCCGGCGCCGTGACGGTGTTCCACCACGAACTGCACGTCTGGCAATCTCCGGAACGGCTCAAGGGCAATACGCAGACCGAGACGGTCGCGAACCCAGCCGTCGTGGACCACTTCATGCAGAAGCTGGTCGCTCGCTATCCCGACGCCGCCGCCAGCGCCTACGTCATCATGCCGGCGGCAGGCGAGCCCCATATCAGCGCCTACTGGCAGGACAAGGCCGGTGAATGGCAGATGACCACCGACGCCCGCCTGGCCGGCGACCGCGCCAGGCAGCAGGACACCTCGCGCGACCAGGTCATCGGCGAGCTGTCGGCCTTCCTGAACAGCCTGCACTATTCGCTTGGCATTCCGGAGGTCGGCATCTATTTCATGGGCGCGATCTCGGTGCTGTATGGACTGGCACTGGTCTCGGGCGTGCTCCTGCACCTGCCCCGCCTGAAGAAGGACCTGTTTGCCGTGCGGCCCGGGCGCAACCTCAAGCGCTTCTGGATGGATTCGCACAACGTGATCGGCTTGTTCAGCCTGCCGTTCCACCTGATGATCGCGACCACCGGCGCTCTGTTCTGCCTGTCGCTGGTTCTGTTGATGGTCTTCAACACGCTGACCTTCGATGGCAAGCTGTTCCCGGTGGTCCCGCGCGTGACCACCGCCGTGCCCGAAGTCATGGCCGCCGGCCGTGCGGCGCCCACGTTGCCGGCGGCCGAGCTGGTCCGCATTGCACAGGAAGCGGCGGGCGAGCGATTTGCCGCCGAGTCGTTCCGTTACCAGCGCTACGGCGACGCAAATGCCGTCGTGGAGGTGCGAGGCACCAGCACGCGTGCGCTGGGCAACCTGGGCTCCGTCGGCATCCATGCGGCCTCTGGCAAAGCCAATGCCGGCACGGTGATCGCCAATCAGACTGCGGGCGCACGCGATGGCAACCACGGTCTCTACAGCGCAATGTACGCGCTGCATTTCGGCACCTATGGCGAACTGCCGCTGCGACTTGGCTACGTGCTGGCTGGCCTGGCCGGCGCCTTTCTGTTCTACTCGGGCAACCTGCTCTGGATCGAATCGCGCCGCAAGCTGCGCCAGGCGGAACAGCCGCGCGTGCACCGGCTGCTGGCGCAGGCCACGGTGGGCGTCTGCATCGGGTGCTGCGTCGGCGTGGCGCTGTGTTTCCCGGCGGCGCTGCTGTGGCCCGGGCGCGCGGTCAGCTACACCTACTTCCCGGTCTTCTTCGCCGCTTGCGCATGGGCACTGCTGCGGCCGCCCGTGCGTGCCGCGATTGAACTGCTCTATGCGGCTGCGCTTGCCTCGCTGACCGTCCCGCTTGCCAACGCCATCCTGACCGGTGACCACCTGTTGCGCTCGATACCGGACGGGCACTGGATCATCGCCGGCTTCGACATCGGCGCCATCGCACTGGCCATCGGCTTTTCCGTGCTGGCACGCGCGACACAGCGGCGTGCGCGCAACGGCCCGGCGGAATCGGTATGGGCCCTGCGCAGCGCACAGGGCGCCGCACACAGTGCGCGCGAGCGTGACGGCGAGCTTCTGATGTAGGGATTCCCGCTGCATGTGAAACGGACGCTTGGCGTCCGTTTTTTCGCGGGCGCTCTGGTCGCCACCATGCCCTACACTACCTTGAGTGACAACCCCAGAAGCGGAGCACCCTTATCATGGAACAGGCCTTTCACCGCTTTTCCGAGCTGTTTGCCCAGTTGGGGCTACCCAGCGATGAGCCTGGCATCCGCCAGTTCATCTCGACGCACGCCCCGCTGCCAGGCGACGTCGAACTGGCCGACGCGCCGTTCTGGACGCCCGCGCAGGCAGCCATGCTGCGCGACGAGATCGCAGACGATGCCGACTGGGCCGAAGTGGTCGACCAGCTCAACGTCGCGCTGCGGGCGGGCTAGCCGCCCGGCACTGATCAGCCCTTGAGTACCTGCTCCATGGCCTGGCGCAGGTCCGCGATGAGGTCACGCGTGTCCTCCAGGCCAATGTAGAGGCGCACCAGTTCGCCGGTATGCTGCCAGCCCGCTGGCGGCCAGCTGCCTGGAGGACGCATGGTCGGCACGTGGTATGGCACGGCCAGGCTGTGCGCGCCGCCCCACGACCAGCCGATCGCGAACAGGCGCAGCGCTTCGACGAAAGCGTCGACCTGCTCGCGCGAGTATTTCTCGTGCAGGATGATGGCGAACAGGCCGCTGGCACCGCTGAAGTCGCGTCGCCAGTTGGCGTGGCCGGGGCAGTCCGGCAGCGCTGGATGCAGCACGCGCACGACCTCCGGACGCTGGTGCAGCCACTCCGCCACCTCGCGCGCGGCGCGGTCATGCGCCGCCAGGCGCACCGGCAGGCTCGGCAGCGAACGCAGCACCAGGTGGCAGTCGTCCGCGGAAACGCCCCACCCCATCAGCATGCGCGTGCGCTTCAGGCGGGCCTGCACGGCGTCGTCGCGGGTCAGCACGGCACCCATCAGGACATCGCTGCCGCCCGACTGGTACTTGGTCAGCGCCTGCACCGAGATGTCGATACCCATGTCGAACGGCCGGAAGTAGAGGCCGGCTGACCAGGTATTGTCGATAGCGGTGAGCACGCCACGGGCCTTCGCCGCGGCAACGATCGCCTTGCTGTCCGGCACCTCCATGGTCACGGAGCCGGGCGACTCCATCCAGATCAGGCGCGTATCGGGCTGGATCAGGCTGGCAATGCCACTGCCGATCATCGGATCGTAGTAGCGCACCGTCACGCCGAAATCGCGGGCCAGCCACTCGCCGTGGTCGCGGTTGGGGCCATAGACGTTGTCCGGCACGAGCACATCGTCGCCGCTCTTGAGCAGCGAAAAGTAGACCAGCGAGATCGCGGCCAGCCCGGACGGCAGCAGCAGCGTGTGGCGCGCGCCTTCGAGCAAGGCCAGATGCTGGCACAGCGCTTCGCTGGTGGGCGTGGCATGCAGGCCGTAGCGCCAGTACGTGGTGCCGCGGTCGCCGTACGCGCGCAGTTCGGCCAGATTGCGGAAGACCACGGTGGAACCGCGATGCGTGGCGGGAGAAAACGAGTCGAAGCCGGGCGCGATATCCAGTTCGGGCTGTACGGCGACGGTCTGCAGGTAATGGGAGGAGGAGGCAGGGCTCGACGCGGGCTTGTCGGAAGTCGGATCGGACACGGCGGATTCCTTGATGGCTGGCATACCCTTCCGCGTTGCGCGGCGGGCATGAACGAGACGCGATATACGTCCCAGCTTACCAGCAAATGCCGGTGACGCCACCGGGAGCCGTACTCACCAGCCCTGGATGCTCGACCTGGGCGGCGGAGGTGCGTAGGTAACGCCGCTGCCGGGCGTCATATCGAAGGGCGGGATCACCAGCACGCTACCGAGCGGGCGGATGAAGAACGGAAGCACGACAGCCGGGCTGAACGCATCGGTCCAGGTGCCGCGCACCGCACCGCTGGCATCGATGGTGCCTTCCCAGTTGCCGGAGACGCGGGTGCCGTCATCGGACTCTTCCATCAGAAAGGTGCCGTCCTCCCACTCTCCCGCCAGCAACCGCACGCCGGGTACGCCGTTGGCCGTGTACTCACCGCGCAGGCTGTCGCGCTCGTCCGGCTTCGGACCGATGCGCAGCCGCACCGGCTTGTCGCCGACCTTGCCGACATACACGGGCAGCTTCGCGTATTCTTGGCGCGGCGCCAGCGGCCCGGCGGGTACGTCGGCGGAAGGCGCCGTCGCGCGGCGCGCCTCGCCTTGGCGGATGGCCTCGTTCAGGCCCAGGTCTCCTGCACTGGCTGCCGGGCCGGTCGACAACACGTTGTCGACCGCAGCCCGCGCCGGCATCGCACCCGCAAGCGCCAACGCCAGCGCCGCAGCCAGGCTGACGGACGACAGGCGCCGCGAAGGGGTGCGACGACGCATCGGCAAACTCAGATGCGCTCGAAGATGGCAGCAATGCCCTGGCCGCCGCCGATGCACATCGTCACCAGCGCATAGCGGCCCTGCACGCGTTGCAGCTCGTAGACGGCCTTGACCGTAATCAGCGCGCCAGTAGCCCCGATCGGGTGGCCCAGCGAAATGCCGGAGCCGTTCGGGTTGACCTTGGCCGGGTCAAGACCCAGCGCCTTGGTTACTGCGCAGGCCTGTGCGGCAAACGCTTCATTGGCTTCGATCACGTCCAGATCGGACACCGACAGGCCGGCGCGCTCCAGCGCAATCTTCGTGGCCGGAACCGGGCCAATGCCCATGGTCTTCGGGTCTACGCCCGCGTGGCCGTATGACACCAGGCGTGCCAGCGGCTTCAGACCGCGGCGCTCGGCTTCGGCGCGCTCCATCAGGACGACCGCGGCGGCGGCATCGTTCAGGCCCGACGCATTGCCCGCGGTCACGGTGCCGTTCTCCTTGGCGAAGACCGGCTTGAGCTTGGTCATGTCGTCAATGGTGGCGTCGTGGCGCACGTGCTCGTCGGTATCGAAGCTCACTTCGCCCTTACGGCTCTTGAGCGTCACCGGAACGATCTGGTCTTTGAAGTAGCCGGCCTTGATGGCTGCCGAAGCGCGGCGGTGCGACTCCAGGGCGGCCTCGTCCTGCTGGGTGCGGCTGATGTCGTATTCCTTGGCCACGTTTTCGGCCGTGACGCCCATGTGGATGCGATGGAACGGGTCGTGCAGCGCGCCCAGCATCATGTCGACCATACTGGCATCACCCATGCGGGCGCCCCAGCGTGCCGCCGGCGCCAGGTATGGCGCACGGCTCATGCTCTCGGCTCCGCCGCCGATCGCGATATCGGTATCACCAAGCAGGATGCTCTGCGATGCGCTGATGATGGCCTGCAGGCCCGAGCCGCACAGGCGGTTCACGGTCAGCGCGGGGGCGTTAATCGAGACTCCGCCGTTGACGGCTGCCACACGGCCCAAGTACATGTCGCGCGGCTCGGTCTGGATCACATTGCCGAATACGACATGGCCGACATCATCGCCGGATACCTGGGCACGCGCCAGTGCCTCTCGCACCACGAGCGCGCCCATATCGACAGGTGCCATATCCTTCAGGCTGCCGCCGAAGGTCCCGATTGCGGTACGTACGCCACTCACCACTACGACTTCACGCGTCATGTCTCGTCTCCATGAGGTTATGTTGCGGTGCACAGTATAGCGTGCATCGCGACGGAATCGAACGATCGTACTTTTACCTAAGGGCAGCCAACGCAGGCTGCGTCATATTTCACCCCACAGGTCATGGCCGTCCGCGCCAGTGATCTTCACCTGGACGAAATCGCCGGCGCGATATCGCTGCGATGGCTTGGCCGGCTGCGCGATATAGACCAGGCCGTCGATTTCCGGCGCGTCGGCCGACGAGCGGCCGATGCCGCCGTCCTGGTTCACCTCGTCCACCAGCACGCGCAGCGTCTGACCGACCTTGCGCTGCAGGCGGCGCGCGGAGACTGCCTCGGCCACTTCCATGAAGCGCGCACGGCGTTCCTCGCGCACTTCGTCCGGCAGCGCGCCCGGCAGGTCGTTGGCAGTGGCGCCTTCCACCGGCGAATAGGCAAAGCAGCCCACGCGGTCCAGTTCGGCCTCGGCGATGAAATCCAGCAGGGTCTGGAACTCGGCCTCGGTCTCGCCCGGGAAGCCGGCGATAAACGTGCTGCGGATCGTCAGGTCCGGGCATACCTCGCGCCAGGCGCGAATGCGGTCCAGGGTCTTCTCGGCATTGGCCGGGCGCTTCATGCGCTTGAGCACGTCCGGGTGAGCGTGCTGCAGCGGCACGTCCAGATACGGCAGCACATGGCCGCCGTTCATCAGCGGAATGATCTCGTCGACGTGCGGGTATGGGTACACATAGTGCAGGCGCACCCAGGCACCGTATTGGGCCGCCAGTTCGCCCAGCGCCGCCACGAGTTCGGTCATGCGGGTCTTGAGCGGACGGCCGTTCCAGAAGCCGGTACGGTACTTCACATCCACGCCGTAGGCGCTGGTGTCCTGCGAGATCACCAGCAGCTCCTTGACGCCAGCTTTAAACAGGTTCTCGGCTTCCAGCATGACCTCGGCCACGGGGCGCGACACGAGGTCGCCACGCATCGACGGGATGATGCAGAACGAGCAGCGATGGTTGCAGCCCTCGGAGATCTTCAGGTAGGCGTAATGCTTGGGCGTGAGCTTGATGCCAGCCGCCGGCACCAGGTCGGTGAAGGGGTCATGCGGCTTGGGCAGGTGCGTGTGCACCGCCTGCATGACCTCTCCCAGCGCATGCGGGCCGGTCACGGCCAGGACCTTCGGGTGCACCGACGATACGATGTCGTGCCCCGCCGCATCCTTCTTGGCCCCCAGGCAACCGGTCACGATGACCTTGCCATTCTCGGTCAGCGCCTCGCCGATGGCATCCAGGCTTTCCTGGACGGCCTCGTCGATAAAGCCGCAGGTATTGACCACGACCAGGTCGGCACCGTCATAAGTGCCGCTGATGGCATAGCCCTCGGCGCGCAGCTGGGTGATGATCTGTTCGGAGTCGACAAGAGCCTTGGGACAGCCAAGTGATACAAAACCGACTTTCGGTGCAGACGTAGACAAATTGGATTCAGACGACATGGGGGACACGCGGTATCTGGGCGAGTCCGCAAGCCGGCACGCCACAATGAATAAAGGCGACCGAGCCATGATTGGCCCGCCGCCATAAACGACCGCGATTTTACCCTGAGCAGCGGGCTAGCGCAGGCCCGCCGTTGTAAGAGCCTGGCGCCCTACTTCTTGTCCGGCTGATTGAACGGGAACGTCCCGAACATATTCTTGGCCTGGTTCTGCATCTGCTCCTGCATCTGCACGAACAGGTTCTTGCTCTGTTCGATGTAGTTGCTCATCATGCCCTGCATCATCGGCCCCTGCATGTTCATGAACTGGGACCACATGTCAGGGCTGAAGGCTTCGCCGGAGTACAGGCCCTTGGAGTTCTCGGCCAGCTTGTTCTGGATGTCGATGAAGGCCTGGATGTTCTTTTCCAGGTAGGTGCCCATCATGCCCTGCATGGCATGACCGTAGAAACGGATGATCTGCGACAGCATGGCGCTGGAGAACATCGGCACGCCGCCGGTCTCTTCTTCCAGGATGATCTGCAGCAGGATGCTGCGCGTCAGCTCGTCACCGGACTTGGCGTCGACGACCTTAAAGTCTTCGGAATCCATGACCAGTTGCTTCACGTCGGCCAGCGTGATGTAGGTGCTGGTCTGGGTATCGTAGAGCCTGCGATTGGGGTATTTCTTGATCAGTCGCTCTGCGCCTTTTTTGCTCGTGGCCATCGGTACTCTGTCCTCTTGTCGTCGCTGATGGGCGCTGCTGCACCGCATGCGGTGCAGTGCGCAAACCGGTACTGCCGGGCCATCTGAAAGGTCGTGAAAAGATACTATGTGCGCACTCGCGGGCATTGCCGCCAGTGCCTTGTCGCCTTCGCCCCCGCGAAGGCCGCACGTTGCACGACAATGGTGCCGACCGTGCCGCTGACCTGATTCTATGCCCAACAAAGCACTAAGAAAAGCCGGGCGGCTTAAGGAAAACCCGCACGCACAAACGATCTGCGGGCCCCGAAGGGCCCGCAGATCGTTCTCGGCATCAGCTTGTGCGCCGCGCTGGCTGCACCGCAAAAACAGTGCGCCCGAGCAGCAAGCAGGGCCCGATCAGCCCATGTGCAGACCGCCGTTCAGCGAGAAGTCGGCACCAGTAGAGAAGCCCGACTCTTCCGAAGACAGCCACGCGCAGATAGACGCGATTTCCGACGGCTCGCCCAGACGCTTGACCGGGATGGTGCCGACGATCTTGTCCAGCACGTCCTGGCGGATGGCCTTGACCATGTCCGTGGCGATATAGCCCGGCGAAACGGTGTTCACCGTCACGCCCTTGGTCGCCACTTCCTGCGCCAGCGCCATGGTGAAACCATGCAGGCCGGCCTTGGCGGTCGAGTAGTTGGTCTGGCCGAACTGGCCCTTCTGCCCGTTCACCGACGAGATGTTCACGATGCGGCCCCAGCCGCGATCGACCATGCCATCGATGACCTGCTTGGTCACGTTGAACAGCGAGGTCAGGTTGGTGTCGATCACCGCATCCCAGTCGGCGCGGGTCATCTTGCGGAACACCACGTCGCGCGTGATGCCAGCATTGTTGATCAGCACATCCACCTCGCCGACTTCAGCCTTGACCTTGTCGAACGCAGCCTTGGTCGAATCCCAGTCAGCCACGTTGCCCTCGGAGGCAACGAAGTCGAAGCCGAGCGCCTTCTGCTGCTCGATCCACCGCTCGCGACGCGGCGAATTGGGGCCGCAGCCGGCCACCACGCGGAAGCCATCCTTGGCGAGACGTTGGCAGATCGCGGTCCCGATGCCGCCCATACCGCCGGTCACATATGCAATGCGCTGAGTCATGTCCACTCCTTGATTGGCTCTTCGTTATCTTTGCCTGGGCCGCGCGAACCGCTGCGCGCCCAGGTACACCCATTAATTGCGTTCGACCGCCAGCGCCACGCCCATGCCGCCGCCGATGCACAGCGAGGCCAGACCCTTCTTCGCGTCGCGGCGCTTCATCTCATGCAGCAGCGTCACCAGGATACGGCAGCCCGATGCCCCGATCGGGTGGCCAATGGCGATGGCACCACCGTTCACGTTGACCTTGGACGTATCCCAGCCCATTTGCTGGTGCACGGCCAGCGCCTGCGCGGCGAAGGCTTCGTTGATTTCCATCAGGTCCAGGTCGCCCACGCCCCAACCCGCGCGCGACAGGCAACGCTTGGACGCCGGCACCGGGCCCATGCCCATGACCTTCGGGTCCACGCCGGCATTGGCGTAGGCCTTGATCGTCGCCAGCGGCGTCAGGCCCAGTTCCTTCGCCTTGGCGGCTGACATCACCACCACGGCGGCAGCACCGTCGTTAAGGCCCGACGCATTGGCGGCGGTCACCGTGCCGGCCTTGTCAAAGGCAGGCTTCAGGCCGGCCATGCTGTCCAGCGTGGCACCCTGGCGGACGTACTCGTCCTTGTCGAAGGCCAGCGGGTCGCCCTTGCGCTGCGGAATCATCACCGGGACGATCTCGTCATTGAACTTGCCGGCCTTCTGCGCAGCCTCGGCCTTGTTCTGCGAAGCCACGGCGAACTCGTCCTGCGCTTCGCGGGTGATGCCGTATTCCTTGGCCACATTCTCGGCGGTGATACCCATGTGGTACTGGTTGTACACGTCCCACAGGCCATCCACGATCATGGTGTCGACCAGCTTGGTGTCCCCCATACGGAAGCCATCGCGCGAGCCCGGCAGCACGTGCGGCGCGGCGCTCATGTTCTCCTGTCCACCAGCAACCACGATCTCGGCATCGCCGGCGGCGATGGCATTGGCCGCCAGCATCACGGCCTTCAGGCCGGAGCCGCACACCTTGTTGATGGTCATTGCCGGCACCGACGCGGGCAGGCCCGCCTTGATGGATGCCTGGCGTGCCGGGTTCTGGCCCGAACCGGCCGCCAGCACCTGGCCCATGATCACTTCGCTGACCTGGTCCGGCTTCACGCCTGCGCGTTCCAGCGCGGCCTTGATGGCGATGGCGCCCAGTTCCGGGGCCGGAATCTTCGCAAGCGAGCCGCCAAACTTGCCTACGGCGGTACGGGCGGCGGAAACGATGACGATATCGGTCATTTGCAGTCCTCTCAATGGGTATCTGGGGTGGTCAGCGGGCAGGTCCCGTAACGCCGGGACCGCCCGCAAGAGTCATGCCTTGGCTTTGACGTAACGGCCGGGCGCGGGTTCGATGGCGGCGTAGCGGGCATTGCCATAGCTGGTCGGCGCGGCACGCTTGGCACCGGCCTGCTTGCCGAGCCACGTCATCCAGTCCGGCCACCAGCTGCCGTGGTGCTCCTCGGCGCCGGCGAGCCAGTCGTGGGCCGAAGCGGGCAGTGCATCATTGGTCCAGTGGCTGCGCTTGTTCTTGGCCGGCGGGTTGATGACGCCGGCGATGTGCCCGGAAGCCCCGAGCACGAACCGCAGCTTGTTCTTGAGCAAGGCGGTCGATGCATACGCTGCCGTCCACGGCACGATGTGGTCTTCGCGCGAGCCGTAGATATAGGTCGGCACGTCGATGGCGCCCAGGTCGACCGGCGCGTCGCACACGGCCAGCTTGCCGGGCACCTTCAGCTCGTCCTGCAGGTAGGTGTGGCGCAAGTACCAGCAATACCACGGCCCCGGCAGATTGGTCGCATCGCCGTTCCAGAACAGCAGGTCGAACGGCACCGGCGTATTGCCCTTCAGGTAGTTGTCGACCACGTAGTTCCAGACCAGGTCGTTCGGACGCAGGAACGAGAACGTATTGGCCAGTTCCACGCCACGCAGCAGGCCGCAGGGCGCGCCGGCCGCGCCGCCTAGCGTGGCTTCGCGCAACTGGACGTGGGCTTCGTCGACGAAGACGTCAAGGATGCCGGTATCGGCAAAGTCCAGCAGCGTGGTCAGCAGCGTCAGGCTGGCTGCGGGGTGCTCGCCGCGCGATGCCAGCACGGACAGCGCGGTCGACAGGATGGTACCGCCCACGCAGAAGCCGAGCACATTGATCTTGTCCTGGCCGCTGATGTCGCGTGCCACTTCGATAGCACGGATGGCCGCGTGCTCGATGTAGTCGTCCCACGTGCGCTCTGCCATGGTGGCATCGGGATTGCGCCACGACACCAGGAACACCGTATGGCCCTGCTCCACCGCATGCCGCACCAGCGAGCTTTCCGGCTGCAGGTCGAGAATGTAGAACTTGTTGATGCACGGCGGCACCAGCAGCAGCGGGCGCGCATAGACCTTGTCGGTCAACGGCTTGTACTGCAGGAGCTGGAAGAATTCGTTTTCATAAACGACCGCACCTTCAGTAACCGCCACGTTGCGGCCAACTTCGAACGCTGTCTCGTCCGTCTGCGAAATCTTTCCGCGGCCCAGGTCTTCCAGCATGTTGCGGACACCGGCGCGCAGCGATTCGCCGCCCGACTCGATCAGGCGGTGCTGGGCGTCGGGATTGGTGGCCAGGAAATTTGCGGGCGACATCGCATCAACCCATTGCGATACGGCAAAGCGGATACGCTGGCGAGTCTTGGGATCTGCCTCGACTGCCTCCGCCAGCTCCGTCAGCGCGCGCGCATTGAGCAGGTAGAACGCAGCGGTGTAGCGATACGGCGCGTTCTTGTGCCACGCTTCGCTGGCGAAGCGCCGGTCGTGCAGCTTGCCGGCGGACTCGGTATCGCCTCCCGCCAGGCCACGCCACAGCTCGGCAAAGTCGCGCATGTAGCGCTGCTGGATTTCCGTGAGTTGGGCCGGGTCGATCTTGACGCCCGCCAGCGGACTCGCCGCGAACGCCTGGAATCCCGGGAATCCGGGGAAGCCCGGAGGAATCGCCGAGCCGTTGCCCTCAGGGCCTTGCCACTGACGGGACCACTCCAGCCACGTTGCTGGATCCAATGGCCCCGGCGGGAACTTGAACGGTTGGGACTTGCCTTCCGATGTGGAAGCTGCCGCACCTTTGCCGGTCGCCATGATGTAATTGTCTCTCTGCCGTCACTATGTCAGACCGGCTCCCGGGACATTGCCCTGGCCGGCACTTATGCATCTGGAGACGCAATCCGGATGGACCTGGCGCATCGCCCCCCGACCAGGGCATCCAGGACTGCCGCATGCAGCTATCCCTTCCATCTGGATAACGTCCCCTGCCCGGCCCGCACCACAATCTGGCTGGCAACGCCATGCGGTATGCTTGCCGGCAAAAACAAAGGAATCTACGAGAGATTCCGCAACATTCGAGGTCATTGTTGCCTTGCAATGTACGCGCTGTCAATGCGGAAAACTGCATCGGCGCACCCGCCCGGAAAACCTACCTCGCGGTAGGGCTCCGCGCGAACAATGACCAGCGCGAAAGGCTATCTGCGAAGGATGAAAGTTTCATGTACATCGTAGCCATCGGATGGCTCTACGTGGCACTGATGATGGCGATCACCGAGAGCAACGTCGTTGCCGGTGTCGCCACGTTCCTGCTGTATGGTGCCGGCCCGGTGGCGCTGGTGCTCTACATCATGGGGACGCCAGGCAGGCGGCAGCGCCGCAAGGCAGCGGAAGCGCGCGCCGAGCGTTCTCGCGCGGAGGAAAACGCCGGGCGCGGCGGGAGCGGGCCGCAGTGACCCGCCCGCTTCCGGCTCAGCTTGCCAGCCAGACGAGGCTGGCCATGCGGCCGGTGACGCCGTCGCGCCGATACGAATAGAAGCGCTGCGGGTCGGATACGGTGCAGGCATCGCCGCCGTAGATGTCGGTGCAGCCAGCACGGGCCAGGCGCGTGCGAGCCAGTGCGTAGAGGTCGGCCATGTACTTGCCTTCGGCGCCGGGCCGGAATGCCGCTTTCACAGCCGCGTGCTCGCCGGCACGGGCCTGAGCCAGGAAGGTCTCGCGAACTTCGGCGCCGACCTCGAAGGCATCGGGTCCGATCGCGGGCCCAAGCCAGGCGAGCCAGCGTGACGAGCGCTTTCCGCGTGCAGCCTGCATGCGCGCCAGCGTGGCTTCGATCACGCCGTTGCACAGGCCACGCCATCCCGCATGCGCAGCGCCGACCACGGTCCCTTCCACGTCGCACAGCAGCACCGGCAGGCAGTCCGCTGTCATGATCGCGCACACCTGCCCGGGCACGACGGTCACGCTCGCGTCGGCGCGCGGCGGCGCCGCGTCCGGGCTTGCGAGATGGTCCACCGTGGCCACGGCGCAACCGTGCACCTGCTCCAGCCACAACGGCATGGCGGGCAGGTGCGCGGCCAGCCGCGCGCGGTTCTCGGCCACATGCAAGGGGTCATCGCCGACATGCGTGCCGAGGTTGAGCCCGCCCGGCTCCCCGCCGTCCAACCCATAGACGCCATCGCTCACGCCACCCGCGCGCGTGGTGGACAGCGCGCGCACCGAGGCAGGTGCCGGCCAGTCCGGCCGCAGCCACGCGATGTCAGTCGTCATCGTCGTCATCGCCACCCTCCCCGTCACCCCAGATGACTTCGGGGCCGTCTTCCCAATCTTCGTCCCAGTCTTCTTCCTCAGCTTCAGCTTCGCCGGAGGAGAAATCAAGCGCATCGATCAGCGCCTGGAGATCCTCCGGCGGCGGCGCGGTCCACGACACGGTCTTGCCGGTGGCCGGGTGCACCAGCCCCAGCTTGTAGGCATGCAGGGCCTGCCGCTCGAACGGCACCGGCAGCGGCACGCGCACGGCGGGCCGCTGCCCGCGTTGCGTGGCGCGGTAGTAGACGGGGTCGCCCAAGAGCGGATGGCCGATCGACTCGAAATGCACGCGGATCTGGTGCGTGCGCCCGGTTTCGAGCTGGCATCGCACCATCGATACGAAGCTGCGCCCGAGCGGTACCGTGGCCAGCGTGCGGAAATGCGTGCGCGAAGGCTTGCCGCTGCTGGTATGGACGATGGCCATGCGCGTGCGCTCGCGCGGGTCGCGGCCGATCGGCGCATCAATCGTGCCCTCGTCGTACGTGCGCCCCCACACCAGCGCGATATACGTGCGCTTGACGGTGCGTGCCTGCAGCTGGCGCACAAGGTCGGTCTGCGCTGTCAGCGTGCGCGCCACCACCATCAGCCCCGAGGTTTCCTTGTCGAGCCGGTGCACAATGCCGGCGCGCGGCAGCGCCGCGGCAGCGGGATCACGATGCAACAGGCCGTTGAGGACCGTACCGCTCCAGTTACCTGCTGCCGGATGCACGACCAGCCCGGCGGGCTTGTCGATGACCAGTAGCGTTTCGTCCTCGTACACCACGTCGAGCGGCACGTCTTCGGGTGCGAACGCCTGCGACTCCGGCGCGGCCTGCGGCTGTACCTCGATGCGGTTGCCCATCTGCACCGCATCGCGGGGCCGGCGCACTTCGCCGTCGACGCGCACGGCTCCGCTTTCGATCCACTGTTGCAGCCGGCTGCGCGAGAACTCGCTGAAATGCCGTGCCAGAAGCTTGTCCAGCCGTTCACCATGTGCGGCGCTGTCGACTTCAAGGGTCAGCGGCACTGCGAGATCCGTGACGGATGCTGCCTGCACCTCGTCCGCGAAGTCTTCGATTTCCTCATTGTCCGCCTGGGATGCCTGGACGCGCACCTGTTCAGGCGGCAGTCCCCCCTTGCCGGATTCTGGCTGGGGGCTTGGGCTATAATGCTTGACGCTATTTTTCTTCATCCGGGATACGTTGCCCATGCAATTGCTGAGCATGAAGCGCGCAAATTGGCGCGCGCGATTTGGAGCGATTCTGCTCGCAGGCGGCTGCGTCATGCTGTCGGCATGCGGCCTGCTTGCTGACCAGCCCGACGAAACCGCTGGCTGGTCGGCCAACAAATTATATTCGGAAGCCAAGGACGCCCTCGACGGCGGCGACTACACGCGCGCCGTGAAGCTGTACGAAAAGCTTGAAGGCCGCTATCCGTTCGGCCGCTACGCGCAGCAAGCCCAGATCGACACCGCCTACGCCAGCTACAAGGACGGCGAGACGGCAGCGGCACTGGCCGCGGTGGATCGCTTCATCCAGCTGCACCCGAGCCATCCCAATATCGATTACGCCTACTACCTCAAGGGCCTGATCAACTTCAACGACAACCTGGGCTGGCTGGGCCGCTTTTCCGGCCAGGACCTGAGCGAGCGCGACCCGAAGGCGGCCCGCGCGGCGTACGACGCCTTCAACACGCTGGTCACGCGTTACCCGGACAGCAAGTACACGCCTGACGCCGCCGCGCGCATGCAGTACATCGTCAACTCGCTGGCCCAGCACGAGGTGCATGCCGCCCGCTACTACTACAAGCGCGGCGCGTACCTGGCAGCGGTCAATCGCGCCCAGCAGGCACTCAAGGACTACGACGGCGCTCCCGCCAACGAGGAAGCGCTGTACATCATGATCCGTTCGTACGACTCGCTCGGCATGAAGGACCTGCGCGACGATACCGCACGCGTGATGGAGCGCAATTTCCCGAACAGCGACTACATCAAGTACGGCGAACGCCGCAAGGACAAGGCCTGGTGGGAAGTGTTCTGATTGGCGGCGACGCGGGGCACTGACCCCGCAACTGCGCACCGGAACGAGGTAGATCCGCAAGGATCTGCCTCGTTTGTCATTGGCCGGCCGGATCAGAGCAGCGGCTCAGTCCTGCTGTGCGCCACCCGGCTGCCGCCCGTCCCGCAACGATTCCAGGAAGCGCACCACGGTCTGCGCCTCGCGCGTACGCGTGAACGGCGGCAGGCTTTGCCAGATCTGGCGGCCATAGGGCTTCTCGACCAGCCGCGTATCGCAGATGGCCAGCACGCCCCGGTCGGATTCCGAGCGGATCAGGCGACCGGCACCCTGCTTCAGCGTGATCACCGCATGCGGCAACTGGTGTACCGCGAACGGGCTCAGGCCCTTCTTCTGCAGCACTTCCATGCGCGCCGCGAGCACCGGGTCATCGGGCGGCGCAAACGGCAGCTTGTCGATGATCACGAGCGAGAGGGCTTCGCCACGCACGTCCACGCCCTCCCAGAAGCTCTGGCTGCCGACCAGCACGGCATTGCCCAGTTCGCGGAAACGGTCGAGCAGTTCCGTACGGCTGGCTTGTCCCTGCACCAGCAGAGGCAGTTCGAGCCCGCGTTCGGCAAAGGCATCGTAGAGCAGGTCGGACGCGCGCTGCACTGCACGCAACGTAGTGCACAGCAGGAAAGTGCGCCCGCCGGCAGCCTCGATCAGCGGCAGCGCCGCCGCCACCACCGCATCGGTGAACTGCGGCGAGTTCGGCGGCGGCATGTCCCGCGGCACATAGAGCAGGCCTTGCTTGCCGTAGTCGAACGGGCTCGGCAGCGTCAGCGAGTTGTCCTTGTTGAGGCCCAGCTGCGCGGCATAGTGCGTGAAGTTGCCCTTCACCGACAGCGTAGCCGACGTGAAGACCCAGGCACGCGGGTGCCCTTCGCGCTGCCGCGTGAAGATCGGCGCGATCGACAGCGGGGTGCGGTGCAGTTGCACGGTGTGCGAGAACACTTCCACCCAGCGCACCGTGTCAGGGCCGAACTGTGCCGGTGCGGCCGGCAGCGGCGCATCTGGCTCCTGCGCCGTTTCATCGCCAGCGTCCGGCGCCTGCGGTTCGGGCGCTTCAAAAGCCTTGCCTTCGTCCCGCCACGCTTCCAGTCGCTGCTGCAGTTCCACCGCGCGCCGGTGGCATTGCTGCAGCGTCTCGGCCCGCTCCGCCTGGCTTTCAAGATGTTCGACGAAGGTTGACAGCGCCTCTTCCAGCGCATCGAGCGTATCGAAGAACGGTTCACCGATGCGCCGGTCGGCCTCGATCTGCCCCAGCGCCAGGCGCGCATTCTCCTTGCCGAACGCCAGGCGCAGGTCACGCGTGGCGCGTTCCAGCGGCGCCGCGATGCCTACCCAGTCGACGGCGTCGCGCGCATGCGACAGCCCTTCGGCCACCGTATCGCGGCAGATCTCCAGCAACTGGCTGGTCGACAGCGTCTCGCCGAAGAACAGTGTCGCCGTATCGGGCAGCTGGTGTGCCTCGTCGAAGATGATCGTGTTCGCCGCAGGCAGCAGCTCGGCCATGCCGGTGTCGCGCAATACGACATCGGCGAAAAAGAGATGGTGGTTCACCACCACCACGTCGGCCTGCTGGGCTTCCTTGCGGGCCCGCATGACGAAGCAATCCTTGTAGTTCGGGCACTCCGAGCCCAGGCAGTTGTCCCGCGTGGAGGTCACCAGTTGCCATACCGGAGCGTTTTCGGGCACCGCGGCCAGTTCGGCCTTGTCGCCTGAAGATGTGGTCTTGGCAAAGCGCGAGATCTCGCGCAGCCACGCCGCATCCTGCTTGGAAGCGAGCCTGCCATTGGCCTCCGCGCGCTCCAGGTGATAGTGGCAGACGTAGTTGGCACGGCCCTTGAGCAGCGATACCGAGATCGGCACATTCAGCGCGCGCCGCACGGTGGGAATGTCGCGCAGGAAAAGCTGGTCCTGCAGGTTCTTGGTGCCGGTGGACAGGACCACCTTTCCGCCCCACAGCATCGCGGGAACCAGGTAGGCGAAGGTCTTGCCCGTGCCTGTCCCCGCTTCGACGATCACGGTGTCGCTGCGCTCGATCGCGCCTGCCACGGCCTCGGCCATCTTCTGCTGTGAGGCGCGCGGGCGGTAACCCGGAATGCCCTGGGCGAGGGTACCGGTGTCGGCAAAGATCTTGGCCAGTTCGCTGGCGTGGTCGGCAGGCACCGCGGACGCGGGAACCAGCTCCGCCTGCGCCGGGGCCGGGCTTTCGGTGTCTGCGTCCGGTTCTGGCAGGTCGGTCGGATCGGTCAGGATGGTCAAGGCTGGTAAGGCTTGGGTATCGCGCCATGTGGCGCTGGCAGTATCGGCGCCCGCTGCACTCAGGCCGGCACGTCGGGTTCGAGCTGTAGTTGAAGCAGGGTAATGGCGTCCTTCAGCTTGAGGCGGCGCTTCTTCAGCCGCCTGAGCTGCAGTTCGTCGTGGGTCGGATCCTCCGCCAGCCGGTCGATCAGGAAATCCAGGTCGCGGTGCTCGATCTGCAGATCCATGATCTGCCGTTCGAGGGTGTTCAGGTTACTGTCCATTCGCATCTCCACCGCACCTCCACCGCATCTCCCCAAATCAGGCTGGCGTGGCCCTGGCCGGCTCAAAAGCCGAAGGGACGCGGCGCCGACGCCTGCCCCTGCTGTTCCTTCGCCTTGGCGCGCCGCTCTTCCAGATCCTTCTGGCGCTGCGCGGCCTCGCGCTGCTTGGCCTCGTACGCCTTCACATTCTCCTCGCGCTGGCGCGCCTGCTCGGCGCCCTTGCTCTGCGCCTCGCGCATGCGGGCGTCGAAGTCGGACTGCTTCTGCTGGTAGGCCTGCGCATTGGCCGAGCGCTTGGGCGCATCGGCCTGGCGCTGCGCGTCGCGCAGTTGCTGGTCCTGCTGCTTCTTCTCGAAGGCTTCACGGCTGGCCTGCTCGTTCGCGCTGCGCTTCGGCTGGCTGGCCTCGTATTCGGCCCTGCGCAAGGCCTGCTCGCGATCACGGTCGGCGGCGCGCTGGGCGCGCTCGGCATCTCCCACCTCCAGCTCGCGCTGGCGCAGTACCTGCAACTCCTGGCGCTGGATCTCCTTCGCCTTGTCGATGCAGTGGTTAACGAAGAACTTGTCGTAACAGGCGTGTTCCGCTGTGGCGAAGCGGTAGTTGGTCCACGCGCGTGAATCGCCGATCGCCTTGCGTTCGGCGGCGAAATCACGCGGGGCCGCACCGGCGCCCGCGGCTTCCGGCGCGGAGGCCTGCGCGGCGCTGTCCGACAGCGGCCCCAGCGTGCCGGCGCCGACCACGGTCAGCCACAATGCCGCGGTAGCAAACAGGCGTGCATGCGGCATCATTCGCCCGGCACGGTGCGGGACGGAGCGGGACAGTTGTGCGGCCGGAGACATGGCCGGCGTTGCCGTGTCGCGCACGGCCATCGGCATGGCAGGCGCGGCGGCCGGATGGGGCTTGAAGGTCATGCCCGAATTCTAGCACCCGGCCTGCCCTGTGCCTTGCGGGGCCGCCGGGCGGCGTGCCGCAAGATACACGCACCGAAACAGGCCCATCTCCAGGGCCACTTCCATGGGGACAGCTGCCGCGCTTGTGGCAAAATGCCCCGCTTTCGACTGACAGCTTTCGACAGACCGATCTCCCGATGTCCAATCTGCCCGCATCCGTTTCGCAAAAGATTGTGTCGCTCATCGCGGCTGAACTGACCGTTCAACCCCGCCAGGTGGCGGCTGCCGTGGCGCTGCTCGATGAAGGCGCGACCGTCCCGTTCATCGCGCGCTACCGCAAGGAAGTGACCGGCAACCTGGACGACACCCAGCTGCGTACGCTGGAAGAGCGCCTGCTGTACCTCCGCGACATGGAAGACCGTCGCCTGGCGATCCTTGCCTCGATCGAGGAGCAAGGCAAGCTCACGCCGGAACTGCGCACGGCCATCGAGGCCGCCGAGACCAAGCAGGCGCTCGAAGACCTCTACCTGCCCTACAAGCCCAAGCGCCGCACGCGCGCCCAGATCGCGCGCGAATGCGGGCTGGAGCCGCTGGCCCAGGCGCTGCTGGCCGACCCGACGCTGGACCCGCAGGCCGAGGCGGCCAGGTACGTCAACGGCAACCCGACTGCCGACGGCGGCGTGCCGGACGTCAAGGCCGCACTGGACGGCGCGCGCGACATCCTCTCCGAGCAGTTTGGCGAAACCGCCGAGCTGCTGGGCAAGCTGCGCGAGCACCTGTGGAACAACGGCGTGGTCAGCTCCACAGTGATGGACGGCAAGGAAACGGCCGAGGAAGAAAAGTTCCGCGACTACTACCAGTACAGCGAAACCATCCGCACCGTGCCGTCGCACCGCGCGCTGGCCCTGTTCCGCGGCCGCAATGCGGGCGTGCTGATGGTCAAGCTGGGCCTGGGCGAAGAGCAGGATGCGCTGGTGCCGCACCCGTGCGAAGGCATGATCGCGCGCCACGTGGGCATCCAGAACCAGGGCCGTCCCGCCGACAAGTGGCTCGGCGATGTGTGCCGCTGGTGCTGGCGCGTGAAGGTGCAACCGCATCTCGAAACCGAACTGCTGACCCAGCTGCGCGAAACCGCGGAAGGCGAAGCCATCAAGGTCTTCGGCCGCAACCTGCACGAACTGCTGCTGGCCGCGCCGGCCGGCCCCAAGGCCGTGATGGGCGTCGACCCGGGTATCCGTACCGGCTGCAAGGTGGCCGTGGTGGATGCCACTGGCAAGCTGCTGGAAACTGCGACGATCTACCCGCATGAGCCGCGCCGCGACTGGAACGGTTCGCTCGCCACGCTGGCGCGCATGGCCAAGCAGCACGGCGTCGCGCTGGTCTCGATCGGCAACGGCACCGCGAGCCGCGAAACCGACAAGCTGGTGCAGGACCTGATGCGCCAGGCGCCCGACCTGAAGCTGACCAAGATCGTCGTCAGCGAAGCCGGCGCGTCGGTGTACTCGGCGTCGGAACTGGCGGCCAAGGAATTCCCGGAGCTGGACGTGTCGCTGCGCGGCGCGGTGTCGATCGCGCGCCGCCTGCAGGACCCGCTGGCCGAACTCGTGAAGATCGATCCGAAGTCGATCGGCGTGGGCCAGTACCAGCACGACGTCAACCAGCGCGAGCTGGCCCGCACGCTCGACGCCGTGGTCGAGGACTGCGTGAACGCCGTGGGTGTGGACGTGAACACCGCGTCGGCGCCGCTACTGGCGCGCGTGTCCGGCCTGAACACGGTGCTGGCGCGCAATATCGTCGAGTACCGCGATGCCAACGGCGCCTTCGCCAACCGTGATGCGCTGAAGAAGGTACCGCGCCTCGGCGACAAGACCTTCGAGCAGGCCGCCGGCTTCCTGCGCATCAACAACGGCGACAACCCGCTGGACCGCTCCTCGGTGCACCCGGAAGCCTATCCGGTGGTCAAGCGCATCCTGGACCATATCAAGAAGGGCCTGCCGGACGTCATGGGCAACCGCGACGCGCTGCGCGGCCTGTCGCCGACGCAGTTCACCGACGATTCGTTTGGCCTGCCGACCGTGCGCGACATCCTCACCGAACTCGAAAAGCCGGGCCGCGACCCGCGTCCAGAGTTCAAGACCGCCACCTTCCAGGACGGCGTCGAGGACGTGAAGGACCTGCAGCCTGGCATGATCCTGGAAGGCGTGGTCACCAACGTTGCAGCGTTCGGTGCGTTCGTCGACATCGGTGTTCACCAGGACGGCCTGGTGCATATCTCCGCGCTGTCGAACAAGTTCGTCAAGGACGCGCACGAAGTGGTCAAGGCCGGCCAGATCGTCAAGGTCAAGGTGATGGAAGTGGACGTCAAGCGCAACCGCATCGGCCTGAGCATGCGGCTCGATGACGAGCCCGGACAGCCGTCGTCGCGCCCTTCAGGTGACCGTGGCGGCCAGCGCCAGGGCGGCAAGGGCTTTGGCAACGGCGGCGGTCGCCGCGAGGCGGAGCCGGCCGGCGCCATGGCTGCGGCGTTCGCCAAGCTCAAGCGCTGATCCCACTGGCCCGCGCTGTATGAAAGATGCCCCACGCGATTGCCGCGCGGGGCTTTTTTTCATCGCTGTTCGCCGCAGCGGAAAATGCGTACCGTCAGGCCCGAACGGCCGTCGGCGCGGTTGGCGAACGCAATCCCCAGCCCGTGGAGCCTCGCAACGCGCTGGGCGATCGAGATGCCAAGCCCATGCCCCTGTTCGCGCTGACCTCCACCGCGGAAAAAGCGGTCGCCAAGCCTTTCCAGCACCTCTGGCGCCACACCCGGCCCTTCATCGCAGACCACGATGGCATCGGCACGGAAATCCATGGTGACCATCGCGCCCGCGGGGCTGTAGCGGATCGCATTGTCCAGCAGGTTGCGCAGCATCAGCCCGAGCAGGTTCGGGTCACCGGCCAGCGGCAAGGGCATCATGTCGTCCGATGGCCAGATCAGTTCCACGTCGACCTTCCTGCGCTGCGCCAGCGCCAGGCAATCCGACAGTGCCCGCTGCGCGATCGGCTGCCAGTTCACATCCTCCAGCAAGGCCAGTGCCGGCGCATCCTCGAGCCGGCTCATGGTCAGCAGTTGCGACACCAGCCGGCTCATGCGGTCGATGCCCGACTCCACATTGGCGCGTGCCCTGGCGCGCTCGCCTTCATCCGGCGAGCGCTGCGCGATTTCCCACTGCGCCTTCAGCGCAGCCAGCGGCGTGCGCATTTCGTGCGCGGCATCCGCTGTCAGGCGCCGCTCATGTTCGATCGAGTCTGATACGCGGACCAGCAACCGGTTCATGGCGTTGACCAGCGGTACCAGTTCGCCGGGCACCGCTGCCAGGCTCAGTGGCTCCGGGTCATGCGGGGAACGGCGCTCGATATCTGCGGAGAGTTCGCGCACCGGTGCCATCGCACGTCGCATGAACCAGATCAGCAGCCCGATCAGCACAGGCAGGCCGGCGGCCCATGGAAGCACTTGCGCAGCGATATAGGACAGGATCAGCTCATTGCGCTCACCCAGTTTCTGCCCGATGCACACGCGCCACCCGGTGGCGTCATCGTCCAGGTAATACAGCCGCCAGTGGTGGCCATCGATGCGCTGATCCGTAAAACCCTTGACGCCCCGCGCCCTCGGCAGGCGGTCTCCGTCCGGATCGATATGCATGGGCGTGCCGTCCGGCAGCCAGGCGGCAATCGCCAGGTCGCCAAGGCCCGCATCTCCCTGGTCCCCCTCGGCAATCGTCGGCAGCCGGGCCCGCGACGGCGCCGCCGTGATGTCGACCAGCGGCACCAGCGAGTGCATCTGCATCGCCATGCGGACCATGTCGGTGTCGTACAGCTCGTTGATCTCGTGCCGCGCGCGCACGTAGGTCATGGCAATGGTCAACAGCCACACCACCGGGGCCGCGATCAGCACGGCCAGGATCAGGCGCCGCTGCAGCGTCATGCGCAGTCCTCGGCGGCACCGAGCGTGTAGCCTGCCCCGCGGAAGGTGCGGACGATCTTCGGATGGATCTTGCGGCGCAGGTGATGGATATGCACCTCGAGCGTGTTGCTTTCCAGGCCCGCCTGCCAGTCATAGAGCTTGTCGCGCAGGAAATCGCGCGTCAGCAGGCGGTTCGGGTGCGCCAGCAGCAGTTCGAGCAGCATGGCCTCGCGGCTGGTCAGGTCCACGGGCTTGCCGTGCCAGAAGGCCTGCCTGGCCGCCGGGTGGAACTCCAGCGCCCCATGCCGCCAGACCGGTGCCGAGTTGCCCGCCGCGCGGCGCGTCATGGCACGCAGCCGGGCTGCCAATTCATCGAGCGAGATCGGCTTGACGAGGTAGTCGTCGGCACCGGCGTCCAGTCCGCTGATGCGGCTCTCGATGGCGTCGCGCGCTGTCAGCACCAGCACCGGAATCTGGCAGCGACGCTCGCGCCAGCGCCTGAGCCACGTCATGCCGTCTTCGCCCGGCAGCCCCAGGTCCAGCACCACGGCATCGTAGTGCACCACGCCAAGCGCATGGTCCGCCTCGGCGCCGGTGGTGAACCAGTCGACGACATATCCCATCAGTTGCAGCCCATGCAGCAAGCCGTCGCCCAGCATGGGGTCGTCTTCAACAATAAGAATTCTCATTTCCAGGCCCGATTTTTAGCGATATAGGCCAATGAAGGGCAATAAAGCCGCGGTAAGTCGCGCAACCGCCATTCTGCCCAAACTTCCTTAATCTGCCATTAAGGTTCGTCACTTATCCTTCGGCGTTGCCCTGAACCAGCCGCTTGTCCGCATTCCCTCCGACAACCGTTGCCGCACGGCATTACCCGGTTTCCGGCCCGATACCCAATACCGCCACGCCAGCTTCCTCCTTCATGTTTCAAGGTTCCGACCGCCTGACGGGCGAGCACGACGTGCTTGCCGCGCAAGCTGCACACCCGTGGCACAGGCGAAGCTTCGGCGGTGTTCCGCTGATTGTGCTGACAGGCGTCTGCGTGGTGGTTGCGCTGCTATGGTTCGGCACGCTTGGCATGCGCCACCTGATCGGCCCCGATGAAGGCCGGTATGCCGAAATCGCCCGCGAGATGTTCCTCAGCGGCGACTGGGTGACTATTCGCTACAACGAACTGAAGTACTTCGAAAAGCCGCCGTTCCATATGTGGGTGACGGCGCTGTCCTATGCGCTGTTCGGCATTGGCGACTGGCAGGCGCGCCTGTGCGTCGCCCTGGCCGGCGCCATCGGACTGCTGGCGTCCATGCTGGCGGCGCACCGCTGGTTCGGCGCCCGCACCGCGCTGCTCACGGGACTCGTACTGGTAGCGGCGCCGATGTGGAGCGTCGCGGCACACTTCAACACGCTGGACATGACGCTGTCCGGCGCCATGGCCTGCGTACTGGCGTTCATGCTGCTGGCCCAGCACCCGCTGGCCAGCCCGTCCGCGCGCCGCAACTGGATGCTGGCATGCTGGCTGACCATGGGCATTGCCATCCTGACCAAGGGACTGGTTGGTATCGCCTTGCCCGGGATGGTGCTGGTGATCTACACGCTTGTCACGCGTGACCTTGCCCTGTGGCGCCGCCTGCATCTGGCGAGCGGCATTGCACTGATGCTGCTGGTCGCGGTGCCGTGGTTCTGGCTGGTGTCCGAGCGCAATCCGGAGTTCCTGCGCTTCTTCTTCATCCACGAGCACTGGCAGCGCTACACGTCGACCGTGCATTCGCGCAAAGGCCCGCTGCTTTACTTCGTACCGCTCGTGATTGCAGGCTTCCTGCCATGGCTGGGCCTGTTTCCGCGCATGTGGCGCGCGGTGCGCGAGTGCGCCGGCGTGGCGGACGGCAGTGGGCCGCGACCGTTCCAGCCCGCGCTGCTCGCCGCCATCTGGGCGGTCGCCATCTTTGTCTTCTTCAGCCTGTCGCACTCAAAGCTGCCCGGTTATATTCTGCCGATCTTCCCGGCGTTGGGCATGCTTGGCGGCGTGGCACTGGATTCGATCTCCGAACGGTCCTGGCGCCGCCAGCTCGTGGCCGGCGTGGTAATCGGTGCTATCGGGCTGCTGGCAAGCCCGATCGTCGCCACCCTGAATTCGAACAACACGCCCAATGCGCTGTATCGGGCCTATGCGGTCTGGGCCGCCGTTGCCTTCGGGCTGGTCATTGCCAGCACGCTGGCGGCGCGCTGGCTGCTGCCGCGACGCGGGCTGCTGGCAAGCATCACGGTCTACGCGCTGGGCATGTGCACGGCATTCACGGCAGCGCTGCTGGGGCATGAAGTCATCGGCCGCTCCGCATCGGGTGTCGACATGATCGCGCCGGTTGCGCGCGTGCTGCGCCCCGACATGAAGCTCTATGGCGTGCGCGTGCTGGACCATACGCTGCCGTTCTACCTGCGCCATCCGCTGGTCATGGTCGAGCACGCCGACGAGCTGGAATTCGGCGTCACCCAGGAGCCGCAGAAATGGCTGCCGACCACTGCGGCGTTCCTTGCCGCGTGGCAGGACGGACAGCCGGCCATCGCGATCATGTCGCCGCAGACCTTTGCCGAACTCAGCCAGCGCGCGCCCATGTACGTGGTGGCACGCGACTGGCGCCGCGTCGCCGTGGCCAACTTTGCCGTGAGCGCTCCGCCGCAACAACGCTAGCCCGGCCCCAGGCCCGGCGCACCCTTACGCTTAACCCATGCAACAACCCATCTCCATGCAAGGCAAGAAAGTCCTCATCCTTGGCGTCAACGGCTTCATCGGCCACCACCTGACGCGCCGCATCCTGGAAACCACACCGTGGGAGGTCTACGGCATGGACATGTCGTCCGACCGCCTCGGTGACCTGGTCAACCATCCGCGCATGCACTTCTTCGAGGGTGACATCACCATCAACAAGGAGTGGATCGAGTACAACATCCGCAAGTGCGACGTGGTCCTGCCGCTGGTGGCCATCGCCACCCCGGCCACCTACGTGCGCCAGCCGCTGCGCGTGTTCGAGCTCGACTTCGAAGCCAACCTGCCGATCGTGCGCGCCGCGGTCAAGTACGGCAAGCACCTCGTCTTCCCGTCGACCTCCGAGGTCTACGGCATGTGCGCCGACGACGAGTTCGATCCCGAGTCGTCGCCACTCATCTACGGCCCGATCAACAAGCCGCGCTGGATCTACGCCTGCTCCAAGCAGCTCATGGACCGCGTCATCCACGCCTACGGCATGGAGCAAGGCCTGAACTACACGCTGTTCCGCCCGTTCAACTGGATCGGCGCCGGGCTCGACTCGATCTTCGAATCGAAGGAAGGCTCCTCGCGCGTGGTCACGCAGTTCCTCGGCCATATCGTGCGCGGCGAGCCGATCAAGCTGGTCGACGGCGGCGCGCAGAAGCGCGCGTTCGCCGATATCTCGGACGGTATCTCGGCGCTGATGCGCATCATCGAGAACCCCAACGGCGTGGCCACGGGCAAGATCTTCAACATCGGCAACCCGGCCAATATCCACTCGGTGCGCGAGCTGGCCGAGATGATGCTGAAGATGGCCGCCGACTACCCCGAGTACGCCGAGGAAGCGCGCAAGACGCAGATCGTCGAGACCTCCTCGGGCGACTTCTACGGCAAGGGCTACCAGGACGTGCAGCACCGCGTGCCGAAGATCGACAACACCATGCAGGAACTGGGCTGGAAGCCCGAGGTGACGATGGAGCAGGCACTGCGCCGGATCTTCGAGGCTTACCGCGACCACGTGGTCGACGCACGTACCCTGGTCAACGACTAAGCCCTGAGCGCGACTACGCATCCGCCCGGTCGAAGCCGGCCTTGCGGGCCAGCACAATGGCCTGGGCCCGGTTTTCCACCTCCAGCTTGGAGAAGATGCTGGTGATGTGGTTGCGCACCGTCTTCTCGCTCAGGTCCAGGTGGGCGGCAATCTGTGCGTTGTCGCGCCCCTGCGCGATCAGCTCGACGATATCCCGCTCGCGGCGCGTGAGCGCCATGAACGCCGGGTCGGCCGCCGCAGCAGGGGCCGGCAGGAAATTGTGGATCTCGTCGAGCCAGCGGCGCCAGGCCAGCTCGGTTTCCAGCAGCAGGTGATTGCCGCTTTCCAGCGGTACGAAACGTGCGCCGGGAATCTCGCTGGCAATCAGGCGCCCTTCGTCGAACGGCACCCGCGCATCATGCACGGCATGCAGCACCAGCGTCGGGCAGGACACCAGGGGCAGCAGCGCCACCACGTCGATCTCGTTGAATACGCGCATGAAGCGCGCCGCATTCACCGGTGAGGTCGAGACCCGTTCCAGTTCGTTGAACCACCGGTGCTGCTCGGCCGTGCCGCCGGGGATGAACTGCGTCGTGAAGAACTGGCGAAAGGCCGGGTTCTCCTGTCCCCACCCAAGTTCGGCCAGCTTGTTCATCAGCTCGGCTTCGTCACGCAGGTGCGGGTTCAGGTGCAAATCGCGCTTGAGCCGCCCGCGCGCGTAGCCGCCGTGCAGGATCAGATGGCTGACCCGCCGCGGGTGCGCCACGGCGTACGCCACGGCGATCGATGCGCCCTGCGAGATACCCAGCAAGGGGAAATGGTCCACGCCCGTGGCGTCGACAATGGTTTCCAGGTCGCGCAGCCAGGCGTCGAAGGACAGGTCTTCCACCTCGCGATCGGAAAGCCCGCAGCCGCGCTCGTCATACCGGATCAGCGTATGGTCGCTGGACAATGCCGCCAGCATGTGGCTCCACACCGGGCTGCCGACATCGAACTCCAGATGGCTCATCCAGTTCGCCGCCTTGACCAGCGGCGGACCGCTGCCGGTGATGGCATACGCCAGCCGCACGCCATCGCGGCTGGTGCACAGGCGGATCTGCTGCTTGAGCATCGGCATCTCGGCTCACGCGGCACAGGTTGCCGGCGCGGGCAGCAACCGGCCCACGCGATTGGCGCGCTACGTGACTTACCTAGATTAGCAAAGGAATCCGCTTGCCGAGATGGCAAAGCGCTGCCAGGCCCGGCGAAAACCGGGCCTGTCCCACCTGGCGTCAGGCTTGCGCCAGCGCGGTGCATGTGGCGGTCATGGCGCACACGCCGCGAGGCGCAGGATCAGCAGGCAGGAAGGCGGAGGGTTGCCCTGGGGCTGGTGATCGCCACTATGTGTGCAGTGCCTCCTGCGCTGGGCCGGCAGTCAGGCACGCGCCGCCACGCCCGTCTCCCTGCTGCGCGCGGGCGCCGTCGGTGAAGGGGTCATAGCGGCCGCCCATGCGGCTGCCGTCGGTGTAAGGATCAGGCTTGCCCATGCGCATGACGCCCTGGTCAGCGCCCGAGCCATCGACCGCGCACACGGACATGCCCTGACGCGCGATGACAGCCGGTGCATTCCTTAGCGAATCGGCCTGTGCTGCGCCGCGGGCGCCATCGGTGAAGGGATCGCGCGGGCCGTTATGGCCCGGCGCGGCAGTTGCCCGTGGGGCTTCGCCACGCACGTCGGCGTGGGCCATGCTGCAAAGCCCGGCGGCGAGTGCGGCAGCGGCAAGCATGGTCTTGGCAAGGTTCATACGCATGGATGACTCCAACAGGGCCCGCCGGACCGCCAGGTACGGGACCGGGGCGCGGCATGGCCTTGTACAGGCGATCTCGCTCGATGAGCGCCTTCAATGCGGGGCCGCACGGGATCGCCTTTGCCGTGCCTGGCCGAGTGCGGTGCCCGTCTGCCGCCATCCCATCGTGGCAGCGCCAGGGCGCCTGACTACCGTGTCAATGCGTCGTGTGTCTCAGTGCAGCTATCGCAGCATCCCTGCAATGGCTGCAAGGTCCCGCGGGTGCAAGCAGAGGAACGCATTGTCCGGCCGTACGGCAAGCCAGTGCCTGAGGCGCGTGTCCCGGTTCCGGCCTTCCGGGCTCGCCGGACGGTCGGGATTCCGGGACAGCCGCCCCGAGATCGGTTCCGGGGCGGCCATACGCAGGCGCACTGCGCACCGCGGCGTCTGCCCCGTCGCGCGCTCCCGGCACCTGTCGCTAGCCTGTATCCGGCTAAACGGCAAACAGTGGCCGCTAGTGAACCCCAACCCGGGCATCGGGACTGATGTCCCGCCAGCCGGCAGCGATCATGTCGCGCCGTACGGCCCAACCGGGACAAGGGCCTCATGCCGTGCCGGCCCGATGCGGGAAAGATTCGCTCACCGTCAATCGCGACGGTGCCATCCCCTCAGGAGTTGCCATGCAAGACCCCGCCTCGACTACCGACACACAGCGCTACGCCCGCTGCATCGCCACATCCCGCCGCATTCGCTGGGATATCGACCGCGACGTGATCCGCGACCGCAGTTTCGACATGCACCACAAGTTCCTGCCGGACGGCCTGTCGCTGGTCGACGAGCTCACCTTCCTGACGCCTGACGAGCAACGCTTCCTGAGCCAGGTGCAAGGCCGTACGTACGCCAACATGTTCGGGCTGGTCGAGCGCTTCGTCAGCGCCAAGGTGCTGGAGTTGACGCAGGACCACCGCTTCGGCGACCAGACCGCGCTGGAAGCGCTGATCCGCTTCACCGACGAAGAGCTGAAGCACCAGGAACTGTTCCGCCGCATCGAGCGCCTGATCGCGGTGCACATGCCCGCCGGCTACCATTTCGATGCCGCGCCGAACGATGTAGCCGCCTTCGTGCTGGGCAAGCGGACCTGGGCCGTGCTGGCCATGACCTGTCAGCTGGAACTGTTCTCGCAGGCGCACTACCGCGCCAGCATCGGCATGGCGCCGGGCCTGTCCGATCTGTACAAGGACGTGTTCCTGTTCCACTGGCGCGAGGAATCGCAGCATGCCATCCTCGACGAACTGGAATGGAAGCGCGAAGACCTGCGCATCGATGCCGCCGAGCGCGATGCCGCGGTGGACGACATGATCGCGCTGGTGGCCGGCATGGATGAGATCCTGCAGGCGCAGGCGCGTGCCGACGCCGACTACTTCCTGCGCGTGACCGGCAAGCCGGAGGACTCGGCCCAGGCTACGCAGGTGCGCGAGCTGTTGCTCAAGGCCTACCGGTGGACCTACATCGTTACCGGCGCGCTGGAGCCGCGCTTCGGCAAGCTGCTGGGCGACATGATCAACCCAGCGCAGGCCGCGCGCATCGACGCCGCCATGGCGCCGCTTATGTACGCGATGCCTGCTGCCGGCCAGCCATCCCCCGCCATGGCGGCCTGACGCTGCCGAAAAGACGAAGCCCCCGCACGGCTTGTGCCGGCGGGGGCTTCGCGCTGCCGATCGCGGCTCAGATCTCTACCTTGGTACCGAGCTCCACCACGCGGTTGGCCGGAATCTGGAAGAAGTCCGACGGCTTGGCGCCGTTCTGGTGCATCCACGCAAACAGGCTTTCGCGCCACATTGACATGCCCGGCAGCTTGGACGGGATGACCGACTCGCGCGCGATGAAGAAGGACGTCTCCATCAGCTCGAACTGCATGCCCAGCTTGCGCTGCGCCAGGTCCAGCACCCTGTGCACGTCCGGGGTTTCCTTGAAGCCGTAGTCCGACTTCAGGATATAGACGCCGCCGCCCAGGTCCTTGCAGCTCAGGCGCTGCTCGTCATCGACATAGGGAATGTCACGCGTGACGAAGCTGAGGAAGACCACGCGCTCGTGCAGCACGCGGTTGTGCTTGAGATTGTGGAGCAGCGACACCGGCACCGACTCGGTATTGCCGGTCAGGAATACGGCCGTGCCCTCCACGCGGTGCGGCGGGTGCGCCAGCAGGCCGGCAATGAACGGCTCGAGCGGAATGCCGTCTTCCAGGCTGCGCGCGCGCAGCAGCTTGCGGCCGCTGTACCAGGTCATCAGCAGGAAGAACGCCGAACTGCCGAGCAGCAGCGGGAACCAGCCCCCCTCGGCAATCTTCAGCAGGTTGGCGGCGAAGAACGCCAGATCCACCAGCAGGAAGGACAGTCCGATCAGCGTCACCAGGGCCGGATTCCATTTCCAGACGTTGCGCATCACCACCGCGGACAGGAAAGTCGTGATGACCATGGTGGTGGTCACGGCGATGCCATACGCCGCGGCCAGGTTCTCGGACTTCCTGAACGAGATGACCACCGCCAC
The DNA here is from genome assembly GCF_914271435.1 of Cupriavidus laharis. Classification (GTDB taxonomy): domain Bacteria; phylum Pseudomonadota; class Gammaproteobacteria; order Burkholderiales; family Burkholderiaceae; genus Cupriavidus; species Cupriavidus laharis. The sequence continues at coordinate 425,721 of NZ_CAJZAI010000004.1, read as the reverse complement.
GACCAGGACCAGCAGGATCCAGTTGATCACCGGCAGGTAGATCTGGCCGATCTCGGCCGCCGAGGTGTAGCGCACGCGCATGCGCGGCACGAAGCCGAGCTGGATGGCCTGGCTGGTCAGCGAGAACGCACCCGATATCACGGCCTGCGAGGCAATCACCGTGGCGCAGGTCGCCAGCAGCACCATCGGGATCAGCAGCGGCTCGGGCACCATCAGGTAGAACGGGTTCTCGGCGCCGGCCGGGTTGGTCAGCAGCATGGCGCCCTGGCCAAAGTAGTTCAGCATCAGGCACGGCATGACCAGCATGAACCAGCCATAGCGGATCGGCCGCGCGCCGAAATGGCCCATGTCCACGTATAGCGCCTCGGCCCCGGTCAGCACCAGGAATACCGAGCCCAGCACGATAAAGGCTTGCAGCGAATGCTCGATCAGGAACGAGATGCCGTAGTACGGGTTGACGGCCTTGAGGATTCCCGGCGCCTGAGCCAGGTTGTACACGCCGAGCAGGCCGAGCGTCAGGAACCAGGCCACCATGACGGGGCCGAACAGCTTGCCCACCGCCGACGTGCCATGGCGCTGGATCAGGAACAGCCCCACCAGGATCACGAGCGTGATCGGGATGACGTAGTGGGAGAGCTGCGGCGCGGCAATCTCCAGGCCTTCCACCGCCGAGAGCACCGAGATGGCCGGCGTGATCACCGCATCGCCATAGAACATGCAGGCCCCGAAGATGCCCAGCATCATCAGCAGCTTGGCCCAGCGCGAGCGTGGCGCCGCCGTGCGCAGCACCAGCGCCATCAGCGCCAGCACGCCGCCCTCGCCGTCGTTGTCGGCGCGCATCACGAACACCACGTACTTGATCGAGACCACGATGATCATGGCCCAGAACAGCAGCGAAATGATGCCCAGCACGGCGTCAGGGCTGAACGGAATGCCGTGCTCCTTGCTGAAGCACTCCTTGAGGGCGTATAGCGGGCTGGTGCCGATGTCGCCGAACACGACACCGATGGCGCCCATTACCAGGGCGCGCGTGCTCGGGCTTTCGACAAAGTAGTGGCTAGTGGTTGCGGATTGGGTGGTCATGAATTCTGGTCTTGACGACCGGATCGCGGGCGGTAGACGGCTCTACCCGGAGTCCGGCCCGACACAGCAGCCGTGGATCGGCCGCCTCCCTCTTTTGGTGTTCTATTGCATTGCACAAACGGCCGCAATTCTAGATGAACTGTGGCGCGCCGGCCACTGACGATGCCCCCGATACCGCAGGCGGAACGCATCAAGCATGGGAGGGAAGCGGCGGATGGTCAAGTCCTGGCAGCAAATCGCGGTGGCGATGCCTGCCCTGGTGCTACGTTGCCATGCCACCACAAAATGAGATTTTTAAGTCTCTTTTTTCTCAGGCGCGATTGTCTTACACGCCAAGATAGCGATCGAGCGCCTCAGGCTTGCCGGCAAGGTCTGCTGCAGGGCCGGTCAGGACGACACGCCCCTTCTCCAGCACGACCACGCGGTCCGCGTGGGCGAGCACGGACCGGAAGTTGCGATCCACCACCACGGAGGCGATGCCAGTGGCCCGCACGGTGGCAATGACCTCCCAGATCTCGCGCACGATGCGCGGCGCCAGGCCTTCGGTGGCTTCGTCCAGCACCAGGCAGTCCGGGTTGGTCATCAGCGCGCGGCCGATCGACAGCATCTGCTGCTCGCCGCCGGACAACTGCTGGCCACCATGGCCCAAACGCTCCTTGAGCCGCGGGAACAGGTCAAGTACGCGGGCCTCGTCCCAGTCGTGGCGGCCGTTGCAGCCCTTGCGGGCGGCCATGACCAGGTTCTCGCGCACCGACAGGTTCGGGAAGATGCCCCGCCCTTCGGGCACGTAGGCCACGCCAAGGCGAGCCACCTCGTAGGGCTGCGCGCGCGAGACGTCGCGCCCGGCCACGCGGATGCTGCCGCTGCGCTGGCGCACGTGCCCCAGCAGGGTCCGCAACAGCGTGCTCTTGCCCATGCCATTGCGCCCGAGCAGGCCCACGGTCTCGCCCGTACCGACGCTGAACTCCACGTCGCGCAGGATGTGGCTGGAGCCGTACCAGGCGTTGATGCCGCTGGCTTCGATCATGGCCGCGGTCATGCCGGCACCTCGCTGTCTTCCGCCTCGCCCAGGTAGGCAAGCTGGACTTCGCGGTTGGCGCGGATTTCCTCGGGTGTGCCGCTGGCAATGACCGCGCCGTTGACCATCACGGTAATGCGGTCGGCCACGGAGAACACGGCGTCCATATCGTGTTCCACCAGCAGGATCGCGTGGCCTTCGCGCAGGCCGCGCAGCAGCGCCAGCATGCGCGACGACTCCTCCGCGCCCATGCCCGCCAGCGGTTCGTCCAGCAACAGGGCCACGGGCTGCGTGGCGAGGCACATGGCGACTTCAAGCTGGCGCTTCTGGCCATGTGCGAGTTCGCTGGCCAGCCGCCCGGCATGCGCCGCCAGCCCGGCACGTTCCATGGCCTCGTCGGCCAGCGCACCGCTCATGCGGCAGCTGCCGGCGCCTTCCCACAGCCGCCAGGCGCGCTGGGCACGCGACTGGGCCGCCAGCCGGCAGTTCTCCCGCACGGTCAGCGGCAGGAAGATGTTGTTGCGCTGGTAGCTGCGGCCGATCCCATGCCGTGCCAGTCGCGGCTGGGACCAGCCGGTCACGTCGTGCCCTTGCAGGTGCAGCCGCCCGTCGGAAGGCGGCAGTTCGCCGGACAGCATGTTGATCAGCGTGGACTTGCCAGCGCCATTCGTGCCGATCACCGCATGGATCTCGTGCAGCGCCAGCGACAGGTCCACCTCCGCCACGGCGGTCAGCCCGCCAAAACGCCGCGTCAGCCTCGTGGCCTGCAATACCGGTGTGCTCATGCGGCCTCCGTGTTGCGGTGGCGGTTGCTGCGGTTCTCGCCGCCCGCCTCCTGCGCCGTGTCGTCGTCATCGCCCGAGGTACCGCCGTTGCGCACGCCCGGGGCGCCCTGCTTCTGGCGCAGCACCGCGGGCAGGCTCACCAGCCCGCGCGGCAGCAGCGCCACCGCCACGATGATGAAACCGCCCATCAGCAACTGCCAGTGCTTGGTCATGGTGCTGAACCACTCGGCCAGCAGCACGAAGGAAAAGGCGCCCAGCACGGCGCCCGCCAAGCTGCCCACCCCGCCCAGGATGACCATCAGCATGGCATTGCCCGACTGGTGCCAGGAAGCGATCTCCGGGTTGACGAAGCCGAACTGGATCGCATAGAGGAACCCCGCCAGGCCCGCCAGCATGCCGCCCGCGACGAAAGCGCCGAGCTGGTAGCGGTACGTGGCATAGCCCGCGGCGCGCATGCGCTGCTCATTGTGCCGGATGCCAACCAGTGCGTGCCCGAAGCGCGAACGCAGCAGCAGCGCCAGCACGGCCACAGTCAGGCCCATTGCGGCCCAGACCATCCAGTAGAAGTGGCTGGGATCGTTGACGGTCAATTGCTGCACGCCCGGCACCGGAAATTCCGGGCGGAAGTAGATGTACGTGCCATCGCTGCCGCCGGCAATCTTGGTGTCGTGGAAGACGAAATACGCCATTTGCGCGAACGCCAGCGTGACCATGATGAAGTACACCCCGCGCGTGCGCAGCACCAGCATGCCGACCACCATGGCCAGCGCCGCCGCCGCACCCAGCGCCCCCGCCAGCAGCAGCCAGCCGTTACCAGGCCCGGATTCCGGCGCCAGTATGGCCGTGGCATAGGCCGCTGCCGCGAAGTAGGCGGCGTGGCCCAGGCTCACCAGGCCGGTATAGCCGATCAGGAGCTGCAGCGAGAGCGCGAAGATGGCCATGATCATGACCTTGCTGAGCAGCTCGATATAGAACTTGTGGCTGTCGGCGGTCAGCAGCAGCGGCAGGCTTGCCAGCACGGCAAGCGCAACCAGCCACGCAAGGGCGGCGCGTGCACCGCCATGCGAAGGCGCCAGGGAAAGCTTGGTATCCATGTCAACCCGCCTTGAACAGGCCTTGCGGCTTCCACAACAGGATCACCGCCATCAGGAGGTAGATCAGCACGCCCGATGCTTCCTGCCAGAAGACTTTGCCGAAGGTATCGACAAAGCCCAGCAGCAGCGATGCCACCAGTGCGCCTTTCACCGAGCCGATACCGCCGATCACCACCACCACGAAGCATACGATCAGCACCTGCGCACCCATGCCCGGATACACGGACGACACCGGCGCGGCAATCATGCCCGCGAGCACCGCCAGCGCCACGCCGAGCGCGAACACCACGCGGTACAGCACTGTCACGTTGATGCCCAGCGACTGCACCATTTCGCGATTGGTGGCGCCGGCACGGATCATCATGCCCAGGCGCGTGCGCCGGATCACGAAGTACATGGCCGCCGCCACCAGCAGGCAGACTGCCGAGATGCACAGGCGGTAGACCGGATAGGTCATGTCGTTGCCGATCGGCAGTGCGCCGTCGAGCAGCGCCGGCACCGGCACGCCGTGCACGTCGTCGCCGACCAGGATGCTGCGCAACTCTTCGAACACCAGGATCAGGCCGTAGGTCATCAGCACCTGCTGGAGGTGGTCGCGCTCATAGAGGAAGCTGAAGAACACCCACTCGAGCACGTAGCCGAATGCCACGGCCAGCACGATGCCGAGCGGCAGAGCAATCAGCAGGTTGCCTGTCAGGCTGGCCAGCGCAAACGCCAGGTAGGCGCCGAGCATGTAGAAGCTGCCATGTGCCAGGTTGATGACGCCCATGATGCCGAAGATCAGCGTCAGGCCACTTGCGACCAGGAACAGCAGCAGCCCGTACTGCACGCTGTTCAGGCACTGGATCAGGAAAGAGACGATGTCCATGCTGGCAATGCATCAAACAGAACCGATTGCGCCACACACGCCGGTGACAGGCTCCCCTCTATCGCGCGCGGGATAGGGGAGCAAACCGTGCGCCACCGCAGGCCTTACAGCCTGCACCCGCGCGCCGGATCGGCCAGCGCCTTCACCGCCACCGTGCTCACCTTGTTCTCGCGGCCGTCCACCTTGCGCAGATAGAAATCCTGCACCGGGTTATGCGCCTTGGACAGCGTAAAGGCGCCGCGCGGGCTGTCCACCCTGGCCGTTTCCATGGCCTTGTAGACATCAGCCTTGCGCGACATGTCGCCCTTCACCGCGTTCGCACCGGCGGCCAGCAGTTGCGCCGCGTCGTAGCCCTGCACGGCGTACACGTCCGGCTGCAGCTTGTACATCTTGGCGTAGTCCAGGCGGAAACCCTTGTCGCGCGCGTTGCTCAGTCCGTCGGCATAGTGCAGCGTGGTCTCCAGACCCTGCGCGGCGTTGCCCTGCGCCTCCAGCGTGCCGTCGGTCAGGAAGCCCGAGCCATAGAGCGGGATCTTGTCCTTGAGGCCGGCCGCGGCCCAGTCCTTGACGAACTTGACGGCGCCGCCGCCCGCGAAGAAGACGAACACCGCATCAGGCTTGAGCGCCGCCACTTCGGTGATCAGCGCCTGGAATTCCACGTTGGGGAACGGCAGGCTCAGTTCCTTCACCACCTTGCCGCCCTTGCCTTCGAAGGCTTCCTTGAAGCCTTTGACGGATTGCTCGCCGGCCGCGTATTTCCAGGTCAGCGTGACGACCTTCTTCATGCCGCGCTCGGCCAGCACGTGGCCCATGGCATAGCCGGGCTGCCAGTTGGAGAACGAGGAACGGAAGATGTTGGGGCCGCACAGCGGACCAGTGGCTTCATCCACGCCGGCGTTCGGAATGATCAGCAGCGTATTGTTTTCCTTGGCCACCTTGACGATGCCCATCTGCACGCCCGAATGCACGGTGCCCACCACCACATCGACCTGGTCACGCTTGATCAGCTTGGTGGCATTCTCGGGCGCCTTGGCAGGATCGGATTCGTCATCGACCTTGAAGTACTCGATCTCGCGCCCGCCCAGCTTGCCGCCCTGCTGCTGCACGTACATGCGGAAGCCGTTCTCGATGGCCGTGCCCAGTGCCGCATACGTGCCCGTGTAGGGCAGCATGAACCCTACCTTGATCTTCCCGCCCTGCGCGCTTTGCGCATGGACGGCCCCGGTGGTGGCAAGCATTGCAGCAACGGCAAGGCAGGCAGGCGCGAGCCTGCGCGATGTGAAGCGGTGCATGATGTCTCCTGGTGGTCAAGCCGGCGGTTCGTGGAACCGTGATCGGTCCCTGCCCCAGGTTCGGATGCATATCCGGACGCATGCCAGGATGCGAACGCGGGGGCGGGCAACGAATTATTTTAGGTATGAAGTATGTGCCGTTATAAACCGTACCGCCTCCTGCGTCAACGGTCCCGGCTGGTCGCGATGTGGCGAATGACCGCACCGCGCGAGTTTAAGCAAGGCGGTTTGTGGGGCATATCGATGGATACCCTCGATCTGCGCCATGGTGCCGTACTCATCGTCTTCACCCTGCACCGCCAGCACCGGGCAGCGCAGTTGCGGCAGGAGTGCGTGCAGATCCCATTGGAGGAAGGCGGGGTTAAGCCAGATGTCATTCCAGCCCCAAAAGGCCGAATCCACGTCGTCGTGGTAGCGCGCCAGGCGACTGCGCAGATCCGTCTCCAGGTAGGCCCGGCGCGTGGCTTCGATGCTGCGCACGGACAGCTCCTCGACGAGGATATGGGGCGCCAGCACGGTGATGCCATCGACGGAATCGGGAAAGCTGGCGGCGTGGATCAGCGCAATGGAGGCGCCGTCGCTGTGACCGAACAGCCATGGCTTGCCACGGCTGCGGCCCGGGCCGATATCCAGTGCATCGAACAGCGCCGGCAACGCCTCGCGCGCCTGCCGGTGCATGAAATCGACACCCCACTTCTCCTCGTGCGGCCGCGGCGTGGAGCGCCCGTAGCCGTAGCGCGAGAACACCAGTCCGCGGAAGTCGCCGGCCTCGCAGAAGCTGCGCGGGAAATCCCGCCACATGCTGACCGAGCCCAGCCCTTCATGCAGGAACACCACCAGCGGACGCTGCGTGCGCTCGGGGCGCAGCCACTGGTACTCGATCCGGATGCGCCGGCCGTCGAACGGAATGTCCACCCACTCGCTGTGCATGCAGGCCTTGTCCTCAGGCATTGGCGGAAACAGTTGCGGTTGCAGTGGCCGCGCCAGCCTGCCGCGCGGCTTCTTCGCGCTGGCGCAGGCGGAAGCGCTGGATCTTGCCCGTGGCGGTCTTGGGCAGTTCCTCCACGCATTCGATCTGCCGCGGATACTTGTACGGCGCCAGCCGCGACTTGACGAAGGCCTGCAGCTCGGCAGCCATGCCCGCATGCCATTGCTGGCCCGGCCGCATCACGACGAAGGCCTTCGGCTTGACCAGTTCGTCGGCATCGGCCACGCCGATCACCGCCGCCTCCAGGATGGCCGGGTGCTGCGCCAGTGCAGCCTCGACCTCGAATGGCGAGACATAGATCCCGCCCACCTTGAGCATGTCGTCGCTGCGCCCGGCATAGATGTAGTAGCCGTCGGCATCCTGCAGGTACTTGTCGCCGCTGCGCGTCCAGGCGCCGACGAAGGTATCGCGGCTCTTGTCGCGGTTGCTCCAGTACATCAGCGCCGCCGACGGCCCCCTGATATACAGATCGCCGATCTCGCCGGGCCGGGTGGGCTCGCCAAGCTCGTCCAGCAGCTTGAGTTCATAGCCGGGCACCGGCTTGCCTGTAGTGCCGTAGCGCACTTCTCCAGGCCGGTTCGACAGGAAGATGTGCAGCATCTCCGTCGAGCCGATGCCATCCAGGATGTCGCAGCCGAAGTGTGCCAGGAAGCGTTCGCCGATATCCCTGGGCAAGGCTTCGCCTGCCGATGTGCAGACGCGCAGGGCCACGTCGCTGCGCGGCGGCAGGTTCGGCGCGGCGAGCATGCCGGCAAACAGCGTGGGAACCCCGCAGAACACAGTGGGACGATGCTCGCACAGTCTCCGGAACACCGCTGCCGGCGTCGGCCGTTCCGCCATCAGCACCGTGGTGGCGCCCACCGACAGCGGGAACGTCAGCGCATTGCCGAGCCCATAGGCAAAGAAGAGCTTCGCCGCCGAGAACACCACGTCGTCTTCGCGCATGCCCAGCACGCGGCGCGCGTACAGGTCGGCCGTATGGAACAGGTTGCCGTGGGTATGCACAGTGCCCTTGGGCCGGCCCGTCGAGCCGGACGAGTAGAGCCAGAACGCCATGTCATCCGGCCCGGTACTGACTGCCGGCGCCGTCGAGCGCGTACGCGCCACGACCGCCTCCACGCTGCAGCTGGGTGCCGCGTCCTGGTGCGGGCCGGCCTGGATCACCAGCGGGGAAAGGCCGCTGCCCGCAATCGCCGTCTTCATGGTGGGCAGCAAAGCCTCAGACACTACTACGGCGCGCGCGCCGCAGTGGCCGAGCATGTAGGCGTAGTCGTCGGCCGTCAGCAGCGTATTCACGGCAACCGGCACCACGCCTGCCAGCAGGCAGCCAAGGAATACGGTGGGAAAGTCGATGGTATCGAGCGCACACAGCAGCAGCCGCTCTTCGCGCCGGAAGCCGGCATCGTGCAACGCTGCGGCAAAGCGGCGGCAACGTGTCTCCAGTTCGGAAAAGGTCAGCGTGCCGGCATCGTCGATATAGGCGATCTTGTCGCCGCGGCCAGCTGCCAGGTTGCGGCCAAGCAGGTCGGCGGCGGCGTTGTACCGGGCGGGCAGCGCGGTGATGTCGGATTCGGCAGTTCCGGGCGAAAGCGATACACCCGCCGGCGAACCGGCAGCGGTATTGGGGGGCGTCATGTCTCCACTCCTTGGTGTCGCCAGTTGCCGGCAGACGTGCCCGGCAGCGTGACGGCGTCAGGCCGGTCGCTCTTGGAATGCCGGTGCGCACAGGCGAACGCATCGGCTTGTTGATGCATTTTATTTCATATCGCCTATCATGCAAGTTAGTAGATGCACTATATGACACCACACGGCCGGCTACCCTGCGGGACTGCCTTATAATTCGCCTCCTTTTCCGGCCGGATACCGCACAAAGGCCGGCCCAAACTGCCTGATACGTTTGATACGCCTGTCCGCCATGCGCCGAGACCCCGAACCGCTCCCCTCGCCCGACGTCCGCGCCAGCGGCGCCAATGGCGAACGCGATCCCTATCTCACGCAGCTGGGCGAGCGCATCCGCTCGCTGCGCGCCGCGCGCGGCATGTCGCGCAAGGACCTGGCGCGCGGCGCGGATGTCTCGGAACGCTATCTGGCCAACCTGGAGACCGGCACGGGCAATGCCTCGGTGCTGCTATTGCGCCAGGTGGCGCACGCGCTCGATGTGCCGCTGCCGGTCGTGCTGGCGGAAGTGGACGGGCTCAACGGCCAGCAGGCCACCGAGTTCGCGCAGCTCGTGCAGTGGCTGGCACAGTTGCCCACCGGCGACCTGGCCCGCGTGCGCGACGCATGCCGCCACGCGCTGGCGCCCGCCGAATCGCGCGACACCCGCCACCGCCGCGTCGCCCTGATCGGCTTGCGCGGCGCCGGCAAGTCCACGCTTGGCCGCGCCCTGGCGGCTGCCGAGGATCTACCGTTCGTCGAGCTCAACAATGTGATCGAGCAGGAAGCCGGCGCGAGCCTGTCGGAAATTCACTCGCTGTACGGGCAGGCCGCGTACCGTCGCTACGAGATGCGCGCGCTGGAACGCGTTTTGCGCGAGCACGACAGCATGGTGCTGGCCACCCCCGGCAGCCTGGTGTCGGAACCAGCCACCTTCAACCTGCTGCTGTCACGCTGCTATACGGTATGGGTCAAGACCTCGCCGGAAGAACATATGGCCCGCGTGGTGGCGCAGGGCGACATGCGACCCATGCAGGGAAACCGCGAAGCCATGACGGACCTGCGCCGCATCCTGCAGGCGCGCATGCCGCTTTACGCCCGCGCCGACATGGCGCTCGACACCAGCGGCCAGGACGCCAACACGTCGCTGCAGGCATTGCGCGCCCAACTTTCCCACGTTACCGCCTGAGCCCGCACACCGCGCCCCGTGAGAGCGCGCAGAAAGGGATTGCATCGCCCTTCTCAATGCACTATATTTCATTAAAAGCCGCAAGGCACTATAGTGCATCAAGGAGACAGCCATGTCCGCGCCGGCAACCGCCCCCACACAAGCATCCGCCGAACCCGTCACGTTTGAACGCCACCCCGAGCAGTACCGCCACTGGAAGCTCACTTTCAACGGGCCTGTCGCCACGCTGGCGATGGACGTCGACGAAGAAGGCGGGCTGCGGCCTGGCTATACCCTTAAGCTGAACTCTTATGACCTGGGCGTCGACATCGAACTGCACGACGCCCTGCAGCGCATCCGCTTCGAGCATCCGGAAGTCCGCACGGTGGTAATGACCAGCGCGCGCGACCGCATCTTCTGCTCGGGCGCCAACATCTTCATGCTTGGCCAGTCGACGCATGCATGGAAGGTGAACTTCTGCAAGTTCACGAACGAGACGCGCAACGGCATCGAAGACGCCAGCCGCCACTCGGGCCTGAAATTTATTGCCGCCTGCAACGGCACTACGGCCGGCGGCGGTTACGAGCTGGCGCTGGCCTGCGACGAGATCGTGCTGGTCGACGACCGTTCCTCTGCGGTCAGCCTGCCGGAAGTGCCGCTGCTGGGTGTACTGCCGGGCACCGGCGGGCTCACCCGCGTGACCGACAAGCGCCGCGTGCGCCGCGACCACGCCGACATCTTCTGCACCACCACCGAAGGCGTGCGCGGGCAGCGCGCCAAGGACTGGAAGCTCGTGGATGAAGTGGTCAAACCCGCACGTTTTGCCGAATACGTTGCCGAACGCGCCGCCGCGCTGGCCGCCACCAGCGACCGCCCGCAGGGCCACCACGGGGTCGAACTCACGCCACTATCGCGCAGCGTCGAAGATGACGGCTATCGCTATGACACCGTGCGTGTCCACCTCGACCGCGCCGCGCGCAAGGCCACCATCACGGTATTCGGGCCAGACCGCCACCAGCCGGCGGACCTGGCAGGCATCGTGTCCGCCGGCGTGCAGTGGTGGCCGCTCAAGATGGCACGCGAACTCGACGACGCCATCCTGACGCTGCGGACCAATCACCTCGATATCGGCATGTGGGTCATGAAGACCGACGGCGACCCCGCCGCCGTGCTGGCCGCCGACGCGCTGATGGAAGCGCACGCCAGCCACTGGTTCGTGCGCGAGACCATTGGCATGCTGCGCCGTACGCTCGCGCGGCTGGATGTGTCCTCACGCAGCCAGTTCGCACTGATCGAGCAGGATTCCTGCTTCGCCGGCACGCTGCTGGAACTGGCACTGGCGGCGGACCGCAGCTACATGCTGCACCTGCCGGACGCACCCGATGACGCGCCGCGCGTGTTTCTCAGCGCAGCCAATTTCGGCCGCTACCCGATGCCCAACGGCCTGTCCAGGCTGGCCGCGCGTTTCTACGAAGACGAAGCCGCCATCGCCGCCGCGCGCGAGCACATCGGCGCGCCGCTGGATGCGCTCAGTGCGGATTCGCTGGGCCTGATCACCGCCGCACCCGACGACATGGACTGGGAAGACGAGATCCGCATTGCCGTGGAAGAACGTGCCAGCCTGTCGCCCGATGCGCTCACCGGTCTCGAAGCGAACCTGCGCTTCGGCCCCGGTGAAACCATGGAAACCCGCATCTTCGGCCGCCTGACGGCGTGGCAGAACTGGATCTTCAACCGCCCCAACGCGGTGGGCGAGAACGGCGCGCTCAAGGTGTTCGGTACCGGCAACAAAGCCCGCTTTGATTGGAACCGCGTCTGACGCCAAACGACCCGACAAGGAGACACCCCGTGAGCATCGACTACAGCCAGAAGATCCCCAACAACGTCAACCTGGCGGACGACCGCGCACTGCAGCGCGCACTGGAGCACTGGCAGCCGGCGTTCCTGGACTGGTGGCGCGACATGGGGCCGGAAGGCTCGCATGACTTTGACGTGTACCTGCGCACTGCGGTGTCGGTCGACCCGTCGGGCTGGGCGCATTTCGACTACGTGAAGATGCCCGACTACCGCTGGGGCATTTTCCTGCAGCCGGCCGACCCGGCGCGCCAGATCCATTTCGGCGAGCACAAGGGCGAAGCCGCGTGGCAGGATGTTCCGGGCGAGCACCGCGCCAACCTCCGCCGCATCATCGTTACACAGGGCGATACCGAACCCGCCTCGGTCGAGCAGCAGCGCCACCTGGGCCTGACCTGCCCGTCGCTGTACGACTTGCGCAACCTGTTCCAGGTCAATGTGGAGGAAGGCCGCCACCTGTGGGCCATGGTATACCTGCTGCACCGCTATTTCGGCCGCGACGGGCGCGAAGAAGCCGAGGCGCTGCTCGACCGCCGCTCTGGTGACCAGGACAACCCGCGTATCCTCGGCGCGTTCAATGAACGCACGCCGGACTGGCTGTCGTTCTTCATGTTCACCTACTTCACCGACCGCGACGGCAAGTTCCAGCTTTGCGCGCTGGCCGAATCGGGCTTCGATCCGCTGGCGCGCACCACGCGCTTCATGCTGACCGAGGAAGCGCACCATATGTTCGTGGGCGAATCGGGCGTGTCGCGCGTGATCCAGCGTACCTGCGAAGTCATGCGCGAGCGCGATATCCGTGACCCCGCTGACGTGCGCGCCGCCGGCGTCATTGACCTGGAGACCATCCAGCGCTACCTGAACTTCCACTACAGCGTGACCATCGACCTGTTCGGGGCGGACCAGTCATCCAATGCCGCAACGTTCTACAGCGCCGGACTCAAGGGCCGCTTCGAGGAAGGCAAGCGCACCGACGACCACGTACTCAAGGGCGACGTCTACCGCGTGCTGGAAGTGCGGGACGGCCAGCTCGGCGAGCGCGAAGTGCCGATGCTCAACGCGCTCAACGAGGTGCTGCGCGACGACTACATCCGCGATTCGATCGGCGGCGTGGCGCGCTGGAACAAGGTGATCGAGAAGCACGGCATCCCGTTCAAGCTGACGGTGCCGCACAAGGCCTTTAACCGCAAGATCGGCACGTTGTCCAATGTTCACGTGTCGCCGACCGGAGAGGTGCTGTCCGAAGCGCAGTGGCAGGCCAATGCACCCAAGTGGCTGGCCACGGAGGAAGACCGCACCTATGTCGCCTCGCTGATGGGGCGCGTAGCCGAGCCGGGCAAATACGCCAACTGGATCGCGCCGCCGGCCGTCGGCATCAACCGCCAGCCGATGGACTTCGAGTACGTGCGGTTCAACTGAACGGCCGCCTCGCCAGCAAGACATCACAAGAAAGACAGGACTGTCAGCCCGGGGCCGCATCAGGCCCCGCCCCACATGGAGACATACCATGGGCGCCCCCGAAATCATCAAGCAGCACCTGATCGATCCGGAAATCTGCATCCGCTGCAATACCTGCGAGGACACGTGCCCGATCGATGCCATCACCCATGACGAGCGCAATTATGTGGTGAAGGCCGACGTCTGCAACGCCTGCAACGCCTGCCTGTCGCCGTGCCCCACCGGCGCCATCGACAACTGGCGCACCATGCTCAAAGGCCAGGCCTACCCGATCGAGGAACAGCTCCTGTGGGACGAACTGCCGGCCGAGGTGCCGCTGCCTGCCGCCGACCTCGATGCCGCCGGCACCGATGAGGCGGTACGCGCCGACACCGCCGCCGCGGCCGTAGAAGACGGCGTGACGGTGCAGGCCGTGGAAACCAGCCGCCATACCTCGTCCCGGGCGCCATGGTCGGCGGCACACCCTTACGTTAACCTGCATGGCGTGCGCGCACCGGTGACAGCCACGGTGGCCGGCAACTACCGGCTGACCGCGGAGGACGCCTCCAGCGATATCCACCACATCGTGCTGGACTTCGGCACGCACTTCTTCCCGGTACTGGAAGGTCAGGCCATCGGCATCGTGCCGCCAGGCACCGACGCCGCCGGCAAGCCGCACTACATCCGCATGTACTCGATTGCCAGCCCTCGGGACGGCGAGCGCCCGGGGTACAACAACCTGGCGCTGACCGTGAAGCGCGTCGAGGAAGATCACGACGGCAACCCGGTGCGCGGCGTGGCGTCGAACTTCCTGTGCGACCTGGCCAAGGGCGACACCGTCCAGGTGGTGGGGCCGTTCGGCGCCACCTTCCTGATGCCCAATCACCGCGAAGCCAGCATCATGATGGTGTGCACCGGCACCGGCTCCGCGCCCATGCGCGCCATGACCGAGCGCATGCGCCGCAACATGGACCACTTCAGCGGCCACCGCATGCTGTTCTTCGGGGCACGCAACTCGCGCGAGCTGCCCTACTTCGGGCCGCTGCTGAAGCTGCCCAGGGACTTCCTGGATATCCACTTTGCTTTCTCGCGCGATGCCGAGGTGCCGCGACGCTACGTGCAGGACGCCATCCGTGAAGCATCCGACGGCGTCGCAGCCCTGCTGGGCAACCCGCACGGCCATATCTACATCTGCGGCCTGAAGGGCATGGAAGAAGGTGTGCTGGCCGCCTTTGGCGACGTCTGCGCCGCCGCCGGGCTGTCCTGGCCGGAACTGGAGGCCAGCATGAAAGCCGAAGGCCGGCTGCATATCGAAACTTACTGAAACCCGCCAACGCTCTTTCGCCTCGCCTGCCGCCTCGCCGCCGCGCGGCGGGCGGCTTCATGCATCTGTCGCTTCCCTTCTGAAATGACTCGCCTATAATGTTTCTCAAGAAACAGGAGCAGAGGCGATGCAATCGAGGCGAATTCCGGAGGCAGAACCCGCCAGCGGTCCGGACCCTGGCACGACGCTGACCAAGGCCGTCATGCGCGCGGCCGGCTTCCTGGGCATCAGCCAGGCGATAGTGGCCAGCGTGCTCGGTATCAGCACAGCTTCGGTGTCGCGCATGGCTTCCGGCCTGTACATCCTCGACAAGCACCGCAAGGAATGGGAATTCGGCGTACTGTTCGTGCGCCTGTTCCGCTCGCTCGATGCCATCCTCGGGCATGGGGAGCAGGCCCGGCTCTGGCTGACCAACGAAAACCTGGCGCTTGGCGGCAAACCCCTCGAAATGATCCGCACTACCGAAGGTCTGGTTCGTGTCGTTCACTACCTGGACGCCACCCGCGGTCGCATCTGAGCGCCGGCCGTTCGCGCTCAGCCTCTGGCGTGCGGTGGAAGCCCAGCACGTGGTTTCGACCATGCCACTGGTCGACAGCCTGGAAGAGCAAGCGGTGCTGGAAGCCGTGCTCGATGCCGGCAAGCCCGCTGTTCCCGCGGAAGCCCGTCATCTCCACTACCTGCTCTTCACGCCGTTCCGTTACCCGCCGTCGCCCTGGGGCTCGCGCTTTCGCGCCGAGCATGAACCGGGAGTGTTCTACGGCGCCGAAGAAATCCGCACAGCCTGCGCCGAACTGGGCTACTGGCGCTGGCGCTTCCTGAATGACAGCCCCGTGTTGCCTCGCATCGACGCGCGCGCCCAGACGCTGTTCCAGGTCAGCGTGCGCACCGACGGCGTGGCCCTGGATACGCCGCCCTTCGACCGGGACAGCGCGCAATGGACCAATCCCGACAGCCATGAAGCCTGCCAGGCCTTTGGCCGCGTCGCGCGCGAAGCCGGCATCGGCCTGATCCGCTACACATCGGTGCGTGATCCTGAGCACGGACCGTGTGGCGCCGTGATGACACCGCGGGCGTTTGCACACCCGCAGCCACTGGCCACCACCACATGGATGCTGACGGTGCGCCGCGACCGGGTGATCTGGCAACGGGACGACCTGCAGCAGCGTGACAGCTTCGAGTTCGCCGCATCGCTGTGGCAGCGCACAAGCGAAGCCCCCAAAGAAGGCTGAACCTCGCCTGAGCAATCATCGTCTAATGGTCATGGCAGGCCGACCGGCACGCTTGTACATAATTTCCTAATACAAGTGTTGCAATGCGGAAGCCGCTACGCTATAATTATTGCTTCGACGGACGCGGGGTGGAGCAGTTGGCAGCTCGTCGGGCTCATAACCCGAAGGTCGCAGGTTCAAGTCCTGCCCCCGCAACCAACGCATCAACACGTCGATGCCGGATTCGCCAACACTTCATTGGCAGTTCACCGCAAAGCCCGCAATCGCGGGCTTTTTGCTTTCCGGGCCCGGCGCACGCATTGGCGCCTTCGCACCCTCAGGCAGCCCGGCCGCGCGGTGATACACTTTGCCCCATTCCTCCCGGACGCCCCTCATGAAATTCTGCTCGAACTGTGGCCATGCGGTCGTGCTGCGCGTACCTGACGGCGACAACCGCCCGCGCAGCATTTGTGACAACTGCGGCACCATCCACTATGTCAATCCCCGTAACGTGGTCGGCACGATCCCGGTCTGGGAAGACAAGATCCTGCTGTGCAAGCGCGCGATCGAGCCGCGCTACGGCTTCTGGACGCTGCCGGCCGGCTTCATGGAGATCGGAGAGACCACGGCACAGGCTGCTGCGCGCGAAACGCTGGAGGAAGCCGGCGCCCGCGTGCAGGTCGGCGAACTGTTCTCGATCCTGAACGTGCCGCACGTGCACCAGGTGCATCTTTTCTACCTGGCCACGCTGGATGACCTGGATGTTGCCCCCGGTGAGGAAAGCCTCGAAGTGAAGCTGGTCGAAGAAGCCGACGTGCCGTGGGACGAACTCGCCTTCCCCACGGTCATCCATACCCTGCGCTGCTTCTTTGCCGACCGCGCGGCCGGCCGGTTGCAGGACAGCAGCTTCCGGCTGCACAGCCTGGATATCGACAAGCCCATGCGCCCGCTGACCAGCCGGGCGACCGTCACGCCCTGACCTCTTCCGCGACGGCGGCCCGCATGATTGCCTGGCTGGACCCACAGGATCCGTTTCCGCCGGTGGAGCGTGCGCTCGGGCCTGCCACGGAAGCGCCAGGCCTGCTCGCCGCCAGCCGCGACCTGTCGCCCCAGCGCCTGCTGCTGGCTTATCGCCAGGGCATCTTCCCCTGGTATTCGGTGGGCCAGCCGGTGCTGTGGTGGAGCACCGATCCGCGCATGGTGCTGGCGCCGCAGGCACTGAAGATTTCCGCCACATTCCGCAAGACGTTGCGCCGCGTGCTGCGCGACCCGGACTGGGAAATCCGCGTCGACGATGATTTCCTGGCCGTCATGCGGGCCTGTGCGCTGACGCCGCGCCAGGGGCAGGACGGCACGTGGATCACCCGGGAGATCATCGAGGCCTATGGCGCGCTGCACAGCAGCGGCATGGCGCATTCGGTAGAGGCCTGGTATCGGGGCGAGCGCGTGGGCGGGCTCTACGGCGTGGCGCTGGGCCGCATGTTCTATGGCGAATCGATGTTCGCGCACCGCACCGACGCCTCCAAGATGGCGCTGGCGGCGCTGTGCGCATTCCTCGGCAACCACGGCGTGCCGATGATAGACTGCCAGCAGGAAACCGACCATTTGGCCTCGCTTGGCGCGCGCCCCATCGCGCGTGCGAAGTTCCTGGCCCATGTGAGGACCGCCGCGGCACAACCGGCAATCACGCCCTGGCGGTTCGACAAATCGGTGCTGGAACGGTGGACCGCCACGCCCGCCGCTCCGGCCGTCTGACAAGCTGGCTGCATCACACGCCCCAAGTCCTGAGCCATGAGCAAGCTGAAGGAGCTTCCGCTTTCCGCGCTGCAGTTCTATGCAACGGCACCCTATGCCTGCAGCTATCTCGATGGCCGCATGGCCCGCTCGCAAGTGGCGACACCGGCCCACCTGATCAACGCCGACGTTTACTCGCGGCTGGTGCGCGCAGGGTTTCGCCGCAGCGGCATCTTCACCTACCGCCCCTACTGCGACGAATGCCACGCGTGCACGCCATGCCGCGTGCTCGTGGACCAGTTCGAGCCGGACCGTTCGCAACGCCGGGCCTGGCGCAGGCACGGCCACCTGCAGGCGCTTGTGGCGCCGCTGACGTACGTCGAAGAACACTACGCGCTATACCTGCTGTACCAGTCGATGCGCCACGCCGGTGGCGGCATGGATCAGGACAGCCGCGACCAGTACGAGCAGTTCCTGCTGCAGAGCCGCGTGAATTCACGCCTGGTGGAGTTCCGCGAGCCGCCGGGCTCGCCGGAAGCCGGCAAGCTGCGCATGGTCAGCATGATCGACGTGCTCGATGACGGACTGTCGTCGGTCTACACCTTCTACGACCCGCTCGAGCGCAACGCCAGCTACGGCACCTACAACATCCTCTGGCAGATCCGCCAGACGCGCGAACTGGGCCTGCCGCACCTGTATCTCGGCTACTGGATCGCGGAAAGCCGGAAGATGGCCTATAAGGCACGCTTCCACCCGCTGCAGGTGCTGACCGGCAACCAGTGGCACGCCTTCGAAGACGATGCGCGTGGCGACGTGCCTGATGCGCAGGCAGACGGCCCAGGCCCCGCTCAGGAATAGCGGGCAACGATAGGGACAACGGCAAGCAGGCAGGGCCGCACGGCGCGCGGGCAAGCGCCCCAGCCGCTACAATGCCGGCTTGGTTTTCACTCTGCACCGGCTGTCCGGTCGCCTGTCCCCGTGCTCAACGCGCTCTATCCCCTGCTCCGCCCCGCCCTGTTCTCGATGGACGCGGAGGACGCCCACCACTTCACCCTGAACAACCTCCTGCGCGCCCAGCGCCTGGGCCTGGCCGGATGCATCGGCAACCGGATCGCCAACGACCCGCGCACGGTGATGGGCATGCGCTTCCCGAACCCGGTGGGCCTGGCCGCCGGGCTGGACAAGGATGGCGCCTATATCGACGGGCTGGCGGCGTTCGGCTTCGGCTTCATCGAGGTGGGTACGGTCACGCCGCGCGCCCAGCCGGGCAACCCGCGCCCGCGCATGTTCCGGCTGCCGCAGGCCGATGCGCTGATCAACCGCATGGGCTTCAACAACGGCGGCGTCGATGCCTTTGTTGCCAACGTCACGGCCTCGCGCTGGAAGGCCGAGGGCGGCGTGCTGGGCCTGAATATCGGCAAGAACGCGGACACGCCGATCGAACGTGCGGCCGACGACTACCTGTACTGTCTTGAGCGCGTCTATCCGCACGCGAGCTATGTGACAGTCAACATCTCCTCGCCGAACACCAAGAACCTGCGCCAGCTGCAAGGCGCCAGCGAACTCGACAGCCTGCTGTCGATGCTCAAGACCGCCCAGCAGCGCCTGGCCGACCAGCACAAGCGCTATGTGCCGCTGGCGCTGAAGATTGCGCCGGACCTCGATGCCGACCAGATCGGCAATATCGGCGACGCGCTGGTACGCCACAAGATCGACGGCGTGATCGCCACCAACACCACGATTTCGCGCGACGCCGTAAAAGGCCTGCCGCATGCGGAAGAAGCCGGCGGCCTGTCCGGCCGGCCGGTGTTCGAGCCGTCGACGCGCGTGGTGCGCGCGCTGCGCCAGGTCGTCGGCGACGCGGTGCCGATCATCGGCGTGGGCGGCATCTTCAGCGGCGCCGATGCGCGCGCCAAGATCGATGCAGGCGCAAAGCTCGTGCAGGTCTACAGCGGCCTGATCTACCGCGGCCCGACGCTGGTGCGCGACTGCGCCGCCGCGCTGCGCGCCTGAAGCCGCCGCAGGACGTCAAGGAGAAGCACATGGAAACCATCCGCCTCGGCCGCAGCGACCTGCAGGTATCCCGCATCTGCCTGGGCACCATGACCTTTGGCGAGCAAAACACCGAAGCCGAAGGCCATAGCCAGCTCGACTACGCCGTCTCGCGCGGGATCAACTTCATCGATACCGCCGAGATGTACCCGGTCAGGCCGCGCGCCGAAACCTACAGCCGGACCGAGCAGATCATCGGCAACTGGCTAAAGCGCCAGCCGCGTGACCGCGTGGTGCTTGCGACCAAGGTCGCCGGGCCGGGCCGGATGCCGTGGATCCGCAATGGCGACGATTTCACGCCCGCGGGCATCCGTGCCGCGGTGGATGCTTCGCTGCAGCGGCTGCAGACCGACTATATCGACCTGTACCAGATCCACTGGCCCGCACGCAACGTGCCGATCTTCGGCCAGACCAGCTTCGATCCGGCCAAGGAGCGGGCCTGCACCTCGATCCAGGCGCAGCTCGAAACCATGGCGGAACTGGTGCAGGCAGGCAAGATCCGCTATGTCGGCGTTTCCAATGAAACACCGTGGGGCGTGACCGAATTCGTCAGGCTGGCCGAGCAGCACGGGTTGCCGCGCATCGCGACCATCCAGAATCCGTACAACCTGGTCAACCGCAGCTTCGAGCAGGGCCTGGACGAAGCCTGTTACCACAGCAACGTGAGCCTGCTGGTCTACAGCCCGCTCGCGTTCGGCCAGCTCACGGGCAAGTACCTGAGCGGCGATCCGGCAAATCCCGTGTTCAACGATGCCGCGATCGGCCGGCTGACGCGCTTCGGCGCCGACTGGAGCCCGCGCTACATGCGGCCAGAGACGATGGCGGCCTCGGGCCGCTATGTCGAACTGGCCCGCAAGGCCGGACTGTCGCCGGCGGCACTGGCCCTGGCCTGGTGCTATTCGCGCTGGTTCGCCGCCAGCACCATCATCGGCGCCACGTCGCTGGATCAACTGCAGGAAAACATCGACGCGTGGCAAACGCAATTGCATGAAGACGTGATTGCCGCAATCGGGGTAATCCACAAGCAAATCTGCAATCCGGCGCAATAATCTGCGCCCGGATGGCAAATAACGGGGCTCCGGCAGCATCGGATGCCCCGCATCCCCTCCGAGACTTCGCATTTCGTGCGCGAGAAGTGGTATCCTCGCAGGCTTATCGCTGTCTTGCTATCCGCGCATGCGCGCACGTCCATCAGCCGCCGGAAGTGCCGCTCACGCCATACGCAGGGCTGTCCACGCTAGTCGTGGCGGCCCGGGCAGCGAAACCAAGCTTGTGCGCGGCCGTACCATCCAGAACCGAGTCACTCGGAGGAGAACAGATCAAAATGAAGGGTCTCAAGGCAACCAAGTCCATCCTCGGCGGCGCAGTCGCGCTGGCATTGCTGTGCGGCGGCGCCGTGCACGCCCAGACCGTCAAGGTCCTGTCGATCGTGGACCACCCCGCGCTGGATGCCATCCGCGACGGCGTGCGCGAGGAGCTGAAGGCCGCCGGCTATGACGCCGACAAGAACCTGAAGTGGGAATACCAGAGCGCCCAGGGCAATACCGGCACGGCAGCCCAGATCGCCCGCAAGTTCGTCGGCGACAACCCGAACGCGATCGTCGCCATCGCCACGCCATCGGCCCAGGCCGTGGTGGCCGCCACCAAGAGCGTGCCGGTGGTGTACTCGGGCGTGACCGATCCGGTCGCCGCGCAGCTGGTCAAGAGCTGGGCCCCGTCGGGCACCAACGTGACCGGCGTGTCGGACAAGCTGCCGCTGGACAAGCAGGTCGCCCTGATCAAGCGCGTGGTGCCGAAGGCCAAGACCGTCGGCATGGTCTACAACCCTGGCGAAGCCAACTCGGTCGTGGTGGTCAAGGAACTGAAGGAACTGCTGGCCAAGCAGGGCCTGACCCTGAAGGAAGCCGCCGCGCCGCGCACGGTCGACATCGGTGCCGCCGCCAAGAGCCTGGCCGGCAAGGTGGACGTGATCTACACCAACACCGACAACAACGTGGTTTCGGCCTATGAAGCGCTGGTCAAGGTTGCCAATGAATCGAAGATTCCGCTGGTCGCTGCCGACACCGACAGCGTCAAGCGTGGCGCCATCGCCGCGCTGGGCATCAACTACCTGGACCTGGGCCACCAGACCGGCAAGGTCGTGGTGCGCATCCTGAAGGGTGAGAAGCCGGGCACGATTGCCTCCGAAACCAGCAGCAACCTGGAACTGTTCGTGAACACCGGCGCCGCGCAGAAGCAAGGCGTGACGCTGTCGCCGGACCTGGTCAAGGAAGCCAAGACCGTCATCAAGTAAGCAGAAAGTCTGAGCTGTGCCGTCCGCGCCGTGCGGACGGCCGCGCATCCGCCAGCCCACTACAGTACAAGATCCGGATTACCCTACCCGGGCCCGCCCCCTGAACGAGACGGCGAGCCGACCGGCCTTATCCGGGCGGGCCGCGCCAGCTGTCAACAGGATTCACCATGTCCCTCTTTTCCCTTCTGGGTGCCCTGGAGATCGGCCTGATCTTCAGCCTGGTTGCCCTTGGGGTGCTGATTTCCTTCCGCATCCTCAATTTTCCCGACCTGACCGTTGACGGCAGCTTCCCGCTGGGCGGCGCCGTGGCCGCGACGCTGATCTCCGCCGGGCAGGATCCGTTTGTCGCCACCGCCGTCGCCATCGTGGCCGGCGCCCTGGCTGGCTTCATCACTGGCTGGCTGAATGTGCGGCTCAAGATCATGGACCTGCTCGCCAGTATCCTGATGATGATCGCGCTGTACTCGGTCAACCTGCGCATCATGGGCCGTCCCAATGTGCCGCTGATCACCGAGCCGACGATGTTCACCATCCTGCAGCCCGAATGGCTGCCCGACTATGTGCTGCGACCGCTGGTGCTGTTCGTCGTCGTGGTCGTCGCCAAAGTTGGCCTGGACTGGTTCTTCTCGTCGCAGCTCGGCCTGGCCATGCGCGCTACCGGCGCCAATCCGCGCATGGCGCGCTCGCAGGGCATCGCTACGGGCCGCGCCACGCTGGCCGGCATGGCCCTGTCCAACGGGCTCGTGGCACTGGCCGGCGCGCTGTTCGCGCAAACCCAGGGCGGCTCCGATATCTCGATGGGCATCGGCACCATCGTGATCGGCCTGGCCGCGGTGATCATCGGCGAAACTATCCTGCCGGCACGCCGCCTGGTATGGGCCACGCTCGCCGTGGTGATCGGCGCGATCCTCTACCGCTTCTTCATTGCGCTCGCGCTGAACAGCGACTTCATCGGCCTCAAGGCGCAGGACCTGAACCTGGTCACCGCCGCGCTGGTGACGATCGCCCTGGTGCTGCCCGCCACCCGCAAGAAGCTGTTTGCCCGCAAGAACGGAGGTGCCTGAGATGCTGCGCGCACAAGACCTGAAGCTCACCTTCAACCCGGGCACGCCGATCGAGACCCGCGCGCTGCGCGGCCTGAGCCTGGAGATCCCCAGCGGCCAGTTCGTGGCCGTGATCGGCTCCAACGGCGCCGGCAAGTCGACCTTCCTGAACGCGATCAGCGGCGACCAGATGGTCGACTCGGGACGCATCACGATCGATGAAACAGACGTGACGCGCAAGCCCGCCTGGGACCGCGCACACCTGGTCGCACGCGTGTTCCAGGACCCGATGGCCGGCACCTGCGAGGCGCTGACGATCGAAGAGAACATGGCGCTGGCGATGGCCCGCGGCACGAAGCGTGGTTTCCGCCCCGCGCTGAACCGCGCCTCGCGCGAACTGTTCCGCGAGAAGCTGCGCCTCTTGAACCTGGGCCTGGAAAACCGCCTGACCGACCGCATCGGCCTGCTCTCCGGCGGCCAGCGCCAGGCCGTGAGCCTGCTGATGGCCTCGCTGCAGCCATCGCGCATCCTGCTGCTCGACGAGCACACCGCCGCGCTGGACCCGAAGACCGCCGCGTTCGTGCTGGAACTGACCGCGCGCATCGTCGAGGAAAGCAAGCTGACGACGATGATGGTCACGCACAGCATGCGACAAGCGCTGGACTATGGCCAGCGCACGGTGATGCTGCACCAGGGCCAGGTCGTGCTGGATGTGTCCGGCGACAAGCGCAAAGGGTTGGATGTGCCCGATCTGCTGCGCATGTTCGAGCAGACGAGGCATGAGCAGTTGGATGATGATGCGTTGCTGCTGGGCTGATCTGCCTGTGGCAGGCATGAAGAAAGGGAGCCTTGCCGCTCCCTTTTTTCTTTCTGTCAGGCCGTAGCCGCCTTGTCCAGCCACCGCCCGAGCTGATCCGTCACCGCCGTACTCGAAAACGAACAGCTGTCCTGCGCGAACACCGCCGACATCTCCAGCCGGCGCAGCAGTTCTTCCATCGCCTGGCCAAACACCGGCGGCAGCGTCAGCGCGGGTGCTGCCTCGCGCCATGCCTTCACGAGTTCAGCCGCCGGCAGCGAGCCGCCAGTGTGCTGGTCCAGTGCCGAACGCATGCGCGCCAGCGTGTCCGTATTGGCGGCGCTCATGTGCGTGCCCTCCTTTCCTTGTATAGCTCGCGGAACGTTCGCCCCGACGGTGCGGGCATGTCCCGCGTCTGGGTCCAGCCTTTGCCCGCCATAGGCAGACTGGCGATCAGCCGGTTGCTGCCGCCCATGCGCGCGAGCACGCGCGCGCCGAGACGGCTGGCCAGCGCATAGAGTGCCGGGCGCCGTGCCACGAAGCCCCACGCCTGCAGCGCGAAACGCTCCTGCCAGGGCCGCAGGCCGCGTTCCATCTGCTTTTCGCGCAGCTTGCGCAGCAGGTCCGAGAGCGGGATCGATGCCGGGCACACGCGGTTGCACTCGCCGCACATCGTGGCCGCCTGCGGCAAGTCCAGGGCGTTGGCCAGGCCAACATAGCTCGGCGTCAGCACGCTGCCCATCGGGCCCGGATAGACCCAGCCATAGGCATGGCCGCCGATCTTCTGGTAGACCGGGCAATGGTTCATGCAAGCGCCGCAGCGGATGCAGCGCAGCATCTCCTGAAACTCCCCGCCGATCAGGCCGCTGCGGCCGCCGTCGACGAGCACGAAGTACATGTGCTCGGGGCCATCGCGCTCGCCTTCGGCACGCGGGCCGGTCAGCAGCGAGAAATAGTTCGAGATCGCCTGCCCCGTCGCCGAACGCGGCAGCAGCCGCATCACGGTCGCCAGGTCTTCCAGTGTCGGCAGCACCTTCTCGATGCCGGTGACGGCCACATGCACGCGCGGCATGACCGTGCACATGCCTTCGTTGCCTTCGTTGGTGACGACCGCCACCGAACCGGTCTCGGCAATGATGAAGTTGCCGCCGGTCACGCCCATGTCGGCGGACAAGAACTCGGGGCGCAGCACCTCTCGCGCTTCGCGCGTCATTTCCGGGATGTCGGTCAGGCGCGGCTTGTGGTGGACCCTGGCGAACAGGTCCGCGATCTCGTCCTTGTCCTTGTGCACCACCGGCGCAATGATGTGCGAAGGCGGCTCCGAGTCGTTGATCTGCAGGATGTACTCGCCCAGGTCGGTCTCGATGCTCTGCACGCCCATCTCGCCGAGCACCTGGTTGAGCCGCATCTCCTCGGTCACCATCGACTTGCTCTTGATGACCTTCTTCACGCCGTGCTTCTGCGCGATCTCCGCGACCAGGCGCGCCGCGTCGGCGGTGGTCTCGGCAAACAGAACGGTGGCGCCGCGGCGCGTGGCGTTTTCCTCGAACGTGGCAAGCCATACGTCCAGGTTTTCCAGCGCGCGGTTGCGCCGTTCCTTGAGCGCGGCACGCGTGGCGTCGAAGTCTATGTCGCGGATAGCATCGGCGCGCGCGGTGACGAACTTGGTGGAGAGCTTCTTGAGGTTCTGCTGCAGGCGCTGGTCAGCCAGCTTCTGGCCGGCACGCGCCTTGAATTCCATGCTGTGGACTTGCATCGTCGCGTCTCCGGTGCTCAGGCGTCGCCAGCCAGTACCTGCGCGATATGCAGCACGCGCGTCTGCCTGTCGCCGCTGCGGCGCAGGCGGCCTTCGATATTGAGCATGCAGCCCAGGTCCCCCAGCACGACCGCATCGGCGCCGCTGGCCTTGATGTTCGCGCACTTCTCGTCGACGATGGCCGTCGAGATATTGCCGTACTTGACCGAGAAGGTACCGCCGAAGCCGCAGCAGGCCTCGCAGTCCTTCATCTCGGTCAGCTGCACGCCGGGCAGCTTGCCGAGCAGTTCGCGCGGCTGCACCTTAACGCCCAGCTCGCGCAGGCCCGAGCAGGAATCGTGGTAGGTGACGTGGCCGGCAAAGTTCGAATCGAGGTGTTCGATCTTCGCGACGTTGACGAGGAAATCGGTCAGCTCGAACACGCGTTCGCGCAGGCGTTCGTAACGGCCGTTGAGTTCGGGATCGTCACGCAGCAGGTCGGCGTAGTGATGGCGGATCATGCCGCCGCAGCTGCCCGACGGCACCACCACATAGTCGAACATCTCGAACTCTCGCAGGAATTTCTCGGCCAGGTCGCGCGACACGGCGCGCTCGCCCGAGTTGTAAGCCGGCTGGCCGCAGCAGGTCTGGGCCTCGGGCACCATCACATCGTAGCCGGCGCCTTCCAGCAGCTTCAGCACGGAGAAGCCGATCTCCGGGCGCATGAGGTCCACCAGGCAGGTGGCGAACAGGCCAACTCGCATTTGCTTTCTTCTCCAGACCCCGAAACCCCGCAATTATGCGCGTTTGCGCCGCGAGTGGCGCACAAACCATTCAAGCGCGCTGTGAATGCAGTTCAGGTCGCATCACTTCTGTGCAGGTCACCGGACTAGAAGATTCTTACTGAAATGTCATTTCACCTATTGAAATTTTCACGATGCGAGATAGAATCAGGCAAATGCTTAATTTGCCGCAGGGCAACATTTTCCTATGTCAGACGCAGACAAGTCGCCCGGAAAGACTTCGATCCAGGTTATTGAACGCATGATGACGCTGCTGGACGCATTGGCCCAGCACGCCGACCCGGTCAGCCTGAAAGAGCTGTCGATCGCTACCGGACTGCACCCCTCCACGGCCCATCGCATCCTCAACGACATGGTGGCATGCCGCTTCGTCGACCGCTCCGACCCCGGCAGCTACCGGCTCGGCATGCGCCTGCTGGAACTCGGCAACCTGGTCAAGGCACGCCTGTCGGTACGCGACGCGGCGCTGGCACCGATGCGTGCACTGCACCGCGTGACCGGGCAAACGGTCAACCTGTCGGTACGCCAGGGTGACGAGATCGTGTATATCGAGCGCGCCTACAGCGAGCGCTCAGGCATGCAGGTGGTGCGCGCCATCGGCGGACGCGCCCCGCTGCACCTGACCTCCGTCGGCAAGCTGTTCCTGGCCGCCGATGAAGCCACGCGCGTACGCAGCTATGCCACGCGCACCGGCTTGGCCGGGCATACGCGAACCTCGATCACCGACGTGACCAAGCTCGAGCGCGAACTCAACTGGGTTCGCACCAACGGCTACGCGCGCGACAACGAAGAGCTGGAACTGGGCGTGCGCTGCATCGCCGCCGGCATCTACGATGATTCGCGCCGCCTGGTGGCCGGCCTGTCGCTGTCGGCGCCCGCCGACCGCCTGCAGGACAGCTGGCTCCAGAACCTGAAGGACACCGCGCTGCAGATCTCGCGCGGCATGGGCTACGTGACCGAGTCCGAAGCCGCCTGATCCGGTTCTTGCCGGCGGCGCCGGGCAAATTGAGGCCCTGCCGCCGGTTCAACGAAGCATGGACACATCACTCAAGGGTTTACGCTTAGTTTTCAGATAACCTGTAAACCATATAATCGGGCCGCCATGCGAACCCGAGCAATCACCCTGACCGAGCAGGTCACCCGTCAGCTGCGTACCGACATCGAGAACGGGATCTATCCCGTTGGCAGCCGCCTGCCCACGGGCAAGCAACTGGCCGGGCAATACGGCGTCAGCGCCGCCGTGATCCGCGAAGTCACGGAACACCTGCGCTCGCAGGGACTGGTGGAGTCCCGCCAGGGCGTGGGCTGCACCGTGCGTTCGCGCACGGGCTCCGCCGGTTTCCAGCTGCCGCGCGAGCCCGATCTGGGCCGTGCCGAGCTGGCCGACCTGTATGACCTGCGCATTGACCTGGAAAGCGCTGCCGCCGCACTGGCCGCCGTGCGGCGCAGCGCCGACGACCTGGAGAGCCTTTCCGGACTGCTGCAACGGCTGAAGGCGCATCTCTATGATGCGCAGCCGGCGGTCGACCTGGATGCCGCCTTCCATATCGGCATTGCCAGCGCCACGCATAACCCGTATTACCGGCAATTGCTGCAGTACATGAACCTGCAATTGCACCAGGCTGTCGCCACCGCGCGCGCCAACACGCTGCAGCAAGCGCGCCTGCCCGAGGCGGTGCACAAGGAACACGAAGCCATCTTCGAAGCGATCCGCGAAGGCGCTGCCGACGCGGCACGCCGGGCCACCACCCACCACCTGCAATGCGCCGCGCAGCGCCTGGGCCTGGCCCTGCGCGCACGCACCGACGATCCCCTGCCCTGAAAGCTGAAAGCTGAAAGCGATCCACTCATGCAAGCCGCCAACCTGCCCCAGCGTCTCACCGAAATCCTTGGCCCCGACACCGTGCTCACACAACCCGACGACATCGCGCCGTGGCTGTCGGACTGGCGGGGCATCTACCGCGGCCAGGCCCAGGCAGTGGTCCGCCCGCGCACGGTTGACGAAGTCTCGCGCTGCCTCGCGCTATGCCAGCAGGCTGCGGTACCGGTCGTGCCGCGCGGCGGCAACACCGGCCTGTGCGGCGCGGCCACGCCCGACAGCCAGCCGCGGAACGTGGTGCTGAGCCTGGACCGCATGCACGCGATCCGCTCGCTCGACACCATTGCCAACACCATGGTGGCCGAAGCCGGCTGCATCCTGGGGAACCTGCGGCGCGCCGCGGCCGACGCTAACCGGCTGCTGCCGCTGAGCCTGGCGGCGGAGGATTCGTGCCAGATCGGCGGCAACCTGGCGACCAATGCAGGCGGCGTCAACGTCGTGCGCTATGGCATGACGCGCGAACTGGTGCTCGGTGTCGAAGCCGTGCTGCCCAATGGCGAGGTCTTCCATGGCCTGCGCGCGCTGCGCAAGGACAACACCGGCTATGACCTCAAGCAGCTGCTGATCGGCTCGGAAGGCACGCTCGGCGTCATCACCGCCGCGGCATTGCGCCTGTTCCCGCGCACCGACACACGCAGTGTCGTGCTGGCTGCAGTGGAGTCGCCGCAGCAGGCGCTGGAACTCTACGCGCTGCTGTTCGAGCAATGCGGCGCGCGGCTGCAGGCTTTCGAATTCTTCACCGGCGCTTGCCTGGACCTGGTCCTCACCCATGCCGAAGGCGTGCAGGAGCCTTTTGCACAGCGCCATTCCGCCTACGTGCTGGTGGAGCTGGCCGACACTGCGGAGGAAGACGCGCTCAACGCACTGCTGGAGCGCGTCATTGGCGAGGCGCTGGAACGCGGCCTGTGCCAGGATGCTGCAGTATCCGCGTCGCTGGCGCAGCTGCAGGCCCTGTGGAAACTGCGCGAGGAAATCTCGGAAGCGCAGCGCGCGGACGGGCCGCACCTGAAGCACGACGTTTCCCTGCCGATCGAACAGATCCCGGCGTTCATGGTGTCGATGGAAGCCTGCCTGCGCACGCTGGACCCGGCCATCCGGCCGTTCATCTTCGGGCACTTCGGCGACGGCAACCTGCACTACAACCTGTCGCGCCCGGCGGGTGCGCCGAAGGACTGGGCGGCGAAGCACGAAGACGCTGTGACCGGCACCGTGCTCGATGAAGTGATGCGCTACGGTGGCAGCATCAGTGCGGAACATGGCATTGGCCAGCTCAAGCGCCATGCATTCCTGCAGTACAAGGACCCGCTGGAACTGCGGCTGATGCGCGAGATCAAGCGCGCCTTCGATCCGGCCGGCATCATGAATCCGGGCAAGCTGCTCTGAAGCGGCGAAGCCCCATAAAAAAACGCGCCATGATCGGCGCGTTTTTTGGGTCAGGCTGAGCTCAGGTTCCGTGCGACTGCTGCGAAGCCAGGATCGCATGTGCGCCGCCAGGCGTCTGCGTCAGGTTCGGCGAGGACGGGAACGTGTGCGGCTGGGGTGCCGGCGGCGAAGAGTGTTCCAGCCAGTCCCGGACGCGCGTGGCGTCCGCAAAGCGCGAAAGCTTGCCCACGGAATCCAGGAACACCATCACCACATTGCGGCCGTTGACCCGGGCCTGCATGACCAGGCACTGGCCAGCTTCGGAGATGAAGCCAGTCTTCTGCAGGCCAATCTCCCAGTTGCCGCCACGCACCAGGCGGTTGGTGCTGACGTAGTGCTGTGTGCGGCCCAGCACGTTCACCTCATGCTCGGTCTGGGTCGAGAACTCGCGGATGGTCGGGTTGCGGTAAGCGGCATTGACCATGCGCGCCAGATCCATGGCGCTCGACACATTGCTGCTCGACAGGCCGCTCGAATCCACGAAGTGGCTGTCGTTCATGCCGAGTTCGCGGGCCTTGCGGTTCATCGCCTGGACGAATGCCGGCAGGCCGCCCGGGTAGTTCCGGCCCAGCGCCGAAGCGGCGCGGTTCTCCGACGACATCAGCGCCAGCAGCAGCAGTTCCTGGCGCGTGAGCTGGGTACCGAAGCGCAGGCGGGAGCTGCTGTGCTTTTCGGTGTCCTTGTCCTCTTCCGTAATGGTAAGCACCTCGTCCATCGGCAGGCGCGCGTCCGTCACCACCAGCGCGGTCATCAGCTTGGTGATCGAGGCAATCGGCAGGACCGCGCTCGGATTCTTCTGGAACAGCACCTCATTGGTGTTCTGGTCCATCACGAGCGCAACGCTCGAGCGCAGGGCCAGCGCGTCTTCGGTATCGCGCAGCCCCATGGCCTCGCCGAGTGACGGCTTGGCCGGCGTGAACACGGCACGCACCGGTGCAGCCCGATGCGACGCCACAACCTGCCGTCTGCCGTTCTTCAGGACGACCACCTTGCGAGAAGACGAAGCCTTGGCCGTCGTGCGCTTACTGCTTGAACTGGCCTTTTTCTCGATTTTGGACGATTTTGCCTGTTTTTTGACAGACTTCTGGGTAGATGTCGACTTGGTGGCCGCCTCAGCCAACGGTGCGGCCAGCATCGACGCGGATGCCAGCACAGCAACGGCTATGGCACTCAGGGGCGTAAAGCCGAAGAATCTGGAAAAAATGGAATCAGACCGAAACATGATTCGTTCAGCGCATCAGGATGGCGCTAGTGTAGGAAATTAAGAAATTGTTAGCAAGATTAAAGACTTACGGAAGCAAGTTAAAGTTCGATTTGCAAACATTTCCACATTGCGGAAATTGTTGATTATTCGTCACGTTCGTCATCATCGATCTCCGTAAGCCACAACACCGCAATGGCTTCGCCGCTGCAGCAATCTTCCTTGTATGTCGGCGCGTATCGTTACATATTGATACATATCTCACTATGAGAGGAAACGCGCAAACCCGCTTACCGGTTCACGTTCCGTGCTGAGCCGGTTTTCGATGGCCTCTGGATCCGCATAGCCAAGCGACATGCCGCAGACGACCATTTCTTCGCCGGGCAGGCGCAGGTGATCGCCAATGACCTTGTGGAACTGGGTGAACGCCGCCTGTGGGCAGGTGTCGAGGCCACGCGCCCTGGCGGCGATCATGATGCTCTGCAGGAACATGCCATAGTCGAGCCAGCTACCGAGCTCCATGATCCGGTCGATCGTGAAAATCATGCCAACCGGTGCGTCGAAGAAGCGAAAGTTGCGTGCGTGCTGTTCGTGCATGCGCGACTTGTCCTCGCGGCTGATCTGCAGCAGGCCATAGAGATCCCAGCCCACCTTGCGGCGGCGCTCCAGATAGGGGTTCACCCATGAGCGCGGGTAGTACGGATACTCTTCCAGGTATTTGGTGTCGCGCTCCGGGTCTTCATACGCAGCCATCAAGTCGGCGCACAGCCTGGCCTTGGCGTCCCCGGCCAGCACATAGACGCGCCACGGTTGCGTGTTGGTGCCGGATGGCGCGCGGCTGGCAACGGCGAGTATCTCTTCGACCGTTTCGCGCGGCACCGGCGTATCCAGGAATGCCCGGACCGAACGGCGCGTCAGGATGGCGCGGTCGACGCAGTCGACCGCGTGCCGCGAAACAGCCCCGGCGGCTACTTGCGTGCCTGCTTGCATGTCCTGCGACATCTTGCCTTCCTCCATCACGCCTCGCCCCGCGCCTGCACACAGGGAACCGTCAGGGGCTGCAACGCGCGGCGCAGCGGCTCGGGCAAGGCCACCGGGCGGCGTGTGACGCGATCGACATAGACGTGGATAAAGTGCCCTTGTGCCGCCGCGATCTCGCTGTCCCCGCTGAACAGCCCCACCTCATAGCGCACGCTGGACGTACCCAGCCGCGCCACGCGCAAGCCCGCCATGACCGTGTCCGGAAAGCTCAGCGACGAGAAGTAGTTGCACTGCGTCTCGATCACCAGCCCGATCGTGCCGCCCGCTTCGAGGTCGAGCACGCCCTGCCGGATCAGGTACGTGTTCACGACGGTGTCAAAATAACTGTAGTAGACAACGTTGTTCACGTGGCCATAGACATCGTTATCCATCCAACGCGTCGTGATGGCCTGGAAGTGCGGATAGGCACTGCGGTGCTCGGCTTGCGGTTTCATGGGACGTTGCGGAACAGGAATGAAGGGAAGTCGCGAAAGCGGCTAACGGCGAATGACCAGCGCCACGCCAGCCACACGAAGGGCACCATTAGTATTGGCACCAGGACGCCCACGAACCGCAGGAACGTCATCGGATCGGCATGCGTCATGCGGTACTCATGCCGCCACCGCCCGCACAGGCGTGATGCTATCCAGCGCGTAGCGTGCGTGGTAGCGCGCAGCGAGGCCGACGGTCTGTGCATGCACCGCAACCGTATCTTCGATCCGGTTACCGTAGCCGCCGGCCATGGCCACTGCGACCGGGAGCCGGCGCGACAGCGCAGCCTCGAACACCATGGTGTCACGCCGGGCCAGGCCATCCATGGACAGCTTCAGCCGGCCGAGGCGATCGCCCTCGTGCGGGTCCGCCCCCGCGAGGTAGATCAGCAGGTCCGGGGCAAAGCGGTCGAACAGCGTATCCAGCGCAACCTGCAGTGCTTCGGCATAGGCGTCGTCACCGCAGCCATCCGGCAGCCCGACATCGAGGTCGCTCGCTTCCTTGCGAAAGGGATAGTTCTTCTCCCCATGCAGCGACAGGGTGAAGATGGTCGGGTCCGACTGCAGGATGGAAGCCGTGCCATTGCCCTGGTGCACGTCGAGATCGATCACCGCCACATGCCGGACCCGGCCGTCGCGCTGCAATACGCGCGCTGCGATGGCTGCGTCATTGAAGCAGAAACCACCGCCCTTGTCGGCATAGGCATGGTGCGTGCCGCCCGCCAGGTTCACGGCAATGCCCTCGCCCAGTGCCGTGCGGCAGGCCTCGATGGTCGCGCCGGCCGAGCGGCGCGAGCGCTCGACCATCGCCTCGGACCAGGGGAATCCGATCTCGCGCTGGCGCGCCGCGTCGAGCAGGCCGGAGGAAGCGTCAGCCACATAGGACGGCGTATGGGCAAGGAGGAGCGCGTCGTCCCCGGCACGCGGCGCCTCGCGAAACATCAGCCCCGGTACGCAGGCGACGGCTTCCCGCAGCATGCTGTACTTGCGCATCGGGAAGCGATGGCCCGGTGGCAGCGGCAGTACAAAATGGTCGGCGTAGAAGGCGAGCATGGTGTGACGAGGCGATCATTCTTGTTGTCGGGCGCAACGCTTGCGTGGTCAAGCATTGGCAGCCTGCGATGGTAGCACTGCTGGAAAACCCGCGTGTCACGCCTGGTTCATGACGCCCACGGCACATTTCGAGGCGGTTGCCGCGTTCTTTTTGTGCGACGCACAAAAACTGCTTGACACAGGCTTTTCATTCCCTAGAATTGCAATTGTTGCGGCGCACCAAAGCAACAGCGCAAGCGCCCTGACCCAATCCCTACGCCTGGGCTGGACGGCACGGAACGATATCCGTCACGATCCTGACATCCAGGCGGTTTAATTTGCTTGACCTTGAAGTTCACCACTGGAGACCAGCAATGATCCTCACCCCGGAACAAGTCGCAGCAGCGCAAAAGGCAAACCTGGAAACGCTGTTTGGCCTGACCACCAAGGCTTTCGAAGGCGTCGAGAAGCTCGTCGAACTGAACCTGCAGGTCGTCAAGACCACCTTCGCCGAAAACATCGACAACGCCAAGAAGGCGCTGTCCGCCAAGGATGCCCAGGAACTGCTGGCCATCCAGGCTTCGCTGGTGCAGCCGGTCGCGGAAAAGACCCTGGCCTACACCCGTCACCTGTACGAAATCGCTTCGGAAACCCAGAGCGAGTTCACCAAGGTCGCCGAAGCCCAACTGGCCGAAGGCTCGAAGAACGTGCAGGCTCTGGTCGACAACCTCGCCAAGAACGCACCGGCCGGTTCGGAATCGACCGTGGCCATCGTGAAGTCGGCCATCTCGGCTGCCAACAACGCCTACGAGTCGGTCCAGAAGGCCACCAAGCAGGCTGTTGAAATCGCCGAAAGCAACTTCCAGGCTGCCGCCACCGCCGCCAGCAAGGCTGCCCAGCAGGCCAGCGCCACGGCCCGCAGCGCCGCCGCCAAGAAGACGACCGCTGCCTGATCGCCGGCACGTCTGAAAGGT
This sequence comes from Cupriavidus laharis, assembly GCF_914271435.1. GTDB lineage: Bacteria > Pseudomonadota > Gammaproteobacteria > Burkholderiales > Burkholderiaceae > Cupriavidus > Cupriavidus laharis. The sequence continues at coordinate 391,471 of NZ_CAJZAI010000004.1, read as the reverse complement.
AGTACCAACGACCGGCTCCGCGCCGGTCCGTTGGCAAAGCGCACCGCTGGACGGCGCGTTTTGCTAACGATGATTGCGGCAGCACACAACGCAGACTTGCCGCATCGCGTGCCGGTGTCTCCTCGGTACCGCGGTCTCCTTGTCCAAAGGTATCGTTAAGCCCGACCCTACAGGTCGGGTTTTTTTTGGTCGGGCTTTTTTGCTTTCCGCCGCCCGCGTCCTTGCCGCGCCGCTGCCTCGCAAAGCACGCCCGCAAGCGTTCTCCTTGCCCAATGCCGGAGCGGGCGACTATCGTTAGCAAGGTGCAGCCCGCGGCATTCTGGCGTGCCTGGGCCTCCCCCGGATTGACATGGCGCGGTGCAACACCAGGCCATGCCGGGCATGCGTGGCGCAGCGCTTGCGCAACGCAACAGCATCAAGGAGATGCCATGAAGACGCAGAGCCATATCACGACCTACATCGTCATCGCGATGATCCTTGGCGGCGTGGTCGGCTACGCCTGTCATGTCGCATTCCCCGATCCAAAGCTGGCGAAGGAGATCGCAGGCTACATCTCGATCATCACCGATGTCTTCCTGCGGCTGATCAAGATGATCATCGCACCCCTGGTCTTCTCGACGCTGGTCATCGGCATTGCCCATATGGGAGACGCCAGCACCGTCGGCCGCGTGGGCATCAAGGCGATGGCGTGGTTCATCACGGCCTCGCTCGTGTCGCTGACGCTGGGCCTGATCATGGCCACCATGCTGCAGCCAGGCGTCAACATCGGCCTGCCCCTGCCCGATGTCGGCTCCGCCACCAACCTGAAAACCAACGCCTTCACGCTGAAGGATTTCGTCGCCCACCTGGTGCCCAAGTCCGTGGCCGAGGCCATGGCCAACAACGAGATCCTGCAGATCGTGGTCTTCTCGATCTTCTTCGGCACCGCCATTGCCACACTGGGCGAACATGGCAAGCGCATGGCCGGCGTGATCGAGGATCTCGCGCAGATCATGCTGAAGATCACCGGTGCGGTCATGTGGCTGGCGCCGGTTGCGGTGTTCGCCGCCATAGCGTCGACGGTGACGACGCAAGGCCTTGGCATCCTCCTGACCTTCGCCAAGTTCATGGGCAGCTTCTACCTTGCCCTGTTCGTGCTTTGGGCATTGCTGGCGCTGGCCGGCTTTGTGTTCCTGGGCAGGCGGATCGTCACACTGATCAAGCTGATCCGCGAGCCGTTCCTGTTGTCTTTCTCCACCGCGAGCTCCGAAGCCGCCTATCCGAAGCTGCTCGATGCGCTCGACAAGTTCGGCGTCAACCGCAAGATCTCCAGCTTCGTGCTGCCGCTGGGCTATTCGTTCAACCTGGACGGGTCGATGATGTACTGCACGTTCGCCGTGCTGTTTATCGCCCAGGCCTATGACATCCACCTGCCGCTAGGCACGCAGATCACGATGCTGTTGTTGCTGATGCTGACGTCGAAGGGCATGGCGGGCGTGCCGCGGGCGTCGCTGGTAGTCATTGCCGCCACGCTGAACCAGTTCAATATGCCGGAGGCCGGCCTCCTGCTGATCATGGGGGTGGACCAGTTCCTCGACATGGGCCGCTCCGCGACCAACGCCGTGGGCAACTCGATTGCCTCCGCCGTGGTCGCCAAGTGGGAAGGCCAACTGGCCAGCGAATCGACGCTCGATACCGGCGACGAGGGCGGCATGGGTGGCATGGGCGACGAACGCGAGCCGTTGTCCAAACCCGAGGCCGCGCGTGCATGAGCGGTGGTTCGCAGACCGCAGAGGAGCGACGCATGTCTTGCACTGTTGCCCGGCGTGGCCGCAATGTGTGGTGGCAAGTCGTGGCGCTATGCCTGGCACTGGCTGCCGGCGTTGCGCTGGCCCAGGAGCCGATCGCCCTCTCGGGCACGCTGAAGAAGGCGAAGGAATCCGGCATCCTGATCATCGGCTACCGGGAATCCTCGCTGCCCTTTTCATACCTGAACCAGATCCGCCGGCCGATCGGCTACTCGATCGACATCTGCACGGCCATCGTGCAGGAAGCAGGCAATGAGGTAGGCCGCGACCTGACCATCAACTGGGTCCCGGTCACCTCCGAGAACCGCATTGATGCGATGACGTCGGGCAAGATCGACCTGGAGTGCGGATCGACCACGCGCAATGCCGAACGGCAACAGCGGGTGGCCTTCTCGCCGGTGATCTTCGTCGCGGGCACCAAGCTGATGGTGCCGCATGGCTCGCCCATCCGTACCTTCCGCGACCTGAAAGGCAAGACGGTGGTGGCCACGGCCGGCACCACCAATGTGGAAGCGATCGAGCGGCTGTCCACGCGCTTCAATCTCGGCGTGACCATCATCCGCGCCCGCGACCATGCCGATGCCTTCGAAGTCCTGCGCCACGGCGGCGCCGACGCCTACGCGGGGGACGACGTCCTGCTATACGGCTTCCTGGCCAAGTATGGACTCGGCAAGAAGTATGACGTGACGCGCGACTTCCTGTCCTACGATCCCTACGGCATCATGCTGCGCAAGGACGATCCGCAATTTGCCGCAGTCGTCGACAAGGCGGTGCGCGACCTGATCACCACCGGCGAACTGGAGCGCCTGTACAAGCAGTGGTTCATGAACCGCCTGCCCACTGGCGAACGCCTTGGCATTCCCATGAGCGCGCAACTGGAAGACATCATCCAGTCCACGCCCCAACAGCCGGATTGACCCGCCCTCTGACTTTCCCGCCCTCCCCGTGCAGGCAAATTTAGTAGGTGCTGGAAATTTCTGTCGGTTAATTGCGTAATTGAACAAGAAGAAACCCGCCACAAGGGCGGGTTTGCTTGCCTATGCTCTGCAGCCGATCAGCGCTTGCGCGGCGGCGGCACGTCGGTGCAGGTGCCTTCGTAGATTTCCGCGGCCATGCCGATCGACTCGCCCAGCGTCGGGTGCGGATGGATGGTCTTGCCGATATCCACAGCGTCCGCGCCCATCTCGATGGCCAGGCAGACTTCGCTGATCAGGTCGCCGGCATGCGTGCCGACGATGCCGCCGCCGATGACGCGATGGGTTTCCTCGTCGAAGATCAGCTTGGTGAAGCCCTCGTCGCGGCCGTTGGCAATGGCACGGCCCGAGGCAGCCCACGGGAACACGCCCTTGCTGTACTTGATGCCCTGCTCCTTGCACTGGTCCTCGGTCAGGCCAGCCCAGGCCACTTCCGGATCGGTGAAGGCCACCGACGGGATCTGTTTGGCATCGAAGTAGGCCTTCTCGCCGTGGGCGGCTTCCGCGGCCACGTGGGCCTCGTGCACCGCCTTGTGGGCCAGCATCGGCTGACCGACCACGTCGCCGATCGCGAAGATGTGCGGCACATTGGTGCGCATCTGCTGGTCGACGTTGATGAAGCCGCGATCCGTCACGGCCACGCCGGCCTTTTCGGCGCCAATGCGCTTGCCGTTGGGCGAGCGGCCCACCGACACCAGTACCAGGTCGTAGCGCTGCGGCTCGGCCGGCGCCTGCTCGCCTTCGAACTTCACGTAGATGCCGTCCGGCTTGGCCTCCACCGCGACGGTCTTCGTGTTCAGCATGACCTTGCCGAACCGGTCCTTGTTCTTCTTCTCCCAGACCTTGACCAAGTCGCGGTCGGCGCCGTTCATCAGGCCCGGCAGCATTTCGACGACGTCGATGTCCGCGCCCAGCGTGCTGTACACCGTGGCCATTTCCAGGCCAATGATGCCGCCGCCGATGACCAGCATCTTGTTGGGCACCTCGGGCAGTTCCAGCGCGCCGGTCGAATCGACGATGCGCGGATCTTCCGGGATGAACGGCAGCTTCACCGCCTGGCTGCCGGCCGCGATGATGGCCTTCTCGAAGCGGATCACGGTCTTCTTGCCCGTGGCCTGCTTGCCCTCGCCCTCGGTCGCATCCACTTCCAGGTGGTGCGGATCGAGGAAAGTACCGATGCCGCGCACCACCTGCACCTTGCGTGCCTTGGCCATGCCGGCCAGGCCGCCGGTCAGCTTGCCGACCACCTGGTTCTTGTAGTGGCGCAGGCCGTCCAGGTCGATCTTGGCTTCGCCGAACAGGATGCCGTGCGCGGCCAGCGCCTTGGCTTCGTCGATCACCGCGGCGTTGTGCAGCAGCGCCTTGGACGGGATGCAGCCCACGTTCAGGCAGACGCCGCCGAGCGTGGCATAGCGTTCCACCAGCACGGTATTCATGCCCAGGTCAGCGGCACGGAAGGCCGCCGAGTAGCCGCCGGGACCGGCGCCCAGCACCAGCATGTCGCACTGGATATCGGCGCCACCGGCGTGGCTGGCCGCCACCGGAGCCGGCGCCGGCGCGGCCGACGGGGCCGGTGCCGCTGCGGCGGGCGCAGGGGCCGGCGCCGGGGCGGCAGCTTGCGCTTCCACCGTGCAGATCACCGTGCCCTGCCCGACCTTGTCGCCGACCTTCACGCGCACGTCGACCACCTTGCCGGCCGCCGACGACGGCACTTCCATGCTGGCCTTGTCCGACTCCAGCACGATCAGCGACTGTTCCTGCTCGACCGTGTCGCCCGCCTTGACCAGGACCTCGATCACTTCCACCGCGTCGAAATCGCCGATATCCGGCACCTTGACTTCGATCACACTCATGTTTGCTCCTCTATGCGCGCCGGCCTGCGTGGCCTCAGGGCGCGCCGTCGTTGTTGGTTGCCGCTGCGCCGGCGGCGCCGGCCTCGTGCAGCCTTACGGTATGGACTTCTATCGGGCCTGCCGAACTCTTGTCGAACTCGATACCGGCATCGACACCGATGCGTGCGATGGCGGCTGCATCCAGCTCGGGCTTGTCGTAGACCGCATGCATGGCTCCCAGCGCATAGTTGCGGCCCGAGCCGATGCCCCAGAAACGGTCGAACGAAAACACCTCGCGGTACGAATAGACACCGAAGATCCCAGCCGGGTTGGCGATCAGGCAGACGATCTGCGACGACTCGTACGGATCATCCTCGTCTTCCTTGGTGTTGATGAAGTACTCGGACTTGAGCTTCTCATGCACCTTCAGGAAAGTCCGGAACACGTCATCGCGCGAACCGAGCCGGCACTCCTCGCCCATCCCCGCCAGCAAGGCGCGCATGACCGGGAAGTGCGCCGTGGTGCCGGCCAGGGCGACAAAGCTGTCGCCGACCGGAAACACCTTCTGGTTGCGCTCGTAGGCGCGCGACAGGCGCGTATCACCGAACGTGACCAGCGCATCGGCCGCAATCGCCACCTCGGCACCCTTCTTGACGACGACACAGGTAGTCATGGCTCGCCTCCCGGGGCTGCAGGCACCATGGCCATGCCCGTCACGGACATGGCCGCGGCAGCCTTACAGCAGGATGCGGCGGAAGTCCGCCAGCAACTGCCCGAAGTACGTATTGAAGCGGGCCGCCTCGGCGCCGTCGATCACGCGGTGGTCCCACGACAGCGACAGCGGCAGCGTCAGGCGCGGCACGAACTGCTTGCCGTCCCAAACCGGCTTCTGGTACGACTTGCACACGCCCATGATGGCCACTTCCGGCGCGTTGATGATCGGCGTGAAATACGTGCCGCCGATGCCGCCCAGCGACGAGATCGAGAAACAGCCGCCCTGCATCTGGTCAGGCTTGAGCTTGCCGTCGCGCGCCAGCTTGGCCAGCTCGCTCATTTCCTGGCTGATCTCGAGCACGCCCTTCTTGTCGGCGTCCTTGATGACCGGCACGACCAGGCCGTTCGGCGTGTCAGCCGCGAAACCGATGTTGAAGTACTTCTTCAGCACCAGGTTGTCGCCGTCGAGCGACGAGTTGAAGTTCGGGAACTTCTTCAGCGCCGCGACCGTGGCCTTGATCATGAACGCCAGCATCGTGACCTTGACGCCAGACTTCTCGTTTTCCTTGTTCAGCTGGACGCGGAAGGCCTCCAGGTCGGTGATGTCCGCTTCGTCATGGTTGGTGACGTGCGGGATCATGACCCAGTTGCGGTGCAGGTTGGCGCCCGAGATCTTCTTGATGCGCGACAGGGCCTTGCTTTCGACCTCGCCGAAGCGCGTGAAGTCGACCTTCGGCCACGGCAGCAGGCCAAGCTCACCACCACCACCGCCGGCCGCGGCAGCCTGTGCCGGCACCGCGGCCTGGCCGGTCATGACGCCCTTGACGTAGCCCTGCACGTCTTCCTGGGTGATGCGGCCCTTCGGGCCCGTGCCCGGCACGCGGGAAACATCCACGCCCAGTTCGCGCGCAAACTTGCGCACCGACGGCGACGCGTGCGCGGCCTTGCCGGTCGCGCCGACCGGGGCTGCGGCCGGCGCTGCGGGAGCCGGCGCGGCGGCAACAGGCGCCGGGGCCGGAGCCTGGGCAGGCGCAGCAGCCGGGGCCGGCGCAGGCGCCGCCGCAGCCGGAGCCGGTGCGGCAGCGCCGGCGGCGCCTTCCAGCAGGATCAGCAGCGTGCCCTCGGACACGTTGTCGCCCACCTTGACCTTGACTTCCTTGACCACGCCGCCTTGCGGAGACGGCACGTCCATGGTGGCCTTGTCCGATTCCAGCGTGACGACGGCATCTTCGGCGTTGATGGTATCGCCCGGCTTGACGTGGACTTCGATCACGGGGACCGCGTCATAGTCGCCGATATCGGGAACCTTGACTTCAATGGTGCCGCCCGCGGCGGGCGCGGCGGCAGGTGCCGGGGCAGCGGCCGGTGCCGGTGCGGGAGCCGGCGCCGCGGCTGCCGGAGCCGGGGCCGGGGCCGGAGCGGCTGCGCCGGCGGCTTCCAGCATCACCAGCACGGAGCCTTCGGACACGTTGTCGCCCACCTTGATGCGGACTTCCTTGACCACGCCGGCCTGCGGCGAGGGCACGTCCATGGTGGCCTTGTCCGATTCCAGCGTCACCAGCGCGTCTTCCGCGTTGATGCTGTCGCCGGGTTTCACATGCACTTCGATGACGGGAACGGCGTCATAGTCGCCGATGTCCGGCACCTTGATTTCAATCGCTTGACTCATTCAGTGTCTCCTGGGCAGGCCGGCACGCGCGCGCATCCGCAAGCGGCGAGATTACCTTCGCCGCCCGCTTCTGTCACGCCGCTGTGCCGCAAGGCGCCGGCCGGGGTGTCCCGGGGCGCCCGCGGCACGGCGTTGCCGTACTGCGGGGGTTGGTGCTGGAAGCCGGTCAGACCGACATCGGGTTCGGTTTGCTGGGGTCGAGGTTGTACTTCTTGATCGCTTCAGCCACCTTGTCGCGGCTGATGGCGCCCTCGTCGGCCAGCGCCTTCAGCGCGGCCAGCGTGACCCAGTGGCGGTCCACCTCGAAGAAGTGGCGCAGCTTTTCGCGGGTGTCCGAGCGGCCGAAGCCGTCGGTGCCCAGCACGACGTAGCGGCGCGGCACGAACGGACGGATCTGTTCGGCGAACGCACGCACGTAGTCGGTCGAGGCAATGACCGGGCCGCGGGCCGACTTGAGCTTCTGCGCGACGAACGACTCGCGCTGGGGCTCAGCCGGATGCAGCAGGTTGTAGCGCTCGGCTTCCTGGCCTTCGCGGGCCAGCTCGGTGAAGCTCGGGCAGCTCCACAGGTCGGATTCCACGCCCCAGTCCTTCTTCAGCAGTTCGGCGGCGGCGATCACCTCGCGGAAGATCGTGCCCGAGCCCAGCAGCTGCACGCGCGGTGCGTTGCTGTTTTCCACGCCCTTGCGGAACTGGTACATGCCCTTGACGATGTCCTTCTCTACGCCAGCCGGCATTTCCGGATGCTCGTAGTTCTCGTTCATCACCGTCAGGTAGTAGTAGACGTCTTCCTGCTCGGCATACATGCGGCGCAGGCCGTCATGCATGATGACCGCCAGCTCGTACTGGAAGGTCGGGTCATACGAGATGCAGTTCGGGATCGCGGCGTGGAACACGTGCGAGTGGCCGTCTTCGTGCTGCAGGCCTTCGCCGTTCAGCGTGGTACGGCCAGCCGTGCCGCCCAGCAGGAAGCCGCGCGAGCGCATGTCGGCAGCCGCCCAGCACAGGTCACCGATACGCTGGATGCCGAACATCGAGTAGTAGATGTAGAACGGAATCATCTGCACGCCGTGCGTCGAGTACGACGTGGCGGCGGCAATCCAGTCGCACATGGCGCCGGCTTCGTTGATGCCTTCCTGCAGCACCTGGCCAGTCTGCGATTCCTTGTAGAACATCAGCTGGTCATGGTCTTCCGGCACGTACTTCTGGCCTTGCTGGTTCCAGATGCCGATCTGGCGGAACAGGCCTTCCATGCCGAAGGTGCGCGACTCGTCCGGCACGATGGGCACCACGTGCTTGCCGATCTGCTTGTCCTTGAGCAGCGTGTTCAGGATCCGCACGAAGGCCATGGTGGTGGACACTTCGCGGCCTTCGCCGGTGGCCTTGAGCAGCGCGTCGAACGCGGACAGCTGCGGCACCTGCAGGGCTTCGGCCTTCCGGCGGCGGGCCGGCAGGTAGCCGCCCAGGTTCATGCGCGCCTGGCGCATGTATTCCAGTTCCTTCGAACCTTCCTCGAAGGTGAGATACGGTACTTCGGCGAGCTTGTCGTCCGATACCGGGATATTGAACTGGTCGCGGAACTTGCGGATCGCGTCCACCGGCATCTTCTTCTGCTGGTGGGCCACGTTCATGGCCTGGCCGGCATCGCCCATGCCATAGCCCTTGATGGTCTTGGCCAGGATCAGCGTGGGCTGGCCCTTGTGCTCGCTGGCGGCCTTGTAGGCCGCGTAGATCTTGTGCGGGTCATGGCCACCGCGGTTCAGGCGCCAGATGTCGTCGTCGGACCAGTCGGCAACCATCGCCTTCAGTTCAGGCGAGTTGAAGAAGTGCTCGCGGACGTAGGCGCCGTCCTTGGCCTTCATGGTCTGGTACTCGCCGTCCACGCAATCCATCATGCGCTTCATCAGCAGGCCCTTGGTATCGCGCGCCAGCAGGGAATCCCACTTGCTGCCCCATACCACCTTGATCACGTTCCAGCCAGCGCCGCGGAACTCGGACTCCAGTTCCTGGATGATCTTGCCGTTGCCGCGCACCGGGCCGTCCAGGCGCTGCAGGTTGCAGTTGATGACGAAGACCAGGTTGTCCAGCTTTTCGCGGCCGGCCATGCCGATCGCGCCCAGCGATTCCGGCTCGTCGGTCTCGCCGTCGCCCAGGAAGGCCCAGACCTTGCGGTCGCCTGCCTTGGCCAGGCCGCGGCTGTCCAGGTACTTCATGAAGCGGGCCTGGTAGATGGCCATGATCGGGCCCAGGCCCATCGACACCGTCGGGAACTGCCAGAAGTCCGGCATCAGCCACGGGTGCGGGTACGACGAAATGCCCTTGCCATCCACTTCCTGGCGGAAGCTGTCGAGCTGCTCGGTGCTCAGGCGGCCCAACAGGAATGCACGCGAGTACACGCCCGGTGCCGAGTGGCCCTGCACGAACACCAGGTCGCCGCCGCTCTGCTCCGACGGGGCGCGCCAGAAATGGTTGTAGCCGACGTCATACAGCGTGGCAGCCGAGGCGAACGACGAGATGTGGCCGCCGACATTGGTGTGCTTGTTGGCGCGCAGCACCATCGCCATCGCGTTCCAGCGGGTGTACGAGCGGATGCGGTGCTCGATGTCCTGGTCGCCCGGGATACGGGCCTGCTGGTCGACCGGGATGGTGTTGATGTACTGCGTTTCGGCGTGGAACGGCTGGTTCACGCCGTTCACGCGTGCGTACTCGATCTGCTTTTCGATCAGGAACGCGGCGCGCTCGGAGCCTTCGGCGGCAATGACGCCCTGCAGGGCGTCCAGCCATTCATGGGTTTCCTGGGGATCGGCGTCGTTGGCGCTGGAAGCGCCGAGAATCTGCTCGGGTACGGCGGACATGACTGTCTCCTGGTGAATTCCTGCTCCCGGGCCCTGGCTGTTGGCATTCGGGCCCCGGGGGTGACGGGGTATGACTTGTGCGGATGCGTCGCCGCAGCGCCTTGCATCGGTAGCCGCCGCCGGGAGTCCTGTTCCGAACCCTCCGCGCGACAGGCGCATGGTTACCGCCCGCGTTTTTGGTCGAACCGATTCTATGGAAGCCGAAAGGCCAGCACAAGCTAAATTTTCAAATTGCGATATCGTTTTTTATAATGTGAAATATTATCGCGGCGCACCATCCTCCACCCCCGCTGCGGTAGCCCATACGGGTCAAGCCCGGCCGCGTCGCCAGTCATTTCCTTGATTTCATTGGCGCTTTCCCCAAGCGACGCACTGCAATAATCCCGCTACACTGGCCGGTCAGCCGTCAATCCCTGTCATGTCGTTTTTCGATCGTTTCCTGTCCAGCCTGCGCGCAGCCATCCTCCCCCCTACCGCCTCCGATACGGCCAGGGCAGCCGGGGGCGACGGCGCGCACGCCACGCCGCCGGCCGGCACGCTGGGCACAATCGAAGCCCTGGCGCCGGCCGATGACAGCGGCACCGTCGCTGCGCCGCCGCGCGGCCTCTGGTGGCTGCGCTGGCGCAACCTGGTTGCCACCAGCTGGTTCATGTTCATCCCGCTGGTGGCCATCGTGCTGTTCAGCGCGGCGATGGGCGTCATCCTCTGGTCGCTGCACGAGACCGAGCGCCAGCAGCAGCGCGACGCCCTGTACCGCGACGCCGCGTGGGCGCAGCAGCGCGTACGGCTGTCCCTGCTGAGCAACCAGGACCAGCTTGCCTCGCTGGCGCGCGATATTGCCGCCGCGCAGCTCGAACAGGGCGCATACCGGACCGCGGCGCAGGAAATCCTGCGCGAGAACCCCGAGATCGTCTTCATCAACTGGCTCGACGCCACGCGCCGCGGGCGCTGGTCGCTGCCGTCCACCTCGGAGTTCGCGGCCCGGCTGCGCGAAAACCAGGACCAGCCGCTCGAACCCGAGGTGCTCGACACCTTCGACGCCGCGCGAGAGACCCAGCGCGTGGTCTACTCCCGCCCGCTCACCAACGACCGCGGCGACAGCTTCATGCTGATGGAAGTGCCGATCGTGCGCGACAACGAATTCCTCGGCACGCTGGGCGCGCTCTACTCCATCAACGGCATCCTCACGCACCTGCTGCCGCCGGAGCTGACCGAGCGCTACCGCTTCTCGCTGATCGACAAGAACAACCAGACGCGCGCCAGCACCTCGCTGCGCCCGGTGCCTGGCAATGCGCTGTCGTACGAAGTCCTGCTCGACCCGCCGGGCCATTCGCTGTCGCTGCGCGCCGACGCCTACCCGCCGCCGTCCAACCTGCCCAACAACATGCTGCTGTGGCTGGTGGTCGGGCTGTCCTGCTTCCTGCTGTGGAGCCTGTGGAGCATGTGGCGGCACACCAGCCGCCGCTCCGAAGCGCAGCGCGCGCTGCTGGCCGAGACCTCGTTCCGTCGTGCCATGGAGAACTCCATGCTGATCGGCCTGCGCGCGCTCGACCTGAAAGGCCGCATCACCTATGTCAACCCGGCGTTCTGCCGCATGACCGGCTGGCAGGAAAACGACCTGGTCGGCCGCCTGCCGCCCTTCCCCTACTGGCCGCCGAACGACCAGCAGGAAATGCAGAAGCAGATCGACCTGACGCTGCAGGGCAAGTCCCCGGCCGGCGGCTATGAAATGCGCGTGATGCGCCGCGACGGCACCGGCTTCTTTGCTCGCATGTACGTGTCGCCGCTGGTGGACAGCCGCGGCCGCCACACCGGCTGGATGAGTTCGATGACGGACATCACCGAACCCAAGCGCGCGCGCGAAGAGCTGGCCGCCGCGCACGACCGCTTCACCACCGTGCTGGAAAGCCTGGACGCCGCGGTGTCCGTGCTGGCCACCGACAAGGCCGAGCTGCTGTTCGCCAACCGCTACTACCGCCAGCTGTTCGGCTGGGAGGCAGAGGGCCACCTGAAGCTGGCCGGCGACGACGTCGACAAGGACCAGGTCTCGAGCGACAACACCGACTACGTCGACGCGTACGCGGGCCTGCCCGCCTCCGAACTGATGCCGTATACGTCGGATGCGCGCGAGGTGTTCGTGCCCGACATGCAGAAGTGGTTCGAGGTGCGCCGCCGCTATATACAGTGGGTGGACGGGCACCTGGCACAGATGCAGATCGCGACCGATATCACGGTGCGCAAGGCCGCCGAGGAAATGGCCCGCCAGCATGAAGAGCGCCTGCAGTTCACGAGCCGCCTGACCACCATGGGCGAGATGGCGTCGTCGCTCGCGCACGAACTCAACCAGCCGCTGGCCGCCATCAACAACTACTGCATGGGTGCGGTGGCACGGCTGCATTCAGGCCGCAGCACGCCCGAAGACCTGATCCCGGTACTGGAAAAGACCTCGGCACAGGCCGTGCGCGCCGGCACCATCATCAGCCGTATCCGCGGCTTCGTGAAGCGCAGCCAGCCGCAGCGGCGCGAGGCCTCGCTGCATGACATCGTCGCCGACGCCGTGGGCCTGGCCGACCTGGAGGCCACGCGCCGGCGCGTGACCATCCTGACGCGGCTGCCCGCGCCGCCGATGATGATCTACGTGGACCCGGTGCTGATCGAGCAGGTGCTGGTCAACCTGCTCAAGAATGCCGTGGAGGCCATGTCGGGCCTGCCGGCCCTGCGCGCCGGCGGTGTCGTGCGCCTGCACGCGCGCGTGGAGCCGGGAGAGTTCGGCAACAACGTGCACATCGACGTGATCGACCAGGGCCCCGGCGTGGACGAAGCCACCAAGGAGCGCCTGTTCGAACCCTTCTTCAGCACCAAGTCCGATGGCATGGGCATGGGCCTGAACATCTGCCGCTCGATCATCGAATCCCACCAGGGCAGGTTGTGGGTCGAGAACAATATCGACGGCATCGGCTGTACGTTTAAAATCATGTTGCCGCTGCAGCCGGCCATGTCCGAACAATAACCACGCGCGCCCGATCATGGCACGGCCGGCACCCCACGCCGGTGGGGTGCCGGATCTGTTACATAGCGCCGCGGCCGGTTACACTTCTGCCGCAAATGAATGGTTGTCCCAGGAGACTTCATGACCGCAACGCCAAACCCTGCCCCTCACCGCGGCGAGACCGTCTTCATCGTCGACGACGATGAAGCGATGCGCGACTCGCTGACCTGGCTGCTGGAGGGCAATGGCTACCAGGTACGCGCCTTCAGCAGCGCCGAGCAGTTCCTGGCGGCCTATGACGCCAGCCAGGTTTCCTGCGTGATCCTCGACGTGCGCATGCCTGGCATGAGCGGCCCGGAACTGCAGGAACGCATGATTGCCGAGAATATCGACATCCCCATCGTCTTCATCACCGGCCATGGCGATGTGCCGATGGCCGTGTCCACGATGAAGCGCGGCGCGATCGACTTCATCGAGAAGCCGTTCGACGAGTCGGAGCTGCGCGCGCTGGTCGAGCGCATGCTGCAGAAGGCCCGCACGGACCACTCGGCCGCCCGCGAGCAGCGCGCCGCCAAGGACCTGCTGGGCAAGCTGACGACGCGCGAGCAGCAGGTGCTGGAGCGCATCGTGGCCGGCCGCCTGAACAAGCAGATCGCCGACGACCTGGGCATTTCCATCAAGACCGTGGAGGCGCACCGCGCCAACATCATGGAAAAGCTCAACGTCAACACCGTGGCCGACCTGCTGCGCCTGGCGCTGTCGCGCAGCAGCTGATCCGGCAAGCTGCCCCGGCGCCCGCCGGGGCACGCCCTGTTCCCCTTTTTCCCGCCGCCTCTGCCGTTCCCGCCGTTCCCGCCGTTCCCGCACCGCCCTCAGTGCCGCAGGTATTCCTCGTCGCGGAACGTCACCACCCATTGCGGCCGGTACACCACAAAGATGGCGACCAGCATGCCGGTCAGGAACGCCTCGCCAAAGCCGAGGATGACGATGGCCGCCAGCGTGTCGACGGCGCTGAACGGCAGTCCGGGTGCCATCCAGTGCCGCCAGGCAGCCTCCGCCGCGCCCGCGCCCATGGCGGCCAGGCCCGCGCAGAAATAGCCGTGCCCGAGGATGAACACGAACGGATGCCGTGGCAGCATGCGCCGCATAAGCCCCTGGAGTACGGCCGAAATCAGCGCCGGCAGCAACGCCAGCCAGACGTAGCGCACCCAGAGCGAAGGCCAGTCGAACGAGGCCCAGCTGTGACCGGCCAGGTACTCGAGACCGAACATCGATACCAGGTCGACCACGAACAGCGAGACGAGCGCCAGCGGCAGCCCGAACAGGGTCACCATCAGCGTGGCGCCCAGGAGCTGGATCACGAGGCCGCCCACCAGCGTCGCGCGGACCGTCCACAACAGCGCCACGAACACCATCGCACCCAGCCAGGCATGCTGCAGGGAATCGCGCCGCAGCAGATGCCAGGGGCGGCGGCTCAACGCCCAGCCGAGCCCGGCAACGGCCACGAAGATGAGCAGCGGATCGGACAGCAGGGATGGGAGCGCGGTGTGCATGCCGCGATGCTACCAGTGCCGCTGGGCGCCCCGGCTTGCCAGCGGTCAAACAGCCGCGCGGCCATCGCGGGCGGAACGGTCGCCCGTCACCCCGTATAATTCGCCTTTAAGCTCTGCCGGCCGGGCGCCGCCCCGCGACGGCGCCTTCACTCCCGGCCACAAACCCGCCTTCTCCCCATGTCTGCACAACTGATCGACGGCAACGCCCTTGCCAAACAAATCCGTTCCGAAGCCGCCGTCCGCGCCGCCCGCCTGACCGAACGCGGCCACCAGCCCGGCCTGGCCGTGGTCCTGGTCGGCGAGGATCCGGCCAGCCAGGTCTATGTGCGCAACAAGGTCAAGGCCTGCGAGGACAACGGCTTCCATTCGTCGCTGGACCGCTACCCGGCCGACCTGTCCGAGGCCGACCTGCTGGCCCGCATCGATGCCCTGAACAAGGATCCGAAGATCCACGGCATCCTGGTGCAACTGCCGCTGCCCAAGCACATCGACAGCCACAAGGTGCTCGAAGCCATCGCTCCGGAGAAGGACGTGGACGGCTTCCACGTAGCCAACGCCGGCGCGCTGATGACCGGCGCCCCGCTGTTCCGCCCGTGCACGCCGTATGGCTGCATGAAGATGCTGGAATCGATCGGCTACCCGCTGCGCGGCGCGCGCGCGGTGGTGGTCGGCGCCTCGAACATCGTCGGCAAGCCGATGGCCATGCTGCTGCTGCAGGCCGGCGCCACCGTGACCATCTGCAACAGCAAGACACGCGATATCGGCGCGCATACCCGTGAAGCCGACGTGATCGTCGCCGCCGTGGGCAAGCGCAACCTGATCACCGCTGACATGGTGAAGCCCGGCGCGGTCGTGATCGACGTGGGCATGAACCGCGACGACAACGGCAAGCTGTGCGGCGACGTGGATTTCGCCGGCGTGCGCGAAGTGGCCGGCTATATCACGCCGGTGCCGGGCGGCGTCGGCCCCATGACCATCACCATGCTGCTGGTCAATACGCTGGAAGCCGCCGAGCGCGCCGCCGGCTAAGGCACCCTGCCGTTGCGGCACGCGCCGCAACGGCACTGGAAAAGCACCGGGGCTACCCCCATCTGCAAGCCATTGCCTCTTCAGGCCAGACAACCGAGAACCGCCATGGACCAAGCCGTCAACAATCCACTGCTGGACTTCACCGACCTGCCGCGCTTCTCCGAGATCCGCCCCGAGCACATCAGCCCGGCACTGGATGTGCTGCTTGACCGTGCGCAAGCGGCGGTGGCGCGCGCTGAAGACCCGGCCACGCCGTCCGACTGGGCCAATGCCGTAGAAGCGCTGGAAGCCGCCACCGAGCCGCTGGGCCGCGCCTGGGGCGTGGTCGGCCACCTGAGCGCGGTCGCCGATACGCCGGAACTGCGCAAGGCCCACGCCGAGAACCTGCCGCGCATGACCGAGTTCTGGTCGTCACTGGGCCAGAGCCTGGCACTCTACGAAAAGTACAAGGCGCTTGCAGCCAGCCCCGAGTTCGCCGGCATGAGCGCCGCGCGCCACCAGCTCATCGAGAACGAACTGCGCGGCTTCCGCCTGGGCGGCGCCGAACTGCCCGAGGACAAGAAGCCGCGTTTTGCCGAAATCCAGGAACAGCAGGCGCAGCTGTCCAAGGCGTTCTCCGACCATGTGCTGGATGCCACCAACGCCTACGCGCTGATCATCGAAGACCCGGTGCGGCTGTCCGGCCTGCCCGAGGATGCCAGGGAAGCCGCTCGCCACGCGGCGGAGAAGGATGGCAAGGCCGGCTGGAAGTTCACGCTTCACTTCCCGTCCTATTTTCCCGTGCTGCAGTATGCGGACGACCGCGCGCTGCGCCAGACCCTGTATGAAGCAAACGTGACCCGTGCGTCGGAACAGGGCCCGCAATACGGCAGCGGCCAGTCCGACTGGGACAACACGGCCAATATGCGCGAGCAGCTCGCGCTGCGCCGCGAAGAAGCGCAGATGCTCGGCTACCAGTGCTACGGCGAAGTCTCGCTGGTGCCGAAGATGGCCGAATCGCCGGCCGAGGTGCTGAAGTTCCTCGACGAACTGGCGGTCAAGGCACGCCCGTATGCCGAGCAGGACTGGACCGAGCTCAAGGCCTTCGCCGCCGCCGAGCTGGGGCTGGCTGAACTGGCCCCCTGGGACGTGGCCTACGCGTCCGAAAAGCTGCGCCAGCAGCGCTATGCGTTCTCGGAACACGAGGTGAAGCAGTACTTCCCCGAGCACAAGGTGCTGCAAGGCCTGTTCGGCGCCGTCGAACGACTGTTCTCGGTAACGATCCAGCCCGACCAGTCGCAGACCTGGCACAAGGACGTGCGCTTCTTCCGCGTGAACGCGGCCGACGGCACGCTGCTGGCCCAGTTCTACATCGACCTCTACGCGCGCGAAGGCAAGCGCGGCGGGGCATGGATGGATGACGCGCGGGGCCGCAAGATCCTCGCGGACGGCAAGGTGCAGACGCCGGTGGCCTACCTCACGTGCAATTTCTCGGCACCGGTTGGCGACAAGCCAGCGCTGTTCACGCACGACGAAGTCATCACGCTGTTTCACGAGTTCGGCCACGGCCTGCACCACATGCTGACGCAGGTGGGTGAGCTGGGCGTGTCCGGCATCAACGGGGTGGAGTGGGATGCAGTGGAACTGCCGTCCCAGTTCATGGAGAACTTCTGCTGGGAATATGAGGTGCTGACCGGTATGACGCAGCATGTCGACTCTGGCGAGCCGCTGCCGCGCGCGCTGTTCGACCGCATGCTGGCGGCCAAGAATTTCCAGAACGGGATGATGACGCTGCGCCAGATCGTGTTCTCGTCATTCGACATGCACCTGCACACCGACTTCGACCCGCAGGGCGCGAAGACCGTGCTGGGCCTGTCGCGCGAGATCAACGACCGCGTGCACGTGGTGCCGCAATACCCGCTGTCGCGCTGGCCCAATACCTTCAGCCACATCTTCGCCGGCGGCTATGCCGCGGGCTACTACAGCTACAAGTGGGCAGAAGTGCTGTCGGCCGACGTGTACGCCGCCTTCGAGGAAGCCGCGCAGCTTTCGGGCACGGTGCTCGACAGCGAAACCGGCGCACGCTACCAGCGCGAGATCCTGTCGGTCGGCGGCAGCCGCCCCGCCATGGATTCCTTCGTCGCGTTCCGCGGCCGCGCGCCGCAGATCGATGCGCTGCTGCGCCACGGAGGCATGGCGGCATGAGCGCGGCCCTGCCTACCTCCGGCCCGCTTCGCATCGCGAGCTGGAACGTCAACTCGCTCAAGGTCCGCCTGCCGCAGGTGCTGCAATGGCTGACGGAACAGGAGCAGGCCGGCGCGCCGATCGACGCGCTGTGCCTGCAGGAACTGAAGCTGCCCGACGACAAGTATCCGCTTGCGGAGCTGGAGAACGCGGGGTTCCACAGCGTCTACACGGGCCAGAAGACGTACAACGGCGTTGCCATCCTCGCGCGCGATGCCAGCATGCCAGGCCCGACCGATGTGGTGCGCAACATCCCCGGTTTTGAAGATGCGCAGCAGCGCGTCGTGGCCGCCACGTACGGCGACGTCCGGCTGGTCTGCGCCTATTTCCCGAACGGGCAGGCACTGGACTCGGACAAGTTCGTCTACAAGCTGAAGTGGCTCGAAGCCATGACGGCGTGGCTGCGCGAAGAACTCGTGAAGTATCCGCGGCTCGCGCTGCTCGGCGACTTCAACATCGCGCCCGAAGACCGCGACGTGCACGACCCCGCCAAGTGGGAAGGCCAGAACCTGGTCTCGCCGCAGGAGCGCGCGGCGTTTGCCGCGCTGGTCGAACTGGGACTGGCCGATGCCTTCCGCAAGTTCGAGCAGCCGGAGAAAACCTTCTCCTGGTGGGATTACCGCATGTTTGCGTTCCGGCGCAATGCCGGCCTGCGCATCGACCACATCCTGCTGTCGCCCGCGCTGGCCGGCAATTGCTCGGCCTGCGTGATCGACCGCGTGCCGCGCGCCTGGGAGCAGCCGTCCGATCACACGCCGGTCGTGGCCACGCTCAACTGCGGCTGACCGCCTGCCACGCGCACGCAAGTCCGGGCAAGCCCGGCTCGCGGCGCACGGTGGGGACGGCTACACTGCCGCCATGACCCTGGCCTGCCCCCGCCATCACCGCCTCCCCCGCCTGCCGTGGCCGGCCTGCACGGCTGTACCGGCCAGCCTGGCCACGGCACAGCACACCGCCGACGCCCGCAAGCAAATCCGGCCCAACCAATGACTGCCTCCGCAACCAGCCCCGCCGCCCGGCTGCAGCACCTGCTTCCCTGGACACAACGCGTCTCCCGAGCCACCTTGCGTGCGGATGTGGTGGCCGGACTGCTCGGCGCCGTGCTGGTGTTGCCGCAGGGCGTGGCCTTTGCCACGCTGGCGGGGCTGCCGCCGGAGTACGGCATCTACACGGCCGTGGTGCCATGCATCGTCGCCGCGCTGTTCGGATCGAGCTGGCACGTGATGTCAGGGCCGACCAACGCCAACTCGCTGGCACTGTTCGCCATGCTGAGTCCCGTGGCATTCGCGGGCAGCCCGGCGTATATCGGGCTGGCGCTCGCGGTCACCATCCTGGTCGGGCTGATGCAGCTGGCGGTCGGCACGCTGCGGCTGGGCACGCTCGCCAACTTCATCTCGCCTTCTGTGCTGCTCGGCTTCACGTGCGGCGCGGCCACGCTGATCGGCCTGTATGCGCTCAAGGACCTGTTCGGCCTGGCAGTGCCCACGGGCACCAGCGCGTTCGGTGTGCTGCGCTTCCTGTTCGACAACGTCGATGCCATCAACTGGGGCGCCGCCACCGTGGGCGCCGTCACGCTCGGCGCGACGCTGGCATTCAAGCGCCTGGGCAAACAGCTGCCGTTCATGCTGCTTGGCCTCATGGCCGGATACTGCGTGGCCCTGCTGCTGAACCGGACCGGCTGGGGTGGCGGACACCATGTCAATGTCGTCGGACCGATCCCCTCGGCCATCCCGAGCTTCCATGTACCCGATATCTCCTGGCGCAGCGTGCCGGACCTGCTCGGCATTGCGTCGGCGCTGACGATCGTCGCGCTGGGCCAGTCGATCTCGATTGCCAAGGCCGTGGCGCTGCGTTCGGGCCAGCATATCGACGCCAACCGCGAGTTCATCGGCCAGGGGCTGTCGAATATCGCGGGCGGCCTGTTCTCCGGCTACATCTCGTGCGGTTCACTCAACCGCTCGGTGCCCAACTTCGAAGCCGGCGCGAAGACGCCGCTGGCGAGCGTGTTCTCGGCCCTGTGGCTGGTAGCGCTCGTAGCCATCAGCGCACCGCTGCTCGCGCAGATCCCACTGGCCGCGATCGCCGCCATGCTGCTGCTCGTGGCGTGGGGGTTGTTCGACTTTGCCCGCTTGCGCCGCATTGCCGCGCTGAGCCGTACCGAATTCGCCATCGCGGTGGGCACTTTCGCCGCCACGCTGGTGATCCGCCTGGAAATGGCGGTGCTGCTCGGCACTATCCTTTCGCTGGTCGCCTACCTGTACCGCACGTCAAGGCCCGCGGTGCGCAGCCTCGTGCCCGACGCCGACGACCCGGGCCGCCGCTTCACGCCGCTGGACGAGTTGCAGCGGCCGCAGCCGGAGTGTCCGCAGCTCAAGCTGCTGCGCATGGAGGGCGCCATCTATTTCGGCGCGGTGCAGTACGTGACGGATCGGCTGCACTGGCTGCGCACCGTCAATGCCAGCCAGAAGCACCTGCTGGCCATGACCAAGAGCATGAACTTCATCGACCTGGCGGGCGCGGAAATGTGGGAAGCCGAACTGGCCGAGCGTCGCGCCGCCGGCGGCGACCTGTACTTCCACCGCCCGCGCACGCAGGTGCTGCAGACTTGGGAACAAACCGGGTTCACCGCCAAGCTGGGACCGGACCATGTCTTCTCGACCAAGCGTCAGGCACTGCACACGATCATCGCGCAACTTTCCCCCGATATCTGCGCGCAGTGCCACGCGCGCATCTTCGAAGAGTGCGCGCAGCGCCCCGGCGCGCAAACACACGCAGAAGCGCTGTGACGGCAGCGTCAGAAAACCAGGATCCGGTTTGTTGAAGGCGGGAGACTGGCACCGGAGATAACCGGATGCCTCAGGGTAAGACGGGTTGGCAGTGGCGAAGAGCGCCCTACCGGAATGCGACTGATGCGAGATGGGCGCCCGCGGCTTGCCTGCGGCTGGCCGGGGCATCCATCCGGATCAGACCGGCGCCACGTGTGCGCGCTTGACGACGACCGGTTGCGGGACGCCCTGCTCAATCAGCACCACCGCCGCACGCTCGATCGTGTCGCGGCCGGCGCGGAAGGCTTCTTCCAGCGACAGGACCTGGTCCGCGCTGAATCCTTCCCACAGTGCTTCGCGTGTCACGACGCACGTTACCTTTTCGCCATTGACGATGGCGTGGAACAACAAGCCTTCATTGTTGATGTCGTAGCGCTCTTGCTCTTGGAACTTGATATCCATCGGTGCAGCCCTCCATATGCAAGTGGAGAAACATCCTAACATGGCCGGAGCAATATCGTATGCGCCGACCCTCGCAGATGCGCTCAATCGAGTGACCACCGGATGGGTGCGCCGGTTCCATTCGCCCACTGAGCGATGCCGACGCCGCAAGCTCTGCGCTTGTCCGCGCCCGAACTCTCGGATGCATGCAGGTGTTTGACAAATTCAAAAATCATGTTAGAATCTTTTTCTTCGTTGGGGCGTTAGCTCAGTTGGTAGAGCAGCGGACTCTTAATCCGTAGGTCGAGTGTTCGAGTCACTCACGCCCCACCAGCGAATACACAGCAAAAGGCCGGAAGCAGATGCTTCCGGCCTTTTGTCTTTTGGTCTCTTGTTCTTCCGGCTACTTCCTGTTCGGCGCCTGCGGCTGACAGGCGCCGCGGCACGCTCAGGCGCCACCGCCGCGAGCGCACTCGAACAGCGTCCGTGCGAGCCGGCGGTGCTGCGACAACACGACCGGCAAGTCAGTGGTCAGTAGCTCCCCATCACGAACCACCACACGCCCGTTGATCACGCTGGTCGCCACATTGGCAGGCGTACAGAACACCAGTGACGCGACCGGGTCATGCCCGCCTCCGGCATAGCCGACGGCCGACATGTCGAACGCCACGAAATCGGCCGACATGCCCGGCGCCAGCGCACCGATGTCATCACGATTGAGCACGCGCGCGCCGCCGAGCGTGGCAATCTCCAACGCCTCGCGCGCACTCATGGCCGCCGGGCCAAACCCGACGCGCTGCAGCAGCATCGCCTGGCGCACCTCGCCAAGCATGTGCGCGCCATCGTTCGAGGCACTGCCATCGACACCCAGGCCAACCTTGACCCCGGCATCGCGCATCGCACGTACCGGCGCGATGCCTGACGCCAGCCGCATGTTGGAGCACGGGCAATGCGCGACGCCCGTACCGGTACGTGCAAACAGCGCAATCCCCTCCTCGTCGAGCTTCACGCAGTGGGCATGCCAGACATCATGGCCAACCCAGCCGAGATCTTCGGCGTACTGCGCGGGCGTCAGCCCGAACTTCTCACGCGAATAGGCGATGTCGTTGTCGTTCTCGGCCAGGTGCGTATGCAGCGACACGCCATAGTGACGCGCCATGACCGCCGATTCGCGCATGAGATCGCGCGACACGGAAAACGGCGAGCAAGGCGCCAGCACCATGCGTAGCATGGCGTGGCGCGAACTGTCGTGATACTGCTCCACCAGGCGCTGGCTGTCGCGCAGGATGGCAGCCTCTTCTTCCACCACCGCATCCGGCGGCAGGCCGCCCTTGCTGCGGCCGACACTCATCGAGCCGCGCGCGGCGTGGAAGCGCATGCCCATTTCCTGCGCAGCGGCAATCGAGTCATCGAGGCGCGAACCGTTCGGATAGAGATACAGGTGGTCGCTCGTGGTCGTGCAGCCCGACAGCATCAGCTCGGCCATCGCGGTCTTCGTCGAGACGCGGATCATCTCCGGCGTCAGGTGCGACCACAGCATGTAGAGATTGGTCAGCCAGGAAAACAGTTCGGCATCCTGCGCCGCGGGCACCGCGCGCGTGAGGCTCTGGTACATGTGATGATGTGTATTGACCAGGCCGGGAATCACCACGTGGCCGCGCATGTCGATGACCTGTGCCGTGCCGTCGTCGATTATGCGGCGATACTGGAGCGGCAAGTCCGCCGTCGCCCCGACCCATCGCACCGCGGGGCCGTCGGCAACCAGCGCGCCATCGGGAATCTCCCGCCGCTGCGCATCCATGGTGACCAGCACATCGGCATTCAGGGCAATCAGGGTCATATCGGCAATTCTCTGGCGGGTTGGCATGGCGCGAGTCTAAGACGCGTGCCGCTGATCCGAAAGCGCAGAATTTCGCCAGGCTTGTCCACAAAATGTGGACACCCCATGACGCGCCGGAAACGGAATCGCTAGCGCCCCTGCGCGAACAGCGCCGCCAGCGCTGCGCCGATACTCCCCGCCATCAGCTCGGCCACCGGGCTGAGCACGCCGTGCGCGCGAGCCACCAACGCAAGCGTCTGGCGCCGCAGGTAGCGGTCGCGCAGCGGCACCAGCACCAGCGCACCGCGCGCGCGTTCCTCCATGATGTCCAGCGGGTTGAGCAAGGCAATGCCGCCGCCCAGCATGACCAGGCGCTGGATCAGCGCCATCGAGGTCGATTCGGCGGCGGGCGTCACGTCGATCGCATTGCGTGCAAAGGCATCATCAAGAATGGCGCGGATGGAAAGGGGTGGCGCCGGCAGGACCAGCGGATAGCCCACGCATTCGCTGAGCAGGACGGACGGTTGCGCAGCCAGCGCATGACCGGGCGGCACCACGGCGCCGATCTGCCAGTCGCTCGTCGCCAGTACGCGCAGCGCCGGCGCGTCGGGCAGGTCGTAGCCGAGGCCCAGGTCGGCCTCGCCCTGCTCCACGGCCGCAGCAATCTCGGCGACCGGCAAATCCACCACGCGCACGACGATGCCCGGATACCGCTGGCGGAATTCGTGCGCCAGCGATGGCATCAACGACCCTGCCAGCCCCGCGGTAGCCGCCACCGTCACCTCGCCGCGCCGGGCGCCCTTGAACTCTTCGATCCGTTCGCGCAGCGCCTCGTGCTCGCGCAAGGTTTGCCGGACGTGCGCGAGGACCATCTCGCCAAGCGGAGTCAGGCGCAGGCGCCGGTTGATGCGCTCGAAGAGCGGTGCGCCCAGCTCGGCTTCCAGGTCGAGGATCTGCCGGTTAACCGCTGTTGGCGCCACGTGCAGATGCTCCGCCGCCTTGCGGATAGAACCGCGGCGTACCACCTCGTCTAGATAGCGCAGGATCCGGGCATGCATGGCGGTTGTCTGGTTGTCGCGCCGTCAGCATCCGACGCGCATCGGGAAGCTCGGCATTGTAGCCGCGAGTGCCGGAAAAGAAAGTTGGGCTCCCCTATTGCGTCTTACTAGATACCTTGCTAGAATCTTTTTCTTCGTTGGGGCGTTAGCTCAGTTGGTAGAGCAGCGGACTCTTAATCCGTAGGTCGAGTGTTCGAGTCACTCACGCCCCACCAGCGAATTCCAGAAAAGGCCAGCCGCAAGGTTGGCCTTTTTCATTTTCCACGCCGCGACAGGAACGTGACGGCAGCGTGCCAGTGCTGACGATACAAGGAGGCGCATACGACTCTTTTCGACCAGGATTGTCAATCTATGACAATCCTTGATATGCTCGAACAAGACAATATGTAGCGTGACGGAGGCTTCAATGAACGTCAATCTGACGCCCAGACTGGAAGAAATGGTCAAGGAGAAGGTCGCCAACGGCCTTTATAACAACGCGAGCGAGGTTGTTCGGGAAGCGTTGCGCCTCATGGAAGCGCGGGACCGTTACGAACTCTTCAGGGAAGAGGCGCATAAAGGTATGGCCCAGCTTCAGGAGGGCAAGACTGCTCCCCTGGATATGGAAGCAGCAAAGAAGGCTGCCGCGGAAAACGCCAGGCTTGGGCGCAAGGTGAACCCTGTTGTCGCGCCGTAACGCGAGCATTGTCCTTGCGGAACTGACCCAGCAAGACCTGGCAGACATTCTCCAGTACACGTTGGAGACCTGGGGGCGACGCGCAGATGGTCGCCTATGCCGCCAAGCTCGAAGATGGAATGCACTTACTCCACGCCAACCCGTACCTGGGCAACGCACGGGACGATCTGTTCGAGGGGTGCCGGATCTACAGCATCGGGCGTCATCTCATCCTGTACGCCATTGGCGATCAGGAAATCCGGGTGGCACGAATCCTCCATGAACGCATGAATGTTGATGCCCGTCTTGAGTATTAGCCTTTGCCTCGCCCGCATCGCAGACCCTGTCTAACAAGGCCAGCCGCAAGGCTGGCCTTTCTGCTTTCACGCGTTGCCACAATCATGGATGGCGGACCGCTCCACGCCCCATACGGCAGCCCGCCTCTTTTCTTGATACGCGGGTTCTCCCCGATACCACTCGCCATCCTTTCCCTGTTGAATGGCCCTCGGCGCCAACACGGAACGTAGTTCCGCATCGCGGAATCAGATCCTCGCGACGTTGTTGGCTGGTTTCGCACAACGATGACCAGCCTGCCAAGCCAAAGCCGGAGGATTCACCGACAAGCGCAGGCGAACCAGAATCGCGCCGAAGAACGCCCCCGGTATCCGGCCCCGGCGACAATCAGTGAATGAAGAACGGAGGCACTCCTTGAAAGCAGTTCTCAAAGCAGGCACAGCAGCCTGCATCGCGGCCCTTGGCCTGTTCCACGCCGGCGCGCAGGCACAGAGCTACCCGACCAAACCGGTTCGCCTGATCGTACCGTTCGCGGCTGGCGGCACGACCGACATCGTGGCCCGCGCCGTCTCGGACGCGCTCGGCCGCGAACTGGGCCAGCCGGTCGTGGTGGAAAACCGAGGCGGCGGCGGCGGTGTCATCGGCGCCGATGCGCTCGCCAAGTCTGCGCCGGACGGCTACACGCTCGGCATCGCCACCGTGAGCACGATGGCCACCAACCCGGCCACCAATGCCCGCAACCCGTATGACCCGATCAAGGACTTCGCGCCCATCACCAACCTGGTGAACGTGCCGAACGTACTGACGGTCAACCCGAAGGTTCCGGCCAAGACACTGAAGGAATTTGTCGCGCTGCTCAAGTCCAGCCCGGGCAAGTACAGCTACGCGTCGGCCGGCAAGGGCAGCATTTCGCACCTGGATGGCGAGCTGTTCAAGGACATCACCAAGACCGACATGGTCCATATCCCGTACCGCGGGTCGGGCCCGGCACTGAATGACACGCTGGCCGGCCAGGTCAACGTCCAGTTCGACAACCTGCCGTCCTCGATGCCGTTCATCCAGGCCGGCAAGCTGCGCGCGCTGGCCGTGGCCGCGCCCAAGCGCGTGGAAGGCCTGCCCGACGTGCCGACCTTCGCCGAAGCCGGCATGAAGGATATGAACAATATGGCATGGTATGGACTGGTCGCCCCGGCCAACACGCCCGCCGCCATCATCGCGCGCGTGCATGATGCCGCCGTCAAGGCCCTGCAGGACCCGGCCGTCAAACGCCGCCTGGCGGACAGCGGCGCATACCCCGACGGCAACACGTCGGCGCAGTACGCCGCCCAGATCAAGCGTGAACTGGACCTGCGCAAGAAGATTGCGCATGACCAGAACATCACGCTCGAATAAAAGGGCATCCGCCCAGCAAAAAGCCGGCTGCGAATCAGCCGGCTTTTTTTGTATCTCATCACGCACAATGGACAGGGTGCCGGTACTTATTCTGCGTCAACCTTGACCTTGCACAGGACGGGCCCGGACAAGAAGGCGTTCAATACCTTTAGAAGAAAGTTTCACTTTGCGGACCAGCGCCGACTCGGTACAGTAGCCGTGATGATCCGCTAAACTCGGCCCCAACCGGATCGCGCAGGCGCTGCGCGACCGCCACTCGCGAGGATGAAGATGCTCAAGAAGACCGTTCCGACCCTGATTGTTGCTGCGCTTGCTGCCTTCGGTGCAACCCAGCTTGCCTACGCGCAGAAGAACTACACGGAGGGCGGCGACCTGTACAGCGGCAGCCACGCCAAGAAGAAGGCGAGCCCGAACCAGAATGCAGCCAAGTCGGGCAAATTCGATCCGTACACCGACGGCGCCAAGCAGTCGACCAAGGCCGACCTGGCTGGCAAGAAGGTGGACCCGAACACCGACGGTGCCAAGTCCGGCAAGTTCGATCCGTACACTGACGGCGCCAAGGCCGGCAAGTACGACCCGTACACCGATGGCGCCAAGGCGCCGGCGGCAAAGTCGCAGTAAGGCATCCTGCCCGCTCTCCTGAGCGGGCGGCAAACGAAAAACAGCCCGCGCGAGCGGGCTGTTTGCTTATTGTTTTTGTTGTTTGCTTATGATGGGCGCTGCCGTTCAGGCGGCCATCGCATGCTGCGGCCGGGATTCGCGCATGGTGCCCTGGTCGCGGTA
Source organism: Cupriavidus laharis (assembly GCF_914271435.1). Classification (GTDB taxonomy): domain Bacteria; phylum Pseudomonadota; class Gammaproteobacteria; order Burkholderiales; family Burkholderiaceae; genus Cupriavidus; species Cupriavidus laharis. The sequence continues at coordinate 364,640 of NZ_CAJZAI010000004.1, read as the reverse complement.
GCGTACGTGCCAGGACAGCGCCTCCTCCAGCAGGTGCGGCGTCTGCCCGCCAAGACGGCTGGCGCGGCGGAAATAGTCGTTCAGCACGTCGCGGTAAGCCGGATCCGCGCAGTTGTCGATCACTTGCCGGGCGCGTTCGCGCGGCGCGAGGCCGCGCAGGTCGGCCAGGCCGTGCTCGGTCACGATGATGTCGACATCGTGCTCGGTGTGGTCCACATGCGCCACCATCGGCACGATGCTGGAAATATCCCCACCCTTTGCCACCGACTTGGTCACGAAGACCGACAGGTGCGCATTGCGGGCGAAGTCGCCGGAGCCGCCGATGCCATTCATCATGTGCGTGCCGCCAACGTGCGTGGAATTGACGTTGCCGTAGATGTCGCACTCCAGCGCGGTGTTGATGGTGATCAGCCCGAGCCGGCGCAGGATCTCCGGATGGTTGCTGATTTCCTGCGGCCGCAGCACCAGGCGCGACCGGTACCGTTCCAGGTTCGCCAGGAAGTGCTGGTAGACCGGACGCGACAGCGTTACCGACGACGCCGAAGCAAACGCGAGCCGGCCCGAGTCGAGCAACTCGATCGTGCTGTCCTGCAGCACCTCCGAGTACATCTTCAGGTCATGGAACGGCGATTCGATCAACCCATGCAGCACGGCGTTGGAAATCGTGCCGATGCCGGCCTGCAGCGGCTGCAGCGACGGCGACAGGCGCCCCGCGCGCACCTCGCGCCCGAGGAACTCGCTCAGGTGGCCGGCGATCTGGCGCGTGCCTTCGTCAGGCGGCAGCGCGCTGGACGGGCTGTCGTCCTTGCCGGTGATGACGATTGCGGCGATCTTTTCCGGATCGATCGGGATATACGGCAGGCCGATGCGCTGCTCCGCAGAAATCAGCGGGATGGGCTGCCGGTACGGGCGCTGCACCGGGAAGTAGATGTCGTGGAAGCCTTCGAGCGCCAGCGGCATGTTCATGTTGATCTCGACGATCACCTTGCGGGCGAGCATGGCGAAGCTGGCCGAGTTGCCGACTGAAGTGCTCGGCACGATGCCGCCCTGCTCGGTGATCGCGACCGATTCCACCACCGCCACGTCCACCGGAGCAATCTGGCCGGAGCGCAGCTGCTCGACGGTTTCGGACAGATGCTGGTCGATGAACATGACTTCGCCGGCGTTGATCTTGCGGCGCAGCGTCTCATCGGACTGGAAAGGCAAGCGGCGGGCGATCACATCGGCCTGTGCCAGCACCTTGTCGATGTCGTTGCCGAGCGACGCGCCGGTCATCAGCGTGATGCGCAGCGGCTCGGTGGCGGCGCGGCGCGCCAGTGCGAATGGCACTTCCTTGCAGTCGCCTGCCCGGGTAAAGCCGCTCATGCCCACCGTCATGCCGTCGCGGATGAGCCCGGCTGCCGTGTCGGCCGAGACAACCTTGTCGAGCAGCCTCGGCAGGCGAATGCGTTCCTTGTACATCTTCATCTCCAGTTGCCGGGCGGTTCCGCTCCGTCCGTGCGCCCCCTCCGCTCATGGCGTCGGGTGTTGGAAAGGCAGTGTAGCCACGCCACCACATTCCCACACGGATTTAAACTCATGGAAATCAGTCGGTTTTTTCATAGAAGCCGGACTGACGTGCAGTGACGGCCATGCCGCCTCCATTCCCGGCGGAAGCACCCGTCAGGCCGGGCACGGCAGGGGGAAACCCTAGGAAACATACAAAAAGCGTTCGCTTCTGGTAGTGTCTGCCGCATCAGGAAAGACCGCCCCGATTTGACCCTGATTTCGAGGCGCGGCGCCTGTGCCGCCCGGGCCGGCCAAGCTCCGGCCCAAGAGCGTTGCAATGTCGGCAACAGACCGAGGAGACGCCAATTCATGCAAACCAAACCACTCGAACCCAACGAGCCGGTTGTCCTTGCCCTGGTGGATGCCGTCACCGCCTGGCAGGGTGCTTTGGAACAAACCCTTTCGGCCTCCGGCCTCAACTATGCCAAGTGGCTCTTGCTACGTGCCATCCGACAGAAGGCGTTCGTGCGTCATGAGCCGCTTGTGGGGGCCATGCTGATCGATGCCGCGTGTACCGAACGCCTGCTGAGCGAGTTGCAGCACGATGGCTGGGTCGAATATTCCGACACCACCGCCCCGCAGATCAGCGCCGGGGCCAAGGACCGTGTCGAGCGCGTATGGCAGGCGGTGAAAGCCCTGCACTCGGTCTCGGTATCGCCGTTCAATACCCAGGAGCGCGTGGCGCTGGGCACGCTGCTGCAGCGCATGAAGCTGACACTGAGCGATCACACTGCTCGCCGCAGCCGCCGCCCGGCAACGGAGCCGGTCGCTGTGCCTGCTGGTGCGAGCCACGCGGCCCCTGCCGGCACCGGCGCTACCCAACCCTTGTGCGCCTGATCCGGGGCCCCGGAAGGCGCTGCCCGGTGCCAGCCGGGCCACGGCGGCAAACGGGCTCGCGCCCGCGACGACTTTCCCCCTGACTTTCCCCTCACACCGCGCTGTTTTTTCCTAAAGTATGAGCATGCACCGGCACATGCACCGCCTGCGTTGAAGACGCGCGGCATGGGCCGCCCGCGCTGATACCGCAAGGAGGCAACATGCCGCAGGAGAACGAAGAAAAAGTCGCACACCTGCTGGAAGAAATGCTGGCATTCGCGCGGGAGCGACTGCCAGCAGCGGGATTCGATCTGCTCGAACCGATTCTGCGGCATTACTACGACCAGACCGATTCCGATGACCTGATCCATCGGGAAGTTGCCGACATGTATGGCGCCGTGATGGCGCATTGGCAGACCGCGCAGAAGTTCGTATCGGGCGCCGCGCGCATCCGCGTGTACAACCCCAGCCTGGAAGAGCATGGCTGGCACTCGGACCACACCGTGGTCGAGATCGTCAACAACGACATGCCCTTCCTGGTCGACTCCGTGACCATGGAGATCAACCGGCTGGGGCTGGCGCTGCACTCGGCGATCCACCCGGTGTTCCGCGTATGGCGCGGCGCCAAGGGCGGGATCGAGAAAATCGAACTCGGCGGCGCCGGCGGCGACGCCGAATCGCACCTGGAATCCTTCATCCATTTCGAGGTCGACCGCACCGGCGAGCCGGCACGGCTGGAAGCACTGCGCAGCGGCATTGCGCGGGTGCTCGGCGATGTACGCGCCGCCGTCGAAGACTGGCAGCGCATGCGCGACATCACGGAGGCCACCATCGGCAACATGGCGCAGGCCCCCGACGCCAACAGCGCCGACAGCACCGAAGGGCGGGCCGTCCTGCAATGGATGCTCGACAACCACTTCACGTTCCTCGGCCAGCGCGACTACCAGCTCATCTCGCAGGACCAGCGCTATTTCCTGCGCGGCATACCGGACACCGGCTGCGGCATCCTGCGCGAAAGCCTGCGCCAGCCCGAAGCCGGTGACGTGACACCGCTGCCGGCCGCCGCCACGTCAATCATCCAGGGCAGTTCGCCGATCTTCCTGACCAAGGCCAATTCGCGCGCCACCGTGCATCGGCCAGGTTACCTGGACTATATCGGCGTGAAGCTGCTCGATGCCGACGGCAAGCTGTTCGGCGAACGGCGCTTTGTCGGGCTGTACACATCCACCGCGTACACCTCGCCGATCGCGGAAATTCCGCAGGTGCGGCGCAAGTGCGCGAATATCCTGGCGCGCGCAGGCTTCCTGACCAAGGGCCACCTGTACAAATCGCTGGCGACCATCCTGGAGCAGTATCCGCGCGATGAGTTGTTCCAGATCGACGAAGACGAACTGTTCGACATCGCTATCGGCATCCTGCGCCTGCAGGAACACCAGCGCACGCGCCTGTTCGTGCGCCGCGACCGCTTCGACCGCTTCGTGTCCTGCCTGGTGTTCGTCCCGCGCGACAAGTACAACACCGACCTGCGCCAGAAGATCCAGAAAATCCTCATGGGCGCTTTCCACGGCAACGCCTGCGAGTTCACGCCATTGCTGTCGGAATCCCCATTGGCCCGCATCCAGCTCACCGTGCGCGGCGAGCCCGGCAGCATGCCGCTGGTCGACACGCAGGAACTGGAAGCGCGCATCGTCCAGGCCAGCCGCCGCTGGCAGGATGACCTGGCCGGCGCACTGCACGAAAGCCGTGGCGAGGAGCAAGGCAACCGCCTGCTGCGCCAGTACGGCGGCTCCTTCCCAGCTGGCTATCGCGAGGACTATCCGGCCCGCAGCGCCGTGCGCGACATCGAACTGATGGAGCAGGCCCTGCAGCGCAACGGCATCGCCATGAACCTGTACCGTCCGATCGAGGCGGTACCCGGCGCTTTCCGCTTCAAGGTCTACCGTGCCGGCGAGCCGATCGCGCTGTCGCTCAGCCTGCCGATGCTCGAGCACCTTGGCGTGCGCGTGGACGAGGAACGGCCCTACCTGATCGAGCCCGACAGCGGCGCGCCGGTCTGGATCCATGACTTCGGGCTGGAGATCGCAGACAGCACGAGCGGCGCCGATGTCGATATCGAGCGCATCAAGGCGCTGTTCGAAGATGCCTTCGCACGCGCATGGAACGGCGAGATCGAGAACGACGACCTCAACCGCCTGGTATTGCGTGCCGAGCTGGCCGCGCGCGACGTGACCATCCTGCGCGCGTACGCGAAGTACCTGCGCCAGGTCGGCTCGACCTTCAGCGATGCGTACATCGAACGCGCGCTGACCGGCAATCCCGCCATCGCGGCCAAGCTGGTGGCGCTGTTCATCGCGCGCTTCGACCCGGCTTTGACCACCACGCGTGACGCGCGCTGCCAGCAATTGCTGGCCGACATCGAGGCCGCGCTGGACCAGGTCCCGAACCTCGACGAGGACCGCATCCTGCGCCTGTTCCTCGGCGTGGTCAGCGCGACCGTGCGCACGAACTACTTCCACCGCGACACCAATGGGCAGCCGCGCCCCTACGTCTCGTTCAAGTTCAATCCGTCACAGGTTCCCGGCCTGCCCGAACCGCGCCCGATGTTCGAGATCTGGGTCTACTCCCCACGCGTGGAAGGCGTCCACCTGCGCGGCGGCCGCGTGGCCCGCGGCGGCCTGCGCTGGTCGGACCGGCGTGAAGATTTCCGCACAGAGGTGCTGGGCCTGATGAAGGCGCAGATGGTGAAGAACACCGTGATCGTGCCGGTCGGCTCCAAGGGCGGCTTCGTCGTCAAGCGTCCACCGCCGCCGGCGGACCGCGATGCCTTCCTGCAGGAAGGCATTTCCTGCTACCAGACGTTCCTGCGCGGCCTGCTCGACCTGACCGACAACCTGGTGGCCGGCTCGCTCGTGCCGCCGCCCGACGTGGTTCGCCACGACGACAACGACCCGTACCTGGTCGTCGCCGCCGACAAGGGCACGGCTACCTTCTCCGATTTTGCCAACGCGATTTCCGCCGAATATGGCTTCTGGCTAAGCGATGCCTTCGCGTCGGGCGGATCGGTCGGCTATGACCACAAGAAGATGGGCATCACCGCGCGCGGCGCGTGGGAATCAGTCAAGCGGCATTTCCGCGAAATGGGCATCGACACGCAGACCACCGACTTCACCGTGGCCGGGGTCGGCGACATGTCGGGCGACGTGTTCGGCAACGGCATGCTGCTGTCGCCGCATATCCGGCTGGTGGCGGCGTTCGACCATCGCCATATCTTCCTCGATCCCAATCCGGACCCGACGTCCAGCCTGCAGGAACGCACGCGCATGTTCGCGCTGCCGCGATCGAGCTGGGCCGACTACGACACCAAGCTGATCTCGGCGGGCGGCGGCGTGTTCCCGCGCACGGCCAAGACCATCGCGCTGTCGCCACAGGTGCAGGCGGTGCTCGGCATCACGGCAAGCACACTGTCGCCGGCCGAGCTGATCCACGCGATCCTGATGGCGCCCGTGGACCTGCTGTACAACGGCGGCATCGGCACCTACGTCAAGTCCAGCCAGGAAACCCACCAGCAGGCCGGCGACCGCACCAACGACGCCGTGCGCGTCAATGGCGCCGAACTGCGCTGCAAGGTCGTGGGCGAAGGCGGCAACCTCGGTTTCACGCAGCTTGGCCGGATCGAGTTCGCGCGCCGTGGCGGACGCATCAATACCGACGCCATCGACAACTCGGCCGGCGTGGACTGCTCGGACCATGAAGTCAACATCAAGATCCTGCTCGGGCAGGTCATGGCCGAAGGCGAGATGACGGAGAAGCAACGCAACAAGCTGCTGGCCGAGATGACCGATGAAGTCGGACTGCTGGTGCTGCAGGACAATTACTTCCAGACACAGGCCTTGTCGGTGGCTGGCCGCAGCAGCGCCGCGCTGCTCGATGGCGAGGCACGCCAGATCCGCTGGCTGGAACGTGCCGGCCGCCTCAACCGCGCGCTGGAATTCCTGCCGGGCGATGAAGAGATTGCCGAGCGCAAGGCTGCAGGCGACGGGCTGACTTCGCCGGAGCGCGCGGTGCTGCTGGCCTACAGCAAGATGTGGCTCTACGATGAACTGCTCGCGTCCGACGTGCCTGAAGACGCGCTGGTGGCAGGGCTGCTGGTCGACTACTTCCCGGTGCCGCTGCGCCAGCGCTACGGCGATGCCATGCAGCGCCACCCGCTGCGCCGCGAGATCCTGGCCACACACCTGACCAACCTGCTCGTCAACCGGATCGGCGCGACGTTCGTGCATCGCATGATGGAGGAAACGGATGCCCGGCCGGCCGATATCGTGCGTGCCTGCCTGATCGCGCGCGACGTGTTCGGGCTGACTACCCTGTGGCAGGACATCGATGCACTGGACAACCGCGTGGCCGATGCGGAGCAGGCGCGGATGTTCAGCGCTGTCGGCCAGTTGCTCGAGCGGGCCTGCCTCTGGTTCATCCGCTACCTGCGCACCGGCGGCAGTGCCGAAGCCGGCATGGCGCGCTTCACGCAGGCGGCCCAATGGCTCACGCCGCAGCTGCCGGCCCTGCTGCCGCAGGCTGATGCAGCGGCGCTGGCCGAGCGTACGCGGGTGCTGACCGATGCCGGCGCAGAGCCAGCGCTGGCCCAGAAGGTGGCCAGCAGCGACATCGCCGCAGCCGCGCTCGACATCGCCGAAGTGGCCGCTTCCTGCAATCGTCCGCTGGAACTGGTGGCAGCCGTCTACTTCGCGCTCGACACCCAGCTCAGCTTCAACTGGCTGCGGGAGCGCGCGCAGGCCCTGCCCTCCGATACGCATTGGGACCTGCTGGCCCGTACCACCACGCTCGATGATCTTGGCCGCCTGAAGCGCGCCCTGATGACCAGCGTGCTGGCGCAGTCCGGCGACTACGATCGGGCCGAGCCGCTGATCGATGCCTGGCGTAGCAGCCGGCAAACCGCGCTGGAGCGCTTCACCCGCATGCTGACCGATCAGCGTGCATCGGGCGCCACGGGGCTGTCGATGCTGTCGGTGGCCATCCGCGAGATCGGCATGCTGGAACGCAGCTGAAGCCCGCGGGCCCGCTCGCTCAGTCCGCTTCCGCGTCAGGCTCGCGGGGGCGGAACTCGAGCCCGAGCAGCACCATCAGCTCGAATGCATCCGAGAGCAAGTGCTTCTGCCGCGGCAGCAGGCTGGCGTAGGGCATGTCGTAGATCGACTGGTGCGATGCACGCTGGCCCTTCAGGCCCCGGTCCCGGGCGATATCCGAAAGCAGCGCCGCAAAGCCGGAGAGGTCCTGGGAGGCCAGCGCGGAATTCAGCACCATGGCAATCACCTGGGGCGACGCCCCTGCCCAGCCGATCCGTTCGGCGTTGGCGGCTGACTTGGTAGGGAGGTCGGGAATTTCCATGCCCTGTCTAACGGCCTGTGGCGTGGTGACTTGAGCGCAAAGTGACGCCGCAATGACCCTACATGCGAGGGGTTCAATCCATTCATCGCCTGCAATGCCACCGCCAGCGCAACCGGCAGGCATGCCGCCCCGGCCGGACTCAGCCGCAGCTTTCCGTCAGATCGGCCGGCGGCCGTCCCATGCGCCACATATTGGGCGGCTCCCCCAGCGCCGTGCTCTGGTACATCCACGCGCCGCAGCCGGTGCAGCGCCAGCGGCTGTCCACCTTGCAGCGGTTGCTCCTGGCGCCGATGCCGGAGGCTGCCAGGTTCTCGTGAGGCGGCACGGTGGAAGGCTCGCCCACAAGCTGATGGCAAAGATCACAGGCATGCATCGGAATCTCCCGTTATCGCCACGCCCACGCCGGCAGCATGCAACGTCTCAGCCATTGTGCTGCACCCACTGGCGTGCCCAGGCGATGGTAGCCACGCGCGCTTCCTCCGGCGTGGGATAAGTGGACGGCGGCGACCCGCCTTCCAGCGCGACAGCCCCGGAATCCCAGATATCGCACACTGCCCTGAAGCGCCCGCCTCCCAACGCACGGCAGAACACATGAATCACGAAGCCACGATATTCGATGATGTCCGTCGCCGCTTCAGCTTCAGCTAGTGGGTCAGTGTCCAGCGCGTACTCCCGGTCAGCCCGGCCGGCCGCAGCCGCACACGTCCCCGCATCCCGGCGCACACCCTGCGCCAGCCACGCATACAGGCATGCCGCCACAGCGCCGGACAGCAAGCCCAGCCCAAACCAGCACGCCCTGCTTTGACAATGCGCCATGGCAGCCCCCTCGGTACATAGAGCGACGTGGAGCGGCATTCCTGCCGGCATCTGGTTCAGGTTATACCAAAGGCGGAAATGCAGTCGCAGCCGCCGCCACGGTTGCCGCAACGACAGGGTCTGTCACACCGGACCCATCATCGGCGAGGGAGATGACGCAGGCCAGCACGGCATTTATACTGGACATCCATACAGTATTCGAAGAGGCGCTGCCATGCCGCTCTATCAATCGGATTCCATCTTGCTGGAAGCGCACTATTTCGGTGACGATGCCGAGTTCATGCGCCTGCCCTGCGCGCAGGTCAGCGTCGGAAACGGCGCCATCGTCGTGCAGGGCGTCGAACTGCGACACCTTCAAGGCCTGCGCTGGACGCCGGATTTCCTGTCGTTCGATGCAAGCGGCAACCACTACCGATACCCGGTCGGCCGACCAGCCTTCATCGGCCCCGACCGCGCACAGTTCGCCCTGCTCTGAACGTTCCCTCCCGCGCCCGCTGCGCCGACAACATGCAAGCCGACACCACCGCCGACCGACTGATCCACGCACTAGGCCTGCAACCCCATCCTGAAGGCGGCTATTTTCGCGAAACCTACCGAAGCACGGAGGCCATCCGGTGTAGCGATGACCGGCAGCGCGCCGCGTCAACCGCCATCTACTACTTGCTGCGCGGCAATGACTTCTCTGCCTGGCATCGCATCCGCTCGGACGAACTATGGCACTTCCACGCCGGCGCGCCGCTGGATGTGCATGTACTGACGGGCAACGGCCAGCTTGTCACCCATCGCCTCGGCAATCCGCTCGAACATCCCGGCGCCGTGTTCCAGGCCATGGTGCCCGCCAACCACTGGTTCGCCGCCGAACGCGTGGCATCGGCGCGTGATGATTTTTCCCTGCTCGGCTGCACTGTTGCGCCAGGGTTCGAGTTCAGCGAATTCGAACTGGCGGATGCTTCCAGGCTGGCCGCAAGCTTTCCCGACCATGCCGAACTGGTCCATCGTCTCTCGCGCCGCAACGCATGAACGCTCGCGGGGCTGACTGAAAACCCGCGCCTGCGTGCTACGATGCCTGAAAGAGCCCGGGAGACGCCCATGGTCATGAAGCGCTACCACGAACTGCCCGCCGAAGAACGGGACGCCTTCGAAGCCGCCTGCGCGCGACATGGATTTGTTGCGGAAGACTTCGAAGTGAACGTGGAAAATGGCGGGGTTAATGCACAACGGACCATCAGCGTCGGACGCGTTGTCGGAAGCGAGTTCGAGCGATATGCGACAGCTGATGGAGCGGCATGGATTGCTTCCTTTGAGCGTGACCTTGCTGCTGACACGTTCGGATTTCCGCTTGCCGATTGAAGCGACTGCAGCACGTGCACAAGGACCGCAACAGCCGCTAGCCGTTCAAAGGCTTCCAGCACAACCGTGCATCTCTGCGCGGTGCACGAAAATGACAAAACCCGCGTAACCGTTGCCAGTTACGCGGGTTTCTTGTTTGGTCGGGGCGAGAGGATTTGAACCTCCGACCACCTGCACCCCATGCAGGTCGGCAATCACCCGGAAAGCCAATGCTGGCGCGGGTTTCCGGGAATGGCTTCTAATAAAATGCTTAAGATCTAGGCACGTAGTGGTGCGGGTTGCAAGGAAGCGAGCGCCTATTTATTAGAAGCTTTTCGCTCCGTTGACCTCATGAACCGTCAGCCTGGTGGCCAGACTTATATGTGATGTATGCGGCACTACAAGACCGGCCGTCAAACCCATGGGCCAAAGTAATCTACCCCACTGACATATTGAGGCGAGTCTCTACGTTCACTCCCGTCGCTAATCAATCCCTCGTAAATCGAAACCTGTAGCTAGCCCCATCGACATGGACACCTTTACATACCAATCACGTCTTACACGGGATGTCTTCTCGACTTTAGAGCCGTCCGCGCCAGCTTCAATGGCTTCGGTTTGCTTAGTTGACACGATTCCGATGCGGTCGGAACGAGCGTTTTCATAGGCGTTTCCAGCACGCTCGCCACCCCACCCTTGCGCTAGGGAAGCGGACCCCAATATGCAAAAATGGTGCTCTAGGGCACAGAAATCTTTCGAGAGGACCTGTCAAATCCCTCTATTGCCATACCGCAGTCCTTTCTAGCGAGGCGATGGATGCCTCGCTGCGCGACTGCCGGCAGTTCTAGCAAATGGAGCGAACATGATCACCGACATCGAATGCCGGTCAGAAGTCGGCCCTGATCTGGATCGAGCAATCCTCAAGCCTTACTGGAGCGAGTATTTCTCCTTTGCTAGCGACGCCCCGGATTTGCATGCGCGCTCGGAGAATGCACTTCGGGCAGAGATCGACCGCGCTCGAGTCATGGTCAGCCCTTACCTGGACGCCCAGCAAGCCGTCTCAAGAATCTTGACCGCGTTCGGATCAACGCACAATTTTCATCGCCAGTTCAATGAGCGATTTGCTTCCAGGCCGTCCCAAGTCCTAGGAATGCAGTTGTATGAATTGGTGGCACGGGATGACGAATGGTGGATTTACTTCCCAACGCAACACGCCGGTCACGTTTTCCCTCACGCGACCTACTTCATCCGGCGTGCCGATTCGCGATACATATCCCTAATGCGGCGCAATTCTCGTTAAGCGCTCGGTCCGCAAGCACTTCGGATCGGGTGAGCGAGCCTTTCAGAAGAACTGCCATGAAGCTCAGCAACCATGGAATGCTCGCAGCGGCGATGCGCGACTACCAGGGGCGGGAATTAACAACCTCGGAGATTCGGCGGATCGTCCTCGCACAATTTCCGGAGTTCTCAGTTGGAAGCGTCCTCCCGAACGATCACGCGGAAGGGAATCAATGTCCGTGCAGTTGTGCTGGAACCGAAGGCAGAATTTTCGACCGAATCGAGCGGGGGCGATACCGAGTGCGTTGACGGACCAACGACGAATCGGCGACGGACCGGCACAGGCCACCTCTCGGCACCCCGGTTGGGCTCAGCAGAGTCCATGAAAAAAGTCGATGGTTCACCCAGACGCAGGGACTTGCGCGAAATTTCGTGCAAATATCGTCCGGCAAAGCAATTGTGGTGTGACAACGGACGCGAACTTGATTCCTTCGGCAAAGGCTTTTTGCTCCTCGATTGTCAGGTCCGAGATCGTGCCGCCGCGAAGCGCAGTGTCCAAAGCTGCTGCGGATGCCTGAACACTCAAGGCATCAAACTTGACGCGTGCGCCGCCATTGGCAGCCGTGCGGGCATAGGTGCGGTTTTCCTTCGTACCCGCAAACGTCCAGGTACGCACTTGCCCCCCATCAACCTTTGACATGAAACTGGCACCTGCCGAGATAGCCAGCTCTTCGGCCAAGGCCGAGAACTCAAGCCGCGCCCGCTGAGATAAGTGAACGGCAGGCGATGTTCCGTCGAACAGTGCAGCACGGATACCTTGACACACCGAGCGACTCAAGCTGCGCGCACCACCCATCCATCGCGCCTTGCCGCCCTCTTTTGCAGGCTCTAGCCAGACCGTGCGTTTGGGCCACTCGATCTCCTTGACGAGCCAACTGCGACCGGCAAGCAGGAGCAGACGCTGACGATCCTCACCCGTCAGTACCGTCGGGTCGATGTAGCCGATCTCCGCACTGCCATGCCGCCCGGTCAGAAGTTGAGCACCGCTGAATGAGGCCAGCAGATCTCGATAGTGGCCACGGCCAAACTCGTGCTCTGTTCGCAAGCCGAGGCGGACCAGACCGTCCGCACCATCCAGATAGCCCTGCTGGATCATGTACTCGATCAACGACGCAAGCCCGTCCCGCGGGAGTTCTGGAAAGCAGCGTGTCAGCAGTGCGATCGCTTCATTCAGGGGCCACTCGCCGCGTTCCAGCGTAGCCGCGATAATCTGCTGTGCAGCGATGGGCCACGGCTCTTCGGGCGGCCGCGCGGCTTCCACCCAGGCTTGAGACCAGCGATGGGTAACACCTAGCGCCAACAGGAAGGCATCCCGGTTCGTGGTGAGGAACAGGCAGTTGCGCCGGCTGCCCGTCCGCCGGCCGGTACGCCCCATCCGTTGCAGGAACGATGAAACGGTCGATGGGGAGTCAATCTGAATCACGCGATCCAGGTCACCGACGTCAATGCCCAGTTCCAGTGTCGACGTCGCCACGATCACGCAGTCCTTCTCTTCGCCGAACGCCGCTTCCGCCTGCCTGCGCTCCGATGCGCTGAGCGATGCATGGCTGACAAAGGTTCTCACCTGCTTCGATCGCAGCATGCTGCTCAGTTGCTCCGCGCTGCTGCGCGAGTCGCAGAACACAAGGCGCTTTTCGCCGCGGTGGAGGCGCGAGATAACGGTCGAGGCATTCTCGAGGTTGCCGACATAGTCGATCGTCACATCGGCGTCGGTGCTCACCGAGGCACTGCCGACCACACACCGTTCGCCAACAGGCGCGAACCAATCCAGCAACTCCGCCGGATTGCTCACAGTCGCTGACAGGCCGATTCGTTGGAGCGGTCGCTCGAGGTATTGATCCAGCCTTTGCAGGACCGAGCGCATGTGCCAGCCACGGTCGTCCGCGGCGAAGGCGTGCAACTCATCGACGATGACCGCGCGCAGGTTACCAAACCACCTGGGACGGTCCACCCGGATGGAAATTAGCATCGCCTCGAGAGACTCCGGAGTCGTCAGCAGGATGTCAGGCGCCTCTTTTAGCGCCTTACTCTTGCGCGACTGCGAAATGTCGCCATGCCAGACCTCCACCGTGCGACCGACCAGTCCCGCATAGTGGCTCAGCCGATGCTCAAGATTGTTCAGCAGCGCCTTGATGGGGCAGATGTACAAGACACTCGTCGCGGACCAGGACTCCTTCAGCATGCGCGACAGGATGGGAATGGCAGCCGCTTCGGTCTTGCCGCCTGCCGTCGGTGCCAACAGCAGGCAATGCGAGCCGGCGTGAATTGCGGGAATTGCAGCCAACTGCGTGGGGCGCAGAGTGCTCCAGCCCAACGTGTTGACCACGTGGTACTGGAGGGACGGATGCAATTGTTCGAACTCGCTCACAGCTCGATGTCGTCCACGGAATTCGCGCTCGCCGCAGCCCGCTCGATGGCAGACATTTCGGATTCCGCCAAGGTCAGCGAGTAGTGCTGGCGTGGGTCGAAGTCCTTGTGCAGGTCCACGCGATCAAGAACATCAGCAACGAGCTTCTTCAGGAACAGGCGCGGCGCAACGCCAACCTTCCCCCCGAGGCCTCCCGCCACAGCCCGCGCCAAAACGTCCACGTAACTGTCATCGACCACAGTCCGAAGGCGCTGCTCGTTCTCGCGGCCATCCGCATAGATGTCACGCACGCGGCGCCCCACTGCTAGCAAAGAGCCATGATCGAAAGGCGCCAATCGGATTTGCACCGCCCTTGGGTTGTCAAATCTGCGATCTGTACCAAAGTCCACGTGCAGCCGTTGCGCCAGCGGGGCGAGGCGCTGGACACCTTGGGGACCATCGAAAAACGCGGGCGTGCCGGTGATGACGAGATAAAGACCCGGGTACCGGCCCGCATCGATCTCGTCAATCCATTGCCGCAAGGCATTGAGGCCTTTCTCGCGAGTATCGGTACGCATGCGCTGGAGCGTTTCCACCTCATCGAGCACCATCACGAGGCCAGCGTAGCCGCTGTCTCGCAGAATGGTCAGCAAGCCCACCAGGAAGTTGCTGGCACCAAAATGATCCAGATCGCCTTTGATGCCTGCAGCGCGCTTCACGCTGGCCGCCACGTTCGGCTGGCCGGCCAGCCAACTGATCAGGCCGTCCGCCAGCATGGCATCGTTGTCGGTGAGTGCCTGCCGATAGGTGCGCAGCACTGCCGAGAAGGCGGGAGCCGTCTTGCTGACGGCGCTAAGCCGCGCTTCCATCAGCGCATCCGTGCGCTGTAGCAAGCCCTGGGCATCGTCGGAATTCACCGCCGGATCAGCCAGGACATCCTGCTCCAGAGCATAGAACCATCCGTCGATCACACCTCGGAAAGCGCCGCTGGCCATGTCCGCCGTACCTAGGTGTTCCACCAGGCGCCGGTAGACGGTCTCCAGCCGATGAAGCGGTGTCTCGGTTTCGTTGATCTGAACTTCGGTCGCTGCGAAACCGCGGGTGCGAGCGCGCTCTTGCAGCCAGCGGCCGAAGAACGTCTTGCCGGTGCCATATTCACCGCGTACCGCCTTGAATCCGCCGCGGCCTGAGGCCACGATATCGAGCTCCGCGGTCAGTGTGGGCTCAAACGTGTCGATGCCTACGGCAAGTACATCCAGACCATTGTTTGGTACCGTGCCGCGCCGCAGCGCGCCAACGATATCCTCCCTGCGTGCCGCACTGATCATCGGCTCTCTCCCTGACGGGGCAACTTGAACTGCTGCTGCAGCAACGCAATATTGAGATCGACCGAGCCAGCCGTCTCATCGACGGTAAGTACCGCCGCCTGGTCCACGTTCAGCACGCGACGAACCGCACTCAGCAGCCCGCCGATGCGCACCTCCGCAAGCGCCAGGCGATTTGCCAGTGCCGATCGCGATAGCTTTCCTCCCCGTGCGGCAAGCGCTTGAAGCAGCAGTCGCATCTTCTCGTCCGGCAATGCCACCCGCGCGGCCAGTTGCCGCTGGGACGCATAAATCGGGCTGGACAGCAGCCCACCGATCCAGTCATTGGCGTCCACTTCCCTTGGTTCGGGCGTTAGAGGCGGCAAATCGACCGGCGCAAAAAGCCCGGGCTGAGCTTCTGTCTGCACTGGCTTCTTGCGGGCAGGCCTCGGTTGGGGCGGCACCACGGATGCCGGCTTTTGCGTGGGTAGAATCGGCGGCAGCTCCCACCACTCCGGCTGGTTCGGGGGAGCGGGTATCCACCCCGAAAGGCTCGCCCCCAACGGGACGAAGACGCTCAGTGGCACGGTGATTTCCTGGGGTGAAAGTCCGCCGTGGTAACCGTTCTTGCGCCCTGCGTAGCGACTGCTCTCTCCCCACAGGCAGGCCACGGCGTTGGTACCGTCACTGGTCACCACACGCCCCCCGCTGATCGCCACTTCCTGGGGCGACTCGGCTGTCTTACTCAAACGCCAACGGTCACTCTCGCCGCCAGGCACTTGCGTCGTCCCATCTTCCAGCAAGTGACCGTGATCCGCCGTGATCACCACTGCGCGCCTGGCTTCCCGCGCCTCCCGCAACAAAGGCAGCAGAAGCCGCAGGTCTTCCAGCGCCCATCGCTGGTTAAGCTGGTCAGGACCGCTGAGGTGGTCGTCGACCGCGTTGTAGACCACGGCCACCACGCGCTGGTGCTGATTCGCGAGAGCTGCCCGAACCTCTGGCGCCAGACTGCCGGCATCGGAAAGATCTCCCTTGTGAAAGACCCTGGGTGGACGCTCGGCACGGCTGTGCGCGAGCAAGCCTGCATGGGCAGCGAAGCCCTGCCTTTCCTGCACCTGCGTGCCAACCGTCAGGCGGCCGCACAGCAGAGTGGCACGACTCACTTCCGTAATGGTGGGAATCGCTGCGACACCGACAAATGGCTTACCCAATGCCTCGGGGACCAACTCCTGCCACCCCTGTCCGGCCACGCGCGAGAACAGTTCGCGGAAGATACTGTTACTCAGGCCGTCCATCACCAGCAATAGCGTCGGCTGGGCTGCCACAATAGGGCTCAACACCTTGTCCAGAACGCGCTCGAGGGGCACGATGCGCCCGGTGTCCTCCGGAGTATTTGCGTTCCATTGAACGAGGGCATTGGCAAATGGTCTGGCAAATGCATTGCGTCGGGCGATGACCGCCTTGCGGCATTCAATATAGGCCTCGGACAGTTCAGTCAGTTCATCGCCGCCGAGAAGCCTGAACCTGGCCCAGTCGACATAGGCGCCCTCATCAGCCTGCCATTCGACCGAATCTGACAGTAAAGCACCGGAGCGCATTGGGCCGAGCAGCCAGCGCGCCAAACGACGTGCCATCTCGACGCGCTCCATGCGTGCCTTCTGGTCGTTCAGCAGCGCATGCCCGAGTGCCCGGTCGGCGTGGGCTTCGACCTGCCGGAGATTGACCTCGCTCGGCTCGACCGAGTGCGCGCTCAAAGCCCGCGCAAAGGCCCTCAGGCGTTGATCCAGCGCCGACGGCAGCACGTCGCTCAGTTGCGCGAACTCCGGGACGCGAAGATCACGCAACAAGCCGTCCGCGCGCTCAAGCATTGGGCGGCACGTCTCAAGACCCTGGCTTCGCACAACCTGCCCTGCCGCCGCTGCCCATGCGCGGCCCTCCGTCACGCCAACATGCTTGTCGTTGACGAACCGCTCCAGGCGGATCGCGGCTTGTCCCAGTGCAGCCTGCCCCTCGCCATCGGCGGCAAAGACCACGCCGCTGACCAACCCCAACGGCAATGCGTCGCTGGTACGGCCGACCTCGACGCAACCGAGCACCATGGCTCCCGCCATACCAGCGGTTTCTGCCAGCCAGGCCAGAATGTCCGACCTCATTGCGGCGGGCAGCGGGCCCAGGCGCGCGGCGGCGTCCGGCGTTATCGACCACCGCAACAGCGCCACCGCGTCGGGCCGCGCGGCCTCGATGCCGAGGAACCGCGTGAGGACTTCCCGCCAGGCCGTCTCCAGATCCAGGAACCCGTTGGCAACGGGTTGGTAGGGCCCCTGCGATGCGCCATCGATCAACGCCTGGGGCATCCACGCATACTTGCCTAAGCGAGCATCGGTTTCCTTGGCCTCAAACATTAGGCGAACGATGTCCCAACCTTCCGGCTGGAACACGCGCGCCCGAGCTAGCCGCGCAGCGATGTCCTCAGCGATCTCGTGGGTCGACAACGGCGTGAGGACCACCAAGCCGGAAACAGCGGGGTCATGCTGCTCCATGTCGCACAGGGCCTCACGGATGGCCAACGACGACTCGCACCAGCGCAGTTGGAACTGACGCCCGTGTTGGGTTACGGCATCGGGCCATACCTGTCGGGTGGCCGCGCGAATCGCAACGGCCTGTGCCGTCACGTCACTTGCCAGCACCCGGTCGAGTTGTGCCGTTATCTGCGGCGTCGACAGGCTCATAGACGGGTGCCCTTGCGCTGGAGGCGCCAACTGAGCGTCAATTCCAGATCACGCTCGCTAGTGACACGCGCCTTCAATTCTTCCAGCGCCGCCACTGCAGCATCGCCCATCAGGTTCAACTGCTGCTTCTCGGCGATGACTTCCGGGGCGAGGTTGCCAGGCACAGCCGGCATCGCCACGGGCGCCGGCGCAGGCGCCTGCCCGCCAGGCGTTGGTGCGCCGCCGGACGCTGGAGCCGGAACCGGAACCGGAGCCGCCGCCGGCGCCGCTGCGGCCGCAGCCAGCAGCCGCAGGGCATCACGCTGGAGCTCATCGAGCCTGCTTTTGAGGCCCACCACATGCTCATCGCTGGTCAGGCCTTCGGCCAGGCGCTTCGCGATGATCTGCGCAGCATCAGCCCGGTGATCGCCCAGTTCCCGCACCACGTCGAAGAGCTGCCAGTTGCCCGTATCCAGTGCATCGGCACATGCCTTCGCCTGTCCCAAAGTACGCCCGACCGCAGCCTCCGAGGTTTGCAGATCCGCCGTCGCTAGCGTTGCGACAACTTCGGACTCGGCGGCCTGGGCGAGAGCGGCCAACAATGCCTGCGCAGACTCGGCGGTCTGCTGGCGAGCCCCCGTCGCGCCGGCCGCGTAGCGGCCAGCGCGATCTCGCACACTGACCACCAACCGCGTCACCACATCCCGCTTCTCGGCCGCCTTCTGCTTCATCTCTGCGACCAGCTTGCCTACGTTGGCCGCATTGAGCGTCTGACCCAAGGTTAGCCCAAACAGGCTGGACGCACGCAGCAGCGCAATCTCCCAATGACTAGGATCGGGCAATGATTGCTCGCGCAGTTCCAGTTCGTCAGGCAAGCTGTCTACCGACGGCTCATACGGCCCGTTCCGCATCGTGAACCGGCGGTTGGTGGACGCGGCAAACGCAAGGATGATCAGGTTTTGCAGTTCGAGTGGCAAGCCCATGGGCTGTGGTGTATCGATCCACTGCCGCAGCCTGGCAACGGTTATCGGGCCACCGCCGTCACGGGCATGGCATTGCGAGAAGCGCGATTGCCAATGCGGCTCGATCAGCAGGTGGGTCTCCGACATCTGGCCCAGCTTGCAGGGATTAACCACCGCCCGTACCAGCTTGCGGATGCTGGCGTCCTGCACCAGCCCGCGCTGTCCCGGGGCCTCGATGGCCTTTTGCACCTCCGGCCAGATCTTGCGAATGACGGCAGGCTTGATCTCGGTGTCGAAATCGGGGTGGGCGGGATACTGGTGTGCAAACAACTGGCCCAGCAGATTCTCGAACGCTACCTTGAAGTCCGCTCCCACAGGTGGCCTCGGCGACAACGTCGGATCGAGCGATCGGAATTGCTGATCCGCAGTCAGCGGGTTGCTGACCGCATCGCGAGGCTCGGTGTTAATGCCATAGGCCACCTCCAGTTGTGAGCGCAGCTTGATGCGTAGCTGATCGAGCTGGTTGCGGGCCAGTGCCTTGGCCTGTACGCGATCCACGAACGACAGGTGGCCCGCATACGTGTCGAACCGTTCCCCCTGGAGAATGAAGTCCAGCACCACCAGCCGGCCCAGATCGGCGAGTGCCTTGTTGCTCAGGAAGGAAGGAATCCAAACCAGTGTTCGGGTGTCGCCGCCACGGTATTCCGTCAGCCGGGCCAGGTCATCAGCCGGGCCGAAGTGCGCATCGTCAAAAGGGAAGTCCAGCACCACAGTCCATGTACCGGAACGCCCACGCAGGCGATCATCGGTCATCTCGCGGACGTTCTCGAACAGCATCTCGATCTCACGCCGGGTGCCGCGCCAGTTGAACGCATAGGTGTTGAACAGATCGCCCGTGTCCTCGATCTCCAGTTCCTTGAACAGCGCCTCGCGAATCCGTTTGCGGCGGTTACCCGGATTGTCGTTAGCCTCGGCCGCCCGGAGGATGGGCTCGATGTCCACACCCGTAACCTGGATGGAGATAATCGGATTCTGGTCCTCAGTAATCTTGATCTCGCCGATCTCGCTGGCCCAGTCACGGCACTTGCGTAGCACGTCCTGCGCCTCGCGCCCGGGAATCGGCGAGCGGAAGGTGCCATGATTCAGGGCCGCCAGCCGTGGCGCAGTCAGGGCCTTGAGTGACTCGACCTCGGGCACCAGCGCACCGAGCAACAGCGACTTGAGCAGACGGGCATCGTTACGCAGGTTCCGGGCCGCCGCAGGGTCGGCCTGCCCCAGTTTGATGGCCTCCCACGTGACGTTGTGCTGGCGCTCCAGCATCGGCAGCAAGCGCTGGTTGTACAGACGCTTCGCGTTCTCGAAGTGCAGGCGCATGCCTTCGCTGAACGGCTCATCGCCCTCGGCGATGGCATCGTAAAGATCGCCCACGGGGATCAATTGGCCAAGCTCGAGATCCTCGCGCCGGTCCACCAGCAACTGCAGCATCAGCTTGAGCGCGGTGCGCTCCCGCTGCAGGGCAGCCGACACTGCAATCAAGGTCTGGACCAGGGCCGGCGAGAACGGGTACACCTTGCGGAACATATCCCGGTCCGCCGTCGTGGTCAGCAACGTGTCCAGCACGTCCTTGCGCATCTTCAGCAGATCGTCGAACGTGCCCTGCAAGACCTGCCGCGCGGCCTCGTCCACCGGGCGCAGCACTCGCTTCTCGGCGATGGCCGGCAAGTTGCGGTCTTCCAGCGTAACGCGGTGAAAGCGTGCCTCCCAGTGCTTGAGCACGTCGCTGAACTGCACTTGTACGGAGCCGGCCAGATTCTCGCCGACGAGGTCGCGCAGGTCGCGCTGCCGGGCCACGAAGCTAATCAGCGGGACGGGCCGGTCGGCGTTGGTTGCTTCCACTAGCTTGACCAGCTTCGTGCCCTCACGGCTGACGAAGTTGACGTCAGCGGCATGGCTGGCCAGCCACAGCACCAGTTCGTCCAGGAACAGGATCACGGCATCGTAGCCCAGCGCCTGGGCATGCCGGCTCATGATGCTTAATCCATCGTCGAGCGACACGAAAGATTCGCCGCTGCCCGCCAGGCTGCGATAGGCCGAGAAGAACTGCGTGATCAGGTCGCCCACGAGGCGCGACCGCTCCTCACCGTTGGGCGCCTCCAGCATCGCCGCATCAAAGGACATGGCATCCCAGCCGCTCTCGAAGGTGCCCCAGCCTCCGTCGTCACCGTTGCTGGCACCTTCGTTGAGCTGGGCGAAGAATGCTTCGTCTCCCATGCGTTCGCGCAGTTCGCGCGCATCCTTGAACAGTCCCTCCGCCAAATAGAAGCCTGGCACTGGGGCATCTGGGTGCTTCTTGCGAACAAACTCGGCGTACTGGCCGAGAATGGCCGACTCCATGTCCCGTGCGCCGATCATGTGATACGGCACCAGCAGGAACTTCCGCCCCTCTGTCCAGCCATGGCGGGCCACCACGTCAGCCAACTCAGGCGTTGCGCGCGCACGCGTGTTACCGGCCAGCAGAAGGTTCAGCACGGCCATGAAATGGCTCTTGCCGGAACCGAAACTGCCGTGGAGGTATGCCGCCTTGCTGCCCCCGGATTGCACGGCTTGCTGGATGAACCCCAGCGCGTTAGAAAAGGCGTCCACTAACTGCGGCGTGACAACGTAGTCCCGCAGCGTTTGCTCGGGCTCGGTCACGCCCTTGGAAAGTTGTAGGACGAAGTCACCCTGATGCACCCGCTCGGGGATGTCGATGAGGTCTTTCAGCAGAGTCATGGTTATGCTCCCTTGCTTGCTTGTGTTCGTGAGAGCGATCAGCTTGCCTTGCGACGGCCGCGCCTTGCCGCCACCACGGGCGGCTTCCAGGCATGCAGGTCATCCAGCGTGAAGCCGATGTCGCGCGCTTCCTGGGTGACGAAGCCACGGTAGTAGTCCCCCATGCGCTCGCCGAACACCGGGTCCAGTTCGTTGTGCCATTGCTCCAGCCAGGGCACCAGTTCCAGCAAACTGGCCAGCAAGGGCTGCAGGCGCGCCGGCTCCCAGCCTTCGCTGTCCTTCATGTCCAGGTAGTACCCGGCCAGCGCCGTGGCCTGCTGCAGGTGATCCCAGCCGGCCCAGGCGATGACTAGGCTACCGTCCGAGCCGCGTTCGCAGCCGGGGTAGCTGATCCAGCGCTCCTTGGGCACGTCCAGGCCGCCGCGCAGGCGCCAGAAATCGGCCTTCAGAAAGTCCTTGCTCTGATATTTGGGCGGTACGGGAATTGCCCCGACCTCGCTGGCTTTGCGCTCGTCCTGGTGGCGTTTGATCTCTTCAGCCAGCTTCTTCTCGATCCAGGCGCGCGCTTCT
Source organism: Cupriavidus laharis (assembly GCF_914271435.1). Classification (GTDB taxonomy): domain Bacteria; phylum Pseudomonadota; class Gammaproteobacteria; order Burkholderiales; family Burkholderiaceae; genus Cupriavidus; species Cupriavidus laharis. The sequence continues at coordinate 342,730 of NZ_CAJZAI010000004.1, read as the reverse complement.
TCGGAGGTATCGGTTCCGAAAGTCGTGCGGGTCATTTCGGCGAATTTGGCGCGCCAGGTGTCGTCGTTTTCAGCCACTACCCGGGCTTCGATAGCGTCTTCACGACGCTGCAGCGTCCAGGTGTCTTGCCACTGGGCGCGCTTGCGCAAGCCGGTGTCGGTGTAGCGTTGAGCCGGCAGCGCCGGCACGGCTTCTGCGACAACGAGTTCGGCAACGAGCTGCGGCAGATCGAAATCGGCATGACCGGCATAGAGCGCGGCGATCTGCATGAAATCGGCGTCGTGCGACACAGCGTCGGCGAGGCGGCTGGTGCTGTTGAGTTGAGGCGGTTGTTCGGGGCTGGCGGGCCATAGCGCAGGGGCTTCCAGCCGGGCCAGCAACCAATCGCGCAGGGCGGAGGCTTCCAAGTCTTCCGAACGCGGCGAGTTCCAGCGCCGTTTGAACTCCGGGCGCTCGATGAGGCCGATGGATTTGTCTCGCTCAATCAGTTCTATGCGACGAGCAACCACGCGACGATAGCCCGCGGGCCAATGCGTTGGAATCTCAGTAATCGGGGTCGAGCCATGACGTTCAAACCAAGTTGTCTGCTCAAGTCCTGCAGCCACACGACGAGCGAGCACGATCTCGAATGCCCGCTCGCCCCGTGCCACTTCGACCGGTGCGAAGAACTCCACCTCGTCCTCCGCTAGACCTGCAGGCAGCAGGCCATAGAGGCGATAACAACGCCAATCCAGTTCCTCCTGCTGCCCTATCATAGTTTTATAAATGGCCTCTACCCGATTTCGAGCTGTCATCAGAGAGTCCCTTGGGGTATCTGAGCACCCCACAAGTACTTCTCTGGGACTCAGCTCAGAAAGTTCGAGAGACAACGCATCAAGTCGTGCAGCAATCTCAGTATTTTGATTTTCCGGAACTGGAAAATCTTTCAGGCCGGCGCTAGTATATTCGTAGAACCTCTCCCAGTCCTCTGAAGCAATTCCGCCACCAATCCCTCCATTTCCTTTGTCGTGGAGAACCTGCTTCATCCAAAAACATCCCGCAGAAGAATTTAGGACCTGCAGAATATTTAGATAGTCAGCCACAGAAGAGTTATCCGGAAGTTTTATGAGAGGCGAAGATTGCTTATATACCTTCCCCTCTCGCTCCAAGACAAAATGGTTGTCTGTTGCCACAAAAGCAAGAGTTATTACTAGATTTTTGGCACGTCGCACAGCCACTTGGTGCCACTCCCACCAAGGGCGCCCCTCTTCAAAATAAGTTTTCTTGGAAAACGTCGGGCGAGATCCAAGGTTCGTCCGAAATGGCCATAGCCATCTGCCCAAGTAATGCGCTTCATGTATATCAACGAGGCGTTCATCAGTGTACGGAAATATTGCGTATGACTTTGGATGAGTGCACCAGTCCCGCACCTCATCACCGACGACGATCGGTCGGATCAAAAACTCCTCGATTAAATGCCGACGCAGAGTAAAAATATCCGACAATAGTACGTCATCAGCAGCAGTGATGCCAAAAAATCCCATCTCGGCCGTGACGTCTCCTAATCGCGTCAAACAGCGTTCCTCGATTAGCTCTTTAAGAGCACTTGCCCCACCACCACCGATGCTCCAAGGGTGCCTCCCAAGCGTCGACCGAAACGTGTCTGCAACACTGACGAATTCGCTCTCACTGCCGACCTGATCAATCTGGTCAAGGATAGCGCCCCAAACTAGCCCTTCCGCCGGATCATCTGGCGTGCTTGGTTCGCCCTTGATCCCCATCACTGTGCGCACATTGGTATCAATCGGCATACGGTTCCGACCGAAAAGAATGACTGTGGGAGTGCCATGGCCGGGAATGTACGCGCCGGAGGTGTCTACCACGTGCGTCAGGTCCAGCCGGGGAAGAACCTGCTCAATCAGCTTGCTGCCGAATTCGCGCTTCATGAAAGAGTTGGCCGTAATCAGACCCACATAGCCGGCACCGCGTCCGTCCGTACCGGTCACCGCCAACTCGAAGAATCGCTCCGTGAACGGCGCCCCCAGCGAATACTTCATGTGGCAACTGGCATACTTGCGTCGATAGGCGGCGTTGAGCGCAGCGTCCTTCACGACGATATAGGGCGGGTTACCCACCACCGCATGGTACTGACGGCCCAGAATTCGCTGCACCTCGCCCAGGTCTTCACTCGCGTAGGCGTGAGCCAGCCCTGTGTCAGCGTGGCTCTCGGCGACGTCGAACAGATCCTGGCTCTGCGTCAGGCCAAATCGTGTGCCATGCAACAGGCTGTCGCCAATCGCAACTGAAACACTGAAGTCGGGCGCGTTGGCCAGCCGCTGCACGCCGGCGGCTTGCAACGCCGCGACAAACAAGCGAAAGCGCGAGATCGCCACCGCGAAGGGGTTGAGGTCTACACCCGCCACGGCGTCCAGCGCCTTCTGAGCAAGGTCCACCGGGCTACCGCCGGGTTCGTTCCGCTGCCACTCGGCCAGTAGCCGGTGGAAGCCTCCCAGCAAAAAGTGGCCCGACCCACAGGTCGGGTCGATCATGCGCACATCACGGAAGCCAAATTCGCGGATAGCCGGGGTCAGCGTGCGATCGAGGACGAACTCTTCAACGAACTCCGGCGTCTGCAGCAGCGCATAGCGCTTGCGGGTTGCCTCGGACAGATCCTGGTACAAATCACCAAGGAAGCGAGTGTTCCAATCCGCGTCGGTGAAATTGTGCAGCAACGCCCCGGTACTAGGGTCTACCTGCTGCCAGAACTCCCGCAGCGCCATGGCGGCATCGCCGCTGATGCCGAGGCGGAAGGCTGGGTTGTGGGCCTCATCGAAGAAGGTATGCAGGCCCGGCAACGTGCCGGCTTCGCGGAAGGCAGAGAGCAAGTAGTCGCGGTCGCTTTCCGTCGGGTATTCCCGAAAGTACGCCTCGTGCCGGTCACGCGCCAGCGCCAGGCGCCCCGACTCGGGCGTGCCGCCAAGCCACGGGCGATCCACCAACTGGTTGTCCTCGATGAAGCGCAGGAACACACAACTGAGCAGCCAGTGCACGCCGGCCTGGGTGATGACCTGGTCGGCCCACGTCTCGAAGGTTTCGGCACAACGGCCTGCATCGCGGGCGGCCTGCCATTCGGCTTGCAGGCTGGCTTTGAGCGCCGTTAAGTCTTCGATGCGTTGCCGAAGATCGCCTTCCAGGCGTTTAAGCAGTTTGGTCAGGTCGGCCAGGAGTTGGGGGGCGTTGATCACGATGCAATCGTTCCTGCGGTGGACGGACGGGCGTGGCTGCCCGTCTTGGCCCGGTGTTTGTTCTCAACCCACGCTTGAGGCAATGCCAGGGCACGGGTGTTGTGGATGTTGTTGACGAGTGGCACGGCCACGCCGTCGATGACAGGCAAGCCCTGTTGGCTGGAAGGCAGCAGAACCCACGCGCTGGGCGTGTGGCCGGGCCGGCCGGTGTGCGCTTCCAGTTCGGTAACGAGGCTCATCAACTCGTAACGGGCGAGCAGCCCCACGCATACCAGCAGGATGGGCGACGGGCTGTCCAGCAATGCGGTGCGCACCGCCGGCAATGCCCGCTGGACCAACCGTTGCAGGTTGGTCCAGTGCCGGCTGCCGCGATCCGCCGCGTCGGCCTGGAGCACTACGCTCCAATCGACGCGAGCGGCTCGGGCCTGATCCCGCAAGGCGGCAAGCAGCATTGCATCGAAATTGATGCGCTTCACGGCCATGCCAGGCGTCGCCGTGTTGCCGAAGCGATGCAGCAACTCGGCCTCCGCGTGTCGGGCGATGCGCGCCGGCACGGTCAGCACCAGCATGCCGCCCTGCTCCAGCGAGCGGACGAGGCGATCTTCCACCATCGCAGCCCGGGCCACGTCGTCATCACCCATTCCATGGATGGTCAGCAGGGTGCCCTGACGAGAGAACTGCGTGGTAGTGCCCGCCGTCTGCCCCCGACCCAGGGTGGCCAGCCTGTATGCGCCCCGCCCTTCTGCCCCTGCGACATCCCAGGCCAACGGCGCACCAGCCTCTTCGAGCAGGCGGTCCAGTGCGGGACGGTCCGGCAGCGCCGATGCCTCGGGATATCGGCCGCGGACGCGATCCTTGATGTCCTTCACCCGCAGTTCCGGGGCGCCAATCAGCGCGCCGAGGGATTGGCGCAGTGCCTGGATGGGCGCCATGCCGCGCGGGTACATCTCCTGCCGGCTGGAAACCGCTGCATTGCGAGATGCCGACGCCGCGAGCCGCAGCAAGCGGGTGGGCGTCAGGGCAATCGGGACACTTCCGCCGAGTTGCCCGGCAGCAGGAAGGGGAACGCCTTCCAGCATTTCGAGGACGCGCGCGGGGGGCAGCAAGGGGTCGGCCAACGCGCAGGCATCGGCCGCGGTGCCAAGCTGGCGCGCATAGTCCGCCCATGCGGTTGCGCTGGCAATGAGCATCGACGGCTGATGGTCGACCGCTTCGAAGCGGGGTTGATCGAGATGGGATTCTGCCTCGACTGCTCCACGCAGGACCGCAGCGGCCTGCCGCAGACGTTCAGCTTCATCCTGCGATGCGCAGCCGCGCAGTGCAAGCAGCGCCAGGGCGCCTTCCTGCACGCTTATCACGTTGCCTTGGCTGCGAACGAGCGAATCAATCTGATGGCGCAACTCCGTGAACGCCGGAGTTTTGAGCCACCGCTCCCGCGCCTTGATCAGGGTCGCTGTCAGGGTGCCGCGATCGACTTCGCCAGCCTGGGCGGCCTCACCGAGGCTGGGCCATGCGCCGGCATTTACCGTGTCGTCCAGACCCAGGTAATGCGCCAGGGCTGCTTCGTCTGGCCGGTCGTCGCCCGCGGGCCGACGGGGAAGCAATTGCGCAGCAAGCTCGTTGATGCTGACGGCACCTTCGACCGCCTCATCGGCATCATGCGCGACAGCGCGCCCTTGCGTCAGGTCTGGCCTCAGGCGCGCCAACTCCTTGGCAGTCAGCCGGATTTCCTTGCGGATCTTGTCGCCGACGCCCTTGAGATACCGGAAACGAATCCGGTCGACCGCCAATAGCTCGCGGGCATTATGCACACCCATGCGCTCCAGGACATCCTGGGCTTCCAGGCTGTATCCCAGCTCGACCATCGTGGTCTGGGGGTTGGCTGTCAGGGCGATGGCAGCCAGGCCGCTGGCCGGCATGGCATCGCTGGGATGAACCGTCTGCCGCGTCTCGAAGATGGCTCGCCAGGCGCGCAGCATGTCCTCGGCGTTATCGAAACGCTCGCGGAAATCGCGCTTGAGCGCTTTCTCGAAGAAGCCGGCGAAGGCTTCCCGCGTGACCGGGTCGAACACATCTTTCTCGATGGTGACTTCCACGTTGAGCATCGATGGAGACGTCTGGCCGTCGCCCCATACCGGCGGCTGGCCCACCGCCATCTCGTAGAGTGTCACCGCAAGCGCGAAGCGCTCGGCATACAGGTCCCAACGCGGCGGCTTGCGCAACGACAGGAAGGGATCGAGGTAAGGGTGGGTGCCGGCTGTGATGTTGTCGACCGGAGTGCGGCACAGCGAAAAGTCGAACAGAACGAGCTGCAACTTGCCGGTGCGGTTCTCCGCTATGCCGATGTTCTCAGGCTTGATGTCGCGATGCGCGACGCCCTCGGATTCGAGATGGTCGACGGCCTCGATCAGTTCCTCACCGAAGCGTTGCAGCATGTCAAGTGAAAGGCGCCCCTCCTCCTTGAGCTTCTCCGCAAGAGTCTTGGCGCCCGCGCTCTTGAGCAGCAGCGCGGTCCTCCCGGAAACCGTGAGGGTTTCGCGGTGAGCCACAATGTTCTGGTGGTGCAGGCGGGCCAGCACCTCACCCTCGGCAACCAGCCGGTCGTTGTGGGCGACGTCGCAGGCCACCTTGAGGATGGCCTCCTCATCGCTGCCATCACGGCGCACCAGCAAGGCATCGCTGGACGAGCCACGTCCCATGCGTTTGACGACGGTGAACCCACCATCAAGCCGGTCGCCAGTCGTGGCGATGCTGGGATCGACGGTAACTTCGGGATCGGGCGTGGTCAGTTCGTCTTCGACAAGATCCAAGTCGTCAAGAAAGCCCTGAACAGTGTCATACCGCGACAGCACGTCCGGCGAAGTGGCGAATTGGATCAGGTCTTGCTGTCGCGCCCCGCAACCGTCCATAGTGTCCGAGAGCCTCAGACCTTGACCAATGCGAAGCTTTTCGGCCAGATCCAGCGTTGACTCCGCCGGAGGCTGGCCCGTGAAGATGTAGAAGGCGATGCAGCCGAGCGAGAACACGTCAAGGCTGGCGCCCTGGGCGGGGTCGGCCCGGGTGGTTTCCGGTGCTAGATAAATAAGCCCTGGATCCTCAACGTAGTCCTCAACGTGCTGCGTGCCGGTCGTGCGGTGAACAGTGTCCAGGGCAGCAGAATCCCCGACGTTGCGCGAAGCGGTCTGCCAGTTCATCAGTCGGAGCTGCATGACACTGCTGTCCGCACCGTGTACCAGGATGCTTTGCGGGCCCAAAGCACGGTGGTACAAGCGCTTGGCGTGGGCATACTTCAGCGTCTCGGCGATGTCTCGGACCAACTGCAGTCGCTGAGTGATGGTGAGCGTTTTGCCCTTTTCGCGAAGCAAGTGGTCCAGCCGAACAGCTTTAGGATCGTGGTCGAAAATCAGCGCGGGACCAAGTTCGGTTTCCTTGTAGTCCTTAACGCGCAGGATGCCCGGGTGATCGATGCCTTCGAGCACCTCGAACTCACGACGCGCCTGACGCAGCCGGGCCGCACGAATCTCTGGGCTGGAAGCGGTCGCCACCGTATAGATCCGCACGCGCCTGTGCACGGTGTCAATGCTGACGTGGCTCGCTTCCCAATCCTGAAATCCTTCGCCTTCAGCGATGAGTTTGATCAGCCTGTAATCACCGACCTGGCGATGTTTATTGGACGGGCGAATGCCCGCCTCTGCCAGGCCTCTGGCGATAGCGCGTGCCTGGGTGGCGTCAACCGGCGTGGTCGCCCTCGTGGTAATGCCATTGCTCAGCGCGCCGATAATGCCAGCATCGTCCAGGGCTCCGGGCCTGCCGTGCTGGAACGTGGCGCTCTTCGCCAGGCCCTCAAGCTGACATGCCAGGCTGCTCGATGAAAGGAAGATGGCCGGCTCGACAAATGGCAACCGCATCTTGGCCTTGGTGATGGCCGGCTGGCGCCGCAACAGGCTGGCCAGCCGCTTGGCCTTGCGGTTCGCGAGAATTAGCGGGTTATCGTAGGTGGATGACCTGCCGTCGGTAGTCCAGGTCCAGCTATGCGTGTCACCGCGGAGTACCCCTGGCCTGCTCTTGATCTCGACCAGGAACAGTCCGGCCGGCGACAACACCAGAGCGTCGACTTCGCTCACCTTGCCTTCGTCGTCGATGAACTCGAAGTTGGTCCAGACGTGCCACGAATCGCGGTCAGGAAGGTTGGCACGCAGCCATTCCAGCGCTTCCCGCTCCCAAGCGAAGTTGGATTCGGCTATGACGTGCCATCGAGATGCACTTAGCGTCACGTGGAGCTCCTGTCGGCATCAGGCACATACTCAAACAGATCCCCGACCTGGCATTGGAACAGACGGCACAAGGCGTCGATCGCGGCCAAGTCCAGGCGTGTCGCAGTCTCCTTGTACAGGTAACTGACGGTGCTGCGATTCAGGCCAGTAAGGCGCGCAACGTCGGAAATTCGAAGTTTATCGCGACCCATGAGGGTCGACAGATGGCAGCGAACCATAAATCACCTGCGATATCCGGGGTGATGCGCACAATAGCAAAACGACGCCCTACGCACAACCCGCCAGAGGAGGCATGGTTAAAAGTGTCAGTAGCCCCCTGCGCACCAAACTCCAGGTTCAGCAACCCACGCTCACTCCGCCGGAGCGCACAAAGCATCGCCCTAACACCGAATGTAAGATTATGTAACAAGATGGTGTAAAATGTATTGCTAAGTGCAATACACGACACACGGATTTATGGAACAAGAAAAGACAGTTGGCGTCACATTTCGAGTGACGCCACGTTTGAAACGCTTGCTCGAAGCGGCGGCAGGACGCGAACGACGCAGCCTGACAAACATGTTCGAAGTCCTAATCGAGGACTTCTGCCAGCGAAACGGCATTTCCGAGAGCGAACCCCATGGGGTGAAGGAATAACCCCATGAACGCATTGTCCAAATCCTTGGGAAGTATTCACCCCTCGCTCGAATCCCTGCAGGGCGTCCCCCTCTATATCTTCCTCCTGGTTGCCCTCCTTGGCCTTCTCTTCCTTCTCGGTTACGCAGTAAAAGGCACGCAGGTCTGGTGGGAGCTTTCGCAGGTCGTCAAAGCGGTGGCCGCCCACCGGGCAGACACTGCGCCGCCGTCGCCCGAGAGCGTCGGACAGGCATTCAAGTCGGAGCCGCTCAAGCATCTCTGGGATGAATATGCCGACACACTTCATGAAATCCGCAAGGGAGGCTCCGGCGCTGCCAGCGTGAGCGAAGTGCGGGCAACCGTACCGGCAGAGACAATGTTTACGCGCGAAGTACTTGTAGACAGTCGCTTGTTTGACGACTTTGCCCGCCACCTGCCGGGCGTTCTCACCGGCCTTGGCATCATCGGGACATTCGCCGGCCTGCTTGATGGCTTGCGCCAGTTTCAGCCGACCCCGATCGAGGCTGCCGTAAAGGGCCTGGGGCCACTATTGACAGGCGTGCAGCACGCTTTCGTGGCTTCCGGCTTTGCCATCGCATGCGCCATGGTCGTGGTCTTTATCAGCCGCCTGACCCTTGCATACCTATATCGGCTCGTTGAGCGCCTCACGCAGACCATTGACGGTCTATACGCAACCGGCGCAGGCGAGGAATACCTTGCCAGGCTAGTCAAGTCGTCGGAGCAAAACGCTGCAAGTTCGGCCCAATTGAAGGACGCACTTGTCGAAGATCTCCGCCAAATGATGACCAACCTGGTCGAACGCCAGATCGCGTCCCATGAGGCTGCCACCGTTTCGCTCGGCAAGCACATCGGAGAGAGCATCTCGACGGCTATCGCCGAGCCGATGAAGCGTGTGGGCGAAGCCATGGAGGCGACAACTCGGGGCAACGGAGAACAGGTCAGTTCAATATTAGAGACCCTGCTGACCGGCTTTATGGCCAAGCTAGAGGATACCTTCGGTAGCCAGATGCGCAGCATCAATGAGCAGATGCAGCGCTCAATGGACTCCATGGCAGCCGTGCAAGGGTCCCTGCAAGGGCTTCTGGCCGATATCAAGCGGACGAACGAGCATGCTGCCAGCCAGATGAGCGGCACGCTTGAGGAAGCCATGAAGAAGGCGGCCGACAACCAGCAGGTGCTGACCGACCAGATGCGCGAGTTTGTGCAGGACTTCCGGCGCCTTGTGTCCGAGGAGGCAAACAAGTCCAAGCAGGCCATGGACGATGCCATCTCGACGGTTCTTGGTCAGATCGGCACAGCAATGGAAGGGCTGGAGGCCGCACGCAAGACTTCCGCGGCAGAAGAATCGGGACGCCATCAACAACTTGCCACTCAAACCAACCAACTCGTGGGCGGGCTGACAGCACAAGTCGAATCGCTGCTCGCCTCCGTTTCAGAGCAGGTAACCAAGGCCCAACAGAATATCGATGCACTGAGCAACGTCTCGCTTCGCGCCATCAATGATATGAACCAAGGTGCGCTGACTATGGGATCGGCAGCTCAGCGCTTCGAGACCGCCGGCAGTGCCGTCACGACGGTGCTAGATCGCTCATCGAGTCTTACAGACAGCCTGTCGTCGGCCTCGACCGCACTCCAGACAGCAGCTTCGGCTGTCCAGCGCGGCTTCGAACAGTATGACTCGACGAGACGTACCGTGGACACGCATATCGCCAAACTCGAGGGACTCATCAAGTCCGCCCAGAGCGAGGCTGGTGTCTCCGAGCAACTCGTGGCCAGCATCAAGTCCAGCGCCGACGCTATGCGCGCAGCGGAAGCGGCCAGCCGAGCGCACCTGACACAAATCAACGACGCCCTGACGGATGCATTCGAAAAGTTCGGAACCGCGCTCGTCGGCCAGGTTCAGGCGACGATCGCCGAGACCGATCGACACCTGTCGAAGGGAACCGGCCATCTGAATGGTGTAGTTCAGGAATTGGCAAACGCCGTGCATCGGATGAAGAGAACCTGACATGCAGACCCGTTTCGTTCTCAAGAGAGGGGGCAAGCATGAAGGCGAAAGTCCGTTCTGGATCTCCTTCTCCGACCTCATGTCAGCCCTCATGGTGCTCTTCCTGGTGGTCATGGCGGTGACTCTGGTGGCTGTCACGCAAAGCATTGACGCCACCACCAGGCGCTCCATCGAACGCAGCGAAGCGATCAGCAAGATCATGAATATGATTGCCGCGGAATCCAGGAAGGCTGACGTCGGCGTGGATCAACAGAACTACCGTATCGACCTTGGCAAGGAAGTCCGCTTCGACAGCGGCAGCTTCACCATCAGCGCGCCAGCGGCCCAGTTTCTCCGTAGCTACGTCCCCGTCCTGCTGAAGGCGAAGGACACGCCGGAAGGCCGTCGCTGGATGCGCAGCGTGGTGGTGGAAGGATTTACAGATGAGGACGGCACCTATCTGTACAACCTCCAGTTGAGCTTGAATCGCAGCCGCAGTGTTGTCTGCTCTCTGTTCCAGGGCACAGCAGGTGCGGACGGGCTCACACCGGGTCAGTTGCGAAAGGTCCAGGAACTCTTCCTGGTTGGCGGGTACTCGTTCAACTCCATCAAGAAGGACAAGGCGGAGAGCCGCCGCGTCGAACTCAAGGTGGACTTCTGGGGGCTCGACGAAACCCCTCCGGCACCGAGCGTTGTGTTGCGTGACAAGGAGTTCGGGAGATGCTAGCCATGGACGCGAATAGCGACCTTGTAAAGCGACTCTCGGCTGCGATTGCCGGAATGGATCTTCCCTCGGTACGACTTGGACAACCGGAGACGGTCGAACAAGTCGCCCGCGAGGCCGAGCGGCTGTTCCAGGGATATGCAAAAGCCAACACAGGCACCGAAGATGCTTACGCGGCCGCGCTTGCCTTTCTGCGCGGGAAAACACTGGACTCGTGGGAGCGCGACCGTATCGCTTCCGCGATTGCTGACCCCGTGAGAGAGCGCAACGGCGAAATCGTCCTCGGCTCCAGCCGATTCTCTGAACTTCTGAAGTTCTACGAGGATGAGGCGCAGCGCGGAGAGTTGTGGCGACTGACGTGGCACGGCCTTCTGTACGCCTACTTCAGATTCGACCCGACGCTTACACGCGGTCCCGCCGCTCATCAGGGCTGGGCAGTCCTGCGGGCATTTCTCCAGCGCACCTGGCCGCTGATCGACCAGCAGGCGGGCAGCAACTCGGTCCCGGACTGGATAGCCGTTCTACGGAAGGAGTCAGACGTTTTGTCGGAGAAGCCTGCCGACAGGTACGCTATGGCCTGCTTGCAGGGGGACTCGACAGCAACTGATCAACTCGCCGAAGACCTCGGTATCCCTCCGTCGAGCTGGTTCTGGCATGCACTTGTATTGAGCGGCGTGCGCCGGGCCACTGCATCCAACGACACCGAATTCCGACGGCTCATTCCAAGACTTCTTCATCTCATCGACAGCAAGCCAGCCTTTCGCGATGAGGCCATTGAGGCAATTCTCATCCGTTATCACGCCTGTCGAGGAACGCCGCAAGACGAGAGCCTTCGAGACTATGTTTGCCAGCCAAGGGTCTGGAAAAATCCAAAGCTCAAGCAAGCGGGCCTGGCCACCGCCTGGAACCGCGTCCCGGAGCCCGTCTGGCAAATGGTGCTTGCGTGGGTCAACGAAGGGAATCTGCGGGATTTCTTCGCCATACTTGCTGCGCGCAACAAAGCCGACGAAGGCCGGCTGGCATTCTGGTCAAAGTACATCAAGCAAATTACGTGGACTCGCCTGGTTTTCGGCGAGGACACGATACAATTGAAAAACACTCACCGTGCAATCCGTGAACTGATTGCCAGAGAGGAAGGCGCGTACGCGAGACTGCGTGATGCCCGCGACTTGGACGCCTTCATGATGCAGATTGGCTCCTATCTCATCATTGAATTCAGCAAGAAGCCGAATGCGTGCTACGCATACGTATCAGATCAGCTCCCTTTCAAGCCCTATGATCAGGCCTACGCCGGCGACACAAGCGATCTGAAGGCCGGGTATTACGGGAAGCGCGCCGCTCGCATTTCACACCAACCCGGCTGGGAAGCCGGTGCAACAGATGAACTCAGGCGTCTAGGCATCTTCCCGGATCGCCAGGACAACCGGAACGAAATTTCCCGTCCGGGAACGAAAGCTGGCACAACAACGACGAGGTCGACTACCGCTCATTTGACGCCCCCGCCGGACATTAGCAGCCTGCACTCCCTTGTCAGTCGATTCCGCGGAGCTTCGATTGACGACAACCGCACCACAACTGGCGGTGGCCGACTTTGGGTAGTTGATCCACTGCAGCGAACGCAACTTGCGGCTGAACTCCAATCCATGGGATTTAGGTGGGCAGCCGCCAGGCAAGCCTGGTATTTGCCGGAGCACTGATGGGAATCCTCGATTTTTTTAAACGCTCAGCTAGCACGAAGGCCGGCAGGTCCGTCCTAAAACCCGCCTGGACTGATGAAGGCGTTCGCATCGAATTTGCCCAACAATTGCCTGAAGCGTCTCCCGAAGGCCTGCTGGAAGCCATTCACGAGGCAGGCCCGGAGGACTCCTTGCTCGGTGCCTACCTCGCACAACTGGCCAGCGAAGACAAGTGCGAACTCGACCGGTCTGGGGTATTGGTACCTTGGCAGCAAGTTTTCGCGCTTCAGGGTTCGGTGGAACATGCTGGTGCCCTGCACTTCCTCGACCTCCCCCCGCAGGGCCCCCTGCGCCCAATCCTGGATAGCTCAGGAACCCTGTCAGACCGCGAATTCGGCCTCGATATCGTCGGCTGGACAGATGGCCAACATCAAATCCGGCCGGAGCGACTGGATGGCGCAGTCGCCACGCATGGCGGGCAGCCGCAAATGCTTTCGGCAGCAGCATGGGCGACAGCAGCGGAGATTGCCCGCTTCCGGCAGCGCGGCCCTGACGAGCGCAGCCAGCATGTCAACGAACTTGTATGGGGGCGGATCCGGCGTTTCGCCGATGAAGCCGGCGCGCTGTATGCGAATCCATATTTGGAGACGACTTGGGTACTGACCCCGGAGACATTGCGCCTTCCCCTTCACAAGGAAGAAACGCCATTCGGTCGAGTCATGACCGTATCGCCCACATTTGACGGGGCACCCGATGGGTGGCTAACAGCATTTGATGGCTACAACTCCGTGCAGCCTAGCTATGAGCTGACCCGAGGCACAGGGCGCGTTCGGATTGTCATCTCCGAGCCGGTACGAAAGGTTCTTTCTGTCATCAAAAGGGAAATGCCTAACCGTCAGGTCGCCGGCAAGAAGGCTGAGAGGTTCGTTCACAACCCCTTTGCCTTTCTTGGCGACGCTGCCCACGACGTACTCAGCGAGAGCGAGTTCGAGGCAGATCGCGCTGAAGCTGGCGCATTGGCTGCCGCCTTCAGTATTGTCGGGCGCTTTGACCACGGCAGGATCACCACGGTCGATCTCGTCGTCACCGAGCACTTTGGCGACCACAGCGCCAGAACCGCGTCCAGGGCTTTCGCATCTGCCGCAGAATTCCAGGCGTTTCTGGATAGCCTGACCGCAGCGCTCGAACAGGAACGGGAGCAATTTCCCTGGGACGAGTACGACCTGGCCCTCGACGGCGATGCGACATCGCAACTGGAATACGGCAGGCAGCTTTCCCATCTCTGGCGTACGCAACCAGCAGAGCGCATTAATTTCGACGACGTTTTCGAGATGGAGGGATATAGCGGCCGCATCGAGGGCATCGGCGCCGCGAAGCCTATCTATGTCCCGGTCTTTCAGAAGGCCAAGGGGGATGCCGAAAACAATGACGGCTGGCTGCCCTCCGACCTGGCGCCAATGGTGCAGGTCACGCTCCAGGGCCACGAGGGAAAGGTTCTCATTCCACTGAGCCGGGAGTGGGTGCAGGAATTCGAGCAACAGGTTCAGCGGGCCGAGCAGAACAGCGAATCGGAAGTGAAGAATACCAGCCTGCCAACAGCGATCCCGACGACGCAGGCCCGGACGCTCTTGAACGCCTTTCAGTCCATGCTTGACTCTCAGGAGCGCATCCGAGGCGATGGGACACAGCAGCCCAGGGACAAGAAGCCACCGAAGCAGACACTTCTCGTCAAGACTAACTTCCACAGCGTGGATTATCTCGAGGAACGGCGCGCTTCCCTGGCCTTGCCGTCCGACTGGAAGGTCGCACTTCCCCAATGCTTGCGAGCGGAGATTGCACTCAAGGCGCATCAGAAATACGGCATTGCGTGGTTCCAGAACCTGGTCGCGAAGGCGCCCGCCGAATGCCGGGGTGCACTGCTTGCGGACGACATGGGATTGGGGAAGACGGTGCAATTGCTTTCGCTGATCGCTTGGTACTACGAGCGCAATCCTGGCGCGTCGCCTTCCATCATTCTGGCGCCGAAGAGCCTGCTCGACAATTGGGCAAACGAAGTGAAGAAATTCTTCACGCCTTCATTTCCGGAGGTGCTCGTCTTGTATGGTGATGCGCTGCGACTGCGCAGGCAACCGCTTGACCTGATCGACAGCCAGCTTCAGGAAAAGGGCATCGTAGACCTGCTCAAGCCGAATTGGGTCGGTGCCGCAAAGGTTATTGTGAGCACCTATGAGGTGCTGACCTCCTACGAATTTTCACTGGCGAAACAGCCATTCGCCTTTGTCATCTGCGATGAGGCGCAGCGCATCAAGACACCGGGCACGCTCGTTACACTGGCAGCCAAGAAGCTGAAAGCCGATTTCCGCATCGCGTGTACCGGCACCCCGGTGGAAAATTCGCTGGCCGATCTCTGGTGCCTGTTCGACTTCGTGCAACCCGGACTACTAGGAGCGCTCGAAGAATTTGGCAAGACTTACCGGCGCCCCATCGAGTGCGAGACCGACGAGCAAGTTGAAACACTGAAGCGGCTTCAGACTGCCATCGCGCCGCAGACATTGCGCCGCACTAAGGCCGATATTGCAGCCGATCTCCCAAAAAAATATTTCGCCCTGAGTAAGTCCGGAGAGCGCCCACTTTCATTCAAGCCTCTCCTAGATGAGGAGGAACGGCTCGAGATTCCCCTTACCGAACACCAGAAGATCCTCTACAAAGGCGGTCTCAAGAAATTGCAGGATGCTGCGCAGGAGACCAACGGGCGCAAGCGGGCAAAGCTCTCGTTCGGCGCGCTCCACCTCATGAAGGCGGTATGCGCCGAGCCCTACTGCCTGCCCGGTACAAAATTCATCGTGGACAAGGCAGGAAAGGACGTCCATCTGGCTAACTCGCCAAAGTTGAAATGGCTACTTGACCGCCTGACCGAAATCAAGGAGGCGCAGGAAAAGGCCATCGTTTTTACGGAGCTCCGCGAGGTGCAGGCTGCCTTGTACTTTTTTCTCAGAGAGACGTTCGGCATTCGTCCTCACATTATCAATGGAGACTCCCAAGGGCGACAGGGCTACATTGACAGCTTTTCCGCGGCCCCGGGCTTCAATGTCATCATTCTCTCCACCCTGGCGGCGGGCGCCGGTCTAAATGTCACGGCGGCGAACCATGTGTTCCACTTTACCCGCGCATGGAATCCGTCGAAGGAATCGCAGGCGACCGACCGGGCCTACCGGATCGGACAGGAGCGTGATGTCTTTGTCTATTGCCCAACGCTGGTTGCCGCCGACTTCTGCACGTTCGAAGTCCGCCTTGACCAACTCCTCAAGCGCAAGGCCGGATTGGCCGGCGCGACACTGGATGATGGCGGACTGACCGCAATGCTCAACGGCAGCGGCAAAGATGCCTCGTTCACGGAACTGGTTGGAGCCGGTGAAGAGGGAGAAGCGGTTCCCATCCGCTACCTGACGATGGACGATATCGACCGCATGGACGGAGACAGCTTCGAGGCATTCTGCAAACTACTATGGAGCCGCCAAGGTTTCGAGGCCCACATTACGCCCAAGCGTGGTGGCGACGGAGGCATTGACATCGTCGCGTTCAAAGACCGCGAAGGCGAACTGTTGCAATGCAAGAGTTCCAAGTCGTCCGACGTCGGCTGGGATGCGATCAAGGAAGTGACCGCAGGTGCCGCAAGGTATCAGGCGAGATTCCCCGGTACCCGATTCCGTCGAATCGCCATCACGAATCAGAACTTCACGAGTAGTGCGATTGAACAGGGTCGAGCCAATCATGTAGAGCTTATTACCAGAGAGCGGCTCACAGAACTGATTGGTCGTCACCCCGTCACCAATCATGAGTTCGACGAAGCCCTGCAGGATTGGGCAGACGCGATTCACGTTGTCGCAACTTGATCTGGTAATGGAGTAGCGTTGGGATTCGGCAGCCGAAGTCCTGCTTTGTGAATGTCGAAGGATTCGTACTCGACCTGGAGCGCATGAACGGATGCAGTGAACTGAAAGCTATAAGCCTCGCGGAACAAAAACTCATTTCAAAATGAATTCTCCTCACGCTGAAGTGATCGCCGACCCGCGAACCTTGCCAAGTTCACTGCCTTGAGGCGGGCCACGCCAGGCGATCAAAGTCGGGGACGGGCAGCATGATGCGGTCGACAGAATGAATTGTGGCCGTATGCGCGGTCAACATAGCCCCCTACGCAAAGGCCAAACGATCCCAAATGCCCGCTCCGTGCCAATTGCGTGGCCGACGCCGGCTAGTGCCCCAAAACCGGTGTCCATGTCGCGGAACAGTTCATTCCATCGAATTCCGATTATCAGCGATCATAATGCACGCCTAGCCGTACCAGCGCATCTCCTAGGAGCATGAGAAGGTGCCGGAGGCCGAGACCCGAGTTACCCCCATATCAGCGCTTATAAAGCCTATAGAGAGTATCTTCGAAGCTCTGGACTAACAAAGGGGCCACTTTCCCTTCCTGCAGCCAGCCGAGGACCACAATCCTTGCCGAAAGCTGAGCTGTACTAAGGCGAGGAATCCATTCCTCGCGCTTGAAATAGTTCAGTGCTGTGGATATCGCTAAGTCGTGCGTCGAATACGGTATGGGCCCGCTATTAAGCTCCGTAGCCGTGATGGCAATCTCCCGCACGCTTACAACCTCCATCAGGAGTTCTCGAGCAAGCTCAATCGCTTCGGCGAGCTTTGCTCGCTTGGCGGGCGGCGGATCACCGTAAACTAACCTGATAAATTCATCCAATGCGGTTTCTGATTTTCTCTTCCCAAACAAGCCAAACATATCGACTCCACATACTTAGATTAAACAGTAGTCATTCACTGTTCGCATCACTCCGGGAGGGTGACAGACTGCGACTTAGGACCACCGCCTGGCCATTTTGGCAGAATCAGCATCATCAAAACCATGGCCTGAACACTTGCAGAACCTTCTCGAAGCGAACCCCGCACATGCTATCTCCCAGACCCGAACTGCAGTTTGGGGTCGCGACGCCGCTCCCCGACGCAGCATCGTCAGGAGTTGAGCGACAATGCGCTTGACACGCAAGCGCCAAGTTCCGCGGGCGTGCCGCCAATGGGAGACGACGACGGTTGCGTGGCGCGGATTTGGCGCGGTATTGCACTATCCGTTGGCTTAATATCAGAACTACGGTTGATTGGTTTTACTTTCCTTACAGACTATAGCCAACCTTCGCCACAAATGACAGGTCATTCCGCATCCGCCATGGCACGTTGCGCGCAACTTCCCCACTCGCTTCGACTACGAAGGTGCAAGAACAGATCGTCACGAAGTTCCCAGGAAAAGTTCCGATGGGGCCGCTACAGTTCCCGAAGAGTGATACTGCACTTACTAAGGACATAATGGAAGCGCTTCTTCTGCGCCTCTCGACTTTTCAACTTATCAGCAATGCCACCACGCGCCTTGTTACGGCTCGCGAACTCTTTCAGCAGAACGAGAGCCCTGCGGCGATCCTCCGTATCCAGCGGTATGACCAGGGATCGTCCTGCCGTGCTTCCCCGCATTAAGCGAAGCCCACCATCCTCGCCCACCAGGTGCGGCTTGAAACAGATCGCCTCATCAACCTTCAATCCGAAAGCACGAATCGCCAAAAGTTGGTGACCAACCCGCTCATCGTAATCCATCACCCTATTCAACTTCTCATCGAATATTTCGATATTTCTCAGATCCGACGTATCGCGCGGCGTTGCCCGAACCACCCGCACCCGCGCCGCATCCGCGACGTATTCCTCCGGACTCTTGACCAAATCTGCTTTGCCGACCCAGCGACAGAAGATCCTAAGTGACGACAGATTGGAGACGATTGTTCTTGCTGATAGGCCATCCCGCAGCCAGACATCGACGAGCGCTACGATGTGCTCCTGCGTCAAATTGAATGGATCAATCAACTCGAACTCGGTTCGACGCACGAGATCTTTAAAGATTTTTTGAATGGACTGCTGCCGGGTCGCTCGCGTCTGTGCATTCACAGCCTTACCATGCCTCACAGCCAACCGATTGCAGACATCGATGACGTCCTGCACCGTCCTCGTCAACGCTTGATGCTTTGACCGTTCTTTGATGCCGTCAATTTCCGCACCACTGAGTGAACCCCGTCTCACAGAAACACCATCCCATCCATGCATTTAGATTGATGGATTGTTTCTCTGCAATGTTGGTGGGTCAACCCGAAATCTCAGACGAGGCTACATGCCATGAAGGGCCGTTCAGGGCCACTTTTCGCCAAAACGATCGCATTGAGTGCTGGCCTCGACGATGCTCTCAATGGTGTTTGAGCGCGCATTCCTCAGTCCCGTGAGCAACGCCTTCGTCCGGCGTCCGACCTGGCTCTAGGCTGCGTTGTCATTCAGTGAAGGCATTGCATCCGGGGCGGCGGAGACTCCCCCTACCCGACAGACCGCCCTCCCCAACGCGCGATCTGCTTCGCTGGTCCTGGCGGCGCCGGGCACGGCCATCTCGCCGCCTGGATTACGCGTGAACGCGCTAATCGGGGACTCGCGATGCGCTTGCGCCCGCGGGCTTGGACGCCCGGCGCTTGACGGGCCCTGAGGCATCGCATTGTCCTGCTCGGTGCAACACGGTGCTGGGGTCAAGCAAGCGTGTCGAGAACCACACATCCAGTTCCCCTCCGCTTCATGTGCCGTAGCCTATGCCTCCCACCCAGCCTCACCGCCCGCCCGATAACCCTCCCTCTACCGTGCCATATTTAGTAGCCAAATGTGCCATCGTTAAGTTGCCCCGATCAGAGACGATGAAAGTTATCCACAGCCATTTTCTCTCGCAAGTCATTGACAGATATCGATATTTACCCAGGCAATGGCAGCCGCATTTCCTCCTTGGAGCGAAAAGTGCCACCGTGCACTAACGATGGCACAACACGCTACTAACGATGGCACATTTCATTAAGGATGGCACTTGACGCTACTAACGTTGGCACCGTTGCTATTAACGATGGCACACAACCCTACTAAGGATGGCACATGAAAACGACCTAACCGATTGATTTACAATGACAATCACCCTCCCATAACGGTTTACAAGGTTTTAAGTTCTATAAAAAAGACGTAACGTTGTTGTCTTTGTTTACGCGCGAACCGTCAAGCGCAGTGCGGGGCTTTGCTGACAGCCTGATGTGGGCTACCACTGCCCAGGCGACACGGCCGACCGCCTGGTCCGCAGACAATCCTTCACAGTCATTTCAAAATCCCCTCATGCAGTGCCAACCTCAACTACTGATTTCCCGCAACGCGGCTGAATAACCGCATCGCGCATTCTTCAAATCCATAATCCCTTGCCGACGGCATCACAATAAACGAGCGCCCCGAAATAGCGGGTTCTCCACCAAGCTAACCGTCCGGTTCGGATGAGCATTTTGTGATACATTTTCGATTGCACCCGACGAATCAGTGCCACGCCGACCTAAGCCGCCGATGATCAGTGCCCAGTAAATCGCACCAGAGGGCCGCTGAGCGCTTTTTCCGACACCCCTGCAGGGTGGCCCACCCCACCCCACCAGAGGCGCTCAAATCACCCTCCATGCGATTGCCGCCCTCCGGCACCCGGCGAGTTTCCAGTTGCTGCTTCGCGGATGCCAATTTACACGACCATTGAGCTCGATATGCAAAGGGCGCACGCACTGGCCGCCTTAGGAGGCAGGCATTAATGCATCGAAAATAGAATGAATCGAAAGATATTAATTGGGCCCGAGGCGATTCGATCAGCGGTGGGGGAAATCCCAGCTCTCTGCCGACCAGGCTGCGCCCGCGATAAGTCCGCCCTCCTGGCGAAAAGTGCCCCAATAAGCACTCAAACGCGCGCGATGGTTGTCGCCGCCTAGAAGCGATCACTTAACGGCGACTGCATGACCCCGAAGCGCCTTCCGGTCGCCACGGCACCCGCGCTGCCAGGACGCGATACGCGACGCCACAGTGTGTCCTAGGGATAGCGCGCCACGCGCACCCTCCGCCCCGCCACGCTCCCCAACGCCACCTGCCCGCTGCGCGCCTCGTCAAAGCGATTCCCGGCGGCCGCGATGCACCCGCGCCGGCCCCGCGTGGACGCTTTTGCGCCTGCCGCTCCCCTGCCCGCCGCACTGGCCCGTGCCCCTCCACTATTGATAAAAGCTGTTATCAATAGCCCCGGCTCCGCACCGTGTACCGCATGCCGGCAATCCAGTGATCTAGCTCGAGCGTGACGCACACCACGCCCGAGTTGCCGCGCTGCCCCAGCAGGTTGAAGAGCGCCACACGGTTGAATGACTCCTGGGTTTGTCCGTTGAACCCGCCTGATTCTGCAGCCCATAGGCAATGCCTACCATCAGAGCGCACCGCTCGGCTCCGGGCTGATCTGTGACACAGACAATTACTTGCATCCAGGGCGGCGGTGACTACAGTGCCCACAATCCGACAAGCGGGAACGCCCGTTCTCCGCACGGCATCCCCCCCGAGAATTGAAACATGCCCGACGCCCTGCTGCCTTCACCCGTACCGCCGGCACCATTACTTCCTGCCATTAGTCAGCGACTTACCCCTGCCCAGTTCGATACGCTCGCCGCTGCGCCGGCTACTGCCGAGTGGTTCGCCAACCTGAGCAACGCCCGGACGCGCCGCGCCTATCGGCTAGACCTAGGTGAATTCATGGCCTATGCGGGCATCGCGCGAGCTGAGGACTTCCGGCTTATCACGCGCGCCCACGTCCTGGCGTGGCGCACCTCGCTCGAGGACCGTTTGCTGTCCGGCGCCACGATCCGTCGCAAGCTCGCGGCCCTCTCTTCGCTCTTCGATTACCTGTGCGACCATCACGCTGCCGCGAGCAACCCAGTCCGAGGGGTCCGTCGCCCCAAGGTTGACAGCGCTGAGGGCAAGACCCCGGCGCTATCGGAGCACGAGGCTCGCGCCCTACTCGACGCGCCGCGCACTGGGACTCTGAAGGGCCAGCGCGACCGCGCGCTACTTGCCATACTGCTCTACCACGGACTGCGACGAGCGGAGCTATGCGCCTTGCGGCTGCAGGACATCCTTCCCCGCCACGGGGTACTCCATCTTCGTGTCCGCGGCAAAGGTGGCAAGCTGCGTTACCTGGTACTGCACCCGACGGCAGCCGAGCGCGTGTCCGCCTACCTGAAAATTGCCGACCACGGCGGCACCCCTGCTGCGCCCTTGTTCCAGTCCTTGCGCGCCACAGGTGCGCCTCTCACCCCCGATGGGGTCTACAAGATCGTTCAAGCTTCGGCAGCCCTGGCCGGCCTCTCAGTGCCCGGCCTCGGCGTACATGGCCTCAGGACCACCGCCGCGACTTGCGCCCTAGAGCATGGGGCCGACTTGGCGGAAGTTCAAACGTGGCTTGGCCACGCGAATATTTCCACGACACGACTCTACGACCGGCGGCATCACCGCCCCGCGAATTCGCCGAGCCTAAAAGTCGAGTATTGAGCCACGGCCAGACTGCCCATGGCAGCCACGCCATCGTTTCGCAGACTTTCGACTCGACATTTCCGGCCTCAGGCGAGCAGGTCGGCTTGGCTTGGCTTGTACAGCCCTAGCAATCAGCAAGAAATTCCCCAAAGCTCTCACATCGGAATCAGTCAGTGCCGAAGCAATTGACGGCCTTCCCGAGCAGCATCAGCGTGGAGTCGCGGCGACGATGCATGCCATCTAATTTGTTGCCGCAAGCCATCCGGCTTCTCCACCTATGCGCCTACTCCTTTCGTTCCCCCCAAATGGGGGACGTCACATTCATGCCCCCAAAATCTGGCAAACTACCGTATCAAATCCTGGCAAATTCATCGCATTGGCCAGAATGTCTAAAAATAGAATATGCCGTCGACAAATTTCTCCGCCCTCACGGCGCGGTGGCCACAGCTTTGCGAGCATGCAGGCGCTGCCGAGCGCCATGTCTATGCCAATCCGGAAGCTGCAGCGGTCAGGCTGCGCTGTTTTGTCGAGGCTGTAGTCGGAATCTTGTACCGCGAGATGCAACTGCCGGCCGGGCTGTCACACGGCCTGTTCGAACAGCTCAATGCGGAGCCCTTCCGGACGAACGTCGACGCAGATGTCATCGCCAAGCTACATGCCATTCGAATGCTGGGGAACAAGGCGGCCCACGGCGGTTCGCTTGCCAGCGGGCAGGCGCTGGCACTGCTGAAGGAGGCCTATCTGGTTGGCCGGTGGCTGCATGGGACGCTCGCGCCCAGCGAAGGCGCGGCGACTTACCCGGACTTCGTAGCTCCACCGAATACCCAACACGAGCCACCACCGCCGCACGCGGCGGCGGACATGGCTGCGCAGCTCGCGGAGGCCAAGGCGGAACTGGCGCGACTGGAGGCGTCCGAGCGAACAGCGCTGAACGAATTGTCAGTCCTGCAGCGGGCGCTGGATGACCTGAAGCTGACACAGTTCCGGGAAGCTTCGTCGCGCGCCGCGGCCCGCATTGACCTCGAGCCGGAGAAGACGAGTCAGCTCGCGAACCTGCAGGACGCCTTCGCAAACACTTCGCTGACCGACGGCCAGACCACCCTAGTCGCGAGGCTCGGCGAATTCCTGCTCGGGCGTGAACACCACGTTTTCCTACTCAAGGGCTACGCCGGCACCGGGAAGACGTTCATCACCAAGGGCCTGACGGAGTATTTTCGCGCCATCGGCCGCAACTACGTGCTGGCAGCGCCTACCGGCAAGGCTTCGAAGGTGATAGCCCGGAAGACACAGTCGCCGGCCTACACTATCCACAAGACCATCTACTCGCTCCACGACATCCGAGAGTATCGCGAGGAAGAGCTCGATGGCAGTGAGACATACAAGTTCTATGCACAACTAAATGTCAACGAGATGTCGGCGGATACCGTGTTCATCGTCGACGAAGCGTCGATGCTGGCCGACATATACCAGGAGGCCGAGTTCTTCCGCTTCGGCAGCGGTTACCTGCTTCGAGATTTCCTCAAGTACGTCAACCTCGACCATAACGACCACCGCAAGAAGGTGATTTTTATCGGCGACGACGCGCAGTTGCCGCCCGTTGGCATGAATTTCTCGCCCGCCCTCAATGCCGATTATCTGCTTCGCGAGCACGGCGTGCGCGCCACCAGCTATGAGCTTACTGAAGTCGTACGACAAAAGGCGGGCAGCGGCGTCATGCGCAATTCGCTGGCACTGCGTGACAGCCTGAAGGCTGGCATATTCAACCAGCTCGAGGTGGACCTAGGTACTCCGGATGTCCGCGAAATCGATCAGGCGGACTGGACGGCTGCCTACCTGGAGTCCTGCGGCGGCCGGATCAATGGCGAGTCCATCGTGATTGCCGGGTCGAATGCCGATGTGGCGGCGTTCAACCGTAGGATCCGGGATCACTTTTTCCCAGGCTGCATGGAGCTTATGCGCGGCGACAAGGTGATGGCGGTCAGCAACAGCAATGCCTACGGCATGTTCATCTCGAATGGCGACTTCGGACTGGTACGCGAGGTGCGTGGCGAACCGGAATGCCGGACCGTCACGCTCAGGCGCAGGAATTCCCAGAGCCGCCATGTGGAAGCAATAGAGGTACCGCTTCGCTTCCGTGAAATCGTGATTGGCTTCCGCGACCTGGATGACCAATCGCATTTCTTCGCCGCGAGGATCTTGGAGGATTTGCTGTACAGCGACCAGCCCGCCCCCGATTCTGACCAGAACAAGGCGCTGTACATCGACTTCTGCATGCGTCATTCGCACTTGCCACGGGGCAGCCAAGAGTTTCGGGACGCCCTGAGGGGCGACCCGTATTTCAACGCTCTGCGACTAAAGTTCGGCTATGCCATCACCTGCCACAAGGCCCAGGGTAGCGAGTGGAACCATGTGTTCGTCAAGTGTCGGACCCACCATAGCCAGTTGTCTGCCGACTACTTCCGCTGGTTCTACACAGCCATCACACGCAGCGCATCCTGCCTGTATCTGCTCGATCCGCCCCGACTGAAGCTCGGCAGCGGGATCAGGGTTGTGAACACACCCGGTATCCCGTCCACGTCACCCGAAGCGCCATCGACGCCACCTGCGCCTGCGGCGGAGCCTGACGAAACCACGATAGCGCGATTCGGCATTCCGCCGGCGCAGACGTTTCTGCACGCGGTACTGCACCGCGTGCAAGCGCTGCTCGCCGGCAGCGACGTGAGCATTGAAGACATCCGCCATAACCAGTACCAGGAGGCGTATTTTTTCAGGCGCGGCAACGAGACGGCACGGATCAATGTCGGCTATGACAGCAAAGAGCGCGTCACCGCGCTGCTGGGACTTCCGGTCGGCGAGTTCAGCGGCTGGCTGCTGGAGCGCCTTGCGCCGCTCCAGGGGGGGCCAATCGTCATCGGTACGACCGCGCCATCGCTACCGATCGAGTTCGAGAAGCCATTCCTGGATGCCTTCCACCAGCGCCTTACCAGCCTTGCAGTTACGCAAGGCATGCAGATTCCGAGCGTCCGGGCCTTGCCCTGGTGTCAGCGCTACAGCTTTGTCAGGGGGGGCGAGCAGGCGGTCTATGACATCTGGTACAACAGTAAGGAGCGCTTCACCCGCTGCCAGGCAGTGGCCAACGCCTGCACACCGGGCCCGCTGGTCGCAGAGGTGGAACGGCTGCTCACCGAGGGCATGAGCTGATGGCCGACAGCAACGAGGTCTTCGCCAAGCGCAAGCAGGGCCAACTGGACGAAGCATACGAACTGGCGCTGCAACTGGTGAAGGAACCTGGTGCCGGCGAGTGGGAGCAGAGCGCCCTGGCGTGGTGCCTGATCGACCTGATCAAGCGCGAGGCTCGCGCGGGCAATACCGTGCCGCTCGAAGAATACCGAGTTCGACTCGAACGCATCACCCCTTCCTCGAAGAATGAGATCCTCTCCGGGCAGCGCGACTATGCGCTCTCGCTATGCCGGCCGGACGGGCGGCTGCGGGCGGAAGCGAAAGCCCTGAGCCAGATCGGTGCCCATGCGCAAGCAGTTGAGAAGTATCACGAGGCGTTGGCCGCCCAACCCGGCGATGTCGGTCTCCAGACCGCGCTGGGCTGGGAGCTCTACCGACATGGCAGGCAGTTGTTGACACAGGAACCGACCAATATTGGACTGATCAAGCGCAATCTCAGCGAGTACCTGAAGCTAAACGTCGAGAAGCCAGCGCTCCTGCATAGTTGCATGCTCCAGCAGGCGACCCAACTGGCCGGGCAAGACAGCCTGAACATGCTCGCTTTTTCCCGGCTGTGGAACCTCGACGCCTTGCGCAGCGACGATTTCGAGCGTTTTCGTGCCGAGGACGGCAAGTCCTATCCCGCGCTTGCGGAAAAGGTCATTCGCCTGGCCGCCAAGGCCGTGATCGCATCACGTAAAGCTGATGACCTGGACTATCTCCGGCCTTACCTTGACGACGCCATCGTACGCTACCCTGACAACCTCTGGCTCAAGCACGCGAAGGCCAAGGCCCTGCTAGCGCTCGGACGCTATGACGAAGCCCTGCAATTCGCCGTGCTGGTGACCAAGGCCAAGCCGGGCGAGTACTGGGCATGGGAGCTGTTGGGCGACGTCTGCGCGCCTTCCAATCCGGCTGCTGCGCTCGCCTGCTACTGCAAGGGCCTGACATGCTCCGACGATGAGACATTCCTCGGCAAGCTCCGCCTCAAACTTGCCGAGGCACTAATCGCGGCGGGAGAGTTGGCTCGGGCGAAGTGGGAGGTGGAGCGTGTGATCGCCTTTCGCATGGAATCGGGCCAGAAGCTACCGGATGCCGCCTCCCAGATCGCCACGCAGTCGTGGTATGCCGACACGGGGCCCGCAGAATCGAACCGGGACTACCACAGGGCCCGTGCAGCCGACGCCGAAGCCTTACTGCTCCGTGACATGCCATGGATTCCCGCGGTAATCGGCGAGCGCTTCACCGTTAGCACGGCGGAAGGCAAGACCCGCACGCGGCGACGGATGTTCATGGATTCGGGCGGCGCCACGCCACGGGAGATCTCGATCCGCGATTCGGAACTCCCGTTCCGCAACGCCAGCCCCGGCGAACCAGTCCAACTCAAGGGCGAATTCGAAACGGGCGACAAGTTCCACCTCTACAAGATCGAGCGAAGGCCCGGCGCGAACTGGGATGTCGTTCCGGCCCAGGTCGGCGTGATCGACCATATCAATGAAGACAAACAGGTAGCCCACGTCATCGTAGCGCGTGATGTCGATGGAGTGCTCCCACTCTCCGCACTGGCAGGCCCGATTCACGTTGGTGAGACGGTGGCGGTCAGGCTGGCCATCTACATGTCGAAGCAAGGGGAGCGATATCGAATCCTGTCGGCGGAGCCCACCAGCGAGCCGCCTGACGCCGCGGTGCTAAAGCCCTTTGAAAGCACTGTTCGCGCCAGCGGCAGTATGGGCTTTACCGACAACGATATTTTCATTCCGCCGGATCTGATGAAGACTTCCGGCGTCACGGACGGCGGCATGGTGTCTGGATTGGCACTGCTGAACTTCAACAAAAAGCGCAAGCAGTGGGGCTGGAAGGCGATCAGCGTCTCGGCAATGCCCTGAGCTGTGAAAGCCTAGTACCGCTGCACCGAGGTTTTGACAGTCTGGCTGGGTTGTAGGACAGGCAAGCAGTTGTGGTCAATGAGCAGTTCGATGGTGCGAGCGATGCCTGCTGGGCGACGGATCAATCCATTGCGTTCGAGGTTGAGCACCATTTGATGGACGGAAGGAGCCGTGACGGCGACGAAGCGCAGCATGTCGCGCTCGGCCGGAGAGCGGCCGCGCAATGACCGCATAAGCCCCCGGTATGGGACCTACTCGGCGTAAGATGTAGCGCTTGACCTACCGGCGCAGTGTGTGATTAAATCGCCCAACATTTCGAATTGGGGTCGACGCCCAAGCCAACCTGCCCCCCCGGGCAAGGTGGATCGCGAAAGCGGATGTGGCTCCTGACGGAGCAACCAAGCGGGTAAAGCGTCGGCCCTCCATGCATGGAGGGTTTTTTGCTTTCTGACTCGGCGATTCCTCAAGACGTCATTCAGGCTTACCTGGAGACGCATTACCACGTACATGGCAGCGCGCCGACTACCTTGAAGGTGGGCGAGGCGAATACAGTCTTGGCTGCCTTGCACGATGCGGCTGACGTGACCAACAGCGCCTACATCACGGCGTGCAATCCCTTCAGTGTGGAACAGGAGCCGGCCCGAAATGCCGAGCTGCAGCGGGCCATGGCTGAGGCCCTGCGGCAACGCGGCCTGCGCCACATCGATGGTATCGGACAGCATCCCACCAATGATTGGGGCGAAGCAAGCTTCCTGGTGCTTGGCCTGAGCCTGAACGAGGCCAAGGCCTTGGGCGCGCAGCTTGGCCAGAATGCCATCGTCTGGTGCGGCGCCGATGCTGTGCCCCAGTTGATCCTGCTGCGATAAACCCAGACAAACCTGGATGGAAAAACGGTAAGTCCGCCGCCCCGCACGGGAAAGGGACCGGGGGGATTTGTTCCAGCTTGCCGCCCCCTGACGCCCTCGTCAAAAGCGGCTAAACAGGAGAAATCCATGATGATTCGCAACGGCCTGTTTTCCTCGGAATCGGTCTCCGCAGGACACCCGGACAAGCTCGCCGACCGCATCTCCGACCGCATCCTCGATGCCTTCCTCGCGCGCGATCCCCACGCACGCGTCGCTTGTGAGACGCTGCTCGCGGACCAGTGCGTGATTGTTGCCGGTGAATTCAAGACGCGATGCCAGGATGACTTCGATGCAGTGCGCGCCTCCGCCGATGCTCTGGTGCGTGACGTACTGCGCGAGAGCGGCTACCGGGATGCCGAAACCGGCATCGATCCGGAGCACTGTGAAGTCCAGATCCGCTTCAATGGCCAGTCGCAGGACATCAACCAGGGTGTGGATCGTGCCGACGGCATCTTGGGCGCAGGGGACCAAGGGTTGATGTTCGGCTATGCCACCGACGAAACGCCAGAGCTGATGCCGGCGCCGATCGTCTATGCGCACCAGCTTGTGCGGCGCCAGGCCGAACTGCGCCAGCAGGGCGTCTTGCCCTGGCTTCAGCCAGATGCCAAGTCGCAGGTCAGCTTCCGCTACGTCGACGGGCGTCCCACGCAGATAGAGGCTGTAGTGCTCTCCACGCAGCATGAAGCGGGTATCGGGCTGGAAGCGCTGCGCGCTGCCGTGCTGGAGCACGTGATCGAACCAGTGATTCCGGCGCACTTGCGTGCCAATGGGCTGCGCTGCCTGATCAACCCGACGGGGCGCTTCGTCACCGGGGGACCCAAGGGAGATGCCGGGTTGACCGGACGTAAGATCATCGTCGACACCTATGGGGGTGCAGCGCCCCACGGCGGCGGCGCGTTCTCGGGGAAGGACCCCTCCAAGGTCGACCGCTCGGCGGCCTATATGACGCGGTACCTGGCCAGGCAAGTGGTGACGCGTGGCTGGGCGCGGCGCGCGCTGGTGCAACTCGCCTATGCCATCGGCGAGGCAAAGCCGGTCAGCTTCCTGGTCGAAACGT
Organism: Cupriavidus laharis; assembly: GCF_914271435.1. Taxonomy (GTDB): domain Bacteria; phylum Pseudomonadota; class Gammaproteobacteria; order Burkholderiales; family Burkholderiaceae; genus Cupriavidus; species Cupriavidus laharis. Next base: position 313,704 of record NZ_CAJZAI010000004.1, on the reverse strand, counting down.
ATGGGACCGAGACGGATCAGAAACGTGATCTCGCCGTCGAGCTTGCGCGCGAGTTCGATCTGCGGCCGCAAGGCATCATCGAAACACTGGACCTGCGGCGCCCCATCTACTATCCGACCGCGGCCTACGGACATTTCGGCCGCGGGGATGTCAGCCTGCCTTGGGAACAGTGATGGGATGAGGTGCGCGACAGCGCTGCCACGCCTACGGGCCATGCGTGTAAAAGCTGGGGCGCAATCGCTGGCGAGGCGGATGTCGCAAGGAAGAACCGTCGAAAGGGGATATCGAATGAGCCATGATGGATTTTTGGGGTTGGCACAGCAGCATCCTGCCCATGCCACGCTGGGGGGGCTGGTGGGCTTGCTGGTGGGTGATGCGCTTGGCGTACCATATGAGTTTCACTCGGCGGCGCAGTTGCCAGCGCGCGAGTCAATCGAAATGCAGCCGCCGGCTGGGTTTCATCGCGCGCACTCCGGGGTGCCAGCAGGCACCTGGTCAGACGACGGTGCGCAGGCATTGTGTCTGCTGGCCACGCTGGTCGAACACGGCAAGCTTTCGCTCGTTGATTTCGCCGACCGGCTGCTGCTCTGGCTGGACCGTGGCTATCTGGCCATTGACGGGCGGGTCTTCGATGTCGGCATCCAGACTGCCGACGCGCTGGACAATCTGCGCGACGGCGCGTCGCCGCGTGAATCGGGTGGGCGCGATGTCATGGACAATGGCAACGGCAGTCTGATGCGCTGTCTGCCCTTGGCCCTTCTGCATGCTGGGACCGACTCGGCCCTCGTTCGCGAGGCTCACCTGCAATCGCTGCCCACGCACGCCCACCCGCGCTCACAGGTCGCGTGCGCTTACTATTGTCTGGTCGCCAGGGGCTATCTGGGCGGCCTGGCGGACCCGTGGGCATCCGCAGACAGTCGGCTCGAGACGGTCTATACGGCGTTGCCCGACGCTCAAGGGCGTGGCGAGTTTTTGCGCGAGCTGGACGTCCTGCGAGGCTTCCCGACGCATGATGTGCCTCGCGGCACCGGTTATGTGCTCGACACGCTCTGGTCGGCGCGGCGCGCGCTCGAGGAGTCGACGTTCGAGGATGCTGTTAGGACGGCAGTCTTGTTTGGGAATGATACGGACACTACCGCCTGTGTTGCCGGCGGCTTGGCTGGCATCCGCTTTGGACTCGGCGGAATTCCCAAGCGGTGGCTTGAACAACTTCGTGGTTATGACGTCGTTGAACCGTTGATTTCTGCCTTAGCAGTAGAGGCTCCGGAAATTGGGCGCAGAAGCATCTGACGGCATTTCCGAACGTTTGGTTTTGAGCTATTTGTAGGAGCACGTGGCAAGAAGACGGGCGCGTGAGAACCCGCCATTTCGCGGGACGACTGCCACGGTCAACTCGGATGGCATGCAGTTATTTGGCTCGTGCGGTGGAATTGCGCTGGTCGCTATGGATAGCGCAAGAGTCTTCTTCTTCAGTTAGAGTTTCGATAGCGCCGGTGTGAAAATTTTCCCACCGTACGCTCCTGAAAGCGCCAGCGCAATAGCGTGCTGGCTGCGGACAAGCGCATCTGCAGATTTGATGCAAATGAAAAGTAAGCAAGGTGGAGCGAGCAACACCACCATGTATTTTTGCAGACGACAAATACAAGAGCATGGAAGCCAATACTCGCAAGCTGGAACGAATTTTCGATCAGACTATCACCTACCAAGTGCCGTTGTTTCAGCGCCCATACGTCTGGACTCAAGAGGCGAACTGGGAGCCGCTCTGGGAGGATATCCAGTCACTACTTGACAAGCATTTGCGTGGAGGGAAGGTGCACCCACACTTTCTCGGTGCTGTCGTTTTGGAGCAACTCGCGAACTCAACAGGCTCCATTGAGAGCCGCCAGGTCATCGATGGCCAGCAGCGGTTCACTACGCTTCAGTTGTTTCTGATGGCTGCGCGTGATTTGGCTACTGTGCACGGTAATGCCAAGTACATTGAGCGCTTCACTGATCTAGTGGCGAATCGTCGTAGCAAGATTGACAACGACGACGAAGCATTCAAGGTGTGGCCGACAAACAGCAACCGAGCCGCATTCCGCTTAGTTCATGAGGCTGGCTCGCCCGCCAATGTCGACAAAGCAATTAAGCTACGCGCCGAGTTGGTCGATGGGTCAAACAACATCATCGGTGGCTACCGGTTTTTCCATTCGCAGCTTTCGAACTGGCTTGACGGGAAACTAGACGATGACGAGGATGCAGACGTGCTGTCCGGCAAAGCCATCGGCGACCGATTCGATTCCCTTTGGCACGTCGTCAAGGATTGTCTCCAGGTAGTTGTGATCGACCTCGACAAGAACGATGAAACACAAGTCATCTTTGAGACGCTAAACGCCAGGGGCGAGGACCTGCTGCCCGCTGACTTGATAAAGAACTTCCTCTTTCGGCGCGCCGCATCCGACGGCGAAAACGTTGAAAAGCTCTACGGCGATCATTGGCAATGGTTTGAGACGGCTTGGTGGCGTAGTGAAGTAAAGCAGGGGCGGATTACCCGCCCCCGTATTGACGTCTTCATCAACCACTACCTTGCGATGATGACCCGCGACGAGGTGAAGGCATCGCATCTATTTAATGCATTCAAGGCCTTCGCTGAGCAATCTGCATCCAATGTAGGGTCGCTTCTGAATGTACCGAAGACAGCGGCCGAGCATATTGCACAGCTTTCCCGATACGCAAAAGTCTTCAAGACCTTTTATGAGCCCGAGAAGCACAAGCGCTTATCGACGTTCTTGCGGCGACTGGAGGCTGTGGATACAACGACCGTGTTTCCGTTTCTGCTCTACGCGCATGCTGAGTTGGTGCCAGGAAGAATCGAGGAATTCGACAAGATCCTGGTGCTCATCGAGTCTTACCTGATGCGGCGTATGGTCTGCAATCTGACTGGCAAGAACTACAACCGCTACTTCGTCGACTTGATTCGTGCGCTGGACCGAAAGGGCGCTCTTACAGCAGACGCAGTGGCCGAACACATGGGAAAAAGTCTTGCAGACAGCACCCGCTATCCGGACGACAAGTCTTTTGAGGCTGCCATCACAGATTTGCCGCTTTACGGGCGGTTGGCACAGTACAAGGTTCGAGCTGTTCTGGAGGCACTCGACGAAATAGCCCATACGTCGAAGAGCGAGGTGCAGCCGTTGCCTTCTGGCTTGACTATTGAGCACGTCATGCCGCAGACATGGCAGACGCACTGGCCTCTAGCGGATAAGCACAAGATCGATTCTGAAACTGCCAAGAATGATCCCATCAAAGAGCAACAGGCCGTCCAGCGGCGGGGGCGCCTAATCAACACATTGGGAAATCTAACGCTGATTACAGGCAGCCTGAACCCGGCACTTTCAAATTCCGCCTGGACAACCAAGCGGCCAGAACTTCTGAAGTTCAGCAAACTCAATCTGACCCAGTATTTCCATGAGAAGGATGCCGAGGACTGGGATGAAGAGGCGATTGAAAAGCGTACAACCTACCTTTACGAGCAACTTGCACAAATTTGGCCGGCACTCCCTAAATCTAGTATCGGATAATGTGGCACTACAATTTACACAGATCAGAATTCGTGAATGTCGCAGCCTACGAAGCGAGCACGACGGAACCTCTCGGCTCCGTGCTCCGCTTCGATGAAAAGACGAGCGCGACCTTCTTCAACTAGATTTCCCGACACCCGCAAAGGCAGAGCATGGCCGATTCAGAAATCAAAGAACCCAATGGCCACACCGTCTACAAGTTCACTGGCTCCGAAATCAAGGAGCCGAACGGAAGGACGATTTTTAAAATCACGAACAACGAGATCAAGAGCCCTAACGGCTCCACCCTCTACAAATTCACTGGTGACGAAATTAAAGAACCGAACGGGCATACCATCTACAAATACACTGGCAGCGAAATTAAAGCTCCCAATGGCAGCACTCTCTTCAAATATTCGGCTACTGAATTGAAAAAGCCAAACGGCAGTACCCTATTCAAATTTACCGGCAGAATCACTGTTCCCGTCTTGTTTGCGCTTGGTCTTATCTAATTCAAATGATCACTCATACCTAAATTTTCTCACCTTTAAATCTTCCGAAAACTCTTGCTGTCGCAGGACAGCAAGAGTTTTTCCGGGGTGACGTCGCAACCGGAAAAATTGTCGGTCGGGAGTCCTAATGGATCGTCTGCCCCATCTTCTCGATCTTGGCCAGGAGCTCCTCCGCCGTCATATCTTCCGACCAATCACCAGTGCGGTCCGCTTCAAGAATTTTCTGGGCGAGTTCCGGGTCGACCCAGTCATCGCTGTTATCGGATTCCATATCTTAGTCCCTCCCGTTAAAAATCCTCCGCCCGCTTTTCCCAGTAGCCCGGGGCGTCCTGGTGGGCATTGCACATCGCGAACCCGATCGACAGCGCCCAAAATCTCATCTTTGGCAGGCGAAGCGTGCCGTCCGGGCTCTCCAGAGAGTGTTCCAGCTTCAGATAGACGGGGTCTTCGCGATCGTACGCCGTGTCGATGTAGATCGTGCCGCGATAGCCCATGACCATCCAGTGATCACTGGCGATCTCCCCACATTTCTTCCAGGTGTACTCGTTGGCATCCAACCACGCGACCACCTCTTTGCGGGATGCGTTCTCCGTCCAGTGCTCGCGGACCGCAACCCCCGCAGAGTCTTCAAAGAAGGTCAGATACAGGACGTCGCGTCCCACCTGGCGGGCGATCGCGTCGATATGTTCGATCATTTGAGGCATGGCAGTCTTCCTGAGATGCGAACAGCGATCATATCTTTCAGAATTCACCGCTGCTCTGCACCGCGGAAATCCTAGAGGTTCGGCAGAAGCTTCTGGCCTCGAATACGCCCTTTGCGGTCTACAACACCCAGTACCCTCGCGAAGGCGGGCCGTTCGACAAGACTAGTCACCGTTTCCACCCAACGGCCACCGCTGAAATCTCTTAGGCCCGCAGCCCCTCCGTCTTGGGATTTCAGCAAATGCACCCGCCGCCATGAGTTGCCGCAACGTTGTCGCGCCGGCCACTCCCCGGGGAACGTTCTTGACGCGGATAAGGAATTGGAGCAGTGGGGGCCGACAACGGCGACAGCGCCACCGAAGGTGCTGACGGAGTTACCATGCTTGGTAGGCTCAAGTGTCTCAAGCCCCGTTGCCTGGGTCTTTCGTTTCTAGTCAACGACCTGCGGCGGTGCGTCGAACATTAGCGGGTTGGTAGCAGTCTGTGCGAGCAACCCTTCCTGGCACATCACCGCTGCCACTCGCGAAGCATACTGGCGACTCGCTGCCAACCCTTCAACAAGGAGCCAGTTGCCGAGGCTCCGATCGTCGCCAGCACCCTGCTGTTGCGCCGCGCCGAGGCCAATTGGCCCTTCAGATAGAAAGAGGGGAAGCGAATCGGTCCGGTCCTGGGGCAATGTGAAGTAGGTCGTAGTCCTTCGCCCCGCATATTCAATGATGATCTCGTCCTCATCCGCCAGGTATCGGAAGGGTACGCGGTTCGTCAGTGTTCCTGCTTGTGACAGGACACCAGCCTCTTCAGCCAGCTTCCACTTCTCGGAAACTCGATTGCCCCGTGGTGGGCGCGGACGAGGGGCCGGCGGGAGGCCATTACTCTCTGCTGCCGCCCCGTCATCGCTACCAAGGCAAGCCACGTCGTAACCAAGCATAAACAGGCTGGCTTCGAACGCGTGCATACGCGCCTGCAAACTCCCCTCGCCCTCAAAGAGCGTTGTATTTTTTTCAAGTACCCGGCGTAGCAACCAGCCCAGCCTGACTTTGGAGGACGCCCATACGCCGGTCCGGTACGCCATCAGCCCATGGCCGAGCGCATGCGGGTTCAGATCGAAGACAGTACGGCTCGTCATGAGCGCCGGAAAGCAAAGGGCACCCGGAACTTCGGTCCAGTCCGCGCGGGCTTCCGATTGGCGGTAGCACTCAAGCAGCCCGGCAATCGCTGCTGCCACCCGCGAATCGTAGATCGGCAGGCCATCCTTAGCGAGGAAGGCATGAACCTTTGTTAGCATCGAGTTCATTCGCTCCACGGCGCCAAGCTGCGTTGTGTCGGCAGAGTCGAGCAACATTGCGCTTGCGGACACATCAAGATATCCGGCTAAATCTTGTTGCGCACGGAGGAAGGGCATGGTGCCGCGGTTGGGATTGCGATCGCCACCCCAGCGGACGATCTCCGCGCACACCGCAAGCAGCCTCTCCTGATCACGTGCCAGCAATGCGCTGCGAAGGTCACTGCGAAACTGGGCTGTCTCCGCTTTCGTTTCATTCCAGCTCTTGCGCCAGACATAGTGCGCCAGCACGGCCTCGATGCCAATGAGTTGTTGGTCGATTTGCGCGGGTACAAAGCGCGATCGTTTGATTCTCAGGTGTACACGGAGCGAAGGTAGCTGGCGAGCCATCCAATTGGCGAAACGCTCTACATCCTTGTCTTGAAGAAACTGCTGCCTATCCATATGAGAAAGATTCCTCGTCTCTGGGTAATTTGATGGTTGATCCACCCGGCGTAGCCCAGACGGTCAAGTTAGCCAGTTCGCCGTCGTTCGTGACTTGTCGCTCGTGATGGAAGGAACGATGCGCCATCTTCGCGCCGGCCTACGACGATCCCGACCCAATCACGGACAACGGCCACCGCTAAACTCCCTTTTTCTTGTCGCTGGATCACACTGCACATCGATCGAATCTGGCCCTTTGGTAGCGGCTCTCTTCGCGCACTACTCCCCCCCAACCAACCGGTCGATCTGCCGCAGTACATGGAGCGCCGTGCCCTCGATCCCCAGCGAGCGCGGACCGCCTCTGACCCGCCATTGGCGTGGATTGATACGCAGGAATCTGCCGGCCACGCGCTCCCCAAAGCGCCGCACCGTCGGAATATCGGTACCAGCGCCAATTTCTATCACCAGCACATCCTTGGCCGCTCGGCGCCAGGCATCCAGACGCTCCCATGACGCCGCCGATGGGCCGTCGATCCACGAAGGGTCGTCGAACATCAGGATATTGGGCCGTGTTGCCCCGCCACACGCCGGGCAAACGGGCAGCTCGTTTAAGAGCAGGCAAGTGTCAGCATCGACAACCGGCTGAAACGCGTCGGCCGGCCAGGTGGCTTCGCAGCATGGCCGCGCGCATTGCAGGCGATGGATGGAGCCATGGCATTCGTGCACGCGTTCGGCGGCAAAGCCCCCGCGCTGGAAATGCCCATCGACATTGCTCGTAAATACCCATGCGCCTTGCGACATGCGGCTCGCCCATTTATGCAGGATGCCAAAACCGGCATGCGGGACGACGTCACGATACATCGCCAGCCGGTGGCCATAGAATCCCCAGGCCAGTCGCGCGGTATCCTGTTCAAAATGGTGCGGCGAGGCGATATCGTAGAAGCACATCCCCTGCGTCTTCAGTGCCGGATACGCGCTCCAGAATCCTTCGGGACCGCGAAAATCGGGCAAGCCGGAATCGACGCCCATCCCCGCCCCCGCCGTCACGATCATCGCCTGCGCGGAGCGAATCCAGTCCGCCGCCGTCTCAAGTTCGTTGTCTTCCACTGCCATCCTGGGCTCCTTGCATCGCATCGCCCCATCAGCTTACGGCGGGTTCCGAGCAATACATGCGCAGATCCTGGACGCCAATGTGCCAATACCGCTCAGAGCCGCTCCACCAACACCGCTGCCGCCTGTTCCGACAACACCAGCACCAGCTTCATGGTCGCGCGCGTGGCGCCAACGAACAGCCGTCGGATCTCCGCATCACCCAAGACATCGAAGTCAATCTCGGTCAACACCACAGCCGGCGCCGACTGTCCCTTGAATCGATGAATCGATTCGGCCAGCACATCGCCCTCGGAAAACAGCGGTTGCCCATGATCGTCGTAGCTGCCGGAAAACTTGCGCAACGTATGCGGCCCCAGGCGGTCGAAGCCCAGCACGCGCGAACTGCCCCGGCCGCGAAAACTCAGCAGCGCCACGTCGCCCTTGCGAAAGCCGGCGACATAGCACAGCCGAATGCCTTCCTTGACCTGTTCAAGCATCCCAGCGTTGTCGCGATAGACCAGGAACTCGATCTCGGCGCCGGCCACCGGCGCGGCCGCGTCGATCTTCACGTCAGGCGGCACAATCGCCTGCAGCAGCCTGACCACCGGCCGCGGACTCCGGAAATTGCTGCTGGCACGCATGCGGACCCAGCCCGGCAGTTCCACCGGCGGATGACCATACAGGTTCTGCAGCGGGTCTTCCAGCCACAGTACGCTCGCGTCAGGCCTGGCGTGCCGCAGCACCATATCTCGCCACTGCGGCGCGAAATCCTGCCCCTCGTCAACAATGACAGTGTCGAACAGGAAATCCGGCGGCACCTCAAGCGCCTGTGCTTGCGCCACCAGGGTGTCGAACGCATCGGCCCTCGTGAAGTCAGGCGTCGCCCCGGCATGCCGGATCATCTGGTCGCACAGCATGTGGAAGGTGCAAACCGCCCCCCCTGCCGGTGCGATGCTCGCGAAATGGTCGGACAATGGACGGTTGAAGCAGATGTACAAGGGCCGCTTGCAGCCATCGATGGCTGCCCGATATTCGGCGAGCGCAAGCTGTGTCTTGCCGGAACCTGCCGTGCCGGTCACGCGCAGGCGGAACGGCTCGATGTCGAGCTGGCGCGCCCAGTGTGCCAATCCGCCCGAAACGCGCGTGACCTGCGCACGGGCCTGCCCCACCAGCGCGCTAGCATCGCCCTCCAACTGGATGACATCACAAAGGAAGCGGTCCATCCGCTCGGCCAGCGGATCCGGCACTGCCTCCGGCAAGATGTCCTGGATCACCCGGCACAGCGCCTCGCTCCGGCCCGCATCGACGATCCGTTCGGCCGTGATGCCTGCGGCCAGCGGCGCCTTGACGTGATGATCGGGGCAGAACAGCAAATGCTCGATGATCAGCGGCCTGCCATTGAGTGCGCGGCTCAACTTGCCACGCATGCCATCGGCCGTGCGTGCCATCTGCGCCGGCACGGACTTGATCTTTCCGCCGTAGTTCTTGGCCAGGCCGTCGGCGGTTTCCATAAGCACACCACACTTCTGCTCGATCAGCATCAGGTGGCCGGCGCGGTTCATGACCACGAAATCAATTTCGCCATAGATGGCATGGGACCGCTCGACGTTGGTCCAGTGAACCGTGTGATAGACCGAATAGCCCTCCGGCAAGCCGGCCGAGAGTACCGCCAGTGTCTCGAATTCACGCCGCATGGGGCCATCGGCCTCCATGGTTTCCCACCCGTCAGGCACGACACGCGCCATTGCTAGACCCCTTGATTGCTGTGGAATGCGGAGCATACCCGAGGTGCATGAAGCGGGCCAAGCACGGCACATCTCCAAACCCGGACCATTCTGCGCATGTCATGCGCAGATGCCGATAAACAATCGCAATGCCGTGATCGTTGGATGCCGACGCAAGGACAGCAGATCGATGCAGCGCGGCGGCGCCCCCTCTAGCGTAGGGCGCCGCCACGCTAAAGAACCCCGGCAGTCCGCCGTCAAACGTAAACGAAGCGCCAGCCTTGTCCTCTCAATGCTGAAGCCAGCCATTCCACCCAATCCCCCATCGGAACCTCATGTTCAACGCCCAGAAGACTGTCCTGGCCATCGCCCCTGCCCTCGCCCAATTGCTGCCGCGATATGAACAATCGACGGCGTGGCTCGACGAGGCCGTCGCGCAAACCAATCACTTCGTCGTACCGGTGCCGCTGGTTGGCGCATTCAGCTCGGGCAAGTCGTCGCTGCTCAATGCCTATCTGGGAACGCCCTACTTTGCCACCAGCCTGGACCCGGAAACCGCGGTGCCGGCGGAGATTGAATTCGCCGAACAGGAGTCGATCCACGGCTGCCTGCGCAATGGCAGACGCATCCCGCTGACCCACGACGCGCTGCGTGACAACGCCGTCCAGGAACTCACGGACGGTGGGTGGGTTCACCTGCGCACACCGGCGCCCCGGCTCGCGGCCGTGCCGCATCTGCGGCTCGTGGACTTGCCGGGATGGGATTCCGGGCTGAAGGAGCATGAACAGGCCATCGACGGTTACGCCGCGCGCAGCCTGGCGTATGTGGTGGTGGTCAGCGCCGACGAAGGCAACCTCCGCAGTTCGATCCGGAACGCCCTGCTGGAACTGAAGGTGCACCAGCGTCCCGTGGCCGTGGTGATCAGCAAGAGCGACAAGAAGGCGCCGGAGGACGTGCAGGCAGTGGCCGATACCGTGGTCAGGGAAGTCACCCAGGCCATCGGCAAGGCGCCGGTCGGCGTGGCCATCGCCTCGGCGCGCAAGCGTGAAGTGGAGGCATTCGCCAGCGTCCTTGCCACGCTGGAAGGCAACGCGGAGGCGTTGTACGTGGAAAGCGTGGGCCAGCCGTTGGCCACGCAACTGCTGGGCTTCCACAGCTACCTGCAGACCCGCATCAGCGCCGCGAACTGGTCAGGCGACGACATCGCCGCGAGGCTTGCGCAGCAGGCACGCGAGCTGGAGGCGTTCGACCGCAAGTTCCGGCAGGAAACCGACATGTTCGACCGGCGCGCGATGGCCGCCGCCGATCGCATCGTGCAGCAGGTATCCGCCGCGCTGGCGGCCAATGCTGACGCCCTGGCGGCACAGGTCTGCGCCGGCGCGAACGTGTCCGGGCAACTGGGCAGCATCATCCGGCTGGCGGTGACCCAGGGCTACCATGAACTCTTCCTGCCCGAGCTGAAGCGCTACTGCACCGACGTGGAGCATGCCTTGCCGGAGCATATCGTCGCCGGCATGCGCATGCCGGATGGTCCCGCCGGCGGATTGTTCGACGATCTGGGCTCGCTGGCCACGCTCGCACCCGTGGTGCTGCCGCTGCTGACGATGATCCCGGTCATCGGCCCGATCATCGCACCGGCCATGAAGTTCATCCTGCCCCTGATCTCGGTGGTGACCGGTGGCGCCATGCGCAACGCGCTGGAAGCGCAGCGCCGCGAAGCCGTCATGCTGAAGCTTGTGAACGAAGTCTTCCGGGACGCCGCCGCGCGCACGCGCGAGGGCATCATCCCGCCGCTGCGCAAGATGGTGGAGGAGGCCAAGACCGCGATCGAGAAAACGGTTGCCCAGCAGCGCGATATCCAGGTGAAGGCGCTGGAACAGGCGCGCGCGGACCAGAGCCGCCAGCAAGCCGAGTTCGAGGCTGTGCGCGAACAGCTCCGTGCGGACGCCACCACCACCCGGGCCATGCTCAAGGATCTGGGAGTCAACGTTGACTGAGCCACTGCTGCCCGAGCCATCCGACGCGGACCTGGCCGCCAGCCGCCTGCGGCTGCTCAGCACCTGCCTGCGCGGCGACGCCGTGCCCGAACAGGTCGGCACGCTGTTGGCCGAGCTGCACGCCATCGTGCACGAGGAATTGCCGGCCCTGTACCGGCAGGGAAGCCCCGCTGACATCGTCGATCTGCATGGCGAAGTGGTGGGGGCCATCGAAGCCTTGCGCCAGTCCTGCAACCTGCCCGTGACCGGCGGCAAGTGGATCGTGGGCTTTGGCGGTGCGTTCAGCGCCGGCAAGTCCACCCTCATCAACGCCCTGCTCGGCGCGCCGCTGCTGCCCGCTGAACTGGACCCCACCACGTCGATCGCCACCTACATCACGCATGGCGAGACCGACGACGTACTGGCCCTGAACGTGCTTGGGCAGCGGGTCAGGCTCTCCGACGACGATCTGCGCAGCATCAGCCACGACGAACTGCGCGTGCACGGCAGCGAAGTGGGCCACCTACTTCGGACGGCCGTCGTCGTGCGCAACGGCTTTCCGTGGCACCACCTGGCGCTTGCGGACACGCCCGGCTACTCCAAGCCCGAGCACCCCGACGGCGACCCCACCGATGCCGACCGCGCGCGCGACGCGCTGAATGCGGTGCACAGCATCGTCTGGGTGGTCTCGGCGGACAACGGCGTCATCAGCGACAGCGACCTGAAGTTCCTGTCCACGCTGAGCGCGGCCATCCCGAAGGTGGTGGCGGTATCGCGCGCGGACCGCAAGTCCCCAGAGGATATCAAGCAGATCGTGGCGCTCATCCGCCGCACGCTGGCCGAGCGCAATATCGGCGTGCTCGACGTCGTGCCCGTGAGCCGCCGGCGTTCGGCCGGCTACCCGCTGACCCCGCTCACAGACCTGTTCGATGCCTGGTCCCGCCAGCGGCCGGCACCGCCTTGCCCGCGCACCGTCAAGCTCGCCTTGCGGCCCTACGCCCGGTACATCGATGGCGAACTGGTGCGCGCGCACGAGCACATGGGTGCCACCAATCGCGCGCTGGCCATGCTGCCGGCCGATGACGGCGCCATCGCCACCCTGGAGGCCATCAACGCGCAGGCCCGTGCCGACATGGACCGGCTGAAGGCCATGCTCACCTCACTGGCGGCGCTGACCCGGCGACTCTTCCATGTGCTGGAGAACCTCGGCGATGCCATGAGCACGCCGATGCCCGAGCCGTCCGAGCTGGACCTGCTGGGGCCGAAGCGCCTGGCGCTGATTGCCAATCTGTCCGCCATCTTCCAGCGCCGCGCCGCCGGCGCCGGCGCCGATGAGGCGGATGGCACCACCGATACGGCCGCACTCGCCGCGGTGACGGCCGATCCGGCATCCGGCACCGTCGTCGGCAACAACCGTCATGCGGCCATCTGGCAAACGCTCAACGACCTGCCCGACGTGTGCAACGCCGCGCCCCTGCTGCGCCGCCATCTCAGCCTGGCCTGGCTCGACTCCCTGAATCACGCTGACTCATGAACGCCCCACTCTCACCGGCCCGCATCCTGCGATACCTCGACGACGTCAAGCTGCTCACGCATCCGCTGCCCGCGCATTACGCCCGGACCCAGGACGAAGCGGTGCGCGATGCCTACGCGCGCCTGCTGGCCGTGGTTCTGCTCTGCGAGCCGGTCATTGCCGAATCGCGACAGCGGCTGTTCCGGATGCTGCTCGAATCGCTCGACGTGGCCGAACAGGAGGGCGAAATCCTGGCCGCGGCACAGGACATCGACCGCCCCTTCCTGCGCGATTGCGCCGACATGTTCGTTGAAGCCGGCCTGGCGCGCAGCTTCATGACCGACGCCGCCATCCTGCTGCGCGTGGCGGGCACGCTCTCGTACGGGCAACAGACGCTGCTGTCCGAACTGGCGCACATCTTCCGGCTGAAGGCGGCCGAACTGCGCACCGTGGCCGATATTGCCGCCACTGTGTTGGGGCGGCCGGCGGACGAGAAGACGTTCGAATCGATCGAGGTCCAGGAATTTGTCGTCTGGAAGGAATTCCTTGGCACGGAACTCACCGCGGAGAGGCTCGCCGTCGGCCTGACCGGCGGCGTCTGGCGCATCTCCGGCACCATCGAGATGACTTGCAACTGGTCGATACAAGACAGCACGCTGCTGTTCCTGCGTGACGGGCGCATCCTGACCACGGCGGATGCCAAGCACCGCCCGGATGCGTCGATCCGCAACACCACGCTCGATGCGCCCGTCTTTGTCTTCGACCAGGTCAATGCCTTCGAGCTAAGGGATTGCGACGTCACGGGCCATTATCTGGAAGCCGACCAACGGACCGCGATGACCTTCGAGCATTCGACCGAGGTACGGATCATCAACTGTTCGCTCACAACTATCGATGCACGCGCCCTGTGGCTGACCCATTCTTCCGTACAGATTCAGAAGTGCCACTTCCATGAATGCGGCAATGCCTCAATGCCGGGTGGCGCCATCGCGGTGAAACGATTGAAGGATACCCGCGAACGGTACCTCACGCTTCGGAATGGCGCCGAATTCAAAGTCTCACACTCCCGATTCGTTGATTGCACGGCCTCGCTGGGCGGCGCGATTCGTGCCGACGGGCTCTACGATGCCATCCACAACTGCAAGCTCGAGAACTGCTCCAGTACGCGCCTGGACGAGGAATTGCAGCATGTTGGCGTGTTCGCCGACTATGCCGGATCGGCATCGTTCAGCGAATCCACGTTCCGTGACGCCGGCATTCGCATGGGCGACTGCGGCCACGCGGGGAGCTTTACCAGCATCGCCATTAGCTGCCGCTTCAAGTCGTCAGATGTGCTCTACCACGAGAAGGGCCAGCACGTGACAGTCCTGCACCAGTGCACACTGGATGACAGCCGCTCCGTCAACAGCGCGATGAACGCCGAAGACTGGTGGTTCGAATACTAAGACGCCCAACCCTATCTATGCCGACCTCCGCATTGAACCAGCAACTGGACAGCCTACGCACTCGCATCGACGGCGCCGTGCACGCGCTGCATCCCTGGCACACCCAATTCCCCGACGAGATCGACGCGTTCGCCGAACTGCTCAAGGACCTGGAAAGCCGGCGCCACAAGCTCTCCGCCGACGCGCGCCTGAGCATCGGCATCATGGGCCAGGTGAAGGCCGGCAAGAGCAGCTTCCTGAACGCCCTGCTTTTCCAGGGCAAGCCGGTGCTGCCCGAGGCGGCCACCCCCAAGACCGCGAACCTGACCAAGATCACCTGGGGTCCGCGTCCCGTGCTGACCGTCACGTTCTACACGTCCGAGGAATGGGCGCAGATCGAGCACGCAGCGGCCAGCCAGGGCGACGGCGCGGAGGCACGTGTCGCGCGCGAACTGGTGGCCATGGCGCAGGCCAACGGCATCGCCATCGCCGCGACGCTCAAGAAGGGACGGCACGTGGTGGAGGCCGACAGCATCGAAGACCTGATCGACCGCATGAACGCCTACGTTGGCGAGGACGGCCAGTACACGCCGCTGGTGCAGATGACCGAGCTGACGCTGCCCGATGACGACCTGAAAGGGTACGAGATCGTGGATACGCCCGGCATGAACGATCCGGTGCCGAGCCGCACCGACAAGACGCGCCAGTTCATGGCTACCTGCGACGTGGTCATGTTCCTGTCGCGCTGCAGCCAGTTCCTTGACCAGTCCGACATGGAACTGCTCGGCCGCCAGTTGCCCACCAAGGGTGTGCGGCGCATGACGCTGATTGCCGGCCAGATGGACGGCGCCATCATCGACGACGGCTTTAACCGCCGCTCGCTGGCCGAGACCGAGCGCAATATCCGCAACCGGCTCACGGCGCGCGCAGAGAAGGAAATGGGCGGGATCGCCGCGAGGCAGAACGAGGAACTGGCGGCGATCTATCGCGGCCTGCAGGCGCCGGTCTTCTCCAGCACCTATGCGCACCTCTTCGCCACCTGGCCGGAGGCGGCATGGCGCGCGCGTGGCGGCATGGCCGCGGCGTACAACGCCATCGAGGAGATCGCCACCGATCAGTGGGGCACGCCGCCACCGTCGCAGGACGACTGGACGCGCATCGCCAACTTCGCGGCGATCCGCGACGAATACGATGCGGCACGCCGCGACAAGGATGCACTGATCGACAAGGCCCGCCGCAACCTCGTACGGGACCTGCAGAAGCGCCTCGATGACTGCTTCGCTGCCCTGCGGCAAGCGGCGAACGAGCACACGATGGACCTGGAGTCCGGCGACCTCGAAGCCGCGCGCGGTCAGCAACAGGCCTGCGAGAAGGCCATCGCCAACGTCGCCAGCAAGCTTGTCGGCATTTTCGAGCGGACCAGCGATGAGGCGCGTGCCGCCTGCGAAAGCATGGGCAAGGCACTGCGGAGCGAGATCCGACGCTACAGCAAGCTCGACAAGCGCTCGGGCACCGAGACCGAGACCCGCTCGCGCACGATCAGTACGTCGGTCTGGTACAAGCCCTGGACCTGGGGCGACGAGAAGACGGTGTATGACATCGTCACCCACAGCTACGAGTACCTTGCCACGGCCGACGCGATCGAGCGCCTGGGCGAATTCGCCGACAACAACACCGAGAACCTCAACGCACAGTTCGCCGCGGTGGTATCAACGGACAAGTTGCGCGCGGAACTGCACAAGGCGTTGCTGAAGTCGCTCGATACGTCGAGCAAGGACTTCGATCCCCGGCTGCTGCAGGAGGTGCTGCCCAAGGCGCTGGACAAGATCAAGCTGCCGTCCTTGTCGTTCCGGCTTGGCGACGTGCGACGCAGCATCAGTTCTCGGTTCAGCAGCGAAGCGCGTGACGACCAGATGGCGGCGCTGCAGGAAGCCGTCAGGGAGTCGCTGGCCGATATCGCCGGGCGCATGCTGGAAGAGGTCAACCAGAAAGTGGACGCCCTGTGCGACGCCCTGGCCGACACGCAACGGAACCTTTCCGCAACCATGACGAAGGCGCTCAAGCTGCGGCTGGACCGGCTGGAAGCGGCCCTGGCCGAAAAGGAAATGGAGCAGCAGCTCGTGGCGAAGCTGATCGACACGATCGAACAGCTCGGCGACGATCGGCTCGGTGACGCGCCCACCGCCAAGGCGGCCTGATCGCCCGCCCTGTCCCGCCTAGCGGGAGAGGCTGCCTCAACGGGGACGCGACGCTACGCCGCGCCCCGGTTGGCGATCCCGAACGGGATATGCACCATCGGGATGTCGCCAGCAGCCGAGCGCAGGTGGCTGACCTGGTCGTCGAAATAGATATGCGGCCGCATGGTGTCCAGGATCCGCGCCTTCTCCATGCCACCCAGCAGGAACGCTTGGTCGGGGGTCACGCCCCAGCTCTTCAGCGTGGTGATCATCCGTTCGTGCGCGGGCGCGCTACGGGCGGTCACGATCGACATGCGCAGGACCTTGCGGTAGGCGGGGTCCTTGCTCAGCCGGTCTTCCTCCAGCCGGCGCAGCGCATCGAGCTGGCGGAACAGGTTCGCGAGCAGGCCCGGGCGATGCGGGATCTCGCGACGGTTTAGTTCGTGCGCCTGGAATTCCTCCACGTCGTTGTTGAGCTTGAACACAGTCTCCGATTCATCGTCGGCAATCACGCCATCGAAGTCGAACGCCACGCGCAGTTCCATGTCGAGCGCATCGTCGAAGACCTTCGACGGCAACACCAGCCCGGCCGGATAGTTGGCATCGATGGCATCGCGCACGTCGCGCTCGTTGGCGGTCAGGAACAGCGAAGCGTTGAACGCCGGGATATACCGGTGCGGTGGCCCGCCCGCCGTGAACGCCGCGCGCGAGATGTCGAGCCCGTAGTGCGCGATCGACCGGAAGATCCGCAGTCCCGTTTCGGGCGAATTGCGCGACAGCAGCACCACCTCGACGGGCAGATCGTCCGGGAAAGCACGGTTGATATCGAGCAGCCGCCGGATGAACGGGAACGCCACCCCTTTCGCGCACGGCACATCGAGGTGGCTCTCCTGATACGCCCGGTACGCTTCCACGCCCTGCCCGCGGTAGATCTCGTCCGACTCGGACAGATCGAACAGCGCGCTGGAGGCCACACCGACCACCAGCTTGTTTTCAATCGGATACGGCATGCTCCACTTCCTTCCTACTGTTTGGCGTGACTGGGGTGGGTGGTAATGCCGGCGCCGTGGCGGTGGGGAGTGCCAGGTCCACCGACAGCCACTGCAGCAGCGGCGCCGGCAACTCGGGCGCCAGCGTGGCGTCGGCAACCTCGTCGTCGCCGTCGATTTCCCGTACGCGGCCGTCCTCGGCCTCTGGATCTTCCTCGTCCGTCGCCACATCGAAATCCGGCTTGCCCAGCAGCACCTGGAACCGTTGCGCGCGGGCCAGCAGCACGTTGTACTGAAAGCGCTCGTAGGTCTGCTCCTGGAACGGGATGCCGATCCGGACTTTGATGCCTCTCTCCTCCCCCAGGCTGCCCACACGATCGACGCGGCCGATACGCTGTTCGAGCTTGGCCGGATTCCACGGCAGATCGTGGTGGATCACTTCGGCGCACTCACGATGCAGGTCGATGCCCTCGCTGCCGATCGACGTACAGATCAGCACGTCCGGCGCCAGCGGCGAGTTGAAGGCCGCGCATAGCGCGATACGCCGCTCGGCATCGGTGTCGCCCGACAGCGTCTGCACCGCCAGATCATCATCGGTCACCAGTGCGTCGCCCTCTTCATCGTTCACGCCCTGACGCGACGCCCGGATATTGACGCCCCGCCACAAGCTGCGGCGTTGCGTGTTGGTGGTGGCGTGTGGATTGATGCTGCCGTTGGCGTCGCACAGCGCCTGCATGAAGCGGCACACCCGGCGCCACGGCGACTCCCCCTGGCCCCGATTGCGCCGGATGCCGTCATGTACGATCGCCGCGATCTCCGTGATCTCCGATGCCGTGCCACCGGACCAGCCCGCGTCCGCCAGATAGCCGCGGAACAGGTCGGGACGCAGCACGACCTTGCGCACGCCGCGCTGCAGCGCGACCACCGTGTCATAGAACGCGGTTGCCGTGTCGGCCGGGGCGGCTGGGTCTTTCGGGTCGGCCGCGGCCTGCAGCATCGCCGACTCGCTGTCCAGCAGCCCCAAAACCATCGCGGCGAATTCCGCCGCATCATCCGCCTCCCAGACATTGGTGACGTCACCGAACCACGTCGCGGCATGCTTCATCGCCTCGTCGTGGATCGCTTGCGCACCGGCCTGCGCTTCCGCCCTGGTGCCGCCGAAGATCGATTGCCAGAGCGCGCGGTCCTTCACCGATGCTTTACGGCAGGCCGCGCACAGCGCCTCAAAGTGCCGCGCAAGATGCCCCGCCTCAGCGGGCGAGCCATCCAGTCTGGCCAGGGCGAGGATGTCCATGAGCCGGTGCACACGGCGGGCGGTCGGGTTGAGGCCAATGCGCGCGAGGGTTTCGATGGCGAACGTGGCGGCTTCGGGCCGCAATGTCTCGATCCGGGCGCGCAGCCCGACATGCCGTCCGCTGGCCAGCCACGCCAGCCGGGTCAACCGCAGGTCCGCCACTTCCGCATGTTCGAGGAAGTCCTTGCGGGCCTGCACGGGATCGCTCCCGCGCCGCGCACCGGCAGGCACCGATTCCATAGCCTGACGCATACCGGTCTGAATTTCCTCCAGCGTGTCCACCCGCTCGCAGAAGATCAGTGTCTTGCGGCCGTTATGGTAGTTCTCCAGCGCGCGCCGCACGGTGGCGCCCACTTTCGGATGCGCGTGATGCTGCATGGCCTTGCCGAACATCCCGACATAGCCACGCGTGACCACATCGGCGCCGCGCGGAAGCGCCCGGCGGCCGTGTACGCTCTTTTGGTATGCCGCCACGCTCGACGTCAGCCCGCCCATCAGGTGCGCGCTCGCCTGGCTGTCGATGCCACGGATCTGCTGGTCCATGCGCATGGCCAAGTAGTGGATGAACGCATCGTCGCCATCGGCCATGCCAATCACGCCATACAACGCCGTCTTCTGCTGCGGCAACACATCGACGCGGAAATCCACCCCGGCATGGAACGCGCGATGGCCGCGCGGCTTGACGTGGCGGATCACGATCTGGCGCTGGATCGCTACCAGCTTGTCCACGGCTTTCCGGTACACCAGGGCGGCCTGGCAGAACGCGGCGAGCGCGGGATCGGTGGTGGGGTGCTCGGCCAGTGCCGACAACCGTGCCTCAACCGCCGCGACGTCGGCGCCCGCCAGGGCGGTGTGCAGCGCCTGCACGGCATGGCCCGACGCCGCCAGTTCAGTCCAACACCTGGCGAAGCTCGCATTTGCGGCAAGACACTGGCTCACGGCTTCGCCCTGTGACGCCAGTACCTGCTGCGTACGCCCGGACGGATCGGCGGCATGCGCGAAGACGCGCAGCATCTCGTTTTCGGCAAGCTGGAACGGCGTGGCGGACATCAGCAGCTTGCGCGGAATGGCCGGTGCGAAGATCTTCTTGAATTCACCACCGCCGTTCTTGCCATCCTTCCAGTTGTGCGCTTCGTCAATGACCGCCAGTTTGATGCCCGACTCCTTGAGCTTCCTGCTGATGACCGCATCGGTCAGCGTCCTCAGGAACGCCTTCATGCGGCCGGCCTCGGGCGCGTCCTTGAGCGAACGCCATTCCGCCTGCAGCGCGTCGTCGTCCTGCATCACGGCTGCAATGCAACCCTTGGTACGGTAAAGGTCAGCCGCGGCCAGCGCCCGGACCGAGTCATGCGTGGCGTCGTCGAGAATGACGTTCCCCGCCTTCCTCAATGCCCTGACAAAGGCCTTGCGCGTTGGCTCGTGCAGTCCGGATAGCAATACGCCCACCACGAAGGTGTAGAACTCCAGCGACTGCTGCTGGTTGTAGTTTGGGCGCCGCAGCGACGACATGCCGACGATCAGCACATCGGGCACATGTTCGTTCTGTTTGTCCGTGAACTTCCGGAAGGCTTCCGCGAGCCAGCGAAACGCCCACGCGGCGACCTGGGGATCCTGGTCGGATAGCTGGGCTACCCGTTGACGCAGCAATGGCTCCTGCCCCGCCTTGAGCGTATCGAGGTAGCTCCACCAGGCCGCGCTGGAGAAGTCCGAAGCAAACGCCCTCGCCTCCGGCGCATGCGGGTCAAACGATATGTCCAGATTGAACCGTGTACGGCTTCCCACCAGCTTCACGCGCCGGCACCATTCCCAGAACGACGCCACGATACCGCCGCGCAGCCGCTCCGTGACCCGACCCACCGGATCGGCATCGTAGTCGTGCAGGTTGGCCACGAGCTGCCAGTAATCCGTGATGACCAGCGGCCGTAGCGGCGCCTTCGCGCCGGACTTGCTTCCCATGTAGCGGTCGCCAAAGCTGCGCAACTCCTGCTCCCACTTCGAGCGCAGCACCGCGCTGGACGGTGTGACCAGCAATGCGCGCCCTGCACGTCCGGGCCGGCCACGGAGCATGGCGCCGATCATCGCCATGGCTACATAGGTCTTGCCCATGCCTACCTCGTCGGCCAGCAACTGGGTATCGAACCCGTTGCCAAAGCGCTCGATGAACGCATACGCCGTATTGCGCTGGCGGGTCCAGTCGTTCTGGAACTTGCTTTCCACCTTTTCGTGGCCCACCTTTTCGCGGATCACGTTATCGAAATCGGATCGGTTCATTATCGGATCTGTGCGTGGCAGAAGGTCAGGTACTCGTTGACGACAGGGTCCCGGTGACGCCGCGGCAGACGCTTCCGCATGTTCGCCGTCGAGGTACCCGCGCGACCGTCGATATCCATCAGGCGGCGCGTGAACAAGGCCAGTTCGCCAAGCTTGAAGATGGCATCGCGCGTCAGGCCGTCGCCATCGGCTTCCTGCGCGATGACGTCCGCGAACGCCGCCAGCGGCTGCGTGATCTCGTCGCGCCAGCGCTGGTCGATCTCGGCCGCCGGGCCCTTCCGGCAGGTGTTCGCACGTTTGCGGAACGTCGCCTCGATGCTCGCGAACAGGCTCAGGTAGCGCTGCATGCGGATCACCGGATTCTCCTCACGCTGCGCGTGCGCGGCGAGGGCCGGATCTTCATCGGCTGGCGGCGCATCGCCCGGCAGGTATTCGCCCAGATCGCGATCCGGCATGCGCTCCACGCCCAGTTGCTGCAGCATCCAGTCTTCCGCGCGCGGATAGATGAACAGTTCGCGTTGCTCGAATAACGCCGCACTGTGGCGGAAAGGCAGGTAGAAGACCGTGGCCGGGTCCGAGAGGGGCCGGAAGCACAGATTGCGGCCGCCCAACAGGCAGGACGCCAGTTCGGCGCGTTGCAGCGGCTGCGAGCGTCCCGCCTTGACGCTGAGCGGGAACTTTCCCCATAGGATCCGGTAGTGGGACAGTTCCTCTTGCCGCCCCTCCGCCGTCCGGATCACAAAGTGCATTTTCTCCGGATCGTCGCTGGCACAGAGTTCGATACCGAGTACGCAATCCGGATAACCGGCGCCATCCACATAGGCGTCGTCGTCATCGTCGGGCGGCGTCTCGGCCGGATGCTGCGCCGGCAGATCGGCGTAACGGTCGGTGGCTGCCGCGCCCAGGTTGCGCTGCAACTGCGCGAGCAACGCATCGGGGTCAGCGCACATCGTCCGCGTGAAGCCCAGTTCGTGATTGCCCCCGGTCCAGGCCTTGCGCGTGAAGTTTCCGCTGCCGAGGTAGACCAGCGCGTCGCTGCCGCGCATCAGGATCAGGATCTTGGCGTGCAGCTTGCGGGTGATGACATGGTCGGAGATGTCGAACGTCTGGTTTGCCTGCGCGATATGCTGCCGCTCCTCGTCGGAGATCTGGTCCGGAATCAGGAACAGCCGCCTGCGCCCGACGCCGTTGAAATGCCGCTGGCAAAGATAGTTCGCGACGATGCTGTCGGTGATGACATCGATAGCGGCCAGGCGCGGAAACGCCCGTGCCAGATCCTCGGAAACCGTGTGCGCTGCAATGTCCCGGTCGAAGAACGGCGACACCACGATGACACGATCGGGCTCCGCATCGTCGCCATAGGCGGCGCGCCAGCGTGCGCGCAACGACTCCAGCCCGGTCTTGTCGTCGTAGCCCTGATGGAGCAGGCGCGCGTCGCCGGCGTCTGGCCGGCCCTGCCATGCGGACAAACGCTCATCCAGCTTCGCGATGACCGCTTCCAGCGGCGCAGAAGCGAACGCCGAGCAGGTCTCGCTGCGCAGCACCGCCAGGAAGTCGGCCAGCACGGGGCGATCCTGCAGTTCCTTGCCGGACCAGCGGAACGTGTCGAAGACCTCGCGATTGGCGAACAGGCCCGAGGCCGTGAAGTTCATCGAGCCCAGCGCCAGATGTACATGGTCGCGCGTGACAATCAGGTACGCCTTGGCGTGGTGGCAACTGTAGGCAGCCGTGCGCACCGGCAGCAACTCCATAAAATGCGGCAGTCGCATGGCCTCGCGCGTCTTCCTTGCGTCATAGAGGACGATCGGCACCAGCTTCGCGATGCTGGCGAGATGCGAGATGCGTGGTTCAAACGTCCTGCCCATGTGTTCCAGGGCGCTCAGGTTCAGCATCTGCTGATCGTCGAATTCATAGGTGAGGACGACAATGTGTTCGACGGGATCCTTGCCCACGGCGTCGAAGATGCCCCCGAAGTAGTCGCGCAGCGTTTCTGTGTTGCGCTTCATGCCTGCACCTCCTGTTTGCCGTCCGCCCAGTCGTGCCAGCGACGGCACTTGTCGAAATGCCAGTCGCGGCGGTAGCGCGACTGCAGCCGGTCCAGGCACTCCGTCATGTCCCCGACACCGGCAATGTCGTCCAGCGCATCCTGCATGGTCTTGGGCTCGACCCTGCCGCTCACGAGGAACTTGTCGTGATCGACTATGGCAGAGGTTCCCTTCGCGCTCTGGTGCTCCTTGTGATGGTCGATGATGCAGCGCTTCAGGGCCGCGTAGGTGGGCTTGCCACGGGCAATCGACATGAAGAGGTTGCGTGCGTCGTGAAAACGGCTGCCGGCACGCACGTAATCCTGCGCGGTGTCCACGACCAGCGCCGCGAACGCGTCAGGCTCCGACGGACCCGCGTCGGCAAACTTGTCACCGAGTTCCAGCGCGGCAAGGTGAAGCTCGAACACGAACTGCGTGGCGGCCGCCAGCCGCTCGAAACGGTACATCGCGCCCAGCTCGGGAATCAGTTCCGGATAGAACGCCTCAAGCTTCGGGAACACCTGACGGTACGATGCCGCGTCCTGGGCCTGCGCGGGCATCAGCGACGGATCCAGTGGCCGCCGCCACAGTACCGCGGTGTCCGGCACGCGCCGGCACCAGTCGTCGATCACGTCCTGCCACGTCTGGCGCTCCCGCGCCGACGCCTCGGCCTGAATGCCGAATGACCGCCCGATCTCGCCCACCTGCTCCATCGTGATGACCTCGTCGCGCGTCCATGCCTGGAGTTGCTCGTCCAAGGTTGGTCCGGAGCGGCGGCGGCCGGCGAACCCCTCGCCCAATGCGCGGCCGTGCCGCGATACGTTGCGGCCCGACTTGTCGGTCAGGTTCCAGCGCATGGCCACGCTCGAATAGTGGCCCAGCGTGCCATACGACAGCCGCGCGAAGATCGGATGGCGTGCTGGAATCTTGCCGAGCCGAATGTCGTCGCCGCACAGTTCACGGTACTTCGTGACATTGATGATCGACGTTTCGACACTGGCATTGCCAATCCCCCACAGCAACTCCAGCTCCCGGAAATCGCGCGCGAACTTTGCCTGGTTCGGGCGGTCCTGCAGTTGCAAGAGGAAGCAGCACAAGGCGCTCAGGTACGCGGGGTGCAACGTCAGCACAGTGAATTGCGGAAAAAGCAGGTCTTGCAGCGCGCCACCCGGCCGCCGGAACCCGAGCGGATCGGTAGCCTGCGCGGCACGCTCGAGCACAACGTATTCAGTGAATCTCATGCTTCCGTTCTCTTCTTTTCCTTCTTATTACCGGCGCGGCACGGGCCGTGCCGGCGCCCGATGCCAGCGGCCGTCACACGCCGCAAGGCAACACCTCGACCACCCGCCCCGACGTGACCAGCACGATCAAGCCGCGCGACGCACCGGACATGGTCAGGTACTGGCCTACCTGGGCGCGGTAGTGTTCGAGCGTTTCCGCCGTCGGCCTAACATCGCTCTTCCAGTCCACCACCACTTGCGGCGTGCCATCGCCGGAAAAGGCGACGGCGTCGACGATGCCCCCGGTGGCAAACTCGCCCGCCTCCGAAATCCGCGCGGACCACAGCGCGTATTCCGGCACCAGCTCGCCGCGAAGCGCAGCGATCTCCGGGAGGGCCAGCGTGCGGGACACGCACGCGGCGATCTCGGCCGCCGACACGCCCCGTGCGGGATCCTCGTGCGACACCATGCCAAGCATGCCGATCAGCGTCTCGGCCCGCTCGACAAGCGCCGCGTCGCCCTCGCCCACTTCGCCGTTCAGTACCTCTTCCAGTAGCTTGTGGATCAGCAAGCCCCGTTCGCGGCCGCCCTGCACGGCAGCCGCGCCAACACCCGGTGCGGCATCGTCGAGGCGCGTTCCGACTTCGGTGGACGACACGGCAACAAGCAACGGCGAGGCGCCAGACACTGCATCGCCTTCATCACGGCTGGGGGCAAGCCAGGACAAGCTTCGCTGTGCCCGGGCGATCCGCTCCGCCTGCTGCGCAAACTGCTCGCGCGACTGCGTGCCGGCCATGGGTGTCGGCTCGATTCCAGGTTGCTCCGGCAGATGCGAGACGTCCAACGCCGGCAGCGCATGCAGGGGGAAGCGCGGCAGGACCATCCAGGCATCGTCGCGCAGATCGGCATCGAGCCGGGGCAGCACCAGACGGTCGCGCGCACGGGTTGCGGCCACGTACCACAGGCGGATCCGTTCGCGCGCCACTTCCTCCTGCTCGGCATCGCGCGCTGCGTCCAGGCCGACCGGTTCCAGGCCGAACACCGGACAGCAGATATATCCGGTGGCCCGATCGATCAGGGTGCTGTCGGCCGCGCGGGTGAGCGTCATCGTATTGATCGGTACCACGATGGGCCATTCGAGCCCCTTTGCGGCATGCATCGTGTACAACGCCACAGCTTCTTCCTGCGCATCGGGGCGTCCTTCCGGCGCTCTCGATTCATCCGTCCATGCCGCCGTCATGGCCAGCGCGAACGCGCGCAGGCCACGCACGGCATAGGCGCGCGCCATGCTCAGATACAGGTCGACGTTGGCGAGTGCACGTTCGGCCCGCCCGCGATGGCGCAGCGTCAGCAACGGTCGCACACGCAAGACGTCCACCCCCTGCGCAAGCAGATGGTGCGGCGTGGTGGTATTCGCCATGCGGCGCAGCGTTTGCAGCTTCTGCAGGATGTCCCGCGCATGGGGATCCGCGATGTGCTGTGGGTCGGTACTGACGGTGAGTCGCGCAATCGTGTCAGGCGCAGCGTCGCCACGCGGCAGCCCATCGACGATGTCGAGCAGTGCCTCTTCGGTAAGACCGACCAACGGTCCACGCAGCAAGGCGCCCAGCGCGAGAGTATCGGCGGGATCGGCCAGTACCCGGGTCAGCGCAATCAGGTCCTGGATTTCCTGACGGCGATACAGACCCTTACCGGCCTGCGTGGCCACCGGCACACCCCGGCGCTCGAGTGCTTCCTCGTAACGCCAAAGCTCGCTGCCGGTGGGCGCCAACAGGGCGATGTCGCCCGGGCGGCACGGACGTTGCCGGCCCGTCTTGCGGTCGGTCAGCAGCTCGCTGCCGATCAGCCGCGCGCACAGATCCGCCACAGCCTCGGCCTCCGCGTCGCGCAGGTGCTCGGCAGCAGCGTCCGCGGGCACCGGCACGTCGAGCGCCACGACGCACGGCGCATCGTCCGCGGCCGCATGGTACGGTTCGAGCGCCGTAAACCCGGGCTGCCCGTATTCGGCGGACAGCAGCGTCGCGAAACGCTCGTTGACGTAGTGCAGGATGGGCGCCTGCGAACGGAAATTCGTGGAAATCGTCAGCACGCTTTCCGGGTCTTGCGCCGCAAAGGCGCCGCGCGCCCGCACATAGGCGGCCACGTCGGCGCCCCGGAACCGGTAGATGGCCTGCTTGGGATCGCCGACCAGGAACAACGCGCCGGGTCGAATGCGGTACCGGGCCCAGTCGTCCACATCGGCCCCGCCCACGGGATCGCCGCACAGACGCCAGAAGATCTCCGACTGGAGCGGATCGGTGTCCTGGAACTCGTCGACCAGTACATGCGTGTAGCGCCTGGCCAGTGCTTGCCGGACCGGCTCATGGTGGCGAAGCAGGTCCCGCGCCGCATGAATGAGATCGTCGAAATCCAGCAGTCCCGCCTCGCGCTTGTAGGCGCGAAAGCGCGCGGTCACCGGCTGCAGCAGCGTTACGACCTGCTCCAGCACATGGCTGGCCACTTGCTGCATGAATGCCTCCCAGGCCGCGCAACAAAGGCGGTAGTGCTCGGACGCCTGGTCGTGCAAGCGCTCGCCATCGGCCTTGGCTAGACCGGCGAGCCTGGCCGACGCCAGCCACTTGCCCTTCTTTCTGTAGGCCAGGAACGTGCCAGCCGTCGTCAGCAGGACGGGATCGGCGCGCACGAACACCAGTTCCGCCAACTGCGCCGGGCCAATGGCCGCCAGCAGCGGACGCAGCGTGGCGGCCATGCCGGACATCGCCACCGAGCAGGCAGCCGTTTCCGGCTCCGCTGTGCTGGTGCAGTCGCGCATGAATGCCGCGAAGGCCTCGCTGGCCTCGATGAACTGGGCTCCACGTGGCGCCAGCGGCTTGCCTTGCCGGGCCGAGGCGTGGCGGTTGTGTCGCAGCAGTCCCAGCACCCGCTGCACGAGCGCGATGGTCTGCTCCGGATCGCGCAACGCCAGCTCGGCGAGCAGGCTCTGATTGACCGCCAGCGCTTCACGCAGCCAGCCATCGGCAATCTCCTGGAACGCCAGCTCACCCTCATCGCGGTCGACCAGCGTGGCGCCGGGATCGATATCCGATTCCACGGGATAGGGCTTGATCAGGCGCTGGCAGAAGCCGTGGATCGTCGAGCACGTCATCTCGTCGATGGCCAGATTCGCGCTCACCAAGTTGCGCTGCTGCACCGGGTCAAGCCCATTCGGCAATGCCGCATGCAGCTCGGCCGGCGGCTGGTCGGGATGCGCCACCAGCATGGTCACGAACTCGCGCACGCGGACCAGCAGCTCGCTGGCGGCCAGTTCCGTGAATGTGACGGCCGCTATCTGCCTGGGCAGCACACCGCCAGCCAGCAGCATCACGATACGGCCGGCCATGACGGCGGTCTTGCCCGACCCTGCTCCGGCTTCCACCAGCAGCGATCGGTCGTGCGCGGCGATCGCCATGCGGCGCGCTGCATTGTCGGTAAGCATCTTCTTCATGGCGGAGCTCATTTTGCGTCCCATACCTGGGCGGCAGCGCCCAAGCGTTCCAGTACGGCTGCCTGTTTGCGGCGCAGGTAGGTGGCCGAGGCATTCGCGGGCAGTGCAAAGCGCAGATCGTCATAGTCGCTGCCCGTATCGGCCCCCGCGACCAACGCGCCGCCCAGCAGGCTCTGCTGCGCGGTACGCAGGTGGCAGGTCACCTCGTCCAGCGTCTGGACGGGATCCACCAGCGGCAGCGCCAGATCCTCGCGCGGAAACAGCAGTGCCGCATGGATATCGATCTCGGTGCCGAGCAGCGCCCGGACCGCGAACGCGTACAGGCAGCGCTGCAGTTCTTTGCCACCGCGCAGGCGGTCATCCGGCTTGATCGGGCGCCCGGTCTTGTAGTCGGTGACCGCGGCCAGACGACCGTCGCGCGAGATGTCGATCCGGTCGATATACCCCTTGATTCGGATGCCCGTGCCGGGAATTTCCACGGGATCGTCGGTGTTCCACGGCGCAGCATGCAAGCTGGAGCGCGGCGCACTGCCACCGAACGGCACTTCAGCATAGGCCTGCGCGTCGGCCAGCCGTGGATCGCGATGCCGCAGGGCGCGCGATGCGAGCGTGCGTGCATCGTCCAGCGTACGGCTCCAGATGACGGCGGGCGGCACGGGCGTCTCCGCCTCCCATTGGGCGGAAGCCTCAATCGTAGCGTCGCGCACGGCCGCATCGATGGCCGCCGGGCTGGCCGACGCCAGACCGCCCCGCGCTTCCAGACGCTGTACCGCGAGATCGAGTACCAGGTGCACTAGGTTACCCAGGCTGAGCGCATCGAGCACGATCGGTTCGCTGCCGCTTTGCGGGGTGCGCCAGCCAAAGATGTACTGCCACGCGAAACCCAGCGGGTTGCGCAACAGCCGGCTCAACGAACTGGCCGACTGCGTACGCGCCAGCGCGGCAGCGACAATCGGATGATCGGGCCGCACCAGCCCATCGTGGGCGGTCAGCGAGGTACCGTGCCAGTGCTGCCAGCATTGCACCGCGGCGCGCGCCTGCGGCAGCGCCGCGAACTCGTCGGTACGCGACAACAGCCGGTCCGTCTCACTGAAGGCGTGTGCCATCGCACCATGCCGGCGCAGCCAGACTTCCTCGGGCATGTCGTGCAGCAACGGGCTGCGTCCCAGCAGTCGCCCTTCGGCATCGCGCCGCGCTCGGGACAGCACCACCTGGTCCGGCGTGGTGGCAACAATGATCTGGAAGTCGCGTCGGTCCGCCGCACTGACTGGCAGCGGATCCAGTTCCGCGGACGGCACGATATGGTCGGCCAGCAACCGGTCTTCGCTGACGCCGCGCGGCCAGCGCGATGAGTTCAGTCCCAGCAGCCGTACGAAGCGGCGGGGCGAGGCCGCCAACGACGCGGCCGGCATCCATGCGACGTGCGCACACGCCTCCAGCCCGTCGTCCTGCTTGAGGGTACCGAGCGTGACGTCGACCGCGGCGGCCGGGCCGGCCAGCAGCGCGCGCCGCCAGATGGCCAGCGGGCGGCCCCGCAGCAGCACCTCGCCAGCTTCGCGCGCCGGCTGCACGCCCTGCCCCAGCAGGTCTAGCGCGCGGCGCAATGCAGCCCCATGGTCTTGCGCGTCGGGCCAGTCCTCCACGCGCATGCGCGAAAGCCAGCGGTCCCACGCCGCGGCTGACGTCATGGGTGCTTCGGCCGGCAGCAATCGCGTCCAGCCCGATGGCAGGCCGCCGAGCAAGCCGCTGCCGCCCGCGCACAACCGCGCCAGCCGGCGCATGCGTACCTGCGACAGACCACGCACCAGGATGTCGGCCAGCGCGGCCGCGGCTTGGCCATCGCGGCTGGCCAGCACCGATACGCCGTGAACAAAGTGCAGATCGAGATTGGCGTCTGCACGCAGCGCAAGGAAGTCGTCGTCATACTCGGCCGGCGATACCGCTGCGATGGCAATCTCCTCGGGGCGCGCGCGCCCGCTGGCCATCAGGTCCCGGGCCCAGCGCATGGCCTCGATGACCTCATGTTGCGCGGTGGCCGCGCTGCAAACGCTGATCGCCGGTGTCGTTGGCGGTGCCGTCGTCACATTGCCGCTCGCCAGCTCCAACCAGTTCGGCACCGGACGCGGCCCGGCCACCCAGCGCAGTTCCAGCCGATGCTCAAGCGCCATGAGCATCGGGCGCCAGCAAGGAGCGATGTCCGCCATGCCGACGCATGTGATGGCACCAAACAACGCGGGGGCCATGTCGATGCGTTGCATGGCCGCCTGAATCAGCGCGGGAAGGCATGGCGTGGCTGCGGGCAAGGCGTCGCGCACGGCGGACTCCAACCGCGCGATTGCCGCCAGCCGCGGGTGTTCATGCGCGCGCGCCTGCAAATCGATGCCCGCGCGCCAGACCTTGCGCAGGGTGTCCGCCGCCGCGCCCGCCAGGCCGGGCAGCATCTTGATCTGTTCGAGTTCGCCTAGGTCCGTCCGAGGCAGCACCGCCTGCAAGGCTTGCAGCAGCGTGTCATCGTCCAGCGGCAGGAAGAATCCGCCGGCCAGCCGCGCCGCGAGCTGCTCGATGTCGAGCACCTGCTCGCCGTTGCGCCGGTTGCGCGCCGCGTCCAGGCGCAAGTGCCGCATGGCCAGACGGCCTTGCGTGATGATCGTGTGTCGATGACCTGCCGCCATGCCTTTCATCCTTTTTTTTTCGGTGCCCGGCGCAACGCGCCACATGTCACCCGATTGCCAACCGTACTGATATCGGCGTGGAAGCCCGCATGCTCAAGGCTTCCGTTCCGCGCCGCCAGCCCCTCGGTAAGGGATGCACGTCCCCGCGTCGCCAGCGCCGTCCATGGCTTTGCATTAGACCGCCGCATCTGTGCATGCGATGCGCAGATGGCTGAGCAGAATGCGTTCCCTGTCGGACTTTTTGGAGAACCCGCATGTACGCCATCTCGCCCATCCGTCACTGTGCCGCCACCAGCGCCCGCCGTGCCATCGTCCAGCCGCGCCGCCAGCGTGTGCTGCTGCGTCACTGGGGGTTCACCGCGCAGGAGGCTGCCAGCCTGCTGCCCGACCTGCCCGGTCTCGACGGACGTCTCGATTGGTCCGTCGATGCGCGCGCCGAGCAGCGCGTGGACCTCGTGGTCCACCTGGTCGACGCGACGCGCCTCTCCGGCATTTCGGGCGGCGCGCGCTGGAATGCGATGGGTCCCGTGGATGCCATGGAAAGGGCCTGGCGGCGCGGCAGCAGCGAAGTGGCACTGGTGCTGGGCTCGACGCTTCATCTGCCGCAAGATCGGCGGGGCTGCTGGATTCTCTCCGGCGCGCACAGTCTGGCCGGGGCGCTCCACGTCATTGCGCGCACGATGGTCGAGCCGATGCTTACCGCGCCGGCGGAGCGTCTGTGGAACATCCATGATCTGGCGGCGACGAACGCCCTGTGCATTTTGTCGAGGGAAAAGGGTCCCGATCGCGACACGCTGGCGCGCCGGCTGACCGCAGCCATCACCACTGCGCTAAACTTCAGCCATGCCGCGCCGGGCCGCCTTGCGGTGGCCGCCGAAACCGGCGTCGTGAATGACACCGTCTCGCTGAACCCGCTCATGCGTGACCGCCTGCGCCTGTTCCGGCGCCGACCCTGCACATTGGATCTGACAGCCGAGATCCTGGTGGCCTACCCGTGGCCCGCGCCCTCCACGGATTGGCCCACGGCCTAATGCGGAACGCCCGGGTCGGCGGCTGTGGCGTCATAGCAGCGGCTGGCCTGGCGCAGGTGATCGGCGATCTGCTGCCGCAGCGTGGGCGGCGACAGCACTTCCACGCGCGCGCTGCGTTCCATCAGCAGGTTGCGTAGCGCCACCGACAGCGTGACGGTCGCAGTCAAACGGAAACCGCCGGGCTCATCCACAATCTCCTGGTCCGGTGCCAGCCATTGCTCGCGGAACAGGTGACGGAATTCATCTTCCTCGCGCACCCGCAATTCCAGCCGAATCTGCCCTTCGGGCAGGAACGAGAATGACTGGTTGTCGCGCACGTAAGCGTCGAGATCGAACGCTGGATCCGGCACGCCAGGGATGTCGGTGCACACCGCTGACACAAATCGGTCCAACCGGTACTGGTAGACGCTAAACCCACCGCCACGACGCTGCCGGCTAGCCACGAGGTAATGCACGGGACCGCGTTCTACCAGTCCCAGCGGCACGACTTCGTAGGCCACGGGTGTATCGGTATCCAGCCGCGAGTTTCGATAGCTGATATCGAGCACGCGGCACAGATACAGCGCCTTACGTATCGCGTTGCAGATAACATCGTCCACGGGCGGGGATACCAGCGGATAGCCCGCATTCACTCGAACCGTCTTGCCGCCCCATGCACGCGCATGGCTCAGCGACGAATCGGTGGGACTCTCTTCCAGCACGCGTTCGGCGGCGCTGAAGTAAACCTGAAGATCGCTGCTGACATGCTCCGGCAGGTGATTGGGAGCATGGCGCTTGAGCGTGAGCAGGGCAATGGCCAGTTCCAGCGGCGGCCGGCGAGCCAGCTCGGACACCTCGCGCTTGTCCGTACGCCACCATACCCGGTCTCGCGACGTACCATGCTTGCGAACCATGTCCGCGATTTCGAGCTCTTCCAGTGCGCGCTGGATGGTGTGTCGGCTAGGCGGATCCGAGGCAAACCGGGCCCGCACCGCTGCAATGATCTGGCCCGAAGCCATCGGTTCACCGGCCGCCGCCGGCATGCAGCGCAGAATCTCGCCCCGCAGACGGGGCCACCTTCTGGAACTCGACATACTAGTATCGCTATGCGTCTGACGCACCTGCCTTCGAAGGCCTCAATCGTAGCGGATGCCGGCCATCGGTTGCGCGGCAGCGACCCCTACTGAAGGGGGATCCGCTGCGCGCCGCCAGACAGAAGCTAACGGGACAGAAACAACGCCGCGACGCCGGCCACGCCCGCCAAGTTCAGCAGGCCGATGGCAAGCAGCCAGTACCACTGCCCCCGCATACGGCCATGCGTGGCTGCGGACGTGGTCTCCAGCGCCGATTGCATCGACGCCCTGATCTCGGACAGCCGGCGTTCCACGTGCGTGTCCACCTGGCCGACGATTGCCGCGTCGAGCTGGCCCACATGGGCGCGCAGTCTATCCGCCAAAGCCAACAGCGACTGGACTGCCGTCAGGGTGTCGCGGCCGGTCACGGCCTGCTGACGTTGCAGCAACCCGAGATCGTCCACGGCCACGGACAGTCTGTCCACGGCATCGAACCGCGCCATCAAGCCCTTCTGTTGCGAATCGGACGTTCCGCGAAGGGTGTCGAACCGTGCGAGCAGATCGGTCTGGCGGGCATCTACCGTTGCACGCAGGTCGCCAAGCTGCGCTAGCAAGTCGGCCTGCCGGGAGTCAGCCGCCGTGCAAAGGGCGTCAAGCTGGGCCAACAGTTCGGCCTGCCGGGTTCCGGACGTAGCGCACAGGCTGCCGAACTGCGTCATCAGATCAGTTTGCCGAGTTTCGGACGTAGCGCGAAGATCGCCAAGCTGCGCCAGCAGATCGGCCTGCTGCGTCTCTGAGGTTGTGTGCAGGCGGTCCAGGCTTTCCGACAGCTTGCCGTTCTCCCTCGCAAGATCCGATTTCAACCCGTTAATCTGCCGCTCCAGCCCATCCATCTTCTGGTGGGCCTCGTCCAAAGACCCGTCCAGCGCATTCAGCTTCTTACTGGTTTCGGAATGCTGCTTGCTAATACGTTCCTGCAGGAGATCGGCCTGTACGCGCAGCGGTGCCAGCGGCTCGCCCATCACGCGGTTCAGCAGTGCGGTCAGTTCGACTACGTCGTCGGAATCAGTTGCCATGTTTGTCTAAATCAATGTCGAACAAGAAGCTTGTGAAGCTCTCGTGCAACTCCTTCGGCGGCGAGCAGTTCCAGCAGGCGGCGCGGCGCGGTGGCAGCGTTCTTCGCACGCTCCCGGCGCAATTTCACTTCCCTGGCGCAGGCGTCTCGCAGTTCCGATTCGAACCGCTCGCCGAGCTTCCGCTCCTCGCTAGTGCGTTCGCCCTGGATTGCGATATCCGACTCCAGCTCAGCGATACGAGCAGACACCTTCTTGCGCCCTGCTTCTAGTTCGTCCAGCGCCGTCTTTTTGGCTTGGCGGTCGCGATATTTTTGCTGCAGGAGTCCTTCCCGCTGGTCGCGCGCCACCCGAAGTTCCCGCTGCCAGACGTAGGCACTGTGTCGAACCGCCGCCTCCCGGGCGACCGTCATTGCCTGCCGCAACGCCGCCTTGTCGGTGGCGAACTGGTCGAAAAGCGCAGGCAGATACCGATCCCAAAAGTATCCGGCCAGCCTCGCGTTCAGATCCGAGAAGCAGTACTCCACCACGTTCCGGAGCTGCCTGCGTTCGACCGGCGTTGACAGAGGATCCACCACGGATAACGGCGATGCCAGGTCATCGACCATGCCGGGGACATCTTCGATCGCCCATTCCACGAGCGTGTTGCAACACTTTGCGATGTATTCCTGGAGGGCACTGGCCCTGGATGGCAAATTGTCGAGGGTTTCAAGACTTTCTCCAGGCCATTTCAGCGCGCCATGGAAGTCGCCGGGAATCCGGTCCAGGCGTTCCACTTCGAAACACGCCTGCTGGTCATCTTCAATCCGCTTTTCCAGTGACGCGATCGCGACCTGGAGCTTCGTGCAGTCACCTTCGATGCTGTCACGCCTGGCCTTCTGATCCGCCTTTGCCTGCTCCATCCGCGCAAGCTCGGCTTTCTTGGCGCGCGCGGCATAGATATGACTCTGCGCGGCCAGGCGCAGGCGCCCGTGTTCGGTCGCCGATGTGCCGACATCCTGGATCAGCGCGGCCATCATGGCGGCATTGGCTTGTTGAATACGCTCAAACGTTTCAGGGTCCGACGACTTCAGCGCGCGCCATGACTTGCCAATATCCACGGCATAGAGCAGCTCGGGTTTGCCGGCGCGTGCGTCCAGCTCAATGCCATGCGTCTGGATCTGCTCGTGCAAATGGGCACGAATGGCATTGACGTCGGGGGTGCCCTGCCGCTTCGCCCATTCCCGTTCGGACTGCAGCGAATAGGAGTACGTCGTGACGATGCGGAAGCGGTCGGGCACATACCGCCAGTCACGAATGCCGGGCAGGCGCATCGCCTCGGGATTCAGGAACGACAGGTCATCCAGCTTGCCGACCATCAGGATCAGGTCTGCAACGGGGAGATACCGCTGCGCGACATCGTGCACATGTTTTCGCTCGTTCTCGTTGCGCGGGCTGTCGCCCGGCAGGTCGAGAATGCGCACGCCGATCCGCGGAGCAATCCGCGCCAGGGCATCGCCTTGCGCCTGCACGTCGTCGGACGAGGCCGGCTCGAAGTACTGCGAGGGAATACCGATCTGAATCGGATCCGTGCCACGCCACCTCCCTGCCTCAACCTGCTCGCGGATGTCGGCAAGTTCGGATTCCAGCCCGGTGTCCGGCACATCTATGTCCCTGTCGTCGAAGCGGATGTGCCACCGTTCACCCGACGCGCGATGGTATTGCATGGCGGTTGCCGTGGCCGACTGGCCGGCACCACGGCCGCCGCGCAGCAGCTTCCCCGCGTGATCGAGCCAGTCCGAATGCACGCCGATCAGGATCAGCAGCAACGACGTCTTGCCAACCTGCGTGCGACCAAACAGGGCCACCGATGCCTCGCCGTCGGTATTGGCGAAGCATTCCCGCACGCTCTCGTCCAGCGTATCGACGAACTGCCGATACGCCTCATGGGCCCACGCAAGACGGTTGTCGTGCAGTCCGCGCCAGTATTCCGCGAGGCTCATGCCTGGCCGGGCAACACGAACCGGCCCGCCGCCACCTGCGACTGCAGGTCCTGACGCAAGGACGACACGTTGGCCAGCGCCTTGGCGATGCGGTCGCGGCGGGTCCACGTCTCATCGAGCTTGTATCGCACGGCCAGCCGGTCCGACAGACTACGGCGCACATGCTCCATCAAGGCATCGAAATTCGCCAGCAGTTCGGCACTCACACTCTCGCCCATCAAGGTCAACGACCGCTGGGCCTGCGTCTGGACATGGCGGTCGTGGCGATTCACTTCGCGCAGTACTGCAGCGCCCACGACGGCGGCGCCAGCAATGCCGGCCAGCGCCGTGGCCACCGGGCCGGCGACGCCCAGGGCCCCCAACAGGGCAGGAATTGTCTGCACCGTGCCGTCCGCCGCAAAATCGACGGCCAGCATCAGCGCAAGGCCCTTGATGATATTGGTGCTGACGCCCTGCAGCGCGCTAAAATCCTCGCCGATGCGCTTGGCCGGATCGCCGTCCAGCCGCTTTCCCGTAGTCGGGTCCACCGCGAAGGCCGCCGGAAACAGCGCGGCAATCCGCGCCATTTCGAGCGTCAACGCGGGAAGCAGCCTGACGCTACGCAACGCGGTCGTGCCCACGTCATCGGCGCCTTCCACAAGCGAGCCATTCTGCGGCGGCCTGCCGAACAGGACGGTCAGATCGGTAATCACGCTGTTGTCGATCTGCTTCCAGCTCTCCTTCTCCTGATACCCGAGCCGGGCCACGGCACCACCGCCTTCCGGCAGCTTCCCCTCGATCAGGGTGTTGGGTCCGCCAAGCTGAACTGCGGTCAGCTTGCCCAGTTCCGTGGCATGGGCCAGATGGAACTTTTGCGGGTCGCCCCAGGCGGATTTCAGTGTGTTCAACAGCTTCCTGTCGGCTTCCGCAGGCTTTTCGCCAATACTCCCGGACCATTTGCCGAAGCCTTGCTCCGACTTGAGGAGATTCAGGAGCCTGTCATTCGCTTCCGTCGCCTGCTGCTTGAGGATGTCCCGCACGGCCTTCGCGTACAGATCACGCAGGTACTTGCGCTCGCCATCGAATGCCTTGAGTGCCTCGCCGCACTGGGTTTCGCCATCGGTCCCGGAGTCCGTGCCGCGCATCGCTAGCGCGTGGCGCACCGCGGCCAGTTGCGGCTTCAGTTCCTCGTTCAAAAGGTTGTGGACGTGCTCGAGTTGCCTGTCGCGTACCTTCGCCGACGTCTGTATGACGGAAGGCAGCATGTCCTTCAGTGCCACCCTCCATTGGTCCATCACGTCCGCGCCCGTGCCCGTGCACAGGATCATCTCCGCGGCGTCCTGCTCGGGCACGGCAAACGCCTTCGCGGCTACGCCCCGCAGTGAGTCCAGCGCATCGATGGCGTTAGCGGACAGCAACTCCTCGGTCTTCGTGATCAGCACCAGCGGACGATCGCCCTCCAGATGCGACGCCTGCAGGTCGCGCGTGATATCGAGCGATCTGGCATCGGCTAGGCGGGAACCGTCGGTCACGACGATCCGGCCGCTGCATCCCGACAGCACCTGGCGCATCAGGGACTGCCAGGACGCATTGCTGTCGTCTTCCTTCTCATACCCCGGCAGCAGCATGAAACCGTGCCCGTCCACTGCAAAATACGTGCGCGGCACCCGGAGGATGGGCAGCGCGACATCCGGAATCTTGCCCATGCAGGCGTCACGGAACGTTTGCGGCGAATCCGCCGGCTCCGTCACGAGCCGATACTGCTTCTGATCGCCGGATGCCGGCTTGAAGCGGCGCAGATGGCCCTCGGGCTTCTCGACGCTCTCATGCTCCTGGATCAGCACCGGCAACCGTTCGCCCCGCCCGGCTTTGTCGGGCAGCCACGCCTCGGCTTCCGCTTCTTCCGAGCCCTTCAGGCCATACATCGACCGGATCAGCGTGGTCTTGCCCGCGCCCTGCGTGCCACCAATCGCGATGAACTGCTCATTGGCAACGAGCTCCGCCAGATGCAGCCGCCGCAAGACGTCGTCGAGACCGTTCTGGAGGGTCTTGTCCTCTTTGTCGGCGTCCAGAAAGGCGACAGCGCCTCGCAGTTCCCGCAACGAGCGATTGAGATTGGACAGCAGCAGTTCAGGCTTTTGCATGAATGACGTGTTGTGAAAGACGGGGAACCTGACTCTTCACGGCAGATTCGCCCAGATCTTAAGATCGGCGTACGTCTCGGGAATCGAGCGAGCTCGAATTCTCCGATTGTAAATTCCATTCTGCTCATTCGATGCACAGATACGGAAGGCGTTGCCCAGCAGATTGGCCCCACAAGGGAACCGGCCCCAAAAGGCGCCTGCCGATGGGATTCGCAACAAGACCGATTCGGCCTGATTGCCGATTTCGCACTGCCGATGCCGGTGAAGGTCGTGCCTCCAAGCGACACCTAACACCCTTTGGGGTGGGTCAGGATTCGGCGCAAATCAACACCCTAGGTCACAAAGATGTTGCGGGGCGTTTCACGTTTTCGAAACTATTTTTTGACCTCCCTCTCTTCGATGGCCCGATTAGCTTTCTTCACGTCTTGCCGGAAGTTCAGCCACGCCCGTCGATCGCCCGGGGTACACGGCACTATCACCGCGCGTTGGTTATAGGGGTGCAACAGGCGGCCGTGTCTGCCACCCCGCCTGAATCTCCAGCCGTCCCTGACGAGCCGGCGAACCAGGTCATCAATCTCCTTGCCTGAGGAATACCTCATCGCACGGTGCCCGTCGAGGAATATCGAGACAGATATCGCGCCAACGACAACGCGATTTTCGGGAAGGCGGAGACCGCGCCGACGCGTGGAATCGGCTGACTGTACTGGTACCCTATGCGTGAATCCGCGCTCTGGAAGAAGCGCCCCAGTGGATCGATCATGATGTAGGACTCGGTCATGTCGGCGTTATCTTCCACCTGCAGCGGCAGGCTGTGGCCGACATGGCGTTGCACGAAGGTGCCGAACTGCGCATCAGAGACGGCGAGATCGGATGTCACGATCGGCAGCATCCTGAGCACCTTCCACTTTTCCGGTGCTAGTCTCCTGATCAGAGGCGTCATGTCTTCGTCGCAGTTCAGGGCGTTGACCACCGTATTGATTTTCAGGCGAAGCTCCGGATTGATCCGTCGTGCGGCCGCAAGGCTTCCTTCCAGCGTGTCGGGCGTAATCTGCCGCCCTCGCCTGTCAAGACGACCGATCTCCCGATTGGAGTCGCTGCTTGCGGAGTCCAGGCTGACACCGAGCAATGACAAGTAGCCGGCCAGCCCTTCCGCCAGGGCGGGCATCAGCAAGCTCGCATTGGTGATGATCGAAACGCCAAAGCCCAGTTCGCGGGCGAGCGCTGCGATGCGCAGAACCTGCCGGCCATACAGCAGTGGCTCACCGCCGGCGAGGTTCAGCCGCACGGACGTCCATTCCATTGAAGCCGTCAGTGGGTTGGTTGCGCTCCCGGGCGCAAAGAACGCTTGGAGTTCCTGGAGCAGGCGCGTCGTGCCGGCCCAGTCATGGATCAGTTCTCGACCGGACTCGGCGTTGTCCCACTTGGCGTAGCAGTAGCGGCAACCGTAATTGCACGCCTCGGTGACATGCCAGTTGAGGACCAACTCGCGTGAGTTGGGCAGATGCGTTGCTTCGGCTTGCCGCAAAGTGACTCTCCGGGGAAATGGTGGAAGCCCCCAGATTGCCTACGGCGCGGCCGCGGCGATATGAACTTCCCCGTCCCCCATGGATCCCGGCCACCCAGGGCCCTCAACCAATAGGGGGACGCGAAAGTTCATTGGCTTCCATCCTGCCCTCGCACAGAATGAGGCTTCCTATCCACCTCCATTCCCACTGCCATGGCCATCCTCCCCACTTTCGAGTCCGTTCTGCTCGAAATTAGCCAGTGCATCGGCCTCGAGCGTCCGTCGCATACGAAGAACAAAGAAAAGTTCATCAAACTGGAAAAGAGGCTCAAAAGTCATATTGACATGATGAAGGGCGAGATCGAGGGAATTTTCGATGCCCTCGAAATAGGCGACGCAGCCCGCCGTATTGCTCTTTTTAACCTGGGCGACTGGTCGAATTTTCATCGCTTTCTTTCCGATAATGTCTGGACATTTGATGCCAGCGCTCAGCAGGTGGTCTGGCATATGTGCGCTTTCTCCTACGCGCCGGCGGCGGGGCGCATACTCGCAAGCTGCACGCTAGACGAGCCCTTCGACACCGGTATGCCCGGCGGCGAATTCTGGTTTCTTCCCAACGTCGACCCGGCGACACAAACGGTTTCCCTCCCACTACCGCAGGTATTTGATTGGCTCCTGGACCTTTGTGGCCAATCCATAGATCAGCTCGCCCTTGCGCTGAATGCCGCCAGGACTGAAGCCGACCCCGACGCCGACGCGGCCGAGAAGATCAAGCGGACACTCTACAAATGGCGCGACGAGACGATCCCCCATGCCAAGTCGATCGGGGACTATTTCCGGGACAACGTTATCCTGGAATTCCAGGGCGCCCTTGAGCTATCCGGGGAGTTGTCTCACGAAAAGCGGCTCGCCGCTGCACTGACCTTCATTCGTCGTAAGAAGCTGGACGCCGAAGCACTGCGCTCGC
This sequence comes from Cupriavidus laharis, assembly GCF_914271435.1. Taxonomy (GTDB): domain Bacteria; phylum Pseudomonadota; class Gammaproteobacteria; order Burkholderiales; family Burkholderiaceae; genus Cupriavidus; species Cupriavidus laharis. The sequence goes on along the minus strand of NZ_CAJZAI010000004.1, from coordinate 273,654 downwards.
AGATCCCGATGGGGCAGCCTGGCCGCATTGAAGCGGTCATGCATGGCGATGCATCGATCGATGAGCAAGCAGAATTCGTACGGCTCCTCGAACTTCGCTATGCCCGACCGTCAATGGGCACCATTCGTCAGCGCCTGCGCATCGCGCGTGCGGTGCAGGACGGCTACAAGCGCCTCGTGGAGTTCCTGTGCCCGGGCGTTGCCTTCACCTGCGGCAATGCCAATGAAAACAAGGTGCTGCAACTCTTTGCCTTGTTTCGATTGAGCTACAACGCTACGGTGGAAGCCTATAAGAGCGCCGAGACCGAATGGGAACTGGACGTGTTTTTCGAGAGGCGCCTTCCGGACCTGGACCTGGAGACGCTTTTCCTCTCGGTCACGCCGTCGCGCCGCGCGACTGCGAAAAGCGAGGTCGCCGACCTGCTGACCCACCGCTTCGCCGCGCTAGACGCACAGGCGCCCCTTGACGACTTTTTTGCGCTGGATAGTGCGGACACGCTACGCGTGGCGCAGACGAAGGCCTTGCTGCTGAAAGATCTTGTTGAGAGCAGGAAGCGGGAAATCGCGCTGAAAGACCGGGCCCGCAGGTCCTCGCCCTGGCGAGCCTTGCAGGCGGAAACGGATTACCTTGCAGTTTGCCAGTTGGCATTGTCCGACGACGCCTCACCAAAGGCACGCCAGGCTGCCATCGAGCGCATGAGGGAACTCGCGAAGTCCCCCCAACAGGTGGTAGGCGCAATCGTCTGCGCACTGGGAAACCTGCTTAACTGCAGCCCTTCGGACAGGCCCCGCGACGTCGAAATGCGCGTCGAGGCGCTGCTGGATGAAGCCGAGAGCAATCCTGGGCGCGATACCTGGGCATTGCCGCTGCTGCAATATCGGGCAAAGCACTGTCTCGCGCGCAATCAATTCAAGCAAGCAGTGGAGTTTTTTAGGAAAGCCATTGACTGTGGCTTCCAGCGCAACTTTGGACCACTGTTCGCAGAGGCGGCGCGCGACCTGATGGCAACGCTTGTCGCGGATCGGCGGCTCGACCCCGTCAAGCATGAGCGCCCGTATCGCATCATGCTGGCGAGCACCATCATCGAAGGCCATCCCAGGGACATCAACATCGAGGACGTGGCGAAAGAAGTCGCCGAATACTTCTGGGACACGCTCTACAAGCCCTACCCGGGCTATCCCAAGGAGCGGCCAATCGCCCAGGCGCAGGTGGAGAAAATTCTGGGTGACACTTCTCGGATGATCGAGAATGGCGACTGGGACAGTCTGCTGCACTGGTTCGACGAAAACGCCAAAGTGTTCCGCGAGAATGCGTTGGACAGCGTGCGTGGCGACTCTGTCCTGCTGAGTTGGCTGAAATTGCTCAACGGCCTCGAAGCAAACATGCCGGGCATGCAATCCATGGTTCCGGCCGAGTTGACCGACGAAGTCCGTCGATTTGCCGGGCATCTCGAACGGCGCCGCCACGCGATCCGCCTCCTGCTCAAGGCATGGCCTGAGCAAGCGAACATCACGGATTTCAAGCAGCAGAGCCCCCTAATCCTCGCGGCTGATCGCGATGATGTTCTGATTGTCCGGACCCTGCTCGAAGCGGGCGCTGCCGTCGACCAGCGGGACTTTCTGGGCAGAACAGCAGTCCACGCCGTGGTGAAAGGCGGGTCGCCCGAGTGTTTGACCGCCATCCTCGCATGCCGCCCCAACTTGCACATCGTCGAGGATGACAAGGGCAACAGCGCGTTGCACACGGCGCTTAGGCTCGGGCGCTCCGACATGCTGCCCCCTCTGGTGAAGGCGGATCCCGGCTTGCTCGACCTTGCCAATGCGGATGGGCTTACACCGCTCGAAATGGGCGAGGACATCCTGGATGGTTGGGCGGTCTTCGAGCGCGCCATGAACGCCAACCAAGTGAAGATCGGACTGCACAGCGACTATGTCTCTTGCGTGGAGTACCTGCGTCGCGTGACCACCGATAACTAGGAAAAACCAAGCGAGTTCACCCTGCCGGCCGGGGCGACCCTTGCTGCAATCCTGCAAGGAATCGGCCCGGCACCCCTTGTGTCTCAGGGAAATGTAAGGCTACACTCCTTCCCGTCAGTCTCCGTTAGGAGCTGAAGTGGTGCCAGCACGAGCTACTTGGCTGGTTCCCGTGTATGCCTTCTAAGGGCGAGCGGGTTTCGACGTTTCCGAAATCTTCCTGAACAAAGGATCGCTCATGCCCTCGCCTGTCGCGCGTTCACGCACCCGCGCCTTCCATCATCAATCCGGTCGTTGCTTCTATTGCCACTGCCCCATGTGGGAGCAATCCATGGAAGCGTTCGCAGCGACCTTCCATCTCTCCGCCCAACAAGCACGACACCTTCAATGCACGGCCGAGCACTTACACGCTCGAGTCGATGGTGGCGACAACGCTCAAAGCAACATCGTGGCAGCCTGCCGTTACTGCAACGCCGGACGACACCATCGCAAAGTCGCGCGGGACGCCGCCCATCACAAGGAATACGTTGAACGACTCATGCGCTGCAGACGGTGGCATGCATCCTGGGTCTTCGAGAAGCGGCTGTATTCAGGTGGAGCGGCCAACACTACTTCGAAGGTTGCCAGCTACCGGATCTGAAGGAATGGCACCGCTGCCTGCCCGCTGTACTGCGGCAGCACGCCATTCCATCGCTTAATGGCCTCGCGCTGGTTCTCCACCTCTCTGAGCTTGAGCAACTCGGGCGTTATCTGTTCCTTCTGGGCACGCAGCGACGCAGCTTCCGCTTGCGCCATCGTCAGCCTTTGCTCTGCCTCCACCCGAACACGTTCGAGATCGCGGTCGGCCTTGAGTTTCAGTTGCTCTGCCGTCGTCTTGGCTTCGATCGCATCGTCAAAGGAACGCGAAAATCTGAAATTAATTAGGCTGAATTCGTCGACCGCCAAGCCATGACGAAGCATGCGGTTGCGCAATTGCGTAACAATGCCAGCACTGACGTCGGCACGCTTTGTGATGAGTTCTTCGGCCGTATAGCGAGCGACGACAGCTTTCATACTCTCTTGGATGGCAGGCGCGACGATTCTGATTTCGGGCTCATTGCCCAAGTCCCGGAAGATGGCCACAGCGGACTCCGAATTGGCGTGGTAGTTCAATGCTACCCGCATCTGCACGGATTGCAGATCCCGCGAAGCTGCTTCGCCATCGACCTCTGACTTCAGAGTCGAGACATTCACCAAGTTCAGCGACTCCGCGATCGGCGTTCTCCAATGAATGCCCTCCGCGTAGACAGTCGGGCTGGGTCTTCCAAACATTGTCATCACGCCGCGGTAACCCGCAGGAACCACCGCAAACGGCCGAAAGGTCCAAATCAAACCAATCGCAACAATGGCGGCCACGCCCAACGCCAGCTTTCTCTTGCGCCTCTCCATCCGACACCTCTCTTGTTCAGAAACATATGAATTAAGGACCTATGCAACCAGATACCCATTCACATTTGAGCAAAAGATCGACGTCACGCAAGGAATTGCAACCATCGGACTCACCGGCATGGGCAGGTTGGCGGGGGAGCCTTCGCCGAGGTAGCCGCAACACGTAAGGTCGCTTCTTTCATCATCCGACCGGTTACTCGCCCTAAGGTCGACCAGTTGGCTATGAGCGCACTCGACGCGACCTGTAACGCAGGGGTCTGGCCCCTGTCATCAGCCTTGGTCAGCGGCATTATGTTCACCGCTACCGAGGAAGGCTTTGCGCACGGGTTCTCATTTCAAATGGTTGCGTCAAAAGGCAACGATAGTAGATTTTCTTCATCAACTACAACGGAGCCTGACGTGGTGAACCTTCCCCGAGCAATGCGCGGCGCCATTCGCCGAGCCGTCAAGGCGATCAAGCGCGCCTATGGGAGCATGCCCGTCAATGAGCGGAGGCTCTTGTACGGTATGCTGGCGGCCCTAGTGCCGATGCTAGGGGCCGCAGTTCTGCTGACCCAGCATTCATCCCTGCGCGCCGAAAACAAGAGATCCGTCCTCGCTCAGGCCATGGAAGTATCGGTTGGCAGCATCGTGGCGAATCGTAACGGTATCGAATCATTCGACGTCTTCCGAAGCAGTGCCTTCGAGAACGTGGCAATCGTCACGTACTGGAAGGATGGGCGCATCACCAAGTCAATCCTGCCTCCGGATAGCTATAAGACCCTCGAGCAATCCCTCCTATTCGCGGGCACGACGCCGATTCGCTTCAAGCAATCCGACGGTGAGCCGGAGGCCTTCCTGAGCAGCGAGAACAAGATCAATTTCTCATCGCTCCTGAGCACGACCCTCTTGTCCATGATGACCTTCCTCGTCGCTCAACACTTCCTATTCCGTCCAAAGCCGTTTCGAGTAATTCAGCCAAAGGACCTCACCGTCTCGATGGACGATCTCGTTGGCAGTAAGGACATCAAGGACGAGGTCACGCAACTGGCCGATCTCTGGGAGCAGCGGAGTACTTTCGAACGACATGGTATTACCCGCACTTGGCATGTCTTGCTCACAGGTCCCGCAGGTACCGGAAAGACAAAAATGGCGTCCGCCCTAGCCAAGCGGTTGAACGTCCCGCTGCTCTATATGGACGCATCGCGACTGGAAACCGGCCTGATTGGCGGGGGCTCCCGGACACTGGACAAACTTAGCCGCTGCGCCAATCGAATTGGCCGATGCGTGGTGTTTCTCGACGAGGGCCAGAGTCTGCTCATGCAGCGCTCGACTCAGAACAGTCGACGCCACGACGATGCTACGCCAAACGCCTTGCTCTCGATCCTGGACGGCGTGCGTTCCAGGAATGACAAGAACGTAATCTGGGTCATCGCGAGCAATTTCGATCAGCATACGTCCTCCATGGACGAGGCGGTACTACGCCGATTCCACACCAAGGTCAATTTCCGGCTTCCCAATCACCTTGAAAGGGAGGCCTTGATTTGTCACTTCCTTGCCCGTCGCGACAACTCCGTCAAAGAGAGCGATCTCGACTACAAGACCCTTGCCGCGGTGACCTCCGGGTTCTCTCCGGCCCACCTCGAAATGCTCGTGGATAATGCCTCGCTGATCGCAATTCGGGAGCACACACCGCTTAGCAACAAGATCCTGATGCGCGCCTTCGAACGCACGATGATCGGACTGACTGATCGCGCGCAGATGAATGACCAAGAGGACAAACGGGAGATTGTTGCCACACATGAAGCCGGACATTTTCTGGCTAGCGTGCTGCGGCATGCCGAGGCCGGCAGATCTCTCGATGTGGCTCGCGTCCTGGAGCAGACCCAGAAGGTATCTGTAGAGTCGGTGTCCCATATGGGTGCGCTCGGCTACGCCCTACGCACCGATCATGAGGTGCCGCTCTACACCCGGGAGGATCTCCTGTGGCAAGTGCGTGGCCTTTACGGAGGCCGCGCGGCCGAGTCGGTGGTCTATGGCGAAAAGCTGATCACTAACGGAGCGCTCGGCGACATCAAGTCTGCGACACAGATTCTGGCGAACATGGTCGGTCAGCTTGGCTTCGCGCCTTCTGGCATGAAGAAGGCACCGATCGACCTCACCCTGCATCGCGATGGCTCGAACAAGCCGGTCCTGAGCCAGGAAGAACAGGCTTACGTGGAAATAATGGCCAGCCAGGAGTATGAGGCGACCGTGTCCCTGGTCGACCGTTACCGCCCTGCGCTTGACGTTATCCGCATGTCGCTGCTGAAACACTACACCCTATCGCGCGATGAGCTTTTCACCTTGCTGGCGCCTTTTTGGCCGCAAGAGGAACCTGCCTTCGGTGCAGTGGAATCGGCGCTTGGTGGAAGAGGCAATCGTGCTGCGCACTGTCCGGCTCTACATAACCCAGAGGCTACGGGCGGAGGATGTAGCGGCAAAGTTGTAATGTCCGGTTTTGGCAAAGTTCAAATGTCCGCCTGAGTGGTCCATTCGTGGTATCTAGCCTGCCCGGTTGAACACGATGGAGACGCCAGAGGATGGCTAAATCCGAGGTCATTACAGTCAGCATGCAGGAGTTAGACAGGCTCAAGACCGTCCAGGCGGTCGTGGATGGTCAGTTGCGGCCCGGCGTGGCCGCCGAACGATTGGAGATCACGGACCGGCAATTGCGGCGGTTGCTGGAGCGCTACCGGCAAGAAGGCCCGTCAGGGCTCGTGACCCGCAAGCGCGGCCGCCCGAGCAACAACCGGCTGTCGGCCGACCGTGAAGCCGCGGCGCTGAACCTGATCCGGGAACACTACGCCGACTTCGGGCCGACGCTGGCCTGCGAGAAGCTGCGCGAACGCCATGGACTCACGTTGTCCAAGGAAACGATCCGGCGGCTGATGACGGCATCAGGGCTGTGGGTACCGCGCAAACAGCGGCCGCCGAAGGTCTACCAGCCGCGCAACCGCCGTGCCTGCCACGGCGAACTGATTCAGATCGACGGCTGCGATCACCGCTGGTTTGAGGAGCGCGCGCCGGCCTGCACGCTGCTGGTCTACGTCGACGACGCCAGCAGCCGCATCATGGAATTGAGCTTTACCCATTCCGAGTCCACGTTCACGTACTTTGCCGCGACCCGTGCCTACCTGGAGCGCCATGGCAAGCCCGTCGCGTTCTACAGCGACAAGGCCAGCGTCTTCCGGGTCAACAATCCGAACGCGACCGGCGGCGACGGGCATACCCAGTTCTCCCGGGCCTTGTTCGAGCTGAACATCGAGGGCATCTGCGCCAACAGCAGCCAGGCCAAAGGGCGCGTCGAACGGACCCACCTGACCCTGCAGGACCGCCTGGTCAAGGAACTGCGCCTGCGCAATATCAGCACCAAGGAAGCCGCCAACGCCTTCATGCCCGAATTCATCGCGGACTACAACGCGCGCTTTGCCAAAGTCCCGCGCAACAGCCATAACGCGCATCGTCCACTGCGATCGGACGAGAACCTGGATCTGATCTTCGCTTGGCGCGAGCCGCGCTGCGTTTCCAAGAGCCTGACCATCCAGTACGACAAGATGCTTTACCTGCTGGCGGATACACCCGAGCATCGGAAGTTGGCTGGTCGCTATATCGATGTCTATCACTATGCCGACGGCAGGATCGAGCCACGCGCGAATGGCGTCGCCCTGCCCTACACCACCTACGACCGGCTATCGAAAGTGGATCAAAGTGCGATCGTCGACAACAAACGGTTGGGGCACGTATTGCAACTGGCGCAATACGTTCAGGAGAAACGCGACAACACGCGATCTCTCTCTTTGCCTGCCACGGAAGGCGTTGTCCGCAAGCGTGGGCGACCATCAGGCAAGAAGTCGCAGCGCTCGCTGGATCAGAACGATATGTTGGAAGCGCTAAAACGCTTACAGCAGCAACCGTGGCCGCTTAACGGAACTGAGAACTGATTTCCGCCTGCTCCTGGGGCCCTGCTGGAATGACAGCCCCACCCTGAACTGGACTCTGTCGTGTCAGGCCAGCCCCACCACCCTACGGGAACAGCCCCCAAAGACAGAACAAACAAGCTGAAAGGACACCGGACAACCGGACATTTCAACTTTGCTGGCGCCCGGACATTTCAACTTTGCCTCGACAGAGGAAGTGGAGCGCAGAGCCGTTAATAGCCACGAGCTGACCCGGGCGCTTTCGTCCATATCGAATCCAGCCATACCCGCCCGACATCCATGAATTTGGATCTCTCACCTCCAGAAAGGCATGTGGCTTAGGGACGAAGACCAAGCGCCGCTCGATAAGCGCCTCATGCGAATTGTTGCGATCCGTTTGTGTTTCGCCACGCTCCATCCATTGCCAACACCAAGGAAGACACCATGCCGAAGGAAGATGCAGTAGACGCCAAGGAATACCAACCTAAGAGCAGCAGCGTAGCCTCCGGCCCGCGACTGGACCTGACGGCCCATTCAGCAATTCGAAGCCAACAGCGCGGCGTTCCGCCGCTCGTGATTGACTTGCTCGACCAATTCGGAGCCCGTCGGCCAAATGCCCGTGGCACCGAAATCCTGTTCTTCGACCGCCGAGCCCGCACACGAGTACTCGCGTACGCCGGCGGCCTCATTGGCCGGCTCAGTGAATACCTTGACGCCTATGCCATCGTCGCAGATGGCACGCTCATCACTGTCGGCTGCAGGTATAAGCGCATAAGACAGGAGTAAGCCCCCTCACACTGGTGAGACACAGTGCATTGGGCGGTGAGCGCCACCCATGTCGGAAGGATACCCGCTCAGTGGACCGCCAATAGCCTCTGGTTGCGGTACGGTTAGCCACATGGATCTATTGCTATTCTTTGCCCGAAATCGCCGGCAAAGCCAAGCCAGTAGCGGATCTCCGGATACCTCTATTTCCGTCTATTTTCCGACCTATCGCTTTCCCGCTCCCCAAGCCAAAACCTCGACCCATAAGAAGTCTCACATTGCGCGAGCGCTCCTCGTTACGGAATGGTGCGAATTCTCACCTGGACTCCCACAGCAGCGACGACGACTCTTGCATCCCGGCATCGTCATGCCGCTCGCTCACAAAAGTACCACTAGAGTGCGTCAATCGGACGACAACAATTTTCTGCGGTTGGGTTTGACGGCCAGGTCTGACTCGCCTTCACGCACTGACGTCCTTTTGCGGTACTGTTCGCGCTCTGAGCACCGGGCAAGCGGCCGCATCTGATCCGCAGTCATTACGTAAGCGGTCTTTTAAGGGCGTCCCTTGCGGCCGCCGGCGGTATCCGCTAGACGGTTGAGGGCTTGAGCCTCCAGGGCAGCAGAGCCTCGTAGTCGTCGGCTGTCTGTGCGTGTGGCAACGCCTTGAACAAGGCAACGAGATACTGATACGGATCGACGTCGTTGGCCTTGCAGGTTTCCACCAGCGAGTAAAGACTTGCGCTGGCGTTGGCACCGCCCACGGTGTCGCAGAAGAGGAAGTTTCTCCGTCCGATCACGAATGGCCTAATCGCGTTCTCGCAGGGATTGTTCGAGATCGGCCAGGTTCCGTTCTCGATGTAGCGCACGAGCTTTGGCCACTGCCCATGCAGGTAGTGCAGCGCCTTGCCGAACAGGCTTTGCGGCAGTACGGTATGCAACTGTTGCAGCAGCATCGTTTCGATCTCGGCCAGCAGCGGCTGGCTCTGTTCGGCGCGAACCTGCTGCCGTTGTTCTGGCTTCATCTTGAGCGTATGGGTTTCGACGGCAAACAGCTTGCCGATGCGCAGCAGGAATCCCGTGACCGGGTGGTCGGCACGCTTGTCCTTGGGCAAGGCTTGCTCTGCCTCGACCAGGTAGCGGCGCGCGTGTGCCCAGCATCCGAGGTGCACCAACTGATAGGTGTTTGCGACGTCGTCGTATGGCGCATAGCCGTCGGTCATCAACACCGCCCCAGGCTTGATGCCAGCATAGAGAGCAGTGGCCTGCTTTGTCTCGCGTGTCGGGCTATAGGCAAACAACCGTACCGGCGGGCCCGTTCCGTTCATCTGCGCCCATAGGAAGCTCTTTCTCTGGGCAGGCCTGCCGGGCTCCTTGAGCACCTGTACCGTTGTCTCGTCGCCGTACACGACGTCGGCTTCCAGCAGATGGTCGCGCAGCAGGTTGATGATTGGCTGCACCGCTTGGCCTACGCGCACTATGCTTGCGGCCAAGGTGCCGCGAGAGAGGTCCCCGCCAAAGCGATGCAGCAGCGCTGCCTGGCGGTACAGTGGCAGGCCATCCTGATACTTCGAGGTGATGCACCAGGCCAGCGCCGATTCGGTAAGCAGTCCCTTGGGAATAATGCGCGCCGGTGCCGGCGTCGTCTTGATGCCGCCGTCGCAACATGGGCAGGCGTACTTGACCCGCTGGTGCTGGATCACGCGGACTTGCTGCGGCACGATGTCGAGTTGTTCGCTGACCTCAACGCCAATCTCGACCAGAGTCTGGCCATCGATGGGGCAGACGCGTTCCGATTCGGGTAGTTCGTGACGAACCTCGACACGGGGCAGCGCCGGGTCGAGCGGCTTGCGGCCACGCTTCTTGCGTTTGTGCCCGGCCACTTCGGTCTCGGGCGTACCTTCTTCTTCCTGCGCCGGCTGCGCGGCCGCTGCCGCCAAGGCCTCGGCCTCATTGAGGAACAAGTCCTTCTGCTCCGAGCCTCGCGCCTCGCTCTTGGCGGCGAACAGCTTACGCTGGAACGCCTTGAGCTGTTCCAAGAGCAAGTCTCGCTGGACCGTCATCACACGCAGCTCGCCCTTGATTGCCTCGCGTTCCGCGAGTATTGCCTTGAGCTCGCGCTCGGCGTCGCGCAACAGTTGCAGCTCGGCGGCGGTAACGGTGACGGGCGTGGATGGCATGGCGGGTTAGACTGCTGCCGCCAAGCAGCGTTCACGCAGCGCGATGGTATTCTCGGTGCGGGTGCCGGCGCATCGCCTCGATGTCGATTCCCTCGAGCAGCCAGTGCAACTGTTCGACCGTCAGCGTAGCCACAACCGCCTCGCGTGGCCAGGCAAACCGGTCCGCCTCCAATCGCTTCAACAGTAGCCAGAAGCCGTTGCGATCCCACCCCAGAATCTTGATGCGATCGGCCCGCTGGTTGCGGAACACAAATACAGCAGATGCAAACGGATCCAGCCCGAGCGTCTGCTCGACCAGCAGTGCCAGACCGTTGATGTTCTTACGGAAGTCCACAGCGTCGCGATGCAGATAGACCCGCAGCCCAGCGTCGAGGCGGAACATCAATGGCCTCCACTCAGTGCCTCGATCATTGCCGTTACGAGCCCAACGTGTCGCTCGTCGCATTCGAACTCGAGTGATACCCCGTTGGGTAGCTTCGCGCTGAAGAGTGCCAGCGGTAGCGCTCGCAGCGGTGGCGAATCGACAGTCGCTGAGGCCGCTTCGCGGCGAGGCACCACGACCTTTGCAACTTCCTCGATCGGCCGGGAATCTAGAACCTCCTGGACGACCGGCACGAATGCCGGCAACGGACCTCGCGCCTGTGCTGAATCTCGGTACTCCCGAATCCATTTGCGCAACTGGTTAGCGTTGATGCCAGCCTTGAGAGCCGTGCCCGAAACCGATGCTCCCGATTGAAGACAAAACTCAATCAGACGCCGCTTGACCGCTGGCTCGTAGTCGCGCTTCCCATTGGAGCGGACTCGCACCGCCTGCAGCGGAAATAGGTCAATCTCGTCTTGGATCATGTTTGCGTCCGCAAAGTCTTTGCGGACGCTAGCCTGCCAAAGGCCAGCCCTCAATACCAGACGTCGTCAATTGAGCGCTTACGTCATTACCGCCTGACCCAGACAGACCTGGCAGGTGCTGGACATGGCAGCGGATCAAATTGTTGCGCTGGCGGCGAGAACTGTCACAGTCGGCATACACCTCTCCAACAGGAATATGCGATGCGACTTGCAGATCCTCCCCGGACACCGATGCATGGCACCAGCCTGCAGATGGCCGACCACGCGTGCCATGACCGTCGGAGCGTGCCAGCCATGCTGCGCGGTCGAGGCGATGGCCGCGAAAAGAAGTATCTACGTTTCGTTAAGGACCAGCAGCGGCGAGATCCAACCCGCCCCCTACCGGCGATCGACGCAGCATACCAACGCCGCTGCGAAATCGAGGCCTGGTGCGCAGAACTCGGGCCGCGTTGGTTGGTCTGGCCGATCATGTCCTGCCTCATCTGGTGGCAGATGCGGCCCGCCTCTCTCTTCGCTCTGCGTCATTCCCCGGAGACGACCTCTCATGACTGACGCAAGAGACCGCGCGTTCGGCTTCTTGATGCTGAGCATATTGTTGTTGGCCATCGCCATCTACCGCTCTTTGTCATTGACCGCCACGCCTCCGACGACCTCCCCTATGGAGAAGGCGACGAGCCAGCCTGATTGCCGTCAAACCCAAGCAAGGGAGCGATGTCTCCGACCTCACCCCCGGAATCCTTACTAATCATTGCCCGGGGTCGATCCGATGACGCGAGGCCACTCGGTCGCGCTTCTGACCGCCCCCCGTCGGATCTTTTGGTCCGCAAGCCCACAGGGTGGTTCGCCACCTACCAATTACGCGGTCGATCACTATGGCTACGCTAGCAAAAATCCAAACAGCACTGCTGGTCACAGCAACCGCAGCAGCCGTCGCTGCAGCTTACCAACCTCTGCCCAACACAACGCGCTTTACCGTGCTCGCGGTGCTGGCTATCGCCGCATCGGTCATCGTCGTCTTCGACCTCGGTATGAGCGCAATGGGAGAGCGCTTCTGGGCTTCCATTGTTGCGTCATTGCTACTGGCGACTGCAGCCGTCGTGAATCGCAACCTGGATGCCGTTGTCGTGGGGCTGCTCTTCGGCGCCGCCGTTGCGGTCTGGCTGGCAGCCGGGCAAGGTCTACTGAATGATGAAACTTCGACTCAAAAGGCGCTCCAGGGCCCAAAGGATTTGACCGACGCCCATGATACTGGGCCTGCACAGTGGCCCACTTATCCGGCTCGCCGAGCGAGCAAGACCTTTGACGACGTCTTGGGCATGAGCAAGCTGAAGGTCGAACTCCTGTCGATCGCCCAAGAGATTTGTCACGCACACCCCGGAAAGCGTAGTCCCATGAACGGCATCCTGCTGCATGGCGAGCCAGGCACCGGCAAGACAATGATCGCAGAGGCCCTGGCTGGCCAGATTGGATTGCCCTTCCTGCCCGTCACGATCGGCGACGTCGCCAGCCGCTGGGTCAATGAAACGACGGCGCAACTACAGCAGGTCTTCACCTCGGCCATCGCGCAAGCCCCTTGCGTCCTATTTTTCGACGAGATCGATTCATCCTTGATCGATCGGAGTTCCGTTGTGAACGGGGATAGCGAGTCGACCCGGATCACCAATGCCTTGCTAACCAATCTCGTCGATGTACGGGGCAAAGGCGTGATCGTGATCGCCGCGACAAACCATCTGAACAAGCTCGATGCCGCGGGCATTCGCGAAGGGAGGTTCGACTACAAGGTAGAAGTCCCGCCGCCAGACAAGGAGGCCCGGCTTGCCATCATGCTGACGCGGGTCGCCGGTGCACTCGACCATGCCGAGTTCGACTATGACGCCGCAGAAATTCTCGCGGCGCGGTGGGAAGGATTCAGCGCGGCGCGGCTGGCCAGAGTCTGCGCTGGGATGCTCAAGCAACATGGCGACATGCCGAATGCCGTCTACAGCTTCGACGAATGGACCGCCGCTTTGCGAACGGTCCAAGGCACGCTCGGCGATGCCTTGCCCGAATCGACGGTCATGCTGGACAAACTCATTCAAACGCCTAGTGTGTGCGCGTATCTGACAGGGTTGGCCCGTCGCATGGTCAACTCGGCCCGCATCGAGGCACTTGGTGGTTCCGTCCCCAGCGGTTTGCTCCTTGTGGGAGCGCCTGGCACCGGGAAGAGCAAGGCAGTTCAAGCACTGGCGAAGACCACAGGTTGGGCCCTGCTCCAGACTACCGGCGGCAGCCTGCCGAGTCCGGACGCCATCGACCGATTGCTGCGTCGCGCCAAAGATATCCGCCCGGTCATCATTTTTTTGGATGAAGCGGATGATTTGCTCGGGCTCCGCGCCTATGCCGCTGACAGATCGCTGTGCAATCACCTCCTGACTGCGATGGACGGCGCCGGCGGTCAGATCAAGGACATTCTCTGGATCGCTGCGACGAACCATCCGGAGTTGCTCGATCCGGCGGCATTACGCGGGGGACGATTCACTGACAAGCTGCTCTTTCCTGCCTTTGACCGCCAGACGATGACGCGCTTCGTCTCATCCTGGCTCACCGAGTCCTCCGCCAGGTTCGCCACGAATCTGACGGCACCGGCCGTCGCCGACCTCATTGGACCGGAGCCAGTGGCCAACGCCGTGGCCATCCTCAGGGGCGCGGTTGACATCATGCTTGACCGCTCCGCCGGTGGCGGCACGGGGGTCGTTTGCAAAATGGACATCGCGGCGGCACGCACCAGAATCCTCAGGCCGCTGTGGCAAGCCCCAGAGGGCGGCCAACTTCCGACCTAGATCCGTTTCGACACTGCGTTACTTTGGGAGCAACCCAGATGCGTGAATTCGTGGAAGGTTTTTGCTTTGGCGTCCGTGAGACGATTCGCGGATACTTTTTGCCCGCCGTCGCGCTATGGAAAGCCGCAGTCGCGGCGGCCCGCTACCTTTCGCACCGGAAGCCTTGAAATTCCTGCAATGTTCGGGAGAACCCTTCTGGGAAAGATAATTCACCAGTTGGGTTTGACGGCGAGTCGGCGTCAGCCCATGTGCTTACGACGTGATCCATCACCGCAGATATCGGTGTTAATGGCCCACTCTCACCAGAGGAGGTATCCAACTCTTTTTGCTACATCACGCGCTACGATGCCGCCTCGATGCCACAGGGGCTCGGTCTCGATTTTCAGGGAAGCCATTATCAGGTGTGTCGAATAAAGTGTACCGAAAATACGGAAGTACGTACTTTCGGTACACACATCGCCTCCAATCAGTATCGCAAAGTCCGAGTCCTCTCTACCCCCCAAACACGGCCCAAATGCCGGAGCCACGCGGGAATTTCCCCTCACATTATTCGCCCACACAGCCATCCCGATAACGACCGTGGCGCCCATATATCACAACGCCTTCCGATAACAGGAAGGTTGAACGCCTATTTTCAAACTGTTGTCGACCGGACACAAGCAACATTTAGGTGAGCGCCCCGACCGATTTCTGCCTTGCGCCATTTATATTGCCCTCCCATCGGCAGCTCGCCTGAGTCGCCCGGCATTTTCTACAGACCACCCTGCGATCCCGGCGAGCAACGATGCTGACCTTAAATTCTTGACGTGAGGAACCACTGTGCCACGCTAGCCTTGAACGCATTGACAGCCAGCCGAATATCACCTGCCTGCATTCTGGTGCAGAATCGCATTCGGCAATCGGCCAGCCCGGAATAATGTATAAATTGACTCACATTTTTCCGAATTTCAGCGATCACTCGCTGTCTCGATAATACGTAGATCTTGACCGCCCATTTCACGCATTCGAGACCCGATTCAAAGACCTGCATGGATAGCAGACTTCTAACCGAGAAGGACCTTCAAGACGTGACTGGCAAGAAACGCCCCAGTGCGCAACTGGACTGGTTCCAGCGATGTTTCGGATTCAAGCCGGTTCAGCGCGCGGACGGCCGCATCATCCTGTTGTGGGCGACCTTCGAAGCCCTGCAAGCCAGCCGGGCGGGGGTCGCCCAAGCGAGTGCCGTAGCCTCGCTGCCCGCCGCGCCGCGCCCCACGCTCGCCCCCATCCGGAGAGCGCGATGAGAGGCCGACGACGCAAGAAGCCGGACGGACTGCCAGTCCGCGTCTATACGAAAAACGGCAGTTACTACTGGGTACGCAAGGGCGACGGCAAGTGGATCCCGCTGGGTCGAGTCAAAGACGGCGAGGCCCGCATGCTGGAACGCCTGGCCCAGGAGAAGCGCAAAGTCGAAGCCATGCACACCAAGGGCAACATGCCCGGGTTCGTGGCCGAATATATCGAGAAGCACGAAGGCAAGTACGCCGAATCGTATCGCGTGGAATGGAAGCGCCGCGGGGAAGATGTGCGTGCCGCCTTCCACGCATTCGACATCGAGCAAGTCGACACGGCCGCGATCATGGACTTTCTCGAGGACAACTGGGCAAACAGGGCCGCGATGAAGCGGGCCATGAAGGCCTGGCTGTCCCCGTTCTTCACCTGGGCGGTTCAGCGCAGACACGTGACTGTCAATCCCTGCCGCGAGGTGGTAGTCAAGAAGCCGCGCGGACGGGACGTCTACATTCCGCACGAGCACTTCTTGCGGATCCGCGCGGCGCTCGCCAGCTACACCTACGAAAAGACCCTGCCAGGGGGCGAAGTGAAAGTGGTGGTGGCGAAGGTCCCGACGGGGCCGGAGATGCAAGTCTTTGTGGACCTGTGCTACCTCACCTGCCAACGTTCAACCGAGATTCGACAGCTCCGCTGGTCGCAAATCGACGAGCGGGCCGGGGTGATCCGATTCAAGCCCAGCAAGACGGAAAAAAGTACGGGCCAGGCAGTGGACTGCCCGATCACGCCAGAGATAGCGGAGGTACTCCGCCGCGCCCAAACCTTGAGAGGCGGCGTCAGTGCGCAAATCGCACAGGATGACCTTGTAGTCGTTGACAGCCATGGAAAGGCCAAGACTGCTGCGGCCTGCCGCGAGGCCTGGGACGGCGCCCTAGTCCGAGCCGGACTGGAAAAGATGGACTACGTCGTGAAGGACATTCGCGCGAAAGCGCTCACGGACGCGGAAGCCGCAGGCTACAAGATGGACGCGCTGCAAGTGGTCGGCGCCCACGCCAACCTGGCGACGACCGCAAAGTACATCAAGCAGCGAAAGGTGCCAGTCTCGGTGGTGCGATTGCAACTCCCAGCAGGCGAATATTAGAAACCTTCTAATATTCGTCGGGAATGCGCCGAGACCAGAAACGACGAAGCCCGCACAACCGGTTGATTGTGCGGGCTTTATTCTGGTCGGGGCGAGAGGATTTGAACCTCCGACCACCTGCACCCCATGCAGGTACGCTACCAGGCTGCGCTACGCCCCGAAGCAAAAGATTATAGCAGAAGCATTTCCCGGATGACCAGCGGTTCTGGTGAAATTTATCCGCGTCGCGCGATCTGCTGAAGTTGCGCGAGCAGGTGCTGCACCTCTACGAGTTCGCTGCGCAGATTGGCGATGTCCACCGATGGCACCGAGGTTTCCGCCGCAGCTTGTGCGGGCAATTCCTCAGGCTCCGCGGTCGCCTGGTGATGAGCGTGCCGGCCTTCGTCGAGACGATTGCGCGCCCCGTTGATCGTGAAGCCCTGCTCGTACAGCAGTTCGCGAATACGCCGGATCAGCAGGACTTCGTGGTGCTGGTAATAGCGCCGGTTGCCGCGGCGCTTGACCGGCTTGAGCTGGGTGAATTCCTGCTCCCAGTAGCGCAGTACGTGCGGTTTGACCGCGCAGAGTTCGCTGACCTCGCCGATGGTGAAGTAGCGCTTGGCAGGAATGGGCGGCAGCGCAACGCGCTCGCTGGATTTGTCCGACATGAGTGGTGTAGACAGGCGTCAGGCCATGCCGGCCGGTTTGGGTTGGCGCGCCGGTCAGCGCGCCCTGAAGCATACAGACGCCCGCTGCAGCAAGCAATCCGACGTTCGGGTGGGCCCTCCGGTCAGCCCGGAACGCTCAGGCCGGCGCGCTCTTCCACCTGGCTCTTGAGCTTCTGGCTGGCGTGGAACGTCACCACGCGGCGCGCGGTGATGGGAATGACTTCGCCAGTCTTCGGATTACGGCCGGGGCGCTGCGGCTTGTCGCGCAACTGGAAGTTGCCGAAGCCGGAAAGCTTGACGCTGTCGCCCTGCTCCAACGCTTCGCGAATGACGTCGAAGAAGGCTTCGACCATGTCTTTCGATTCGCGCTTGTTCAGGCCCACCTGGTCGAACAGCATCTCGGCAAGTTCGGCCTTGGTCAGCGTCGGCACCTCTGCGGCGCGGTTTTCCGGCATGGAGTCATCGCGGGAGGAAGCCTGCCGGTCGCTCATCTCGCCCAAAGCTGCTGCGGTCATGGAGTTCGCGTCTCGATCTTTCATTTCGATCGCTCAAGGAATTCTGTCTGGCGATCCGCCCGGGTGCACTGCCCGGGCGCCCTGTCTTGTGTGCGTAATGCTGGTCAGTTGGTCAGCCGCGAAGGCGGGCCTGGAAGGCTTCGCCCAGTGCGTCGACCATGCAGCGCACCGCGCTGTCGACGGTCTCGTCCTGCAGGGTCGACCCAGTATCTTGCAAGGTCACCCGGAACGCAAGGCTTTTCTCGTCAGCGCCAATGGCGGCCGATGCAGCCTTCGGACGGAACTCGTCGAACAGCACCAGGCTCTGGCAGAAGCGGCCGTAGCCCTGCTTGTCGAGCGCGGCGCGCATGGTGTCCAGCATGTCCTGCACGCGTACCGACTGCTTCACCACCACGGCGAGGTCACGCACTGCTGCCGGGAATTTCGAGATCTCGGTGTAGCGGGGCAGACCGGTTTCACGCAGTGCATCGAGCTGGAGTTCGAACAGCACTGGCGCCTGCGTCAGTTCATATTCCTGCAGCCAGCGCGGATGCAGTTCGCCCACCACGCCGACAGGCTTGCCGTCGACCAGCACGCGCGCTGCGCGGCCCGGGTGCAAGGCCGGATGCGCAACCGGCTCGAAGCGAGCCACGCGCGGGTGGAACAGCGCTTCCACATCGCCCTTGACGTCGAAGAAGTCGACATTGCGCGTGGCAATGCCCCACTGCTCTTCGAATGCGGGACCATAGGCAATGCCGGCAGCCATCATCGGCTGATGGTAGCCGGCCACCGTCAGGCCGCCGTCCTTCACATCGGCATCGCGATGGAAGACGCGGCCGACTTCGAACAGGCGCACGCGCGCGGCCTTGCGGTTCAGGTTGTAGCGCACCTTGTCGACGAGCCCGCCGATCAGCGAGGACCGCATCACCGCGAGCTGGCTGGCGATGGGGTTCAGCAAGCGGATGGGGTTGTCATTGGCGGCGAAGTCGCGCTCCCACTTCTCTTCGACGAAGGCGAAGTTGATGACTTCCTGGTAGTCGCGCGCCGCGACCGCGTGGCGCACCACGTGCGTGGAGCGGCGGCCTTCGTTGGTCGGGCGCATTTCGCTTTCCGCGATGGGCGGACGCGCGGGAATACGCTCGAAGCCGTAGATGCGCGCGACTTCCTCGATCAGGTCTTCCTCGATCTCGATGTCGAAGCGGTAGCTCGGCGGCGTGACTTCAAACACTTCGCCTTCGGCGCCTTGCGAACGCGTGAACGGCAACTGCAGGCGCTGGAATACGTCGGCCACTGCAGCCGGCGACAGCTCGATGCCAAGCACGCGCTCGGCACGCGACAGGCGCAGGCTCACCGGTTTGCGCTGCGGCAGGTTGACGACGTGGTCATCGACGGGGCCAGCCTGGCCACCGCAGATCTCAAGGATCAGCGCGGTGATGCGCTCGATATGCTCGACCGTCGTGGCATAGTCCACGCCGCGCTCGAAACGATGCGCGGCATCGGTCGAGAAGTTGTAGCGGCGCGCACGGCCCTGGATGGCCGATGGCCACCAGAACGCGGCTTCGAGGTAGATGTTGGTCGTGTCGAGCGTCACGGCGGTGCTGTCGCCGCCCATGATGCCGGCCAGGCTCTCGATCTCTTTGTCGTCCGCGATCACGCCGACCTGCTCGTCCACGTCGACAGTATTGCCGTTCAGCAGCTTGAGCTGTTCGCCCTTGCGGCCCCAGCGCACGTCGAGCCCGCCGTGGATCTTGTCCAGGTCGAACACGTGCGAGGGACGGCCCAGTTCGAGCATGACATAGTTGGAGATATCCACCATCGCCGAAATGCTGCGCTGGCCCGAGCGCTCCAGGCGCTGCACCATCCATTCCGGCGTGGCCGCACGCGCGTTCACGCCGCGGATCACGCGGCCCGAAAAGCGGCCGCACAGGTCGGGCGCGGACACCTTCACCGGCAGCTTGTCATCGATGGTCACGGCCACCGGCTTCATGTCCGGCAGCGTCAGCGCCGCGCCCGTCAGCGCCGCGACTTCGCGCGCCACGCCGTGGATCGACAGGCAGTCGGCCTTGTTCGGGGTCAGCTTGATGACGAAGACCTGGTCGTCCAGGTCCAGGTATTGGCGGATGTTCTGGCCGACCGGCGCGTCTTCCGGCAGCACCAGCAGGCCGCCGTGGTCTTCCGACAGCTTCAGTTCGCGCGCGGAGCACAGCATGCCGTAGCTTTCCACGCCGCGCAGCTTGCCGACCTTGATTTCAAACGGCTTGCCGTCAGGCTCCGACGGCGGCAGCACAGCGCCGACCAGCGCGCACGGCACCTTGATGCCGGGCTTGACGTTGGGCGCGCCACAGACGATCTGCAGCGTCTCGCCGGTGCCGGCATCGACCTGGCACACGTTGAGGCGGTCAGCATTGGGATGGCGCTCGGTCGACAGCACGTGCGCGACCACCACCTTGTCGAACGGCGGCGCGACCGGGCCGACCTCTTCCACCTCGAGCCCGGCCATGGTCAGGCTGTGCGACAGCGCGTCGGTGGAGATCTTTTCAGGGTTGGCGAAGGTGCGAAGCCAGGATTCCGAGAATTGCATGGCGCTTCTGATCCGGTAAGTATTCTGTGATGTCTGGGACGATGGGCTGGGCGCGGCCGCGCCGCATCAGGCGAACTGGCGCAGGAAGCGCACGTCGCCTTCGAAGAACAGGCGCAGGTCGTTGATGCCATAGCGCAACATCGTCAGGCGCTCCAGGCCCGAGCCGAACGCAAAGCCGATGTAGCGCTCCGGGTCCAGGCCCATGTTGCGCAGCACGTTCGGGTGCACCTGGCCGGAGCCGGAAATCTCCAGCCACTTGCCGTTACCAAAGGCCATGTCGATCTCGGCCGACGGCTCGGTGAACGGGAAGTACGACGGGCGGAAACGCACCTGGATATCGTCGCGCTCGAAGAACTTGCGCAGGAAATCGGTGTACACGCCCTTCAGGTCTGCAAAGCTCACGTCCTCGCCGATCCACAGGCCTTCGACCTGGTTGAACATCGGCGAGTGCGTGGCGTCGCTGTCGACGCGGTACGTGCGGCCTGGGCAGATCACCTTGATCGGCGGCATCGGCTTGCCGGCATACTTCTCGACATGCATCTTCGCGTAGCGCACCTGCATCGGGCTGGTGTGCGTGCGCAGCAGCAGGAGCTTGTCGTCGCTGTCGCGGCCGTCGATATAGAACGTGTCCTGCATCGAACGCGCCGGATGGTTGTCCGGGTTGTTCAGCGCGGTGAAGTTCATCCAGTCGGTTTCGATCTCGGGGCCGTCCGCCACGTCAAAGCCGATCGAGCCGAAGATCTGTTCCACGCGTTCCCACGTGCGCATGACCGGGTGCAGGCTGCCGCGGCTCACAGCGCGGCCCGGCAGGGTCACGTCAATGGCTTCGGCGGACAGGCGTGCATTCATCAGCGCGTCGGCCAGGGCCTGGCGGCGCGCCGTCAGCGCGGCTTCGACCTGCTGCTTGACCTGATTGATGCGCGCGCCTTCGCTCTTGCGCGTTTCCGGGTCGAGCTTGCCGAGGCCCTTGAGCAGTTCGGTCAGCGCGCCGGTCTTGCCGAGGAAACGGGCTTTCTCGTTTTCCAGCGTGGCGTTGTCGTTGGCGGCGGCGAAAGCGGCCTGGGCGTCGGCGACGATTTGATCCAGATCCTGGGACATGGCGGTCGTGGAAATAGCTTGGCGCCGTGACACGACATCTGTCGCGGCGGAGGTTGGGGTTCGATTCGAATGGCGTTTCGGCACTGCCCGCGCATGATGGTGGGGCAATCGCCGAAACGGCATTCGAAAATGAAAACGGGGCCCCGTGAGAGCCCCGTTTCAGCAGACCTTGCGGTCGGTGCTTGCCCGGCAACCCCTACGGGTTGCCGCAGCCGGCATCAGGCAACGGTGGCTTTCACCTGGTTGACGATGGCGGCAAAGGCAGGCTTGTCGTGAATAGCCATGTCCGACAGCACCTTGCGGTCCAGTTCAATCGAGGCCTTCTTCAGACCGTTCATGAACACGCTGTAGGTCATGCCATGCTCACGCGTCGCGGCGTTGATACGCGCAATCCAGAGAGCGCGGAACACGCGCTTCTTGTTGCGGCGATCGCGGTACGCGTACTGGCCAGCACGCATGACCGCCTGCTTGGCGATGCGGTAGACATTATTGCGACGGCCGCGGTAACCCTTGGCAGCGTCGATAACCTTCTTGTGACGGGCCCGTGCAGTGACCCCACGCTTGACTCGAGGCATGTAATTCTCCTTTCGTTTTCGTAAGGGTTATGCGTAAGGCATCATCGCCCGCACCGACTTCAGGTTCGTCTCATGGACGTCCTGAGTACCGCGCAGGTGACGCTTGTTCTTGGTGGTCTTCTTGGTCAGGATGTGACGCTTGAAGGCCTGGCCACGCTTGAACGAACCGTTCGGACGGGCAGTAAAGCGCTTGGAGGCGCTTTTCTTCGTCTTCATCTTCGGCATGAAAAACTCCAGCTCTATGACATGCATGCAGGTGGACGGCTTACGCCGACGCTTGCAAGACCCGCATCCACTTGTTGTTGCACGGTTCCACAAGGGTCCCATGCTACCTCTGCACGAAACGACGCCGGAATGCATCAGCATCCCGGCCGCCGCATCGCACAAAAATTACTTCTTCTTCTTGGGAGCAAGCACCATCACCATCTGGCGCCCTTCCATCTTCGGCATCTGCTCGACCTGGCCGATTTCATCCAGGTCCGCCTTCAGGCGTTCGAGCATGCGCGCGCCGATTTCCTGGTGCGCCATCTCACGGCCACGGAAGCGCAGCGTGATCTTGGTCTTGTCGCCGTCTTCCAGGAAGCGCTTCAGGTTGCGCAGCTTGACGTTGTAGTCGCCGTCATCCGTGCCAGGGCGGAATTTCACTTCCTTGACCTGGATGATCTTCTGCTTCAGCTTCGCCTCGTGCGCGCGCTTGGCTTCCTCGTACTTGAACTTCCCGTAATCCATGATACGGGCGACAGGAGGAGTCGCGTTCGGGGCGATCTCCACCAAGTCCAAGTCCTTATCTTCAGCCAGGCGAAGCGCGTCCATGAACTTGACGATGCCAAGCTGCTCGTTATCAACCCCTACCAGGCGCAGTTCGGGCGCACTGATCTCCCGGTTGATGCGGTGACCTTTGTCCGTAGCGATGTTGCGTTACCTCAAGAAGACAAAAAAACAAGCCGTGCTTCCGACCCATCAGGCTTTGCTGGCAACGTCCTGTTGCAGACGCTCCACAAACGCGGAGACGGGCATCACACCCAGATCCACGTTGCCACGGGCACGCACGGCCACTTGATTGGCATCCCGCTCCTTGTCGCCCACCACCAGCAGGTAGGGGATCTTCTGAAGCGAATGCTCGCGGATTTTATACGTAATTTTCTCGTTACGCAAATCGGCCTTCGCCCTAAACCCTTGTTTTAGCAGCGATTGCACGACGTTTTCGGCATATTCAGCCTGCGATTCCGCGATATTCATGACAACCACCTGCTCCGGCGCCAGCCAGGCGGGCAGCGCACCTGCGTGGTTTTCGAGCAGGATGCCCAGGAAACGCTCGAACGAACCCAGGATCGCCCGGTGCAGCATCACCGGACGCTTGCGCGAGTTGTCCTCGGCGACGTACTCGGCACCCAGGCGCTCGGGCAGCACCAGGTCGAGCTGCAGCGTGCCGCACTGCCACGAACGGCCGATGGCGTCCTTGATGTGGTATTCGACCTTCGGGCCATAGAATGCGCCCTCGCCCGGCAGCTCTTCCCACTCCACACCGCAGGCGCGCAGCGCCAGGCGCAGGCCTTCTTCGGCGTGGTCCCAGACCTCGTCCGAGCCGGCACGCTGGTCGGGGCGCAGCGACAGCTTCACCGCCACGTCCTTGAAGCCGAAGTCGTCATAGACCGAGAACGCCAGTTCGTTGAAGGCCTTGGCCTCGGCCACGATCTGCTCTTCCGTGCAGAAGATATGCGCATCATCCTGCACAAAACCGCGCACGCGCATGAGCCCATGCAGCGCGCCCGAAGGCTCGTTGCGGTGGCAGGCGCCGAACTCGGCCAGGCGCAGCGGCAGGTCACGGTAGGAGCGCAGGCCGTGGTTGAAAATCTGCACATGGCCCGGGCAGTTCATCGGCTTGATCGCGTAGTCGCGCTTTTCCGACTCCGTGACGAACATGTTCTCCTTGTAGTTCTGCCAGTGGCCGGACTTCTCCCACAGCGAACGGTCCATCACCTGCGGCGTGCGCACTTCGTCATAGCCGGCGGCCGTCAGGCGGCCGCGCATGTACTGCTCCACGGCCTGCCATACCTGCCAGCCCTTCGGGTGCCAGAACACCATGCCCGGCGCTTCTTCCTGCAGGTGGAACAGGTCGAGCGACTTGCCAAGCTTGCGGTGGTCGCGCTTCTCGGCCTCTTCGAGCATGTGCAGATAGGCTTCCTGGTCTTCCTTCTTCGCCCAGGCCGTGCCGTAGATGCGCTGGAGCATCTCGTTGTTGGCGTCGCCGCGCCAGTAGGCGCCGGCCACCTTCATCAGCTTGAAGACCTTCAGCTTGCCCGTGGACGGCACGTGCGGGCCACGGCACAGGTCGACGAACTTGCCCTCGCGGTACAGGCCGATCTCCTGGTCCGCCGGAATCGAGCCGATGATCTCGGCCTTGTACTTCTCGCCCATCGACTCGAACAACGCCACCGCTTCGTCACGGTTCCATACCTCGCGCGTGACCTTCTCGTCCTTGCGGGAGAGCTCCGTCATCTTCTTCTCGATGGCGGCGAGGTCTTCCGGCGTGAAGGGACGCTTGTAGGCAAAGTCGTAGTAGAAGCCGTTCTCGATCACCGGCCCGATCGTCACCTGCGCTTCCGGGTAGAGCTCCTTGACCGCATAGGCCAGCAGGTGGGCCGTGGAGTGACGGATGATGTCGACGCCATCGGCGTCCTTGTCCGTGACGATGGCCAGCACGGCATCGCGGTCGATCGAATGGCTCGTATCGACCAGCTTGCCATCGACCTTGCCGGCCAGCGCGGCCTTGGCCAGGCCCGCACCGATGCTCTGCGCCACTTCGGCAACCGTCACCGGGCCAGGAAACTCGCGACGGGACCCATCCGGCAGCGTGATTGCGATCATTTCGACTCTCCAGGATTCCACCCCGGCGCCTGGCGCTCGGCGGGCGGATCAAACTGCATCTCTTGTAGCACCGGCGCAACCCCGGCAAGGGTTGCACCAGCAACGTTCTTCGCGCTTGCGCACAGCAGGGGCGCAAGCTTATCAGGCAGCTGGCAGGCGACAGACGAAAAAAAACGCGGCCAAGGCCGCGTTTCTCTTTGTCAAACCCGGATCCAACCGGGACGGAGGCGCACCTCGACTACTGTCGCATGCCAGCGGTAGTAGTTCGCGGTGTCATGAACATGATGCCCTTCCGTTCCTTGTGAGGTTGAATCGGACTTGCCGCACTGTGTTGTTGTACTGCTCTTGTACTGCTTTACTGCAATTCGTTGGTAGGCTCGATTGGACTCGAACCAACGACCCCCACCATGTCAAGGTGGTGCTCTAACCAGCTGAGCTACGAGCCTAGCGAAGCAGCAATTATAGCCTTACTTTCTCCGCGCCTGCAATACCCCCTGCACATCTTCAATCAGCGACAGCGCGCGCTGCAGTTGCGTGGCCTCCGACACCTCGGCCGTGAATTGCATGCGCGCCACCCCCTTGCTCGACAGCGTCTTCACGCCGGTGACGTTGATCTTCTCGCGCGACAGCACTTCGGAGATATCGCGCAGCAGTCCCTGGCGGTCGATGGCCTCGACGTGGATGTCGACCGGATACACCGCATCGCTCTTCTTGCCCCACTCGGTCTGGATCACGCGCTCGGGCGCGCGGGCCGAGAGTTGCTGAAAGGTATGGCAATTGCGCCGATGGATCGATACCCCGCGCCCGCGCGTGACGAAACCCACGATGTCGTCGGGCGGCGCCGGCTTGCAGCAGCGCGACATCTGCGTCATCAGCGAATCCACGCCCACCACGAGCACGCCGGACTTGGCACCACGCGCCACGCTGGTGGCACGGCTCTTCTTGGTGACGGCGTCTTCTTCGCTGACGGGGGCCTGCACCTCGCCTTCGGGGTGCCGCAGCGCGTGCTCCACATGCCGCAGGCTGAACTCTTCCTTCGCCACCGCGGCGAAAAGCTCTTCCGGCGACTTGAAGCCGAGGCGCGTCGCCAGGTCTTCGAGCTTGACCGCGGTCTTGCCTTCGCGCTGGAGAGTCTTGTCGATCAGCACGCGTCCCTGCGCAATAGTCTCCTGCGAGTCCAGCGCATTGAACCACGCGCGCACTTTCGCCCGGGCGCGGCTGCTGGCGAGGTAGCCGAGCTCCGGGTTGAGCCAGTCACGCGATGGCCCCCCCTGCTTCACGGCGATGATCTCGACCGTCTGGCCGTTCTTCAGCGGCGTGTTCAGCGGCACCATGGTGCCATCGACACGCGCGCCGCGGCAGCGGTGACCGAGGTCGCTGTGCAGGTAGTAGGCAAAGTCCAGCGGCGTGGCGCCCTGCGGCAACGCGATCACTCGCGCCTGCGGCGTCAGCGTGTAGATGTGGTCATCGATGGCCGCATGCTTGAGCTGCTCCCACGGCGATTCATCATGCGCCACGCTATGGTCGGCGTCGTCCTTCCAGGCCAGCAACTGCCGCAGCCACGCGATCTTCTCGTCGTAGCTGTCGCTCGCCGCGAACTGTCCGCTGTAGCCCTTGCTGCCGGCCTCCTTGTAGCGCCAGTGCGCCGCCACGCCGTACTCGGCGAAGTGGTGCATTTCGTGCGTGCGGATCTGTACCTCGAAAGCACGTCCGTCATCGCCGATCACGACCGTGTGCAGCGACTTGTAGCCGTTGGACTTGGGCCGCGAGATGTAGTCGTCGAACTCGCGCGGGATCGGCTGCCAGATATGGTGGACGATGCCGAGCACCGTGTAGCAGTCCTTGATATCGTCCACGATCACGCGGAACGCCCGCACGTCGTACAGGTCGGCAAAGTCCAGCTCCTTGCCGCGCATCTTTTTCCAGATGCTGTAGATGTGCTTGGGCCGGCCACTCACCTCGGCAGGAATGCCGGCAGCGGCCAGCTCCGACTGCAGGCGCGCGATGGCGCTGGCAATATAGCCTTCGCGTTCGATGCGCTTTTCATCGAGCAGCCGCGCGATGCGCTTGTAGGTATCCGGCTGCTCGAAGCGGAAGGCCAGGTCCTCCAGCTCCCACTTCATCTGCCAGATACCCAGGCGGTTGGCGAGCGGCGCGTAGATGTCGAGCGTCTCGCGCGCCAGGCCCGGCAGCGGCTCGCGCTTGTTCTGCGCAAGCCAGCGCAGCGACTGCAGGCGCGAAGCCAGCCGCACCAGCACCACGCGGATGTCCTGCGCGAAGGCCAGCAGCATCTTGCGCAGCGCCTCCACCTGTTCGTGCCGGGCCTGCGCCACGTTGCGCGAAGCCTCCTGCACGTCGTGGCCGCCGGCGATGGCGCCGATGCGCAGCAGTTGCCGCACGCCTTTCACCATCCTGCCGACATCCTCGCCGAAGCGAGCCTCGATATCCGCTTCCGCCGCGGGCACGAACTCGGCCAGCGGGAACAGGCAGCAGGCGGCTCGCGCGGCGTCATCCACGCGCAAGCCGTCGAGGATGCGCAGCATCCCTTCCGCATGCGAGAGCACCGACTCCCCGGTGGGCAGCACGGCCTCGCCCGCCTGCTCGCGGACATACGCGAGCGCACGCTCGACCATGCCGGCGTCCGGGACGCCGGCAACCTGGCCGGCCAGGTCGGTAGACGTCACCATAGGGTCACCATATCACGACGCCGCCTTCAGTTGAGCGCAGCGGTCACCACCACTTCGATCAGGTAGTCGGGATTGGCGAGGCGCGCTTCCACCGTAGCACGCGGAGGGGTGTTGCCCTGCGGCACCCAGGCGTCCCACACCTCGTTCATCGCGCCGATCAGGCCGATGTCCGTCAGGAAGATCTGGCACGACAGGATGCGCGTCTTGTCGCTGTCGGCTTCGGCGAGCAACCGGTCGATATGGCCCAGCACTTCGCGGGTCTGGCCATGGATATCGGCCTTCGGGTCGACTTCGGGCACCTGTCCGGCCAGGTAGACCACACCGTTGTACACCGCGTATTCGGACAGGCGCTTGCCCACGTGGGCACGCTTCAGTTCATTGCTGCTCATGACAAATAAAACCAATAAAGCGAATTCTGGTTGATACCACCGGCCCGGCCCCGCACCGCTCAGGCACCGCCCAGGAAGAACTGGCGGGCCACGGCGATCTGCGCCGGATCGATAAAAGTCGGTGCATGCCCCACATCGGGGATCTCCACCGAACTGACATGCTTGCCGCGTGCCACCATGTCGGCCACGGTATCGCGCAGCAGCAGGTCCGACTGCGCGCCGCGCACGACCAGCACCGGCACCTCAATCGCTTCGAACAGCTGCCACATTGTGGCCTCGCCCGCCACCACCTGTTCCGGGGTGGTATTGCGGAACGGCACCGCCAGCGCCGGATCGTAATGCAAACCCCATTCCAGGCCCTGCGCACCTTGCACGGGCTTGAGGATCGCGCCATTCAGCTCGCGCCACTGCTCAGGCGTATGGCGCCCGAACGAGGCGCTGATGGTCTGCAGGTAAGCCAGTCCTTCTTCAAAGGTCTTGAAACGCACCGGCAGCCCAACGTAGGAGCCGATCCGCTCCACGGCCGAAGCCGTGATGCGCGGCCCGACATCGTTGAGCAGCAGCTTGCGCACCGGCGAATTCGGCAACCCTGCCAGGCCCATGCCGATCAGCCCGCCCATCGACGTGCCGAACCAGTCGACCTTCTCCACGTTCAGCCTGGCGATCAGCGTAACCATGTCCGCCACGTACTTCGGCACCACATAGCTGCCCGGATCGCGCAACCAGTCCGAGCGCCCGCGGCCGGCCACGTCCGGGCACACCACGCGGTACTCGCCGCACAGCGACTGCGCCAGCGCGTCGAAATCGCGGCCCGTGCGCGTCAGGCCGTGCACGCACATGAGCACGCGCGGGTTGGCCGGATCGCCCCATTCGTGGTAGGCCATGCGGTGCAGGCCCGCCGGACTGATGCACTGAACGAAGCCGAGGCGCGGACTGGCAGACATCTGAACTCCCTGACGAACCGGCCGCCGCACGGGCGTCGCCGGAGGTTGAGCAAAGCAGGATTGTACGCCGCAGCGGTTACAATGCCACAGCACTAAGCGCGCGCGACCACGCACGCCGCCGCCCGCATCCGGCCACCCATCATGCAGCGCTGTGGCGCAGGCGGAGCGGTTCGGCCGGGCCGCGTCCGGCCACCTATTTTCTCGACTCTCGATCTCGACGGAGGCTTACATGCTCAAAGGCAAGACGGCACTGGTGACTGGCTCGACCAGCGGTATCGGACTCGGCATCGCGCAGGCACTGGCGGCGCAGGGCGCCAACATCATCGCCAACGGCTTTGGTGACGTGGAGGCCGCAAAGCGCGAGATCGCGCAGGCCGGCGCCGGCATCAAGGTGGGCTACCACGGCGCGGACATGAGCAAGTCCTCCGAGATCGAGGACATGATGCGCTATGCCGAGTCCGAATTCGGCGGCGCCGATATCCTCGTCAACAACGCGGGCATCCAGTTCGTGGCGAATATCGAGGACTTTCCGCCCGAGCGCTGGGACGCGATCATCGCCATCAACCTGACCTCGGCGTTCCACACCACGCGCCTGGCATTGCCCGGCATGAAGCAGAAGAACTGGGGCCGCATCATCAATGTCGCCTCGACCCACGGCCTCGTGGCTTCGGCACAGAAGTCGGCCTATGTGGCAGCCAAGCACGGCATCGTCGGCCTGACCAAGGTCACTGCGCTGGAAACCGCGCAGACCGGCGTCACCGCCAACGCCATCTGCCCGGGCTGGGTGCTGACGCCGCTGGTGCAGAAGCAGGTCGATGCGCGCGCGCAGAAGGAAGGCATCCCCGTCGAGCAGGCCAAGCGCGAACTGGTGATCGAGAAGCAGCCGTCGGGCCAGTTCGTCACGCCCGAGGAGCTCGGCGCGCTGGCGGTTTTCCTGTCGTCCGAGGCAGCACGCCAGGTGCGCGGCGCAATCTGGAACATGGACGGCGGCTGGGTCGCGCAGTAAATCCGGACACCCCGGGACGAAAAAAGCCCCGCTGCGAAGCGGGGCTTTTTGCATCCGGGCGGCGGCGCTTACAGCAGCGTCGCGCCGGTCTTGCTCTGGATTTCCTCGCGGCTCACGCCCGGGGCCGTTTCCACCAGCTTCAGGCCGTCGGCCGTCACGTCGATGACGCCCAGGTCGGTGATGATGCGGTTGACCACGCCCACGCCGGTCAGCGGCAGGTTGCAATCCTTCAGGATCTTGATGTCCTCGGTGCCGTCCTTCTTCTTGGCGGTGTGTTCCATCAGCACCACCACGCGGCCCACGCCGGCCACCAGGTCCATCGCGCCGCCCATGCCCTTGACCATCTTGCCCGGGATCATCCAGTTGGCCAGGTCACCCTTTTCGCTGACCTGCATCGCACCCAGGATGGCCAGGTTGATATGGCCGCCGCGGATCATCGCGAAGGAATCGGCCGACGAGAAGATCGACGAGCCCGGCAGGGTCGTCACGGTCTGCTTGCCGGCGTTGATCATGTCGGCGTCCACTTCGTCCTCGGTCGGGAACGGGCCGATGCCGAGCAGACCATTTTCCGACTGCAGCCACACTTCCATGCCTTCCGGCACCCAGTTGGCCACCAGGGTCGGCAGGCCGATCCCCAGGTTGACGTAGAAACCGTCCTGCAGCTCGGCCGCGGCGCGCGCGGCCATTTCGTCACGTGTCCATGCCATGATGTTTCTCCCTCTTACTTGGCGGCACGCACGGTGCGCTGCTCGATGCGTTTTTCGGGGGTGGCGTTCAGCACCAGGCGCTTGACGAAGATGCCGGCCAGGTGGATCTCATCCGGGTCCAGATCGCCGGTTTCGACGATGTGCTCGACCTCGGCCACGGTGAACTTGCCAGCCATGGCGCACATCGGGTTGAAGTTGCGCGCGGTACGGCGGAACACCAGGTTGCCGGCCTTGTCGGCCTTGTAAGCCTTGACCAGCGCCACGTCGGCGGTCAGCGAACGCTCCATCACGTATTTCTCGCCGTCGAATTCGCGGATTTCCTTGCCTTCGGCCACGACCGTGCCCACGCCGGTCTTGGTGAAGAAGGCCGGGATGCCCGAACCGCCGGCGCGCAGCTTCTCGGCCAGCGTGCCCTGCGGCGTGAATTCCAGTTCGAGTTCGCCGGCCAGGTACTGGCGCTCGAACTCCTTGTTCTCGCCCACGTAGGACGAGATCATCTTCTTGATCTGGCGGGTGGCCAGCAGCTGGCCCAGGCCGAAACCGTCCACGCCGGCATTGTTGGAGATGCAGGTCAGCTGCTTGACGCCGGTGTCGCGCAGCGCGGCAATCAGTGCCTCGGGAATGCCGCACAGGCCAAAACCGCCCACGGCGATCGTCTGGCCGTCGCGGACGACGCCTGCAAGCGCCTCGGCGGCGCTGGCGTAGACCTTGTTCATGCTTCGCTCCTTCCTCGGTAGTCCCCTGTCGCCTATCCCGCCGCCGGGTTGTGCGGCGGACGACGCAAGGAAATTGTAACGGTACAATCGGCAGCGGGCGCCGCGTTCTCGTCCGACCGAAAGGATACGCAAGCTGCGCCAGCTACGCCATTACGTAAAAATACATAAGTAGATGCCCGCCATCGATTACCAGACCGCTTTCCAGCTCGCCCCCGTGGGGCTGGTGCTGTCCCGCGAGCGCATGATCGAGGACTGCAACGACGAGGTCTGCCGCATCTTCGGCACCACGCGGCAGGCGCTGATCGGCGAGTCGTTCCAGGTGCTCTACCCTACCGCCGATGAGTTCGAGCGCACCGGCGCGCGCATCGTGCCCATCATGAACAAGCAGGGCATGTATTCGGACGAACGGATCATGAAGCGGGCCAGCGGGGAGCTGTTCTGGTGCCACGTCACCGGCCGCTCGCTGGACCGCTCGCAGCCGCTTGGGGCGGGTATCTGGACGTTCGAGGACCTGTCGCAGAAGCGCCAGGTCACGGCGGAACTGACGGCGCGCGAGCGCGATATCGCGGCGCAGCTCGTGGAAGGCAAAACCAGCAAGCAGATCGGCAAGCTCCTGTCGATCAGCCCGCGCACGGTCGATATCTATCGGGCGCGGCTGATGAAAAAGTATGGGGCGAGTACGTCGGTGGATCTGGTGCAGCGGCTGGTGAACCACTGAGGGTTCGTTTCAGGCGGGTGTCTCCCCTCGCAACGTTCGGATCATCAGGCTTCGATGATCGCCCGAATCTCCGCCGGCACCGGCACCGACTTCTCCGCCGCATAATCGCACCACACCACCTTGGCCCCACCCTCTGCCCAGACCACATCAGGCATGTCGGTACGCCGGATTTCCATACGGGTCTCAAAGCTGGTACGGCCGAGTTGCCCGGCATACACCCTGCATTCGATCGTACCCGGATAGCGCAACTGCTTCAGGAACGTCATATGGGCATTGATGATGACCGGCCCCTGCCCGTTCGCATCCTTGCCGCCGCGCCCGAGCGATGCAAACCACTCGATGCGCGCCTGCTCCAGGTACTGGAAATACACGGTGTTGTTGACATGGCCCATTGCGTCCATGTCGCCCCAGCGGATCGGCATGACCGCCGTGTAGACGTGCTTCATCACGATCTCCAAAGCAACAGGCCCGCCATCGCTGGCGGGCCTGTCCGATGACTTAGCGCTTGGCGATCGAGGCTTCCGCCTTGGTCACCAGATCCGCGCCGATCTGCTTCTTCCACTTGTCGTAGACCTTGGCGGTCGCCTTGCGGAAGGCATCGTGCTCGGCCGGGGTCAGGTGCGTGACCTTGACGCCGTGGGATTCCATGTCCTTCCAGGCCGGCGCGCCCGGCTCGGCCAGGCCCTTGCGGGCCAGCGCGATTTCCTGCTTGCCGGCGTCGATAGCGGCCTGCTTGACGATTTCGCGGTCAGCCGGCGTCCAGCTTTCCCAGATCTGCTTGTTGACCACGAAGATCAGCGGGTCGGCCACATAGCCCCAGGTCGTCACGAATTTCTGGCCCACGGTGTACAGCTTGGCCGCGGCGAACACCGACTGCGGGTTCTCCTGGCCGTCCACTGCGCCCGAAGCCATGGCCGGCTGCGCATCGGCCCAGCTCATCTGGGTCGGGTTGGCGCCCAGCGCGTTGAAGGTCTCGATGTACAGCGGCGAACCCACCACGCGCAGCTTCATGCCCTTGAGGTCTTCGGGCTTGCGGATTTCCTTCTTGGAATTGGAGACTTCGCGGAAACCGTTCTCGCCCCAGGCCAGCGGCACCACGCCCGCCTTTTCCAGCGTGGCGAAAATATGCTTGCCGACTTCGCCCTGGGTCAGCGCGTCCAGGGCCTTGTAGTCGGGCATCAGGAACGGCAGCGAGAACAGGTTCAGTTCCTTGACCTGCGGCGACCAGTTGATGGTCGAGCCCACGGCCATGTCGATCACGCCCTGGCGGATCGCCGAGAACTCGCGTGTCTGGTCGCCGGCCACCAGCGAGGTGCCCGGGTACAGCTTGATATTGATGCGACCGTTGGTACGCTGCTTGACCAGGTCGGCCCAGATCTCGCCGCCCTTGCCCCACGGGAAGGCCGGGCCGAGCACCAGCGACATCTTGTACTCGGACTTGTAGGTCTGGGCCATCGCCCCCGCAGGGACCAAAGCGGAAGCAGCAATCGCAGCAGCCGTTGCAAGCATCAGGGCACGACGTTTCATTTCATCTCCTCTCGGGAATCGTCAATTCTTGTTGGTGAATGCGGAACATCAATAGCCGAGGTAATCCGGCAGCCAGGTCGCCAGCGGCGGATAGGCCAGTACCATCAGCATGGCGATGAACATCGCCAGCAGCATCCAGATCACCCAGGGCACGGTCTCTTCCATGCGCACGCGGGCAATCCGGCACGACACCATCAGGTTCACGGCCAGCGGCGGCGTGAACTGGCCCAGCGCCACCTTCAGCGTCAGCACCACGCCGAACCACACCGGGTTCCAGTGGAAGGCATTGGCGATCGGCAGCAGCAGCGGCACGAAGATCAGGAAGATCGAGATGCCGTCCAGGAACATGCCTACCGTCATCAGCAGCAGCACGATCAGCGCCAGCACGCCGTATTCGCCCAGCCCCGAGTTGGCGATGGCGTTCGCGAGCGGATCGATGACGCCCAGCGTGGACAGCGCATACGCGAAGATGCCCGCCAACGCCACCACCAGCAGGATCACGGCCGAGGTTTCGGCCGCCTCCTGGAAGATCACGAACAGGTCCTTCATGCCGATGCTGCGGTAAATCACCATGCCCACGAACAGGCCGTAGACCACCGCCACGACCGCAGCCTCGGTCGGCGTGAACCAGCCGGCGCGCATGCCGCCCAGGATCAGGAATGGTGCCACCAGGCCCCAGGCTGCCTCGCGCAGGCTCTTCCAGAACGGCGGCCGTGGCAGCGCGGCTTCGATGGCGCCCATATTGTGCTTGCGGGCCAGCCACACCGCCGGCACGATCAGCGCCACGCCGGCCAGCACGCCCGGCACCATGCCGGCCGCGAACAGCGCCGGCACCGAAGCACCCGGCACCAGCACGCTGTAAATGATGAAGGCCACCGAGGGCGGGATCAGGATGTCGGTCGCCGCAGCCGCGCCGACCACCGCGGCGCTGTACGAGCCCGGATAGCCGGCCCGCGACATCGCCGCGATCATCACGCCGCCGACGGCCGCCGCGTTGGCGGGGCCGGAACCCGAAATGCCGCCCAGGAACATGGCCACCAGGATGGCCACCAGCGGCAGCATGCCCGGACCGCGCCCGACGATGGCGATGGCAAACGTCACCAGCCGCTGCGCCACGCCGGAACGGTCGAAAATCGAGCCGACCAGCACGAACATGGGAATGGCCAGCAGCGGATACTTGGCCAGGCCCGCGTAAAAGTTCTGCGGCACGGCCAGCAGGCCGAACATCTGGGTATCGAGATTGGACAGGCCAATAGCAATCAGGCCGCCCAGCCCCAGCGACACGCCGATGGGTACGCCCAGCAGCATCAGGCCAATGAAGACTACGAACAGGATGATGGCAACCAGCGTCATTGCACCTGCCCCGTCCGTTCGTTGCGGGCGGCATGCAGCGCCTTGAGCGCGCGCACGTTGCGCGCCATCAGCCCGAGCGCGCGCAACGCGATCGCAACCGACAGCAAGGGCAGCCAGACCGAGTACCACCAGCTCGGCACGCCAATGCCCGGCGAGGTCTCGCCGAAGGTGTACTCATCCCAGGTAATACGGGCGCCAAGCACGGCCAGCGCGATGAACATCACGGCAACGGCCAGCGCCGACAGGATGGCCAGCCGCTTCTGCCGCGCCTGGCTGCCGCGCTCGAAGAAGAACTCGATGCGGATGTTGCGGTCGCGCGCCACCGCGGCGCTGCCGGCGGCCAGTGCCAGCACGATCATCAGGAAGACCGAGAACTCCTCGGTCCAGGCAAACGACTCGTCGGTGAAATAGCGGACCACCACGTTGGCGAAGGTGATGCAGACCAGCAGCACCATCACGATCACGCCGATCCAGTCCTCGACGCGGGGCGAAACCCGGAATTCGGTGTCCTGCGCCTCGTCTGCGGCCTGCGGGATCACCGCGGAATCGACGAAGTGTTGCGGCACGGCGTCGCGCCGTGCCTCTTCTTGTTGCTCCATCTCCCCGGCCTCCGGTCCGGGCTGCTCGGGCGGATCGGGCTGATCGGCCACCGCAGCTTATTTGTATGTAAAGACTTAATCAGAAAACATGGCGGATTATGCCAAGACTGGCCCGCCCTGTATCGGGTTTTATCGCTACCCGCGTGGAAGCCGCGCTCGAATATCGCCCAAGGGGACCGGATAAGCCCTGGGCGGATCCATAGCAAGCGCTGCCCTTTGGCTTTTGGCCAAGAGCAGCGTAGTGGCGGCGCGACGCCTGACGCCCCTGGCGGGCTCAGACCATGCCGTCGTCGGCGGTAATGACGGCGCCGTTGATGAACTGCGACTGATCCGAAGACAGCAGCAACAGCAGTCCATCAAGGTCTGCCGGCTTGCCCAGACGCTTGCGCGGCAGCATCTGGATCAGCTTCTGGCCGGCATCGGTATCCCAGTGATGGTGGTTGATGTCGGTGTCGATGTAGCCAGGGCAGATCGCGTTGACATTGATGCCATGGCGCGCCCATTCGAGCGCCATGGCCTTGGTCATGTGCACCACCGCCGCCTTGCTCATGCAGTAGATGCCGATCTGCGACAGCACCTTCAGGCCCGCTACCGATGCGACATTGACGATGCGCGCCTGCGGCAGCGGGTTGCCGTTCTTCTCCGCGCCCTTGGCGCGCGCAATCATGCGCTTGGCCACTTCCTGCGCGACGAAGAAGGCGCCGCGGGTATTGGTGTCAAAGACGAAATCGAAGTCTTCCGCGGTGACGTCGGTCAACCGCTGCGTCGTGGAGACGCCGGAATTGTTAACGAGGATGTCGATCGAACCCGCCTCGGTTTCCGCGTGTGCCACGGCCGCCCGGATGCTGGCCGGATCGGTCACGTCCAGGCGCACCACATGGGCGCTGCCGCCATCGGCCTCGATCGACGCGCGCAACTCCTTGAGGCGTTCCGTGCGTCGCGAGGCCAGCACCACCTTGGCGCCGGCAGCGGCCAGAACGGTTGCAAAACGCGAGCCCAGCCCGCTTGAGGCGCCGGTCACCAGCGCGACCTTGCCCTCCAGATTGATCGACAAACCCATATCTACCTCTGTGTGCTGGCGTGACCGTGTGGCGTACCCTGCCTAATGTCGGGCGGAAGGCAGAATACCAGAAAAAAGAACGACCGTTCCAAAAAAATCCTTGCCTGAGGGTGACGAGTCCCGGACAATGCCGGAGATTCTAAGAACTTGGCCCGTAAAGGGAAAGAGGGAAAACGCGCGGAATGGCGTGTCCTGGCGCCCTTTGCATGCAAGCCGGTTCCATACGAACAAACAAGGCATTTCCCACAATTGCAGGCAAGGCGCCAAAGAAACAGAGGGTTAGAGACAATGGATCAGCAGCAACTCCTGGAGCAGTTCGGGCCACGCGAGGCCATGGAATACGATGTGGTCATCGTCGGCGGCGGCCCCGCCGGCCTGGCCACGGCCATCCGCCTGAAGCAGCTGGCACAGGAGAAAGGCAACGACGTCAATGTGTGCGTACTCGAAAAGGGTTCCGAGCCCGGCGCGCACATCCTGTCGGGCGCCATCATGGACCCGCGCGCGCTCAATGAGCTGTTCCCCAACTGGAAGGAACTGGGCGCGCCGCTGAACCAGCCGGTCACCGAGGACAAGTTCCTGTTCCTCAACGAGACCGGCTCCAAGGGCACCCCGAACGCGCTGCTGCCGGAATGCTTCCATAACCACGGCAACTACATCGTCAGCCTGTCCAACGTCACGCGCTGGCTGGGCCAGCAGGCCGAAGCACTGGGCGTGGAGATCTTCCCTGGCTTCCCGGCGGCCGAAGTGCTCTACAACGACGACGGCTCGGTCAAGGGCGTGGCCACCGGCAACATGGGCATCGGCAAGGAAGGCGAGCCCACCGACAACTTCCAGCTCGGCATGGAACTGCATGCCAAGTACACCATCTTCGCCGAAGGCGCGCGCGGCCACCTGGGCAAGCAGCTGATCGCGAAGTTCAAGCTCGACGCCGGCAAGGATCCGCAGAGCTATGGCATCGGCATCAAGGAACTGTGGGAAATCGACCCGGCCAAGCATCAGCCCGGCCTGGTGGTTCACACCGCCGGCTGGCCGCTGGACCCGGCGACCTACGGTGGTTCCTTCCTGTACCACATGGAAGACAACAAGGTCGCGGTCGGCTTCGTCGTTGGCCTGGATTACACCAACCCCTGGCTGTCCCCGTTCGAGGAATTCCAGCGCTTCAAGACCCACCCGGAGATCCGCAAGTTCTTCGAAGGCGGCAAACGCATCGGCTATGGCGCGCGCGCGATCACCGCGGGAGGCCTGCTGTCGCTGCCGAAAACCGTGTTCCCGGGCGGCGCACTGGTTGGCTGCGACGCCGGCTACCTGAACGCCTCGCGCATCAAAGGCAGCCACGCCGCCATCAAGACCGGCATGCTGGCAGCCGAAGCCGCCTATGACGCGCTGCAGGCCGGCCGCCAGGGCGACGAGCTGACCGCCTACCCGGCCGCCTTCGAGCAGAGCTGGCTGTACAAGGAACTGCTGCAGGCCAAGAACTTCAAGCAGTGGTTCAAGAAGGGCCGCACCACGGCTACGCTGATGACCGGCATCGAGCAGTGGCTGCTGCCCAAGCTGGGCATTCGCAACCCGCCCTGGACCATCCACCGGACCAAGCCCGACCACGTCTACCTGAAGCCGGCGGCCGAGTGCGAGAAAATCGTCTACCCGAAGCCGGACGGCAAGCTGACCTTCGACCGCCTGAGCTCGGTGTTCATCAGCAACACCAACCACGAAGAGAACCAGCCGGCCCACCTGACGCTGAAGGACGCCAGCGTGCCGGTCAACGTCAACTGGGAAAAGTTCGCGGGCCCCGAAAGCCGCTACTGCCCGGCCGGCGTGTACGAGTTCGTGCAGGACGAGACCTCGGGCAAGGAGCGTCTGCAGATCAATGCGCAGAACTGCGTGCACTGCAAGACCTGCGACATCAAGGACCCGACGCAGAACATCGTCTGGGTCACGCCGGAAGGCGGCGGCGGCCCGAACTATGTGAACATGTAAGGCTAGCGCGCCCGGTCATATGCCGGGACGCCAGGCAAAAGAGGCACCTGCGGGTGCCTCTTTTCCTTTCGCCGCCGTTATCAGTGCCTAGACTGACAGGCCGCTGCCCATCAGCAGCTGCTCGTAGATAAAGCACTGCAGCAGCGTCATCTCGCGCTCGCCGAGCACATCGAACGCAATGCCGAACGCCGGAAATTCGGTGTCTCCGTTGCTGTCGGCCACGACCCAGGCACCGGCAAGGATTTCGCTGTCGATCGACGCGGTACGCAGGCGGAAGCGCAACTGCAGCCGGCTGCCGACCGCCGGCGCCGGCCCGGCTGCCTGCACCAGTGCCCCACCGGTGCTGATATCCGACAGCATCACCAGGCGCGCGGCACCGTTGGCGAGGTCCGCGGAAAACGCATCATGGGCGGCTTCCTGGCCGGCATCCTGCGACTGCGTCATGTAGGCGGCCAGCCGGGTTGGTACCCGTGCCGCCTTGCGCACCGGCATCTGGTCGAACTGCGATGGCGCCGACAGCACCAGGTAGCGGAATGGACTGCGACAGACCGCCGTGATTGTCGACGTGAAACTGTGGATGACACGGCCCGAAAAACCACGCAGCAAGAGCGTATCGTCGGCCTGCACCGCCAGATCGCGGCCACCCAGTTGCGGCCACGTCACGAACAGGCCTTGCTCGACAAAACCGATCAGACGGCTGGCTGCGGCACGGCCACTGTCCCCTGGCTGCTTGACGTGCAGCAGTGTCCCGACCTGCAGGCCCAGCGGGCCCGGCGGCGGCAGATCGGCCGCCGGATTCTCGCCGGAATCCGCCTCCTGACGGCACAGGAGGCCATGGCGGAACACCAGCGCCAGATCCCGGACATCGGGGATGACGTTGCCGCTACCCAGCACCAGATTGCCTTCGCCGTCCAGGAGCGACCAGGGCAAGGGCGCGCCCACGGGGAGATCGTTGGGAGAGAGATGGATCATCATTGTTCCAGCATGCAATGCGGCCATGAACTGACCAAAAGGGCGTCGCCCGCCCGTTGCGCAGCATCCGCCACACGAATCATATCGACGGATATCGGAAAACATTGAGTAGCAGTAGTTTTTTTTAAACCGCCGCCCCCTTGACGGTAGCTCCCCCGATTGGCAAAATTCGCTTAAATCTGTCTGACAGCCTGACAACTAATCGACGATGGATACCCTCCCACGCCCGGCCTCACTCGCCAGTCGCATTGCCCAGTCATTGCGGGAAGACATTGCCACGGGCCGCTTCACGGCAGGCGCGCGCCTGCCCGCGGAGTCCGCACTGGCGGGTACATTCGGCGTGAGCCGCCCGATCGTGCGGGAGGCCATTGCCCTGCTGAAGGCGGACGGCATCCTGGTGACGCGCAAGGGCGCAGGCGCCTACGTCTCGGACACCCCGGGCGGCCAGGCCTGGCGTGTCGCCAGCACGCCGGACGGAGGCCCGACGCTGGCGCAGCTGTTCGAGTTGCGCATGGTCGTGGAAACGGCATGCGCTGAAATGGCTGCGACGCGCCGTACCGATACCGATCTGCAGCGAATCCGCGAAGCGCTTGCCGCCATGCAGGAACAGGCCGGCGATTTCGCTGCTGCGGCGGCGGCCGATATTGCGTTCCACCACGCCATCGCCCAGGCCGCGCACAACCCCTGCTTCACGGGACTGACCGACTTTGTCAGCCAGCAGATGCTGGCCGCGCGTCAGCGTGCCTGGGAAAACACAGCCCGGCTACGGGTGGAAAGCGGCGCTGCGCGCGCCGCGGATACGGAACATGCGGCGCTGGTGGAAGCCATCGCCAGCGGCAACCCGGCCGCGGCACGGCAGGCGGCGCATCACCACCTCAGCGCCGCCGCCGGGCGGCTGGGCCTGCGCCTGGCCTGAGCCGGCCGGCAATGGAATACGGCATCAACCAGAACAAAGGAAGGACCATGGAGAACGTGGATTGCGTGGTGATCGGTGCGGGTGTCGTCGGCCTGGCGGCAGCCAGGGCGCTGGCGCAGAACGGGCGGGAAGTCATCATCCTGGAGACCGAGAACGCCTTCGGCACCATCACCAGCGCGCGCAACAGCGAGGTGATCCATGCCGGCATCTACTACCCTGCCGGCTCGCTCAAGGCCGACCTGTGCGTGCGCGGCAAGCAGATGCTGTACGAATACTGCGCCTCGCACCATGTCGCCCACCAGCGCTGCGGCAAGCTGATCGTCGCCACCAGCGAGGCGCAGGTCGCCACGCTGGAAGGTATCCGAGCCAAAGCCGCGGCCAATGGCGTGCATGACCTGCAGTTCCTGAGCCGCGCCGAAGCGCAGGCGCTGGAGCCGCAACTGCAATGCCACGCCGCCCTGCTCTCGCCGTCCACCGGCATCGTTGACAGCCACGGGCTGATGACTGCCCTGCTCGGCGATGCCGAGAATGCCGGCGCGATGCTGGCCGTCCAGTCACCGGTGCTGCGCGGCGCGATCACACCCGCGGGCATCGAACTGGAAGTTGGCGACGAGGACGGCGGCAGCACCACGCTGCTGGCCCGGACAGTCGTCAACTCGGCAGGCCTGACCGCGCCCGAACTGGCACGCCGTATCGATGGCATGCCGGAGGCCCACATTCCGCCGCAGTACTACGCCAAGGGCTGCTATTTCACGCTGGCCGGCCGTGCGCCGTTCTCGCGGCTGATCTATCCGGTGCCCGAGGCCGCCGGCCTGGGCGTGCACCTGACGCTGGACATGGGCGGCCAGGCCCGCTTCGGCCCCAATGTGCGCTGGATCGACGACATCGAATACAGCGTCGACCCCGCCGACGCGGACAGCTTCTACGACGAGGTCCGCCGCTACTGGCCGGCCCTGGCCGACGGTGTGCTGCAGCCGGGCTATGCCGGCATTCGCCCCAAGATCAGCGGCCCGCACGAGATGGTGGCGGATTTCCGCATCGACGGCCCCGCCGTGCACGGCGTGCCGGGACTGGTTCACCTGTTCGGCATCGAGTCGCCAGGGCTGACTTCGTCGCTGGCCATCGCCGAACGCGTAGCCGCTGAACTGGCCTGAGCCGCACCCGGGCCGCCGCGGAAACTCATCAGGGCGCAGACCGCGCCCACCGCAGCGGCGGCCGCCGCCAGTCCGAAGGTGTGCGCGGGTGCCAGCACCTTCCAGGTCCAGCCCATCACCAGCCCGCCGAGCGTACCGCCCACGCCGTACGAAATCCCCGTGTACAGCGCCTGCCCCCGGCCCTGCAGCGGCCCCGCGAACCAGTGCTGCAGGCGCTTGAGGCTGGCGCTGTGGTGGGCGGCAAAGGTGGCGGCATGCAGCACCTGCACCGCCGCCATCAGCCACAGCACTTCAGGGAAGTAGCCGGTCAGGCCGAAGCGCACCGCGGCCAGCACGAACGTACCGGCCAGGATCGTCCCCAGCGGCACGCGCGCAAACAGCCGGCCCTGGAAATAGAAGAACACGATCTCCGCCACCACGCCGATCGTCCACATCACGCCGATCGCGAACTTGCTGTAGCCCAGCCGCTCGAGATAGAGCGAATAGAACACATACAGCGCCGCGTGCGCGAACATCATCAGGAAGGCCGAGGCGAAGAACCATGCCACGTCCGGCCGGCGCAGCAGCGGCAGCGCCGGCGGCGGGCGCACGCGCGGGCCCTCGTCGGGCGCATCGCGCATGCCGAACACCATTGCCATCAGGATCGCCAGCATGGCACTGGCCACCCACGGGAAGGCCTGCATGCCGAGCTGCTGGAACAGCGCCCCGCCCGCCAGCACGGCGGCAATGAAGCCCACCGAGCCGAACATGCGGATGCGGCCATAGCGGTGGTCGAAGGCGCCATAACGGCGCAGCGTGGAAATGGTCAGCGCGTCGCCGAGCGGCGACATCGCGCTCGTGATGAGGCTGATGGCAACCATCATCGCCATCATGCCGCCATAGCTGTGCACGGCCGGCAGGGCCAGGAAAGCCGCCAGCGCACCGACCGCCGTCAGCCGCAGGATGCGCACGCGCGTGTGCATCATGTCCGAGAGCCAGCCCCACAGGTAGGGGCCAAGGATGCGGCTGAACTGGAACGAGGCCATCAGCACACCGATCTGCACGGCCGTGAAGCCACGCGCGGCGAAGAACAGGCTGACGAACGGCGAGATCACGCCGACGTAGCCGTAGTACCCCAGGTAGAAGAGACCGAAGCGGCCATACTCGGGCCGCGCCGGAATGGCGGTGACGGTCTTGGGCGCCGCGCCCACTCAGCCCGGCTGGCCGGGCGCCTGCGCAGGAATGCGCGGCGTATCCACCTTGACGTCGCCGCACTGGCCACGGTGGCGCAGCGCGTGGTCGACCAGCACCAGCGCCAGCAGCGCCTCGGCGATCGGCGTGGCGCGGATACCCACGCACGGGTCGTGGCGGCCGAAGGTTTCGACGGTCGCCGCATTGCCGGCCTTGTCGATCGACTCGCGCGGTGTACGGATGCTGGAAGTCGGCTTGATCGCCAGCGACACAGTGATGTCCTGGCCCGTGGAAATGCCGCCCAGGATGCCGCCCGCGTTGTTGCTGCGGAAGCCCTGCGCGGTGAGTTCGTCACCATGCTCGCTGCCGCGCTGCGCCACGCTGGCGAAGCCGGCGCCGATCTCCACACCCTTGACCGCGTTGAGGCCCATCATGGCATGCGCGATATCGGCGTCGAGCCGGTCGAACAGCGGCTCGCCAAGGCCTACGGGCACATTGCTGGCCACCACCTCGATACGCGCGCCGACCGAATCGCCATCGCGGCGCAGCGCGTCCATATAGGTTTCCAGTTCCGGCACGATATCCGCGTTCGCGGCGAAGAACGGGTTCTCCGGCACATGCGACCAGTCGCTGAACGGCACCTCGATCTCGCCCAGTTGCGACATGTAGCCGCGGATCTCCGTGCCGTAGTGTTCACGCAGCCATTTCTTGGCCACGGCGCCCGCCGCCACCACCGGCGCGGTCAGCCGCGCCGACGAACGGCCGCCACCGCGGTAGTCGCGGATGCCGTACTTCTGCCAGTAGGTGTAGTCGGCATGCCCGGGTCGGAAGGTTTCGACGATGTTGCCGTAGTCCTTGCTGCGCTGGTCAGTGTTGCGGATCAGCAGGCAGATCGGCGTACCCGTGGTCTTGCCTTCGAACACGCCCGAGAGGATTTCGACCTGGTCCGGCTCCTTGCGCTGCGTGACGTGCCGCGAGGTGCCGGGCTTGCGGCGGTCCAGGTCGGCCTGGATGTCGGACTCGGTCAGCGCCATGCCCGGCGGGCAGCCATCCACCACCGCGCCGATGGCGGGTCCGTGCGATTCGCCAAACGTGGTGACAGTGAAGAGCAGGCCAAGGGTATTGCCGGACATGATGGAAACCGCACAGGAATTGGGGACGGCCTACATTGTAAGGCCAATGCATCCCCTTCTGCGCCCCGCCGGCCGCTCAGCGGCGCGACGGCTCGCCCTGCTGCGCCGCGCCCGGATCGAAATCCGGATAGAACTCCTGCTGCATGCGCGCCACGTAGGCCACCAGGTTGGCATGCCCTTCCGCGGCCGTGCGGATCGGCGTGTCGAACACCGGGCACAGCAGGCTGCCGGCGAACGCGAACAGCGTGGCATCGGCGCCGCATGGGCGCTCGCCCATCAGGTACGGCTGGTCGCCAAGGATGTCCGCAATCGACGTGACGCCCTTGTTGGCCAGCGCGACCAGTTCCTCTTCGCTATGCCGCCCCAGCCCTTGATTCCACAACGTACGGCGTACCTTGTGACGCACCAGGCGCTCGGCCAGACCGCGCATCGGCGCCGGCACGCCGCGGAAGAACTGGGCAGGGCCGCGCTCGAAGTTGGCTTCATCGAGCCACCGTACGCGCGCCACGGCCCAGTACAGGTTGTCTTCCATCAGCTTTTCCGCCGCCCACGCGATGCCGCGCGCTTCCGCGCTCAGGCCGTCGTCGAAGTCGATGTGGTAGGTCTTCTCGATATGCCAGCGGATCA
This sequence comes from Cupriavidus laharis, assembly GCF_914271435.1. Taxonomy (GTDB): domain Bacteria; phylum Pseudomonadota; class Gammaproteobacteria; order Burkholderiales; family Burkholderiaceae; genus Cupriavidus; species Cupriavidus laharis. Next base: position 229,380 of record NZ_CAJZAI010000004.1, on the reverse strand, counting down.
GCGTGGAATCGGCCACGATCCGGCCCATGTCGTCCAGGTAGGGCAGCTTGCCCTTGGGCGCGCGCCGCAGGCTGCCGCGCTTCGTCTGGTAAGGCAGGCCGGCCAGCTTGAGCAGCATCTCGGCCTTGGTAACGAAGGGGCTGGCGTCGGGCAGGCCGAAGGCGGGGCCAAATGTGTAGAGCGTGAGCATGGCGGAAGTCGCGGAGAATCCGTCAGGGACGCCGGCTAGCGCCACTCGCCGCGCAGGGCGGTCACCATCTGCTGCAGGCTTTCCGGCGTGGCCCGCTCCGGCGGCACCGGCTCGCCTACGACCAGCTCCAGCCGGCTCAGAATGCCGCGACGGAACGGCCGCGTCATGGCCGCCCCGCCCTTGCGCGAAAAGAAGCTGCCCCAAAGGCCGCGCAGCGCCATCGGCACGACCGTCACCGGCGTGCGCTGGATGATCTGCTGCACACCCTGCTTGAAGGCGTTGATCTCGCCAGTCGCCGTGATCTTGCCTTCCGGGAAGATGCAGACCAGGTCGCCCTCCTGCAAGGCCACGGCTACGTCGTCGTAGGCCTTCGCGAGCAGCGCGGGATCTTCGTGCGCGGGCGCGATCGGAATCGCGCGCGCCTGGCGGAAGAACCACGACATCAGCGGCACCTTGAAGATGTGGTGGTCCATCACGAAGCGCACCGGGCGCGGGCTGGCCGCCATCAGCACCACCGCGTCGGCAAAGCTGACGTGGTTGCAGACCAGCACGGCCGGACCTTCGGCCGGAATGCGCTCGGCATTGACGCGCCGCAGCCTGTACACCGTATGCACCAGGATCCAGGCCACGAAGCGCAGCAGGAATTCGGGCACCAGCGAGTAGATGTAGATGGCCACCAGCGCATTGAGCAGGCCGACCACCAGGAACAGCTCCGGAATGCTGAAACCGGCCTGGGTCAGCGCCACGCCGAGCAGCGAGGCGCCAATCATGAAGAAGCTGTTGAGGATGTTGTTGGCGGCAATGATGCGCGCACGATGCGTCGGCGCGCTGCGGCTCTGGATCAGCGCGTACAGCGGCACGCTGTAGAAGCCGCCGAACATCGCCAGCAGCAGCAGGTCGGCCAGCACGCGCCAGTGGCGCGACTCGGCAAGGAAGCCGCCGATGCCGGTCAGCGTGCCGCTCGCCTGCCCGTGGCTGGCGAAGTACAGGTCCACCGCGAACACCGTCATGCCGATCGAGCCGAACGGCACCAGGCCGATCTCGACATGCCGGCCCGACAAGCGCTCGCACAGCAGCGAGCCGATGCCGATGCCCACCGAGAACACCGCCAGCAGCAGCGTCACCACGTTCTGGTCACCGCCCAGCACGTCCTTGGCGAAGCTGAAGAACGAGGTCAGGAAGGTCGCCCCCAGGAACCACAGCCACGAAATGCCCAGCAGGCTCAGGAAGACCGTGCGGTTCCCGCGCGCGAGCATCAGGTTGCGCCAGGTTTCCGTGAACGGGTTCCAGTTGATGCGCAGATCGGGCTGCGGCGCCGGCGACACCGGCACGCCGCCGGACACGACGCGCCCGGCCACGGCAAGGCCGATGCAAGCCACCCCGACGTACAGCGGCCCGATCAGCTTGCCGCCCTGCTCCAGCCCGGCCAGTTCGCCACCCAGCAGCGTGCCGATCAGGATGGCGACAAAGGTGCCCATCTCGACCAGCCCGTTGCCGCCGACCAGTTCGGATTCATCCAGATGCTGCGGCAGGTACGCGAACTTGACCGGGCCGAACAGCGTGGAATGCAGGCCCATCAGGAAGGTGCCCGTGTAGAGCAGCGTGGCGCTGTGCCAGGCGAAGCCGGCGCAGCCAAGCGCCATGATGGCGATTTCCAGCGACTTCACCAGCCGGATCAGGCGCGACTTTTCCATCTTGTCGGCGATCTGCCCGCTGGTCGCGGAAAACAGCACGAACGGCGCGATGAAAATCGCCGAGATCAGGAACGCGGCACTGCGGGCATCCACGCCCTCGAACAGCGCCGTGTGGTAGGTCACCAGCGAGGTGAAAGCGACCTTGAAGACATTGTCATTCATCGCCCCCAGGAACTGGGTCCAGAAAAACGGGGCAAAACGGCGCACGCCGAGCAGTCGGAACTGGCTGTGTTGGCTCATGTTGGCAGGCTTGGGGCCCGGATGGGTTGGCCCCGGGATTCTGCCGGGGCGGCGTTCCGGCCGCCATCATGCCATCACCGCATGGCCGGACTGCACCTGGCCGGGACACGCCCGGCCGGGCGTTGCTCAGTCTGCGCGCTCCTGCTCTTCGGGCCAGTCGCGGATATAGGCCTTGAGCATCTTGTTCTCAAAGCTCTGGTCTTCCACCACCGCCTTGGCCACGTCGTAGAACGAGATCACACCCATCAGCGTGCGGTTGTCGAGGATCGGCAAGTAACGGGTGTGACGTTCCAGCATCATGCGACGAACTTCATTGACGTCGGTCTCCATGGTGCAGGTAAGCGGGGCGTCGTCCATCACCTTGCGGATGCTGCTGGTGCCGACGCTGCCGCCGTTCTTGGCCAGCGTCTCGATGATCTCGCGGAAGGTCAGCATGCCGACCAGGTCGCCGTACTCCATGACCACCAGCGAGCCGATGTCGTGCTCGGCCATGGTGTTGACGGCTACCAGCAACGAGGTGTCAGGCGTCACGGTGTAGAGCGTATTGCCCTTGATCTGGAGGATGTCGCTGACTTTCATGTATGTCTCCGCTACCGGTGCCTGCGGCATGGCGCCCGGATGGGGCCAGATGCCTGATCTTGTCTGTTCATGGGATATGCGGGCAGGGGGCGCCCGTGCGCCGATGCTAGCCCAAATCGCCCGGATAAGTAAAGCACAGGCCGGTTTCCGGGCAGATGGCCCCATCGCCGCACGTGCGATGCTACGATGCAGCCCGGAGACAACTCTCGTCCGAAACACCATGTCCGGTACCCGCTTCGACACGCTGGCGCTGCACGCCGGCGCCGCGCCCGACCCCGCTACCGGGGCCAGGGCCACCCCCATCCACCTGACCACCTCGTTCGTGTTCAAGGACAGCGAGCATGCGGCCTCGCTGTTCAATATGGAGCGCGCGGGCCATGTGTACTCGCGCATTTCCAACCCCACCGTGGCGGTGCTGGAAGAACGTGTCGCCGCGCTGGAGAACGGCGCGGGCGCCATCGCCACCGCCTCAGGCCAGGCCGCACTGCACCTGGCCGTGGCCACGCTGATGGGCGCCGGCTCGCATATCGTCGCCTCCACGGCGCTGTATGGCGGCTCGCACAATCTGCTGCATTACACGCTGCGCCGCTTCGGCATCGAGACCACCTTCGTCCAGCCGCGCGACATCGACGCCTGGCGCGCAGCCATCCGCCCGAACACGCGCCTGCTGTTCGGCGAGTCGCTCGGCAACCCGGGCCTGGACGTGCTCGACATCCCCACCCTGGCGCAACTGGGCCAGGAGCACGGCATTCCGCTGCTGGTCGATTCCACCTTCACCACGCCGTACCTGCTGCGCCCGTTCGACCACGGCGCTGGCCTGCTCTACCATTCGGCCACCAAGTTCCTGGGCGGACACGGCACCACCATCGGCGGCGTGCTGGTGGAAGGCGGCACGTTCGATTTCGAGGCCTCCGGCCGCTTCCCGGAACTGTCTGAGCCGTATGAAGGCTTCCACAACATGGTCTTCACCGAGGAAAGCACGGTCGCCCCGTTCCTGCTGCGCGCACGCCGCGAAGGCTTGCGCGACTTCGGCGCCTGCATGAACCCGATGGCCGCGTGGCAACTGCTGCAGGGCGTGGAAACGCTGCCGCTGCGCATGGCGCGCCATGTCGAGAACACACGGCGCGTGGTGCAGTTCCTGGCGTCGAACCCGATGGTCGAATCCGTCGCCTACCCCGAACTGGAGTCACACCCCGACTACGAACTGGCCAAGCGCCTGCTGCCGCGTGGCTGCGGTGCCGTGTTCAGCTTCAACCTCAAGGGTAACCGCGCAGCGGGCCAGCGCTTCATCGAAAGCCTGTCGCTGTTCTCGCACCTGGCCAACGTCGGCGACGCGCGCTCGCTGGTGATCCACCCGGCCTCGACCACGCACTTCCGCATGGATGCGGCGGCGCTGCAATCGGCCGGCATCACGGAGGGCACCATCCGCCTGTCGATCGGCCTCGAAGACGCCGACGACCTGATCGACGACCTCAAGCGCGGGCTGAAGGCCGCCGAGAAGGCGATGAGCGGCAAGGGAGGACAAGCCTGATGGAACTGAAGATCGCAGGCCAGCCGGCCTACGCCTACACCGGCGGCAAGCCGTTCGACCCCGCCCTGCCCTGTGCCGTGTTCGTGCATGGCGCACAGAACGACCACAGCGTCTGGACGCTGCAGACGCGCTGGTTCGCCAACCATGGCTTCTCCGTGCTGGCGGTGGACCTGCCCGGCCACAACCGCAGCAAAGGCGCGCCGCTGGCCACCGTCGAAGACATGGCCGACTGGGTCATGTCGCTGGTGGCAGCCGCCGGCGTGACCGCGCCTGCGCTGGTCTTCGGCCACAGCATGGGCTCGCTGATCGCACTCGAATGCGCGGCGCGCCACCCGCAGGCCGTGCGCGGCATTGCCATGCTGGCAACCGCCTATCCGATGAAGGTGTCGGATGCGCTGCTCGATGCCGCGCTCAACCGCGAAGACCAGGCCATTGCCATGGTCAACGCGTGGTCGCACTCGAGCCTGGCCAACAAGCCATCGTCCCCGGGACCCGGCGCGTGGATGCAGGGCGGCAGCCAGCGGCTGATGGAGCGGGTTTCGCACAACAATCCGGAGGCCCACGTCTTCCACAACGACTTCACGGCCTGCAACCGCTACGCGCATGGCGAGGAAGCCGCGGTGGCACTGTCCTGCCCGGCGCTCTTCATCACCGGCAGCAAGGACATGATGACCTCGCCCAAGGCCGCGCAGGCACTGGCCGCGAAGATCGCCAATGCCAGCATGGTCTCGGTCCCCTGCGGCCACGCCATGATGGGCGAACGCCCCGACGAAGTCCTCGACGCCCTGGCCGGCTTTGCCCGAAAGTTGGTGGCGGCGCGCTGAGCGACCGCACCGGCGGACGGCCCGCGTGGCGCCGTCCGCACCTCCCCGCGCGCGGCGGACTACACTTGGTCTTATCAGAACAAAGATTCGGAGACAGCCATGGCCCGGGCACATGCGCGCGAATTCGAGAGCTTTGCGGATTTCTATCCGTACTACCTCAGTGAACATCGAGATCGCACCTGCCGGCGGCTGCATTTTGTCGGCTCGACGGTGGCGTTGATTTGCCTGCTGATGATGGTGGTCACCGGCAGTGCGTGGTGGCTGCCTGGCGCAGTGGTGTCCGGCTACGCCTTTGCCTGGGTGGGGCACTTCGTGTTCGAGAAGAATCGGCCGGCTACATTTCGGCATCCGGTTTATAGCTTGATGGGGGATTGGGTGATGTATGGGGATATTTTGAGGGGGCGGATTTCGTTTTGATTTTTTTAATGCGGGGTTGATGGTGTTGTTGGGGGCTTTCGTTCTTGGCGCCACCCCCCGCCAAGAACGAAAGCCGCCCAATCACCACCCAACCCCATCCACGAAAAAAAACGCTGGTCCCCCTTCAAGAACCAGCGTCCAAACTCTCCCTTCCTACCCTTCAGGCTGCCTGTTCCCGCAGCTGCTTCTTATTGATTTTCCCCACACTGGTCTTAGGTATCTCCGCCACGAATGCGATCCGTTCCGCCTCGGGCACCGCGTACTTACTGATGCGCTGCGTATCCACGTGGCTGAGCAGTTTCTCGCGGATAGATTCCGCACCAACGTCCGCACCGGGCTTGCGCACGACGAAGGCCATCGGCCGTTCGCCCCACTTGGCATCGGGCACGCCGATCACCGCGCATTCCTGGACACCGGGCACTTCGGTGATGAGGTTCTCGACCTCGATCGACGACACCCATTCGCCGCCGGTCTTGATCACGTCCTTGATGCGGTCGACGATCTGCACGAAGCCGTCCTGGCCCATGACCGCGACGTCCTGCGTATGCAGGTAGCCGCCCGCCCACAGTTCCTCGGAAGCCGCCGGCTTCTTGAAGTACGACTGGGTCAGGTAAGGCGCGCGCAGCACGATCTCGCCGCGGCTCGCACCGTCGCGGGGCAGGTCCTGCATGTCTTCGCTGACGATGCGGAAATCCACCATCACCACCGGGCGCCCCGTGGAGCAGCGCATGCGGACTTCGTCGGCGCGGTCCTTAGGCGTCACGCGCGGCGGCAATTGCGCCAGCGAAGCGATCGGGCCGGTTTCCGACATGCCGTATCCGGCAAAGATGTCGATGCCGCGCGCCAGCGCCGCTTCGCACAGCGCAGGCGGCAAGGCCGAGCCGCCGATGATGATCTTCCAGCCCGAGAGATCCTGCGTGCCGTCCTGCGAGGACTGCAGCAGCATCTGCAGGATGGTCGGCACGCAGTGCGAGAACGTGACCTTCTCCTGCTCACGCAGCTTCAGCAGCATATCTGGAGCGTAGCGGCCAGGCAGCACGGTGCGCAGGCCCAGCATGACGGCCACGTACGGCATGCCCCAGGCCAGCACGTGGAACATCGGCGTGATCGGCATGTACACGTCTTCGCGGTGCATGCGCTGCCCGTCGCGCGGCGAGCAGAGGCTGGTGGCCGTCGTCAGCGTATGCAGCACGATGTCGCGATGGCTGTAGCAAACGCCCTTGGGATCACCGGTAGTGCCGGTGGTGTAGAACGTAGCAGCCTTGGTGTTCTCGTCGAACTCCGGGAAATCGAAGTCCGGGGACGCGTCGGCCAGCAATGCCTCGTACTCGCCCGCCAGCGGCAGGTCGGTCTGCGGTGCAGCCTGGCCATCGGCCAGCAGCACGAAGCGCGGGTTGCACGTCAACTCGTCGCGAATCTGGTCCAGCACCGGCACGAAGTCGGGATGGACCAGAACGATGTCCGCGGCAGCATCGTTGAGCGTGTACAGGATCTGCTGCGGCGACAGGCGCACGTTCACGGTGAACAGCGTCGCGCCCATCATCGGCACGCCGAAGTAGCACTCCAGGTAGCGATGGCTGTCCCAGTCCATCACTGCCACGGTGGAGCCATGCGTTGCACCAAGCGTGGCCAGCGTCGAAGCGAGCTGGCCCACGCGGCGGCGGAAGTCGCGGTAGGTGTAGCGCATCTCGCCGCGGTAGCTGATCTCCTGGTCGCCGTAAAGGCTCAGCGAGTGGATCAGCAACTGCTTGACCAGCAGCGGATAGGAGTACGCCGACGGCGTGGATACGATCAGGTTGTGCTGCATGTAGTCTTCCTCCGGCCGGTGTTCAGTACGGCTTGCTGCCGATGATGCCGGCACGTTCCATCTTGCGGTGGCAAGGCGGGTAATCCATCACGGCATAGTGCTGCGTGGCGGTGTTGTCCCAGATTGCGACGCTGTTCGGTTCCCAGCGCCAGCGCACCTGGTATTCGGGGATATAGGCCTGGCTGATCAGGTAGCGCAGCAGGTCGGGCGCGCCCGGATTCGCGTCCTGGCCGAAACGCACGCGTTCCGGCGTATGGAAATTGGTGAAGTGGGTCGCGAACGCGTTCACGTACAGGATCTTCTCGCCGGTGTCCGGATGCGTGCGCACCACCGGGTGCTCGGCATCGGGAAACTGGGCCTTGAGCGCCAGGCGCTTTTCGATCGGCATGACCGCACCGAAGCTCGCCTCGATGCTGTGGCGCGCGCGCAGGTCGGCGATCTGCGTCTTGATGTGTTCGGGCAGGCGCTCATAAGCCAGCGCCATGTTCGCCCACATGGTGTCGCCGCCGACCGGCGGGCATTCCACGCAGCGCAGCACGGCACCGAACTGCGGCGCTTCGCGCCAGGTGGTGTCCGAGTGCCACGCGTTCTCGTAGCGGTCGTTGGGCTGGTCCGGCGTCTTGTAGATGCGGACCAGGCCCGGATGCTCCGGATCGCTGCCGGCAACGGGGTGGTCTTCCAGTTCGCCGAAGCGGCGTGCGAACGCGACATGCTCGGCACGGCTGATTTCCTGGTCACGCAGGAACAGCACGCGGTGCTTCAGCAGCAGTGACCGGATTTCCGCGAACAGGCCGTCGTCACGGACAGCGTCGCCGAGATTCACGCCAACCAGTTCCGCGCCCAGTGCGCAGGTGAGTTGCTTGACTTGCATGGCTAGCTCCCTCAGATCACAAAGATCGACGAACCGGTGGTCTTGCGCGACTCCAGGTCCCGATGGGCCTGCACCGCGTCTTCGAGTGCATAGCGCTGGTTGATCTCGATCTTGATCCGGCCCGCGCCGACATGGCCGAAGATTTCACCGGCCAGTTCGGCCTTCTCGGCCGGATCGGCGATATAGTCGGCCAGGGCCGGACGCGTCAGGAACAGCGAGCCCTTCATTGCCAGCAGCACGGGATCGAACGGCGGGATCGGGCCCGACGCGGTACCCACGCACACCATGGTGCCGCGGCGCTTGAGCGAATCCAGCGACGCCATGAAAGTGTTCTTGCCGACGCTGTCGAAGACCACCGACACGCCAACGCCGTCGGTCAGTTCGCGCACGCGCTTGGCCACGTCCTCATGACTGTAGTTGACGATGTGGTCGCAGCCATGGGCGCGCGCCACTTCGGCCTTGGCCTCGCTCGATACCGTGCCGATCACCGTCAGGCCCAGCAGCTTCGCCCATTGCGACACGATCAGGCCGACGCCGCCCGCTGCCGCGTGCAGCAGGATGGTGTCGCCCTCCTTGAAATTGTAGATGCGACGCATCAGGTACGCCGAGGTCAGCCCGCGCATGGTCATGGCGGCGGCAGTCTCGAAGCCGATGGTCTCGGGCAGTCGGATCAGCGGCGCAGCCGGCACGAGACGCTCGGTGCTGTACGCGCCCAGCGTGTTGACGAAACCGGTATAGGTCACACGGTCGCCCACCGCCACATTGGTGACACCGGGGCCGACCGCCTGCACCACGCCAGCCGCTTCCACGCCCATGCCGGCCGGCAGCGGCACCGGGTAGGTGCCATTGCGGAAGTACGTGTCGGCGTAGTTCAGGCCCACCGCCACGTGGCGGATACGCACCTGTCCCGGACCCGGTTCACCCACTTCCATGTCTTCATAGCGAAGGACCTCCGGTCCGCCGGTTTCGTACATGCGCACGACTTTTGCCATCTGCTCGTCTCCTTGATCTGCGTCGGCGCAAGGGGCGCCGCTCATGCCCTGAAATGTAGGACTTGCCGGCGCACACCGCTTTGCTTTGGCCTCCGCCGACTTTGCATTTCATGCCATGGCCGCCTATTATCCCGCTGCAAAGACAACACAAGACAACGCGGATGCCGTCGAACGGGCGGCGCACCGCACACAGAACAAGATTGGGAGACAAGCCTTGGACACGCTGGTGCGCGCGGCCGCAGTGACCAATTTCTTTGAGGTTGCCCAGGGACTCGGCCTCAACCCGCAACCGCTGCTGCGCGAGGCCCGGCTGAGCCGGGCGCTGCTCGGCGACCCTGACCAGCGTGTTTCGGTCAATGCCTGCGCCAGGCTGCTGGAACATGCGGCGCAGGCCGCGCACTGCGAGACCTTCGGCCTGCGCATGGCCGAATCGCGCCAGTTGTCCGACTTCGGCGTGATGAGCCTGCTGATCAGCCAGCAGCCCACGCTGCGCGATGCGCTGGCCACAATCATCCGCTACCGGCACCTGGTCAATGAGTCGCTGGCCATCCTGCTCGAAGACGCAGGCAAGATTGTCGTCATCCGGCAGGAGGTGGTGCTCGATACGCCGTCGCGGCAGGCCAGCGAGCTGGCTGTCGGCGTGGTGTTCCGGCTGTGCCGGGCGCTGCTTGGCCCGCACTGGCATCCGCTCAATGTCAATTTCACGCATTCGGCCCCGGCCGACCTGCAGGTGCACCGGCGCCTGTTCGGCTGCCCGCTGGAGTTCGACAGCGAGTTCAACGGGATCACCTGCCTCGCGGCCGACCTCGACGCGACCATCCCGACGGCGGACCCGGGCATGGCGCGCTATGCCCAGCGCTTCGTCGACACGCTGCCGCGCGTGAACGCACCGTCGATCGGGCGCGACGTGCGCAGCGCCGTGTACCTGATGCTGCCGATGGGCCGCGCCACCTGCGAAGGCGTGGCGCAGGGGCTTGGCCTGAGCCTGCGCACCATGCAGCGCCAGCTCGATGAAGCCGGCGAAACCTTCACGGACATCCTGAACGAAGTGCGCCGCGAACTCGCACAGCGCTATGTGGAGAATCCGCAATACTCGCTGCTGCGCGTGGCCGAATTGCTCGGCTATGGCTCGGCAAGTTCTTTCACGCGCTGGTTCTCCACCCAGTTCGGCGAGGCACCGGTGGTCTGGCGGCGCCGGCACGGCGGACGCGCGCCGCAACCCGCACAAGGCGAGCCGTAACGCGCGGGAGGGCGCTCATCCCCCTACGCTCTTGCGCTGCCCGGCAAAGCGCGGCGGCGCGGCGCCCGCGTCGCCGCGCCTGGCGTGCTCCCGTCCTGCGCGTTCAATGGCTGCCCTTCGGCGTCACGGAAATCGCGAACGCCTCCGTGTACACCGCCTGAACCTGGTCGCCCTTGCGGATGCCTTTCAGTTGCTGGGGATCCTCGACATGCAGGTCCACCGTCCTGCCCTTGGGCCCCTTCAGGGTCACCTTGCCGGTCTTGGCATTCACCGCGACGACGTCGGCCGTAACGGTCACCTCGCGCCCGACCATGCCGCCGGGCTTGGCACCCGGCGCCGCCCTGTCCTCGACCTGGCGCTCGGTACTGGAACGCATGCCGGTCTGCTTGGTCAGGTTGACCGACAGTGCCTCCTTGTATTCGGCGGTCACCACGTCGCCCACCCGGAGCTGGTCGAAGTTGCGCACCTCGTCGCCGACCTGCACGTCGGTGACCTTGCCCTGCTTGTTCTTCAGCGAGACGGTCCGCGTGGCAGCATCGATCGCCGTGATCGTCGCCGTGGACCTGACCGTGCCGGTCACCATGGCAGCTCCCACGCCGGAAGCCGCTTCCACGCGGGTCTCCGGCTGGGCCATGGCCAGGTGGGATGCCGCGGCCAGGGCGGCTGCTACCAGTATCTTGCTGGGGTTCATGCTTGGCTCCTTGCGCCAGTTTTGGAAGATCGGGCGGAGGTTCCGCCCGCGGGCTACAACATGCGTGCTGCCTCGTCCAGCAGCGTGGCCTGCGACAGCATGTCGGCCCGCGCATACCGCACGATCGAAAACCACCGCACGAGCGGCGGATCGCCGGGCACGTGCGCGCAAAGCAGTTCGAGGTCGACGCCGGGCACGGTGCTGTCCGCAGGCAGCATCACGTTCACCTGGCTCAGCCGGATCCGGCGCCTTTCGACATGCAGGCGGTTGGCGGCATCGCCCAGTACTTCGCCCAGGCACTCGAGCTGACGCTCGAGCGTGTCGCCGCCATGGCCCAGCGCGGCCAGCTCGCTGTCGTTGTGCGCGATCTCGTCCCTGACTGCCTGGACCGCCGCCGGGTCGGCCGTCTCGCCCCCCACCATCGAGCGCAGGCCCATGCCCTGCCGCTCATACAGCTTGAGCTGCGCCCGGAGCAAGGCAAGCTCGCGCTCCAGCGTGTCGCGCCGGCCCTTGCCCGCCGCAAACTGCGCCACGGCCTCGATGGCCAGCTGGTCCAGCATGCGCAACACGATCTCGGCGCGCAGCTCGGCGTCCGATTCGGCGCAGATCCGCAGCTGGTAGTCGCTGAACGACACCAGTGTCTGGGGCACGTCCGAGCGCATGACGCCGCCTTCCAGCCCCACCCCGAGCGTGCGGCGTTCGTTCATGGCCATGCCGAGCACGGCATAGGCGTGTTCGGCCAGCGGCGTACGATCGAAGAATTCGCGCAGGTCGGGCGAACGGCTGAAGGCCCGAGCGACATCGGCAGGCGTGCCAAAGTACGCGTGGATATGGGGATCGCTGGCCCAGGCCGCTTCGCTTGCCTCGCGCGGTGCCGGCAAGGCCGACACGGTGGCGCGGATCGCTTCCAGCGCCGTGGCAAGCCTGGGGGCCAGCCGCTTCTCATAATGCGAGACCAGCCGCAGGCGCGGGTTCAGCGCCGTCACGCGCGCGGTCAGCGCGACGAGTTCCTGGTCGTCGCGGCGCCGCGGCTTACGGCCTTGCCGCTGGATCCAACGCAGAAAGCCCATGGCGGCGCTTGCCGGTGAGGCCCTGGCGTCACCTATAACGCTCGGCCATCACCATTGCGCTGATCTTGTGTCCCTTCCAGAACATGCCATTGATGCGCGGCTGCAGCTTGCGCAGCGCTTCCGGTTCGAGCTCATTGAAGATCAGCGTCACGCCCGGGTGGGTGCCGTCGCCTTGCACATGCTCGATTTCGTCGTAGGCCGGCAAGCCGTACTTGATCAGGAAATCCCGAACTTCCTCGTCGGTGGTACCGGCATCGATGTTCCCCAGAAACAACACGGCCATGATGAGTTCCCCCGTTCACGGCCACACATGCGGCCGCATCCCTTGTATGTTCTAGATCATCTTTGGTGAAGTACAAAGCAGTCGGCGTGCACAAACCGACTCAGTTCTTGCTCAGTCCTTGCTCAGTTCTTGAATTCGTGCCGCTTCCAGTCGCCGTCGGGCGTCTGGCAGAACCATCCCGCCCAGCGTTCCTTGCGGCCGGACTGCGTCAGGTCCGAGCGCACGCGGCGGCACTTGCTGCCCTGTTCAGTCCGGCTGCGCTCGAGCGTCAGGGTGCCATTGATGGCCGGGCGCCGGTCAATGGTGGGGAACTGCACAGGCACGGTGCCACCGTCGGGTGTGTTGGCGAGGGCGTCCTTGTACAGCCGGACGTACTGCGGAACCTCATCTTTCTGCAGGGTCCCGATGATGGTGCCGTTCAGGAAGTAGTCGAAGTACGCATGCACCGGCGACGCCGCGATGGCCAGCACCAGCATGGCAGCCCCCCGCTCATGGCGGGAACAGATCAGACGCATGGAAGCCCTCCTCTCGAATCCCGCATGGCGCCAGCGATGCCGCACGTGCTGCTTTGACCTGCAGAGCCCGGCATCGGTACTATTAGTCTAGTCCGCTGGGCAAGCCGGCGGCATCCCGTCCTCCGGAGAGTCCATGCGCAAACCCCTTCCGTTGTTGCTGACCGGCCTGATGGCACTGGGCCTTGCCACCACCTGCCTGGCGCAGACTGCTCCCGGACAGGGCGCGGCAAACGCCATTTCCGAGGCCGTGCAGGGCGGCACCAACCCGTATCGCCCGCCATCCGGCGGCAACACCGACCCCGAGGAAGCCAGGCGCGCCAAGTGCGAGGCACTGAAGGAAGAGTTCAACGCGACGTCGAAGCAGCGGACCTACCAGTCACCGGGTACCGCGACGCAGAACGCGCAAGGGCGGCCGATTCCGAAGATCGAACGGGACAAGAGCCGCAAGGCGTTGCAGGAGACGTACCGCGCCAATTGCACGTGAGGATGCCGGGCGTGCTGCGCAGGACTATCAGCGCCCATCGGTTCGTGGAGGAAGGTATCGCCCTTCTCAAAACTCCCTCCCGTGCCGCTTGAAAAGATGGCGACTTTACGCCGCCAGAAAACTGGCGGCGGTCGCCCCCAAAAAGGAAATCGACCTATACGGCTGAAGGGCACCGGCTCGGTTGTGACGAGACGCTCATCCCGCAATAGGCAAGGCTGCAACGGAGTACGAGTGGCGCAGCGTGCGCCGCAGTACCGGATCTTCCAGCTCGATCTCGAAACGCTCGGCCGGACGGATACCCCCAATGGCCGGCAATGTCCCGCAAAGCATGGCCGACCCTTCGTCAAACGTCCCGCCGTGGCTGGCGAACCGCTCCAGCAGGTCCAGGGGAGAACGCATGGCCGTGACAGGGCCTTCCTGGTAGAGAGTCCGCTCGCCGTCGATGGTGGCGTAGGAACGCAGCATAAGCTTGTCCCAGTGGCCCTCGACTTCGGCCAGCGGCCATAACGTCGGCGAACAGGGTTTCTCGCACATCTGCTTGGAAACGGTAATGCCATAGGTCTCGGCTTCGCGGTCCGTATGATCCGACGCGATGCCGACGAAGATGTCGTCGGCATCGTGGACAAGAAGGAACTCGGCCTCGCCGCTGCTCGCGCTGCCGCTAACCTGAATCTCGGGCGCGGAGCCCAGGCGTTGCGCTGCCACGCGATAGAAGACCGGGGTATAGGGCGGTCGCTTCACGCCCAGTTCTTCCAGTTCGCGGATATGGGCTTCCATGGCTTCCACATCCCGTCCGGTCCAGCCGGCGACGATGAGCTGGCGGATCGTCATGGCGTGCTGTCGTTTGCCGTGGCTGCTTTCAATATCGAAGGTAAGGGTGTTCATGTTCGGTTCCTCTTTGGGGTGTGGTGGCGCTGACCCGGATCGTCGCGTCCATGATCAGGCCGGGTCGTAGTAGTGGATTTCCAGCAGCGTGCAGCCATTGATCGACTTGAACGGGCCATGGAAGGCGCAGATAGACGTCGGTCCGTTTCGAGAACAGGTAATCCGCCATCAGGCCGACCGAATGGTAGGTCGGATGCTTCTTGCCGGACGTGGCATCGAACGTCGCACGGGTATAGGTGTACATCGCACCCACCCAGTACGAGGCCGCGAACTGGTACTTCGCGTTGACCTCGACATTCTGGAAGCGCAGTGACGACAGGGTTCCCGTCGGCGGAATGATGGGTCCCACGTAGCCCGAGCTTCGGGGATCCTCGACATCCGTGCTGGAGTATGCGAGCCCGAACGTCGCCTTGCCCGCGGCATAGGTCGCACCCGCCCCATAGATCGCCAGCTTGCTGCCGGGCAGGTTCTGGTCCCCGCCATTGTTGATCGCGCCATAGGATGTCGCGGACGGATGGTCGGCGCGAAGGTAGGCGGCAGACACTACCAGGCCGCCGTTGCTGTATTGCCCGCCGACGCTGTACAAGCGGTTGTTCGAAAACCCGACATCATCGCTGAAGCCGTACACACCGCCGAATTTCACGCCGCCGAGCGTGGGGCTGGTGTACTTGACGGCATTGTTCGTACGGAATGTATTGATGAAATTGTCGTTATCGTACGGGTGGGCAAACATGTACCCGCCCCAATTGCCACCGGCCGTGTGCTGCGCCAGGAAGTCCACCACGGAATCGTACTGGCGGCCCGCCGTCACGGTGCCCAGGGTTTCGCTGGACATCCCCACGTATGCCTGCCGCCCGAACAGCAGCCCGCCCTGGTAGGCCCGGCCGGTGTCCACGTCGAATCCGTTCTCGAGCTGGAAGATCGCCCTGGCGCCACCGCCAAGATCTTCGGCTCCCTTGAAGCCCCAGCGGCTACCGTGCGGAAAGCCGCTCGCCATCTCGACGTTGCTGTGCCCGCCCACGTTGCTGGTGTAGTTGATCCCTTCGTCCAGAATCCCGTACAAGGTAAGCGAAGTCTGCGCGAATGCCGATGCCGACATCGCACTCAATGCCAATACAACCGAAGACTTGATCTTCAGATCTGTTTTTCGGGACATTTTCTCGTCCTGATTGATTCGCTGAAAATGAGGCCGATGCCAGCACCGCATCGGCCAGAGACTTACGATTCCTGTACACGCTCAGGCACAGGGGATTGGCCTGCAGACGGCGGCTCCGTTGACCGCTTGCCGCGTGTCGCAAGCCAGCAAAGCACCGACCCGGCGCAGACCATGGACGCGCCCTTCCAGAACGCGAGCGACAGCGGCGTATGCAACAGCAGACCGGCCAGCACGGCAGACAGGACTGGAATGAAGTAGGACGCGCCGGCGAGGATGGTGACGTTCCCATGCAGGATGCCCACATTCCAGGCCGCATAGCCAAAGCCCATCGCTGATGCAGCCAGTGCGAGGTAGACGATGGCCTCGTAGCCGAACGTCATCGCCGCGTTGTCCGTGGAGAAGTACTTGATCCACAACGCCAGTGCGGTAAGCAGGAAAAACAGCGTGACACCGTTCTTGCCACCCGCAATCCTGCTGGTGACCGTGCAGTAGGCCGCCCAGATCAACGCGCCCGAGAAGGCCAGTCCGTAGCTGAGCGGGTTGTCCCTGACGTTCGCTGCCATGCCGGCAATATCCAGCCCTTGGTCGCCTCCCAGTACCTGACAGATCCCCAGGATGGCAACGAGGAAGCCGGGCACAATCAGCAGGTTCGACTTCTGCCTGTTGAAGACGATGGCGGACAGCATGGTAAAGGTCGGCCACAGGTAATTGACCATCCCCACTTCGATCGCCTGCCTGCCGCTGTTGGCGTAGCCGATGGACAGTGACAGGCACAACTCGTAGGAAACGAACAGGAGGCTGCCCCAGAGCAGATAGCGCCGGGGAAACGCGTTCAGCCTGACGAAGCCCACCGTCAGCCAGAGCAGGACGAACGCGGCCGAGTACATCATCGCCGCCCCGCCGGTCGCGCCAAGACTTTCACTGACACCACGGATCAGGCCGACGATGGAACTCCACAACACGATCGCAATCAGTCCGATCAACGTGGCTTTGCGCTTGCTTTGCATAACACCTGCTTTCTTTTTTGCCTGGCGACGGGCGGATCCGGCGCGCCACGCCGCCGCGGCAAGGCGCGCCGTGCCGGTTAGCGAACGTCGGCGCAATGAGGTACGTCGATCCAGATGGTCTTGATTTCGGTGTACTGGTCGTGTGCCCAGACCGACTTGTCGCGGCCGCCGAAGCCCGACTCCTTGTAGCCACCGAATGGCGTTGTGATGTCGCCTTCGCCGAAGCAATTCACCGTGACCACCCCGGCTCGGATCTCGCGGGAGAGCCGGATGGCGTTGTTCAGCTTGCTCGTATAGACCGATGCTGCCAGGCCGTAGACGGAATCATTGGCCAGCGAGATGGCTTCCTCGATGCTGCGGAATGTCGTCACCGAAAGGATCGGGCCGAAGATTTCTTCCCTGAACAGCCGGCTTTCCTGGCCGACGCCGTCCACCACCGTCGGCTCGACAAAAATGCCGGCTTCCGTGCCGCCGCCGAATGCCACGCGAAGGCTCTCGGCGCTGGCCTGCTCGAGGTAGGACCGGACCTTGCGGAAATGCGATTCGCTGACGAGCGACCCCAGCCGGTATTCCGGGTCGAGCGGGTCGCCCATCTTCCACTCACGCATGTGGACGCCAATCCGCGCCATCAGTTCGTCCTTCACATCGGCATGGACGATCAGGCGCGACGACGCAGAGCAGTTCTCGCCCATGTTCCAGAAAGCGCCATTCACGACGTGCTGCGCAACGGCATCGACGTCTTCGATATCGTTCATCACGACCGCCGGATTCTTTCCGCCGCACTCGAGCACCACCCGCTTCAGGTTGGATTCGGCCGCGTACTTGAGGAACAGGCGGCCGGTGTCCGTCGAGCCGGTGAAGCTCACCATGGCAACATCCTTGTGCCTGCCCAGCGGTTCGCCGACCTCCCTGCCACCGCCAGGCAGGACATTGAAGACCCCTGCGGGTACGCCGGCCTCGTGCGCCAGTTCGGCCACGCGCAAGGCGGTCAGCGTGGTTTCCTTGGCGGGCTTCACCACGACCGTGCAACCGGCCGCCAGTGACGGGCCGATCTTCCAGGCAAGCATCAGCAGCGGGAAGTTCCATGGCAGAACCAGCCCGACCACGCCGATCGGCTCGCGCACCACCAGCGACAAGGCCCCCGAGCCGACCGGTGCCGTGTTGTCGTAGATCTTGTCGATCAGTTCGGCATGCCAGCGGATGGTATGGATCATCTCGGGCACGTCAGTGGTCTGGCATTCGCGGACTGGCTTGCCGCTGTCGAGGCTTTCCATCACCGCGAGTTCATGCGAATGCTGTTCGAGCAGGTCGGCAAACTTCAACAGCACGGTCTTGCGCTCGGACGGTGAGCGGCGGTGCCAGCGCCCGTCCTCGAAAGCCGCCTTGGCCCTGGCCACGGCCAGATCCACGTCGCGTGCATCGCATGCGCTGATCTCGGCCAGGACCTTGCCGGTCGCGGGATTGGTCGTCTGGAATGTCTCGCCTGACACCGAAGGCACAAAGGCACCGCCGATGAAGGCCTGGGTCGGCAATGCGATCTTCTCGGCGATCGCGGCGTACGCCGATGCGGTCAGAAGCCGGGTCATCACGCCTTCTCCCCTGCGATCGTCGCGACGTCCTGCTTCAGCTTGGCGACCACGGCCTGCAGCCGCGCCTTCTCGTCGTCATCGAGGCCCTGCAGCGGCGCCCGTACGCCACCGGCGCGCAGGCCGGCCAGCTCGCAACCGGCCTTGATCGACTGCACGAACTTCCCGCCTTCGAGGAAATCCATCAGCGGCATCATGGCCGCCATGATGCGGCGACCCTTGTCGAAATCCTTCTCGATGGCGCAGGCTTCGTACAGGGCGATATGTTCGCGCGGAATGAAATTCGAGCCCGCGCATACCCAGCTGCGAGCCCCCCAGGCGAAAAATTCCAGTGCCTGGTCGTCCCAGCCGCACGAGATGTCGATATTCGGGAACTCGGTGGCCAGCATGTGCAGTTGCGCCATCTGGCCCGAGCTCTCCTTGATGGCGACGAAGTTGGACGAGGCGGCCGAGACCGTGCGGAAGAACTCGCGGCCCATCGACACGCTCATCCGGCCCGGATAGTTGTAGAGCATGATCGGCAGGTCGGCGGCCTTGTCGACCGTCAGCGCGTGAATGGCGTTCTCGGCTTCGGTCGGCAGCGCATAGGGCGGCGAGCCGACGAGAATGGCGTCTGCCTTGATGGCCTTGGCGCCCTTGGCGTATTCCACCGAGTCTTCCGTGCGCACGGCACCGGTGCCGACGATCAGCGGCACGCGGGTGCCGATCACCTCCTTGGCATACGCTGCCAGGGCCAGGCGCTCTGCCGTGGTGTGCGCATAGTATTCGCCGGTGGACCCGCCGATGATGATGCCGTGCACGCCGGCATCGATCAGCGACTCCAGGACTTGCGCAAAGGCGGCATTGTCGATGTCCTCGTTCGTTGTCAGGGGCGTGATGGCGGGCGTGTAGATGCCTTCGAATTTCATGGTGACTCCGTCAATACAGGAAGGATGTTCTTGGGGAGAGGCGCGGCGGTGCTTTGGCGCGCCTCAGGGTAGCGTTCGGCCAGTCAGCGCAGCGAGGCTGCTTCCTGCAGGCTCAGCGCGCGCGTTTCCGGGGCAAGGGCCAGGGAGACCAGCAGACCGACCAGGGTCACGCCGGCGGCGGCGAACATCGTGTTGCCGACGCCAATGCTCTGCAGCGAAATCGGCACCAGCCAGGTTCCGATCGCCGCGCCGACGCGGGACAGCGATGCCCCCAGGCCGACAGCCGCCGAGCGGATTTCCGCGGGGAACAACTCATTCGGGTACACCAGTTGCAGAACCTGCGCGCCGCCGATGAATACCGCGTAGGCACCGAACAGAACCAGCACCAGGACCTGCGAGCCGTCCGAATGGATGCCCAGCCCCAGCAGTGCAAGACCGGACCACAGGAAGCTGTGGATCAGCATGCTGCGGCGGCCGATGACGTTGATCAGCCGCGTCGCGAGGATGCAGCCCACGACGAACAGCATGGTGATGATTACGGAACCGAACGACGCCCAGTCGCCCTTCAGGTTCAGTGCCTGCAGCACCGCCGGTGCGAACGCATACACGGCGAACACGGGGATGACCGAACAGCTCCAGAACACCGACACAAACAGCATGCGCTTGCCATAGCCCGAGTGCAGCAGGCTCAACAGCGACACCTTCTTCTCGGCCGGCTGTTCCGGCAGGTTCTTCAGCGAGAACGAGGGGCCATAGACCTTCTTGATGACGCGCTCGGCCTCTGCGGTACGACCCTTGCTCAACAACCAGCGCGGCGACTCAGGCGTCCCGATGCGCACCAGCAGCAGCACCGCGCCGATGATGGCCGGGCTGGCCAGCACCAGGCGCCATGCGTCGGCCCGCCCGCTGTCCAGAATGGCGTTGCCGACCATATAGGCCATCGCGGCACCGGCGAACCACAGGATCGTCAGCATCGCCAGCCGCGGACCCCGGTACTTCTTGGGCATGAACTCGACAAGCAGCGAGCCCGCCACGGGATACTCAAACCCCACGCCCACTCCGATCAGGAACCGGAAGAAGAACAGCGCCGCACCCGAGTCGGCCCAGTATTGCGCCAGCGAGCAAATGACGAAGATCGCCGGACCGAAGAAGTACAGCTTCTGGCGACCCAGGGAGCCCGTCAGGAGTCCGCCGAGGAAGCCGCCAAAGAAAATGCCGATCAGCGCCGAGGCGGCCACCATGCCTTGCCAGAAGCTGCTCAGGTCCAGTGCGGACGATAGCTGCACCATGGCCACTCCGATGATGCTCAGCACATAGCCGTCCAGCACCCAGCCGCCGCCGGACCGGATGCTGAGCAACTGATGGAACCCGTTCAGGGGCACGTCCTCGATAGACACTTGGTTGTTCACGTTTTGTCTCCTGCAGTTGCCCGGATATCGCGATCTGTGGTTCGGAATCCGGGTCTCGTGGATAAGAATCTGTCCGAGCGGCATGGCACGCCAATCGGAATTGCGATGCCGCGCTTGATCAGGCGATGGGTTCGGGGTTCAGACCTCCCTGCCGGCACGTCGCTGGCCCAGCCAGAGATTGGCGTTCACGCCGATCGAGAGCAGCGGCTCCGGCGGGTTCCTGTTCGGGCCGGGCGACGACAGCAGAAAATCGATGAGTGCATTGCGTTCGCCGGCAAGGTGGTCTGCGAGCAACGTGCCGGTGACAGTGCCCCGGGTCACGCCGAGGCCATTGCAGCAGAGCGCGCCATAGACGTTCGGAGCGAGCTGGCCGAAGTGGCCCATGTGATTCCGGGAAAGCGCCAGCGAGCCGCCCCACGTGTATTCGAACTCGACGCCGGGAAGCATCGACATCCGACCACGAATGACATGGAAGCGGAGCTCGGCAAGGCGGCGAGCCAGCACGACGACATCATTGACGCGATCGAGCGCCATGATGCAAACGCGGCGGGAGAAGTCGTGCGCGCTCACATGGATCTGTCTCGCCGCCGGCTGACCGAATATGTGGTGCCTGTCGGGATCGATGTGCCGCTAACGTATTGACATCGAACTACGTCTCACGTCTGCCCGTGGCCTTCCCGGACAGAGCCAGAAGTTTCAGGGGAGTCTCCAACTTCAAGACCTGCTTCCTCTACTCCTTCCGCACCCGTCACGGTGAACCAATAAAGAAAAAGCCCCGCGGCTTTCCCGGCGGGGCTTCATGCGCACCTTGGGCGGATGCTTCAGATCGGCTCGATCTTGGTAGCGGCCGGACCCTTCTGGCCGACACCAGCCACATAGCGCACTTTCCGGCCTTCCTGCCATGCCACGCACCATACCGAAGCCAAAGCCCGGCATGCCGCCCGCCGGGCTGGGGAAAGCGCAGTCGCGCGCATCCGTTCCCAATCATCCCCACGTCGGCCCGCAACACTGGCATCCACGTTGTCGCATGGCATTCGCTAAGACTCAAAAGGAGCATCCATGGCAAAAGAAGAACTGGTGGAATTCGGCGGAAGGGTTTCGGAAGTCCTCCCGGATAACCGTTTTCGCGTCACGCTGGAAAATGGCTTCGAGGTCTGGGCCTATTCGTCCGGGCGGCTCAAGAAGAATCGCATACGAGTTCTCGCAGGAGATCGCGTCACGCTCGAGATGTCTCCATATGACCTGACAAAGGGCCGCATCAACTATCGTCACAAGAACTGAGCGAATGCTATTCCCGCATTCCTGATACATGAACTGGCAAGGGGCGCTGACGATCCAGACAGCCCGCCTTTCGTGTCGCGCAAATTGAAAGGCGGCTTCTCAATGCCATTGCCGCCGTTCGATATGGCGAAGCGGTCAGAAGAAATGGCGGATGCCCGCGCGAAGCAGAAGCTGGTTCCGGTTTGAAGACACGTTGGCGGCCCCGGGCACATACGCCACATCCAGGACGGTGCCGGTCGTATCGCCTGCAACATGCTGATAGACACCCTGCAGGTAAATGTCGGTTCTCTTCGAGAAGGCGTAATCCGCCATCAGCCCGAAGGAATGATAAGTCGGATGCTGCTTGCCGGAGGTAACGTTCAGACTGGCACGCGTCAATGTGTACATCGCGCCAAGCCAATACGAAGGGCCGAACTGGTATTTGGCGTTCACCTCGAAGTTCTGGAACCTCAGCGATGAGGCCGTCCCAACCGGCGGTACGATCGGACCGACATAGCCGGAACTCTGCGGGTCGGACACGTTCGTATTCGAGTAGACCAGGCCGAACGCCGCCGGACCCACGGTATAGGTTGCCCCTGCGCCAAAGATCTTCAGCTTGCTGCCGAGGAAATTCTGGTCTCCGCCGTTGTTGATGGCGCCGTAAGCCGTCGCGGATGGATTGTCGGCTTGCAGGTAGGCAGCCGTCAGCAGCAAACCACCATTGGTGTATTGTGTGCCGAAGCTGAACTGCCGGTTCTTCGCGAAATTCACATCGTCGCTGAAGCTGTAGGTTCCCCCGAACTTCAGACCGCCCAACGTGGGACTGGTGTACTTGACGGTGTTGTTTACCCGGAACGAATACACCATGTTGTCGTTGTCGTAGGGGTGGCCGAACATGTACCCGCCCCAACTTCCTGCCACTGATGTCTGCGAAAGGAAGTCGACAGTCGAATCGTACTGGCGGCCGGCGGTGATGGCCCCGAACTTGTTGCTGCTCACCCCTACGTACGCCTGGCGACCAAACAGCAATCCGCCTTGGGTGGAGCGACCGTTGTCAACGACGAAGCCGCTTTCGAGCTGGAAAAGTGCTTTCAGGCCGCCGCCCAGGTCTTCGGTGCCCTTCAAGCCCCACCTGCTGCCATGCGGAAAGCCACTTTCAAGCGCAACTTGGCTGTGCCCGCCAACGTTGTTCGTGTAGTTAAGACCTTCGTCCAGGACACCGTACACGGCCACGGAACTCTGTGCCATGGCCGAAACGGCAGTGGTACCTGCCACGCAAGCCGCAAACAATTGTTTCTTCATGTGTGATTCCCAGATAAAGGATAGTATTCAATGCCGAGTCTGCGGAAAGCATTAATAAATTTTGGGCATGGAACACCGCGGCCCCGGCTATACCCGGCAACGGATCCACTGAAATCAAGCGCCCCGTCTTTGGCGGCTAGCGCGGTCGGCCGGCCGAGCCCGCCTCGAACTCGGCATGACGATCGAAAGAGGACAAAGCTTGTTGCTGCACGATCGTCGCCTACATAGGCGAATTCGAGCCCAGCGCGGCCGAGCGGTCCGGATCGCCACCACTGCCGGCCGTCGGAACGGCCTGTCGTCGTCGCGCTCTGGCTGTGACCACCACGCCAACAACGCTCCACATCAGCCAGAGCAATTGGCTGACAGCAGCCGCAAGATTGAAATGAAAAACAAGTGAATACAGCAAGCAGCAGGGACCGAACAGATTGAGGTAGAAATAAAACTTGCCATCGCGTTGCAGACGACCAAGCTGCAGCCCTGCATAGGCGACCTGATAGCAAATGACACCCACGATTCCTATGAAGTCAGCCGTGCTCATGATTTTCCAAGCGTTGCCTATGCAGGGTTACAAATTAAGATTAAAAACAATGCTTAACGCAGTAGCTGGTCTTCAAACGGATAGCTGGTCAGAACCTCGTGTCCGTTCTCCGTGACAAGTACCTGCTCTTCGATCTTCACGCCCGGCCCTCCATCGACGCGACCAACGAAACTCTCCACGCACAGAACCATTCCCGGCTCGATAACGCCGTCGTATCCCCACGCATTCCAAGATTCCGGAAAGTAGATGTTGGGCGCCTCATCGCAAAGCCCCACGCCGTGATACAGGCAGGAGTAGTGCCGGAACGCTTCGCGCGGGTAACACATGGCGCGGTGGGTCAGGTCGTGATTGGTCAGGCCCGGTCGCAACAACCCGATATTGTGCTGAACCTGTTCGTAGGCGAGTTGGTATATTTCGCGCTGTTCCCGAGTCGGAGATTTGTCCCCACAGAGCCAGGTTCGGGACGTGTCGACACAGAATCCGAAGCTGCCGATCAGGTCCGTATCAAAGGCGACCAGATCCCCATTCTCGATCACGCGGCTGCTGCATTCCTGATACCACGGGTTGCATCGCGGTCCGGAGGCAAGCAGGCGCGTCTCGATCCACTCGCCTCCGCGCGCAATATTCTCGGCGTGCAAGTAGCTCCACAGACGTTGCTCCGTGATGCCTGGCTTCAGATGCCCGTGCATCACCTTCATGCCGGCTTCGCAGGCATGGATCGCACAACGCACGGCTCGGATTTCATCCGCGCACTTGATGCGCCTGGCCGCCTCCATCAGCCCTTCCCCATTCTGGACACTGACGCCAAGCCGTTCCAGCGCGGCAACGCCTTCCGGGTCGCAGTGGTCCATGGCCAGCCGGAGGTTGTCGCCTCCGTGTTTCCGGACAAGGGCCGCAATCTCGTCGGCCCAGCGCGCTGCCTGCTCTGACGCACGGTCGCCCGCACAGAAGTGGAACCATGGGATGCACGGCCGGATCTCGTCGACCGACGCTGTGTGATGGTTCAGGAAATCGCAATGGTCGAATTCCCACAGGACCACGGGACCTTCCGTGGGAATGAAGACATAGCGGCATGCATTGTGAAGAGTCCAGACCTGCATGTTGGTGCTGTCGATGGCATACCGCAAGTTCACGGGGTCGTACAGGACGATGCCCGCGTAGTCCCGGCGCTTCAATTCATCGCGTATCCGCGCCATGCGATAGCGTCTCATCCCCGCAAAATCTGGCAGTACCAGCCCGGCGTCTGTCCATTCGCGGACAACCTCGTCGCCGGGGCCAAGCGCATGCATATTCAGCTCGCCCGGAGCCGTTGCGGCTTGCACAGCCAGTCGGACGGAGGGGCCAATCTTTCGACTTGGCGCGCCCGTTTTCGCGAAGATATCGAGATTCTGTGCACTGCTATTCATCGGCATTGGTCCAGAAACAGTGATTCAATAAGGTTCGGCATGCAAACGGCGGCACAAGAATGTGCCGTACCGTCGTCAGCGGCAGGAGCCGCGATGTATGGAATCCAACATCGTGGCGCCAGGCATGGATGTCACCGAGCCGATCTCAACGCGCGGCTCGAATAGTGGTGCATCACTGGGGAGCGGAGACTTCGCTCAGCAGTTTGCCCTTGGTCTCAGGCGCGAGGAAGTATGAAACGATGCCGCCAACCAGGCTGATGCCTGCCGCGATCAGCATTGCCGTGCCGACACCGAAGGAGTCGATGACCAGCGGCAGGAGAAAGGTTCCGGCGGCAGCCCCGACGCGGGAAAAGGCGGTAGCGAATCCGACTCCTACGCCGCGGATTTCCGTCGGGAACACTTCACCAGGATAGACTCCGCAAAGCGTAGTCGAAATCGCATTCACCAACGAGAAGGTGAAGAAGCAGATAAGAATGACGGCGGCCGAGACGTGGGAAAACAGTGCAACGCAGATCAGCGCAATCGCGGAAATAAAGAAAGGCGGAATACCGAGCTTGCGTCGGCCGACGCGCTCGATAAACATTATCGTGATGATGGTTCCCAGCACGGCCACTCCATTCAGCACCAAACCTCCCGTGAGCCCTTCTTCGAGTCCGAGCCGTTCCAGGACGATAGGGGCGAAGGCACCGATGGCAAAGTACGGCGTGACGTTGCACACCCAGAAGATCGAAACGAACGTTGTGGCTTTGATGTAGTCGGCGGAGAACAGGCGACCGAACCCCTGTTTGCCGACAGTCTTTTGCGATTGAAGATCGATTTGCTCTTCCGGCTCCATGTGCTCCGCCGCAAGGGCCCTTGCTTCGGCGACCCGGCCCTTGCTCATCAGCCAGCGAGGCGATTCGGGCGTCCCCAGGCGCATCAGGAAGACGATAACCGTCGGGATCGTGCTCAGGCCAAGAATCACGTTCCAGCTGGCTGCCGAGGACACGGTCAACGCGTAGCCCATTGCGTAGGAGACAAGGTATCCCACATACCAGGCCAGCTCGACAACCGAAAGCAGCTTGCCCCGCAAACGCGCCGGAGCGAATTCAGCCAGCAGTGGCCATCCGATCGAGTAATCTGCGCCAACCGCGATACCCATCAACAGACGAACGGCAAAGAGTTGCATAGCATCGGTCACGAAGAACTGGGCAACCGAGCCGATCAGGAAGATCGCCAGATCGATGGTGAACATCGGCCGACGCCCGACCTTGTCGGCCAGCCAGCCGCCGAGTGGACCACCGATGAAGATACCAATGAGCGCCGACGCGCCGATCAGGCCCTGCCAGACGACGGATAGATGCAAGTCATTGGTGATGGCAGGCATGACGATGCCGATGCACCCCAGGACGAAGCCATCAATAAGCATGCCGCCGGAAATGACCGCAGTCAGTTTCGTCAGGAATCTGCGATGCTTGTCGGATAGTCCAGCCGTGCGCTGAATGGGGGCCGGGGATAAGGAACCGATTGCGTTGGACAATGTTGTCTCCTTGTATTTGGATGGGCCAGGAGGCCTCACTATTGACGGCTCTGACGACCTTTTGATTTAGATCAACCAGCAAGGAGAGTTTGTGTAAGTCTGCCCGCTTGAACAAACGATATTTTGTGCGTCGATTGATTATTTTTTGTAATGAAAAAGAAAGCACGACGCTTATATGGACAGCAACATACCCGTGTGAAGAAAGCACACATGGCATGCTGCACAACCCATGCTTCTCTACTGGAGCGATAACAACCAGTTCCTGAAACTGCAGACGCTTTTGCGCCGCTCGTGCGGGCCGGCGGGCTCGAGAATCATGAATTTCCCGTCGGTTTGGAGCGTTTCAGGCACGGGGCACACCAACGTTCCGGCTTTCAGATAGGGATCGATAAGATTGCGCCAGCCCAGCGCCACGCCTTGTCCACTCAACGCAGCCTGGATCACCATCGAATAGTTGTTGAGATTGATCCTGTTGCGAGGCGTGACGGGAGCGCGGTCGAGTCGGCGAAACCACTCGGGCCAACTGACCCAGTCCCGCTCGGAATCGTCCAACCACAGCCAGGTGCACGCGGCAAGGTCTTCCGCCCTCCTTATTTCAGGACAACGGGCAAGATAGGCCGGGCTGCAAACCGGGAAGATTTCTTCGCTGCAAATCGGCGTACTCTTGATGGACTCCGGCGGACTCTTGCAGTAGTAGACAGCGAGGTCGCACTCCAGCTTCCGATAATCCTTGACGTGGTCGTAGGCCACGATGCGCAAGTCGATACCGTGGTGAGCGTCATTGAACTCCGGGATGCGCGGTAGTAGCCACAATGATGCGAGCGCGGTACTGGTGGCGACGGTCACCTGTTGGTCACCCTGCCAACGCTTGACGACTTGTGTCGCCTCAGCAAGCGCAAGCAAAGCTTCCCGGCTGGATTGGAAATACTGTTCGCCGGTCGGTGTAAGACGAACGGACCTTGTCGTGCGGTCGAGCAGATGTGCGCCGAGCATGTCTTCCAGCAAGCCGATTTGCCTGCTGATGGCGCCCTGTGTGACGTTCAACTCGTCTGCTGCGCGAGTGAAACTGCCCAAGCGCGCCGTTGCTTCAAAAGCAATAAGCGCCTTGAACGGTGGCAGTGGCTGAATCTTCATGGGAACGGGTGTCTCCGGGGGCTTTTTATAGTATGTCCCGTATCGGTTGCTCCAAGGGAGCGGGTTAAACTATATAAGCTTCATTAAAGGCGAGTCCTGCCTGGCAAGGTTGACTGAGTGTTGTTCGAGTATCGGGACACCATCAAGTAATTCTCGCATCACTTGACGGTATCCCTTTTAACGCTTTTCCGGATATATCGGCGGCTCGTCCAAGGCCCCCTCATCGCAAGTCTGTTTCCAGTTTCCCGGATAGACGACATACCCGAAGAGTGCAAAGCCGGAGTAGATCAGCTCCGTGTATTTGGGTATGTACAAGACCTGGCCGGGCTTGACCTCATAAGTGGTGCCGCCGACCTCCACCTCCAGGATGCCCTCGATGGTGAAGATAACCTCCTCGTACAAGGTGATCCAACTCACCCTTGCCCCCTCCCATCTCGCAAAGCCGATACCAAGACGGGATGACGCGTCTTCCGGAATCGCCCGCGCGACATAGGCCGCGCCGGGCGGTCCGCCTCTTACCACGAAGCCAAGGTCGGCCTGGTCGACCAGCCTCACTCCTGTTGCCGCACTGGCATACGTACTCATAGCTCGCTCCGGCTTTGCCATGCGGCGAGCATGATGCGCGATCGAACCCCAAGGCCCAGGAACGGTTCGGGCGGATTCAGCGACGGCATACCGGTGACCGCCTGAATGTCGTCAAGAAGCGAGGACTGTGCGCCAACCGCATGATCGGCAAGCAGCGTGCCGGAGATTGTCCCCCATGCTGCGCCCACGCCGTTATCGCAGGCCGAAGCGAACGCCCCGTCGTCCAGTTGACCGAAGAAATTGGTGAAGTTTCGAGAAATGGCGTAGACACCGCCCCAGGTATGAGTAAATTCCACATCCGACAATTCCGGAAAGCGGGCGAGGAATGCCTTGCGATGACTGGCGCGAATCCGATTGCGCATGGCATCGTCGACGCTGCGGCCATATTTCGACACGTGCCTGTAGGTATTGCGGATGATGATCCTGCGATCCTGAGTCATGCGCACTGTCGTGCCCGCATGGTCGGCGGGGGTCAATCCCCAGTCGAAAACGCCGCTATAGCGCTTGCTCTGGGCTTCGTCCAGCGGCGCTGTCCAACTGGCGAAGGTCATCACCGGCAGCAAACGGTTTTGCAGATAGCCGAATTCCCGCGTGAAAATGCTTGTACCGAGTAGCAAGCGCTGCGTATGAATCTCTCCGTTCGCTCCATGCAGCACGTAGCCGCCCTTTCCGTCGCGCTCCACTCGGAAGATGGGAGAATTCTCGAGCAGTTCAACGTTGTCGGGAAGGGAGCTGGCCAGTCCCCGGACCAGCGCGGCGGGCTGCATCAGATAGCATCCGGGCGTGTAAACCGCCCGGCTGTAATGGCTGGTGCCCAGCACCTTGGCCAACGCGGCGCCCTCCACCGAGTGATAGGGCTCACCAAGCTCGGAAAGTAGCTTTTCGAAGTGCGCGAGGTATGCCAGTCCCCGCTCGCCCACTGCACCCTGGTATTTGCCGGCATGCGACCACTGACACGCAATACCATGCTCGCCAATGAGCGACTGCAGTTGCCCAATTGCGGCTCGGTTCAGCCGCAGCAGGCGCTGCTTGAACTCTGGATCGGGGTTCTCCAGCGCGAACTTGTGGGGAAGATCAATTACAAAGCCCGAGTTGCGGCCCGATGCACCTTCTCCAACCCGTTGCGCATCGACCAGCAGAATGCGCGCCTCCGGCTTGTGGATAGCGAGCCGGCGTGCGGCAGCCAGGCCGGCGAAACCGGCGCCGATCACCGCATAGTCGGCCACCTGGCGGCCAGCGAGGCCGGTCGCCTTCTCGGGGGTCGGCAGCGCGGCATACCAGCCGCAACTCTTGTCATCGTGGGGCAGGTTCATTTTGCTTGATAAATATCAGGACACATATTCGCCGGCTTGGTGCTTGCATGCTTCCACCCATCGGCCTCGCAAGGATTGCGCGTCTGTACCGACCAGTGCGAAACCGCGCATGCGGCCGGTGTCATCAAAGTGGCCACAGCTAAAGCCATCCTCTGTCTTGTTGACGCGCCATTCGCCGGCGACCGAAGCGGGCGGAGGCAGGAAGCACAGCGGTGCAACCGGCGTTTTCACGTGTACGGGCATCGGCGGATAGCTGACAGCGGTCGGTTGGCCGGTAAGCGTGCGGGCAAGCGACGAGACGCCGTGGTTGATCGGTGCCAGGTACGGTGCCGGCCGGCCGTCGATTTCGACACAGTCACCGAGCGCGTAGACGTCTGGCAGGCATGTCTGCAGTTGTGCGTCCGTGCGAATGCCACGGCCGACATCGCAGCCACTGTCGGCTGCCAGCGCGACATTCGGCGCGAGGCCTACCGCGGAAATCACCACGTCCGCCTTGACTTCGCGGCCATTCGCGAGCGTAAGCGTCCATGCCCCCGGCTCTCCGGCGATTTCCTGCACCGAATTCTGCAGGTGCCAATCGACGCCAAGACCAGCCAGGGCGCATTGCAGATGTGCGCCAGCTTCGTGAGGCAGAAGGCGTTCCAGCGGCCACTTGCCGATGCCGATCACGCTCACATCGTATCCACTGACGGCAAGATCGTTGGCGAATTCACAGCCGATCAACCCATCGCCGATGATGGCCACCCGCGAGGCACCGTTCAACTGGCTCCGCAAGGCGCGATAGTCGTCCAGGTTGTTGACACTCAGCAACGCGTCGCTACGCCCCCTGACTTCAAGGCGAACCGGGCTGGCGCCGAGCGCGAGAACGAGCTTCGCGTACGGCATGGAACCCATGCTGGTCTGCAGGACATGCGCCGAAGCGTCTATGGCCTGAACATCGCAGTGCGGGTAGACGCGTATCTTCAGGCGTCTCTCGATCTCGAGAGGCGATTCGGAGATCAAGCCATCTGCGCTACGGCCCGATGAGGTCGCGATCGACAGTGCTGGCTTCGAGTAGAGGTGACCGGACTCGCGCGTCAGGACGACGATTTCGGCATCGGGATCGCGCTGACGGACGGCCTGTGCCAGGCTGTAACCGGCATGACCGGAACCGACGATAACGATCGGATGCAATACGGGCTTCGAAACGCGGGCCGCAGCAGCGACGGTCGTTGCCGCCGTCGCCGGCTTTGCTGGTGCCGCCGGCGACGGCTCTCCGGTGATCTCCAGCATCTCGAAATCCGCCTTGCCGACACCGCACTCCGGGCACTTCCAGTCTTCGGGTACATCTTCCCATCGGGTACCGGGTGGGATGCCGTCCTTGGGCCAGCCTTCAGCCTCGTCGTAGATCACCCCGCAGATGATACAGAGCCACTTCTTCATCTCTGCCACCTCTCAATGCTGCGCCACGCGGATCGCCACGTTCTTCGTCTGCACGTAGCTATAGATGGCTTCCTGGCCCTTTTCCCGGCCGAAGCCGGACAGGCCCACGCCGCCGAACGGCGTCTCGATGCCGCCGGCATACCACTCGTTGACGAAGACCTGTCCGGCACGCAGACGTCGGGTGAGCCGCAGTGCGCGGTTGACGTCTTGGGTAAACACCCCGGCAACGAGACCGAACGGCGTGCCATTGGCGATCTCGATCGCCTCGTCCTCGGTGTCGAACGGAATCACGGCCAGTACCGGTCCGAACACCTCTTCGCACGCGATCTTCATCTGCGGACGTACATGCCCGAGAACGGTCGGCTGCATGAAGTGCCCGCTCCGGTCGTGCATGCGGTCGCCGCCTGCCACCGCCGTGGCGCCTTCAGCAATGGCGTCCCGGCACATGGCGGCGACCCGGTCGAGCTGGCTGGCGCTGATCAATGGGGTGTGGTCGGGATCGTCTTCGCCGGGGCCAGTGACCAGGCGGTCGGCCAGGTCCGCCACCGCAGCGAGGACCTCATCGTAAATATCCCGATGGACCACCAGTCGCGACATCGCTGAACATACCTGGCCCGCATTGAAGAAGATGCCGCTCTTCACACTGGCAAGCAGCTCATTGCGGTCACAGTCCGGGAAGATCACTGCCGCCGACTTTCCGCCCAACTCCATGACGCTGGGCGTTGCCCATTGCGCCGCTGCCGAGAGGATGGCGCGACCAGTCGGCACTGAGCCAGTAAAAACTATCTGCTTTGTCTTCGGGCTGGCCGCCAGATGGGCGCCGACTTTGCTGCCCAGACCGCAAAGCAGATGGACCGCGCCACGGGGCAAACCGGCACGCTCGATCGCCTGGAAAAGAACGCACAAGCCCAGCGGGGAAAGCTCCGGCGACTTCACGATGACCGCGTTTCCTGCAGCCAGAGCAGGTGCAAGCGACCGGGCGCAAATCGAGACCGGGAAGTTCCAGGGCACGATCTGCACCGAAACGCCCATCGGCTCATAGCGGGTGAAATCGACATAGCCATCACCCAGGGGGACGGAGATACCTTCGATCTTGTCGGCCATGCCGGCGTAGTACTCGAAGTAGCGGGCAGCCTCGATGAACTCGTCGCGGGCATCGCTCAGCCGCTTGCCGTTCTCCCGGCACAGGACACGTGCGCCCTCCTCGGCCACCGCCCGGATTTCGGCGGCGATATGCAGCAGCCATTTCACCCTTTCAGCAGGGCGGTGCCGCGTCAGTTCGCCGCTGGCGGCGCATCGTGCCGCAGCGTCGAGGGCCTGTTCGGCATCCTCGACACTGGCAAGCGCCACGGTCGCGAATGGTTCGGCGTTGGCCGGGCAGGCTACGTCGAGATGACGAGAACTGTCGACCCATTCGCCATTGATGTAATTGAGCCAATGGCGGGCGATTGTGCGTTCCATCCGTCCCTCCTGTTACGCTTGCCCGCTTTCGAGGAGCTTGCTGGCCATCCACCGATGGAAATAGTGAGTAGGCGCGTCCATCTCGGGCGAGAAGGCACCGCCCTGGAACCCCGGCGACTGACGGCCTGCCTGCATGCCCTCCACTGCACCGATATCTTCGGTAAAGACGACGCGCCACGCCGCCAGCACCGCATGACGGCTGGCGGCATAGCACGGATCCTGGGCCGCCTCATCGCCCACGAAGAACAGCCGCAGATGTTCCACAGTGCGGTCGGCGGCCAGGGGCTGCAGCACCATTGCGAAAGCGTGATCGGCCTGAATGCCGAGAAGCACGTTCGGGAAAAGTGCCACGTACTCGGCAGTGCGCATCCGATCGGCCGGCCATGAGGGGAACGTCGGCAGTGAGGTACCCTCAACGTCGGCGAGGTTGTAGGCGTGGCTGCCCTGGCCGGCAAAACGGTCGGCAAAGGCGATGTTGTAGTGGTCTTCCAGGCGCGAATAGGTGTTCAGGGACGGATGTACCCAGGGAAGGTGATAAGCCTCGCAATAGTTCTCGACCGCGAGCTTCCAGTTGCATTTGACTTCGAGCGACCAGGAACCGCTGTCCTGCGGCATCCTGATCATCGAAAGCCCGTCCGAACCCAGAAATTGCTGCCAGCGGTCCGTCAGCGGCTTGATCGCTTCCTCGAACTCGGGAGCCGTACCGGACAGGTTGACAAAGACCATGCCCATCCAGACGTGGCTGCGCAGAGCCTTCAGCCCGTGCTTCTCGCATGCAAAGCGCGGATCCTTGTGCTGATTGACGCCCCCGATATGCGGCGTGCCCTTGAGCGCCCCGTTCAGGTCGTACGTCCACGAGTGATAGCCGCAGCGAATCACACCCTGGATTTCACCCGCTTCGTGCACCAGTTTCATGCCGCGATGGCTGCAGACATTATGGAAAACCTGGAGGACGCCATCGCGGTTGCGCACCATCAGAAGCGGCAGCCCCATGAAGTCGACCGGCTTGGCGAACGAATTCTGCTTCAGATCGTCGGCGAAGCCGATGCACACCCAGTCCTGGCCAAGCAGCGTGTCGCGCTCGTGTTGATAGTACTGGCCGTCGGTGTAGAACTCATTTCCGAGACCGGTGGCCTTCTCAATCGGCTCCAGAACCGTGGCAAGTTGGACGAGGGGAAATTTCTTGGCTTCGGTGGGGGCATTCATTGCCTTGTCTCCTTTGCATCTGTTGAACTTGTTGCCCGCATTGAATTGGTCGCGGGCTCGATGCAAATTATCGAAGTCGGTCTCGTCGACAACAAACGATTCTTTGGCGGTGGATTGATCAGGAAAACTCATAGATGGCCGCCCGGTCCCCGCGCATCGCCGTCGCCGTCACCAAGCCAAAGCGGTGCCTGGCCTTATGGTGCGCCGCACCAGCACCTGCCGCCGGCAGCAACATACGCGAACGCCGCATGTTGTCCCACAGTACCGCGTTGAGGTCATTAATATCTAATCGTCGGCCGTCGCTAACCCCTGCGGGGGAAGAGACCCATGCGCTGTGCAAAGTGCGGGTTCGGGAATCCGGAAGGCGCCAGGTTCTGTCAGGAATGTGGCGCGAGGCAGGTACGCGTTTGCCCTGCCTGCGGGCAAGAGGCAGTCGCGAGCGCGAAGTACTGCAGCGAATGCGGTGCACCGCTGGGCCTTCCCACCGGTGCGATGCGCCCTGTCACGGCGGCTGCACCAAGCACGCCTGTCGACTACACACCGCCCTACCTGGCCGAACGCATTCGCGCTGCCGAAGCGGAAATGAAAGCCCGCGGGCCGGTGGACGGGGAACGCAAGACGATCACGGCGGTGTTTGCCGACATGGCCGGCTCGACCGCACTGATCCATGACCTCGATCCGGAAGATGCGCGCCAGCTGATCGACCCGGTGCTGGCATTGATGATGGAGGCTGTGCACCACTATGAGGGCTATGTCGCCAAGTCGATGGGCGATGGCATCCTCGCCCTCTTTGGCGCCCCGATCGCAAACGAAGACCATGCGCAACGGGCCGTGCTGGCTGCCCTTCGCATGCAGGAGGCAATGCGACATTACGCCGACGGCGTGCGCCTCAGGCAGGGCATCGCCCTGCAGATCCGGGTCGGCATCAATTCCGGGGAAGTCGTCGTGCGCACGATCCGCATCAAGGATTTGCACACCGACTACGACCCCGTCGGCAACTCGATCCACATTGCCTCCCGGATGGAGAACATCGCAGTGCCCGGCTCAATCGTCGCGAGCGAACACACCCGCAACCTCACGGAAGGCTATTTCGAGTTCAAGCCCCTCGGCGAAACACCGATCAAGGGCCTGCCCCAGCCGCTCCCGGTTTTCGAAGTCGTCGGTCTCGGGCCGTTGCGCACCCGGTTGCAGGTTTCGGCAAGCCGTGGGCTGGCGCGTTTCGTTGGCCGCACCCGTGAACTCGGGCAATTGCACGACGCGCGTGCCAGGACAAGGGCGGGCCGTGGCGAGATCGTCGCGATCGTAGGCGAGCCCGGGGTCGGCAAGTCAAGGCTGTGCCATGAATTCAAGCTGCTCGCGCCGCACGATTGCCTGGTACTCGAAACGTTCTCCGTGTCGCATGGAAAGGCCTATCCATACCTGCCACTGATCGAACTGCTGCGGACCTACGTCCAGATCGCGCCTCAGGACGATGAGCGCCGGCGGCGGGAGAAGCTCACCGGAAAGCTGCTGACGCTTGACCGGGCGCTGGAAGACTGCTTGCCTTATCTGTTCCATCTTCTGGGTGCCGCCGAGCCGGACGCGGCACTTGCCCAGATGGACGCTCAGGTTCGCCAGCAGCGCACCTTCGATGCCATCAGGCGGCTGCTGGTGCGCGAAAGCCTGACGCAACCGCTGGAGCTGATTATCGAGGACCTGCAGTGGCTCGACGCCGAAACCGAGGCCTTTCTCGGCTTTCTCGCCGAGAACGTGGTTAGCGCCCGCATCCTGCTGCTGGTCAATTTCAGGCCGGAGTACCGGCACGCCTGGCGTTGCAAGCCCTACTACACCGAAATCCGCCTCGATCCGCTGGGCGAAGCCGAGGCACGCCAACTATTGCGCGCCTTGCTCGGCGATGACGCAGGCTTGGCCAACCTCGAGCCCCTGATCCTGCAGCAGACGGAAGGCAACCCGTTCTTCATCGAGGAGGTCGTGCAGGACATGGTCGAAGGGCAGGTGCTGCGCGGCGAACGCGGCCATTACCGTCTCAAGCAGGTCCCGGAAAAGCTGCACATCCCGGTCACAGTCCAGGGCGTGCTTGCCGGCCGCATCGACCGCCTGCAGCCGCATGAAAAGGCATTGCTGCAAACGCTCGCGGTGATTGGCAAGGTGTTTCCCTGGAGCCTGCTCGCGCGGGTTGTCGACCTTCCCGAGGACGACACGAAGACGATTCTGGCGCGGCTGCAAGCCGCGGAATTCATCTACGAGCAACCGGCATTTCCGGAGAACCTGTACAGCTTCAAACACGCACTGACGCAGGAGGTGGCCTACGCCTCCCTGCTGAACGAGCGACGTCGGGCGCTGCATGAGCGCACGGCACAGGCGGTCGAGGCACAGTTCAGTGCGCAGCTCGATGAGCACTGCAGCGAGCTGGCATACCATTTCAGCCGTAGCGGCAACACACCCAAGGCGGTCGAGTACCTGCACCGGGCCGGACGTCAGGCCATCCAGCGCTCCGCCGACGCCGAGGCCGTCACCCACCTCACCATGGCGCTGACCTTTCTGGCAACACTGCCGGACGGCCCCGACAGAGCGCGACAGGAACTGCCACTGCAAATCACGCTCGGCCCGGCCTGGATGGCCACCAGAGGCTTCGCGGCCCCCGAAGTGGAACGAACCTACACCCAGGCGCTCGCTCTCTGCCATCAGCTTGGCGACACGTCCCAGCTTTTTGCTGCCCTGATGGGACTGCGCACATTCCACACCGTGCGGGCGGAGCTCGCGACGGCGCGCAAACTGGCAGAGCAACTACTCGATCTGGCCCGACAGGAGCGCGATCCCGGGCTGCTTGTCCAGGCGCATCGCGCCTTAGGCGCCAACCTGTTCTATCTCGGCGAGCTGGCTCCCGCCCAGGTGCAGTTGGAGCAGGCCATGGCCATCTACGATCCCCTGAAGCACCAGGCGCAGGCCTTCGTCTACGGGCTTGAGCCCGGCGTGCAGGGTCTCGCCCTCATCGCCATGAACTTGTGGCTGCTCGGCTACCCGGATCAGGCCAGCGCGCGCGCCCGGGAAGCGCTCGAACTCGCCCGGACACCGTCTCATCCGTCGGACTCGGCGGATGCCTTGCTTGCCGCAGCCGAGGTTCGCCTGCTCCGCGGCGACGTGCAGGCGGCGCACGAGCTGGCGCAGGCGCTCATTTCCCTCTCGACCGACTATGGCCTGCCGTACGGGCTCGCTTGCGGAACAATACTCTCTGGCTGCGCGCTAACCCGGCAGGGGCGCGTATCAGAAGGCATAGCGCTGATGAACCAGGGCTTGGTGGCCTACCGCGCGACCGGGGCCGAGCTGATGCGCAGCCACTTCCTGACGCTTCTGGCCGAAGCCTACGCCAGCGCGGGACAAACCGGGATGGGACTTGCGACGTTGTCCGAGGCCGTGGCCGCCAGCGAACAGGCCGGGGAGTGCCTGTATCAAGCCGAGATTCATCGTGTCAAGGGAGAGCTAACGCTGCTCGAACGGTGCTGGAACGGGGAAACCGACGAAGCCGCCACCCAGGCCGAAGCGTGCTTTCTGGGGGCGATCGAGAAGGCCCGCCACCAGGGCGCCCAATCGTTGGAATTGCGCGCAGCCGTAGCGTTAAGCCGAATGTGGCAGCGGCAGGGCAAGCGCACTGAAGCGCGCACGTTGCTGTCGGAGAGCTATGGCCGGTTTAGTGAAGGCTTCGAGACAGCGGACCTTCGCGAGGCCGGCGCGCTGCTTGCGCTCCTCAGCCATGCCCCGTCCGGATGACGTATTTCCGACGGCCTGTTGTACCACTGAAAACGGCCACTGGGATCTCGCCGAGGGGAAAGGATGTCGGCGCGATGCCAGCCGTCGCCTGCGCGAACCGCGCAACCATCCAACTTCAGAGGCGGCGTATGAAAGCCTTTTGGACGCCCGGGACCTCAGCAGCACCTCAGCCCTTTGCGGGCCTGGCACGTGGCCTCGGCAAATTTGCCGTCGATCCGGAAATGTCTTGGCGCGTCCTAGAGGACTCGAACCTCTGACCGCTCGCTTAGAAGGCGAGTGCTCTATCCAACTGAGCTAAGGACGCGAAGGGCAGCATTCTACCGCAGCGCGATGCTGCGCGGCGGATCAGGATGTCGCGCGCTGCCGCCAATGCGTAGGCTCACCCGCGCTGGCGCCATGCCATGGCATGCCGACGCGGTGCAGCGATACGCAGTTGCGGCCCGCTTGCTTCGCATCGTAGAGAGCCTGGTCGGCACGGCGCATCAGATTCTCCACGGTCTCCGACGGCTCGCGCTGCGCCATGCCGATACTGACGGTATAGGCAATGGCGTCGGGTTCGGAAGGGCACGGCGTGTTTCTCACGGCCGTACTGAGGCGCAGGCTCGTCGCGCGCCCCCGCTCCAGCGTCGTGCCAGGCATGACGAGGGCGAATTCCTCGCCGCCGAGCCGGCCGATGATGTCCTGCGAACCCGCCGTCTTCCGCAGCAAACCGGCGCAGTGCCTCAGTACGCTGTCACCGGCCAGGTGCCCGTACACATCGTTGATGGCCTTGAAGTGGTCCAGGTCGATGAACGCCACGGTCAACGGCTTACCCTGCCGGTCCGCTTGCCCGATTGCTGCCTCGAGCTGCTGCCAGAATGCGCCGCGCGCCAGCAGGCCCGTCAGGTCATCGTGGCTGGCCTTGCGTTCGAGCATCCGGCGCAGGCGGTCATGGGTCATCAATGCAAAGCTGACCGACAGCCCCACCATGGCGAACACGTTCAGCACGACCAGCGAGCCGTCCTGTGCCAGCGGACCAGGAACGCCGGGCTGGACGACGGAGCCGGCAAGATTCCAGGCATTCAGTCCGGCGCACCCGGCCGCAATCAGCACCAGCGACAGCGCAGCGAACCTGCCCGTGCCACGCTTCTGTGCGAGCACCGGCACAACGCTACGCACGAGGTCGAGCAACAGCAGTACCTGCCCGAAACCCAGCGCCGCCGGCATCCAGGGGCGCAGCGCCTCCAGCCAGCCGGCATGCGGCCACCACGTGCCGCCGGCAATCGCAGCCCCCAATACCAGGTTCACGACCAGCAGCGTGGAGGCATGCCCGGGCTTTCCGGCGAAATGCCGCGTGCCCGCCGCCATCAGCGAAATACCCGAGAACAGGGCCATATCGACAGCGTCGGCCGCCAGCCAGTACCCCGCGAACTCGGCCAGGGCCGGCATGGCGGCCGCTGACGCGGCCATGAGGTCGCCGAGTGCCCACGCAGTCAGGCCGCTTGGCTCCATTCCCGGCGAGCGGCGCAGCACGGCACAAACCACCGCCATTTGCAGGGCAAACAAGCCTGCAACGAGCACAATCATGTGCGACTGAAACATCTTCATTCCCGTCCAGCGACAGGCAGCGCCCCGCACGACGCCACCGTCCCTTTTTGTCTCGGCCCTGCTTCGGGACCGTCGTTTTCAATTTGCCGCCAGACCGGTTCCGGACATCCGCCAGCCGATGCGGGCGCAAACGGACTGGCAGGCCGGCACGCTCTCCGCAGGCGGGAGCGCTTCTTTCTTTTATGATGGCCTGGACAGTCCGCTCAAGGGTGCTTTGCCATCGATCCCGGCAAACACGGGCGGACTGTGGCGGTCTGGCGATTATCGCCGGGCCCGAATTCAAGTCAAGCCGCAGTCGGCCCATCCTAAGCAGGGTGCGTTCGCCGGGGCGCCTTCGGCGCGCCGCAGACGGCACCTTTTCACCTGGATTGACCTTGCCATGCGAAGCCGGCTACAATGGCAGGCTTCGGAGCGTAGCGCAGCCTGGTAGCGCATCTGATTTGGGATCAGAGGGTCGTAGGTTCGAATCCTATCGCTCCGACCAGTACACCAGTACGAGCAAAAACGGCTTATGTCTTCCGACATAAGCCGTTTTTCTTTTCCACGCCGCCCGGCCTCGTCATGGCGAGCTGCCCTGCGGCGCTCCCGCCGCGGCATTGCGCCGCTCGAAATGGCAATAGGCGTCAGCCGCCACCAGCCCGAACAGCGCATGCGCAAACAGGCTTTCCCAGCCTCGCGCCTCATCGAACCAGTTGAAGTAGCGACCCAGCGCGTAGAAATTCACCAGGTAGACCGCTACGCCAAAGACGATACCGACGATAGATGCCAGACCCATGCCCGAATCCAGGCGGAAAGAGCCCAGGATCAGCGCCAGTATGGATGCCAGGATGATCGACAGCGCGTAGTGGACCGTTGCCGCGGCCAGCACGATGGTCCAGCTGAAGACATCCGGGGACGTCAGGGCCTCTCGGCCCAGGATGATCGCCGCCACCATCTTCACCGTGCCCCAGGCACCCAGATAGAGCAGGA
Source organism: Cupriavidus laharis (assembly GCF_914271435.1). Classification (GTDB taxonomy): domain Bacteria; phylum Pseudomonadota; class Gammaproteobacteria; order Burkholderiales; family Burkholderiaceae; genus Cupriavidus; species Cupriavidus laharis. Next base: position 189,531 of record NZ_CAJZAI010000004.1, on the reverse strand, counting down.
AGCGTGCAGTCAGCAGTTCCAGCACCATGTAAGCCGTGCCGGCGATGAGGCCCGCGACGACGGCTGCCCGCCAGTCAGGCCGGCAACGTACATAGTGGTGCGATTGCATGTGGAGTTCCATGACCACCTCCGTTTGCAAGGGCCTCTCAGTACATAAGCCCGTGAGTTAGTTCTAGCTCATATCCGACAAATACCAAGGTCGCGACTGCACCGTAGGCGGACCAAAAGACACCCAAAGAGGGTTAAGCACCGTCTATCCGGCGGATGCCTTCGCCCGTGCCGCCAAGTTGCGCCTGCCTCATTGAAATCCCGCACCCGTGGTACAATATGTTGTTAGCCCCGGGATGTTCCGCATCCCTGTCACCGGGCGTTCTCTCCAGCGTGAAGGCCGGCCCTTCAGATCCTTCCGCAACGTTACAGCCATGGCGAGCGACCGGTAACACGGTGCCCGCGCACCCGCGACTCGCACGGCCGAGGTTCTGCGGCCGCAATCGGCAAGACAGATCGGCCGGGCAGATTGCGCCCCCTGGACGATTCCCTAACCGGACTGGATGGTACGCGGCCTGCTGCGTCGTCCGGGCCTTGTCAGCTTGCCTGGGACAACCCAAGGCGCGACCCGCCGCCATGCGGCAAGCCCTGTGCACATACGCCGGACCGGCATGCCCGCGCGTCGCGTCACATCGGATGTAAAACGTAACCATTGCAGCCCGCGGGCTGCAGAAAAGGAAGATAGATTGGCTAAGGAAGAACTCATTGAATTTGGCGGTGTGGTGTCGGAAGCCCTGCCCGACAATCGTTACCGAGTCCTGCTGGAAAATGGCGTCGAGATCTGGGCCTATGCATCGGGCAAGATGCAGAAGCACCGCATCCGCATCCTGGCAGGCGATCGCGTCACCCTGGAAATGTCGCCGTACGACCTGACCAAGGGCCGCATCAACTTCCGCCACAAATCCTGAGTCTTTGCCAGCGCCGGGCCGGAACCACTTCCCGCCCGGCCTCAGCGCAATGATTGCGCGCCAGCGTGTGTCACGCGCCTGACACTACGCTCGGAGACACTTGCGGGCTGCCTGACAGGCAGCCCGTATTGTTTTGGGCGAGCCGCCACCGTGGCCCGCCCTGCTTGCGCCTATCGGACGGCTTCACCATACTCGAAGCACGAATCCTGCCCAGCTCCGACATGAACCTGATCCTCTGGCGTCACGCCGAAGCCGAAGAACTCCCCGATCCGCTCGGCCTGAGCCGGAACGCGGACCTGCAGCGTCCGCTCACGCGCCGCGGACGCAAGCAGGCAGACGCCTCCGCGGCATGGCTGCGCGCCCAGTTGCCTGCCGGCACCCGCCTACTGTGCAGCCCCGCGCTGCGCACGCGCGAGACTGCGGCGGCGCTCAGCAGCCGCTCTGAAGTTGTGGATGCCCTCGCGCCTGGCGCTGACGTCAGTGCCGTCCTCAGCGCCATAGGCTGGCCGCAGGGCGATGAGAACGTCGTGGTGGTGGGTCACCAACCCTGGATCGGAAGGCTGGTCAGCCTGCTGCTGGCCGGCACGGAGATGAACTGGAGCGTACGCAAGAGCGGCATCTGGTGGCTAGCCAGCCGTACCCGCGAAAGCGAGGCGCAGACGGTGTTGCGCGCGGTCATCAATCCTGAGTTCCTCTGACACACCCCGATGAGGAATTTCTGAATCTCCGGCCCAGCTGCGGCGCGGGCACAACGGCTTCCGCCCGCAGCGCCCAACGCCATCGGAAATTTCGGCGAAGAGCGATAGCCCCCTGTTTCTCCACTCAATAGAGTCGCGTGGTTCGCCGGCACGCCCGGCATTGGTGACCCGGAGAAACAAGCATGTCGCGCACCCCTGCCCCACCCTCCTGCCTTGCCCAGGCCGCTCCCTCCTCGTCGGTCGCACCAGGCGCCCACACTGCGCCAGCGCGCGTCATGGAAGCGTCATCGCCGGGTCACGGCACTGTCACCGCGGCTCACTACATTGTTTCGCAGCAGTATCGTCACCAAAAGGACACACTGATGCGAGACCTCCCGACGCCTACCCAGCCGCTTTTCGACTCCCTGCCCAATGGCCTCGGCGGCCAGTCGGCGCGGAGGCGTCTTCATCGCCCGTCGGATACACCGGCAAATGAATCGCCTGTTCTCAGCGTGGCGTGGGCGCGCCATCAGGATGAAGTAGTCGAGGCGCAGCGCCTGCGCTACAAGGTGTTCGCCGAAGAGATGGGCGCGCGCCTGTCGTCGAAAGTGCCCGAGCTGGATATCGACATGTTCGACGCCTACTGCGACCACCTGATCGTGCGGGACATGGTCACGCTCAAGGTGGTCGGCACCTACCGCGTGCTGCCGCCGCACCAGGCCAAGCGCATCGGCTGCCTGTACGCGGAATCGGAATTCGACCTGATCCGCCTTTCGCACCTGCGCCCCAAGATGCTCGAGCTCGGCCGCTCCTGCGTGCACCGTGACTATCGATCAGGGAGCGTCATCATGGCCCTGTGGGGCGGCCTGGGCGAGTACCTGCAGCGCTGGGGCATCGAATCGATGCTCGGCTGCGCCAGCGTGCCGATGAGCGATGGTGGCCACTATGCCGCCAGCCTGTACCGGCTGTTCAGCGAGCGTTCGCTGGCACCGATCGAATACCACGCCTTCCCGCGCGTGCCGCTGCCTGTCGAAGACCTCAACCAGCAGCTCGAAGTCGATCCGCCCGCGCTGATCAAGGGTTACCTGCGCCTGGGCGCACGCATCTGCGGCCTGCCTGCCTGGGATCCGGACTTCAACGTGGCCGACTTCCTCACGCTGCTGCGCGTGAACGACATGAACCCGCGCTATGCCCGCCACTTCCTTGGCCTGAACCACGCGGCCTGAAGCGCTCCGGCGCAATGAAAACGGCGGCCATTGGCCGCCGCTCCTGTTTGGCATCTGGCGCCGCCGCTCTGGCGGTCAGGCGTATACCACCTTGTAGCGCTTGCCGACGCGCTGCCATTCATCAGCCTCCTGCGCCAGGCTGTATTCAACCAGCGGATTGGCTTCGATCCAGGCCTTGGGCACGCGAACCTCGAAGCCCTCGTCAAGCGCGTCCGACCGCTGGGACACACGGATATCCGGCAGCGGCGCATCCGAGCGCCGGCGGCACAGCACGAATGCCAGCCGCAGGCTGAAGAGCATGCGCCAGTCGAGGAACTTGCCGCTGCCCGAGAGCTTGCCCAGCTTGCCGGCATGGCCAAGCAGCAAGGCCGCCAGGCGTGCCTGGTCGGTCTTGGAGAAGCCCGGCATGTCCGCATGCGTCGCGATATAGGCCGAATGCTTGTGGTACCCGCTATGGGAAATCGACATACCCACCTCATGCAGGCTGGCGGCCCAGCCTAGCAGCCCGAGATTGTCCTCCCGGCGCTCATGGGGCGGCTCGGGGAACTGGGACAGCAATGTGGTCGCGGCGCGGCGCACACGATTGGCCTGTGCGCGGTCCACGCCGTAGCGGCGCATGAACTGGTCCACCGTCACCGTGCGCATGTCCTCATGATGGCTACGCCCCAGCAGGTCGTAGAGCACGCCAAGGCGCAACGCCCCGTCGGTCACGTCCATGCGGTCGATGTCGAGTTCGGCGAACACGCCCAGCATGATTGAGAGTCCGCCCGGCAGCACCGGGATGCGGTCCGCCTTCAGGCCCGCCAGCTTGACCCGGTTGGTGTTCTCGGCCTTGATCAGCGCACGCTTGAGCCGCTCCAGGCCCTCGCGCGTGATGCCATGCTCGGCCTGACTGTCGTTCATGCCGTTGAGCTCGATCAGCTCGGCCAGTGCGCGCGCCGTACCCGATGAACCGACCGCCTGCTCCCACCCCGCCGCGCGATACTGGCGCACCAGCACCTGGATTTCGCGCCGCGCGGCCAGTTCGGCCTGCTTCATCGCGTACTCGTCGACATTGCCGCTTGGGAAGAACTGGCGGCTGTGCGACACGCAGCCGATGTAGAGGCTTTCCATCAGCTTCGACTGGTAGCCGCTGCCGATGATGAATTCGGTCGAGCCGCCACCGATATCGACCACCAGCCGGTTGCCCTGGCACACCGGCGCATCGTGCGACGCACCCAGATAGATCAGGCGCGCTTCTTCGCGTCCGGCGATGACTTCGATCGGGAAGCCTAGCGCGGCCTCGGCCTCGATCAGGAACTCCGACGCATTCTTGGCCACGCGCAGCGTGTTGGTCGCCACGGCACGGACCTGGTCCGGCGAGAAATCGCGCAGCCGGTCGCCGAAGCGGCGCAACGCGTCGATGCCGCGGCGCCGCGCCGGCTGGTCAAGGTACTTGTCCGGTGTCAGGCCGGCTGCCAGCCGCACCGGCTCGCGCAGGGCGTCGACCTGGAAGATCTGGCTGGCCGGGCCGTTCGCGGTGAGCGTCTCGTCCACCCGCCCGATCATCAGGCGGAAGCTGTTCGAGCCCATGTCGACGGCGGCCAGCAGGCGTGGGGTGTTGTTCATTCGGTGTCTGGGAAGCTGAAACGCATGGAGCACCGGCTACCGCGCCGCAAGAGACGGGCTGTCCGCACAGGCGGTGGCCGGCACCCCGGAAAATTATGTCCTCGGCATGTCAGCGTCATGACAAAATCGTAGTGTCATAAAAGTGACATGAATCTATGAAAAAGTCGCCACATTACCAAAAGAAGGTCATACCCATGTCGACGACACCGTCCAGCACGCTGCTCAACCGCGAGCTGGGCATTCTGGAATTCAATGCACGCGTTCTGGCACAGGCCGCCGACCCCAAGGTACCCCTGCTGGAAAGACTCAAATTCATCTGCATCGTGTCCAGCAATCTGGACGAGTTCTTTGAAATCCGCATGGCCGGGCTGAAGGAACAGATGCGCGACAACGCCTCCGGCCTCACGCCCGACGGCCTTTCCATCCAGCAGGCTTACCAGCGTGTCACGGAGCGCACCCAGCAGCTTGTGGCTTCGCAGTATGACATGCTGCAGAACGTCATTTTTCCCCTTCTCGAGAAAGAAGGCATCTTTTTTCACCTGACCACCACCTGGACCGACGCCCAGCGTGAATGGGCGCGCGACTTCTTCGTCCGCGAGCTGGGCCCCGTGCTGACGCCAATTGCGCTGGATCCGGCCCACCCGTTCCCGCGCGTGCTGAACAAGAGCCTGAACTTTGTCGTCGAGCTCTCCGGCAAGGACGCCTTCGGCCGCGAGGCCGACCTGGCCATCGTGCAGGCGCCCCGCGCGCTGCCGCGCGTGGTGAAGATGCCCGAGAAGCTGTCGGGCTACCCGTTCGGCTTCGTGATGCTGTCCTCGTTCATGCAGGGATTCGTGCATGAACTGTTCCCGTCCATCGAAGTCCAGGGCTGCTACCAGTTCCGCGTCACGCGCAATTCCGACCTCTTCGTTTCCGAAGACGAGATCACCGACCTGCGCGAAGCCCTGCAGGGCGAACTGCCGACGCGGCACTTCGGCGATACCGTGCGGCTGGAAGTCTCGTCGGACACGCCGCCGGCGCTTGCGCGCCGCCTGCTGCTGGAATCCGGCCTCGGCGAGCAGGACGTGTATCGCGTCTCCGGGCCCGTGAACCTCGTTCGCCTGATGCAGATCCCCGACATGGTGGACCGTCCGGCGCTGAAGTTCCCGCCCCACGTGCCGGCACCGGTCAAGCCATTTGCCAGCGGCGCGCCGATTTTCGATGTCATCCGCCAGCAGGATGTGCTGCTGCACCATCCATACGAGAGCTTCAACTCCGTGCTCGACCTGTTGCAACAGGCCGCGACCGACCCGGACGTGGTGGCCATCAAGCAGACGGTGTACCGGACCGGCAATGAATCGCTGGTCATGGAAGCGCTGATGACGGCGGCACGCAACGGCAAGGAAGTCACCGTAGTCGTGGAACTGCTGGCGCGCTTCGACGAAGAGACCAACATCAACTGGGCCGAGCGGCTGGAATCTGCCGGCGCCCATGTCATCTACGGCGTGGTCGGTCACAAGTGCCACGCCAAGATGCTGCTGATTGTGCGGCGCGAGCCGGCCGGCGCCAAGGCCAAGCAGGTCAAGCTGCGCCGTTATGCCCACCTCGGCACGGGCAACTATCATCCGCGTACCGCGCGCCTGTACACAGACTTCGGCCTGCTGACCGCCAACGAGGCCATCTGCGAAGACGTACACCACGTCTTCCAGCTGCTGACGGGAACCGCCGGCACCATCCGGCTGAACCATCTGTGGCAGTCGCCCTTCAGCATGCACAGCAACCTGGTCGAGCATATCCGCGCCGAGGCGCGCAATGCGCGTGCCGGCAAACCTGCTCGTATCATCGCCAAGATGAACGCGCTGCTGGAGCCATCCATCATCGACGAGCTGTACAAGGCGTCGCGCGCCGGCGTGAAGATCGATCTGATCGTACGCGGTGTCTGCGCGCTGATGCCTGGCGTGCCAGGCATGTCCGAGAACATCTCGGTTCGCTCGATCGTGGGACGCTTCCTGGAGCACCACCGCGTCTATTACTTCCTTGCAGGCGGCGACGAAGTGCTCTATCTGTCCAGCGCCGACTGGATGGACCGCAACCTCTTCCGCCGCGTGGAAGTGGCGTTCCCGGTGCTGGACAAGGCGCTCAAGGCACGCGTCATCAAGGAGAGCCTGCAGGTGCACCTGCGCGACAATGCCTCGACGTGGATCATGCAGCCGGACGGCAACTATGTCCGCAAGCAGACGCGCTCCAAGCACCCCCATGTCAGCCAGAACGATCTGCTGGCAATGTTCGGCAGCACGTAAGCACGACACCGAACAAAAAAAGTGGCCCGCTTGCGCGAGCCATTTTTTTGTTGGGCTTGATGACAGCCGATGTTGCCGTCAGGCGGCGCGGCGCGAAGGATCGGCCGCGCCAGCCACCTCGCGCACGCTGCGCTCCGCGGGGAAAATGATGCGGAACACGCTACCCCGTCCCACCTCGCTGTTCACGCGCAATTCCGCATGGTGGCGCGAGACCACGTGCTTGACGATGGCCAGGCCCAGGCCGGTGCCGCCGGTATCGCGCGAACGGCTGCGGTCGACGCGGTAGAAGCGCTCGGTCAGGCGGGGAATATGCTCGGGCGCAATACCGAGGCCCGTATCCGCCACCGAAAACACGGCATGCCCGTCATCCCAGCCAAGCCGGATGGTGATACCCCCGCCGGCGGGCGTATAGCGCACCGCGTTCGAAACCAGGTTGCCAAGCGCCGACAGCAATTCCGTTTCGGTGCCGCGCAGGCCCACGGTGGGGTCGATCTCGGCGGCAATGTGGTGCCGCTCCTGCGACAACGCTTCCGCATCATGCACCAGGTGGCTCACCATTTCCCGGACCGGCACGAGTTCCTGCCCGGGCGGCTGCGCATCGCTTTCCAGCTTGGCCAGGGCCAGCAAGTCTTCCACGATGCTCTGCATCCGCATGGACTGCACCAGCATCATGTCGACATAGCGCCTTCGGTCTTCCTCGGACACCGGCAGGTCGCGTACGGTCTCGAGAAAGCCCGTGAGCACGGTCAGCGGCGTTTTCAGTTCGTGCGATACGTTGGCCACGAAGTCGCGCCGCATGGCCTCGGTATTTTCGAGCTTGGTGATGTCCTGCGTGATGACCAGCTTGCGGTTGTCGCCATATGGCAGCACCTGCACCGAGATCACGCCCTGCTTGTGCTCGCCCATGTCGCGCATGGCCAGCGGCTCGTCGAAGCGCTGGCGCGTCAGGTAATGGACGAATTCGGGACGGCGGATCAGGTGCGTGATGCGCTGGCGCACGTCGCGCCGCGCGTTCAGGCCGAAATGCTGTTCGGCCACGCCGTTGCACCATTCGATCTGGTCCGCGTCATCGAGCATCAGCACGCCGTTCGGCGAAGCCTGGATGGCCTGGATAAAGCGCGTGTGCTGCTGCTCAACCTGCAGCACCTGCAGGCGCCAGCGCTTGACCAGTCGGTGGAGCCGGTAGTAGACCTCGCCCCAGAGACCCAGCGCGCTCGGGATCTCGCCATATGCCGGCGCGTCCAGGACCTTCCACAGCCGGTTGATCTGGTAGAGATGGAATGCCAGCAGGCACAGCAGTGACAAACCCATCACTGCCAGCGCGGGTATCGGGCCCGCCAGGAAATAAACCCCGACGGAAACCACCACCAGGCTGATCAGGATGGCCGCGGAACGGGCCCAGATGACATTCATGCGCGCAAAAGAAACTCAGGGGCCCTGACTGCGGGCAGATGGCGGCGGAGCCGCCGTTTTGCGGCAGAGTTTGCCACGAATTCGTAGCAGTTGGCCACGCAGCGCCGGCCAGGGCCAGGCTCAGTTGCCTGGTGTACGGGCCAACCGGTAGCCGCTGCCGCGCACGGTTTCGATCATATTGCTGTAGCCGCCAGGCGTCAGCGCCGCGCGCAGGCGCTTGATATGCACATCGACCGTACGCTCTTCGACGAAGACATGGTCACCCCAGACGTGGTCCAGCAGTTGCGAGCGGCTGTGTACGCGTTCCGGATGCGTCATCAGGAAGTGGAGCAAGCGGAACTCGGTAGGCCCAAGATCGAGCTTGATGAAGCCCGCCTGATCCTCGCCGGTCACGCGGTGCGTGGCCGGATCCAGCCTCAGGCCGTTGATGGCCACCACGTCATCGGTCAGCTGCGGGGCACGGCGACGCAGCACGGCCTTGATGCGGGCAAGCAATTCCTTGGGCGAGAACGGCTTGGTGACGTAGTCGTCCGCACCGGCCTCCAGGCCCATCACCTTGTCCTGCTCCTCGCTGCGGGCAGTGAGCATGATGATGGGAATCTGCTTGGTGCGGTCGTTGGCACGCAGCTCCTTGGCGAAGGTTGCGCCTGACTTGCCCGGAAGCATCCAGTCGAGCAGCACCAGGTCGGGCAGCACGTCGCTCATCAGCGACAGTGCCTGCTCGGCGTTGTAGGCCCGGATCGGATAGTGCCCCGCGTGCTGCAGGTTGACGGCGATCAGTTCAGCGATCGCCGGTTCGTCTTCGACAACGAGAATACTGCTTGGCATGTGTGTGTTTCTCCGGAGATGACGCTGCTCAGCTCAGCGCCTCGCGCTCCATGTCCTCGCGCGAGGTGTGGCGGACATCGGTCCCCTTGACGATATAGATGATGAACTCCGCAATGTTCTTGGCATGGTCGCCGATGCGCTCGACCGCCTTGGCCACGAACAGGAAGTCCAGCGCCACCGAGATCGTACGGGCGTCTTCCATCATGTAGGTAATCAGCTTGCGCACAAAGCCGCGGAATTCGTCGTCGATGGCCTTGTCGTCCTTGACGATGCGCGCGGCCGCCACCGTGTCCAGGCGGGCAAAGGCGTCCAGCGCCTGGCGCAGCAGCGAGATGGCCATCTCGCCCGACAGCTTCACTTCGGCGTAGTTGATATTATGCGCCGCTGCGTCTTCCATGATGTGCTTGGTGCGCTTGGCGATCTTCTCGGCCTCGTCCCCCGCGCGCTCCAGGTTCGTGATGGTCTTGGAAATCGCCATCACCAGGCGCAGGTCGCGCGCGGTGGGCTGGCGGCGCGCGATGATGTTGCCGCAGTCGGCGTCGATTTCGACTTCCAGCGCGTTGAGCTGCTGTTCGCGCACGATGACCTGATCGGCCAGCGAGGCATCGAAGTCGGCCAGCGCCCGCATGGCGAGCTCGATCTGCGACTCGACCAGGCCACCCATCTGCAGCAGCTTGGTGTTGATGGCATTGAGGTCGGCGTCGAATTGGGTGGACAGGTGCTTGTCGGGCATGGGATTCTCCAGACCGCTATGGGTTTCCGGGGCGTTGCGTGGCACAGGGGCCGGCGTCAGCCGAACCGGCCGGTGATGTAGTCTTCGGTTTCCTTGCGGTGCGGCTTGATGAAGATCTTCTCGGTCTCGCCGAACTCAATCAACTCGCCCAGGTACATGTAGGCGGTGTAGTCCGAACAACGCGCCGCCTGCTGCATATTGTGGGTCACGATCACCACGGTATATTCGTCTTTCAGCTCGGCGATCAGTTCCTCGATGCGCCCCGTGGAAATGGGGTCCAGCGCGGAGCACGGCTCATCGAGCAGCAGGACTTCGGGACGGATGGCAATGCCGCGCGCAATGCACAGGCGCTGCTGCTGGCCACCCGACAGGCCGTAACCGGACTGGTGCAACTTGTCCTTGGCCTCGTTCCACAGCGCGGCCTTGGACAGTGCCCACTCCACACGATCGTCCATTTCCGAGCGCGACAGCTTCTCGAACAGGCGCACACCAAAGGCGATGTTGTCGTAGATCGACATTGGGAACGGCGTCGGCTTCTGGAACACCATGCCCACCTTGGCGCGCAGCAGCGCGATGTCCTGGCGGCTGGTCAGCAGGTTCTCGCCGTCCATGTTGATCTCGCCCTCGGCGCGCTGCTCGGGGTAGAGGCCGTACATCTTGTTGAAGGTGCGCAGCAGCGTGGACTTGCCGCAGCCCGACGGGCCGATGAAGGCCGTCACCTTGCGGTCAGGGATCGACATGTTGATGTTCTTCAGGGCGTGGAACTGGCCGTAGAAGAAGTTCAGGTTGCGCACGTCGATCTTGGCACGCACGGAGTCGGGAATATCGATGACAGTCGAAGTCATGCTGGGTTCTCGCTTGGTATTCGGGTTCCGGTCCGATTGCTGGAATCGCGCGCCGGTCATGATTTCTTGAACAGGATGCGCGCCAGGATATTGAGCGCGAGCACGCCGATCGTGATCAGGAACACGCCCGCCCAGGCCAGTTGCTGCCATTCCGTGAACGGGCTCATGGCAAAGCGGAAGATGGTCACGGGCAGGTTCGCCATCGGCTTGTTCAGGTCGCTGGTCCAGAACTGGTTGGACAGCGCCGTGAACAGCAGCGGCGCGGTTTCGCCGGCGATACGCGCCACGGCCAGCAGCACGCCGGTGACGATGCCGGCGTAGGACGACTTGACCGTGATCGACAGCACCATCTTCCACTTCGGCGTACCGAGCGCGAAGGCAGCCTCACGCAGTGCATTGGGCACCAGGTTCAGCATGTTCTCGGTCGTGCGCACCACGATTGGAATCTGTAGCAGCGCCAGCGCGCACACGCCAGCCCAGCCGGAGAAGTGTCCCATGCGGGTCACCACCAGCGCGTAGACGAACAGGCCGATCACGATCGACGGCGCCGACAGCAGGATGTCGTTGATGAAGCGGATAAGACTGGCGAGCGGCGACGACTTGCCGTACTCGGCCAGGTAGATGCCGGCCAGGATGCCCAGCGGCGTGCCGAACAGCGTGGCCATCGCCACCATCACGAAGCTGCCGAAGATCGCGTTGGCCAGGCCGCCACCGGCGGTGTTCGGCGCCGGCGTCATCTGCGTGAACAGGTCCAGCGACAGGCCGCCCACGCCCAGCGTGACGGTGGTGAACAGGATCCACGCCAGCCAGAACAGGCCGAAGCCCATTGCCGCCAGCGAGGCAGTCAGTGCAAACAGGTTGGTGCGTCGGCGGCGCGTCTGCAGGCGTGCGCGCACGGCATCGGCGTCGGGCCGTACGGCCGGAATCGATGCAGAAGATACAGCGTGGCTGGCCTGGTTCATTTTGTCCCCTCATTCTTTGCCAGCCGCAGCAGCAGCAGCTTGGACAGCGCCAGCACCACGAACGTGATGAAGAACAGGATCAGGCCCAGTTCCATCAGCGCGGCCGTGTGCAGGCCGGCGCCCGCTTCCGCGAACTCGTTGGCCAGTGCGGACGTGATGCTGTTGCCCGGCGAGAACAGCGACACGTTGTCGAGCAGGTTGGTGTTGCCGATCACGAAGGTGACGGCCATGGTTTCGCCCAGCGCGCGGCCGAGGCCGAGCATGACACCGCCGATCACGCCGGCGCGGGTATAGGGTAGTACCACGTTCCACATCACTTCCCAGGTGGTGCAGCCCACGCCATAGGCCGATTCCTTGAGCAGCACCGGGGTGACTTCAAACACGTCGCGCATCACCGAAGCAATGTACGGAATGATCATGATCGCCAGGATCACGCCCGCGCACAGCAGGCCAATGCCCAGCGGGGCGCCCTGGAACAGCTTGCCGATCACCGGCAACTGGCCGACGGTAGCCGCCAGCGGCTTCTGGAAGTACTCGCCGAAGAGGGGCGCGAACACGAGCAGGCCCCACATGCCATAGACGATCGACGGCACGGCTGCCAGCAGCTCGATCGCCGTTCCAAGCGGGCGGCGCAGCCAGACCGGCGAAAGCTCGGTCAGGAACAGCGCGATGCCGAAGCTGACCGGCACCGCGATGATCAGTGCGATCAGCGAAGTGACGAGCGTGCCGTAGATAGGCACGAGCGCGCCATAGACGTCAGCGGGAGGATCCCATTCCGCAGTCCAGAGGAATCGGGCGCCGAACGCCTGGATCGAAGGCCAGGCACTGATGGCCAGCGACACGATGATGCCGCCCAGCAGGAGCAGCGTCACAATGGCGGCCCCGCGTGTCAGGCCGCCGAACAGGATGTCGCCTGTGCGGCTGGGCGGCCGTACGGCTGAGAGATCGGACGAAGTCGCCATGGTGCAGAGGATACGGTCGATGATTTGGCAGGCGCCGGCGGCAAGCCGCCAGGCCACTCAGCCGGCTGCGGCGCATGCCGCGGCCGGCTGCCATTCAGGCGGGCGGCTTAGTAAAGGGCCTTGCCCGAAGCGTCCTTGACGCTGGTCTTCCAGGTGGTGCGGATCTGGTTCACGACCGCTTCCGGCAGCGGCACGTAATCCAGGTCAGCAGCCATGTTGCCGCCGCTCTTGTAGGCCCAGTCGAAGAACTTCAGCACTTCGGCACCCTGCGCGGCCTTTTCCTGGCTCTTGTGGACCAGGATGAAAGTGGCGCCAGCGATTGGCCATGCAGCCTTGCCCGGCTGGTTGGTCAGGATCTGGTAGTAGCTCTTGCTCCAGTCCGCGCCGGCGGCGGCGGCCTTGAAGGCATCGTCGCCAGGCTGAACCACGGCACCGGCCGAGTTCTTCATGTTCACGTGGGTCATCTTGTTCTGCTTGGCGTAGGCATACTCGACGTAGCCGATCGCGCCATTCAGACGCTGCACGAATGCAGCCACGCCTTCGTTGCCCTTGCCGCCGGTACCGCCGCCCGGCCAGTTGACCGTGGTGCCCTCGCCCACCGAATTCTTCCAGTCGGGGCTGACCTTCGACAGGTAGTTGGTGAAGATGAAGGTCGTGCCCGAACCGTCGGCGCGGCGCACCGGCAGGATGTCCTGGCTCGGCAGCTTGGCGTGCGGATTCAGCGCCTTGATGGCCGGATCATCCCACTTCTTGATCTTGCCCAGGTAGATATTGGCCAGCACCTCGCCGGTGATGGTCAGATCGCCCGGCTTCACGCCCTGCAGGTTGATCACCGGCACCACGCCGCCGATCACCGTCGGGAACTGGACCAGGCCCTGCTTGTTCAGGTCCTCGTCCTTCAGGGGAGCGTCAGAGGCGCCGAAATCGACCGTCTTGGCGCCAATCTGCTTGATGCCGCCCGACGAACCGATGGATTGATAGTTGACCTTGTTACCCGTTGCTTTTTGGTATGCGTCGGCCCACTTGGAATAGACGGGCGCCGGGAAAGAAGCGCCTGCACCGGTAATTTCCGCCGCGAACGCAGTACCCGCTACGACCATCGAAACGATGCCTGCCACGGCAGTCTTGACCAGCTTCATATGTCCTCCAGAGAACATTGGTTGGGAATGACAAATTTTTGACAAGACGAACTCTATGCTCCGCATATGACAATTCCATGACATCTTTGAATCTTCCTGGAAGCCAGTACGGGCGCGGATAGCCATGGCCTGCCAATGCTCAACCGATGTCGGGAGATAACGTCGGTTAATTGCGTTAACAGACGAAAAAGCGCCGGGACGTGCCCGGCGCTTTGATACGAATGAAACTCGGCTAATGGCTATTGAGCTCAGGCTCGCAATGCCTCCGCCAGCGTCTGCGCGGCGCGCTCGGCGGTCTCGGCCTGCTCCGCCTCAACCATCACGCGGACCACGGGCTCGGTGCCGGATGCGCGGATCAGCACGCGGCCACGCCCCGCCAGTTCGGGCTCTACCACCGCACGCGCGGCCTTCAGGCCGGCATGCGATTGCCAGTCGAATCCCTTCTCGACGCGGACATTGATGAGCTTCTGCGGGAACAGGCTGACACCCTCCAGCAAGCCAGCCAGCGTCTTGCCACTGCGGCGCAGCGCCGCCAGCACCTGGAGCGCCGAGACGATGCCGTCGCCGGTGCTGTGCCGATCCAGGCACAGCAAGTGGCCGGAGCCCTCTCCACCCAGCGTCCAGCGGCGCTTGTTCAACTCTTCCAGCACATAGCGGTCGCCGACCTTCGCTCGCACGAATTCCACGCCGATCCGCTTGAGCGCAAGCTCCACGGCCATATTGGTCATGAGCGTACCGACTGCGCCTTCGACCGCTTGTCCTGCCGCCATGCGGTCGCGCACGATCAGGTACAGCAGTTCGTCGCCGTTGTAGAGGCGGCCTTCGCTGTCCACGACCTGCAGACGGTCGGCATCCCCGTCGAACGCGAGGCCCAGGTCGGCACCATGCTCTCTGACAGCTTCAATCAGCTTTGCGGGCTCGGTCGCGCCGTAGCCGGCATTGATATTGCGGCCGTCCGGCTGGTTGCCGATCGCGATCACATCGGCGCCGAGCTCATGGAAGACATGCGGAGCAATGTGGTAGGCAGCGCCGTGCGCGCAGTCCACGACCAGCTTGAGGCCACGCAGGTCCTGGCTGTTGGGGAACGTGCTCTTGCAGAATTCGATGTAGCGGCCAGGGGCATCGTTGATGCGCTTGGCACGGCCCAGCTCATCCGACGGCGCGCAGACCATCGGCTCTTCGATGGCGGCCTCGATCTGCGCCTCGACCTCGTCAGGAAGCTTGTCGCCGTCGGCCGAGAAGAACTTGATGCCGTTGTCGTAGTACGGATTGTGGCTGGCCGAAATGACCACGCCGGCCGACAGGCGCAGCGCGCGCGTCAGGTAGGCGATGCCCGGCGTCGGCAACGGGCCGGTCAGCAACACGTGCACGCCAGCCGAGGTAAAACCAGCCTCGAGTGCCGCCTCAAGCATATATCCCGAAATCCGGGTGTCCTTGCCGATCAGCACGGTAGGCCGTCCCTGTCCGGTGGCGGCGCCATGGGCCAGCACCTTACCGGCGGCATGCCCCAGCCGCATGACGAAATCCGGCGTGATCGGCAGTTCGCCAACCTTGCCTCGTACGCCGTCAGTCCCGAAATACTTGCGCGTCATTCCCTTTGATCCTTTCTTGCTTGCTCTGTCTGGCAACTATTGCTGTTCAACTGCTGTCACGGTTTCATTCCGGACCGCCCACCAGGTCTTGAGGGCATCCACCGTATCCTGCACATCATGTACTCGCACGATATAGGCTCCGCGCTCTGCCGCACATACCGCAGCGGCAATGCTCGCTGCCACACGCTGCAGCGGCGGCCGGCCACCCAGGATCGCGCCAAGCGTCGACTTGCGCGACAGGCCCACCAGCAGCGGCAGCCCGGCCTTCGCCAGCGCCGGCAACTGGCCCAGCAGGCGCAGATTATGATCCGGAGTCTTGCCGAAGCCAAATCCCGGATCCAGCGTGATGCGGGCGGGATCAATGCCGGCCTGGCGCAGCACTGCCACGCGTTCATCGAGGAAAGCGCCGACCTCGCCCACCACGTCGGCATAGTGCGGGTCTTCCTGCATCGTTTGCGGGTCGCGCTGCATATGCATCACGCACAAGCCAGCCTGCCCGCCCACCACCGCCTCGACCGCACCCGGCATCCGGAAGCCCCAGATATCGTTGATCAGATCGGCGCCCGCTGCCAGCGACGCACGCATGACCTCAGGCTTGTAGGTGTCGATCGACAGCGGCTTGCCGCAGTCGCGCAATGCCTCGACCACGGGAATCACACGGGCCAGTTCTTCATCGAGTGGCAAGGCCGCGGACCCCGGGCGACTGGACTCGCCGCCGATATCGATGATGTCCACGCCTTCGTCAATGAGTTGCTCGGCGTGCCGGAGCGCAGCATCTCGCGTGGCATGCTTGCCGCCATCCGAGAATGAATCGGGCGTGACGTTGAGGATGCCCATCACAAGCGGGCGGCGACCCAGCGCAAAGCGATAGCGGCCGCACTGGAAATGCCTGGTCTGCGAGATCTGCTGCACGGTGCGAAGCGGAAATGAATAGTAGAGGTTCTGCAGGCTGACCACGATCGGGCCACGCAGAAACGAGAAAGCCGGTGCCAAGGCACCGGCTTGTCGGAACAACTAGGCAGTCACAGTCCCGCGGAGGGGAAACCCGTGCCGTCAGGCCGTGGCAGGCGCATTGGTGGGCGCCACCGGCGAACCGCCGGACGGGGCATTGCCGCCACCGTTCGGGCCCGACACGCCGCGCGGCGGACGCGGCGGCTTGCCGGCCATGATGTCGTTGACCTGGTCCGCGTCGATCGTTTCCCACTCCATCAGCGCGGAGGTCATGGCCTCGACCTTGTCGCGGTTCTCTTCGAGCAGGCGCTTGGCCAGTGCGTACTGGTCGTCGATGATGCGGCGGATCTCGGCGTCGACCTTCTGCTGCGTGGCTTCCGACACGGTCTTCGACGACAGCTTGCCGAACATGCCGTCCTGCTCGGTATCCACGTAGACCATGGCGCCGAGCTCGTCGCTCATGCCGAAGCGGGTCACCATGTCGCGGGCGATCTTGGTCGCGCGTTCGAAGTCGTTGGACGCGCCGGTGCTCATGGCGTTGAGGAAAACCTCTTCCGCCGCGCGGCCGCCGAAGAGAATCGCGATCTCCTCGAGCATGTTGTCCTTGTACTTCGAATACTTGTCATGCTCCGGCAGCTGCCAGGTCACGCCCAGCGCCCAGCCACGCGGCATGATGGTGACCTTGTGCACCGGGTCTGCCTTGGGCAGCAGCTTCGCCACCACGGCATGGCCGGACTCGTGGTAAGCCGTGGCCTTGCGCTCTTCCTCGCGCATGACCGTCGACTTGCGCTCCGGACCCATGTAGATCTTGTCCTTGGCGTCCTCGAAGTCCTGCATGTCGACCACGCGCTTGTTGCGGCGGGCGGCGAACAGCGCAGCCTCGTTGACCAGGTTGGCCAGGTCGGCGCCCGAGAAGCCCGGGGTACCACGTGCGATCACCGAAGCGTCGACGTCGTTGCCGATCGGCACCTTGCGCATATGAACCTTCAGGATCTGCTCGCGGCCGCGAATATCCGGCAGGCCCACGTAGACCTGGCGGTCGAAACGGCCCGGACGCAGCAGCGCCTTGTCGAGCACGTCGGCACGGTTGGTCGCAGCGATCACGATCACGCCCGAGTTGGCCTCGAAGCCGTCCATCTCGACAAGCATCTGGTTCAGGGTCTGCTCGCGCTCGTCGTTGCCGCCACCCATGCCGGCGCCACGATGCCGGCCGACCGCGTCGATTTCATCGATGAACACGATACAGGGCGCCTGCTTCTTGGCGTTCTCGAACATGTCGCGGACACGGGCCGCGCCCACGCCGACGAACATTTCAACGAAGTCCGAACCCGAGATGCTGAAGAACGGCACCTTGGCCTCGCCGGCGATGGCGCGCGCCAGCAGCGTCTTGCCGGTACCCGGAGGGCCCACCAGCAGCACGCCGCGCGGGATGCGGCCACCCAGCTTCTGGAACTTCTGCGGGTCCTTCAGGAAGTCGACCAGCTCGACCACTTCTTCCTTGGACTCGTCGCAGCCGGCCACGTCCTGGAACGTGACGGCGTTCTGGTTTTCGTCGATCAGGCGCGCGCGGGACTTGCCGAACGAGAAGGCGCCGCCTTTCCCGCCCCCCTGCATCTGCCGCATCATGTAGAACCAGAACACGATGATCAGCAGGGTCGGCCCGAGGTAGTACAGGGCCTGAACCAGCACGTTGGGCTCGTCGTCAGCCTTGCCGGTCACCTGCACGCCGTACTTCATCAGGTCGCCGACCATCCAGATGTCGCCCGGCGAGATGATGGTGTACTTGGCGCCTTCCTTCGGCGACACCACGAGGTTGCGGCCCTGCACGTCGACACGCGACACCTTGCCGTTCTTGGCATCATCCATGAACTGCGAATAGGTGACGCCGTCCTGTGCACGGGGCTTGTCGAACTGCTTGAAGACGGTAAACAACACCAGCGCGATCACGAGCCAGATTGCCGCCTTTTGAAACAGGTTGTTATTCAAGGCCGAACTCCTTTGCGATTGCCTTGCCAACGGATAGCTGCATTGCATTGTAATGCAGCACCCGCCCCGAAGGGGTAACAGCGAAAACTATGGCGCCGATAGCCCAGGAGGGCCAAAGCGCCACGGTTTCTGCCGGATCCGTCAACTCACCACTTTGAGGTAACGCCCAAGGATAAATGTTTCAGAGGATTTGTCGCGCGACGCCTTGGGCTTGCGTTTGGCGACCACCTTGAACTGCCGCTTGAACTTCTCGACGATCTGGCTGTAACCGCTGCCGTGGAAACACTTTACCAGCAATGCGCCGTCCGCCTTGAGATGTGCCTGCGCAAAATCCAACGCCAGATCACACAGATATTCAATCCGGGCGGCGTCGGCAGAGGCCACTCCAGATAAATTGGGGGCCATATCCGACAATACAAGGTCGATCTTGGCGCCGCCGGAAGCCGCCATCACCACTTCCTCGAGCTGTCGAAATACCTCTTCCTCCCGGAAATCACCCTGAATGAAGGTGACATCCGCAACGGGCTCCATCGGCAGGATATCGATGGCCACCACGGCGCCGTCCGGCTTGCCGCCCGCCGCGCGCGGCGAAGCCGCCAGCTTGTTGCGCGCGTACTGGCTCCAGCTTCCGGGCGCCGCCCCGAGGTCGACGATGACGTGGCCAGGCTGGATCAGCTTGTCCTGCTCGTCGATTTCCTTGAGCTTATAGGCCGCGCGGGCACGATAACCCTCGCGCTGCGCCATCTTCACGTACGGGTCGTTGATATGGTCGTGCAGCCACGACTGGTTGAACTTGTTCTTGGACTTGCCTTTGGCCATTCTGATTACGCCTGTTTCCTGTCTGTTGGCGCCGCGAAGACGGGAACGCCCCAATTTCTTGCCTGTTTTGCCGTTTTTTGCCGCCAACCCGTACTGGTTTGGCGGATAATACGCGCCAATCGCATGCCAGCGGCGGCCACTCCGCCCCGCCATTGCCCGTACGGGCTGCTGGCAGCACTTTATTGCCTGCGCCGTCAGCGCCTATTTATGTCCGCACTCCAACTTATTCCAGCCCAGCGCTCCGAACTCCGCTCTCGTGCCCATGGCCTCAATCCGGTCGTCATGATTGGCGCGGAGGGCCTTACGCAAGCGGTGCTGGCCGAAATCGACCGTAGCCTGGCCGCTCACGACCTGATCAAGATCCGCGTATTCGGCGACGACCGCGAGGCACGCATCGCCATCTATGAAGCCATCTGCGATGAACTCGACGCCGCGCCGATCCAGCATATCGGCAAGCTGCTGGTCATCTGGCGCCCGGGCGAGGCCCGCCTGAAGGAAAACCAGCCGCAGGACCTGGGCCGCCACACACCGGCCCGCCGGGGTGCCGCCCCCCGCACCGTCACGGTGAAGAAGCCCAGCGGGGCGCCCAACCGCCGCCCGACGCGCAAGGAGGTGACCGTGCTGGGCAATGAACGCGTTACGGCTGGCGGCAACGTCAAGCGCTCCCGCGCGCGGCCGAGCAGCCAGAAGAAGAAGGCATTGGCCTGAACGACGGTGGCCCCTGACGGGCCACCTGCCATGGCTGGCCAATCCGGCCTATTTGGTCCTATCCGCGCTATTCGCCGGTCGAACGCGGCGCCGAAGCGCGCCACACCAGCGCCAGCGCCAGCAGGCTCTGCACCAGGTAGAAGGCGCTGGACACGCCATGCAGCATGCCGAACTGTTCGCGGAACGGCGACTCAGCCACCCCGACACCAAGCGCCATGGCCTTCTCCTTGAGGCTGCCCATGAACGGTTGGGTACCGAAATAGCCCACCAGCACGCAGCACAGCATGGCCAGGACCAGCCAGCGCAGTGCCCGATAGCGGTTGGCGCCACGCCGGATCAGCACATTGCACAGTACCATCTGCAGCACGCCGACGGTCACGCCGAGGATGGCCTCGGTCTGGAACAGGTGGCCGGCAATCATGCCCGCCGTTTCACGGCTGGGTAGCACGGCAAACAGCGTGGGGGCCACCATATAGCCCACCGTCCACAGGCTGCCGGCCCAGATGACCGTCAGCAGCAGGAAGATCCGGTGGGGCAGCGGCGGCAGGCTGGAGTAGGAAGAAGAGAACACAATCCGCGCGGTCGATTCGGTCGGCGAGCCGGCCTCAGATATAGCGGACGGTGATGACTTCGTACTCGCGTTCGCCGCCCGGTGCCAGCACGGTCGCAACGTCGCCTTCGAACTTGCCGATCAGTGCACGCGCGATGGGCGAGCTGACGGAAATCTTGCCGGTATCGAGATCAGCTTCGTCGTCGCCGACGATCTGGTAGCTCACTGCGCTGCCCGACTCCAGGTCTTCCAGGTCGACCGTGGCGCCGAACACGATGCGGCCGTCGGTGTCGAGCTGGGTCGGGTCGATGACCTGCGCCGTGGACAGCTTGGACTCGACCTCCAGGATGCGGCCCTCGATGAACGCCTGCTTTTCCTTGGCGGCATCGTACTCGGCATTTTCGGACAAGTCGCCCTGCGCACGGGCTTCAGAGATGGCATTGATCACCGCAGGACGCTCGACGGCCTTCAGGCGTTGCAGCTCTTCCTTCAGGAGCTCGGCGCCACGCTTTGTAATCGGAATGGTGCTCATGTCTTCGATCAACAAAAAAATGAGCCGCAGCGGAGCTGGAACCATGCCCGGCATCTGGCCAGGGCACTTCCGCTCAACCGCGGCTTTCGGATGGGAAAGGCGCCCGGGAAACCAGGCGCCGATCGACGAATTCGACGTAGTTTAGGCCAAGATGCCCGCCGGCAGCAACACCGGCGGGCCGACGGCCCTTGACGGGGCACAAAGGCCCCGTCCGGCTGCAATGTTACGCCAGCGACGCATGCAGGCCCTGCAGGTCATAGACCTCCAGGCTCTGCATGTGCTTCAGGCCCTCCACTGCGGCGCGCGCGCCGGCGATGGTGGTGTAGTAAGGCACACGGTGGGCCAGCGCCGAGGTACGGATCGAGCGCGAATCGGCAATCGCGCCGCGGGTCTCGTCCACCGTGGTGAACACCAGCGCCAGTTCGCCGTTCTTGATCATGTCCACGATGTGCGGACGGCCGTCCTTGACCTTGTTGACCACCTTGACCGGGATGCCCGCGGCTTCGATGGCCGAGGCCGTGCCGCGCGTGGCAACGATCGGGTAGCCCATGTCGTGCAGCATGCGGGCCACGGCGACGGCACGCACCTTGTCGCTGTCCTTCACAGTGATCAGCACGGTGCCCTCTTCGGGCAGGCGCGAACCGGCGGCGAGCTGGCTCTTGAACAGCGCCTCACCGAAGGTCTTGCCCACGCCCATCACTTCACCGGTGGAACGCATTTCAGGTCCGAGGACCGGATCGACGCCCGGGAATTTGTTGAACGGGAACACCGCTTCCTTGACGCTGTAGTACGGCGGCACCACCTCATCGACAATGCCCTGCGAGTCCAGCGACTGGCCGGCCATGCAGCGTGCGGCGATCTTGGCCAGCTGCATGCCGGTAGCCTTGGACACATAAGGCACCGTACGCGAGGCACGCGGGTTCACTTCCAGCACGTAGACGGTGTCGACTCCGTTGTTCTGCTGGATCGCGAACTGCACGTTCATCAGGCCGACCACGTTCAGCGCCTTGGCCATGGCGGCGGTCTGGCGCTTCAGTTCGGCCACGGTCTCGGCCAACAGGGAATACGGCGGCAGCGAACAGGCCGAATCGCCCGAGTGCACGCCAGCCTGTTCGATGTGCTCCATCACGCCGCCGATGAACACGCGCTTGCCGTCGGACAGCGCATCGACGTCACATTCGATGGCGTCGTTCAGGAAGCGGTCCAGCAGAACCGGCGAGTCGTTCGACACCTTCACGGCCTCGCGCATGTAGCGCTCGAGGTCGCGCGGCTCGTGCACGATTTCCATCGCGCGGCCACCCAGCACGTAAGACGGGCGCACCACCAGCGGGTAGCCGATTTCCTCGGCCAGGCGCAGCGCTTCGTCCTCGGCACGCGCGGTGCGGTTGGGCGGCTGGCGCAGGCCCAGTTCCTGCAGCAGTTTCTGGAAGCGCTCGCGGTCTTCCGCGGCATCGATCATGTCGGGGCTGGTGCCGATGATGGGCACGCCGTTGGCTTCCAGGTCGAGCGCCAGCTTCAGCGGGGTCTGGCCGCCATACTGCACGATCACGCCGACCGGCTTTTCAATGGCCACGATCTCCAGCACGTCTTCCAGCGTCACCGGCTCGAAGTACAGGCGGTCCGAGGTGTCATAGTCGGTCGACACGGTTTCCGGGTTGCAGTTGACCATGATGGTCTCGTACCCGTCCTCGCGCAGCGCCAGTGCGGCGTGCACGCAGCAGTAGTCGAACTCGATGCCCTGGCCGATCCGGTTCGGGCCGCCGCCCAGCACCATGATCTTCTTCTTGTCGGTCGGGTTGGCCTCGCACTCGCCATGCTCGGCCTCGTAGGTCGAGTACATGTAGGCGGTGTTGGTGGCGAACTCGGCCGCGCAGGTGTCCACGCGCTTGTAGACCGGACGCACGTTGTTGGCGATGCGCGCCTCGCGCACGGCCTTGGCATCGGTCTTCAGCAGCTTCGCCAGGCGACGGTCGGAAAAGCCCTTCTGCTTCAGGTGGCGCAGCTCGGCAGCCGACAGGCTTTCCAGCGTGCGTGCCTTGATCTGGCCTTCGGTCTTGACGATGTCCTCGATCTGGGCCAGGAACCACGGGTCAATGTCGGTCTCGGCGTGTACCTCTTCCAGCGACATGCCGATACGGAACGCGTCACCCACGTACCAGATGCGGTCCGGGCCTGCCTCGCCGATCTCCTCGACGATCTCGTCGCGGTCGGCGGACTTCTCGTCCAGGCCATCCACGCCGACTTCCAGGCCACGCAGGGCCTTCTGGAACGATTCCTGGAAGGTACGGCCCATGGCCATCACCTCGCCCACCGACTTCATCTGGGTGGTCAGGTGGCTGTCGGCCTGCGGGAACTTCTCGAAGGCGAAACGCGGCACCTTGGTGACCACGTAGTCGATCGACGGCTCGAACGAAGCCGGGGTCGCACCGCCGGTGATCTCGTTCTTCAGCTCGTCCAGCGTGTAGCCGACGGCCAGCTTGGCCGCGACCTTGGCGATCGGGAAACCCGTGGCCTTCGAGGCCAGCGCCGACGAACGCGACACGCGCGGGTTCATCTCGATCACGATCATCCGGCCATCCTTCGGATTGATCGAGAACTGCACGTTCGAACCGCCGGTGTCGACGCCGATCTCGCGCAGCACGGCCAGCGAGGCGTTGCGCAGGATCTGGTATTCCTTGTCGGTCAGGGTCTGGGCCGGCGCCACGGTGATCGAGTCGCCGGTGTGGATGCCCATCGGGTCCAGGTTCTCGATCGAGCAGATGATGATGCAGTTGTCCGCCTTGTCGCGGACAACTTCCATCTCGTATTCCTTCCAGCCCAGCAGCGATTCTTCGATCAGCAGCTCGCGCGTCGGCGACAGGTCCAGGCCGCGCCTGCAGATTTCTTCGAATTCCTCGCGGTTGTAAGCAATGCCGCCGCCGGTGCCGCCCAGCGTGAACGACGGGCGGATCACGATCGGGTAGCCGCTGGTGCCGGTTTCCTGCGCGATGCGGGTCTGCACGGCCAGCGCTTCGTCCATCGAGTGCGCAATGCCGGACTTGGCCGAGCCCAGGCCGATCTTGGTCATCGCGTCCTTGAACTTCTGGCGGTCTTCGGCCTTGTCGATGGCTTCCGGCGACGCGCCGATCAGTTCCACCTTGTACTTGTCCAGCACGCCATGGCGATGCAGGTCCAGCGCGCAGTTCAGCGCGGTCTGGCCGCCCATGGTCGGCAGGATCGCGTCCGGGCGCTCCTTCTCGATGATGCGCTCGACCACTTCCCAGGTGATCGGCTCGATGTAGGTCACATCGGCCGTGGCCGGGTCGGTCATGATGGTCGCCGGGTTCGAGTTGACCAGGATGACCTTGAAGCCTTCTTCGCGCAGCGCCTTGCAGGCCTGGGCGCCGGAATAGTCGAATTCACACGCCTGGCCGATGATGATGGGGCCGGCGCCGATGATCAGGATGCTCTTGATGTCTGTGCGTTTTGGCATTGCACTATCTCTTTTTTGGCCGGCCGCCCGTTCGGGACGGCCGCACCGGAATATCAGGAATCCCGCAGGATTCGGAAAATCAGCTCAGGGTGGCCGTGGCCAGCTTCGCGCCGAAGCCGATGAACATGGCGCCCACGCCGCTCGACACGCCCGCCGACAAGCGGCGACGGCGGCGGAACGCGGCAGCCAGTTTCACGCCGACGAAGATCAGCGTCGTCAGGTACAGGAAGCTGAAGATCTGCACAACCACGCCCAGCGCGAGGAACGCCAGCGCCGGATAGCCGAAGCCCGGGTCGACGAACTGGATGAAGAACGAGATGAAGAACAGGATGGCCTTGGGGTTCATCAGGCTGATGACCAGCGCCTTGCGGAACGGGCTGGACTGGTCGATGGGCATGGCTGCGGCAGCGTTGATGGCCTGCCCCGCCTGGCCAGCCTGACCAGCCTTCGTCCAGTTGCGCACCGCCCCGCGCAGCATGTTGAACCCGATCCAGCCCAGGTAGGCCGCGCCGATGTACTTCACCACGTAGAACAGCGCCGGGCTGGCCTTGAGCAGCGAAGCCACGCCTGCCGCCGACAGCACCATCAGCACCGCATCGCCGAGGAACACGCCGCACGCACCCTTGTAGCCGGCGCGCACGCCGCGCTGCGCCGCCACGGACAGCACATACATCGAGTTCGGCCCCGGCAGCAGCACGATGAAAACCGTGCCCAATACATAGGTCCAGAAGTCGGTGATGCCGAAGGCGGTATGCATGAAGGCGTTCATGGCGTGTCCTTGTTCCCTGCTCGTTCCTGTTCTTGAATGGCCTCGCCCTTACTTGCGCGCGTCCGCCATCATCTTCGTGAAGCGGTCGAACAGGTAAGCCACATCGTTCGGGCCGGGCGACGCTTCCGGGTGGCCCTGGAAGCAGAACGCCGGCTTGTCGGTCAGCGCGAAGCCCTGCAGCGTGCCGTCGAACAGCGACACATGGGTCACGCGCGCGTTGGCCGGCAGGGTTTCCGCGTCCACCGCGAAGCCGTGGTTTTGAGACGTAATCATCACACGACCATCATCCAGGTCCTTGACCGGATGGTTGGCGCCGTGGTGGCCGGCCTTCATCTTCAGCGTCTTGGCGCCGATGGCCAGGGCCATGATCTGGTGGCCAAGGCAAATGCCGAAAGTCGGGATACCGCGCTCGATGAACTCGCGCGTGGCGGCGATCGCGTAGTCGCACGGTTCCGGGTCGCCGGGGCCGTTCGACAGGAACACGCCATCCGGATTCAGCGCCAGGGCATCGGCCGCGCTGGCCTGGGCCGGCAGCACCGTCACCTTGCAGCCGCGCTCGGCCAGCATGCGCAGGATGTTGAACTTCACGCCATAGTCATAGGCGACCACGTGGAACTGCGGCTTGTCCTGCTTGCCGTAGCCCTTGCCGAGCGCCCATTCCGACTGCGTCCACTCGTACGGCTCCTTGACCGACACCACCTTGGCCAGGTCCATGCCGGCCAGGCCGGGGAACGAGCGGGCCAGGTCGATGGCCTTCTGCACATTGTCCTCGCCGGCCAGGATGCAGCCGTTCTGGGCGCCCTTCTCGCGCAGGATGCGAGTCAGCTTGCGGGTGTCGATACCCGCGATGGCGACGACCTTTTCCTGCTTCAGGTAATGGCCGAGCGTGTGCTCCTTGCGGAAATTCGACGCCAGGATCGGCAGATCCTTGATGATCAGGCCGGCGGCATGGACTTTCGTGGCTTCAACATCCTCGCGGTTGACGCCGTAATTCCCGATGTGCGGATACGTCAGCGTGACGATCTGCCGGGAATAGCTCGGGTCGGTGAGGATTTCCTGGTAACCGGTGATGGCGGTGTTGAACACCACTTCGCCGATGGTATGGCCGGAAGCGCCAATGGAATAGCCACGAAAGACCGTGCCGTCTGCAAGCGCGAGAATGGCGGACGGGAAAGACGGTAACACGGGTAGGCTCCTGCTGGACTCACCCCGTGACCGACCTGATCAACGCCTCGTGCCCCCAGGGAGAGATCCGGTACGGCTGCATCGGCAGGTTGCCATTGCGGCGCGACTCGGTCGCAGCATGCTCCTTGCGTCGCATATTCCAATGCTGGCGAAGGCTGCGCGGTGGGGGCGGCGGAAGGTGGAAAGCGGTAGGCGCTAGGGTGAAGGGTTCTGAAAGCGAAACTTTCGAATTATATCCCGCACCCGGCAATTTCTCAAGTTTTCAAGGACTTGCGCGCGACCCGGCGATGCTTGCACCACCCGGCCCGGACGCCTCCGCCCCGGACGCGCTGCCCTATGCAGCCGGCGGCACCACCGCCGTTACCTCGATCTCCACCTTGGCGCGCGGCTCCACGAGGTCGGCCACTTCGACCGCCGTCATGGCCGGGAAATGCCGGCCGATGATGTCGCGGTAGTGCTGGCCGATGACCGGGTAGGCGCCCACGTATTCCGCCTTGTCCTTCACATACCACGTCATGCGCGTGATGTGTTCGGCCTTCGCGCCGCCCGCTTCCAGTACGGCAACGATATTGCGCAGGGTCTGGGCCACCTGCAGGCCGAAGTCGTCGGTTTCGAACTCGCACTGGCCGTTCCAGCCGATCTGGCCTCCGACGAAGATAAGCCGGCTGCCGGCCTGCATCTCCGTCATGATGCCGTTGGAATAGCCGCGCGGTGCGGCCCAGTCGGGCGGCTGCAGAATCTTCATGATGGCTTCCTGATATCTATCTCGGTTACTCGAATCGCTTTGAATCTTCAGAGGCCCTGGCCCCGTCGGGTGCGGCCAGGGAGGCATCCAGGTACTGCGCCATGGCTTGCCGCACGGGCTCCGGCAACGGCCTTGGCGCGATCTTGCCCGTATCCACGCAGACCAGCCGCTGCGTCACTTCCAGCCGCAAGCCTGCGTCGGGGCCCACAAACCGCACTTGCACCGTGAAGCTGGACTGCCCCAGCTTCGCCACGCGCAGTTCGCGCGTGAGCGTTTCGCCCAGGCGGCTGGGCGCGGTAAAGCGGCAGTGCAGGTCGGCAGTGGGCACGCCGGCGTGGCCGGCACCGTGCATGGCATTGAAGGGCCAGTCCAGCGCCTGGGCGAACCAGTCTTCGATGAAGTCATTGAGCATCTCGAAGTAGCGCGGATAGAACACGATGCCGGCGGCATCGCAATGCCCGAAACGCACCAGTACGGTGTTGCGGAACACGGCGCTCATGGCTGCCCCGCCGCGGCCGCTCCGCCGTTGCCCTGCTGCGCCAGCTGGCGCAGCCGGAAGCGCTGCAGCTTGCCGGTTTCCGTGCGCGGCAGCGCCGGCACGAAAACGATGCGCCGCGGGTACTTGTACGGCGCGATCTGCCGCTTCACGTAGTCCTGCAGCGCCGTGCGCGTGGCGTCGCTGGCCTCCACGCCCTCGCGCAGCACAACGTAGGCCGTCACCACCTGGCCGCGCTCCGCGTCCGGGGCGCCGACCACACCGCACTCGGCCACGTCCTTGTGCTGCATCAGCGTGCTCTCCACCTCCGGGCCGGCGATGTTATAGCCGGCCGAGATGATCATGTCGTCGGAGCGTGCCTGGTAGAAGTAGTAGCCGTCCTCGTCCATGTAGAAGGTGTCCCCGGGCAGGTTCCATCCGGCCTTTACATAGTTGCCCTGGCGCGGGTCGTCCAGGTAGCGGCAGCCTGTGGGGCCGCGCACCGCGAGCTTGCCCACCGTCCCTGGCGGCACGGGCTGCATGTCCTCGTCGACGATCTGCGCGACGTAGCCCGGCACGACCTTGCCGATAGCTCCCGGCTTCACCTCGGCGCCGGCGCTCGAGATGAAGATATGCATCATCTCCGTGCCGCCGATGCCGTCGGTCATCTCGATGCCGGTTGCCGCCTTCCACGCCTGGCGCGTGGCATCGGGCAGCGCCTCGCCGGCCGACACGCTCTTCTTCAGGCTGCGCAGGTCGTAGCGCGAAGCCAGCGCGGCCATCTGGCGGTAGAAGGTCGGTGCGGTGCACACGATGGTCGCGCGGAAGTCCGCGATCAGTTCCAACAGCCCGTCCGGCGTGAGCTTCTCGGCCAGCACGGTGCTGGCACCGATGCGCCACGGAAAGCACAGGATGCCGCCCAGCCCGAAGGTGAAGGCGATCGGCGGCGTGCCGCAAAAGATGTCGTCCGGCTCCGGGCGCAGCACGTGGCGGGGAAACAGATCGCACATCGCCAGCACGTCGCGGTGGAAGTGTACGGTGCCCTTCGGCTGGCCGGTCGTGCCGCTCGTGAATGCGATCAGGCAAATGTCGTCGGCCGCCGTGTCGCAGGCATTGAACGTCTCGGGCTTGCCGGCCATGGCGGCTTCCAACGAACCCTCGCCCTCGCCGTTGAAATACAGCGCCTGCGTCAGGCTCGGGCAGTGGAACTCTCCGCCCTGCTGCAGGTTGGCCTCCAGCTCTTCGCGCAGCCTCGCGTCGCACAGCGCCGCGCTGACCTCTGCCTTGTCGATGATCTGCTTGAGCTCCTTCGCGCGCAGCAGCGGCATGGTCGGCACGGCGATCAGGCCCGCCTTGATCGTCGCGAGCCAGCTCGCGGCCATCATCAGGTTGTTGGGCCCGCGCAGCAGTACGCGGTTGCCCGGCACCAGCCCCATGTCCTCGGTCAGCACATGGGCGATGCGGTTGCTCAGCGCCGACAGCTGGGCATAAGTGATGGTCTCGATCTCGCCGTCGCGCCGCTGACGGACGGCCACGCGCTCGCCGCGGCCTTCGCGCACGTGCCGGTCAACCAGTTCCACGGCGCAGTTCATGCGCTCGGGGTAATCGGTGTCCGCATTGAAGACGAACTCTGGCCACGCTTGCGGCGGGGGCAGCCGGTCGCGGGCAAAGGTATCGAGATGGGCTGTGGTCGCCATGACTTGTCTCCTGTCTGCTGTATCGCTGACTTGGTGGTTTGGCTATGTTCGGGCGGATGCCGTGCCGGCTCAGCCTGCCGCCGCCGCGAGCGTTTCACGCGCGATGATCAGCTTCTGCACTTCGGTGGCGCCTTCGTAGATGCGCAGCGAGCGGATCTCGCGATAGAGCCCCTCCACGCGCGTGCCGACCTTGACGCCCAGGCCGCCGAACATCTGCACCGCGCGGTCAATCACCTGCTGCGCGTTCTCGGTCGCCACCATCTTGGCCATGGCCGCCTCGCGCGTGGTGCGCACGCCCTTCACGTCGCGCAGCCACGCCGCGCGATAGGTCAGCAGCGCCGCCGCGTCGATGGCGGTGGCCATGTCGCCGATGGCGGCCTGCGTGAGCTGCAGATCGGCCAGCACGCCGCCGAACATCGGCCGCGCGCGGGCGCGCGCCAGCGCCTCGTCGAGCGCCGCGCGGCCGAAGCCGAGCGCCGCCGCCGCCACCGAGGCGCGGAAGATGTCCAGCGTCATCATCGCCACCTTGAAGCCCTGCCCGGACTCGCCCAGGCGGTTCGCCACCGGCACGCGGCAATTGTCGAAGCGCAGCGTGGCCAGCGGGTGCGGCGCCATCACGTCGATGCGCTCGGCGATGCTCAGGCCCGGCGTGTCGGCATCGACCACGAAGGCAGAGATGCCGCGCGCGCCGGGCGCCTCGCCGGTGCGCACGAACACGCAGTAGAAATCCGCAATACCGCCATTGGAGATCCAGGTCTTGGCGCCATCGATCACATAGTGGCTGCCGTCGGCATCGAGCCGCGCGCTGCACTGCATGGCCGCCACGTCCGAACCGGCTTCCGGCTCGGACAGCGCAAAGGCGGCGATCGCCTCGCCGCGCGCCACGCGCGGCAGGTAGCGCTCGCGCACCTCCGGGGTGCCGGCAAGAGAAATCGCGCCGGAGCCGAGGCCCTGCATGGCGAACGCGAAGTCGGCCAGGCCATCATGGCGGGCCAGCGTTTCACGCAGCAGGCAAAGCGAACGCGAATCGAGCGCCGGCAAGGCGCCGCCATGCGCGGCGGGCACGCAGTAGCGCAGCCAGCCGGCTTCGCCGAGCTGGCGCACCAGCGCGCGGCAGGCGGCGTCGGTATCGCTGTGGTCCACCTTCAGGTTCGCCGCGCACCACGCGTCCAGGTCGCGCTCCAGCGCGCGGTGCGAATCGTCGAGCAGGGGCAGGTCGAGATAGGTCTTGTCGGACATCGGGAATCTCTTTGGTTCGCGCCTTCGGTTGCGGTCAGTCGCCTTCGAAC
Organism: Cupriavidus laharis; assembly: GCF_914271435.1. Lineage (GTDB taxonomy): Bacteria > Pseudomonadota > Gammaproteobacteria > Burkholderiales > Burkholderiaceae > Cupriavidus > Cupriavidus laharis. Next base: position 159,133 of record NZ_CAJZAI010000004.1, on the reverse strand, counting down.
ACCGGCTTGCCCTTGGCAACGAAGGCCTCGTAGGCACGCCGGAAATCTCGCGTCTGCATGCAGATGGCCTGGGCTTCGGCTTCAGCCTCGATGGCTTCATCGAGACCCATGTTCCACTCCTGGTGCAGCAGCTTCTTGGTCACGCCGTGGGCAAAGGTCGGGCCGGCAGCGAGTTGCGCGGCGAGCGCATGCGCCTCGGCCAGGACCTTGTCCGACGAATGCAGCGCATTGAAGAAGCCCCACTGCAGGCCTTCTTCGGCAGTCATCACGCGACCGGTGTAAAGGAGTTCGCTGGCCCTGCCCTGACCGATCACCCGTGGCAGCAGCGAACAGGCGCCCATGTCGGCACCGGCCAGGCCCACGCGGACGAACAGGAATGCGGTCTTGGCCTGCGCCGTGCCCACGCGCATGTCGGAGGCCAGCGCCATCATCGCGCCAGCGCCGGCGCAGATGCCGTCAATCGCGCTGACGACGGGCTGCGGGCAGGCACGCATGGCCTTGACGAGGTCTCCGGTCATGCGCGTGAAATCGAGCAGTTCCGGCATGCTCATCTTCGTGAGCGGGCCGATGATCTCGTGCACGTCGCCACCCGAGCAGAAGTTGCCGCCTGCGCCCGTGACGACCACGGTCTTGATATCGCTGGCATAGCACAGCGCGCGGAACAGGTCGCGCAACTCCGCATAGGAATCGAACGTCAGCGGGTTCTTGCGCTCCGGGCGGTTCAGCGTGATGGTGGCCACCTTGCCGTCGTCCGAGACGGACCACAGGAAATGCTTCGGCGAGTAGTCCGCGAAGCTGCGCTTGTGGTGGCGCATGTCGAGTGCGATGTCGGTCATGTTCTGTCTCTGTCTTGTTCGATGTGCAGCGCGATCCGCTGCCCTATTCGCTGGCGATGCCGCATATCGGCAGCCCGCGCTTATCCTGTCATCACTTCCCCGCCCGCCACCGCGATCGCCTGCCCCGTCACCGCACTGGCAGACGGCCGGCATAGCCACGCGACGGCGTCGGCCACTTCATCGGGCTGCACCAGGCGCCGCTGCGGGTTGCGCGCGGCCAGTTCGGCGCGCGCCTCGGCTTCGGTACGGCCGGTCTTGTCGATGATATTGGCCACGGCGTCGCGCACGATGTCGGTTTCCGTATAGCCCGGGCAAACCGCGTTGACGGTAATGCCGCTGCGCGCGGTCTCCAGCGCCAGCGCGCGCGTGAGCCCAATCACCCCATGCTTGGCCGCGCAGTAGGCGCTGACGTAGCCGTAGCCGACCAGGCCCGCAGTGCTGGCCACGTTGACGATGCGCCCCCACCCCGACGCCGTCATTGCCGGCAGCGCGGCCTGCGTGCACAGGAACGTGCCGGTCAGGTTGACATCCAGCATGCGTTGCCACAGCGCCAGACTGGTCTTGCCGAACGGCGCGCTGTGCGCCTGGCCGGCGTTGTTCACCAGCACGCCGACCACGCCGGCCCTGGACTCTGCGGCGGCAAAGGCCGCGGCCACGCTGTCGGCATCGCTGATATCGGCAGGCACGGCGGCCAGCACTGCGGCTGCGGTCAGCAGCGGCCGCAGTTCGTCGGCGGTGCGCTCCAGCACCAGCACGTCGCGGCCGACCAGCGTTACGCTGGCCCCATCGGCCAGCAGCCGGCGCGCGATCGCCGCGCCGATGCCGCGTCCGCCGCCGGTCACCAGCGCGTGCCGGCCTTGCAGGGGAAGCTCGCCCGCCATCGTCAGTGCTCCACCACGGCGCGGGCCAGGGCCGCGGCGCGTTCCAGGTTGGTCTCGAGCTGGCGCTTGCCGGCTTCATACTGCCGCGGCCAGTTCACATCGCGATAACCAAGCTTTGCCGCTTCGTGCAGCGTCCAGGCCGGGTCGGCCAGATGTGGTCGCGCCACCGCGCACAGGTCGGCGCGGCCGGCCGCGATGATGCTGTCAACATGGTCGGCTTCGAAGATGGCGCCCACCGCAATGGTCGGAATATCGGCCTCGTTGCGGATGCGGTCGGCGAACGGCGTCTGGTACATACGCCCGTAAACCGGCGCCTGGTCGGGGCTGACCTGGCCTGACGAGCAGTCGATCATGTCGGCGCCGGCCGCCTTGAACGCACGCGCGATCTCCACCGCATCGTCGGGCGTGATGCCGCCTTCGACCCAGTCGTGCGCGGAGATGCGCACCGACATGGGCTTGTCCGCCGGCCACACGGCACGCACCGCCTCGAACACTTCAAGCGGATAGCGCAGGCGGTTGGCGAGCGTGCCACCATAGTCGTCGGTGCGCTGGTTGGTCAGCGGCGAGATGAAGCTCGACAGCAGGTAACCGTGGGCGCAGTGCAGTTCGAGCCAGTCGAATCCGGCCTCTGCGGCGCGGCGTGCGGCGGCGACGAAGTCATCGCGCACGCGCTCCATGTCGTCGCGCGTCATTTCGCGCGGCACCTGCGATTCACCGGGCAGGTACGGAATCGGTGAGGCCGACAGCAGCGGCCAGTTGCCTTGCGGCAGCGGGTGGTCCATGGCCTCCCAGCCGAGCTGCGTCGAGCCCTTGCGGCCGGCATGGCCGAGCTGCATGGCGATGCGCGCATCACTGTTGGCGTGGACGAAATCGACGATGCGCTTCCAGGCATCGCGCTGTGCGTCGTTCCACAAGCCGGGGCAGGCCGGCGTGATGCGCGCATCGGGCGACACGCAGGTCATCTCTGCCACTACCATGCCAGCGCCGCCGAGTGCGCGCGAGCCGAGGTGCACGAGATGGAAATCGCCCGGCACGCCGTCCACGCTCGAGTACATCGCCATGGGCGATACCACCACGCGGTTCTTCAGCGTCACGCCACGCACGCGGAACGGCGTGAACATCGGCGGCACAGGCTTGTCTTCACGCAGGCGCAGCGCATCAGCCGGCACGCCGGCCTGGCCAGCCAGCCAGTGCTCGAACTTGCGCACATAGCCGGCATCGCGCACGCGAAGGTTTTCGTGCGAGATGCGCTGCGAACGCGTCAGCAGCGAATAGGCGAACTGCTCGGGCGCCAGCCCGGCGTAGCGCTCGACATTCTCGAACCACTCGGTGGAATTGCGCGCGGCGTTCTGGATCTTCAGCACTTCCACGCTGCGGGTCGCTTCATAACGCTCCAGCGCCGTGGGCAAGGCGTCATGCGCGGACGGGCCCGAGCTGGCGATCTCGGTTGCCAGGTCGATCGCATCCTCCAGCGCCAGCTTGGTGCCCGAGCCGATGGAGAAGTGCGCCGTATGCGCAGCATCGCCCATCAGCACCACCGGCACGCGGCGGCCATCGGGCAGCGTGTTCCAGTGCACCCAGTGCTTGCAGATCACGCGCGGGAAGCGGATCCAGATCGCAGAACCGCGCAAGTGTGCCGCGTTGCTGATCAGCTTGTTGCCGTCGAGATACTTGGCGAAGAGCTTCTCGCAATATGCGACGCCCTCTTCCTGGCTCATCTGCTCGATGCCCGCCGCGCGCCAGACCTCTTCCGGGGTCTCCACGATAAACGTGGAAGTGTTGTCGTCGAATCGGTAGGCATGTGCCTGGAACCAGCCGTGCTCGGTCTTCTCGAATGCAAAGGTGAACGCGTCGAACAGCTTGTGCGTGCCGAGCCAGACGAAGCGGCACTGGCGCGTGTCGATGTCCGGCTGGAAGCTGTCGGCATAGCGCGTGCGGATGCGGCTGTTCAGGCCGTCCGAGGCGATGACCAGGTCGGCCTGGTACTGCATGGCAAGGGTCTGGTCATCGGTGACGTCAGTCTCGAACACCAGCTTCACGCCGAGCGCTTCGCAGCGCGCCTGCAGGATGTTGAGCAGCCGCTTGCGGCCGATGCCGATGAAGCCATGGCCGCCGGAGCGGATGGTGCGCCCGCCGATGTGGATGTCGATGTCGTCCCAGTGGTTGAAGGCCTCGTTGATCTCGGAGGCACTGACCGGGTCGGCCTGCTTCAGGTTGTCCATGGTGGCGTCGGAGAACACCACGCCCCAGCCGAACGTATCGTAGGGCCGGTTGCGCTCCACCACGAAAACCTCGTTGGCCGGGTCCTGCAGCTTCATCAACAGGCCGAAGTACAAGCCTGCCGGGCCGCCGCCAATACAAAGCACTCGCATCTGTCGTCTCCTGCCGGGCTACCCCGCCGCCAGCGGGGAGCGCATCTAAATCAGGTTTAAATATTTGATACTTCAAATATTAGTCTGCATGCGCGTACCTTGCAAGCCGAATCTGCGATGTGCCCCGACAGGCGCACGTCGCAGATTTCCCTGAGGCGCAGGCGCGGACGCCCGGCCCGGCGATCAGCCCTTCAGGGCCGACAGCAACTGTTCCAGCGCGGTGGGATCCTCGATCGTGGTGAGGTCGCCCGGATCGCGCCCTTCCGCCACCGCCTGGATGGCGCGGCGCAGCAACTTGCCCGAGCGCGTCTTGGGCAGCGCGTTCAGGAAGAACACGCGTGCCGGACGCGCCACCGCGCCAAGCTGCTGCTCGACCGTCTTCATCAGCTCGCCCTCGAGCGCAAGGCGCGCCTCGGGCGTCGCGGTGCGCGCGGCGTCACGGGCGATGCAGAAACCCATCGCCACCTGCCCCTTGAGCGCGTCCTGCACGCCCACCACCGCGACTTCCGCCACGCCCGGGTGCGACGACAGGCTCTCTTCGATCTCGCGCGTGCCCAGGCGATGGCCGGCCACGTTGATGACGTCGTCGGTACGGCCGAGGATGAACACATACCCATCCTCGTCGCGCACGCCCCAGTCGAAGGTCGAATAGCACAGCCGGTTCGGGACCGCCGACCAGTAGGTGTGCACGAAGCGCTCGTCGTCGCCCCACACCGTGCTCATGCAACCCGGCGGCAGCGGGCCATCGATGGCGACCACGCCCTTCTGCCCCGGGGCACATTCCTCGCCCGTGTTCTCGTCCACGATGCGCAGGTCATAGCCATAGGCCGGCACGCCCGGCGAGCCGAGCTTGGGCGGCAGCACCTCGATGCCGCGCTGGATGGCGATGATCGGCCAGCCGGATTCTGTCTGCCAGTAGTTGTCGACCACCGGCTTGCCGATGCCGTCCTGGATCCACCGGGCCGTGGGCTCGTCGAGCGGCTCGCCGGCCAGGAACAGCAGCCGCAGGCTCGACAGGTCATATTTCGCCAGGAAGGCCGGGTCCTGCTTCTTCAGCACGCGGATTGCGGTGGGCGCGCTGAACATCAGGTTGACCTTGTACTGTTCCACGAGCCGCCACAGGATGCCGCCATCCGGGCGGATCGGCGTGCCTTCGTACATCAGCGTGGTCATGCCCGCCAGCAACGGGCCGTAGACGATGTAGCTATGCCCCACGACCCAGCCGATGTCCGACGCCGTGAACATGGTGTCGCCGGCCTTGCCACAGAAGATGTATTCCATCGAGGTCGCCAGCGCGACCGCATAGCCGCCGGTATCGCGCTGCACGCCCTTGGGCTTGCCGGTCGTGCCGGACGTGTAGAGCACGTAGGACGGCTCGGAGGACTCCAGCCAGGTGCACGGCACCTGGGCGCCGGCCACGCGTTCGCGCCAGGCCGCATAATCCTCGTCGCGACCCTCCACGCGCGGCATGTCGGCGAGCTGGCGGTCGACCAGCAGCACCTTCCCGGGCTTGTGGCCGGACAACCGGATGGCCTCATCGAGCAGCGGTTTGTAGGGCACCACCTTGCCGGCACGCGAACCAGCGTCCGCACTGACAATGACGCGTGGCTGCGCGTCATCGATACGCGCCGCGAGGCTGACCGACGCAAAGCCGCCGAACACGACCGAATGGATCGCGCCGATGCGCGCGCAGGCCAGCATGGCGAACGCCGCCTCGGGGATCATCGGCATATAGACCAGCACGCGGTCACCCTTGCGCACGCCGAGCCCTTGCAGGATGGCCGCCATACGGTTGACCTCATCGTGCAACTGCGCGTACGTATAGGTGCGCTCCTGCTCCGTTTCGGTGGACACCCAGACCAGCGCCGGCTGCTGCGCGCGCGCGGCCAGGTGCCGGTCCACGGCGTTGTGGCACAGGTTCGTGCGTCCGCCGACGAACCAGCGCGTGAATGGCGCGCGGCTGTTGTCGAGCACTTGTCCGAACGGGGTTTCCCAGTCGATGCGCCGTGCCTGTTCGGCCCAGAACCCCTCGGGGTCGGCCAGCGAACGGGCATGCACGGCATGGCTTGCCGTCATGGCAGGTCTCCTCCGCGTCTTGCGGGTAGTTATCGTCCCGCTAGTTTGCCACCGGCACGGCGTCCTGTGCGCCCCCGGCCGGATGGGCATGCGCCGCCCCCCACCGCTACGCAGGTGCAATAAAAACGGGGCGTGCCCCAGGCGACGCCCCGTTTTTCCGCTCATGCTGCCAATCTAGCGGGCCTTGGCTGCCTTGGAAGCCCCCTTGGACGAGGCCTTCACTGCGGGCGCCGACTTGGCCGCCGCCGAACGCGAAGCCCCGGATCCCTTGCTTGCCGCATGGCGCGGCGCGGCTTCCACCGTCATGCGCTTGCGTCCCTCAGCCTTGCCTTTGCCGAACGCCGACACGCGCACGACCTCAGGCTTGTCGGTGGCCGACTCCGTGCGCGCGGCCTTGCCCCCCCTGCCGGCGCGGACCGGCACCATCAGCACCAGGCTTTGCCCCGCAACCAGCTTGGTGCCGGAAAGCTTGTTCCACGATTGCACCTGGCTCGCCGATACACCGTAGCGGCGCGCCACCGAGGCCACGGTATCCCGGCGGCCGGCGCGCACCACCACGCGGCGCGCATCGGGCAGGTCAGGCTCCACCGCCAGCATGGCGCTGTCGGCCAGCGTGGCGCTGATGTCCTGGTCGTGGTGGCCCGAACGCGGAATCATCACCGTCGAGCCCGCCTTCAGCCGCATCCCGCGCGGAATGCTGTTGATCTCGCGCAGCGTGTCCGGATCGACGTTCAGGCGCGCCGCCAGCGCTTCCACCCGCTCGCGGTTATCCACCGTCACCGCTGTCCAGCTCGACAACCCGCCCCGGTAAGTATTCAGGTTGTACTGGAACCGTTCGGCATTGTCGAAGGGCAGCAGGATCTGCGGATTCGACGCACCCAGGATCACCGGCCGGTTGAACGACGGGTTCAGCGCCTTGAACTCGTCCAGCGACATATTGGCCAGCTTGGCCGCCAGCGTGACGTCGATATCGCGGCTCGTGGTGACCGTGACGAAATACGGATGGTCCGGGATCTCCGGCAACCTGACCCCGTACGCAGCCGGGTTGGCGATGATGTTTTTCACCGCCTGCAACTTGGGCACGTAGTAGCGCGTCTCGTTCGGCATGGTCAGGCTGGCGTAGTCCGTCGGCAGGCCGCGCGCCTGGTTGCGCGCGATCGCTCGGGACACGGCCCCCTCGCCCCAGTTGTACGCCGCCAGCGCCAGGTGCCAGTCGCCGAACATGTCATAGAGGCGCGCCAGGTAGTCAAGCGCCGCATCGGTCGAGGCCAGCACATCGCGGCGCTCGTCGCGGAACATGTTCTGCTTCAGGTTGTAGGTCTTGCCGGTGCTCGGGATGAACTGCCACATGCCCGCCGCCTTGGCACTCGATTGCGCCTGCGGGTTGAACGCGCTCTCGACGAACGGCAGCAGCGCCAGCTCGGTCGGCATGTTGCGCCGCTCCAGCTCTTCCACGATGTGATACAGGTAGCGGCTCGAACGGGCCACCATGCGCTCCATGTACTCCGGGCGCTGCGCGTACCACTGCGTGCGGTCGTCAACCAGCGTCCCCTCCAGGTCCTGCATGGCGAAGCCACGGCGGATACGGTCCCAGATATCGGTGGACGGGCCGCGCAGCCAGTCGAGGCCAGGCTGATCGGCATTGATGCTGGCGGCGCCAGGCGCGAGCGTCTTGTCGACGCTGAGCGAGTTGAGCGGATCCTTGCCGCTGCGCGTGGAAGTCAGGGCGGTCGGGGCGCCGGACGCATCGGCGCCGGGCGGTGTGGGCGTGCTGGCGCAGGCTGCCAGCAGCACCACGCTTGCAAACACCGCCAGTAATCGACCAAATTTCATTAAGTTCTCGAATTGTGACGCTAAAAGGTTGCGTGATGCTAAGAAAAACGGGCTTTCGCGTCAATGAGATTTTCCATGCGACAAAGGCATGGCCGCGTGCCTCAAGCTGCCGCCGGGCGTGTTCCGGCGCGGCTCAGCGGAAATTGTCCTTCCAGCCACGCAGGGCGCCGAAAGCCTTCGCATCGCCTGCTACGTTGCCCCCTTGCGCCTGCACAGCCGCGCGCACCGCCGGTTCGCGCGAACGCAGGAAGGGGTTGACTTCGCGCTCGAGCGCGATGGTGGATGGCACAGTCGGCTTGCCCTGCTCGCGCAGCGCCTCGACGCGCGCCTCCCAGGCGGCCAGCGCGGCATTGCCGGGCTCCACCGCGCGCGCAAAGCGCACATTGCTGCGCGTATACTCGTGTGCGCAGTACACGCGCGTTTCCCCCGGCAGCGACGCCAGCTTGTCCAGCGACGCCAGCATCTGCGCCGGCGTGCCCTCGAACAGGCGGCCGCAGCCGGTGGCGAACAGCGTATCGCCGCAGAACACGGCCGGCCCGGCCCCCTCCAGTTCGCCGACATAGGCGACGTGGCCCGCGGTATGGCCAGGCACGTCGAGCACACGCAGATGCAGCGCGGGCGCCTGCAGCGTCACCGTGTCGCCTTCGCGCACGGCCCGGGTGCGTCCCCCAATGCGCTCGCCGGCTGGCCCGATCACGGGCATGGGCGTGCCGTCGGGGGTGGTCGGATGCGCCGCGAGCAGCTCCGCCACACCGCCCTGGTGATCGCCGTGGTGATGGGTGATTACAATAGCGCCCAGAGCCAGGCCCTTGTCCACCAGGAACCGCTCCACCGGCGCCGCCTCGCCGGGATCGACCACGGCAGCATTTCGGCCGTCGTGGATAGCCCAGATATAGTTATCCTGAAAGGCGGGAATCGGCTCCACTTTCAACATGCGCGTGCTCCTATGGCTGATCGTCCGATTGTAAGCTGGGAAGACTGGCTGGCTTCGCCTCCCGGGCAATACATGCTCCGGTGGGAGGCGCAGCAATACGACCGGACCGTGACCGATATTTTCGGCTATCACGCGGTTCAGATGGGCCTGCCCGCCATCGACACCCTGCGCGAGAACCGGATGCCGTTTTCGGCGCTCGCGCTCGACCCCGCCAGCGGCCCCCACGGGCCGCGCGCGGCGCACCCCGACGCGCGCCAGTTGCTGTGCCGGTTCGACGAACTCCCGTTCGACACGCAGAGCATCGATCTCGCCACCCTGCCTCATGTCCTCGAGTTCGCCGAGGATCCGCACGAAGTGCTGCGCGAGGTGTCGCGCGTGCTGATGCCCGAAGGCCGTGTCGTGGTGACCTGTTTCAACCCGATGAGCCTGTGGGGTGCGCGCCAGGGCCTGAACCGCCTTGGCGCCATGCCGTTCCTGCCCACCGATGCGCAGTCGATCGGCTTCGTGCGCATCAAGGACTGGCTCAAGCTGCTGGGCTTTGACATCATCCGTGGCCGCTTCGGCTGCTACTGCCCGCCGTACCGCACCGACCGCTGGCTGCAGCGTGCCGCATTCATGGAAAAGGCCGGCGACCGCTGGTGGCCGATCTTTGGCGCGGTGTACATGATTTCCGCGGTCAAGCGCGTGCGCAATATCCGCCTGGTCGGCCCGGCCTGGAAGACCGCCAAGGCAGCGCTCACACCCGTCGCCGCTCCGGTGGCCACGCCAACCGGCACACACGGCAAGACCCCCGGCGAAGACCGCTGACACGCCAGCACGCGCCGTATATGAACCCTGCGGCAGCCCGTGCGGCTGCCCTGACGAACCACATATGCAAGAAGTTACGATCTATTCCGATGGCGCCTGCAAGGGCAATCCCGGCCGCGGCGGCTGGGGCGCGGTGCTGGTCGCGGGCACCCGCGAAAAGGAGCTGTTCGGCGGCGAGCCCAACACCACCAACAACCGCATGGAAATGACCGCGGTCATCGAGGCACTGCGCGCGCTCAAGCGTCCCTGCACGGTGCAGGTCTACACCGACTCGCAGTACGTGCAAAAAGGCATCAGCGAATGGCTGCCCGGCTGGAAAGCGCGCGGCTGGAAGACCGCGGACAAGAAGCCGGTGAAGAACGCCGACCTGTGGCAAGAGCTGGATGCGCTGACGCAGCCGCACAAGATCAGCTGGCACTGGGTACGCGGCCACAATGGCCACCCGGGCAACGAACGTGCCGACGCGCTGGCAAACCGTGGCGTCGAATCGATCAGCGCCTGACTCTGCCCAGCCCTCCGCTAGAATGCCCGCCATGCGACAAATCGTTCTCGACACTGAAACCACCGGCCTGAATGCCGCCACCGGCGACCGCCTGATCGAAATCGGGTGTGTCGAACTGGTCAACCGGCGCCTCACGGGCCGCCACCTGCACTTCTACGTCAATCCCGAGCGCGACATCGACGAAGGCGCCGTGGCCGTGCACGGCATCACCGTCGAATTCCTGGCCGACAAACCCAAGTTCGCCGAGGTCGTCAACGAGGTCCGCGACTTCGTGCAGGACGCCGAGCTGATCATCCACAATGCCCAGTTCGACCTTGGCTTCCTGGACATGGAATTCCGGCTGCTGGGGCTGTCGCCGTTCCGGGACCACATCGGCGGCGTGATCGATACCCTGCTCGAAGCGCGCCAGATGTTCCCGGGCAAGCGCAATTCGCTCGATGCGCTGTGCGACCGGCTCGGCGTGAGCAACGCCCACCGCACGCTGCACGGCGCCTTGCTCGATGCCGAGCTGCTGGCCGAGGTCTACCTGGCCATGACGCGCGGGCAGAATTCGCTGGTCATCGACATGCTCGATGGCACGGAAGCCACGGATGGCTCCGTCGCGGAAACAGACCTGTCGCGCATTGTCCTGCCCGTATTGCGCGCCAGCGACGCCGAAGCGGCGGCACATGTTGCCGTGCTCAAGCAACTGGACAAGGCCAGCGGCGGCAAGACGGTATGGCAAGAGCTTCCAGCCGCATAACGGCCCCTCAGCATCCGCGCCCAGAAAAAATCTGACAAAAGGGCTTTACAAGATACAGGAACGTCTGCATAATCTCATTTCTCCGCTGCACGACAAAGTCAACGCGAAAGCGATGCAGCAGCTGGGGTGGTTAGCTCAGCGGTAGAGCACTGCCTTCACACGGCAGGGGTCACAGGTTCAATCCCTGTACCACCCACCAGAATTCGTGAATGGAATCAAGGACTTGCGGCCAACAGCCCAAGTCCTTTTTTCTTTGGTACGGAGCAAAGTACGGAGATTCGCCCGTACGGAGCTGATTCCCGTGTCGCCCCCTCCCCGCCAGCCGCCAAAGGCTGTCCCCGTAGCATTTCCCCCACTCCGCCAAGGCGCCGGTTTACCCGCCAGCCGGCGAAATCGAGCCGCCAGGACGCCGGTCGGGCAGCGGGTGAGGCCGGCATAGCCAGCCGGCCTGATCGAGGCGCGTAGGCCCGCTAAACGCGCCGCGCCGGACAAACCCGCTCAGGCGAGTAACAACTCGGCTTCCTCTGCACTTTCCACCACCTCGAGCGCCGTGCCCCCATCGAGCAGGCGAGCCACCAGGTGGCAGCGGCCGGCTTCGTCCGTCGCGATGGCCACCGGCCCGCCCTCCCTCGGCACGATGGTCACGACAGCGACAGCGGCGCCGTCCAGGCGATGCACCAGGCGAGCGATGGTCTGGGCGATCTCGTAGGCGCGATCGCGCGTGAGGCCGGTGTCAGCCGGATCGAATGTCAGGACAGGGAAGTGCATGGGGGTCTCCTCCGTTGAAAGCCCCGAGCGTAGCAAGGCGCGGCCGGTCGAATCCTTGAATTCACTGAGCGAAAAATTTCGTTCAGTGAATTCTGTCAATTGCCAGCGCGACGACTGGCCCTTGCTGATGCCGAGGTCGTCCAAGGTTTCGGTGGTCGCATCGTCAGACCGCCGATGTTTCCCTTCGGCGTCCTTGCCGGCCAGGCGCCGCTCGATCTCAGCCTCGGACATGGCATGCACGTCCGGAATCGGGTTATGGGACTCGGACGCGGCAGGCTTCGCGATCAGCGGATTGAGTTCCGGATCAGGCGTGGTGGCAGGCGTGGCGCGTTCGGCCGGATAGGAACGGCCGTCCTTGGTTTGACGATCGCATTGCGGAATTTCCGCAATGCTTTCCAACTTGGCACGCACGGCACCTACAGTCTTCCCGTCAACCCCGAGCACAAGGCCGATCTGCCGATCGGATATCTGTGGAGTTTCCTTGAGCTGGTCCGCGACCAGCGCGCGGCGTTGCTCGCGGGAGAGCTGGCGCCGGAGCAGAAGCGCCAGATCGTACGGGAGCAGCTGGTCGATACGCCGACGCTCGGCAATAGTGAAATCGCCAGGCTGCTCGGCGTGTCGCAACCGTTTGTAGGCGACGTGCGTGGGGAACTTAAAACTGTTATAGATTCCCCATTCAAGACCACCGGCAAGGATGGGAAGGCTCGGCCTGCGGATCCGGCCGCGCAGCAAGCCGCCATTCGCGAAGTGCTGGCCGCGAAGCCGGGTTTGAAAACAAAAGCGCCACCAGGGAGATGACCTGATGGCGCTTCGGTTGCCGCCCGCTGGAGGTAACCGTGGGGTGAGCGTCAGCAACTGCCGCCTTTTCGCCATGCATGAGGCAGGGGAGTCACGGCAAGCCCCTACGCGGCCCGAGGCGCTGGAAGGCCGCGATTCAAACCCGATCAGGCCGTTGCGAACGTGCCTTTGCGCAAGGCATTCAGGTCGCTCACCATCGTGCCGATGCGTTCCTCGCAGCGAACCGTGATTAGGTTTTTCGTGAAATTGTCGGCGTCGGCGTTCGACATTTCAACGATAGCCTGCAGACGGTCCAGGATGGCCACATAGCGTCCGTCGAGCACGACAAAGGTGCCCGCTGGCATCGAGGCCAACGACGCCACGCGCAACGCCCAGACGACTTGCGGCGTGGTTCCGGTGGGCGCACCCGGCATCAAGTAATTGCCATCCGTGCTCTTGCTGCCACGGATGGCGCGCCAGTCGGCGGTGTTCAGCAGCGCCACGCTCGGCACATAGCCGGCATCCTCGAGCTCACCACCGACCTGCAGCACGGCATCGAGCGCGGTGGTGCCAGCGGCGACGGCAGCGGCGGCCGGCGCATCGGTGAGCAGGCCCACATTGCCGGTGGTCGCATCCCCGCCGAGCACGAAGTTTTCCTCAGCCGTCCGCAGTCCGGTGCGGCCGAACGTATCAATGGCCAGCATGAGCTGCGTGTTGTCGGCCAGCACCTGCTCGGAGGCGCGGAACCAGTGAGCCAGCGTTTGCGGCTCGGCAGTGACCGGCAGGTAGCTGACATCCGATTCCGGCTTGACCGCGCCCTCGGCCACTTTGGCGGCATTGAGCGCGGCGCTCACGAGCTGGATGTATTGAACGGCGGAGGCGGTCACCGGAATGGCGCGGAGCACGTCGCGCAACTGAAAATCCGGTGCAAGCGTCGGCACGTCGGGCAGCTGCTGCACAGTCCCGGCCTCGACGGTGGTGAGGGTGGCCTTGCCGAGAATCGAGCCGGCGACCTCGACGCGCAAGCGGCCATGCTGCTTGAAGCTCGCCAGGTCAAAGCCTTTCACCAGGGCCGATACGGTAGCGGCATACGCCGACGACGAGACCCCAGGCGGCATCGCACCGCCGATGCGAGCGGCGAGCCGTTGTTCGACATCGAGCAGGCGAGAGCGGAAGGCCTCGACGGTCGTCTTGCCCTGGCCGATTTCCTCCAGCGCCTGCGCGCACATGGCCTTGATGTCTTCGTCGCGTGCCTTGATGGCTTCCATCAGCTCGGTGAACTTGACGACGTTGGAATCGCCGCCAATGAAAGGTGGTTCGCGTTCATCACTGCGCCGCCCAAAGTCTAGTCGGGTTTTCGTGAAATACATGGCTCATGCTCCAGGATGAGTGGCAACTGTCCAAATTGGACAGTTGGACGTCCGCGCCAGCCAAGCCACCATCCCGGTGCCCGTTGCGCTTCGCCGCTTCATCCCGAAGCGAGCCGGCGTGGCCACGTCACCGACCACACCGTACATCGACTACACGGCCAGCGCGCTCATCCCGAGGCGCCGACGCCAAAAGAATCTTTGCCGTTGGTCGCTACTGCACCGTCGAGGCCTGCGCCTCCACGACCGCGTCCATGACCTGCAGCTCGGCCACCAGCGCGCGAGCGGCCTCGGCCTTGCTCGCCGGACGCCATGACCAGGCAACCACGTCCTGGTGCGCGACGTCAGCGACCACCAGCAGGCCGGCATGCCGGCAGAAGCCGGTGAGCTGGCCCGCGCCGAGCAGCGCGGCACGCAGGCGCAAGTTGGCGCGACAGACATCGCAGGGTTCAGCAGACATGGCAGGCCTCCTGGTTCGAATTCTCGGCCCCGTAGGCCGCGTTTACAAGGCGATTCATTGGGCACTCGCCTGACCCCCAGGAGCGGAAGTGCGCCGCGATATGCAAACCTTCCAGCCGGGTTGCGGCCCCAAGTGCCTCAAGTTTCACCCCTCCCCCCGGCTGGGTTTGCCGCGCGGCTGGCCTTGCCTTCGATGAAGCCGGCAACCCAGGCCAGAGCCTGCGCCGACGTCGATGCATAGGGGCAGGCGCCGCACGCCTCGCCACGCTGGCCGGCCGCAAAGCCAGCGGCCCAGGCATTCGGATCCATCCTCAGCATGCGTTCTCCTCAGCGCCAGCGATGCGCGATCTCGGCCTCGAGCACCCGCACCTGCTGGTCGTCGGCCTGGCGAGCGGCCGGCCCAGGCTCCAGGTCAGGCGGTGGCCTCGGTCGGGCAGCGCCGCGTTCCTTTCGTTTGCGTTCGCGGTCGACAGCGCGGCGCGTCTCGTCGTCCATCGGGGCACGCGGCACGAAGCGCGGCTGCAGCGACACGCCGGCCAGGCATCGCTCGACCAGGCGAGCAAAGGCGACAGCAGCGGCATCGGACACGGCAGGCTCCAGGCTGGATGCCGGCAGTCTGCGCCCCACAGAATCGGTTTACAAGCCACAGGGGACGGCATCACCGCCCCCTGCGGTTCAGGCCGTAGACCTGGTTGAACGCGGTGTCGAAGTTGCCGTTCGTGATGCCGTCGCGGACGCGCTTGTCGATGTAGATATCGATCTGCTTGCCGTCGGCAGTATTGGACTGCCGCACGGTCGCGGTTTCGCCAGGCTGCGGGTAGACGTTGACGACCACATCGCCACTACCCCCACCGTTGTTCGCCACGCCGAGCTTTCCGTCCGGCCCGCGCTGCAGCGGCAGGATGGCCTCGGTACCGGCCTCGCCGGCCAGGCCGATGCCCTGCGCGAACGGGAACAGCACCGGCCCAGGCGTGACGCCACCGTTCGGCCCGAAGATGCCGCCCCCGGCAAAGGCGTGGACACCGCCGTCGAAAGCGTTGCCATCGGCAGAGAACAGCGACGAGAAGAAGCCGCCGATGCCACCACCGCTGGCCTGCGCCGATTTCAGCGAGGCCTTCAGGCTATCGATGAGCGGCTGCACCACCAGGATCTGCAGCACCATCTGCGCGATATCCTTGAGCACGCCGGCCACCATGTCGCCGAACGCATCGCCGAATTCCTTGGTGCTGTCGATCGCGCCCACCAGCGTGCCGGATACCTGCTTGCCGTAGCCGTCGATCGCCGAGAGGAGCTGCTCAAAGCCGTCGACGGACTTGCCGCTAATGAGGTCGTCCACCTTCTTCTTGGCGCCCTCGAGCGCCTGCGCCGCCGCGATCGAGGTGTCGCCGGTCTGCGCGATGATCTGTTCCAGGCGATACCAGTTGTCGATCGCGGCCTCGAGCTGGCCTGCCTGCGTCTGCGACTTCGCCTGATCCAGGAATTGCGCCTGGGCAGTGATCTGTTCCTGCTGCGCCTTGGTGGAGTCGTCCAGCGCCTGCTTGCGCGCCTTCTCCGCCTCGACGTCGCGGTTCGTCGCGTCGACCAACGCCGCGGTCATGTATAGCTGGTCGGCCTCGGCCTTGGTGACGTTGATGACGCCCTGCTCGATGTCATAGGTCAGCTTGCCGATCGCGGTCTGCGCGGCCTCCGGCTGGCTCGCCTTGAACAGTTCTTCGTTCAGCGACTTCAGGCGACGCTCGAAGTCCGAGATCTTGTTGCCGGCGCCCTTGGCGGCGTCGCTGATGGCATCGATGGCGCTGGCCGTGCGCTTCGGTGCGTCGCCGGCAAACGGCAGCATGTCGGAGAGGTTCGGGTTGCGCATGCGCTCGAGCACGGCGTTGGTATCGGCCTCGAGCTTGTTCACGTCAGCGACATAGGCGCTGAAGATGCCCTTCACGTCGCCGAAGCGGCCTTCGATGAGCGCGCTGGTGACGTCGCTCACCATGCCGAGCGATGCACCAAAGGCCTTCACGGTCGCGGCCGACTTGAGGAACATGCCCGATAGCCACTTCGCCATGTCGCCGAGATCCCGGCCCACCGCCTGGAACGTTTGCGCCTTGGTGCTGGCATCGCCAAAAGCCTCGGTGACCGATAGCAGCTTCGGCAGCATGCCCTGCGCGATGGCAAGCGCGCTGCCGTGCACGGCCTTGGTCACGCGGTCGACCGAATCGTTGAAGTTGCCCGCGGCCTTGCTGGCATCGGAATCGAGCACCACGCCCAGGCGTTCGGCTTCGCGGCGCAAGTCCTCCAGGCCGGCGCTGCCCTGGTTCAGGAACGGGATCAGCTGCGCGCCGCTCTTGCCGAACAGCTCGATCGCCTTGGCGGTCTTGCCAGCGCCGTCAGGCATCTTGGCAAACCCGTCAGCAATCTTCGAGAACACCGCATCAGTACCCTGGGCAACATCGTCGGCAGTGACGCCCAGGCTTTGCAGCGCCTTGGTGGACTTCGCCGACACGTCGTCGAACGTTTCCATCTCCACCGAGAGCTTGCCGATTGCCTTGTAGAGCGTGTCGGCATCCGTGCCGCTCATCTCGGCCGCATAGCCCCAGGCCGACAGGTTCTCGGTCGACACGCCCAGGCGCTCCGACGCGTCATTGAGCGCGTCCATCTCATCGACCAGCGACTTGAACCCGCTGACGATGGTGCCCACCGAGATCGCGCCGACCAGCCCGCCCACAAACCCCTTCACAGCGGTGGTGGCCAGGCTGGCGCTCTTCTCGATGCCCCCCAGCGCCTGCTCCATCGATTTCATCTGGGCAACCGCGCTCTGCGCGATCTTCGCCTCGATGCTGATGACACGCCGAACGTCAGCCATGATGGTCTCCCGCGTCCATTTCGCTCTCCTCCAAGGATAGGCCGCTCACGCGGCGGGTTTGTCGTCCAGCACCAGGGACGCGTCGACATCGACCACGGCCTCACGCTGTTGGCGCCGCTCACGCAGGCCGGCCATCAAGCCAGAGCGCGGCGGTGCAGGATGGCCATTGGTCGGCACCGGCTGGCGAACGCCGCTCCCATTGACAGGGAACAGACCGCGCCACCCGTACAGGACGGCCTTCTCGAGCACGGCGCGCGGATCCTCGCCGGCATCGTGCAGCTTCGCCAGGTCGCGCAAGGCGAGACGCTCGGCGTATGCCGTCAGCGGATGCTTGCCCTGGCGCCGCATCTCCACAAACCCGTCCCAGGCGTCGACGGGCAGCCACGCCGGCAGCTCGACCGTCTCGGTCGAGGTCGAGCGAGAAGGTGCGCGTCGCGCGCGCGGGTTTGTTTTTTCTTTCTGTTCATTCTGTTCATCTGTTTGGGGACACTCCCAGTGGGGGGCTTGAGGACTGGGAGTGGGGGGCTTGATGATTGCCAGTGGGGGGCTTGCGTCTTCTGCGGCTACCTCAAGGGGGGTACTCGCAGTGGGGGGCTTGCCGCAAGCGATCGACTCAAGCCCCCCATTGGGAATGGGGGACTCGTCGCCGTCTACGTCCACCCAGGGAACCCGGTAGACCACGATGTTGTTGATGCGGCGGCCTGTATCCACGAGCAGGCCGGCATCGCGCAGGCGCTTGACGCGAGAGGCCACCGTACGCTCGTGAAGCGACGTACGCGCGGCAATCTTCGAGATCGACTGGTAGGCCTCGCCGCGCTCCTGGTCGGCATGCCAGGCGTACTGGTAGAGCACGGCGCGCGCATACGGATCGAGCGTGCAGTTCGGGGGCAGGCTCGCTACCCACTGCATGGCGTCCTTGCTCATGAGCGCCTCCGGATGGGCCGGCGCGGCGCGCATGGCGGCGGCACGCGGTAGACGACCATGTTTCTGTACGTGCGGCCCGTTGGCACCAGCAAACCCGCATCGACCAGGCGCCGAACGCGCGTGCGAGCGGTGCGCTCATCCATGCTGGTATGGGCGGCGACTTCGGCAAAGGACATGCAGATCTCGCCCCCGCACATGTGGGCGAACCAGGCGAAGAGCATGAGCACGGCGCGGCCATACGTGTCGAGCGCGTGCGACGGCGGCAGACTGAACACCCAAACGATGGCGCCCCCCTGGCTGTGAGGCGCGGTGGTGGTGATAAATTTTTTCACCATGCGGCGCGGCAAACCCCCTCGATTCGAGGTCGCCGCCCTATGCTGGGCGGCGCGGCGCATGGTTATCGATTGCCCGCGCTTTGCGCTTCGATGCGACGCTCCCACTCGATAGCGGCGCGATTCGTGATCAGCACGCGCCGGCCGATGCGGATTTCATCAGGCCCGTTGCCGGCCTGGCGCATGCGCAGCAGGTGAGGCCGGCTGATCCGATATCGCTCGCAGAATTCATTGATCGTCATCGCGCCAGGCGTATAGCCGGCGACTGCCAGCGATGCGCGTTCAGCGGATACCGGATCCTGCGTTGCATTCGGCCGCAGCCCGATCTGGGTTTCAGTGTTCATCGCCGCTCCATTGCATCAGTAAGCGTCAGGCGCGATACCAGACGCATACGAACCACTTTAGGAATTACCAGGAATGCGGTCGGTGAAAACGGTGGAAGCAAGTTGCTCGAAGTGGTGACTGCTCGCAATTCCACACCTATGCAAAAAAAGCATGGCGCTGTTTGCACACGGTTTGGTATTCGCTTGGCACGATTTGCAAATCTTCACCGTGCGCATCGTCGGCGAAACTGCGGTTTTGTTGCTATTTGCAGCCCACGCCGCAGGCAACAAAAAGGCCGCTCTCAAGGCGGCCAGTCAGGGCTGAGCGCGAGCTGCTCAGACGAGATTCATCACGGCATCGAGTTTGCTCCGCGTCTGAGCCGACTTGAACTTGCCGTAGTTCCGCTCGATCATCAACACGGACGTGCCGGTGATATCGGCCACAATCGCGCTGTCCATCCCGCCCATGATCATCTCGGAGATGGCCACGTGCCGGCAGGTGTACAGCACCACATCGTCGGGCAGCTTCGCTTTCTCGGCGGCCTCACGAAAGACCTTCTTCCACCAATCCTTGTGCCAGGCTGCGCCATCAGCACGCGTGAGCAGCAGCGCCTGCCCGATCTTGCCCTTGGCACATTCCGCGAAGAACTCCATCGCGGCGGTCGAAAGCATCATTGCGCGCTTGCCGGTCTTGCCATCAACGGCAAGCAGACCGTGTGCCTTGTCAAAGTCCGCGACAGTCGCCGTGGCGAGTTCGCCGGCACGCGCGCCGGTCAACAGCAGCGCGCGCACCAGGCGCTCGAGATCCGGCTCGCAGAACTTGAGCAACGCGCGTCGTTCTTCGACTGTCAGGTAGGCCTTGCGCTGCGCGTTCACATCCTTGAACGGCACCACGCCCTTCCAGGCGCCATCACTCGCTACGAGCTGATCCTTGAAGGCTAAATTCAGCGCGGCCTTGAACACCGCGAGATTCCGGTTCAAACCCACCTTCGCCTTGCGCATGTCCTCTTCGTCCTCGGGATCACGCGCATCGATGAAGTCGGACACCCACTTGCGCAAATCCTTCGCAGAGAGCTTGTCGAGGGCGATTTTGGCGATGGGTTTGCAGTCCACCTCGCGACGGTAGCGGGCGGCGGCGTCATCGGCCGCCTTCTTGCCCTTGGTGACACGCAGGTGCTTCACGTAGTCCGCGCACACATCGGCGACGGTGATGCGCTTCGGCGAGACGCCACGATCAAGGGCTTCGGCCCAGCGGTTGACTTCGCGCACGGCCGCCGCATAGGCGCCCTGCTTTCCGTCATCGTCAAGGACACCAAACGAGCGCGTGACGTAGGAGCCATCTTCCTGCTTGTAGCGGCCTTGCCACTGGCCTGCACTTTCGTCCTCGGTCATCTTCCGGTAGCCCACGGCAACGCCGGAGCGGAGGATATCCCAGTAGGGTTCGCGCCGAGGCACTAGGGATTGACGGGCGGTTTTGGTATCGATTTTGGTGGCCATGACAGGTACGGATTTCGGTACGGAGACGGCTGTGCATCAGACGGCAGGACAGCCAGGTACGGAGCAAAGTACGGAGATCTTACCGAATCATGGGGAATCAGAGTGATTCGCCAGTTGTATATAAATCAATGACTTAGCATCATCGAGACGCGCCTAGAATCGCCCAAAACAGGCCCGTCCTCCGTTCACACGGCAGGGGTCACAGGTTCAATCCCTGTACCACCCACCAGATTCCGGAAAAGCCAGCCTTGCGCTGGCTTTTTTCATTTCCCCGCCCAGCTTTCCCGCAGATTCCCCTGCAACGTCCTGGTTCCGATTAAAACAGCACCGTCTCATTCCGGCACGAGCCCCGCGCCAATACGGTAGTCCGCTCCACCACATACAGCAGGAGCGGGTTCATGCCGCAGTCTTCCCTTCACCCCCTGTCGCAACCGGCCACCACCACACAACCGGTATTCGCGTGGACCGGACACTACCCGGTATCGCCCGGCTGGTTCGAAGTCCGCCCCATACGCATTCCCCGCGACGCCAGGCCCGTCTACGACGAGGACCTCGACTGCATCACCGGCTACAACCGCACCTTCGGCCGCACGGCGCTCACCTACGACCTGCTGGGCGGTTTCGTTGCGATCGACGAATCTTGCGAAGCCAGACCGCAACAGCCCGCGGCGCCCTGTCTCGCCATCGGCGCCCTCTGGCAGCCCGAAGCCCGCGGCATGACGCGCGCCGGCTTCCAGGCCGAAGGCGCTGCGCTCAATGCGCGTACATGCGGCATCCTGCGCGAGCGTTTCATCCGGCTGTCCCGCCTGCCGCTGCATTTCTCCGTGGAGGCCCTGGCGGACATGCAGCAGGCCGAGCGCTTCGTGCCCCTGCATATCCTGAGGCTCGCGATACGATGCGGCTGTTGCGAGGCGCCGGCCGGCGACAACGAAGCCGCCACCGTGCGCTACACCGTCGGCATGACCCGAAAGCAGGTCCCGGCCTTGCTGGAACTGGCGGTCCGGCTCGCTGACCGTGCCATCCTGCGAATCCGCCAATGGCCTGTCGGTGCCCAGTGACGAGCGATACCGTCGCATCGTTGCCACCAATGCGCCGACCGAGTGCCGCAAGCCCCACAATGCCACGCGTCGCGCACCAGTGCGCGTGGCGATGGCGGGGACATCTGCTACCCTGAACGCCTGGTTCCGTACAAGAAGGGCGGGGTCGTCAGTCCAAATGCCCTGGGGCCGGAAACGGGTCAGTGCGCAGAAGAAGAAGCAAATCATGCGTCACTCAATAAAACTGCGGATGGCGGTGGCGACCGCCATGGTGGTTACGTTGATCATCGTGCTGCGGGCGCTGTCGTCGCAGTACTACGCGTACTTCAGCCTGAAGGAGATGCTGCAGAACCATCAGGACGCCCAGGTCAGGCTTGTCGCGGAACAGCTCGATGAAAAAATCGAGAGCCGAGCTTCCGTCCTGCGCCACATGGCCCAGCAGTTCGCGCCCATGCTTGCCGGTCGCCAGTCCGAACTCAGGCGCATCGCCGCGCAGATGCCGGACCCGCCAGACACCTTCAATGCCGTGTTCATGGCCAGCCCCAACGGTGAAATGATCTTCAGCACGGCCGTGCCCGAGGGGGTACGCATAAACCTGGGCGACCGCGACTATTTCCGCGCGATCGTCCGCGGCGCCCCACTGGCCGTTTCCGACCTGCTGGAAGGCAAGCTGACAAAGGCGCCCGGCATGGTGCTCGCCGTTCCGCTGCGCGGCCCCGGCGGCGAGTTGCGCGCGGTAGTCGGCGGTGTCATCAACCTGTCGCTGGACAATTTCCTGCACGAACTGGCGCGCAGCCCGGTTGGCGTCACCGGCAGCTACTGCCTGGTCTCCGCCGGCCCCCATCCGCGCTACGCCATGCACCGGAACCCTGCAAGACTCCTGACCCCCGCCAGGGCACTCGGCGAGACGTGTGGCGCGGAACAGCCTGAATCGTTCTGGGAGCCTATCCGTCCGCGCCAGCCGATCATCGCGCGCTACCTGCTGGAATCCAACGGCTGGGAACTGATTGCCGTGCTGCCGGCGGACGAGGCCTATGCCCCGCTGTTCGAGACGCGCCGCCGCGTATCGGTCATTGCCGGCATCTCGCTGTTGATCGCCAGCGCGCTGATGTGGCTGGTGATGTGGCGATTGCTGGCACCGCTGCAGCGACTGCACCGCGCAGTGCGCCGCGTCGCCGCCAACCCCGACGCCGCCGCGGAACTGCCGGTGGGCCGCGAGGACGAGATCGGCGAGCTGGCCGCCACGTTCGCCGAGGTCATGCACCAACTCTCGGAGCGCGAAGCCGCGCTGAAGACTGCCAAGGATCACGCCGCCGAGAGCGAAAAGCGCATCGAGGCCATCGCCAACCATGTGCCGGACTTCGTCTCGTTCATCGACATGAACGAGCGCTTCGTATTCGTCAACCAGGCCTATGCACGCCATTTCGGGCTGCCGGCCCAGCAGATCATCGGCCTGTCGCTGCGCGAGCTGTGGGGTACGCAGGCCTATCTGGCCTCGCGGCCGCACCTGGAGCAAGCCTTTGCCGGCAAGCCCGTCAAGTTCACGCGCGAAAGCCCGGATGGCTCCGAATGCATGCAGTTCACCTGCCAGCCGGCCTGGAACGACGCGCATGACGCCATCCATGGCCTGCACCTGTTCGCGCGCAATGTCACGAGCGAGCGCCAGAAGCTGCGCAGCCTGGAAGCGCAGACCGTGTCGGACCACCTGACCGGCCTGCTCAACCGCAAGGGCTTTGACCGGCGCTTTGCCGATGCGCTGGCGCACGCCGATGCGGGCGGACAGGCGGCCGCGCTGCTGCTCGTCGACCTGGACGACTTCAAGGCCGTCAACGACGGCTATGGGCACTCGGTCGGCGACCGCCTGCTGGTTGCCTTTGCCCAGCGCCTGACCGGCAGCGTGCGCAAGGACGACGCCGTGGCCCGCATCGGCGGCGACGAGTTCGCGGTGATCCTGGAGAACGTCGGCGATGCCCGCGCGGTCGAGCGCATCGCCAATACCATCGTGCAGGCTGCACTGGCACCGGTCGTCATCGACGGGCACGAACACGCCGCCACCGTCAGCGTCGGCTCGGCCATCCACCGGCCCGGGCAAGGCATGTCCGTCAGCGAGCTGTTCATGCGGGCCGACATGGCGCTGTATGAGGCCAAGCGCCACGGCAAGGCGCGCTATGCGGCGCCGTTGGCGGATGCGCCTGCCTGATGCACCACTGAGGCACCACTGAGCCAGGGCCCGGCACAGGCAGGCCCCGGTTCATTGCATCAGCGAACGCGCCCCTCCTTCCACGCCTGCAGCAGCTTGTCATAGGCGATGGTCTCGCCCTTCGGCTTCTCGTTGTCCAGCTTCTTCCACGGGGCGTGGTCGTTCGACAGCCACTTGGACGGGTCGCTCTTGGCATTGAGCTTGGGCGCGCAGTGGGTCATGCCCGCACGCTGCAGGCGGCCCATGACCTGGTCCATTTCCTCAGCCAGGTTGTCCATGGCGGCCTGCGGCGTCTTCTCGCCCGTCACGGCGGTGGCCACGTTCTTCCACCAGAGCTGCGCAAGCTTCGGATAGTCGGGCACGTTGGTACCGGTCGGCGTCCACGCCACGCGTGCTGGGCTGCGGTAGAACTCGATCAGCCCGCCGTACTTGGCCGCGTTCCTGGTCAGGTAGTCGTGGTGGATGTCGCTGTCGCGGATGAACGTCAGGCCGACCAGCGACTTCTTCAGCGACACCGTCTTGGCGGTCACGAACTGTGCATAGAGCCATGCCGCGGCCAGTCGGTTAGGATCGGTGTTCTTGAAGAAGGTCCACGAACCCACGTCCTGGTAGCCGTTCTGCATGCCCTGCTTCCAGTACGGGCCGTACGGTGACGGTGCCATGCGCCACTTGGGCGAGCCGTCGGCATTCACGACCGGCAGCCCCTTCTTGGTCATGTCGGCGGTAAAGGCCGTGTACCAGAAGACCTGCTGCGCGATCTGGCCCTGCGCCGGCACCGGGCCGGCTTCGGAGAAGGTCATGCCCGTGGCCTGCGGCGGTGCGAACTTCTTCATCCAGTCGATGTACTTGGTCAGCGCATAGACCGCTGCAGGGCTGTTGGTCGCCCCGCCGCGCGACACCGAGGCGCCTACGGGCGTGCATTTGTCCTCGCCCACGCGGATACCCCATTCGTCGACCGGCATGCCGTTGGGCAGGCCCTTGTCGGCCGTGCCCGCCATGGACAGCCAGGCATCGGTGAAGCGCCAGCCGAGCGACGGGTCCTTCTTGCCGTAGTCCATGTGACCGTACACCTTCTTGCCGTCGATCTCCTTCACGTCATTCGTGAAGAAGTTGGCGATGTCCTCATAGGCGGACCAGTTGGTCGGTACGCCCAGGTCATAGCCATACTTGGCCTTGAACTTGTCCTGCAGGTCCTTGCGCGCGAACCAGTCGGCGCGGAACCAGTACAGGTTGGCGAACTGCTGGTCGGGCAGCTGGTACAGCTTGCCGTCCGGCGCGGTGGTGAACTTGGTGCCGATGAAGTCCTTCACATCGAGGCCGGGGTTGGTCCACTCCTTGCCGGCGCCCGCCATGTAGTCCGACAGCGGCAGGATGGCACCGTAGCGATAGTGGGTGCCGATCAGGTCGGAATCGGAAATCCAGCCGTCATAGATGGATTTGCCCGACTGCATCGAGGTCTGCAGCTTCTCCACCACGTCGCCTTCCTGGATGATGTCGTGGTTCACCTTGATGCCGGTGATCTCCTCGAACGCCTTGGCCAGCGTCTTGGATTCATACTCGTGCGTGGTGATGGTCTCGGACACCACGTTGACCTGCGTCACGCCCTTGGCCTTGAGCTTGGCGGCCGCGTCGATGAACCACTTCATCTCGGCCAACTGCTTGTCCTTGGACAGAGACGAAGGCTGGAACTCGTTGTCGATCCACTTCTTCGCCTCGGCCTCGCCAGCCCAGGCGTGGCCACATGCCAGCGCGGCCGCACAGGCAAGGACTGTCATTCCTGACTTCACGTGCACGTTCATCAGTGTCTCCTCAAGAGTCCCCTCCCCGTTTGCTGTCCGGGCGCGGCCCCGGGGGGAAGGGATAAGCCGCATGTCCCATGAATGCCGTCGCGAGCCTGCCTTCAGCCCTTGCGCATGACCAGCAGCAGGACCAGCATCGACACGACGAAGCTGATCCAGATGGAAGGCTCTTCGACCAGCGAGAACCACTGCATGAGGTTCTCGCCAAGGCCCACCCACGCCAGGTTGATCCAGGCCGCGCACATCAGCCCGATGAACAGGCGGTCGCCACGCGTCGTGGCAATCGGCAGGAAGCCCTTGCGCAGTACGGCGGGCGAGCGGACCTCCCAGATCGTCATGACTGCCAGCATGACGACGATGCTGGCGAAGAACACCGCCACGGGCGTAGTCCATACCATCCAGCTCAGCATGAACGGTCTCCTTTCGTCCCAGGACTACACGCGCCCCATCGCGAAGCCCTTCGCGATGTAGTGGCGCACAAACCAGATCACGATGCCGCCCGGCACGATGGTCAGCACGCCCGCGGCGGCGAGCACGCCCCAGTCCATGCCCGACGCCGACACCGTGCGCGTCATGGTGGCCACGATGGGCTTGGCGTTGACCGAGGTCAGCGTGCGCGCCAGCAGCAGTTCCACCCAGCTGAACATGAAGCAGAAGAACGCCGCCACGCCCACGCCCGCCTTGATCAGCGGCAGGAAGATGGTCAGGAAAAAGCGCGGGAACGAATACCCGTCCACATACGCCGTCTCGTCGATCTCGCGCGGCACGCCGGCCATGAAGCCTTCGAGGATCCACACCGCCAGCGGCACATTGAACACCAGGTGCGCCAGCGCCACGCCAAGGTGCGTGTCCATCAGCCCGATGGTGCTGTAGAGCTGGAAGAACGGCAGCAGGAACACCGCCGGCGGTGTCATGCGGTTGGTCAGCAGCCAGAAAAAGACATGCTTGTCGCCGATGAACTGGTAGCGTGAAAACGCGTACGCCGCGGGCAGCGCCACCGTGATCGAGATCACCGTGTTCATGGCGACGTAGATCAGCGAATTGATATAGCCCGAGTACCACGAGACATCGGTGAAGATGGTTCGGTAGTGCTCGAGCGTGAATTCCGCCGGCCACAGCGACAGCGTGGAAAGGATTTCCTCATTGGTCTTGAACGACATGTTCACCATCCAGTAGATCGGCAGGATGGCGAACAGCAGGTAGACCAACAGGAATGCGGTGCGCCACCCCGTGGCGCGGTTGCGGGTATCAGCCATGGGGCATGTCCTCGCTGCCGGCGGTGCCCGCGCGCTGCATCCAGTTGTAGAGGATGAAGCACATGAGCAGGATGATCAGGAAATAGACGATCGAGAATGCCGCCGCCGGGCCCAGGTCGAACTGGCCGACGGCCTTCTGCGTCAGGTACTGCGACAGGAACGTGGTGGCGTTGCCCGGCCCGCCGCCCGTCAGCACGAAGGGCTCGGTGTAGATCATGAAGCTGTCCATGAAGCGCAGCAGCACCGCGATCATCAGCACGCCGCGCAGCTTTGGAAGCTGGATATAGCGGAACACGGCGAAGCGGCTCGCGCCATCGATCTGCGCGGCCTGGTAATAGGCATCGGGAATGGCGCGCAGGCCGGCATAGCACAGCAGCGCCACCAGCGGCGTCCAGTGCCAGACATCCATCACCAGCACCGTCACCCAGGCGTCGAAGGCGCTGCCGGTGTAGTTGTAGTCAAACCCCATGGCATCGAGCACGGCGCCCAGCAGGCCGATGTCCGTGCGCCCGAAGATCTGCCAGATCGTGCCGACCACATTCCAAGGAATCAGCAATGACAGTGCGACGATGACCAGCACGGCCGATGCCTTCCATCCTTTTGCAGGCATCGACAACGCCAGCAGAATGCCCAAAGGGATCTCCACCAGCAGCACCGCCAGCGAGAAGCCGAGCTGGCGCAGCAGCGCGTCATGCAGTTCGCTGTCGCGCAGCACGGTGCGGAACCATTCGGTACCGACGAACACGCGCCGCTCGGGCGAGATGATGTCCTGCACCGAATAATTGACGATGGTCATCAGTGGCAGGATGGCCGAAAACGCCACGCACAGCACCACCGGCAACACCAGCAGCCAGGCCTTCTGGTTGATGGGCTTCATTGCGGACTCCATGGCACCAGCATTTCATTCACGTAGTAGCAGGTGTGGCGGTGGAACACGGACAGCCACGCCGTCTCGCCGGGACGCAGCGCCGCCGCCTCCGCACCCAGTCGCGCACGCAGGGTGCCCGCCCGCGCCCCGGCCTCCTGCACGGCGCCGGTCACGAGCCAGTAGGTGCCAATGTCCTGCGCACGCTCCACGCGCACCGGTACAGCTTGCGTATCGCCGTCGCCGGCCAGGCGCACGTATTCGGGCCGCACGCCGACACGGAAGCTGCCTGCCTCCCGCAGCGCGCTGGCGACGGTATCAGGCAGGGGCGGCACGTAGCGGCGTCCGGCCATTTCGACGGCGCCGTCGCGCCAGCTGGCAGGCAGGAAGTTCATGCCCGGCGAACCGATGAAGTGCCCGACAAAGGTATGCGCGGGCCGTTCGAACAGCGCGTCGGCCGACCCGACCTGCACGGCCTTGCCGCGCGACATCACCACCACCTGGTCGGCGAAGGTCAGCGCCTCGGTCTGGTCATGCGTCACGTAGATCAGCGTCAGCCGGAATTCGTGATGGATCTCCTTGAGCTTGCGCCGCAGCTGCCATTTGAGTTGGGGATCGATCACGGTCAGCGGCTCATCGAACAGGATCGCGGACACATCGTGCCGCACCAGTCCGCGGCCCAGCGAGATCTTCTGCTTGGCGTCGGCCGCGAGCCCGCTGGCGCGCCGGTCCAGTGACGCCGACAGATCCAGCATCTCGGCCACGCGCCCTACCCGTTCGCGCACCTGCGCGGGCGGCACGCCGCGATTGCGCAGCGGGAAAGCCAGGTTCTCGCCAACAGTCATGGTGTCGTAGACCACCGGGAACTGGAACACCTGCGCGATGTTGCGTGCCTGCGGCAGGTCGGCCGTCACGTCGCGGCCATCGAACAGGATACGGCCCTGCGACGGCTGCAGCAGCCCCGAAATGCAGTTCAGCAGCGTGGTCT
Source organism: Cupriavidus laharis (assembly GCF_914271435.1). GTDB lineage: Bacteria > Pseudomonadota > Gammaproteobacteria > Burkholderiales > Burkholderiaceae > Cupriavidus > Cupriavidus laharis. The sequence continues at coordinate 130,704 of NZ_CAJZAI010000004.1, read as the reverse complement.
TGCCGCAGCCCGACGGGCCCAGCAAGGCATAGGCACCGCCGTCTTCGAAGCTGAATTTAAGCGGCAGCAACGCGTAGTCCTCGTCGGAGCGCGGGTTGGCCAGATAGGAATGGGCCAGGTCCAGGTCGATACGCGCCATCTCAGCCCCCCGTCACCGCGCCGGCAGGCGGAACATCGGCCGCCAGCCCGCCGGGCCGGCGCGGCGCGCAAATGCGCCGGCCACCATCATCGAACACGTAGAGCTGGGCCGGCAGGAGATGCAGCGTCAGCGGCGCGCCCAGCCTCAGGTCGAACACGCCGGCGAACTGCGCGACCAGGTTGCCCACGGGCGTGTCGGCGTGCACGAACGTATCCGAGCCGGACAGCTCCGCCAGCGCCACGCGGCCTGGCACCGGCACCGATCCCGGCACGCTTTCGAGGCGCAGCGCCGCGGCGCGCACGCCCACAGTGACAGGCCCGGCGTGGTTGCCCGCCTCGGGGACGGGCACCGAGATGTCGTCCGACAGCGTGACCCAGCCGCCCTGCAACGTGCCTTCGATCAGGTTCATCGGGGGATCGCTGAAGGCGCGCGCCACGCGCAGCGAATCGGGATAGTGGAAGACCTCCGGCGTCGGGCCGTATTGCAGCAGCTCGCCGGCGTCGAGCACTGCGGTGTATCCGCCCAGCAGCAGCGCCTCGGCGGGTTCAGTGGTGGCGTAGACCACGGTGGCATCGCCTTGCGCGAACAAGTGGGTCAGTTCCTCGCGCAGTTCTTCGCGCAGCTTGTAGTCAAGGTTGACCAGCGGTTCGTCCAGCAGCATCAGCGGCGCGCCCTTGGCCAGCGCACGGGCCAGCGCCACGCGTTGCTGCTGACCGCCCGACAGCTCGGCCGGATAGCGGTCAAGCAGGTGGTCGATATGCAGCCTGGCAGCCAGCGACCGCACGCGGGCGGCAATGTCATTGCGGTCAGCCTGCCGCCGCAGCCGCAGCGGCGACGCGATGTTGTCGAATACGCGCAGCGACGGGTAATTGATGAACTGCTGGTACACCATCGAGACGTTGCGCTCGCGCACCGGCACGCCGGTCACATCAACACCGTCCACCAGCACGCGGCCCGAGCTGGGCCGGTCCAGGCCGGCCATCACGCGCATCAGGGAAGTCTTGCCCGCCTGCGTGGCGCCCAGCAGCACGGTGACCGCCCCTGCCACCGGGACAAGCGACATCGGGTAAAGGCAGGGCTGCGAGCCCGCTTGCTGCGCAATGCCCTCCAGACTCAGCTGCATCCGATCTCCATGTTCGAAATGCCTCTTACACCACAGGAACTCGCGCGCCTCACGCGCACAATGCTTGGCTTTACGCTCGTTTTAGTAAATAAACGAAAATAAAACAATAGTGCAACGCATCATTTGTTTTCGTTTTGGTTTGAACTAGAATGCCCGGCATGACCTTCAATCCCCGCCAGACAGCCCTTCTCGAAGAAGTCCGCAGCCAGGGCTTTGCTTCCATCGATGCACTCGCACGCAAGTTCGGCGTGACGCTGCAGACCGTACGGCGCGACGTCAACCTTCTGGCCGAAACCGGCATGCTCGCGCGCTTCCACGGCGGGGTGCGGGTCGAGGGCTCGACCACAGAGAACATTGCCTACCGGCAGCGGCAAGTGCTCAATGCAGAAGGCAAGGTGCGCATTGCGCGCGCGGTGGCCAAGGCGGTGCCGGAAGGCTGCTCGCTGATCCTGAACATCGGCACCACCGTGGAAGAGATTGCCCGCGCGCTGATGCACCACCGCGGCCTGCGCGTGATCACCAACAACCTGAACGTGGCCAATATCCTGGCGGACAACCCGGACTGCGAAGTCATCGTCGCCGGCGGCGTACTACGCTCGCGCGACCGTGGCGTCGTCGGCGAAGCCACCGTCGAGTTCATCCGCCAGTTCAAGGTCGATATCGGTCTGATCGGCATATCGGGCATCGAGGCCGACGGCACGCTGCGCGACTACGATTTCCGCGAGGTCAAGGTGGCGCGGACCATCATGGAGCATTCGCGCGAGGTGTGGCTGGCCGCGGACGCCAGCAAGTTCCATCGCCAGGCCATGGTGGAACTGGCGCACCTGTCGCAGGTGGACAGGCTGTTCACCGACCAGCCGCTGGCGGCCCCGTTCGGGCAGATCCTGGCAGACAGCGGAGTGAACTGTGTGGTGGCGGACCAGGACTGAAATTATCGCCACGGCGGCGCGCGGCAGTGTCCACCGGCCGGCCGGCGCAATGCGCGCCGGCGGCACGCTGCGGGAATTACTTGAAGACGACCGTCTTGTGGCCGTTCAGCAGGATGCGGTGTTCCGCATGCCATTTGACCGCGCGTGCGAGCGCCACGCACTCCACGTCGCGGCCGACGGCCGTGAGCTGCTCCGGATCCATGCTGTGGTCGACGCGCTCGATTTCCTGCTCGATGATCGGGCCCTCGTCCAGGTCGGCCGTCACGTAGTGCGCGGTCGCGCCGATCAGCTTTACGCCGCGGTCATGGGCCTGGTAGTAAGGCTTGGCGCCCTTGAAGCTCGGCAGGAACGAATGGTGGATGTTGATCGCACGGCCCGCCAGCTTGCGGCACAGGTCGTCGGACAACACCTGCATGTAGCGCGCCAGCACCACCAGGTCGATGTTCTGGTCGCGCACGACTTCAAACACGCGGGCTTCCTGCGCGGCCTTCTGTTCGGCCGACGCGTTCATCAGCGGCAGGTGGAAGAACGGCACGTCGTAGGACGCCGCCAGCTGGTAGAAGTCGCGGTGGTTGGAGACGATGGCCGCGATCTCGACCGGCAGCCCGCCCACCTTGGCACGGAACAACAGGTCGTTCAGGCAGTGGCCGATCTTCGACACCATGATCATCACGCGCGGCTTGGCCGCGGCGTCGAACAGTTCCCACTGCATGCCGAACTGGTCGCCCACCGGCGCGAACGCCGCCTTCAGCGCATCCAGGCCCGGGCCGCCGGCCGGCGGGGTGAAATGCACCCGCATGAAGAAGCGGCCCGTGAATTCATCGCCGTACTGGTCGGAATCGACGATATTGCAGCCGTGCTGGAACAGCAGGCCCGATACGGAATGGACGATGCCCGGCTGGTCCGGGCACGAAAGAGTGAGAATGAATCCGGTGTTGCTCATCGTGAATTGTTCTGTCGGGTGCGTGCGGCACAGGGCCGGGAGGGCGCAGGCAGGGCCCGTGGCCCGGCATCAGGCGGAATCGCCAGCGGATGCCAGCCAGCCGCGCCGGCGGAGGGCATCCAGCGTCACCAGTGTCGCATCGACCGTCATGGTGCCGGCCGACATGATAGCAAGCAATGCGGGGGGATCGATGCGGCGGTGTTCGGCCACCTCGCCGTCCTGGTTGTGCGGGATGAAGTCGGCGGGCAGCTCCAGGTCATAGATATAGACGTGTTCCCACTGCACGCCTTCCGGGATCTCGCGCAGCACTTCGATGCGGCCGTGCGCCTGCACGCCACGCGCCAGCGCGGGCGGGATGCCCGATTCCTCCTCGCATTCGCGCACCAGCGTGGCCAGCGGGTCGCTGCCGTGCGGCATGCCGCCTGCCACCAGGTTGTCCCACATGCCCGGGTCGACTGCCTTGGCAGGGCTGCGCCGCGAGATCCAGAAGATCTGCTCGCCGCGGACCACGCCATTCATGTGCGACGCGAACGTCAGCAGGCCAAGGAAGCGCGCCGCCGCGCGCTCCACCACGGCCAGCGCCGGGGCATCGAGTGCCGGCGTCACGGCAAACAGCTCATTGCGCCAGCCGCGCACGTGGCCCGCGTCGGCGAGCTGCCTTGCCAGGGCCTCCAGCGCCGCGCTGCGTACGGCGAAGTCGCCGCGGCCCGGCAGCAGGTCAACGCCGGGGCCGGACGGCGTGTCCTCTTCCGGCCCCAGCACGCAACCCATGCCGCGCAGGATGTCGGCGTGGGCGCGCGGCAGCCAGCCGACCTGCTGCCCCGACACCATCAGGCGCAGCTTGGTGGCGCGGTCGAACGGGCTGCGTGCAGCAATGGACGCGTCGATGGCGGCAAGGGTGGCGGTAGGCATCGGAAGACGCAAGTTGAGGTTTTTCAGGGACGAAAGGCATGAACCAGCAGACCACGCAGGCCGGGCAGCAGCAGTTCGTACTGGCGCTCGACCAGGGCACCAGCAGTTCGCGTGCCATCCTGTTCGATCACGCCGGCAACGTGGTACGGCTTGCCCAGCGCGAATTCCGCCAATATTACCCACATCCTGGCCACGTCGAGCACGACCCGTACGAAATCTGGCAGTCGCAGCTGGCGGTCGCGCACGAGGTCCTGAACGACGCCGGTATCTCGGCTTCGCAGTTGCGCACCATCGGCATCACCAACCAGCGCGAGACCACGGTGCTGTGGGACCGCAAGACCGGCGAACCGGTGGGACGCGCGCTGGTCTGGCAGGACCGCCGCACCGCGCCGATGTGCGAGGCGCTGCAGGCGGCCGGGCATAGCGAGATGATCCGCGAGAAGACTGGCCTCGTCGTCGACGCCTACTTCTCCGGCACCAAGCTGCGCTGGATGCTCGACAACATCCAGGGCGCGCGCGAACGCGCGCTGCGCGGCGAACTGGCCTTCGGCACCGTGGACAGCTGGCTGGTCTGGCAGCTTACCGACGGCGCGCGCCACGTGACCGACGTGTCCAACGCTTCGCGCACGATGCTGTTCAACATCCACACCTTCGAATGGGATGACGCGCTGCTGGCATTGCTCGACATCCCGCACAAGGTGCTGCCGGAGGTGGTGCCGTCCAGCGGCGAAGTCGCGCGGACGGTGCCCCGCCTGTTCGGCCTGGACGTGCCCATTGCCGGCATCGCGGGCGACCAGCAGGCGGCTACCTTCGGCCAGGCCTGCCTGTCGCCGGGCATGGCCAAGAACACCTACGGCACGGGCTGCTTCCTCCTGATGAACACCGGCCCGCAGCCGGTAGTCTCGCGCAACCGGCTGCTCACCACGATCGGCTGGCAGATTGGCGGGCAGACGCAATACTGCCTGGAGGGCGGGGTCTTCATGGGCGGCGCCACCATCCAGTGGCTGCGCGACGGCCTGAAGATCATCGAAAGCGCCCCCGAGGCCGAGCCACTGGCGCTCCAGTGCGACGACACTGGCGGCGTGGTGCTGGTGCCGGCCTTTGCCGGCCTGGGCGCGCCCCACTGGGATGCGTTCGCGCGCGGCACGCTGGTCGGCATGACGCGCGGCACCGGCCGCCCGCAGATTGCGCGCGCCGCGCTGGAATCGATTGCGCTGCAGAGCGTGGACGTGCTCGACGCCATGCGGAAGGACGCCGGCATCTCGCTGGCCGAACTGCGCGTGGATGGCGGCGCCTCGCGCAGCGACCTGCTGATGCAGATGCAGGCCGACCTGCTCGGCACGACCGTGGTGCGCCCGCGCGTCACGGAAACCACGGCACTGGGCGCCGCCTACCTCGCCGGGCTGGCCACCGGGTACTGGAGCGATCCGGCACAGATCGCCAGGCAATGGCAGGTGGAACAGCGTTTCGAGCCGAACCTGTCCAGCGACGAGCGCGCCCACCGGCTGGCCCGCTGGCACCGCGCCGTGGCACGGGCCCGCGACTGGGCGCGCGAAGACGACGAAGCCGCCGGCACCGCGAAACCTTGATTGCAGCGCCGCTCCCGCTCCCAACCACTACCCGAACGAGTCATGCAGAAAGTCCCGACCCCGATCCAGCCGCCCTCCCGCGCCGCCCTGCTCGCGAGCCTGGAACGGGAGCCCCGCTGGGACGTGATCGTCATCGGCGGCGGCGCCACCGGCCTGGGCACGGCCGTCGATGCCGCCTCGCGCGGGTATCGCACGCTGCTGGTGGAAGCGGCCGACTTCGCCAAGGGCACGTCGAGCAAGGCTACCAAGCTCGTGCATGGCGGCGTGCGCTACCTGGCGCAAGGCAATATCAGCCTCGTGCGCGAAGCCCTGCACGAGCGCGGGCTGCTGGCCCGCAACGCACCGCACCTGGTATGGCCGCTGGGCTTTGTCGTGCCGGCCTACCAGATGTTCGACCAGCCGTTCTATGGCATCGGCCTGAAGCTCTATGACATGCTGGCGGGGAACCTGAACCTGGATGGCAGCCGCTGGCTGAACCACCGCGAGGTGCTGGCCGCCGCGCCGACACTGGCCGAGCACGTGGGCGGACGCCCGCTGCGCGGCGGCAACCTGTACTTCGACGGCCAGTTCGACGACGCCCGGCTTGCGATTGCACTGATGCGCACGCTGTTCGACGTGGGCGGCACCGCCATCAACTACCTGCCGGTGACCGGCCTGTCGCAGCAGGGCGGCGTGGTCAACGGCGTGACCGTGCGCGATGCGCTGGGCGATGCCACCTTCCGCCTGCGTGCCGACTGCGTGGTCAATGCCACGGGGGTGTGGGTGGACGCCATCCGCCAGATGGAAGACGGCCAGGCGCGCACCATGGTCGCGCCAAGCCAGGGCGTTCACCTGACACTGCCGCGCAGCTTCCTGCCGGGCGACCGGGCCGTCCTGATCCCGAAGACCGATGACGGCCGCGTGCTGTTCGTGGTGCCATGGAACGGGCACACGATCGTCGGCACCACCGACACGCCGCGCAAGGACTTGCCGCTGGAGCCCAATGCCAGCGCCGACGACATCGACTTCATCCTGGATACCGCCGCGCGCTACCTGGCCCGCGACCCGGGCCGAGCCGATGTCACCAGTGTCTGGGCCGGCCTGCGGCCGCTGGTCAGGGCGACCGGCGAGGCATCGACGGCTTCGCTGTCGCGCGAGCACACCATCCTGGTGTCGCGCGCCGGACTGATCACGGTCACCGGCGGAAAGTGGACTACCTACCGCAAGATGGCCGAGGATGTCATCCAGACGGCCATCCAGCGCCAGATGCTGCGCGCCGCGCCGTGTGTGACGGCCGACCTTGCCCTGCACGGTGCCACCGGCCTGCCTGCGGACCTCCCGGCACCCAACTCGGTCTCGCCGGACCGCTACTATGGCAATGAACTGCCGGCATTGCGGGCCCTGCCCGGCAACGAGAACTTCCTGGCGCCGACGGCGGGGCTGACCGAGGCCCACGTGCGCTTTGCCGCCCGTCACGAACTCGCGCGCCGCGTCGAGGATGTGCTGGCCCGCCGCAACCGCGCGCTCTTCCTGGACGCCCGCGCGGCCCTGGAGGCCGCACCGCGCGTCGCGTCCATCCTGGCGGAAGAACTGGGCCACGACGAAGCCTGGCAGGCTGGCGAAGTAGAGAGTTTCCGCAAACTCGCCGCTGGATATATGCTTGCCTGAGTCGGCCGCCTGCTGCCATCAACGTTCCCGACAGGACAACCGACATGAGCCACTGCCCGAAGCCGTTCACCCTCCTCGCCCTGCTGCTGGCCGTGTGCGCCAGTGGCAGCGCATGCGCTGCCAGTGCTCCGGGCATCGACAACGTGCGCTTCCCCGAAGTTCGCACCATCCGATACCAGTGCGACAACGACAAGACACTGACCGTGCGCTACTTCAACAGCCCCGACAATCAGGCGGCCATCCTGCGGCTGGAAGGCAAGCCCGTGCTGGCGGTGAGCGTGATAAGCGGTTCCGGCGCGCGCTACGTGGGCGGCCGCTACGAATGGTGGACCAAGGGCGACGAGGGCACGTTGCGCGACCTGATGCAGACGGACGCCAATCCGCCCATGCTGGGCGGGTGCCGCGCGGTGCGATAGCGCGGCCCGCCATCGCCCGCCATTTGAGGCAACGGCATTCCGGGCGATAATGCGGGCAATTGCAACACGGAGAACACCATGGACGAGATTGAAGACCTGTCCGACCTGCCGATGCCGCGCTTCATCTGGGGCTTCGCGATTGCCGCGGGCAAGGGCGGAGAGGTCCTGCACGACGAATTCGAGTATCTGACTCACACGCGGAGCCCTCGCTTCACGTGCCGCGTGGTCGAACTCGAAGACATGCCGACCGACAGTGAGGAAGGCGACATCGACGGGCGCATCGTCCACCACGACGACCCGCGCCGCATGTTCTACATCACCGATGCCGGCATGGCACTGGTCAACTTCTCGATGATCGACAAGGTGCCGGACCGCCAGAAGCTCAAGAAGATCTGCGACGAAGCCATCGCCAACTGGATGCTGCGCCGCGAATTCCTCGGAGATGAGGAAGACGAGGAGTAAGACTCGCGCGCAGCGCGTTCAGGCATGCCGCCCGTGCTGCGCTAGGACTCGTCCCTTACCTCGATCAGGTCCGCCGCCACGCGCTGGATCTCCGCATACACCGGAATGGCCTCGAGCGGGCCCGTACATCCCACGGCCGTTGCCTGGCTTGCATCGGCGCCTGGCGGCAGGAACACGAAAGCCATGCCGGGCCGCCAGCCCGGATGGTTGCGCAAGCTGTCATTGAGGATGTCGAGATACTGAGCACGCGTGAAAACATGCTTTGCCATTGTCCGTCTCTCCGTGTCGGCTGCAGGCAGGCCAGATGGCCTGCGGGCGCTTCGCACTACCGCCGCGGGGATCGTAGCATGGCATGCAGCACACTTGTCACCGTGCAGGCTGCGGCGTCAATCCGTCATCCGGGATTGCGTCAGCATTCGCCCTTCTTGGCGTGGCCCGGCGGGCAGTGATACCCCTTCGGGCCCTTGCCGCGGTGATCGTCCCAGCGGCCGGGCACCAGAACCCAGCCGTCGCGCGACTGGATCCAGCGCGGAGACTCATAGACGTAGCCGGGCCGCTCACGCTCCCAGCGACCCTTCTTCCACGCATGCTTGTGGTGGTGATCGTCCCAGTCCCAGTAGCCGGGCATCCAGACATAGCCGGGGCGCGGCGCGGGCACGACCTCATACACCGGCGCCGGCGGCGGCACGCCAATGGCAATGTTGACCGAGACCTGGGCCTGTGCCGGGTGGCCAACGGCAAGTCCGCCGCAAACGAAGGCCGCAAGCAGGACCGCACGCGGCAGGACGCGAAAACGATTCGTCATGGAAACCCTTTCTTGTAGATGTGGCCCAAGTCTAACGCCGAAAGGGGCACATCCGTTGTAAGAAAGGGTATCCAGGCACAGGCTATGCCGTCGTGCCGCAGCGCGACGGCGCGATGGACTAATGGTCCGCAGCCATGGCCTTCAGTTCGGCATCGCCGGCAACCCGCGCGGCATCCGATGTCGTGAAGGTATCGTCGGAAACAATGGTGCGCCGGATCTGCTGGGCATTGAAATCGACCAGTGAAATGATCCAGACATAGCGGCCCGCCTGGGGCGCAGTCTGCACGAAAGCCTTCAGGCCGGAATGGGACTCACTCGCCATGATCCACCTCCTTGGAATGCGTGTCTGAAAAGACTAGCACAGCAGCACGACAGTTCCCCGAACCGTCGCCGCCCAGCTGATCAACCGGCAATGCGCCCGAGCGTGGCCACCGCGACGTTGAGCAGGCCCAGCACGAGATTGAGGCCGACGGCCTGCCGGATCCGGTTGAGCGCAGCGGCGGCAGCCTGCCATTCGCCGGCGTCCACGGTGCGCCGCAAGACAGGATAGGGCCCGAAGAAAACGAAGAGGAATATTGCGGCCATTACCACGCCGATGGCCGCCATCAGGTGCCAGTTGGGCGGTGCCGAAGCCATGCCGACATTGGCCATCATGGCACCGCCACTGAGCAGGATCAGCACCACCGCCGCCCAGATCCAGCGGAAGAAGCGGTCGAATACCCCGCGCCAGAGCCGCAGCCGCGAAGGCGGGTCCAGCACCTGCCCCGCGACAGGTCGCAGGCACAGATAGGCGAAGAACATGCCGCCCACCCATACGACGGCGGCTATCACATGCAGGAACAGGAGGATCGGCAGGAAAGTCATCGTTTTTGTGCGGGGACAAGCGGGTACAAGCGCTGCGGGCGCCGGGACCTGCATTCTATGCCTCACGCGCATTAACGTGCGCAAAGATGCCGCGGGGCCTGCCTCCGGGATTCAGGATTGCTGCGGCGCTGCCAATAACCGCCCATAACCGCCCATAACCGCCAATAACCGCTCCTGACAATGCCGGTAACCGCCCCCAACCTGCGCCCGGCGGGACCAAAATCAGAACGCAGTTGCGGCATGGCGCCAGGCAGCCGGCCGGTGCATGCCTTGACCGCCCGGCGCTGCCGCCGGGACAATACTTTCGCCACGCCGCCTGCACCCCGGAACCGTACGCGGTAGGAACGCAAGCGCATTCCCTCCCGAAGCGTGCCCAGGACAACCCGATCAGGCCGTACGCACATTCCGTCCACCTCATGGCTCGCGCCCCAGCCAGAATCCGCTCCAGGCGGAACCAAAGCCCCTTCCGCTGCTGCCTGCACCTGCTGGCGGCCGTCGTGCTTGCCATCGTGCCGGCCGTGTTGCCGCCCGGCGTGACTGCGCAGCCTGTCCCGCAACGCGCCGACATGGTTGCGCGGGTGGTCTTCAGCCTGCTCGGCTATGCGCGCTGGCCGTCGGAACGCGAGTCGATCCGCCTTTGCGTGGACAACACCAGCCGGTATCCGGCGCGGCTGCTCGAAGGCGGTACGCTGAGCAACGGCCGCCAGGTGCGCACGCGCGAGGTCGATGTCATGTCGGAACCGCTCGCCGGCAACTGCGATGCGCTCTATCTTGGCACCATGACCGACGCGCGGCGCCAGCGGCTTGCCGCGGAACTGGCCGGCCGGCCCGTGCTGGTGATCAGCGAAGAGGACTTCGAGTGTGAGGTTGGCAGCATGTTCTGCCTGAACATCCGCGAGAACCAGGTGTCGTTCCGCGTGAATCTCGATTCGCTCGCCCGCAGCGGTGTCCATGTTCATCCGGCCGTGCTGCAACTGGGCCGGCGCAGGGGCGCATCGTCATGAAGCCCGGATCAAGGCCTGCCAATGGCCGGCAACGCCCTACCCTCTACAGCGCGCTGCGCCGCATCCACCTCGGCGTGGCGCTGCTGGCCGTCTGCATGGCAGGGCTCTCGCTCACCGCGCTGGGCCTCACGGCACTGCGGGTCTATGCGGACCACAACCTGCGCCTGGTGGCGCGCTCGATTGCCTATACGCTCGAGGCACCCGTGGTATTCCACGACAAGGCTGCCACCGGCGAGACGCTGGCCCTGATTGCCGCCTCCGAAGACGTTTCCCGCGCCACCGTGCTGGATCTCGACAACCGCGTCCTGGCGGAATGGCAGCGCCCCGGCCACGAACGCCGCGACGGCTTGCGGTACGCGATCGGGGAATTCCTCGGCACCGGCGTGATCGAACAGCCGATCCTGCATGACGCCCAACCGGTCGGCACCCTGCGCATGACCGGCGACCCGTCCAATCTTCTGTACTTCGTGCTGCAGGGCGGGCTGGGCCTGCTCGCCTGCCTGCTGCTTACCGCCGTCAGCGCACACTACATGTCGAGCCGCATGCTGGTGCAGATCGTCGAACCGCTGCGCGACCTGATGCGCGTGGCCCACGCCGTACGTTCGGAGCGCGACTTTGCCCAGCGCACGCCGCCGGCCCGCATCGAGGAACTGAATGCGCTCGGCGACGACTTCAACGGCCTGCTCGATGAGCTGGAAACCTGGCAGAACCAGATGCAGCACGAGAACCGCTCGCTGGCGCATCGCGCCAGCCACGACGCGCTGACCGGCCTGCTCAACCGCCCCGCCTTCGAGGAAGTCCTGGAACTTGCGGTACGCACTGCGGCTGCCAGCGCCGCCTATGCGGCCCTGCTCTATCTCGACAGCGATGACTTCAAGGGCATCAACGACCGCTTCGGGCATGCCGCGGGCGATACCGTGCTGGCAGCCCTCGCGCAGCGCATCCGTGCAAGCGTACGCGAAGGCGATGTGGTCGCCCGCCTGGGCGGCGACGAATTCGCCGTGCTTACCACCTCCTTGCGCGCACCGGCGGACGCCATCCAGATCGCCGAGCAGGTCCTGCAACGGATCCCCGAGCCTATCCATTTGCCCGATGGCACCCGCATCACGGCTTCGCTTAGCATTGGCATAGCCGTGTTTCCGGTGCATGCGCTGGGCAGCCAGGGGCTATTGCATGCGGCCGATGCGGCCATGTACGGCGCCAAGCGCCGATCTGGCGGGACCTGGCAGAGTGCCGAGCCACGCCTGGAGGCCAGCCGGGACCAGCCATGACGCCTGCCCACCGATCCGCTACGGCAAGCCAGTTGCCGCATGCCAGCCCGTCGGATAGACGCGGGCTGGCGGCGACCGTGTTGCTGGCGGTACTGGTAGCGATGGCTGCGGCGCTGTCGGGCTGCCGCACCACGCCCCCGCCACGGGGCCTGACGCCGGAACAGGTGGCGGTACTCCAGCAGGAAGGCTTTACGCTGACGGATATGGGCTGGGAACTCGGCCGGTCGGAGAAAATCCTTTTCGGCTTTGACGAAGACGTAATCCCCCGGGACCGCATCGCCGGCATTTTTCGCCTTGCCCACGCGCTGACCGGTGTCGGCATCGACCACGTGCGCGTGGATGGCCACACCGATGACATCGGCACGGCGGAATACAACCAGCGGCTTTCCCTGCGGCGCGCGGAAGCGGTGGCCAGGGTGCTGGTCACCGCCGGTTTCGAACGCCGGAACATCGAGGTACGCGGAATGGGCAAGCGCCAGCCGGTGGCAGACAACCGCACCGCCGCCGGCCGAGCAGAGAACCGGCGCGCTTCCATCGTGGTGACGGTGGAATAGCCAGACCGGATGTGTCGCGGCCTATGGCCAGCTCAATTGGCGGAACGGATTTGCTCAGTCGCCGAAGGGATTGGGCGCCCGGTTCTCGATGGCGTCCGACAGATCGAACTCGTCGCGCACCTTGTCGACCACGGCGCGGATGCTGGCCTCGTAACCGGTAGCCTTGCCGAAGCCCTTCATATCCCAGTTCCGCCCGCGCGCATCGCGCGGGTGAGGCTCAGGCATCGGCACGCGGATCCTGGCGCCGTCCTCGCCGATTTCGTCGATCTGCTGCACTCGCCGGCTCACCTCGTCCTGCAAGGCGCGCGGGCCGCGCTCGCGCTTGGCCATGGCAATCTCCCGGAAGCGGTCTGGCAGTCATGCTAGCACGGGCCTGCCCCGACTCTCAAAGCGCCGCCTTTGCGGCCTGGTAGGCGTCGTAGAGCTTGCGGAATACCGGGCCCGGCGCGCCAGTGCCAATGGCCTGCCCGTCAATCGACACCACTGGCAGCAGCTCCTTGCTTGCCGAAGACAGCAGCACTTCATCGGCACTGAAGACCTCCTCACGCGCGATGCGACGCGCTTCCAGCGAGATATCGAGCGACGCGCAGAGCTCTTCCATCAGGCCGTAGCGAATGCCTTCCAGGATCAGGTTGTCCTTGGGCGGCGCCGACACCCGGCCCTTGCGCACCACCCAGACATTGGACGACGAGGCCTCCGTGAGCCAGCCGTCGCGGAACTGGATAGCCTCGGTCACACCATGCTCGGCAGCGTATTGCGCAGCCAGCACATTGCCCAGCAGCGACGTCGACTTGATCTGGCAATTGAGCCAGCGGCGATCCTCCATCGTTACGCATGCCACGCCCTGAGCCACGGCCTCTGCCGACGGCAGCACCATCGGGTTGGTCATGATCAGCACCGTCGGCGTGACCTCCTTGGGAAATGCGTGCGCGCGCCGCGCCACGCCGCGGGTGACCTGGATATACACCATCTGGTCGGACAGACCGTTCGCCTCCACCACACGCGCGATCAGCGCCAGCCATTCGGACTCGCTGTGCGGATCGGGGATACCGATGGCCGCAAGGCTACGCGCGAGGCGTGCCAGATGCTGGGCGCCGCGGAACGGCTTGCCGTTGTAGATTGGGATGACTTCGTAAATACCGTCGCCGAAGATGAAACCGCGATCCAGCACAGGGATGCGGGCTTCGGACAAGGGGGTCAGTTCGCCGTTGAGGTAGACGGTGGGGTCGGACATGGTGCGGGTGCGTTGGGAGGGGATGTCCGATTCTTTCACGGGTAAGGGGAGAAACCTATGCAATTGGTGCATAAGGACCCATGGCTGGCTCGGCAACCTGTGGCAAGCAACATGCGTTGGCACGCTGCGGCGTGATGCGTTGCTTCAAATGACAAAGGCCCCGATTCGCATCGGGGCCTTTGGTATTGAATCTGGCGGAGAGAGGGGGATTCGAACCCCCGATAGGCTATTAACCTATACACGCTTTCCAGGCGTGCGACTTAAACCACTCATCCATCTCTCCGGGAAGTCCGCGATTATAGCAGACCCCAATGCCGAGTCCAGCGTTTCGTGAGCGCGCGCCCTACCCCTTTCGCAAGTAGCTCACCAGGCGATCGATCACGGGCGCGTTCCGTGGCGTGACCAGGCTCACAAGGATGGCCGCGGCGAAGCCCGCCGGGACGCCGAAAGCGCCCGACGCGATCGGATCAACGCCGAACCACCTGTCGCCGAAAATCCCTGTCATCCGTGTGAAGAACGGATAGTTGACAAAGATGTAGTAGACGGAGATGCCAAGCCCGGCTGCCATGCCTGCCACCGCGCCGGCGGCCGTGGTGCGGCGCCAGAAGATGCCCAGCACCAGCACCGGGAAGAAGCTTGAGGCTGCCAACGAGAAAGCGGCCCCAACCAGGAACAGGATATTGCCGGGACGCAGGGACGTGACATACGACGCGAACAGCGCCACGCCAAGCAGCACGATCTTGGCGGTAGTGACGCGCCGCTGGTGGCTCGCCTGGCGGTCGACCATGTGATAGAAGACATCGTGCGACAGCGCGTTGGCGATGGTCAGCAACAGGCCGTCCGCAGTAGACAGCGCCGCCGCCAGCGCGCCGGCGGCGATCAGCCCGGATATCACGTAGGGCAGCCCGGCAATCTCGGGCGCCGCCAGCACAATCATGTCAGGCTGAAGCAGGATTTCGGCCCACTGCACGATGCCGTCGCCATTGACGTCGCGCAGCGCGAATACGGGTGGATCCACCTTGCGCCACTGCACGACCCATTGCGGCAGTTCGGCGTAAGGCGTGCCGACCACGTGCTGGAAGAACTCGTACTTGACCAGCGCCGCCAACGTGGGGGCTGATACGTACAGCAAAGCGATGCAGAACACGGCCCACGCCACGGAGTTACGCGTTTCCTTCACCGAAGGCGTGGTGTACAGGCGCGTGAGGATATGCGGCAGGCTGGCAGTGCCCACCATCAGGCAGAACACCAGCAGCACGAAATTCAGCCGCTTGGTGCCGCGCTCCTGCTCGGACGCCGACGGATAAGGCTCGGTGGAGGGCGTGGAAGGCTGGCTGCGCGCGAGCGCATCTTCGCGCATCTGGTTCCATTGCTGCTGCGCGGCGGCCGCATCGGCCGGGAATTCGATCCGTTCGCGTTCCAGTGCCTTGATTTCTCGCAGCGGAGCATTGCGCGCGCGCAGGTCGCGCAGGCGCGCGTCGAGGGCATCGCGCTCTTCGGCGAAGGACTCGGGCAGCCGCGCGATGCGATCCTGCATCTGGATGGCCTGCTGCTGGTAGAACTCGCGCACGGCCAGTTCCGCTGGCTCGCGTTCGAGCTGCCGCTCGCGCTGGTCCAGCTGCGACAGCAGCGGGCCGTAGCTTAGCTGCGGCACCACTTCATGATGGTGCTTCCAGGCGATCATCGAGACCGTGACCAGGAAGGCAACGATCATCATGATGTACTGCGCCACCTGGGTCCATGTCACGGCGCGCATACCGCCCAGGAACGAGCAAACCAGGATGCCGGCGAGTCCGAAGAAGATGCCGACCGCGAATTCCACGCCAATAAAGCGCGTAACCACCAGGCCCACGCCCTGGATCTGCGCGACCAGGTAGACGAACGAACACAGCGACGCCGCCAGTACCGCGATGGCGCGCACGGGCAGGTTGCCGCCCGGTTTGCCATTACCGTAGCGCGCTGCCAGGAAATCGGGAATGGTGTAGCCGCCGTACTTGCGCAGGTACGGCGCGAGCAGGAACGCCACCAGGCAATAGCCTCCGGTCCACCCCATCACATACGCCAGCCCTTCGTAGCCGGACGCGAACAGGATGCCCGCCAGGCCAATGAACGACGCAGCGCTCATCCAGTCGGCAGCGATCGCCATGCCGTTGAACATGGCCGGCACACGTCGCGCGGCCACGTAGTATTCGTTGAGGTCTGACGTACGGCAGATCAGGCCGATGCAGGCGTAGATCGCTATCGTGACGAAGAGAAAGACATAACCGAGCCACAGTGCATCGGCATTGGATTTCTCGAGCAGCCCCATCATGCCGACGAAGCCGAACAAACCCAGCGTGAACAGGCCGTAGTACAGCATCAGCCGGCGGCGGAAACGCGACTGGGGGTCGGGCATAGGCGGCGGTCGGGCAGTTGGGGACGATTAAGGTGAAGAACCCGCCGGCGCGCTGGACGCGGCGGCGGGTTCTGTCGGGCAAGGCGTTGCCGGATGGTCCGGTTACTGCGCCTGCTTCAGCTGCTCAAGGATCGCGGGGTTTTCCAGCGTCGAGGTGTCCTGCGTGATCTCCTCGTCCTTGGCCAGCGAACGCAGCAGGCGGCGCATGATCTTGCCCGAGCGCGTCTTGGGCAGATTGTCGCCGAAACGGATGTCCTTGGGCTTGGCGATCGGGCCGATTTCCTTGGCCACCCAGTTGCGCAGTTCCGTGGCGATCTGATGAGCTTCGGTATTGGTCGGACGCGCGCGCTTGAGCACCACGAACGCGCAGATGGCCTCGCCCGTGGTGTCGTCCGGGCGGCCCACCACGGCGGCTTCGGCGACGATCGGGTTGGCGACCAGCGCCGATTCGATCTCCATCGTGCCCATGCGGTGGCCCGACACGTTCAGCACATCATCGATGCGGCCCATGATGGTGAAGTAGCCGGTCTCCTTGTCGCGGATCGAGCCATCGCCGGCCAGGTACAGCTCGCCGCCGAGTTCCTCGGGGAAATAGCTCTTCTTGAACCGCTCCGGATCGCCCCAGATGGTGCGGATCATCGCAGGCCACGGGCGCTTGACCACAAGGATGCCGCCGCTGCCATTGGGCACGTCCTGCCCGGTCTCGTCGACGATGGCCGCCATGATGCCCGGCAACGGCAGCGTGCACGAACCCGGCACCAGCGGCGTGGCGCCCGGCAGCGGCGTGATCATGTGGCCGCCGGTCTCGGTCTGCCAGAAGGTATCGACGATCGGGCAGCGCTCGTTGCCGATGTTCTTGTAGTACCACATCCACGCTTCGGGGTTGATCGGCTCGCCCACCGTGCCCAGCAAGCGCAGGCTCGACAGATCGTACTGCTTCGGGTGGACCTTCTCGTCGGCCTCGGCGGCCTTGATCAGCGAGCGGATCGCGGTCGGCGCGGTGTAGAAGATGCTGACCTTGTGGCGCGCGATCATGTCCCAGAAACGGCCGGCGTTCGGGTAGGTCGGCACGCCTTCGAAGATGATCTGCGTCGCGCCCGCGGCCAGCGGGCCATAGGCGATGTAGGTATGGCCGGTGACCCAGCCGATGTCGGCGGTACACCAGAAGAGATCGTCGGGCTTGATGTCGAAGGTCCACTGCATCGTCATCAGCGCCCACAGCAGGTAGCCGCCGGTGCTGTGCTGCACGCCCTTGGGCTTGCCGGTGGAGCCGGAGGTATAAAGCACGAACAGCGGATGCTCCGCGCTGACGGGCACAGCCTCGCAGGTGTCGGGCTGGCCGGCGGAGACGTCCTCCATCCAGCGGTCGCGGCCTTCAACCCAGTTGACCTTGCCGCCGGTGCGGCGATAGACGATCACGTCCTTCACCGCCTCGCAGCCGCCCAGCGCCAGCGCGTCATCGGCAATGGCCTTGAGCGGCAGCGCCTTGCCGCCGCGCATCTGTTCATCGGCAGTGATCAGCGCCACGGCGCCCACGTCCACCAGCCGCTCCTGCAGCGACTTGGCCGAGAAGCCGCCAAACACCACCGAATGTGTGGCTCCCAGTCGCGCGCAGGCCTGCATGGCCACCACGCCTTCAACCGACATCGGCATGTAGATCACCACGCGGTCGCCCTTCTTGATGCCCCGGCTCTTCAGGCCATTGGCAAAGCGGCAGACCTTGGCGTGCAGATCGCGGTATGACACACGCGTCACCGTGCCGTCGTCGGCTTCGAAGACGATCGCCGTCTTGTCGGCATTGCCGTTCTGCAGGTTGCGGTCCAGGCAGTTGTACGAGGCATTGAGCTCGCCATCCTCGAACCACTTGTAGAACGGGGCGTTGCTCTCGTCCAGCACCTTGGTGAACGGCTTGTTCCAGTGCAGCAGATCGCGTGCGCGGCTGGCCCAGAAGCCTTCGTAGTCGCGCTCCGCCTCGGCGCACAGCGCACGGTAGGCATCCATGCCCGAGATCGCGGCTTGCCGGACGAAGGACTCGGGCGGATTGAAAACGCGATGCTCTTGCATCACCGATTCGATGGTGGACATAGGCGTGTCTCCTGATTTTTGACTGAACGGCTTGGCTGCCAAATTACGCCCGGCGCCTTACTTAAACCTGACGCTCCCCGCACTGCTGATGCGCCGTCGGATCTTGCTGCAAAGCAGCAAACCAGCAGGCCGGAGGCCGTGACAAAGAATGTGCAGCCTTCTTCATTAGGCTAGCACAGCTATAATGCCCCGGGCTCGATATTCCGGCGTCCGAGCGCCTCCGGCGTATCCAGTCCCGGCGCTTGCGGAATGCCCGCACCATGCCCGCACAAGGGGCTGGGTGCTCACGTCCGAGGCAGTATCCGTGTCCATCTATCCCTTCTTCCTGATTGCCTCGATGGCGCTGGTCGGCAGCAATGTCGGCCTGGGCAAATCGATCATCGCGCACGTGCCGGTGCTGCTGTTCGCGCTGCTGCGCTTTGTCATTGCCATCGTCTGCCTGGCACCGTGGTACCGGCCGTCCCGCATGCGCCAGGTCTCGCGCGCGGAATGGCGCAACCTGTTCCTGCAGGCATTCTTCGGCACCTTCCTGTTCACGCTGCTGATGCTCAACGGCGTGCGCCTGACCAGCGCGATGGCCGCAGGCGTCATCACCAGCACCATTCCCGCCACGGTTGCCATCCTGTCCTGGCTGTGGCTGCGCGAACGGCTGTCGCGCCGGACGATGGCCTCGGTACTGCTGGCGGTAGCCGGCGTGGCGGTGCTGAATGTGGCGCGCGGCGGATCGCATGGCGGTGGCGCCGGCGGCCAGGCACTGCTCGGCAACCTGATGATCCTCGGCGCCGTGGTCTGCGAATCGATCTATGTCATCCTGTCGCGCCGCCTCACGCAGACCCTGGCGGCCATCGAAATCTGCGCCTACACGCACCTGATTGGCGGCCTGCTGATGCTGCCGCTGGGCGTGATCCCGTTGATGAATTTCGACGCCTCCGGCGTGCCCGCTCAAACCTGGCTCATGCTGCTGTGGTACGCGCTGTCCGCCAGCGTGTTCTCGTTCTGGCTATGGATGAAGGGCATCCGGCATGTGCCGGCCCAGCTGGCGGGGGTGTTCACCTCGGTGCTGCCGGTGGCGGCTGCCGCCTACGGCATCATCTTCCTGGGCGAGACGCCAGGCTGGCCGCACGCCGTGGCGCTGGCCTGCGTGCTGGGCGGCATCGTGCTGGCCAGCTGGCCGGGGCCGATAGGCCGCCGGGCATTACGTGACGCCGCCTGAAGCGTTTCAGGAGGTGACGGCGATCACAGCATGCAACATGGTCAAGGTACAATCCAACCCCATTTCGATTGTCTGGTAATCCAGACCTATCCACCTGATTGCCCATGGCCCAATCCCAGATCCGCCCCATCCCCCGCCTCATCTTTGCCTCGCGCTGGCTCCAGTTGCCGCTGTACCTCGGCCTGATCATCGCGCAAGGCGTCTACGTCTATCACTTCATGGTCGAGGTGTGGCACCTGCTGTCGCACGTGACCGAATACGACGAGAACAAGATCATGCTGGTGGTGCTGGGCCTGATCGACGTGGTGATGATCTCCAACCTGCTGATCATGGTGATCGTGGGCGGCTACGAAACCTTCGTCTCGCGCCTTGGCATCGACAACCATCCCGACGAGCCGGAATGGCTTGACCACGTCAACGCCGGCGTGCTCAAGGTCAAGCTGTCGATGGCGCTGATCGGCATCTCGTCGATCCACCTGCTCAAGACCTTCATTGATGCCGAACAGCGATCGACTCACACCATCATGTGGCAGGTGGCCATCCACCTGGCTTTCCTGCTGTCGGCGCTGGCGATGGCCTGGGTGGACCGCATGGTCTCCCACCCGGCCGGCGCCCATGCGAAGCCAGAATCACACTAGGACAACGGATAGCGTTGGCTTCACCCCGCACCGCGGCCTTGCGCCGCGGTTTTTCATTTGCAATGCTGCCAATGCCAGCATGTGGCGCAGAATGCATGCAGAGGACTGTAGACGGCTGTATGCAGGCGGGCAAAGCGCCCCGGCTCAGTGTATGATTTCGGGCTGTGTTTCACCGCTGCCACCCCCCACAAAATGACCGTCATCAAGCAAGAAGACCTCATCCAGAGCGTCGCAGACTCCCTGCAGTACATCAGCTACTACCATCCGATGGACTACATCACCAGCCTGGGCCGCGCCTATGAGCTGGAGCAGAGTCCCGCCGCCAAGGATGCGATTGCGCAGATCCTGACCAACAGCCGCATGTGCGCCGAGGGCAAGCGCCCGATCTGCCAGGACACCGGCATCGTCACGGTCTTCGTCAAGGTCGGCATGGATGTGCGCTGGGACGGCGCCACCATGAGCCTGACGGACATGATCAACGAGGGCGTGCGCCGCGGCTACACCCATCCGGACAACGTGCTGCGCGCCTCGATCGTCAGCCCTCCCGAAGGCGCCCGCAAGAACACCAAGGACAACACCCCGGCCGTGATCCACTACGAGATCGTGCCGGGCAACACCGTGGACATCCAGGTCGCAGCCAAGGGCGGCGGCTCGGAGAACAAGTCCAAGTTCGTGATGCTGAACCCGTCCGACTCCATCGTCGACTGGGTGCTGAAGACCGTGCCGACCATGGGCGCCGGCTGGTGCCCGCCGGGCATGCTGGGCATCGGCATCGGCGGCACCGCCGAGAAGGCCATGGTCATGGCCAAGGAATCGCTGATGGAGTCGATCGACATCCAGGAAATCATCGCCCGCGGCCCGAAGGACTGGATCGAGGAACTGCGTGTCGAGCTGTACGAGAAGGTCAACGCGCTGGGCATCGGCGCGCAGGGCCTGGGCGGCCTGGCCACCGTGCTGGACGTCAAGATCATGGCCTGCCCGACGCACGCCGCGTCCAAGCCGGTCGCGATGATCCCGAACTGCGCCGCTACCCGCCACGCGCACTTCACGCTGGACGGCAGTGGCCCGGCCAAGCTGGAAGCGCCGGACCTGTCGCAATGGCCGAAGGTCGAATGGGCACCGAACACTGAAACGTCCAAGCGCGTCGACCTGAACACGCTGACGCCGGAAGAAGTCGCCTCGTGGAAGCCGGGCCAGACCCTGCTGCTCAACGGCAAGATGCTGACCGGCCGCGACGCCGCGCACAAGCGCATCGCCGACATGCTGGCCAAGGGCGAGAAACTGCCGGTGGACTTCAAGAACCGCGTGATCTACTACGTCGGCCCGGTTGACCCCGTGCGCGACGAGGCCGTCGGCCCGGCTGGCCCCACCACCGCCACGCGCATGGACAAGTTCACCGAGATGATGCTGGCCGAAACCGGCCTGATCTCGATGATCGGCAAGGCCGAGCGCGGTCCGGCAGCCATCGAGGCCATCAAGAAGCACAAGTCGGCCTACCTGATGGCCGTGGGCGGCGCCGCTTACCTCGTGGCCAAGGCGATCAAGGAAGCCAAGGTGGTCGGCTTCGAAGATCTCGGCATGGAAGCCATCTACGAGTTCGACGTCAAGGACATGCCGGTGACGGTTGCCGTGGACAGCGAAGGCACCTCGGTGCACAAGACCGGCCCGGCGGAATGGCAGGCCAAGATCGGCAAGATTCCGGTCGCTGCGCTGTAATTCGTACAGCCGCTGCTCCCCTCTCCCGCGTGCGGGAGAGGGGTTGGGGGAGAGGGCAAGCGTCAGCAGCACTGAAGACGCCCGCGCCATGGAGACGCCCGCCCTCTCCCCCGCCCCTCTCCCATAAATGGGAGAGGGGCGAAACAATCCCTTCATCCCCCACGTGAACCCTTCTCCCATCGGCGTCTTCGATTCCGGCCTCGGCGGCCTGTCCGTGCTGCGCGAGATCCGCGCGTTGCTGCCACATGAGTCACTGCTCTACCTGGCCGACTCGAGGTACGCGCCCTATGGCGAGAAGCCGGAATCCTTCGTGCAGGCACGCACGCTGCAAGCGTGCGAGTGGTTGCTCGCGCAAGGCTGCAAGGCGCTCGTCATCGCCTGCAACACCGCTACCGGCCATGCCGTGGAGCTGCTGCGCCAGAAGCTGACCGTGCCGATCATCGGCGTAGAGCCCGGCCTCAAGCCCGCGGCAGCAGCCAGCCGCAGCAAGGTGGTGGGCGTGCTGGCCACGGCCAATACGCTCAGGAGCGCGAAGTTCGCCCGGCTGCTGGCATCGCTTGACGGGGAAAGCCGATTCATCTGCGAAGCGGGGCTGGGTCTGGTGCCCCTGGTCGAGCAAGGCGACATCGACGGCCCGGACATACGCGGGCGGCTGGACAACTACCTGACGCCGATGCTCGAAGCCGGTGCCGACACGCTGGTACTCGGCTGCACCCACTACCCATTCCTCTCCGACACCATCCGCGACATGGTCGGCGACCAGCTGACACTGGTCGATACCGGCAGCGCCATTGCGCGCCAGCTGGCCCGCAGGCTGACTGAACACGACCTTGCCGCGGCGCCCGACGCCGTACCGCAGGACCGCTTCGCTTCGACCAAGGATGCCGCCCATCTGCGACAGATGGCAGCCGCATTGCTGCATATCGAAACACAGGCGGAAACGGTGGCGATCGAGCCGGCTCCCGCTTTCTGACACCTATCGCAGGAAGCCCAGCGGCCGGTGCGCACGCACGTCGGGCTTGACCGCGTGCTCGTGCCGCAATTGCGCGAGGAACTCTTCTGGCGTCAGCGAATCCCCGAGTAGCACGCACTGGCGCTTGACCGTGGCAAAGTCACCGGGAGTCAGGCAGTCCATGGCATCCAGCTCGTGCCGCATGGCATCCGTCAGCCGGGTTTCGTCACCGTCCAGGGCTTCATCGACGAACATCGTGACACGTTGCCCGGCCTTCATCGGCAGGAAGCGGATCTTGAACGAGAACCTGCGCAAGGCGGCTTCGTCGATGCGGTCGAACAGGTTGGTGGTGCAGACAAAGATGCCGTTGAAGCGCTCCATGCCTTGCAGCATCTCATTGACCTCCGAGACCTCGTAGTTACGCACCGCCTGCTGGCGGCTTTGCATGAAGCTGTCGGCTTCATCGAGCAGCAGCACGGCGCCGTCTTCCTCGGCACGCGCAAACATGGCGGCAATCTGCTGTTCGGTTTCGCCCACGTACTTGCTCATCAGGTCGGAAGCTCGCCGGATCATCAGCGGCATATCCAGCGCCGCCGCAATGTGTTCGGCCAGCGCGGTCTTGCCCGTGCCGGGCGGTCCATAGAAGCACAGCGTGCCGCGCTGGCGCACGCGAAGCGCCTCGATGATCTTGGCGACTTCGTAGCGCGTTTCCAGGTGCAGGTTGTCCAGGCGGTAGTGCGTCACTACCGGTCTGGCTTCAGCCTCCGGCCGCAGCCCCATGGCGCGGTCAGCGTGTTCAAGCTGGCGCAGGATCAGGGCCTCGACAGGCTCGTCCACATCGGGCCGCGCGAGCTGCACGAAGCGCGCGGCGGACTGCACCTGCGCCGGCGTAAGCGTCTTGCGCCCTGCCAGTGCGGTGATGAATGCATCACTGACGTCCAGTCCGCCCAGGTGCTTGCGGATGATGTTCTCGCGCACCAGCGGCGGCGGAATCTTCAGCTCAAGGTGGAACTGGAAGCGGCGCAGGTAGGCCGGGTCGATCTGCCGAATCGAATTCGAGATCCAGATCACCGGCACCGGGTTTTGCTCCAGCGTCTGGTTGACCCAGGCCTTGCCGTTGACCGAAGCACGCGCATCCTCCTGAGCGAACAAGCTCATCAGCTCCCGCGAACTGCCGGGGAAAACGTCCTCGACTTCATCGAACAGCAACGCCGTGCGCGGCCGCCCTCGCAGGAAGGCTTGCGAGACCTGTAGCGAGCGGTAGCGGTCTTTGCCCGACAAGCTGTTGCCGTCGCGGTCCAGGCAGTCGACTTCATACAGCTCGCAGCCGGCCTCGCGGGCCAGCAGCCGCGCGAACTCGGTCTTGCCGGTGCCAGGCGGGCCGTAGATCAGCACGTTCACGCCCGCGGCATGCTGGCGGGTGGCATTGGAAAGCAGTGCGGAGAGATAGCGCGCGTCGGTTTCGACATGCGGATAGTCGGAGACCGTCAGCGTTGGCGGCGCGGCCGGGCGCGTGAACACCGCCATCATCTCGGCCTCGTTGGCGTAGTTGCCGAGCAGCACATGCAGCAGGCGGTCGGACAGGCGCATCAGGTCGCCCAGATCGGTCACGCTGTTCTCGGGCAGCGGCTGCTCGATCAGGTTCAGCGTCTCCAGGCGGGAGCCGGGCCGCAGCGAGGCGGCCACGTCCGCCGGGCTGGCACCGGTCAATCCGGACAATATCTGGAACGCCTCCTGGCTGTGCGCCACCTTGCAGTCCACCATCACGGCGCGCAGGTCGCGCTTGTATTTGGCCAGCGCAGCGAACAGCAACAGCTTGCGCTCGTGCTCGGGCAAGTCGAGTACATGGCTGAGCATGTCGATGTTGCGCACCAGGAGCACGCGCTCGCCGTCAAGCCGCGACGCGATGGCCGCGGCCGAGGCATCGAACACCGCGAACATGTCCTTGGCGTGGTGCTTGACGTACTCGTCGAGGTAGTAGAACAGCGCGCTCTCGTCGAAAGCGCTGTTCCACTGGCCGTGGCGTTCCAGGAACTCCTCGGGCGTCAGGCGCCCCGCCCCTTTCCATGCCGGCATGTCGGCGCAACGGGCGGACAGGAAGCGCTGCACGCGCAGCACGACGCCATACGGCCACACCATCTCCTGGGCGCTGACCGTGAGCACGTCATTAATGTTGCTGCGCAGGTTGAACCGGGGGCCCAGCGCACACACGACCCGCAGGGCAAACTGGGCGCACATCCAGTCCAGCGCCGAGCTGGCCGAGATGCCCGGGCCGGGGCGCAGTATCCTCGAGCGGTCCTCTTCAGCAAAACGTGTGAAGTCCATGGCCTCGTCCCCGTGCACCCGATGGCGACGCCGCAACCGGGCGTACCGCTACGCTTGTAGACTTTTTCCTATGCTAGCGCGCTTTGCGGCTCGCGGCGCATTCGACGGGCCCCGCAATAGGCCGGTCACTGTGGCGCCGGCCACCAACTTGCAACGCTGCCTGGATTTGGGGGTATAACTGCCCTTTGGACAAATTTCCAGTTGCGACGCACAAATCACAACAAATAAGAATCATTATCGTTTATACTTCCGAGCTGACACGCCGCCAGAGAGTGGCGCTCCCCGGCAAACCCTGTTGCAGGAGCGTTTATCATGGAATTGCTTGTTAGCTTGCTGGTCGGATGTGGCATCTCGCTGATCCTGTTCTATCGCAAGTGACTCTGTGCCGGCCGGCAGATCCTGTTGTTCACCCTCATGTTCGATCAACGCTTCTTCAAGATTACGCTCGCCGTCCTGCTGCTCCATGCCGGCCTGCTTTACCTGATCCAGAGCGGGCTGGCCCGCAAGATGACCGAGGCGGTGATCGCCCCGGAAATCATCGCCCGCATCATTCCGCTCGAACCCGCCAAACCGCCCGCTCCGGAGCCCCCGAAACCCAAGACGGAAGCGCCGCCCAAGCAGGTGAAGGTCACCACGCCGCGGCCAACGCCGCCGCAGCCCAAGCCGGTTCCGCAGCCGGTCGCCGCGCTGCCGCCGTCGCCGACTGCAATCGAAGCGCCGCCCGCACCGCCGGCACCGCCTGCTCCCCCGGCGCCCGCGCCCGAGCCTGCGCCCGTTGCCGCGGCGCCGCGCGCTGTCGGCATTGGCGAAATCCAGTGCACGCCGCCGCAACCGAGCTATCCGGCCCAGTCCCGCCGCATGGGCGAGACCGGCAAGACCGTGGTACGCCTGACGACCGACGAGACCGGCAAGGTGATCAAGACGTCGGTGGTATCTTCCAGCGGATCGTCACGACTGGACCAGGCTGCCGTCGACGCCGTCCAGCGCATGCGCTGCAAGCCGTACATGGATAATGGCCGCGCCATCGCCGTGACCGCGCAGCAGCCGATTGGCTTCGAACTCAACTGATCTCAACCTACAACGAACTCACCAGGAACCAACATGCAGGACCTCGGACTTTCCCACCTCTGGTCGCAAGGCGATTTCGTCATGCGTGCGACGGCCATCATTCTGCTGATCATGTCGCTCTTGTCGTGGATCGTGATCCTTACGAAGGCGTGGGATCTGGTTCGCCTCAAGAAGATGGCGCACGGCGCGGAAAAGCGCTTCTGGCACTCCGACGACTTCGACCACGCGCTCGAAACGCTGGGCGCAAGCGATGCCAACCCGTTCCGCACGCTGGCCATCGCCGGCAAGGAAGCCGCCCAGCACCACCGCGCCAGCCAGCCGCAGCTGCATGACGTAATGGATATCTCCGACTGGCTGACCCGCTCGCTCAAGAGCGCCATCGACGAAGCCGTAGCGCGCATGCAGTCGGGGCTGGCGGTGCTGGCCTCCGTGGGCTCGACCGCGCCGTTCGTGGGCCTGTTCGGCACCGTGTGGGGCATCTATCATGCATTGATCGGCATTGGCGCCTCGGGCGTGCCGACCATTGACAAGGTCGCCGGTCCGGTCGGTGAAGCGCTGATCATGACGGCGTTCGGCCTGGCAGTGGCCATTCCCGCGGTGCTGGGCTACAACGCGCTGACCCGCGGCAACAAGGCGATCATTTCCAAGCTGAACCGCTTCGCCCATGACTTGCACGCCTACTTCGTGACCGGCGCGCGCATTCGCCCGGCCAGCGCCCGCGCCGACGACAACGCCGTGCGCCTCGCCGCGGCACGGCAGTAACACCACCGCATCAAGGAAGTCATCATGGCATTTGGCACCCTCGACGGGGACGATGACGAGGTGATGAGCGAAATCAACATGACGCCGCTGGTCGACGTCATGCTGGTGCTGCTGATCATCTTCATCATCACGATCCCGGTCATCAATCACGCAGTGAAGATCGACCTGCCGCGTGCGAGCAATACGCCGAACGATAGCAAGCCGCAGAACATCAACGTCTCGATCGACGCCCAGGGCAAGGTCTACTGGAACCAGACCGAGGTGGACGATGCCACGCTGGCCAGCAACATTGCACTGGCCGCCCAGCAGGAGCCCCAGCCTGAATTGCACCTGCGCGCGGACCGGGAGGTGCGCTATGAGCGCGTGGCCGAGGTCATGGCCGCCGCGCAGCATGGCGGGCTTGGCAAGATCGGTTTCATCACGGAGCCCAAGCAATAGCTCCAGGCATCACTGGTCACAGCAGGAAAGGGCATCCCGACGGGGTGCCCTTTGTCTTTGGCGACGCCGTTCGGCGACAGGTGTAGCGATTGAACAGCGCTATTGAAATGATAACAATTCTCATTTAATATCATTCCATCGCAAGCGCGACCGGACGCCCCGACCAGACGCCCCATTCCCCGCCGCGCGAGCCGCCAACCCATTGCCGAACGGAGCCAGATGATGAGCACTCTTTCCATGCCGCTGTCGCAACCGCGTGAAGTCACTCGCCGCCGCCTGTCGCTGCGACGCGTGGAAGTTGCCCCACAGGGCCGACGCGAAACCCCTGCGGCATCCGCCCTGGAATCGGTGAAGTCGGCGGTTGCCGCCTTGCCTGCACGGCTGGAAGCCCTGGTGCGTGACAGCCTGTCGAACACGCCCGCAGGCGAGCCCGTGGCCCTGGAAACCATCATGCGCGGCGCCACGACCCTGCCGATCCGCCACAACGGCGAAATCTACACGCTACGCGTCACGCGCTACGGCAAGCTGATCCTGACGAAATGAAGGAGATGCACGGCGCCTGCGCTACGGTGCAGGGTCGTATAGAGACGAAGGGGTGGCAGGCCGGACAGCCCGCCGAGGTGATACCGGCCCCGCAGCCGCGGGACCTTCATGCAAAGGATCAGAGACCCAGCGCGGCAATGCCGGCACGAGCGATCTGGGCGTCTTCCGTCGACTTGACACCCGAAACACCTACCGCCCCCACGACCTGCTCGTTGCAGACGATGGGCACCCCGCCTTCCAGCATGCCCTGCAGCGCCGGGGCGGTCATGAAGGAATAGCGGCCGTTGTTGATCATGTCTTCATAGATCTTTGACTCACGGCGGCCCAGCGCCGACGTACGAGCCTTTTCCGTGGCGATGTAGGCAGAGATCGGCGCGGCACCGTCCAGGCGCTGCATGGCCAGCATGTGGCCACCATCGTCCACCACCACGATCGAGACGGCCCATTGATGGGTCTTTGCCTCGGCCTCTGCTGCGGCCATGATCTTCTTCACGTCTTCTGCCGTCAGCACGGTCTTTTGCTGCATACCACTCTCCTGATGTTCATACGGTGTGAGGCGAAAGTATAGCGCCGCACAATTGGCAGAGTCACCGCGGCGCACGTGCCGGCAAAGGTCAAACACAATTGCCCAAAACAACATGACCCGCACGGTGGGCGGGTCATGTTGCGGATCAGGCGCCGTCGCCAGGCGCCACGAACGTGTATGCGTCAGGCGCCGTCGGTGAACGGGTCCGGCTTGCTCACGCGGGCACCATCGGTGAACGGATCGGGTTTGCTCACGCGGGCACCATCGGTATAAGGATCCGTCCTGCCGACGCGTGCGCCGTCAGTGAACGCATCGACCTTGCCGATCTTGGCACCATCCAGATACGGATCGACCTTGCCAGTGCCGGCGAACGAAGGCAGCGACACGACGGAAAGCGCTGCCAGGGCCGTTGCTGCCGCCAAACTACGCTTGATGTTCATGAGAGATTCCCCTTGATTCTCAGTGACAGACAGGCGCCGCGCGGGACACGATCTCTTCGTGTGACATCGCGGCGTCACAGGTGCAGTTTAGGGGAAACCCCAATATGAACATCCACAACCCTTTGAGCGGTCTATTCAGAAAATTTGACCGCACTGCCGTCGCAGGGAACTTGCCAGGAACCACCTGCTACCTGCCCCGGATGATTGGGGCAAAAAGAAAGAGCCCCGATTCCGGGGCTCTTTCTTTCAAAAACCTTGCAGCGCGGATTATCAGCGCCAATGACCATGGCCGTGATAACCACGGGGACCGTGGTACGGACGCGGACCGTAGTAGCGCGGCCCGTAGTAACGCGGGCCTGGGCCATAGTAACGTGGACCGTAGTACACGGGAGCCGGACCATAGTAGACCGGGGCCGGCGCCACCACGACCGGCGGTGCGGGCGGATAGTAGACCGGGGCCGGAGGATAGTAGGCAGGCGCACCAATTACCACGCCAGGCACACCGATCGCGACGCCAACACTCACATGGGCCATTGCCGCACCCGACGCAAGTCCGGCCACGATACCGGATGCCGCGAGCCACCAATGTTTCATATCCTGCCTCTCAGTCCGAGATCTCTCATGCCTCTATTTTAGTGGTTCGGAAATTTCCGGGTGCAACGGCGGCAACGACATTGTTACGAGCCGTAACAGAGAGATCACATTTGCATGGTGATGAGACATTCAGCGCCTGCGAGGGCAACCTGTACTTGCATCCCAGATGCGCAACCACCACAATATCGGGCTTTCCGCGCGGCCGTGGAGAAATTGGTAGACTCAGCAGACTTAAAATCTGCCGCCCTTACGGGCTTACGGGTTCGAGTCCCGTCGGCCGCACCAACACAATGCTGGCTGCGGCCGCGGGCGGTCGCATTCCGCCGGACTCACCCGCCCTGTCCTGCTCAGGCCATTATGTCTCAGGCCATTACGTAGCAGAGCGAAGCGCCGCCAGCCATCAGGAAGACGAACAGCACCCCAGCCAGCGCAAGCGGCTTGCGGCCGGCGCGCAGCAGGTCGCCGATCCGTGTGTGCAGTCCAATGGCCAGCATGGCGCAGGCCAGCAGCCAATTATCGAGGGCAATCAGGCCGCCCTTCCATTCCTGCGGCACCGCACCGGCGGAATTCACCGCCATCACCGCCACGAAACCCACCGCAAACCAGGGCACCGACTTCAGCAGGCCACGCAGGCGCGGGGCACCGGCCTGGGCCTTGGCATCCTTGTTGGGCCACAAGGCCATCACCAGCAGCACCGGCCCGAGTGCCAGCACGCGCACCATCTTGGCCACCACGGCGGCGTCCGCGGTGGTATCGCCGATCATCTTGCCGGCGGCGATCACCTGTGCCACCTCGTGCAGCGTCGCGCCAGCGAAGATGCCGAACATGCGCTCGCTGACGTTCCAGTGCCACGATCCCGTTACCAGTTCGAACAGGTACGGATAGAGCAGCATGCCCACGGTACCGAACAGCACCACCGTGGCCACGGCCACCGCCGTCTGCTTGTCATCGGTACGCACGACGGACGACACCGCGATCGCCGCTGCCGCGCCGCAAATGGCGCTGCCTGAACTGACAAGGATGGCCTCGCGCCGGCTCAGGCCAAAAAAGGTCGTGCCGACCCACGTGCCGAACAGCAGCGTGCCGAGCAGCATGGCGAGCGGCACTACGATGCCGGGCAGGCCGAGCGCCGCAATCGAGGCAAAGGTCAGCCGCAGGCCATACAGCGCAACACCAAGCCGAAGCAAGTGGTGGCGTGCAACCTGCATGCCGGGTGCCAGCGGTTGCAGCCAGTGCTTGGGTAGCGTGTTGGCGGCGACCATGCCCGCACACATCGCCAGCGTCAGCGCACTCAGGCCATAGCGCGAAATGGCCGGATGGTCGGCCAGGACCATGGCCAGCCAGGCGACGCCGCCCAGAGGCAGCAAAGGCAGCAGGCGCTGGCGCCACGGCGGCACGGCGGCTGGCGAAACAGCCTGGGCAGAGTTGGAGGCGGACATGGATGACATGGCGACATGGGTTTTTTGATTAGGTGTATGGAGCGTACCCTCGCCCTCTCAATCTGCAAAACGGGTAATATCGTTATGAATTACCTAAAATCCCGATATGGATCAGCGACCACTTCGCCTGACGTTGCGCCAGCTCCAGGTCTTCGTCTCCGTTGCGCAGCACGGCAGCACAGTAGCCGCGGCTGACGCCCTGGCCATGTCCCAGTCGGCCGTCAGCGCCTCGCTGACAGAACTGGAGCGCGCACTCGACGGCCCCCTGTTCGACCGCGTGGCCCGGCGCCTGAGCATCAATGAGACCGGACGGCAGTTTTTTCCGCGCGCCTTGTCGCTGCTCGACCAGGCCCAGGAACTCGAGCGCTTTGCCACACAGACCGGCGTGCAACTGCGCATCGCGGCCAGCAATACCATCGGCAGCTATATCCTGCCGGCGTTGATGGCAGGCTTCCGTGCTTCGGAGAGCGGCCCATGCCAGTTGGACCTGCGTATCGGCAACACGCGCGACGTATTGCGCTCGCTGATGCAATTCGACGCCGATATCGGCCTGGTGGAAGGCGCCAGCCATGAGCGGGAGTTGCGCAGCGTGCCCTGGTGCGATGACGAGATGGTCGTAGTGGTCGGCCCGTCGCACGCGCTCGCCGATCCGCAGGCGCCACTCGACGGCCTGCGCGATGCCGAATGGATCGTGCGCGAACCCGGCTCGGGTACACGCGAGATCATCGAGGAAAGACTGGTGCCGCTGCTCGGCGAACTGCGCTTCGCGCTGGAACTTGGCAACGCCGAGGCCATCAAGCGCGCCGTGATGAGTGGCTTCGGCGTGAGCTGCCTGTCATTGCATGTGGTCCGCGACGAACTGGAACGCGGCTCCCTGGTAGCGGTGCGGCAGGGCCTGCCCCGCATCGTGCGCCCGCTCCAGCTGGTGGTGCACCAGGACAAGTTTCCGACACGGGGACTGCTGGCCTTTACCGAGTACCTGCGTGTGATGGCCGCGCAGGTTGGTGCCCGGTCTTAGGCTTCGAACGAGGCACAAATGAAAACAGCGCCCATCTGGGCGCTGTTTTCTTCAACTGGAGGCGGAGGTCGGAATCGAACCGGCGTACACGGCTTTGCAGGCCGCTGCATAACCACTCTGCCACCCCGCCAGGTGACGTGCTGCTGGATTGTATCCGCATTCACCGAACGCTGCCTGACAGCGCCCGCGGCTACCAACCCAAACAAAAAGGGAAGCGCTGCTTCCCTTTGGGGATGGAGCGGGAGACGAGTCTCGAACTCGCGACCTCAACCTTGGCAAGGTTGCGCTCTACCAACTGAGCTACTCCCGCATACAACTTTCACTACTACGAGTCCGACCGCAGCCAACCGCGTGCCATCGAACCCGGAATCAACCTGGAGCGGGAGACGAGTCTCGAACTCGCGACCTCAACCTTGGCAAGGTTGCGCTCTACCAACTGAGCTACTCCCGCATGGCGCTGTTTCATGCCCGCCGCTTCGGCGGACTACGCATTTGACTGCAAATAACAGCTTCTTGCGCTAAACCAGCTTATCTTGCTGCTTTCGTTTGCGTCGTCAGCAGCGAGAACGAGATTATTGCAAAGAACGAATCCGTTCGTCAACACCTTTTTTGCGCGCGGCATCATTTTTGCGCGCGGGCCCCGCCAAGGACGTCGCTGCGCTCGCGAATCTGGGGCCATGCGAGCTTCATGTAGTAGAACATCGACCACAGCGTCAGCACTGCAGCCACGTAGATCATCCACGTACCCAGCACCTGCGCGTCGATGCCGAACAGGCGATCGCTGTAGAGCAGCATGGGAATCGCGATCATCTGCACAGTGGTCTTCAGCTTGCCAAGGAAATTGACCGCCACGCTCTTGGAAGCGCCGATCTGCGCCATCCACTCCCGCAAGGCCGAGATCGTGATCTCGCGCCCGATGATGACCAGCGCCACCAGGTCCGCCACGCGGCCCAGCGCCAGCAGCGACAGCAGCGCAGCCGTGACCATCAGCTTGTCCGCCACCGGATCCAGGAAGGCGCCGAACGCCGAGGTCTGGTTCCAGCGCCGCGCCAGGAAGCCGTCCAGCCAGTCCGTGACTGCGGCGATGATGAAGAAGGACGCCGCGGTGATGTTCTTCGTGTGCATCGGCAGCCATGCTTCCGGCAGGTAGTACACGCCCACCACGAGGGGGATCATGGCAACGCGCAACCAGGTCAGCAGGATCGGGATGTTGAGGGGCATGGGGCTTGGACACCGACGGGGCAATGACGAATTCCGCGATTGTCGCCGATTTCGGCGTCAATGCGCGCCCGGAGAGGCAAATCGCCGGGCATGAAGCATTAATGAAGCTGACGGTAGATCTCTTCAGCGAGGCCTCGGGAAATACCATCGACGCTAGCCAACTCGTCGATACTGGCCGCCAGTACGCCACGCAGACCACCAAAGCGGGTCAGCAGCTTCTGCCGCCGGCGCGCCCCCACGCCCTCGATTTCCTCCAGGCGCGACGTCGTGCGCGCCTTGGCCCGGCGCGCACGCATGCCGGTGATGGCAAAACGGTGTGCCTCGTCGCGGATCTGCGCGACAAGCATCAGCGCCGCACTGCCCTGCCCCAGCTCCAGCGACGGACGGCCATCGGCGAACACCAGCGTCTCGAGCCCGACCTTGCGGCCCTCACCCTTGGCCACGCCCACCAGCAGGCCGATATCGAGTCCCAGTTCCTCGAACACCTGGCGCGCCACCTCGACCTGCCCCTTGCCGCCGTCGATCAGCACCACGTGCGGCATCGGCGACGATGCCTCGCCGCCCGCGTCAAGCCCGCCCTCTTCCTGCATCTGCTCGACCAGCTTCTGGTACCGGCGCGTCAGCACCTGGCGCATGGCCGCATAGTCGTCGCCCGGCGTGATGTCCTGGATGTTGTAGCGCCGGTACTCGCCGTTCTGCATATCGTGATGGTGAAACACGACGCAGGACGCCTGCGTCGCCTCGCCTGCGGTATGGCTGATGTCGAAGCACTCCACGCGCAGCAGCGCCAGGTCTTCCAGGTCGATGCCGATGGTCTCGGCCAGCGCGCGCGTGCGCGCCTCCTGGCTGCCCTGCTCCGCAAGCCGCCGCGCCAGTGCCAGCGCCGCGCCCTGCTGCGCCATTTCCAGCCAGGCCTTGCGCTGGCCCTGCGGCTGCCGAACGAGTGTGATCTTGCGGCCCGCGTGAAGCGCGAGCGCATCCAGCAATGCCGCATCGTCGGGAACGTGGCTGACGACGATGATGGGCGGCGGCGCCTGATCCAGGTAGTGCTGCGCCATGAAGGCCGACAGCACGCGCGCCGCGATGCGCTCCACGCCCGGCGGCCCGGCCAGCGCCGGCTCGTTCCCTGCACCCTCTTCGCCGTCGTCGACGATCATCGCCGCCTCGTCGGCATGCGCCGGGAAATAGGCCTTGTCGCCAAGATGGCGGCCGCCGCGCACCATGGCCAGGTTGACGCAGGCGCGCCCGCCTTCCACGGCTACCGCCAGCACGTCGATGTCGCGCGCCTGTCCGACTTCCTCCACCGCCTGCCGCTTGAGCACGGTCGACAGCGCCGCGATCTGATCGCGCACCGCTGCCGCCTGCTCGAACTCCAGCCGCATGGAATGCTCTTCCATCTTCGACTGCAGGCCCTCCAGCACCTCGGTCTCGCGCCCCTGCAGGAAGCGCGCCGCGTTGCCAACGTCGCGCGTGTAGTCCGCTTCGCTGATCGCACCCACGCAAGGGCCTGTGCAGCGGTGGATCTGGTGCAGCAGGCAAGGCCGCGTCCGGTTGTTGAAGACCGTGTCTTCGCAGGTGCGCAGCTGGAACACCTTCTGCAGGATCTGCATGCTCTCGCGCACCGCATAAGCGCTCGGGAACGGGCCGAAATACTGGTGCTTGCGGTCCGTGGCGCCACGGTAGTAGGCCATGCGCGGGAAGCGGTGGCCGGTCAGCTTGAGAAAGGGATAGGACTTGTCGTCGCGGAACAGGATGTTGAACCGCGGCGCCAGCGCCTTGATCAGGTTGTTCTCGAGCAGCAAGGCCTCGGCCTCGGTGCGCACCACGGTGGTTTCGATGCGCGCGATCCTGGCCACCATCATGGCGATGCGTGGCGAGAGCTGCGTCTTGTTGAAATAGCTCGATACCCGTTTCTTGAGGTCGCGCGCCTTGCCAACGTACAGCACATTGCCAGCACTGTCGAAATAGCGGTACACGCCGGGCAGGCCCGGCAGGCGGGCGATGACCGGCTTGGGGTCGAAGGGTTCTGCCTGCGCCGGTTCAGGCGGCTGGGCCGAAGCGTCTGGAAGCTGGTCGGACATGAGGGACGATGACCAAATCGATGCGGCCGGCTCGCGATTCGCGGCGACGGCTCTAAAATCCGAAGTTTAGAGCAATTCACCGCCCCACCTTGCCTTGCCCGCCTTCGCTGCCTTGCCTGCCACCTCCGCCATGCCAATCCGTTCCTGGGACATCTTCTGCACCGTCATCGACAATTTCGGCGATATCGGCGTCTGCTGGCGGCTGGCGCGCCAGCTTGCGCAGGAACACGGCCATGACGTGCGCCTGTGGGTAGATGACCTGCAGAGCTTCTCTCGGCTTGCGCCGTCGCTGGATACGGCAGCCCACCGGCAGCGCCTGTCGGGCGTGGAAATCCGCACCTGGCGCCCCGGTGGCGACGCGGATGACCGGGCCCGCTTCGCCGATCTTGTCGTGCACGACGCCGTCATCGAGGCCTTTGCCTGCCACCTTCCGGATGCGTTCCTTGCGCGCATGGTGGCGCGCGAGCGCGCCCCTGCATGGATCAACCTCGAATACCTGAGCGCCGAGCCCTGGGTGCGCGAGCACCACGGCATGCCCTCACCGCATCCGCGGCTGCCATTGATCAAGCACTTCTTCTTTCCGGGTTTCGAACGCGGAACTGGCGGCCTGCTGCGCGAATCGATGCTGGGCGAACAGCGCAATACTTTCCTGGCCGGACCGGCCGCGCAGGCCGCCTTGTGGCACCGGCTGCGTGCGATGCCCGACGCCAGCGCGCTCAAAGTCAGCCTGTTTTCCTACCAGAATCCCGCGCTGCCCGCGCTGCTCGAGCAATGGCGCGATGGCCCCGAGCCGGTCCAGTGCCTGATTCCGCAAGGACTGGCGGCCGAGCAGCTTGCCGCATGGTCGGGCGAAGCCGCCGCGCCGGGCAAGGTGCTGGCGCGGGGCAACCTGCAGGTCAACATCGTGCCATTCGTGCGGCAGGAGCACTACGACGAAATGCTATGGGCCTGCGACCTCAATTTCGTGCGCGGCGAGGACTCCTTCGTGCGTGCGCAGTGGGCAGCACGGCCGCTCGTGTGGCACATCTACCCGCAGGACGAGGACGCACACCGCGACAAGCTGGACGCGTGGCTCGCACTGTTCAGCCGCAGCGGCGTGGACGCCGCTGCGGTTCAGGCCCTGACAGATTTCTGGCATGCCTGGAATGCGTACGGCAACGCACCCGACTGGGCCGCCTTGCGCAGCAAACTGCCCGTGCTGACGCAGGCCGCCCGGCAATGGCAAGCGCGTTTGCTCGGTTTGGGCGACCTGGCGGCAAATCTCGTGGCGTTTTGCGAAAATCGGGTAAAATAACGGGTTGATTTGATGGCGACCGGGCCGGGTAACCAAGGCTCCCCGCGACCAGCCGGCAGCGATGCCATGCACGCGCCGCGGTGCGGGAACCTGAGCGAACGCTGAGCACGGGGTCAAGAGCGCGTGGGCATGGGCCCACCAGGCGCCATGGCAGCAAGGCGACAGGGCTTCCCTGCTGGCTGCGCCTCCGCCACACCTCGCCATACCAATTTCCGAGACTTTCTTTTTCAGGAAAACAGTTCAGATGAAAATCGCACAGGAACTCCGCGTCGGTAACGTGTTCATGATGAACGGCGACCCGATGGTTGTGCAAAAGGCCGAATACAACAAGTCGGGCCGCAACGCCGCCGTGGTCAAGATGAAGTACAAGAACCTGCTCACCGAAGCCCCGGGCGAGTCGGTGTTCAAGGCTGACGACAAATTCGAAGTCGTGGTGCTCGAGCGCCGCGAATGCACCTACTCGTACTTCGCCGACCCGATGTACGTGTTCATGGACGCCGACTACAACCAGTACGAAGTCGAGCAGGACAGCATGGGTGACTCGCTGAACTACCTCGAAGACGGCATGGCCGTGGAAGTGGTGTTCTACAACGACAAGGCCATCTCGGTCGAAATGCCGACCACGCTGGTGCGCGAGATCGTCTACACCGAGCCGGCCGTCAAGGGCGACACCTCGTCGGGCAAGGTGCTGAAGGGCGCCAAGATCAACACCGGCTTCGAACTGCAAGTGCCGCTGTTCTGCAATATCGGCGACAAGATCGAAATCGACACCCGTACCGGCGAATACCGCAGCCGCGCCAACTAAGCGCACGGCTCGCCCTGCCTGCACGGCAGGGCCGGTAACGAAGAAAGGCAGCCCCGGCTGCCTTTTTTACTGCCTGCCGCCAATGCGGTCGCCCGCTCAGGCGATCAGGCCGTGGTCCTTCAGCAGGCGCAGCGCGGCACGGTATTCACCTTCCTGCTGCAGCTTGTTCCAGTCGAGCGGCTTGCGGCGCGCGAACAGCTTGCGGATGCGGCGCTGCGAAGCCTTGTCGATGCCGGTATCGAGCTCGGCCAGCAACTGGTCGGCACGCTCGGGATGGTTGCAGATCAGCACCATGTCGCAGCCCGCGGCGAGCGCGGCGCGCGCGGCCTGCGTGACATTGCCCGCCACGCTGGCCCCTTCCATGCTCAGGTCGTCACTGAAGATCACACCCTCGAAGCCCAGTTGCGCGCGCAGGATGTCCTGCAACCAGAAACGCGAGAAGCCCGCCGGATTGGGGTCGACCTTCGGGTAGATCACGTGCGCCGGCATGACCGACGACAGCGACAAACCCATCCAGTCGTATGGACGCGCATCCTGTCCGAGAATCTCCTCAAGCGGACGCTCGTCCACCGGGATCGCGACATGCGAATCCGCTTCGACGTAGCCGTGGCCGGGGAAATGCTTGCCGCAGTTGCTCATCCCTGCCAGCAGCAGGCCATGGTTCAGGTGGCTCGCCAGCATGGTGACCACGCGCGGATCGGCGTGGAATGCGCGATCGCCGATCACGGCGCTGC
This sequence comes from Cupriavidus laharis, assembly GCF_914271435.1. Classification (GTDB taxonomy): domain Bacteria; phylum Pseudomonadota; class Gammaproteobacteria; order Burkholderiales; family Burkholderiaceae; genus Cupriavidus; species Cupriavidus laharis. Next base: position 92,525 of record NZ_CAJZAI010000004.1, on the reverse strand, counting down.
GACCGTAGTCGAGGTCCAGCACTGGCGTGAAGCTCAGGTCGATATCGCACGCGCGCAGTTCAGCGGCCAGTACGTAGCCGCAGCTCACCGCGGCCTTGGTAGCGGCCAGCACGTCGCGGTCCCACAGCTCGCCGAGCTTGCTCATGGCGGGCAGGTGCGTGAAGCCATCGGTCTTGCATCGCTGTACGCGACCGCCTTCATGGTCGATGCAGATCAGCACGTCTTCGCGAATGGCGCGAATGGCGCGGGTCAGCGCCAGTAACTGCGCACGCGATTCGAAATTGCGCGCGAACAGGATCACGCCGCCAGTCAGCGGATGCGCAATGCGGCGTGCGTCTTCGGTATCGAGCTGCTTGCCGACGACGTCGAGCACCACCGGTCCCGGCCGTTTGCCGGAAAGCTTCTTGGTCATGGGTATTGTTGGAGGCTAGGCTGGATTTTCCGGGGTGGCCGCCTGGCCGCCCCGCTCGGCGATTGCAAAGGCAACCGCGTAGTCATGTTCGTCACTGACACTGACACGCACGGTCAGGCCGCGTTCCCGGATCCATTGGGCGAGCTCGCCATGACACACCGGCGTGGGCTCGCCTGACGGCAGGTTCATCAGTTCCATCGCGCGCCAGGTCATCGGCCAGCGCATGCCGAGCCCGATCGCCTTGGAAAAGGCCTCCTTGGCTGCAAACCGCGTTGCCAGGAAAGCCAGCCCGCGCCGCTCGGAGCGCGCTTTGCGCGCGTGGTACTTGACCAGTTCTTCGGGGCCCAGCACCTTCTCGGCAAACCGGCCGTGCGTGCGTTCCATCACGCCCTGCACGCGTGCGATCTCGATGATGTCGGTGCCGACGCCGTAGATCACGCCGGGCTGCCTGCCGTGGGATAGCGGGTGCCCAGGCGCGCGGCGACCATGATGGCCTTCATCTCGCGCACGGCGTTCTGCCAGCCGACGAACACGGCATGCGCAACGATCGCATGGCCGATGTTGAGTTCCTTGATGCCCGGCAAGGCCGCAATGGGCTGCACGTTGGTGTAGTGCAGGCCGTGGCCCGCATTCACCACCAGCCCATGGCGGATGCCGGCATCGACGCCATCGGCAATGCGGCGGAATTCGATGGCCTGTTCGTCAGGCGTATGCGCATCGGCATAGCGGCCGGTATGCAGTTCAATCACCGGGGCCCCGCACGCCGCAGCCGCAGCGATCTGGTCGGCATCGGCGTCGATGAACAGCGACACGCGGATGCCGGCAGCGGCAAGCTGTTTGCATGCGGCACTGACCTGTTCGAAGCGCCCCGCCACGTCCAGGCCGCCTTCAGTGGTCACCTCTTCGCGCCGCTCGGGCACAAGGCACACGTCCTGCGGACGGATCTCGCAGGCAATGTCGAGCATCTCCTGCGTGATCGCGCATTCGAGGTTCATGCGCGTGGCCAGCTGCGGGCGCAGCGCAAGCACGTCGGCATCGCGGATATGGCGGCGGTCTTCGCGCAGGTGCAGCGTGATCAGGTCCGCGCCGGCTTCTTCGGCCTGGAGCGCTGCCTGGATCGGGTCGGGATACACCGTGCCGCGCGCATTGCGCAGCGTGGCGACGTGGTCGATGTTGACACCGAGGTCGATGACGCCCGGATTTGCGTGGAAGATCATGCTTGCGGAATCATCAGTGGGCCGGCAGCCCGGCAGGTCAGAGATAGTGCAGGTCGATCAGGATCTGCCGCGTCTTGAGCGGCGCACCCTGCAGATAATAATGCAGAAGGAAGCGCATCAGCGCGCGGCTTTGCAGAGCGGTCTGCGCACGGCCGTAATCGTCCTGCGACATGTCCAGCAGGGTCTGGCCCGATACCACGGGCCACGACGACGGGTCGCTCGGCTGGGCCCGGCGCACGCCGCGCTCGGGCTGGTAGACGTAGTCCAGGCCGGGTTGCACGCGCTCACCCGTGCTCAGACACTGGTCGAATGCCACAGCGAAGCCGGTCTCCTGCAACAGCAGGCGTTCAAAGCTGCGCAGCACCAGGCCCGCGGCCTCGCCATGCGCGAGACGTGTCAGCGTGGCCATGTAGTGGCGGAACAACGCCGGATGGCCATCCTCGCGCGGGCAGAACCGCATCAGCAGTTCATTGAGGTAGAACGCGGACAGCAGCGCATCGCCGGCCAGCGGCGGCATGCCGCCGACCCATTCCGCACGCGTCAGCGTCTTGACCTCGCCACGGCCGCTCCAGGACAGGGAAATCGGATGAAAGTGCTGCAGCACCGGGCGCAGGGCCGAATGGGGCCGCTTGGCGCCCTTGGCGACCATCGACAGCCGGCCGTGGTCGCGGGTAAAGACATCGAGGATCAGGCTGGTTTCGCGATACGGCCAGCTGTGCAGCACGAAGCCAGGCTGTTCCGACACGCGGACTTCACTGCGCGCCGGCACGATGCGCATCGCGCGGTCCATCATCGCCCGGCCGGCGGCGTCGGCCATGCCGGGCAGCGCGCGGCTGTCCAGCAGTTCCGCCGCCTCGTCAACGACCGGATCGGCGCGGCGGGCCCTGGCAGGCGCGCGCGCGATGTCAGGCATCTTGCTCACTCGTAGCCGTAGGCGCGCAGTCCGGCTTCGTTGTCGGCCCAGCCGCTCTTCACCTTGATCCACATTTCCAGGTAGACCTTGCCGTCGAAGAGCTTTTCCATGTCGAGGCGCGCCTCGGTGGAGATCTGCTTGAGCTTGCTGCCCTTGTTGCCGATGATCATGGCCTTGTGCGCGTCGCGCTCGACCAGGATGGTGGCAAACACGCGGCGCAGGCGCCCTTCCGTCTCGAACTTGTCGATGATGACGGTACTCGTATATGGCAGCTCGTCACCGGTCCAGCGGAACACCTTCTCGCGGATGATCTCCGACGCCAGGAAACGCTCGCTGCGGTCGGTCATCGCATCCGCGTCGTACATCGGCTCGCCTTCCGGCAGATAGGGCCGGATGATCTCGAACAGGCGCGCGATGTGGTCGCGCGTCTTGGCCGACATCGGCACCACTTCGCGGAACGGAAAGAGCTGCCCCATCTTCTCCAGGAAGGGCATCATCACCGCGGCGCGGTCGTCGCCGGTCACGCGGTCGAGCTTGTTCGTCACCAGCAGCACCGGCGTGTTCTTCGGCAGCAGGGCCAGCACCTTTTCGTCATCGGCGCCGTAGTAGCCGGCCTCGACCACGAACAGCACCAGGTCAACCGACGACAGCGTGGAAGTGACCGCGCGGTTGAGCGAGCGGTTCAGCGCACTGGCGTGGCGGGTCTGGAAGCCGGGCGTGTCGACGAAGACATACTGCGCGTCCTCGGTGGTCTGGATGCCGACGATGCGATGGCGCGTGGTCTGCGCCTTGCGCGACGTGATGCTGATCTTCTGGCCGACCAGCGCATTCATCAGCGTGGACTTGCCGACATTGGGGCGGCCCACAATGGCCACGGTGCCGCAGCGGAACGCCTTGGCTGGGGTATCCGCAGCAGGCTGCTGCGGATGGTTGGATTCGGTCATTCCTTCAACCTGAGAGACAACTGTGGGTCTGGCGGCACCGGCTGCTTGCGCGTCTTGCCGGTGCGCTCGGCCCGGCTGCGCTTGAGCAGCTGCGGCACCAGCTTCTGGACTTCATCGAGCGCCAGTTTGGCCGCCGCCTGCTCCGCCGCGCGGCGCGAGGCGCCGGTGCCGAACACCCGGACTTCCAGTTTAGGCACCATGCACTCGACTTCAAACTGCTGGCTGTGCGCGGCGCCGTGAGTGGCGATTACGTTATATTGCGGCAAGGCGATCTTGTGGCCTTGCAGGTATTCCTGGAGCAGCGTCTTGGCGTCCTTGCCGAGCGTGCGCGGATCGACCTGCTCCAGGATGGGGATATACAGCTTGCGGATCAGCGTGCGCGCGGACTCGAAGCCGGAGTCGAGAAACACGGCGCCGACGATGGCTTCGAGCGCATCGGCAAGGATGGACGGGCGGCGGAAGCCGCCGCTCTTCAGCTCGCCCTCTCCCAGGCGCAATACATCGGACAACTGCAGCATCTGGGCGATCTCGTACAGCGCCTGCTGCTTCACCAGGTTGGCCCGCACGCGGGAGAGATCGCCTTCATCCAGCTTGCCGAACATGCCGAACAGCATGTCCGCCACGGCGCAGTTCAGCACCGAATCCCCCAGGAATTCCAGGCGTTCATTGTGCTGGGCGCTGTGGCTGCGGTGCGTCAGCGCCTGCTGCAGCAACTCAGGCTTGCTGAAACGGTAGCCGAGACGTTGCTGCAAGGCGTCGAGGTTCATATCAGTGCTGCGTTCCCGAATAGCTAATCAGTAGGCTCAATGGACCGTAGACGGGAACTTCGGTCCGGTAGGCAAAATCGACCGACTGGATCGTCCCGTTCTCATCTTCGCGGATCTGGAGGTCTTCTCCCCGCACCGCGGCAATCCGGTCGATGGTTGCCTGTTTGTCAAAATACTCCACCACCTCACGCTTGTTGGTGGCTTTCTGCTTCGCGTAGCTCGCCGCCCGCTTGACCGAAAAATATTCGGTCAGGCTCGGTATTGCCCTGAGTGCGGGCAAGGCAACGCCGATCACGAACACGATCACTACCAGCAGCGTCCAGAGGGAAAAACCCTTCTCCCGCCACCGGCCATCATTCCCGACCCGACCCGATTGACTCATCTGACCCATTTGCGCTTCCCTCTTTCTAGTTGAGTGTTCTCGCGCCGCGCGGATGCGTTGTTATTTGAATGACCCGACGCGTCCGAAATTACCGAGGTTCATCCAGATCACGAACGCCTTGCCAACGATATTCTCGTCCGGCACGAATCCCCAGTAACGGGAATCCAGGCTGTTGTCGCGATTGTCGCCCATCACAAAATAGTGACCTGCAGGCACCTTGCAGGTCACGCCCTGCTGATTGTAAGTGCAGTTTTCCCGGAACGGGAAATCCGGATCGGCACCGGCAACGAACGCCGGCCGGTCCGAATCGTTGAGGATGCCGTGCTCGACCCCACCCGGCAGCCTTTCCCGGAAATGCTTGGAATAGGCCAGGCGCTCCTCGTCCAGATAATCAGGCAGCGGCATGTAGTCGGCCGGCTTGCCATTGATGGTCAGGTGCTTGTTCGAATATTGCACCACATCGCCCGGCACGCCGATCACGCGCTTGATGTAATCGAGCGACGGATCCTTCGGATAACGGAACACCATGACGTCGCCGCGCTGCGGCTCGCCAACGTCCATGACCTTCTTGTTCACGACCGGCAGGCGAATGCCATAGTCGTACTTGTTGACCAGGATGAAATCACCAATCAGCAGCGTGGGAATCATCGAGCCGGACGGAATCTTGAACGGCTCGACCACGAAGGAACGCAGCACGAACACCGCCAGGATGACCGGGAAGAAGCTGGCCGAATATTCAAGCCACCACGGCTGGCGCAGCTTTTCCTCTGCCAGGCGCTTGCGGGTCGAATCGATGTCGCCGGAACCGAAGCGGCCCTGCAGGTCCGACTGCCGCGAATCGAATTCGGCCAGCGCCAGACGCGCCGATGCACGCCGCTGCCGCTCGAATACAAGCTTGTCCGCGATCCACGCGATACCTGTAATCACCACCAGCACAAAAAGGATCAGTGCAAAATTCATGACGGCTTCTGGTTCTTGGATGTCTTGCTACAGCCTCTTCTACTACCGCCGCGCCACCGGCGCGGCGATCCTGTTACTGTTCGCGATGCCGCTTACTTGTCGTCGACCTGCAGGATCGCCAGGAAGGCCTCCTGCGGAATCTCGACGGTACCGACCTGCTTCATACGCTTCTTGCCGGCCTTCTGCTTTTCGAGCAGCTTCTTTTTGCGGCTGATATCGCCGCCATAACACTTGGCCAGCACGTTCTTACGCAGTGCCTTGACGTTTTCGCGCGCAATGATGTTCGAACCGATCGCAGCCTGGATCGCCACGTCGTACATCTGGCGCGGGATGATCTCGCGCATTTTCGCCGCCACTTCACGCCCACGGTATTGCGAGTTCGAGCGGTGCACGATCACCGACAGCGCATCGACCTTGTCACTGTTGATCAGGATATCGACCTTGACCACGTCGGACGGGCGATATTCCTTGAACTCGTAATCCATCGAGGCATAACCGCGCGACACCGATTTCAGGCGGTCGAAGAAGTCCATCACGATTTCCGCCATGGGGATCTCGTAGGTCAGCTGCACCTGCTTGCCGTGGTAGCTCATGTTGATCTGCGTGCCGCGCTTCTGCGTGCACAGCGTGATCACCGAGCCGACATACTCCTGCGGCATGTACAGGTTGACCGTGACGATCGGCTCCAGGATGGCCTCGATCCGGCTCGGATCGGGCATCTTCGCCGGATTCTCCACCGTCACCGTGGTGCCGTCGCGCATCTGCACCTGGTACACCACGGTCGGTGCCGTCGTGATCAGGTCCATGTCGAACTCGCGCTCGAGGCGCTCCTGCACGATTTCCATGTGCAGCAGACCGAGGAAGCCGCAGCGGAAGCCGAAGCCCAGCGCCTGCGACACTTCCGGCTCGAACATCAGCGAGGCATCGTTCAGGCGCAGCTTCTCGAGCGATTCGCGCAGTGCCTCATACTGGTTCGCCTCGACCGGATACAGGCCGGCGAATACCTGTGGCTTGACTTCCTTGAAGCCCGGCAGCGGCGCCTCGGCCTTGCGCGCCACGGTGGTGATGGTGTCGCCAACCTTGGCGGCCTTCAGTTCCTTGATGCCGGCGATGACGAAGCCCACCTGGCCTGCGGTCAGCGCATCGCGCTGCACGGATTTCGGCGAGAACACGCCCACCTGCTCCACCAGGTGCTGGGCGCCCGTGGCCATCAGCAGCACTTTGTCCTTCGGGCGCAGCGTGCCGTTGACCACGCGCACCAGCATGACCACGCCGACGTAGTTATCGAACCACGAATCGATGATCAGCGCCTGCAGCGGCGCATCGGCATCGCCCTTGGGCGGCGGCACCTTGGCGATCAGCGCCTCGATCACGTCTTCGACGCCCTGGCCGGTCTTGGCCGAGCACGGCGTGGCGTCCTGCGCGTCGATGCCGATGACGTCCTCGATTTCCTGGATGGCATTGGCCGGGTCGGCCTGCGGCAGGTCGATCTTGTTCAGCACCGGCACCACTTCCACGCCGAGTTCGATCGCGGTGTAGCAGTTGGCCACGGTTTGCGCCTCAACCCCCTGCGAAGCGTCGACCACCAGCAGCGCGCCTTCGCAGGCCGACAGCGAACGGCTCACCTCGTAGCTGAAGTCGACGTGCCCCGGCGTGTCGATCAGGTTCAGGTTGTAGACCTTGCCGTCACGGGCCTTGTAGGTCAGCGCAGCCGTCTGCGCCTTGATGGTGATGCCACGCTCCTTCTCGATATCCATCGAGTCGAGGACCTGGGCCTCCATTTCACGATCGGACAGCCCCCCACACAGCTGAATGATCCGGTCGGCCAGGGTGGATTTCCCATGGTCGATATGGGCAATGATCGAGAAATTGCGGATGTGGTCCATCTAATCTTCAGGCAAGCGCCGGCGTCTTCGCCCCGGCAGCAGCGGATTCGTGAACAGCCCCGGCACGGGCGCCCCCATCGGGAACGCCCGCGGCGAAGCCGCGGGTCTTCGGGCGCGGATTTTGCGCCAAACTGGAATTTTACCGGATTTTCAAAGACTTCCGGGCCGTGAATCGGCTCATCGCCGGACGCTTATGTGCGACCGGATGTGCTCGTTCGGACGCATGCCTGCGCCGCAAGCCACATGCGGACCGCCACGGCGTCGAGGAAGTAGTGGCAAAGCTCATGGGGCCCTTCCGGCCCCATCCCCACCAGCACGGGCACGCGTTCGCCGAAACGGGCCTCCAGGTCCGGATCGGCATCCACGTCCACTTCCTGCACGACGAACGGGAATTCGCGCCGGAGCGGCTCCAGCGCGACCCGCATGTCCCCGCACAGATGGCAATATGCCCTGCCGTACAACGTGAGCTGCAGCATGACGGGACGGTCAGCGGGCGGCGGTGGCTCCCGGGCGCAGCGTCAGGACCTGGGTGGCGTCACCACGGCGCACGAACACCGCGGCAATGCGGTTCTTGTCGAGCCCCTTGACCAGATCGTTGAACTGGCGCGCACCGGTCACATCGGTATCGCCCAACCGCAGGATGATGTCGCCCGGGCGAATACCGGCACGCATGGCCGGGCCGTCCGCAACTTCAACCTCCACGCCGGACTTCACCTTGAGCTCCTTCAGGCGGGCATCCGGGATATCGTTGACGATCAGTCCCAGCGCATTGGGCTTGGCCGCCTGCGCACTGCTCTCATCCTTGGACGAGGGGGTGCTGCGCGCCTTCGCGCGGGCTTCCGGCTCCAGCTCGGCCACGGTGATCGATACGTCGCGCGTCGCGCCCTTGCGCCACAACTGCATCGGCACCTTCGTGCCTGGCTTGGTATCGCCGACCATGCGCGGCAGGTCGGACGCCTTTTCGATCTCGCGGCCGTTGAACTTCAGGATGATGTCGCCCGGCTCGATGCCGGCCTTCTCCGCCGGACCGCCCGGCTCCACGCTGCCGACCAGCGCGCCGCGCGCACGGCCAAGGCCGAGCGAATCGGCCACTTCCTTGGTGACATCGCCGATTGCCACGGCAATGCGCCCGCGCGTGACGCGGCCCGACGTCTTGAGTTGCTCGGTGACTCGCACCGCTTCGTCGATCGGGATCGCGAACGAGATCCCCATATAGCCGCCGCTGCGGCTGTAGATCTGCGAGTTGATGCCGATGACCTCGCCGCGCAGGTTGATCAGCGGCCCACCGGAGTTGCCCGGATTGACCGCCACATCGGTCTGGATGAATGGCAGGTAGTCTCCGGTATCACGGCCCTTGGCCGACACGATGCCGGCCGTAACACTGTTGTCGAGGCCGAACGGCGAACCGATTGCCAGCACCCACTCGCCCGCTCGCACCTTATCGGAATCGCCCAACACCAGCCGTGGCAGGCCAGTCGCATCGATCTTGAGGAGCGCGACATCCGTGCGCTTGTCCGCCCCGATCAGCTTGGCCTTGAACTCTCGCTTGTCGGGCAGCGTGACGTAGATGGTTTCGGCATCGGCCACCACGTGGGCGTTGGTCATCACGTAACCATCCTGGCTGATGATGAAGCCTGAACCGACGCCACGGCTCTGCTCCTCGCCCTGCGGCGGCTGGCCGCGCCGCGGCGCACCGGGTGTCGGGGCACCAGGCATCGGCACACCGAAGAAGCGCCGGAAGAACTCGGCCATCTCGTCGTCTTCACTGCTTTGGCCACCGCGCGAGCGCATGCGCTCGGTCGTCCGGATATTGACCACGGCCGGGCCCGCCTTTTCCACTAGGTCGGTGAAGTCGGGCAGATTGTAGTTGGAAGCCGCAGCCTGGGCGTGGCCCACTTCGGCAACCGCCGGGCCGAGAATCAACATGGCAGCCATGACCATGGCACGCGCCAGGGCTGGAGATCTGAACATCATCGACAACTCCCGCGATTCAGCAAATGATGAGGTACCGACTGGAGCAAGTTGCAGGAAGTCCTGCGCAGAGGCATCCGGAAGCGAGGGCGTACAAGCCCCGCATCCGGCACTTGCACGCGCTCAGTGTAACGCCTTGGGAGGGCGATATTCCACGGCCGACGCGAACTGCCGTACCGTGCTGGCGGGGACTTCGCCCACCACTGTAATCCAGTAGTCGGCGATACGACGCACCACCACCTGCGTGGCACCCAGCGATGCGACGCCTTCGCGGCGCGCGCGCTGCTCGGACACGGGTTCGATGAACACTGACAATCCGGTCAGCCCATCGCTGTAGACCACCTGAAGCACCTCGAACACCTGCCCCCGCCCGGCACCCTGCGCGGGCGCGCGCAGTTCGCCAAGCGGACGACGCACTTCACGGATTTTCTGGAAGCCTTTCAGGGGCACCGGAATGTTCCAGCCTTCGTCGGCAACGTTGGTCGGCTGGTAGGTGACTTCATAATGGTTCCAGGAACTGGAATTCTTGATCGCACCGAGGATGCGCTGCTTGTCGGACGGCACCCCGATATCGACCTGCGAAAATGCAACCTGCTCCAGTATCTTGCCGCCCTCGCCAACGGTCTGGGCCCGCATCAGGAGCCCCGAATTCTTTTCGGCCCACAAGCGTACGGCATAGCGAGCCGCGTCGTGCGGTTCCAGCGAGAACACTTCGCATTCCACCCCGGCCACACGCTCGGCGGGCAGCTTGCGCATGTCATAGAGATCGAGCACGTCGCTCTTGTTGGTGGCCAGCAGCGCCGGGAAGCGGTCTTTCGCCTCCTGCTTCTCGACCACCACCAGCTTGGCTTCGGGAATCAGGCTGTGGACCACGTCATTCTGCCGCAGCACTTCGCGCGGCTTGCCGTCCAGCGTTTCCAGACGCTCATACTCGTTGTTCACGAGATCGCTATAGTGCTGGATCCTGGATGCGTGCATCACGCTGCCGCGCTGGTAGACCAGCGTACCGACATAGTTCTCGCGCTGCGCTGCGCGGTGGATCTTGCTGAGCCAGGCCGACGCATCGCGCCGATTCAGCGAACTGTCCGAGGGCTGGGCCGTTGCCGCCGCGGCACTCAGACACAAAGCCAGAAAAAAGGACCTACGCAGGGCCCCAATTCTCGGTACGCCCGCTACATTGGCGGGCGACCATCCTTTGTGCATGTCCGGCATTATTCCTGCGAATTGTCCTGAGAGAAGTTGGCGCCGTTGGCGACCGTACGCATGGTCGGCACGAACGCCTCCGTTGCCACAGAGGTGCGATGGGCACGCAGGTATTCGTCCAGTCGCGGATCGCGGATCATCTGGGCGCTTTCGGCAGCGACGGTGACGATGTTCCCAGGCTTGGCCGCAGCCGGCTGGTCGGCACGCGCGACCACGGCGTCAGGCGTACCCAGGTCGGACGGCCCGCGCAGTTGCGGTACCACGACCCAGCTCACGGCCGCCACCGCCGCGGCGATGGCCGTGCCGGGCATGACCCGACGCACCCAGGACGGGCGCACCAGCAGGCGCTGGCGCATGCCCGCGGCCTGGGCCACGGCCGGCACCAGCACATGGGGCTCGTCTTCGAGGCGCGAGGAGAAGCGGGCGAGGAAATCGCCGGTCGAACCCGCATGGCTCAGTTCTTCCGAGCGCAGCGTATCGCCGATCATCTGGAACACCGTCCAGTTCGCCATGCCGGAATCGCTCTTGGCGAGCGCCACCACGGCATCGACCTCATGCGGCGACAGTTCGCCATCCATCAAGACGGAAATCTGCTCCGCCGCTTCCACTACATGAACCGACTGCTTATGAGCCTGACCCATTTCCCACCCCAAGACATTCCAATTCCATTGAACACCGACAATCCCGTCACTCGCTGTCGCTTATCGATGCAGGAATAGGCTGCAACGCTGGCCGCACGACATTCTTCTCACTACCATCGCTTGCCCTCTGCCGTTCCCAGCAGCGGGCGCAATTTCTCGGCAATCGCCTCGCGCGCACGGAAAATGCGCGACCGTACTGTCCCGATCGGGCAACCCATCGCCTCGGCAATCTCCTCATAGCTGAGGCCTTCGATCTCGCGCAGTGTGATGGCGGTGCGCAACTCTTCCGGTAACGCCTCCATCGCGCGGTTCACCGTCTCGGCAACCTGGCGCGTGTGAAGCATCGACTCCGGCGTATTGATATCCCTTAGTTGCTCACCGTCCGCAAAAGTTTCAGCCTCTTCCGTATCGATGTCGGTGGACGCCTCGGGCCGCCGGCCCTGGGTGGCCAGGTAGTTCTTGGCCGTGTTGACGGCGATCCGGTACAGCCACGTGTAGAAGGCAGATTCCCCGCGGAACTGGGGCAAGGCGCGATATGCCTTGATAAAGGCATCCTGCGCCACATCCTCGACTTCAGCGGGATCTCTCACCAGGCGCGAGATCAGGCGGATGATCTTGCGGTGGTACTTTGCCACCAGCAGCTCAAAGGCCCGCTTGTCGCCCTGTTGGACGCGTTCAACTAGGAGCTGATCGGCTTCGCGTTCGCTCACGTATGGCTCACCTGCAGTGTATCTCTTGGTTTGGTCGTCACGACGAACGTTGTATTTTACCTACGAACCACCGATTCCCAGTGCTTCAAAGTGCATGCTGTGACCGCTGCCTAACAATAACGTTCCCGATCACCTTGCGCCGGTTGCACCTCTCTTGCAACCGCCATTGCCAGTCGCGCCGCGCGCACCACACGCGGGGAACGCGCCTGGAACGGCAATACCAACAGACCGCGAGTCCTATCGGGGCCCTGCGCCAAGCTCAGGAAAAGAATGCCTCCGATGTTCCAGCTACCCGTCACGACAGCGGTTTCGCTGCCGGCACCAGGCAGCCGCAACACGACGCGGGGCATGCCGTAACGCTGCGGTGACGGCAATACTGCGGAACATGACTGGCCGGCCCATGACCACCAGTCGCGCGAGGTCCGGACCAGCATGGCAGTCACGCCGAACCACGCGGCACAAATCAGGAAGGGAAAGACGCTACCGGCCGGCCCATGGCGCGTTGCCGCACCCAGACACATCCGGGCCAGCAGGCCAAGGGCAACAGCCTCGCCGGCCCAGAACACAAGCAAGGCCCACCGCAAGCGGTAAGGCCCGCCGAGCCGAGGGCTGGCGAGGAGCTTTCGCAACACCGAATCAGGCGCGGCGGAAGACAAGCGTGCCGTTGGTACCGCCGAAGCCGAAGTTGTTCTTCACGGCCACATCGATCTTCATTTCACGCGCCGTATTGGCCACGTAGTCCAGGTCGCACTCCGGATCCTGGTTATCGATGTTGATGGTCGGCGGGGACACCTGGTGATGCAGCGCCAGCACGGTGAACACCGACTCCAGGCCGCCAGCGCCACCCAGCAGGTGGCCGGTCATCGACTTGGTCGAATTCACCACCATCTTGTAGGCGTGGTCGCCGAAGGCCTGCTTGATGGCATCGGTTTCGTTCTTGTCGCCGAGCGGCGTGGACGTGCCGTGCGCGTTCAGGTATTGCACCTGGTCCGGGTTGATGCCCGCATCCCTGAGTGCATTGACCATGCAGCGGCGCGGACCGTCCATGTTCGGCGCGGTCATGTGGTAGGCGTCGCCACTCATGCCGAAGCCAATCAGCTCCGCATAGATGCGCGCGCCCCGGGCCTTTGCCGACTCGTATTCTTCCAGCATCACGACGCCGGCACCCTCGCCCAGCACGAAGCCGTCGCGGTCCTTGTCCCACGGGCGCGAAGCCGCTGCCGGGTCGTCATTGCGCGTCGACAGGGCGCGCGCGGCCGCAAAGCCGCCAATGCCCAGCGGTGACACGGTCGACTCGGCACCGCCCGCCAGCATGGCGTCGGCATCGCCTGCCTGGATCAGGCGGGCGGCCAGGCCGATGCTGTGCAGGCCGGTCGTGCAGGCCGTCACCGCAGCGAGGTTCGGCCCCTTCAGGCCGTGCATGATCGACAGGTGGCCCGAGATCATGTTGATGATCGATCCCGGCACGAAGAACGGAGAAATGCGGCGCGGACCCCGCTCGGTCAGCGTGGCATGCGTTTCCTCGATCATTGGCAGGCCGCCAATGCCCGAGCCGACCAGCACGCCGATGCGCTCCGCATTGGCATCGGTCACCTCCAGGCCGCTGTCCTTGAGCGCCTGCGCGCCGGCAGCGATGCCGTAGTGGATGAACGTATCCATGTTGCGGGCTTCCTTGGCGGGGATGTAATCCTCGGCATTGAAGCCCTTCACTTCACCGGCAAAGTGCACGGAAAGCGCGGAATGATCGAATTTGGTGACGGTGGCGATACCGGACTTGCCGGCAACCAGGTTGGCCCAGCCTTCGGCAACCGTGTTTCCGACCGGAGACACAAGGCCAAGCCCAGTGACAACGACGCGACGACGGCTCACTATGATTTCCTACGGGTGCGTGATGCAGGATCAGGGATACATGCCAACGCGCTCCGGAACCCGTTGGTTCGGTCCGCGCGGCAACACGCCCTGATTCTGCGTCTTCGAACAGACGAAAGCCACAGAAAACAGCAAGGCGCTACCGCAACGGTGCGCCCACCCGCCTTCTGTGGCTCGGAATTCAGAAACGACTGGCTCAGGCCTTGACGTGCGCGGTGGCGTAGTCGATAGCCTGCTGCACGGTCGTGATCTTTTCGGCTTCCTCATCAGGAATTTCCATGCCGAATTCATCTTCCAACGCCATCACGAGTTCAACCGTGTCCAGCGAGTCCGCACCGAGATCGTTCACGAACGACGATTCGTTCTTGATGTCTGCCTCGGCCACGCCAAGCTGTTCTGCCACGATTTTCTTGACGCGTTGTTCGATATTGTCCATGTAACCCTCCAGGGAAGTTCGACAAAAAGTGGGCGCATTTTAGCAGGTTTGGGGCGTCAGAAATGCCGCCTGCCAAGCTTTGCAAGAATCGCGCCCGATTGGTTCGGAAAACTACGACTTCAGGCGGCTTCTTCCGGCTTCTTCTCCGAACGAAGCGCCCAAAAATCCATTAATTCATGTACATGCCGCCGTTCACATGCAGCGTGGTGCCGGTGATATAGGCCGCTTGCGGACCGGCCAGGAAGGCCACCGCGTTGGCGATATCTTCCGGCTGCCCCAGGCGGCCCAGCGGGATCTGCTGCTTGAGCGAAGCGTGCTGCTCATCGGACAGCGCCTTGGTCATGTCGGTATCGATAAAACCCGGCGCAACGCAATTGACGGTCACGTTGCGGCTGCCGATTTCGGCCGCCAGCGAGCGGCTCATCCCCGCCACGCCTGCCTTGGCGGCAGAGTAGTTCATCTGGCCAGGGTTGCCCACCGAGCCGACCACCGAAGTGATATTGATGATGCGGCCGTGGCGCGCTTTCATCATCGGGCGCAGCACCGCGCGCGACAGGCGGAACACGGAGGTCAGGTTGGTCTGGATGACCGCCGCCCAGTCCTCGTCCTTCATGCGCATGGCGAGCTGGTCCTGCGTGATGCCGGCATTGTTGACCAGCACGCCGATACCGCCATGGCTCTTCACGATCTCGTCGATCAGGGCGTCGCAGGCAGCCGCGTCATTGACGTTCAGCACCACGCCCTTGCCCTTCAGCCCTTCGGCGCCGAGGTATTCGGTGATGCCGGCAGCGCCGGACTCGCTGGTGGCGGTGCCAATCACGGTGGCGCCCTGGCGTGCCAGTTCCAGCGCGATGGCGCGACCGATGCCACGCGAGGCGCCGGTGACCAGCGCGACCTGGTTGTCGAGAAGTTTGGTCATGCGAATTATCCTTTCTTGCGATCGCTTACTTCAGCAGCGCCAGGGTTTCCTGCAGCGAGGCGGGATCGAAAATCGCACCGCCGACCAGATTGCCGTCGATGCGCTTGGTCATGCCGGCCAGTACCTTGCCCGGACCGCACTCGATCACGTGCGTGACGCCTTCGGCAGCCATCTTCTGCACACATTCCACCCAGCGCACCGGCGCGGCGGCCTGGCGCACCAGCGCGTCCTTGATCGCCTCCGGATCGCTGATGATGGCGACATCCACATTATTGACCAGCGGAATGGCCGGCGCCGAGAACGTCAGGCCAGCCATGCGCTCGCGCAGGCGGTCCGACGCCGGCTTGAGCAGCGACGAATGGAACGGCGCCGACACCGGCAGCGGCAGCGCGCGCTTGGCGCCCTTGGCCTTGGCGACTTCGCAGGCCTTCTCGACGCCGGCCTTGCTGCCTGCGATCACGACCTGCGACGGCGCGTTGAAATTCACGGCCTCGACCACGCCCGCGGCCGATGCCTCGGCGCAGGCGGCGCGCACGTCATCGTCGGACAGGCCCAGGATGGCGGCCATGCCGCCCTCGCCCACTGGCACGGCCTCCTGCATGGCCTGCGCGCGGAAGCGCACCAGGGGCACGGCTTCGGCAAACGGAATCACGCCAGCCGCGACCAGCGCCGAGTATTCACCCAGGCTGTGGCCGGCCACCATGGCGGGCACCGGGCCGCCGGCATCGAGCCACGCGCGGTAGATCGCCACGGCGGCAGTCAGCATGACCGGCTGGGTGTTGGTGGTCAGGTTCAGTTCTTCAGCCGGGCCTTCGGCGATCAACCGACCGATGTCCTGGCCGAGTGCCGTCGAGGCTTCCTCCAGGGTCGCGCGCACCACGGCGTTGTCGGCGAACGCATTGAGCATGCCGACCGATTGCGAGCCCTGGCCGGGAAATACGAAAGCAAATTTCATCGGAGTGCAATCCTAGATTGGAATACCGGTAGCCGCGCGGCCGGCCTTGCCCGCCGCGCCGGCCGTCGTTACATGCGCAGCAGCGCAGCGCCCCAGGTAAAGCCGCCGCCCACGCCTTCCAGCAGCACGGTATGGCCCGGGCGGATGCGGCCATCGCGCACCGCGGCATCGAGGGCCAGCGGAATCGAGGCGGCCGAGGTATTGCCATGTTCATGCACGATGGCCACCATGCGTTCGGCGGGCAGGCCGAGCTTGCGCGCGGTGCCCTGCATGATGCGGATATTGGCTTGGTGGGGAATCAGCCAGTCGATCTGCTCGGGCTGGATCTCCGCGGCGGCCATCGCCTCGCGCGCCACCTTGTCCAGCACGGTCACGGCAAGCTTGAACACCGCCTGGCCGTCCATTTGCAGGAAGGCGTTGCCCGCGATAGCGCCACCGGAGACGTTGCCCGGCACGCACAGGATGTCCACGTGGCTGCCATCGGCGTGCATCGCCGTCGACAGGATGCCCGGCTCGTCGGATGCCGTCAGCACGACCGCGCCTGCGCCATCGCCGAACAGCACGCAGGTGGTGCGGTCGTTGAAGTCGAGAATGCGCGAGAACACTTCGGTGCCGATCACCAGCACATTGCGGTGCGAGCCGCTGCGGATGAACTTGTCGGCCGTAGCCAGTGCATACATGAAGCCCGCGCAGACCGCCTGCAGGTCGAATGCCGCGCACTGGTTGGTGATGCCGAGCTTGTTCTGGATGATGCACGCCGTGCTCGGGAACACGAAGTCCGGCGTCGACGTGGCCACCAGGATCAGGTCGATGCTCTGGCGATCGATGCCGGCTGCCTCGATCGCCTTCTCGGCAGCCTTGACGGCCAGGTCACTGCTCGTCACATCCGGCTCGGCCCAGTGGCGCGCCGAGATGCCGCTGCGCGAGAAGATCCACTCGTCGCTGGTCTCGATGCCCTTTTCGGCAAGCTGCGCCGCCAGATCATGGTTGGTCACGCGCCGCGGGGGCAGGTAGCTCCCGGTACCGATGATTTTTGCGTACTTGGTCATGTAGTGTCGGATCGATTTGTCCGTATGGCAGCCCCGGGCGCCGGCCTGATGCATCAGGCGGCGCGGGTGCTGGGGTGCGGGTTCGGTGCTGTCTCCGGGCCGGCCGGCGCAGCGCCCGCAGCGCTGGTCTTGTCGGCGAATGCCCTTGCTATGCGTTCGATGACGCCGTTCTTGGCGGCATCATACCCGCGTTTGATCGCCCATTCAAAAGAATGGGCATCGGCCGAGCCGTGGCTCTTGATCACCAGCCCGCGCAGGCCCAGCAGCGACGCGCCGTTGTACCGTGCCGGATCCAGCCGCTTGGCCAGGCGCGACAACACCGGCATGGCAATACCCGCCAGGAGCTTGGTGAACCAGGACCGGGTGAATTCTTCCTTGATCATGCCGCCGATCATCTTGGCCAGGCCTTCGGTGCTCTTGAGCGCCACGTTGCCGACAAAGCCATCGCATACGACGATGTCGGTCGTGCCCTTGAAGATGTCGTTGCCTTCCACGTTGCCATGGAAATTCAGCTCCGAGGCCCGCAGCAGTTCACCCGCGCGCTTGACCACCTCGTTGCCCTTGATCACTTCCTCGCCGATATTGAGCAAGCCTACCGTGGGGTGTTCCTTGTGGTCCACCACGGCCACCATGGCCTCTGCCATGCGAGCAAACTGCAGCAGGTGCTCCGGTTCGCAATCGGCGTTGGCGCCCAGGTCCAGCACGGTGGTGCCCCAGCCCTTCTCGTTGGGAATGGTGGTGGCGATGGCCGGGCGCTCGATGCCTTCGAGCGTCTTCAGCACATAGCGCGACACCGCCATCAGCGCGCCGGTATTCCCGGCGGAAACGCAGGCACCCGCCAGGCCTTCCTTGACCTGGGTCACCGCGACCCGCATCGAGGAATCCTTCTTCTTGCGGAGTGCCACTTCCACCGGGTCATCCATGGTGATGACCTCGGTCGCCGGCACGATACTGACGCGCGGATGGTCCTGTGCGTGCAGCTTCTTCAACTGCGCCTGGATGGCATCGGGCAGGCCGACCAGCACCACCTCGGCATCGTCATGGCTGGAAAGAAAACTGATCGCCGCCGGGACCGTCACGGAAACACCGTGGTCGCCGCCCATGCAGTCGATAGCGATTTTGATCGTCATTGTTCCGGATACGGATTACGCATCGGCGCCGGCACCAGGCCGGTTCGCGTCGCGAGCGCCCAACAAAAAAGCGGCAACGATCTTGCCGCTTTTTTGTCTCTGACCTACAGGCATGCGCGAGCGAGACGCAATGTCACGCCGAACAAAGCGATCAGTCGTTCTTGGTCTTGATGACCTTGCGACCACGGTAGTAGCCGTTCGGGCTCACGTGGTGGCGCAGGTGGGTTTCGCCGGTGGTCGGCTCAACTGCCAGCGGGGCGACCGACAGGTGGTCGTGCGAACGGTGCATGCCGCGCTTGGACGGCGACTTCTTGTTCTGTTGAACAGCCATGATGACTCCTTCGAGAATTTTTCAATATTAACACACGCATCCTGCACTAGGCGTAGCCGGGGCCCGGCCGGATGCTTCAACCACTACCTGCAAGTCCTTGCGTCGTGCCGCTCCGCGGCGTCAGTGCTTGGTCTTCAGGCCGGCCAGCGCCGCGAAGGGCGACGGCCGCTTTTCCTCTTCTTCCGGCGGAGCCTCAGGCTCCACCTCGCCGTCCGCGCCGGTCACGAGACTCTCGTGCACAGCCGGGCAAACGGTATGCTTGGGCGCCGCCGGCAACGCCAGCAACACCTCGTCTTCAATCAGTTCCAGCAACGAAAATCGCTTGGAGCCGACAATCGCGTCGAGCTCGTCATCGTCCATCGGCGCGGCATCGGCCGCCGCATCGCTGACGAATACCTCAAAGCGCATCGACGTGGCGATGGGATCGGCAAAGACCTCCAGGCAACGCTGGCAATCCAGCCAGACCTGGCCTTTCACCGCGAGATCCAGAAACAGGCGCTGCACCACAGGCGCGCCTGGCTCGGCCGCCTCTTCGCGCGCAAACCCGGTGGCCGTATAAGTGAACACCTCGTCCCGCGCCGAAGCTGGCGCTTGCGCGGCCGTCTCGGCTAAGATGCGCGGCAAATCCTGCACCGCCACTTCGCCGGCTGCGCTGCCGCCCTTGCGGCAGAAAGCAAAGAGATCTAGCTCGCGCAGGTCGATCGGCTGGGTCATATTGCTGCTCATGCTTGGCTCGCCGCATCCTGAGCCAGCAGCCATCGGCAGCATGGCAACCCGTGTTCGGATGCAGCTAAACATGTAATTATAAGACGAAAATCACTCCTCGGTCAAAGGCCTTGCGTGCTCAGACCCTTGAATTCCTGTTCCGCTTCAATCACTTATGAGTTCACAACCGCTTCCCAGACTGATCCTGGGCTCCAGTTCGCCCTATCGGCGCGAGTTGCTGGAGCGGCTGCGCCTGCCTTTCGAGGTGGCGGTGCCCGATATCGACGAAACCCCGCTGGACGGCGAAACGCCCGAGGCCACCGCATTGCGCCTGTCGCTGAATAAAGCTCAGGCCATCGCGCAGCGCCACCCTGCTGCCCTGGTCATCGGGTCGGACCAGGTGCTGACGCTGGATGGCCGACAGATGGGCAAGCCGGGCTCCCATGACAAGGCACGCGAGCAGTTGCAGCGGATGCGCGGACGTACCGCCACCTTCCATTCCGCGCTCTGCCTGCTCGACGGACGCACCGGCCAGTCGCAACTTGCCGACGTGCAGACGCATGTCACCATGCGCGACCTCAGCGATGCCGAGATCGATGCCTACCTGCACCTGGAAAAGCCGTACGATGTCGCCGGCAGCGCCAAGTCGGAAGGCCTGGGCATCGCACTGCTGTCGCGCGTGGAGTCGGATGACCCGACCGCGCTGGTCGGCCTGCCGCTGATCGCGCTGACGGCGATGCTGCGCCAGGCCGGCTACCCCCTCTTTGCCGCATGAGCGGTACGAGTGCGAATACGATGAGACGATGAGCGGCATCCTTTACCTGATCCCCAACACCCTGGGCAAGCGCGACGAAGCCGATCCGCTGCCCGATGTCATCCCGGCGGGCGTCCAGCAGATCGCTGCGCGACTGGACTACCTTGTGGCGGAAAACGCCAAGACCGCGCGTGCCTTCCTCAAGAAGCTGGGCGAAACGTGCCCGCTCGCGCGGCCGATCCAGCAGATCGAGATCCGCGAACTGAACGTCAATACCCGCGCTGAGGCACTGGCCGACTTGCTCGCCCCGCTGGCTGCGGGACGCGACGGTGGCCTGTTGTCCGAAGCCGGCGTGCCCGCCGTGGCGGACCCCGGCGCCGAACTCGTGCGGCTGGCCCACGGCCGTGGCATTCGCGTGCGTCCGATGGTCGGACCGAGCTCGATCCTGCTCGCCGTGATGGGATCGGGGCTGAACGGCCAGAGTTTTGCATTCAACGGCTATCTGCCGGTGGATCCCGACGAGCGCGCAAAGCGTCTGCGCGAACTGGAACAGCACTCGCGCAAGTTCCGCCAGACCCAGGTCTGGATTGAAACGCCGTACCGCAACGGCGCCCTGCTCGACGCGCTGCGCCAGCATTGCTCCGGCACGACGCTGCTCTCCGTGGCAGTGGATCTCACGCTGCCAACCGAGACCATCGTCACGCTGCCGCTTTCGCAATGGCGACCGGACCGGCTGGACCTGCACAAGCGCCCTGCCATCTTTTCCTTGCTCGCCGACTGAAACGCCGCCGAAGCGGGAAGGAAACTCAGGCTCCCCGGCAGATAATGACCGCCCCGGGGAGCCCTCTCTTATCGCATGCCCCGCAGCCCCGTGCTCCAGAGCATTGTTTTCATGGCCGCCGTGCCCACTGCTGCGCCAAAGCGCTTGGCCACGCGCTCGGCAATGTTCTCCTTGACCGTGTAATCGACGATGTCCTCGGCCTTGAACAGGTCGCGTGCCACATAGTCGGCATTCCCCAAGCCATCGGCCAGGCCCAGTTCGACACTACGCTCTCCCGACCAGAACAGGCCCGAAAACAGCTCGGGGTCGTTCTTGAGGCGGTCGCCGCGCCCTTCCTTCACCACATCGATGAACTGCTGGTGGATCTCCTTGAGCATCGCCTCGGCGTAGGCCTTCTGCCTGGGCACCTGCGGGGAGAACGGATCCAGCATGCCCTTGTTGGCGCCGGAGGTGTACAGGCGGCGCTCCACGCCGATCTTGTCCATCAGGCCCGTAAAACCGAAGCCGTCCATCAGCACACCGATGGACCCGACGATGCTGGCCTTGTCGACGTAGATCTTGTCCGCAGCGGCGGCTACGTAATAGCCGCCAGACGCGCAGATTTCTTCCACCACCACATAGAACGGCTTGGACGGGTACAGCGTGCGCAGGCGATGGATCTCGTCATTGATGATGCCGGCCTGCACCGGCGAGCCGCCGGGCGAGTTGATCTTGAGGATCACGCCGGCCGCATTGCTGTCGGCAAAGGCCGCCTGCAGTGATGCGTTGATCGATTCCGCGCTGGCCGGGGTTCCCGCCGCGATCTCGCCATCGAGCGAGACCATGGCGGTATGCTTGCCGGTGCCGATGGCACTGTCGCCCTTGAAATCGAACACGGCGAGGAAGATCACGAGCAACACGGCCAGCCCAGCGAAACGGAAGAAGATGCGCCAGCGGCGGGCGGCGCGCTGTTCGCGCAGCGTCGCCATCAGCACCTTTTCGAGCACGTCGCGCTCCCAGCCCGCGCCACCGCCGACCGGACCGCTGCCCTTGCCGCCCTCTATGCGCGCCTTGCGCTCGCCGGCCTCGCGGCGCGCCGCATCATCGGAGGCACGCAGTTCGCGCTCGAGCGGATAGTCCGCCTTCCGGGCGGTCTCAAGGCGTTCCGCCCCGCCAGCGCTGCTGGCCGGACCCGGCGCTGCAGCAGGGCTGGCGCCCTCTTGTTCATCCGGCTGACCCGATTCGCCCAAAGGCGGTTTCTGTTGTTCTGTCATGCAAGTGGCTCGTGGAAAGGCTCTTGGAAGGGCTGCCGCGACGCGGCCGCGGTCCGTTTGCGGTCCGTTTACGCATTGACCGCCTGCTCCACAGGACGGTATGGCGCTTCAGGCACCCAGAATACCTTGCCGTCCCGCTCTTCGATGCGCAACTTGGCCAGTGCCGCGCCCCGGCAGGGACCACCGACGCACTGTCCGCTGTCGGGCTCATACATGGCCCCATGTGTCGCACAGATCAAGTATAGGCCCGAGGACTCGAAAAACCGCCCCTCCTGCCAGTCCAGCTCCATGGGCACGTGGGCGCACTGGTTCAGGTAGCCGTGCACGACGCCGTCAAAACGCACAGCGAAGGCGCCCACCTGGCGCGCATTGAGCTCGACCGTGAAGCGCACGCCGGTCCCGCCGTCGATCAGCGCCTCGGCGGGACACAGGAACTGCGCGGTCATGCCGTCGACGCTGGCCTCAGGCATTGGCCAGCAACCATTCCGTCAGGTCGCCGATCGAACCCGCGCAGTGGACTGGCATCATTGCGCGCAGGGAGTCCTCGGGGTGCGCACCATACGACACACCAATGCCGCAGGCGCCGGCATTGGCGGCCATCTGCAGGTCGTGCGTCGTATCGCCGATCATGACGGTACGGTCCATGTCCTGGCCCAGTTCGCGGGTCAGTTCCTGCAACATGGCCGGATGCGGCTTGGAAAAAGTCTCGTCCGCGCAGCGCGTGGCATCGAACAGCTGTGTCAGGCCGCTGGCGGCCAGCGCGCGCTGCAGGCCGACGCGGGTCTTGCCTGTCGCCACGCCGAGGAAATAGTGCTCCCCGTGCAAGGCCTCGAGCATTTCGCGCACGCCATCGAACAGCACCAGTTCGGCATCGCGGGTGAGGAAATGGTAGCGATAACGCTCGGCAAGACGAGGATAGTCGGCCGGATCCAGAGTCGGGACGGCGTAGGAGAGCGCATCTTTCAGGCCAAGGCCGATGACATGGCTGGCGGCGCTGTCGTCAGGCACGGGCAGCCCCAGGTCCCGGCTGGCCAACTGGATGCACTTTGCGATGGTCGGGGTGGAATCCATCAGGGTTCCGTCCCAGTCGAACACGATCAGGTCAAATCGTTGCCTGGCCATTGGTTTCCTTGTTGGCTTGGCGGGCGCCCGGCTCCGGGGCGCCCTGGTTTCTCTGGCTGCGCAATTGTTGCAGGAATCCGGTGCATTCATCCGGCAGTGGCGCCTCGACGACGAGCGGTTCGCCGGTAGCCGGGTGGATAAACGTCAGCTTGTGGGCGTGCAGGAACATGCGCTTGAGCCCAGGCCGTGCCCCGGCCCGCGCCAGCTGCTTGTTGAGCGCGAAGTCGCCGTACTTTTCATCGCCGACGATGGGAAAGCCGGAATGCGCCAGGTGCACGCGGATCTGGTGCGTGCGACCGGTCTTCAACTCGGCCTCGAGCAGCGTGAAGCCGGGAAACGCCTCGACCCGGCTGAATACCGTGTGCGACGCCAGGCCGTCCGCCTGTACGCGGACACGGCGCTCGCCGTCCGGCGTGCTGTACTTATATAGTGGCAGCCGGACGTGCTGGCGATTGTTCGGGAACTCCCCAGCCACACAGGCAAAGTAGCGCTTGTCCATACTGTTGCCACGGATCTGCTCATGCAGGTCGACCAGCGCCGAGCGCTTCTTGGCCAGCACCAGGATGCCGGACGTCTCCCGATCCAGCCGGTGGACCAGTTCGAGGAACTTGGCTTGCGGCCGCGCCTTGCGCAGTTGCTCGATGACGCCGAAAGCGACCCCGGAACCGCCGTGGACGGCCACGCCGGCAGGCTTGTTGATGATGAGCAGATGCGCATCCTCGAACAGCACCGGAAAATCGGCCGCCGGTACGGTTTGCCGCCCTGCTGCCTGTGAAGGTTCCGCCACCCGCATCGGCGGAATGCGTACCACGTCACCAATCTGCAGGCGGTAGGTGGCATCGACCCGTCCCTTGTTGACACGTACTTCGCCGGAACGCAGCACCCGATAGATATGGCTCTTCGGCACTCCCTTGGACACCTTCAGCAGGAAGTTGTCGATACGCTGCCCCTCGGCGCCTTCGTCAATCGTGACATACGCCACCTGGGGACCTGCCGGCGCGGACTGTGCCCCTGTTTCAATTTGATGGCGTAACTCATTCATTTTCAATATAATTTCCTCGCTGTTCCGGCCAATGACCGGCAGCGCAAGACCTGTGTAGGCGATTTATCGCATTTTACACTTGGGGTTGCCGCCAGCCCTTCCGTCTCCCGCTTATTCGCGTAACCCGCAAGCGCCAGACGGGCAAATGGCGGCAAAGCAGCACGCGCGCGATTGCCGGCGCGCAGGAAGTCGCCCATAGGTGGCTTCGGCAAGACCGGCAATTACGTGGGAACAAAGTGTTCAGGTAATACAGAATTTGAAGGCGGATGCCACGTGGCATCCGCTTCGGTGAGAGAAAGTCCCGCCGCACCGGGAAACGGTGCCGGCCGGCAGGCGGTGCCTGCCACTTGACTAGAAATACCGGCGCCCGGTCGCAGAACTCCAAGAAGTAGTAGGTGCGCCCGCCAGGAGATGTCAGGTGGCAAATCGCTGAGCCGTGTCCGAAAAACTTGCTCTTTGACGCGCCCAGGCCTTCCGTGGCCGGCCGCGATGTCGCCGGCGCCGGTTGTGCCGGCCCCGCATCGCCACCGGCATTCGGGAACGCGCCGGATTTCTGCGACAAGAGCAGCAGCCGGCGCTCTCTCCCGCCATGCGGACGTCCTCGCAGGCGTCGTCGCCTTTCTTTCACCCGCGCCCAGCCGGCTGCGTTCCGACGCAAACCGGCGCTTTTCGGCAATTCTCGCGCCTCGCTTCGCTCCCTTGCGTGCTTCATCGATCGCCGCGGACACCGCCTGACGGTGCCATCCGCGACACTGGAGTGAGGTATTGCGATGAAACGCATGCTGTTCAACGCGACGCAACAGGAGGAGTTGCGCGTCGCCATCGTCGACGGTCAGAAACTGATCGATATCGACATCGAAACCGCCGGGCGCGAACAGCGCAAGGGCAACATCTACAAGGGTGTCATTACCCGCATCGAACCGTCGCTGGAAGCCTGCTTCGTCAATTACGGCGAAGAGCGCCACGGCTTCCTGCCGTTCAAGGAAGTGGCCCGCGCCTACTTCAAGGAAGGCGTCGACGTGCGCAATGCGCGCATCCAGGACGCCCTGCACGAAGGCCAGGAACTGATCGTCCAGGTCGAGAAGGAAGAGCGCGGCAACAAGGGCGCGGCCCTGACCACCTTCATCTCGCTGGCCGGCCGCTACCTGGTGCTGATGCCCAACAACCCGCGCGGCGGCGGCGTGTCGCGCCGCATCGAGGGCGAGGACCGCCAGGAACTGCGCGAGACCATGGCGCAGCTGCAGGTACCGGACGGCATGAGCATCATCGCCCGTACCGCGGGCATCGGCCGCTCGGCAGAAGAACTGCAGTGGGACCTGAACTACCTGCTGCAACTGTGGAAGGCCATCGACGGCGCCGCCGGCGACAACAAGGCCCCGCTGCTGATCTACCTGGAATCGAGCCTGGTCATCCGCGCCATCCGCGACTACTTCCAGCCGGATATCGGCGAAATCCTGATCGACACCGACGAGATCTACGAACAGGCCCGCGCCTTCATGAGCGTGGTGATGCCTGACAACATGAACCGCGTGAAGAAGTACCGGGACGACGTGCCCCTCTTCTCGCGCTTCCAGATCGAACACCAGATCGAATCGGCCTACTCGCGCATGGTCATGCTGCCGTCGGGCGGCGCCATCGTGATCGACCACACCGAGGCACTGGTTTCCGTCGACGTGAACTCGGCACGCGCCACCAAGGGCGCCGACATCGAGGAAACCGCGCTGCGCACCAACCTCGAAGCCGCCGACGAAATCGCGCGCCAGCTGCGCCTGCGCGACCTGGGCGGCCTGATCGTGATCGACTTCATCGACATGGAGTCCGGCAAGGCCCAGAAGGACGTCGAAACCCGCCTGAAGGACGCACTGCGCCACGACCGCGCGCGCGTACAGATGGGCAAGATCAGCCGTTTCGGCCTGATGGAGCTGTCGCGCCAACGCCTGCGCCCATCGCTGTCGGAGGGCTCGCACATCACTTGCCCGCGCTGCAACGGCACGGGCCACATCCGCGATACCGAATCGTCCGCCCTGCAGGTGCTGCGCATCATCCAGGAAGAGGCGATGAAGGAAAACACCGCCGCCATCCACTGCCAGGTGCCGGTGGAGGTCGCCGCCTTCCTGCTGAACGAGAAGCGCCAGGAAATCAACCTGATCGAACTGCGCTTCAAGGTCAACGTGCTGCTGATCCCGAACAAGCACCTGGAGACGCCGCACTACAAGCTGGAGCGCCTGCGCCACGACGATCCGCGTCTGGAAGAAGGCATGGCCAGCTACCGCATGGCCGAAGCCGCCGCCAAGGAACTGGAGGCGGACACGAGCTACAGCAGCCGCAAGAAGGAAGACGCCAAGCCGCGCCAGGAAGCCGCGGTCAAGGGCATCACGCCGGAACAGCCGGCGCCCGTGTCGGTGCCGCGCCCCGAGCGCGCGCCGCGTCCGGAGGCCGCTCCCGTGGCCCCGCCCGTACCGGCGACCAAGCCTGTGGAAGGTGGCGGTTTCATCGCTTGGCTGAAGGGTCTGTTCGGTGCCCGCCCGGCAGCGCCGGTGGTCGTCGAGCCGGCCAAGCCTGTCACCAGCGAAGCGCGCAGTACCGATGGGCGTCGCGAGCGTGGCCAACGCGGCGAAGGCCGCGGCCAGGGCCAGCGTGGTGAACGTGGCGAGCGCGGTGAACGGGGTGAACGCACCGAGCGCGGTGAGCGGCAGCGTGGCGAACGCGGCCCGCGCGGCGAGCGCGCCGAGCGCCAGAACGGCGAGCGCACCGAACAACGCGAGCAGCGCGGCGAACGTCAAGGCCGTCAGCCACGCCAGGGTGATGCCCAGGGTACCCCGGCAGTGGCCCGCCAGACCGACGCAGCACAAGGCGAACGCGCCGAAGCCCGCCAGGAAGGCCGTCGCGACCGCAACCAGGAGCGCCGCGAACGGCAGCGCGAGCGCCAGCGTGACCGTGGCGAAGCGCGTGAAGCCGAAGCCGGCGAAGCCGCACCGGCTGAAGCGGTAGCCGCCATCCAGGCGGCCGCCAGCCTGCCGCAGGCAGCCTTCGAAGACACCCAGGCCACCGCGCGCGCCGAACTGCCGGAAGGCGCTGAAGCTGCAACCGAAGGCGGCGAAGGCGAGGAACGCCGCCGCCGCAACCGCCGCGGCCGCAACCGCTATCGCCGCGAGCGCGACGATTCGGTGCAGGCCACGCAGGATGACGCCGAGGCCGCCGCGTCCGCGGACGTCGTCGCCGACGCTACGGAAGCCGTTGCCGCCGAGGCCATCCCCGCGCCGGTTCCGGCCGCTGCTCCGGTAGCCGAGGTGCGTGAAGCGGAAGCCGTTGCGCTGGCCGCTGAGGCACCGGCCCAGGCCGTCGAGGCTGTTACCGCCACCGTGACCGAAGTCGCAGCCGAACCGGTTGTGACGCAGACGCCGCCACCCGTGGTTGCCGAAGCTCCGGCTGCCGACGTTGCGCCGGCGCCCGCCGTCGCCCAACCCGTGGCTGCAGCCGTCGAGCCGGTACCGGCTCCGCAAGCCGAGCCGGCCACGCCAGTCGTGCTGGCCGCGGTCGAGCCCGCGGCGGTTGAAGCAACGGCGGCAACCGCCGCCGCACCCGCAGTGGCAGCACCCGCTGCAGTGACCAGCCCGTCCGCCCTGTCGCTGGAAGGCCTGCAGCCGATGCTGGCCACGGCAGGCCTGGAGTGGGTCAGCACGGACAGCGAGAAGCTGCGCGCAGCCCAGGAGGCCGCCGCACGCATCGTGCCCGCGCCGCGCGTGCCGCGTGAGCGCAAGCCGCTACCGCCGTTGCCGCAAGGCCCGATGATCCTGGTCGAGACCGGCGGCCGCGAGGTCGAGATGGCCGCACAGCAGTAAGCGCCACATTTCCTGCCAGCAGGGATCGAAGGGGACGGCCAGGCCGTCCCCTTTTTCATGCATGGTCAATCCGGATGCCGGCAGCCGGCCTCAGCTAGAATGACACCAGAATGCATCCGATCCCCCGAGCCCTGCTCTCCGGAAGCATCGCCCATCGACAGGCCATGACCGAAACCGTCATTCCCATCTTCGACCTGCGCGATCATCGCTACCGCTCGATGACGCCCAGCATCCCCGAAACGCTGCTTGAGCCTTCCGGGCTGGTCGCCGATACCCGGGCGCGCCCGCTGCATGACCTGCGCATCTCGGTGACGGACCGCTGTAACTTCCGCTGCGTGTATTGCATGCCGAAGGAAGTCTTCGACAAGGACTACACCTTCCTGCCGCATTCGGAGCTGCTGAGCTTCGAGGAAATCGAGCGCACGGCGCGCCTGTTCGTCAGCCTGGGCGTAGAGAAGATCCGCCTGACCGGTGGCGAGCCGCTGTTGCGCAAGAACATCGAGAAGTTGGTGGAAATGCTGGCGCGTATCGAGACCGCCTCCGGCAAGCCGCTGGACCTGACGTTGACCACCAATGCATCACTGCTCGCGCGCAAGGCGCAGTCGCTGCGCGATGCCGGCCTGAGCCGCGTAAGCGTGAGCCTCGACGCCATGGACGATGCCACCTTCCGCCGCATGAACGACGTGGACTTCGCCGTGGCCGACGTGCTGCACGGCATCGAGACCGCGCAGGCCGTGGGGCTCGCACCGATCAAGGTCAACATGGTGGTCAAGCGCGGCACCAACGATGCCGAAATCGTGCCGATGGCCCGCCATTTCCGCGGCAGCGGCATCATCGTGCGCTACATCGAATTCATGGATGTCGGCGCCAGCAACCACTGGCAGATGGACGAAGTGCTGCCATCCACGGAAGTCGTGCGCCGCATCGACGAAGTCTTTCCGCTGGAGCCGGTGCAGGCCAACTACGCCGGCGAGACCGCTGAGCGCTGGCGCTACCGCGACGGCAGTGGAGAAATCGGCGTGATCTCCAGCGTGACGCACGCCTTCTGCGGCGACTGCAGCCGCATCCGGCTGTCGACGGAAGGCCGACTCTACCTGTGCCTGTTCGCGACCGAGGGCTATGACCTGCGCGCCCTGCTGCGTGGCGGCTACAGCGACCTGCAGGTTTCGAATGCCATCGCGCAGGTCTGGCAGGGCCGCACCGACAACTACTCCGAGCAGCGCAGCAACCCCGCGGTGCGGCAGGCCCGCGCCGAACGCAAGATCGAAATGTCATACATCGGCGGATGACATCGCGCCGAACCCAATCTTTCCGATGATTGCACGCGACGACATTACCGGCCTGATCCTGGCAGGCGGCAGGGGCAGCCGCATGGGCGGCACGGACAAGGGTCTCCAGCCCTTGCGCGGTACGCCCATGGCCATGCACACTATGATGCGGCTGACGCCACAAACCGGCGCGCTGATGATCAACGCGAACCGGAACCTGTCGGCCTACGAGTCGTTCGGCGTGCCGGTAGTGACCGATTCGGTGCCCGACTTTGCCGGCCCGCTGGCCGGCATGCTGGCCGGGCTCGAGCAATGCCCCACCGGCTGGATGGTCACCGCGCCGTGCGATTCGCCGTTCCTGCCCACCGATCTGGTGCAGCGGCTCGCCGACGCGATCGAAGCCGAAGGCGCCGAGCTGGCGATCCCGGTCACGGTCGATGCGGACGGCCGCCGCCAGCTCCAGCCGGTCTTTTGCCTGATGCCGGTCAGCATGCTGGACAGCCTGCTCGCCTACCTGAATGGCGGCGGACGCAAGATCGAAACCTGGGCTGCCTCGCACCGGCTCGCAGAAGTCCTGTTCGATGACGCCGGCGCCTTTGCCAATATCAACACCCTCGACGAGCTGCGCGCGCACGAAGCCGGCTAAAGGCCCGTTCCCACCATGCCATCCCTGCAATCCGTTATTTCCTGCCTGTCGGACTACGACCCCACCGCCCTGCCCGTGGCCCACGCCAACCGCATCATCGGCGAGGTGGTGGAGCCGGTGCGCGGCGTCGAGCAGGTGCCCATCCGCAGCGCGCTGGACCGTGTGCTGGCCGAGGACATCGTCTCGCCGATCGACGTACCGGCCCACGACAACTCGGCGATGGACGGCTACGCCTTCGCAAGCAGCGCGCTGCAGTCCGCCAATGCCGGACATGTGGAACTCGAAGTCGCCGGCACCGCATTCGCGGGTGGCGACGCCAGCAGCCAGCCGGGCGCAGGCCAGGCCGTGCGCATCATGACCGGCGCGGTCATGCCCGAAGGCTGTGACACCGTGGTGCCCCAGGAGTTTGTCGAAGCGTCGGCGGACGGCGGCCGCATCCGCTTCGCCGCCGATACGGTGCGCGCCGGTGACAACCGCCGCCTGCGCGGCGAAGACCTGGCGCGCGGCCAGGCCGCGCTGCCGGCCGGACGCATCATCCAGCCGGCGGACCTGGGCTTGCTGGCCTCGCTGGGTTTTGCCGAGGTGCGCGTACGCCGCCGCCTGCGCGTGGCATTCTTCTCCACCGGCGATGAACTGCGCTCGATCGGCGAGCCACTGGACACGGGCTGCGTCTACGACTCGAACCGCTATACCCTGCACGGCATGCTCCGGCGCCTGAACGTCGACCTGATCGACATGGGCGTGGTGCGCGACGACCCCGCGGCGCTGGAAGCTGCATTCCGCTCGGCCTGCGAGAACGCAGATGCGGTCATCACCTCTGGCGGCGTCTCGGTCGGCGAAGCCGACTACACGAAGCAGATCATGGCCAGCCTGGGTGACGTCACCTTCTGGAAGATCGCCATGCGGCCCGGGCGGCCGATGGCGTTCGGGCGCATCGCCTCGGGCGGGCGCGACGCGCTGCTCTTCGGCCTGCCGGGCAACCCGGTGGCCGTCATGGTGACCTTCTACCATTTCGTGCGGGCCGCGCTGCACCGGCAGATGGGCGCCAGCGTGCCGCCGCTGCCGCTGATGCGCGTGCGCAGCGCCCAGGCCATCCGCAAGAAGCCAGGCCGTACCGAATACCAGCGCGGTATCCTGGCGCGCGGCGAGGACGGCGGCTGGGAAGTGCGTGTCACCGGACAGCAAGGCTCCGGCGTCCTGCGCTCGATGAGCGAGGCGAACTGCTTCATTGTGCTGGCCCATGAGCAGGATTCGGTCGGAGCCGGCGACATGGTCGACGTGATGCTGTTCGACGGGCTGGTCTGAGCGCTTGGCGGGCCGCTGGCCCGCATGCCGCCAATGTGTCGTTTTTGCGCCGCATATTGACGGCCGCCGCCGGCTGGCGGCAGGTGAAATGCACGCCACGCCGTTGCCGGGCTATGCGTGGGTCCGGGCAATCGCTACACTTGCCGCACGATTTAGAACCATTGCCATCCCCGTCATGAATCAGGAGATTGCCTACCTCCACCCGGTCAAGACCGCACGCGCACTGGTGCTGGTCTACCTGTGCTTTTCGGTGCCGATCGTCTCGCTGGGCCTGTTTGTCGCGTTTGTCCGCTATGGCGACCTGCCCGGCATCACCGTGTTCACCGCGCTGATCCTGAACGCACTGATCGGATTCGGACTGCTGTGGCTGGCCTGCAAGGCCTACAACTGGGTCGCCGCGCGCTTTGGCGGCATTGAAGTCCACGTGCGCGAACTGGCTCCCGAAGAGCAGCACTGACCCACTTCCAGGGCCGGCGCGCCAGCCGCGCCACCGGCCTCAGCCGCCCCCGTCTTCCGCCGCTTCGGGCACGCCGGTGCCCAGCAACTGCTGTGCCGCCTCGCCAGGCAAGGCTTCGACAGTCCGCAGCTTGCGCGCCATCTGGCGCGTGCGGACCTCGGCCTGTTCGATATTGCGCGCCGCGCGCTCGAGCGTATCGCGCGTCCTGGCTAGCACCTCGCCGAATTTCCCGAATTCCGTCTTCACGGCGCCCAGCACTTCCCAGACCTCGCTCGAGCGCTTTTCCAGCGCCAGCGTGCGGAAGCCCATCTGCAGGCTGTTCAGCAGCGCCGTCAGCGTGGTCGGCCCCGCTACCGTGACGCGGTAATCCCGCTGCATCCCATCGGTCAGGCCAGGCCGGCGCAACGCCTCGGCGTACAGCCCCTCCGTCGGCAGGAACAGGATGGCGAAATCGGTGGTGGCAGGCGGAGCGAGGTACTTCTCCGAAATGGTCTGCGCCTCGCGCCGCAGCGCCACTTCCAGTTCGCGGCCAAACGCGGCCACGCCGTCGACGTCGCCACGCTCCTGGGCATCGAGCAGCCGCTCGTACTGCTCCTTGGGGAACTTGGCATCGATCGGCAGCCAGACCGCGCCTTGTTCGGCATCCTTGCCGGGCAGGCGGATGGCGAACTCCACGCGCGCGCCCGAGTTGCGCACGGTTTCCACGTTTTTGTCGTACTGGTCGGGCGTCAGCATCTGCTCGAGCAGCATTTCGAGCTGTACTTCACCCCACGTGCCGCGCGACTTCACGTTGGTGAGCACCTTCTTCAGGTCGCCCACCCCCTGGGCCAGCACCTGCATTTCGCCCAGCCCTCGATGCACCTGCTCCAGCCGGTCCGAGACCAGCCGGAACGACTCGCCGAGCCGCTGCTCCAGCGTGGCGTGCAGCTTCTCGTCGACGGTGCGCCGCATCTCGTCCAGCTTGGCGGCGTTGTTCGCCTCGATGTCGCGCAGCTTCTGCTCCAGCGTGGCGCGCACCTCGGCCAGGCGACGCTCGTTGGCTTCGGACATCTGCGCGAGCTGCTGCTGCAGACCATCGCCAAAACGACGCAGCGACACCGCCTGCTCGTCACGCGCCTGCTGGCCCTGCAGCAGCAGGTTCTGCCGGACATGCTCGAGCTGCTGCGTATTCGATTCGGTCAGCTTGGCCAGCTGCTGGGCAAAGGTGTCGATCTGGTTGTTCTGCAGCGTGGCGATGCTGGTGAGCTGCGACGACAGTGTCTGCTGGAAGCGCAGCATCTGCTGGGCCGACTCCGAACGGCTGCCGCGCGCGGCCTCGGCCACTTCGTTGCGCAGTTCGCGTTCGAGCCGCTCCATGCCGCGCAGGTTTTCGGTGCGGGCATCGGCAAGCTGGCGCGGCAGGTCGCCCGCAGCGGCCGGCGTCGCGTGCTGACGCAGCAGGAGAATGACTAGCAGGACGAGCGCCAGCAGCGCCACGCCCAGCGTCAGTAAAGGAATCCAGGTCATGTGCAGAACTTCAGCGGCGGTGCCCCATCACTGCGGGATTGATTACCGAAGGCGGATGGCCGGCATTGGGACCGGCGCCAAGCGCCGCGATCAGGTTGTCCGCAGCCAGCATCGCCATGGCGCGGCGCGTCTGTTCCGATGCGCTGGCGATGTGCGGCGTCAGCACCACGTTGGGCACGATAAGCAGATCCGGATGGACGTTCGGCTCGCCCTCGAACACGTCGAGGCCCGCAGCAAAGATACGGCGCGCCTTGAGCGCCTGTGCGAGCGCCTCGTCGTCGACAATGCCGCCGCGCGCGAGGTTGACCAGCGTGGCCGTCGGCTTCATCTGGTTCAGTTCGGCGCCGCCGATGGCATGATGGCTTTCCGGTCCGTACGGCAGCACCAGCATCAGGTGATCGGACTGCTGCAGCAATTCAGCCTTGCTCACATAGCGCGCGTTGAGCGCGCGCTCGGTCGCCTCGGGCAACTGGCTGCGGTTGTGGTACAGCACGGCCATGCCAAACCCGGCCGCGCGGCGTGCCAGTGCCTGGCCGATGCGCCCCATGCCGAGAATCCCCAGCGTGCTGCCGTACACATCCATGCCCACCAGCATGTCGTAGCTCCACCGCTGCCACTTGCCATCGCGCAGGTAATGCTCGGATTCGGTCACGCGGCGCGCGGTCGCCATCAGCAGCGCCCAGCCGAAGTCAGCCGTGGTCTCGGTCAGCACGTCCGGCGTATTGGTGGCGACGATGCCCGCCGCCGTCAGTGCGGGGATGTCGAGGTTGTTGTAGCCGACCGCCATGTTGCAGACGGCGCGCAGGTCCGGCAGCGCCGCGATCAGGCCGCCATCGACGCGGTCGGCAGCGTTGGTCAGCACGCCGGCCTTGCCAGCCAGGCGCGCCCTGAGCGCGGCGGCGTCGAGCACGGCGTCCTGCTGGTTGTCGTCGACGTCGAAGTACCGGGCGAGATGGTCGATGACGTCGGGAAAAATGGCGCGGGTGACAAGGACAGACGGCTTCATGGCATCACACATGGAAAAAGAGGAACGTCATCACCAGGAACAGCGGCAAGAGGATGGAGCCAGACCACAGCATGTAGCCGAAGAAGCCAGGCATGCGCAAGCCGCGGTCTTCGGCAATGGCCTTCACCATCAGGTTCGGCGCATTGCCGATATAGGTATTGGCCCCCATGAATACCGCACCGGCCGAGATGGCCGCGAGCGTGGACGCATCGCGCGTCATCAGCGTGGCTGCATCGCCCCCGGCCGTATTGAAGAACACCAGGTAGGTCGGCGCATTGTCCAGGAAGGACGAGAGCAGGCCGGTCGCCCAGAAATACATGCCGTCGATGGGCTGGCCGCTGGTATCGCTCACGGTGCGAACCACGGCCGCAAATGCGCCATCCGTGCCCGCCTTGAGCATGGCGATGACCGGGATGATGGTCAGGAAAATGCCGGCAAAGAGCTTGCCAACCTCCAGGATCGGCTCCCAGCTGAACTCGTTGCCGCTGCGTGCAGTGTGCGGCGTGACCAGCAGCGAGACGACGGCCACAGCCACCAGCAGCACGTCGCGCACCGCGGCCTGCAGCGGCACTTCCGTGCCGAAGACGTCGAACGAGATGCCGGGCTTCCACAGCCCGCTCATCAGTACCAGCACGACGACCGCTAGCAGCAGCGCGAAGTTGAACTTGCCCTCGATGCGAATGCCGCGCGTGTCCGGCGTGGGATCGCTGCGCGCGGGCAATTCCTCTTCCCTGTTCAGGTAATAGTGCCGGTCCAGCAGGTAGAAGATGGCCAGCAGCGCCGCGCAAATGAACAGCGTCTCAGGCAGGATATTGCGCAAGGTCCAGAAGAAATCCACGCCTTGCAGGAAGCCCAGGAACAGCGGCGGATCACCGAGCGGCGTCAGTGAACCGCCGGCATTCGCCACAAGGAAGATGAAGAACACCACCACGTGCGCCACATGGCGGCGGTTGTCGTTGGCACGCAGCAGTGGCCGGATCAGCAGCATCGCGGCACCCGTCGTGCCCATGAGGCTCGCCAGCACGGTGCCCAGGGCAAGGATACCGGTATTGAGCCCCGGCGTTCCGTGCAGGTTGCCACGCACGCAGATGCCCCCGGCAACGATATAGAGGGCGGTAATCAGCGCAATGAACGGGATGTACTCGGCCAGCAGCGCATGCACCGCGCCGGCCAGCGCCGCATGCACGCCGAACACCACAGCAAACGGCAGCAGGAACAGCAGGCTCCAGGCCGCCGCGATCTTGCCATAGTGATGATGCCAGAGACGTGGCGCGAACAATGGGAACAACGCGATCGACAGCAGCATGCCGGCGAACGGCAGCCCCCACCACGCTGACAGGGCCGCACCGTCGAGGTCGGCGGCATGGGCCAGCGAAGGAAAAACGGCCAGCATGGCCACTAGCAGCAACAGCATGCGGACGCGTTGCATCGGATGAACTCTCCTTGGACAAGAATGCTCGTTGGCGGAATGCGCGCAACCTTGCCGCACAGCCTGAGGCCACGGACGTGGCCGATGGCCACACGCGGCAAACGTGCAAGTTTAATTCAGGCAACGCCGCGTCACGTGCGGCACCAGCCGGCAAACGCAGTCAGGCCTGGTCAACCAGGATGACGTGGACGCGGTACGGCCCGTGGGCGCCCAGCACGATGGTCTGCTCGATATCGCCGGTTCGCGAGGGGCCGCTGATGATGTTGGTCGCGCGCGGCAGTTGGCCACGCTCGCTGCGCACCAGCGCAAAGGCGTCTTCCAGGCTGTCGACGATGCGCGACACCGGCACCACCGCGATATGCGTCTCGGGCAACAGCGCCGCCGAGGCAAATGTCTCCGGCCCTGACAGCAGCATCAGCGAGCCGGTCTCGGCAATGGCACAGAAGCAGCCGGTGATGCCGACCAGGTCACCGTGATCACGGTCGGCCTGCGGGTCGCGCACGGGAGGCCGGCATTCCACCGTCATGCCGTTTTCCTGCCACGGGAGCGTGCCGAGCGCATCCCAGGCCACGGCCTGGTGCACCAGGTTCAGGCTGCCCAGGAAGCGCGCGGCGGCGGCGGGCACGTCCGCCAGCGTGGCCACACGATCGACCGTGGACGCCATGCGCTGCGCCTGCTCGATGAAGGCTTCGGTCCGGTCCGGCCGCGCGGCCGGGCGGGGCCCTTGCGGATGGCGCGCGAGGTAGTCGGCAACGGCTTCGCGCTCGCCGCTGGTCACCTTGGGCGGATGCCCTTGCGCGGCGCGGATACGGGCAAAGATGCGGTCACGGGCGTTGTTGGTTTCCATATGGCCTGGCGTGGTCCGCCCACGGAAAATGCGGGGCAATGCACGCCATTATAGAGTGGCGCACCCTCCCGCTCGTGTCCCGGAGCAGTTGAAGATTGCTATGCAGGCGCCTGAACGTCGAACACCTGGCGCAGGTAGGCCAAGTAGCCGGGATCGTCGCACATGGTCTTTTCCGGCGTATCCGACAGCTTGGCCACCGGCTGCCCGTTGCAGCGGACCATCTTGATGACGATCTGCAGCGGCGTATAGCCAAGGTCATTGGTCAGGTTCGTGCCCACGCCGAATGCCAGCCGGCAGCGGCCATGAAAGCGCTCGTACAGTTCGATCACGCGCGGGATATCGAGGCTGTCGCTGAAGATCAGCGTCTTGCCGAGCGGATCGACGCGGTTGGCTGCGTAGTGTGCCAGCATCCGCTCGCCCCACAGGAGGGGGTCGCCGGAATCGTGCCGCACGCCGTCGAATAGCTTGCAGAAGTACAGGTCGAAGTCGCGCAGGAACGCGTCGAAGCCGTAGGTGTCCGACAGCGCGATGCCCAGGTCGCCGCGGTATTCGCGCGCCCAGTTCTCGAGCGCGAAGACCTGCGAATCGCGCAGGCGCGGGCCCAGCGCCTGGCATGCCTGCAGGTACTCATGGGCCATGGTGCCGAGTGGCACCATATTGTGCAGGCGCGCGAAATGTACGTTGCTGGTGCCGGCCAGTTGCGGCCCCAGCATGTTGCGTGTCGCCAGCAGGATCTCTTCCTGCCAGTCGCGCGAGAAGCGCCGGCGGGTGCCGTAGTCCGCGATTACGCAATCGCGATATTTCGGCGCCTGCAGCAACGCGAGCTTCTGCGCCAGCCGGCGGCGGCCTTCGGCAAGGCCAGGCTTGGGCTGCGTGCGGCGGAAATAGACCTCGTTGACGATGGCCAGCAGCGGCACCTCGAACAGGATGGTGTGCAGCCACGGGCCACGGATCGCAATCTCGATTTCGCCATTGCACTGCGGCGCTGGCGTGATTGACACGTACTTCTGGTTCAGGTGGAACAGCGCGAGGAAATCGACGAAATCGCTCTTGATGAAGCGCATGCCGCGCAGGTAATCGAGCTCCGCCTCAGTGAAGCGCAGGCTGCACAGGTGCGCCACCTCCGCGTGGATCTCGTCGATATACGGAGTCAGGTCAACGCCCGCGTTCCGGCACTTGAAGCGGTACTCGACATGCGCCTGCGGGAAATGGTGCAGCACCACCTGCATCATCGTGAACTTGTACAGGTCGGTGTCGAGCAGGGATTGGATGATCATGACGGGCCAGACGGCGATGCCGGTTCAGGCACACATGCTAACCGAAGTCCGGCCTTGCGGGCGGGCATGCGGTTGAAAGCCCACTGTCAGCTGCCGTCGAGAAAAGGTTGCGAGCGCCGCAGTGTCGGGACGCCCTGCAAACACCACAAGGGACGGCCATCGCTGGCCCGGCAGGAGATGAGCGTTGCCGCGGCACGCGGCACATGCACCGGCAACGGGTCGGCAAAGGCGCCGCTCTCCGCCATGATGCGCTCGGCATAGACCTGGCGTCCCGAGCGCTGGAAGGTCAGCACCTGCACCATCTGGCCGGCTTCGGGCTGCAGTTCGGGGCCGCACGGCAGCAACCCGGCACGGCCGCAACTGGCCATGGCGTCTCCCGCCGGCGCCCGGGTGACGCTGAAGCTCTCCCAGTCGAAGCTCGTCAGTGCCGCCAGCGTCACCGGCTGGTCCGAGCGCATGCGCCATGCCACCAGCCGGGACACCACGCTATCGGCCATCGCATGCTCCGACAGCGTCTGCGCGCCCGCGCCGGACGGCAACGCGGTCGCCAGCATGTGAAGCCCGAGCAGCCCGGACAGCGCGCGGCGACGCACCCGCCTGCCGAAATCCCACGGACCAAAGCGCTGCTGGCAAGGCATGGCGATCTCCTCGTAATCGTCCCGACGGTGCGATGTGACGGCGGCAAGTGCATCCGGCACCATGGCATCGTGCCATCGCCGGCCTGCCCGGCACAGACCTGTGCGCGATCAAATATACATAAAGAAATAAGAAAACTATCTGATCCAGCTATATAGACCCGCTATCCTTGCCAGAAGGCTCGGATACAATATCGGTTTCTGAAAGGCCACGGCAGGCGCTCGCCCCGTGCATACCGCCACTGGCGGAAATGCCCGGTCCGGCGCTGGCATAGAAGCGGCCGAAACCAGTTTCCCATCAAAAGCCGACCTGTTTTCCTGGAACCGAAATGACTCACGTTGTCACCGAATCCTGCATCCGTTGCCGCTATACAGACTGCGTTGACGTGTGTCCGGTCGATTGTTTCCGTGAAGGCCCGAACTTCCTGGCCATCGACCCGGATGAGTGTATCGACTGCGCGGTGTGCGTGGCCGAATGCCCGGTGAACGCCATTTACGCCGAGGAAGACGTCCCGGGCGACCAGCAGCAGTTCATTGACCTGAACGCCGAGCTGGCCCGCAACTGGCCGTCCATCACCAAGACCAAGGCCCCGCTGGCCGAGGCCGAGGAGTGGAAGGACGCGACCGACAAGCTGCAATACCTGCAGCGCTGAACCGACTAGAAAGCCGTCCCCACGCGCTTTCCGCAATGCCGGGCACCCGGTGCCCACAACGTATCAGGACGAATATGGACTTGAGCATTCCCAATCCCGTTGCCGACACGACGAAAGCTGCCGCCAGCAACACCGCCGGCGGCCAGCCGCTGGAAATCGACGCACTGATCGTCGGTGCCGGCCCGGTCGGCCTGTTCCAGGTGTTCGAGCTGGGCCTGCTCGAAATCAAGGCGCACGTCATCGACTCCCTCAAGGTGGTCGGCGGCCAGTGCGTGGAGCTGTATCCGGACAAGCCCATCTACGACATCCCGGCCGTGCCCAGCTGCACCGGTCAGGAACTGACCGACAACCTGCTCAAGCAGATCGAGCCATTCGAGCCCACCTTCCACCTGGGCCAGGAAGTCTCCGTGGTGGAGCGCCGTGAAGACGGCCGCTTCTTCGTCGAGACCTCGCTCGGGACGCGGTTCATCACCAAGACCATCTTCATCGCCGCGGGCGTGGGCTCGTTCCAGCCGCGTACGCTGAAGGTCGACGGCATCGACAAGTTCGACGGCAAGCAGCTGTTCTACCGCGTCAAGGATCCGAGCCGCTTCCACGGCCGCAACCTGGTGATCGTCGGTGGCGGCGACTCGGCGCTGGACTGGACGCTGGACCTGGTCGGCAAGGCGGAGTCCGTGGTGATGATCCACCGCCGCGACGGCTTCCGCGCCGCCCCGGCCTCGGTCGCCAAGATGAAGGAACTGTGCGAACAGATGGAAATGCAGTTCCTGGTCGGCCAGATCGGCGGCTATGAAGAGAAGGACGGCGTGCTCACCGAGATCAAGGTGACCGGCGCCGACGGCGTGACCCGCCGCCTGCCGGTGGACGACCTGCTGGTGTTTTTCGGCCTGTCGCCGAAGCTCGGCCCGATCGCCGAATGGGGCCTCGACCTCGAGCGCAAGCAGATCAAGGTGGACACCGAGAAGTTCCAGACCAATATCCCGGGCATCTTCGCGGTGGGCGACATCAACACCTATCCCGGCAAGAAGAAGCTGATCCTGTCGGGCTTCCACGAGGCCGCGCTGGCCGCGTTCGGTGCTGCACCGTATATCTTCCCAGAGAAGAAAATCCACATGCAGTACACCACCACCTCGCCGAAGCTGCACAAGGTACTCGGCGTGGAATCGCCGGTGTTCGACTGATCACGGTCCGAACAACATCGATCGAAGAAAAAGCCGCCGTTCCGGCGGTTTTTTCTTTTTGGCGCGCAGGCCGAGGCGTCGCTATAATTCGGCCTCGCTGTTGAATGCAATGCACCGGAGCCCGCCAGCCAGGCACTCCCGCAGCGCAGCCCGCTGCAGCCAGTCACCTCGCCAGACCCGGCCGGCAGAAATAAAAATGCCAAAAGGGGTTGACGAGAAAACGAGAAGCTGACTATAATCTCTTTCTCTGCTGTTCCCCGATAGCTCAGTCGGTAGAGCGACGGACTGTTAATCCGCAGGTCCCTGGTTCGAGCCCAGGTCGGGGAGCCAACCGATACAAGACGAAGGCCGATGCGCAAGCATCGGCCTTTTTCTTTGTGGTGGTCCGGTTCGCCGACAGAAGCCAATGCGATAAAGATCGCCCTACCCCGCAAACCGGTAGCCGAGCCCGACTTCGGTCAGCAAATGCACCGGCTGCGCAGGATCCGCTTCCAGCTTGTGCCGCAGGTGGCCCATATAAACCCGCAGGTACTGACTGCTTTCGGAATGCGAAGGCCCCCACACCTCGCGCAACAGCTCGCGGTGCGTCATCACCTTGCCGCGATGCGCGATCAGCACCGATAACAGCCAGTACTCGATCGGCGTCAGGTGCACCGGTTCCCCGGCGCGCGTGACCATGCGATTGGCGAGATCGACCTGCACCTCGCCAAAGGCGATCTGCGTGGACCCATGCGGATTCGACCGCGCATGCCGTCGCAGCAGCACGCGCAGGCGCGCAACGAGTTCGCCCACACCGAATGGCTTGGTCAGGTAGTCGTCGGCGCCGGCATCGAGTGCACCGATCTTGTCCTCCTCGCCGCTGCGCGCGGACAGCACCAGAATCGGCACTTCGGTCCAGGTGCGCACCTCTCGGATCAGGTTGACGCCATCGCCGTCGGGCAGGCCAAGATCAAGGACCACCAGGTCCGGTTGGCGCGTGCCGGCTTCGATCAGGCCGCGCTTGAGCGTTTCCGCCTCATGCACCATACAGCCTTCGGCCTGCAGGGCCGTGCGCACGAAGCGGCGAATATGGGGTTCGTCCTCGACCAGCAGCACCGTGGGCGAAAACTCGAAAGGCATCTGTTGCACTCCGTCTGTGTGGGATTACGCGAGGATATCCGCCGCCTCCGGCTCGATCACCGGCGGATTGCCGCGCGGCAGGGCCACAACGAAACGCGCGCCGATACCGACCCCGGCCGTAGCCGCATCGCGTACGGGCTCGACCCAGATGCGGCCACCATGCGCCTGCACGATCGCGTCGCAAACAGCAAGGCCAAGGCCCACGCCCGTTGTCACCGATTCGCGCTCGCCCCGTGTGAATTTCTCGAAGATCTGCCGTTCGCTGCCGGCCGGCACGCCGGGGCCGTCATCCTCCACCACAAGGCGTACCTCGTCGTCCACGGCCTCGGCGCCGATGCGGATCTCGGTCCCGGCCGGCGTGTACTTGGCAGCGTTCTCCAGCAGGTTGCACAGCACGCGATCCATCAGCACGGCATCGCACTCGATCAGCGGCATCGCGGACAGGTCAGCCACCACGATACGATGCCCGGCCAGCGCGTCGCGCAATGCGCCCAGGGCCGCGCCGACAAGCTCTTCGAATGATTGCCATTCCTTCTGCATGCGCACGTCCCGTCCCTGCAGCCGCGCCATGTCCAGCAGGTTGACCACCATGGTGCTCATGCGCCGGGCCTGGTCGCGCATCGCGGCCACCGTATCGGCAACGCGCGGCGCAAGCGGCGGATCGCCACGCTGCAGCGTCTCGGCCATGCCGATGAGGCTGGTCAGCGGCGTGCGCAGGTCATGCGACACCGCGGCCAGCAACGAGCTGCGCAGCCGCTCCGATTCCATCGACAGCAGCGCCTGCTGCGCGACGTCGACATAATGCAGCCGCTCGATCGTGATGGCAATCAGCGTCGCGAACACATCGACCTGGCGCCGCAGTGCCGGCTGGGCAAATGCACGCCAGGCCTGCGGTTCCACCGCGAGCACGCCGCGCGTCTGCATGGGCGCCTTGAGCGGCAGGTACAGCACGGTGCCGGCCGGCAGCGTGTGGGTGCCTGTACCGGCCGGCTGGCCGTGGTCGAACACCCATTGCGCGAGCACGCGGTCGATCGCGTCACCGTGCGCATCGGCCTGTCCCTGCGCGTCGATGGCAGCCGGCAGCAGGCGGCCGTCCGGCCCGACGAAGAAGAATGCCGAGCGCGCATCGAACGCCGCGCGCAGGAAGCGGCTGCCGATCGAAACGATCTGCTCGGTCATCAAGGACGACGACAGCTCGCGTGCGAGTTCGTACAGCGTGCGCGCGTCGGTCTCGCGCTGTACCGCGACTTCCGCCTGTTCGCGCAGTCCGGCCGTGAGCTGGCCAATCACGAGGCCCACCGACAACAGCACCAGGAACGTCAGCAGGTACTGCACATCGCTCACGCCAAATGACAGCCGGGGTGGCACGAAGAAGAAGTCGAAGGCACCAACGGCAATCACCGAGGCCAGCGCCGCGGCCGCGCGGCCATGGCGCAGTGCTACCCCGACTACCGCCACGAGGAACAGCATGGCGATATTGACGAGGTCGAACCACGGCCGCGCGAGCGTCGACACCACCGTCGCGCCGGCGCACCATGCGACGGCCCACAGGTAGGACTGCATGCGGACACGGCGTTCGTGCGCGTGCGCGGCCTCGCTTTCCTCGACCGGCG
Organism: Cupriavidus laharis; assembly: GCF_914271435.1. Lineage (GTDB taxonomy): Bacteria > Pseudomonadota > Gammaproteobacteria > Burkholderiales > Burkholderiaceae > Cupriavidus > Cupriavidus laharis. The sequence goes on along the minus strand of NZ_CAJZAI010000004.1, from coordinate 49,389 downwards.
CCGGAGCGCTGGCGGGCTTGACGTCGACGCGCGCGGTGTCCGCCGCGACGCGCATCACGTCGATCTCGGGGCAGGCGGCAGACAGCGCATCGGCGAAGCTCTTGCGGCCGAACAGCCACGCCCGCGCGCCCAGAAACGGCGACAGCACCCAGGCCAGCAGCGAGCGCCCCTGCATCAGCAGCGAATCATCTTCGCGCCGCCATCGCGTCGGCGTGCGGCCAAGCACGACCTTGGTCAGGTTATGCCGCCGGACATAGCCGGCCACAGCCTGCACCATGTCGCTGCCAGCAAGCGTCTCGGTGCGCGAACCAAGCTCCTCGGCCAGCCGCATCGCCGACTCCAGCCGCGCGCGCTCGGTATCGCGCACGGAGGCCAGCCGTGGTGCCGCCACCGTGATCACATGGCAGTCGCAATCGAGCTGCCCGGCCAGCCGGCGCGCGCTCCTGACGACCTGCTCGGCGTCGCTGCCAGTGCCGATGCAGGCCAGCACCGCCTCGCGCGTGCGCCACACCGACTGGATCGATTCGGCGCGGCGATAGGCCCGCACATCGTCATCGACACGGTCCGCTGTCCGGCGCAATGCCAGTTCGCGCAACGCAATGAGGTTGCCCTTGCGGAAGAAGTTGCGCACCGCGTGACGGGCCTGCTCAGGCAGATAGACCTTGCCCTCGCGCAGGCGTCGCAGCAACTCGTCGGCGGGGAGGTCGACCAGGATCACCTCGTCCGCGCTGTCGAACACGGCGTCCGGCACAGTTTCCCAGACACGGATGCCGGTGATACCGCCCACTGCCTCGTTGAGACTGTCCAGATGCTGCACATTGACGGTCGTCCAGACATCGATGCCAGACGACTGCAACTCCTGGATGTCCTGCCAGCGCTTCGGATGGCGGCTGCCCGGGGCATTGGAATGGGCCAGCTCGTCGACGAGAACCAGTGCCGGACGACGCGCCAACGCACCATCGAGATCGAACTCCCTGAGCACGCGGTCCCGGTACGGCACCTCCTTCATCGGCAGGCGCTTGATGCCGTCGATCAGCGCCTCGGTCTCGGCACGGCCATGCGTCTCGACCACGCCGATGACCACGTCCACGCCCTGCTCGCGCAGCGACCGCGCGGCGGCCAGCATGGCAAAGGTCTTGCCCACGCCGGCCGAGGCACCGAAGTAGACGCGCAGCTTGCCCCGCGCAGCGCGCGCGCCCTCCTCCCGCATGCGTTGCAGCAGGCTGTCCGGGTCCGGACGTTCAGCGGGAGATCGTAATTCGGGCATGGTCAGCTGCGCCGCCCGGCGCGGGGGCAGGCGCAGTCAGATTGTGCCACGCGTACTGCGTGCCTATTTGCCGGATGCTGCATCCAGCGCCAGGTTCAGCTTCAGGACATTGACGCCAGCATCACCGAGAACCTCCAGCAGCGGCGATTCGGTATTTGCCTTGATCAGTTCCTGTACCTTCGCCAGCGGCAGCCCGCGCAGCCGCGCCACGCGCGGCGCCTGGTAGTCCGCCGCCGCAATGCTGATGTGCGGATCGAGCCCGCTGCCGGACGCGGTGACAAGGTCGACCGGCACCGCTGCCTTGTTGTCCGGATCCACCGCACGCAACGCCTCGATGCGGGCGCGCGCCGCATCGGTCAGCGCCGGGTTGCTCGGGCCCAGGTTGGAGCCCACCGATGCCGCGCCGTTATACGGCATGGGCGCCGTTGCAGACAGGCGGCCCCAGAAATACTTCGGGTCCGAGAACGGCTGGCCGATCAGCGACGACCCCACCGCCTTGCCGTCTCTGACGATCAGCGAGCCGGCCGCCTGCACCGGAAAGACCGCCTTCGAAATCGCGGTGATCACGCCGGGATACAGCAACCCCGTCAGCAGCGACAGCGCGACGAAGACGACCAACGCCGGCCGCAACAATCCGCCTTGCAGCGGCACCGACGGCGCGGTTTGCGTGGATTGCAATTGCGTATTCATGGATCCCTCTCGATGCAGGAGTACGGTCAGACCCAGCCCAGCAGGGCCAGCACCAGGTCGATCAGCTTGATCCCGGCAAACGGCACCAAGATGCCACCAAGGCCGTAGATCAGCAGGTTGCGTCGCAGCAGCACCGCCGCACCAAGCGGCCGGTAGGCCACGCCCTTAAGCGCCAGCGGGATCAGCGCAACGATGATCAGCGCATTGAAGATCACCGCCGACATAATGGCCGAGGCCGGCGTGCTCAGTCCCATCACGTTCAGCAGGTTGAGCTGCGGATAGGTCGTGGCAAAGGCCGCCGGAATGATGGCGAAGTATTTCGCTATGTCGTTGGCCACGCTGAACGTGGTCAGCGAACCGCGCGTCATCAGCATCTGCTTGCCGATCTCGACGATCTCGATCAGCTTGGTCGGGTTGCTGTCGAGATCGACCATGTTGCCGGCCTCTTTCGCCGCCTGCGTGCCGCTGTTCATCGCCACGGCGACGTCGGCCTGGGCCAGCGCCGGCGCGTCGTTGGTGCCGTCGCCGGTCATCGCCACCAGGCGGCCCTCGCCCTGGTACTGGCGGATCAGCTTGAGCTTGGCCTCGGGCGTCGCTTCGGCGAGGAAGTCATCGACGCCGGCTTCGGCCGCGATGGTCGCTGCGGTGAGCCGGTTGTCGCCGGTGATCATCACGGTCTTGATACCCATCTTGCGCAGTTCGGCGAAGCGTTCGCGGATGCCCGTCTTGACGATGTCCTTGAGCTCCACCACGCCAAGCACGCGCACGTTGCCGTCGGATTCCTCGGCCACGACCAGCGGCGTGCTGCCCGCGCGGGCAACATCGTCCACGGCCTGCATCACGGCCTCCGGGAACTTGCCCGCGCGTTCGGTCACGAAGCGGCGCACCGCATCGGCGGCGCCCTTGCGCACGATGCGTTCGCCATCAACATCACAATCACCATTACGCAGGTCCACGCCGCTCATGCGCGTCTGCGCGGTGAACGGCACGAACACCAGCCGCAGCACCGCCATGTCCGGTGCTGCAACGCCCGGCTGCTGACGCGCCAGCGTCACGATGCTGCGGCCTTCGGGCGTCTCGTCGGCCAGCGACGACAGCCATGCCGCCTGCGCGAGCTGCTGGGCAGAGATGCCCGGTGCCGGCACAAAGCGCGCAGCCTGCCGGTTGCCATGCGTGATCGTGCCGGTCTTGTCGAGCAGCAGCACGTCCACGTCGCCTGCGGCTTCCACCGCGCGGCCCGAAGTGGCAATGACGTTGGCTTCCATCATGCGGCTCATGCCCGCCACGCCGATCGCCGACAGCAGGCCGCCGATGGTGGTCGGGATCAGGCACACGAGCAGCGCGACCAGCACGGTGATGGTCACAGGCAGCCCTGCATTGGTGACCAGCACGCTGTAGAGCGAGAAAGGCAGCAGCGTGGCAGTCGCGAGCAGCAGCACGATAGTCAGGCCCACCAGCAGGATCGTCAGCGCCAGCTCGTTGGGCGTCTTCTGCCGCTTGGCGCCCTCGACCATGCTGATCATGCGGTCGATGAAGCTTTCGCCCGGGTTGGTGGTAATGCGCACCACGATCCAGTCGGAGAGCACGCGCGTACCGCCGGTCACCGACGAGAAGTCGCCGCCCGATTCGCGAATTACGGGCGCCGATTCGCCGGTGATGGCACTTTCGTCCACCGACGCCACGCCCTCAATTACCTCGCCGTCGCCGGGGATCATGTCGCCGGCCTGGACATGCACGATGTCGCCCCGCCGCAGGGTGGTGGCCGCGCGCGTTTCCGTCGCGCCGCCACGCTTGCCGTCCACCAGCACGCGCGCCATCGCGGTCGTCTTCAGTCCGCGCAGCGATTCGGCCTGCTGCTTGCTGCGCCCTTCGGCCAGCGCCTCGGCAAAGTTGGCGAACAGCACCGTGAACCACAGCCAGACCGAGACGGCCAGGATGAAGCCGGCACTTTCCCCGCCGGCCGCCGGCGAAGCCAGCGCCTTGAGGAACAGGATCGTGGTCAGGATGCTGCCCACGTACACCACGAACATCACCGGGTTGCGCACCTGCTCGCGCGGCGACAGCTTCTTCAGCGCGGCCACCAGGGCTGGCTTGACGAGGTCTGCGGCGAACAGGCCACGCCGCGGCGGGCGATGATGGTGCTGGCCACGCGGACGATTGGCGGCGCCCGATGACGTAGCAGCCTTCTCCGCTGATGCATTGGCTCTGGATGCGGCGCCGCCAGCCTTGCTCTGCGTCGCCATGGATTCTTGTTGCATGCGTTTCTCCGCAATACCCTTACTTGGCAATCGCCGTTACCGCGCCCTGCAGTTGCTCGGCAACGGGCCCCAGTGCCAGGGCCGGAACATAGGTCAGCGCCCCCACGAGCAGCACCGAGCCGACCAGCAGCACCACGAACAGCGCGCCGTGCGTCGGCATGGTGCCGCCCGTCACCGCCAGGCGCTTCTTCGCCGCTAGCGAGCCGGCCAGCGCGAGGACCGGGATGATGATCCAGAAGCGGCCGAACCACATCGCCGCAGCCAGCAGGGTGTTGTAGAACGGCGTGTTGGCGGACAGGCCGGCAAAGGCGCTGCCGTTGTTGTTGGCCGCCGAGGACAGTGCATAGAGGATCTCGGAAAAGCCGTGCGTGCCCGGGTTGAATACGCCCGCCCTACCCGCCTCGGTCATCACCGCGATCGACGCGCCGACCAGCACCAGCAGCGGCGTGACGAGGATCGCGACCGCGGTCATCTTCATCTCGTAGGCCTCGATTTTCTTGCCCAGGTACTCCGGCGTGCGTCCGATCATCAGGCCGGCGATGAACACGGCCAGCACCGCGTACACGAGCATGCCGTAAAGCCCGGAGCCGACGCCGCCGAACACGACCTCGCCAAGCTGCATCAGCAGCATCGGCACCAGTCCGCCGATGGCGGTGAAGGAGTCATGCATCGCATTGACCGCGCCGCACGACGCCGCTGTGGTGATGGTGGCGAACAGCGCCGACGCCGCAATGCCGAAGCGCGTTTCCTTGCCTTCCATGTTTCCGCCGGCCTGCAGCGCCGAAACGGCATGATCGACCGGCAGGTCCGCCAGCGCCCCATTGGCCTGCAGCTCGGACATCGACGCCACGCATGCCATGGCCACGAAGATCACAGTCATCGCGGCCAGCACCGCCACACCTTGGCGCCGGTCCTTCACCATCTCGCCAAAGGTGAAGCACAGCGCGGCGGGAATCAGGAAGATGGCCAGCATCTCGATCAGGTTGGTGAGCGCGTTCGGGTTCTCATACGGATGTGCCGAATTCGCGTTGAAGAAGCCGCCACCGTTGGTGCCGAGCATCTTGATCGCTTCCTGCGAGGCCACCGGGCCCATCGCCAGCGTCTGCTTGTCCGTCTTCAGGTCTTCGGTGACGGGCTTGCCTTGGGCATCGACCACAGGCTGCCCCGCCGCATCGACCTTGGGCTGGCTGTATTCGACGGGCGTCACCAGGCTGACTTCCTTGTAGCTGTCGAAGTTCTGAATCACGCCCTGGCTGACCAACGCCAGCGCGATCACCGTCGCGATGGGCATCAGCACATACAGCGTGCTGCGCGTCATGTCGACCCAGAAGTTGCCGATGGTCGCGCGGCTCTGCCGGGCAAAGCCGCGAATCAGCGCGAACACCACTGCAATGCCGGTTGCCGCAGAGACGAAGTTCTGCACGGTGAGCGCCAGCATCTGCGTCAGGTAGCTCATCGTCGACTCGCCCGCGTAGCCTTGCCAGTTGGTATTGGTGACAAAGCTGATGGCCGTGTTGAAGGCCGAGTCCGGCGTCACAGCGCCGAAGCCCTGCGGATTGAGCGGCAGGTAGCCCTGGAACCGCTGCAGCGCGTAGACCGCGACCACGCCAAGCAGATTGAATGCGAGCACGGCGACCGTGTACTGCTTCCAGCCCATTTCGGCATCGGCGCGCACGCCGGCGAGCTTGTAGAGCGCGCGTTCGAGCGGACGCCCCCACGCGGTCAGCTTGCAGGCACCATCCTCCATCGCCCGCCGTATGTAGCGGCCAAGGAACGGCGCAACGGCAAACAGGATCGCCAGGTACAGGGCCAGCAGCCCCAGGAATTGGGTCGACATCAGAATTTCTCCGGGCGGAACAGCGCAATCAGGAGATAGATAAAGATCAGCGCGGCCAGCGCGCTGCTCAGCAGGTCAGCCCAGTCCATCACAGCCCCCTGTCGGCAGCGCTGTGCTTGCCCGGTACTGCATGGTGCTGCAGGCCGCCATGCGGCGCGGCTGACCCCGTCCCGTCAGTGCCAAGCGCGGCGCAGAGCCGTAGCAATGCCGCGCTGGCGGCGGCGAAGAGGATCAAGACGATCAGAAAGACCCCGTCCATGTCTGAAGCCATCCGTGAGTGATTGACACTGGCAGCTTAGGGATCGACCGGTAAAAACGGGGTAGAAAGTGACGCAGGGGATATAAAGAAGATATAAAGGCGGAGAGGGTGGCATGAGCTTTCCGCCGGCACCGTCTCTTCGCCCCATGGCACCCGGTTCTGGCGTATCATCGGCCCTCGTTTGTGCCAGAGCTTTGTGCATCGCGCATCGCAAATGCAGGCCTGATCGCCGCGTACCTCACGCGAATCGCGGCACATTCTTGACATTTGCGTCGTATACGTGCCATAGTTACGGGCGTATAGCTTTTTACGGAAACCGGTACTGCCAGGCTCCCTTGTACAAGGAACCCGGCGCTATCACCCCTGACACTGGCTGCACGGACTCACAGGTCCACATCTTTCAGGTTCGCGGGGGTGCACCAGGGCGATCTGCCCCGCGTGCAATACCAGCCGCTTCGGCGGCCGCAGTTTCCCCCTCGTTTGAACCAGCCGCCTGTGCGGCAATCCCCTAAAGGACTGAATTGACTAAGATCGTCTTGAAACCCGGTGAGCCGGTTGAAGTTGCAATGCGTCGCTTCCGTCGCGCCATTCTGCAGACTGGCCTGATCGTTGAGCTGAAGAGCCGCACCGCCTACGAAAAGCCCACGACCGAGCGCAAGCGCAAGAAGAAGGCCGCCGAAGCGCGCCTGCGCAAGCGTCTGCGCATGCAAATGCTGCCGAAGAAGCTCTACTGATTCGGTTCAGGCCTCAAAAAAAACCGCCAGCATGCTGGCGGTTTTTTATTGCCCTGCATCTGGCACCTTCGCACTCGAAGCGGCGTCCGGACCATAGTGCAGTGCAGCACAGGTCATGCGCGACGATGACCGGCATAATGGCGGATATTGCGCCCGCCGGCGCGCCAACCGTTTTCTGCCTTGACTGCCATCCTCGAGTTGCGCAAGGTGCGCAAGCAATACGGTGATACCGTCGTCGTCAACGACCTCGACCTGCAGGTGCACCGCGGCCAGTGCTTCGGGCTGCTCGGGCCCAATGGTGCCGGCAAGACCACCACGCTGCGACTGCTGCTGGGGCTGACCACGCCGGCAGGCGGATCGCTGACGCTGTGCGGAGAGCCCATTCCCGAGCGCGCCCCGCAGGCACGCATGCGCGTAGGCGTGGTACCGCAGTTCGACAACCTGGACCCGGATTTCTCGGTCATCGAGAACCTGCGCATCTTCGGCCGCTACTTCGGCCTGTCCTCGGCCGTGATCGAGCGCCGCGTGCCTGCCCTGCTCGAATTCGCGCGGCTCGAGAATCGCGCCAATGCCCAGGTGCGCGACCTGTCCGGCGGCATGCGCCGGCGCCTGACCGTGGCGCGCGCGCTGATCAACGACCCGGACCTGCTGATCATGGACGAGCCCACCACCGGGCTCGACCCGCAGGCCCGCCACCTGATCTGGGAGCGGCTGAAGTCGCTGATTGCCAGCGGCAAGACCATCTTGCTGACCACGCACTTCATGGAAGAGGCCGAACGCCTGTGCAATTACCTGTGCGTGATCGATGGCGGACGCAAGATCGCCGAAGGCAAGCCGCACGAACTGATCGACAGCCAGATCGGCTGCGACGTGGTCGAGGTCTACGGCGATGAACTGGACACGCTGCGCGGCAGCCTGACACCGCTGGCCGAGCGCACCGAAATGAGCGGCGAGACGCTCTTCTGCTACGTGCGCGAGCCCGCTCCGCTGCTGACCACGCTGCACGGCAAGAGCGGCGTACGCTACCTGCACCGTCCGGCTAACCTCGAGGACGTATTCCTCAAGCTGACCGGCCGCGAGATGAGGGACTGACATGAGCGAACAGGATCCGCGCCCTGACACGGCCACCGCAGAAGCGGGCCAGGCCGGGGCCAGCGCCGGTGGCACCACGTCGCGGCAGCACTACCCGCAGCCGCTGCTGCCGCGCAACATGCGCAACTGGATGATGGTCTGGTACCGCAACTACATGGTGTGGAAGAAGCTGGCCGTCCCATCCTTGATCGGCAACCTGGCCGACCCGATGATCTACCTGTTCGGCCTTGGCCTCGGGCTCGGCTTGCTGGTCGGGCAGGTGCATGGCGTCTCGTATATCGCCTTCCTGGCAGCCGGCACCACGGCATCGAGCGTGATGATGTCGGCAAGCTTCGAGTCCATGTATTCCGCGTTCTCGCGCATGCACGTGCAGCGCACCTGGGAGGCGATCATGCATGCGCCGCTGACGCTCGGCGACGTGGTGCTCGGAGAGATCCTGTGGGCCGCCAGCAAGGCGGTGCTGTCCGGGCTGGCGATCATGCTGGTGGCGGGCGCGCTCGGCTATGCGCACATGCCGGGCTCGCTGCTTGCACTGCCCGTGATCGTGCTGGCCGGCATCACCTTCGCCAGCCTGGCGATGATCGTGACGGCGCTGGCCCCCGGCTATGACTTCTTCATGTTCTACCAGACGCTGGTCATCACGCCGATGCTGCTGCTCTCCGGGGTGTTCTTCCCGCTGGAGCAATTGCCCGAGGGCGCGCGGGCAGCCACCAATGTCCTGCCACTCGCGCATGCGGTAGCGTTGATCCGGCCGCTGATGCTGGGACGCCCGATCGACAGCGCCGCGCTGCACATTGCCGTGCTGGCCGCTTACGCCATTGTCGCGCTGGTGCTTTCGCTGGTACTGTTGCGGCGCCGCTTGCTGCGCTGAGGCACGCAAGCGGCCGGTTGCCCGGGCCCGATGACCCGGCGCCTACCCATGTGCCCACGGGCAGCCCTGCATGCCATTTCCGTTTTCCGGTTTTCCCCGATCCTCACAACGGGCTGCCCGCCTCGCCGCCGCGCTGCTGCTCGCGCCCGCAGCAGCAGGCGCCTTGCTGGCAGGATGCAGCATCGTCGGGGCAACCGTCGCCGTTGGCGGCGCTGCCGTCTCCACGGCGGCAACGGTGGGCTCCGCGGCCATAAGCGTTGCGTCGACAGCAGTCGAAGCCACCTATGACGTGACCAAGGCAGGCGTCAAGGCCGTGGCCGGCAGCGACAACGAGACACCGGCCCAAACGCCCTGAGCCGGCACAGCGCTTTCGTCTTACTCGCCCAGTCCGCGCAGCAGATCGGCCTTCAGGTCGGCCACCGACTCCAGGCCCACCGCAAGGCGGATCAGTCCCTCGGTGACGCCGGCGGCCGCCTTGGCCTCGGGGCTTACGCGAGCATGCGTGGTCGTGTACGGATGCGTGATGGTGGTACGCGTGTCGCCGAGGTTGCCGGTGATCGAGCACAGCCGGGTGTTGTCGATCACACGCCAGGCATTCGCACGCTGCTGCTCGGGCGTGGCGCCCTTGAGTTCGAATGACACGATGGCCCCGCCACCACTCTGCTGGCGCATGGCGATCTCATGCTGCGGATGCGACTTGAGCGCCGGGTGGAACACGCGCGCCACCGCCGGGTGCGACTCGAGGAACTCGGCAAGCACGAGCGCATTTGTCGAATGCCTCTCCATGCGGATCGCCAGCGTTTCCATGCCCTTCAGGAGCACCCAGGCGTTGAACGCCGACAGCGTCGGGCCGGCGGTGCGCACGAACGGGAACACCTTGCCCATGATGAAGTCGTGCGAGCCGAGCACCGCGCCGCCGAGCACGCGGCCCTGCCCGTCGATATGCTTGGTCGCCGAATGCACCACGATGTCTGCGCCGAACTTGATCGGCTGCTGCAGCGCCGGCGAACAGAAGCAGTTGTCGACGACGAGTTGCGCGCCGGCATCGTGCGCGATCTCCGCGACTGCCGCGATGTCGGCCACTTCCGTCAGCGGATTGGACGGGGTTTCCAGGAAGAACATCTTCGTGGTCGGCCGCACTGCCGCGCGCCATGCGTTCAGGTCGCCAGGATCGACGAAGGTGGTCTCCACGCCGAACTTCGAAAAGATGTTCCCGAACAGCGTCATGGTCGAACCGAAGATCGCACGCGAGCTCACCAGGTGGTCGCCCGCCTGCAGCAGTGACATCACCACCGACAGGATCGCGCTCATGCCCGACGCGGTCGCCATGCAGGACTCCGCGCCCTCCAGCGCCGCCAAGCGCGACTGGAACATCGACACCGTCGGGTTGGTGAAGCGCGAGTAGGTGAAACCTTCTTCCGAGTTAGCGAAGCGTTCGGCCGCTTCCGCGGCGCTGTGGAAGCAGAAGCTCGAGGTCAGGTACATCGCCTCGGAATGCTCCATGTATTCGCTGCGCAGCGTGCCGGCGCGCACGCCGAGGGTGTCGATGCCAAGCGATTCGGGATTGAGCGGTTCGTTCATGCTGGTGGCGCGGTCGTACCCGCGCGAATGCAGTGGTTTCAACAAGCCGGCGACAAGCTTCCGGCCATGAAAAAAGCCCGTGCGATCGGGTAGTCGGATCGACGGGCTTGCGTGTTCTGCGGATACCTCGGGACTTCACGGCGGCAGCCGGATGTTCGCTCTCTGACGGCTATCTCTTTAGCTGTTTCGGGCAGGACCCGCGTCCGCAAGCTGACTGTCAAATCGACGCCCGGCCATGTTACGGCCGGGCCTCGCATTCGTCAACGCGCGCGGAGCCGGCGCGGCTTACTCGTTGTCGCCCGAACGCTGCAGGTGCAGTTGCGAGCGCTCCATGTCGCCATTGCCCTCGCGATCGGCCTGGCTGCGCGCCGTTTCCAGGCGGTCCAGGTAGGCCTCGTCGATGTCGCCGGTAATGTAGCGGCCGTCGAAGCACGAAGCATCGAAGTCGTTCAGCGCGGGGTTGATGTCGCGCACCGCCTGCTTCATCGCTTCCACGTCCTGGTACACCAGCTTGTCGGCGCCGATGATCTTCGCGATCTCTTCGTGCGTGCGGCCATGCGCGACGAGTTCGCTGCGCGTCGGCATGTCGATGCCGTACACGTTCGGGTACTTCACCGGCGGCGCGGCCGATGCGAAGATCACCTTGTTGGCGCCCGCGTCGCGCGCCATCTGCACGATCTCGAACGAGGTGGTGCCACGCACGATCGAGTCATCGACGATCAGCACGTTCTTGCCCTTGAACTCGACTGCCATCGCATTGAGCTTCTGGCGCACCGACTTCTTGCGCACCGCCTGGCCCGGCATGATGAAGGTGCGGCCCACGTAGCGGTTCTTGAAGAAGCCTTCGCGGTAGCCCACTCCCAGCTTGTTGGCCACCTGCATGGCGGCCGGGCGGCTGGAGTCGGGAATCGGCATGACCACGTCGATGTCGCCGGCCGATACTTCCTGGCGGATCTTCTCGGCCAGGTAGTCGCCCATGCGCAGGCGGGCATCGTAGACGGGCACGCCATCGATACACGAATCCGGGCGAGCCAGGTAGACGTACTCGAAGATGCACGGCGTCAGCACCGGGTTGTCGGCACACTGCTTGCTGTACAGCTTGCCGTCCAGGTCGATGAAGATGGCCTCGCCCGGCGCGACATCGCGCTCCATGTGGTAGCCGATGCCTTCCAGCGCCACCGACTCCGACGCCACCATCCATTCCTTGCCGGTCGGCGTATCAACGCTGCCCAGGCACAGCGGACGGATGCCGAACGGGTCGCGCACGGCCAGCATGCCGTAGCCGGCGATCTGCGCGGCAATGGCGTACGAGCCCTTCACGCGGCGGTGCATGCCGGCCACGGCCTTGAAGATGGTTTCGGGGTCCAGCGCCATGCCCTGGCTGGCACGCTGCAATTCATCCGCCAGCACATTGAGCAGCACCTCGGTGTCGGAGTGCGTGTTGATGTGGCGGCGATCGCGGCGGAACATCTCTTCGCGCAACTGCTGCCAGTTGGTCAGGTTGCCGTTGTGCGCCAGGATAAGGCCGTATGGCGCATTGACGTAGAACGGCTGAGCCTCTTCTTCACTGGAGGCCGAGCCCGCGGTCGGGTAGCGCACCTGGCCGATGCCGGCGGTGCCCGGGAGGCCACGCATATTGCGGGTCCGGAACACGTCGCGCACAAGGCCGTTGGCCTTGTGCATGTGGAAGGTACTGCCGTTGGCGGTGGCGATGCCGGCAGCATCCTGTCCGCGGTGTTGCAACAACAGCAGGCTGTCGTAAATCAGTTGATTGACGGGCGAGGTGGAGACCACGCCGACGATACCGCACATGCCAAGCTCCCAGGAAAGGCTTTGATTCAGGGGCGCAGCCCAGTCCTGAGGACAAGGCCTGCGTTTCGTACCGGCCAGGCATGGGTACCGGGCCTCAGTGTCATGTCTTGACGTACTTCGCCAGCTCCGGTGGCAGCCATGGCTTGAGGGATTCCATGGCCTGCATCACATAAGGGCGGCTTACCGCGTCGCGCCAGAATTCCTCTTCCGGCAATTTCGTCAGCCCGGCCAGCATGACCAGCAGCATGACCAGCAGCGCACCGCGCAGCAGGCCGAACACCAGCCCGAGACCGCGGTCCGCCGGCTTCAGGCCGGTGCTCTCCAGCAACTGGCCGATCACGGTACCCGCCAGCGCCGCGCCGATCACAGTGCCGATCAGCAACGTCACGAAACCCAGCGCGTGGCGCGCGATCTCGCCGCCGGGCAGCGATTCCGGCATCCAGCCAGCGGCCACCCCGCCAAAGCGGTAGGCCACCCAGAACGCCACTACCCAGCCGATCAGCGACAGCACCTCGCGGACCAGTCCGCGCAGCACGCCGATCAAGCCGGAAGCGAGCAGGATGAAGACGACAGCGTAGTCGAAAAAAGTCGGCTGCATCATTGCTGGCGGCCGCCTCACGCGGCCGCGCGGGCTTACTGTTCCACCACCTTCGATGTCAGCCCGGCCGCGCGCACGCGCTTGTCAGCGGCATCGGCAGCATCACGGTCACTGAAGGGGCCCGCGCGCAGCAGGATACGCTCACCATCGGCCAGGACTTTCCGTTCCACATACGCCGGCACCTTGCTCGCCTTGAGCTTGGCCAGCCAGTTCTTCGCCTTGTCCTCGGAAGAGAAGGCGCCAATCAGGATCAGGTACTTGCCGCTGCCTTGCGGCTTGGCATCCGCCGCCTTGGTCTCGGCGGGCCTGGTATCAGCGCGGGCTGCCGGCTTGTCTGCCACGGCGGCCGGCTTGGGCGGAGCACTGACCAGCTCCTCGCCGGCATCGAGCGCTTCTGCGCTGTCGCCACGGGCCTGTTGGGACTGAGGGGCCGGCGGCAGCGGATCTGCCTTGCGCGCTTCGACCTTTGGCTTCTGCGCGCCCTGCCCGCCCGTGACTTTCACCGACACGTCATCGGACACTGGGCGCGGCTTGGTTTCGAAGATGATCGGCAGCACGATGACCGCAGCCACCACCAGCACCACGGCGCCGATCAGGCGGCGGCGTGCGCGCTGCTTCTGGGGGAATTCTGGATCCAGCGTGTCATCGGCATATTCCTCCGCGAGCCGGCGTGACGAGGCGATACCTGCACCAGGGTCGGTACGCTGGCGGCGCGCACGCTCGGGTGCCGGGTCGTTGCCCTTGCGGGAAGAAAACAGCGAAAGCAGGCCCATAGATAGGTTCGGTGCGGCGGCCTTCCGTTTGAGTCCGTGTCGGCCGCTGGTTTGTCGCTCGATTGCCGCACGACCGCTGCGCTACCACATGGTCGCGTCGGCGCGCGGTACCGCTAGTTTGCCTGCGTGGCGCGGTAAGCCATCACGCCGGCAACGGTATAGAACGATCCGAAGACCAGAATTCTATCATTCTCGGTCGCTCTCTCGATGGCATCGCGGTAAGCGGCTTCTGGACTGGAAAAGCAGGCGGCCGTGGCATCCGGCCCGGGCTGGAAACCGCCTTCCTCGAGCTTGTGCAGCAAGTCGGCGGCGCTCGCGGCACGCTCGGTCGGCAGGTCGCACAGGCACCAGTGATCGACCTTGTCGGCCACCTGCCGCAAAACGCCCGCGAGATCCTTGTCCTGCATCGCGCCGAACACCGCATAGGTGTAGCGGAAGAAGCCCATGTTTTCGAGATTCTGGCCCAGGGTGGCCGCCGCATGCGGGTTATGCGCCACATCGAGGATCACCGCCGGACGGCCCGGCAATACCTGGAAGCGCCCCGGCAGTTCGACGAAGGCCAGGCCGTTGCGCACTTCCTGCGCGCTCACGGGCAGGCGCGAGCGCATTGCCTGCAGGGCAGCAAGCGCCGCCGATGCGTTCAGCAACTGGTTGGCGCCGCGCAGCGCCGGGTAGCCAAGGCCATTGAGCTTGCGCTCGCGCCCACTCCAGTCCCACTGCTGGCGCTCCTGGCCCTTGGCGGCCTGGTGCCGGAAATCGCGCCCGACCAGCCAGAGGTCGGCGCCGATGGCCTCCGCATGTTCGACCAGCGACTTGGGCGGCACCGGGTCGCCGCAGATCGCCGGCACGCCGGGACGGAAGATGCCGGCCTTCTCGAAGCCGATCAGCTCGCGCGTGTCGCCGAGGTACTGTGTGTGGTCGATGTCGACGCTGGTGATGATCGCGCAGTCCGTATCGATCACGTTGACGGCATCGAGCCGGCCGCCCAACCCCACTTCGAGCACCATGGCATCGAGCCCGGCCGCCGCGAACATATGGATGATGGCGAGCGTGGTGAACTCGAAGTACGTGAGGCTGACCGGGTCGGCAAAACTCGTGCGGGCACGCTCCACCGCCTCGAAGTGCGGCAGCAGTTGCGCGTCCGTGGCGAATTCGCCATTGATTCGGGCGCGCTCGTTGAACGACACCAGATGCGGCGACGTATGGCAGCCCACCTTGTAGCCCGCCTCCAGCAGGATGCGCTCCAGCATGGCGCAGGTCGAGCCCTTGCCGTTGGTACCGCCGACCGTGAACACCACGGCATCGATGCGCAGGCCCAGCGCTTCCTTGACGCGCGTGATACGGGTCAGGCCCATGTCGATGCCCACGGGATGGGCGGTTTCGAGATGGGCAAGCCATTCGGGAAGGGTATGGAAGACAGGCATTTAAGGAGGGGGATGCTTTGCTTCTAGATTTGGCCAGCCGGCCCGAAAGTCAAGTTCGCTGCCGCCACTTCGGCGGCGCCAGCAAAAGCAAAAGGCGCGTCAACCGCCCGCGCCCTTGCTTGTGCCATCAAGGCGGTCTTACGCGACCGCGTCCGCAGGCTGCTTCTGCAGCAGCGCCAACAGCTGCGCCAGTTCGGCGCGCAGCTTGCGGCGGTCGACGATCATGTCGATGGCGCCCTTCTGCAGCAGGAATTCCGAGCGCTGGAAGCCTTCGGGAAGCTTCTCGCGCACGGTCTGCTCGATCACGCGCGGACCGGCAAAGCCGACCAGCGCCTTGGGCTCGGCAATCACCACATCGCCGAGGAATGCGAAGCTCGCGGACACACCGCCCATGGTCGGGTCGGTCAGCACGCTGATGAACGGCAGCTTCGCCGCGGAGAGCTGGTTCAGCATGGCCGTGGTCTTGGCCATCTGCAGCAGCGACAGCAGGCTTTCCTGCATGCGCGCGCCGCCCGTGGCGGTAAAGCAGATGAACGGCACCTTCTGCTCCAGCGCCGCCTGGGCACCGCGCACGAAGCGCTCGCCGACCACGGAGCCCATTGAGCCCCCCATGAACTCGAACTCGAAGCAGCTCGCCACCACCGGGATGGTGTGGATGGCGCCGCCCATCACGACCATCGCATCGGTCTCGCCGGTGTCCTCCATGGCAGCCTTGATGCGGTCGGGATACTTCTTGCTGTCCTTGAACTTGAGCGCATCGACCGGCACGATTTCCTGGCCGATCTCATAGCGGCCTTCGGCGTCGAGCAGCGCGTCCAGGCGCTCGCGCGCGCTGATGCGCATGTGGTGGTCGCACTTCGGGCAGACGTGCAGGTTGGCCTCGACGTCGGTCCGGTACAGGGTGGACTCGCACGACGGGCACTTGACCCACAGCCCCTCTGGAATGCCCTTGCGGGTGCGGGGGTCGGTCTGTTGAATCTTGGGAGGCAGGAGTTTATCCAACCAGCTCATGAAAGCTCCTTTCGGATAGCTGCCGCGCGCCGTAGCTACGCATCGGCCCGGCGAGAACCGGGGAACGGCAGGGAATCAACCTGAGAATTTACCACGCCGGCAAGGTTCGACCGAAGCAGAACGCGCATCGCGCGCACGCTTCAGCACTTTTTCACGGCATCAAAGCCGATTATTGATCACTTCAAGCGTCCAGCGCCTGGCGAATCCCGGCGATGAACGAACGCAGCGATTCTACCGCCTGGTCGCGCGGCGCATCTTCGAGCAGCTGCACCAGGCGGCTACCGATCACCACGGCATCGGCCACGCCGCCGATGGCGCGCGCGGTCTGGGCGTCGCGGATGCCGAAGCCCACGCCGACCGGCAGGTTCACATGCTTCTTGATCAGCGGCATACGTTCGGCCACGCTGTCCAGGTCCAGCGTGGCCGAACCGGTCACGCCCTTGAGCGAGACATAGTAGACATAGCCGCTCGCCACCTTGCCCACGGCCGCGATGCGGTCGTTGGTCGAAGTCGGCGCCAGCAGGAAGATCGGGTCGATGCCATTGTCACGCATCAGCGCGGCAAAGGACTCGCACTCTTCGGGCGGATAGTCGACCACCAGCACGCCATCCACACCGGCTTCGCGCGCGGCCAGGGAAAACGCCGCTTCGCCCATGCGCTCGATCGGATTGGCATAGCCCATCAGCACGACAGGCGTATCGGCATTGGTCTGACGGAATTCGCGCACCCATTGCAGCACCTGCGTGAGCGACACGCCATTGGCCAGTGCGCGCTCGGAAGCGCGCTGGATCACGGGGCCGTCGGCCATCGGGTCCGAGAACGGCACGCCCAGCTCGATCACGTCGGCGCCGCCGGCGACAAGCGCGTGCATCAGTTCCACCGTCAGTCCGGGCTCCGGGTCGCCTGCGGTGATGAACGGAATCAGGCCCTTCTTGTTCTGCGCGGCCAGTGCCGCGAATGTCTTCTGGATGCGGGACATATCAGGGAATCAGGTGAGGCAGCTGCGCCGACGATTCCTCGTCATTGGCAGCCGCCGATGTTGGGTTGCGGTCCGCCACGGACCTGGCCAGTTGCACGGCCGCGTCTACACGCCCGCGCGCCACCTCGACATACTCGGGATTGATCTCGAAGCCCACGAAGCGCCGGCCATGGCGCAGGCATGCCACCGCAGTGGTGCCGCTGCCGGCGAACGGGTCCAGCACCAGTCCGCCCGGCGGGCAGCTCGACAGCACCATGCGCTCGACGATCTCCAGCGGCTTCTGCGTGGGATGGTTGGCCCGCTCCGGATCCTGCCGGTGGATGCGCGAAATGCTCCACAGGTCCTTCGGGTTGTAGCCAACCTCCAGCCACTTCTTGCCTTCGAAACGGGGGCGGCTGCGCGCCTTCTTGGTCTCCGGGTCGTACGGGATGCGCACGGGATCCAGGTCGAAGTAGTAGTCGCGCGCCCTGGCGAAGAAGCCGATGTTGTCGTGCACCGACGAGAACTTGCGCGTGGTGCCGCCCATGCTCGGCACGCGGCGGTCCCAGATGATCTCGTTGATCATGGTCAGGCGGCGCTTGAGCATCACGAACAGCTCGGGCGAATACTGCCAGGTGCAGAACAGATACAGCGTGCCCTTCGGGGCCAGCTTGGGGCAGACGGCATCCATCCAGCGCTCGGACCACTCCAGGTAAGCCTGGCCCGAAAGCAGGTCGGAATCGTTGCCGTAGTCCTTGCCCAGCCCGTAGGGCGGATCGGCGACGACAAGGTCGACCGAACCGTCCGGCAGGCGCGCAATGCCTTCGAACATGTCTTCCTGGAACAGCTGCAGCGTGGGCGCATCCGGCGCGCCGGGCAGGTCCGAAGCCCCGCCCAGGGCCAGTTCCGCCGGTACGGAAGGTGGCAGCGCGCGCATCAGAGCTTGAGCCCCGAACGTTCGGCCACGGTGTGCATGTCCTTGTCGCCGCGGCCGGACAGGTTCACCAGCAGCAGCTTGTCCTTGGGCAGCGTCGGCGCCAGCTTGCACGCGTAGGCGATGGCGTGGCTCGATTCCAGTGCCGGGATGATGCCCTCGATGCGGCAGCAGTCATGGAAAGCCTTGAGCGCCTCTTCATCGGTGATCGGCACGTACTGTGCGCGGCCGCTGTCCTTGAGCCAGGCATGCTCGGGGCCTACGCCCGGATAATCCAGGCCGGCCGACACCGAGTGCGTCTCGATGATCTGGCCGTTCGGGTCCTGCAGCAGGTAGGTCCGGTTGCCGTGCAGCACGCCGGGCGTGCCGCCGATCAGCGCCGCCGCGTGGCGGCCGGTGTCCAGGCCATCGCCAGCGGCTTCCACGCCAATCAGTTGCACGTCCTTGTGCTCGATGTACGGGTAGAAGATGCCCATCGCATTGGAGCCGCCGCCCACGCAGGCGATCACGGCATCCGGCTGGCGCCCGGTCATCTCGGGCATCTGCACCTTGGCTTCCTCGCCGATCACGCATTGGAAATCGCGCACCATCATCGGGTACGGGTGCGGGCCGGCTACGGTGCCGATGATGTAGAACGTGGTCTCGACGTTGGTCACCCAGTCGCGCATGGCTTCATTGAGCGCGTCCTTGAGCGTGCGCGAGCCGCTTTCCACCGGCACCACGGTGGCGCCCAGCAGCTTCATGCGGTAGACGTTGGCAGCCTGGCGCTTGACGTCCTCGGAGCCCATGTAGACCACGCACTCCATGCCGAAGCGCGCGGCAATCGTGGCCGTGGCCACGCCGTGCTGGCCGGCGCCAGTCTCGGCGATCACGCGCTTCTTGCCCATGCGCTTGGCCAGCAGCGCCTGGCCGATCACGTTGTTGATCTTGTGGGCGCCGGTGTGGTTCAGGTCCTCGCGCTTGAGGTAGATCTGCGCGCCGCCGAGCAGCTCGCTCCAGCGCTGCGCATGGTAGATCGGCGACGGACGGCCGACGAAGTGCTTCAGTTCGCGGCGGAATTCGGCGTCGAAATCAGCGTCTTTCTGGTAATGGGCATAGGCCTCGCGCAATTCATCGAGCGCGTGGACCAGCGTCTCGGAGACGAAGGTGCCGCCATAGGGGCCGAAATGGCCACGGGAATCGGGCAGGTCGTACATGTCTGGGCTCTTCAGGTCAGCGGCCTTGCTTCACGGCAAGGGCGCAAATTTGACTGCGATGCGGGTGGCGCGGCCAGCGGACCGCCGGGGACCGTGGCGCAGGAACCGATCTTGCGGCCCTGCTCATCCTGCCTCGGCACTGCGGACTGCGCGCACGAACGCGGCAATGCGGGCGTGGTCCTTCACGCCCTTGGCGGCCTCGACACCGCTGCTGACGTCAACAGCGTAGGGCCGCACGCGTTCAATCGCGCCAGCGACGTTTTGCGCGTTCAACCCACCACTCAAAACGATGCGAGGAGCGCCGCTTGCGTTCGGGTTGCCGGTGGGTGGATGGTTGGAAGCAAGCCATGCCGGGGGAATCAGGGTCCAGTCGAAGACGTGGCCGCCGCCGCCGTAGCCTTCGACGAAGGCATCGAGCAACAAGCCGGCGGCATCGCGGTATTGACCGGCGAATTCTATCAAATCAAGGCCGGGGCGCACACGCGCCGCACGCAGAAAAGGCAGGCGGCAGCGCTGGGCAGTCTGGGTACAGTACTGCGGCGTCTCGTCGCCGTGAAACTGAAGCAGCGTGAGCGGCACACGCTCGGCCACATGGGCCACCTCCTCCATGTCCGCATTGACGAACAGGCCGACCACCGAGACGAAGGGCCCGGCAGCTTCGGCGAGCTCCGCGGCATGGGCCAGGTCGACATAGCGCGGGCTGGGCGGATAGAACACCAATCCGATCGCGTCGGCACCCGCGTCCACTGCAGCGCGCACGTCTTCCTCGCGCGTCAGGCCGCAGATCTTGATGCGGGTACGGGCCGGCGCCGCGGCGTCGGCGCGCTCAGGCTGCGTCATGAGGAAACACTCCATGGAACAGGCTGGCGGAAGGGTCTGCCGCCGGAATCTGATAAGCCTCAGGATACTTCACGTCCGCCAGATAGAGGCCGTCGGGCATAAAGGTGGGCGCGGCAAGCTTGCGGTCGCGGCCGGCAAGCACCTCGCCCAGCCACTCCGGCGGATAGCGTCCCCGCCCCACCGCCACCAGGCATCCCATCAGGTTGCGCACCATGTGGTGCAGGAAAGCACTGGCGCGAAAGCGCAGGAAGACCCAGTTGCCGTCCGCCTTCAGCGTCGCGTCGTACATGGTCTTGACCGGCGACTTGGCCTGGCATTCGGCCGCGCGGAACGACGAGAAATCATGCTCGCCCAGCAGGCAGCGGGAAGCTTCCCGCATGGCCTCCACATCCAGCCGCTGGCCCGGCGGCAGCATCAGGTAGCCGGCCCGGCCATGCGCGAGCGGAACGCGGTGCGGGCCGGTGTAGAGCGCGTAGTAGTACATGCGCTCGAACGCGAGGAAGCGGGCATGGAAGCTCTCATCGACAGGAAGGGCCCATTGCAGCGCAATCGACGGCGGCAGGAACGCGTTGACGCCACGTACCCACGAGAACATGTCCCGGTTCAGCATGGTGTCGAGATGGATCACCTGCCCCAGCGCGTGCACGCCGGCATCGGTGCGGCCCGCCACGGTGGTCAGCAGGCGCACGCCGGCGAAGCGCTCGATGGCGTCCTCGAGGTGGTCCTGCACGGTGTTGCGATGCGGCTGCGACTGCCAGCCGGAAAAGGCGGCACCGTCGTAATGGAGGCCGATGGCGATGCGATTCATGGAGAGGAAAGCTGGCCTGTCGATGGCTGGGGCCGACAAAAAACAAATGCGCCGGAAGGGACGCTTCCGGCGCATCGCTTCGGGCCGCGGCAAGATTGCCGCCTGCCCGGATCGTCGATGATAACTCAGGCCACCTCGAGCAGCAGCGAACGCGCCTCCGCCTGCAGGTCGTCCTGCGACTGCTCCACGACTTCCTGCAGCAGCTCGCGCGCGCCTTCCTTGTCGCCGATCTCGATATAGGCGCGAGCCAGGTCGAGCTTGATCTGCATGTCGCGGCCGCCATCCATGCCGTCCGTCGACAGCGTGCTCGGCGAGACGCCCGGCGTGGTGTCGGCACCGGTGTCGCCGATGCTGGCCAGGTCGATCGGCTCGGGCAGCTTGCCGTCGCGGATCATGGTCGGCGACGGCAGCGGTGCTGTCGCCTCGTCCACGCTTCGCGCCTCTGCCGTGGATCCGGCATTGAGGTCGAGCGAGATACCCGACATGTCGAAATCCATCGCGCGCGAGCGGGTCGGCGTGTCCAGCCGCGGCACGTCCGCCAGGGCATCATCCCCGGTGGCCGGCAGCGTCAGGTCCAGGCCGCCATCGAACTTCGCAGCGGGCGCAAGCCGCTCGTCCGCGTGCACGACACCGTCGCCGAATGCCAGGGTGGCCGATTCCGGTGCGACGATCGGGTCACCAGCCGCCGGTGCCGGGAAAGCGTCGAGCGGCAAGGCCAGGTCGGCGAGCGAGGCTTCACGCGGCGCAACAGCCGGATCGTGCGAGGGATCCTGCGTGCGCCACTGGTCGGTTGCCGGCGTGGCCGTTTCGGGGCCACCACTGGTATCCGGCGTCACTGCCAGGTACAACGCATTGCCCGCATCGAGTGCGCGCCCCATTTCCGCGGCCTTGAGCCATTCCGCCCCTTGTCCGCCGGTCTGGGCGAACATCTCTTCTGCAATCACGCGGAAACCTTCCACATCCTGACGATTACTGTAAATCTCCAGGAGCTTGAGCCGGATCGGCTGCTGCTCCGGGTCCTTCTCGAGCGCTTCGCGCAGGATCTCTTCCGCCTGCACGTCGCGCCCGTAGGCGATATAGACCTCCGCCTCGGCAATCGGGTCGACCTCGCTGGCCTCCGGCATGTTGTTGCCGATGCGGAAATCCGCGCCGAACACGCTGTGCTGCGACGTATCCACGCTCTGGCCGCCAGCGGCGCCAAACAGCGAATTGGCGCCGGCCATCACGGTGCTTTCCTGCGACAGGATGCTGTCACCGAAGGCACCGCCATCCGCCGACTTCTGCTGCTGGCGGCGGCGGTAGATCACATAGCCGCCCAGCAGCGCGACCAGCAGGCCGCCGCCCGGCAACAGCATCGGATTGGCCAGCAGTCCGTCGAGGAATGACGGCTCGGGTGCGGGTTCCGCCTGTACCACCACCGGCGGACGCTTGACGGCCGGGGCCGACGCCGGGGCAGCAGCCTGCACGGCGCTGGCTGGCGCCGCGCCAGGCGCCGAAGCAGCCGCCGTTGCGGTTGCCGGAGCCAAAGCCGGCACTACTGCGGCGCTTGCGGCCGCCTGTGCCACCGGTGCGGCAGGCGCGGCTTCGGCCGGCGTGTCCGCCTTCGGCGGCTCGGCCGCGACCACGGTCGGCGCCTTGGCTTCGGTCTTCGCGGCCTTGTCGGCTGCCTTCTCGGCCTTTTCCTTGTCGGCCAATGCGGCCTGGTTAGCCTGCGTCAGCTTGGCGATCTCGCTGTTCTTCAGCTCGATCAGCTTCTGCATGTCGCCGACGTTCTTTTCGAGCTGGGCGAGCCGTGCCTCGGCTTCCTTCAGTTGCCGCTCGCGGGCTACGTTGGCCTCGGCCTGCGCCGCGGTGTTGGCCTGGCCCGAACGCTCGGCCTTGCTCAGCTTGAGTTCGTTTTGCGGGCCGGCGGCCGGCACGGCCTGGTCCTGCACGCGTGCCGTGACGTTGCCCGACTGCTGGCGGCCGCTGTCGGGCTCGACCGACCTGGCCGCGGCGGCGCCCGCCAGCCGGCTGCGGTACGCGTCAAAGCCTTGCGTACGCGCCACCACCTCGCGGCGGGCCGCCTTGGGCGATACGGACTGCGCCTGCTGCCGTGAAGGCACCTGGAGCACCGCACCGGATTTCAGGCGATTGATGTTGCCGCCAATGAAGGCGTTCGGATTGTTTCGGTAGAGCGCGACCAGCATCTGGTCCAGCGACACGCCCTCCTGGTCCAGCACGGCATCGCCGGCGATCGACGACAGCGTGTCGCCGCGCTTGACCGTGTACGCGCCACCCGCTGTCGCCTCGCCCTCGGTGGCAGCTTGTGCCGCCTGGGTACGGTGGCCGGCAGGCTGCCGGGCGGGCCTGGCCGCCGGTGCCTGGGCAGCCGGCTGCGCGCCCTGTGCGACTGCTGGCGCGGGCGCTTGCAGCGGTGCGGAGGCCGGCGCGGCAGCCGGCGATGCGTCCGGCGTGGCGGCCTGCACCACCGTCGCCGGCGAGAAAGTCTGGTTGGAAGGCCTGGCCCCGGCGGGGTCAAGCAGGAAGGTATAGGCCCGGGACACCTTGCCGCTGGACCAGCTCATGTCGACCAGGATGTCGACGAACGGTTCGCTGATCGGCTGGCTTGACCGGACCTTGGCCACATAGCTGCCGTTGGGACGGCGCTCGATCTCGAGCCTCAGGCCGCTCACCGCTGGCAGATAGGTCAGTCCCGCGCTGGCATATGCCGCCGGGGAGGCCAGCTTGACGCTGAGCCCTGCTGCCTCTTCTGCACTCACCCCGCTGATGTCGATCTCGGCCTGCAGCGGCTGCCCCAGATTCGACTGTACCCGCAATTGCCCGAACCCCGCGGCATACGCGGCAGGCTGCGCAAGCAGCAGGCCGATAGCCGTGACGGCCAGCGTTGACCAGCGCTGACGGACGGTTGGCGCATCTTTCCGGCGATGTTGGCTCACACTCACCTTGTGCTCCGTTATGTTTTAGTAGCGATAGAAACCCGACCCCAAAAGCATTCACTCCGGCCAGCGGACATTCTTGCGTGCCTGTCGCCGGATTGCGCGCGCGTGCCAACGAGGGCCGGCAAGCGGGCGCATGCCGGCGTATTGTGACGCATCGCCCGGGAAAATAGGCAGTCAGATGTAACAACGCCGCGCATGGGCGCGGCGTCGCGGGCAAAGCCGGGGTTTCTGTTGCCTTGCCGCAACGAAAGCCGCCAGGCCTCGGCAGGCCGATTTCGGGTGATCAGGACTCGATCAAAATGCGCAGCATACGGCGCAGCGGTTCGGCCGCGCCCCACAGTAGCTGGTCGCCCACGGTGAACGCGGACAGGTACTCGCCACCCATCTGCATCTTGCGCAGGCGGCCGACCGGAATGGTCAGCGTGCCGGTTACGGCAGCCGGGGTCAGGTCGGTCATGCTGGCTTCGCGGGTGTTCGGCACGACCTTGGCCCACGGGTTGTGCGCGGCGAGCATGCCTTCGATCTCGTCCAGCGGCACATCCTTGCGCAGCTTGATGGTCAGCGCTTGCGAGTGGCAGCGCATCGCGCCGATGCGCACGCACAGGCCGTCGACAGCGATCGGCGTGGCGCCGGTGGCGCCCAGGAAGCCTTCGCCGCGGCCCAGGATCTTGTTGGTCTCGGCGCCGCCCTTCCACTCTTCGCGCGACTGGCCGTTGCCCAGGTCCTTGTCGATCCAGGGGATCAGGTTGCCGGCCAGCGGCACGCCGAACTGCTTGGTTTCCTCGGTGGACAGACCGTGCTGCGTCGCCAGGATCTGGCGGTCGATCTCCAGGATGGCCGACGCCGGGTTATCCAGCAGCGACTTCACCGACGCATTCAGCGTGCCGAACTGCGTCAGCAGTTCACGCATGTGCTGCGCGCCACCGCCCGAGGCGGCCTGGTAGGTCATCGAAGTCATCCACTCGACCAGGTCGGCCTGGAACAGGCCACCGAGGCCCATCAGCATGCAGCTGACCGTGCAGTTGCCGCCGACGAAATTCTTCACGCCCTTGGACAGCGCGTCCTTGATCACACCCTGGTTGACCGGATCCAGCACGATGATGGCATCGTCCTTCATCCGCAGCGACGAAGCCGCGTCGATCCAGTAGCCCTTCCAGCCCGCCGCGCGCAGCTTGGGGAAGATGTCATTGGTGTAGTCGCCGCCCTGGGCGGTCAGCACCACGTCGCACTTCTTCAGTGCCTCGATGTCGTTGGCATCCTTGAGCGTGGTTTCGTTCTTCGCCATGGCGGGCGCCTTGCCGCCGGCGTTGGACGTGCTGAAGAAGACGGGCTCGATATGGTCGAAATCACGCTCTTCCTGCATGCGTTGCATCAGGACGCTGCCGACCATTCCCCGCCAACCGACGAGACCTACAATCATGATTTACCTCGGATGTGATTTTTACTTCCCCGCCATTTTCCTCGCCCGGCGTGGCTGCGCGGGGAAGACGGGCAGGCACGACGAACGGATCTAGGCGATCGCGGTTTTGATAATGGTTTTAATCGTCGTTGCGGTCTGGCCGAGCGAAATCGTGCCGACCGGGCCGCGGGTAGCGGTCGGGGCAGCAACAGCAGTCAGGGTGGACTGGGAAAATCGGGCCATCTGCAGAGTCTACACGATTTTGCGGCACCGCCGCAGCGTGGAAAATCGGGGACAAATAAAAGAAAAGGCTCCGTAGAGCCAAAACTGCTTTCGCTTGATCACCGTCGTTCCCGCGCAGGCGGGAACCCAGTGACTTTCAAGACGCTGGATTCCCGCCTGCGCGGGAATGACGGCAGATTGGATGGCGCGGATTGGATGGCGCGGCAGTGACTTACAGCGCGGCCAGTACCGCTTCGCCCATCTCACGCGTGCCGACCTGCTTGCAGCCCGGCGTCACGATGTCGGCCGTGCGGTAACCCTGCGCGAGCACCTTCTTCACGGCATTCTCGATGCGGTCGGACTGCTCGGCCTTGTTCAGCGAGTAGCGCAGCATCATCGCGGCCGACAAGATCGTCGCCAACGGGTTGGCGATACCCTTGCCGGCGATGTCCGGCGCCGAGCCGTGCGACGGCTCGTACAGGCCCTTGTTGTTCGCATCGAGCGACGCCGACGGCAGCATGCCGATCGAGCCCGTCAGCATGGCGGCCTCATCCGACAGGATGTCGCCGAACATGTTGCCGGTGACGATCACATCAAAGCTCTTGGGGGCCTTGACCAGCTGCATCGCGGCGTTGTCGACGTACATGTGCGACAGCTCGACGTCCGGGTATTCCTTGCTGACTTCGATCATGATGTCCTTCCAGAACTGGAAGGTTTCCAGCACGTTGGCCTTGTCCACGCTGCACAGCTTCTTGCCGCGCTTGGCCGCGGCCTGGAACGCCACGTGCGCGATGCGGCGGATTTCCGGCTCGCTGTAGCGCATGGTGTCGAAGCCTTCGCGGGCGCCCTTGAACAGGCCGTCCGGCGCCTCGCGCACACCGCGCGGCTGGCCGAAGTAGATGTCGCCGTTCAGCTCCCGCACGATCAGGATGTCGAGGCCCGCCACCAGTTCCGGCTTCAGGCTCGACGCGCCGGTCAGCTCCGGGTAGCAGATCGCCGGACGGAAGTTGGCGAACAGCTGCAGGTGCTTGCGCAGGCCCAGGATGGCCTGTTCCGGGCGCAGCGCACGCTCGAGGCTGTCGTACTTCCAGTCGCCCACGGCGCCGAACAGGATGGCATCGGCCTCCTTGGCGATCTTCAGCGTGTTTTCCGGCAGCGGATGGCCCTCGGCCTCGTAACCGGCACCGCCCACCGGGGCGGTTTCCATCTCGAACTTCTCGTCGAGTGCGTTCAGGACCTTGACGGCCTCGGCAACGATTTCCGGACCGATGCCGTCACCTGGCAGGACTGCGATCTTCATGCTGTTGTTCCTTGTTTGAATTCCGCCGCCGCGCTTAGCCGACAAGCCGGTTGTTCAGCCACGGCATCTTCGCCACGCGCTCGGCTTCGTACGCCTTGATCTTCTCGGCATGGCGCAGGGTCAGGCCGATATCGTCAAAGCCGTTCAGCATGCAGTACTTGCGGAACGGGGCGATGTCGAAGTTGTAGGCCTCGCCACCCGGCGTGATCACGACCTGCTTGTCCAGGTCGATGGTCAGCTTGTAGCCGTTGAAAGCATTGGTCTCGTTGAACAGGTGGTCGACCTGCAACTCGCTCAGCACCACCGGCAGCAGGCCGTTCTTGTAGCAGTTGTTGAAGAAGATGTCGGCAAAGCTCGGCGCGATCACGGCGCGGAAGCCGTATTGCGTGAGCGCCCACGGCGCGTGCTCGCGCGAGCTGCCGCAGCCGAAGTTGCGGCGCGCCAGCAGGATCGACGCGCCCTGGTAGCGCGGCTGGTTCAGCACGAAGTCCGGGTTCAGCGGACGCTTGCTGTTGTCCATGCCGGGCTCGCCGACATCCTTGTAGCGCCACTCGTCGAACAGGTTCGGGCCGAAGCCGGTGCGCTTGATCGACTTCAGGAACTGCTTCGGGATGATGGCGTCGGTGTCGACGTTCTCGCGGTCGAGTGGTGCCACGAGGCCGCTGTGTACGGTGAACTTGTCCATGTCTCTTTCCTTACTTCTTGGCCGCGCGTTCAAGGGAGTTGCCAGCGGCCTGCGTGTCCTTGCCCAGGCCGGCCATGGTATTGCAGCCAGCCAACTGCAGCATGCCCAGGCATGCCAGCAATGCGATCAGGATCCGTTTCATCGCTTCCTCAGCCGAGCTTGCGGATGTCGACGAAGTGGCCTTCGATGGCCGCCGCGGCGGCCATTGCCGGGCTCACCAGGTGGGTACGGCCACCCGCGCCCTGCCGGCCTTCGAAGTTGCGGTTCGATGTGGACGCGCAGCGCTCGCCCGGTTCCAGGCGGTCGGCATTCATGGCCAGGCACATCGAGCAGCCCGGCTCGCGCCACTCAAAACCAGCAGCCTTGAAGACCTTGTCGAGCCCTTCGCGCTCGGCCTGCTCCTTGACCAGACCGGAGCCCGGCACCACCATCGCGAGCTTCACGTTCGAAGCGACCTTGCGGCCCAGCTTCTGCACCACCCATGCGGCGGCGCGCATGTCCTCGATGCGGCTGTTGGTGCAGGAGCCGATAAACACCTTGTCGATGTTGATGCTTTCAACGGGCACGTTGGGCTGCAGGCCCATGTATTCGAGCGCGCGCTCCATGGCGTTGCGCTTGTTCGGGTCCTTTTCCTTCTCGGGATCCGGCACGCGGTCCTCGATGCTTATCACCATTTCCGGCGAGGTACCCCAGGTCACTTGCGGGCGCACGTCTTCGGCGCGCAGCTCGATCACCTGGTCAAAGTGCGCACCAGCGTCGGAATGCAGCGTGCGCCAGTAACCGACGGCCTGCTCCCACTCCACGCCCTGCGGCGCGTACGGGCGGCCCTTGACGTACTCCAGCGTGACGTCATCCACTGCCACCAGCCCCGCGCGCGCGCCGGCTTCAATGGCCATGTTGCAGACCGTCATGCGGCCTTCCATGGTCAGGTCGCGGATAGCCGAACCGGCGAACTCGATCGTGTAGCCGGTGCCACCGGCCGTGCCGATCTTGCCGATGATCGCCAGCACGATGTCCTTGGCGGTGCAGCCGCGCGGCAGCTTCCCTTCCACCTTGACCAGCATGTTCCTGGCCTTCTTGCCCAGCAGCGTCTGGGTGGCCAGCACGTGCTCCACTTCCGACGTGCCGATGCCATGCGCGAGCGCGCCGAACGCGCCGTGCGTCGAGGTATGCGAGTCGCCGCACACCACCGTCATGCCCGGCAGCGTGGCGCCCTGCTCCGGCCCGATCACGTGCACGATGCCCTGGCGATGATCGTTCATCTTGAACTGGGTGATGCCGAACGCATCGCAGTTCGAGTCCAGCGTATCGACTTGCAGCTTCGACACCGGGTCGGCGATGCCTTCGGTGCGATCCGTCGTGGGCACGTTGTGGTCCGACACGGCCAGGTTGGCGCTGATGCGCCACACCGGGCGCTCTGCCATCTTCAGGCCTTCGAACGCCTGCGGGCTGGTCACTTCATGCAGCAGGTGGCGGTCGATGTAGAGCAGCGTGGTGCCGTCTTCCTCGACGTGGACGGTGTGGTCATCCCAGAGTTTGTCGTAGAGCGTCTTGGCCATGATGCAGGGGGCGGCCTGCGTCCATTCCGGCAGAAATGGCGCGGTACCGCGCAGGTTGTTTGCAGGGATCTTTTGTTGTCCGGCCGCCTCGTTGCCGGGGCAGGACACGGTGAACGACAACGGCGATGATGACGCCGGAAGCCGTCCGAAGCGAGCGCTTTCGCAATGCTTGACTTCTCAAGCGATTATGCCACGGGGCCGGCGCCAGCCGGCCCCGGCACAGCGTTGCGCTGCGCCGTGATTGGCGAAAGGGGGCTTTCGCGGATGGCGAAAGCAGGGGGTGCCCCTCGTTCCCGTGCGGGGAACGAGGGAAGCACGGTCAGCCGCCCAGGTAGGCCGCCTTGATCCGGTCGTTGGCCAGCAGGTTCGCACCGGTGTCGGCCAGCACCACCTTGCCGGTTTCCAGCACATAGCCGCGGTCGGCCACCTGCAGCGCCTTGTTGGCGTTCTGCTCGACCAGGAACACGGTGACGCCTTCGTCACGGATGGTGCGGATGATGTCGAAGATCTGCGCGATGATCAGCGGCGCCAGACCGAGCGTGGGCTCGTCCAGCAGCAGCAGGCGCGGCCGGCTCATCAGCGCGCGGCCGATCGCCAGCATCTGCTGCTCGCCGCCCGACATGGTGCCGGCACGCTGGCCCGAGCGCTGGTTCAGCCGCGGGAACAGCTTGAACACGTGCTCGATGCCCGCCTCGATCCCCTCGCGCTTCGCGAAGAACGCACCCATCTTCAGGTTCTCGAGCACCGTCAGGCTAGGGAACACGCGCCGCCCTTCCGGCGAGATGGCCATGCCCATGCGCATGATCTCGTGCGTGGAGCAGTTGGTGATGTCCTGCCCTTCGAACAGCACGCGGCCGCTCGAGGCGCGCGGCGAACCGCACACGGTCATCATCAGCGTCGTCTTGCCGGCGCCGTTGCTGCCGATCAGGGTGACGATCTCCCCCTTGTTGACTTCGATCGATACGCCCGACAGCGCCTCGATGGCACCGTAGTGGGTATGGACCTGTTCCAGCTTCAGCATCAGTCCTCTCCCAGGTAGGCCTTGATCACGCGCGGGTCGTTGCGCACGTCCTCCGGCTTGCCGATCACGATCGGCTTGCCGTGTTCCATCACCAGGATGCGGTCGGACACGCCCATCACCAGGCTCATGTCGTGTTCGATCAGGAGCACGGCAATCCCGAACTCGCGGCGCAGCTGGTCGATGAGCTGCGACAGCTC
This sequence comes from Cupriavidus laharis, assembly GCF_914271435.1. Taxonomy (GTDB): domain Bacteria; phylum Pseudomonadota; class Gammaproteobacteria; order Burkholderiales; family Burkholderiaceae; genus Cupriavidus; species Cupriavidus laharis. The sequence continues at coordinate 19,121 of NZ_CAJZAI010000004.1, read as the reverse complement.
GATCTTCTCCTGCGGGTTCAGGCCGGCAGCCGGCTCGTCCAGCATCAGCAGGCGCGGCTTTGTGATCATGCAGCGCGCGATCTCGAGCCGGCGCTGGTGGCCGTACGACAGCGTCCCCGCCTCGCGGTTGGCAACCTTGGTCAGGCCCATGCGCTCCAGCCATTGGGCGGCACGCTGCAGCGCTTCGCGCTCGGCGCGGCGGTAGGCCGGCGTGGCGAACAGCCCGCGCAGGATGCCGGATTGCACCTGCAGGTGCTGTGCCACCAGCAGGTTCTCCACCACGGTCAGGTTCTTGAACAGGCGGATGTTCTGAAACGTGCGCACGAGGCCCTTGCGCGCCACCATGTGGCTCGGCAGTCCGGCGATGGCGTGGCCGTCCATGGTGACCTCGCCCGCCGTCGGCTTGTAGAAACCGCCGACGCAGTTGAACACCGTGGTCTTGCCAGCGCCGTTCGGGCCGATGATCGCGAAGACCTCATCGCGCTTCACGTCGAATTCGATACCATCCACCGCCAGCAGGCCGCCGAAGCGCATCTGCAGGCCGGAAACCTTCAGCAATTCTGCATTTGTACTCATCGCCGCATTCATCGGGGAAGCTCCACGTGCGGACGGCTCGCGGGCAGCAGGCCCTGCGGACGCCACATCATCATCAGCACCATCACCAGGCCGAATATCAGCATCCGGTACTCGGCAAAGCCGCGTGCCACCTCAGGCAGCACGGTCAACAGGATCGCCGCCAGGATCACGCCCAGCTGCGAACCCATGCCGCCCAGCACCACCACGGCCAGCACCAGCGCCGATTCGATGAAGGTGAACGATTCCGGGTTGACCAGCCCCTGGCGCGCCGCGAAGAACGCACCGCCGATGCCGGCGAACGCCGCGCCCAGCGTGAACGCCGACAGCTTGATGCGTGTCGGGTTCAGGCCCAGCGAGCGGCACGCGATCTCGTCCTCTCGCAGCGCTTCCCACGCACGGCCCATCGGCATGCGGATCAGGCGGCTGGTGACGAACAGCGTGAAGCCCACCAGCAGTAGTGCGAGCAGGTACAGGAAGATCACCATGTGCTCGCCCTTGTAGTCCAGGCCGATCAGCTCATGGAACGTGCGTGCGCCTTCCACCGTGGCGCTGCGCGCCATCTCGAAACCGAACACGGTCGGCTTCGGAATGCCAGAGATGCCGTCGGGGCCGCCGGTGTATTCGGTCAGGTTGCGCGCGAGCAGGCGGATGATCTCGCCGAAGCCCAGTGTCACGATGGCCAGGTAGTCACCGCGCAGGCGCAGCACAGGGAAGCCGAGCAGGAACCCGAAGGTGGCCGACATGGCGGCCGCGATCGGCAGGCACTCCCAAAAGCCGAGCCCGAAGTACTGGTTCAGCATCGCGTAGGTATAGCCACCCACGGCGTAGAAGCCCACGTAGCCGAGGTCCAGCAGGCCGGCAAAGCCGACCACGATGTTCAGGCCCAGCCCCAGGATCACGTAGATCAGTGCCAGCGTGGCCACGTCCACCGCGCCGCGCGAGCCGAAGAACGGCCACACGAGCCCGACGGCCAGCAGCACCCACACCGCCGCACGCTGCTGGCCCACGCCCAACTGGGGCATGGCCGGCATGCGCACGGCGCTGCCCGCGCGCGACAGCAGCGGCTTGAACAGCTGGAACAGGAAGACCGCGGCAACGGCGATCCACACCGGCCGCCAGTGCGGCTCCAGCACCACCTTGTAGCCTTCCAGCCTGAGCTGCAGGCCAAGCACGGGAATGGTCAGGATGGCCGTCATCACGGCGGCCACCACCGCATTCTTCAGGGATTGCCCGGCGGGCATTGCGGCGGGCGTTGCAGAAATCCGGTTTGTCATGTCGCGTTCCCCCTCAGACCTTTTCCACGTCCGGCTTGCCGAGCAGGCCGGTCGGGCGGAACAGCAGCACCAGCACCAGCAGGCTGAAGGCCACCACGTCCTTGTATTCGGCCGGCATGTAGCCGGAAGCCAAGGTTTCGGCCAGCCCCAGCAGCACGCCGCCGAGCATCGCGCCCGGAATGCTGCCGATGCCGCCCAGAACCGCTGCGGTGAACGCCTTGATGCCGGCGATGAAGCCGATGAACGGATTGAGCTTGCCGATGGTCAGCCCGATCAGCACGCCGCCGACCGCGGCCAGCATCGCGCCGAGCACGAAGGTGAACGAGATCACGCGGTTGGTGTCGATGCCGAGCAGGTTGGCCATGCGCATGTCTTCGGCGCATGCGCGGCAGGCGCGGCCCATGCGCGAATGACCGATGAAGAGCGTCAGCGCGATCATCAGCACCAGCGTGACGCCGACGATCAGCAAGCGGGAATACGGCACGGTGACCGTGAAGTCGCCGCCCATCTGGAACTCGATGGCGCCCGAGATCAGGATCGGCACGGACACGTCGCGCGCGCCCTGCCCGATCTGCACGTAGTTCTGCAGGAAGATCGACATGCCGATAGCCGAAATCAGCGGCACCAGCCGCGGCCCGCCGCGCAAGGGGCGGTACGCCACGCGCTCGACCGCAAAGCCATAGCAGCCGGTGACCACGACGGAAACCAGCAGCGCGGCACCCAGCACGAGCGGCAACGGGTAGCCGGCCTGCACGCCAATGGCGGTCAGTGTGACCAGGCCCACGTAGGCGCCGATCATGTAGATCTCGCCGTGGGCGAAGTTGATCATGCCAATGATGCCGTAGACCATCGTGTAGCCAATGGCGATCAGCGCATAGATCGCACCCAGCGTCAGGCCGTTGACCAGTTGCTGGGTGAACTGTGGAAGGAATTCGTTCATGGGGGAAGCCTCAGGAAATCGGAGCCCGGACCGAAGCCCGGGCCGAAGCCCGATAGCGGACCATCCCGCCGCCCCTTGTGGGGGCGCGGGATGGCGGCGGAGGAAATGCCCGGATTAGTTGGCGGCGGTCTTGCTGGCGTCCTTGTGCCAGGTGTAGACCACGAACTTGAAGGACTTCAGGTCGCCCTTGTCGTCGTACTCGACCTTGCCGATCGGAGTCTGGAAGGCGTTCTTGTGCATGTACGCCGCGACCTTGGTCGGATCGGTGCTCTTGGCGCCGGCGATGGCGTCGCCGATGATCTTGACGGCAGCGTAGGACGGCATCTGGAACGGACCGTTGGCGTCACGCTTCTTGTCGGCGAATGCCTTCACCAGGCCTGCGTTGGCCGGATCGGCCGAGAAGTCGGCCGGCAGCGTCACCAGCATGCCTTCCGAGGCGGGGCCGGCGATCGCGGTCACGTCCTTGTTGCCCACGCCCTCGGGGCCCATGAACGTGGCCTTCACGCCCTGCTCGCGCGCCTGGCGCATCAGCAGGCCCATTTCCGGGTGATAACCGCCGAAGTAGACGAAGTCCACGCCCTGCGACTTCAGCTTGGTGATGACGGCGGAGTAGTCCGAATCGCCGGCGTTGATGCCTTCAAACACGGCCACGGGGATCTTGGCGGCTTCCAGGTCCTTCTTCACCGAGGTAGCGATGCCCTGGCCGTACGACTGCTTGTCGTGCAGCACGGCGACCTTCTTGGGCTTGACCTTGCCGATGATGTACTGGGCGGCTGCAGGACCCTGCTGGTCGTCGCGGCCAATGGTGCGGAAGATGAACTTGCGCTTCTTGGCTTCGGTCAGCTGCGGCGCGGTGGCCGACGGCGTAACCATCACGATGCCTTCGTTCTCGTAGATGTCCGAAGCCGGGATGGTCGAGCCCGAGCACACGTGGCCGATCACGTACTTGATGCCCTGGCTGACGATCTTGTTGGCCACGGCCACGGCCTGCTTCGGCTCGCAGGCGTCGTCCATCAGCACCGCTTCGAACTTGTTGCCGCCGGCGCCGCCGGCTGCGTTGATCTGTTCGATGGCGGTCAGCGCACCGGCCTTGACCATGTCGCCATACTGGGCCACCGAGCCACTCATCGGGCCGGCAATGGCGATCTTCACGGTTTCGGCGTTGGCAGCGGCGCCAAGGGTGGCCAGCACGGCGGCCAGCGAAATGGACGTAAGGCGGGAAAGCGTCATCAGGAGCTCCTCGATTGGTATTGTGGTCATACGGGCAAGAGACAGCATGACCTGCGCAATCGAACTACACGCCGCGGACGACAGAGAAACAAGGTCCGAGACGCGGAAGACGGGTCCGGCAAGAAAACAGCGATGCGGGGCCCGGCAGTGTCTGCCCCCGGATGGATCAGGGGAGCATGGTTCGGAAAGACAACGTTTGATGCGTTCTCTATTGCGCAAGCGCTGTCGCCTGCCCCGCTTGCCGCATGGCTTGCCGGAAGGGTGGCCCGACTGCCATCGGCAGAGCAGCCCGCATTATAAAGGTCAATTTATCTTGCCGGCGCAGGATTTGCACAATTAATACGGAGGCCGCCCGATCTAGGCCAGCATCTTTTGCCGAGGATTTGCCAGCCTACGCTCAATTTGCGATGGCCACTGGCCTCGCGCAACGCCCTTCGCATGCAGCATGAATCACGTTTGCGTGGCGCCGGGGCAAAATGCCCCGGCCGATCCGTGAAGACCGGGTGCCCTCTGGCTTAGAAGTACCTGCTCACATTAAGCATCACGCCATAGTCGCGCGTGCGATCCTGCTCCGCCATATAGCCGTCGAGCGACACGGTGGACAGCGCCGTGGCATAGCCCACGTTGAACCGTCCCTTGTAGTTGAAACGGGCGCGGCCCGAGCTTTCGGGCAGCCGGAATCGTGCATCCGGGGCGCCCGCCAGGCTCGCGTAGCGGTGGCCGCCCGCGTACCCGAGGTTCGGGCCGCCGTGTACCGACAGGCTGGCAGTCAGCCCCCGGTCATTCGCAAACCCCAGCTTCATGCCGGCCACCGCGTCGACGGCCGTGGTACTGGCTCCCGTCACGTCAAGGTTGTACAGGCCCGCGCCATGCTCGGCCACCGCGTGGTCGCGCGTTCGGCGCATCTCCATACCGAGCGACGGCGTGAACGAAAAGCCGCGCGACATCGCCATGGGCTTGCCTGCCTGCAGGTTGACGAGGGTCTTGTCCTGACCGTTGCGCGACGTGGCCGTTTCGCGCACGCTACCGTAGTTCAGTGCACGGGTCGATTCCAGCCGGTGCTGCTCGAACTGGAGATCGCCCGTCAGTTCGAACCCCGCTCCCAGCGGCTTGCTGTACTGCATGCCGGCAAACTGGCTCACACCCGACAGGCCATGACGGGTGGTCGCGCGGGAGTTCCGGTCCAGGTTCAGCAGGTTGGCCACGCCATAGCGCAGCGCCAGTTTGCCCGCGCCGCCCATGTCGAAGCGCGAAGCCAACACGGCCATGTCGTACTCCGAGCCGGCCAGCCGCGAGCCCGGGCTGCCACGTGTAACCAGATTGAACCCGATACCGCCGGGCCCTTCCCTGACACTGTCTGCCAGTACGCCGAAGCGATGGCTCAGCACCCTCGCCTGGTTCATTGCCGTGCCGAAGCCTTGTCCCGTCAGTTGCCGGATACCGTTGGTCACCTCATTGACCGACCCCAGATTCAGGCTGCCGAACATCGTGTTGCCGGCATAGCCGGCCTCCAGCGCCGCGGCGGCCTGCTTGAGCGCAACGTCGGTGACGATGTCCTGGTAGGCGTTCTTCGTCATGGTGACGTTGACGTTCCCTGCGCTGTCCTTGCTGCCGCTTGCCGTCCAGACAGGACTGGCCGAGCGGATGTTCTCGGCGCCGGCGATATCCTGTCCCTGGAACACGCCATCGAAGCTCACGACACGGGAGCCCGTGCCCGCCGCGAAACCGGTGTCGACATTCACGTCAACCAGGTCGGCATAGTTCACACGCATTGTGCCCGCGGTACCGTTCGCGCTCGTGCCCACCGTATACCGGCGCACCGCGCTGCGCAATGGCGCCGGATCCTGCACGGTGTTGGCGGTATCGACATTGCTCACATAGCCTTCATCGCCAGGCGCGATCAGGCCGCTGCCGGTGACGCCTTCGCCTATGGTGACCCGTCCGAGATTGACAATGCGTCCCTGCCCCTTGGCCCGCCCCGTGATCGCGAATGCGTAAGAGTCGTTGGCATTGATATTGATGACACCGGTAGTGTCGTTCCTGATCACTGCGGTAGCCGCGGGCGCGTCCAGCATCATGCCGACCAGCCCCGTGCCATGGCTTGCAGGCTGGCCAGCCACGCCAAGATTGATCGTGCCGCGGTTCACCGCTTCGCCGGTGCCGCCTTCGCCGATCAGCATGCCGATGCCGTTGTCGCCCCGGACATGAATGACGCCCCCAGCTTCGTTGTAGGCATCGTAGTTGCCATTGCGCAGACGGATGGCCGCCTTGTTCTGGCTTGCCGTGCCGCCAGCCTCAAAGTCGATGATGCCCTTGTTGACCAGGCTGCTCCTGACGGAAGCTGCCGTGGTAATGGTTGCCATGGCCCCGTAGCCACCGCTCGCATTGATGGTGCCTTCGTTGATGACCTGGCCCGGCGACCCCGTAGCGCTGATGCCGCCCGCCATGGCGCGCATGGCTGCGCTGACATTGGCACTGGCACCCGATGCATTGATGATGCCTCGATTGAGCACAGTGGAGGCCTCTGTCTGCAGGATGTCCTGCTCGCCCGCAAGGTTCACTACGCCGCCGGATTCATTGAGGAACTGGCTGCGCCAACCAGCCCGCACGTCGCTCGACACCACCCCTGCGTTCGACAGCACGGCGTCGTCGGAAAGTGAGATGGCGGCATCGGCGGCAGACGACATCGAACCACTGTTGGCGATCCTGTTGCCCCAGCCACGGGCCACAATCTTTCCGTCGAACATGTTCGCATTGGTGAACGTTCCGTTTCCTTTCAGGAACACAGCGGCGTTCATCGTGCCAAGGTTTTCCAGTGCGCCATCGCTCCACACCGTCACGTCCGTGCGCAATTCGCCTGAGGCAAGATTCGTCAGCTTGCCGAGTGCGTTCACCGCGAAGGAACCGCCGTCGACCACGCCGGCATTTGTCACGCTGACAGATGATCCCGCATTCAACGTCGTGCCAGCCGGACCCGGGAGCGTCAGCGTCTCGCCCACGCCGGACAATTGGGATCCATCGTTATATTCGGTTTGCGCAACGCTGCTGCTGTTGTCGACAGCGGGGTCAATGCCGGGACCCACATTGATGCGTCCCCGATTGACAATTCGGCTGTCGGCATCCGCGTAGAAGGCTCGGCCGAGATCCGTGGCGATATTGATGACGCCGTTCTCGGCGTTGATGGCAATCCCTCCGTACAGCGCCCCCATGCCGACAAGTTGGTGTGGCGTACCATCAGAGACCGTCGTGCTGTCCGCGCCCAGGTTGATGGTGCCCGCGTTTGTGACCGTGCCGCCGTTCAGCGCCAGCATGCCAAAGCCGGAGTTTCTGATATTGATCACGCCTGTATTGGTCGCCTGCGCGTTGTTTCCAAAGCCAGCATCGGTGGAACCTGCGACCATGCCGCCGCCCCGATAGCGCGAGGTGTTTGTCGTATATGCAATCGAGCCGGCCAGGCTGCCCGAGGCATCGGTAATGGGAATAAACCCATCCAGCTGGATTGTCCCCTGGTTGATCGCAGTACCGTCTGCACTGGCGGAAGTGCCAAACAAGCCGGGGCCATGCAGGTCTATGACACCGTCCGCGGTATTGACTGCGACAGCGCCGCCTTCGGCGAGCTGGGCATACGCAGCGCTGTCCCACCTGAGAGGATAGATGTTCACCCCATCCTGACTGAACGGCGTGCCGGAAGCGCTCAGCGTCAGGTTCCCGCGATTGACAGCCCGGCTTCCCGGGCCGTTTGCCATCTGGAAGGTACCCTCCTGTGCACCTTCCACCTGCGCCCGGATCGTGCCCGCGTTATCGACTGCTCCATGATCGAACGCCCTCATAAGAACGCCCAGGATCGTTGAGTCGGACGCATCGATGAGGCCGGCATTCGCCACGAGGGATCCTTCCCCGGATGCCTGCAAGGTTCCATGAAGCTGCGCCTGTGCGAACGGTTCATTCCCGATAGCGACCTTAAGAACAGAGTCACTCTCGAGGCCGATTCGTGCACCGTTCGCCGCTCTTGCCAACTGTGTTTCGCCCAGCGATCCACCGCTGTTGTCGACAGTGGACAGGCCGCGGATACTGACGGTGCTATCCCCGCTCGCGAGGATGCCAATGAGGTCATGGCCGGTGTCGGGATCGTGCAGCCCGAGCTTGATGCCGCCATCCACCTGAACCGTATTGAAGTCATTGTCGACTTCCAGGCCAATCAGCGAGGACCCGGTGTTTCTCCTGATGTTGGCTGAAGATGTCAGTTCGATGCCGCCGGTGACATGCACGGCGTTTTCCTGGCCGCTGACCGACACGCCCCGGATCATGCCCCCCGACGCACTTACCTCCTCGTCTCCCAGCGTCTCATTGCCGACCGATACCTTGCCGTCGATTCGCACGGTATTGTGATCGCCACCAACCAGGACACCATCGCCGCGTTGCAGGACTCCGGATTCATTCCTGGCAGCCACGACGTTGACATTGCCATCGATCAGGACTGCGGCACCTCCCCCGGCGATACGCGCGCCAGTGCCATTCAGGCTGACGTTGATATCGCCCGTATTTTCGACGCGAGTGAAATCGCCAAACCCGGCATTACCGGCCGTGATGTCAATACCCACCGAATTCATATCCGCTACATGGATAGTGGCCGACGTATTCAGCGTTGCTCGGTCGCCCCTGACATCGACGCCATGGGCTCCGCCGTTGACGTGGAGGGTCCCGTCCAGCGCAATGACCGCATCGTTGCCGGTCACGCGCAGGAGCGCCGAACCGGCATCGTTCACATGGACATCGGTGCTCGATATATCGATCCGGGCGCGGTCCCCGCGAATGTCCATGGCCACGCCACCATCGCGGACGGCGGCCGATGCCGCCATCGAGACGGCGGCATCGTTTCCCGAGACCCGGGTCCCGGTGGAACCCTGCCCGCTCGCCTCAGTCCTGCCATCGATATGGACAGCGGCGTGATCGCCATAGATCGCGGCCCCGGTACCGCCGTTCGTCGCCGTCGTGCCGGCCTTGATCTCCGTCGTCGTGCTGTTGCCGTCGACGATCACCGCGGCGGTGTTGCGAACGTCCGCGGCGGCCGGCGCATCCACATGCACCCTGGCACCATCCCCCTTCACGACCGTGGTCGCGGCGGTGGCCCGGGTGAAGAGGCCTGCCCCATCGAAAATCCAGAACAACCCATCACCACTTTGGCCACGGATCGTGACGGTATTGGCGTCGGTGTTCACGGTCCATCGGTCAACGTAGGTCACATCCCCGCCCGACAGCGGCGTCAGCCGGTAGCCATTGCCATATGGTTCGTATGCATAGCTGACGCCCTGGATTGTCAACGTGCGCGATGCCTTGTCGACCGTCACGCCATTTGCGTAAGTGACGGTGCCGAGGTCGGGCCCGGGCATCGGGTCCGGCTGAGGGTCCGGTTGAGGGCCCGGCGTGGGAGATACGCCGTCATCGCCACCGCTCATGCCCACGGCAACAAGCCCCGCGCCGGCCGCCACAAGCCCTGCGAGCCACAGATCGCGTGGCATCGGGAGTGCCTCCGCCGAAGTGCCATCGCAGGACCCGGCAATGGGCTGGCCCAGCTCATCCGCGCGCGGCTCGCAGGACGCGCCCTTGTCCGCCGAAGCCGAGCCGGTATCGGCAACCGATGAGGCAGCCACCTCCGGTGCCGCACCGCTCCCTACACTGGCACCACGACGGCTGTCCACCGGCTCAGGTTCCAGCGCCTCGTCCGCCACCACGCCGCCCGACGCGGCGAACCCCGCCGCCAGCAGCGTACCGAGCAATGCCTTGCGCACCCGGCCCACCTTGCCGCGTACACGGGCAATCTCAGGAACAGCGATCCAGGCGCCAATGGCTTCATTGAAAACTACACGGTATGTCTTGTTCATGTCCCATGCCTGCGTCAAGTGGGCGGCTCGCGCTGCACGACGTACGTCTTCGTGCGGCAAGCTTCGTTTTGGATGGCAATGAACGGCGACGCGGGCCTGCACCGAGCGCCCACCGGCTCGGAGGATGTGCGGAACGGAATTTGGAGATGCCTGACTGCCCGCGCCCGGTCATTGCCGGGTGAGCCGAAATTGTGTCGAGCTGATAACGCGGTCGGAATCGCCGATCTACGATTCGGGACTACGGTTGATGCACGTCAGCGCAGGCCGCCAGAAATGACAAGGGCCCGGCTCTTGCAAGCCGGGCCCGAGGGCAGTGACGCATCGGCAAAGGGCCTGCCGGCCCCTGCCGTGGAGAGTGGAATCAGCGCTTGGCCATATCCGGCACGTCGCGCGAAGCGGCGCCGTTGAACAGTTGGCGCGGACGGCCGATCTTGTATTCCGGATCGGTGATCATCTCTTCCCACTGCGAGATCCAGCCCGGGGTGCGGGCCAGCGCGAAGATGCAGGTGAACAGCGACGTCGGGATGCCCAGCGCGCGCTGGACGATGCCCGAGTAGAAGTCGACGTTCGGGTACAGCTTGCGGCTGACGAAGTACTCGTCTTCCAGCGCGATCTTTTCCAGCTCCATGGCGAGCTTGAACAGCGGGTCATTGTGCAGACCCAGCTCTTCCAGCACTTCATGGCAGGTTTCGCGCATCAGCTTGGCGCGCGGATCGTAGTTCTTGTACACGCGGTGGCCGAAGCCCATCAGGCGCACGCCCGAGTTCTTGTCCTTGACCTGCTTGATGAACTCGCCGATGTTGTCGACGCTGCCGATCTCTTCGAGCATCTTCAGCGCGGCTTCGTTGGCGCCGCCGTGGGCCGGACCCCACAGGCAGGCCACGCCGGCGGCGATCGCTGCGAACGGGTTGGTGCCCGACGAACCGGCCAGGCGCACCGTCGAGGTCGAAGCGTTCTGCTCGTGGTCGGCGTGCAGGATGAAGATGCGGTCCAGCGCGCGCTCCAGCACCGGGTTGACGGTGTACGGGGCGCACGGCGTGCCGAACAGCATGCGCAGGAAGTTGCCCGAGTAGGACAGGTCGTTCTGCGGGTAGATGTACGGCTGGCCGATGTTGTACTTGTACGCCATGGCGACCATGGTCGGCATCTTGGCGATCAGGCGGATGGCCGAGATCTCGCGCTGGTGCGGATCGTCGATATCCATCGCGTCGTGGTAGAACGCGCTCATGGCACCAACCAGGCCGGTCAGCACGGCCATCGGGTGAGCGTCGCGGCGGAAACCGCGCAGGAAGAACTGCAGCTGCTCGTGAACCATGGTGTGGTTCATGACGTGGCCGGTGAACTCTTCCTTCTGCTTGGCGTTGGGCAGCTCGCCCTTCAGCAGCAGGTAGCAGGTTTCGAGGTGGTCGCACTTCTGCGCCAGCTGCTCGATCGGGTAGCCGCGGTACAGCAGCTCGCCCTTGTCACCGTCGATGTAGGTGATCTTCGAGTTGCACGAAGCCGTCGACATGAAACCGGGGTCGTAGGTGAACTTGCCGGTCTGGCCGTACAGCTTGCGGATGTCGATCACGTCCGGGCCCACGGTGCCCTTGTAGATCGGCAGCTCAACGCTGGGGGAACCATCGGAGAACGATAGCGTGGCTTTCACATCGGACGGCGTCATGTCGGATCCTTCAAATGCTGTGAATAATAATATTGACCAAAACTCAGACCGAACGCAGCAGGCCAATAATGCGCTGCATCGGGGGCGTGTCGAGTTCACCATCAGGCTCCTTGCGGGCAAGGAGCAGGTCCATCAACTCGTTGTCGCTGAGTTCGAACAACGTGCTCAGCGAAGCCACATCCTCATCGGACAGGCTCTCCTCGTAACGGTTGAAGAATCGCTCGACGATGATGTCGTTCTCCAGAAGGCCGCGGCGTGCACGCCAGCGCAGGCGCGCACGCTTGTGCGGATCGGCCTGGTGGGAGAAGGAGGGGGAAAGACTCTCGGTCATGGCTTCCTGCTTTTCGGCGCGACTGCCTGATATAGCCGCTCAGGCTGACGCGCCGCTTACAACGACTGCTATTTACTGCAAACCCCGCCGGATCAGACCGCGCGGCGGACCATCAGCTCCTTGATCTTGCCGATGGCCTTGGTCGGGTTCAGACCCTTCGGGCATACGTCCACGCAGTTCATGATGCTGTGGCAACGGAACAGGCGGTACGGGTCGTTCAGGTTGTCCAGACGCTCGCCGGTAGCCTGGTCGCGGCTGTCCGCGATGAAGCGGTAAGCCTGCAGCAGACCGGCCGGACCAACGAATTTGTCCGGGTTCCACCAGAACGACGGGCACGACGTCGAGCAGCTTGCGCACAGGATGCACTCATACAGGCCGTCGAGCTCGTCGCGCTCTTCCGGCGACTGCAGGCGCTCCTTCTCGGGCGGCGGCTCGTCGTTGATCAGGAACGGCTTGATCGAATGGTACTGCTTGAAGAAGTTCGTCATGTCGACGATCAGGTCGCGCACGACGGGCAGGCCGGGCAGCGGACGCAGCACGATGCGGTCCGGCAGCTCGCGCATGTTCGTCAGGCAGGCCAGGCCGTTCTTGCCGTTGATGTTCATCGCGTCCGAACCGCACACGCCTTCACGGCACGAGCGGCGGAACGAGATCGACTCGTCCTGCTTCTTGAGCTTTACCAGTGCGTCCAGCAGCATGCGCTCGTGGCCGTCGAGCTCGACCTCGTAGGTCTGCATGCGCGGTGCCGCGTCCTTGTCCGGATCGTAGCGGTAGACTTCGAAAATACGCTTCATTTCTGTGGGTCCTGTGTTCTTCTACGATCGGTGATCAGAACGTACGTGCCTTCGGCGGCACGCTTTCAGCCGTCAACGGCTGCATCTTCACCGGCTTGTAGTCGAGGCGGTTGCCTTCGCTGTAGAACAGCGTGTGCTTCAGCCAGTTCTCGTCGTCGCGGTTGGGGAAGTCGCTGTGTGCGTGGGCACCGCGCGATTCCTTGCGGGCAGCGGCCGAGATCATGGTGGCCTTGGCCACTTCCACCAGGTTGGCCACTTCCAGGGCTTCCACCAGCGCGGTGTTGAAGACCTTGGACTTGTCCTTCAGGTGGATGCTGTCGGCACGTTCCACCACTTCCAGGATGCGCTCGACACCTTCGTCCATCAGCTTCTGCGTACGGAACACGCCGGCATGCGACTGCATGTTGCGGCGGATGTCGTTGGCCACGTCCTGGGTGTACTCGCCCGAAGACGAATTCTGCAGCTTGGCCAGGCGCGACAGCGCGCGGTCGGCGGCATCGGCCGGCAGCGGCTTGTGTTCCTTCTGCTTCAGGTTCTGCGCGACGATGTGGTTGCCGGCGGCACGGCCGAACACCACGAGGTCCAGCAGCGAGTTGGTGCCCAACCGGTTGGCGCCGTGCACCGACACGCAGGAGCATTCGCCGATGGCATAGAAACCGTTCACGACTTCGTTCGGGTTGCCGTTCTTCGGCACCACGACCTGGCCGTTGAAGTTCGTCGGGATACCACCCATCTGGTAGTGGATGGTCGGGACGACCGGGATCGGTTCCTTGATCGCGTCGACGTTGGCGAACTTCACGCCGATTTCGCGGATCGACGGCAGGCGCTTCATGATGGTCTCGGCACCGACGTGGGTCAGGTCGAGCAGCACGTAGTCGCCGTTCGGGCCACAGCCGCGGCCTTCCTTGATTTCCTGGTCCATCGAGCGCGACACGAAGTCACGCGGCGCCAGATCCTTCAGCGTCGGGGCATAACGCTCCATGAAGCGCTCGCCATCCTTGTTACGCAGGATGCCACCCTCGCCACGCACACCTTCCGTGATCAGCACGCCCGCGCCGGCCACGCCGGTCGGGTGGAACTGCCAGAACTCCATGTCTTCCAGCGGCACGCCTGCGCGTGCTGCCATGCCCAGGCCATCACCGGTGTTGATGAAGGCGTTGGTGGAAGCCGCGTAGATACGGCCGGCACCGCCGGTCGCGAACAGCGTGGTCTTGGCTTCGAGGATGTAGACCTCGCCGGTTTCCATTTCCAACGCGGTCACGCCCAGCACGTCGCCGTCCTGGTCGCGGATCAGGTCCAGCGCCATCCATTCGACGAAGAAGTGGGTCTTGGCGCGCACGTTGCGCTGGTACAGCGTGTGCAGCAGCGCGTGGCCGGTACGGTCGGCCGCGGCGCAGGCGCGCTGCACGGGCTTTTCGCCGTAGTTGGCCGTGTGGCCGCCGAACGGACGCTGGTAGATGGTGCCGTCCGGGTTGCGGTCGAACGGCATGCCGAAGTGTTCGAGCTCGTACACGACCTTCGGGGCTTCACGGCACATGAACTCGATGGCGTCCTGGTCGCCCAGCCAGTCGGAGCCCTTGATGGTGTCGTAGAAGTGATAGTGCCAGTTGTCTTCGCTCATGTTGCCGAGCGAAGCACCGATGCCACCCTGTGCCGCCACGGTGTGCGAGCGGGTCGGGAACACCTTGGACAGCACGGCAACGTTCAGGCCGGCTTCCGCGAGCTGGAGGGATGCGCGCATCCCGGCGCCGCCAGCACCGACGATGACCACGTCAAAGCGGCGACGCGGCAATCCAGTCTTGACTGCGACCATTTATTACACCCTCCAGAGAATCTGAGCAGCGTAGCCCGCACAACCGACGAGCCACAGAATCGTAAGAACTTGCAGCACGAGGCGCACGGCCATCGGCTTCACATAGTCCATCCAGATGTCGCGCACGCCGATCCAGGCGTGATACAGCAGCGACAGGATGGTCAGGAACGTGATGATCTTCATCCACTGGTTGGAGAAGAGCCCCGCCCACGCTTCGTACGAAGCGCCGTTCGACAGCAGGAAGGCAATGGCCAGGATCACGGTGAACACCACCATGATCACGGCCGTGACGCGTTGCGCGAGCCAGTCTTTCAGGCCGTAATGGGCACCGACGACAAGACGCTTGGGACCGATATTATTGTTTGCCACCTTGATTCTCCTCAGAACAGGCCGAACAGCTTCAGGCCGAAAATCAGGGTAAGCAGCAGGCTCACAACCAGCACGCTGATGGCAGACTTGGCCGAAGCGGGCTTGGAGACGCCGACGTGCACGTCCAGCAGCAGGAAGCGGATACCAGCGCAGAAGTGATGCAGATAACCCCAGATCAGGGCCAGCACAACCAGCTTGACGAAGCCACCGGACAACAAGGCCGAGAACTTTGCGAAGCTCAGTTCGGAGGTAATGCTCTGCTCAAACAGGTACAGAACGAAGGGAAGGAGGAGGAACATCATTGCGCCGCTTACGCGATGCAGGATGGATACCTTGCCGGCCCAGGGCAACCGATAGCTCGCGATTTGCGAGATACCGATGTTCCGGAACTCCGGCCTGGCTTGTTTGACGGCTTCAGCCATGCGAGACCCCATTTTGCGGTAAACAAAAAACGAAACTGCCATTGCCCTGCATGCAAAAGAATGCATTGGGGCAAATCCATGAGATTTTAGCGCCTTTGTTGCGCGCCGCACCAATAATTTTCACCTATCAGGCCCGGACAGGCGGCGCCCGACAATCGCACACAGCAAGTCGGGATGCGCCAAAACCACCCGTACCACGCAACAGATACAACCATCGTGGCGAATATCGCAATAATCCCCGCGATTTCATCAGCCGGGAGCACCGGCGGCATTCAGCTCAGGTCATTCTGGTAATAGTGGCGCGTGGTCACATACAGGCCACGCCGCACCTCGACCGGACGATCGCCATAGGTATAGGACACGCGCTCCACCGACAGCAACGGCGACCCGACCGGGACAGACAGCAAGGTGGCCGCCGTCTCGTCGGCGGCCACCGCACGAATCTTCTCAGAGGCCCGAATCATGCGGGTACCGAATTCGGCCTCGAACAATGCGTACATGGGGCCCTTCCATTCGGTCAGCTTTTCTGCCGTGAGCCCCCTGAAGTTGGCGCCGAGCAGCCAGATCTCGTCCAGCACGGTAGACTCGTCCGAGAATGTCAGCACGCGGCGGATCTGCACGACGCTGTCGCCGGTGCGGATATCGAGCAGCCGCGCGATCTCGGCGGGTGCGCGCAGCCGCTTGCATTCGAGCACGCGGCTGGCGCCATAATGCGGTTCGCCTTCGTCGGGCACCAGCCGCAGGAAGCGGAACTTGACCACGTCTTCGTGGTGGGTAGTGACGAAGGTACCCTTGCCCTGCCGGCGCGCCACCAGGTTTTCGGCGGCCAGCTCGTCGATGGCCTTGCGCACCGTGCCCTGGCTGACCTTGTAGCGCGATGCCAGCTCCATTTCACTGGGGATCATCTCGCCCGGCTTCCACTCGCCCGACTGCAGGCTGCGCGTGATCAGGGCCTTGATCTGCTGGTAGAGCGGACTGAAGGTAGGCGACGGCACGGAGTGGGCCGCGGCGGGAGCCGGCGGCTGGTGGGTAGGTGGCGAGGATGACGACGGCTGCGCCCCGGCGCCGGAGGTGGCGGCACCAGAATCCTGCGCTCCGGGTACGGAAGCGCCGGTCAGGGACGTAGGCAGGGATGACATAGCCGGATTTCACCACAAAAGGACAAAGTCCGTCCAGCCTCACGTTAAACGTCTTATGTCTTATATAAGACATATGAATTGACATCATGAGGACCCCGGCCTACACTCGCGCTGGTCCACGCCGGCGGCACGCATGACAGAGACAGGACAGACATCCAATCTGGCTAATGTGCCCCGCTTCGCAGTAGACTTACGCTTCGTTGCATCACCATGACCCGTTGTGGCTCTCCCTCACCGGTTCCGCCCCGTGGCCCTGCCACCTGGTTCCGGCGGACTGCTGCTCCCCGCTGTGGCGACAACCTGCACCTGGTGACGAGCCTCCCCCTGCGCGGCACGCCACCCACCGGTTTCCCCCATCTTTTCGTTTGGAGATTTACTCATGGCTAAAGCCCCAATGCGCGTCGCAGTGACCGGCGCCGCTGGCCAGATCGGCTACTCCCTGCTGTTCCGCATCGCCAACGGCGACATGCTGGGCAAAGACCAGCCGGTCATCCTCCAACTGCTCGACCTGCCCCAGGCCCAGGCTGCCGTCAAGGGCGTGGTGATGGAACTGGAAGACTGCGCCTTCCCGCTGCTGGCTGGCGTGGTGATCACCGATGACCCGAAGGTCGCCTTCAAGGACGCCGACGTTGCCCTGCTGGTGGGCGCCCGTCCGCGTAGCAAGGGCATGGAGCGCAAGGACCTGCTCGAAGCCAACGCGCAGATCTTTACAGTGCAGGGCAAGGCACTGGACGAAGTCGCCAGCCGCAACGTCAAGGTGCTGGTGGTCGGCAACCCGGCCAACACCAACGCCTACATTGCCATGAAGTCGGCACCGAACCTGCCGCGCGAGAACTTCACCGCCATGCTGCGCCTGGACCACAACCGTGCCCTGTCGCAGATCGCCGCCAAGACCGGCAAGCCGGTGTCGTCGATCGAGAAGATGTTCGTGTGGGGCAACCACAGCCCGACCATGTACGCCGACTACCGCTACGCCACCGTCGACGGCAAGAGCGTCAAGGACATGATCAACGACCCGGTGTGGAACAACGACGTGTTCCTGCCGACCGTCGGCAAGCGCGGCGCCGCCATCATCGAGGCCCGTGGCCTGTCGTCGGCCGCCTCGGCTGCCAACGCCGCCATCGACCACGTGCATGACTGGGTGCTGGGCACCAACGGCAAGGTCGTCACCATGGGCATTCCGTCGAACGGCGAATACGGCATCCCGGCCGATACCATGTTCGGCTACCCGGTGACCTGCGCCAACGGCAAGTACGAGATCGTCAAGGGCCTGGAGATCGACGACTACAGCCGCGAAAAGATCAACATCACCCTGAACGAACTGGAAGAAGAAAAGGCCGGCGTGCAGCACCTGCTCGGCTGATCTTCGGATCCTGTCCGCGACGGAAACCGGAGCACCGCAACGATTCACGAATCGGCGCGGGCTCCGGTTTTTTCTTGGGCCCTACCCTATGGCCTGTTTTCCAACAATTCTCTGACCAGAATCCAAGTGCATCCTTCCGAGGTCTTGTTCCAGGGCGAAGCCATCCCCATCCAGCTGCCGGTGTGCGACCACTACGCGGGCAGCGAAAAGCTGATGCTCAAGTCGCTGGCCCTGCAGCAAGAGCTTGGCCCCATCTTCGATATCACCTTCGACTGCGAAGACGGCGCTGCGGTGGGCCTCGAGCGTGAGCATGCCGAACTGTGCGCCAATCTGGTCAACAGCCCGCTCAATGCCCACAACCGCGTGGGCGTGCGCATCCATGACCCGGCCCATCCGTGCTGGAAGCAGGATGTCGACGTGCTGGTACATGCCGCCGGCGCCCGGCTCGCCTATGTGGTCGTGCCCAAGGTAACCGACGTCGTCGAGGTCGCACGCGTGACCGACCACGTCAACCAGGCTGCCCGCGCAGCGGGCATTGCACGCCACATCCCCATTCATGTGCTGATCGAGACACATGCCGCGCTGGAGCAGGTATTCGATATTGCCTCGCTGGTGCAGGTGGAATGCCTGAGCTTTGGCCTGATGGACTTCGTCTCGGCCCACCATGGCGCCATTCCGGGCGAAGCCATGCGCTCGCCCCAGCAGTTCGAGCATCCGCTGATCCGCAGGGCCATGCTCGAGATATCGGCGGCCTGTCATCGCCATGGCAAGGTGCCGTCACACAATGTCAGCACCGATGTGCAGGCGCCCCAGCACGCGGGAGACGATGCGCACCGCGCGCGTTGCGAGTTCGGCTACCTGCGTAAGTGGAGCATCCACCCGGGCCAGATCGAGCCGATCGTCGCCGCCTTCCGGCCCGGCCTCGACGAAATCGGCGCGGCCAGCCAGA
This sequence comes from Cupriavidus laharis, assembly GCF_914271435.1. Lineage (GTDB taxonomy): Bacteria > Pseudomonadota > Gammaproteobacteria > Burkholderiales > Burkholderiaceae > Cupriavidus > Cupriavidus laharis. Next base: position 376 of record NZ_CAJZAI010000004.1, on the reverse strand, counting down.
TCCTGCTGGCCGCCCATGAGAACAACTGGGCGCCGATCCGGCACGATGGGCAATTGCATGACCGCGCCAGCTACCGCTACTACTGGTCGCTGCTGCAGCGGGCCCACGCTACCGGCACGCAACTGCCGGGCAACGTCGCGGAGCTGTTCTTCGCCTAGCCCGCTGCCCGCACCCGCACAACATCCGGCATATACCGATACCACAGGAGAACAGGATGTCCGCAGCCAAGAACGCGACACCCGCTGAAACCCCTCAGCCGACCGGGCCGAAGCCCAAGAAATCCGTTGCCCTGTCGGGCGTGACCGCCGGCAATACCGCGCTGTGCACGGTCGGCCGTACCGGCAATGACCTGCACTACCGCGGCTATGACATCCTG
>NZ_CAJZAI010000003.1 GCF_914271435.1 Cupriavidus laharis | reverse complement strand
CCCGAAGTCACTTGAGGGCAGCAGGCAGCTGTCTGCTTTGCCCGGAGCGCCTTATAAAGAAAGGCTTTGCGGGGAAACCGTAATATTTTGCACAAAAAGGACGACTACCCCCTGACGCCGTGCGGGCGTCGAGATGCGGCTGAAGAAACGTCCAGCGCGTCGCCGTTGACGAGCTGATCCTGGAAGAACTGGAAGCGGCAGCATGCTTCGGGACCTTGCGGGTCTATCGAAAAAGGCGCTCATCCCAGTGGACCGGCTCCGGGGCGCCCGCCACGATGCTGGAAGCATCTGGATGGCCCGGATTGACCAGCGCATTCCACTCGGCACGCGCCACCACGGACGGCACCACGAGCACGGCCGACCGCCCTTCCTCCAGCCAGCGGTCGCCGTACGCGCGCGCGACAGCCAGCGCGTCGTGCGCGTCCCACCCCGCCGGCAGCGCGAACGGTTCGGCGCGCTCGGCCGAAACCTCGCCTGGCACCTCGGCGGTCACGCAGACGTGATGACGCGGCACCTTACCGATGCGGGCATGGACCAGCACCTCGAGCATGGCACCAGCAAACGTCAGCGCCCCGTAGATCACGGGCCGCCCGGGACTGTTGAAGCGCCCACCGACCAGCATTGCGCCAGTGCCGGTCCAGATGGGGTGGCGGCTGTCGGCGATGCGGTAGATCCGCATCAGGCGGGAATCCCATAGAACAGCTTCCAGAGCAGCTCTTCCACCCTGCGCGCGCCCAACTCCGTCATGCCCACGTCCAACGGGGTACGGCCTTCGAGCAGCGGATGCGGCGTGTTGAGGAATTCACGGGCGTCGTCATCGTCGTCCCAGACAAAGTGGGCGCTGGCGAAGATCCGCGCAAGGCGCTCGGTCTTCTCGGATTCATCCGGCGACAGCCGCTCCCGGCGACGCTTGTAGGTCGCCTCGGGCACGATGCGGGCCATCAGGGCGCGCCGCTGCTCGACCGTGCGCGCGACATGCGCGACGCTTTCGCGCAGCGCCGTCTTTGGCAGCCCTTCGCGCACGGCCGCGTCGAGCTCGGCAAACGAGCGCGGCACCGGCGCCAGCGCCATGACCGCGCTGATTTGTTCGGGCGTTACGACCACCTTGGCTCCCGGTATCAAATGATGATTTATTATAGATCAAATGATGCTTTCGCGCTGAACCGCATCTCGAGGGCCAGCCGGGATTCAAAGATATGAGCCCAGCTTTGCTGCCGAGCCGGCCGCTGGCGCTTCAGTTCACCGCCAAAACCACAGCAGCGACAGCCCGCACGCCGCCACCAGCAGCAGGACCGAGGCTGCCGCCAGCAAGGCACTGATCTCGGTTTCCCTGCGCTCCAGCACAAAACGGGCGCTCAGTTGGCGATACACCTGCTTCAGGTCCGCGGCCGAGCCAGCCTCAAAGTACTCGCCGTCAGTGAGCGTCGCGACGGCGCGCAAGGTGGGTTCATCCAGCTGCATGGTGTAATCCAGGCTCGACACTGCCGTACCCGCGTCCTGCGGTGCACCGAAGCCCACGGTATAGACGCGCACGCCGCGCTGGGCGGCCATGCGCGCGGCGTCCAGAGGGTCCGGGCCGATGGTGCGGCGGCCATCACTGAGCAGGATCACCGCACCGTGGCGGTAAGAGCCCGGCTGCACCGCCCGCCCCTCCTGTTCGCGCTTGCGGACGGCGTCTGCCGCCGCGGCCTCCGTCAGCGACCTTCCGCCGGTGCCGGGCGCGAGCGACTCGCCGCTGAAGAGGATAGCTTCCAGGTCGATGCCATCGTCGGGCAACAACACCGCCAGCGCCTGGACCAGTCCGCTACCTGTCGCCGTGCCCTGCTGCAGCTGGAAGCGATCGACCGCGTCGAGCATCTCCTGCCGCTTGTCGGTGGGAGGCAGCACTACGATCGCCGTGGCGGCGAAAGAGACAATGCCCAGGCGCACGCTGGCCGGCAGCCCAACGATGAGATCCCGTGCGGCTTGCTGGGCGGCGCTGATCCGGGTGGGCGCGACGTCGGTCGCTGCCATGCTGCGGGAGGCGTCCATGGCCAGCACCAGGGTGATGGCGTCAGACGGCAGCGTGACGGTCGCGACAGGACGGGCGCAAGCCAGCAAGGCGGCGCCCAGCGCGACGAGGAAGAGCAGTGGTGGAATGTGGCGCCGCAGCCGTTGATTGCGACCCAGCGCGGCACGCGTCAGCGCGAGACTGCCGTACAACAGGGCGATCTTCTTGCGTCGCGAAATCAGGTACAGGTAAGCGGCTGCCAGCAGGGGGAGCAAGGCCAGCAGCCAGAGCATTTGTGGCCAGAGAAACCGCATCTCCTGCTCCTCGGCGCGTGAGTACGACGATGGTACCGTACCTCGGCGGACTGATCCGTCTGGTCACGCAAGACGAGACTGCTGCCTTTGACATCACCTGTTCGTCAAGCGGACACGATCTCTCAAGACCTTCGCTGCAATTCAACTTCCCTGCAATTCAAGACAGGCGGCGCAGACGCTTACTCATGAGGTGACGAAATCGCAACATACGGCACTTCCCCACTCCGAAATGAGTCCTATCTTGATGAGAGTGAGAGGGGTGATATGAAACACGCATCCACACAAAGCTCACCAGCCGGCGCCTGGTCCGCTATCTGCTTACGCCACGCCGCCGTCTGCGCCCTCGCCGGTCTGGGGTTGGCCATCTCGGCCCCCGCTACTGCCAAGGTGGAAGGAAACACCATCATCCTCGGTGCTGCGGTGTCGCTGACGGGCAAGTACTCCACCAACGGCAAGAACACGCAGGACGGCTACAACCTTGCCGTAAAACGCGTCAACGAAATGGGCGGCGTCAAGGTTGGCGGCAAGGCCTACCGGCTGAAGGTCCTCTATTACGATGACGAATCCACCTCGGCACGGGGCGCGCAGCTGGCCGAGCGGCTGATCAACCAGGACGGCGTGAAGTTCGTGCTGGGGCCCTACAGCTCCGGGCTGACCAAGGCCATCGCGCCGGTCACGGAGAGGTACAAGATTCCGATGGTCGAGGGCAACGGCGCGGACCGCAACCTGTTCACGCAGGGCTACCGCTATATGTTCGCGGTGCTCAATACCTCCGACTACTATCTGCGCGCCGCCATCAACCTTGCCGCGGAAGAAGCGCAACGCGCCGGCAAGTCGCCGAAGGACCTGAAGATAGCCATCGCCATCGAGAACGACAACTTTTCGCAGGACGTGCGCGATGGCGTGGCCGAGGATGCCAGGCGCCTGGGCATGCAGGTGGTGATCGACGAGAAGCTGCCGCCCGAACTGAACGACATGTCGGTAACGCTGGCCAAGGTGAAGGCGCTCAAGCCTGACATCCTGGTGGTGTCCGGCCATGAAAAGGGGGCGACGCTGGCGGTACGGCAGGTGTCCGAGAAGCGCATCGACGTGCCGATGCTGGCGCTGACCCATTGCGATTCCGCGCAGATCATCGAGAAATTCGGCAAGGGCGCAGAGTACGTGGTGTGCGGCTCGCAATGGGACCGCACGCTGCGTTACAAGGACCGCTGGTTCGGCACGGCCGACCAGTACGCGCAGCGCTTCGAGAAGGAATACCACTACGAGGCGCCATACCAGGCAGCCGAGTCCACCGCTGCGGTGCTGGCCTTCGTCGATGCCTTCGAGCGCGCCGGCTCGTTCGATACCGAGAAGGTCCGGGATGCACTGGCAAGGGCCGACCTGATGACGTTCTACGGCCCGATCAAGTTCGACCAGAGCGGCAAGAACGTCGCCAAGTCGATGGTGCTGTACCAGGTGCAGGACGGCAAGTTCAAGGTGGTCGCGCCGGGCAAGTGGGCGTCGTCGAAGGTCATCTATCCGGCACCGACTTGGGCAAAGCGCGAGGAGTGAGCCGCTGCGCAGCGGCCTGATGCAGATTGCAGATGACCGACCTGACGGTGCTGTTCCAGAGCCCGGAACTGAATGCACAGCTCGTGGTGGATGGCCTGCTGGCCGGCGCGGTCTTCGCGCTGGCTGCCTACGGCATGGCGCTGGTCTGGGGCGTGATGAACCTCATCAACGTGGCGCAGGGCGAGCTGGTGATGCTGGGCGGCTATATGGTGATCTGGCTCGTCGGCCGGGGCGTGCCCGTGCCACTGGCGGTACCGCTTTCCGCGGCGGCGATGTATGGCGTGGGCTGGGGGCTTTACCGCATCGTCATCTTCCGGCTGGTCGAGCGAGATCTCTTTGTTTCGGTGCTTGCCACTTTCGGCCTGAGCATTGTGCTGCAGCAGCTTGCCAACCTGGCCTTTGGTGCGGACGTGCGCACGCTCGATGCGGGCTTCGGCAGCCTGTTCCTGCCGGGCGGACTGGTGGTGCCGAAGGTGAAACTGGCTGCGTTTGCCGCAGCGCTCGCGCTGGGCGCCGCACTGATGCTGTTCCTGCGGCGCTCCCGCCGCGGCCGGGCAATCCGCGCTACCGCGCAGAACGCACGTGCCGCGCGCGTGCTGGGCGTGGACACAGATCGCATCTACGCCACCACCTTCGCCCTGAATGCCGCCATCTGTGGCGCGGCCGGCGGGCTTGTGGCGATGACCTGGATCATCCATCCGTACCTGGGCCTGCCCTATACCGTGCGCGCCTTCATGATCGTGGTGGTTGCCGGCCTGGGCAGCATGCTCCCCGTCCTGAGCGCCGCCGGCGGGCTTGGCATCGCGGAGAACTACGCCGGCTTCCTGCTCGGCAGCGAGTACCAGACCGCATTCCTGTATGCCCTGCTGGTAGTGATCCTGGTCTGCCGCAACCTGATGCTGCGCCGGCATCGAGGCTACCTGCGATGAACCTGCACCTGCGCGGCACACGCCGGCTCGAATCGGATGTACCGGTGGCCTCAGCCTCGCCGGTCACCTGGCTGGCCCTGCTCGCCGGCTGCATCGGTGCGCTCGCGGCGCCATGGCTGTTCGCCGGCATCACCACGCAGCTGACCTTCCTCTGGCTGATGATACTGTTTGCGCTGACGTGGGACGTGATGGGCGGGCAGATGGGCTACAACTCGTTCGGCAACATCGTCTTCTTCGGCGTGGGCGCCTATGTCTGCGCGGTGGCACAACGAGACCTCGGCCTGGGATACTTCGCCGGCCTGGCGGCGGGTACCGGCCTGGCTGCGCTGGCGGCGATCGCGGTTGCGCTCGTGCTGGGACCGCCGATACTGGCCCTGCGCGGGCACTATTTCGCCATCGGGACCCTGGGCCTTGGCATCGCCTTTGCCGATGCCGCCGCCGGCTGGGATTTCATCGGCGCGGGGTCGGGCATGACGCTGCCCTTGTTCCCGGGCGCGGCAGGCAGCCGCGAGCCTTTTTACTACTATGCGATGCTGGCGCTGGCCACCGTCACCCTGCTGACGCTGCGCTGGCTCTATGCGCGTCCGTTCGGGCTGGCGCTCAACGCCATCCGTGACGACGAAGACAAGGCCGAGGCGCTCGGGCTGCACACCACGCGCTACAAGATCCTCGCCTGGTGCGTGTGCGCCCTCTTCCTCGGCATGGCCGGTGCGCTGACGGGCAACCTGGTGGGCTTCATCGATCCGCGCGAACTGGCGTTCGCCGGCACCACTTTCGGGGTCTGGATGGTGGTGATGGCGATCCTGGGCGGCAAGGGCACGTTGTGGGGACCGGTGATCGGCGCCACGCTGTTCCACCTGACGCAGGAGCTGTTCTGGACGTACCTGCTGAACTGGCAGCGCGTAGCGCTGGGCGTGCTGATCGTGCTGATTGTGGTGCTGTTCCCGACCGGCATCATGGGCTGGCTGCGCGAGACCAGCACCAACCGCCGCCGCGTCACGCGGAGTGCCGCGCCATGACCGACTTGCTTTCCGTGCGCGGCGTCACCAAGCGCTTCGGCGGCGTCGTCGCCAACCAGGGCATCTCGCTGGCAGTGCCGCACGGCGGCATCGTGGGACTGATCGGGCCGAACGGCTCCGGCAAGACCACCCTGTTCAATTCCATCGTCGGCTACCACCCCATCGACGCAGGTTCGATCGCCTTGGACGGGCGCGAGATCTCGCGGCTGCGGGTGCCGGAGATTGCGCGCCTGGGGCTGGCACGCACCTTCCAGCAGACCCGTGTATTTGGCAAGATGAGCTGCCTGCAGAACCTGCTGGTCAGCGTGCCTCACGTGCACGAAGGCCTTGCCGCAATGTGCACGCGGCAGCCACGGGCGGTGACGGAACGGGCTCGCGAGGTCCTGCGCCTTGCCGGCCTGCAGGACCATTTGGAACAGCGCGCCGCCGACCTGTCGTTCGGCCAGCAGAAGCTGCTCGAGATCGGCATGGCCCTGATGAACGAACCGAAGTTGCTGCTGCTCGACGAACCGACCGCTGGCGTGAACCCGGTGATGATCGACAGCCTGATAGCGCTGCTGCGGGACATCAACGCGCGGCTCGGCATCACGCTGCTGGTGATCGAGCACAATATGCGGGTCATGATGCAGCTGGCGGGCTACGTCTATTGCCTTGCGCATGGCACGGTGCTGGCGCAGGGCTCGCCGGCGCAGATCACCGCCGACAGCGCGGTGATCGAGGCCTACCTGGGAGCGCAACCGTGAACGCGATACACGGCACGGCGCCGCCGATGGCGCAACCGCCAGCGCATGCGGCGGCCGCCACGCTCGCCACCGCGCTGTCGCGGCCACGGCCGACCGTTGCGCAGCTCGAGCAGTTGGCCGGCGGCGCGCCGATGGTCGCGATCGACGACCTCGTGGCCGGCTACGGCGGCATGGAGATACTGCACGGCTTCAGCCTGCGCGTGGCGCGCGGCGGCTCGCTGTGCCTGATCGGCCCGAACGGCGCGGGCAAGTCCACGGTGCTGCGCGCCATCTACGGCCTGGCCCGGGTCATGGCGGGCACGATCAGCGTGGACGGCAAGCCGGTCACGCACCTGCGCGCCGAGCAGAAGCTGCGGCATGCGGGCATGGCTTATGTGCTGCAGGAAAGCTCGATCTTTCCCGACATGACGGTCGAGGAAAACCTCCTGATGGGCGGATACCTGATGCGTGACCCACGCTCTGCCGCCGCGGCGGCAGAGCGCATATTCCAGCGCCACGGCGCCCTGGCTCAGCGCCGCAGCCAGCGCGCCAGCGTGCTCTCCGGCGGCGAGCGCAGGCTACTGGAGATCTCGCGCGCGCTGATGATGGGCCCTGCCGTGCTGCTGGTGGACGAACCCTCGATCGGGCTCGAGCCGCGCTACATCGAAATGGTGTTCGCCCTGCTTCGCCAGCTGCAGCAAGAGGAAGGCAAGACCATCATCCTGGTCGAGCAGAACGCCCGCAAGGGGCTCGCTTTTGCCGACCTTGGCTATGTCCTGGTGGCCGGCCAGCTCGCCATGGCCGGCACCGGCGCCGACCTGAGCCGTGATGCCGAGGTAGGCCGGCTGTTTCTGGGGGCCTGACCTACGCAAGCGCTCGGGCACCGCCTTGTCAGGGGCCTACTCCAGCACCACGCCACTGGCCTTGATCACCGCCGCCCACTTGCGCACCTCTGCATCGATGAAGCGTGCAAAGCCGGCACTGTCGCCCGGCTCGGGCTGCAATCCCAGCCCCGCCAGCTTGCTGCGCACATCCGGAGCAGACAGCACCGCGCTGGCATCCTGGTTAAGCTGGCGCACGACCGCTACGGGCGTGCCAGCCGGCGCCACCAGGCCGAACCAGCCGTAGCCGGTCACGCCGGGATAGCCCTGCTCGGCGAAGGTCGGCGCATCGGGATAGACCGGCGTGCGCTGCTCGGACGCTACCGCCAGCACCCGCAGCTGGCCTGCCTTGATGAACGGCAGCGCCGTCGTGATGGCGGTGAGCGTGGCGTCGACGCGGCCGGCCAGCAGCTCGGTGTAGGCCGTGGCGTCGCCACGGTAGTGCACGTTCAGCACCTTGAACTTCGCCTGTGCGCCGAACAGTTCCGCCGTCAGGTGCGGCCCGGACCCGGCACCGGGCGAGGCAAAGGTGACGCCGTCCGCTTTCGCACGCGCCAGCTTCACGAAGTCCACAACCGAACGCGCCGGCGAATCCGCCTTGACGATCAGGAACACCGGCCCGAGCACGCGCGGTCCCACCGCGACGAAGTCCTTGTGGATGTCGTATTGCTGCGGCAGCCCGGCCGCCGTATTGATGGCGAACGGCGCGGCGGCCCATAGCAGCGTGTAGCCGTCGGGGGACGCGCGTGCCAGCGTTTCATTGGCGACCCGGGTGCCGGCACCGGGCTTGTTCTCGACCACGAACTGCTGGCCGTACTTGCGGCTCAGCGCTTCCGCCAGCAGCCGCGCCGAAGTGTCGTTGGACCCGCCGGGGCCATACGGGGAGATCAGCCGCACCGTGCGCGCCGGATACGCCTGCGCCAGCGCGGCCAGCGGCGCCAGCGCGGGCGCCGCGCCCAGCAGCATCAGGCCACGCACGCGTGCCAGCGCGTCCCTGCGCGATATCTTGTCAGCAGTCATCGTCATGCCTCCGCGGGCTGGATGCTCGGATACGAAAAGGTCTTGCCAAGGTGTGCCTCGCCCGGCACGTAAAGCCGCAGCGCCACATAGAAGGGCCCTGCCGGCGCCGGCAGCCAGTTGCCGTGGCGCGCGGCGTCGCGTGGCGCCACGGCCCCCAGGTGCAGACGCAGGCTGCCGTCCGGCTCATAGCGCAGGCTTGGCGAGCGGTCGCCCAGCGAATAGCGGCCGATCGGGTTCTCGACCAGCATGCAGTCGCCCTTGTCGTACATGGTCAGCGACCAGAACGCGCCCACCTGCGGCAGCTGGCCGGCGGGGAACAACAGTTCGTGCGGCGCGTTGCCATCGAGCGATCGGCCGTGCGCGTCGCAGTCGGCGATGATGTACATGGCCTCTTCCATGCCGAGCGCGCCGATGTAGTTGCGCGCCACCTGCGCGCGCTCGGCGTAGCGGGTGCCAAACGAAGCGCCGATCTCGACGGGCAGGCTCCAGCCGCCGCCCAGCGCGGATGGCATTGGCCTTGCGAGTTCGGCCAGCACCTGCTCCAGGGCGGCCGACAGCAGCGCCACCTGTGCATCGTCCAACGGCACGCCCTCGCATGCGGCACCGAGGCCGAGCGCGGCGAAGGCTTGCACGGTCGCAGCCTCGGCGGCTGGCGGCGGGTTCTCGCGCAGCGCGCGGTTCACCACTTCGGCGTAGCGCCGCACCTGCTGCGGCGACGCGCCGAGGTGTTCGTTGGGCTGCATGCCCACATCGTACGCGCGCACCGGGTCGCCGCCGTCCGGCAGCGTCAGCCGGATGCGGTCCTGCAGCGCATGCACCGCGGGCAGGTCGTCAGGCCCGTCCACCAGCAGCCGGCCCAGCAGCCACACCGCATCGGTCGGACAGGCGATGGCGGTGGCGCCAGCCGGCGCTTCGCCCTGCCAGCAGGGACCGTGCAGCAGGAAGCGCCCGGCCTGCGTGCCGGTGGTACGGCTGCCGATGTAGGCAAAGGGATTGGTGTAGAAATCGAGCAGCCCGAGCACGTAGTAGCGGCGGGCACTGTCCGGCACTTCCAGCAGCAGCGGTCCCTGCGACAGGTCCAGCCAGGCATTGCTGTAGAGGGTGTCGTTGTTGGGCGTGACCACCTGCCGGTGCTGCGGGCCGAGTAGCTGGCGCGTGTGAAAGAACTGGTTGACCCAGCGCAGCGTGCCGTCCGGCCGCGCGTCGGCAAAGGCGCCTTCGCGCCGGCGGCGCGGGCAGGTGGCGGCGCGCATGCGCGCCATTTCGTAGAGCGGCAGCGTGTACAGCACGGCCTCGCGGGCCAGCGCGGGGGTGCGGGAATCGGCGTGGGATGTTGTCATGGCATCTCGCTCCTCAGGCAATCCGGCGCACCGGCGGAATGCGGTACTCGCCCGCGATAAAGGCCGGCGCGGGATGGTACAGGCGCAGGATCAGGTAGAACGGGCCCGCGGGTGCAGGCAGCCAGTTGTCGGCGTGTTCTGGCCGCCGGTGCGAGATCGGGATGACCAGGCTGCCGTCGGACTCCATGCGCAGGCCCGGCGTGCGGTCTCCCACGGCGTAGCGGCCGATCTCGTTGGCGCTGAAGAAGCGATCCTCGCCGTACAGGGACACCGACCAGAACGCCTGCGCCGGTGGCAGCATGCCAGGCGGGAATCGCAGTTCGTACGCGTGCGCCCCATGCAGCGGCTCGCTGTCGGCGTCGAAATCGGCCATCGCATAGATCGCCTCGTCGGCGCGCAGCGCGCCGAGGCCCTTCATCGCGGTGCAGGCGCGCTGCAGCCAGTCGTCGCCATAGACGCCCAGCTTCAGGCTGTAGCCCCAGCTCTTGCGGCCCTGGCTGCGCGTATGTGCCTCGATCAGCTGCATGGCCTGGCGATACGCATTCTCCAGACCGGTGCGGACCTCCGCACGCAGTGCCGTGACGTCGATCTCGCCCTCCAGCTTCAGGCCGGCCTTGCGCAGCAGCGTGAACGCGCCCAGTTCACGTTCGGCGGGCGGGTACTCGCGCAGCGCGTTGAACAGGTTCTGGAAGAAGTCGAGGGCCTCGTTGCCGGTATCGCGCCAGTCGCGCACGCATTGCGGCATGGTCTTGCCCGGCGCGTCGAGCGCAAAACCGCTTTCGAATGCATGGGCCGCTGACAGGTCGTCTGGCCCTTGCACCAGTACGCGACCCAGCAGCCACACCAGCGAGGTCGGGCAGGCCACGACATGCTTGCCTTCCGCGTGCTGGCCCGGTCCGACCAGCGTCACCGTGCCGCCTTCGGCTGGCACGTTGCGCGGGCCCAGATTCTCGAAGTTGTTGGTGAATGCATCCAGCAGTTCCACCACGTAGTAGCGGTCGCGCTGCGGCAGCGCCGGCACGCACAGCGTGACGGGCCCGTCGGCGAGGTTGGCCCAGCCGCAGAAGTACAGCAGGTCGTTGGCGGGCGTGACGACGTCGCGGTCTTCATGCGTCCACTGGCGCTGGCTGGCCGACAGCGTGTTGACCGGGGCGCGGCCATAGCCGGTGGCCTCGCTGACCGCGGTTTGCACCTTGCAGGTACGGATCGTTTCGACCAGCGGATAGCCGTAGATCACCAGCGGTATGGCGGCGGCAGCGACCAGCGCTTCCTGGCTGGAGCTGTAGACGGGTGCGGCGAAGAACTGTGGCGCGGGATGGTTCATGCAGGGCTCCGGAAAATGGGCGGGAATAGCGGCGGGATTATTGAGCTTTCCCTATTTCACGACAACATCAAAGCAACCACCGTCATTCCCGCGAAGGCGGGAATCCAGCGTCTTACAAGTCCCCCGAAGGGGGACAAAAAGTCACTGGGTCCCCGCCTGCGCGGGGACGACGAATATTTTGCGTTGTCATGAATTCTGGAAACATCAATAATGGGAACGCGTAGCGGCTCATTCCTGTGCCGCGCCGCTCGACTTGACCAGCGCGGCCCACGCGGGCACATCGCTGCGCATCTGCGCGGCGAAGGCGCTGCGCGGCTGGGGGCTATAGCGCATGCCGAGCGCGTCGGCCTGCGCCTTGATGGCTGGGTCGCGCATCACTGCGACGGTGGCACGTTCGAGCTTGTCGACGATCTCGGCCGGCGTGCGCGCGGGGGCGAACAGCGCGAACCAGCTGTCCACGCCGAACGCCACGCCAGCTTCGGTGAAGGTCGGCACGTCGGGCAGCGCGGGCGAGCGCTCGGAGCCGGTAACGGCCAGCGCCCGCACCTTGCCGCTGCGGATCAGCGGCAGCGTGCCGGCGAGATCGGACATGGCCACGGGCAGCGTACCGCCCATCACGTCGGTCAGCATCGGGCTGACGCCCTTGTAGGGGACGTGGCGCAGGTGGATACCGCCCAGCACGTTGAGGCTTTCGCCGGCGAGATGGCCGCCGGAGCCGTTGCCCCATGAGCCGTAGGTCAGGTCGGCGCCTGGCCGCTTGGCCGCGGCGATCAGCGCGGGCAGGTCGCGGCCGGTAAAGCCGGGGCCGGCGATCAGCACATTGCCGCCGTAGAAGAGCCGGCTGATGGGCACGAAATCGCGCAGCGGATCATAGGGCAGCTTCGGGAAGATGGCCGGTGCGATCGCATGCGTGGCCGAGATGCCAAGCACTAGCGTGTAGCCGTCAGCCGCGGCGCGCGCGACCTGTGCCGAGCCGATGGTGCCGGTGGCGCCGGCCACGTTCTCTACCACCACGGTCTTGCCGAGTTCCTTCGACAGGCCCGCCGCCAGCAGCCGGCCGACTACGTCGGTGCCGCCGCCCGGCGGGAACGGTACGACCAGCCGGATCGGCTTGTCAGGATAGGGGCCGGCGTGGGCGGGGAATGCCGCCCCGCAGAGCGCCACGGCGAGCGCGCCCAGTCCGCGCAGCGCCATGCGCCGCGCCGGCAAGTGCGTGTGCATTTGCATGCTTGTCTCCAGTCTTGTTGAGGTACTGCGTCTTGCCGCGGGGCGGCGCCCGTCTGTGCAGGCATCCTGTCCCCCACGTTGCGAGCCATCGCTATGAAGCGGTGCGATGGTCCGGGCGAAGCGTGACCACCGCGTCGGCGGCGACCAGCCCCTGCGCGGTGACGATGAAAGGATTGATCTCGAGCGTGTCCAGGCGCTCGCCCAGTTCGGCGGCGAGTTGCGATACCGTGGCCAGCACCTGCGCGGCGGCATCGAGGTCCACCTCGGGGTTGCCGCGATGCCCCTCGCACAGCGCGGCGGCACGGCTGTCACGCAGCATCGCGCGCGCCTGTGCGCGCGACAGCGGCGCCAGCCCGCAAGCGGTCTGGCGGAAGATCTCGACGGCGGTTCCGCCGATGCCCGCCAGCGCCACCACCCCGAACACCGGGTCGCGCCGCACGCCAACCATCACCTCACCCCAGCCGCGCACCATACGCGCCACCAGCACGCCTTCGAACGGCACCGGCGCACCGCCATCGGTACGCGCATGCGCCACCGCCTGCGCCATGCGGGCGACGGCCTCGCGCACCGCCTGCGCATCGGCAAGATTGAGGGCCACGCCGCCAACATCGCTCTTGTGCAGGATCTCGCGCGAGCACAGCTTCACCACCACGGGATAGCCGAGACCCTCGGCGATGCGCACCGCCTCGTCCGCATCGCGCGCAAGTCCGTGCGGAGCCACCGGCACGCCGGCGTCGGCGAGCAAACCCATGGCCTCATACTCGGACAGCGCCGTGGTTTCGGGCGGCAGGTCGCGCAGTCGCGCTTCGCGCCGCGGCCCGGTCTCGGACGATGTATCCCGCGCGGATTCCAGCGCCGCCGCCTGCGCCAGCGTGGCAACGGCTTCGACTGCATGGCCCGGTTCGCGGAACACCAGGCAGCCGCGTGCTTCCAGCCATGCGCGCTTGTCGTCGTCGACGATGCCGGCCAGCAGCAGCGGTGCGGCATTCGCTTCCTCGCTCAACGCACCGATGGTTTGCTGCAACTCCGGCCACAGCCGCGGCGCATTGGCGCCACCGGCCAGGAAGGCCGCCACGCAGCCATAGGCGCCGCTGCGCGCCACGCCCGCGATGGCATCCATGAACACGCGCGGCTGCGCCACCACCTGCCCCGTCACGTCGATGGGATTCGCGGTGCTGGCGAACGGGATCGCTGTGCGCAGCACCTCGGCCGCGTCCTCCGGCATCGGCGGCAGTGGCAAACCCAGCTGTTCGGCACGGTCGGCCATCATGATGCCCACGCCGCCCGACACGGTGACGATCGCCAGCGGCGTGACCGCGGCGGCGCCGCTGCCTTCCGGGCGCTGCCAGGCCGCCGGCCGCCGCCCGCGCGACAGCACGTAACCCAGCCGGAAGAATTCTTCCAGCGTATGGGCCCGGTGCACGCCATAGGCATCGAACACCGCCTGGTAGACCGCATCCTCGCCGGTCAGGCTGGCCGTGTGCGACTGAGCCGAGCGCGCGCCGGCCGCGGTGGTGCCGACCTTGGTCACCACCACCGGCTTGCCGGCCGCGCGCGCCGCGGCCAGCGCCTGGCGCAGGCGCTGGCCGTCGCGGCAGCCTTCGATGTAGGCGAGGATCACGCGGGTGTTCGGATCATTGGCCAGCCACTCGATCACGTCGGCCACCTGCAGGCCGGCCTCGTTGCCGGTGGTGACCCAGTGGCTCAGGCCCAGCCCCGCCTCGCGTGCCAGCGCATAGGCATAGGCACCGAAGGCGCCACTCTGGCTCACCAGCCCGACTTCGCCGACCGGCGGCACGCCGCTGAGCGGGATCGGCGAAAAGGTGGCGAACATGCGCTCGCGCAGGTTCATCGCGCCCAGGCAGTTGGGCCCCAGCAACGTCACGCCGGCATTGCGCGCGCTGCGGGCCAGCATGTCCTGCATGCGCACGCCGCTCTCCCCGGCTTCCGCGAAGCCGGAGGTGAAGACCACCGCCGCGCGCGTACCGTTGCCGGCCAGCTGCGCCATCACGTCCTGGCTGGCGCTGGCCGGCACCGCCACGATCGCCAGGTCGACGGGTTCGCCAATGTCCGCCAGCGAACCATAGGCGCGCAGGCCCTGCACTTCGGCGGCGGAGGGGTTGACCGGGTAGACGCGTCCGCCATAGCCCAGTTCGCGCAGCAGCCGGATCGGCATGCCGCCCACCTTGTCCGGCTGGGTGGAAGCACCGACCACCGCGATCGAACGCGGGTACAGCAGGGAATTCAGGTCAACCATGGGGCAGTCTCCGGTGTAATTGCCGTTCAGTTAAAGCATCAACCGCTGCTGTCATTCCCGCGCAGGCGGGAATCCGGCGTCTTTCACGTCCCCTTCGGGGATGAAGTCACTATTGAGCTTTCCCTATTTCACGACAACATCAAAGCAACCACCGTCATTCCCGCGAAGGCGGGAATCCAGCGTCTTACAAGTCCCCCGAAGGGGGACAAAAAGTCACTGGGTCCCCGCCTGCGCGGGGACGACGAATATTTTGCGTTGTCATGAATTCTGGAAACATCAATAGGTTCCCGCCTTCGCGGGAACGACGTTGGTTTAGTGAACCGCATTACAGTCTCCGGTGTTGTTTTCCAGATAGTTTCGGTGCGGCCTGCCAGGGCTATTGCCGCAGGCCGGTGGCGGCCTCGATGGAGCGGACCATCTCCATCAGCAGCGGCGCCACCTTCTTTTCCATCATGCCGCGCTTCACCTGCGAGCCGGGCACGGCGCAGTTGAACAGCAGCGGGCGGTTCAGGTACCTGATGCGCGAATAGACGCCCACGCCATGCACACCGATGCCGGCATCACCCTCGTTGAGCGCGAAGCCGCGCTTGGGGTAATGCGCGACGTTGTGGCACAGCGTGTCGTAGCACGCCGCGTATTCCTCGGGCCGCTCCTCGCGGGCGGCCACCATCAGTCCTTCGAACTCCCCTTTCGACAAGGTGCACAGGTAAGCCCGGCCCATGGCCGTGCTCAGCACCGAGCGGACGGCGCCGGTGCCCGGCCGCGCCGGCGTACCCTCGTTGTAGGTGCAGGACTGCAGGTAAGTCACGTCGAGCCGGTGCGCCACGCCCATCGACACCGCGCCCTCGATGCGGTCGGCCAGCGCCTGCATCAGCGGACGGGCCACGTGGCGCACTTGCAGCCCGGTCAGGTATGGATAGCCCAGCGCCAGCACCTGGGCGCTGACGAAGTACTTGTCGAGCTTGGGATCCCAGTCGAGGTAGCCCAGCTCGAACAGCGTGCGGCAGATGCGGGAGACGGTGGCGCGCGGCAGCTGCAGCCGCTGCGCCAGCTCGCCGTTGCCGAGCGGGCGCGGCTCGTCGATAAAGCAGCGCAGCAGGGCAAAGCCCTTGGCCAGCAGGCCACCGAAAGACGGATCCTCGCGGCGGCGTTCGGCAATGAATTGTTCGACTGGCAGGTTCATGGCGTTTTCCTCTTTACCCAGTCTGGACAGCACGCCATCCAGTGTCAAAAAGCGGAATCAATTTCCACATATTGGAAATATAGGCCATCGTATTGACCCCTCCCGCGTGCCCCCCATAAGGTTCTCCGGCATCGGACACAGATTCGAAAAGGAGACAAGACATGAAAAACCGCACCCTTGTCCGCGGGCGGCGTGCCGTGCTGATCACCGCCGCGGCCCTGTGCCTGCAGCCATTTGGCGCAAGCGCCGAGGATGCTTACCCGGCCAAGCCCGTGCGGCTGCTGGTGGCCTACCCGGCAGGCGGCCTGACCGACACGCTGGCGCGCGCGCTGGCGGAGGGTCTCGGCAAGCAGCTGGGCCAGACCATCGTGGTCGAGAACAAGGGCGGCGCGGGCGGCATCATCGGCACGGACCAGGCGGTCAAGGCGGCGCCCGACGGCTATACCCTGCTGCTGACCATTCCCGGTCCGATCACGTCGAACCTGGCGCTGTACAAGAAGCTGCCCTACGATCCGCGCACCGACCTGCGCCCGATTTCAGACATCGCCACCGCGCGCACGGTGCTGGCGGTCAATGCCGCCGTCCCCGCCAGGACCGTGGCCGAGCTGATCGACTACGCCAAGAAGGAACCCGGCAAGCTGCGCATGGGCTCCTGGGGCCCAGGCACCCAGCCGCATACCATCCAGACCTACATGGCCAAAAAGTATGGCGTCGACATCCTGCACGTGCCCTATCGTGGCGAGGGGCCGATGGTGACCGACCTGCTGGCCGGCCAGGTCAACGTCACGGTGGGCTCGGTCACCGCGCTGCAGCAGCACTTCGCTGGTGGCAGGCTGCGACCGCTGGCCGTGACCGGACCGCGCCGCGCCAGGTCACTGCCCGATGTGCCCACCTTTGCCGAGGCCGGCTATCCCGACGATGCCTACCGGCTGACCGGGCCGATCACGCTGATGGCGCCGGCCAGGACGCCCCAGCCCATCATCGACCGCCTGGGGCGCGAAGTCAGCGCGCTGGTGAAAAGCCCGGCTTTTTCGAAGCGGATCGAGGACATGGGCGCCGAGCCCGTCGGCAATACCCCGTCCGAGGCCGCAAGCGCTTACACGGCCTACTTGCCGGTGGTGCTGAAGCTGACCGCCGATACCGGGGTCACGCTGGACTGACGCCGCCACCGGAGGCGCTGCCATGTGGCTCAGCCAGATACGGTCAAGCTGGCCCAGCCGCCAGCCGGCGGTTGGTCACATCCGTGAGGAAGAGCTGGCGCTGCGCATCGAGCTGCGGCTGGTAGCGGTTCATTGCAAGGGACTTCTCAAACAGGATCGCCGGCCGCCTCTTCCGTCAGAAGCGGGGCATCACGGCGTCCGGCTTACTACGTCGTGTACCCGCCGTTGATCAGGATGGTCTGCCCGGTGATCCACCAGCCGTCGCTCACCAGATGGCGAATGAAGGGCACTACGTCCTCGATGTCGGTCAGCCCGGTCTTGCTGAACGGAGACAACGCCGCGGCGGTCTTGTGATAAGCCTGTGCGTCGGTGCTCTCCTGACCATGGAAGAACGGCGTGTCCATCGGGCGTGCCCAGGTCGCCTGCCGATCTGCCCAGGCATCACGCCGTGAACTACGCTTCCCCCACAATCGGCCGCGTCGTACCCTGGGAGTGGATGGAGCACGGGTCGCCTCGGACCTTGCAGATGGATGGCATGGTGGTGGTGAACAACGCCGAGACTTACATCGCCAGTTGCCTGGCCGGGCTGGGGTTGATCCAGATTCCGGCTTTCGACGTCAAGGAGCACTTGGCGGCGGGCGAGTTGGTCGAGGTGCTGCAAGCGTGGCCAGTACCATCGATCTCGGTCCAACTGGTCTATCCGCATCGCCGACACCTGTCGCGCCGACTCCTGGCCTTCAGCGATTGGCTGACGGAGGTTTTGAAAGTGGCGATTGGCTGAAGTTTGCAGTCTGCGGGTGGAGGTCGGCCGGGACTTCTACATCCGGCAGTTGCACGACATGAAGATATCGGCCGTCATTGAGGACTGGGATAGCGGCATGCTCAGACAGTACGGCCGGATGTGCACCCATGCTCTGGCCGGTGCGCACGCGCGGACGAGCGACGCCGCAATTTTGAGACTCTCTCTGCATCACGAATCCTTGCGTGGCACTTCATACACCAGCGCAGGCCTCATCGTATCTATCTGTTCGAGGGGTTGAGGCGGACGCCACAGGAACATTGAGAATCGCAGCCTGTCCGGGGTGACATCGATGACCGTAAAGCCGTTCTTCTCGGTGGGCCTGAGCGCTTCATCCATGCTTACCAGTTGCGATGGGGACGATTCCATTTTCCGGAATGAGGACGGGAACGCCATGTCGCCCGTGCCCAGGGTGCCGGTCAGAATGGCATGCACGGGATGTGCGAGCGAGAGTTCACCCGAGCGCACGATCTTGCCGGCGGATGAGGCATGAAAATCGCCCTGAATGATGACCGGCTGGCGCTTGTTTTGCGCCGCCAGCGCCGCGATCAGGCGCTGATGCTGTGCGAGCCAGCCGCGCTGCCACCCGGCCTTTGGCCGGTACAACACAAGCTTGCCTATCTTTTCATCGAGGGTGTCGGGATACCAGTCCCCCAGCTTGCCGGAGGAGTAGCCAAATGGCAGCGACGGACAGTGCATGAAATGGACAGTGTCCTCCGCCCGGGTCCGCGCAATCACCCAGTCTTCCACCCATTGCGGGATAACTTTGGCGTGTATCCCTTTCTGGTCAAGATAGCGTCGGCAATCGTATAGCACGACTTCCAGCAGTTTCCCGTAACGCAACGTACCGAAGCAGATGTTCGTGCCTGCCGGCGCGCCGGCCTTTTCGCCGCCGGGAAGCCATTCGGGCCGGTTCTTATCGGGCAGGAATTCTGGGTAATACAGACGCTGCGTTTGCTCAGCGCCGAGGGTGCCGTACGTGTCCGGGGGTAACGCCGCTACCGCCGCGTCGAACTCGTCGTTCTCGAAGTTGTCATGGTCGTCGGTGAGGAAAAAGGCCGGGGTCGATCGCAACGTCGTGCCATAGAGGCCCGGAATCTGGTAGTCGCAGACGCCAAGGAAGATCGGGCGGTTCCTCGGATGCAGCATCGGCACCGAAAGATCCAATGGGCCGCCGAACTTGTCCCAGAACCGCTCCCGCACGTGTTTCGCAAACTCTAGCCCCTTGTTCAGCCAGGTCAATTGGTCCCAGTAAATGTGATCGCCGTTAGCGATCACCACGTCGGGACGGAACGACATGCCGCGCGCCAGCAGCCGGCGTCGCGCCCCCATGTCCAGCCAGGTCGTCTGCCCTTCCACCAGTGGTTGGCCGTCGTAACCACCGGCACAGGTATAGGCCAGGATGCGCATCCGGCCGGGCGCGGCGTCCGGCGCCGGAAAGGTCTTCAGTGGCCATGCGTCGCAGAGTGGTCCGCCGCCGGCGTCCACGATCCGCAGCTCATACTGCGTTCCTGGCCTGAGCGATGTCGCATCGAAACGCCAGAAACGTCCTTCGGGGTCGGTTTGCACACCGTCGAAAAGTCTGCCATCGACCGAAAGGTGCGGCGCTGCCTGAAGCGGCCCCTTGAACGACGCCTTGATCAGGAATCGTTCGTGGCTTGCGGCAGGAATGAGGTGCATCAACTGGCCCCCGTTCCATGCATCTCGTGGCTGGGCACCGAGGTATCGGGACCACCCCAGGGCGCCAAGCGCTGCAGCGCTAGCGCCCAGCGCCAGAAATTCGCGCCGCGTGGGGTTGCAGGCGTCCGAGGCAGACCCGATCGTGTCTCGCTTGGTATGCATGACTTTCCCTGTCTTCTTGCGCGCGTGGAAAGGGCGGTAGCACTACTCCCTCATTAGGAGCCGCTTTGCTTCCTTCTCAAGATCCTCGTATTGGGCCTTCTCCACGGTGACAGCGACACCGAAGATCTTTCCACCCTTGAACCTGGCGGGTGACTTGTATTCCTGGCTTACCGCATCGCCGCTGTCGTAGCCAACACACAGGCCGTCCCCACTGAGGGTGAATTTGCCAGCCTGCGTCTTCATCGGACCTTCCGCGACAACCTGATCATCGATGTAAAGCTTCGCCTTGCCGACCGATTCGCCGTGCTCTCCAGCCTTTTCCCGGATGAACTCGAGGCCGACGGTATGCTTGCCTGGTTTCACGTCGATCTTCGAGACCAGGTGCTGCTCGGGCTTGATGCCAAGAAAGTTGTAGACGTAATGGAGTTTCCTGTTTTTCAGGAACAGCGTGTGCCCACCGAAGCGCGATCCGTGAGCGAAGATCACACCCGACGCATTGGGATCGGTCACCTCAATGTTCCCAAGTATCTTGTACGAGCGGTTTCGGACGTTGACCGCCACCGACTCGGGTGTTGGCGCCGTATCGGGATAGTAAATATAGCGTTCGTGCGCCGGCTCTTCCGATGGCCGTTCCAATGCGAGGATCTCAAGCGGCGTCCGGTCGTCGAGCGGCAGCACGTGGTTCTTGTCGGCCTCTTCGAACCATGCCTTGACCAGCGCCTGGAGCTTTTCAGGATTTTCCTTGGAAAGGTCCTTCGATTCGGCCCGGTCGACATCCACGTGATACAGCTCCCACGCGTCCTGGTCGAAATGGCCCTTCCCTGCCAGCGGTGAGTGAACCGACGAGACTTTCCAGCCATCCTCCCATAGGCCACGCGTGCCAAAGAGCTCGTAATATTGGCGGTGCTTCTTCGTCGGGCCATCCGGTTTGGCGTCGAAGGTGTAGCGCATCGAGACACCGCTCAGCGGATACTGCTCCACGCCGTGGTAGACCTTTGGCATCTCCAGCCCAGCAATCTCCAGGATCGTCGGGACAATATCCACCGAATGGTGGTACTGATGCCGGATCTCGCCGCGCGCGGGAATGTTCTCGCTGGCGATGTGCCGGTTGCACCCCCGGCCTTCGGGCTGACTACCGGGAAGCGCTCCTGCTTGCCTTCCCAGATGTTTGCCATTGCCTTGCCCTGCGGAGTAAGCGTGTCACCCCAGACGTAGGTCGCTTGCTCGAGCCCGCCTCGGGCAGCAAATTCCCACTCCGCTTCTGTCGGCAGTCGCTTGCCCACCCACTTTGCATAAGCGAGCACGTCTTCATATGAAACCTGCACGACCGGATGGTGCTCCTTGCCCTCTATGGTGCTCTGCGGTCCCTGCGGGTGGCGCCAGTTTGCCCCCGGAACGTAGGCCCACCACTGGGCGTAATCGTCCAGAGACACCGGTCGATCCGTGCCGACAAATACCATCGCACCGGGTACCAACACACTTTCGGGCGGCATCGGGGTGCCGGGAGGAAGCTGCACACGTAGCGTTTCCCAGTCCGGCTTACGTTCCGCAGTTGTCACGTAACCCGTCGCCTGAATGAACTTGGCGAATTGGACGTTGGTGACGTGCGTGCTATCCATCCAGAGGCCATGCACGCGTACCTTGTGCACCGGGCGCTCGTTACGCTGGGCTAGTTTGTGGTTGCTCCCCATCAGGAAAACGCCGCCGGGGATCCAGACCATGCCTTCCGGTCCGTCCACCCCGTCGCCTTCAACGGCCCGCGGGTGACCGGGGCTCCGGCTGGCGAGGATGAGCGACACCCCACCGCCGATGGCTGCGCATGCGCCCATGCATAACGCACCCCAGATGACTTTGCGTCGAGACAATCCGCTTAGCTTGCCAGTCTCCCACACCGGAGAGCGCCGTTGCTCTCTACCTCGATTCGGTTTCCGATGGTCGCTAGATTTCATTGTTCCGGGGAGACAGCCATGTTCTGGCGCAATGCAATAAGCCTGGGAGAGTGACCACGGTTGCTCTGTGGGGCATTCGCTAGTGCTACGGTGAGAGACCGCCGACTCGCAACAGCCGGGAATTTTCATTCGCACTCTCGCAACATGGCGCACTGATTGATTCCCTTGTCATGCGGCTAAGGCTCAATATAGGTGACCGGTCGAATTCCGGATGAAGATTCCCACGCCAGACGTGCGAAAGTGCATAGACGAATGCTTTCTGGCCAATACCCTTCAACTACGAAATCTGTGGCTTTGCGAATCGATGGTGTCGTTCGTCGCCGGCGCCACACAGATGCCGTTGCCAGTGACCGGCACCGGGGTGGCGCCGGTGGCGCCAATACCGGATGCCACTTCCGTGCCCCCGACGCGTTCCACCAGCGCAAGCTGATCCGCCTTGGCGCGCACATCGAGCGCCTCCGGATCGCATATCTGGTACAGCGCCGCGCGCATCCGCACCAGTGCGCCAGCATGGACGGGGTCCGCGGCGAGATTTCGCGTTTCCTCGGGATCGGTTTCCAGGTCGAAAAGCTCCGGCTCGAAGCGGACGTAATGGTGATACTTCCAGCGCCCCTTGCGCAACATGAAGCCCGCAGTGTTGCTGCCGGCGGCATGGTATTCACTGAGGATGGGCCGCTCCGGATCGGCGGGCGCTTCGGCCAACTCGAACAGCG
Organism: Cupriavidus laharis; assembly: GCF_914271435.1. Taxonomy (GTDB): domain Bacteria; phylum Pseudomonadota; class Gammaproteobacteria; order Burkholderiales; family Burkholderiaceae; genus Cupriavidus; species Cupriavidus laharis. The sequence goes on along the minus strand of NZ_CAJZAI010000003.1, from coordinate 547,477 downwards.
AGCGGCCGGGACGCTGCCCCATTTCCGGCCCGGCATCGATACCAGCCCCTTGCAGGATGGTCGGGAACAAGTCGAGCAGGTCGACCGGCGTTTCGCAAACCCCGGGCTTCACGCCGGGGCCCGCCAGGATCATCGGCACGCTCACGCTCTCCTGGTATAGGGTCGACTTGCCCCACAGCCCGCGCGCACCCACATTGTCGCCGTGATCCGAGGTGTAGACGATATGGGTGGAGTCGCCCAGGCCCAATGCCTCCACGGCGGTCATGATCTGGCCGACGCTGTGGTCAAGGAAACTGCATAGGCCGTAGTAGGCCAGGAAGGCATCGGCCCGCTCGGCTTCGCTGGCGAATCGTTCCTCGCTGCGCTCGAAGGCCGCGTAGGCTTGCACCCACGGGTGCCGCGCATAGCCGGTGGAAGGATGCAGCTTGGCCGGCGGGATCTGTTCCGGCCGGTACAGGTTGAAGAATTCCGGCGGGGCGATGAGCGGGAAATGCGGCGCGACCAGCCCCACGTACAGCACGAAGGGCCGATCGTCCTGCGCCGCGCCCTCCAGCCATTCGATGGCGGTCTGCGTCACCGAGCGGTCATAGGCGGTATAGGGCGACTCGCCCGCGCCCACGGTTTCGCCCAGCATGCGCTTGGCGCCTTCTCGCTGGATGTACGGGTCGCGGATCGACGCCCACACCATGCCGTAGCCGCCCACCACGTGCATCGGGATGTGCTCGCGGTCGAAGCCGTTGGGATCATCCTCGGAACGGTAGTGCAGCTTGCCGATGCTTTCCACGCGCACACCCTGATCCTGCAGCACGTGGCCCCAGCCGCGCGGCGTGCCGGTATAGGGCAAGGCGTTGTCCCAGTGGCCGGTCTGGTGCACGCGCAGCCCGGTGGCAAAGGCAGCCCGGGCCGGCACGCAGATAGGGCTGGGCGTATAGGCGTTGGCATAGCGCACGCCACCGGCGGCAAGCCTGTCGAGGTTGGGTGTCTGGATGAAAGGATGGCCCGAGCAGCCCATGTAGGCGGGGTTGTGCTCGTCCGACATGATGACGATGACGTTTCGGCGTTGCGGCATGAATGGGTTTCCAGATTTTCAGGCGTCCCGCGTATAGCCGCTGGACTTCACGATCGATGCCCAGCGGGCCTGGTCCCTGGCGATGCGCGCACGCAGCGCGTCGACGCTAATGTCGTTCGGGCGGTAGCCCAACTTCTGCAGTGTCGCTATGAACGCTGGACGCGTCGCCGAAGCAGCCACTGCTGCGCTCAGCTTCGCACTCGCGTCTGGCGGGGTGCCGGTACGGGCGAACACAGCGAAGTAGTCCGTGATGGACAGCCCCGGAAAGCCAAGTTCGGCAAAGGTCGGCACCTCGGGCAGATCGGGCGCACGCTTGTCGGCGGTCGATGCCAGGATGCGCAGCTTGCCGGACTCATGTGCCGGCACCAGGTTGGGCAGTGTGGTGATCAGCGACGGCACCGTGCCGCCGATGGCGTCGGTCATTGCCGCCGAGCCGCCCTTGTAGGGAATATGCGTGAGCGGCACGCCCGAGGCCTTGGCCAGCATCGCGCCGAGGAAATGCATCGCGGTGCCGGTGCCTGGCGTGCCATAGGCGCCGAACCGGCTGTCGCGTTTGGCCACCGCCAGGAAGTCCTTGAGTGTCCTGGCCGGGCAGCTTTGCGCCACTGCCATGCCAAAGTCAAATTCGCAGGCGCTGCCAAGCGCGATGAAGTCCTTGACCTGCGTGCGCAGGTCCTTGGCCGTATGGGGATAGAGCGTGAGGCTTGTGGCAGGCGTGAACAGAAGCGTGGCGCCGTCGGCCGGCACCGCGGCCACTGCGTCGCTGGCAAGCTGGCCCGAGGCGCCGGCCTTGTTCTCGACCACAGCGGTGTAGCCAGAGGCGCGCATGCCTTCTGCCAGCGCACGAGCCACCACATCGACCGCACCGCCGGCAGTGAAGCCGACCACGATCCGGATGACCTGGCCGTTGCTGGCGCGAGCAAGTGGCCCGGCCAGCGCGCAGGCGCTGCTGGCGACGGCGGTCGCGAGGAATTGTCTGCGATGGGGGCGCAACGTTGTCTCCTGAAGTGCACCTTTCTGGGTGCTTGTTGTTCGCTAGCGTATGGTGCTTCCGGACGTCGGACAAATATTATTTAAATGTCTGAGACATAAGATTTTTTCTATATCTTGTTCGCTTGCACCAGCGTGCCCGGCAGCAGCCGTTGCACGGACAGATTCCGCACCACCTGCTCCAGCGACCGTTCGACCGCCTCCGTTGCCGCGGTCAACTGGCGCAACGGCACGCGCACAATCGACTGCACCCGCTTGATCTCTGGCTCCACGATGCGCCGTGCCGTCACCAGAGGCTTGTCTGCACGCAGGCGCCCAAGCGCGGCAGTCTCCGGCAGGATGGCGCACGCCAACCCCTCCTGCACTATTGCAAAACACATCTCCGGATCATTGATCTCGTAGCGGACATTGAGAGGACAGTTCAGCGTCACGGCGGTCCGCTCCATCAGCCGCCGCAGATCGTGATCCCGGTCCGGCGCCACCAGCGGCCGAGTGCCGATCGCGGCGAAGCGGATGGTCTCGTCGCCATCGGCGAACGCGGTCGCCGGCCCGAACAGCGAAAAGCTCTCTTCATAAACCGGCCGCGACTGTGCGGTGGGCAATTCGAAGGCATTCGGCATCAGGGCAAGGTCGACCTGCCGGGTTTCCACTGCCACGCGTACCTCACTAGACAGCGCGCTGGACAGCAACAGCCGCACGTCCGGGTAATGCGCCTCGACATAGCGATAAAGCGGCCCGGCGATCAGCTGCGCCACCGACCCGGCCAGGCACAGCCGCACCGACCCGCGGGGCTTGCCCGACGGCGCCACCACCTCGTCGCGCAGCCCCTCCAGTTGCGCCAGTATCGACCCGGCACGCTCTTGAAGGCGCCTGCCCTCCGCCGTTAGCGACACGCCGCGCGCATGCCGCTCTAGCAGCGCCACGCCGAACTCCGCTTCCAGCACCGCAATATGCTGGCTGAGCGCGGGCTGCGCAACGCGCAGCAAGGCCGAGGCGGTGGAGATGCTTCCCGTCTCTGCAATAGCGACGAAGTACCGGAGCTGGCGTGGGGTCATCGGGCTGTCCTTAGGGGCGACTGAGCAGGGATTGTGCCGAACGGGCGCGCGCGGGGAGCCGGCGACATCGCGGTTAATTCCGCTGACAGCCCGGTGCGCATGACGGACGAGCGCCTTCGCGATACGCATACAAAGCGCATGGCAACACCGCATCGATCAAGCTGGCTGCTGCGGTCGATAATAGCGATGCTGTCAGCGGGGAATCGTGCACTCGTCGACGAGCGCAGAAAGCCGCACCTCGCAAAAGTCAAGATATGCCCTGACGATCGCGGACGGATGTCGGTGCGAGGGATAAAGCAGGTGGATGTGTTGCTCGGGCATCGGTTGTTCGGGTAGCAGCGCCACCAATTGCCCTGTGCGAATCGCTGGTGCCGCAAGGAAAGGGGGAAGTTCGATGATGACGTCGCCCGCCAGTACGCGGCTGCACAGTGCGGCGCTCTCACCAGTGCGTCCGTTGGACGCCCAGCATACGCCGGTGCGCGGCCCAGAACAGGACTCGCAGCGGAAAACCCAGGCCTCCTGTCATAGCCTGACGGCAGTGCTCGGCAGGAAGTTCCACCGAAACACCCAGTTCAGCCGCCGACGCGTAGCAGAGGATACGCATGCGTGCATCGCCCCAGCGCATGCGGTCGCCGAGCATCTCACGCAACACTTCGGCATAGGCAAGATTGTCCATGCCGCGCTCCGCTTGCCGTGCGGAGCGTTGGATATGGCGGCTGAGCTGGCGAACCTCGTGCAACAGGTCCATCAGCCGTTCCATCGGCGTAATCGCCTGTAGGGTCTGGCTTGCAGCAACCGCCATCCCCTTTCTAGGGATCGGTGTCGTCGGGAAATCATGAACCACCATCGTTGTGTCTCGGAAAAAATCCTCTGGCCGTGCCGGCCAGGCTGTCGCATCTCAGGGCCAGTGTCGCGTGGCAGGCGGCAAATCGCCCCCTTCGGCGAAGGCCAACAGCCCGACAGGCCGGCCTCGAACTCAGGAGCTCCGGCCCGCCGCGCGAAGTCGATGTCAACGCGGATCGGGTTACGATCGTCCGCTAGCGAATAAGAAAAACCCGGCTTGCGCCGGGCAAAGGCCACCGGGATCCGACTTCCGGTGATGTTGCAGACTTCGATCAGCATCCAGGCGCCGGTGTGCCCTCAGCTACCTGTTCGAAAGTCAGAATCAGAAGACATGCCGCACGCCAGTCGTCACACCCACCATATTCTTCTGCCCCGGCGCCTGCGGATAATTGAACAGGAACAGCGTGAAGGGACCATCGTTGCCAAGGCTACCGTTATGCGCCCAGCCAGCCGAAAGATAGACGTCGGTGCGCTTGCTGAGTGCGTAGTCGGCAACGAAGCTCACTTGCTGCGGGTTGGCGGGATTCGTGGCAACGCTGCTGTTGGTCGAAGCGAACTTCTTGACGTTCGAATAGAAGTAGCCCAATTGCATGTCTAGCGCCGGCGTGAACCTGTAGTTCACCCCTGCAAACCAGTAGTCGTCACGCAAGGCAGTGTTGCCGTTGACGAAGGTCTGGTCTCCCCAGCGATACCCCGCCATCAGCTTGAGCGGCCCATTGGTATAGCTGCCGGCCACGCCCGCCTTGCGTACCTTGCCGGTGTTGCCGACCGTCGCTGCCGGGTTCCACTGGTCGTAGGCAATGCTGCCACCGAAGTTCTGGCCCAGGTACGTCAGCGCGCCGCCCCAGGCCGTGTCGTCTCGCGGCGCGCCGGGCGTCTCGCCGGCGCCGCCGCCGTAGAGCAAGCCGCCCGCGCCAAAGGATGACACCGGTAGACCCGCACCGAAGGAGTAGTGTGCCAACGCCGTCAGCGGACCAAAGTTGCCCGCATACTTGATCGTATTGTTCGGCTTGTAGTCCAGGCCGACCCACCAGATGCCCGGCTCGTAGGCCGGTGCAAAGCGCGTCGGCGAGAAGTTCACCATGGACTCCATGAAGCTGGAGTACTGCTTGCCGAATGAGAGCTTTCCGTACGCATTCCCAAGGCCCAGCAACGCCTGGCGATTGAAGAGCCCGCTGCCGCCAGTGAAGGTGCCGGTATCGGTGTTGAACTGGCTTTCCAGCGTGAAGAACGCATACGCGCCCCCACCGAGGTCCTCTCTCCCTCGCAAGCCCCAGCGGGATGCCGAAAGGCCACCCTGGTTTGGCAACCCGAAGCGACTGCCAACGGGCGCAGTGCCTAAGGTTCCCAGTCCTGGCGCAGACGGCGCTGTAGCCACACGATTGACATACTCGACGCCCAGGTCAACGACGCCGTAGAGCGTGACGCTAGTCTGGGCGTGCGCCGTCCCGGCCATGGCGCCAACCGCCGCCATGGCGATAAGTCTCCTCTTCATGCTTTGTCCTCTCCTGTTGTGGTCTGTTCTTTTGATCTGTCTTCCGACGGCCTTGCCCGCCTCAGGCTGTCGCTGCGGTGGGACGGCCGCCGTGAAAGGAACACCGGGATACCGGCATCTGGCCGGCACCCCTCCTTGCGCTTACCTCGACGTACTCGCCTGGCTTTGCGCGACCGTCCTGTCGCGCAGCGCGATGTCGAACGTCACCTTCTCCAGCTTGCCGCTGAACCTGAAAGGCACGTCATAGTCCAGGCTGACCGGTGTCCCGGTATCGGCACCTACGTCCAGCGTTTCATCGAACGAGATCCGGAACGGAATCGTTCGCTCGAATCGTCCCTGCCCCACTGGCTGGCCATCAACGCTGAGCGTGCCCACACCACCCTTGCCCGGGCCACCGCCGTCGTACTGGAAGTCAAAGGCGATGACGTGCTTGCCGGGCGCCAGCGCCCTGGCTGCCGCCACTTCGTAGTGCGCCTGGTCAAGGAAGTTGTAGTGGAAGACGGGCACGCCGCCGCGCAGCATGAGCGCGTAGCCACCGAACAAGCCTCCGTGCGTCACGATCACGCCCTGATCGCCGCCCCGGGTCTCTACCTCGGCGGTAATGCGGTAGGACTTGTTCTTGATGTCCGGCGCGGCACCTTCCGGAATGCGCGTCATGCCGTCGAAATACGTGAACGAGGTGCGCCCGCGAGTCAGGCTCGGTCGGATCGCAGGATTCAGGCGTGCAACCTTGGTGTTGTCGATCGGCAGCACGTTGTACTTCTTCGCCTCGCTGTAGAACAGATCCTGCATCGCCTTCAGGCGGGCCGGTTCTTTGGCGGCAAGGTCGACCGACTCGCTGAAGTCGTCGTCAATGTGGTAGAGCTCCCATTTGTACCCCGTAATTGGGTCCACATCCGGTCCCGCAGGTACCCACGGCGCATCGGGTGGCGTGGTGGCGGCGATCCAGCCGTCGTGGTAGATCGCACGGTTGCCAAGCAGCTCGAAGTATTGCGTATTGCGCAGGGACTTTGCCCTTGGCTGGTCAAAGGTGTAGGCCATGCTGACACCCTCGATCGGCTTCTGCGCGACGCCGTTCACCGACTTCGGCTCCTTGATGCCCGCCACGTCCAGGATAGTCGGCTCGATGTCGATGACGTGATGGAACTGGCTGCGCACGCCGCCAACGTCCTTGATGCGCGCCGGCCACGAGATCACCATGCCGTTGCGCGTGCCGCCGAAATGTGACGCCACTTGCTTGGCCCACTGGAACGGCGTGTTCATGGCATGCGCCCAACCGACCGGATAGTGGTTGTATGTCTTCCAGGTGCCGAGATCCTTCTCGTGCGCGAAGACATCCTTCAGGTCTTCACTCTTGCCGTTGAGCCATGCAAATTCGTTGAACGCCCCTTGCAGGCTGCCTTCGGCAGACGCGCCGTTATCGCCCATGATGTAGATCACCAGCGTATTGTCGAGCTGGCCCGATGCCTTCAGCGCATCAATGACGCGCCCCACGTTGTAGTCGGTCTGCTCCAGGAAGCCCGCGTAGATTTCCATCATGTGGGCGTACAGGCGCCGCTGCTCCGCGCTGAGCGAATCCCACGCGGGAATGCCGGGACTGCGCGCGGTCAGCTTCGTGCCCTTGGGAACGACCCCCATCCGGATCTGGCGCGCCAGGATCTCCTCGCGCATCTTGTCCCAGCCCTGGTCGAACTTGCCCTTGTACTTTTCCACCCACGCCTTCTTCGGGTGATGCGGCGCGTGTGTAGCGCCAGGCGCGTAATACGCGAAGAACGGGCGGTCCGGTGCCATCGCATGCTGCGTGCGCAGCCAGCGGATGGTCTGGTCGGCCATGTCGTAGTCGAAGTGATAGTCAGGATTGCCGATGTACGGCTCGACCGGACGCGTGCCGTCGAATACGGCCGGGCGCCACTGGCTGGTGTCGGCACCGATGAAGCCATAGAAATGCTCGAAGCCCAACCCGGTCGGCCACAGGTCGAACGGGCCGGCCTGGCTGCTCTGCCAGTCCGGTACATTGTGGTTCTTGCCGAACCACGCGGTGTTCCACCCGTTCTGGCGCAGGAGTTCGGCAACCGTGGCGGTGTCCTTGCCCATCAGAGAGTCATAGCCGGGGTAACCCGTCGCCCCCTCCATGATGAGCCCCGTGTGCGCACTGTGGTGATTGCGGCCAGTCAGCAGCGCGGCGCGCGTGGGCGAGCACAGCGCTGTCGTATGGAACTCGTTGTAGCGCAGACCGTTCTGCGCAAGCCGGTCAAACACTGGCGTGTTGACCGGGCCACCGAAGGCACTGGCCGCACCGAAGCCGACATCGTCCAGCAGCACCAGCAGCACGTTGGGCGCCCCCTTTGGCGCGTGAAGGGGCTGCGGAAAGTCCGACTTCGAATCCCGCACGCTCTGCGCAATCATGCCCTTGAAGGGCGCTGGCGGCTTGGGCAACACCTCCTGCGCCATTGCCGCTGCGGTTGCCACGGCCAGACTGGCTGCTGCGAGCACGCGTGCCAGGCCCGCGAACCGTGTGCTTCGGACACATCTGTTCTGCATAAGGTCTCCTCGATTTGGATATGAGAGTTGCGGTCAGGACCTCGACCGCTGCCGCTCCCATTGGTCGGCATCCATCACCAGCCGGAAGCCCAGGTGCGACATGCTGGTGTAGGGATCGGTGCCGCGACGGGCGCTGGGCCGGTAGCTCAGGCAGTAGTCTTCGTTGCAGAGGAAGGAGCCGCCGCGCGTGACGCGCTTGGGCGCAGTCACGGGCACGCCGGGCTCGCTCGGGTCCCATGACGCCACGGGACCTGCGGGATCGTCGATCCGCTTGCCCAGTGCGGCCTCGCGCCGGAACTGGTCGGCGCGGTACCAGTCCGCCACCCACTGCCACGCGTTACCGGTCATGTCATAGAGGCCGTAGCCGTTGGCGGGGAACGTGCCGACCGGGCTGGTGCCCAGCGCGCCGCCCGCCTTTGGGCTGATCACCGGGAATGGCTGGCCCTGCCAGACATTGGCCATCTGCTTGCCGTCCGGCGCGAATGTCTCGCCCCACGCGTAGGTGGCCTGCTCCAGGCCGCCGCGCGCGGCGAACTCCCACTCGGCTTCGGTCGGCAGGCGCTTGCCGGCCCACTTGGCATAGGCCTGTGCGTCCTCATACGAGACCTGCACGACCGGATGATTGTCCTTGCCTTCGATCGACGTGCCCGGCCCGCCCGGATGGCGCCAGTCGGCGCCATGCACATAGCGCCACCAGCGCGAATAGTCCTGCAGCGGCACGGGCCGCGAGGTGCCCACGAACACCATGCCGCCCGCGACCATCGCGCTGTCGGGCGGGCGCGGCGTGCCGGGCGGGAGCTGCACCCTCAGGGTTTCCCAGTCAGGCGCCTTCTCCGCGGTGGTGACGTAGCCGGTGGCTTCGACGAACCTGCGGAACTCGGCGTTGGTGACATGGTGCTGGTCCATCCAGAAGCCGTGGATGCGCACCTGGTGCGCGGGCTTCTCATTGGCCTGCGCCATCTTGCTGTCGCTGCCCATGAGAAATTCGCCGCCGGGAACCCAGGCCATCCCCGAAGGGCCGTGCTGCCCGTCTCCCAGCACAATCCCTGGTGCGGATAGCGGGGATGTGGCCGAGCGTTGCGAGATCCAGAGCGCGCCAGCCGCAGCGGTGCCAACAAGAACTGCCGCAGTCAGAACCGGCGCCATCCAATGGTTGTGCGCGATCGATGGTTTTACCGTCGCGGGCGCCGCTCCCACACCCTTCCCGGATGCCTTGGTCATTGTGCTTTGTCTGTTGCCAGGATGATTGCATTGCGGGCACGGCATACAGGCCGCGCCCGGAGCCGCGTTGCCCCACCTGCCCCGTCAAGCGGGGCAAGGCCGCGTCCAGCGCGATACTCAGAATGCCACTACCGCCTCGCCGACAATCTTCGGGTTGCCATATTGATTGGCGGTCTGGATCTCCACACGTACGCGCCGCTCGCCGTCGGCTTCGACTTTCTCGACCACGCGCCCGCTACAGGTAATGCGGTTGCCCAGATGCGTGATGCCTTGGAAGCGCACGTCGAAGCCGCGCAGGCATGCCTGCGGCACCCACTGCGTCAACAGGCGGCCTAGCCAGGCCATGCCGAGCATGCCTTGCGCGAACACGTCAGGCATGCCGGCGCGGCGCGCAAAGTCGGTATCGATATGGATGGGGTTGTGGTCGCCCGATGCGCCGCCGAAGAGCGCGAGCGTGGTCCGGTCAACCGCGGGAAGCACAAGTTCCGGCAGCAGGTCGCCAACCTGCACGGTGTCATAGCCAGGTTTCGTCATCGCAGGGCCTCTCAGTTACGGCACACCAGAACGGTGCGCATTTCGGCGACCAGTTCGCCGCGCTGGTTGGTGGCGCGAGATGTCTTCACGACGAATTCGAGCGCGCCATTCTTCTTGTCGTAGATATCCTCGATACGCGAGCGCACCATGACGGTGTCCCCCACGCATGCCGCCGCGTGATAGGTAAAGCCCTGCTCCCCATGCAGCAGCTTCGCCACGGGAACGCCGAGCTGCGCCAGCATCAGGTCGATAGCGCCAGAGTCCATTTCCGCCGCGAACAGGAAGGTAGGTGGCGCCGGCAGATCGGGGTAGCCGGCATCCCGCGCCGCGGCTTCGTCGGTGTAGACCGGATCGGTCTCGCCGATGGCCTTGGCGAAGAAGCGCAGGCGGGTGCGCTCGATGGGCAGTACGGACGACGGCAGTTCGTGTCCGATCCATTTCTTGTCGATCATGTCGGCCTCCTCAAACGCGCTCGTACAGCGTGACCACGCACGCGCCGCCCAGCCCAAGGTTGTGCTGCAGCGCGAGACGGGCGCCTTCGACCTGTCGCTTGTCCGCTTTGCCGCGCAATTGCTGGACCAGCTCCGTGCACTGCGCCAGCCCCGTGGCGCCCAGCGGATGCCCCTTCGAGAGCAGGCCACCGGACGGATTGGTCACGACCTTGCCGCCATAGCTGTTGTCGCCGTCGCGGACGAACTTCTCGGCCCCGCCCGCCGGACACAGGCCCAGCGACTCATAGGTGATCAGCTCGTTGTGCGCGAAGCAGTCGTGCAGCTCGACGACATCCAGGTCCTGCGGGCCGATGCCGGCGGCTTCATACACCTGCCGGGCCGCTTCCTGAGCCATGCTGAAGCCCACCACCTCGCGCATGTCGCGGGCCTCGAAGGTAACGGCGCGGTCTGTTGTCATTGCCTGCGCCTTGATGCGAACGCTGCGGTCCAAACCGTGGCGGCGGGCAAACTCGTCCGAGCAGATGATGGCCGCAGCCGCACCGCAGGTGGGCGGGCAAGCCATTAACCGCGTCATCACGCCGGGCCACACCGCGGGCGATGCCAGCACCTCTTCCTCGGTGACCACCGTGCGAAACAGCGCGAGCGGGTTGTTGGCCGCGTGGCGGCTAGCTTTGGCCCGGATGCTGGCGAAGGTCGACAGCTGCGTGCCGTACTGCTGCATGTGGGCGAGACCCGCGCCGCCGAAGTAGCGCAGCGCGAGCGGAACTTCGCCGTTGCCGACCAGCTCGTCGGTGATCTGCTCGAAGCGGTCGAAGGGACTGGGCCGGTCTTCAAAATAGGCGGCCAGCGCGCCCGGCTTCATCTGTTCAAAGCCCAGTGCCAGCACGCACTCGGCTGCGCCGCTGGCAACGGCCTGGCGAGCCAGGTACAGCGCGGAAGAGCCGGTCGAGCAGTTGTTGTTGACGTTGACGACGGGAATGCCGGTCATGCCCACTTCGTAGAGCGCGCGCTGCCCGGCCGTGGAATCGCCATAGACATAACCGACGTAGGCCTGCTGCACCTTGTCGTAGGCAATGCCGGCATCTGCCAGCGCAGCGGTGGTCGCCTTGGCGGCCATTTGCGGATAGGGCTCATTAGCCCCCGGCTTGGTGAAAGCGATCATGCCGACACCGGCCACAATGACATCGTGGGTCACGATTTACTCCAGAGGAAAAACGATGGAACGAGAGAGTCAGGAGACCTGGCGCTTCTTGTCGCGCCAATAGGGCTCCCGCAAAGCGGTCTTGAGAATCTTGCCGGCGCCCGACAGTGGAAGGGATTCGACGAAGCTCACGCTGCGCGGGCACTTGTAGCCTGCGATCAGCGTCTTGCAGTGGGAGATCAGTTCTTCTGCGGCAACCTGCTGGCCGGTCTTAACCACGACGGCAGCATGCACCGTCTCGCCCCACTCCGCGCTCGGAATGCCGATGACCGCGCAGGAGGCAACGGCCGGATGCTGGGCCAGCGCGTTCTCCACTTCGCACGAGTAGACGTTCTCGCCGCCGCTGATGATCATGTCCTTCAAGCGGTCGACGACAAAGATGAAGCCGTCTTCATCCATGTAGGCGCCGTCGCCGGTATGCATCCAGCCATCGCGTACAGCGGCAGCCGTCAGCTCAGGCTTGTTCCAGTAGCCCTGCATCACGTTGGGGCCCCGCACAATGACCTCGCCTACCGTGCCGCGCGGCACCTCGCGGCCTTCGTGGTCGACGATGCGCACTTCCACGCACGCGCCAGCGCGACCGGCCGCCCGCATCTTGCCGAGCTTGCGGCCCTCTTTGGTGTGATAGCTTGCCGGCAGTACCGTAGCCAATGGCGACAGCTCGGTCATGCCGTATGCCTGCATGAAGCCGACATTCGGCAAGGCTTCCATGGCGCGGTCCAGGACAGCCTCGGAAATCGGTGAGGCGCCATAGATGATCATTCGCAAGCTGCTCAGATCGCGCGGCTGTCTCATGGCCGGATGGTCCACCAACATCTGGATCATGGTCGGAACCAGGATCACATGCGTCACGCGATCGCGTTCGATGGTCTGCAGCAGCGCTTCCGGGCTGAACGCCGACAGGATCGAATGCGTATTCCCCGCCACCCAATTCGCCCCGGCCACACCCATATCGGCCAGGTGGAACATCGGTGCGGCATGCAGGTAAACCGCACCCTTGGGCCCGACATCCTCGACCGCCAGGGCAAGCGCCGAGCTGACGATATTGTCGTGGCTCAGCATCACGCCCTTCGGGAAGCCAGTCGTGCCACCCGTGTAGAAGATGCCGGCCAGGTCTTCGCCGTGGCGAGTCGCGTCGGGAACCGGGTTATGGCTTGCGATCAACGCCTCGTAGTCGTGCATGCCGGATGGCAACGCAGCGTCGCCACAATAAATGATCTCGCGCAGGCAGGTGGTCTGCTTGCGGATGGGCTCGACCAGGCCGCGCAGGGCTTCGTCCACAAGGAGGATGGTGGTCTCGGAATCGTCGAGCGAGTACGCGATTTCCGCTGCGGACCAGCGGATGTTGCAAGGGTTGAGTGCGCCGCCAGCCCAGGGAACCGCCATCTGGTATTCCAGGTAGCGATCCGAGTTGAGCGCCAGCATGGCCACACGGCCGCCGGGCTGCAGGCCAAGGGCTTGAAGCGCCCCGGCCAGCCGCGCGACACGGTCCGCAAATTCCCGGAAGGTGCGCGTCCGCTCACCGAACCGCACAGCGATCTGATCCGGTCGCTGCTGCACCGCACGGTGCAGCGCCTGGGTCATGTACATCATGTTTGCTGTCTCCGCTGTCTTCTGCTTGGAATGACTGAATCGTAGAATCGGAAGGCGCTGGCGCATATGCCGCTATGCATCGATCTGATGGCATAAGACATCGCTCTCGCATCGCCGTCGCACAAGCCATGAACTTCGCACTGCCCGCGCGGGCAAGGCCATGGCGACAACGCTTTCGCCATGCGGGAGATGTGCTGTCTTGACGGCTATTGGCTGGCCCGAATCAGGTCCGCGGCCCGTTCACCGATCATGATCGACGGCGCGTTGGTGTTCCCGCCGACCAGTGTCGGCATGATCGAAGCGTCGGCCACGCGCAAGCCGGCAATGCCATACACACGCAATTGAGGATCGACCACTGCCATGACGTCCGTCCCCATCTTGCAGGTCCCGACAGGGTGGTATTGGGTGTCCGCGCGGTTGCGGATATCGGCAGCAAGGCCTGCGCTGTCACCCGCGCGTATCGGATAAAGCATTTCGCCCCGGATCGGGTCAAACGGCTTGGATTCCATGATCCGCTGCTGGATCTGTGCGCCCTTGACGAGCACCCGAAGGTCGTCCTCGTGGTCCAGGAAGCAGGGGTCGATCGCCGGTGCATCACGCGGATCCGTACTCGCCAGGGCCACGGTGCCGCGGCTTCTGGGGCGAAGCACGTTGACATGGCATGAGATGCCATGCCCGAGATGCATGCTGCGCCCATGGTCATCGACGATCGCCAGTACAAAATGCAGTTGCAGGTCCGGCACCTGCACTTCCGGGCCGGAACTGAAGAAGGCACCGGCTTCGGCAAAATTGCTGGTGATCCTGCCCGAGCGCCTGCTCTTCCATTCCAGCATCGCCCCCGTCACCTTGGCCGCGCCGCGCGCGGATACCCCGAAGCTTTCGGATTCCCCGCGCGTGCGCCAGGTTTGCACGTAGTCGATGTGGTCCTGCAGGTTTTCCCCCACGCCTGGCAAATCCTGCACTACGGGGATTCCCATGCGCTGCAGCTGCGTACCTGGACCGATCCCCGACAGCATCAGCAATTGCGGAGAACCGAATGCGCCACTGGACACAATGACTTCCCGTCTTGCCTTCACTTCCTTAGCTTCATTGCCCTGGTAGTACGCGACGCCCACCGCGCGCTTGCCTTCCAGCAGAACGCGAGCCGAGACCGCATGCGTCAGCACCACCAGGTTGGGACGCGAAAGGTTCGGCGTCAGATAGGCCTTGGCGGCGCTGCAGCGCTCGCCGTTCTTGTGCGTGACCTGGTAGTGGAAGGAGCCTGCCTGGGCGGCGCCGTTGTAGTCCGTGATATTCGGGATGCCGTGCAGCGCCGCTGCCTCCAGGAACATGTCGTTCAGCGGGCTTCGGTGGCGCGGGTAGGTGACATTCAGCGGGCCACCGATGCCGTGATATTCGTCGGCCCCGTGGATCTCGTTGTTTTCCGCGCGCTTGAAGTAGGGCAGCACCTCTTCATACGACCAGCCAGTGTTGCCGAGCGATGCCCAGTGATCGTAATCCCAGCGATGGCCACGCACATATACCATTCCGTTGATCGAACTGCTTCCGCCGAGCGTCTTGCCGCGCGGTTGATAGCCCTTGCGGCCGTTCAGGCCTTGCTGCGGCACGGTCTCATAGCCGTAGTTGTTGATCCGCGTCGGCAGCATCGCCACCATGCCGGCAGGCGCATGGATCAGGACGCCCTTGTCCGGACCTCCCGCTTCCAGCAGGCAGACGGTGATTTTCGGGTCTTCCGACAGCCGGCTGGCAATCGCGCAGCCGGCAGAGCCCGCGCCGACGATGACGTAATCGAACGTGTTCATTCTGGTTGTCTCCCCAGTCAGATGATGGCTTTCAGCAGGCCGGCTGCCAGCTCAAAGGTTCGGCCATAAGGCGGGCGCAACAGAAACAGGCCGTTGTGCCTGGGCTGGAAGAACACCGGCTTTTCCTTGCTGAAGGTGCGGAAGCCGGATTCACCGTGATAGGCGCCCATGCCGCTCGCGCCCACCCCGCCGAAAGGCATGTCGTCCTGGGCGGCGTGCCACAGGCAGTCGTTGATGGTCACACCTCCTGAGATGGTGCCGGCCAGTACGCGGTCCCGATGCTTCCGGTCGTTCCCGAACCAGTACAGCGCGAGCGGCCGGTCGTTTCGATTGATGTGGGCGATGGCGTTGTCCAGCGTGTCGTACGTCATCACCGGAAGCAGCGGCCCGAAGATTTCCTCGCGCATGATCCGCATCTCCTGCGTGACCCCAAGCACGATGGCGGGAATCATCTTCCGGCTGTCCGGATCGGCAACCTCTCCCGACGAGTTAAGCGGGATGATCTGCGCGCCATGGACGCGGGCGTCCTCGACCAGGCCTGCCAGGCGCGCATAGTGGCGCTCGCTGATGATGCTGGTGTAGTCGGGATTGCGACCGTACGTGGGATAAAGCTGGGCCGCGGTTCGCTTCAGCGCAGCCACGAACGCCGGCACACGATCCGCCGGCACCAGTGCATAGTCCGGCGCGATGCAGGTCTGCCCCGCATTGAGCAGCTTGGCGTGCGTCAGGCGCGGCGCGGCGATATCGAGGTCGCAGGAGCTGTCAATGATGACGGGCGATTTGCCCCCGAGTTCGAGCGTGACGGGCGTGAGATTGCGCGCCGCGACTTGCGCGACCAGCTTGCCGACGGCCGTCGACCCGGTAAAGAGAAGGTGATCGAAGGGCAATCCCGCAAAGGTCCTCCCCACATCGACATCACCGGTGACGACCGAGACCTCGTCTTCGGCAAAGCTCTCCGTCACGATGTGGCGCAGCAGTTCGGAAAAGCGCGGCGTCAGTTCCGATGGCTTGATCATGACGCGGTTGCCTGCCGCAATGGCGCCCACGGCGGGCCCGATCGACACCTGATACGGGTAGTTCCAAGGCGCAATGATGCCCACCACGCCCAGTGGCTGGCGCAGGACCAGGCTGCGGCCTGGCCGAAAATGCAGCGCGGTTGCTACACGGCGCGGGCGCATCCAAGCTTTCAGCTTATTGCGCACGTGCTTGATTGCCGCCGTGGCGATCATCAGGTCGATCAGCCGCGTCTCGTGCGCCGAGCGATGGCCAAAGTCTTGCGAAATCGCCTCGACCAGCGCCGGGCCGTGCCGCTCCGTCATGTCCTGCAAGCGGCGCAGCCGCTCCATGCGCGTGTCGTACGATGGGTTCATGTCCGCAAGGAACGCCTTTTGCTGGGCCTGCAGCAGGCTGTGCATGTCGGCTTCCTCAGCGTCCACGCGTGGTGTACTGGATAACTGGTTCACGGTGTCTCCTGCGCCTTATAGGATTTCTGTTGACTTGCGCAAGCCTGGAGGGAGGCGCCAGGCATGGGACGAGCGGCGTCCCGGCAGCGCTGTCATCCAGCGCCAGCCGTACCGAGTGACCGGCCTCGATAGGCCGGCCAGCTACCTCGTCTTGAAGAAAAGCGTGGTGCCCTGAAACGGCGCGCTACGGAGCGCGCAGCGGCGTGAATCGCGGTGCCCCGTCCGCCTGCACCGAACCGCCCGCACCAACGTGATAGATCCCGCGTGCCACGTTGTGCGGATGCGCCGCGGCCTCGGCGATGCTGAGTACGGGAGCAAAGCAGACGTCGCTACCTTCCAGCAAGCTGCACCAGTGAGCGCGCGGCTGGCTGGCAAACAGTGACGCGAAGCGTTGCTTCAGCTCAGGCCAGGTCCGCACGTCATATTGCGCGTCGGGATCGACATCGGAGAATCCGAGCTTTTCCAGCAGAAGCGCGTAGAACTGCGGTTCCAGCGCGCCGAGCGTGATAAAGCCGCCGTCGGCACAGGCATAGACGTCATAGAACGGCGAGTCATGAAAAGGGCTTGGTCCATCGCCATCGAGCTGACCGCTGGCGCGTACCCATTGCGCGATGGTCCCGAGCATCGCCAACACATCGACGATGGCACCGTCCACCACCCGCCCGCCTGCGCCGGCACGCGCTGCCAGCAGTGCGCAGGCCATGCCGAAGGCAAGGCCCAGTGCACCAGCGGCATCGCCCACCACGGTGGGCGGCACGATCGGCCGCTCGCCCCGGTGTGCCGACAGTGACAGCAAGCCGGTCAACGCCACGTAATTCAGATCATGGCCGGCGGCCTGCGCCAGCGGCCCGTGCTGGCCCCAGCCGGTCATGCGGCCGTAGACCAGCCGCGGGTTGATGGCGGCACAGTCCGCTGGCCCAAGGCCGAGCTTTTCCATCACGCCCGGGCGGTTGCCTTCAATCAGCGCATCTGCCCCGGCCACCATGGACTTCGCCTGGGCCACGTCTTCCGTCCGCTTGAGGTCGAGCGTGACCACGTTCTTGCAGCGCCTTAGCGGGTTATCGGCCGCGCTGCCAAGCCTTTCATTGACCGCGCCCTTCTGTGGCCGCGCGATCACCGTCACCTGCGCCCCCATGTCGGCAAGCATGCGACCCGCCAGCGGACCGGGGCCGATGCCTTCGAACTCGACGATGCGAATACCAATCAGCGGCGGCTTCATCGCGGCAGCTTCCGCGCGATCAGTTCCTTCATGATCTCGTTGGCGCCGCCATAGATCTTCTGCACGCGCGAATCCGCATACAGCCGGGCGATCGGGTACTCGACCATGTAGCCATAGCCGCCAAACAGCTGGAGGCACTCGTCGGTCACCTTGCATTGCTGCTCGGTACACCACCACTTGGCCATGTAGGCGGCCGTTTCGTCGAGTTCCCCGTCCAGCAGGCGCTGGATGCAGTCATTGACGAAGGAGCGGACCACATGGGCCAGCGTTGCACACTCCGCGAGCTTGAAGCGCGTGTTCTGCAAGTCATAGAGAGACTGTCCGAATGCCTTGCGTTGCTGCGTGTACTCGAGCGTCAGCTCGACCGCGCGTTCGATGACAGCCGCAGCGGGCACGGCCAGCAGCAGGCGCTCGTACGGCAGCTGGCTCATCAGCTGCCCGAAGCCCTTGCCCTCGGCGCCGCCAAGCAGGTGATCGGCCGGCACGCGGACACCGTCGAACGACAGCTCGGCCGTATCCGAAGCGTGCTGCCCCAGCTTCTCCAGCCGCCGCCCGACCTGAAAGCCCTTCAGGTTTTCGGTCTCCAGCACGATCAGGGACACCCCGCGGCTACCGGCCTCGCCAGTGCGCACGGCCACCACCAGCAGGTTGGCCGTGAACCCGTTGGTGATGAAGGTCTTGGCTCCGTCGATCACGTACTCGTCGCCCTCGCGCCTTGCGCGGGTACGCAGCGCCTGCAGGTCGGAGCCACAGCCCGGTTCGGTCAGCGCAATGCCGGCGAGCATCTCGCCGCTGGCCAGCTTCGGCAGCCAGCGTTGCTTTTGCGCATCCGTACCGTAGTCCAGCAGGTAGTGCGCGGCAATCGTGTGTACCGCAGTGTTGGCCGGCAGTTCCGCCTTGGCCATTTCGTCCTGCACCACAAGCTGGTAGGCCAGGCTGGCACCCACACCGCCATAGGCTTCGTCCATCTCTGGCAGCAGGAATCCCATTTCGCCGAACGGACGCCAGACTTCGCGCGGGACGTATCCCTGGCGGCGCCAGGCGTCCAGATGTGGCGACAGCTCGCCTGCGATATAGCGGCGGACCTGTTCACGAAACGCTTCGATGTCGTCGTCCATCCAGGGATGACGGAGCAGCGTGGGCAGCATGGCGATTCTCCTTCAGGTTCAGATGCCGGTGAGGCCACCCGTGCACATCAGCGTCTGGCCGCTGACGTAGTCGGACTCCGGCACACAGAACAGGTACACCGCGCCGGCAGCCTCCTCCGGCGTGCCGCCGCGGCCCAGCGGAATCCCGCGCTCCATGGCGGCCATCAGGTCCGGATTGACCCCCACCTTGATCTCGCGTCCTTCGATATTGGCGGTGGCATTGCCCCCGGCCGTGGCTTCGGTCAGGCGCGTCTTGATGAGGCCGTAGGCCACGCAGTTCACCGTGACGTCCATGCGCCCCCACTCCTTGGCCAGGGTCTCGGTCATGCCGATGATGCCCGCCTTGGCAGTCGAGTAATTGGCCTGGCCGGCGTTGCCGAAAATGCCGGCCACTGACGAGATATTCACGACCTTGCGCACCACCCGCCGGCCGGCCTCGGCATCGGCCTTCGACAACTGCCGGATCACCGGCTGCGCGGCGCGCAGGATGCGGAACGGCGCGGTCAGGTGGCAGTCGAGGATGGCGTACCACTGCTCGTCCGTCATCTTCTGGATCACGTTGTCCCAGGTATAGCCGGCGTTGTTGACAATAATGTCCAAGCCCTTGTATTCGCTGACGGCCGTGCCGACAAAACGTTCGGCAAAATCCGGCGCGGTCACCGAGCCGGCGCAGACTACTGCCTGCCCACCCGCTGCGCGAATCTCGGCCGCCACTTCCTCGGCCGGGGCGGCGTCGAGGTCATTGATAACCAGCCGCGCGCCTTCGCTTGCCAGCTTGAGTGCGATGGAACGGCCAATGCCGCGACCAGATCCTGTGACAAGGGCTACCTTGCCGTCGAGCTTGAGAGTCATGAAGTTTGTCTCCGTCAGTACGTCTGGAAAAATTGCACCGCAGTGCGACCCGCCTGTGCTGCAGCGCACGATGCCGAAGTGGCCTGTGTGCTTGCCTGTTCTCACCGAGCGGAAGTGCGGATTGCTTGCTTGGTGCCCACCATGTTAGAAACACGCCCCGGAGCCAGCAATCACGCATTACCTCGATCGCATGGCAGAACACATCAATCTCGGAGGCAATTCTCAGTGACGATGCGCGCCCCTGTGACGATATCGGTCATCTTCCTGCGCGGCCTGCTCACAGGAGTGCAGGCGCACGGCCACT
Organism: Cupriavidus laharis; assembly: GCF_914271435.1. GTDB lineage: Bacteria > Pseudomonadota > Gammaproteobacteria > Burkholderiales > Burkholderiaceae > Cupriavidus > Cupriavidus laharis. Next base: position 527,695 of record NZ_CAJZAI010000003.1, on the reverse strand, counting down.
GCATAGACGACCTGCTGACCGAAGCGGGAGTCTCCGCGGAACTGCTTGCGCACGCGGGGGCGCGTGTAACCGCTGCGCAGTACGCGACCGTGTTCCGTCTGGTGATCGAGCGATTCGGAGATGAATGCCTCGGCTTCCTGTCCCGGCCACTGAAGCGCGGCAGCTTCGCGCTGATGGCGCGCAGCGCATTGAGCGCGCAGACGCTGGACGTTGCCATCCGGCGTTTGTCGCATACGTTCTGGCTACTGCAGGACGACGTCGTCGCGGAAGTGCATCGGGACAACGGAAAGGCTTGCGTGGCCTTTCGCTTCACCAATGCGGTGACCGCGCAGAAGACGTTCGTCCACGAACTCCTGCTCCGTGTGTTCTGGCGCCTGATCGCCTGGCTGGCTGGCGGCCGTCTGCCGGTCACGCGCTTCGACTTCGCCTTCGCATATCCGCCGTACGCGGGTAGCTACGGCAAGATATTCCCCGCCGAGATGGCATTCGAGCAGCCGCTGACGGCATTCTGGTTTGACGTGGCCTGGCTGCAGCGTCCTGTGCGGCGGGATGAAGCGGCCCTGCGCGCGTTCCTCGCCGAGGCGCAAGCCAACATGCTTGTGCCGGGCCGCACCGATCAGGTTACCAGCGCCCGCGTCCGCGGCTTTTTGCAGCGTTCGCAACCCGATTGGCCTGACCTTGCGGCGACCGCCGAGTCGTTGCATATTTCGACCGCGACACTGCAGCGGAAACTGGCGCTGGAGGGCACATCATTCCAGTCCCTGAAGGACGATCTGCGGCGCGACATCGCCATCGTCCGACTCAATACGAGCGCCGTCCCGCTGTCGGAACTGGCGCATGAACTCGGATTCACCAACAGCGCCGCGTTCCAGCGCGCCTTCAAGTCGTGGACCGGAAGCGCCCCGGGTACATATCGCCGGGGCAAGACCCCCTTTTCGCCTGCCTGAGCCGAAGTCATTCGCGTAACGACAGTCGGGCCGAGGAGGCGTGCGGTCAGCCGGGCGACCGTGAGGCTGGCAAGGCGAAGCACAGTGTAGCCCCCACCGGGCTCTCCACCAGGCGCACCTGGCTGCCATTGAGTTGCAGCATGCGCTGCACGATTAGCAGCCCAAGCCCGCCGCCACGGTGCGCGCCACCTGACGGGAACGGACGCTGAAAGAGCGATTCGCGCAAGGCCGGTGGAATGCCCGGGCCGGTATCGCTGACCGTCACGGCCACCTTGCCGTCCTCGGTGGCCAGGTCAACCTCGACCGTACCGCCGACAGGCGTATGGCGGATCGCGTTGTCGAGCAGGTTGGTCAGCACGCGCTCGATCATGCCGAGATCCGCGCTCACCGCAGGCAGGGCCGGCGGCACGCCGGCACGCAGTTGCAACTGCTTGGCCTCGGCCGGCAGCGCGAATTTCTCGAGTACATCCTGCACCAGGTCGACAATCGAGAAATCCTCCGGCACCGCCTGCACCATGCCATGTTCGAGGTGCGCGAGCTCGAACAGCGATTGCGCCAGCCCGCCGACCTTTGCGCTCTGCGCGAGCGCAATGGCCAGATAGCGCTGGCGTTCCTCGGCACCGAGCCTGTCGGATTTCAGCGAAAGCGTTTCCAGGTAGCCATGCAGCGAGGCCAGCGGCGTGCGCAGATCGTGCGAGATATTAGCCACCATCTCGCGCCGTTCCTGGTCCTGCTGCTTGAGTGTGCGCCACTGCGCCTCAATGCGATCGGCCATCTGGCGGAATGCGGATTCCAGCGCGGCAATCTCATCGCCTGATGACGGCTCCAGCGGCGTCCCGGGATGATCGTGGCGCCCAGCGTCCGAATCGAAGTGGCCTATCAGCAGCGTTAGGCGCCGCAGCGGGCGCGTGATCAACGCGAACGCGACCAGTCCGGCGATCAGGCCGAGCGTGGCCACCAATGCCATCGACCATAGCGTGGTACGCATGACCGAATTCCGCGTGGCCTGCGCGGCCAGCTTGTCATGCGTTTCGCCCTGCAGCACCACATAGATGTAGCCGCCTTGCCGCAACGGCGCTGCGCTGAACACCTTCCGGCCCGAAACGCTGCGCGGATCGTCACCAAGAATCGGCAATGCCTCGCCATCGATCAGTTTCTTCACAGGCGCCAGGTTTACATGCTCACGCGCCAGATGGCCGGCCGGTGCGTCATGGCTCCGGATACGCCCCTGGTCGTCCAACAGATAGACCTCCACACTCGGATTCACAACCATCAACTGGCCGAAAAGCTTGCGCAGCGCCTGGGGCTCGAGCGCATGCTGGTCCTCGGCCAAGGCATTGCGTGCGATGTACGCGGCCAGCCCGCGTGAGAGATCCTGGATCACCTCTTTCTCGTGCATCGCATTGGCGCGCACCTGCAACCACGCCGATGCGCCGCAGCACGCCAGCAGCAACGCCGCAAAGACGGCCGCCAGCCGCTGGGTCAACGAGAGATTCACGATGTCGCTCCCGTGTCGGCAGCCTCGCCGGACCGGGGATCCGCGACGAAGCGATAGCCACGGCGCCAGACAGTCAGGATGCGCGTGGGCTGCGCGGGATCGACCTCAATCTTGGAGCGCAGCCGGTTGATATGAGTGTTCACCGTGTGCTCGTAACCTTCGTGCTGGTAGCCCCAGACCGCGTTGAGCAGGTCCATGCGCGAGAACACCTTGCCCGCATGGCGCGCAAAGAAGTACAGCAGATCAAACTCGCGCGGCGTGAGTTCGAGCCGCCTGCCATCGACCGTGGCCTCGCGTGCGAGCGGATCAACGGTCAGGCCTGCCAGATCGAGGCTGCCGGCATCGGCGCGCACGTCGCGCGCCATCGCGTCGGCGCGACGCAGCAGCGCCTTGACACGCGCCACCAGCTCCAGCACCGAAAACGGCTTGGCCAGGTAGTCGTCGGCACCGAGCTCGAGTCCGAGGATGCGATGGACCTCGCTGGAACGTGCGCTGGTGATGATGATGGGCGTGTAGCGCGTCATCGCACGCGCGCGGCGGCAGATCTCCAGGCCGTCGACGCCGGGCAGCATCAGGTCCAGCACCAGGGCATCCCAACCGCCCTGCTCGAGCAGCCGCAGCCCGTCGGCACCGTCCGCGGTATGCACGACCTCGTAGCGCTCGTCGCGCAGATGTATGGCCAGGACGTTGGCAATGCCGACATCGTCCTCCACGAGCAGGATGCGCTTGGGGTTTTCCATGGTGCTGTCACGACTCAGAGAGTGGCTCTATTGTGCAGAAATAAGCCGGGCCAGTTATCACGAATTGTTTAAGGTTTGGCGAGGACTTCGACACGTGACGCCACCTACCATGCCGTCACCATTCCTCAGCGCGGAGTTCATCATGTGCATTACCAGACGCTTCCTGCTGTCGGGCGTGGCGCTGACATTCCGCCCCGTGCCTGCCTGATCGGATGAATCGCATGTTACTTCTGATTCTTGGCTACCTTGGTGGGGCGCTCACGATCCTGAGCCCCTGCATCCTGCCTGTCTTGCCGTTCGTCTTCGCGCGTGCCGATCAGCCGTTCGTACGCAGCGGCCTGCCGCTGCTGGCCGGCATGGGCATCACGTTCGCTGGCGTGGCCACGCTGGCGGCCGTCGGCGGTGGCTGGGTCGCACAGGCCAACCAATATGGCCGCTGGCTGGCCATCGCGCTGCTGGCTGTGTTCGGCCTGACACTGCTGCTGCCGAGCCTGGCTGAGCGGCTGATGCGTCCGCTGGTCAACGCGGGGAGCCGTCTGTCGAATTTCGCCCGGGCCGACAGCCGCCCCGCCGGCCCGGGCTCGTCATTCATGCTCGGCATCGCCACGGGCCTGCTCTGGGCACCTTGCGCGGGCCCGATCCTCGGCCTCGTGCTGACCGGCGCAGCGCTGCAAGGCGCGAGCCTTGGCTCCACAGTGCTGCTGTTGGCCTATGCGGCCGGCGCGGCCACCTCGCTGGCCGGCGCGCTGCTGATCGGCGGTCGTGTGTTCGCCGCCATGAAGCGTTCGCTCGGCGCCGGTGAATGGATACGGCGCGGTATCGGCGCGGCGATGCTGGCGGGCGTCGGCGCGATTGCGCTGGGACTCGACGCCGGCGTGCTCACGCGGATTTCGACGGTGGCCACAGGCGGACTCGAACAGCAGCTCGTCGATAAGCTCGCCCGCAAGGACGAAGGTAGTGGCACGATGATGATGCAGGCCCCGCCGAGCGCGATGTCGGCCAAGCCTGCTGAGAGTGGCTCGATGATGATGCGCGCCGTGGACCGTCAGATGACGCTGCCGGTGGAAGGCCAGTTCCCGGGCCTCACTGGCGCGGTGGAATGGATCAACTCGCCGCCGCTGAGCGCCGAAGCGCTGCGCGGCAAGGTCGTGCTGGTCGACTTCTGGACCTACTCGTGCATCAACTGCCTGCGCACGCTGCCTTATGTGAAGGCATGGGCCGACAAATATCGTGACCAGGGCCTCGTCGTGATCGGCGTGCATGCGCCCGAGTTCGCCTTCGAACGCAATATCGACAACGTCCGCAAGGCCGCACACGACCTCGGCGTGAACTACCCGATCGCGATCGACAACAACTACGCGATCTGGCGCGCGTTCGGTAATCACTACTGGCCGGCGCACTACTTCATCGATGCCCAGGGGCGCATACGCTTCCATCATTTCGGCGAGGGCGAGTACGAGAAGTCAGAAGCCGTGATCCGGCAATTGCTGGCCGAAGCCGGCCACGGAGATGTGACGAAAGTGGCGATGACTAACAGCAACGCCATGCAGGGCGTGGAAATGGCGGCTGACAACGACGCGCTGCGTTCGCCGGAGACGTACGTCGGCTATGTGCGCGCCGAGAATTTTGCGTCGCCCGGCGGCGCGAAGGCGGATCAGCCAAAGGACTACACCGTACCGGCCAGGCCCGCACTGAACGAGTGGGGTCTCGCTGGCAACTGGAAAGTCGGTGCGGAACAGGCGACCCTGGAACGCGCCAACGGGCGCATCATCTACCGCTTCCACGCGCGCGACCTGCACCTCGTGCTCGGCCCTGGCGCGGATGGCAAACCAGTGCGTTTTCGCGTGACGATCGACGGCAACGCGCCAGGCGCTTCGCACGGTACCGATGTGGCCGCCGATGGCAGCGGCACGGTCAGGCAGCAACGCCTCTACCAGCTTGTCCGCCAGAGCGGCGACATCCACGACCGCACCTTCGCGATCGAATTCCTCGCCCCCGGCGTGCAGGCCTACGCCTTCACGTTTGGCTGATCTTTCATCTTCGCAGGGAACCCTACTATGAGAGTCATCGCAACGCTGCAACACTGGGCACGCCCCACTACACGCAGGCTCGCAGGCCTGGTCATGCTGACGGCCGTGGCCGCTGCGTGGCAATTGCCCGCGCTATCGGCCGAGGAAGCGGTGAAGATTCCCGCCCCGACCCTAGACGAAAAGCCGGGCACCAGCCACAGCGAGACCGCGGTTTTCGCCGGTGGTTGCTTCTGGGGCGTGCAGGGCGTGTTCCAGCATGTGCGCGGCGTAACACGCGCCACGTCCGGCTATGCCGGTGGCGCAGCAAGCACCGCGCAATACGAAAAGGTTGGGACAGGCTTGACCGGCCACGCTGAATCGGTCGAGATTCGCTACGACCCCACGCAGATCAGCTACGGCAAGCTGCTGCAGATCTTCTTCTCGGTCGCGCACAATCCCACCCAACTGAACTACCAGGGTCCGGACCACGGTACACAGTATCGGTCGGCGATCTTTCCGCTCACGCCAGAGCAGCGGACGATTGCGCGGGCGTATATCACGCAGCTTGGTTCGGCGAAGTCGTATCGGGCGCCGATCGTGACACGCGTCGAGGATTACAAGGGTTTCTATCCTGCCGAGGATTACCACCAGGACTTTCTCGTCAATCATCCGGGCTATCCGTACATCGTGATCAACGACCTGCCAAAGATTGGCAATCTGAAGATGATGTTCCCGGAAATATATCGGAATGATGCAGTGCGGGTGTCGAAGGGGAGCTGATACATGTGATGGCGTTGGGCACGGTCCATGCGGTGCGCGAATGGTCGTTGTCCACGCTGATACGCACCAGACCGAGCCATCCAGCGGCCCCGTCGACATCCACGTGATACAGCTCCCACGCGTCCTGGCTTACATCAAGACATGATGGTCCAGGGGGTACTCATAGACATCCACAGTCTCCGAACCCCACCCGGTGTGCTGGCCGAATAAGGCGCACTCCCGGTGCCAAGGCCCGGGCAGCCGGCGCGGCCCACCATCCCGCATCTGCCGCCACACCACGGACGATTGGCAATTGACAATCCGGACGGGAACACTACGATGCATAGGAGGCTGCAAGCCCGTGAGCGCACCCGGCGCCACCATTTTGCGCACGGTGGCGGTTCGGCAACGGCGGCAGCTGTTCGCGCGTTGAACGGACGGAGTACCAGGATGAAATGCTGTTTCCTGCGAAGAGTCCTGGCCGGACTGCTGGTCCTCGGAATGGCAGGCACTGCCGGCGCCGCGCCGCGGCAGCTGAACGTCTACAACTGGTCCGACTACATCGCGCAGGACACAGTCCCGGGATTCGAGCACGCAACGGGCATCCAGGTCCGGTACGACGTCTACGATAGCAACGAAACCCTCCAGGCCAAACTGCTCGCGGGGCACTCCGGCTACGACGTGGTCGTGCCCAGCTCCAACTATGCGGCCAGGCAGATCGCCGCCGGGGCCTACCGCAAGCTGGACAAGTCGAAGCTCCCGAACCTGCGGTACCTCGATCCCGCGCTGATGCGGCTGATTGCCGACGTGGATCCCGGCAATCAGTTTGTGGTGCCATGGGCCTGGGGCACCACAGGACTGGGCTACAACATCAAGCTGGCGCGGGCAGCGTTGGGGGCGAATGCGCCCCTTGACAGCTGGGATGTCCTTTTCAAGCCGGAGAACGTGGCAAAATTGCGCCCGTGCGGCGTTTCCATGCTCGATTCACCCGCCGACGTTTTCCCGGCGGCGCTCCACTACCTGGGCAGGGATCCGAACAGCACCAATCCCGCCGACTACCAGGCTGCCCTGGCACTGCTGGAACGCATCCGGCCCTATATCACCCAATTCAATTCCTCCGGCTATATCAACGACCTTGCCGGTGGCGACATCTGCCTGGCCTACGGCTGGTCCGGCGACGTCACCATCGCCAGGCACCGCGCACATGAGGCGCACAAGCCCTACGAAATACGTTACGTCATCCCTGGCGGCGGCGCGCCGGTGTGGTTCGACGTCATGGCGATCCCCATCGATGCAACGCATGTCGATGAAGCGTTGCAGTGGGTCAACTATATCGAGACGCCTTCCGTACATGCCGCAATCACCAATGCGGTCTTCTACCCGAGCGCAAACCTCGCCGCCAGGAAATACGTGCTGCCGGAAGTCGCGCGGGATCCTTCGGTCTATCCGCCAGCGCCGGTGATGCAGTCGCTCTACATGCTCAAGCCGCTGCCGCCGGACATCACACGCCTCCAGACCCGGTTGTGGACGACATTCAAGGCGGGCCGCTAGCGCGGCTCTTCCCCGCTTTGCACGTCCGGCGCCCGCCCCCTGCGGCAGGACCACGGGCGTCGGATGCTCTGGTGCAACTCACCGGGGTATCCCGCCATTTTGGCGAGACGGTCGCGCTACAGCACATCAACCTTGCGATCCGTGCCGGCGAGCTGTTCGCGCTGCTCGGTAGTTCGGGGTGCGGCAAGACAACGCTGTTGCGCATCGTGGCGGGGCTGGAGACGCTAACCTCCGGCCACGTGTACCTGGATGGCAAGGACATCAGCCCGCTGCCGCCCTACCGCCGGCCAGTCAACATGATGTTCCAATCCTATGCGCTCTTCCCGCATATGACGGTGGAAGAGAACATCGCTTTCGGGTTGCGGCAGGAATCCCTGCCGCGCAGCGAGGTCCGCCAGCGCGTGTCGGAAATGCTGGCATTGGTCCAGATGCAGCGCTACGCACAGCGCCGGCCGCACCAGTTGTCCGGCGGACAGCAGCAGCGCGTGGCACTGGCCCGCAGCTTGGCCAAGCGCCCGCGGCTGTTGCTGCTGGACGAACCGATGTCGGCCCTCGACAAGCAGATCCGCACGACGACGCAGGCGGAGCTTTGCCATATCTTGCGCGAGGTCGGCGTCACTTGTGTGCTCGTCACGCATGATCAGGAAGAAGCCATGAGCATGGCCGACCGCATCGCCGTGATGAACGAAGGCCGTATCTTGCAGGTCGGCCCGCCAATCGAAGTCTATGCGTTCCCGAACTCCCGCTTCGTGGCGGAGTTCGTCGGCAATGCAAACCTGTTCGAGGCAACGGTGGCAGGCCGGGATGCAGGACAGCTCATCCTCGCCTGCGCGCAGTTGCGCCAGCCGCTGCGCACCGCGCTGGACCGCGGCTGGCCGGTTGGCAGCAGCATCCAGGTCTGCGTCCGGCCGGAACACGTCGCGCTGTCGCGCACGCCGCCAATGCACACATGGAACACGGAGCAAGGCAGCGTCGATGAGGTGACCTATCGCGGCAGCCACAGCACCTGCCGGCTCCGGCTTGAATCCGGCCAGATGCTCGTTGCCGACATTCCCGGGACAGTCCCTGGTCGGGACAACACCCCCGCGCCCGGCGTCGGCGTCTGGGCCAGCTGGCCAGCCGACGCCGCAGTGGTTCTGGACCCGGCAAAGACCCAAGGCGTGCCCGGGCCGTAGACAGACATGGCCGCCGCGCCGAGAAACATTTCTGACCCACCCCGGCCCGCCCCGGCCTGGCAACGGTTTGCATTGCTGGTCACGCTGGCGTGGCTGGTCATATTCTTCCTCTTGCCGTTCCTGTCGGTGATCAAGCTCAGCCTGTCCGCGATGCGGTTTGGCATGCCCCCCTACACCGAGCCGCTGGCGCTCCACCATGGCACCTTCCACCTTGCGCTGCACCTCGACAGCTATCGCCGTTTGCTGAGCGACAGTCTGTACCTCGAAGCATTCTTCAGCTCTTTGAAGATTGCCGCAACGACGACCCTGTGCTGCCTGCTGCTGGGCTATCCGGTCGCCTACTGCATTGCGCGTGTCAGTCCGCGCTGGCGCCACTATCTGGTCATGGCGGTCATGCTGCCGTTCTTGACCTCCTTCCTGATCCGAGTCTACGCGTGGATCGGCATCCTCAAGAACGAGGGGCTGCTCAACCAGCTGCTGCTGGCGGCCGGAATTATCCACCATCCGCTGGCTCTTTATCACACCACGGCAGGCGTCTATGTCGGCATGGTGTACTCCTACCTGCCCTTCATGCTGCTGCCTTTGTACGCGCATCTGGCCAGGATGGACACCACCCTGCTGGAGGCGGCTCAGGACCTGGGCGCGCGCCCCTGGCGTGCATTCTTGCAGGTTACCCTGCCCCTATCCCGCAACGGCATCGTCGCCGGTTGCCTGCTGGTCTTCATCCCTTCGGTCGGAGAGTACGTGATCCCCAGCCTGCTCGGCGGCGCCGACACACTGATGATCGGGCGCCTTATGTGGGACGAGTTCTTCAACAACACGGACTGGCCGATGGCGTCCGCCCTAGCCTGTGCCATGCTGGCGCTGCTGCTCGGGCCCATGGCACTGTTCCAGCGGCTGCAGGCACGCGGCGGCGGAGCACGGCGATGACGCAGCGCCATCTCCCACTCCACGTGGCGATCCTCGGGCTGGGATATCTTTTCCTCTACGCACCGATCACAGTGCTGGTGTTCTATTCTTTCAACGCCTCGCAGCTCGTCACGGTCTGGGCGGGGTTCACCTTCAGATGGTATGCCGCGCTGCTGCAGGATGAAGAACTCATCCAGGCAGCGTGGCTATCGCTGCGGATCGCCGCACTGGCGGCAACAGCCTCGGCGGTGCTGGGCACCCTCGCCGGATACGCCCTGGCCCGCGGCACGAAGACACGCGCGCGCGGGCTGTTGTCGGCAATGCTCAATGCCGTGCTGGTGCTGCCCGAGATAATCCTTGGCATAGCGCTGCTGCTCCTGTTCGTGGAGCTCGAACACCGGGCTGGCTGGCCGGCGGGGCGTGGCATGCTGACCATATGGCTTGGACACGTGATGCTGACCCTGGCCTATGTATCGATCATCGTGCAGTCACGGCTGCTTGACCTCGACCCGACGCTGGAGGACGCGGCAGCAGACCTTGGTGCGCCGCCGATGAAAGTGTTCCTGCTCATCACGTTGCCGCAAATCCTGCAGGCCGTGCTGTCGGGATGGCTGCTCGCCTTTACGTTGTCGTTCGACGATGTCGTCGTGGCATCGTTCCTCTCTGGCCCTGGGGCGACCACGCTACCCATGGTCGTCTTCTCGCGAGCCCGCCTCGGGTTGAATCCGGAGATGAATGCGCTGGCGACAATCCTTGTTGCGACAGTTACCGTAGCGGTTGTACTGCTTGGGAACCAGGCCGGCTCGCGGGGCCGTCGCCACAGGCATCGTATCGTGACGGCGCACTGACACACACAATGCGCCTTGCCCGCCAGGGCTCAATTGGCCATCGTAGACGGATTGATGTAGGGTAGAACCCATGCGCAAGGTGCCCAGCAGCTGGCGCGCGAGCGCCGCTTCCGCTTCGGCCCGCTCGGTCCGGCACCGCGGCCGCTTAGTCTCGGCGCTCATCCCTGACCTGCACCTTGCCGTCCTCCACCCGGACCGGAAAAGTCGCCACCGGCTCGTAGGCAGGCGGGGACAGTGCCTCGCCCGTTAGAAGGGAAAAGTGCGAGCCGTGGCGCGGGCAGACAACTTCCTGGTCTTCCACGTCGCCGCCGCAAAGCGGCTCGGCCTCGTGCGAGCAGAGGTCCTCGATGGCGTAATAATTACCACCCACATTGAATACCGCGACCTGAACGCCATCGACATCGACGCTGCGGCAAGTGCCGGGCGCGAACTCGTCGGCGCGGGCCACATCGATCCACTCGCTCATCTCAGAGCAGCCCCAGTTCCAGGCGCGCCGCCTCGCTCATCTGGTCTCTCGACCAGGGCGGGTCCCACACCAGTTCAACCCCGACTTCGTTCACCCCGCCGGCTTCCATCACAGCGGCCTCCACCACACCCGGGAAGGTTTGCGCCACCGGGCAGCCCGGTGCGGTCAGTGTCATGCGGATGCCCACCTTGCCGCTGGCTTCGTCCACCGATAACTGGTAGATCAGGCCAAGGTCGTAGATATTGACCGGGATCTCGGGGTCGTACACCGTGCGCAAGGCCGCAATCACCCGCCCCTCCAGGCTGTCCGGCTCAGGCTCGAACCTGTCTTCGTGTTCCTCGGCCTTGCGCAGCCAATCGATAATGCCCATCGCTTTACTCCGTCGAGACCGGCCTGGCGCTGTTCTCCAAAGCGGCCAGCATGGTATGCCAGGCCAGGGTTGCGCACTTCACGCGCGCCGGGAACTCGCGCACCCCGGCCAGGACCTCCAGCTTGCCCATCGGCACGCCGGCCTGCCCTGGCTCTGCGGTCACCAGCGCGTGGAAGGCGGAGAACAAGGCCCGCGCTTGTGCTTCGGTCTTGCCCTTGAGTGCTTCTGTCATCAGCGAGGCTGCGGCGGTGGAGATGGCGCAGCCCGAGCCATCGAAGCTGGCGTCCTCGATCACCCCATCGCTGATTCTCAGGTACAGCGTCAGCCGGTCGCCGCACAGCGGGTTGAACCCCTCGGCACTGCGGTTCGCTGCCGCCAGCCGACCGAAATTGCGCGGCGAGCGACTGTGGTCGACGACCACTTCCTGGTAGAGATTGCGCAGGTCAGACATCAGGCGAATACCTCCTGTGCCGCACGCACCGCAGCAAACAGTGCATCCACTTCTTCACGCAGGTTGTACAGCGCGAAGGAGGCGCGCACCGTGGCAGGCACGCCGAAGCGTTCCATCACGGGCATGGCGCAATGATGGCCAGCACGGACCGCCACGCCGTGCTGATCGAGGATGGTGCCGACATCGTGGGGATGGATGCCGTCCAGGGTGAACGAGAGAATGCTCGCCTTGTCGGCAGCCGTGCCAATCATGCGCAGGCCGGCGATCTGCGCTGCCTGCGCGCTGGCGTAGGCGAGCAGCGCGTGCTCGTGGGCAGCGATGGCCTCCAGGCCGAGCGCGCTCACATACCCGATGGCGGCGCCAAGTGCGATGACGCCAGCGATATTGGGGGTGCCGGCCTCGAACTTGTAGGGAAGCGCATTGTATGTGGTCCTGCCGAACGTGACCTCGCGAATCATGTCCCCACCGCCCTGGTAAGGCGGCATGGCATCGAGCAGCCCAGCCTTGCCGTAGAGCACGCCGACGCCAGTGGGGCCGTAGAGCTTATGCCCGGAGAAGGCGTAGAAATCGCAATCGAGGGCCTGTACGTCGACCTTGAGGTGAGGAACAGCCTGGGCACCATCGATCAGCACCGGGATGCCCTGGGCATGTGCCAGCTCGATGATGTGCCGCACAGGGTTCACGGTGCCGAGCGCGTTGGAGAGGTGCGTCATCGCGACCATCCTGGTGCTGGGGCCGAGCAATCGCGCGAACTGTTCAAGCATCAACTCGCCGGCATCGTTGATCGGCGCCACCTGCAACGAGGCGCCGGAGCGCTGGCACGCCAGTTGCCAAGGGACGATATTGGAGTGATGCTCCATCGCGCTGATCAGGATCTCGTCGCCCGGGCGCAGGCGCTGGCCGAAGCTTGCCGCCACCAGGTTGATCGCTTCGGTGGTGCCGCGCACGAACACGATTTCCTCGCGCCCCGCCGCGTTGATCAGGCCACGCACTGCGTCGCGCGCGGCCTCGTAGGCATCGGTGGCGCGCTGGCTCAGGGTATGCACGCCGCGGTGGACATTGGCGTTGAGCGAGCCGTAGTAACGTGCTTCGCAATCGATCACGCTTTGCGGCTTCTGGGTGGTGGCAGCGTTGTCCAGGTAGACCAGCGGCTTGCCGTGGAAGGTCTGGCGCAGGATGGGAAAATCCTGCCGCAGCCGCTCCACCTCCAGGCGGGCGACCGGAACCGCACGCTCCACGGCTATCCGTTCATGCGCTGCCGTGTTCATGGCAGCTCCTTCACAGGTTCGGACAGCTGGCTGCGCAAGAGCGTTTCCAGCCGCGTGCGCAATGGTGAGGGGCCGAGCCGCCTGACGACCTCTTCGGCGAAGGCAAAGACCAGCAGGGCACGCGCCGCGGCATCGTCCATGCCGCGCGAGCGCAGGTAGTAGATCTGCTCGGCATCGAGCTGGCCTACGGTGGCGCCGTGACCGCATTTGACGTCGTCGGCATAGATTTCCAGTTGCGGCTTGGTGTCGACCTCGGCCTGGTCGGACAGCAGCAGGTTGCGGTTGGACTGGTGGGCATCGCTGTGCTGGGCATTGGCATGCACCACCACCTTGCCGTTGAAGACGGCGCGTGAGGCGCCCGCCAGCACGCCTTTATACAACTCGCGACTCGTGCTTTGCGGGCTGGCGTGGTCGATGCGGGTGTGGTGGTCGATATGCTGCCGCCCCGCGGTCATGTACAGCCCATCCAGCGAACACTCGGTATGCTCGGCATTGAGCCCGACTTCGATGTCCACCCGCGCCAGGGCGCTGCCAAGGGCAAAGGAACTGGACGCGAAGCGGCTACCCTGCCGCTGATCCAGGCTCACGCCGGCGATATGGAAGGCCTTGCGGCTCTCCTGCTGCAGCTTGTGATGTTCGACCTGCGCATCACGTTCGGCAACGATGTCAGTGATGGTATTGGTGCAATAGCCCAGGCCATCCAGGCCCGCATGATGCTCCACGATGCAGATCCGGCTGCCGGCTTGCGCCACCACGAGGTTGCGCGCATGGGTGGCCAGCTCGCCGGCGGTGGCGAGGAACAGCAAGTCGATCGGCTGTTCGGGGGCGCTGCCCGCCGGCACGCGGATATAGGCGCCGTCGGTCATGAGCGCCATGTTCAAGGCGGCGAAACCGGAGGGAAAGTCGCTTGCGCCGCGCAGGATCAGCGCTTCCAGGCAGTCCGGTGCGCGCTCCAGTGTGGCGGCGAGGCTGGCGAGCTCCATCCCCGCAGGCAGGGCACCGATGCGCGACCATTGCGGCTGGTGGATGCCATTGACGAACACCATCAGGTGCGCGCCGGCAAGGGCGAGCGCCTCGATCTGCGCTGCCACGGAATCCTCCAGGCCGCCGCCGGCCTGCGGCAGTGCCACGGCGAAGCCGCTTTTCTCGAGCGCGGCCACGCTGGTGTACTTCCAGTCCTCCTGGCGCAGCGTGGGGAACCCGACCTGGGCGAAATGATCCAGCGCCTGCCGGCGCGCGTGCATAAGCCAACCCAGGCGGCGGCCGGGCAGTGCGGCCTCAACGCGGTCGAACTCGGCGAGAAAGTGTTCCAGCCCGCTAGCGCTCATGCTGAAGACTCCATCCCGGTGACGGCTGCCTCCACTCCGGCATAACCGCTCTGCTCCAGTTCGCGCGCAAGCTCGGGACCGCCGGACCTGGCGATGCGGCCGTGCGCAAGCACGTGAACCTGATCCGGCACGATGTAATCAAGCAGGCGCTGGTAGTGCGTCACCAGCACAATGGCGCGTCGCGGGCTGCGCATGGTTTCGATGCCTCTGGCGACGATCTTGAGCGCGTCGATGTCGAGGCCGGAGTCGGTCTCGTCGAGAATGGCGAGCCGAGGCCCCAGCACTGCCATCTGCAGGATCTCGTTGCGCTTCTTCTCACCGCCGGAGAAGCCCTCGTTCACCGAGCGGTAAAGCAGGTCCTGGTCCATCTCCATGAGCTGGAGCTTGTCCTTGACCAGGGCAAGGAAGTCCATGGCGTCCAGCTCTGGCTCACCACGGTGCTTGCGGATCGCGTTCAGCCCCGCCTTGAGCAGATAAATATTGGAGACGCCAGGGATTTCCACCGGATACTGGAAAGCGAGGAAGATGCCCGCGCGGGCGCGCTCTTCCGGCGGCATCCCAAGCAGGTTCATGCCATCGTAGAGGACTTCGCCCGCCGTCACGGTGAAGCGGTCGCGGCCGGCCAGTACGTGGGCCAGGGTGCTCTTGCCTGAACCGTTGGGGCCCATGATGGCGTGCACCTCGCCGGCCTTCACGTTGAGGTCGATGCCGTGCAGGATGGGCTTGTCGTCAACGCTGACGTGCAGCTTGCGAATCTCAAGCATGGCTGGCTTCTATCTCCAGTGCACCTGCGTCCAGTGCACCTGCGGCGCGCCCCGTGCGCGCCACCTTTACCCAATACTGCCTTCCAGGCTCACGCCCAGCAGCTTCTGGGCTTCCACCGCGAATTCCATTGGCAGCTCCTTGAATACTTCCTTGCAAAATCCGTTGACGATCATCGAAACCGCATCCTCGGCGCTGACACCGCGGCTCTGGCAATAGAACAACTGGTCCTCGCCGATGCGCGACGTGGAGGCCTCATGCTCGACCTGGCCGGTGGCGTTCTTCACCTCGATATAAGGGAAGGTGTGGGCGGCGCATTTGTCGCCCAGCAGCAGCGAATCGCACTGCGAGTAGTTGCGCGCGCCGATTGCGCTCCTGGCCATCCTCACCAGCCCGCGGTAGGCATTCTGGCCGTGACCGGCCGAAATGCCCTTGGAAAGGATCGTGCTCCTGGTATTCCTGCCGAGGTGGGTCATCTTGGTACCGGTGTCGGCCTGCTGGTAGTGGTTGGTCAGCGCGACCGAATGGAACTCGCCGACCGAGTCGTCGCCCTGCAGAATCACGCTTGGATACTTCCAGGTGATGGCGGAGCCGGTCTCCACCTGGGTCCAGGAAATCTTCGAGCGCGCGCCGCGACAGTCACCGCGCTTGGTGACGAAGTTATAGATGCCGCCCTTGCCTTCCTTATCGCCCGGATACCAGTTCTGCACAGTCGAGTATTTGATCTGTGCATCTTCCAGCGCGATCAGCTCCACCACCGCAGCATGCAGCTGGTTCTCGTCGCGCATCGGCGCGGTGCAGCCCTCCAGATAGCTGACGTAAGCGCCCTGGTCGGCGATGATCAGGGTGCGCTCGAACTGGCCGGTGTTGCGGGCATTGATGCGGAAGTAGGTCGACAACTCCATCGGGCAGCGTACCCCGGGCGGGATATAGCAGAACGAGCCGTCGCTGAACACGGCGGAGTTGAGCGTCGCGAAGTAGTTGTCGGTATAGGGCACGACCGAGCCGAGATACTGCTGCACCAGCGCAGGATGCTCCCTCACCGCCTCGGAAAACGAGCAGAAGACGATGCCGAGCTCGCCCAGCTTCTGCTTGAAGGTGGTGGCCACCGAGACGCTGTCGAATACCGCGTCCACCGCCACGCCTGCCAGCAATTCACGCTCATGCAGTGGCACGCCCAACTTTTCGTAGGTGCGCAACAACTCCGGGTCGACCTCGTCCAGCGTCTTCGGCCCCGCCTTCTGGGAGCGCGGCGCTGAATAGTAGGCGATCGCCTGGTAGTCGATGGGCGGGTGCTTGACCGTCGCCCAGTGCGGCTCAGACATCGTCAGCCAGTGGCGGAAGGCCTTGAGACGCCACTCCCGCATGAATTCCGGCTCGTCCTTGATGGCCGAGATCATGCGGATCACGTCCTCATTCAGCCCGCACGGCACCGTTTCCGTCTCTACGGGCGTGTAGAAGCCATGCTTATAGCCTTGGCTGATCAGCTCATCGAGCTTGCGTGCCGGGGTTGCCATGTTCCGCCCTCCCTTGCCACTGTCACATGAGTCACGAATTGTCAGCTCGCGGCCCCTGTGCGCGTCGGTCGTGCAGGGCGCCAATATCAACCTGGCGCAACACCGGTTGCGCCATATCGGCCAGTGTCACACCATCAAGCGCCCTAAAGACCACTCCATTGATCGATTGCCAGTTGGCGCGGATGGCGCACAGACGTTCCTGTGCACACAGACCGGCTGCAACACTGCACTCGGTCATGCCGGCCGGACCTTCCATGGCGTCAATCACCTGTGCGATCGAGATCTGTTCCGGCGCTCGTGCCAACAGATAGCCGCCATTGGCGCCGCGCAACGACTGCAGCAAATGGTGCCTTGCCAGCCTCTTCAGAATCTTGCTTGTCGTCGGTACCGCGACGCCGATCGCGGCGGCGACCTCGGCAGCACTGCAAATTCGGCCCGGGTTTCGCGCCAAGTGCGTCATGATCACCGTGCCGTAGTCAGTCAGCTTGCTTAGTCTGAGCATCGTTGCCACCAGCATTTGTGAATTAGAACCATGGCGGTCCTCATTCGTTCCAGCATCCCGGTTTCGCGTCAGGCCACGATACGGAGAATCCGCTATCACCAGGCCACCGTCGACGGTGTATAGATGATTAGCTGCCCCTACGGGGCATGCGAACACCGAGACCTTTCAGGGCACTGGAAAGAGTTCTTTGCACCCCTGTAGCAACGGCGAACTATCGATGCGTGGGCGTGCGATGCGGGCAAGTCTTTAACGCTGCGAGAGCTGGCCTGCCTCGCGCCAGCGCCGGGGAGACTCAGGCATGACCAATCAACCCATTACCGTCATCACTGGCGCCAGCCGCGGGTTGGGCCGTGCAGCCACGCGCCGGCTGGCTACCGTGGAAGGCCATCTGGTCGTCGCCACGGCGCGCAAGCCGACAGACCTCGAGGTGCTGGAGAGAGAGCTCCGGCTTGCGGGCCATCCGATCGCGTGCCACCCACTTGACGTTACGGAGGACAGCTCGGCGGCTGCGCTCGCCAACTGGCTGACTGAGCGCTTCGGTCGTGTGGACGTGTTGATCAACAACGCTGGTGTTTCGCTCGACCACTATGACACCAGCCTGCTCGAACTGCCGCTCGAGACCCTGGGCCGCACCCTGGAAACCAACCTTTTCGGCGTGCTGCGGACCACCCAGGCGTTGGCGCCGCTGCTGCGCGCCAGCCGCGCTGGCCGGGTGGTCAACCTGGCTTCGGGCATGGGACAACTGGCGGAGATGGGCAGCGGCGTGCCGGCCTACCGAATCTCGAAAGCCGCGCTAAATGCCGTCACGCGCATCCTGGCCGCCGAGATGGCCGATCGTGGCGTCAAGGTCAACTCGGTGTGTCCCGGCTGGTGTCGCACCGACCTGGGCGGCCCCGATGCGCCGCGCTCGCCCGAGCAGGGCATCGACACCGTGGTCTGGCTGGCAACGCTGCCCGACGATGGCCCCACCGGTGGCTTCTTCCGCGATCGCCGGTCGATTCCATGGTAGCCAGGCGCGATCTGGCGCAGGGTTCGCACGGCTCCTGCTGACGGCGCCACGGACGTGGGCGGAATCCTTCGCCCACGCGGTCGGTCCAACGCTTCAGAACATGGCAGAACCTGATCGACCCACCCATGCAACGCCTGCTTCTCGTCCTCGGCGGCCTGTTGATCGCCGCCGCCGCTACCTGGCCCTGGCTGTCGAAGCTGCCGCTCGGGCGGCTGCCCGGCGATATCCATATCATCCGGGACGGGTTCAGCTTCTACTTCCCGATCACGACCTGCATCCTGGTGTCGGTGGTGGTGTCGGTCGTGATCTGGATCTTCCAACGCTGAACGCGCCGCGGGGCCGAGCCTCAAGTTAAAGAGTGAGGCGCTGGAAGTACCCGGTCAGTTCAGGGTAACCCCCGTCCGCCCGCCTTGCCTCCGCGTAATGCGGTCACCGCGCGCTGGTCGTGTTGGAGCTTGCCGGCCACAGGCTCGCTCAGCGCGAGTCGGGATAGCGGAGGCAATGACTTCCGGCTACCAGAGAGTCCGGCAAGTCCGGACAAGGGCTGAGCGGTCAAGCACTTCACGAATCGTGCTTGTGCGCCTTGCTGCCGACCATGACCGACAGCACGTCCAGGTCGAAAAACGGGCTGTCCGGCGGAGGCGGCGGCAAGCCCGCGCCCCAACTGGCGATGGCAAGCTTGATGTACTCCGCCATCTGCTCGTCTGAGACGTCCCTGGGTTGGTCAATCGTGACGACATAGCGGCGATTACTCATGACAAGGTTTCCCTGCCTGGCGGCCACGCCAGGCCTCCACGTGTTCAGCGGTATACCAACACTGGAATCCTGCTGTGAGTGAGCACCTTCAGGGTCTCGCTCCCAATCAACAACCCTTTTACCCCGCGGCGTCCGTGTGACGCCATGACAATCAAATCACAATCCTTGTCTTCCGCAGTCTTGATAATGGCGGCATAAGGGTGGTCGTTGACCTCGCAGCTCGTGTCACAAGGCACACCAGCGGTGGCGGCCTCTCCCGCAATGCGCTCGAGGTACTTCCCCGCGTCCTCAATGACTGCCTCTTCGAACTGCTCGCGGGTGTCGGTGAGCATTTCCGTGTGATATGTCGTAACGTGGAAGTCCGGACAGGCACGCACCGCCGTGATGCTGGCCTGCGTTTCCTGCGCAAATACCAACGCCTTGCGGAAGGCTGACTCGGACAGCGCGGAGCCGTCTACCGCCACAAGAAGATGTCTGAACATGCCATGCTCCTTACCCCCGTTGGCAGCCAGCGGGGGCACAGCCATCAGGTTCGCGCCGGCACGCCATTGAGCGAGTGCACCTGCGCAAGTGCGTCGCCGGCTTCTTTCGGGTGCATGTCTGCTGAGTTCAGTATAGCCTTCGAATGACCTTCGAATGACTCATCCCGCCTCTGCAAGCGGGTTCCGCTGGCTGCCGGCGCGACCATTCTCCCTGACGCGGCGTCAGACCGCCGATACGCCAGGGGCTTCATCGCGCGCGACCACTGTGCGCGGTTCAGACATGAGTCGCCACCAGGACGACTGCCCACGAGAGAAGCGCGACGCCGAGCGGCCTGCGCAGGAACCGGCCCCAGCGAACGTTCTTTTCAACCGCCATCGCCGCCGCCAGCAGGAGCATCCAGCCAAGGCTGCCGGCGCCAAGCCCAAACATCAGCAGCATTAGCGCCCAGCAGCACCCGACGCAGAACAGGCCGTGCTGCACGCCAAGCGCGAAGGCGTGCCCCGCCTCCGCCTGGCCACGCCAGCGCGCCATAATGAAACTCAACGGCGTGCGGCATTTTTCCAGGCACTGGTACTTGAACCTGCTGAACTGGAACGCGCCGGCCAATGCAATGATCCCCACGCCAATCAGCCAGCCGTGCCAAGCCAGGGCGGGAACGCCGGCGAGCAGGGACAGCACTGCGCTGTGAAGCGCGTGCGCCAGCAAGCCGAAAGCTCCCCATGCGGTCATGTAGCCGAGCAGGAGCAAGGCGACCAGGCGCCCGTGGTCCGGGCGCTGTGCCGTCAGGCGGTCGAAGGCGTTGATCAGCGGCAATGTGGTCGGCAACATCATGGCAGCCGTCATGAGTATCCACGCGGCGGCGTAGAGCACCAGCGGCACGACGACATCGCCGGCGGGAATGGCTCGGCACAGTAGCGCCGCCGGCCCGGAAGCAGTCCAGTCGCCGTGCTCGAGATAGCGCCCGTACGGACTGCGTGCCCAAGCCCAGAGCGCCACCCACGCGCACGCAATCAGCGCGGCCAGTAGCGGAAAGAACACCTGATAGTGGCGCGAGGCGCCGCCGCGCGACGCCAGGCCTGCTGCCCTGCTCATGCGTCGAACACGAAGATGCTTTGCAGCGCGTTATGGTTCTGGATGTCGAGGTCTATGCCGAGGGCGGCATTGCGCGACCGATATGTCGGGGCCTTCCCGACAAACACGGGAGCCCCGGGCACTGTCGAGAAAACGGTGTCGGAGAGCGTGGTCTGACCACCAGTCGCACCTAGATAGGGGGCGAGTTCGGCATAATAATCCTTACCGATCTCGAGTTCGCCTTTGCCCTGAACCACGGTGAAGCGGATCGGCGCCCGCTCCACCGAAACAACCTGGCCGATCAGCTTGACAAGATCCGCGATCGGGCCGCCGGCTTTGCCGGTATAGACTTTGAGAAGCGCCTCTTCCTGCTCCTTTGAGGCTTTGTCGTCGATGTAGATCGCGGCAGTCCAGTTGCCTTCCAGGATATTGCCGGGCACATGCGCTACGGCCGCAATGGTATTGCCGCTCACGTCGACGCCGTCGATCGTTCCTTTGTCCATGTGCCACGCGACAATGGTGTCGCAGGTGCCATTGTCGGGATCCTCGCCAATCCAGCACGGGCACAGGACTTTGCAGTTGCAGACCTCGAGCAGACGACCTTCCAGGTGATAGCTCATACCGACCTCCATTGAAGGCACACGACGCTTGTCGCCGCGCCGAGCGGCAACAAGGGAAATCTTTCTTCTGCAAGAAATATAGGCCTCCAGTAAGGCACGCATTGATCGGAAACGGGAGAAAGCAAAACAATTTTGCTTCCAGTCCTCCGCTGCGGCGGGGAAATTCCCTTATTGCGCACACGACGCTCATCGCCGCTCGATCGCACGACCGGAGGTAGAAGCGGCGCTCGCTTGCGCCATGGCTTTCGCTCACGCGGTGGCTCTCAAGCGTGGCGGCTAAGTCCATCGCTTCCCCATGTCGCTCGTTGCCCGACATGCAAGCGCTGACGCTGCCGCATAGGTCACGTTACCGCGACAAATGTTCAGACCGGCACGCAGGCAAGGATCTTCGCCGAGTGCGCGGGACCAGCCTTTGTCAGCAATTGCCATTGCATACCCGATCGTGGCGTTGTTCAAGGCAAAGGTGGATGTCCTGGCAACGGCCGCCGGCATGTTGGTCACACAGTAGTGCAGCACCCCGTCCACGACATAGACCGGATCCGTATGGCTGGTGGGGCGCGAAGTCTCGCAGCAGCCCCCCTGATCGATCGCTACGTCCACCACAACGGAACCGGCCTTCATACGGGCAACCATCGCGCGCGTCACTAGTTTGGGCGCCTCGTCGCCGGTCACCAGGACCGCACCGATCACCGCATCGGCCGTGAGCAAGGCGCGCTCGATGGCGTCCGCACTGGAATAGAGTGTTACCAGCCGATTGCCGTAGCCAAGCCCCAGATGCCGCAGGCGATCGACGTTCCGATCCAGTACGGTGACACGCGCCCCCATGCCGACGGCAATCTGGATCGCATATCTTCCCCGCCGAGACCGCATCGCTGCGCCCCTGTGAATATACGGCGGAACGCAAGCCCAGCGCGCATCATTCGGCTTGCCCCCCTTCGGCCAGTCTTTCACTCGCGCCCCGAGGTCCGGCCTCGGCTGCCGCGTGAAATAGGCGGAGACATTGACCACGTACTCTGCCAATAGCGTCCCACCCTGCCCAGGCGGCTTGTTTGTTCGCATCAGCCTGCCATCACCACCTTCGCCACCATGCCGATAGCGATCAGGCCTGCGACCACGGCAAAACCTTGCTGCAGCCTTGCGCCGCTGAGCCGGCTCGCGAGCAATCGGCCACCCAGCATCGCCAGCATGGCACCGGCGGCGAACGGCACGCCGACCTGCCAGTCCATACGTCCGGCAATGGCGGTCGTGATGACGCCGGAAGCCGACACCAGCGTGATGACCGACAGGGATGTCGCGACAATGGTATGCAGCGGCGCATTGGTGACTTTCTTCAAGGCGGGAACGATGACAAAGCCGCCGCCAACGCCAAGCAGCCCCGATAGAAAGCCTGCGCCTGCGCCCGACAGCGCGAGGGCACGCGTGCACAAGGCAGTCCAGACAAAGCGTCCCGTTTGGTTGTCGAGCTGGCAAGGCTGTGCGAATTGGACGGCTTCAGCTGCCTGTAGCGCCCTGCCCCCGGCTGCCTGCCTGAACATCCGCCATGCCACGAACGCCAGCACGGCGGCAAAGAGCAGCGTCAGAGGGCCGTTGGGCAGGCGATGGGCAAACCACAGGCCAACGGGCGAGACCAACGTGCCCGACACCGCCATCAGCAGCGCGGCGCGGTAGCGCACGACGCCGGCACGTAGTCCAAGCATTGCGCCGACGGCAGCCGACAGGCCTACCGCGAGCAAGGCGACCGGTGCCGCCTCCGCCACGTTCAGGTGCAGGACAAAAAGCAACAGCGGTACGGCAAGAATGGCGCCGCCCGCACCCGTGAGCGCGAGGATGAGGCCGACGACGGCGCCCAATGCCGCGCTGGTGGCAACAATGTTTTCCATCTGTTCATTCACTCAAGATCCGGCGGCTAAGCGAATCGCGCCGCGAGGCAAGCGGCCAGCGCTACCGCGCTCGCCCAGCCGGAGAGCAGCCGGCGCGCCGCGGCATGCACCGGAACAAAGCCGACACCGCGAACCAGTGCCGCGCTCATCGCCCAGCACAGCAAGGCCGCAGCAAGATGCGTGCGGCCAGGATTGGCCGAGATCAGAAAGCGGGGATCAACACTAACGACAAGCATGACGGCGACGCCTGCCATCAAGGCCGGCCAGTGCAAGCCAGGCCGTTGTGGCTTCACCGGCCGCCTCATGCGTCTTCCTCACGGCTGGCGCGGCGCGCCTCCTCGTTCTCGCCCCACATGGCGTTCATCACGGCAAGCAGGACGGCAAACCCCACGCCGAGAACCCAGCTGAAGTACCACATTCGCAAACTCCTTTGATATCAGTAGGCGCTGTGCTCGTTGGCCTTGACGTATTCGACCGTCACCTTGCCGCGCATCACGCGGTAAGCCCATGATGTGTAGCCGATCACGAGGGGCATGAACACGACGGTCGCGCACAGCATGATCGTCAGCGTCAGCTGGCTGGAAACGCTGTCCCAGACCGTCAGGCTATGGGCCGGCATGCTGCTCGATGGCATGATGAACGGGAACATGCTCGCGCCCGCCGTGCCGATCACGCCTGTCATGCTCAGGCTCGTCGCAACGAACGCGGCAAGCGTGCGCCCCAGCCGCTGCAGCCAGACTCCGGACAGCGCGCCCGCAACGGCCAGCACGGGCAGCATCCACAGCGCGGGCACGCGTGCGTAGTTGGCCAGCCAGGCGCCGGCCTCGCGCACCACCGCCTTGGCGGTCGGGTCCGCGACGGCGGCCGATTCGATCGCCGAGGCGATCCGGTATCCGTCCAGCTTGCCGACCCACAGTCCCGCGGCAACGAAGGTCACGCACATGGCCAGCGCTGCCCAGCCGGTCGCGCGGACCGCGCGCTGCTGCAGCACCCCCTGCGTGCGGTGGGCAAGATACGCGGCGCCATGCATGGTGACCATGGCGCTGCTGACCACGCCGGCAAGCAGGGCAAAGGGATTGAGCAGCGCCCAGAAACTGCCCGTGTAGGTCGACACCATGTAGGCGTCGAAATGGTATGGCACGCCCTGCAGCAGGTTCCCGAACGCCACGCCGAAGATCAGCGGCGGCACGGCCCCTCCGATGAACAGGCCCCAGTCCCAGGTGCGGCGCCAGCGCGGGTCGTGGATCTTGCTCCGGTAGTCGAAGCCGACCGGGCGGAAGAACAAGGCCCAGAGCACGGCGAGCATGGCCCAGTAGAAGCCGCTGAACGCAGTGGCATAGACCAGCGGCCAGGCCGCGAAGATGGCTCCCCCGCCGGTGATGAACCATACCTGGTTGCCATCCCAGTGCGGGCCGACCGTGTTGATGACGACGCGTCGCTCTTCGTCGCTGCGGCCGATGAAGGGCAACAATGTGCCGACACCCATGTCGTGCCCGTCCATGATGGCAAAACCGACAAGCAGCACCCCCACCAGAAGCCACCAGACCAGCTTCAGGATCGTGTAGTCAAACATGTGAATCTCCTCATGCGTGCGCGTGGGCGTGGACCGGCTCGTTCTGGTAGCGCCCGGTACCGAGGCTGCCGGGCCCCTGCCGCGCGAACTTGACCATCAGGTAGACCTCGACGATCAGCAGGACGGTGTAGAAGCCGACGAAGCCGGTCAGCGACCCATACAGACTGGTGACGCTCAACGTGGAAACGCTGAGGTGCGTGGGCAGGACGCCGTAGATGGTCCACGGCTGGCGGCCATACTCGGCGACGAACCAGCCCAGCTCGCAGGCCAGCCATGGCGCGGGCAGCATCCAGATTGCCCAGCGCAGCAGCCACGGGCGCGAGCGGAACCGTCCCTTCAGCGTGGTCCAGAACGACAGGGCGAACAGTGCCAGCATCGCGAAACCCAGGCCCACCATGGCACGGAACGCCCAGAACATCGGTGTGACGCGCGGAATGGTGTCGCGCACGGCGCGATCGATCATGGCCGGCGTGGCCTGCCGCACGTCCGTCGTATAGCGCTTGAGCAGGAGACCGAAGCCAAGGTCGGCCTGGTGCTGCTTCAGTGTCGCCAGCGCGTGCGCATCGTCACGATGGCTGCGCAGCGTCTCGAGCGCGGTGACCGCCTGGACGCCATTGAGGATCCGCTCGCGGTTGCGCATCTGGATCTCGTGGATGCCTGGGATCTCCCGGGAGACCGACCGGGTGCCGATCAGGCCCATGACCCAGGGAATCCGCACCGCCCAGTCGTTGCGCTGCGCGCTCTCGTTGATGCCGGCCACGAGGTTGAACGCTGCCGGCGCGGGCTCCGTCTCCCACATTGCCTCGATCGCCGCCATCTTGGTCTGCTGCGCCTCGCCGACCGTGTAGCCGCTTTCGTCGCCGAGCACGATGACCGAGCAGACACTGGCGAGCCCGAAGGCTGCCGCCACGCGGAAGCTGCGCTTGGCGAACTCCACGTCGCGCCCGCGCAGCAGGTACCAGGCCGACACCGACAGAACGAACATCGCCCCCGTGACATAGCCGGCCGAGACCGTGTGCACGAACTTGGCCTGTGCATCGGGATTGAAGACGATGGGCCAGAAGTCGGTCATCTCCATGCGCATCGTCTGCCAGTTGAACTCGGCGCCGACCGGGTTCTGCATCCACCCATTGGCGATCAGGATCCACAGCGCCGACAAGTTGGTGCCAAGCGCCATCAGGGCGGTCACGACCAGGTGCTGCACGCGCGAAAGGCGGTCCCAGCCGAAGAAGAACAGGCCGATGAAGGTGGATTCGAGAAAGAATGCCATCAGCCCTTCGATAGCCAGCGGCGCGCCGAAGATGTCGCCCACGTAGTGCGAGTAGTACGCCCAGTTCGTGCCGAACTGGAATTCGAGCGTGATGCCGGTCGTCACGCCCAGCGCGAAGTTAATGCCGAACAGCTTGCCCCAGAAGCGGGTCATGTCCTTCCAGACCACGTTACCTGTCATGACATAGACCGTCTCCATAATGACCAGCAGCCAGACCATGCCCAGGGTGAGTGGGACAAATAAGAAGTGATAGAGAGCGGTGGCGGCGAACTGCAGCCGGGAAAGGTCCACCAGTTGTTCCGGAATCACGGACGGGCTCCTTGCAGGCGAGGGTTGCTGGACACCGTGGGTGCAACGCGCAGGTGCGCGGAGGCAGAGGCAGCGTCGACCGGTACGCGCTGTCCGGCGATGAAGGCCAGCCAGAGCCCCGACAGCAGCAACAGCTTGATTACCAGGACCCAGCCCAGGTGACGCAGCAGGTTTTGATCGGAAGCGTTCATGACGACACATGAACAAGTTCCGTGCCACCCCGACACCTTAAAAAAAAGACATACAAAACAATCACTTGCCCGGGCAGCGGACGCAGGTGTCCGACTGCCTCGACTGTCAGGCAGGTGTCATTGCTGCCAGCGGCGGCAGTGAATGGCAGTGATCTGGCAGGAAAACGACGGTGCGACCGGCTCGGGCGGATCAGCCGATGCCCAGGTCCCGGAGCCTGCGGTAAAGCGTGCGCTCGCTCATGCCAAGGGCGCGGGCAAGTTCGCGCCGTGTGCCCCGGAACTGGCGGACCTGCTCGCGCAGCGCCTCGTCGTCGGTTTCCCGAGCGCCTGCCATGCGGCGGTGCGCGACCGGGGCCATGCCCGCTTCCCCCAGTCCTGGCGGGAGATCCTTGGCACGGATGACGCCGTCATCGGCGTACAGGCGGGCGCGATCGAGCACATTGCGCAGTTCGCGGATATTGCCCGGCCAGTGGTATGCGCGCATCCGTGCCAGCGCTTCCGCGCTCAGGTGGAGCTGGTCCCTGGCCCCGCCCCCTCGCTGCAGGATCGACTCCGCCAGCAGCGGAATGTCGTCGGGCCGCTCGCGCAGCGCAGGCAGATGAATGGGGAACGCGGCAATCCGGAAATACAGGTCCTGCCGGAACAGCCCCTGGCTGACCATCTGCTCCAGCGGCTTGTGCGTGGCCGCGACCAGCCGGAAGTCTGCCCGCCGCGTTTCCACGCTTCCCACGCGGCGGTAGGTGCCGGACTCGATCAGCCGCAGCAGCTTGACTTGCATCGACAGTGGCACATCGCCCATTTCGTCCAGGAACAGCGTGCCGCCATCGGCAGTTTCGACCAGGCCCGGCTTGCGCGTGATCGCCCCCGTGAATGCGCCCTTCTCGTAACCGAAGAGCTCGCTCTCGAACAGGGACTCGGTAAGGCCGGAGCAGTCCACCACGACGAACGGCCCGCTGGCGCGGCTGCTGGCCTCGTGCACCGCACGCGCGAACATTTCCTTGCCGGTGCCGGATTCGCCGAGCAGCAGGACCGGCAGCGAAGAAGGCGCCACGCGCTGCACGGCCTCCAGCGCGGTGTTGAACGCCTCTGAGCGGCCGACCAGCCCCTCCGCGCTCGGACGGGCCGATGCGCTGCGCACCGTGCTCAGGCGCTCGACATAGGCAACGACCTGCTGGTCCTCGTCAAGGATCGGACGCAGTTCGACGTTCACATGTTCCGGACCTCGCGGCGTGTGGTGGATGTGCAGGACGCGGTCCGGGCCCCGCGTCTCGAACGCCTTGCGCATCGGGCAATGCTCGCCGGCCTGGTCGCACGGTACGTCATAGCCATGCGAAATCCGGTAGCAGTGCTGGCCCAGGTAGGGGCGCTCGACGGCACCGAACTGCCGGCGGTAGGCAGTGTTGGCGGCCAGGATGCGATAGTCCGTATCGAGGACGATCATCGGCTGACTTTCCTGCTCCAGGTAGGACAGGAGAGCCTGGAGAGTGGCTTGGCGATCCATGGGGGCGTGGGGGCTTGGTGGGGCGGCTTCGGGGGCGTGTCATTCTGCCAAATCCTGCCATCACTGCCAAGTGACAGCGCCACACTTCGCCCGACGGCTGGCGGAATTGCCCGCTGCGCGCAGAAATCATAAAAAAATCAATAAGTTAAAAATCAAAACAGCCCTGGCACGAGTTTTGAGTAGTGAGCAGCAATCCTCTCCTGACCCCGGATTGCCCGCTCATGACACCAACCAAGCCAAGCCCATCGCACATGGAGATTGAAGCCTTCTTCGATCCCGATACCTCGACGCTCAGCTACCTCGTACTGGACCGCGCGAGCCTGCAATGCGCATTGATCGACAGCGTGCTCGACTACGATCCGAAATCCGGGCGCACGCACACTACCAGCGCGGATCGCCTGGTCGAGCGTGTGCAGTCGCTCGGCGCAACCGTGCAGTGGATCCTGGAGACCCATGTGCATGCGGACCACCTGTCGGCCGCGCCCTACCTCAAGCGCAGGCTCGGCGGCCAGACCGCCATCGGCAGCCATATCACCACCGTGCAGCAGGTATTCGGCAAGTTGTTCAACAGTGGCACCGACTTCGCGCGCGACGGGCATCAGTTCGACCGTCTGCTGCACGATGGCGACACCTTCAGCATCGGGGGACTGCAGGCCCGCGCCATGCACACGCCGGGGCATACGCCGGCCTGCATGACCTATGTGGTCAGCGACGGCAACGATACCGCTGCGTTCGTCGGCGACACCCTGTTCATGCCGGATTACGGCACCGCCCGTTGCGACTTCCCAGGCGGCGACGCGCGCACGCTCTACCGCTCCATCAACAAGGTGCTGAGCCTGTCACAGGACATCCGCCTGTACATGTGCCACGACTACCAGCCAGGCGGCCGGGAGCTGCAATACATGACCACGGTCGCGGACGAGCGCGAGCGCAACATCCATGTGCGCAACGGCATCAGCGAAGAGGAATTCGTTGCCATGCGCCAGGCGCGCGACGCCACGCTGTCGATGCCGACGCTGATCCTGCCTTCGGTCCAGGTGAACATGCGTGCGGGTGAACTGCCGCCGCCCGAGGACAACGGCATGCGCTATCTGAAGATTCCCCTCAACGCGCTCTGAGCCACCCGCCCCAAAAGGAACAGACAGACCATGCAACCCCGCGCCCTCACCAACGATCTTTCGGTCAGCCCGCAGATTGTTCCCGACGATGTGCCCACCCTGGCCGCCATCGGCTTTCGCTCGCTGATCTGCAACCGCCCGGATGGCGAAGGCCCTGACCAGCCAGGCTTCCAGGAAATCGAGCGCAAGGCTTCCGCGCTCGGCCTGCAGGTGCATTACCTGCCGGTGGAATCGGGCAAAGTCAGCGACGAACAGGCGCAGGCGTTCGGCCAACTGCTGGACAGCCTGCCGAAGCCGGTACTGGCCTACTGCCGCACCGGCACGCGCTCGGCCACGCTGTGGGCGCTGTCGCAGTCCGCGCGCAGGCCGCTGCCGGACATCATCGAGCGGGCCGCGGCCGCCGGCTACGACCTTAAGGGCGTCGTCCGGCGCATCGCCAATGGCGGCCGCACACCCGTGGACGTTGCCGATGCCAGCCACGCCGTCGTCATCATTGGCGGGGGCGCCGCGGGAATCGCCGTGGCGTCGAGCTTACTGGCACGCAAGCCTGGACTGGACATCGCCATCGTCGACCCGGCCGACATCCACTACTACCAGCCCGGCTGGACGCTGGTGGGCGGCGGCGTCTTCGAGCCGGCCCATACCGCGCGCACCATGGCTTCAGTGCTGCCGCGCGGCGTGGCATGGATCAAGGCGGCCGTGGCGGCCTTCGAGCCCGAGCGCAATGCGGTCATCCTCGACGGTTGCCGCGTGGTGAAGTACGAACAACTGGTGGTGTGCCCGGGGCTCAAGCTGGATTGGGACGCAATCGAAGGGCTCCCCGAAACGCTGGGCCGCAACGGCGTGACCTCCAACTACCGCTACGACCTCGCACCGTACACCTGGAACCTTGTGCGCGAGCTGACCCGCAAGGGCAACGGCAAGGCGCTTTTCACGCAGCCGCCCATGCCGATTAAGTGTGCGGGCGCGCCGCAGAAGGCCATGTACCTGTCGGCCGATGCCTGGCGCCGCGCCGGTATGCTCGATCGCGTCGACATCGAGTTCTGCAACGCGGGTAACGTGCTGTTCGGCGTGGCGGACTACGTGCCGGCGCTGATGCAGTACGTCGAGCGCTATGGCATTGCCCTGAACTTCGGCGAGACGCTGGTGAAAGTGGACGGCGCCGCGCGCCGGGCAACGTTCCGCCTGGCCGCCGCTTGCGGCGAGCCGGAACTGGTCGAGCGCGAGTTCGACATGCTTCATGCCGTGCCGCCCCAGAAGGCCCCCGATTTCATCCGCGTCAGCCCGCTGGCCGATGCCGCCGGCTGGGTCGAGGTCGATCCGGCAACGCTGCGCCACAAGCGCTTCGACAATGTCTTCGGGTTGGGCGACGCCGGCAACATGCCCAATGCCAAGACGGCCGCCGCGGCGCGCAAGCAGGCGCCGGTCGTCGCGCACAACGTGCTGGCCACCCGCGGCGAGGCCACGGGAGAAGCCCGCTACGACGGTTACGGCTCCTGCCCCCTGACAGTGGAACGCGGCAAGATCGTCCTGGCCGAGTTCACCTACGGCGGCAAGGTCGCGCCGAGCTTTCCGGGCTGGTTCATCGATGGCACGAGGCCTTCGCGGCTGGCGTGGTGGCTCAAGGAGCGGATCCTGCCGCCGCTCTACTGGCAGGGCATGCTGAAGGGACGCGAATGGCTCGCGACACCCGAGTTGCAGGGATGACACAGGCGGAGCTACCCGAATCTGTTGACGTCACCGCCTCGCGCGCCCGCTCGAACTCCGTCGAGAATTGGGTACGCAACGCGTCCAGTTGCCGCCGGTCCGGCGCCAGTTGGGCCGAGATCGCCGCGACGTTCTCGCGCATGGTGGCCGTTTCCGCGCGCGCCGCATCCCGCTACGCCTCCGCTTCGCTCGCGGCGTGACGCACCTCAGCGCGCAACGTCGCCCGCGGCCTCGTTGGCCGACCGCCAGATCGTCTGGACCGCCTTAGCGGCGATCTGCTTGAGCGCGCCCGGCAAATCCGGGTCGTCTGCCCCAGTTTGGCGCGGTCTCCATTTAGCGCTTTCCCTTAATGCCTTTTCCCAAGTGCTACTGATTGCAGTTGTGCCCATACTGGTGGCTCGCCGCTTCGCGTGGCGATCACTTTGACTCATGGAATCTGCCGCCATGCTTGCAATTGTTGCCTGGATCACCTGCTCCTTCGCGGTTGGCCTTTTTGCCAACGCAATGGGACGCTCCGCCGCCACATGGATTATCTTCTCGTTGATCCTGAGCCCGTCGCTTGGGCTGATGGTCGTCGCGGTGCTTGACAAGAAGTGGACCAGGTCCGCTCGCGTGAAGACTGCCCTTGCACCTGCAGCGGTGTCAGTGCCCGTATAGCCAGCCAGCAGGACCTTTTCGAGGTCATCGAATAGAAGGGACGTCCGTTCGATGACACCACGGCGGACCTTTGGCGCGGGGTGCGGCCGGCTGGAAGCCGCCCGCACTTACTTCAGCGTCTTCAACCGGTTGTTCGCCGCACGCGCGCCTTCGGTACCGGGATACTTGGCCACCACCTGTTCCAGCGTCTTGTGCGCGGCAGCCTTCTGGCCGGACTCGAGCTGATTATTGGCAACCGCGATCATTGCGTCCGGCACCTTGGGATGCGTCGGATTGGCATTGATCATTTTCTGCAGCACCCAGGTGGACCCCTTATAGTCGCGCTGCGCGTAGAGCGAGTTGCCGAGCCAGTACTGCGCCAGCGGCAGGTACGGGCTCTGCGGATACTTCTTGATAAACGACGAGAACGAATTCCCGGCGCTCTTGAAGTCGCCCGCCTGGAAATGCTTGAGCGCGGTGTCGTATTCGGGCTTTTCGCCTGGCTGCGACGTGCCCTGGCGGTCTTCGACCGAAGCGTGCTGCGGCTCGAACTTCTTCAGGCGCGCATCCAGGTCGGCATAGTAGTCCTTCTGCTGCTTCTGCAGCGTCGCCACCGTGTTCTGCAGCACTTCGTTCTGGCCACGTAGCCGCGCAACTTCCTGGCGTAGGCCTTCGAGCTGGTTCTGCAGGTCGAGCGTGGTGCGGCTGTTCTGCTCAATGCGCTGGGTTGCAGTCGCCTGGAAGCTGTTGAACTGGTCGCGCAGGTTGATGACCGTTTTGCGCGCCTGATCATCGTCGAACACGCCGGCATGTGCCTGCGTGGGTGGCAGCATGCCGCCGCTAGCCATGGCGGCGAGCCACAACAGGGTGGAAACGCGTACTTTCATGGATGGGTCGTCGTTGGTTGTGTCGGTTAGCCCTCGTCACATCGGCGTTGGACAGAGGGCCGAATGCATCTGCGGGCCTATCCAACCCGGAAAAACGCTACGCTCTGCCCTGCATTGACCGCGCGCTTGAGCCATGACGGCATCTCGCCCTGCCCGTCCCAGGTCAGCCCTTCCGCGTTGCGGTAGCACAGCGCCGGTGGTGGGGGCGGTCGAGGCGGCTCGAAGCAACCCGCCGCGTCGAGGTCTTCCAGGGTGAGCCCATAGTCGTCCATCTGCGCCTGGATCCAGCGGATCGCGTCCGCCCGCTCAGTTTTTGCCGTCATCGCTGCCGTCACTGCTGTCGTTGCTGTTGTGGCCGTCCTCCGCGTGGCCGGGCCGTGCCGGCGCCCCCGACGCGTTGTCCCGGTCTTCGTCCGGCCCTTCCCCCTGCCCGTCACCCTGCTCTTCCGGCGCGGTTGCTGCCGGGTTGCCGGCCTTGCGCCGACGTACACCATTGCCACTCCCATCGCGTTCGCGCGGCGCGACGCGCAAGGTGGCCAGCAACTGGCGCGCGAGCACGGCTTCCGCTTCGCCGCGCTCGGCCCGGCGCTGCGCCGCGGCGAGTTCCGCCTGCACGGCCTCCAGGTCACCCGCTGTCTTGCTCTGCGCCTGCTCGGTGGCCGCGAGCCGATCAGCCAGGGCGGCGGCCTGCGCTTCCAGCTTGGCCCGGCCCTCCGCCTGCGCCACGGCCGCATCGCGCGCCTCGCTGCGGGCTGCCGCCAGTTCCGCGCGCAGGTCTTCGGCCGTGCGCTCGCTCTTCTGGCGCGCGGTGCGCTCCTGGTCCAGTTCGCGCAGGCTGCGCCGCTCGCTGGCTTCGGCGCGTTCCTGCGCGAGCGTCACCGCCTCGCGGGACCGCTCCAGCTCGGTCGAGAATTGGGTCCGCAAGGCGTCCAGCTGGCGCCGGCCTGCCTCGAGTTCCGCCCGCCCCGCCTCGAGCCGGGCCTGCGTGGCGGCGTGCGCCTGACGCTCCGCGGCCAGGTCCGCCTGCACGGTGTCGTGGGCCTGCCGCGCTGCCGCCAACTGGGCGGCAATCACCGCGGCGTCCTCGCGCGCGGCAGCCGTCTCGGCGCGCGCCGCATCCCGCTCGGCTTCCGCTTCGCTCGCGGCGTGACGCGCTTCCGCGCGCAGCGTGGCGAGTTCCGCGGTCGCGGCCTCGTTGGCCGACTGCCAGATGGTCTGCACTGCTTCGGCGGCAATCTGCTTGAGGGCGTCTGGCAGGTCCGGATGGTCGATGGTCACGCGGGTGCGCCCGCGCAACTCCTGCCAGAACGCCTGCAGCACCTCGGCGGGTGTGCCCATGCTGCCCTTGCGCACCAGGCTGTAGAGCTTGTTGGCCGTGGGCGTGACGCCGTAACGGAAGAACAGCAGGCCGCAGACCTCGCGGTACAGCGCGCGGGTTTCGGGAAAGCGGCTGCGCAGGCCGGCAATGTCGTTCGCCATGGCGGCCTGCAGCGCAGCGTCGGTCAGATTCGGGTCAGCCGCCGGCATCGGGGAAAAAGTGAGTTTCGTGACTCACTATATTACTACGTAATATGTTTATTATCCAACTATTGTTGCCATATTTTAGACATAAATACGCTTATGTCTATAAATCCGGACAAATTGCTGTACGATTTGCGCCTCGGCCAGCACCTACGACAAACGAAGCCAGCAGGCATTCACAGCGAACGTCATCAAGGCTGGCCGTGTCGACCCGCGTTCAAGCGCCTGCACCTGATCCAGGCGCTGTCCAATGCGGTCGGCAGTGACCACACCCCGGCCAGCACCACCGGCCGACGTCGTCGTCGCCGTCACCACCTGGCTTGCGCGCAATGCCGACCGCGCGGCGACGCTGGTCACCTACCGGCGCCGTAGAACCGAGCCAGCGGCGACTGCAGTGGCGCGTGCGGCAGTGGGCCCAAGTCACTGACTGGGTCACGACCCGTGGGTCATCCCGTCCGATCCGGCATAATGCCCAGCGCACCATGGCGGCACTAGATTGAAATGGGTAATGCAAATGAAGCCGGACATCTCTCACGATAAGATCTCACAAAGCACGGACGGGGGCGACGACTGCCCCTTGCGCTGGTTCGACGCGGATCGCGGCTCATTCGAATCGCTCGAACAATGGATCGCGGAGCATCCGGCGGATTTCTTTGCTGGCGAGCGCTTTGATCCGGTTGGCGCGTGCGCCACACGCGAGGCTGTGTTCACGTCGGTTGAGCTACCCGAGACTCCGGCATCGCCGCAAGCGCATGCCAATCATCTGCTCAACGACGTATTCCGGCACGTGATGCCCGTGGCATCGCCAACTTTCGTCGGACACATGACGTCATCGCTGCCGTCATTCATGCCTTCGCTGGCCAAGGTGGTGGCAGCGCTGAACCAGAACGTCGTGAAGCTCGAGACGTCGGGCGCGCTGACGGGGCTCGAGCGTCAGGTCATCGGCATGCTGCACAAGCTGGTGTTTGCCCGGGACAGCGCGTTCTATGCGAGATGGCTGCACGATGCCGACCACGCGCTCGGCGCGATCTGTTCTGGCGGCACGGTCGCCAACCTCACTGCGTTATGGGCGAGCCGCAACAATCTGCTAGGTGCGCGTGATGGCTTCGCCGGCATCCATCGTGCCGGAATGGTGGCTGCGCTGCGCCATTACGGCCATGACGGGCTCGCGATCGTCGTCTCGGAGCGCGGCCACTATTCGTTGCGCAAGGCAGCCGATGTCCTTGGCATCGGGCGCGACAATCTCGTGCCGGTTGGGGTCGACGCAGACGGCCGCATGCGCATCGACCTGCTGCGCGACGCCCTGCGTGACCTGCAGCAGCGCAACATCCGGCCGATGGCGATCGTCGGCATTGCGGGGACGACGGAGACGGGCGCGGTCGATCCGCTCGACGCGATCGCGGATGTTGCTCAGGAGGCCGGCTGCCATTTCCACGTGGATGCCGCATGGGGCGGCGCAACGCTGTTGTCGGAGCGCGAGCGCTGGCGCTTCGCGGGCATCGAGCGGGCCGATTCCGTCGTCATCGATGCGCACAAGCAGTTCTATGTGCCGATGGGCGCCGGCATGGTGCTGTTCCGGAGCCCGGCGTGGACGCAGGAAATCATCCAGCACGCCAACTACATCGTGCGCAAGGGCTCGGTGGACCTGGGGCGCCATACCCTCGAAGGGTCGCGCGGCGCGGCGGCAGTCATGCTCTATGCGAACTTTCATCTGCTCGGTCGCAAGGGGTTGGCGCAGTTGATCGAACGTAGCATCGATAACGCGCACTACTTTGCCTCCCTGATCGCGCAGCAGCCGGATTTCGAGCTCGATAGCCATCCGCAGCTTTGCATCCTGACCTATCGCTATGTGCCTGAGACCGTGCGTGCCGCCTTGGCAACGGCTTCGGCGGACAGGCGCGAGAAGATCTTGGATGCGCTGGATGCACTGACCATCAGCATCCAGGAAATGCAGCGCGATGCCGGCCGCTCGTTTGTCTCGCGCACGCAGTTGACGTCGACACAGTGGGGCGGGCGCCCGATTGCCGTTTTCCGCGTGGTGCTGGCCAACCCGGATACGACGCATGCCATCCTGCAGGATATCCTCGACGAACAGCGCACGCTTGCGGCGTCCAGCCCATGCATGGCACCACTGATGGCGCTGGTGGCGGGGCCGGAGGCAGCGTGAATCGTTTGCAGCTGGCGGGCGCCATTCGGCGGAAGACCGGGTCTTGCCGGTAACGACCGACTACCGTCGTTGACATTATTTCGTGCACGTGAAACTACAACCGGCATGGGTGGTCGACCTCGCGCGAGACGAGGCGATGGCATTGTCCCTTCTCTACATGGCCGATGCCGAGTCGCCGGCCGCCATGAAGTTTCGAGAGGTCGCCGTCCAGACCGCGCTGGGGGGCGATTAGTTGCACGCAGCCTGGCTTGTTAAGCAAGCGGCATTAGCCTTGCTTATACCAGACGATACCCCGTAGCCGAACTGCAAGATCTGAAGACGGGCCACATCAGGGAATTGCGCTTGCAGCGCCAGGCGGCTGTCATGGATACCCCAACGCATGAGCCCGGCAGACACATCGGAATTGGACGAGCGATGATGGCCTAAACTAGATACCCGTCTTTCGCGTGCTCGGGTGCCGCATTGACGCAGCGCAACATCGTTGACAGCCGATCAGAGCAGGCGAATGGCAATGGCACAGGCAACATACGGCATTTGCTGCCTGAATCGTCTGAAACTGATGTTCAAAGGGGGCATCATGTTGCAAGCCAGTGAAATACAGAAGCGTTTTACCCATCTGCAGCAAACTGTCAGCGAGGCATCACGGATCTGTCACTCTGACGCGACCCTTCCGAAAGACTTGATGAGCTGGATGGACGAGCTCGACAAGGAGTGCCAATCGGCAACGCGGGTCATGTCGTCCCGGGATGAGGACAGAATCCGGCAATGCGTCGATGATCTCGAGCGGATCGGCGATCGTGCGGAGCGCGCCTGCGAACAGGCCGGCAGTCTCGACGCCAAGGTCAAGGATGCCGTCAGTTCGATGCATACCGAACTTTCCGACCTGAAGCGTCAACTGCATTGACCTATCTGACAGCCCCGGTCCGACGCGCCGGGGCTGTCTGCATCGCGGCCCTGTGACCGAGATGGATAGTTTGGGAGCGCGATGCGATGAAATTGGCCGGGTCACTGTTACGTCTCACCGCGATATGTCTGACCGTGATCGCAGGACAGGAGTCGCCATCTTCCGGAACCGTCTTATCTGTTTCCCTGAGAAAGCTGAAATCGACGACCTTGCTTCCGACGAGCTTCGCGGCTGGCGGCGACCAAGGCTTTTCGGGGACTCGTCGTCAAACCCGCCGGAGGCGGGTGCGCGCGACCATCATCTTTCACGGCAATGCAGGGCACGCCAGTCAGTGTTCGTTCCATGTCGCGGAACTTACCTCTGCGGCAGCGAGCAGCATGTAGCCGTATGTCGCAGTTGTTCTCAGTCGGAAGAATGAGGGTCGCGATATGTCTGCCAACCCGGGAACGCACCATGCAGGCGAGGCCAAGGCCCTCCTGAAGCCCATCACCCTCGCATTGCAGGGCGGGGGCGCTCATGGCGCCTTTGCCTGGGGCGTACTTGACCGCCTGCTCGAAGACGAACGGCTCACCATCGAAGGCGTGAGCGCCACCAGCGCCGGTGCAATGAATGCCGTGGTGCTTGCCTACGGCCTGCTCAAGGGTGGGCCGCCTGGCGCGCGTGCCGCGCTGCACAACTTCTGGCAAGACGTCTCCGGCACCGCGCGGATCTACAGCCCGTTCCGCAAACTGCCATGGGAGATCTGGATGCGTAGCGGCTATGGGCTCGACAACTCGCCGATGTACCTGCTGACGGACCTTATGCTGCGCGTGCTCTCCCCCTACCAGTTCAATCCTTTCGACTTCAACCCGCTGCGCGACGTTCTTGCCCATCATGTCGATTTCGACGCCCTGAGCCGGGAGTGCCCGATCCAGCTCTACCTGTGCGCAACCAATGTCGAGACCGGCAAGGTGCGTCTGTTCTCGCGCGAGGAAATCTGTCTGAAGGCGGTGCTGGCCTCGGCCTGCCTGCCGTCCCTGTTCCGGGCCGTGGAGATCGACGGCCAGCACTATTGGGACGGCGGCTACGTCGGCAACCCCGCCATCTTCCCACTGATCTATCACTGCGCCACGCGGGATGTGGTGATCGTCCATATCAACCCGATCGTTCGCAAGGGCGTGCCGAAGACTGCGGCGGAGATTCTCAATCGCATCAACGAAGTCAGCTTCAATTCTTCGTTGATTCGCGAGCTTCGTGCGATCAGCTTCGTCACCACCCTTATCCAGGACGGCAAGGTAGACCGGGCCGAGATGAAGGAAATGCTGATCCACGCCATTCGCTCGGACCAGACCATGGCGGCACTCGGCGTATCCAGCAAGTTCAATGCCGACTGGGACTTTCTTTGCCACCTGCGCGACCAGGGGCGCTATGAGGCCGAGCATTGGCTGGCGCAGAACTACAGCGCAATCGGCGAACGCTGCAGCGTCGATTTGCGCAAGGAATTCCTTTGATGAGTACTCACGCCTTCGCAGCCGGCGGTGCACTTTCGTGACACCGAGGAATCCCGGATCATGACTACGCCATGCCCCCACATCCAACACTCGCGAGGTGAGAAAATGAGCACGCAAGCAGGCTCGATTCGTCCATTGCTGGCCGTCCACTCGCGCGAGAATGGCAAACTCGTCTCGGCACGCGAAGCCGTGCGCCTGATCCGCGACGGCGATACCGTGGCGACCGGCGGCTTCGTCGGCATTGGCTTCGCGGAAGAAATCGCCATCGCCATCGAGGCGCTCTGCCTGGCGCAGGACGACGAGGCGCCTGTCAGCCTGACAAAGCCAGGCAACCTGACCCTGGTCTACGCCGCAGGACAGGGAGACGGCAGGGAACGGGGCCTGAACCATCTCGCGCTGCCCGGCCTGGTGAAGCGGGTGATCGGCGGGCACTGGGGCCTGGTGCCAAAGCTCCAACAGCTCGCGGTCGGCAACCAGATCGAAGCCTACAACCTCCCGCAGGGCGCGATCACCCATCTGTTCCGCGATATCGCGGCCGGAAAGCCGGGGCACCTCTCGCGCGTCGGACTAGGCACCTTCGTCGATCCTCGCTTTGGCGGCGGCAAGCTGAACGAGCGCACCACCGAGGATCTGGTCGAACTGATGCGCATCGGTGATGAGGACTACCTCTTCTACAAGGCCTTCCCGATCAACGTCGCAATCGTGCGTGGCACCACGGCCGATCCGGACGGCAATATCACCATGGAGCGCGAAGCCCTGACGCTGGAAGCCCTGGCAATCGCCATGGCCGCGCACAACTGCGGCGGCCTGGTGATCGTGCAGGTGGAGCGCATCGCCGAACGGGGCTCGCTCAATCCGCGCCAGGTGAAGATCCCCGGTGTGCTGGTGGACTGCGTGGTCCTGGCGCAAGCCGAAAACCACCAGCAGACCTTTGCCACCCCTTACAATCCGGCCTTCTCCGGTGAAGTCCGCGTGCCGGTGAGCAGCGTGGCACCGATGCCAATGAGCGAGCGCAAGGTGATCGCCCGGCGCGCGGCGATGGAACTCAAGCCGAACAGCGTGGTGAATCTCGGCATCGGCATGCCGGAAGGCATCGCCAGCATCGCCAATGAGGAAAGGATCCTTGACCTCATGACCCTCACTGCGGAGCCCGGCGTGATCGGCGGCATCCCTGCCGGAGGGTTGAACTTTGGTGCGGCAATCAATCCGCACGCGATCATCGACCAGCCCTATCAGTTCGACTTCTACGACGGCGGCGGACTCGATCTCGCCTTCCTTGGGCTGGCGCAGGCCGATCGCATGGGCAACCTGAACGTATCCAGGTTCGGACCGCGCCTGGCCGGCGCCGGTGGCTTTATCAACATCAGCCAGAATGCAAAGAAGGTTGTATTCGTCGGCACCTTCACGGCGGGCGGCGGCGAGTTCTCCGTCGTCGACGGCCAGCTCCAGATCCATCGCGATGGCCTCGCAAAGAAGTTCGTCCAGGAAGTGGAGCATCGCACGTTTTCCGGCCCTCACGCGGCGGCGGCCCTCAAGCCGGTCCTCTACATCACCGAGCGTTGCGTATTCGAACTGGGCGCGCACGGCCTGGAACTCATCGAGATAGCACCGGGCGTCGATCTGGAGCGCGACATCCTTGCCAAGATGGACTTCGCGCCGATCGTGCGCTCGCCTGCCCTGATGGATGCGCGGATCTTCAGCCCTGAGCCGATGGGGCTGCGCGCGGACGTGTTGCGCCTGCCACTGGAAGCACGCGTCAACTACGACGAAGAAAAGAACATCCTGTTCCTGAATTTCGAGCAACTCGAGGTGAAGTGCCCAGAGGACATAGCCGCGATCCGAGCGCAGGTTTGCCGCGTCTGCGACCCACTGGGCCACAGGGTCTATGCCGTCGTCAACTACGAAGGTTTTGTCCTTGACCGCAGCGTGGAGGACGCCTACGTCGAAATG
Organism: Cupriavidus laharis; assembly: GCF_914271435.1. GTDB lineage: Bacteria > Pseudomonadota > Gammaproteobacteria > Burkholderiales > Burkholderiaceae > Cupriavidus > Cupriavidus laharis. The sequence goes on along the minus strand of NZ_CAJZAI010000003.1, from coordinate 487,552 downwards.
ATCGAGGAAATGGTGCGGCGCTTTTATATCGGCGTGACCCGCTTCACCACCAGCGCCTTCATGCGCGCCAAGCTGGGTGACACCCTCGCCCGACGCGGGCTCGCTCCCTATGTCTATGAGACCGAGGCCGAGGCGAAGGCATACTTGCACGATCAGCCGGAAAGCCACTGATGCGGACAAACTTGGCTTCCACCAGGATTACGCTGTGCTCTCCGGCGAAGGTGCTGCCTGTCGGCGCACGGTGCCGCTTGCGGCGCGGCTCTCCTTGGGGCTGCAGCCGAATTGCGCGTGATACCAGCGCGAGAATCCGCTTGGTGCGGAAAAACCGAGCAGGGTCGCCACTTCAGTCAACGGACGATCGCTCTCCATGACATAACGCGTCGCGAGCTCTGTGCGGATTTCGTTAACGATCGACGAGAAGCTCTGCCCCTGTTCCGCCAGCCGGCGCTGCACCGTGCGGTTTACCACGCCCATGTGTTCGGCCACCTGCTCGATACTGCAGCGCCCACTGGGCAACAGCAGCGGGATCGTGCGCCGCACGTCCTCAAGCATTGACGCCTGCTGCGACCTGGCAGACTCGTCTATCAGACGCTGCGCGTAGCGCGCCATAGCCGGGTCGGCCCATGGATTGCGGGCATCCACATCGGCCTTCGCGCAGATGATGCCGTTGAAGTCGCAATCGAATTCGACGTAGCGGCCAAAAAACCGGTGGTGCGTACCGAGATCGCGCGGCGCCGAGTGCTCAAAGCATACGCGCTGCGGCTGCCAGTCGGGCCTGAGGAGCTGGCGTATCAACCGCACCATTACCCCTAGCGCCAATTCAACCCTTTGGCGGGTTGGCTGATGCGCGTTGCCAGCGATCAGCGCTTCGCGAATGATGACCCGTTCGCCACATTCCTCGACCGCCAGCGACTGTGCACCGTTGAGCATCGACTGGTAGCGCATCAGCATGCCAAGCGAGTCGCGCAGCGTTGCCTGGTCGCGGATCAGCATTCCTACCGCCCCAAGATTCGACAGCAGGCGCGATTCGGCCATGCACAACCCGAAACTCTCGTTGCCCGACATGGTTGCGGAGGCTTGCAGCAGGCGTCCGAAACGCTCGACAGGAATCATAAGGTCCGGCTCGTTAAGTACGCTCGGACTTATCCCTGCGTCAATCATCATCCGCACCGGGTTCAGCCCGGCGGCATGTGCAACCTCGCTGTAGTTGGTGAGTGCCGCAGCACGGACAAGTAACGACATCGGGGACTACGCAGAAAGTTGACGCCTCATGATAAATGCCTGTCACGCATTGTCAATCGAGAGTAACCCGCTACGCTCATCCTCTTGATGCCCCTGAATGCCCGCGGCAACGGTAATACCATGTTTCCCGCGTCTGCAGCTTGCTGTCGTGAAAAGCCAAGTTCAAGGCGTACACGGCAAAGCGTGAAAAGTCACCAGGCAGGATGATCCGAAAGTGCATATCGGGAATCGGCCGAACGTGATGCAGCGTTCCCTGCACTCGACAAAACTGTAGGAGACATGGATATGAAGATCAGGCAGATCACCCCCGCCATCGGGGCCGAGATTTCCGGCGTTAACCTCGGCGAGGCGGCGCGCGATCCTGCGCTCTTCGCGGAGATAAGGGCCGCACTGCTCAAGCACAGGGTCCTCTTCTTTCGCAAGCAGGAGATCACCCGCGCCGATCACGTGGCCTTTGCAAGCGGCTTTGGCAAGCTGGAAGACCATCCAGTCGTCGGCAGTGTTCCCGACTATCCGGGCCTGGTGAAGGTCTACCGGAGCGACAACCCGCACAGCTACGAGAACAGCTATCACTGCGACGGCCTCTGGCGCCAGAATCCGGCCATGGGCGCAGTGCTGCGCTGCATCGAATGCCCCGAGATCGGCGGTGACACCATCTGGGTGAACATGGTAAAGGCGTACGAGGAGCTGCCGGAGGAGATCAAGACGAAGATCGACGGCTTGCGCGCCAGGGCCAGCATCGAGCACAGCTTCGGCGCGGTCATGACGCCGGAAGACCGCGCAAAGCTCGCCCAGGATCATCCACCGGTGGAGCATCCGGTGGTACGCACCCACCCGGAGACCGGAGAGAAGATCCTGTTCGTCGGCGCCTCGTTCACGACGCACTTCACCAACTACAGCACGCCGGCAAACGTGCGCTACGGCATCGACAAGTCGCCAGGCGCCTCCCTGCTGCTCAACTACCTGACCAGCCGTGCCACCATTCCCGAATACCAGGTGCGCTGGGCATGGCAGGAGGGTGATGTCGCGGTCTGGGACAACCGCAGCACGCAGCACTACGCAGTCAACGACTACTTTCCGGCACCGCGCAAGCTGGAGCGTGCCGGCATCGTAGGCGATATCCCCTACTGATTCGCGAGCAGGCCGGCAACTTTGCAGAATCACTTGCTGCTCCGCACGCACAACTTTGCAAGGGCATCGTGAAAGCGATCTGGTATGACAAACAGGGGACGGCCGATGAGGTGTTGGAATTCGGCGATCTGCCCACCCCGCAACCGGCGCCCGGCGAAGTTCGCGTGCGACTCCACGCGTCGGGGGTTAACCCGGCAGATGCAAACCGGCGAGCGGGACGCATGCATGACGGCATGGAGTTCCCGCGCATTATTCCGAACAGCGATGGCGCGGGTGTGATCGACAGGGTTGGGAACGGCGTCGATCACAGCATGCTCGGCTCGCGAGTCTGGCTGCATTTCGGACAGCGAGGGCGCCCTTTTGGTACCGCGGCGGAATACATCTGCCTTCCGTACGAGTTGGCAGCACCGCTGCCGGAACACATGGACTTCGCGCAAGGGGCATGCCTGGGCATACCAGCGATGACCGCCTATAGCAGTCTGTTTCAGCGTGGACCGATCAGGGGAAAGTACGTCCTGATTACCGGCGGTGCGGGGGCCGTTGGGCACTATGCAGTGCAACTCGCCAAATGGGGAGGTGCGCATGTCATAGCCACCGTCAGCTCTGGGCCCAAGGCCGCCCACGCCAGGATCGGCGGCGCCGATACAGTGATCGACTACACCGCACCCGATGCCGCGCACCAGATTCTCGATGCCACCGGGGGACGAGGCGTCGATCACATTGTCGATGTCAATGCAGCCGACAATGCAAGGCTTTGCCTGCAGGTCGCCGCCAATCATGCGCAATGGATTTCGTATGCCGCCGGTAGTCCCCGCGAGCCGGAACTTCCTCTGGTCGCGCTGATTCGCAAGAATCTCTGCCTGCAGGGGCTCTACCTGCCTGGGTTGCCCTACGAGACGCGCTGGATAGCCCAGGAGGGATTGTCGCGCTGGATGAACGACGTCCCGGATGCCATTCACGCTATCGACAGCGTCTTCAACTTGCGAGACACCGTGAAAGCCCATCTGGCTGTCGAAGCGGGCACAAAGTTGGGCACCGTTGTTGTCAGCTGTGACACGGAATAGCACATACGGTCGCCCTTGGCAGGTTGTCGAATTACGCGCCGACACCTCCAAAGGGCTGGCGAGTCTTAAAACCAAACGAGGAGACTGAAACTCATGACACACGGAAATCAGCCAACGGTAGTGATCGTCCCTGGCTTGCGCGATCATATGCCGGAGCACTGGCAATCGCTCCTGGCAGAGCGCTTGCAGCAGCAGGGACGAGCGGTGCGCATCGTGCCTCAGATTGATCAGGACAAAAGGTTGCGCAGGGCCAGGGTGGCGAACCTTGAGCGTGTCGTAAGTGACATTGCAGGGCCGGTCATCCTCGTTGCCCATAGTGTGGGCTGCCTGATCACGGTTCACTGGGCACAGGAGACGAAGCATGCCGTGCAGGGTATGCTGCTTGCCGCGCCGGTCGACTACGAAAGCCCGCTGCCAGCCGGATACAAGGACCCGCAGGCACTGGCGGATGAGGGCTGGACCCCGATTCCGCGGCATCTGCCGTTCCCGAGCATCGTGGTTGCGAGCCGCAATGACTCGTTCGGCAAGTTCGAACGAATCCGTGAACTGGCGCTGGCCTGGGGCAGCCGGTTCGTCGATGCCGGCGAGGTGGGGCATCTCGGACCGGCAGATGGCTATGGAACGTGGCCGCTGGCAGAGGAACTGGTTCAGCAACTCTGAGCGGGAGCGACACCGCTTTCGCGAGACACGCGCGTAGCAGGTGATGGGGCCAGCGCCGATATGGAAGCCATTGCCATCGGAAGGGACACCATTGGTCGAATGGTCGAGGCGCAAGACATCGCTCGCGTGGTGACCTTCCTCGCATCCCCGTTGAGTATCGCCATCAACGGGGACGCTATTGAAATCGGTGGCGGCAGTCCAGGCATCATCCGCTATTGATGGCGACAAGTTGGATCAGGGAACGGCTCTTGAGGCAGGCCTAAACCCAGGGGGGTTGTGACACCTCCACGCACTTGGTCAGGCGGTGCTTTGCCTGACCTTCATTTCTGCCCCTCCTGACTTACTGATCGAGCCGGATCCCTGCATCGGAAGCGATCTTCGACCAGACCTGCAGATCATGGCTGACCGTTTCGCCGAACTGGTCCAATGTCTTCACAGGCGGCGGCGCAAAGTTCATGGCTTTCATCATGGTTGCGAGCTCAGGGGACCTCTGGACCTTGGTGACTTCATCGGCCAGCCTCCTCACGATTGCAGGGTTGGTTCCTGCCGGCGCAAACATGCCGAACCAGCCCACCGCATCGAACTTATAGCCCTGTTCACCCATGGTCTTGACATCCGGGAACTGCGGTGCGTGCACATTGCCGGCAATGGCAATGGCGCGAACCTTCCCTGAACGAAGGAAGGGGACCGGCGCGCCTGGATCGGTCCAACCGATCTTCACGACACCTGAGGAAAGGTCAGTCAATAGCTGTGTCGAAGTTCGATACGCGACGTGATCGGTGTCCACGCCGGTCTGCTTCTTGAGCCATTCCATCATTAGCTGCCCTGTAGATCCCTGAGACCAGCTTCCATAGCTGTACTTGCCCGGATTCGCCTTCAGCAGGCTGATGAGTTCTGGCAGGTTGTGGACAGGCAGATCGTTGCTCACCAGCAAGAACACGCCCCCCTCAGCTGTCTCGGCAATTGGTACGAAGCTCTTCTTCGGATCAAAGGGGATGGTCTTGAGTACGGCCGGGGCGACGACCATATTCGATGCAGTGGTATAGAGGATCGTGTATCCATCGGCCGGCGCCTTGATAACAGCGTTCGCCGCAATGACTCCACCGGCGCCTGGCCGGTTGTCGACAACGACTGGCTGTTTCAAGGATGCCGAAAGGCGCTGCGCCATCACGCGTGCCATGGCATCGGTTCCTGACCCTGCCCCCGACGCCACGATCATCTGAATCGGGCGCGCGGGCCAGGGCTCCTGCGCCCACCCTGGGGCGCACAACGACAGTAGCGCTCCTGTGCCCAGCGTGACAGCAACCAGCTTTTTCATTTGAAATGCCATTGTCATCCTCCATGTACGTCGTTTGTTGCCGATCACTCGCCCTGCCCTCTTTCTATGTGCGTCGCCGTGCGGCAACGCCCATGACAAGGTCACGCAACCCGAGCAACGCCGGCACTTGGCACAGCGCAAAACGGGCCGCGTGAATCGTTGTCTGAGAACTGCATGAAACAAGGACGAGGTCAGCCGGCGGCGTTGGCTAGCGTCACGCCGCCAGATTCTCTTGCTTGCGCAGGAATCCCTGGTGGCCACCGTTACGGTTGGGCGCGAAGCCATTGGCCTGAAGCGTCTCTTCGACCGTGTCGTAGAAGACGCCAAGTTTCAGGATCTCTCGCGTCTGCTGCGCTGTCGCGATCGGTCGGCCAAATTCGCCGGCGATACGCACCAGTTGCTTGATCTGCTCGACGGTGCTCATCTTTCCCGTACGGGTCTGGTTCCAGAGGACATCCTCGATGCCGCACCGCACATGCAGGCCCAGAGCCATCCCGATCATATTGATGGGCAGCACATTCAGCACCGAACTCTCCACCGTCAGCACGGCGCCATCCGGCACAGCACGCAGCATGTTTGCCAGGTTGTAGATGTTCGCCTGGTCCATGCCACCGCTGATGGCCACCCAGTTCATCACCAGTGGCCCCTTGTAGACGCCGCGGCGAATCATCCGCTCAATCGTTTCAAAGCTGTTGATGTTGTAGCACTGGAACTCACTCTGGATTCCGGCGGCGGTCAGACGTCGGATATGCTCCTCGGCCCAACTGGGATTCGAGGGCACGATCATGTCCTTGTAGGTCTCATAAAGGTGCGGGAATCCGCGCGAAACCCCCTTGAAGTCATCCAGGCCAGCATGCTCCGTCACATTCATCTGCACCGTGTTGACGGTCACCGTCACCTGGTCAGGCTTCGGGTCGAGTTCGGCCAGCATATGCCGCGTGTCGTCGTCCAGCCATTTGGCACCTTGCCCCTCTTCAGGAGCGAAGCTGATAGAGCCCCCCACCTGGATGACCATTTCCGGGCAGGCGGCGCGCACGCCGGCGATCAGCTCATTGAACTTGGACAAGCGCTTGCTGCCCTTGCCGTCGGCTTCGCGCACATGCAGATGCAGCACCCTCGCACCGGCTTCGTAGCAATCCACCGCCTTCTGGATCTGATCCTCCATGGTGACGGGGATGTCTTCCGGGAAGTCTGAAGGAATCCAGCCCGGCGCATACGGAGCGGCGGTGATGATCAGAGGCTGTTGGTTCTCGGGATACAGGTGTCCGTCAAGGAAGTTCATGGTGATGGGTCTCCAGGATGATTTTTGAATATTGAGAATGTCGAACCAGATCGGATAGCTTTAGAAACTGTCACATCACGAAAATGGAAGAGCCGGTGGTCTTTCTAGCCTCGAGGTCCCGATGTGCCTGCACCGCGTCCTCCAGGGCGTATCGCTGATTGATCCCGATGCGAATGCGGCCTGCCGCCACGTGGCCAAACAGTTCGTCGACCAGTTCCGCCTTTTCGGCAGGATCGGCGATATAGTCGGCCAGGCCGGGGCGCGTCAGGTATGCCGAGCCTTTGCGGGCCAGAATTGCCGGATCGAACCCGGTGACCGGGCCGGAGGCGAAACCCACGCATACCAGCAGGCCGCGGCGCTTGAGCGAGTCCAGTGAGGACATGAAGGTGTCCTTGCCCACGCTGTCGAAGACCACGGACACGCCCACTCCGTCCGTCAGTTCCCGCACGCGCCTGGCCACGTCCTCATGGCTGTAATTGATCGTGTGATCACAGCCATGGGCGCGCGCCACTTCGGCCTTGGCATCGGTAGAAACCGTTCCGATCACGGTCAGCCCCAGCAGCTTGGCCCATTGCGAAATGATCAGGCCGGCACCACCCGCCGCGGCATGGAGCAGAATGGTGTCGCCCGCCTTGAAGGGGTAGATCCGGCGCATCAGGTAGGCCGCTGACAAGCCCCGCATGGTCATGGCCGCGGCGACCTCGCAACTGATTGCCTCCGGAAGCTTGATCAGCGGAGCGGCAGAGATCAGCCGCTCGGTGCTGTAGGCGCCCAGCGTGGGGGTAAAGCCCGTATAGGTCACGCGGTCGCCGATTGCCAGGTCGGTGACGCCGGCACCAACCGCCTCGATCACGCCAGCGGCTTCGTTGCCGATGCCGCTTGGCAGTGGGACCTGGTAAAGACCGCTGCGGAAGTAGGTGTCAGCAAAGTTCAGACCTACGGCCACGTGACGGAGGCGGACCTCCCCCGGCCCCGGCTCACCAACACTGGCGTCCTCAAAACGAAGGACGTCGGGCCCGCCTGTTTCGTAAAGCTTAACGACTTTCGCCATGTCGTCTCCTGTTCTCTTTCAGTTATGACCGTTCACCTGCGGCTTGCCGCTCGAGCTAGCCAAGGGACAACTGAATCATCTGGCCTGGCGCAACTTTCCGCTTTGCCATGCACGTCTAAAGCTTGTCCTTTTGCGACAAGGATTCGCCGGCAGCCGGCGTACGGGATCGCCGGCTGCAGTTCGAGCAGCAATGCCAGGCAGCTCCGTACACGTGCGCGGTCCGCCGCCAGTCGGAGGCATACTGAATTTGCGGGAGCTGGCAACGAGGCGTCGTGACCGACGTGTCTGCCCGGCGCATCGAAGGATGGCCGGCAAGTCATGCCGAGTGCGCGCGCCAGGGGCAAATGGGGAATCAACCCGGCGTGCCAGGCAACCGCCCTGGCCTCTGGCGCTCGTGAGTTCTGCAGGAGCCCTGTCGCTGGCTCCCCCAGGCATCGCGGTAGGAATGCCCATTACTGAGCACCCCCCGCACAGATCCGTACGAGCCCGATTCGGGCATACGGCTCCTACCTTGGGTGTTTGACGTCAAAGCGCCGGTCGGGCCATGGATGAAGGATTCGGGGTGGCGGGAGCCAGGCATCCGCGATCCGCTCGACCCGCGCCCACGTCATGTGATCCTTTTGGCTGCGGCGCCGGAGCGCACGCCGCCAGAGGTCCAGGACGTGGTGACGGAAAGCGCCGAGCGCTCGCGAATTTGTTGGTACTGCGTGGTACGCGAAGTATCCGCGCACCACTTGCCTGAGCCATTTTCCTTGCGCAGGAATCGGATCGTGCAAGCGCCGCCGCAAATCCTCCTTGATCTGCCTGAGCTTCGCCCGCATACGATCACCTCGGGTCTTCCGCTGCAACTGGAAGGCACCGCGCCGCGATCGTCCGCAGATAAAGATAAAGCCCAAGAAGGCGAAGGTCTCCGGCCGTCCAAGGCCTCGACTCTGGCGGTTGGCCGCTGCATTGCGACCAAACTCCAGTAGCCTCGTCTTGTCCGGGTGTAGCGCCAGCGAGAACTCCTCCAGCCTCTGTCGCATCGCGTCCCAGAAACGCCGCGCGTCAGCTTCGTGCTCGAAACCAACCACAACATCATCTGCGTACCGCAGAATAATGACGTTGCCTTTAGCTTCTCGCCGTCGCCACCGGTTGGCCCAGAGATCAAATACGTAGTGCAGATACACGTTCGCGAACAGTGGCGACGCCACCGAACCCTGCGGTGTACCTGTTTCACTGACGCTCAGCTCTCCATTCTCCAGAACGCCCGCCTTGAGCCATTTCCGCACAAGACGAATGATGCGCTCGTCGCCGATCCGATGCTCCATGAACCTAACCAGCCAGTCCTGGCTGACCGAGTCAAAGAAGCTGCGGATGTCGGCGTCTAAAATCCAGTTCACCGGGGTGCGGGTGATCGCCGTTGCCAACGCGTCCAACGCATCATGCTGACTGCGTCCGGGTCGGAATCCGTACGAGAAACCGAGAAAGTCTTCCTCGTAGATCGCATTTAGCACTTCAACCACCGCGCGCTGGACAATTTTGTCTTCCAGTGCGGCAATCCCCAATGGGCGCTGTTTGCCGTCCGGCTTGGGTATGTACTGCCGCCGAACGGGCAGTGCCCGATACGCTCCGCTCATTACTTGCGTGTGCAGGCGCTGGAGATGCTCATCCAGTCCCGCCTCGTAGTACCGCCACGTGAGGCCATCCACTCCTGGAGCCGCGTTGCGTTTGAGCGCATAAAACGACTCCCGAAGCCGGTCGACCGTGACGTGATGCAGCAGCGCGGTGAACCGCTCCTTCTTCCGCTGCCTTGCAGCTTGACGTACACGTTCCAGCCCCTGTTGCACGCTTGCCCGGTTCTGCGCCCGGCACGTGTTGGACTGACCCATGTTCCCCTTGGTCCCCGCCCTTCGCTCCACCCACCCCGCAGCCGATTTCCCGGCCTTGTTCGCAGGCTTCCTCGCTATTACGGCGGAGTCTGACTTCTCCCGTCCGTGCATCATCGGCTACGGCTCCTCGCCTTCCCGATGCGGACCAGTCCATGCTGCGACTGGCCAGACGAGAGATCTCCCGGTTCCCGCGCAAGGAGCGTCCGTGCGTGCCAGGGTCTTTGACCACGCCGGGTCGTCGAGGCGCTCGCGCTCACGCGCCTCTTCATGTTGCCTTCCGCGTTCTGAACCGCGTCGGCACCCGGAATGACACATCTATCGCGGCTCAATGGCTGGCCCGCACGCTCCCCTACCGACGCTTCGCCGACCACCTCGCGGTGACCTGCGCACGGCTCGGGGCCGATGTGGTTCGCTATTCCTTCATCGTAGTGGACTTGCACCACCTACTCCTTGCCGGTCTCCCGGCGCACTCAGAAAATGTGACGAATACCGACGGCAGCGCCAAACATCGACGTTTTGCCATTCGGGAGAGCGTAGCTGTTCAGCGTAAGACTGGTGGCAAAGTTACTCGCGGCCGATTCCATGGCCAGGCCTGCGTTCCTTGAATAGGCTGTGGTCAGATAAACGTCCGTACGCTTCGAGAACGCATAGTCGGCAATCAGGGCAATCTGCCAGGGATTGGCCATCCCGGTATTGCCACCGATGTTCTTTACATTCTGATAGTCGTACTCGAGCGTAAAGTCGAGCGCAGGGGAAAAGCGGTATTGCCCCCCGATCCAGTAGAAATCGTCGCGCAGGATGAGCGTACCGTTCTGGTTCTTGTTCTGGCCCCAGCGGTAGCCGCCCATTACCTTCGCTGTCTCGGCGACGGCATAGCTGGCCATCACAGCAGCCTTCTTGAAGGCACCATTGCCGGTGCCGATCGTCGGATTCCACTGGTCATAGGCGATACCCACCCCGAACGGCCCCGAAAGATAGCTCACGCCCGCACCATAGGCGGAATCCCGACGGAACTGCCCTGGCACCTCGCCATTGCCGCCCGCAGCCGGAACAGTCGGAGTGACTTGCGGAAGTGTTGTCCCTACGCCGAACGACCAGTTTGCCATGACCGTCAAGCCCCCGAACGTGCCCGTATACTTCGCGGCGTTGTCCTCGCGGAAGTTGCCACCGGCGATCACGCCAACCGGTTCATACTGCGTGGCGTATCGTGCCGGGATAAAGTTGGCCAGCGTGGAAAACATCGAATGGTATTGCCGGCCAAAGGTGACCTGCCCGTATTGCGACGCAAGGCCCGCGAACGCCTGGCGACCAAACAGACGCCCACCCTGCTGCATGGTGCCGGTATCGGAATTGAAGCCGCTCTCCAGGACAAAGACCGACTTCAGCCCGTTCCCCAGGTCTTCCGTGCCGCGAAGGCCCCAGCGAGAGCCGGAGTATCCACCGGCGTCCTCACGAATGACCTTTCCGCCCTGGCCGGGGTTGAAGTTATTGCTTGCCGACGGAACCGCTCCGACGTGATTGACATATTCGACGTTCACGTCGACCACGCCATACAACGTCACGCTGGATTGCGCCTGGACTGCTCCGCAGGCGCAGGCAGCCGCCAGGCCAATCATCGTCTTCTTCATTACGCTCTCTCCTCTACCCTTATTTGTTTGAATAATTCAGCCATCTCGCTCAACCGCCAGCACGACTTTCCTGCCACTGCATCTTTGCCAGACCGGTTGCCTCCCACGTAGCGGAAAGCATCACTACAAGGCAGTCTTCCCGCCGTTCACATGAAGGATCTGTCCCGTGATGTACACGGACTGCCCGGATGCCAGGAAGACGATCGCGTCAGCGACCTCTTCCGGCGTGCCGACGCGTCCGGCGGGAATGGTTTCGGCAACCGCCGCGATCCGATCCCTGCCGCCGGCAATGCGTCCGAGCATGGCGGTTTCAATCGGTCCTGACCTTCCCAAAGCGAATCCTCCAGGCCGACCCGGACGTTTCCGCCCATGGCAGCCACCATCGATGCAATCGGCATCTGGCTACAGCCGGCGCCAAGCACGGACCAGTAGTAGTCCTTGCCGAACAGACGCTCCGCGGTGCGGCGCATATCCATGACGTCCTCGGGATGTGTGCCGATGCCTCCGAGCAAGCCGAAAATGGACTGGATGAAGAACGGTGGCTTGAGAATGCCGCGGTCAATGAAGTGCGTTGTGGTTACGGGGACATCGAGGGGGTGTGGATGCCGCCCGTCACGGCACACGTGACGATGACCTTGCGCTGGGGTGCTGCCATGGTAGAGGTTCTCCGTTCGCTCGCTGAGGCATGAACTGCTTCATGCGACGGCGCGATGCTACGGAACATTGCCGTCCCTTGACGCGGCAGCCTTCCAAATGTCGCGAATTGGCAAGCAAGTGTCCAATCAAGACAAGCCTGCAAGCCGGGGGCGCCAAATACTCGTGTGCAAGACGTCGGGTGTTCAACTATCCGCAGCTTCACCAGACAGTGGGAGACGAACCTTGAAGATGGGGCAAATCACCCCCGGACGCAGCCTCGCCCATCCTGGAACAGCCTCGTACCGTCTTGGTGTTTCCCCGAGATTGTGCTGGCCATGCCTTAGCTTATTGAGCTTTCCCTATTTCACGACAACATCAAAGCAACCACCGTCATTCCCGCGAAGGCGGGAATCCAGCGTCTTACAAGTCCCCCGAAGGGGGACAAAAAGTCACTGGGTCCCCGCCTGCGCGGGGACGACGAATATTTTGCGTTGTCATGAATTCTGGAAACATCAATAATAATCGCGCCCTCTGCCTCCGTCGCGCAGGCGCAGTAAGGGATTGATTGCCCAGGATAAAAAGGAAATCCAGATGTTCCGCTCCATGAACTCCTGCTCGGAGAGCGCCCCCATCCTTCCAGAGTCTTGCCAGCTTCATGAGCAGCGACGCACCGAGAGCAAATTACTGCGTAAGCGCCTCGAGCAGGGCCAGATGAGCATCGAGGCAACGTTCGATGCGGCTACACACCTTGTCGCAGACCGCAAGCCAAGCACGCGTGCGTTCCACAACCCAGTGATGCGTAAGGCAGAGACACCACATTTGTTCCGATTTCACCGGACCACGCGATTGTTCAGCCACGGCATCTTTGCCACGCGCTCGGCTTCATACGCCTTGATCTTTTCGGCATGACGCAGGGTCAGGCCGATATCGTCAAAGCCGTTCAGCATGCAGTACTTGCGGAACGGGGCGATGTCGAAGTTGCAGGCCTCGCCACCTGGCGTGATCACGGCCTGCTTGTCCAGGTCGATGGTCAGCTTGTAGCCGTTGAAGGCATTGGTCTCGTTGAACAGGTGGTCGACCTGCAATTCGCTCAGCACCACCGGCAGCAGGCCGTTCTTGTAGCAGTTGTTGAAGAAGATGTCGGCAAAGCTCGGCGCGATCACGGCGCGGAAGCCGTATTGCGTGAGCGCCCACGGTGCATGCTCGCGCGAGCTGCCGCAGCCGAAGTTGCGGCGCGCCAGCAGGATCGACGCGCCCTGGTAGCGCGGCTGGTTCAGCACGAAGTCCGGGTTCAGCGGACGCTTGCTGTTGTCCATGCCGGGCTGGCCGCCATCCTTGTAGCGCCATTCGTCGAACAGGTTCGGGCCGAAGCCGGTGCGCTGGATCGACTTCATGAATTGCTTCGGGATGATGGCGTCGGTATCGACGTTCTCGCGGTCAAGCGGCGCCACGATGCCGCTGTGTACGGTGAACTTTTCCATTTCCCTTTCCCTACTTCTTCGCTGCGCGCTCGAGCACGCGGCCGGCGGCCTGCGTGCCCTTGCCCAGGCATGCCAGCGGTACGATCAGGGAATCGCGCCGCAAACGGAAGATCGGTGGTACAGAATTGAAGCTGCGATGCCGGCCCGCAATGAGTCTGCGCTTTACTTGCGAACCCCGTGGCTGCCATGCAGGTGCGTTGGTGAATGAACTGTCTGCTCTGCCGAGTCATGGCTGGGGCCAAACCGCATTTGATAAAGCACTGCCAGCACGGTCGAAATGACCGCCGCGACCAGGAATAATGCCGCAGCGGCATAGAACAGCTGGACCACCGGGAGGTGCATTGACAGCAGCAGGCCGCCGACAAGCGGACCTGCGACCGAGCCGATCTTCCCGATGGAAATCGCGGTTCCCACGCCAGCCGAACGGAACGCGGTCGGATAGATCATGCCGGCCACGGCATAGAGGCCATATTGCATGCCCACTACGCAGAATCCCGTCAGGAAGATCAACCACATGAGCCAGCCTTCGGACGAGCCGTGCCCAAGCATGGCGGCAACCGGGCAGCCAATCGCGGGCAGCGCAATAATGGCCAGCACACCATGCTTGTCGACAAAGCGGCAAAGTGCGAGGCCGCCGATCACGCCTCCGACTGAAAACATCGCTGTCACGATGCCGGCGCGCTGCGCTGGAACGCCCACCCCTTCCATAAGGATTGGCAACCAGTTCTGCAGGAAATAGAGCGCCATCGAATTGACGATGAAGACCACCCAGAGCAGTGGAGTGATTGCGCGCAACCCGTCGCCAAACAACTGCGTCAGGACGAATTTGCGCTTTTCCTGGGTTTCGCTCGCATAGAACGTAGCATCAGCGGGAAATGACATATCCGGACGCAGGCGGGCTACGAGCCTGCGGACAGTCTCGGTGGCGCGTTGCTGCACGACGAGCAGCTTGGCCGATTCCGGCAACACGAAGATCAGCAGCGCCGCTACCGCGAGTGAGCCGATGCCACCCACGACAAACATCACGGGCCAACCATAACGGTGAATCAACGCCGACGATACGATCCCGCCGGAGCCAGCACCGATCGAAAAGCCAGAGAACATCAGCGTGACCCAGGTAGCGCGCAGGCGCTTTGGCGCGTACTCGGCCACCAGCGCAACCGAGTTCGGAATCACGCCGCCCATGCCGATGCCGGCCAGGAAACGCAGCAACATCAGCGCGTTAAGCGAGGAAACCCACGCCGACGCAAGTGTGAGCGCGCCGAAGAATGCGCTGCCGATGATCAGTGCCTTCTTGCGCCCGAGGCGGTCGCCAAGATAGCCGAAGATGAATGAGCCAATCAGCGTGCCGAACAGTCCGGCGCCGAACACGGGGCCGAAGGCGGCACGCGACACCTGCCAGTCCTTGATAATGGCCGGCGCAGCAAAAGACACTGCCGTCTGGTCATAGCCGTCCATCAGCATGATCAGGAAGCACCAGAACAGAAGGCCGGCCGCGAACCGGCCCGGCTTCTGCCCTTCGGTCAGGGCCACGATGTCATAGGGCTGCTCTGCTCGCATTTGAGTTTCCATCAGTTGTTATCAGCGGACACTGTGCCCCGGCCTCCACGGCTGCGGCACACGATCGTCAGAAGTAGTGGTGAATGCCCACGCGCGCCACCACCTGCGTGTCCGTCGAGGACGCCGCATAGCCGAACTGCGCCGCGTTGGTGCCGGACGCGTGTTGCAGGCCTGCGCCGGCGTAGATCTCGGTGCGTTTGGAGAGATAGTGCGTCAGGAACAGGTTGTACTGCCTGAACGCCAGGCCCTCGAACGTCGAATAGGCGAATGAAGTCCCGAGGATATCAACGCCCTTCCCGCCACTGAGATCGGTGTTAACGCCGATCTGGTAGTTGTTCATATAGGCGTCACCCTGGCTGTTGGCCAGTCGCACGCGCGTGTAGGTGGCATGGGGCTTGAAGATCCTCGCCACTCGCACCATGCCACCGACCGCCACCGTGCTGTACTTGCTGGCAATGAACGGCACTCCCTGTTTCAGCGTCTGGCCGAGCAGCGACGTGAGGCCGAAGGTACCGAAGATGTCCGCAGTGCGGTCATGCGACATTGTGTATGACATCGCCACGCGCACATCGTCGTTGTCGTAGCGCGCACCAATGCTGTACTGCCGACCGGCGCCGAAGTCACCCGGCTTGCCGCCGAACGCGTTCATGAAGCCGAACTGGAAACCGTGGAGGTCCGCAGACTGATACTTTACCGCGCTGTTTAGCGCGTTCGTGTTGGCCAGCCCGTCGAGGTTTCCCGGCGAATAGAACGACGAGATGCCGGGCACGGCATTGTTGAGGCTGCCGACGTACTCGTACGTGTAGTCCGGGATACGACCAAAGCTGATGGCGCCCCACTGTTCATTGGCAAGGCCGAGGTAGGCCGCCCGATTGAAGAAGCTGGTCGGGTTGATCTGAGCGCCAGTGTCTGAGAGAAAGCCATTCTCGAGGCGCGCGAAGGCGGCATTGCCAGCGCCAAGCTCCTCCCGCAACAGGATCCCGAAGCGGTCCGGCTGGCGCTTGCCGGAAGACAGCTGGACGAGGCTATGGCCCTTGGAATTCGAGACATAGTCGATGCCCGCATCGATGCTGCCGTAGAGGGTGGTCACGCTCTGGGCCAAGGCAGGGCACGCCAGGCTCGCGAGCATGGGGAGGGCGCAGTATTTTGCTTTCAAAGTGTCTCCAGATTATCTTTTTTCTGCGTCCTGAAGGTAGCGGCCTCAGGGGGAGATGCGCTGCGACGGACGCTTTGTTCTTATAGCGGGGCCAGTGTAGCGAAGGACTCCACGCATTAGAAGCGACGATTATTTATCAACTCATAAGAGAAATCGAACATTCGATTTCGACGTCTTCGGCATTTACCGGAGTCTCAATTCACGTGATAACATTCGCGCCGTGACCGGAGTGGCGGAGTATATGCCGCGACCGGCTTGTTTGGAGACAAAGGATGCAAGTTAATGCCACGCCGAACCGCCGTCTGGTGGTGGGAATAAGCGGCGCCTCCGGAGTTGCCTATGGCATCCGGCTGCTACAGGTGCTCAGGCAGATCGAGGTTGAGTCGCACCTGGTGATGAGCAAATCGGCGCAGGTGACACTGGCTCACGAGTCCAGCTACAGCGTGGCGGACGTCAAGGCACTGGCGAGCGTCAGCTATGCGAACACCGACATCGGCGCCGCCATCTCAAGCGGATCGTTTCCCGCGCTGGGCATGGTGGTAGCGCCTTGCTCGATCCGGACACTCTCCGAGGTGGCGACGGGTGTGACGAGCAGCTTGCTCTCGCGTGCCGCTGACGTCACTCTCAAGGAACGCCGGCGGCTTGTGCTGATGGTCCGGGAGACACCGCTCCACCTCGGCCATATACGCAGCATGGCCAGCGCCACCGAGGCTGGCGCCATTATCTATCCACCGGTTCCCGCGTTTTACGCGAATCCGCAAACCATCGAGGAAATGATCGATCATTCGATCGGGCGAGTGCTTGATCTGTTTGGCCTGGAAACCTCGCTGGTGCGGCGTTGGGGCACCTGAAACGTTTCCCCTCGGGGTTTTCACCGAGGCGTGATCCGATTATTAGATTTCCCTGATGATGCGATCGAAAATTGTTGCTTCTGCAGCGTGCCAAGTTGCATTAGAGTTTTGATCAGCCGAAGGATGTAGATTAACAATTAATCCCGTCCAAGCCATATCAAAATCGGCACATACCATCAAATGAAATCAGTCGGATTATCGAATGAAAATCATCATCGCAGGTGCCGGCATCGGCGGCCTCACGGCTGCCGCAGCCTTGCTTGACAAGGGTTTCCAGGTCACCGTCCTGGAACAGGCGCGGGCGTTGGGGGAGATCGGGGCAGGCGTGCAACTAAGCCCCAACGCGACGCGTGTGCTTTACCAACTGGGCGTCGGCAAGCTGCTCGAGCCGCTGGCTTGCGTGCCGCTCGGCAAGCGCGTGCGGTTGTGGAACACCGGGCAGACCTGGCCGTTGTTTGATCTCGGCGCCGCGTCGCGCGACATCTACGGCTACCCCTACTGGACCGTGCATCGTGCTGATCTGCACGAGGCGCTCGTCGCCGCCGTGCGTGCCATGTCGGCCGACGCCATCCGCCTCAACGAGAAGGTCGAAGAGATCGATCAGACCGGAGAATCGGTGACCGTGCGCACGGCGTGCGGCCATGTCTACGAAGGCGACATCCTGATCGGTGCCGATGGCGTGCACTCGCGCGTGCGCCGGGCACTGTTCGGCCCTGACGATCCCGTATATTCCGGCGTGATGGCGTGGCGCGGCGTGATCCGCGCCGATGCGCTGCCTGAGCACCTGCGCACGGCCTATGGCTCGAACTGGGTTGGCCCGGGCGCACACGTCATTCACTATCCGCTGCGCGGCCAGACCCTTGTCAACTTCGTGGGCGCAGTCGAGCGCGACGGCTGGACCACGGAATCGTGGACACAACAAGGTACGCGCGAGGAATGCCTCAACGACTTCGCCGGCTGGCATGAGGACGTGCAGACCCTCATCCGCGCGATCGAGACCCCCTACAAGTGGGCGCTGATGGTGCGCGAACCCATGACGCAATGGACTTCAGGCAACGCGACGCTGCTCGGCGACGCCTGCCACCCGACGCTGCCCTTCCTTGCCCAGGGCGCCGGCATGGCGATCGAGGATGGTTACCTGATCGCGCGCTGCCTGGCGCAATACCAGGGCGACCTGGCGCGCGCGCTCGCGCGTTATGAAGACCTGCGCCGGGAGCGCACTGCGCGCGTGGTGCGCGGCTCGGCCGCCAATACCCAGCGTTTCCACAATCCGGAACTCGCGCGCGCCGAAGGCGCGGCCGCCTACGTGGACCGCGAGTGGAGCGAGGAGCGGGTCAAGGAACGCTACAACTGGCTGTTCGAGTACAACGTCGATACCGTCGAGGTATAAGCGGCACCGCCGCCACCGGGAATGTCCGCCGGCCATGCCTGCCGGCGGCGCCCGCCAAGGAGTCACAAATGCCCCCACCCGCCCCCATCCTGGGCCTGCACCACTTTGCCTGGCGCTGCCGCAACGCAGAAGAAACGCGCGCATTCTACGAAGATCTTCTCGGCCTGCCACTGGTCCACGTCATCAAGCTCGACAAGGTACCGAGCACGGGCGAACACTGCCCCTACGTGCACCTGTTCTTCAAGCTGGCTGACGGCTCGAACATCGCCTTCTTCGACCTCGGCGACGACACCGCCGCCCTGCCCTCGCCCAACACGCCGGCCTGGGTGAACCACATCGCGCTGAGCCTCGGCTCGCTCGACGAACTCCATGCGATGAAGGCGCGGCTGGCCGCGCGCGGCGTCGAGGTGGTCGGCGTGACCGACCATGGCTTCGTGCAGTCGATCTATTTCTTCGACCCCAACGGCCTGCGGCTGGAGCTGACGGTGCCGGTGGCCCCGCAGGCCACGCTGGACGGCTACCACGAGAAGGCCCGCTCGCATCTTGACGCGTGGACCGCCTCGCGCCGCGGAGGGCCCGACGCATGACCGCCCTGAACCTGACGCACGATCCTGCCGCGCGCAGCTGGGTCGAGACCGCCAATGCGCCCGACGCCGATTTTCCGCTGCAGAACCTGCCGTTCGGCGCGTTCCTGCGCGATGGCGACGCCCGCACCGGCGTGGCTATCGGCGACCGCGTGCTCGACCTCAAGGCACTCCACGCCACCGGCTGGCTCGAGGGCGATGCCGCCCTGGCCTGCGCCGCCGCTGCCGGCGGCACGCTCAATCCGCTAATGGCGATGGCGCCGCGCTATGCGAGCGCCCTGCGCGCGGCGCTGTTCGACATGCTGTCGGCGAGCGGCACTCTCGCCACCCGCGTCCGGGAGCACGCCGAGGCCTTGCTGCCAGGCATGGAAGCGATGACGATGCGGCTGCCGTGCGAGATCGGCGACTACACCGACTTCCTGACCTCGCTGCACCACACCGAACGCCACGGCCGCTACAAGGGCCTTGCCGATCCGCTGCCGCCGGCCTTCAAGTCGCTGCCGATCGCGTACCACGGGCGTGCCTCGTCGCTGCGCGTCAGCGGCGGCGAGGTGCGCCGCCCGTGGGGCCAGTACCGGGATCCGGACGGCGCGGTGCGCTTCGGGCCGGCGCCGGCAATGGATTTCGAGCTCGAACTGGCGGCCGTGGTGGCCCGCGGCAATGCGCTGACGCAACCCATTGCGGTGGACGACGCGCGCGCCCATCTCTTCGGCTACTGCCTGCTCAATGACTGGTCGGCCAAGAGCATCCAGTGGTTCGAGCAGGTGCTCGGGCCGTTCCTCGGCAAGAGCTTCCACACCAGCCTGT
Source organism: Cupriavidus laharis (assembly GCF_914271435.1). Taxonomy (GTDB): domain Bacteria; phylum Pseudomonadota; class Gammaproteobacteria; order Burkholderiales; family Burkholderiaceae; genus Cupriavidus; species Cupriavidus laharis. Next base: position 467,840 of record NZ_CAJZAI010000003.1, on the reverse strand, counting down.
CGCCGTGGATCGTCACCGAGGAAGCGCTGGCGCCGTTCCGCAAGGCACCGCCGGCGCGCGCGGGCGGGGATCCGCCGCTGATGCCGCACCTGCATGGCGCGCGGGACCAGGAGACGGGCGGACTGCACCTGACGCTCGAGGCGCGGCTGTCGACCGGGCATCTGCGCGCGGACGGCGCCCCCGCCATCGTGATTACGCAGACCCACCTGGACAACCTGTACTGGACCTTCGCGCAGATGGTCGCCCACCACACGAGCAATGGCTGCAACCTGCGCACCGGCGACCTGCTGGGTAGTGGCACGATCTCGGGCGCGGCCGACGCCGCGCGCGCCTGCCTGACCGAACTGACCAACGCCGGCAAGGATCCCCTGGTATTGCCGAACGGGGAGACCCGCACTGCACTCGAGGACGGCGACGAGATCGTACTGCGCGCCCGCGCCAGCGCTCCCGGCATGGTGTCGATCGGCTTTGGCGCATGCCGCGGGCGCATCGCGCCAGCACTCCCTTGGGGACTGGCGGCATGAAGCACAACGGCTACAAGCAATACGGCAACGGGCCGCGCAAGGTGATGTTGCTGTCCGGCTGGTTCGGGAGTTCCGCCGACTGGGCCCCGCTCGCGCCGGCACTCGATACCGACGCATACACCTACGTAGGCTTCGACTACCGCGGCTATGGCGAATCGCGCGACCGCGCCGGCGAGTTTACGTTTGCCGAGGCTGCGCAAGATGTGATCGCGCTGGCCGACCATCTCGGCTGGGCGCGCTTCAGCCTGGTCGGGCATTCCATGGGCGGCATGGCGATGCAGCGTGTGCTGCTGGCCGCGCCGGACCGCATCGAGCGGATGGCGGGGATCTCGCCGGTGCCAGCCTGCGGCTCGCGCATGGACGCCACGCGGCTTGCGGGCTTCGAGGCAGCTGTCCACGATGTTGCAAAGCGGCAGGCGATCATCGGCTACTCCACTGGCAACCGCCTCGCGCCGCAGTGGTGCGCGCATCTCGCGCGCGCCTCGATGGCATCGTCGCTGCGCGAAGCGTTTGCCGCATTCCTGCCACAATGGGCGACCCATGATTTTTCCGCCCAGGTGGCGGGGAATCCGGTGCCGGTGAAACTCTTCATCGGCGAGTTCGACCCTACCTTGACCCTGGCGCTGATGGAGCAGACCTGGTGCCAGTGGTACCCCAATGCCCGGGTGGAAGTGCTGGCCAACGCGGGACACTATGCGATGCATGAAGTACCCGCAGCCCTGGCCACCGCGCTGAACGTGTGGCTGGCGGAACAGCCGACCCGGTAGCAAGACGGGCAGCAGGCGCCGCCCAACGGAGAAAATGATGTACGAGACAAGTTACGTCCGCGCCACCAGCGTGGACGAGGCCGTCGCGTGGCTGCGCGAACAGGAGGAAGCGCGGCCGCTGTCGGGCGGGATGACGCTGATCCCGACGCTCAAGCAGCGCCTGGCCGCGCCCAGCCACCTGATCGACCTCACACGCATCGATGCGCTTCGTGGCGTATCGGTAAACGGCGACACGCTGCGGGTGGGTGCGCTGACGCGCCACGCGGAGGTGGCCACCTCCGAGGTGGTTGGCAACGCGATTCCCGCCCTGGCGCAACTGGCCAGCGTGATCGCCGATCCACAGGTGCGCAACCGCGGCACTATGGGCGGCTCGGTTGCCAACAACGACCCGGCGGCCGACTATCCGTCCGCCGTCCTGGCGCTCGACGCGCGCGTGGTCACGTCGTCGCGCACGATCGCCGCCGACGATTTCTTTATCGACACGTTCGAAACCGCGCTCGCGCCGGCCGAACTCGTCACCGCCCTCGAGTACCGCATTCCGCTGCGCGCGGCCTACGCCAAGTTCCGCCAGCCGGCATCCGGCTATGCGGTGGTCGGCGTGTTCGTGGCCGAGTATGCCGACGGTGTGCGCGTGGGCGTAACCGGTGCCGGCGCCTCTGTGTTCCGCTGGCGCGAGGCTGAAGCGGCGCTCGCACGCGAGATGTCCGAGGCCTCGCTGGCCACCGTCAGGATGGACCCTGCGCTATTGCCCGACGATGACAACGCGTCGGCCACATACCGCGCCCATCTGGTAGAGACCTATACGCGCCGGGCTGTCCAGGCGCTGCTGGCGCAGCCCCCGCGCCACGCTGACTAAGGAGATATGCATGGAATTCACGGGATCGCAAACCATTGCCGCGTCGCGCGAGCAGGTCTGGAAGGGACTGAACGACCCCCTGGTACTGCAGGCTTGCGTGCCGGGCTGCGAATCCTTCACCGCCGAGTCGGAGGATGAATTCAAGGCGGTGGTAGTGGCCGCTGTCGGGCCGGTCAAGGCGAAGTTCAAAGGTACGCTGCTGCTGTCCGAGCGGGACGGTCCCAACGGCTACCGGATCGCCGGCCAGGGAGAAGGCGGCATCGCGGGCTTCGGCAAGATGACGGCCGTGGTGACGCTGGCCGATGCCGACGAGGGTACCCTGCTGACCTATGTGGCCGAGGCCCAGGTGGGCGGCAAGCTCGCGCAGATCGGCTCACGGCTGGTGACGTCCGTCGCCAACAAGCTGGCCGCGGAGTTCTTCAAGCGCTTTAATACCACCATGAGTGCCACCATGAGCGCTGGCCAAGGCATGGAACAGGTGGGCCATGGCTGACATCGAACTGACGGTCAACGGCGTGGCGGTCCGGCGCGAGGTGCCGGACCACACCCTGCTGGTGGAATTCCTGCGCGAAACGCTGCAGCTCACCGGCACTCACGTCGGGTGCGACACGAGCCAGTGTGGCACCTGCACGGTCCACCTCGACGGCGCCTCGGTCAAATCGTGCACGGTGATCGCGGCGCAGGCCAGCGGTGGCGCGGTGACGACGGTGGAAGGCCTCAAGCCGAGCGAAGGCAAGGCGCTGCACCCCGTGCAGGAGGCCTTCGTGCAATGCCATGGCCTGCAATGCGGCTTCTGCACACCGGGGATGATCATGTCGGTCGACCATTTTCTGCGCCAGTCGCCCGACCTGCGGCAGGAAAGCATCTGCCACGCCCTGGAGGGCAACATCTGCCGCTGCACGGGCTACGTCAATATCATCGAGGCGGTGCGCCACGCCGCGGCCGCAATGTATCCGCAGGCAACCGTCACGGCAACGGAGGAAGGCGCATGATCGGCAAGCCGGTTCCCCGCAAGGAAGATACCCGCTTCGTCACCGGGCGCGGGCAGTACACCGATGACATCAATCTCGATGGGCAACTCTATGCGGCCTTCCTGCGCTCGCCGCACGCGCATGCGGCGCTGCGCTCGGTCGACGTGGCGGCCGCGCGCGAGATGCCGGGCGTGGTGGCGGTGCTGGTCGGCCAGGATTATCTCGACGACGGCTTCATCGGCGTCGACCACGTGCCCAACCCGGTCGACGCGATCGACCACACCAGGAAGGCCTTCCTGACCTCCGAGACCGGGGAGATCTTCAACCAGCTCCACATTCCGCTGCCGGTCGACCGCGTGCGCTATGTCGGCGAACCGATCGCGATGGTCATTGCCGATAGCGTGCTCGCCGCGCGCAATGCGGCCGAACAGATCGAGGTCGACTTCGAAGAGCTCGGTGCGGTGGTCAACGCCGCCGATGCGATGGCCGACGGCGCGCCGCAACTGTGGGATGGCGCCCCGCGCAACCTCTGCTTCCAGACCCAGATCGGCGACCGCGACGCGGCGCGCCGGATCATCGCGGGCGCCCACCATGTGGTCTCGCGCGAATTCCACCACAGCCGCATCGTCAATTGCCAGATGGAGCCGCGCGGCGCGATCGGCAGCTGGGATGCGGACAGCGGCGTCTATACGCTGATCTCCGGCAGCCAGGGCGCGGTGCGGCAGAAGCTGTGCCTGGCCGGCGCGCTCAAGGTCCCGCCCGGGCAGGTGCGCGTGGTATGCCCCGATACCGGCGGCGGCTTCGGCCCGCGCTCGTTCATCTACGTCGAGCAGCTTGCCGTGGTGTGGGCGGCCCGCCGCATCGGGCGCGCAGTCAAGTGGACCAGCGACCGCAGCGAGGCCTTCCTCTCGGACTACCAAGGCCGCGACCAGATCATCCATTCGACCATCGGCTTTGACAAGGATGGCCGCATCCTGGCGATCGACAATGAATGGACGGGCAATGTCGGCGCGCACACGGTGTCCTACGTGCCGATGTCAAACGGCACGCGCATCATGACCACTGTCTATGATGTGCCCGTCGCGGCCGTCCATATCAATGCGGTGCTGACCAACACCGTGCCGACCGCCCCCTATCGTGGCGCCGGCCGCCCCGAGGCGACCCACGTGATCGAGCGCATGCTCGATATCGCAGCGGCTGAAATGGGCATCGGGCGCGACGAGATCCGCCGCCGCAATATGGTGCCGCATGAGAAGCTGCCGTACCGCAGCCCGATGGGCCTGACTTACGACAGCGGCACCTTCCACCGCAATATGGAGCGCGCCCTCGAGCTGGCCGAGTGGAACAGCTTCGAGACGCGCCGCGCGCAGTCGCGCGCTTGCGGCAAGCTGCGTGGCATCGGCCTGGCCAACTATATCGAGTCGCCGGTCGGCGCACCGCGCGAACGCATCGAGCTGACGGTGCTGCCGGAGGGCACCGTCGACGTCGTGTCCGGCACGCAATCCACGGGACAGGGGCACGAGACCACCTTCGCCCAAGTCGTCGGCGAGTACTTGGGCGTGCCCATGGATGCCGTGCGGCTGCGCACCGGCGACACGGCCTTTGTGAGCGTTGGCGGCGGCAGCCACTCGGACCGCACCATGCGGCTGGGCGGCATGCTGCTGGTACAGGCCTCGGGCAAGATCATCGAGACGGGCAAGCAGGTCGCTGCCAGCCTCCTTGGCACCGTGGCCAACGATATCGACTTTGCCGGGGCACGCTTTACGGCGCGCTCTTCCGGCCGCAGCACGGGGCTGTTCGACGTTGCCGCGCATATCGCAGCCGATGGCCTGCCCGGCGACGCCGGTACGCGGCGCTTGTGGGCCGACGCGGAAGTCGCCGTCCGCGTGCCCGCGCATCCGACAGGCGCGGCCGTCTGCGAGCTTGAAATCGATCCGGACACTGGGCTCGTGGAGCTCGTCAACTACACCTCGGTGGACGACGTGGGGCAGCCGATCAATCCGCTGATCGTGGAAGGCCAGGTGCACGGCGGGCTCGCGCAGGGAATCGGGCAGGCACTGTCGGAAGGCTGTTACGTGGACCGCGAGACCGGCCAGGTGTTGACCGGCTCCTACATGGACTACGGCATGCCGCGCGCGGGCGTGATTCCACCGCTGCGCGTGGAGCTGACCGAGGATCCGACCCACGGCAACCCGCTGCGGGTCAAGGGCGGCGGCGAGAGCGGCATCACGCCGGCAACGGCCACTATCTACAATGCCCTGGCCGATGCCTTGCGCGAGTTCGGCAGCGAGGAACTCGCAATGCCGGCCACGCCGAAGGTGGTCTGGGCCTATATTCACCGTCAGGTACAGTGAGTTCCACAATGACGAATACCCACGTAGACATCCAGCACAACGGCGACTGGCTTGATATCGTGCTCGACCGGCCCGACAACGGTAACCTGATCGACTCGGTTATGAGCAAGGCCATCATCGCAGCCATTGGCGCGCTGGAAGACAGCATCAAGCTCGTGCGCCTTCGCAGCAGCAGCAAGGACTTCTGCCTCGGCCGGGTCTCGCCGATGCCGCCGCAGGGTGCCAAGCCTTCGGCGGAGACGCTGCGCCGCGTGGTCGCCGCCCCGCCGCTCGCGCTGTACGACGCACTCAAGGCGGTGCCGGTGCCAACCGTGGCGATCGTGTCCGGCCAGGCGCTCGGCGTGGGTTGTGCGCTGGCCGGCGTCTGCGACCTCGTGCTCGCGGCCGACGATGCGATCTTCCAGATCCCGGAAATGGAGCGCGACATCCCCCCTACCCTGGTGATGTCCGCGCTGATCGGCCGCGTGCCGGTCAAGACCGTCGCGCACATGGTGCTGAGCCGCCAGCGGCTCACCGCCGACGAGGCACGCCAGGCGGGGCTCGTCAGCCGCGTGGTACCGGCGGCCACGCTCGACGGCGAGGCCGCCCACCTCACCGACACGCTGCTCGGTTGCAGCGCGGTGACGCTGCGTGCCGTCAAGCAATTCCTGCAGCTGGCACCCGAGATGCCGGCGTCCGGCGCCAGCGGCTTTGCCGCGCACCTGGCGGCGACGGCGCTGTCCGCACGCTTCTAAACATATCAGCGAGCCCCGTGAGCCGGTGGCCCGCACACGCACCACAGTGGCACGATGCTTCGTGCCTGGAGGTTTGGCTTTGAGACCCACTACCAAGATTTCATCCACCGCGCAGGGCGCACCGCTGCCCGACCTCGAACGCTTCCGCCTGCGCCGTTTCCTCGAAGCGCTTGACGACAGCGAAGTGGAACGCCACGAAGCGCCGGTCGATCTCGCCGACGTTGCCGCCATGATGGAAGGCAATCCGCGCGCGGTCTGGTTCATGCGGCCGGGCAGCGGCGACATTTCGCTGGCCGGCAGCGTGGCAGCGAGCCGCACGCGGCTCGCCCGCGCCTTCGACACCACGCCCGCCCAACTGCTTGACGTCGTGCGCGAGCGCCTGCGCGTCAAAGGCCAGCTCGTCGAGGTGACGCGAGACGAGGCGCCCGTGCAGCAGGTCGTCCTGACCGGCGACGACTGCGATTTCACCGCGCTGCCGGTGCACCTGCAGCACCACCTGGACGGCGCCCCGTATATCTCCGCGTCGATCGACTTCGCGGTCGACCCGCAGACGGGCTGGACCAACGTCGGCATCCGCCGCCTGATGCTGCGCGGCCGCCGCACTGCGGGCGTCGATCTGGTGGCGCCTTCCGACCTGCGCGCTATCAGCATCGCGCACTCGAAGCGCGGCGAGCGGCTGCCGATCGCATTCGCCGTCGGCACGCATCCGGTCGACCACGTCGGCGCGACCATGCGCATTCCCGCCGACGAACTCGAACTGGTAGCTGCGCTGCGCGGTGCGCCGATGGGCGTGGTCAAGTGTGTGACCAACGACCTGCTGGTGCCGGCGGATGCCGAGTTCATTCTCGAGGGCTATCTCGACGAGCGCGGCCATGCCGAGCCCGAAGGCCCGTATGGCGAGTTCCTCGGCTATTACGGCGGCGTCAAGACCAACCCCGTGTTCCATCTCACCGCGATCACGCACCGCCGCGACGCCGTGTTCCAGACCTGCACGATCGGCGGCAAAACCATGTCGCGCACCGATACCGCGCAACTGGCGGCGCTGCGCACCGAGGTGACAGTCTGGCGCGCGCTCGAGACAGCCGTGCGCGAAGTGAAGGCGGTTTACGCCAGCCCGGCAACGGGCGGCATGTTCAACGTGCGGATCGCCATGCAGCAGCGCGTGCCGGGCGAGGCGCGCAACGCCATCGCAGCGGTGTTCGCTTCGCTTGCCAACGTCAAGCACGTGTTCGTGGTGGATACCGACATCGACGTGTTTTCCGAGGAGCAGATGGACTGGGCGCTGGCCACCCGCTTCCAGGCCGACCGCGACCTCATGGTCCAGGGTGGCATGCGCGCGATGCCGCTCGACCCGTCGTTGCATGGCGCTCACCAGACGGCCAAGGCGGGCTTCGACCTCACCCTGCCGCTGCTGCGGCCCGGCGAGGTACGCTCGCTCGAACACCGCGTGCCGACACCACCCGCCTACGCCGGTGCCCGCTTCGATTCTCTCGAGGCGGCGCTGGCCGACGGGCCCAAGCATTTCGTCGATCTGATGGCCGCGACAGGAACACGCGACGGCCGCGAGATCGTGCGCTGGCTCGAGGACATTGCGCGCACGCGCACCTTGCTGCGCGACGACGAAGGACGCTATCGGTTCGACTGACCGGCGATCTGGCGAGGGGGCAAGCGGATAAAATTGTGAGCCGGGCCAATGGCACGGCTCACGAAGGATGGTAACGAATGAATTTGTCCCTGAAGCAACTCAAAGTATTCCTCGGCGTGGCAAATACTTCGAGTTTCACGAAAACCGCGCAAGCCATGCACCTGAGCCAGGCAGCACTCAGCGCGACGATCCGGGAACTTGAATCGCAACTCAACTGCCGCTTGTTCGAGCGTACCACCCGCACTGTGATCCTCACCGAGGCGGGCCATCGCTTTTACCCGACCGCGAATAGCGCCGTGCAGATGCTCGAGAAGGCCGCCATCGAGCTTCTCGAACTGGGTCGACAGAAGCAAGCATCGCTGTTCCTCGGCTGCACGCCGATGATTGCCGCCGGCCTCATGCCGCAGGTGCTTGCACAGTTCGCACGCCTCTACCCGGCCTCGCGCGTCGAACTTGTTGACAGCACGCCGAGCGAGCTGCTCAAGATGGTGGAGGACGGCGACCTCGACGCAGCCTTTGGCGTGTTCTTCTCGCAGCTGTCCGGCATCGACCGCGTGCCAATCTTTCCAACGCGACTCGTCGCCGTAATGTCGGCCGACGACCCGCCGGGCACGCTCACCAGCACGCAGGCGAGCCTCAGCTGGCGGGCGCTCGAAGGACTGCCGCTGATCGCGCTCCCGAAGGACAGCCCGCTGCAACGGCTGGTGGAGGTAACGCTCTCCAAAGAGGAAATCACGATGGAGCGCCGCGCGGTCGTGGGCCACATGCAGACCGCCATCGCCATGGCTGACGGCGGCATGGGCATTGCCATCGTCCCATCGTTCTGCGAGCAGCTTTGCCGCCACTTCCGCGTGCGCGTGCTGCCGATCGTGCCCGAAGTCGAATTCTCGTTCTACCGCATCACGCGCGGCGGGCGGGAGTCGCTCGCGGTACTGGACGAATTTACAAAGATATTTGTGCAAGCGGCACAGCGCCAGCCTTAAAGCCGGAGCGATGCGCCGCGCGCCGGAAGGAGCAAACTCTTGGAGCCTGTAGATCTTGATGTCCTGCGCGCCGCGTGGCGCTGGTTGCGCGAGTCCCGGAAACTCGTGCTGGTGACGGTGGTGCGTACGTGGGGCTCATCGCCACGTCCTCCGGGCGCGATGATGGCCATCCGCGATGACGGCATGGTCGCGGGGTCGGTGTCGGGCGGCTGTATTGAGGACGACCTGATCGACCAGGTGCATCGGCTTGGCGTGGAAGCTCTGACGAACGGCGGGTTGCCGCACCTGACGGCTTACGGCGTTGACGCGGACCAGGCGCACCGTTTCGGACTTCCATGCGGCGGTACATTGGAACTGGCATTCGAGTTGTTGCAAGCGCCAGAGGCGCTTGACCAACTTGTGGCGCGCCTGGACGCACGGCGGCCGACCATGCGGGTGCTCGATCTGGCCACCGGTCGCGCAGACTGCTTCGATGCCAGCGTGCATCGGGGGGTACAGTGCGACGGCAAGACATTGTCGACCGTGCTGGGTCCCGCGTACCGGCTGATCGTCATCGGGGCGGGTCAGCTTTCCCGCTATCTTTGCCAGAGCGCGGTGGGTCTGGGCTTCGACGTCACTGTCTGCGATCCGCGCGAGGAGTACGCCTTGGGCTGGGATGTTCCGGGGGCCCGCCTCGTGCGCGGTATGCCGGATGATGTCGTGGTCCAGTCGGCGCCCGATGCGCATACCGCCATCATTGCACTGACGCACGATCCCAAGCTCGATGATCTGGCAATCATGGACGCCCTGCGGTCGCCAGCATTCTATGTCGGGGCGCTAGGGTCGCGCGCTAACAATGCGAAGCGCGTTTCCCGCCTGCGTGAACATTTCGCGATGTCAGAGGTTGAGCTTGCAAGGCTGCATGGGCCTGCTGGAATCTATATCGGTAGCCGGACACCGCCGGAGATTGCGCTGTCAATTTTGGCAGAGATCGTTGCGGTGAAAAATGGTCTTGCCGGGGATGCCCGCATCAGTGTTGCAGTTGGTAAAAGTGGCGGAAATTGCAAGGTGGAAAGCTAAAGCGAGAAAGCTCCGCGGTCGCACCTCGGGTCTGCAACGAGAACAGCCCGACGTACGATCCTCGCTCCACCCGGAATAGCCTCTTTTCCAAGGCTCCAGTCGAATGGCGGACGCCGTGCCACCCGATGGCTTCGACGCAATCGCCCCCATGCCCGAAACCCCCATCAAGACATCCAAGCGCGTCTTCGAGATCTTCGAGGCGTTTGAAATCGCTCAGGGCCCCATGGCGCTGAAGGACTTCACCGAGCGCTTTGGTTATCCCCCCCCTCGAGTGCCTCGGCACTACTCAAGAGCCTGGTAGCGCTGGACTATCTCGACTACGACCGGTTCTCGCGGACGTACATGCCCACCAAGCGCATTGCCTCACTGGGTAACTGGAGCAAGCTGGAAGCGGAACGCTTTGCGGAACTGCCGTCACATCAACGCGACGCTCGCCAGGCGTGGCGCGATCAGCGATTGATGCAATTGATGGCCCACAAGCGCAGCGCATCAACCGGGTATGCCAGCGATTGAGTGCTCCCCAGGCCGATTCTTCCCACTTGATTGACTCGTCGCACACATGCGCAGTCAGGTGCGCTTCTCGCTGTGCTTGTTATCGTTGCCTACGGAACCTGCCCGCCCTATAATGCTTAGGTGCCTAACAATATGGATGGAGACATGATGGCAGCGCACAATCCAATGTACTGGCACGACGGGCTACTGGTCGGTCATTCCGCGATTGACGATGAACATCGCCGGTTTGCGGCACTCATCCAGTCGCTGCGCGAAGCGCCTGTTGACCGCCTGGCGGAGATGCTGGAAGAACTGCTGCAGTTGGCACGCGCGCATTTCCTGCACGAGGACGGCCTGATGGAGGCAACGGCCTTTCCGCCGCGCAAGTGCCACATTGGCGAACATGCAGCCGTGCTGGCCTCGATATCCGGTGTGCAGGCAAGGCTCGTACGCGGGGAGGTCGCGGTGGTGCGCCGGCTGGCGGAGGAACTGGAGCACTGGTTCCCCGCGCATGTCCAGCACCTGGATTCGGCGCTGGCGCACTGGATCTGCAAGCAGCAGGTCGGCGCCAAGCCGGTCGTCCTGCGCAGGAACGTGGCAGCCCGTCCCGCCGCGGAGGCCGCGTGAAGCACAGGCAAGCCATGGCAGAATACGCCTTTGCCCTTGCTTCCCGCCCTTATGCCGAAAGCCTCTGAACTCAGAGAACAGGAGATTGCCCAGCGCGTCCTTCGCCGCTGGCACGACGACGTGCCCAATGATCGCCTTGCACACCTTGTGAAAGACGCGACGCGGGTCTTCCTGCGCGCACTGCAGCACCGGCTCTCCCAGCATGACGTGCAGCTTGGCCATTGGACCTTCCTGCGCATTCTCTGGGAACGCGACGGCATCACCAAGCGTGAGCTCAGCATCGAAGCGGGTGTGATGGAGCCGACCACATTCGCAGCCTTGCAAGCCATGGAGGCGCTCGGCTATGTCACGCTGGAGCGCCGGCCGACCAATCGCAAGAACATCTATGTGTTCCTCACGCCATTGGGCAAGCGGCTGCGCAAGACGCTGGTGCCGTTGGCCGAAGAGGTCAATGCGGTGGCGGTCCAGCATCTCGCCGCGGAGGATGTCGCCACCACGCGCCGCGCGCTGCTGGTGATGATCGACAACCTGACTCGCGACCAGCAAGGTATCGAGCAGGCGTAAGCGACTACGCGTCCGCATAGGGGCTGCGGCTGGCAGTCCTGTTCCTCCAACACATCTCCAGCCGCTCCCCGTCCCCCCTCCCCCTCTCAATCTTCCCGACTGCGACCCGCTTCGCCGCCGGCGCTTCCTCGCCCTTCCGCCGGGCATCTGGCAAGCCGATGCCTTGCTTCCCGTCCGGCCGCGCGCACGTGGCTGTGATGGCGCACCCCCTTTTTTATTAGTTACCTAAGTATTTTCCCTTGGTTCCCCAATCTCGCCTTGCTGTCGATGTGCTCGCCGATTATTCTTAGGTAACTAAGTATTTTCAAGCAAAGCCAGAACGCCAGACCGGCCAGCGCCCGGGATGCGATGGCCAGGAGCCCCCCAAATGATGACGAAGGAAGAAAACGATCTGTTGTGCCGTGTGGAAGGCGATGCCCCGATGGGGCAACTGATGCGCCGGCACTGGACGCCGGTTTGCCTGCTCGAGGAGGTGACCGAGCCCGATGGCACGCCGGTGAAGGCGCGCGTGTTCGGCGAAGACCTGGTCGTGTTCCGCGACAGCGACGGCCGCGTCGGCGTGATGGACGAGTACTGCCCGCACCGCAGGGCATCGCTGGTCTTCGGCCGCAACGAGGAAGGCGGCCTGCGCTGCCTTTATCACGGCTGGAAGATGGATGTGGAGGGCAACGTGCTGGAGATGGTCTCCGAGCCCGCATCCAGCGGCATGGCGGAGAAAGTCAAGCACAAGGCCTATCCGGTCAAGGAATGGGGCGGCATGGTGTGGGCGTACATGGGACCGGCGGACGCGGTGCCGGAATTCGTGCCGCCACGCTGGGCGCCGACCGAGGACGCCCGCGTCAGCATCGCCAAGGTGCTGCTGCCCTGCAACTGGGCCCAGGTGCTGGAGGGCGCGATCGATTCCGCGCACAGCTCGAGCCTGCACAGTTCGGACATGGTGCCGGCGCGCGTGGACGGCGCCAAGGCAACCGACAGCCTGTGGCTGCGCCCTTCGACCGACAAGGCGCCGCGGCTGCAAGTGCAGCGCGGCGGCTACGGCTTCCGCTACGCCGCGATCCGCAGGCCGATCCAGCAGGCGCAGACGCATGACTACGTGCGCTCCACGGTTTTCGTTGCGCCGGCGACCGCGCTGATCCCGCCGAACAACCTCTACAACGTCGCCAACATCAACGTGCCGATGGACGACACCAACACGGCGTTCTACTTCATCGCCTGGGGCCATCCGGCGCAAACGCCCGAAACGGAGACGTGGCGCAAGTTCCTGCGCCAGACCGTCGGCGTGGACCTGGACGCCTACTACCGCCCGCTGCGCAACATCGACAACCGCTTCTGGCAGGACCGCCAGGCGATGAAGACGGGCAACTTCACCGGGATTGCCGGCTTCCCCAACCAGGACGTCGCGATGTGGCTGACGATGGGCCCGATCGCCGACCGCAGCCACGACCGGCTGGGCGCGAGCGATCTCGCCATCGTCGAGTTCCGCAAGCAGATGCTGGATGCCGTCCGGGCGTTCCAGCAAGGCGGCGAAGCGATCGGCACGGGCGCCAACGCGATCCCGGACAACGTCTGCGCGTTCCAGGCGGTGGTGCCGAAGACCGATGACTGGCGTACGTTCAACGTGCAATACGTCTGGGCCGGCGGGCAGGACCAGCCCGAGCTGGAGCCGTCGTACTCCGTCACGGCGTGAGGCGCACATTCCCCCCCATCGCCCACATCACCCGCTGACCGCCACCCGCATTCCCCCGAGCCCCCCACTCCGTCACCGATGACCAAACTCCGCCTCTCCGTCGCCATGGGCGACTATGACCGTACCCGCGCGCTGCTCGATGGCCGCGTCCAGATCGACGGCGTCGATCCCGTCTACATGACGCTCAATCCGGAGGAAATGTTCTTCCGCGCCATGCGCAGCCAGGACTTCGATATCAGCGAGCTGTCTTTCTCCAGCTACCTGGTCAGGCACGCGCGCGGCGATTGTCCGTACATCGCGGTGCCCGTGTTCCTCTCGCGGGCGTTCCGCCACACCTCCATCTACGTGCGCAAGGACCGTATCGGACGTCCCCAGGACCTGAAAGGCTGCCGCATCGGCATTCCCGAGTACCAGCTCACCGCGATCGTGTGGGCGCGCGCGATCCTGCAGGACGACTTTGGCATCCACCCGTCCGATGTGACCTGGGTACGCGGCGGCATCGATACGCCGGGACGTCCGGAAAAGGTGAAGCTGCAGCTTCCCGCCGATGTCCGCGTGGAAGCCGCACCCGAAGGCCGCACCATCTCCGACCTGCTGGACAGCGGCGAGATCGACGGCTTCATCGCGCCGCGGCCCCCGGGCGCGGCGGCGCTGCGCAACGAGAACGTAGGCTGGCTCTTCGACGATCCGACCGCCGAGGCGAAAGACTACTTCCGGCGCACCGGCGTGTTTCCCATCATGCATGTGGTGGGCATCCGCAAGACCCTCGCCGAGGCGCAGCCGTGGCTGCCGGGCGCCGTCTTCAAGGCGTTCAGCCAGTCCAAGGCCCACGCGCTGGCGCAGTTGTCCGATACGTCCGCGACCAAGGTGACGATGCCGTTCGTCGAGGAAATGCTGAAGGCCGCGCGCGAGACGCTGGGCGAGGACTACTGGTCGTACGGCGTGCAGGCAAATCTGCGCACGCTGGAGACGTTCTCCCGCCATCACCATGGCCAGGGCCTGTCCGACCGCCTGGTGCCGGTGGAGGAGATGTTCCATCCCTCCACCTACGAGTCCTACAGCATCTGACGAACGCGCGGGCGCCCCCTGCCCGCGACCTCCAGGAGCAAAGATGTTCGAGTACAACGAAACCCTCGAGCAGGCGCTGCGACGCAACGTCGACGACGCGCTGCGCGAGGACATCGGCCGCGCCGACTGGACGGCGCAGCTCGTGCCTGCGGCCAAGCGCGTGCAGGCGCGCGTGGTGGCGAAGGAAGACGCGGTGATTGCTGGCCAGCCGTGGTTCGACGCATGCATGACGCGGCTCGATCCGGACGCGTCGATTGCATGGCGGATTGCCGAGGGCGAGACCGTGCTGGCCGGCGCAGAGGTCTGCCGTATCACCGGAGACGCGCGGGCGCTGCTGTCGGCCGAGCGCCCGGCGCTGAATTTCCTGCAGACGCTGTCCGGCGTCGCCACCGTGACGCGCCGCTACGTCGAGCGGATCGCCGGGGTGTCGCCCAATCCGAATGGCTGCGCCATGCTCGACACCCGCAAGACGCTGCCCGGGCTGCGCCTGGCGCAGAAGTACGCGGTCCGCGTGGGCGGCGGCGTCAACCATCGGCTGGGACTGTGGGACGGCATCCTGATCAAGGAGAACCATATCGCCGCGGCCGGCGGCGTGCGTGAGGCGCTCGAACGCGCCGCGCGCCTCGGCGCCGATGTGCCGGTGCAGATCGAAGTGGAAGACCTGAAGGAACTGGCGGCGGCACTGGCCGCCGGGGCTACCAGCATCCTGCTGGACGACTTCACCCTCGACGATATGCGGCGGGCCTGCGCGCTGAACGCCGGGCGGGCGCTGCTGGAGGTCTCGGGTGGCGTCGACCTCGAATCGCTGCCGGCCATCGCCGCCACCGGCGTGGACCGGATTTCCAGCGGCAAGCTGACCAAGGACGTGCGCGCGATCGACCTGTCGATGCGCATCGTCGACTGACAGGAATGCGCATCATGACTACCACTCCGCTCCATCCAGAGCCCCACGCAGACACGCCGATGCAACTGCGCATCGCGCGCATCCGCGACGCCGCGCAAGGCATCCGCAGCTTCGAATTCGTGCAGGCAGACGGCACCGAACTGCCGCCGTTCACGCCGGGCTCGCACATCAAGGTGCAGGTGCCCAACGGCATGCTGCGTAAGTACTCGCTGTGCAACGACCCCGCCGAGCGTCACCGCTACGTGATCACCGTGAAGCGCGACGAACAGGGACAGGGTGGTTCGAAGAGCCTGTGTGACGACGCCAGCGAAGGCGACCTGATCCCGGTCGGCTTGCCCGACAACGCCTTTCCGCTGCAGGAGGATGCCAAGGCATTCGTCTTCATCGCCGGCGGCATCGGCATTACGCCGATTCTCTCGATGATCCGCAGCTTCGACGAGCTTTCCACCGCAAAGTGGCGGCTCTATTACTTCACGCGCTCGCCCGAGAGCACCGCCTTCCTGGAAGAACTGCAGACGCCCGAACTCAAGGGAAAGGTCAAGATCCACCACGACTACGGCGATCCTGCCAGGGCCTTCGATCTGTGGTCGGTGCTCGAGCGTCCGAGCGACACCCACGTCTACTGCTGCGGCCCGCGCGGCCTGATGGAGGCGGTGCGCGACATGTCGGGGCACTGGCCCGCCACCCGGATCCATTTCGAGAGCTTCAATGAGGGCGGCGGCGTGCGCGCCGATGACAAGCCGTTCGACGTGGTGCTCAGCCGCAGCGGGCAACGCTACGAAGTGCCGGTCGGCGCGAGCATCCTGAACGTGCTGCGCCAGCATGGCTGCAATGTGCCATCGTCCTGCGAGAGCGGCACCTGTGGCACATGCCGTACCGGGCTGGTCTCTGGCGAGGCGGACCATCGCGACATGGTGCTGATGCCGGAGGAGATGGACCATCAGGTGATGATCTGCGTCTCGCGGGCAAAGTGCGCCGAACTGGTGATCGACCTATGAGCGCCAACGCAACCCGGCACGTGCGCCTGGGCGTGGTCGGGCTCGGCCGGGCCTTCTCGCTGATGCTGCCTACGTTCCTCGCGGACCAGCGCGTGCGCCTCGCCGCCGCCTGCGATCCGCGCGAGGCGGCACGCCAGCAGTTCGCGCGCGATTTCAATGCGCCCGTCTATGCGGACCTGGCGGCGATGGTGGCGTCGCCCGACCTTGACGCCATCTACATCGCGAGCCCTCATCAGTACCATGCTGCGCATGCGTGCCTGGCGGCGGAACACGGCAAGCACCTGCTCGTGGAAAAGCCGATGGCGATCTCGCTGGCCGAGTGCGACCAGATCATCGCGGCTTGCGGGCGCGGCGGCGTACGGATGATCGTGGGGCATTGCCACAGCTTCGATTCGCCATACCTGCACGCGCGGCAACTGATCGCGTCGGGGCGCTTCGGCGCGGTGCGCATGATCCACGCGCTGAACTACACCGACTTCCTGTATCGCCCGCGGCGTCCGGAAGAATTGCAGACGGAAGCCGGCGGCGGCGTGGTATTCAGCCAGGCCGCGCACCAGGTCGACGTGGTGCGGCTGCTGGCAGGCGCACCCGCCACACGCGTGCGCGCGACACTGGGCAGATGGGATCCGGCCCGACCGACCGAGGGCGCCTATGGCGCCATGCTCTGGTTCGAGGACGGCGCCTACGCGTCGCTGACCTACAGCGGCTATGGCCGATTCGACACGGACCCGTGGAACGGTGGCTTCAGCGAAATGGGCTTCGCCACGCGCGAGGAGGACTACGGCCGCGCGCGGCGCAAGCTGGCGTCGATCGGCTCGGCGGACTCGGAGGCGCGCCAGAAGGCGGATGGCACCTACGGCGGCCCATCTTGGCAGGCCCCGGGTGGCATGGAACGCGCGCTCGCCAACCAGCATTTCGGCCCGGTCATCGTGAGCTGCGAGCATGCCGATATCCGGCCGATGCCGGATGGCATCTGGGTCTACGCCGACTCGCAGCGCGAGCACATCCCCCTGCCGGCACCGGCGGTGCCCCGCTTCGAAGTCATCGACGAACTGGTCGATGCCGTCGTCCGTGGCCGCGAGCCACTCCATGACGGCGCGTGGGCGCGCTCCACGCTCGAGGTCTGCCTGGCGATGCTGACCTCGGCGCGAGAGGAGCGGGACGTAACGCTCACGCGCCAGGCGAGGGCCTCGCCATATCCGGCCGACGTTTCACCGGCCGCCTGAACCCATGGCTGGCCCAAGACCACCATCGGGATAACCCCCGCGCAGCGAGCCCACGAATGCCGTCGTCAGAACGGCATCGCCAAGGACCGCCGCATGCACTACGATCGTAAAGTGGAGACAACACATGAACCGCCCCCAAACCCGGCTTGCACGACGCAGGCTTTGCCTCAGCCTGGGCCTCGGCCTCACCGCAGCACTTGTTCCCGCATTGACCGTGGCCAGTACCGATGCCTGGCCCACCAAGCCCATCCGCTTTATCGTTCCCTATGCGCCCGGAGGCTTGCCGGACACCGTAGCGCGCGTACTGTCCCAGCAACTCACCCAACGCCTGGGCAAGCCGGTCGTCGTTGACAACCGGCCCGGCGCCAATGGCGTGGTCGCCGCCCAGGCGCTCATGACGAGCCCAGCCGACGGCTACACGTTCCTGGTGACCGACGGCTCGATGATGTCCATCAATCCGGCGATTTACAAGAACCTGTCGTATGAACCCAAGCGCGATTTCGTACCCGTCTCGCTTGCCGCCCGGTCCCCGCTCTTCCTCGCCGTCAATGCACGTGTTCCAGCCAACTCACTCAACGAGTTTGTCGCGCTGGCGAAATCCAAATCGGGCGCGCTGAACTATGGCTCTTCCGGCATTGGCAGCACCCATCACCTGTCGATGGAAGCACTGAAAACCGCCCTCAATGTGGATATCAAGCACGTACCGTTTCGTGGCTCCGGCCAGTCCGTTCCGGCTTTGATCGGGGACCAGGTCCAGGTGGTGTTTGCCGCCTTGCCTTCGCTATCTGGCTTCGTCAAATCGGGGCAAGTCAAGATTCTCGGCACCAACTCCCTGAAGCGCTCCGATCTCGCGCCGCAGATTCCGGCGATCTCCGAGTTAGTGCCAGGTTACGACTTCGCCGTGACGGTCGGGTTGCTTGCCGCAAAGGGAACCCCGGACGCCGTAGTTAAAAAAATGGCCAACGCGGTTTCCGAGGCAGTCAAGATGCCCGAGGTGGTCTCGCAGTTCCACGTTGCCGGTATCGAACCCGTGGGAGGATCCAGCGCGGACTATGCGAAGGTCATTGCCGACGAGGCGGCACGCTATGCGCAGACCATCAAGGTTGCGCATGTCGTTGCCGAGTAGGTAATCGAAGTGGGGCGACGGCGTCGTCGCGAGCTGGAATATATTCGTTACGGCACCAGCGAGAGGCTCCTGGACATCGATACTTGAGGTGCGACCGCAAGTACGTCCTTGCGTGGGAAGGCGGCGGAGCCTCTAATTAACCACAGGAGGAGGTTCCAAGGAGGTTCCATGCCGCAATGCACAAAATGTGGTTCCGAGAACGTGGTTGGAGCCAATTTTTGCCAGCAGTGTGGTACGAGGCTGGCCCGCCCCTGCGCGCGCTGCGGGCACACACTGGAGCCGGCGGCACGCTTCTGCAGTGCGTGCGGCACACCCGTCGACGAAGTGCCGCAAGTATCGTCCGCGCCCCCCATTCATTACACCCCGCCCCACCTTGCCGAGCGCATCCGGGCCGAGCAGGCGGCCATGGAAGCCAGGGGCGCCACTGCCGGGGAGCGCAAGACCATCACGGCGCTGTTCGCGGACATGGCCGGCTCGACGGCGCTGATCCACGACCTGGATCCGGAAGAGGCACGCCGCCTGATCGATCCGGTCGTGGCCCTGATGATGGAGGCCGTGCACCACTATGAGGGCTACGTCGCCAAGTTGCTGGGTGACGGCATACTGGCCCTTTTTGGCGCACCGATCGCCCACGAAGACCATCCACAGCGTGCCCTGTATGCCGCGTTGCGCATGCAGGAGGCAATGCGGCGCCACAGTGACCGCATTCGCCTGGAGCAAGGCATCCCCCTCCAGCTTCGGGTGGGTATCCACACCGGAGAGGTGGTCGTGCGTTCCATCCGGCGGGACGACCTGCACACTGACTACGATCCGGTGGGTCACACCATCCATATCGCCTCGCGAATGGAGAGCATCGCCACCCCTTCGACGATTCTCGTGAGCGATTCGGTCCGCAGGCTCACCGAGGGGTACTTCGACTTCAAGGCCCTGGGGGCAACCCAGATAAAGGGCATTCCGGAGCCGCTCGCCGTGTACGAGGTGCTGCGCCCAGGGGCGTTACGCACACGCCTGCAAGTGTCGCAGCGTCGCGGTCTGGCGCGATTCGTCGGGCGCCAGACCGAACTGGCGCAATTGCATGGCGCCCTGGACCGGGCCAAGGCAGGAAGCGGGCAGATCGTTGGCGTGGTCGGCGAGGCCGGGGTCGGAAAGTCCCGCCTGTTCCACGAGTTCAAGGCGCTGTCACAACGCGGCTGCATGGTGCTGGAGACCTTTTCGGTCTCGCACGGCAAGTCCTTTGCCTATCTGCCGCTGATCGAACTGGTGAAAAACTACTTCCAGATCGAAGCAGACGACGATGAGCGCAGGTGCAGGGAAAAGGTGGCGGGCCGGGTGCTGATGCTCGACCGCACACTCGAAGATCTCTTGCCCTACCTGCTCCATTTGCTCGGTATCGCCGACCCGGGCTCGGCACTACCCAATATGGATTCGGGGATCCGTCGCCAGCGCACCTTCGAGGCCATCACTCGCCTGCTGGTCCGTGAAAGCCACAACCAGCCGCTCCAACTGCTGTTCGAAGACCTGCAATGGCTGGACAATGAAACTGAGACCTTCCTGGATGTGCTCGCCGAGCACCTGGCAGGCGCCCGCATTCTGCTTCTGCTGAATTACCGTCCCGAGTATCAGCATGGCTGGAATCAAAAGCCCTGCTACACGAACCTCAGGCTGGATCCGCTGGGCAAGGTCGAGGCCCAGGAACTGCTGGCGGCCCTGCTCGGGGATGATCCCGCCCTGATGCCCCTGAAGGCGCTCATCATGGAGAAGACGGAGGGCAATCCATTCTTCATGGAGGAGGTGGTGCAGACCCTCTCCGAAGAGAAGGCATTGCTGGGCGATCCTGGCCATTACCGCATCGAAAAAACCCCCACCGCGCTGCATATCCCGACCACGGTACAGGGCGTACTGGCCGCTCGCATCGATCGGCTGCCCCATGCCGAGAAGGACTTGTTGCAGAGCCTTGCCGTGATCGGGAAGGAGTTTTCCTTGAGCCTGGTCCAGCGGGTCGTCACGCAATCGGAAGACCAGCTCCGCCATCTGCTGTCACGACTGGAAGCCGGCGAATTCATCTACGAGCGGCCGGCCTTCCCCGATATCGAATACACCTTCAAGCATGCGCTGACCCAGGAAGTCGCCGGCAACTCCTTGCTGACGGAACAACGCACCGCCCTGCACGAACGCACGGCTCAGGCGATCGAGGCGCTTTTCCAGCATCAGCTGAAGGATTACTACAGCGAACTGGCACGGCACTATAGCCTTAGCGGAAATGAGCCGAAAGCCGTGGAATATCTGCAATGCACGGGACAGCAGGCCGTTCAGCGCTCAGCCTATGAGGAAGCCATCCGCCAGCTGACTGCAGCCCTGGCATTGCTCAGGCACCTGCCGGACAACCCGGAGCGCGACCGCCGTGAAATCGCCTTGCAGCTTGCCATCGGGCCAGCGTTGATTGCGGCCAGGGGATTTGCCTCTCCCGAGGTGGAGGAAGCCTACAGCCGCGCCCTGGCGCTGTGCGGCAAGCTCGGCGAAACCACCCACCTCTTCCCGACTCTGATTGGCCTGCGCAGCTATTGCTCCCTGCACGCGGAACACGCAAGAGCCTACAAAATAGGGAAGCGGCTGATCAGCCTGGCCGAGAAGGCGCAAGACCCGGATTTGCTCAGCGAGGCTCGGTCCTCGCTTGGAACGACCTTGTATTTTGCGGGCCGATTCAGGTCGGCAAATACCCTTCATGGCCATGCGATCGCGCTCTACACCGCGAAGCCGCTTCACGCCCATCTCACCTTCCATGGCGTCGCCCCGGAGATCCGTGCGTTCTCGGTTTCAGCCCTGACCCTTTGCACGCTCGGCTATCCCGACCAGGCCAGCAAGCGTGCACAGACATCCCTGATGCTGGCCCGGGAGCTTTCGCACCCCTTCAGCATGGGTCATGTCCTGTGCCTGGTGGCGGAGATGCACGTGTTGCGCCGCGAGCCGCGCCTGGCGCAAGAGTTAGCCGACGCAGCCATCGCGCTTGCGACCGAGCACGGCTTCCCCGTCTGGCTGGCCTGGGGGAAGATCCTTCGCGGCTGGGCACTGGCCGGCCTGGGAGGCCTGGACGAAGGCATCGACCTGATGCGCGAGGGGCTTGCAAATTATCTTGCCACTGGGGCAAAGCTCGGGCAATCGCACTTTCTGGCCCTGTTGGCGGAAGCCTATGGGCGTACGGGACGCATCGACACGGGCATGAGCGCCCTTGCCGACGCGAAAGCCATGGCAGAAACGACCGGAGAGCATTATTGCGAAGCCGAATTGCATCGGCTCGAGGGGCAACTCATACTGCATGCCTTGACCGCCGGGACTCGCACCAGGGATGAAGCGGACGCCGCCGCGTGTTTTGAGAAGGCGATCGCCGTCGCGCGCCAGCAGGGTGCCAGGTTGCTGGCGCTGCGGGCAAGCCTTGGCCGATCGCGACTCTTGCAGCGACAAGGCAAGACCGGCGCGGCAATCCAGAGACTTGACGAAGTCCATGGCGGGTTCACTGAGGGATTCGACCTCGCCGACCTGAGTGAGGCCAAAGCAATGCTTGACGGTCTTTAGGCATTGCGGATGACTTTGGGTGGGGGGCTGGCCATGGCCTTGCTGCTGCTATTCGCGCTGTTCAGCAAGCATCTCGTATGCGACTTCCTGTGGCAGCCGAACTGGATGCTGGCCGGCAAGGGCGACTTTCGGAGTTTCGGTGGCTATGCCCACGCGGGCCTGCATGGCCTGTGCACGGCTGCGCTGCTCGGAGGGCTCGGCGTGACCTACTGGCTCTGGCTGGGGATCTTCGACGCTGTCGTCCACTACATGATCGATCGCTGGAAGGTGCGCCTCGGCCAACGTGCCAAGTTGACGCCAAATCTGCCGCAGTTCTGGTGGGCATTCGGCCTGGACCAGTACGCACACGTGCTGACCTACCTTGCTATCGTCTGGCTAATTGGGCGGCTGGATTGATTGTTGGCTTCCCTTCCTGATCGTGGCCAGGATGCGGTCGCAGGTGTGGTTGCTCGCGAGGCCAAGCAGCTGCGATACGCGCTCGCGCGGCACGCCGGCAAGCAGCGCACGCCGGCAATAGGTGTTCCGAAGAATGCGCGGGCTCATGTCGGGGGCCTCATGACCGATCTCTGCAAACGCGTCCCGCACGAGGTTCCCGAGGCTCATGTCGGTGACCGGCTTGCCGCTGGCACGCAGGGCGAAGAGCAGGCTGCCCGCGATCGGAAGCATTTCCCGCCGCGCCTTCCATGCCGCAAGCGCGGAGACAGCGAATGGCTCCAGTGGCACTGTCCGGGCAGGTTTTCCGCGCCCTTCCGCGACGCGCAGGTACGGCGCGTCGCAGGAAAACTGCAAGTCGTGGACGGTTGCCGCCCGCCCTTCCGCGGCCGTAACGCCTGCGCCGAGGAACAGGGCGACAACCGCACGCAGGCGCAGTCCCGAGACATCGCTGCCTCGATACGTCCGCACGAAATCCTGCAGTCGCAGGTCAACGTCCTCCGGCAGGAACAGTGGAACAGTGCTCTGGCCCGACCAGCCTGCATCGCCAGCAAGGTCGGCAGCCGGGTTGCTGTTCCTGACTCCGATCTCCACGAGATACCGGCAAAGACGATCCAGCAACTGCAGGTAGCGTGTGCGCGTGCCGGGAGCGTAGGAAAGGGCTTCGGCCTTGCGCCAGAACGCGTCGATGTGCTGGCTGTCGAAGTTCGCGATCGTCACGCCATGGGAGACCAGATGCCTGTGAAACCGGTCGAGCATGGCCCGATGCTGCACGATCGATTGCGGTGCGAAGCCGACCGTTCGGTGCCGGCGGGCTTGCGCTCCTGCCAGGCTGCATATGCAAGAGACGGATTCCTGAGCCAAAGATCTTTCATTTCTGCCCACTCGTTTTCCTCAGGCAGAATGGTAGGAAGCGGTGATGGGCCGGCGAGAGTACAGTCCCTCGAGTCCCTGAACAGAACAGTTGACTTGCGTCGGCGCTTGCGGGCCAGCGGTGTTTCTCATCGGCCACTATGCGCCGGGGCCGACGCAGCAGATCCCCACAGATCCCCATGAACGCCGGCAACGGTGTCCCCTTTTCTTTCTGTACACGGGACCGCGGGCGCCAACTGTCATCGACGCGCCGCCTGACGGACCGCTATCCTGCAATGGGCCGGGCTGCTGCGCGGGGTGCAAGACAGCGCCTCCGGCATCAGACCCGCCGGAGGACGCCCGGCCCGCCTCCGATCCGCCTCGCCGACAGCGTGGCCCTGATCCGGCGTGGTGCGCTACGAACGCTCCGCAGCGCCAGCGCGGGCATTCGGCTCGCGCTCGGCAAGCGCCTCGAGCAAGTCCGCCGAGGGGAGGAAGAACAGCGATCCTGTCACCGCACGGCTGAAGTCGAGCAGCTTGTCGTAGTTGCCCGGCGGGCGCCCGACGAACATGTTCTCCACCATCTGCTCGATCGGCGCAGGCGAGCGCGCGTAGCCAATGAAAAAGGCCCCGAACTCCCCCTTTCCCGGCTGGCCGAATGGCATGTTGTCGCGCAGGATCTTCACTTCCTCGCCCTCTTCGACAAGCGTCGTGAGCGAACTGTGCGACCAGGAAGGCTTGACCGCTTCATCCAGTTCGATGTCCGACAGCTTGCTGCGGCCGATGATCCGCTCCTGGGCCTCGACGGTCAGGTCATTCCACGCCGCCATGTCATGCAGGTATTTCTGCACGATCACATAGCTGCCGCCGGCGAACAGCGGATCCTCATCACCGATGGTCGTGAAGCGGACGGCTTCATCACCGTCAGGATTCTCGGTGCCGTCGACAAAGCTGGTTCCGCGCGGCGGAACGAAGTTACCGGGCCGCGGCGCGCCGGCTTCACGCTGCACGCCGCGGGCTTCTCTCTTTCTCTTTCTGGTCAGCCGACCCGGCTCACGTGGTTTCCGACCGCACCACGCGCACGGGAATCGACTTGTAGGACGGCGTACCGCTTTCCTTGTCGATGTAGTCGAGCGGAACCAGCACGTTCGCTTCCGGATAGTAAGCCGCCACCGAACCGCGCACGATATTCTCGTAGGCGATGGCGGTCAGTCCTTTCAGTTGAAGCTTCCGGCCTGTCACGATTGTCTCGATGTCGACCAGATCCCCATGCTCGAGCCCGCGCGCCGACATGTCCGATTCATTCATGAACAGCACGTCTCGGCGTCCGAACACGCCGCGATAGCGATCATCCAGCGCATAGATGGTGGTGTTGTACTGGTCATGGCTGCGGATGGTCATGAGGCGCAGCACGTTTTCGCCGGCGAGGACATCCGCGTCTTCCTTCACGCCACCATACACCGAGAACACCGCCTTGCCCGATGGCGTCGGCCACTTCCGCTCGGTGGGAGGCAGCGGCAAGCGGAATCCGCCGGGCACCCTGATACGGCCATTGAAGTCGTCGAATCCGGGCACCGTCTTTTCGATCAGGTCGCGGATCCTGTCATAGTCGGCAATCAGGTCGGCCCATGCTACCCGGGTGTTTGGCAGGGTTGCCTGGGCCATTCCTGCGATGATGGCCGGCTCGGAACGCAGGTGTTCCGACGCGGGCGCGAGCTTGCCGGCCGACGCATGGACCATCGACATCGAATCCTCGACCGTCATCGATTGCGGACCGGTGCCCTGCACATCGAGTTCGGTGCGCCCCAGGCAAGGAAATATGTAGGCCTCCCTACCGACCAGCAGGTGCGTGCGGTTCAGCTTCGTGCCGATGTGGACGCTCAGGTCCAGCGTCTTCATCGCCGGGAAGGCCTGCTCCGGATCCGGCAGCGCGACAGCGAAGTTGCCACCCAGGCATATCAATGCCTTGCACGTTCCATCGATCATGGCCTGCGCCGTCTTGACGGCATCATGCCCATGCTCCCGGGGCGGCTTGAATCCGAACACGTTCTCGATCCGTTCCAGGAAATCTTCCGACGGTTTTTCCGTAATGCCGACCGTCCGGTTACCCTGCACATTCGAATGACCGCGCAACGGGCAAATGCCCGCACCGGGCTTGCCGAAGTTTCCGCGCAGGAACAGAAGATCGGCAATCAACCTGACATTGGCGGTTCCCCTGCTATGCTGGGTAACGCCCATGCCGTAGGTGACGATCGTCGCATTCGATTCGGCGTAGAGTTTTGCCACCGACTCGAGATCTGCCCGGCTCAGGCCGCTCGCCTTTTCAATATCCTCCCACGAGGTGGCGTTAAGATCAGCAGCAAAATCATCGAAGCCTTCGGTGTATATGTCGATGAAATCACGATCGAGGATATTGCCCTGGTCTGCCTCCATGGCCAGGAGCGCCTTCATGATTCCCTTGAGCGCCGCGGCATCGCCGCCGGCATCGACCTGGTAATAGGTCGATGCAATCCTGGTCGACCCATACGTTGCCATTTCCAGCCAGTTCTGGGGGTCGGCGAACCGTTCGAGCGCCCGCTCGCGCAGCGGATTGAACACGATAATCGGCACGTTACGGCGCGCACACTCATGCAACGTTCCCATCATGCGCGGATGATTGGTGCCTGGATTATGGCCGATCGAGATGATCAGTTCGCAATGCTCGAAATCATCCAGTGAAACCGTGCCTTTCCCGATACCGATGGACTGCGGCAACCCGACACTGGTCGGTTCGTGGCACATATTGGAACAATCCGGGAAATTGTTGGTGCCATACTCCCGCGCAAAGAGCTGGAACAGATAAGCGGCTTCATTGGAAGCCCTGCCGGAGGTATAGAAGTCAACCTGACCGGGCGGCAGGGCGCGAAGGATACGGCCTGATACCTGGGACTTCTCGTCGAATGGCCATATCCGCTCCATTAAGCATCCAGCATATCCCGGAGTCAAAGTCGACTCTTTCCAGCCAATTGATTGGCTAGAGGTAACGATAGCGCTGTACGGTCTTTGCGAGCGCGCCTGTTACAAATAAATATCCGAAGCGCCGCCAAAGTATATGGATACTCACCCGCATTTCCAATGGAATATAAATTCCAGGACTGATTGGAATCAGTATATAAATCGGATCGTCATTTCTCCCGGTGTATAAATATCGCACCCGATCCGGTATATAAAATTCCCACGCATTGCATTTACCCGCTTGCCAGCAATGCACGCACTTCCATATCATTTTCCTGGCCATTACCATCGGCCTCGCAAGCCTGGTTCGATCCCAAAAAGGGCATGCCGGAGAAGATGGCCGGCGAGCCCTGCCCGATCCTCTTCGACGGCATCCGGCGTCGGAAAAAACGCAAAGGCCGAACGCAGTTCGAGGCTCGCGGCCTCGTGAAAGGTGCAGGCCATCCGCCCGGCAATTCGGGTATATCGCTAGCGCGGCCCGCTGGCCGGCCTGCCTATACTGGCAGGCGCACCGGGCACTGACAGGGAGCTGCCCGCTTGCGCCCTGAGCTTTTGGCAGGCATCGGCGGCCCGCCCATGGCCCCACTTCCGGCTGCCTGTCCACGGGCCATGAACATGGAGAAGGGCATGCCCAACGAACAATTCCTAGCCACCCAGGAAACGCGCCGCTCGGGCCTGCAGGCCCTGCGCGCCGCGCTGCTGCAGGTTCACAAGGAAGTCATTGGCTATGATCGCGGCCAGTACGAGCGCCTGAATGGCCCCATCCCCGCAGGTTTGTTCGTGCAGTTGGTGACGGAGGACAACTTCTTCCGCTGGCTCGACCCGCTGTCGCGCCTCATCATCGAGATCGATGAGGAACTGGAGTCCCCTGAACACCACGATGAAACCTGCCGCGCCGTAGCGCGTGCCACCGAAAGGTTGTTCAGCGACAAGGGCGACAACACGTTCCGCAAGCGCTACCAGGAAGCGCTGCAGGACGAATCCGGTGTCATCGTCGCGCACGGGCGGCTGATGTCCGTGATCGGGCAACTGCGGCAGCTGCCTTAAGCCCGCTCGCCGCGGCTACTTCTGCCGCGGGCGGGAAGCCTCGGTATCGACGGCAATCGGATCACTGGCCGGGAAGGTTTCCTTCAGGGCCTCATCCAGTTCGCGCTCAATCTGCTCGTCGGGCGTTTCTGGCGCAGGCTTGCCCTGCGTCCGGCCGGACTTTGGCGCATTCTGGGGTACCGGCTTGCTCATGGCAAAGCTCCTGTGTTGGCGGCCTGAGCGCGCACGGCAATTGCGCCTGCTGCCCAAGTCGCCTTACGTCAGTCAACGTCCGCGTCCGCCGCGTGAACCGCCCCAGCCGCCACGCCCGCCTCCGCGGCTACCGCCATGCCAGCCCCCATGACCGTGCCCGCCTCCATGGCCGTGCCAGCCACCGTGCCCACCGTACCAGCAGCATCGTCCGCCGCCATAGACGTAGGCAAAGCTGCCATAGAAGCTGCCGTAACCTGGCCCGTAATAGGGATAGCCGGGCGTTACCGGATATCCGCTGTAGTAAGGGGAGCCAGCCGGGTAAGCCGGATAGGCGAGATAGTCGCTGCTGTAATAGTCCGGGTACACGGCGCAGCCCGCCAATAGCGCAGCTATCGTTGCTGTTGCGAAAACGCCACCGATCGTGTATCGCATGATCCACCCAACACCTGCCAACGGGCTGAATTGCTCGACTGATATCAGTTAGACCCGCCATTCCTCAGGCCGATCCCCCGACTTCCTGCGTGCGGGCCACCCGACTTAGTGCCCGAAGACACAATTCATGAACAAATTTAGGACTTATCCGATTTTCTTATGAGAACTAACGGAATAGATTTCCCCGTGCACCCTTCCCGCGGGTGCCCGATGAGCCAGGGACCCCCTTCCTGGTTCCTTACGCTGCCACGATGGTCCCCGCCGTCGTGGCATTTTTTTTGACCGGCCTCAGTCCGGCGTCTGGAGACCTCGCTCCACCATATCGATCAAACGCTGCCCAAGCACCTCGGCCTGCGCCGGCTCCCTCCCGCGCAGGGGCCCGTCGAGCAGCAGCATGGCTAGGCCGTGCACCGCGGACCAGGCCAGGTATTCGGCACCGGGACGACGCCCGGCCGGCAGTATCCCCGCTTCGACCATCCTGTCCAGAGCCGCCGACAACAACTGGAAAGGATTCAGCCCACTGTGGCCCGCTTTCGCCGGGTCGGCATCGTTCTCCACCTCATCCGGCACGGAAAAGGCCGTGCGGAACAGGCCGGGTTCAGAGAGAGCAAAACGCAGATAGCCGGTGCCCACCGCGCGCAGGTTTGCGCGTGCCAGCGCCGCGGCGCTGCTACCGGGGCGAATACCGCCCAGTTCGGCTTCCATGGCAATCGCCAGCGCGGACAGCGCCGCCGCACGAACGGCCTGCAACAGGTCTTGCCGGCTGGAAAAATGCCGATAGGCCGCATTGGGCACCACGCCTGCCCGCCGCGTGGCTTCGCGCAGGACGATCGCATCCGGCCCCCCTTCGCGCGCCAGGTCAATGCCTGCCTCCAGCAGCGCGCGGCGCAGGTCGCCGTGGCGATACGTCGTGCGGGCCGGCATAGGTGGAGCAGTCCGGCTCATGATTCCCCCTGTACACACTGTTCTTGTTTTGCCCAGTCAATAGTGAACAGTGTACACAATAGAAAACACCGGCGCTGTCCCGATGCCTCGCCTACAGAATTGGCGCAAACAGTTTCGCTACATGCATCGCCACGCGCAGCGGCGCGGGAGCCCTGAGGAACTCGTCGACCCCGATGCGCCGCGCCTGCACAAAGTCGGCCTCCAGCATGTCGGCGACCTGGCCGGCAAACTCCTGATCGGCTGTCATCACCATCAGCTCGAAATTCAGCCGGAATGAACGGTTGTCCAGGTTCGCCGTGCCGACTGCCGCGGCGTCGTCGTCGATCAGGATGACCTTCTGGTGGAGAAAGCCTGGCTGGTAGCGGTACAGCTTGATGCCGGCGGTTACCGCCTGATGCGCATAAAGCGTGGACGCGGCAAAGACCACGAGGTGATCCGGCCTGGCCGGGATCAGGATGCGGACGTCTACCCCGCGCAGGACCGCCAGGCGGAGCACGGCAAAGACCGCCTCGTCGGGGACAAAATAAGGCGACGTGATCCAGACCCTGTGCCGCGCCGCCTGGATCGCCTCGACGAAGAACAGGGAACACGTTTCCTGCGCATCGGCCGGGCCAGTGGGCACTACCTGGCAGATCATGCGCCCGCCCACGTCAGGTGGCGGCATCAGCAGGTACGGCACTTCACGGGCGGCCCAGTACCAATCTTCGGCAAACGCCATCTGCAGGTCCAGCACGGCACTGCCGCGCACGCTGATATGCGTATCGCGCCACGGCGCCAGTGGCGGCTGCTGGCCGAGATACTCGACACCGACGTTGTGCCCGCCGACGAAGGCCTGCGCGCCGTCTACGATGACGAGCTTGCGATGGTTGCGGAAATTGAGCTGGAAGCGATTGACAAAGCCGCGGTGCGTGGAAAACGCTCGCGCCTCGACACCAGCCGCCAGCAGCGTCTTCACATAGCTGCGCGGCAAGGCGTGGCAGCCAATGCTGTCGTAGAGGAAGTAGACCTTGACGCCGGCCTGCGCACGCTCGCAAAGCAGCGCCTGGAGGCGCCGGCCGAGCACGTCGTCATGGACGATGAAGAACTGCACGATCACCACTTGCCTGGCGGCGGCCACCGCCTCGAAAATGGCATCGAACGTTGCCGTGCCATTGACCAGCAGGCGCACATCGTTGTTGGCCAGGCAGGGCATGCCGGTCAGCCGAGGCAGCGCGCGCATGCAGGCAGGCTCCGGTGCTTGCACTACGCAGGCACTGCGCGCCTGGCGGTCTTCAGGCGTCATGCCGTGGCGGATCTCCCGCAGACGGTCGTCGTTGAACCGGCGCGCGTTGACGTAGCCTGCGAACCGGCTCCTGCCAAAGATCAGGTAAGGCACCAGCGTAAAGTACGGCATCATCACCAGCGATCCCGCCCAGGCGATGGCGCCCGGCGCCGTGCGCACCGTCATGACGGCGTGCAGCGCGGCGAGCACGCCAATGACGTGAAAAATCAGGATGACCGTCGCGACAACGCTCGCGCTTAGCATGTGCAGGCTTCCCAGGCTCCCGTCATGCGGAACCGGACCACGATGAGTCCTATTTTGGCACAGTGATGTGCCTGCCGCGGCTCCCCCTGTTCCCGCGACCACCTCGATTGCCCGTTTCAGCCCGGGTGACAGCGCGGTCCACGCAAACCAGCCACGCTTCTGCGCTACCTCAATTTTCCGGCCGGAATCGGATTTGTCCGATTGTTAGGTGGCGTTTGCCTTTATACGCTTTCGGATCAACACCCTTCGGCAAACCCGATTTTCCGATTCCTGCGGCCACCCTATGCCTGACCCCATGAACATTGCGCTGCTGAGCGGTCAGTCAGCGCACCTGAAAGCCGTACCCGACCTGCTGGCCCGCTCAGGCTTCCAATGCAATGTCTTCGACTCTCCGCGCGCGCTCATTCAGGGCGTCAGCCTGGCGTCGTACGACATGCTGCTGATCCACGACGAGCTGTCTGACACCGTCGCCGTGGACGTGATCCGCACCGTGCGTTGCGCGCACTCGCGCGATCTGCCGATCGTGATGCTGGGCGGCAGCAGCAGCGAGGAAGCCCTGGTCGAGGCACTGGACGCCGGCGCCGACGACTACCTGTCCGGTCCGCTGAGCGCGCGGGTACTGCTGGCGCGCATGGCGGCGCTGCGCCGTCGTGCCACTGGAGACCGTCTGCGCCAGGGGCTGGTGGTGCGCGCGGGCCCGTACCAGCTCAACAGCATGGGCCGTTTCGCGACGCTGCACGGCGAACGCATCACGCTGACGCCCAAGGAATTCGACCTGGCCATGCTGCTGTTCTCCAACGCCGGGCGCGTGCTGGCCAACCGCCGCATCGAACAGGCCATCTGGCACCATGAACTGCCGCCCTTGTCGCGCGCGCTGGCCGGGCTGATGTCGCGCCTGCGCAAGACCTTGCGGCTCAGTCCGGAGACAGGCATTTCGATCACGGTCGTCTATGCGCACGGCTATCGCCTGGACATCCATGACGACCGCCCGCCCATGCGGCTGCCGAATCCGGTTTCCGGCCAGCCGCTGGCACTGGCCCACCGTTGAACCGGGCTACGCCGGCAGGCGGTCCACCAGCGTCTTGAAGTCGAGTACTGCAAGTCCGTTTGCGGCCCGCTTGGCCTCATGCTTGGCCGCCGCGGCCGCGGCGCCGATCTGTTGGCTGCCAAGGCGCCGCAACCCGCCAACCGCCTCCGCTTCCACACGCACCACGCCCGCCGCCATCGAGACCGGCGGGAAGAAGACCGGCTGACCGCTACGGTCCTCGGCGTGGATCCCGCCTGCAGCGCGGTCTGCCGGCGTGTACATGTCTCGCGCCGCATCATTGAAGCGCCGGATGGCCATGCCCACGCGCACCGGCCAGTCAGCGCTCTGGTAAAGCACCAGGAAATCGTCACCGCCGACGTGGCCCAGGAAATCGCGGGCGGGGTCGCAAGCCTCGGTCAGGATGGCCGCAGCGCCCTTGAGCATTTCGTCGCCTTTCCAGTAGCCGTACTTGTCGTTGTAGGACTTGAAGTGGTTCAGGTCGACATAACACGCGTAGAACGCATTGCCCGCTTCGATCAGGCGCTCGATATGCTGGTTCAGCGGAATGTTGCCGGGCAGAAAAGTGAGCGGATTGGCATAGCGCGCGGCCTCCATGCGGACCTCGGTGATGGCGCGGACCAGGTCTGCTCCGGTGCCAAGACCGATATAGCGTCCCTGGCTCGTGATGACAAAGCCCTCAGCCAGCGAGCGCGGGTTCTCGCCGGCCAGTATCTGCGTCATCGCTTCCAGCCCGGCATGCAGGTCGAAACAGGCGGGCTCGCGGTTGGCCAGCGTGATGCACGCCTTCTTGCCGTACAACTCGCGATGGAATGGCGCCGCGTAGCGGTCCATGAAGCTCTGCCGGTTGATGATGGCCAGCGGCTTCTGGTCGTCGCTGACGACTGCCACGGCCTGCAGTTCCGGCTGCGACTGGAACGCGCGCAGCACGTCGTCATTGGCCGTACCCGGCGAAACGGCCGGCGCGGCGCGCAACAAGCGCCCCGCCGTGATGCCTGACCACCCCGAGCGGACCATCTGGGGAAACACTGCGATCTGGCGCGAGGTCAGCACCTGCCTGACGTGCATGCCGGCCTGCGCGGGCGGCTCGGCCTGCGGCCGCCCAAGGTAGTAGCCCTGCGCCCCCGCCACGCCCAGGTCGCGGATCACGGCGAGTTCCTCTTCGTCCTCGATACCTTCGGCGATCACGCGGCCGCCGAAGGCCCCCATCATGCGCAATACGCCGCGCAGTATCTCCAGCCGCCGCGAGCACGACGCGATGCCGCGGATCAGCGACTTGTCGATCTTCACGAACTGCGGGGACAGGTGGGCCAGCAGGTCCAGGTTCGCATGGCCGGTGCCGAAGTCATCCAGCGCGTATTGCATGCCCAGTTCCCGCAGGACAGCCATGGCCTGTCCGAAGCTGGCCGCATCGCCGATCGGCGTCTGTTCCGTGACTTCAATCACGATGCGTGTCGGCGAGATGCCGGCGCCGAGCAGCACGGACAGGCCATTGCCGCGCTCGGCGAGCAGATGCCGCAGGGTAAGCGGGCTGAAGTTGAGGAAGAGCTTGCCCGGCAGGTCGAGCGCCCCCCAGGCCGCCAGCGCCGTGCGCGCGGCCTGCAGTTCCAGCGCAATCGTGCCGGCGGGGCTCGGCGCCAGCCTGAACAGCGCCTCCGGACTCTCATGCGGCGAGCCGGCCGGTCCACGGATCAGCGCTTCGTAGCCGAGCATCTCCGCAGATTCGGCCAACACAATGGGCTGGAACATGGCATGCAGGGGCGGTAGTGATGGCCACTGCAACGGCATGGAAGTACCCGCCTCGGGGCGGACATCTGAAAGCACGGCAGCGGGCAAGCCTGGCATAAGGGGGACCGGAAAATTGCTGGGCAAGCGCCCGGCGCACATTTCATGACAGAAACGTGACCGCAATATGACATCGGCAATAAGCAACACATGTCATGCTGCCGTCACATTCCTGACCGACCATCCGTGCCGGCCGAGGCCCGCGCGCCCCAAAAGCAAAGAAGCGTGACTGCCCGGCCCGGGTCAGGAACGTCCGAGGATTCCGCACTTCGCTGCAGTGCCGCAGCCTGCGCGATCCGATGGACATGCATGCGGGCAGTTAGCCCGCCGGAGTTGCTTTCGTGTTGCAGTCACTCAAGTTGTCCGTGCCGCAGTGGCGTGCCCGCCAGGCCTCGCGGCTTGCGCGCCTTCCCTTGCTGGCGCGGCTGTGCGCGGCGTTCGCGCTGGTGTACCTGTTCGGCGCTGCGGTCGGCGTGACAGGCATTGTCAACCTCATCGACCTGCGCCAGCGCAGCGACGCGCTCTATCGCCAGGACATGCACGGCGCAATCTCCGCCGAGCGTGCCCAGTCGGCACTGGCCATGCTGAGCCGGGCACAGTTGTCGGTAACCATGGCGACGAGCAGCAGCGAGCGCGATGAAGCCGCCGCGGACATCGACGCCGCGCTGGGCCGGCTCGATGCCGCGCTCGACGGAATCCGCCGTGCCGCGCCGGCGCAGGCAGAGCGCCTGCAGCCCGAGCGCGCCCAGGCCGGCAAGCTTCTGCTGGCGTATGTGGCCCTGGTACGGCAGCAGCCGCTGGACCCGCTGCAGTTCGACAGCGCGGTTTCCGTGGACGGCCATTTCGTCGCGGAACAGCTCATGAAGCTGAGCGGGATGATGGAAGCTGCGCGCGCGCGCCAGGAGCGGCAGGCCGCCGAAACCATGGCAAGCGTCGGCTCGCGCCAGGCCACAGCCCAGGCGCTGATGATCGGCCTGCTGGCCGCCAGCCTGGCAGCCGCTGCCGGTCTGGCATGGTTCGCTGCACGCAGCCTCACCGCCGAGCTCGGCGGTGAACCGGCGGACGCCGCGGGCGCTGCCACGCGCATTGCTGCCGGCGACCTCACCGGTGACATCCGCCTGCGCAGCGGCGACGCGCACAGCGTGCTGGGCCAGCTTTCGCACATGCGCGACCAGCTGGCCGGTGTGCTGGCACGCATCCGCGATTCCGCCCAGGACATCACCACCGCAAGCGCCGGCATTGCCGCGGGCAATCACGACCTTGCGGCACGCACCAACCAGCAGGCCGCTGCGCTGGCGGGCGCAGCCGACAGCGTGCGCCGGCTGGCCGAACTGGTCGAACAATCCCACGCCCAGGCCACTGAATCCAGCAGCGTTGCGCGGCAGGCGCGCGAAGCCGCGGACTCCGGCTCGGCAGTCGTGCGCGATATGAGTGGTGCAATGGAAGCCGTGCACGCGCATTCGCGGCGCATTGCCGAGGTCGTCACGCTGATCGAGAGCATTGCATTCCAGACCAATATCCTCGCCCTGAACGCAGCCGTCGAAGCCGCGCGCGCTGGCCCCGCCGGGCGCGGCTTTGCCGTGGTGGCACAGGAGGTGCGGGCACTCGCCCAGCGCAGTGCCAGCTCGGCCCGCGAAATCGGCGACATCGTCGGCAGCGCGACCCGTGAAATCGAGCGCGGTGCGCACCTGAGCGCGGGGGTGGTCAACGCCATGGACCGCATTGACTCCGCCGTGAGCCACAGCCACACGCTGGCCGGCCAACTGTGCGGACTGGCCGACGAGCAGGCGCAGGCAGTACGCGCGGTAGGACATTCCGTCGGCCAGCTCGAGCAGACCGCGCAGCAGAACGCGGAGCTGGTGGATACCGTCGCGGCGCAGGCCGAGCGCCTGGACGCGCTGGCGGCAGGGCTGGAGCAGGATGTGGCACGCTTTCGTTTTTAGCCCCCCAGACGCATACAAGCGGACAGATGTGTCGGCCGGAAACATTTGACATTGAGAGGTAACCGGCATTTACGAGTTCTGCGAGAAAGTTACAGATATGTTTCACTTGGTCGCGGCCTTGTTACGTGCGGCGCCCGGGTTGCCGAGTAATCTTTGCTCACACCAACCCGATGTGTAACCCCAAGGAAATCATGTCTGAACGACTCATCATGCTGGACGTACCCGGCGTACTGTATTCCGACCGGTCTCAGGCCCGGCTCGGCGGGGTTCCCGCTTCGGGCACCTTGCGCGATGTTCGCTTCTTCGACCCCATTGCGCTTGGCTATATCCGCCGGCTCTTTGGCCTGGCAGGCGCACGCGTGGTGGTGTCGGACGCCTGGCGGCGCGGCACGCCGGCCGCCATCCTCCAACAGCTCGACCTGCAGGTGGAAGGCATGACTCCACCGGTGGCAGGCGGCCACGGCGCGGAGATTTCCGCATACTTTGCCGCCCGTGCCACGCCGTCCTCCTATGTGATCCTGTCCTGCGCGCCGGCCGAATCCATGACCGAAGCGCAGCGCGAACACCTTGTCAGCGTCGACCCGGCCCAGGGCCTCACCGTCGAAAACTTCCGGCAGGCGCTGGACATTCTGGGTGTAGCCTGCCCGTCCACGCTGATGCCGCCTCCGCGGCTCGACGCGGGCCTCAGGGCCAAGCTGGCCCAGCTGCAGCGTCTCGCGCGCGAAGAACCGGCACGGTTCGACACGCCTGCGGAACCTGCGCCCGCCGCGGCACTGCACGTCTGAGCAAGTCATCCAGCCGATGAGCAAGGGGCACCAAGGCGTCCCTTGCTCTTTGCCCGCCAGGCGCCGTCAGCGCGCCCGCAGCAGCGTGGACTTGCCGAACAGGCTTTCCAGGAAGTCCACGACAAGCCTTGCCGTCTCATTGCGCACATCGCAGGCGGGGTTGAGTTCCATCACGTCCAGCGACGACAACCGCCCCGTGTCGGCGATCATCTCCATGCAGAGCTGCGTCTCGCGATAGGTAGGCCCGCCCAGGACAGTCGTGCCGACACCCGGTGCGATGGCTGAATCGATGAAATCCACGTCAAAGCTCACGTGCAGGTGCGTGTCGTCGTCCATGCCGGACAGCGCCTGCTCCATGGTCTCGCGCATGCCGTACTCATCGATGTAGCGCATATCGAACACTTTCAGGCCGAGCGCATGCAGCCGCAGCTTCTCCTGCGCGTCGACGCTGCGGATGCCTACCTGCCGGATTTCCTGCGGCAACACCGCCGGGGGCTGGCCGCCAAGCATGGTCAGCGGCGCGGGGCCGTCGCCGCACAGGCAGGCCACCGGCATGCCGTGCATGTTGCCGGTCGGCGTGCTGGCCCCGATATTCGCGTCGGCGTGCGCATCGAGCCAGAGCACCACCAGCTTCCGGCCAGCCTGGCGGCAGTGGCGTGCCACCGCGCTCACCGACCCCACCGCCATGCAGTGGTCGCCACCAAGCAGGACAGGCATCCTCCCCTCTTCAAGAATGCGCGTGCTGGCGTCGAACACACCGCGGTTCCAGGCCAGCACCTCATCGAGATGGCGCAAACCCTGCACGGGTGGCGCCTGAGGATTGACCGGACCGTCGATATTGCCGGCATCACGCACATCCAACCCCATCCTGGCGAGAGCCGGGACGATGTCGGCAATGCGCAGCGCCTCGGGACCCATGGTGCAGCCTCTGGTGCTTGCCCCGACATCCGTCGGCGCGCCAAACAGGGTAATCGGCTTCATGGCGGGGCCTCCTGTGCACGTTTGCGTGGTGGCGATCATGGTGGCACCTTGTCGCGGCGCAAGGTGCCCGATTCCTTCAAGCAGAATTCCTGCCGGGCAATGGCCAATTACAGCGCACGGCACGACCGTTCACTGACCACCAATGCCGAAGCCTCACGACCAGATGTCGTCGTCGCGATCGTCGCGATCGTCGCGTTTGGCCTGCTTTCCCGCGTCGCCATTGTCGCGACGGCCATTCTTGTCACCGTTGATCGGATCCAGCACACGATGCAGCCGCGTTTCCAGGCGCCCGCCCATCCATAGCAGGGCCATGCCGAGCACGAGCGCCAGGCCGCCGACCGCGTAGTAGCCCGCGCCCGCCGCAGCGCCCAGGACAGCTGCCAGCCAGATTGCCGCGGCGGTGGTCAGCCCCTGCGGGCGCTGGTGCACGCCGTGGCGGGCGATCACGCCCACGCCCAGGAAGCCGATGCCCGTCAGGAGGCCCTGCAGCACGCGAGAGATCGCGTCCATCGGATATCCGGACTGCGTCACCAGGCATACCGCCGTTGCCGCGCCCAGCGATACCAGCCCCAGCGTGCGCATGCCGGCGGCCTTGCCGCGCAGGTTGCGGTCCAGACCGATCACCGCACCTGCCAGCAGCCCGCAGAACAGGCGCAGGAAGATTTCGAAGCTGATGGTTTCCATATGTGTTCTTGTGGCAAATCCGACGCCGGAGGCTCCAATGCAAGCTTACCTCAGGCAACGGGGCAAGGCGGCCGAATGCCCGTATCATGGCGACTCGTCCCGGCCCCACCGGTCCGGCTTGTACCGCCCCACCCTACGCTGCCATGCCTCATCTCGTCATCGAAATCACCGAAAACACGCGCCTCAACTGTTCGCCCGAAGAACTGCTCGACGAGGCCAACGCCGCGCTGCTGGCGTCCGGCGAATTCGGCGAGGCCGATATCAAGTCACGCTGCATCATGCTGTCCACGTTCCGCCAGGGCGTGCAGGCCGCGGAGCGCGCCTTCGTGCACGCACGCCTGTCGATCCTGGATGGCCGCGAACTCGCGGTTCGGCGCGCGCTCGGCCAGGCCGTCTGCGACGTCATCGCCGAGGCGGTTCGCCCGGCCGCTGCCGAAGGACAGAGCGTGCAGATCAGCGTCGAGGTGTGCGAAATGGAGCGCGCCAGCTACGCCAAGCAGATCGTAGGCGGCTGAGGCCGTGCCGGGCTCAATGCACGGCGCACAAAAAAGAAAGCCCGCAGCCATCTCTGGCAGCGGGCAGGGCTTCCGGGAAGACACCGGGAGCCGGTTGCCATGGGGAGCGCCCCCGCACCCATGACGCTTTGGATTCTAGACGGCCATCTCCGGCTCCAGTTTGACTTTGGTTAAGTCAAAGCGAGTCTGGCGGACACGCCGCTGGTTACCTCGCCCGGGGCCTTTGCCGTGCCAGGCGGCGCCAATACCGCGCCGACAAAAAAAGGAGCCGACCAGCGGCTCCTTTCTCATGCGGATCGACTGGCCGGTCAGGCGGCAGCGTCCTTCAGCTTCTTCAGCGGGCGGACCTTCACCTTGACGCTGGCCGGCTTGGCCGGGAACCAGCGCTCTTCACCGGTGAACGGGTCCTTGCCGAAGCGCTTCTTCTTGGCCGGCACCTGTTGCGCCGTCACCTTCAGCAGGCCAGGCAGCGTGAATTCGCCAGCGCCCTTCTTGTTCAGCGCGCCGACGATGGTGTTTTCCAGGTGGGCCAGCACCGTCTTCACGGCCTTGGCTTCCAGCTGGGTCTGGGCTACCAGGTGAGCGACCAGGCTCGACTTGTTGAAGGTGTCCTTCAGCGGGCGCGGGGTCACCGCGGCAGCCGGAGCAGCCTTCTTGGCCGGCGCGGCCTTCTTGGCGGCAGCCTTCACGGGTGCCTTCGTTGCCGCAGCCTTCTTGGCGGCGGGCTTGGTTGCAGTCGTCTTCGCGGTCGGTTTCGCTTTGGTCGCCATATCGATATACGAGAGTTGAACAGATCAGTGCCGGCCGTTCGACGGCTTCGCGTTCGCGTTGCATGTACCCTTGCCGGCGCCACTGAATCATAGCGGAAACAACCGTGTGTCAAAGGGTTTTCATACGCGCAAGGGCCAAAACCCCGTGAAAACCCCGTATTTTGTCGCGGCTTTACCTCAGCAGAAGCGCGCCGGAGCACTACGTCCCCCCACTTTCGCGTTGTCGCGCATCTTCTGCGGGAAGAAAATCGCAAGTGTGCTCGTCCCCTGCAAGGCTCGCCGGCCCCTTTTTTCAGGGACTATTCGCCGAGCCGGACTGCAATCAGCGAGCCGGCAGCCAGGACCGCTGCGTGCAGGTCTCGCGTGGGCATCAGCACGCTAGGCGGCCTGTCGGCACGCCTGCGGCTGCCAGCCGGCATGGCCTGACCGGCGCCAGGAAAATACAAGCCGCCGTGTCAGGACGCGCGCGCCTCCATGGCGTCGCGGGTACCCGTCGCCAGCCCGCAGGCGAACGCGGTTTCCGCCACCAGGAACAGCGGTCCGATCAGCAGCCCAACGAGGTCGTCGACGAACGCAGGCTTGCGGCCCTCATAGTAGTGGCCGATGAACTGAATGATCCAGCCGGCGACGAACAGCCCTACGCCGGCAGCAAGCCATGCCCCCGTGGGAAACGCCGCCAGGTGGGCTCCGGCGTACAGGAACAGCGCAAGGACAACCGCCATGGCAGCGCCGAACCCCGCTGACAAGCGCAGGTAGAACAGGCACGACAGCACATACACCACCATGGCGGGCGTGAGATAGGCGGAACCGTCGCCCAACGGCATGGCGGGCCGCCCCAGCAGTGTGGCGACGGCAAGCACGATCATCGGGATGCCGATGAAATGCGTGGCGACATTGCGGTGATCGCGGTGATAGGCCGCGTAGTTGGCCAGGTGTTCGACCAGGGTTTTCATGGGGCGTCTCCTTGTGCGCGGATCCGATCGCTGCGGCATGCCGGCGCCTCGGCTGTCTTGTAGATTCTTGTGGATTTATAGTAGTGGGCACGTCCTGCGGCGTCTGTCTGATTTTTGACAGTCGGGCGCGCCGTGCAGTACGTATCAACCCGAACAGAACAAGGAGACGGCATGGCCATGGCTCAGTCCCCGGGCGACGGCGCGCGCGGCCCGTCAGGCATCCCCCGCGGCACACCGGGCGGCAACGCAGCGCCGCCGCGCGCTGACGCCGAAGCCGCGCTACGCGCGAGCCCATGGTTCCCCCAGTTGCCGGAGGCGCTACGCCAGGCGCTTCTGGAAGATGGCGCATGGCGCCAGCTCTCTGCCGGCGAAGCCCTGTTTGCCCGCGGCGACGCGTTCGATGGCCTCTATTGCGTAGCCAGCGGAACCCTGCAGGTCGATGCCGCCGGCGAGTCCGGCAAGGCGGCACTGCTCGGCCTGCTGGAAGCCGGCGCCTGGTTCGGCGAAATCTGCCTGTTCGATGGCCTGCCGCGCACCCATGACGCCCGCGCCGTGCACGCCGCGCTGCTGTGGCATATCCCTCGCGCGAGCCTGGAACGCCGGCTCGCGCAGCATCCTGCATGGTGGCGCGAGTTCGGCTTGCTGCTCGCGGCCAAGACGCGGCTCGTGTTCGACTATGTCGAGGAAATGCAACTGCTGCCGCCGGCCGCGCGCATCGCCCGCCGGCTGGCCGCTATCGCGCGCGGCTATGGCAACCCGCCTCACGCTGTGCAGGATGCAGCCCCCGCTCACCCATCCGCTGTCCAGACCGTGCGGATTCCGCAGGAACAGCTTGCTCAGATGCTCGGCCTGTCGCGGCAGACCGTCAACCAGGCACTGCGCGAGCTCGAATCGCGCGGCCTGCTGCACCTGCGGTACGGCAGCATCGAACTGCTGGACCTGGCCGCGCTCGAAGCGCTCAACTGAATACCGTACGCAACATGACCATGCTCGCCCCCTCCCGCCTGGACGCCTATCTTGCTCGCCTGGGCATCGACTCCCCGCCGTCTCCGACGCTGGAAGCGCTGGACACGCTGATCGCGGCGCAACTCACCAGCATCCCGTTCGAGAACATCGACCCGCTGCTGGGCCGCCCGGTACGGATCGACATTGACGCCGTCTTCGACAAGCTCGTCACGCGCAGGCGTGGCGGGTATTGCTTCGAGCTCAACACGCTGCTGGCCGCCGCGCTGGCGGCGCTGGGCTACACCGTGACGCCGCTTGCCGCACGCGTACGCTGGGGCGTGGCCGAAACCGTGCAGACCATGGCTTCGCACATGCTGCTGCGCGTGGAAGTGGCGCATCGCAGCTATCTTGCCGATGTGGGTTTTGGCGGTCCCACGCCTTTCCGGGCCCTGCCGCTGTCGGCACCGGCCGCAACGTCATTCCCGTACCGCCTGGTCGCGGCGCAGGAAGACGCCATGCCCAATGCATTCCATTGCCAGGACCTGGAAGTGCGCGGCGCGGAGGGCTGGCTCAAGGTCTACCGCTTCGACCTGTCGCCGCAGCCGTGGATCGATTTCATCCCGCGCAACTGGTACCTCAGCACGCACCCCGACAGCCATTTCACGCAGCGCCTGATGGCAGCCCGCACCGACGGCGACTTGCGCCTGACCCTTGCCAACGGCGAACTGGCCGAGCGCAGCACCGACGGCACCTTGCGGCGGCAGGCGCTGGCCTCGGCCGACGATGTCATCGATGCGCTCGCCAACCGCTTCCAGTTGGAACTGGACGCCGACACGCGCGACGGGCTCGGGCGTGTGCTGCCCACGCTGCTGCGCCCCTGAATACGGCTCCGCCCCTGCTACACGCCCCCATGCACGCCGCGCATTGCCCGCAGAAAGAATACTGATATGGACCCGCAGGCGGGGGCTTGCCAGTGGACTGGGCCAAAGGGCCCAACCATAATGTCCCGGCAGGCCCCAAGGGGCGCTGTCCAACTGAACACAGGCAGGCCCGGAGCGGGCCGCCCCGATATCAGGAGACTCCATGTCATTGTTCGATTTGTCGGGCAAGGTCGCGATCGTGACCGGCTCATCGCGCGGCATCGGCCGCGCCATCGCGGAGCAGCTGGCGGTCCAGGGTGCCAAAGTGGTCATCTCGTCGCGCAAGATCGAAGCGTGCCAGGACGTCGTTGACGCCATCAACGCGCGCCACGGCGCCGGCACCGCGATTGCCGTTCCGGCCAACATCTCGTCCAAGGACGACCTGCAGCGTCTCGTGGATGAAACCAACCGCGCCTTCGGCAAGATCGACGTCCTCGTCTGCAATGCCGCGTCAAACCCTTACTACGGCCCGATGAGCGGCGTGTCCGACGAGCAGTTCCGCAAGGTGCTGGACAACAACGTCATCTCGAACCACTGGCTGATCCAGATGGTGGCGCCGCAGATGATCGAGCGCAAGGACGGCTCGATCATCATCGTCTCGTCCATCGGCGGCCTGCGCGGCTCGCCGACCATCGGCGTGTACAACATCTCGAAGGCCGCCGACTTCCAGCTTGCCCGCAACCTCGCCGTGGAATTCGGACCGCACAACGTGCGCGTGAACTGCATTGCGCCGGGACTGATCAAGACCGACTTCGCACGTGCACTGTGGGAAGACCCCGAGCGCTACAAGCAATCCACCCAGGGCGCCCCGCTGCGCCGCATCGGCGAGCCGGTCGAGATCGCCGGCGCGGCCGTCTTCCTGGCCTCCGCCGCCAGCAGCTTCATGACAGGCCAGGCCATGGTCGTCGACGGCGGCGTCACGATCTGATGCCCTGACGCAAGGCGGCGCCGCCGCCTTGCCGGCCTTTCCCGCT
Organism: Cupriavidus laharis; assembly: GCF_914271435.1. Taxonomy (GTDB): domain Bacteria; phylum Pseudomonadota; class Gammaproteobacteria; order Burkholderiales; family Burkholderiaceae; genus Cupriavidus; species Cupriavidus laharis. The sequence continues at coordinate 424,966 of NZ_CAJZAI010000003.1, read as the reverse complement.
GTTTGCCGCATTTTCCGTATTTCCCTGCATTTCCCTCAAGGATGGCGCAGCAAGCCATCCTCCACCTGCATTGCAGTCCGGGAGGCAGTCATGTCGAGCAACTTCCAGCCAGCCGGCAACTGGCCAGCCATTTCGCTGGCCGAGGCCCACGCCCGTCTTACCGCGCCTGGCGCCCCGTTCGAAACGGAGACGCGCGTCGTTCGCGGCATTCCCACCACTGTCTGGAAGAACGCGCCACCCACGCTGCGCGACCTGTTCCAGGCCACGCAGGCCTTCAGCGAACGCACCTTCGTGGTCTACGAAGACGAGCGTGTCAGCTATGCCGCCTTCCGGCGTGCGGCACTGCATCTCGCGCAGGCACTCATGCGCGACGGCATCCGCCCCGGCGACCGGGTAGCGGTTGCCATGCGCAACCTGCCCGAATGGCCCGTGGCGTTCTATGGTGCCCTGCTGACCGGCGCCGTCGTCACGCCGCTCAATGCGTGGTGGACCGGTGCCGAGCTCGAATATGGCCTGGTCGACTCAGGCAGCCGCATAGCCATTATCGATGCGGAACGGCTGGACCGACTCGCCGGCCACCTGCCCAACTGCCCCGCGCTGGAACGCGTCTACGTGTCGCGCGCGGGCTCGCCCGATGGCGACGCGCGGGTCGTGCCACTGGAAAGCGTGACCGGCCCTTCCACTGCGTGGGCAACGCTGCCCGAATTGACGCTGCCCGACGTGGACATCACGCCAGAAGACGACGCGACGATCTTCTATACCTCGGGCACTACCGGCAAACCCAAGGGCGCGCTCGGCACGCATCGCAATGCCACCAGCGTCGCCGTGGCAAGCCTGTTCGGCCCGCTGCGCAACCTGCTGCGCCGCGGCGAGCCGATTCCCGCGCCGGATCCCGCCGCGCCGCAGAAAGCCGCGCTGCTGTCTGTGCCGTTCTTCCACGTGACGGGCTGCATGGCCGTGCTGAACAGCGCGCTGGCGACTGGCGGCAAGATCGTGCTGATGCACCGCTGGGATGCGTTGCGCGCGCTCGAACTGATCGAGCGTGAACGTTGCACCACGGCTGGCGGCGTGCCCACCATCGCCTGGCAACTCCTGGAGCATCCGGAACGCGAACGCTTCGATCTTTCTTCGCTGGAAAGCATCAGCTATGGCGGCGCGCCGGCCTCGCCGGAACTCGTGCGCCGCATCGGCGAAACCATTCCGCAGTCAGCGCCAGGCATTGGCTGGGGCATGACCGAAACGTCCGCCACGTTCACGAGCCACAGCGCGGAAGAGTACGTCACGCGGCCGGACAGCAGCGGTCCGGCCCTGCCGATCGGCGAAATGAAGATCGTGGATGGCCGCGGACACCCGCTGCCGGTCGGCGAAGCCGGCGAGCTGATGGTACGCGGCGCAAATGTGGTTCGTGGCTACTGGAACAAACCTGAAGCCACCGCGCAGACCTTTTCGGATGGCTGGCTGCGCACCGGCGATATCGCCAGGCTCGACGACGAGGGTTACCTCTATATCGTCGACCGGATGAAGGACATGCTCATCCGCGGCGGCGAGAATATCTACTGCATCGAGGTAGAAAGCACGCTCTACGAGCACCCGGCGGTCATGGATGCCGCATTGGTCGGCATCCCGCACAAGACGCTGGGCGAAGAGCCTGGCGCCGTGGTCAGTCTGAAGCCCGGCATGCACGCCACCGAAGACGCGTTGCGCGGATTTGTCGCGGAGCGGCTGGCGGCGTTCAAGGTGCCGGTACGGATCATCGTCCTGCCCGGCCTGCTGCCGCGCAATGCGAACGGCAAGATCCTGAAGTCGAACTTGCGCAAGCTGTTCGAGCCAGACGCATGACCCGGGCCCGGCAGTCGGACAGTCAGGCAGCTACTTGACCGGAATGGCAGTGTCAGCCGGCACCGGCACGGCCGTCACGCTGTTCTGCGGGCTGCCGCTGACGATGCGGTCGGAGTACGTCAGGTAGACCAGCGTATTGCGCTTGCGGTCGATGGCTCGGATCACGTGCAAGGTCTTGAACAGGATCGACATGCGTTCCGAGAACACGTCGTCCTGCTGGCGCAGCGGCCCCTTGAACGAGATCGGACCCACTTGCCGGCATGCGATCGACGCCTCCGGCGGGTCTTCCGCCATGCCCAGCGCCCCCTTGATGCCGCCCGTGCGTGCACGTGACACGTAGCAGGTCACGCCCGGCACCATCGGGTCGTCATACGCTTCGATGACCACCTTGTCCGAGCCGGTCATGCGGAAATTGGTGTTGACGCTGCCGATTTCCTCGGCCAGCGCATGGGCGCCAGCCACCGCCAGGCAAGCGCCGGCGAGCAGGGAAAGAATACGCGCCATGGCCCGGTCAGCTCCCGGACACCTTGATGGCGTCGTGCCGCTTTTCCATCTCCTGGCGCAGTGCGCGGCGCTGCTGGGCCGCGGCAAAGCGCTGGCGCTCGACTTCGTCGCGCGGCTCCAGCGGCGGCACTTCGGCCGGCGCGCCGTTGTCGTCGACGGCCACCATCGTGAAGTAGCAGCTATTGGTGTGGCGCACCAGCTTGCTGCGGATATTCTCGGTCACCACCTTGATGCCGATTTCCATGGAGCTGCGCCCGGTGTAGTTCACCGAGGCCAGGAAAGTCACCAGTTCACCGACGTGAATGGGCTGGCGGAACACCACCTGGTCCACCGACAGCGTGACCACATATCGGCCTGCGTAACGGCTGGCACAGGCATAGGCGACCATATCCAGGTACTTGAGGATGGTGCCGCCGTGCACGTTGCCGGAGAAGTTGGCCATGTCCGGCGTCATCAGCACGGTCATGGAAAGCTGGTGGGACTGGTCGTTCATGATGGTGATGCAGGTTGCGGGGGCCGAGGCGCGGCAGTGTAACCCGTAAACCGGCGCTCGGGGGCACCGGGGCGGGCGCGGCGCAGCACCGCGAAATGGCCGGAGCGCCACCCGCCGGGCACCGGACAACAGCGCCGCGAATAAAAAAGCGGCCCGACAGGCCGCTCTCTCGCTAGTCCGGACGCAGACAGCTTACTTCTTCTTGTTCACGGCGTCCTTGAAACCTTGTCCAGCAGAAAACTTCACGGTCTTGGCGGCCGGGATCTTGATCGTTTCGCCGGTGCGCGGATTGCGGCCCGTGCGGGCGGCGCGTTTGCCAGAGCTGAAGCTGCCAAAACCCACCAGCGTTACCGAATCACCCTTTGCCACTGCCTTCTTGATACTGTCCAGCGCTGCGTTGAGCGCACGCTCGGCTGCGGCGTTGCTCAGTTCTGCTTCCGCGGCGATGGCCGATACCAGTTCACCTTTATTCATGGCTGATTTCCCTTGTTGGTCGTCGTCACCGATGTATCTGCCAGCAGGCAATTGCATCGATCGGCGCAGTCTAATCTGCCCTTCGCGCCTTGGGCAATCCCCAGTGGCACCAATGCAACGAAAAAACCCGGAAATCCTTGCTTGAGGCCGGTTAGCGGGCGATTTCCCCCTCTGTTCCCGCTGTTTTCCCCGTGCCCTTTCTGCATGGAGCGCACGTTGCCTGCGCCCGCCAGTCCGCCGGCGACGGCCACCCTGCCGTGCCGCACCCGACATTCCCATTAATGGTGCAATGCACCGTCACGGTTCATGCCGATGCTTTGCCGCTGCATCATTGTGGCGCACGCCGACCGGCCCGCACTGAGTGAGATAGGCTGTCTGCACCACGCTGCAATCGCAGATTCAGCCCGCCTGGCGGCAATCCGGTGCGAATGCCACCATGTCGGTGCACCTCGCACCAGCATGCAGCCGGCGCTGGAATACTTTTTGCGTACCCATGCTCCCATTTTGAGCATGAGGGACCTATGGACAATTGGAAGACTGGCACCGACGCCATGTTCATCCTGCTTGGCGCAATCATGGTGCTTGCCATGCACGCCGGCTTCGCCTTCCTGGAGCTGGGCACGGTGCGCAAGAAAAACCAGGTCAATGCCCTGGTGAAGATTCTGGTGGACTTCGCGGTTTCCACCATTGCGTACTTCTTTATCGGCTACACCGTCGCCTACGGCGTGCAATTCATGTCCGGCGCCGATACGCTGGCACAAAAAAGCGGCTACGAACTGGTCAAGTTCTTTTTCCTCGCGACATTTGCCGCGGCCATTCCGGCGATTATCTCGGGCGGCATTGCCGAACGATCCCGCTTCAATCCGCAATTGCTTGCGACGTTCGTCCTGGTAGGCTTTGTCTATCCATTCTTCGAAGGCATTGCCTGGAATCAGCGCTTCGGTATCCAGGACTGGATCACACACCTGACCGGCACCCCATTCCATGATTTCGCCGGGTCGGTGGTGGTCCACGCGGTAGGCGGCTGGATTGCATTGCCCGCGGTGCTGCTACTCGGCGCACGCCGGGGCCGTTACCAGAAGGACGGCCGCATCAGCGCGCATCCGCCCTCGAACATCCCGTTCCTGGCATTGGGTGCATGGGTGCTGGCGGTCGGCTGGTTCGGCTTCAATGTCATGAGCGCCCAGACCGTGGACAAGATCAGCGGCCTGGTTGCCATCAATTCGCTGATGGCCATGGCCGGCGGCACGCTGGCGGCCTGGTGGGCCGGCCGCAACGACCCGGGCTTCGCCTATAACGGCCCGCTGGCGGGCCTGGTGGCAGTCTGCGCCGGCTCGGACCTGATGCACCCGCTCGGTGCGCTCGTCACCGGCGCCGTGGCAGGCGTGCTGTTCGTTCACCTGTTCACCCTCGCGCAGAACAAATGGCACATCGATGATGTGCTCGGCGTCTGGCCGCTGCATGGTCTGTGCGGCGCCTGGGGCGGTATTGCGGCCGGTATCTTCGGCACGCACGCGCTCGGCGGGATCGGCGGCGTTTCGCTGGGAGCGCAGCTGATCGGCACGCTGCTTGGCATCGTGATCGCCGTCGCGGGCGGCACGATCGTATATGGCACGCTCAAGAAACTGGTGGGCATCCGCCTGGATGCGGAGGCCGAATTCAACGGCGCCGACCTGACCCTGCACCGCATCTCGGCCACGCCAGAGCGCGAAACAAACTGGTAAGTCCCTGCGGGAACACGCGCGCGCATGCGCGTGTTCCTGACAATTCTTTTCTTGAACTTCCCCAGACGGCATGGCAATAATTGCCGTGCCCGCCGTCCTGCGCCGCACCAGCGTGCAGGATTTACCAGACAGTCTTCGCAGTTCTTCGTTTCTTGCCGGCAATTTGCCGGCCAACAGACCAGGGGAATGCCGATGGATGCGTCAACGTTGGAGAAGTTCCAGACCGTGGTCGTGGCCTATGCCACGGAGTTCGGAGTCAAGATCCTGGCCGCGCTGGCCTTCTGGATCATCGGCCGCTGGCTGATCCATGTCGTGGTTCGCATGGTCCAGAACGCGCTGGGCAAGCAGCAGGTGGATCCGACGCTGCTGCGCTATGTCGGCTCGATCGTGACGGTCGCACTGAACGTGGTCCTGGTAATCGGTATCCTCGGCTACTTCGGCATCCAGACCACCACCTTTGCCGCGTTGATCGCCGCGGCCGGCGTGGCCATCGGCATGGCGTGGTCGGGCCTGATGGCCAACTTCGCGGCCGGCGCCTTCCTGGTGGTGCTGCGGCCGTTCAAGGTCGGGGACTTCGTGACCATCGGCGGTGTCACCGGGACGGTGCGGGAGATCGGCCTGTTCGCGACGACGCTCGACACGCCGGACAACATCCTGACGGTAGTCGGCAACAACAAGATCTTTTCGGACACGATCCAGAATTTCAGCGTCAACCCGTTCCGCCGCGTCGAGTTGAAGGCCCAGCTTGCGGGCAGCACCGACGCGGCCGCCGCAGTCGCTTTGCTCAAGGAGCGTATCGGCGCGATTCCAAATGTCCTGGCCGATCCCCCGGTCGACGTAGAGATCCTGGAATTCACGCTGGTCGGGCCCGTCCTGGCGGTACGCCCGTACTGCCACAACGACCACTACTGGCAGGTGTACTTCGATACCAATCGCCTCATCCGCGAGAGCTTCGGCCAGGCCGGCTATGCCGCGCCCATGCCGGCGCAGATGGTGGTCGTAAAGAACGCCGCGGCCTGAGCGTCAGGCAACAGCACTCGCTGACGCCCCTGCTTGCGCCCAGGCGCGCAGGGCTACCGCGCCCACGCCGCAGGCGGCCATCACCACCGCCAGCGGCAAGGCCGTGCCGTCGTGCCAGAGGCTTACGGCAGCGCCGGCCGCAGTGCCGAGCGAAAACTGCAATGTCCCCATCAGCGCCGAGGCAGTACCAGCGCGATACCCCTGGTGCGTCAGCGCCAGCGCCGAGGCATTGGGCGTGATACAGCCCAGCGCACCGATAAAGACAAAGAAACCGGCCAGCAGCACCGGCAACACCAGTATGCCGGCAAGCGCCGCAGCAGCCAGCATCAAGCCCGCGGCGCAGGGTGCGAGCAGCGCGCGGCCGAGCACGAAGTCCAGCGGGTGGCCTTGCACCAGCCGGGCATTCACCTGCGACATGGCGATCAACCCGAGCGCATTGGCACCGAAGACAAAGCCATAGTGCGACGGATCGATGCCGTGCAGTTCGATCAGCACAAACGGCGATCCGGCGATATAGGCGAACATGCCGGCCTGCCCGAACCCCGCTGACAGTGAATAGCCCAGGAACTCGCGGTCGCGCAGCAGTCCGGCATAGCTTGCCGCAACGGCGCCGGGATGCAGCCGCGCGGCGCGTTCACGCGGCAGCGACTCTTCCATGCGGAAGTGCACCAGCGCCAGGATCAGCACGCCCGCAAGCATCAGCAACCAGAAGATGGCACGCCAGCCCAACGCGCCGAGGATGGCGCCGCCAATGATCGGCGCCAGGATCGGAGCCAGCCCCATCACCAGCATCAGCGACGAGAATGCCCGGGCCGATTCGTGGGCTTCGAGCCGGTCGCGGATCACCGCGCGGGCCATCACCATGCCTGCACAACCGCCGAGCGCCTGCAGGAAACGCCAGAGCATCAGCGACTCGACGCTGCGCGCCATGGCGCAACCCGCCGCCGCCAGCGCGTACACGCCCAGGCCGACGTACAGCGGCGGCTTGCGCCCGAAACGGTCGCTGATCGGGCCATAGAACGCCTGCCCCAGTGCCAGCCCCACCAGGAACGTGCCCAGCGTCAACTGAACCTGCCCGATATCCACGCGCAGGTCCGCGGCCAGCGCGGGAAAGCTGGGCAAGTACATGTCGATCGACAGCGGCGCAATGGCGGTCAGCGAGGCGCAGATCAGCAGCCAAGCGGGAAAACGCGCAGCCTTTTGGCTGCCGGAGGATTGGGGCATCAGTGTCAGTCCGGGGAGTCCGTGCCAGCGGCGGCAGTGCATCTCAGGCAGCCGCCAGACCGCGAATTGTTGCACAGCATGACAAATCTGGCTGGAATGACAAAGGTCCGATGTCTACGATATTTGCCGCCGGGCTGCGCCGGGACATTGCATGCCCCGCCAACGTCGGGTTCGGCAAATATCCTAATCTTGACAGTATTGGCCTCGTTGACAGTTTGCATGGCACAAGCGCACAAGGAACAGTGTCATGCGGTTGCCCGCGTATTTCCGTGTGGCGCCGCTTTCACGCGAATGGGGGTGGAGGGTACAATGCGAGCCTGCCGGCGTTGTCTACGCGACAGACCGGCCGCCGCGCAGAGATGGGCGACAGGTTTGCCCCGGCAACGTTATCCTGCATGAGAATACGACACACGCCGCTCACCGCTTCGCTTGGCTCAGCCGCTCTCGCGGCTGCACTGCTGCTGCCGTGGCCAGTGCAAAGCGCCCCGGCACAGCTGCGCACGCCGCCCGCCTCGGCGCCCGCGCCAGTATTCGATGAAGCCGATGCGCTGGCCCGCATGCTCAAGGGTGCTGCGACCGGACAGAATACCGGCGCGGCCGGCGTGCCCGAACTGCTGCGCAACACCAGTCGTCCCGACGGCGTGCTGGCGCGGGCGTGCCGGCAGCTCAACGACGCACTGCCGATCGAGATCGATGGGGAAACCCGCCTGCGGCGCTGCCAGTCGACGCCGGGCAAACACGTGCTGTTCCAGCTCGAGCTGACCAACTACCGCGGGCCCATGCTCGACCTTGCAAGCTTCGAGGTCAATTACGCGGCGCCGCTGCAGCGCAATATCTGCGCCAACCGCGACGTGGAAATCCTGACCAAGCTTGGCGTCAGCATGATGTTCCGCTACATGACACGGAACGACCGCGGCGAACGCCGCGTCGGCGACGTCTACATCAACGCGCCGATCTGCACCTCTGCCTTGCGCTGAGGGCCACTGCGGGCATCCGCACCCGGGACGCGGCGGCACCACGCCCCTGCCCGCTCAGGCACCACGCGCACGCAGCGGCAGCACGTTCGGCGCGCGCCGGACCAGCAGGCGGATGTCCTTCCACCCCGCATCGGCCAACGGCGATCCCCAGACGAGTTCATGCAGCTTTGACAACGCGAACGGATCGCCCAGCAGGATATGCCGCTGCGATGCCGTCAGCGCGCGCGGGCCGCCGGTCAGCGCGTGCTGCACCAGTGCCGCATGGCGCTCCTTCGTGGATCGGGGTTGTACGACACGCGCCGATGCAGTCGCGCACATCAGCGCGTTGGTGACCGGGTCGACCACGGCATCGACGAAGTCCGGCGTCTCGGCCACTTGCTCCACGTGCTGCTGCGTTTCGACGATTTCCCGTGGCGGCATGGCTTCCTCGGGAATCATGAACAGCCCTGCCTCACGCGATGCCCGGCCGAACGAGACCCGCGACAGCATGACCGACAGCGGAATCGACAACGCCAGCGAGCCTACGATCGGCAGCAGCCACAGCACGTAGGACGGATTCAGCCAGTACACCAGCGCACCCCACGCAAGCCCAAGCAGCGTGTGCGAACCATGCCGGCGCAAGGCTTCACCCCACGTGGTCTCGGCATCTTCGCGCGGCGGCGATTTCCATGAAATCCCCCAGCCGCTGTAGGCCGCCACCACGAACTTGGTGTGGAACAGCATCCGGGTCGGCGCCAGCAAGGCAGACAGCACGACCTCGATCAGCATGCTCAGCACCAGGCGCGGCAAGCCACCGTACTGGCGTGCATGCCGCACCAGCAGCAGCACGCTGGCCACCTTGGGCAGGAACAGCAGCGTGGCGGTGGCGGAGAACAGCGCAAGGGCCTTTTCCGGGTGCCATTCGGGCCAGGTCGGGAACAACTGGTAGGGCTGCGTGAAATACTCGGGCGGCACGAGCGCATGGCGGGCCAGCATCGCCGTCGACAACAGCAGGAACAGGAACCACAGCGGTGCCGACAGGTAGGCCATGATGCCGGTCAGGAACACGGCACGGTGCACCACGTGGAAGCCCTGCTTCATCCACAGCCGGAAATTCATCAGGTTGCCCTGGCACCAGCGGCGGTCGCGCTTGACCTCGTCGAGCAGGTTCGGCGGCAACTCTTCGTACGAACCGGGCAGGTCATATGCAATCCACACGCCCCAGCCCGCGCGGCGCATCAGCGCAGCCTCGACGAAGTCGTGCGACAGGATCTCGCCCGAAAGCGGCCCACGGCCAGGCAATGGCGCCAGCGCGCAGTGTTCCATGAAGGGCCTGACGCGGATGATCGCGTTGTGGCCCCAGTAGTGCGATTCGCCCAGTTGCCAGTAATGCAGGCCGGCCGTGAACAGCGGGCCGTACACGCGCGTGGCGAACTGCTGCACGCGCGCATAGAGGGTTTCGCGCCCCACTGCCAGCGGTGCGGTCTGGATGATGCCGGCACCCGGATTCGCCTCCATAAGCCGCACCAGCGTGGCCAGGCAATCGCCGCTCATCACGCTGTCGGCATCGAGGACTACCATGTAGCGGTACTTGCTGCCCCAGCGGCGGCAGAAGTCGGCCACGTTGCCGGTCTTGCGCTTGACCCGGTGACGGCGCCAGCGATAGAAGATCCGCCCGAAACCGCCCACCGCGCGGCACACTTCCATCCACGCATCGGCCTCCGCCGTGCGCAGGTCCGGATTGCCGCTGTCGGACAGCACGATGAAATCAAAGTTGGCAAGATGGCCCGTACGCGCGAGCGATTCGTAGGTCGCGCGCAGGCCGGCGAAGACGCGTGTCACGTCCTCATTGCAGATCGGCATGATGACCGCCGTGCGCGCGTCGGGCGCGAGCGGGGCATCCGGCGCGGCGGAGCGCGAGATCAGGTGCCGGTCGCCGCCCTTTGCCAGGACAAGGAAGCCCATCATGGCGGTCCAGAAGCCGGCCGACACCCACGAGAACAGTACCGCGAACAGGACCAGGATTGCGATCTCGAGCGGATCGGCGCCATGGTATGGCAGCACCTTGGTCATGAAGTATGTGGCCAGCGCGGTCTGCGCGACCACCAGTCCCAGCAGGAACCAGCGCCGGTGCGAACCAGCGGGGTGCCACTTGCCTTCGGCATCGGGACCATCGTGCAAGGTGTCCCACGTCTCCGGGATCGGCGGGCGGCCCAGCATGCGGCGCCAGGTATTGCCCAGCCAGCCGGTGACGATATGCGGCGGCCACTGGCGTGGCACCATGGAACTGCGCTCCGGCTCGGGGCCGGTGTCCACATGGACGGTGCCGTCGGGTCTGCGCTTCAGCAACGGTTCGCCGGCGACTTGCGGATTGCCGTAGGCCAGCGAGAAACGTCGCGCGACCGAGGCGTAGGTCGGTCCGCCGGGCGCCGGGGATTCATCCCTCGCGGGTTCGCGCGCCGACAGTCTGGACTGCAGTTGCTCGATCGCAGCCTGGGCATCGCGCGGATCGATAGCGATGCCGGCGGTACCGGGCGGAGGCGGGTCGGCCAGCAGTTCAGTGCGTAATTCAGAGGATACGGGCAGGCGGTCGACATAGCGCTCGCATGCCGCCGCCTGGGCCTGTCGCTGCTTTAGCCTGGGGGTAAGATGTAGCTCCACGTCTCGGATAAGGTTGTATTGCCGTTGCGAAGATAGCCGCGCAACTCAACCGGCTTGTTGACATCCTTGCGGCGCATCACCATGGTCATGCGCCAGCCGCCGGTGGCGTCATTGCGCTGCACCGACGTTTTCAGCAGTTCGGCGTTGGCGTCTGCCGACACCACCGGGTCGATGCGTACATCGGCCGGCAGCTTGCGGAAGGCCGGGCCTTCGAAATCCACCGCCAGCGAGAAGCTGGTGTCCTCCTGCTTGCGCGTGAGGCCCTGCCCCAGGCGCGTCTGCGTGACCCACGACAGCGGCGGCATCTGCTCGCCATCCTTCTGCCACAGCAGGCGGTATTCGTAATCGAACGGCTGCCTGGGCTTGGGCGGGTTGTCGGGCACCCAGTACGCCACGATGTTGTCGTTGGTCTCGTCGGGCGTCGGAATCTGGACCAGCTCCACCCTGCCCGAGCCCCAGTTCCCGCGCGGCTCCACCCAGCCGCTCGGCCGCCGCTCATACCACGCGCCGATCTCCTGGTAGTTCGCGAAGCTGCGGTCACGCTGCATCAGCCCGAAGCCCTGCGGATTGGTGGCGGCAAACGACGTCACCAGCAGGCGCTTGGGATTGACCAGCGGACGCCATACCCATTCCCCGGTACCGAGATGGATCGAAAGCCCGTCGGAGTCATGCACTTCCGGGCGGAAGTCAGACTGCGACGGCGGCTGGTTCTCGCCGAACAGGTACATGCTGGTCAGCGGCGCCAGGCCGAGCTTGGTCACATTCTCGCGCAGGAACAGGCGGGACTTGACCTCCATCGACGTTTCTTCGCCGGGCTTGATGACGAAGCGATAGGCGCCGCTCACACGGCGCGAATCCATCAGCGCGTAGATCGTCAGTTGCTTGTCCGAGGCAGAGGGCCGCTCGATCCAGTATTCAACAAAACGCGGGAACTCCTCGCCCGAATTGAGCGCGGTATCCACGGCCAGTCCGCGCGCGGACAGCCCGTACCACTGGTCCTTGCCCAGCGCGCGGAAATAGCTCGCGCCCAGGAACGAAGCCAGTTCATCCTTGCGCTTGCCCTGGTTGAGCGGGTACAGCACGCGGAAGCCGGCAAAGCCCAGGCCCTTCAGCCGCGCAGCATCGACCTTGTGCGGACCGTAGTTGAACGCAGCCGGATCGAAGCGGAATTCGCGCACGCTGCCGCCGACCACTTCGTGGATGCGCACAGGCTGGTCGAAAACCATGCCCTCGTGGAAGAACGACAGCTCGAACGGCAGGCGCGCATTGCGCCACGCAAAGCGCTCCGGCTTGTACTCGATCTCGCGGTACTGCTCGTAGGACAGCTCGCGCAGTTCACGCGGCAGGTTCTGCGGCAGTGCCTTGTACGGAGAGGCCGCCAGTTGCCGCGCCCGTGCCGCGACGGTATCGAAATCGAAGGCGTGCGCCGCCATGGCAAGCACGGCGAGCGCGCTGCCGCCCAGCCACCGGGCCATCCGTACGCGCACCCTGGCCGACACCCCGCGACAGCGCACACGGACGGAGTGCCGTGCAGGCGATGTTTCGGACAGGCGTGGCGTGGCGTTTGATGACATGAATGCCCAGATTGGAAGCGTGGACGGTGCGACCGGCTCTTGCAGCCGGAATGACGGACGACCTGGGGGACAGCTCTGCGGCCCACCAAGCAAGAGACAGACCTGGCGTGGCCGCGTCTGGCTCGAGGCGCGAAAAAACCGAGCCTCGGGCCCGGTCTCGCTTGGTTGCGATGTGCGACAAACCTTAACAATTCGAGACGAAAAAGTCACGTTTCGATCACGCAAGGTTTGCAACAAAATGAAACCCCCGCGCCGGCAAAGGCGCATCGCGCCTTTGCCGTAAACGTCTGCGTCACACCGTGCCAGCAGCGGCAACTGCCGCGCGGCATGTAGTCCGGCCCGCTACGAAGCGCTATTGCTTCGCACCGTCGGTGTAGGTGTCGAACTTGCCGCTCTTGGCACCGTCGGTGTAGGTATCGAACTTGCCCGCTTTGGCGCCGTCCGTGTACGGGTCAGACTTGCCGACCCTCTGGGCGCCCTGGATCGCTTCGAGCTGGTCAGTACGCGCGCCAGGGGCCAGCGCTGTCACATTGTCGGACTTGGCGCCTTCGGTATAGACGTCAAACTTGCCGGTCTTGGCGCCATCAGTGTACGTATCGAACTTGCCAGCCTTGGCACCATCCGTATATGGGTCGAATTTTCCGCCCTTGGCGGCAGGGGATTGGGCATGCACGACGCCGAACGCAGCGGCGAGCGCCAGGCCGAGGGTGAGGTGGCGCAGCTTCATGGGGACTCCTCTCGCGGTGATTACGCGTTGTGCCCCGCTGCCTGTCGATGCGGATGGCGTTGCGGCAAGCATCAGTGGCAACAATCAACGCTAGGCCAGCGAAAATCGGCTGTCAACCACGCTTGCCGCGCAAGCGGCGCGAGAGGCGCCGCCAGCCGTCATTGGTGCAACGGTTGGGCTTACAATGCACTGGCCCGCACGCGGCCGCCGGATCCGGGCCGCAGCGCCAATGTACAGAAAAGGAACCATCATGCTGTCTCGGCAAGCCCGACGTCTTCACCCCGTTGCCCTGGCCAGCGCACTGGGCGCCACGCTGATGCTCGCCGCGGCTGCTCCCGCCCAGGCGTACTTCGACAACTACCTGTCCGGCACCATCATCGGCAAGATGAGCAAGGATGAAGCGGCATCGTTCGCCAAGTCCGTGCGCAAGGCGCTGAACGACACCGCGGACGGCCAATCGGTTTCCTGGGAGTTTCCCGCCAGCGGCAAGCGCTTGCCGGTGGAAGGCACGCTGACTCCCGTCACGAGCAAGACCGACCAGGGCCAGTCGTGCCGACGGCTCAAGACCGACCTCAAGCGCGGCAGCGCCGAAGAGCACTGGAGCGGCTGGTTCTGCAAGCAGAAGGATGGCCAGTGGAAGTCACGCCAGGTCGCTGAATAGCGGACAACCCACCCCTCAGCGGCACAGCCGCCGCATCAGGTCTGCGGCCACCGACCCGGTGGCCGCCGGCTGGAAGCGCGCAGACTGCGGCGCACGGATAGTGTAGAGCGCCTCGCCCCTGGCAAAGCGCTTGCTGTAGAGCGTTTGCTCCACCACGGCCACCATCGAGGACGCGCAGTTGAGCACCATGCGCTTCAGCGAGGACCGGATCGGTTCGCCGCTTGTGGTACGGATCACGCCCACCGGCGCATTGCGCATGACCACCACGCCGACCTCCGGCCCCGCGCGCTTGACGGCGACCTGGTCGAAGTACGAGATCACGCCGTTGGCACCCATCAGCGGAAGCCAGCGTTGCGGGTCAGGCGCTGCCGGGTCGGGCGCGGCAACGACTTTGCAACCTTCACGCGGCGTGGAACGGAAGACTGTGCCTCCGGACGGCTGCTGGCATTCGTACAGACCGGCGGCAGCGGCAGGACGGCTGTCGTAGCCAGCCCCGGATTCGGCGTGGGCCGCCATGCCCATGGCGCAGCCGACCAGCACGGCGGCGCATCGAAAAATGCGGAAAAACATTGAAATGCCCTCGAATTGACGGGAAAAGCGATCCGCATTGTCGCATATGCCGCCGTGCTTGCCGACCCGCACGGCACGAAATCCACTGAGTATCAGCCGTATGTCAGCCGTGTATTTCCCGCCAGGCAACCAGATCCGCGATGGTCAGCACCGGCAGACGGTACATCTCGGCAAACGCCAGCGCCTCGGGACGGCGCGCCATCGTACCGTCGGGATTCATCAGCTCGCAAAGCACCGCGGCCGGTGACAAGCCGGCCATCCGGGCCAGCTCGACAGAACCTTCAGTGTGCCCGCGCCGCACCAGTACGCCACCATCGACTGCCACCAGCGGGAACACATGGCCCGGGCTGACCACTGCATCCGGTCCGGCGTCCTCTGCAATCGCCGCGCGGATCGTGGTGATGCGGTCCACCGCGCTCACGCCGGTGGTCACGCCCACGCGCGCTTCGATCGACACAGTGAATGCCGTGCCGTACTGGCTGCGGTTGTTTTCCACCATGGGGCGCAGTCCGAGTTCGCGCACCTTGCCGGCCGTCAGGCACAGGCAGACGATACCGCTGCACTCGCGGATCATCATCGCCATGTTGGATGGGGTCAGGCATTCGGCGGCCAGGATGAGATCGGCCTCGTTCTCGCGGTCGTCATCGTCGAGCAGGACAACCGGGCGCCCTTCGCGCATGGCGTCGAGCGCCTGCGCAATGCGCACCGCCAATGGGCGCTCGTCGGCATCGGCTGCAAGCGTGATGAATTCGGATTCGTTGGAAAGGTTTGGCATGAAACGCTCCTTGCTAGCTGATCAGTGGGCGTTTCAGGGGAGGATCAACGGAAGCACACAGGCAACCACGGCAGGCGCGTGGCATGACGGCACCGGTCCGCGCACGGACGACGGCGTCCGGCCGCGGCAAGCGTGACCATCCATACCCTGGGCCCGAGGCGGCCAGGCAGGCTTCCGCCCATCTTCTTTCATCCGGACTATGACCGTCGGCCCTGGCCTCGCACCAGGTCTGCTGACCCTGCACAGAATGTGCAGGCGCTCGCGGGCTCGCCGCATCGCACTTGTCGTACGCTGCGACATACCGCCGGTGGGGACTTTCACCCCGCCCTGAAGACGTAACGGTGCCGGCAAGCCGCGCTGTACCCCGATGGCAAGACGCAAAGAGTACCGGCGCGCCGATCTTAGCACGGCTGTTCGTTTTTCTTTCGGGCTGCAATGTGTCCCACCGTGTACTACAACTAGATCAGGTGTGATGAAAAAGGGACTGTGCGTGACATCGCCCAATCCTGGATGCGCCCATACCGCGCGTTCCGGACCGTCCCGACAACAACGAGCCAACCTATGCGACCGCTGCCCGATGACCGGCCTGGCTGTTCCGCTCCTGTAACCCTGCGCTGCAAGCTTTCTCCTGCGCGATGTATCCGGCAGGCGGCACTGGCCACGGCCCTGTCCGGCGCAGCGCTTGGAGGCGGCCTGGCGCAGGCTGCCCCGCCTATACCAGCCGTCCAGCTTGGCTATGGCTTCGACACCAGCCACGACGTCCAGAAGGTGGAAGCAGCCTTCCTGTGGGACTCCGGCTTTGCCTGGGGCAACCCGCAGGGCTTGCTCCTCGACCTGCAATGGGAAGTCAATGTTGCGCGCTGGCATAGCACCAGCAGCAACAACCCGCGCAACCCATGGGAATTCGGCTTCTCCCCGGTGGCCAGGCTGGCCTGGAAGCGCTATAGCTGGGTGCCGTTCCTGGAATTGTCGCTGGGCCTGCGCCTGATGACCGAGACCCGAAGCTCCGATGACCACGTCTTCTCGACCGCCTTCCAGTTTTCGGAATACGCGGGCGTCGGCGTGGCGTTCGGCAAGGAACAGCAGTTCGCGGTGGGCTACCGCTTCCAGCACATCTCGAATGCCGGAATCAAGGAGCCGAACCCCGGCACGGGCTTCAGCACGGTGTACCTGCGCTACCGATTCTGAGACAGCGTGAGTCAGCCTTGCGCCAGCGCTTCGAATACGTCGCGCGTGGCATCATCGGCCGGGAAGAAGCACTCGATGCGCAGCTCCTGAAGGGTAACGTCTTGCGGTATGCCAAGCGTGGTCAGCGTGGAAAACAGCGAGGCGCGGAACGTGCCGGCGCACAGCGTCACCGGCAACACGGGCGGCGGCGGCCCTTCGGACGCGTCGTCGTGGGGCAGCAGCGCGCCGCCGGGGCCGACCATGTCAGGATGCCAGGCCGCAATCCGCGCGAAGATTTCCCGCGCAGTCTGGTCATTGGCCTGAACCTGGAGTTCTTGCCAGACTCGCCGCAAGAGGTAGCGGCCGACCTGACGCGCGTTCTCGATCACCGGCCACAATCCCTCCGGATTGAACACGGTCAGCATCAGGTTGATCCGCCCGCCGCCGTCTTCCAGCGCCGCGGGTGCGCGGCCGGCGAGCAGCACATCGAGCATGCGTCGGTAAGCAGGATTGGCGTCGACAAGGTTCCAGAAACGGTCGAGGACCACGGCCGGGAACGGCTCCTGCTTGGCGAGGATCAGCGAAATGGCCTGCTGCACCATCTGCAGCGGCGGAGAGACAAGGGCGTGTTCGCTATAGGCCGGAGCATAACCGCCAGCCAGCAGCATGCGGTTGCGCTGGCGCAGCGGCACACCAAGCCGTTCGGACAGCGCCAGCACCATCTCGCGGCTGGGCCTGGAACGGCCGGATTCGAGAAAGCTGATGTGGCGCTGCGACACCCCGGCGGCCAGCGAGAGCGCAAGCTGGCTGTAGCCGCGTCTGCTGCGCCAGTAGCGCAGCAGGCCGGGAAAATCGAGGGCGGTCTTGGAGCCGGGTGTCAGGGTTTCCATGTGACGTATTACAGCATGCGTCACGCTGTCCGGCGACTACCTGTGAGGTAATCAGGAAGATTCACTCCACCCGGTGTCAAAGCGGTAACCCCTTGCACCGAAGCACGGTATCTGGCGGCATGTTCGCTGGCAGTCCGCCGAGACGCCCTGCACCGGGAAAAACCGATCCTCAGCAATTACCCTTCTTGGCTTGGCCCGGCGGGCAGAAACTCTGGTTGCCATACTGGTCTACCCTGCAATTTCCTTTCTTGGCCTGTCCAGGCGGGCAGCCTGGACCAGGCCCCGCTCCGTACCCGGCGTCGTACGGAGCAACGACGCAGCCGGCCAGCAAGGTAGTAGACGCAATCAGCAAGGCAAGTCCTCTCAGCATTGTCTTATCCTGTGTGGGTTGTTGTCAGGCGAAGCATAGCGAACATGTTTGCGCCGCATGTAACGAATCGCAATTTGCTTACTCTTTATGGCCTATCAGCATGCCATGCTGGCATGCAGCCCAAAGGGGCCTTGCATTGGCAATTGACGCAAAGGTGTCGCCCTACTTTGCGCCTCAAGCGCCACACCGCGACAAGGTGTAACAGGCGAATGGTATGCTTGGTCTTTTAACCCCCGCGCGCAACGGGCGCGCACCCTGATGGAAATTGCCATACTGCTGGCGCTGATTCTGCTCAACGGTCTGTTCGCCATGTCCGAGATCGCGCTGGTCACCGCCCGCAAGGCGCGCCTGCAGCGCCAGATTGAAGACGGCGACCGGGGAGCGATCGAGGCAGTCAAGCTTGGCGAAGACCCGACCCGGTTCCTGTCCACGGTCCAGATCGGGATTACCTCGATCGGCGTGCTCAACGGCGTGGTGGGCGAATCCACACTGGCGCAACCGCTTGGCGCCTGGCTGCAGGGACTCGGGCTGCCGCAGACCACGGCTGGCTACGTGGCCACGGCCATTGTCGTGGCCGGCCTGACCTATTTCTCGATCGTACTGGGCGAACTGGTGCCCAAGCGGCTGGGCCAGCTGGCTCCCGAGTCCATCGCCCGGCTGGTGGCCCGCCCGATTGCCTGGCTCGCCGTGGCCAGCACCCCGTTCGTCAAGCTGCTGTCCAGTTCGACGCGCCTGGTCCTGCGTGTGCTCGGCGTCAAGACCGATCGCGGCCCCGGCGTGACCGAAGAAGAAATCCACGCGCTGCTGGTCGAGGGCTCGGAGGCGGGCATCATCGAGCAGCACGAGCACACCATGGTTCGCAACGTGTTCCGGCTCGATGACCGGCAATTGGCTTCGCTGATGGTGCCGCGCGGCGACGTGGTGTATCTGGACATCGAAGTGCCGCTGGAAGAAAACCTCAAGCGCATCGAGGAATCGGACCACTCCCGCTTCCCGGTCGTGCGCGGCGGCATGCATGACATTGTCGGCGTGGTCAGCGCACGCCAGTTGCTGGCCCGCCGCCTGCGCGGCGAGGAAGCGGACCTCATGGCCGTGGTGCAGCCGGCAGTGTTCGTGCCGGAGAGCGTCACGGGCATGGAACTGCTGGAGAACTTTCGCGGCTCCGGCGGCCAGATCGCCTTCGTGATCGACGAGTACGGCGAGGTGCTCGGCCTGGTCACGCTGCAGGACCTGATCGAAGCCATCACCGGGGAATTCAAGCCGGACAGCGTGGACGAGGAGTGGGCCGTCCAGCGCGAAGACGGCTCCTGGCTGCTCGACGGCCTGATTCCCATTCCCGAGCTGAAGGACCGTATCGGCCTGCGCCAGGTGCCCGAGGAAGAAAAGGAGCGCTATCACACGCTGTCGGGGATGCTCCTGCTACTGCTCGGCCGGCTGCCCCAGACCGCGGACAGCGTCCAGTGGAAAGACTGGCGCTTCGAGATCCTGGACATGGACGGCAAGCGCATCGACAAGGTACTGGCCTCGCGCGTGCAGCCGTCTGAAGGGCCCGAAGAGGAAACCACCGGCTGACACCAGCACCGTCCGTCGCCACTCATCGCCGCAGTTCCCCGGTACCCGGCAAATCTCGAAGCTGTCAAGGCCGGCGTGTCGAGTGGCGGCCATATCGGGCTTATGCCCCGGTCGGCATGCTCCAGCCGCCTTCCCTGCCGTATGATCGAAGCTGCGCCACACCGGACGCCGCGATACTGCCCGCCGGGCAATGTGCAATCGCGGTGGCAGAATTCGAAAACAACCGCAGAACAGGATGCGCGGACAGTAGCCAGCGCCTCGCCGGCCTTGCCCGCAAAAAGAGATTGCATGCACCAAGACGACGCCGACGACAGCACCGGTCAGCGTGCCGGAAACGCGTACGACATGGTCCAGCCCGCCGCATTCGTGGCTGCGCTGGGTAATTGCCGCGCGTCTTCCGGCGGCGCGCAACTGGTCATTCTCGTCATTCGACTGGATCGCTTTGCCAGCGCATGCGAATCCGTGGGCCCCAAGGGAGCAGCGCGCCTGCGCCAGCTCGTACAGGCGCGCCTGGCGCGCTTGCTGCTACCGGAAGCCCGCATGTATTGGCTGGGGCCGGCCGACCTGGCCGTGGTTACCCCGCTGCCGCCCGCGGCGCAGGACCCCGCGCCGCTGGGACAACGCATGGCCGACGAACTGGCGCGCCCTTTCACGCTGGACGGCCTCGAGCTGTTCCTGTCCTGCAGCATCGGCGTGTCCCTGGACCACCCGGACATAGCCGCGGAGCGCAGCCTGCAACATGCCTTTGATGCCATGCTGCGCATTTGCCGCCAGGGTGGCGACGGACTGGCGAGCGCCATGCGGGCCGGCACGCCCGCCGCGAGCCAGATGATCGCGGCGTTGCCGCACGCGCTGGAACGCGGCGAACTTGGCCTGCACCTCCAGCCCCGCGCCGATTTCGAAGGCGCCCGGATCAGCGGCTACACCATCCGGCTGCGCTGGCGCCATCCCGCACTCGGCAGGGTTGCGCCGCAGGACTTCCTGCCCGCACTGGAAGGCCTTGGACTGATGGGGCCGGTGGGCAACTGGCTGCTCGGCAGCCTGGCGCCACTGGCGCGAGTGGCCGAGGATATCGGGCCACTGCAGTTCACCTTGCTGGCATCCAGCGCGCAACTGTATCAACTGGACATGGTCGACGCACTCGCGCGCACCCTCGATGCCGGAGCCGTCGCACCGCAGCGGCTTTGCATCGAGGTGCCCTCCACCAATTTGCCGGACGACCCGGAGCTGCTCGCCAGGTTCGAAGCGTTGCGCCGGCGCGGCCTGCAGCTCTCGCTCGGCGACTTCGACAACCACCCCGAAAGCCTGGAAACCTTCGGCCGATTGCGGCCCGACCGTGTCACGCTGGACGTGCGCAGCCTCGGGCACGCCCACCAGCCCGCCAACGCGGCGGCCGGGCTGCAGGCGGCCTGCACCCTGGCACGCAAGGCGGGGGCTTCGGTCTGTGCCAAGGGCGTGGAAACCCGCAAGCAGCTTGAACAGGTGCACGGATGGGGCTGTCACAGTATCCAGGGATACCTGCTCGCCCAGCCATTTCCGGCAAACTGGCTCGCGCAGACGCACTGGGCCATCCAGCAGCGTGCCCGGGAACTGCTCGGGCCGGCGGCATAACGCGCCGTGGCGCCAGCGCGGCGCCTTACCGCTGGGCTGGTACGATTTACAAATTGCGACACATCGCGTGTGATACCAACCGCCACTGGCGGTAAAATCTGGCGCGAAATGTCAATGACCTGAAAGGAGCCCGGCGTGAAGAAAGGTTGGATCTGGTGCGTACTGTTCGCGACCTTGCTGGCTGGCTGCAATACCATGGCCGGACTTGGCCAGGATATCCAGCGCGGCGGCCAGAAACTGGAAGGCGCGGCTGACCGCCACAAGTAAGCGGCAAGTCCCTTTGCAGGGGCTCAGCGCAACCCAGGCAAAACGGCACGCATGGCGTGCCGTTTTGCTTTCCATACCGTGACCGTGCGTGCGATGGCTCAGCCCCGCCGCAGCGCTGCGGCTTCCTCGGCCAGCTTGCGGATGCGGCCCCAGTCGCCAGCGGCGACGGCATCCTTGGGCACCACCCAGGAACCGCCCACGCACACCACGTTAGGCAAGGCGAGATAGTTCGGCGCCAGCGCCGCGTCGATACCACCGGTGGGGCAGAAGCGCAGCTGCGACAGCGGCCCATACAGCGACTTGAGCATCGGTATCCCGCCTGCCGCCTGTGCCGGGAAAAACTTCAGGAACGTGAAGCCGGCTTCCAGCGCGGCCATGGCTTCGCTGGCCGTGGCCACGCCCGGCAGCAGCGAGATGCCGGCATCCTGCGCACCCGCTGCCAGCGTGGGCGTCAGGCCCGGCGATACGGCAAACTGCGCACCGGCATCGCGCACGGCGTGAAGCTGCCCCACGGTCAGCACCGTGCCGGCGCCTACGCAGGCGTCCGGAATCTTCGCGGCCACGGCGCGCATGGCGTCCATCGCAACCGGTGTGCGCAGCGTGATTTCCAGCAGCGGCAGGCCGCCGGCCACCAGTGCTTCGCTGACATGCAGCGCTTCATCGACGGAGCCGAACTCCAGTACAGGGATGACCGGCACATTGGCCAGCCGTGCGAGCAGCGGGGAAGGTTGAGCTTGCATGGAAGTCTGGATCGTTGCGGACAAGAAAGTGAATCAGGCAATCACGGACACCGACTGCGCCAGCCTGGCGAGCACGGTCTCCGCGGACGGAATTGGCGCCACCGCGCCATAGCCGGTGGTGGACAGCGCGGCCGCCACGTTCGCATAGCGCGCGGCCTCGAACGGATCGGCACCGGCGGCCAGCCGCGCGATGAAGCTGCCGCCGAAGCAGTCGCCCGCGCCCGTGGCGTCGACCGGTTTGACGGGGAATGGCTCCACCAGCGTGCGCGACTCGGCCGTGGCCACGTAGGCACCCTCTTCGCCGAGCTTGAGCGCCACCAGGCCGATGCCGCAGCCCAGCAGGTAATCGACGATGGCATCGCGGTCATCGAGCCCGGTCAGCACGGTGATGTCGTCCCAGCTTGGCAGGCACACGTCGGTGAGCGAAAACGCCTCGCGCATGATGCCGCGCGCCCGCGCCAGCGACCACAGGCGCAGCCGCAGGTTGGTATCGAGCGACACCTTCACGCCGGCCTTGCGCGCATGCTCCATCGCAGCCAGGCCCGTGTCGCAGGCGCTCGTGCTGATGGCCAGGCTGATGCCCGACAGATGCAGGAATTTAGCCTGCGCGATCGTGGCCAGCGGCAGTTGCTCGTGATGGTAGCGGGCCGCGGCGGAGCCCTCGCGCAGGTAGTCGAAGCGGTGGCCATGGTTGTCATGGCTGACGAAATACACGCCGGTCGGTGCTGCCGGATCGACCCGGACGTGGCGCGTGTCCACGCGCTCGCGCGTCCACAGCGCCATCAGGCGCTCGCCGAAACTGTCCGCACCCACCGCGCTGATGTAGCCGGTGGTACCGCCCTGCCGTGCGGCCGCAATGCAGAAATTCGAAGTGTCGCCGCCAAAGCCCTGCAGGTAGCGGGTCGGGTCGTCGGGCTGCTGGTTGAATTCCACCAGCGGCTCGCCATAGGCCAGGATGTCGATGCTCATGGCGCGCTCGTCTCAGAAGAAGGTCTGGACAATGTCGATGACGCGCATATCGCCGTCGAGCACGGGGATATGCCGCCACTTGTCGAACGTCAGGCACGGGTGCGAGATGTCAAAGGCGATCATGTCGCCCACCCGGATATCGTCGCCCGCACGGATCTGCAGGTACGCGTGCTGGTCCATCATGCCCGTGACTTCCCAGTGCGCGGGCACAGCCACCGGAACGGCGTTGCCCGGACGGTAGATCACCGCGGGAATCGGCATGCCCGCGTCGAACGCCGCGTCGCGCTTGCCCATGCCGATGATGGCGCGGTCAGGTTCCGGCACGGACTGCACGTAAGCCCACAGCTGCAGCGCCGGTAGCAGGCCCTCGCGCATCTTCTGCGCCACCGGATTGCTCGCGAGAATGCGTTCCTGCGCGGCCTTGTAGATGCCCACATCGTGCGTCAGGTAGCAGCCGGGACGCAGCACCACCTCGATCGGCGTGCCGATGTCGGTGCGGGCAAATTCTTCCGCCACCACGTCGTACCAGGCCGACCCCGCCCCCGACATGACCACCGGGCTGCGGCCAAAGCGGCCCTGTTGCGCAATCTCGCGCGTCACCGCCACCGTGCGCTGGAGGAATCGGCGGATATCAGCCTCTTCTTTGAGCACGCCCTCATAGATCTCGACGCCCGCCAGCAACAATGCATCGGGCCAGCGCGCCAGCGCCGCAAGCACGTCGGCCTGCTGCGCGGCGTCGCGCACGCCGGTGCGGCCGCCTTCCACGCCGAGTTCCAGCAGTACCTGCAGTTTCTGTCCACGTTCATGGAAGTACGCGCCGAGCTGGTCGACCAGCTCGGCGGAATCTACCAGCGAGAAGAACTCGAAGCCGGGATCGCGCAGCAGGTCCGCGATGATTTCCATGTTACGGCGGCCCACGAGCTGGTTGGCCATCAGCACTCGGCGCACGCCGTGGGCGTAGGCCGCGGCAGTCTGGTGCGCCGTCGCCAGCGTAATGCCCCAGGCACCTGCGCCGAGCTGGCGCGCGAACAGCTTGGGCGCCATGGTGGTCTTGCCATGCGGCGCAAGCTGCACGCCATACTCATTCATGAAGCGGCGCATCCATTCCAGGTTGTGAGACAGGCGTTCCTCATAAAGCACTGCCGCTGGCAGGCTGAGTTCTTCGCGCAGCAGGCTCCAGCCGGTCTGGCCGGCGTCTTCGGGCGCAATCGGGGCCTCCAGCCTGCCCAGCGCCTTGTTCAGTGGATCGATCGTGCCGGCTTGGTACTTTATTTCACGCATGCCTGTCATCACCCTGAAAAAATCTGATTGACGTAATGATATCCCTGAAATTACGATATTTCACCATTGTTATAAAGTAACACGCCGATCCCGGACAAGCCGTCTGGAAGATCAGCGCCGCGCCACCGCGATGCGACAGGGCCGGCACTACCAGTTATAGCCCTTCGCCAGCCCCTGAACCTTCCCGAGCCATGACCGCGCCCTTCGACATCCTGACCCGCATCGCCGAGCGCGGCCCCGCGCTGCGCCTGGCCGAGCAGAAGGTGGCGCAAGTCGTCCTGGAAGACCTGGCCGGCGCGGCGGCGGCGAGCATCAACGAGCTGGCGCGCAAGGCCGGCGTGAGCGAAGCCAGCGTAACGCGCTTTGCCAAGGCAATCGGCTGCCGCGACGTGCGCGACCTCAAGCTGCGGCTGGCCCAGGCCACCGCGGTGGGCATGCGCTTCCTGCAACCGGACGGCATGCCGGCGCCGGCCGACACCCCTGCCACCCTGGCCGACCGCATCCATGCCGACGTGCTGACGGCCCTCGAGGTCAACCGCAAGCTGATCGATGCCGACCGCGTGGAACAAGCCGCACGCCTGTTGCTGGGCGCACGCATGGTCTACGCTTTTGGCATGGGCGGCGGATCGTCCTTCATGGCCGACGAGGCGCGCCACCGCCTGGCGCGGCTCGGGCATCCAGTGGCCAGCTACCAGGACGCGCTGCTGCAGAAGATGGTGGCAGCAACGCTCAGCCGCGAAGACGTGGTGCTCGCGTTTTCGGCGAGCGGCAGCGTGCCGGAAATGCTGGCGAGCTGCGATATCGCGCGCGAGTACGGCGCCAGGCTGGTGGCCGTGACGGCGCTGGGTTCGCCGCTGGCGGCGCGCGCCGACGTCCTGCTGCCGGTGCGCACGCTGGAGACCGACTTCATCTTCAAGCCGTCGGCCTCGCGCTACGCGATGTTGCTGGTGCTGGACGTGTTGGCTACACAATGCGCGCTGCTGCAGCAGGACCAGAGCAAGGAACGGCTGCGCCGCCTGAAGTATGTGCTCGACGCCCACCGCGACCCCGGCGGCGAGCGCAGTCAAGACGCAGGCGTCGGCCCGGACGGCCGCCAGCCGCTGGGAGACTGACTCTATGCCACACCTGTTTGACACCCTGATCCGCTGCGTGACCCTGCTCGACGGCTCGGGAGCCGCGGCCCGCATGGCCGACGTGGCGCTGCGCGATGGCCGGATCGCCCGCATCGACGAAGCCGGCACCATCGATCCCGATTCCGCTGCCCACGTGGTGGAAGGCCACGGCCTGGTCCTGTCGCCGGGCTTTATCGACGTGCATACCCACGACGACACCAATGTGGTGCGCCAGCCCGAGATGACGCCGAAGCTCTCGCAGGGCGTGACGACCGTGATCGTCGGCAACTGCGGCATCAGCGCAGCGCCCGTCGTGCTGTCGGGCGACCCGCCCGACCCGATGAACCTGCTCGGGCATGCGGATGCTTTCCGCTACCCGGACTTCCGCTCGTATGTGGACGCGGTCGACGCCGCGCAGCCTGCCGTCAACGTCGCCGCACTGGTCGGCCATACCGCGCTGCGCAGCAACCATATGGACAAGCTGGACCGCGCTGCCACGCCTGCGGAGATTGCTGCCATGCGCGCGCAGCTCGAAGAGGCGCTGCAGCACGGCGCACTGGGCCTCTCCACAGGTCTCGCATACGCCAACGCATTCTGCGCCCCGACCGAGGAAGTGCTGTCCCTGGCCGAACCGCTCGCGCATGCCGGCGCGCTCTACGCCACGCACTTGCGCAGCGAGTTTGCAGAGATCCTCGACGCGATGGACGAAGCGTTCCGCATCGGCCGCCATGCGCGCGTGCCCGTGGTGATCTCGCACCTGAAATGCGCCGGCGTGCCCAACTGGGGCCGCAGCACCGAAGTGCTGGACGCGCTCGACGCCGCGCAGCGCTGGCAGCCCGTCGGCTGCGACTGCTATCCCTATACCGCCAGCTCGTCCACGCTGGACCTCAAGCAGGTGACCAGCGACTTCGACATCATGGTGACGTGGTCGGAAGGCGCGCCCGAGATGGGCGGCCGCCTGCTGGCCGATATCGCGGCCGAGTGGCAGGTCGACCTGTACGAGGCTGCAGGCCGCCTGATGCCGGCCGGCGCCGTCTACCACTGCATGGAAGACGCCGACGTGGACCGCATCCTGAGCCACCCGGCAACCGTGGTGGGCTCCGACGGCCTGCCCAACGACCCGCTGCCGCACCCCCGCCTGTGGGGCGCGTTCCCGCGCGTGCTCGGCCACTATGCGCGCGATCGCGAGTTGTTTCCGCTGGCGGTGGCCGTCAACAAGATGACCGGCATGTCCGCCGAGCGCTTCGGCCTGGCCGGCCGCGGCTTCGTGCGTGAAGGCTACTGGGCCGACCTGGTGCTGTTCGACGCCGACACGATCCGCGACGCGGCCAGCTTCACCGATCCCATGCAGCCGGCCGAGGGCATTGCCGCGGTCTGGGTCAACGGCGAGCTGTCCTGGCAGCAGCGCCAGCCCACCGGCGTGCGTGCCGGCCGGTTCCTGCCGCGCGGCACCCGGCCGGCGGCCTGACCTTCCCCCTCTTTTGTTTCATCCGATTTCAGGAGTTTTCATGGATATCAAGCGATTCGGCGTAGAAGGCGGCACCGGCCAGGGCGGCCAGCACATGCCCTTTGCCCGCGCGGTAGCGGCCGACGGCTGGCTCCACGTTTCCGGCCAGGTACCGATGGTCAACGGCGAACTGATCGATGGCGGCATCGTGGCGCAGACGCACCAGGCCATCAGGAACGTGCTCGCCATCCTGGCCGAAGCGGGCTATGGCCCCGAGCACGTGGTGCGCTGCGGCGTCTGGCTGGACGACGCGCGCGACTTCGCCGCGTTCAACAAGATCTTCAAGGAATACTTTGGCGCCAACCCGCCTGCGCGTGCCTGCGTCCAGTCCAGCATGGTGGTGGACTGCAAGGTCGAGGTGGACTGCATTGCCTACAAGAAGCCGGTGGCCTGAGCCGGTCGCCTGCGTCTGAATGTGTTCTCCCCTCTCCCATGAAATGGGAGAGGAGCCGGGGGAGACGGCCAGCGTCTCGACGAAGTGACGCGCCACGGTGCTTGCCAAGCGCCCGCCCTCTCCCCCAACCCCTCTCCCGCAAGCGGGAGAGGGGAAGAAAAAACAAGCCCAAACCCCTGCCGCCACCCGCGGCATTTTTTCCACACAAAGGAGACAACATGGGTGCCGTCACCGGAACCACACTGTTGCTGTACGCGCTGATCGCCGTGATCGCCCTGGTCATACTGATCGCGCGCTTCAAGCTCAATCCCTTCATCACCCTCGTCATCGTCTCGGTCCTGCTCGGCTTTGCCGTTGGCATGCCGATGGGCGACATCATCAAGTCCTTCGAAGCCGGCGTCGGCGGCACGCTGGGCCATATCGCGCTGGTCATCGGCCTTGGCACCATGCTCGGCAAGATGATGGCCGAATCCGGCGGCGCCGAGCGCATCGCGCTGACGCTGATCGACTTCTTCGGCGAGAAGAACGTGCACTGGGCGATGGTCACCATCGCCTTCATCGTCGGCCTGCCGGTCTTCTTTGAAGTCGGCTTCGTGCTGCTGATCCCGATCGCGTTCAACGTCGCCAAGCGCACCGGCACGTCGATGGTGCTGGTCGGCATCCCGATGGTGGCGGGCCTGTCCGTCGTGCACGGGCTGATCCCGCCGCACCCGGCCGCGCTGCTGGCCGTCACCGCCTATGGGGCGGACATCGGCAAGACCATCATGTATGCGCTGATCGTCGGCATCCCGACCGCGGCGATTGCCGGTCCGCTGTTCGCAAAGCTGATGGACCGCTACGTCAAGCTGCCCGACATCAACCCGCTGGCCGAGCAGTTCACCGAGGAAGACGCGAGCGTCCAGGCGTCGCATCAGCTGCCGGGCTTCGGCATCACGGTGTTCACGATCCTTCTGCCCGTGCTGCTGATGCTGATCGGCAGCTGGGCCGACCTGTTCACGACGCCCAAGACCTTTGCCAACGACTTCCTCAAGCTGATCGGCAACTCGGTCATGGCGCTGCTGATCGCCGCGCTGGTGAGCTTCTACACCTTCGGCAAGGCACGCGGCTTCGGCCGTGACGCCATCCTGAAGTTCACCAACGAGTGCGTGGCCCCGACCGCGATCATCACGCTGGTGGTCGGCGCCGGCGGCGGCTTTGGCCGCATCCTGCGCGACTCGGGCATCTCGACCTCCATCGTCGACGTTGCCACCAGTGCTCATGTGTCGGTGCTGGTATTGGGCTGGCTGGTAGCGGTGATGATCCGCATCGCCACGGGTTCAGCAACCGTCGCCATGACTACTGCGGCCGGCATCGTCGCGCCGATCGCCGCCAGCGTGCCGGGCACGCGCCCGGAACTGCTGGTGCTGACCACCGGCGCTGGCTCGCTGATCCTGTCGCACGTCAACGACGGCGGCTTCTGGCTGGTCAAGGAGTACTTCAACATGACCGTGACCCAGACCTTCAAAACGTGGTCGGTCTGCGAAACCCTCATCTCGGTGGTGGCGCTGCTGCTGACGCTGGCGCTGGCCACGGTGGTCTGACGCGGCCGGGGCCGCGCCAGCGGCCTCACTCGTCAAAGTCCCATACGCGATGCAGGTCCAGTTCCAGGCGGTACATGGACTGGGCCGCATCGATCACGGCCAGGCTGGCCTGGCGCCGGGTCTCGTCATGCGCCCGCCTGGCGGCCAGCACTTCCGCGATGCCGGCCTCGCCCAGGGCGTAGGCTCTCCTGACCTTGCCATAGGCAGTCTCCTGTTGCGCCGAGGCGGCAAGCATGGCATCCGCCGCTTGCCGGTTTCCCTGCATCAGCTCCCACTGCGAGTCGAACTCTGCCCCCGCTTTCCGCTCGGCCAGGCTATATCGCGCCGCGGCCTGGGCCGCGTCGGCAGCGGCAGCCTGAGCGTTGGCCCGGCGGTAGCTGCCTCCGAGCGGCACAATCAGGTTGACGCCCGCCACACGCTCCGCGCCGCCCCGTTCAATCGAGACAAAGGCCCCGACTGTCGGGTCCGGATAGCGTTCCAGGCCAACGCGATGTGCCAATTGCTGTACCCGCTCGCCCTCTGCCTGCGCCAGGCGCAACTCATGGCTACCCTGGATGTAGGCTTGCCGCAGCCCGGCGCGATCTCCTTCGATCGCTGCCGGCAGGCGCTGGGGCAAGCCATCCGGCAACAAG
This sequence comes from Cupriavidus laharis, assembly GCF_914271435.1. Taxonomy (GTDB): domain Bacteria; phylum Pseudomonadota; class Gammaproteobacteria; order Burkholderiales; family Burkholderiaceae; genus Cupriavidus; species Cupriavidus laharis. The sequence continues at coordinate 395,672 of NZ_CAJZAI010000003.1, read as the reverse complement.
ACCAGCGGGAACCGGGCGCGCATCGCCGCTACCGCACTGCGCTCGCCGGCCTGCGCCGCGACAGCGGCCGCGCGGCTGCGCTCCATGTCGGAAGCCGCCAGTTGCAGGTCCAGCACGGCGGCGTCGCCATGCCGCACGCGAGACTGCACGATGCGCACGAGATCCGTGGCCTGCTCCAGCGCGCCCGACTGGGCCTGGTACTCCGTGCGCGCACGAAGCGCGCCGAACCACAGGCCCAGCAGCTCCCGCGACAGTTCGTGGCGGGCGTCCTGCAGCCCGATGTCCGCGCTGTGGATGGTCGCGTCGGCAAGGGCCGCATCCGCGTCTGTCTTGCCCCATAAGCGCAGCGAGCGCTCGATGCCGACCTGCCCCTCGGCAAAGTTGTCGGACGGATCGCGCACGCGGCGATACTGCGGCGTGAGCCGCAGCTGGGTTTCCGCCGGCCCGCTACGGATTGCCTCCGCCCGTGCGTACTGGCCGCCCTGTGCCGCCTGCGCGGCAGTATTGCTCGGGTGCCCGAGGATGGACTCCCGCGCCACTTGTTCAGGCGGAAGCCAGTCCTGTGCCCGCGCGGCGCCGGACGCCACCAAAAGCCCCGCCAGGGCGGCCAGCAAGCCTACCTTGGTCATCCGGTTCATACCGCCTCCCCCTGGTCAATGGCCGATGCACGTGGCAGGCCGAAACGCTCGAACAGCATGGGCAGCAGCAACAGCGTCAGCGCCGTGGACGTCACCAGCCCGCCGCAGACCACGACGGCCAGTGGCCGCTGGATTTCGGAACCGGGACCGGTCGCGAACAGCAGCGGGATCATGCCAAGCGCCGTAATCGCCGCGGTCATCAGCACCGGGCGCAGCCGCCGTCCTGCGCCGTCGCGCACTACCCTGTCCATCGGCTCTCCGGCGTGCAGCAACGCATTGAAATGCGAGACCAGCACGACCCCGTTCAGCACCGCAATGCCCAGCAGCGCGATGAACCCTACCGAGGCCGGCACTGACAGGTAGTCGCCCGACAGCTTCAGCGCGGCAATGCCGCCCACCAGTGCAAACGGCACATTCGCAAACACGAGGGCCGCCTGCCGCGCGGAGCGGAACGTCAGCACAAGCAGCCCGAAGATGGCAGCCAGGGCGACGGGGATCACCAGCGCAAGGCGTGCGGCCGCGCGCTGCTGGTTCTCGAACTGGCCGCCCCACACCACGCGCAGATTCCTGTCCATGCCTGGCAGCGCGGCGACGGCAGCCTGGGCCTCTTGCACGAAGCCTGTCAGGTCGCGTCCGGTCACATTGACCTGGATGACGGCGAAACGGCTGCCGTCTTCATGGTCGATGCGCACCGGCCCGCCGCTCTGTCGGATCTGCGCCAGGCTCGCCAGCGGCCAGACCGTGCCGTCCGCGGCACGCACCGGCAATGCGCCAAGCGCCTGCGGCGCCTCGCGCACGGCATCGCTGCCACGCAGGATCAGCGGCGTGCGCACGGTGCCTTCCGGCACCACGCCCAGCGTCTCGCCCTCGATCTGGCTGCGTAGTGCCTGCTGCAGGGCCTCAGCGCTCAGGCCCGCCTGGCCCGCCGCCAGCCGGTTCACGCGCAACGAGAGGTATTCCATGCCTTCGTTGCGCGGCGCGATGACCTCGGCAGCCCCGTCAATGCGGCGTACCCGTGCGGCAATAGCCTGCGCGGCATCGTTCAGTCTTGCCATGTCGTTGCCGAAGATCTTGATGGCGACATCGCCCCGCGCACCAGTCAGCATTTCCGAAACCCGCATCTCGATCGGCTGGGTAAAGCTGTACACAACACCGGGAAACTGCTCCATGCGCTGCCGGATGCTCCGTGCGATGTCTTCCTTGGTGCCCCGCCATTCCGAACTGGGGCGCAGCACCAGGAAGGTGTCGGTCTCGTTGAAGCCCATCGGGTCCAGGCCAAGGTCGTCGGACCCGGAGCGGGCGACCACGGCGCGGATTTCCGGCACGTTGGCCAGCAGGTCCTGCTGCACGCGCGTATCCAGCGAAACCGATGCCGGCAGCGACACCGACGGCACCTTCTGCAATTGCACGATCATGTCGCCCTCGTCCATGGTGGGCATGAAGGTCTTGCCGGTCAGCAGATAGAGCGCTGCCGCCAGCGCGAGCGAGAGGCCCGCCGCCGCAAAGGCGGCGCGCTGGTGCGCGAAGCACCAGGCCTGCATCCGCGTGAAGATGGCGTGCAGCCGCCGCACCAGCCATGGTTCCTCATGCTTGCCCGGGCGCATCAGCAGCTGGCACAGGGCGGGCACCACGGTGAAGGCCACCACTGCCGACGCGGCCAGCGCCAGCACGATGGTCAGCGCCACCGGCGAGAACAGCTTGCCTTCCAGCCCCTGCAGCGACAGCAGCGGCAGGAAGACGATGGCGATGATGGCCACCCCCGACAGCACCGGCGCCGACACGGCGCGTACGGCTTCGTAGATCGCCCGCCGCCGCGCCGAGGCATCGGCCGCAGGCAGCTCGGCCAGCCGGCTCTCCGCATTCTCGACCACCACCACGGCCGCGTCGACCAGCATGCCGATCGCCACCGCCAGGCCACCCAGGCTCATCAGGTTGGCGCTCAGCCCGATCTGCCGCATCAGCACGAAAGTGGCCAGCATGGTCAGCGGCAGGGTGAGCGCCACCACCACCGCAGGCCGTATGCCGCCCAGGAACACATAGAGGGTGATGACCACCAGCACGCCGGCTTCCGCCAGCGCCCGCAACACCGTTCCGGCCGCCCGGCTCACGAGGTCGCCACGGTTGTAGAAGACGCGGACCGACATGCCCTGGGGCAGTTGCGGCCGCAGCTCGTCCAGCCGCGCGGACACGGCCGCCACCACGTCACGCGCGTTGGCGCCGCGCAGCCCCAGCACCAGGCCCTCCACGGTTTCCCCGCGGCCGTCATAGGACACCGCGCCGTAGCGCGTGGCGCTGCCCATGCGTACCGTGGCAACATCCGCCACCGTCACCACAGGGCCCTGCCCGTCCTTCGGGCCGGCTACCACCACCTGCCCGATGTCCTGCGTGCCGGTGACGCCGGCCTCCACGCGAACCACCAGCGCCTCTTCGCCGCTGACGAGCCGGCCAGCGCCGTCATTGCGCGTATTGGACTGCAAGGCGTCGCGCAGCTCGGAGAGCGTTACGCTGCGCGCTGCGAGCCGGGCCGGGTCCGGTATGACTTCATAGCTGCGGATCTCGCCGCCCAGCGCATTCACATCCGCCACGCCGGCAATGGTGCGCAAGGCCGGGCGAATCACCCAGTCGAGCACCCGCCGCCGCTCCGCCAGCGAATAGCCCTCGCCCTCCACGACGAACATGAACATCTCGCCGAGGGGCGTGGTGATCGGCGCCAGCCCGCCGACCGCAGTCTGCGGGAGGTCCCGCATGACACCCGACAGGCGTTCGTTGACCTGCTGGCGCGCCCAATAGACATCGGTACCGTCTTCAAAATCGATGGTGATATCGGCAATGCCGTACTTGGCCGTCGAACGCACGATCCGCTTGCTGGGAATACCCAGCATCTCAAGCTCGACCGGCGTGACAACCCGCTGCTCCACTTCTTCGGGCGTCATGCCCGGAACCTTCAGGATGATCTTGACCTGCGTCGGCGAGATATCGGGAAATGCATCGATCGGCAGGTGCAGGTAGGCCAGCACCCCGGCGACTGCAACCGCGCCTGCGGCAGCCAGCACGGCCAGCCGGTGGCGCAGCGAGAAATCGATCAGTCGGGACAGCATCATTCCCCCCCGAGCAGTGCGCCCTTGAGCGCCGCGACGCCAGCCGTCACCACGCGCTCTCCCTGCTGGAACGCACCCTGGACCACCACGCTGTCATCGTCGCCAGCCAGGCGGGTCACCGGCAGCAGCATCACCGCACCCTTGCGCGCCACGAACACGGCTGGCTTGTTGCGCCACTGGAATACCGCGCGTGCCGGCACGCGCCAGGCGGCCGGCACCGGGCCCGCCGCGCCGCCGGCCTCGACCTGCACCGGCACCTGCGCGCCCATCTGCAAGGTCCCGGCCGTATCCAGGCCGATGCGCAGCCGCAGCACACCGGTCCCGTCCATCGAAGGCGCCATGCCCAGCACCATGCCATGGGCCCCATATGCGGGCACGCGTGCCTTGTCTCCAATACGGAAGGCGGGCGCCGGCGCGGGGACCGCTGCCTCCAGTTCCATCCGGTCCGACTGGGCGATCCGCACCAGCACCTCCCCGGCGGCGAAGCGCTGGCCGGCCACGGCGGCAATTGCCACCACCGTGCCGCCGGCAGGCGCCACCATCACCGGTGCCCCGCCGCCCTGCGCGGCGCGGATTCCCGCGCTGGCCAGCGCGCTCGCCCGCGCACTGGCTGCTGCCCGCGCCTCACGCGCACGCGCCTCGGCCGCGCGCAGACGGGCGGCGGGAATGATGCCTTCATCGTAGAGAGCGGTATCGCGCCGCAACGCGTCGGCTGCCACGGAAGCCTGCGAACCGGCCTCGGCCAGCGCCCGCTGCGCCTCGAAGTACTCGGCGCTCTCGAAGCGCACGAGCGGCTCGCCGGCACGTACCCTGGCCCCGAGCGTGACAAGGATCTTCGAGGCAACGCCCGGGTAGGCGGCCGCCACCACGGATTGCGTGCCATACGCGGGCACCACCCGGGCTGTCACCCCGACTGGAAGCGCCGAGACGGGTTGCACCGCGCCATAGCCGACGCCCAGAGCGCTGGCCTGCTGCGTGGAAAGCGGTATGGACAATGGCGCGGCCTGGGCTACCGGCGCAGACGCGGGGGCCGTGGCCGGCAATGGAAGCGCGCCAGCCTGGGAAGACGCGGCCGGGCGTGAAGCCGCATAGGCTGCGGGTGCGGCGCAAGCGGCGCCAGTGCCAAGCACGAGCACCGCCGACACGCAGCGTGTTGCGGAAAGGAAAATCATGATCATCTCCGTGAATCCGGGACAGGCGCCGCCGGCGCCGATAGCCAGCGGCGAGAGAGCGAACGGAATTCAGGAGTGCAGCGGTGGCGCCAGGGCCGGTGGAGGACTATTGGGTGGCCGCCATCGTGGGGCCGTCAGGGAAACGCCGGCGGGAACGCTTGGCACCACGGCCACCGGCAACGGCCGCCAGCCCGCAGCCACGGCAAGCACCGCAATGAGCGCCCATTGCCCATTATCAAAATCGCGTTCTTTTGGCTGGGATGCAGGAACCCCGCGCTCGACGTCGATCTCCGGAGCATCGCTGGCTGTCAACGATGATTCGGCATCCGTGGCGTGTGCAGTGGAATGAGAATTGAATGCGTATGCCGGCTGCAGGTGAATGTGCCACCCATGGACTTGCGAGGTTCCGAGATGGGCATGCAACAAGGGGGTAAACGCCTGCAGCACGATCATCGCTGCTGCCAGCGACACCCTGGCGAGGAGACTGAACCAGGCTGCGATCACGCCTGCCATTGTAAGGGCGCGGCAACGCGGGTTCAACGGCTGTGGCACGGGCAGGCTACGCGTCGCGCGAGGACTAGGACCAATTCCTCATTGCGGCCTATCGTGCGCTTTCCTACACTGCCTGCGGCGTCATCACCCAAGAAAACAATACCGGAGACAATCCCATGAGCTTCGCCCTCTGGCTTCGCGCCATCGCCGCCGGCTGCATGCTGGCGGCCCTGTCGCAACCCGCGCTTGCTGCCGAGCCCGTCAAAATTGGCCTGATCGCCCCCTTCTCCGGCAGCTTTGCCGACTACGGCAAGCAGATGGAAGCTGGGGTGAAAGCCTACCAGTCGCTCCATGGCGACACCGTGGCGGGCCGCAAGGTGCAGGTCATCATGAAGGACACCACGGGCCCGGTGCCGGATGTGGCCAAGCGCCTCGCGCAGGAGCTGGTGGTGCGCGACAAGGTCGACATCCTGGCCGGCTTCGGCCTGACGCCGGAAGCCCTTGCCGTCGCGCCTGTCGCCGAGCAGGCGAAGAAGCCGATGGTGATCTTCAACGCCGCGTCGTCGATCATCACCACCAAGTCGAACTACATCGCGCGCGTGTCGATGACGCTGCCGCAGATATCGGCCCCCATGGCCACCTGGGCGGTGAAGAACAATGTGCGCAAGGTGGTCACGCTGGTGGCCGACTACGCGCCCGGCATCGATGCCGAGACCGCCTTCAAGACCAACTTCATCGGTGGCGGCGGGCAGGTCATCGAGTCCATCCGCGTGCCGCTGCGCAACCCGGAGTTCGCGCCGTTCATCCAGCGCATCAAGGACGCAAGACCGGAGGCCGTCTTCCTGTTCCTGCCCGCCGGCGAACAGGGGGTGGCTTTCATGAAGGGCTTCCGCGAGCGCGGACTGGCCGAGGCCGGCATCCGCGTGATTGCCACCGGCGACCTGACCGATGACCACGTGCTGCCCGCCATGGGCGATTCGACGCTGGGCGTGATCACCTCGTTCCACTATTCGATGGCGCACGACTCGCGCGAGAACAAGACCTTCCTGAGCGCCTATTCGGCTGCGAATCCCGGCGCAGGCCGCCCGAATTTCATGACCGTCGCGGCCTATGACGGCATGGCTGCCATCTATGAAGCGCTGAAGAAGACCAATGGCGCCACGGATGGCGACAAGATCCTGGGCGCCCTCAAGGGCATGAAGATCATGAGCCCGCGCGGACCGATCATGATCGATCCGGCTACGCGGGACGTGGTGCAGACGGTCTACATCCGCAAGGTCGAGAAGAGGGGCAGCGAGCTGTACAACATCGAGTTCGATAAGTTTGCCGACGTGAAGGATTCAGGCAAATAAGGCCCTCGCCGCCCCGCCCCTGCGGGTTCCCGCGGCTCAGGGCACCCACCAGTAGCGCGTGAGATGGAAGAACACCGGGGCGGCGAACACCACCGAGTCCAGGCGGTCCAGCATGCCGCCATGGCCCTCGATCATGTGGCCCCAGTCCTTGATGCCGCGATCGCGCTTGATTGCCGACATCACCAGGCCGCCCAGGAACCCCATCAGGGCGATGACCAGCGCGATCGCACCGGCCTTCAAGGGGGAACCGTAAGGCGTGATCCACCACAGCGATGCCCCGAGTGCCGTCGCGCTGGCCACGCCGCCGACAAAGCCTTCGACCGTCTTGGACGGCGACAGCAACGGCGCGATCTTGCGCTTGCCAAGCAGCTTTCCCCACACATACTGGAGCACGTCGCTGCCCTGCACCACGGTGACCAGGAAAGCGATCAGCTGCAGGTTGCGATCCTCGTAGCCCGGAATCGGCAGCGTCAGCAGCGCCGGCACGTGCGAGATGCAGAACACGCAGACCATCACCGCCCACTGCACGCCGGCGCACCGCTCCAGGAAGCGCGTGGTCTCCGAAGACAGCGCCGACAGGATCGGCAGGATCAGGAACGCATACACCGGGATGAAGATCGAGAACAGCCCATACCAGCCGATGCAGACCAGGAGGTACTGGCATGGCAGGAAAACGAAGAACGCGGCCACGATGGCGCGATGGTCGCTGCGCCGGGTCGTGGTGATCGTGATGAATTCGCGCAGCGCGTAGAACGACAGCAGGTAGAACAGCACGATGATCGCCGTGCGCCCCATGGCGAAGGCAATGCCGAGGATGGCGACCATCCACCACCATGCCGAGACCCGCGCGGCCAGGTTGTCGATCACCACGTGGGGAGCGCCCCCGGCCACGCGCCAGCGCAGCAGCGCGGTCACCAGCGAGGCAAGCAGCAACACGCACAGCACGCCGCCAAACAGCACGCGGGTGTCATGGATCAGTTGAACACTTGACATGGTTTCACTCCAGCGCCGGCGCCAGCGCGAGCAGTTGCTGGCGGCAGCGGGCCAGGAAGGATTCTTTCGGCTCTTCGGACTGCAACCGCAGCGGCGTGCCAAAGGTCACGGTACAGAGCAGCGGCACCGGAATCACCTCGCCCTTCGGCATCACGCGGTTGAGATTGTCGATCCACACCGGCATGAACTCGATGTCCGGGCATGCCCGCGCGAGATGGAACACGCCGCTCTTGAACGGCAGCAGCCGCTCATCGGTGGTATTGCGCGTGCCTTCCGGGAAGATGATCAGCGAAGCACCCCCACGCAGCGCCTGCTCCATCTGCGCCACAGGGTCCGGCGTCGTGCCGTCGCGGCCGCCAGTACGGTCGATCAGCAGCGCACGGAAAACTTCACGCCCGATAAAGCGCCGCAACGGCGAGGCTTCCCAGTAGTCCGAGCCCGCCACTGGCCGCGTCGCGGCACGCAGGTCCGGCGGCAGGCAGCCCCAGATCAGCACGAAGTCACCATGGCTGCTGTGGTTGGCAAAGTAGACGCGCTGCATGGCCGCAGGCAGCCGTTCCAGCGCGCCTGCATGCCGGTCAGCATCTGCGCAAACAGGATGATGGCGCGCGCCACCAGTCGTGAAGCCAGCTCATGTGGAAATCATCTCAATAGCAGCAAAAGAAGCGCGAGCAGCAACTGCACCGCCGCGAGTGAGCCGGCGAACTTCAGGAAGCGCAGCGTCGCGCGCGAGCGCTCGGCCAGCGAGCGGCCAGAGCGTCCCGGTGCCTGCCAGCCGAGCGTGGACAGGGCATGATCGAGCGCGCCCAGGTCCGCGGCATCTCCCGAAACCGCCAGCGCCTCGAACAGGCGACGGTCGAGTTCGACACGGACCACCAGCCACAGCTGCGCCGCACCCACAACCGCAGCCACGAGCCCAAGAATCAGGTAGACCAGGGCCGCAGGCGCGAACAGCCCTGCAAGCAGCAGATTGGCCATTGCCAGGACAAGGCCGGCGCCGTTGAGCCGGGCGGCTGCGTGCATGGCGCCTGCGGTGATGCGCGCCATCCAGGCATCGCTGGCAGGTTCAGGACGGGAATCGGCTTCAGTCAGCATGGGAGGTTCCTTGCGGATCGGATGCCAGCGGGCCGGCGGCGGTTTGCAGGTAACGCGCCAACGCCGCCACGCTTTGCGGGCCAAGCACCACATTGGGACGGCTTTGCCATAGCAGGGCCAGCACCTGCTGCGGATCGCGCAAGCGCGTATTCGCGCCCAGCCAGGCGGCCGCGACCAGCGCACTGCGCGAATAGCCCAGCGCGCAACTGACCAGCACCGTACGCCCTTCCTGCCGCCAGCAGGCGCTTCACATGGATCACCAGGCCGGCGCGGATGGACCAAAGGGCGAACGAGATACCGTAGAGGAGATCAATCGACCAGTACGGCACGATGGACCACGGCACGAACGGAATGGCGCGCTCCCAGCCGAAGTGGAAATACGGCACGTTGGCACGCTGGCTGGCCAGCCAGTTGGCCAGGCCGCGCGACGCGCCCGGAATGCTCATGCCCGCGATGGAACAGAAGCACCGCTCCCCGGCACTGTCCGCTCGCAGCCGGCCAGTGCCGGTAGAACAGTTCCTGCCCGTCATGGGTGGCAAATCGCGATTCGATCGGAGTACGTTTCACGCGGTGCGCCTCCACAGGCTAGAAAGTCGACTGGCGGGCCTGGCTCTCGCGAGCCTCCTGCACGCCGCGGCGTACGCGGTTGACGATGGTCGCCACGGACAGCAGCGAAAGCACGATCCAGAACCAGTGCCCGTACGCCCCCATGCCCAGCCCGCAGCCCACCCAGAACCCGAGCGCCCCGAGGACCAGCGCGCGGTCGCTCTTGCCCAGCGGGCCGTCATAGCGCCGGCTGGCACCCGCCAGCGGCCCGATCAGCCCCGCGCACTCGGCCACCACGGCCAGGATGGCGAACAGGATGACCTCGCCGCCCGATGACGGCATGACCCACGCGAACGGGATGGTCAGCGCCAGGTCCGAAACGATGTCGCCGAGCTCGTTCAGGTACGCGCCCAGCACGCTTTGCTGGCCGTGTTCGCGCGCGAGCATGCCGTCGATCGCGTTCAGCGCCATCCGCACGAACAGCCACAACGGCATCAGCAGGAACACGGCGGGCACCCAGGCAAGGCCGCCTGTCAGCGCGCCGACGACAAGCGAACCGGCCGCAGCCGCCAGGGTGACCTGGTTGGCCGTCACGCCCGATGCGGCAAGCCGTTCCACGGTAGGGCGCAGCAACGCCTGGAACTTCGGTTTGATCTGGTAAAGCGTCATGGTCAGTCTCGGGGTCGAAACATGCTGCCGCGTCACGGACTTGCAGGGGCGCTGTACGTGAACTCGCCGGCACAGACTGCGGAGCATAGCGGGAGTTCGGGCTTCCGCAAACCATCGTGACTGCCTCGATACATTTGCGCCCGCAACCACCGCGCCCGGGCTTCACGGGCGGAATGTGGCTACCCTACGCCCATCAACTGGTCCAGGCGCGCCTTGTCCGCCAGCAGGCCGGCACTGTCCGACGCGTGCACCACCCTGCCCCGGTCGAGCACCATCGCGCGCCGCGTCATGGCCAGCGCCAGCCGCGCGTGCTGCTCGACCACGATTACCGCCATCCCGTCCTGCCCGATCAGCCTGCCGATCACGCATTGCAATTCCTGCACGATGATCGGGGCCAGGCCCTCCATGGGCTCGTCGAGCAACAGCAAGACGGGATTGAGCATCAGCGCGCGCGCAATGGCCAGCATCTGCTGTTCGCCGCCCGACAGCTGGTTGCCCAGGTTGCGCCGGCGCTCCTGCAGGCGGGGGAACAGTTCGTAGATGCGTGCAAGCGTCCAGTGCCCCGGCCGGGACACCGCTCTCAGGTTCTCCTCCACCGTCAGCGACGGAAACACCCATCGCTCCTGCGGCACCCAGCCGATGCCGGCCTGGGCGCGCTGGTGAGGCGGCAGCCGCGCCAGGTCGCTCCCGTGCCAGCGCAGCGTGCCGCGCCGCAGGCGCGTGAAGCCCATCAGCGTAGCGAGCAGCGTGGTCTTGCCCACGCCATTGCGGCCCAGCAGCGCCAGGCTGTCCCCCGTTTCCAGCGCCAGGTCGATGCCGTCGATGACCACGGCGTCGCCATAGCCCGCGCTCAGCCCTTCCACACGCAGCAGCTCAGCCATGTGCGGCCTCCCCGAGGTAGACCTCCTTCACGCGCGGATCGGCGGCGATCTCCGCCGGCGTGCCTTCGGTCAGCACCTTGCCGCCCACCAGCACCGTGATGCGCTCGGCAAAGCGGAACACCAGGTCCATGTCGTGCTCGATGAACACGATCGTCATGTCACGCGGCAGCGCGGCAATAACCTCGAACAGTTCCGCGCTTTCCGTCGACGGGATGCCCGCCGCGGGTTCGTCCAGCAGCAGGATCGATGGCCGCGTGGCCAGCGCCAGCGCGATCTCCAGCAGCCGCTGCTTGCCGTAGGGCAGCCGGCGCGTCTCTACCTCGGCCTCACCATCGAGCCGCAGGCTGGCCAGCACCGCCATGGCTTCTTTCACCAGCGCGCGTTGCGACGCCACGGTACGCGACCAGATGCGCGCTGCCCCGGTGCGCTCTGCCACGGCCAGCACCACCGATTCGAGCACCGTCAGCCCAGGGAACAGCGTGTTGATCTGGAAGGTCCGTGCCATGCCGAGGCGCACGCGCGCATGCTGCGGCAGCCTGGTGATTTCCTGGCCGCCCAGCCAGATGTGCCCGGAGGTGGGCGCCAGGGCGCCGGTCAGCAGGTTGATGAAGGTGGTCTTGCCCGCGCCATTCGGGCCGATCAGTGCGTGGCGCGCGCCGGGCGCGAAGGTGAGCGAGATGTCGCTGTTGGCCACGAACGCGCCCCAGTGGCGCGACAGGCCTTCGGTACGCAACAGGCCTGTCATTTCGCACCGCCTTCGGGCTGCTGCCCCGTGCGCGCGGCCAGCCTGACACGGGCCATATCGACGGCGCCCATGACGCCTCCCTTCGCGAACAGCACCATCACCACCAGCAACAGGCCGATCCAGAACTGCCAGTACACCGGGTTGATGCCCGCCAGCACATCCTGGGCAATCATGAACAGCGCCGCGCCGGCCAGGGCGCCATACAGCCGCCCGGCACCGCCGAGCACCAGCATGACCAGCAGCTCGGCCGAACGCGGGAAGCCCAGCACATCCATGCCGACGAACTGCGTGGTCTGGGCCAGCAGTGCCCCGGCTATGCCGGCAATCGCGGCCGACAGCGCGAAGACCGTGCGCAGCCGGCGCGGCACGTCCGTACCTAGCGCCGGCATGCGCCGCCCCCCTTCGCGTATGCCGCGCAGCGACAGGCCGAACGGCGACTGCGTCAGCCGCCGCAGCAGCAGGAACAGCACGAACGTCACCGCCAGGCTGTACAGGTAGGCGGTCTTGCCGAACAGGTCGAACTCGAACATGCCAAGCAGGCGGTCCATGGCCACGCCGGACAGGCCATCCACGCCACCGGTGAGGAACGCGGCCTTGTTGGCCGCCTCGAACAGCATCAGGCCGATGCCCAGTGTCACCATCAGGCGCGTGAGATCCCCGCCGCGCACGACCAGAAAACTGCACAGCCAGCCGGCCACGCCCGCCATCGCCGCGGCAGCCATCAGGCCGCTGAGCGGCTCGCCCCAGCCGTGCGCCGCCAGCAGCCCCGCGGTATAAGCACCCAGGCCGAAGAACGCGGCGTGCCCCAGCGAGACGATGCCCGCATACCCAAGGATCAGGTCCAGCGACAACGCAAAGAGCCCGGTAATCAGGATCTGGCTGCCGAGGATGAGGTAGTCCGGCAAGGCAAGGAAAGCAACCACCGGCAGCAGCCAGAACACGAACTCGGCCGGATGCCAGCGCCCGTCCGGCAGCTTGCGCCGGGCGGGCGCTGGCGCGCTGGCCGCCTTGTCGGACGATGCGGCGGGCCGCAGCGAACGCATCAGCATCTTCATGCGCGCCTCCCGTACAGACCGGCTGGAAACAGGACCAGCAGCAGCACCATCATCGCGTAGATGACGAAGGCGCCGACGGCTGGCACATAGTATTTGCCGGCCACGTCCGCGACACCGAGCACCAGCGCCGCGAGCAGCGAACCCCGGATCGAGCCCGCGCCGCCCACCGCGACCACCAGCAGGAAATACACCATGTACTTGAGCGGAAATGCCGGATCCAGGCCCAGGACGTCCACGCCCAGTCCGCCCCCCAGGCCTGCCAGCCCGGACCCCAGCGCGAATGTCAGGCTGAACACGCGCCCCACGTTGATGCCGAGCCCGCGCGCGGCCTGCTGGTTGTCCACGGCGGCCCGCACCTGCGCGCCGAAACGCGTGCGCGCCACCAGCCAGCCAAGCACCGCGGTGATGGCCACCACCACGCCGATCAGGAACAGCCGGTAGACGCCCAGCTCCAGCCCGCCCACATGCACCTGCCCGCGCAGCGCCCCGGGCAGTTCCACGGGCTGCTGGCCCGGGCCGAACAGGTAGTTTGCTCCGGCCATCGCCATGAATGTCAGGCCGATGGAAAACAGCACCTGGTCGAGATGGCTCGCCTGATAAAGCCTGCGGTACAGCGTGCGTTCCAGAACCCAGCCCACTGCCGCCGCCCCTGCGAACGCAACGGGCAGCGCCAGCAGGAATGGCACGCCCGAACGGTTCATGAGCACCACGGCGACATAGCCTCCCAGCATTGCGAAGGCGCCATGCGCGAGATTGACGAAGTTCATGAGGCCCATGGTCACGGATAGCCCGACGCTGATCAGGAACAGCAGGCTGCCGTACGCCAGGCCGTCAAACAGCACACCCAGAAGACTTGTCATGGTGATCGGTGCATTCGGTGGAACCAAGTTGCGTTGAGGAAAGGGACTCTCTCGCGTTCACGCAGGCAGCGGCGCGAACGGCAGGCCCACATAGTTCTCGGCCAGCATGCGCGCCGCCGCCTGCGACGCACACACATAGGCCAGTTCGGCATGCTGCAGCCGCGCCATGAACGGCGTATGGTCATCGAAGCGATGCAGCAATGATGTCATCCACCACGAAAAATGTTCCGCACGCCTGCCTCGCCGCGATCAGGTCGCGCACGACCTCATGTTGTCCGTACACGGTGATCGCGCGCCCGCCGGTCAGGCCGCTCAGGTCGATACGGTGGCGCTGCCCGTCGAACAACAGGTCGATGCCATGGTGCACCATCCCCTGCTGGCGCAGGCGCGCGGCCACGCCAGCCTCCTCCAGCAGGTCGACGGTACCTTGTTCGAGCACCCCGGCGCGTATGCGCGCCTCGACATGCGCCTGGGTACAGTCTTCGAGAATGACGGAATCAATACCGGCCCGCTGCAGCAAATGGCCCAGCAGCAGCCCGGCCGGGCCCGCGCCGATGATTGCGACCCGGGTGCGCATGTTGCCTGTCTCCAGTTCTGGGAATGGGCCGCGCGTCTGAGCTGGGGCGTTACGGTTGCGGCACTTTATCGTTGGATTGTTGCGGGTGTACGCGGTTTTTGCAATCGGCGGAGTCCCGATGGGCACAGCATTGACAGTCTTCGGCGACCGCCCGACCCACCGCGTATGTCGCCTTGGCATCCGCCACCACCACTACCTCCTGGCCCGCGCCCGCAAGCTGCGCCACGTATGCGTGACAACCAGCGCCCCCACACCGATCACGATACCCGACAGCACGATGGCCCCCATGTGATCGCGCACCTGCGGCACGTTTCCGAAGAAGTAGCCAAGCACCGGCAGCGAAACCGACCAGAGCAATGCGCCGGCCGCTGCAGCGAGCAGAAAGCGTGCTGCACCCATGCCCGCTATGCCTCCCACAAACGGTGCGAAGGTGCGAACCACGGCGATAAAAGGCGAGAGCAGGAAGGTCACGTCGCCATGTTCGGCATAGAAGAGATGGGTTCGCTGCAGCGCCGACTGATCTACCCAGCGCCATGGTCTGCTCAGGACTCTCATTCCGATAACGCGGCCCACGCTATAGTTCAGCAGACTGCCTCCCAGCGCTGCCGCGAACAGTACCGGCATCAGCACCCACAGGTTCAGGTAGCCCGACGCGCAGAAGGCGCCACAGATAAACAGCAACGGATCACCGGGTAAAAAGAACAGCGGCAGCACGCCAATCTCGGCAAATACCACGGCGAACAGAATGGCGTAGACCAGCGGGCCATAGTGCGCGATGGCCGCGCCCAGATGCTGGTCAAAGTTCAGGAACAACTCCCACAGAGACATGGAGCCCATGATCGGCACCTGCCGGGAACTTGCTATCCATCGAGTGTAGACGGGACCGACGCAAGCACTGCGAGATTCGCTATTGTGCGCTCGAATGCATAATTTCTGATCCATGGCGGCCGGCCGGCCAAATGCTTTACAAGGCAATCGCCTAGGGCTAAGGTCAACGAGTGCCATTCGCCGGGATCCGCCCATGTCGATCGATCGCCGCTCTTTTCTTGCGGTTGCCGCAGGACTCGCCGCAGTTCCTCGCTTCGCGATAGGGGCGGGCACCGCCACGGCCGCGACGGTAGAGGCGCCGATGCGGCGGACCATTCCCGGCACCACCGAAGCGCTGCCCGTTGTCGGCATGGGCACCGCCGATACCTTCAACGTTGGCACAGGCGCAGACGAGCGCGCACCACTGGCGGAGGTCCTGGGCCTGCTGCTTCGGAGCCAGGGCTCGGTCGTCGATACTGCGCCGAGCTATGGCAGTGCGGAAGCCGTGACCGGCGACCTGCTGCGCAATGCCGGTGCGCGTGCCAAAGTGTTTCTCGCGACCAAGGTGTCCGCGCCGGCCGGCGCCCCGGCGCAGGCGCAATGGGCGCGTTCGCTCGCCGACCTGCACACCGACAGGGTCGACCTGCTGCAGGTGCACAACCTGATCGACTGGCGCGAGAACCTGCGCTGGATGCGCCAGCTCAAGGAACAGGGCAAGATCCGCTACCTCGGCATCACCCACTATCGCGAGGACGCCCAGGACGCCGTTGCGCAGATCGTGCGTAGCGAGCGCGTCGATTTCGTGCAGATCAACTATTCGCTCGCCGAGCGCAGCGCCGAGCGGACCCTGCTGCCGCTGTGCCAGTCGCGCGGCGTGGCGGTGCTGATCAACCGGCCGTTCCAGGACGGGCGCATGTTCCGTGCCGTCAAGAATCGCCCGCTGCCGCCCTGGGCCGGCGAGATCGACTGCAACTCGTGGGGCCAGCTCTTCCTGAAGTTCGTCGTCAGCCATCCGGCCGTCACTGTGGCGATTCCCGCCACCTCCAAGCCGAAGAACATGGCGGACAACCTGGGCGCCGCGCTCGGACGCATGCCGGATGCCGGCCAGCGCGAGCGCATTGCGGCGTTGCTCGCGTAGCCCATGGACAACCATCCCGCTGAAGCCGGTGCCGGGCCCTTGGCCCGCCTGCGCCACGGCTTTGGCATCCAGCCCGGGGAAACGGGCGCCGTCGTTGCCGGCTTCCTGTTCTTCTTCTGCCTGTTCGCCAGCTACTTCATGCTACGCCCGGTGCGCGAGACCATGGGCATCGCCGGCGGCGTGAAGAACCTGCAATGGCTGTTCACGGCCACCTTCGTTGTCATGCTGGCCGCCATTCCGCTCTATGGCGCGTGCTGCGCCTGGCTGCCGCGCCGGCGCTTCGTGCCGTGGGTCTATGCGTTCTTCATCGCCAACCTGGTCGGCTTTGCACTGGCCACGCGTGCCGCACCGGACAATGTCTGGCTGGCCCGCGTGTTCTATGTCTGGCTGTCGGTCTTCAACCTGTTCGTGGTATCCGTGGCCTGGAGCCTGATGGCCGACGTGTTCCGGCCCGAGCAGGCCCGGCGGCTGTTCGCGATGCTGGCCGCCGGCGCCAGCGCGGGCGGCCTGGCCGGCCCGGTGATGGGCGGCTGGCTGGTGGTGCATATCGGCCTGACAGGCCTGATGCTGCTGTCGGCGGCCTTGCTGGCCGCCACGCTGCCCGGCGTCCGCTGGTTGTTCGGCTGGCGCCGCCGCGCTGGAGCCGGCGCCGCGGCAGCCGGCGACTCCATGCCCGGCGCCGGGACAGGCGAAGACCCAGCCCGCCCCGTTGGCGGAGGCTTGTGGGCCGGCCTGGCACTGGTGGTTCGTTCGCGCTACCTGCTCGGCATCGGCCTGTTCGTGATCCTGCTGGCCACGGCAAGCACCTTCCTGTATTTCGAGCAAGCGCGCCTGGTGGCGGAAGCGTTTCCTGAGCGTGCGCGGCAGACACAGGTCTTCAGCGCGCTCGACGCCGCAGTGCAGGCGCTGACGATCGTCATCCAGCTGTTCTTCTCGGGTCGCGTAGCGCGTCGCTACGGGGTTTCCGCGTTGCTCACGGCGGTGCCGCTCGCGGTAGTCGTCGGTTTCCTGCTGCTGGCGATGTTCCCGACCTTCAGCGTGCTCGCGGGCGTGATGATCCTGCGCCGCGTCGGCGAATACGCGCTGCTGCGCCCGGGGCGGGAGATGCTGTTCACCGTGGTGGACCCGGAAACCAAATACAAGGCCAAGAACGTCATCGATACCGCGGTGTACCGCGCCGGCGATGCGGTGAGCGCCTGGGTCAAGACAGGGATCGACGCGATCTCCGGCCATGCCGCCACGGTGGCCCTGACCGGCGCCGCGCTGGCCCTGGTATGGGCCTTGCTGGGGTGGTGGCTGGGGCGCCGGCACGAACTCCAGCTGGTGCCGGCCAGCCCCGCCGCGGCCGGTGCGACGCCGGACACCGCGTCGTCATCGGCCGCACAGCCGCGTTAGCGCGCGGCGTTCAGAACTGCTTCCAGTCGTCCGTGGTATCGGCACTGTCGACACGCATGGCGCGTACCGGCTGTGCCTGCTGCAGGACCGGCCCGGCCTTCGGCATGGCGGGCTGACGCGGCGCCGGGGACGGCCTGTACGGTGCGCCGGCGTTGCCGCCGTCGCGCTGTGCGATCCGGAATGCCGCGACGGCCTGTCGCAGTGCCGCGGCCTGTTCCTCCAGCGAATGGGCCGCCGCCGAGGCCTCTTCGACGAGCGCGGCGTTCTGCTGGGTCACCTGGTCCATTTGCGCCACCGACTGGTTGACCTGCTCGATGCCCGTGCGCTGCTCCACGGACGCCGCGGCAATCTCGCCCATGATGTCGGTCACGCGGCGGATCGACTGCGTGATCTCGGTCATGGTCGCACCCGCCCGCGTCACCAGGTCCGACCCGCTGCGCACGCGCTCGACCGACGTGCTGATCAGCGTGCGGATTTCCTTGGCCGCACCGGCCGAGCGTTGCGCCAGGCTGCGCACCTCGCCCGCCACCACGGCAAAGCCGCGTCCCTGTTCCCCCGCGCGCGCCGCTTCCACCGCGGCATTGAGTGCCAGGATGTTAGTCTGGAAGGCAATGCCTTCAATCACGCCGATGATGTCGGCAATCTCGCCCGAGCTGTCGGCAATCTGCGTCATGGTGGTAATGACCTGCTCCATCACCTCGCCACCGCGGTTGGCGATCTCCGAGGCATTGTCGGCCAGCCCGCTCGCCTGACGCGCGCTGTCGGCGTTGTGCTGCACGGTGGTCGTGAGCTCTTCCATGCTGGCGGCCGTTTCCTGCAGCGATGCCGCCTGCTGCTCGGTACGCGACGACAGGTCCGAATTGCCCGCGGCAATCTGCGCGGTGGCCGTGGCTACCGAATCGACGGAGGCGCGGATGCCGCTCACGGTGCCGGCCAGCTTGCCCTGCATGCGCTGCATGGCATAGAGCAG
The DNA here is from genome assembly GCF_914271435.1 of Cupriavidus laharis. Classification (GTDB taxonomy): domain Bacteria; phylum Pseudomonadota; class Gammaproteobacteria; order Burkholderiales; family Burkholderiaceae; genus Cupriavidus; species Cupriavidus laharis. The sequence goes on along the minus strand of NZ_CAJZAI010000003.1, from coordinate 377,189 downwards.
GCTGGTGGTGTCGCCCTGACGCACTTCGATGTCGCGCGTGAAGTCGCCGTCGGCGATGCTGTTGGCAATCGACGCTGCGTAGGCCGGCTCGCCGCCCAGGTCGCGGCGCACGCCGCGCAGCAGCCAGGCGGCCAGCAAGGTCGCCGCTCCGCCCAGAACCACCAGCATCAGGAAGGAGCGGAGCAGCGACTGCCGGAAGGCTGCCTCGATATCGTCGACATAGGCACCCGTGGTAACGGCCCACTCCCAGGTCTTGAAGGCCTTGATGTAGCTGATCTTGGGCAACGGCTCGCTCGCACCGGGCTTCGGCCACATGTAGTTCAGGAAGCCCGCGCCCTGGCCGCTGGCGATCTTCGCGATTTCCACGTAGATGGCCACGCCGTTCGGATCTTTCATCCCGGTCAGGTTCTTGCCTTCGTTCTCGGGCTTGAACGGGTGCATCAGCGAGCGGCCCGAGAAGTCCGTGATCGAAACGTAGCCGTCCGACCCGAAGCGCAGCGGACGCAGGCGATCCTTGGCCAGTCTCTGCGCCTCTTCGCGCGACATGCCGTGACTAGCGGCGTCTTTCTCGATGGCTGCAATCAGGCTGACCGAGGCCTCGGCTACGCTCTGGATCTCGCGTTGGCGTCCGGCGAACATTTCCGCGCGCGTGGCAAACGCCTCGTATGTGCAGATGCCGAGCATGGCGATCCAGATCAGGCCAAAAGGGATCCAGAGCCGTTGGTTAAGCGTTAGTGTCTTCATTCCATTCACGATGTGGGGGCGTCGGACAGGCATTGGGTCAGGATGCGGTCCTGAACGCCAATGCCTCCAGCCTCCAAGCAACGGAATGAACAGGTAAATGCTCATCCCCACTTTCGAGGGGTATTGACAGCAACACGGGCGGTCAGCGGCCGCGCCCGCAGGCGAAGTGATGCCTGTGTCTCCCCGGAAGGTCGTATAGTCATGCCTCTGGCCCAAGCGGGCCAACCCTTTTCCTTACCCCCCGGAGGATTCCATGAAGACCAAAGCCGCCATCGCCTGGAAAGCCGGCGCCCCACTGACCATCGAAGACGTGGACCTGGAAGGCCCCCGCGCCGGTGAAGTGCTGGTGGAAATCAAGGCCACCGGCATCTGCCACACCGACTACTACACGCTGTCCGGCGCCGATCCGGAAGGCATCTTCCCGGCGATCCTGGGCCATGAGGGCGCGGGCATCGTCACCGATGTCGGCCCGGGCGTGACCTCGCTCAAACCCGGCGACCACGTCATCCCGCTCTATACGCCGGAATGCCGCCAGTGCAAGTTCTGCCTGTCGCGCAAGACCAACCTGTGCCAGGCCATCCGCGCCACGCAGGGCAAGGGCCTGATGCCGGACGGCACCTCGCGCTTCTCGATCGACGGCAAGCCGATCTTCCACTATATGGGTACGTCGACGTTTGCGAACCACATCGTGGTGCCGGAGATCGCGCTCGCGAAGATCCGCCCCGATGCGCCGTTCGACAAGGTCTGCTACATCGGCTGCGGCGTGACCACCGGCGTGGGCGCGGTCATCTTCACGGCCAAGGTCGAGGCTGGCGCGAATGTGGTGGTGTTCGGCCTGGGCGGCATCGGCCTGAACGTGATCCAGGGTGCCAAGATGGTCGGCGCCGACAAGATCATCGGCGTGGACATCAACCCCGCGCGCGAAGCCATGGCGCGCAAGTTCGGCATGACGCATTTCGTCAACCCGAAGGACGTGGGCAATGTCGTCGACCACATCATCCAGCTCACCGACGGCGGCGCGGACTACTCGTTCGAGTGCATCGGCAACACGCAGGTCATGCGCCAGGCGCTGGAGTGCTGCCACAAGGGCTGGGGCAAGTCGATCATCATCGGCGTGGCCGAGGCTGGCGCGGAGATCTCCACGCGCCCGTTCCAGCTCGTGACCGGACGCGAATGGAAGGGCTCGGCCTTCGGCGGCGCACGCGGACGCACCGACGTGCCGAAGATCGTCGACTGGTACATGGACGGCAAGCTCAACATCGACGACCTGATCACGCACACGCTGCCGCTGGACCGCATCAACGAAGGCTTCGACCTGATGAAGCGCGGCGAGTCGATCCGCTCGGTGGTGCTGTACTGAGGAGCGCGCCGTGACCCTGGAACTGCTGTCCGAACACGGCTGCCATGGCGGCGTGCAGCGCTTCTACCGGCACGCGTCGGCCGCCATCGGCCTGCCGATGCGTTTCTCGGTGTACCTGCCGCCGCAGGCGCAGGCAGGCGGCGGCAAGCTGCCGGCCCTGTTCTACCTGGCCGGCCTGACCTGCACCGAGGAAACCTTCATGGTCAAGGCCGGTGCGCAGCGCTTCGCCGCCGAGCACGGCCTGGTCCTGGTCGCGCCCGACACCAGTCCGCGCGGCGCCGGGGTAGCGGGCGAGGCCGATGCCTGGGACTTCGGCGTGGGCGCGGGCTTCTACGTCGATGCCACCGAAGCGCCGTGGCGCCAGCACTGGCGCATGGAGAGCTATGTCACGCAGGAACTGTTCGACCTCGTCAGCCGCGAACTGCCGGTCGATGCCGACCGCGTCGGCATCTTCGGGCATTCGATGGGCGGGCACGGCGCGCTGGTGCTGGCACAGCGGCATCCGCAGCGTTTCCGCTCGGTGTCGGCCTTCGCGCCTATCGCCGCGCCGACGCGGTGCCCGTGGGGAGAGAAGGCCTTCACCGGCTACCTTGGCACGGACCGCAGCCGATGGGAAGGACATGATGCCAGCGCGCTGATGGCTGCCCAGAAGGCCCCGCCCTTCCCCGCTGGCATCCTCGTGGACCAGGGCCTGGCGGACCAGTTCCTGCCCACGCAGCTCCACCCGGAAGCGTTCGAGGCCGCCTGTGCGGCGGCGGGACAGCCGCTGACGCTGCGCCGGCATACCGGCTACGACCACGGCTACTACTTCATCAGCACCTTTATTGCGGACCATATCCAGCATCACGCCGGGCAACTCTGACGACGCGGCATTGACGTTGCACGGCACTCGCTGCGCAACGCTCAGATATAGCGTTCCGTCATGACAAGGGCGCTGAGGCGGCGCCGCTTCCAGAACATGCCGTGAATGCGCGTCAGCAGCTTGCGCAGCGTTGCCGGGTCCAGTGCGTGGAATGTCAGCATGACCGCGGGGTTGCTGCCGTCGCCGGGCACATGTTCCACCGCGTCGAACTCCGGCAGCCCGTACTTCACCAGGAATGCGCGGATCTCGTCATCGGTCGTATCGGGCTCGATATTCCCGAGCAGCAGTACAGACATGGTGGCCTCCCTCCGTTCGCCACGGACTCGTCATCCCCCACGTTTCAACCAGCCCCGCCAACTGCCGCCTTCTCGCCAAGCGGCAGCGTGACGATACGCACAGTCGGATCATCGGGGCAGGCCACATCGGTAAACCCCAGCCGGCGCGCCAGGCGGCGCATGGGCGTGTTCATCGCCAGCACGAATCCTTCCATGCGCTGGTAGCCGCGTGCCCTGGCCATGGCAATCAGCGGCGTCATCAGGCCGCGAGCCAGTCCCACGCCATGCCAGTCGTCATCGAGCGTGATGGCGAACTCGCAGACCTCGCTACCTGGCGGCGCCACAAAGCGGGCGCCGCCCACCAGCCTGCCACCGCCATCCTTGCCATCTCCGTCACTCACTGCGACCAGCGCACACTCATGCCCGGGCTCGGGATGCGTGGCCTGCTCGACCATGACATCCGGCAACTCGCGCATGGGCGCCATGAAGCGTGTGTAGCGGGCGTCGTCAGACAACCTCGCGAACGCGGCGAGCAGGCCGGCCCGGTCCTGCTCGCAGATCTCGCGCAGCAGGACATGGCGGCCATCCCGCAACGTCAGTCGGGTTGGCATGAATGGCAAGGGTATGGGTTCGGGCATCTGAGCGAGGTCTGCGTCACTGGACGAAACGGAAATGAGGCCGAAACGCCAAGGCTCATTCACTGTAGTGCCAAATGACGCGCCGTGCAGAGCCGGCACATGACGCGATGCCCGCCTCGAGCGCCATTGCCGGAATGAAAAAGGGCTTCCGTTTCCGGAAGCCCTTTTCTTTCAGCATAGGTGGCGCGGCTGGCAGGATTCGAACCCACGACCCCTTGGTTCGTAGCCAAGTACTCTATCCAACTGAGCTACAGCCGCACGCGAGACAGAGATTCTACCGCACTTTGGCCTTTGTGCAAGCCCCTTCAGAAAAAAACTTTCAGGCCGCATGCCGGCGCCGTGACGTTACCTACCAGCGATAGCGCGCGCCGACGGTACCCCCGGCATTGCGCCCCGCCTTGACCTTGAACCACAGCTTCACACCGGATGCGGTGTTGCCGTGGGCGCCGATGTTGAACGAGAACAGCCCGCGCAGCAGATCCGTATCGATCTTGGTGCCGTTGATGTTGATGGTCTGCTTGCGGCTCTCCTGCCACCAGTCTGCTTCGACGAACGGGTAGACACCCGCGAGCCGGGTCGGCTGGGCGCCGTACAGGCGCACGCCGATACCGGTGGCACTGGAATCGCCCAGCATGTCGGGCGTCTGCGTCCCTGCGGCAGCATTGCCGGGCTGGTAGGCCATTTGTACGCGAGGCTGGATGGTCAGGCCGCCGGCATGCGGCACGACGGCGTCGAGCGCCACCGCCATGGTGCGCACGCGGCTGTCCACGAACCCGCTGGCAGTGGTGACATCGTCGACATGAACCAGGAACCGGCGCGGGCCGTAGCGCATGCGTTCGGTATCGCGATCGATGGCCGCAAGGCCGGGCGCGTCGTCATCCGGCCCCGCCCCTGTCGTTACCTCGATGCGCGGGGAGTAACCTGGCGGCGCGGCGTTGTATTCGACGGAAGAGCCGGAACCGCGGCCAGCGGGTGCTGCACCGGCAGCCATCCCGCCAAGGTCGCTCGCTTGCACATGTTGCCAGCCGAGGATGGCATCGGTGCCCGGGGCGCCATCGTCGGCCCTGGCCACGGAACACATCAGCATGGCCAGCACGCAGCAGCATTGCAGGTGATGGTGGCGCGCCCCGTGTTGAGCCGCGGCACAGTCGTGCCACGCGGGGTACGTCCCTGCCTCCCTCTCTCTTGATGATGACAAGACCATAGTCATGGCAACCACCTTCGGACGTTATCAAAGCCTGCCCGATTAGCTTGAGCATAGGTCAAATGCCACCCGAGGGTAAGCGGCGAATGTTGGATGCCGCGCGGCCCTTGCCTGGGTCGGAACTACGCGCCTGCTTAGTGGAGCAATGGCGTCGGCTTTGCCCTGAGCACTAGTAATTTTCGTCAATAATGTCGAAATTCAACGATTTCCTATTCCTTTCCTGGCCGAGTCGGTGCAGGAGGAGACAACCATGGCGTTCTGGCGAAGACTTCGCCAAGCCGGCAAGCCCGGCACCAGCGTTCCGCTGGCAGCAGGCCGCAGCCAGAGCCTGAAGCGCAAGCTGGCAGCCGCAACGGCAATAGCCGGGCTCTGCACGATCGGGCTGGCAGCATTGCTGATGGCCCGGTCCTATGGCGATTTCGCTGCCGCGCGGCAGAACCTGTATGACATCTCCGAGTACCGCGTCTTGCTGGATGCGGCCAATGTGCTGTCCGCGGAACGCGGCCCGGCCAACAGTGTGCTGGGCGAGCCTCCCTCGCAGGAAAGTGCCGCGCGCGACAGGCTGCGGGCATTCCGCGCGCGCAGCGATGCCGCACTGGAACGGCTGCTCACGCCGCCGCCGGCGCCGGCTGGCCTGCACCAGCACCACATACCGCCACTGATGGTCGAACGTGTGCGGGAGCGGCTGCACCGCGCACGCGCGGAAATCGACGCGCTGGCAACCCAGCCGCTGGAAGCCAGACAGATGGAGGAGATCCAGCATGCCATCGAAGGCATGTTCCAGGCCGTGGATGCCCTGCAACCGGTCGTCGGCTGGCAGGTCAGGCAGTTGTCGGCCTGCCACGTCGGCCTGGCGGCGCCCGCACTGGCCGGCAAGATGCTGGGCGACCTGCGCGAATACGGCGGACGCGTGGCCTCGCAGATCATGGCACCCATTGCGGCGCGCCAGCCAATCCCGGTTCGCAGCCTCGCCGATGCGTCACGTTCGCGCGGCCGCCTGGTGGAGCTGTGGGAGCTGGCGGGCCCGGCCTACAACATGTATGGCGAAGCGCCTCGGCTTGAGCACGCCTTCGCCGATGCGAACCACCAGTTCTTCGGCCAGGGCCTGTCCATGGTCGACAGCATGGTGGCACAAGGCCGCGTGTCGGGGCACTACTCCATGACCCCGACCGAGTTCACCAACCGCTATGTGCCTACGCTTGAGCCATTGGAGCGCCTGCGCAGCGCGTTCCTGGACGAGGTGATCGCGCATTTCGAGGCCGACCGGACGCGCGCATTGCGCGTGCTCGCCACCGCCGGCGGTGTATCGGCGCTGATCCTGCTGGTACTTGGCTATTTGCTCGTGTTCGCGCAGCGCTCGGTGTTCCTGCCGCTGCTGCACGCGCGCGATGCAGTCATCGCTCTGGCCGAAGGGCGCAGCCGCCCGGCCTTTGCCATGCCGGCAACGGGCCACGAGATGCGGCGCCTGTTTGATGCGCTGGACATCCTGCGCCGCAAGCTGCGCGAGCGCGCATCGCTCACCGAACAGCTGGAGCACCAGGCCCGGACCGACAGCCTGACCGGACTGCTGAACCGGCGCGTGCTGGAACGCATTGCCGCGCAGCCCGCCGACCCGGCAGGTTCGGCGACCGTGAGCCTGATCCTGATGGATGTGGATCGATTCAAGCAGATCAATGACCGGCACGGCCATCCTGCCGGTGACCAGGTGCTGCGCGCAGTGGCCGACCTGATGCGCAACATGGTGAACCCCGACCATGCGCTGGCCCGTTTCGGTGGCGAGGAGTTTGCCCTGCTGATGCCTGGGGCCAGCACTGACGAAGCCGCATCCATGGCGCACGCATTGCGCACCGCCATTTGCGCCGAACCGATCCGCCTGGCCGACGGCACCCGCCTGCCGGTGACCGCCAGCTTCGGCGTGGCGACGGAGCGCAGCGGCGCAGCCCACTGGCCACGCCTGTTCGCCGCGGCCGACGCGGCGATGTATCGTGCCAAGGCAGAGGGCCGCAATTGCGTGCGCCGCGCCGACGAACCCGCGGAGGCCGTTGACGAGTGAGTCCTGGGGAGCCAACGCCCCCGCTCCTCGTCAGCCGTAAACGAAAAAAGGCCCGCATTGCTGCGGGCCTTTTCTGAATTTGGTGCCCAGAAGAGGACTCGAACCTCCACAGTGTTGCCACCGCTAGGACCTGAACCTAGTGCGTCTACCAATTCCGCCATCTGGGCTTCGTTTCGCTGCATTGCTGCTGCGATGCGAAGAACGCAATTATGCTGAGCCAAACAAGCCTTGTCAACACCCCCTCACAAAAAACTGCATGGGTCAGCCGTTCCGCACCGGATTGACCCGCCTGGCCATGAAATCCACCTGTGGCGGACGGCCCGGCAGGTGCAGTGTCGCCGTGGCCGGCGGCGTGGTCGCCACCGTCTTGCCCGCGCGCAGCACCAGCAGGCGCGTGGCACGCAGGCGGATCGCCTCGACGGGATCGCGGGCCTGCAGCAGCACCAGGTCCGCGCGGCAGCCGGGCGCCAGGCCGTAGCCATCGAGGCCGAGGATCTGCGCAGGCGTGGATGTCACGGCGGCAAAGCAGCTGCGCATCGCGTCCTGCCCGGTCATCTGGCCCACATGCAGGCCCATGTGGGCCACTTCCAGCATGTCGCCGCTGCCGAGGCTGTACCAGGGGTCCATCACGCAGTCATGGCCGAAGGCCACCGGGACGCCTGCGGCCAGCAGTTCCGGCACGCGCGTCATGCCGCGCCGCTTCGGGTAGGTGTCATGCCGGCCCTGCAGCGTGATGTTGATCAGCGGATTGGCGATCGCGGCCACGCCAGCCTCACGCATCAGCGGCATCAGCTTGGACACGTAGTAGTTGTCCATCGAATGCATCGACGTGAGGTGCGAGCCGGCAACGCGTCCCTGCAGGCCCAGCCGCACCGTTTCGCTCGCCAGCGTTTCGATGTGGCGCGACATCGGGTCGTCGCTCTCGTCGCAATGCATGTCGACGCGCAGGCCGCGTTCGGCGGCCAGTTCGCACAGCACGCGCACCGACGCAGCACCGTCTGCCATGGTGCGCTCGAAATGCGGGATGCCGCCGACCACCTCCACGCCCATGTCGAGCGCGCGGCGCAGGTTGTCCAGCGCGCCCGGCGCACGCAGCACGCCGTCCTGCGGGAAGGCCACGAGCTGCAGGTCAAGGTAGGGACGCACGTGCTCGCGCACGTGCAGCAGCGCCTCTACCGCAAGCAGGCGCGGATCGCACACATCCACATGCGAGCGGATCGCCAGCAGCCCCTTGGCCACGGCCCAGTCGCAGTACGCCAGCGCGCGCTCGATTAGTGCCTCCTGCGTCAGCAGTGGCTTCAGTTCCCCCCACAGCGCAATGCCCTCGAGCAGCGTGCCGGACTGGTTCACGCGCGGCAGCCCGTACGACAGCGTGGAATCCATATGAAAGTGCGCATCGACAAAGGGCGGTGTCACCAGTTGCCCCGCGGCGTCGATCTCGGTAGCCGCCTGGGCGGCCAGCGCAGGCTCCGCCGCGACGATGCGGCCGTTGTCGATGCCGATATCGATACCGGCACGCCCATCAGGCAGCGTGCAGTGGCGCAAGATCAGTTCCAGCATGGTCGCTCCAGGATCGGATGAGTCAGGTCAGCGTTCGCCCCGGCGGTACGGCTTCATCAGCGCCTGCGGATACGTGGCGCGGCGCGCCACCAGGATCAGCGCCAGGATCGACAGCACGTAGGGCAGCATCAGGTAAAGCTGGTAAGGCAGCGGCGGCAGCCCGGGCAGGCTGGCACCGCCCTGCTGCAGGCGCAGTTGCAGCGCATCGAAGGCGGCGAACAGCAGCGCGCCCAGCAGCGCCCGCCCCGGCCGCCACGACGCGAACACTACCAGTGCCACGCAGATCCAGCCACGCCCGTTGATCATGTTGAAGAAGAATGCGTTGAATGCCGACAGGGTCAGGAACGCGCCGCCCACCGCCATCAGCGCCGAGCCGGCCATGACCGCGCCGATGCGCACTGCCCCCACGCGGATGCCCTGCCCTTCGGCTGCTGCCGGATTCTCTCCGACCATGCGCACCGCAAGCCCGAGCGGCGTGCGGTACAGCAGCCAGGCGATCACCGGTGCGAGCAGCAGGGCCAGCAGCGTCAGCGATGTCTGCGCGCCCAGCACCGGCGCCAGTGCCGGGCCAACGACAGGTATGTCCTGCACCCAGTGCATCGGCGCGAACGGCGTGATGGTCGGTGGCGACGATACCGAGGCAAAGCCGATCCGGTAGGCGTAATAGGACAGGCTGGTCGCCAGCATGGTGACCCCCAGGCCCGCCACGTGCTGCGACAAAGCCAGCGTCACGGTCAGCCAGCCATGCAGCAGCCCGAACGCCAGCCCTGCGCCGGCCGCCACCGCCACCCCGCCCCATAGCGGCGCACCGTGGTACACGGCCAGCCAGCCGGAAAACGCACCGGCGACCATGATGCCTTCGATGCCCAGGTTCAGCACCCCGGCCCGTTCGCACAGCAGCACGCCCAGCGTGCCGAACACCAGCGGCGTGGCTACGCGCAGGACGGCTACCCAGAACGGGGCGGCGGCAAGGATATCGAACAGTTCCATCAGGCCGCTCCGCGCACCCGGTCCAGGCGGATGCGATAGCGCGTCAGCATGGTGGCGACCAGCATGGTCAGGAGCGCTACCGCGACAATCACGTCCGCAATGGCATTGGGCACACCGACCGCGCGGCTCATGCCATCGGCGCCGACCAGCACACCGGCCACGAATATCGACGCAGCCACCACGCCCAGCGGGTTCAGCCCGGCAAGCATGGCGATGACGATGCCTGCGTAGCCGTAGCCCGGCGACATGTCCAGCGTAAGGTAACTCGTTCGCCCCGCCACTTCCACGACGCCAGCCAGGCCAGCCAGCGCCCCCGACAATAGCGCGGCCAGCAGCGTCACGCGTCCTACCGGCATGCCGGCGAACGCCGCCGCGCGCGCGTTGGCGCCTACCGCCCGCATCTGCAGGCCGAACACGGTGTAGCGGTTCAGCGCCCACACCGCCAGTGCGAGCGCGCACGCCGCAAGCAGGCCACTGTGCACGCGCGAACGTTCCATCAGCCGGGACAGTTCCAGCTCCGGCAGCAAGGTCACGGACTGCGGCCACCCCATGGCCAACGGATCCTTCATCGGGCCATCGAGCATCATCGACACCAGCAGCAGCACGATGAAATTCAGCAGCAGCGTGGTCACCACTTCATCGACGCCAAGCCGCAGCTTGAGCCATGCTGGGCCGAGCAGCAGCAATGCCCCGGCCAGCATGCCGGCTGCGACCATCAGCCCAAACAGCACGCCGGCCGGAAGCTGCGCGGCCCACGGCGCGGCACCGCCATCGACCTGCCCGCCGATTGCCACGGCGGCCAGCGCGCCAAGATAGAGCTGGCCTTCGGCGCCGATATTGAAGAGCCGGGCGCGAAATGCCACGGCGACGGCCAGCCCGGTCAGCATCAGCGGCGTGGCGCGCGTCAGCGTTTCAGACCAGGCAAAGCGCGAGCCGAAGCCGCCTTCGAGCAGCGTCAGATAAGCCCGCCCGACGGGCGCTCCGGCCCACGTGACCAGCAGCGCGCAGATCACCAGCGTGGCCGCCACGGCGCCCACCGGCGCCGCCACCAGTGCCACGCGCGACACCGCGGCCCGCGCCTCAAGCCGCATCGCACACCTCCGTGCCGCCAGCGGCCGCTGCGCCTTCCGAAGAAGCCGCAGCACCGGCCATGGCCAGCCCCAGTGTCGCCAGCGTCCAGGCCTGTGCCGGGCGCGCCTCGGTCAGGTGTCCACGATGCATCACCGCAATGCGGTCGGCCAGTGCCATCAGTTCATCCAGGTCTTCGGAGATCAGCAGCACCGCGGCCCCGGCATCGGCAGCGTCCAGAAGCTGCCGGTGGACATAGGCCACGGCGCCGATATCCAGGCCCCAGGTCGGCTGGCTCGCCACCACCAGCCGGGGCACACGGCGATCGCCACCCACTGAAAGCGCACGCCCGAGGATCAGCTTCTGCATATTGCCGCCGGACAGCGTGCGCGTGGGTGCATCGATACCGCCGCCACGCACGTCGAATCGCGCAACCAGTTCACGCGCGAAGCGCCTGGCGGCGCCGCGGCGGATCACGCCGGCGCGGGTGAAATCCGGCTGCCCGAGTTGCTCCGCGATGGCGTTCTCCCACACCGCGAGTTCGCCGACCGTCCCCTGCGCGTGGCGGTCCTCCGGCACACGCGCCACGCCGGCCGCAATCCAGCGCTGCGGCTCGGCAGGCATGGCATGGCCTGCCACTGTCACGTTGCCCGATGCGGGCGCAAGCATGCCGCTCATCACCTCTGCCAGCGTCACCTGGCCATTGCCTGCCACGCCGGCAATGCCGACGATCTCGCCGCTGCGCAGCGACAGCGATACGTCATGCAGCGCGACGCGCCCCGCTGATGCCGGCACGCTGACCTGCGCAAGTTCGGTGCGGACCTCTGCTGCATTGCGCATATCGGACCGGATGCGTGCCGGCATCTGCACGGCGCGTCCGACCATCAGTTCGGCCAGTTCCGCGCGCGACGTGCCACCGGCATCGCGCGTGGCCACGAGCCGGCCACCGCGCAGCACGGCGACGCGGTGCGAGACGCGCAGCACCTCGTCGAGCTTGTGGCTGATGAAGATGACCGACATGCCGTCGGCAATCAGCTGGGCCAGCGTGGCAAACAGGCTGTCGGCCTCCTGCGGGGTCAGCACAGCCGTCGGCTCGTCGAGGATCAGCACACGCGCACCGCGATACAGCGCCTTGATGATCTCGACGCGCTGGCGCTCGCCCACGGAAAGCGCACCCACGCGCGCCTGCGGCTGCACGGCCAGGCCAAAGCGGCGCGACAACTCCTGCACCCTTGCACGCGCGGCGCGGCGGCCCTGCCGCCAGCGCCACAGTGGCTCCGTACCGATCAGGATGTTGTCGAGCACCGAAAGGTTGTCGGCGAGCGTGAAATGCTGGTGCACCATGCCAATGCCCGCGGCCAGCGCGGCGCGGGGGTTCCCCGGCGGCAACGCCACGCCGTCGATCTCGACACTGCCGGCATCGGCCACATAGTGACCGAACAGGATATTCACCAGCGTGCTCTTGCCCGCGCCGTTTTCGCCCAGCAACGCCAGCACCTCGCCGCGCTGCAGGTCCAGCGAGATATCGTCGTTGGCCAGCAACGCGCCAAAGCGCTTGGTGATGCCGGCCATGCGAAGCACCGGCAGCGAGGTTGGCAGGGACATGGATATCGGGACGGAAATGGAAGGCAATCCGGGCCGGGCCGCCACTGCGCCGCCCGGCCCGACACGGCAATCCGCATGGAATCGCCGCAGGAAGCTTACGGTGTGGACTTCGGCTCCGTTTCGACCACCTTCACGGACTCCTTGCCATCGAGGATGGCCTTCTCCCTGGCTCGCACCCTGGCCATCAGGTCAGCCGGCACCTTGCCCTCGAAGGTGCCCAGCGGCGCCAGTTCCGCGCCCTTGTACTTCATCAGCGAATACTGGCCGTAGTCCTCGTTCCTGAACTGCCCTGCCTTGACCTTGGCCAGCGCCGCGCCAATGGTCGGCTCCATGTTCCACAGCGCCGACGCCACCACCGTGGCCGGATACTGCGGCTGCGTGTTGATGACGTTGCCGATGGCCAGCTTGCCGCGCTCCTTGGCGGCATCGGATACGCCGAAGCGCTCCGCGTAGAGCACGTCGGCGCCCTTGTCGATCATCGCGAAAGCCGCCTCCTTGGCCTTGGGCGGATCGAACCATGAGCCGATGAAGCTGACCGTGAACTTCACTTTCGGATTGACCGAACGGGCCCCCTCCATGAACGCATGCATCAGGCGGTTGACTTCCGGGATAGCGTAGCCGCCCACCATGCCGATATGGTTGGTCTTGGTCATGCCCCCGGCAATCATGCCGGTCAGGTAGGACGGTTCCTGGATGTAGTTGTCGAACACCGAGAAGTTCGGCGCCTGCGGCTTGCCCGAAGAGCCCATCAGGAACGCGGTCTTCGGGTAGTCCCTGGCCACCTTGCGCGCGGCGGACTCCACCGCGAACGATTCGCCGACGATCAGCACCGCGCCCTGCTCCGCGTACTGGCGCAGCACGCGTTCATAGTCGGCATTGGAGACGCTCTCGGAGAACACGTAGTCCACCTCGCCGCGGGCCTTGGCTTCATTGAGCGCCTTGTGGATGCGCGACACCCACTGCTGCTCCACCGGCACGGTGTACACCGCCGCCACCTTCAGCTTCGCCTGCGCGTGGGCCAGCGGCATTGCACCGATGGCGGCCACGGCTGCGCCAGCGGCGGCCAGCTTCAGCCAGGTCCTGCGATTGCGTCCAGACATCATGGTTCTCTCTCCCTTGTTTGAGTACTACGGTGTTGGCACATCCCGGACGAGCGGCGCGGACATGGGCAGCAGCCCGCAGCCGCGCAGGAACAGGGCCACCAGGTGCTCGGTGGCCAGCTCGAAATCGCGCCGGCCCAGTCGGCTCACACCAAGCACGGCGCAAATCTGCGATTCGAAATCGGCATAGGTCTGGGTGGCGGCCCAGATGGTGAAGAACAGGTGTTGCGGATCCACGCTGGCCATCTGCCCGGTGGCGATCCACTGGCGGATGACCGCGGCCTTGTGCGCGACCAGCTCGCGCAGCGCATGGCGCAGGACTCCGCCGATCTCCGGCGCGCCGTGCAGCAGCTCGTTGGCGAATACGCGCGAGGCGTCGGGATGGCTCGCCGACAGGCGCATCTTGGCGCGGATGTACTGCTCCAGCGCGACCTGCGGCGGTAGTTCGGCGCGGATCGCTTCGGTCTCCGACAGCCACAGCTGCAGTGTGTGCGCCAGCACCGCGCGATACAGCGCCTGCTTGGTGCGGAAGTAGTAATGCAGGTTGGACTTGGGCACGCCGGCGCGCACGGCAATCTCGGCCATGGTGGCCCCCGCGAAACCGGCACGTGCAAACACGTGCTCGGCTGCGCGCAGGATCATGGCCTCGTTCTCCTGCCGGATGCGTCCGCCGCTGGCGTCGCGCGCCAGAGGCAGGCGCCGCGCCGCGGCAGTCGCGGGGCCGTCCATCACCGTGTGCCGTAGAGGCGGTCGCCGGCATCGCCGAGCCCGGGCACGATGTAGCCGTGCTCGTTCAGTTCCTCGTCGATGGCGGCGGTGACGATGGCAACGTCCGGATGCGCGGCCCGCAGCGCGTTCAGGCCCGGGCGCGACGCAATCAGGCACACGTACTTGAGCATGCTCACGCCGCTCTCCTTGAGCCGGTTGAGCGCGGCAATGGCCGAATTGCCGGTGGCAAGCATCGGGTCCACGACAATCACCATCCGCTCCTGGATATCCTCCGGCATCTTGAAGTAGTACTCCACGGGCTCGAGCGTCTCCGGGTCGCGGTACAGCCCGATATGCCCCACGCGCGCGGCCGGCAGCAGTTCCAGCATGCCGTCCAGGAAACCGTTGCCCGCCCGCAGGATCGACACCAGGCAGAGTTTCTTGCCCGCCAGCACCGGCGACTGTGTGGGCGCGATCGGCGTCTTGATGGCAATGGTCTCCATCGGCAGGTCGCGCGTGGCTTCGTAGGTGAGCAGTTGGCTGATCTCTCGCACGAGCCGGCGGAAGTTGTCCGTCGTGGTCTCCTCGCTGCGCGCCAGGGTGACCTTGTGCTGGACCAGCGGGTGGTCCACCACCAGCACGGAGGCGGCGGCAGCCGGGGCGTTGGCGCCTTCGGCCGGTGCCACGGGGACGGCGGACATGTCGTTCATGGTGACGCTCCTATGCAATCGGACTGGCGAAAAGAATCAGGGATTGCGCCGCCGGACGGCCTCGGCCGGCGGGCAAGGAAACGCTGCGCGGCGCTCAGAACACGGTGCCGTCACTGTTGATCGCAAACGGCGGCGCACCACCCGGCCGGCGCTTGGCGGCAATGCGCCGCCCTGCCGCCCACGTACCGCCCTCCAGCACCCGCGCCAGCGGAAACTCCGCTTCCGAGAGCCCGAGCGCCTGCCGCACGCCGTCGGCCACCAGGTCCAGACCGGTCACGGTCAAGGCACGCCATTCGACGATGATGGGCTCGTGAACATCGTGCGCCACCTGCGTGAACGCGGGGTCGCGTGGCACCATCAGCTCGAAATCGAAGAGCAGGCCGCCATTGCGGTATTCGGGCAGCCCGGTCAGCGCCTCCAGTCCCGTGACGACCAGGCCGGCATCCTCCAGCGGCTCCAGCAGCGAATAGGTCAGCCACTGCGTCAACTTGTGGAACGGCACCAGACCGCCCGGCGCCGCCGCATGGCGCCATGTATCGCCCAGCGACACGCCTTCCAGCACCACCCGCCCCGGCCACACCGGCCCCAGCGCCACCAGCAGCGTCTTCAGGATGAAGCTCGCCTCGATCCGCTCATTGACCGCGTTCGCCTTCAGGTAGTCGTACAGGTTGCCGAGCCGCGCCGGCGAGCCGAACACCGCCGGCGTGGCCTGCATGACTTCGCCAAGGCGGCGCAGCAGCCCCGCGCGCCCTTCCAGGCCGACCAGAGGATTGTGCTGCGCGACCTGGAAAGCCGTGGCAATGCTGGAGGCGTCGATGCGCATCAGGCGTTCGGCATCGGCGCGCAACGGATTGCCCGGCTCGGCCGAGAAGCCGCCGCGCGCAAACAGGTCAAAGCTGGCCACGCCCAGGCCTTCCGAGCGGTTCAGGATCAGGTCGCTGGCCGGATCGCGATAGCGCCAGTCCGGCCCGGCGCCCGCATCCAGCAGCACGCTGGGGATGACCAGGTCGATGCCGATGCGGGCTCGGTCCTCGCGATGCTCGGGACCGCTCAGCGCCGCGCGCTCGCACAGAATCTGCCAGCGTTCGAGCCGCTCGCCGGTCCCGCCGCTCTCGAAATGGCGCCAACGGCTGTGGTATGGCACCTGCAGGTCGGGATACCGCTGGCGGATGGTGCTCGCCACGTAGTCGGCAATCGCGTGAACCCGGTCGGGATGCCAGGTAAACAGTTCAGACTGGCCGGCGGCCACATATTCAGTGATCGCCGCACAGTGCGTGCGCACAGCTTCGGCGCAAAGCAGCGCCGCGGCCGGATGCCCCGCCGGCACCGGACTGTGCCAGCCGCTGCCGAGGCCGTCGGCCGGCCCGCCGGGCCGGTCCGCTTCGGGATACGTGCTCATTCGTTCAACCCCCTGCCCTTTGTCAGGGCGAGTTCGTTGGCGTCAGGCGGCGTGTAGTGCGTGAAGTAGCCGGCCGCCACCTTGGCGTCGATTTCCACACGCGCATCCGCCGGGATCAGTGCTTCGGGTATGGCCACCTGCTCGACAACTTCGATGCCCTGGGCTACCAGCGCACCGTGCTTCATGTTGCTCATCGACGCCCAGCGGTCGATGCGGCGGATGCCCAGCCAGTGGAAGACATCCGGCATCAGTTCCTGGAAGCGCATGTCCTGCACGCCGGCCACGCATTCGGTGCGGGCGAAGTAAGTCTCGGCGCGGTCGCCGCCCACCTGGCGCTTGCGGGCGTTGTAGACCAGGAACTTGGTCACCTCGCCGAGCGCGCGCCCTTCCTTCCGGTTATAGACCACCAGGCCTACGCCGCCTTGCTGCGCCATGTCGATGCACACCTCGATGCCGTGCGCCAGGTAGGGCCGGCAGGTACAGATGTCGGAACCGAACACGTCCGAGCCGTTGCACTCGTCGTGCACGCGGCAGGCCACATGCGTGTCAGGCCTGCCCAGCTTGCCGACATCGCCGAAGAAATAGAGCGTCATGCCGCCGATCGGCGGCAGGAAGACCTTGAGGTCCGGCCGCGTCACCAGTTCCGGGAACATGCCGCTGGTCTGCTCGAACAGGCTGCGCCGCAGCGCGGTTTCCTTGATCTCGAAGCGGCGTGCCAGCCCAGGCAGGTACCAGACCGGATCGACAGCCGCCTTGGTCACCTTCACGTCGCCATTGGCGTGGAGAATGTCGCCATCAGGCGTGAGGCGGCCCGCCGCAATCGCTGCGGCAAGCTCGGGCATATTGATGTGCGCGCGGGTCACGGCGATGGTCGGGCGGATATCCACGCCAGCTGCAATGCGGTCGGCAAATGCACTCGAAACGAGATGCCCCCAGGGATCAAGCGAAACGATCTTGTCCGGGTCGCTCCATTGCGGGTGCGGGCCGATCGATTCGGCCGGT
The DNA here is from genome assembly GCF_914271435.1 of Cupriavidus laharis. Classification (GTDB taxonomy): domain Bacteria; phylum Pseudomonadota; class Gammaproteobacteria; order Burkholderiales; family Burkholderiaceae; genus Cupriavidus; species Cupriavidus laharis. The sequence continues at coordinate 359,911 of NZ_CAJZAI010000003.1, read as the reverse complement.
GCGGTATCCGTCAGGTCCGGCCGATGGTCACGCTGCAGCCGGCCCGACGCCACGGCAAGCGCCCGGTAGATGGCGTACGCGCCCGAGTGTGTCCCAATCACATTGCGCTGCGCCGGGTCCGTGAGGCTGGCGATCACCGGGCCGCGCTCCGCCGCGGTGGACGCTCCCCAGTGAATTGGCTCGGCCGGCTTGTCGCGGCGCGCGTGCGAGGTCAGGACGATGTGATCGGACATGAGAGCCCTCGATTCCGTGATGGAATCCTGACCAAATGGTCAGGTTTACGATTCCATAGTAGGCAATCTCCGTGCCATCACCCAATGCCCGTTTTTGCGCCGTGCGTGGGTCGTCGCACGCTGGCAACGCAGGCGTCCTGCACAGGCGACGAGCGCGGGCCATTGGCGCTCGTGGTGCAGGCGCACCATGAAAAAGCGGCACCGGCCCAAAGCCGCGTGCCGCTTTCTGTACTCCGGCAGGCCGCGTGTCGAACCACGCGACCTGACAGGCCTTACGTACTATGTGGTCGACTCTCCCGCCGGCCGCCCGCCAGCAGGGCCCGCAGCGCGGCGAACGGGCTGGCGCTTTCTACATAACGGTGGAACAAGGTTCCGGCAACATTGCTCGCCAGCCACGCCAGCAGGATGCCGAGCGCATTCAGCACCGGGCGACCCGGCGCGAAGTGGGAAACCACCGCGTTCACCACCAGGCAGACCGGGAAATGCACCAGGAACACCGAGTACGAGATGCGGCCGAAGAAGCCCACTACCCGCGCACGCGGCCAGCGCTCCAGCCACCCGCCGCGCCGGGCCACCGCCAGCAGCAAGGCCGTTGCCAGCGCCACGGCGATGCGCAGCCGGAAATCAACGATTAGTGCAGCAAGCCCGACCGCCCCCAGCAACAGGAGCGGAATGGCCGAGCGCCCGGGGTTGGACGCCCAGTACGCGAGCGTGCCCATGCCATAGGCCCCGAAGAAATACACCGCCCAGATATCCCATTCGGCATCCCGGTTGAACCAGAACAGCGATGCCACCGCCAGCGCCGACACCAGCACGACGCTCGCACGCGCGCCCTGGCCCGATGCGCCCCGCGCCAGCCACAGCGCCGCCATCAGCAAAACAAACAGCTGCAGGTCGATCGCCACATACCAGACGCCCGCCGACAGCGCATCGACATCCAGCACGTTATGCAGCAGCAACACATGCGCCAGGAACTGCATCAGGTGCGGCGGCGCCGGAATCGAGTCATGAACCATCCAGGTACGCGCAATGGCAGCCCCGGCAATGCTGACAAGGATTGCGGCAGCATAGGGCGTGACCAGCTTCTGGTAGCGGCTCCAGACCGCCAACAGCGGATGCTGCCGGATCACCAGGCGCCCCTCCGGCGCCAGGCTGCGTGCCGCCAGGAAACCGCTGACCACCAGGAACACCTGTACGGCGATGCGCGCGTACTCCGACAGCCAGTCCAGCATGCCCGGCGCGAGTGAATACGCCGCGTCGGACATGGGGCCATAGAACGCCAGGTGATGGAGCACGATCAGTTGCGAACTGACCGCCTTGAGGGCGTCAATGCACGCCAGGCGCGAAGGACGGGGGCTCATTGTTATAAGAACGTTACAAATAGCATGACGGCCGGGATTTTACCCCCTCCATGAGAACTTCATGAGGCTTATTTGTCACAAAATGCGTATTCGTTACAGAAGAAACCCGAATATGCCGTTTCCGGTGTGGCCGACACGCATGTCCATGTATTGGCGATTCGCGGGTGTCAGCAGCCCTATTGGCAACCACCACCGAGTGGTGCAAACACATCATTCGCATCCGGATTGATGCGGCAATCCATGGTTTCCATGAGTGCCTGGCGCCGGGTAGGCCCCAAGTTGACAGCCCGGCGATAGCTTGGCGACACTGAAACCGGTTGCCCCCCCAGAAGGGGCAACTGCGAAGAACCGACCGCCCGGCAATGGGGCGGCATAACCAGGCAGCAGTCAGGAGAAATCATGAACAAGTTCGTTGCGACCGCGATCGCGCTCGCACTGGGCACGGCAGCTGTGGCCGCCCAGGCGCAAACCGGCGGCAAGAAGTTCGACCCGTATTCCCAGGGCGCCAAGTCGGGTCAGAAATTCGATCCGTACTCTGAAGGCGCCAAGGCCGGCGACAAGTTCGATCCGTACAGCCAGGGCGCCAACAAGAGCACCCGCAGCGACCTGACCGCCCCCCCCGCCCCCGAGACCAAGAAACCGGCCAAGGCGAAGACGAAGAAGAGCAAGACGAGCAAGAAGAAGGCCGCTCCGGCAGCGGCCAGCTGACGCCAGCCGGTGTCCAGATAAAGCCCGTGCCAGGCACGGGCTTTTACATTTCCGGGATCCTGCGCTGCAGGAGACCGCCTACGGCGCCTGCGTATCCCGCTCCAGCGCCGTCACATCAATCCGCTGCACCTTCCCGTCCTGCCTGACTTCCGTGCGCAGCACGAAGGCTTCAGCCGGGCAGTACCAGTCGGTGATATGCATCACCGAGGGCTCGACCTGCACGACCTCTTCACCGACCAGCAGCGGCCCCAGGGACGTACGCTTTTCATAGGTGATCGGCATGCATTCCTTGCGGCCCATTACAGTGTCGATCATCTGGCGACGACCCACCTGGCGCGAACTGATATTGATCGAAGCGTGCAGCGCACGCATGGTGCCCACCACCTCGTCGGAGCCCAACGGGTAGATCTTCAGCGACAGGCTGGATTCGAACGTTTCCCCTTCGAGGACGCTGCCTTCGCGCAGGTTCAGGCCGGCATAGTTGAACACGCCCCGGCCCTTGAATGCCGCCTCGCCATACATGCGGGCATAGCGTGCGCGGGCGTTGATAATGGCGTGCTGGCTCTCGATGCTGGTCTCGTCCGCAGGCGTGCGCCGGTCGATGTTGACCATATGCACCTGATCCATGACTACGGGGGGCCCCATCAGAGCCGACATAGCGGACTTGGACATCACCTCCAGTTGGGCGTGGCAGCCCGAAGCGCTGCGCCCCACGTCGCGCAGCGTCATGGTGATGGACATCGGCAGGGCGCCGTCCCCTTCCATCTGCACGTGCGAACCCGAGCGGAACCAGGGCGCGTCGCAGATCACCGCACCGGCCGTGGCCTGCGGGGACGTACCGTTCGCGGCTGTGCCCTGGTGGGATTCGGGCCGCTCCTGGGCCCAGGCAAGGCCGCTCGCCAGCAGCGCCAGGCCGCCCAGTGCGCCCATTTTCAGGCCCATTCGCAGGATATGCTGCGCCTTTGTCTTCACATAAATCCGTGTCTAGAATGTTCTTGCGCCCCAACCTGACACCCGGCCGGGCCGGCAACTGGCCTCTATCAAAGTTAGCGCGTTTCCCGCGCGCTGTCTCGTCGGGTTTTCGGCTGCCGGCCCCAGCCGGCAGCCCGGTACCTTGCAGGAGATTCCATGCTTCAGTACTACGCGAAATTATGGTGGGTGATCGCACTGCGCGGCCTGCTGGCGCTGATTTTCGGGATTTGCGCGTTCTTCGCGCCTATTGCCACCCTGGCGGCGCTGGTAATCATCTTTGGCGCCTTCGCTGCCGCGGACGGGCTGATGGCCCTGCTGATGGCGATTTCCGGCAAGGAGCGCGAGACCAGCGACCGATGGATCCTGGCGCTGCAGGGCCTGCTCGGTCTTGGCGTAGGGGCGCTCACGTTGCTGAGCCCCGCCATTACCGCGCTGTCGCTGCTGATCTATATTGCCGCGTGGACCCTGGCTACGGGCGCATTGCAGATCGTGGCGGCCGTGCGCCTGCGCAAGGAAATCCCGAATGAATGGTGGTTGATCCTGTCCGGACTGGTCAGCATTGCATTCGCCTTCCTGGTGCTGTGGCAGCCAATGGCCGGGGCGCTGGCCGTGCTGTGGCTGATCGGCTCCTGGGCCATCGTGTGCGGCATCCTCCTCATCGGAGTTGCATTGCGCCTGCGCGGTGCGCGGTCGGCAACCGCCACCCAACCAGCCTGACGGTGCCCCGCGCATGCCGCACCAGGCGCCCTGAAAGTCCGCCGGAAGTCGGGGTGGGTGCCCGCCCGTGCTACCATTGCCCGCCCGCAAGAGGGACGGTCCAGGCACCGGGTGAAAGATAATTTTGCATCACAATTCTTTGCCCGGCATGGCCCCCTGCTCTTGCCTGTCCACCGGGAAGCGGCCGCAAACGTTGTGACGGCTTCCCGCCACGCCCGGCATCCCGCGCCAGGCCGGGATGGCGGAGCGGGTCCTCGCCCGGGACAAACCGTATGCAGGACGAATTCGATTGGAAGCAAGGCTTTCGCACGACAGGCATTCGCCTGCCATGCGCCCGGGCCAGCGCCAGTCGGCTTCGCCCATCGCGCCAGGCGGCGCGAGCCGTTCATCTGTCGACATTTCCAGGGAGTTCTATGCGTAGTTCCTCGACCTCGCGCTATGCCGGGCTGTCAGTTGGCGTCATCGCCATGATCAGCCTCGGCATCCTGCTGGTCTGGTTCGGCACGCTCGATATGCGCCACCTGCTGCGCTCGGACGAGGGCCGCTACGCCGAGATTGCCCGTGAGATGTTCGTTACCAGCGACTGGGTGACTATCCGCTACCAGGCACTCAAATATTTTGAAAAACCGCCCTTCCACATGTGGGTGACCGCGCTGTCCTACGCCCTGTTCGGTATCGGCGACTGGCAGGCGCGACTGTGCGTGGCGCTGTCAGGTCTCATCGGCCTGCTGGTCTCCATGCTGGCCGCGCACCGCTGTTTCGGCCTGCGCGCTGCGCTGCTGACCGGGCTCGTGATGGTCGCCGCGCCGATGTGGAATGTGGCCGCGCATTTCAATTCGCTGGACATGACGCTGTCTGGCGCCATGGCCTGCGTCCTCGCGTTCATGCTGCTCGCGCAGCACCCTGAGGCCACGCCAGCTGCACGCCGCAACTGGATGCTCGCCTGCTGGGCAGCCATGGGCGTCGCCATCCTGACCAAAGGTCTGGTCGGTATCGCGCTGCCGGGCCTCGTGCTCGTTGTCTACACGCTCGTCACGCGCGACTTCGGCCTGTGGCGCCGCCTGCATCTGGTGACCGGCATCGTGCTGATGCTCGTGGTCACCGTGCCCTGGTTCTGGCTGGTGTCCGAGCGCAACCCCGAATTCCTGAACTTCTTCTTCATCCACGAGCACTGGCAGCGCTATACCTCGACGACGCATTCGCGCAAGGGCCCGCTGTGGTACTTCGTGCCACTGCTGGTGGCTGGTTTCCTGCCGTGGCTGGGTACCTTCCCGGGCATGTGGCAGGCTGTGCGCGAGCGTGCTGGCGTGGAGCGCGGCAGCGCCCCGCATCCGTTCCAGCCGGCGCTGCTCGCGGCCATCTGGGCCATTGCGATCTTCGTGTTCTTCAGCCTGTCGGGTTCGAAGCTGCCCGGCTATATCGTGCCGATCTTCCCGGCGCTGGGCATCCTGGCCGGCGTGGCGCTGGACACCATCACGGAACGCTCATGGCTGCGGCAGGCGAACTTCATGCTGGTGCTGGCCGTGATCGGCTTGCTGGCCTGCCCATACGTGGCAACGCTGGAAAAGCCCAGCATACCCAACGCGGTCTATCGCGAATTCGCGCTGTGGATCGGCCTGGCCTTTGCCTGCATGCTCGCGGGCGCGTTGCTTGCACGGCACCTGGTACGCACGCGAGGCGTATTTCCGAGCATCGTCGCCTATGCTGTCGCCATGTTCCTGTGCGCGACCCTGGCACTCCGCGGACATGAGGCCATGGGCCGTCCGGCTTCCGGCGCCGACCTGGTTCCCGCGATCAGCAAGGTGCTGACGCCCGACATGCCGATCTACAGCGTGCGCATGCTGGACCACACGCTGCCGTTCTACCTGCGCCGGACGACCGTTCTCGTCGAGCACCCCGATGAACTGGAGTTCGGCGTCGGCCGGGAGCCGCAGAAATGGATCCCGACCGTCGACGCCTTTGTCGAACGCTGGAAGCAGGGCCCGCATGCCATTGCCATCATGTCGGCCGACACCTTCCAGGACCTGACCCGGCGCGGCGTGCCGATGTACACCATTGCCGAGGACAAGCGCCGCATCGTCGTTGCCAATTTCCCGCAGCCGGCACAGGCCCGGCCGCAAGCTTCCAAGGACTGAACTGGGCGCCATGACGCTATCGACCTTTGCCTTCATCTTCACCGGCGTGCTGCTCAATGCCGCCGCGCAACTGCTGCTCAAAGCCGGCGTCAATGCCGTCGGCGCCATCACCATCGACCGCAGCACGCTGCTGGTAACGGCTCTGCGCGTGCTGACGCAGTGGCCCGTGCTCGCCGGGCTCACGTTGTACGTGGTCAGCGTGGGCGTGTGGATCGTCGGGCTCTCGCGCGTGGATGTGTCGATTGCCTATCCGATGCTGTCGCTCGGCTATGTCGTCAACGCGCTGGCCGCGTGGTGGCTGTTCGGCGAGATGATCGGCCCGCTGCGCGTGTTCGGCATCCTGCTGATCCTGGCCGGCGTGTTCCTGATTGCGCGTTCGTGATCCGGCGCTCAACTGTGCTGCATTTCTACTGGCAAGCTTCCCGATGACCGCTACCGCCACTTCCGAATTCCTTCCCTTCGTCCGGCCCGATATCGATGCCGACACCATTGCCGAGGTCGGCAAGGTGCTGGCGTCCGGCTGGATCACCTCCGGCCCCAGGATGCAGGCGTTCGAGGACGCGCTGTCCCAGCTCTTCGGGGGGCGCCCGGTGCGTACCTTCGCCAATGGCTCGGCCACGATGGAGATCGCCCTGCGCATCGCGGACATCGGCCCCGGTGATGAAGTCATCACCACGCCGATCACGTGGGTCGCCACCGCGAACGTGGTGCTGGCAGTCGGTGCGAAGCCCGTGTTCGTCGACATCGACCCGCGCACCCGCAACATCGACCTGGATGCCGTCGAAGCGGCCATCACGCCGCGCACGCGGGCCATCATGCCGGTGTACCTGTCGGGCCTGCCCGTCGACATGGACCGGCTCTATGCAATCGCCGGCAAGCACAAGCTGCGCGTGATCGAGGATGCCGCGCAGGCCATCGATTCGCGCTGGCAGGGCAAGCGCATCGGCGCGTTCGGCGACCTGGTCAGCTTCAGCTTCCAGGCCAACAAGAACATCACCAGCGTCGAAGGCGGGTGCCTGGTGATGAATACGCCCGAAGAAGCCGTGCGCGCCGAGCGCCTGCGCCTGCAAGGCGTGATCCGCTCCGGCATGGATGGCATGGACGTGGAAGAGCCCGGCGGCAAGTTCAACCTGACCGACGTGAACGCCGCCATCGGCCTGGCACAGCTAGGCAAGCTCGATGCCATCACCGCCCGCCGCGCTGAGCTGGCCGAGACCTATTTCCGCTGCGCCGCCGACACCGGGCTGGCCGAGCTGGGCATCGAACTGCCGCTGCCGCTGGATCCGCGGCAGGCCACCACCAACTGGCACATGTTCCAGGTCGTGCTGCCCACCGGGCGCCTCGAAGGCGGCCCGCAGCAGGCGCGCCAGAACGTCATGCAGGCCATGCGCGAGCGCGGCATCGGCACGGGTGTGCACTACCCCCCGATTCACCTTTTCACCTACTACCGTTCCCTTGGTTGGCGCGAAGGCATGCTGCCGCACGCCGAGCGCATCGGGCGCGGCATCGTCACGCTGCCGCTCTTCCCTGCCATGCAAGCCGCCGATGTGGAACGGGTCTGCGCAACTCTCAGCGAAACATGCAAACGTCTCTCCAAATGAGTCCGGTCGAGGTTTCGGTCGTCATTCCGGTCTACAACGAAGAAGACGGGCTGCAAGCCCTGTTCGACCGTCTGTATCCGGCGCTCGATGGCCTTGGCGAGTCGTACGAGGTCATTTTCATCAATGACGGCAGCGTCGACCGCTCGGCGGCCATGCTGGCCGCGCAGTACCACAAGCGCCCGGACGTGACCCGGGTGGTGCTGTTCAACGGCAACTTCGGCCAGCACATGGCGATCCTGGCCGGCTTCGAGCACACGCGCGGCAAGATCGTGATCACGCTGGACGCCGACCTGCAGAATCCGCCCGAGGAAATCCCGCGCCTTGTGCAGACCATGCGCGAAGGCCACGACTACGTCGGCACCATCCGCCGCCAGCGCAACGACACGGCGTTCCGCCGCTACGCGTCGCGTGCGATGAACCGGCTGCGCGAAAAGATCACCAAGATCCGCATGACCGACCAGGGCTGCATGCTGCGCGCGTATGACCGCAATGTGATCGACACCATCAACGCGTGCCGCGAGGTCAATACCTTCATTCCCGCGCTGGCTTATACGTTCGCCTCCAGCCCCGTGGAAATCGAAGTCGGCCACGAGCAGCGCCACGCCGGCGAGTCCAAATACTCGCTGTACCAGCTCATCCGCCTGAACTTCGATCTGGTCACGGGCTTCTCGATCGTGCCGCTGCAATGGTTCTCGGCCATCGGCACGGTGCTGTCGCTGCTGTCTGGCGTACTGTTCGTGGTGCTGCTCATCCGCCGGTTCCTGTTCGGCTCGGAAGTGCAGGGTGTGTTCACGCTGTTCGCCATGAACTTCTTCCTGATCGGCATCCTGCTGTTCGGCCTGGGCCTGCTCGGCGAATACGTGGGCCGTATCTACCAGGAAGTGCGCGACCGGCCGCGCTACCGCATCAAGGCTATCCTTGAGGCAGACCCGGCCCATTCGCGCGGTCAGCGGACGGAGGCATGATGCGCGCAGTCGTCTTTGGCTACCACAACGTCGGCGACCGCTGCCTGCGCGTGCTGCATGCGCGCGGCGTGGAGGTGGCGCTGGTCATCACGCACCGCGACCGCCCCGACGAGAACATCTGGTTTCGCCGCGTGGCGGACACGGCTGCGGAGATGGGCATCCCGTTCGTCTATGGCGAGGACCCGGCCGACCCGGCTATTGTGCAGGCCGTGCGCGACGCCAGGCCCGACGTGATCTTCTCGTTCTACTACCGCTCGATGATCCCGGCGAGCGTGCTGGCGCTGGCGCCGCAGGGCGCCTTCAACATGCACGGTTCGCTGCTGCCGAAATACCGCGGCCGCGTGCCGGTCAACTGGGCCGTGCTGCATGGCGAAACGGAAACCGGCGCCACGTTGCATGCGATGGAAGCCAAGCCCGATGCTGGCTACATCGTCGACCAGACCGCCGTGCCGATCCTGCCGGACGACACCGCCGGCGAAGTCTTCGAGAAAGTCACTGTGGCCGCCGAGCAGACGCTGTGGCGCGCGCTGCCGGCCATGATGGCGGGCAACACGCCGCAACGGCCAAACGTGCTCGCCGAGGGCAGCTACTTCTCGGGCCGCCGTCCGGAAGACGGCCGCATCGACTGGAGCCGCCCCGCGGCCGAGGTCTACAACCTGATCCGCGCGGTGGCGCCGCCCTACCCGGGTGCCTTCACCGACATCGCCGGCCAGCGCTTCGTCGTTGCACAGGCGCGCCGCCCGCTGTCCGCCCCGACGCTGCCGACCGGCTGGCGCCCGGGCCTGCATGTCAGCCAGGGCCAGATCGTCGGCCTGTGCGGCGACGGTGGCCAGGTGCGCATTGACACCCTGCTTGCCGCCGCCACGTCCGCCCCGGTCACCCCGGACGCGCTGGCCCCCATTCTTACCGAACAGTCCAACGAGGAAAACCGATGAAAAAGGTCCTGATTCTTGGCGTCAACGGCTTCATCGGCCACCACCTGACGCGCCGCATCCTGGAAACCACGCCGTGGGAGGTCTACGGCATGGACATGTCGTCCGACCGCCTCGGTGACCTGGTCAACCATCCGCGCATGCACTTCTTCGAGGGTGACATCACCATCAACAAGGAGTGGATCGAGTACAACATCCGCAAGTGCGACGTGGTCCTGCCGCTGGTGGCCATCGCCACCCCGGCCACCTACGTGCGCCAGCCGCTGCGCGTGTTCGAACTCGACTTCGAAGCCAACCTGCCGATCGTGCGCGCCGCCGTGAAGTACGGCAAGCACCTCGTCTTCCCGTCGACCTCCGAGGTCTACGGCATGTGCGCCGACGACGAGTTCGATCCCGAGTCGTCGCCGCTCATCTACGGCCCGATCAACAAGCCGCGCTGGATCTACGCCTGCTCCAAGCAGCTCATGGACCGCGTCATCCACGCCTACGGCATGGAGCAAGGCCTGAACTACACGTTGTTCCGCCCGTTCAACTGGATCGGCGCCGGGCTCGACTCGATCTTCGAATCGAAGGAAGGCTCCTCGCGCGTGGTCACGCAGTTCCTCGGCCATATCGTGCGCGGCGAGCCGATCAAACTGGTCGACGGCGGCGCGCAGAAGCGCGCGTTCGCCGATATCTCGGACGGTATCTCGGCGCTGATGCGCATCATCGAGAACCCGAACGGCGTGGCTACGGGCAAGATCTTCAACATTGGCAACCCGTCCAATATCCACTCGGTACGCGAGCTGGCCGAGATGATGCTGAAGATGGCCGCCGACTACCCCGAGTACGCCGAGGAAGCGCGCAAGACGCAGATCGTCGAGACCTCCTCGGGCGACTTCTACGGCAAGGGCTACCAGGACGTGCAGCACCGCGTGCCGAAGATCGACAACACCATGCAGGAACTGGGCTGGAAGCCCGAGGTGACGATGGAGCAGGCATTGCGCAGGATCTTCGAGGCTTACCGCGAAAAGGTCGTGGAGGCACGTACCCTCGTCGACGACGCAAACTGAGCGCGGACCCATGGCCAGAATCGTCCTCAAGGTTGACGTCGACACGCTGCGCGGCACGCGTGAAGGCGTGCCGGCGCTGTTGTCCATGCTGGATGCGGTACAGGCACAGGCTACGTTCCTCTACAGCCTGGGCCCGGACCACACCGGCTGGGCGCTGCGCCGGGTGTTCCGGCCCGGGTTCCTGAAGAAGGTGTCGCGCACCTCGGTGGTGTCCAACTACGGCCTGCGCACGCTGATGTACGGCGTGCTGCTGCCGGGGCCCGACATCGGCCGCAAGGCGGCAGCCGAAATGCGCGCGGCACGCGCGGCCGGCCACGAATGCGGCATCCATACCTGGGACCACGTCTACTGGCAGGACAACGTGCGCCAGCGCGACCCGGCCTGGACGCGCCGCCAGATGCAGAACGCGTTCGATCGCTATGTCGACATCTTCGGCGAAGCCCCGCCTACGCATGGCGCGGCCGGCTGGCAGATGAACGACGAGGCGTTCCGGCAGATCGACGACTGGGGCATGGCCTATGCATCGGACGGGCGCGGCACGGCGCCGTACATCCCGACTGTCGGCGGCGTTGCGTGCCGCCACGTGCAGATGCCCACGACGCTGCCTACGCTCGATGAAATGATCGGCGTGGATGGCCTCACTGAGGACAATGTCCATGAGGCCGTGCTGCAGCTGACGGAGGCCACCGTCGGCGACCATGTCTTCACGCTGCATACCGAACTGGAAGGCGGCAAGCTCGCGCCTGTGTTCCGACGCCTGCTGCAGGGCTGGCGCGCGCAGGGGCATGAGCTGGTGTCGATGGCTACCTGCTACCGACACATCGACCGCACCACCCTGCCCGAACTTCCGGTGACCTGGGGTGCCATCGAAGGTCGCAGCGGCGAGTTGATTGTTCAGCCCCGACCTTAGTGGATTGCGCGCCAGCACGCCACTGCTGTCGCCCATCGTCGGTCAGCAGGATTCCACCGGGTACAACCAGCGCGATACGAGTGGTCGGCGCAGTGCCCGTGGTTCTTTCGAGCATTTCCTATATCTTCCGTTGTCAGCATGGAGTAGCGTATTAGGCGCAGCCTTTGGGCGCCAAATACAATTTCATTGAGATGACAGTTGACCGGAAGTATCCGTATTTTGAGAAAGGACTTGTATTACCGCGCTGGAAACTGAAACCTGAGCCAGCTCATTGCATCGCGGTAGACGGGGAGAAATTCCGTCTTTCAACAGATCACCCACCGCCAAAGTTACGCGATCAACCCCCAGCACCACCCACGCCCAAAAAGCCGCCCGAGCCGAAGCGCCCGCCAAAAAGCCTGATAGAAGGCTTTCTCGAATTCAAAGAATGGTTGAATACGCCATCACCACCGAAACCGGCCCCGGCCCTGGCATCAGCTCCACCGCCCCCAAAAAGCCGCGTCAAGCCATTTGACTTACTGGACATTCCGGGCGCAATGGATCGTATTGACTGGCCCATGTCGGCCAAGGTCATGCGAAAATGGTTCGCCGGAGAGCTTAACTACTGCACAACCGACGCGGATGCGGCCAGAGGGATTAATCAGCATGGCCAGCCATTCCCACCGAGCATGATAGACACAACCATGTTTCCGCTGGACTGGATACTGCAGTTCCCTCGTGCCAAAGAAGCGCTGAAAAATCTCACTGATGTGTCAATCCATAAGGAAAAGGCGTTTGAAACACTTAGACGCATGTTCCGCAGATACAAACCCAGCCCATATTACAGAGAAGGGTTCAAACTTTGCAACGAAGACATCAATCAATATCATCAAGAATTTCAATTTCAACTAGTGCGAATAGATAGTGAATTTCCGCAAAAGCTGGCGATGTTTATGCGCGGTGCGGCACTACCCAACGGTGTCTTCCTGGATGATCTTTATGGGTTGCTTGGTGCCTTTACGCTAAATGCAGCGGTTGGAGAGCACTATTTTCAACTGCTGCGAGGAAACCGAGCGCGCTTGGAGATTAATGACGTGTGTATCTATATGCGTGACGTTTTTACATTTCACGACAGAATCAGCACGTATTTCGGGGTCATATCGGGAGGATCACAATATCTGGGACACTGGAATAAAACTGGCTTCGTGATTGTACCGAAGGCCGTGGCGATGGGTGAAGCCACGCAATGGGAATGGCCATTTGAACCATTCGCGCGTGACGGAATGATTACAGAAAGGGGAATTTACTACCCCATACGCAATAAGGATTATCGCGATTGGCAATTAAAGCACAAACAGGGCGGTGATTTGCTGCTGTACTCCAATATGCGACGCGTGAAATTGTCGCGCCCACTGACTGTAGAGGTGGCGTGGTGAAAATGCAAGTCTATAAAGCAGGAAGAAGGCTAGGAATTATATTGGCCATCTTGTTTGTCATTCTGCCATATCTCTATAACGTAGCGCAGCGCTCCGGAGCGCATGAGTGCGAGCGAGAAACCTTCGAAGAGTATATAGGCGAGCGCTGCACCTTGCCGCGCGAGTACGGAACAATCTTTCGCCTTTACCATGCGGGCACGCACGAACTGCTGGTCGAAAGGACTTACCTGGACCCTAATCTAAAGCCCTTGATCTGGCATAAGACTGACGTTCTTTACGATGTGAACGCCGACGATGGCTATGGATTCGTTACGCTACCGCCGACGTTGCTCGACAGGCTTCGCGCCAAACTGCCTTAGCCAGTTCAGGCTCCCCCAACGTGCGGGAAAGGGCCAGGGGCCGGGGGAGAGGGCAGGCACACGCCGAAGCCACTCACCGCCGCGCCAGCCGCAGCCCGTTGAACACCACCAGCAGGCTCGCCCCCATATCGGCGAACACCGCCATCCACATCGTTCCCATCCCGGCCACAGTCAGCGCAAGGAACACCGCCTTGATGCCCAGCGCCAGCGTGATGTTCTGCCACAGGATGCGCGACGTGCGCCGCGACAGCCGCACGAACGCGGGGATCTTGCGCAGGTCGTCGTCCATCAGCGCCACATCCGCGGTTTCGATCGCGGTATCGGTGCCGGCCGCACCCATGGCGAAGCCGATATCGGCCCGCGCGAGCGCCGGCGCGTCATTGATGCCGTCGCCGGCCATGCCCACCTTGCCGTGCGCGGCGTGGGTGTCGGCAGCCAGCGTGGCGACGGCATCCGCCTTGTCCTGCGGCAACTGGTTGCCGCGTGCCTCGTCAATGCCGACCTGCGCGCCGATGGCCTGCGCCGTATGTGGGTTGTCGCCGGACAGCATGATGGTCTTCACGCCCAGCGCATGCAGCTCGGCAATGGCCTGGCGGCTGGTGTCGCGCACGGTGTCGGCCGCCGCGAACATGGCCTGTGCCACCGCTGCGCCGTCCTTGCCGAGGCGGGCGAGCAGCACCACAGTCTTGCCCTGGCGCTCCAGCACCTCGAGCCGGTCTTCCAGTTCGGGCGAGCACGCGCCCATGTCGTGGATCAGGCGGTGGTTGCCCAGGCAGTAGTCATCGCCATCGATACGGCCCCGTGTACCGCGGCCGGCCATCGCCTCGAATTCCGTCGCGTCCAGCAAGGCGATGCCGTCCGCCTGTGCCGCCGCAGCCACAGCCTTCGACACCGGGTGGTCCGACCTCGCGGCCAAGCTCGCTGCGATCGCGCGCGCATGAGGTGCGTCATCGACGAGCATCGCGTAATCGGTTTGCGCGGGCTTGCCATGCGTGACGGTGCCGGTCTTGTCGAGCGCCACCCATGACAGGTCCTTGCCCTGCTCCAGGTAGACGCCGCCCTTGATCAGGATGCCCCGCCGCGCCGCTGCCGCCAGGCCGCTGACGATGGTCACGGGCGTGGAGATCACCAGCGCGCAAGGGCAGGCAATCACCAGAAGCACCAGCGCCTTGTAGATCCACTCCACCCACGGCCCGCCCATGGCCAGCGGCGGCACCACCGCCACGGCCAGCGCGATGGCGAACACCGTCGGCGTGTAGAGGCGCGCGAACTGGTCGACAAAGCGCTGCGTCGGCGCGCGGCGGGCCTGCGCCGCCTCGACCGCGTGAATGATGCGGGCCAGCGTGGAATCGTTGGCGGGCGCCGTGACTTCGTATTCGATCTCGCCTGACTGGTTGATGGAGCCCGCGAACAGCGCATCGCCGACGACCTTGTCGACCGGCACGCTCTCGCCGGTAATGGGCGCCTGGTCCAGGGCCGACTGCCCACGCACCACGCGACCGTCCAACGCAACGCGCTCACCAGGACGAAGCCTCACCAACGCCCCCACTGCCACGCCCGCTGCGGGCTCGGCAGCCCAGCTGCCATCGGCCTGCCGAACGGTGGCCTGTTCGGGCGCCATGGCCATCAGGCCGCGGATGGCATTGCGCGCGCGGTCCAGCGACGCGGCCTCGATGCGCTCGGCCAGCGCGAACAGGACCATGACCATCGCCGCTTCCGGCCATTCGCGCAGGATCAGCGCACCGGTCACCGCAATGCTCATCAGCGCATTGATGTTCAGGTTGCCGTTGCGCAGCGCCATCCAGCCCTTGTGGTAGGTCGTCAGCCCGCCCAGCGCCACGGCGGCAACAGCCAGCAGCGCCGGCAGCCACGGATCCCCAAGTCCGACCCATTCGGTGGCTTCGGCCCCGATCGCCGCCACGCCTGCCAGTGCCAGCGGCCACCACGGCTTGCGTTCCGCGGCGGGCAGCGGGGCCGCCTGCTCCGAGGCGAGCGGCTCGGCCTTCATGCCAAGGCTCGCAATAGCCTTCACCAAGGGCTCGGCCGATGCCAGGGTGTGATGCACGGTCAGCACGCGCTGCATCAGGTTGAAATCGAGCGCCGCCACGCCGGCCATGCCGCCGAGCTTGTTGCGGATCAGTGTTTCCTCGGTCGGGCAGTCCATGGCGTCAATACGGTAGCTGGCCGAGCGCGCGCCGGATGGAATGGCTGCGGGCACTACGGGTGAAACACTGATCGCCGTGCCGCAGCCGCCACCGCAGCACGCTGCCGGCTGCGGCGCAGGGTCGTGGTGATCATGGCCGTGCTGATGGCCATGATCGTGATCGCGATCATGCTGTTCATGGGTATGCCCGTGATCGTGACCGCAGCCGGATTCGCTACGCGTGTGTTCGTGTGGCAAGGCGTCTTCAGGTGTCGTGCGAGCCATTTCTTCTTATCCCGCTGGTTTGACCTGATGCCATTGAAGACCCTGTAGCCGCTACAGAGTCAAGCATGACGCCGACAAGACCTCGCCTGCGTCAGGGTGACGCACGGTGCGCTTGCCAGCCGGCTGCGGGGCGCCGCTATAATCGCGGCCATGCGCCGCCTGCTGATCCTCCTCTTCGCCGTCGTGCTGCCGCTCCAGTTCACCTGGGCAAGCGCGGCCGCATTCTGCGAGCACGGGCGCGAGCAGCAGCGCCAGCAGGAGACCGGCTCCGCGCCGGCCTGGCACTTCGGCCACCACACGCATGAACACGAGGCCACGGGACACGGCAAGACAGGCACCAAGCTGCCCGATGCCGACTGCGCGGTATGCCATTTCGCCGGCTCGCACGTGATGCTGCCGGCCGCGGCGCAGCCTGCCTCCTACCACTTCATTACCGTGCGCTACCGCGTGCTGCCCGTGAACTACGGGTCGGTGCCCGCGCGCGCACCGGATCGGCCCCAGTGGCCGCGACTGGCGTAATCCGCCGGTTCGGGGCCACGGCCCATTCCCTGCCCTTGCCGCCCTCGCGCTGACCGCGCAGGCATCGGCGTCCCGGATCGACGGATATCGCGGCGTGACCGCCGTCGGCACACGCATGCGTGCGGCCGACGGCATCTCGCCGGTGTTCCCTCGCTTCGATCTGGTGATACCCGATGAAACACGTAGTGATACCACTGGGGCTGGCTGCAGTATTGCTCGGCCCGGTTGCGCATGCCGCCCCCGATGCGGCCATGCCGCCTGCGCCACAGGCACAACGCTTCACTGAACCATACGACCCCGCGGAAACGCAGGGCGTGCTGACGCTGGACGCAGCCCTGGCACTTGCCATGGCGCGCAACCCCACCCTTTCCGCCGCCCGGCGGGAGCTTGACTCGACCGAAGGCGGCATCACGCAGGCACGCACCATTCCGAATCCCGCCGTCGGCTACGAGATGGAAGATACGCGGCGTGCATCGCGCACGACCACCGCGCAGTTGAGCCTGCCGATCGAACTCGGCGGCAAGCGCTCGGCCCGCATCGATGCCGCGCAGAAAGCGCGCGAACTGGCCAGCGCGCAGCTCAGCAACGCCGAAGCCACCCTGCGCGCCGCGGTGATCGGCGCATTCTTCCAGGTCCTGGTCGCGCAGGAGCGCATCAGCCTGGCCGAAAGCTCGGTCGGCATTGCCACACGCGGTACGCAGGCCGCTGCGCGGCGCGTGGCGGCCGGCAAGGTCTCGCCGGTTGAGCAGACCCGCGCCGAAGTGGAGCAAGCCAACGCCGAACTCGAGCTGGCCGAGGCGCGCGCCACGCTGGATACCGCGCGCCAGCACCTCGCCGCCCAATGGGGCAGCCAGGCACCGGTGTTCGCTTCGGCAAGCGGCGACCTGGAGGCCCTGCCGTCGCGGCCGCTGCCCAATACCCTCGACGACACGCTCGATACCGCGCCGGAAATGCGCGCGAGCCAGAGCGAGATGGCGCGACGCCAGGCGATGGTCAATGTGGAACGCAGCCGCCAGTACCCCGACGTAACCGTGAGCGTCGGCGCCAAGCGCGAAAACGCATCGGACCGCGGCTACTACCCGGTGCTCGGCGTATCGCTGCCATTGCCGCTGTTCGACCGCAACCAGGGCAACCTGTACACCGCCATCCGGCAGGCCGACAAGGCCGCCGACGAAGCCCGCGCCACGCGCGTGCGGCTGGCCAGCGACCTGCGCCAGGCCGCCGGCCAGCTCGCGCTGTCGCGCAACAGCGCGCTGACCTTGCGCCAGACCGTGTTGCCCGCAGCGCAGCGCGCCTACCAGGCGGCAGCGCACGGGTTCGAAGCGG
Organism: Cupriavidus laharis; assembly: GCF_914271435.1. Classification (GTDB taxonomy): domain Bacteria; phylum Pseudomonadota; class Gammaproteobacteria; order Burkholderiales; family Burkholderiaceae; genus Cupriavidus; species Cupriavidus laharis. The sequence continues at coordinate 342,278 of NZ_CAJZAI010000003.1, read as the reverse complement.
GCAAGTTCGCCTATCTCGAAGTGCTGGACGCCCAGCGCACGCTGCTGCAGGCACGCGTGCGCTATCTCGGCGCCGTGGCCGCCACCTACCAGGCCGCCACGGCCATCGACCGCATGCTCGGCCGCTGACCCGCCAACCAAGGATTCCCATGGCAATCACCAAGACCCAACGCAACGCCATCGCCGCGATCATCGGAGCCGGCGTGCTGGCCGGCTCCGCACTGGTGTTCACCGGACGCGGCACCGGCGACGGCCACGATGAAACCGGCCACGACCACAGCGAGCAGGCAACGACATCGCAAGGCAAGGAGGCCGGCAAATACGCGGCGTCTGCGCCGGCCACCGCTGCACACGACGCCGACCGTATCGCAATGACGCCCGAACAAATCCGCAACGCCGGGCTGGAACTGCGCACCGCCGGCCCGGGGCGCGTGCAAGCCGCGGTGCAGTTTCCCGGCGAAATCCGCTTCAATGAAGACCGCACCGCCCACGTCGTGCCACGCGTAGCGGGTGTGGCGGAGTCCGTGCCGGCCGTGCTGGGCCAGCGCGTGAAAAAGGGGGAGTTGCTGGCCGTGCTGGCCAGCACGCAGCTTTCGGAGCAGCGCAGCGAACTGCTGGCTGCGCAGAAGCGGCTGGAGCTGGCACGCACGACCTACGCGCGCGAGAAGCGCCTGTGGGAGGACAAGATCTCGGCCGAACAGGATTTCCTGGCCGCGCGCACCGCGCTGCAGGAAGCCGGGATCGCCGTGCAGAACGCCACGCAGAAGCTCACCGCCATCGGCGCGCGGCCGGCGTCTGGCGGGCTCAACCAGTTCGAGCTGCGCGCGCCGTTTGACGGCATCGTCGTCGAAAAGCACCTGGCGCTGGGCGAGGCGGTGGCTGCGGACACCACCGTCTTCACGATCTCCGATCTGGCCACAGTGTGGGCCGAGTTCGTCATCGCACCCAAGGATTTGAGTCAGGTGCGGCTGGGCGAAAAGGTCAGCATCGCGTCCACCGCCTTCGACGGTACCGCAGCCGGCACCGTGTCCTACGTGGGCTCGCTGCTCGGGCAGCAGACACGCACCGCGACTGCGCGCGTGACGCTGTCGAACCCCGACATGGCCTGGCGCCCCGGGCTCTTCGTCACCGTCAGCGTCGCGGGCCAGGAAACGGATGTGCCCGTCGTCGTGGAGAGCGAAGCCGTGCAGACCGAAGGCCGCCAGCCGATCGTCTACGTCGAGGTACCCGGCGGCTTCGAGGCGCGCGCGGTCACCACGGGACGCAGCGACGGCAAACGCATCGAGATCGTCCGGGGGCTTGAGCCCGGGTCGCGCTACGTCGCGCGCAACAGCTTCGTGCTGAAGGCCGAGCAGGGCAAGGCCGGCGCCGAGCACGCCCACTGACCGGCAGGAGCTGACCATGTTCGAACGCATCATCCGCTTTGCCATCGAGCAGCGCTGGCTGGTCCTGCTGGCCGTGCTCGGCATGGCGCTGCTGGGCCTCTACAGCTACAGCCGCCTGCCGATCGACGCCGTGCCTGACATCACCAACGTGCAGGTGCAGATCAACACCGAGGCGCCCGGCTACTCGCCGCTGGAAGCCGAGCAGCGCGTCACCTACCCGATCGAGACCGCCATGGCGGGCCTGCCCGGGCTGGAGCAGACGCGCTCGTTGTCACGCTACGGGCTGTCTCAGGTCACCGTGATCTTCAAGGACGGCACCGACATCTACTTTGCACGCCAGCTCGTCAACCAGCGCGTGCAGGAAGCGCGCGAGAAGCTGCCAGACGGCGCCATACCGCAGCTCGGGCCGATTTCCACCGGCCTCGGCGAAATCTACCTGTGGACTGTCGAAGCCGACGAGAACGCGCGCAAGCCCGACGGCTCGCCCTACACGCCCACCGACCTGCGCGAGATCCAGGACTGGATCATCAAGCCGCAGCTGCGCACCGTCGCCGGCGTGACGGAAATCAACACCATCGGCGGCTTCGCGCGCGAGTACCTGGTGGCACCGAGTCCGGAACGCATGGCGTCATATGGCCTGAGCCTGCAGGACGTGGTGCTCGCGCTGGAGAAGAACAACAGCAACGTGGGCGCGGGCTATATCGAACGCCGCGGCGAACAGTACCTCGTGCGCGCGCCGGGCCAGGTCGTCTCGATGGACGACATCCGCGACGTGATCGTCGGCACCGCGCAGGGCCAGCCCATCCGCATCCGCGACCTGGCCGAAGTCGGCATCGGGCGCGAGCTGCGCACCGGCGCGGCCACCGACAATGGCCGCGAAGTGGTGCTTGGCACGGTCTTCATGCTGATCGGCGAGAACAGCCGTGCTGTCTCGCGCGCCGTCGATGCGCGCATGGCCGAGATCAACCGCACCCTGCCTCAGGGCGTGCGCGCCGTGACGGTGTACGACCGCACGGTGCTGGTCGACAAGGCTATTGCCACCGTGAAGAAGAACCTGCTCGAAGGCGCGGCGCTGGTGGGGGCGGTGCTGTTCCTGTTCCTCGGCAATATCCGCGCCGCGGTCATCACCGCGCTGGTGATCCCGCTGTCGATGCTGTTCACGTTCACCGGCATGGCCACCTACCGCATCAGCGCGAACCTGATGAGCCTCGGCGCGCTGGACTTCGGCATCATCGTCGACGGCGCGGTGGTTATCGTGGAGAACTGCGTGCGGCGCCTCGCCCATGCGCAGCAGCACCACGGCCGGCCGCTCACGCGCAGCGAACGCCTGCACGAGGTGTTTGCTGCGGCCCGTGAAGCGCGCCGCCCGCTCGTGTTCGGCCAGCTGATCATCATGATCGTCTACGTGCCGATCCTCGCGCTGTCCGGTGTCGAAGGCAAGATGTTCCATCCGATGGCGATCACGGTGGTACTCGCACTCGCCGGCGCCATGCTGCTGTCGGTGACCTTCGTTCCCGCAGCCGTGGCGCTGTTCATCGGCAGCCGCGTCGCGGAAAAGGAAAACCGCCTGATGCAATGGGCGCGCAAGCTGTATGCACCTGCACTGGCCCGCTCCGTCGCCAATACGCCGGTGGTGCTGACCTTCGCCGTGGTGGCAGTGGTGCTGAGCGGACTGGTCGCGACGCGGCTCGGCAGCGAGTTCATCCCGAACCTGAACGAAGGCGACATGGCCGTGCAGGCGCTACGCATCCCCGGCACCAGCCTGAGCCAATCGGTGGCTATGCAGCAGCAGATCGAATCCCGGCTCAAGGAGAAATTCCCCGAGATCGAGCGCGTCTTCTCCCGCACCGGCACCGCCGAGATCGCTGCCGACCCGATGCCGCCCAATGCGTCGGATGCCTACATCATGCTGCGGCCGCGCAGCGAATGGCCGGATCCGGGCAAGACGCGTGATCAGTTGCTCGCGCAGATGCAGGCGGAACTCGAGAAGATCCCCGGCAACCGCTACGAATTCTCGCAGCCGATCCGGTTGCGCTTCAACGAGCTGATCTCGGGTGTGCGCAGCGACGTCGCAGTCAAGCTGTTCGGTGACGACAACGCGGTGCTCGAAACCACCGCGCAGAAGATCGCCTCCGCGCTGCAGTCGGTGCCGGGTGCCGCGGAAGTCAAGGTCGAGCAGACCACCGGCCTGCCCGTGCTCACGGTCGCAATCGACCGCGGACGCGCGGCGCGTTACGGGCTGAACATGACCGATGTGCAGGACACTGTCGCCATCGCCATCGGCGGGCGCGATGCCGGCACGCTGTTCGAAGGCGACCGGCGCTTCCGCATTGCCGTACGCCTGCCGGAAGACGTCCGTGCCGACGTGGACGCGCTGCGCCGCCTGCCCATCCCGCTGCCGCCTGATACGCGGCCCACTGCAGCCAACGGCGTGCGCATGGCAGCTGCCAACGCCCCGCCCCGCACCAGCTACATCCCGCTGGGCGAAATCGCCACGCTCGACATCGCACCGGGCCCCAACCAGGTCTCGCGCGAGAACGGCAAGCGCCGCATCGTCATCAGCGCCAATGTGCGCGGGCGCGATGTCGGCAGCTTCGTTCCCGACGCCCAGGCCGCCATTGCGGAGCGCGTGACGATTCCCACCGGCGACTGGATCGCATGGGGCGGCACGTTCGAGCAACTGCAGTCGGCCACCAACCGCCTGCAGATCGTCGTGCCGCTGGCGCTGCTGATGGTCTTCGTGCTGTTGTTCGCCATGTTCGGCAACCTGAAGGACGGCTTGCTGGTCTTCACCGGCATTCCGTTCGCGCTGACAGGCGGCATTCTTGCGCTGTGGCTGCGCGGCATTCCGCTGTCGATCTCGGCGGCAGTCGGCTTCATCGCGCTGTCAGGCGTGGCGGTGCTCAATGGCCTGGTCATGCTGACCTTTATCCGCGGCCTGCGCGAAGAAGGGCTGGCGCTCGACGATGCCGTACAGTCCGGCGCGCTGAGCCGGCTGCGGCCGGTGCTGATGACGGCGCTGGTTGCCTCCCTAGGCTTCATTCCGATGGCCATTGCCACGGGCACCGGCGCCGAGGTGCAGCGGCCGCTCGCCACGGTGGTGATTGGCGGGATCGTGTCATCGACGGCGCTGACGCTGCTGGTGTTGCCTGTGCTGTACCGGCTGGCGCATCGTCGCGATGAGCAGATGGGCGCCGGTGAAGGCGTGCGCAGTGCGCTGGCGGCAGATTCGGCCAGCTAGATCCGCGTGGGACGCGTCCCGGCGCTTTGCAGCGTGGGGACGGCCTATCAGTGGGTGGCGTGTACCGCGGACGCCGCGAGGTTCGCGAGCACGCGCAACGCCGCAATCTCGCGGGCATCCCAGGCGGCACGGTCGGACAGGTAGTTGAACGTTCCGAATACCTGCCCGGCCTTGCACAGCGGCACGTTGACGACGGCTGTGCATCCCAGCGAGCGGATCAGCGCAACGTCATCGAAAACGGCCGCCAGCGCCGCGTCGCCTTCGCCGACGAAGACTTGTCCGGCTTCGAGCAATTGCCGGCGCCATGGGCCGTCGGGTTTCGACTTCTTCCCGCCCGGCGGATACGCCGCCGGGTCCGACGACCAGATCCGCTCGATTTCCGCCGTTCCCGCGTGCCACGCGTTGATGGTCAGCAGGCCCGGCCCCAGCAGCCGCAGCGTCGCCTGGCCTACGGCCTCCAGCGTTTCCAGCGGGCTCGTTGCGCGCTGCAGCGCATCGCACAGGCCATTGGCACAGACCAGCATGTCTGCGGCGTGGTCCAGGGCAGCGCTCATGTCATTCCCCATGGATGCCGAGTTCGCGGATGAGCTTGCCGTAGCGGTCCGCATCGTTGCGCAGGATCGTGCCGAACTGCTGCGGCGTGGACGTGGTCGTCTCCACGCCAATCGCATTCATCTTGCTCTTGACCTCGGGCAGCGACATCACCGTATTGATTTCGCGGTTCAATCGCGCGACCAGGTCGGCGGGCATGCCCTTCGGACCGAACGCGCCGTACCAGACCGCCAGTTCATAACCCGGCACGGTCTCCGCGACCGTCGGCGTATTGGGCAGCAGCGGCGAGCGCTTCGCTTCGGTGACGGCCAGCAGGCGCAGCTTGCCGGCCTTCACGTGCGGCAGCGTCTGCGTGCCGGCCGAGAACAGGATCTGCGTCTGGCCAGCGACCGTATCGACCACCGCCGGCGCACCGCCCTTGTAAGGCACGTGCAACATCTGCACGCCGGCCATGCGTTCGAACAGCACCGCGCTCAGGTGATTGGTCGAGCCGGGGCCTGCGCTCGCATAGGCCAGCTTGCCGGGATTGGCCTTGGCGTACGCGATCAGCTCCTTCAGATTCTGCGCGGGCACGGACGGATGCACCACCATCGTGTTGGTCACGTAGGCGAGCAGCCCCAGCGGCGTGAAATCCTCGACGCCACGGAACGGCATGTTGGGCATCAGCGCCGGGTTCATCGCATGCGTGCTCATCGAGCCGACCAGCAGCGTGTAGCCATCGGGCTTCGCGCGCGCCACCATGGCCGAGCCGATATTGCCCGACGCGCCCGGCTTGTTGTCGACGATCACCGGCTGGCCGAGCGAGCGCGTCAGGTGCTCGGACAGCACGCGCGCGAGGATGTCGGTGGAACCGCCCGCGGCCCACGGCACGATCAGCGTGATCGGCTTCTGCGGGTACGGGTCCGCGGCATGCGCAAAGGCGCAGAGCGCCAGCGCGGCAACGCCGCCCAGCAGTCGTTTCAGGATGGATGTCATGGTCTTGCTCTCCTCGGTCTCGCGCGATCCAGCGTGCCGCTGCCCGCGCTCTGTTCTGTAGATGGATGGCCGCATTCAGCGTCCGACTGCATAGCCCTGCATGCCGCGCGCATTGGCACCAGCGCGCAGCACCAGGCGACCCTGCGCGTCGCGTTCGCGCGTGCAGGCTGACATGCGTCCTTCGGACCATGGGTCGCCCACGCGCACCTCATGGCCGCGGTCGCGCAGTGCGGCGAGCGTGGCTTCCGGGAAACGCGATTCCACGGTGATCCGGTTGAGCACGGTCTGGCGCGGCCAGAACGAGCCCGGGAAATGGTCGATATGCCAGCCTGGCGCATCGATGGCCTCCTGCAGGTTCATGCCATGCACCGCATGGCGCAGGAAAAACGCGAGCGACCACTGGTCCTGCTGGTCGCCGCCGGGCGTGCCGAACACCATGTACGGCTCGCCGTCGCGCAGCGCGAGCGAAGGCGACAGCGTCGTACATGGACGCTTGCCCGGTGCGAGTGAATTCGGCAGGCCGGGCTCAAGCCACGTCATCTGCAGCCGCGTATTGAGCGCGAAGCCCAGCGCGGGAATGGTCGGGCTCGATGACAGCCAGCCGCCGGACGGCGTGGCGGCGACCATATTGCCGTGCCGGTCGATCACGTCCACATGGCAGGTGTCACCCACGAACAGCTCGCGCTCGGCCCACTCGGACACCGGCGGCAGTTCGGCGAACGTCGGCTCGCCCACGCCGAAACGCACATCGGCGCGCTGCAGCGTGCGCACCGCGGCGTCCAGGTCGGGCAGGCGCGGCGTCGCGCCGCCAGGCATGCCCGGTTCAATCGAGCGCGAGGCACGCTCGCCGATGCGCTGCGCGCGGCCGGCCAGGTAGCCGCTGTCCAGCAGCGCGGCGAGCGGGCTGGCGGCGAAACGTGGATCGCCATACCAGGCCAGCCGGTCCGCCATGGCCAGCTTGCACGCCTCGGCAATCCGGTGGACGAACTCCGCCGAGTCCGGGGCGTGCTGTTCGAGGTCCGCTTGCCGCAGCATGCCAAGCTGTTGCAGGAACACCGGGCCCTGGCTCCAGATATCGCACTTGGCAACGGTGTAGCGGCCAAAGTCGAGCGTGGCGGGCGCTTCCACGTCAGGCTGCCATGCGGCCATGTCCTCGTACCGGAGCAGCCCCGTGTGCTTGTCGCCGGTGGTATCGCGCACATGCGTATTGCGGCAATAGCTGTCGATCTCGCGGGCCACGAAGCCGCGATACCAGCAGTCCATGGCCGCATCGATCTGGCCTTCGCGCGTGTCGCTGCGCTGCTGCGCTTCGCCGACGATGCGGGTATAGGTCGCCGCCAGCGCGGGCAGCGTGTGCAGGCTGCCTGGGCGTGGCACCTTGCCGCCGGGCAGCCAGGTCTGCGCGGAGCTGTGCCATTCGTCGCGGAACAGCGCCTGCACGGCAAGGATCGCGCGCGAGATGCGCGGCACCAGCGGGAATCCGTCGCGCGCGTAGCCGATGGCCGGCGCCAGCACATCGGCAAGCGGCCACGTGCCGTGATCGCGCAGCATGGTCAGCCACGCACCGAACGCGCCCGGCACCGTAGCTGGCATCAGGCCGATGCCGGGCATCAGTTCGAGCCCCATGGCGCGCAATGGCGCCGGTTCCGCCAGCGCCGGCGCGGCGCCCTGCCCGCACACCGAGCGCACGCGGCGCTCGCGCTCGCTCCAGTACAGGATCGGCACTTCGCCGCCAGGTCCGTTGAGGTGCGGTTCCACCACCTGCAGAACGAAGCCGGCTGCTGCAGCAGCGTCAAAGGCATTGCCTCCGCGCTCCAGCACGCCCATGGCGGTCTGCGTGGCCAGCCAGTGGGTCGATGCCGCCACGCCAAAAGTGCCGACGATCTCCGGACGGGTAGTGAACATGAAATGGGCTCCAGAGGCTCCAGGGTTTTGGCCAGTATAGGATCATCAAATAACCACAATGACGTCTTTAGTTATCATTGCATTACTAATTGGTTATACGAACACCCTGCCAGGCACCGACATGTCCATCGCTTCCGACCAACTCGTCCATCGCGTCATTTCACGGCTTCGTCTCAGGCACATGCCACTGCTGCTGGCGCTCGAAACGCAGCGCTCGGTATCGCGCGTCGCGGCCGAGATGAACCTGTCGCAACCGGCCGTCACCAAGATGCTGCGCGAGATCGAGGACATCTTTACGGTACCGCTGTTCACGCGCACGCGTCAGGGTCTGGAGCCCACGCCGACCGGCGTGAGCGTGCTCGCGCACGCCCGCCTGGCGCTGGCCGACGCCGACGCGCTCGGCCGCGAGCTTGCCGTGATCGGGGCCGGTTTGTCGGGACGGCTGCGCCTGGGGGTGATTCCGTACATCGCACGGCCGGTGCTGGACGCCGCCTGCACGTTCGGGCTGGCGCGCTCCCCTCGCATCTCGGTGCTGGTGCGGGAGGGCACGACGGATGAACTGGTGGCCGCTCTGCGCGCCCACGAACTCGACTGTGTGATCGCACGCACGTTCTATGTGCCGGGCGAGGACATTGCGCAGCGTCCGCTTTACCGGGAAGAGCCGGTGCTGGTGGTGCCAAGCCAGGCGGCGGCGCGCCTGGCGCGCAGTGCGCTGGACTGGGGCCGCCTGGCCGAGCGTGACTGGCTGCTGCCGCCGCCCAATACGCCGATACGCCGCACCATCAACACCATGTTCGCGGTAGCTGGCGTGGCGCAGCCTACGCCGATCGTCGAAACGTATTCGATCAAGACGATGGCCACCGTGCTGCGCAGCCATCTGGGCGCCATCACTATCGTGCCAAGAGGCGTCGCCGCCGAGCTGGTGGAGGCGGAAGGCGCGACGACGCTGCCGCACCCGCTGAGCTGGGACCTGCCGCCAGTGGGCGCGATGTGGCGAAGGGAATCCGGCGAGGATGAAAAGATTGCGGCGCTGGTGGCTAGCGTGGCGGCGGTGGGAAAGCAGGTCTGAGGCATCGCGAACGCTGGTGGCCTGCCATCCACCAGCCTTGGTGGCGTCAGGCTGCCGCGCTCGGCCGCGGCACATTCTCCGCCGGGAACAGGAGCGCAAACTCGGTCTCGCCGTCGGTGCTGCGGACCAACGCGCGACCGCCATGCAGGCGCATGATGGAATCGACAATGGCCAGCCCCAGCCCCGTGGAAGCCGCCGAATTGCGGCGCGACGGGTCGGCTCGATAGAAGCGGCCGAAAATATGCGGCAATACCTCGGGGGCAATCGCCGGGCCTGCATTGACCACACGGATGAAAGTAGCGTCGCCCTCTTCGCCAGCGCGACGAGAAACATCCACGCATACCGTGCTGCCTCCCGGCGCATGGCGCAGAGCATTGTCGAGCAGGTTCGTGACGGCGCGGCGCAGCAGCGTCTGGTCTGCGTGAATGCTGGCGGCGCCATCCACCGACACGCTGACGTTGCGGTCAGCCGCCACCGCCTCGAAGTATTCGGCGACCTTGTCGACTTCGACACGCGCGTCGAGTGCGCGCACGCCCATGGCCACCTGCGCATGGTCGGCACGCGCCAGGAACAGCATGTTCTCGATCATGCGCGACAGGCGCTCGTATTCCTCCAGATTGGATTCGAGCAAGGCCTCGTACTCGGCCACGCTGCGGCTCTGCGTCAGCGTGACCTCGGTCTGGCCGACAAGGTTGCTGATGGGCGTGCGGAAGTCGTGCGCCAGGTCCGCGGAGAACGCGGAGAGCCGCGAAAAACTGTCCTGCAGCCGCGCCAGCATGCCGTTGAGTTCGCCCGCCAGTTCGCGCAGTTCGGCCGGCGCGCTGCCGACATCGAGGCGCGTGGCGAGGCGGCTGGTAGTCACCGCCGCGGCATCGGCTGCCATGCGCCGCAACGGCTGCAAGCCGCGCCGCGCCAGCACAAAACCAAGCGCTGCCGCCACAGCCGCGCCGCACAGCGTCGCCGCGAGCAGGCGGTGCCGGTATTCGCGCATCAGCGCCACGCGATAACCGGCGTCGCGCAGCACCACGATCTCCACCGAGCGGCCGGTGTCGCCCAGCTGGCCGAGCGCCGCGATGGCCGACGACTCCGCCCCGCTCTTCGGCTGCCACTTCTGCAGCATGGACTTCTGCGGCTGCGTCGAGACGGGCAGCACATCGAGCGCCGGAATGGCCTCGTTGCGCGGGTTGAGCGTGACCAGCGGCTCCCCCAGCGGCGTGCGCACCACCAGGATCAAACCCTCGTGTCCCATGGCGATATCGGCAAACCGGTGGGTATCGGCGCGGACCTCGTCTTCATTGCTCACCTCGCGCAGCAGATGGCGCACCAGCAGCACTTCGCCGACCAGTTCGCTTTCGTCACGCCCCTGCAGCTGCGCCGACAGCGCGCCCGACAGGTAGGCCGCCACCCCCGCCAGGATCGCCGCCGTGGCCAGGCCATACGCCAGCGTCAGCCGCGCGGTGAGAGAGGAAGGCAGGCGCATCACGCGTCGCCCAGGCGCGGCTCGCCTTCGTCGAGCACATAACCCATGCCGCGCCGCGTGTGGATCAGCTTGTGGTCGAACGGATCGTCCACCTTGGCGCGCAGCCGGCGGATCGACACATCGACCACGTTCGTGTTGCTGTCGAAATTCACGTCCCACACCTGCGAGGCGATCAGGGAGCGCGACAGCACCTCGCCACGGCGCCGCGCGAGCAGGTAGAGCAATGCAAATTCCTTCGACGTCAGGTCGATCTTCTGCCCCGCCCGCGTCACGCGCCGGCGGATCGCGTCGATCTGCAGGTCTGCCACCTCGATGAATTCGCTCTCGCGCAGGGGCCCGCGGCGCAGGATGGTGCGGATGCGCATGACCAGTTCGGCAAACGCGAACGGCTTGACCATGTAGTCGTCGGCACCGAGCTCAAGACCCTTGAGCCGGTCCTGCAGTTCGTCGCGCGCGGTCAGGAAGAGCACCGGCGTATCGCGTTCGCGGCGCAGTTCACGCAGCACGCTCCAGCCGTCCATGCCGGGCAGCATCACGTCCAGCACGACGAGGTCATAGGGCTGCTCGCGCGCGTGGGCCAGACCGTCGATGCCATCGCGCGCGAGGTCGACCACAAAGCCGGATTCGGTCAGCCCCTTGAGCAGGTAGTCGCCTGCCTTGGGCTCGTCTTCGACAATCAGGATGCGCATGCAGGTCCTTTCAGGTAGGCACCATTGCTCCACCAGGGCATAACGCTAGCGGAGTCTGGCCATGTGTGGCGCAAGATGTCAAAAATGTCATCTGCACGTGACGCATCCGCGCCAGCTGGCCCGGTAAAATGCCCGATGACACCGAACGCGCCTATTGGTTCCACGCCATCCGATGAAACGCCTGCCGATCCGCTTTTTCCTGTTGTGCCTTCCGCTGCTGGCCCTGCCCGGTGCGGGCCAGGCCACTTCCCAGATACCGGCCTGCACCGTGGTGCAGGCTGCGGGCTTGTCACTGGCCGAACGTCATGCGGCGGCGAAGGCAAGTGCTGAAGCAGCCCTCGATCCGGCGCAGCATTGCGCCGATGGCGCCGTGCGCGTCATGGCCGATCCCGACAGCGACGGCCGGCCCCTGCAACTGCACGACAGGAGCAACGACGCCAACAGCAAGCCCGCCCAAAGCAGCGGCCGCGCGGACAGCCGCTGCGCCGGGCGCGACGGGTGCACCACGGACGAGTTGCCCCCGCTCCCCGTCGCGGCGCTTGCCCACTATGCCCATGCTGCGGCCATGGTGTCGACCGCAACGTTTGCCGGTCCTTTCAGCGGCTTCCCTGCCGCGCCTTGAGCCGTCCCGGCGAATCCGCCAGGACCTGCGGGTGGCTTATTCGACGCGGTAAAAATCAATCGACTGGCCCGCGTTGACGGCGCGCTGAAGCCAGTCCGGATATTCGCCCGTACCGTCCCAGCTTTGCCCCAAGGCATTCCGGTAGAGCGGTGCAGCCTTCTTCGGCGGCTGTTGCGCAGCAATGGCGCTCGTGGCGCCGGGCACATCGGGTACGTCGGTTGCACCGGGCATATTCGTGGCCACGGGTTCTCCGGCGGACGGTTCCCCATCAAAACATCCGGCGGCGACCAGGTCGTCAAGCGTCAGGGCGTAGTTGTCCATTTGCTCGCGAATCCAGGCGATCGCGGCGAGCTTGGCTGAATCAGACTCAGACATGAGTATCGTGAGAGGCCCGCCGCAATGTCTCCGATTCCGGCGGTGCAATGGAAGACCGGCGCCGAACTGCGGCGGCCGGTGTGATTTCCGCGATTTTACCGTGTTTGGCAGCCCACCCCCGCGAAACACGGCCGCCCCCCCCGCAGACGCGCGTCGATGACGGCATTGTCATGCTGTGGTCATGCTGCTGTGCGGCACGGCTGCCTAGACTGCGCGCATGGTTGGTCAAGCCCTGACCGGCCGACTACCGGAGATGAACCATGCGACTGCTCAGACATACCCTGATGGCCACGGCGATGGCCGCCACGCTTGCCGGCGTGGCCACCGTAGCGAGCGCGGCCGGGACGCGCTCGCCCGATCCTTACCTGGACGGTGCGCGCAGCATCCACAGCCCGCGCGATGTCTTTACCGATGGTGCCCGCAGCGGCCCACGCACGCCCGACCCATTCACTGACGGCGCCCGCAGCCCGCGCACGCCCGATCCCTACTCGGACGGCGCCTGAGCCGGCATGGCTCAGCGCACCTCGCCGTAGATGCGGCGAGCGTCCGTGGCCGTAGCCAGCGGACGGCCCAGCATCATCCCGCCCTGCGCGGCCTGGGCCACCAGCGCGGCATTGCCCGGCGCCAGGCTTCCGTCGCGCAGGTACAGATTGTTCTCGAAGCCCACGCGGACATGGCCGCCGAACGCTGCCGCGGCGGTCACGCAGGCATTCTCCTCGCGGCCGAACGCGCAGATGGCCCATGGCAGGGTTCCGTCGCCCACCTGCAGGAACGGCAGCAGGTCGCGCGGCGACGACACCTGCCCCGCGGAATAGCGCCCCAGCACGTACAGCACCGACCACGCGCCCGGCGGAACCATGCCGCGCTCGCGCATGGCCTGCCAGCGCTGTACATCCGCCGTGTCGTACAGGATCACCTGCGTCATGATGCGCTCGCGGGCCAGCCAGCCGAGGAAGCCCGCCAGTTCGGTCTCGCTCACGTCCGGGACGGCGATTTCACGCAGGCCCACCGATACCGCCTCGGGCCGCAGTTCGCGCACCATCGCCATCTGCTCGGCGGCCTTGTACACACCGGCCGCCTCGCTGGTGACCTGCACCAGCAACGCATCGCCCACTGCCTGCCTGACCGTGGCCAGCGCGTCGCGATAGGTGTGCGCATCGAGCGAATGGCGCCCTTCGGCGTCACGCACGTGCATGTGCATCATCGCCGCGCCGGCATCGAGGCAAGCCTTGGCGTCCGCCGCCAGCGCGGCGGCGGTCAGCGGCACCGCCGCGTGGTCGCTGGCACGCTTGTAGGCACCATTGGGCGCGACGGTAATGATCAGCGGCGAGGTGGCCAGCGGCTGTTGGATCGGGGCTTGGGTGGCTTGGGTCATGGCTGGATCTCGGGCAGTTCAGGGGCAATCAGGTCAAGGCCGGCGCGCAACAGGCGGTCATAGCGCGCGCGTTCGGCGGCAATGGTTTCGGGCGTCCACGCGTAGAAGCCTTCGCCGCGCTTCATGCCGTGGCGGCCGTCGGCGGCGCGCTCGGTCAGGCAGCGCGCGGGATGGTCGTCATTGCAGAACGTCGGGTACATGGTAGCCCCGGCAGCGGCGTGCACGTCAATGCCGGCATGGTCGCGCTGCAGGACCGGGCCCGCGGCCAGGAAGCGGAAGCCGAAGCCAAAGCGCACGGCGGCGTCCACGTCCTCGGCAGAGGCGATGCCCCGGTCGATCAGGCTGAAGGCCTCGCGCGACAACGCGTGCTGCAGCCGGTTGGCCAGGAAGCCGGGCAGGTCCTGGCGCACCTTGACCGGCACCATGCCGCAGCGGCGCATGAAGGCGATGAGCGCATCGGCACAGGTTTCGTCGCTGCCCGTGCCCATGACGACTTCCACCAGCGGCACCAGATGCGCCGGCATGAAAAAGTGCAGGCCCAGCATGCGACTGCGACCGGACAAACCGTCGCCGATAGCGCTGATCGGGAAACTGGAACTGTTGCTGGCCAGCACGGCGTCGGGGCGCGCCCGCGCCGCCAGATCCGCGAACAGCGCCTGCTTGAGTTCCAGCCGCTCGGGAATGCACTCGATCACCAGGTCCACCGACGACCAGTCGACAGCGTCCAGGTCCGGCACCACAGCGAGCCTGTTGGCGCCTTCGGCTCGGCCAATGGTTGCCAGGTTGGCGGCAACGCGGCCCGGCAGCGCGCCGGCGCGGCCGGCATCCGGTTCTATCACGGTGGTGCGGCACAGCGCCCGGGTCAGGACCACGGCGACATCGGCGCCCATGGTGCCGCCGCCGACCACAACGGCATGGGCGGCGCCTGGGCGGCCGAGGAGGACGGACGGGGCGGAATTCTGCATAGCGTCTCTTTGCATGGCGAAGGCGGCAGGCGCACCTGGCCACCGCCGGAATGGGAATGGCAGCAGTGTAGAGAAGCCGCTTTGATTGATGAAGTCGATTCTATGGATAAAATGATCTGAATTCGAGATCAATCAGCAGCCCCCGGCACGGGCCGCGACGTACCGCCCATGAAGATCAACCTGTCCATGCGCGACATCGAGACCACCCTGGTGCTCGGCCGCACGCTGAACTTCCGGCAGGCGGCCAGCCAGCTGCACCTGTCGCAATCCGCCCTCTCCACCCAGATCCTGCGCATCGAGGAATCGCTTGGCGTGCGCCTGTTCGACCGCACCACGCGCACGGTGCGGCTGACCGCGGCCGGCGAGGTCTTCATGCAGCAGGCCGCGCTGCTGCAGGCGGCCTTCCGCGGCGCGCTCGACGCCGTCACGGGCATTGCCAGCGCCGAACGCGGCCAGGTGGCCGTGGCGGCACTGCCGTCGCTGGCGGCGCGCATGCTGCCGCGCGTGCTGATGGCTTACCACCGCGCCCGCCCCGAAGTGGCGCTGAAGGTGTTCGATACGCTGTCCGGCCCCGCGTTCGACATGGTGCGCTCGGGCGATGTCGACTTCGCCCTGACCGCAGCCGATCCGCAACAGGCCGACCTGCACTACGAGCCCCTGCTGTCCGATCGTTTCGTCCTGCTGATCCCAACAGCACACCCGATGGCACGCGGCTCGGGTCCGCTGCGCTGGGCCGACACGGCCAGCGCGCCGCATGTGTCGATGACGCACCCGAGCAGCGTGCGCCAGTACGCCGAGTGGGCCTTCCTGCAGAATCGCATCCGCTTCCAGCCGGTGTTCGAGGCCGAGCACCTCGCCACCATCGCGGCCATGGTCGAATGCGGCTTCGGCGTGGCCGCGCTGCCGGAAATCGCCGCGGGCACGGTGCGCCAGCCGGGCATCGTCGAGCGCCTGCTGACGGGCCCGGTCACGGAGCGGTCGATTGGCCTGGTCACGCCGCGCAATCGCAGCCTGTCGCCGGCGGCGGCGGAGCTGGCCGATGCCGTGCGCGTACACCTGGTCCAGTTCCGCGGCCAGCCGGAAGCCGCCGGTGCGGAGGTGGGCGCATGAGCATCCTCGTCGATGTCCTGATACTGGCCGGCGTCCTGCTGGCCATCGTCGCCGTGGTGCAGGTCGCCGCCGCGCGCCTCGTACTGCCCGAATCCACGCTGCTGTCGGCGATCGGCATCGCGATCGGCGCGGGCTATGTAGCGATCGATGCCGCGCATCCGGAGTTCGCGCAGCACTTCCTGCATCCGCTGATCGATCCCGAGCTGCCGCCCGAGGCCTACCTGTGGATCTTCCTGCCACCGCTGCTGTTCCACGCCGCGCTGACCGCGGATGTCCGCAGCATGCTGCCGGATGCAGCGCCGATCCTGCTGCTGGCCGTGGTCGCCGTGATCGTCGCCACCGGTGTGATCGGCCTTGCCACCGCGGCGGCAAGCGGCATGCCACTTGCCGCCTGCCTGCTGCTCGGGGCCGTGGTGGCCACCACCGACCCCGCCGCCGTCATTGCCATCTTCCGGGACGTAGGCGCCCCGGCGCGCCTGATCCGCCTGGTCGAAGGCGAAAGCCTGCTCAATGATGCGGCGGCCATCGCCATCGTGGGCGTGCTGGTAGCCATGCTCACGGGCCACGGCGCACAGGCCACGCTTGGCGCGGGCGTGCGCGAGCTGGCCTGGTCGTTCATCGGTGGGCTGCTGTGCGGCGTGCTGGCGGGCCGGCTCGTGGCAGAAGTGCTGCCGCGCCTGTCGGGCCTGGCCATGGCCGAAAGCGCGCTGACGCTGGCGCTGCCCTACCCGCTGTACCTGCTGGCCGACCAGTTGCTCAATGTGTCGGGGGTCGTGGCCGTGGTATGCGCCGGACTGATGGTGAGCGCGCTCGGCCCCACGCGCCTGACGCCCGCCAACTGGCGGCATCTGCGCATGATCTGGGAACAGTTCGCGGGCATCGCGGGGGCCGTGGTCTTCCTGCTGGCAGCGGTACGCGTGCCTTCGCTGCTGGCCGGCGTCACGGTCCATCACGGCTGGCTGCTGCTGGTACTGGTGGCCGCGGCGCTGGCTGCACGGCTGCTGACCCTGTTCGGCCTGCTGCCGCTGCTGTCATGGCTTCGGCTGAGCGCACCGATCAGCGGCGCCTTCAAGCTGGCCATTGCGTGGGGCGGGTTGCGCGGCGCGGTCACGCTGGTGCTCGCGCTCGGCATCGCCGAGAACACTGCGCTGCCCTACCAGGTACGCCACTTCGTCGCGATCCTGGCCACCGGCTTCGTTCTGGTCAGCCTGCTGCTGAACGGCACCACGTTGCGCTGGCTGATCCACCGGCTCGGCCTCAACCAGCTTTCGCCGCAGGAGCGCGCGCTGCAGCAGCAGGCCATCCGCCTGTCCACCGAGGAAGTGGAAGCCATGCTGGGCCGCGTGGCCGAGACCTTCGACCTGCCGCCGGCCGCCGCGCGCGAAGTTGCGCAGCACTACCGGCGCGGCATCGAACTGGGTTCGGCGGAGTTCGATTTCGACAGCGCGCTGTCCGAGCGCGACCGGCTGACCATCGGCCTGGTCACGCTGGCCACGCGCGAACGCGAACTGATTCCGGAGTATGGCGACGGCGTGGTCTCGGTAGCCAACCTGGACGCCATGATGCGCAACACCTCGCACATGATCGACGCCGCGCGCGAGCAGGGCCGCATCGGCTACAACCGCGCGGCACGGGCCATCCTGCAGTACCACCTGGGCTACCGGATCGCATCCTTCCTGCACAAATGGCTGGGCCTCGACCGGCCGCTGGCACGTGCGCTGGCCGACCGCTTCGAACTGCTGGTTTGCCGGCAGACCGTGCTGGACCGCCTGCGCCGCTACAACCGCTCGCTGCTCACGCCGGTGTTCGGCGCGCGCATGACCACGGTACTGGACGGCGTGCTTGAGGAACGCTTCAACTCCGCCGGCGAGGGCCTCGCGCAGATGCGCGAGCAGTTCGGCGACTACACTGTGGCGCTGGAACGGCGCCTGCTGATGCTGTTCGCGTTGCGCAAGGGGCAGCTATCTCTGGCCACCATGCGCGAAGAAGCGGTGATCTCCAAGGAAGCCTTCAACCAGATCGAGCAGGTGATGCAGCACGCGTGGCAGGCCAACCTGGTGCGGCCGCCGCTGAACGCGGCACCGGACCGGTGGGCACGCTGGCGCAAAATGCGGCAGGCGGGTGCGCGTACAACGTCGAAGTCAGCGCCGGAATCCCGTCCAAACGAATAGCTGGCTGCCGGCTGTGGCGTCATCCGCCACAACCCGCGCGGAACAGCATGCCGTCGACGCGAGCCTGCACCCAGGCGGACAGGTCAACCAGGCTTAGCAGCACGGCCAGCAAGGCGACGCCGGACCAAGCGGCCGCCAGCTTCGCGCGGCTACCAGCCCGCAGGGCAGCCAGAACCAATGGAAGCAGGCAGGCACCAATGAACACGCAGCGGATCGCCAGCATACGCATCCCCTTCGGAATCAGGCTTGCGCGCCCGCCCCGGCATGCGCGGCGGGCGGTTCGCTGACTCCGCGGCGCAAACCCAGCCACGAGCAGATGGCCGCGAAGGCGGTTACCAAGCCAAGCGCGACGATGGTGTGCACGTAAGCGCCCGTGGATTCGAACGAACGCGCCCCAAGCTGCACGCTCAGGAATGCGCCGACCTGGTGGACCAGGAACAACAGCCCGAACACCCTGCCCTTGACCTGGCTGCCGTAGCGCTCGAAACAGAACATCGACGTCAGGATGACCGTGCCCAGGTAGCTGCTGCCGAACAGCACCGCAAACGGCAGCACGCCTGCCTGCGGCACCAGCAGCAACAGCATCGCCGCGCAGCGCATGGCGTAGAACGCGGCCAGCAACCGGTGCTTGTCGAAGCGAAGCGCCAGCGCGCCGGAGGCGATGCCGCTGGCCAGTTCCAGCACCCCAAGCGCGCTCAGCGCATAGCCCATTTCCAGGCGCGGTACGCCCCGGTCCTGCCAATGCGCCAGCAGGTGGACGTCGATGAAGGCCATGGTCGCGCCACAGCCAAAGAACCCCGCGGCCAGCACGTAGAACACGGGATCGCGCCGCACGATCGTCCATGCCGAGGCATGCGCCTGCGCTACGGCAACTGCCGGCGCAGGCGGCTCCCAGCGCGACAGCAGCCACAGCGTGGCGGCCACCGGCAGCGCGAAGACCATGCCGACGGCGCCAAACACCGTGGTCCACGCAGCCTGCGGTTGCAGCCAGATCCAGAACGGCGACAGCACGATGAAGCCGATCGCCGTGCCGTTCGTGACGATGGCATAGGCCAGCCCTTTCCTGCGCGCCTCGAACAGGCGGTCCACCAGCACGCCCATCGGCACGAAGGTCATGGCCGCTAGCCCGAATGCGCCGGCGATGCCGAACGCAAGACTGAACCACACCAGCGACTGGTTCCACCAGGCCGCGCTCGCATAGGCCAGGCCCGCAACCAGCGCGCCGACCGCCGAGGTGCGCAGGGGCCCGATTCGGTCGCTCAGCGCGCCCACCACCGGCGACATGAGGCCGGTAGCCAGCATGAACAGCGCGCCGGACCATGCGAACTGCGCGCGACCCTGTCCGAAGTGCGTGGCAAGCTGCACGAAGTAGACCTGGTAGACACCCTTGACGGCGGTCGATGCAAACATCACGGCAAAGCCGGTAGCAACCAGCAGCAGCGTGACGGAACGGGAAATCCGGGAGCTTTTCATGTCGGCAGTCCAGGCACAAGGTCGATGGGTTACTGCCATGGCATGGACAAGGCCGGCCGGCTGCTGGAGGCATCTTCGCTGCCGATCGAGGAAATCGCCGCGCAATGCGGCTTTGCGAGCGTGCAGGCCTTCCGTTCCTGCTGGAACAAGGCACAGCCGATGACACCCGGCGAGTTCCGGCAGGCTCGGCGGGGCTTGCGCCTTGCCCGCTGAGCCCCGGCGCCGGGCCTATTGGCCCCGCGCCTTTTCAGCCGCCAGGTAGGCGTCGCGCGATGGCAGCAGGTGCCGCCGGCACAGCGCCACCAGGTCGTCTCGCCGCCCTTCGCGCAGCGCTTCGATCATGGCCCAGTGCTCCTGCCGCGCGCGCTCCCGGTACGCCGCGGCGGCGAGCGTGCCGAAGCGGATCGGGTGGGTACGCCGCGCGTATTCGCCAATGGCCTGCTGCAGCACGGCGTTGTCGGAAAGCGCGAACAGTTCGCGGTGGAACGCCTGGTTGATGCGGAACACAGCGCGCGCATCTTCGGCCGCCACGGCGGCATCGTGGCGTTGCTGCACGTCGATCAGCGCCTGCAGGCGGGCTGGCAGCACCGGCAGGGCGATCAACCCCGCCGCGTGGCACTCCAGCACTTCGCGCAGTGCGTAAAGCTCCACCACCTCATGCGCGTCGAAGGCGCGCACCACGGCGCCGACATTGCGCCGGCGCTCGACCACACCCATCTGTTCCAGCTCCGCAAGCACCTGCCGTACCACGTGGCGTTTCAGGTCGAAGCGCGCCATCAGCGCGTCTTCGGTGAGCCGCTCGCGCGGGTGCAGGCGGCCGAAAACGATGTCTTCTTCCAGCGTATCGAGCGCCTGCTGCATGGCATCGCCGCCGTCGATGGCGGTGACGGTCGCTGCGGTAGCGGCCATGGCTCAGTCCTGCTTCGGCACGGTATCGACGGTCCGCGCGGCGCGCAGGAAGTCGAAGTCCACGCCCTGGTCGGCCTGGGTCACGGTCTCCAGGAACAGCTTGCGATAACCGCGTTCGGCACGCGGGCGCTCCACTGGCTGCTCCGCCGCGCGGCGGGCAAGCTCGGCGTCATCGACCAGCAGCGCAATCTCGCGGTTGGCCACCGACAGCCGGATGCGGTCGCCGTTGCGCACCAGCGCCAGCGGCCCGCCAATGGCGGCTTCCGGCGTGACGTGCAGCACGATGGTCCCGGCCGCGGTACCGCTCATGCGGCCGTCCGACACGCGCACCATGTCCTTCACGCCGGCCCGTGCAAGCTTCTTCGGAATCGGCATATAGCCGGCTTCCGGCATGCCGGGCGCGCCGGTGGGCCCGATGCGCTTGAGCACCAGGATGTCATCGGCCTTGACGTCCAGGGACTCGTCGTCGATGCGCTGCGCCATGTCTTCGGCATGCTCGAATACCACCGCGCGCCCTTCATGCTCCATCAGCGCCGGGTTGGCAGCCGACTGCTTGATGATGGCACCGCCCGGTGCCAGGTTGCCGCGCAGCACAGCCAGGCCGCCGGCCGGATAGATCGGGTTGGCGGCGGTGCGGATCACGTCCTGCGGGAACGGGGGCGGAGCATCGTCCAGTTCCTCGCCAAGCGTGCGGCCGGAGACTGTCAGCGTGTCGAGATGCAGCAGCGGACGCAGCTCGCGCAGCAGCGCCAGCATGCCGCCGGCCTTGTGGAAGTCTTCCATGTAGTGCTGGCCGGAAGGTTTCAGGTCGACCAGCACCGGCGTCTCGCGGCTCATGCGGTCCAGCCCGGCGAGGTCGATGTCGATGCCCAGGCGTCCGGCAATCGCCGTCAGGTGGACGATGCCGTTGGTCGACCCGCCGATGGCCAGCAGCACGCGCAGCGCGTTTTCAAAGGCCTTGCCGGTCAGGATGCGATCCGGCGTCAGCCGGGCAGCGGCCATGGCCACCGCCGTGGTGCCGGTGCGCTCGGCCACGCGCACGCGATCCGCCGTCACTGCCGGCGCCGCCGCGCCGCCGCTCACCATCATGCCGAGCGCTTCCGTCACGCAGGCCATGGTGCTGGCCGTGCCCATCACGGAGCAGGTACCCACGCTGGCCACCAGTTGGTTGTTGACGTCGGCTATCTCGGCGCCGTCGATCTCCTCGGCGCGGTAGCGCCCCCAGTAGCGCCGGCAGTCGGTGCAGGCCCCGACCCGTTCGCCGCGGTGCGCGCCGGTCAGCATCGACCCCGTCACGAGCTGGATGGCCGGCACGCCGGCCGAGGCCGCACCCATGAGCTGCGCCGGCACGGTCTTGTCGCAGCCGCCGATCAGCACCACCGCGTCCATGGGCTGCGCGCGGATCATCTCTTCGGTGTCCATCGACATCAGGTTGCGCAGGTACATGCTGGTCGGGGCCGAGAAGCTCTCATGCACCGAGATCGTCGGAAAGTCCACCGGCAGGCCGCCCGCCAGCATCACACCGCGCTTGACCGCCTCCACGAGCTGCGGCGCGTTGCCGTGGCACGGGTTGTAGCTGCTGCCCGTGTTGACGATGCCAATGACCGGACGCGACAGCGCGTCGTCGGTAAAGCCCGCGCCCTTGATGAAGGCCTTGCGCAGGAACAGCGAGAAGCCCGTGTCACCGTAGTTGGTCAGGCCCTTGGCCAGGCCCTCGGCGGTGGCGGCGGCGCCGTCCGGCGGCAGCTTGGGGTCGTGGGCGGAAGGCATCCTGCGTCTCCAATAAGATTATTGATAATTTAAGTGCGAAGCTTAGCCTGCCTGGGTGCCATGCCGCAAGTGTTGCGGCGATCACGCCAAATTAATTCAAATTTGAGATCAGTCGATAGAAAAATTCTGATTCATCAATCAAGAGGTCCACCCTACACTTGGCCCCGATGACGAGCCGGGCATCATCGGCGAGCGGCATGGAACCGCCGCGCTCTTCCCCCGATTCCTACAAAATCCCGGCACAGGAGACTTACATGTCCGGCATTTCCCGCATGCCCGGCCGGGGCGTTCGCGCGCCGCGCCACGCCCTGCTGCTGTCGTCGCTGGCCTGCGCCAGCCTGTTGCTGGCGCCGTCCCTGGCCGCTGCCAACGACTACCCCAACAAGCCGATCCGCCTCGTGGTGCCCTACCCGCCGGGTGGCGCCACCGACGTCATCGGCCGCACGCTGGCCCAGCGCCTGTCAGGCACGCTCGGCCAGCAGGTCGTGGTCGACAACCGCGCCGGCGCCGCCGGCAATATCGGCGCGGACCTGGTCGCCAAGGCGCCGCCGGATGGCTACACGCTGCTGATGGGCGCGCTGACGAGCCATGCGATCAACGCCGCGCTGTACAAGAGCCGCGTGCCGTACGACATCGAGAAGAGCTTTGCGCCCGTGGCCATCGTCGGCACCGTGCCGCTGGTCTTCGTAGTCAACCCGTCCGTCAACGCCAGCACGCTGCCGCAACTGGTGTCGCTGGCGAAGTCGAAGCCGGGCGCCATCACCTATGGCTCGGCCGGTAACGGCTCGCCGCAACACCTGGCCGGCGAGATGTTCAAGCGCATGGCCGGCGTGGACATGCTGCACGTGCCCTACAAAGGCAGTGGCCCGGCCATGACCGACCTGATCGGCGGCCAGGTGCTGAGCATGGTCGAAACCGTGCCCGCCGCGCAGGCCTACGTGAAGGGCGGCAAGATCCGCGCGCTCGCGGTCACCTCGGCTCAGCGCGTCAGCGCGCTGCCCGACGTGCCCACGGCCACCGAAGCAGGCCTGAAGGACTTCGAGGTGAGTTCGATGTTCGGCATCGTCGCGCCGGCCGGCACGCCGGCCCCGGTGATCGACCGGCTCAGCGCCGACCTGAAGAAGATCCTGGCCGAGCCGGAGGTCAAGGAAGCGCTGCTCAAGCAAGGCGCCATTG
The DNA here is from genome assembly GCF_914271435.1 of Cupriavidus laharis. Classification (GTDB taxonomy): domain Bacteria; phylum Pseudomonadota; class Gammaproteobacteria; order Burkholderiales; family Burkholderiaceae; genus Cupriavidus; species Cupriavidus laharis. The sequence continues at coordinate 319,037 of NZ_CAJZAI010000003.1, read as the reverse complement.
CCACGTGGACCACCCCGGCGCAGACCGGCGCGAGGATCAAGGCCGAGCTGGCGAGGTGGAATACGGTGATTCGCGATGCGGGCGTGAAGCCCGAATAAGCGGCAAGCGGGGCAGCCGGCGGGTGCCGCAGCTATGGCTGCATGCCCGCCAGCCTTTCCGCGGATGCCCGCAGGCCGTTCAGGATCGTGTCGGCAACTCGCTGCGGGAAACCTGCAGGGAGCATTGCGCCCACCGTGTCGATCACCGCGGGAGTCCGGGCAATGATCCGCCCGATCACCTGCTCGGCATTGGCGCCCAGGAAACACCGCGACGCCATGGCGTTGAAGTGGCGGCGCTGGATGTCGCGCAGCGCATAGTGCCGGCTCTTGCCCGCAACAGCCATGGCGAGCTCGGCGCGATGCCACGAAAACTGGTTCGGACCATCTCCAATGACCGGCCAGACCGACATCACGTCGTAGAGCGGCGTCATCCGGTAGCGCCCGCCGGCCAACAGCCGGATGCTGAAATTCTTCGCGTGTCCGTCGGGCGCGGCAAGCAGCCAGAACAGGAGCTGGGCGCTGAACAGCGTCTCCAGGTCCTGCATCGCGGATTCGGAATTGCGCAGCACGGTCGCGATCTGCACCATGCCCGGACCGCCGTCGACTTCGTACTTCTGCAGCGAACTGAGCCCGAACACCTGGCAGAAGTCCTCCTGCGGGAGGCGCAGCAGCCAGTTTCCCGATGCATGCATCTGGCGGTCGAAGCGGCTCACGCTCAGCACTTTCTGCCCGCCGAACGTCAGCATTTCGCTGTGCGCTACCGGCAGGCCGTAAGCGCCAAGGATATTCAGGCATAGCCATTCGTTCTCGACCGACGCACTCAGGTCCGCGCGCCGGTTGCCCACCAGCCCGAGTGGCAGTTTCAGGATATGCGTGGTAGGGGTGGCACCGTGCGGGCGCAACCATTGCCCCTCATGCCGCAGCAGTGCCGTCTTTTCCTGCGCGCCTGCAATCGAGATGCGGAAGTCGTCGTCCTGGCCGTGTCCCGGTGCCGGCGCCGACACGGCGTCGCGCAGCCATTGCTCGATCTGCGCGTCGGACAGCGGCTCGCCCTCGATCCGGTCATGGCCGACGGGTATCTCGTCTTCGCCGAGAAGCTGCACCGCACCCACGCAATCGCGGCCAATCGCCGACAGCAGCGCGAAGGCATCGGTCGAACCCGTCCCGAACCGCATGGCCAGTCGCCGCCGGATCGGTTCGCTGTCGGGCAGCAGGTTGTCGAAGTAGTGGCGCACCGCTTCGCCACGGATGATTTTCCGGGTACCCAGTGCATAGTCGAGCGACAACGAGAGCGGGCGGCCAGCATCCGAGTTCATCCACGCCGTGTCGTACTCGAACTCCATCGCCGCACTGCCCGGATTGCGCCATGTTCCCACGCGCAGGCCGTTGGCCCAGACCGAGAGCACCGGTGTCCGTGTCCTGCGTACGGCCATGATCACCACCCCGCCTCGGCATCCGCGCTGCCCCGCTTTTCCTGCACCACCAGTTCCAGCCCAAGCACCCCCATCAAGGCCAGCAATTGCTCTACGCTGATGCTGCCGGGATTCAGCTCCATGTGGGACATGCGGCTCTGGCTGATATTGAGCCTGGCCGCCGTTTCGCTCTGGTTGAGGCCCGCGGCCTTGCGGGCACCCTGAAGCACCTGCCTGACCTGCAAGGGGGTGGAAAGGACTTGCTTCATGTCGTTCACCTTATGCCCGCGCTTTTTACCCATGTGGTTGCTAACCGCAATTTACCAATGCCATAGGTATTTCGCAATTACCCATGACATCGTTATTTTTGAAATAACGATGTCATGGGTAATAAAAGCGCAGATTAGACCCTGCCGCCGGGATCAATGTTGCGGGGATGCCCCTCATCCCCCGTTCGGGGCATTGGCATTGGCCGGATTTCGCCCACCATGAGAGGAAACAGCCAGGCGTGCGCGCCTGGAGCAGTCAGAGGACCTCGAGTTGAGCGAACAAGCGATGCTGCGCCGTGCCCTGGAAGCGGCGCACCACCTGGAAGACCGCACGCCCCCATGGATGGACATCCTGTCCGCTGCGCGCGACGTAGTGGGCGCGGACAGCGGCTCGCTGCTGATGTTCGACGGCACCGGGGCCCTGCTCCACTTGTCGCAGGTCGGCGTGGATGCCAATGGCGAGCGCGACTACCGGGAGCACTACCATGCGCTGGACCTCTTCGCGCGCGATGCCATGTGCCAGCCCGCCGGCCAGTGGCTGGACACGAGCCGGATGTACCCGCTCTCGCAGTTCCGCAATACGGAGTACTACGCCGATTTCATGGTGAAGTACCGCATGGCGCAGGTCCAGGCATACATCCTCGCAGACGCGCCGAACCTGCGCGCCGCAATCAGCTTCCAGCGCAGCACCGTCGACATGCGCGCGGCCGACCGGTTCGTGCATGGGCCAGTGGCGGCCTTCTTCCACACATTGCGCGACAGGATCGCGCGCAGGCAGCATGCCGTGTACAGCCACCTCGCCAATCTCGAAGAAGCCTTCTCCTCGTTCGACGAGGCCATCTGCCTGGTCGGTGCAACCGGCGCGGTCATCCGCGTATCCCCGCTGGCGCAGGAGATCTTCGCCAGTCCGCTGTTCGCCGCACGCCATGGCGTACTCTGGCATGCGGACCCGCGTATGCACGCGATGCTGCTGCGGCATGTCGCTGCGGCCTGCCAGACCGGGATGCGGCAGACGATGACGATTCCCGCCGGCAGCGGTGTCACGGTCACCATCGACATGGCAATTGCCGGACCCTCGCTGCGCATTGCCGGCGAGTGCTGCGTGCTGATGCGGATGCAACGCCGCGACAGCGGCGGCACGCAGCCAGATCCCGACCGCCTGGCCGCGGCATTCCACATCACGCCGGCCGAGGCACGGGTGCTGGCCGCGCTGGTGTCAGGCCAGACCGCCACGGCCTATGCCGCCTCGGCGGGGGTATCAGTCAATACCGTGCGCAAGCAGATCGCCATGCTGATGACCAAAATGCACTGCAACCGGCAGTCCGAGCTGGTCAGGAAGGCGATCCTGGGACAGGGGTAGCGCGGGGCCCCGGCATGCTCAGACCCGCTGCAGCAGGCGCAGGGCATCGACCAGCCCGGCGCCCTGGAACGCACGGTCGCGTCCCAGGTCCGTCGCGGTATCGCACAGCAGCGCCTTGACCTTGCCGGGTTGCCCCATCAGTTCGCCATTGCGAGACAGCAGGAGCGCCGCCACGCCGGACACGTGCGGTGCCGCCATGCTGGTGCCGTCCATCGACGCGAGCGTGCCGCCCGGTACGGTCGAGGTGACCTTCTCCCCCGGCGCGACCAGGTCGGGCTTGATGCGGCCGTCACCGGTCGGGCCGTGGCTGGAGAAGTAGGAGATGCCATAGCGCATCGGGTCGGTGCGGTGCGTGGCGCCCACGGTGATGACGGACTGCGCATTGCCCGGGTCGGTGATGGTCTGGCCACGGAACCCGGCGCCCATGTGGGCTGCGGCATAGGCCTCGTCATAGCCGTAGTTGCCGGCCGCCGCCACCACGATCACGCCATTGCCGACCAGGCGGTCGCACTCCACGCACACCGGCGTGCTGCCGCAGGCGTAGTTGCGCACGTCGTGGCGCAACGCCAGGCTCAGGTTGACGCCGTGCACGTACTGCCCGTCGCGGCTCTGGTTCAGCCAGCGGACATACTGCAGCGCCCCGAGGATGCCGAATTCATCGCCGCGGCCCTGAGCGTCGAAAATGCGCAGGTCCAGCAGTTCGATGCGCGGGCAGACCCCGGCCACGTTGATGGCCTCGGCCAGTTCATCCGGCACGCGCAGCGGCTCGGGCCGCGCGAGATACATCGACGACAGCCAGTTGGCGCCGATGATGCCCGCTACATGCGTGCCGTGGCTGCCGACCGGCGCCACGTACTGCGCGGCATCCGCATGCGGGATCTCCAGCAGCGGCTCGATCACCGACCAGTCGATCATGCGGCCGGCGGCCAGGTCGCGCGCCACGGCCTCGATCCGCCGCCTGACCTCGGCATCGTCGGGCCCGCCCTTGCCCTTGGGCAGCGGCGGCAGCCGGCCGCTGGTGATGGCCGACAGCCGCGTGAAATCCATGGTCCTGATCACGCGCGACAGGCGCGGCTCGATCAGGCCATCGCGGATCGGCAGCGGCCCGGCGTGGCGATCGAGGTCCGCGAACGCGGGATGGCGGGCATCGATGCCGGAATCGATCACGGCCCAGCGCACGCCCTGCCCGCCCGTGTCGAACACGCGGATCGCTGCATCGGCCTTGACGGTGCGGCGCGAGGCAAACACCGCATGCTCGACCTCGCGGTTGACCGACACGCGCCACAGCGGCGTGCCGGCGCCGCCCGCACAGTCGGCCTCCACGCATTGCCACAGGGCCTGCAGCACCCGCTGGCTGTCCCGCGTGACGCGCTGGCGCAGCACAGCGGGCGGGTAGCTATCGTCCGACAGCCCCAGCAGCGTCATGCCGACATAGAGCGCGGCCACATTAACCAGCCGTCCCAGCGCCTGGCTGCATTCCACATCCAGCCCGCCGAAGCGCGTACGGGCCGCGGTATGGCCGATGTCCTTGAACCTGGCGATGGCCGCCTCGCTGGCCACGTATGCGAGCACCGATTCACCGAGCCAGCGCCCGAATGCATCGCCGGTCAGGCTGTGCGCGAGCGCCCTGCGCGCGGCGGCCGACATGTCGGCCGCGCCCACCGGCCTGCGAACCTGACTGTCCCACCATGGCGTCAGCGGCAGCAGCCGCAACATCTCGAAGAAATCGATATTTGCCAGCAGGTGCGATTCATTGGCCGCCAGGTACCGGTCCGGCTGCGCGCCTGCCTCGGCCAGCGCGGGCAGGCGCTGCAGCACCGCGGCGCGCAGCGCGGCCACGCCCGCGGCGTTGTGGGGCGTGAGCAGCAGCCCGCGCGGCGCGTCGAACGACTTGTCCTGCGCATACATCAGCCACACCTCCGAGCTGATCGGCAGGTCGCTGGTGAAGTGGTCCGGTTCCGGCTCGCAGCCGGCATAGATGAGCAGATAGGCCGCGCGGCGTTCCGTCGGGTTCATGCGCTGTCCCCCATGTCGCAGTGACGTCCAGACAGCTTAGGACGGCATGCCGCACATCTCCAGTAAGCGTCGCTTTGCACAGGTTTAGGCCGGAAACGCGGCAGCAGCCGTATACTCTGCGCCAGAGGCCCCGCCTCCCCCGCGCAGCGCGCCCCCATGTGGTTCCCGCTACATGAGCCGCCGCGCGTCACCGAATATCCAACAATATCCAATCAGTTACGGAGTCGCAGCATGCGTGTCGCATTCCTCGGACTTGGCGTCATGGGCTTCCACATGGCCGGCCACCTTGCCGCCAAGGGCCATGAAGTCACCGTCTACAACCGCACCGCGGCCAAGGCGCAGGCCTGGGTCGGGAAATTTGGCGGCAATGCGGCGGCAACACCGGCGCTGGCGGTCAAACAGGCGGACGTGGTCTGCTCCTGCGTGGGCAACGACGATGACCTGCGCTCGGTGCTGACCGGCCCCGACGGCGCCTTCTTCACTGCGCCCACCGGCTGCATTTTCGTGGATCACACCACCGCCAGCGCCAACGTGGCGCGCGAACTCTACGCGGCCGCGCGCGAACGCGGCCTGCATTTTGTCGACGGGCCCGTGTCCGGCGGCGAAGTCGGCGCGGAGAAAGGCATCCTGACCATCATGTGCGGCGGTGACGCCGATGCCTATGCGCGCGCCGAGCCGGTGATTGGCGCCTATGCGCGCGCCGTGACGCGCATTGGCGAAGCGGGTACCGGCCAGCTAGCCAAGATGGTCAACCAGATCAGCATCGCCGGCCTGATTCAGGGCCTGTCCGAAGCCATTGCCTTCGGCGAACGCGCCGGCCTCGACATGCGGCTGGTGCTGGACGTCATCAGCAAGGGCGCGGCCGGTTCCTGGCAGCTCGAGAATCGCGGCCCGACCATGATCGAGGACAAGTTCGACTTCGGCTTCGCCGTGGACTGGATGCGCAAGGACCTGGGCCTGTGTCTGGACGAGGCACGCCGCAACGGTGCCAGCCTGCCGGTCACCGCGACGGTCGACCAGTTCTATGCCGACCTGCAGCAGATGGGCTGCGGCCGCTCGGACACCTCGTCGCTGATCAAGCGGTTGCGCCGCTTCTCCTCGAAGGACTGAGGGGAAAAGCGGCCCGGACGGCACACAGGGTGCCGTCCGACAAATCCTACAAGGCAATCGGCCTGCGCCCGAAAGGCCCGGTGTACGCGTCCGCCTAAGCTGAAAGGCAGGAGCACGGATGGCCCCGGCCACCCGTGCACGGCACAGGAGACGACCATGTGGAAACTCGCAGGTGCGCTGCTGATCAGCGCTGGCATGGGCCTGGCCGGCTGTACCGCGACCGGTGCGGTGGCCGGCGGCGTGGCGGGACACGAACTCACGCACGGCAGCACCGCCGGCACCATTGGCGGTGCCGTGGTAGGCGGCGTGGTCGGTCACGAACTGGGCAAGTAGCCCGGGACCGTACGCGGCCAGTGTCCCTCTGCCAACGCCCGCTGTGCAAACAGCGGGCGTTTCCATATGTTGCGCGTGCGCAAGCACCCGGATGCAGACGTTCTTCGGCTACGATAGGCGGGCAAGCCATGCCAATTCCATCCCCATGACACCCGCCATCACGCCTCGCACGCGCCTGTCCTCCACCTCAGTCCGCCATGCCCGTCACTGGATCGGCGGCACGCTGGCCGCCTGGCTGTTTGCCTGCGCCGCTAGCGCTGGCGCGCAGCCGCTGTGGTTCGCCGGTGGGCGGCCCACCCCGGATGCGCAGCAGGCCGTGGCGGCGCTGGCCAATGCGGGCGCCGACGGCCTCGTGCCGCAGGACTACGATGCCGAAGACCTGAAACGCGCACTGGCGCAGGCCGCCACAGGGCCGGAGCCGGCGCCTGACGTGGTGGACAAGCTCGACGCGTCGCTCAGCGACGCCATGCGCCGCTACCTCTCGGACCTGCACAGTGGCCGTGTCGATCCGCGCAAGGTGCACGCCAATTTCACGGCGCCGTCGTCCACACTGTTCGAGCCCGACAGCTACCTGCGCGCGGCCGTCGCCAGCCACCGCTTGCCCGATGCCATTCGGGAGGCTGCGCCTTCGTTTCCGCTCTACGGCACGCTGCGCGACGCGCTGGCGCGCTACCGGGCGCTGGCGGCACAGCCCGGCTGGGAGCGCCCGCTGCCGGCACTGCCGGGCGGAAAGCTGACGAACGGCCAGTCCTACAGCGGCCTTGCCGAACTGGTCCGGCACCTGCAGGCACTGGGCGACATGCCTGCGGACGCGCCCACGCCGCAGCGCTATAGCGGCACGGTCGTAGATGGCGTCAAGGCCTTCCAGTCACGCCACGGGCTGGAGCCGGACGGGGTGATCGGTGCCGGCACCCTGGCGCAGCTCAACACGACGCCGGCGGCACGCGTACGGCAGATCGAGCTGACCATGGAGCGCCTGCGCTGGACCCCGCTGGCCGAGGGGCCGCGCGTGATCGTGGTGAACATCCCCGAGTTCATGCTGCGCGCCTACGAGTACAACGCCGGCAAGCTCGACATCAAGCTGGAGATGAAGGTCATCGTCGGCAAGGCGCTGGACACGCGCACGCCGCTGTTCAAGGAGGACATGCGCTATATCGAGTTCAGCCCGTACTGGAACGTCCCGCCGTCGATCGCGCGCTCGGAGACCATTCCGCGGCTGCGGCGCGACCCGGGGTACTTCACGCGCCAGGGTTTCGAGTTCGTCGCCAACGGCAAGGCCGTGACCACGCTGTCCGAGGCCAATCTCGATGCCGTGCTGAACGGCCAGATGCGCATCCGCCAGCGCCCTGGCCCGATGAACGCGCTCGGCGACATCAAGTTCGTGTTCCCAAACAACCAGAACATTTACCTGCACCACACGCCGACACCGCAGTTGTTCAAGCGCGACCGGCGCGACTTCAGCCATGGCTGCATCCGCGTGGAAGAACCCGTGGCGCTCGCGCAGTTCGTGCTGCAGGACATGCCCGGCTGGACCGAGGAGCGCATCCGCCAGGCGATGACCAAGGGCCAGTCCAACACCGTGGCGCTCAAGCAGCCGCTGCCGGTGGTGCTGGCCTATGGCACCGCCATTGCCCGCGCCAACGGCCGGGTATACTTCCTGCCTGATATTTACGGCCAGGACAAGTTGCTGGACCAGGCGCTGCGGCAAAAGACCGCACGCCGGCCCGCCAGCCTGCCCGCATCGGCGCCCCCCGCTCCGGACGCCCTTGCCCACCCCGCGCCAACGCAGAACCCGACATGAACCACTCACGCAACCCTTCACGCCGCCGCTTCCTGCAACATGGCAGCGGCCTGGCGCTTGGCGCCGGCCTGGCCGCACTTTCGCCACAACTGGCGCTGGCCAATGTGCCTGGCGCACGCAGCTTGTCGTTCGACCATACCCATACCGGCGAGCACCTCTCCCTGGTGTACGCTTTGGGCGACCAGGTGCTGCCGCAGGCACAGACCACACTCAACCGTTTCCTGCGCGACCATTACTCCGGCCAGGTCGGCGTGATCGATCCGGAGCTTTTCGGCCTGCTGTTCGAGTTGCGCCGCACCTTGGGCAGCGAATCGCCGTTCCAGGTGATCTCCGGTTATCGCAGCCCCGTCACCAATGCGCGCCTGCGCCGCACGGGCGGCGGGGGCGTCGCCAGGCACAGCCTGCACATGGACGGCAAGGCCATTGACATCCGCCTGCCCGGCGTGGCGCTGGCCGACCTGCGCGATGCGGCGATGTCGCTGGGTGTTGGCGGTGTGGGTTTCTATGAGCGCGAAGACTTCGTGCATGTGGATACTGGTCGCGTGCGCCACTGGGGGTAGGCGCGGGGTAGGCGTATTCACTCCGGCACGAACTTTTTGGTTTTGGGGGTATGATGCAGCCCCCCAGATCGGGAAAAAATCAAAGTCGCGCCACGATGCTGCGGATAGTGCTGGCACTGTCGATCTCCATGGCACGACCTGTGCCAGCCTGCCAGACGCTGCCATGACTGCCTCCGCGCAGTAGGATCCGTGGCCAGTCGTCACGCATCTCGGCCGGTCCGGCCAGACTGCCACCCAGCAGATCGCCCAGAGCAGCCTGATTGCGGGCATCGGCCAGCCGCTTGAAGGACACGCCGAGCCGATCCCGCCAGCCGGGCCGATGATCGGCCCACAGAGCCTCGACAGCAGCGGCCAGGCTCGTGCGGCCTGGCAGGCGGGTATGTTCGTGGACCAGCCGTGCCAGTTCTGTGAGCCAGTTCGCCGGTGCGGCCAGGAGCTGCTCGGCCCATTGGGCGCTGACGGCCTGCCAGGCCACCAGCGGGTAACGGCGGCCAACTCGGTCGCGGGACGCGGCAAGGACGCCAATCAGATAGCTGCCGTCGCTTGGAAACTGCAGGCTACGCGGGCGCAGGATGAAGTAGCAAGGCTCCGCCGCGCGCAGCCTGGAATGGCCTGCAAGGCTGGGCGGCGTCAGGTGCAGCCAGTGGGCCCCGTGGCCGGCCAGGGGCAGATCAGGCTTCTTTGCCGGAGCAGCGTCCTCCCCATGGCCGAACCAGGCGCGCCAGCCGTCCACCTGATCCAGCGGCGCGTTGTGGCGAACAAAATCGCCCATGGCCGGCACCTTGCCGAAAATCGACGGCGCCGTAATCACCCTGATCTCCCCGGGCACTGAAAGCCCTGCAACAGTCCGGTGGTCCACGGATTGGCAAGGCTGCCCGTATTGATGTCGAGCTTCGCCTTGCGGCCGTCAAAATCGTACTCGGCCATAAAATGACTGGCCGTGGCGGAGCCGGCCAGCTTGCCCTTGGCGATCACGCGCATCAGGGCCCATGGGCCGCTGGCAATCAGCGTCGAGGTATCGGGGCGGATGCGCGGGCTTGCAGTGATTTCGGCCCCTTGTCCTCCGCGTGGTCCGGGCCAGCTCACCTTGAGCGGGATGACCGGACCGTGCACGTAGCGTTGTCCTTGGCCGTCGAAATCCATGTTCAGCTCAACAATTTCGGGATCGAGTTCGACCACCTTCAGGTCAACCTTCCAGGCCATCGTCTTCGCGCCCGGATCACGGAAGAACACCTCGCGGATTTCCTTCGCACGCTGGAACGGCACCAGGCTCGGTCCAACGACCGGCGGCACGTCCGGCGCGGAGAGCTTGTAGCGCCACGGCGATATCGTCGTGTCCACATGCGGTGCCAATACCTTCTGGAAGAAGTCGTCCAGCACGCCGCCGGCGGCGAAGACGCGTGCGAAGTCTGCCGGATCGACATCCTGCATCGCGGTCGGCGTGAACGGATACTTGCCGTCGATGGCGTTGCGGCAGCTCTCGCCGATCAAGGCGTCCATCTGTGAGATCAGGATGTCGCCGATCCCCTTGTTGATATCCCGGGTTCCCTGTATTACCAGATCGGCCAGCACTGCGTTGAAGGGCGCCGGCAGCTTGGCGGCTTCCATGCGCAGTTGCGCCCCGGCATCGGCCTCGGGCGGCAGGTTGCGCGTGTTGAGCGCGTTGTTGGCCACCACCAGGCTGGTGTAGTAGGCATTGACCATGCCGGCAATGGCATCCAGCTGCGGCTTGCCGGAGGCGCCCTGGCCGTTGGCCGCGGCCACATCGGCCTGGCCGGTGACCACCTCGCGCAGCGCGGCAAAGCGGTTGTCGACCATGTCACGCTCCTGGCGGGCTTCGGCGCGCGCGGTCAGTGCGTTGACCTTCTCCGCCTTTTTGTCCAGCGCGGACAATGCCTTCTGCGCCAGGGATTTTTCCTCGGGCTCAAGCGGGCGGCTGAGCGTGGTCTCCTGCACCGCCGCCCGGCCCAGTCGCGCCAGCGGTGAGTCAGGCGCCGCGAAATTACGCAGGATTTCCAGGTCGAAAGCCAGGTTGTTGCCGGTGACCGTGCGGATGTCGCCGAGAAACTTCTCCCAGTGCCGGACATACTCGCTCAGGTACAGCCGCCGGATCTCGCGTGTCAGCGGTTCGTTACCGGTCAGCTTGCCCGCCGCGCCTTCAAGCGTTTTTTTTTGAGCACTGACACCGGTGCCCCGGCCCATCACCCAGGCGTCAATGGCCTGAGCCTTGCCGACGAACTCCGGCAGCCGCGCGTTGAACAGATCGTGATAGCCCGCATAGGTGAAAAGCCCCGGGATACCCCGCTCCAGCGGCTCGCCACTGGCGCGGGTGAACACGGTGCCGGCCTGAGGGCCGACTGCCCTCACCAGGGTGAAGTCCTGTGGCGCCTCCTCCATCATCGCGGCCTTGGCACGGTCGTACAGGCGTTCGATCGAGGTATTGCCGTCGAGGAAATCCCGCGCCGAGCGGATCAGCGCCTCGTTCCTGGCATAGGGGGACAGCACCGGGCGGCTGCCGTCCAACAGGCTGTCCAGATGCTCCAGCACCGCTACCCGGCCACCGAAGGCGTCCGCCCCGTTCCCAGTGGCCCAGTCACTTTGCACCCAGTTGCGCACGTCGGACGCGTTGAACTTATCCTGGTCATGCAGCATCAGGTAGACCCGCAGGGTGTCGTAGGTCTGCTTGGCTTCACGCGCACTCACCGCCGCCGCGAGCACCGATTCGACGCGGCGCACCAGGTAGGGCACCAGCAGGTTATCCTGCAGCCTGGTATCGGTCACGGTCGCAGCATCGAGCACCGCCGGCACGCTGTACAGGCCGTAGCGCCAGCCGGTGGACGGATCGGCGAGGTTCAGCCCGGCATAGCCTGGCAGGTCACGCGCGGCGGCCAGCACCTCGGGCATCGCGTCCGGTTGGTTCTTCTGGTAAAAGGCCGTGACCATCGCGGCCAGCGCCTTGATCTTTTCCTGCACCACGTCTCCATAGTTGCGGTTATGGCCATCGCTCGTATAGAGCGCGCCGGCCAGCCACAGGCAGATCACCAGCACCAGAGCGTGCCCAAGCATCCGCAACAGGCGAAAGCGAAACTCCCAGCGCAGATTGGGTTTCACCAGATGCGCCTCGGGCACGATGATGCGTCTGAAGACGTCCTGCAGGAAATAGCTTCGATTGCCAGCGGTGGTCCCATCCGCCGCCGCGCCCTCAGCCTCGGTTCCGGGCCTTCCCATACCACGCAGTTTCCGGATGACGGTGCTCGCATCGGCGACCACTGTCTGCCCGGTTTGCGTGGCGCTGGTGAAATACACGCCGCGCAGCATGGCATTGCGCTCGGTGTCGTCGTACCGCGAGTCCAGGAATATCTGCTCCAGCATTGCGACCAGCGGTTCTGTCAGGCTTCCCAGCTCGTCGCTCAGGGCGTAGAGCGACCTGCGGCGGCCCAGATCGAACTCCTCGCCCAGCCGCCCTGCCTCTCCGGCCAACAACCGCGACACCAGCGCCCGCATCTCCTCGCGGCACTGCGCGGCGGTATCGGCGGCCGACTGCCCCCGCCGTCGCTTGCCTGCGACCGGCAAGCTGAAACCCCAGGGCTGGGCCCGCCCCTCGCTGGTCAGGTACTGGAAATAGTCTGTGAAGCCGGCAAGCTGATCGAGTTTGGTCACCAGCACGTAGACGGGGAACCGAATGCCAAGCTCCTCGCGCAACTCCACCAGGCGCGCCCGAATCCGCGCCGCTTCGGCGATCCGCTCTTCTACCGAGTGCTGAAGCAGGTTCTCCACGCTGATCGTCACCAGTGCACCGTTGATCGGCGCACGGGCCCGATACTTGCGCAGCAGGCCAAGGAATCCTTTCCATTCAGCCGGATCGAGTTCCGAACCGGATTCCTGCGCCGTATAGCGGCCCGCCGTGTCGATCAGCACCGCTTCGTTGGTGAACCACCAGTCCGTCTGGTCCGTGCCCTGCCTGGCGCGAGCCGCTGCGCTCATCTGCTCCGCGATAGGGAACTGCAGCCCGGTGTTCAGCAACGCGGTAGTTTTGCCGGCTCCCGGCACGCCGACCATCATGTACCACGGTAATTCGTAAAGGTACCGCCGCCCTTCGAACAGGCGACCGATGCGGCTGCCAGTTCGCATGCCCTTGAGCCGGCGTAACGCGGTCTGGATGGCGGTGCTCAGCCTGGCGATCTCCTCTCTGGCGACCACCTCCTGGTGTTCCCCGCCAAAGTTCAACAGGCTCTTGACGAATGTCTCGTCCGTACGTGCACGCCGCCAAAGCAGGTACAACAGGTACGCGGCGAACACGAAGAAAATCACCGAGATCAACAAAATACGGACCGAATCCGGCTGCAGTGGATGGCTCGCTCCAATCGCAAGCAACGGCCCCGCGTGCCAGATCAACAGAGACAGCGCCGCAACACCGATCATGGACACCGGCCAGACCAGCAGCCAGAACAGCGCCAGCGACAGCAACAACACAATGACCGTGACGCGTGTACCGACGCCCGCGAGCGGATGCATGCCATTGAAGCCGAGCAGTGGCCCGATAAACCAGATCGCCACCGCGACCAGGACCACGGCGACAAGTGAGAGCGTCCGGCGGGAAAACAGCAGCGCCGAAAAACGTTTCAGGGATTCCATGCATTGACCTCAATCACTGCGTGACGACGATCTCCACCCGGCGATTCATCGCCCGGGCGGCTGGCGTCTTGTTATCGGCAACCGGTTCGGAATCTCCTTTGCCGATCGCTTCCAGGCGGCCCTTGGCGACACCCTGGCTCGCCAGGTACTCCGTCACGGTCGCCGCACGCTCTTCGGACAGCGCCTGGTTGGACGGATACCGGGGCGTCTTGATGGGAACGTTGTCGCTGTGACCGATCACCGTGATCTTGCCGGTCACCTTCTTGATCTCTGCCGCCACCTTATCCAGCAATGGCAGGATCTTGCCGTTCACCTCGGCCCGGCCGCCGCCGAACATATCGTCACCGCGGAACGTGACGGCGCTGCGCGTGGCGTCCTCCTGCACGCTGACCGCGCCACGCGCGATTTCATCCTTGAGCAACTCGGCCAGGCGCAACACCTTCGGCGGCTCCGGCGGCGCCATATTGCCGATCGCAAGAATCTGCTGTTCGAGGTCATGCGTGCGGAGCAGCAAGTGATACTTGTACCAGGCGAACTGGCAGAAGACCGCAAGACCCAGCACGGATGCCGTCACCCATACCGGTACCGTGCGCAGCAGGCTCAGCCGGCCGGGCTCAGCGCCGCGCCAATGCGGCGACAGGTCGCGCGGCACGCTTTCGCGCGCGCCGCTGATCAGATGCAGCAGCTTCTGGCGGATCGCGTCAAGATGCCGGTGACCGTCGGTCTGGCTGCCGTAGCGGCCGCGAAACCCGAGGGAGAGCACGTGATAGATCACCTCGATCACGTCGATATGCTCTGCCGGAGAGTCCACCAGTCGGCCCAGCAACTGGAAGACTTTCTCGCCGCCGTAGTTTTCCCCGTGCAGTTGAACCAGCAGGCTCCCAATCGCCCAGGATGACTGCCCCCACGAAGTCATATTGGCCGCTTCGTCCAGTGCCGTGCACACGCTGTACCGCGCTGCCAGGATGTGCTCTCGCCTGATACTTGCGCGTTCACAGACTGATTGAAATTCCTTCGCTTCCTGCAGCAGAAGCGACTTCAGCTCGGCGGCCTGATCGGGCCGCAAGGCGTCCGGCATGTCAGCCAATGCGCGCAGCAACGGCCTGGCGGCCGCCAGAAGCGGATTGGCGGCATGAGACATCTCTTCGACGCGCTGCTCGATCGACTTGCGAGGCATCACATGCATCGGCTCCCCGACGGTAGAGCGTGGCGCGGCATGCCTCGGTTCCGTAACAGATTGGCCTTCCTCTCCGATGGGCAGGTCCCCGGAGCGCGCTGGAGCATTGTTCATTGCCGTACCCCCCACAGTTCCATGCGCAGCTCAGGGAAACTTCCGGCGACATGAATCGCCAGGCCGCCATAGCGCTCCACCTGTTCCCACAGTGGATGCTGCTGCGACAACTCGAAATAGACATGGCCTGCGCTGAACGGAATCTGCCGTGGCGGGACCGGAAGCGCCTGCAGCGGCAAGCCAGGCAAGTGAGACCGGATCAGGTCTGCCAGCCGCTCAGAGGGGCCCATCTTCGTCTGCGCCGGGAACTGCTGCTGCAGGACATCAGCCGGCATATGGGCAGCCACGGCGAGAACGAAGGTGCCAAAGCGTTTGAAGCCGCTGGGCTCGATGACGGCCAGGTGAACCCCGTTTTGCCCCGGCTCAAGATCAATACGCTGGGCCGCCCGCTCCAGGACCACATTGAGCTGCAGCCGCAAATCCTCGATCAACGGCTTCAGGCAAAGATAGGGCGCATCATGACGGTAGGCTTCATGCTCCAGCGGCCGGCGCGTGTCGGTACGCACGAACGTGGACAACTCGCCCGACAAGGCTGCCAACTGCATGTACAGGAACTCCGGTGACGCAGCCTTGGCCGCAAGCAAATGCGTCAGGACCGGCTCGTATCGATTCAGCAGCTGGAGGATCAGATACTCCGAGATCTCCGCGGCGTCTCCACCCCGCACGGTCGCAGCGGCCAGGCGCTTAGCCATGGAGTCCGCACGCAAATGCAGCAAGCCGTGAATTTCGGTAAGCCAGGTACTCAGTAATGGACTTGCGGCATAGACGTTGACCGGTGGAATCAAACCAGGATCCAGTCCCGCGCTGCCATCGGCACGAATCTCGGTCACCCTGGCCAGCGGCATGCCTAACCAGGACTTGGAGAGTTCCTTCTGAGACAGCAGCCGCAGGCGCAAACCGGCCAATTGCACGAGCTTGGGTCCCTGGGCGATCGAGTTCGCATCCAGCAGATCTTCCTCGAAGGAGCGATAGCGCGCCAGGGAGTCACTGGCATCGTCGAAGTTTGTTTCTTCGGCATTTGGCGTGCGGATCGGCACGGCCAGGTAAATGACCTGGTTGAGGTGCTCATGCCGCAATGTCAGCGGCGCCGGCAATGCGGCATGGCCCGGCGCCTCGAATGGCGTTCCGTCCTGGAAGATGCCGGCCGCACCGGAAACCACCAGTTTGCCAAGCGCCAGCGCTTCCGTATCGATGGCGTACTGATGAAAGCCCCAGAAGAACGGGCTCAGCGCCGCACTGCGCTTGTGCGCATAGTGTTCGAGATAGCGCTCCTGCTGCTGAAAAAGTTGCGGGCGCAGAAAGAGCCCTTCACTCCAGACAACCTTGTTGTACCAGCTCATGGAATCATTCGGGTTTAGAAATGCTGATGGTCTGCTGGTCCAGAGAGACGTGCAGCTTGACCTTGCGGGCGGGAATGGCGGCGCGATACCACGCAGCCTCGGGGGCCGGGGGCAGCTTGTAGACGGATCGCCAGGTAGCCTTGCCGAGCTCCCGGTATCCGACAAGGACGCCAATGAACTGGGTCTCCGGATTGAGCTTGCGCTCGATGTCACGAGATTCGCCTGGACGCAGAACAAATTCGTCGCGCACTACCAGGTCCTGGCTCAACAAGGTCTTGTCCGTCTTTTCCAGAGACAAATAGTCGGCACTCTCAAATGGTCCGTCCGTTTTCAGCTCGTATATACGGACCAGGATCGGGGATGGTCTGCCTTTGTCGTCCGGATTCACTGTGGCTTTGGCCGCCACGGTCAGCTCCAGCTTCATCTGTTCGCGCTGGGCCGGGGCGGTTGAGCAAGCCGCGAGCAACAGCCCCATCAGGAGGCCCGCCGCGGACCGTCGGACAATCGTTCCCGCCGGTGATCCTTTTCCGCACAACAGCCCTCCCTTCATGCCCGTGCCTCGAGGCTGCCAATCAGCGCACAACCGCACTCGGTCAAATCGCCGGCGCAAGCACCCGGAATGCCGCCCACCTTGTAGCGGCCGGCAACCTGCACAATCGGGTTGACACCGTGTGGACGTCCGTCGGCGTAGAACCGAGGGCACGAAACCAGATCGCCCAGGCGGGCGATGGGTCTGCCGTTGATCCTGCTCGTCGGTGACCCGCTGATTACGGTGCCGCCATGAGTGGTGGTATCGCCGACGCAAATCATCTGCTCTGACATAGTGAGTCCTTTATCGAATCGCGATCTCTAGCCCTTCCGCTTGCCAAACCACGGCCAATACGCACTGCCCTCTCCACGTGCCCGATCCCACGTCGTGACCGGCGGCTGTGCCTGCCAGCCTGGCGGCGGCGCAATCAGCACCGCCCAGGCATCATCCGGATTGGCCAGGCTTGTCACCACGGCGCTCTTGCCGCTCTGGTTCGCGTAGGCCGCCGCAAACGCCGCATTCACCGCGAAGCTGGCCGCGCCCGCCGGCCCCGACATTGGCTCCGAGACGCTGTGCACCGCACCGATCTGGTCCAGGTCCGGCCACTGCCGGTGCAGTGCCTGGCGCAATGCCGTGGTCTGCGCCACCACCTGCGCGGACTTGGGGTGTACGTCGTGATAGACCCGTTCCACCGGATTGGCCTGCGGCGCCTGTGCGGCGACGGCCTTGAGCAGGTCATTCCACGCCCCGCCCGGGTTGGCTGCATTGGAATGGATACCGCCCTCGTGCTGCTGCGGCGCGTAGACTGCCGCCAGCGGCGCATACCCCCAGTCCGCACGCGGATGGCCCAGGATCAGGATGGCCGTGTTCTCGTTGGTGCGTCGCCCGTAGGGGTAGTCGGGGGCGTCCAGGTTCCACACCCATACCAGTCGCGACGGATTGGCCTGCAGGTAGGCCAGCGCATCCTGCAAGGTGTAGAACCCCACCGTCTCGATGCCAGCCGCCACAGTCACTGATGGGAGCTTGCCGGTCGGATTGAGCATCAGGCTGTCGCACGATGCAGCAGAGGCGACCCGGTCGAACACCAGCCGGCGTGCGGCGTTGATCGTCAGGGTCTGCTCGCCGATGATCATTTCCTGGGTCCTCGGTGCTCCGCGCACCGTTACACCCTTCCAGTTCTTGTGCAGCGTGACCCAGTAATCGCGCATGCGCTGCTCCGCGTGGACGTCATCGTAGGCGACCACGCTTGGCGCGGGGATGCCCATCTCGGCCTGCTCCTTCACGAGCTCTGAGTCGTTCTCGTTCAGGTACGTCGGCGTCCCGATCCATCGCTGCGGGATGCCTGCATAGACGCGCGTATCCATGAAATCCGGCCGGTCGGTGCCGTCGCGCACCGAATAGAAGTAGTGCGGGTCCAGTGCGTAGGTGTCGAATGTCCGCAACGGCTTGTCGAGCAGATCGGCTAGCGCGCGTGCATGGCTGATCTGCAGTCGCTGGATCTCCGCGCGGGTCGTCGTTTGGTCAACGCCATAGAGCAGCAGCCCCACCGTATCCCCCAGCCTGAAGCGGGCCGCCTCCGTGTCGTCGGCATTCGGCTGCGCCAGCCCCTGCGCCCACAACAGGTTCCATTGCGTGGGGTAGTCCCGCCACATCAACGGATTGAGCCACTGCACCCCCAGGACCAGGGCAGCCGGCGCGGTGGCGGGATCGCCGACGGCACTCGCCGCTTGCATGCGCGGCCAGACACCGGACCTGCGCGAATAGTTATCCGACATGGAACCTCCGGACTGGCACGCGGCCAGCAATAGACTGAAGGCTGTTGACGCCACGGCCGCGACAAGGCGTAGCCCGCGACGGCGGCCGGTGGTAACGCTGGCAACGATGATTTCCGCTGTCAAAGTGACTCCCCTGTTTCGATTGCCGAACTAGGCGCCGACCTTTCCCGGCCGTCCTATCGGCTTGCGCAGTCCTCAGCCCTTCCGCTTGCCAAACCACGGCCAATACGCACTGCCCTCTCCACGTGCCCGATCCCACGTCGTGACCGGCGGCTGCGCTCGCCAGCCCGGCGGCGGCGCAATCAGCACCGCCCAGGCATCATCCGGATTGGCCAGGCTTGTCACCACGGCGCTCTTGCCGCTCTGGTTCGCGTAGGCCGCCGCAAACGCCGCATTCACCGCGAAGCTGGCCGCGCCCGCCGGCCCCGACATTGGCTCCGAGACGCTGTGCACCGCACCGATCTGGTCCAGGTCCGGCCACTGCCGGTGCAGTGCCTGGCGCAATGCCGTGGTCTGCGCCACCACCTGCGCGGACTTGGGGTGTACGTCGTGATAGACCCGTTCCACCGGATTGGCCTGCGGCGCCTGTGCGGCGACGGCCTTGAGCAGGTCGTTCCACGCCCCGCCCGGGTTGGCCGCATTGGAATGGATACCGCCCTCGTGCTGCTGCGGCGCGTAGACTGCCGCCAGCGGCGCATACCCCCAGTCCGCACGCGGATGGCCCAGGATCAGGATGGCCGTGTTCTCGTTGGTGCGTCGCCCGTAGGGGTAGTCGGGGGCGTCCAGGTTCCACACCCATACCAGTCGCGACGGATTGGCCTGCAGGTAGGCCAGCGCATCCTGCAAGGTGTAGAACCCCACCGTCTCGATGCCAGCCGCCACAGTCACTGATGGGAGCTTGCCGGTCGGATTGAGCATCAGGCTCCTGCAAGACGCCACAGTAGCGACCCGGTCGAACACCAGGCGGCGCGCCGCGTTGATCGTCAAGGTCTGCTCGCCGATGATCATTTCCTTCGACGCTGGTGCCCCGCGCACGGTTTCACCCTCCCAGTCCTTGTGCAGGGTGACCCAATAATCGCGCATGCGTTGCTCCGCGTGGTCGGCGTCGTAGGCAATCACGCTCGGCGCGGGAATGCCCATCTTGGCTTGCTCCTGCACAAGCCGCTGATAGTTCTCCGTCAGGTACGTCGGCGTCCCGATCCATCGCTGCGGGATGCCTGCATAGACGCGCGCATCCATGAAATCCGGCCGGTCGGTGCCGTTGCGCACCGAATAGAAGTAGTGCGGGTCCAGTGCATAGGTGTCGAATGTCCGCAACGGCTTGTCGAGCAGATCGGCTAGCGCGCGTGCGTGGCTGATCTGCAGTCGCTGGATCTCCGCGCGGGTCGTCGTTTGGTCAACGCCATAGAGCAGCAGCCCCACCGTATCCCCCAGCCTGAAGCGGGCCGCCTCCGTGTCGTTGGCATTAGGCTGCGCCAGCCCCTGCGCCCACAACAGGTTCCATTGCGTGGGGTAATCCCGCCACATCAACGGGTTAAGCCACTGCACCCCCAGGACCAGGGCAGCCGGTGCGGTGGCGGGATCGCTGACGGCACTCGCCGCTTGCATGCGCGGCCAGACACCGGACCTGCGCGAATAGTTATCCGACATGGGACCTCCGGACTGGCATGCGGCCAGCAAAAGACTGAAGATCACCGCAGCCAACGTAGCGGCGAGATGTTGGCCGCCTTTGCGGCCGGAATCATGGGGTAGGCGCATCACGCTACGCGGGTGCCGTCTTTGGCCGGAAAGTTCTGAGCCTGGAATGGCAAAACGTTGCGCTTCCCATTTATCTGCAGCGTGTCCAAGATGCCACTCGACGCTTTGAGCATGCCGACTTTGGCGAGGCTCGCACCTGAAATCGTCGCAAACCCGTAATACTCATATTCGTTGTCCGGCTCCTTCTGCCCCGGCGCTCGCCAATCCTTCTCCAAGGGACCACACCACCGCCAATCCGCCATGCGCCGCAACTGGTTCATCTCTGCCTCATCGAAGTAGCACACCCCCACGTCCACGTCATACGCCAGCACCTTCTCGCTATGCTCCGGATTGGTCAGGATGGTCGAATGGTTGCTCGCCTGCTGATTCACGCCCCGGTTCAGCAGCTCCCCACGCGTGCCCTGCGCGAACGTTCCGAAATCCCCCGAAGCCCTTCCTGTTTGCGCCGCGTCGAATCTCTTCAGATCGTCCTCGCTGTAACGCGCGTTCGGCACCGCATGGCCGTCGTCGTCGTAGATGACCCGCCGTGCCTTCTGGCGGATGGCCGCGTTCTGGTCGTAGCGCATGGCCGCCTCGGACACTGCGTCGCCACGCCCCTGACTGCGCTGCGCAGCGTACGGGTCATCACTAACGCTTGTACGCCCGGCAT
This sequence comes from Cupriavidus laharis, assembly GCF_914271435.1. Lineage (GTDB taxonomy): Bacteria > Pseudomonadota > Gammaproteobacteria > Burkholderiales > Burkholderiaceae > Cupriavidus > Cupriavidus laharis. The sequence continues at coordinate 298,161 of NZ_CAJZAI010000003.1, read as the reverse complement.
TCAGGTTGTCCGTGGTCGATTCCTTGTGCCGGTTGAACGGCCCGCTGATCCGCGGGTCCGTTGCCGGTCCCGGCTCCTCGCCGGGCTTCAATGCAACGTCGCCATGTCGCAGATACAGCGCGCGGGGCACAATGCCACCCCCCGGAATCGCAGGCGCGTTGACCGTCACCTTCCAGTCCGCTTCAGGTTCCGCGTTGACGTACGCCACCCCTTTTACCGCCGCACTCGCCACGGTCAGGATCACTTGAAAGATCACGCCCACCAGCGTGACGACGGCCTTGCCCGGAATGCTGCGGCGGGCATCGCTCCAAATTTCCGAGACCTGAATCCGCAGCCGGTCCGCCTGCGGCTCCCAGAATCCCTTCCCCTTGATCGCCCCGACCGTGTCGTCCCAATAGTCGTAGGTGTACCCCGGGCCCGCACCGACCTTGAACGACTTGCCCTCCTTTGCCTCGCCCAGACACGCTGGTAAAGGACGCCCGCGGCCTTGGTGGCCTGCACCTCCTCGTCGCTCAGGCCAAGCCAGCCCATGCCCTGGACCGTCGACACCGAGATCACCCGGTCATGAGGGTTGCAGTAGAGGAAGACCCGCTTGCGTGTCTGCCTGGCCTTGGCGTCCGTGGCAGCCTTGCAAGGCGTCTCGCCATTCCTTGGCGCGCTGTTCATCACCTCGCGGTCCACTTCCGGATCATCGGCATGCAGGCCGGACCACTGGCGCACCAGGGCGAAGAACTTGCCCAGTGTCTCGACGCGCGCTTCGTGCGTCACGCGCCCTCTCAGGGTCTTGATGCTGTACTGGGCATAGTTGTCGGTCCTGTTCTTCTGCAGGCTGTACGGCGCATTGGCCAGAACATAGGTGTCGGCGACGCCCAGCCCATTCAGGGCCGGGTAGTTCGCCCCGAAGAACGCCGAGCCGATCCCGATCATGTTGCCCTGGCTATGGCACACCACTGTCACCGGGCAATCCTTGTCGCCGTAGCAAGCCCGGTGCATCTCCCGCACGCGCGCCACCAGCTTGGCCAGTCGCCAGGCGGCAAAGGCCTGGTAGTGACGGGCCGGGCAACTGAAGACCAGCCGGTCGCTAACATTCACCGACTGAACATCCAGGCCAAGGAACAGTCCCGTGTCGACCCCACCGTCAAACATGTCGGGCAACGCCGAACAACCATTGGCAAATGGCCCACCGCCCCATGCCTCGCTTTCGTCCAGCAAAATGCTGCCGCCGTACTGCGCCACCTCGTCACGGCTAGCCTTGTACCCCCAACGGAATCGGATCACCGGGCTGTATCCGGCATCCGACACGAACGTGGCAGCGGAGAGATCGCGGCGGATAAAGCCGTCGTCGGTCAGTTCTGGCGGGTAGCTCGCGGCGCGCAACTGACCACTTCCCTCGACGCGATGCACGTGCTCATCACCGCGCTGCAGCCGCGTGTTGAGGCCGCAACAAAGTCCGGCCTCGGAATCGTCGAACCACTCGCCCGTGGAGTTGACACCGTGCACATAGATCACCACGCCCGGCAGTTTTGCCGGCCAATCCACATCCATTCTTGGGCTGCCCGGCAAGGTCAACGCCTCGGCAGTGCAGCGCATTGCTTCACTCATCTTTGCCTCGCTATGAAAGGAATACGAAGGTCGTCTTGATGGAAGTCAGGGCCTCCGGCACTCATGGCAGCACCGAATGCAGATAGCGTTCGCGGCTGAAGCCACGCAGAAGACCGTCCGCAACCGCCTGATCCGCGCCGGTGCGCGGCATCGCCAGAAAGTGGTCGCGATACGCCTGCGCATCGGGCGCATCGGCCATCAACGCTGCGACCACGCAGTTCAGATCTTCCCGGCACGGCCGTGAATCGCGCTCGGACAGGCGGACAACCGTCTCATAGCAAGCCGTCGGCGCAGCCGCGCCAAGGCGCTCGCGCAGCATGCAGCGCATCATCGACAAGGTTGGCGTCTGCCCGCGAATGCCAATGGCGGTGTCGTTGTCCGCCAGCGCTCCGGCATAGTCGTGCAGGCGGATGCGCAGCTCTGCTCTCGTGAGGAGTGACGGAACATGTCGTGGGTCTTGCCTCAAGGCCTGATCCAGCAATGCTTCCGCACTTTTCTCGCGCGCTTGCTGGTCGCCGCCGAGTGCCAGCACGCGCCGGGCCTCCTGCTGCAAAGCGTTCGGGCTCTGTCCATTGGCGCTGCAGGCGGCCAGCCATAAGCACAGCACTACGCCGCACGTTCGGAACTTAGGCACCTTGCACCCCCTTGCCGCGGTCTGCGGTGCGGACCACGTCGATCGGAATGACCGTCGAGCCGTTAGGCGGGATGGGTACCCCGCGACCTTCATCTGCCTCGTAGATGTACCCGCCCTTGATGACGAGCTCGACCTTTTCGGCCGCAGACGGCGCGGGAAGCGTCAACGTGGCGGTACCAATCGGCGTAAAGCCGTCAGCCGGCCAAAGCTCCGCGCCACCACTGCGGCTCAGGGGAAATTCGACGCCATCCTTGCCGTTGACCCTCACGCTTGCCGTGGCATGAAAGATCGCCTTGCCAATCTTGCCGGCGCTTGTGTAGCCCATGGCACTCACAAACAATGAGCTGTCGTTAGTCAGTGCAAGACTACCCTTGATATTGAAGGTGGCAAGCGCGCCCACCCCCTCCACCAGGAGGTAAGCCGGCTGATTCAACTGGTAAGACTTCTGTTTGAGTTGATAGTGGATGTTGTCAGATATTGCTCCGCCTTCTGCAGGAGAAGCCGTTTGCACCGCGCCTGATTCGGCAAGACCTGCCGTCGGCTTGCCGAATCCTATCGAAAGGGCCTGCGCTGACTCGGATGCGTAGAGATCGGTCTCGCCGTTGGCGTTGGTGGTTCCTGTCACCACGCTGCCGTCGGCCTTCACAATGTGGTACGGCATGCCGGCAACCGGCACGTTGTCCCGCGGGCGAACCAGTCGGAACAGTCTGCCCGTGTCACCCGCCTTGAAGCTCGGCAATATACCGCTGATACTCTTCGGCCCGGGCACATCGAAGTCGCCTGTGTTCAGATGCACGCGAGTCGGCCCGAACACATCCACGCATCCTTCGGAGATGCGAATTCCCGCATTGCCGCACATCAACGTGATACTGACTTTGGCGTTGAGAAGAATCGCACCATTGGTAGCCGTCACGGTGACGTCGTTCAACGCGTTGGCGGTCACGCTTCCGCTCTGCGCCTGCAAGAGAATGTTGCCCCTGTGCGAAATCGACCGGATGTCGCCGCCATGCGCGAAGCTGCTGATCCCCTGCCCGGCGTTCACGATGAATTGCTGGCCAGCTGTCAGTTGCTGGTTCAGCTTGGCAACGGCATCAATATGCTTTCCCGCGTAGCTCGTCAGCACCAGCGGCGTTGCCCATGCCATGCCGGCCGGCGCATACGCGCCAATCAGCGGTCGGCCGCCCTCGCCTGGCGAATCCTTGTGATCATTGGCGCCCGCATCCCACTCGCGAACTGCTTTGGTGATATCCGCCTGCGGCTGCGTGTCGGGTGCCAGCCCTTCATGCGCGTGTCCGTAGTCGCCCAGGGACCTGGCCACTTCCAGCGCGGCTTCCAGGCAACGAATGAACTCGCCGCGCGACAGGTGCCCCCCAACGGCGCCGACTTGCCCTTCCGCAGTAAGGAACAGCCCTTTGCCGCCCCGCACCGCTCCCTGCGCATCGGTGCGAAGATCGAAGCCCTCGCCACGTTTGTCCTTGCGACCGGGGTTGCCCGGCACCCCCGTCAGATATCCCAGGTTCAGTTGCGAGGTCTGATGGTCCGACGACAGCTGCGCCTGTATCTGGTCCTGGGTGTCGTCCATCAGCAGGTGATTGTGGCGCCCGCCAAAGAGCTCCTTGCTCCGGATGCCGGACAGCGCATGCTGCCCAGGCAGCGCCCACGGCGGCAAATTGAGTTGGTTCGGCGCCCGGCCGACGATCAACGGACAGTCCGGGTCGCCATTGAGGAACGCGACAATGACTTCCTGCCCGATACGTGGAATGTGCATGGCGCCGAACTGGTCGCCTGACCAGCCATTGACGACACGAATCCATGGCGAAGAGTTCTCGTCACGCTTGCCGTAGCGATCCCATTCGAACTGAACGATCACGCTGCCGTGGTCATTGCACCAGATTTCCTGGTTCTTCGGGCCGGTCACGACGGCGCGCTGCAAGCCCGAAACCCGCGGCTTGGCCACCGTGCGCGGCGGGCGGAAGACTTCGTCAGTGGGATGAGCCTCGAAGGCAACGCTGCACGAAAACCGCTGCCCGCTGCCCGATTCGCCGCCGACATCTTCCAGATCGAGCGTTGCGCCGGTGACAAGGTATTCGCGGTTCATCGCCGGATTGCCGTGGTTGCTCACCAGATAGGTACAACCCGCGACAACCCCGCGCAGTGCACCGACGCCACGCGCACGCCGGCCACGTGAACGGCGCTCTTCCATGCGAACCCTCGCGCGCATTTCGCCTACTGCGGGGTCGACGTAGTCGCCGGGGTACTCATATCGTTCAAAGTCGGCAAAGCCCGTATCGCGCGGTTGGCTATTGCCTTTGGTCAGGTCCGCGCGCGGCTTGCGAGGATCGTAGTCATTCAGCGTCACCGTCCCAGTGCGCAGGCGATTGACCGGATCAAAGCGGACCAGATGCTCCTGGTCGATCTTGAAGCCACTCGGGTAGATCGGCAGCACGTGGTATGCCTCGCTGGGGAACCTGCGATATGCCCCCGATTCGGAAGCCAGGATCATCCGATGGTGGCCCTCGTCATGCTCGAAGAAATACGTGATCCCATATTCTTCGGTGAGGCGCTGGACAAAGTTGGCGTCGGTTTCGCCGTGCTGCACCTCCCAGGCCAGCTTCGGATAGACTGAAGTGTCGAGACGCTTCTCCACAGCGAAGGGGTAGTCCGCGAGAACTTCATCGAGGATTTCGATGACGGTCTTTTTCTGGAATGCCTTGAAGTCCGACGTCTGCGTGGCGAGCCACAGCCACGGGCGCAGGGTGAACCGGTACAGGCGATTCTCCGCAGCGCCACCGACATGCTCGATACCGGTGATGACCCCGGTGATCTCGCGATGCCCTGCCCCTACACCGCCCAGCAAACCCGTGCCCATGCCGTCGAGCTCGATGGTGACGGTCATCTCGCAACCGATCATTTCGTCGGGATCGCTCTCGGCAAGGCATTGCTCCGCAGCAGGCGAAACGGCACGCAGATCCACCTCGTACGTAAACAGTTCACTCAATGCCTCGTGACCCGAGAGCCGCACGAACTCCAGTTGCGGCACGCCGAGCAGATCGGGGATGGCGGCACTTGACGCAGTGACCGTCCGATGCCGCCCTGCGGCAAGGCTCACAAGGGTGTTTCGCGTGCTCATTTGATCGTCTCTCGGATCTGTGCCCAGAAGTAAAGGCTGGAGCGGAAGTCCGACAACCTCGCCGGCCCGGCCTCCGCCACCGGCGAGGCGTGTCACTGCGCTCAGGCTTCCTTGTTGCCCTTGATGTCGTAGCCCGCGGTCACGGCACCGCCGCTGCCACCCTGGGCGTTCTGCACCACGTACTCCTGCTTGACCTTGGAGAACGAAAGTGCAACCGTCTCGCGCATGCGGACTTCGTCATTCACCGAACCCTTGGGACTCACCTCGGTGACGATCACGTCGGTCATGGTGAGCTTCAGGTACTCCAGCGGGTTGCCACCGGCCTTGCGCACCACCAGCACGGCTTCGTTGATGTGCTTGCCGGTCAGGCAGTACTTCATCAGGTTGGGCGACGCGCGGTCGATGAAATGCTCAAATGACAGGTCCGACACCGTCGCCTTGCCGGCGCCGCCGCCGCTACCGGCGTGCATGGTGGACTGCTGCTCGATGCTCCAGTCCCACGCCAGCACTTCGATTTCATTCTTGTGCGACGAATCCTGCGATTCGCCATCAATGCCATTGATCTTCAGGAAGATGTCCTGTGCCATTGCAAAACTCCTTCACGTTTAGGTACTGCAGACAAGAGCCCAGACCGTGCCGCGACCCAGGAAAGGGCGGCGGCGACTGGTTGAGGTACTACCGGTTCGACTTCGAGGGGCGGCGCTGTTTTGGAACCGCCTATGCGGCGTCCTTGACCGATGGCAGGCGTGCGACGAGGCGCAGCGACACAGTCAGGCCTTCGAGCTGGAAATGCGGGCGCAGGAAGAATTTGGCGCTGTAGTAGCCAGGATTTCCTTCCATTTCTTCGACCACCACTTCGGCGGCCGCCAGCGGCCGCCGTGCCTTGGTCTCCTGCGACGAATTGGCAGGATCGGCGTCCACATAGTTCATGATCCATTCGTTGAGCCAGCGCTGCATGTCCTCGCGCTCCTTGAAGGCACCGATCTTGTCGCGCACGATGCATTTCAGGTAGTGCGCGAAGCGCGAGCATGCGAACAGGTACGGCAGGCGCGCCGACAGGTTGGCGTTGGCAGTAGCGTCGGCGTCGTAGTATTCGGCGGGCTTCTGCAGCGATTGCGCACCGATGAATGCCGCGTAGTCGGTATTCTTGCGGTGCACCAGCGAGATGAAGCCGTTCTTCGACAGCTCGGCCTCGCGGCGGTCCGAGATGGCGATCTCGGTCGGGCACTTCATGTCGATGCCGCCATCGTCGGTCGGGAAGGTGTGGCACGGCAGGTTCTCCACCACGCCACCGCTCTCCACGCCGCGAATCAGCGTGCACCAGCCATACAGCTTGAAGGAACGGTTGATGTTGACAGCCATGGCGTACGCCGCGTTGCTCCATACGTACTTGCGGTGATCCGCGCCGTCGGTGTCTTCCTCGAAGTCGAATTCATCGACCGGATTGGTCTGGATGCCATATGGCAGGCGCGACAGGTAGCGCGGCATGGCCAGGCCCACGTAGCGTGCATCTTCCGAATTGCGCAGGCTGTTCCATGGCGCGTATTCCAGGTTCTGGAATATCTTGGACAGATCGCGCGGGTTGGCCAGTTCCTGCCACGAATCCATCTGCAGCACTGACGGCGATGCACCGGCAATGAACGGTGCGTGGGCCGCTGCCGAAATCTTTGCGATCGAGCCGAGCAGCTCCACATCGGGTGGGGTGTGGTCGAAATAGTAGTCGGCCACGAGGCAGCCATAGGGCTCCCCCCCGAGCTGGCCGTACTCTTCCTCGTAGATGCGCTTGAAGAACGGGCTCTGGTCCCAGCCGATGCCCTTGTAGCGGCGCAGGGTACGGCGCAGCTCCTCCTTGGACATGTCCATCACGCGGATGCGCAGCTTGTCGTCGGTTTCGGTATTGGACACGAGGTGATGCAGGCCGCGCCAGGCCGATTCGAGCTTCTGAAAATCCTCGTGATGCAGGATCAGATTGATCTGCTCGGAAAGCTTCTTGTCGATCGCGCCGATGATGGCTTCAATGCTCTTGTACGCATCGTCGCTCATGGTGAACGTGCTGGCGAGCGCCTGCTCGGCCAGGGTCTTCACAGCGAGATCGACCGCTTCACGGGCCTGGTCGGTCTTGGGAGAGAACTCGCGGCCGATCAGCGCGGCGAAGTCGGAATGCTCAGCGGTCGCGGCCGCTTGCTGTTGTGTTTGTTGGGCGGAAGCCATGGGATGGTTGCTTTGTCAGGTGGATCAGGTAGGCAAGCAGTCGGGCCAGTCAGGACTGACCGGCTTCGGTATCAGCCTGGTTGACCGCAGGCTTGGGCGCCCTGGCAAGCGCCTGCAGCAACGCGGGGTCCTGCAACAGCTGGTTGATCAGCGATTCGGCGCCCGACTTACCGTCCATGTAGGTCTGCAGGTTGGCAAGCTGTGTACGGGCGTCCAGCAGTTGCTTGAGCGCATCAACCTTGCCGGCGACCGCCGCCGGCGAGAAGTCCTCGATGCTCTCGAACGTCATGTCGACCATGAGCTGGCCGTCGCCGGAAAGCGTGTTAGGCACTGCGAACGCCACACGGGGCTTCATGGCCTTCATGCGCTCGTCGAAGTTATCGGTATCGATATCGAGGAACTTCCGGTCCGACACCGGCGGCAGCGCTTCGGCAGGCTTGCCCGACAGATCGGCAAGCACTCCCATCACGAAAGGCAGCTCGATGCGCTTCTCGGAGCCGTAGACTTCGACGTCGTACTCGATCTGCACACGTGGCGCGCGGTTGCGTGCGATGAATTTCTGCGAACTGTTCACAACTGACATGGGTCTCCTCAACGGATGACAAGGGGTTGCAAGGACGTGCCGCACGGCGTCAGGCCGCTCTGGCTTCGGGAACATGGGGCCTAACAACGTCGTGGCCGGCTCGGTATTCGGCGTGGTAGGCCAACTCGGGAGTCCCGGCACTGGACAGCCCGATATCGATCGCGGCCAGCTGCGTCTTCTCGGAGAGGGCCTTGAGCCATAGCCGCGCCAGTTGCGGCTGGATGGCCTGTTCGATGAAGCTGATCAGTTGCCGGGCGCCTGTCTCACCCACCGGGCAGCGCGTCACGATGAACTCGACCACGGCCTCGTCGTAGGTGAGTGCAATTTCGTGCTGGTCGCGCATTCGCGTAGCCAGCCGGTCCAGGTGCAGGCGCACGATGCGGCCGAGGTTTCCTGCGGCCAACGGCAGGTAGGGGACAACCACCATGCGGCCGAGGAAGGCTGCAGGGAACACTTTGCACAGCTCAGGCATCAGGGCCTCGCGCAGGGCAGCTGGATCCGACATCAGGGCGGGGTCCTCGCACAAGCTGGCCAGCAGTTCGGAACCGGCATTGCTGGTGAGCAGCAGGATGGTGTTCTTGAAATCGATGTAGCGCCCTTCCCCGTCCTCCATGTAGCCCTTGTCAAAAACCTGGTAGAAGACTTCGCGCACATCAGGGTGGGCCTTCTCGACCTCGTCGAGCAGCACCACGCTATGCGGCCGGCGGCGCACGGCCTCGGTCAGCACGCCGCCCTCGCCATAGCCGACATAGCCAGGAGGCGCGCCCTTGAGCGTCGAAGCCGTGTGCGACTCCTGGAACTCGGAGAGGTTGATGGTGATGACGTTCTGCTCGCCCCCGTACAGGGCGTCGGCCAGCGCCAGCGCGGTCTCGGTCTTGCCAACGCCAGAGGGTCCGACCAGCAGGAAAACGCCTACCGGCCTTCCGGGATCCGTCAGGCGCGCCCGGGCGGTCTGGACGCGCTCGCCAAGCTGGGTCAGCGCATGGTCCTGGCCAACGACGCGGGCAGCCAGGATCTGCGGCAACTGCATGATGGTTTCGACCTCGTCCGCCACCATGCGCCCGACGGGAATCCCCGTCCAGTCAGCGACAATGGCTGCTACAACCGTTTCATCCACTTCCGTGTGCACGAGCGGCCCATCGGCCTGGACTGCACGCAGGTCGGCCTCGGTCGCTTCCAACGCGCGCTGCGCATCCGCCGCCATCGCCGGCTCGTGCGCCAGCGACTCAACCAGCGCTTGCCGGCGCGTGAGCAGATCGCTCGCCAGGCTGCGTTCGCGCTCCCAGCGCGCTTCAGCCAGTGCCAGTTCTGCATCGACCTGCTCACGCCCCGCGTGTGCCACTGCGATCCGCACGGCATCCGGCTTGCCGAATCCGGCCTCCTTTGCCAGCAATGCGCACTCAGTGCCGGCCGCGGAAAGCTGCTGGCGCAAGTGTTCGACTTCCGCCGGCGGCGCGTGCAACGACAGCGCAACACGCGCGCACGCTGTGTCCAGCAGGCTGATCGCCTTGTCAGGCAACTGGCGCGACGGGATGTAGCGGTGTGACAGTTTCACGGCGGCCCGCACGGCTTCGTCGCGAATGAGCACCCGATGATGGCCCTCGAACGTGGCCACGAGCCCGCGAAGCATCGCAATCGCCCCGGCTTCCTCCGGTTCCATGACCTGCAGCACCTGGAAGCGGCGCGTAAGCGCGGGATCTTTCTCGATGTGGCGTTTGTACTCGCTCCAGGTCGTGGCGCCAATGGTGCGCAACACCCCCCGTGCAAGCGCAGGTTTGAGCAGGTTGGCGGCGTCGCCCGTGCCAGCGGCGCCGCCTGCGCCAACGAGGGTATGGATCTCGTCGACGAACAGGATCACCGGCTTCAGCGACCTGTCGACCTCTTCCAGCACGCGCTTCAGGCGCGCCTCGAACTCGCCCTTCATGCTGGCGCCGGCAAGCAGCGCGCCAACGTCAAGGCTGAGCAGTCGCACCTGCTTCAGGTTCGGTGGCACTTCACCTGCGGCAATGGCTTGCGCGAGTCCTTCGATCACAGCGGTCTTGCCGACTCCGGCCTCGCCAGTCAGGAGCGGATTGTTTTGGCGGCGGCGCAGCAGGATGTCCGTCATGGTACGGATTTCATGCTCGCGGCCGATGACAGGGTCAAGCTGGCCCTTGCGGGCCGCCTCGGTCAAGTCACGGCAATACTGGCCCAGCGCGGATTGGCCCGCGGCGGTCGGAGGCATGGCGGCGCTGGCTTCACCCGGCATGGCCGGTGCCAGACCACTGCCGGCGTAGGCCGCTTCATGGCTTTCCGGAGACTGTGCCACCAGCGCAGGGACAGCTTCGAGGAGATTATCGGAGCGAACCTTGCCGAATTGGAACGACATGCCGAGCATCGTGCGGCGCAGCTCGGGCGTCTTGAGCAATGCAGTCAGCAGGTACGCGCCACGCACACGATCGTCGTCGAAGGCCAGCGTCGCATAGACCCAGGCGCGTTGGATCGCGGCCTCGACCTGGAACGAGAAATCGCTGATCGACGTAGCACCTGCCGGCAGCGACGCCAGTGCTCGGGTCAGGTCGGCACCCAGCGCCGAGAGATCGGCGCCGGCGTGCCGCAGGATCCGTTGCAGATCGCCATCGGGTGCCTGCAGCAACTGATGCAGCCAATGCACAAGCTCCACATATGGGTTGCCACGCAGTTTGCAGAAGACGGTCGCGCTTTCAATCGCCTTGAACAAGGTGGGATTGAGTCGCCCGAACAGCGCCTGACGGGAAATATCCATTCGATGCCTTGCCTTTCTGAATGAGCGGAGCACCCTTGCCCGGGTAGTGAATCTTGATTAATGCCTTTTTCAGGGTATGGACAAATCCTTAGCCTCGCAAATCTCCATGTGGCAGCAGAGCGACGGCTCCATTTATCGGCTGGGCACACATATTTGCGCCATATCAACAATAATCTTGATCTTTCTGGAACTTTCCAATGATTCGCGCGCGATTACCACCGCAATATCTCCCAAACAATGATTCCTCACAAACTTAGCGTCAAATTTATACAAATTGATACATTTACAACGCTATATGCATAATCAGACTACGGCATCCATAAGAAAACTCCTAAATCTGCATTAAAGTTATTTAATTCTCACTTTAGCTTTAAAAATATTAATATTGCAATTTTTTGCATTTTGCCCCGGTTCAATATGCGAATATCATCGAGCCAATTTTCGAAACGGATCAAAAACTCCCATGGATAGCAGGCAGCCCGAAGCGGGAGGAACTCCTCTCATCGATCCTTTGACGGGAGATACCAGCAGCACGTCCTGGCCGTGGTGGAGTGCCGCGCATCCCGAGGCTGCGGATCCTTTTTCCTTGCTGCCGCAGGCCGCCGGCGGCGTGGTGCCGCAAACCGATGCACGCGGATCAACAGACGTGCTTGAACAGATCAAGCGCGAGGCCGAAGCGGTCCTGCGCGACCCCGACTACGTCAGCGCGCACGCGGCGCTTCCGGATTCCGGCGCGGCGTCGACCGGAACGCTGCCTGGCAAAGGCGATCCGGGTCCGCTGCGGCCATTCGCGCACAAGGCCGCCAGTGACGGCAGCCTGATGGATATGCTGGACGTCGCGCGTCACATCGACGTCTTGCTCGGCGCACCCGGATCGCCGGATGACCAGCAATTCTTTGCCGTCGCACCGGCGCCAGATGTCCTGCGTCTGTTCGCAGGGGACATCGTCCCCACGCGGCGCCGTGATGTCGCCGTCCCCCTTACTCGTCGCGAACACCATCTCATCTCGATGGACAGCGCCTATCGTCCTGCGCAAGCGCAAACGCCGGAGTCCGATCATGACGCTTGACGTGCGGAGGGCCGCCGGCACGCCCACTGCGGTGCTGTCGTCCATCCTCCGGACCACAGCGGAAACCCAGGTGTGCCAGCAGCCGGGCTCCGTTGGCATCCGCTGGCCGTTGTTCCAGTGGCTGTGCGTGGTCGGCGACTGGCCACGCGTACTCCTTACCCTGCGTGTCGAACATGGCTGAGCATCGCCCACCGCGTCGCCCGAACTCGCAGCTGCTGCCAACCTTGTTTGACCGGTTGCGCGACGATGCACCGCAGCGTCAGACAGAGCGCGCGAACGAATACACCGTCACACGCGCCCAGATGCGCGAGATCATCCAGCGCGATCTCACGTATCTTCTCAACACCACCAACCGCGAGGACGAGATCGATCGCAAGCGCTATCCGGCAGCGGCCAGTTCCACCATCAACTACGGAGTGCCGCCAGTCGCCGGCAGCTACCTGTCTGCGCACAAGTGGAACGACATCGTCACCATCGTCCGACGTGCGATCCTGGATTTTGAGCCGCGGCTGATTCCCGGCTCACTGGATGTGAAGCCCCTGCTCAAGGAAGACGCGCCGCAGCGCTACAACACGCTGGTATTTGAGATCAAGGGACTGATCCACATGGATCCGTATCCGATGGCGTTCACAGCCCAAAGCTCGCTCGACCTGGAAACCAGCCGGATGAGCGTCCAATCGATCCACGCCAACTGACGCCATGGATCCACAGCTCCTCGACTACTACAATCGTGAACTCGTCTACATGCGCGAGCTGGCTGGGGAATTCGCCCAGCAACACCCCAAGGTCGCCAGGCGCCTGGGCATGCATGGCACCGAGGTCGCCGATCCCTATGTGGAACGCCTGATCGAGGCCTTCTGCTTCCTGTCGGCGCGCACCCAGATCAAGCTGGACGCCGAGTTCCCGCGCTTCACGCAGCGGCTGCTGGAGGTGATCTACCCCAACTACGTGGCACCGACCCCATCCATCGCTGTGGCGCAGTTCCGCCCCAGCCAGAGCGAAGGCGATTTCGCTCGCGGGGTCGAGGTGCCACGGGGCGCGGAAGTCAACGCCGCACAGGCGCCGGGCGAAAAGACGGCTTGCCAGTTCCGCACCACGCAGCCGTTGACGCTGTGGCCAATCGAGATCACTGAAGCCCGCCTCACCGGCATTCCCCCCGATATCCAGGGACTGGAGCGCTATGTGCCCGCCCACGTCTCGGTACAGGGGGCGTTACGCCTGCGCCTGCGCTGCACGCGCGACGCCACCTTTGATCAACTGCCGGGCCTGGATCATTTGCCGGTCTACCTGAGCGGGGACGACCAGATCGCCTCGCACCTGTTCGAGCTCTTGCACAGCGCCAGCACCTCGACCCTCGTTGCGCCGGCAGGCGCGATGGGCGAGCGCCCCTGCGCCGTAACGCAGGATGCCGTCAGCTATGTCGGCATGGGCCCGGGTGAAGGTGCCCTGCCGTTGCAATCGAACAGCTTTCACGGGCACAACCTCCTGCACGAGTACTTCGCCTGCCCGCAGCGCTTCTACTTTTTCGGACTCAACAAGCTGGCGCAGGGGCTCAGCCGGATCCGCGGGCGGGAAGCCGAACTTGTGGTCCTGCTGTCCAAGCCGCCGGGCAGCCTGGCAAGCCACGTCGACCGCGACCAGTTCGCGCTCTTCTGCACACCGGTGGTGAACCTGTTCCCGAAGCGCACCGACCGTATCGAGATCACGCCGGGCCGCGCCGAATTCCACCTCCTTGCAGACCGCCAGCACCCACTCGACTTCGAGATCTACACCATCCAGCAGCTTGGCGGGCAGAAGTCCCAGCATAGTGCCAGCATCGATTTCCAGCCGCTCTTTGCCACGCTCAACAGTGACGAAGGCAATCATGGACGCTACTTTTCCTTGCGGCGCGAGCGCCGGCTGATCTCTGAGCAGGCTCGCAAATACGGCACGCGCACGGCTTACGTCGGTACCGAGGTATTCGTTTCGCTGGTTGACCAGAACGAGGCACCCCACCCCGACGCCCTGCGTCATCTGTCGGTGAGCTCACTGGTCACCAATCGGGATTTGCCCAATCTGGTGCCCCGCAATGGACTTTCCGACCTGACGCCAGCCGCGTCGATTCCGGTCGAAGGGATTGGGCTGATCCGGGCACCGTCGCCCCCGCGCCCGCCTTTTGCCGACGGGGAGATGGCCTGGCGCCTGATCCGCCTCCTCGGCTTCAACTACCTGGCGCTGACCGATCTTGACCATCGCACGGGTGGCCAGGGCTTGCGCGACATGCTTCGCCTCTTCGTGGCGAACGACGATCGCGCGCATCTTGGGCAGGTGCAGAGCCTGATTGCCTCAAAAGTGGCGCCCGTCATGCGCCGGCTGCCTGGCAATGGCCCCCTGATCTACGGGCGCGGCATCCAGTGCCAGCTGACCGTCGACGAGAGCGGCTTTTCGGGCATCAGCCCCTATCTGTTCGGCGTGGTGCTGGAGCATTTCCTGGCCCGTCACGTCTCCGTCAACGTCTTCACTGAAACCGAACTGCACTCCATGCAGCGCGGCCTGGTGCATCGTTGGCCGGTCCGCATGGGTGGCCGTAGCGTCGTGTAGCCGCCCATGTTCAAGAGACACAACGATAGTGCACCGCCATCCGCGACCAGGTCGACCATGGCGACCCCGGACGATGATGCCGGCCACGCACCGTGGAAACTGAGTTTCCTCGGGTTGCTGAGGCATCTGTCTGCCCGGCATCCGGATCTGCCGCCTGTCGGGTGGGCCAGCCGGCCGCGCGACGAGCCGTTCCGGGCAGGCCAGCAGGCCGCGCTCACCTTTGCGCCCCGCGAGATCGCGCAACTGCAACACCTGCCGGGCGGGCTCAAGGTGCAGCTCTTCGGCCTGGGCATGCTGGGTCCGAACGGCGCACTGCCCATACATCTGACAGAGATCGTGCGCGAGCGCAGCGAGGCGCACCGCGACAGCACCACCGCCGACTTCCTGGACCTGTTCCACCACCGCGCGTTCACCCAGTTCTACCGTGCCTGGGCCAGCTCGCAAGCCACGGCGGGCCTCGATCGCCGCGACGACGAGGTGTTCTCGCGCTACATCGGCTGGCTGGCTGGCGACGAAGGCCAGGAAATCACCGGGAGTCATCTACCCCCGCATGCGCGGCTGGCGGCCAGTGCACACCTGGTGCGCGAGGCACGCAACCCGGATGGCATCGCGGCTACGCTCTCACACTTCTTTGGCGTGCCCGTCAGGATGGATGAGTACGTCCTGCACTGGATCGCCATCGATCCCGCCGAGCACAGCCGCCTGGGGCGCCCCGGTGCGCCGAGCATGATGGGCCAGGGCGCCATGCTTGGTGAAATGGTACCGGACCGGCAGAACAAGTTCCGATTGGTGATCGGCCCGCTCGGTTTGCAGCAGTACCTGGACTTTACGCCCAATGGCCGGGACATGCCGACCCTCGTCGATTGGGTGCGCGCCTTCGTCGGCTTCGAGTTTGTCTGGGAAATCGAGTTGCAGGTGATCCCTGATTCCGTGCCGCCCGCCATCCTTGGCTCCCAGGGGCGCCTGGGCTGGTCAACATGGCTGGGCGATCCCGATCGCAGCCACGCGATCACCGGCATGGTGTTCGAGCCAGAACAGTACGTCACTCTCTGACCATGAAAGCCAAATCCAAGGCCATACGGACGATGAAGTCCGACGCTCCCGACAATCCTTTTTCCGAGTTCCTGGAACCCGTCACGCCCGACAGTCCCTGCGGCGATGACCTGGAGTACGACCCCGAGTTCGTCGTACTGATGGCCAAGGCTGCCCCACGATCCGCTGCACAGTACGGCGACTTCGTCAGCGAGCCGGAAGCGGTCAACTGGGCAGACGTGGAACGGGACTGCCGGCGCCTGCTGCTACGCACGCGGGACATCCGCGTGCTGGTATTGCTGCTTCGCTGCCGTACCTGGCTGGGCCAGGCTCAGGGCTTGCGGGACGGGCTCTCGATCCTGGCGCGCTTGCTGGCACGATGGCCCGATGCCATCCATCCGCAGTTGATGGTTGATGGCGAGGCCGACCCCGCCCTGCGCGCCAACGCGCTGGCCGCGCTCGTTGATCCGCAAGGACTGATGCAGGACGTGCGGGAGCTGGCGATTGCCGACAATACCGTGCTGCGATTGCAAATGCGGGACGTCGAACGGTCACTCGGCGTGCCACGGCCCGCGGACGCGCTGGCCCCGGAATCGGTACGCCTGCAGCTGGAGGCGTTGCGCCAGCAACACAGCCCTGTCCTGGCCGCGGTGGACGCGGCCGCGGAATTTGCGGTCGCCATCGATGCCTGGGCAAAGGACAACCTTGCAGATGAGCGTCCTGATCTGGGCCCGTTGCTCAGGCTCCTGAACATGGTGTCCGACACGACCGCGCCATCCACCCCGCCAGTCACCGCCTCGCCCATCCGCCAAAAACCCATTGTCGGGGTGGGCGAACGCGAAGCTGGAGGCGAGCGTCGCTCCACCGCGGTCACCGAGCATCCCCTCACCGAATTGCCACACAACCGTGCCGCCGCCCTGGCCAGCATTCGCACCGCCCGCCAATGGTTCGAAGCCTGTGAACCCAGCAGCCCGGTCGCGCTCCTCCTCAGGCAGGCAGAGAGATTGACCGGCAAGCGCTTCGACGAGGTGTTCCAGGCGCTTCCGGCCGACCTGGTGGAGCGCTGGGCACATGGCGACTCGTGAGGCCAACCATCCGCAGTCCCGCGCTGCTACGGCCAAATTCGCGCTCAACTGCTGCTATTCCCCGGCGGGGGCCATCGCTAGCCTTGAGCCTGTGCCACGCTTGCAAAGCGTGCCCGGCCCCCGAGCTATGCGAGACCAGCCCCCATGTACCTCTATGACTCCACCGACCAGCAACTGGTCGACGAGCGCGTTGCGCAGTTCACTGACCAGACCGCACGCTTCCTGAACGGCCAGCTCACGGAAGACGAGTTCCGCGTACTGCGCCTGCAGAACGGCCTTTACATCCAGCGCCACGCGCCAATGCTGCGCGTCGCGATTCCTTACGGCATGCTGGTCTCGCGGCAACTGCGCAAGCTTGCCGAAATCTCGAGGCGCTGGGACCGCGGCTATGGGCACTTCAGCACGCGCCAAAACATGCAGTTCAACTGGCCACGCCTGGAAGACGCGCCGGCCATCCTGGCCGAGCTGGCCACGGTACAGATGCATGCGATCCAGACCAGCGGCAACTGCATCCGCAACACCACCACCGACCACTTCGCCGGCATCGCGCCCGATGAGGTAGTGAACCCGCTGGTGTGGTGCGAGATCATCCGGCAGTGGTCGATGCTGCATCCGGAATTCGCCTTCCTGCCGCGCAAGTTCAAGATCGCCGTGAGCGGCGCCAGCACGGACCGCGCCGCGGTGGGCGTGCACGACATAGGCCTGCAGGCCGTCGAGCGCGACGGCGAGACCGGCTTCCACGTGTGGGTCGGCGGCGGCATGGGCCGCACGCCGATGGTCGGCAAGGTGATCGGCGAATTCGTGCACTGGTCAGACCTGCTCACCTACCTGCAGGCCATCCTGCGCGTCTACAACCTGCACGGCCGCCGCGACAACAAGTACAAGGCGCGCATCAAGATTCTGGTGAAGGACCTCACGCCGGAAGTCTTCGCGCAGCAGGTCGACGAACACTGGCAGCTTATTCGCGGTGGCCCGGATACGGTCGACGCCGGGTTCGTGCGCGCCATCGCCACGCGCTTCACCACACCGGACTACGACTCCGCCGCCGCGCACGACGACGACCCCAACCCCTCGCTTGCCGCCGCCGACCCGCGCTATGCGCGCTGGCTGCGCAGCAACGTGCATGCGCACCGCGTGCCCGGCTATGCCGCAGTCACGGTATCGCTGAAGGCAACCGGCACGCCGCCCGGCGACATCACCGCCGACCAGATGGAGGCCGTGGCCGACCTCGCGGACCGCTACGGCTCCGGCGAACTGCGCGTCTCGCACGAACAGAACCTGATCATCGCCGACGTGCGCCGCGTGCGCCTGCACGAACTGTGGCATCAACTGCAGACGTGGAACCTGGCCACGCCCAATATCGGGCTGCTCACCAACATCATCGCCTGCCCGGGCGGGGACTTCTGCTCGCTGGCCAATGCCGTGTCGATCCCATTGGCCGAGGCAATCCAGCAGCGCTTCGACGACCTCGACTATCTCTACGAGATCGGCGAGCTGGACCTGAACATCTCCGGCTGCATCAATTCGTGCGGCCACCACCACGTCGGCCATATCGGCATCCTCGGCGTCGACAAGGCCGGCGAGGCGTGGTACCAGGTCACGATCGGCGGACGGCAGGGCGGACCGTCCGGCGCCGCGATCGGCCGCATCATCGGCCCATCGTTCGCGCGCGACGAAATACCTGACGTGATCGAGCAACTGATCAAGAGCTACCTCGCCATGCGCGACAGCGAGGCCGAGCGCTTCATCGACGTGGTGGAGCGTGTCGGTTTCGAGCCCTTCAAGGCCGCGGTCTACCAGAACCCGACGATTGTCCGGCGCCGCCAGCAAGTGGACGCCGCTCGCGCCTGAAACCTGCTTGCGGCCGATGCATGGTGCTCAGATCCGCGGGCCGGCCTCATCCCGGCCGAGCCTGCGCACCACCGACACCATCCAGGCCGCCAGCCCGGCTACGGCAAAGACAACCAGCGCATGGCCGGCCACGCCCTGCTGGTCCGCCAGGTACACGCTGCAAAGCTGTTGCGGCGCGTCCTGGTAGAGCAGCCCCGCCACCAGCGTCATCGCACTCCAGTTGATCGCGAAGAACGCCTGCAGCACGACGCCGGCACGCGGCCAGGACATGCCACACGCGACACCAGCCAGGATCATGCTCGCCACTTTCGCGACGGACCAGCGCGCGTCGAGCACGGCGATATCCAACGCAACCGGAAGCATCCAGTAGCTGGTGATGGCCGTGGCCGCCACCAGCCCTGGCAGCCCGCGCCGGTTCCAGCCGGCGAAGTCCTGCGCGTCCCTGCCTGCAAGCGCGGCGGCAGCAATGCCGAGCACCAGCAGCAGCGGCAGTTCGATCGCCATGTGCCGGGCCATCGAAACCTCCAGCCAGCCGCGCATCAGCGCCAGCACGGCCAGAACCGCGCCGGGCAGCCACGCCAGGGCAGGCCCCTCAGCGCTGCGCATGGACGATGTCGGCCAGCACGGCATCCGGCCGGTCGATGTCATAGGCACGGGCCAGCCGGCCCTGCCCGTCGATGAGAAAATGCGCGGCATTGTGGACATAGTCGCCGCGGCCGTCCGGCAGCACGACGATGCCGAAGGTCTTCAGCAAGGCCGGCAAGTCCGCGGCGTCCGCCACCGTGGCCATGCGCCATACGGCAGGATCGGCACCCTGCTTGCGGCCATAGGCGCGAAGCACATCGAGTGTGTCGCGGTCCGGATCGAAACTGATAGCCAGCAACTGGTACCGCCCTGAAAGGCCGCGCGCGATGAGTTCGGCCTGCAGGTAGGCCTGCCCGGACGCACTGCTGCGGCAGACCGTGAGGCAGTGTGTGTAGAGGAATGTGACCAGCGTCTGCCGTTGCGGATTGCCGAGTTCGCGCAAGTGGAAGCGGCGACCGGAGGCATCGGCCAGTTCCATGTCTGGCAGTGCAACCGGCGCTCGTGCGAGGTCATATTGCCTGGCGCCGTCAGACGTCACGACGCGGAAGCCGCGTGTCACATGGCCGAATGCAAATGCCGCCAGCGCGCTGACGAGGGCAGTCGCAACCAGGGTGCCCCGCCAGCCGCCCGCCATCACTGTGCTCCGGCCAGCTTGTGCAGTTCGTCGCTATGCCACGGATCCTGGCGCGATGCGCTCCACTTGCGGGCCGCGCCAACGGCCACCGCGTCGATCGCGGGCGCCTGGTTGCCCCACTCGCTGCGGATATGCGTAAGCACCGCGGCCAGTTCGGCATCGCTCAGTTGCCCGGCGAACGCGGGCATCGCGCCGTTGTAGGTCGTGCCGAGGATCTCGATGGGCCCGGTCAGGCCGTGCAGCACGATCTGCGAGAGCACGACCGGATCGCCCATCACCAGCGGCGATCCCGCCAGCGGCGGAAACACGCCGGGCAGGCCCTGGCCCGTGGCCTGGTGGCAGGCCTGGCAGTTGGCCGCGAACAGTTGCTTGCCGTCGGCCACGCGGGCACCTGCGATAGCACCCTGGGCAAGCGCCTGCGTGTCGCGCCGGTCACCAAGCTGTGCGAGGCCGTCCGCGCGCTCGGTCCAGATATAGGTGGCGGCCCAGACCACCAGTCCGGCCACCAGCCCGAGCACGATCTTCGGCACCGGGTTGTGCTGCTCGTGCGGATCGGCGTGTTCAGTCTTGTGGCTGGGTTGGGGCTTCATCTGGGGCATGGCTCTTCGTGGTGCTGGCGGCGAGCGCGAGGCCTTTGGCCAGGCTCGCCTCGGTCGGGGTCAGGACGGGATAGGTGTGGCGCAGCCCGGTCAGGTAGGCGACCACGTCCAGGGCCTGCGGCGTCGCCACCACGGCCTTTCCGGCCGGGGCAACACCGGGCGGCAGCGACACGATGCGATCGTCCTTGCCGACTGCGTCGCTGTCCTTCGTCTCGAACAGGAACGGATAGGCGGGCATGATGCTGCCCGGCACATACGCACGCGGCTGATACAAGTGCCCGAGGTGCCAGTCGGCACTGGGCTGGCGCACGCCGATATTGAACAAGTCGGGCCCGGTACGCATGGTGCCGAGCAGCGGCGGGTCGTCATAGTGATAGTCCGCCGCCACCGAGGGCCGGCCCCAGCCGCGCTGCGCATCGGCAATGCCGGCGCCTGTGGAACTGGGCTGCTGCGTATGGCACGCGATGCAGCCGTTGGCCATGTAGACCTGCCGGCCGCGCAGTTGCGCGCTGGTATAGGGCGCGAGTTCCTTCGGTGCCGGCACATCCTTCAGTTGCAGGAAGGGCACCACGATCATGGCGCAGGTGGCCAGCGACAGCGTCACCATGGCGCCGCCTACGAGCTTCAGTTCGTTTTCCATCGTCGTCGGTCAATCAGGCCAGGGATTCGGAAACCACGCGATCGCCCTGCCGCAGCGTGGCCGGGCGGAACGCCATCAGCGCGAAGTGGCAGGCGAACACCAGGTGGCCCAGTGTCATCAGCGCGCCGCCGATCGAGCGTCCCTGCAGCCAGGGCAAGGTCAGCGCGACCGATTCCATGAATGGCCGTGCCGGGTCCAGCAGCGCCAGCCCTTGCAGCACGCCGCCGATCGTCAACGTCACGAGGTAGATCGCAAACCCGCCGGCGACCAGCCAGAAGTGCGCGGAAATCAGCGCAGGCTTCGGCCACGGCGCATCGACGATGCGCGGCATGGCGAAGTAGATGCCGCCGAAGATCACCATCGACACGAAGCCATACATGCCCAGGTGCGCGTGCGCCACGGTGAAATGCGTGAAGTGCGTGATGGCGTTGAGCGAGCGCAGCGCCTCGAACGAGCCCTGCACCGAGGCCAGCGTGTACATGATCGCGCCCAGCACCACGAAGCGCAGCGTGGGCGAGTGCTTCAGCACGCCGAAATGACCCTTGAGCGTCAGGTGCTGGTTCGCCGAGAACGCCACCACCGGGATGATCATCATCACGCTCTGCACGATCGACAGCGTGATCAGCCAGCCCGGCACCGGCCCGCCGATCAGGTGGTGCGCGCCGACCTGCCCGTAGAAGAAGGCCAGCGTCCAGAAGCCCAGCAGCGACAGGTTGTACGACTGCACCGGCTTGCCGATGACCTTGGGCAGGAAGTAGTACACCGCCGCAATCGACAGCGGCGTGTAGAACAGCCCAAGCACGTTATGGCCGAACCACCAGTTCATGGTGGCCTGCTCCACGCCGAAATGCACGCCAGGCACCTTGGCGACAATGTAGAGCACCGGGAACCAGAACAGCGCCGCCCCCATGTACCACACCGACACGTAGAGGTGGTGCACCTGGCGCCGCTGCAGCATCAGCACGAGCGGCACGCCGACCAGCATGCCGCCCACGGCGAACAGCAGGCCGATCTGCCACGGGATCTCCAGCCACTCCATGCCGGCATTGATGCCGCTGGCAATGGCGCCCAGTCCTGCCACGAGCCCCGCGTTCCAGACCAGCGTGCCGACCAGCGCGAAGCGGCCACCGCTCAGCGGCGTGCGCAGCAGCCGCGGCATCATCCAGATCGCCAGGCCCAGCAGACCCATCGGCGCCCAGCCATAGGCCACGGCGTTGAGGTGCAGCACACGCATGCGGCCGAACGATTGCCACGCCTGCGCGGTCAGGAAGTCCGGCAGGTGCAGCTTGAGCGAGCTGACCAGGCCGGCGAGGGACGCCACGACCAGCCACACCACGGCGCAACTGAGCAGCATCAGGGCCGGCATGGCGCTGGAGTGGTCGGCTTCGGCACGCGCGGCGAGCTCTTCGGCCAGATCAGCGTCCGCAGCCGTTGTGGCGCTGACGCCCGACGGGTCCTCGGGCCGGCCGACCTCGCCGCTCGCGAAGATGGTCCGGGCGCCGCTCGACTCCAGGTCGAACAGGCCTTTCCTCAGGGACCAGATAAAGGCAAACAGGCCGCCGATCGACAGCAGGAAGGTAAGCAGCAGCAGGCTGGTGGGATCCATGGCATTGGGGGCGAGACAGGGGCGGACCGGTGCGGCCCGCTTCCCGGGATTGGCCGGCCAATGCTAGACGGGCTGCTACCGGTGCAACAGAAGCAGAGAGGAAGGAAATGACCAGAGCAGTAGCTCCCGGGGTGCTACCTTTTGTCGCAGTCCAGCCTCCACGGCCGAATAACTGCCCGAAATAAAAGGCCAATCTGGTGCTGCCCCCTGGCATCCATTACAGTTAATGAAATGGTGAAAAGGACAAGATCAGATGACAGGCGCCGCACGACAGATGACACGCTATGAAGAACTGGCGGAGGACATCGCCCAGTCGATCCATGCCGGCGTGCTGCGCCTGGGCGACCGCCTGCCGTCGGTACGCCAGGCCAGCGCGGGCCGCGGCGTCAGCCAGTCGACCGTGTTCCAGGCCTATTACCTGCTGGAGGCGCGCGGCCTGATCCGTGCGCGCGAGCGGTCTGGCTACTACGTTGCCACGGGCTCGCGCCAGTTGGCGCCCGAGGCGGAAACGCCGTCGGCGCCGGCGGAGGAGTCGGGCCCCGTCGATGTCAGCGAACTGGTTTTCAAGGTGCTCGAATCGACCATGCGGCGCGACGTGGTGCCGTTCGGTTCGGCATTCCCGAGCCCCCTGCTCTTCCCGATGCAGCGGCTGGCCAAGACCATGGCTGCGACCGTGCAGAAGCTCGACCCGTGGAGCAGCGTGGACGACCTGACACCGGGCAATGCGAGCCTGCGCCGCCAGATCGCGCTGCGCTACCTGGCCGACGGCCTGACCGTGCAGGCCGACGAAATCGTCGTCACCAATGGCGCACTGGAGGCTCTGAACCTGTGCCTGATGGCCGTCACCCGCCCTGGCGATGCGGTGGTGATCGAAAGCCCCACGTTCTACGCGGCACTGCAGGCGCTGGAACGCTGCGGCCTGTCAGCGATCGAGGTGCCCACGCACCCGCGCGAGGGAATCGAGCTCGGTGCACTGGAACAGGCCCTGCAGCGCCACCGCCCCAAGGCCTGCTGGCTGATGACCAACTTCCAGAACCCGCTCGGTTCGCTGATGCCCGACGCCAAGAAACAGGCGCTGGTGGAATTGCTCGCGCGCTACGAGGTGCCGCTGATCGAAGACGACGTCTACGGCGAACTCTATTTCGGCACGCGCCGCCCCACCCCGGCCAAGGCGTTCGACACGTCGGGCCTCGTCATGCATTGCGCGTCGTTCTCCAAATGCCTGGCGCCGGGCTACCGCGTGGGCTGGGCCGCGCCGGGCCGCTTCGCGCGCGACGTCGCGCGGCTCAAGCTGACCACCACGCTGGCCGGCTCCGCGCCCGCGCAGGCGGCCATCGCCGCCTACCTCGAGAAAGGCGGCTATGACCGCCACCTGCGCCAGTTGCGGCACGCGCTCATGCTGCGGCAGGACGCCGTGGCACAGGCCGTGGCGCGCCACTTTCCGCCTGGCACGCGGGCCACGCGCCCGGCGGGCGGGTATTTCCTGTGGATCGAGCTACCCGAAGGCGCCGACACGCTGGCGCTGCACCAGCTCGCGCTGTCGCACGGCATCAGCATCGCGCCGGGGCCGATCTTCTCGGCGCGGCATGGCTTCCGCCATTGCATGCGGCTCAACTACGGACATGAGTGGGACAAGCGCGCCGAGACCGCGCTGGCCACGCTGGGCCGGCTGGCCGGCGCCGTGGCCGGCGCCCGGCCTTAGCCCGCCGGGATCAACCCTCGGCGCGGGAGGTTGCGTAGGCCTTCGGTGCAGTTGCTGCCTGTTGCGGCGCGAGCGCACCCGCCGTCGCCGCGCGCCGGTGATCGATACCGCCCACCGCCAGCACGGCCACCACGGCGGGCACCGCGATCGCCAGGAAATTCTGCTCCAGCGGCAGGGCCATGCCGACCAGCAGCCCGATCACGATCGGCGCAAGGATGGCGCCGGCACGCCCCACGCCTGATGCCCAGCCGATGCCCGTCGAACGCGCGGCAACCGGGTAGAACTGCCCCGCATAGGCATAGGTGACGATCTGCGTGCCGATGGTCGAGGCGCCGGCCAGGCCCACGAGCACGAACAGGACCGGCGTGGGCACCTTGTAGCCGAGCAGCGCGATCGACACCGCGGCCAGCGCATACATGCCCATCAGCACGTACTTGATGCTGAAGCGGTCGGCCAGCCAGCCGCCGCCGATGGCCCCGCCCATGCCGCCGATGTTCAGCACCAGCACGAAGGTCAGCGCCGAGCCAAGGCTGTAGCCAGCCGACGCCATCAGCTTGGTCAGCCACGAACTGAGCGCGTAGACCATGAACAGGCACATGAAGAAGGCCACCCAGAACATCAGCGTGCTGAAGCCGCGCCCGTCGCGGAACAGCTCGCCCACGGCAGCCTTGCCGCCCGCGCTGGCGTCCGGCAGAACCAGGCGGTCGTCGTCACGGCAGGGGCGCGCCGGGTCGATGGCGCGCAGGATCTTGCGCACGGCGTCGTGCTGCCCGGTGCGCAGCAGGAAAGGCATGGAGTCGGGCAACCGGCTGAGGATCAGCGGCACCAGCAGGGCCGGCGCGCCGGCCGCCAGGAACACGGACTGCCAGCCATGCTGCTCCAGCAACTGCTTGCCGAGCAGCGCGGCCAGCATGCCGCCGACGGAGTAGCCGCTGAACATGAGCGTCACCAGCGTGCCGCGGATGCGGCGCGGCGAGTACTCGGTCATCTGTGCCACCACGTTCGGCATGACGCCGCCAATGCCCAGGCCAGCCAGGAAGCGGCTCACGGCGAACAGCATCGGGTCGCTGGTCAGCCCCGCGGCCGCAGTGAACACGCTGAACAGCAGGATGCAGATGGCAATGGCCTTGCGCCGGCCGATGCGGTCGGCGATCGTCCCCAGGAAGACGGCACCGAACATCATGCCGAACAGCGCCGAGCTGACCATGAAACCGGCGTGCGTCGCCGACACCCCCATGTCCTTCATGATCGCTGGCAGCGCAATGCCGGCGACCGCGAGGTCATAGCCATCGAAAATGATGATCAGCGCACACCAGAACAGCACGCCTGCGTGAAAGCGGTTGAAGGTGGCGCCATCCGCCACCGCGTACACATCGATTTGTTTCACTACCTGTCTCCTGTCACCGAATGGTCCCGCTTCTTGCGTCGGGATCGCGACGTTGCCGGCGGCACGTCTTCTGGCGTGGAGAATAGGAGTGCGGCAAGCCGGCAGTCCAACACCGAATGGGTATTTCCGGAATACCTGCAGGGTATTGCCCGCAGAGGCGCCTGCACGCTGGTGCGGCTTGCAGGGTGACTACACCCGGCCCCCTTCAATCAGGGTATACATGGGGCCATGACCAACCGGCAGCCCGGGCCGCCGGCCACGCGTATGTCACTTGCCGGACGGGTCGTCCTTCGGATTCAGGTAATTGATATCCAGCGGACCGGTGCCGTGGATCTGCACCACCGTCTCGGTCTTGCTGAAAGCGTAGTGATGCGCCTTGGCGGGCAGGTAGTGGAAGCCGCCCGTCTTCAGGGCATGGGCATGGCTCATGTCCATCTTGTCCCCGGCGCCCAGGTACAGCGTCCCTGAGATCACCGTCAGGTTCTCGGCCTGGGTGTGCCAATGGGGCGCCACCTTGTATCCGGCCGGCGTCTTGAGCCGGATGACGAACGGTGCATCCTTGCCCGGGTCGCCATAGAGCACGGCGAGCTTTGCCCCCTTGGGCAGCGAGGGCGGTGCGTCACCCCATTTCAACGCGGCGGGATTGATCATCTCCATGCCACCTGCGGCCGGCTCCTGGGCACTGGCCAGCCCGGCCGCGAGCGATGGCACGAGCGTCGCTGCCGCCAGCCATGCCAGCCGCGCCCGATGCCCTGAAGAATGCGCTTTCATGGTCTTCTCCTTTTGCATCGGCACCACCCACGCGCGGCATGGCAGCCGCATCGTTGCCTCCGAGCGGTGCCTGAGACCATCGTAGTGCAGAAGCACGATGCCAGACGGAGCCCTTGCAGCTCGCCGCCCGCTCAGGCGGCGCGATTCGGCGGATGCGAGTTGCCGCCCGCCGGCGCATGCAGGCGCCGCCAGAGCAGCCACGGCAAGCGCACCAGGCAGCCCGCCACCAGCCGCAGGTGCATCCACGCCAGCAGCAGGTTGTCGCGCAGGTAGCGGAAGTGGGAAACGCCGCCCGCGCGCGGATCGAAGTAGCGCACCGGCGCGTCGAGGTTGACTGGCCGCACGCCGCGCCAGCACAGGCGCACGGCGACTTCCGGGTCAAAGTCGAAGCGGCGCATCCAGCGGCTTTCCTGCATCACGGCGCGCAGCGGCGCAATCGGGTAGACGCGGAAGCCGTACAGCGAGTCGCCGACGCCGGCCCACAGCGTCTCCACATCGGTCCAGAAGTTGGACATGCGGCGCCAGTACACGCGCTCGACCGGCGCGCTCGCATCGAACACCGGCCGCCCGAGCACCATCGCGTCCGGCTCGCGCATTGACGCCGCCATGAATTGCCCGATCCGTTGCGCCGGGTGCTGGCCGTCGGAGTCCATCACCAGCACATGCGTGAATCCCTCCGCGGCGGCGGCCTCGATGCCGTGCAGCACCGCGGCGCCCTTGCCCCGGTTCTCGGGCAAGACCAGCACGCGCAGGCCGGAATCGTTCCGGGCCTGCTCCTGCAGCCACCGCGCGCTGTCGTCGGTGCTGCCATCCACCACCACCCAGACCGGGCACCAGGCCTCGCGCGCGGCGCGCAGCGTCTCCCGCAGCATGGCGCCGGGGTTGTAGCTGGGGATCAGTACCAGATGGGTCGGGGACGGTTGCGCGGCCATGGCGGCACGATCGGTTCAGGCCATGCCGCCATTGACCGACAGCACCTGGCCGGTCACGTAGGCCGCGGCATCGGAAGCGAGGTAGGCCACCATGCCCGCCACGTCGTCGGGCGTGCCCGCGCGGCCCGCCGGCACAAGCTGGCGGATACGCTCCGCGGGAAACGCATGTTCTGTCATGGGGGATTCGATCACGCCCGGCGCCACGGCATTGACGGTCACGCCACGCGATGCCATCTCGATCGCCAGCGAACGCGTGGCGCCGATCAGGCCCGCCTTGGCCGCGGCATAGTTGGCCTGCCCGCGGTTGCCCATCACGCCCGCGACTGAGGCCATATTGACGATGCGGCCCCAGCGCGTGCGCATCATGGGCATCAGCAAGGGCTGGGTGACATGGAAGAAACCGTGCAGGGAGACGTCGATCACGCGACGCCATTGGTCGCGGCTCATGCCCAGCAGCGGCGCATCGTCGTGAATGCCGGCGTTGTTGACCAGGATCTGGACCGCGCCGTGCGCGAGAATGTCCTGCAGCGCCGCTTCGGTGGCATCCGCGTCGGTCACATCGAAGGCGATGGCAGTGGAGGCGCCGCCCGCCGCGCGGATGGCGGCCGCCACGGCTTCTGCCTGCGCCAGGTTGCGGTTGGCATGCACCCAGACCTCATGCCCGGCGGCCGCCAGCGCGTGGCTGATGGCGCTGCCGATGGCGCCGCTGGCGCCGGTGACGAGTGCCAGCCTGCGCGTGACCTGTGGCCTGCCCTGCTGCGCCATATGCTGCTCCCGTGTCTGCCGGATTGCCGGATGCGCCGTGCGGTGGCCCGCGCCGCGTTCAGCGCGTGCGGTTGGCCGCCACATAGGCCGCCAGGCTGCCCAGCGAGGCGAAGATGGTCTTGTTGTCGGGGTTGTCCGAGCGCAGTTCGACCCCGTACTTGCGGGAGACCAGCAGCGCGATTTCGAGGATGTCGATCGAGTCGAGCCCGAAGCCGTCGCCATAGAGCGGCGTATCGGCGCTGACGTCTTCGAGTTTCAGGTCCGCGATGTCAAGTTCGCCAATGATCAGGCTGGCGAGTTCCTTTTCGAGTTCGTTCATTGTCGTCAAGGTCTTCTTCCACGCCACACGGGACGCCGGAAGATGGCGAGGCGATGCTACCAAAGCGCGGCACATCGCACTACCTGCGAGAAGTTTAGTAACAACATTGGAACGACTTTCCTGAAACATCGCTGCGCCGGCCGGGTCTTTTAAGGTATAAAGCGTTCGCCTTGCCGTCTGTTCGCGCCGGAAATGTCCCCATGTGCCGATCCGGTGGCAAGAAAAGAGTACTTTGTATCACAATAATCCGGTCATGCCTTCGAGCCAGCTTCCCCACCCCGTTGCCACATCCCCCGGCGCAACGCCGCTGCGACAGCGCGTCGGCTGGGTGGCTGCGCCTGTGGGTTTCCTGGCCTACGAGTCAGCTCTCCATCATGCGGCGCACACGCCGGGCGGCGAAGTCGCCGCGCTGATGCTGGGCATGGCGCCGTTCGTGCTGATTGCCCTGGCCGCCGCGTGGCGGTCGGCCATGCGCCTGCCCTGGCTGCTCTTGCTGGCTGCATGCGGCACCGCCCTGTGGGTAGGCCGCATTCCGCTGGCCGCACATTTCGGCTGGACCTACTTCCTGCAGCATTTTGGCGCCAACGCGGCGCTGGCCGCCATGTTCGGCCGCACGCTGCGCCAGGGTGGCACGCCGCTGTGCACGGAGTTTGCCGCGGCCGTGCATGGCCCGCTCCCGCCGGACATGCGGCGCTACACACGGCGCGTCACGCAGGCCTGGACCCTGTTCTTCACGGTGACGGCCGTTGTCTCCCTGATACTGTTCGCGGTCGCGCCGATGCCAGCCTGGTCAACCTTCGCCAATCTCGGCACGCCATTGCTGGTGGCGCTGATGTTCGTGGCCGAAGCCGCCTGCCGCCGCGCCGTCCTGCCGGCGGCGAAGCACACGGGCGTGCTCGATGCCGTGCGCGGCTATCGGGCCGTGATGAGCGAGCGCGCCAGCCGCGCCGGCGTGTCGCGCTGAACGCGGATTGCCCATGACCACATTCGCACTGCTCTCACACCCCGGGCCGGACAGCGTCGTCGCCTGGCAAGGTGGCCAGGCAATCACGGCCAGCCGGTTCGTTTCGGACGTCCACGCCCTGGCTGCACGGCTGCCCGCCGGCAAGCACGTCTTCAATGCCTGCACGGACCGTTACCGCTTCGCGGTCGGGCTTTGCGCTGCGCTGCTGCGCGGCAAAGTGAGCCTGCTGCCTTCGTCGCAGACCCCGGACATGGTGCGGCAACTGGCAGCCTTCGCGCCGGACGTCTTCTGCCTGCATGACGACCCGCATAGCGACGGGGCGCTGCCCCGTTTCTTCTACGACGCGTCGGAAGACCATGCGGTGCCCCCTGCTGCGCAACCGTCCGTGCCCGAGATACCGGCCGAACGGCTGATGGCCTATATATTCACGTCGGGTTCGACCGGCCAGCCTGTCGCGCACGCCAAGACCTGGGGCGCGATGGTGCGCGGCGCACGCGCCACGGCGCAGCGCCTTGGCCTGCTGGACGGCCGCGCCTGGACCCTGGTCGGTACGCTGCCGCCGCAGCATATGTTCGGTCTGGAAGCGACCGTCATGCTGGCGCTGCAAGCTGGCGCGGCGCTGGCCTCCGCCCCCGCCTTCTATCCGGCCGATATCCGCGCCGCCCTGCACACAGTCCCGCGGCCACGCGCCCTGGTGACTTCCCCGGTGCACCTGCGCGCGCTGCTGCAGGCAGGCGGCGACCTGCCCCCCGCCGACCTGGTGCTCTCGGCCACCGCCCCGCTGGGCCGTGCACTGGCGGGCCAGGCCCGGCATGCGCTGGCGGCACCGCTGCTGGAAATCTATGGCAGCACCGAGACCGGTGCGCTCGCCACGCGCGCGACGGCCGATACGGAGGAATGGACGCTGCTGCCCGGCATCAGGCTGGAGAGCCGCCTGGAGCCCGCCGCCGATGGCGACACCGATGCGGTGACCTGGGCTGCCGGCGGCCACATCGACCAGCCGGTCGCGCTCGGCGATGCCATCGGGCCAATCGACGCCGCGCGCTTCCTGCTCCATGGCCGCAAAGCCGACATGATCAAGATCGCCGGCAAGCGCACCTCGCTCGCCTATCTGAACCAGCAGCTCACGGCCATCGACGGCGTGCAGGACGGCACCTTCTACCTGCCCGACGACGTGCATGAAGACGAGGCCGCCGGCCGCGTGGTGCGGCTGGTGGCACTGGCCGTGGCGCCAGGCGTACCGGCCACACGCATCGTGCAGGCGCTGCGCGGGCGCGTCGATGCCGCTTTCCTGCCCCGCCCGCTTTGCCTGGTCGACCGCCTGCCGCGCAACGCCGCGGGCAAGCTGCCGCGCGAAGCGCTGGCGCTGCTGGTGGCGGCGCAGCTTGCGCAACGCCATGCACCAGGCTTCGTGATCGACGCCGGGCACCCGGCGCTGGCGGGCCATTTCCCGGGCAACCCCGTGGTGCCCGGCGTGGTACTGCTGGACCACGCCATCCTGCAGATCGGGGCGGCGCTCGGGCGCCCGCTCGCCGTCAGCCACGTCGGCACAGTCAAATTCCTCAGCCCGGTCCGGCCCGGTGAGCGGGTCGAGGTGAATCACCAGTTGCAGGGCGAAAGTGCCAGCGCAGGCTGCGCGTCCATCCGCTTCACGCTGAGCGCAGGCGGGCGCGACGTAGCCAGCGGCACGCTGAGCACGCGGCCGGCACCCGCAGGCCAGGAGGCATCGCCATGCTGACCTGGCTCCGCAAGCCGCAGCCGCTGGACGCGGACTGGTCCAGCCGGCAGGAACGCAGCAACGTCACGCTGATGCGCGTCATGACGTGGATCTCGCTGGCGCTCGGCCGTCCTGCCGGACGCGTCGTGCTGCGGCTGATCGCGGCCTATTTCACGCTGTTCTCGCCGGCGGCACGCCATGCGTCGCGCGCGTACATGGACCGTGCGCTCGGCCGCGAGGCAGGCTGGATCGACGGCTTCCGCCACGTCTTCACGTTCGCCTCGACCATCCACGACCGCATCTACCTGCTCAACGGCCGCTTCGACCTGTTCGATATCCGCCTGCATGGCGAGAAGCTGCTTGAGGAAACCATCGCGCGCGGGCACGGCGCGTTCCTGCTCGGCGCGCACCTGGGCAGCTTCGAGGTGATCCGTGCGATGGGCAGGCAGCATCCGGACATGCGGGTCGCGATCACCATGTACGAGGAGAACGCCCACAAGCTCAATGACGTGCTGCAGTCGATCAATCCGGCCATGCGGCGCGACATGATCACGCTCGGCAAGGTAGACGCCATGCTCAAGGTGCGCGACTACCTCGACCGCGGCTACATGATCGGCATGCTGGCCGACCGCACGCTGTCGCAGCGCGCCACCGACCCGATCCAGCAGTGCAGCTTCCTGGGCGCCCCCACCGGCTTTCCTACCGGGCCGCTGCGCATGGCGGCCATGCTGCGCCGGCCCGTGTTCTTCATCACCGGGCTGTACCGCGGCGGCAACCGCTATGATGTGCACTTCGTGCCACTGGCGGATTTCTCGCAGGTGGCACGCGGGCACCGAGAGGCCGAGGTGCAGGCCGCGCTGCAGCGCTACGTGGCGCTGCTCGAGCAGTTCTGCCGCAGCGCCCCCTACAACTGGTTCAACTTCTACGACTTCTGGCACGCGGGCCCGCCGCTGTCCGAGCAGCCGCCGCCCGGCAACGAGCCCTGACCCATGCGCCGAATCCGCCTGACCCTGCCAGCCCTGCTGCTGTGCGCTGCGCTGCTGCCCGGCATGACCGTCCCGGCGCTGGCCGCGGACAGCGGCCCCGCGGCGTGGGGCGTGGACCAACTCATGTCCGCGCTCGCGCAACGCAAGTCCGGCCGCGTACAGTTCACCGAGAAGAAGTACCTGGCCATGCTGGAGCGCCCGGTGGAATCGAGCGGCGAGCTGGTGTTCGTCGCACCCGACCACCTGGAGAAGCGCACCGTCACGCCCAAGCCGGAAAACCTGGTGCTGGACGGCGACATGATGACCGTGGAGCGCGGCGGCAAGCGCTACACCATGCCGCTGCAGAACTACCCGGAAGTCGCCGCCTTCATCGAGAGCATCCGCGGCACGCTCGCGGGCAACCGCACCGCACTGGAGCGCTACTACAAGCTCGGACTGGAAGGGCGCGCCAGCCGCTGGACGCTGATCCTCACGCCGGCCGATTCGCGCATGGCCGCCATGGTCAGCCAGGTGCGCATCGACGGCGCTCATGACACGCTCGACAGCGTGGAAATCCGCCAGGCCGACGGTGACCGCTCGGTCATGAAGATCCGCCCCACCGCCAGGCCATGACGCTCGCGCCGCGCGGCGGGCCGCGCCCAACCGCCCTGCCGGCCTCACGCCTGGCCGTGGCGCTCTGGCTGGCGTGGCTGCTGGCCTGCGCGGCAGTCGTCACGCGTACCGGCTTCACTGCCGACCTGTCGGCCTTCCTGCCGCGCATGCCCAGCGCCGAACAGCAGTTGCTGGCGGACCAGTTGCGCGAAGGGCTGGTCTCGCGCCTGATCCTGGTCGGCGTGGAAGGCGGCGACGCAGACGGACGCGCGGCCGTATCGCGCGCCATGGCCGCGCACCTCCGCCAGGATGCGCGCTTTTCCGCCATCAGCAATGGCGAGCCGGTCAACCAGGCCGCCGACCAGCGCTATCTCTACAACCACCGCTACCTGCTGAGCCCGACGGTCACGCCAGAACGGTTCTCGCAGCCGGGGCTCACGGCAGCCGTCGCCGATACCTTCGACCTGCTGGCTTCGCCCGCAGGGCTCTTCACCAAGTCGCTGCTGCCGCGCGACCCCACCGGCGAGGTGATGTCGGTGATGTCGCAGCTCGACGCCCGGCAGCGCGTGCCGATGCATGCGGGCGCCTGGGTCTCGCGCGATGGCCGGCGGGCCGTGCTGCTGGCGCAGACGGCCAGTGCCGGCTCCGATACCGACGGCCAGGCCAAGGCGATTGACGCCATCCGCGAGGCGTTCGCCGATGCGGCCAGCACTGGTCCGTACCGGCTCGTGATGACCGGCCCCGGCGTATTCTCGGTCAAGGCACGCGACACGATCCGGCACGATGTGGAGCGATTGTCGGCCATCGGCATCGCCATCATCGTTACGCTCTTGCTTGTGGTGTACCGGTCCGTGCCGCTGCTGGGGCTCGGGCTGGTTCCGGTGCTGTCCGGCGCGCTGGCCGGCGTGGCGGCGGTCAGCCTTGGCTTCGGCGGTACGGTGCACGGGCTGACGCTCGGTTTCGGCACCACGCTGATCGGCGAAGCCGTGGACTACTCGATCTACCTGTTCGTCCAGTCGGCGCAGTACACGCGCGGCGGGCAGCGCGACAACCGCGCGTGGATTGCCGGCTTCTGGCCGACCGTGCGGCTCGGCGTGCTGACTTCGGTGTGCGGCTTTGCCTCGCTGCTGCTGTCCGGCTTTCCGGGGCTGGCGCAACTCGGCCTGTACTCGATCGCCGGCCTGGCCACCGCGGCGCTGGTCACGCGCTTCGTGCTGCCGCACCTGGTTCCGTCCACCCTGCACCTGCGCGACGTCACGCCGCTGGGCACGCGCCTGGCCGCGCTGGTCGCCCGCGCAGGCCGCCTGCGGTGGCTGGTGGCTGTGGTGGCCCTGGCTGCCTGCGCCGTACTTTGGGTCCGCCACGACAGCCTGTGGGGACGCGAGCTGTCGGCGCTGAGTCCGGTGCCCGCCGCGGACCAGGCCCTGGACGCCGCGCTGCGCGCGGACCTTGGCGCGCCCGATGTGCGTTATCTCGTGGTGCTGTCTGGCCCGGACCAGGAATCCGTGTTGCAAGGTGCCGAGCGCGTGGCGCGCGAACTCGACCCGCTGGTGGCGTCCGGCGTCATCGGCGGCTATGAAAGCCCGGCACGCTACCTGCCGAGCGCCGCCACGCAGCGCGCACGCCAGGCCAGCCTGCCCCCGGCCGACGAACTGGCGCAGCGCCTGCGCACGGCGGTGGCGCAGCAGCCGGTGCGCCCGGAACTGTTCGCGCCGTTCCTGGCCGAGGCCGGGCAGGCGCGCACCGCTGCGCTGCTGCAGCGCAAAGACCTGAAGGGCACGTCGATGGCGCTTGCCATCGACGCCCTGCTCACGCAACGCGGCGACCACTGGAACGCCACCCTGCCCTTGCGCGCGCCGGCATCTGCCAAGGCCACCGATGTGCTGGACAGCCAGCCGGTACGCGCGGCGCTGGACCGCGCCGGCGTCAGCCACGCGCTCTTTGTCGACCTCAAGCGCGAGTCGGACCAGCTCTACGGCGGTTATATGCGCGAGGCGCTGCACCTGTCCCTGGGTGGCGTGCTCGCCATCCTGGTGCTGCTGTCGGTGGCGCTGCGTTCGCCCCGGCGCGTGCTGGCGACCGTGCTTCCGCTCGCCGCCGCGGCGCTGGCCGTCATGGGCGGACTGGCAGCGCTGGGGCAGCCGCTCAATCTTCTGCACCTGGTTGGCCTGCTGCTTCTGGTGGCAGTGGGATCGAACTATGCGCTCTTCTTCCATGGCACAGCCAGCACAGGCCCGGCGACGGCCATTTCCGCGCATACACTGGTATCGCTGCTGCTGGCCAACCTGACTACCGTGGCGGCTTTCGGGCTGCTGGCCTGGTCGGACCTGCCGCTGCTCAAGGCCTTCGGCCTGACCGTGGGGCCGGGGGCGGTGCTGGCGTTGTGCTTCTCGGCCATCCTGGCGCCGGCAAGCGGCAGCCATGCCCGTGACAGGCAAGATGAAGACATCTGAGATAAAACCCCCGGCTCCACTGTCCGCATCCGGCCAGGGCACGATGTCGTCGCCGGCGCGCCGCTGGCGGCCAGGCACGCTGCTGTACGGCGCGGGCCTGGTCCACGTGGGCGCTGCCGCAGCCGTGCTGGCTGAGCCGTCCATGCTGGCCTGGGCCGCTGCAGGCGTGGGCGCCACGCATGCTACGCTGGCGACCGTGGGGCTGTGGCCGCGCAGCACCTGGCTGGGCCCGAACGTGCTGCGCCTGCCGCCCACCGCCGGCGCCTGCGTGGCCCTGACGTTCGACGACGGCCCCCACCCGGAACTCACGCCGCGCGTGCTCGACCTGCTCGACCAGCATGGTGCGCGGGCCACCTTCTTCTGTGTCGGCGAGCGCGCGGCGCAATACCCCGCCCTGGTGCGCGAGATCGCGCGCCGCGGCCATGCGGTGGAGAACCACAGCATGCATCACCGGCTGGATTTCTCGGTGTTCGGGCCAAGGCGCATGCGGCGGGAAATCCGCGCCGCCCAGCAACTGCTCACCGAAATCACCGGGCAGGCGCCCCGCTATTTCCGCGCCCCGGCCGGCCTGCGCAACCCGTTCCTGGAACCCGTACTGTGCGCGGAAGGATTGCAGCTTGCCGCGTGGACCCGGCGCGGCTTCGATACACGCAACGGCGACCGTGCCGCCCGCGTCGCGCAGCGCCTCACGCGCAACCTGGCCGCCGGCGACATCCTGCTGTTGCACGACGGGAACAGCGGTGCCGATCCTGCCGGCGAGCCGCACTGCACGACCGTGCTGCCAGGGCTGCTCTGCGCCATCGCTGACGCGGGCCTGCGCTGCGTGACACTGCGTACCGGCATGGCGGCGGGGCCCGCGCGCCCTGCTTGATACAATGGCCGCACCCCGCGATCCCACCAACACCGCTCTCCGTGTCGCCGCTCCATCTCTCGCATTTCACTGCCACCAGTTGCATCGGCACCGGGCTTGACGACACGCTGAGCGCCCTGCGCGAGCAGCGCGGCGGCCTGGCTCCATGCCAATTCGGCGGCGTAAAGCTGGATACCTGGGTTGGCGAGATACCGGGCGTCGATGACATCACCTTGCCAGCGGCGCTGGCGGACTTTGATTGCCGCAATAATCGGCTGGCGTTGCTGGCGCTGGAACAGGATGGTTTTGCTGACCGCGTGCGGGAGGCCGTGGCACGGTACGGCGCGGACCGCGTCGGGGTGTTCCTCGGCACCAGCACGGCAGGCGTGCTGCAGACCGAACTGGCCTACCGCCAGCGTGACCCGCAGACCGGCGCGCTGCCGGCAGGGTTCAGCTATGCCGGCACCCACAGCCCGTATTCACTGCCAGGCTTCGTGCGCGCGTACTTCGGGCTGCAAGGCCCGGCAAGCGCGGTGTCGTCGGCATGCTCATCGGGCGCCAAGGTGTTCACCTCGGCGCGCCGCCTGATGGAAGCCGGGCTGATCGATGCGGCCGTGGTGGGAGGCGTGGACTCGCTGTGCCACACCACGCTGTATGGCTTCGATTCCCTGGAATTGCTCTCAGACCAGCCGTGCCGGCCGTTCGACGCCAACCGCAACGGCATCTCGATCGGCGAGGCCGCTGCCTTCATTCTGCTCGAACGTGCACCGGAGCCCGCGCCGGACGGCGCCATCCTGCTGCTTGGCATCGGTGAATCGAGCGACGCGCACCATATGTCGTCCCCTCACCCGGAGGGACTGGGTGCGCGCATCGCCATGCAGCAGGCCCTGGCCAGCGCCGGCGTCTCGCCGGCACAGGTCGACTACGTGAACCTGCACGGCACCGCCACACGCGCCAATGACGCCACCGAAGCGCGCGCGATGAAGGCGCTGCTGCCTGGTACACCTTGCAGTTCCACCAAGGGCGCCACCGGACACACGCTCGGCGCCGCCGGCGCACTGGAAGCCGTGATCTGCGCGCTGGCCCTGCGCCATGGACTCCTGCCGGGCGGCATCAACACCACGCAAGCGGATTCCGCGCTGGCGGTCGACTATCGGCTGGCCGGCAGCGAACAGCCACTGCACTATGTGCTGAGCAACGCGTTCGGCTTCGGCGGTTCCAATTGCAGCCTGCTGCTCGGGCGTGCAACCGGCGGGCAATGACCATGGCCACACCGCTTCTCGCCTTCATCGAAAGCATTGGCGTGCTCGGCCCCGGGCTTGGCAGCTGGGCACAGGCAAGTGAAGTGCTGGCCGGCCGGCAACCCTACCAGGCCGCCCCGACCGAACTGGCGCCGCCGGCCATGCTGCCCCCTGCTGAACGGCGCCGCAGCGGTACTGCGGTCCGCCTGGCGCTTGGGATCGGCCAACAGGCCGTGGCTGCCAGCGGCATGGATGCGGCGGGGCTGCCGACGGTATTTACCTCGTCAAGCGCCGACGGGCACAACTTCCACGCCATCTGCGAGGCACTGGCGCAGCCCGAGCCGCTGATGTCGCCCACCCGCTTCCACAATTCCGTGCACAACGTCGCGGCGGGATACTGGTCGATCGCCACGCGGGCCATGCGGCCAGCCAATGTGCTGAGCGCACTCAACGCCAGCTTCGGCGCCGGCCTGCTCGAAACGGCCGCACAGGTGTCGGCCGACCAGGAACCATGTTTGCTGATCGCCTACGACTCGGATTATCCGGAGCCGCTGCGCACGCTTCGTCCTATTCCCGCACCATTCGGCATAGCGCTGCTGCTGACGCCGCATGCCACCGCGGCATCGCTGGCACGGATTGAAATTGGCTTGTCGCAGGCACCGTCGACACAGATGGGAAACGCGGCACTGGAAGACCTGCGCCGTTCCGTGCCGACCGCACGTGCGTTGCCTTTGCTGCACGCTGTTGCCATGCAATCGGCCTGCACTGTGGTGCTCGACTACCTGGACGGCCTCCAGCTGCAAGTTGCCGTGGAGCCGCCGGCGCGCGCCGGGACTGGCGAATAGCATGCCGGCCCCGCACACGCCGCTGGATCGCGCCTGGATCGCGGCCCGGATTCCGCACTGGGGCAGCATGTGCCTGCTCGACAGCGTGCTCGACTGGGACTCGGACTTCATCCGCTGCCAGGCCGTCAGCCACCGCAATGCCGACAACCCGCTGCGTACGCACGGCCGGCTGGCCGCCGTGTGCGGCGTGGAATACGCGGCGCAGGCGATGGCCGTGCACGGCGCGGCACTGCAGCAGGACGCGCAGCGTCCGCGCATGGGCTACCTGGCCAGCGTGCGCAAGCTGGTGCTGGACGTCGATCGGCTCGACGACATCGATGGGCCGCTGACCATCGAGGCGCACCGCATCAGCGGCGAAGGCGCCAACGTGCTCTATGCGTTCGAAGCCAGCGGCAGCGGGAAACGGCTGCTCTCAGGCCGGGCGGCGGTCATCCTGGATGTAGCGCTGCCCGGCGCCACCTGAAAAAGCTTACGGCTTGGGTGCCGGCAGGATCTTGCCCGACACGTCGCCAAAGCCGACAACGAATCCGTTGCCCACGGCGAAGCCCGTCATGATGACCTCGTCGCCGTCCTCGAGGAACGCACGGCTGCTGCCGTCGGCCAGCTTCAGCGGCTCCGCGCCATTGCGGGTCAGCTCCAGCAGGCTGCCATAGGAATCCGGCGTGGTGCCGCTGATCGTGCCCGAGCCCATCAGGTCGCCGACGCGCACATTGCAGCCCGACACCGTGTGGTGTGCCAGTTGCTGCGCCATGGTCCAGTACATCGCCTTGAAGTTGGTGCGGCAGATGGTGCTTGGCGCAGTGGCGCCTTGCGGGCGCAGCGCCACTTCGAGCGCAATGTCATAGGCGTTCTTGCTCTGCTGCTGCAGGTACAGCAGCGGCTCCGGCGACTGCGCCGGATTGTCGCGGCGGAACGGCTCCAGCGCTTCCATGGTCACGACCCACGGCGAAATCGAGGTGCCGAAGGTCTTCGAATTGAACGGCCCGAGCGGCACATATTCCCACTGCTGGATGTCGCGCGCGCTCCAGTCATTGAGCAGCACCATGCCGAACATGTGGTCCGGCGCGTCGGCCGTGCTGACCGGCTCGCCCAGCGCGGATTCCTTGCCGACGATGAAGCCCACCTCAAGCTCGAAATCCAGCTTGCGGCACGCCCCAAAGGTCGGGCGCGCCTCATTCGGTAGCTTGATCTGGCCGTTCGGGCGGTGCAGGTCGGTACCGCTCACGACCACCGAGCTGGCGCGGCCGTTGTAGCCGATGGGGATCTCCAGCCAGTTGGGCAGCAGCGCGTTGTCGGGGTCCCGGAACATGCGGCCGACGTTGGTGGCGTGTTCCTTCGACGAATAGAAGTCGGTGTAGCCCGGAATCTCGACCGGCAGGTGCAGCGTGGCCTGGTCCATCGGCACCAGCGCGCGGTCGCGCAGCGCGGCGTCGTCGCGCAGTGCTGCGTCGGCGCCCGACAGCAGCGCGGTCAGGCGCTGGCGCGTTTCCGACCACACCGGCTTGCCCAGTGCGATGAAACGGTTCAGGCTCGCCGCGGCAAAGCTGCCCTTGGCGGCCGCGGGCAGCAGGCCGGCTTCATCCAGCGCGGCGAGATCCAGCACGGCATTGCCGATCGCCACGCCGACGCGCGCGGGCTGGCCCTTCACGGAAAAGATGCCGTACGGCAGGTTCTGCAGGGGGAAATGGGTCTTGCCGTCGTTGGCGGATTCAATCCAGCTGGTGGTCGGGGCGGTCATGAGGTACTCCGGAAAATGTCTGCGGCACGCGGACTCTGCCGCGTGCCGTTTGCTTGTTTTATCTGCGTAGCGCCTGCCGTGCTCAGCGCTCGTTCGGGTTGAAGTGCTTTTTCAGCCCTTGCCAGCAGGTGTAGTAGTCCTGCTGCAGCGATGCCGAACGGGCCGCGTACGGCGTGGGCCGGATCACGCCCGGCGTCTCGAACATGAATGCCATGGTGTCGGTGATGTGATGCGGCGTGGAGGTATCTGCCGAGGTGGCCTTGGCAAAGGTGTCCGCATCGGGGCCGTGGCCGCTCATGCAGTTGTGCAGGCTGGCGCCGCCCGGCGCGAAGCCCTCGGCCTTGGCGTCGTACACGCCGGTGATCAGGCCCATGAACTCGCTGGCGATATTGCGGTGGAACCAGGGCGGACGGAACGAGTTTTCCATGGCCAGCCAGCGCGGCCCGAAAATGACGAAATCGATGGTGTCCACGCCCGGCGTGTCCGACGGCGACTGCAGCACCAGGAAGATCGACGGGTCCGGGTGGTCGAAGCTGATCGAGCCGATGGTGTTGAAGCGGCGCAGGTCGTACTTGTACGGCGCGAAGTTGCCGTGCCACGCCACCACGTCCAGCGGCGAATGGCCGATGTCGGCACGCCACAGGTTGCCCTGGAACTTGGCCACCAGCTCGAAATCGCCTTCGCGGTCCTCGTAGGCGGCCACCGGGGTCATGAAGTCGCGCGGGTTGGCCAGGCCGTTGGAGCCGATCACGCCCAGGTCGGGCAGCTTGAACAGCGCGCCGTAGTTCTCGCAGATATAGCCGCGTGCTTCGCCATCCGGCAACTCGACGCGGAAACGTACGCCGCGCGGGATCACGACGATCTCCTGGGGTTCGACTTCCAGGCGGCCCAGCTCGGTCACCATCAGCAGGCGGCCTTGCTGCGGCACGATCAGCATTTCGCCGTCGGCGTTGTAGAAGAAGCGATCCTGCATCGACTGGTTGGCCAGGTACAGGTGAATGCCGCAGCCCGTCATGGCTTCCGGGCCGCCGTTGCCTGCCATGGTGACGATGCCG
Source organism: Cupriavidus laharis (assembly GCF_914271435.1). Classification (GTDB taxonomy): domain Bacteria; phylum Pseudomonadota; class Gammaproteobacteria; order Burkholderiales; family Burkholderiaceae; genus Cupriavidus; species Cupriavidus laharis. The sequence continues at coordinate 257,240 of NZ_CAJZAI010000003.1, read as the reverse complement.
TCGACGAAATCCGTCGGCGTGGTAGGCATGGCCGGCGGGCTCCAGCGCATCTGGTTCGGCGACGGCGGCACTTCGTCGAAGCGGCTCAGGAAACGCGACTGCTCCACCAGTGTGAATGGCTTGTGCATGGCAGCCGGGCGAATGCGATACAGCCACGACCGGCGGTTGTGGGCGCGCGGCGCGGTGAAGGCCGTGCCGGACAACTGCTCGGCATACAGGCCATACGGTGCGCGCTGCGGCGAGTTCTGGCCGACCGGCAGTGCGCCAGGCAGCGCCTCGGTGGCGAATTCGTTGGCAAAGCCGGACATGTAGCCGTGTTCGGCCAGCTGGGTGTGCGTGAGGTTCATGGTCGGATCAGCGTCGGGGGTCGGGAGCTTTCTAGTGGAATCGGTGGGCATGGCGCGCTACACAGCGGCATGTTGGATCGTTGGCGCGCAAAGCGCCTGTTGCATGGCGCGAAGTACGGCATCCGCGGAAAAACGGCGCCAGCGCGCGCAGACATGCTGGTCAGGACGCAGCAGGTAACAGGTGCCCGGGCGCGCGTCATAGCGTTGTGCGGCCAGGCCTTCGGTGTCGGTCACGGCATGCAGGCCAGGCGGTACCGCGTTGGCCTCGGCCGGAGGCACGACGCACAGCACGGTCACTGGTACCGGCGCAGCGGCAAGCGCCTCCAGGGAAACGCCGTGCCCGCTGCCGAACACCATCGCGGTGAAGCCGGCGCCCATTTCGCCAAGCAGCCAGCCGGCATGGGCGGGCGTGCCGGCGGTGACAGGCGCGTCGGCACAGGCAGCGCCCGGCACCATGGCGCCGGCGAAGCTGTCGGTGTCCGGCGTATTGAGCGGCGAGCCGTCCAGCACCGACGGCTGCGACAGGCGGCCGCTGTTGACCAGTTGCCGTGCAAACGCATGTTGGCGGGCCAGCCGCAGCACGGCATCGCGGAACGTGCGGCTCACTGCGCTCTTGGGCGTGATGAAATCCGTCGAACGCGTGGAATGGCGGATGTTCTCGTCGGCAGCTGCCTCGCGTTCGCTGGCGTAGGTATCGAGCAGCGCATCGTCGGCACGGCCCTGCACGACCAGGGCCAGCTTCCAGGCCAGGTTCTCCGCGTCCTGCACGCCGCTGTTGGCGCCACGCGCGCCGAAGGGCGACACACGGTGCGCGGCATCGCCGGCAAACAGCACGCGGCCATGGCGGAATGCATCCATGCGCTGGCAGCAGAAGGTGTAGACGCTGACCCATTCCAGCGCGAAGTCGACATCGTCGCCCAGCATCGCGCGGATGCGCGGTATGACGCGCTCCGGCTGCTTCTCCGTGTCGGGGTCCGCGTCCCAGCCAAGCTGGAAATCAATACGCCAGACGTCATCGGGCTGGCGGTGCAGCAACGCCGACTGGCCACGGTTGAATGGCGGGTTGAACCAGAACCAGCGCTCGGCCGGGAACGGCGCCAACATCTTCACATCGGCGATCAGGAAGCGGTCGCGGAAGACGCGGCCCTTGCTTTCCAGCCCCATCAGGCAGCGCACTGCACTGTGCGCGCCGTCGGCGGCCACCACATAGCGCGAGCGCAGCCGGTAGGTGCCATCAGGCGTTTCCACGGTCAGCCAGACGCCCTCCTGGTCCTGAACCAGATCGCACACGCGGTGCCGCCAGCGCAGGTCGATGCCAGGTAGCTCGGCAGCTCGGTCCACGAGGAAGCCTTCCAGATAGTACTGCTGCAGATTGACGAACGCCGGCCGGCGATGGCCGCCTTCGGGCAGCAGGTCGAACTGGTACACGAGCGAGGCGTCGAAAAACACCTTGCCCACGTGCCAGCTCACACCCTTGGCGGCAAGGCGCTCGCCGCAGCCCAGGCGATCCAGGATATCGAGCGTGCGCTTGGCGAAGCAGATCGCGCGCGACCCGCTGGCAAGCGTGCAGTCGTCGTCGAGCAACACCACAGGCACGCCGCGCTGCGCAAGGTCGATCGCCGCCGCCAGTCCCACCGGCCCCGCGCCCACCACCGCAACGGGATGCAGTGCAGGCATACCACCGCCTTCCAGCGGCATGCGCTGCTCGGCGCATGGCTGGTACGCGAAGGTACGAGTCTGGTAGCTGATGTCCACGGTGTCTCCATGTCACGCCGGTGTCCGGCTGTGCCGCGGGCCTCGGAGCTTGTCTTTCCAGCGCACATGCGCCGGGCTCTTCAGGCTGAATTACGGAATGCGTAATGCATTTACCATATCGTAATCATTCAGCAAGAACGTGTCAAACCACTGCCAGGGGCGCGCGCGGAAAAGCGCACATCACTGAAGTTGTAGGCGGGAAACAGGAAAAACGCGGAGAAAAACCGCAGGGAAGAAAGCAAGCCGCGGGAATGTGTCGGCGGCGCGGCAGTAGACCGAAGGGATACTCCGAACGACAGCAACCGGCACAGTGCGAGCGCACTGTGCCGGTTGCTGTCGCCCACCTGTCCGGCAGTGGGCCACCTGTGCCGGCCCGTCTGGAACGTGGCCGGTCAGGCAGTCATGGGAAGGCTGGCTAGTGGCCCTCGCCTGAACCGGAGCCGAAGCTGCCGGTAGCCGGGCTGGCCGCTGTCGCCGGCGCACTCGGGGCGGCCGCCTGGCCGGCCATCGAGGCTGCCGTGACACCACCATTGCGGCTGGCGATGAATGCGTTTACGTCGGCAGCAAGATGCTGCGGCGCCAGAACGACTTCAAGCCCCAGGGCTTCGCATGCGGCCAGGAAGGTCGACATGCGGGGATCGGCCTGGCCAGACTCTGCGCGCAGGTAGGCTTCTCGCGAAATCCCAGCCTTACGGGCAACGTCTTCCTGCTTCAGCTTGCGCGCTCGACGCAACGCCCGCAGTTGCCGGAACGGTTCGCTAGCGCCTCTTGGCACGGCTGTACTGTTCATGTCGGTCTCCAGTCACCAGTGAAAAAAAAGTGCGCGGACGTGCATTCGAGTATAGAGCACGCAAAGCATTCCGTATGTAACTGCCGAAACACTTTGTGCAGATTTCTTGCAACGAGATTATCCGGCGCCAAAGCCGGCTGTCTATGGGCCGGATACTGCACTAAATCGTCGCACCGCCCTGACACTAACGACAATGTACCGATTGCGTTGACGCCGGTTGCGCATGACTTGCATGCCCTCAGCCACGTAGTGGTAATTTCGTTGACAAACCGACCGGTCGTGCTATTCTGCATTCCATGCAAAAAGGCCAGCTTACGCGCAACGCCATCATCGAACAGGCGCTCGACACAGCCGCCCGGGTCGGCTTCGAACAGCTTTCGCTGGCAAGTCTGGCGGCAGATACGAATATGTCCAAGAGCGGGCTGTATGCACACTTCAAATCGAAGGAGGTGTTGCAGCAGGCCGTTCTGGAACTGGCCACGGAACGCTTTGCCGCAATGGTCGTGCGCCCTGCCATGCGCCAGCCGCGCGGCGTGCCGCGGCTGGAGGCGCTGTTCGAAGGCTATCTCGAATGGCTGGGCGGCACCGTGACCCAGGGGCGCTGCCTGTTCACGGCACTCGGGCAGGAATACCGGGACAAGCCGGGCACGATCCGCGACCAGGTGGTGCAGTCGCTGAAGGACTGGCACAGCACCATCGCCCGCGTGGTGACGGACTGCGTCGAAGAAGGCCAGTTTGCCGCTGACGTCGATGCGCGCCAGTTCGCATTCGACATGGTGGGCATCGGCATGTCGTTCCAGCAGTCGTTCAAGCTGCTGGGCCGGAGCGACGCCGAAACCATGGCGCGGCGCGCGTTTGCCGGCCTACTCAGCCGTGCCCGTCAGCAGACGTCGACGGCAGGCTGAAGCCCCCTAAGGATTCCGGACGATGGCGCTGGGTTTTCTCAAAAAAAGCACGACTGGTCGTTCTTTATAACAGTGTGGACGGGCACGAAGGGCCTTGGCCGGACAGATCCACGCGCCAAATCAGTTGGAGGTGTTTGTTGTGAGGCAAGGACTTTCATCATCGGCCCCAGGCCCCGCCGTGAAGCAAGCGGCTCCGGGCCAAGGGGCACCGGGCGCCCTGACACGCCTGCGCTGGCAGGCCGGCAGCTTGCTAAACCCGGCGGGCACCGCGCGGGCGCTGGAGAGGCTGTGGTTCGGCCCGCCGCATGCGATACCGAACGGCGCTGCATTGCGCGTACTTGAGCGCGCGCGTGCAGAATGGGCGCTGGTCGTTGGCCATGGGCCCAGCCGGCGCGTGCGCGTCTACCGCTGGGGCAGTCAAGGCCCTGTCGTGCTGCTGGCCCATGGCTGGGGCGGCCACGCGGGCCAGTGGCATGCGGTGGTGGACGGGCTGCTGGCCGCCGGCATGCGCGTGGCGGCCTTCGATGCGCTGTCGCACGGTGCCTCCGATGCAGGGGTGCGCGGCAACACGCAGACTTCGGTACCCGAAATGTCGCGCTCGCTGTTGGCAGCGGCGTGGCACGCCGGCCCCGTGCACGCAGTGATTTCGCACTCGCTGGGTAGCGCCGCAAGCGCGCTCGCCATTCGGGAAGGCCTGCCGGTGCGCGCCGCCGTGATGGTAGGCCCGCCTGCCGATATGCACGCCGCCTGCGCAACCATGGCCTGGCGGCTCGGCATCGGTCCGCGCGTGCTCGCGCGCATGCAGCGCAACAGCGAGCAATGGCTGGGCATGCCCTGGTCCGCCTTCAACGTGCCGGATGTGGGCCGCACACGCCCCGTGCCACCCACGCTGGTCGTCCATGACCGGCACGACCGCGAAGTACGCTGGGAGGATGGTGCCGCCATTGCAGGCGCGTGGCCCCGGGCGCAATTGGTGACAACCGAAGGCCTGGGCCACCGGCGCATCCTGCAGGATGCCGGCGTCATCGCGCGCATCGCCGACTTTATCAGCCCGGCGCCAGCGCAGCCTTTGCCAGGGCTGGCGCGGCCCGGCCTTGCAGTGAACGCGGGAGAACCGACATGTTCCTGGTCAGCAACGACATGACAGCCACCTTGCCCGCGCGCGCCTCGCTACGCGTAGTGGCCGATCCGGGCGAACGCGTTGCGGTGCGCTGCACTGCGGGCGAGCTGTGGCTGATCCGCGACGGCGATCCAAAGGACACATCCCTGGCCGCCAGCGAGAGCTTCACGCTGCCCGAAGCCAGCCGCGTGGAATTGTACGCTGTCACCCCAGCCACACTGCACGTCACACGTTGCCGATCGGGCAGCGATGCCGCCAGCGGCTGGCGTAGCCGGCTCAGGCGCCTGCTGGGGCTGGCCCACCCTTTGCACACTGGCAGTTAGCGCTTTGCAGCGGGGAGAAGCATAGCGTCTCCCCGCTTTTACCAGATGTAGCGCTGGCCTGTCAGTTAATTGCTTAATTTACCTTCGGGCGCCTGCTCTTGCAGCATTTCTCGCAACCTGAACTTCTGCACCTTGCCAGACGGCGTGGCCGGCAAGGCGTCCCGCACGACCAGCTGTTCGGGGATGTACTGCAGTGCCACCTTCTGCGCCTTCAGGAAATCCACCATCGCCTGCTTGTCGAAGCCCTGCCCCTCCCTGGGCACGACCACGGCACAGGCGCGCTCGCCCAGCCGCTCGTCCGGATACGCGACGATGGCGACCTGCGCCACAGCCGGATGCCGGTACAGCAGCGTCTCGATCTCCACGACCGGAATGTTCTCGCCGCCGCGGATGATCACGTCCTTGCTTCGGCCGGCGATGCGCAGGTAGCCATCGGCATCGAGCCGGGCCAGGTCGCCGGTGTCGAACCAGCCATCGGCGTCAGTCCCGTTCAGTTGCGGGCGCTTCAGGTAGCCGCCGAAGTTCGAGCAGGCGCGCACCAGCAGCCGGCCAGTCTCGCCGACCGGCACGTCCGCGTCGGTACCATCGACGACGCGAATCGAAACCCCGGGCAGCGGGCGGCCGTCGGTTGTCGACGCCCGCTCGTCGCTGTCCTCCGGCAGCGTCGTGGTGACCGCGCCGTTCTCGGTCATGCCCCATGCCGACACGATCTTCGCCCCTAGCGCCTGCCGTGCCTGCTCGACCAGCGCACCCGGTATCGGCGCGCCCGCGCACAGGAAGATGCGCAGGCTCGGCACCGGGGCGCCGGACTCGGCCACCACGCGGGCCAGGTCCGTGAGGAAAGGCGTGGAGCCCATGGTAAAGGTCACGCCCTCGTCGCGGATCAGCGCGGCGGCGCGCGCGGGATCCCAGATGTCCTGCAGCACCGCATGCGCGCCCAACACCACCGGCATCATCAGGCCGTACATGAAGCCGGTCTGGTGCGCCATCGGCGAGGCCATCAGGACCACGTCGTCGCCGGTGAGATGGAGTCGATCGGCATAGGCGACGATGTTGGAGAACAGCGTGTTCGCGGTATGCATCACGCCCTTGGGCTCGCCGGTGGTGCCGGAGGTGTAGATCAGCTGCGTGACGTCGTCTGGACCCGGGCGGCTGCGTTGCAGGATGGCGGCGGCATCGGTGGCGTCTTCCCAGGACGGGCCGCTCAGCAGCGCCTCGAAGCTGTCGTCGCCATCGCCATCCACCACGACGATATGACGCAGCGCAGGCAACGCATCGCGCAAACCCCGCAACATCTGCGCATGATCGAAGCCGCGGAACACCTTCGGCACCACCACCACCTTGCTTTGCGCGTGCGCCAGCATGAACGACAGCTCGCGCTCGCGGAAGATCGGCATGACCGGGTTGAGCACCGCGCCCAGGCGCGCGCAGGCCAGGTACAGCACGGCCAGGTGCCAGCCGTTGGGCAGTTGGCAGGACACGATGTCCTGCGCGCCGATGCCCAGGCGGCTCAGCCCGAGCGCGACGCGGTCCGCCATCCGCGCCAGCTCACGCCAGGTGAAACGGGTCACGCTGCCGTCGTCCACGCTCACCGCCGTCAGCGCGGGGGCGTCGGGCCGCTTGCGCTCGGAGGCGGCGAGATAGTCGTTGATGGTGCGGTCCGGCCAGTGCCCGGCGGCGATGCTGGCGGCGCGACGCGGCGCGATCAGTACGGCGTCGAAATCCATGGGTGTCTCCTCGTTGTCGGATGGCTCGGGCGGTCGTCGCCGCGTCAGGCCGGCACCGCTTCGCGCCCTGCGCGCGTGCGCGCGATGATGGTCTTCATGATCTGCGCGGTGCCGTCGCCGATCTGGAAGCCGAGCACGTCGCGCAGGCGCTGCTCCATCGCACCCCTGTCATAGCCGCCGTGGCCGAACGAAAGCAGGCACTGGTGCACCACGTCGTACGCCAGCTTGGGGGCCCACCACTTGCACATCGCGGCTTCGGCGGTATGCAGCAGGCCACGGTCCTTCAGCCACAGCGTCTGCAGGCACAGCAGGCGCGCGGCCGTGACCTGCGTCTCGAAGTCCGCGAGCGGATGCGACACACCCTGGAACGCCGACAGCGGCTTCCCGAAGGCCTGGCGCTCCGCCACGTATTCCCAGGTTTCATCCAGCGCCGCCTGCGCCACCGCGAGCACCTGCAGGCCGATCAGCGCGCGCGAGAAATCGAAGCCCTGCATCACCTGCACGAAGCCCTCGCCTTCCTTGCCGAGCAGGTGGCTCGCCGGCACGCGCACGTTCTCGAAGAAGATCGAGCCGCGGCCGATGGCACGCTGGCCATGGCAATCGAAGCGGTTGCGCGTGATGCCCGGCAGGTCCATCGGCACCAGCAGCGCCGACACGCCGCGCGCGCCCGACTCGACCGAACCGCTGCGCGCGAACACCACCGCGGCATCGGCCTGGTCTGCGGCAGAAATCGACGTTTTCTCGCCGTTGAGCACATAGTGGTCGCCATCGCGCTCCATGCGCAGGCGCAGGCTGGCCGCGTCCGAGCCGCCGCGCGGCTCGGTCAGCGCAATCGCCAGCAGCGCTTCGCCGCGAGTCAGGCGCTGCAGCCACGGGCCGGCAATCTCCGGCCGCGCATGGTGCGCCAGGATCTGCCCGTTCAGCGAAGCCAGCAGGTTGATGTACGACAGGCTCAGGTCGGCGCGCGCCACCGCTTCGTGGATCACGCCGGCCGCGAGCGAGCCCATGCCCTGCCCGCCATACTGTTCCGGCAGCTCCGGCGCGATAAAGCCCATCTCGCCCATCTCGCGCATCAGCGCGCGATCGAGCACGCGGGTACGGTCGCGCTCCAGGTAGCCGGGCGCGACGCGCGCGTCGGCAAAGCGGCGGGCATGCTCGGCCAGCGCCGACAAGTCTTCGTCAAGGTAGGGATTCATGGCGTTCTCTGCTTGTTTCGCTCACTTCGCATACTTGCGGAACTCGGGCTTGCGCTTTTCCTGGAAAGCCTTGACGCCCTCGCGCGATTCCTCGGTGTCGTAGTAGAGCTTGAGCGCATACATGCCCATGCCGGCGATGCCGCTCTGGTGGGCGGTGTCCATGTTGAACGAGCGCTTGGCGATGGCGATGGCGGTCGGGCTCTTCTCCAGGATCTCGTCGCACCACTTCTGCACCTCGGCATCGAGCTGCTCATGCGGCACCACGGCGTTGACCAGGCCCATCGCCAGCGCCTCGGCAGCAGGGTAGCGGCGGCACAGATACCAGATCTCGCGCGCCTTCTTTTCGCCAACGACGCGCGCGAGGAAGGCCGTGCCGTAGCCGGGATCGACCGAGCCGACCTTCGGCCCGACCTGCCCGAACACGGCCTTTTCGGAGGCGATTGTGAAATCGCAGATCGTGCACAGCACGTTGCCGCCGCCGACGGCATAGCCCTGCACGCGCGCGATGACGGGCTTGGGTACGTCGCGAATGGCGTTGTGCAGCTCTTCCATCGGCAGGCCGATGGTGCCGCGCCCGTCGTACTGGCCTTCATGGGCGGACTGATCGCCGCCGGTGCAGAAGGCCTTGTCACCGGCACCGGCCAGCACGATCGCGCCGATCTCGCGGTCATAGCCCGCGCGGTTGATCGCGTGGATCAGCTCGTCGCAGGTGCGGCCGCGGAAGGCGTTCATCTTTTCCGGGCGGTTGATGATGATCCAGGCCGCGCCGTTGCGGACTTCGTAGCGGATGTCTTCGTATTGCATGGTGTTCCGTCTCCTGTGTGGTGCCTTGTCTGGCGCGGCCATCAGCCGTTCATGGTCAGTCCGCCGGACACGCTGAGTACCTGTCCGGTGATGAATGCCGCGTCGTCGCTGGCAAAGAAGGCAATGGCGCCGGGCAGGTCGTCGGGCTGGCCGATGCGGCCGAGCGGAATCGAGCGCGTGAACGCTTCCACGAGCTTCTCGGGGTTGCCGGCGCCCTGCTTGTAGTCTTCGAACAGCGCGGTCTGCGTCGGCCCCGGGCACACCACGTTGACCGTGATGCCGTGGCGCGCATGTTCTCGCGCAATGGTCTTGGAGAACGACACCAGCCCGCCCTTGCACGCGGCATAGACGGCTTCGCCGGACGACCCCACGCGCGCAGCGTCCGAGGCGATGTTGATGATGCGGCCCTGCTTGCGCTCCACCATGCCGGGCAGCACCGCGTGATGCATATGCAGCGCGCCAGTCAGGTTGATGGCAATCAGGCGCTCCCATTGCGCCGGCTCGGTCTTTGTGAAGGGCCGGAACACATCCCAGCCGGCGTTATTGACCAGCACGCCGATGGGACCCAGCCCTTCCTGCACCGCGGCCACGGCCGCATCCACGCTGGCCCGGTCGGTGATGTCGCAAGGTATTGCCAGCGCTTTCCCGCCGGCCTCGGTAATGCGGTCCGCCACCTTCTGTGCCGCATCCGCGCTGAGATCCAGCACGCCCACTGCCGCGCCTTCGCGCGCAAAGCGCAAACACGTTGCACCGCCGATACCGCCGCCACCCCCGGTCACGATGACCGTCTTGCCTTTGAGTCCTTGCATAGCTTTCTCCCAGAAGGTCTCCGGTGCTATCGTGCCGCCATTGCGTCACGCGTCGGCACCGGATTAGGTAAATATATTGACCTATACTAGGCTGTGTCACGCGGACACGCAAGGCTCTCAATCAGTGGAAAGCATCATGGTTAACCCGGAATTTGGCGACGAGATCGCCTCAAACACGCGCATGGAACTGGCCAACCGGCTGTTCTTCCGTCTTTATCAATGCGCAAATATGTTGCATAAGACCGGTTCACGCGCCGTGGAAGCCGAAGGGCTGACCACGCAGCAGTGGGCGGTCCTGGGCGCGCTGTCGCGGCCGGAGGCCGGCGACGGCATGAGCGTGGGCGACCTGGCACGCTACCTGATGGTGAGCCGCCAGAACCTGTCGGGGCTGGTCAGCCGTATGGAACGGGACGGCCACGTGAGCCTGGCCCCGGACGGGCGCGACCGCCGGTCGAGGCTGGTGCGCATGAGCGAAACGGGACGCGAGGTGTGGCTGCACCAGGCGCAGCCGAAGATTCGCGACTACTACGAGCGCGCGCTGGAAGGTTTCTCCACGAACGACCTGACGCACACGCTGCACTACCTGCTCAAGCTGCTCGACAATATGCGCGCACTGGACACCGGCGCGGCAGACGCTGAAAGCGACTGAGCCGCCGTATCACGCCTGCAACGGCGCGGACTGCCGGCCGCGCCTGCCGCCGCCCTGGAATACCGGGAAGCCGCCTGGCACGGCCAATGGCGCGCAACTTGCGTAGCTGCGAGATTGCTCAGACGCAACGGCGCCTTGCTCGCGAGGCGCGAGCGCTTTATCGCCCCACCTCCCCCAGCAGCGGCCCTTGCATAGTGGCCCGGGCCACGCTGGCAACGCTCCGAAGCCCTGAACCACCGTCCGCGCCAGCCGCGCGGACGGCGCCGATTCAACTTGCCGGAGACACATCATGACCCGATATCTCGTGCTGGCAAACTTCACCGACCAGGGCATTCGCAACGTCAAGGACACCACCAAGCGCGCCGCCGCGGTGCGCGAAATGGGGGCGCAGTTCGGCGTGCAGATGAAAGACATCTACTGGACGCTCGGCGCCTATGACATTGCGCTGGTACTGGAAGCACCGGATGACGCGGCCATGACCGCCTTCGGCCTGTCGATCGGCGCGCTGGGCAACGTGCGCACGCAAACGCTGCGCGCGTTCAACGCTGACGAAATGCAGGGCATTCTCGGCAAGATGCGTTGATGTGGTCATAGAACGGAAAGCGCCTGCCGCACGCAAGTGCCGGCAGGCGCTTTCTGCTTCCGGATGCTTGCCGGCGGATCGGGCTCAGAACCCTTCCAGCACCAGCTTGCCGATGGTCTGGCCGCCTTCGAGCATGGCATGGGCGCGGCGCAGGTTTGCCGCGTTGATCGTGCCGAGGTTCTTCCCAACCGTGGTCTGGAGCCGCCCGGCATCCACCAGCCGTGCCACCTCATTGAGCAGCCGGTGCTGCGCAATCATGTCGGGCGTGCCGAACATGGCGCGCGTGAACATGAATTCCCAGACAAACGCCGCGCTCTTGCTCTTGAGCCGTTCGACCGGCAGCGGCGCGGCGTTCTCGACGATCGTGCAAATCTTGCCCTGCGGCGCGATCAGGTCCGCCATGGCCGGGAAATGGCCGTCGGTGTCGTTGAAGCACAGGATGTAGTCCACCTGCGCAAACCCCAGCGCCTTCAGTTGCGCCGCCATGTCGCCGCGATGATCCACGGTATGGTCGGCGCCCAGGCGGCGGCACCACGCCTGCGACTCCGGCCGCGCCGCCGTGGCGATCACCGTCAGGCTGGCCAGCGTCCTGGCGAGCTGGATGCCAATGGAACCCACCCCGCCCGCGCCGCCGATGATCAGCACGGACTTGCCCGCGTCGTCCCCCTTGGGCGACACGCCGAGGCGGTCGAACAGTGCCTCCCATGCGGTGATAGCCGTCAGCGGCAGCGCCGCGGCCTGCGCAAAATCCAGCGAAGCCGGCTTGTGGCCGGCGATGCGCTCGTCCACGAGGTGGTATTCCGCGTTGGCGCCGGGGCGCGTGATGCTGCCCGCGTAGTAGACCGGATCGCCCACCTTGAACAGGGTGACATCCGGCCCCACCGCCACGACCGTGCCGGCCGCATCCCAGCCCAGTACGCGCGGGGCCGGCTCCACCTGTGGCTTGGGCGCGCGGACCTTGGTGTCGACCGGGTTGACGGCGATCGCCTCGACCTTCACGAGCAGGTCATGGCCCGATGGCGTCGGCGTTTCAATTTCGATGTCGACCAGCGAGTCTGGGTCGGAAATGGGCAGGTAGCGGGTCAGGCCGATGGCTTTCATGGTCACAGTCCGTTGGTTCGTCCCGGCATGCGGGCGTGCCCGCCTGCCGGTTCAGGAAGATGGACTGTAGCTTAGCCACAATGGACTTGCTTGATGAGGGGATTATCCGGCAATCACTTTCCCTCATTTCGGGGAAAATCACCTCCCGCCGCCACTCAGCGGGATTGCCGCGCCTTCGTGCGGGCGGGATCGTCATCGTAAAAGCCAGGCGGGTAGATCGGATAGCGCAAGGCCGCATACACGACAACGGCCGCGCCGATCGCGGTAATCCAGTCGAGCAGATCGGCCATGAAGACTCCTTGCAACAGGGCGGCCAATGCGTCCGCCCTGCCTGAAGTCTATGAGCGATCCGCCTCTGACCCAACGACCGATTTCGACTTTGCATCCTCGGGGGCTGGCAGCGACGCCGGCCGTGCCTGATCTGAGCCAGCCACCCGGCTGACCGCGGCAGCTTGCGGGCGCGGTGCGAGAGCGAAATCCGCGCGACCAGCAGCCACGATCCGTCGCTTCGCGACCACCCCACGCTGGCTTGGCCACAAATGCGGCGAAATCGCACACGCGTACGTGTAAACTGCTGGATTTTTCGCTCTGGCGATATGCTCCAAGCACCACGGCGCGCAGGGTTCAGCGGCCCGACGCTGATCCGCCTGCTGGTTCGCCTGGCGGGCAATGACGCCCCCGAATCCGGCCAATCGCTCTCGGCCCAGCTCAGCCAATGGCTCGGCTGGACGGACGCGATCGCCCTGTCCGCGGCGCTGAACGGCAATCCGCCGGCGTCGGCCGGACCACGCGCGGCCGGGGCCGAGGATGCCGAGTGCGCCCGCGTGCGCGCTATGCTGGCGGCGGCCATTACCGATGACAAGGCGGCCGGCGGCCGGCAGCGGGGACGGCCGCGTCCGTCCGTGCCGGATCCGGTGGATACCGTGGTGGACTATGCGGCGTTCCGCCAGCGTTACGTCACTTTTCAGCAGACCATGGAGACGGAAATCGGCAACCTGCGCGGCCGCCTGCGGACGGCGCTGGCGGCGCGGGCCGGCGGCATGGCGCGGCTGGCAATGGTCGATGCCGTCATGGAACGCGTGCTCGGGGCACGCGAACAGGCGCTGCTGGCCACCATACCGGGCATGCTCGAAGCGCACTTCACGCGCCTGCGCCAGACCGAGGAAGCGACGCTGGCCAGTGCCCGGGCTGCAGGCGCCCCGGCCGAAGTAACGCCCGGTGCATGGCTCACCGTATTCCAGAACGATATGCAGAGCGTGCTGCGCGCCGAGCTGGACATCCGTTTCCAGCCCGTCGAAGGACTGCTCGCGGCGCTGCGTGACAGCTAACCCAACCATCATGACCAGAACCCCCATCCATATCGTCGTTTTCCTGGCAGGCCTGGCCGTCGTGGGCTGGATCGGCGCCGGCTACGCGGGCACCAATGCGCTGGCGCTGGCCGTCACGCTGCTGATCGGCGGCTTCTACCTTGCGGGGGCGCTCGAACTGAAGCGCTACCGCCAGGCCACGGGCACGCTGGCACAGGCCATTGCAGGGCTGTCCGAGGCGCCCGCCAGCCTTGCCGCGTGGATCGAGCCGATGCATCCGAGCCTGCGCAATGCCGTGCGCCTGCGCATCGAAGGCGAGCGCGCCCCCCTCCCAGGCCCGGCCCTGACGCCGTATCTGGTCGGCCTGCTGGTCCTGCTGGGCATGTTCGGCACCTTCCTGGGCATGGTGGCGACGCTGCGCGGCACCGGGATCGCGCTGGAAGGCGCGGCGGACCTCGATGCCATCCGCGCGTCGCTGGCCGCGCCGGTCAAGGGCCTGGGATTCGCATTCGGCACGTCGGTGGCCGGCGTCGCCACATCGGCGATGCTGGGCCTGCTTTCCACGCTGTGCCGGCGCGAACGGATCGAGACCGCGCAGGCGCTCGACGCCCGCATCGCTACCACGCTGCGCCCGTACTCGCGCACACACCAGCGCGAGGAGGCGTTCCGCCTGCTGCAGCGCCAGGCCGACGTGATGCCCGCGCTGGTCGACCGGCTGCAGGCCATGATGACCGCGATGGAACAGCAGAACCAGGCCATGTCCGAACGGCTGGCCGCCAGCCAGGCCGCGTTTCATGACCGCACCGACGCGGCATACGGCCGGCTCGCCGACTCCGTGCAGCAATCGCTGACGCAGAGCATTGCCGACAGCGCGCGCACCGCAAGCGCAGCCATCCAGCCTGCCGTGGAGGTCACCATGGCAGGCATCGCCCGCGAAACGGCGGCCCTGCACACCACGGTGACCGACGCCGTGAAGCAGCAGCTCGACGGCCTGTCGAGCCGCTTCGAGAGCACCACGGCCACCGTCGCGGACCTGTGGCAGCAGGCGCTGGCCGGGCATCAGCGCACGAGCGAAGCGCAGGCCAGCGACCTGCGCGCCACGCTTGATGGCTTTGCCCAGACCTTCGATCAACGCTCGGCGGGCCTGCTGGAAAGCGTGGCCACCCGCCTGGACGCCACGGCCGCCAGCGCCACCGAGACCTGGAACGACGCGCTGGCGCGGCAAGCCCGCATCGGCGAACAGATGGCCGGCGACCACCGGCAGGCCGTGGCAAGCGCGGCGGCGGCATTCGAGCAGCACGCTGCCTCGCTGGTGCAGGCGATGGCCCGCACCCATGCCGAGCTGAAGCAGGAGCTGTCCGCGCAGGACGCCCAGCGGCTGCAGGCCTGGGCGGAAACGCTCGGCGCCATCGCCGCGACCCTGCGCAGCGAAATGGAACAGGCAAGCGCGCACACCGCCAGCCGCCACCAGGAAATCGCCGAAGCCCTGGCGCAGACCACGCGCGGCATGTCGGCCGAAGTACGCGCGCACGCCAGCAGCACCGTCGCCGAGATCGAGCGCCTGGTGCAGGCGGCCGAGCAGGCGCCGAAGGCTGCCGTGGCGCTGCAGGAAGCGCTCGCTTCGCGCGATCAGCAACGCCTGACCGCATGGACGGAGGCACTGGCCAGCATGGCTGCCACACTGCGTGCGCAGATGGAACAGGCCAGCGCAAACGCCGCGGGCCATCAGCAGCAGATCACCGACGCGCTGGCACAGACCGCGCGCGATATTTCCGCTGAAGCGCGTACGCACGCCAGCAGCACCATCGCCGAGATCGACCGCCTCGTGCAGGCCGCCGAACTGGCCCCGAAGGCCGCCGTCGCGCTGCAGGAAGAACTGGCCTCGCGCGATCAGCAGCGCCTGGCCGCGTGGACCGAGGCACTGGCCGGCATGGCCGCGACGCTGCGCGCGCAGATGGAACAGGCGAGCGCGCAGTCGGCGGGCCGCCAGCAGGAGATCACCGAAGCACTGGCACAGACCGCGCGCGATATGTCGGCTGAGGCACGCGCGCACGCCAGCAGCACGATTACCGAGATCGACCGCCTTGTGCAGGCAGCCGAGCAGGCTCCAAAAGCCGCCGTGGCCCTGCAGGCCGAAATGGCCGCACGCGAGGCGCAGCGCATGGCCGCCTGGACCGAGACACTCGGCGCCATGGCCGCATCGCTGCGACAGGAATGGGAGCAGACGACCGCGCACACGGCCAGCCGCCAGCAGGAGATCTGCGACACGCTGGCGCAGACCACGCGCGACATCTCCGCCCAGACGCAGGCCCACGCGAGCCACACCATCGCGGAAGTCGCCCGCCTGGTGGAAGCCGCCACCGAAGCGCCGAAGGCCGCGGCCGAAGTCATCGCCGAACTGCGCCAGAAGCTCACGGACGGCATGGCCCGCGACAACGCGATGCTGGAAGAGCGCGGCCGCCTGCTGGAAACGCTGGGCACGCTGCTTGACGCCGTCAACCATGCGTCCACCGAGCAGCGCGTGGCGGTCGATTCATTGGTGTCCACCACGGCGGACCTGCTCGACCGTGTCGGCACGCGCTTCCACGATCAGGTCGAATCCGAAACCGGCAAGCTCGCGACCGTGGCCGCGCAGGTCACGGGCAGCGCCGTCGAGGTGGCCAGCCTGGGCGAGGCGCTTGGTGTCGCCGTGCAGATGTTCAGCGAGTCCAACGACAAGCTGATGGCGCACCTGGAGCGCATCGAGACCGCGCTGGACAAATCCATGGTGCGCAGCGACGAGCAGCTTGCCTACTACGTGGCGCAGGCGCGCGAGGTCGTCGACCTCAGCATGCGCTCGCAGAAGCAGGTGCTTGAAGACCTGCAGCAGCTTGCCGGACAGCAGGCATCCAACTCAGAGGCGGCATGAGGGACGAGGACATCGACGCAGGCGTCGAGCCGTCGGTGCCGACCTGGGCCGTCTTTGGCGACCTGATGTCCGTGGTGCTGGGGGCGTTCGTGCTGATCCTGCTGGGCGTCATCGGGGCGCAGATGGAGCTCACGTCCAGGCTGGAGAAGGAAGCCAGGCAGCGCCAGGAGGAAATGCAGCGCCGCGAGAGCCTGGAAAAGGCGCTCGCGGCACCGCTGGCCGCCGGCCGCGTGACGCTGGTAAACGGCCGCATCGGCATCAATGGCAGTGTGCTGTTTGCGCTCAATTCGGACCAGCTTCAGCCACAGGGCCGTGACGTCCTGAAGAGCCTGGCCGGGCCGCTGTCGGCTTACTTGCGGGCACGCGACGAGATCCTGATGGTGAGCGGCTTTACCGACGACCAGCAGGTGCGGGAAGGCAACCGCCGCTTTGCCGACAACTGGGAACTGTCCGCCCAGCGCGCGCTGACGGTGACCCGGGCGCTGATCGATGCGGGCATCCCGGCCGCTTCCGTGTTCTCGGCCGCGTTCGGTGCCGAGCAGCCCGTGACATCGAACGCCGACGAGGCCGGCCGCGCCAGGAACCGGCGCGTGGAAATCGCCCCGGTGCCGCGTGTGTCGATGGGAACGGCAAAACCCCATGGGTAGCGGCGTGGTGCACGACACCCTAGCCGCCTGGCGCGAGAGCGGCGCCGACCGCGTGGACCCGGTCCGGTTCCGCCTCATCGAAGCGATGGCACGGCGCGCAGCGGCGCACAGTGGCGATGCACGCCGCCTGCTGGATGGCAGGCTGTCGGAACTGGTCAGAGCCTACGGCGATGCCATGGAACGCGCCACACGTCAGGGCGATGCTCCTGGCAGCGCACCACCGCCGCGCCCATCCGCGCGCGGCGCGCTGGCCGACGTTGTCGACTACATCGCGAGCCAGGCGCATTTGCCGGAGGTCACCCATTCCCCGGGCGCGGCAGTGCCACGCGGCACGCCGCGCATAGAGCCGAAGCTGATCGACTACTTCCGGGATACCTGGACCCGGGTCAGCGCCAGCCAGCAGTTGCAGCAATCGCTGGCACGGGTGCCCGAGCATGCGGGGCCGCTCAATTCCAGCCATCTCGTGCATCGCTCGCTGACGCTGATGCGCGAGATGTCGCCCGCGTATTTCGAGCAGTTCCTGTCGTACGTGGATGCGCTGACGTGGCTGGAACAGATGCATGGCGGCGCCGCGGCTGTCAAGGAAGCACCGCGCGCTGGCGTTGTGAAGAAAGCCGTTCGCGGCAGGACGCGCAAGTAAGGAGCTACCGCAGTAATCGGCGGCTGAAGCCGCCCCCGGGTGTACGGACGTACACGCACGGGGCGGCGTTCCGTGCCGGAATGTGCACCGCGCCGTTCAATCCAGCGTAATTCCCTCCCGCTGGATCACCGCCCCCCAGCTCGCATCTTCCTTCTCGATGCGCTTCGCGAACGTGGCGGAGTCGATCATCACCACATCGCCCTGCTGCCCCAGCGCCGCCTTCGCCTTCGCATCCTCCAACACCCCGCGTGTGACCGAATGCAGCTTCTGCACGATCTGCGGCGGCGTACCAGCCGGTGCGAGCATGCCGATCCAGAATGTCACGTTGAACGGCGTGAGGCCAAGTTCCTCCAGCGTGGGCACATCCGGCAACTGCGCGGGCCGGGGCGGTGAACGGCGAAAATGCTAAGCGCCGGTCACGCCGTTCCAGCGTGGCCGGCGTCGTGACACTTACTCGACCGCGATCCCCTTCTCGCGGATCACCTTGCCCCACTTGGCGTAATCCTGGCGGATGCGCTGGCCCATCTGCGCTGGCGCCTGGTAACTGGCGATGGCACCGGCCTTCAGCAGCTTGTCCTGGACTTCCTTGTCGGCAAGGATCTTGCCGACTTCGGTCGAGACACGGTCCACGATGTCCTTCGGCGTTCCCGGCGGCGCCAGCAGGCCACCCCACGACACCGCGTCATAGCCCTTGAAGCCTTGCTCGGCGATAGTCTTGACGTCCGGCAGCATGGCCACGCGCTGCGGCGAACCGACAGCGATGGCGCGCAGCTTGCCGGCCTGGATGTGCGGCAACGCGGCAACGAGATCCGCGTACATGATGGGCACCTGGCCGCCGATGGTGTCGCTGATCGCGGGCACGCCGCCTTTGTACGGCACGTGCTGCATCTCGAAGCCGCCCATCTGCTTGAGCAGTTCCATGCTCAGGTGGCCGAAGCTGCCGGCGCCAGAGCTGGTGTAGTTGAGCTTGCCGGGCTGGGCCTTGGCCTGCGCGATCAGCTTCGGCAGGTCCGTCACGTTCGGCAGCAGCGTGGGGTTGACCACGACCACGATGGGCAGGTCATAGACCGTGGCTACCGGCGTGAAGTCCTTGGTTGTGTCGTAGCCGGCCTTCTTGTACAGGTACGGCGCCAGCAGCGTCGGCGTGGCCAGCATCATGAACGTGTAGCCGTCCGGCGGGCTCTTGGCCACCTGCGCGGCGGCGATCGAACCCGATGCGCCGGCGCGGTTTTCCACCACCACCGGCTGCTTGAGGGCCTCGGCCAGCTTCTGGCCGACGATGCGCGAGGCGGTGTCCGTGGGGCCGCCCGGCGGGAACGGTACGACCAGCTTGATCGGCTTGCTCGGCCAGGCCTGGGCGAACGCGCTGCCGATCAGCAGCGGTGCGGCGGCCAGGGCCAGGATGGCACGGCGCCGGGAATGGACCATACGGGTGAAATGTTTGATGCGCACTTTGTTGTTCCAATTTAAGTCAGTGCAAGGTCTCCATTGGGCCCCCTTGCCAGGCCTGCCGCGCAGACGCGCATGACGTCCGCACGGCGCGAATGCTCAGGCGTTGCCCGGCGTCTCCGGCAGCGTCAGCACGCCGCGCGCCTGCAGGTCCTGCAGTTGCTCGTCGCTCATCGCCAGCAGGTTCTGCAGCACGGCGCGCGTGCCCTCGCCCAGTGTGGGCGGCGCGTTGCGGATCGGCAGGCGCTGGCCGTCGATGCGGTACGGCGGCGCGAACACATGCGTGGTGCCGGCCACCGGGTGCGGCATCTCGCGCAGCAGGCCACCCTGGCGGGTCCGCTCGCTGGTCAGCGCTTCATGCAGGCCGGCGACCTTGCCGCACGGGATACCGCAGGCCGTCATGCGTTCCAGCAGCAGGTCGCGCTTGAAGCTGCGGATGAGGCCGGTGATCAGCGGGGTCAGCGTCTCGCGGTTCTTGGCGCGCTCGACATTGGTCGCATAGCGCGGATCCTCGACGATGTCGGGACGCTCGACGACCTGGCGGCAGAACTTGTCGAACTGGCTGTTGTTGCCCACGGCGATGATCAGCGGACCATCGGCGGACTCGAACATGCCATAGGGCACGATCGACGGATGGGCGTTGCCATAGCGCGCCGGGTCGTGGCCGAGCAGCATCGCGTCCAGGCCGTAATAGCCGGTGACCATCACACCGCAGTCGTACAGCGCCATCTCGATCAACTGGCCCTTGCCCTTGCGTTCGCGGCGGAACAGCGCCGCCAGCACCGCCTGCGCGGCATACATGCCGGTCATCAGGTCCACCACGGCCACGCCGAACTTCAGCGGCGGCGTGTTCGCTTCGCCGTTGAGCGCCATCAGCCCCGCCTCGCCCTGGATCACCAGGTCGTAGCCAGGCCGCTTGGCCTCGGGGCCGCTGCTGTTGTAGCCGGACACCGCGCAGTAGATCAGCTCGGGCTTGATGGCCTTGAGCTGCTCGTAGCCCAGGCCCAGCTTCTCGGCGCCGCCGGTCTTGAAGTTGTGGATGACCACGTCGAACTGCGGCAGCAGGTCGTAGACGATCTGCACGCCTTCCTTGCTCTGCAGGTCGAGCGTGATGGACCGCTTGTTGCGGTTCATGCTGTTGAAGTACGTGGTCTCGGTCTTGCCGATGCGCATGCCCCAGTCGCGCGTGTCGTCGCCGCGGCCCGGGTGCTCGACCTTGACCACCTCGGCGCCGAAGTCGGCCAGGACCTGGCCGCACAGCGGCCCCGCGAACACGCGCGACAGGTCCAGCACACGCACTCCCTCCAGCGGGAAGTCGATGCCCTGGGATGATTCCGTTGTGGTTTGCATTGCTTGTCTCCATGGGCTGCGGCGAGGCAGGGTTGGCCTCGCCGCAATGAACTACTGTGGCCAGGCGGGCGTCATTCCCCGCGCCATTCAGCGTGCCTGGTTGAGGCTGGCGAAATCCTTGCCTTCGGCCACCAGCTTTTCCAGCAGCGGCGCGGGCTTCCAGAACAGCGGGTCTTCCTTGGCAAAGGTCCGGATATCTTCCAGGATCTTCGGCAGGCCAACCATGTCCGCATACTTCATCGGGCCGCCGCGGAAGCGCGGGAAGCCGTAGCCGGACAGGAACGTCACGTCGACATCCAGCGGACGCAGCGCGATGCCCTCTTCCACCACCTTGGCGCCTTCGTTGACCATGGCCGCCATGTAGCGGCGCATGATTTCCTCGGCCGTGAACTTGCGCGGTGCGATGCCCTTCTTCTGGCGCTCGGCGTCGACAATGGCCAGCACTTCAGCGTCGGGCTGGCCGACGCGCGCGCCTTGCGGGTACAGGTAGAAGCCACGGCCGGTCTTCTGGCCGAACCAGCCACGCTCGCAGATGCGGTCGGCCACTTCGACATAGCGCGCGTTCGGGTCGCGCGTGGCGGCGCGGCGCTTGCGCGTGGCCCAGCCGATGTCGCCGCCGGCCAGGTCGGTCACCTGGAACGGGCCCATCGGGTAGCCGAAGCCGCGCACGGCCTCGTCGATCTCATAGGGGCTGGCGCCGTCTTCCATGATGTAGTCGGCGGCCTGCTTGTAGACGGCCAGGATGCGGTTGCCGATGAAGCCATCACAAACGCCCGCGCGCACCGGGATCTTCTTCATGCGCCTGGCGAGTTCGAACGCGGTCACCACCACGTCGGGGCTGACCTTGGCCGGCACCACGATCTCCAGCAGCTTCATGATGTTGGCCGGGCTGAAGAAGTGCAGGCCGATGACGTCCTGCGGGCGCGAAACGCTGTTGGCAATCGCGTCGATATCGAGATACGAGGTATTGGTGGCGAGCACCGCGCCGGGCTTGCAGACACGGTCCAGTTCCTGGAACACGGCCTTCTTGACTTCGATGTCCTCGAACACGGCCTCGATCACCAGGTCGACGTCGGCAATCGCTTCATACGACGTGCTGGGCGTGTAGCGCGACAGGATCGCGGCCTTGCCTTCCTCGGTCATGCGGCCCTTGGCGATCAGGCCGTTGTAGACCTTCTCCACGTTGGCCTGGCCGCGCGCGATGGACTCGGCGTCACGCTCGATCATCACCACCGGCAGGCCGGCGTCCAGTGCGGCCACGGTGATGCCCGCGCCCATGGTGCCGCCGCCGATCACGCCGACGCGGTTGAGCGCGCGCGGCGCGGCGCCGCGCGCTTCGGGCACCTTGGCGGTTTCGCGCTCGGCAAAGAAGGCGTGGACCAGGCCCGCGCGCTGCGGGCTGTTCAGGCATTCGACAAACAGCGCGCGCTCGCGCACCAGGCCTTCGTCGAACGGCAGTTCCACGGCGGCGCGCACGCACTCCACGATCTTCAGCGGCGAGAACAGGCCGCGGCTCTTCTTTGCGGTATCAGCCTGCAGCGCATCGAGTTCGGCCAGCGCTGCGGCCTTGTCCGCAATGGCAAGGTCGCGCGTGCGGCGCAGCGGTGCACCCTGCTTGAGCAGTTCGTTCACATAGGCCAGGCCCGCGGCCACGGGGTCATCGCCTTCGGCGAGGCGATCGACCAGGCCGGCGGCCTGCGCCGCCTTGGCCGACAGGTGCTTGCCGCTCAGCATCAGCTCGGCGGCTGCTTTCACACCCATCAGGCGCGGCGCGCGCTGCGTGCCGCCGGCACCGGGCAGCAGGCCCAGGTTGACCTCGGGCAGGCCCAGTTTCGCGGCAGGCAAAGCCAGGCGATAGTGCGCCGACATGGCAACCTCCAGGCCGCCGCCAAGCGCCGGACCATGGATGGCGGCCACCACGAGCTTGCCGCTCGCTTCGATCTGGTTGCAGACCTCGGGCAGCGACGGCGGCATCGGCGGCTTGCCGAATTCGCGGATGTCAGCACCGGCGATGAAGGCCTTGCCTTCGCCCACGACCAGCACGGCACGCACGCCGGCATCGGCCTCCGCCTGCTCGATCGCCTGCTTCAGGCCCTGGCGCACGGCCACGCCCAGCGCATTAACCGGCGGATTGCAGATGCTGATCACCTGCACGTCGCCGTGGCGAACAGCGCGAACGACGGAAGCTTCGTTGGTCATGGTTGTCTCCGGTTGAGGTCAACCTGGCATTTTGCCTCGATAAACTGGCTATACAATCCCAATAGACGTTGACAAAATGTTAAACATAATTTGACAAACCAGCATTCACAGCGTGGGCATGGGGCCTAAACCTGGCGGAAGAGCGACCTGGGGGCCACTCGAAGGTGCCGCAAGGACGCTGCCACGCCAGGCCACCATGCGTTGATACGGTACATCAGTCCTCCGTTGCGCTGAAGGCGGAAGCCGACGAGCCGCGATCGAGCACACCATTCCGCCCCGGTCGTCGAGCGAGTTTCAGCCGGCAAAATTTTTCTGCGTCGCAGAATGACGTGTCTTGCGTGTTGGCCTATAACCGCTCCTACAGGTTTCATGTGACGAAAGCCTGGCAAGGAGACAACCGGCGTGACCACCCCGAGCACCTCGCTGCAGAAGGCTTGCCGCCTGCTGCGCGCGCTGACCGATGCCCGTAACAGCCGCCTGACCGACCTGGCGAATGCAGCCGGCGTCGACAAGGCGTCGGCGCTGCGCCTGCTGGAAACGCTGGTGGCAGAAGGCATGGTGCAGCGCGACCCGGCCACCAAGGCGTTCATGCCCGGCCCGGAATGGCTGACGCTGCACGCCACCACCGTGCAGCGCACCGACCTGCGCCCGCTCGTGCGCCCCGCGCTGATCCGGCTGGCCAATGCCTTCCAGGACAGCGCCATCCTGTCCGTGCCCAGCGGCTGCGAATCGGTCTGCATCGAACTGCGGCTGGGCACCTTCCCGATCCGCGCCAATTACCTGGACATCGGCAGCCGCCGGCCGCTGGGCATCGGCGCGGGCAGTCTGGCGCTGCTGGCCGCGCTGCCCGACACTGAGGTGGAGGCCGTGCTCGACGGCATCGCTCCGGCCATGCGCCGCTATCCGCGCTTCGGCCGGCCCATGCTGCTGGGCCATGTGCAGGCCACGCGCGAGCGCGGCTACGCGGTGCTGCTCGATGTCGTGGTCGAGCGCATGGGCGGCATCGCCATCGCACTGCCCGGCCCCGACGGCTACCCGCTCGGCGCGATCAGCATTGCCGCGCTCAATGAACGCATCACCGACCGCGAAGCCGCCATGGCGCGCGCGCTGCGGCGCGAGGCCGACGCCATCTGCCAGACCTGGCGCTCCCGCGCGGGTGCTACCCCCGACCCACAACGAGAACGGCCGGCCGCCCGGCCCCGCACGCGAGAGGAGGCATGACATGCGCTGGAAGCAACGTCCGCAAGGTTCCAACTGGGGTGATTTCGGGCCCGACGACCAGCTCGGCCGCATCAACCTGATCGGCCCCGAGCAGGTCGTAAAGGGCGCGCGCGAGGTGCAGGCCGGCCTCAGCTTCTGCCTGTCGCTGCCCCTGGACTATCCAGGCGGCAACAAGTTGAACCCGCGCCGCCATCCCCCGGTTCTGCGCCCGACCTTCCGCGACGACATCCCGTACGTGAACTTCCCGCTGGCCAAGGTCGACCCGGCCGCCACCGACGTCATCAGCGACGACCAGGTGCTGCTGTGCCTGCAGTACAGCACGCAGTGGGACGCACTGGCACACGTGGGCGCGCTGTTCGATGCCGATGGCGACGGCAGGCCCGAGCGCGTCTACTACAACGGCTACCGTGCCAACGAGCATATCGTCGGCCCCGTGGACTATGCCGAGGACGACCACTTCGCCGCCCATCCGTGCGGCCACGACCACAGTGCCGCGCAGGCACTGGGAATCGAGAATTTTGCGGTCAAGGGCATGCAGGGCCGCGGCGTGCTGGTGGACCTGGCGCACACCTTCGGCATGGATTTCCGCAATGTCGGCTATGACGACCTGATGCGAGCCATGGACGCCACCAAGGCCGAGGTCGAGCCCGGCGACATGCTGCTGCTGCGCACCGGCTTTGCCGAGGTGGTGCTGTCGATGCAGCGCCAGCCCGACGAAGCGGTGCTGCACCATAGCTGCTGCGCACTCGACGGGCGTGATGACCGGCTGCTGCAATGGATCACCGATGCTGGCATCGCGGCGCTGATCGCCGACAACTACGCCGTCGAACGCTATCCGGCCCGCCCCGCGCCCGATGGCGACAAGCGCCACCCGCTGCTGCCGCTGCACCACCACTGCCTGTTCAAGCTGGGCCTGCCGCTGGGCGAGCTGTGGTACCTGCGCGAACTCGCCGACTGGCTGCGCGCCAATGGCCGCACCCGCTTCCAGCTCACCGCGCCGCCGCTGCGCCTGCCGGGCGCGGTGGGCTCGCCGGTAACACCGATCGCCACAGTCTAGCCGGGACCAGAACCACCACAAGGCAGTCATGCCGCCCAGTTAACCACAGTCGTTCCCGCGTAGGCGGGAACCCAGTGACTTCATCCCCGAAGGGGACGTGAAAGACCCTGGATTCCCGCCTTCGCAGGAACGACAGTGGTGGTTGATGCCTTTTCCAGAGGAGACACCATGAAGCATCGTCTTTCGATCCGCCGTCGGGCCGCCAGCATCTTCGCCGTGGCCGCCGCGCTTGCCTGCGGCGCCGTACAAGCCCAGCCCAAAGCAGCCATCTCCAATGATGAGGTCAAGATCGGCATGCTGCTCGACATGAGCGGCCTGTACGCCGACGTCACCGGCCGCGGCAGCGCCACCGCGGCGCAGATGGCTATCGACGATTTCGGCGGCAAGGTGCTGGGCAAGAAGATCGAGCTCGTGGTAGTCGATCACCAGAACAAGGCCGACATCGCCGCCAGCAAGGCACGCGAATGGTATGACACGGGCAATGTCGATGCCATTCTCGACGTAGCGGCATCCGCACCGGCGCTGGCCGTGCTGGAAGTGGCCAGGCAGAAGAACCGCATCGTGGTGTTCTCGGGCCCGGGCAGCGAGCGCATCACCAACGACCTGTGCACGCCGGTGTCGGTGCATTACGCGTATGACACCTACGCGCTCGCCAATACCACCGCGCGCGCCATGGTGCAGCGTGGGGGCAAGTCGTGGTTCTTCCTGACCGCCGACTACGCCTTCGGGCACACGCTGCAGGATTCCGCCACCGCGGTGATCAACGAAACCGGCGGCAAGGTGCTGGGCGCCGCGCGCCACCCGATTGGCGCGAGCGACTTCGCCTCATACCTGCTGCAGGCACAGGCCAGCAAGGCCCAGGTGGTAGGCCTGGCCAACGCGGGCGGCGACACCGTCAACGCCATCAAGGCAGCGTCGGAATTCGGCCTGACCCGCAACGGCACGCAACGCATGGCCGGCCTGCTGCTCTACATCAACGATATTCACGCGATCGGCCTGAAGACGGCGAGCGGGCTGGTGCTGACCGAGGCCTTCTACTGGGACATGAACGACGCCACGCGGGCCTGGTCGCGGCGCTACTTCGAAAAGGTGAAGAAGATGCCGAACATGAGCCAGGCAGGCGCCTATTCGTCGGTCATGCACTACCTGAAAGCCGTGCAGGCCGCCGGCACCGACGAAACCGCGGCCGTGATGAAGAAGATGAAGTCCATGCCGATCAACGACTTCTTCGCAAAGAACGGCCGCATCCGCGAAGACGGCCGCATGATCCACGACATGTACCTGTTCGAGGTGAAGAGCCCGGCGGAGTCCAAGTATCCGTGGGACTACTACAAAGTGCTGGCGACCGTGCCGGGTGACCAGGCTTTCATGCCCGTGTCGAAGTCGCAGTGCCCGCTGCTCAAGCACTGACATGGCGAGCAAGAGCTATATACGCGGCACCGGCAATACACGCTTCGGCCGCCTGGAGGGCAGCACGCCGCTGACGCTGATGGCGCAGGCCGCCGATGCCGCACTGGCCGATAGCGGGCTGGCACGTGCGGACATCGATGGTGTGCTGTGCGGTTACGCCACCACGCTGCCGCACCTGATGCTGGCCGACCGCTTCTGCGAGTACGCCTCGCTCACGCCGGCCTATGCGCACGGTGTGGCCGCGGGCGGCGCCACCGGCGGCGTGATGGCGATGCTCGCGCACGAACTGGTGCGCGCCGGCCGCTGCCGCCACGTGCTGGTGGTGGCCGGCGAAAACCGGCTCAGCGGCCAGAGCCGCGACCAGTCGATCCAGACGCTGGCGCAGGTCGGCGAACCGCATGCCGAGGTGCCAAACGGCGCCTCGGTGCCGGCCTACTACGCGCTGCTGGCCTCGCGCTACCTGCATGAAGCGGGCATGGATGCCGATGCGCTGTCGGGCTTTGCCGTGCTGATGCGCGAGCATGCCGCCAGCCATCCCGATGCGCATTTGCGTGAACCGCTGTCGCTGGCCGACGCGCGTGCAGCGCGCGCCATCGCCACGCCGCTGCGCCTGTCGGATTGCTGTCCGATCTCCGATGGCGCAGTCGCCGTGGTCGTATCCGCCGAGCCCGGCCCCGGCACACCCGTGCGCATCGCCGGCGCGGGCCAGGCGCACCGGCACCAGCACCTGAGCGCGATCGACGACGTCATGCAGACCGGCGCCGCCGACGCGGCGCGGCGCGCGTTTGCCGAGGCAGGCGGCGGCGTGGACAGCATCGACTACCTCGCGATCTACGACTCGTTCACGATCACGCTGGTCATGCTGCTGGAAGAGCTCGGGCTGGCCGAACGCGGGCAAGCGCACGCGCGGCTGCGCGCGGGCGACTTCGGACGCGACGGGGCGCTGGCACTCAACACGCACGGCGGCTTGCTGGCCTTCGGGCACTCGGGCGTCGCCGGTGGGCTGATGCACCTGGCCGAGGCCGCGCAGCAGCTCGCCCGCCGTGCCGGCGCACGCCAGACCGGCACGCGCCGGCGCGTGCTGTTCCATGCCGATGGCGGCGTGCTGTCATCGCACGTCAGCCTGGTGCTGGAGGCCATGCCATGACCCATCCCTACACCACCGGCCTGGACGCCGGCGTGGTGCGCTACCAGTGCTGCGACGACTGCGGAGCCTGGCAGCCGCTGGAGCGCCATGCCTGCCGTGCCTGCGGCGGCCGGCAGTTGCGCTGGCGCGATGCCGGCGGACTGGCCACGGTCCACGCTGTGACCGAGATCAGCCGCGCGCCGGACGAAGCCTTTCGCGCACTCGCGCCCTACACGCTGGTGCTGGCCACGCTCGACGAAGGCCCGCGCGTGATGGGCCATGCCGAGCCCGGCGTGGCCATCGGCGACCGGGTGCGGGCAGGCTTCCTGCGCTTCGGCGAAGGCACGCTGCTGCGTTTCCGGCGCGAGTAGCGCGACCTCTGGCGCCTTGCCGGCAGGCGCCTGTCCATCCCGGCCGGCATCCACTACCGGAGTACTCCCTTGGCACCGAATCGATCCCGGCGGCACGCGCTCGCCCTGCTTTCCTGCCTGGCCCTGTCGGCTACCGCCTTGCCGGGCGCGCAGGCACAGTCTTTCCCGAACAAGCCTATCCGGCTGGTGGTGCCCTACCCACCCGGCGGCCCGACCGACATCGTCGCCCGCGTGGTCGGGCAGAAGCTGTCCGACAAGCTCGGCCAGCCACTGGTGGTGGAGAACCGGCCGGGCGCCGGCGGCAATATCGGCGCCGAAGCCGTGGCCAAGGCCGCGCCGGATGGCTACACGCTGCTGGTCGCCACCACGGCGCACGCCATCAACATGACGCTGTTCAGCAAACCCGGTTACGACACGCGCAGGGACTTTGCGCCGGTCAGCATGCTCACGCGAGGTCCGCTGGTGCTGGTGACCGCCCCGGCCACGCCGGCCAGCAACGTGGCCGAGCTGATCGCGCTGGCCAAGGCCGGGCCCGGACAGGTCACCTTCGCCAGCTCAGGCAACGGCCAGTCGACCCACCTAGCCGCGGAACTGTTCAACAGCATGGCGGGCATCCGCATGACGCACGTGCCTTACAAAGGCAGCGCGCCCGCGCTGACCGACGTGATGGGCGGCCAGGCCACGGTGATGTTCGACACCATGCTGTCGGCCATGCCGTTCGTGCGCGACGGCAAGCTCAAGGCGCTCGCCATCACGGGCGCCGCGCGCTCGCCTGCCGCGCCGGACACGCCGACCATCGCGCAGGCGGGACTGCCCGGCTACGAGGCCAGCGCCTGGAATGCGCTGCTGGCCCCGGCCGGCACGCCGCCTGCGGTCCTCAGCACACTCAACGGCGCGCTCAAGGCCGTACTGCAGGATCCCGACGTGCGCGCGCGCTTTGCCACGCAGGGCTTTGCCGCCGAATGGACCGAGCCCGCTGCCACTGCCCGCTTCATCGGGCAGGAAATCGACAAATGGGCCAGGGTCGTCAAGACCTCGGGCGCCACCGTCGACTGACTTCTCTCCACCCGCTTACGTCTTGCTCATGACCGCCCCACTCCAGCCCCTGCTCTCCCCTCGCTCGATTGCCGTGATCGGTGCCTCCGACCATATCCACAAGATCGGCGGTCGGCCCATCCATTACATGAAGACGCACGGCTATGCCGGCACGCTCTACCCGGTCAATCCGCAGCGCGACGCCATCCAGGGCCTGCGCGCCTATCCCACGCTGGATGCACTGCCGGAGGTCCCGGAACTGGCCATCATCATCGTGGCCGGCGAGGCCGCGGTGCAGGCCGTGCACGACTGCGCGCGGCTCGGCGTGGCAGCGGCCATCGTGATCGCTTCCGGCTTCGGCGAAGCGGGCGCCGAAGGCCGACGCCAGCAGGTCGAGATGGTGCGCGCCGCGCGCGCCAGCGGCCTGCGGCTGGTGGGCCCGAACAGCCAGGGGCTGGCCAACTTCGGCAGCGGCGCGATCGCCAGCTTCTCCACCATGTTCATCGAGGTGCCGCCGCAGGACGGGCCGGTGGCCGTGGTCAGCCAGAGCGGCGGCGTGGCGGCGATAGTCTACGGGCTGTTGCGCGGCCAGGGCATCGGCGTGCGCCATATGCACGCTACCGGCAACCAGGCCGACATCACGGTCAGCGAACTGGCGCTGGCCGTTGCGCATGATCCCGGGGTACGGCTGGTACTGCTGTACCTGGAAAGCCTGAGCGATCCCGAAGTGCTGGCCGAAGCCGCGCGCGTGGCGCGGGCCCGCAACGTCCCGATCGTGGCGGTCAAGGCCGGCCGTTCGCAGGACGGGCAGCGCGCCGCGGCCTCGCATACGGGCGCCATCGCCAACGAAGACCGTGCCGTCGACGCCTTCCTTGCCCGCCACGGCATCTGGCGCGTGGACGATGCGCACGCGCTGGCGCGCTGCGCGCCGATGTACCTGCGCGGTTGGGATGCCGGCGGGCGCCGGCTGGTGGTGGTGAGCAACTCGGGCGCAAGCTGCGTCATGGCGGCCGACGCGGCGCCGTCGTTCGGGCTGACGCTTGCGCCGCTGTCCGACGCCACCCAGGCCGCGCTCGCCGAACGCCTGCCCGGCTTTGCCGCGACCGCGAACCCGGTCGACGTCACCGCGGCGCTGCTCACCAACAGCGCGCTGTTCGGCGAGGTACTGCCCGTGGTGGCGCGGGATCCTGCCGCCGACCTGTTCCTGCTCGACATCCCCGTTTCCGGCATGGGCTATGACGTGCCGCGCTTTGCGCGCGATGCCGCTGCATTCGCCGACACGGCGGGCAAGCCCATCGCGGTCGCCGTCTGGCAGCAACCGGTGGCGGAGGCCTTTCGCGAAGCCGGCGTGCCGACCTACGCCAACGCCGCCGAAGCGCTGTCCGCCTTCTCGCAACTGGTATCGCACCAGCAGCGCCTGCGGCAGATCGCGGCCGAAGGCGAGCCGCTCCTGCCTGCACGCCCCGCGCAGCCGGCCATCGCCGCAGCGGGCGCGACGTTGAGCGAGGCCGCCAGCCTCGCCCGGCTGGCGGCCGCCGGCATGCCCGTGGTCGAGCACTATGTCTGCCGCAACGTCGATGCCGCGGTGGCCGCGTGGCAACGCATCGGCGCACCGGTGGCGGTCAAGGCAAGCTCGCCGCAGGTACCGCACAAGAGCGAACACGGGCTGGTGGCCCTGCACTGCAACGATCCGGAAGCGGTGGCCAGCGCCTTTGCAGCACAGACACGCACGCTGCAGGCCATGGGTGCAACGTGCGAAGGCGTCGTGGTCGCGCGCATGTCGCGCGGCCAGCGCGAGTGCATGATCGGCGCGCACTGGGACCCGGTCTTCGGCGCCGTGCTGGTCGTCGGCGACGGCGGCAAGTATGTTGAGGTGCTGCGCGACACTGCCGTGCTGCTCGCGCCCTGCCGGCCGGCAGACGTGGCTCGCGCGCTGGACGGACTCCGTATCGCGCCGTTGCTGCATGGCGTGCGCGGCGAGCCGCCGGTGGATATTGCTGCGCTGTGCCGACTTGCGGTTCAGGTCGGCGACATGGTGCATAACGCCGGTGGCGCGATCCTGTCAGTGGACCTCAACCCGGTAATGGTAAACGGCGACGGCGTAGTGGTGGTCGATGCGCTGATCGAAGAAGCACGGCACGCATCGCACTAGCCTTTTCCAGAGGCTGCCGTTACCACCCGGCGACTGCTCCTGGACGCCGCGCCCTCATTCCGCCGCCGCGCGCTTGAACGCGTCGCGTGCCGTGACGCGCTTGACGTAGTCCTGAATGCGCGGGCTCTCGCCAAGGCGCGGCGCGCCGAATTTCCCGGCCCATGCCAGTGAGGCCCCGAGATAGACGTCCGCGGCACTGAACGTGGGTCCCAGCACGAACGGGCCGGGAGCCAGGGCTTTCTCGATCGCGTCAACGACATCGGCGGAGGTGGCGTGGACTACGAACTGCCCTGATCCTTTGGCCAGAAGGTGATTCTGATCTCGGGCGGCGCAACGCCGTTCTCGTCGCGCGGCAGCGGATCGGAGCGCGACACCGCGCGCAGGACGGCGTTGTCCCAGGCCGCATTGCCGCTGGATCTGGCGAGCCGGATCGACAGCACCGATCCGTCTGGCGCCATGTGGACTGCGACCACGGCTGCCGGATTGCCGTTGATGTCTTCACTGAAGATGATATTTGGCTTGACCCGCTGCCGGACACGCTCCGCATAAGCAGAGGAAGGCTTCCCGGACGTACCGGTGCCGCTGTTCGCATTGGCGCCGCCCGCCTGGGCCTGCAAGCGTGCCAGTTCGCTTCGGCGCTGGGCATTGCTGGCCTGGCGCTGTGCTTCGGCCGCCTTGCGCTGTGCCTCCCGTTGCGCTGCCTTCCGTGCAGCCTCTTCCCGCGCCTGGCTTTCGCGTTTTGCCTCCGCTTCCTCGCGCGCCTCGCGCCTTGCCTGGCGCTGCTTTTCCTGCAGCGCGATATCGGCGTTTTCCTCTTCGACCGGCTTCACGTCCGGCGCCGGCGCGGGCGTGGGCTCATGCGTGACGGCCTCAGGAGGGGGCTCCCACAGTTCGGCCGAAACGCCTTCCGGCGCAGCGCTGCGCCAGTGCACGCCGTAATAGAGCAGTGCGCCAAGAAGCATGTGCATGAGCAAGGCAGCCAGAAAGCATTTCAAGGTGCCTCGTTCCCGCACGGGCTGATAGGGATATACGCCGATCTGCATGGACCACCCGCCTCGCCGCTGCCTGCGCGCTGCTCTCTGATACACGAATTCATTTTATGAAGTGCTACGCAGGAACGGGGCCATACGACCGGCAGAACAGTTTCCGGGACCTTTGGGCGTCCCGCGGATGCGGCCCGATCGCCCGCCCTCATCCGGTCGGCACCTTCGCAGGCTGGCGCGGTCCGCAGACATTTTGTAAGCAGGCGCATATTGCGTCACACGGTAAAAATCCTCTTGCCTCCCCCTTATCACTGTATATATTTACAGTAACTGTATGGATGAACAGTACGAGGGAACCATGGAACATCTAATCCGTGTCCAGAACGACTATGACCGCCAGGTGCTGGCCTGGCTGCGCACACGCATCGGCGATGCCGCGCTGCAGTCCGCCGCGGTCCGGCTGGCAGGCGCACGCAAGCCTTACCTGTCCACCATCTGCCGCAGCCTGGGCATTCGTCCGCCCACGCGCCGCGAATTCGCCCAGGAAGCGGCACATACGCACCGCGCGGTTGGAGAGCAATACCTGGCGCGCATTCGCGCCATCCTTGCCGCGCCTGCGGGCGCCGTCCGCTGATCCGGCTGCTTGCAGTGGCCTTGCAGTGACTATCATCAATCACGATGCTGCACGCGGCGCGAGTCGCGCCGCCGGGCCATTGCAACCCACCGGACAAGAACATGAGCAAGATCGGCTTCATCGGCCTGGGCGTGATGGGCACGCCCATGGCCCAGCACCTGCTGCAAGGCGGCCACACCCTGTTTGCACACAGCCGCAGCGGCGTGCCGCAGGCGTTGCAGGATGCGGGCATGCACGCTTGTGCCAACGGCACCGAGGTCGCACGCCAGTCGGAGGTGGTGATCCTGATGCTGCCAGACACGCCGGACGTGGAACGCGTGCTGTTCGGGGAAAACGGCGTTGCGCACGGCCTTTCCCGTGGTGCGGCCGTGGTCGACATGAGTTCGATCTCGCCGATCGCCACGCGCGAATTCGCCCGGAAGATCGAAGCGCTCGGCGCCGACTATGTCGATGCCCCGGTATCGGGCGGCGAGGTGGGCGCACGCGCCGCGACCCTGTCGATCATGGCCGGTGGACGCCAGCAGGCCTTCGACCGCGTGCTGCCGCTGCTGCAGCTGATGGGCAAGAACATCACGCGCGTCGGCGAAGCCGGCGACGGACAGGTGGCGAAGGTCGCGAACCAGGTGATCGTCGCGCTGACCATCGAGGCCGTCAGCGAAGCGCTCGTGCTGGCCGCGCGCGCCGGCGCAGACCCTGCGCGCGTGCGTGAGGCGCTGATGGGCGGCTTTGCCAGCTCGCGCATCCTTGAAGTGCATGGCGAACGCATGCTGCAGCGCAAGTTCGACCCGGGCTTCCGCATTGCCCTGCACCAGAAGGACCTGGAACTGGCGCTGTCCACGGCGCGCACGCTGGGCGTCGGCCTGCCATCCACGGCCTCGTGCCAGCAGCTGTTCAATGTCTGCGTCGGCATGGGTGGCGCGGGCTGGGACCATGCCGCGCTGGTGCGGGCCATCGAACACCTCTCTTCCTTCTCGCTTGACGACGCGCCAGCAGGCTGAACGTGTCCCGGCAGCCCGCCATGCCGCGCGCTCGCGTCGCCCTGCTGACGGCGCTGACCATGCTGGCCTTCGCCGGCAATTCGATCCTGTGCCGGCTGGCGCTCAAGGGCACGGCGATCGACGCGGCAAGCTTTACGCTGGCCCGGGTCGGCAGCGCAGCGGCTGCCCTGTGGCTGATCCTGCTGGTTCGCCATGGTCCGCGCCGGCTGGCGCACGGCGGCAACTGGCCGTCAGCGCTGGCGCTGTTCGCATACGCGGCAGCTTTCTCGTACGCGTACCTCCGCCTGTCTGCCGGCACGGGTGCGCTACTGCTGTTCGGAGCCGTGCAGGCGACCATGACCGGCTACGGGCTGTACGCCGGCGAGCACCTGCGCCCATGGCAATGGCTGGGCCTTGCGCTAGCGCTCGGTGGACTGGCGTGGCTCGTGCTGCCAGGACTCACGGCACCGCCGCTGGGCTCATCGCTGCTGATGGTCGCTGCGGGCATCGCCTGGGGCATCTATTCGCTGCGCGGCAGGGGATCGGCCGATGCCATCGCCACCACCGCAGGTAACTTCGTGCGCGCCGTGCCGCCGGCACTTGCGCTGGCGTTGCTGATGCACGCGCAGCGCAGCCTCGACGGCGCCGGGCTGGCGTGCGCGCTGGTGTCCGGCGCACTGACTTCGGGACTGGGCTACGTGGTCTGGTACGCAGTCGTGCCGCAGTTGCGTGCCGCCACCGCCGCGACCGTCCAGCTAAGCGTACCGGTGATCGCAGCGGTGGGTGGCCTGGCGCTGCTCGGCGAGGCCATGTCCTTGCGGCTGGCCGTCAGCGCCGCCGCCGTGCTCGGCGGCATCGCGCTGGTCATTGCCGGGAAGGCGCGCTGATTCCCGCAAAGCCGCCGGCGTGGAATACCAGTGGCTCGCCGGGGTTCATGCGGTAGGACACGATCTCCGCAATGAACAGGACATGGTCGCCCACCTTGCGTGCGCTGCGCGGGCGGCACACGAAGGCAGCCAGCGCGTTGTCGATCAACGCCGTGCCGCATGGGCCGGACGCCAGCGACACGCCCTGGAAGCGGTCGATGCCGCTGGTGGCAAACCGTTCGCACAAGGCCTGCTGCGTGCGTGCCAGCACGTTGACGGCGTAGCAAGGCGCCGCGCGGAACGCGGCCAGGCTGCCGGAGCCGCGCGCCAGGCTCCAGAGCAGCAGCGGCGGCGTCAGCGATACCGAGGCCAGCGAATTGATGGTGACGCCAACGGGCCGGCCATCGGCCCCGGTTGCCGTGACCACCGCCACGCCGGTGGCGAACTGCCCCAGCGCGCGGCGCAGGGCACGGCGCACCGTGTGCGCCCTGTCCGCGCCGTGGCCGGCATCGTCCTCGTCTTCCTGGCCGCTGTCGTTGCTTGCCTCGGTGGCATACGGCAGCGGCGCGAGCGCGGGCATCATTGCGCGGCTGGCCGCACGTCTCCGGGCGGCGCATCGATGTCGAGGCCAAGGGCCATGCGCCCCGCGTACTCATGTTGCGCGCCAGCCTGAAGCGGGTGGAAGCGCGCGCCCTGGGCATCGCGGAAGCGCCGTTCCAGCCCGGCGTCGCGATAGAAACCCGCACCGCCGGCCAGCTCCATGGCCAGGTCAGCCGTCGCCAGCACCGCACGGGCGGCCAGCGCGCGCCCGCACATGATCCGGTTCGTGGTCACGGCGCCGGGCGCCTGGCTGGCCGCCGCGGCGAACATGTCGTTCAGCGCCAGGCGCGCGGCATCGCATTCGTTGCCGATGCGTCCGGCCAGTTCGACGGCATGCGGCGAAATACGCCGCTGCCTTGCCATCCGCAGGGCGATATCACGCGCGGACTCGGCAATGCCGACGTAGACCGAATAGATCAGCGGCAAGGCGATCATCGCCACGGTATGCATCATCGGATGCCACAGGCCTTGCGGGCGCCGCGCGGCAATGGCGCTGTCCGGCACCAGCACGTTTTCGAGCAGTACATCGTGCGAGCCCGTGCCGCGCATGCCCATCGCGCGCCAGGTAGGCTCGATGCGCACGCCCGGCGTCTTCATCGGCAGCGCGAAATGCAGCACGGTGGGGCCGGCCTGCGGATCGTCATGGACGGCGCAGGTCATGAACAGGTCCGCCACCGGCGCGCCGCTGGCGAACACCTTGTGCGCATCGATGCGGAAGCCGCCTTCCACGCGTGTTGCCTTGCCGCTGCCCTGCAACCAGTCGGAGCCGCCGCTGCCGAGCAGCACGATCTGCTCGCCGCCCACACGCTTGAGCAGCCCCTCCACCGGCGCCTTCTGGTTGCGCCAGCGCCAGGCCGCGGTGGCCACCGGATGCGTGTGCATGGCGAAAGCCAGTGCGGTCGAGCCGCAGTACTTGCCGAGCTCGCGCAGGACCTGGCCCAGTTCCGGATGGGAAAGACCCGCACCGCCGAACTCCTGCGGCACCGCCGCGGCCAGGAAACGTTGCGCCCTGAGGTCGTCGTAATTGGCGCTGACGAAGGCGTCGCGGGCGTCAATGGCCGGTGCGCGCTCGTCGAACGTGCGGCCGAGCGCGGCGGCAAGCGCGAGCCAGTCTGACTGCGCACCTGCGCTGGCATCGGGGGCGGTGATCGTTTCCATGGCATATGTCTCCTGCTGAATTGCCGGGGGTGCTGCGCCGTTGTTTGGCGTCAGGCACAGTGCTAGTATCGGAGCCCGGTCAGCCGGGTTCATTGACCGGGCCTCCGGCTTTCTTGCGCGAGACGCCGGATTTGCGGAGAAGTGACCATGGATGCTCTGTCCGATCTCCTGCGCGCGGTGCAACTGAGCGGCGCTGTCTTTCTCAACGGCGATTTCAAGGCGCCGTGGTGTGTGATCTCTGAAGCCGACAGCAGCCTGCGTGCCGCCTTCCTGCCTGGCACCGGCCCGGTCGTGTCCTACCATCTCATCACGGAAGGCAGCTGCTGGGCCCGACTGGTCAACGGTGACGAACATGGGCTGCGCGTCGATGCGGGCGAACTGCTGGTCGTGCCGCAAGGCGAACCCCACGTGCTCGGAAGCGATCTCCGCCTGTGCCCGATCCCGGCGGGCCCACTGGTTGCGGGGATGATGGAGAGCAGTCCGGGCGAGGTCATGCGGCTGTCCTATGGCGGGACCGGCACGCCCACGCGCATGGTGTGCGGCTTCCTTGCCTTCGACGACATGCTCGGCAATCCCCTGCTCTCGTCCCTGCCGCGCCTGTTCAAGGTCGGGCTGGACGGTGGCGTCGAATCCGCGTGGCTGGCATCGGCCCTGGCCTTCGCGACCTCGGAAGCGGCCGTTCCCAAGGCCGGCAGCGCCACGGTCCTGGCCAAGCTGTCGGAACTTCTGTTCGTGCAGGCAGTGCGGCGTTGCATCGACGGCATGCCCGAAACCGAACGCGGCTGGCTGGCCGCCCTGCGCGACCGCTATGTCGGCCGAGCGCTGTCACGCATGCACGCGCGCCCGGCGTATCCGTGGACGGTCGATGAACTGGCCAGCAACGTGGGCCTGTCGCGCTCTGCGCTGGCCCAGCGCTTCACCGACCTGCTCGGCCAGCCGCCGATGCAGTACCTGGCACACTGGCGCCTGCGCATTGCGGCTACGGCCTTGCGCAATGGCAGCCAGTCCGTCGGCGAAGTGGCCGGCATCGCCGGTTATGACTCCGAAGCGGCATTCTGCCGGGCCTTCAAACGCGAATTCGGCCTGCCCCCGGCAAGCTGGCGCCGGCATCGCGCCGACAATGCGCTGGAGGCGCCGGAGCCGGCAACAGCACAGTGAGCCGTCCGTCGCCTGCCCAATGTTGTCTCCACAAACGGCAAGAGGCCCACAAGGGGCCCTGGGTTGACGGCTTGCCGCCCGGCCGGCGCGGCTACATTTTTTGCTTGGTGTTCTCCGCGGCCCCCTGCACCTTTTCGCCACCGCGTTCGATGTCCTTGCCGGCGCCGGAGATGGTATTGCACCCAGTAATCACCAGCATGCCCGCCAGGGCGAATAGCGCGAATAGCTTTCTCATGATGATCTCCTTGCTTCGTGTGGATGCGGGCATGTTCCGCAACAGGAATGGAGGGGCCGGACCGGCAAATTGAGCGTAGCAAGCGGGAAACCGTGCGGGCAGTCCGCATTCGTCCTACAACGGTGTCAGCGGGCAGCGCAAACGGAGGACCGCGCGGCCGGGGCCTGAACATGCGCAACGCGTCATTGCGCGGATTGCGTTGAGCCAGATCAAGCGGCCAACGATCGCCTGGCGCGCGGCTTCCGGCGCTGTCCATACTGGAACCAGCAAGGCGTGCGGGCCCCGGTCCCACCCCGCTCCATTAGCGAGACGGACAACGAGACGAATGCTCAAGCCGGGCCGCACCGCTGCCGATACATCCTTCCAATACGACAGACAACATCATGCCCTTCCGCCTCAGGTTCAGCCCCCACGACATCTACCCCGACGCACTCGAAGCGCGCCTGGCCGAACTGCACGAGATCGCCGAAGACGTGCAGCGCGCCCAGGAACGCCGCTGGCGCAAGCACGGCACTCTGCTCTCGCAAGGCACCACGTCCCAGGGCAATCCGCCCACACGCCACTGAGCGGCGTTCAGCTTCGCAGGCGGTCCAGTCGCCGACGTCCCGCAGCGGCGGAATGGTGACCACCTCACCCTGGCCGAACCCGGCCAGTGCCGCGTCGGCCATATCGTCGGCGCGCATCACGCCGTCCGTGTGGCGCGTATCACCCGGTTCCACCCGCCAATTGTGAACAACTGTGATAGCCGATTGGCAAGGCGCTGGGGCTGCGGAAGAATGGGCAGTCCGATGCGGCGTGGCCATAGAAGGATTCCGCCGCGAGGCAGATTCTTCCGACGTAGCCACCATGAAACGACCAACCCGGGAATGTGTACTCGCGCTGATCACCTGCTTGCGGGATGCTGGTCCCATGCGACGCGATCATCTCGCCAGCGCCTGCAGGCTGTCAGCCGCCGAACTCACGCGCGCGCTGAAATCCGCCCGCCAGATGGGCGTGGTTGAACACCTTCCGGCTGCCGAAGACATTGCGCAGGCCGAGCGCCTGTTCGGCCTGACCGGCAGGGCATTGCCTCCCGCGCGCCGCGTGCCTCCGCGAGACGCCGAAGCCGGCCCAAGCTTCCAGCCGCTGCTGGATGCATGGGGCATCGCCCGGCCAAACCCTCGCCGGGGCAGCCACCCGTCATGACCGAATAGAGCGAGCGGATCCGTGTGCGAACGGTCGCCAGGACCTGGCGTGGTCCGATGCCTTCGACCTGAACGGCTCGACGAACGTCGAGCACGACCACAAGGCCCGCGATACCGGGTCGCCCGGATGCGCGGCAAAGGCATCCAGCAGAAGCAGGGAATGGTTCCTGCAGCGCAATGTAGATGCCTATATAACGATAGTCAAACCATGGGCTGGCGGGCTGCCGGAATCAGGCAACCAATATGACCAGGTTCGGCATCAGCGTACGCGCCGATAGTTGGCGCTCATGAATTGTGTCCACTCGCCGTTCGCGCCCTGGATGTACGAGGTCAGCGTACGGTGGTCGTCGTCCGTGAAGCGGATGACGTCGCGGTACTGCGCCATCTTGCCGCTGCCGGCGTTGTCCGGGCCTTCGGCGCGCAGCGCGAGTTCCTGCCGGCTGGCATCCAGGTCCCCCTCATAGGTCCAGAGGTACGTCATCATCGACCCGATGAACGTGCCGACGAAGTGCTTGCGCGCGGGGTCGTAGCCAAGGGTCATCACCGTGGTGGCCGACCCGCAGCCCGGCATCTCACCCTGGCTCACGCACTGCACCCAGAGGTCCCCCACACGGCTGACCCGCTCGGGCATTTCCCACTTCTCGGGTGGCTGGTCCGGGCTCATCTGAGCCTCGCCCGTCGCGATCCACTCCCCCACCAGCCTTTGCAGCCAGCGATGTTCGTTGAGTGCCTCGGTGTTCATGGACTACCTCCTGTCGATGGCCGTGTGTGCAGCCAAACTTGTGGATGCCGTACACATACACTAGTAAACAGGATGGACAGTGTCCACATCAAAGAAGCCGACGTTGGGCGCCGTGCCCCTATTCCGGCAGCCGGACCTTGGTAACGACAAACCTGTCGCCCGGCGCCCGGATCACATCGCACTGGATCTTGGCCTTGCGCTGCGCGCCGTCGGTTCCCACATACTCGACGTCGCCCACGACGCTATAGGCATCTTCGGCAACCTTGCGATATGTGCTGCCATCCCACTTGAAATGATCGGGATTCGGCAGTTTCGCTTGCGCGGCTTTCCTGCAAGCCACCGGCGCCCCCGGGGCTTCGTCCTTGCCGCGTGGCCGTGGCATCTCGAGATCGGCGGCCAGCGCCGTGCCGGCAGCCAGCAGCAGGCCCGCTGCCGCAATCGCTGCGCGGGTTCGGCGAGACAAGACGAGCATCATGGAGATCTCCTGGACAGGTGGCGGCGCCACATTTTACGCGGCGCAATCGGTATGCGTACCTGCACAGGCAGCCGGCATGGCAGCGGCAACCGGCTGCCATGCCTGGACAATGCTTGCTGGCGTGCCTCAGAAGCGAGCCGAGTACTGGAGCAGGAAGAAGTTGATGCCCGGGTTGGGCTCCTTGATGCCCGCGTTCGAATAGTGCTGCAGGCGCAGCGCAAGTTCCGAGTCCAGCGCGTCGCCGAAGCGGTAGCCGACGGCCACGCGGTCGCCGAACTGGAACGCAGTAGAAAAGACCTTGTCATCCGAGATGCGCGTGCGCGACAGCACATGGACGCCGACGCCAGCTTCAACGAAGACGCCGCTGGGGCCCGCGCCCTGCAGGCGCAGGATCGGCGTCAGGCCAAGATCGCCCAGCGCATTGCCGCCGCTGCCATGTGGATTCCAGACACCTGCCGACGCCTCGAATCCCAGGCGCAAGCGTAGGGATTGCGACGACGTGGCCCACAGGTCGCGCTTCAGGTCCCAGCGGGCTTCCAGCCGCGCCATGGCGGCATCGTTGCCGGCCCCTGCCGCCACACCCAGACGCACCGGTTCAAACCATGGCTCGGCATGCGAAAGGCTGCTGATCAACGCACCGGACGCGGCAATGGCAGCCAGCGCAAAACGGCGTATGCCGCGGCTGGAAGGGAGGCAAGGCAGGAGAAGGCTAGGCATGGCAGTGTGGCAGAACGGGACACGGGGAGCACGGCAACCGCGGCTCCGGGGAGCGCGAACGCACCGGCTCTGGCGCGGCATTATGCAGCGTTCGCCGCACCGCCAAAAGTCACATGGATTGCACACTGTGTTCCATTTTTGGAACAATTCGGATACTCACCGGGCCCGCTGCTGGAACGCCCGGGAGGTACGCCTTGCAGAAGCCGAGGCGGGGCGAAAAAAAGCCCTCCGTGCGGAGGGCTGTGAAGTCGGGGGGTGTAGCAAGATGCCACGAGTGAAATTCTAGGGATCCGCCGCTGCTGCAAAGCCTCGAATAGTTGCTGCTGCCTTGCCGTGTTTGCACGTTTGTCACGGCATTCCCTGGTCACGACCGGAGGCTCAGAAAGCCTGCCAGTCATCGCCGGCATCATGGCCGGCCCCCTCGGACCGGGCCGGTCGAGGCTCGACGGCCGCCGGCCGCGCCACGGCCTGCACATTGCCCCGGGTCACGCCTGCCCCGCGCCTGGCGGACGCTGGCGACACGCGCGGCACATGGCTCCCACCTGTGCCGCCTGTCCCGCCCGTCCCGGCGAGCCGGAATACGGAGACGGCATCGGCCATGGCATGGGCCTGTTCTTCCAGCGACTGCGCAGCCGCCGCGGACTGTTCGACAAGCGCGGCATTCTGCTGGGTACCCGAGTCGATCTGGCTGATGGCCACGTGCACCTGCTCCACGCCTTGGCTCTGCTCGCCCGAGGCCACGGAAATCTCGCCCATGATGTCCGACACCTGCTGGATGGCGCGGATCACCTGCCCCATGGTCTGGCCGACTTCCCCGGCCTGCCGCGACCCGTCCTGGACCATGCCCGCAGAGGATTCGATCAGTTCCTTGATCTCCTTGGCCGCGGCCGACGAACGCTGTGCCAGGGCGCGCACCTCGCCCGCCACCACGGCGAATCCGCGCCCCTGCTCGCCCGCACGCGCCGCCTCG
The DNA here is from genome assembly GCF_914271435.1 of Cupriavidus laharis. Classification (GTDB taxonomy): domain Bacteria; phylum Pseudomonadota; class Gammaproteobacteria; order Burkholderiales; family Burkholderiaceae; genus Cupriavidus; species Cupriavidus laharis. Next base: position 215,560 of record NZ_CAJZAI010000003.1, on the reverse strand, counting down.
ACCGCCGCATTCAGCGCAAGGATATTGGTCTGGAAGGCGATGCCCTCGATCAGGGTGGTGATGTCCGATATCCGTTCCGAACTGCCGCTGATCCGGGCCATGGTCTGCACCATGGCCTGCACCGCCGCGTTGCCGGCATCCGCCAGGTCCCTGGCGTTGCCTGCCAGCGTATTGGCCTGGGCCGCGTTGTCGGCATTCATCCGGACGGTCTGCGAAATCTCCGTCATGCTGGCCGCGGTTTCCTGCAGCGAGGCCGCCTGCTGCTCCGTGCGCGCCGACAGGTCCATATTGCCGCTGGCGATCTCGCGCGACGCCACACGCACGGCTTCGCTCGATACCTGGATGCCGCGCACCGTCTGCGCGAGCTGGCGGCTCATGCGCGCCATGGCGTCCAGCAGCATCCCGAACTCGTCGCGCGAGCGGGTTTCGATCTGCTGGTCGAGGCGACCCGCGGCAATCTCGTCGGCGATCTCCACAGAGCGGCGCAGCTGCCGCGTGATGGTTCGCTGGAGATGGTGCGACGCCGCCAGCGATACCAGCAGGCCGAGCGCGATCAGCGCCGCAGTCGTCCATAACGCGGCATGCGCCCGCGCAAGACTGCTGCGGTTGTAGTTGCCGGCCTGTGCAAGGTTGGCTTCCACGCCGCGTGTAATCAGCTCGCCGACCTTGTCGCCGGCCGCACCCAGCTCGCTGTCCTGCAGCCGGGCAGCCGCGGCACGGTCACCGGCTTCCAGCAGATGCACCTCCTGCGCGACAAGGTCCGCAAAGCGGGCAAGCGCGGCGTCGAGCGCATCGGCCACGCTACGCTCGCTGGCGGACGTCGCCCGCGCAGGATAGTAGGCCTGCCAGCCCTTCTGCATTTTCGCGCGGTACTGCTGGACCAGTGCCATGTCCTCGCTGGCCGTGCCCTCGGAAGTCGCGCGGATCTTCCACAGCAGCCGGCGGATGTGGAGCTGCGCCACGCGTACCTCCGCCAGTTCGCCGATGGCCACGGTGTTCTGCTCGTACGCGTTGCGCATGTTCTGGTTCAGGCTGGAGATGGTCTGCAGGGCAAACAGGCCGATCCCCAGCATCAGCGCGATACAGACGCCGAACACCAGGAGGATCCTGAACTTGATCGTATGGATGAACTGACTCATTGCTGGAAACTCGATTTGCCGGCTGGTGAAGCCCCCGATCCTCCCGGCCAGCATGCCTGTGCGGGCGCGGTGCGCGCTTTGGCTGGAATTGCGCAGCGCGGTTTTTCCGGCCTTAACGGCAGCCGGCCGCCGGATGTGATGGCCGTCGCCATGATCGTTGATGCGCCGCAAACCACGGTCTTGCGCACCGGGATTTTGAGTGTCCGCTAGCGAACAGTCTGGCATTGTCGAGGCCATCAAGATGCACATAACTGCCGCCCGCCCCGGCGCGCCAGGCGCCAGTAGCTCTCACGGAGGCCCGCCATGTTCAGGAAATCCATGCTGACCGGCAAACCGCAGGCTTGCACGGAAAACGCCGCGGTGCCGACCCGGGAGGCAACCGCACCGGGCGCCGTTCCCGATCAGCTTTCGCGCAGCCTCAAGACCCAGGGCGACGCCATGGTGCAGTACGGCGCGCGCCTGCTGGTGCTGCGCGAGTTCCTGGCCGCGCTGTGCGCCGGCATGCCGGCGGATCGCCGCGACAGCGTGGAAAGCGCCTTCCGCAAGCGTGTCGATGATCTGCTGTGCCTCACCGACGACCGGCAATTGCCCGAGACCTTCCACACCACGCTGCTGGCCGAGATCAACTATTACCTGGGCGAACTGAAGCGTCGCTGACGGCAATCGCAGGCGGATCAGGGCATCTCGCGCCGCGAAGATGGTCCTTGCCATCGCGGCAGCGGCATCTATTGTTCCTGTGACAAGCGCGCCAACGTGCGCCGGGCCGCCCGGGACGCCATGCCCCACAGAACAATCCGCACGCCCTCGCCTGCACTGCCTGCCGCCATACTCGCGATGGCGCTCTGGTTCCGCCCGACCGTGGCGCTGGCCGCCTGCGACCTCACCGCGCCAGCCAGCGGGCAGACCGCAACCTGTACGCCGAAAGCCCCAAATCCGGCCACCAGTGCCATCGTCAGCCAGCCCGGCAGCGGCAATGTCACGGTGGTCATCGAGCCTGGGGCCGAACTCGCAGTCGCGGGCGGTAGTGCCGTGGTCATCCGGGAGCAGAGCCTGGTGGAGAACGGCGGCACCGTCCGCGCCACCGGCGGCCATGCACCGGCCGTGCTGGCCCAGGGCAGCGGCAATACGCTCAGGAATTCAGGGGCGGTCCTCAGCACCGGCATGGACGCACCTGCGGTGTTCATGGACGCCAATGACAACGCACCGGCTACCGTGCAAAACAGCGGGACGATCCACGCAAGCGGCGCAGACAGCATCGGACTTCAGGGCGGCACGGCGCTGATCGTCGGCAATGCGGCCGGCGGGCGCATCCTGAGTGAACAATCCAACGCGATCTTCGCCAACGAGGGCCTTACCCTGAATAACGCCGGGCTGATCCGCTCGAACGCCACCAGCGTCATCATCAACAACAACCCCAGCTCGATCGACAACACCGGCACCATCGAATCGCTGGGCGGCAACGCCATCGGCGCGACGGGGGCGACGGTCGACATCACCAACCGCGGCATGATTTCGGGCGGCTTCCGGGCAATTGATCTCGACGTCGGCGATGACGCCGTCCACATGCTGGGCGGCACCATCAGCGGCGCGATCGTGCTGCGCGAGGGCAACGACCGGTTCGAGATGTCCGGCGGGCAGGTCGGCGACGTGGACATGGGTCCGGGCCAAGACACCGTTGGCATCACAGGCGGACAGGTGAACGGCACCATCGCGCTTGGCGACGGCGACGATACCGCCACGCTCAGCGGGCTTGCGGATGCCAACCTCGCGGGCCTGACCCGCCTCGATGGCGGCAGCGGCGCGGACAGCCTGACGCTCGAACGGAGCCGGCTTTCCGGCGTGGGCCGCCTGGTCGGTTTTGAGACGGTGAACCTGACCAACCACAGCACGCTCGTGCTCGATAGCGACCTGGTGCTGGGCAATCCCGCGCTCCAGGCCCCTGCCGCCCTGGCGCTGCGGCAACCGCTTGCCGTCACGGCGCCAACGGCCGGCACCGCCGAGATCGACAGTACCAGCACTCTGCAGATCGGTCCCGGCGGCAGCGCCGCCATCCTCGCGGCGGCCGCGGGGCAACTGGTCGCCGTCAGCAATGCCGGCATTATCGACCTGACCACCGGTGCCACGCCGGCCGTGAGCCGCTTGCACATCGTCGGCCACTACACCGGCAACGGCGGGCAACTGCTGCTGCGCAGCGTGCTGGGCACGGACAATTCGCCGTCGGACCAGCTCGGCGTGGCGCACGGCGCGGTCGGCGGGAGCACCACGATCGGGCTGGCCAATGCCGGCGGCAGCGGCGGCTTGACCCTTGCGGATGGCATCCCCCTGGTGCTGGTGACGGACGGCGGCACGTCGGCGCCTTTGGCGTTCCGGCTCGCGGGTGGCCAGATCCAGGCCGGCGCATACGTCTATGTGCTGTACCGTGGCGGCGTCAGCCGGGGCACGAACGAAAGCTGGTTTCTGCGTTCGAGCCTGGCTCCCGCTCGAGCGCTGTCGCCCACGCCTGCCTCGCCCCAGTCCGAACTGTCGCCGCAAGCGGCGGCGGGCAGTCCGGCCCTGCCGCCGGCCCCTGCTGCGGACGCCCCGCCGGTGCCGCTCTACCGGCCGGCGGTGCCCGTCTATGCCGCCATTGCCGGCGTGGCTCGCCAGCTGGCCACCGACCAGATTGCCACGTTCCACGAGCGCCAGGGCGAGCAGGGACTCCTCGCGGAACGCGGCGCCCTTGGTGCCGCCTGGGCGCGCGCGTGGGGCAGCCATGGCCACCAGTCGCAGGGTGGTGAGGTTCACCCTGATTTCAGCGGCACCCTGGCGGGACTGCAGGTCGGCCAGGACCTGTACGCCATGGGCGGGAACGGTCCGAATGACCATCGGGACCATTTTGGCGCCTATGTTGGCTATGCACGCGCGGCAGGTGACATCGCCGGGTTCGCGCTCGGCTTTCCGGGGTACGCGGCTGGCAAGCTCGATATCACCGCATATAGCGTGGGCGCATACTGGAGCCATATCGGGCCGGGCAACTGGTACACCGATACGGTGGCGCAAGTCAGTACGCTGACCGTCGATCCGCGCACCTACACCGGAACGGGCGCCACGACGCACGGCACCGCGCTGGCGCTGTCGGCCGAGGCTGGCGTGCCGCTGCACCTATCGCCCACGGTGACGCTGGAGCCGCAATTGCAGCTCGCATGGCAGCACCTGTCCGTCAATGACTTGCAGGACCAGGTCAGCACGGTGTCCTTCCACACTGCCGACAGCACGCTGGCGCGTGCCGGCGTACGGCTGCAGAAGGTACTGGAGGAACATGGGGTACGCTGGCAACCGTGGTTGCGCATGGACGTGCTGCATGCCTTCGGCGCGACCGACCAGACTGTTTTTGCGGCGACCACCGCCATTCCCACCAGCCAGGCTTATACCGCCGCGCGTTTCGAGGCCGGACTCGCCGGCAAGGCCGGCCCGCGCGGCAGCGTCTATGGCACCGTCGGCTACCTGACCAGCCTGGACAGCGTGCCGCGCAGCGCATGGTTCGGCAACGTGGGCGTGCGCTGGTCCTGGTAGTCGCACACGCCCCCGGCGTTCGCAACGGAACGGCCCTGAATCGGCACCTTGGGGTAATGATCTGAAACAAACTCCATATTTGCCCGAATGAAAAGTCTTGTGCCGTCCTGCCGTTATTGTTCCTGCCTGACCTTCATCCCCTGCGGCAGGCAACAATCTCCCGGAAAGCCAGCCATGTCATTTGTTACCAAGAGCGTCCAGATCGAATACCGCCAGAAGGGCCGCAAGCCGGTCATTACCGCCACAGAAGCTGTCGCGCTGTCCGAGCGCCACGCGGACGACCCCAAGGCCATCCTTGCCGCGTTGCGGCTGCTGCATCCGCAGTGGGAAGACATCAAGGTAATTTCGGTCTCGTAACCCGCACCGGCGGGCGGGTCAAACAAAAAAGGCGCTTCGCGTACCGTGCGAAGCCCCTCTTTCCCATCAGGCCAACAAGATTACCGCATCAGACCGGCACATCCCTGGTCGGATCCACCTTGCGGTCATCAAACCAGCGGTACAGCGTCGGCACCATCACCAGCGTGAGCAGCGTCGACGTGATCAGCCCGCCGATCACCACCACCGCCAGCGGGCGCTGCACCTCCGAGCCCGGACCGCTCGAGAACAGGAACGGCACCAGGCCGAGCATGGCGATGGTGGCCGTCATCATCACCGGGCGGAAACGCTGGGTTGCGCCCTGCACCACGGCTTCGTTCAGTGACAGGCCCGAATCGCGCAACGTGCGGATGTACGACACCAGCACCACGCCATTGAGCACGGCCATGCCCCACAGCGCGATAAAGCCTACCGACGCCGGCACCGACAGGTATTCGCCGGTGACGAACAGCCCGATGATGCCGCCGATCGATGCGAACGGCAGTACCGTGATGATCAGCGTGGCGAAGCGCAGCGAATTGAACAGCAGGAACAGCAGGAAGAAGATCGCGGCGATGGTCACGGGCACGATGATCTTCAGGTGCCCCATGGCGCGTTCCATGTTCTGGAACTGGCCGCCCCACTCGAGGTAGTAGCCTTCCGGCAGCCTGACCTTGGCGCCCGCGGCCTGCTGCAGTTCGGCGACGAAGCCGCCGAGGTCGCGGTCCTTCACGTTGATCATCACCACGACGCGGCGCTTGGCCATTTCGCGGCTGATCTGTGCAGGCCCGTCGTTGACCTCGATCTTCGCCACGCTCTGCAGCGGCACCTGCATGCCGTCCGGCGTGGACACCAACAGCTGGCGGATGGCCTGGACGTTGTCGCGGAATTCCTCCGGCAGGCGCACGGCGGCGGCAAAGCGGCGCTCGCCCTCGAAGATGTCGGTGGCGCGCTTGCCGCCGATCGCGATCTCGATGACATCATGGATGTCCGACACGTTCAGCCCGTAGCGCGCAATTGCCTGGCGATCGATCTCGATCGACAGGTACTGCTGCCCCGACACGCGCTCGATGCGGATATCCTGCGAGCCCTGGATGCCGCCCGCGACGCGCGCGATTTCGCCCGCGAGCTCGCGCAGCTTGTCGAGGTCGTCGCCGAACACCTTCACCGCCACGTCCGAACGCACGCCGCTGACCATCTCGTCGACGCGGTCGGAAATCGGCTGCGCCATCACGATCTGCACGCCGGGGATGGCCTTGAGCTTCTCGCGGATGGCATTGGCGATATCGTCCTGGGTCCAGCCGTCCGGCCACTCGCCGCGGTCCTTCAGGCTCGCGATCGGCGTCGATTCGTTCTGGCCCTGCGGATCCGCCGGGCTTTCGCCGCGGCCCACGCCGGACACCACCGACTTCACGCCCGGTACGCCCAGCACCAGCTTGTTGGCCTCCTTCTCCAGCTTGATCGACTCCTCGAGCGAGATGTTTGGCACGCGGTCGATGGCCGGCACGATCGAGCCTTCCTTCATCTCCGGGATGAACGAGGTGCCCAGCAGCGGCACGATGGCAAGCGTCAGCACGAAGGCCCCCACCGCGGCAATCACCGTCTTGCGGCTGTTGCCCAGTGCCCAATGCAGCAGGCGCAGGTAGTGGCGCTTCATGAACGCGATGATCTTCGTGTCATGCTCGGCACCACCCCTGAGCAGGTACGAGCTCAGCACCGGCGACAGCGTCAGCGACAGGAATAGCGAGATCGCCAGCGCGATCGAGATGGTGAACGCCAGCGGCGCGAACATCTTGCCTTCCATGCCTGACAGCGTCATCAGCGGCAGGAACACCAGGATGATGATGCCCACGCCGACGATCACCGGCGTAGCCACCTCCTGCACGGCCTTCACCAGGATCTCGGTCTTGGTGAGCCCCGGCTCCTTGTGGCCCAACCGCTCGAACGCGTTCTCGACCACCACCACGGAGCCGTCCACCATCAGGCCAATGGCAATTGCCAGCCCCCCCAGCGACATCAGGTTGGCCGACAGGCCCATCCTGTTCATGACGATGAAGGTCAGCAACGGCGTCAACACCAGCGTGGCCAGCACGATGACCGACGAGCGCACGTCGCCCAGGAACAGGAACAGTACGATCACGACCAGCACCACGCCTTCGAGCAGCACCTTGGTCACCGTCCACAGCGCGGCATCGACCAGTTCGCTGCGGTCGTAGTACGGCACGATCTGCAGCTTGCCGGGCAGCATGCCCTTGGCGTTGATCTCGGCCACGCGTTCCTTGACGCGGCTGACGACTTCCTTGGCGTTGCCGCCACGCATCATCATGACGATGCCGCCGACCGCCTCGGTCTGGCCGTTCTTCACGAGCGCGCCCTGGCGCACCTCGTGGCCGATGGTGACGGTGGCCACATCGCGCAAGTAGACCGGCGTGCCGGCCACTTCCTTGAGCACGATGCTGCCCAGGTCGTCCACGCCCCTGGCCAGGCCAATGCCGCGGATCAGGTACTGCTCGGCGTAGTGCGGCAGCACGCCGCCGCCCGAGTTGGCGTTGTTGCGCGCGAGCGCCTGGTAGACCTGCTGGATCGAAACACCGTAGTGGCGCATGCGCTCAGGGTTGACCAGCGCCTGGTACTGGCGCACGTAGCCGCCCTGCGAGTTGATCTCGGCGACGCCGGGGATCGAACGCAGCAGCGGGCGCACGACCCAGTCCTGCGCGATGCGGCGCTCGGCCAGTTCTTCCTGCGTCAGTTCACGGTTGCCGTCGTCGGGGCGATCCAGTGTGTACTGGTAGACCTCGCCGAGGCCGGTCGAGACCGGGCCCAGCACCGGCGTCACGCCTTCCGGCATGCGTCCGGACACCTCGATCAGGCGCTCCATCACGAGCTGGCGCGCGAAGTAGACGTCCGTCGCATCGGTGAACACGAGCGTGATCAGCGACAGGCCCGCCTTGTTCAGCGAACGCATTTCTTCCAGTCCGGGCAGGCCGGTCATGGCCATTTCCACCGGCACGGTGACAAAGCGCTCGACCTCTTCCGGCGATCGGCCGGTGGCTTCGGTGGCGATCTGCACCTGCACGTTGGTCACGTCCGGGAACGCGTCGACCGACAGCTTGGTGGCCGCGCGCAGGCCGAAGAAAAACAGCACGACGGCCAGCACGCACACCACCAGCCGCTGCTTGATCGCAGCTTCAACCAGGGATTTCATCATGTCGCTCAACCCTGTTCGAGGCGCTTGCGCTCGTTGTCGAGATGGAAGGCGCCATCCACCACGACGCGATCGCCAGCCTTGACGCCGTTGAGCACCACGCGCATGCCGTCGCTCTCGGCGCCCAGCTTGACGCGGGTCTGGCGGAACTGGCCACCGGGCATTTCCACGTAGACGAGTTCGTCATTGCCTTCGCGCACCACCGCGGACGCCGGCACCACGAGCTGGTCGACAGGCTTGCTGGCAATCAGCATGCTCGCCAGCATGGCCGGCTTCAGACGTCCCTCGCGGTTCTCCAGCTCGGTGCGGACCAGCACCGTGCGCGACTGCGGGTTCACCGTGCGCCCCACATAGATCAGCTTGCCGGTGATGGTCTGGCTGCCCTTGCCGTTGGCCAGCGACGGCACTTCGATCTCCACGCTCTGCCCTTCCGCCACCTGCGCGGCTTGCTGCTCGGGCACCTCGGCCACGACCCACACGCGCGACAGGTCGGCCACGGTGTAGAGCGCGTCCGCCGGCTGCACAACCTGGCCCTGTGCCACATTGCGTTCGACCACGGTGCCGCTGATGCTCGAGTGCACGGGCGAATGCGAGTTGATGCTGCCGCTCCTGGCCAGCTCCGCAATAGTGGCCGGCGACATGCCCAGCACACGCAGCTGGTCGCGATAGGCGCGCATCTCGGCGGAAGCAATGGCCAGTTCGCTTTCGCGGCGCTGCAGTTCGCCGCGGCCGATCACGTCGGCGGCGTAAAGCTGCTTGGCGCGCTCGGCATTGCGGGCCTGCAGTTCATGCTGCGCCTCGCTCTTCAGGAAGGCCATCTGCGCCGCGCCCAGCTCCGTGCTGTGCAGGCGGGCCAGCACCTGGCCGGCTTTGACCTCCTGGCCCAGGCTCGCATACAGATCGGTCACGCGCCCGGTGACGCTGGCGCCAACGCGGGACACGCGTTGCTCGTCGAAATCGATGCGCCCGGCCACGCGCAGCATCTCGCTGAACGGCGACGTGGTCAGTGGCGCAACCTTCAGGGCCTGCATCAGGTTGGGCTCGGGCTTGACCACGCCGGGCGGCAGCTTGGGCGCTTCGGTGGCCTGGGCCGGCTCCTTCGAGCAGCCCGCCAGGGCAAATGCCATGACGGCGGCGGCCGTCAGCGAAAGCAGGAAATTGGGACGCATGATTATGGGTTCTGGATGGTGGAAGACGGCAGGCCCGCGGGCGTGGTGCCCGGTGCCGTCGACATGAGCTTTTCGATCTGGATGGCGGCGACCTGCAGGTCGAACTGGGCGGCGATCAGTTCATTGCGCGCGCCGCGCAGCACGCGCTGCGCATCCAGGTAGTCCAGGATGCCGCGCTCGCCGAAGCGGTAAGCGGACTCGGCCACGTTCAGCGCGGACTCGGCTTCGCGCACGATGCCGGACTCCAGCGCGGTCACCTGCGACTGCGTAATCTCGTACTGGCGGTAGGCGGTTTCCAGCTCTTGGGCGAGCTCGAATTCACGCGCTTCCAGCGCGCTGCGCGCCTGGGTAGCCTGGGCGGTGGCCTCGCCCACCGGGCCGCTGCGGCGGTCCCACAGCGGAATGGTCAGCACCAGGCCGATCTGCGAGACGTTGTTGTCCGGCTGGCGGTCCGTGCTCGCACGCACGGCGACTTCCGGCCAGCGCAGCGAACGCTGGTAGTCCACGCCCAGGCGGGCGCGCTCCAGCTCCATGCGGCGCTGAATCAGTTCGGCGTTGCTCGCGGCCATCGTGCCGCGCAACTGCGGCAGCGGCGGCACCTCGGGCGCCTGGCCCAGGCTGCCGTCCAGTGCGAACTGCGCCGGCATCGCACCGCCGACCTGCTGGCGCAGCGCGGCCTTGGCCTGGTTCACGCGCAGTTCGGCGGTCTGCTGGCTCTTCTGCGCCGCCAGCAGCTCGGTCTCGGCCTTGATCAGTTCATAGCGCGGAGCCTCGCCCACTTCCACGCGCAGGCGCGCGCGGGAATGGATCTGGCGCGTCATCGCCAGGTCTTCGGAAGCGGCCTGGAGCTCGCTCTCACGGCGCAGCACTTCGAAGTAGGCGGTCTTCACGCGCGCGGCAAGCTCGGCGCGGAAGCCCTGGCGCATGGCCTGGGAGGCTTCGAGCCCCCGTGTGGCCATGTCTTCGCGCAGGCTGCGCTGGTGCGGATAGTCCAGCTTCTGGGTGATGGCGTAGGTTGGCGCGTTGCCACTGGTGACGCCGGGCTGCTTGCCCTGCAGGCGGCCGACCATCACCTCGACCTGCGGGTTCGGATAGGCCTGCGCGCTGCTGATGGCGGCATTGGCGGCGTCGACATTGGCCTGCGCGGCCTCGACACCCTTGTTGGTGGATTGCGCCATCGCCAGCAGGTCCTGCAGACCGTAGGACGGGCCGGCGGGAGCGGCGGAAGGCGCGGGCGCGACGTTGCCGGCAGCGAGGACGACGGCGGCCGGCGGGCGCACGTCGTCGCTGGCCTGCGCCGGCATGACGGCGAACGCCGCCAGCGAAAGCGACGCGATCAGGGTCAGCTTGGTGTGTGTCATGAGTCGGGAAAGCAAGCAATACGGCTGCCTGCGCCACGCCGCGACCCCGCCCTCTTGCACGCGACGCGCAACAGGCGAAAGACCGTAACGGACTCAGCCGGCTACCGCGTACGCGCGCCGGGAGGTCTGGCCAGGCAATGGGACGCACCCCGGACGCGGCAATGCCGCGCGCCAGGCGCGAAGGAAATCAGGCGAGGGAAATCGGCGGCTTGAAGAAAGCCGTGGCGGGCGGCGCGGTGCGCCCGGAGGGAGGCTGCCAGAAGTCGTCCGTAGGCAGCAGCAACTTCACGGTTGGCAGGTCGAACAAGGCACTGGACTCTTCGATTTCGTCCAGCAGGTCCAGCGGATCGAGCAGGTCCGCCGACCAGATATTGCAGTAGCCGGGTGGCGGATCGTCGAGAGCGTCTTCGTCATGCAAGCCGTCATCGCCCGGGACGATGATCCGCCCGATGTCGTCGACGGCAGGCAGCGCCGCCACCTCGGTCACTTTGTCCGGCACGGCTGCCGGCTGGACAGCGACCGCCGCAGCGCCCTCCTGCAAACCCGCGTGCGCATGCGCCGCCGCTCCAAAGGAGAGCAGCGACAGGCACATGGCAGTCAGCAGCAGGAACAGGAATCGCATGGGTCGGGGGCGTTCAGCAGGCCTGATACCGCACTCCGCGAAGGAATGCCGGCCGTGCTGCGGTACAGCATTGTAACTTAACGATTACGATTGACCGGGAATGGGCAGGTTCGTTCCCTTTGGAGCCGGTGGAAGGACAGCTCTGTGGGGCAGCATATAGGAGACATGGAGGCAACGGGTATGCAGCAAAGGTGGCATGCGACATCCATGGATGTCCCGCCCTACAAGTCGAACCTGTAGAGCGCCGCCGCGTTCCGCCAGCGCAGCGACTCGGCAAACCCGCGGTCGCGCGGCGCATCGCCGCCGGCACCTGGCTCGCACGGCCATCCGAACAACGCCGCGCACTCATCGGCGCGGGCAGCGGATTCATGATTGGTCCAGGGCCAGTCACTGCCAAGCAGCAGCCGGTCCTGCCCCACGAGCCGGCTCCACGCGCCGGCAAGCGACCGCCAGTCCGTCCCCGGTGGCAGCCGGTACGGCGCGCTGAGCTTCACCCATACCTGCCGGCGCAGCAGGGTCCGCGCGGCTACCTCGAAGACGGCATCACGGGAGCCCTCAGCGCCAGGCCTGCCGAAGTGGTCCAGCACGACCGGCGCGGGGCAATGGCCGAGCGCGGCGTCGAGCGCGGCCAGCAACGTACCGCCCTGCCCGTTACCGGTATGCAGCTCCACATGCCAGCCCAGTGCGGCAACCCGCGCGAACAGCGCGCGCCATGGCGCCGTGCCGATGCGAGCCCAGCCCGGGTCACCAAAGAGATTGAGCCGGATGCCCCGCACGCCCGCCGCCTGCATGGCGGCCAGCGCATCGTCCGTCACGGACGGATCCACCACCGCCACGCCGCGCAACCGGCCGGCGCTGGCACGCAGCGCTGCGAGCAGCGCCGCATTGTCCGTGCCCAGAAAACTGGTCTGGACAACGACGCCATAAAGGAGGCTCCCCAGCGGCGCCAGCAGGCGCTGCCAGTCCTCGATGCGTGCCGCGTACGCGGGCCGGTAGCGCGCGGCCGGCATGCCGGCCGCGGCATCGAACAGGTGAAAGTGGCAATCCACCAGCGGCATTGCGTTGCGCGTCATCATCAGCCTTTTCTTGCATGCGGGTAAGCCCTGATATGGTGCCAGGCGTCTCGCAGCTACTCTAGTCCTCTATAGGACATCAATCTAACACGGACGGCAGATGCAAGACAACGACCCGCTGCGCAGCGCTGCAACCGCCCCTGGCGTCAGCCGCTATGGCCGGATTGCGGCACAGCTGCAGCGCAAGATCGTGGACGGCGAATGGCAGCCGGGCTCGGCGATTCCAGCGGAAAGCACGCTTGCCGCCGAATTCGGCATTGCGCTGGGCACCATCCGCCAGGCCATTGCCGTGCTGGTGCAGGAAGGACTGCTGGAGCGGGTGCAAGGCAAAGGCACTTTCGTGCGCAACGGGCTCACCGGCGCCAGCATGATGCGGTTCTTCCGCTTCCGGGCCGACACGGCGGCGCCGGGCAGCTTCGCCACTGGCATCGAGCCAGGCCTGGCGATCCCGCGTTCCGAGATCCTGTCGTGCCGGGCTGCGCGGCTGGACAAGAGCATGGCCGCGCTGTTCGGGCTCGATGCCGGCGCACGCGGCCTGGCGATTTCGCGGCGCCGCTGGCTCGACGACAAGCCGCGCCTGATCGAATCGATCTGGCTGCCACTGCCGCGCTGCGAGCCATTGCAGCGCCTGCCCAGGGCCGAATGGGGCGACCTGCTCTATCCACTGCTGGCTTCGCAATGCGGCATCACCATCCATCGTGCCGTGGACGAAGTGACTTTCCGCACGCTGGATGCCGACGAGGCAAGCCTGCTGGACCTGCCGGACGGCCATCCGTGCGCGCTGGTGACACGGCGCGCCTATGACCTGCAGGGCCACTGCGCGGAGTACCGGCTGACAAGGGGCGATGCCTACGCCTTCCGCTACCAGGCGGATATCCGGTGACCCTTGAACAAAGAACGAAGAACGAAGAACGCCCATTGATGTGGAGACAAGCTTGAAGCATTCGCCAACACGGATCGCCGCGGCACTGGTGACCACCCTGCTGCTGACCCCTGCCCTTGCGCAGGCCACGGAAGCGCCCGCGCGGTGGCCAACCCGGCCCATCACCATTGTCGTGACCTACCCGCCGGGCGGCGGCGCCGACCTGATGGCGCGGCTGATCGCGCCTGGCCTCGGCCGCGAGCTGGGCCAGTCCGTCGTTGTCGAGAACCGACCCGGCGCCGGCGGGCAGATCGGCGCGTCGTACGTTGCCAAGGCCGCGCCGGACGGCTACACGCTGATGGTCGACGCCTCTTCCTACGCGGTCAATCCGAGCCTGTATCCGCGCCTGCCCTATGACCCCGCCAAGGCCTTTACGGCGATTGGCGTGCTGGCCCGCTATCCCAATGTGCTGGTTGCCACGCCGGGATTCCCGGCGCAGTCGGTCAAGGATGTCCTGGCAATGGCGAAGCAGAAGCCGGGCACGGTGGCCTTTGCCTCGTCGGGCAACGGCTCCGCCCAGCACCTCTCCGGCGTGCTGTTCGCGCAGCGCGCCGGCGTAGACCTGCTGCACGTACCGTACAAGGGCGGCGGCCCGGCCATGACGGACGTTATCGCGGGTCAGGTGCCACTGTTCTTCGCCAACGTTGCTTCGAGCCTGCAGCACATCAAGGCCGGCAAGCTCAGGCCGCTTGCCGTGACCAGCCACACGCGCACGCCTGCGCTGCCGTCGGTGCCGACCATGGAGGAAGCCGGCGTGGCCGGATACGAAGTCTACGAATGGAATGCGGCCTTCGTCCCCGCCGGTACGCCGCAGCCCATTGTCGGCAAGCTGTCCGACGCCTTGCAGAAAGTCATGAACAGTCCGGACGTGCGCAAGCGCATTGCCGAGCTGGGCGGTGAGGTGGTGGCCGCGCCGCCGGCCGAAGCCGCCCGCTATATCGACAACCAGACCCGCCTGTGGGCCAAGGTCATCAAGGACGGCAACGTCAAGCCCGAATGAGGTGACCGCCGGTCACCCACCGCACGCCCCCAGCTATCAAGAACCCCCGGAGAAATGCATGACCCAGTTTGACCCCGTCCGCCGCGACATCCTGAAGCTTGCTGCCGCGCTCGGCGCCGGCGCCCTTGCGCCTTCGCTCGCACGGGCGCAGGCATGGCCCGCCAAGCCCATCCGGCTGGTGGTGCCGTTCGCGCCCGGCGGCAGCTCCGAGATCGTGGCCCGCTCGACGGCCGCCGAACTGACCCGGCTGCTTGGCGTATCGGTGTTCGTGGAGAACAAGCCCGGCGGCGCGGGCAACGTCGCCATGGGCGAAGTGGCGCGCGCGGACGACCAGCACACGCTGATCCTGGGCCACATCGGTACCCTCGCGGTGAATCCCTACATCTTCGCAAAGCTGCCCTACGACCCGAACAAGGACTTCCGTCCCGTATCCCTGTTGTCCAAGGTGCCTAGCCTGTATGTGATCCATCCCGACGTGCCGGCAAAGAACCTGAAGGAATTCATCGCGCTGGCCAAGAGCAAGCCCGGCAAGCTCAACTACGGTTCGGCCGGCAATGGCAGTGCGGGCCATCTCGCCTTCGAGTACCTGAAGGCGTCCACCGGCACCTTCATTACCCATGTGCCGTACCGCGGCAGCGGCCCGCAGATCACCGACCTGCTTTCCGGCAGGCTCGATGCGGCCGCGGTCGGCGCGCCGGCCATCCTGCCATTCATCAAGGCTGGCAAGCTGCGCTGCATCGCCACTGGCACTTCGCAGCGTATCGCGCAGCTGCCTGAGGTCGGCACCGTTGCGGAACAGGGCTATCCGGGCTTCGAGATGACGCAGTGGTATGGCCTGCTCGCCCCGGCGAGCCTTGCGCAGCCGGCCACCGACAAGCTCGCGGACGCCGCCATCAAGGCGGTGAAGAGCCCAGCGTCGGCACAGCGGCTGAGCGCCGATGCCGCGCTGGTGGTGGGCAGTACGCCGGAAGAGTTCGCGCGCTTCATCGCGCAGGAACAACAGCGGTGGAAGCCGATCATTGCGCGCGCGCAGATCAAGCCGGACTGACGCCGGCCACGGCCCGGTCGTGTTGCAGTTACCGCGATACCCCGCCTGAAGCGGCAGACAGGCGCGCGCCTGTCGCATCGCGCAGTGGCGGGGGCATCGCATTTGGCGGAGCCAGCCCGACCGCCAGGTGCGCAGTCTTCTCCCCTGAACACAAAATCCACCTCCCGTTGGAATAAACGCGCCCCCTCCTGCGTCTACCAGGCATTGGTCCGCTTCCCGGACCGCCTGAACGACGAGGAACCATGGCCTTCCCGCCCCACCCATCGCGATCCCCCGCCCGCGCCTGGACCGTCCTGGCATTGACATTGACCGTGGCATTCCTGCTGCCGGCTGCCGCCGCAGCCCAGGCCACCACCGATCAGCAGAAGTTCGCGGCCGAGAATGAGGCCGCCATGACGCGGATGATGGACGGCATGGCGGTCCAACCCAGCGGCAATATCGACCAGGACTTTGCCGCCATGATGATCCCGCATCACCAGGGCGCCATCGACATGGCCATGGCCGAGCTGCGCTATGGGCGCAATGAACAGCTGCGGCGCATTGCGCAGGAAATCGTCGTCGAACAGCTGCAGGAGATCGCCGCGATGCGGCTCGCGCTCGGCCAGCCGTTGCCGCCATCCGCGCCCGCACCGACCCAGCCCGCAATCGCCGACCAGCCCCAGCCGCAAGCGGCCGGACGCGGCCATGCCGCGCACGCACACTGACAACAAGATCAAGCCATGAACCAGAACCCTTTCACGACCATCCAGACCGTCAAGACCGCCCTGACCTTCGCGCTGCTGCTCGGCCTGTCCGGCATCACACTGGCCGGACAAGCGCCCGGCCCGCTGAGCGCGCCGGACGTGCCCGTCACCCACCGCGACCGCATCTACGCGGCCGAGCAGTTCTCGAACACGGTGTCGGTGACCGATCCGGCCGACAACAAGCTGCTCGGCGTGATTCGCCTGGGCGATCCGACTCCGGGCAACCTCAGCCCGCTCTATCGCGGCCAGTTGCTCGTGCATGGCCTGGGCTTCTCGCCCGACCGGCGCACGCTGGCGGTGGTGTCGATCGGCTCCAACTCGGTGTCCTTCATCGACACGGCGACCAATGCCGTCAGGCACGTGACCTACGTGGGACGTTCGCCGCATGAAGCGTTCTACACACCGGACGGCAAGGAAGTCTGGGTGACGGTGCGCGGGGAGAACTACATTTCTGTCATCGATGCCGCGACGTTCGCGGAGAAGACCCGCATTACCGTCGCTGCCGGCCCCGGCATGCAGATCTTCTCGCCGGACGGCAAATACGGGTACATCTGCTCGTCGTTCAACCCCGAAGTCGCGGTGGTCACCGTGGCCGATCACAAGGTCGTCGCGCGCGTGAAGCAGGAAAGCCCGTTCTGCCCGAACATTGCTGCCACTCCGGATGGCAAGCAGGTCTGGTTCACGCTCAAGGATATTGGCAAGACCCAGGTGTTCGAAGCGCGTCCACCGTTCCGCCTCCTGAAAACCCTTGAAACCGGCGCGATCACCAACCACGTGAACTTTGCGCACACCGCGGCCGGCACGTTCGCCTATGTCACCATCGGCGGGCTGAACCAGGTGAAGGTCTTCCGCACGGACGACTTCTCCCAGGTCGCGGCGATTCCCGTCGGCGCCCTGCCGCACGGCCTCTGGCCGTCCGGCGACGGCACCCGCATCTATGTAGGCCTGGAGAATGCGGATAGCCTTGCGGCCATCGATACCGCCACCAACCAGGTCGTCGCCAATGTACCGGTGGGCCAGGCGCCGCAGGCCGTCGTCTATGTCCCGAATGCCGTGGCCGAAGGTGCGGGAACGCAGGGATTGCAGCCGATCGGCATGGCCGCACAGACGACGCAACTGAAGCTGGTGCCTGTAGCCAATGGCAAGCCCGCTGCAGGCGCCGCCGCGCCGACAAGCGTGACACTCTTCGACCAGGGCCTGCTGCAAGTCCTGCAGGCGTCTGTAACCGGGCTGCAGCCCAGGCAGCCCTACGTGCTCGCGCTGGCAAGCCGGACCGATGGCACCGGTCCGCTCGAGCCGCTGGCGACGTTCAATACAAACCCGGCGGGCGCAGCCATCGTCAACGCGATCGGGCCAATCCGCCAGGTCGTGCAGGGCATTGCCGGTACCGAAGCGCGG
The DNA here is from genome assembly GCF_914271435.1 of Cupriavidus laharis. Lineage (GTDB taxonomy): Bacteria > Pseudomonadota > Gammaproteobacteria > Burkholderiales > Burkholderiaceae > Cupriavidus > Cupriavidus laharis. Next base: position 197,974 of record NZ_CAJZAI010000003.1, on the reverse strand, counting down.
CGCTATCTTGTGATCGCGCCATCCGGCGACGGCAAGCCCGCCGCGCCAGTCCAGGTGCAGGCCATGTAGGCTGGCGCAGCGTTGTCCATGCGTACCGGAGAGGACTGGCTGTGAAGGACCTGTTGCAGCACGTCGAGCCGATGATCCCCGCGCTGCGGCGCTACGCGCGTGCGCTGCTGCGCGAACAAGCCGCCGCCGACGATCTCGTCCAGGACTGTCTGGAGAAGGTCATCACCTACTGGGACAGCCGCCGCAGCCACGCCGACACCCGCAGCTGGGTGTTCGCCATCCTGCACAACCTGGCGATGACGGCGCTGCGCCGCCAGGCGGGCGCGCGCGGCCTGCATGTGGCGATCGAGGACGTGGCCGAATCCCTGAGCGCGCGCGCCACGCAGGAAGACGCCCTGCACTACCGCGATCTCATGAGCGCGCTGGAGACGCTGCCGGCAGAGCAGCGCAGCGTGCTGCTGCTGGTGTCGGTGGAGGACATGTCGTACGCGGACGCCGCTCGCGTACTGGACATTCCGATCGGCACCGTGATGTCGCGCCTGTCACGCGCGCGGGACAGGCTGCTGAAGATCATGGAAGGCGGCACGCCGGCCACGGCACCCGGACCGGCACAGAAAGCAGCATTGCGGAGGGTCAAATGAACGAGAACCGGCCCGTGCAGGAAGAAGACCTGCAGGCCTATGTCGACAACGCGCTGGACGAGGCACGCCGGCATGAGATCGAAGCCTATCTGCGCAATCACCCGGAAGTCGCGCGCCGCGTCGAAGGCTATGCTGCGCAGCGCCAGCAGTTGCGCGCCGCATTCGCGCCGGTGGCAAGCGAGCCGATCCCGCCGGAACTCAACCTGCGCCATATGCTCGCCGCGCGCCGCACCCGCACGGCCGCTCCATGGCGGCTGGCTGCTTCGGTGTTCGTGGCGCTGTGCGTGGGTGGCCTGGCAGGCTGGATGGGCCGCGGCGCCACCGAGCCGGCATCGGGCGGCATTGCCGCGCTGGCCCGCGAGGCCACGGCCAGCTACCAGGTCTTCGCCTCCGACCCGAACCGGCCCGTGGAGATCAGCGCGAACGACAGCGCCGACCTGGTCAGCTGGGTGTCGGCGCGCCTGCAGCGCCCCGTTGCCGTGCCGGACCTCACCCGGTCCGGCTATCGCTACATGGGCGGCCGCCTGGTGGCGACCGAGCACGGCCCCGCCGGGCTGTTCATGTATGACGACGGGCACGGCACGCGCCTGGCCATGCTGGTGCGCCCGATGCAGGTCGAACAGGACACGCCGATGAAGGCGCACCGGCAGGCTGGCGTGGCCGGATATTCGTGGGCGGACCAGGGACTGGGCTACAGCCTGGTCGCATCCGCATCCACCAGCGGCCTGCATCCGCTTGCCGATGAAATGCGGCGGCAGATCGACCAGCGCGCACGCAAGCCCGCGCCGGCATGACAAGCCGCGGCTGGCACGCAGGCTCACCCTTTGCAGCGCCCCGCAGGGCGCTGCAAACGCTTTCAGGACAGGGGCGCGCCAATGTATTCACGGCGCGCGGTGCCAGCCACCTGCCCGGATTTCCTGCTCCGACATCCTTCGTACGTTACACATACATCACACATAGATTGTTTTGTCTCATTTTTTAATACCAAATATTCCGAAAACAAAAATTTCCTGTTGACCATTGGGCAACTTCCGCCTACATTTCCCCCAACAACAATTTTCCGGAACGAATCGTTCCACTTTGTTACGTCACACAGGAGACACCCCATGCGCGACCTCGACACGACTTCGCACCCCGCCGTTTCCGGAGGCTCGGCCACCGAGACCCAGGTGCCGGCCGGCCCCCAGACCATGACGCCGTCCGAAGCGTTCGTGGAGACCATGGTCGCCAACGGCGTGACCGACATGTTCGGCATCATGGGCTCGGCGTTCATGGATGCGATGGACATCTTCGCCCCCGCCGGCATCCGCCTGATCCCGGTGGTGCATGAACAGGGCGCGGGCCACATGGCCGACGGCTATGCGCGCGTGTCGGGCCGGCATGGCGTGGTGATCGGCCAGAACGGGCCGGGCATCTCGAACTGCGTGACCTCCATCGCCGCCGCGTACTGGGCCCACAGCCCGGTCGTGATCGTCACCCCCGAGGCCGGCACTACCGGCATCGGCCTGGGCGGCTTCCAGGAAGCCAAGCAGTTGCCGATGTTCCAGGAGTTCACCAAGTACCAGGGCCACGTCACGCACCCGCAGCGCATGGCCGAGTTCACCGGCCGCTGCTTCGATCGCGCGCTGGCCGAGATGGGCCCGACCCAGCTCAACATCCCGCGTGACTACTTCTACGGCAAGATCACCGCCGAGATTCCGAAGCCGCAGCGCCTGGACCGCGGCCCCGGCGGCGAGCAGAGCCTGAACGAGGCCGCAGAACTGCTGGCCCAGGCCAAGTTCCCGGTGATCATCTCCGGCGGCGGCGTGGTAATGGCCGATGCCATCGAGGAATGCAAGGCACTGGCCGAGCGCCTGGGCGCGCCGGTGGTCAACAGCTACCTGCACAACGACTCGTTCCCCGCCAGCCACCCGCTGTGGTGCGGTCCGCTGGGCTACCAGGGTTCGAAGGCGGCGATGAAGCTGATCTCGCGCGCCGACGTGGTGATCGCGCTCGGTTCGCGCCTGGGGCCGTTCGGCACGCTGCCGCAGCACGGCATGGACTACTGGCCGAAGAATGCGAAGATCATCCAGATCGACGCCGACCACAAGATGCTGGGCCTGGTGAAGAAGATCTCGGTGGGCATCTGCGGCGACGCCAAGGCCGCTGCCATCGCCCTCACGCAGCGCCTGGCCGGCCGCACGCTCGCCTGCGACAGCACCCGCGACGGCCGTGCCACTGAAATCGCCAGCGAGAAGGCCGCATGGGAAAAGGAACTGGACGACTGGACGCACGAGCGCGACCCGTACAGCCTGGACATGATCGAGGAGCAGAAGAACGAGCGCACCTTCAACGGCGGCACCTACCTGCACCCGCGCCAGGTCCTGCGCGAGCTGGAAAAGGCCATGCCGGCCGACGTGATGGTCTCGACCGACATCGGCAACATCAACTCGGTCGCCAACAGTTACCTGCGCTTCGAAAAGCCGCGCAGCTTCTTCGCGGCGATGAGCTGGGGCAACTGCGGCTACGCGTTCCCGACCATCATCGGCGCGAAGGTGGCCGCGCCGCACCGCCCGGCCGTCTCGTACGCCGGTGACGGCGCCTGGGGCATGAGCCTGATGGAAACCATGACCTGCGTGCGCCACAACATCCCGGTGACGGCCGTGGTCTTCCACAACCGCCAGTGGGGCGCGGAGAAGAAGAACCAGGTGGACTTCTACAACCGCCGCTTTGTCGCGGGCGAGCTCGACAACCAGAGCTTTGCGGAAATCGCCAAGGCGATGGGCGCGGAAGGCATCGTCGTCGACCGCCTCGAGGATGTGGGCCCGGCACTCAAGCGCGCCATCGACCTGCAGATGAACCACGGCAAGACCACGATCATCGAGGTCCTGTGCACGCGTGAACTCGGCGACCCGTTCCGCCGCGACGCGCTGTCCAAGCCGGTGCGTTACCTGGACAAGTACAAGGACTACGTCTGATCAGGCTGCGGCCGTCTGCTTACCAGCAGCGTGCCCCCTCTCCCGCTTGCGGGAGAGGGGGGAACACCAAGGGCATAGCGCAAGTCGCTGGCCCTTTTTTCAGTCTTACCGAGCCATCCCACCATGAAACCCATCCTCCGCATCATCGATCGCGCGCACGCCGCGCCCCGTCGCATCGTCCTGTGCGAGGCGGAAGACCCGCGCATCCTGCAGGCAGCGGAGCGCGCCACGCGCGAGGGCATCGCGCAGGTCATCCTGGTGGGCAACCCGGGCCGCATCACCGACGCTGCGGCCGGCCAGAGCATCGAGCTGGCGGGCATGACCATCGTCGACCCCGCCACCTCCGCACTGTCGCCCTCCTTCGCACAGGCGCTCTACGCCATGCGCCAGAAGAAAGGCATGACGCTGGACCAGGCCCGGCAGGCCGTGCTCGATCCACTGTGCTTTTCAAACCTGATGGTGCGGCAGGGCCATGCCGATGGTTCCGTGGCCGGTGCCGTTCACACCACCGCCGACGTGGTGCGCCAGGCCATCCAGTTGATCGGGCTGGCGCCCGGGTTCCGGCTGGTGTCGAGCTTCTTCCTGATGATGCTGTGCGAGCCCTTCCACACGCTTAAGGGCGGGCTGATCTTCTCCGACTGCGGGCTGGTGGTGGACCCCGATGCCGAGGAGCTGTCGGAGATCGCCATGGCCGCGGCCGACAGCGCACGTTCGCTGCTGCATGAGGAGCCGCGCGTAGCGATGCTGTCGTTCTCGACCTGCGGCAGCGCGAAACATGCGGCAGTCGACAAGGTGGTCATGGCCACGGAACGCGTGCGTGCGCAGCGGCCCGGCCTTGCCATCGACGGCGACGTGCAGCTCGATGCCGCCATCGTCGCGGAGATTGCCGAGCGCAAGATTCCCCACTCGCAGGTGGGCGGCCACGCCAACGTGCTGGTCTTCCCGAACCTCGAAGCCGGCAACATCGGCTACAAGCTCGCCGAGCGGCTGGGCGGCGCCAAGGCCATCGGCCCGATGCTGCAGGGACTCAGGAAGCCCGCCAACGACCTGTCGCGCGGATGCAGCGCGGAAGACGTGTTCCATGTGATCGCCGTCACCGTCGTGCAGGCGCAAGCCGCTTCGGCCCAGCAGGCCCCCTCCGGAGAACAGGCGGCAGCATGAAGGCGGAATTGTTGATACCCGTGCTGGGTCTGCAGGCACTGCTCGGTGCGGGAACGTATTTTCAGACAGTGACAGGCTTCGGCCTGGGCATGATCGTGATGGGCGCCACGAGCGGACTGGGCCTGGCTCCGGTAGCCACGGTGGCCGCCGTGGTCAGCCTGGTGACGCTGGCCAACAGCGCCTTCGCGCTGCCCGGCAAGATGCAGCACATCGACTGGCGCGCGGTGTTTGCCGCGGCCATCGGCATCCTTCCCTCGGTCGTCGCCGGCGTGATGCTGCTCGACTACCTGAGCAGCACCGCGGCCACGCTGCTCCAGATCCTGCTGGGCGCGGTGATCCTGTATGGCGGCCTGAGCGCGGCGCTGCGGCCCGAGCCGCTGCCGCGGCGCTCGGGCGACGGCAGCTTTCTCGTCAGTGGCATCTTTGGCGGCCTGCTGAGCGGCATGTTCGGCGTGTCCGGCCCGCCGCTGATTTTCCAGTTCTACCGCCAGCCCATGAAGCCGGTGGAGATCCGCTGCGCGCTGATCCTGGTCTTTACCGTGACCTCCAGCGTGCGCACCCTGTTCTCGGCATGGCAAGGCCAGCTCGATGGGCAGATCTGGCTGCAGGCTGCCATCGGCTTGCCGGTGGTGGTGCTGGCCACGCTGCTGGGGCGGCGCTTTCCGCCGCCGTTCTCCGCGACGACCACGCGGCGCATCGCGTTCGGCGTGCTGATGGGCATTGGGGCGAGCCTGATGGTGCCGGCGCTCGTCAGCCAGATCGGCTGAGCACTGGCGTAAGCGGCGCCAGCGCTCAGCCGTGCTGAAGATGCTGGCCAATTTAGCTTTTCCTAATTCGCGGCAACACAAAATGACCACCGTCATTCCCGCGCAGGCGGGAATCCAGTGTCTTTGAAGTCCCCCGAAGGGGACAAAAGTCACTGGGTCCCCGCCTGTGCGGGGACGACGAACATTTGGCGTTGTCGTGAATGATGGAAACCTCAATAAGTTTGCCAGGCGTCCGTCAGGCCCGCCGATACCGTCGCCCGGCTGGGCGGCGAAGCGTTCGGCATCCTGCTGCCCGGCATGGGCCTGAACAACGCGCGAACGGTACATCGATGACCACACGCTGCGCGGCACCCGCTGCATGGCAAGCGCTACCGCCGCCGTGCACTGAGCAGTCGCGCCACCTCGTCGAGCATGGCCATGTCCACCGGCTGGGAAAGATCGAGTGGCAGCGTATGGCGGTAGAACGGACTCAGGTCCAGGCCTACGCCAAGCCCCAGCACCTCGACGTCACCCAATGCCTCGTGCCGCGCGACAACCGCCTTGAGGTGGTTGTCGAGATAGCTGGCATCGTTGGCCTGGCAGGTTGCCGTATCCATCGGGCTGCCGTCGGAGATGACCAGCAGGATGCGGCGGCCCTTGCCGGTCGAGACCAGCCGCCGGCAAGCCCAGTCGACGGCCTCGCCGTCCACGCCTTCGCGATACAGCTCCGCGCGCAATAGCGCGGCGATGTCCGTGCGAGCCCTGCGCCAGCTGCGCCGAGCATCCTTGAACACCAGGTGGCAGACTTCATTGAGGCGGCCCGGATGAGCGGGACGCCCACGCGCCAGCCACTCGGCGCGGGCCCGTCCGCCGTTCCACGCACCGGTGGTAAAACCCAGCACCTCGGTTGCCACGCCGGCCATGTCGAGCGCGCGCGCCATCATGTCGATCAGCATGGCCACGGATTCGGCCTGCGCCTTCATAGAGCCGGAGCAGTCCACCAGGAAGCCGACCACGCAGTCGGCATGCGGCCGCTGCGCTTCCTGCCGGAACACACGGCGCTGCGCCGGCGTGCTGACCACCTGCGCGAGGCGCCTGCCATCGATCCGGCCGCTTTCCTCGCCGAACGACCAGCCATCGAGGCGCGGCCGGGCCAGCGCCGCGCCCAACCGGCGTGCAAGCCGCGCCAGGTTCACGCCCTGGCGCGCGATGCGCGCGTCCAGCCGCACGCGGAACTCTTCCAGCAACGCGGCGCGGATCAGCGTGGCGGCACGCACTTCACCGTCATGGCGCGTGGTGAAGACGCGATAACCATCGGCGGCATCGGCGAGCACGCGGCTGTGGCCCGTCGGAGCCAGCGCAAAGGCCTCGGTCTCGCTCTCGTCGAAGTCCAGCCACAGTGCAAAGCCGGCACGCGCATCGTCAGCCTTTTCGTTGTCATCCGCCTGCGCGGCGGCGCCCTGCGTGCGGACCATGGCGGCCACAGCACGTGCCAGTGCCAGCGCGTGTACCGCGAAGGCAGCCTGGCCGTGACGTTCACGGCGCAGGCCGCTCAGCGCATGGCCCAGTTCGGGCACGATGGCCGCACGCGTATGCTCGATCAGGTCTTCGGTCTCGGCGAGCACCGGCTCGCCGGTGAGGCGCGACCACGCCACCTGCGCCACCGTGTACAGCAGGATGCCCAGGTGCCCTTCCGTCAGCCCCGAGCGATGGAAGGCCTGCGACCATGCGGTGAAGCGATGGCGCAGGTTGGCGGCCACGCCCGCCATGCCCGGCGGCAAGTGCGTCTCGCAACGCAGTTGCTCCAGTAGTTCGAACAGCAGGCGTTCGACCGGGTCGGCCGGGCACAGGCTGGCGTGCAGGTCGGCGTCGGAATGCGCCTGCCGCAATGCCGCGCCGTCGGCGGCGCCACGCAGACATGCGACGGTGTCGATCGCGGCATCGGCACGCAGGTGCGGCGCATGCAGCGGCACGGGCCGCAGTCCGCGGCACAGCCGGCCATCGCGGTAGTGCAGCGTGGCGTCGCCGGTCAGCGCTCGCACGGCTGCGCCGCACAGCGCTTCCTGCTGCTGGCGGCGGCGTGCAAGTTGGGTAGCGGCGGTGGACGAAGGCTGCGCCATCAGCGTGCCTCGGACGCGCCGGCAGGCAGGCCGCCGGAAGCCTCGCCCCCATCGGCCACGGGCAGCGCGCCAAAGCAGCGCTGGTAGTACTCCGCGACCACGGGGCGCTCGGCCTCGTCGCACTTGTTCAGGAAGGTCAGGCGGAACGCCAGTGCCGGATCGCGGAAGATCTGGCAGTTCTCCGCCCAGCTGATCACCGTGCGCGGCGACATCAGCGCCGAGACATCGCCCGCGGCAAACCCGCGCCGGGTGAGCGCAGCCAGGGCCACCATGGCATCGACCAGTTCGCGGCCTTCGGCGTTATCGAGTTCCGGCACGCGCGCGAGCACGATGCCGGTCTCTTCCGCGTGCGGCAGGTAGTCGAGCGTGGCGACTACGTTCCACCGATCGATCTGTGCGTGGTTCAGAAGTTGAGTGCCGTGGTACAGGCCGTTGAGATTGCCCAGACCTACCGTGTTCGACGTCGCGAACAGCCGGAACGACGGATGCGGATGGATCACGCGGTTCTGATCCAGCAGCGTGAACTTGCCATCGCGCTCCAGGATGCGCTGGATCACGAACATCACGTCCGGGCGCCCTGCATCGTATTCATCGAAGATCAGCGCTACCGGCCGCTGCAGCGCCCACGGCACGATGCCTTCCTGGAACTCGGTAATCTGCTGCCCATCGCGGATGACGATGGCATCCTTGCCGACCAGGTCGAGCCGGCTGATGTGGCCATCGAGGTTCACGCGCACGCACGGCCAGTTCAGGCGCGCGGCCACCTGTTCGATATGGGTCGACTTGCCGGTGCCGTGCAGCCCCTGCACCATCACGCGCCGGTCGCGCATGAAGCCCGACAGGATGGCCAGCGTCACCTCGGGCTGGAAGCGGTAGGCCGGGTCGATTTCCGGCACATGGTCATCGCGTTCGCTGAACGCCGGCACCATCAGGCCGGAATCGATACCGAACAGGCTGCGCACCGGCACCATGCGGTCCGGCCTGCCAAACTCCTTCTGCGTCACGTCGTGCTCCTCTTGCTTGCCTTGCTTGTCTCTGTCGTTGTTGACGCGGACAGCAGGACAAGCCGGGAGCCGGCCCTCTCTACCCTTCCGCCCCTACTCGTCCTCGTCCGCGCCGCCGCCCCAGGCGGTACCGCTCTCGGCTTCAATGGCCGCCAGCGCCCTGGCCGCCCGCTGCAGCGCGGGCAGCATCTGCAATGATTTCTCGCGCGTCACGCGCATCACCGGGGCCTGCAGCGCCAGCCCCAGGTTGGATTTCCCGCCGTCCACCGCCGGCACCAGCACGCCGAGGCACAGCAAGCCCGGCAGGAATTCCTCGTCATCCATCGCGTAGCCGTCACGCTTCACGCGCTCGATCTCGGCCTCCAGCGCCGCGTGGTCGGTCAGCGTGTTGGCCGTGTAGCGTTCCAGCTCCGCGTGCGCCAGCAGGCGCTGCCGCTGCGCCGGCGCCAGTTGCGCCAGGAACAGCTTGCCCGTGGCCGAGCAGTGCGCCGGCACGCGCGAGCCCGGGTGCAGGTAGAAGCGCAACGGCGCCGCCGTCTCCACGCGGTCCAGGTACAGCACCTCCCCGCTCGAGAACGCGGTCAGGTTGCAGCTCTCGCCCACCTCTTCCACCAGCTTGCGCAGCACCATGTGGCGCGCCCCGTGCGAGGTGTTGTTCAGCAACAGGTTTTCCGCCAGCCGCCGCAGGCGCAGGCCGGTGCCATAGTGGCGGCCGTCGCCGTTGCGCTGGACCATGCCGGCCGCTTCCAACTGCTGCAGCATGCGGTGCAGCGTGGGCTTGGGCAGTCCGGTTTCCTCCACCAGCGCCTGCAGGTTGAAGGGGTGATCTTTTGTAGCAATGACTTCCAGCAAACCAAAGAGACGCAGCGCCGGCGTATCGCCGTCAGGCTTGGCATCGCTTTTGGCAAGACGTAAATCGTTCATGCCTGGCTCCCATCATAGTCAAGTTTCAGTTTCAGATACAAATCATATCAATTCCTGAAATTTTTGGTTGACCTTCGACGACAGAGGACCTACATTCCGGGTACAAAACATTTATCGGAACAATCTGTTCCGTTTTACAAGGTAACCTGGAGACACAAATCAATGGATGGATGACTTCCAGCACCCTTGTGCACCAAACGGGGTGAACCGACCACGGCAACCGGCCTGCAATTGCCCGCAGCGCCGCCTATTACAGAAAGACGCCGTGGCGGCTGACAGATCGCAGTCAGCAGTACAGGAGACACAACATGACCCATACACCGCAGCCCTCGTCAGGGCTATCGCACGGCCTCAAGCAGCGGCACATGACCATGATCGCCCTGGGCGGCGTCATCGGCGCCGGCCTCTTTGTCGGCAGTGGCGTCGTCATCAAGTCCGCGGGGCCCGCAGCGGTCCTTTCCTTCCTGATCACCGGCCTGCTTGTGGTGCTGGTGATGCGCATGCTCGGTGAGCTCGCCTGCGCCATGCCCGGCGGCGGCTCGTTCTACGAATACGCCCGCGAGGCCTGGAGCGACCGCCCCGCCGTCGGCAACCTGGCCAGCTTCCTGACCGGGTGGATGTACTGGTACTTCTGGGTCATCGTCGTGGCGCTGGAAGCCGTGGCGGGCGCGGACCTGGTGCGCTACTGGCTGCCGGACGTGCCCAACTGGACCATCAGCCTGGTGCTGCTGGTCATGCTCACGCTGACCAACCTGGTCTCGGTCAAGTCCTTCGGCGAGTTCGAGTTCTGGTTTGCGTCGATCAAGGTCGCCGCCATCATGGTGTTCCTGTTCGTGGCGGGCGTGTACGTGCTGGGCCTGGCGCCTGGCGCCCACGGCATGAACGTGGCCAACCTGACGGCCAACGGCGGCTTCATGCCGAACGGCATCGTGCCGGTGCTGACCGGCGCAGTGGCGGCAACGGGCTTCTACTTTGGCGCGGAGATCGTCACCATCGCCGCGGCCGAGACCGCCGAGCCGCAGAAAGCCGTGGCACGCGCCACCAACTCGGTCATCACGCGCGTGCTCGTGTTCTACGTGGGGTCGGTGCTGCTGGTGGTCTGCCTGGTGCCATGGAACGCCACCGGCATCGCCACGCCGTATGTCAGCGCGCTCAACGTCATGGGGATACCGGCAGCCGCGCAGATCATGAACGCGATCGTGCTGACCGCCGTGCTGTCGGCGCTCAACTCCGGTCTCTACGCCTCGTCGCGCATGCTGTTCGCGCTGACGCGCCGCGGCGACGCACCCCGCGCCCTCGCCCGCGTCAGCCGCAATGGCGTGCCCACGCGCGCCATCCTCGTCGCCACGCTGTTCGGCTATGGGGCGGTGGTAATGTCGTATGTATCGCCGGACAAGGTCTTTGCGTTCCTGGTCAACTCGTATGGCACGGTGGCCATCTTCGTGTACATCCTGATCGCGGTGTCGCAACTGCGGTTGCGTGCGAGGCTCGAGCGTGAAGCGCCCCACCTGCTCAAAGTGCGGATGTGGTGCTATCCGTACCTGACCTGGTTTGCGATCTTCGGCATGGTAGCAATCGTCGTGGCCATGGCGTTCATTCCGGATCAGCGCACGCCGCTGGCGCTGGGGGTGGCTAGCCTTGGCATCCTGGTGTCGGCCTATATCGTGCGGCATCTGTTTCGGCGTGGCGTGGGGCAGGTCGTGCCGCTAGCTGAGATCCCTCGGCCGGATTTGCATGAATATTGATTGATTCTTGATTTGGGATGGGCATTGGCGTGGGGATGGGGATGGGGTACTCTGTCTTGCACGCTTTTGCTCATTGTAGGTTGGCGTTTTTGGCGGGCGCCGCTGTTTCGCCGGCGGAGCCGGCGGTTCGCCTTTTGGTTCGGATTGGGTTGGCGTTCTTGGCAGGCGTGGCTGTTTCGCCGGCGTAGCCGGCGAGTCACTTTCTGTCCGAGCGACAGAAAGTAACCAAAGAGCGCGTTTACGTGGTTGACGAACGGCTTGATGAGGTGAAGACGGTCCAGGGCATAACCAGACTGCCTGCCGCGTAGATGATTAGGATGGGACAGGGCGTACGAACGAACCCGGATTACGGAGTGGTCCCTCCTAACAGCGATATCGCGGGGACGCCTACGGCTGCGCTGCGCGCGGTCAGCAGTCTGGGCGCGAAGGTCCAGCTCGAACCACGCCGTAGTAACGATGCGCTTGGCGCATGTTCCATGCGCGACGTAAAGAAGATCCCGACCCGTGGCGTCAGCAAGCTTGATGAGATCGCCCACCGACTTGGACGTGCGCGCAGCGCAGCCGTAGGCGTCCCACCGATGAGGCTATTGGAACGCTGTACCCGAGTCCAACTTGGGGATCGTACAAAAGCCGCTTAACGCCAGGCAGAGGTTCTGACTCACATAGCGTAGCGGGGTCGAACGGGCAACCAGGCATCGCGAAACCTAAGCCGCTCGAACCATAGAAGCGCACCGTTGATGGCCAGCCGCCAGGCGACGCGTTTCTTGCCTACTTCTTGTCGCTCGGACAAGAAGTAACTCGCCGGCTACGCCGGCGAAACAGCAGCGCCCGCCAAGAGCGACAACCCAACAACAAAACCAATCGATCAATAAACAAACCACCTTATGACCACCAAGCTGACCCCCCCAATGTGGGACCAGCTCTTCCAGCAACACGCCCACTCCGGCCTGAGCCTGCAAGGCAAGATCCGTCAGATGCTGGTCTCCGCGATCCTGGACGAACAGCTCCCGCAGGGCGTCCCGCTGCCGAGCAGCCGCGAGATGTCCGCGCAGCTGCGCGTGGCCCGCAATACGGTGGTGCTGGCCTACCAGCAGCTCGTGGACGAGGGCTATCTGATCTCCCGCGAACGCAGCGGCTATTTCGTCAACCCTGAAATTCTTGGCGCACGCGTGAGCGGCGTGGCTTCGCTGCGCGGCACGCCAACCCCCGACACACATGGCAGCGCACGCCCCGACTGGGACCGCCGCTTCGTCTTCCGCCCCACCCACCAGCGCAATATCGTCAAGCGCCACAACTGGCGCGATTACCCCTACCCGTTCATCTACGGCCAGTACGACCCCGTGCTGTTCCCCACCGCCGACTGGCGCGAGTGCTGCCTGAAGGCGTTGAGCGTACTCGACATCCACGAATGGGCGCAGGACATGATCGTGCGCGACGACGAGTCGCTGGTGCAGCAGATCCGCACGCGCGTGCTGCCGCGCCGCGGCGTATGGGCCGGGGCCGATGAGATCGTGATCACCGTGGGCGCGCAGCAGGCGCTCTACCTGCTGTCCGACCTGCTGGCCAGCCCCGACACCCCCGTGGGTATCGAGGAACCGGGCTACCCGGACGCGCGCAATATCTTCGGCCGCCATACCTCGAAGCTGATCCCTCTGCCCATCGATGCCGAGGGCGTGGTGCCGTCCGATGCGCTGCGCGCGTGCGACTACGTCTACGTCACGCCCAGCCACCAGTGCCCCACCACGGTCACCATGCCGCTGGCGCGCCGGCAAGCGCTGCTGCGGCAGGCGGAAGAAGCGGATTTCGTGCTGATCGAAGACGACTACGAAAGCGAAAGCCGCTTCGAAGGCGACCCCACGCCCACGCTGAAAAGCCTGGACCGCAACAACCGCGTGATCTACGTGGGCAGCCTGTCGAAGAGCCTGGCGCCGGGGCTGCGCATCGGATACATCGTCGGCCCCGCCGAGCTGATCGCCGAACTGCGCGGCGCGCGCCGGCTGATGCTGCGGCACCCATCCGCCTATATCCAGCGCGCGTTCTCGCTATTCCTGTCGCTGGGACACTATGACGCGCATCTGCGCCGCCTGTCCGCCGCGCACCGGGCGCGCGCGGAAACGGTGCTGGCGGCACTGGCCGCCCACATGCCCGAGTTCCGCCCCGTGCCCATTGCCGGTGGCGCTTCGTGCTGGATCGAAGGCCCGGCATGGCTGGACGCCGATGCGCTGGCGCGCCTCGCGGAATTGCAAGGCGTGCTGATCGAGCCGGGCAGCGTGTTCTTCATGGGCGAACCGGCGCCGCGCAATGGCTTCCGCCTCGGCTATTCGTCCATCTCGCCGGAGCGCATCGAGCCCGGTATCCAGGTGCTGGCCAGCGTGGCACGCGAACTGCACGCAGCACTACCAGCGCGTACCTCGGCAGCCTGAATTCTCGTTCAGGATGGCCCTGCCCCATCCGTCGTCCCCGCGCACGCGGGGACCCAGCGTCTTTCCGCTCCTGGTGTGCGTCCAAAGACGCCAGGCTTCCGCATGCGCAGGAGCGACGCCATATTCATTCGAACCTGGCCCAGCCACTGGCCCAAGCGATTCCCGCCAACTGGTCCTACAGCGCAACGCGCGGTCTCCCTATTCTCAGGTCATGGCCGATGCGCGGCCCCTGCCGCCGCATCGTCACGCGATACCAAGGAGACCCAAATGAGCAAGCCCAGCACCAACCCGGTCGGTACCGACCTCCTGCAAGCCTTCAACGACGCCTGGAACCGCCACGACATCGACGCGCTGATGGGCTTCATGGCCGATGACTGCGCTTTCCATGGCGTGGCCGGCGGCGAACTGCTCGGGCGCAGCTTTATCGGCCGCGACGCCGTGCGCGAAGGCTTCGTGCTGGCCTGGCAGACCTTTCCCGATGCCTCGTGGACCGAAGGCGAGCATTTCGTGTCCGGCGACCGCGGCGTCAGCGAATCGACCTTCCGCGGCACCCGTGCCGACGGCGCGCGCATCGAGGCGCGCATGGTGGACGTGTTCACCTTCCGCGACGGCAAGATCGCGGTGAAGAACGCCTACCGCAAGGACCGTCCGCCGGTAAGCAACGCGGCCTGAGCACCGGAGACGCGCCATGGAAGCTGTAGCCACCCGCAACATCCTCACCGGCGGCAACGCCACCGCACCGTCGCGGCCGTACGACCCCGCCTACGACCCGCTGCGCACGCCCACGCCGGGCCAGGGGCGCGAATACGCGCCGACCTACTGGATCGGCACTGCCGGCGAGCCCCCGGCCGATGACGGCCCCGTCACGCACGACATCGACGTGGATGTCGCCATCATCGGCTCCGGCTTCACCGGGCTGACCTGCGCCATCTTCCTGGCGCAGGAACACGGCATCAAGGCCACCGTGCTCGAAGCCAACCGCGTGAGCTGGGGCTGCAGCACGCGCAACGGCGGGCAGGCGCAGTGCGCGTCGGGTCGGCTCAAGCGCTCGCAGTGGATCCAGCGCTACGGCCTGGACACGGCGCTGCGCCTGCACGAGGAGGTCTGCGACGGCATGCAGACCTTCAAGGACCTGATCAAGGATATCGACTGCGACCCGCAGCCGGGCGGCCACCTGTACATCGCCCACCGCGACAAGGCCATGCCCGCGCTGGAAAAGGAAGCAAAGGTCCTGCGCGAAGTCTTCAAGTACGACGCGCGCATCTTCGACGCCGACACCGTGCGGCGCGAATATGTCGACGACAAGGAAGCCGCCGGCGCCATGCATGAGCCCGAGGGCATCGGCATCCACGCCGGCAAGCTCGCCTTCGGCTACCTGCGCCGCGCGCGCGAGCTAGGCGTCAAGGTACATCCGTCCAGCCCCGTGACCGGCTGGGAGACCCGCAATGGCGTGCACTACCTGCGCACACCGGGCGGCATCGTGCGCGCCCGCGCGGTTGGCGTGGCCACCGGCGGCTACACCTCGCAGTCGCTACACCCGCAACTCAAGAACCGGCTGTTCCCGATCCTGTCGAACTCGATCGTCACGCGCGTGCTGACGCCGGCCGAGATCGAAGCGTGCAATTTCCGCACGCACCAGGTCATCACGGACACCCGCATCCTGCGCCACTACTACCGCCTGATGCCCGACGGCCGCCTGCAGATCGGCAGCCGCAGCGCCATCACCGGCAATGATGCACCGCAGGAGCAGTACCGCCAGAAGCTGGTCGACGACATGTACCGCAAGTTCCCGGCGCTGCGCGGCATCCAGGTCGACTACTCCTGGTGGGGCTGGGTCGACGTGAGCCACGACATGATGCCGCGCATCACGCAGCCCGATCCGGCGCAGTCGATCTACTATGCGATGGGCTATGGCGGCAACGGCGTGATGTATTCCGCGCAGGCCGGCAAGCGGCTGGCGGCGCTGATCGCCGGGAAAGGCGCGTCACTGCCGCCGTTGCCGATCTTCCGCTCGGCGTTGCCCTTCCCGAATGTGCGTGAAATGGTGGAATCGCAAATGTTTGCCCCGTTCCGCCGGTTCGGCCAGCGGTTCCTGTATCACTGGTATCACCTGAAGGACGAAGTCATTTGAAGTGCCGGCCGGCAGTCGATGCTGCAATGCAGCGTGTCCTGCCGGCCCGCTTCCATGTGACCGGCACGGAACACCTTTGTCTGTTGCCGCCCCTTCGGCGCCCGCGCACATATGGTGCTTCCGGCAATTTTCGCCAATAATGGCCAGACTGCCATTGCCGGACGAGAGCTGCCATGCACTACAGTCCCGACGCAATTCGTACCATTGCCCTGCTCGGCCATGCGGGGTGCGGCAAGACCTCGCTGGCCGAAACGCTGCTGCACCGGGGAGGCGCCCTGCATGCCCCAGGCAGCGTCGAGCGGGGCTCCACGGTCAGCGACTTCGACCCGCTCGAGCGCAAATACCACCACTCCCTCACCTCCGCAGTCCTGCACGTCGATTTCCGCAACACCCGCATCTACCTGGTCGATACCCCGGGCTACCCCGATTTCTCCGGTCAAGCCATCAGCGCGCTGCCTGCGGTGGAAACCGCGGCCATCGTCATCAATGCCCAGACCGGCATCGAGATGACCACGCGGCGCGCCATGGCCTGGGCCCAGGCGCGCAAGCTGTGCCGGATGATCATCGTCAACGGCATCGATGGCGAGAAGGTGGACTTGCCCGCGCTGCTGGCCGACATCCAGGAAGCCTTCGGCAAGGAATGCCTGCCCATCAACCTGCCGGCCGCACACGGCAGCCAGGTGGTGGACTGCTTCTTCAACCCCGCCGGGGAATCGGACTTCCTGACTGTTTCTGCCGCGCATGATGCGCTGGTGGACCAGGTAATCGAGATCGACCCCGAGCTGATGGAGCTCTACCTGGAGCAGGGCGAAGCCATCCAGCCCGAGCAGTTGCACGCGCCATTCGAGCGCGCGCTGCGCGAAGGGCACCTGGTGCCGATCTGCTTCACCTCCGCTGCCACCGGCGCGGGCGTGCCCGAGCTGCTGGATGCCTTCGTGCGGCTGCTGCCGAACCCGACCGAGGGCAATCCGCCGCTGTTCTACCGCAGTGTCGGCGAAGGCAGCGACGGCGGCGAGCGCAAGAAGGAAGTACGTGCCGAACCCGTGCCCGACAAGCACGTGCTGGCGCACGTCTTCAAGATCGTCATGGATCCCTACGTCGGCAAGATGGCCGTGTTCCGGATCCACCAGGGCACGGTCACGCGCGACAGCCAGCTCTACATCGGCGATGCGCGCCAGCCGTTCAAGGTGGCGCACCTGTTGCTGTTGCAAGGCAAGGAACACGAAGAAGTCCCGCGCGCGGGCCCCGGCGACATCTGCGCGGTCGCCAAGGTCGACGAGATCGGCTTTGATGCCGTGCTGCACGATGCCACCGAAGACGGCAACATCCACCTGATCCCGCTGGAGTTTCCGACGCCCATCTATGGCCTGGCCATCGAACCGGCGCGGCGCGGCAACGAACAGCGCATGGCCGAAGTCCTGCACAAGCTGGCCGCCGAAGACCCGTGCCTGCGCATCGAACACCCCGCCGGCACCAACGAGACCGTGCTGCTGGGCCTGGGCGAATTCCACCTGCGTTGCCTGCTTGAGCGCCTGACCGAGCAGTACAAGCTGGAGGTGGTCACCCGTCCGCCGCGGATCGCGTACCGCGAGACCATCGGCGGTTCGGCCGAAGGCCATCATCGCCACAAGAAACAGACCGGCGGCGCGGGTCAGTTCGGCGAGGTGATGCTGCGCGTGGAGCCACTGCCGCGCGGCGAAGGCTTCGAGTTCGTCGATGCAGTCAAGGGCGGCGCGATCCCCGGGCAGTTCATTCCGGCCGTGGAAAAAGGCATCCGCCAGGCGCTGGAAAGCGGGCCGCTGGCCGGCTTCCCGATGCAGGACGTGCGCGTCACGGTGCTGGACGGCAAGAGCCACCCGGTCGACTCCAAGGAAGTGGCATTCGCCACCGCCGGCCGCAAGGCGTTTATCGACGCCGTGCTCAAGGCCCGGCCCAGCGTACTGGAACCGGTGGTCGACATCGAGCTGATGATGCCCGACTCCGCCATGGGCGACGTGATTGGCGACCTCTCGTCCAAGCGTGGCCAGGTCCATGGCACGCGTACCGGCGCAGCCAACACGGTGATCGTGGCCGGCAAGGTGCCGCTGTCCGAACTCAATGACTACCAGTCGCGCCTGAACAGCCTGACCGGCGGCCATGGCAGCTACACCATCCAGTTCAGCCACTACGAGGGCGTGCCGCCCGGGCAGCAGGAGAAAATGGCGGCCAAGCACAAGGCGCAGGGTGACAACGGCGGCTGATGGCGGCTGACGGCGGGTAGCCTCAGGCCTCATTTGGCCGCGCTACGCCTGCGGCCCGCCGCAGCATGGTCATCGGGCCGAGTTGCTCGACGGTGTGCATCTGCGCGGCGTCGCGCACGAACAGCGTGCCCGCGTATGCCAGCGCGTTCAGAGCAACGCCCTCCACGGCCCCCGCGCATCTGGGCACCAGCAGCATGCCTTCCTGCATCACAAGCAGGTTGTAGGGCGCCGACTGGTGCAGTTCACCCGCCACTTCCACCGTGCCGAGCCCGGCGGTGCCGAGCAGCTCGCGATAGCGCTCGCAAGCAATGCGGGCCCGCTCACCTGCCGGCACGCCCTTCAGGTCCAGCGCCATATACGCGTGCGCAAAATCCAGGCCCGGTACCATGCAGGGCACTCCTGTCCTGGTGAAAGCCGAAGCCAGCAGGGGCGCAATGGGCAGCGGCGGGCCCTCTGCCGTGAGCGGCACCGTCTGCAGGTGCTTGTGCGGCTGGCTTGCACCGGCAAGCTGCCCGCCGTTGTAGAAGCCCAGGCAGGGGTACTCGGCCATGCAGGCCAGCAGCGCCGAGAAATCCGCTACGGTAAGCAGCGCTTCCTGAGGTGCAAAGCGACGGGTCACGATCAGCAGGTGGTAGTCGATGACGCTGAACTTGTTGAGCACCGCCAGATGGTCGTCGGAAATAGCCCCAATCACCAGGTCGGGATCACAAGGCAGGAACGGATCGGCCTGTGCGCGCCCCGCCCCCGCCACGCACTGCTGCCTGGCCGACTCCTTGCGGGCCAGGCTGGATACCTGACGCACAAGGAAGCGCACGCCGGCATCATCGATCACCGAAGCCGTCGTCTCGATGGGCCGGAGCGCGCCACAGGCCAGCGCGTGCGAGGCCTGCCGCACCACGGCAGGCCACAGCGTGCCCGGGGGCAGCGGGGAACAGGCCATCTTGGGTACCCCCTTGTGTCCTGATCTCGTTATAGTCCAACGACATCTGAGCGACGGAGCGCGCGATTCTCACCTCGTCCGCACTATGATGGGTCTGTTCGCAACCAACGGTTCCTGATCATGGACAAGGCCCGAGTCGTTACCCTGTTCCTCGGCGTGGTGCGCGCCGGGAGCTTTCGTCGCGCCGCCATGGAAGCAGACATTACCCCTCAGGCCGTCAGCAAGGCGATACGCACGCTGGAAGCGGAGCTGGGTGTCCGGCTACTGCACCGGACCACACGCAAGCTCAGCCTGACTACCGAAGGCGCAAGGCTCTTCGAGTTGGCCGCGCCGGGCATGCGTCTGCTGGACGAGGCATTGGAGCAGGTCCGCAGCAGCCTGAGCGAGAACGACGGCATGATCCGCATTACCGCGCCGCCGTCGATCGGCAGCCGTGTCCTGGTGCCGCTGATCCGCGCGTTCCGCGAGAGCTGGCCCGGCATCACCTTCGATGTGGTGCTGAGCGACCTGTTTACCGACCTCGTCGAAGCGCAGATCGATGTCGGGTTCCGCGCCGGCACCAGTCCCGCGCAGAACCTCGTGGCGCGACGGCTGTGTGACCTGCCGCTGGTCATCTGCGCAGCACCTGACTACCTGGCAAGGCATGGCGAACCGACGACGCTGGCAGCGCTGCAGCATCACCAGTGCACGGGCTTTCGGCGGCCAGTGACGGGGCGTATGGTGCCGTGGGAATTGGTGGTGGATGGCAATCAGGTCTATCAGGAAATGCCGGCCGTGACCACGTTCAATGACGTCGAGACCGAGGTCGAAGCGGTGCGCGCCGGGGTGGGAATCGGGCAACTGAGCGCGTACATGGTCCACGCAGATCTGCTTGCCGGCCGGTTAAAGGCAATCCTGCCGGGGCTCAGTGCCGGCAACGTCGGACTGTACATGTACTACCCACAGCGCAGCCGGATGCCGGCACGGGTGCGGCGCTTCGTTGACTTCGTGGCGGAAGCCAGCCGGGGCTCGGAGGATGCCCTGGTGAGGCTGGCAGCCGCCCATCGGGCGACTACGCGGCCGTGATCCTGCAGATCTTCGACAGCATGTAGCCGACACCGGCAATCCGGTGCTCGTGCCGTGGTGCAAAGGCTTTCAGGTGCGCGACGATGCAGCGGTCGATGGCCTTGCAGGCCGCCTCGTCTTCAAATCCTGGCAGGAACGAGATGGAAATGCCCGGCATCGGGTAGTCGAGCAGGCGCGCTTCCGCCATCCGCGTGTAGACGTTGCCGTCGCGGAATTCCGCCGGGATATCCGCCCACTGCGGCAGGAGCTTCGTGGTGCTGCCGGCCAGTTCCGCATCGGTGATGGTGTCCAGGTCAGCACGGGAGATCGAGTAGGTCATGCGGGTTTCGTCCTTCTGAAAACATCGGATTGCGGCGCCATGGGCACAGGCGAACCGACCGCGGCGCCCTATCGCACCGACCAGTCCGCTGTGACAAGACTAGCGCCTGCAGCAATCGGAGCCGCGCAATGCGCGCCAACCACTTTGCAGTTCATGCCAGTGTCGGAAGACGCTCCGGCAGCCTGCTCGCGCCGAGTCCGCTGCCCTGGCTGGCCCTCTCTCCATCTCTCTCGGTTGAGATTTACTCAATCGACAACGCCCGAAATATCGTTTGTACGGAATCGCGCCGGCGACAACCATTACGCACAAGGCCGCGCGCTCACCGATGCACGGCCAGCCGATATCCGACAACAGGAGACTGCCGTGCCAGACCTTCCCTACCCACTGTGGAACCCCGGCCCAGCGCCGCAACTGCAAGCCTCGCGCGATCGCGCCACCGGCGAGTATGTATTCCCCGCCCTGCCCGACGCCTCGCCACTCGCCTCGCGCCATGACGTGGTGCCTGTGACCGGCACGGGCGCGGTGTACAGCTTTACCGTGATCCATCCGAGCCCGAAGAGCGGACTGGCGCCTTATGCGCTCGGCTACGTGGATTTCCCCGGCCCTGTGCGCATCTTCGGACGCCTGCAGGGGACCGACCGCCCCGCCATCGGCCAGCGCTACAGCGCTCAGCCGGACGCCGAATTCGGCTACGTCTTCCTGGCCGTGCCGGCCTGATCCTCAAGAGGTAAGCAAGATGCAGGACATCTACATCCACGGCGGCGCCATGACGCCATTTGGCCGCCACGCTGGCGTGCTCGCGCCGGAACTCGCGCAACAAGCCATCCTCCAGGCGCTGGACGACGCCGGCTTGCAACCGGCCGACATCCAGGCCATCTACTGCGCCAACGTGCTGGGCGGCATGATCCTCGGCCAGCTCATCGTGCGCGACCTGGGCTTTCGCGGCATCCCGGTCTACAACGTCGAGAACGCCTGCGCAAGCGGTGCCACCGGCGTGCACCTGGCACGCCATGCGCTGCTGGCCGGCCAGTACGACACGGTGCTGGTGTTCGGCATCGAGCAGCTCACGGCGCTTGGCGGCGGCACCATCCCGATGCAGCGCAACGATCACAAGACCGACCTCTACGCCAGGGCCGGCATGGTCCTGCCCGCGGTATATGCGATGCGCGGCACGCGCTTCCTGCACGAGCGCGACGCCAGCCCCGCCGACCTGGCCGAGGTAGCCGTGAAGAATCGCCACAACGGCTCGCTGAACCCGTTCGCGCAGCAGCGCACCGGGACCACGGTGGAGGAGGTGCTGGCCTCGCGCATGATCGCCGACCCGCTGACGCTGCTGCAATGCTGCCCTTCACAGGTCGATGGCGCGGCGGCACTGGTGGTCAGCACGAAGCGCCCGGCACGCCACCGTCCGGTGAAGGTGCTCGCCTCGGTGGTCGTCTCCGGCATCCGCGAACAGGCCGACGACGACCTCCTCGATGCCGAGATCACCGCGCGTGCGGCACGGCAGGCCTACGAACAGGCCGGGCTCGGCCCGGAAGACGTCGACGTGGTGGAACTGCACGATGCCTTCACCATTGCCGAGCTGCTGTACTACGAAGCGCTGGGCCTGGCGCCGCACGGCGAAGCCGTAGGGCTGCTGAAATCGGGCGCCACGCGGCTTGGCGGCCGTGTGCCGGTCAACCCGAGCGGCGGCCTGCTGGCCAAGGGGCACCCGCTGGGTGCCACCGGCGTGGCCCAGATGGTGGAGATCCTGTGGCACCTGCAGGGCCGCGCCGGCGACCGGCAGGTCGCCAACGCCCGCGTGGGGCTCACGCAATGTACCGGCGGCGGCATTGCGGGTGTAGACCACGCCGCGTCCTCGGTTCACCTGCTGGGAGTGTGAGATGGCCACGCAAGACTTTGATTCTCCCCACGTCGCCGTGGTCACTGGCGCGGCGCGCGGCATCGGCCTCGGCATCGCGGCGCATCTGGCGCGCGGCGGCCTGACCGTCGCGCTGCTGGACCGCGACGCGGCCACGCTCGATGACACCGTCTCCGCACTCGCCGCCGAGGGCCTGAAGGTCATCGGCGCGGCAGCCGACCTGACCGACTCCGCCGCCGTCAACGAGGCCTTCGCCCGGGTGCAGGCACAGGCGGGCCGCATCGACTGCCTGGTCAACAACGCCGGCGCCGTGCGCGACATGCGCTTCCTGTCCATGCGCGATGAAGACTGGGACCTCGTCATCGATACCAATCTGCGCTCGCAGTTCCTGTGCTGCCGCGCGGCGCTGCCCGGCATGGTCGAGCGCGGCTACGGGCGCGTCGTGAACATCTCGTCGCGTGCGTGGCTGGGCGGCTTCGGCCAGGCCAACTATTCCGCGGCAAAGGGCGGCGTGGTCAGCCTGACGCGCTCGCTCGCGATCGAGTTCGCGGCCAAGGGCATCACCGTCAACGCGGTGGCCCCCGGCATTGTCGATACGCCGCTGTTCCGCGGCTTTGCGCCCGAGGTGCAGGCCAGGCTGCAGAAGTCGGTGCCGGTGCAGCGCATCGGCACGGCGGACGATATTGCCAATGCCGTGGACTTCTTCCTCGACCCGCGCTCGTCCTATGTCACCGGGCAGACGCTCTACGTGTGCGGCGGGCGCAGCCTGTCGTCGCCCAGCGTGTAAGGAGGCCGCCATGACCGTACGCATGGAGATCGACGGCGCGGTGGCCGTCCTGACCCTCGACCGGCCGCAGGCGCTCAATGCGCTGGACGTGTCCGCCCTGCGCGCGCTGCGCGCCCACCTGGCCGAAGTGCGCGACCGCGACGACCTGCGGGCTGCGGTGCTGACCGGTGCCGGCGCACGGGCATTCTGCGCAGGGGCCGACCTGTCCAGCACGCGCACGTCGCCGGCCTCTTACCCGCAGGCACTGTTCCGCGCGCCGGAGCACGCCGCCGACCTGGGCCTCTATATCCGGCTGATGGACCTGTCCGACCTTGGGCTCTGGAAGCCGCTGATCGCCGCAGTGAACGGCCACTGCCTCGGTGCCGGCCTGGAGATAGCGTTGCAATGCGACCTGCGCGTGGCCTCGCAGGCGGCTACATTCGGCCTGCCTGAAGCATCCGTCGGGTCGATTCCGGCGGTCTCCGGCCTGCACCGGCTGCTCAAGGCAGTGCCGTCGGCGCACGCCATGCAGATGGCGCTGACGGGCGAGCGCATCGACGCAGAGCAGGCGCAGTGTATCGGCCTGGTCACGGAGCTGGTCGCGCCCGAGGCGCTGCTTGACCGCGCACTCACGCTGGCCACCAGGATCGCTCGCAACGCGCCGCTGGCCGTACAGGCCATCAAGAAGCTGTCGCGCCAGACGCCTCACCTTGGCGAGAGCGATGCGCAGCAACTCACCGAACTCTACTGGGGCGTACTGCGCGACACCGCCGACCGGCTCGAAGGCCGGCAGGCTTTCGCGGAAAAGCGCCCGCCGCGCTACACGGGCTGCTAAGCCCGGCGCCCACGCACGAACAATCATCAGGAGACAAGCATGTCAGGCATTTCACAACTCGCCCGCACGGCGCTGGCCGGCCTGCTGGCGGCGGCGACCTTCGCCACGCCGGCGCCAGCCGCCGCGCAGGCCTCTTACCCGACACAGAAGCCGATCACGCTGGTGGTGCCGTTCGCCCCCGGTGGCGGCAACGACATCCTCGCGCGGCTGGTCGCGCCGAAGATGAGCAGGCTGCTCGGCCAGACCATCGTGATCGAGAACAAGCCAGGCGCCGGCGGCAACCTCGGCACCGACTACGTCGCGCATGCGGCGCCCGACGGCTATACGCTCGTGATCGCGTCCAGCCAGGTGACCATGAACCCGTTCCTCGGCATGAAGGTGCCGTTCCGGATCGAGCGCGACTTCGAGCCCGTGGGCCTGATCGCCTCGGTGCCGATCATCCTGGTGGTCAACGGCGACCAGCCGTTCCACACGCTCAAGGACTTCATCGGATACACCCACGCCAACCCGGGCAAGATCAGCTACAGCAGCCCCGGCAACGGCACGCCGCAGCATCTCGCCGGCGAGGTCTTCGCGCGGCTGAACAAGACCGAACTCCTGCACGTGCCGTACAAGGGCACCGGCCCTTCCATCACCGACCTGATGGGCGGGCAGGTGCAGGCCTCCTTCGCGACGTTCGCCTCGGCCATCCAGTACGTACGCGCCGGGAAGCTCCGTGCGCTGGGCATTGCCGGCAGCAAGCGCACCACGCTGATGCCCGACCTGCCCACCTTCGCCGAAGCGGGCCTGGCCGGCTATGACGCCGAGCTCTGGTACAGCCTGCTCGCGCCCGCGCAGACGCCCAGGGCCGTGGTCGACAAGGTCAACGCCGCGCTGGTGGCCGCGCTCAAATCCCCGGAGGTGACGGCACAGCTCGCGCAGCAGGGCTTCGAGCCGCACCCGTCCTCGCCGGCGGAACTCAAGGCTTACATCGGCAAGGAGCTGCAACGCTGGCAGCGCGTCATCGAGGGCAACGGCATCAAGGTGGCACTGTGACGGCCGCCAGCGGCACCGCAGCGGAAACCTTCAAGCGATCCACCTCCTTACCTGAGGCACAGACATGTTGCGCAATGCACTGGACGGCCTGACCGTCATCGATTTCACCCAGATCGGGGCTGGCCCGACCTGCACCATGCTGCTGGCGGACATGGGCGCGACAGTCATCAAGGTCGAGCCGCCGGCCGGCGAACTCGGCCGCGGCCTCGGGCCCGGCTGGATCGGTGACGATAGCGCCCTGTTCCACGGCTTCAACCGCAACAAGCTCGGCGTGGCGCTGGACCTCAAGTCAGAGGATGCCGTGGCCGTGGCGCGGCGCCTTGTGGCCGGGGCAGACGTCGTCGTGGAAAGCATGCGGCCCGGCGTGATGGCGCGGCTGGGGCTGGGCTATGCCGAGTTGTCCGCCGACCATCCGTCGCTGGTCTACTGCTCGATTTCTGCCTATGGGCAGGAAGGGCCGTATGCCGACCATGCCGGCGTGGACGGCATCATCCAGGCGGACTCGGGCCTGATGAGCCTGATCGGGCTGCCCGGCGGCGAGCCGTGCAAAGTGCAGGCGCCGGTGGTCGATGTCATGACCGGCTATGTCGCGTGCGTCGGCGTGCTGGCCAGGCTGGCGCAACGCGCACGTGACGGACAGGGCGGACATCTCGACGTCAACCTGCTCAACGCGGCGCTGGTGTTGCAGCAGTCTTCGATGACGAGCTATTTCGCCGACGGCGAACTGCCGGTGCGTGCCGGCAGCGCGGCACCGTATTCGGCGCCGAACCAGGCGTTCGAGACCGCCGATGGCTGGATCATGGTGGCGGCGTACATGCCCGACCGCTGGCGCCGCCTGTGTGAAGTACTGGACCTGCCTGCGCTGGCCGGCGACCCGCGCTTTGCGACGTCGCCGCTGCGCGTAGCCAACCGCGCAGAGATGGTGAAGGAGCTCACCCGCGTCTTCGTGACGCGCGGCACCGATGCCTGGCTGGCGGCACTGCAGGCCGCCGACATCCTGTGCTCGCGCATGGCGACCTATGACGATGTCGCGCGGCATCCGCAGGTCGCCGCGAACCGCATGGTCCGTCATGCCGCACACCCGACGCTCGGCAACATCCGCATGCCCGGCTTCCCGATCAACAGCGCGCAGGAAAACGTGCTGCCCGCACGGCCCGCGCCCGCGTGCGGGCAGGATACGCGCGCCGTGCTGCGCGCAGCCGGCTACAGCAGCGAGGAAATCGACAACCTGCTGGCGCGGCAGGCAATCCACTGCGCCGACGGACATGCGGCGGCAACCCCGTCACCATCCGAAGCTTTCGCATCATGAACCCCACCGACATCCGAGCCGCGCTGCATGCGCGCCGCAGCGTACGCGGTTTCCTCGACACCGCGGTGCCACAGCAGACCGTTGAAGCCATCCTGGCAGATGCCGCGCGCAGCCCCAGCGCCTCGAATACGCAGCCCTGGCGCGTGTACGCATGCACAGGCGAAGTGCGGCGGCAGTTAAGCGAGGAACTGCTGGCCCTGCACCACGCTGGCGGCGGCGGCCATCAGGAGGAGTACGTCTACTACCCTGCCGCGTGGCGCGACCCCTACCTGGCCCGGCGCCGCACGCTCGGCAAGACGCTGTACGGACTGCTGGACATTGCGCGCGGCGACACCGCTGGCATGGCGCGCCAGTATGGGCGCAACTACGCCTTCTTCGGCGCGCCGGTGGGGCTGTTCTTCACTATTGAACGCGATCAGGCGCAGGCGGCATGGCTGGACCTCGGCATGTTCCTGCAGGCTGTGATGCTGGCGGCGCTTGGCCACGGGCTGGCGACCTGCGCGCAGCAAGCGTTCGCGCGATACCACCGCGTCATCCGCGCGCGGTTGGGGATTCCTGACGGCGAGATCGTGGTCTGCGGTATGTCGGTTGGCTATCCTGATCCGCGGGAGCCGGCCAATCGCCTGCGGACGGGACGCGAGCCGGTGGCACAGTTTGCGCACTTTGCCGGCTGGGCGGATGGCGGTTGAAATCAGCCCTGCGTTTCGAACTGCTCCAGCAACCACGTGCGAAACGTCGCCATGCTGGGGCTTTCGCGGCGATCCGCCGGGGTCAGCAGGTAGTAGGTGAATTCGCCCATGTCCACCACCTGCCGGAACGGTGCGACCAGCGTGCCCGCCGACAGGTCTCCCGTCACCAGAAAGCGCTGCGCAATGGCGAACCCCAGCCCTTCGATCGCCGCCGCATAAGCCATCGCCGAACTCTGGTAAGTCATGCCGCCCCGCACATCGACATCGCGGTCCGCGCCGGCAGCACGCAGCCAGTGCGCCCAGTCATCCGGCCGGGCAACCGAGTGCAGCAGCGTGTGGTGCTGCAGGTCGGCCGGCTTCCTGACCTTGCGCGGGCCTGCCAGCAGCGCCGGGCTGCACACTGGCACCAGCACGTTGGACACCAGCCGATAGGCATTCGCCCCCGGCCACTTGCCATCGCCGAGCCGGATCGCCCCGTCGATGTCCTCCTTGCGGAAATCGACCGGATCGAGCGTGGCGGTCAGCAGCACCTCGATGCCCGGATTGGCCGCGTGGAAGCTCGACAGCCGCGGGATCAGCCAGCGCATCGCAAAGGTGGTGTAGGCGCGCACCTTGAGCTGCTTGCGCTTCGCGCGCTTGCCCAGGCGGCGCGTTGCTTCGCGCAGGTCGTCCATGGCGCGCGTCACGGCCCGGTAGTAGTCCTCGCCGGTGCGGGTCAGCGTGATCTGGCGATGACCGCGGTGCAGCAATTGCACGCCCAATCCGTCCTCCAGTGCACGTATCTGGCGGCTGACGGCGCCGGGCGTGACATGCAGTTCCTGCGCCGCGACCGTGATGCTCAGGTGCCGCGCCGCCGCTTCGAAAGCCCGCAGGGCATTGAGAGGAGGGAGTCGATCCATGCCGGCGAGTCTGCCACACGGTTGAATTCTGCTCAACCGAATCGGACGCTCGCCGGACGTATGGACTTGTACCTCGATTAGCAACCATTAGTTGTCGTTGAAACACCATTGGTCGCTCTACTGGCAGCGTTCACGCTCACCTACATTTCCTGCGTGGCCAACGCCATCACCACCCGGAACCCAATGCAAGGAGACTCACCATGTCCAACACCACCAACACCACCAACACGCACGCCACCGCTTCCGCCAGCGCCGGCAAGGTCTGGTTCATCACCGGCGCGTCGCGCGGCTTCGGCCTGGAGATCGCGCGTGCCGCACTGGCCCGCGGCGACCGCGTCGTCGCCACCGCGCGCCGGCCGCAAGCCATCACCGATGTGCTGGGCGAGCAAGACCATCTGCTGGCCGTGGCGCTCGACGTCAACAGCGACGAGCAGGCCATTGCCGCCGCCGACGCTGCCGTGGCCCGCTTCGGCCGGATCGACGTGCTGGTCAACAATGCTGGCTATGGCCTGCTCGGCGCGGTGGAGGAAGCCTCGCGCGAGGAGGTGCAGAACCAGTTCGCGACCAATGTGTTCGGACTGCTGGGCGTAACGCGCGCGGTGCTGCCGCATATGCGCCGCCGGCGCAGCGGCCATGTCATCAACATTTCGTCAATCGGGGGCTATGCGGCCTACCCTGGCTGGGGTGTGTATGGCGCCACCAAGTTCGCCGTGGAAGGCCTGACCGAGGCGCTGGCCGCGGAACTCGCCCCGCTTGGCGTCCATGCCACGGTGGTCGAGCCGGGCTTCTTCCGCACCGACTTCCTGGATGCCAGCTCGCTGGTGCGCGTGGGCGGCGAAATTGCGGAGTACGCGGAGACCGTGGGCGCGATGCGCGGGCACATGGACGCGGCCAATCACCAGCAGCCCGGCGACCCGACCAGGCTGGCGGCGGCATTGTTGACGCTGGCGGATAGCGACACGCCGCCGGTACGCCTGCCGCTCGGCTCGGACACGGTGGCCCGGATCACGGCCAAGAACCGCAACGTGGAAGCAGAACTGGATGCGTGGCACGCAGTGGCCGTCTCCACCGATCTCGCCACGGCTTCGAACTATTGAGCTTTCCCTATTTCACGACAACATCAAAGCAACCACCGTCATTCCCGCGAAGGCGGGAATCCAGCGTCTTACAAGTCCCCCGAAGGGGGACAAAAAGTCACTGGGTCCCCGCCTGCGCGGGGACGACGAATATTTTGCGTTGTCATGAATTCTGGAAACATCAATAAGCGCGGCCGAGCCGGGCCGGTTGAACCGGCCCGGCGTCTTCAATGCTGTGACGCCCCGGCCGCCCCGATCCCCGTCATCGACCGCACAAACTGCGCGCCGAAGCGGCGGCGTTCGGTTGCAGCCTGCGCCGACTTGTCGAGTACCGAAACCAGCCACGCGCAGACAAACGCCAGCGTCATCGAGAACAACGCAGGGTTGGCATACGGGAAGATGGGCTTGTCATGATGCAGCAGGCCAACCCACACCGCAGGACCAAGCACCAGCAGTGCCACCGCCGACGCCAGCCCTGCCAGGCTGCCCGCCACCGCTCCCTTGGTGGTCAGCCCCTTCCAAAACATCGACAGGAACAGCACCGGGAAGTTGACTGACGCCGCGATAGCCAGCACCAGCCCGGACAGGAAGGCGATGTTCTGCTTCTCGAACAGCACCCCCAGCACCATGGCCAGCAGGCCGATCACCACCGTGGCCGCCTTCGAGACGCGGATCTCGTCCTTCTCGCTGGCGCGCCCTTGCCGGAACACGTTGGCATACAGGTCATGCGACACCGCCGAAGCGCCGGACAGCGCCAGGCCTGCCACCACCGCAAGGATGGTGGCGAACGCCACCGCCGAGATGAAGCCAAGGAACAGGTCGCCGCCGATGGCATGCGCGAGGTGCACGGCCACCATGTTGCTGCCGCCGATCAGCTTGCCCGCGGCATCGCGGTAGGCCGGATCGCCGCCGACCATGACGATGGCGCCGAAGCCCACCACCAGGATCAGCACGTAGAAGTAGCCGATGAAGCCGGTGGCATACAGCACGGACTTGCGCGCTTCCCTGGCATCCGCCACGGTGAAGAAGCGCATCAGGATGTGCGGCAGGCCGGCGGTGCCGAACATCATGCCCACGCCGAGCGAAATGGCGTCGATCGGGTTGGAGACGAGCCCGCCCGGCGACAGGATGGCCAGGCCCTTGTCATGCACTCTGGCGGCCCCCGCGAACATGGCTTCCGGGCTGTAGCCGAAATTGGACAGCACCATGATCGCCATGAACGTGACCCCGCCCAGCAGCAGCACGGCCTTGATGATCTGCACCCATGTGGTGGCCAGCATGCCGCCGAACAGCACGTACAGCACCATCAGCAAACCGACGACCACCACGGCCGATTCATAGCTGGTGCCGAACAGCAGTTCGATCAGCTTGCCGGCGCCGACCATCTGCGCCACGAGGTACATGATCACCACCGTCAGCGTGCCGAACGCGGCCGTGATGCGCACGGGCTTCTGCGACAGGCGGTACGAGACTACGTCGGCAAAGGTATAGCGGCCCAGGTTGCGCAGACGCTCGGCCACGATGAACAGGATGATGGGCCAGCCAGCCACCACGCCGAGCGCGTAGATCAGCCCGTCGTAGCCCTTGTCGAACATCATTGCCGAGATGCCGAGGAACGACGCTGCCGAGACCATGTCGCCGGCAATGGCCAACCCGTTCTGGAAGCCGGTCAGGCCACCACCGGCAGCATAGAAGTCCGACGCCGAGCGCGTGCGCCGCGCGGCCCAGCGCGTGATGCCGAGCGTGAACAGCACAAACAGCATGAACATGACGATGGCGCTCCAGTTCAGCGGCCGGCGCGTGGCTTCACCCTGGATGACGGGGGCGGCCAGCGCGGCGCTGCTGGCCAGGCCCAAGAGCGCCACGGGCAGGTGGCGCAGGTTCTGGATGGTCAGCCTCATGCTTCGCACTCCTTGCGCAGGCGTTCGTTGATCGGGTCCAGTTCGGTATTGGCCTGGCGCACGTAGACCGCGGTCAGCACGATTGCCGCCATGATGATGGCCACGCCGACCGGGATGCCGAGCGTCATGACGCCGCCGCCAAGCGGCGTGCCGAGCGTTGCCGGCACGAAGGCCAGCAGCAGGATGAAGCCGAAGTAGATGGCCAGCATCACCACCGTGAGCGACCAGCCCAGGCGCGCGCGCCTGCTGGCCAGCCGGATGAAATCGGGGTGCTGCTGGAGGGTCTCCAGTTGTTGCGCGTCCATGTGGTCTCCTTTGGCGCGAGGGTCGGCGTGGCGCCTCTTGGCGGGCGCCATCGTCGTTATCAAAACTGCTGCTTGATTGCTTCCGCGTGCTTGCTCCCTCTCCCGCAATCGGGAGAGGGAGCAAGCCATCGGTCGTTGGAGTCCGTCAGATCGCCCCGACCGGCTGCTCGTGCGTGACCTTGGGCCGCATGTCCAGCACGCGGCGCGCCTTGCCGACGCTGGTGCGTTCGATGCCTTCCGCATCCAGCACCTGCACGCGCGTGGTCACGCCCACATAGGTCTTGATCTGTTCCTTGAGCTGCTGCTCCAGGGTTGCGCGGTCGACGCTGCCCAGGCCGCCGGCCTGCGGGCGCGCCTCGACGCGAACCTCGAGCTTGTCCAGGTGGCCGTCACGCGTGACCACCAGCTGGTACTGCGGCGCCAGGGCCGGCGCCTTGAGGATCAGTTCCTCGATCTGCGACGGGAATACGTTCACGCCGCGGATGATGAGCATGTCGTCCGAACGGCCGGTGATCTTGCCGATGCGGCGCATCGAGCGCGACGTCGGCGGCAGCAGGCGCGTCAGGTCGCGCGTGCGGTAGCGGATGACCGGCAGCGCTTCCTTGGTCAGCGACGTGAACACCAGCTCGCCCTCCTCGCCGTCCGGCAGCACCTCGCCGGTCACCGGGTCGATGATCTCCGCGTAGAAGTGGTCTTCCCAGATGACCGGGCCGTCCTTGCTTTCGATGCATTCGCAAGCCACGCCGGGGCCCATGACTTCCGACAGGCCGTAGATGTCCACCGCATCGATGCCGGCACGCGCTTCGATCTCGGCACGCATGGCATCGGTCCACGGCTCGGCGCCGAAGATGCCGACCTTGAGCGAGCTTTCGGCCGGATCCATACCCTGTCGCATCATCTCCTCGATCAGGTTCAGCATGTACGACGGCGTGACCATGATGATGTTCGGCTGGAACTCGCGGATCAGCTGCACCTGCTTCTCGGTCTGGCCGCCGGACATCGGGATGACCGTGCAGCCGGCCTTCTCGGCGCCATAGTGCGCGCCCAGGCCACCGGTGAACAGGCCGTAGCCATAGCTCACGTGCACCAGGTCGCCGGCACGTCCGCCCGCCGCGCGGATGGAACGCGCCACCACGCTGGCCCACGTGTCGATGTCGCGCGCGGTGTAGCCCACCACGGTCGGCTTGCCGGTGGTGCCGCTCGACGCATGCACGCGCGCCACCTTCTCGCGCGGCACGGCGAACATGCCGAACGGGTAGTTGTCGCGCAGGTCCTGCTTGGCCAGGAACGGGAACTTCGACAGGTCCGACAGCGACTTCAGGTCGTCCGGATGCACGCCCGCCGCGTCGAACGCCTTGCGGTAGTGCGGCACGTTGTCATAGGCATGGCGCACGCTCCATTTGAGCCGTTCCAGTTGCAGCGCCTGCAGTTCATCGCGGCTGGCGCGCTCGATCGGCTCCAGCTCGTCGGGGTGGGGGGTGCGTTGAACCATTGTCTACTCCATCGTTTTCATGGCGCCGCATGCATGGGGGGCCGGCGCGGGGGGCTACGGTACTGCGGGCAAGACTCAGATATGCGAGCGGCTCTGCACCACGCGGAAACGGTTGGCCACGAACGCCGCATCGGACAGCGACGCGTTGGCGGCCGGGTTGGCGCCGGTAGCGTGGAAATCGCTGAACGCCGCCGACTGGTTGACGAACACGCCGCCGGTCAGGTTGAACGACAGCGCCACGCCGGCGTCTTCCGCCGCATCGCGGATGGCGTCAGCCACACCGTCGTCGGTCGTGTACGCGGACAGCGTCAGTGCACCATGCTCCTTCGCGCCGCGGCGGGCCAGCGCAATGCTGTGGGCCGTGTCGTCGGTGGCGACCACGAACGAGATCGGGCCGAACAGCTCCTGCATGATCTTGCCCTCATCGCTTGCATCGACCTTCAGCACCAGCGGCGTATGGATGCGGGCGCCGGGGAACTCCGGATGCTGCAGCACACGGCTGTCGATAACGATCTCGCCCAGCGAGCGCGAGGCCTCGATGCGCTGCACCACGCCGTCATTCTGGATCGCACCGAGCAGTTCCACGGCCTTGGCGGCGTCGCCCGTGAGCTTGCCCACGGCTTCACCGATGGCGTTGGCAACCTGGTCGAAGCTCAGATGCCCTTCCGGCGTATCGATGCCGCCCTTCGGCACATAGATGTTCTGCGGCGCGGTGCACATCTGGCCCGAATACAGCGCGAGCGAGAACGCAATATTGCGCACCATGCCCTTGAAGTCGCTGGTCGAATCGATGACGATCTGGTTCACGCCGGCCTTCTCGGTGTACACATGTGCCTGGTGTGCATTGCGCTCCAGCCAGTCGCCGTTGGCGGTGCTGCCGGTGAAGTCGATCAGGCGAACCTCCGGACGCAGCGCCAGTGTTGACGCCATGCGTTCGGTCGGATCATTGGCCACCAGCGTGACGAGGTTCGGGTCAAAGCCCGCTTCCTGCAGCACCTCACGCGCCACTTCCACGGTGATGGCCAGCGGCAGGATCGCACCCGGGTGCGGCTTGACCACCACGGCGTTGCCGGTGGCCAGGCTCGCGAACAGGCCGGGGTAGCCGTTCCAGGTCGGGAAGGTGCAGCAGCCGATCACCAGGCCCACGCCGCGCGGCACCACGGTGTATTGCTTTTCCATGCGCAGCGGCTCGTTCTTGCCCTGCGGCTTTTCCCAGACGGCACGCTTCGGAATGCGGCGCATCTCGTCCCAGGCATAGGCCACGGCTTCCAGGCCGCGGTCCTGCGCGTGGGGGCCACCGGCCTGGAAGGCCATCATGAAGGCCTGGCCGGTGGTGTGCATGACCGCGTACGCAATCTCGAAGCTGCGGCGGTTCAGGCGGTGCAGGATCTCCAGCGACACGCCCACCCATGCCTCGCGCCCGGCCTTGCGCCACGCGGGCATGCCTTCGGCCACCCCTGCGAAGAGCTGGTCGAGGTCAGGCTTCGGATAGGTGACGCCCAGCACCGTGCCGTACGGCGAGACTTCCTTGCCGGCCTGGCCAACCGTGCCCGGCTGCGACAGCGCGAAGGGCTTGTTCAGGCGCGCCTCGAACGCAGCCTTGCCATCGGCATTGGCGGTCTCGCCATAGGCCTTGGGGCTGGGCGATTCGGGAAACGGGCTCCAGTAGCCGCGCTCGGCAATGGCTTGGGTGGCTTTTTCCAGCAGGGCCTGGTGACGCGTGAAAAACGGATGGGACACAGCTTGCTCCGGGGAAATCAGGTTCTTGAATGGCGTAGGCAGGTAGCAGGAAACGCTTCAGGTTTCCTGGTCGAAATCGATCACCAGCTTGTCGGTGACGGCATAGCTCTGGCAGCTCAGGATGAAGCCGCGCGCGACTTCGTAGTCTTCCAGCGCGAAATTGACATCCATGTCCACCTCGCCCTCGATGCGCTTGCAGCGGCACGTCGAACAGACGCCGCCCTTGCACGAGTAAGGCAGCTCGATGCCCTGCGCCAGCGCGGCGTCGAGGATCGTCTCCTTGTTCTTCTCCAGCGTGAACTGGCGCGTGCGGCCGTCCTGGATCACGGTGACCTCGCACTGCTGCTGGCCCACCTGCTTGTGCGCATGTGCCGGCGGACGCGCCGCGGGAATGCTGGTAGCGAACAGCTCGCGCTTGATGCGGGCCTTGTCCACACCGCTTTCCTGCAGCGCCTGCGACACCTCTTCCATCATCGAGTGCGGGCCGCAGATAAAGGCCACGTCGATATCCTGCGGACGCACCCAGTGGCGCAGCAACGCGCGCACCTTGTCGCCGTCGATGCGGCCGTTGAACAGGTCAATGTCGAGCTGCTCGCGGCTCAGGACGAAAACCAGGTTGAAGCGCTCAAGGTACGTGTCCTTCAGGTCTTCGAGCTCTTCCTTGAACAGCACGGACGACGACGCGCGGTTGCCGTAGAACAGCGTGAAGCGGCTGTCCGGCTCGGTCATCAGCGTGGTCTTGATGATCGACAGCATCGGCGTGATGCCGCTGCCGGCGGCAAAGGCTACGTAGTGCTTGCTGTGCGTCTCCGACAGCGGCACGTGGAAATGCCCCGACGGCGGCATGACTTCGAGCGTCATGCCCGGTTGCAGCGCATCGTTGGCCCAGTTGGAGAACATGCCGCCCTCCACGCGCTTGATGGCCACGCGCAGGCGCCGGTCCTGCACCGCCGAGCAGATCGAGTAGGAACGGCGCACGTCCTCGCCGCCGATGCCGGCGCGCAGCGTCAGGTGCTGGCCCTGCACGTAGCGGTAAGTGTCGGCCAGTGCATCGGGCACGGCAAAGGTCACGGCCACGGCGTCGCGCGTTTCGCGCGTCACGCTGGCCACGGTCAGTTCATGGAATTTGCTCATTTCCGGCTCCGGGGCTCAGTGGGCCTTGAAGTAGTCGAACGGTTCCCTGCAATCGCCGCAGCGGTACAGGGCCTTGCACGCGGTCGAGCCGAACTGGCTGACCAGCCGGGTGTGCCGTGAGCCGCAGTGCGGGCAGGCCACCACCAGTGCCGGCGACGCCTGGCGGCTGATGCCGCTGATGTCGATCACCTGCTGCGCCGGCGGGGCAATGCCATAACCGGACAGGCTGGCCTTGCCGCGCACGCTCATCCAGTCGGTGGTCCAGGCCGGCGCCAGCCGCGTCTGCACGCTGACGCGGCCGATGCCCTGCGCGGCGAGCACACGCTCGATGTCGTCGCGGATCACCGTCATGGCCGGGCAACCCGAGTAAGTCGGCGTGATGGTGATCACGCAGGTCTCGTCCACCCACGCCACGTCGCGGACAATGCCCAGGTCCACGACGGAGATCACCGGGATCTCGGGGTCCGGCACCTGCTCAAGCCAGGCCCAGACCTGCGCAACGTTGGCGCGTTCCAGCACTTGCGCGGACATGGCGTTCACCACTGTGCGCCGGGATAGGCGCGCTGCAGGAATTGCATTTCGGCCAGCAGGTAACCGAGGTGTTCGGTATGGCGGCCCTGACGGCCGCCGGTCTGCGACCAGCCGGCCGCCGGGACGCGCAGCGTGGCTTCTTCCAGTACGTCGCTTACATGCCGCTGCCATGATTCGGCCAGCGTGGCCGGGTCCACCGCGACGCCCTGTGCGACCAGCGCGGCATCCGCGGCGTCAGACT
Source organism: Cupriavidus laharis (assembly GCF_914271435.1). GTDB lineage: Bacteria > Pseudomonadota > Gammaproteobacteria > Burkholderiales > Burkholderiaceae > Cupriavidus > Cupriavidus laharis. The sequence continues at coordinate 161,735 of NZ_CAJZAI010000003.1, read as the reverse complement.
CGAACAGTTCGCCGGTGAACATCCACAGGTCGTCGATGGCGTCCTGCATGCGGCGGTGGCTCTCTTCGGTGCCATCGCCCAGGCGCACCACCAGGTCGGCGCTGCGGCGCACGTGGTACGTCACTTCCTTCAGCGACTTGGCGGCGATCTCCGCGATGCGCGCATCGGTCGAATGCTGCAGTCTTTCCAGCAGGAAGTAGTGCCAGGTGTCGAACAGGAACTGGCGCGCCAGCGTATCGGCATAGCTGCCGTTGGGCTGTTCCACCAGCAGGGGGTTGCGGAACTGGTGTGCGTCGCGCAAGTAGGCAAGCTGGTCCGCGCTGCGGCCGGCGCCTTCCACCTCGGCGGCATAGCCGAGCCACAGCCGGGTCTGTCCGATCAGGTCCAGCGCCACGTTGGTGAGCGCGATGTCTTCCTCCAGCGCGGGGCCGCGGCCGCACCATTCCGACAGGCGCTGGCCGAGCACCAGCGTGGTATCGCCCAGGCGCAGCAGGGTTTCGAACTTGTGTTGGTTCATGGTGGATGCGTCCTCGCGCCAGGAAATCAGATGTGCTTGACCTCTTCCGGCATCGGGAAGAAGGTGGGGTGCCGGTAGACCTTGCTGTTGGCGGGCTCGAACAGCGGGCCCTTGTCGCCGGGGCTGCTGGCGACCACGTCGGCGGCCTTCACCACCCAGACGCTCACGCCCTCGTTGCGGCGCGTGTAGACGTCACGCGCGTGGTTGATCGCCATTTCGCCATCCGGCGCGTGCAGGCTGCCCACGTGCTTGTGGGCCAGGCCGTGCTGGCTGCGGATAAAGATCTCCCAAAGCGGCCACTCTTTCATGGCAACTCTCCTGTCAGTTTACGGGGTAGGTTTTCGAAGCTACGGCGCGAGGGTGCGCCGGATACTCAGGCGGCGGCGCGCTCTTGCTTGTCGGCGTGCGCCACCAGCGCTTCACGGAACCAGGCGCCGTCGTCCCAGGCCTTGACGCGGGTGCGCAGGCGGTCGCGGTTGCACGGGCCATTGCCGCGCACGACGTTGTAGAACTCGTCCCAGTCGATGGCACCGAAATCGTAGTGGCCGCGTTCCTCGTTCCACTTCAGGTCCGGATCGGGAATGCTCAGGCCCAGGTATTCGGCCTGCGGCACGGTCTGGTCCACCATCTTCTGGCGCAGTTCGTCATTGGAGAACAGCTTGATGCGCCATTGCATCGACTGCGCGCTGTTGGGCGAATCCGCGTCGGACGGACCGAACATCATCAGCGCCGGCCACCACCAGCGGTTCAGCGCGTCCTGCGCCATCTGCTTCTGCTCCGGCGTGCCCTGGCACAGCTTGAGCAGGATGTCGTAGCCCTGGCGCTGGTGGAACGACTCTTCCTTGCACACGCGCACCATGGCGCGGGCATAGGGGCCGAACGAGCAGCGGCACAACGGCACCTGGTTGATGATGGCCGAGCCGTCGACCAGCCAGCCGATGGCGCCGATGTCGGCCCAGCTCAGCGTCGGGTAATTGAAGATGCTCGAATACTTGGCCTTGCCGGAATGCAAGTCGCCAAGCAACGCGTCGCGCGACACGCCCAGCGTTTCGGCGGCGCTGTACAGATAGAGGCCGTGGCCCGCTTCATCCTGGATCTTGGCCAACAGCACGGCCTTGCGTTCCAGGGTCGGGGCGCGCGTGACCCAGTTGCCTTCCGGCAGCTGGCCGACGATCTCAGAATGCGCGTGCTGCGAGATCTGGCGGATCAGGGTCTTGCGGTAAGCCTCGGGCATCCAGTCCTTGGCTTCGATCTTGATGCCGGCGTCCACGCGCGCCTGGAACTCGCGTTCCTGCGGGTCCATCTCCTCCATCGCGCGGAGCCTGGTTGCCCCGGTTTCCACCAACTGTGCGTACATGCCGTACTCCGATCTGTAGGGTCTTGACCTGCGTCAAATCATTCGGTTGCAGTGGATCATAGTGATACAATTTGATTCAAACAATCGCCGTTTGTGTATCACTTTAAGGTGCAGGCATGGCCACCCGATCGGAGATGGACCCCGTTTCCCCGCAGGTCGCACGGCTTGCGCGTGGCCTCAAGCTCGGCGCCAATTCGATGCTGGTGACGCTGTTCGGCGACGTGGTCGCGCCGCGGCCGCAGGCGCTATGGCTGGGCAGCCTGATCCGCCTGGCCGCGCCGTTCGGGATCAATGACCGGCTGGTGCGCACCGCTACGTTCCGGCTGACGGCGGATGACTGGCTCGATGCCACGCGGATCGGGCGGCGCAGCTACTACGGCTTGTCGGAAGCCGGATTGCAGCGCTGCATCCACGCCGGCAAGCGCATTTACGCCGGGGATGCGTCGGACTGGGACGGGCGCTGGACACTGGCACTGGTGCGCGGGGACGCGCGCGCCACGATCCGCCAGCGGCTCAAGCGAGAGCTGCTGTGGGAGGGCTTTGGCGCGATCGCGCCGGGCGTGTATGCGCATCCGAATGCCGACGCGGGCTCGCTGGGCGAGATCATCCGCGCCGCACAGGCACAGGACTTCGTGGCGGTCATGGAAGCCACCAGCATCGAGGCATTTTCGATCCGCCCGCTGCAGACGCTCATGCACCAGACGTTCAAGCTCGGCGACGTGGCGTCCGCGTGGCAGGCGCTGCTGCGCCGCTTCTCGCCGGTGCTGGGCGACGCACACGGCATGGCGCCGGCTGACGCGTTCTTTGTGCGCACCCTGCTGTTGCATGAATACCGCCGCGTGCTGCTGCGCGATCCGAATCTGCCTGAGCAGTTGCTGCCCGCGGACTGGCCGGGCCGTACCGCGCGCGACCTGTGCCGCGAGATGTACGCGGCACTGCTCGACGCCAGCGAAGACTACCTGCGCGAAGTGGTCGAAGTGTCCGAAGGCCACCTCATCCACGCGAACCGCGCGTTGCGCAGGCGCTTTGGCGCGGGCAGCCATGCCGAGGCCGCCAGCACCTGAGAAGTACGCGTCGGCGCTAGCGCGATCCCTTCACTGTCGTGTAGGCGGTGATCAGGTTTCGATAGTCCGGGATATGGTTGGAGAACAGCGTTCCCAGCCCTTCGATATCGTTGCGCCAGTCGCGGTGCAACTCGCACGCCACGCCGAACCACGTCATCAGTTGCGCGCCGGCTTCGCTCATGCGCCGCCACGCCGAATCCCGGGTGACTTCGTTAAACGTGCCCGACGCGTCCGTGACAACAAACACGTCAAACCCTTCTTCGATCGCTGAGAGCGCCGGGAACGCCACGCAGACCTCCGTCACTACGCCGGCAATTAGCAACTGCTTCTTGCCGGTGGCCTTTACCGCCTTGGTGAAATCCTCGTTATCCCAGGCATTGATCTGTCCGGGCCGCGGGATGAAAGGCGCATCGGGAAATATCTGCTTGAGTTCGGGTACCAGAGGGCCGTTGGGACCATCCTCGAAGCTGGTGGTCAGGATAGTGGGCAGCTTGAAGTACTTGGCGAGATCCGCCAGCGCCAGCACGTTGTTCTTGAAACGATCCGGCTCGATATCACGCACCAGCGACAGCAAACCGGCCTGGTGGTCCACCATCAGCACCGCCGCCTGGGTTTTGTCCAGGCGCTTGTAGGTCTTGCTCATCTTGGGCTCCGGGTTGAGCTGCCTGACCCGTCGGACAGGCAGTATGGAAGAGGCATCGGGCGGCACAGGGACTGCGCTGGCCTGTCCCACCCTCGCGCATCGCCGGCGGCATCCATCCCCTGTCGGCCATGCGTTGCCAAAGCATAGGTCGCGCTGCGTTCGTGCAACAGGACGAAAACATCCGGTGCAACAAGAACGGCCACGCGAGACGCCCTAGGCATCCCCCCGTTTCCGTCCTACCGTATTGGAGTCATGGCGCGCTGTCCGGCTTGACCCGTCAACCTCGAACAGGAATCCCCAATGAAATCAAAAACATTGCTGTTTTGTGCTTCCGCGGCGCTGTGCATGGCATGCACCTCGATGGTCACGGCTGCGCCGATGACTGTGTCGTCCAGCGCATTCTCCGAGAACGCCGTCATTCCCCCGGTGCACGGCGGCAACGCGCCAAATTGCGGTGGCCAGGGAGTCTCTCCCCCGGTAGCGTGGTCCGGCCTGCCGGCCGGAACGCGTTCCGTGGCGATCTTCATGTTCGATCCGGATGGCGCCATGGGGCAGGGGGTTTCGCACTGGGTCGCCTACAACATTGCGGCAGACCGTGGGCAGCTTCGGCAGGGAGAGGGACAGAAGGACGGCCCGGGCATCACGGTCGGCAAGAACGTTACCGGCGAAGCCGCGTACCGGGGACCCTGCCCGCCCGTCGGAGATACGCCGCACCACTACATCGTGACGGTGGTCGCCACCGATCTGGAGCCCGGCGCCTTGCCCGCAGGCCTGACGCGCGACGAGTTGATGGCCGCGCTCAAGGGACATGCGCGCGGCGGCGCCAGCGTGATGGGCCGCTACAGCCGGTAGTCGCGCCAGCTGGTATCGGGCGCGGAGCAAGCGGCGGGTTGGATGCGGCGGTTGCAGCACAAACCTGCGTGCAAGGTAAATCGAACAGCCGCCGCTGACCAACGGCATGCTGGCCTCACTGTTTCAGCGGGCAATCGGACGGCTCATTACGCAGCAATACGGAATGTAGCCACCGCCTGCTTGAGCCGCTGGGCCTGCTCTTCCAGCGAGCCGGCCGCGGCGGCGGCCTCTTCCACCAGTGCGGCGTTCTGCTGGGTCACGGAATCCATCTGCGTCACAGCCTGGTTGACCTGCTCGATGCCGGCGCTCTGTTCCGCCGATGCCGCGCTGATCTCGCCCATGATGTCGGTCACGCGCCTGACTGCTTCCACGATCTCCTGCATGGTCTGGCCCGATTGCGCCACCAGGGCCGAGCCTTTCTCCACGCGGTCGACCGAATCACCGATCAGCGCCTTGATCTCCTTCGCGGCAGTGGCGCTGCGCTGCGCCAGGCTGCGCACCTCGCCCGCCACCACGGCAAAGCCGCGGCCCTGCTCGCCCGCGCGCGCGGCTTCCACCGCCGCATTCAGCGCCAGGATATTGGTCTGGAACGCAATGCCTTCGATCACGGCGATGATGTCGACCACCTTCTTCGACGCGCCGTTGATCTCTTCCATGGTCTCGGCCACCTTGTCGGCCACGTCGCCGCCCTTGGCCGCGATCTCCGACGCATTCACCGCGAGCGAGCTGGCCTGCTTCGCGTTGTCCGCATTCTGGCGCACGATGCTGGTCAGCTCTTCCATGCTGGCAGCGGTCTGCTGCAGCGAAGACGCCTGCTCCTCGGTGCGCTGCGACAAGTCGGTGTTGCCCACGGCGATCTGGCTGGTGCCCGAGGCAATGGCCTCGGTGCCGGTACGCACATCGCGCACGATATGCAGGATGTTGGCGTTCATCTCGGCGAGCGCGTTCAGCAACTGGCCGGTCTCGTCCTTGCTGTCCACGTGGATGCGGCTGGTCAGGTCGCCGGATGCCACGGTGCGGGCAATGGCCACGGCGCGCCTCAGCGGTTGCGTGATACCGCGCGTAAGCCATGCCGAGAACGCGACACCGATCGCCAGCGCCAGCACGCCCAGTACGATCAGGCTGGTGCGGGCATTCCGGTAGATGTCATTGATCTCGCGCGCGGTGGCATCGATGCTGGCGCGCTGGATGTCAAGCAGCTTCTGGATCTCGGCCAGGTAGGCATCGCCGGCCGGCACGAACTCCGCCTCCAGCACCTGGTTGGCCTCCTCGGTCAACCCTTCCTGCTTGAGCCTGGTGATCTTGTCGCGTGCGGTGTTGTAGGGGTCGCGCACCTGCAGGATCTTCTGGAAGGCTGCCTTTTCGGCGTCCGAGGCGAGAATCGGCTGGATCTTGTCGCGCAGGTCCGAGATGGCAGCTACCGAGGCCTGCGTTTCCTTGGCGAAGAACGCACCCAGCGACGGATCGGCGCTCTTGGCCACCGCCGTCGTGCGCCGCACGCTGGTATGCATGAGCCGGTACCAGTCGCTGACGAGCCGCTCCTTGGTCAGCGGCTGCTGCATCATGGCATGCGTGCGCTCCGCCACCTGCTGCAGGCGCAGGATGCCAAAGGCGGACATCAACGCGCAGAGCACCAGCACCACGCCAAAGCCGATACCAAGGCGTACCCCGATTCCAAAATTCCTCATTGTTTCTTCTACCTGATTAGGACTTCGATACGGCGAAGTGCAGACGCGCGGACGCCGCCTTTCGCTCTCGTGGCCCGCCGGCCTGGACAGGGGCGCAGCAGCGGGCTATGGGTGGCAACGGCAATGGGGGCGGAAACTTTAGGGTTTCTGCGAATACCCGGCGACGGATGGGTGTGCCAGAAGATGCCACGCATGACTGCATCCAGCCCATCCCGTTCCTTGCCGCCCGCCCCCTCCACCACCTAGAGTATTCACAGACATGCAGCACGCACCGCCACCCCGATTTCCCCCGATCACAAGGAGTGACCGCATGACTACCCCTCCCAACCCCTTTGCGGATTTCACCAAGATGCTCGAGCAATTCCAACTCCCGGGCATGGACATGGGCGCCGTGATGGAAGCGCGGCGCAAGGACATCGAGGCACTCGGCGAAGCCAACAAGCTCGCCTATGAAGGCATGCAGGCCCTGATGCAGAAGCAGACCGAGATCTTTGGCCAGGCCATGCAGCAGATCCAGTCCGCCGCGCAGCAGATGGCTACCGGCGGCAACCCCGCCGAGGCCATGACCAGGCAGAACGAGTTCGTCCAGAAGGCGCTTCAGCAGGCGCTGGAGAACATGCGCGAACTGGCCGAGATGGCCCGCAAGTCGCAGGCCGACGCCATGGCCGTGATCGGCAACCGCGCGCAGCAGAACCTGCAGGAAGCCGGAGACCTGCTGAAACCGAAGTCAACCTGAGCGCAGGCAGTCCACCTCAGCGATAGCCGGTGGTATCCGCCGGCTTGCCCGCATCCTGCACCTCCGGCACGTAGCGCCACGCATCCGGCTGGCTCCCATCCAGGTCGGTGAAACCATAGATGCGGGCAAGCTGTCCGCTGGAAAGCGACTGGCCATTCCAGCGCGACACGTTCGCATCCCGGGCCAGCGCCGCGACGGCGCGGCCGACGAAGGCGGGGCTCTCCGAAATGGCGAAATGCGGCTGCACCGCGGTGGCATCGCGCCAGTTCGCTTCGGTGACCCGGTATGCATCGAGCATGGCCTCCGACCGCAGCCAGCCTGGTGTCAGCGCCACCGCCGTACCGCCGTGCGGCGCCAGTTCATGTCCAAGCGAGAACGCCATGCGATTGACGGCCGCCTTGGCCAGGTCATAGAAGAATGACACGCGGTAGTGGCTGGCGTTGTAGTCATTGGTGCCGTCCGTCACCTCCACCACCAGCCCGCCCGTCTCCGCGATCAGCAGCGGCAGCGCAAAGTGACTGGTGATCGCGTGGGTTTCCACGCCCAGGCGCAGCGTGCGCAGCCCGATGTCGAGCGAAGACTCCCACACCGTCTTGTTCCATTCCATGGTGGTGGCGCCCCAGATGTCATTGACCAGGATGTGCAGCCGCCCCTGCTCGCGCCGGATGCGTTCAACCAGTGCCCGGACTTCGTCCGCCACCTGATGGTCCACCCGTACCGGAATGCCGCGTCCGCCGGCGGCATCGACCAGTCCGGCAGTCTCCTCGATGGTTTCCGGCCGGTTCATCTCGGACCGCGCGGACCGCGTGCTGCGCCCGGTGACATAGACGGTGGCGCCGCACGCACCCAGTTGCACGGCAATGCCGCGGCCGGCGCCACGCGTGGCGCCGGCGACCAGCGCAACCTTGCCTCTCAGTGATGCGTTCATGGCACTGTCCTCGGTACATGCGATGGTAACGGAGCCGCGGGTCGGCCGCACAGCGGCGCCCCCGGCCTGAGGGCCGGGAGCGGATTGACCTTTATCAAGGGGCCGAAGCCACGAAATCGTTACAGTATTGTTGTAATTAATCACCGGAAAACGCAAATGAGCGCCCCAGTCCTTGCGTACATTGTCGCTGTCCTTGCCCTCCCGGCCATTGTCTCCGTTGTCCTGACCCGCGCCGCGCTGCGGCGTCTGCCCAAGCGCGTGCTGCGGCGCGTTCCCATCCAGACACGCCGCGCCAGGCCACGGGATCCGTCGCCCCGAGGCTGAGCGATGGGTGCAGATCTTCCCAGACGATCCACCCGCGCCCGCCGGCAGTCACTGCCACCCCGAAATTCCCCGCCACGGCTGGCTGCCGCCACGGTAGCCGCCCTGGCCATGGCCTTGTCTGCCTGTATGTCGATGGCGCCGCCGCTGGAGCGGCCCGCCGCACCGGTCCCCGCCACCTATGCCGGTGCCGAGGCCGGCGCGACGCAGCCCTCGACGGCCGCCGCGACCGCCTGGCGCGATTTCTTCGCTGACCCCGCGCTGCGGGCGCTGATCGAGCAGGCTCTGGCCAACAGCCGCGACCTGCGTGCCGCCGTGCTGCGCGTCGAAGAAGCGCAGGCGCTGTATGGCATCCAGCGCTCGGAACAGTTTCCGACCATCGGTGCCAGCGCCAGCGCCACGCGGTCGCGCACACCGCGAGACTTCAGCCCGACGGGGCATCCGCTGACCGTCAACGATTTCGAAGCCGGTGTCGGCATGAACGCGTGGGAGCTCGACTTCTGGGGCCGCGTGCGCAGCCTGAAGGACGCCGCGCTCGAGAACTACCTGGCCACCGATGCCGCGCGCGAAGCGGCCACCATCAGCCTGATCGGCCAGGTCGCCAACGGCTACCTGGTGCTGCGCGAGCTGGACGAGCGCATCGAGCTCACGGACCAGACCATTGCCTCGCGCGCGGAATCGCTGCGTATCTTCCGGCGCCGCTATGAAATGGGCTCGACGTCCAAGTTCGACCTGACGCAGGTGGAAGCACTGTGGCGCCAGGCCAGCACGCTCGGTTCGCAACTGCGGCAGGAGCGCGCGGCGCAGGCCAATGCGCTCGCGCTGCTGGTCGGCGCGCCGGTGGCGCTGCCCCCGCTGACCAGCCGCTTCGACGACAGCATCGTCCTGCGCGACATGGCGCCCGGCCTGCCTTCGGAACTGCTGACCAACCGGCCCGATATCGTCGCCGCCGAACACCAGCTTGCCGCGGCCAATGCGAATATCGGCGCTGCGCGCGCCGCGTTCTTCCCGCGCATCACGCTGACCGGCACCCTCGGTACGGCCAGCGTGGAACTGGACAACCTGTTCACGGGGCCCAGCCGCGCCTGGAGCTTCGGCCCATCGCTGTCTGTCCCGATCTTCGACGCTGGCCGCACCCGCAGCAGCCTGAAGCTGGCCGAGGTGCGGCGCGACCAGGCCGTCGTCCAGTATGAAAAGGCCATCCAGTCCGCGTTCCGCGACGTGTCCGACGCATTGTCGGCGCGCGAACGGCTGGCCGAACAGGTCACCGACCTGACGGCAACCCTGCAACTGCAATCCGAACGCGAGCGCCTGGCCCGGTTGCGCTACGACAACGGCGCCACGCCCTACCTGGAAGTGCTCGACGCCCAGCGCGACCTGCTGGGCGCGCAGCAATTGCTGGTGCAGACGCGCCGCGCGCTGCTGTCGAGCCGCGTGGCCCTCTATACCGCGCTGGGCGGCGGCACGCACGTCTACGCCACCGAAGCTGCCGGCGTGCCTGCCGCGCCCCCATCCTCAGGTAAGCCATCATGAAATTCCCTGCCAGAAAGCTGATTCCCGTCGCCGCCGTGGCGCTGGCCGTCGCGGCAGGCGTGTACGGCTGGAATGCCATGCGCGATACCGGTCCCGGGCCGGGTTTCGCCAGCGGCAACGGCCGCATCGAGGCCACGCAGATCGACGTGGCAACCAAGCTCGCCGGACGCATCGACACCATCCTCGTCAATGAAGGCGACTTTGTCGCCGCCGGAGCGCCGCTGGCGCGCATGCAGGTCCAGACGCTCGAAGCGCAGCGCGATGAAGCGCGCGCGCAACAGCAGCAGGCCGTCAATGCCGCCGCCAGCGCCGAAGCGCAGGTAGCCGTGCGCGAGAGCGACAAGGTCGCGGCGCAGGCGGTCGTGGCCCAGCGCGAGAGCGAGCTCGATGCGGCCCAGCGCCGCCTGGCCCGCTCCAGTACGCTGTCGCGCGAAGGCGCTTCGTCCATCCAGGAACTCGACGACGACCGTGCCCGCGTGCGCAGCGCGCAGGCCGCCGTGGCGGCGTCGAAGGCACAGGTGGCCGCTGCGCAGGCGGCCATCGAAGCAGCGCGCGCCCAGCTGGTCGGCACGCGCTCGGCCATCATCGCGGCCAAGGCCACCGTCGCGCGTATCGAGGCGGACATCGCCGACAGCCAGCTCACCTCGCCGCGCGACGCGCGCGTGCAATACCGCATCGCCCAGCCCGGCGAAGTGCTCGGCGCGGGCGGCAAGGTGCTGAACCTGGTCGACCTGTCGGACGTGTACATGACCTTCTTCCTGCCGGCGACCGTGGCCGGCCGCGTGCCGCTGGGCGCCGAGGCACGGATCCTGCTCGACGCCGCGCCCGGCTACGTGATTCCCGCCACGATCTCGTTCGTGGCCAGCACGGCCCAATTCACGCCCAAGACCGTCGAAACGGCCAGCGAGCGCGAGAAGCTGATGTTCCGCGTCAAAGCCCAGATTGACCGTGAACTGCTCAAGAAGCACCTCAAGCAGGTCAAGACCGGTGTGCCCGGTGTGGCCTGGGTCAAGCTGGATTCCAAGGCCGAATGGCCGGCCAACCTTGCGGTGAAGGTGCCGCAGTAGCCATGGACTCCGCCCCGCCCCCGGTCGCCCGGCTTGCCGGCGTCAGCCTGAAATACGGCGGGACGATGGCACTGGACGGCATCGACCTCGACGTGCCGGCGGGCCGCATGATCGGCCTGATCGGGCCCGACGGCGTGGGCAAGTCGAGCCTGCTGTCGCTGCTGTCCGGCGCGCGCGCGGTACAGGAAGGCGTGGTGGAGACCTTCGGCGGCGACATGCGCGACCGCAGGCATCGCGAGACCGTATGCCCGCGCATCGCCTACATGCCGCAGGGGCTGGGCAAGAACCTGTACCCGACGCTGTCGGTGGAAGAGAACCTGCACTTCTTCGGGCGTCTGTTCGGACATGACGACGCCGAACGGCGCAGGCGCATCGACGACCTGACGCGCAGCACCGGCCTGCACCCGTTTCTGGGCCGCCCGGCCGGCAAGCTGTCCGGCGGCATGAAGCAGAAGCTCGGGCTGTGCTGCGCACTGATCCACGATCCCGACCTGCTGATCCTCGATGAGCCCACCACCGGCGTGGACCCGCTTGCGCGCGCGCAGTTCTGGGACCTGATTGCCCGTATCCGCACCTCGCGCCCGGCCATGAGCGTGATCGTCGCCACGGCCTACATGGACGAAGCGCAGCGCTTCGACTGGCTGGTGGCCATGGACGCCGGCAAGGTGCTCGATACCGGCACGCCAGCCGAACTGCTCGCGCGTACCGGCACCACATCGCTCGAAGCCGCGTTCATCGCGCTGCTGCCCGAATCGCGGCGTCGCGGGCACACCGAAGTCACCATCACGCCGCTGGCAACCGGCGACGAAGCCGACATCGCCATCGAAGCCAGGGACCTCACCATGCGCTTCGGCGATTTCGTCGCTGTGGACAAGGTCAGCTTCCGCATCCGCCGTGGCGAGATCTTCGGCTTCCTGGGCTCCAACGGCTGCGGCAAGTCGACCACGATGAAGATGCTGACCGGCCTGTTGCCGGCCAGCGAAGGCCAGGCCTGGCTGTTCGGCCATGAGATCGACCCGAAGGACGTCGATACCCGCAAGCGCGTCGGCTATATGTCGCAGGCGTTCTCGCTGTATGGCGAACTCACCGTGCGGCAGAACCTGGAACTGCATGCGCGGCTGTTCGCGGTGCCTGCCGCCGAGATCCCCACACGCGTGGCCGAGATGGTGGAGCGCTTTTCCCTGGCCGACGTGCTCGACACACTGCCTGCCAACCTGCCGCTCGGCATCCGCCAGCGGCTGTCGCTGGCCGTGGCGATGGTGCACAGGCCCGAACTGCTGATCCTGGACGAACCGACGTCCGGCGTGGACCCGGTGGCGCGCGACAGCTTCTGGCGGCTGCTGATCGGGCTGTCGCGCAACGAGCGCGTGACCATCTTCATCTCCACGCACTTCATGAACGAGGCCGAGCGCTGCGACCGCATCTCGCTGATGCACGCCGGCCGCGTGCTGGTCAGCGACCAGCCGGCCGAACTCGTGCGCAAGCGCAATGCGGCCACGCTGGAAGAGGCCTTCATCGCCTACCTGACCGATGCGAGCGCACCTGCGCCCATCGAAGCACCGGCCGAGGCCACGTCGCCCGCAACCAGCGCTGAACCGGCCCCGCGCCGCCAGCGCTTCAGCCTGCCACGCGCGTTGACCTACATGTGGCGCGAAGCGCTGGAACTGCGCCGCGATCCGGTGCGCGCCACGCTGGCGCTGGTCGGCTCGCTGGTGCTGTTGTTCGCCATGGGCTACGGCATCGGCATGGATGTGGAAGACCTGCGCTTCGCCGTACTCGACCACGACCAGACCGTGCTGAGCCAGGACTATGCGCTGAACCTGTCTGGCTCGCGCTATTTCATCGAGCGCTCGCCGATCACCGACTATGCCGACATGGACCGGCGCCTGCGCAGCGGCGAACTGGCGCTGGCCATCGAGATCCCGCCCGGCTTTGCGCGCGACGTGCAGCGGGGCTCGCGGGCGCAGGTCGGCGTGTGGGTCGACGGCTCCATGCCGTCGCGCGCGGAGACCGTGCAGGGTTATGTGCAGGGCATGCACCAGGGCTGGCTGCTCGACCAGATGCGCCACCGCTACGGGCAGAACGCCGTGAGCGCCGCCACGCTGGAAACGCGCTTCCGCTACAACCCCGACGTGAAGAGCCTGCCCGCGATGGTGCCTGCGGTGATCCCGCTGCTGTTGCTGATGCTGCCTGCCATGCTGACCGCGCTCGCCGTGGTGCGGGAGAAGGAGCTCGGCTCCATCATCAACCTGTATGTGACACCGGTCACGCGCGCGGAATTCCTGGTCGGCAAGCAACTGCCCTACGTGGTGCTGGCGATGTTCAACTTCCTGCTGATGGCGTTGCTGGCGGTCACGGTATTCGGCGTACCGATCAAGGGCAGCTTCCCGACCCTGGCACTGGCCGCGCTGGTCTATGCGTTCTGCGCGACCGGCATCGGCATGCTGGCATCCACGTTCACGCGCAGCCAGATCGCGGCGATGTTCTTCGCCATCATCGGCACCATGATCCCCGCCGTGCAGTTCTGCGGCATGCTGGTGCCCGTATCGTCGCTGGAAGGCTCGGCGCGGCTGGCCGGCCTGGCCTACCCGGCCACGCACATGCTCACCATCAGCCGGGGCGTGTTCAACAAGGCGCTGGGGCTGCATGACCTGAGCGCATCGTTCTGGCCGATGCTCGTGGCCGTGCCGGTGATCTTCGGCGCCACCGCGGCATTGCTGAAGAAGCAGGAGCGCTGACCATGCGGCACCTGGCCAACATCTACCGCCTCGGCATCAAGGAACTGTGGAGCCTGGTGCGCGACCCGACCATGCTGGTGCTGATCGTCTACGTGTTCAGCGTGTCGGTCTACACCGGCGCGACCGCCGTGCCCGAGACACTGCACATGGCGCCCATCGCGGTGGTCAACGAGGATGCGTCGCCGCTGGCCGAGCGCATCATCTCCGCGTTCTACCCGCCCCAGTTCGCGCCGCCGCGCCAGATCTCACCCGCGCAGATGGACAAAGGCATGGACGCCGGCGACTACACCTTCACGCTGGACATCCCGCCCAACTTCCAGCGCGACGTGCTGGCCGGGCGGTCACCCGCGGTGCAACTCAACGTAGACGCCACGCGCATGATGCAGGCGTTCAGCGGCAGCGGCTACATCCAGCGCATCTTCACCGACGAAGTGAACGAGTTCGTGCAACGATACCGCGGCGCCGCGCCACCGCCGGTGGACCTGGCGCTGCGCGCGCGCTTCAACCCGAACCTGACGCAGTCGTGGTTCGGCGGGCTGACGCAGATCATCAACAACGTTACGATGCTGTCGATCATCCTGACCGGCGCCGCGCTGATCCGCGAACGCGAGCACGGCACCATCGAGCACCTGCTGGTGATGCCGGTCACGCCGACCGAGATCATGCTGGCCAAGGTGTGGTCGATGGGGCTGGTGGTGATGGCAGCGGCGATGCTATCGCTGGTGTTCGTGGTGCGCGGCGCGCTGCATGTGCCCATCGAGGGCTCGCTGCTGCTGTTCATGGCGGGGGTGGCGTTGCACCTTTTCGCCACCACGGCGATGGGTATTTTCCTTGCAACCGTGGCACGGAACATGCCGCAGTTCGGCATGCTGATGGTGCTGGTGCTGCTGCCGCTGCAGATGCTTTCAGGTGGCAACACACCGCGGGAAAGCATGCCGCAGATCGTGCAGGACATCATGCTGGCGGCGCCCACTACGCACTTCGTCTCGCTTGGCCAGGCGATTCTTTTTCGCGGCGCGGGGTTGGATGTCGTGTGGAAGCCTTTTCTGGCGCTGCTCGTTATCGGGTCGGTGTTGTTTGTGTTGTCGTTGAATCGGTTCAGGAAGACGATTGGTCAGATGGCTTGAAGGGTGGGTGGTTGGTGCCGGTATCGTGCTTGGCATGCGCCGCTGTTTCGCCGGCTACGCCGGCGAAACAGCCACGCCCGCCAAGCACGACACCCAGCCCCAAGCTAACTGACCAGAGTACTGCTTCCCGCCGAGCAGGCGCGCACGCGCCGCATCAGCAGTCAGTCCCTCGCGCGCAGCAAGGTCATCAATCTGCTTCTGCACCAGGGTTGTCATGACAATGCGGACTCAGGAAATACGGGAAACGGTCAAACCAGCCCGGTCATGTAGAAAACCAGGATGACGAAGAACACCGCCATCGTCTTGATCATGGTGACGGCGAAGATGTCGCGGTAGGACTCGCGGTGCGTGAGGCCGGTCACGGCCAGCAGCGTGATCACGGCGCCGTTGTGCGGCAGCGTATCCATGCCGCCGCTGGCCATCGACACCACGCGGTGCAACACCTCAAGCGGGATGCCGGCCGTCTGCGCGCCCTGGATGAAGGTATCGCCCATGGCTGCCAGCGCAATGCTCATGCCGCCCGACGCCGAGCCGGTGATGCCGGCCAGCGCGCTCACCGATACGGCTGCGTTGACCAGCGGATTGGGAATGCTGCGCAGCGCGTCGCCAACCACCAGGAAACCCGGCAGCGCCGCAATCACGCCACCAAAGCCGTATTCCGAAGCCGTGTTCATGGCCGCCAGCAGCGCACCGCCTACGGCCGCCTTGCTGCCTTCGGCAAAGCGCTGGCGCACGGTGCCGAACGCGGTCACCACCACCAGCAGGATGCCCATCAGCAGCGCGCCTTCCACGGCCCAGATCGCGACCACGGATGCGGTCGGGACGGTCACCGGCTTGGCCAGGCCGGGCAGCTCCAGCGTGCTGGCGGCGCCGTACCACTGCGGGATCATGCGCGTCAGCACGAAGTTGGACACACCCACCAGCACCAGCGGCGCGAGGGCCAGCAGAGGGTTGGGCAACTGGGCCGTTTCCACCGGCTCCGGCTCGTTCAGCAACGACGTGCCGTAGCCCTCGCCCGCGGCCACCGCGGCGCGGCGGCGCCATTCCAGGTAGCCCAGGCCGACGACGATGATGAACAGCGCGCCGGCCACGCCGAGCACGGGTGCGGCCCAGGCTGTGGTCTTGAAGAAGGTGGTCGGGATGATGTTCTGGATCTGCGGCGTACCGGGCAGCGAATCCATCGTGAACGAGAACGCGCCCAGCGCGATCGCACCTGGCATCAGCCGCTTCGGAATATTGCTCTGCCGGTACAACTCTGCCGCGAACGGATAGACCGCGAACACCACCACGAACAGCGACACGCCGCCATAGGTCAGCAACGCGCACACGGCGACGATCACCGCGTTCGCGCGCGAGCTGCCGATGTAGCGGATGGCGGCCGCGACGATCGAGCGCGAGTAGCCGGACAGCTCGATGACCTTGCCGAACACGGCGCCCAGCAGGAACACGGGAAAGTACAGCTTCACGAAACCGACCATCTTCTCCATGAAGATGCCGGTGAAGGCCGGTGCCACCGCCGACGGGTCGGTCAGCAGCACGGCGCCAAGCGCGGCCAGCGGGGCAAACAGGATGACGCTGTAGCCGCGGTAGGCGGCAAGCATCAGGAAGGCAAGGGCTGCAACGACGATCACAAAGGACATGAAGCTCCCTCCGCGGATTGGTCCTGGTCTGGGGAAATATAGGCTCTGCGCCAGAAGGCGTTCTGCCAAATTTACATAGACCGGCAGCCCGGCACGGGTCCGTGCCTCAAGGGATGCGATGGCAAGTCACTGAGCAGGCCAAGGCATGAAGTGGATAGTGATTATCTTTTTCATCACTATCCGGGTGGCCGATATCCAATCGGCCTTGATTTCGAGATGTATCCTTAAAGGGACCTGACGGCAATCGGCTCGATGCCTGATGGAGTTGGGCAGAGTCCGGGCGAGCCTGAACTTTCAACTCCAGGCCGCGCCGAGCCGCCCGCCGCCGTTCGCCTGTGCGATCCCGGATAAGGTGCGATCAGTGGACCGGATAACTCGCGGCGATGGTCTGGCCGATCATCGCCGCCGTAGCCGCCGACAGCGTCCAGCCCAGATGGCCGTGCCCCGTGTTGTAGAACACCCGGGCGGCGCGGCCACGTGCGACGCGCGGCATCATGTCAGGCATCATCGGCCGCAGCCCGGCCCACGGCACCGCGCGCGAGGTCTCGATATCGAAATTGCGCCGCACCCATGACACCAGCGGCGCAATGCGGTCGGCACGGATATCGCGGTTGTGGCCGTTGAATTCCGCGGTGCCGGCCACGCGGAAGCGGTCCGCCCCCAGCCGGCTGGTCACGATCTTGGCGCTCTCGTCGAGCAGGCTCACGTAGGGCGCGTTCTTCACGCTGCGCTCGTCATCGAGGTGCACCGTAATCGAGTAGCCCTTGACCGGATAGACATTGAGCCGGTCGCCCAGCATCGCCGCGATATGGCGGCTGCCCACGCCGGCGCAGACCACCACGGCGGTCCCCGTGATCTCGCGCTCACCGCCATCCTGGCCTGCCGCCACGGCGGCTTCCGACGCCGCCACGCGCATCGTCACGCCATCCGGACGCTGGTCCACGGACTTGACATCCACACCGTGCATGAACGCCACGCCCAGCCGCTCGCACGCACGCGCGAGCCCGCGTGTGAACTTGTGGATGTCGCCGGTGGAATCGGACGGCGTGTAGTAGCCGCCATAGTAATTGCCCTGCAGCGTGGGCTCGATCGCACGGATCTCTTCCGGCGTGACGGCATAGCGCTCCAGGCCGCCCTCCACCAGCATCCGGTTGGTGCGGCCCGCGGCCTCGAAGCTCGGACGATCGTGATAGAAGTGCAGGATGCCGCGCCGTTCGAGATTGAAATCGATCTGCTCGCGCTCGGCCATCTCGAACAGGTGCTGGCGCGCGGCAATGGCCAGCCGCGTGGTCTCGATGGTGTTGGCGCGATAGCTGCGCAGATGCCCGACGAATTCACCGAGCCACGAATACTTGTGCCACGACGGACGCGGATTGAGCAGCAGCGGCGCGTCGCGCTTCATCATCCATTTCAGGCCCTTGAGTAGCGTGCCGGCATTGTTCCAGACTTCGGCATTGCACGCGGAAAGCTGGCCGCCGTTGGCGAA
Source organism: Cupriavidus laharis (assembly GCF_914271435.1). Taxonomy (GTDB): domain Bacteria; phylum Pseudomonadota; class Gammaproteobacteria; order Burkholderiales; family Burkholderiaceae; genus Cupriavidus; species Cupriavidus laharis. The sequence continues at coordinate 144,038 of NZ_CAJZAI010000003.1, read as the reverse complement.
CGACGTTTCCATCGCCGGATAGTGGTGACGGTCCAGCACGGTGACGCGATAGCCCTGTTTCGCGAGGGTATAGGCGGTCGTGACGCCGGTAATGCCGGCGCCGATGACGAGCATGTGAGACATGACAGATTGTCCTGAAGCAAGGATAGTTTTGACCGTTGCCGGTCCCCTGCCCCATCTGTCCGTGGTACCTGAGAGCTTGGACATGGCCACGCCATGCCGTCCCCTTCGGTGGGCGCGAAGCGCCACTCTCCAGATCTGTACTTGCGACGCCACAGTCCTGTGTGCCTGAGAGTTTCCGGGGCGGTTGCTCCGTCGGCGCCGGACCCGCCTGGCGGCGTTCCGGTCTCTCCTGCGATGTCGCACGGCGCCGGAGGGTGGTCCAGCGCCGCTTTGCGGCAGATCAAGGATCTGCCGTGTCGCGATGATAGCGTGAACTGCGAGGAAGTGGGAAATCGGGATATCCCCCACCGCCATGCTTCACTGCGATTTCCTCATCGACCGGCATCGCGCCGGCCGTTCCCTCAGATCACACCCTGCGCCAGCATCGCATCCGCGACCTTCACGAAGCCCGCGATATTCGCGCCTTCGACGTAGTTCACGTAGCCGCCGTCCTTCTGGCCATGGTGGATGCAGTTCTGGTGGATGTCCTTCATGATCGCGTGCAGCTTCTCGTCGACCTCGGCGTGGTGCCATGACAGGCGCATGGCGTTCTGCGACATCTCCAGGCCCGACGTGGCCACGCCGCCGGCGTTGCTGGCCTTGCCCGGTGCGTAGAGGATCTTCGCGTCGACGAAGCGGTCCACGGCTTCGAGCGTGGAAGGCATGTTGGCGCCTTCGGCCACGCAGATGATGCCATTGCCGAGCAGGGTTTCGGCGTCGTTGCCGTCGAGTTCGTTCTGCGTTGCGCACGGCAGCGCCACGTCAGCGGGCACGTGCCACGGGGTGCGGCCAGCTTCGAACTTCATGTCGTGGCGGGCGGCGAAATCGGACAGGCGGCCACGCTCTTCGTTCTTGAAGGCCATGACCTCAGCCAACTGCTCGGTGGTCATGCCCTGCGGGTAGTGCAGCACGCCGCCGGAGTCGGACAGCGTCAACACCTTGGCGCCCAGTTCGATGGCCTTTTCGGCCGCGTACTGCGCAACGTTGCCCGAGCCGGAGACCAGCACGCGCAGGCCGTCGAAGCTCATGCCGCGGCGGTGGAGCATTTCCTGCGCGAAGTACACGGTGCCGTAGCCGGTGGCTTCCGGACGCATCAGGCTGCCGCCGTAGGCGAGGCCCTTGCCCGTGAACACGCAGGCGGACTGGTTCGACAGCTTCTTCATCATGCCGGCCATGAAGCCGACCTCGCGCGCGCCCACGCCGATGTCGCCGGCGGGGATGTCGGTGTCCGGACCCAAGTGGCGGTACAGCTCGGTGACCAGCGCCTGGCAGAAGCGCATGACCTCAGCGTCCGACTTGCCCTTCGGGTCGAAGTCCGAGCCGCCCTTGCCGCCGCCCATCGGCAGCGTGGTCAGTGCGTTCTTGAAGGTCTGCTCGAAGCCGAGGAACTTCAGCACCGACAGGTTCACCGTCGGGTGGAAGCGCATGCCGCCCTTGAACGGACCGATGGCCGAGCTGTGCTGCACGCGGAACGCGCGGTTGACCTGCACGCGGTTCTGGTCGTCGGTCCACGCCACGCGGAACTGGATCACGCGTTCGGGCTCGACCAGGCGCTCGAGCAGGGCCTGGTCGGCATAGCGCGGGTGGCGCTCGACAAACGGCCAAAGCGTCATCATGACTTCCTTCACGGCCTGGAGGAATTCAGGTTGATTGGGGTCGCGGCGGGCGACCCCGGCCAGGAATGCGTCGAGGGAGGGTGAACTCACGGGTTGTCTCTGCTGTGCTGGGTACTGTGGCTGGATCCGGCCGTTTCGCCGGATCGTTACCGGTCTTTCGTGCCGTTTGGCGTTGCGCCGATGGAGGGTGGGTAGCCTCCGGTTGTCCAGACAGGTAGGGCGCACCGTGCCCGTCGAGACAATCAGGAACTTTAGCACCAGCATGGGGCAAGCGGCAGTCAAAACACCTCTGACCGCGGCGGAAAAGCCGTATTTTGGTGCATTGAAGGGGATTTTCGTGCGATCAGCGGACAGCAGCGGCTGCCCGGCGTGTTCAGGTGATCAGCAGCCGGGCGCGTTCCGTGTGGGATGCATCGGCGCGATCGACGACAATGAGATGCGAAATCTCGTCACGGCGATCGGCGAAACGCTGTGGGACATCGGCATCGCCCTGCAGCCGGCGGCGGGAATGGCAAGGGCGGCCTGACAGCCGCCCTTGTGAAGGCACCCCGCTCCTGCACGGGAAGCGGGGCTTGCGACAGGACCCGCCGACTTACTCGATGCTGATCTTGCCCTGCTCGATCACCGTCTTCCAGCGCTTGAGTTCCTGGCTCTCGAACTGCGCGAACTGCTCGGGCGTGTTGGCCACCACCTCGAAGCCGCTCTCGGCCAGCTTGCCGCGCATCTTCGGCTCGTTGAGGGCGCCGACCAGCGCGCCGTGCAGGCGGCTCTTCACGTCAGGCGGCAGGCCGCGCGGCGCGGCGACGCCCTGCCACGAATAGACCTCCACATCCTTCACGCCGCCTTCGGCCATGGTCGGCACGTTCGGCAGCACCGCGGCGCGCTTGTCGGACGTCACCGCCAGCGCGCGCAGCTTGCCGCTGCGGATGTGCTGGAGCACCGCGTTGATGTTCTGGAAGGACACGTCCACCTGCCCGGCCAGCAGGTCGGAAATGGCCGGCGCGCCGCCCTTGTACGGAACATGCAGGCCTTCGGTAGCACTCTTCTGCCAGAACAGCGCCGCGGTCAGGTGGTCGGACGAACCCGCGCCCGAGGTCGCGAAGCTGACCTTGCCCGGGTTCTTCTTCATGTAGCTGACCAGTTCCTGCACGGTCTTGGCCGGGAAGTTCGGGTTGGTCACCAGCACGTTGGGCGCACGCACGGCCACGGTGAGCAGGTCGAAGTCCCTGGCCGGATCATAGGCAAGGTTCTTCTGCAGGAACGGGTTCACCGCGTAGACGCCGATCGACGCCACCATCATCGTGTAGCCGTCCGCCGGCGCGCGCTTGACGAAGGTCGCGCCGATCGCGCCCGTGGCGCCGGGGCGGTTGTCCACCACGAAGGGCTGGCCCAGCTTTTCATTGAGCGGCACGGCCAGCATGCGCGCGATGGTGTCGGTCGAGCCGCCCGCCGGGAACGGCACCACCACCGAAACCGCCTTTTGCGGCCAGGCAGGGCTGGCGGCCGTGGCCGCACCGCTTGCGACAGTCACCGCAGCTACCGCTGCCAGTGCGATGCCAGCGCCGGCACAGCGGCGCAGCAGCATGGAAAGATCAATCATTGTTGTGTCTCCTGTTGATAGATATGGCGCTGGCCGTATGGGATGGCGATAGCGGCGCCCCTTAGCGAACCATGCAGGGCGCCTTGTTGTTGAACTTCCAGCCGGGAATCAGGAACTGCATGGCGATGGCGTCGTCGCGCGCGCCCAGGCCCTTCTCCTTGTAGAGCGCGTTGGCGCGCGCCAGCGCGTCCATGTCCAGTTCCACGCCGAGGCCCGGCGTCTTCGGCACCTGCACCATGCCGCCTTCGATCTTCAGCGGGTCGCGCGTCAGGGCCTCGCCGTCCTGCCAGATCCAGTGCGTGTCGATGGCGGTGATGCGGCCCGGCGCGGCAGCTGCCACGTGGGTGAACATCGCCAGCGAGATATCGAAGTGGTTGTTGGAGTGCGAACCCCAGGTCAGCCCCCACTCGGCGCACATCTGCGCCACGCGCACCGAGCCCTGCATGGTCCAGAAATGCGGATCGGCCAGCGGGATGTCCACCGACTGCAGACGCACCGCGTGGCCCATCTGGCGCCAGTCGGTGGCGATCATGTTGGTGGCCGTCGGCAATCCTGTCGCCGCGCGGAACTCGGCCATGATCTCGCGGCCCGAGTAGCCGTCCTCGGCGCCGCACGGGTCTTCCGCGTAGGCGAGCACGCCATGCTTGTCGCGGCACAGGCGGATGGCATCGGCAAGCAGCCAGCCGCCGTTCGGATCGAGCGTGACGCGCGCCTTCGGGAAGCGCTCGTGCAGCGCGATGATCGCCTCCATCTCCTCGTCGCCACGCAGCACGCCGCCCTTGAGCTTGAAATCGTTGAAGCCATAGCGCTCGTAGGCTGCCTCGGCCAGGCGCACCACGGCCTCGGGCGTCATGGCCTCTTCGTTGCGCAGGCGGAACCATGCGTTGCCGGCGTCCGGCTCGGTGCGGTAGTCGAGCGTGGTGCGGCGGCGGTCGCCGATATAGAACAGGTAGCCGAGCATTTCCACCGCGTCGCGCTGCTGGCCTTCGCCGAGCAGGGCCGCCACGGGCACCTGCAGATGCTTGCCGAGCAGGTCCAGCAGCGCGGCCTCGAGCGCCGTCACGGCGTGGATGGCAACGCGCAGGTCGAAGGTCTGCAGGCCGCGGCCGCCGGCGTCGCGGCCGGCAAACGCGGCGCGCGCGCGGTTGAGCATGGCCTGGTACTGGCCGATGGGCTGCCCCACCACCAGCGGCCGGGCATCTTCCAGCGTCTGGCGGATCCCCTCCCCGCCCGGCACCTCGCCCACGCCGGTATTGCCCGCGCTGTCGCGCAGGATGACGATATTGCGCGTGAAGTACGGGCCATGCGCGCCCGACAGGTTCATCAGCATGCTGTCGTGGCCGGCGACCGGCACCACGGTCAGTTCAGTCACGAAGGGCGTGGCGGCGTTGTTGCCTTGGATGGCGGCTGGCGAAGCGGTCATGCGGGCTGTCTCCGGAATCTGATTGGCATTCGTTGGCGCAGCGGCACAGGCTGCGGTGTATGTCGTTGGTTGCACATGACTGATGTTGCAGCATACGTTATCAGTCGTCGTATGACTTACAACCGAGTATAATAATCACATCCCGGCCAGGTCAAGGCCGCAATTTCCCTACGCCATCCCCTACGCCCATGTCCGACGCTCAGACGACTTCGCCCGCACCCCTGCGCCGCCGGGGCCGCACGCTTGCCGAGGAAGTGGTGAGCGGACTCACGGAAAGCATCCGCCAGGGCCAGCTCAAGCCAGGCGACAAGCTCCCCACCGAGTCCGAGGTCATGGCCAGCTTTGGCGTGAGCCGCACCGTGGTGCGTGAAGCGCTGTCGCGCCTGCAGGCCAGCGGTCTGGTGGAAACCCGCCACGGCATCGGCACCTTCGTGCTGGAACGCCCGGCGGAAACGCCCTCGCCGTTCCGCATCGACCCCGCCACCATGGGCACCGCCATGGATGTACTGGCCATGCTGGAATTCCGCGTCAGCCTGGAAGCCGAGGCAGCCGGCCTGGCCGCGTCGCGCCGCAGCGACGAGCAGCTTGCCACCATGCGCCGCGCGCTCGACACCATGAGGCGCAGCGCCACCGAGGGCAGCGACGCCGTCGGCGCCGATTTCGAGTTCCACCTGTCCATCGCGCGCGCCACCGGCAACCGCTATTTCACCGACATCATGGGCCACCTGGGCACCATGCTGATCCCGCGCAGCCGCCTGCAGGTCAATTCGCAGGAGCGCGTGCAGTACCTTGAACGCGTGCATTTCGAGCACGAGAATATCTACGACGCCATCGAGCGCCGCGACCCCGAGGCCGCCAAGGCCGCCATGCGGATGCACCTGACCAACAGCCGCGAGCGCCTGCGCAAGGCTTCGGCCGCCTAAGCAGGCCGGCAGCCATATGGTTGCGGCGGGCCGGCTCATGTCATATGATGTCTTATGAGATGAAATCCTCCGCCGCGGCACGCCCGAACGGACTGGTCCATGTGACGGCGACCGTCGCCCTCCTCTTCCCTTTGCAGGAAACCCAGACATGACAACTACCGGCGAAATGCTGATCGGCGCCAGCACCGTGCGCGGCACCGACGAACCCTTCCACGCCATCAACCCGGCCACCGGCGAGACCCTGGAACCGGTCTTCCACGGCTCCAGCAGCGCCGACGTGGCGCGTGCCTGTGAACTGGCCGAAGCGGCATTCGATACCTTCCGTGCAACCTCCCCCGAGCAGCGGGCGCGCTTCCTCGAAGCGATTGCCGACCGGATCGAAGCGCTTGGCGATACGCTGATCGAACGCGCGCACGCCGAAAGTGCGCTGCCCATCGCCCGCCTGCAAGGCGAGCGTGGCCGCACCACGGGCCAGTTGCGCGTGTTCGCCACGGTGCTGCGCGCCGGCCGCTGGCAGGCTGCAACGCTCGACAGTGCCTTGCCAGAACGCACGCCACCGCGCCCCGACCTGCGCATGCAGAAGATCGCGATCGGCCCCGTGGCCGTGTTCGGCGCCAGCAACTTCCCGCTGGCGTTCTCCGTGGCCGGCGGCGACACCGCCTCGGCACTGGCGGCCGGCTGCCCGGTGGTGGCCAAGGCCCATCCCGCGCACCCGGGCACGTCCGAACTGGTCGGCCGCGCGATCCGCAAGGCCGTGGCCGATGCCGGCCTGCCAGAAGGCGTGTTCTCGCTGCTGACCGGCGCAGGCCACACCGTCGGCACGGAACTGGTGGCCCACCCTGCCATCCAGGCCGTGGGCTTCACCGGCTCGCGCAGCGGCGGCCTGGCACTGATGCAAGTGGCCAGCAACCGCGCCCAGCCGATCCCGGTCTACGCGGAGATGAGCAGCATCAATCCCGTCTTCCTGCTGCCCGAAGCGCTGGCGGCACGCGGTGAAGCCATCGCGCGCGACCTGGCCGATTCACTCGTGCTGGGCGTGGGCCAGTTCTGCACCAATCCCGGCCTGCTGCTGGCGCTCGAAGGCCCGGCGCTCGACACCTTCCGCGCGGCGGCCCGTGCCGCCGTGACGACCAAGCCGGCCGGCACCATGCTGACGCCGGGCATCCAGCACGCGTTCGAACAGGGCATCGGCAAACTGTCGGACATCGATGGCCTCGCCCGTACCGCGAGCGGCCGGGCCGGCACGGGCCCGAACCAGGCCTGCGCGGCGGTCTTCGAGACCACGGCGCAGCGCTTTATCGCCGATCCGCGCATGCATGCCGAGGTGTTCGGCCCGTCCACCGTGCTGGTGGCCTGCCGCGATGCCGAGGAAATGCTAGCCGTCACGCGAGAGCTGGAAGGCCAGCTGACCGCCACCGTGCAGGCTGACCACGGCGACTACGCGCTGGCCGCGCAACTGCTGCCGCTGCTGGAGTGCAAGGTGGGCCGCGTGCTCTTCAACGGCTATCCGACTGGCGTGGAAGTGTCTTATGCCATGGTCCATGGCGGCCCGTTCCCGGCGACGTCCGACACGCGCTCGACCTCGGTCGGCACCACGGCAATGGATCGCTTCCTGCGGCCGGTGTGCTACCAGAACGTGCCCGCGGAACTGCTGCCTGCCGCGTTGCAGGACGAAAATCCGCTGTACCTCTGGCGGCTGAAGGACGGCAAGCCGGCGCAAGCCTGATCGGCCTGGGTGCGACGCGCGCCTGCTCAGCGGGCGCGCCGTGCCAGCCTGGCGCGCGTTCGGCAGCCGTGCCTGCCCGCAAGCCATCACTCACGGCATGGGCACGCTGGCACCAGCCTCCGCAAAGACCACGGATTGATTGCGCCCACTCGATTTCGCCAGGTACAAAGCCTTGTCCGCCCGGTCGATCAGATCTTGCGGACTCACCGCCTTGTCTGTCGTGCCTGCCACGCCGATAGACAGTGTCACCACCGCGCCTTCCAGCGCGATGATCGTCCCGGGCACGGAGACAGTCTTCCGGTACCACTCCGCCCGGCTCAGGGCCGCATCGGCGTCCATCCCGGGCAGGAGCACCAGGAACTCTTCGCCACCATAGCGGCACACGACGTCGCTGGCGCGCGCCTGCTGCTGCAACCGCGTGGCCACGTGCCTCAGTACCTGGTCCCCGGCAGAGTGGCCATACCGGTCATTGATCTGCTTGAAATGGTCGATATCGACCAGCAGCACTGCCACGGACTGGTCCGTCCTGGCACCCGGGCCAAATTCACGCCTGAGCGAGTCGTTGAGGTACCGCCGGTTGTACAGGCCGGTCAACGGATCGCGGTTGGCCTGCTCGGTCAGCTGGGCCTGCAGTGCATGCACGGCCTCCAGCTGCCCTTGCAACGCCTGCTCGCTGAGCCGCAGCTTGTGGCGCGTCTCGCTCAGGGTCAGCGCGCGAAGATAAGCGCCCCGGGCAAACAGCAGCAGATAGGCCGACAGGCAAGCCATGCTCAGTGCCGTGACCGGCATCGTCGTGTCAGGTTCAAACTTCAAGCCGAACCAGGCAGCCGACACGGCAGCCCCTGCCGCCGACAAGGCAGCCGCCTGCAGCGCCCCGCGAAACCCTCGGAACGCCGCCAGGTTGATGCACCCGCATATAACCAGCAGGTAGGTAATCCAGAGCGGAAATCCCAGCCATGCGGTCCAGAGGCCAAAGCAAAAGTCGTCCAGGCGCAGGTTGTTGATCTCGGCTTCCATCTGCGCGCGCGCATGCCTGGCTACCAGGTAGACCGCATGCGGATAGGCCAGGAACTGGAGCGACATCAGGATCCATGCCGCCGTGCCTCGGCCCGTGGCATGGAAATGCAAGGCAAGAATCAGGAAAACGATCCACCAGGACGCCGTGCGATTGCGGTGGTTCATCTTCACCACCCAATGCACTGCGCCGGGCCGGCTCTGGTTTGTGTTGTCGATGGTCTGCAAGTCCCCCTCCCCCGTCCCTCCCCTTCCGGCAGTAGCCTGCACCCCGAACCGATGCAATCCGGGCGAATCCGCCCATCGTGCCCGCACGGGGTACGCGACCGCTCATGGCGTCGCGTCCGGGAAGTCGTACCGCGAGAATATCAGGGAGGGGGAATGCGGGGAACAAGGGTGCTTGTCCCCGCACCACGCAACGGTTAGTCCGGGGAGCGCTCCGGGACCGGCAGTCCCACCCATTCCTTGTAGAAAGCTTCGATGTCCGGCTCGAAATCGTGGATCACGGGATACCATGGGGTGGGCGCTTCCACGTCGTGCATGGTGCCGCAAGACGGGCAGTAGTACTCGCGATACACCTGCCATTGTGTGTCAGGGGCCATCAGCTTCGGATACACCTCGGTCATCGCCTCCTCGGTATCGCGTACGTAGATGGCGGCATGCAGCTTCCAGTTCTCGCGGTAGTCGCAGAACTCGTGGCCGCAGTCGCATTTGACAATCCACTTCTTGCTCTTCGCCGACTGCACGATAAACATGTGCGGGCTGAGCGGAAGCACGATGCGGTCCGGGAAGCTCACCTTCGCTTGCAAGGCGGCGAGATATTGCTCGAATCGGCCCTCGTCCTTGGGCATCGAGAGCATGCGGAAAGTGGTTTCCCAATCGAGGGAGCCGTCGACGAGATGCGCGACCTGTTCATTCGTGTAAGCAGACATGGTTCAACTCCTGGATGCGGTGATTACTCTTCGACCTGGACGACGGTGGTGACGTCGGGCAGCAGGGACAGGTCCATGCGATGCTTCGCGCCATAGGACGGCACGCCCAGATCCTCCTCGCGCAATTGCCAGTCGGCGGGCAGGCTCCAGAACTGCTTGAACTCCCGCGTGAATTTCTCGGACAGGGCAAAGCTGGTGGCAAACATGTGCTGCACCTGGGTGGACGCGTGCTTGTTGAGAATGCGTTCGCGTTCTTCCTTCATCCATTCGCGCGTCGGCAGGGCCCGGGCCAGGCGTTCCTTGCGCATCTCGGCACGGCGAGCCTGGGTTTTGGCGGTATCCACCGTGAACACGCCCTTGGCGTCCTGCGTGAAGACGGCGCCATAGACCTTCTGCGCATATTCCGGCAACAGGAACTTCTGGTTCAGGTCCGCCTCGACGGCCTTCGGATCTCGGTCGATGGGGTCGCCAAAGCCCGGGCCACCGCGCAGGTAGTTGAGGTACAGGTCATGGTTGTCATAGCAGTCCTCGGTGGTGATGCACTGCTTGTCGCGCTTGACCACGGCGGTGGCGTCGATATGGCGCTCGAAGTCCGGGCTGTCCGGATCGGTGTCGCCGCCCAGGGGCAGGGAGTCGCCAATGGCAATGCGCTGCTCCAGGCCCGTCTTGTGTGCCTCGAAGCGATAGCCGGTGGCGGACGGGTAGCCGCCCATCATGCCCCAGTCGCTGTTCATGAAGCCGTTGCCCATGAAGAACATGGTCCAGTCCTGGGCGTTCCACACCATGCGCAGCGTCTCGAAGCCGCAGCCGCCGCGGTACTTGCCGTAGCCGCCGGAGTTGGCCTTGACGTTGCGGCCGAGGTAGAGCAGCGGCTCGGCCATTTCCCATATCTCGATGTCACCCATGTCGCCTTCCGGGTTCCAGATGGCGGCGGCGTGGTTGAGGCCGTCCTTGACGGCGCAGGCGCCAGTGCCGCATGAGCTGGCCTCGAAGCTGTTGACCGCGTGGATTTCGCCGTCCTGGTTGATGCCGCCGCCCTGCAGCCAGTTGGAGGTGTTGGCGTTGCCGGCATTGACCTCTTCCAGGTAGCCGCGGCTGAAGTAGGACTGCGACAGGCCGCGCCAAAGCGCCGCCCAGCCCGAGACCAGGAAGTGCCAGGCGTAGGCATGGCCGGTACGGCGGTCATCCGGATTGCACCAGGTGCCCTTTGGCAGGCGGAACTCGGTGGCGAAGTAGGCACCGTCATTGATGCGCTGCGTGGGCACCAGGGTCTGGCACATCATCACCCAGATTCCGGACGTGAATGCCACCTGGTGGGCGTTGAAGGTGTGCCAGCCCCATCGGCTCGCGCCTTCGAAGTCCAGGCGCCACTTGCCGTCCGGCCGGATGGTCATCTCCACCGGCGAGTGCATGATGGAGTCGAGCTTGGCGAACGCGTTGGAGACCTGCACGTCGTCATGCTTGTAGGGCACGTCGACAAAGGAGACCTTGCGGTACTTGCCCGGCAGGGTCATGGCCTTGATGCGGCTCTGCAGTCCGCGGCGGCCTTCTTCGATGACCTCGAAGGCAAACTTCTCATAGGCTTCGATGCCGTCGGCACGGATCACTTCCTCGACCAGCTCGCGGATCATGTGGCAGCCGGCGATGCGGGTCTTTTCATCGAGGATCCAGTACTTCGGCGTGCGCACCGAGCGCTGGGACTCGTGCAGCCAGTCGCGCAGCGGTTCGTCGTTCACCCCGGTCTTGCGGCAGGTGATCATGTAGCCGTCGCCGAAGCGCTGCGTCTGGCCGGTGGACATCGAGCCCGGCGTCACCGAGCCGGTGTCGATGACGTGGGTGACGCCGCCGACCCAGCCGATCAGCCGGCCTTCCCAGAAGATCGGCACGATGGTGGCGATGTCGCACGGGTGGACGTTGCCGATGGCACAGTCATTGGTCGTGAACATGTCACCGGGATTGATGCCAGGGTTGGCTTCCCAGTTGTTCTCGATCATGTACTTGATCGCCGCGCCCATGGTGCCGACGTGGATGATGATCCCGGTCGAGGTCAGGACGCAGTCGCCGGCGGCGTTGTAGAGGGTGAAGCAGAGCTCGCCTTCCTGCTCGACGATGGGGCTGGCGGCGATCTTCTTGGCGGTCTCGCGGGCATGCACCAGGCCACCGCGCAGCTTGGAGAACAGCTTCTCGTAACCGATCGGGTCGCTGTCACGGAATTCCAGCGTCTCTAGGCCGTTGTAGTGGCCGGTGGCCTTGGTGCGCTCGATGATGCGGTCGCGGTACTGCTTGAGCGTCTGGCCGTTCTGCAGCAGGTCGGCGAAGCCGACTTCCTTATGGCTCATCATGTTCATGGCGTGTCTCCTTATTTCACTTCCTTGAGATGGAACAGGCGGTGCTTGTCGATCGTGGTTTCGAAGCCGTCTGGCACGACGAAGGTCGTGGCGTCGGATTCGATGATGGCGGGACCCACGATGTGGTTGCCGGCCTTGAGGGCTTCCATCTTCCAGAGCGCGGCATCCACCCACTTCTTGTGGCGGTAGAACGGACGGGTGCCGAGATAGGCTTCCTTGGGCGGTGTCGGGCCGGCATCCGGGTCTTCCGGCAGCACCGGCTTCTGGGTCACGACAGTGCCGCGCAGGATGGCACCGGTGATCGAGAAGCCCAGTTCCGGCGAGCGCGCAGAGCTGGCGTAGACACGGCCGTAGGTGTTCTCGAAGGCCTCGACGATCTGGTCCCAGTCGGCGGCGGTGGCGGCGCTGGTCACCGGCGAGACGATTTCGAGGTCATTCAACTGGCCCATGTACTGCATCTTGTAGCCCGGGATCAGCAACACGTCCTCGGGCTTGTAGCCATTGAGGACGAATTCGTCGATGACCTTGACTGCCAGTTCGGACCAGGCTTCCTGCAGGCTCTTGCAGGCAGCTTCCTTGTCGGCGTCGGGGGCGTGCTGGGCAACACCAAGGTCCACTGACTTGTCGTAGCGGTACTCGAAGTCGGCGCAGGCGCAGCCGAAGGCCGAGAAGCCGGCCGCCCAGGCCGGCACGACGACGTCCTTGAAGCCGACGCCCTCGGTGTAGCCGTAGGTGTGCACCGGGCCGGCGCCGCCGTAGGAGAAGCAGGTGAAGTCCGCCGGGTTGTAGCCCTTGGCACTGATGTTGGCGCGCAGGTACTCGGAGAGGGTGAGATCGAGCAGCTCGATGACGCCCGCGGCGGCATCCTCGACCGACAGGCCGAGCGGGTCGGCGATCTGCGCCTTGATGTGGTCGCGGGCGCGCTGCACGTCGAGCTTGATGGCGCCACCCAGGAAGTTCTCCGGGTTCAGGTAGCCGAGCACGACGTGGCAGTCGGAGACAGACACCGTGTCGAGGCCGCTTTCCGGCCAACAGGTGCCGACGCGGTAGCCGGCGCTGTCGGGGCCGAGCTTGATCGACTTGCTGTAGGGGTCGAGGCGCACGAAGCTGCCGGCGCCGGCGCCCACCGAGTCCATTGCTACCAGGGGCAGGGACAGCACCAACCGCGCCATGTCGGGATCGGACTTGATGGCGAAATTGCCCTTGGTGATCAGGGCCACGTCGAAGCTGGTGCCGCCGATATCGGAGCAGGCGATGTTTTCATCGCCCAGGTACTCGCCCAGCAGCTTGGAGCCGATGACGCCGCCGATGGGGCCGGAGACGATCGTGCGCGCGAGTTCCTTGGCCTTCCAGCTGATGGTGCCGCCGTGCGTGGCCATGACGCGCAGGTCGAATTTGGCACCGTGCTTCCTGAAACGGTCGCTGACCTTCTTCAGCGTCTGGCGCGAAGGCTCCGCACCGTAAGCCTCGAGGATGGTGGTGTTCATCCGGTGGCTTTCCTTGCGCGACGGGTAGTAGTCCACCGAGGCGAAGACAGGAATATCGGCTTTCAGCTTCTTCAATTCCTCGCGCACGATGTCGCGGGCGCGTTGCTCGCTGGATTCGTTCTTGTGGGATTGAAGCAGGCAGATGACGATGGCCTGCGAGCCGGCCTCCACCAGTTCGCGGGTCGCCTGGCGGACTTCGTCCTCGCGCAGCGGGATGACCACCTTCCCCTGCACATCGGTGCGCTCGGTGACGCCGCGCGTGCGCGAGACGGGCACCAGCGGCTCGTCGTAGCGGTGGGTGTTGAGGTGGATGCGGTCTTCCAGGGCATAGCCCAGGTAGCTCTGCAGCGCGCGGCCCATCGAATGGATCTGCTCGAATCCGCGGTTGCAGATAAGGCCGACGGCAAGCCCCTTGCGCATGAGGATGCGGTTGAGCATGGCCGTACCGGAGTAAACACAGGTTACGAGTTCCGGATAGACATCGTCCACTGTCCGGTTCCAGTGGGCCAGGGCATCTTCGGAAGAGTTGTAGATGGCAAGGGATTCGTCGCCCGGATTGCTCTGCGCCTTGCCGACCACGAACCGGCCATCCGAGCGTACGAAGAACGTGTCGGTCATCGTGCCGCCGGCATCGATGCCCATCACCTGTACTGTGGACTGCGATTGCATGTTGCCTCCTGTCATTGGTTTCGTCATGGTGGGGTTTCCCACGCCAACTCCATGGCAAGGCACGTGCCAAGGCTGGAAAGCACCAGCGTGTAGCGCCGGTATGCGTTTGAAATCAAGGCACTGCACGCAGGCCCTGGCACCTTCGCGCGTGCCAGGGCGCATGGCGATGCTGTCCGGATTCCTGACGCCTCGTACAGGTGTGTCCGGGAATCAGACGCTTCCTGTCCTTCATCGCGTAGCGGGATTCGTTGCCCCACAAGGTTGGCCTCCGGCCGCCGGCATCGCGGTTGGCGCACGGATGTCTTCCTGCCGGGAAGCCCCTGCAGCCATGGCACGCCCTGTGCTCGGGTGTCAGGTGCATAGCATCCGAAGCGTGGTGAAGCGAATGAAAGCGCCAACGAAGGAAAGTCGCCTGGTTGTCGAAGCCGTTGCCGACGAGGATTCGGCGATAGGGCTGCATCTCGTCACCGCCCGACTTGGGTACACCCATCATGGCGTCTACACGGGCTCAGGAAAGGTCGTGCATTACGAGGGGCTGTCGCGGCTTCTGCGTCGCGGCCCGGTCAACGAGGTAACGCTCGCGGAATTCGCGCATGGGCGGCCGGTCTGGATCCAACACAGCCCGGGGGCCAGGTTCGCTGGTGCGCAAGCGGTCCAACGCGCCTATTCCCGCCTCGGCGAGGATCGCTATCGGCTGATGTCCAACAACTGCGAGCACTTTTGCACGTGGTGCCTGTACGGTGAGAGCCGCAGCGACCAGATCGATGCGTGGGCGTCATGGGTGGGCGCCGTGCAGGTTGCCGCCGTCACGGCGATTGCCCGGCTCAGGGCCATGGCTTTACGGAGTGTGTCGGGAGCACGGGCGCTTGCCGATTTGGATTCCACGGCAAACGGGTCACTGTCCGGGATCATGACACCTTAGGTCGCGCTGTCCGGAATCCGGACAGTCCCTACACGTTGATGCGGCGCACAAGTCTTTGAATGGAAAGAGATTAGTTGACTTGCCGAGGGCGCGGGCATAGGGTAGCTGCAACCCATTGATAGGGATCTTTCCATGCCCTTCGGTCATTGCAGCGCCCTGGTCCCCCGCATCGGCGACGAACAGCTTGTGGCTTCGGCCTGGGAGCGTTTTCTGCATGAACGCCCTGCCGAAGTCAAAGGTGTGCGAGGCGTTGTCCTGGCCTCCTGGGAGCGTTGCCGCTCCGAATCGGTCGATCCGGAGAAGCACTTCGCCCCCGGCGCCGGCGCCGACCGGCTGCGGCAGTTGCAGCGTCAGAACCGCGACTTGCGTGAGGCGGCGAGTCCCGCACTTGACGGCCTGCGCGAGGTCCTGCGTGAATGCGGGACCCTGATCATGCTTTGTGACTCCAGTGGCACCGTCCTCCACCTCGATGGCGAAACCAGAACCCGCAGTGTTGGCGAGAGAATCAACCTGGCTACCGGCGGCTGCTGGAACGAGGAAGTCATCGGCACCAATGCCATCGGTACCGCTATCGCCGCCGTCGCGCCGGTTCAGATCCATGCCAACGAGCATTTCTGCATGGACGTCAAGCGGTGGACCTGCGCCGCTGCGCCCATCTTCGACCCATTCGCCCGCACCTTGCTGGGTGTCGTGGATATCTCCGGCGTCAAGGAGACGCTCCACGGGCATACCCTGGGGCTGGTGATTGCCGCCGCAAGGCAGATCGAATGCGAACTGGCTCGCCGCGACGGTGCGCGCCACGAGCGGTTGCTGAGCCGCGCCATCGACCATTTCATTCGTTACGCCAGCGACTATGTGGTGCTGGTCGATAGCCGGGGACGCATTGTCCGCACGAATAGCAATGCACAAGCGGCGCGCGAAAGCTATGAAGCCCCGCTTCCATGGGAAATCGGCAGCCGGGTCCCCGGACTCGACCTTGAATTGCCTGAGGTCGATCAATATTGCCAGCGGCCACAATGGCTTCGTCCCGAATGGCTGCACGCGGTGAAGGACCATGATGGGGTCCTGGGCACGATGCTGGTGATCCCGCTGTCGGCATCCCGTCATCGAACATCCGTATCGGTACAAACGGACGCCGTCACACCAGCGACTGCGCCTGACAACGATCCATTTGGCGAGATCATCGGGGAAAGCGAGGTGCTGGCCGCCACCAAGGCACGCGCGCGCCGAATCGCTCCGCTCGATCTGCCTGTATTGCTGCTGGGCGAGACTGGTGCAGGAAAGGAACTCTTCGCCCGGGCGTTGCATCGCGCAGGCCAACGGTCCGATGGGCCGTTCATTGCCGTCAATTGCGGCGCCTTCACCCGTGAATTGCTGGCCAGCGAACTCTTTGGCTATGCCGATGGCGCCTTTACCGGCGCCCGTCGCGGCGGCCTGCCAGGCAAGTTCGAGCAGGCAGACGGCGGTACGCTGTTCCTGGACGAGGTCGGCGAGTTGCCACTGGATATGCAGCCCCACCTGTTGCGCGTGCTGCAAGACGGCGTTGTTGTCCGGCTGGGAGACACCCGCGAGCGACGCATCTCGGTGCGCATCATAGCGGCCACCAATCGAGACCTGAGAAAAGAGATCGCCGCAGGCTGCTTCCGCGAAGACCTGTACCACCGCCTCTGCGCAGTGAGCTTGCCATTGCCGGCGCTACGCGAACGCCCCGGCGATATCGAGGTCATCATCGACCATCTCAACGCCAGGCTGGCACGCAAGTATGGCTGCACGCCCAAACAGCTCAGCCCCATGGTCCGGCAGGCGCTTCTTGGCTATGGCTGGCCGGGCAACATACGTGAACTGCAGAACGTCTTCGAAGTGATGTTCGCCCTCTGTGACAGCGAGTGCATCGATATTTCGCTGCTGCCTCCGACCATCGCTCAGGCGACCAACCCGGCCACCGCGATATCGCCAACGCCAGTTCCTGTCGTGTCGGGACGTCTTGAAGAAGTGGAAAGGCAGGCGATACTGGATGCGATCGCTACCGCGCACGGAAATATGTCGATGGCGGCCCGCACACTTGGCATCTCCCGCAGTACGTTGTATGTCAAACTGGCCGCGATTCGTGCAAGGCCCGACAGTTCAGGCGGCTCCGCACAACGATGATGGCCGACTCCCGGCCGGCCACCACCCTTAAAGCGGGCCCTCGGCGAGGTCGAATAGTTACGGATCAACGGGCTGGATAGTTCCGGACGAGCACCGGGATTTCCGTTCTCCATTCAGGCATTTGGCTGCCGCGCAGCAGGTCCATATTGCGGCGGCCCAACCCCGTTGGCTGTGGGAACTGATCCTGAGCTCTTCATGGCCGAAAAATCCAACCGTTCCGGATGGTGAGGGCGGCATAGTTGCCCTTAACGGGCTAGTATCGGCGCAGGCTCTTCTCCTTGTAGAAGTCTTCGGTTGTGTTCAGCGTACGACCGTAGTCGGCCAGAAAGCGACGGCCGGGCCCTCAGACTGAATGGCCGAAGCTCTGACACAGCGGACGGGTTCACTATGTGGAGCTTGCCGGACTATCGATAGCGAGTTTCTGTTTCGATTGCTCCAGTCCCGCCCTTCAAGTCAACCCAACCTCACCAGATTCAGCGCGGCCAGCGGTCCTCCAGGAAACTGATGCTGTCTTCCGCCCCCGTCGAGCGAACCGAGATCGATGCCGAAGAACCCGAGGCGATCGATCAACTTGGCCACCTCGGCTTTGGCGTTCGCATCGTCACCCGAGATGAACATCACGCGGCGGCCACCTTCAGCTTGCGGATCGCCGGCGACCAGCGCGGGCTGCAGGTGATTGAACGTCTTCACGACACGCGCGCCGGGCACCAGGTCTGCAAACACTGCGCTCGACGAGCGGCCATGCAGGTCCGCGGGGCGAAACAGCGGCGCCTCGATCGGGTTATTGGCATCGATGACAATGCGCCCGCCAAAGTCCGGCAACCCGGCCAGCGCCTGCGGCAGCTTCGACCAGTTGACTGCCACCAGCACGATGTCTTGCGCCGCGGCTTGCTCACGCGTGCCCGGGCGGATCGAAGGCCCGATGGCTTGCACGGCATCCTGCAGCGTTTCAGGCCCACGGCTGTTGGCCAGCACCGCCTGGATGCCGTGGCGTGCCAGCGCCGTGGCAAACGCCGTGCCGATTGCGCCCGCGCCGATGATGCCAATGGTCTTTCCGTAGCTTGCTTGCATGACGGTCTCCCGGTTCAGGCGGTGAAGCCGCCATCGGCAACGATCTCGGCACCGGTGACGAAGGCTGCGTCCGGACCGGCGAGGAACGCCACCACGCCGGCAATCTCATGCGGCTGCCCGTATCGTCCCAGGGCAATGCCGGGTCCCACGATCTCACTGACCGGGCCGCCGGCGGGATTCATATCGGTGTCGGTCGGGCCGGGGTGGACGGTGTTGACCGTGATGCCTTTCGGCCCCAGATCGCGCACCAGGCTGCGATTGAAGCCTGCGATCGCGCCCTTGGTCAGCGTGTAGAGCGATGCCGTGGGAAACGCCGCGTAGCGCGCCATCGACGAACCGATGTGAATCACTCGCCCGCCCGTCTTCATATGGCGCACCGCTTCCTGCGTGGCCACGAATACGCCGGTCACGTTCACCGCAATCATGCGCTCGTAGGTGTCGAACGCGATGTCCTCGATGGCACCGCCCAAGCCCAGGCCGGCGTTGTTGACGAGGATGTCGAGGCCGCCGAAGGCGTCGACCGTCGCTGCCACGGCCCGGCGCACCGCGGCCGCATCGCCGGCGTCCGCGGCGAGCGCGATGGCGTGGCCGCCGGCTGCTTCGATCTCGCGCACTACCGTGGCGGCCTTGTCCGCTGAGGCACTGTAGGTCAGCGCTACGGCCGCGCCGTCGGCGGCCAGGCGGCGGGCGATGGCGGCGCCGATGGAGCGCGATCCGCCGGTAACGAGGGCGATCTTGCCGGCCAGGGGAAGGGTCTGTTGAGTCATTTCTTTCTCCGTTGGGGTGAATCAGAAGGTGTGAACGAAGTATGGGTGTTCGATTGCACGATGATTAGTAATGAATTATTCGAATCATCTTCAAGCAATCGTGTAAACTGAGCCGGATGGAAACCCTCGCCAACCTCGAATCCTTTGTGCGCAGCGCCGAAACGGGCAGCTTTTCGGCGGCGGGTCGCCGACTGGCCCTGACCCCCGCGGCCGTCAGCCGCAACGTGGCAATGCTCGAGCGCAATCTGGGCGTGCGACTGTTCCAGCGCTCGACGCGCAAGCTGACGCTTACCGAGGCTGGCGAACGCTTCCTTGCCTCCATTGGCGGCAACCTGGACGCGCTGCAAGCCGCCATCGCCGCCATGTCGAACGACCACGGCGAACCGGCCGGTGTGCTGAAAGTCAGCCTGGCGCCGTCGTTCGGCGTGGCTTACGTGATGCCGTTGCTCCCTGATTTCCTGCAGCGTTACCCTGCGATCCGCCCGGAATGGCATTTCGAGAATCGCGCCATCGACTTGATTGCCGAGGGCTTCGACGCAGCCATAGGTGGAGGCTTCGAACTGGCGCCGGGTCTTGTGTCGCGCCCACTGGCACCCGCGCATATCGTCGCGGTGGCGTCGCCGGCGTATCTGCGGGAACGCACGCTGCCTGCTGATCCGGCCATGCTGAACGTCATGGACGGCATCGTCATGCGCTCCGGGCGCACCGGACGCACGCGCCACTGGACTATGCGCGATGCCGCCGGCAACGAGGTTGCCACGACCATGCGCGAACGCATTGTCGTCAGCGACCCGGCCGCCATGCGGGAAGCCGCGCTGCTGGGTCTGGGCGTGGCACTGCTGGCGGTACCCGATGTGCTGCCATGGATCGAACGTGGCGAACTCGTACGCGTACTTCCGCGCTGGTACGCCGACGCCGGCGCCATTTCGTTGTACTACCCTACGCGCACCCTGATGCCCGGCAAGACACGCGCATTCATCGACCACGTTGTGGAAGCCTTCCGCCGCGATGGACTAGCGCAGCGACTGGCAGGCAGCCTCGGCCTTTAGCGTTGTCTACCGAGGCACGCCGTTTCGACGACCGCTCTGGCCCAAACTTGAGTCACTCGCCAAGCTTTAACGAATGACAGCAGTGGGTCGGAGGACTAAACCGCTCGCGCGGTAGGGGCTACGGCCATACGGTGGCGGTCAGGGAGAGGCCGGTCACACGGTTCTATGTTGGCGAATGAGGCAATCCGCCTCGTTCTTCAACAGGAGCCGAATCATGACCTCCTTACCGGCAAACGCCAGTCCACTGCGTCAGCGCATGATCGACGACATGCGGATGCGCCAGCTCTCGCCGAAGACACAGGACACCTATCTGCACATCGTGCGCGAGTTTGCCCGGTTTCTCGGGCGCTCACCTGACACCGCCACTGTCGAGGACCTGCGGCGCTACCAACTGCATCTCGTCGATCACGGCACATCGCCTGTGTCACTGAACCACGCGATCACCGGCCTGAAGTTCTTCTTCGAGGTCACGCTCGACCGGCCTGAACTGATGGTCAGGATGCACCCGGTGCGCGTGCCACGCATATTACCCGTCGTGCTCAGCCCCGATGAAGTGCGGCGGCTAATCGAGGCGGCCGGCAACCTCAAGCACCAGACCGCGCTGTCGGTCGCCTACGGCGCCGGTCTGCGAGCCAGCGAAGTGGTGGCCCTGAAGGTGACTGACATCGACAGCCAGCGCATGACGCTGCGCGTCGAGCAGGGCAAGGGCCGCCGCGACCGCTACGCCATGCTTTCCCCAGTGCTGCTCGAGCGCCTGCGCGTCTGGTGGCACGTGGCCCGTGCTCAAGGCAAGATGCTGGATCGCGGCTGGCTGTTTCCCGGGCTCGATCCTGTCGACGCGCTCAGCACTCGGCAACTGAACCGCGCCATCCACGCCGCCGCCGAAGCTGCGCACATCGACAAGCGCGTATCCATGCACACGCTGCGACATAGTTTTGCGACCCACCTGCTCGAACAGAAGGTGGACATCCGCGTGATCCAGGTGCTGCTCGGCCATGCGAAGCTCGAGAACACCGCGCTC
Organism: Cupriavidus laharis; assembly: GCF_914271435.1. GTDB lineage: Bacteria > Pseudomonadota > Gammaproteobacteria > Burkholderiales > Burkholderiaceae > Cupriavidus > Cupriavidus laharis. Next base: position 123,160 of record NZ_CAJZAI010000003.1, on the reverse strand, counting down.
TACGTGCAGGTGGCCACCGACCTGCTGCACGAGGTCACCAGCCCGCTGGACCGCCTGCCTCCCGAGTAAGCCCACGCGCTGCAGCACCTCATGCTGGAGGTTGCGGACATCTTCCGCAGCCACGGGCCAGCGTGGCGAGCCACGACACACCTGAGCCTGGGGCAGTTGAAGGTCATGTCGGCCATCGAACAGTGCCGCACGGCGGCGCTGGGCGGGCATGTGCTGCGCTGTTCAGGTTGCGAGCGCATCGAGGTCGCCTTCAACTCCTGCCGCAACCGCCATTGCACGAAGTGCCAGGCCAGTGCCGCCCACCGTTGGCTCGAGGCGCGCCAGGCCGACCTGCTGCCCGTCGAGTACTACCACGTCGTGTTCACGCTACCTGCACCGGTCGGCGCGATCGCCTGGTACAACAAGACGGTGATCTACGGGCTGCTGTTCGACATCGCCGCCGAAACACTCCGCACTATCGCCGCCGATCCAAGGCACTTGGGTGCCCAGATTGGCGCCACACTCGTGCTTCACACCTGGGGCTCGGCGCTTACGCATCATCCGCACGTGCACGGCATCGTCCCAGGCGGAGGCCTGTCGCCCGATGGTAAGCGGTGGATCGCATGCCGGACCGGCTTCTTCCTGCCTGTGCGCGTCCTGTCGCGTCTGTTCCGGCACCGCTTCCTCGAAGCGCTCGAATCCGCTCACCAGCGTGGCCAGTTGCAGTTCTTCGGCGAATCCACGGAGCTTGCCAATGCGGCTACCTTTGCACGGTGGCTTGCGCCGCTGCGCACCTGCGAGTGGGTCGTCTACGCCAAGCGTCCCTTTGCCGGACCAGACACCGTACTCGAATACCTCTCACGCTACACACACCGGGTGGCGATCTCCAACCAGCGCCTGGTCGCCTTCGATGAGCGCGGTGTCACCTTCCGCTGGAAGGACTACCGCGCAAAGGGACGCACCCGCCACAAGATCATGACGCTCGAAACCGGCGAGTTCATGCGCCGCTTCCTGCTCCATGTGCTGCCCGCTGGCTTCCATCGCATCCGTCACTACGGCCTGCTCGCCAACCCGGTGCGCCGCGCCAATCTCGCGAAGGCCCGTGAACTGCTGGACGTCATGCCTGAGGCCGACACCCAGCCCGACGATCCCAGGGTTGCTGTCCCTGCGGTCTTCGTCTGCCACCACTGCGGTGCGCCGATGATCGTCATCGAGATCCTGGAGCGCACTGCGCCCATTCGCGCACCACCCAAGCGGCGAGGCCAGACATGAGCATCGCGCTTTCTGGACGTGCAATTCGACCGTCGGCTTTGCGGCAACGCGGCCTACGAGCGGACGTTTGCGCTTGCCGCTTCGCGCAGCCCCTCGCACGTCCGCTTCATCCTCGCGATTGCGCGACTGGACCGCCTCGTCACCGCACCAGGCTCTATCCAACATCCCGTTTGACCGCGCAAGCTCCGACACCGTTGGGCATCCCGGCCAATCAATCGCCATAGCCTCCAACACTCCGACCGCCTCGGAGCACTCCGCGGTTTCCTCCATCGAGGCTTGTTCGACGCCTGCCAGCAGCGCGCGGCGGCACACTCACGTTCCTGCGGGTGACGGCAGGCATCGAACAACCCTAAACGGATACAGCCCGCCGGGGGAGATGTATACCTTCATCCCTGCATGTCCGTACGTATGCGTCCATGGGCTGCACCTTACCGTTACAGGCTATGGGCTTCTACGAGCCAAACTACGAGTTCGGTAGGAACGTACGTTGGCGCACCGGGGCTTGCCGGCGGCGAGCTTTCGCCAATGCCGGCATACACCAGACGAGAGTATGGGGGTTCAGGAAGGCGGCATAATCGCCGTGCCTCGGACTAGAATTCTTCTGAGGAGGTGCCACCCATGTCAGCTATCAAGCGCATAGATCCTGGACATCCGGCATACCATGCCGCGCTGCATAGGACGACCCGCTATCCTGCGGAGCATGTCACGTTGATGGTTAGCTCCAGGAAGAGGCAGCGCCCCTGTACGCCGCATCGCAAAGTGGGGCGCGGCAAAGTAGGCATCGGCGGCACGCGAAGCGACGGTCTCCGACAGCGCCTCAGGTCACCGGCGCCGGATTGAACAACGCGAGCGCGTTGTGCAGCTTGTGGTGCTCCGCCCAGGTCTTCCTGCGGCCGCTGGCCACGTCGATCATCAGGTGGAACAGCTCCCAGCCCACGTCCTCGATGGTGGCTTCGCCGGTGGCGATGCGGCCCGCGTTGACGTCCATCAGGTCATGCCAGCGGCGTGCCAGGTCGCTGCGTGTCGCGACCTTGATGACCGGCACCTCGGCCAGGCCGTAGGGCGTGCCGCGTCCGGTCGTGAATACGTGCAGGTTCATGCCGGCGGCGAGCTGCAGCGTGCCACAGATGAAGTCGCTCGCCGGCGTGGCGGCGTAGATCAGGCCCTTCTGCGTGAGCTTCTCCCCCGGCGACAGCACGCCGCTGATCGGCGCGCTGCCCGACTTGATGATCGAGCCCATCGCCTTTTCCACGATGTTCGACAACCCGCCCTTCTTGTTGCCAGGCGTCGTGTTGGCGCTGCGGTCCACGCGGCCGCGCTCGAGGTAGCGGTCGTACCAGGCCATCTCGCGGATCATCGCCTCGGCTACCTCGGGCGTGGCGGCGCGCGCGGTGAGCTGGTCGATGCCGTCGCGCACTTCTGTCACTTCGGAGAACATCACGCTGGCACCGGCGCGCACCAGCAGGTCGGTGGCAAACCCCACGGCCGGATTGGCCGTCACGCCGGAGAACGCATCGCTGCCGCCGCACTGCACGCCGACCACCAGGTCCGACACCGGGCACGTTTCGCGCCGGCGCGCGTTGAGGCGCGCCAGGTGCGTCTCGGCCATCGCCATGATCGACGCGATCATCGACGCAAAGCCCACGTGCTGCTCATCCTGCAGGCAGACCACGCCCACCTGCACCTCGCCCGCGCCGGTCCGGATCGGGATGGTGCCCGGCGGCATCAGGCGGTCGGGCTGCAGCTTCTCGCAGCCGAGGCTGACCATCATCGCGGTGCCGCCGAAGTTGGGGTTGAGCGCGATATTGCGCAGCGTGCGGATCGGGATGACGGCATCGGGCGCGTCGATGGCTACGCCGCAGCCATAGGTGTGTTCCAGCCCGACCACGTCATCGACGTTGGGATAGCGCGGCAGCAGTTCTTCGCGGATGCGCCGCACGGCGTGCTCGACCACGCCCGACACGCACTGCACTGTCGTGGTGATGGCCAGGATATTGCGCGTGCCGACCGAACCGTCCGGATTGCGGAAGCCCTCGAAGGTATAGCCTTCCAGTGGCGGCAGCGGCGCCGGCACGCGCGTGCCGACCGGCAGGTCGGTCAGGCCCGGCGCCACGGGCATTTCGATGACGCGCTCGTTGACCCAGCTGCCGCGCGGCAGGTCTTTCAGCGCGTAGCCGATCACCACGTTGTAGCGCACCACCGCATCGCCCTGTTTCAGGTCCGACAGCGCGACCTTGTGCCCCTGGGGCACGGCCTCGCGCAGGACCAGGCCGCACGGGAACTCCGTGCCGGCCGGCAAACCGCCGTCGTTGGCGACGATGGCCACGTTGTCTTCAGGATGGATACGGATATGGAGCGGAGCCTTGACTGGCTGGGCGGCCGGGGCGCGCGAATCGTGTTCTGACATGCTGTGCTTCCTGCGGTTATTGCGGGTGCCTGAGTTCTACGCGGCGGATGTCCTTGACGATCACCAGGTAGCTCAGCACCGTGACCAGTGCATGGATCCCGACGAACACCAGCGCGCCGTTGAAGGAGCCGGTGACGCTCAGGATGTAGCCGATCGCGATCGGCGTGACGATGCCGGCGATATTGCCGAACGTATTGAAGATGCTGCCCGCTAGGCCGATCACTTCCTTGGGCGCGGTGTCCGCCACCACGGCCCAGCCCAGCGCGCCGATGCCCTTGCCAAAGAAAGCCAGCGCCATGAAACCGACCACGAGCCACTCCGCATCGACATAGTTGCAGGCAATCATGCTGACCGACAGCAGCATGCCGGCGACGATAGGCACCTTGCGCGCCACCGTCAGCGTGCAGCCGCGGCGCAGCAGCGCGTCCGAAATCATGCCGCCCAGCACGCCGCCAAGGAAACCGCAGATCGCCGGCAGCGACGCCACGAACCCTGCCTTGAGGATGGACATGCCGCGCGCCTGCACCAGGTACACGGGGAACCAGGTCAGGAAGAAGTAGGTGAGCACGTTGATGCAGTACTGGCCCAGGTACACGCCAGCCAGCATGCGGTTGCTCAGGAGCTGGCGCGCATAGAACCAGCCCGCCGGCGCCGCGGCCTTGCCGGTGGCGCGCGCAGCGCCTTCGTTCATGTGGATCAGGCCGCCGCCCTGCTCGATATGCTCGAGTTCGGCGCGATTGACCGCCGGATGGCTGGCGGGGCTGCGCATGACCTTGAGCCACAGCATGGCCAGCGCCATGCCGAACACGCCCATCCACATGTAGACGTGGTGCCAGCCCCAGCTATGCGTCACCCATGCCATCAGCGGCGTGAACACTACCGCGGCGAAGTACTGCGCCGCGTTGAAAATAGCCGACGCCGTGCCGCGCTCCGACGTGGGGAACCAGCTTGCCACCACCTTGGCGTTGGCCGGGAACGCCGGCGATTCGGCCAGGCCCACGGCAAAACGCAGCATGAACAGCACCGTCATCACCGCGCCCATCGAGGCGAACACCCCCACCCAGGCCTGCAGCAGCGTGAACACCGACCACAGGCAGATGCTGGCCGCATAGATGCGGCGCGCGCCAAAGCGGTCAAGCAGCCAGCCGCCCGGAATCTGCGCCATGACATAAGCCCAGCTGAAGGCGGAGAAGATATAGCCCATCTGCACGGCGGAGAAGCCGAAGGCCTCGCGCATGGCGGGGCCCGTGATCGACAGCGTGGCACGGTCGGCATAGTTGACCGTGGTGACGATGAAGATCATCGCCAGGATCCAGTAGCGGACATTGGTGCGGCGCGCAGTGGCGGCGCTGCCGGCAGCGGCCGTTGTAGCGGTGGGGGTCGGACTTGCGTTCATCGGGGTCTCCTCAGGGCCGTATGCCAGACGATGGCAAACGCGATTTGAGATATGTCATCGTATGACTTGAATTATAAGGATACGACCGACATGCCGTAGTGCGCGTTTACCCTAGGATCCTCGCAACCCGCTTGCCGCCTGCTTTCGTTTTCCTTACAGATACTGACGATCCGGACCATCATGGCACTTACACCCGCTCTCCCATCGGCGGGATTTCCCCGGGTTTTCCCGCAATTTTCTGCTTTGGTGCTTGTTTATTATCTCACCTAGTTGTACGATGACGTACATTAATAACGCCACCGCAGGACCGCGGAAGACCGCCCTGCCCGATCCATCACCATTCGCCGGTTCCGGCCCAGGATGAGAGACATGACGACACCGCAAGAACTGAAGCAGATCATTTCCGAAGGCCTGCTGTCCTTCCCAGTCACCGACTTCGACGCGCAGGGCAACTTCCGCCCTGACACCTATGTCAAGCGACTGGAATGGCTGGCGCCGTATGGCGCGTCGGCACTGTTCGCCGCTGGCGGCACCGGCGAGTTCTTCTCGCTGACGCCGGACGACTACTCCAATGTGATCCGCACCGCGGTGGAAACCTGCGCAGGCAAGGTGCCCATCCTGGCCGGCGCAGGCGGCCCGACGCGCATGGCCATCGCCTACGCACAGGAAGCCCAGCGCCTTGGCGCCAAGGGCGTGCTGCTGATGCCGCACTACCTGACCGAAGCCTGCGAGGAAGGCATTGCCAACCACATCGAAGAGGTCTGCAAGGCAGTTAATATCGGCGTGATCGTCTACAACCGCGCCAATTCGCGCATCGGCGCCAACCTGCTGGAGCGCGTGGTCGACCGCTGCCCCAACCTGATCGGCTTCAAGGACGGCGTCGGCGAAATCGAGGCCATGGTCCGCGTGCGCCGCAAGCTGGGCGACCGGCTAGCCTACCTGGGCGGCCTGCCGACCGCCGAAGTCTATGCCGCCGCCTACAAGGCGCTGGGCGTGCCGGTGTACTCGTCGGCCGTGTTCAACTTCATCCCGCGCACCGCGATGGCGTTCTACCGCGCCGTCGCCGCCGACGACCATGCCACCGTCGGCCGCCTGATCGACGAGTTCTTCCTGCCGTACCTGGACATCCGCAACCGCCGCCAGGGCTATGCGGTGAGCATCGTGAAGGCCGGCGCCCGCCTGGTCGGCCACGACGCGGGTCCGGTGCGCGCGCCGCTCACGGACCTGACCGAAGACGAAATGGAAAAGCTCGACGCGCTGATCCGCAAGCTCGGACCGCAGTAAAGCCGCCCGGGGGGCCTGGGACACGAACGGAATACCCCGCCATGTGCGGGGTATTCCGTTTTGACGAGGGCATCATCGACACATCGGCGGCATCGATGCTGCGAACCAAGGCGCAGGCACGGCCTTTCGTCATTTGCGATAGCCCGGAATGGAATAAAGGCCGGCCGCCACGCGTTTAGCCAGACGAACCAAAATTCTTCTGTCGAGGATGCATCGTGAGCGAATCGTCACTCAAGTCCGGAGGCCCCGTCCGGCGCGCGCTTGCCGCGCTGCCGCTCGCGACTATTGCATTGCTTGCTGCATTCCTGCTCGGCGCTTGCGGCGGAGACGGCGACGATTCCGGCACCGCGTCCGGATCCGGGGCGACGATGACGGGTGGTGCATCACCGGCAAGCACTCCCGGATTCCAGCCGACGCCAGGCACGGGCGGGATTGGTGCTGGCGCGGGCGGAACAGGCGGGGTTGGTGCCGGGTCCGGCATGTAGTGGGTGCACCATGCCTGGATTGAATACCAGCCGAAAGAACCGGCACGTTTCGGCAGTGGAGAATGGCCATGTCATATCGCTTAGCCAGTTGGGTGGCAGGCGCAGCGGTTGCGCTGTCTGCCTGTGCGTCCCTGCAACCCGTCCAGACCGCGCAGAAAATGACAGGTAGCCCGGAAAGCGCCGTGCGCGAGACCTTTGGCGCGCCCACGGAGGTCTACAAGCTCGCTGACGGCTCCACGCGCTGGATCTATTCGCACCAGCCCCTGGGGTTCGAGGTCTACGCCGCCGATTTTGATGCGAACGGGAAGCTCGTCAACTTCCGCCAGATGTTGACCGAGAAAGAGATCTACGAGGCCAAGCCGGGAGTCTGGACCAAGCGCGACGTGGCCGAGCGCTTCGGCCTGCCGCGCGAGCCCGTCCAGTACTACCCGCTCATGAAGCGCGAGGCATGGTCGTACCGGCTCTATGCGAGCGGCTACCAGCCGGCCCACTTCAGCGCCTACTTCGATGATCAGGGCGTGCTGGATCGCACGATGATCATTGTTGACAGCTATGGCGGCGACCGTCGTCGCAAGTGAGTTGCTGACTTTCGTCACCATGCACCAGCCCTCCTAATCCCTCAGTCGTCCCAACGGAATCGACGTTACCGGCAGTGACGGCTCAAAAAAATGCCGCGTGCTCTTGTGCGGAAGGAGCCCGCCGCAAGTCACGGTCCGCAGAATGCAACCGGTATCGAACGGCTCCCCCGAGTTCCAGTCGCGGACGCAAACCCTCGGATCGCCATAGCGCAGCGGGATGCACGGCAAGCGCTTGAGCCCAAGGCGCATGGCGGCACGCAAGCGGTGATTTCCGTCCATCACGATGCCGTGCGATGCCTCCACCGGGATGGGCGTCAGCCAGCAACCGTCGCTGGCAATCAACTCGGTGAGCATCCACACCCCTTCAATGTCGACCTGCTCTGACTGCCGGAAAAAGGAAACCGGCTGCAAGGTGACGACGTAGCGGCCAGTTTCGTGCGGCATCAATACGGGCGTTTGCGATATCTCGTCCATAACCTCTGCGAATGGCAGGTAACTGGCCATTTCAGCGGCTGGGCACCGCCGTCGAATCGCCAGCAAGTTTCAAACAGGTCAAAATGTCTTCACAATTTATTTGATAACGATTCTCATTTGCAATAGTCTCCTTACACCACTTCGGCACCTGCCTGAGGCGCCGGCCAACCCGTCCGATGCGAACCGATCCTTACAGATCGTCCGGCATGGACATCTAAGGAAGCTTGAGCCATGCCGGTCTCCGGTCAGACTGACGCAGCAATCCCCAGCAACATCATCAAAACATCACGCCTGTCGCTGACATCCACCTCCTGCCCGGCTCTGCTGCCGGGGCGCGCGCTGACCCCATCGCTGGCGGTAGCAGGCCTCCTGGCGTTGGCCAACATCGATCCTGTCTTGGCTCAGGATCCCGGCAACGTCTCTGCGCAGACGCTGCCGGAGGTCCGCGTGACTGCCGACGCGTCGCCGGAAGACCTGCCCACACCCTATGCTGGCGGCCAGGTCGCGCGCGGCGCGCGGCTCGGCATGCTAGGCAACACCAGCATCATGAAAGCGCCGTTCAACGTGAGCAGCTACACCGCGCAGATGATCCAGGACCAGCAGTCGCCAACGGTGGCCGACGCGGTCAACAAGGATCCGTCGGTCCGCTTCACGGGCCTGCCCGGCGGCAATATCGACAACCTCTACATTCGCGGCTTCCCTGTCGGCGAAGGCAACACCGGCGAAATCGCCTTCGACGGCCTGTACGGCGTGGCACCGAATTACCGTGTCTTCACCGACTACGTGGAGCGCGTGGAAGTCATCAAGGGCCCGGCGGCAATGCTGTATGGCATGTCACCCAACAGCGGCGTAGGCGGCGTAATCAACATCGTGCCCAAGCGCGCGCACGAGGACCTGGCATCGGTGACGGCCAGCTACGCGTCGGATACGCAGTTCGGCGGCCACGCGGACGTGAGCCGCCGCTTCGGCGAGTCGCGCGAATGGGGCGTGCGCTTCAACGGCAGCTACTACCAGGGCGACACGCCCATGGACAACCAGTCGCGCAAGGCTGGCATCGGCGCGCTGTCGCTGGACTACCAGGGCAAGCGGCTGCGCGCGTCGCTGGACGTGATCGGCCAGCAGGAAAAGCTCGATGCGCCAGGCCGCCCCTTTATCATGGGCCCGGGGCTGCAGGCCATCCCCGGGGCACCGGACGGGCGGCGCAATGTCACGCAGCCGTGGGAGTGGACGCGCGGCACCGACGAGTCGCTGCTGTTCCGCACGGAATACGACATCACCGACCAGCTCACCGTCTTCGCCGATGCCGGCGGCGGCTGGACGCAGCTGTCGCGGCTGTTCGGCACCACGCCCCAGATTGTCAACGCCCAGGGCGATACGCTGAGCACGCCCACCTACTACAAGTTCAAGGTCGATCGCGCCACGTACGACGCCGGCCTGCGCGGCCGCTTTGACACCGGCCCGGTCCGCCATGCCGTGACCTTCCAGGCCCGCGCCTACTCCGACAGCCTGGACCGCGCCAACACCACCGGCACGCCGGTGGCATCGAACATCTACAACCCGGTGGTACGGCCTGCGCAGGACCTGCCCGCGCCGGGCAGCGTGCCCAGGGTCTCGGACAACGACCAGACCGGCTTCTCGCTGGCCGACACCATGTCCGCCATGGACGACCGCGTGCTGCTGACGCTGGGCGTGCGCCAGCAGCGCATCCGCTCGCGCAACTTCAGTCCGGCAGGCGCGGTGGCATCGTCCTACGACGAAAGCGCCACCACGCCGATGGCGGGCCTGGTGGTGCAGCCGTGGAAGCGTGTGTCGTTCTACGCCAACTACATCCAGGGCCTGAGCAAGGGCGATGTGGCACCGCCGACCGCCAGCAACTCGGGCGAGGTGTTCGCGCCGTACAAGACCAGGCAGTACGAGGTCGGCACCAAGGTGGATCTCGGGCGCTTCACCGCCACGTTCGCGGCGTTCCAGATCACCAAGCCCAGCGGGCAGCTCACAGGCAATGTGTTCTCCGTCAACGGCGAACAACGCAATCGCGGCCTGGAGCTGAACCTGTTCGGCGAGGCCATGCCCGGCGTGCGGCTGCTGGGCGGCGTGGCGCTGATCGACGGCGAGATTACCCAGTCCGGCACCGCGGCAGCGGTCGGCAAGACCGCCATCGGCGTGCCAAGGGTACAAGCCAACCTGGGCGCGGAATGGGACCTGCCGTGGGTAGCAGGCCTGACCGTGACCGGCGCCATGATCTACACGGGCCGGCAATACGTGAACCAGCTCAACACAGCCAGCCTGCCGTCATGGACCAAGTTCGACGTCGGCGCGCGCTATCGCACACGCATCGCCGGCAAGACCTCTACCTTCCGTGCCAACGTTCTCAACGTGTTCGACCGCGACTATTGGTCGGGCGTCACCTCCTGGGGCGGCTTCTCGCAGGCCGCGCCGCGCACGGTGCTGCTGTCGGCCACGGTCGACTTCTGAGACGACTCTCCACTGAATCGCTGACCACCAACGCCCTCGGGGACCAGACCATGTGGATCGACCATGACGCTGTACGCACCCAGCCGGAAACATACCGAACCCACCCGCCCACGCAATTGCTGCCGTTCTGGGACCCGTTGATCGCCCGGATGCTCCGCACCTCGCCGCAGTCGCTGGTGGCAGCCGTGGAGCGATACGGGTCTCCGCTGAACGTCATCTGGCCGCACGTGCTGCGCAACAACGTCGCTGCCCTGCGTGCCGTGCTGGCGGCGCACAGCGTGCAAGGCGAGATTTTCTACGGCGCGAAGGTCAACAAGTCGCAGGCGCTGGTTAAGGCAGCGGTGATGGCGGGGGTGGGCATCGATGTCTCAAGCCGCCACGAATTGCGCGACGCCCTGCGGGCAAGTGCCGATCCGCTGCGCGTGTGCGCGACCGGACCCGCCAAGACGGCGGTATTCCATGAGCAACTGCTTGCGCGCGGCGCACTGATCTCAACCGTGCCGGTTGACCCTGCCTAGGCGGGATGCGCGGTACGCTGACCGGCTCGCTCACCTTGGCCCGCCGGCGCCGAAACGATACACGACGAGATGGTCCGTGCCGGATTCCGCTGCCCAGGCCTCGCCCGGGCGACCCAGCATCTGACGCACATTGGCATTCGGGCGCGGGCTGACGAAGGTCTCAAACTTTTCCGTCTGCGGGTCAAAGCGCAGGACTGCGTTCTTGCCCCAATCGCTCAGCCATACTTTGTCCTGCTCATCCACATACATCGCGTAGGCGTGGGGACTCTCGCCCGGCAAGGCCCATTCCCGCCACCGGCCAGTTCCGGGATCGTACGCGCCGAGCTTGCCGGCGGTCCATTCGCTGATCCATAGCGTGCCCTTCGAGTCTGACCAGATGCGGCGCGGCCCAGACCGCGGTGTGGGAGGAGCCATGACATGCGCGGCGCCGGTGGCGGTATCGATGCGGGCAATGTAGCCCCCCGCCAGCGAGGCAAAATAGACATCGCCACCCGGCGTCACGGCAATACCGTATGGCCCGCGACCCTGCGGCGCATCGAACACGCGCATGCGGCCGCTGGCCGGGTCGAGTTCGCCATACACGCCGTTCTGTCCCGTGAACCAGAGCCGTCCGCGCGCATCGAACACCGCGGTGTTCAGGTTGGCATTGGCCTGTCCCGCCGGGAGCGGAAAGCGCTTCACGGCATGCGTTACGGGGTCGACTCGCAGGATGGCATTCTGGCCGCCATCCGTGACCCACGCGGCGCCGTCCGGCCCGACGATGACTCCATGGGGCGCAGCGCCTGCGCCGAGCGGGAAATGAGTGGTCTTGCCGGTTGCGGGATCCAGCCGCCCGAGTTCGCCGATGGTCTGGGCCGTGTACCATACCCCGCCGTCGGGCGCAGGCGCGACATCATGGGGATGCGCGCCCGCCGGCAACGCATAGCTTTGGATGCGTGGCGGCGCCTTGCCCTGGGCAAAGACAGCGGTGCCAGCCGTGCTCAGTACGCAGGCAGCCAGTAGTGCGCGAAGCCAGGACAGGCGCATTGCCATCTCCTTGTTATTGGAGGAAGACGTAGTCGGCGCGGTAGGGCATGCGATTCTCCAGGCCTTCCTGATTGCACGCCTGCGGCAATGCCAGGCCGCCCTGTGTGTTGAGCCGCTGGATGTAGCGCACGCCCGAAAGCAGGCCCGGGCCGCCGGCGCTGGTCGCCTGCAACAGCAACAACGGGATGCTGTCGGCTTCCCGCGGATTGGCCGCCTGCCGCAGGACCTTGCCCGTTACCTTGCTGCCATCTGCCGCCTCCCAGGTCGGCCCGGCGTAATGCTTGCCTGCTGGCTGGCCATACGCATCGTACAGATTGGCCTCCGGTGCCCTGAATGTCCACACCAGACGGTTGCCCTGGTCGCGCTTGCATTGGTAGACCTGCACGCCGGTGGCACGCAGCGTTGCGATAACGCGGCCCGCATCGGCCGGCTGCAGTTCGGGCGGCGCCGCGTCGCGGCCCGTCGCACAGGAAGCCAGCAAGCCTGCGACAACCAGCAGGATGCTGCCCGACGGGCTTGCGGCCCGTGCATTCACCGACATGCTGCCTCCTTGTCCGAACCTGCGCGGGATTGCCCGTGCCACTTCGATCCAAGCATAGGCCAAGGGTGGCCAGGCGGTTGCGGCAAATACCTGGTCGGGGCCACACTCGCGCGCATCCCTGCGCCGGAGTGTCGAATTTCGCACAACACCTGCCTGACGCAGGCGAGACAGCCCGATCCGGGCCGTGGCTTGAACGTCCGTATACTGCGGGAATGCTCCTCCAGCCTCCTGGCCATTTCCCTGCCCGGCGCCCCGTTCCCGCACTGCCACATGAAAACCATCGCCCTGTACCTGCTCACCGCGCTCGCCGAGATCCTCGGCTGCTACCTGCCCTACCTGTGGCTGCGCCAGGGCGCCAGTGCGTGGGTGCTGGTGCCGGGCGCGCTGTCGCTGGCGCTGTTCGCGTGGCTGCTGTCGCTGCACCCGGATGCATCGGGGCGCGTGTATGCCGCCTATGGCGGCGTCTATATCGGCGTGGCCGTGCTCTGGCTGTGGCTGGTCGATGGCATGCGGCCCAGCGCCTGGGACCTGGCCGGTGTCGGCGTGGCGTTTGCGGGAATGGCCATCATCGTGTTCCAGCCGCGCTGATGCGCCAGCGGCACAACTGTTCCGTTTTGCCACAGTTGTGCCAGCACGGAACAGCCGGCCCGCCGGGCTGGCACAGCCGAGACTGCTGCGTTCGCGCCTGACATCCCGCAGATCCCCGATCCGACGCCAGTTTCGCCTGCCGCCCCGGCACCGGCACACCTCTTGCGATGTCTGCCTCGCGCGCGGCGTATCGCCGCGCCTGCAAACGACTTCACAAGACGGAGCGAGACATGAACATGGCCGAGATCGCCCAGCTGGGCGTCAGCAACCCCTACAAGCAGCAGTACGAGAACTATATCGGCGGCGCCTGGGTGCCGCCGGCAGGCGGCGAGTATTTCGAGGCCATCACGCCGATCACGGGCAAGCCATTCACGCGCGTACCGCGCTCGAAGCAGGAAGACGTCGATGCCGCGCTCGACGCCGCGCACGCCGCCAAGGCGGCCTGGGGCCGCACCTCGACCACCGAGCGCGCCAATATCCTGAACCGCATTGCCGACCGCATCGAAGCCAACCTGACGTTGCTGGCCGTGGCCGAAACCATCGACAACGGCAAGCCGGTGCGCGAGACCACCGCCGCAGACCTGCCGCTGGCCGTCGACCACTTCCGCTACTTTGCCGGCTGCATCCGCGCGCAGGAGGGTGGCATCTCGGAGATCGACGCCGAGACCATTGCCTACCACTTCCACGAGCCGCTGGGCGTGGTCGGGCAGATCATCCCGTGGAACTTCCCGCTGTTGATGGCTACCTGGAAGCTTGCACCGGCGCTGGCCGCGGGCAACTGCGTGGTACTCAAGCCCGCCGAGCAGACGCCGGCATCGATCCTCGTGCTGATGGAAGTGATCGGCGACCTGCTGCCGCCGGGCGTGATCAATGTCATCAACGGCTTCGGCCTGGAAGCGGGCAAGCCGCTGGCATCGAGCCCACGCATCAGCAAGGTCGCCTTCACCGGCGAGACCACGACGGGCCGGCTGATCATGCAGTACGCGTCGCAGAACCTGATCCCGGTCACGCTGGAGCTGGGCGGCAAGTCGCCCAACATCTTCTTCGAGGACGTGCTGGCCGCCGACGATGCCTACTTCGACAAGGCGCTGGAAGGCTTTGCCATGTTCGCGCTGAACCAGGGTGAAGTTTGCACGTGCCCGTCGCGCGCGCTGATCCAGGAATCGATCTACGACCGCTTCATGGAACGCGCGCTCAAGCGCGTGGCCGCGATCCGCCAGGGACATCCGCTCGACAAGGGCACCATGATCGGCGCGCAGGCATCGGCCGAGCAGCTCGAGAAGATCCTGTCCTACATCGACCTGGGCCGCAAGGAAGGCGCGCAGTGCCTGGCGGGCGGCGAACGCAACCAGCTCGACGGCGACCTGGCGGGCGGCTACTACGTGAAGCCGACCGTGTTCAAGGGCCACAACAAGATGCGCATCTTCCAGGAAGAGATCTTCGGGCCGGTGGTGTCGGTCACCACATTCAAGGACGAAGAGGAAGCGCTGGCCATTGCCAACGACACGCTCTATGGCCTCGGCGCAGGCGTGTGGACGCGCGACGGCGCGCGCGCGTTCCGCATGGGCCGCGGCATCCAGGCCGGCCGCGTGTGGACCAACTGCTACCACGCCTACCCTGCACATGCCGCATTCGGGGGATACAAGCAATCGGGCATCGGCCGCGAGAACCATCGCATGATGCTCGACCACTACCAGCAGACGAAGAACCTGCTGGTCAGCTACAGCCCGAACGCACTCGGTTTTTTCTGATGATGCACAAGGCATCGCGTTTTGCCGGTGAATTTGCAGCCCCGTGCCGCGAAACGCGTGCCATGATCGTAGCGGTGCCCGCCTCCCCGGGCACCGCTTCCAATAAGGAGTCGATATGCCAGCGATGATGAAAGCTGCAGTGGTGCGCGCATTCGGCGCGCCGCTCACGATCGATGAAGTGCCCGTGCCGCAACCCGGGCCTGGCCAGGTCCAGGTGAAGATCGAGGCCTCCGGCGTCTGCCATACCGACCTGCACGCCGCCGATGGCGACTGGCCGGTCAAACCCAGCTTGCCCTTTATCCCCGGCCATGAGGGCGTGGGCTATGTATCAGCCGTGGGCAGCGGCGTCACCCGCGTGAAGGAAGGCGACCGCGTCGGCATTCCGTGGCTGTACAGCGCCTGCGGCTATTGCGAGCACTGCCTGCAAGGCTGGGAAACATTGTGCGAGAAGCAGCAGAACACCGGCTATTCCGTCAACGGCGGCTATGGCGAGTACGTGGTGGCCGATCCCAACTATGTGGGCCTGCTGCCTGACAAGGTGGGCTTCGTCGAGATCGCGCCGATCCTGTGCGCCGGCGTCACCGTGTACAAGGGCCTGAAGGTGACCGATACGCGTCCCGGCCAGTGGGTGGTGATCTCCGGCATCGGCGGTCTGGGCCATGTGGCCGTGCAGTATGCAAGAGCCATGGGCCTGCGCGTGGCCGCTGTCGATATCGACGATACCAAGCTCGACCTGGCCAGGCGGCTGGGCGCCGAGGTAGCGGTCAACGCGCGCGACACGGACCCTGCCGCATGGCTGCAGAAGGAAATCGGCGGCGCGCATGGCGTGCTGGTCACCGCGGTCTCGCCCAAGGCGTTCTCGCAGGCCATCGGCATGGTTCGGCGCGGCGGCACGATCGCGCTCAACGGGCTGCCGCCCGGCGATTTCGGCACGCCGATCTTCGATGTGGTGCTCAAGGGCATCACCATCCGCGGCTCGATCGTCGGCACGCGCAGCGACCTGCAGGAATCGCTCGACTTCGCCGCGCACGGCGACGTGAAGGCCACGGTCTCGACCGCGAAGCTGGAAGACGTCAACGACGTGCTCAACCGCCTGCGCGAAGGCAAGGTCGAGGGCCGCGTGGTGCTCGACCTCGCGCACTGAGGCAGCGACCATGCCGCAAGCCCATGCCGACACCACAAGTCCCGTGACCCGCGTCGTCGCCACCCCTGCCGCGCTGGCGCTGATCGGCGAGCTGCGCGCGCGGCATGGTCCGCTGATGTTCCACCAGTCCGGCGGCTGCTGCGACGGCAGCGCGCCGATGTGCTTCGCCGCCGGCGACCTGGTCGTCGGCGATGCCGATGTCTGCCTCGGCGAGATCGGCGGCGCGCCCTTCTACATGACGCGGGCGCAGTTCGAATACTGGCAGCACACGCGCCTGGTGATCGATGTGGTGGCTGGCGCGGGCGGCATGTTCTCGCTGGAAAGCGGGACCGGGCAGCGTTTCCTCACGCGTTCGGAACTGTTCAGTGACGAAGAGGCCGCCCTGCTGGCCACGCAGCCTCCGCCATGATCGCCGTGCGCAGCACATTGGCCATCTGGCGCAGGTTGCCCGGCCATGCATGTGCGCACAGGCGCGCCATGACTTCGCCGGACACGCGCTGCGGGCACTGCGGCCCGGCCTCAGCCTGCTGCATCGACAGGATGCGCGCCACCAGCACGGGCAGGTCGCCGCGCTCGCTCAATGCCGGCATTGTGACCGTGAGCGCATTGATGCGGTAGTAAAGGTCTTCGTGGAAGGTGCCTGCGTCGATCATCGCGCGCAGGTCGCGGTGCGTGGCACATACGATGCGCACGTCCACGGCCATCGCACGCGACCCGCCGAGCGGCGTTACCGCACGTTCCTGCAGCACGCGCATCAGGCGCACCTGCTGCGCCAGTGGCATGTCGCCGATCTCGTCCAGGAACAGCGTGCCGCCGTCCGCCTGCAATACCTTGCCTGTGCTGCCGCGCCGGCGCGCGCCGGTGAAGGCGCCTTCTTCGTAGCCGAACAGTTCGGCCTCGATCAGCGATTCCGGAATGGCCGCGCAGTTCACCGCCACGAACGGCCCCTCGCTGCGCGGCGAAGCCGCATGGATGGCCCGCGCGAGCCACTCCTTGCCGGTCCCGGTGCGGCCATGCCGGAAGGAACCGGCGGCGGCCGCGGCGGCGTTGTCCGGCAACCATATCACCGGCGGTACGGGGATTGCGCCTGTCCGGCGCCGGTCTACCGGTTTTCGTCAAGCAGATCGTTGAGGATCTCGTCGAATGCCGCCTGCGCATCCTCCAGCGCCTGGAGCGCCGCGTCGAACGTCTGCAGCGCCAGCTTGGAAGGCTTGCCGCTGCCTTGCGGGGGATACTGGGATTGCAGCGCGGCAAAAGCCACCTGGACCTGCCGGGTCGCATCCACCACGCGCTGCATGGCCTGCGCCTCTTCGGCGCGCAATTGTTCGTGCTTCTGTTCGCTCATGCCATTGGCTCCTGGTCGCGCACTGTGGTGGCGCGGCGTTATGAGCCATATCGTACAAGAACTGACCCCGAGGGCATGGGAACCCGTCTCGACTTGCGCGAAAATCGGTTAGGCTCCACCCGGGACGCAGCCCGCTGCGCCCCGGAGAGCCACGGAATCCGGACCGAGACATGTCATCCCTCATGCGCCGCGCGCTGGCTGCCACGCTGGTGACTGCGAGCGGCTTCGCCTGCTACTGGACCTACCTCACCGTCAACCAGGCGCGCCTGCTGTTCGACGCCCGCCGCCGCCCGCCGCGCGACCTGCCCGACGGCATCATCGGCTATTCGCACCTCGTGCCTGGTGGCATGCTGCGCGGCTACATCTACCATGCGCCCGGCGACGCGGTGCGCGACCTGCTTTTCTACCTGCCTGGCCGCGGCGAAGATGTGCTCGAAACGCTGCAGTTCGCGCGCTGGCTGCCACCGGGCGTGGGCTTCGCAACCTTCGATTACCGGGGGCTCGGGCACTCCGACGGCCAGCCCTCGGAGGCCGCCGCGGTCGCCGACGCCAGCCAGTTCCTGCTGCATCTGCGCCGGGTCTTTCCCGGCACGCGAGCCCACGTGGTGGGCCGCAGCCTCGGCACCGGCGTGGCCATCCAGCTCGCCGACCTGCAGGACTTCGAAAGCCTGCAACTCATCACGCCCTATGACTCCATGCTGGAGCTGGTGCGCAAGCGCTTCCCGCTCGTGCCGCTGCGGCAGCTGATGCGCCACCACTTCGACTCCATTGCGCACTGCAAGAAGGTAGTCCAGAGCACCAAGGTGCTGCTGGCGGAAACCGACGACGTGGTGCCGCATGCCTGTTCGGAACGGCTGGTAGCCGCCTGGCCGGGCCCGGTGACGCTGCAGACCATGCACGGTACGGATCACTTCACCATCGTCGAGCGCCGCGAAACGTGGCTGGCACTGTGTGAGTTCGCGCGCCAGGTGCAGCACGATCCCCTGCTCGACGCGCCCCGCGCCCTGCCTTCGGACCATAACGAGGCAGGTGTGCCGCTTCCGCTCGCCCGGTTCCGCTAGAATTGCGCGCATGAAAAAAATCGCAGTCAAGGCAGGCGGCGCCGCACTGGCGCTGGCTGCAGCCGGCGCACTGCTGGCCGGCTTCGCCGCAGTGGTCAGCCTGCGGCAGCTTCCTCCCGTCGATGCCCTGCGCGAGTACCGCCCGGACGTGCCGCTGCGGATCTTCACCAGCGACAAGGTGCAGATCGGCGAATTCGGCAGCGAGCATCGCGAATTCATCCCGTTCGAAAAGATGCCGCGCCAGATGACGCAGGCGCTGCTTGCCGCCGAGGACGACCAGTTCTACGAGCACGATGGCATCGACATCCCTGGGATCTTCCGCGCCGCACTCGCCAACCTGGGCCGGGGTTATGCACAGGGCGCCTCCACCATCACCATGCAGGTGGCGCGCAACTTCTACCTGTCGCGCGAGAAAACGCTCGCGCGCAAGTGGTACGAGATCCTGCTCGCCTGGCAGATTGACCGTACGCTCTCCAAGGAGCGCATCCTCGAGCTGTACATGAACCAGGTCTACCTGGGCGAGCATGCCTACGGCTTTGGCAGCGCGGCCCACGCCTATTTCGGCAAGCCGCTGGACGGGCTTTCGCTGGCCGAAACCGCCATGCTGGCGGGGCTGCCCAAGGCGCCCTCCACCATGAACCCGGTGGCCAACTTCACGCGCGCCAAGCGCCGGCAGGAATATGTGCTCGGGCGGATGCTGGCGCTCGGCATGATCAACCAGGACCAGTACCGCGAAGCGCGGTCGGCCCGGCTGGAGATCACCCCGGACAGCGCCGGACAGTTCGCCGGGCACGCCGAATATGTCGCCGAACTCGCGCGCCAGCTTGCCCGCGACCGCTTCGGCGATGAAGCGTACACACGCGGCCTGAACGTCTACACCACGGTGTCGTCGGTGCGGCAGACCATGGCCTATGACGCCGTGCGGCGCGGCCTGGAGGGCTACGGGCGGCGCCATCGCCTCGCTAGTCCGGATGGCGGGCCGCAGGCGGCGCTGGTTTCGCTGGACAGCGGCACGGGTGCCATCGAGGCCATGGTCGGCGGCGCCGACTTCGGCACCAACCGCTTCAACCATGCGACGCAGGCGCTGCGCCAGCCAGGCTCGACCTTCAAGCCATTCATCTATGCGGCGGCGCTGGAGCGTGGCGTGTCGCCCGGCACGCTGATCAACGATGCGCCGCTGGACAATACCTCGCGCTGGCAGCCGTCCAACGACGACGGCCGCTTCCTGGGCCCGGTCACGGTGCGCCAGGCCCTGGCCGACTCGCGCAACCTGCCGGCCATCCGCACGCTGCAGGCCATCGGCATTCCATACGCCGTGGAGTTCGCCAGCCGCTTCGGCTTTTCGCCCAAGCGCCTGCCGCGCTTTCTGCCGCTTGCGCTGGGCACCGGCACGACCTCGCCGCTGCGGCTGGCGGCTGCCTACTCGGTATTCGCCAACCATGGCTATCGCGTCGAGCCCTACCTGATCTCGCGCATTACCGACAGCGAGGGCAATGTGCTGTTCGCCGCCGACACCGACGCACAGCCGCCGCGCGTCATCAGCGAACGCAATGCCTTCGTGATGGACAGCCTGCTGCGCAGCGTTGTGGACGACGGCACAGGCGCCGGCGTGCGCCGCTACCTGCGCCGCGAGGATATCGCGGGCAAGACCGGCACCACCAACGACGCAGCCGACGGCTGGTTTGCAGGCTATGCCGGCAACGTGGTCACGGTGGCCTGGATGGGCTTTGACGACAACCACAGCCTGGGCGCCCGCGAATTCGGCGCCACCACCGCGCTGCCGATCTGGGCGTCGTATATGGAAGGCCGGCTCGCAGGCGCCCCGGTGGCCGACCCGGCTCTGCCGTCCGGTGTGGTGCGCAGCGCTGGTGACTGGATGTACGCCGAATACGCCGACGGCAAGCAGGGGATCGCCTCGCTGGGCTTCCCGGCGCCACCGCCCGTGCCGGTATCGGAACAAGATGCCACCACCCCCGTGACCAGTGAAGTCGTGGGCCTGCCCGGCCAGCCCGCCGCGCCTGCGGCGAGCGGCGACGCCCGGCCAAGCCTGTAGCCACCCGCCGGATAGCCATCCTCCTCCAGCCTTCCAACAACAAGAACAACAATGTCGAGCATCAGTGCGGTATTGATCTGGTCGATCGCCGCCTTCACCACCGCTGGCGTGCTGGTGCGCCCGCTTCGCCTGCCCGAGGCATTCTGGGCCGTGGCCGGCGCCGTGCTGCTGTGCCTGAGCGGGTTGCTGGCCGTCCCCGACGCGCTGGCCGCCGTCGCGCGCGGGCTGGATGTTTACCTGTTCCTGGCCGGCATGATGGTGATCTCCGAACTGGCCCGCAAGACGGGGCTGTTCGACCACGTGGCGGCACTGGCCGTGCGGCGCGCGCGCGGGTCCTCGCGCAGGTTGTTCCTGCTGGTCTATGGTTTCGGCACGCTAGTCACGGCGTTCATGTCCAACGATGCCACCGCCGTAGTGCTGACACCCGCCGTGCTGGCCGCCACGCGTGCGGCGAAAGTGAAGCACCCGCTGCCACACCTGTTTGCCTGCGCCTTCATCGCCAACGCGGCCAGCTTCGTGCTGCCGATTTCCAATCCGGCCAACCTCGTGATATTTGGCACGCGCATGCCGCCGCTGGCCGGCTGGCTGGCGCACTTCGCGCTGCCGTCGCTGGTGGCCGTGCTGGCCACGCTGGCGGCGCTGTACTGGACGCAGCGCACGGCACTGGCCGAGCGCATCGCGTGCGACGTGCCGGTACCGCCGCTGAGCCTGCAGGCCTGGCTGACGGCGCTTGGCATCGTGCTGACCGGACTGGCCCTGCTGATCGCATCGCTGCGCGGCAGCGACCTGGGCTGGCCCACCTGCGCGGCAGGCGCGGCCACGCTGCTGACGGTATGCGCAACGCGGCGCGACCTGCTGCGCCCGGCCTTGCGCGAAATCTCCTGGGGCGTGCTACCGATGGTGGCCGGGCTGTTCGTGCTGGTGGCGGCGCTGGAGCACACCGGCGTCATCCGCTGGCTGGCCGATATCGTCCAGGCGGGCTCGCAGCGCGACAGCCTGGCTGGACTGTGGGGCATCGGGACGGCGGTGGCGCTGGTTGGCAACGTCGCCAACAACCTCCCGGCCGGGCTGATCGCCTCATCGGCGCTGGCGGCAGGCCATGCTTCCCATGCGGTGACCGGCGCGGTGCTGGTCGGCATCGACCTCGGGCCGAACCTGTCGGCAACCGGCTCGCTGGCCACGCTGCTGTGGCTGACTGCCCTGCGCCGTGACGGGCATATGGTCAGCGCCGGCCAGTTCCTGCGGCTCGGTGCGATTGTCATGCCGGCGGCCATGGTGCCGACACTCGCGGTACTGGCGCTGGCGCGCTGAGCGCTGCCGACCCGCCAGCGGTGCTGCTTCAGCCGCGGCTGTCGAACCGGACCTGGCTGCCGGCGCGCTGTGACAGCGCGCCCTGCCAGCGCAGGCGCGGCGCGCTGTCGCGCACGGCGCGGCTATGGTGTTCGACGACGCCGGCTTCCATCGTGGGCTCGGGCAGCGGCACCGTGGCGACATGAAGCAACATCAGGCTGCTGCACGGAAACGCAATCGGCAAGATCACTGGCTGGTTCCTGGAAGATACCCCGTCGGGCGGAAGAACCGCTGCCTGTCAGGCACCGCGGTTCAGGCATTATGTGCGCTTGTCGGCGGCTTGCGTAGCAGCCTTGAGGGTTGTCATCAACAATTCACAGAGCCCCCGGGCAGTGTGCGTTGCGCATCGCTTGCAGGCTACGCCGCAGGTTGTGAGGGCCGGACATCTGCCATATAGTGAAGCACGGCGCACCACGCTGGCGGGCAGGCCCGTCGGCACCATCCGCCCTCTCTCTACGGAAGCGGCTCTCCATGACAGACAAGGACGCGGCGCATCACGGCGCGAAGAAAACACCCGGCGACGCCAACCCCGCGCGGGACGAGTCAAGCGTATCGGACCGTATCCGCTCTCGCCTGCAGGCCGCCAGGGAACGCTTCCATGCCAACGACAACATCGCCCGCTACATCGAGCCGGGCGAACTCGACGCGCTCCAGGAAGAAGTGCAGGCGCGCCTCGAAGACGTGCTGCGCGCGCTGGTGATCGACGTGGACCAGGACCACAACACGCGTGAGACCGCACGCCGCGTGGCCAAGATGTACCTGAAGGAAATCTTCGCGGGGCGCTACGCGAAACCACCTGCCGTGACAGAGTTTCCCAATGTGGAGCAGCTCAGCGAACTGATGATCGTCGGGCCGATCCGCGTACGCAGCGCGTGTTCGCACCACCTGTGTCCGATCATCGGCAAGCTGTGGGTGGGCGTGATGCCGAACCAGCATTCCAACCTGATTGGCCTGTCCAAGTACGCGCGCCTGGCCGAATGGATCATGTGCCGGCCGCAGATCCAGGAAGAGGCCGTGGCCCAGGTGGCCGACCTGCTGCAGGAGAAGATGAACCCCGACGGCCTGGCCATCGTGATGGAGGCCGAGCACTTCTGCATGCATTGGCGCGGCGTGCGCGACACCGATGCCAAGATGACCAATAGCGTGATGCGCGGCTCCTTCCTGAAGGACGGCAGCCTGCGCCGCGAATTCCTCGCGTTGCTCAACCGCAACGGCAAATAGCCCCATCACCCGGAGCCGCCAGCATGCTCGTCCGCCTGCTCTATGCCAGCCGCGCCCGCCAGGCGATCGACGCGGCGGCGCTCGATGCGATCCTTGCCACCAGCCTGGAGCGCAACCCGCAGCACGGCATCACCGGCGTGCTGTGCCATGGCAACGGCGTCTTCCTGCAGGCGCTGGAGGGCGAGCGCCAGGAAGTGTCCCGCCTGTTCCAGGCCATCACGCGCGATCCGCGCCACCATGACGTGGTGCTGCTGCACTTCGAAGATATCTGCCAGCGCGACTTCGCCGGCTGGGCCATGGGCCACGTCAACGCCGCGCGCATCAACACCGCCACGCTGCTGAAGTTCTCCGCCCGCGCGGAACTGGACCCGTTCAGAACATCCGGCCAGGCGTCGCTGGCGCTGCTCAAGGAATTGAGTGCCGGCGCGTCGGTCGTGGCCCGCGCGGCCGACCGCGGCCGGCCCTGATCCCTCCCTGGTACCGGACTGTATGCGGAAGCCGGCCCTGTAGCCGGCAATGTGTCGTCAGCCGCCCATTCCAACCTTTCATGCAAACCTGAAAACACTTGCACACGCCTGCGTTCCGGGCTAAAGTCGCGCTCGATTGTATGCAAAATATGAACACAAAATCAGGAGACACGCGGCATGGACTTCGCGCCCCAAATTGTTCCCAACCTGCTCAACGGACTCGAATGGTCGGGCTGCGCCCTGGCCATGAGCGGCTCGCTGCTGGTGGCCCTGCATAACCGGGCCTCGCGCTGGGGATGGATCGCGTACCTGTGCTCCAACCTGGTCTGGAGCGCATTTGCGCTGGTGACCGGCACCTACGGCCTGTTCGTGCAGCAGCTCGGCTTCACGGCAACCAGTTGCTATGGCCTGTACCGCCACACCATGTATCACCGCGAACTCGACCGGAAGGCGGCGGGCTCCGCCGCCTGAGCGTCAGCGCGTTCCGCTACACGGTCACCCGGCCGAACAGGCCGCATTCGAGATCGCTTTCGAACTCCTCGGTCCATTCGACGCCCGCGCCGGCTTCATAGGCGCTGCTGGCCTCGGTGCTGAGCCGCCGCACGCTGATGCGGCGCACCGCGTTGCCATTCATCTCGTCGGTGACATCGAAGTCGTCCGGGGCCATGCCCATCTGCCTGCATATCTGCGCGAACTGTTGCTGTTCCTCCGCGGAAAATTCGGAAAACGGTCTCGTAGCCATGGCATCCTCCGTCAGGTCATGAGATCGCCGCATGCGCGCAGCGGGAGCGTGCGTTGCGCGGAATGCGCCACGCAAAAAGAAGTGCATGCCGGTGGCATGCATCAACCCACTGTGAATTGTTGTTTCGGGGGTTCAGCTCTTGCGTCCGGTCTTCGCCACGAAAGGCGTGGGCGCATGCTGCACCGTCTGGCTGCCGCACTTCGGACAACTCGGGTGTGCGGTCGCGTGCTCGGCTACATGCTCGGTATGTTCGAACATGTGCCCGCACTTTTCACAACGGTACTGGTAGACAGGCATGGTGCACCTCCGGGCGGCACACGTGCCGACAGGCATCCCTCGTGTTGCCGAATTCATTCTAGGCGTACGCAGGAAGGTGGCAAGCCCGATACAGCGGCTGCGCCCGGCACGCCACTTCAGCTTTGCGCTGCCTCAGCATCTGTGCGCCCGGATCACGGACTGCGCTCAACACATTGAGGAAACTAGCCGAAATACGATTCAACGGCGCACATAAGATAGCCAGAATTTCGGGGATTGTGGTGATGCAATAGTCCGTATCAATCGGCCCTTGCCGGTTGACGTCCACAATTACCGAGGTCATCGTCAAATGTTTCTTGCGTGTAGGTATCTTCCGGCGCTCATCAGCCGGTCGCAACGCAGCGCCATTCCCCACCGCTCCTCCCTTCCCCTGGCCACGACAAGCGCGCGCCGCCATGATCCGCGCGGAAAGACCGGAGGCCGGCCATGAATGGACAGCTCATACGCGTGGCCGTTGCCGATGACCACCCGCTGGTCTTGACCGCGCTGCGCGATTGCCTGCAGCGATCCGCTCGTTTCCGCATCGCCTGCGAATGCACCGGCGGCTCCGAGCTGGTCCATGCGCTCGACCGGCAACCCGCCGACATCGCGATCACCGACTTCTGCATGGGCCACGGCGATGCCACGCTGGACGGCTTCAACCTGCTCAACCGGCTGGCGCGGCGCCATCACGGCACGCGCATCGTCGTGGTCAGCGCGCAGTCGAACGCGGCCATCATCCGGCGCGCCGTCAAGCTGGGCGCGCGCGCCTTCGTCAGCAAGGAAGACGAGCTCGAAGAATCCTTGCGCGCCTGCCTCCATGTCATGGCCAGCGACAGTTGCTACTACTCGCCTTCCATACGCGCGATCCTCGACAACGCGGCGATGTCGGATGCCCCCGCGACCGACCTCACGCTGCGCGAAATGGAAGTCGTCAGGCTCTATGCGCAAGGCATGCAGCTCAACGAAATCGCCGCCAAGCTCGGGCGGTCGGTCAGCACCATATCGAGCCAGAAGACCGTTGCCATGCGCAAGCTCGGCGTGCACACCAACACGGACCTGATCCGCTACGCCTACGAGAACGGACTGATCTGAGCCCCCCATGCAGCAGATCCTCGACAGTACCCGCGTGTCGCTGGCCAGCGCCTTCGACACGCTCGCGGACAATGCCCGCCGACAGCAGCACCTTTACTCGGCGACCATTGCCGTGCTGATCGCGCTGGTGGTGTTCGCCGGCATTGTGCTGGCTGCACTGGAGACGGACAAGCACCTGAGCCAGCAGCAAGGCCAGGTCGCCCGGTATGTCGCCTCCATCTCGCAGCGCCTGGAGAGCGAGGCCGCCTTCCTGAAGCGCAGTGTCCTGAGCGTGCGCCGCTACCACGAAGCGGGTCCGGCGCAGATGCCGGACGCCGCCACAGTACAGTCCGTCCGCGCGACCGGCCTTGCGCGTATTACCGACAAACTCGCCGGGCATGACTACTACCTGATGGCAACGGCCGCGACGCGGCAGGCCTGGGGGACTTCCCTGCCCGTGCAGCTTGCACGCCTGCAGCAGATTGCGCTGGGCACGCTGGCCACGCAGCAGGCCTTCGGCCTGGACCACTGGGTCTATGTCCTTTCTCTGGAGAACGATAGCGCCGCCATCCTTGCGCGGCAGCCCTCCGCCGCACAAGCTACTGTGCCGATCCGGCCCGCACTGATCGACACCCTTCGCGACACCATCACGCAGGCCATGCTCGACCGCAGCGGCCATGCGGTGCCGCCTGGCGACGAGCAGGTCTGGGCCGGCCCGATCCGCGACCCGCTGACCGGCACGATGGCCATGCTGAGTGTCGGAGCGGCATATTCGGGGGATACGCCAACCGTACTGATTGCAGCGAGCGTGCCGGTCGGCGACTTCCTGGCACAGCTTGAGCGGCCCGGAGAAGCCGCGCTGCTCGCCCTGCTCAATCCGGCAGATGAGGTCATCGACGTTGCCGCCCCAGCCTTGCCGGTCGAAGGCCCGGTGGCCGACGCCATCCTGTCGCAGGCGCGCCGCCAGCCGCACAACACGTCGCACTACACGTCGCACTTCACGCGCCGCGGCGTGTTGATGGTGCAGCCGCTGCAGCCCGGGTTCGGCACGCTGGTCTGCTTCCTGCCATACGGCCTGCTGGTGCCGGCTCTCGCCCCCGAACTGGCCGTGATCCTCGGCGTGGGGCTGCTGCTCATCGGCGCCATCGTCCTGAGCGCCCGCTACTGGGATCGCCAGCTGCTGCGCCGGACCCACTCGGAGGCAGCGCGCGCACTGGAGAACGAGATCCTGAACCAGATCCTCGTCAGCGCCACGCCTGTCGGCCTGTGTATCGTCCGCCAGCGCGACTACCTCGTGCTGACTTCAAACCAGCTTGCCCAGGCGCTGCTGCGGCTCGATGAGGCTGGGACCTTGCCCACACAGGTCACCGAAGCCTTCGAGCGGCCGCCACTCGGTACGGAAGCCGGGCAGCTTGCGCCGATCACCCGCTTCACTGTCCCGGCTCCGCCCGCTCCGGACGACGGCGCGGGCGCGCAGCGCTATCTTCAGGTCACCTATGCCCCGGCGCGCTACCACGACGACAAGGTCCTGTTCTGTGCCGTGCAGGACGTCACCACCCAGCAGGCGCTGGAGCAGCAGCTGCGCTCGGCACAGCAGGCCACCGAGGCCATGATGCGCGCACGCTCGAGCTTCTTCGCGGCAATGAGCCACGAGATCCGCACGCCACTCAATGCACTGATCGGCAATCTCGAACTGCTCGCGCGCAGCCCCGGACTCGATAGCCACACCCAGCGCCTGCAGGCACTGGGCACCGCCGCCGAAGGGCTGCGGCGCATCGTCAACGACATCCTCGACTTCTCGAAGATCGATGCCGGCAAGCTGCAACTGGCCAGCAAGCCGTTCCGCCTGGCCGAGGCGCTCGAAGGCCTGGCGCTGACCTACGCGCCCATGGCGGCAGAACGCGGCATCCGCCTTCGCCTGCAACTGGCGCCCGGGCTGGACCGGGAAGTGTGCGGAGACCGCATGCGCCTGATGCAGGTCGTCAACAACCTGCTGAACAACGCATTCAAGTTCACCACGAGCGGGCGCATCACGCTCAGCGGCAGCTACGGCCCCGACGCGCATGGCCTCCATATGCTCACTTGCCGCGTCAGCGATTCCGGCATCGGCATGCCGCCCGCGCTGATCGAGCGCATCTTCCAGCCATTCGTGCAGGGCGATGCCGTGGGCACCAGCCGCCATGGCGGCACCGGCCTGGGGTTGTCGATCTGCACGCGGCTGTGCGAGCTGATGGGCGGCAGCATTGGCGTGCAGAGCGTGCAGGACGTAGGCAGCGCCTTCACCATCACCGTGCCGTTGCCGCCCGCCGCAGGCCATGCCGGGTCCGATACCCAGCGCGCCCGGCATGGCAGCGTGATGGTGCTGTGCCACGA
The DNA here is from genome assembly GCF_914271435.1 of Cupriavidus laharis. Taxonomy (GTDB): domain Bacteria; phylum Pseudomonadota; class Gammaproteobacteria; order Burkholderiales; family Burkholderiaceae; genus Cupriavidus; species Cupriavidus laharis. Next base: position 95,253 of record NZ_CAJZAI010000003.1, on the reverse strand, counting down.
TGGCGGGACCGGCGAATGCCTGGAGGCCTGGCTGGCCGCTGCGGGCTGGCGAACCCACGTGCTGGCTTCGCTGGCGGCGGCGCGGGAGCACCTCGAAGGCCACCATCCGCAGGTGATCGTTGCCACCGAGGACTACCATCCCGATTCGCTGGAAGTGCTGCATGACCTGAGTTCGGCCCCGGTAGTCTGGATCACGCCCGATGGCCCCCACCGGCCGCGTCGGCGCACGCCCGGCGTCCTGGAGGTGACCAGCTTCAACCACGACGCCATGCTGGCCTGCGTGGCATCCGCCGCCGAGGGCCTCCCGGAGCGGCCCGCACTGCCGTCCGCAACCGGCGTCGCGGACCGGCCTGCCGGGTTGGCGCCGTTGCCCGACGCCCGTGGGCTGACGGTCCTCGTCGCCGAAGACAACCCGCTGAACCAGACGCTCGTCAGCGAGCAACTGCGCACCCTGGGCTGCCAGCCCGTCATCGCCGACAATGGCAAGCAAGCGCTGGCGGTCGCGGAGTCCACCCATGTGGATGCCGTCCTGACCGACATCCATATGCCCGTGATGAACGGCTATGCGTTGCTGGATGCGCTGCGAGCGTTGCACCCCAATCTGCCCGTGCTCGCCTTCAGCGCACTTGCCCAGCAGGAGCAGTCCGAAGACTGGCAGCAGCGCGGCTTCAGCGGCTACATCACCAAGCCGGCGTCCTTGCACGAGCTGGGCCAGGCCCTGCAGGCACTGCGCGGGCCGCAGACGCACGACGCCGATGAGCCGGCCATGCCGCCGTCAGACTCGCACGAAGCGTCGACCGCGTCCGCCAATCAGGGACGCTATGCGCGACTGCTGCGCGAACAACTGCAGACCGACCTGCCTGCACTCGCGGGCATCCTCTCCGCGAAGGATGTGGGCGCGCTGCAAGCCTGGGCACATCGCGCCGCGAGCGGCTTCAGGATCGTCAGGCAAGAGGACCTGCACGCGCACTGCCGCGAAGTCGAACAGCTTTGCCTCGGCGAGAGCCTCTGGAGTCCGGCCATTGCCACGTCCGGCGAAGCGCTGCAGGCGCTCGCGCTGCGCTATGCCGGCGAGGATCTGGCGGCGACAGCGCCGGGCTGGCCCTGATCCCCTCCGCCCGGCAAACGCCTACCACATTCCGCGCATTTGCGGGCAACGCCCCACGCGCCGATAATGACGGCGCCGCGCCCGGTCCCTCGGGCGCGCCCTTGCGGCCTCTGCCGCCCTTGTTTCCCGCATGCAGTCACATCAAGGCCTTCCCCAGCCGCAGCGAACCTGGGCCATCGTCACCGTCTTCTGCGGCCTGATCATGGCCGTCCTGGACGGCTCCATCGCGAATATCGCGCTGCCATCGATCTCACGCCAGCTCCAGTCCGAGCCGTCGAGCACCATCTGGGTGGTAAACGCCTACCAGCTGACCGTCACGGTATGCCTGCTGCCACTGTCGTCGCTGGGCGACATCTTAGGCTACAAGCGCGTGTACCGCGCGGGCCTGGCTACCTTCCTGGTGGGATCGCTGCTGTGCGCGCTGGCGGTCAACCTGCCCATGCTGGTGGCGGCGCGCGTGCTGCAAGGCCTGGGCGGGGCCGGCATCATGAGCGTGAACACGGCGCTGGTGCGCTACATCTATCCGCCTACGCGCCTGGGCCGCGGCATCGGGCTGAACGCGCTGGTGGTCGGCGTGACCACTGCGGTGGGTCCGTCGCTGGGGGCGCTGATCCTGTCGCTGGCCAGCTGGCAATGGCTGTTTGCCGTCAACGTGCCGGTGGCCATCTTCGCCCTGGCGCTGAGCCGCCGCGCGCTGCCAGCCACGGCGCCGCAGCCGCATGAGTTCGACTACCCGAGCGCGATGCTGTCGGCCGTGGTATTCGGGCTGTTCATCCTGGGGGTTGACGGCCTCGGCCACGCGGGGCTGCGCAGCGCCGGCGCCGCCGCGGTGGGCGCCACAATCGTGCTGGGCTGGCTGCTGGTGCGGCGCCAGCGCGGCCGCCCGGCGCCGCTCGTGCCGGTGGACCTCTTCGCCAGCCGTGCCTTCACGCTGGCAGTCGGCACGTCGTTCTGCTCGTTCATGACGCAGATGCTGTCTTTCGTGGCGCTGCCGTTCTATCTCGAATACCAGCTGGGCCGGTCCCTGCACGAAATCGGGCTGCTGATCACGCCCTGGCCGCTGACGGTGGCGCTCATGGCGGCGCTGTCCGGCCGGCTGTCGGACCGCTACCCCGCCAGCATCCTGGCTGGCGTCGGGCTGGCGCTGCTGGCGGCGGGCCTGCTGGGCCTGGCGCTGCTGGGGCCCGGTGCCGGCAGCCTGGACATCGCCTGGCGCATGGCCATGTGCGGGCTGGGCTTCGGCCTGTTCCAGTCGCCCAACAACCGCGCCATGATCGGCGCCACGCCACCCGAGCGCAGCGGCGGTGCCAGCGGGGCGCAGGCCACCACCCGGCTGCTGGGCCAGACCACCGGCACCGCCGTGGTGGCGCTGCTGTTCGGCCTGGACGAGACCGGCGCGGCGCGGATGGCGCTGTATGTGGCGGTGGGCATGGCGGCGCTCGGTGCTGTCATCAGCCTGAGCCGCTTGCGCGATGCCGGCCCCGCCCCGCGCGCGCACACAACCGCCGAACCTGACGCCTGACGCTGGTCTGTGCCCTATACTGAATCGATGGCGCCGGTTGCGGTCACGCCGGTGCCGGGCACCAGACCGGGGGGAGTGCCGCCTTGCTTGACTGGAGGCCGCTATGTTCCAGCACCTGCTGCTCCCTGTTGACGGTTCGCCCCTTTCCGAATCCGCGTTCCGCCAGGGAATCGCCTTCGCCCGCGACGCCGGGGCCCGTGTCACGGCGCTCCGGGTGATTCCCGATTTCCACACCTACACCTACCAGGTCGAGATGCTGGCCGGCACACGCGAACAGTACACGCATGAAGCCGCCAAGGCCGTCGAGGACTACCTGGACACGATGGCCAGCGAGGCCACCGCGGCCAACGTCGCTTGCGACACCGTGTCGGTCATCCACGACCATCCCTACGAGGCCATCATCAACACCGCCCAGAACAAGGGATGCGACCTGATCGTGATGGCGTCGCACGGGCGGCGCGGCCTGCAAGGGGTACTGATCGGCAGCGAGACGCAGAAGGTACTCACGCACAGCCGCATCCCTGTGCTGGTGTACCGCTGACGGTACCGGCGGCGGCGCCAGCACCGTTTGATGCGCCGCAGTATCCGGCGGCATGTGGCCTTGCTTCCCATGCACCGATGCCCGGCACGCCGGATTGCGCTGGCCACGCCAGTTTCCATCCTCATTGAGTGAGGCAGGCATGTGCGCCCTCCGGGTGCAGCCGGACGGACCGGGCGCACGTGCCCTGCTTCCCATACCACGGAGGCAGCCATGACCATGAAGAACGAGGCACGCCTTGCCAGGGCCCAATACCTGCGCCGGCCCGCGTCCACCAGCACCCTCACCAGCCTGGCACGCCGCCGTGTGCTGCGCGCTGCCGCGGCGGCGGCCCTGGCCGCCGAGCTCGGCACGCTGGCGCGGCCCCGTCCCGTGCATGCCGCCGCCAAGCGGACACTGAAGATCCTTCAGTGGAACCATTTCGTGCCGGGCTACGACACGTGGTTCGACGGCACCTATGTCAAGGAATGGGGACAGCGCCACGACACCGACGTCATCGTCGACCATGTCGGTATTCCGGCGCTGGCCACGCGCGCCGCGGCCGAGGTCTCGGCGCAGAAAGGGCACGACCTCTTCATGTTCCTGTCCCCGCCGCCGGTGTACGAGGAGCAGGTGATCGACCACCGCGAAATCTATGAGGAATGCCAGCGCAAGCATGGCAAGCCGGTGGAACTGGCGGTCCGCAGCACGCTCAACCCCAAGACACGCAAGTACTTCGCCTTCTCCGACAGTTTCGTGCCGGATCCGGTCAACTACCGCAAGGACCTTTGGGATGAGGCCGGCATGAAGGCGCCGGACAGCTGGGACGACGTGCTGGCGGCCGGGCGCCGTATCAAGCAGTCCAAGGGCATCCCGGTTGGCATCGGCCTGTCGGCCGAGCTGGACACCGCCATGGCCATGCGCACCATTCTCTATGCCTATGGCGGCTCGGTGCAGGACGAGCGCGGCAACGTGGTGCTGAATTCGCCCAATACGCTCGAAGCGGTCAAGTTCGTGCGCGCGCTGTATCACGATGCCATGACGCCGGAGGTGCTGGCCTGGGACGCCTCCTCGAACAACCGGGCCATGCTGGCGGGCAAGATCTCCCTGTGCCTGAATGCCATTTCCATCACGCGCGAGGGCGAAAACAAGAAACTGCCCATCACGCCCGGCATATGGCTGACCCAGGCCCTGCGCGGACCGTCACAGCGCATTTGCCTGGAACACGTGATGGACTGCTACGTGATCTGGAAATTCGCCGAGAACATCGAGGGCGCCAAGCAGTTCCTGGTGGACTACATCGACAACTTCCACAAAGGCTTCGTGGCCAGCGAGTTCTACAACTTTCCATGCTTCACCAGCACCGTGCCGGACCTGAAGAAGCTGATCGACGACGACGCCAAGGCAAAGCCACGCGACAAGTACCGCGTACTGGGCAACCTGATGGTGCAGGCCACCAATGTCGGCTATCCGGGCCACGCGAACGCGGCCATCGACGAGATCTTCAACACCTGGGTGCTCAACACCATGTTCGCCCGGGCCGCGACCGGCGACGCCAAGCCGGAGGATGCCATCCGCGATGCCGAAGCCGCCTGCAAGCGGATCTTTGCCAAATGGCGGGCCAAGGGGCTGGTATGAACGCCGGCACTGCCTCTGCACCAACGCACCATGGCCACGGTCGAAACGCGCGCCCTCACCAAGCGCTTTGACGGCGCCAACGCCGTCGACGGCATCGACCTGGCCGTGCGCGAGGGCGAGTTCCTGGTGCTGCTGGGCCCGTCCGGCTCCGGCAAGACCACGCTGCTGCGCATGATTGCCGGGCTGGAGACGCCCACCTCCGGCGACGTGCTGGTGAACGGCGGCATCGTCACCGGCCTGCCGCCGCGGCTGCACAACATGGCCATGGTGTTCCAGAGCTACGCGCTCTACCCGCACCTCACGGTGGCCGCCAACATCGCCTTTCCGCTCGAGGCCCGGCGTATGCCGCACGGGCTCGTGGACGAAAAGGTCCGGTGGGCAGCCGCGCTGTTCGGCATCGACCACCTGCTGGCGCGCAAGCCGCGCCAGCTGTCCGGCGGCGAGCGGCAGCGCGTGGCGCTGGCCCGGGCCGTGGTGCGCGACCCGGTGGCCTTCCTGCTGGACGAGCCGCTCTCCAACCTCGACGCCAAGCTGCGCACCTCGGCGCGCGAGGAGCTGCAGCAGATCCAGCGCCGCCTGGCCACCACCACCATCTACGTGACCCACGACCAGATCGAGGCCCTGGCGCTGGGCGACCGCATCGCGGTGCTCGACCGCGGGCACATGCATCAGCTCGGCACGCCGGCCGAGGTCTACGAACGGCCGGCCGACCGCTTCGTCGCCACCTTCATCGGCTCGCCGCCGATGAACCTGGTCGCCGCGGGCAAGGTCGAAACGGGCTTCCGGCCCGAGCATTTCCTGCCGCGCGAGGCCTTTGCAGCGGACGAGCCGCTGCAGGACTACCCGCTGGACATCGTCCGCATCGAGAACCTGGGCTCCGACCGCCTGGTGTACGGGCTGCTGGAGCCGCCAAACCCACCGGTGAAAGTCATCTCGCGGATCCCCTGCACGGTCAGCGTGGCGCTGCAGGCGGGGACGCGCCACCCGTTCGCGGTGCGGCGCGCGGACCTGCGCCATTTCGATGCCGGATCCGGCGCGAGCCTGGATACCGCCTCGCCATGAATACGCCACTGTCCGCCACTCTCGCCCACGGCCGCGGCAGCACCGTCCGCGCTGCGCGCGAGGAGCGCTGGCTCGGTGCGCTGATGCTGGCGCCTGCGCTGCTGTACATTGCGCTGCTGCTGGGTTTCCCGTTCCTGCTGTCGATCTGGTACAGCCTGTCCGACGCCACCGTCGGCAGTCAGACCCTGCAATTCGTGGGGCTGGAGAATTTCCGACGCATCGTGCACAGCACGACGTTCTGGCGCTCGCTGCGCAACGCGCTGGTCTTCACGCTGGTGTCGCAAGTGCTGGTGGTGGTGCTGGCCAAGATCCTGGCGCTGGCGCTGGTGCATGACTTTCCCGGTAAATGGCTGGTGCGCCTGCTGATCCTGCTGCCCTGGGTGGCGCCGATCTCGCTGGGCTCGATCGGCTGGCTGTGGATCTTCGACCCGGTCTACAGCATCATCAACTGGACCATGCGGGCGCTCGGCGTGTTCGGCCCCGGCGTCTGGCCGGTATGGCTGGGGCAGCCCGGGCTGGCCATGGCATCGGTCATCGTGGTCGACGTCTGGCGCCTGCTGCCGCTAGCCACGGTGATCATCCTGGCCGGATTGCAAGGCATCCCGCAAGACCTGCACGACGCCGCCGCCATGGATGGCGCCGGCTTCTGGCGGCGCCTGTTCCGCATCGACGTGCCGCTGCTGATGCCCGTGATGCTGGTGGCGCTGCTGTTCGGCATCGTCTTCACGCTGACCGACATGATCATCATCTATGTGCTCACGCGGGGCGGCCCCTATGACACCACCCAGGTGCTGGCAAGCCTGGCCTTCTTCACCGGCATCCAGGGCGGCGACCTGGCCGAGGGCGCTGCCATCTCGCTGTTCCTGTTCCCGCTGCTGGTGGCCGTGGTGGTCCTGCTGCTGACCGTGGCCCACCGCGCCGAGGTGACCTGACATGGCCGCCTTGATTCCCAACAGCGTCGCCCCGGGCGGCGCGCCGAGCAGATGGCTCGGGCCGCGCTGGCGCACGCGCGGCGCACGCGCGCTCGCCTTCCTGACGCTGGCCACCTTTGCCGCGTTCTGCGCGTTCCCGTTCTACTGGATGCTGGTGACCACCTTCAAGGACGTGCACGACCTGATCAACACCGCCAACAATCCCTTCCTGTTCAACCAGCCGCCCACGCTGGAAAACCTGCGCATACTGTTCCAGGACACGCAGTACCTGCGCTGGCTGTTCAATACGCTGCTGGTAGGCGTGCTGGTCGTGCTGATCACGCTGGCGCTGGCGGTGCCGGCCGGCTACAGCCTGGCGCGCCTGTCCGGCAGGCACGGCCGGCAACTGGCGATCGCCATCTTCCTGACCTACCTGATTCCGCCGACGATCCTGTTCATCCCGTTCTCGCGCATCGTCGGCACGCTCGGGCTGCAAGACTCGCTATGGTCGCTGGTGCTGGTGTATCCCGGCTTCACCGTGCCGTTCTGCACCTGGCTGATGATGGGATTCTTCAAGGCGGTGCCGCGCGACATCGAAGAGGCGGCGATGATGGATGGCCTGAGCCGCTTCGGCGCCTTCCTGAAAGTGGTGGTGCCGCTGTCCTCCGCGGGCATCCTGACCGTGGTCATCTTCACGCTGACGCTAGTGATGCAGGAGTTCGTCTATGCGCTCACCTTCATCACCAGCTCTTCGCAGTACACCGTCAGCGTGGGCGTGCCAACCTTCCTGGTGCGCGGTGACGTCTACTTCTGGGGCTCGCTGATGGGCGCGTGCCTGATCGTCAGCGTGCCGGTGGCCCTGCTCTACAACCTGTTCCTTGACCGCTTCGTGGCAGGCTTCACCGTGGGCGCGCTCAAGTAGGATTCTCTGGCGGAATGCTGGGGGGGAGGGGATGATTGGGTTGTCGCTCTTGACAGGCGTGGCTGTTTCGCCGGCGTAGCCGGCGAGTCACTTTTGTCTCGCGACCAAAGTAACCAAAAACGCGTTTTCGTGGTGGACGAAGGGCCGACGTGCTGACGGTCCAGTGGCATAACCAGACTGCCTGCCGCGTAGATGATTAGGATGGGACAGGGCGTACGAGCGAACCCGGATTACGGAGTGGTCCCTGCTAACAGCGATATCGCATGGACGCCTACGGCTGCGCTGCGCGCATTCAGTAGTCGGGGCACGAAGGTCTAGCCCGAACTGCGCCGTAGTAACGAAGCGCTTGGCGCATGTGCCATGCGCGCGGTAAAGAAGAGGATCTCGTGGCGCCAGCGAGACTGATGCGGTCGCCTACCGACTTGGACGTGCGCGCAGCGCAGCCGTAGGCGTCCCACCACTGAGGCTATTGGAACGCTGTACCCGAGTCCAACTTGGGGATCGTACAAAAGCCGGTTCACGTCAGGCACAGGTTCTGACTCACTATGCGTAGCAGGGTCGAACGGGCAACCAAGCATCGCGAAACCAACGCCGCTCGAACTATAGAAGCGCACCGTTGATGGCCAGCCGCCAGGCGACGCGTTTCTTGCCTACTTCTTGTCGCTCGGACAAGAAGTAGGTCGCCGGCTACGCCGGCGAAACAGCCACGCCTGCCAAGAACGACGACACAGTCATTGCCAAGACAAAGCCCCGCCGGCTGCGCCGACACCTGCGTGAGCCCCGGCTGTTCCCATCAGAAAATCCCCGAAAACTAGACCGCAATGCCGCCGAACTCCTGCATGACCTTCTCCTGCAGGCGACGCATGCCGCGCAGCCAGCGGTCGTAGTCCTGTCCCTTGCGGCGATAGTATTCCAACACTTCAGGGTGCGGCAGGATCAGGAAGCGTTCGTCGGCAATGCCTTCGAGCGTGGCGGCGGCAACATGTTCAGGCGTGACGGAACCTTCCTGCAGGAATCCCTTGCGCTCGCCCTTCTCGCCGAACAGCATATTGGTCTGCACGCCTTGCGGGCAGATGCAGCTGACCTTGATGCCGCGGTCGCCATAGGTGATCGACAGCCATTCCGCAAAGCCAATGGCGGCATGCTTGGTCACCGCATACGGCGCCGATCCGATCTGCGACAGCAACCCGGCGGCAGATACGGTATTGACGAAGTAGCCGTCGCCGCGCGCCACCATCTGCGGCATCACCGCCTTGGCCGCATGGATGTGCGCCATGACGTTGATGTCCCAGATACGCTGCCACTCTTCGGCGCTGGCATCGAGGCCCTTGCGCACGATGATGCCGGCGTTGGAACAAAACACATCGACCTGGCCGAAGCGGCGCGTCGCCTCGTCGGTCAGGGCCTGCACGGCGGCGGCATCGGACACGTCCACGGCCTGCGCGAACACCTGGCATCCGGGTGCTGCCGCCTGCGTCTCGGCCGCTACCTCGGCGGCACCAGCGGCATTCAGATCGGCGATGGCCACGCCACGCGCGCCGGCCCGCGCAAACGCCAGGGCCAGGGCCCGGCCGATGCCTGTGGCGGCGCCGGTCACGACGACGGTCTTGTCTTTGACTTGCATGCGTTGTCTCCTCTTCTCTGTTCGCTCAGTTTGCTTCACGCGCGTCAGCCGGTGCCGACGCCGTACGTGTCGGTCCTTGCCGCCCGGCACCGGCCTGCCACAGCCGCGCCTGGAGCGTCTGCGCCAGTTCGCGGATACGCGGGCCCAGGTTACTTTCCAGGATTTCGGGCGACAGCCGCGTCGCGGCGCCGCCGATGTTCAGCGCCAGCACCTCGCCGCTGCCTTCGAGCCGCAGCGGCGCCGCGGCACCGCTGACCGTGCGGTCCCACTCGGCATGGGCCAGGCAGAAGCCGCGCCGCGCATGGTCGCGCAGCGCACGCTCGATCTTGCTGCGCACCGGCGCCCAGCGGGTGCCGTAGTGGCGCTCCAGTTCGGCCAGCGCGGCTTCGCGGTGCGCGCTGTCCAGCCCCGCCAGCCAGGCGCGCCCCATGGCCGATGTCGCCATCGGCAGCCGCGCGCCCGGCGTGAGCCGGATCACGAGCGCGCCACGCGGCTGGCACGATTCCAGGTAGACCATCGCATGGCGGTCGGGCATGGCCAGCGCGACGGTACAGTCGGTGGCGAACGCAAGCGACTGCATCAGCGGTTGCGCAATCTCGCGGATGCCCGCGCCGGAAATGTAGCGATGCCCCAGCACCATCGCGCCCTGCCCGAGCCGGTACTTCTCCATCGATTCGATGTAGGCGAGGTAGCCCAGCGAGGCCAGCGTATAGGTCAGGCGCGACACGGTGGGCCGCGGAATGCCGGTGCGGCGGGACAGCTCGGCATTGCCCAGGTAGTCGTCATGGGGGCCGAACGCGCGCAGCAACTCCATGCCGCGCGCGAGCGCGGTGACGAAGTTGCGGTCCTCCGCCGGTTCCGCGGCGCGACAGGGCATGGCCGGCATCACGTGGGCGGCATCGGGCGGCGGTGCCGGGATGGAAGTCGAGCGCTTCATGCAAGGCTGGGGGTTGTCCTGCCTGACTAGATACCAGTTCCCGCGCCAGCCGGGCCCGACTATTTAGCGAAAACATAGGGGTCATAGGCGCCATGGATGGTGTGTGCCCGTCCCTGTGATCGCATCAGAGTGGTGCATGCATCCCGTGCCGTGCATGCCGGTCAGGGATTACCTCTAGACCCGGTGCCCTCCACGGATCCCATGGCGCCCGACTATTTCGCTCTGCGGAATACCGGGCGGGTTTCCTTGACTGGCCCTTCGGCCCTATGCAAAAGTCGATGAAAACGAACGACCGTGCGGGAAAAATCACCCTTCCCCGCAACGGCGTCGCCGGCCACGACCGGCACCGCGGCGCAACAGCGCAGACCGCATCGCATAGGAGACGAACCATGCAACACCAGCAGTACGCACCCGTCCGCGAACACGACGCTCGACCGGCGCGCCGCGCCGCCCAGGACCCGGCACCGGTTGCCGCGGCCCAGACCCTCGACTGATCCCCGCTTCCGCATGCGCGGCAGCCCCGGCCGCTGCCGTGAATCCGCGCGCCCGCTAGTGGCCGGCGCGTGTCCTGTTTCGTGAACCGCACGAGGTGAGCCTGTGGCATTGTTCCTTCAACAGATCCTGAACGGCCTGACGCTGGGCGGCGTGTACAGCCTGGTGGCCCTTGGCCTGACGCTGGTCTACGGCATCCTGCACGTGCCGAACTTCGCGCACGGCGCGTTCTACATGGCCGGCGCCTACGTCTCGTACTTCCTGATGACATCGTTCGGCGTGAACTACTGGCTGGCGATGCTGGGCGCGGCCGTCGTCGTCGCAATGCTGTCGATGCTGGCCGACCGGCTGGTGTTCCACCCGCTGCGCAACGCGCCCGAGCTGCACGACATGATCGCGGCCATCGGCATCCTGCTGTTCCTGGAGGCCGGCGCGCAGGCGCTGTGGGGCGCGGACTTCCACCGCATGCCGACGCCCTACGGCCAGGTGGTCGACCTGTTCGGCCTGACCGCCCCGCTGCAGCGCCTGCTGATCATCGCCGCGGCATTCGCGCTGATGGTGCTGCTGCACGTGTTCCTCACGCGCACCATGACCGGTGCCACCATCATGGCCATGGCACAGAACCGCGAAGGCGCCGCGCTGGTTGGCATCGACGCCACGCGCGTGACGCTGCTGGTCTTTGCCATCTCGGGTGCGCTGGCCGCCATCGCCGCCACGCTCTACGCGCCGATCAACCTGGTCTACCCGAGCATGGGCAACCTGGTCATCACCAAGGCCTTCGTCATCATCATCCTCGGCGGCATGGGCAGCATTCCGGGGGCCATTGCCGGCGGGCTGATCATCGGCATGGCCGAGAGCTTCGGCGGCTTCTACGTTTCCACCGACTACAAGGACATCATCGCCTTCGTGCTGCTGGTGGTGATCCTGTCGATCCGGCCACAAGGCCTGTTCGCCGGCAAGGCGGCCTGAGGAGTACGGCATGTTGAAAGCACTGCAAGGAAAGACCGGCTGGATCCTGCTGCTGGCAATGGCGATCGCGTTTCCGCTGATCACCCCCAACAGCTACTACCTGACCGTGATGACGCTCGCGTTCATCTACGCCATCGCCACGCTGGGCCTGAACCTGATTACGGGCTACACCGGCCAGCTCAATCTTGCACACGGCGGCTTCATGGCCATCGGCGCGTACACGCTGGGCATCCTGACCGTGGACCATCAGGTGCCGTTCTGGCTGGCCTTCGCGCTGTCGGGCGTGGTGTGCATGGTGGTCGGCTACTTCGTGGGCCTGGTGTCGCTACGCCTGAAGGGCCACTACTTCTCGATCTTCACGATGTGCATCGGCTACATCATCTACCTGCTGATCGAAAAGTGGGAAAGCCTGACGCACGGCACGGTGGGCCTGATCGGCATCCCGGTGCCGGCCGCGATCGGCCCCGTCGCTTTCGACAGCGTGCCGGCACAGTACTACCTGGTGCTGGCCTTCCTGGCGGTGGGCACCTTCCTGATGCACCGCATCGTCACCTCGCTGCTGGGCCGCAGCTTCATGGCCGTGCGCAACAGCGACGCGCTGGCCGAAGCGCTGGGCATCAACCTGATGCGCACCAAGGTGCTGTCGTTCGTGCTGTCGGTCGGCTACGCGGGCTTTGCCGGCGCGCTCTATGCAGGCCAGGTGCGCTTCCTCGGCCCTGACATCGCACGCACCGACCTGACCTTCGACATGGTGATGGCGATGCTGGTCGGCGGCACCGGCACGCTGTTCGGGCCGCTCCTGGGCGCGGTGCTGGTGCCATGGGTCACGCAGACGCTGCAGTTCCTGCAGGACTACCGCATGCTGGTGTTCGGCCCGGTGCTGATCCTGCTGATCATCTTCTTCCCGGACGGCATCGTCGGCTCCTGGCTGAAGAAGCAGGCGCGCAAGGCTGCTGCTGCGCGCCGCGGCAACCGCCAGCCCGCCGCATCCCCTGCCGCCCCTGTAGCCACTCGCGCCGGAGCCGACCATGCTTGAGATCCGCAACCTGACGAAGAAATTTGGCGGCCTGACCGCGGTCAATGATGTCTCCGTGACCTTCGAGCAAGGACATATCAACGCCATCATCGGCCCCAACGGTGCAGGCAAGACCACGTTCTTCAACCTGATCGCCGGCACCCATGCACCGAGTTCCGGCCAGGTTCTGTTCAAGGGCCAGGACGTGGCCGGCCTGCGCGCCGACCAGATCGCGCGGCTCGGCGTAGCGCGCACGTTCCAGGCCACCGCGCTGTTCGACCGCGCCACGGTGCTGGACAACCTGATCGTCGGCCACCGCCTGCGCACGCGCTCGGGCCTCGGCGACGTGCTGTTCAACACGCGCCGCCTGCGCGAGGAAGAGCGCCTGTGCCGCGAGAAGGCCGAGGCCGCGCTCGACTTCGTCGGCCTCACACACCTGGCCCACGAGATCGCCGCCGACATCACGCAGGAAGCGCGCAAGCGCGTGGCGTTTGCCCTGGCGCTGGCGACCGACCCGGAACTGCTGCTGCTCGATGAGCCCGCCGGCGGGGTCAATCCGGAGGAAACCGTGGGTCTGGCCGAACTGATCCGCAAGATGGTCCGCCACGGCAAGACGGTCTGCCTGATCGAACACAAGATGGACATGATCATGCGCCTGGCCGACAAGATCATGGTGCTGAACTACGGCGAGAAGATCGCCGAAGGCACGCCCGCACAGATCCAGCAGGATCCGCATGTCATCGAAGCCTACCTGGGAGCCGACCATGTTGCAGCTTGAACGCGTCTCGCTGTCGTACGGCAGCTTCCGCGCCCTGGACAACATCACCCTGCATGCCGGTGCCGGCGAACTGGTGGTGCTGCTCGGCGCCAACGGTGCCGGCAAGAGTTCGATCTTCCTGGCGATGAGCGCGATCCACCGCATCAGCGGCGGCAGCATGCGCTTCGATGGCCGCGAGCTGTCGGGCATGAAGCCGTCGCAGATCGTGCAGGCCGGGCTCGTGCATTGCCCGGAAGGCCGCAAGCTCTTCCCGGCCATGAGCGTGGAGAAGAACCTGACGCTGGGCGCCTACGTGCACCGCCGCGATTCGGCCGGCATGCGCAAGACGCTCGAAGAGGTGTACGAGATGTTCCCCATCCTGCGCCAGAAGAAGGACGACCCCGCGGGTTCGCTGTCCGGCGGACAGCAGCAGATGGTGGCGCTGGGCCGCGCGCTGATGAGCCGCCCGCGCGCGCTGCTGCTCGACGAGCCTTCGCTGGGGCTGGCGCCACTGGTGGTCAAGCAGATGTTCGAGATCATTCAGCGTATCAACCGCGCGGGGACAACGGTGTTGCTGGCGGAACAGAACGCATACGCGGCACTCGGCATCGCCCATCGGGCCTACGTGATCGAAGGCGGACGCATCGTGATGGAAGGCGACCGCGATTCGCTGCTCAAGGATGAGGGCATCCGAAAGGCTTATATCGGCGGCTAGTCAGCCGTCTTTCCTACGAAGCAAGACAAGCGCTGTAGAAATCCAAAGAGGAGACAGACATGCAGAACAGGACCTTCCGCCGCATCTTCCCGCTGGCCGCCACCGCCGTTGCCGCCATGCTGGCCTCTGGCGCCGCACTGGCCCAGGAGGTCGTCAAGATCGGCTACACCGGCCCGCTGTCGGGCGGCGCCGCGCTGTACGGCAAGAACGTGCTGTCCGGCGTGCAGATGGCCGTGGACGAGATCAACGCCGCCGGCCTGGAGGTCAAGGGCAAGAAGGTGAAGCTGGAAGTGGTGGCACTCGACGACAAGTACTCGCCCGCCGAGGCCGCCATCAACGCGCGCCGCCTGGTGCAGCAGCACAAGACGCCGGCCGTGTTCGTGCCGCACTCGGGCGGCATCTTCGCGCTGCAGGCCTTCAACGAGCAGGAGAAGTTCCTGGTCATGGCCTATTCGAGCGTGCCGCGCATCACCGATGCCGGCAACAAACTGACCATCCGCATCCCGCCCGCGTACACCGGCTACATCGAGCCCTTCGTCAAGGCGCAGATGAAGCGCTACGGCAAGAACGTGGCGCTGGCGCCGGCGGACCACGACTACGCCAAGGCCTGGGTGCAGGCCTTCGTTCCGGCATGGGAAGGCGCGGGCGGCAAGGTCGTCGGCAACAACCCGATGTCCTATACCAAGGCCACCGACTTCTACAGCGGCGTGTCGCGTGCCATCACCGACAAGCCGGACGTGATGTTCGTCGGGGGCCCGTCCGAGCCGACCGCACTGGTGGTGAAACAGGCGCGTGAACTCGGCTTCAAGGGCGGCTTCATCATCATGGACCAGGCCAAGATGGACGAGATGGCCAAGGTCACCAACGGCATGGGCATGCTGGAGGGCTCGATCGGCGTGCTGCCGCTGGTCAATGACGGCCGCCCGGCCGCGCAGAACTTCAATGCCAAGTACAAGAAGCTGCATGACGGACGCGACGCCACGACCGAGATGTCGCTCAACTACACCATGGTGTATGCGCTGGCCGGCGCGATGAAGCTGGCCGGCACCACCAGCGACGCCGCCGCCATCCGCGCGAAGATGCCGGACGCCGTCAAGGCGCTGCCGAAGGACGTCAACCCGAACGAGGTGGATGGCATCGATGCCAAGGGCGGGTCGGTTGCCGACACGGTGGTGGGCTGGGTGCAGAACGGCAAGATCTCGCCGGTCCGCCTGTCGGAACTGGCCAAGTAAGCGTGGCCAGGTAAGCGTGGCCAGGTAAGCGGCGAAGTCACTGGCCCGATAGCGCGGCAACCCACCGCACGCGGACTGGCGCGGGCCATCAGGCCATGTCCTGATGGCCCGCGTTGCGTTTGCATCCCCGCCAGCGCTACTGGCGGCGATCTCCGTCGTGCGGGCCGTTGCGGGCGTCCATCTGCCCGCGGCCATGTTGCGCGCGCTGCTGCTGGCGCTGCTGGTCCATCTGTTGCTGTTGCTGCTGTTGCTGTTGCCGCTGGCGTTCCTGCATCTGCCGCTGCTGGTCCTGCTGGCGGCGCTGCTGCTCCTGCATGGCACGTTGCTGCTCCTGCATCGCGCGCTGCTGCTCCTGTGCGGCACGCTGCTGTTCCTGTGCCCGCCGCTGTTGCTCCTGCATCTGGCGCTGCTGTTCCATCTGCTGGCGTTGGATGGCCTGCTGCTGGCGTTGCTGCTCGACCATCTGCCGCTGCTGCTCCATCTGCTGGCGCTGTTGATCCTGCATCTGGCGCTGGCGCTCCACCTGCTGGCGCTGCTGTTCGGCCTGCTGGCGCTGGATGGCCTGCTGCTGTCGCTGCTGGTCAGCCATCTGCCGCTGGCGCTCCGCCTGCTGGCGCTGCTGCTCCATTTGCTCGCGCTGCTGATCGGCCTGCTGCCGCTGCGACTCCGTCATGCGGCGTTGCTCGAATTGCTGGCGCTGCTGGTCCTGCGCCTGGCGCTGCTGCTCCATCTGCTGCCGCTGGATCGACTGTTGCTGCTGCCGCTGGATCGACTGCGCCTGGTCTTGCGCGTCGTGGCGCTGGCGTTGCTGGTCCCATTGCTGGCGTTCCTGCGCCTGTTGCTGCTGGCGCCGCAGGTCGGCGCCCTGCCGTTGCTGCTCCTGCTGCTGGCGCTGCTGCTCCATCTGCTGCCGCTGGATCGACTGTTGCTGCTGGCGCTGCAGGTCCTGCGCCTGGCGCTGCCCGTCGGGCGACTGGACCAGCCCCTGCGCCTGGTCGGGACGCGTGGTGAGGCCGCGGCCATTGCCGCGCCAGCTGTCGCCACCCATCGCCGGAGCCCCGCGCTCGCCACCGGCAGGCGGCCGGCGCCCGGCGTTCTCGTCCTGGCGCGGCGGCGGCATGCCGGGCCGTGCGGATGGCGCGGCCTGGCTCATGCGCACGTTCGGCGCCCCATGCGCACCCATGCCTCGCGGCCGCGTTTCGCCGCCACGCCATACGGGGCCGGCACCCGCCACCACACCGCCTTCGCGGGCAAAGCGCCGGGCCAGGTCATCACGCGCGGGCTGTCCGGGCGGGCGCGCGGCAATGGCCTGGCGATCGAACCCCTGGCGCGCCTGCGGCGGAAGCTGGCGGGCCGGCGCCGCGCCCAGCAGGCTGCCCTTGACCGGCGCCACCGGCGGCGCACCGCGGGCCTCGCCGTGCGGCAGGTTGCGCCATTCATTGCCGCGCATATTGCGCGGTACCGGACGGCCTTCGACGAAGTTGCGAGCGGGCATGCCGCTGATCGCGCCCGGCACGTCGCGGTTCAGGCGCTGCTCGCGCCGGAAGCGGTTATCCACGGTAATGTTGTTGACCGCCACCCGGTTGATGCGCGTGACATAGGCCGGGCTGGCACGATACACGGGCCGATAGGCGTCGCGCGGACCGAGCGGATACCAGGCCACGCCAGGCCCGCCGCCCACGCGCACGCTCCAGTTGGCGCCCGCGCCCCCCACGAAGCCGACCAGCGCCGGCGCGTAGCACGGCCGCGGCACGCGCGGGCCCGGCACCCAGCCCCAGCGGTGCCCGATGTAGGCCCAGCGTCCGTAGTGGAATGGCGCAAACCCCCAGGGCGCGTCATCGATCCAGGTCCAGCCCCAGGGCGCAACCCAGGCCCAGTGACCGGTGCTGTACGGCGCCCAGCCTGTAGCCACGACAGTCGGGAACCAGACCGCGCCATAGCCGGGGTCTTCCTGCCAGTCGCCATAGCCGTCCAGCGCGGCGTAGCCGGGCATGTCGCGCGGCACGTAGCGGGCCGTGGCCGAAGCGTCTTCGCGCGCATCGCGCGAGGCGGTCCAACGGTCGAAATCGTCCTCCGGCGGCAGGTCGCCCGGGCCGGCATCGGCCAGGTCGGTCCCGGCGAAACGCATGCGTTCGCCACGGTTCATCTCAAGGGAACGGCTTTCGCCATAGATGGCGGCACGGCCGTGGCGCATGGTCACCGTCGTGGTACTGCCGTCGGGCGCCACGTCCAGCCGGTAGTCGCCCGGCTCGCGCGGCACGAACGCCAGGTTGGGCGTATCGATTTCGACCGGCTGGTCCGGCGGCAAGGCGCGCACCCGCAACTGCAGCGTGCCCTGCGTGAGCTTGACCTGGGTGGCGTTGTCGTCCAGGTTGAGCACGCTGACCGCCGTCGCGCTCCCGAGGCGGATGGCCACGGTGCCGGCGTGCACTTCGGCACGGCCGCCGTTGTCCACCCACAGGCGGTCGCCGGTGGTGATGGGCCGGTTCAGGCCGGCCGCAGCCCATTCGTCCGAGCCGGCAGGGGCAAAGCTGAGGTTGCCCGCCGCATCGGTCAATGTCGCCACGCGTGACGGCGGGTCGGCCTGCTCCACCTGCGCCCCCGGTTCGCCGAGCGGCGACGGCTGGGCCTGTCCGGGCCACGGCGCAAAGGTCAGGGCCAGGCCGGCAGTCACGGCCAGCATGGGCAGCCAGGGCGTGCCCCGGGCCTTCAGGCTACGGCGGCGGACGGCGGAAATGCGGTCAGGCGGAGGGAAGCGAAACATGGATTCGAAGAACTTGGAGAGCGGGCCCGTGGCGGCCGGCGGCCACCCTGATGTCACCATACATGGCCCAACGCCCCGGAGAGTCCGGCGCGGACAAGACTTTGTAAGCGCGTATTTCTCCCGGCTGCGGCGCGGCCGGCGGGTACTGTGCCGGCGAAGCCGGACGGGGGCGGGGAATCGCGGCGCGGATGCCCCCGGCAGCGCGGCCGGCGGTCAAAGGCGGAAACAACTCGACTGGCGGCGCCGTCTTCCTGTAACGGCTCAGGCGCCGATCCAGGGGGCCAGCCGTCAGTAATCCGATTGTTCGCGCAAGTGCTCTGTCAGGCGCTCAGCTGGCATGGGACGGCCATACAGGTAGCCCTGCGCCTCCCAGCAGCCGTTAGCCAGCAGGAATTCACGCTGCTCGACCGTTTCCACGCCTTCGGCCACCACCCCGATCTGCAGGCTTTGCCCGACGTTGATGACGGAGCGGACGATGGCGGCATCCACCGGGTCCTGCGTCACGTTGCGCACGAAGGACTGGTCGATCTTGAGCCGGTCCACCGGGAACGACTTGAGGAAGCTCAGTGAAGCGTAGCCCGTGCCGAAATCGTCGCAGGTCAGGGTCACGCCGTCGCGGCGCAGCGCCTGGAGCTGGTCGGACACCTCGTCGCCCTGCTGCAGGGCGATGGTTTCGGTGATCTCGATCTCCAGGCTGGCGGGCGGCAGTTCCAGGGCACGCAAGACATGGCGCACCTCGGTCACCAGACGGCTTTCGGCCAGTTGCGCCGCGAACAGGTTGATGGCCACGCGCGGCGCCTGCGGCAGGGTCAGCGACCACGCGCGCGCCTGCGCGCAAGCCGTCTGCAGCAGCCACATGCCGACGTCGCTGGCCACGCTGCTGGCCGCCAGCGCATCGATGAAGCTGGCCGGCGGGAGCAGGCCGCGCGTCGGGTGGCGCCAGCGCAGCAGCGCCTCGGCCCCCATGATGCGGCCATCGCGCAGGTCGACCTGGGGCTGGTAGTGCAGTTCGAACTGACGCTGCGCGTACGCCTCGTGCAGCGCCTGGACCAGCGACAACCGCGTGGTCACATCCTGCCGCATCTGCGGCTTGAAAAACCGGATGGTGCGCCCGCCATCGTGCTTGGCGCGGGCCAGCGCCAGGCTGGCCGCCGCGAGCGCGTCCGACGCGAGATCACCGGCGGCGGGCATCACGCAGGCGCCGATACTGGCGAGCACGTGGTGGCGGCGCCCGCTGTACTCGTGCGGGACGGAAAGCATGGAAAGAATGGCGGCGCCAACGTGCCGCACGAGGGTCGGGTCTGAGATAGACGGCAGCAGCACCGAGAACTCGTCGCTGCCGATGCGGGCGATCACGGCATCGCGCGGCGATGCGTCGCGCAGCCGGCGTGCCACGCCCTGCAGGATCAGATCGCCCTCGGCATGGCCGTGCATGTCGTTGAAGGCGCGGAAATCGTCAATGCCGATCAGCAGCAATGCGCAACGGGGCACTGCCTCGCTATGCAGGCGCGCCTCCAGCCGTTTTAGGAATCCCGGACGATTCCCGACCCCAGTCAGCGGATCGGTCTCCCCGTCTGGCGAAGCGCCAGCCGCCTTCGCCCCCGACTTGGCCACCATCCCTGCCCCATTTGCGATTATCGACATTGTTACCAGATCTGCGATTCTGGAAGTGTGACGAAAACCATGGAAAAAGCAAGCGCTTCCGGAAAACCGGCCGTGCGCCAATGCAGCGTTGCAACGGCCGGCCCCGGACTGGCGGGCAGCGTTGAATCGGCTCCGGGATGACAGTACCCTGCCGCGCATCGCCGCATCGTGGTGCCGCCAGGAACCTCCCCCTGTGGGAATTCTCCGACACCGATTTCGGATACCCGCGCCTGCCTCCCTCCAGAGTTCCTTCCTATCGTTGCATCAAGGCCACACGCAATCACGTGATTGCGCCACCAGCCTGATGGCATGCCCAGCCCACGCGGCCGCCGCGCAACCGTGGCCGTGCTGTCGCTCGCCCCAATGCAACGCAACGGAAAGAGGTGACTCCATGCTCCGCTCAAAGACCAGCCTTATCCTGGGTCTCGCACTCGCCGCCACCGCGGCACTCACCGCGTGTGGCGGTGGCGACGATGACATCGGTGACCGCATAGGCGTCAGCAAACCCACGGTGCGCGTGATGCATGCCATACCGGGCGGCCCGAACGTCGACGTACTGCAGAACGGCGTGAAGACTAACCTCCTGAACGAGCCGTACAAGTTCGTATCGACCTACTTCAACGTCGAGGAAGGCAATCAGTTGTTCGCGTTCAACGTAGCCAACACCAGCACGGAACTCGGCAAGGCGACCGTGAACACCCACACGGGCCACAAGTACACGGTGGTGGCCATGCCGGGCAGCGAAAGCGCCGCGGACGTGATACAGATCGATGACCCGTTCGAAGTAGGCCTGTTCTCGGACAAGGCGCGTGTCAGGGCACTGAACGCATCGTTCAATGCGCAGAACGTGGACATCTACGTGACCGTGCCAGCCGCTGACCTGAACACCATCACGCCGACGTTCTCAGCCGTGGCGTTCAAATCGGCAGTGCCTGCCTCCGGCCAGGATTCGATCAACCTGAACGGGGGCACCTACCGGCTGCGTATCACGACCGCCGGCAGCAAAACCGTGATCTTCGATTCCGGCGCGCTGACGCTGGACAACAACGCCGACTGGCTGATCACGACCCTTCCCGTGGATGGCATCAAGGCTACGCTGCCTAACCGCATCAAGGTGCTGGTTGCACGCGGCAATGACGAGTCGCAGGCCGGCCTGGAACTGGTGACGCAGCAGTAAGCCGGTGGCCGCGTCGCCGCCCTGAAACGCAACGGGCCCGCAGCAGCGGGCCCATTTTTATTGTCTGCGGATGCGGCGGTGTCAGCCGTCGGCGCTGCCGTCGCGCTTGAGGATATCGAGATGGGACAGGTAGCGATCCAACTCGTCGCGTCCGCTGTCGGTGATGCAATACACCCGGCCGCTGCCTTCGACCAGTTCGGCCGTGATCGCACGCGCGATCATCAGGCTGCGCAGGATCGGCCGCAGCGAGCGGATGTTCAGTTCGATGCCGTATTCGCGCAGCCGGTCGACCAGGTTCATCACCGTCGACGGGCTCGCATGCACGAGCTTGAGGATGAAAATCCGGGAAAAGACCCGGTCAAGGGAAGGCGGTTTCATCGGCGCCGGCGAAGCTCCCACCCCACTACACCGGAATGCATGGATCCGGTGAAGGGCCGGAGCGGAATTCCTGTTCATCATGCGCGGCCCATGACTGCTGCCGCAGTCGGGCACTCTCTTCTTCAGCCATCGTTGCGTACGGAGGCTTCCGCCGCTGCAAGGAAAAGCGGGGTGCACGAAGGCACCCCGAATGCTTGCGTCGTGTACGCCGCCCCGGGGCGGCGTAGTTCCGGAGCGCCGGGGGCTACTCTTCCTGGAACGCCTCTTCGCGCTTGGCCTTGATCGACGGCAGCGCCACCACCGCCACCAGCGCCGCAGCGGCGACCAGCAGGCCAAGCGACAGCGGGCGAGTCACGAACACGCTGAAGTCACCACGCGACAGCAGCAGCGAACGGCGGAAGTTCTCTTCCATCATCGGCCCCAGCACGAAGCCCAGCAGCAGCGGCGCCGGTTCGCACTTGAGCTTCAGGAACAGGTAGCCGACCACGCCGAAGCCAGCCGCCATGAAGACGTCGAAGGTCTGGTTGTTGACCGAGTACACGCCAATGCCGCAGAACACCAGGATGGCCGGGTACAGGAAGCGGTACGGCACGGTCAGCAGCTTCACCCAGATGCCGATCATCGGCAGGTTCAGGATGATGAGCATCAGGTTGCCGATCCACATCGAGGCGATCAGGCCCCAGAACAGCGCCGGGTTGCTGGTCATCACCTGCGGGCCGGGCTGGATGTTGTGGATGGTCATCGCACCGACCATCAGCGCCATCACGGCGTTGGGCGGAATGCCCAGCGTCAGCAGCGGGATGAACGAGGTTTGGGCCGCGGCGTTGTTGGCCGATTCCGGACCGGCCACGCCTTCGATAGCGCCCTTGCCGAATTCGTGCGAATACTTCGAGGTCTTCTTCTCCAGCGAGTAGGCCGCGAACGAAGCCAGTGCCGCACCGCCGCCCGGCAGGATGCCCAGCGCCGAGCCCAGCATCGTGCCGCGCAAGACGGCAGGCGCCATGCGCTTGAAGTCTTCCTTGGTCGGCCACAGGTTGGTGACCGCGTCGGTGAAGGTTTCGCGGGATTCCTTCTGCTCGAGGTTCGCGATGATTTCCGCGAAACCGAACATGCCCATCGCCAGTGCGACGAAGTCGATGCCGTCGGTCAGTTCCGGCACGTCGAACGAGAAGCGCGCCGCGCCCGAGTTCACGTCGGTGCCGATCAGGCCCATCAGCAGGCCCAGCACGATCATCGCCACGGCCTTCGACAGCGAGCCCGAGGCCAGCACCACGGCACCGATCAGGCCGAGCACCATCAGCGAGAAGTACTCGGAGGGACCGAACTTGAAAGCCAGTTCCGACAGCGGCGTGGCAAACGCGGCCAGGATCAGCGTGGCCACGCAGCCGGCGAAGAACGAACCCAGGCCAGATGTGGCCAGCGCCACGCCGGCGCGTCCGCGCCGGGCCATCTGGTAGCCATCGATGGTAGTCACCACCGACGACGATTCACCGGGCAGGTTCACCAGGATGGCGGTGGTCGAGCCGCCGTACTGTGCACCGTAGTAGATGCCGGCCAGCATGATCAGCGCGGCCACCGGCGGCAGCGTGTAGGTCACCGGCAGCAGCATGGCGATGGTGGCCAGGGGCCCCAGGCCCGGCAGCACGCCGATCAGCGTACCCAGCACACAGCCCAGGAAGGCATAGGCGAGATTCTGCAGCGACAGCGCTGTGGAGAATCCCAGTGAAAGGTGTTCGAACAATTCCATCTCGGCGCTCCCTTAACCGGTGATGAATGCAGGCCACACCGGCATCTGCAGGTTGATGCCATACACGAAGGCGCCCAGGCTGATCAGCACGAGCACCACGCTGTTGAGCAATGCGCCCTTCCAGCTGAACTCGTGGCTGGCCATCGACGAGACCAGCACCAGCACGAACACGGAAAGCACCATGCCCAGCGGCTTGAGCAGCAGGCCGAACAGCACGACCGAACCCAGAATCCACAGCAGGGTCTTCAGGTCCCAGCGCGCGAGGTGGTCTTCCTCGCCCTTGCTGGACAGCGACGAGAGCATCACCAGCCCGCCCAGCACGGCAAGCACCAGCCCGAGCAGGAACGGAAAATATCCGGGGCCCATCTTCGCGGCGGTTCCCATGGAATAGCCGCGTGCGACCCAGGAAAAGCCCAGACCGACCAGAATGAACATCAGGCCGGAGGCAAAGTCCTTTTGGCTACGTATGCGCAAAACGATTCTCCTCAAAGTTCACGAAATCCCTTGCCGGTTCCGCGCGCTGGCTCTGCCGCGCGAACTGCCGCATGCAAGCGCATGCCCCGACGGTTGACCGGAACCTTAGAGACGCGATCTTTCAGCCGCCTTTCATTTGTCTTCGATTAGGGGTATTCACCAATGCACCGCGAACGAGGCAAGCCAGCGCTTGCGTATGTGACCAAATACATCACAACATGATGTATTTTTTCGATGCCGGGCAGTGCTTGAAAGGAGAGTCAGGAAAGGCAGACGCACGCCGTTGCCATCCGGCATCGGCGCGGTATTTGGAAGAAAATCTTGCGCGTGCAGACATCGCCCGCAAGCACGCGGGCGAACGCGTCCGTTGCCACGGAAACCGGCAACGGACGCAACGATGCCACGCCGATCTTTCGATTGGCTTTCAACGTACGGTTTCCACGGTACGGGGCGGCGGTTCGTCCGCGTCGGCCACCGGGCCGGCGTCTTCGCACGGTGTGCCCATGCTCGTGTCGGGGGCCTGCCCCACTGCTTCGGGCGCATGCGGCGGTACCGGCAGGATATGGCTCGCGCGCCAGTTGCCGAAGCGGTAGTAGCCTCCGGCCAGCACGACCGACACCACGGACCCCAGCGGAAAGCTCCACCAGATCGCCTCCGCGCCCCAGCTCTTGCCCAGGCCCCACGCAAAGGGCAGCCGGATCACCCACATCGACAGGAACAGGATGACCAGTGGCGCCATCACGGCACCGGTGGCACGCACGGTACCGAAGATCACGATGGTGAAGCCGAACAGGATGAACGACCACAGCACCACCACGTTGATGTGCTGCGCGATGCCGATGGCCACGCTGTCGGTGCCGAGAAACAGGCCGAGCGAGTGGCGGTTGAACAGGTAGATCAGGCCCACGAGCGCGCCGGTCATCAGCGTGTTGAACAGCAGCCCCACCTGCGTGATGCGCGCTACGCGCAGCCACAGGCCCGCGCCCACGTTCTGCGCAACCATGGACGAAACGCTCGCCCCCACCGCCAATGCCGGCATCTGCACATACGTCCACAGTTGCGAGGCAACGCCATAGGCGGCGGTGGTCTGCGAACCATAGCCGTTGACCAGCGACATCATCACGATCGCCGAGGACGAGATCACCACCATCTGCAGGCCCATCGGCAGCCCCTTGGCCACCAGCGCGCGGAGGATGGCCGGGTCCGGCCGCAGCAGGGCCAGTTGCCCGCGGTGCAGCAACAGGAAATGGCGGCGGCGGTAGAGCAGCGCGATCATCGCAACCAGGCTCGTCAACTGCGCGATCAGCGTGGCCAGCGCCGAGCCGGCAATGCCGAGTGCCGGCAGCGGGCCCACGCCGAAGATCAGCACCGGGTTGAGCACCACGTCGAGCACCGCCGACAACAGCATGAAGTAGAACGGCGTGCGCGAATCGCCCGCGCCGCGCAGCGTCATCATCACGAAGTTGTAGAAGTACATGAACGGCAGCGCGACGAAGATGATGCGCAGGTAGGTCACCGCCAGCGGCGCGGCGTCTTGCGGGGTCTGCATGGCCGCCAGGATGTCCGGCGTGAAGATGAAGCCGAAGACCGACGCGGCCACGGACAGCAGCACGAAGAAGGTGGTGCTGGTGCCGACGATCTGGCGCGCCTCGTCCAGGTCGCGCCCGCCGACCGCCTGCCCGATCATGATGGTGTTGGCCATGCTGATGCCGAACACTACGCCCAGCAGGAAGAACAGGATGATATTGGCGTTCGACGTGGCTGTCAGCGCCGCCTCGCCCAGAAAGCGCCCGACCCAGACCGAGTTGATCGAGGCATTGAGCGACTGCAGGATATTGCTGCCGAGCACCGGCAGCGAAAACAGCAGCAGCGTGCGGCCGATGGGGCCGGTGGTGAGTCTGGCGTCAGGCTTCATGTTGTCCTTGTGTCGTCCTTGCTGCAGGAGGTCAGCCCGCCAGCATACGCGATCCCCCTGCCGGCCGTTGCCTGCCTTGCCAACGGCGCGGATCGCGCGTCTAATGGATCGAAGCCGGGTTCGGACAGGCCAGGGCGGCAGGAGGCTATATGCGCTGCACAAATTGCGGGTTCGAGAACCTCGCAAAGGCCAACTTCTGCGAGGAGTGCGGCGCCGCGCTGGCAAGGGCCTGCCCGCAATGCGGCGAGCCGGCCGGCCCGATGGCGAAGTTCTGCCGCGGATGCGGCGCCTCCCTGGCCGGCCTTGCCGCCGCGCAGACGCCCGTCCCGGCATCGGCCGCCGCTCCGGTCCAGTACACGCCGCCCCATCTGGCCGAACGCATCCTCGCCGAACGCGCGGCCATGGAAGCCCGCGGAGAAGCCGCGGGCGAACGCAAGACCATCACCGCGCTGTTCGCCGACATGGCCGGCTCGACCGCGCTGACGCAGGATCTGGATCCCGAGGAAGCCCGGCGCCTGATCGACCCCGTCGCCGCGCTGATGATGGAGGCCGTGCACCACTACGAAGGCTATGTGGCCAAGTTCCTGGGCGACGGCATCCTGGCCCTGTTCGGTGCCCCCATTGCGCATGAGGACCACGCGCTGCGCGCGCTGTACGCGGCGCTGCGCATGCAGGACGCGATGCGCCGCCACAGCGACCGCGTCCGCCTTGAACTGGGCATCCCGCTGCAGATCCGTGTCGGCATCCACACCGGCGAAGTCGTGGTGCGCTCGATCCGCAAGGACGACCTGCATACGGACTACGACCCCGTGGGGCACACCATTCACATCGCCTCGCGCATGGAAGGCGTGGCCACGCCGGCGTCGATCCTGATCAGCGAGTCGACCCACAAGCTCACCGAAGGCTATTTCGAGTTCAAGGCGCTCGGCACCACACATGTCAAGGGCGTGCGCGATCCGCTCGCCGTCTACGAGGTGCTGGGCCTCGGGGCGCTGCGCACGCGCCTGCAGGTTGCGGCGCACCGCGGGCTGGCGCGCTTCGTGGGCCGCCACACCGAGCTTGAGCGCCTGCACGCGGCGCTGGAGCTGGCCAGGGCCGGCAAGGGGCAGATCGTCGGCGTGGTCGGCGAGGCCGGCGTGGGCAAGTCCCGCCTCTTCCATGAGTTCAAGGCAAGGTCGCGGCAAGGCTGCCTGGTGCTGGAAACGTTCTCGGTATCGCACGGCAAGGCCTTTGCCTACCTGCCGCTGATCGAGCTGCTGAAGAACTATTTCCAGGTCACCGCGCAGGACAATGACCGGGCCTGCCGCGAGAAGGTCACCGGCAGGCTGCTGACGCTCGACCGCTCGCTGGAGGCGCATCTGCCCTACCTGCTCTACCTGCTTGGCAGCAGCGAGCCCGGCTCGACCTTGCCGACCATGGACGCCACCCTCCGGCGCCAGCGGACCTTCGAGGCCATCGCCCAGCTGCTGGTGCGCGAAAGCCAGAACCAGCCGCTCGAGCTGATCTTCGAGGACCTGCAGTGGCTGGACAGCGAGACAGAGGGCTTTCTCGACATCCTGGTCAACCACGTACCGGACGCCAGCATCCTGCTGCTGGTCAACTACCGCCCCGAGTATGCGCACGACTGGCATGCCCGCGGCGCCTACACGCAGCTCCAGCTCGAACCGCTGGGCCCTGCCGAGGCCCAGGGGCTGCTCACTGCGTTGCTGGGCGACGACCGCAGCCTGGTCCCGCTGAAGCGGCTGATCCTCGACAAGACCGAAGGCAACCCGTTCTTCATGGAGGAAGTGGTCCAGACGCTGACCGAGGAAGGCGTGCTGCTGGGACAGCCCGGCAATTTCCGCATCGAACAGGCACCGGCCCTGCTGCACATCCCGACCACCGTCCAGGGCGTGCTGGCTGCGCGTATCGACCGCCTGCCCGTGGCACAGAAGGAACTGCTGCAGACGCTGGCGGTGATCGGCAAGGAATTCTCGCTGGGCCTCATCCGCCACGTCACCGGGCAGGACGACGACGCGTTGCGCCCGCCGCTAGCGGCGCTGCAGGCCGCAGACTTCATCTACGAACAGCCTGCCTTCCCCGATGTGGAGTACGCGTTCAAGCACGCGCTGACCCAGGAAGTCGCGGGCCACAGCCTCCTCACCGAGCGTCGCAGCGCGCTGCACGAACGTACCGCGCATGCGATCGAGTCCCTGTTCCCGAGCCGGCTGAAAGACTACTGCGGCGAACTTGCCCACCACTACAGCCTCAGCGGCAATGTGCCGAAGGCGATCGAGTACCTGCACTGCGCCGGCCAGCAGGCTCTGCAGCGCTCGGCGCTGCCTGAAGCGATCGGCCACCTGGGCAAGGCCATTGCGCTGCTCAAGCGGCTGCCCGACACGCCCGAGCGCGTGCGGCAGGAGCTCTCCCTGCTGCTGACGCTGGGCCCCGCGCTGATCGCCACCCGCGGCCAGGCGGCCACCGAGGTGGAGGCCAACTACCGGCGCGCGCTGGCCCTGTGCGAACAGGGCGAGCCCACGCCGCAGGTCTTTTCCGCGCAGCTCGGGCTGTGGGCGTTCTATCAGCTGCGCGCGCAGTACAACGTGGCGCTGCCGCTCGGCAAGCGGCTGCTCGGCATGGCCATGCGCTCGCAGAAGGCCGACCAGCTCGCCGAGGGGCACCGCGTGCAGGGGTCCACCACGTTCCGCCTGGGCCAGATCAGCGTGGCCCGCGATCACATGGAACAGGTGCTGGCCGTGCAGCGGCCTGACCAGTCGTCCTATGATTTCCTGCTTGGCTACGGGCGCGACCCGGCCGTGCATGCCATGGCCTCGCTGGGCTGGATCCTGTGGTACCAGGGCCTGCCGGACCTGGCACGTGCGCGCTCGCTTGAAGCGCTGGCGCTGGCCAGGCAGCGTCCCGACGCGTTCAGTCTCGCCCTGTGCCTGATCTTCGCCGCCGAAGTGCACCTGTGCCGGCGCGAAGTGCAGCAGGTGCGCGAGTTTGCCGAGGCAGCCATTGCCATTTCCGGCGAACAGGGCTTTCCGATCTACCTGGCATGGGGCACGGTGCTGCAGGGCTGGACGGTGGCCGAGCGCGGCGACCATCAGGCAGGCATCGCGCAGATGCGGCAAGGCCTCGACGCGTATGCTGCGACCGGTGCATCGCTGGCGAGGCCGAGCCTGCTGGGCTTGCTGGCCGACGCGCACGGCATGGCCGGAGAGTTCCGCGCCGGCCTGGCGCTGCTTGACGAAGCCATGCCGCTTGCGGAGCAGACCGGCGAACGGCTGGACGCCTCCATGCTGCTCCGGTTGAAGGGGGAACTGATCCTGGCCGAGTCCGGCAACGGCGGGCTGGCCGGGCAAGAGACCGAAGCCTGCTTCCACAAGGCCGTCGCCATTGCACGCCATCAGGGCGCCAGGTCGCTGGAGCTGCGCGCCGCGCTGAGCCTGGCACGGCTGTGGTGCCGCCATGGCAAGCCGGATGCCGCGCGCCAGGTGCTTGCCGGCATCTATGGCGCCTTCCGGGAAGGCTTCGACACGTCCGACCTGCAACAAGCCCGGGCCTTGCTGGAAGAGGTCGGCTGAACAAGGCGCCGCCAAGGAAGCCCATGAACCGGTTCCAGGCCCGCTTCGAGTCACTGTGGATGCGCTGCGGCGGCCAGCGTGCTCGGGACACCTATGCCGAACTGTCGGCGCACTACACGGGGCCAGGCCGTTACTATCACACCCTGTACCACGTGCGCCGCTGCCTGCGCGACCTGGACTGGGCCCGCGCATGGATTCCCGATGTCGACGCCGTGGAGCTCGCACTCTGGTGCCACGACGTCATCTACATACCGGGCGCGCCCGACAACGAGGCGCGCAGCGCGGACTGGTTCGTGTGCCGGGCCGACGGACGGATTGCCGGGGCGGACCGCGTTGCAACCATGATCCTGGACACCACGCACACCGGAGTCCCCGCCGATCTGGCCGGGTGCTACGCGGCCGACATCGACCTGGCGACGCTCGGCAGCCCCGGCACCCGGTTCCGCCGCAATGCAATGCTGCTGCGCGCCGAGCGCCCGGACATGAACGACATTGGCTACGACGCAGCCGAACGCAAGTACCTGGGCAGGCTCCTGGCCCGCCCGCGCCTCTACCACACCGACCTGTTCCACGACCGCTATGAGGCACCCGCAAGGCGCAACCTTGCACTGCGGCTTGCTCAGCCAGTGCTCACAGAAATTCCCCGCTGATATCTACGCTGGACCGCTGCCCGACGTGGTCGTAGTTGTGCTCCAGCCACGTGCCGGCATGGTCGCGGCCCTTGTCGCGCAGGAAGCACAGGAACTTCCAGTCCGCGTTGTACTTGCTCGATACGCCGAGCGCGGCCATGGTCTCGTCGTTGCGGACCGAATGGATGCGCATCTCCTTCATCTCGGCCTGGTCGACCTTGCCCTGCTGGATCAGCGAGGTCACGAAGGCAATGGCACGCATCTCGCGCATCAGTGACGAATTGAAGCTGACCTCGTTGACCCGGTTGAGGATATCGGCGGCGGTCCTTGGCACGCCCGGGCGCACGATGGGATTGATGTGGACGATCACGACATCGTGCGTCTTGCACTGGTAGATCAGCGGGAAGATGGCCGGATTGCCGACGTAGCCCCCGTCCCAGTAGTACTGGCCATCGACGGTGACGGCCTGGAACAGCGTCGGCAGGCAGGCGGAGGCCAGCACCGCCTCGATGGACATGTCTTCCCCCGAGAAGATGCGTATTTTCCCGGTTTCCACGTTGGTCGCGCACAGGAACAGATGGCAAGGGCACTGCCGGCGCAATGCCTCGAAATCCACCTGGCTGGCCAGCACGTCCCGCAGCGGGTTCATGTTGTGCGGATTGAACTGGTATGGCGACATGATGCGCAGCACCATGTCGGCCATCGCATACAGCGGCGAGTTGTCCAGGCCGAAGCTGTGGCCGCCTTTCATCCAGGGCATCCAGCGGAACGGGCTGTAGCGTTCGGCCGAGCGCGCAATGGCGAGCCAGAAGTCGTGCAGCGCCTGGCGGGCGCCTTCAGGTCCGCCCTTGAGCATCCCGTAGGCAAGCACGGCCGCATTCATGGCGCCGGCGCTGGTGGCGCTGATGCCTTCGATGGCCAGCCGGCCGTCCTCGAGCAGCCGGTCGATGACGCCCCACGTGAATGCCCCGTGCATGCCGCCGCCCTGCAGGGCCAGCGCGATGGGTTTCTGTTCGCCGCTGGCACGATTGCCCGAGTTTCCATCCATGGCGTGGCTCCTGGTATGCGGCCGGGGGGACGCGCCCCCGTAGCGACCCTTTTTCGTAAAGTGTAGTGAAGATGTGGCCCCGTCGCCGCCGGTTTGCATGCGGCCACCCGCCACAAGCCTGCCCTGGCCGCCGCCAGCACGATCGGCGCCGACGCGTTAAGCTAGCGGACTTGGCGGCGCGCATCGACGCACCGCCGGAACATCAGACACGACCACCAGGAGAACACGCATGTACCAGGATCTTGCCCTCTACATCGACGGGGAATTCATCAAGGGCGGCGACCGGAAAGAGCAGGACGTGCTCAACCCCGCCACCCAGGAAGTCCTGGGCAAGCTGCCGCATGCCAGCCGGGCCGACCTGGACCGCGCCCTGGCCGCGGCCCAGCGTGCCTTTGAGAGCTGGAAGAAGACTTCGCCGCTGGAGCGCGCGAAGATCCTGCGCCGCGTGGGCGAACTGGCACGCGAGCGCGCAAAGGACATCGGCCGCAATATCACGCTGGACCAGGGCAAGCCGCTGGCCGAGGCGGTCGGCGAAGTCATGGTCTGCGCCGAGCATGCCGACTGGCACGCCGAGGAATGCCGCCGCATCTACGGCCGCGTGATCCCGCCGCGCCAGCCCAACGTGCGCCAGATCGTGGTGCGCGAGCCGATCGGCGTGTGCGCAGCCTTCACGCCGTGGAATTTCCCGTTCAACCAGGCCATCCGCAAGATCGTGGCGGCCGTGGGCGCGGGCTGTACGCTGATCCTGAAGGGTCCGGAAGACTCGCCCAGCGCCGTGGTCGCGCTGGCGCAGCTGTTCCATGATGCCGGCCTGCCGGCGGGCGTGCTGAACATCGTGTGGGGCGTGCCGGGCGAGGTATCGACCTATCTGATCGAGTCGCCGATCGTGCGCAAGATCTCGTTCACGGGCTCGGTGCCGGTGGGCAAGCAGCTTGCCGCGCTGGCCGGCGCGCACATGAAGCGCGTGACCATGGAGCTGGGCGGGCATTCGCCGGTGCTGGTGTTCGATGATGCCGATATCGAGCCCGCCGCCGAGATGCTGGCGCGTTTCAAGCTGCGCAACGCAGGCCAGGTGTGCGTTTCCCCGACCCGCTTCTACGTGCAGGAAAAGGCCTATGACAAGTTCCTGGCCCGCTTCACCGAGGTGATCGGCTCGATCAAGGTCGGCAACGGGCTCGAGGAAGGCACGCAGATGGGCCCGCTTGCGCACGAGCGCCGCGTGCTCTCGATGGAGCAGTTCCTGGACGATGCCAGCCACCGCGGCGGCAAGGTCGTGGCCGGCGGTTCGCGCATCGGCGACAAGGGCTACTTCTTCGCCCCGACCGTGGTGACCGACCTGCCCGATGACGCCAGGCTGATGGTCGACGAGCCGTTCGGCCCGGTCGCCCCAGTCACCCGCTTCAAGGACACGGCCGAGGTGCTGCGCCGCGCCAACAGCCTGCCGTACGGGCTGGCCTCATACGTCTTCACCAATTCGCTGAAGACCGCGACCGAGGTGTCCAACGGGCTGGAAGCCGGCATGGTCAACATCAACCATTTCGGCATGGCGCTGGCCGAAACGCCGTTCGGCGGCATCAAGGACTCGGGCATCGGCAGCGAAGGCGGCCTGGAGACGTTCGATGGCTACCTTGTCACCAAGTTCATCACGCAGGTCTGACGCTGCCCTGCCGGTGCGTGCCGTCCGCCTGGACGGCACCGCCATGCCACGTCAGTGGAAGAACACGCCACGCGTCACAAACGTGTAGTTGGCCTCTTCCGCCATCAGCCAGACAAGGATCAGCAGGCACAGCGGCGGCACCAGGATCGCGCAGATCAGCGCCATGCGCTCCCAGGCCATATGCATGAAGACGGCGACGATCAGGCCGGCCTTCATCACCATCAGCAGCAGGATCAGCGTCCAGCGCAGGTAGCCGGTGAAACCGACGTAGTCCACCAGGTAGGACAGCGTGGACAGCACGAACAGCAGCAGCCAGATCTTCAGGTAGAGGCCGATGGGGTGCTGCTGGCCGGTGTGCGCCGTGTTGTCGGGCTCGTGTGCTGTGCCGGGGGCGGCCGGAGTCGGAGTGGAAGCCATGGCAAGCCTCACCAGAGGTAGAACAACGCAAAGATGAACACCCAGACCAGATCCACGAAGTGCCAGTACAGGCCAGCAATCTCCACGATCTGGTAGTTGCCGGTGGCCTCGTACCGGCCGCGCAGGACCTTGGTGGCCACGATCAGCAGGTAGATCACGCCACAGGTCACGTGCAAACCGTGGAAGCCGGTGATCATGAAGAAGGTCGAGCCGAACTGCGGTGCCCCCATGGGGTTGCCCCACGGACGCACGCCCTCATCGACAATCAGCTTGGTCCATTCGAAGGCCTGCATGCTGACAAAGGTAGCGCCGAACAGCGCGGTCACCAGCATCAGCGTCGCGCATTGCCGCCGCTGGCGCCGGTAGGCGAAGTTGACCGCCATCGCCATGGTGCCGCTGCTGGTGATGAGCACGAACGTCATGATCGCGATCAGGAGCAGCGGCACGTCGTGCCCTCCGACATGCAGGCCAAAGACTTCGCTGGGATTGGGCCAGGGCACCGTGGTCGCCATGCGCACCGTCATGTAGCCCGTCAGGAAGCAGCTGAACACGAAGGTATCGGACAGCAGGAAGATCCACATCATCGCCTTGCCCCACGACACCTTGAAGGCGCGCTGGTCGGACGACCAGTCCGCCACCAGGCCGCGCAGGCCCGTGGCGACGGCACTGGGCGCGGCGGGCTGCGATGAGACGTTCGAAGACATGGGATCTCTCCTCAGCGCTACGCGGTGCCGCAGATGTAGCGCACGATCTCGGGCGTGAGCCAGCCCAGCGCGGCCAGCAGCACGGCCCACACCGCGAGCAGGAAATGCCAGTATCGGGCGCACAGCGTCAGGCGCAGTACGGCACCTTCGCCACTGCCCCGGAATCCCGCCGCCAAGGCCCAGCCCGCCAGGCCGCCGATCACGTGCAGCCCATGCATGGCGGTAAGCAGGTAGAAGAAACTGCCTGCCGGGTTGTTCGTCGGACCGACGTGGATGGCTTGCAGCGCATGCCATGCCCATAGCTGCGACGCGACAAAGGCGGCCGCCCCCAGTCCGCCCAGCCGCAGGGCCCGCCGCGCCCCGGGCATGCGGCCCGCGCGCGCCAGGCGCACCGCTGCCTGCATGGCCACGCTGCCGGCCGCCAGCAGCGCGGTGGACAGCCACACCTGCCACGGCAACGCAATGCGCTGCCAGTCGGGGCTATCCATGCGCATGGCATACGCCGTCAGGAACAGCGCAAACAGCACGGTGACCACGCCCATGAAGACCCACAGCCCGATGCTCGCCGGCGCGCCGCCGACCTGCCCGTTGCGGGTCTTGCCGTCGCCGGACGGACTGCCGCCGAACTCGTCGCGGCTGACCTTGTAGACGGCTTCGGCGTTCATGCCACGGCTCCGCGGCTGGCGTGCGGCTCGGGCTCGGCGCCGCCCTCTTCCGGCGGCGCGTTCTGCGCAATGAAATCCTCCTTCGCACCGGGCACGCTGTAGGCATAGGCCCAGCGGTACGCCACCGGCTGGTGCGGGCCCCAGTTGCCGTGCACGGGCGGCGTCTGCGGCGTCTGCCACTCAAGCGAGGCCGCACGCCAGGGGTTGCCGTCGGCCTTGCGCCCGTGCCGCATGCTCCAGGCCAGGTTGAAGACGAACAGCAGCTGGGCCGCCGCCACGATGAAGGCCGCGATCGAGATGTACATGTTCATCACGTGCGCCGATTCGGGAATGAACGCGTAGTTCTCGTAAGCGTAGTAGCGCCTCGGCATGCCCAGCACGCCGAGGTAGTGCATCGGGAAAAAGATCGCGTAGGTGCCGACGAAGGTGATCCAGAAATGCACGCGGCCCAGGGTGTCGTCGAGCATGCGCCCCGTCACCTTGGGGTACCAGTGGTAGATGCCGCCGAACACCACCAGGATCGGCGACACGCCCATCACCATATGGAAGTGCGCGACCACGAAGTACGTGTTCGACAGCGGGATGTCCACGCTTACGTTGCCGAGGAACAGTCCGGTCAGCCCGCCGATGACGAAGGTGCTGATGAACGCGATCGCGAACAGCATCGGCACCGAGAAATGGATGTCGCCGCGCCACAGCGTGATGACCCAGTTGTAGACCTTGATGGCCGTGGGAATGGCGATGATGAGCGTGGTGGTGGCGAAGAAGAAGCCGAAGTACGGGTTCATGCCGCTCACGAACATGTGGTGCGCCCACACCACCACCGACAGCACGCCGATGGCCAGGATGGCCCACACCATGGTGCGGTAGCCGAAGATACTCTTGCGCGCATGCACGCTCACCAGGTCCGAGACGATGCCGAACGCCGGCAGCGCGACGATATACACCTCGGGGTGGCCGAAGAACCAGAACAGGTGCTGGAACAGCAGCGGGCTGCCGCCCTTGTAGTCGAGGTGCTGGCCCATCGACACCATCGCCGGCATGAAGAAGCTGGTGCCGAGCGTCTTGTCGAGCAGCATCATGATGGCCGAGACGAACAGCGCCGGAAACGCCAGCAGTGCGAGGATGGTCGCCATGAAGATGCCCCACACCGACAGCGGCATGCGCAGCAGCGTCATGCCCTCTGTACGGGCCTGCAGTACGGTGGTGACGTAGTTCAGGCCGCCCATGGTGGCAGCGACGATGAAAATGGCCAGCGACACCAGCATCAGGATGATGCCCCAGTCATGGCCCGGCGTGCCGGGCAGGATGGCCTGCGGCGGATACAGCGTCCAGCCCGCCCCGGTGGGGCCGCCCGGCACGAAGAAGCTGGTCAGCAGCACGATCACCGACAGCAGGTAGACCCAGTAGCTGAGCATGTTCAGGAACGGGAACACCATGTCGCGCGCCCCGACCATCAGCGGGATCAGGTAGTTGCCGAAGCCGCCGAGGAACAGCGCGGTCAGCAGGTAGATCACCATGATCATGCCGTGCATGGTGACGAACTGGTAGTAGCGGTTGGCGTCAATGAAATCGAACTTGCCGGGGAACCCGAGCTGCATGCGCATCAGGTTCGACAGCGCCACGCCCACCAGCCCCACCACGATGGCCGTGATGGTGTACTGCACGGCAATCACCTTGTGGTCCTGGCTCCAGACGTAGCGGGTCCAGAAACTCTGTGGTGCGTGGTGGTCGGCATCGTCGGCGTAAGCCATGCGTCTCTCCTCACTTCGTCGCCGCCTTGGGCGAGGCAGACGGCGGCACTACGGCGGCATTGGACGTCGTGTAGGCGCCGGAAGCCGCCGGCGCCGCCTGGGAGGGGTTCGTGGCCGCGGAAGGCGCCCCTGCCGGCGCCCCCGCCGGCGCGGTCCCCGCGCCCTCGCCGCTGCCCTGTGCGCGGATATACGCCATCAGGGCACTGACCTCGTCATCGGTCAGCGGTATCTTGGGCATGACTGGGCCGAACCCCTTGACCAGGCGGGCCTGCGGATTGGTGATTTCCTCTTTCAGGAAGGCATCGTCAACCGGTGCGCTGCTGCCATCGGCAAAGGTCTCGGTCTTGCCGTACAGGCTTTTCCAGGTCGGTCCCACGCCGGGGTTGCCATCGACGCTGTGGCAACCCGCGCATCCCTTGCTCTGCGCCAGCGCATGGCCCTTCTCCAGCAGCGCGGCGTCGGCACCGCCGCCCGCCGCTGCGGCTGGCGGCGCAGCGGCCTTGGCCAGCGTCATCGCAAAGGTCGGCTGCTTCGCCAGCCACGCATCGAAGGCGGCCTGCTCTTCCACCACCACCATGCCGCGCATGTTGTAGTGACCGATGCCGCAGAGCTGCGCGCACAGGATCTCGAAGCGGCCCGCCTTCGTCGGCGTGAACCAGAATGATGTCACCATGCCCGGCACCATGTTCATGCGCGCACGGAACGGCGGCACGTAGAAGTCATGCAGCACGTCGCGCGAGCGCAGCAGTACCTTGACCGGCCGGTTCAGCGGCAGGTGCACTTCCGGCCCGCTGATGACGATGTTGTCCTGCCCGCGCGGATCATCCGGATTGAGGCCAAGCGGGTTGCTGCCGCTGATGAAGCGCGGGTCGGTCGTGCCAAGCTGGCCGCTCTTGCCGGGGAAGCGGAATGCCCATTGCCATTGCTGGCCGACCACTTCCATCACCATTGCCTCGCGCGGCGGCCGCACGTAGTCGGCGTAGACGAACAGGCCCGGCGCCAGCAGCGCCATGACGCCGAGCGCCGTGCCGGCGGTGAGCCAGACTTCGAGCTTCTTATTCTCGGGATGGTAGTCGGCACGGTGGCCGGGTTTCCCGCCTTGCCGCGGCGCATCATGACGGAAGCGCCAGACGATGTAGCCGACGAACAGGTTGATGCCGATGAAGAAGATCCCCGTAATGACCAGGGTAATGGTGAGCGTGTCGTCCATCTGCTTCCAGTTGGACGCCAGCGGGGTCGCCCACCACGGGCTCAGGAAATGAAAGAGCACCGAAGCGACGACAATGACTACGAGTGCGATGGCAATCGCCATATCCACCCTCCTCCTCGCACGTGGCGAGGGCTGCGAAGGTCACGCAGGATTGAGATAAGACTAGTGCATGTCGTCAGGTCACTGCAAGGCGACACGGGCGAGCGCGCGTGCCGCATTGCACAAGCTGCCGCACGCACTTGCGCATGCGCGGCAGCCAAGGAAAAAACGGCGGATGGGACATCCTCGCCCACCCGCCGTTGTCGTCGCGCGCGGCCCGTGTAGTAGCAAAGCGCGCGGCAAAATCAGCGATCTTGCGGTGCGGCGCTCGTCAGGCGCCAACCCACTGGCAGCGCGCGCACGCAGCGCTTAGTGCGATACATCCTTGCTTTCCAGCTTCCAGTAGCACACGGCCGCCACCATGCCGAAGACCAGGTGGCCAACCAGCGTGTGCCATCCCCGTGCATCGGCGAACCACGTGAAGAAGCGTGTCATGACATGGAAGTCGAACAGGTAGACCGCCAGGCCGAACACGGCGCCCGCGAGCATGACCATGCGGATGCTTGAATCCAGCTGGAACGGCGCGACGATCACGGCAAGCACCATCCCCAGCACGGCGCCCAGCACGAAGTGGATGACCAGTGCGGCAACCACGGTCCCCACGCTGAACAGCGAGGTCTGCAACACGTCCGGCCCCATCAGGATCGCGGCGATCATGCGCGTGGTACCCCACGGATTCACGCCCGACACCATCGTGGACCAGAACAGCTCCAGCACCAGCAGCAACGCGCCGGCCGCCAGCCCGGAAGCCGCGGCCGCGGTCCAGTCCGGCGAGCGCCGCACGTAATGGTGCGAATGCATGTGAAGTTCCATAGCCACCTCCGCCTCTCTGTATCACGGAACATGCCCGCGTATTTGCTCAGCATAGGACACGCGGGTCGCAGGATTAGACCCGGTGGGGCGAAAAAGATGCCGGAATCCACGCTGTGCCACATATCGCGCGCCGGCAGGTGGCATGGACGGTACGCGGCTTGCGGCATCGTAGTG
Source organism: Cupriavidus laharis (assembly GCF_914271435.1). Lineage (GTDB taxonomy): Bacteria > Pseudomonadota > Gammaproteobacteria > Burkholderiales > Burkholderiaceae > Cupriavidus > Cupriavidus laharis. Next base: position 56,997 of record NZ_CAJZAI010000003.1, on the reverse strand, counting down.
CGCTACAGCGGTGCTGCACGGCATGCGGGTCAATCCCGATGCATGCCGCCGTTCATTCGCCACACACTGCCTATACTGGTGTCATAGACAGAGAGACAGGAGACCGCCATGTGGCATTTTCAGGCGCACGATCTTGTATTCCTGATCCCGATGGCACTGGTAGGCGTGATCGCCATGGGCTCGATCCCGGTGACCGCCAGGTTCCTGCGTATCAGCTGCCGCACCATGGGCGCGCTCATCGGCGCACTGGTGGCTGTGCTGGTACTGGAGGCCTTGCCGCTGCTGATCTGAGCCGCAAGGCCCGGTCGGTACTTGTCGAGAGAGAGGAGGGCCGCCCATGTCGATCGGCCTTATCGCCGCTGTCATGGCGGCACTGCTGTGCATGACCGTCGGGGTCGCACTGTGGCGATGCACCCATCCTTACCGCATGCGCTACCGGCGCTGTGCGCGGCAACGGCAGCGCGTCGGCATCTGCCGCCACGCAGCCCGCCACTGAGGCCTGTCCGCGTCATGCGCGTTGCCGGCGGATGCCGGCAACGTCACAGTTCGATCATGGCAAATTCACCCTTGCCGACGTCACATTCCGGGCAGCGCCAGTCATCGGGGATCTCTTCCCAGCGGGTGCCAGGTGCGATGCCGTCTTCCGGACACCCCAGTTCTTCGTCATAAACCCAGCCGCAGATCACGCAAACCCAGGTCTTGTAGGCAACGGCCTCTTCAAGCTGCTCCTGCTGCAAAACGCTCTCCCAAGACGGCCGCCCGCTGGCGGCCCGATTCATTTTCCGGGCCGAATCATACGCGGTTTTTGCGGCCGGCGAGCGCGCGAGGCCGCCGGCGCCAGCACGGCGCCGGCCTTTCGGCTGCCTATTGGGGCTGCCTATTGGGGCTGCTATTGGGGGCTGCCTATTGGCGGATCGAGAAGTCCACCCGGTTCGGCGCGCCCTTGTCCTTGATGCCCTCGGTGTTCAGGTGCGGTGCGGTCAGGAACAGCCGGTTTTCCGGCACCTTGCCGTCACGCTCCAGCGCCTGCTTGACCACCAGCGCGCGCTGGTCGGCCAGGTGCCTGAGGTCGGTCTCCGACACCGTGGCGTTCGCCATCAGCAGCTTCTCCATTTCCTCGGGCGGGAGCGACTTGGCCAGGCCGATGAAGTTGCGCGGCTTCTTCATGGAGGTGCGCTTGTAGACCTCTTCGAGGTACTTCGGATACTCCTGCTTCGACACTTTCACGTCGGCGCCCTGCTCGCCCGCCTCACTCTCGCCGGCTTCATCGCCTTCCTGCGCGCTCTTGCGCAGGTCGCGCCGCTTCTGCTCGGCCACGCGCGCATCGAGCCATGCGCGGCGGGCGCCGGCCTCGTCGGTGGCCGGGTCGATGCGGCCGCTGATTTCCAGCTTCAGCGACGGCCGGTCATTGAGCGCCTTGGCAACCGTGGCAATCTTGTCCTTTGCGGCAGGCGTGAGCGTGGCCGTGCCAGGCGCAAATTCCACGTAGCCGAGCTCCTCGCCGCTGCTGCCGCCAAATGCGGACGCGATCAGCGAGAACGGCGACGTGATCGCCTTGGTCAGCAGGTTCACGATCACGCGCAGGATCACGCCGCCGATGCTGAACTCCGGATCCGACAGCGAGCCGGACACGGGCAAGTTGACATCGATCACCCCGTTGCGGTCCTTGAGCAGCGACACGGCCAGCAGCACGGGCAGCTTGGTCGCGTCGGGGCTGTCGACCTTGTCGCCGAAGGTGAGCTGGTCCAGGTACAGGTGATTGCTCGCATCGAGCTTGCCCTGGTCGATCTTGTAGGCCACGTCCACGGTCAGCTTGCCCTTGGTAATCGGGTACCCGGCGTACTTGGCCGCATACGGCGTCAGGCGCGTGAGCTCCACGCCCGACGCCTTGGCGGCGATGTCGAGATAAAGCTGCTCGCCGAGCGGATTGATCTTGCCGCTGATGCTGACCGGCGCATCGTCATCGAGCCGGCCGTTGAGCACGAGGTCGGCCGGCGTCGGGTCGCCCGACGATACTTTCGACACCGAGCCCTTCATGCCGGTCAGGTTGGCGCTGTAGTTCGGCTTGACGAAGAAGTCCGAGAAATTGATGTTGCCCTTGTCCACCGACACGCCGCCGATACGCACCTGCGGCTTCGGGCCCGCGGCAGCCTGCGCGGGCGGAGTCGCTGCCGGCGCGGCCGGCGCGGATGCCGCGGGCGCCGAAGCCGGGTTCGCCTGCGTCAGGCTGGTGGCCGGCTGTGCCTCGCCCTTGGCCGCGCCGCCCGCCATGACGTCCTGCAGGTTCAGGCGCCCGTTCGCGTTCAGGATCACGCGCGCATAGAAGTCCGACAGCGCGATATTGTTCAGCGCCACGCGCATCGGCCCCTTGCTGTCATCCATGCTGAAATCGATGCCCGACACGGCCAGCGAGCGCCAGCGCAGGAAATCGTCGCCGGTCACGCGGTCCACCGTACGCACATTGGCCGTCTGCGCGTTGCCGGCAAAGCGCGCCGCAATCGGCTTGCCTGGCGGGGCGTTGACGGCCAGTCTGCCCTTGACGGTCAGCGTGCCGCTGCGCAGCGCCGCATTGAGGCGGTCGCCCACATATGGCTGTACCGGCGCGAGGTCGATCCCGCGCAGATCCAGTTGCAGCTGTGCTGCCGGCGCGGCCGGCAGCACATTGCCCTCCAGGCCGATGACGCCGCGCTTGCCCGATTCGGCGTGCAGCTTGACGGGCACCGCCGCGGCCGTCAGCGGCCATGCGATGGCGCCCGTGGTCAGGCCGATATTGCGGTACTGGTGGATGACGGGCCGGCCGCGGTTGATCTCGGCCGGCGCGTAGTCGGCCACGCGGGCCGCGCCGCCCTCGAGCCCGACCTTGCCTAGCCGCACCTTCCAGCCCCCGGCGGCGGCTGGCGCTGCGCCGTTTGATGCGGCCGGCGCCGGCGGCCGGCGTTCGGCTTCAGTCTGGTGCGCCGACTCGCTCGCCCAGATGCGCGCCATTTCCAGCAACTGCCCATGATGGTCGCGCGTCGCCGCGATCTGCGGCTTGGTGACCGCCAGTTGGCCAGCCTCGAAGGTCTGTTTGGCCAGGTCCAGGCCGATATCGTCCAGCACCACCTTGTCCGCCTGCAGCAAGGGTAGGTTCGCGCCCTCGCTGTCGGTCTCGCGGACGCGCCGGGCGCGGCTGGCGCGCTCGGCACGTTCCGCGCGCGCCTTGCGTGCCTCAGGTTCGCTGGAAGTTGCGGCGAGAGCCGGCATGACCACCGGCTCTCGCGTAGCGACACGCAGCGGTGCCAGTTCCAGCCGCGACTTCTCAAGCACGAACTGGAACACGGGCTGCGCCCACGACATCCGGTAGTGGAGCTCCGCGTTGACCGCGGTGTTGCCGAACTGGGCACGGAGCTCGCGCGGCCACCAGGACGCAAACCCCTGGGGCTGCAGTCCCGCGGTTTCCAGCGTGCCGGCCAGCGTGCCCTGCCGCATCGACAGCTCGCCCATATGCGTGAGCGTCTGGCCGTCGGCCACGGTGATCGTGGCCTGCAGCCTGGTCGCCTTGTCGGCGTCGGCACTGGCCAGGCCATTCACTTCCGCATCGATCGGGCCCAGCGCCAACTTGCCCGGCCCGGACGGCGCCAAAGCATCTTCGAATCCGATACGGGCCTGCTTGAGCGTGACGCGGTCGACGGCGTAGCGCCACGCAGCGTCTTGCGGCTTTGCCGCAGCTGGCGCGGATGCCGGCGCGGACGCCGCTGCTGCAGCCTTGGGAGCGGCCTTGGCGGCAGGCGCTGCTTGCGGCAGGAAGGCCGTCGCCAGGTTCAGCGAGCCATCCGCGCGCCGCACGGCGGCCACGTTCAGCCCTTCGATATCGACACTGCGCAGATGAGCGCGCTGCGCGAGCGGCTCCACGCGGTCGATGTCGAGCGCGAGCTTGCCGTTGCTGACCAGCGGTGCGCCGGCGAGGGTGCGCACATCGAGTTCGCGCAGCGCGGCGGTACCGGAGACGAAGATGTCCTGCTTGTCCTTCTGCTGGCGGAAGCCCAGCGTCAGGCGCGTGTCGAGCAGGCCGTGCCTGACGTCCGCGTCTTTGAGCTTCGGCGCGAACGGCATGAAACGCGCAACATCGAGTCCGTCGAAGTTGACGTTCAGGTGCGTTTCACGCGAATCGGCAAACGGCAGGACCGTGCCGTCCAGCGCCAGCGGCGTGCCGTTGACCTGCGCGCTGAGCGTGGGCCGCGTGACGATCTCCACATCGTGCGGCAGGTTGGACAGGAAGGGCAGCGTCAGCGTCAGGTTGTCGACGCGCACGGCCGACCCCGCCACCTTGTCCTCATAGGCCAGCGAACTGCCCGTCACGGCGATGTTGTTGACCGAGAAGCGGGCCGGCTTGGCATCGGGCGGCTTCGGCGGCTGGGCCGCCAGCTTGTCCTGGACATCGGCAAAGCTCATGCGGCCGTCGGCCTCGCGCACCACGTGTACGGCCAGCCGGTCGACATGCAGGGAATCCACCACCGGCGCGAGGTGCCAGACAGAGGCCAGCGAGGTGTTTGCCTCCAGTTCGCCAAGCGTCACCGCGGGCGTCTTGCCGTCGTGCTCATAGATCGTGAGATCGGACAGCGTCGCCGCCAGCTCGAACGGACGCACGTGCGCCCCGCCCAGCGTCACCTTGCGGCCGAGCGCCTCGGTGGCGTTCTTCTCGATCAGCGACTTGATGAGTGGCGGGCCGCCGAAATAGCCCGCAAGCCCGAACACCGCCAATGCGGCCACCACGCCGCCGGCCACGCGCACGGCCAGCCTGCGCCGCGGCGTTGCCGTGGCGAGCTGGATGGAATCCTTGATTGCCATGTCATTCCCGAAAAATCCGACCCCGCTACCGGTGATACGCAGCACTTTGTGCCCCGGATTTCACTTTTTTTTGACATTATGGCAATGGTTGGACGCAAAGCAAAGAAATCGTCTTTGTCTTATTCAACAGGACAAGAGCCGATCTGATTGGATCAGCGCCGGTGCTCGCGGAAGAACTCCCACATCATCGCGCTGGCATCGGGGCCGGTGGCACTGTGGTAGCTGTAGTCGCCGTCTCCGCCGCTCCATGCGTGGCCGAGCCCTTCCACCTCCACGAGCGTGACCAGGTCGCGGCTCCAGCGCCCGAAGCGCGCCTCGTGGAAATGCCCGGCCGGCAGGCGCATGTGTGCATCCGGAATACCGCCCAGACGGTCTTCCAGGCGGTTGTAGGCCAGGAACTGGCGTGCCAGCAGGCGGCCATTGACCGGGTGGACGGCATCGTCGTCGAGCCCGTGCACCACGATCGCCGGCAGTTCAGGGCCGCCCGGTGCAGCACCGGCAGCATCGAGCAGCCACGCCGGATCCGCTGACGATCCGTGCCGCATGGCCTTGAGGCCGGCGCGCGGGTTGTCCGCCGCGCCAACGACCACGCCGGAGTGCAGGCCTACGGCGGCGACACGGTCCGGATAGCGCAGTGCCACCACTGCCGCCATGGCCGCGCCAGCGGACATCCCCGCGACGTAGACCTGGTCCTCGCGCACGTCGTGGCGCCGCGCCAGCGTCTCGATCAGCGCCGCTACCGCCTGCGCTTCCCGGCCGCCTTCACCGGCAGCAAGGTCGAACCATTGCCAGCAGCGCTGGAGCTGGCGCCGCAGCGGCTGCTGCGGATACGCGACGATAAAGCCTTCCTGCTCGGCCAGCGCGTTCATGCGCGTGCCGGCGGCGAGGTCGTCGGGAGTCTGCCGGCAGCCATGCAGCATCACCACCACGGGCAATGGAGCGCGAAAGCGGTGCTTGGCGCTGGCCGGCACGTAGAGGTGATAGGAAAGCTGCGGCACCAGTTCGCCGGGCAGCGGCGCCAGGCGCAGACGGTGCGATTCCCAGCTGCCTGGCAACTGCGGCGCGGGATGCCGCGGAGAAAGCGGAGCACCATGCGGTGTCCGGATACGGCGCCGGGGCGCCAGCGGGCTCAACGATTCAATACGTTCCAGCCACGATTTCACTTGTGCTTCGGTCTGGGCCTGCGCCCGGCTGAATCGCCGGATTTGCGCCTGCCAGTCCGTGGCAAGGCTCTTGGCCATGAGAACTCCTGGTCGCCTGAGACGTGTCTCCCCCGGTGCTCTGCGTATTGTTGCGATGCAGCATAACACATGGATTGCCGGGCTTCCGTCGAGCGTGGCTTTTTCACATCACCGCGGCGACGCGGCAATGTGCGGCCAACGTCCTCAGGCCAATCGAAAAAATTCAAGTAGAACAACGAAAGAATACAGATCGCAGCGAGATAGCAGCCGTTGCAGCGCTCCTTATACTAGGCTGTCGCCCACAGGCGCTCATCCCCATGTCGGACCACGGCTCGCCCTCCTGCTCGCTCTGCCTTTTTCGCCATGTCTGCCGCGACGCTCCGACGGCCGATATGTCGCCAAACGCGCAGAAACCCTTGCAGCCCGCACAGGTGGCGGTGCCTGCGGGCAATGTGCTCTTTCGCCAGGGCCGCCCGGTGTCCGCGGTATTTCCGCTGCGGCAAGGCAGCGCCAAGCAGGTCTATGAATCGCCGCTGGGCTGGCGCCAGGTGACGGGGTTTTCGTTGTCCGGGGACATTCTGGGGCTGGAGCCGAACGAGGCGCCAGCCCACAGCGTCAGTGCCATTGCCTTGCAAGACACCGAGTGCTGCGTCGTGGCGATCGAAGCGCTGCGCACGCACATGGCCGACCCGGCCTTCCGGGATTCCGTGCTGGCCGTGATGCGCCATCAAGCCGAACGTGAGCGCATCCTGCTGGTCGCGGTTGGCTCGATGAAAGCCGCGCAGCGGCTGGCCATGCTGCTGCTGGACCTGGACACCGAGCACCGGCGCCGCGGTGGCGCCGACGGCCCGCTCACGCTGGCGATGCCGCGGGCAGACATCGCCAGCTTGCTCGGCCTGACGCTGGAAACGGTGTCGCGCCTGTTGTCGCGTTTTGCCTCGGTGGGCCTGATCTCGGTCCGGCAACGGCGCCTGCGGCTGGTCGACCGCGATGGCTTGGCCGCGGTCTATGCGGACCTGGAGCCGATGCCACGGCAAGCGCCGGCCACCACGGCCGCGCGTGCCGGGACAGGCGACGAACCCCGCCCTTTCTAGTTCACACGGGGGCCGGCCGCTGCGCCGGTCAGTGATCCGCCACGCGCTGCCAGCCGTCCGGCGAGAAGCTCCGGATCGTCCCGGCACGCGCTGCCGTGCCGGAGCCGAGGTCACGTTCGTAGAACACCTTGTCGCTGCCCAGCAGGAAGGTGTGGATGCCGCTCTGGCCATATTGCGCGGGCCAGGCCACGAAGGCGTACTTGGCATCGCTGCCCTTGGGCGGTGCAATCACACGATAGTGGTAACCGTAGAAGGCGGAATCGGCAGGCGTCTCGGGCACCATTGCCAGCGCATCCGGTCCGACCGGGCTGGCATTTTCCTGGCTGGTCGACGGCCAGTACAGGCCGTTGGTCTTGCCCGGACTGCTCACAAGCTGGGCCGCGTAACGCCCGTTGCCCACTTGCTGCGCAAAGCGCTCCTGCGCGTCGGCGAGTTGCAGCAGCGTTTCCATGGCCACCAGCTCATTGCGGCCCAGGCGCCGGCGCAGGACTTCCCGCTCCCCCGCGCGCAAGTCGAACTGCCAGCCATTTTTCTGCCTGACCAGCGGCACGGGGAACGTCCAGCCGCTTTCGCCGACCGCGAGCAGCGCGCGGCGCTCGCCGTCAGGCTGGATGCCGTGATGCCTGGCCCATGCGGCCAGGAAGTCGTACACATCGTCGCGGTCCACACCGCTCGGCGGAAGCAGCTTGTGGTAGTTGTTGCCCAGCACATGCTTGAGCGCATCGTCGTCACTGCGGGCGATGGCATCTCCAAGCGCCTCGGCCGCGGCATCCGGCGTCGGGTAACTCTGCTGTGCCAGCGCCGGCAGGCCGGCCGACAAGGCTGCAAAGGCAACCAGCACGCGCATTGCAGACATGGATTTACGCATCATGATTACCTCCGGCCATGGCCAAGATGTCCGCCGCCACCGCCGTGGAAGCCGCCACCCTGCCGTGCTCCGCCGCCCTGGAAGCCACCACTGCCTTCTCGCTGCGGTACAGCCCGGGCGGGCTGGGCAGCAACGCGCTGCGACTGCTGGCGCATGCGGTCGCCATTGCCGGCATCGTGCAGCGCACTGTTGCGGTTGGCATTGCGCGCCCGGTCACGCGCCGCAGCCTGGTCGGCGCGCTGCCGGTCGGCACCAGCCGGACGCGGATGCTGCGTGCCGCCTCCGCCTGCGCCGGGCCGGCTTTCCGCGCCTTGCCGGCCACGGTCCGCGGCAACGCCGCCGGCATGTCCGGGCATGGACTGCCCGGTGCGGCTCTGGAACGATTGCGCGGCGCGCTCGCGCGCCTGTTCGCGCGAATCGGCCGCCCCGCCGCCCGGACGCTGCACGCCGCCGCCACCCGCGCCGGGGCGCGGCGCGCCGCCAAGCTGGCCACCCTGCGGCCGGTTGGCCAGGCCCGCCTGCCGCTGCTGGTCAAAGCGGTTGCGAACGTTCGCGTTGTTGTAGGGCACGTTGCCGCGGTTGGCGGGATTGTGCTGCCAGTTGACATTGGACCGGTTCACGTCGAGCCGGTTGTTCACGTTGATGTTGTTGTAGCGGTTCACGTTGATGTTGACGTCGTGCGAGCCCCAGTTGAAGCCGCCCCACAACGAGTTGACCGCCGCAACGCCAAGACCGAAGCCGATCCCAGACACCAGCGCCGTCGCAAACACCGAACCGGGCGGCGGCGGATAGTATGCCGGCGGATACGCCGGATACGGCCACGCACCATAGACGACCGTAGGGTTGTACGACGGCACATAGACCACCTGCGGATTGGCGGGCTCGATCTGCACGACCGTGGTCCCGCCGGTGGTCTGGGTGACCACCTTCTGCTGCTCGGTGGTCTTGAGCGATCCCGCCTGCTGCGCCTGGCGCCGCAACCGCTGCACCGAATCCATCACATCGTTGGGTTGTGCGAGGAAGGCATCGCCGACGGACTGCACCCACTGGGGCTCCCGGCCCATCATGTCCATCACCGACGGGAACGCCACCAGCGACTGCACGCTCGGGTCCCAGGGTTCATTGCTGACCGCCTTGGAAGCCGCATCGCCGGACAGGCTCGAATTGGCCTTCGACCATTGCGCCGCTGCCGCAACGTCTGCCGGATAGGTTGCCGCCATCAGCACCTGCGACAGCAGCGCATCCGGATAGAGCGCGATCGGCGCAGTGAGCTGGTCGAGCTGCGCCGGGCTCAGCGTGGTCTGCGCCATCGGGGCGCCAAGCTGGCCCAGCAGCATCAGCCCGAGACACCAGGCAACGATATGACGTAAGCGGTGCATGTTCGCTCTCCACAAGAATGCAGTCCATCAAGCGCGGCCGGCTGTACCGCCATTACCGGCCCTGCTGGGTGCATTCCTGGCGGTACGCCTCTTCCAGGCGCTTGCGGTCCGCCTGATGCTCCAGCGTCGGATACGTGCGGCCGTCAGCCGTTGTGACCGACGACTTGCCGGTGGACCACTGCTGCCCCGCGGGCAGTGCATTGATCTGGTCCAGCAGCGACTGGCAGCGCTGGCGCTGCGATACCGACAAGGTGCCGTCGGCGGATTCCACTGTTGCCGTAGCGCTGTCGAGCATGCGAGGCGGCGGCGGCGCGACCATCGGCGCCGGCGGCGGCGCATCCGACGCGGCCCAGGCCCGCGCGGCCAGCAGCCCGGCACAAGCCAACATGCATACCCTGCGACAAATCACCTTGTTCAAGCTGAGACTCCGGGACGGCGCCCTGCCTGCACATGACGGGCGCGGGTACCTGCTGGATCCGTGTCGGATCCGGAATTTGGGGGCTGGCGGTCAACGGTCCTTGCCGCTGCCGCTGCGACCAGTACGGTTGCGCAGCAACTCGAGCTTGAGCAGTGCATCCGCCAGCATGCTCTTGAGCCGGGCATTCTCCTCCTGCAGCTCGCGCAGTTTGCGCCCTTCGCGCGCATCGCCCTGTCCGGGCTGCCCGTAGCGCGCGCGCCAGCCATAGAAAGAAGCATCGCTGAAGCCATACCGCGCGCACAACTCGCGCACCGGCACGCCGCTGGCGGCTTCGGCCAGATAGGTGCGGATCTGCTCTTCCGAATACCGTCTGTTCACCGATTCTCTCCGCTACGCAACGATCCCATGCGCGCCGGTAACCGTGCCCGACCCTGCCCGTACGTTAGCCCACCGCCAAGCCAAAAGGCAATTCAACGTCTTTGCTGGGCGAGTTAAGCAAATTGTGCAAGCCGGCAGTCGTGCGGCGGCGATATCGGCGAGCAGCTGTCATGAGCCGGGCGCGCTAACGCGATACGCAGATAACCGTGAAGACCTGGAGCGCGCGCGTCCTCGTCCGCCCACTTTGGTTTTTCCAATTTGGAATCCAGATTCGCCGCAAAACGCGACGCTGGAATTTCAGTGCGGATGAGTACCATACAGGCCTGGCAATGTCGGAGTCCTGGAAACACGGTGCACAGGCGGTCTTTCCTTGTGCCCGGCAGGTTTCCGCCCATGTTTTCATGTCCGAACAAGCGCCCCTGGACCTGTGTGTGCAGCATCTCGGAATGTCAGTTACTTCCTAGGAACTTTCCGGTTGTTGTATTAAGATTCCTCGGCATCAACTAAATTTCGTACGCCCGCAGACGGCGCTCCACGGAGCACGCAAAGACGGGCGGCCCGCCAGTTCTCCACCGGCACGGACACGCCTGGTGACACAGCAGAACTGCCGGCAAGCACGGGCCTGAAGGATTGAGGAGTCACTGCGCCATTTGTCGACGCCAGTCGCACATTTAGGAGTCGTGTCATGCTTCTTGGCAGCCAGATCCGCCGCAAACAGCGCTTGCCGGTTCCCGTCCCCATCCCCTTTTCCGCCCGCGAACCCGACCGCTGAGGTTCGCGGCGCACGGCATGCACCTGCTGCACAACGCTGTCACATTGCCGTGCAAAAAGAACAAAAGAAAAACGAAAACAGAATCCATGGATCGGGAGAAGTCAGAATGCGTCATGTCAGCACGAAGTTGTTGCACGTTTTTGTTCTGGTCATGGAGTACCGTGATCTCAGCGCGGTAGCGGCCTGCACGCAAGGCCGCGTTCCGACCGTCGCCTACAGCCTGGCACGGCTGCGCGAGATCACCGGCGACCCGCTCTTCGTCAAGCGCAACGGCACGCTGGAGCCGACGCCGCACGCGCTGCGCCTGGAACAGACCGCCAGGCAGATCCTGGCCAAATGGAACCAGCTGGTGCGGCCAAACGAGCTTGCCGCGGAGAAAAGCCACCAGGGCCGACGCCTGTCGATCGGGTTTTCTTCATCCATTGGCGACCCGGTGATCACGGAGATCCTGACCACTTTGTGCGAGCAGTTTCCGCATGACAGCTTCGTGACACGCCCCGTCATTGCCGATGCCACGCTGGCCGAGAGCCTGGACAGCGGCGAACTCGACTGCGCTTTCGTGGTCGACGGCGGGCACAACCCGGAAAAGGTACTGCCGCACAACATCCTGGCAACGCCGCGCCGCCTGGTCAGCGCGATGCGCGCCGGCAGTGCCGACGATACGGAAAGCGACTGGATCCTGCTACAGGAAGACTGCGAAGCCGGCAGTCCGTTGCGCAGCTTCCTGGCACGCCAGGCCAGCACCCCCGGACACCGTGAAACCGTGGTGCCGTCGTGGCACACGCAGATCACGCTGCTGCATTCGGCCGGCGGCATCTGTCCCGTACTGGATTTCAACGTGCCGCTTGTCACGCGTGACCGCAAGACGCGACTGCTGGCACCGCCGAGCAGCTTCCCCGAATGGGCGGCGCTGCATTTCTGGGCGCCCGAACGCGCGCGCGACAGGGGCGCCCTGCGCGACATCATGGACGTGGGCAGCGCCATCCTGCGCGACCCGCTCAAGGCCATCGACAGCCGGCGCAAGAGCCGGCAGGAACCGCATCGGCACGCCGCTGCGGCCTGAGCCGCGGCAGGCAGCCTACTCCGGAGAACTCGGACACTTCCGACGTTTGCCGTAACGCAAACCTTCGTCGCGCGCGGCCAGTTTCGCGCAGCGCCTGTGGCCCGCTACCGCCCGCCACACGGGCGTTTGCGGGGCGGTCCGGTCAACGGCACCGCAACCTTTGGCCGCAAGTATTTGCGAAATTTCCTAGTCCGCCATGGCGTCGGGGCCAGTATTCTGGGCCCGCACTGCCGTGTCGCGGCCGCCTCCCGTTTGGCTCGAGATCCCGGCACGTGCGCAGATGTTGATGCGTCCTTAGCGCCGCACGCCGTCATGGCGTGCGGCGACTTTTTGGGGCACAGCCAGCCTGCCATCCCCACGACAAGGACCCGCGCCATGACACTGAGAATCCTGCTGGCCGATGACCACCCGGTCGTCTCCGCTGCCGTACGGGATCAACTGCAAACACAGGCCGGCTGGGTAGTCTGCGGCATGGTCACCAGTGCCACGGAACTGCTGAACAGCGTGCAGGCACTGCGGCCAGACATCGTGATCACCGACTACCACATGCCCGGCCCCAGGGATTCGGATGGCATCCGGCTGATTTCCACGCTGCGGCGACACCATCCCGCACTCGGCGTGATCGTGCTGACCATGATCACCAACCCCATGATCCTGCGCTCCATCCTCAATGCGCGCGTGCATGGGCTGTTGCTGAAGGACGCACCGCTGTGCGAACTGGTCACGGTCGTTGCCCGCATCCAGCGAGGCTTCAACTACGTTGGCAAATCCGCCCTCGATATCCTGACGCAAGCCGACCCGGACAGCCTGATCGAGCCCGGCCAGCCGGCCATGCAACGCCTGTCGGTGCGCGAAACGGAAGTCATCCGGCTCTACCTGAGCGGGCGCTCGGTCAGCGAGATCGCCGGCATCCTATGCCGCAGCGTCAAGACCATCAGCCGCCAGAAGAATTGCGCCATGCAGAAGCTGGGCGCCAGCAATGACCGCGAGTTGTTCGAATGCGCAGCGCGCCAGGGCATCCTGCTGCCGCGTTAGCAAGCCACCCTGCCGTGCCGGGCGTTCACCCGGCGTCCACCATCTCCGTGGCGCGGGCCACGGCATCGGCAATGCCTGCCTCCAACTGGGCCAGGCCTCTCGATAGTTCGATCATGGTCGACTCGGGAACGTTCTCCAGCACATCCTGGAGAAAAGCCGAGCGCAGCGGCAGCTTGCCTTCCACCATGGCCCTGCCCGGCGCAGACAGCGTGACGTGCGTCACGCGGTTGTCGCGCTCCGAGGTATTGCGCAAGACCCAGCCCAGTTCCTCCATCGCCTTGAGCTGCCGTGTCAGTGCGCCCGGGTCCATGCCTACCCGCTCGGCCAGGGCCTTCTGCGCGATGGCATCCTGCTGGGTGTGCAGCGCAAACAGGATGCGCCAGCGCGGCAACGGCAGCCCGATGCGCTGCTCGAAAGCGGCCGCATAGGCGCGATAAGTCCGCCCGAACTGCTGCAGTACCGCAAGGCTTTGTCGCTCCAGTTCCATCCATTCTCCCGTATCCAGGGCTGCGGCATGCCAGTCATGCCGCGCCGGTCTCAGTCAGCCGCCATGGCCGGCTGCTGGCCTGCGCGCACCAGCCTGACCGGCGGCACGCGCCGTGCACGCCACAGGCCCAGCAGCGCGGCCACCGCCGCGATAACGAGCCCCAGGTGGATCGCTGTCACAAGGGAAACACGCGCCTGCTCCAGCAGCAAGGCGCCATTGTGCCCTGCCTGTTGGAGTTCGGTCAGCAACCCGGCCTGCACGGTCTTGTCGATCAGCACCTGCGGGTCCGACATGCGGCTGAGCCAGCCCAGCGCATTGGCCGGGGCCAGCGACTGTTCCACGCCGGCGGTGTAGGAACGCGAAACCATGGTGCCGACCATCGCCGTACCGATCATGCCTCCTACCATCCGCAGCGACTGCAGCATCGCCGTGGCGATGCCCAGGTGTTCCCGGCCCACCGTCTGCTGCGCAAACACCGTCAGGTTCGGCATGATAAAGCCGAGCCCGAACCCCGCCAGCAACATGATCGTCAGCAGCACCGGATGCGACATGCTGCGCGTGGCCTGCGACAAGGCAAGGCATCCGGCGGCCAGCATGCCGAAGCCGGCAAACAGCATGGCATTCGGATGGCGGATACGCGTGATGATGCGGCCGTTCACGATGCTGCCGACGGTGATGCACACCACCAGCGGCGTCACCAGCAGGCCCGCATCACGCGGCGAGTACCCGAACCCGCCCTGCAGCAGCAGCGGCGCATAGATCAGCAGCGCGAACATGGTGAACCCCACCAGCACCGCAAGCTGGAACAGCGGCGCCACGCCCGGGTGCCGGAACATGTCCAGCGGCAGGATCGGATTGGCGCAGCGGCGTTCCCATTGCCACAACCCGATCAGGGCTGCGACGGCGACGGCCAGCAGCCCAGCGGTCAGCCAGTCGATGCCGCGTTGCGGCAGCAGTTCGACACTCATCTGCATGCAGCCCAGCCCCACGCCGATCAGCAAGGCACCGAGCCAGTCGACCCGGATCGGCTCGCTGTGCGATTGCTGGCGCAGATGCGGCAGGTAGCGCCATACGAACCAGAGGCTCAGCACCCCCACCGGCAGGTTCACGTAGAACACGGCACGCCAGCCGTACCATTCCGTGAGCACGCCGCCCAGCGACGGCCCGATCGCATTGGCCACGCCAAACGCCGCGCTCATCAGCACCTGCCAGCGCAGCCTGACATGCGAATCCGGGAACAGATCGGGAATGCACGCGAAGGCGGTGCCCACCAGCATGCCGCCCCCGATCCCCTGCAGCCCGCGCGCCGCCACCAGGAACGGCATGCTGGTCGCCATGCCGCACAATGCCGAGGCCACCGAGAACACCACGATCGAAGCCAGCACGAAAGGCTTGCGCCCGTAGTAATCGCCGAGACGGCCGAAAATCGGCACGGTGATGACGGACATCAGCAGATATGACGTCGCCACCCAGGCGTAGTACTCAAAGCCCTGCAGTTCGGCAACAACCGTCGGCAATGCTGTCCCGACCACGGTCTGGTCCAGGGCTACCAGCATCGATACGAAGGCCACCCCCAGCATGGCGAGCAGCGACTCGCGAAACGGTAGAACCTGTCCGCCGCCATGCCCCGGTTGTGCCTTTGAGGTCATTTTATTGCCCGATCAATCGTTGTAATGTCAATCATTATAGGACGACTTGGCGAATTTTTCCGGAGACTGATGATCGCGCGTGAAGCGCCCATGCATGGCGCAGGCTACCCGGGAAAACGGCAGTCAGCGTTCGCTCTGTCTGTTGCGATAGTCCGAGGCCGGCAGGAGATTTTTGGCGGGGCCGGCCGTCGCCCCGTTCGATTCCCGGACAAGGAATTCCGCGTCCATGCGGTCGAAGCCACACAGGGCTCTGAGCCCGACCTCCCGCGCATGCTCCGGCACCAACCTGAAAGCGGGTAGCCGTGTCATCAGCGCCTGAACAATCACCCCGCCCTGCATCCTTGCCAGCGCCACGCCCGGGCATCGATGCGGACCCGCCCCGAAGGCGAGATGGGACTTCTCCCTCCGGTCAAGATGAATTTCGTCTTCGCTTCCGAACACCGTCTCGTCGCGATTGGCGGAACCGAGCAGCAGTATCACGCGCGAGTTGGCGGGAATGCGGTGTCCGGCCAACTCCACATCGGCAGTCGTCACCCGGACCGTCAGTTGCACCGGCGAATCCCGCCGCAGCGATGCCTCGATCAGCGCGGGAATCAACGTCGGGTCCCGGCGTATGTCGGACACGAGGCCGGGTTGTTCCGCCAGCAGCGCCAGAACATTTCCAACCAGGTAAGTCGTCGTATCCGCTCCGCCTTTCAACAGCGTGACCGTCAGGTCCAGTACGTGCCGGGCATCGACTTCGCCACGATGACAGGCCGCCATGAAAACACCCAGGCCGGCATCGGGGCAATGCTCTGCGGCCTGCCATATGTCGTCGAGCATGGCGTCAAACCTTGCCTTGAGCGATGCGGGCCGGGAACGCGCATTGCACTGGCCGCTGACTTGCAGCCATTGTGCGACGCATTCACGCCAGCATGTGTCGAGGCCGAAAACCGACGCCATCACGGCAGCGACGACTGGTTCGCAGACATCGTGCACTACCTCGAATCGATTTCCCTGCACGAGCTGTACGATAACGCGATCCAGCTCACGGCGCGCAGCCGCCTCACAGGCCACCAGCCGTTCTGGCGCAAACAGCCGTCCGACGTGCATCCGCAATGCGTCATGCCGCGGGGGATCGGACGCCAGGAGCGTTTCCTCGGCCGGAAGGACAGAGCCGTCTACCGGCGACCGGATCTCAAAGCTGTCCTGACCAAGTACGCAGGAGCTGAAATGGCGATGTTCCCGCAGCACGGTCCGCACATCATCAAATCGGCTGACGATCCATACGTCGGCTTCAGCATCATGGAAGACCGGCATCTCTCGCCGCAGCCTCGCGTACTCCTGGTAGGCAGCGGGCAATGTGCGTAGCGATGGCGCCGTCATCATGCGCCCACGGCCAGGGCAGCCGTGACCGATATGGCCGATGCCCCCAGCCGCGGCAACAGCGAATCGAGCGTCGAAGACGGCCCCGCTTCTATGAATGTCCGGATTCCCCGCTCGGCGAACGCGCGAATTCCCGGTGCGAACAGCACTGGCGCCCGAAACATGCGCCACCATCGCGCGGCATCGAAATCAAAGGACGTCCAGTCTCCGCCCGAAGTCGAAAACGCGTGGCACCGTGTGGGACCGACGGCGATTCTCCCGACCAATGCCTCGAACCCCGGATGTCGCTTCGGCAGCAGCGTCGTATGGACGCCCCACGGCAGTGGGAGAGGATAGACAAGTACCCGCCTTTCCTCCAGGAAATGACTGACAGACATCACGTCCGCTTTCAAACCGGAGATCACCGTGAATTCCGGCGCCATGACCGCAGCGACGCTGATCCGGTCCGTCATGGCGCGACACGCTGCAGCGGGCATCCGAACCAACGCCATGCGGCACTGGGTGGCCACGGCCTCCATCGACTTCCCGCCATGCACGGCAATGCGTAGCGCGTCGCGAAGTCCGATCGCGCCCGTGGCATAGGCAGCGGATACCTCGCCGCAACTCATGCCAATCACCGCATCGGGCCGGACGCCGTGATGCGCCAGCAATTCAAACATGCCGATCTGGAGCGTGACCATCAATGGGAAATTCCTCGGCAGGTCAGTCACTTCTCTATCCTGCTCCCACAGTTGTCCCATGCTCCAACCCGCCTCCTCTACGAGAATCGAATCGCACTGTGCAATCATTTCTGCAAATCGCGCCTCGCGCTGCATCAGGGACCGGATCGGCTGCGGCCGAACTGGCGTGCATCCCGAGAACGCGATCACGGTGCGTGTCATCGCGCCACCGCCGCGCGTGCGAGCGCTTCGATGCACAGCGCCGTGGTGAGTTCTTCCGAGCCCCACCAGACCGAATGCGCGACCGGTGGCTCGGGGCCTCTGTAGAATGCCGACCTCGCCCATGCACCCTCCTTGTCTTGCTGCTGGCGCAGCAAACCGATGCCTGCCGCGATGCCGCTGTCCCGAACGCCGTAGTTCGCCAGGATGCAGAGCGCAAGCGCTACGGACATCGGCTGCCCGGATGCGCGGCGCGCGCAAGCCCTTGTCTTTTCAATCACTGCATCGCGGCATGCGTGGAAGCCCGCCACGCCATGGAAGCATGCCCTGGACACCATGTAGTAGAGAGCCAGTGGGCTGGTGTAGTACCACGATGCCTCGTCTTCGCGATCGGCAAGGATGGCTTCGATCACGATATCGCGCGCCGCGATCGTCTCCTGACGCTCGCCGAGATACAACAGGACATTCGCATTCACCGCACCATCGACATCGTTGTCGGCGTCGGCGTTGCGCAGCCACGTCTTGAACAGGCCGCTGTCATGGCGGTTGTCAAGAATGCAGCCGACATTCGCCTGCAGCCTTTGCGCGTCGACGCCTGCCTGCCTCAAGGCAAAGGAAGCGCAGCAGGTGTCATCGAGATCGGGGTCGATGCGTGCGCCGTTACGGGAGGACCAGTAGCGCCACACACCCGGCGCCTCCTGTTCATCGAGCAGGAAGCCGACCGCCTTCGATCGCATCTCATCGATCGAGGGGTGCCTGATAAAGCTCAATGCATGCAGCACCAGCGTCGTGGCGAACGGCGAGGAATCGAAGCGACCCTCGCCGCGCAATGGCGCATTGGTGAACTTGTGGCAGGCGAACTCGCCCCACTCGCGTTGTCGTCCGCACAGGAAGGCGACGCCCCGGTCGATGGCTGCCTCGCAGGCACTGTTCATAATGGGTGGATGTCGCTCTCGACGTCGAACTGCTGTGCGGCCCGTGTCCGTTGCTGGATAATGGCGTCCCGCTTTTCAAGCTTGTAGGCCACCACTTCCGGAAAGACACCTCCGAGCACGCCAAAGGCAATGCCTTGCAGGACGTCGGAGAACGCGACGTTGGTATCCGCATCGTTGAGCGCCGATGTCACGCTGCTGCCGACGACGCCCCCTGCCGCCCCGGACGTCGCCCCGGTAATCACGCTCTTGGTGGTCCCCTTCCAGGTTGCCGCGAAAGCGGCCGTTTCAAGCGCGGTACTGACACCCGCAGTCACCAGGCTGCCGGCAAGGAACGAGGTCCCGCCGGCAATCGCATTCTTCCAGGCGGCGTCGCCAGCATCATCACCCACCAGTGCCGCTTGCGCGGCCGACTGGGCGGAAGCAAGCGCAGCCTGCGCCACGACGCCCGCGGCAATCGCCGCGGCCGAGGCCAGCGTGACCCCCTCGACCAGTGCCCCGGTCACTGCGCCTGCGCCGCCGCTCAGTCCGCCGCCGACGGTACTGAGCACCACCGTGCCAAAGAATACGCCCGCGGCCTCCGCGCCACTGAGATCGTTCTGCGCGATGGCTTCCGCGCCCTGCACGACACCGGTCACGAGCCCGACGCCTGCACCGATCACCGACATTGCCTCGATGATTTCCGCAGCCTCCGCAAGGAACGCCAGTATCAGCGGGATAAACGCGAAGCTGCCGTTCGGGTCCGAAAGCAGCAAGGGATTGTTGCCGGCATAGAGGTAGGGGCTGAGATACTGCCGCTGCGGATCGGGCGACAGGAACCGTGCTTGCAGCGCGTCATACAGTCGCGCGCGGAAGTCATAGAGTCCGGTCTCCTCCAGTTCGCGCGCCAGATACCGGTAGCGCAGGATGTCCGGATTCGAGCCGAGGGCGGCGCCATTGTCCAATCCATATGGCAGGTAGTCGCGTCCGGCGACCAGATTCGCCGAAGGATCAAGGACCGCACGAACGGAGCCGAGCCGGTCTCTCGATACGAAGAACTCGCTGCCGTCCTGCCGGAAGTGAACCAGCCCGGCAGGTCCGACGACATACTGATTCACTGCCCCCGACGAACTGACTTCGACCAGTGCATCGTCACCTGCACCGCGCAGGTAGTAAAGCGTGCTCGCCGGATTTCCCCCCGCTGCGATCGCTTTCAGGACCCTGCGTCCGCGGTGGCCATAGCGGACATTCAAGGTCGATTGCGTGCCAGGGCCAACCACCGCTTGCAGCGGGAGGCCGCGGAAGCCATCCCACGAGAGCGTAAGACCGACGGCCGGCGTATCGGACGAGATGCGGGCGTTCAGTTCGCCGGCGGCGTCATACTGGTACGTCCGCTGGCTTCCAGGTGCCTGTGTCGACTGCACCAGGTCTTTCGTCGCGCCCAGATAAGCGTTGGTGGCTGCCCCGACCTGCTTGATATTGCCATTCGCGTCGTAATTGTAGGCGCTTGCCGCCCCTGCATTGAACTGCGCCGATTGAACACGTCCCTGTGGATCGTAGGTATAGCTGGCCGTGATCTGGCCGCGGGATCCGCGCGGTGCGGTGATGGCCTGGGTCGGCGAGCCATCGAAGTATCCGGGTGCCCCCTCGTTCGACGGTGCATAAACCGTCGTCTCCGTGAACCCCGTTCCGGCGGTGTCCGACAGCCAGCCCGGCGGCGCATACTGCAGCATTCGCTTTGCCCCGACTTGCTGGCCACTGGAAGAGAACATCGTTTCCGTGACGGCCTTTCCGTTCTGGTCGTAGGTGTACGCGACGCACCGGTTGCCATCGACGCCGATCGACGTGACACGTCCGATCGAATCCAGCTCATACTGCACCGTCATCGCGGTCGGACCCGGGTACGCAATCTCGACGATCTCGCCCTGATAGTTGAACGAGTAGTTCGTGACGTACGGCGTGGCGTTGCCGGCAAACGAAATCGAATGCCGGATGACTTCCGCCCAGATATCGTAATAGAGGCATTCCGTCGCCGAGAACGGATCTGTCGTTCCCGGCACGGCGACCTCATTGGCGCTGACGATCTTCGTCAGTTTTCCGGCAGCGATCATCGACGCTGGCGAGTCTTCCTCGTTGACTTCGAAGTCGTACCCATACTGGTTGGATGGTGCCGCCACCGGAAAGCCCTGGTCATCGACGTGCTGTGGCAGCGTACCGGGCCACGTCTGTATGCTGCATCCTTCCTCGACAACACGCGATAGCGCATCGTACTTCCAGTACTTGATATAGGGGGAAGATGCTGCCGCTCCCCGTGCATCCATCTGGAATCGCAGGCGCCCCGCCGTGTCATACATCGACCGCGTCTGGCCTTCATTGGCCCGGTTGGCTGTGATCGGGTTGCCGAGATAGTCATAGGTGAACGTATCGCTCCACCCCATCGGGCTGGTGGTGGTGACGAGATTGGCGAATGCATCGAACTGTTGCCTGGTAGTGCTCCACTGCGGATTCACCGCCCCCGGATTCGTCAGCACCGCCTTCGCAACGGTCGACTTTCGCTCGTCCGCCAGCTCGACGCCCGTCGTGCCATTCGGGTCGACCGTCGTGGCGTGCGTGTATTTTCCCGCTGCGTACCCCAGCGCGCTGTTGTTGAGTCCGTAGTAGAAGCGCGCCGTATGCGCGGGAACGTTGCTCGGATTGATGGCGTAGTCATTGCCAGGCAGGCCCAGCTCCGCCTTGCGCCCGAGCGGAGAGTCCTCGTAGCGCGTGCGCCAGTATGGATAGTCGCCTGACTGCGGATTGTCCGTCTTCACCAGCCCGGTGATCCGGATCGACGGCCAGTCGAAGCTGGCCAGGTCCGCTTCATAGCCGCCCCAGGTCGCTGCCGTCGGCGTCAGCGTCGCGCCCTGGGTATGGATGGCGTCGCGTCCCAGCGCATCGTAGATCGTGGCCTTGGCGGTCCACTGGTTCGGCGCCGCCTGCGTGCCGGAGACAACCAGTTCCTGCCGGACCCGGGCATCACCGTCCAGATAGCTGATCTGCACCTCTTGCCCCGCGAAAAAAAGCGCGTTGTCGAAGCCGATCGCGTCTGTCGCGAACAGCGCGAAGCTACGCGCCGGCGCGGTCGGGGCACGATAGCTGAACACGCGACCGCCATCGGCGAAGAACGCAATATTCTTGTCCACCACGACCACGGTCCATTGCCGCGGAAACGCCACGACATGAATCTTCGTGTTGTCCGATGACGAACGCACCAGGTAATAAACCAGCGCACTGACAGAATCGCTGACGCGCCATTGGGCATTGGCCGCGACCGCCGTGACGGTAGACAGCGGTGCAAGCGGCAGTCCGGCAACCGAAAAAAGCGACGGGAAATCGGTTGGCAGCACGCTGGCGTTCAGATTGGCGGCGTACGTGGCGAACGACACATCGAGCAAGGAGCGAACGCTCGCCGTCACCGCGGTATTCGACGCGCTATCCGTCAACGTCCAGGCAGCCATCTGCGGACTCCATGCAATCTGGAACCCTGCACTGATTTCGATGCCGGTGGCGGCCGTCACCGCGCCTGACGGCATTGCACGCATCGAAGCGCCGAAGGCATTGATGCCTGCTGCCGCCTCCGGATAGCCGGTATAAGAAATGCTGTCTCGGGCGCCAGCGCTGTGGATCAGCTTCCCGCTTCCCGTTGACCATTTTGCTTGGGCAGTGCTGCACCAGTCCCCGTCGAAGACATCGCCGATGTTGAAGCGCTGATAGAAGGCGAACTCACGCGGCGTAATCGAGAGCATCGCGTTCGGATCCACGGCTGAGAACCTGCCAAGGTTTCCCCTGCGCGAGAGATAGGCATCCGTGATCGTGCCGATCGATTCCTCGGCGTCGATATAGGCAAGCAGCTCCTCGAAGTCGCCGCGCACGGTTCGGGTCGTCCGGCTCGAGCTCTCCATGGACGCTGTCGTCACGAGCCACGACGGGCTATAGATGTTCGCTGTAAATCCCGCCCGGGATGGCGAGAAACGCAAGTCATCGACTTTGACGGCAGCCGCCTTGGTATTGGTCAGCGTCAGCGCGATGTTCTGCGGCGACGCGTTGGCCGCCAGGTCGAACAACACGCAAAACGTTTGCCATGCTCCGTCCGTGTCGGGGACATCTGCCGTCACGGTTCCCGCTGCCGTGCCGGTAATGGTCCAGTTGGCGGCCCCCGGAAGCGCTCCGAATCCGGTCGGCGTCTTGAACCAGCAGGTGAGGACATATTGCCGGCCCGTGCTCTCCGTGACGGCCAGGGTCCGTGCCAGCGGCGACGAGTTGGCGACACCGGACCCGCCCATGACCAGCGAGCGGGGACCTGTGAACGCATCTTCGGCCTGGATCGCGCCTGGCAGATTGGATGCGCTACCCGCCAGCGTCCACCCGCTCAGGTCCTCATAGACCTCGAATCCGAGAGAGAGCACCTGCTGTTTCGTGACACTCGCGTTGCCCGCCACCGCAAGCACCAACTCCTGCGAGGTATCGGTGATCACCGAGTTGGAACGCCCGTCTGTCGCGATATATTCGGCTATCTCTCCCCGGTTGTCGCGTGCGGTGACCTGCCACATCCTGCGCCATGCGAGGGGGTCGGGGTCGGAGGTGTTGTTCCAGTTGTCCGGCGTGAAGGCCGCGCTGGCCGACAATGCACGGTACCGCCGGTAGGGCGCCCAGGTCGAACCTGGATTGGCAGTGCTCCACGTGGTCGCTTCGATCTGCGTCACGGTATTGCCCACCGTGACGGTCTTGAGGATCGACGGTGCAATCTGGTTGACTTCCGGCGCAGCCAGCGCCGGATATTTCTCATAGGCAAACGTGTAGCTCTCCTGAACCTGGACAAGCTGGCCCAGCGTCCCGTCGTAATACTGGGTCTGCTTCGTGCGCGGCTGGCCGTTTGCGTCGTTATAGATGAGCGTCGTGGGTACTTGCAGTGGCGGCTGCGCCGGCAATGACATCGGATTGACGTCGAAAATGGTTTCCACGGACTGACGCATCCGTACGTAACCGCCGATCAGATTGACGGTCGCGCCTGTCGAAGCGTTGACGGCGGTCCGGACAACATCCCAGCTTCTGCTGGTACGCGCCACCTGGTTGCCGTGACTGTCGTAGCCGTCGACTTCGCGCAGCAAGCCGTTGAGCATCGAATACAGGGTGGTATCCGAATCCGGGTGTGGACTCATACCGTCGAAGTAGCGATATATCGAATAGCCGAACGGAGCGGTGCCTGCCTGCGTCGTGCCCATCGCTGCCTTCACGCAGGAAAACTGCGTCGACAGGCCATAGGGACTGACTGTTCCGGTTGCTCCCGGGGGGTTGTAGTCGAACACGGAGCCCGATGTGACACCCATGCCATCCGTCACTTCGACCGACGACACCACGAAGCTGTACATCGGTCCGCGATACGACTGGAACAACACGCGGTGCAGCGTAATGCTGCTGGGCGAGTCGAATGACACGCCGGTGAACGTGGCGAAGGCAAAGGCTCCGGTAAGGTCCGTACCTGGCCCGTCGTTGTCCGGGAAGATGCTGCCTTGCACTTGCACAGGATTCGCAGCCAGCACGCCGTTTTTCATCGTCCACACGAAGGAGCTGCCGTCGGCCCGCCCATAGGCGAGAAACAGCGGCGCCTGGTTCGAGACCGACACGGCATCCAGCGGCAGTTGCTCGTTCAGCAACCTGAGGTCGCCGGTTGGCATCTGCTGATAGATCAGGTTGCGCACCGTCACGTAGGGGGCGTTGATGGTCGGCGCAGCCGGCCCGCCGGATCCCGCGGCGACCGGAACTTGCGCGAACGTGCCCTGGTAGGCGTTGTAGACACCGATCACGCCATGGACCGAGCTGATGCCGACCGCCAGATCGTCCCCAAACGCAAACTGCGCAACGTCCGTGCCCGAACCGAATTGCCCGAGCGTGCCCGAATTCCAGTGGATGCCGTCAAACCGGCGCAGGTTGCCCACATTGCCGATCATGCTGCCGTCGGCGAGCGAAACCGCAACCGGCTCCAGCGTGCTCGCCGGAATATCCGTGCCGACGACCGGATTCGGTGACGGCAAAGCCTGGAAATGGATATCCCACGGATAGATGCGGACTTCGTAGTTGAAGGTCTCCTGAACCGAGTTCGCACTGGTGATGTACGTGGTCGTCGCGAAGGTATCGGAAAGGCTCCAGGAGAGCTTCGGCAGGTCCTTCTGCCAGACATAGGTTGGAAGACTGTCGAGCGGAGGAAGATTGTCGTTCCACGCGAGCGTCGCCACATCGTAGTAGTAGAACGACAACGACAGCGGTGCGCCGGGCTGATACTGGCAAACCGTGAGGAAGTTGTTTGCCGCGCCGAGCACCCATTCGCCGGCGAGTACCGTGGAGATATAAAGCGGATCGGACACCCACTGTTTCGAGCGCGGATTCCAGGTGTACCGGCAAAGCTCCGAGACACCCATGGCGGCGGCGACAACGAATCCACGGCCCGTTACCACCTGGTACGGCGCATCGGGCGCCAGCAGATCCGGCATCGCCAACTGAACGGCTTCCCATCGCCCGTACTGGCCGAAAGCGCGGCGTACCGCGTAGGTTTGAAGCACACCGTTCGTGCCGGCCCCGGTCAGGCGATATGAGACCGAGAAGTTCTCCTCCTGCAAATTGACCTGAAGCGAATTCAGGTCGAGGCTAAAGGGAAGATTCGTGACGACGGGCCTGG
This sequence comes from Cupriavidus laharis, assembly GCF_914271435.1. Taxonomy (GTDB): domain Bacteria; phylum Pseudomonadota; class Gammaproteobacteria; order Burkholderiales; family Burkholderiaceae; genus Cupriavidus; species Cupriavidus laharis. Next base: position 31,980 of record NZ_CAJZAI010000003.1, on the reverse strand, counting down.
AGACCAGCCACCGACCGTTCCAGTCATAGACGGCAACGGTCAGCTTGTTCGAGTTGATTTCGTCGTAGTAAGTGATGACCAGATAGTCTGGCGCGAACCAGAAACGTGGAACGCCTGCGATCCAGTTCGGGTCCGAACTCTGCATCGTGCAGTCGAGCGAGGTACTGACAACCGGCTGCCAGGTGTACTTGTAGGTTGCAACGCTGCCATCCGGAAAGGTGATGCTCTCGATCGCGCCGCGATGGACTACCGCCGCATTGTCCCTCGCCGCCAGCGAACCGTCGTAATACGTGAACTGCAAGCCGGGCAGGATCTTGCCATCGGCATTCACCGTGGTAATGCCGGCGAGATACCGCTTGTACAGGTAACGCGGATCACCCGGTGTCGCGGGATCGGCGAGATTTTGAACAAGGTAGGCAAGGCGGATGGTAAACAAGTCATGCACGACACCCGCGGTTTTCTGGCTGACGTCGATGCTGTCGAGGAACCTTGTTTCATAGCGGTCCTGGAAGGCGTAAGGCCCCGCCGGATTGGGGCTGACGTGCGGCGCCTCGTATTCGCGGATCGTGTCGTTGTAGGTCTTGGCCGCGTAGTTGAACGTGACGATACGTCCCGCCGGGTCGGTGATCCTTGTCAGATAAGAGGCACGTGTAAAGTAGTTCCCGCCGGGGCCGCCGATCTGGATCGCATCGTCGGGAAACTGCGAGTAGCCGAACTGGATCTCGTCACCCCATTGATTGCGCACACGGGCAAGATTCCAGCTGATCGGGAAGTTGCTTTGCCCCAGCTGGACGCTGCTGTCGGTCCAGTTGCCGTCCGCTCCGCCCCACTTGATCGCATTGCGCAACGCTGCCGGGCTATCGCCCGCTGCAACGTCAGCACCATAGATGCGAGTCAGGCCGGACGTATCCGTGATCTTCCAGATCTCTTTTTTCGGGTAGTAAAGAATGGTGGAAAAGTCGAAATCTTCCGACTCGAAAGTCCACACGTCGGCGGTCTGCGACGTCAGACGGAGCTGGCTCTGCGATCCGTCCGTGCTGCTGAGGTAGTACGCGTCGTCGAATGGCGAGACCGAATTATGGATATCGAGCTGAATCATCTCGTAGGGCAACTGCCAGCCCAGTCCGACTATGGACGTCGGACTTTCGAGATTCCATGTGCTGACCTCCCAAAGAATGTCGCTCTGGTAGTTCAGGCTGACATCCACCTCGAGTCCGCCGCGATTCGCGAGCGTAAGCAAAGCCAGCGAGAGGGTCACGTCGCCGCGAAACAGATTGACGTTCTCCGAAATGCGTCCGATCGAGCTGTCGAGCGTCTGGAACGTCCGCAGCTCCGGAACTGTCGATTCCTCCTCGACGCCGATGGGATTGGCTGATGTTTCGATGCTCATGGCGTCACCACCTGTCTGATCGGGGAATGCTCGCAGCCGGGTATCGCTGGTGCAGGTAAATATTGAGGCGGTGCGTGGCGCGGCTGTCGCTTCCCAACCCCAGGCAGCCGATATCGACATGATGCTGCTCGAGCACTTCACTGCATCGGTCGAGCGGCCGTGGCGACAGGCCGAGCAGTGCGGCTTGCTCGTTGACACAATGCAGCGCATCGCGCAGGCCAAGACCTGCGTTCGCGACGCACACATCGGTCTTGATATCCGTCAGCGTGCCATCCACGACGTCGAACGCGGCGGAGAACGTGAGCGCGTTCAGGGGTACGGTCCCGTCGCCAAGTACCGCGGCGAGAAAGCGGGTCATCGCCGGAGTGGAAAGCCAGGGCACGCCGAACGCGTCGATCGGGACGGACTTCCGCAATCGCCAATACAGCTTCGCCCGCGCGTGCGGCAAGCTCGCGCCTTCCACACCCATGCCGAAGACTGTCGCATTCGGCTCGAGCCGACCGATCAGCGCAAGAGCCGTGTCCGCCGAGCCGAGCACGCAAGCGGCCCATCTCCGTGCCACATCCCAGCGATCCACCCGATGCGGTGCCCCCATATAGACGGCGGCACCGCGCGAAGTGAGTCCCGCGGCGAGGCGGATCATGCCGGTCGGGTACTGGCGGAGCGCCAGTTCATCCTGCGGTATCACGGACTCCAGGGCCAGTCGAACCGGGTCTCGCAGTCCTTCGGCGCCGGTAGCACGGAGCGTTGCCTCCAGTGCCGCCAGGCTCTTTTGCCAACGGACCCGCGGATCCGATTCATAGAACGCCGGATCGGCGATCAGACGGGCCTCCCAACGTGTTGGCCTGGCCGACAACAGCAACTGAAGCGGCGAGCCGTTGACGTTAAGATCGGAGTACGGGTGCGCCGCTTCGGCATCGACCGGAGGATGATGGAGCAGGATATCCGCGACTTGACGCGCATATCCTGCTCCCTCCGGTAGCAGTGATGCCACGGTGCCGAACAGCCCGCGAAACAAGCGGTCCGTGTATGGCGCCATCGCGATCACACCGAGCACCGGCATGACGGCGGTCAGCTGCGAGGCGGCACAATGGCAATGATGCCAATGTTGCCCATCGTGGCACCTGGATTCCCCGGATTGCCGCGCGCGCCCGCGGCCGTGCCCGGTGAACCCCGCTTCCCGTCGTGCCCGCCGTATCCGTGCGTTCCTGGCTCGCCGCCCGCACCGACATCGCCGCCAAGGCCACCGATACCGCCTTGCCCGACAATACCGGCCACCGGGTTGGTGGAAATCGTGCCGCCCCCGGTCAACGGGATGTTGATGGTGACTTTCTGCGCGTTGCCGCCATTCCCACCGTTGCCACCATTCCCGCCGGCAGCGCCATTGGCTCCGTTCCCGCCGTTGCCCGCGCTACAGCCTACGGCCTGGCATGAAGGCCCGTTACCGCCCTTACCGCCATTTCCGCCATCGGCACCATCCCCTCCCGGACCGCCGTCCTGCCCGGGACCGCCTTGCGATGCCACGACGAGGAAACCTGTCAGGGTCGTGATATTGAGTTCCGCGGCAAGCGCACCAAGACCCTGGACGCCGTTGGTACCGTTCGTTCCAGCATTGCCCATGGCACCATCGCCGCCGTTCTGTCCGTCTTGCATGCAATGCGAATCCCCCCAGACACACTTTCCTTCCTTCGCCTGCGGCGGCGTATTTCCCTGGGATTGTTTCGCGGGCTTGGGCGGCGGATCCTGAACCGCGCCCATGATTCCGATTCCATAAGTAGGCATATGAGTCTCCCGTTCGATCCGTGCTGGCTACTTAGTGTTTGGGGTCCACGTATTGCATCACCAGGTTCTGCACGTTAAGGGTGAAGTACGTGTTCTTCACCGTCAGAACGGAATCGCTATAGAAATTCAGCGTTCCGCAATTCCAGACGGTGGGATCGGCGCTGGGTCCGATCACGGTTTCGCCGTGCGGCATCGTGGAGGTGCCCTCGGACACAAGACGCACGTTCACCGGCAGCCCCCCATTTGCTGCCTTCACTTGCGAGGTCGAAAGCTCGCCCTGGCCGTACAGGTACGATTCGATGTGTTCCGCAAGCGTCCTTGCTCTTCCCGCGGAACGCTGGCTGATATCGGCTTCACGGTCCTGCAATTGTTGCGGGTTGCGCGGACGCACCAGGGCGCGGAGCTGCTCGATATTTGTCACCGTTACCGTTGAAGTCTGTGAACCGCGCGCCAGGAGGTGGGTTCGGCTATGCCCCAACTGCTCGCCGATGGCGAGGAAATCTTCCATTTGCTCGTTAGTCATTGCGTACGACTCCTTTGTCGCAACGTTGGGATATTTGACCGTGAGCCGGGTGCGACAGCCGGCTGGGCCGGGTCACGCCGGGACGAGCGGCAACTGATCGAGGGCAATGGCCGGAATGGCGTTATCGACATGACCGAGGAAGCGGCCGCCTGGCCGATCGCCGATCTTGTTGTGAAGGAAGAACTCGTCGTCAACTGCGTACATCTCTGGCCTGGCGCGTGGGGTGTCTTGATCGAGATAGCAGTGAAGCAGTTGCGCCTCGCTCGGAACCAGTACCATGTTCGCCGCAACGCGCGTCTGCCGGCTCCGGTTCGGTGGCGTGGCATGGACCAGCGCGTGATCGTAGATAATCGCCTGCCCCGCGCGCAGCGGAACGTCCATCAGATACTTTTCGACGATCGTCTCGGCGTGCGTCACGAACGGGTTCGGGAAATAAGGACCACGCAGAACGTCGACGATCCGGTGGCTGCCTTTGAAGATCGATTGCCCGCCGTTCGAGGCATCCGTGTCGACGAGAGGGCACCAGACATTGACCGAACGCATCAGACGCTCATCGACAAAGGTCCAGTCCTGATGCACGGAAACCTCGGTTCCCGAACGGCTATGTTCCTTGACGACAAAATTGCCGACAACACAGCGATAGTCATCGAGAAACAATGAAAGACGCGGGCTCAGATATTCCTTAATCTTTGCGTCGACACGGGCACGATATTCCGCATCATCGCTGAACATCGTCGCATGAAACCCAAGCCCAGGAGATGGCGCCTCATGCCAGTAAAAGCGATGCAATGCATGCGCTTCTTCTTCAGTCAGGAGTTGCGCGAGAACGGCCCCTTCGTTGAGGAACGTTTCGTTATGCTCTGGCGACCTGAATACGCGTCTCATCTCTCACTCCCACGGAATCCTGGTTTGACGGGACCGGCGATCAGGGAGCCAAGAGGCTGATCTTGCCAGGCAGAGTCACTATATGGCGCCAAAAGCAAAGCGCAACGTACGCCTTTCTAGATCAGATCTGCTGCGGCGTTACTTCGTCACATTCATGAAACAGTTCACCGGCAAGAAAAAAAATAATCCGAAATTGTTGTGCGAGGATCAAAATCCGGCGCACTGAACTCAATCTTCTTTATAAGGCTATATGTTGCGGATCGCTCTTAGCGTCTCGCAAGAGATATTTCTCGTTTTGTATCGAAATCTTTACATTTTAAAAATACATTAAATCTGATGTAAAAATATTCTACTTCCCATCATCCCCGCAAAACCTAGAGTACCTCTGGACTTCTTATCGACGCTCCCATGCCAGGTCAGACAAGCTAGCGCCGGAACTTGTAGTAGTTACAAAGGGGAAGACCGAAATGTGGATCCATGATACCCGGATATCAGCCATCGGCTTTCTCAATTACTTATCGGTATATCTCAGAAAAATTCCTGATTTCATTCAAGAATTTCCAATGCAATCTGTGTGGTTGCATTGGAAAAAGAATCATCTCCACCAGGAATTTCCCGGTCCGCGGCCTGATCACCCCGCGCATGACGGCATCGAGGTTTCATCCGCCGGATCTCCGTTCGTCGGGCGTTGTCCTGGCATTGCCCTAGCCGCCCCTTCCGCAACACGCTCAGCAAGGAGCGCACCATGCCCGTTGCCCTGAACTATCCCGGCGTCTATATCGAAGAGGTGCCCAGCGGCGTACGCACGATCACTGGCGTGGCCACGTCGGTGACGGCGTTCGTCGGCTACGCGCGCAAAGGCGAGCCGGACAAGCCCGTGACGCTGACCAGCTTCGGCGACTTCGAGCGCGCCTACGGCGGCCTGGACCGCGACAGCCCGATGTCCTACGCTGTACGGCAGTTCTTTTCCAACGGCGGCACGCAAGCCATCATCGTGCGCGTGGCCACGGGCTACGCCAGCGCGGCATGGGTGCTGGAGGACACCGTCCCCGCCCCGGTGCTGGAGGTCAGCGCGGCAAGCCCCGGCGCCTGGGGCAACGACCTGCGCCTCACCGTCGACCGCGCCGGCGCACGCAACCCGGACGCGGAGTTCAACCTGGTGGTCTCGCAGCTGCAGGCCGACGGGGTAACGCTGGTGCCGAGGGAAACGCACCGCAACCTCAACATGAACGCAGGCTCCTCGCAGTATGTGGAGTCGGTCGTGAACAATGCCTCGGCGCTGGTGCGGGCCACGCGCAGCGCAGGCCTGACGTTCAACCAGCCCGGCTTCGCGGTCAGTACCGCGGTGAGCTTCCCGCTGGCCGTGAGCGACCTGGTGATCGGTGGCGTCGCCAACGGCAATACGCCGTTCCGGCTGACCCTGGCGGCCACGCCGGGCGATATGGACGACCTCGTGACGGCGGTCAATGACGCCATCGGCGCAGCCGGCCTCAATGCCGTGCTGCAAGCCACGGAATCCGGCGCCGACGGCGCCGCGGGCAACGGTTGCCTGCGGCTGGCGTCGCTGGTTTCCGGCCAGGCCTCCGCCGTCGTGGTGGCAGGCGGCGCGTTTGGCGGCCTCGCCAGCGCCCTGCATCTCGGGCTGGCCAACGGCGGCCGCGAATTCACGGGCAATGCGCAGCACCGCCCCGACGACGCGGCCGACCTGGCGCCCCCGACCAAGGGCGCGGACGGCTCGCGCGGCGGCCCGGCCGAGATCGTGGGCAGTCCGTCCCTGAAGACCGGCATGAACGCGCTGCTCGACGTCGACCTGTTCAACCTCCTCAGCATCCCCGAAACCTTCGACATGACGGACCTGCAGGCCGCGGCCGTCATCCCCGCGGCGGTGGACCTGTGCGAGAAGCGGCGCGCGTTCTATGTCGTCGACGCGCCGGCGGGCAAGACGCTGTCGAATATCGCCGGCTGGGCCAACGGCGCCACGCAGTCGCGTAACGCGGCGGTCTACTTTCCCGCGGTACGCCTGGCCGATCCGCTGGACGACCTGCGTCCGCGCGCCATGGCGCCGTCCGGCACGCTGGCCGGCATCTACGCGCGCACCGATGCCACGCGCGGCGTGTGGAAAGCGCCTGCCGGCACCGATGCCACGCTCAACGGCGTACTCGACCTGGCCCTGCCGCTCAACGACGGCGAGAATGGCCAGATCAATCCCAAGGGCGTCAACGCGCTGCGCAGTTTCCCCGCCTATGGCCGCGTGGCCTGGGGCGCGCGCACGCTGAAAGGCGCCGACGCGCAGGCCGACGAGTACAAGTACATCCCGGTGCGGCGCCTGGCGCTGTTCCTCGAAGAGAGCCTGTACCGCGGCACGCAGTGGGTGGTGTTCGAACCCAACGACGAACCGCTCTGGGCCCAGATCCGCCTGAATATCGGCGCCTTCCTGCAGGGCCTGTTCCGGCAGGGCGCATTCCAGGGCCGCACGCCGCGCGAGGCCTACTTCGTCAAGTGCGACAGCGAGACCACCACGCAGGCGGACATCAACCTCGGCATCGTCAATATCCTGGTCGGCTTTGCGCCGCTGAAGCCGGCCGAGTTCGTGGTGCTCAAGCTGCAGCAGATCGCCGGCGACATTCCCACCTGATCCGAAGCCCCCCGATCCCGAGGAGACGCGACATGGCCCAGTTTTCCGTCAACCCGCAGCGCTTCGACCCGTACAAGAACTTCAAATTCCGGATCAAGTGGGACGGCCGCTTCGTGGCCGGCGTCAGCAAGGTGTCGGCGCTCAAGCGCAGCACCGAGGTGGTGGAACACCGCGAAGGCGGCGACCCGTCCACGAGCCGCAAGTCGCCGGGGCGCACCAAGTATGAAGCCATCACGCTGGAACGCGGCGTCACGCACGACACCGAGTTCGAGAAGTGGGCCAACAAGGTGTGGAACTTCGGCTCCGGCCTGGGTGCGGAGACCTCGCTGAAGGACTTCCGCAAGGACCTGATCCTGGAGGTCTACAACGAGGCCGGGCAACTGGTGCTGGCGTACAAGATCTTCCGCTGCTGGGTGTCCGAATTCCAGGCGCTGCCCGACCTGGACGCCAATGCCAATGCCGTGGCCATCCAGCACATCAAGCTGGAAAACGAGGGCTGGGAGCGCGACCTCGATGTGACCGAGCCGAGCGAGCCCAGCTTCACCGAGCCGGCCTGAAGCGCACCGGAAAGGAACGGCCCGTGCAGACGCCCGACACCAGCGCCGCCGAAGCGCTGCTTGCACTGTGGGAACGTGCTGCCCCGGCTGCGCAGGCAGACCGCGGCGACATCCTGCTGGGCGCCGCGCACGGCATGCCGCCCGCATTGCCCGGCGCACGCAACGCGGCGCTGCTGGCCCTGCGCGCGCAGCTGTTCGGCAAGGCCCAGCCGCTGCGGTGCAACTGCCCGCGCTGCGCGGCCGTGGCCGAGTTCACGATCGACTGCGAAGCGCTGGCGCAGACCCTGCAACCAGCGGACGAGGCCCTGCAACCCCAGCAACTCGACGCCGGTGGCTACCATCTGGCATTCCGCATGCCCGATGCCGATGACCTGCGCTACGCCGCGCGGCAGGCCGCGGATGACGATGGCTTCGTGCGCGCGTTGCTGCAACGCTGCATCACGCATTGCGAAGACAGCGAAGGCCACGCCTGCACGCCACACGCGTTGCCCGCGCCAGTCGCACAGGCGCTGTCACACCGCATGGAGGCCCTGGAGCCAGGTGCCAGCGTGAGCTTCGACCTCACCTGCCCGGAGTGCGGCGAGGCCTGGAATGCGCCGATGCCGGTGGGCGAGGTCGTGTGGAGCGAACTGCAGGCCCGCGCCGAACGCCTGCTGCTCGATGTCGACGCACTGGCACGCGCCTACGGCTGGAACGAAGCCCAGGTGCTGGCGCTGAGCCCCGTGCGGCGCGCCGCTTACCTGCAGCTGACGGGGGCGGCCTGATGGCACGGCCTTCGGCGCTCCCTCCGGTCCCGTTCCTGGCACGGCTGGCTCCGGGCGCACGGCAAGCCGGAGCGCCGGTACGCGCGGCGCTGCCCTCGCGGTTCGAGCCGCCCGATACCGCGGACGCCACACCGGAGCTGGCTCTCGCCCCTGCCGCGCAGGACGACGGCACCAGCCGCGACGCGCCACAGCCGATGCCCGCGGATCTGCGGCAGGCCATGCCACCCGCTGTCGGCAACGTCGCCGCAGCGCCTTCCCGCGCATCGGCGGTGACACCAGTGCGCACGCCTGCCATGCCTGTACAGACCCGCGAGGCAAGTCCTGCCGTGCAGCCGGGTACACCGCAGTTGCCGGTCCGCGAAACCGCCACCATGCCGCCAGCGCCGGTACGGCACGAAGCCGCCATGCCGGCCATTGCCGTACCGGCAGTACCGCCACGCGCCTCGTCCGCTGCAGCAATGCCCGCCAAGGCGCCGCCGGCCGGCGAACCACGCGCGGCCCCGGCAACACGCCCACCGCTGCGCGAGGGGGCCGTGGCCCAGCGCGCGGCATCCGCGCGCCGCGAGGAACCCGCCGTTGTGCACGTCACCATCGACCGTGTCGACGTGCACATGCCTGGCCCTGCGCCCCAGCAGCGTGCCGCCCAGGCCAAACCCCGCGCCGCGCCGGCCGTGCCACTGGAAGACTATCTGCGCCAGCGCGGCCGCCCGCGCAAGGGCTGGGGAACACCATGAGTTCACCGCTGGCCATCGGCGCCGTCAGTGCCGTGCTGCGCAACCTGCTCGACAACGGCATGGTCGAGGCCGGGCCGGCCGTCGGCGGCACCGTCAACGTGAGCGCCGTCGCGCCCGACACCATCGACCTCGACAACGCGGAAGAAGCGCCGCGGCTCAACATCTTCCTGCACCAGCTCACGCCCAACAGCGGCTGGCGCAATGTCGGGCTGCCGTCGCGCAGCGGCAGCAGCGGCGAGCGCCTGACCAACGCCCCGCTCGCGCTGGACCTGCACTACCTGGTCACGGCGTACGCGCGCGCCGATTTCCAGGCCGAGATCCTGCTCGGCTATGCCATGCACCTGCTGCACGAGCGGCCGGTGCTCGACCGCGCCGCGATCCGCCGCGCGCTCAACCCGAGCCCGCTGGACATCGCCATGCTGCCCACCGCGTTCCAGGTGCTGGCCGCCTCCGACCTCGCGGACCAGGTGGAGCTGCTCAAGATCACGCCCGCCGCGATGACCAGCGACGAGATGTCCAAGCTCTGGTCGGCCATCCAGACCCACTACCGGCCGTCGGCGGCATACGTGGTCTCGGTGGTGCTGATCGAAGGCAGGCGGCCCGGCGTGACGGCCCTGCCGGTGCTGTCGCGCGGCGCGGTAGACCCGCTGTCCCAGCGCGACCGCGGCGTGGTGGTCAACGCCGACATGCTGCCGCCCCTGCCGACGCTGCTCGCGGCCTGGCCGCAACACAGCCAGAGCGGCGCGCGCCTGGGCGAGCCGGTTACGCTCGAAGGCGTACGGCTCTCGGGCAGCGGACACCGCGTGCGGCTCACGCACCGGCTGGTGGCCACGCCGGTGGAAATCGTGCCGTCCTCGCCCGATGCGACCGGCACGCGCATGAGCTTCACGCTGCCCGCCGACGCGGCGGCGCAGACTACCTTCGCGCCCGGACAGTGGTCGCTGACGGTGCGCTTCACGCCGGCGGGCGAAGCTGCCGAGCGCGAGACCAATGCCGTGCCGCTGGTGCTGGCCCCGTCGCCGGTGATTGCCGCCGACGCCGGGCTGGGCCTGCCGGGCGTGGAGATCGTCCGCACCGGCATGCCGCAGCGCGTGCAGGTCACGCTGCATGCGCGCCCGCAGGTGCGGCCCGAACAGCGCGCCACGCTGATGCTCGGCGCGTTGGAGGCCGTCGCCAGGCCGCGTGCCAACGCGGGCCAGCCGCTGGTGTGCGACTTCCCCGGCAGCGTGCCGCCGGGCACGCACTGGCTGCGCCTGCGCGTGGACGGCGCGGACAGCATCCTGCTCGACCGCACCGGCCCGGCGCCGGTGTTCGACGGCACGCAACAGGTCACGGTGCCGGCATGAACGCGCGCGTCGATACCTTCCCCGGCGAGCATCTGCCCTGGTCCGAGCGGAACCAGCAATGGCTGACGCTTGCCCTGGCCAGCCTGTGCGCCCGGCTCGACCGGCTTGCCGCGGACGATGCCGCGAGCCCGCCGACTGACGGTAACGATTTGCCGGCGCCAGGCCCCGACTTCGAACCCGCACTGGACCAGTGCGCGGCGCTGTTCGGCCTGTCGCCATTCGAGCGCGAACTGTTGCTGCTGGCCGCCGGCGTGGAGCTGGACAACGCGCTGCGCCACAGCGTGGTGCGCGCGCACGAACGGATCTTCGAAGGCAGCCGCCTGGCGCAGCCCACCTTCACGCTGGCGCTGGCCATGCTCGCGCAGCCGCACTGGGACGCGCTTTCGCCGCAGGCCCCGTTGCGCCGCTGGAAGCTGCTGGAACCCGAAGGCCGCCGCGCGCTGGCACGCCAGCCGCTGCACGCCGACGAGCGCGTGCTGCATTTCCTCACGGGCGTAGCCGGCTTCGACGAACGGCTGTTTGGCGTGGCTCAGCTCACTGCGCCTGCCCAGCCAAACGCATCCGGCACGATAGCGGCGCTGGCGCAGCGCATCGCCCGCGAACTCGGGCGAGACGATGCGCGCGTTCCACTGGTGGTGCTCACGCAGGACCGGGCCGATGTCGAATGCCTGCGCGCTGCGGCACAGGAGGTCATGGCCGCCACGGCAAGCCTCGGCTTGTGGACCCTGGCGCACGACCTGCCCGGCGACGCCGCCGGGCTCGCGCAGACCGCCCTCCTCATCGACCGCGAAGCCGCGCTGGCCGGCGCCCTTCCCGTGATCGAGATGGAGCCATGCGCCAATGCCGACGTGGAGCACACCCACGACGAGCGCCACTGCGCCACGCTGCTCGCGCACCTGTCCAGCCCTGCGCTGCTGCTGGGACCGATCGATCCCGTACGGCTCGCGCGGCTGTCCCATCGCCGCATCGTGCGCGTGCGGGTACCGGATGCGCAGGACCACGAGCCTGACCTGCGGGATGCGGCCACCGCACGGGCGCTGCGCCGCGCATTGCAGCAGTTCCGCCTGCCGGCCAGCGCGCTGCACAGCGTGCTGGCCGAGGTAGCACTGGACGACGACCATGCGGAAGACCTGGACCGCCGCGTGTGGGACGCCTGCCGCAATGCCGCGCGTGGCGGCCTCGACGCACTGGCCCAGCGCGTCGATTCCCAGGCGCGCTTTGACGACCTGGTGCTGCCGCCGATCCAGGCACAGCTGCTCCGGGAGATTGCCGGACATCTGCGCCACCGCGCCACGGTGTACGAAACCTGGGGCATGGGCGGCCGCACCAGGCGCGGCCAGGGCCTGTGCGTGCTGTTCGCCGGCGAGAGCGGCACCGGCAAGACGCTCGCGGCCGAGGCCATCGCCAACGAAGCCGCGCTGGACCTCTACCGCATCGACCTGGCCACCGTGGTCAGCAAGTACATCGGCGAGACCGAGAAGAACCTGCGGCGCGTGTTCGACGCTGCCGAAGCCAGCGGCGCGGTGCTGCTGTTCGACGAGGCCGATGCCCTTTACGGCAAGCGCAGCGACGTCAAGGACAGCCACGACCGCTATGCCAACATCGAAGTGGCCTACCTGCTGCAGCGCGTGGAGGCCTACCGCGGCCTGGCGATCCTGACGACCAATTTCCGCAGCGCGCTGGACCGCGCGTTCCTGCGGCGCATCCGCTTCGTGGTGCAGTTCCCCTTCCCCGACGAGGCCGCGCGCGAGCAGATCTGGCAGCGCGAGCTGCCGGCCAGCGCACCGCTGCACGACGTGGACTTTGCCGCGCTGGCGCGCCTGCAGCTGTCCGGCGGGCATATCCGCAGCGTGGCGCTCAACGCGGCCTTCATCGCCGCCGGCGCGGGCGAGTCCATTTCGATGGCGCACCTGCGCCATGCCGCGCAGCGCGAAGCGGCCAAGCTCGAACGCCCGCTGACGGAAGCGGCGCAGAAAGGATGGTGAGCCCATGACCCGCGCCGTCCGCGTCATCGTCCATATCGGCCGCCTGGTCGTGCACGGCACCCGGGACTTCGAAGTCGAGGATTTCCGCGACCGGCTGCGCGAGGAGATCGCAGGCCAGCTCGCCCGCGGCGCCAGTGCCGGCGAGATTGCACGGCAAGTCCGCGCGGGGCATGTGTCGCCCGCGCCGCGCCCATCAGGCAACGCCATAGCCGGCGGAGCGCCGGAGCAGACGGCAGCCTCCGTGCTGGCAGGGAGGCTGCTGCGATGAGCTGCCGCTGCCTGACATCCCCCGTTGCGCAGGCCACGGCGGCACTGGTCCAGCGCCGGAACGCGGCCCCCGCCCAAGCTCCATGCGAGCAATGCCAGGCCGAGATGGCAGCGGATACCGGTTTTGCCGTCGGCGCCCCCGACGATGCGTTCGAGCGCGATGCCGATCGTGTCGCCGGCCAGGTGATGCGTGGCAATCCCGTCGCTGCCGGCAAGCCGGAAACCCCCGCGGGACAGAACCCATCGCGCGGCACGCCTCCCGCCCTGCAACGCCTGCCTGCGGCAACGCCCAATACGGCACAGGCGCCGGCCGGCATCCGCCAGGTGCTCGACACGCCTGGCATACCGCTCGATGCCCGCACGCGCACGTTCTTCGAACCGCGCTTCGGACGCGACTTCTCCAGCGTCCGCGTGCATGCGGACGACGTGGCCGACCGTTCCGCCAGCGCCCTCGGCGCGCAGGCCTATACGGTCGGTCACCACGTGGTGTTCGCGCGCGGCAGGTTCGCGCCCGCGGACACGGCCGGGCGGCACCTGCTCGCGCATGAACTGGCCCACGTGATGCAGCAATCGCAGGCGCGCGGCGCCATGCCCGCGCTGCAGCGCAAAGGCGGCAAGGGCCCGGGCAGCTGCGGCCTGCTCAGCGCGGCCAGCGCCACAGTGCTGGGCAGCGCGGCCCATGTGCAGATCCAGAAGGCGCTGGCCGGGCGCGGCATCACGTCCGAGCTGGAAATCCCGCGCGCCAGCAAGACCGAAGGCCTGTCGCGCCGCTGCCAGCCGCTGGGCGCCGTTCCCGGCTTTGCCGACGTGGCCCGCGTGAGCCGGCCCATCGTCAGCGTGGGCGAGATCAAGCCCTATTACATCGCGCAGGTCGCGGGCCGCCTGCAGGCGCGCCACTACCGGCGGCGCGCGGAGCAGTCGCGGCAGCGGCTGACCCGCACCGGCGGGTGCGGCCGACGCAGCGGGCCGGGGCCGGACGATATCGGCTTCAGCCATCGCGTGGGCCCCATCACGCCGGCCAGCGTCTTCTCGCTGCTCAGCGGCGCCATCTCCGGCACGGAGAACTTCAATGCGTTTTCGCTGGACAAGAAGCGCGACCTGATGGCCAAGGAAGTCGGCGGCGGCGCGATCGGCTACTGGTGCGTACTCAACGCCGCCGGCAAGAAGGAGAAGGAAGAACAGAAAAAGAAGAAGCCCAAGGGCAAGGCCGGTGCGGCCAATGTCGGGGTCGGCGTATCGATAGGCGGCTCCAGCGTCGGCGGCGCTAATGCCGGCGTGGGCATCTCTGTGGACAGCCACAGCGCCGCCGTGGGCACCGCCGGTGCGGGCATTGCCATCTCCAGCGACTCCGCCGCGGCCGGCGCCGCGGGTGCCGGCGTGTCGAAGGACACCATGGGCGCCGCGGCGGGCGCCGCCGGTGCGGGAGCCGCCAAAGACAGCGAAGGCGTAGCTGCCGGTGCGGCAGGCGCCGGCACCGCATCGGGCAGCACGTCGGCGGGCGCAGGTGTGGCCGGCGCGGGCAAGTCGGAAGACAGCATGACGGCGGGGGCCGGTGCGGCCGGCAAGGGCGAAGTCAAAGACAGCATGGCCGCCGGCGCCGGGGGAACAGGCTCCGGCAAGTCCGAGGGCGTGGTCGGCGCGGGACGGGCGGGCTCGCCGAATCCCGCGGTCGACCCTGCCGAGGTCAGCGGATCCGGCGCCGAGAAGCAGCCTCCCGGTGAAGGCGACCCCGAGGGCGACGCACGTGAGGGCACCACCGAGGGCCAGCCCGGCGGAAAGGCCGGACCCGGCGCATCGTCGTCAGGCAGCGGCACGGGCCAGGGCGGTACCGGTTCGGGTACCGGGCAGGCAGGCGGCACGCAAGGGGGCACCGGCAAGGGTGGACAGCCCGGCAAGGGCAGCGGCGGTGGCGGCAGCGCCGACAAGAGCGCCGACAAGGGCGGCCAGGCAGCCGGCGGCGACAAGTCCGCCGGCACGGGAAGCGGCACCGGTGCCGGCAGCGGCCCGGCCAATGCGCAGCCAGGTGCAGGCTCCGGCCAGGGCGGCGGCACTGCCAGCAACCCGCTTGGCGTCTCCACTGTCATTCCGCTGGGGACTTCCGAGGCCGAGCGCGAGCGCATTGCTGCCGAGGCCGCCAAGGTCGCGCTGCTGGTGCAGAACGCTTCCGAGGCGCAGAAAGCGCTGCTGCGGCACCTGGCACAGGCGTCGCCCGACAAGCGCTACATGGTGCCCGCGTCGGACTGGGTGCAGAAGATGATGAACGTGACCCAGGGGCTGACCACCGAGGAAATCGAATACCTCAAGCAGCTCGACTGGAAGCCGGGCAGCCTGACCGAGGAGGCGCTGCGCGAGCGCATCCGCAAGCTGCTGGCCGAACGCAAGCCGCCCGCCGAGCCGGGCAGCGGCACCGGCGACACGCCCTCCCCCGATGCCGGACAGGGCCAGGGTGGCGGCGGCAAAGGCCAGGGCAAGGGGCCCGGCAGCGGCGATGCAGGGCAGGCGGCCAAGGCCGGCGGCAGTGGCGACAAGGCCTCCGGCACCCAGGGCGGCAGCGGCAGCGTGGACCGCGCCACCGCCCCGCCGGCGGGATCGAACCGCGATGCGGCCGGCATCTTCTCGTTCGTGATCCTTTCGGGCATGGGCCCGGCCAGCAAGTTCAAGGCGGGCCAGGCCGAGGACTGCAAGGTGCGCATCAGCGACCTGAAGACCGGCAAGACCTTCGAGCTCGAAGGCGTCAGCATCACCTTCGAGAGCCGCACCGACACGCCGGTCACCATCGGCGGCGTGAAGTTCGTCAACGTGAAATTCAACGTGTACTTCACGCGCGATTTCTGGTCAGCGAAAAACAGCTTCTACGGCCGGGGCGGCAAGGAGTCGCTTACCGAGTACGACTTCGGACGGCGCAAGGTGAAATAGATGAACCAGCGCGACCAGAAGCCTCCCGCCTCCTCGCCCGTACCGGCGCCGCGCCAGCAGGCCGAGCGCGGCGAAGACGCCGCCAACCAGCTTGCCGGCCGCTCGGGCAGCGAGCTCCCTGCCCCCGTGCGCGAGCCGCTGGAGTCGCAGTTCGATGCCGACTTCTCGCACGTACGCGTGCACGACGACCGCCCCGCGGCCGAGGCCGCCAACGCCATGGGCGCGCGCGCCTTCACCATCGGCCGGCATATCGCCTTCAACGCGGGCGAGTACAAACCCGCTTCCGCCACCGGCCGCCGCCTGCTGGCCCATGAACTGACCCACGTGGTGCAGCAGGGCGGCGCCGGCGCCGGGCGCGCGGCGCTCGTGCGCGACGCCGCACAGGAGCGCGCGGCCGACGCCGCCGCCGAACGCGCCAGCCATGGCCTGGCCGTCCAGGCCGAAGCCGTGTCTGCCAGCCGTGGGCCGCGCATCCAGGCCGACGACAAGAAGCCCGAGGCGCCGCAGCAGCCCGCCGCGCAGGCGCAGCAGGCCGCCAGCACCACCGTCACCATCGTGCTGCGCGCCCCCGACGACGCCTATACCCAAGACGTGACCGACTACGTCCGCCATACGCTGAACGAACAGGTGATCGAGGTGGACAACCTCGAAGAGGCAGCCGGCAAGATCGCCGAGTACGCGAAGCAGAACCAGGTCAAGGTGTCCAACGTCCGCATCATCGGCCATGGCAGCACCACCGGCGGCATCAAGATGACGCCCAAGGGCGAAACCGGCCGGCGCTTCGTCAGCGCACAGGAACTGGAGCAGATGGCCGCCGACGACAAGGTCAGGTCCAAGGCCAAAGATGCGATGGCCGAAGGCTCCACGGTGGAGTTCTGGGGCTGCTACATCGGCGGTACCGAGACCTCCACCAAGTCCGTGGGGCAAATCTTCAATTCCGATGTGAAGGCCATCGATTCGACGCTGCGCACCACCAGCGACAGCTTCCTGCGCCAGGCCGACCACGGCGAGACCGGCCAGAAGATCAAGGGACAACCGGGCGAGTGGATCGAGGCCATCTCCACGCAGGAAATCGACTTCCGCGTGAAGGAAGGCAACAAGACGCTCGGCGAGACCTTCAACCGATGGCTGGTCACCCGCTCGAAGCAGCTCGAAGCCGATGGCGACCTGCCGCCGCAAGCCGACGACAACGCCCGCATTGCCACCATGCGCGACCTGTTCGACCGCTCCGGCGGCAAGATCAAGCGGCTGCAGATCCGTTCGGGCGGCAAGAACGTGACCCGCAGCGACAAGAAGAAATGGCTCAAGCAATGGAAGACCACCAAGAAGTAGCCAGGCGCGGAGAGGACCGGCCATGACGCTCAGCTCGTCACCAAGGCTCATCAAGGGCGGACTGGTCGTGCTCGCGCCCGGCGGCGGCCCCGTGCAGCGCACGATCGCGCTGCAGTACAACCCCGAGACGCTGTCGCGCAGCTACCAGGTGCAGGGCGTGGGCGGCGACGGTGGCGGCGAGCGCGCGCAGCCGTTCCGCCTGAAGGGGCCGGCGATCGAATCGATCAAGCTCGACGCCGAGATCGATGCCACTGACCAGCTCGAGTTCCCCGACAGCCACGCCGGCGTGGTGGCCCACGGCATTGCCCCGCAGCTCGCGCTGCTGGAAGCGCTGGTCAACCCGAGCGTGGACGAGCTGCTCAGGCTGGCCGCGCAGAGCGAGAGCGGCACACTGGAAATCCTGCCGCCGGAGGCGCCGCTGGTGCTCTTCGTGTGGAGCCGGAACCAGGTGGTGCCGGTGCGCGTGACGGATTTCTCCGTCAACGAGGAAGCCTTCGACCCCGCGCTCAACCCGCTGCGCGCCAAGGTGTCGCTGGGACTGCGCGTGATGAGCACCGAGGACCTGGGCTTCCGCCACAAGGGCGCCACGCTGTTCCTGAGCTACCTGCGCACGCGCGAGACGCTGGCGGGCAAGGCTGCGGGCGCCACGCTGGGCGCGCTGGGCATCGATAGCCTGCCCTGAGCCACCGGGCCATTGAACCAGGACGGAACGGAGACCACCATGACCACCGATCCCGTACAGCTGCTGATCGAGGCCGGCGCCATCCCTTCCAGCCCGTTCGGCCCCAACAGCCGCTACCACGGCGTGCCGCTGGGCCACCACGTAAGCGACGCGGGCGACCCGGGCACGGCCTACGTGCTGCGGCGTTTCATCCCGCAGCGGCGCGATATTGCCGTGGTGGCCGAGCATATCGTCGAGAGCGGCGAACGCCCCGAGCTGCTGGCCGCGCGCACGCTCGGCGATGCCGAGCTGTACTGGCGGCTGGCCGATGCCAACGCGGTGACCGACCCGTTCGCGCTGACCGATACGCTCGGACAGCGCGTGGCGATCCCGCTGCCGCCGGGCATGTGAGGACGAGCCGGCCATGTCGCTGATCCACGGTGGCGTCCAGCTTTCGCTCTACATCGGCCCGGTGCCGGTGCCCGCGCCGCGCGAGGTGGTGGAGTCGCTCGTGCATGCGCGCGTGGAGTGCGGCTCGGGCGACGCGCAGAGCGGCTTCGAGCTGACCTTCGAGCTGCCCGCGCGCTCGCCGCTGCGCACGCTGTTCCTGGTAACGGGCGGCGGCGCCGTGCCGCTGATGCGCGTGGTGCTGGTGGTCACCATCAACGGCCGCGCCGAGCCGGTCATCGATGGCGTGACCACCAACGTGGAAACGCAGCCCGGCCAGGGCGGCGTGGCAAGGCTGGTGGTCAAGGGCAAGGACATGTCGGCGCTGATGGACATCATTGAGCTGCCCGGCATTCCCTACCCCGCCATGCCGCCGTCGGCGCGCGTACTGCTGTGCCTGGCCAAGTACGCCGCGCTGGGCGTGATTCCGCTGGTTATCCCGAGCCTGCTCGACATCCCGCCGCTGCCGATCCAGCAGATCCCGCAGCAGCGCGGCAGCGACTACGCCTACGTCAGGCGGCTGGCTGGCGAGGCCGGCTACGTGTTCTACCTCGAACCCGGCCCCGCGCCGGGTACATCGAAGGCCTACTGGGGGCCGGAGATCCGCGTGGGCGAGCCCCAGCCCGCGCTGACCACCAATATGGACGCGCTGAACAACGTGGAGCAGATCTCGTTCACGTTCGACAAGGAGGCCAAGACCATGCCGATCGTGTTCTTCCAGGAAAGCGTGAGCAAGGTGCCGATCCCCATACCGATTCCCGACATCACCCCGCTGAACCCGCCGCTGGGCATCGTGCCGCCGCTGCCGCCGCGCATCGAGAAACTGACCGACACCGCGCAGCTCCCGGCCCCGCAGGCGCTGATGGCGGGGCTTGCCTATGCCAGCCAGCACAGCGATTCGGTGTTCGGCAGCGGCTCGCTCGACGTCGCGCGCTACGGGCGCCTGCTCAAGTCGCGCCAGCTGGTGGGCGTACGCGGCGCGGGGCTGCCGTTCGACGGCCTGTTCTACGTAAAGAGCGTCACCCACGAGATCGAGCGCGGCGCTTACAAGCAAGGTTTTTCGCTGGCGCGCAACGCGCTGATTTCCACCGTTCCCTCGGTACCGGTATGAGCACGACACCCTTTTATGGCAAGTATCGCGGCACGGTCGTCAACAATGTCGACCCGATGCAGATCGGCCGCATCCAGGCCATGGTGCCCGACGTGGCCGGCCTGATCCCCGGCACCTGGGCCATGCCCTGCGTGCCGGTGGCGGGCATCAACACCGGCATGTTCACCGTGCCGATGATCGGCTCGGGCGTATGGATCGAATTCGAGCGCGGCAACCCGGACTATCCGATCTGGGTCGGCTGCTACTGGGGCAGCGCGGCCGAGGTGCCCGTGATGGCGCGCACGGTGCCGCCCGGGGTGCCCGGCATCGCGCTGCAGACGCCGCTCAAGAACGGGCTGGTGATCAGCGACGTGCCGGGGCCTACAGGCGGCATCCTGATCCAGACCACCACCGGCGCGATGATCTCCGTGAGCGACGTCGGGATCATCATCTCCAACGGCAAGGGCGCCGTCATCAACATGACGGGGCCGACCGTGGACGTCAACCTCGGCGCGCTGACCGTCGTCTAGGAGCCGGCCATGCCCGCACCCGTCCTGCATCTCGGCGCCACCGTGCTGTGTTCGCACGCGGGCCAGGCCACGCCGCTGTCGCCCGTGCCGCGCGTGCTGCTGTCGGGCCAGCCGGCGGTCACGCTGGCCAGCCCGTATGCAGTCGCGGGCTGCGCGCTGACCGGCAGCCCCAACCCGCCGTGCGCCACGGGCCAGTGGCTGGCGGGCGCCGTGCGCGTCATGGCCATGGGCGTGCCGCTGGCCACCATGGCCGGGCAATCCACCTGCGTGCCCACCGGCACGCCGATGCTGCCCGTCGCCGCGCAGACGCGCGTGCTGGCCACCTGAACCGGAGAGATCGCCATGGCTACCGGCTTCCTCGACTATCCCTACCGCTTCGACGGCCGCGGGCGCACCGCGGTGACGGGCCGCGACGACCATATCCGCGACCTGATCGAACAGGTCCTGTTCACCGCGCCCGGCGAGCGCGCAATGCGGCCCGATTTCGGCAGCGGCTTGCTCGAACTGGTGTTCGAGCCCAACAGCACCACGCTGGCCGCCACCACACAGATGCTGGTGCAGGGCGCGCTGCAGCAGCACCTGCCGCACCTGATCGCGGTGCAGGCCGTGGAGGTGCGCAACGATGACGGCGCGCTGCGCGTGGATGTGCGCTACGTAGTGCTGCTGGACCGCAGCACGCATACCGCCAGCTTCACCGCGCCGGGGAGTGCCACGACATGAGTCTCCGTTTCCACTGCTGCGACCCGCGCCGCCTGGAGGTCATCCGCCTGAACGGCAGCGCCAACGGCATCGCCTTCGTCGAGGTGCTCGACAAGGCCGCGCCGCCGGGCGTGCCGCGCCAGCGCACGCTGTTCGTGCGCCTGCTGCGCACCGGCTTTGCGCTGACGCCGGACAACCTGCGCATTTCGGGCGGCGAGCGCATTCCCACGGTGGGCGTGACATGGTGCGCCCCTGCGGACGCGCTGCCGCCGCAGGCCGAGCCCGGCCTGGCCAGCCTGACCGACGACCCCGCCCGCACGCTGGTGGTCCGCACCGACGGCAGCGGCGACCATTCGCGCTACACGCTGGCCATCGTTGCCAGCCCGGGCAGCCCCAACCCGCCGGACGGCTTTGACCCGGTCCTGTCCGGCATCGCATTCTCGTTCAAGGTGGAATGCGGCGCGGACTTCGACTGTGCGCAGGCGCCGGCCTGTCCGCCGGACGTCGGCGCGAAGCCGGACATCGACTACCTGGCCAAGGACTACCAGGGTTTCCGGCGCCTGATGCTCGACCGCCTGAGCCTGCTGGTGCCCGGCTGGAGCGAGCGCTCGGCCGCGGACCTCGGCGTGATGCTGGTCGAGCTGCTGGCCTACGCGGCCGACAACCTGTCCTACCGGCAGGACGCCATTGCCAACGAAGCCTACCTGGCCACCGCGCGCCAGCGGGTCTCGGTGCGCCGCCACGCGCGGCTTGTCGACTACCTGATGCACGAGGGCTGCAACGCGCGCGCATTCGTGCACTTCCGGGTGAAGGGCCACGACGTCGCGCTGGCGGCCGGTACCCCGCTGCTCACGCATGCGCCACGGCTGGATCCGACGGTACAGCCGGCCTCGCCGCCGTTGCGCGACGCGATCGCGCGCGGCTCGCTGGTGTTCGAGACCGCGCATGACGCCGTGCTCGACGAACGCTTCAACGAACTGCGGTTCTACACCTGGGGCGACCAGGGCTGCTGCCTGCCGCGCGGCACCACGCACGCCACGCTGCGCACGCATGTCACGGGACTCAAGGCCGGCGACTTCGTGGTGTTCGAAGAGGTCTGCAGCCCCTCCACCTTCGTCGACGAGGATGCCGACCGCACGCACCGCTGGGTGGTGCGGCTCACTGATGTCACCTTCTCCAGCGATCCGTCGGGCCAGCTGTTCGACGATCCGCCGGTCGATGCAGCGCTCGACGTGACGGAGATCACGTGGGATGCGGCCGACGCACTGCCCTTCCCGTTGTGCCTGAGCGTCGCCGAACGGCCGGGCAAGGCGATCAGCGTGGCGCGCGGCAATATCGTGCTGGCCGACCACGGCATGGGCGTGGCAACCGAAGCGCTCGGCGCAGTGCCCGAAGCTGCGCTGCAAATCGCCCCGCCCGCGCCCGCCGGCACCTGCCGCAAGCCCGATCCCGTGCCGGTGCCGACTCGCTTCCGCCCCGCCCTGTCGCAGGCGCCGCTCACGCACGGCTTCGACCTGGCCGGCCTGCTTGCCGTGCCGCTGTCGGAAGACGAGGGCTGGTGGCCAGCCAGCGCGCTGCCGGCCATCCCGGCGCGCCAGGCTACGCCGCGCATCCTGTCGCTGATCGGCACGCCGGCCGCCCCCGGCGTGCCGCCCGAACCGTGGACGCCCCGGCGCGACCTGCTGGAAAGCGCCGGCGACGCCAACGATTTCGTGGTCGAGATCGAGGACGACGGCACCACCCGCCTGCGCTTCGGCGACGACGCCAACGGCAAGCGGCCCGACGCCGGCACCGCCTTTGCGGTGCGCTACCGTGTCGGCAACGGCACTGCGGGCAATGTCGGCGCCGATGCGATCCGCCATATCGTCAGCGCGGCGGCGGGTATCTTCCTGGCGGTACGCAACCCGATGCCCGCCGCGGGCGGCGTGGACCCCGAGGACATCGAAGCGGTCCGCCGCGATGCGCCGCAGGCATTCCGCACGCAGGAGCGCGCGGTCACGCCGGCCGACTACGCCGCCGCGGCCGAACGCCGGCCCGACGTGCAGCGCGCCGCGGCCACCTTCCGCTGGACCGGCAGCTGGCACACGGTGTTCGTCACCGCCGACCGCTACGGCGGCGGCGAGATCGACGCGCGCTTCGCGGCGCGGCTGCGCCGGCACCTGGAGCGCTTCCGCATGGCCGGCTATGACCTGGAAGTCAACGGCCCGCGCTACGTGGCGCTCGATGTCGCGCTGCATCTCTGCGTGAAGGCCGACTACTTCCGCGCGCAGGTGCTGCAGGCCGTGCGCCGCGTGCTGTCGGCCGATGTGCTGCCCGACGGCACGCTGGGCGTCTTCCACCCGGACAACTTCACCTTCGGCCAGCCCGTGTACCTGAGCCGTATCATCGCGGCGGCGCAGGCAGTGGAAGGCATGGACGCCGTGCAACCGCTGCGCTTCCAGCGCCTGCTCAACCCCAGCCCGCTGTCGCTGGACCAGGGCGTGATCCCGCTGGGCAGGCTGGAGATCGCCCAGTTGGCGAACCATCCCGACTTCCGCGAACGCGGGCGGATCACCTTGCATGCGAGAGGCGGAAAATGACCACACGCCAGGCCGGCATGACGCCGGTGCCCCACCTCAAGCCGCACGTGCCGGCGCTGCCGCCGGGCAGCGAAGCGTGCGGCTGCTGCGACGGTATCGTCGCGCAGACGCCGCAGGGGCTGGGCAACCGCGGCGGCCTTTCCGCCATCGCCTACCGCATCGGCGACTATGCGCAGTTCCGCGAAAGCCTGCAGGCTTCGCTGTCGTCTTCGGCATTCGCGCCGCTGGACCGGCTGCGCACGCGCGACAGCGACGATTTCACGATCGGTCTGCTCGATGCGTTTGCCTGTGCGGCGGACGTGCTGACCTTCTACCAGGAACGCATCGCCAACGAGTCGTACCTGCGCACGGCGGTGGAACCCGTATCGCTGCAGGAGATGGGCAAGCTCATCGGCTACCGGCTGCGCCCGGGCGTGGCGGCGCAGACCTGGCTGGCCTTCGCCCTGGAGACGCCGCCGGCGCCGCCGCCCGGCCTGCCGCCCGAGCCCGGCAACTTCGTCACCGGCGTGCCGCCGAGCCTGTCGCTCGATGCCGGCCTGAAAGTCCAGAGCGTGCCCGGCCCGGGCGAACTGCCGCAGACCTTCGAGACCGTGGAAGCGCTGGCCGAGGCGCGGCCCGCATGGAACGGCATCCGCCCGTGGATGAGCGACAGCCGCATGCCGGGGCACAACGACACGTTCACCTACCTGGCCGGCGTGCGCAACAGCCTGCGAGCCGGCGATGCGCTGCTGTTCCTCGGCGATGAATTCCTTGCCGACGCCAACAGCAATAACTGGGACTTCCGCATCATCGACAGCGTCGAACCGCAGCCGGACGCCGACCGCACGCTGGTGCGCTGGAAGCGCGGGCTGGGATCGATCCAGCCGTTTGCCAATCCGGCTACGCAGCACCCACAGGCATATGTGCTGCGCAAGCGTGCCGCCGTGTTCGGGCACAACGCGCCGATGTGGGGCAGCATGCCGTGGAGCTATCGCGCCAACTACCCGGGCGGTTCGGATTCGGAAGGCAACGTGGCCAGCGAGTGGCCGGGCTTCACGCTGTCGCCCGCGGGCGCCACCGCGGCGGGCGGCCATGTCGACCTGGATGCGGTGTATGCCGAGGTGCAGCACGGCAGCCACGTGGTGCTGGCCAAGGGCGGGTTCCTGTACGCCAGCGAGCCGGCACCGTCAGGGACCTATGTCGAGCTGTACCGGGTCACCAATGTGTCGGAGGTATCGCGCGCCGCGTTCGCCACCGCGGCCAAGGTCACGCGGCTGCAATTGCAGGGTGCCAACTACGCCGCGCAGTTCCAGGCCTATGTGCGCGAGACGGCGGTGTTTGCCCAGTCCGAGCCGCTGGCCTTCGCGGCCTACCCTGTCACCACGGCGGTAGCGGGCGACCGCATCCCGGCAGACATCGGCGCCGATGGCCTGCTGCCGGGACGGCGCCTGATCGTACGCGGCACGCAGGTGAAGGACGGTCAGACAGTGGTCGTGCAGGCCACGCTTGTCGCCGCGCACCCGCTCGGTGCGGGCCGCTGCGAGCTGGAAATCGCGCCGCCGCTGCCGCAGCCGCTGCAGCGCGACAGCGTGGTCGTGCACGCCAACGTGGCGCCCGCCACGCACGGCGAGTCGGTCGCCCAGGTGCTGGGCAGCGGCGATGCCAGCCAGGCCTTCCAGCGCTTCGAGCTGAAGCAGTTGCCGCTGACCTGGCGCGCCGCGGACAATGAACTGGGCGCCGCCGCCGACCTGACCGTGCGCGTCAGCGACATCGCCTGGCACGAGCGGCCGGCGATGTACGGCGCGGCGGCCACCGAGCGCGCCTACACGCTCGGCACCGACGAGCAGGGCCGGCTGCATGTGGTATTCGGCGATGGCCTGCGCGGCGCGCGCCTGCCGAGCGGCACGAACAACGTGCGCGCCGCGTATCGCAAGGGACTGGGTGCGCAAGGCAATGTCGACGCCGACAAGCTCACGCAGCTCATGAGCCGCCCGCTCGGCCTGAAGAGCGTGAGCAACCCCATTGCCGCGGAAGGCGGCACCGACCCCGAAGGCCCGGACGCCGCGCGCCGCAGCATGCCGCTGTTCACGCGCACACTGGGCCGCGCGGTGTCACTGCTCGACTATGAGGATTTCGCACGCGCGTTCAGCGGCGTGGCCAAGGCGCAGGCGCGCGTGCTGGACCTGCACGCGGGCGCCACCATCGCCATTACCGTGGCGGCGCCGGATGGCCTGCCGCTCACCCCGGCCAGTCCGGTCTGGCAGCACCTCCTCGGCGCGCTCAGAGACGGTGGCGACCCGCACGTGGCCGTGCAACTGCTGCCCGCCAGCCTGAGCACGTTCAGGCTTGGCCTGCGCGTCCGGCGCGATCCCGACTATGACACCAAGACCGTGCTGGCCGCGGTGGAAGCGGCGCTGCGCGCGCGCTTTGCCTTTGACGCGCGCGAACTGGCGCAGCCGGTACAGCAGTCGGAGGTGATCGCCGCCGCGCAGGCCGTGCCCGGCGTGGTGGCCGTCGCGCTGACCCGGCTCTACGGCGGCACGCAGCCGGTAGCGCAGACCGTGCCGTCACGGCAGGTGCGGCTGCTGGCGGCGCGCATGCGCGTGCAGGGCGGCGCGGCACAGCCGGCCGAGCTGCTCACGCTCGATCCGGGGCCGTTCGACCTGCTGGAGGAGCTGACATGAGCATCAGCGCGGAACGGCTCTACAGCCTGCTGCCGGCAGTCTACCGGCTGCGCGACGCCGAGCAAGGCGAACCGCTGCGCGCGCTGCTGGCCGCGTTCGCGCAGGAGTTCGCCGCACTCGAGGAGAACGTAGCGCAGCTCTATGACGACCAGTTCATCGAAACCTGCGCGGACTGGGTCGCGCCCTATATCGGCGACCTGATCGGCTACCGGCCGCTGCACGGCGTATCGCCGAGGATCGCATCGCCACGCGCCGAGGTGGCCCATACCATTGCCTTCCGCCGGCGCAAGGGCACCGCGCTGATGCTCGAGGAACTGGCGCAGGACGTGACCGACTGGCCGGCCCATGCGGTGGAGTTCTTCACGCAACTGGCCACCACGCAGTACATGAAACACGTGCGCCTGCAGGCGCCGGCCACGGCACCGCTGCGCGACCTGCCCGCCATGCTGCGGCTCGGCGGCGCGTTCAACGCGGTGGCGCGTACCGCGGAAATGCGCCGCCCCGAAAGCGGCGCGGGCCGCTACAACATCCCGAACGTCGGCATCTTCCTGTGGCGGCTGCTGGCGCTGCGCCTGTCTGCCATCCCGCTCACGCCCGATCCGGACGACGCCAGCGGGCGACGGTTCCGGCTCAATCCGCTCGGGGCCGACTGCCGGCTATTCCGCCGCGCGCAGACCGAGGATGACATCAGCCATCTTGCCGAGCCGGTCAACGTGCCAGAACCGCTCGGCGTGCGCCTGATGGCCCTGGCCGTGCGCGCTGCGCAGGGCAGTACCACGCCGGCTCCCGACGCGCGACTGGACGACGACTACGGCCCCGCCGAAAGCCTCGCGCTGCTGCGCCCCGGCAATCCACCCGTGCCGGTCCCGGTCGGCAGCGTGCGCGTGTGCGACCTGCGCGACATCGTCGACGGCGGCGGCAACGTCGTGGGCTGGAACCATGAAGACGCGGTCCCAGCCGGCACCATCGGCTTCGATCCCGAGCGTGGCCGCGTGCTGCTTGGCGCCGCCGAAGATGGGCCGTTGCTGGCCACGTTCCACTACGGGCAGGCGCGCGCCATCGGCGGCGGCGAATACGAACGCGCGCCCGAAGGCGGCAAGCTGCCGGTCCAGCGCACCGTCGGCCAGGGCGGCGCGCTGCAGCCGGAACTGGACGCCATTGCCGGCGGCGGCAGGCTGCTCATCCAGGACAGCCTCGCCTATGCGCAGACGCCGGTGCTGAAAGTCGATCCGGTGCTGGCGCCGAACGCGCCCGGCCGGGGCGTGGTGGTGGCGGCGGCCAGCAGCGCGCGGCCGCTGGTCGCCGCAAGCGGCGACGTCACGCTCGATATCGGCGCGCGTGGCCGGCTGGTGATCGAGGGCATCGTCTTCAGCGGCGGCGCGCTGCGCCTGCCGGCAGGTGCCGACGACGAGCCGCGCGAACTGGTGCTGCGCGACTGCACGCTGGTGCCGGGGCTGGCCCTGCATCCGGACGGCAACGCGGTATCGCCGGGCGCGGTGAGCCTCGTGATCGGGCATCCGTTCGCCAGCGTCACGCTGGAGCGCTGCATCACGGGCCCCATCCTGGCAGTGCCCGATGCCGAGGTGACGCTACGCGATTGCATCGTCGATGCCGGCGCCCCCGAGAACACGGCCTGCGCCGCCGGCAATACGGGCGGCCCGGGAGCCCGGCTGACTTTGGCGGAAAGCACGGTGATCGGCAAGGTCCATGCAAGCGTGATCGTGCTCGCATCGGACAGCCTGTTCTTCGCGCGGCTTGGCGCCGCGCCGGGAGAAACGTGGACCGCCCCCGTCATCGCCGAGCGCCGGCAGGAAGGCTGCGTGCGCTTCTGTTTCGTGCCGGCGGGCGCCATCACGCCACAGCGCTATCGCTGCGTTCCCGACGCACAGCACCCCGGCGTGATGCCCCACTTCACGTCGCTGCGGTACGGCGATCCCGGCTACGGGCAACTGCGCCACGCCACCGACAAGGCCATCCGCGAAGGCGCGAGCGATGGCGGCGAGATGGGCGTGCTGCATGCCCTGTTCCAGCCGCAGCGCGAGACCAACCTGCGCATCCGGCTAGACGAATACCTGCGCTTCGGCTTGCACGCCGGAATCTTCTACGCTACCTGACGCGCCACACGCTGACACGCCGGAGAC
The DNA here is from genome assembly GCF_914271435.1 of Cupriavidus laharis. Taxonomy (GTDB): domain Bacteria; phylum Pseudomonadota; class Gammaproteobacteria; order Burkholderiales; family Burkholderiaceae; genus Cupriavidus; species Cupriavidus laharis. Next base: position 4,054 of record NZ_CAJZAI010000003.1, on the reverse strand, counting down.
CTCCCATGGCTGCCGATTTCTCCCGAGTCCGATTGAATCCCCTGCTCGACTACGCGGGCGTCGAGCTCAAACAGGGCGGCGTGCTGCTCGATGCCGACGCCAACGAACTGGTAGCGGTCATCGACCGGCGCCTGCGCGCGCTGGCCAGCGACACGCTGGGGCGCGCCACGGTCTCGTCCACCACGCCGGACGCGTTCAAGATCACGGCCACGGCCGGCACGCTGCAGATCGGCAAGGGCCGGATGTACGTGGACGGGCTGCTCGCCGAGCACCACGGCGCGGCCTCCGGCGACCCGGCCAAGCGCGCCTTCGACAGCCTGATGGCGGAAACGGTATACACCGATCCCGGCACGTATGGCGCGCAGCCGTATCTGCCCGGTGCACCCGCGCTGCCCACCGCCGGCCGCCACCTGGTCTACCTTGATGTGTGGAATCGCGAAGTCACGCATCTGGAGCAGCCCGACCTTGTGGAAAGCGCGGTCGCTGTGGAGACCAGCTCGCGTGTGCAGACAGTGTGGCAGGTGCGCGTGCTGGCCGACGATGCGGGCACCGCCACTACCTGCGGCACGCCCGATGCCGATGTGCCGGGCTGGTCCGCGCAGATCGCGCCGTCCACCGGCGTGCTGAGCACCGGCACGTTCGATGCCGCGCCCACGGACGACCCGTGCGAGCTGCCGCCCACGGGTGGCTATCGTGGGCTCGAAAACCAGCTCTACCGCGTGGAGATCCACGATCCGGGGCAACCGGGCGGTACGGCAACCTTCAAGTGGTCGCGCGAGAATGCCAGCGTCGGCAGCCGCGTGGCGAGCATGGCCTCCGCCACCGAACTGGAACTGGCGACACTGGGCCGCGACGACGTGCTGCGCTTCAATACGGGCGACTGGGTCGAGATCACCGACGACGTGCGCGAGTTCTCGCAGGCCGGCGGCGAGATGCGCCGCATCACCGTCGACGATGCGACCCGGCGCATCACGTTTGCGCCGGGCCTGCCCGCAGCGATGCTGCCGGGCAGCTTTCCGGACAATACCTTCCCGGCATCGCGCAACCTGCGCGTGCGCCGCTGGGACCAGAAGGGCCAGGTCTTCCGCACAAATCCGGGCGGCAACCCGGTACCGGTGCAGGACCTGGACGGCCCGGGCTCCGCCGGCGTGATCAAGGTGCCCGCGGCAGCTACCACGCTGCTGCTGGAAGACGGCATTACGGTGCGCTTCGCTTCGACCGGCACCAAGGGATTCCGCGCCGGCGACTACTGGGTGTTCGCCGCACGCACGGCCGATGCATCGGTGGAAATCCTCGACCTCGCGCCGCCGCGCGGCATCCACCATCACTACGCACGGCTGGGCATCTGGGACGTGGGTGCCGGCACCGTGTCGGACTGCCGCAATGACTGGCCGCCACAAAGCGGCGGCGACGGCTGCGCCTGCACGCATTGCGTCACGCCGGCTTCGCACGCGAGTGGCCAGTTCACCATCCAGGACGCCGTCGACAAGGTGCGCGACACCGGCGGCACGGTATGCCTGCATGCCGGCCAGTACGTGCTCGGCGAGCCGGTTCGCATCACCTCTGCCCGGTCCGTGCGCATCACCGGCCAGGGCGCAGCCACCGCCATTGCCGCGCCGGGCGCGGCATTCATCGTCGAAAGTTCATGGGCGATCGCCATCGATGCGCTGGCCATTGTCTCGCTGGGCCGCGAATCCGCGATCTGCGTGCGCACCGCCGCGGGCCTGGCGCTGCGCCAGCTCGCCGTGGCCGTGTTCAACACCGGCGATGCGCAAAGTGCGGCCATTGCGCTGAGCGGCGTCGTCATGGGCGCCTGCATCGAAGACAACCTGCTGCTGGCGCCGGACGGCGTGCGCGCTCTCGAAGCCGGCACCAGCGAGGCGCCGCAGGGTCTGGTGACCGCAGTACTGCGCATCGACGACAACGTCTTTGCCTGCCGCGACAACGCCGTGCTGCTGGACGGTGCGGTCGCGCACGCCTATGAAACGCGCATGACGGGCAATCAGGTGCTGGGCACGCATGAAGCGGGACTGAGCGCGGGGGGCATCGGCCTGCCCGGCGCGGGCATGCGCATCTGCGGCAACAACCTGCAGGTGCATGGCACCGGCATCCGTTGCGCGGCGGATGGCGTCTGGATCGGCGAAAACAAGCTGCGCGCGAGCCGTGACGGCGAGCGGGTGCTGCGCGGCGCCGGCATCGCGCTGGTAGCCGGCCTGGACAAAAACGGCAGCGACCAGGCACAGGTGCTGGCAAACCAGATCGAAGGTTTCGCCGACGCGGGCATCTCGGTCGAGGCGCCTGTGCAGGAGCTGATCGCCAAGCTCAATATCATCACGCGCTGCGGCAACGGCATTGTCATGACGGATGCTGCCAGGTCGGGCTCGCTGTCGATCGAGAACAACCACCTGCGCGAACTGGGCCCTGCCGCCGGCGCCAACGCGGCGAACACCGGCACCATCGTCGGCATCGGCATCGTGCGCACAGAGTCTGTCACCGTGGCCGGCAATACGCTGCGCAAGCTTGGGCAGGAGGCAATCCAGGGTCAGCAGCTGATCGCGGGCATCGCGGCATTTTCGGTGCAGCAGCCGCGCATCGGCAGTAATGTGGTGTCGGAAGTCGGCCCGCAGGAGGCGTTCGGCGGCATGGTGGCCGGTATCGCGATCCGTGCACCGTATGTGCAGGCCCAGGTGAGCCACAATCACGTGGAGCGCGACGTCCAGTTCAGCAACGCAAGGAGCGACACCGCCTGGTATGCCCTGCATATCGATGAACCGCAGCCTGGCGCCAACGGGCTCTCGCGGCTGGACCGCTACACCGCCCTGCGCGTGGATGAACGGCGTACGCTGGTGCTGGTCGGCAACCGCGCCTTTGTCGAGACCGCGGGCGCGGCAGCCGGCGTGGATCCCGCCACGGGCGCCGCAGTGACGCTGCCGGGGGCAAGTGCGCAGGTCGTCGGCAATGTACTGATCGCGCGGGGCCGGGTGCCGGCCGTGGACATCTCCGCCGGCGGTGACGTGCTGTTCAGCGACAACCGGTGCGAACTGCGCGCGGAGGTCAGCATCGCGGTGCTGCTGGGCACGCCGGTCGCAGTCATCAGCGCCAATCGCGTGCGGGGCGGGACGGAGGTGTCGATCCGGGTGCCGGATGGCAAGGCGCTGGTCACCGCCATCGGTAATATCACCACAAGGCCCATCCAGGCGCCGGTCCGGCCCGAGATGGTGCCGCTCAACCTCATCGGCTGAACGGTATCCGCATCACTTCAGGAGCACGTCACCATGCGCGTCCTCGTCATCAAGCAAGCCTCCGACCTGCAAGCGCTCGCCACGCGGCTCACGGGAACAAAGACAACGGGGTCGGCCACGCTGGAACGCGTGCAGGCACTCAATCCGCACGTGGACTTCAACCGGATCGAGCCGGGTACCGTCCTGTTGCTGCCCGATGCGCCGGACCTGAAGGCACCGGACAAGGACACGCACACGCTTGATGGCGACACCTTCGAAGTCCTGGTGAAGCAGACGGCTGACGGCTTCAAGGCTGCCAGCGCCCGCCTGCGCGAGGCGACCGAGAGCTTTGCCGCGGACCGCTCCGCGGTCGCATCCGTGGTCAAGACTGCGGCGGTCAAACGCCTGATCGAGAGTGATCCACTGCTGAAGAAACAGCTGGATGCCGCTGGCGAGGAAGCGGGTGCCGAGCAAAAACGCATGCAGGAAGCCGCGAAGCATCTGGAAACGCTGGAAAAAGTGGCCAGCGATGCATGGCAGGAACTGGGGAAGCTACTGCGCTGAGCAGCGCCCCAAAGACAAAACCCCTCGCAGCGAACGCTGTCGAGGGGTTTTGAGGGGTAAGAGCCTGGCGATGACCTACTTTCACACGGGTAGTCCGCACTATCATCGGCGCGGAGCTGTTTCACGGACCTGTTCGGGATGGGAAGGGGTGGTTCCAGCTCGCTATGGTCACCAGGCATGAGGGGTTGTGGCGTTGGGGTTGAGGCCAACGTCACGAATAGGGATGTAGTCTGTAGTGTTGGGTTGTGCTTGCTGTGTCAACACACGGG
>NZ_CAJZAI010000002.1 GCF_914271435.1 Cupriavidus laharis | reverse complement strand
TTGCCACACTTGGCGAAGTCCTCTCGGCGGTCGACGGCTGCTTCCGGCACTGGAAGAGACCAAACGAGGTACTTCGAAGACTATGCTGCATTATTTAAGACGCTGTGTTTAGTATTGAGGAAGCGAGGGTCCATAACGCTGCATTCAAGATGATAAGAGACGTTCGACTCCGTGCTGCTTCAGAGGACGACAGGCAAGCCATCGCACAGGTACTGGCGGCTTGCGGCCTGACGCTTGCCGGTGCAAGCGACGTGAGTCGGTTCTACCATGTGGCAGAGCTTGGCGGACAGATGGTCGGCTGTGCCTATGGGGAACAGTACGGCAGTACGTTCGCCATCCATACGGTTGCCGTGCTGTCGGAATTTCGCGGACGTCGGTTGGCCACCTATATCGTCAGCGCTCTGCTGATGAGAGCACGCGCCAGCGGCTGCGTGAGCGCCACGGTGCTGACGAACGAGCATCCCGGCTTCTTTGCTCGACACGGCTTCACGTTGACTCCGGTTGACAGCCTTGTACGAGAGACGCAGTTGTCGTTGAGCTTTCTGCTTAGTTTCGGCGCCCGTACCCACTACATGGCGCGCCAGCTGAACTGATCTGGTTGATCGAGGGTGCTTTTCGACTGACGTAGTGAACTAGCGACGGACCAGCGCCACGACATAACTGCAGGGCCGGTTCCCCGGATTGAAGAAGGTACATGGCGCCGGCGGACCAAGCTGCAGGCAGTCGCCCGCCTCCAGTTCGTGCGTCATCTCGCCCTCTTCAAACACCAGCGATCCGCTTCGCACCCAGATCTGCTGGTGCATGAACGTGAATGCGGATGACGGGTACGAGACGCGCGCGTTCGGCGGCAGCGTGACGTCCACAAGCTCGAGCATGCTGCCGCTGCGCGGCGACACTGCGCGCCGGGTATAGCCGGTCTCGGGGTCCGTCCAGACCGGCTGGTCCGCCGAGCGGCTCAGGCGCTCGCCGGCCTGCTCGGCCAGCGCTAGCAGCATCGACAGCGGCAGGCCGAATGCCCCGGACAGTTTCCCCAGGACAGTCGCCGTGGGACTCGCCTCGCCTCGCTCGATCTTGCTGATCATTGCCTTCGAAACGCCGGAGCGTTCCGCCAGTTCCGACAGCGACCATTCGCGCGATTCGCGCTCGATGCGCACGCGCGTGGAAATCGCGAAGGTGGGGTCTGGTGGCGGTTGGTTCACACGCATAAGGAAATGGCGGCCGACAGCCGGCACGCACAAGGTTCGTCTTTGATATCCACTATAGTAGACGATAGGCTATCATATGAGAAACAGCTTCGGAGAGGCGCAATGAAGATTCGCGACGCGGGCCCTGACGACATGCCGGCGGTCACTGTCATCTACAACGATGCCGTCGCCAACACGACGGCGATATGGAACGAGACACCTGTCGATGCGGCGAATCGCATGGAATGGCTCGCCGCGCGCCAGAAGTCAGGCTATCCCGTGCTGGTTGCCGTCGACGACGATGCCGGCGTGGTGGGCTACGCCTCCTTCGGTGACTGGCGCGCCTTCGACGGCTACCGGCACACTGTGGAGCATTCCGTGTATGTCCGCTCGGACCAGCGGCGAAAGGGCATTGCCGAAGCGCTTATGACCGCGCTGATCGAGCGCGCGCGCGGCCTGGGAAAGCACGTCATGGTGGCCGCCATCGAGGCGCAGAACGCCAGCTCCATCCGCTTGCACGAGAAGCTTGGCTTCAGGCAGGTGGGCTTGATGCCGGAGGTCGGAACGAAATTTGGCAAATGGCTCGATCTGGCATTCATGCAGATCGTGCTAGACCAACGGTCGGAGCCGGACCGGGCCAACGCCGTGTGAAGGCGTACCGAGGCGTGGCAGCACCACGAAAGATGCCGCGCGAGCGGCTCCTCGATGGCCCGGCAGCGCTTGGCTATACCAATCCGCTTTGCATGGCATTCAGCCTGGCAATTGCTTCCTTCAATTCCGCCTTCAGCTGGCTGACCAGTTCCGCAGCAGGGAGCAGCCGGGCCAGCGGTGCTGCCTGGCCCGCCCACTGCGCGGCATAGTCGCTGTTGCCCTTCGCCTTGGCCGCGGCGTGCAGGGCCTTGCCGGCGTCATACGTGATCGGATAGTCGGGGATGGCGGGAGCGTCGGGGGCCACGCCGAGTTCCGTAAGGCGGTTCGTGAAGCCGCGTGCCGCACGGCCGGAGATCGCGCGCGTCAGCGTAGTCGGCCGCGTTGGCTGTGCTGAGAGTGCAGCGCGGTAAGCGGCATCGGCCGAGGATTCCTCGCAGCCGACAAAGGCCGTGCCCAGTTGCGCGGCTTGTGCCCCGAGCGCGAGCACCGCGGCAATGCCGGCGCCGTCCATGATGCCGCCGGCGGCGATCACGGGCAGGCGGGTATGCCGGACCAGGACACGCACCAGCGCAAGTGTGCCGAGGCCTTCATCGTAGCCGGCCGGATCGAAGATGCCGCGGTGGCCGCCGGCCTCGATCCCCTGCGCGATGATCGCGTCGATGCCCGCGGCTTCGATCTGGCGGGCCTCCTGCAACGACGTGGCGCTGGCCAGCAGCACGATACCCGCCGCGTGCAATGCGTCGATCCTCTCCTGCGCGGGCGGCCCGAAATGGAAGCTGACCACCGCGGGCTTTTCCTCCAGCAGCATGTGGAACATGGCATCGTCGGCCACAAAGCTCTTGTAGATCTCGCGCAGGCTTGCCGGGGGCGTGGCGCCATACTCGGCGAACCGCGGCGCGAGATAGTCGAGCCAGGCCTTCTCGCGCGCGGCATCGGCAACCGCTGGGGTATGGCAGAAGACGTTGACGTTGAACGGCTTGCTGGTCAGCGCGCGCGTCTCGCGAATCGCCTTGCGTGCGCCTTCCGCATCCATGGCGGCAACACCGAGCGAGCCGAGTCCGCCCGCCTCCGACACGGCAGCGGCCATGGCCGGGGTGCTGACGCCGGCCATCGGCGCCTGGATGATCGGCGTGGCGATATTGAGCAGCGAGAGCAGGCTGCGGCCATTGCCGGAGGAACGTGTCGTGGTGTCCATGACGGTGATTCCCTGTTGAGGTCGGGTGATGGATTCAGGGCCGGCGGGCGCCGGGCGGTGCAGGCAGTGCGGCCGGATTGCGTCCCGCGATCCGGCGGTGGTGTCGCTCAGGCATGGCGTAGCTCCCGCAGGAACGCTTCGTATGCCGATGTCGTGAAGCCGGCGCGCTTCACCAGGAAGGTGTGCGCGGAGCGTACCGGTACGGTCTGGAATTCGGCGGCATTCGGGTACATGGCCAGCAGCGAGCGCGGCACTATCGCCACGGCCGATCCTGCGCTGACATAGGCCAGGATCGCGTGATACGACGGCATCTCCAGCACCGACAGCCTGCGGCGGATGTCTTCGCCGCCTTGCTCGAGCCAGTCTTCGGCGCAGCGGCGATAGGTGCAGCCCTTTGAGAACGCGGCAAGATGCCGCAGCGTCACGTCCTGCGGGCCGCGTGCCTTCGGGTGGGTGCCGGGCAGGACCAGGACCAGCTGTTCGGTCCGCAGGAAGGCACCTTCCAGCCCCTCGCCAAGCTCGGCCATGTCCAGATGGCTCGGTGCACCGGTGCCAGGGTGGGCGACTACCGCGCAGTCCAGGCGATGGCCCAGCACGGCATCCACCAGGTAGCCCGTGGTACCCGTGGCCACGTTCAGTTCCACGTCCGGCCAGGCGGCATGGAAGCTGCCAAGCGGCTTTGGCAGCAACGTCGCGGCGGAACTCTCCATGGAACCGACGCGCAGCCTGCCGCTCGGCGCGCTGAGGCGCATGGATTGGCGTGCCTCTTCCGCCAGGGCCAGCATCTGCTCCGCGTAGCCAAGCAGCCGGTGCCCTTCGGGCGTCAGGGTCATCTTCTTGCTGTCGCGCTGGAACAGGGCGACACCAAGGCTCTCCTCCAGCTGCTTGACGCGGGTGGTGACGTTGGACTGCACGCGCTCAAGCGCCCTGGCCGCCCGGGTGATGCTTTGTTCGCGCGCGACGGCCCGAAAGATTTCCAGTTCTGCGAGTTCCACGCGGCCTCACGACACGTTTGCCGTATCGTTCTCAAAATAAGAATGAAAGTTTAGATAGTATTGTAAATTGAGAACTTGATGTCAAGGGCGGAGCAGGGGCGGCGGCATCCGGCTCTCGTTGGGTTTCTTGTACGCGTCTGTATCACGCCAACGGCGCGATACAAGCCCTGACAAAAGCTCTTCTCGCGCGGGGCTGAATTTATGCATTCGCGCCACAGTCATTTCATTTGTCCTATCACTGTCCCGTTGAGCTACCCCGGCTTAGCTCGCAGAATGGCGCGGATTAAAAAAAACGGACGGAAGCCTGTAATGCCGTTCAGTTAAGGTCTCAAGCGCCACTGTCATTCCCGCGCAGGCGGGAATCCAGCGTCTTCTGAAGTCACTGGGTTCCCGCCTGCGCGGGAACGACAGTGGTTAACTGAACGGCATTAGACGGAAGCCTGGGATTTTCCTGATTCGAATTACCGGAAATGACAAGGCCGGAGTTGCCGTGATGCAGGCGAGCGCAGAATGCCTGCGGCGTCGCGGCAAGCTGTTCGCGGTACCTTCAACGAGACCGTCAAGCTGCCGGCCGGCATGACCCTGACAGTCGTTGCCTACTGATCGTGCGATCGGGCATCGGTCGGCACATGCCGCCTGGTGCCCTCGCAGCACTGCTTACCTTATGTTCAGACGACTTACCGCCGCCGCCATCGTTGCCGCAATGGCCACGTCCGCCTGCTCTGCGCCGTCCGTCGGCGCCCGGATCACGCTGGAAGGCAAGATCCGGGTCAAGGGCAATGCCATGTTTCCCGTGATCGTGCTGCAGCAGGACGACGGGGTAGCCTGGGAGCTGTCAGGCATGACCACTACCGCGGCGCGCGAGCAGTTCAACCGTGTGGCAACGGTACATGGCATTGTCGTCCGCGCGCGCGCCAAGGACACGTGGATGCCGGGCCTGCGCGTGGAGTCAGTGGAATCGCGGCCGGCGCCCTGAGCTTCTTTTTTTGGTTCTCTCGCCGGAAACAAACGAAGAACCCCGGCGCCCTATTCATCGAACGGCCGCTTGCCGAGCACACCGGCCACATGGTCGACAAAGCATGTGATGCGCGACGCCAGCGCCGTGTTGCGGTAGTAGACAGCGTTGATCGGCTGCCGCACATCGAGCGTCTGCCTGCCGAACAGCGGCACGAGCCTGCTGCTGTGGCGGTCCTCCCGCGTCATGAAATCCGACAGGCAGACGATGCCGAGGCCAGCCAGCGCCAGGCTTCTGAGTGTTTCGCCGCTCGATGACGCAATGGCCGGCTTGATGTGCACCGTGCTGCCGTCGTCGTTGCGCAGCGGCCAGTCGTTCAGCGTGTCGGGCTGGCTGAAGCCCAGCAGCACATGCTGCGCGAGCTGGGCCGGCTTGGCAGGGGTGCCATGGCGCTTCAGGTATTCGGGGCTGGCCAGCACGCGCACGCGGCTGGTGCCGATCGGCCGCGCGTGCAGCGTCGAATCCTTGAGCGAGCCGATGCGGAACGCCACATCGGTCCGCTTTTCGATCAGGTCAATGATGCCCTCGGTCGAGTGCAGTTCCAGTTCCACCTCCGGGTAGCGCGCGCGGAAGCCTTCCACCAGCGGCACGAGCACATGGAGCATGAACGGCGTCGCCGCATCGACGCGCAAGCGCCCCACCGGGCGCATACGCCGTGCCGCCATCTGCTCTTCCGCTTCATCGACCATGGCGAGAATGGCGCGCGCATGGGCCAGGAATGCCGCCCCTTCCTCCGTCAGCTCCAGGCGCCGCGTGGTCCGGCGCAGCAGCGTGGTCTGCAGCTTCTCTTCCAGCCGGCTCAGCGTGCGGCTGGTGGCCGACACGGTCAGGTCGAGCTGTTCGGCGGCCGCCGTGATCGAGCCCGTGTCCACGACAGCCGCAAAGGCGAGCAGTTCGTCGATGGTCGTCTTCATTGTTGATTTCAAATCAAATGAATTTGACTTATACACGGCTTAATTTGCAAATGTAAAGCCGGCAAACTGCGTTCATTCCCAGTTTTCTCTTGTCCTCTGTACCAGGAGTTACCCAATGAGCATTCCTTCGTTTGGTGTCGGTACGTTCCGCCTGACCGGCCAGGCCGCTGTCGATTCCGTGCGCAATGCGCTGGAGGTGGGCTACCGCGCCATCGATACCGCGCAGATCTACGGCAACGAGGCCGACATCGGCCAGGCCATCGCGGAAAGCGGTGTAGAGCGCGATGACCTTTTCCTCACCACCAAGATCTGGACCGAGAACTACGCCGCCGACAAGCTGGTGCCGAGCCTGCGCGAGAGCCTGGACAAGCCGCACACCGACCATGTCGACCTGACGCTGATCCACTGGCCGATCGACGAAGCGCGAGAACCTGGCCAGCAACCTGCTGGCGCGCGACCTGAAGCTCGACGCCGATGACATGGCGAAGATTGCTGCGCTCGAACGCAATGGCCGCGAGGTCAGCCCCGAGGGCCTGGCCCCGGTGTGGGACTGAGGGAGGCTTGTCCGCGCATCACACCGGGGCCCATGCATTCGACATTTCGTGTCGCCACGAAGCTTCTTCGCGAGGGACGGTGCAAAGATTCGCCGTATGGCCTTGGCCATCAAAGTCCTTCCAAGAAATCAAAGTCCCGTTCTATTGAGGTTTCCATAATTCACGACAACGCCAAATATTCGTCGTCCCCGCGCATACCCAAAGGGCACGTGGAGGAAGGGTTGATGAGGGGGCGCTTCATGGGTCGTCCCGCGCCACGCCATCCCAACTGATTACGCCGGACCGGTTTTCTCGCGCATCGGCCTCGCGGACGCAAGCGGCAAGCCTTCGATGGTCACCTGCAGGCCGTCCTGCCAGCCCGGAACCGGTGAGCGCAGCGTAAGGACCGAACCTGCGCCGCGGACAATCGCTTCGACGATCGCCAGGCCAAGCCCGCTGCCTTTGGCTGTGGTCGCGCCACGCTCGAACGGCTTCGTCAGGCGCTCGAGTTCATCGTCCGGCAGCACCGGTCCGTGATTCCTCACACTGAGCGTACCGGTGACTGACAGCACAATTCCCACCGGTTTCCCGGGCGCACCGTGCTTGAACGCATTTTCGACCAGATTGCGCACGACTATGGCGAATGCGTCCGGATCGATCCACGACGGCACGGGCTGGTCGGGGAGGTCGAGCTGGATCGGCTTCGCAGAGGCAACGCGCCGAAAATCCTCGACAATAAGCTCCAGTACCGGGCGCAGATCCTGCGGCGCATCTCCGAGCACGCGTCCATTTTCGGCCTTTGCGAGTTGCATGAGCCTTTCGCTGACCCGCGACAGGGTGTGCAGGGCCCTCTCGACATTCTGCACGCGTTCCCGCATGGCGGCGGAAGGCATTTCGGCCATGAGGCGCTGCGTCTGCGCGAGCGCCGCGGCAATCGGTGTGCGCAACTCGTGCGCGCTATTGGCAGTGAAGCTGCGCTCCGCGGCCAGCGCGCGGTCCAGGCGAGCCATCAGGTCATTGACCGCGTCGGCGATCGGAGCGACCTCCGTCGGCAGTTCCTTCTTTTCGAGCGGTGTCAGGTCGTTCTGCCCACGTGCAGCGATGCTGCCGCAGAAGCGCCGGATTGGCCGTAGCCCGGTGCGGACAATCAGCCAGATGCCACACAGGCCCACCGGCAGAAACAGGATGAGGATCCTGGCGACTGCGAGCGCGGCTTCAATCACCGCATGCCGGCGCGTGGCGAGCGGCTCCGCGATCATCAGGGAGATGGTGCCCTGCAAGCCCGGCTCGGCGTAAATCCGGTGCGACGCCGTAGATGTAAAGCCCGCTTTCAGGTCGGGCGGGAAGATGGCCATATCGGCGTCGTGCGACCGCAGCAGCAGGCTGCCCCTGTCATCGCGAACCGCGTAGGTCAGCAATTCGTCGTGCGGGCGAACGGCTGCGATACGGCGGCTGCCATCGTCATCGCCATCCGCATCGCGCCCGACGATATCCATGATGGCGAGCGGCAACAGGCGCTGTGCCGTTTCCTGCAACGCACTATCCGACATCCGATCGACTTCGTGGCGCAGCACGTAAAATGAAGCGGCCGCGGCCGCGAGCGACAGCACAGCGAGCCCTGCAACCAGCGCTGCCGCGAGTCGACCTTGCAGGCTGCGCAGCATGGTCAGTCCTGCTTCAGCCGATAGCCGAGCCCACGCAAGGTCTCGATGACATCGGCACCCAGCTTCTTGCGCAGCCGGCTCATATGTACCTCGATGGTGTTGCTGCCAATTTCCTCGTTGAAGGAATAAAGGCGATCCTCCAGCCGGCTCCTTGATACGATCATCCCCGGATGCTGGATCAGCGCTTCGAGAAGTGCCCATTCACTGGCCGTCAGGTCGATGCGTGCGGCACCGCGCATCACGCTGCGCCCCGCCGTATCGATACGCAGTTCGCCGAGCTTGACCAGGGGATTCGGATTGCCCGAATACCGGCGCGACACCGCGCTCACCCGTGCGGAAAGCTCTGACAGGTCGAATGGCTTGACGAGATAATCATCCGCGCCGGCGTTCAGGCCGGCGATGCGGTTCGAAACCTGATCGAGCGCTGTCAGGATGATGACGGGCACGGTCGAACCACCCGCGCGAAGCTCTCGCAGGAAGTCGAGCCCCCGACCGTCGGGGAGCAGCAGATCGAGCAGGATCAGGTCGTAGTTAGCGGCCGCAAGGTGCCGGCGCGCCTCGGAGAGGCTGGCCACGAAGTCAGTCGGATGTCCGTCTTTCTCGATCTGGTCGCGAACGGCCTCCCCGAGCCAGGGCTCATCCTCGATGAGAAGAACTCTCATTAAGATCTTCCTGATAGGTGTCTCGCGTGACTTTGCCACGCGAACCTGTCGCGAACATGAAGAAAATTTTTTGTGTCCGCAAGCTTGGCTTCAGGTTTCCGGTGCATTGTGGAGTCCAGGGATGCGAACGGGAGATGTTAGTCATGAAACACCTGGGAATAGCCAGAAGCCTGGTGCTCACGATGTTTGCACTTGTCAGTGCTGTCGGCATCCAGCATCCCGCACAGGCGCACGACAGCGACGATTGCGAGGCGCCGGTGAACGCCTGGAAGCCGCGTGACGCTGTCCGGGCGATGGCGCAGCAAAAGGGCTGGCAGATCGACAGGCTCAGGATCGACGACGGTTGCTATGAGGTCAAGGGGCATGATGCCGATGGCCGGCGTTTCAAGGCAAAACTTGATCCAGTCACCCTTGGAATCGTCCGCATGAAGCGTGAAGACGACGACCACGGCGGAGCACGCGGACGCCTGCCGGACGCGAATGCTGGCAAGCCACCGGCTGACGCACCCCCCGAAGGCTTGCTGAAGCCAGGCACGAAGCCCCAGGTCCAGATCCGCTGACCCCTTATTGCCGACGCACCGCGTACCTCATCGGCGTTGGTCCTGCTGAAGCAGCGGCAGGCCAATGCGATGGGTGCGATGCCCCCCTTTTGCCCAAATCAGGAGAATCCAGATGAAACATGCATTCCCGATCGCCGTGCTTGCCGGCGCGCTTGCCGCGCCTTCGCTGGCATCCGCGCGTCAGGTCTCGTTCGAAACGCAACTGTCGAACTACGGGGGAGATGGCGCTTACGTTGCCATGTATGTCACCGATCGCGCCGGACGGTACCAGGGCACGCTGTGGGTGGCAGGGCGCAAAGCCAAGTACTACCGGCACCTGCGCGACTGGTATCGCGCCACGGGCGGCACCGCAAAGGTAGACGGCATTACCGGCGCCAGCGTCGGCGCAGGCAAGACGCTGCGTGCGACGCTGGATCTGTCCGACGCGCTGATCGACGCCGGATATGAGGTCCACATCGACACGGCGGTCGAGGACATGAAGGAATACCCGTCCGAGGTCGTCGTGCCGCTGACTACTTCGGGCGCGAACAAGACGGTCAAGGGGAGCGGCTATGTGAAGTCGTTCCGCTATTCACTGTAACCAGGGGCAGGCCAGGAGGTGCCCGATGTTACGCAAGCTCCATTCCATCCCCGGTCTCGTCGCCGCATTGCTGATGACGATCGTCGCCCTGACAGGCGCGGTGCTATCGGTGAATCCGGCACTTGAGCGCGCAAGTGCCGTCCGTCCAGGCCAGGATCCGCTGAGCGTTGCGACGCTCGCCAGCCGCGTGAGCACCTCGGTGCCCGACGTCGAAACACTCATACGCCGGCCGTCAGGGGCGATCATCGCGTACTACCAGGCCAACGGCGAACAGCGTGCATCGATCATTGATCCCGCTACCGGCAAGGCCGTCGGCGACTATCGCCCCTCGCCAGTCGAGCGGTGGCTGAAGAACCTGCACCGCAAGCTCTTTCTCGGTGATGCTGGCCGGATCGCAACCGGTGCGACGGCGGCCTTCATGCTGTTCGCCGCGTTGACCGGGCTTGTATTGCTCGCACGCCGGATGGGCGGCTGGAAGCATATCCTGGCCCCGGTCCGGGGTGACGGGTTGCAGCGGCTGCACAACGAAACTGCACGCGCCGCGCTTGCCGGCCTCACGCTATCGGCGATGACCGGGGTCTTCATGTCGTTGACGACGTTCGGCGTGATTCCCGAAGGCGGCGCGCAGGAGCCCGCCCTCAGCGTTCCGGCAATCACCACACCGCCGATGCCGTTGCGGCAGATGCCCGCACTGGCAATAGATGTCTCCAGCCTGCGCCAGCTGACGTTTGCCAACGCGGCCGACCCAACCAGCCTCATCGAGGTGAATACGACGGATGGCATCGGTTATGTCGATCCATCGTCAGGCGGATGGCTTGCCTTTCAGCCGGCCGACGCCTGGCAACGTGCGCATGGGGTTGTCCGCATGCTGCACACGGGCGAAGGGCTATGGTGGCTCGGGCTGATCCTCGGCGCATCGTCGGCGTCGGTGCCGTTGCTGGCCGCAACCGGCCTGCTGCTGTGGCTGCGTCGTCGACGGGCCATGCCGAAGCTCGCTGGCAACGTGCCGGCACGCGACGCGGATACCGTGTTGCTGGTGGGCACCGAGGGCAATAGCACGTGGGGCTTTGCTTCGGCGCTGCATGCAGCGCTGACCCGGGCTGGCCTTCGCGTGCATGTAGCGCCGATGAACGATTTTGCAGCCGGCTACCGCAGCCTGCGGTATCTGCTGGTCCTGACTGCGACCTATGGTGACGGCGATGCACCGGAGAGCGCTGTGCGATTCCTGCCGAAGCTCGAGCGCCTGACGATCCCCGGCGGGGTAGCGTTCGGGGTCTTGGGCTTCGGCGACCGCCAGTTTCCTCATTTTTGCGGCTATGCGCGAACGGTTCACGACGCACTGACCGCCAGGGGGCTGGAAGCACTGACCGATCCGGGCACGGTTGACCGGCAGTCTGAACCCGAATTCCGGCAGTGGTGCACGGGGCTCGCCGAAAGGCTCGGCGTGTCGCTCGATATCCGCTACACGCCATTGCTGCCGCCCACGATACCGCTCAAGCTCGTCTCACGTGACGACTATGGTGCGGATCCGGAGGACATGACTTCGGTGTTGCGCTTCATGCCTGCCGAGGGGGCAAGATCCTGGGCCACCCTGCTACGGCCGCGGCTGCCCCGGTTCGAGACGGGGGATCTGCTCGGCGTCGTGCCACCGGGCGCTACCTCGCCCCGGTACTACTCGCTCGCGAGCGCGACGGCGGACGGCCTGGCCGAGGTCTGCGTGCGGCGTCATCCGAACGGCGTGTGCTCCGGGTATCTCACAGGCCTGCAGCCAGGCGAAACGATTGAGGCATTCATGCGGCCGCATGCGTGCTTTCGGCCAAGTGCCGGAAGCACGCCCGTGATCCTGATCGGGGCGGGTACCGGGATTGGTCCGCTGATCGGTTTCATCCGGCACAACGCGGCCCGCCGTCCGATGCACCTGTATTTCGGTGCGCGCAATGCTGACGATGGTTTCTTGTACCGCGACGAACTCAGGCACCTGGTAGCCGACCGGCGGCTGCAGGCACTCACGACGGCCTTCTCTCGTTCCGGAAGCCGGAGTTATGTACAGGAGCGCCTTGTCGCCGATGCACAGAGCCTGCGCACCCTGGTGACGCACGGCGCGCAAATCATGGTGTGCGGCGGCCGCAGGATGGCGGAGGGTGTCGCGCAGGCGTGGGAACGCATTCTGACGGATACCGGCTTGTCCGTCGCACAACTGAGAGCGCAGGGACGCTATGTCGAAGATGTCTATTGAGGCGTTGCCAGATACGCAACTCAAGCTTTGGCGCGTGAGCGGAGCGACGATGGGAACACGCTACACGGCGGCCTTCCATGCGTCGCCGACGACGGATGAAAAAGAACTGGCGGCGCGGCTTGCCGCAGCGGTTGGCGCGGTTGACGAGCAGATGTCGAACTGGAAGGAAAACTCCGACCTGTCGCGGCTGAATCGTGCCGAGCTGGGCTGCTGGGTGCCGGTGTCCAGGAATCTCGCGGCTTTGCTCGCACGTGCGCTGGAGATTGGCAGCGATACGCACAACGCCTTCAACATCGGCGTCGGCGACCTTGTCGGTATGTGGGGTTTCGGGCCAACGGGCGAGCAGCGTGCACATCGTCCGGGCGCGGTGGACACGTCGCAGGCGAGCCCATGCCCGTCTGCGAGCGAACTGATCGACGTGGACGTGCAACGGTGCCGGGTGCGCAGGCGGGGACCCGTTGCGCTGGATCTGTGCGGCATGGCAAAAGGATTCGGCGTCGACGAGCTTGCGCGCGTGTTGAGCGAGCACGGGATCGGCTCATGGCTTGTCGGCATCGACGGCGAAATGCGCGCGTGCGGAAGCAAGCCGGATGGGTCGCAGTGGGCGATTGCGCTTGAGGCCCCGGATGACGAGCGGCACGCCGCAATGGCCGTGATCGAACTGAGCAACGCCGCCATCGCGACGTCCGGCGACTACCGCCATTGGGCTGACATCGACGGTGCGCGTGTCTCGCACACAATGGATCCCCGAACCGGCGCGCCACTGTGCAGTGCCGTTGCGTCGGTGACAGTCATTGCACCGACATGCGCGGACGCGGACGCCTACGCGACGGCCTTGCTGGTGCTCGGCGCGCAGGCGGGGCGAGATTATGCTCAGCGCCGTCGCCTCGACGCACTCTTCGTCGTACGCGACGGCGATGCGCTGCGCACGATCGGGACCGGCTGCTTTGCCAATGTGCAACAGACCGATTGATGGCAAATGCAACATCCAACTGGGCGGCGGGCAGGGACGCGTTCATATAGACCTCCTGTGAAGTCCGCCTGGATTGGCTGGATTGAAACTTCGCGCCGATGGCGCCGAGCCAGGTTTTCACATCGGACATCAATCACGTACATCTGGACCAATGAGGGGGCTATATCTGGCCGTCGTCCTGGGCCTGTTCAATCGGGAGATTGTCGGCTGGTCGATCTGCAACGATTTCCACGCAGCACACGCTCGGCTTGCCCCAAGCCCATGACCGCGGCTGTAGCCGCACTTCCTGATGACGGTAGTGGCGATGCAGATGCTCTATCGTTCATCTTCAGGCAGAACCGCCTTCTTCCAATGGCCCCATTTCTTGATTTGCATCAAGAGCCAGATTCATCTGAAGCCGAGACTAATAAAACAATCCCCACGTTGCGGCCAACTGGTCGCCCGTGAGGGTGGGGCGTCAACCAAATTTTTCCGTACCTTCTGCTGACCGCTTGTCCTTGATGCACATCTTCATGCCTTCCGAACCGGCAACGACACAAGAACCCCCTCATGGAACCCCGCCAACAGCAGTTTTCCCTCTGGTATGTGCTCCTTGCCGTCTCGGCGATGCTCCTCCTTCAGAGTGTCCTGTTCTCGCCCCATGTCCAGACATTGCCTTACAGCGACTTCAAGGTCCTGCTCAAGGCAGGCAAGCTCAAGGACATTACCGTTGGAGAGGCGGCCATCACAGGTACGGTCAACACTGATGGCATCGAGAATCTGCTTCCCAGGCAACAGGTCGAAGAGATGCAGCGCCAGGGTAAGGGGGACCACCCGTTTTCAACGCTCCGGGTCAATGACCCGAATCTGGTCGAGGAACTCGAAGCTGCCAGGGTCCGGTTCGTTGGCCAGGCCGACAACAAGTGGATTGGCACGCTGTTGTCCTGGATTGTTCCTGCAATGCTTCTTTTTGCGGTCTGGAGTTTTCTCATCAAACGCGTGGGTGGCGCCGCCAGCGGGATGATGGAAATTGGCAAGAGCAAGGCAAAGGTCTACATGCAAAAGGAAACCGGCGTCACTCTTGCCGACGTCGCCGGCATCGACGAGGCGAAGGAAGAGCTGGCCGAAATCGTTAATTTCCTGAAGGACCCTCAGCGCTACCGGCGCCTGGGCGGCAAGATTCCCAAGGGTGTATTGCTTCTTGGGGCGCCGGGCACGGGCAAGACACTGCTGGCAAAGGCTGTAGCGGGCGAGGCCGGCGTCCCGTTCTTCAGCATGAGCGGCTCGGACTTCGTCGAGATGTTTGTCGGCGTGGGTGCGGCACGCGTGCGGGACCTGTTCAACCAGGCCGAGACCAAGGCGCCCTGCATCATCTTCATCGATGAACTCGACGCGCTGGGCAAGACCCGCGCGCTCAGCGCCGTGTCAGGCAACGAGGAGCGCGAACAGACCCTGAACCAGCTCCTGGTTGAGATGGATGGCTTTGACACCAACAAGGGGGTCATCATCATGGCCGCCACCAACCGGCCCGAAATTCTCGACCCTGCCCTGTTGCGGCCAGGTCGTTTTGACCGCCATGTCGTGCTGGACCGGCCCGATCTGAAGGGCCGCGAACAGATCATCAAGGTGCACGTCAGGAATGTTGTCCTCGCTCCCACTGTCGACCTGACAAACCTGGCAGCCCGCACTCCTGGATTTGCTGGTGCGGACCTTGCCAACCTCGTCAATGAGGCCGCTCTGCTTGCGGCGCGCAAAGGCAAGGATGCCGTGGATATGGCGGATTTTGACGAGGCACTGGACCGAATCGTTGGTGGCCTGGAAAAGAAGAATCGCGTGATGAATCCCCAGGAGAAGGAAACCATCGCCTACCACGAGGCGGGGCATGCCATCGTGGCGGAATCGCGGCCGCACGCCGACCGCGTGTCGAAAGTCTCCATCATTCCGCGCGGCGTTGCAGCACTCGGCTATACCCAGCAGACGCCGACGGAGGACCGCTATCTGCTGAAGCAGAGCGAACTGCTTGACCGGCTCGATGTGCTGCTCGGCGGACGCATGGCCGAGCAAATCGTCTTTGGCGATGTCTCCACCGGTGCCCAGAATGACCTGCAGCGGGCAACGGACATGGCCCGCCAGATGATTACGCAGTTCGGCATGAGCGAGCAGCTCGGACTGGTCACTTATGAAGACGTACCGAACCCTCTCTTTAACGGTCCCGGGTTGATGCATCGGGAACGCAAGGAATACAGCGAGAGTACCGCGCAAATCATTGATGCCGAAGTTCGCAAAATTCTGGGCGATGCGGGCCAACGGGTGAAGCAGACACTGCTCGCCAATCGACACAAGCTTGACGTGCTGGCGAAGCTCCTCCTGGAACGGGAGGTCGTCGACCGGCCGGCGCTAGAGCTCCTGCTCTCTGAAAAAGTCACCCCGCTGACACCCGGAAGGCCCCACCCAGCCACTCACGATGCGTCCGATGCGAGGAAAGGGAGCCATGAAAATGAAGGCAAGCAGTAAGATTCCCACACCCGAGGTCAGCGCCATTTCCCGTGACGACTACGAGCAGAATCTCCACCTGCTGCAAATTGAGCTGGTCAAGCTGCAGAAGCACTTCATCTGCTGCAACGACCGGATTCTGGTCATCTTCGAGGGCAGGGATGCCTCGGGCAAGGATGGCACGATCAAACGCATCGTTGAGCACCTCAGCCCACGTGAAACGCGCGTCGTCGCATTGGGCAAGCCGTCCGACCGCGACAGAGGCTCATGGTATTTCCAGCGCTATGCCGCTGAACTCCCGGCTTCCGGCGAGTTTACGCTCTTCAATCGCAGCTGGTACAACCGGGCGGGCGTGGAACACGTGATGGGCTTCTGCACCGACGATGAACATAAGGAGTTCATGGCAAGCGTCCCGGAATTCGAAGGGATGCTCGTTCGTTCCGGGATTAGCCTCATCAAATACTACCTGGACATCACCAAGGAGGAACAGAGACGGCGCATCGAGTCGCGCCGTCGGGACCCGCTTAAGCAGTGGAAGGTCAGTCCCATCGACGAACAGGCGGTATCGCTCTGGAAGAAGTACAGCAAGGCACGAAACGAGATGTTTGCTCGTACCAACGATGTGGTGCCTTGGAATCTCGTGCGTGCCGATGACAAGCGCGTGGCGCGCATCGGCGTCATCAAGGATTTGCTGTCCCGTCTGCACTATGCCGGCAAGGACGCGGAACTCGTCCGCCCCAATCCGGAAATCGTGTTTCCCTATGCAGAGGAGCATCTGCTGAGCGGAGCCATTGCGGAGTGATGTGCGAGGAGGCTGCGCGCACGACCGGGGCATCAGATCCTCGCCTTGCGCAACCGCAATGCATTCGAGACGACGGAAGCGGAGCTGAGGCTCATCGCCAGCGCGGCCATCATGGGGGACAGCAACATCCCGGTAGACGCGTACAGGACCCCCGCAGCCAGGGGAACGCCCAGCGCATTGTAGACAAAGGCAAAGCCGAGGTTCTGCTTCATATTCCGGATCGTGGCCTCGGACAGCTGCCGTGCCCGGGCAATGCCGCGCAGGTCTCCTTTGACAAGGGTCACTTGCGCGCTGTTCATCGCGACGTCCGTGCCGGTTCCCATGGCGATGCCGACATCCGCCTTGGCAAGCGCTGGTGCGTCGTTGATGCCGTCGCCAGCCATCGCGACAACCTTGCCCTCGGCTTGCAGCTTTGACACCAGCGCCAACTTGTCTGCAGGTTTCACTTCGCCGTGAAACTCATCAATGCCAAGCTTCGCCGCCACGGCCCTGGCTGTCGCCACGCCGTCGCCGGTCGCCATCACCACGTGAATGCCCTCGTCCCTGAGCCTTGCGAGGGCTTCAGGCGTGGTGGACTTCACTGGGTCTGACACGGCCAGGATTCCCGCGAGCACGCCGTCCACCGCCAGGTGCATGACGCTGGCGCCCTGAGCGCGCAGCGCGTCAGCGTCCCTGGTCAGCGCATCCGTCGAGACGCCTTCGGTTTGCATCAAGACCGTATTGCCGAGGGCGAGCTTGCGTCCACCGACCACACCGCGCACGCCGACGCCGGTTCCGGACTCGAAGTTCTCCGTCTTCTCAAGCGCCAGGTTGCGCTCGCGTGCAGCCGTGACAATGGCGGCTGCCAGTGGGTGTTCGCTCCCCTGGTCAAGACTTGCCGCCAGCCTCAGCACTTCCTCCTCGCTGAATCCGTTGTTCCCGATGGCGCGTTCGAATGCCGGCCGGCCTTCAGTCAGGGTGCCAGTCTTGTCGACAATCAGCGTATTCACCTTCCGGAGATTCTCAATCGCGGCAGCATCCCGAAACAGAACGCCATTTGAAGCGCCTTTTCCACTCGCGACCATGATTGACATCGGTGTGGCCAGGCCAAGCGCGCAAGGGCACGCGATGATGAGTACGGAAACCGCATTGATCAGCCCATAGACCCAGCTCGGCTCGGGCCCGAAGAATCCCCAGGCAAGAAATGTCAACAGCGCAATGCCAATGACGACAAGCACGAACACGCCGGATACCTTGTCCGCCATGCGCTGCATGGGCGCCCTGGAACGCTGGGCCTGAGCCACCATCTGAACGATTTGCGACAGGACGGTCTGCGAGCCGACCTTCTCGGACGTGATGACAAGGCTGCCCGTGGTGTTCATCGTGGCACCGATGACGTGGTCGCCAACCCGCTTGGTAACCGGTATGGGCTCGCCTGTAATCATCGACTCGTCGAGCGAGCTCGAGCCTTCGGTGACCACGCCGTCGACAGGTACCTTCTCGCCTGGACGGACTCGCAGCATGTCTCCAACGTGCACGTGTGTCAGGGGAACATCCTCCTCCGTCCTATCCGGTCTGATGCGGCGCGCGGTCTTGGGTGCCAGGCCGAGCAACGACCTGATGGCAGCCGAGGTCTGGGACCGGGCCTTGAGTTCGAGAAGCTGCCCCATCAGCGTAAGAGAGATGATGACCGCCGCGGCTTCGAAGTACACACCGACTCGCCCATGTTCGCTGAACGCATCCGGGAACACGCCGGGCGCGACCGTGGCGATGACGCTATAGAGGTAGGCGGCACCGGTGCCAAGCCCGATAAGCGTCCACATATTCGGGCTGCGATTGACGAATGACCGGGCGCAGCGCTCGAAGAATGGCAAGCCCGCCCACAACACCACGGGAGTCGCCAGCGCCAACTCCACCCAACTCTGCGTGGAGGCCTCCATCCAACCCAGCCGGTGACCGAACATGGCCAGAATGAACGCAACAACCGTGAGCGGCAATGTCCACCAGAACCGGCGGCGGAAGTCTGTGAGCTCCGGATTCTCTTCCTCATCCAGTCCCGGCATTACCGGCTCGAGCGCCATGCCGCACTTGGGGCAGTTGCCTGGGTGGTCCTGACGGATTTCCGGATGCATCGGGCATGTGTATATCGTGCCGGCTGGGGCCGATCCGGCCGGCGCTTCCGCAACCGGTTTGACATACTTCCCTGGTTCTTTCAGCGTTCCAGGCTCCGCTGCTGCGACGGCGCCGGAGTGATGCGCGTGCTGGTGACCAGGCCCACCCTCCCCATGAGAGCAACCATCGTGAGGCGCGTCCTTCTGTCCGATGCCTTCATCGGTGTGCGAGACGACTTCTTCATTGCGGGTCATTCTGCATGCTCCTTGAGGATTATTCGTCGCATGGCCAACCTTCATCTACCGCCACACGCAAAGCGTAATCCTTGCCATGATGGGAAGGTCAAGGTCAGTGACTCAGAACTTGCTGAAGCGTAACTCCCTGGCGACGCGCCAGTGCGTACCGACATCGGGGCTCGCGGCAACTTACCCAGGCATGCCTTTTGTATTGGCCGATTCCTGTGGAGCCTGGAGGCCATTCAGGAAGGCCCTGTCTTGCGTGTGCGACCCAAGGCGATGACTGCGCGGTCAGTCTCGCCGGTCTGATTGCCGGCTTTCTCTATTCGTTGTGCCGGCTGTGCGAGATGAATCCGACGCAGAGCTTCAATGAGATTGTTGCTCGCGAACTGCGAGCCGCAGGCGTTGTGGCACAGGACTTGAAAATGGCCTCGACATGACCAAGCAACCGGAGGAAATCGCCCTGATGGCGGAGTCAGGCAAGTTGCTGGTGGATGTGTTTGCTTACCTGGATCGGCTCAGTTTGGCCGGCATGTCCACCATGCAGGTCAACGACCTTGTCGACAGTTTCATCGTGAACGAGCTCAACGCACGCCCAGCCAGCAAAGGGCAGTATGGCTTCGCCTACGCGCTCAACGCTTCTCGCAACAACGTGGTTTGCCACGGCGTTCCATCCGCTGCAGAGGTCCTGCAGAACGGGGATATCGTGAACTTCGATATCACGTTGAAGAAGAATGGCTACATCGCTGATTCGAGCAAGACATACCTCGTTGGTGACGTGTCGCCGCTGGCCAGAAGGCTCGTGCAGGTAACCTATGAAGCCATGTGGAAGGGCATCAAGGCCGTTCGTCCGGGCGCCAGGCTTGGTGATGTCGGGCATGCCATCGAGAGGCACGCTTGCAGAAATGGCTACTCGGTCGTAAGGGAATATTGCGGGCATGGCATCGGTCGGGAAATGCACGAGCCTCCGGAGGTGCTGCACTGGGGGAGGCCGAATACAGGCCTGGTGCTGCGGGAGGGCATGGTGTTCACAATCGAACCGATGAACAACCAGGGGCGGCATGTGGTTCACACCGAAGACGATGGCTGGACGGTCGTCACGCGCGATGGGCAACTGTCCGCGCAGTTCGAGCACACAGTAGCCGTGACCCGTAATGGCGTCCGCGTCCTGACACTTCGCGCTGACGAAAAGATGCCGAACTGACAGCTCTGGCGGGCGCAAGCCGCGCGGTCAAGAGTCAGTCCGGGCCTCTGTACCCCCCGCAGCTACTGCAGGGGCCGCTGTGATGCGGAGTGGCTCTTCGAAGTCCGCCACCGGCCGGGGCTGGTCCCTTCCCAGGTCTGGAAGGCGCGCGTGAAAGAGTTCAGCTATTCAAATCCAAGCACGAAGGCGATCTCGCCGGCGAGCAGTTCGTCGATGGTCGTCTTCATTGTTGATTTCAAATCAAATGAATTTGACTTATACACGGCTTAATTTGCAAATGTAAAGCCGGCAAACTGCGTTCATTCCCAGTTTTCTCTTGTCTCTGTATCAGGAGTTACCCCATGAGCATTCCTTCGTTTGGTGTCGGTACTTTCCGCCTGACCGGTCAGGCCGCTGTTGATTCCGTGCGCAATGCGCTGGAGGTGGGCTACCGCGCCATCGATACCGCGCAGATCTACGGCAACGAGGCCGACGTCGGCCAGGCCATCGCCGAAAGCGGCGTGAAGCGCGATGACCTTTTCCTCACCACCAAGATCTGGACTGCGAACTACGCCGCCGACAAGCTGGTGCCGAGCCTGCGCGAGAGCCTGGACAAGCTGCGCACCGACCATGTCGACCTGACGCTGATCCACTGGCCGGCACCGGGCAACGGCGTGCCGCTGCGCGAGACCATGGAAGCGCTGGCCGCGGCGAAGTCGCTGGGGCTCACGCGCCAGATCGGCATCTCGAACTTCAATGTCGAACTGACCCGGCAGGCTATCGAGGTGGTCGGCAAGGGCGTGATCGCGACCAACCAGATCGAACTGAGCCCGTACCTGCAGAGCCGCAAGCTGACGGCGTTCCTGAAGGAGCAGGGCATCACCGTGACCTCGTACATGACGCTGGCCTACGGCAAGGTGCTGAAGGACCCGGTGCTGGCACAGATCGCGGCGAAGCACGGTGCCACCGTGGCGCAGGTGGCGCTGGCCTGGGCGCTGCAGCTTGGCTACGCGGTGATCCCTTCATCGACGAAGCGCGAGAACCTGGCCAGCAACCTGCTGGCGCGCGACCTGAAGCTCGACGCCGACGACATGGCGCAGATTGCTGCGCTCGAACGCAATGGCCGCGAGGTCAGCCCCGAGGGCCTGGCACCGGTGTGGGACTGAGGGAGGCGAAGATGTCCATCATGTCCGATACGCGCAACCCGCTGTTCCAGCCATACTCGCTCGGCAATCTGCCGCTGCCGAACCGCATCGTCATGCCGCCGATGACACGCTCGCGCGCCAGCCAGCCCGGCGACGTCCCCAATGCGCTGATGGCCGAGTACTACGCACAACGTGCCGGTGCCGGCCTGATCATCAGCGAGGGCACCTGGATTTCTCCGCTCGGCAAGGGCTATGCCTGGACGCCGGGCATCCACACGCCGGCGCAGGTGGATGGCTGGCGCAAGGTGACCAGCGCCGTGCACGCAGCCGGCGGGCGCATCTTCGCGCAGCTCTGGCACGTCGGCCGCCTGAGCCATGTCAGCCTGCTCGACGGGCAGGCGCCGGTGTCGTCATCGGCGGTCCAGGCGCAGGGCGTCAATGTGTTCGTTGCCGAGCGCGGCGGCATGCCCGGCTTCGTTCAGGCGTCCCAGCCGCGCGCGCTGACGGTCGAGGAAATCCACGGCATCGTCGACGAGTTCCGGCAGGCCGCGCGCAACGCGATGGCGGCGGGCTTCGACGGCGTGGAACTGCACGCGGCCAACGGCTACCTGGTCAACCAGTTCATCGATTCCGGGGCGAATGACCGCACCGACGAGTACGGCGGCTCGCTCGAGAACCGCCTGCGCTTCCTGCGCGACGTGGCGCAGGCGCTGATCGAAGGTACGGGCAGCAAGGACCGCGTCGGCATCCGCCTGGCGCCGCTGACCACGCTCAATGGCTGTGTCGATGCCGATCCGGAGACCACCTATACCGCTGCCGCAAAGATGCTTGGCGAGATCGGCGTGGGCTACATCCATATCGCCGAAGCGGACTGGGACGACGCACCGCACATGCCTGTCGAATTCAAGCAGCGGCTGCGCCAGGTCTATCCGGGCACGCTGATCTACGCGGGCAAGTACACCGCGGAACGCGCGCAGGCCGCGCTGAGCGAGGGCTGGGCCGACCTGATCGCGTTCGGGCGCCCGTTCGTGGCCAACCCGGACCTGCCGGAGCGCCTGCGCTCGGGCGCCACGCTCAACCCGCATGACCGCGACACGCTGTTCGGCGGCGGTGCGCGCGGCCTGACCGACTATCCGGTATTGAACGCCAAGGCAGCCTGATCGATGACCAGCCAGATTCTACTCAGCAAGCCGCCGTTTGCCGGCCGCAGCTTCCGCGTCGACTATGACGGACTGTCCGCGCACAACCGCTATGCCGAGGATGGCCAGTCGATCCGCTACGCGATCGTCTCCGGCCCGTATGCGGGCGCCAGCGGCGAATCGCGCTGCGAATGGCGCGAGATCGCCGAAGGCGTCTACGCGATCTCGTGGCAGGAGGCCGACGGCGCGACCGTGGTGCATGTCGACGACTTCATCAATGGCCGGTCCATGGCGTTCTTCACGGCATCCGACCTGACGTTCCACCGGATGCAGGGACCACTGACAGCGCTTGCAGGCGCCGCCGCCTGAATGGCGTTCCACGATCCATCCAATGACAAAGATGCGAATTTCCATACCGACGAAAATCGGCTTCGGTACAGCGCCGCTCGGCAATATGTACCGCGACATCCCCGAACAGGAAGCGATCGACACCGTCGACGCTGCCTGGGAGCAGGGCATCCGCTACTTCGACGCCGCGCCGCTCTACGGCGCGGGCCTTGCGGAGATCCGGCTCGGCAACGCCTTGCAGCACCGCCCGCGCGACGCGTATGTGCTCAGCACCAAGGTGGGCCGGCTGGTGCTCGACGAGACGGAGGACACGGCCAGCCGTGACCTCGGCGAGAAGGGCGGCCTGTTCGAACACGGCCTGCCCAACAAGATCGTCTACGACTACAGCGCCGACGGCACGCTGCGCGCCATCGAAGCCAGCCTGCAGCGCCTGAAGACTGATCGGCTCGACATTGTCTGGATCCATGACCCGGCCAGGGACTTCCACGGCGAGGCCTGGCGCGATGTGTTCCAGACCGCGATGACCGGCGCCGCCTCCGCGCTGACCCGGCTACGCGAGGAGGGCGTGATCAAGGCCTGGGGCCTGGGCGTGAATCGCGTGGAGCCGTGCGAACTGGCCCTGCAGCAGGCCGACCCTGACGGCTTCCTGATCGCGGGCCGCTATACGCTGCTCGACCATGCCGATGGGCTGCGCGCGCTGATGCCCGCCAGCATCGACCGTGGCCTGGGCATCGTGGTCGGCGGGCCGTACAACTCCGGCATCCTGGCCGGTGGCGAGCACTACGAGTACCAGAAGGCGACGCCGGAGATCCTTGCCCGGGTCGATGCCCTGCGCCGGCTGTGCGCGGAGTTCGACGTGGATATCCGCGCCGCCGCGCTGCAGTTCTCGCTCGCGCATCCCGCCGTGGCGGCGGTTATCCCCGGCGCGAGCCGGCCGGAGCGGATCGCCGGCAACCTGGCGCTCGCGAAGGCAGAGATTCCGCTGGCATTCTGGCAGGCGCTGCGCGCGCAGGGGCTGGTCGCCACGGATGCCCCGTTGCCTGGCCTGGCATAGCGGTACCTGGGCCCCGGCCTCACGCCGGGGCCCATGCATTCGACATTTCATCTCGCCACGAAGCTTCTTCGCAAGGGACGGTGCAAAGATTCACCATACGCTGGAGCTGCCCGCAAGACTGTCGACGCGGGTGGCTGATCAGACAACCGCCAAATCTGTCACGCCATGATGCCTGCCGACCCGCTCGAAGCCGTCACCCATCCCGATCCCTATCCCTACTACCGCGGGCTGGCTGCGCATCGTCCGTTTGGCTTTGATGAGCGGCTCGGCATGTGGGTGGCCGCGGGCCCCGCAGAAGTGGCTGCCGTGCTCGCACACCCTGACTGCCGCGTGCGTCCTCCGGCCCAGCCCGTGCCGCCCGCGCTTGCCGGCACTGCGGCGGGCGAGTTGTTCGGGCGCTTGATTCGCATGAACGACGGTGCTGGCCATGCGCCGCTGAAGGCTATCCTGCTGCAACTGATGGCCAGCATCGATACCGGCACCGCCAGGGCGCGCGCGGCCATGCTGGCAGCGGCGCTCGATGCGGTGCCCGGCATGGCGCCTGCCACCGGCGCCGCTGTCAACCGCTGGGTGTCCACGCTGCCCGTCGTTACCGTGGCCGACCTGCTTGGCCTACCCGTGCGCGCGGGTGTCGATGCCATGACTGTCGCGGCGCGCGTGGCTGCCTACGCCGCGGCGCAGTCGCCGCTTGCCACGGCTGAGGATGTCGCGGCCGGCGCCGACGCGGCGCGCTGGCTGAACCAATGGCTGCTTGCGGCAGCCGAGGTGCCGTGCCAGGCAGATGACGCGGGGCTGCTGCCAGCGCTGCGGCAAGCCGCGCAAGCGCAGGACATCGCGCCGGAAGCCGTGGCGGCCAACGCCATCGGCCTGATGGTGCAGGCGTGCGAGGCCACGGCCGGGCTCGCGGGGAATATGCTGCTGCGCATCGGCCGCAGTGGGCCGGCTGTGGACGGTTTGCCTGAACTGGCAGCGCGCGTCGCAAGAGACGACCCGCCGGTGCAGAATACACGCCGCTTCCTGGCCGCCGACGCGCGCCTGTGCGGCGTGCCCGTCAGGGCGGGCGATGCCGTACTCGTGCTGCTTGCGGCCGCGTCGTGCGCAGCGTCCGGCGATGACGATGCACGGCCGTGGACGTTCGGCGCGGGCCGCCATGCGTGCCCTGGCGACGCGCTCGCGCAGGCGCTTGCCGCTGCGACGGTCGAAGCCCTGCTCGCGCGTGGCGCACTGCCGGCTGCGCTGGCGCAGGCGTTCCGCTACCGGCCGTCGCACAATGCACGGATTCCGCATTTCGATTGAAACGTTGGCCGTCCCCGATCCATTCCGCAAAGAGATCTCCGCCATGATCGCAGTCATCTTCGAAGTCGAGCCCGCACCGGGGCGCCAGGACACCTATCTCGAACTCGCCGCGAAGCTGCGGCCGACGCTGGAGGCCATCGACGGCTTTATCTCGGTCGAGCGCTTCCAGAGCCTGACCACGCCCGGCAAGATCCTGTCGCTGTCGTTCTTCCGTGACGAGGCCGCGGTCATGGCTTGGCGCAATACCGAGGAGCACCGCCAGGCCCAGGCGGCCGGGCGCGGCGGCGTGTTCGCGGGCTACCGCCTGCGCGTGGCGCAGGTGCTGCGCGACTACGGACTGGACGAGCGCGACCAGGCGCCGGCCGACAGCCGCGCGGTCCATGACCACGCGGGGCGCTGAGGGAGGACGCACATGTCGATGTCCCTGCCTGTCGCCGAGATGACCTTTGTCGGCTTCACCTTCCTGCTGGCCGGCTTTGTGAAAGGGGTAGTGGGCCTGGGCCTGCCGACCGTGGCGGTGGGGCTGCTGGGGCGTGTTCGTGATTCCTGCCGTGCCTTACCTGCAAGGGCTGGGGCTCGACAAGGAAAGCATGGTCCAGGCGCTGGGCCTGTCGTTCACGGTTTCCACCATCGCGCTGGCGATCAGCCTGGCCATGGGCGGCTCGCTGCTCCACCTGCCCGTGCTTGGTGCGTCGGTGCTGGCGCTGCTGCCGGCGCTCGGCGGCATGTTCATCGGCCAGTGGCTGCGTCACCGCATCAGCGCCGGACGTTTCCGCCGCCTGTTCTTCTGCGGCCTGCTGGTGCTCGGCGCGGAGCTGGCGCTGCGCGGCCTCTGATGCCCTGTGTTGTCGGGCGGTCTTAAGCCTGAAGGGAAAGCCTGACACAATCGATCCCGTCAACGCAATCCGGACGGGAGGCCAGGCATATGGGACGCCGCGGCAGAAGCACGTCACAGCTGTGGAAGGCGCTGGGCAAGACTGCCACGCGCCAGGCCCGGCGCATGGGGCGCGAGATGACCCGGGCGCTCAACAAGACGGTGACGCAACCGATGACCGAGGCCATCGTGCGCAATGCCGTGAAGCAGTCCTCGGCCATGGCCGAGGCCACGCAACGCGCGCTGTCCGGCGTGGCGTCGCCCGTGCCGGCGCCGCAAAGCCGCAGCAGCGGGCGCTGGGAAGCGGGCACCGCCGGACTCGGCCCGCTCGCGCAGCGCAACTACCGGATCTTCATACCGGCGGGCGTGACGGCCAGGCGGCGCGCACCCATGCTGGTGCTGCTGCACGGCTGCGGCCAGGACGCGGCCAGCTTTGCCGCGGTCACGCGCGCGGCAGCGGTGGCGCGTGAAGCGGGCTGCGTGGTCCTGTTGCCGGAGCAGTCGTCTCAGGCCAATGCGCAGCGCTGCTGGAACTGGTTCCGTCCCGGCACCCGCGGCGGCGCCGAGGCCGCGCTGCTGATGGCAATGATCGACCATGTCTGCGAACGCTATCCGGTGCGGGCGGAGCGCGTCAGCGTGATGGGGCTGTCCGCCGGCGGCGCGATGGCGATGATGCTGGGCCTGCGCTATCCGGAACGGTTTGCCGCCGTGGGCTCGCATTCGGGGGCGGTGCCTTACAGTGCCAGCAACGCGGCCCAGGCCGCCGCGGCCATGCGCGGCAAGCGCGTGCCTGACGCCGCGGCGCGCCAGGCAATGCGCCTGTGGCTGGCCGGACGACGCCTGCCGCCGCTATTGCTGCTGCACGGCGACGCGGACGCCGTGGTCATATTCGACAATGCGATGACCGCTGCACGCCTGTGGCTGGACCTGCTGCCCGAACCGTCGGCGCGGCTGGTTGTGCTGCCCGCACGCCGCGTGCAGCGCGGACAGCGGCTGCCGGCCGAGGTGTCCGACTGGGTTGTCGAAGGCGAAACCTGCGTGCGGCTCGTCAGGATCGAGGGCCTCGGACATGCATGGAGTGGCGGTCCGGCCGCGCAGGCGTTCTCGGATCCGCGCGGCCCCGATGCGCTGCGGATCGCGTTGCGGTTTTTTGCGGACAGGTGACAGTGGCTGGCTTGCCAGGCATGTCGCGCGGGCAACAGCCTATTCGAGCTTGCCCGGCTCGATCACCACATCGCTGACGGGACAGGCGACGCAAGGCAGGATCCAGCCGTCATCCTTCTCATCCGGACTGAGCCCCGGCCATTCGATGCGATAGCGGATAGCGCCCGCATGGAGCCGGCTGGCGCAGGCGCGGCAGGTGCCGTTGCGGCAGGAATTGGGCAGCGCCACGCCGTCGAGCAGCGCGGCCTCGAGCAGGCTCAGGCCTGCGGGCGCGGCAAAGGTGGCATCGGCGGGCAGCACGCGCGCGGTGAACTCGGCTTGTTCATCCACCGGGGTGTCGCCGGTTTCAGTCTGTGGCGCCGTCATCGTCGGTCTGCGGAAACTGCGCCCGCCCGTGCGTGGCGTCGCGCAAGGCTGCCTGCGCAGCGTCGCGCTGCGCGGCCGGCAGGCGGATTACCAGCCGCGCCATGGCGCCGTAGGCGGTGCCGGCCAGCGTGCAGCCGTCTGGCGCGGCTTGTTCCAGCCAGCGGCGCACGCGCGGCTCGTCGGCGTAGTCGACTTCCACGGCCAGTTCGCCATAGGCAATGCGTTCGATCCGTTCCGCCGATTTCAGCGCCGCGGCAATCGCATCGGTATAGGCCCGCACCAGCCCGCCGGCGCCCAGCTTGACGCCGCCGTAGTAGCGCACCACGGCAGCCAGTACGCCATCCAAGTCATGGTGGCGCAGCACTTCAAGGATCGGCCGTCCGGCCGTGCCGGACGGTTCGCCGTCATCCGACATGCCGGACTGCCCGCCCGCGAGCAGTGCCCAGCACACGTGCGTGGCGGTGGGATGCTGCGCGCGCAGCGACTGCAGCACGGCCATGGCGGCATCGCGGTCGGGCACGGGGATCGCCAGGGCAAGGAAGCGGCTCTTGCGGATCTCGAGTTCGGCTTCGACCGGGGCGGCGAGGGTATAGGTGGGCAAGTGGAATCTGCCGGGCAGGAAAAACGGAAGTTTACCGCAGCGGTCGGGACCGGGCCGGCCGCAGGGCGGCTTTGTGGTTCATCGTCAACTTCTTGTCACATACCGCCCATAGGATGCGCAGCGACGAGGGCGCGATTGCCGCGCCATGTCTGATTTCCATGACAAGCGGACGGCGTCGCGTTGACCTGCCGCCACCTTCCCCGGGAAAGACCATGTTCGACAAACCTGATGCCTCGCGCCGCAAGGCGCTGAAAATCCTCGCCGGTGCGCCGATGCTGCCGCTGGGCCTGGCCTCCACCAGCCTGCTCGTGGGCTGTGGCGGTGGCGACGACGCCGTTGCCGCGCCGACGGAATCCCCGGCCCCCGAGGCCACGTTCACCACGGCCGAATTCACCGGCATGAGCGCCCCGACGCTGGCCGACCCGGCCGCCATGGCCACCACCACCGTGGGTTCGAGCATGAAGGTCAACTTCAGCGACGGCAGCAGCCGGACCTTCAAGCTGGCCTACCAGCCCTTCTTCGTGACCGGCGACATGGTGCCGGACGGCAAGGGCGGCACCATCCTGGCCGGCGGCTACTACGACATCAACAACCAGCCGATCACGGATACGTCGATACCGGGCAAGGAGCGCCAGTTCTACTCCGACGCCCCGGACGGCACCTCGCTGCTCAAGATCGAGGGCGCCAAGGTCAGCGGTGTGAAGGGCAACACAGTGTTCGCCGTGGTGCAGTTCGAATACAACACGCGTGACCAGTCGGGTGCCGACACCTATGGCCGCCTGCCGTCGCCGATCGCCGTGCTGACGCTGGACCAGGACCCGGCCACCGGCAAGCTCACGCTGGTCAAGTACCACAACGTGGACACCTCGCCGGCCAACGGCCTGTGGATCACGTGCGGCGCCAGCCTGTCGCCGTGGAACACGCACCTGTCGAGCGAGGAGTACGAGCCGGACGCCTTCACGATCGCAACCAACGACCAGTTCAAGGCCTACAGCAAGAACCTCTATGGCAGCGAGACCGCCGCCAATCCTTACCTCTACGGCCATCTGCCCGAAGTGACGGTCAACGCCGACGGCACCGGCACCATCCGCAAGCACTATTGCCTGGGCCGCATCTCGCATGAGCTGGTGCAGGTCATGCCTGACAATCGCACCGTGCTGATGGGCGACGATGCCACCAACAGCGGCCTCTTCATGTTCGTGGCCGACCAGGAGAAGGACCTGTCGGCGGGCACCCTGTATGTGGCCAAGGTAGGCTCGGGCTTTTCGATCGACCCGTCCGCGGCGGGCGCCGACCTGACGTGGGTCAAGCTGGGGCACGCCACCAGCGCCGAGATCGAGGCGCTGGCCAAGTCCACGGCGCCGGGCGATATCATGGATGTGGCAACCACCGATCCGCTCGACATCAGCTACACCAAGATCTTCGTCGGCGGCAAGGCCAACTGGGTTCGCCTCAAGCCTGGCATGGAGAAAGCCGCGGCCTTCCTCGAAACCCACCGTTACGCCTACCTGAAGGGCGGCAGCATGGGCTTCACCAAGATGGAAGGCACCACGGTCAATATCAAGGACAAGGTTGCCTACTCCGCGCTGCAGAACGTTGTCGACTCGATGGTGCTGAACAGCAGCAAGGGCTGGAATGCGCAGAGCGGCATCTCGGTCGATAAGGCGCTCAACGCCGGCGCGGTGATGCAGCACAAGCTCGACGGCGGCCGGAAGGACCTGGACGGCGACGCCATCAACAGCGAATGGGTGCCGGTGCGCACCAAGGCCCTGCTCAACGGCCACGACATCCTGGGCGACGTGCTCGGCAATACGGCCGACCCGGAATGGATCGCCAACCCGGACAACCTGAAGTTCTCGGAGACGCTGCGCACCCTGTTCATCGGCGAAGACAGTGGCCAGCACGTGAACAACTTCCTGTGGGCCTACAACATTGACACGAAGAAGCTGTCGCGCCTGATGTCGGTGCCCGCCGGTGGCGAATCCACGGGCCTGCATGCCGTGGACGAGATCAATGGCTGGACCTACATCATGAGCAACTTCCAGCACGCCGGTGACTGGGGCAGCCTGCACACCAAGGTTCAGGCCACGCTGGATCCGCTGGTGCGAGCCAACTACAAGGACCGTGCCGGTGCGGCGGTCGGCTACCTGACGGCTGACCCGACGAGCGTCAAGCTGGCCAAGGCCTGATTGGTCGGGCAGGAGGCGGAAGCGGGCTGCGGCCCGCTTTTTATTAGTTTTTTGCTGAATTGCGGGGGCTGTGGGGAGGACGGGGTTGGCGTGCCTGGCCATCCTAATGGCATTCGTGGCTGCCAGCCTCTCGTAGCGCCGGCTCGCGACTGTACTCAGAGGCAAGCGAGCGTTGACATCGCCTGACGGTGCAGAGCCGGTGTCGACGCCGCCAAAATCCAACCCGAAAAATTCTTATCGACCGGTTGCCCGTTCCAGCCTGTCACGATGCCCCCTGCGTGTTCGATCACGGGCACCAGTGCCATGACGCGAGCGAGCGTCACGGCTCCGGTTTTTCCTTTCGGATGACCTGTCTTCAGCCATCCTTTCCGTGCAAATCCAGCGGCACCGGATGGGTCAGCGTCTCCGGACGCAGGATGCGGTCCAGCTCATCCTTCGACAGCAAGCCCTTCTGCAGCACGATCTCATAGACGCTGCCGCCTGTGGCGTGCGCTTCCTGCGCGACGGCCGTCGCGTTGGCGTAGCCAATGTAGGGGTTGAGCGCCGTGACGACACCAATGGAATTCTCGACGGTCGCGCGCAGTCGATCGGCATTCGCCGTGATCCCTTTGACACAGCGCTCGGCGAGCGTCAGGCAGCCGTTACGCAGGTGGCTGATGCTCTTGAACAGGCTGTGCGCGATGATCGGCTCGAACGCATTGAGCTGGAGTTGGCCGGCCTCGGCCGCGAAGCTCACGGTGACATCATTGCCAATGACTTCGAAAGCGATCTGGTTCACGACTTCAGGAATGACCGGGTTGACCTTGCCCGGCATGATGCTCGAGCCGGCCTGCATGGGCGGCAGGTTGATCTCTCCCAGCCCCGCGCGCGGACCGCTCGACAGCAGGCGCAGATCATTGCAGGTCTTCGAAAGCTTGACGGCCACGCGCTTCAATACGCCGGATAGCTGCACGAAGGAGCCGCAGTCCTGGGTGGCTTCGATCAGGTTGGGCGCGGTTTCCAGAGGAATGCCGGTAATTGTGCGCAGGTGCTGCAGCACCACGGGCGCGTACGACGGATGCGCGGTAATGCCGGTGCCAATGGCAGTGGCGCCGAGGTTGATCTCGCAGATCAGCATCGCCGCTTCGCGCAGGCGCGCCTCATCCTCGCCAAGCATCACGGCATAGGTGCTGAATTCCTGGCCGAGCGTCATCGGCACGGCGTCCTGCAACTGGGTGCGCCCCATCTTGATGATATGGGCGAATTCGCCGGCCTTCGCCTCGAAGGCCTGGCGCAGCACAACCATGGCGTCCACGAGACCTGCAATCCCGAACCATGTCGCGACCTTCAGCGCGGAAGGGTAGACGTCGTTGGTGCTCTGTCCAATATTGACGTGCTCGTTCGGGTGCAGGTGCCGGTACTCGCCTCGCTGATGCCCCAGCAGTTCGAGCGCGCGGTTGGCGATGACCTCATTGGCGTTCATGTTGGTCGAGGTGCCGGCGCCGCCCTGGATCACGTCGACAACGAACTGGTCGTGCAGCTTTCCGGCAATCAGCTCCTGACACGCGCCGGCGATCGCGTCGCAGCGTGTCTTGTCGAGCAAGCCAAGTTCATGGTTGGCCTGTGCCGCGGCCTGCTTTATCGCCGCCAATGCCTTGATCAACTCCGGGTAGATAGAGATCGGCGTACCAGTGATCGGAAAATTCTCGACGGCGCGCAGTGTATGAACACCGTAATAGGCTTCTTGTGGGATTTCACGATCACCCAATAGGTCATGTTCGGTTCTGAAGGGTCCGGTGGGCACGTCCATGCTCCTCATGTCAACGTCTCTAGTGCCTTGGGTTGGAAGTTCGTTGCAACTCAGGGCACTAGGAATGAGGCTAGTCTATGACCGTTACTCGGTCAGTGTGCGCATCGATGCGTAGATTTCATGGCAGGGGGCAATCATTCCATGGATATGCAAAATTTGCATGGATAGTGAGTGCGCGCAATGGCATTCGCCAGATGTTGCTGCATGAGACGCCGAGCCGGCCGTTCAGGCCGAAGTGCGGTCATCCGTTTTAGGATAAGGCTTCCTACGGGGCCGTATTTCCCGCTGCCGACGCATCCAGGCTGCGCTCCAGCCGTGTCAGGTCGTCGCGCAAGAGTTGAAGTATGGCAGCCGGCCCGGTTCGGTCGAGCTTGCGGCTCGAGGGCAGTTCCACGGAACCCAGTGCCATGTCGGCAATCTGGCGCTTTATCTGCTCCTGGCAATTCCGGCGCTGGTCGCGGCAATCGGCATCCCAGGCCAGCCATGGTCACTGGACCACGTAGCGTCCCGGACGGTGGTTGGTTGCCAATACAAAGTTGAGAACCACGGCACCGAGAATGGAGAGAGCGACGCGCGGCCATGGAACGGTCAGGAGTGCCGCTGCGACGATCGCCGCATCCACGGCCATCTGGATATGGCCGGCACGCCAGTTGCGCCGTTCCTGAAGCACGAGCGCAAGGATGCCGACACCGCCGAGGCTCGCCTTGTGCCGGAACAGAATCAGGAATCCGTTGCCCAATAGTGCGCCTCCCAGTATTGCGGCAAGCGTGGAATCGAGCGTGGCGAAGCTGAGCCAGCGTGGCAGCAAGTCGGTTTCGACGGAGAACAGCAGCACGGCCACGAACGTCCGGAATGTGAACGTCCGTCCCATGTATTTCCACGCAAGCCAGTAGAAGGGCAGGTTGAAGAGGAAGAACGCCAGGCTGAACGGCATGCCGCCGAGGTAATGGGCAAGAAATGCCAGACCAGCCGTACCGCCCGACAGCAAACCTGCCTGCTTGAACATGGATACCGACAGTGCGACAAGCAGTGTGCCTATCAGCAGTGCCTGCAAGTTTTCTATGGGAGTGTGTTGGGCGATTGCAGGCTTCATGGCAGACGGGGGGCGAAGACGGCTTTGAGACCTGCCTATCAGGATAAGTCGGGCGCACGTCGGACTACGACTGGAAAAGTGTAGCGACGCTGGACGAGGCCTCGCATGATCCCGGTCAAGTGTCAGCCGCCAAGCGTAGGGGGCACAAGTACTGACTGCGTCGGCCAGCTGATCGCCCCGAGGCTGTCTCGAGGCAAACCGCCGCTACCTGCTCGCCTCTTCGACCCTTCTCCGCCATCTGTCTCCTGAAAACGAAGTGGCGGATTATGATGAGAAAACGGTCATCGCCAGCAGGTGGGAGAAAGTCAGCACGAGACTTACATCTCCATTCGCGCGCCCGACAGCAACTCGTAGGTGAGGCGAATATGTGCCTCCAGCGCGAGCGCGGCGCGCGCTTCCTGACGCGCCACGGCGGCCTCGAAGATCAATGCATGTTCCTCATGCACATTCCGGGAGGCTGACCGGTTCGTTCCGAGGCGGATGGCGACGTGGCGATAGCGTTCCCCATGGCGGTAAAGGAGCTTCAGCAGATATTGGCTCCAAGGCGAGCGGTGTGCCGCGATCAGCGCTTCGTGAAAGCGCTGGTTGGCATGTTCCCAGCAGGCCGGGTCCGCCGAAGGGCCCCGGGCCTCCGAGGCGCTGAGGTCGTCGAACGCCGCGCGCAACTGCGCTTCCCATTGAGCGTCGCCGTGGCGAATGGACAGGCGAAGCGCTTCGGTTTCCAGCCGCACCCGCGTGTCGGTGAGGTCCCGCAGGTCGTCCAGCGAGATTGCGGTAACCCGGTAGCCCCGCTGGCCTTCGACCGTGACGAGGGCGTCGGACACAAGCAGCGCCAGTGCTTCCCGCAGCGTGCCGGCACCCACTTCATAGCGATCCTTGAGGTGTTCGACGCGCAGGCGCTCTCCGGGGCCGATGCGCCCCTGGACGATGTCCTGCCGCAGTTGAAGATAGGCGCGCTCGCACAGGGTGCGCGGTGCGGAGGGCGTCGGGGGTGGAGGATCGTCTGCCACGCCGGCGCGAGCGCCGCGGCGTTCGGTGAGTGTCATGCTTCGTTGCCTTTGTCTTGTTGGCGCTTGAGGCGATAGGCCAGTTGCGGGCGGGTCAGGCCGAGCTGCCGCGCCGCACCTGACAGGTTGCCGCCAGCACGCTCGACGGCAAGGTCGAGAAGCTGGCTCTCCAGCGATTCCAGGCTGAGCCCGCTATCGAGAATGCGCGCGCAGAGGGCCTGCTCGCTGTCCGGCCGCACCGGCGCCAGCCGGCCTTTTGCGCTGACCGTTGCCTGTATCCCGGGCGGCTGGTGCGGAAAGAGATGTTCCAGTTCGATGGATCCCCCTTGCGGCGCCAGGATGACGCCGCGCTCGATCAGGTTCTCGAGTTCGCGCACGTTGCCGGGCCAGTCATAGTGCACGAGCGCCTGCATCGCGCGTTCGCCGATCCCGGAAAGGCGCTTCTGGTGGAGCGCGGTGAAGCGCGCCAGCAGGTGGTTCGCTAGTGGCTCGATATCGGCCGTCCGCTCGCGCAGTGGCGGAATGCAGATTGGATAGACGTTGAGCCGGTACAGCAGGTCGCGCCGGAACCGCCCCTGCGACACCGCCGCTTCAAGATCGACGTTCGTTGCCGCGACGAGGCGCACGTTGACCTTGCGCGTGGTCTCCGCGCCGAGGCGCTCGATCTCGCCGTCCTGCAGCACGCGCAGCAGCTTGGCCTGCGAGGGCAGGGGCAGGTCGCCCACTTCATCGAGGAAGAGCGTGCCGCCGTCGGCCCGTTCGAAGCGGCCGCTGCGGCTGGCGTGCGCGCCGGTGTAGGCGCCCCGCTCGACGCCAAACAATTCGGCCTCGATCAGGTCGGCCGGCAGTGCGGCGCAATTGACGGCGATGAAGGG
Source organism: Cupriavidus laharis (assembly GCF_914271435.1). Classification (GTDB taxonomy): domain Bacteria; phylum Pseudomonadota; class Gammaproteobacteria; order Burkholderiales; family Burkholderiaceae; genus Cupriavidus; species Cupriavidus laharis. The sequence goes on along the minus strand of NZ_CAJZAI010000002.1, from coordinate 728,355 downwards.
ACCGGCGGCGCGCGCCGACCCCTGGTGCAAGGCGCGGGCGAAGCGTTCCTTCCCCACGCCCGTCTCTCCGGTCAGCAACACGGTCACCTGCGTGGCGGCGGCGCGGTTAAGCAATGCGTGGGCTTCCTGGAACGCGGGCGAGGCGCCGACGAGCATGCCGGCGGAGATGCAAGGCTCGCGCGCGGATTCGATGGTGGTCACGAGCGCCTGCACCTGCTCGTTGAGCGCGGCGATGGTGTCGAGCAGGGAGTCGTCTTCGAAGTACTGGCGCTGTTCGGCGGCGTCGGGCCACTCGTCGACAGGCTGGCCGACGATCTGGCAATGATCGGCGCCGCAGGCCGCACAGCAGATTTCCTTGAAGACGATGAGGCGGCCCATGAAGGCGCTCGTGTAGCCGCTGGCGTAGCCGAGCAGGACCCAGCAGGCGGGCGTTTCCGCGAGCCCGAAGGCTTGCCGGTGGGCATGGGCTTCCCATGAGTTGTCCCAGCGGAATTCTCCGGAGAAGCGGCCGGTGGCGGCGTCGAAATCGAGTTGGACCGGCGTCACACAGGCAGCGCCTTCGAGCATGTGCAGTTGCGGCCCGACCAGGAAGGCGGCATCGAGCGAGAGGGCGCCGCGCGTCGTGCGTGCAAATTCTGCATCGCGCCGGCCAGAGGCGTATCCCATCCGCGTGAGCAGCCGGCGCGCGTGCACGGGCCCCACAGAATGGATCAGGTCCTGCCGCAGGCCGCTCAGCGCGGCGGTATGCAGGAGCAGCATGCGGTGTTCGCCCAGCCAGATGGCGCCGCTTTGGGGGTCGAAGCGCAGGAGGTGCCGCAGGTCGGCATTCGGAGGGTAACTGAGCTTGGCTTCCACGGCGTGCGGCCCCTGGTGTTAGGTGTGGGTGGAATCTCGATAGTTTGGCGGATCGTGCCGGGCCAGGCAAGGACCGGCCTGCATGTGCCCGGATTCGATCATCTGATGAAGCCGGGATGCCTCCATACGTAGATCATATCGTCAAAGCAGGGGATTGCGTGCGTTGCACCTGGCTGCCTGCCCGTACGGAAAGGCTCTGCCGGCTCGGAAAATCCTCATGGTTTTCCCTATAAATCTCGAGATTTATGGGGGAGGCTCGCCGAACTGGTACGGCTTTTGCAACGTGGCTGTCGCGACCGAGCTGCAACGCCATGCCGGTCGCGGGCATCACTACCGCGAATGCGCAGGCTCGTCTGCTGCCCCGGCGATGCTGCCGCTTCGCTATCCCAAAAAAGACAAGGAGACACTCGTGAGAGGCAACTACGTTCGCGTGGCCGTGGCGCTATGCGCTGCGGCGTGCGTAACACCGGCGGGAGCAACGGATGTGTTCAACCTGGAAGGCTTCGGCCCCGTTTCCCGCGCCATGGGCGGCACGGGTGCGGCCTTCGACATCGGGCCCGCGGCGATGATGGCGAATCCGGCAACACTCGGCCTGATGGCCGAGGGGAATCACCTGCACCTCGGGCTCGACGTGGTGACCACCGACATCAAGGCCACCAACACGGCAACGGGCGAAACGGCCCGGTCCGGCAGCCACGGGAACAACAACGGGCCGTACTTTGCGCCGGAAGCCGCATTCGTTTACCGGCGCGACGACTATGCGCTCGGCGCCGGCATCTTTGCGGAGGGCGGTCTCGGTACGCAATACGGGGGCAGCGGCTTCCTGTCGCGCACGTCCAATGGCGTGCAGACGGGTCTGGACCAGTTCTCCCGGCTGCTGGTGCTGCGCATTCCCTTTGCGGTGGCCTATCGGCCGACGGACAAGCTGACGCTCGGCGCCTCGCTCGATGCAGTCTGGACATCGCTTAACCTTGGCACGCTGCTCGACGTCACGCAGATCGGCACACTCGCCGGCCAGCGCCGCGTGTCCGGGTCACTGGTGCCCACGCTGCTCTCCGTGCCGGGCCTGTCGGGTGGCTACCTGGGCTTCTCGCGCAGCGCGCCCGTCGGTGGCGGGGCCGATGCCTGGGGTATCGGCGGAAAACTGGGGCTGACCTATGACGTCACGCCCGATACCCGGATAGGGCTGGCCTACAACGCGAAGACGCGGGTGGGCGACCTCCGCGGGCAGGCAACGCTCGCCGCCGTCAGCGCGGTGGCGGGCAACATTCCGCTGAGCGGCGAGATCCGGGTGCGGGATTTCCAGATGCCGGCGCAGTTCACGGTAGGCATCAATCATCGGTTCAATGAGCAACTGTCCGTCTCGGCGGACTACCAGCGCGTGTTCTGGTCGAGCGTGATGCGCGACATCAACGTGAGTTTCGTGCGTGCCGGTGCGAACCTGGACCTGTCGCTTCCGCAGAACTACCGCGACACCAACGTGTTCGGCCTTGGCATGGCCTACCGCTTCGATTCGGCCTGGACGGTGCGTGGCGGATTCCACTACGCGCAGGAGGCCATCCCCAACAACACGCTGCTGGCTGTCGTACCGGCCATTCCGACGACCACCCTGACTGGCGGCGCGACCTACGCGTTCGGCAAGGACAACGCGATCGACTTTGCCTTGTCGGTGGTACTGCCCAAGACCGTGGGGAATACCAGTCAGCCGAATACGGCGGTACCGCTCACCGTCCGGCATTCGCAGCTCAACGCTGTCGTGGCATACAGCAAGCGCTTTTAGTGAGGTTTCCAAAATTTACGACAACGCCAAATATTCGTCGTCCCCGCGCAGGCGGGGACCCAGTGACTTTTTGTCCCCCTTCGGGGGACTTCAAAGACGCTAGATTCCCGCCTACGCGGGAATGACGGTGGTCGTTGTGATGTTGTCGTGAATTAGGGAAAGCGCCTGTCAGCCCGCTTCCGGCGTAATGCCGTACTTGCGCAGCCTGTACGCCAGCGTCGGGCGGCTGATGCCCAGCACGCGGGCGGCGCGCGACAGGTTGCCGTTGGCCTCCGCCACGGCGGCGCGCAACATGGCCACCTCGGTTTCCGCCAGGCCGGGGCGGCCAACGGCGGTGGCCGACGGCGATTCGCCTTCGCCAGGTTCGCTGCTCCGCCCGATGCTGCCGCTGCGCTTCAGGATGAATGCGGTGGTGTCGATCTCCTCGCCGCTGGTGAACAGGTGGCACAGGTCCAGCGCGCCGCCGTCCTCGGCGAGGATCACCGCGCGTTCGATCATGTTCTCCAGCTCGCGCACGTTGCCGGGCCAATCGTAGGCGAACATCGCGTCGACGGCACGTTCGCGGAAGCCGGTGATATGTTTGTCGTGCTTGCGCGCCATGCGCTGGAGGAACCAGTTCATCATCAGCGGGATGTCGTCGCGGCGCTCGCGCAGCGGCGGCACCTGGATCGGAAAGACGTTGAGGCGGAAAAACAGGTCCTCGCGGAAGTGTCCGGCCTTGACCGCTTCGCGCAGGTTCACGTTCGTGGCCGCAACCACCCTGACGTCGACCTTGCGGGTACGCGTATCGCCCACGCGCTCGATCTCGCCCTGCTGTAGCGCGCGCAGCAGCTTTCCCTGCGCCGTGAAGCTCAGCGTGCCGACCTCGTCGAGAAAGAGCGTGCCTCCATCGGCCCGCTCGAAGCGTCCGGCGCGGGACGTGGTGGCGCCGGTAAAGCCGCCGCGCTCGACGCCAAACAGTTCCGATTCCATCAGGTGTTCCGGAATGGATGCGCAGTTGACTGCGACGAAAGGCCCGTCGGCGCGCTTGCTCAGGCGATGCAGGTTGTTCGCAAAGACTTCCTTGCCGACGCCGCTTTCGCCCAGGAACAGCACGGTCGCATTGGTGGGAGCCACCTTGTTCACCATGTGGCAGACCGTGTTGAAACCGGCGGAGACGCCGACCACGCCAAAGCTGTTCTCCGGTGCATTCGACAGCCTTGCAGCGATGCGGCTCGTGGCAGGCAGCGGCGCCTCGGCCTGCGGCGCCCACCTGACGAAATCGCCGATCCGCAGGAAGCGCAGGTCGTCCTGGGCGTCTTCCCATTCTTCCACCGGCTTGCCCACCACGCGGCATTTCGCATGCCCCATGCCGCGGCATTCGGTTTCCCGCCACAGGATGGGCCGGCCCATGAAAGCACTCGTATAGCCGCACGCATAGCCGATCAGCATCCAGCACACGGATTCGTTGCCCACGCCGTAGCCGGCGATGTGGGCCTCAGCCTCGGAGCTGTCGGTGAGGTAGAAGTCGCCGAAGTAGTGGCCACGCTCGACGTCGATGTCGAGCGCCACCGGCTCGCAATGCACCATGCCCTCCAGCGACACAAGCTGCGGGCCGGCCAGGAAGTCGTCATAGCTGTTGAACCCGGCACGGACCTTCCGTGCCATGGCCGCATCGTGGGTGCCGGCCTGGTAGCCGATGCGGGTGATCAGCCCGCGCGCCGTTTCCTTGCCGAGGCTCTCGATGAGCTCCTGCCTCAGCGCGCCGAGCGAGCTGATATGCATCAGCATCATGCGCTGGTCGTCGAGCCAGATGCGGCCCTGCTGCGGCGCAAAGCGCAGGCGCTTGGCCAGGTCGTGGATCGCCGGGACCCGGATCTCCTCGGGGCCGGCATGCTTCACGTCCCGCTCGGGCCGGCCTTGGGCCGGTGAGTCGGGCTTGGGTCTTAGCGGATGCCTTTTCGCCATGGTTTCCTCGATCGCGGCCGGGTTCGCTGCCGCCGCACGCGGGTGCGGCCGGGTATTGCGCGGACCGGTTCGACGATTACCGTCGACCGGCCCGCGAAGGCCATACAGGGTTCGATCGAAGAAGCTTATTCCCAGCTTCCACATATGGCGATTGGTGAAAGTACGCGACATGGAAGGCCTGGCACGCTGCGGTTGCAGCTGTGCGGTGTCTGCCCCATCAGCCGGCTATTGAGGTTTCCATACTTCACGACAACGCCAAATATTCGTCGTCCCCGCGCATACCCAAAGGGCACGTGGGCGGGGACCCAGTGACTTTTTGTCCCCCATCGGGGGACTTCAAAGACGCTGGATTCCCGCCCACGTGCCCTTTGGGTATGCGCGGGAATGACGGTGGCTATTTTGATGTGGTCGCGAAATAGGAAAAGCTCATTAGACAAAGCGGTCGAAATGGATCTGGCCGAATGGCACCTGGTGTTTGTGCATCAGGAGTTCCTGCACGGCTTCGATCATGGGCGGTGGGCCGGCAAAGTAGAAGTCGAAGCGATCCAGCGACTGCGCCAGTACCCGCTCGAGTTCCGCGTGCACGAAACCGGTCGGCCCCCTCCAGGCCGGCGTGGCTTCCGGGGCGGACAATACGACTGAGAGCGCGAGGCGTTCGTCTTCCGCCAGTTCTTCCAAGGCCGCGGTCGCACCGAGGTCCGCCTGCGTGCGTGCGCCGTAGAAGAAGTGGATCCGCCCCGGATTCGCCCGGGCCAGCGCGCCGCGCGCGACGGACAGCATGGGGGCGAGTCCGGATCCACCGGCAATGCAGACGATGTCGCGTGCCGTGCCGTCACGAAGGTAGGCGTGGCCATATGGCCCGTCGAGCGTCACGCGCTGCCCAATCCGGACCTGATCGAACAGCGCGTTGCTGCCCGTGCCGCCCGGCACCCGGCGGATCACGAATTTCCAGATGCCATCCCCATTGGGCAGGTTCGCCATGGAATAGGCGCGCGCGCCCGGCGTATGCGGCGGGTAGAGCAGCGCATACTGGCCGGGGCGAAACTCCGCAGTGGCCGGCACCTGGAACGTGAACTCGCTCATGTCATGTGTCAGCGCGCGCCGCGCCAGCAGCTCCGCGGGCCAGCGCTCCGGCCGGATGGCCGGACGATAGGCCTCGTCGCAACGCACGCGTATCGTGCAGTCGCCCAGCGGGCGGGACTGGCAGGCAAGGTGCTTGCCGCGCTTGCGGTCGCGCTCGGACAGCCCGGGCGCCTCGGGCCAGATCGATTCCATGGGCCCGTCCACAACGTCAAAGCGGCATGCTCCGCAGCCGCCCACGCTGCACTCGTGCGGCAGGGCGACGCCCGCACGCAGGGCGCCGCGCAGCAGCGTGTCTTCCTCTGCAGCGACGGAGAACGTTGCTCCGCCTTCGATGGTGATCTGGTATTCCATGGGTTTCCGATAGTGGCAGTCGAGTGGTATGCGTCCGGGGCGGCCCGGCGTTACAGGCCGATGCCGTGCCGGAAGTCGCGCACGGCCGCGCAGGCGCGCGCCTGCGCACCGGGCGCGTCCGGCAGCGCCGCGCAGTAGGCGGCGATTGCCTCGTCGGCGAGCGGCTCCCATTTGGCGATCCAGCCGGCCAGGACTTCGCGGTTGCCGGGTTGTTCCAGGGCCATGCGCACCAGCGCGCCGGCCCAGCGCCGGTGCCGCTGGGCGTCGGCAAGCTGCGCATCGGTCAGCAGGCCGAGCAGGGTGTCGTCGTTGTGCCGTGCGGCCTCGCCAAGACTGCGCAGGACGGTTTCTTCCACCGCCGGCCGTATGACCAGGCTGAGGGCAACGAAGCACTCTGCCCAGTCCCACGCCACCAGGCCAAGCTCGACCAGCTTGCGCCAGCCTTGCCATGCCGTGTCCTGCTCCCAATACCTGCGCTCGTCGATGCCGAAACCGATATCGCCGAAGGTTTGCGACAGCTCCCGCGTGCGGTACGCGGTATGCGTCAGCCAGCGCAGGGAATCGGCGGTCTGATAGGCGGCGCAGTTCGAGATGGTCGAGGCGGGCGCCAGCTGCGTCAGGTAGGCCGAACCCATCTGCAGCGCGTGGAACAGGTAGCGCGCGGGGGTGTACAGCCGTGCCAGCGTGCCGGCCCAGGTCCGATCAAGCATGGTGTCGTGGCCGCGTTCGGAAAACTGGTCCAGCAGCCCGAAGACATAGGTTTCCTGCCCATCCTGCAGCATGTTGTAGGTGCGGTAGACGAGTTCGTCCGGATCGCGGAACGCATTCCAGTCAGGATGGGCCAGCGGCGACGCGTTGCGGTTGCGCTTGAACCACTGCGCCATTGCGAAGTTCGGGTCGAGTTCGAACGGCGCGTCGGGGTTGTCCGTCGTGTAGTGGAGATTCGTCGAGACGATTTCGTACTCGCTGGGCTTGCGCCGCCGCGCGGCCAGGTGGCTCCAGGTCTTGAGGGGCTTGAGGACTTCGGGTTGTGTTGTCATGCGAGTCTCCCTTTACAGCGTCTTTTCGTAGTAGAAGCGGACGTAGTCATCCGTGGTCTCGATGCGGCCGGCGAACGAACTGAGGTTCACTTCGAGCTCGGACATCCGGAACGGCCGGCCCAGGGTCTCCTCCAGCGTGGCGCGGCGCAGGATCAGCTCGCCGTCGGTGTCGATGCGCACGTACGCGAGCTTGTCGTCGACGCGGATTTCCTTGCCGGGGTTGTCTTCCTGTGCGGCTTCGATGACGCCCTCGGTGATGCTGCTCGCGCGCAGCACAGGTCCGACGCGGTTGTTGCGGTATGCCTGGGCGGTGTTGTCGATACTCATGGTGTGTTCCTGCGCTATGTCAGCAATTGGCGAACAAGGGTTCGACGCCTTCGACCGCGACGAAGATATCGTCGCCCTCGACCTTTACCGTGTACTCGGCGAGCCGGCAGCCGCCGGGGTTGATGCCCTTGCCCGTGTTCGCATCGAACGTCCATTGATGGGCGCGGCACATCAGCACGCGTCCGTCGAACTTGCCCTCCGCGAGCGGGATGTCCTGGTGCGGGCAGATGCCCTGGAAGGCGCGCGGTTCTCCCCCTTCGGGGCGAACCAGCACGATCACGTGGCCGTCCACCTCGACCTCGGTCATGTCGCCTTCCCAGAGCTCGTCGAGCGTGCAGACTTTCTGGTAGTTCATGTCGGCCTCACTCACGCATCGCAAAAAATGAATTCGAGCGATTCCATCGGCTTGATGTCAGTCTCGCCCAGCCTGGCCCCGCGCGGATAGAACTGTTCGCTCCCCTGGCGCCGTACCCGGACGACCTTGCCCGGCTGGGGCGCCACGCGCCGGCCCACCGAATGATGCGAGGCGGCCGCGGCCACCTCGTCCATCGTGTTCTCGGTGTCGACGGCAACGAGCTGCAGTACGAAGTCGTACTGGAAATTCGAAATCACAGGAAAAAGTGCCATGTCATCCTCCGTTTGCTTGCCGCGTCAGGCGGCCTTGTTCCGTTCGCGCTGGTTGCGATAAGCCTCGACCCAGGCGTACTGGTGTGCGTCGTCGCCGGTCTCGCCCGGTGCGAGGTTCATGTACCGGAGCGCACCCATCAGGTCCGGCGGCTGGATCTGTCCGGCCAGGAAGCGGTCGACCAGGCTCAGGTGGTCGCGGTAGCGCACCGGGTCCTGCTGGAACACCCAGCGGTCGATCTCGGAATTGAAGTGGTACGTGCGGCGGTTGTATTCGAGCGGATAGTCCTTCACGTTCCAGCCGTTGCCGGGGACCGCGCAGATCGGCAGCTGGCTCATGTTGCAGACGATGGGGAGCGTTTCGGGCAGGGTCAGCTCCGGCCTGCCCGCGAGCAGGTTGTCGATGATGACGTCCCACGCCTTGCCGAACGTGTCGTTCCAGCCCGGATATTTCTCTTCGAGCCAGTCACGGCAATCCGGTGTCATGCCGGCAGCCGGGTTCCACCAGATGGTCGGGCGCCAGAACCAGATGCCCATCTGGTAGGCATGGTGCTGGTAGTCGAACTCGTTGATCATCTGGTCCCAGTACCAGGGCAGGTCCAGCCCGAGGTCGATCAGCGAGCGTTCGAACTGGCCGACGATCCATTCCCTCATGAACTCCTTGAACGACTGCTTGCGGTGGTGCAGCGGCGTCGCATAGTCCATGGACGTGCCGGTCAGCAGCGAGAACAGGCGCCAGGCCCGTGCGATCGCCACATCCACCAGCTTCTGCGCCTGCTCCTTGCGTCCGTTGGCGATCAGGATCTGCAGGGCCGGGCCGCCGATCTGCGCATGCCGCGACTCGTCCGTCTGGATGCTCGAGATCAGGCTGGCGAAGGTGAAGTCGCCCGCCTCGGCGGCGTCGGCCGCAAGGCCGAGGAACTGCATGTTGGTGAAGCCGGTCTCGAAGGCGAACGTGAGCATCACGGCGATGTCGATCGCGCTGCGCGACATGAACAGGTCGTCGAAGGTGCTCCGCGCCGCGATCGCGCCCCATTCGTTGGTGTGGTACGCCTTGTGCGCCCAGTCGAACTGCCGGTCCTTCGCGCAGTAGTCGTGCGGGAAGTACAGCTGCAGTTGGCCATGGCGGTTCTCGTCCAGCATGCCGAACGTCGCCATGTTGCGCATGCCGGGCGCGCGGCCGAAGCGGGCCATGCGCGCTTCCGCGCTCATCGCCGCATATTCGCCGAGCGCGATGGCGCCGTAATGCGCCTTCAGGATCGAGAGCCAGCCCGGGTCCGCATCCTCGAACATGCGGCTGCGTTCCAGTGCGGCTTTCACCGAGTAGGCGCCGGCGTCCTTCTCGCGCTGGATCTTGACGTATTCGGGGTACGAGGTCTTGTACGGCTCGTCGTAGGTCTCCCAGGTTTCCATGGGCACGCCTTGCGTGCCGGCCATGACCTCGGGAAAGAGTTCGGACTCGGCCACGTATCCCGGTGTCCAGTTCGTTGCGCGGGCAATGTCGTACCACGCTGCGCGTTCCAATAGCGCCATGAGGTGTCTCCTTGTTTGGGTCTCTCTTGCTTTGTGGTCCCGGCGGGATGGCCTCCGCACCTGGGCACCATCCCAATCGCAAACGCGATGCCAGCAGGCCTGCCGGCACTCTTATGCTGCGTTGCAAAAATCCACGATCGTCTTGAGCAGCGCGCATGGAGCAGTTTTTTTCGTTGACCTTGTGTGCGCTGCAGAAACCAGGAAGCACCCCTGAATTTGAGTTTTTGATGAGATCTGCGCTGGCTTCCTGCGCCAGAAGAGTTCATCAATTGGATAAAAATCTCGAGAATTAATCCGGATCAAGCAGGAGGACTGCTTCGAGGGGATGTTCGATCATTTGATGAAACCGGCCCTACATGGGTCAATGAAATCATCAAATTTCGGTCTGATTTGCCGGACGGCAGGGTATAGGAGGCGGGATTTTGGGTGCGTGGCTCGTCGCTATACGTCGCTATACCCCTGACTTTTGTCGGGGTTTTCCCTAAAAATATCGAGATTTTAGTGGATTGCGTCCGATGCTGGCACGCCTTCTGCAAAGACTGGTCGTCACCCCGCCACAGCCCTGTGCCGGTGGCGGACCCACCGAACATCACCAGGACATGCCCATGACTTCCCAACCTGCCACGTCCCACGACGCGCTGCCTCACGTCGACCTCACGTGCAAGTTCGTCAGCCGCGTCGAGCGCCGCGGCGACGGGCTGGTGAGCTTCGAATTCGCCATCGGCTGGCCCGAGCTGAGCGTGGACCTGCTGCTGCCGGAACCGGCCTTCGCGGCGTTCTGCGACAGGCACCAGGTGACAAGGCTGGAATCCTGAGGCGGCGCAGACCGCCGCACGCCCGACTTCATATAACACCAGGAGACGACCCGCATGAATATCGATCTACAGGCCCGCGAGATCACGCCGTTGCGGCAGACCTTCGCCCACGTTGCCCGCCTGATCGGCGAGAACAAGGCCGCCACGCGCTATCAGGAAGCGACCTACGGCGCGCAGCCCTCGGCCAATTTCCACTACCGGCCGACGTGGGACCCGGCGCACGAGCTGTTCGACGCCAGCCGCAGCCGCATCCGCCTGGCGGATTGGGAGGTGCTGAAAGACCCGCGCCAGTTCTACTACGCCACCTGGACCATGACCCGCGCCCGCCAGCAGGAGGCGGTGGAAGCCAACTTCCAGTTCGTGGAGTCGCGCGGCCTGGCCGCGTCCATGAGCGACGCACTGCGTGACCAGGCGCTGCAGGTGCTGCTGCCGCTGCGCCACGTGGCCTGGGGCGCCAACATGAACAACGCGTCCATCTGCGCCTACGGCTATGGCACGGCATTCACCGCGCCGGCCATGTTCCATGCGATGGACCAGCTCGGCATTGCGCAGCTGATCACGCGGCTGGCACTTGCGCTGGACGAGCCGGCCGTGCTCGATGCCGGCAAGCGCGCGTGGCTGGACGACCCGCGCTGGCAGGGCCTGCGCCACTATGTGGAAGACACCTTCGTGCTGCAGGACCCGGCCGAGCTGTTCGTGGCGCAGAACTTCGCGCTGGACGGCCTGCTGTACCCGCTCGTCTACGGCCACTACGTGGACGACCACCTCACGCTGCAAGGCGGCACGGCCGTGGCCATGCTGACCAGCTTCGTGCCCGAGTGGCACGACGAAACCGCGCGCTGGATCGACGCCGTCGTCAAGACCATGGCGGCCGCGCCCGAAGCCGAAGCCGCCGGCAACCGCGAGCTGCTTACGCAGTGGTTCAAGCGCTGGGCTGACCGCGCCCAGGCGGCGCTGACGCCGGTCGCCGAACTGGCGCTGGGCGAACACGGCGCCGCGGCGCTCGGTGAAGTGCGTGCGGCGCTCGATGCGCGCGCTGCGAAGCTCGGCCTGGCGCTCTGAGCGCGGCCTGCATCCGATTCTCTGGAGAGGAAACCCCATGTCCCAAGTCTTCATCGCCTTCCAGGCCAACGAGGAATCGCGCCCCGTGGTCGAGGCAATCGTGACCGACAACCCGGAGGCCGTCGTCACCTACCCCACGGGCCTGGTCAAGATCGACGCGCCCGGCCGGCTCACCATCCGCCGTGAAACCATCGAGGAGCAGACCGGCCGGCCCTTCGACCTGCAGCAACTGCACGTCAACCTCGTCACGCTGTCCGGCCACATCGACGAAGACGACGACCAGCTCACCCTGAGCTGGGAGCACTGAGCGCACACAAATACGAGAGGAGACACACCATGGATACCCGCGTTGCCAAGAAGAAGCTTGGACTGAAGGAACGCTACGCCGCCATGACCCGCGGTCTCGGCTGGGAGACCACCTACCAGCCGATGGACAAGGTCTTTCCCTACGACACCTACGAGGGCATCAAGATCCACGACTGGGACAAGTGGCAGGACCCGTTCCGCCTGACCATGGACGCCTACTGGAAGTACCAGGGCGAGAAGGAGAAGAAGCTGTACGCCGTGATCGAGGCCTTTGCGCAGAACAACGGCCAGCTCGGCATCAGCGACGCACGCTACGTCAATGCGCTCAAGCTCTTCCTCCAGGGCGTGACGCCGCTCGAATACTGTGCGCACCGCGGCTTTGCGCACATTGGCCGGCAGTTCACGGGCGAGGGCGCACGCGTGGCGGCGCAGATGCAGTCCATCGACGAACTGCGCCACTACCAGACGGAAACACACGCGATCTCGCACTACAACAAGTACTTCAACGGCCTGCATCGCGCACACCACTGGTTCGACCGCGTCTGGTATCTCTCGGTGCCGAAGTCGTTCTTCGAAGATGCCTGCACCGCCGGCCCGTTCGAGTTCCTGACTGCCGTCAGCTTCTCGTTCGAGTACGTGCTGACCAACCTGCTGTTCGTGCCCTTCATGTCCGGGGCTGCGCACAACGGCGACATGAGCACCGTCACCTTCGGCTTCTCGGCCCAGTCCGACGAGTCGCGCCACATGACGCTGGGCATCGAGTGCATCAAGTTCATGCTCGAGCAGGACCCGGACAACGTGCCGATCGTGCAGCGCTGGATCGACAAGTGGTTCTGGCGCGGCTACCGCCTGCTGACCATCGTCGCGATGATGCAGGACTACATGCTGCCCAAGCGCGTGATGAGCTGGAAGGAAGCGTGGGAGATGTACGCCGAGGGCAACGGCGGCGCGCTGTTCAAGGACCTGGCGCGCTACGGCATTCGCGAGCCGAGCGGCTGGAAGGATGCGTGCGAAGGCAAGGACCACATCAGCCACCAGGCCTGGGCCACGTTCTACAACTACGGTGCCGCCGCGCCGTTCCACACCTGGATTCCCACTGACGACGAGATGCAGTGGCTGTCGCAGAAGTACCCGGAAAGCTTCGACAAGCACTATCGCCCGCGCTTCGAGTTCTGGCGCGAGCGGGCCGAGGAAGGGCGCCGCTTCTACAACAAGACCCTGCCGATGCTGTGCACGACCTGCCAGGTGCCGATGTTCTTCACCGAGCCCGGCGACGCCACCAAGATCTGCTACCGCGAAACCGACTACTTCGGCAACAAGTACCACTTCTGCTCCGACCACTGCCAGCACATCTTCGAGGACGAGCCCGAGAAGTACGTGCAGAGCTGGCTGCCCGTGCACCAGGTCTACCAGGGCCACTGCTTCCCCGAAGGCACCGACCCGACCGTCGAGGGCTTTGACCCGCTGATGGCCGTACTCAAGTACTACGAGATGAACATCGGCCGGGACAACTTCGATTTCGAAGGCTCGGAAGACCAGAAGAACTTTGCCGCCTGGACAGGAGAATCAGCATGAGCGTCGTCGTCAACCCCGCCGCCGGGGTTCCCTACAAGTTCCCGATGAAGGACGTGCGCGAGAACTTCCCGGCGCCGCTGCTCTACATCGGCTGGGAAGACCACCTGATGATCTGTGCGCCGGTGTGCCTGCCGCTGCCACCGGACATGCCGTTCGGTGCGCTCGTCAGCCAGGTGCTGCCCGGCATCTACGGCGAGCATCCCGACTTCGCGCGCATCGACTGGAGCGCGGTGCAGTGGTTCAAGTCCGGCCAGCCGTGGACACCCGACCCGGCCAGGTCCCTGGCCGACAACGGCCTGGGCCACAAGGACGTGATCCGTTTCCGTACGCCGGGCCTCACCGGCATCAAAGGTTCCTGCAGCTAAGCCATGTGTTATCAACTCACCATCGAGCCCCTCGGCGCCACGCTGGACGTGGCCGAGGGCCAGACCCTGCTCGACGCCGCGCTGCGCTCGGGGGTGTACATTCCGCATGCCTGCGGCCACGGCCTGTGCGGCACGTGCAAGGTGCAGGTCACGAGCGGCGAGGTCGACCACGGTGCGGCCAATCCGTTCGCGCTGATGGAGATCGAGCGGGAAGAGGGCAAGACCCTGGCGTGCTGCGCCACCGCGCTGTCCGACGTCTGCATCGAGGCCGACATCGAAGACGAGCCGGACGCGCGCGTCATCCCGGTACGCGACTTCGCGGCCACGGTCACGCGCATCGACACGCTCACGCCCACCATCAAGGGCCTGCGCCTGAAGCTGGACCAGCCGATCGATTTCCAGGCCGGCCAGTACGTCATGGTGGAGATTCCGGGGCTGGGGCAGCAACGCGCGTTCTCGATCGCCAACTCGCCCGGCGAGGTCGCCGATACCGGCGAGATCGAACTGCAGGTGCGCCGCGTGCCAGGCGGCGCGGGAACCGGCGTGCTGCACGAACAACTGCACGTCGGCGACACCCTGCGCGTGAGCGGGCCGTATGGCCGCTTCTTCGTGCGGCAGTCGGCAGCAAAGCCGATGCTGTTCGTGGCGGGCGGATCGGGCCTGTCGAGTCCGCGCTCGATGATCCTCGACCTGCTCGGGCAAGGCTGTACGCTGCCCATCACGCTGGTCAACGGCCAACGCAGCCAGGAAGAGCTGTACGGCCATGACGAGTTCGTCGACCTCGCCGCGCGCCACCCGAACTTCCATTACGTGCCGGTGCTCTCCAACGAGCCCGAGGACAGCGCCTGGGGCGGCGCGCGCGGCTTCGCGCACGAAGCGGCCCGGGCGCTGTTCGAGGGGCAGTTCGCCGGAAACAAGGCCTACCTGTGCGGGCCGCCGCCGATGGTGGAAGCCGTCATCGGCACGCTCATGCAGGGCCGGCTGTTCGAGGACGACATCTACACCGAGAAATTCCTCTCGGCGGCGGATGCCAACACGCAGCGCAGCCCGCTGTTCAAGCGGGTCTGAGCGGGGAGGGCCACGCAATGCCGGACTGTCGACCAAAGGTGGATGTCTGCGTGGAGCAGACCCGGGAGCACTACGTCTGCGCCACCAGCGAGAGCCTGCTGGCGGGCATGTTGCGCCTGGGCCGCAAGGGGGTTCCCGTGGGCTGCGTCAATGGCGGCTGCGGCGTGTGCAAGGTGCGCGTGCTGGAAGGCCGCACCACGCGCCTGGGCCCGCTCAGCCGCGCCCACGTCAGCGCCGAGGAAGAAGCGCAGGGCGTCACGCTGGCGTGCCGCGAAGCGCCGCTTACCGCCGTACGCCTGGCGGTGCTGGGAAAGTTCGAGAAGCCGTTCTTCAAAGGGTTCGCCGCATCTGCGGGGGCGCAGCCTGACAACAAGCCGCAGTGAGATTTTCAACCAGGAGACAAGCATGGGTGTTCTACGAATCGGGCATGCGAGCCTGAAGGTGATGGACATGGCCGCCGCGCTGCGGCATTACGAAAACGTGCTCGGCCTGAAGGTGACGATGCAGGACAAGGCCGGCAACGTCTACCTCAAGTGCTGGGACGAGTGGGACAAGTATTCGCTCATCCTCACCCCGTCGGACCAGGCCGGCCTCAACCACCTCGCCTACAAGGTCGAGCGCGAAGCCGATCTCGACGAACTGCAGGGCAAGATCGAGGCGTGGGGCATCAAGACCACGATGCTCCCCGAAGGCACGCTGCCGGCTACCGGCCGCATGCTGCAGTTCCAGCTGCCGAGCGGCCACGAGATGCGCCTCTACGCCATGAAGGAGCTGGTCGGCACGGAAGTGGGCAGCCGCAACCCGGACCCCTGGCCCGACGGCATCAAGGGCGCGGCCGTGCACTGGCTGGACCATGCGTTGCTGATGTGCGAGCTCAATCCGGAGGCGGGCATCAACACGGTGGCGGACAACACGCGTTTTATGCAGGAAGTGCTCGGCTTCTTCCTGACCGAGCAGGTGGTGGTAGGCCCGGGCGGCGACATCCAGGCGGCAACGTGGCTGGCCCGCAGCACCACGCCGCACGACATCGCCTTTGTCGGCGGCCCGCGCAGCGGCCTGCACCATATCGCCTTCTTCCTGGACTCCTGGCACGACGTGCTCAAGGCCGCCGACGTCATGGCCAAGAACCAGACCAAGATCGATGTGGCCCCCACGCGCCACGGCATCACGCGCGGCGAGACGATCTACTTCTTCGACCCGAGCGGCAACCGCAACGAGACCTTCGCCGGCCTGGGCTACCTCGCGCAGCCCGACCGCCCCGTCACCACGTGGAGCGAAGACAAGCTGTGGACCGGCATCTTCTACCACACTGGTGAAGCGGTGCCGTCGTTCACGGATGTCTACACCTGATCGGCGCTATTGATGTTTCCGGAATTCACGACACCGCTTCTTGCTTGTCGTTCCCGCGAAGGCGGGAACCCAGTGGCTTTGACGACGCTGGATTCCCGCCCACGTGCCCTTTGGGTATGCGCGGGAATGACGGTGGTTGCTTTTGCGCTGTCGGAACTTGGGAACGTTCAATAGGCGCCCTCCGGGCTTGCCGAATCGCTATCTCCATGACCGCCTTACTGCCATGACCACAAGCACTGCCGACACCATCAACCTGAGCGACACCCGCCACCACATCACGCTTGCTGCTGCACAGGCCGCCGTAGCGGCCGCGGTGGCAGCTGCGGAAGAGCAGGGCCTGCGCATCAACGTGGCCGTGGTGGACGGCAGCGGCACGCTCGTGGCCTTCGCGCGCATGGGGGGCGCCTTCCTGCACTCGATCGACATCGCCATCGACAAAGCGTACACGGCGGCCAGCTTCGGCTTCCCCACCGCGCAGTGGGGCGCCTTGCTGGCCGGCGATGAATCGCTGCGCCTGGGTCTTGCCGGCCGCCCGCGGCTGGTGATCTTCGGCGGCGGCCTGCCGGTACATGAGGCGGGCGAACTGATTGGCGGCATCGGCGTGTCCGGCGGCTCGGCCGGGCAGGACGAGGCATGCGCCCGCGCGGGCCTGCATGCCATCGGCCTGCAGTGAAATTTTCTTATCAACCAGGACAAGGACTGTCTGTCTCGGGAATCTGACCGTGAAGCACTTCCGCAATTTCATCAATGGCGAGTTCGTCGCCACCAACAAGACGTTCGAGAACCGCGCCCCGGTGGACAACCGGGTGATCGGGCTGGTGCACGAAGCGGGGCAGGCCGAGGTGGACGCCGCGGTGGCTGCCGCCCGTGCCGCGCTGCATGGCGAGTGGGGCCGCATGACGGTGGCCCGGCGCGTCGAGCTGCTGCACGCCGTGGCCGACGAGATCGTCCGCCGCTTCGACGACTTCCTGGAGGCCGAACTGGCCGACACCGGCAAGCCGCGCAGCCTGGCTTCGCACATCGACATTCCGCGCGGTGCCGCCAACTTCAAGATCTTTGCCGACATCGTCAAGAACGTGCCGACCGAGAGCTTCGAGATGGCCACGCCGGACGGCGGCACGGCAATCAGCTACGGGCTACGCTCACCGCTTGGCGTGGTGGCGGTGGTGTGCCCCTGGAACCTGCCGCTGCTGCTGATGACCTGGAAGGTCGGCCCGGCGCTGGCCTGTGGCAACACCGTCATCGTCAAGCCGTCCGAGGAAACGCCGGCCACCGCCACGCTGCTGGGCGAGGTGATGGCGCACGTGGGGATTCCGAACGGCGTCTACAACGTGCTGCACGGCTTCGGGCCGGGCTCGGCGGGCGAGTACCTGACGCGCCACCCCGGCGTCAGCGGCATCACCTTCACCGGCGAGACACGTACCGGCGAGGCCATCATGGCCGCGGCGGCGAAGGGCGTGCGCCCGGTCAGCTTCGAACTGGGCGGCAAGAACGCGGGCATCGTCTTCGCGGATGCCGATTTCGACAAGGCCGTGGCCGGCATCACGCGCAGTGCGTTCGAGAATTGCGGCCAGGTCTGCCTGGGCACCGAGCGCGTGTACGTGCAGCGGCCGATCTTCGACAGGTTCGTGCAGGCGCTCAAGGAGAAGGCCGAGGCGCTCAGGATCGGCCCGTCCGACGAACCCGGCGTGGGCCTCGGGCCGTTGATCTCCGCCGAGCACAAGGCCAAGGTCCTGTCCTACTACGAACTGGCGCGCAGCGAAGGCGCCACGGTGGTGACCGGCGGCGGCGCGCCCGCCATGCCGACCGAACTCGCCGATGGCCATTGGGTGCAGCCGACGATCTGGACCGGCCTGCCCGAGAGCGCGCGCGTGATCCGTGAAGAGATCTTCGGTCCGTGCTGCCATATCGCGCCCTTCGATACGGAGGAGGAAGCCATTGCGCTGGCCAACGCCACCGACTACGGCCTGGCCACCACGGTGTGGACGCAGGACCTCGGCACGGCTCACCGCATGGCGCGCGCCATCGACGTCGGGCTGTGCTGGGTCAACAGCTGGTTCCTGCGCGACCTGCGCACGGCCTTCGGTGGCTCCAAGGCATCGGGCATCGGCCGCGAAGGCGGCGTGCATTCGCTCGAGTTCTACACGGAACTGCGCAACGTGATGGTGAAGCTATGAGCACGGCCGTGATCGATACCCCCAACACCCCCGAAGCCCATTACGTGCGTACGGGCACGGTGCAAACACATGTCCACGACGTCGGCCGTGGCGCGCCGGTGCTGCTGCTGCACGGCTCCGGCCCCGGCGTGAGCGCGCTGGCGAACTGGCGCCTGGTGATGCCCGCGCTGGCCCGCGAACGCCGCGTGATCGCGCCGGACATGCTGGGCTTCGGCCAGAGCGACCGTCCTGCCGGCCAGGTCTACGGCATGGACGTGTGGGTCCGGCAGGCGCTGGACCTGATCGATGCGCTGGACCTGCCCCAGGTCGATCTGGTCGGCAATTCGTTCGGCGGCGGCCTCGCGCTGGCCCTGGCCATCCGCGCGCCGGAACGCGTGCGCCGGCTGGTGCTGATGGGCGCGGTGGGCGTGCCGTTCGGCATTACGCCGGGACTGGACGCGGTGTGGGGCTACGAGCCGTCGCTGGCGGCCATGCGCGGTCTGCTCGACCTGTTCGCCTGGGACCGCAGCCGCGTCACGGACGAACTGGCGCAACTGCGCTACGAGGCCAGCATCGCGCCGGGGGTGCAGGAATCCTATGCCGCCATGTTTCCCGCCCCGCGCCAGCGCTGGGTGGACGCTATGACGAGCGCCGAAGCCGACATCCGCGCACTGCCGCATGAAACGCTGGTCGTGCACGGCCGCGAGGACCGCGTCATCCCGCTGTCCAATTCGCTGACCCTGGCCGACTGGATTCCCAACAGCCAGCTCCACGTGTTCGGCCATTGCGGCCACTGGACGCAGATCGAGCACGGCGCGCGCTTTGCCCTGCTGGTGAACAACTTCCTGGCCGAAGCCGACGCCGGCGCGGCCTGATTTCAATTTCGACGGATTACCGAACCGCTCATGGACGCTCTCAAGATCCAACAATACGGCGACGCGCTCTACGACTCGCTCGTGACGCGCACGCCCGTGGAACCGCTCACCGACCGGGAGCCCGGCATCACCATCGACGACGCCTACCAGATCCAGCTGCGCATGATCGGCCGCCGCCTTGAGGCCGGCGAAACCGTGATCGGCAAGAAGATCGGCGTGACCAGCCAGGTTGTGATGGACATGCTGGGCGTGAACCAGCCTGACTTCGGCCACCTGCTCTCGGGCATGGTCTTCAACGAGGGCGAACCGGTGGACACCGGCAAGATGATCGCGCCCAAGGCCGAGGCCGAGGTGGCCTTCGTGCTGGCGCGCGACCTGTGCGGCCCTGGCGTGACGGCGGCCGATGTGCTGCGCGCGACGGACTTCGTGATGCCGTGCTTCGAGATCGTCGATTCGCGCATCCGCGACTGGAAGATCAAGATCCAGGACACCGTCGCCGACAACGCCTCGTGCGGCGTCTTCACGCTGGGCGGCACGCGCCGGAGCCCGCGCGATCTCGACCTCGCGCTGGCCGGCATGGTGCTGGAGAAGAACGGCGAGATCGTCAGCACGTCGTGCGGCGCGTCGGTGCAGGGGTCGCCGGTGAATGCGGTGGCGTGGCTGGCCAACACGCTGGGGCGGCTCGGCATTGCGCTCAAGGCGGGCGACGTGATCCTGTCCGGCTCGCAATCGCCGCTGGTGCCCGTCAAGGCGGGCGACAGCCTTTACTGCAGCGTCGGTGGCCTGGGCGGCACCTCGGTGCGCTTCATCTGAACCCGGCATCGAGGAGACCCAACCCATGACACTGGATCGCCAAACCATCGAAGCACTGGCCGCGCATGTCGAGACCGCGCAGCTTGACGTGCGCGACATCACCAAGATCACCGACGAATACCCTGACATGGACTGGGCCGATGCCTATGACATCCAGGACGAAATCCGCCGGCGCAAGGAGGCGCGCGGCCTCAGGACCGTGGGCCTGAAGGCGGGGCTCACCTCGTTTGCCAAGATGAAGCAGATGGGCGTGGAAACGCCGGTGTTCGGCTTCGTCAGCGAAGACATGGCGCGGCCGGACGGCGGCGAGATCCGCATGTCCGAGCTGATCCACCCGAAGGTGGAAGCCGAGATCTGCATCGTCACCAAGGCACCGCTGCGCGGCCCGGGCTGTCATGTGGGCAGCGTGCTGGCAGCGATCGACTTCGTGCTGCCCGCGGTGGAAATCATCGACAGCCGCTACCGCGACTTCAAGTTCGACCTGAAGAGCGTCATTGCCGACAACACCTCGGCGGCACGCTTCGTGGTGGGCGGGCGTGCGCGCGACGCGGAGGAACTCGACCTGCGCACGCTCGGCGTGGTGCTCGAAAAGAACGGGCACGCGGTAGCCATGGCGGCCGGCGCGGCCGTGCTGGGCCACCCGGCGGCAGCCGTGGCGATGATGGCCAACCACCTCGGCGCGCGCGGCCAGGAAATCCCCGCCGGCACCTTCATCATGACCGGCGGCGTGACCGAGGCCATTGCCGTGGCGGCGGGCGACAGCGTGTGCGTGCGCTTCCAGGACCTGGGCAGCGTGTCGATGCGCTTCGTGGAATGAACGCCGCATGCGCCTTACGTATTGAGTGTTGGAGACCACTACCATGACCAAGAAGATCAAGTGCGCCCTCATCGGGCCCGGCAATATCGGCACCGACCTGCTGGCCAAGCTGCAGCGCAGCCCCGTGCTGGAGCCCGTCTGGATGGTCGGCATCGACCCGGAATCCGATGGCCTCAAGCGTGCCCGCGAGATGGGCATCAAGACCACG
This sequence comes from Cupriavidus laharis, assembly GCF_914271435.1. Lineage (GTDB taxonomy): Bacteria > Pseudomonadota > Gammaproteobacteria > Burkholderiales > Burkholderiaceae > Cupriavidus > Cupriavidus laharis. The sequence continues at coordinate 707,405 of NZ_CAJZAI010000002.1, read as the reverse complement.
GCCGACGGCGTGGATGGCCTGCTGCCGCACGTGCTGGCCGATGGCGTGCAGATCGCCTTCGACGCGACCAGCGCCTATGTGCATGCCGAGAACTCGCGCAAGCTCAATGCGCTGGGCGTGCTGATGATCGACCTCACGCCCGCGGCCATCGGCCCGTACTGCGTGCCGCCGGTCAACCTGCGCGAGCATCTCGGGCGTGCAGAAATGAACGTCAACATGGTCACCTGCGGCGGGCAGGCCACGATTCCGATGGTGGCGGCCGTCAGCCGCGTGCAGCCGGTCGCCTACGGCGAGATCGTTGCCACGGTGTCCAGCCGCTCGGTAGGGCCGGGCACGCGCAAGAATATCGACGAGTTCACGCGCACCACCGCGGGTGCCGTGGAACGCGTGGGTGGCGCGAAGAAGGGCAAGGCCATCATCGTCATCAACCCGGCCGAGCCGCCGCTGATCATGCGCGACACCGTGCATTGCCTGACGGAGACCGAGCCGGACCAGGCCGCCATCACGGCGTCGATCCACGCGATGATCCAGGAAGTGCAGAAGTACGTGCCGGGCTACAAGCTCGTCAACGGCCCGGTGTTCGACGGCAACCGCGTGAGCGTCTTCCTGGAGGTGGAGGGGCTGGGCGACTACCTGCCGAAGTACGCCGGAAACCTGGACATCATGACCGCCGCCGCCGCGCGCACCGCCGAGATGTTCGCCGAGGAGATCCTCAAGGGCGAACTCACCCTGCAAGCCATTCCTGCCGCAGTGGCGGCCTGACGAGGAGCACGACATGACCACGCTGCAAGGCAAGACCATTACCGTCCACGACATGACGCTGCGGGACGGCATGCACCCCAAGCGTCACCTGATGACGCTCGATCAGATGACCACCATCGCCCAGGGCCTGGACGCCGCGGGCGTGCCGCTGATCGAAGTCACCCACGGCGACGGCCTGGGCGGTTCATCGGTCAACTACGGCTTTCCCGCGCACACGGACGAGGAATACCTCGGCGCCGTCATTCCGCTGATGAAGCAGGCCAAGGTCTCGGCGCTGCTGCTGCCCGGCATCGGCACCGTCGACCACCTGAAGATGGCGCATGAACTCGGCGTGCATACCATCCGCGTCGCCACGCACTGCACCGAGGCCGATGTGTCCGAACAGCACATCGGCTATGCGCGCAAGCTCGACATGGACACCGTTGGCTTCCTGATGATGGCCCACATGAACAGCCCGGAAGGGCTGGTGCGGCAGGCGAAACTGATGGAGAGCTATGGGGCCAACTGCATCTACATCACGGACTCGGCAGGCTACATGCTGCCGGACGACGTGAAGGCGCGACTGGGCGCGGTGCGCGATGCGCTCCGGCCGGAGACCGAGCTCGGTTTCCATGGCCACCACAACCTGGCCATGGGCATCGCCAACTCGCTGGCCGCGATCGAATGCGGTGCGACGCGTATCGATGCTGCGGCGGCGGGGCTTGGCGCGGGCGCGGGCAACACGCCGATGGAAGTGCTGGTGGCCGTGTGCGACCGCATGGGCATCCGGACCGGCGTGGACGTGTGGAAGATCCAGGACGTGGCCGAGGACCTGGTGGTGCCGATCATGGACTTCCCGATCCGCATCGACCGCGACGCGCTGACGCTCGGCTACGCGGGCGTCTACGGCAGCTTCCTGCTGTTCGCCAAGCGAGCCGAGAAGAAGTACGGCGTGCCTGCGCGCGACCTGCTGGTGGAACTGGGCCGGCGCGGCATGGTCGGCGGCCAGGAAGACATGATCGAAGACACGGCGCTGACCATGGCCCGCGAGCGCGGGCTGATGCAGGCCGCATGAACGCTATCCAATCACCGCAGGCTTGAAGGGGAAATACGATGCCGTTTGCGCAGATTTACATGATCGAAGGCCGTACCGTCGAGCAGAAGCGCGCTGTGATACAGAAAGTCACGGCAGCGCTGGTGGAGGCGACGGGAGCGCCAAAGGAGAACGTCCGCGTCTGGATCCACGATGTGCCAAAGGAGAACTGGGGAATTGCCGGCGAGTCAGCGAAGGATCTTGGGCGCTAGGTGCCGTCGCTGCGTCGATGCATAGGGGGCCGGACTCCGCCGTCGGCTCGCGGTTTGAGGGCCGACGGCAGTCATCAGCGGCTTCCGACCCTTGGCGCCGCTCGGGCCTCCGTGACCGCAACGTCCGTTCTCATAGCCTGGCTGCCATTCAAGCGGTGACGCGTTAGTGGAGAAGCGGCAGAACACTGCTCTCGTGTCGAAGCAGCGGAACTGCCGCAGTGCAGTCTCCCTGGCGATCCTTTCCGGTGCCTCGCGAGACCTGGCCGTGACCATCCTTCTGCTATTTATTTTGCGGATATCAGGTGTTGGAATTTTTGATTTTACGATGGCGAGGGCGCTTCCTACACTACTCCGGACAAAAGAAGCATCCGGAGACAACCATCGTGAATGCCTCACTATCGCCAACTTGCGCGAAGCCCTGGCCGCGGCCAGCCTGGACGATTAATACACTCTCGAAAAAAGCCGCATCCACGTGAGCGGCCCCAGGCGCTAGCGCGGCTGCCACTGCCGCATCGAACTGGGCAGGCACGAGGGTATTCCGCTCAATGAAACACCGTACGGCTTCGAGACGTGGCGCACCGATGCAGCCACGGGCCGGGTCAAGGAAACCTTTGCCTGCGGCACGGCTGCGGTCGTCACCGCCATCGGGCAGGTACGTCACGCTGGCGGGGAGTTCACGATCGGCAATGGCGGGGAAGGCGAAGTCACGCGACGCCGCCGTTCATTGCTGACCGGCATCCGGCGCGGCAAGATCGCCGACCCGTTCGGATGGGTTCATCACGTCGATTGAGACCGGCGTGTTTCACTTCAGCGGCATGCAAGGAATCGGAGGGCCGTGCGCGCCGCGTTGATTCGGTTTGATGTCTGTCCCCGCGATCTGGACGGTCAGGGTAATTCCAACCAATACCGGGGCCGGTGCGCCACCAGCGTGCCGGCAAGCCGTGCCGTCGACCCCGGCAGCACGCTCCCCGAATGCCATCGCGCCCGCATGACTCGCCGCCATCTCCGGCGCGGGTCCGTGCGATCGCGCGGCAGCACATGCAGGAGACACCTATATGAGCTTGTTCCGAACCAAAAACATCGACGCCATGCTGGCGGACAGCCACGTTGGCGGCCTGAAGAAGGTGCTGGGTCCGGTGGACCTGGTGCTGATGGGCATCGGCGCCATCATCGGCACGGGCATCTTCGTGCTGACCGGCACCGGTGCCCTGACCGCCGGCCCGGCGCTGACGGTGTCCTTCGTCATCGCGGCCCTCGCCTGCGGCTTCGCCGCGCTGTGCTATGCCGAGTTCGCCTCCGCCATCCCGGTGTCGGGATCGATCTATACCTATAGCTACGCGACGCTGGGCGAGATCATCGCCTGGATGATCGGCTGGGACCTGTTGCTCGAATACGGCCTGGCTACCTCGGCGGTGTCGGTGGGCTGGTCGGGCTATTTCCAGTCGCTCGTCGCCGGCTTCGGGCTGAAGCTGCCGGTGGCGCTCACGGCGGCGCCGGGCGCGGTGCCCGGCGTCGAGACCATGGTGAACCTGCCGGCCATGCTGATCATGCTGGCGATCACGTGGGTGGTGTCGTACGGCGTGAAGGAATCGACGCGGCTGAACAATGTGATGGTGGCGATCAAAATCAGCGTGGTGTTGCTGTTCATTGCCGTAGGCGTGTGGCACGTGAAGCCGGTGAACTGGCAGCCGTTTGCGCCGTTCGGCATGAGCGGCGTGTTCAATGCGGCGGCCCTGGTGTTCTTTGCGTTCATCGGCTTCGACGCCGTAACCTCGGCTGCGGAGGAAGTCCGCAACCCGAGCCGTGACCTGCCCGTCGGCATCATCGGCTCGCTGGCGGTCTGCACCGTGCTGTACGTGGTGGTGGCCGCGATCATGACAGGCATCGTGCCGTTCACCAGATTCGCCGGCGTGGACCACCCGGTGTCGCTGGCGCTGCAATTCGCCGGGCAGAACTGGGTGGCGGGCTTCGTCGACCTGGGCGCTATTCTCGGCATGACCACGGTGATCCTGGTCATGACCTTTGGCCAGACCCGCGTCATCTTTGCCATGTCGCGCGATGGCCTGCTGCCGGCCAGGCTGTCGTCGGTGCACCCGGTGCACGCCACGCCGTTCTTTGCCACCTGGACCGTCGGCATCGTGTTCGCGTTGATCGCCGCATTCGTGCCGCTCAATGTGCTGGCCGAACTGATCAATATCGGCACGCTCTCCGCCTTCACGCTGATTTCGGTCGCGGTGCTGGTGCTGCGCCGGACCCGTCCCGAACTGAAGCGGGCCTTCCGCTGCCCCGGCGTGCCCGTGGTGCCGCTGCTGTCGGTGGGTTTCTGCCTGTTCCTGATGGCGCACCTTCAGGCGCTGACCTGGATCGCTTTCCTGACCTGGCTCGCGATCGGGCTGTCGGTCTACTTCCTGTACGCGCGCCGCAATGCGGTGCTGCACGGTGGCACCAGGTAGCACGCGGTGCCAACCGTAAGAGCCTGAACCCGGCGCTGGTGCGACACAATCGCCCGCAGCCGAAACGCGATGGGGCTCCGCGCCCCATCAAAGCCGCACCGCACTGCAACCCAGGCGGTGTGCCAAGGAAGGCAGAGCTACAGCTTTGCATTCCCCACGTCATGGAGAAGAAGTTGAACGACCGTACCCACGCGGCAGCCGCCGTGCGCCTGTTCGGCACCGGCGAAGGCCTGTCCCACGAGCGCGTGACGCTCGCCACCGATCCGGAATCCGGCCTGCAGGCCATTATCGCCATCTACAGCACCAGGCTGGGCCCCGCCTTCGGCGGCTGCCGGTACTGGACCTATTCCGCCGAGACTGAGGCGCTGTCCGACGCCCTGCGCCTGTCGCAGGGCATGGCCTACAAGAACGCCCTCGCCGGGCTGCCGTTCGGCGGCGGCAAGGCTGTGATCCTGCGCTCGCCGGCGCAGACCGACCGCCAACAGCTCTTCCGCGCTTTCGGCCGCATGGTCGAGTCGCTGCGGGGCAGCTATATCACGGCTGAAGACGTGGGCACGACGGTGGACGACATGCGCGCAGTCCAGGCCGAGACCCGCTACGTCAGCGGCATGCCTCGCGACGGCGGATTCGGTGGCAACCCCTCGCCGTGGACGGCTTACGGCGTGTTCGTCGGTATTCAGGCGGCGGCGCAGCACCACCTGGACCGCAAGTCGCTCGCCGGCCTGTCGGTGGCAGTCCAGGGTCTGGGATCGGTAGGCTGGGAGCTCTGCCGCCGCCTCAATGAAGCGGGCGCGACCCTGACCGTGGCCGATATCGACGCCGGGCGCACAACGCAGGCGCAACAGCAATTTGGCGCACGCGTCGTATCGCCGGAAGCCATTACGGGCGTGGACGCCGACGTATTCGCGCCTTGTGCGCTCGGTGCCGTCATCACCCCGGCCGTGGCCGAAAACTGCCGTTTCCAGATCATTGCCGGCGGCGCCAACAACCAACTCGCCTCACTGGCCGAGGGTGACATCCTGCATCAGCGCGGCATCTTCTATGCACCCGATTTCCTCATCAATGCTGGAGGCATCGTAAGTTGCGCCCGGGAGTACCTCGGCGGCGTCGACGATTCAGTCCTTCGCGACGAAGTGGCCGGGATCCGCGATCGGGTGCTCAGGCTGGCGCAACGCGTAGCGTCGACGGGCCAGGCGCCGGCACGCGCGGCGGTGAAGTGGGCGCACGAGGTGTTGTCGCTCGGCATCGAGCCGAACTGAGGCTTCGCGAGCCCGTCCCCAACTCCGACCAGGCCGCATGGTCAGTGCATTGCCGCAATGATCTCGGCCTGGCCGTTCTTGGCGCCGCCGACCATAATGCGCGTAACAGCCCGGTCGGCACATCTCTCCAGCGGCGGGCTTAGCTGTAGCCAGCTATTGCTTCGGGGCGTCCTTCCCCATGGAGTCCTTCCCCATGGCGTCCTTGCCCATTGTGTCCTTGCCCATTGCGTCCTTGCTCATGCCCCCCTTCTCAGGCGCTTTCTTGGCGTGGCTCTTGCTCTTATGGTCCTTCGCCATGTCGTCCTTCCCCATCGTGTCTTTCGCCATGCTCCCGCTCTGTCCCATCGCATCCTTTCCCATCTCGTCTTTCTTCATGGTGTCCTGTGCCAGTGCATTGCCGGCCAGCAACATGCCTGCGGAAATCAGCAAAACCAGACGCTTCTTCATGGTGCTCTCCTTGGTGAGATAAGCAGGAAACCGGCGAACTTGCCGGTCAGGTACAGGTGAATACTCAGGAACCGCCGAACCAGTTGTACCCCTGGTCCTCCCAGTAACCGCCCGGATACGTGTTGGTCACGAAGATCGCGACGATGTGCTTCGGGTTCTTGTACCCGAGCTTGGTAGGCATGCGCAGCTTCATCGGGAATCCATACTTTGGTGGCAGGCGTTCGCCGTCATAGGTGAACGTCAGCAGCGTCTGCGGATGCAATGCGGTGGGCATGTCGATGCTGGAGTAGTAGTCGTCGGCGCACCGAAACCCCACATACTTTGCCGTCGTATCCGCGCCGATACGCTGGAGGAAGTCGGAGAAGCGCGTGCCGCCCCACTTGCCGATGGCGCTCCACCCTTCCACGCAGATATGGCGCGTGACCTGGGACGTCTGCGGCAATGCGTACAACTCGTCGAGCGTCCACGGTGTCTTGCGCGAGACCAGGCCGCCGATCTCGAGCCGGAAGCTGTCGGCGTCCACCTCCGGCACTTCATCGATACCATAGTAAGCATTGAACGGGAACGGCCGCGTCAGCATGGACTCAGGATAAGTGGGTGCCAGCCGGCGCGGGTCGAACAACCAGGCTTGCACGCGGTCATTGAAGCGCGAAACCGCCATCAGGAAGGATTCCACTGAAGGCTCGTCGGTGATGCTGCATCCGGTCAGCAGCAGCAATCCGCCGAGCGTGATGGCCCGCTTGCCGAACAGCCGGCGGGACGGCATGCTCAACTCTCTGGTGGCATCGCGCAGGATCAGCTTGCGGTCGAACCGGACGATCTCGTCAGGCGTGCTCACGATAATTCCCCCCAATGCAGCCTAGCGGCCGCGCAACATGATGATGAGTGTGCGTGGTACCAGTACAGCCATCACTACATGGACAACAATGAAGAGTGCGATCGCGCTCATGCTGATGAAGTGCACCCATCGCGCGGCGTCATAGCCCCCCATCAGCATGCGAAGCAGCGGAAACTGCACCGACTTCCAGATGGCAAGGCCAGACAGGACCGTGATCACGATGACGGCGACAACGCCGAGATAGAGCAGCTTCTGGGCCGCGTTGTATTCGGCCAGGTTGGCGTGCGAAAGCCTGCCTCGCAGGGCCGCAGCCACGTCTTGCAACGCGGAAGGAATGGAGACCGGTATGAAGCGCCTCCGGAACCGGCCGGTGACAACATTCATTATCAGGTAAACCACACCGTTGGCCACCAGCAGCCACATGGCAGCAAAGTGCCATTGCAGCGCGCCGGCAAGCCAGCCGCCGAGCGTGATTTCATTGGGAAAACGAAAGGCAAACAGCGGTGAGGCGTTGTAGATGCGCCAGCCGCTGAGCATCATGATGATGACGGCGATCGCATTGAGCCAGTGCGTGATGCGCAGCCAGGCGGGCTGAAGCGTGGCGGACGGGCTTGTGCGAGGCTTTGGCCTGATCGCTGCCAGTTGTTGTGCAGTCTTCACGCTTCCCTCCGATGTGTTGTTCAGTGGCCGCCGCCGCTTACACCACGTTCGTCGTCCCTCGCGGCACAAACTTACACAGCATTATCGAATTCTTTTCGAACCCGGGTTTTGTGTCGCCTGCATGCCGCATGCGGCACACCATCATTCCGAGAAAAGCTGGTGGGTGTGACGCAACCAAAATGTAGTGGCATGCGCCGGGCCAAACCGACGTTCGAATGTCTGCAACGGGGTTCAATGACCGGCCGTAGTAGGCCGGACACGGCCCCTGCGAGCAAGTCGCTGGCTGGCCACTGGGGCAATCGGCAAATTCTGGCTGAATGGCACTCATCGGCTTGGTGATGGCCGGGTTGCCGGCCATCACCGCGAGGGTCATGCCTGTCATGGTCAGCAGGCCGTTCGAGTTGCGCAGCACCTGCAGCGCAAGGTGGATGGGACATCCATCTGGGGTGCGGCGCCAACGAATGGATGCCTCCATGCACGAAAGCGTTCATGGCGCCCAACGACACGTCTTTGAGGTGCGACAGCATTTGATGGGCGGCAAGTCTACTGCGAATCCCAGCGGCCTCGCCCCTGGATCACCCGGCTGAGAGCGATGCGTGCCTCATCAGCGATGGCACGCCGGCCCGCCAGTCGAAAACAAGGTACCTGCAGCTATAAGCTGCTAGAAAGCGCTTTGCCCTTATCTCCCGTGGCACTTCTTGAACTTCTTGCCGCTGCCGCAAGGGCACAGGTCGTTGCGGCCGGGCTGGTCGCCCTTCACCACGGCCTCCACGCGCGGGCCCAGGCTCTTCCAGATCTGGCGCAGGTCGTAGACAGCCCAGATCGCCTCGCCGAAGGTCTCCACGCGCGCCTGGCTGGTGCTGGGCGGGCCGCCCTCGCTGTACATGCAGACTTCGGGCTGGCCGGTGTCGTCCTCGGTCAGGGCGACGATGCCGTCGAGCGCGTCGTCCAGCCACTGGGCGGCCTTCTTGTCGCGCGGGGCGGCCCATTCCTCGGGCCAGTTCTCCACCGCGAACATGAAGCCCAGCGCCCACACCTGGCCAAACGAGGGGATTTCTCTTCCGTCCATCTCGGCGCGCTCTTCCTCGGGCAGGCTCAGAATGGCGCCGCGCATGTCCATGGCCTCGGGGTGGAAGGTGCGTTCGTCCTCCAGCGTCTCCACGGGCTGGTCGAGCTGGTACTCCACCTCGTTCCATCGGCGCTGCCACAGCTCCATGAAGCGGGCCTGCTGGGCCGCTTCATTGAACGCGGGCAGCAACGGCAGCGGGCTGCCCTCGGCCACGTCGAGCGCCGCGCCGTCGCCCAGCAGCATGGGCAGGTAGTCGGCAGCGGGGATGCGGCGGCGCGTGCAGACCAGGGCCGTGAGAAAGCCGTCGCAGAACTCCCATTGCGGGATTTCCTCAGCGCGCTGGCGCAGGTCGTCCAGCAGATCGTCAAGCTCCTGAAGTTCGTCGGGCGTCAGGGCGGTGGCTTCGGTCATGGGGTGGGTTCTCGCGGTGCGGGGTCAGTGATTACCTGGGGATGCGCTGGACGCATCGCCGCGAAGTATAGCGCCGCCCCTTTGCAGACTTGCCGGCGTTGACTTGCAAGACCGTGGCGTTCGGTGCCGCGCCTAGCCAGGTGCATCCCCCTGGCCGCTCGCCGGAGCTGGAGACCTGGATCCGCTTCGGCTACGATTCCGAACTGCATCGTCAGAAGCTACGCGAGCGCGGCATCAAGCCAGTGCTCGCGAAACGCCGAACCGAACACGGTAGCGGTCTCGGAAAGTTTCGCTGGGTGGTCGAACGCACGTGACCTTCGACGTCTTCATGATGATCTCCTTCCAGTTGGGGTGAGATCCAGTTTGCGCGTCGGCCGGCGGTCGCTGTACGACCCGAAGCAGTCCTAAGTGTCAGTGGTGATGCACCGTCCGTTTCCAAAGGTGCAGCGGTCACTCAACGTCCTGGCATTACAGGGAGTTTGTCGGCCGTTGCCTGTTTCTCTGTTAGTCGTAAGAATCTGCAACTCGACGAGTCGTTCATAGTGCACTCATGTCACTCACATTCGTGCATGGCAAAAGCAAGTTGGTGGATGAGTCGATGACGCGCTGCCGAGATCGCGGCGAGCGAGGGCAGTGCGCTGGCCTCGCTCGCAATCTCAAGGGGCCGAACTTTACGCCGCAATCTTCAGCGCTTGCGAGAAGTCGGTGATCAAGTCGTCAATTTCCTCGATGCCTACCGACAGCCGCAGCATACCGTCGGAAATTCCCATTGCCTTGCGGGTTTCCGCGCCGGCTTCAAAGAAGATCGTTGGGGCCACGGGAATGATGGCTCGTCGGCGGAAACTGTGGGTGAAAGAGGATGCGCGGCTATCCGAGTGAATCCTGATTCAGGTACTGATAGAGCTTGCGACAGGTTGCATCAAACGAATTTTGTGCGGACTCGGAGATGGCTGGCCAGATGAGAGGGCCGCCGTCCTCCTCGATGAGCTTGTCCAGGAGGGCTGCCACAGGGAGGGTAAGGAGATCGGGATCTTCATGGCGTCGTCGGATCATTTCGCCGCCGAGCATCCAGATGTGATCGCGGTGCCGAAGCAATGTCTTGGGTGCGTATCCCACGGTTGGAAGATGCTCAAGGAAAGGCGTGAGTATTGCTACGATTTCCTCTCCCGTCGAAATATCTTCGTCATCGACTCGCCACGAAGCCGGCCAGTTATGCAGGTCTGGAATGTACTGGGCGAGCGTTTGCTGTTCGGTGACAATCGCAGCTTTGCCCTTGCCGGTTCTGAGCTTGCTAACCATGTTGCTGACTCGTCTGCTTAACGCCTGTCATCATTTTCCTGGCTTTGTATATGAAGGTGCGCGGCTGTGCGAGGCGACCCAGTCCATCGAGATCGACGTTCGGCCGCGCAAGGGTTCGAAGCCGGTCTGCTCATGCTGCAACCAGCCTGCGCGGGGTTACGACTCACTCACGGAGCGCCGCTTCGAGTTTATTCCCGTCTGGGGTTTTGCAGTATTCCTGCTCTATACCATGCGGCGCGTCGAATGTCGTGACTGTGGCGTGAAGGTAGAAGCCCTGCCGTGGGCCAACGGCAAGCACACGCTTACCCGCGCTTACATGATCTTCCTGGCGCAGTGGGCACGCAAGCTGTCGTGGAAGGAGACGGCGCAAAGCTTCCGCACCAGTTGGGAGAAAGTCTTCAACGCAGTGGAGTGGGTGGTGGACTGGGGCCTGGCTCATCGCGAACTCGGTACGATCCGTGCCTTTGGTGTCGACGAGATCCAGTATGGTCGTGGACACAGGTACCTCACACTGGTCTACCAGATCGAGGCCGGCTGCACGCGCCTGCTATGGGTTGGACAGGAGCGCACGAAAGAAAGCTTCGCAAAGTTCTTCGTCATGATCGGGAAACAGGTATGTGAGAAGGTTGAGTTCGTCTGCTCGGACATGTGGAAGCCCTATCTCGAGATGATTGCGGTGCATTGCCCCAACGCGCTGAACATCCTGGATCGTTTCCACATCGTTGCGAAGATGAATAAGGCTATCGATGAGGTTCGCGCTGAAGAGTCCCGACGCATGATCCGCGATGGATACGAGCCGGTGCTCAAGAAATCCCGCTGGTGCCTACTCAAACGCCCGGAAAATCTGACAGACAAACAGCGACTGCGCATGCGTGACTTGTTGCAGTACAACCTGCGCACCGTACGCGCCTGGCTGCTCAAGGAGGAATTCCAGCAGCTCTGGGATTACATGTCACCGGCTTGGGCCGGAAAATTCCTTGACCAGTGGTGCACTCAGGTGATGCGTTCGCGCATCGAGCCAATGAAGAAGTTCGCCCGCACCGTGCGTGCCCACCGTGAGCTGATCCTCAACTACTTCCGTGCGCGCAAGCAGTTCTCCAGCGGCGTCGTCGAGGGGCTGAACAACAAGGCCAAAGTCACCATGAGAAAATCGTACGGATTCCGAACCTTCAGGGCGACGGAAATCGCGCTATATCATGCACTTGGCAATCTTCCTGAGCCTTCGTCAACCCACACATTTTTCTGACGAACCGGAATGATAAGCGTACGCGTGTCACCGAGACCGGTCGCCTTGATCGGCAGTTCAAGTGCGTTGACTACTTCGATCATGCGCTTCGGATCAATCAGTTCGAACGACAAGAGCCACGATGCGCCCTTAAACAACTCTTGCGCGATCCCGTACTGTGGATGATTCTTCAGGCCGGGGTACAGCACCTTGCCGATGGCTTTGTGTCCTTCCAGAAAATGAGCGAGTGCGAGCGCGTTGTCGCTGCATTGCTTCACACGCAAGGCGAGCGTTTCCGCTCCGAGCGCAATGGAATGTGCCTGCTCGGACGACAATGACGCGCCCATGTCGCGCAGGCCCTTCTTGCGGATCTGCAGCAGCCCCTGTTCCCTCATCGTGGAGCGCCGATACTCGTGAGCGATGTTCGGATACGCGCCCCAGTCGAACAATCCCGTGTCTGTTACCGCTCCGCCAAGCGCGGCGCCATGGCCAGCGATCGTCTTCGTCAGCGAGTTGATCACGAGGCTTGCGCCGACCGCCTTCGGCTTGAACAGGGCGGGCGAGGTAATCGTGTTATCCACGACATACGCGATGCCTCGCTCGCCGCACACCTTTCCGATGGCCCGCAAATCGGGAATCTGTGTGCCCGGATTGGCGATGGTTTCGACGAAAACCATGCGGGTATTCGGCCGGATCGCGTTCTTCACGTCTTCGACGTCACATGCATCGACGGTCGTGACTTCGACGCCGAGCGTGCGCAGCGTCCCGAGCAGGCTGTTGGTGTTGCCGAACACGTAGCGGCTCGATACGAGATGATCGCCGGCGCGCAAGAGCGTGAGAAACGTTGCCGTGATCGCCGCCATGCCGGTACTGAAACAGATCGTGCCGACACCTTCTTCCAGACTCGTGATTTTGCGCTCGAGCGCGGCGGTCGTTGGCGTGCCTTGTCGCGCGTAGTTGAAGCCTCCCTTCTTCGTGCCCTGGAACACGCCGATCAGGTCTTCCACGCGATCGAAGCCATATTGCACCGAGGTGTGGATTGGCTGATGAATGCCACCGTGGTCCGAACCCGTGTTTCTGTCGGCGTGAACGATGCCGGTAGTAAACCCTTGCTTGTCCATTCTTTCTCCGCTTCTCCAGTCGATTACTTCCGACCGATTATCTCCGGTACGGCCCATCTATTCCTGGATAACCGCAAGCCGAAGCCCTTCCGCGTCAGTCACGACGAACCGCTGATAGGACAGGTGAATCAATCCCTCGCGCTCGAGTTGCTTGAGCTCGCGGTTCACATTCGGCCGTGCACTGCCGACCATCTCGGCCAACACCTCCTGCGATAGGGTCAGTGCAATCGCCGTGCCTTCCGCACACGGCTCGCCAAAGATATTCGCTAGCCGCAGCAGCGTCCGCGCGCAGCGCTGCCGGACCGAGGCGAAGGGCGTACCAGACAGGCCGCCGTAGATGTGCCGCGAACGTTTGCACAGGAGTCCGACGATGGCGCGGTTGAAGGTCGGCTCTGCTTCGATTGTGCGTTGCATCAGCGCGCCGCCGATGGCGAGGACGTGTGTGTCGAAATGGGCGCGAGTGTCGTGGATCGCACCTGAACCGTCGAGCACGGAAATCAGATTGACGAGCTCGCCGCGGCCGAGAAAGTCGAGGACGTGGCGCCGCCCGGAGCGAACGGTCAGGCTTACCTCCACGGCGCCGTCAAGAATGAGGTCGATACGGCCGGGATGCTCACCGCGGCGGGAGAGGACGTCGCCCGCGCGGTAGAGGCGGACTGTGCCTTGATCCAGAAGGCGTTGCGCATTCCACCCGGCGGCCCAGTCGCAGTGGGCCAGGACACGCCTGGCAAGCGTGTCGGGGCGGTCGTGGTCTGGCTCGGGCATCGGTATTCGGGGTCGGGCGTTGGAGGTAACGGGTCGGAGGCGAGGAAGATATTGCCGAGAGACCAATCCGGCAGTTTGTCACATTTGCTACAGCTTGACTCTACCTGTTCTCCCTAGAATCGACGCACCCATTCAAGGAGACATCCCGTGCCAGAGGAACAGCAGATCGGTGCGTCCGCCTGTATCGAAGCATTGCAGGCGGCCGGTATTACTCACTTCGTGACCGTACCCGACTACGTCCAGCTCGCGCTGCATACGGCTGTGGAGGACGGCAATTCGCGCATGACTCTCGTGCGCTGCTGCAATGAGGACCAGGCGGTGTGCACGGCTGCGGGCCTCGCCATCGCAGGCAAGCGTCCGGTGGTGGTGGTGCAGAACCAGGGGCTTTACGCCTGCGTGAATTCGCTGCGCGCGGTAACAATGGACGCGCAGATCCCGCTGCTGCTGATGATCGGCCAGTTCGGCCGAGAAACCGCGAACTTTGGCCAGCCCACGCGGCTGTCGCGCCGCCGTGTGGTCAACCTGCTCGAGCCGCTGCTCGACGCGCTTGACGTTCCCTGCTGGCAGATCGATAGCGCGGCCGATGCCGGCGCTATTGCCACCGCCAGTGACGCTGCCGTGGCCCGCCGTGGTGCCGCCGCGCTGACTATCGGCCGCCCCCTCGGCTGGCACTGAAAGGAATCATTCATGCAAATCCGTGAAGCCTGCTCCGCCATCCTCGATGCGCGCGGCGACCGCGTGATCGTTTCGACCATGACGGCCATGTTTACATTCGACGCGCTGCGTTTCCAGAGCCCGCGCATCAGCTCAGTGCCGCTGATGGGCGGTGCGGCCAGCATTGGCCTCGGCCTGTCGCTCGCGCGGCCCGACGTTGGCGTAATTGTGGTCGACGGGGACGCCAGCTTGCTGATGCAGCTCGGCGGCCTCGTCACCGTGGCCGAAAACAAGCCGCATCGCCTTACCCATTTCGTCGTCGCCAACCGTGCGCAATTTCACGGCATGTCGAACTTGCCGATTCCCGGCGGCGACAACGTCGACCTGTGCGCGATGGCGTGCGCGGCAGGCTATCTGAGCGCACACACATTCTCGGACGTGGCGTTGCTGCAGCAGGCACTGCCGGAGCTGCTCGATGCCCCGGGGCCGAACTTCGTCGTGCTCGACATCACGCCCGAGCCGCCGGCGCTCGGTGCCGAACGGCCGCAGAAAGAGGTGCCGGACAGGCAATTCCAGCGCATGGGTGCCGAGGCCACCGCGCTGGCCGCCTGGTATGAGGAACGGGAGGAGACACAGCAATGACCGCAGCAACGCAATCGCAGGGGACAAATTGGGACTACGTGGTGGTGGGCGCCGGTTCGTCGGGCGCCACGCTTGCCACGCGGCTGGCTGAACACGGCGCCAGGGTGCTGCTGCTGGAAGCCGGGCCGGCACGCGACCGCGACTTCTGGGTCCAGGTCCCGGTCGGCTGCGCCAAACTGGCTACTGACGGCCGCTACGCCTGGCAGTTCAACACCACGCCCCAGCCGCAGCTCGGTGGCCGGAAGGTCTACTGGCCGCGCGGGCGCCTGCTCGGGGGGTCGAGCTCGATCAACGGCAACCTGTTCGTGCGCGGCGAGCCGGCCGAGTTCGATCACTGGGCTTCGCTCGGCAATCGCGGTTGGGACTACAAGTCGTTGCTGCCGTACTTCAAGCGGCTCGAAGGTACGGAGCTTGGCGAGGATTCTGTACGCGGCCGCAGCGGTCCGATCAAGGTGACGTCGGTCGGCACGCTGAATCCGTTGCCTGTCACTGACGCGTTTATCAACGCCTGCCAGAGCGTCGGCGTCCCGCTTGCAAAGGACTACAACGGCGACGCCTACGAGGGCGTCAGCTACCTCCAGTTGTCGGTGGACAAGGGGCGCCGGTCGGGAACCGCCGCCGCCTACCTGCGCGGCCGTCCCCAGCGTAGTCTCGAGGTATCGCCGGACTCGCTGGCGACGCGCGTGCTGTTCGACGGCAAGCGCGCGACCGGGGTCGAGTACATACAGGGCGGCGTGACGAAGCGCGCCATGGCTGGCAAGGAAGTCATTCTTAGTGCAGGTCCGATCAAGACGCCGCAGTTGCTGGAATTGTCCGGCGTAGGCAACAGCGCGCATCTGCAATCGCTCGGCATCCCGGTCGTGCACCATCTGCCGGGTGTCGGCGAAAACCTGTGCGACCATCTGCATGTGCGTCTCTACTTCGCTGCGCGCAATACGTCGACACTCAACGAGATCGTCAACAGTCCGATTCGCCGCACGTGGATGGGCGCGAAGTACATGCTCAGCCGTCGCGGCTACATGGCCACTCCCGGGGTGAGTGCGCACGCGCTGGCGCGCACGCCGTCCTCGCCCGACCGGCCGCTGGTGAAGGTCCAGATCGTGCACCAGACGGTGGGCAAGGGCTACATGGGCACCGGCACCACGCCAGGCTTCGGCATCGGCGTGTTCCAGTTGAGGCCCGAATCGCGCGGCAGCCTGCACTTGCGCAGCACCGATCCCACGGCAGCGCCGGCTATCGATGCGGGCTACCTGACCGACAGCCGCGACGTGACCGCGATGATCGAGGCGCTGCGCCTCGCCCGTCAGGTCGCCGCGCAGCCGGGCCTGGCTCACTTCATCGGCAAGGAACTGGCCCCCGGCATCCATGTAAACGACGACGCCGGATTGCTGGCGCACATCAAGCAGGCGGGCCACACATCGTGGCATCCGATCGGCACCTGCAAGATGGGCCACGATCCGATGGCGGTGGTGGACGACACGCTGCGTGTGCACGGCATGCAGAACCTGCGCATTGTCGACTCGTCGATCATGCCGACCATGTGCTCGTCGAACACGAATGCGGCGTCGATCATGATCGGCGAGAAGGCGAGCGACCTGATCCTTGGCCGCACTGCGGCCTGACTTCCGCGTGAATGGTGGCCGGCGCTTCGCGCCGGTGGTCCGGCTCTCCCCTTCCGCAGGCAAGAGGAGCGGGCACCTCAGAATAAGCCGCCGCATACGGCAGGCGGCACTGGAGACAAAATGAAACCCGCATACGAGCCCGCCCGCGCGTGGGGCATGGCGTCAATGCTGTTCGTGTTCATGGCGATCAACGCGGTCGACAAGATCACCGTTGGCCTGCTAGCCGTTCCGATCATGGAGTCCATGCATCTCACGCCGGCCCAGTTCGGCGTGCTGGCCAGCAGCTTCTTCTGGTTGTTCGCGGTATCGGGCATCGTGGGGGGCTTCATTGCCAACCGCGTGCCGACCACCGTCATGCTGTTGTGCATGTGCGCGATGTGGTCAGTGGTGCAGATTCCGATGATGTTCTCCGCGAGCCTCGTCATGTTCATCGCCGCGCGCATGCTGCTCGGCATGGCGGAGGGGCCGGCGTTCCCGGTTGCCGTGCATGCCTGCTACAAATGGTTCCCGGACCACAAGCGCGACCTGCCGGTCTCGCTGCTGTCGCAAGGCGGCGTGGTCGGCCTGCTGTTTGCGGGAATGACCATTCCCCTCGTGAGCGCTTACTGGGGCTGGCGTGCGAACTTCATGGTGGCGGCGATAGCCGGCATCGTCTGGGCGATCCTGTGGCGCCTGTTTTCCAAGGAAGGTCCGCTCGACCGTGCCAGGACGGACGATGGCCGGCGCGCGCAGGACCGCGTGCCGTATCGCAAGCTGATAACCGATCCCACGCTGGTGTGCGGCTTCCTGATGCACTTCGTCGCGTACTGGTCGCTCGCGCTGTCGCTGACATGGCTGCCGCCCTACCTGCAGAGTGCGCTCGGCTATCCGGCAGTGGACGCTGGCCGGCTCTACGCGGCCATGATCGCGCTGGCCGTACCGATCACCATCGGCACATCGTGGCTGGCCCGGCGGCTGCTCGCGCTCGGCATGAGTTCGCGCGCAGCTCGCGGGCGGCTGTCGGGCCTGACGCTGATGCTGGCCGGCACCCTGCTGATCGTGCTGTGGAAAGTCGAACTGGCGCCGGCGTGGCGCATGGTGCTGATCGCCCTCGCGCTCGGCCTGACGCCGGCCGTGTATTCGCTGGTGCCCGCGATGATCGGAGAGGTCGTGCCGGCATCGCAACGCGGTGCCATGCTGGCAATGGACAACTCGCTCGCCTCGCTGGCCGGTATCGTCGCGCCTGTCATTACCGGCTACATGATCCACGGCGCTGGGCATGCGGCTGGGTACGAGGCGGCCTTCGGGCTGTCCGGCGTGCTGCTGATGGGGGGCGGCGCGATCGGTGCATGGCTTGCGAATCCGGCGAAGTCCGCCGCGGCGCTGCGCGCACGTTTGCCTGGTGCCCCGTTCCGGATGGCGCGGATCACGGTGACGGATTGACGAGGTTGGGGGATTGGGCAGCCGGGCCACCGGTTGCTGTCCCCGATATGGCAACAAGAAAAAAAATAGCCACAGGAGGGGGAGATAAGAAAATGAATATTGCAAAGGCACCGAAAAAGCTCGTCGCCGTCGCCGTCATGGCGATGATCCTGTCGGCCTTCCTTGGCGACAGTGGCCAGCAACTTGTTTTGCAAGGGGGATAAATGCCGTACTGGTCGAGGCATTGTCGCTATTAGCATCGCGTGAGCAAGGCCGTTCAGCGCGGAAAATTCCTTGACGGAGTAAAGCGATTCGCCATTCGGGAATGAGCTGGCAATTTACAAAGAGGTGAACACTGCAGGTTATCGCTTCTGAATATAACGTTGTTATTAAGTTGTCGTGATGATCCCTATACTGGCTCAAAATAATTCTCGAAAGGCAATATCGATGATCTCGACTGGACGGTTGATTCGTGCAATTGCCATGGTGCTCGCAGGCCTTGTTTCCGCATCTGCAACTGGCCAGTCAAGCTTCCCGTCGAGGCCGGTCACGTTGGTGGTGCCCTATCCGCCCGGAGGCGCCACAGACAACATTGCACGGCTTGTCTCCAAGAGGTTGGCGGAGAAGCTGGGCCAGCCGGTCATTGTTCAGAACAAGCCGGGCGCTGCCACGAACATTGCGAGCGCGCAAGTGGCAAAGGCTGCGCCAGACGGGCATACGCTGCTACTCGTGACGCTGGCGTTCGCTTCCAATCGGTGGCTCTTCTCGAAGCCGGGTTACAAGGTGGAAGAGTTCGCGCCGGTTGCGCAACTGGTACGCATCCCTGTAGTGCTGTCGGTCGGTGCCGGTTCGGACATGCGGACGTTCGATGACTTCGCGAAGAGGGCTCGCGGAGGCCCCGGGTCAGTGAATGTCGGCAACCCGGGAGCCGGCGCCGCTCCGACCCTCGCCTGCGATCTTCTGCGGGTTAAGCACGACCTGCCGTTCGCGACCATTCCCTACCAGGGCAGCGCGCAGCTTCTGACGGACATATTAGGGGGGCACGTGCCCGTAGCTTGCGATACGGTTTCCGCGCAACTTCCCTTCCTGCGACAAGGCAAGCTGGTTCCCCTGGTCGTCCTTGGATCGACTCGGTCAGCGCTGCTGCCCAATGTTCCAACCGCAGAGGAACTCGGAATCAAGGACGTTGCTGCAGATGGCTGGATGGGTGTTGTAGCGCCTGCAGGCATCGCGGGTTCGACTCTGCAATTGCTGAACAGGTACTTGCGCGAAATTGCCGAAGAGCCGGCCGTCCGCGAGCAGATCACGAGCCTGGGGCTTGAGCCCAAGACGGGCAGCGTAGCGGAGTTCGGTGCATGGATTGCGCAGGAGACTGACCGTTGGATGTCGCTGGTCATGCAACTGGGCCTGACACCGCAATGATTCTTTCAAGACTTCCGTATTTAACGAAGGAGCCGAAATGAGACACATTGATTACTCAGTGAGCGATGGCGTGGCCACGATTCGCTTCAACCGTCCCGAGAAGAAGAATGCGCTGACTCTGGCCATGTTTCTCGACTTCAAAAGTTCGATGGCGCAGGCGAATGCCGATGAGAAGGTGCGGGCGGTGATCGTTACCGGCGCCGGCAACGCCTTTACCGCTGGCAATGACATCACGATCTTTCGCGACCGGACTGGCAGGGAAAACGGTGGCCCCGCCGAACAATTCATGCGATCGATCGCCGAGACAGAGAAGCCATTGATTGCGGCGGTGAATGGCGTGGCGGCCGGAGTAGGGGTCACGATGCTCCTGCACTGCGATCTGGTGTATGTGGCCGATGACGCCTCGTTCCTGTTACCGTTCATTAATCTCGGGATGTGCTCTGAATTCGCATCGAGCATCACGCTTCCGGCGACCATGGGCTTGCAACGCGCCTCCGAGATTCTGTTCCTTGGGGAAAAGTTCAATGCACAACGGGCGATGGAGTTTGGTTTCGTCAACGCCATCCATCCGGCCGGAGACGTCTACGCAGCAGCGCTCGCTGCGGCCCGCCGCATCGCGGGCCAGTCCGTAGAAGGGGTCCGGGCCACTCGTGCCTTTCTGCGCCGCGAAGCCCGCCCCCATCTTGTCAGCCGCCTGCTCGAAGAACGCAATACCATCACTGACCTGATCAATCTGCCCGAAGCGCAGGCGGCGTTCGCAGCGTTCCTTTCCCGATCAGGCCGTAACGGCGGGACGGCAGCAGCATGAAGCGCGAAGACATCGATTCTTCTGCCTCTGCGCGCCCGGCGCTTGAAGGGCTGCGCGTGATCGAGTTCGGGCAGTTCATAGCGGTCCCTGCGGCGGCACAGGCGCTTGCCGATTTGGGCGCGGAGGTCATCAAGATCGAGCCTCCCCAAGGCGATGCGGCGAGACGGGCGGGCTCGGACAGCGACTGTGGGCCCATGTTCGCTGCCTACAACCGAGGCAAGCGCTCGGTCGTGCTTGATCTCGGGAGTGCCGAGGACCGCGAAGCAGCGCGAGCGCTGATCGGTACGGCCGATGTCGTGCTGCAGAACATGAGGCCAGGCACCATGGAGCGCCACGGCCTCGGCCCGGAGGCGATGCGCCAGCTTAATCCCCGATTGGTGTACGGGTCGGTCAGCGGCTTCGGAAGCGAAGGCGCCGCCCGGCACCGTGCCGGGTTCGACATCGCCGCGCAAGCGGAAAGCGGCATGATGAGCCTCAATGGCGAAGCCGACGGAGCGCCGATGCGCGTCGGCTTCGGGGTGGTCGACGTGATGGCTTCGCATGCACTGGTGGCGGCGGTTGCAGCGGCACTGTTGCGGCGTGCCACCAGCGGCGAGGGCGGTGTGGTGGAGGTTTCGCTGCTGGATACGGCGATCGAAAGCATGGCCTATGCATGGGCGGAGTATGCGTTGACCGGCCATGTTCCCGTTCGCACCGGAAACGGGCAGCCGACGATGGCTCCTGCCGCTGATCTGTTGAGTACCGCCGACGGCTTGATAGTCGTATCCGCCTACATGGACGAGCACTTTGCCCGCCTGTGCACGGCGGTCGGCCAGCCAGACCTGGCGGCAGATCCGCGCTTCAACAGCAATGCCCAGAGGGTGGTCAATCGCCGAGCCCTGATCGAGTCGCTGTCCCATGGGTTCAGCGGACTCAGCCGGGCCGAGGCTTGCGAGCGGCTGGCCAAGGCAGGCGTGGTGGCCGGCGCGATCTGTGATTTCGCCGAAGCGCGCGCACTCCAGGGCAGTGGCCAATTCGACCTCTTCGGCACGATTGGCCTGCCGGGAGGCGGAAATATCTCCTTGCCCCGCACGCCGTGGAGAATCGACGGGCGCCGCAGCAGCGGCGGGGCGCTTCCCGCGCTTGGCGCGCACACGCAGGAGGTGCTTCAGGAAATCGGGTTGCCACATGCGGACTAGCAAGCACCGACACACGGCGCACGCAGAGGGGCATGGAGCGGGCGGACGATGACAAACCTACCTCTTGAGAATCGACTGCGGTTCAAACACTTGGCCCTGCTCCGGGCGTTGCACGCCGACGGCTCGCTGCACAAGGCGGCGCCCAGGCTTCACATGAGCCAGCCGGGTGCGAGCAAATTGCTGCGCGAGCTCGAGAGCCTCTTCGGCACCCCACTTTTCATGCGGGGAGCCTCGGGGCTTACGGCGACGCCCGCCTGCCTGTTGCTTCTGGAGCACGCGCAAGCGGTTCTGTTGGAAGTGGATGTGGCGCGCTCGGAGATTGCTGCCTCGGGCAGTGTGAATCCAATTGCGCGAGTCGGGGCCAATTCGAGCGCTGTCCATATCCATCTGGTGCCTCTCATGTCGAAGTTCCATGAAGTGCATCGGTCGGCGCAGATTCGAATCGTCGAAGGGCAAACCGATTCCTTGCTGGAGATGCTGCGGCAGGGGCAGATCGATATGGCTCTTGCCTTGCTCGCTGCGTCCGCATTGCGAGAGGGACAGTTGCGCGGTATCTCGCATCGGATGGTGTCTCCGGGGGACTGGGTATTTGTTGCGAACCGGAGTCATCCCCTGGCGCGAAAGCGCGAGATTTCAGCGCGGGACCTGGAGCCGTGCCGCTGGGCGCTATCTCCGCCAGGATCGCTCACCCGGGCAGCGTTCGAGCAGGCGTTCTACTCGGCAGGGCTCCTTCCGCCCAGGCCGTGCATCGAGGCCGTTCCGTTCGCGACGATGCTTTCGATCGCTCGGTCCTCCGACGTCCTGACGGTTGCGCCACGCGCCGCGGTGGTCGCGCCGGAGAGCGGCGGCGGTCTGGCGATCCTGCAAACAGCCGAGTTGAAAATCAACGTACCTCCCATGGCCGTCTTCTACAAGCAGGCGGCGCTCAAGCGGGCGCATCTCCGCACCATGCTCGACCTGCTTGATGGGACCTCCGCTGCCATGGCTGCTTGATGTGCAAAGTCACGACAGCAAACTCTGGAGATGAACAGATGAATCGAGGCAAGCAGACGTGGCCGCACCGCAGTTTCAAGTTGACGGGATTCGGTGAGCCCTTGCGGGAGCAACACGACCAGATCGGTGCTCCGGCGGGAAAGCAGGTTCTCCTGCGCGTACTGGCCTGCGGCGTGTGCCATAGCGACCTGCATCTTTCTGACGGGTTCTTCGATCTCGGCGGGGGCAAGCGCATGGATCTCGGCAGGGGGATTGCGTTGCCGAGAACGCTCGGGCACGAGATCGCAGGGGAGGTCGTGGCCGTTGGGGAGCAGGTAACGGGACTGGCCATCGGAGATCGGCGCTTGCTGTACCCATGGATCGGCTGCGGCGACTGCGGACTTTGCAGCGCAGGTGCGGAACATCTTTGCCCGCAACCGCGCCACCACGGAACCACGGTCGACGGAGGTTTCAGCAACTTCGTCATGGTGCCGGACGCGCGCTACTTGTTGGCATTCGACCCGCTGCCCGAGAGCTTTGCGGCCACCTTGGCTTGCTCGGGGCTGACCGCCTACAGCGCTCTGTGCAAGGCGGGGGCGAAATCGGCCAGCGACCCGCTGCTCATCATCGGCGCCGGAGGGGTCGGGCTGGCGGCGATCTCGATCGCCTGTGCGTTGTCGGGCGTCGGGCCGGTGGTGGCTGAGATCGACGGGGACAAGAGGGAGGGTGCCTTGGCGGCTGGCGCCAGCGAGGTGGTGGACCCGAGGGATCCGGACGTAAAGCGTCGATTGATGAAGCACACCGGCGGTGGCTTCGCCGCGGCAGTGGACTTCGTCGGCGCAACGGCGACAGTGGCGCTGGGGATGAACCTGCTTCGCAAGGGTGGACGGCTCGTGGTCGTCGGCCTGTACGGCGGCAGCATGGAATTTTCGCTGCCGACGCTGCCGCTGCGCTCGGTCAGCCTGATGGGGTCTTATGTAGGAAGCCTCAAGGAGTTGGAAGAACTGATGGCGCTGGCACGCGACTTGAAACTCAACCCCATGCAGATCGTGCCGAGAACGCTCGGCTCGACGCAGGCAGTTCTTGAGGACCTGCGTGCCGGCCGCATTCGTGGCCGCGCCGTCATCATTCCTTCGGTGACGGACTCGAAGGATGTGTCGTGATGGAAAGCAATACTCAATACCCGAATGTCCTCCTGCGGATCGGTGGCGAATGGCGGCCCGGATCCGACGCTCGGAGGCATAGCGTCATCGATCCGTTCACCGGGTCGGTGATCAAGGATTTCACACTGGCATCCCGTGACGATCTCGAGGCGGCCGTGCAATCGGCCAGCGACGCATTCGCTGCCTGGCGGCAAGCGGCGCCGACGGAGAGATCGAAGCTGCTGCGCCGGACAGCGGATCTGTTGCGCCAGCGGGCGGACGGCATTGCAGACTTGATCACGCGCGAGCAGGGAAAGAGGCTGTCCGAGGCCCGGCTCGAAGTGCTCGGCAGTGCGGAAGTCGTGGAATGGTTTGCGGAGGAGGGCCGCCGCATGTATGGGCGTGTGGTTCCGGGCCGGGGGAAAGAGTCGAGCCAGCTTGTCACCCGCGAGCCTGTGGGGATTGTGGCTGCGTTCACCCCGTGGAACTTCCCGATCAACCAAGCCGTGCGCAAGATCGCGGCAGCGCTGGCGGCCGGCTGTTCCATCATTGTCAAAGGCCCCGAGGAAGCGCCGGCCAGCGTTGCAGCCTTGGTGCAGGTTTTCCTGGACGCGGGTATTCCATCGGGGGTTGTAAATCTCGTCTACGGGGTTCCCGCGGAAGTCTCGAACTTCCTGATCGCGCATCCGCTGATACGGAAGGTCTCGTTCACGGGGTCGACCGCAGTCGGAAAGCATCTGGCGGCACTGGCCGGCCAGCACATGAAGCGTGTCAGCATGGAACTCGGAGGGCATGCTCCCGCGATCGTCTGTGACGATGCCGATCTGGATCTGGCGGTCAAGCTGCTGTGCGTCCAGAAATTCTGGAACGCGGGGCAGGCCTGCATTTCACCGTCGCGCTTCCTGGTGCAAGAAGCGGTCTACGCGAAGTTCGTCGACAAGTTCGTCGCTGCCGCCAAAGCCGTTCGTGTTGGCAGCGGGCTGGACAAGAGCACGCGGATGGGTCCTCTGGCCAATGCCCGGCGGGCGGAAGCGATGACGGGTTTTGTCGCCGATGCGGTGCAGAAGGGAGCACGCGTCGAGTTGGGCGGGAGCCGCTCAGGCCAGCAGGGCTTCATGTTCGAACCGACCGTGCTTTCGAGCGTTTCGCAGCACGCGAGGCTATGGAACGAGGAGCCGTTTGGCCCCGTAGCGGCCATTGCGCCCTTCGATGCCATCGATGACGCGATAGCCGAGGCGAACAGGCTGCCCTACGCACTCGCTGCCTACGGATTCACGCGGTCTGGGGTCATTGCCCGCAGGCTGGCACAGGAAGTGGAAACGGGGATGCTGGCGATCAACAGCATCAGCCTCGGCCTGCCAGAGATGCCCTTCGGCGGGATCAAGGACTCAGGCTATGGCTCCGAGGGCGGCGCGGAGGCCCTGGAGTCCTACCTGAACACCAAGCTTGTCGTTCATGCAAGTGTTTGAACACCGGCCAAAGCCAAAGGCGATCACTGCGCGGGGCGCTTGCATGGTGCCAAGCGACCACTCGGGCAGTTGAATGCTTCGTGCGCCGGCAACCCTTGGCGCGCGACTGGGCTGTGACGGCTTAACGGCCGCCTGGAGAACGTCCGAGGATCAACACTACGTCACATGAGTCGCACCGACATTGAACTTACTACATTCCGCCTGGAGACAGACATGAATTCCTATTCCCTGAATCGACGCCAATTCCTGCAATTGTCCGCCGCGGCGTCTCTTTCCGCATCGACCATTGGCGGCAGGTTGTGGGCGCAGGAGCGCATCGACGACTTTCCTTCCAAGCCGATTCGCATTGTCGTCCCGTATACCCCCGGCGGCGTATCCGACCAGATTGCCCGAGCGTTCGGCGCAGGAATGCAGCAAGCCTGGGGGCAGCCGGTGATCGTCGACAACCGACCAGGTGCGGCGACGAACATCGGTAACTCCGCGGTGGCGAAAGCCAAGGCCGACGGCTATACCCTGCTCTTATCCACTCCGACGTTATCTTCAAACGGCGCGCTGTTTTCCGGCAAGCTCGGCTACGACCCGGTGAAGGACTTTACCGGCGTGTCTTGCCTCGTGCGCAACCCGAACGCGATGCTGGTGCCAGCCGGATCTCCCTTCAAGACCGTGGCGGACGTGATTGCATGGGGGAAAGCGCATCCCGGTGATCTGACCTACGGGCACCCGGGCACAGGGGCGATACCGCACCTCGCAGCGGAGCTGTTTGCCGTGACCGCAGGCCTTCAGATGACGCCCGTGCCCTACAAAGGCACGGCGCCTGTGATGGCCGACTTGCTGGGCGGGCAGTTGCCGCTGGCCTTCGACAACTTCCCCGGCTACCTGCAACACGTGCGAAGCGGAAAAGTGAGGGCACTGGCGATACTGGGGTCGGAGCGACTTTCCGTCGCTCCCCAGATTCCGTCAATGGCCGATGCAGGATTCAAGGACTTCGATGGTACGGGCTGGTCCGGTATCAGTGCGCCGGCGGGCACGCCTCGGCCGATCATCGATAAGTTGTCTGCCGAGTTGCAGCGCATCGCCGAACTGCCGCGCGTGCGAAGTCAGTTCGAAACGACAGGTTTCACCTTGGTGGGCAATTCCCCGGCCGAATTTGATCGCTGGTTGGACAGCGAACTCAAGCGATGGTCAAACCTTATTCTGACGCGGA
This sequence comes from Cupriavidus laharis, assembly GCF_914271435.1. Taxonomy (GTDB): domain Bacteria; phylum Pseudomonadota; class Gammaproteobacteria; order Burkholderiales; family Burkholderiaceae; genus Cupriavidus; species Cupriavidus laharis. The sequence continues at coordinate 681,298 of NZ_CAJZAI010000002.1, read as the reverse complement.
ACATCCGCCTTGAGTAACTTGTGCCGGATCTCGTGCACATAGGAGATCCGCAATATCGCCGCGCACGCGGGTGCGCGCGTGATGTTCTCTCGCAAGGATCGGCAAAGACTCGCTTGCCATGATGCCATCACCGGGATGGTGAAACGTCGTCACCTCTGATACGCCCATCGCTTGGCGTTGGCGGTAGTTCAGAGAGCGGGGCCTGTCCAGGAACAGCAGAAAAAAACTGTTCTCGCAAATGCGGGAAGGCATCGTCACGCCGGTACTCGGCAAGCCTCGGCCGGAAACAGAGGCACCACAAACTGGAGGAGAGAATGAGGGTAAAGATGGGAGTCCCCGCAGTGGTCGCACTTTTGTGCTGTGCTTCAGCGAAGGCGCAGACAAGTGTGACGCTATACGGCGTCGTGGATGCGGGCATCGACTTCGCCAATCATCAGGTCGGCGGGGGCAGTGTCGTGCGCCAGTCATCGGCAAATGTTGCAGGTCCGCGCTGGGGTCTTCGAGGGGTCGAGGATATTGGTGGCGGACTAAAGGCTGTGTTTGTCCTGGAGAGCGGCTTTGACACCGACACAGGAAAATCGGGCCAGGGCGGGCGCCTGTTTGGTCGTATGGCCTATGTGGGCATGCAGGGACAATGGGGCAGCGTGCTGGTCGGTCGCCAACAGAACGAGATGTTCGATCTTATCGGCGCATTCGACCCAATGGCGCTTGCGCCGAAGTGGTCCATCCTGAATCAGGATCTCATTTTTGCATCAAGAGCGGACAACACCGTGAAGTACGTTGGAACATTCGGTGGACTCACGGCATCTGCAATGTACAGCTTCGGCGCAGATAGCAACACCACGAATGGCAGCGAAGTGCCTGGCATCAGCAAACTTGGTCGGGAGTACGGATTTCGCGTGAGCTATAGCAGCGGGTCACTCAGCGTTGGCTCAGCCTATGACGAGATCAACACCGGCACGGTGACTGCGAATCCGGACGCGAAGACGCGACGAGCTGTGCTTACCGGCACGTACGACCTTTCGGTCGTCAGACTGTTTGCGGGCTACCGCTGGGCCAGGGCTTACGATGGAGCTGTACTACCTGGGGCGCTGCCGGGTACCGCAAACCAGGGGTCGAATCTGTGGTGGACTGGAGCAATTTGGCAAGCAGCACCAGCATTGGCACTCAGCGCGGCAGCGTACTACCAGGACTATCGCAATACAGGGGGAGACCCCTGGCTGTTCGTTGTTATGGGCAAGTATGCACTTTCCAAGCGCACGGATGCATACCTGTCCTTCGGGTATGCGATGAACCGGGAAAACTCAAACATGGGCCTTGGCAACGGCGCAACAGGATTTGGCAATACGCCAGCGGGCAGCAACCAGTTTGGCGGTGCGGTGGGCATGCGGCATGTCTTCTAACTTTCGACCGCGTACTCCACGGATCTTCGTCTAGTTGAACCAACGATAAGAGACGTCCGAGATGGCGCCAAATTGCGCCATCTGTTCTCGAAGGGACGCGGGCGCCTGCGATGTTCGGAGTAGGGGCTTTCATCCAGGGATTGAGCCCAGATTTAGGCAGGCGGACTCATCGTCCCTAGTTCAGCGAGGATAGGGTGTCGTTCAGAACTTTCAGGTTTTCAGCCATAGAGGATCTCTTTTGCGCCAAGGCGCGCTGAAACTCCCGGACATAGACGCCGACTTCGCCGGCCGCCAGGCGCTCGCCTGCGCCTTCTTCGATGCTCGATCGTTGGAAGCTGAAGCCTGTTAGCCGCTCGCTATTCCGGTCAAGCAGCAGCGCGAAGATCTGCTCCTGAGGGTGTTTGCGAAGATAGTCGTTGTGGAACTCGGAGCGCATTCTGCGAACGCCGAGCGGGCGGGCATCTTCCACAGTTGCCGCATACATTGGCGCGGCGTACTGGTTTACCGCGTCTACATCGTTCGCCAATCCTGCGGCAGTGTTGGGGCGAATGTTCACCAGTAACTTTGCGTGCATCGCTACCGTGTAGCGTGCCGGGATTCATCATTTCCCACCTTGTTGGGGCAATGATTGGGCTGACGCTGAATCGCGTGCTTGATCAGCGCACGACGCGAATCGATCCGTCAACTTCAATTGAGCCTTCAGGGAAGCGCTAGGTGGAGTGATATGCAGGTGCGGCGTTGGGGATACCGCGCTCACGCGATCGAACGACCGCTTGCTGAGGGGAACTGCCATGTGAATGTCTCGACGACGCATCGAATGAGCGTCTCTTCATGGCCGGGACCCGCCTTCGGCAAGTCCGTGCCCGCTTGCCGGAACATCCCACCATCCCGGCAACATGTCCTGTACCTCGGGGCGTGCATAACGGTCGTCGATCAGCCAGACCACGCCGCGGTCCTGCCGGGTGCGGATCACGCGGCCGGCTGCCTGCACCACTTTGCGCAGGCCGGGATACAGATAGGCGTAGTCATAGCCATAGCCCTGGCCGAAGACGGCTTCCATCCGCTCGCGCAGTTGCTCGTTGACGGGGTTCACCTGTGGCAGACCCAGTGTGGCCACGAATGCCCCGATCAGACGATCGCCCGGAAGATCCACGCCTTCCGAGAACACGCCGCCCAGCACCGCGAAGCCGATGCCCCGGCCGCCTGGCGCGAAGGCACCGAGGAATGCGGCCTGGCCGGTCTCGGTCATGCCGCGTGCCTGCGACCATGTCGGGATATCGGGATGACGTTCGGCCAGCACGGCGGCGGCTTGCTGGAGGTAATCATGGCTGCTGAAGAAGGCCAGGTAGTTGCCGGGGCGTCGCGCGAACTGGTCGGCCATCAGCGCGACGATTGCCGGCAGTGATCGTTGCCGGTGGGCATAGCGCGTGGAGATATGGCGCGCCACGTGCACGTCGAGCTGTTCGGCCTGGAATGGCGACGGCACTTCCACCCACACTGCGCTGCCCGGCACGCCCAGCAGGTTGCGGTAGTAGTCGGCCGGCTGCAGCGTGGCCGAGAACAGCGTGGTCGAATGCGCGGCCGCGAAGCGTGGCGCGAGGTACGGCGCCGGCAACAGGTTGCGTACGCACAGCGCTGCGTCGACGCCTGCACGGCTGCGCGGCGTGCGTGTGATGTCAAACAGCGAATGCTTGCCGCCGTATTCCGTCATCTGCTCGGCGAGGCGCAGGAAGTGCATCGCATCGAAATAGAAACGCTCCAGCGTGGCGTCGTGCCGCTGCGGATGCTCGCTCATGTCGTCGATGATGGCAGTGCATAGCTGGGTCAACACCTCAACGAATGCGGCGGGCTCTTCGTCGCATGTTTCGTAGGCGGCGTCGCTGGATTTGGCCAATATGTTCCATTGCCGATAGACCCGGTCCATCGGGCGCTTCAGCGCGCCGGGCGCCGACAGCCGCAAGCCGCGGAACGCGGCATGGTCCAGCGTGGCCGTGTACATGGTCCGCCCGCGCTCGACGAGGTTGTGCGCTTCGTCCACCAGCACGCTGACGCGCCATTCGTTCAGCGCGGCCAGTGCATGCAGCATGGCGCTGCGGTCGAAATAGTAGTTGTAGTCGCCCACCACCAGGTCGCTCCAGCGGATCATCTCCTGGGCGAGGTAGTACGGGCAGACCTCGTGCGTGCGGGCGATCTCGCGCACGGTGCGGCCATCGAGCAGCGCTGCACGGCTGGCGGCGTCGCGTGCGGCGGGCAGCCGGTCGTAGAAGCCCTTTGCCAGCGGGCACGACTCGCCATGGCAGGCCAGGTCCGGATGCTCGCAAGCCTTGTCGCGCGCCATCAGTTCCAGCACACGCAGCGGCGCATCGTCGGGATTGCGGCGCAGTTGCGTGGTGGCCTGCAGCGCTACCGCGCGGCCCGTCGAACGCGCGGACAGGAAAAAGACCTTGTCGATGCGCTGCGTGGGCATGGCCTTCAATGCAGGAAACACCGTCCCGATCGACTTGCCGATGCCGGTAGGCGCCTGCGCCAGCAGCGTGCGCGAACTGGCATTGGCCTTGTAGACCGATTCGGCCAGCAGGCGCTGCCCGTCGCGGAACGTGGCGTGGGGAAAGGCCAGTGCCTGCAGGCCTGCATCGCGATCACTGCGATGAGCGATTTCCCGTTCGGCCCACCGCATGAAACGGCGGCAACTGTCCTCGAAGAAGGCACGCAGTGTCGCAGCGTCGTAGCGTTCCTTCAGCACGCGTTCGCGCTGGCTCAGGATGTCGAAATACACCAGCGCCACGTCGATCTTCGCGAGGTTGCGGGCTTCACACAGCAGCCAGCCGTAGATCTTTGCCTGTGCCCAGTGCAGGGCCTGGTGGTTCTGCGGGATGTCGGCCTTGTTGCCGCGTACGGTCTTGATTTCCTCGATGCGGTTGGCCACTGGATCGTAGCCATCGGCCCGGCCGCGCACGCGCAGGCCTTCGAACTCGCCCGACAGCGTGACTTCGGACTCATAGCCAGGCCCGCGGCGGCTGGTGACCACGCCATGACCCCCCACGCCTTCCTGCCCGGTGGGCGAGGGCGTGAAGCGCAGGTCCAGGTCGCCCGCCTTTGCCGTGAATTCGCACAAGGCGCGAACGGCGACGGTATAGCGGGGCGGATCGATTGGCGTGGCGGGCAAGGCGCAAGAAGTATGGGATCGGGTCACTGTATGAATATACAGTGACCAGCGGCGGCAGGAAATCCGTGTTGTGCCCTTTTGGGACTTTTGGGCCGCGTTTCTCTTGCTCAATGCCGATATGACCTTCCGCGCGGTTTGTCCCATGCAGGTTATTACAGCAATTTGAAAAAGATTCACGTCAACACCGTATCGGGTAACACGAGCCAGCATAAGAGTCGGTACTCGCGCACCACTTCTGAAGTTCCCGACATATTTCCTGAACCACATCCCTGCGAGCATGCGCGCTGGCCCGCCAATTGCGGACGTACCCGCGGGATACCTCGCCGGGCGATACCGTGGCCTATCCCATTCCTGGAAACACCTGGAGGAAAACAAATGTCAACGAACAATGGATGCAGACGTTTGCCAGCGACTATCGGACTGGCACCCGCCATCGTTGCGACTGCGGCAGGACTCATGCTAAGCGCCTGCGGAGGAGGGGGGGACGACAATAGTGCCAGTCCGCCGCACCCGATTACCCCGGTATCGTGCGAAAACATGCCCGGCAAGACAGTTGCCGCAAGCAGCATCGGTCTGCCAACCAAAGGTGCGACCGTGAGCGACGCTATCAAGGTGCCGGCCACGGGTGGCGGCCAGCTTGGCACCGGGGAGTACTGCAAGGTGACCGGCACGATTGCCCCGGTGGATCCGACTGCGCCAGCCATCAAGTTCGAGGTCGATATGCCGGCGAGCTGGAACCAGAAGGTGGTCATGTTCGGCGGCGGTGGCTACGACGGCACCATCCCGAACACGGCGGGCAACGTGCCGGCGGGCCCGACTGATCAGCCCACGCCGCTTGCGCGCGGCTATGCGACATTTGCCAGCGATTCCGGCCACCAGGCCGGCGCGCTGGGGAGCCGTGACGGTTCGTTCGGCACCAATGACGAGGCGCTGCAGAACTTTGCCGGCGACGCGCTGAAAAAGACCCGGGACGTCGCCATTGCGCTGATCCAGTTGCACTACCAGGCCGATGGTCCGAAGAAGGCCTACTTTGCGGGCGGGTCGTCTGGAGGCCGCGAAGCGCTGGCGGTGGTGCAGCGCTGGCCCCAGGACTGGGACGGCGCGATCGTGCTTTATCCGGCCTGGAATGCCGCGAGCCTGGACTTGCAGTTCGGCCGTATTACCCGCGCGCTGGCCGCGCCGGGCGCTTATCCGAACCAGCCCAAGCGCAAGGTGCTCTATGACGCGGCCATTGCCGCATGCGACAACCTGGATGGTGTCAACGACGGCCTGATCAGCAATATCGCGGCCTGCAACAGCAGCTTCGACCCGTCAACGGCGATGCTGAACGGCCAGGCGGTACGTTGCGCCAACGGCGCCGATACCGGCGACACTTGTTTGTCGGATGCGCAGATCAACGCCCTGAAGGTCTATAACACGCAGGTCGTGTTCGGCTATGCGCTGGGCAGCGGAGAGACGAAGTATCCGGGCTTCAACGTCTGGGGCGCGGATCTTGGCCTGGCCGGAAGTGCGTCTGTCCAGCCAACGGTCATCTCGCTGGCCCTCAATACCGATGCGCCGGCCAACCCGATGCCGACGACTGCCCCGTACATGAGCGTGTTCTGGGACCAGTGGGTGCGCTACTTCGTGACGCGTGACCCGACCTTCAATTCGCTCACGCTCGACCCGGAGAACCCGGGGCCGTGGCAGGACCGCGTCAGCCAGCTCACCGGCATCCAGGACGTCAACAAGACCGACTTGTCCGCCTTCATGAACCATGGCGGCAAGATCCTGATGGCGCATGGGATGTCAGACGCGCTGGTCAGCACGCGGGCGACGGAAGACTACTTCACGCGGGTGCAGAGCACGATGGGCGCAGGCAATGTCAGCAACTTCATGCGCTACTACGAGATTCCCGGCTATGGCCATGCCGTGAGCTCGGTATTCAACGCTTCGTGGGATTCGCTGACAGCGCTGGAGAACTGGGTCGAGAATAATACGGCGCCGGTTTCCCAGACGGTGACCGACACCGTCGGTGTGCCGGGCCGGACGCGACCGCTGTGCGAGTATCCGAACTGGCCGAAGTACAACGGTTCGGGTGATGTGAATGTGGCGGCCAGCTTTACCTGCGCGACGCAGTAAGGGGATGGGAGAGGGCCGACCGAGATGGTCGGCCCTGGGATTGTTGGGAATCAAAGTGTTTGTTGCGGGTTTTGGTGGGGGCTGTGTTGTTGTTCTTGGCAGCAAGACCCCCCATCGCCCGCAAAATCACTTCGCCGTGGGCATCGCGAACTCGGCCCCGCGCGCCATAGCGTCCGGCCAGCGCTGCATGACGCTCTTCTGGCGCGTGTAGAACCGCACGCCTTCCTCGCCATAGGCGTGCATGTCGCCGAACAGCGAGCGCTTCCAGCCGCCGAAGCCGTGCCAGGCCATCGGCACGGGGATCGGCACGTTGATGCCGACCATGCCGACCTCGATGCGGCGCGCGAACTCGCGCGCGACCTGGCCTTCGCGCGTGTAGCAGGCCACGCCGTTGCCGAACTCATGCTCGTTGACCAGCTTCACAGCCTGGGCGAAGTCGTCCACGCGCACGCATGACAGCACCGGGCCGAAGATCTCTTCCTTGTAGATGCGCATGTCGGGGGTGACGTTATCGAACAGCGTGCCGCCGGTAAAGAAGCCTTGCTCGTGTCCGGGCACTTTGTAGTTCCTGCCATCGACCACCAGCTTCGCGCCTTCTTCCACGCCGAGCGCAATGTAGTTCTCGATGCGTTCGAGCGCCTGGCCGGTGACGACCGGGCCCATCTCGGCGGCGGGGTCCATGCCGTTGCGGATCACCAGTTCGCGCGCACGGGCCTCCAGCTTCGGCATGATCTTGTCGGCCACGTCACCGACCAGCACCGCGACGGAGATCGCCATGCAGCGTTCGCCGGCGGAGCCGTAGGCCGCGCCGATCAGCCCGTCCACGGCCTGGTCGATGTCGGCGTCCGGCATCACTACCATGTGGTTCTTGGCACCGCCCAGCGCCTGCACGCGCTTGCCCAGCCGCGCGCCGGTTTCGTAGATGTAGTTGGCGATCGGCGTGGAGCCAACGAAGCTCACCGCCTTCACGTCGGCGTGATGGAGCAATGCGTCCACCACGGTCTTGTCGCCCTGCACGACGTTGAACACGCCATCGGGCAGGCCGGCCTGCTTGAGCAGCCTGGCCATGAACAGCGACGCCGAGGGGTCGCGTTCGCTTGGCTTCAGCACGAAGCAGTTGCCGGCCGCGATCGCGACCGGGAACATCCAGCACGGCACCATGCACGGGAAGTTGAACGGCGTGATGCCGGCCACCACGCCAAGCGGCTGGCGCAGCGTCCAGTTGTCCATGCCGGTGGAGACCTGGTCCGTGAAATCGCCCTTGAGCAACTGCGGAATGCCGCAGGCGAACTCGATGATGTCGATGCCGCGGCTGACTTCGCCGGCTGCATCGCTCAGCACCTTGCCGTGCTCGGCCGTGATGATGGCGGCCAGCTCGTCCTTGTGCTGGTTCATCAGTTCCAGGAACTTCAGCATGACGCGGGCGCGGCGGATCGGCGGCGTGTCCGCCCACTTCGGGAATGCCGCCTGCGAGCTGGCCACCGCGGCATCGACATCTTCGACGGTGCCGAGCCGGACCTGACGTGCCACGGCGCCGGTCGCCGGGTTGAACACGGCCTGCGAGCGCGTGCCTGAGCCGGCGTAGCGCTCGCCGGAAACGAAGTGGATCACGTCTGCGGAATCGCTGTACGGCGCCGTCATGAGAATCTCCTGTGCTGGTCTGACGAGCCTGCATCGCCCGCCGTGTCTGGGAATGAGGCGAGTGTATGAAGACAGGGGATAGGCGGGTAGCTAGCCGGCGCCGAACTCACTGTTCAGGATTTTTAGCTACTGGCATGCTATAGATGCGAACTATAGAACGCGTGGCGTGACGTAAGGGTGGTCTGGATATGACGAAAACCAACGTAGAGGATCTTTGGGAGCACTTGCATTGGCTCGTTGTCCTGCATCAGCAGGGCAGCTTCAGCAAGGCCGCCGCGCGGCTCGGCGTGAGCAAGGCCTCGATGAGCCAGCACATTGCCGATCTGGAAAAAGCCGCCGGCATCACACTCGTGCAGCGCACCACGCGCAGTGCGACGCTGACGGATGCCGGCCGGCAACTGGTCGATTCGATGCGCGGCGCGTTCGAGCAGATCGCCACGGGTTATGCCAATGTCCGCGACCTTGCGGGTGCCCCGCGCGGCTTCCTGCGCTTCACCGCGCCGGTGGCGTTTTCCCGGCAGCAGCTGGTGCCGCGGTTGCCCGAATTCCTGCGCCGCTATCCGCAGATCCAGGTCGAGCTGGATATGTCCGACCGATTGCGCCCGCTCGCGCAGGAAGGGTTCGACATTGCCGTGCGGCACACGTCCGCGCCGCCGGAAACCCATGTCGCGTGGACGCTGGCGGCCACGCGCACGGTGCTGGTGGCAAGCCGGTCCTATCTCAGGACCAGAAGCGCGCCCGAATCGCCCGAGGCACTGGCCGATCATGCCTGCCTGCACTATCCCCGCCGGCAAGGCACCGCCACGTGGACCTTCGTGCCGGAGGCGCCGGACACGGGTGCGGGACATGCCGATCCGGTGACAGTCCCCGTTGCCGGCCCGCTCGCGGTCAACAACAGCGAGGCGTTGCGTGACGCCGCGATTGAAGGTCTCGGCATCGCGCTGCTGCCGGACTTCAGCGCGCAGTCGGCGCTGGAAAGCGGAAGACTGGTCGAACTGCTGCCGCAATGGCGCGCGACCGGGGCCTTCGGGGACTGGCTCTATGCCATCCGCCCGTATTCCGCACACGCGTCGCGTGTCTCGCAAGTCTTTGTCGAGTACCTGAGGGAGTCGTTCTCGCAGGGGTTCACGTTCCGCCCGCCGGCCCAGCTCTGATCGTCCAGCGCAATGAGGTATCTAAAGATCACATTGCGTTCTTAAGTTCAAAAAATATCAATCTATATCTAATTGATTCAGAAATATCGATTACTTAAACTTTATTCAACCCAACCACAGAAGACCACGGCCGGAAAAGAACGGTCGGGTACGGAGACAAATGCTCGGTTCGGAACTCGTCATTCGTGCGCTGGCGCGCCGGGGTGTGACTACCATCTTCAGTCTCTCCGGCAACCAGATCATGCCGCTCTACGATGCGTGCATCGATGCCAGGATCCGGATCGTCCACGTCCGCCATGAAGCCGCGGCCGTCTTCATGGCCGATGCGTGGTCGCAGGTGACGGGCGAACTCGGCGTGGCGCTGCTGACCGCCGCGCCGGGCATTGCCAACGGCATCGCGCCGCTGTTCTCCGCAACACAGGCGGAAAGCGCCGTGCTGGTGTTGTCCGGCGATTCCTCCGTGGCCGAAGACGGCATGGGTGCGTTCCAGGAACTGGACCAGGTTGCCATGACGGCACCGCTGACCAAATGGTCGAAGCGAGTGACTGATGCCAGAACACTCGTTTCCACGCTGGACACGGCCATGTCGACGGCAATGGCCGACCGTCGCGGCCCCGTGCACCTCGCCTTGCCGTTTGACCTGATGACGCGGGAATCCGGCATTGACGCATTGCCCGCGCAGATACCCGATGCAAAGCCGGTCGAGCCGGCCGCGAACACCATCGAGGCTATCGCGCAATTGCTGGGCCAGGCGCGCCGTCCGCTGATCCTCGCCGGCCCCTCGCTGTGCCGGGAACGGAATCGCCGGGCCTTGGCGGCACATAGCCAGGCCTTGCATGCGCCCATCGTGCCGATGGAAAGCCCTCGCGGCCTGCGCGATCCGTCGCTGGGCGCGATCGCCGAAGTCGTCGCGGAATCCGACCTGATCGTCCTGCTTGGCAAGCGCCTCGACTTCACGGTCGGGTTTGGCCGCGAGAGCGTTTTTGGCAAGACGGCGCGCGTCGTCGCGATCGACCCTGACGTGGACATGCTGCGCCGGGCAGAAAGGCTTCTTGGCGACCGCCTCGCCGCGCGCTGCGTGTCCGATGTGTCCGTAGCACTCGACAGGCTTGAACAAGCGTCCCGGCCGCCCGAGCAAGATCGTGCCGCATGGATGGAGCGTGTTGGCTCCGCCCGTCTCGAACGTGGCGCGGCCCCGGCCGGATCGAAGCCCGGCATTCATCCGCGCGCCTTGTGCGAATCCGTCAACCGCTTCCTCAGCGGTGTACCGGAACCGATCCTCGTCTGCGATGGCGGCGAGTTCGGCCAATGGGCGCAGGCGTTCTGCACCGCGCCGACGCGGATCATCAATGGCGTGTCCGGCGCGATCGGCGGCGGCATCTGCTATGCCATTGCCGCGAAGATCGCCCGGCCCGGGGCCACGGTCGTGCTGCTGATGGGCGATGGCACCGCCGGCTTCCACCTGTCCGAGTTCGACACCGCCGTGCGCGAGCAGGCCGGCGTCATTGCCGTAATCGGCAACGACCTGCGCTGGAACGCCGAACACGTCATCCAGCAACGCACCTACGGCGAGGACCGCCTGATCGGCTGCGGGCTGAGCGCCACGGCGCGCTACGACGCCGTGGTGGCCGGGCTGGGAGGATTCGGTGCGTTCGTCGAACACATCAACGAACTGGCGCCAGCACTGCAGGCAGCGCTCGCCCGCGGCCAGCCAGCCTGCATCAACGTACGGATGGAAGGCGAGCCCACACCGGTGTTCGCGCGCAATCAGGCTGGCGCATCGGCGCATTGAACGACACGAAGGGGAGACAGTGATGGAGGCGACAAAGGCCGCGCAGCGCATGCTCACGGTACGCATTGCACGCGGCACCGGGGAGGGCAGTTTCACCACCTATGAGGTGCCGTGGCGCGAGAACCAGACCGTGCTGGATGTGGTCACCGAAGTGCAGCGTCGCCTCGACCCGACGCTGTCCTACCGCTTCGCGTGCCGCGTGGGCGTGTGCGGTTCGTGCGCGATGACCGTCAATGGCCGGCCGCGCTGGACGTGCCGCACGCACGTGAGCCGCGTGGAAGAGGATGGCGTGATCGTCATCGAGCCGCTGCGCAACATGCCGCGCATCAAGGATCTGGTGGTCGACATGTCGGAGTTCTTCGACAAGTGGAAGAAGGCCGGCAACACCTTTGTCGGCACCGCCACGCGCGGCGACCCGCCGGCCGCCGTGTCGCCGGCCAGCCGCAAGCGCAAGATGGCCGACGCCGCGATCGAATGCATCAACTGCGGCGTGTGCTATGCCGCCTGCGATGTGGTGTCGTGGGACAAGGAGTACCTGGGCCCGGCAGCGCTGAACCGCGCCTGGACGCTGTTCAACGACGAGCGCCATGCCGATCCCAAGGACGTACTGCGCAAGGCAACTTCGGGCAGTGGTTGCAACGCCTGCCATACGCAGGGCAATTGCATGACGCACTGCCCGGTCAGCCTGAGCCCGACGGGCAGCATCGCGGGCCTGAAGAAGAACGCGCTGCTGCAATTCCTGAAGGGAGGGGGTTGAACATGGAGCCGCGTCTCTTCGCCCTCCAGCGTCTCACGGCCATGGTCATGGCGCCGTTCGTGCTGGTGCACCTGGGCGTCATCCTCTATGCGGTGCGAGGCGGGCTGACCGCCGCCGAGATCCTGTCGCGCACGCAGGGAAGCTGGGTCTGGATTCCGTTCTATTCGCTGTTCGTGCTCAGCGTGGCGGTTCACGTGCCGATCGGCCTGCGCAACATTCTCATCGAGTGGGCCCGGCTCAGCCGCAGCGCCGCATCGGTGCTGTGCCTGTTGTTCGGCCTGGTACTGCTGGCGATGGGACTGCGCGCAGTGGCGGCGGTCGGAGGGCTCTGGTCATGAAGTCACCACGCAATCATCGCGCGTACTGGGCATTCCTGGGCCATCGGCTCTCGGGGCTCGCGCTCGGCATCTTTCTTCCCGCGCATTTCTATGTGCTGGGCCTTGCGCTGGACCAGCGCGCCCGCATGGACGCGTTCCTGAAGTTCGCCGACATGGGCGCGGTCAAGTTCGGCGAATGGGGGCTGGTGCTGCTGCTGTCCATCCATATGTGCTTCGGCCTGCGGCTGCTGGCGCTGGAACTGTTGCCGTGGAGTTCCACGCGCGACGCACGGCTGTCGTGGATCGGCTGGGGCGGTGCGCTGTCGTTGCTGGTCGGCGTGGTCTTTGCCCTGGGGGTAATCTGAATGCAAATCGAGAACCACAAGACGGACATCCTGATCCTCGGCACTGGCGGGGCCGGCCTGTTCGCGGCGCTGCACGCCAAGAAGGCCAACCCCGCGCTGAAGGTGTCGGTGGCGGTCAAGGGCCTGCTGGGCAAATGCGGCTGTACGCGCATGGTGCAGGGTGGCTATAACGTGGCGCTGTCCTCCGGCGATTCGGTCGAACGCCACTTCATGGACACGATCGAGGGCGGCAAGTGGCTGCCGCGGCAGGATCTGGCCTGGCGGCTCGTGGAAGGCGCGGTCGAGCGCGTGCGCGAACTCGAGAACGAGATCGGCTGCTTCTTCGACCGCAACCCGGACGGCACGCTGCACCAGAAGGCGTTCGCGGGGCAGAGCTTCGACCGGACCGTGCACAAGGCCGACCTGACCGGCATCGAGATCATCAACCGGCTGATGGAGCAGGTGCGCGCGCTCGACGTGGAAGAGATGGAAGAGCACCGCGCGATCGAATTGATCCCCGCTGCGGACGGCTCCGGCATTGCGGGCGTACTGTTCATCGACATGCGTCGCGGCACCTATCGCTTCGTGCAAGCCAAGGCCGTGCTGCTGGCCACCGGCGCGGGCCCGACCATGTATCGCTATCACACCCCGTCGGGCGACAAGACTTGCGACGGCCTGGCCATGGCGATGCGCTACGGCTTGAGCCTGCGCGACATGGAGATGGTGCAGTTCCATCCGACCGGGCTGCTCGGCGGCCCGGATACCCGCATGACCGGTACGGTGCTCGAAGAAGGCCTGCGCGGCGCGGGCGGCTGGCTGCTCAATGGCGACGGCGACCGATTCATGACCAACTACGATGCACGCGGAGAACGCGCGACGCGCGATGTGGTCAGCCGCGGCATCTATGCCGAGATGCGCGCCGGCCGCACCGGGCCGATGGGCGGCGTCTATATTCAGATGAGCCACCTCGGACCGGAGAAGGTGGCCAGGACCTTCCCGGGCATGGTCAATCGCTGCAGCGACTGCGGCTTCGACCTGGCAGGCGGGCGCGTCGAGGTAGTGCCGACTGCCCACTACCTCATGGGCGGCGTCGAGTTCAACGTCGACTGCAGCACGGCATCGCCAGGTCTGTTCGCCGCTGGCGAGGACTGCGGTGGCGTCCATGGCGCGAACCGCCTCGGCGGCAACGGCGTGGCGAACTCGACGGTGTTCGGCGGTATCGCGGGCGATGCGATGGCCGCTTACGTCCCGGGCGTGCGGCAATGGAAGGAGCCGGACCGGCGCGTGATCGCGCGCGGCATCGAGCGTGCCGAGTATCCGTTCTCGAAGCCGGCGGGCGCGATCCACGAACTGCGCGACGCACTCGCGCAGACGATGTGGGACGACGTTGGCGTGCTGCGCCATGAGGCGGCGATGCAGCGCGGACTGGAATCGGTCGCGTCGCACCAGCGCGCGTTGATGGCCATTGGCGTGCCCGACGGCGACCGGCGCTACAACGTGACCTGGCATGACTGGCTGAACCTGCAAAGCCTGGTCGACATGTCGCGCGTCATCACGGTGTCCGCGCTGGCTCGCGAGGACAGCCGCGGCGCGCATTTCCGTGAAGACTTCCCTGATACGGGCGACCTGCACAGCAGCCGCTATACCCGCGTGAGTGCCGACGGCGACGACATTCGCCTGGAGATGGTCCCCGTCAAGTTCGATATTGTCCGGCCCGGAACCTCGCTGATCACTGGCGAAGCCGGCCAACCCCCGAAAGTTGCCGCATAGAGGACTGCTACGATGACCATTTCCATCGATCGGGTCGAGGAAGCCGCGTTCGAGATCATGAAACGCGCCGCGATCGAGATCCCCAAGGACTACAAGCAAGGTATCCAGGCCTTGCAGAAGACCGAGACCGGCAAGCTGCCGCGCTTCGTCATCCACGCGATGCAGGACAACTGGGAAGCCGCCGACGAGGACCGCCGTCCGATGTGCGCGGACACCGGCTTGCCACGCTACTACGTGAAGGTCGGCAATGAAGCGGCGGTCCAGCGCGGCTTTGTCGCCGTCGAGCGGGCGCTGCGCAAGGCGACTGCCGACGCGACGCTGGCCGTGCCGCTGCGCCCGAACCGCGTGCATCCGCTCTGGCGCACCGACAACAACAACAACGTCGGCATCAACGCACCGGAGATCGAGTGGTCGTTCGAGCCCCATGCCGACTGGGTCGAGATCACCACGGTGCATAAGGGCGGCCTGTTCGGCACCGACTACCGCATGCTGTTCCCCGGCGACGGCATCGACGGCATCAAGCGCTTCGTGCTCGATACGCTGATCGCGTTCGGCAAGCGCGGCCTGGCGTGCCAGCCGGCCATCGTCGGCATCGGGCTGGGCGGCTCCAAGGATACGTGCATGCAGCTCGGCAAGCAGGCCGCCTGCCTGCGCGTGGTCGGCGACCGCAACCCCGACCCGAAGATTGCCGAACTGGAGCTGGAACTCATGAAGCTCGGCAATTCGATCGGCATGGGGGCCATGGGTTTTGTCGGCTCTTCGATGGTGGTCGATTGCCACATCGAAGTCGGCCATACCCACACGGGCGGCATGCCGGTCAGCCTGCACACGTTCTGCCTGTCGTCGCGGCGCGCCACGGCACGCATCCACGCGAGCGGCGAGATCGAGTACCGCACGGACCCGCAGTGGTTCACCCCCTACCTGCGCAGGGAGACAGTCGAATGGTAAGCCCGCAAGACGATGACCTGAAGGTCTTCCATATCAACCTCCCCGCCACGACGGAAGACATTGCCAGACTGGAACTGGGCTCGGCCGTCTACCTGAACGGCGTGATCTACACCGCGCGCGAGGGCGTCTACAAGAAGGTGCTGGATGAAGGCCGCGAGCCGCCGGTCGAGTTGCGCGGGCTCAGCAACGTCAACTTCCACTGCTCGCCCGCGGCTGCGCCAGATGGTAACGGCGGCTACAACGTCGGCGCGGTGACTGCCACGGCGAGCTTCCGCTTCTCGAAGTGGATCCCGAAGTGGATGGAGAAGACCGGCTGCCGGATCTTCATCGGCAAGGGCGGCATGCCTGCCGACGACTACAAGCGCGTGCTGGCACCCGGCGGCGCGGTCTACCTGACGACGGTCGGGTACGGCACGGGTGCGCTGCTGGGCCGCGGCATCAAGCGCGTGCGCGACGTGTTCTGGCTCGACGAGCTTGGCATCGCCCAGGCGATGTGGATGTTCGAGGTCGAGAACTTCGGCCCGTTCATCGTCGAGAGCGATCTTGAAGGCAACTCGCTCTTTGCCCAGCACGCCGAGGTCATCAACGCCGGCATCGAGAAGCTCTACGCCGGACTCAAGCCGCCCGCACTGCACCGCTACGGCGAGACCGACGACCGCAAGAACGAAGTGATGTAGCCCCAAGCACCCCCAACACACAGGCAGCGAACCGGCAAGGAACGGACATGATCATCGATTTCCGACTGCGGCCGCCACTCGGCGGCTTCCTGAATACCCTGATGTACTCGGCCGGCGAGCGCCGCGACGGCTTCACGCGCACGGTCGGCTTCGAGCCTTCGCCGGCTGCGCAGCAGCAGTCGATGGACCTGCTGATGCGGGAGATGGACGGGGCCGGCGTCGACAAGGGCGTTGTCGTGGGCCGCCTTGCCGGCACGCTGGGCAGCGTATCGAATGACGATGTGGCGCGGATCGTGCGCGACTATCCGGGGCGGTTCATCGGTGCGGCATCGATTGATCCCACCAATCGCGTGGCCGCCTGCAAGACCATTTCGGATGCCGTCGCCGGCGGCTTCAAGGCCATCAACATCGAGCCCGGTTCGTACCCGATACCGATGTACGCGGACGACCGCCGCCTGTACCCGATCTACGCCCATTGCGAAGACCTGGACGTGCCGGTGATCCTGATGGTGGGCGGCACCGCGGGCCCGGACCTGAGCTACTCCGACCCGATACGCACCGACCGCGTGCTCACCGATTTCCCGAAGTTGAAGGTCGTGGTGGTGCACGGCGGCTGGCCATGGGTCACGGAGATTCTCCACATCGCGTTCCGCCGGCCGAACCTGTACCTGTCGCCCGATATGTACTTTTCGAGGATGCCGGGCTGGGAGGAGTACGTGAAGGCGGCCGATACCTTCCTGGCGGACCGGATGCTGTACGCGAGTTCATTCCCGTTCTGCCCGGTGCGGGACTACAAGCAGTGGTTCGAAACCCTGCCGATCCGTCCGGAGAACATGGAGAAGGTCATGGGCGGGAACGCCCGCCGCCTGCTGGGGCTATAGGGCACGCGGTGTGCGTCCGTGCGGCACAATGACGGCGCACCGTACCCCCTGATATCGAGTCGAATATGGACGTCAAGACGCTCTACACCCTGGTCGCCATCGCGGATCGCGGCAGCTTCGCCGAAGCGGGCAACGCGATCGGCCTGTCGCTGTCCGCAGTGAGCATGCAGATGCGCGCGCTCGAGGAAGAGTTGGGCATGACTATCTTCGACCGCAGCCGCAGGCCGCCGATCCTGACGGACGCAGGGCTCGCCTTCACCAACCGGGCCCGCGACCTGCTGACGCACTGGGAAAGCATGAGCGCGGCGCTCAAGCGCGAAGCGGCGGGCGGCGTGCTCAAGCTCGGCGCCGTGCACACGTGCGTGTCCGGCCTGCTGCCGCTGGCACTGAAGCGGCTGCAGCAGCACGGGCATCGCATCGACATCCACCTGACCACGGGGCTGACCCACGACCTGGAGCGCGCCGTGCAACGGCGCCAGCTCGATGTCGCCGTGGTCACCGAGCCCGAGGTGCCGCGCCTGGACCTGGAGTTCACGCCGTTCTTCAACGAAGAGTTCGTGGTCATCACGCATGTCACGACGCGTGGAGATTCGGACAAAGGCGTGCTCGAAACGACGCCATATGTGCGCTTCAATCGCACGGCGCGCGTGGGCCTGCTGGTCCAGGAAGAAATGGTGCGCCGGCAGATCGCGGTCCGGTCGACGATGGAGATCGACACGCTGGATGGCGTTATCGCCATGGTCGCAAACGGCCTCGGCTCCTCGGTGGTGCCCGCGCGCGGCGTGCAGAACGAGTTTCCGGCGTCGATCCGTACCATCCCGTTCGGATCGCCGCCGCTGATGCGCAGGCTCGGCATTCTGGTGCCGCGCGACAATCCGCGCGCCCACCTGTCGCGGCTGCTGCTCGATGCGCTGACGGCTGTTACAGCGCCAACGAGCGCGCCAGCCAGCACCCCCGACGACAGCCGGCCCAGGCTGGTGCGCAAGCGTTAGCGATGGCGACGGTGCGATTCTCCCTGCGGCAACTCGAACTGTTCTCGGCGGTGGCCAGGACGGGGTCCACGGCAGCCGCCGGGGAAGAGGCTGCATTGTCGCAATCGGCCGTCAGTGCTTCGGTGAACGAACTGGAGCAATTGCTGGGGATCACGCTGTTCGATCGTGTTTCCAAGCGGCTCGTGCTCAACGATGCCGGGCGCGCGCTGCAGGAGCGCGCGAAGCGCCTGGTGCGCGATGCCAGGTCGATCGAGCGCGAGTTTTCCGGAAACAGTCCGCCTTGCCACCTCAAGGTGGCGGCGAGCACGACGATAGGCAATTGCCTGATTCCAAGGATTCTTGCCGATTATCAGGAGCAGTACCCGGATCGGCGCGTCGACACGCATATCTGCAATTCGCAGGAAGTCATCCGCATGGTCGCGGAAGCGCATGTCGACGTTGGCATTATCGAAGGGCCAGACCCCGGCACCGATCTGGTCAGCCTTCCGTGGCGCGATGACGAACTGGTGATCGTCGCCTCTCCACACGACGCGCTTGCCATCGCGCAGCGGGAGAGTGGCTGTCCCGTTTCGGACGAACAACTGCGTAATGCCAGGTGGCTGTTCCGTGAAGAAGGCTCCGGCACGCGCGATGCAGTCAGGAAGGCGCTGCATCCCCACCTGGGCCCGCTGTGTCCACACATGGTGCTGGGAAGCTCGGAGGCGATCCGGCACGCCGTTGAGCTGGGGTTGGGCATCAGCTGCCTGTCGCGGCTGCTGGTTCAGTCAATGCTCGACGGGGGAGCCCTGGTCGAGTTGCGCACCGGATTTCCAAGGCTGATGCGGCCATTGTCGGTCGTTCTGCATCCGGCGCGGTCGATGTCGGCGCCGATGTCGCAGTTCCTGGGCCTGCATCGAAGCGGATAGTCGAAGAGCAAGATCGGACTTGGAGTTGGATCGTGCATTTTCTTTAAATGTGCGAGGCAATGTTTTATCTGGATTTTAATTAACCAGTTTCACTGGTGATATTGACTTCAAGATTCCGTTTCCATTTAAGGATAGTAGTCATTAGCATCGATTAAAGCAGAGACACTGCGCACGATAGTCGCGACGGACAGCGGCACCACAAAGGAGACAGCGATGACACGACTTGGCATTGGAAAGGCGATCAGGCACTGGAAAGGGCTGGCATGGCAATGGCTGCGCCGCGCACGGGCGAATCCCGTGATGAAGGAACTGTGTGGCGGCGGGGACACCAGGCGCTACGCCGGTTCCACCGCCGTGGCCATGTTTGCCTTCGCGATCGCGCCGTTGTACCTGACGCCCGCGCATGCCGAGGAATGGCCCAACAAGCCGGTGCGCCTGGTGGTGCCGTTCGCCTCGGGCGGCGCCACCGATCTGCTCGCACGCGCGCTGGCGCTGGAGCTGGGCAAGCAATGGAAGCAGCCCGTGGTGGTGGACAACCGTCCCGGCGCAGGCGGTGCTGTCGGCGCAGAGGTGGTCGCCAAGGCGGCGCCGGATGGCTACACGCTGCTGCTGGCCTCGGGCAGCATGTTCACGGTGAATCCCTACATCTATCAGAAGCTGCCGTATTCCACGCAGAGCTTCGAGATGATCAGCAAGGTGGCCAGCGGCCCGATGGTCGTCACGGTCAACACCAAGGTTCCCGCCAAGACCGTGGCGGAGCTCATCAGCTATGCGAAGGCCAATCCCGGCAAGCTTACCTTCGGCTCGGCGGGCAACGGCAGCCAGGTCCATATCGCCAGCGAGGCGTTTGCCGAAGCCGCAGGCATGGAGGTCGTCCACGTGCCGTACAAGGGGGACGGTCCGGCCTATGCGGACCTGATGGCGGGTGTGATCGACATGACCGTGGGCAATATCAACGGCATCTCGCCGCTGCTCAAGGGCGGCCGCCTGCGCGCCCTGGCGGTGACGGGCAAGGAGCGCTCGCCGCTGCTGCCCGACGTGCCGACGGTGGCGGAAGCCGGCCTGCCGGGCTTCAGCTTCTACGGCTGGTTCGCGCTGATGGCGCCGGCGGGAACGCCCAAGGACCTGACCGCAAAGATGTATGCCGATCTCGAGCGCGCGGTATCGGAGCCGGGCATGCAGCGGTACCTGGCCGGGCAGGGCATGACCAAGACGCTGTCCCCGAATGGCCGCCTGGTCGAGGAGATTGCGCAGGAATCCGGGCGGTGGAAGATGCTGGTGGCCAGGCGCAAGATCTCTGCAAACTAGCCGGTCCATGGAGGGACACCTGATAGGACGTTGAAATGTCCGGGTGTCCGACACAGAGCGTACCCACTGTCGGATGGCAGGCAGCGCCTGAGCCGCCACCGTCCGGAAACGGAGACAAGCGTCATGGATCGAATGCTTCGCAGGACCCTGCGGCTTGCCGCGCTCGGCGTGGCAGCAGCAGGCGCTGCGGCGGTGCTGCCCACTGCCGCGCAGACGTATCCGAGCCGGCCGGTCACGATCGTCGTGCCGTTCAGCGCGGGCGGCGACGCGGACCAGTCCGCGCGCAACCTGTCCGTCACGGCCTCCGCCATGCTCGGGCAGCCGGTCGTGGTGATGAACCGGCCCGGCGCGAACGGGGCCATCGGCTCGCAGGTGGCGAAAGACGCGGCGCCGGACGGCTACACACTGCTGCTGGCCCGGGTCGGCTCGCAGGTGCTCCTTCCCGCCATCCAGGACTCGGGGCTCCAGTACAAGTGGAACGACTTCACCTTCATCGGCCTGCTCGAACTGAACCCCGTGGTCTGCGTCGTGCATCCGGATTCGAAGTACAAGACCATTGCGGACCTCGCTGCCGAACTCCAGGCGCATCCCGGCAAGCTGAACTACAGCGCGTCGGGCCCGGCCACGGTGCTGAACCTTGCGCCGCAGTTGCTGCTCCAGAGCCTGAACCTCAAGCCGGCCGATGCCGTCAGCGTGAACTACAAGGGCGGCAGCGAGGCGGCGCTCGCCGTGATCTCGAAGGAAGTGGATTTCAGCTGCCCGAACCTGAGTTCCGTGAGCGGGCAACTCTCGGGAGGAAAGCTGCGCGCGCTGGTGACCACGACACCGGAACGGCTGAAGCAGTTCCCGGATGTGCCGACCGTCCGGGAGGCCGGGTTCCCGAAGCTCGAGGCGGTGATCGGCTGGAGCGCGCTGTACGGCCCGCCGAAACTGGCCCCGGAGATCGTCAGGAAGTGGGCCGCCATCCTCAAGGCGGCGTCGGGCGATGCACGCTGGATCTCCGCCAACGCGACGTATGGCGGCATACCACGCGTCCTCACACCCGATGAGACAGCCAGGTATGTCTCGGAGAGCTTCGCGACATATCAGTCGCTGGCCCGCAGTGTCGGCATCAAGGTGCAATAGCGTGGCAACCACGGGAACAACGGGCTGACAGGATGGGAACCGAGCACTACGCGGTCCTGGGGGCGACCGTCGCCGCCGCCTACACGGTATTCGGGCTGACCGGCTTTGGCGCGGCGATGGTGGCGGTACCCGTGCTGGTCCAGTTCATCCCGCTGCAGTTCGTGGTGCCGATGCTGCTGCTGCTGGACCTTGTCACCACCACGATGGTCGGCTTGCGCAACCGCGCTTCCATTGCGCGATCCGAGCTGCTTCGGCTGGTGCCGTTCATGGTCGCCGGGGTGGCGCTTGGCACGACCGTGCTGGCAAAGGTCGAGTCACGCTGGCTGCTGGTCGGCCTTGGCGTGTTCGTGCTAGGCATGACCGCGCGTGCGCTGGCAGCCCCCTCCGTTCGCATGCAGGCGACCGGCAAGGCCTGGTCGGCGCCGGCAGGCATCGTCGGCGGGGTATTCAGCGCGCTGTTCGGGACAGGCGGCCCGATCTACACCATGTACCTGTCCCGGCGCCTGCCGCACATCGACGAGTTCCGCGCCACGATCGCGGCCGTGATCTTGGTCAGCGCAGGCATGCGTCTGGTCGCGTTTGCCGGCAGCGGACTGCTGCAGCAGGCGGACCTGTTGCGCAGCGCGGCGTTCGCGGTGCCGTTCAGCCTCGCTGGCCTGGCCGCCGGGTCGCGGCTGCGCAGGCGCTTCTCCGCGGAGGCCGTGCGGCGTGTGCTGCTGCTGTTCCTGGCGGCCAGCGGCGTCTCGGTGCTGTGCCGCGGCCTGATGATGTAGTGCGACGCGCGTCATCAGGCCGGCATCCGTTGGCAAGGTCAAACAGTTACGGACTGCGCGCATTTCTTCGTCCGCAAAGCCGACGCTGACAAGGCATATCCATAACGGTTGCGTCCTACGCCGGGCGGCTCTGTTTGCCGCAACCTTGCGGGAACCCAAGCAGACATTTCCCGCTTCACATCTGCAATCCGGAGCTGCTCGCAGCCTTTGCGTGGTCCACGCACAGGTTACCCACCACCTGGCTGTCCACACAAACGAGCACGTAGACGCCGACGCGATGCTCTTGGCTGGTTTCGCATTGCAGTCGCGAGCGAAGGGCGGCAGACGGGTCCGGCGTCAGCTTCCGAAGTACAGCGGGCTTTTAGCGCTTCGTCACAGCCGGCATACCATCGGCCGACGCACATAGCGTAAGGAATCGGGAGGAGCCGCTTCGGAAGGTCCGTTTGCGGTGCATCGGCAGTATTGTTGCAGTACAACGGTACTGCCCCAGCGAGGAAGCGCCCTGTCCATGTTGCGTAAGTCTCATCGGTTACTGTCACCTGGCTAGGGACTGGACAGGGACGCAAAGGTCAACCAGCGCCCGTGGCTCATTGTCCGTGGATAATCGGGGCGGTCTGAAACGCAGGAGTACGCGATGAAACGTCTGTTCGAAATCGGATTCGCCTCTGCCGGCTACTGGCGAAGCTGTGTCGCAGCGTATGCATGAACGCGTGCTTCTCAATCTGTGCATCCTGGGCAGCGGCATGGATGGCGCGATTGAGTTGCCGGGGGCTGAGCGGTTGGATGGAGTTAAGGCCCGGGAACTACCAGCCACCGTCGAGCATCTTGCCCTGGGCATGGGCAACACGCCACCAAACGCGCAGGCGTTCGAGCAGCACGGGTGAGAGCATCGCGTAGCGGTCCTTGCGACCCTTGCCCTGTTCGATGCGCAGGGTCATGCGTTCACTGTCGATGTCGGTGACCTTCAACGCCACCACTTCGCTGGCGCGCAAGCCGGCGCCATAGGCGACCGCGAGCGCGGTCTGGTGCTTCAGGTTCCCGGCGGTCGCCAGCAGTCGGCCGACTTCGTCGGGACTGAGTACCACGGGCAGGGGGCGTGGAATTCGTACCAGTCGCATCTTGGCCATGCGTTGCGCATCGCCGAGCGTCACTTCAAAGAAGAACTTCAATCCGGTGATCGCGGCATTGAGCGAAACCGGGGAGATGCCGTGATCGACCAGATGGAGTTGATAGCGTCGTAGGTCCTCAGTGCTAGCCGTGTCGGGAGAGCGGCCGAGAAAGGCCGCGAACTGGCGCACGGCGCGGATGTATTGGGTCTGGGTCTGATCCGCAAGCGTGCGCATCCGCATGTCTTCGATCATGCGCTGGCGTAGCGGGCTGATGGTAGTTTTGGCCGGGACTCGGACGGATACCAACCGCCAGGCCGGCGGCCGTCTCTGATCGGGCCCATAGCGGTCAGTTGAACAGAAGGCGTGGTCAAGAGGGGCGTCGTGGCTCCATGAACTGGCCGGCTCATTGGCGACGTCAGCGTGCCCTGCATCGTGGCTAGTATGAAGTTGCCGATCCCGTCGTGTACCCCGCGTTCGACCTGCTTGCCGGTCACGAGGGCCATACCTCATCTCCTACGCCGCTTGCTGCGGCACACCGATATCGATCACCCACACCTGCTGGAAACCGTGCCGCAAACGTCGCTATGCCGCCGCGATAGAGGTGGGTTGCCTCGTTGTTTTGATCTTTTTTAGCATCTTATTGAGCAAATGTAGTCTCGAAATCAATATCGGGTGAGCCTACAGTGGAGACTCCTAACCCCCTGATGAAAGAGTCGCAGCATGAGCCGAATCGCCAGCGAGAAGACGGGTTGCGACGTTTGTTTGGCCGCACACAGCTTTGTAGGCAAGATGGTAAGTCTGTCGGTCGATGCCTAGC
Organism: Cupriavidus laharis; assembly: GCF_914271435.1. GTDB lineage: Bacteria > Pseudomonadota > Gammaproteobacteria > Burkholderiales > Burkholderiaceae > Cupriavidus > Cupriavidus laharis. The sequence goes on along the minus strand of NZ_CAJZAI010000002.1, from coordinate 657,298 downwards.
GCGCCATTTGCGCCGGGCAGGCCACGGGTGATGCCAAGCGTGATGCCTTGGTGCGCTTCGCATCTCACCTGCAGACCACCAGTGGCACGATCAACTAAGACGAGTTCACTGCCATCCGCGCGGCCGGCTACACCGACACTCAGTTGGCTGAGATCTCGCCGGCCATCGCGCTCACCATCTTCACCAATACCTTCAACCGTATCAACGGAACCGACGTCGATTTTCCACCCATCGGGTAAGCGCCCTTTCCGGGCGCGCATGGCATCACACATCCAGTTTTCTCCGGGCAGCTTATAGCCGTAATGCGCTCCAATTGTAGGTCTTCGGGCCGCCGGAAACTGCCAACGGCTCGGTCACAAAAGCTCGCTAACAAGGACGCTTACAACTTAAATGGGAAACCTAAAATGACCAGTCTTATGAATCGGGTTCGCGTAAAAATAGCTGAAAAGAGCGTTGGGCCGCTCTCTCATCTGGCTCTGCTCAGATGGGCGCTAGTCGTCGTCTTCCTTTGGTTTGGTGGAATGAAATTCACCGCTTACGAAGCCAACGGCATTGCTCCGTTCATCGTCAACAGCCCCATCATGCGCTGGTTGCACAGCCTATTCGGAGTTCAAGGGGCAAGTTATGTCATAGGTGTACTTGAGCTGTCGACCGCAGCGGCTCTGATTGTCGGAGCCTTCCAGCCCATTGTCTCCGCATTGGGAGCGGCGATGTCCGCTGCGACCTATCTGATCACACTCACTTTCTTCTTGAGCACCCCCGGGGTAGCAGAGGCGACAGCGGGCGGATTTCCGGCGATCTCGGCAGCACCAGGGCAGTTCCTTCTTAAGGACCTTGTTCTGCTGGCCGCATCGCTTTGTCTTCTGCTGACGTCTGTACAGGGCTCGTCGCCCAAAGATCAGAAGCCATGAGGTGAACAAATGGCCCGGATAACCTGGGCCGGCTTATTCAACTGGAGATAAGAGATGACAAACAAGATCACAACGAATGGCAAAGGGGCTGCCTATCATGGCGTGCCAGCGGAAGACGACTACGGCTACGCACAGGCGATTAAGATCGGAAGCATGATCTTTGTTTCCGGCCAGTTCAGTCATGATGACATGGGGGCCATGATCGCACCCGCGGCGCTCGATGATACCGGCAAGCCCACTAATTTCTCGATGATGGCAGAACAGATGCGGGTGACCTACGCAAATGCCGCCAAGATCTTGGCACAGTTCGGCGCCACCCTCGACAACGTTGTGGAAGAGACGCTCTATGTCCTGGATGTCGATGCGGCGTTTGCGGTTGCGGGAAAGGTGCGCAAAGAAGCTTACGCCAAGGTGCGGCCTCAGTGCGCCAGCAATCTGATTGGGGTATCGAGGCTGGCCTTTCCTGACCAGCTTATCGAAATCGTCTTCAAGGCGGTGCTGCCTAGAGCATAGGCGAACCTCGGTTGATACTTCCAGAAAGCGTCAGTGCGATGACGCGCTCGGTGAGTCCGGCTACAAGCTCCTTCGGCATAACGACCTAACCGACGTGCATGAGCGGCACCCCGTCGGACCAGCTTGATGAACGGAACGATGCCAGCGATTTCGATACCAGAACGCAAGACAAGCTCATACGAGAATAGGCATGCGTCCTCATCACCGGCGGGTCAAGCGGCATCGGCCTCGCTCTGGCGCGGGTACTGTTGGCGCGCGGGCGAAAGTAGCGGTCGGCGGGCGGCGCCTGGAAGTCATCATCGAACGCGTTCAATCCCTGTGAACCCGGACTGCCGAGCGCCGCGGCATAGTGGCCTATGTCGCGACGGACGAAGGCCGCGCCACTACGCTCGAATGGGTTCTTGCCGCCCTCAGCGGCCCCAATGCCCTTGGAACAGCGTCGGTGGCATCAGGGGCGGCCGTCCGGTCTGGAGTGTCGCCGGGGGCGGTAGCCTCGATTTCAGGAGTATTCTATGCAATCAGTCGGGATCAAAGCCATTGATCACAACGATTTTGATCTTTGGCTGCCGCTGTGGAAAGGCTATCAGCGGTTTTACGAATTGGATATCCCAGAGTCCGTGACGCTCAAAACCTGGGCGCGCTTTTTGGATCCGGCCGAGCCGATGCATGCGGCGCTAGCCATGGTGGACGAACAAGCATTGGGGTTGGTGCATTCGATCCACCATCGCTCCACCTGGACTACCGGAGACCACTGTTATCTTCAGGACCTGTTTGTTGCGGACGTCGCGCGTGGCAGCGGCATTGGCCGCGCGTTGATCGAGCATGTCTATGCGGACGCGAAACGTCGCGGGGTGTCCCGTGTGCACTGGCTGACGCACGAAACCAACCATAACGCCATGCAGCTTTACGACCGCATCGCTGAGCGCTCGGAGTTCATCCAGTATCGAAAACTATTTCCCTGACATGCGGTTCGTTCGCCATCGGGACTCGTGCGGCGCATCGCCGAAAACCAACCGAGGCTCAGAAGGAGAAGACCCATGAGGATAGTCGTGATCTGCGGCACTGGCCTGATTGGCTTGAAGACCGTTGCCATTCTGCGCGAGGGTGGCCACGAGGTCGTCGCGGCGTCGCCCAACGGTGGCGTCAACACAGTCACCGGCGAAGGGCTCAAAGAAGCCATCACCGGCGCACAGGTGGTGATCGACGTGTCCAATGCGCCTTCATTTGACGCCGGGGGTGGTGCAAGGTGCGGGTGTTCGTGAACTGGGCTGTCGAGGTTTTCTCGTCGCATCCTCACTTCGGCGCGGCACCGCAGAAACCGGCGGCTTAGTTTGCGTATTCATAGCCGACGACCTGGGGCGTCACGACTTGGCGCCGCGGATCGCGCAGTTGCGAATCCCATTGCTCGTCGTGCATTCGACGCTGGATTTTCGCGTCGTGCTCGCAGATGTGGATGGCCAAGTTGTTTTGATCCTTTTGGGCATTTAATCGAGCAGATAGAGTCTCGAAATATGTATCGGCTAGACCTAAAGTGGAGGCTCCTAACCACCTGATGAAAGAGTCCTACCCATGACCAAGGGAACCGCGAAGACCAATGCAGTCATCGAATGTATCTTGAGCCGCAGCGCCGCCAAGTACTACGATCCCGCCGCCACCTTGAGCGACGACGAAATCCGCGCGCTGGTGCGAATCGGCACCAGCGCGCCGACATCCTTCCACATGCAGAACTGGCGCTTCATCGCCGTACGCACGGCTGAGGCAAAAGCTCGGCTGAGCCCGATCGCCTGGAACCAGCCTCCGATCACCGAAGCAGCTGTTACCTTCATCGTCTGCGGCCAGTTGGCCGATTCCAGCGTAATACCAGATCGCCTCGCTCCGCTGGTGGAAGCGGGCGTCATGCCGGCAGAGATGGTGCCGGAATGGGAAATCCCCGCACGTAACCTGTATATGGACTATCCGCAGCGCCAGCGCGACGAGGCAGTACGCTCCGGCACCTTCGGCGCGGCGGCGATGATCTACGCAGCCCGTTCGCTAGGTCTGGGTTCTACGCCGATGATTGGTTTCGATGCCGAAGCGGTGCACCGCGAATTCGGACTGGCCAGGGACGAAGTGCCGGTCATGCTGTTGTCCGTAGGAGCGGAGCGCCCGGGAAACTGGCCGCAGAAGCCGCGCCTGCCGCTGGCCGATGTGTTGGATTTGGTATAGCTGCGTCGCAATCGCAGTGGTCATGCCGGACGACTAAGCGGCTGCCAAGTGAGCGGCAAACACACAAGGTACCTCCCACTTGAAGGCCTGACCAGCTTCGACCCAAGACTTGGGCACGAAGTAAGCCGAGGGATGGTTCCCACATGGACTTTCCCCAATTATTGATGTTTCCAGAATTCATGACAACGCAAAATATTCGTCGTCCCCGCGCAGGCGGGGACCCAGTGACTTTTTGTCCCCCTTCGGGGGACTTGTAAGACGCTGGATTCCCGCCTTCGCGGGAATGACGGTGGTTGCTTTGATGTTGTCGTGAAATAGGGAAAGCTCAATAGTGAAACCAGTAACTTACAGAGACTACGATGCCAAGAACTGCTGCTCTGAAGCCGGAACAGGTGCCGGCCGATTCGAAACCGACCCTCGATGCGTTCACCAAGAACATCGGGTTCACTCCAAATATGATGGCGACCTTCGCGCAGAGCCCCATCGCGTTCAACTCGTGGGCCATCCTGCTTGGGTCCTTGAGTAAGGCGCTTGACGTGAAGACGCGTGACAGCATCGGCCTCGCTGTCTCCGAAGTGAATGGCTGCAACTACTGCCTGACAGTTCACAGCTTTACGGCTGAGCATATGGCCAAGCTGGCGGCCGATGAAATCATTCTCGCTCGGAAGGGCCATGCCAACGACCCGAAGCGCGACGCCGCCGTTCAGTTTGCGCGCAAAGTCATCGAGACCCGCGGCAACGTCACTGACGCCGATCTGAAAGCCGTCCGCGAAGCCGGCTACACGGATGCGAACGTCATGGAGATCGTCGCGCTGGTTGCCATGTATTCCCTGACGAACTTTTTCAATAACGTGTTTGATCCCGAGAAGGATTTTCCTGCCGTCACGCCGGCTGGCTCGATCTGAACCCTATCCGGTCGCATCGACCCTGTCCGAAGGTGCTTGAAGGTTCGACGCGAGTGTAATGCCAAAGCCTGGAGGCACCTGGGAGAGATTCTTGGGAACGCCTCCGGGCTTATCGTATGACCCGCCAAGTCCAGGAGAAAGAAAGTGACACTCGATCATCCAATTTTCGCGCGCTGGCCGGTGGGGTACCCCGATCGGCTGCAACTCTTTTCCTTACCGACGCCCACCGGGGTGGAGGTCGGCATCATGCTGGAGGAGACGGGCCTTGACTATGAGCCTCACCGCATCGACATCATGGAGAACGAAAACCATGATCCGGACTTCCTTGCACTCAATCCCAATGGCAAGATTCCGGCGATCTACGATCCCGACGGACCGAACGGCCGGCCGCTGGCGTTGTTCGAATCGGGAGCGATCCTGATCTACCTCGAAGACAAGGCGGGGCAGTTTCTCTCCACCGATCCCAACACGCGCTGCCGACATGGTGACGATCATCAAGCAGGCGATACTGTCGTTCGTCGCGACAGTCAATGAGGACGGACCGCCCAATCTTTCACCGAAGGCGTCCTTGACGGTCACGAACGGCGCTCTCTCTAGTTCGCCGATATCGCATCTGTCCGAACGATACTGAACTTGAGGCGATAGATGGTTGTGCAATTCCAATAAGATGCCTGAACGTTTCAAGTACCGAGGTCCTATGTCCCAAGTCGACTGGCTGAGCCAACTCCTGCAAATGATCACCATCACTGGCCGGCTGGAGGTCCGTTGCGCCTACGGTGCACCATGGCGTGTAGCCTGGCCACAGTCCGCGGCGCGCGAGATTCCCTACCACGTCGTACTCAAGGGCAGGGCCATTATCGAGAATCCGGAGACAAAGACGACTTTGGAGCTCGGGGGAGGAGATATCGTGCTATTGCCTCACGGGTCGGCGCACGTGCTACACGATGGCAGTGGACACGAGCCGGGTCTCACATACAATCGCCAAGGTTCTGCAGGATGGATGCTCAGCCAGAATGATGGCCAGGGCGAGCATCTGGACTTGTTGTGCGGGCGATTTTTCATCGAGCCGCCTCATGATCGGCTGATTCGCAACTATCTACCCACGAACTTGGTGGTACGGGCCATGGACGGCCATCGTGAAGATGCCATGGGGTCCGCTTCGAACCACCTCGCCAGTCTCGTGGGGCTAATGCGCATGGAGTCCACCGGCGACAAACTGGGCGGATTCGCCATGCTCAACGCGCTAACGTCGGCGCTGTTCACATTGGTACTACGCGCAGCAAGCGAATCCGAGAAGGCTCCGGCAGGCTTGTTGGCGCTTGCCAGCCATCCACGACTGGCTCCGGCCATTTCAGCCATGTTCGCCGATCCGGCACGACCCTGGACTCTGCCTGACCTGGCCGACTTGTGCAGCATGTCACGCGCCACGTTCATGCGGCACTTTCAGGAAAAGCTGGGGCGCTCAGCCATAGAATTGCTGACCGATATCCGGATGAGCCTGGCCGCCAACGAACTGAAGAAGCCGACAATGACCACCGAGGCAGTGGCCGACTCAGTCGGGTATCGATCCGTGGCAGCGTTCCGGCGTGCGTTCACGGACACGATGGGCATGACGCCGGGGCAATGGCGCCGTCTGGCGCGTGAGGGCGAGTAATGCTCTTGGGCTTCGGTGTGCAGCCTGAATGAGGCGCTAGCAGTCGCGGGTGGTCGGGGATTCCAGGGCTCGGGCCCTTGCACTGTTTACGGCCGAGCACGCCCGGGAACTTGTGAGCGCCTCGCGGTGCCCGAAGCAGTGGATGGCTCGAAGAGCGCCTTCCGCTCGCTCCGATCCACCTCTGCACTCGGATCAACCAACGACTCCGAGTGCCCATGGCAACGTCGGGAAATCTGTGCACCTTACTGCTTACGACGCGCGCGGGCGCATGACCGACGTCGATATTGACGGCATCCATACACGGTACGCATTACGATGCGCTAGGTCAGATTGTTGGCGTCGTCGGGCCGTTCGATCTGGTCACCCGCTACACCTATAACGCTGCCCATCGGCTGATCCAGATCCTGGACAAAATCGCGATCGCCGACGAAATAGGGAATGGCTGAGTCTGGCCGGACTCTGCCCGCGGGCTATCCACCTGGGGTCTTGCTGGCGCCGGAGGCGTCTACCGGCCCAAACAAAGGCGACAGCCGCTGTTGTCCACGGAAACCTATACGGGGTGCCGGAATTTCGTGCCGATAAATGTAAAAGAGTCCTGCTGGGCGAGGACTCGTCCTGAATCGATGGCCGCTCGATGCGTCGCTTGTACTTCATGTTCGACGGGTACGCTATGTGGTACGGTTTCCAGTCTGGTGCCGTGGAAGCCGGTGATCGAGCACCGGTCGGGGCGGTAGATCGCAGCGACGGTGAGCGGCTACAGGGTCGGCGCTCTGCCGCCGAGATGCGTCAACAGGTTTTGCATCGGTGCGGATAGCGTGTGCCATTGTTGAAAGCACAGACAGAGCTTTCTGCGCGCCCAGTCATCTCTAATCCTGAGGGTTTTGAATGGGTATCTGCGTCCAAAACGCCTTGCGGCCGCTAATGGAATAATCGCGACCCCCACCCCTTGTGACACCATCTGGCACGATCCCTCGAAGTTTTTCATGCGAATACGGAATGCTAACGTCTTGCGCAGATCGGCAGCGTGTCCGTCGATGTGATCTTGAAGCGCGCTACCGGCCTCCAAGCCAACGAACTGCTCACCCGTAACATCGGCAAAGCAAACTTCCTTCGATTCTGCGAGTCTGTGCGCCACAGGAACAATCAGCACAAGATAATCACTGGCGACAGGTTGGATTGTGAGACCCGTGGGGTTGACCGCATCTGATACCACACCAGCTTCGGCCAGTCCTGCGCCGATCATTCGCACAATCTCGGCACTCGTACGCTCTCTCAGGTCAATGTTCAGACGCGGACGCTGCGCAAGCCACGGGGCAAGCTTCTGCGGCAAGAGGCCGGTCAGCGCTGCCGTATTTGCGTACAGCAGCAACGTACCTCGTGCACCGTCACCAAAGTCGCGTAGCTCCCCTTGCAATAAACTGTGTTGTCGGAGAATCAGACGCGCATGGTGTGCCAGCGCCTCACCTGCCTCGGTGGTCACTACCCCCCGGCGGCTTCTTTCAAGCAGAGCGACACCGGCATCCGACTCGATATTGCTGATACGCTCGCTTGCCGACGCCAATGCGAGGTTTGCTTGCCTGGCCCCGGCTGTAATGCTGCCCGCATCGACCACGCAAAGAAACAGGCGCAAATCCACGAGATCGAATTTCATACCCCCTCCAAGACAGAGTTCCTTCGGCTAGTCCGAAGGCACCATCGGAAAAACCGCATTGTGCCAGCTTCTGGCCGGATGTGTAATGCCGGCTATGGACACTTTGACTAATGCCGGCTATGAATACTCTGAGCATTGAATTGATCTGCCTGCTCGTTGCGACGTTTCTCGGAGCCGGCATGGTCAAAGGCGTGACCGGAATGGGCTTACCCACGGTTGCCATGGGCGTGCTTGGGGCTACCATGTCCCCCCTTACGGCGGCGGCGATCTTGATCATTCCGTCGTTCGTGACCAACGTGTGGCAAATGCTGGCCGGGCGAGACCTGCTCCGCCTCCTGCGACGGCTGTGGCCAATGATGCTCTGCATCGTGATCGGTACGCTTATGGGGACGCGACTGCTGGTAGTCGTTGACTCCGTCTGGTCGGGACGTGCGCTGGGGCTTGCCCTGATCGCCTATGCGGCCTATGCGCTGTTCGTGCCGACGCTCTCCGTCCCGGAACGGCTCGAGCCCCGGCTTTCGCCCGTCGTCGGCATGGTTACCGGGTTGTTGACTGGCGTCACCGGCATCTTCACGATTCCTGCAGTGCCTTATGTGCAGTCGTTGGGTCTTCAGAAAGACGAACTGGTGGAGGCTCTTGGCCTTTCGTTTACCGTCTCCACGATTGCTCTCGCAGGAGGGTTCCTGGCCCAGGACGCGTTTCGACTCGACCAGCTCGGCTTGTCGCTGCTGGCTGTCCTTCCCGCTCTCGTCGGGATGTGGCTGGGTTCGATTGTGCGGCAGAAGATCAGCCCGAAAACGTTCCGCCGTTGCTTTCTCCTGTTCCTCGTTATTCTGGGCCTCGAACTGACGCTGCGTCCGTTTTCCTGAGCCCTGGCCACCTGATGAAGAGTCCATACCATGAGCCGTATCGCTATTCCCGACATCACGTCTGCCACCGGCGCCACCGCTGATATCTATGCTAGGGTGAAGAAGCTTTCCGGTGACCGTGTTCCTAATACGTACGCCGCGTTGGGCTACCTTATGCCGGCTTCTTTGGCCGCGGTGCTCGACGCCCAAGGCACATTGAACTCGGGTCGCCTGAGCCGGCAAGAGCACGAAACCATCAAGCTGTTAGTCAGTGAGAAGACCGGCTGCGACGTTTGTGTGGCCGCGCACAGTTACGTGGGAAAATTGTCGGGCTTGCCGGTCGATGCGCTACGTGCCATTCGCGCGGGGCAGCCCACGGGTGACGTCAAGCGTGATCGACGCCTGGGCGTCTGAGAGGCGGTCTCAGCGAACGACGCATCTTGGCCGGTCTCGGTCCGAGACTCGTCGTGCCACTATGATCATGTGGACTCCGCCACGATCCCAAGACCAGTGGATTCGCGGATGCAGTGGATGAAGTAGTCCGCCGTGCGCGTGAGGATCGCACCTTCGCGCAGCACCAGGGCCACGTGGATATCCGGAGGATTCTCCGGTAGCGTGAGAGGCGTCAACAGGCTGGCGATATAGGGGGAGCGTACCGACGGCAGCGACAGTGGCACCACCGCGTCGGTCTCCAGCATGAGGGTGCTGAACAGGACGTTCGACGTGCTGCGTGTGATGCGGCGCGGGGGCGGCAGTCCGTGCCGGGCGAACAGGCCAGCGAGATATGCGGGGTAGCTGTCGCTCGCGTCCTGGTGCAGCCATTCTGCCTCCTGCAAGTCCGCCAGCGAGGTGGCGCCGGCCAGCGGACTGCCGGTGCGCACTACGAATGACGTCGGATAGACCGACAGTTCGGAGTACTGCAGGAACGGATCGGCGGCCAGAACCTGCATGGCGGTGAGACCGAAGTCGACCTGGCCGTTGCGCAGGTGTTCCTGCAGTCGCGGCGGGTCGAATTCCAGGAAGTCGACGCTCACGTCCGGCATGCCCTGTCGAAAGCGCGAGAATGCCGGCGGCAGCAGCGAGATGCCGGGTAGCGGCGACACCCCGATCCGCAGCCGGCTCTCGTTGATGCCACGCCGCTGTGCCAGTTCTGCCTCGGCACGTTCGATTTCGCAAACGATCAGCCGAGCTCGCGCCAGCAGCGCCTGTCCATCGCTGGTTAGCGTCACGCCCCAGGAGTTGCGCGCCAGCAGTGGCACGCCGGCCTCGGCCTCCAGCTCGCGCATGGCTTTGGTGATGGCCGGCTGGGTCAGGCACAGGGCACGCGCGGCGGCGTTGATGCTGCCGTGATCGGCAATGGCGACGAGGGCGCGCAGGTGGTGGTGTTTCATGCGGGTCTACCCGGTCAGGGGTTTACCTGAATAACCCCGGGTTATGGTTATCAACTTTCGTGCTTTGTTACTGCGGCGGGTGATTACATACCATGGGCTTTCTGCATCCATCCCCACAGGAACCCGAAAATGTCGCAAGGCGCCGTCATTATTCCCGAAATCCACGCTCATCAGGCCGAATTCGTCGCGCTGCGCCGTGATATCCACGCACACCCGGAACTCGGCTTTGAGGAAGTCCGCACCAGCCGCCTGGTGGCCGACAAGCTGGCGGAGTGGGGCTACGACGTGACGGCAGGCGTAGGCGGCACCGGCGTGGTCGGGCAACTGAAGCTCGGCAACGGCACGCGCCGCATCGGCATCCGCGCCGACATGGACGCGCTCCCCATCGTCGAGGCTACCGGCCTGCCATACGCCAGCACGCACCACGGCAAGATGCACGCCTGCGGCCACGACGGCCACACTGCCATCCTGCTCGCTGCCGCGCACTACTTTGCGGCCACACGCCGATTCGACGGCACGCTCAACCTGATTTTCCAGCCGGCCGAGGAGGGGCAGGGCGGTGCGCAGCGCATGGTGGCCGACGGCCTGTTCAAGCGTTTCCCGTGCGACGCGGTTTACGCCCTGCACAATGCGCCCGGCGTGCAGCTCGGGCACTTCGTGGTGCATGAGGGGCCGGCGCTGGCGTCGGCCGATACCGTCACCATCACGCTGACCGGTAAGGGCGCGCACGGCGCCATGCCGCAGTACGGGCGCGATCCCGTGGTGGCGGCCGCGGCCATTGTCATGGCGCTGCAGACCATCGTCGCACGCAACCTGTCGGCAACTGATGCCGGCGTGATTACGGTGGGTTCACTGCAGGCCGGCACCACGCACAACGTTATTCCCGAGACGGCGAAAATCCTCCTGACCGTGCGCGCGCTCGACCGTACTGTGCGCGACACGCTCGAGGCCCGCCTGCGCGAAGTGGTCGACCTGCAGGCCCGCAGCCTCGGGGTGAGCGCGGAAATTCACTATCACAAGGTCACCAGCGTGGTGGTCAATACGCCCGACGAAACGCGCTTCATCCGCGGCGTCATCCAGGACCTCGTCGGCCAGGACTGCGTGCAGGACATGGGAAAGGGTGCAATGGGCAGCGAGGATTTCTCATGGATGCTCGACGAAGTGCCGGGCTGTTACGTTCTGCTCGGCAACGGTAGCGGCTCGCAGGGCGGCTGCATGGTCCACAACCCCGGCTACGATTTCAACGACGAGGCGCTCCCGCTGGGCGCGAGCATGTGGGCGCGGCTGGTCGAGCGCTACCTCGTCGCCGCCTGAAAAGGGAGGATGCGATATGGAGCAGAGACTCGATGCGGCCCTGACCGGCACTACCTCGCCTGGCTCGCCGACCGCGCGTGCTGACGCCGCCGCCTCGTTCACCAGGCAGCGCCGCGCCGTGATCGCCGCCTCGCTCGGCAATGCGCTGGAGCTGTTCGACTTCACGGTGTTCAGCTTCTTCGCCGGGCTGATCGGCAAGCTGTTCTTCCCCGTGGAAGGCGAATATGGCCCCTTGCTGCTGGCGCTGGCGACGTTCGGCATCGGCTTTGTCATGCGGCCTGTGGGCAGCGTGGTGATCGGCAACTACGCCGACCGCGCCGGTCGCAAGCCGGCCTTGACGCTCACGATAGGCCTGATGGCGCTGGGCACGGCCATCATCGGTCTGGCGCCCACCTATGCACAGATCGGCATCGCCGCGCCGCTGCTGGTCGTCACGGGCCGGCTGCTGCAGGGCTTCTCGGCCGGCGGGGAGATCGGCGCCGCTACCAGCTTCCTGATGGAGTCCGGCACGCGCAGCAACCGCGGCTTCATGGTGAGCTGGCAGATGGCCGGGCAAGGCGCGTCGGCGCTGGCCGGCGCGCTGTGCGGCGCCCTGCTGACGCACGGCCTGCCGCAGGCCGCGCTGGAAAGCTGGGGCTGGCGTGTGCCCTTCCTGCTCGGCCTGCTGATTGGCCCGGTCGGCTTCTATATCCGCCGCCATCTCGACGAGACTCACCAGGACGTTGCGCGCGAGCGCAGCGCGCTGTCTGAGGTGGTGCAACAACATGGCCGCAAGCTGCTGCTCGGCACGCTGCTGATCCTCGGCGGCACTGCCGAAATGTACGTAGTGGTGTTCTTCGCGCCGGCCTGGCTGGTCAAGACTTTCCACATGCCGGCCGCCACGTCGCTGCTCACGGGCTGTGCTGCCGGGGCGATCATGCTGTTGGTATCGCCGCTGGCGGGCGTGCTCGCCGACCGCCTGGGCCGCCGCAAGCCGCTGCTGCTGACGCTGCGCGTGGTGTCGCTGCTAGGGATGTTGCCGGGATTCCTGCTGGTGCAGAATGCGCCGTCGCTCGGGTCGGCGCTGGTGCTGGTGTGCGGTGTGATGATGCTGGCTACGCTGGGTGCGCCGGCCGGCTTTCTGTTCATCATGGAAGCCTTCCCGCGCCGCGTGCGTGCCACCGGGCTGGCGATCATCTATGCCGGCGGCGTGACACTGTTTGGAGGCTTCGCTCAGTTTATCGTGACGTGGATGCTGAGCGTGACAGGTAACCCGCTGTCACCTGCGTGGTACGTGCTCGGCTGCGGCACCGCGAGCCTGCTGGCGCTGCTGGCGTTTGCAGAGCAGCGTGTCGCGGATTGATCCGACCGGCGCTCGGGCTTCACGGAATGCAGCAGGTCGAGCCCGGCGGCTGCGCTCCATGGAATGCGCACGTTGGCAGTTGTGCCCCCGCCGCGTAGCAGGTATTTCAGCGCTTGATGCCTTTGGCGTGCGAATCGATGTTTCGGCACGCCCGGAACTTCCGTAGCCGACCCGAAGCGGAAGCTCGATGGGCCAAGACCGATGACTGCTGCGCAGCGGCTGCTGCCAGTGAAAGTTAGCATGGTATGTGCGATGTGGCCGACCTCTGCCCGATGGTGGTCGGCAGAAGCTGAGCCACATTGGCCCCTCGATCAATCGTGAACTCAGCGACAGCTTTCGAGGAACCAATTGCCATGCGCCGATTCAAGTTTGACTGTGAGAGCAGCGCTCGCTATCGCACTCAACTTTCCCACATTCGCGGTGATTGCCATTTGGAGGTACGTGACTTTTTGCGGAGTGGCGACGCATCTGATTAGCCTGCCGTTTTCAGGACTTGACACTCTGTCGTGTGTCCGCCTGTTCCGCCTTCACCCGGCTTCGCCACCGCGAAACACTGCACCCGAACTGGAGGGCGAACCAGTGCGAGAACGCGCTCAGCGAGGCAAAGCCAAGCAGGGCGGCCACTTCCGACAGGGGACGTTCGCGATTCTCGACATATCGCACCGCGAGCTCTGTCCGGATCGCGTTCAGTAGCCCGGAGTAGCGCTCGCCCTGGCTCGCGAGGCGGCGTTGCACCGTCCTCGCATCCATGCCGAGGTGCTCGGCCACCCGGTCGATCGAGCATGCGCCCGATGGCAGCAAGGCGATGACCAGCCGTCGCACCTTGTCCGCCATGCTGTCCTCGGACCGGGCGAGCATCGCGCCGAGATACTGCCGCACCTGACGGGCGATGGCTGGATCGTAGGAGGGAAGCGGGGCATTGAGGTCGGATGCGTCGCAGATGATGCCATCGAACTCTTGGTTGAACAGCACCGGCATCTTGAAGATGCGCAGGTGCGTCGCGGTACTGGCTGGTGCGGAATGGGTGAAACAGATGCTGCGAGGCTTCCACCTGGGACCGAGGAACAGCGCGAGTACGCGATACAGGACGCCGACCACCAACTCCGAGGACTGTCTCAGCGAGCCGTGAAGTCCGGCCAGTGCTTCCTGCCGGATGGTCACAAGGCCGTCTGCCCCGTCGATACGCATCGCAATGGCCTCGTTCTGCAGTCGAAGGTAGCGGGCCATGGATTCCAGCGCACGTCGCAGCGTGGGCTCCTCCCGCATGACGAACGCCAAAGGGCCGAGATTGGCGAGTTCCCGCGTCTCGGCCATGCGGAGCCCGAAATCCTCCACGCCTGCCGCCTGCGCTGACGCCTCCAGCAACCGGGAGACGGCGGCTGCGGAAATCCGTATATCGGGATCGACCAGCGCAGCCACGCCGATGCGGGCGGCCCGCAGGAACGCGAATGGGTCCAGGCCCAGCGCACGGGCTACATCGACGTAATTGGTAAGGCTAGCGCTTCGTAGCTGGTAGGGCATGGCGTTTTCCCTAGGTGTCGTGAATTATAAAATGTATGTCGTGATTCATCAAATCGAACTCGGCCGATGGCCAATACTTTCCCAGGTCGGCGCGACCTTGCGCCTGAAGTGAACCTAATCCGTCGAGGACAACAAACATGATCAGCCAGAGCCGCCCCACACCCCTGTGTGATCAATTGCGGGCCACCGGGAACTGGAATCCCGCCTGGGACGCCATCGCCGAGCTGGACCCGGCATGGACTGAGAAATTCATGGAGATGGGCATGCACCCGGTTCTCTCCGGCGTGCTCGATCCCAAGGTCTACGAATTCATCGCCATCGCGGTCGATGCGTCGTGCACCCACATGTACGCCCCAGGCACACGCCGCCACATTCGCAAGGCGCTCGAACTGGGCGCCACGAAGGAAGAGATCGCCGCGGTGCTGCAGGCCGTCAGCGTGCTCGGCATCCACAGCAGCAGTCTGGGTGCGCCGATCCTGCTGGAAGAACTCGCGGCACGGCAACAGCAACAGGCGTTGGCAGAGCGCGCAGCCGCTTGAATACGATTCGCGCCACACACCTCAAGAGAGAGAGAGACAGAGATGCATTTTCTAGACGATTCCCTCCTGCCCGAGAACCAGGAAAAGCTGGTCATTCAGGTTGCCCCCTACGGGCCGCAATGGCTGCCCGGCGATTCGGACGACATTCCGGTGAGCATGGAAGAGCAGGTCCAGAAGGCGGTCGATTGCTACAACGCGGGCGCCACCGTGCTCCATGTACATGTCCGCGAGGCCGACGGAAAGGGCAGTAAGCGGCTGTCCATGTTCAATGAGATGCTGGCGCGGCTGCGCGAAGCCGTGCCCAAGATGGTGCTGCAGGTGGGCGGGTCGATCTCATTCGCCCCGGAAGACGAAGGCCAGGCCGCCAAGTGGCTGGCCGACGATACCCGCCACATGCTCGCCGAATTGCAGCCGAAGCCGGACCAGGTCACTGTCGCCATCAACACCTCTCAAATGAACGTGATGGAGCTGATGACCGAGGCCGACGTGGCAGGGACTTCCCTGGCGAACCCGGCCATCCAGGCGGCGTACCGAGACATGATCGTGCCGTCCAATCCATCGTGGCATGTCGAGCACATCAAGCGACTGGTCGCGAAGGGCATCCAGCCGCATTTCATGCTCGGCAACATGACAGGCCTCGAGACGGTCGAGCGACTGATCCGCGCCGGCGTCTACCATGGACCGCTGATCCTGAACTACGTCGCCATCGGCGGCGGCGCTGCCGGGCTGCATCCGGCCGACATGATCGAATTCGTGCGCCGCACGCCGGACGGTGCTGTGCTGACCATCGAAACGCTCAATCGCACCGTGTTTCCGATGAGCGCCATGGCGATCGCGCTGGGCCTGCACGTGCGCGTGGGTATAGAAGATACGCTTTACGGCCCCAATGGCCAGCGCGCTACCTCCGTGCAGCAGATCGAAACGATGGTGCGCATTGCCCGCGAGCTGAACCGCGAAGTCGCCACCGGCGAAGACGCGCATCGCATCTACCAGACCGGCACGTTCTGGAACAGCGCCGACGAAACCCTGGCCCGTCTGGGCATGGTACCGAACCGCAAGCCCACGCAGCGCGGCGTGCCGTTGCGTCCGGCCGCCTGAGCTCGACCCATTCTCATCCTCGGGGAGGGGCGTGAAGACTATCTAAAAGATGGCTAACAAAAATTGATCCGTGCCAGCGGCCAAGCGCACGCAAAACAGGAGACAAGAATGTTCTGGAAGAAAAGCCCCGCCACGGTGCTGGCCAGCTTGCTGGTCATCCACGTGCTGGCCATGGTTGACCGCAACATGCTGCTGGGCTTTTCGCCCCAGATCATCGCGGACCTGCAACTCAGCAACGCCCAATACGGCTTCCTCGTCGGGGCAGTGTGGGTACTGAGCTATGCATGCTCGGTCGTGTTTCTTGGCTCCATGGCCGACCGCTTCAGCCGCACGCGAATCCTGGCCGGTGGCGTGTTTGTCTGGAGCCTGTGCACCTGGGCCTCGGGTCATGCCCAGAACTTCGAGCAGATGGCGCTGGCGCGTTTCTTCGTCGCCATTGGCGAGGCCGCGCTCGTGCCGTCCACGGTGTCACTGCTGGCCGAGCTGTTTGTGCAGGAGCGGCGCGGCACGGCCATGGGAATCTTCTTCATGGGCATTCCGCTGGGCATCGGCGTCAGCTTTTTGCTGGCCGGCACCTTTGGTGCGGTGCATGGTTGGCGCACCACCTTTTACGCCTTGGGTGGCGTGGGTATCGCCATCGCCGTGCTGCTGGCTGGCCTCAAGGACGACCGACACCATCTGCCAGTGAGCGAGCGTGGTGCCCCCTTTATGCAGCAGGTGCGCGACACGCTTGGCCTGCTGCGCCGTAGCCCTGCGCTTTCGCTGATGATTGCCGGTTTTGCCCTCTTTCACTTCTTCTTCGTTGGCCTGACGTTCACGCAGTTATGGCTGGTGAACGAGCGCGGCATGAACCCTGCCGCCATCGCCTCGCGCATCGGCATGCTGCAACTGGTGTTTGGCGCGGCGGGCTCGGTTGTGGGCGGCGTGCTGGGAGATCGCTTGGCGCAGCGGCTGCCTGGCAAGCACGCCGCCGTGGTCGTTCTGTTCATTGCTGTGTGTGCGGTGCCCATGATTGCGTACCGTTTTGCCCAGCCGGGGTCGTGGGTGTTCTACACCGGTATGTGCGCAGGCTTCTTCCTGCCGCTTGCCCTGTATGGGGCGGGCAACGGCGGCATCGTGAACCTGACGCCGCCGCAGATGCGCTCCACGGTCAGCGCCTTCAACATGCTCAGCGTCAACGTCTTTGCCCTGTCCATCGGCAACGTCGTGGCGGGGCGCGCCGTGGACGTGATGAAGGCCCAGGGCGTGGCCGATCCGCTCTCGCACGTAGTACTGGCGTCGGACGTCCTGGGCATTGCCTCGACCATTTTCTTTGTGCTGGCGGCGGTGGCTATCGCCCGGCAGCAGCGCGGCGCGGTGGGCGGCGCACCTGTCTGCGCCTAGGTTTCCCGCGACAGATCGGAGTGACATCATGAGAAAACTGCAAGGAAAGGTGGCCCTCATCACGGGGGCCGGACAGGGCCTGGGCAGTGCCATCGCGCAGGCCATGGGCCGCGAAGGCGCCCGCCTGGTCATTTGCGACATCAACATCGAAACACTGGAGCGCACTCGAGCTGTGATCGAAGCCGAAGGCGTGCCCTGCCTGGCACTGCGCTGCGACGTGTCGGACGCGGTTGCCGTCGATGCCATGTTCGCGCAGGCCGCCGAGGGCTTCGGCGCGGTAGATATCCTGGTCAACAACGCCGGTATCGTCCCCTCGTCCCCGAAGGACACTGAGCGCCGCAACAAGCTTTACGCCTACCTCACCACGCCCATGCCGCGCCAGTCGCTGGGTATCGTGTCGTCGCTGACCGACGACGACTGGCTCAAGTGGTGGGGGGTGAACATGCACGGCGTGTTCTATTGCACCCGCGCCGCGCTGCGCCAGATGGAGCCGCGCCGCAGCGGCAAGATCATCAACATTGCATCGATTGCGGGGATGAGTACGCTCAGCACGCACAGTCCCGGCTATTCGGCCACCAAGGCGGGCGTCATCAGCCTGACCAAGACCACCGCCATGGATGTGGCGGGCGCCAATATCTACGTCAACGCCATCGCCTGTGGCGGGGTGATGACGCCGCCCTTCCATGTCTATATCGCAAATGCCAGTGAAGCGGAGAAGCGCAGCCTGTTCCAGTTGTCGCCGCTGGGACGGCTCGGGGAGCCGTCGGAGTATGCCTCGCTGGCGGTGTACCTGGCCTCGGACGAGCATTACCTCGTCGGCCAGGTCATCAGTCCCAACGGTGGCGCTGTCATCTGAAAGCGATTCGTACGTGGCCCGTCTGTCCCTGCAAGCCCATGATTTCCCTCAGGCAGGCCAGCGCGCCTTGCTGCGCAGGGATGGGTTGGAAATTGCCCGCAGGGACACGTCAATGCGGTCGGCTCTCCAATCGTTGACAGGGATGACACGCGTAACCGCGTGATCGTGCTGACGCTTCATGGCCGGTCTCGGCCGGGCACCCGGTGCGGAGAGGTGGATGTCTCTGAGTGCCTCACTTCCATCGATCGCGCGTTCCGAGCCGTGCAGCCGTTCACCCACGGCAGTCATTCGCGTTCTTCAGCCCATTGAGGACGCCCGGCGCCCCAAGTCCTCAGGCCGCCAGCAGGACGCAGGCCTGAATTGCGAGAGAAATTTCGTCTCATTCAGAGTTCAATAATCCGCAGCACAAAGTCATCCACCTGGCTGAGATGGTTTACCCGATCGCTTGCCTATGCTTCAGACGGGTTCGCGGATGGCGCCCTGATTGGGTATCACCGACGGTGTTAGGCAACAGGCGCACATTCTGCGGGCCTCCATGGTACAGACGCTGCGCAGCTTGGGTCGCTCGCCGATGGATGCGCCGTGGTCCGAATGGCACTGAATCGGGAGGGCGCGATGCCAGCAACCATGCCAGGGTCCATCGATGTCGTCATCGACATCAACCATGACAACCATTTCGATGCCATCAAAGCGAGGAATGCCGGGGTTAGAGCCGTTATCCACAAGG
Source organism: Cupriavidus laharis (assembly GCF_914271435.1). GTDB lineage: Bacteria > Pseudomonadota > Gammaproteobacteria > Burkholderiales > Burkholderiaceae > Cupriavidus > Cupriavidus laharis. Next base: position 638,440 of record NZ_CAJZAI010000002.1, on the reverse strand, counting down.
CCAGCGAGGGCGCGACTTTTCAGGATCCCGCATATAGGAGGCGGCGAAAAGACGCACTCGCCGCGGGACTGTTGTGGGGTGCCTACCACTTTTCCAGTTCCCGTCCGGCGGACGAGCAGGCAGACAACTTCCTGGCCGCCACGCAATGCGATGATCCATCGGTAGACAATACTGCGACGCTATTTTGTCTCGATTTCGAACCTAGTTCGAGCGGTCCCGACATGACGCTGGAGCAGGCGCACGCTTTTGTCGTCAGGGTCAAGGATAAGACTGGTCGTTGGCCAATGATCTATGGCGGCAACATGCTGCGCGATGCCGTGCAGGCACATGGCGCGGACCCCATCCTCAAGAATTGCCCGCTCTGGTATGCCCGGTATCGAAGTCAGCCTGTTGGCATCCCAACGGACACCTGGCCGCACTTTATCCTCTGGCAGTACACCGACGGCAAGTCTGGGCCGGCACCCCATGCCTTTGCGGGAATGGATCCCGGCGATCGCGATTGCTATGCCGGAACCGAAGCGCAACTGAAGGCAGCGTGGCCGTTTGCTGACTATTTCAAGACAGCACCGAGGTCGACCGATCAGAATGCCTAATCCATTGCATCAGAGAAAGCGCACTCGGGCGGCTGTGCTTCGAGGTCGCAGCCTGGGCGCAACTGGCCATTGCGAGCATTTGCAACGACGCATTCGGCCTTGAGGCGCAGTCGAACGAGGTGCTTTTCGAATGACGCAGTGAACCAGGGGCCAGAAGCCGCCGTACTTAGCCTTGGACAGATGAAAGCCGATGCCGCCAGCGCAGCACAAGCCTGCGCGATACATATCCTGCAAAGGCTGTTTGCAGCCTTGTTGCTGGTGGGGCTCTGTGCGTGCGCGCCGAACAGCGCGTATCGCACCCATCTTGTTGACCTCGACAGGGATACAAGCTGTCAGCGTGCAAGCGCCAATATGAACGATGACTTGCGGCAAGTGTGCGGCAGTGTGACACCGGAAAGTGTGCGAGATCTCTACGAATTGCATTTCGTCGAGTTCGACGACCAGGGCTGGCTGTTTCCGAATACAGCCGCTTCCGCAGACGCGCTGGCGACCAACCCCTCGAACCAGATCGATAACCTCATGGATCGGCTGACGTTCCTCCTTGCCAAAAAAGGCGAAGACCTGAGCATCGTTGTTTTCGTTCACGGTTGGAAGCACAACGCACAGGCCAACGACGTAAATGTGCGGGAATTCCGTGCGTTGCTCGAAGCTGCAGGCGCCGAGGAACGTGACCGGGCCGGCCCGGCTGGCAAGCCGAGAAAGGTCGTGGGAGTTTATGTGGCCTGGCGAGGGAAGTCGTGGACGGTGCCCGATCCACTGCTGAGTCTCACTTTCTGGGCGCGCAAAGAGGCCGCACGACGCGTCTCGATCGGATCGTCGCGCGAACTGTTCGCACGATTGCGATCCCTCCGAACTCACTACAACCACGCGCTCCAGACGGGCGCAGCTTCCGAGAAAGCGGGTGCGCGTCCCCGCATCCGCACGCTGATGATCGGTCACAGCTTTGGCGGTCTTATCCTTTATGCCGCGATGTCCGGATCGCTGATCGAGTCGCTGGCAGCGCAGCGCGATCTGGACGGAGCGGGCAAGGGAACGGAACTGGCGGAAAGGCCGGCGGACATGATCTTACTGATTAATCCGGCCTTCGAGGCATCGCGGTATGAAGCGCTCTATCGCGTGTCGCTCAGGTATAAGCCGACACGGTTCCAGCCGCCGCTGCTGGTGTCAGTCACGTCGATCAAGGACTGGGCAACAGGGATCGCATTTCCGATTGGCCGCTCGGTCAATACGCTCTTCGAGCGCGAGACCACCAGTGAGCAGGGTACAGCCATGAAGAAGACCCCGGGCCACATCGATCACTACCTGACGCACCGACTCTACGCTCACGCGCCCGGCGAGGTGCCAGGCGCGGACAACGCCACGCCTGGCGACAGCGCCCGTTGTGCAGGTTGGAGGTCAGAGGCGGAGCTCAAAGATTTGCACGGCGAGGAACTGGGAAAGGCCGTGCGTCAGAACAAGAAACTCGAGGCAGAAGACGCTGCTGAGTTCTTTCGCCAGAACCTCACGCCGGGCTATCTGCTTAAGCCAAACTGGACACGCACCTTTTGCGGCGGCAGCTTTCTGACGACGGTAGTTGGCGCAGACGAAAGCGCGGTGGCGAATGCAATGATCTGGAATGTCGAGGTGGACGGCGACGTTATTAAGAACCACGACGATGTGATGAATCCCATGTTTCGAGCGTTCATGCGCCAGCTTTATGGGGATGTCTCCGCGCATCCCTGATCTGCGCCGGAGTCGCCGGTCGCCTGACGCTATACGTGGCTATCGTCCGCAAGACAGCCATATATGGCTTGAACCAGACGCCGGTAATGTTCACCCTCTTGCGGCCGGTAGAGTTGATACTTGCTCTAGAACAGGGGGGCGCATTCGAAGTGTAATGAACCAGATCGGAGGCGGCCGTGGCGAACGAAACGAAAGTCAGTGCAGCAGGGCAACAAGTGGGCTCCGGCACCGGATGGGAAGACCACATGGACACGCCGGACATCCTGGCCACGTTGGTCGAAAAGATCGGGGCACAACAGGAATCGATCGCGTCGAGCAGCCGGACGGGCTTGGGCGGGCGTATCGACAGGGGGCAGCATCAAAAGCAGGTGATGGGCGCGTTCGGCACGCTGCGCATCTTCGCCACGGTGCCGCCCGCGCTTGCGTCAGGTCCCTTCGCGAAAAGCGGCGATTCGGATGCGCCGCCCCTCTACCGCGTGGCGTGCCGCTTTTCGAATGGGCAGCCCTGTCCCTTTGCAGACACGGAGGCGGACGTGCGCGGCGTTGCCGTCAAGTTCTTCACGGCCGAGGGCACGGAGACTGATTTGCTCGTGACGAACGAAGGCGGTCGATCGCATGCGCGGGATGCGAAAAGCTTCATGGAGATCGCCGATGTGCTCGTCTCACAGATCGAGGGAGGACTTGCGGGATTGATCGAAAAAACGACGGCGGACGTGTTCGGGCGCAAGCTCGGACCTGTTGAGGCGGCACGCTCCTTTGGCATCCTGTTCCAAGCGACGAAGTTGCACACGGTGGCGAGCCTCACGACGGAGAAGTTCTGGGGCTCGGTGGTGAAGTGTAACGATGCAGCCTTCAAGTACTCGCTGCAGCCGTGTCCCGACACCGTGCCTGGCACCGATGGCGATCGTCATGGCGACCAGTATCTGCGCAACGATCTGCTCAATCGCCTAAGGAAGGGCGCGCTGAAATGGCAACTGGTGGTGCAGCTCTTCACCGACGAGGAGCATACGCCGGTGAACGACGCGTCGATCGTTTGGGAGGCTCCGACAGTCGTGATCGGGGAGCTCGAGATTTCGTCGGTGCCTTCAGCCGAAGAGGAGGCCACCGTCAATCAGATGGCGTTCAATCCGGCCAACGGGTTCGAGCCGCTTGGCATCACGCATGCACGCAGGGTGGTCTATGCGGCAAGCGCGGCCAATCGCGCGGACCGGGGCCTGCTTTCAAGTGCGGAGGCGCGCGCCCGCATCGAGCGTACCTATTGAGCTTTCCCTATGTCACGACAACATCAAAGCAACCACCGTCATTCCCGCGAAGGCGGGAATCCAGCGTCTTACAAGTCCCCCGAAGGGGGACAAAAAGTCACTGGGTCCCCGCCTGCGCGGGGACGACGAATATTTTGCGTTGTCATGAATTCTGGAAACATCAATAGTATGGCCGAGGAGGCGACGAGCATGACCGTCCCGCGAAGTTCCGTTACGTGAGCGGAGCTGACATTCGAAAGTCCGCGTGAGAGTGTTGCCAAACGGCCGTAGCTGGCCGGGTGCGGCCCGACGCCGAGCACAACCGAACGTTCCTCCTTGACCGGTCGGCGTGAGGCCGTAGCCGACCCGCTGCCGTCGTTCGCCCCAGTACGGCTCCAGCGTCACTTTTGAAGTGCGGCGGTCATTCAGCGTTGCGTTACAGCCAGCAAATCATGATATGGACATGCGTCAGTCTGTTCTCGGGATGCGGCACTGGTCCAAGACATTCGGCATATCCGTGCGCGCCTAAAAACGCACTCATTCCCGGCGCCACCCGGCGGTTAATGCAGTTTAGGTGCGTCGGAGGACTGGACTATTGGCCCACAGCAATGGCTGCCTGGTCTGTACGGGGCTGCGGCTGTCTGAACTGCGTTTGGCGGGAGCCGCTGATAGGAGGCAATTCCTCACCGAGGACATGCATCGATTGCATGCTCTATGCGCCACCGCATGGTGCACGAAATTCCTTGTTGCTGGACGCAGACTGAATTCAGGTCTATATTTGGACCGGTAGTTTCAAGTCTAGGGAACGGATATGAAACCGAGTCAGGTCAAGCCCATAAGCTACCTTAAAAGCCACGCAGCAGAAATCGTGCGGGACATCACCGAGAGCGGCGAGCCCATGCTGATCACACAGAACGGCGAGGCAAAGGTAGTCGTGCAGGATGCCCAATCGTATGAGGACATGCAACAGACGGTTGCCCTTCTGAAGATTCTGGCGATGGGTCAGAATGATATCGAGACGGGCAACTTCACCCCGACGGATGAAGTGTTTGCCGAACTGGAGCGCATGGACAGGGAGGAAGGGATCGAATGAAGTCTGTAATTCTCGGGCCTGCCAAGTCCGACTTGCAAGACTTACGACGGTACATCATTAATAAATTTGGCAACAAGACCTGGCTTGAGACCAGAAACAAGATTCAACAATCAATCAAGCAGGTAGAAGATTTCCCACTGAAGGGCAGCAACCCACCCGAGTTGATAGATTTCCAACCAACGAAATACTATCAAGTCATCAGCGGCATGAACAGAATCATCTACCAGATTGCAAACGACACCATCTACATACACATCATAAGCGACACCAGGCGAGACCTTAATGCAATACTCGCAAAACGGCTTCTGAGAATATAGGAACTAAGAAGTTCTCATTTGTCTGTCCTCCGTGGGAGCCTACGCTTGCTCCCGCAATACCCAGCTAATACAGAACCAAACTTTACGTTGCTCGCGCAGCGAATTCGCGGTCGAGTTCATAGGTCTTCGATCTGGCGGGGTACCTTCACGGATCTGGGCTCGCCGGATGCTCGTGTGAGTTGCAGTGCCGGCATGTATCTATGGTTCCAATGCCCAAGGGAAGAGAGTTCGCGTGGAAATGGTGGGATACGTGCGTTTCGATCTCCAGGTGCCGGCCGACTTCGTGTACCACGATGGCCTTCGGTAGATGGCCCTAATGGCCCGTCAGCAGCCTTTGCCTTCCTGATCCCGGTCGTCGCTTCCCGACCCTTGGCCGCCATTCAATTTGCGCAATGATGGGCGGCAGGTTCCGGATACGTAGAGACATTCAGCATTGATACCTTCAGGCTTGCTTCAAGCATGAGGGCGCGCCACGTCAAGGCAGAAATCATGAACGGCAGTGACCATCTGATTCAGTCCTGGCTGTTCCAGCGGATAGTGGCCGGCATTTTCTAGCATGGTCACCTTCACCGGTACGTGCCTGACTCGCCTCAGGAATAACTCACTCAGGTGCAGAGGCGTCCAGCGATCTTGCGCAGGTTGCGTCAGCAGGATCGGGCAGACGTCAAAATCCTCTGGCTCGACTGCCGGCTGATAACCCGTGTAGCTGGACAGAAAGCTCATGGTCACCCACTTTCCCGCAGAGGTCTTGTCCGCCAGGCAAGCGTTCAGCATGGCCTTGTTATTGACCAGCGTGTGCATCTTGCTCGCAACGGCCATGGGTATTCGCAGACCCGCGAACGGCGTCTGCGCGACCAGCGTCGCGAGCGGCCCGCCGACGCGGCTCATGAACCGGTTGTACGCGGTTTCATCACGAACCTGCTGCTCCCTTTGATCGAGAAAGGTCATGCCGACAATGCCCTTGACCTTTCTGTTCCGAACGGCGATGTGATACGTTTCCATGCCTCCTGCGCTCAGCCCGTAGAGCACAATGGGGCGGCTGTCCTTTGCCAGCTCGACATCGATAAGATCGCTCCCGGCCTGTATCCAGTCGTCGTACCGTACCGGCTGCCCGCGGCCCACCTGCGTCAAGCCGTACTCCGGCATGTCGATGGCAATCGTCTCGAAGCCTTTGCGCGCAAGCGGGGCGCCCAGGATGGTTGACATCTGGCGACCGTTCGTGCCGACGCCATGGAAAAGAATGACCTTTATTGGCGCAGTGGCATTGCGATAGCAATCCAGGTGGATGCGATGCGGTCCCCAGGACCAACACTCCTCCTGCGGCTCCTGTCCTGGCTGAAGTTGATACGCGGCGGGAAGGAAGCCCTGAATGTCTCGCCAATGCTGCTGCTGCGTGTAAGTCTTCATTATCGGATCCGAATCTGGTTGGGTTTCGCGGGTTGCGTTCAACGGCGTGCAGTCATGGGCGCTAGCGCGACGCCGGCCCTCAGGCGTACGACACTTCAAATCCCGGGCGGCAGAGAAAGAAGGCGCTGCCCATCAGCATCGACGGCGTCGTGTAGCCTCCCCGTCCAGGATCGGTCAGGCAGCGTTGGGCGATCGCCAGTGCCGTGTCCGCCGTCATCGCATAGACGTTGGGTGCCGACATCCTTATCGTGACGGCTTGTCCGTGAATGTTTCTCGCCTGGGCCCAAAACTCTGTTCGCTCGATGCCGCGTGCACCGGCGTCCGGCCCGCCGGAAAAGAGCCGTTCTGCAAGCCGGTAGAGCGCCTTCGATACAGAAGGGGTGGCAAAGAGCCGCCGCATGAAGTTGGTGAGCCGCATCGACAATCCGAGCGTTAGCGGCAATGCGCAATACACGAGGCCGTCAGGTACGCCGGTCGATATGCCGGCGGTAAATACGTCGCCCCACGGAATCGATACCCCCCAGCGCGTGCCACCGGGAAACGGGATACGCCGCATGCGATAGGCATTGGGGACTGAAACGAGCCGGTGATCTCGTCGGATGAGTCCGCCGCTGGCCGCGGACTCCAGAATGGTTTTCGCGGTGCCGATGCTCGGTTTCGTCCCAAACGAAAACGCGAGGTCAATCCGCGAGGCATCGGGCATGCGCGCCTTCAATGCTGCGGCGAGACTATCGGTGGGGACGATATCGAAGCCCGCGCCGGGACAGAGGACGATTCCCGCGGCGGCCGCGCGTGCATCCTGCGCATGACAGAACTGGAAGACCGGGATTTCACCGGTGATGTCCACATAATGCACGTGCGCATCGATGCAGGCTTCAACGAACGCGCTGGCGGTCGATGAGAACGGCCCTGCACAGTTCAGGATGACGGCGACGTCCTTCAGGTTTGCTTTGGCTCTGGCAACTTCGAAGGCTCTCGTTTCCAGGCCGAGCGCATCCGCCAAAGGTTGGAGCTTCTTGCCATCTCTCCCCGCAATGATCGGCTGCAAGCCTAGTCGCACGGCTTCGCGCACGACGAGTTCGCCCGTGTACCCGTATGCGCCGTAAATCATCAATCTTGTGCTCATTCCCATACTCTCTTTCCCACGAATCGCGCTGGCTCGCCGGGACTATTGATGTTTCCAGAATTCATGACAACGCAAAATATTCGTCGTCCCCGCGCAGGCGGGGACCCAGTGACTTTTTGTCCCCCTTCGGGGGACTTGTAAGACGCTGGATTCCCGCCTTCGCGGGAATGACGGTGGTTGCTTTGATGTTGTCGTGAAATAGGGAAAGCTCAATAGGCTGCGCGGCACCGCACGGGGCGGGCTACCTGTTTATTCAGGAACGCCAGTTGCAGCGCAATATTCTCCAGGCACGCTGGTTCATCCTCGAGATGAAGCCCGAAGTGGCTACCATCCACGAGGTGAAACTCGCAGTCCGGAATGCGCATTGCTGCACGGTATGCGGCGTGAGCCGGCGTGACCGTGTCGCGTCGACCGGCAACGATGAGCGTCGGTGCCTTTACCCGATGTGCGTGGCGAAGTGGGTTGTAGAACGGCAGATCCAGAAAGATTCGCGAAAGCACCTTGTTTTCCCAGGGAGCTGCTGGCGGAAGCAGCCGCGCGTAGCCTTCCCAACACTCGTCGGTCGTCAAGGCCGCCGTGTCGCCGGGACGCCCGACGATCCGGCTGTAGTGCGGATGGCCGAACAGCCTGCCCGCGTGGTCGCGCAGTGCCGCCATCATCAATCGAATGGTCACGCGCACTGGCACTTGTCGCAGGCTCGCGATAGCGCTTACGTGTGGTACCTGCGCGATCACCGCATGGATCAGGCGATCGTTTGCAGCGGTTTGGATCACGTGTCCGCCCGAAAATGAGGTTCCCCACAGGACAATGCGTCCGGTATCGATACCGGAAAGCGTCCGCACATGCCGGATCGCCGCAGCCCAGTCCGCGAGGTGCCGACGCGGGCTGACCCAATGCCTCGGCATGCCTTCGCTGTCGCCGAAGTTGCGATAGTCGAAGAGATAAACGGCGTACCCTTCGGCAATGAAGCGCCGTGCGAAGGCGGACAGCCCGGCCGCGCGAATCGCGCCGAAGCCATGTCCCATGACGATGACAGGCGGTCTCTCAACCGCGCCCGGCACCATGAGCGTCCCGGCGCAGTTCTCGCCATGGCTCTTGAACGTGGAGTCGAAGGTAAGCGTGGTTGACTCCGGAACCATCGCTCGACAGGGATTGTGCATGCACGCCGCCTACACGGACAAGGCGCGAGGGTCTGCCATGCGTGCGGAAGACGGGGCCACCCGGGTCCCGGCACGCTTGAATTCCAGCGCGGGGTCGGCGATTGCTTGCTTGAGCAGCATCTTGCGATCCGCCTCCAGGTTATGGAGAACCCGCCACGGCAGCCCCCGGCCCTGGCGTGGCAGCACGCCCTGGCCGCGTTGCACGTATCCAGATTGCAGCGAGCCCAGAATCGATTCGTCGAGCATCTCGTCGGACGGCGCATGCGCCGTTACCATGTCGAAGTCTCCCGCATCCATATGTTTCAACAAACGGCAGACATAGCTTGCCGCCATATCGATCTTCAGGGTCCACGGCGCGTTCGTGTATCCAAACAGGTAGGCGAGATTGGGGACGTCCTGAAGCAGCACGCCCTTGTACGTCATCAGGTCGCCAGGACCCAGTTGCCGGCCATTTACGCGCAGGGTCATGCCGCCGAGCGATTGCAATTGAAGGCCGGTCGCCGTGACGATGATGTCAGCCTTCAGCACTTTGCCCGACTTCAGGAGAATGCCGTCTTCCGTGAACGTCTCGATGTGGTCAGTCACGACGGACGCCTTTCCTTCGCGGATGACCGTGAACAGATCGCCATCCGGAACCGCACAAAGCCGCTCGTCCCACGGGTTGTAGCCGGGGGTGAAATGACGCATGTCCACACCGGTGCCGACCTGCTTCTCGACGTGGGCCAGCAACCAGGAACGGATCTGACGCGGCCAGCGCCTGGCTGCCTTGTAGATGAGGCGCTGCATCCGGATATTGCGCCAGCGGGCCAGTCGATATACCCAGCGTGTCGGCAAGACGCGGTCCAGCTTGGCCGAGATCTTGTCGTACGCTGGCACAGAAAAGATATAGCCCGGTGACCGCTGCAGCATCGTGACGTGGGCCGCCTTGCCGGCCATCGCGGGAACGAGCGTGACGGCCGTTGCGCCACTGCCGATCACCACGACGCGCTTGCCGTGATAGTCGAGATCCTCGGGCCAGTGTTGCGGATGGATGCGCAAACCGTTGAATCGCTCTTGCCCCGCGAAATGCGGCAGGTGTCCGTGGTCGTGGTTGTAGTAGCCCGTGCACGGAACCAGGTACTGACAGGTAAAGGTCAAAGCTTCTCCGGTGTCCTCTTGTCGTGCGATGACCGTCCAGCGGCGCTGTTCCGTCGACCACGACGCCGCTTCGACCTTGACGCCGAAACGGATGTATCGATCGACACCATATTCACGTGCAGTGTCGGCAATGTACTGGCGGATCGATGGTCCGTCAGCGAGGACCTTGTAGTCATGCCAGGGCCGGAATGCATAGCCGAAGCTGAACATGTCCGAATCCGAGCGGATCCCCGGATAGCGGAACAGGTCCCATGTCCCGCCGATCGCGTGGCGGCGCTCGAGAATGGCGACGCGCTTTTCCGGACATTCGCGGGCCAGATGGCACGCCATGCCGATGCCTGAGATTCCGGCGCCAAGGATCAGTACGTCGTAGTCGGCCGTCATCACATGTCTCCTCGCTGATTTTGATCATTGATAAGCGAACTCTAGCGACCGCGACGCTCAAGCATTTGACGTGATGAGACTAATGTTTTACGCTACGAGACATGGATCCAATGGTAAGAGCGAGCGGCCTTCGGGGCTATCCGGCACTGATGCGCAGCCTCGGCTTTGATCCCGTGCCGCTGCTGAGCCGGTACCACATGGCGGAGGCGTCACTGGAGCGCGACGATGCGTTGATTTCGCTGCGCTCGGCCACGCACCTGCTGGAAGCCAGCGCCGAGGTGACGGGATGCGGCGATTTCGGCCTGCGCTTGTCCACCCACCAGAGCGTCGACGTGTTGGGGCCGGTGAGCATCGTGCTACGGAACGCGCCCACGGTGAGGGATGCCGTGAACGATGTGATTCGCTATCTGTTCGTGCACAGTCCGGGCATTGTCGTGTCGCTTAATGAGCGCGACCCGATCATGAAGGACACGGTCGCGATGTCAATCGACATCCGCTTGTCCGGCTCCGTCGCCATGCGTCAGAACTGCGATCTCTGTCTGGCCGACGCTCACAATTTCATGCGGCTGTTCGCCGGGGACAAGTACGAACTGCGCGCCGTATCGATTCCGCACGAACCCATTGTCAGCCATGCGGTATATGAGCGCTTCTTTGGGGCGAGGCTGCTGGACGAGCCGGCCAGCGCAACGTTGCATATCGCGCGCGAAACGTTCGCCGCAGATGTTCACGGCGCAAACGCCACGCTGCGACAGATTGCCGAAGACTATCTTTTCCGGAATTTTGGTGCGGCCCAGGGCAGCACTTCAGATCGCGTTCGCCAATTGCTGCGGCAGACGCTTGGCACGTCGAGTAATGACAAATCCAGTATTGCCGCGCTGCTTGCGCTGCATCCGAGAACGCTGCAGCGCCGGCTCGCGGAAGAGGGCACGAGTTTCGAAATCCTGAAGGACGAGGTTCGCAAAGCCCTCGCGTTGCATTACCTTCGAAACACCAGGCTGGCGGTCGGCCAGATTTCTCTGATGCTTGGTTTTCCTGCGCAATCAGCACTGTCGCGCGCTTGCCGGCAGTGGTATTCACTCACGCCATCGGATGTCCGCGGCGGTCAATGCGATGTCAGTGTTTGCGAGGGAGAGGCTAAGGGTTAGTGGTGTCGTACAGCGCGCAATGGAAAGCCGTGCGGCTGGTTCAGTCGTGAGGCCGTGTTCGCAAAGCGTGGCGCTGCTAACGGGGAAATCTATCCTTGCTGGGAAAGTCAGGCGGAACCGCCGCAACGGTGACCCCGCCATCGAAATGGCTGCGACTGGAGTCAAGCGGACGTGTGAATGTCCGAACAGCAGCGCGGGCGGGTGTCCCCTCATGGCCGGGCACCGACCAGCCCCCGGGGGGGCGTGTAAGCTTTCGCCTGCGTGACGCTGCAACCCCTGAATCGAGCGCGCGGCCGACGCCGCACCCATCTGACGAAAACCACAACCCTCCCGAAGGGCGGGCCGCCCCCCAACGGTGAATAGCGACAACGCCGCACGGCATGCCGCGCGAGCCTGTACAAGCCTGGCACCAGTTGGGTATTTCGCGGGAAGCGCCTGACCGTTACCCGCGTCGTGAGCCCGACCGAGGTACGCGTGAAATGGCCAGACGGGGCCCGCACCTACGCTCCATCAGAGTTCTTGACGTAAACGGCCAGCGCGCGTGACGGATTCAAGCAACTATCCCAAGGGCTGCTTCTGGCCTGTCCGCCTACATGTCGCGCACCCGCGCTTCCTTGAACATTTTTCACCACTGCGGCTTCCAGCGGATGCGGCCCCGCCGAGTGCACAGGACCTGCGCGGCTACCGCCGCCCCCACCATCGGGGAGCCTATCGCAGACGCCCCCCGCACGCGGTATCACACCCCGCTGAGGTGCTGGCAATGTTCGCGAAACCAGCGGTCCAGCCCCTGCTGCGCGCCGGACCAGGTTGGCATCTCGCCGACTGCGCCGGGCGCCAGACCAAGACTTTCCCACGCCGACTGCAAGAGTTGATCGACAGGCCTCCAGAAACGCCCACCGAGATTCTGCGGCTCTAGAACAACGTCATAGGCCGCAATCCATGCGCAAAGAGCCCGTCGGTCTTGCTCCGAGGGCAGCTCGGTCGACTGCAGCGCCCGTGGCGGGGGCCTGCCGATCGCGGCCGCTTCCAGCCATGCGGCCAAGGCACCACCCAACGGCTGCTCGGCCAGTATGGCCGACAGCGCAACGCCCCGGCGCAGGTCCGCGAGCAGGTACAGGCAGGCGCGCGGCGGCGTCTGCCCGCGAAAGAGCGTGCAGTGGAGGGCCCAGGTACGGGCGGAGGGCGAAGGGGGCGTCTGCAAGAGCACGGGCGATAACTGGAGAACCGCTGCCTATTGCAAGCAAAGTTCGCGCTGGCCAAGATGTCAAGCGCTGGCCACTCCTGAATGCGTCGCTGGGTCCGCATGGGCCCGGTTGCCGAGCCCATGCAGGGCATGCCTCGCGAACCGGGTAGCGAGAGCAGTCTTGCCCGGCACGCGTGTTGTGAGAGCCAGCGCCGGTCGGCTGTTCCCGACCCGTTGCCGCCACCCGTTCCACAAGGACGGCGAGGACCGTTCTCAGTACTTCATCAGCCATTCACAGTGGGGGAGCGTGTGCTGCTCGCCAGCCAGATCAGTCACCGCACGCAGGTCTTCCACTTGGCCGCCATCATTTCTCTTCCCGCATCAATGGCGTAAAGGTGATTCCTACCAGCAATCCTTCTGGCCCGATGAAGCGACTGACGGTCTGGCCCCACGGCTCATTCCGGTTCCTGACCAGCATCCGATACCCTCGTGATTCAAGTTCTGCCGTAGCCGCTTCGACGTTGTCGACATCAAACTCAATCCAGGCTTGTGGGATGGGTACGTCGCGAGGCCACGAATCCGTGCCGAAGCACGACTGAGCGGCCTGAGAAAGCGGCCACAAGGCGAAAGTGTTTGCGCCTTTCAGACTCTCCGTATGGAGGTAGCCGCCTTTCTCTTCCTTGAAGGGGATGCCGAAGGCCCGACTGTAGAGATCGCGGCTTGCCTGCGCTTCTATCACGACCAGGCCAAAGCCTGCGATGAACAAGGCCGTTGTTCTTGGGATCTTTTCCATGGCTTCTCCTTTGCCGCGAATGACCGGCGCCGTGAGGAACGAACATGTCCGGTCGCGCCTGTCGAACTGATGTGGCGGCCGTTATTCAGGTAGCACGGGGCATCGACGAGTGTAGGCTTGTTTCAGGTGATCGGCAGGCATCTCCACCCGGCAGCGAACGGCGATCGGGCCGGTTCGGCAGACGCGCGCGGCATCGACTGTGTGCGCCACGTCACGGGCGAACTGCTGACGCTCGATTGTTCCCTGCCGACTTTGGTCGGGCGGCCGTTGATGGCCGACTACGGCCTGACGCTGAACCCAACCGAGTGCTCGTCCGGTTGCCCAATCCACTCGACCAAGCTAACGAGGACTTCTTCAAGAAGAAGGGTATGCACGGATACAAGCCGTTAGGGGGCAGCTTTTGCGTCCCCCATCCGGAACTATCCGGTGCATCCAGCCGCAACTGTATGACCTTGCCACAGCATCCGGATCAGCGTGTCATCTCCCTCGCATCGCCAACCAGGCGCCGCACTTCCGCCGACACGATCGTATAGGCCTCGCCGGACATGGATTCGAGCCCGGTCCGGTCGATCACGACGATTCGTCCCCGCGTATGTTCGATCAACCGCAGGCTCTGCAGCTTGCCCATCGCTTCCGTGACGCCTTCGCGGCGGACGCCGAGCATCTCGGCGATCCGCTGCTGCGTGATCCTCAGTTCGTTGCTCTGGAGCCGGTCCAGTGTCTGCAGGATCCAGCGGCAAAGCTGTTCCATCAGCGTCCGGTGGCAAATACACGCCGCGGTCTGGCCCACCTGCGTCAGCAGCAGCTGCATGTACCGCATGACCAGCCGTTGCATCTGCGGCAGCCGCGGATACAAATCGCGCAGGTCGGTGGCGGCGATGCGCCAGCTCGTGCCCGGCTGGCTGACTTCGCAGCGCTGGGGCATGGACTCGGCGCCGGTCAACGCGGGCAGGCCGACCAGGCCTTCCTTGCCCACCGCCGCCAGTTCCACGCTGGAGCCGTCCGCATGGAGCGACAGCAGCGAAACCACGCCATCCTTCGGAAAGTAGACGTGCCGCACGCGTTGGCCAGCATCGCACAGCAATTGCCCGCCACGCAGCGTCACGGTTTCCAGATACGGTCTCAGTGCCGCCCATTCCGATTCCGGAAGCTGACGCAACAGTAGGTTGTTGCCACCTGTCCTGGTCGAAGTGTCCATCCCGCGCTCCCCGTTTGCCACGTTGCAAAGTTCCGATGGGTTCTTGCCGGTCTGGTGCCGGCCCGTGGGGCACATTAAGCGCGCTCTGTACGACGACGAACATTGGCTGAAGGGCTTAGACCCCATTTCACATGGTGTAAAGGTGTCGCCATTCGCCTGATGAAATGGGTTTCGGGGCTCGGAGTGCGGTATGCGGCCAAAGGTTGAGCCCCAGCCAAAGGGTTGAGGCGGTCCGCCGGACCGTCAGCTTCCGCACGCGTGGATCAGGAACTCCCGCAGCGCATCGGCCGGCTTCTCCAGCTTGCGCCCGGGCTGCCACAGCATGCCGACCTCCATGTCGGGCACCGCGTCGGCAATCGGCCGTGCGGCGATCTGCCGGCCTTCCAGCGACCACGGGCGGTACACCATGTCGGACAGCACCGTGACGCCGAAGCCATGCGCGACCAGCCCGCGCAGCCCTTCCATCGAGCTGGTGCGGAACGCGATATTTGGCGCCAGCTTGCGGCTGCGCCAGTACCGCAGCGTGGACGACTCGGCCTCGTCCACAGTGATGAGGATGTACGGGTAGGCCGCGATATCGCGCAGCGAAGGGCGTTCGATGGCCAGCAGCGGGTGCGTGGCCGAGGTCCATAGCTGCCGCCGTGACCGGATCAGCGTGTGACGGGAAAAGCGCTGCGGCCGCTCCAGGTTGGAGAGCAGCGCGATGCCAAGTTCGATATCTCCGGACAGCACGGCCCGTTCGATCTCCGGCCGGTCCATGTCCAGCAGGTCGAGCTCGATGTCGGGGTAGTTGGTGCGAAAGCGCGCAAGCAGGCCCGGCAGGAAGTAGCCGAGCACCGTATAGGATGCCGCGAGCCGCACGCTGCCTTTCAGCCCGTAGACCTGGAACCGCGGCTCGCGCAGGGCGTCTTCGACCGAATCCAGGATCTGCCGCGCATGCTGGTGGAACAGGTGGCCTTCGGCGGTCAACGCCACGCCGTGGGGCAGGCGGTCAAAGAGGCGCACCGCCAGCCGTTGTTCCAGCGTCAGCACGGCGTTGGTAATGGCCGATTGCGACACATGCTCGGCCGTCGCGGCCATCGAGAACTGGCCCGTTTCCGCCGCCGCGACGAAGTAGCGGAACTGCCGCAACGTGATTTCCTTGGCCAGCCGTTCCGGCGTCTCGCGAGCCTTTGCCATGGTTGCTCCCCAGATATTCGTTTATCAGATATCAGCTCTCGGATTTCATGATTTTACGATAACGATGGCGCTTTCTACACTGCTCCGGATAACTTCGACATCCCCCGGAGAGAGACACCCATGAATGCCCCGCTGCCACAAGCTCTGCGTGAGGCCCTGGCCAACGCCAGCCTGGACGACAAGTACACCCTCGACAAAGGCCGTGTCTACCTGAGCGGCACGCAGGCGCTGGTCCGCCTGCCGATGCTGCAGAAGGCGCGCGACCGCGCCGCCGGCCTGAATACGGCGGGCTTCATTTCGGGCTACCGGGGCTCGCCGCTGGGTGGCGTCGACCAGGCGCTGTGGAAGGCCAAGCAGCACTTGGCCGCCAGCGACGTGGTGTTCCAGCCTGGTGTCAACGAGGATCTTGCCGCCACTGCCGTGTGGGGCAGCCAGCAGGTCAACCTGTTCCCCGGCGCCACGCGCGATGGCGTGTTCTCGATGTGGTATGGCAAGGGACCGGGCGTGGACCGCTCCATGGACGTGCTCAAGCACGCCAACTCGGCCGGTTCATCGCGCCATGGCGGCGTGCTGCTGCTGGCCGGCGACGACCATGCGGCCAAGTCTTCGACCGTGGCGCACCAGTCCGAGCACGTGCTTCTGTCCGCCGGCATTCCGGTGCTGTACCCGTCCAACGTGCAAGAATACCTGGACTACGGATTGCATGGCTGGGCCATGAGCCGTTATTCGGGCCTGTGGGTGTCGATGAAGTGCGTGACTGACGTGGTGGAATCGACGGCTTCGGTCGATATCGACCCGGAACGCGTGCAGATCGTCCTGCCGGACGATTTTGCGATGCCCGAAGGCGGTCTCAATATCCGCTGGCCCGATACGCCGCTGCAGCAGGAAGCCCGCCTGCTCGACCACAAGTGGTATGCCGCGCTCGCCTATGTGCGGGCCAATCGGCTCAACCGCGTCGTGCTCGACTCGCCGAACGCGCGCTTCGGGATCATGACCGCCGGCAAGGCCTACCTGGACGTGCGCCAGGCGCTGGCCGACCTCGGTCTCGATGACGATACCTGCCAGCGCATCGGCATCCGCGTCTACAAGGTCGGCTGCGTGTGGCCGCTGGAAGCGCACGGCGCGCGCGAGTTCGCGACCGGCCTGGAAGAGATCCTGGTCGTCGAAGAGAAGCGCCAGATCCTCGAATACGCGCTCAAGGAAGAGCTGTACAACTGGCGCGAGGACGTGCGGCCAAAGGTCTACGGCAAGTTCGACCAGCGCGGCAACGACGGCGGCGAGTGGTCGGTACCGCGCGGCAACTGGCTGCTGCCGGCGCACTACGAGCTGTCGCCGGCGCTGATCGCCAAAGCCATCGCCAGGCGCCTCGAACATTTTGACTTGCCCGAAGACGTCCGCGCGCGCATCGCCGCACGCGTGGCACTGATCGAAGCCAAGGAGCGCGAGGCGGCGCAACCGCGCATCGCGGTGGAACGCAAGCCGTGGTTCTGCTCCGGCTGTCCGCACAACACCTCCACGCGCGTGCCAGAAGGCTCGCGCGCGCTGGCCGGCATCGGCTGCCACTACATGACGTTGTGGATGGACCGCAATACCGACACCTTCAGCCAGATGGGCGGCGAAGGCGTGTCGTGGACGGGCCAGATGCACTTCACGAACGACAAGCATGTGTTCGCCAACCTGGGCGACGGCACGTATTTCCATTCGGGCCTGCTTGCCATTCGCGCGTCGATTGCCGCCAGCGCCAATATCACCTACAAGATCCTGTTCAATGACGCCGTGGCGATGACCGGCGGGCAGCCCATCGACGGCGTGCTGACTGTGCCGCAGATCGCCCATCAGGTCCTGGCCGAGGGCGCGAAGAAGCTCGTGGTCGTCACCGATGAGCCCGAGAAGTATGGCGATGGCGTGATGCTGCCGAGCGGCGTTACGGTGTTCCATCGCGACCAGCTCGACCAGGTCCAGATCGACCTGCGCGCTACGCCGGGCGTGACCATCCTGATCTACGACCAGACCTGCGCCACGGAAAAGCGCCGCCGCCGCAAGCGCGGCACCTATCCGGACCCGGCCCGGCGCGCGTTCATCAACGACGCGGTCTGCGAAGGCTGCGGCGATTGCTCGGCCAAGTCGAACTGCCTGTCGGTGGAGCCGCTGGAGACCGAACTGGGCACCAAGCGCAAGATCAACCAGTCGTCCTGCAACAAGGACTTCTCGTGCGTCAACGGCTTCTGCCCGAGCTTCGTCACCGCCGAGGGCGCGCAGGTGCGCAAGCCGGCCGCTGCGGGCGGCAAGGGCGTGGGCGCTGATTTCGACACGCTGCCGCTGCCCGGACTGCCGGCGCTGGAGCGTCCCTATGGCGTGCTGGTGACCGGCGTGGGCGGTACCGGCGTGGTGACCATCGGCGGCCTGCTCGGCATGGCTGCGCATCTCGAGCGCAAGGGCGTGACGGTGCTGGACATGGCAGGCCTGGCGCAGAAGGGCGGGGCGGTGATCAGCCACGTGCAGATCGCCCCGAGCCCGGCCGGGCTCCATGCGACCCGTATCGCTACCGGCGACGCGCGGCTCGTAATCGGCGGCGACGCGATCGTCTCGGCATCGGCCGAGGTGCTGTCCAAGGTCCGGCACGGCGTGACTGCGGCTGTCGTCAACAGTGCCAACACGCCGACCGCAGACTTCATCAAGAACCCGAAGTGGAAGTTCCCGGGCGCGAGCGCGGAACAGGACCTGCGCGCCAGCGCGGGCGACGCCTGCGCCTTCATCGACGCCAGCGCGTGGGCGGTTACGCTGCTGGCCGATGCCATCTACTCCAACCCGCTGCTGCTGGGCTTTGCGTGGCAGAAGGGCTGGATTCCGCTGCTGCGCGACAGCCTGCTGCGTGCCATCGAACTCAACGGCGTGTCGGTGGAAAAGAACCGCCTCGCCTTCGAGTGGGGGCGTTATCTCGCCCATCATGGCGAGGCGGCGGTCAGGGCGATGCTGCCGGCCGCGCCGCGCGAGCAGGTGGTCGCCATGCCGCAGACGCTCGACAACCTGATCCGGCAGCGTGAAGCCATGCTGACGGCTTACCAGAACGCCGCCTACGCGGGCCGCTACCGCGACGCGGTCGAGCGTATCCGCGCGGCTGAGCAGAAGCTCGGCGCCGGCCGCAAGCTGGCGCTGACCGAGGCCGTCGCGCGCAACCTCGCCAAGCTCATGGCGTACAAGGATGAGTACGAGGTTGCCCGTCTCTACACCGATCCTGCGTTCCTCGACAAGCTGCGCGGGCAGTTCGAAGGCGAGCCGGGGCGTGACTACCAGCTTAATTTCTGGCTGGCGCCGCCGCTGCTGGCGAAGAGCGATGACCAGGGGCGCCTGCTCAAGCGCCGCTTCGGTCCACGCACCATGACGGCGTTCCGCCTGTTGGCCCGGCTGAAGGGTTTGCGCGGCACTGCGCTTGACGTGTTCGGCAAGACCGCCGAGCGTCGCGCCGAGCGGCAACTGATTGCCGACTATCTGGCGATGGTCGACGAGTTTGCGCAATCGCTGAGTGTTGATCGGCTTGAGGCGGCCATTGCGCTGGCAACTTTGCCGGATGACATCCGAGGCTTTGGGCATGTGAAGGAGAGCAGCATGCATGCTGCGGCCGGCCGGCGCGATGCGTTGCTCGCGCGGTATCGGGAGGGGGCGCGGTTGGTTGCGTGATGGTGGCTTGTGGTGCTGGCGGGGTGGTGGCGATTGCGTTGTTGTGCTTGGCAGGCGTGGCTGTTTCGCCGGCGTAGCCGGCGAGTCACTTTTCCCCGAGCGGGAAAAGTAACCAAAAGCGCGTTACGTGGCTGACGAAGGGCCGACGTGCTGACGGTCCAGTGGCATAACCAGACTGCCTGCCGCGTAGATGATTAGGATGGGACAGGGCGTACGAGCGAACCCGGATTACGGAGTGGACCCTGCTAACAGCGATATCGCGTGGACGCCTACGGCTGCGCTGCGCGCGGTCAGTAGTCTGGGCGCGAAGGTCTAGCCCGAACCACGCCGTAGTAGCGAAGCCCTTGGCGCATGTGCCATGCGCGAAGTGAAAGAATGAGGAAGGGGGAAGCGCGAGCACCAGCGACGTTGATGATGCCCTCGCTCTGCCCAGGACGCCGCGCGCAGCGCAGCCGAAGGCGTCCACGCGATACCGGTGGTAGCAGGGGCCACGGACAGTTTCGGGGCTCGTTCAATCATTGCTTGAAAGCCTACCCACCCTCGTGCACCACGCGGCAGGCAGCCAGGCACACTCTGAAGCCCATCCCCGTACAACACCCTCAGCACACTACGATCAATATTCGCCCGTTAGGGCAAGCGACGCGCTTCTTGCCTACTTCTTGTCGCTCGGACAAGAAGTAGGTCGCCGGCTACGCCGGCGAAACAGCAGCACCTGCCAAGGGCGAGGACCCAATCATTCACCGCAGAACCCCGCCGGCTACGCCGGCGAAACAGCCACGCCTGCCAAGCACGACAACCCAATCATCCACCGCAAAACCCCGCCGGCCACACCGGCAAAACAGCAGCGCCCGCCAAGCGCACCGAGCCAGCTCAATCAAAAAATCTGAATCCGGAAAACCATACCAACCAAGCATGGGAATGCGATTTCCCAGTCACGGTGGACTAGAATTCCAAGCAGGCCCTTGCCGGCATTCCCCTCCTGTGTGAGGCCGAATCTTCTGACCGGATGCCAAATGGAAGACGACTCGATCCCCTTGCCGAGCACGCTGTCCCCGCTGGCTGATCGTGACACGCTGCAGGCGCCGGAAACGTCGTCCGCATCACCGAACGGCAACGCGTTGTTCGTCAATCGCGAGCTGAGCCAGCTCGAGTTCAACCGGCGCGTGCTGCTGCAGGCAGCCGATCCTGGCACGCCGTTGCTGGAGCGCTTGCGTTTCCTGTGCATCTTCAGCAGCAACCTGGACGAGTTCTATGAAATCAGGGTGGCCGGGCTGAAGGAGCAGTGCCTGGTCCAGTCGCCCGTGACCGGCCCCGATGGCCTTTCCCCGCAGGCGCTCTACGAGCTGGTGAATGCCAGGGTGCGCGAGCTGGTGACCTTGCAGTACCAGATGTTCAACGACGTACTGATCCCGGCCCTCGCCGCCGAGCAGGTCTGTTTCCTGCGGCGGCCGTCCTGGAGTCCGGCGCAGGCGGAGTGGATCCGCGAGTATTTCTTCAATGAACTGATGCCCGTGCTGACCCCGATCGGGCTGGATCCGGCACACCCGTTTCCGCGCGTGCTGAACAAGAGCCTGAACTTCGCGGTGGAGCTCGAAGGCAAGGATGCGTTCGGTCGCCGCTCGGGAAACGCCATTGTGCAGGCGCCGCGCGCGTTGCCGCGCGTCATTGCCTTGCCGCCGGAGGTGGCGGGTTGCCGGCACGGCTTTGTCTTCCTCTCATCCATCCTGCACGCGCATGTCTGCGAGTTGTTCAATGGCATGACGGTGCGTGGCTGTTACCAGTTCCGCGTGACGCGCAACAGCGAGCTCTTCGTGGATGAGGAAGAAATCAAGAACCTGCGCGACGCCCTGCAGGGCGAGCTCCCGCAGCGGCATTTCGGCGATGCTTTGCGGCTGGAGGTGGCCGACAACTGCCCGCCTGCCGTGACCCTCTTCCTGCAGCAGCAGTTCGGCTTGTCCGCAACGGAGGTGTTCTCGGTCAACGGGCCCGTCAACCTGGTGCGCCTGCTGCAGGTGCCGGAACAGGTCGACCGGCCTGATCTCAAGTACCCACCTTTCCGCCCCGGCTTGCCCAAGAGCCTTCAGCAGCAATCCGACATGTTCCGCGCTATCCGCGACGGCGACATCCTGTTGCATCACCCGTTCCAGTCGTTTGCCCCGGTGGTGGACTTTGTTCGCCAGGCTGCGCAGGATCCGGATGTGGTGGCCATCCGCCAGACCGTCTACCGGGCGGGGCATGATTCGGTGCTGCTGTCGGCGCTGACCGAAGCGGCGCGAAAGGGCAAGGAGGTCACGGCAGTCGTGGAACTGCTGGCGCGCTTTGATGAAGAAGCCAATATTGGCTGGGCGGCGCAGCTCGAAGAGGCCGGGGCACACGTTGTCTACGGTGTGGTCGGCTACAAGGCGCATGCCAAGATGGTGCTGGTCGTCAGGCGGGAAAGCGGCCGCCTGCGGCACTATGTGCACCTCGGCACCGGCAACTATCACAGCCAGACGACACGCTTCTATACCGATTTCGGGTTGATGACCTGCAATCCGGAGATTACCCAGGACATCGCGAATGTCTTCGGGCAACTGACCGGCCTGGGGCAGATCAGCAAGACGGCCCATGTCTGGCAGTCGCCGTTCACGCTGCACAAGTCGCTGCTGCAGGCCATCCGGCGCGAGGCCGAGCATGCCAGGGCGGGCCGCAAGGGCTGGATCATTGCCAAGATGAATGCGCTGCTCGAACCAGGCCTGATCCAGGCGCTCTATGACGCTTCGCGCGAAGGCGTGCGCGTCGACCTGATCGTGCGGGGGGCCTGTGCCTTGCGGCCGGGCGTGCCGGGACTGTCCGACAACATCACCGTGCGTTCCGTCATCGGTCGTTTCCTCGAGCATTCGCGGATCTTCTACTTCTACAACGACAAGGCCGAGGATGTGATGCTCTCCAGTGCGGACTGGATGGATCGCAACCTGTTCCGGCGTATAGAAGTCTGCTTTCCCGTCCTGGATCCGCGCCTGAAAAAGCGCGTGATCGGCGAAGGCCTGAAGCCCTACCTGCGCGACAAGCGCGATGCCTGGGAGATGGAGCCGAACGGAAGCTACCGGCGCAGGCGGTCCCGTCAGGGGGAATCCGCGCAGAGCATGTTGCTGGCAAGCCTGACCTGAGCTGGCGGGCGGGAACCGTCATGGATGGCGCGCTGCCTGCGCGGCATTGACATGCAGCTGTCACATCCAGCCCCGATACTTCGCGCCATGGTTGGATGGCGCGATCAGAGGGTGTGAATAATGCGCCGCATTTCCGATGCTGCCCCCGCCGGCAGTTGCTTCACGTGGGCCCCCAGAGACTACGGAAGCCGGTGCGGGGCTTTCAATCAAGTCGCGGGGGTAAGAGGCTGTCCTTGGGGACGGCCTCTATTTCTTTGCGGGCACGGTTGCTGACAGGTGACCCTCGGCTACGACCGAGAACCGTGCCATGCCGACCTTGGGCCGTCTACGCTCGGAACGGGAACGGCGACCACATCCTTCGGGGTTATTGGTGCATCACTCCCGCCGCAATGGTCCTGCACAGAATGCTGACACACCGCAAGGTGTCCCTAAGCGCCGATCCTAGAATGGCTGCCGGTCGTTGCCCCAACCTGGTGGATGACAGAACGCCGGACAGATTCCACGCGCTCGTCTCCGATTCCCTCGACGGCATGGTCCTACGCCAAGGCATCATGAGGCGGTCTTATCCCATCTTCGTCGCCTGAACGTGGTCGAGCCTGACGGGCTCTGGCCTTTCGGACGTCCTTCCTCTTCCAGAGCGAGCGGCTGCGGGTGTTCGCCCGGACTGCACCAGAATTGTCTGAAGAATCGAATTCCTTCTATAGCCGGCCGCGACGCGCCCGGCCTAGACTTTTCCTCACGTTGCCAAAACTCGTGCCGGCAGCAATATCTGCCGGCGCGTAAGAAAGGGACCCATACGGCCAGCGCCGAGTTCGCATAGAGACGATCCGGGAGGCATGCAGACGGCGCGTTGACACAACGCGGCCGGTGTATCGGCCGTCCCCAGGGCGAGGCGTGGCGCTGCCATCAGCGTGACACACGACGAATCGAGCAGGCCCTCTGCCCAATGCGGATTTTTGCCACCACGGACCATAAGAAAAGAAAGCCATGGAGACAGAGTGGAACCGATTGGGGTCGCATATCAGCCGCGCGCTGTTCGCCGGCGCGTTGTTCTTGTTCCTTGCCGGAGCGGCACAGGATATCGCTGTGCAGGGTGGCATGCCCATGCACGCGGTCCTCGCCGGGCACGGGCCGTGGCTGGCCGCGCTCCACGCTGCATGGCCGATCCTCTTGCCTGTCATGGCTGTCAGCCTGGCCCTGGCCATCGGCTATGTGCGCATGCGCAGGCTGATCGCTCAGCGCGTGAAGGCCGAGGCGAAGCTTGGCCACGAACTGGTGCTCAAGGAAGCGCTGCTGGCCTGCTTGCCGGAGCCCGTGGCGGCAAAGGGTCCGGACCTCCGGTACATGGAGCTCAATCCGGCGTTCGAGCGCTTCTTCGGCATCCGGAAGGCGGATGCCATCGGCAGGCATGCACTGGAAGTCGAGCACCTGAGGGAGCGGATGACCGGCGATCTCCTTGCGTTGCAGGACGAGGCAATCCGGACCATGGAACCGCGCCAGGCGCAGCTTTATATGAGCAATGCAGCGGGCCAGCCGCGGCGGGTGAACTTCTGGGCCCTGCCGTTCCGCAACCCGGATGGCACGCCGGGGGGCATCGTGACCGTGCATTTCGATGTCACCGATCTCCATCGCCACGCCGCTGCGCTGAATGAGGCAAAGGACGCAGCAGAATCGGCCCTGCGTGCCAAGGAGGGCTTCCTTGCCATGATGAGCCATGAGATCCGCACGCCGATGAACGGCATTCTCGGTCTTGTCGAACTGCTGCAGAACACGGCGCTGACGCCAGAGCAGCAACGCATGCTGGCCCTGGCGCGCGAGTCCGGCCAGGCGCTTGCGCAGGTCCTGGACGATATCCTGGACTACGCGAGGATAGAGGCCGGCCGCCTGGCGATCGTGCCGGCGCCGCTGGACCTGCGCGAGCTGTTCGACAGCGTCTCGTCATTGCTGTTGCCGCAGGCGCACGAGAAAGGCCTGCAGCTCCGCCTGCATGTCAGCCCGGACGTGCCTGCCACGGTACGGGCCGACGGCATCCGCGTGCGCCAGATCCTGTTCAATCTGCTCGGCAATGCCATCAAGTTCACCGACCGGGGCAGTGTGACGCTGCGCGCCACGGTCGAAGCTTGCGTGTCGGGTACGGCTACGGTACGCGTGGAAGTGCAGGATGCCGGTGTCGGCATATCCCGCGCGGATATGCACCGGCTCTTTACGCCGTTCGTGCAGAGCGAACGCAGTTCGACGCGCCGGTTCGGCGGTACAGGACTGGGTCTTGCCATCTCGCGGAACCTGGCGGCAATGATGGGAGGCAGCCTGACGCTGGCCAGCGAGGAGGGCGCCGGCACCACGGCGGCATTGCTGGTGCCGTGCTCGGTCCTGTGCCAGCGATATGACCTGCCGTTGCTGAAGCACCGGAAAGTGGCCATTGATGTTCGCGATCCGGAGGTCGAGCGATCGCTGCTGGCCCATGTGCAGACGGCCGGCATGCTGGCGGTGACGGGAGCGGAGGATGCACATCAAGCCGCCATCGTGTTCTCGGATAAGGAGCCACAGCCAGCGAACGGCGAGGACGAGCGCGTGGTCCGCGTGACAACGAAATGGAAGCCGCTCGGCTTCACGGCCGATGACGATGGCAGTGTGCGGCTGAGCGTCAATCCGCTGCGCTGGGTAGCGTTCATCGGCGCCGCGGAACGGGCGCTTGAACGGCAGTCGGCGACGCCAGGCGCCGGCAGCATGGCTTGCGCGTCGCAAGCGCCCGCAGCGCTGCAAGCGCCAGCGCGATGGCGGATCCTCGTGGCCGAGGACCACCGCATCAACCAGGAAGTCATCCGGCTGCAGCTGGTGCTGCTGGGCCATGTGCCTACGGTGGTCGACAACGGCAAGGCAGCGCTGGACGCGCTGTCCGCTGGTGCGTTCGACCTGGTGTTGACGGACTTCCACCTGCCCGTCATGGACGGCTTTGCGCTGACGTGTGCCATCCGCGCCAGCCAGGACCCCGCGATACGGAGGCTGCCTGTGGTGGGCATTACCGCGACCACGGTGCGGCAGGAGCATCAGCGCGGCTTCGCGGCCGGCATGCGCGCGTGCGTACTGAAGCCGACCACGCTGGCATCGTTGCAACAAGGGCTGGCGACAGCGATGCACGGGAGTGACAGCGATCCCGTACCGATAGGGTTCGGCCCGCCTCATGCCGGCGGAACGGGTGTGCCCGGCTTCGATGCCACGCTTGTCAGGCGCGAGGCCCTGTTGTCGGTGCTCGACCCGGGCTCCGGCGTAGCGGGGCTGCAAGCATGCTGCACGGCGCTTGCCAGGGACCGCGAGGCCCTGGTCGATTGCCTGGACAGGGAAGCCATGGATGAACTGAAGGCGTGGTGCCATCGCATGCGTGGCGCGCTTTCCGTATTCGGCCAGCCTCATGTGGACGACATCCTGGGCCGCTTCCAGCGGATCGTACAGGCGGGCGACCGCGACGAGATCCGCGACGCCAGTCTGCCGGTGCTGGATGTGATCGC
Source organism: Cupriavidus laharis (assembly GCF_914271435.1). Classification (GTDB taxonomy): domain Bacteria; phylum Pseudomonadota; class Gammaproteobacteria; order Burkholderiales; family Burkholderiaceae; genus Cupriavidus; species Cupriavidus laharis. The sequence goes on along the minus strand of NZ_CAJZAI010000002.1, from coordinate 612,429 downwards.
CCACCTGATGCAGGTGCTCGGGCATGGACGGTAATCGTGGTGAAGACCTTCAATCCGGAGATGTGGAATAGCGATGGCAATCAGGGTAATTCTGGCGGATGACCATCCGCTGATCATCTTCGGGGTGCGGCAGACGCTTGCGGCGGCCACAGGTATCCGGGTGGTGGCGGACGCGCCCAATCCCAGGGCGCTGACCGAGTTGTTGCGCAACGTGCCGTGCGATGTGCTGGTCACCGATTTCTCCATGCCGTGCGCCGACGCGCCCGATGGCCTTGCGATGCTCACCGCCATCCGGTCCAGGTTCCCGCAGGTCCGCGTGGTGGTGCTGACCATGCTGGAGAACCCCGGCCTGATGGCCAGCATGCAGGATGTCGGCGTCCTGGGCATTGTGAACAAGCGCGATGACCTGTCGGAACTGCCGGCAGTGATTGCGGCGGCGTACCGGCGCGGGAAGCTGCTCGGTACCTCGGTACGGGAGGAAATGAAGCGCTGGGAGCACCAGATGTCGCGCAAGCATGCCTGCCGCAACCTGAGCCCGCGCGAAATGGAGGTGGTGCGCATGTATGTCAACGGCATGACGACAACCGAGATGGCGCGATACCTGCATCGCAGCGTCAATACGGTGAGCACGCAGAAGACCAATGCCATGCGCAAGCTGGGCGTTTCCAACGATGCCGAACTGTTCGACTATGCACTCGAACATGGGCTGAAGTCCTGACGCGCTCATTTCGGGACAGCGCGGTGGCGGGACAACGAGCCTACAGCAACCCGCGGCCGCGACGCGCAATGGGCACGTGGTGGCCGGCAGGCGCCGGAGCGGGGCCGCCCGGCCCCGCTCAGCATCATCAACGCTGGCTCGCCCGCCGCTTACCAGTGGAAGCCCGCCCCGACGGTGGCCCCCACATTGCCGCGGGTGTTGGTCGTCATGCCTCCCTTGAAGACCCACTTGCCGGAGTCCGAGAGCTTCGACACGCCCAGGGCGAGCGCGGACTGGCCGCTGTAGGTGCTGCCGGCCAGCGCGACCATGCCCTTGCCCGGCAGTACCGCCTGCGGCAGCCCCGCCAGGGCCATGGCCGATGCGGTGCCCGCGTTGGCGTCGCGCTGCACACCGTCAATCCGGTTGCTCAGGTTGTTGATGGCCTGGGTGTTGCCGCCGACCTGCTGGTTGAGGCTCGTAATGTCCTGCGTGTTCTCGTCCACCTTCTGGTTGGTGGCATACAGCTGCGAGCCGTTGACCGCGTCGGTGCTGTCGGCGCTGATGCGGCCGGCGGCCACGTTGGTCACGGTGCGCTCATTGCCGGCCGAGCCAACGCTGACCGTACTGGCCGGGCTGCCGCCGGCGAACTGATAGGTGGTGCCGCCTACCACGCCGCTGGCCGTGGCGACTGCGGCCGCTGTCACCGAACCGGAGCCCAGCGCCACGCTGTTGGCGTCCGATGCCACGGCGTTGCGGCCAAGCGCCAGCGCGCTGTCGCCGCTTGCCGTGGCGTCATAGCCCACCGCCGTGGCACCCTGGCCCTGCGCGTAGGCATCGGCCTGCGCCAGGCCCGCGTCGTTGGTGCGCACGTAGCGGATGCCACGGCCATTCTGGTCGGTGTACGTGGCTGACTGGTCGCCGGCAAAGTTATTGATGACGGCGTTGGTCTCGTTGAGCTGCGACATGTTCACTGCATCGCTGTCATCGACACCGCGCGCGACGTTGGTGATCCTTGTCCCGCCGGTCTTGGTGATCGAACTGTACGTGTCGCCGCCCATCGTCACGCTGTTGTAGTTGACCGTGCCGTCGGCATTCGTGTCGTACTTCACCGAGCCCTGGTCGAGGGTGGTGATATTCGAGGCAATCTGCTCGATGGCCTGGTTGGTCGCATAGAGCTGCGAGCCGTTGATGGCATCGGTGCTGTCGGCACTGATGCGGCCGGCGGCCACGTTGGTGATGGTGCGCTCGGCGCCAACGTCGCCGACGCTGACCGTGCTGGTCGGCGCGGTGCCCGCAAACGTGTAGTCCTTCCCGGCGATCGTCACGCCTGTCGTGGCCACCGCGGCGGCGGTCACAGAGCCCGACCCGAGCGCGACATCGCCCGCATTGGTCGCGACGCTGTTGTGGCCGATCGCCACGGCGTCCGTGCCTGATGCACTGCTGTCACGGCCCATGGCCACGGCACTGTCACCGGTCGCCTGCGCGTTGTAGCCGACAGCAGTCGATGCCTGCCCCCTGGCGTAGGCGTCGGCTTGCGGCAGGCCGGTGTCGTTGGTCCGGACGTAGCGGATGCCGCGGCCGTTCTCCTCCGTATAGGTTGTCGACTGGTCGCCGGCGAAGTTGTCGACCGTATTGGCGATGTTGGTCACGTCGTCCCTGACCTCATTCAGCTGCGAGACGTTCACCGCATCGCTGTCCGCCACGCCGCGCGCCACGTTGGTGATTCTCGTGCCGCCCGACCTGGTCACGGCGTTGTACGTATCGCCGCCCATCGTCACGCTGTTGTAGTTGACCGTGCCGTCCGCATTCCTGTCGTACTTGACCGCACCCTGATCCAGGACTTCGATGGCCTGGTTCGTCGCATAGAGCTGCGAGCCGTTGATGGCGTCCGTGCTGGTGGCACCGATACGGCCGGCGGCCACGTTGGTGATGGTGCGTTCGGCGCCCGCATCGCCCACGCTGACCGTGCTGGCCGGCGCAGTGCCCGCGAACGTGTAGTTCGTGCCGGCAATCGTCGTACCCGTCGTGGCAACGGCAGCTTGCGTCACCGAACCTGCGCCGAGTGCCACGTCGTTGTCGTTGCCCGCCACGGCATTGCGCCCAAGCGCCAGAGCGTTTGCGCCGGCGGCCACGGCGTTGTAGCCCAGCGCCGTGGCGCCGACGGCCTGCGCATAGGCGTCGTCCAGCGGCAGCCCGTTGTCATTGGTGCGCACATAGCGGATACCGCGCCCGTTCTGGTCGATATACGTGTCCGACTGGTCGCCCGCGAAGTTGTTGATGACGGCATTGGTCTCGTTGAGCTGCGACATGTTCACCGCGTCGCTGTCGTCGACGCCGCGCGCGACGTTGACGATCCTCGTGCCGCCGGTCTTCGTGACCGAGTTATAGGTGTCGCCACCCATCGTCACGCTGTTATGGGTGCTGTCGTCATACATGACCGCATTGGCCGTCGAAGCCTGGAGCTGGCTCACGTTGACGGCGTCGGTCGCGGCGGTGCCCGCGGTCACGCCGGTGATTTTGCCGGTGCCGCTGTCGTTGATGGTGACATTGCCGAATTTCGGCGCGTCGGCCATCTCGAGGTTGATCGCGCCCGATGCAGGGTCGGTCACCGTTCTCAGGTTGGCGCCCGAGTAGGTCCCCGTGGTGGTGGCGGTGCCCGTGATGGCCAGCGTGTCGCCGAGGTGCCGGTCGACGTTGCTGCCACTGTTGCCGCTGAAGCTGACCGGCTTGTCCAGTTCCTGGGACACCGCATACAGTTGCGAACCGTTGACGGCGTCGGTGCTCGTGGCACTGACCTGGCCGGCCGCAACGTTCTGGATCTGGCGAGGAGCCGCTGCGGAACCTACGCTCACCACGTCGCCTGCCGCAGGCGAACCGCCGGCGAAGGTGTGGGCGATGCCATTCACCGTCATGCCCGGCGTGGGCGTGGCAGCCGACACCGTCGAATTGTTGCCCAGCACCACGGCGCCATTCAGGCCGGCCGGCACGGACACGTTGTTGCCCACGACGAAGGCATTGTCGGCGTCGATGGTGTTGTCGTTGCCCAGCGCGTAGCTGCCAGTACCGGTGATGTTATTCGGATCGCCGAATGCGCCAGAGTGATCGCCCGTCACGACGTTGCGGGCGCCGACGCTGATGGATTGCACGCCAAGCGCCTGAGCTCCCTTGCCGATGGCAATGGCTTCGGTATTGCTTGACTTGGCCCCGTCACCGACGGCGACAGACGACGTGCCATCGGCGAAGGCGTAGTCGCCCAACGCAAGCGAGTCGTCACCGGCTGCTGTCGACAGTACGCCCACGGCGACAGACGAGGTATGCGAGGCGACTGCTCCACGACCGATCGCGACGCTGTAATCGCCAATGGCGAAAGCCGCGGTGCCAACGGCAGTACCGTCAAACGCTGCCGACGCATCTGCCCCAACGGCTACCGCGCCGTTACCAGAGGCACTCGTGTTGCTGCCGAACAAGGTCACACCGGCATTCTGATTGGCGTTGGCATTATTCCCGACAATGGCCGAGCCTGCTCCAGGCAGTGGATTTCCCCACGGATCCGTTGTCATGGTTGGGTAGAAATAGGAAGGAACGGTGATGCCTGCCGCGTTGTCGCCGATGACGAGATCGCTGGCGCTGCCGGTTGCATTGTTACCAATCGGCTTGAACGCAAGAGCGCTCTGCGTGGCAATGCCTGTCACGATGGCAACGATTGCGACCATTGTGCGGCGCGATGATTTTGCGCGTCCCTTGGCTGTCTCGGGCGCGGCTACCCATGTGCCGGTGGAAGCGTTGTAGACGCTGCGGTATGTCTTGTTCATGATGAGACTCCTGATTCCTTGAGACGGCGCGGCATGGGTTCGATGCCAGCCGCCTGGTCCGGGGCAGCTCACGGAAATCGGGCGTGAGTGCGCCCCTGCCGCATGCGCGGCATGTTCAAAAAAGCTACGTGAATGGAAGGGATCAGCCGGACGCGATCACGCCGGCATGGCGAAGCGCTACTTCACGCCGGCGGAGCGGATCTCCACGCGCCGGTCCGGCGCCAGGCATGCGATCAGGCGCCCGCGTGGCATGGCGCCGCAATGGCTGACCGGATCAGCCTTGCCACGGCCTTGCGCGGTCACCACGCGGCTGTCCACGCCCTGCGCGACCAGCAGGTTCTTCACGGTTTCAGCGCGCCGCTGCGACAGGCGCTGGTTGTAGGCGGCGGAGCCGAGGCGGTCGGTGTACGCGTACACATCGACATGCCTGAGCGATTTCATGGCGGCCAGCTCCCTGCCCAGTGCATCGACCTGTTGGCGGCCGTCCGGCAGCAGGTCGGCCGGCCCGGATCCGTTGAATGCGAAGAGGGCATCGGCACCGAGCGTCGTGGTTCGTTCGGTGACCGCGGGCATCACGACGGGCGCTGCCGGCGCGGGCGTATCGGGGTACTTCAGGAACGCTGCGCACGATTCGGGCGACCAGTAGTACGAGCGGGACCGCATGTCCGTGTCGAACAGCACCTTCATCTGGCACTGCACGACATCGTTGGGCGCGGGCCTGCCGGTGCGGAAGTTGAAGAGATAGTCCCACTCGCGCACATCGAACATGCCTTCTTTGAAGTGCGGGCGGCCGATCAGCGCATAGTGCTGGTCCTTGGTCATGCCCGGCCGCAGCAGCCGCAGGTTGTCGAGGTTCGCGAACGTGCCCTGCGCGGGCCAGGCGCTTGCCTTGTCGGGGAACACGACGTTGCCGGACGTGCCCTGGTCAGTCGGGTAGCTGGACGTCGTGGAACATCCGGCAAGAACGGCGGCGGCCATTGCCGCGGCAGCCGCGAGTGAAGAAGTAGTCAATCTCATAGTGATGCCTCGGTGTGATCGAAGAACTCCGATCCGCGGCAAACACCTGCCCTCGGCCAGGCGGGCTGTCCGGGAGATTGGCTTCAGTCGGGAATGTGGCCCGGGTCTCGTGCCACACCGATCACTCAGGTGAGCGGCGTGGCGTTGATGGAGGCCAGTGCTGAATGCTGCGGATCTTCGAGTCGTAGACTAGGGTCCCGAGGCAACGGAAACTATAGAAGGACTTCGAATCCGTGCAGATTTCTTGCGGCAGTGGCTGCCGCGTCTGCTGACGCGCTGTCCGTTCAGATGGCGCCTTGCGCCCGCAGTGCATCCACCTGCACGTCGCTGAATCCCAGCGCGCCAAGAATGTCGGCCGAATGTTCGCCGAGCGCCGGCACGCTGCCCATGCACGCCGGTGTGCGGGACAGCGTGGCAGGCGGCAGCAGGGCCTGCACCGGCCCGGCCGGCGTGGCGACCTCGCGCCAGCGGTTTCGCGCGGCAAACTGCGGATGCGCCCAGACCTCGTGCATGTCGTTCAACGGCGCATTGGCGATGCCGCCGCGGTCAAGGCGCTCGATCAGTTCAGGACGCGTCATGTGCGCCAGGCATGCACCGATTTCCGCATCGAGCGCCGCGCGGTTGGCCACGCGCTGCAGATTGGTCGCGAAGCGTTCGTCCGCGGCGAGTGCCGCGGCGCCGAGCACTTCGTGGCAGAAGCATTGCCACTCGCGGTCGTTCTGCAGGCCGAAGATCACGCTGCCGCCATCGCCGGCGCGATACTGGCCGTAGGGCGCGATGGCCGGGTGGGCAAGGCCGGTGCGCGCCGGCGGTGTGCCGCCGTAGTGCGCGAAGTTCAGCGGGTATGACATCCACTCGCTCAGTGCTTCGAGCATGGTGACCTCTACGCGCTGTCCCTTGCCGGTGCGCGCGCGGGCGAGCAGCGCGGACAGGATGCCCGAGTATGCATACATGCCGGCCGCGATATCGGCAATGGAAATGCCGGCGCGCGACGGCTCGGCTTCCGTGCCGGTCACGGAGATCAGGCCGGCCGCTGCCTGGATCAGCAAGTCGTAGGCCTTTTTTTCGCGGTATGGGCCCTGGTCGCCGTAGCCCGAGATGTCGCACACGATCAGGCTGGGGAAGTCGGCGTGCAGCGCGTCGTAATCCAGTCCCATGCGCTGCGCTGCGCCCGGCGCGAGGTTCTGGATCAGGACATCGGCCTGCGCCAGCAGTTGCCGCACGATTTCCCCCGCGCGCGGATGCTTCAGGTCCAGTGTCAGGCTCTCCTTGCCACGGTTGGCCCAAACGAAGAAGGACGACATGCCGTGCACGGTCTTGTCATATCCGCGCGCAAAGTCGCCAACGCCGGGGCGTTCGATCTTGATGACGCGGGCGCCGAGGTCGGCAAGCTGGCGGCTCGCGAACGGTGCGGCAACCGCGTGTTCCAGTGCGAGAACGGTGATGCCGTCGAGCGGCGGAGCGGTGGGGGACATGGCGGGTTCCTGGGATTCGAGTCGGCCGAGTATAGGAACCGCGCGGGTGCCGCGGCCAGTCGAGATTTCCTAAGCGGGGTTCGAGGGTGTCTAACGGTCGGCTTCTCCCCTTTCCCACTGGCGTGGGAGAGGGGAACGCAGTCGGCAATCTGATCAGGCCGTCAGCCAGTTTCCCCCGACTCCGCCACAAACCGGATGAACGCCCGCGCATAGCCCGGCAGATCCTCCTGGCTGCGCACGACAATGCGCTGCTCGCGCCGGGCCCACGGCTCATCCAGCGCCACGCCTTCCACCACCCCTTGCGCGATCGCCGGATCGGCAACCGAGCGCGGCACCAGCGAAATGCCCGCGCCTTCCTGCACGCAGCGGATGACCGCCGGGAAATTCGCCGCATGCACCCTGACGCGGGGCTCCATGCCCGCGCGCGTCGCCATCTCCTTCAGGAACAGGAAGTTGCTGCTGCGGCTGCCGATCGACACCAGGTCATACTGCAGCGCCTGCGTCAGCGACACGCGTTCGTGCATGCCAAGCGGATGCCGGGGTGGGGCCACGAACAGCAGCTCGTCTTCGCCGTAGCGGATCGATTCGAGTCCGCGCATGTCGATGGCGCCGGCCACCAGGCCGATATCGGCGCGCTGTTCCAGCACCGCGCGCACGCTTTCCTCGCTCAGGTGTTCCTCGAGATCGACGTTGACGTTAGGGTAGGCGGCCAGGAAGCGGCTGAGCGCAGCGGGCAGGCTGCTCATGGTGCTGCTGTTCGCATGCACGCGCACGTGGCCTTCGATGCCGTCGGTATGGCGCTTCATGTCGGCCTGCAGCCGTTCGACGTTGTCGAGGATGGTCCGCGCATGGCGCAACATGGTCTCGCCGGCAGCGGTGAGGGCCATGCCCTTCTGCGTGCGCCGGAACAAGGGCACGCCCACGGCCTGTTCGAGGTTTTTCAGGCGATAGCTCGCCGAGGGTGCGGTCAGGTGCACATCCGACGCGCCGGCGGTCAGGCTCTTGGCCTCTGCGATCGCCAGGAACACGCGCAGGTCTGTCAGTTCGAATCGCAAATCTGTCTCCGGTCAGTGGCGACTTTGCGGGCCAGGCGGCCCGCAAAGCCTTGCCGCACAGCGCATTTAGAATTCTTCTAAGGGACCCCCAGTACCTTTCGACTGGCCTGTCCGATGCTCCCGATTCTATATTTTCCGCTCGCACCGCCCGGGGATGCCCTTGCACACCTGCCATGCGAACGCCAGACAACAAGACGGAGACATCGACATGATTCCTTCCCTTTCCAGGTTCGCCACAGTGCTCGGCCTGGCCCTGCTGGGCGCGGTGGCGCCCGCAGCCGCGCAATCCGACTATCCTGCACGCCCGATCCGGCTGGTGGTGCCGTACGCTGCCGGGGGCCCCACCGACACATTCGCGCGGTCACTGGCGGCAAGCTGGAGCCGCCAGCTCAAGGCCCAGGTGGTGGTCGAGAACCGCACCGGCGCCGGCACCATCGTCGGCACCGAGTATGTGTCCAAGGCCGCGCCGGATGGCTACACGCTGTTGCTGACCACGGTGGCCCACGCGGTCAATCCGAGCATCCATGCCTCGCTGCCGTATCGCACGATCGAGGACTTCGCCCCGGTGGGCCTGGCCGCGCGCGCGCCGCTGGTGCTGGTGGTCAACAAGTCCGTTCCCGCGCAGACGCTGGGCGAGTTCATCGCCTACCTGAAGGCGCATCCGGGCAAGGTCAACTACAGTTCCGCCGGCGTTGGCAGTGCACCGCACCTGGGCGCGGAACTGCTGAACTACAAGGCCGGCACCAAGGCCGTCCATGTGCCGTACCGCGGCAGCGCGCCGGCCATGGCGGACCTGATCGGCGGCCATGTGGAATTCATGCTCGACAGCGCGCCGACGGGCCTCGCGCAGGTTCGCTCCGGCACGGTGCGGCTGCTGGCCACATCCATGTCAAAGCGCCTGCCGCAGACCGTCGACAGCCCGGCGATTGCCGAGGCGGTGCCCGGCTACGAGGCCTATACGTGGAACGCCGTGTTCGCCCCCGCGAAGATCTCGCCGGAGATCGTCCGGAAGCTGTCCGAGACGCTTGGCCAGACCTTGCATGAGCCCGCGCTGCAGGCGAAGGCCAATGAACTGGGGCTGATCCTCGAACCGAAGCCGACGCCGGAAGCCCTTGGACAGTTCCTCCGTGCGGAGATCGCCAAGTGGACGCCGGTCGCCACCGCGGCCAACATGAAGGCGGACTGAAGCCGACCAACAGACATCACGACAGACCGGAGCCATCACCAATGAACAAATACCAGCTATGCCCGCAGCGCTACTTCGAAGACTTCGAGGTCGGCGAGCGCATGAACCTGCCGTCCCGCACCATGACCGACGCGCTGTTCGCCGCGTTCCAGCTTGCCAGCGGCGACAACCATCCGGTGCACTATGACGTGGAGTACTGCCGTGCCCGCGGCATGCCGCACATGCTCGCACATGGCTACCAGGTGCTGATCCAGACGGCGGCAGGCGCTGGCCTGTTCCCGCACATGGTGGAAGAATCGCTGAAGGCCTTCATTGAACAGGGCAGCCGCTTCCTGGCGCCGGTCTACGTTGGCGATACGCTTTACAGCAGCCTGACCGTCAGCGAGCTGATCCCGGGACGTACCACCGGCGTGCTGGTGATGCGCACCGAAGTGCGCAACCAGAACGATGTCTGCGTGATGGAGGGCTGGCAGAAGTACCTGCTGCGCAAGCGCATGCCGGCGCAAGGCTGATCGTCCGCCGCGGCCATCGCCTTACCTGGCGTGGGCAGCCGGCTCCGCCGTCGACCCGCGCACGATCAGTTCCGGCGTCAGCTCGACCGTCACCGCATCGGCGTCCGGTTGGCTGATTTTCCTGAGCAGCAGCTTCGCCGCTTCCTCGCCCATCTCATGGACGGCAATGCGCACCGTGGTCAGCGGCGGCGTCAGCGCATCGACGAACGGCATGTCGTTGTGGCCGATCACCGAGATGTCCTCGGGGCAGCGCAGGCCGCTGGCGCGCAGGCAGTCATAGCAGCCCATGGCGATCAGGTCATTGCCGGCGGCGATGGCGGTCATGCCGGGGAAGTCGGCCAGCAGCTGCGCGCAGGCCTCCCGGCCGGCTTCGCGTGAATAGCTGGCGGCTTCGATCACCTGCCATTGCTCGCGCCGCAGGCGATGGCGCCGCACGGCCTGGACGAAGCCCTCGCGGCGCAGGAAGCCGGTCGACAGCGTGGACGGCCCCGCAATATGGCCGATGTGGCGGTGCCCGAGCCCGACCAGGTGGTCCACGGTCAGGCGCATGGCCAGCAGGCTGTCACTGACCACGCATGATGCGCGTCCGGTGTCTTCGCCGCGGTTCACCATGACCACGGGAATGCGCTGGGCGACGCAGTAGTCGAGGATGGGGTCGTCGCGCTCTGCGGTAGCCAGCACCAGGCCTTCGACCTGGCGCCCGAGCATCTGGTCGATGACGAAGCGCTGGCGCGCCTTGTCGGTGCCGGCATTGACCACGAGCGGGACGTAGCCCTGCTGGGCCAGTACCGCTTCAATGCCGGCGAGGATGGGCGGGAACACCGGGTTGGCGATATCGGGCAGCACCACGCCGACCAGGCCCGAGCGCTGCGTGCGCAAGCCTGCGGCGATGCGGTTGGGCCGGAAGCCGCGCTCGTCGGCCAGCGCAAGCACGCGTGCCGCCACGTCGTCCGCCACCAGGTGCCGCGTGGCCGGGTTCATCACGCGCGACACCGTCGAGTAATGCACATTGATCTCGGCGGCCAGGTCTTTGAGGGTCAGGCGTTTGCGCTCGGGCATGTCGGCGGAAAGCGGGGCGGCGGCGCCTGGGGCGCTGGGCGGATTGGGAATACGCCATTCTAAGGCACGGGGCCGCCGCCGCCCGCCGTGGCGCGCTACTGGCCGCCCTTGACGCCCGACTGCCTGACGATCGGTGCAAGCTTGCCGATCTCCGCCTGGATATAGCTGGCAAACTCCTGCGGCGTCGAGGTCCTGGGTTCGGCGCCCTGTACCGCCAGCTTTTCCCTGACGTCGGGCGCGGCCAGCGCCTTGCCGATCTCGGCATTGAGCGTGTCGACGATCTCCTTAGGCGTGCCGGCTGGCGCCAGGATGCCGAACCACGAATCGAAGGCATACCCCGGCAGCCCGGACTCCGCCACGGTGGGAATGTCGGGCAGCGAGCCGGTCCGCTTCGCCGTGGTCACGGCCAGGGCCCTGAGCTTGCCCTGCCGCACGAACGGCATGGCCGATACCGTCGGCGCGAACATCATGTCGCCGCGGCCGGCCATCACGTCGGTGAGCGCTTCGCCCGTGCCTTTGTACGGAATGTGGACGACGTCGATGCCGGCCTGCATCTTGAACATCTCGCCGCTCAGGTGCGTAGAGCTGCCCGAGCCGGCCGAGTCGAAGTTCATGGCGCCCGGGTTTGCCTTGGCCGCGGCGACGATGCCGCGCACGGAGTTGTATTTGCTGGCGGCATTCACCACCAGCACGTTCGGCACGCTCGCCACCAGCGACACCGGCGCAAAGTCCTTGACCGTGTCATAGGCAAGCTTCGGGTACAGCGTGGCGTTGATGGCATGCCCGACCGAGACCAGGATCAGCGTGTAGCCGTCTGGCGTGGCCTTGGCCACGCCGGTGGCGCCCACCGTGCCGCCGGCGCCGGGACGATTGTCGACGATGATCTGGTAGCCGGCGTTTTGTCCCATCTTTGTCCCGATGATGCGGGCCAGGATGTCGGTGGCGCTGCCGGCCGAGAACGGCACCACGAGGCGGATCGGCTTGGCCGGGTATTGCGGTTGCGCCATGGCAGGCGGGGCCGCGGCCAGCACGGCCAGTGCGGCGGCGGGCAGCGTGAACAGGGCGCGCAGGGTCTTGCGACGAAGGGGGCGGTGCATCGTAGGTCTCCTCACAGCCAGGGATTCAGAAGGAATGGCGCATGCCGAGCGCAAAGGTCTGCGGGTCGGCACCGGCGCTCACGCCGAGTTCGTTGATGGCGAAGTCGTAGATCGCGTTCTTCTTGTTGTTGATGCGGCTGTAGTAGGCGTACAGCGCGGTGCGCTTGGACAGCGGGTAGTCGTAGCCGACTGTGATCTGCGTGGCGCCGGTCTCGGAGCCGCTGCGGAAGAAGCCGACGGTCTCGGTGGCGCTGCCGGCGCCGTTGCTGGCCAGCGCGAAGCCCACCTTCACGCTGCCTGGCCCCAGCTTCTGCACGAGCGACGCGTAGTAGCCGTTGCGGGTCAGGTCGCCGGTCGCGGTGCGGTAGTGCAGGCGCTCGTACAGCAGCGCGACGGTGGTGCTCGGGAACCGGTACGAGAGGCCCGCCTTCATCGCGTCGTCGTTGCGGCCCGCGGTCTGGTAGTGCTGGTGGATCTCATAAGCCAGCGCGACATTGAGCGGGCCGTTGTCGTATGCAGCCGAGAACGAGTACAGGCCGGGATTGCGCGGCACCGTGAGCTTTTCTTCGTTGATGCCCCAGGCCGCGGCGCCGCTGAAGCCGGCCAGCGACGGCGTCTGGTAGACGATGAGGTTCTTCTGCCGCCGGTCGAACGAACTGGTGTCCTGGACGTTGTCGCTGCTGGAGGCGGAGCCGTTGCCGATCAGCGCCATGTAGCCGGCGGTGGTCGGGTAGTAGGGATCGTAGCCCTTCGTCGCTTCGGTGTACGGCGTTTGCCAGTGTCCCATGAAGAAGGTACCGGCCTTGCCCTGCAGTCCGATGCGATCGTTGCGTCCGGCGATCTGCCCCTGGCCCGTATCGAGCGAGACATTGCTTTCGATCTGCCAGATGGCCTTGAGCGTGCCGCCGAGCCCTTCTTCACCCCGCAGTCCGAACACCGAGCGGTTGTTGGTCAGCCTGCCGGCGCCGCCAAGGTGCGTGCCGTCGGTGGCGGTGGTGGCGTTGGAATACTCGAGCGCCGTGTTGATGCGGCCATAGACCGTGACCGACGACTGCGCCGCGGCCTCGCCGGCCAGGCAGCATGTGGCCACGACCAGGGCTGCACTGCGCATGGGAACGCGTTTCATGGGTTTGTCTCCCCTACCTGTGATGTTTGTTATGGAAGAGAATCCCCGCGATGCGCGGGGACGGCGCCATGCCATGGCGCCGGATACTGCGTACTGCCTGGTATGGCTGCCGGCTCAGGCCTTCGGGTAAGGCATGGCCAGCAGCAGCATTGCGGGGCGGTTGCCCGGGTTTGACACCTGCCGCGCTTCACACGGTGCAAGCCGCACCGAGTCGAACTGCTGCAGCGTCACGGACTCATCCGGCGTGCGGATGCAGACTTCGCCTTCAAGCACGACGTAGTACTTCTCGACGGCGGATGCATCCATGCTGGTATGTCCGCCGGGCAGCAGCACCGACACCCCCAGCCACAACGACTCGGACGGCCCGGCCTCATGGCCCTGCAGGCGCAGGCAATGCATGCCGTCGTGGTTGGGAGGAAAGTACGCCGGCGCCTGGGCGAAGCGGGTCGTATTCATGGCTTGAGCACCACGCGCTCGGTCGCGCCCTGCAGCACCGCGCGGTAGGCGTCGGCGGCATCGGCCAGCGCATAGGTGTACTCGGGCAGCACCGGGAAGGGCTTCAGCGCGCCGGAGGTGAACATCGGCGCAAGCTGGTCGAGGATGCCCGCGCACGCGCTGCTGTCCAGTGCCAGTGTGTCCACGCCCACGTAGGTGTGCTGGCCGCGGTAGAACGTGAAGATGTCGAACGGCACCGGGCGCTCGATGGTGGAGATGAAGATCTGGGCGGCACCGATCGCCATGGCCTGGTTGGCCTGCTCGAAGTACGGGCTGCCGACGGTGTTGTAGACGATGTCGGCGCCATGGCCGTCGGTCTCGTCGCGCACCACTGCGGCAATGGATTCGCTGCTGGCGTCGATCATGCGCACCGGTGCGCTGGCGTGGCCGCGGTAGGCCTCCGCGGTACGCTCCACGGCGAGCACGCGCGCGCCCAGCGCCGTGGCGATCTGGATGGTCGCCTGGCCGACCTTGCCGTTGCCGCCGCAGACCAGCACGATGCTGCCCGGCTTCGGCATGCCCGCACGGCGCAGGCCTTCATAGGCGGTGATGAACGGCACACCGACCGCGCCCGCTTCGAGCAGCGACAGCGTGGACGGCTTTTCGCGCACCGACTGCGCAGCCACCCGCAGGTACTTGCCGTGCGTGCCGTCGCGGCGGATGCCCAGCTCGCCGCCGCTGCCCCATACCTGCAGGCCGACCAGGCCGTTCGGGCCGTCGACCACCGTGCCCGCGTAGTCGCGACCGGGCGTGCGCGGCCACACCGCATGCGGCATCAGGCCGAGGGTGGCCTTGACATCGCTGGGGTTGACGCCGGCGCTGGCCACTTCGATCACGCACTGGCCGTCGACGGCTTCCGGGCGCGGTGCGCCCACCAGTTCCAGTTGCAGGCTGTCGATGCCTGCGGCCTTCTCGCTGACGCGAATCATGTTCATGGTGTCTTCCTTCTCAGTGTCTTGTGTTGTGCATGGTCGGTTTCAGGCCTCGCGCAGGCCGAGCACGCGGCGCGCTTCCTGCGGAGAGGCAATCTCGCCGCCGAGCGACCGGACGATGTCGCGTGCCTTGGCCACCAGCGCCGCATTGCTCGGGGCCAGCACGCCTTTTTCCAGGTAGATGTTGTCTTCCAGCCCCACGCGGACATGCCCGCCCGCGAGCCACGCCTGCGCGACGATCGGGAACTCCGCGCGGCCGATGCCGAAGGCCGACCAGTGCGCGCCGGGCGGCAGCATGTTGCGCGCATAGAAGATGGTTTCCGGCGTCGGAGCGAAGCCGTACTTCACGCCGAGCACGAAGGTCCACAGGCCGGGGCCGTCGAGCACGCCTTCGCGGATGAAGTCCAGCGCCATGTTGAGGTCGCCCGAGTCGAAGATCTCCAGTTCCGGCATGACCCCGGACGCGCGGATCACGGCCGCCATCTTGCGGACGTTGGCCGGCGTGTTGATGACCACGTCGCCGCCCGAGTTCATGGTGTTCAGGTCGAGCGAGCACACATCGGGACGCAGCGCGGCGATGTGCTCGACGCGCTTGGCCGGGTGCAGCAGCGTGGTGCCCGGCGCAGCCACGCGCGGCTCGTCTTCGCTTGGCACGAAGCGCCCGCCGGGGCCGGTGGTCAGGTTGATGATCAGCGTGCGGTTGCGCTTGCGGATGCGGTCGATGACATCGGCGTAGTAGTCGAGCAACATCGACGGGCGGCCGGTCTCGGGATCGCGCACATGGATGTGCGCCGCGGCAGCGCCGGCTTCGGCGGCTTCCAGCGCGGCATCGGCGATCTGCGCGGGCGTGACCGGCAGGTTGGGGTACTGCTCGGGCGTGACGATATTGCCGGTCACGGCGCAGGTGATGATGGTCTTGCGTGCGTGCATGGTTGCGTTGGCGAGAGAGTGGAAAGCAATCAGCCGAGCTGGCGTCCGCCGTCGACGACGATGGTGGTGCCCGTGGCAAAGCGCAGCGACGTAGCGCAGGCGACGATGGCATCGGCCACGTCTTCTGCCTGCCCGATGCGGCGCAGCGGCGTGGTCCTGGCCGCGCGCTCGTTGAAGGTGTCGTCGCGGCCGGGCACGAAGCCCGTATCCACCACGCCCGGCGAGACGTTCAGCACGCGGATGGCCGGCGCCAGCGCGCGGCCCAGCGACACGGCCATGACGTCCAGCCCGGCCTTGGCCGCGCAGTACGCCACGTTGCTGCCCTGGCCCGTGCGCGCCGCGATGGAGCCGACATTCACTACCAGCCCGTCGCCATTGGCGCGCAGGTGCGGCGCAAACGCGCGGATCGCCGCGAACTGGCCGCGCCAGTTGATGGCGAACAGTTCGTCGATCAGGTCATCGCTTAGCGCATCGAGGTCAGCGTGCGGAATCGCCCGGGTAAAGCCGGCGGTATTGACCAGGATGTCGACACGCCCGTAGTGGTGGCTGACTTCGGCGGCCAGCGCGTTCAGCGACGCGGTGTCGCCGATCTCGGCGACCACGCCCAGATGATTGCCGGACGGCAGCGATGCGGCCGCGCTGTCCACGCTGCCGCGGTTGCGCCCGGTCAGGACAACGCTGGTGCCAAGCTGTGCCAGCGCGTTGCCTGTTGCCAGGCCGATGCCGCCGGTGCCGCCTAGGATCACGGCAACCTTGCCGGAGAGGGATGAGAGGCTCATGGTGTTCAGTCGTGCTGCGTGGAAAACGTGAAAAACGTGAAAAACGTGAAAAACGTGGAAAGCGGTGCCGTCAGTCGATCGGCGGCTTCGGGAAGCACTGTTCGCCGGGTTCGAGCGTGAAGTCGAAGTCCAGCGTGTAGAACGGCGCGGGCAGGTTGCCCCACGGGCTGTGGCCGTGGTCGACCAGCTCGAGTTGCCCCACGAGCTGCTGGTGCACGCCGAACGTGACATCCGATTCCAGCGCCTGCGCCTCGTCCACGAACACCTGTGTCACCAGCGTGCGGTAGCCCGGGGCAGCCACGATGAAATGGATATGCGCAGGCCGGTACGGATGGCGTTGCTGGGCGTCCAGCAGCGTGCCGATCGGGCCGTTGGTCGGCACCGGATAGCCGGCCGGGCGCACGGTGCGGAAGTGGTAGGCACCCTGTCCATCGGTATGGAAGCAGCCGCGCAGGTTGCGGTCGGGCTGGCGCGGGTCCTGGTTGTCGTACAGGCCGACCGGCGATGCCTGCCAGATCTCCACGAGCGCGCCGGGCAGCGGCGTGCCATCGGTCGCGCGCACGGTGCCGCGCACGAACAGCGGCAGGCCCGGCGCGTCGTCCTGCACCACGCAGTCGCCGCAGGTGTAGCGCGGAGCCCTGGCGCGGTAGAACGGGCCCAGCAGCGCGCCGGGCGTGCGGCCGTCCTTCGTGTTGTTGTTCATCACCGTCACCAGCGTGGACAGGCCCAGCACGTCGGCGGCCAGCACCACCTCATTGTTGGTCGCATGGGTCGCGTGGCCCAGCGCGGCGATGAATTCCAGCGCCTGTTCGAACTCCTCGTCCGTGGGGCGGACCTCACGCAGGAAATCGTGCAAGTGCTGGACCAGCAGGCCCATGGCAAAGCGCAACCGCGGGCTGGCGGTCTGCGCCATGGCGGCCTGGACGATCTGGGTGACGGAATTCTCGTCCTCGATCAGGCGCGGGGGGTGGCCGGATTCGGCCTGTTCTTTGTATTGCGTGGTCTCCATCTTCTTGCTCCTTGCAAACGTTTGCAGCAAACGTTTGCAATTATGCGCGGAGAATGAATTTGGTCAAGGAAGTTTTTTGTGGATTGGAGGGGATGGTTAGATAAAGAGGAAGAAAACATAGTGAAAACAGGGGGATAGCTAGGGTTATTGGGCAAAACCCTAGGGCACGCAATAGCGTCCCCCAACTATCACCAGATCAACCAGACCTGCCCCCTTCCCCACCTCCTGCCCCAAGTGCACGCAGCGCTATACTGGCAAGCCAATGCCCCGCACTGGCGATCCCTTGCAGGAGACGACCCGCTTGCCCGACCCCGACCTCTCCAGGCTGAAAATCGACCGCGGCCCGCACGCCGCACCCCCGCGGCGCCGCCGGTGGCTTCCCTACATCGCCATCGCTGTCGTGCTGGCCGTGGCGGCCGCCATCATCTTCAAGCTGGCCGGCCCCACGGCAGTGGAAACCGTGACGGTCTCATCGGCCTATCCGTCCCAGAACTACACCCTCCTCAATGCCACCGGCTACGTCGTGCCCCAGCGCAAGGCGGCCGTCGCCTCCAAGGCACAGGGCCGGCTCGAATGGCTGGGCGTGCTGGAGGGATCGCGGGTGAAGAAGGACGAGATCATCGCCCGCATCGAAAGCCGCGACGTGGGCGCCACGCTGGCGCAGGCGACAGCACAGGTGAACGTTGCCCAAGCCAATCTGGCGCTGCAGCTCGCCGAACTCCGCGACGCGGAAGTGAACCTGCGCCGCTCCGAACAGCTGCTGGGCCCGAAGGCGATCTCGGTGCAGCAGTACGACGCCGATCTCGCTCGCTTCAGGAAAGCGCAAGCGTCGGTCGCCAATTCGCGCGCGGCGATCGTGTCGGCGCAGGCCAATGCCCAGGCCGCCCAGGTGGCGGTCGACCAGACCGTCATTCGCGCGCCGTTCGACGGCGTGGTGCTGGTCAAGCATGCCAATGTGGGCGACAACATCACGCCGTTTTCGTCGGCGTCCGACACCAAGGGCGCGGTGGTGACCATTGCCGACATGGACACGCTGGAAGTCGAAGCGGACGTCGCCGAATCCAATATCGCAAAGATCCGCGCGGACCAGCCGTGCCTGATGCAGCTCGATGCGCTGCCAGACGTCCGCTTCGCGGGCCAGGTGTCGCGCATCGTGCCAACGGTCGATCGCTCCAAGGCTACGGTGCTGGTCAAGGTGCGCTTTGTCGACCGCGACGCGCGCGTGCTGCCGGACATGAGCGCCAAGATCGCGTTCCTGTCCCGGCCGCTGGCCGAGCAGGACCGCAAGCCTGTGGTGGCGGTGCAGCCTGCCGCCATTGCCACGCGCGACGGGCGCAAGGTGGTGTTCGTGGTCCGCGACGGCAAGGCGCATGAAGCGGCGGTGACCACCGGCGAGCGCATCGGCGAACTGGTGGCGGTCAGCGGCGTGGCCGCCGGCGACACACTGGTGCTGGCTCCGGGCGACAAGCTGCGCGACGGCGCCAGTGTCACCGTGGCAAAGAAATAACGTGGAAGCCGCCCCGCTCGTACGCATCCGCCACGTCGCCAAGTCGTACCGGCGCGGCATGCAGACCGTGCCGGTGCTGACCGACATCACGCTCGATATCGCCGAGGGCGATTTCATCGCGCTGATGGGGCCGTCCGGTTCCGGCAAGAGCACGCTGCTCAACCTGATTGCAGGCATCGACCGGCCGGACAGCGGCGAACTGCTGGTGGCCGGGCAGGACATTACCCGGCTGGCGGAATCCGAACTGGCCGCCTGGCGTGCGGCCAACGTCGGCTTCATCTTCCAGTTCTACAACCTGATGCCCGTGCTCACGGCGTTCGAGAACGTAGAGCTGCCGCTGATGCTGACGCGCCTGTCGCGCGCGGAGCGCCGCGCGCGCGTGGAGATGGTGCTCGGCATGGTGAACCTGGCCGACCGCATGAGCCACTATCCGTCGGAGCTGTCCGGCGGGCAGCAGCAGCGGGTGGCCATTGCTCGCGCGCTGATCACCGACCCCATGCTGATCGTGGCCGACGAGCCCACCGGCGACCTCGACCGCAACGCCGCTGCGGATATCCTGGCGATGCTGCAGCGGCTCAACCGCGAGGCCGGCAAGACCATCATCATGGTCACGCATGACGCGCATGCCGCCAATGCGGCCCGATCGATGGTGCACCTGGAGAAGGGAGAGCTGACCCATGGCAACGGCCCCTGAACCGCACTGACCGCGCGCGCCATGTTCGTGCTGAAGCTGATCGCCCGCAACGCGCTGCGCCACAAGCTGCGCACCGTGCTGACCGTGACCGGGCTGGTGGTTGCGGTGCTGGCCTATGGCCTGCTGCAGACCGTGGTCGACGCCTGGTATGCGGGCGCGGCTGCGGCTTCCAGCGGGCGGCTGGTGACGCGCAACGCGATCTCGCTGGTGTTTCCGCTGCCGCTCAGCTATGAAAGCCGCATCCGCGGCGTGGACGGCGTGACGGTGGTGGCCCGCTCAAACTGGTTCGGCGGCGTTTACCGCGACCCGAAGAACTTCTTCGCGCAGTTTGCCGTCTCGGACAACTACCTCGACCTGTACCCCGAGTTCGTCGTCACGGCGCAGCAGCGCGCCGACTACCAGCGCGACCGCAAGGGCTGCCTGATCGGGCGGCAGCTCGCGGACCAGTACGGCTTCAAGGTGGGCGACGTCATTCCCATCAAGGGCACGATCTATCCGGGTACGTGGGATTTCATCGTGCGCGGCATCATGGAAGGGCGCGATGAAAGCACCATCACGCGCCACATGGTGTTCCACTGGGAGTACCTGAACGAGACCGTGCGCAAGCGCACGGCGCGGCAGGCCGACCAGGTCGGCGTGTACATCCTCGGCATCGACAACCCGGACAATGCCGCCGCCATTTCCCGCAGTGTGGATGGCGTGTTCCGCAATTCGCTGGCCGAGACGCTGACCGAAACCGAGCAGGCCTTCCAGCTTGGCTTCGTGGCCATGTCGAACCAGATCATCGCGGCCATCCGCGTGGTGTCGTACGTGGTGATCCTGATCATCATGGCCGTGATGGCCAACGCCATGGCCATGAGTGCGCGCGAACGCACCGTGGAGTACGCCACGCTCAAGGCACTCGGCTTCGGGCCGGGCTTCCTGGCACTGCTGATGTTCGGCGAATCGATGTTCATCTGCCTGGTGGGTGGCAGCATCGGCATGCTGGCGACGCCGCCCATGGCTGCCATGTTCAAGCAGGCCGTGGGCGGTGTATTCCCCGTGTTTTCCGTCTCGCACGAAACGATGTGGATGCAGGCGGCCTGCGCATTGGCCGTGGGGCTGGCCGCCGCCGTGGTGCCGGCGGTGCAGGCGGCGCGCGTGCGCATCGTGGAAGGCCTGCGGGCCATCGGTTAGGCGCTCGCATGGCGATCCCGCTCAGCTATATCGCGCGCAACCTCTGGGCCCGGCGCCTGACCACCGCGCTGACGGCAGGCGGACTCGCGCTGGTGGTATTCGTGTTCGCCACCATGCTGATGCTCGATGCGGGGCTCAAGCGCACGCTCGTCACCACCGGCGAGCAGGACAACGTGGTCTTGATCCGCAAGGGCGCGGAGACCGAGGTGCAGAGCGCCGTCAGCCGCGACCAGGCCAGCATCATGGAGATGCACCCGTCGGTGGCGATGGACGGCAACGGCCGGCCCATGGCGTCGAAGGAGGCGGTGGTGCTGATCTCGCTGACCAAGCGCGGTTCGGACACGCCTTCCAATGTCGTGATCCGGGGCGTGTCGCCGAAGGGTCTCGCGTTGCGGCCGCAGATCCGGCTGGTGGCGGGGCGCACGTTCCGGCCGGGCTCGTCGGAGATCATCGTCGGCAGCAGCGTGGCGCGGGGCTTCACGGGCGCGCAGCTCGGCGGGCGCCTGCGCTTCGCCCAGCGCGACTGGACCATCGTCGGCGTGTTCGACGCGGGCGGCAGCGGCTTTGATTCGGAGATCTGGGGCGATGCCGACCAGCTCATGCAGTCGTTTCGGCGCACAAGCTATTCGTCGATGGTGGTGCGCCTGTCGCGGCCGGAAGGGTTTGCACGCCTGCGCGCCGACATCGACGTCGACCCGCGCCTGACAGCGGAGGCAAAGCGTGAGCAGACTTTCTACAGCGACCAGTCCAAGGCGCTGTCGTCGTTCATCAATATCCTGGGCCTGACGCTGTCCACGATCTTCTCGATCGCGGCGATGATCGGCGCGATGATCACCATGTATGCGTCGGTGGCCAACCGGGTCGCGGAGATCGGCACGCTGCGCGCGCTGGGCTTCCGGCGCACCAACGTGCTCGCCGCGTTCCTGGTCGAGGCGCTGCTGCTCGGGCTGGCCGGCGGTGTGGCCGGACTTTGCTGTGCCGCGTTGATGCAGTTTGCATCGTTCTCCACGACCAATTTCCAGACCTTTGCGGACCTGTCGTTCCGCTTCATCCTGACGCCGGTCATCGTGGCAGAGACGCTGGGGTTTTCGATGGCGATGGGCCTGGTCGGTGGCTTCCTGCCGGCGCTGCGCGCGGCCCGCATGAACATCGTCGATGCGCTGCGGGCGCGCTGACGCAGGCGCCTGTCAGCTCGCGGCGAGTTCCTGCCGCGCATGGGCGCGCCGCGACAGCCCGAGTGTCAGCATGGTGCAGCCGGCCAGCACCGCGGGCACGCCGATCAGCGCGAACAACGAAGGCATGCCCAGTCCCATCGACAGCATGGTGGCACCGCCGACGGAGCCCACCACCGAACCGAGCCGGCCCACGCCGTTGGCCCAGCTTACGCCAGTGGCGCGGCAGTCGGTCGGATAGAAGCCTGCCGACAGCGCGTTGGCGCCGACCTGCGAACCGGAAATGCAGAAGCCTGCGAAGAACACCGCCGCACCGGCCAGCACGGGTGCATCCGCCAGGCTTCCGATCGCCGCGACGAACACGCCCGCCAGCGCGTAGCTGATGGCCAGCACGTAGTGCGGGTTGAAGCGGTCCATCAGCCAGCCCAGCGCGATGGCACCGAGCGTGCCGCCGACCTGGAACATGGTGGTGACCAGCGCCGCGGTGCGCAGCGACAGGCCGGTGCTGCGCAGCAGCGTCGGCAGCCAGCTCGAGAGCAGGTAGATCACCAGCAGGCTCATGAAGAACGTCAGCCAGAACAGCAGCGTGCCGCGCACCAGTTCGGGCTTGAACAGGTGGCGCACCGGCGAGCTGGTGCTGCGCGCCTCGGCCACGGTGAAGGTGGCGCCGCGCAGGTCAGCCTGTGGGGCGATGCGTTGCAGCGTGGCGGCGATACGTTCCGGTGCGCGGCCGGCCATCACGAGGTAGCGCACCGACTCCGGTAACAGGAGCGCCAGCAGCACTGCGAGCACGAGCGGCAGCACGCCGCCGACGACCAGCACCGAACGCCAGCCGTAGACTTCGATCAGCCCGGCCGAGGCCAGCCCGCCCAGCGCGGAGCCGAGCGTGAAGCCGCAGAACATGGTCGTGACCAGGAAGGAGCGGCGCTTCTCGGGACAGAACTCGGATGTCAGCGTGATGGTATTGGGCATGGCACCGCCCAGGCCAAGGCCGGTCAGGAAGCGCAGCGCGATCAGCGCCCACAGCTCGCCCGACCACGCCGAAGCCAGGCTGGCCACGCCGAAGAACAGCACCGAGAACACCAGCACGCTCTTGCGGCCGAAGCGGTCGGCCAGCGGGCCGAACAGGAAGGCGCCGGCCATCAGGCCGGCCAGGCCCGCGCCGAACAGCGGGGCGAGGTGCGCCGGTGTCAGTTGCCATTCGGCGCGGATGGCCGGGGCGATGAAACCGATGGCGGCGGTGTCGAAACCGTCGATGGCGACGATCAGGAAGCACAGCACCACGATCATGACCTGAAAGGGCGATAGCGGCTGGCGGTCGATGAACGCGGATACGTTGATGGTCTGGCTGGCAGGCATGGGTTGTCTCCTCCTCGTTGCCTGTTTCGGGACGAAATCGGGCCGGCGGCCGGGTCGGCCGCCAGTCACCGTAGTGGTCACTGCATGGTTTTCCTGAAGTTCAGAGCCAGGGCGTCGGGCTCAGGCAGCGTTCGGCGCGCCAGCCGTGCAGCCACTGCAGCGCGTCGTAGTACTGCGCCTGCGTGCGGCCGGTCCACAGCGTGTTGCGCACCATGCGGTCGACGCCCTTGGCGTGGTACACGCGGCCCATGTCGCGCGCGGCGTAAAGCACGCGTGCGGTGCGCGGGATGCGCGCCTGTTCGTACAGCTTGAACGCGGCTTCGAAGTCATGGCCGGCCGCTTCCACAGCGACGCCCAGCGTGACGGCATCTTCGAGCGCCTGGCAGGCGCCCTGCGCGACGTATTGCGTCATCGGGTGCGCGGCATCGCCGAGGATGGTGGCGCGGCCGAAGCTCCAGCGCTCCACCGGGTCGCGGTCGGCCGTGGCCCAGCGCTTCCATGAGGTGGGGCGGTCCAGCATCTGGTGCGGCAGCGCGTGGATGCCGTCGAAATACGACAGCACTTCCTCCTTGCTGCCTTCGCGCACGCCCCAGGTTTCCTGCTCGCGGCTGTGGAAGGTGACGACGAGGTTGTACTGCTGGCCGCCGCGCAGCGGGTAGTGCACGAGATGGCAGTTCGGGCCGGCCCATACCACGGGCGCGTTGACCTGCAGGTCCTTCGGCATGTTGTCGACCTCGACGACCGCGCGGTACACCACGTGGCCGGTCACGCGCGGCACGTCGCCAATCAGCGACTCGCGGATGGCGGACTTGACGCCGTCGCAGCCGACCACGGCATCGGCATGGTGGCGCTCGCCGCGCTGGTCGATGACGGTGACGCCGCGCTCGTCCTGCTCCAGCTTCTCGACGCGCGTCGCGGTGCGGAAGCTGATCAGCGGGTGGTCCTGCACCGCTTCCAGGATCGAAAGGTGGATGTCCGCGCGGTGGATCACCGCATATGGGTTGCCGAAGCGCTCGCGGTAGGGCGTGCCGACATCCACGCGCGCGATCTCGTGCGTGTCGATCGCGTCGCGCAGGCTGAGGTAGTCAGTGAAGACCGCGCGGCCGCGTGCGGCCTCGCCCACGCCCAGCGCGTCCATGGCCGCGAAGGCGTTGGCCGCGAGCTGGATGCCGGCGCCGATCTCGCCGATCTGGTCGGCCTGCTCCAGCAGTTCGATGCGGATGCCCTGTCGCGCCAGCGCCAGCGCCGCCGCCAGGCCGCCGATGCCGCCGCCGATGATCAGGACCTTGCGCCCCGTGTCTTGTGGTGTGTTCATGCTTGTCTCCTGGCCTGGGTCTGTCGATCAGGCCGTGTAGTCCGGTTGCTGCTTGGGCGCAGCCTTGGCGAAAGCGGGGTGCACACTGGCGTGCGCATAGACTGCCAGCGCGCGCGGGTAGGGCGACAGGTCGCAGCCCATGCGCTGGGCGTTGGCGATCTGCGGCACCAGCGTGACGTCGGCGAGAGTCGGGCTGTCGCCGAAGCACCACAGGCCCTTGCGGTGCAGCGCAAGCAGGCGTTCCACGCCGGCCATGCCTTCGTCGATCCAGTGGCGGTACCAGGCGTCCTTCTGTTCCGGCGTCACCTTCAGCACATCCTGCAGGTAGCGCAGCACGCGCAGGTTGTTGACCGGGTGGATGTCGCAGGCGATGAGACTGGTCAGTTCCAGTACGCGCGCGCGCCGTTCGGGCTCCTGCGGCAGCAGGCGCGGTTCGGGGTAGTGCGCATCGAGGTAGTCCATGATCGCGAGCGACTGTCCGAGCGTGAATTCGCCGTCCACCAGCGCGGGCACCGAAGCGGACGGGTTGATGCCCTGCACGTACTCCGCCTCGCGGTGCTGGCCGGTGCGGATGTTGACCGGCAGGTACTCGAAGGGCAGGCCCTTGAGCGCCAGCGCAATGCGCACGCGATAGGACGTGGAGCTGTTGAAGAAACTATAGAGCTGCATGATGGGCTTGCTGGTTGCTGCTTGCGGCATCCGGGTGTCAGACCACGCGGACCTTGAGTTCGCCCAGGCCTTCGACGCCAGTCACCATGGTGTCGCCGGCCTTGACCGCGCCCACGCCTTCCGGGGTGCCGGTGAAGATCACGTCGCCCGGTTCCAGGCGGAAGAACTGCGACAGGTAGGCCACCGTCTCCGCGACCGACCAGATCAGGTGCGTGACGTTGCTGCGCTGCTTGTCCTGGCCGTTGACGGTCAGCCAGATGGCGGCCTGCTGCGGGTGGCCGATATCGGCAGCGCGGTGGATCGGCGCAACCGGCGCGGACGCGTCGAAGGCCTTGCCGATTTCCCACGGGCGGCCCATCTCGCGCATCTTCATCTGCAGGTCGCGGCGGGTCATGTCCAGGCCCACGGCGTAGCCCCACACGTGCTCCAGCGCCTGCTCCACCGGAATGTCGGCGCCAGCCTTGCCGATCACGGCCACCAGTTCGGCTTCGTAGTGGTAGTTCTGCGTCTGCACGGGGTAGGGCAGCTCCAGCGTCTGGCCGTCGGCTACGGGCACGATGGCGTCGGCCGGCTTGCAGAAGAAGAAGGGCGGCTCGCGGTCGGGGTCGAAGCCCATTTCGCGCGCATGGGCGGCGTAGTTGCGGCCGACGCAGTAGACGCGGCGCACGGCGAACTGGTCGTCGGTGCCGGCAACGGGAATGGCGACGGTGGCGGGAGGCGTGAAGACGTAGGACATGGTCGGTTCGGTCAGTCAGAGGGTGTGCGGGGCCGGGGTGCCGCGCCATGCGCGCACCCGGGCATCGGGAAATCGGAATTCGTTAAGAGTTGAGCGGACCGCTCAGGTACGCGCTTCGCGCAGCAGGTTCAGCGCCGACAGCACCGGGCGGTCGGAGTAGCTGAACAGCACCGCGTCTTCCACCGCGCCAAGCTGCACCGGCGCCCAGGACGGCGCCACGAACACGTCGCGCGGCTCGAACTGGAACTGCGCGTCGCCGATGCGCACGGTGCCGCGGCCTTCCACCACGCTGTAGACGGTGGCGTCGGTGCTGCGGTAGGTCTTGCCCTGGAAGCCGGCCGGCAGGTACTGCATGAAGGTGGCGATGGTGGGCATCGGCCAGCCGCCGGTGGCCGGGTTGACGTAGCGCAGCTTCACGCCGTCCCAGGCATCGAGCTCGCCGTTGCGGTAGAGCTTGTCGAGCGCTTCGCGCGAACGTTCGTACGGATAGCTGAAGATCGGCGAGGTCGGGTCGGTGACCTTGTGGCGCACCGGCACCATGTTGTGGCCGAAGCGCGCAAAACTGTCGCCCTCGGCACGCGTGACGGGCTGCTGCGACTCGGGGTAGTTCTCGGCAAAGCCGGCGTCGAACTGCTGCACCAGCGGGATGTCCAGGCCGTCCAGCCACACCACCGGCTCGCCGCCGTCTTCGACGCTGGGGTTGCCGTGGTCGTGCCAGGTCCACGACGGCGTGATGATGAAGTCGCCCGGGTGCATGGTGGTGCGCTCGCCGTTGACGGCGGTCCAGGCACCCTTGCCTTCGACGATGAAGCGCAATGCGGACTGCGTATGGCGGTGGCTGGGTGCAATCTCGCCCGGCAGGATCAGCTGCAGGCCGGCGTAGAGCGTGGACGTAATGCTCGACTTGCCCGGCAGGCCCGGGTTCTCCAGGATCAGCACGCGGCGCACGGCCTCTTCGGCGCTGATGACCTCGCCGGCCTGCATGACCAGCGGGCGGATGGCGTCGTACTTCCAGATGGCCGGGACGATCTGCGGGCGCGGCTGCGGCGGCACCAGGCTGTGCAGCGACTCCCACAGCGGCGTCATGTGGCTGCAGCCGATGTGCTCGTAATAGGCGATGCGTGCGGGATCAGGCGTATGGTCTGACATGCTGTCTCCGTGGCTTTTGATGCGCTCCGGCTTGGATGCCGGTCTGTTGCTTGGAGTTATACGCGCCACGATATAAGATTTGAAATGAAAAAAACCTCTTATATATACGATCAATCGTATAGGTAAACCGGGCAATCAGACATGGACTGGACCCAGCGACTGCGCCTGCGCAACCTGCAGATGCTCCTCAGCCTGGCCGAGACCGGCAACATGAGCCAGTCGGCCGCGCTGCTCAATACCACCCAGCCGGGGCTTTCCAAGTGGCTCAAGGACCTGGAAGACGACATCGGCCTGCCGCTGTTCGAGCGCCAGGCGCGCGGGCTGCGGCCTACACCGTATGGCGAGTCACTGATCGAGCACGCGCGCCGCATTGCCGCGCAGCTCGACACCGCGCGCGACGACCTGGCGGCCATGCGCGAGGGCGGCAGCGGCCTGGTGGTGGTTGGCACGTCGGGGGCCTCGGCGGCCGATACGGTGCCGCTGGCGGTCCTGCGGCTGCTGCAGCGCATGCCGCGTGCGCAGGTGCGGTTGGTCGAAACGACCATGGACCGGCTCATGAACCAGCTTGCGCACAATGAACTCGATATCGTGGTCGGGCGGTCCGCGCCCGAACTTCAGGATGCGCAGACGCTTGGGGAATCGCTTTACCTGGAGCCGATCCACTTCGTGGCGCGGCCGCGCCACCCGCTGGCCACGCAGGACGCGGTGACGTGGGAGGCGCTGCAGGGCTACCGCTGGGTGGTGTGGCCACGCGGCACACCCATTCGCAATGCGCTGGAGGCCGCGCTGGCCACCGCCGGCCGGCCGTTGCCGTCGGACTGCGTGGAATCGAATTCCACGGTGCTCAACCTCACGCTGCTGAACAACAGCGACATGATCGGCCTGGCCTCGCACCGGACCGCGCGGCGGCTGGAAGAACTGGGCGCGCTGCGCATCGTGCCGCTGCGGCTGGCGGGGTTCGGCTCGGTGTCGATGTACTGGCGCGAGGACGCCATCAAGCGGTCGGCCGTGGCGGTCATGCTCGATTGCCTGCGGCGCGCGGCTGACCGCGAGGTGCCGGACGCGGTTGTCCCGGCACCCTGACCGGGCGCCTTGAGGGTCCGCGCTTTGGCGCCTACATTGGATGCTCCACGCCGGCGCCCCGGCGCGCCGCGTCTCGACCATGGAGGGCAACATGGAATTCCTGAATTCCGACAAGGTCCTGCCCGCAGGGCTGCCATTTTCCGAAGCGGTCCGCGTTGGGAACGTCTTGTACCTGTCCGGCCAGATGGGCATTGTGCCCGGCAGCACGCGGCTGGTCGGGGGCGGCATTCGCGAAGAAGCGAAGCAGGCGCTGATGAATATTCGCACGACGCTGGAGGCACATGGGCTGACGCTGCGCGATGTGGCCAAATGCACGATCATGCTGGCGGATATCAGTGAGTGGCAGGTGTTCAATGATGTCTACAAGGGTTTTTTTGAACCTCCCTATCCGGTGCGGACTGCTTTGGGGGCCAATGGGCTGGCGCTTGGGGCAAGGGTTGAGATTGAGTGTGTGGCGGTGGTGGGGGGGTAGTTTGGTCAATGAACAAATCCCCCCTTCACAAACCTAACCGGCTCCCCATCCATCCGCAGCAGCAAGGCCGTGAGCGCATCGGTGACCGGCGCTCCACGGCGCGCCTCAATAGGGGCCCCTGAGTTGCAGACCATATCCGCATCCGACCACCCCTTCCGCCCCGGCGTACCTCGCGCGCGCAGCCACCCGCCGCGGTCGGCCAGCAATTCCGTCCCACCCAGCCCGTCGGCGGGCACGCCGGCAATCTGCGCATACACCGCCCACGCATGCGAAGAGGCCGCAACGCAGTTGGCACGGAAGCGCGGCACGCCAGCAGGCACGGACCCATCACGCGTGACCAGCAAGGTCTGGAACCGCGGATCCCCGTCAAACGCCACCACGCGCACCCGCTGCCCACCACGCCACTGCGCAAGCGAACGCGGTGACGCATCATCACCGCATTGCACCAGCGTATCCGGCACCGGCAGCGGCACCGGCCAGCTTCCGTTGGCGACGGCCCCGCTGCCCGCGGCCAGCGTCTTCATGTAATCAAGCACAGCCCATGTGTCTGCGTCGCTCAACGCAGCACCGAACGCAGGCATGGTGACCTGGCCGCGAGAATCCCGCATCCCATCCACGACGTGCCAGAACAACTCACCATCCGCACGCCGCGCAGTGCTGCGCATAGACGGCTGCGCCGTGCGCGACAGCATCGATCGAGAATCGCGTTGGGCTGGTGTGGAAGCTCGTCGGTGCTGCAGCGCCGAGCAGTAGCGATGGCGATGGCCAGGGCACAAGCACGAGCGCCACGACGGCCACAGCAAGCAACGTGCCGCGGCGCCGGCGTCATGCCATCGCAATGGCCGCCAGCACCAGCGCAAACACCATCGCGCCTAGCGACCAGGCGAGCTGGCGTGCCAGACCAAGATCGATCAGCAGGGTTTCGCCGGCGATGCGCCGCGCCCACGGCCAGGCGGGCTGGCCGTGGGCATCACCGGTCAGCCCCAGCGCATGCCAGAGCCGCAGCAGCGTGAGCTGGGCATCCTGGAGCAGGACAAGCAGGGTATTGAGCCAGGCCTGCGCGGGCGGGCCGTTCATGGGCGCTCCGGCCCGTCAAGCCAGGCCATCATCACCAACTGGCATCCAGTCCCAGGTGGCGCAGCGCTTCGTGGCGCAGTTCGGTCAGGCGCGGGTCGCCGCGGTGGCGCGGGTAGGGCAGGTCCACGGTCAGCTCGGCACGGATCTTCGCCGGCCGGTCGCTGAAGATGATCACGCGCTGGGCCAGGAACAGCGCCTCTTCCACGTCATGCGTGACGAGCAGCGCCGAGAAGCCGGAGCGTTGCCACAGTTCGACGAGGTCGCTCTGCATGGCCAGGCGCGTGAGCGAATCTAGCTTGCCGAGCGGTTCATCGAGCACCAGCAGGCGCGGGTCGTTGACGAGCGCGCGTGCCAGGGCCACGCGCTGCGCCATGCCGCCGGAAAGCTGGTGCGGAAAGGCGCGGTCGAACGATTCGAGGCCTTGCGCGGGAACGTGCACCCGGCAGCCTTGGCGCGCCGCTGGCGACGCTGCCGCGCGTGCAGGAGGCGATCGGCGAGATCGCGGCGCTGCTGCATGCCAACCAGGCGCTACTCGACGATGCCGCCGCGCGTACCGACGCCGGTAAGCCGCCGACACCGACCGACAGCGGACTGTTAAAGTTTATGGTCACGGGCAATGCGATCCGTGCGGTGGAACTGGCGCTGCAGCTTTCGGGCAACCACGGCCTGAGCCGTAACAACCCACTGGAGCGCCACTACCGCGATGTGCTGTGCAGCCGCATCCATACGCCGCAGAACGATTCGGTCCTGGTCGCGGCTGGCCGTGTGGCGCTCGGACAATGACATATCAGGAGACATGGGATGAGTGAATCCCCCACCGCCGGCCGCGCTTCGCTCGCGCCGCTGCGCGAGTTCATCACCGGCCTGACGGCGCTGCTGGACGAGCAGCCCGACGAGCCGTGCATCCTGCGTGAGGGCGGTGCGTTGCTGGCCAGGCTGGTCGCGCGCGATGACTGGCTGCCCGATGCCTTCGCACAGCCGCACCCCGAGTACTACCAGCAGATGCTGCTGCACTGCGATTCGGCCGAGCGCTTTTCCGTCGTCAGCTTTGTCTGGGGGCCGGGCCAGCGCACGCCCATCCACGACCACACGGTGTGGGGTCTGATCGGCATGCTGCGCGGCGCCGAGTATTCGCAGCCATTCGTGCTTGATGCCTCGGGACGCCCCGTGGCGCACGGCGAACCGACGCGTCTGGAGCCGGGGCACGTGGAAGCGGTGTCGCCGACAGTGGGCGATATCCACCGGGTGCACAATGCGTACGACGACCGCGTCTCCATCAGTATCCACGTGTACGGTGCCAACATCGGCGGCGTGCGCCGCAGCGTCTATACCGAGGCTGGCGAACGCAAGCCGTTCATCTCCGGCTACTCCAACCCCTACCTGCCCAACCCGTGGGACCGCTCGAAGGATTCCGCCGCATCATGACCGCTTCCGCTGAACCGTTTCCCCTGATCACCAGCCAGGCCGTGCGCCAGGCACTGCTCGACCGCAAGGAGATCGCGCTGATCGACGTGCGCGAGGAAGATCCGTTCGCCCAGTCGCATCCGCTGTGGGCCGCCAATTTCCCATTGTCCAGGCTGGAGCTGGAAGCGTGGCCGCGCATTCCGCGCCGCGATACGCATATCGTGGTTTATGGCGAGCACGCCGGCGCTGACCTCGCGCCGCGCGCGGCGAGCGTGCTGCGCAAGCTTGGCTATACCGATGTGAACCTGCTCGACGGCGGGCTCGATGCGTGGATCGCCGCAGGCGGCGAAGTGTTCCGCGATGTCAACGTGCCGAGCAAGTCGTTCGGGGAAGTGGTGGAAGCCAGGCGGCACACGCCGTCGCTGTCCGCGCCGGAGGTCAAGGCGCTGATCGACAGCGGCGCAGACGTGGTTGTGGTGGACGCGCGGCGGTTCGACGAATACCAGACCATGAGCATTCCCACGGCCACCAGTGTGCCGGGGGGCGAACTGGTGTTGCGCGTGCGCGAACTCGCGCCGAACCCGTCGACGCAGGTCATCGTCAACTGTGCGGGACGCACGCGCAGCATCATCGGCACGCAGTCGCTGATCAACGCCGGTATTCCCAATCCGGTGGCGGCGCTGCGCAACGGCACCATCGGCTGGACACTGGCCGGGCAAACGCTGGACCACGGTGCGAGCCGCCGCGCTCCGCTGGAGATCGGCCAGGCGAACCGCGAACGGGCACGCCGGGGCGCACGCGATATCGCCGCGCGCGCGGGCGTTCAGCACATTGCCCATGACGCACTGGCGACGCTGGAAGCGCCGGGGCGCACGCTTTACCGTTTCGATGTGAGGACACCCGAGGAATACGCCGACGGCCACCTGCCCGGCTTCGTCAACGCACAGGGCGGACAACTCGTGCAGGAGACCGACCACAACGCCCCCGTGCGAGGCGCGCGCATCGTGCTGGCCGATGACGATGGCGTGCGCGCGGACATGAGCGCGTCATGGCTGGCGCAGATGGGCTGGGACGTATGGGTGGTGGATGCCGTCGATGCGGCGCTGCGCAGCGAAACCGGCGTGCCGCGCGCACCGGCGCCCGACGCGGCGCCCGTGGAGGCGGTGTCGCCCGCCACGCTGGCGGCATGGCTGGAAGCGCAGGACGGGCAGACGGTCGTGCTGGACTTCACAGCAAGTGCCAATTACGTGAAGCGCCACATTCCCGGCGCGTGGTTTGTCATTCGCGCGCAGCTTGCCCAGGCGCTGAAGGGCATTCCGGCCGCGCTCCGCTATGTACTGACGTGCGGCACGAGCCAGCTCGCGCGCTTCGCCGCTGCGGATTTGCGCGCGCTGACGCAGGCGGAGACCTACGTGCTGGAAGGCGGCACGCTGGCATGGCTCGCCGCCGGCTTGCCAGTGGAGAGCGGCGAGACGCACCTGGCCGTGCCGCGCACGGACCGCTATCGTCGTCCGTACGAAGGCACCGACAACGCGGCCGCCGCGATGCAGGCCTACCTGGACTGGGAGTTCGGCCTGATCGCCCAGCTCGACCGCGATGGCACGCATTTCTTCAACGTCGCCTGACACTGTCGTCAATGCCCGCGCTACCAGCCGTTGTACGGTTGCGCGGGCGCCGTGGCGAAGCGTTCGGCCAGGAAGTCGATAAACGCGCGCACCCTGGCGGACAGGTGGTCACGGCTCAGGTAGACCGCGAAGATATCAGCCGGTGCCGCGCTCCATTCCGGCAGCACCGGCTTGAGCCGGCCCGTGCGCAGCAGCGGCGCAACGTCCCACTCCGATCGCAGCAGGATGCCAAGCCCTTCCAGCGCCCACCCGACTGCGGTTTCGCCATCGTTGGTCGTGGCCGGGCCGCGTACCTTGACGGTCTCCTGCCGGACGCCCGCGTACAGCTGCCACGTACCGTAGGTGTCGTCGCTTTCGCGGATCACGATGCAGCGGTGCTGCGCCAGCTCGCGCGGCGACGCCGGCGTTCCGTGCGCGGACAGGTAGTGCGGCGACGCGCATAGCAGCCGGCGGTTGCCGGCCAGGCGCCGTGCGCTCAGCCGCGCATCGGGCAGCCCGCCGACGCGGACCCCCACATCGAAGCCTTGTTCGGCCAGGTTGAGTGCCCGGTCGGACAGTTCAAGCTGCACCTCCACCTGCGGATACGCGCGCAGGAATGCCGCCACCGCTGGCGCCAGGTGGCGCCGCCCGAAGCCCAGCGTGGCATTGACCCGCAGCAGCCCGCGCGGCGTGGCCCGGCTGCCTGCCAGCCCCTGCTCCAGCTCCTCCAGCTCGGCCAGGATGCGGCCACCCTGCGCCAGGTAGGCCTCGCCTTCCTGCGTCACGCTCAGCCGCCGCGTGGTGCGGTGGAGAAGACGCACACCCAGGCGGGCCTCCAGCGCGGCCAGCCGCTTGCTGGCCGCCGACGGCGTGACACCCATCTGCTGGGCCGCGCCGGCCAGGCTGCCGCGCTTGACCAGCAGCACGAAGAAGGCGAGGTCGGAAAATGCGTCCATTCGTGAATGGCGGGAACTAATGAAGGTCGTTGCTGGAAATTATAGCTATCGACTTCCTGATTACACTGCCGTCACCTTCAACGATCCGCTTTCGCAGGCAAATCCCATGGCTGGCCGCGCCCCTCGCACCCTTTACCGCAAGCTGGTCGATTCGCACACCGTGGCCGCGCTCGACGCCGACCACGTGCTGCTGTACGCCGACCTGCACATCATGAACGAGTACACGAGCCCGCAGGCCTTCGCGGGACTGTCCGCGCAAGGGCGCAGCGTGGCGGCGCCTGCGCAGAACCTCGCCGTGGTGGACCACATCATCCCGACCCACGCCGAGTCGCCGCGCGTGATCCGCGACCCGGCTTCAGCGCGGCAGGCGCGTAAGCTCGGGCGCAACTGCGAGCAGCACGGGATTCCGCTGTTCGACACCAACAATCCGCTGCAGGGCATCGAGCACGTGATCGCGCCCGAGCACGGCATGATCCGGCCCGGCATGGTGGTGCTCTGCGGCGACAGCCATACCACGACCTATGGCGCATTCGGCGCGCTCGGCTTCGGCATCGGCACCTCCGAGGTCGAGCATGTGCTTGCCACCCAGACGCTGGTCTACCGCGTGGCAGGAGAGATGCGCATCCGCGTGGACGGCACGCTGCCGGCGGGTACATCGGCCAAGGACCTGATCCTCCATATCATCGGCCGTATCAGTGCGCAGGGCGCGCGCGGGTATGTGGTCGAGTTCACCGGTGCGGCGATTGCCGCGCTGTCGATGGAGGCGCGCATGACCTTGTGCAACATGACAGTCGAAGCGGGCGCGCGCGGCGCGCTGATCGCGCCGGATGTCGCCGCCATCGACTATGTGCTGCAGCGCGCGGCGGATATCGACAATGCCATGGCGCAGCAGGCACGCGTGGCCTGGCAATTGCTGCATTCGGATGCCGATGCGCTGTTCACGCGGGATCTCGTATTCGATGCGAGCGCCGTTGCGCCCTACGTCACCTGGGGCACCAGCCCGGACCAGGCCGTGCCGATCGACGCGCGCGTGCCGCATCCGGACGAACTCGGCGACCTGCTCGCACGCGCCGCGGCGCAACGCGCGCTCGACTATATCGGCATCGAAGCCGGTGCTTCGCTGGCGGGCCTGCCGGTGCAGCGCGTGTTCATCGGGTCGTGCACCAACGGACGTATCGAGGACTTGCGCGCGGTGGCGGATGTGGTGCGCGGGCGCCGCGTCGCGCCCGGTGTCCGGGCCATGGTGGTGCCCGGGTCAGGCGCCGTGCGCCAGCAGGCGGAGGCGGAAGGGCTGGCCCGCGTGCTGATCGAAGCCGGCTTCGAATGGCGCCAGCCCGGCTGTTCGATGTGCCTGGCCATGAATGACGACATGCTCGCGCCCGGCGAGCGCTGCGCCTCCACCACCAACCGCAATTTCGAAGGCCGCCAGGGCCGTGCCGGCCGCACGCACCTGATGAGCCCTGCCATGGCCGCGGCCGCCGCACTGACCGGCTGCATCACCGACGTACGCCAACTGGAGCCGACCCATGCCTGACACCACGCTCGCGCGCATCGAGGCGACCGGCGCGCCGCTGCCGATGCCCAACCTCGACACCGACCAGATCATGCCCAAGCAGTTCCTGCGCATCATCGACAAGGCCGGGCTCGACCGGGGGCTGTTCCACGACCTGCGCTTCGACGAAGCCGGCCGGCCCCGACCTGACTTCGTGCTCAACCAGCCTGAGTACCGGGAAGCCGGTATCCTCGTGGCAGGACCGAACTTCGGCTGTGGCTCCAGCCGCGAGCACGCGGTCTGGGGTCTGCAGCAGTACGGCATCCGCGCGGTGATCGCAGCGAGCTTCGGCGAGATCTTCTATTCGAATGCGATCAACAACCGCCTGCTGCTGGTGATGCTGCCGCAGGCGGACGTGGACCGTCTGATGGCGGAGGTGTCATCCCGGGAACCGGCTCGCATCGTCATTGACGTGCAGGCCATGACTGTCAGTGCCGGCGCTGTCCGGACGGGCTTCGCCTTGGGCGAGCGGCATCGCCGCATGTTCCTGCAGGGCCTAGACGTGATCGGCCTCACGCTGACACAGCAGGCGCAGATTGACGCCTTCGCGCGCCGCCACCACAGCGCGCAGCCGTGGCTGCAGGATGTGGCGGGAAAGACCATGGCCCGGCTTGTGGCGCAACCATAGCCAACAAGCGTTTCACTGAAACCCGCGCTGCAGGAGAAACATGATGCTGGAAGGATTCAAGGGATTCGAACATCGCCACGTGCCATGCGCGGACGTCGGCATCCACGCCGTCGTGGGCGGCCAGGGCCCCGCGCTACTGCTGTTGCACGGCCATCCGCAGACATACGTGATCTGGCACAAGGTGGCCGCCGTCCTGGCACGCCACTTCACCGTGGTGGCAACCGACCTGCGCGGCTACGGCGACAGCGACAAGCCCGCCGGCATGCCCGACCACGCCAACTACAGCAAGCGCACGATGGCGCGCGACCAGGTCGAGCTGATGGCCGCGCTCGGCTTCGAACGCTTCCGCGTCATGGCGCACGACCGCGGCGCGCGCGTGGCGCATCGCATGGCGCTGGACCATGGCGAGCGCGTCGAGCGCCTGGTCACGCTGGACATCGCGCCAACGCTGGCGATGTACGAGCAGACCAGCCTGGCCTTTGCCCAGGCGTACTGGCACTGGTTCTTCCTGATCCGGCCCGCGCCGTTTCCCGAGACCCTGATCGAGGCCGACCCCGCGCTCTACCTGCGCGGCACCATGGGCGCACGCAGCGCCGGGCTGGCCCCGTTTACCGAGGCCGCGATGGCCGAGTACCTGCGCTGCCTGCAAAGCCCCGGCGCTGCGCACGGCCTGTGCGAGGACTATCGTGCGAGCGCAGGCATCGACCTGGAACACGACCGCGCCGACCTGGCCGCCGGGCGCATGGTCGAGTGCGAGATGCTGGCGCTGTGGGGAGAGCAGGGCGCGGTGGGCCAGTGTTTCCGGCCTCTGGAGGAATGGCGCAAGGTGGCGCGCCGGGTCAGCGGCCATGGCCTGCCGTGCGGCCACTACATTGCCGAGGAGGCGCCGGAGTTGCTGCTGGAGACGGTGTTGCCGTTTCTGCTGGAGTGAGGGATTTCCGGCAGGGTCGTTGGTCTGCCATCACTGCAGCAGTAGCGCCACGCCGCACAACGCCAGCGCTGCACTCCACACCAGGTCCAGATTGACCCATCCCGTGCGCAGGAACGCCACGCCAACGCGGTCATAGACCAGCAGCGCCACCGCGCAGATCGCCAGCAGCATCGCCCCGGTATGCAACCCGAGCGCCAGCACGGCGGGTGCCACCGCGCTGCCCCCACTGATCTGGCCCGACAGCGGCGACGCGCACAGCGGCATCAGCACCGGCACCAGCATCAGCCCGGCGCCGTGCACGCCCGCCATCAGGAACGACCAGCATGCGAGACCGGCCATGCCCGCCTGCATGCCCACGCGCGGCCGGCCGCGATGGCCGCGCAGCACGTGCCAGGCTGCCCAGCCGATCAGGACGAGCCCGCCGACGCGCGCGAACAGGCGCGCATCCACCACGCTGCCAAGCGTGAGCGCGGCCACCACGAACACCGCCACCGCCAGCGCATGGCCCAGCGCGATCGGCAGCAGCGACAGCACCACCACGCTGCGCTTGTGGCGGTGCAGGCCCAGAGCCACGGCGAACAGCCACCCCATGGCGGGGTTGATGCCGTGGAACAGGCCCAGCGCGGCAATGGCGACCCAGGGCCACCACGTCGCCCACTGTGCAGACGCGGTGGCGAGCGTGGCGGACGAGTCCATTACGGATAGCAATAAGAATCGGAAGAGCAATCTCCGCCCTGCAGCCTTACCTGGTGCGGGCGATGGCCCTTCGGCCATGCGATGAAGAACTTCGGGTCGACGGACAGGCCGCCTTCCGGCGCGGCATCGAGCTTTACCATCCAGCCGTCGATGCCCTCGGGATAGAACTGCGGATCCACGGCGCCGTAGAGCGAATTGGTGAAGTAGATGCGGCGTCCGTCGCGGCTGATCTCGACCATCTGCGGCCCGCCATTGAGCGCACCGTTCTTCGCACCCGGATGCGCGGCGCGCGAGACGATGCCGCCGAGGCGCACCTTGCCCGTCAGCTTCGGCGCGAACGGGTCCGACACATCGTATTGCAGCAGAT
The DNA here is from genome assembly GCF_914271435.1 of Cupriavidus laharis. Taxonomy (GTDB): domain Bacteria; phylum Pseudomonadota; class Gammaproteobacteria; order Burkholderiales; family Burkholderiaceae; genus Cupriavidus; species Cupriavidus laharis. The sequence continues at coordinate 574,701 of NZ_CAJZAI010000002.1, read as the reverse complement.
CGCCCGTGCCCCAGCAGGACACGTAGAGGAAGCGGTCATCCATCGACAGGTCGATGTCGGTCACCAGCGGCGGTACCGCCTTGAAGCCCTTGAGCATGGGCGGCAACTGGTCGGGGTCGGCGGCCTCGGCTGGGATCTCGATGACCTTGCGCACGGCCCACCTGTCCTTGTCGCGGTACCAGGTCCAGATCGATGAGGACAGGTCCTTCAGGCTGATCACGCAGTTGACGAAGCCATAGGCCCTGGTCGGGTCGTGGGCCGGGCGCAGCTCGAAGACCAGCTGGTACTCCTCGCCGAAATCGATTTCCTGCAGGTGCCTGCGCCGCGTGAAGTCCCAGAAATGCAGGCGGCGCCCATAGCGCGCGCCGAGCAGGATGTCGGGCACCAGGCCGTCCTCGACCATGTCCGGCGTGCCCCATTCGCTGGTGACCAGCGTGTCGTAGCCCAGGTGCCACCAGCCGTCATAGGCGAAATACTGCGGGCCGCGCTCCACCTCCCAGCGGCCGAGCGGGTCGAAGCTCTGCGCATCGAGCATGGCGATGCCGCCGGGGCCCTTGCCCTCGGCATCGCCGAGCGCCGTCACATAGATGCCGCCCGGCCCGCAGTGCACGGTGTGTGGGCGGCTGTAGCCGGTGCGCTCGGCCAGCGTCTCGGGCTCGATCACCTTGGCCAGGAAAGGCTTGAGCGGATCAGGCTTGGTGTCGAGGATGTAGATGCGCGAAGAGCGCAGCCCCGGCACTACCAGGTAGCGCCGCTCCATGTGCGGATGCGGCGCGTTCGGGCACAGGCACGAGGAACAGGCGTTCCAGCCGAAGTGGTGCAGCTCGTCGCCGGCATGCGGCATGGCGACCTGGCCGACGATGCTGGCATAGTGCGGTGACGCCGGGTCCACGTCGACCACGGCGATGGCGTCGGGCTGCTTGCGCTCGGGGTCGAACATTGCCACGTAGGCAATGTTCTCCGGCGGGGCCTTGGCTGCCAGGCGGGGGGATGGGTAAAAGCTCGGATCCGGCTTCCAGGTGGCCATGGCGCGTCTCCTCGGGTCTGTTCCCACATACCGCAGGCTTACCAATATAGGACACAACGCCGGCCGCAGCATGGGGCCCCGGTCCTGGGAAACGGCCGCGCGTGCAGGCCACCGCCAGGCAGATTCGTCGCTTTGGACGAGTTGCCGGCAGGAGCCGCTTCGCGATACTCGTCGGCACCCTTTACTTCCACCGCGCCCCCACATGACGCCTGCCGCCCTGACGCCGTTTGAAGGCACCGATATCCGCAACCTCATCGATGAACAGGCCGCCCGGCGGGGCAGCCATCCATTCCTGGTCTGGGAGCCCTTTGAAGGCGAAGGCGCGACGTGGACCTACGCGCAGTTTGGCAACGCGGTCCGGCGCTTTGCCGCCGGCCTGCAGGCGCGCGGCGTGCGGCCCGGCGAGCGCGTGCTCGTGCACCTGGACAACTGCCCGGAATCTGTGATCGCGTGGCTTGGCTGCGCCTATGCAGGCGCCGTGCCTGTGACTACCAATACGCGTTCCAGCGCGGAAGAACTCGCTTACTTCGCAAGCCACAGCGGCGCCGTTGCGGGCATCACGCAGCCGCGCTTTGCGTCGATGGTGCGAAAGGCCGGGCCCGCGCTGGCGTGGGTGGCGGTCACGGCGACCGACAACGGCGCACCGCCGGAAGCGGACGTGGCCGGCTTCACGCCGTTTGCGGCCATTGACACCGATCCTGCCACGCTGGCCCCGAGGCCGCACGACCCGATGGCGCCGTTCGGCATCCAGTACACCTCAGGCACCACTTCGCGGCCGAAGGCCGTGCTGTGGAGCCATGCCAATGCGCTGTGGGGCGCGCAACTGTGCGCCCGGCATGAGGATTTGCGCGCGGACGATGTCCATCTCGTGCACCTGCCGTTGTTCCACACGAATGCGCAGGTCTACTCCGTGGCGGCGTCGTTGTGGGTGGGTGCCACCGTGGTGCTGCTGCCGAAGTTCTCGGTATCGCGCTTCTGGCCGGTGTCGCTGCGGCACGGTTGCACCTGGACCTCGATGGTGCCGTTCTGCGTCCGGGCGCTGATGGGCCAGCCCCGGCCCGAGCGGCACAGCTACCGCCACTGGGGCAGTGGCGTGTGCGAGCCGCCCACCGATGCCCACTTCGGCGTGAAGACCATCGGCTGGTGGGGCATGACCGAAACCATCTCGCACGGCACCGTGGGTTCCCCGCATCGCGCCAATGCGCCGATGTCGATGGGGCGGCCGTCGCCGGGCTATGAAATCCACGTGCTTGATGCGGCCGGCCGTCCCGTGGCGCCGGGCGAGACCGGGGACCTCCATGTACGCGGACAGCGCGGGGTGTCGCTGTTCCTGGAGTACTTCAACGATCCCGCCGCCACGGCCGCGGCCTTCCGCGAGGATGGTCTCTTCATCACCGGCGACCGCGTGCGGCTCGGGGACGATGGCGCGCTCTACTTCGCCGACCGGGCCAAGGACATGCTGAAGGTCGGCGGCGAAAACGTGGCGGCGTCGGAGATCGAGCGGGTCATCGCGCTGGTGCCCGGTGTGGCCGAAGCCGCCGTGGTGGCAAAGAAACACCCGATGCTCGATGAAGTGCCGGTGGCCTTCGTCATTCCCGGGCAGGGAGCCGGCGAAGACCTGGCGGCGCGGATTCTTGCCGCCTGCACGGCACAGCTTGCCGACTTCAAGCGCCCGCATGAGGTGCGGCTGGTGGACAGCCTGCCGCGGGCGACGCTCGAGAAAGTCGCCAAGGCCCGGTTGCGGGACATGCTGGCGCAGGCGTAGTGCTGCGCACACGGCCAGTGCCTCTGCGAACACAGGCGGTGCTGGCCGTGGGGCCTCCATTATTCCCTTCTAGCGCCAGCTTGCCCGTCTCGGGGCTTCCGCGCCGGACCGCAGGCACGTCCGCATCACTGGCGAGGGTCTCCAGTTTCTGACTGCGATTGGCAAGCCTCGTTGATCCGGACTCAGTAACACCGCACAAGGCATGCGGGCCGGTCTGGTCGGCGGACGGCACCGGTTGCCGGAGCAGGCCAGCGCCGACAGCAGTCATGTACGCAGCCACGCTGTCTGGCCGCCTGCATCCAGGCGCGAGCTGGGGTCCTATGGTAACGTTGGTAAGATGAATTCACGGACTTCAACTAATCGTGCATGGGCGGCACTTTTGTGCGGTTGGAGTGACGCAGCGTGAGCGATGCAGAACAAGACACCCGGCGTACGCTGCGGACCGAGAAAGTTTCGATCAGCAGGGCTTTGCGCCTGAGCGTGCCGCCTGAGGCCAGGCCCGCACCGGTCAACAGGAAAGACTGGCTGCGGCAGAGGAAAGAGCAATTGCAGGCTGCCCGTGCCGCTGCCAGGCAACGGCGTGATCTGCTGAAGGCCGAAATCTTGTCGGCCGCGCAAGATGTTGCCCGAGAGGAACGCATTGCTGCGCGGCTGGAAGCTGAACGCCTGAAGGCGGAAGCCAGGACCGCACAGGCCTACGCGAAGGAGGATGCACGCGCTGCCGCCAAGTTCGAGCGCGGCCAGCCAACCCACCCGGCGTCTAAACGAAAGACGCTTGCCAGCGAGAAACGCAAGCTGGTCTCCTACGCTGATCTGTTGCGGATGCGTGGGTGATCTAGTCCCCTGAGCCTTATATTGCTCTTTTAGGGCTAAGCTCGCATTGATGGCTCTTTAGCGCATCCTAAGCAATACGTCACGGCATGGAAAATAACATTTGACGTTATTTCCATGAAATTTACGCATGTATCGTCTGCGCAGCCAAGAGGTAGCGGTGAAAGATTGCGCGATTTTGCCAATCTGCTATGCCTGCCTGAGCATTGCCTTCAAATCCCGCAAGTTTTCCGCCGAACCAACCTGCGTACTGGCGTAATCCACCTTCTCCGGACCCACTCGCGACGATCCGGTGCGACGGGTTAACCCGGATTATTGCCCGCAATCTCCCGCACCTAAGATCGGTTCCTATAGAGAACCATGGTTCGCTATACGAACAAATGGCGGTTTTGCCTGCCCGGCAATCCACGCCGATTTCCAAAGTCAAACGGAGACAACCGTGCCCCAGTCCAACCCTTCGAAGGGCGGCGTCATTGACGTCCAGGCCCTGATCGACGAGCGGCCGTTTACCGGCTACCAGTGGCTGATCCTGATCCTCTGTTTCCTGATCGTCGCGATCGACGGTTTTGATACGGCAGCCATTGGGTATATCGCGCCGGCCCTGGTGCAGGACTGGGGAATCCAGAAATCCGAACTTGGCCCGGTCATGAGCGCGGCGCTGTTCGGCCTGGCCTTCGGTGCCATCTTCGCCGGGCCCATGGCTGATCGTGTCGGCCGCAAGCGTGTGCTGGTGCTTTCCGTCTTCTTCTTCGGTGTGTGCAGCCTGGCCACGGCCTTTGCGCCGAGCCTGGGCTGGCTGACGACGCTGCGCTTCCTGACCGGTCTTGGCCTGGGCGCTGCCATGCCGAACGCGGTGACGCTGACTTCCGAATTCGCGCCGCAGCGCCGCCGAGCGGTGCTGGTCAACACCATGTTCTGCGGCTTTCCGCTGGGCTCGGCCGTGGGCGGCTTCGTGGCGGCAGCGATGATCCCGCACTACGGCTGGCACAGCGTGCTGCTGCTCGGCGGCGTGCTGCCGGTCGTGCTGGCCGTGCTGCTGGTGCTCCTGCTGCCGGAATCGGTGCGCTACATGGTGCTGCGCAACTACCCCGCCGAACAGATCGGCAAGGTGCTGCAGCGGGTGACCGGCGGCGGAGCCTCGGCCGCAAGCTATGTCATTGGCGAGCAGGCGCCGGCCACCCGGTCGGCCATCGGCACGGTGCTGTCGCCGGGCTATCGGCTGGGCTCGGCCATGCTGTGGGGTACGTACTTCATGGGCCTGGTCATCTTCTACCTGCTGACAAGCTGGATGCCCACGCTGATGAAGGACGCGGGCTTCTCGATCCAGCGTGCCTCGTTCCTGACCGCGCTGTTCCCGCTCGGCGGAGGTATCGGCACCATCGCCGCCGGCTGGTTCATGGATCGCTTCAACCCGAACAAGGTTATCGCGTTGACCTATGCCGCTACCGGCGTGCTGATTTACGCGGTCGGGCAGGGCACTGGCAGCCAGGTGCTGCTGGGTGTGCTGATCTTCCTGGCGGGCACGGCGATGAACGGTGCCCAGTCCTCCATGCCTTCTCTGGCGGCGGCCTTCTACCCGACGCAGGGCCGTGCGACCGGCGTGGCATGGATGCTCGGCATCGGCCGCTTCGGGGGCATCACCGGCGCGCTGCTTGGCGCGGAACTGCTGCGCCTGCAGCTGGGCTTTGACACGATCTTCACGCTGCTCGCCGCGCCGGCCTTCCTGGCTGCCATTGCACTGATGGTGAAGCACTTCGGCGGCAGCCCGGCGCCGACAGCCGAGCCGGGCGCGCAGGCCGGCCGGCCCGTGGCGACTCACTGAGCCGGCTGGCCGCGACGCGGAGCATCGGGATGCGCCGCCGCCCGGATGCAGTCGGCCAGCGCCTCCGCCATCGGCGTCAGGGTGCGGTCCTTGTGCCGCAGCAGGCCAACAGGTTCCTCGGTGCCGAGGGTATCGATGGGCAGGGCCACCAGGCCGCCTTCGTCCATGGCGCGCCGCGTGGCCGACATCGGCGCGGCCCAGACGCAGTCGCTCTGTTGCGCCAGCAGGCGCCCGAGATAGGCGTCCGAGGTCTCCACGCAGCCATCCGGCAGGCGCAGGCCGTGGCGCGCCAGCAGGCTCTCGGTGTTGTGGCGTGGAATGGAACCCGCGGCGGCGATCACCAGCGGCCAGGCCAGGCAATCGAGCAGCGTGGGGCGGGAGGCCTTCGCCAGTGCATGGCCGGGGCGCACTGCCAGCACCAGCGAATCCGGCCCCAGCGACTCGAACCACAGGCTTTCCATGGCGACCGGATCGTCCATGCGGCCGATCACCAGGTCCAGCACATCGGCCTTGAGCTGGTCGATCAGGTTGCGGTTCATGCCGGTCCGGACGTCCAGGCCGACCTCGGGATAGGTGGCGCGAAAGCGCAGCACCGCATCGGTCAGCACGGCCGGCACCACGCTCGGCAGCGCACCGAGGCGGATACGTTCATGCGTCTGGGCCGCCTCGCCGGTGACGCTGCCGGCGGCGGCGTCGATATCGGCCAGGATGCGCAGCGCATGCTGCAGGAAGCGCGTGCCCGCCGTGGTCAGCTCGGTGCCGGCGCGCTGCCGCACCAGCAGCCGCGTGCCGGCCAGTTCCTCCAGCTCGCTCAGCGTCTTGGAAACGGCCGGCTGGGTCAGGCCGAGCCGGTCCGCGGCGCGCCCGAGGTGCTGGGTTTGCGACACCGCCACGAAGCAATAGAGATGCCGCAGCCGCACGCGGTTGCGGAACATGTCCTGGGCGGCCTGATCTTGCCGTTCCATATCAAAAATTCATCGTAATCGGTCAATAACTCAATTTACATGACTTTGGGTGTGTCTTAAAGTCATTCCACCCCCTACAACACGGAGACGAAGCATGCCCCGCCTCGCCCAGTACCGTCGCCCCTATTGGGACACCCAGCCCGAATACCGATTCGACCCCTATGCCTCCACCGTGCTGCGCTCGCCCGCGCAGCCGCTGGTGCGGATTCCGCAGTCGCTGTCCGAAGTGACAGGCCCCACTTTCGGCGCCGAGTTCGTGCGTGCCGGCGACAATGACCTGACCGTCGGCAATGGCGGCGAGCCGATCGGCGAGCGCATCCTGGTCACGGGCCGCGTGCTGGACGAGAACGGCCGCCCGGTGCCGAACGCGCTGATCGAGGTCTGGCAGGCCAACGCAGCAGGCCGCTATACGCACAAGCGCGACCAGCATGACGCGCCGCTCGACCCGCACTTCTCCGGCGAAGGCCGCATGGTGACCGACGCCAACGGCCGCTACCAGTTCAAGACCATCAAGCCCGGTGCCTACCCCTGGCGCAACCACCACAACGCCTGGCGGCCGCAGCATATCCACTTCTCGCTGTTCGGCAACGCGTATGCGACGCGCCTGGTCACGCAGATGTACTTCCCGGGCGACCCGCTGCTGCCGTACGACCCGATCTTCAATTGCGTGCCCGACGAGAAGGCCCGCAACCGGCTGATCTCAACCTTTGACTGGGAAACCACGCAGCCCGAATACGCGCTCGGTTACCGTTTCGATATCGTTCTGCGTGGCCGCGATGCCACGCCGATGGAGTAAGAGCATGCTGTACGCCACCGCTTCGCAGACTGTCGGCCCCTACCTGCATATCGGCCTGACCGGCCTGAACTGCGCCGACCTCACCGCTGACGCGCCGGAACTGGCCGGCGAGCGCATCATCATCGAAGGCCGCGTCATCGACGGTACCGGCGCGCCCGTGCCCGACGGCATGGTCGAGATCTGGCAGGCCAACCCGGCCGGCCGCTACCGCCATGCCGAAGACACGCGCGAGCTGCCGCTGGTGCCGGGCTTCACCGGCTTCGGCCGCGTGCCGACCGCCGAGGACGGGTCCTTCCGCTTCGTCACCGTGAAGCCGGGCGTGGTGCCCGGCGCGGACGGCAAGCCGCAGGCGCCGCACATCATGGTGTCGGTGTTCATGCGCGGGCTGGTCAAGCATGTGGCCACGCGTGTGTACTTCCCGGACGAGGCTGCTGCCAATGCCGCTGACGGCGTGCTGGCACTGGTGCCGGCCGAGCGGCGCGGCACGCTGATTGCGACTGCACAGGGCAACGGCGCGCTGCGCTGGGATGTGGTGCTGCAGGGGCCGGGTGAGACGGTGTTTTTTGATATCTGACGCTTCGCGCATAATCGTGCCGTCACCAATGTCGTGACGGCACACCTACTACGCCCCCAATGCCAAGCTCGTCCCGCCTCACCGATCCCATGTTCGGCAGCCCGGCCGTGCTGGAGATCTTTTCCGATACCGGCACCGTGCGCTGCATGCTCGCCGTCGAAGCCGCGCTGGCTCGTGCCGAGTCGCGTTGCGGCGTCATTCCCGTCGCAGCGGCGACGGCTATCTCCGAAGTCTGTGCGGACACGGCTGTCATCGACCTCGATGCGCTCGCGCAAGCTGCCGTTGCAGCCGGCAACCTGGCCATTCCCTTCGTCAGGCAACTCACCGCCGCCGTAGCCGCGCGCGATGCCGAGGCTGCGCGCTTCGTCCACTGGGGCGCCACCAGCCAGGACATCATCGATACCGCGCTGGTGCTGCAGCTGGGAGAGGCCTTGCCGAACCTGCAGGCAGACCTGCTGGCGCTCGGCAACGCGTGCGCCGGACTGGCGACGTCGCACCGCGACACGCCCATGGTCGGCCGCACCTGGCTGCAGCATGCCTTGCCAGCCACGTTCGGCCTGAAAGCCGCGGGCTGGCTCGATGCGCTGCGCCGTGACCTGTGCCGCGTCGATGCTACACGCACCCATGCCAATGCGCTGCAATTCGGCGGCGCGGCGGGCACGCTGGCGAGCCTCGGCACGTCCGCGCCAGCGGTGGCCCGCGAACTGGCCCGCGAACTGAAGCTGGAGTTGCCCGCGCTGCCCTGGCACGCGCATCGCGACCGGTTCGTCGAAGTGGCCGCCGCGCTTGGCATGCTTGCCGGCACGCTCGGCAAGATGGCGCGCGATATCTCGCTGATGATGCAGACCGAGGTGGCCGAAGTGGCCGAGCCGTCAGGCCCCGGCCGTGGCGGCTCCAGCACCATGCCGCACAAGCGCAACCCGGTCGGCTGCGCCGCCGTGCTGACTGCGGCCGTGCGCGTGCCGCCGCTGGTGGCGACGATGCTGTCGGGCATGGTGCAGGAACACGAGCGCGCGCTGGGCGGCTGGCAGGCCGAGTGGGACACGCTGCCGCAGATCGTCACGCTGGCCGCCGGCGCGCTGCGCCAGATGGGCGAGGTGGTGTCGGGCCTGCAGGTGGACGCCGCGCGCATGCGCGACAATCTTGACATCACGCATGGCCTGATCCTCGGCGAGGCGGCCATGCTCGAACTCGGCGGCCGTATCGGCCGGCTCGAAGCGCACCACGTGGTGGAGCACGCGTCGCGCCGCGCGGTGGCGCAAGGCACCACGCTGCGTGAAGCGCTGGCGCAGACGCTCGGCGAGAATCCCGCGCATGCAGGCCTGCTCGACGATGCCGCGCTCGACCGCCTGGCCGACCCGGCCAACTACGCCGGCCAGTCCACCGCCTTCGCGGATGCCGCCGTGCAGGCCTGGCACGCGGCGCTCGCGCAGCGCAAGGCCGGCTGACCGCAACACCACCCCGTACAAGTTTCCTGGAGACTGCATTGCCTTATCTCGACCACGCCGGCGCCCGGCTCTTCTACACCGTGGATGGCCCGGACAATGCGCCGGCCATCGTCTTCTCCAACTCGCTCGGCGCCGATCACACCATGTGGCAGCCGCAGGCCGATGCGCTGGCCGGACGCTTCCGCGTGGTGCGCTATGACACACGCGGCCAAGGACGTTCGACTGCGCCGGGCGATGCCTTCACCATCGACCAGCTGGGCGGCGACGTACTCGCCATCCTGGACGCGCTGGGCATCGCGCAGGCCGTGTTCTGCGGCGTGTCGATGGGCGGACTGACCGGCATGTGGCTGGGCGTGCATGCGCCGGAGCGCTTCGCGAAGATCGTGCTCGCCAACACTGCCGCGAAGATCGGCAATGCCGAGGGCTGGAACACGCGCATCGACAGCGTGCTGCGCGACGGCATGGGCATCATGGTCGAGCCGTCGATCCAGCGCTGGTTCACGCCGGGGTTTGCCGCCACGGCAGGCCGCGCGCTGGATCCGCTGCGCGCCGTGCTGGCCGCGCTCGATCCGCGTGGCTATGCAGCCAACTGTGCTGCGGTGCGCGATGCAGATTTCCGCGAGGCCGTGCGCACGATCCGCGTCCCGGTACTGGTGATCGCCGGCAGCAACGACCCGTCCACCACGGTGCAGGAGGGCCGCGACCTGGCCGCCGCCATTCCGGATGCACGCTTCGTCGAACTGCCTGCGGCGCACATCTCCAACTTCGAACAGCCGGGGCGCTTTACTGCCGCGCTGCTCGACTTCATCCTGGGCCGTCTTCCCGTTACCGATGATCACGCCCGTTACGATGCCGGCCTGTCGGTGCGGCGCGAAGTGCTGGGCAGCGCCCACGTGGACCGCTCGCTCGCGCACCTGACGCCGCTGAACGAGGAATTCCAGAACCTGATCACGCGCTACGCGTGGGGCGAGATCTGGACCCGTGAAGGCCTGCCGCGGCACACGCGCAGCCTGTTGACCATTGCGATGATGGTGGCGCTGAACCGATCGGACGAGCTGAAGCTGCACCTGCGCGCGGCCGCCAACAACGGCGTGACGCGTGACGAGATCAAGGAAGTGCTGCTGCAGACGGCCATCTACTGCGGTGTGCCGGCGGCCAACTCTGCATTCCACATGGCCGAGGAAGTCTTCGCCGCCATCGACGAGGCCAACCGCCGGCCGCAGGCCTGAGCCGTCCTATCGCGTCGCGAACGCCGGCAGCCGGGCACGCCCCGACTGCCGGAATTCGGTCGGCGTCTGCCCGACCTGCTTCGCGAAGAAGCGCGAGAAGTAGGCCGCATCGGCAAAGCCCAGCGACAGCGCGATGTGCTTGATCTCGAGGTCGCTGAACAACAGGTCGCGCTGTGCCTGCGCCAGCACCCTGGCGTGGATCATCTGCAGCGCTGACTGCCCCGCCATCTGCCTGCAGATGCGGTTGAGCTGCGTGGGCGTGATGCCTATCTCTCCGGCGTAGTCGCCGATCTCCCTTTGCTCGCGATAGCCCGATTCCAGCAATTGCTGGAACTGCTGGAAATGCCGGGCGGGCCGGCTATTGCTGCGCGCCGCGGCCGGCGCGGAGGCATCGGCCAGCCGCGCAATGCCGATCAGTACCACGGTCAGCAGCGCTGACAGCGCGGCGCCGCGCCAGGCGGACACGCTCTCCATCTCACCCCGGAACAACACCAGCGCATCGGCCAATGCATCATCGCGCTGCATGCGGTCGTGGCGCGGGCGCTCGAACAGCGCCATCGTGTCCGGCACGCCCGCCAGCAGCGTGCGCAGGTGGCTGTCCGTCATGGTCACGACGATGCCGTCCGTATCGGGCCGGAACAGGAAGCCGTGAATGTGCTGCGGCGGCACCATGACGAGCGAGCCGCTGCGCAGCGCTTCACGCCGTTCCTCCAGCAAGGCTTCGCCCCCTCCGGCGTGGATGTACAGAATTTGCAGGAAGCGCTCATGCCGGTGCGGCTGGATCTCCCAGCCATGCAGTTTGCTGCGCTGCGCAATCGATTCAAAATGCAGCTGGTCCAGCAGCGGCTCTGATGAACTCGTGCCGTACAGCGAATAGGTAGGAACGGGCTTCACGACGGATCGGTGTTTACCAGCAATGTTCGGATTGTCCTGTTCTTGGTTCGATCTGTCCATTCCGGAAAGCCCACCCGGCCGCTATCTTTCCTCCCATCAGAACAACGCATATGGAGACAAGCCATGCGCACCCAGGTTGCCATCATCGGTGCCGGCCCCGCCGGTCTTCTGCTCGGCCAGTTGCTCTCGCGCTCGGGCATCGACAACATCATCGTGGAACAGCGCAGTCCGGAATACGTGCTTGGCCGCATCCGCGCCGGCATCCTGGAAAGCGTGACGGTCGACGCGCTCGAGCGGGCGGGCGTCGCCGCGCGGCTGCATGACGAAGGCCTGCCGCACGACGGCATCGAACTGTCGTTCGACGGCCAGCGCCATCGCATCGACCTGCACGCGCTGACCGGCCGCAGGGTGACCGTGTACGGGCAGACCGAGGTCACGCGCGATCTCATGGCCGCGCGCCAGGCGGAGGGCACCACGACCATCTATGAGGCTTCGGACGTGAGCCTGCATGGCTTCGACGGCACGCGACCGCTCGTGCGCTACCGCAAGGACGGCGTCACACATGAAATCGAATGCGACTACATCGCGGGCTGCGACGGCTTCCACGGCGTCAGCCGTCAGAGCGTGCCGGCGGCATCGACGAAGCTGTTCGAGCGTGTCTATCCGTTCGGCTGGCTTGGCATTCTCTCTGACACGCCGCCGGTCGCCGACGAGCTGATCTATGCCAGCCACGAGCGCGGCTTCGCGCTGTGCAGCATGCGCTCGAAAACGCGCAGCCGCTACTATGTGCAGGTGCCGTCGAGCGAGCGCGTGGAGGACTGGTCGGACGAGCGCTTCTGGGATGCGTTGCGCAGCCGGCTGGATCCACAGGCTGCGGAGTCGCTGGTGACCGGACCATCCATCGAGAAGAGCATTGCGCCGCTGCGCAGCTTTGTGTGCGAGCCGCTGCGCTTCGGGCGCCTGTTCCTGGCCGGTGACGCCGCGCACATCGTCCCGCCGACCGGCGCCAAGGGCCTGAACCTGGCTGCGAGCGATGTGCTGTACCTGGCCGATGCGCTCGCCGCGCGCTATCAGCAGGACGATCCGCGCGAGCTCGACGGCTATTCCGAGAAATGCCTGCGCCGCATCTGGAAGGCCGAGCGCTTTTCGTGGTGGATGACGTCATTGCTGCACCGGTTCCCCGATGCCGATGCGTTCTCGTCGCGCATCCAGCAGGCGGAACTCGACTTTCTGGTCAGCTCGGAGGCCGCCTGCAAGGCACTGGCCGAGAACTATGTCGGGTTGCCGTACTGAGGCGCTTCAGCTTCCGGCAGCGGTGACGGGGCCGTTGCATCGGACAGTACCGCGCCGATCATGATCACTGCGGGGCTGGCCAGTCCCGCATCGAGCGCCTCGCCCAGCGTGGCGAGCGTGCCGGTCCAGTACCGCTGGCCGTCGCCGCCCGCATGCATGACCACTGCCGCGGGCATGCCGGGGCGCATGCCCGCCGCCAGCAGGGCATCGCGAATCGCCGCGAGCCGGCTCATGCCCATGTAGATCACCAGCGTCGTGCCACTGCTGGCCAATGCGCGCCAGTCGGGGCAACCGTGGTCGCTCGTATGCGCGGTCACGAAGCTCACGCCATGGCAGTGCGCGCGGTGCGTCAGCGCCACGCCAAGCGCCTGTGCAGCGGCCTGTCCGCTGCTGATGCCGTTGACGACCTCGACCGGCACGCCATGCGCACGCAGGAAGGCCGATTCCTCGCCGCCGCGCCCGAACAGCAGCGGGTCGCCGCCCTTGACGCGCGCCACTTCCTTGCCTGCCAGCGCATGCATCAGCGTGAGCTGCTGGATGCGGTCCTGGCTGACCGAGCAGCGCCCGCCGCGCTTGCCGACCCATTCGACATGCGTGCCCGGACTGGCGTGGCAGGCCATGTCCGGGGATACCAGGTCATCCACCAGCCATACCTGCGCCTGCGCGAGCACGCGTGCCGCGCGCACGGTGATCAGGTCCGGGCTGCCGGGGCCGACGCCGACCAGCCATACCTTGCCGGGCTTGAGGGGTGGGTTCATGACGAGTCCTTTCGTTGCGTGGGGCATCAACATCAATGGCTGGTGCCGGACGAGCGCGTGGTCTTGTTGAACACGTTGTACTTGCCGATGGGCTTGTCCATGGGGATGCGCCTGACCTCGCGCAGCGTGCGCGCGTCGTATACGACGATGGCGCCATCGCGCTCCATCAGGCTGACCAGCGCGTAGCGGCCGTCGCGGGTGAACTCCACATGTGCCGCCGTGCGGCCCGGGCTCGGCGTGACGCTGCCGACCACGGCCAACGTTTGCTTGTCGATGAGCTGCAGCGTGTCGCGCTTCGGGCTCATCATCGCGTCGGCCCACGCGTAAGGCGTGTTCTCGTGGCTGCGCAGGAAGAAGCCGGGGCCGTTGGTCGGCACCGTGGCGATGGTCTGCCAGCCCTGCATGTCGATCACGCTGATGCGGCCCTGCTTGAGGTTGGGCGAGGCCATGACCTCATGGCCGTTGCGCATCCATGTGATGCCGCTGCCCAGATGCGGCATGCCGGACAGCGCCAGGTCCGCCACCTTTCGTCCCTGCGCGAGATCAACCACCTGTCCGCCGCCATCGCGCGAGGCGCCCAGGATGTGCTGGTACGACTGGTCGAAGTAGAAATCGTCGAGTACGTCTTCCAGCACGATCTTCGTGGGCTCGGGAATGGTGCCGGACTTGAGGCCGGCGTACGGGATCTCCCAGACTTCAGGAATATCCTTGAGCGCCACGATGAAGCTGTGCCGCGGCGCCGCGTCATAGACGGCCGATACGCGCGAACCCTGACCATCGTGGCCTCTGACATCGAGCACCTTTGCCAGCGACAGGTCGTCGGCGCGCAGCAGCACCAGTGTCCGCGGCAAGGTGTTGCCGGCCAGCACCCACTTGCCGTCGTCGCTGACGGCCACATTGCGCGTGTTCAGGCCGACGCGGATCTCGGCCGTGAACGTGAGGTTCCAGAGGTCGTACTTGCTGACCCAGCCGTCGCGGCTGGCCATGAAGACGTAGCGGCCATCCTGGCTGAACTTGGGACCCCCGTGTAGCGCGAAGCGCGTGCGGAAGCGGTGGATTGGCTGCAGGAGGTCACCATCGAGCACGCTGATATGGTGGCTGCCGGCTTCGACGACCAGGAACAGGTTGGCCGGATCGGCATGGAACACAGGCCTGGCCGGGAGGCTACCCGAGGCGTGATACACGACATGGCTGCCGCGAATGTCGGCGTCGGTCCACTGCGGCGAGGTAGCGGGACCGGTACGCAGCCAATTCGCCAGGCCGGCCAGTTGTGCGTCATCCAGTTCGCCGGCGAAGCCTTGCATCTGCGTGGCCGCGCGACCCTCGCGCAGCACCGCGGCCAGCTCGGGCGGGTGCAGGCGTTCAAGGCTCTCGGGCAACAACGCGGGACCCATCGCACCAAGCCGGTCAGCACCGTGGCAAGCGGCACAATGCTGGCGATACAGCGCGGCCGCGCCGGCCACGTCTTCCGCGCCGAAGGCCAGCGTCTGGCACAGGCCGGCGAGCAGGCACGCGGCGAGCCATGGCAGCAGCCTGTTCATGCAACCACCTCCATGCCAAGCGGAAAGGCAAGCTCCTCATCCGTCAGATAGCACCCCGGGTCCGCCGCCCACGGGTTGCCGGTGATTGCCGCGGCGCGCACACGCGTATTGCCGTTGCAGATGCCGACCTGCGCGCAGGCCGCGCAACGGCCTTGCAGCGGGCGCGGCGATGCCGCCAGGCCGGCCATGAGCGGATCGCTGCGGTCGGCCCATATATCGCCGAACGCGCGTTCGCGCACATTGCCAAGCGTGAGGTGCCACCACATCGTGTCGGGGTGGACGTTGCCGAGGTTGTCGATGTTGGCGACACCGACTCCCGTCGCATTGCCGCCCCAGTTGACCAGCCGCTGGCGCATGTCGGCCAGCCGGTGCGGCTGGCGCTGCGCGATCCAATGCAGCAGGTAGACGCCGTCGGCATCGTTGTTGCCGGTGACGAAATCACCGGCGTGGCCTTGCCGCGCGCGTTCCCAGACGTGGTCGAACAGCCAGTCGAGCGCGGCGCGCGTGGCGGCGTGCCGCGCATCGTCGGCACGGTGGCTGCGCCCGCGCCCCGCATAGTTGAAGTGGGACAGGTAGAACTTGTCGATGCCTTCGCTTTCGGCCAGCGCTGCCAGGGCCGGCAGTTCGCGCGCATTCTGCTCCGTCAGGGTCATGCGCACACCCACGCGCAGCCCTGCGTTGCGCGCCGTGCGCAGGCCCCCGAGCGCCTGCTGGAAGGCATCGTCGCTGCGGCGGAAGCGGTCATGCGTGGCCGGCAGCCCGTCGAGGCTCACGCCGACATAGTCGAAGCCGCAGGCTGCGAGCCGCGCGGCGTGGCCGGCATTGAGCAGCGTGCCGTTCGATGACAGGGACAGGTGGAAGCCAAGCTCGCGCGCCCGGGCCGCGATGGTGTACAGGTCCGCGCGCAGCAGCGGCTCGCCGCCGGACAGGATCAGGGCAGGTACGTGCGCGGCCTTGAGCTGGCCAAGCACGTCCAGCGCTTCGGCCGTGCTCAGCTCGCCCTTGAAATCCGTGTCGGCGGAGGTCGAATAGCAGTGCTTGCAGTTGAGGTTGCAGCGCCGGATCAGGTTCCAGATGACGACCGGACCGGCGGGCTTGCGCGGCGCGGGAACGGGGCCGCCATCGCGCAGCGCTTCCATGAATCGGGACAGGCGGAACATGCTGACTCCCTATGACTCTGTATCGGCCGGCGGCAACCGCAGGCCAGTCTTCTTGAGGATGCGCGTGGACCACAGCACGTCCTGCGCGCGGCAGGCATCGCCCAGCACAGCGGCGATCCGGGCCACCAGCGGCTGTGCTTCCTCGCGCGTGTGGGCATGCACCATCGCGAACAGGTTGTACGGCCACAGCGGCAGGCGGCGCGGGCGCCGGTAGCAGTGGCTCACGAACGGCAGGGCGCCGACCTGCTCGCCGAGCGCGTCGACATACGCGTCGTCCACGTTCCAGACCGTCATGCCGTTGGCGCGCCAGCCCAGCGCATAGTGGTTGGGCACGGCGGCGATGCGGCGCAGCGTGCCGTTGGCCTGCATGGCGGCCAGACGGGCAATGACTTCGTCTTCGCCTATGCCCAGCAGCGCGCCCACTACCGCATAGGGCGCGCTGACGAGCGGCAGGCCGCCCTGCGTGGCGCGGATCAGCGCGAGATCGACAGCGTCGTGGGCAGACGGGTCCATGGCAGTTCAGGCCGGCAGGTAGAGGTTGACGAAGTATTCGCGCT
Organism: Cupriavidus laharis; assembly: GCF_914271435.1. Taxonomy (GTDB): domain Bacteria; phylum Pseudomonadota; class Gammaproteobacteria; order Burkholderiales; family Burkholderiaceae; genus Cupriavidus; species Cupriavidus laharis. The sequence continues at coordinate 558,041 of NZ_CAJZAI010000002.1, read as the reverse complement.
CCTTCGGGAACGGCAGGATCTCCGCGCCCGCGTCGTGGCTGATGCGTTGCAAGGCGGGACCCACGTCTTCCGGACGTCGAACTGCCAGCACGAACCACAGGTTCAGGTGATGCGTGCGCGCGTAGTGGTGTGCGACTTCGGGATGGGCGTTGATGGCGGCGATCACGGCTTCCAGCCTGTCATCCGGTGCGTGGCACGCACACAGCACGAAGCGGCCGCCCGCACGTTCGATCTGGAACAGCGGGCCGAAGCGCGTCAGGATGCCGGCATCCAGCAAAGCTTGCAGGCGTGCAAGCAGGGTGGCCTCGTCAATGCCAAGCGCCAGGGCTGCATCGGCATAGGGCCGTGGTGTCAGCGTCACCCCGCGTTGCAGCGTGTTGATGATGCGGCGGTCGAGCGCATCGGGGACGAAGGTCATGCCGGCTCCTGCTGCAGCGCGTAGCGCGTGTTGCGCTGCTTGTAGCAGCGCGTGCCGACCAGCACCGCACCCGGCACCTGACCCAGCCCGACCTGCTCGTTGATGCGCCCCAATGCGTCGCGCAATGCCTGCGCGTCGCGCGCGTGGATCATGGCGAAAAGGTTGTATGGCCAGTCGGGAAGGCTGCGTGCGCGGCGGTAGCACAGTGTCACGCCGGGGATGCGCGCAAGCCGGACGCCAAGCGCGTCGGCGCGCGCCTGGGGCACGTCCCAGACGCACATGGCGTTGTGCCGGTAGCCGAAGTGTCCATGGTGCAGGACCACGCCCAGCCTGCGGATCACGCCGCTGTCGCACCACTGCGCCAGGCGCTCGAGGATGCGGTCCAGCGGAATGCGCGAACGCAGCGCAAGCGCGTGGAACGGCTGCGGCGCCAGCGGCAGGCCGGCTTCGAGCGCCGCAATCAGGCGCCAGTCGTCGGCGTCCGGCTGGACCGGCGCAGGTGCCTTCACCGTGCGGCGCAACCGGCGGACACCGCCGTCGCGCAGCGGGAAGCCGAGGTCGATGTGGTACTCGCGCTCCATGGGCAAGTCCAGTGGCTTCAGGCCGGTCCGCGCCGCGATGTCCGCGAGCACGACATCCAGGGCGTGTCGGTCCCGTGCGCCCGCTACAAACCAAAGGTTGTGCCGATGTCCTCGTCGCGCATAGTTGTGGCTCACCGCACTGCAGGTGCTGACGCATGCGGCGACACGGTCAAGCTGCCCGGGTTCGACCGCCAGCGCGCCAAGCGTGCTGACGCCGATCACATTGGGCGCGAATACCGCGCCGATGCGACTGATGCGCCCGGCGCCAAGATCGCGTGCGAGCAGGCTCAGCAGGTCGTGCTCGCACAGGCCCAGTTCGCCCGCCACCTGGCGGTAGGGGCGCGGGTGCAGCGGCAGGTCTCGCTGGAGCCGGTCATAGAGCAGGGTTTCGTCGTACATGGCGGTGGCGGGTTACATGCCGAAGCGCTGTGCGCGCACGGTGAAGAAGATGCCGCTCGGGTTGTCGGCCGGCAGCGTGGCCAGGCGCGAGAAGGTGGCGGTGTCGTAGACCTCCACGCGGTTGTCGTCACGGCACGAGAGCCACAGGGCTTCTCCCTTGGGCGTGAATTCCATGTGCAGCACGCCGCGGCATGGATGCATGGTGCGCACCACCTGCCGTGTCGCGGTGTCGATGACCTGCACGGTGTCGTTGTTCGGGAAGGCGAAGTTGACCCAGACCTGGCGGCCATCCGGGCGCGCCATGACGAAGACGGGCTGGCCGGCCAGCGCGACACGCGCGTTTTCGTTCCAGCCGCGCGCCGGGTCGGCGACGAGTACCTCGTGCCGCCCGATCGCCGGCAGCCATGCCATGCCCTGCGCCATGGCCCAGCCGCGCAGGTGCGGCATCTTGTAGACGGGCAGCGGCGCGGTGCCACGGCCATAGCCGGAGAGGATGCGCTGCGACGCGGGCGGCGATTGCCACAGGTCCACGAGCGCCAGTCCGTCCTCGCCGAACAGGCCGGCCAGGTACCAGCGGCCATCCGGCGTGACCAGGCCGTCGTACGGCTCGCGGCCCGCGCGCAGGCGCGTGACCTGCGGCTGGCGCGGGTCGTTGACGTCGATGATCCAGATCTCGCCCGACTCGAACAGGCTGGCTGCCAGCCGCTGGCCCGGCAGGTCGGCCAGGCCGACGACCTTCGACCGCTTGCCGTCTGCGCCGACGGCCGGGATATCCGCGAGCGGCTCCAGCGTCGCCGCATCGAACAGCCGGATGCCGCCCGGCGCATAGTTCTGCGCGGCGACTACGCGGCCGTCCTGCGTAATGGCGCCGCCGATGCTGTTGCCGGCCTGCATCAAGCGGTGTGTCACGCGTGCCTGCAACAGGTCCACACGCGACAGCCCGCCGTCGCGCCCGAAGATGTAAGCGAAGCGGCCGTCGCGCGAGAACACCACGCTGGCGTGCGACAGGTCGCCCAGGCCATCCACGGTCGCCAGCCGCGTCATGCCGGTGGTTTCCACGACCTGCATGCGGCCAGCGGCGCGTTCGATGACCACGCCGAGATCGCCGGTACCGCGCACCGGCGCGGCACAGCCCGCGAGCACGCCCGCAGTCAGCGCAAGCGGTGCGAGCCACTTCAGCGCCTGCCGTGCGGTGCGGGCTACCTGCCCGAAACGGCCGGTGCCTGTCCGGCCTGCAATCGATCGATCAGCCATAAGGCTTCGTCCTGCGTCATGAAGGGTTGCCAGGGCGGCATGGCGGTGCCGGGCCGGCCCTGCAGTACGGTGGCCACCAGGCCCTCGCGCGGCTTGCCCGCGAGCGCATCGGCGGTCAGCGGCGAGCCGAGCCCGCCCTGCAGCGTCATGCCGTGGCACGCGCCGCAGTCGTCGCGCAGCAGCCGCGCGAGTTCCGCCTGCCGCGCCGGCGCCGGCTCTGCCGCGACCACCGCCGTGGCGGCGAGCAGCATGCCGAGCGCGATGCCGGTTACAGCGTCAGCACCCATTTGGCGAGCGTGTCCGCTTCGGCGTCGGTGACACGGTTGGCCGGCATGGGGACGGGCCCCCACTTGCCGCTGCTGCCCTTGAGGATCGAACTGGCAAGCTGGGCGGCTGCGTCCTTGCTGCCCTTGTACTTCGCGGCGACGTCCTTGAAGGCTGGCCCGACGAGCTTCTTGTCGACGCTGTGGCAGGCCATGCAGGCCTTGCTGGCGGCGAGGTCGGGACTGGCATATGCCGCAGCAGGCAGCAGCGCACAAGCGGCTGCTGCGATGAGGATTCGGATGGATTGCATCTCTTGGCTCCGGTAGCGTGGCGGCGCGCAAGGCATGCCCTGCGCGCCGCACGCGCGATCAGTAGATGTCGTGCTGCGTGTTGTACGCGTTGAACTTGCCGGTAGGCGTGATCAGGCGCGGGTCCTTGATGACGGTCTTGAGCTTGCGCGTCTTGTCGTCGACCACCACCAGCGCCGACTCGCCGTCCTTGGTGCCCCATATGGAGAACCAGACTTCGTCGCCGGCCTTGTTGTATTCGGCCTGCACCACGCGCTTGGCGCCGTCGCCCTTCAGGTTGGCCCACTCGGCAACCGGCAGCACCTGGAAGCCCGCGTCGAGGTTGCGCGTATCGAACACGGCCACCGACTGGTTGAGCTTGGCGTCGGGGTTCAGCGGCGTATCGACCCACAGGTTGGACGACTTCGGGTGCGTCTTGATGAAGAGTGAACCACCACCCTGGCCCTTGACCGTCTGCACGACTTTCCATGCCTGCGCCTTGTGGCCCACGGGGTCGGTGCCAATCAGGCTGATGGTCTCGTCGCCGAGGTGGCTCGTGGCCCAGACCGGCCCGAACTTCGGATGCACGAAGTTGGCGCCGCGGCCCGGGTGAGGCGTCTTGCCCACGTCGATCAGCGCGGCGAGCTTGTCCTCTTTCGTGTCGACCACCGCGATCTTGTTCGACGCATTGGCAGCCACCAGGAAGTACCGCCCCGTCGCGTCGAAGCCACCGTCATGCAGGAACTTGGCGGAGTCGATCGTGGTGGTCTTGAGGTTGCCGAGGTCGGCGTAGTTGACCATCATGATCTTGCCGGTTTCCTTGGCGTTGATCACGAACTCGGGATGGAAGTGGCTTGCGACGATGGACGCCACGCGCGGCTCGGGGTGGTACTCGTTGTCCACCGTCATGCCGCGCGTCGACACGACCTTGAGCGGCTTGAGCGTGTCGCCTTCCATGATCACGTACTGCGGCGGCCAGTAGGAGCCCGCCACGGCGTACTTGTCCTCGTAGCCCTTGTACTTCGAGGTTTCCACCGAACGGGCTTCAAGGCCGATCTTCACCTCGGCGACGATGTCGGGCTTGGGCAGCCACAGGTCGATCAGGTCAAGGCGCGCATCGCGGCCGATCACGTACAGGTAGCGGCCCGAAGCGGACATGCGCGAGATGTGCACCGCGTAGCCCGTCTTCACGATGTTGATGATCTTTTTGCTGTCGCCGTCGATCAGCGCCACCTCGCCGGCATCGCGCAGCGTGACGGAGAACAGGTTGTCCAGGTTGTACTGGTTCATCTTGCGCGTGGGGCGCTTGGCCACGGGCACGATGTCCTTGCGGCTCTTCTCGATGTCCGCCAGGGAGAACTCCGGCGGCGTCGGCGGATCGAGCTGGATATAGCGGGCCATCAGGTCGACCTCGCTGTCGGACAGGTCGCCCGACGTGCCCCAGTTCGGCATGCCGGCGGGGCTGCCGTACTTGATGAAGGTCTTCAGGTATTCGCTGCCACGGGCCCGCGTGATGTCCGGCGTGAGCGGCTTGCCGGTTGCGCCCTTGCGCAGCACGCCGTGGCAGCCGGCGCAGCGCTCGAAGTAGATCTGCCGGGCATGGTCGAATTCAGCGGGTGTCAGGGTGGGTGCCGACGCTGTCGGCGGTGTGGCAGGCGCTGCTGCCGTTGTGTCCGCGCTGGCCTGGCTCAGCCAGAGGGAAAGCGGCAAGGCCGCAAGCGCAGTGAACCTCCAGGATTTCGCTTTCATAGTGCTGCTCTTCAGCGGTTGGGGAAAGCTGTTGTGCCGGCATTTGTCGTGCAGGTTGCTGCACCGGCTATCAGGGAGATCATCGTGAAGATTGCGTGGTGCCGGGTTGACTGCCGTCAACGAGGCGGACCGCTGCGGGAGATAGCCATACTGCCGTCGTGGTTGCTGTCGTGACTGTGGTCGCTATCGTTGCGTCGTGCAGCAACCTGTTCACTATTTCGCGGCAGAAATTTCCGCGAGCGCTTGCTGGACAATCTCCCACGTGGCGGCCTCTTCGGCTTCGGTGCAATCGCCATGCTGCCGCTTGGTTGCGCCAAGCCGGTTCAGTACGAGATGCCGGTCGGGCACGACATCAACGCCGGCAAGGCAAGCCTTCACGCACGCAAGCGGGCAGCCGTCCAAGGCGAGGATCGGCCGGCCGGAGCGCGCCACGCGTGTCAGCGCGGGCACGCCGCCCCCCACGCCGCTGATACAGGACATCTCCGCACGGCCGCTGCGGTCCAGGTGGATGGCGAAGGTATTGGCGAGCTGCGCGACACTGGAGCAACCCGAGCAGGCATAGACCAGCGGCAGGCTGGCCGGTGTGGAGTCGGACATGGTGAAGTCGGAAGGGTAGCGGCGTCAGGCGGTGGCGCTGGCAAGCTGCGCCGCCCGGCGCGGCTCCCGGCGGACGCCGCGGCTTGCGCGCAGCGCCAGGATGAACAGCACTACCGCCGTTGGATCATTCAGCGGCAGGCAAGGCAGCGTGGAATCCGCGCGAGCATCGGTGGCGAGCGCAATGATGGATGGATCGCGGGGATAGTAGGGCTCGCGGCCATGCGCGGGACGGAAGACCTCGATACGCGGTATCGCATCGCCGCGGAAGCCTTCCACCAGCGTCAGGTCGGCTGGCGACAGGCGCGCAAGCTGCTCCGCCAGCGTTGGTTCCTGCTCGCCATGCAGCTCGCGCACGATGGCATAGCGGTAAGGAGAAGCCACCATGACCTCGTTGGCGCCGGCCGCCCGAAAGCGCGCGCTGTCCTTGGTGGGTGGCTCCAGTTCGAGCGGGTGGTGGCTGTGCTTGACCACGTTGACGCTCAGGCCATGTGAACGGAACCAGGGCAGCATGGCGGTGATGAGCGTGGTCTTGCCGCTGCCCGATGAGCCGGCAATGCCGATGACGAATCCTTGCATGATCCTCAGTTCTTCGCGGATGAGTTTTCGCGCCCGAGCGGGCATACGAGTGGCAGGAAGCCGTCAGCCCGCTGCGAGTACGCGAGCAGGGCGCCGGCCTCCAGGTCAAAGTACCAGCCATGCAGCGTGAGCTGGCCGCGTTCCAGCTCGCGCCGCACGAAGGGAAATGTTTCGAGGTTGCGCAATGACACCAGGATGGCCGCCTGCTCGCACGCGCGCTGGCGTTGTGCGGCGCTGGCGCCAGCCAGGGTCTCGTCGACGTGCCTGCGCGCCGGGCTGGCAATACGCACCCACGGGCCGATGAAGTCCTTGCCGGCCGGCGCGTCGTCGTGCCCGGCATCGGCCGGCTGCGCCAGCAAGGCGCGGATGCCGCCGCATCCGGCATGGCCCATCACGATGATGCGTGCCACGCGCAGCTGTTCGACTGCAAACTGGATCGCAGCGGAGACCCCATGCAGGCTGCCTTCCTGGCTGCCCGTGCACGGCGGCACCAGGTTGCCGATATTGCGCACGGTGAACAGCTCGCCGGGGTCGCACCCAAGCAGCAGGGCCGGGTCGACGCGTGAATCGCTGCAGCCGATCAGCAGTGTCGGCGGACGTTGCCCGTCGCGCAGCGTGTCGAACAGCTCGGGCTTGTCCTCGAAGTAATACTGCTGGAAGCGTTCGAAGCCTTTCAGCAGCCGTTCGATCTCGTGCATGCCAGCGGGCTCCCGGGAATGGCGGCGCTACTGGACCAGCGGGCTGTCGGCGCCTTCGAGCTCGATGCCGGTAATGCTGGCCCGGCCGATCAGCAGGCTGGCGTACTGCTTCCACGCGCGGTCGCGCGCTGCGTCCGACAGCGCACGCGCGATGTCCGCGCGCACGACATCGAAAGGCAGGCGGGTGCCGTCGCAGCGGTCGAGCACGCGGACGATATGCAGCCCGAAGCGCGTCTCGACGAGTTGCGGCAGTACGCCTTGCACCTGCGTGGAGAAGACCGCACGCTCGAATTCCGGCGCGGTCTCGCCGCGGAACACGCGGCCAAGGCGGCCGCCGCCGGCGCCGCTCGGGCAGTTGGACAAGGCGCGCGCGTGGTCGGCAAAGGTCGACGGATCTCCCTTGATCAGCGCGAGGGTCTGTTGCGCGATCTCGCGCAGCGCGTCGAGCGGCACGCGCGGCGTGACCTGGAACAGGATGTGTTCGACCTCGACCCATTCGCCTTCGCGGAAGCGGTCGGGGCGGCTGTCGTAGTGGCGGCGGCAGCTGCTTTCGTCGGGGTCGGGCACCGGCGCTTCCTGCATGAGCAGGGCTTGCGCCAGGGCTTCGTCGTCCATGTCGCCGCGGGCGATGCCGAGGCGCTCGGCCTCGGTGCGCATCAGGCGGCGCAGGATGGCGGATACCGTCGCCATCTGCGCGGGGTTGCGCGCGTCGCGGTGGTGGTCCATTTCGCGTTCGATATCGTCGTCGGTGAGCTCTACGCCATTGACGGTGACGGGCATGGTGTTCTCCGGTTTCGATGCGCGCGGCTCAGCGGCTGCGCACAAGTTGCCAGGCGCGGCCGATGTAGCCCACCGAGGCGAAGCCGCTCCACACGTGGACCAGCCGCGTGAACGGGAAGATCACGAACAGCGACATTCCCATGAACAGGTGCGCCTTGAACAGCAGCGGGGCATCGGCCACGAAGCTCGCGGCATCGCCGCGCAGCGTGACGATGTGCTGCGCCCACGTCATCAGCAGCACCATCATGTGGCCGTCCATATGGCCGGCGGATTCGAAGATGGTGGACAGCCCGAGCAGCAGGGTGGCGAGCAGCCACAGCAGCAGCACCTTGTCGCCGGTGCGGGTCACGGCCGAGACGCGTGCGTTGGTCAGGCGGCGGTGCAGCAGGATCAGCAGGCCGGCCAGGCACATGCTGCCCATCACGCCGCCGGCGGTCATCGCCACGGCCTGCTTGAGGCCGTGCGACACACCCAGCGTGTCCCATACCGCCACCGGCGTGAGCAGACCGACCAGGTGGCCGAAGAACAAGCCCAGGACGCCGACGTGGAACAGGATGTTGCCGGTGCGCAGGTTGCCGCGGTATAGCACCTGGGAGCTGTCGGTCTTCCAGGTGTATTGTTCGCGCTCGAAGCGGGCCAGGCTGCCGAACAGGAAGATGGCCAGCGCGATATACGGGTAGATGCCGAAGAGGAATTGATGGATCAGGTTCATGGTCGTCACCTTGGCGTTCTCAGCAGACGGATGCCACCGGCGCGCGCTGCGCGGTGCCACGCGGGTAGAACTTCACGGCGTGTGCGCCGGTAGCGGGCCCGAGCAGCGGCTCGACGCCGTCCGCGCCGGGGCCGAAGGTTTCCAGCGCTTCGTCCATGTCGCGTACAGGCGGCTCCTGCTGGGGTTCGGGCTGCACGTCGGTCAGCGTGCGCAGCACCGAGAAGATGCCGGCATACGGGCTCTCGTTGCGCGCGAGCCGGTCGCCGACGGCGGCCAGCACATGGATGGCATCGCCAAGCAGCTGCTCGGCGCGTGCGTCCTTGTCGTCGGCGACGAGCGCGCCCAGGTATTCGAGGAACAGGGGCACGTAATCAGGCAGCTCGGCCGCCGTCGGCTCGAAGCCGTCGCGCCGGTATTCCTCGATCAGGTCGACCATGGCCTGGCCGCGGTCGCGGCTTTCGCCGTGGACGTGCTCGAACAGGTGCAGCGAATGCGCCGGGTTGCGGTCGAACGTGGCGACGTAGTTTTCCTGCAGCGCGATCAGTGTTTCGTCGCGCAGCAGGTGCATCAGCGGCGCGAGCATGACGCGCGCCTGCGGCCATTCGGCCAGGGCCGTGTCGATCTCGGGCAGGCTTTCGAGCAGGGCCTCGTCCGGGTAGCAGAGCAGGGCACTGAGGACTGGGTAGAGGGGCATTGGGGTTCTCCTGTCTGGTCAGCCGGCAAATGCCTTGCGCGAACGCGGCAGGGCGGCGTAGGCAATGGCCGGCTTCGGCTTCTTGCCGAACAGCGTGCCTTCGGACGTGCCGCCGGAGCAGCCATTGCCGAAGGTGAAGCCGCAGCTGGCCTTGTCGCTGAAGCTGTCCTCGACCATTTCCTTATGCGACGACGGGATGACGAAGCGGTCTTCATAGTTGGCGATGGCCATGGTCTGGTACATGTCTTCCACTTGCGCCGGCGTCAGCCCGACCTGCTCCAGCACGGCCAGGTCCTGCATGCCGTCCACGACCTGTGAGCGCTTGTACGCGCGCATTGCCAGCATGCGGTCGAGCGCGGAGAGCACCGGCATCACGTCGCCCGCGGTCAGCAGGTTGGCCAGGTACTTCACGGGGATGCGCAGGCTCTTCACGTCGGGGATCACGCCGTTCATGCCCATGTGGCCCGCCTCGGCGGCGGACTGGATCGGCGACAGCGGCGGGATGTACCAGACCATCGGCAGCGTGCGGTACTCGGGGTGCAGCGGGAAGGCGACCTTCCATTCGCACGCCATCTTGTAGACCGGCGACTTGCGCGCGGCATCGAGCCAGCTCTGTGGAATGCCCTGGCGGCGTGCCTCGGCCTGCACGGCCGGGTCGTGCGGGTCCAGGAACACGTCGAGCTGCGACTGGTACAGGTCGCGCTCGTCGGCTACCGATGCCGCCGCCTCGATGCGGTCGGCGTCATAGAGCATCACGCCCAGATAGCGGATGCGGCCGACGCAGGTTTCCGAGCACACCGTGGGCTGGCCGGCCTCGATGCGCGGATAGCAGAACAGGCACTTCTCCGCCTTGCCGCTCTGCCAGTTGAAGTAGATCTTCTTGTACGGGCAGCCCGAGATGCACATGCGCCAGCCGCGGCACTTGTCCTGGTCGACCAGCACGATGCCGTCGTCCTCGCGCTTGTAGATCGAGCCGGACGGGCACGACGCCACGCAGGCCGGGTTCAGGCAGTGCTCGCACAGGCGCGGCAGGTACATCATGAAGGTGTTCTCGAAGGTCGAGTACATCTCCTTCTGCACGTCGTCGAACAGCTTGTCGCGGCCACGCGAGCTGAATTCGCCGCCGAGGTCGTCTTCCCAGTTCGGACCCCATTCGATCTTTTCCATCTTGCGGCCGGTCAGCACGGACACCGGACGCGCGGTCGGCGGGGTCTGCACGAGCGGCGCCTTCTGCAGGTGTTCGTAGTCGTAGGTGAACGGCTCGTAGTAGTCGTCGATTTGCGGCAGGTTCGGGTTGGCGAACAGGTTCGCCAGGATCTTCAGCTTGCCGCCCTGGCGCGGTTCCAGGCTGCCGTCGGCATTGCGCTTCCAGCCGCCTTGCCACTTGTCCTGGTTCTCCCATTCCTTGGGGTAGCCGATGCCGGGCTTGGTTTCGACATTGTTGAACCAGGCGTATTCGATGCCATCACGGCTGGTCCACACGTTCTTGCAGGTGACGGAGCAGGTATGGCAGCCGATGCACTTGTCGAGGTTCAGCACCATGGCCACCTGGGCGCGGATCTTCATTCTCAGGCTCCTTCCTTCTCACTCAAATTCGCAGTCTTTTCCACGAGCGGCCCTTCCAGCCAGTCGACCTTTTTCATCTTGCGCAGGATCACGAACTCGTCGCGGTTGCTGCCCACGGTGCCGTAGTAGTTGAAGCCGTAGGCCAGCTGCGCGTAGCCGCCGATCATGTGCGTGGGCTTGGTCACCGCACGCGTGACCGAGTTATGGATGCCGCCGCGCATGCGGCTGGTCTCGGCACCCGGCACGTTCACGATCTTTTCCTGGGCGTGGTACATCAGGCACATACCCTGCGGAACGCGCTGCGACACCACCACGCGGGCGGTCAGCGTGCCGTTGACGTTGAACACTTCCACCCAGTCGTTGTCGCGGATGCCGTTGGCCTTGGCCTCGACCTCCGAGATCCACACGTGCGGCCCGCCGCGCGACAGCGTCAGCATGCGCAGGTTGTCCGAGTACGTGGAGTGGATGCCCCACTTCTGGTGCGGCGTGATCCAGTTCAGCACCAGCTCGGGGTTGCCGTTCGGCTTCTTGCCGAGCATCGGGCTGACCGTCTTGGTGTCGATGGCCGGCTTGTACACGCATGAGCCTTCGCCGAAGTCCAGCATCCAGCGGTGGTCCTGCCAGAACTGCTGGCGGCCGGTGAGCGTGCGCCATGGAATCAGCTCGTGCACGTTGGTGTAGCCGGCGTTGTAGCTGACTTCTTCCGACTCCAGCCCCGACCACGTCGGCGCGGAGATGATCTTGCGTGGCTGCGCCTGCACGTCGCGGAAGCGGATCTTGTCGTGCTCGCGGCCTTCGGCCAGGTGCGTGTGGTCGCGGCCGGTGATCTTCGACAGCGCGTCCCAGGCCTTCACGGCGACATGGCCGTTGGTCTCGGGCGCGAAGGTCAGGATCATCTCTGCGGCGTCGATCGCGGTTTCGAGCTTCGGCCGGCCGTGGCTCACGCCATGCTCGGTCACGGTCTTGCTCAGGTTGCCGATTTCCTTGACCTCGTGCTTCGTGTCCCAGTTGATGCCCTTGCCGCCGTTACCCATCTTGTCCAGCAGCGGGCCGATCGAGGTGAACTTCTTGTAGATGTCGGCGTAGTTGCGCTCGACCACCGTCATCGACGGCGCGGTCTTGCCGGGGATCAGGTCGCACTCGCCGTGCTTCCAGTCCTTCGGCTCGAACGGCTGGCCGAGTTCGCCCGGGGTGTCATGCAGCAGCGGCGTGCAGACGAGATCCTTGCGCGTGCCGAGGTACGGGCCGGCGATCTCGCTGAACTTCTTCGCGATGGCCTTGTAGATCTCCCAGTCGGTCTTGCTTTCCCACAGCGGCTGCACGGCTTCGGACAGCGGGTGGATGAACGGGTGCATGTCGGACGTGTTGAGGTCGTCCTTCTCGTACCAGGTCGCGGTAGGCAGCACGATGTCGCCGTACAGGCAGGTGGTGCTCATGCGGAAATCGAGCACCGTCAGCAGATCGAGCTTGCCTTCGGCGGCCGGGCGCACCTTCACTTCGCTCGGCTTGATCGCGTCGTCCTCGTCGCCGAACACGGCGTTCTGCGTGCCGAGCAGGTACTTCAGGAAGTATTCGTGGCCCTTGCCCGAGCTGCCCAGGATGTTCGAGCGCCATACGAACATATTGCGCGGGAAGTTGGCGGGGTTGTCGGGGTCGTCGCAGGCGAACTCCAGGTTTCCGGACTTCAGCTGCTCCACCGTGTACGCGACGGGATCCTTGCCGGCGCGCTCGGCCGCATCGACCACGTCGAGCGGGTTCGAGCCGAGCTGCGGTGCCGACGGCAGCCAGCCCATGCGTTCGGACTTGGCGTTCAGGTCCAGCAGGGACATCTTGCCGTACTTGTTCCTGTCGGCGGTCGGCGACAGGATCTCGTCGACGCCAAGCTTCTCGTGGCGCCACTGGCTGGTGTGGTTGTAGAAGAACGAGGTGCCGTTCATATGGCGCGGCGGGCGCGACCAGTCGAGCCCGAAGGCGAGCGGTGCCCAGCCGAACTGCGGGCGCAGCTTTTCCTGGCCGACGTAGTGGGCCCAGCCGCCGCCGCTCTTGCCGATGCAGCCGCACATCATCAGCAGGTTGATGATGCCGCGGTAGATCATGTCGTTGTGGTACCAGTGGTTCAGCGCCGCGCCGACGATGACCATGCTCTTGCCCTGCGTGCGGTCAGCGTTGTCGGCGAACTCGCGCGCCACCTGGATGACGAGCTTCCGCGGCACCGAGGTGTGCTTCTCCTGCCAGGCGGGCGTGTAGGGCACGTCGTCGTCATAGGACGCGGCCACGTTCGGGCCTCCCAGGCCCTGGTCGACACCATAGTTGGCAAGCTGCAGGTCATACACCGTGGCGACCAGCGCGGTGGTGCCGTCGGCCAGCGTCACGCGGCGGGCCGGCACGCGGCGGCGCAGCAGCGCGTCATGCTCGCCCCCGAAGTAGGCGAAGCCGACTTCGGCCACTTCATCGTGGCTGCCCAGCAGCGACAGGCGCGGATCGATATTGCGGCCACTGCCGCCGTCCTTCATCTCCAGGTTCCAGCGGCCGACCTTCTCGCCGCCGTTGTGAGCGGCCTCGCCCCAGCGGAAGCCGATGGAGCCGTTGGGCGCGACGATGTCGCCGGTCGTGTCGTCGACCAGCAGGGTCTTCCAGTCCGGATGATTGGCTTCGCCGAGGTTGTCGGCAAGGTGCGAGGCGCGCAGGAAGTGGTCGGGCACCAGCGTGCCGCCGTTGTCGCGCAGCAGCACCAGCATCGGCATGTCGGTGTACTGCTTGATGTAGTCGCGGAAGTAGGCGGACTTGCGGCTGACGTGGAATTCCTTGAGCACGACGTGGCCCATGGCCATGGCCAGCGCGGCATCGGTGCCTTGCTTCGGGGCCAGCCAGATGTCGCCGAACTTGACCATTTCGCCGAAGTCCGAAGACACCGCCACAGTCTTGGTGCCCTTGTAGCGCACCTCGGTGTAGAAGTGGGCGTCCGGCGTGCGCGTCTGAGGCACGTTGGAGCCCCACACCATCAGGTAGGTGGAGTTGTACCAGTCGGCGGACTCGGGCACGTCGGTCTGCTCGCCCCACACCTGTGGGCTGGCCGGCGGCAGGTCGCAGTACCAGTCGTAGAACGACAGGCAGGCACCGCCGAGCAGGCTCAGGTAGCGCGCGCCGGCGGCGTAGGACACCATCGACATCGCGGGAATCGGCGAGAAGCCAACCACGCGGTCCGGGCCGAACTTCTTGACGGTAAAGGCGTTGGCGGCCGCGATCATCTCCGTCGCGGTGTTCCAGTCGGCGCGCACGAAGCCGCCCTGGCCGCGCACGCTCTTGTAGTGCTTCGCCTTTTCGGGGTCCTGGCTGATCGATTCCCACGCGGCGATCGGGTCCATGGTCTTGCGGGCCTCGCGCCACATTTCCATCAGGCGGCCGCGGATCATCGGGTACTTCACACGCTGGGCCGAGTAGACGTACCAGCTGTACGAGGCGCCGCGCGGGCAGCCGCGCGGCTCATGGTTGGGCAGGTCTGGGCGAGTGCGCGGGTAGTCGGTCTGCTGGGTTTCCCAGGTGATCAGGCCGTTCTTCACATACACCTTCCACGAGCACGAGCCCGTGCAGTTCACGCCGTGTGTGGAGCGCACGATCTTGTCGTGCTGCCAGCGGCTGCGGTAGCCGTCTTCCCACTTGCGGTCTTCGTTCACCACCGCGCCGTGCCCGTCCGAGTACGTGGACTTGACGCGCGACATGAACTTCAGTCGATCCAGAAAGTGACTCATCTTTTGTTCTCCGCGAATGCTTGCTGCTGGCGGCATGCGGCCGTTGCAGGGACACTCGTAGCTTATGGGGGGAGGTATGTGCGCGCCAATTCGCTGGTGGAACAGGCTGCGCAGTGCGTTCGGGCTAGTCGGCGGGGGCCGGCCTAGTTCGGTCGAACTAGGCCGGCTGGCAGGACATCAGCAGGGCATGGCCGCATTGCGGCGTGCGTAGCACCACCAGGTCACCAGCACGCAGCTCACGTAGAAGGCAATGAAGCAGTACAGCGCGGCGTCAGCCGACCCGGTCAGTTCCAGCGAGGTGCCGAAGCTCTTGGGGATGAAGAAGCCGCCATAGGCGCCGATTGCGCCGGAGAAGCCGAGCACGGCGGCCGATTCCTTGCCGGCCTCCTGCAGCGCTTGCTTCTGCGCGGCGCCGCCCTTGCCGGCGGCAGCACGCTGGCGCTCCGTGAGGAAAATCACGGGAATCATGCGGAACGTGGAGCCGTTGCCGATGCCGGTCAGCGCGAACAGCGCGACGAAGGCCGCGAGGAAGGCCGGGAAGCTGCCCGCCACGCCGTCGTGCGGCAGCGCGGCCAGCACGGCGAGCACGGCGACAATCATGCCGACGAAGGTCCACAGCGTGACGCGCGCGCCACCGAGCTTGTCAGAGATCCAGCCGCCGACAGGGCGCGTCAGGGCTCCGACCAGCGGCCCGAGGAAGGCATAGGCGGTCGGGTTCACGCCGGGGAACTGCGACTTGGTCAGCAGCGCCAGGCCGGCCGAGAAGCCGATGAACGAACCGAACGTGCCCACGTACAGCCAGCACATCAGCCAGTTGTGCTTGCGCTTGAAGATGATGGCCTGGTCGGCGAAGGACGCCTTGGCGTCGGCGATGTCATGCATGCCGAACCACGCCGCCAGCGACGACAC
Organism: Cupriavidus laharis; assembly: GCF_914271435.1. Taxonomy (GTDB): domain Bacteria; phylum Pseudomonadota; class Gammaproteobacteria; order Burkholderiales; family Burkholderiaceae; genus Cupriavidus; species Cupriavidus laharis. The sequence continues at coordinate 542,808 of NZ_CAJZAI010000002.1, read as the reverse complement.
CACGATGAACGGCACCCAGATGAAGCCGGCGTTCTGCAGCCACAGGCTTTGCGTGGCGCCGCCGGCCTGGTATTGCTGGGCCTCGCCGCCGAGCGTACCGAACACGGCCACCGATACCACCAGCGGCGTGACGAACTGCACCACCGACACGCCCAGGTTGCCGATGCCGGCATTCAGGCCGGTGGCCAGCCCCTTCTTCTCCTTCGGGAAGAAGAAGCTGATGTTGGCCATCGACGAGCTGAAGTTGGCGCCGCCCAGCCCGCACAGCAGCGCGAGCGCGAGCAGCGTGGGATAGCTCGTGGACGGGTCGCGCAGCGCGAAGCCCATGCCGAGCGCCGGGATCAGCAGCAGCGCGGTGGAGATGGCGGTGAAGCGCCGCCCGCCGAACACCGGCACCAGGAACGAGTAGAAGATGCGCAGCGTGGCGCCGGACAACGCGGGCAGCGCGGTCAGCCAGAACAGCTGGTTCTTGGTGAACTGGAAGCCGGCGCGGTCAAGGTTGACCGCGACCACGCTCCACAGCATCCAGACCACGAAGGCCAGCATCAGTGCCGGGATCGAGATCCACAGGTTGCGGTAGGCGATGCGCTCGCCGGAGTCTTGCCAGAACGCCGCGTTCTCGGGCTCCCAGCGCGTCAGTACGGAAGTGGACATGACAGTGTGCTTGAGTTGAATGGGGTATCGGGGAGGGCGTCAGGCAGTCTGCGTGAGGCCGACGGCTTGTTCCTTGCGCCGGCGTTCGGCGCGGTGGCTGTAGTGCATCCAGACCAGGCTCACGCACACCGTGCCGTACATCAGCATGAAGCAGCTGCTGCGCACGCCCGTGAGGTCGGCCAGCGCGCCGAACAGGATCGGCAGCACGAAGCCGCCCAGCCCGCCAGCCAGGCCCACCACGCCGGAGACTGCGCCGATGTTGTGCGTGAAATCGTTCGAGATGAACTTGAAGACCGAGGCCTTGCCGATGGCGAAGGCGATGCCGACCACGAACAGCAGGAACGTGAACACTGCTGGCGTCAGCGCGATGCGGAAGCTCTGCGGACCCGTGGTGGTGTGGATCACGAAGTCGGTCTGCGGGTAGCTCAGCAGGAAGAAGCCGACCCAGCTCACCCACATCACCCACCACGTGGTGCGCTGCGCGCCGTAGCGATCGGAGATCCAGCCGCCGATCGCGCGCAGCACGCCGCCCGGCAGTGAGAAGCATGCGGCCAGGAAAGCGGCCACCTTCATGTCGAAGCCGTATTCGCCGATGTAGTACTTGGTCATCCACAGCGACAGGCCGACATAGCCGCCGAACACCACCGAGTAGTACTGCGAATAGCGCCACACGCGCGGGTCGCGCATCACGGCGAGCTGTTCGCGCCAGCCGACGCTGGACGACACCCGGTGGGCGGGGTTGCTGCGCGAGAACACCCAGAACACGATGGCCGTGACCAGCATGGCCACGGAATACACGCGCGGGACGATTTCCCAGGTGCCGGCAGCCAGGATCAGCGCGGGCGCGACGAACTTGGTCAGCGCGGCACCGGAGTTGCCGGCGCCGAAGATGCCCATGGCCAGCCCCTGGCGCGAACGCGGGAACCAGCGCGCCACGTACGGCGTGCCTACCGAGAACGAGCCGCCGGCCAGGCCGACGAACAGACCCAGTACCAGCAGTTGCCACAGGGTGTGCGCATACGAGATCAGCCAGATCGGAATGACCGTGGCCAGCATCAGCACGAAGAAGACGACGCGCCCGCCGTAGCGGTCGGTCCAGATGCCCAGCGGCACGCGGATGAGCGAGCCGCTCAGCACCGGCGTGGCGGCCAGCAGGCCGAACTCGGTTTCATTGAGCCCGAGTTCTTTCTTGAGCGGGATGCCGAGGACGGCAAACAGCATCCAGACGGCGAAGCAGATCGTGAAGGCGAAGGTGCTCGATGTCAGCGTCGTCCATGCCCCGGGAGGGACAGGGTCCGGCATGCGTGCCGGGCGGGTTGGGGTGGCCATGGCCATACTCCTGTGTCAACTTTGACGGTTGACGCCAGAGTAGGCACGGCCGCTACGGCTGACCATTCGCCGGGAGCACAGGCCGCCACGCCACGGAACCTGCTGGAGGAGCTAGTTCCATCGGCGGAGGACGGCGGCGGCATCAGGGTGTTATCGTCACAACAGCCCGCCTGGACACGGTACCAACCCGTGACAAGGATCAAACTTTTCGCACGCGCCCATCATGGAAACCATCCCTATCCTGCCCGCACGCGGTCCGCGCAAGTCGCCCGAAGCCGGTCCGCCACCCCGTGGTTTTGCGCTGTTTGCGCTCGGTTTCCGGCCCTTCTACCTGGGCGGCGCGGTCTTCGCGGCGATCGCCGTGGCCATATGGGCCGCCATGTTCGGCGGCGTGGTTGGCGCGGTGCAGCCTGGTGCCTTGCCGCCGATGCTGTGGCATGCCCATGAGATGGTGTTCGGCTTTGCCGCAGCCATCGTGGTGGGCTTCCTGTTCACGGCCGGGCGCGCGTGGACGGGGCAACCCACGCCAACCGGCGTGCTGCTGGCCTGCCTGTTCGTGCTGTGGCTGGCCGGACGGGGCGCAATGTGGTTCGGCGCCGGCGCGCCGGCTGCGTGGATCGACGGAGCGTTCCTGCCGCTGGCCGCGCTCGCGTTTACGCGCACGCTGGTCAGGGCCGGCAACCGCCGCAACTATCCGCTGGCGTTCGCGCTGTGGCTGCTGGCGCTGGCCAATGTGTCGAGCCTCTCGCTGCAGGCCACGGGCCACGCCGATGGGGCGCTGCGTGCCTGCCAGGCCGGCGTCGCGCTGATCACGCTGTTCGTGATCGTGATCGGCGGGCGCGTGATCCCGATGTTCACCACTAATGCGGTCCCCGGTTTCCGGCTGCGCCAGTACCCGAAGGTCGACCGCGCGGTTGTGCCGGCCGCGGTGCTGGGCCTGCTGGCCGGTCTCGCACCGTTGCCGGGCTGGCTTGCAGCCGTGCTGTCGTTGCTGGCCGCCGTGGTGCTCGGCATCCGCGTGGCGGGCTGGCGCGGCTATGCGGTGGGCAACCGGCCGCTGCTTTGGTCGCTGCACCTGGCCTACGGCTGGCTGCCGCTGGCCTTCGTGCTGCAGGCGGCTGCCGCGCTGGGGCTGGTGATGCCCGGCGTTGCCACGCATGCGTTCACGGTCGGCGTGCTGGGCGGCGCCATCATCGCGATGGTCACGCGCACGGCGCTGGGACATACCGGACGGATGCTGGCGGCGGGGCGCGCGGAAACTGCGGCCTACTGGCTGGTGGCAGTGGCCGCTGTGCTGCGTGTCATCGGGCCGCTGCTGTGGCCGGCCGGGTACCTGCATTGGATCTACGGCGCGGCGGCGTGCTGGGTAGCCGGGTTCGTGGTCTACGCGGTGGTCTACGCGCCGCGGCTGGCGCGGCCGCGGATCGATGGGAAGGCGGGGTGAGGCAAGGGGCCGTCTCCCACTCCTGGCCGATTGTCCGGTGGCCGAATCGGGCATTTACGCGGTGTAATGCCGTTCGCGGATTTCCTGGCCGAGCACTTGGGCGAGAACCCGCCATGGGCGTGCCCCGGCATGACATGTTGCACCGCAGTGCAACCGGGTGCCTAAAAAATGGGCGGTCCGGTGCGTTGGCGCACAGACTGGGCGTTTCGGGAGAGACGCGCGAGGATATCCACAGATTCTGTGGATATCCTTGCCGGATTTTCAACGTGGGTTTCCACCATCGACGCACCGCCCGCCTTGGGGGTATGCTGGACAGTCTGCCCCGGCTTGTTCGCTTGCCATTCGGCGACCCGGCATGCATTTCCTTCCTTCCACACACCATGCAAAATCCCGGGCCGACGGCAGTACCGATCCTGACGATGCTGGCTGCCGCCGCCATGGCGGCCGGCTGCGTGGCGCAGTACCGCGTGCCGTCCGGCGCGCCGGTGGCCAGCGTACGGCTGATGACCGATACCGATGACAACACCACCTTCACGGTGGTGGACCCCGCCAAATGCCCGGTCCCGGCCCGCCCACTGGTGCTGGCCGGAACTGGGAAGCAGCTTTCGGCGATCGGCAAGGACCGTGGGCTCGAAATGGCCGGGAGTTCGCCGGAGCCGCCCTCGCGCACGCGTGAGCGCCAGGTGGAGGCGGGCAGGCGGATCTATGTGGGCGTGAGTTCGACGGCCGCGCCGCCCCTGCCGGAACTGCGTTGCGCGGCGGGCGTGTCGTTCGTGCCCGAGGCGGGCGCGCAGTATGAAATCCGCTACAAGCGGGACGAGACCGCGAGCCAGTGCTCGGCCCAGGTGCTGCGCCTGCGCCCGTTGCCGTCAGGCGGCGCCCGGCCCCTCGTCGAACCGACGCAGCAGGGCTTTCGCGCGCTGAAGAAGGAATACGTCTGCCAGGCGTCCTGACGACGCCCGGACGGGCCGGCCCCTGACAGGGCGGCCGCAGGGAATTACGACTCGATCAGGAAACGTTCCGGGCGCTTGCCCAGCCATGCCGGGGCGCGGCCACGGCCCGACCACGTCTTGCCCGTCTTGGGATCCATGTATTTCGCCGGCAGCGGGGCGTGCTCCTTCTTGGTGCCCGAACCGGCCGGGCGGCCACGGCCGCGGCGCGGGGCGATGTCGTCTGCGGTCAGGCCGTATTCGGCCATCAGCGAGCGGATCTGGTCAATCACGCCGGCCACTTCCGTCGCCCTGACTTCATTGAGCTTGGCTTCGAGCGCTTCTTTTTCTGCGAGAAGTTGTTTGTATGTCGCCATCTATATTCCCCTTTTTCTGCAATTGGCCGCTGCATGGTACTGGAACTTCATGCGGATGTGACATTGTCATGCTGCGGTGGGTACAAAGAAATTTTACGAAATATAACGCAAATTGCACGGGGCTATTGTTACAGACTGTGCGATTGCCGAAAATAAGGGGCTGGTGGGTCAATGCCATTGCTGTGTTTTGGGGCTTTGGCAATTGCCAAAGGCAAAGAAGGGATTTGGATCCGGATGGACAGAATTGTTTTCCGGTCACGCATGCGTATATGCATTCCTGCCAGGCAAGCGGTCTGCGTGGAGATTCGTTATGTCTTCGCAGTCGTTATTGGGTTTCGCTCTGCATTCGCTGGTGCAGCCGTCGTCCGCACAGACGGCGGTCAGGACATTCCGGGCGCATCGAATTCTTGCCAGTCGACCGCGGCGGCATCGGTATCGCACGCGCATTCAACGAGGTGTCGATATGCTGGCAATGGCGGGCCCCAAGCGCGAAGCGGGGCAATATCCCAGGATGTGCCGGCGCACAATAAAAAAAATGCCCCGGGAAAGCAGGAATCCCGGGGCGTAAATCCACCGTTGTGGCGATGGAGGAGACATTGTTGAATTCACTCCGGACAACCGCGCCATGGGCAGCGGTCGCCCGATTGAAGCGTCTGTTTCAGATGGCCCAGCCTCCGGCATAGAACGCGGCCAGCGCAATGGCAATGGCCACGGTGCCGACATTGAGCTTGCGCCATTCGCCCGCGATGATGCGGCCGACCACCAGCGTGCAGAAGCCGAGCATGATGCCAGTGACGATATTGCAGGTCAGCACGATGAACACCGCGCAGACCAGGCCCGCCAGCGCATCGACCAGATCATCCATATGCAGGCGCGAGACGCTCGACAGCATCAGCAGGCCCACGTACATCAGCGCCGGCGCGGTGGCATACGACGGCACCAGGGCCGCCAGCGGCGAGAAGAACATCACGGCCAGGAACAGCAGGCCGACCACGACGGCGGTCAGGCCCGTCTTGGCGCCGGCGGCCACGCCGACGGTCGACTCGATATAAGCCGCGGCCGGGGCGCCGCCGAACATGGCGGAGACGATCGAGCTGACCGAGTCCGCGGTGAGCGCACGGCCGCCGTTGCGGATGTGCCCGCTGGCGTCGAGCTGGCCGGCCTGGCCCGCCACGGCGCGGATCGTGCCGGTGGCGTCGAACACGGCGGTCATCACCAGCGCCAGCACGCTTGGCAGCACGGCGGCGGACAGCGCACCGCGGATGTCCATGGCGCCGATCAGCGACTGGTGGCCGGGCGCGCTCAGCGACGGCAGCGCGAAGACGCCGGTGAACTTCACGGCCGGGTCGAAGATCAGTCCCAGCAACGAGATGGCGACGATCACCAGCAGGATGCCGCCCGGCACGCGGCGCCGCTCCAGGCCGAAGATGGCGGCCAGCCCCAGCACCGACATCACCACCGGGAAGGCGGTGATCTTGCCCAGCGTGACGGGCAGCCCGGCGCCGCTGTTCTTGACTACCAGGCCCACTTCGTTGGACGCGATCAGCAACAGGAACAGGCCGATGCCGATCCCGGCACCGTGCGCGACGCCGGCCGGCAGGTTGCGCAGGATCCAGGAGCGCACGCCGGTGACGGAGATCGCGGTGAACACCACGCCCATCAGGAATACCGCGCCAAGCGCCACGGCCGGCGACAGCCCTTGCCCCAGCACCAGGCCAAAGGCCATGAAGGCGGTCAGCGAAATGGCGCAGCCGATGGCGATCGGCAGCTTGGCCCATACGCCCATCAGCAGCGAGCCGAATGCCGTGGTGAGGCACACCGCTACGAACACCGCGCTGGTGTCGAAGCCGGCCTTGCCGAGCATGCCCGGCACGACAAAGACCGCGTAGACCATGGCCATGAAGGTGGTCACGCCCGCTACCAGTTCCTGCCGCTGCGTGCTGCCGCGTGCAGTGATCTGGAAATAGGCGTCGAGCTTGTTCTTGACTTCGGGGCGCGCGGAATCGACTTCCGTCACTGACGGATAGGGCTGTTCGATCATGATGATCTGTCTCCTTGCAGGGCGCTGCCGCGGCCGGCGGAAGGGCCGTGGACAGGCTTTGTCTCACGTGGTTCTAAGTATCGGCCGTGGCAATGCTCGCTGCCCGGCCGGTTTTATCGGTGTGCCTGCTGTCTGTCGCCTTCTGCATGGGCGTGATCTGGGCAAGGCTGAAGGCTAGGCTACGCGCGGCGACTCGTCATAACCCCGACAAAATGCGCGGTATGCCTGGAAGGGAATAGTGAATGTGATGCATTGCCGCCTTTGTGCGGATCGGCGGCGCTGTGGCGGGCCAGAGGCGCGCTGCCATTATCAGTTGATACGAATAGGGCCTATAGGGATTGACCCGGATGTCTTGCGGGCGACTTCTATATACTAGGGATAACCCTTGAGTCCGGCGGTGCGAGTCCTGCCTCCATGATGCAAGTGCGGCCGGACGCGCTTTTTATTGACTTCCTGTCTACCCTGAATCTTCTTATGCAAGTGCTTGCTGATACGCGCTATCGCCAGTCGCCGAGTCGCCGTCCGGCTGCCGCTTCCACCGACCTGTCCCGCGATGTTGCCTTGTACGCCCGCATGGGCAGCGGCCGTTCGCTGGTTGCGCGCGTGCGCGGCTACTTTGCGCGCGGCTGGTCGCTGCATCTTCGGAATGCCCGTGAGGCGGCGCCCATCACCTGGCTGTGAACCGGCGCTGACCCGGTCTGCACGCCGCCCGCAGCGGACTCAATACATCCCCGTCGCTTCCTTGAAGCGTTCCAGCGTCCAGCCATGCCCCAGCAGCACCATGCGGGTGTGCAGGTCATCCATCACAGCTGCGCTGACCTGTTCGCCGAGATAGGTGAGCGTCTTGTAGCGCAGGTCGACATAGCCGAGCGTGTAGCGGCTGCCCAGCGATTGCCATAGCGCATGCGCGCCCGCAGACTGCCGGGCGCCGCTCAGCAGGCATAGTCCGCCATCCAGCGCCCAGCGGTAGAGGCCCGACGCCAGGCCGCGGCGCTGGTAAGCCGGCGCAAACTTCGTATGGGGCGAACGCACCCATGGGTCGGTACGGCGACCAACCTCGATCAGCCGGTTGAACACCGTATAGCCGGCCAGCCGGCCGCTGGCCACATCTTCCACATACACGAAAATCTCGCCGTCGGCCTCGCGGTAGCGAAGGCGCAGCCCCGGCAGCCCGCTGGGCAGGTCCGGCATCGCATGCAGCCGGTCGCCGGGGCGGCGTATGCGGTCATGCAGCGCCCCCAGCTCGTCTTCCACTTCGGCATGGCTGTGGCTGACATCGATGCGCAGTTCCAGTGCGCGTGCCAGTACCCGCGCCGGGTGGCGCAATGCAAAGGTCATGATCATGGCGTACTCCGCTCAGGCGTTGAGGGCGAGGTACAGGATGACGAGCGCCGCCATGGCGCAAAGGGTGCGGCGGTAGATCGATGGCATGGCTTTCTCCTGGATGCACAATGGTTTGCGGCAGCCAACAGGGCAGCCGCATGCAAAGTGCCGTGCGGGAAAGCTCAGGTCGGGATGGAGGTCCGCCGAGCTGCCCGCACGGCCAGGAAAAGCACGGCACGATGGGCCGGGGTCGCCGGCAGGCCGATGCCGGTGGCCGCTTCCGGCGCGCACGCGGCCGCGCCATGCATGGCATGGCGAAGCGAGACGGTGGCAGCGCGGAGCGGGTGGAGCATCAGCAGATATGTGGGATGGGCCGGCATGGCGGGGCGCTGCCGGGCAACAGGTCTTATGCCACATTCTGCGTGGAATGTCCAACCATCATGCTGAGATCCGCCGTCTACGGCGTCTAACCGTGAAGACCGGCGCGAGACTGCGCGCTGGTGGGCAGTCAAATTCAGTCACAAGATTGCAATTGTGAACACTGTCTACATGTACTAGACTCCGAAGCATGTGCCCCGCAACGGGGCAGTTCCGCAGGAGCCATGATGACTGCTACCACGGCGCCGCATACTGAAACCCACCCGATGCCGCCCCCGGACTCCGGCCCGACGATGCTGCTGGTCGCTACAATCAAGGGCGCCTGGTTCCTGACCAGCGACGCGGCGCGGTGCGCCTGGGCACTGCGGGGGCCGGTGTTCCTGGGACATACCATCCACCACATCGTGCAGGATCCGCGCGAGCCTCGGCGCATGCTGATGGCCGCACGCACCGGCCACCTGGGCCCGACCGTATTCCGTTCCACCGATGGCGGCCAGAACTGGACCGAAGCCACGCGCCCGCCGGCCTTTGCCAAGGCGGCCGAAGGCGAGACGGGTCGCGTGGTCGACCACGTCTTCTGGCTGACACCCGGACACGCGACAGAATCCGGCACGTGGTATGCCGGCACGTCCCCGCAGGGCCTGTTCCGCAGTACCGACCATGGCGCAAGCTGGGAGCCCGTGGCCGGCTTCAACGACCATCCGATGCGGCGCAGCTGGACCGGCGGCGAACAGGACGGCACGCCGGACGGCCCCAAGCTGCATTCGATCCTGGTCGATCCGCGCGACCCCAGGCACCTGTACATCGGCATGTCGAGCGGTGGCGTGTTTGAAAGTACCGATGCCGGCGCGGACTGGAAGCCCCTGAACCGGGGCTGTGCCGCCGATTTCCTGCCGGACCCCGACGTCGAATACGGCCATGACCCGCACTGCGTGGTGCAGCATCCTGCCGCCCCCGACATCCTGTACCAGCAGAATCACTGCGGCATCTATCGCATGGACCGGCGCGAGGGGACCTGGAAGCGCATCGGCGATGCCATGCCGCGCGATGTCGGGGACATCGGCTTTCCCATCGTCGCGCACCAGCGCGATCCGCGCACCGTGTGGGTATTCCCGATGGATGGCAGCGACGTCTGGCCGCGCGTGAGCCCCGGCGGCAAGCCCGCGGTCTATGTCACGCGCGATGCCGGCGAAACCTGGCAGCGGCAGGACCGCGGCCTGCCGGCCGGGCAGGCCTGGCTCACGGTCAAGCGCCAGGCCATGACGGCGGATGCGCAGGCACCCGTGGGCGTCTACTTCGGCACCACCGGCGGCGAGATCTGGGCCAGCACCGATGAAGGCGGGCACTGGCAGTGCATTGTCAGCCACTTGCCGCATATCTACGCGGTGCAGTCCGCGCGGCCGGTCTGACCTGGCGGGGTAACCGCAATGCGTGTGCATATTGCCTCGCCGCTGCTTTCCTACACCGGCCAGCAGCCGGTGGTGGAAGCGCATGGCAGCAGCATCGGCCAGATGCTCGAGGACCTGGACCGGCAGTTCCCCGGCATGCGCTTTCGCATCGTCGACGAGCAGGACAAGCTCCGGCCCTATATCCGCGTCTTCGTCAATCGCGTGCAGCTGATGCGGCTCGATGCCCCGCTGCACGACGATGACGAAATCCACATCCTGCAGGCGCTCGCCGGCGGCTGAACCGCCGCGTCATGCCTCCCCGCGCCTTGATCTGGCGCGGGGGGCGCCTTAATAGCGCTTTAATAGCGCCTTAATCCCCGATCCCGGCTGCCGATATCCAGACATCGAACGTCTGCTGTCCGCCTGCCGCCAGGCCGCAGAACGCACAAACCGCAGCGGCAAATCAACTGGCCAGTCGGCATGCAAGGGGAGCATCACATGAGCAGTTCGATGAGGGACATCGACGAACGCACCAACCTGACCAACAACAACCAGTTCGAACTGCTGTTGTTCCGGCTGGGCGACGCCGAACAATCAGGCCAGTCCGAGCTGTTCGGCATCAATGTCTTCAAGGTCCGCGAAATCCTGGTGATGCCGCCGGTCACCACGGTGGTCGGGGCCGACCCGTCGATCCTGGGCATGGCCGACATCCGTGGCCAGGTGATTCCTGTGATCGACCTGCCGCGCCTGGTGGGCTGCAAGCCTGCCAACGGCCTGGGCATCCTGCTGGTGACCGAATACGCCCGTTCAACGCAAGGGTTTGCGGTGGAGGCGGTCGAGGAGATCGTGCGCCTCGAGTGGAACCAGGTGCATTCGGCCGAGGCCAGCGTGCAGACCGGCCATGTGACCAGCATCGCCAAGCTTGATGCCGGGACCGACCAGGCGCGCCTGGTGCAGGTGCTGGATGTCGAGCAGATCCTGCGCGACGTGCTGCCGTCGCGCCAGCCCGACGTGGTGCCGGATGCCGTCGGGCCGCAACTCACGCTGCCGCCGGGCACCAAGGTGATTGCCGCCGACGACTCGGCGCTTGCGCGCGGGCTGATCGAACAGAGCCTGAAGGCGCTCGGCGCGCCGGTGGTGATGACCAAGTCCGGCAAGGAAGCCTGGGACTTGCTCGACCGCATGGCGACCGAAGCGGCCAGCAATGGCCGCTCGATCCATGACGAGGTGGCGCTGGTGCTCACCGACCTGGAAATGCCGGAGATGGACGGCTTTACCCTGACCCGCAAGATCAAGGCGGACAGCCGCCTCAAATCGCTGCCGGTAGTGATTCATTCGTCGCTTTCCGGCGAGGCCAGCGAGGAGCATGTGCGCAAGGTCGGCGCCAATGCCTACGTTGCGAAGTTCGTCGCCAAGGAACTGGCTGACACCCTCCGCGATGTGCTGGTGCACTGATCGCGGCCACGTTGTATCGCATCAGGCACAGAACGGCCGCCGGCGCAACCATTTCCCCATGGTGGCCGGCTGCCTACAAATTAGGCAAGCCAGCCTTTTCCAATGCCGGCGCGCCTTGTGCGGTTGTCAATAGGCCGGATATCCACTGTTCCTGTGGATAGTTTTTCCGGTGTCCCGTCCGTCCCATACCAACGGATGAGGCGGCACCGGAATCTCCGGCCCTGCAGGCTGCCTTCTTCCTACTTTGGCTGGGCTACCACCCGGAGGTAGGGCTTCAGCGTCTTGAAGCCGTCCGGATACTTCTTCCTGGCGTCTTCGTCCGAGACCGAGGTCGGGATGATCACGTCGTCGCCCGGCTTCCAGTTGACCGGCGTTGCCACGGCATGCTTCGCGTTGAGCTGCAGCGAGTCCAGCAGCCGCAGGACTTCGTCGAAATTGCGGCCGGCGCTCATCGGATACGCGAGCATGGCCTTGATCTTCTTGTCCGGACCGATCCAGAACACCGATCGGATGGTCGCGTTGTCCACCGCCGTGCGCGGGCCGCCGCTCGCTTCGGGGTGGATCATGTCGTAGAGCTTCGCCACCTTCAGGTCGGCGTCGCCGATCATCGGATAGTTGACCGCATGGCCCTGCGTTTCCTCGATGTCCTGGGCCCAGCGAGAATGGTCGCCGACCGGGTCGATGCTCAGGCCGATGATCTTGGTGTTCCGCTTGTCGAATTCCGGCTTGAGACCGGCCATGTAGCCGAGTTCGGTCGTGCAGACGGGCGTGAAGTCCTTCGGGTGCGAGAACAGGATGGCCCAGCCGTTGCCGATCCACTCGTGGAAGTGGATCGTGCCTTGCGTGGTCTCGGCGGTGAAGTCAGGAGCTTCTTCGCCAATTCGAATCGCCATAATCGAACTCCTTGGTCTGGTGGTGAAGGTCAATGGATGGGCTGTCGCCCGCTTGCCAGGCCCCGTGTGGGAACCCTAGTGGAATACCAGCACGGGAATCGCGCTGTGCGTCAGGACCTTGTGTGTCTCGCTGCCGATCAGCATGGCCTGCAGGCCGCGCCGCCCGTGCGATGACATCACGATCAGGTCGCAATCTCGCTGCTGCGCCGTCTGCACGATGGCCTGCCACGGGTGGTCGTCCGTGGCGGTGACCGTGTCGCATGGCACGCCAGCCTGCGTGGCGGCACGGCTCAGGGCGGCCAGGAACTCGTCCGCGTGGCGCGCTGCCTCCGCGGCGAACGTCTCCCGGGTGTCCTGCAGGCTGGTCAGCCGGTAGGTCATCAGGTGGTACTGGGGAATCACATGCAACCCGGTGACGCGGGCGCCGAGGCGTCCGGCAAAGGTTACGGCGCGCGCAATCATCGCGTCGGCACGGGGAGAACCGTCTGTGGGAACCAGGAAGTGCTTGAACATCGTGTTCTCCCTTGCCAGTCCACTGGAAGCCGGCGCGATTCCGTCCGGCGCATGCCCCGGCTCGCGCAGCCACTCAAGTATAGGAATTGCCCGCTCGTCGCGACAGCCCCACAGTGCGGCTCCCGATGTCGTCGCGCAGCCCTCGGACGGGGGCGCGTGCCAGAAGCTCATGCGCCGGCGTGCTTGCGGCGCTGGGGGGAGGGGAATTAGCAGGGCACGCTGGGCGAAGCGACCGAGCGCTGCGCTCGGCTCGCGCAGCAGGTGTGATGGCGCGACCCGGGGCCCGGCTCAGGCCCTGTCGGTCAGCGCCCTGCGCACGGCCCCGCGGTCTACAGTTCTTCCTCGATCGGCAGCATCCGCAGCAGGCCCTGCCCAAGATGCTGCAGGGCGCCCATGCCCGGTTCGCTGTCATAGGTGCGCAGCAGGCCGTTCTCGCGTGTCAGCCATTCCAGGTGCGAGGCGTTGCCGTCGGTGCCGGGGGCCAGCACGACCTTGTAGGCGACGTCCAGCAGCGCCTGGTCCAGGTCCTTGCCGAGCGCCGCGCACAGCGGCGCGCTGTCGACGACCACGCCCATCTCCGTATTGAGCCGGGCCGAGCGCGGGTCCAGGTTGAGCGAGCCGACGAACAGGAGGTGCCGGTCCACCATGTAGCTCTTGGCATGCAGGCTTGCGCGGCTCTTGCTGATCATGCTGCGGTGCGCGTGCTTGCCTTCTCGTGCCATCTCGGCATAGGCGGAAGGCTTGAGCTCGTACAGTTCGACGCCGGCTTCGAGCAGGTCCTTGCGCCATGGTGAATAGCCCGCGTGCACGGCGCTGACGTCCGTGGCGGCGAAGGAATTGGTCAGGATGCGCACCGTCACGCCGCGCTTTGTCATCTGCGCAAGCCACTCAACCGACTTGCGGTCCGGCACGAAGTACGGCGATACCAGCGCCAGTTCCTGCTGCGCGCTGCCGAGCAGCTTTGCCAGCTTCGGGATGGCATGGCTGGAATCGTCCTCGGGCGGCAGCGTGACCTTCGCCGCCTTGTCGGCGATGACCGTGGCATGGCCCCAATACGCGGGAAGCTTGCCGCCTTCCAGTGCCTGTGCCAGCCCGGATGCCAGCAAGGTCTGCGAATACTCGCCGCCGCGGGCCTCGGCAACGTGCCGGTCGAGGTATTCGCGCACCGCCTGCAGCTGCGCTGCCGCGTCCTCGGGTGGTTTGGCCAGCGCGCTGACCGGATATGCGGCGGCGCCGTTCCAGTAGTCGTCGAATACAGCCGAAACTTCGGGTACCACGGGGCCGGCCAGCAGCAGGTCCAGGTCGGTGAAGTCGGAGCCCTTGTCGGCGGAGAAATACGCGTCGCCGATATTGCGGCCGCCGACGATGGTGAGCTGGTTGTCGGCCGTCATCGACTTGTTGTGCATGCGGCGGTTCAGCCGGCTGTAGTCGAAGGCCATCTCGGCCATGCGCAGGCTGCGCGCGGTGAACGGGTTGAACAGCCGCACCTCGATGTTCGGATGCTCGTCGAGTGCGGAGAGAATGCGGTCCTGGCCGGACATGTGCAGGTCATCAAGCAGCAGCCGCACGCGCACGCCGCGGTCGGCCGCGGCAATGATGTCGGCCAGCAGCGCCTTGCCCGTCAGGTCGCCGTCGTAGATGTAGTACTGCACGTCCAGCGTGCGCTGCGCGGCCCTGGCCAGCGCCAGCCGCGCGACCAGCGCGTCCGGGCCGCTGGCCAGCGGATAGAACGCTGACTGGCCCGGGTGCGCCGACAGCATCGGCGCCATGGTGCGGCCCAGCAGCGTGCCGGCCGTATCGGTGACCGTGTAGGAGGCGACGCGTCCGTCCTGCGGCGGCAGGCCGGCGCAGCCCGTCATCAACAGTGCGGCAGCCAGCAGGGACGCGAGGCGGTACAGCCAGCGGGACGTCGGGCTGGGGCGGTCATGGATCGCGGACATCGCTTCTCCTGGGCGGCGGCCAGCCTCCTGTGTAGCGCGTTTTGCACCCGCGCGCCAGTCCTTCGACTGCCTGCACTACTATCAAGACGTACCCGAACCGCCAGTCAGGAGACCGCCATGGATCAGGAAGCCTTCAACACGAGCATCCGCAAGTTCCTCAAGACCGTCGGTGTCAGTTCCCAGCGCGAGATCGAGCAGGCCGTGGCAGCCGCGCTGGCCAGCGGCGACCTGGCTGGCAATGAGATCCTGCCGGTGAAGATGACGCTGGAACTCGGCAGGCTGAAACTGAGCGCGACATTCGACGGCGAGATCCGCCTGGCCTGACGCCGCGGACTATTCCGGCAGCGCCAGGTCGGCGATCACCGCCGCGAGGAAGCGTGCTGCCTCGCCGCCGGTGACCACGCGGTGGTCGAAGGTCAGGCTCAGCGGCATCACGCGGTGCACCGCTGGCACGCCGCCGGCGGCCACCACTTCGTCGCGGATGTGGCCGGCGCCGAGGATCGCCACGGTTGGCGGCACCACGATGGGCGCGGCATAGCGGCCCGCGATCATGCCGAAGTTGGACAGCGTGATGGTGCTGCCGCGCATTTCCTCGGGCGCGATGGTGCGCGCGCGGATATCGGCGCGCATGCGGTCCAGACCCTTGCGCAGGTCGGCCGCATCGCGGTTGCCTACGTTGCGCAGCACCGGCACGAACAGGCCTTCGGGCAGGTCGGCGGCAATGCCGACGTCGATCTTCTGCATGACGTGGCGCTTGCCGGTCTGGCCCTCGTACCAGGCATTCAGGCCCGGCTCGGCGCGGCACCCGGCGACCAGCGCACGCACCAGGCGGATGGTCACGTCATGCGCGCCCTGCCAGGCATGGATATCCGCATCGTCCATCACGGTCGCGGCGGCCACCTCGCTCTGCGCGCGCGCCATGTTCTGCGCCATCGCGCGGCGCACGCCACGCAGCACCTCGCCCGGTCCGGTCTCGGCCAGCGTCGAGGCCACGCGCTCCACGTCCGCGGCCGTGACCACGCCATCCGGCCCGGACGGGTTTGCCATCGCCAGGTCCACGCCCAGGCGCCGTGCCAGCGCGCGCACCGCTGGGGTGGCCTTGATGCCGGCGCCGCCCGCGCCGGGTGCGAGCGGCGTGGCCGATTCCGCCACCACCTGCGAGCCGACCTTGACGGCACCGACCACGGTGCCCGCGTCGGCGTCGTCCCCCGCGCCCTCGAAGCCCGCGAGCGGCGCGCCCAGGTGGACGATGTCGCCCGCCTGGGCGAACAGCTTGCCAATCGTGCCGGCGTACGGCGATGGAATCTCCACGATCGCCTTGGCTGTCTCCACCGACAGCAGCGGCTGGTCGGTGGCTACGGTGTCCCCCACCTTGACGTGCCAGGTCACGATCTCGGCCTCCTGCAGGCCTTCGCCCAGGTCGGGCAGCTTGAACACTCTCATCGTTGCGTCCCCGGATTGTCAGGCCGCCAGCGCCTTGCGCACGGCATCGACGATGCGTGCCACGCTTGGCAGATACGTATGTTCGAGCCGCGAGAGCGGCACCACGGTGTCGAAGCCCGTCACGCGCTGCACCGGCGCGGCCAGCGAGTACAGGCCGGCATCGGCCAGCCCCGCCGCGATCTCCGCGCCGAAGCCCGCCGTGCGCGGCGCCTCATGCACGATCACGCAGCGGCTCGTGCGCGCCACCGATTCAAGGATGGTCTGCATGTCGAGCGGCTTGAGCGTGGCCACGTCGATCACGGCCGCGGACACGCCTTCCTCCGCGAGCTGGTCCGCCGCGGCCAGCGTTTCCTGCACCATCGCGCCCCAGCTCACCAGCGTGACATCGCTGCCGTCGCGCAGCGTGAAGCAGGCATCGAGCGGCAGCGCCGCGCCGTCATCGGCGACTTCCTGCCGGAACAGCCGGTACAGCCGTGTCGGCTCCAGGAAGATCACCGGGTCGGGATCGTTGATCGAAGCCAGCAGCAGGCCATAAGCGCGCGCCGGCGATGAGGGGATGACCACGCGGATGCCGGGCATGTGGGCGAACATCGCCTCGGGGCTTTCCGAATGATGCTCGGGCGCGTGGATGCCCGCGCCGAACGGCGAGCGCACCACCAGCGGGCAGGCCAAGCGGTTGCGCGTGCGGTGCCGCATCCGCCCGGCGTGGTTGATGATGTTGTCGATGGCCGGGTAGATGAAGCCCGTGAACTGGATCTCGGCCACCGGCTTCAGCCCCATCGCCGCCATGCCGATGGCGGCGCCGACGATGCCGGCTTCGGCCAGCGGAGTGTCCAGCACGCGCTGCGGGCCGAAGCGTGCCTGCAGGCCGGCCGTGGCGCGGAATACGCCGCCGTTCACGCCGATGTCCTCGCCCAGCAGCATGACGTCGGGGTCGTGTTCCAGCGCGTAGCCCAGCGCCTGGTTGACGGCCTCGACCAGAGTGATTTCAGCCATGGTGCGCTCGCCTCAGTTCGGGTTGGGCTGGCCATGCGGCGCCGCATAGCGCCGCGCCGTCGCCAGCTGTTCCTGCAACGCCGCCGGCATGGTGGCGAACAGACAGTCGAACATCGCGGCCGGGTCGGGCGGCGGCAGCGCCAGGTAGGCTTCCACGGCTTTGGCCACCTGCTGCGAGCATTCGCGCACCAGTGCCTCTTCGCGCCCCGCATCCCACGCGCCGAGTTTCACCAGGTGCTCGCGCAGCCTGAGCAGCGGCTCGGCCTGCCAGTGCGCCTTGACGGTAGCCTCGTCGCGGTAGCGCGAGGCATCGTCGGCCGTGGTGTGGTCGCCAAGCCGGTAGGTGACGGCCTCGATCAGCGCCGGCCCTTCGCCGGCCCGCGCGCGGTCGATGGCCTCGCCCACGCGGTGCCGCACCGCCACCACGTCGTTGCCGTCGATCTGCTCGCCCGGAATGCCCGCCGCGATCGCCTTCTGCGCGAGCGTATGCGCGGCTGTCTGGCGGCTGCGCGGCATGGAGATGGCCCACTGGTTGTTGTTCACGACGATCACCAGCGGCGCATGCCAGGCGCCGGCCATGTTCATGCCCTCGTAGAAGTCGCCTTTCGAGGTGCCGCCGTCGCCGAGCAGGCAGACTGCTACGCGCGCCTCGTTGCGCAACAGGAAGGCATAGGCCACGCCCGCGGCATGGCAGACCTGCGTGCCGATCGGCACGCAGTTGCCGAAGTCATGTGGCGCCGCCGCAAATCCGCTGCCGCGCTCGTCGCCGCCCCAGTACAGGAGGCTCTCGGTCATGGTGACGCCGCGCACAAACTGCGCGGCATGATCGCGGTAGGACGGCACCAGCACGTCCTCGGCGCGCATGGCGCTGGCCACGCCCACGCCGATTGCCTCTTGCCCGAGCGCCGACGCGAACGTGCCGATCTTGCCGGTACGCTGTAGCGCGATGGCCTTGAGGTCGAACTGTCGGGTCAGCACCATCGCGCGGTACAGCGGCAGCAGCGCGTCCGGGTCGGTGGCGAATGGAGGGGGAGGGGAAGAAGAAACCGGTGATGCGCCCGGCGGGTCCAGGTATCGTGTGTAGCCGATGTCAAAGCTCGCAACCGTGCCCATGTGGGAGGCCTCCGATGTGCGTGTCAGGGATCCCGTGCGTCCTTATGGGATCGTGGGATCGGGTCGGGTTGCTTTGAGTGTAGGGCATGGGCGCGCCGGCGGGGGATGGAAAGCGGCGCTTGTGTTACTCGGGGCGCAGAAGTGTGGAGGGGGCGGCCATGCCGTGGTGCAGCAAACGGACCGCATCGGCACGATGCCGAGCACCGGCCACAGAAAACAAGAAAGGCTCCCGACGGGAGCCTTTCGATTGGTGCGGTATCTGCCGTGGTGCTTACTTCTGGTAAGCCGGCGGCACGAAGCCTGCGAAGCGCTGTTGCGCCACTGCCTTGAACTCGGCGGACTGGTAGGCCTCGCGGATGTCCTTCACGAAGGGCTTGTTGAGGTCTGCCGTCTTCACGGCTACGAGGTTCATGTAGTAATCGGGGATCTTCTCCAGCGCCAGGGCCGAGGTCAGCTTCAGGCCGGCCGCCAGCGCGAAGTTGCCGTTGACGAAGGCATAGTCCACGTCATCGAGCGAGCGCGGCAGTTGTGCGGCTTCGAGCTGGATCAGCTTGAGCTTGTGGGGGTTGCTGTCGATGTCGCGCTCCGACGCGCGGATGCTGTCGGTGCCCGGCTTGAGCGTGACCCAGCCGATCTGCTGCAGGATGGTGATGGCGCGCGCCAGGTTGGTCGGATCGTTGGGCAGCGACACCGTGGCGCCGGGCTTCACTTCCGTCAGGGTCTTGTGCTTGTTGCTGTAGATGCCGATCGGCGCGGTGGGCACCTGGATGACTTCGGACAGCTGCAGCTTGCGGTCGGCCGAGAACTTCTTCAGGTAGGCCACGTGCTGGAACGCGTTGGCGTCGATCGCGCCATCGGCCAGCGCCAGGTTCGGCTGCACGTAGTCGCTGAACTCGACGATGGTGACCTTGTAGCCGCGCTTCTCCAGCACCGGCTTCACGCCGTAGCGGATCTGGTCTGCGTACGGGCCGGCCGTTGCGCCGAAGCGGATTTCCTTCTTGTCCGGATCGGCAGCGCCTGCTGCCTGCATCACGCCAATTGCCAGCACGGCTGCGAACAGCCGGATCCCCTTGCCGATCTTCATCAAAGCTCCCCGTGGTTTTCGGAATCGCGCAGCCTGGGGCTGCATGGTCGGGTCATTGTAGGGAGGGGCAGATAATGGGGGAACGAGTAATTTGTCATGCTCTTATGACGGGAGTGTATTTAGGGGGACATTGGTGATGATTGGGTTGTCGTGCTTGGCTGGTGCCGCTGTTTCGCCGGCGTAGCCGGCGACCTACTCTTTTGTCCGAGCGACAAAAGAGTAGGCAGAAAAGCGCGTCGCCTGGCGGCTGGCCATCAACGGTGCGCCTCTATGGTTCGAGCGGCTTTGGTCTCGCGATGCTTGGTTGCCCGTTCAAGCCTGCTACGCCATGTGAGTCAGAACCTCTGCCTGGCGTTAAGCGACTTTTGTACGATCCCCAAGTTGGACTCGGGTACAGCGTTCCAACAGCGTCATCGGTGGGACGCCTTCGGCTGCGCTGCGCGCGCATCCTAGTCTGGGTGCGATCTCATCAAGCTTGCTGGCGCTACGGGTCGGGATCTTCTTTACCCCGCGCATGGCACATGCGCCCAGCGCTTCGTCACTACGGCGCGGCTCGGGCCAGACCTTCGCGCCCCGACTACTGACTGCGCGCAGCGCAGCCGTAGGCGTCCCCGCGATATCGCTGTTAGTAGGGACCACTCCGTAATCCGGGTTCGTTCGTACGCCCTGTCCCATCCTATTGATGTTTCCAGAATTCATGACAACGCAAAATATTCGTCGTCCCCGCGCAGGCGGGGACCCAGTGACTTTTTGTCCCCCTTCGGGGGACTTGTAAGACGCTGGATTCCCGCCTTCGCGGGAATGACGGTGGTTGCTTTGATGTTGTCGTGAAATAGGGAAAGCTCAATAATCATCTACGCGGCAGGCAGTCTGGTTATGCCCCTGGACCGTCTTCACCTCGTCGAGCCGTTCGTCAACCACGAAAACGCGTTTTTGCCTACTTTTGCCGCTCGGGTAAAAGTAGGTCGCCGGCTACGCCGGCGAAACAGCCACGCATGCCAAGCACGACGTGCCAATCATTGCCAGACTCGCCAGAACACCCCCCACAAACAGGCAATAAACCTTCTCGCAGGGGGGGGCGCCCATCACTCAGGCCGCGGCCAGCGCGCGATCGAGGTCTTCGATCAAATCATCAATATGCTCGATGCCGATCGACAGCCGCACCATGTCTTCACTCACACCAGCGGCCTTGAGCTCGTCTGCATTGAGCTGGCGGTGCGTGGTGGAAGCCGGATGCGTGGCCAGCGACTTGGCTTCGCCGATATTGACCAGGCGCGTAAACAGCTGCAGCGCGTCGAGGAAGCGCGCGCCGCCTTCACGGCCGCCGGCCTTCAGGCCGAACGACAGGATGCCGGGCCTGCGCATGGTAGCAGCGCATGGTGCCCGAGGCCATGCGCGGCAAAGAACCATATTGCATTTGCTTATGCGCGGCCATGTCCCGGCTGTCGGCAAGCGAAGCATCTGCGCCCGCTATGCCCGAGTCGTCCTGTCATAATCGCGATCATGCAAGGGATGGCGGGCAGCACGACGTGAAGCCGCCATCGCGGACCAATCCGGATTTACAGCGGGAGCGTGGCAAAAATGAAAGTCGCAGTCATGGGCGCCGGGGCAGTCGGTTGCTACTACGGCGGGATGCTGGCGCGGGCCGGCCATGAGGTGGTGCTGATCGCCCGTCCGCAACACGTGCAGGCCGTCGAAGCACGCGGCCTGAGGCTGGAGACGCAGTCGTTCGACGAGCAGGTCAGGGTGTTCGCGAGCACGGACGCCAGCGCGGTGCAGGGCGCGGACCTGGTGCTGTTTTGCGTGAAGTCCACCGACACGCAGAGCGCGGCACTGGCCATGAAACCCTCGCTTGCGAAAGGTGCGCTGGTGCTGTCGCTGCAGAACGGCGTGGAAAATGCCGAGACGCTGCGCGGCCTGCTGGAGCAGGAAGTGGCTGCCGCAGTGGTCTATGTGGCCACCGAAATGGCGGGTCCGGGGCACGTCAGGCACCACGGCCGCGGCGAGCTGGTGATCGAGCCGACCAGCCAGGGCGCGAGCCTCGCCAGTACGCTGGCGGCGGCCGGCGTGCCGGTCGAGACCTCAGACAATGTGCGCGGCGCGCTGTGGGCCAAGCTGATCCTGAATTGCGCCTACAACGCGCTGTCGGCCATCACGCAATTGCCTTATGGGCGGCTGGTGCGAGGCGAAGGCGTCGAGGCCGTGATGCGCGATGTGGTGTCGGAATGCCTGGCGGTTGCGAGCGCGGACGGCGTGAATGTGCCCGGCGATATCGCGCTGGCGGTACGCCGCATTGCGGAGACCATGCCCGGACAGACCTCGTCGACGGCGCAGGACCTGGCACGCGGCAAGCGCAGCGAGATCGATCATCTCAATGGCCTGATCGTGCGTCGCGGCGAGGCGCTCGGCATCGCCGTGCCGGCCAACCGGCTGTTGCACTCGCTGGTGCGGCTGATCGAAGACAAGTAGCAGACAGGCTGATTGCCATCTCGATGGCGCGGGCGGCAAATGTCCAGACATGGGTATGCGCTGCCCGCATAAGACGCAGCGATATCGTTCGTTGACCGCGTCAGGCGGCGTTCCCTACAGTGGATGGCTCGTACCCGCCGCGCGCTGTGCCCATTGGCATGTGTCGCGGTGCTGGCTTCCCCCAGCGCATCACCGAGCCTGTCATGACTGCCAACCTCCATCGCGGCCAGCCGAGCCGACAGCCGTACGTACCGCATCCGCATGCGGACGCAGATCGTATCGAGATCCGTCCGTTCGACGCACCGCTAGGTGCGGAAGTGAGCGGGCTGGACCTGTCTCAGCCGCTGTCCGCCCAAGACTTCGCGCGCATCCATCGCGCGCACCTCGACTACCACGTGCTGGTGTTCCGCGACCAGCGCATCACGCCGGACCAGCAGGTCGCATTCAGCTGCCGCTTCGGCCCGCTGCAGATCCACGTGCTGCACCAGTTCCAGCTGCCCGGCCATCCGGAGATCCTGGTGGTGTCGAACGTGGTGGAGAACGGCAAGCCGATCGGCCTGGGCGATGCCGGCCACTTCTGGCATTCGGACCTGTCGTACAAGGAGAAGCCGAGCCTTGGATCGCTGCTGCACGCGCGTGAACTGCCCGCCGAAGGCGGCGACACGCTGTTCGCCAACATGCACCTGGCCTGGGACACGCTGCCGACTGCCTTGCAGCGCGCCGTCGACGGCCTGCAGGCCGAGCACACCTACCTGGCCCGCTATGCCGAGCTGCAGTCGCGCAGCCCGTGGCGGCCCGACCTCACGCCCGAGCAGGTTGCACAGGTGAAGCCGGTATTGCAGCCCGTGGTGCGCACGCACCCGGAAACCGGACGCAAGGCGATCTTCGTCAGCGAGCACTTCACCACGCGCATCGCCGGCCTGCCCGATGACGAGAGCCGCGACCTGCTCGACCAGCTCTTTGCGCACAGTACGCGTCCCGAGCATGTGTACCGCCACCAGTGGCAGGAGAACGACCTGGTGTTCTGGGACAACCGCTCGCTGCTGCACCTGGCCGCGGGCTGTCCGCCCGAACTGCGCCGCGTGATGTACCGCACCACCATCGAGGGCGACGTGCCGCGCTGAGCGGCGGTCCCCGAAACGCCCATTCCCCTATTCCGCTCAGGATTCCAGGAGTCATCTTCATGTTTTCATCGCGATTCACCGCGCGTGCCCGTCGCTGGCCGCGCAAACTGGCGTTGCTGGCACTCAGTGCCGGCCTGGCGATTTCCGGCGCCGCGCGTGCCGAAGGCAAGCTGCGCATTGCCGAGCAGTTCGGCGTGGTCTATCTGCTGCTCAACGTGGCGCGCGACCAGCAGCTCATCGAAAAGCACGGCAAGCAGCAAGGCGTCGATATCAAGGTCGAATGGACGCAGTTGTCCGGCGGCGCGGCGGTCAATGACGCGCTGCTGTCCGGCGCCATCGACATCGCCGGCGCAGGCGTCGGCCCGCTGCTGACGCTGTGGGACCGCACGCTTGGCAAGCAGAATGTGCGTGGGGTCGCGTCGCTCGGCAACTTCCCCTACTACCTCGTCAGCAACAACCCGAAGGTGAAGACGATTGCGGACTTCACCGACAAGGACCGCATCGCGTTGCCGGCGGTGACTGTGTCGGTGCAGTCGCGCGTGCTGCAGCTTGCCGCGGCGAAGCAATGGGGCGACAAGGAATACAACCGCCTCGACAAGTGGACCGTGGCTGTGCCGCACCCCGATGCCACGGCTGCGATCCTCTCCGGCGGCACCGAGATCACCGGGCATTTCGGCAACCCGCCGTTCCAGGACCAGGAACTGGCCGGCAACCCGAATGCACGCATCGTGCTGAATTCGTATGACGTGCTTGGCGGCCCCAGCTCGGCCACAGTGCTGTACGCCACCGAGAAGTTCCGCAACGAGAACCCGAAGACCTACCGCGCCTTTGTCGATGCGCTCGCCGAGGCGGCGAAGTTCGCTACCGCGAATCCGGAAGCGGCGGCGGACCTGTACATCCGCGTGAACAAGGCGAAGATCGATCGCGCGCTGCTGGTCAAAGTGTTGAAGAACCCGCAGGTGCAGTTCAAGGTGACGCCGCAGAACACATTCGCGCTGGCCGAGTTCATGCACCGCGTGGGCGCCATCCGCAACCAGCCGAAATCCTGGCAGGACTATTTCTTCCAGGATCCGGCTACCGCGCAGGGCAGCTGATATGGCGACGCATAACCTGCGCGTGGTGTCTGACTACGGCGCGGCGCGCGGCCCGCTGTTGCAGGTGGACGGTGTGTCGCTGGAGTACCGCACAGCCGAGCGCATCGTGCGCGCGACGCACCGCGTGAGCTTTGACGTGCACGCGGCCGACCGCTTTGTCCTGCTCGGCCCCTCGGGCTGCGGCAAGTCCACGCTGCTCAAGGCCGTGGCGGGCTTCGTGCCGCCCTGCGAGGGCGAGATCCGGCTGGACGGCGAGCGCGTGCAGGCACCGGGGCCGGACCGCATCGTCGTGTTCCAGGAATTCGACCAGTTGCCGCCGTGGAAGACGGTGCGCCAGAACGTGATGTTCCCGCTGCGGCAATCGCGTGGCATGTCGCGTGCCGAGGCCGACGAATGCGCGATGCATTGCCTCGGCAAGGTCGGCCTGGCCGCCTTTGCCGATGCGTATCCGCACACGCTCTCGGGCGGCATGAAGCAGCGCGTGGCGATTGCGCGCGCGCTGGCCATGCGGCCCAAGGTGCTGCTGATGGACGAGCCGTTTGCGGCGCTCGATGCGCTGACGCGGCGGCGCATGCAGGAGGAACTGCTGGCGCTGTGGGACGAAGCCGCATTCACGCTGCTCTTCGTCACACACTCGATCGAAGAAGCGCTGGTGGTGGGCAGCCGCATCCTGCTGCTGTCGCCACACCCGGGGCGCGTGCGCGCCGAACTCAACAGCCACCAGTTCAGCCTGTCCAGCCAGGGCAGCGCGGAATTCCAGGCCGCGGCCCAGCGCATCCACCAGATGCTGTTCGACGAGCCGGCAGCCGATACCACCGTGGCGCAGGCACTGCCCGAGCGCCCGGCGGCGCGGCAATACTGAAGGAATCATCATGATTGTCTCGACTGTTGCCGCGCCGCGTGGCGGCCTGCCCGAGGTACGCCCCGAGTATGTGCGCGAGCCCGAACCCTTTACCGCCATGCCGATCGCGCGCGTGCTGCCGTGGCCGCAGCGCTTGTGGCAGCAGGGCTGGCTGCGCAAGGCGGTGATCGTGCTGGCGCTCGCCGTACTGTGGGAGGTGGTGGCGCGCGTGCAGGACAACGACCTGCTGCTGCCATCGTTCCTGGCCACGGCCCGGGCCTTCTTTGCCGACATGGCGAATGGCGAGTTGCCCGGCAAGGCGGTGGTATCGCTGTCGGTGCTGCTGCGCGGCTATGCGGGCGGTGTGGCGCTGGCGTTCGTGCTGACCACGCTGGCGGTGTCGAGCCGCGTCGGCCGCGACCTGCTCGATACGCTGACTGCGATGTTCAACCCGCTGCCGGCGATTGCACTGCTGCCGCTGGCGCTGCTGTGGTTCGGCCTGGGGACGAAGAGCCTGATCTTCGTGCTGATCCACTCGGTGCTGTGGCCGCTGGCGCTGAACACCTATGCGGGCTTTCGCAGCGTGCCGGAGACACTGCGCATGGCGGGGCGCAACTACGGGCTGCGCGGCGTGCGCTACGTGGTGCTGATCCTGGTGCCGGCGGCGCTGCCCGCCATCCTGTCGGGCCTGAAGATCGGCTGGGCCTTTGCCTGGCGCACGCTGATTGCGGCCGAGCTGGTGTTTGGCGCGTCGTCGGGGCAGGGCGGGCTGGGCTGGTTCATCTTCCAGAACCGCAACGAACTCTACACCGACCGCGTGTTCGCGGGCCTGGCCACGGTGATCCTGATCGGCCTGCTGGTGGAAGGGCTGGTGTTTACGACGCTGGAGCGGCTGACGGTGCGGCGTTGGGGCATGCAGCACTGAGTCCCTTGCCCGCCACCTCCGGCGGGAGTAGTGTACGGCTCCGATATCCACAGCGAGACCGGAGCCCGTCATGACAGAGATCCACCACGCCGCCGCCGAAGGCTTTGCCGCCCAGGCCGCTACCTATGCCCGCGGGCGCCCGGAATACCCGGAAGGCATTGGCGGCTGGCTGCGCGGGACGCTTGGCATCGGCCCGGGCAAGACGGCCGTCGACCTTGGCGCAGGCACGGGCAAGTTCACGCGCCGGCTGGCCGCGACAGGAGCCAGCGTCATTGCAGTGGAACCCGTCGACGAGATGCGCGCGCAATTGTCCATTGCGTTGCCCGCGGTGCAAGCCGTGGCCGGCACGGCCGAAGCGATTCCATTGCCCGATGCGAGCGTCGACGCCGTCGTCTGCGCACAGGCCTTCCACTGGTTTGCCAACGACCGCGCGATGGCGGAGATCCGCCGCGTGCTGCGTCCGGGCGGCACGCTGGGGCTGGTCTGGAACGTGCGAGATGAAAGCGTGCCCTGGGTCGCCCGGCTGACTGCCATCATGACGCCGTTCGAGGGCGATGCGCCGCGCTTCTACAAGGGTGACTGGAAGCGGGTATTCCCCGCGCAGGGGTTCAGCCCGCTCGCGCTGGAAAGCCTGCCCTACATGCACGAAGGCCCGCCGCAGCAGGTCATTGCCGATCGCGTGATGTCGGTCAGCTTCATTGCCTCGCTGCCGCCAGAACAGCAAGCCGACGTACGCGCGCAGTTGCAGGCCGTGATCGACCAGGATCCGGCGCTGGCCGGCCACGCTCGGGTGGCGTTTCCGTACCGGACCGAGGCCTACAGCTGCACGCGCCTGTAACAGTACCGCGCTACATGGTGGCTTGGCGCACCCAGAATGCGACAGGGCCATACGGTGGCAGGAAGGATTCAGGGATGACCGGGTCGTGCGCAAGGCTGTCGAGAATGTCGCGCCACATCGCCAGCACGCGTTGCGCCTTGGGCAGCATGCGGATGGCCGCCGGCGTGGGCAGCCAGTGCGGGCTGCAGACGCGGAACAGTGCGGTGTCCAGTGCGGATTCCAGCCGGCGCAGCTGATAATGCAGCCGCTGTGGCTGGATGCCCAGTTCCGCGGCGGCGCGGCTGGTGTTCCGATGACGCATGAGCGCGACGAACGCACGCAGGGACAACAGGCTGACGCGCCGGTTCTTCTGGAGGTGTGCCATGCATGGAGCCATGCCGGCTTGCCGCCAGCATGCCGCTGGCTGGCGGTTCGCGCGGGGTGGCGCAGGGTAAAGCGCTGATCGTAGCGACCGGTGCGGCCGCCTTGACTCGGAAACTTCCGCAACGATGTCGCGATTCGTCGGAAGTTTCAGATGGCTTGCTTGGGCAGGGCCCATGCCCGCGTGGTGCTTAGTGGGCGGGCCGGGATGGGGAAGGTGGGCAGAACGTGAATCGCAGGGCGCCAGCGCGCCCCACGGGGTCTTAGTGCATCGGCAACTGGCCCAGGGCAGTCAGCGCGAGCACGACTTCGGGCGACAGGCGGCGCTCGCTGCACGGCACGCCGGCGGTTTCCAGCGTGGTCCAGAGGTCGGCATCGCCGGTAACGATCCGCTGCCGGAGGTGGGCCAGATAAGTGTGCTCGGACGGCGTCAGCGGGCGCGGTGCGCTGCTCAAGTCATCCAGGATGTCGCCAAGCGAGAGGTCGGGAACGGTCATACCAATGCGGAGAAATAAAGCTGCGGCGGGGAGTAACGCATGATTCTATCCATGCAATGCAGTAACGGCTTAACCAAAAGCAGGCAAGAATCCCTCTAATTCAGGCATGTGGCGCGTACGCGGCGCGCAAGTGGCGCATGATGCCGGGCTATGTGCCTTAAGGCGCCTTTGCATGCGCGGCGCGGCCGTTCGGGCCGCAAATGTTGTTGCGGAAAAACGCCATCCGCCGAGGCGCGCGCGAACCATCGACGAGAGCCGTCCGGGCCGCGAGCCGCAAAACGCAAGCGGCCGATGGCGTGCGCTCTTGAACATGTGCGCAGCCGGCGGCACCCACGCCGCACGGACTGCGGCCACTCTCCCACGCGCGCCGCCGTCCGCCTGCCGCTGCAGCGATGCCTGCCGGAATAAACCAGCGGCGCGGCGCGTATACGCCTATACAACAGGTATCAGGCGAGGTCGAAAGGCGGGCCGCCCTCTACGGCCCTCATGACTGCACAGGAGGTGATGGCCATGGACAGTGCTGCAGGACGAGCCGCGGCCTGGGTGGTCAGTTTCGCGCTTTGCGCCGGTGCGCCTGCACTGGCCGACGAGGTATGGAGCACGGGACCACCGTGCCAGCAGGTGGCGGGCCAGGTGGTAATCAACGGCCAGTGGCAGCAGGTGACCGGGCTGGCCTGCCTGCAGCCTGACGGCAGCTGGCAACTAGTGGACGGCAGCGGTGGCGAGTACTACCCGACGCCTTACTACTACGAGGACAGCTATCCCTGGTATTGGGCGCCCGTGGCCGTGGGCTACGGCGCGGCGTTCATCTTCGTGGACCGCCATCACCACGTACATCCGATGCACCACGTGTATTTCCGCCATGCCGGCGGCGCTGGCTGGGGCGGACGCGGCTTCAGGGCCATGCCGCCCGGCGGGTTCCGCGGCGGCATGGGTGGTGGAGCGGGTCGCGGGATGGGCAGTGGAATGGGCGGCGCACGCGGTGGTGGCTTCCACGGTGGCGGGCATCGCTGACAGCCTGGCCGGCACGCATTGACAAGGGCCGGCCCGTTCTATACGGTGGCTGCTCGTTCCGTCATGCCGGCGTGCACTGCACGCCGGTTTTCCTTTCCGCGCCAGCCCATGCCCCGCAAAGCCGCCCAGGTCTCCGAAGCCGACAAGCACGCCGCCGAAGGCGGCGCCGTTGCGGTGGACCGCGCGCTATTCGTGCTGTCCGCGTTCCGGCTTGGCGACACCTCGCTCGGACTAGTGGAACTGGCGCAGCGCTCCGGCTTGTACAAGAGCACGCTGCTGCGGCTGCTGGCGTCGCTGGAGCATGCGGCGCTGGTCCAGCGGCTGCCGGACGGGCGCTACGGCCTGGGGCCGGAGGTGGCGCGGCTCAATGCGGTCTATGCCGCGTCGTTCTCGCTGGAAGCCGTGGTCATGCCGGTGCTGCGCGAGCTGGTGCAGGCCACGCGCGAAAGCGCCGCGTTCCATGTCGAGCAGGGCGAGCACCGGCTGTGCCTGTACCGCGTGGATTCGCCGCAGCCGGTGCGCGACCACATCCGTGCCGGCGAACTGCTGCCGCGCGACCGCGGCGCCGGCGGACGCGTGCTGCGGGCCTTTGCCGGCGAGCCCGGCGAACTCTACGAGCGCATCCGCCGCCAGGGCGTGATCGCGCTGGTCGGCGACCGCAGTCCCGATATCGCGGGCGTTTCCGCACCGGTCTTCGGGCCGGACGGCAGCCTGGCCGGCGCGCTGACGCTGACCTGCCCGGCAAGCCGGTTCCGCGAAGACTTCCGTGACGATGTCCTGGGTGCGGCCCGCGCGCTGACCCAGGGGCTGGGCGGCACCTTCCCCGATTTCCCGGAGATGCCGGCCGCGGCCGCCTGACTCCAGTCGCCGGCAGGTGTTGCGGCGAGGCGACCCGGCTTGTCGGGGGTGCCCCGCCAGGGCCGCGGCGGGATATCATTCGCGGTCGCCCCCTTTAGCCGTGCCGCCATGTCGATTGGCGGCACGCCTCATGGCTTTGTCAAGGGATTTCCGTGCACCTGGACCAGCAGACCATTGCGGTCGTCATGATCGTGTTCTTTTCCAGCACGCTGGTCATTGCGGCTGGGCTGGTATTTGCGCTGCGTGCGATCGAGGCAGGGCGGCTCTGGGCGTTCGGCTATGTCGTTGGCTCCGGCGCCGGCCTCGCGCTGGCGGTCAGCGCGGCCGGCGGCGCCCCACACCTGGGCATGGCCGGCGCGGGCGCCTTCGTGGTGGGTTGGCTGCTGATCTATCGCGGCGTGCGCGTGTACTACGGCCTGCGCTCGCATGCCGGTCCGCTGGCGGCGGCCGGCGTGGCCGTGCTGGGGCTGACTGCCACTTCCTCCGGCCTGCCCGACGGGGCGCGGGTGCTGCAGGCAGCCGTTTGCGGCATCCTGGCCCTGATCTCGCTGGCGACGATCGGCACGCTGGTGCGTACCGGGCGCGGGCGGCGCAGCATCGGCGCACCGCTGGTGCTCGTGTCCACCCTGGTGCAGTTGGCGACCCAGCTCGTCGGTGCCAGCCAGGTCGGTGCCGACCATCATGACTTCACGCTGTTCTTTGCCGGCCCGGCGGGCTCCGTCTGGGCGCTGGCGCCGCTGATCGCGGGGCTGCTCGGGCTGTTCGGCTTCACAGTGATGGCGATGGAGCAGATCATCGCCAACAACGAAAGCGGCGCGCGCGTCGATGCGCTGACCGGCCTGCTCAACCGCGGCGCGCTCGACATGTCGGCGCTCGGCCTGGTGGCGCGCTGGCAGCGCGACGGCCAGCCGCTGTCGTGCCTGGTGATCGATATCGACCACTTCAAGCAGGTCAACGACACGTGCGGCCACCACGCCGGCGACGCCGTGCTGCGTGAAGTCGCCCAGGCGCTGGACAATTCGCGCCGTGCCTCCGACGTGGCCGGACGCTACGGCGGCGAGGAGTTCTGCATCCTCTGTCCGCACACCGATGAACACCAGGCCACCGCACTGGCCAACCGCATCCTGCGCAAGGTCCGCGCGATTGCGCTGCCGGGGCAGGAGTGCTTTGCCTCGGTGAGCATCGGCGTGGCGCAGCTGCGCGGCGCGGCCGGCAGCAAGGAACTGCTGTGGCGCACCCTGTTTGCCGATGCCGACCGCGCGCTCTACCGGGCCAAGCAGCAAGGCCGTGACCGCTACGTCGTGGCGTCTTCCACGCTGGACGGGGCGCCGGCGCCGTCGCTGGTCCGCGTGACCAGCCAGATCATGACGCCGGCGGCCTGAGGGGCATCAGGCTCGGGGCCCGGGCACGTCGCGCTGCGGCACACCGTCGTAGGTCCACAGGAACTGGCGCGGGATCGGCCCCTTGTTGCGGCCGCCCTGCTGTGTCTGTTCCCACGCATGCGCAAGGATGCCGACCGAGCGCGACAGGCAGAACAGCCCGCGCGCCAGCGGCGCCGGGAAGCCGAGTTCCGCATAGATGACCGCCGTGGCGCCGTCGATATTCATTGGCACCGGCTTGCTGCGGCCTTCACCGAGCGTGCGCTCCACGGCTCGCGCAATGGCGGCGTAGCGGCCATTCACCACGCCCTTCTCCGCGGCCTGGTCCACGAGCGCCAGCAGGCGCGGCGCGCGCGGATCCACAGGATGGAAGCGATGGCCGAAGCCCGACACGAACTTGCCATGCAGGTCGCGGTAGTGCTGCAGGCCGGCGCTGACCGCCTGGTCCGGTCCGGCGCCCGCATCGATACGCCGCGCGATGTCCTGGTATAGCTCAACCGCCTGCTCGCCGGCGCCGCCGTGCACGTCGCCGAGCACGTTGACCGCCGAGGCCATCGCGTTGTTCAGGCCAACGCCGCACGTGGCCGCCATGCGCGCAATGGCGATGCTGGGCGCCTGCGGTCCGTGATCCACGGCCGCCATCAGCGCCGCATCGAGCAGCTCGCCCTGCCCGGGGCCGGGCAGCTCGCCGCGCAGCATCAGCCAGATCATCTGCGCAAACGATACCTGGCCGATCAGCTGCTCGATCGGGTAGCCGCGGTAGCGGATCTCGCCGGGGCGCATGTCGATGATCCCGGTGCGCCACCAGTCCTGGGACAGTTGCTGGCCGGGGTCCATGGTCTGGCTCATCTCGCTCATACTGCGCGCTCCTGTCTGAGGGTGTCGATTTCAGCCTCGGTATAGCCCAGGCCGGCAAGGATCTGCTGCGTGTGCTCGCCAAGCTGCGGCGGCGGGGTATCTACCGACGGGGCTTCACGGTTCAGCTTGAAGCCGGTGCGCACCAGGCGGATATCGCGGCCCACCCCGGGCACGTCGGTGTACGTGCCGATCATGCCGCGGTCGCGCACCTGCGGCTGCGCCAGCGTCTGCGGCACGCCCAGCACCGGGCCGGCCGGGACGCCGGCCTCGTTGAGCAGGGCCCACCATTCGTCGGCGGCCTTCGTGGCCAGTTCGGCTTCCAGTGCCTGCGTCAGTGCGGCGCGATTTGCCAGGCGGTCCTGGCGCACGGCGAAGCGTTCGTCGGTGATCAGGTCCGGGCGGCCCACCACGCGGCATACGGCCTCGAACTGCTCCTGCTTGTTGGCGGCGATGTTCAGCAGGCCCGCGCCGGTGCGGAAGGTGCCGGACGGGCTGGCGGTGAAGTTTTCATTGCCCATCGGGGTCGGAGCCTTGCCGGCAATGAGGTGGTTCGACACGACCCAGCCCATCGTGGCGAGCGTGGCTTCGAGCATCGACACGTCGATGAAGTAGCTCTCGGTACGCTGATGATCCGCCAGCGACGCCGCAATGGCGAACGCCGCCGTGATGCCGCCAATGGTGTCCGATACCGGGTAGCCGACGCGGTATGGCGCCGTCTGCGCATCGCCGGTGATGCTCATCACGCCGGACATGCCCTGGATGATCTGGTCGTACGCGGGCAGGTCGGACAGCGGCCCGTCCTGGCCGAAACCGGAGATGGCGCAGTAGATCAGGCGGCGGTTGTCCTGCTTCAGCGTGTCGTAGCCCAGGCCCAGGCGGGCCATGACGCCAGGGCGGAAGTTCTCGACCACGACATCGGCACTCTGCACCAGCTTGCGGAACACTTCCTTGCCGCGCGCGTGCTTGAGGTTGAGGGTGATGGACTGCTTGCCCGGGTTCTGCGCGAGGAACGATACGCCCATCAGGCGCTGGTTCAGTTCAGCGTCCGCGCCAAGCTGGCGCGCCAGATCGCCGGTGCCCGGCGTTTCCACCTTGATGACCTCGGCGCCCATGTGCGCAAGCTGGTGGCAGCAGAAGGGGCCGGCCAGCACATTGGTCAGGTCGAGTACGCGCACATGGCGCAACGGCTTTTGCATGATGGGGATTCCTGCGGAATACGGGGCGGGGGGGAGATATGCCGGATGGGCCGCGACAGCGACGATTACTCTACGCGCGCGCCCGATTCCTTCACGATCGCGCCCCAGCGTGCGTTCTCGGCCTTGATGAAGGCCGCCAGGTCCTGGGCGCTGCCACCGCGCGGGTCGCTGCCTTCCTCGCGCAGCTTGCTGACGGTGTCGGGCTGTGCCAGTGCCTTGTTGACTTCGGTATTGAGGCGCTTCACCACTTCCGCCGAGGTGCCTGCCGGCGCCACCAGCGCCTTCCAGTCTTCGGCCTGGAAGCCGGCGTAGCCGGACTCGGCCACCGTCGGCACGGCGGATAGCAGGGGCAGGCGCTTGCCGGACGTGACAGCCAGCGCGCGGATCTTGCCGGCCTTGATCATCGGCATGGCAATCGGCGGCGTGGCGAAATAGAAGTCGGTCTGGCCGCCCAGCAGATCGGTCAGCGCCGGCGACGCGCCCTTGTACGGTACGTGCAGTACCTTGATGCCGGCGCGGCACGCGAACATCTCGCCGGTCAGGTGACCCACGGTGCCGGTACCGGCCGAGGCCATCGACAGCGGCTTCGCCCTGGCTCCCGCTACGAGGTCCGCCACCGTCTTGTACGGCGAATCGGCCCGCACGATCAGCACGACTGGCTGGGCGGACACGAGCACTACTGGCGTGAAGTCCTTCACCGAGTCATAGGGCATCCTGGGGTACAGCGTCGGATTGATCGCCAGGTTGGCGGTCTGCCCCATGCCAAGCGTGTAGCCGTCCGGCCTGGCCTTGGCGACGACGTCCAGGCCAATATTGCCGCCGGCGCCGGCGCGGTTTTCCACCACCACGTTCCAGTGCGTAGCCACACCCACCTTGTTGAATACCAGCCGCGACAGCACGTCGGTGCCGCCCGCCGGCGGGAACGGCACCACCAGGCGCACGGGCTGGCTCGGGTAGGTGTCAGCGCGGACCGGCGCCGCGGCTGCCATGAAGGCGGGGATGGCGAGGCAAAGCAGTGCGTGGACACACGGGTGAAGCTTGCGGCGGTGCGGGAAAGTCATATCGTCTCCTGGTATTTGTAATGTTCTATAAGACAGAACGTTAATCTTATAGAAAGAACGTACGCAGCATAGGAGGGGCCACCAAAGGTGTCAAGGTCCGAACTCGGTTGCCATCTGCCACTACAATGGCGCCCGGCCTGCTCCCGCCCGTTGGCTCGCGCAGGGGAATTGCAGTGGTTGTACGGAAAAATCGGAATTGATGATGTCAAACGCATGCGGCCTGGACTTCGGCACGTCCAACTCCACGGTGGGCTGGACCCGCCCCGGCCATCCGGCCGCGCTCTTGCCGCTGGAAGACGGCAAGCTCACGCTGCCTTCAGTGATCTTCTTCCATGCCGAAGACCCGCTGGTCAGCTATGGCCGCGCGGCGCTGGAGGACTACCTTGCCGGCTACGAAGGCCGGCTGATGCGCTCGCTCAAGAGCCTGCTCGGCACGTCGATGATGGAAGACAGCACCGAAGTGATGGGGCAGGCCATGCCCTTCCGCAAGCTGCTGGCGCACTTCATCAGCGAACTGAAAGGACGCGCGGAGCGCGCCGCGGGCACTACGTTCACGCGCGCGGTGCTGGGCCGTCCGGTGTTCTTCATCGACGAAGACCCGCAGGCTGACCGGGTGGCCGAGCAAACGCTTGCCGACATCGCGCGCGATGCCGGCTTCCGCGACATCGAGTTCCAGTACGAGCCGATCGCGGCCGCGTTCGACTACGAAGCCAGGATCCAGCAGGAAGAGCTCGTGATGGTTGCCGATATCGGCGGCGGCACGTCGGACTTCTCGCTGGTCCGGCTGTCGCCGGAGCGCGCCAGCCGGATCGACCGGCGCGAAGACATCCTGGCCAATGGCGGCGTGCACATCGGCGGCACCGACTTCGACCGCGCATTGAGCCTGGCCCGTGCCATGCCGCTGCTGGGCCTGGGCAGCAAGCTTCGCAACGGCAAGGAAATGCCGTCGGGGCAGTACTTCGACCTGGCGAGCTGGCACACCATCAACCTCGTCTACACGCGCAAGGCGTGGTCGATCGTGATGGACAACTACCGCGACGCGGCCGACACCGCGATGCTCGACCGGCTGATCCGCCTGATCCGCGAGCGTGCGGGCCACTGGCTGGCCATCCAGATGGAAGCAGCCAAGATCGCGCTCTCGGGGACGGACCGGACCGACGTGGACCTGCATCGCATCGAGCCCGAACTGATGCTCTCGATCACGCGTGAAGCGTTCGACCAGTCCATCGGCAAGCTCGTGGCCAAAACCGAAAAGACCGTGCAGGACATGCTGGCTTCGGCGGGCGTGAAGGCGGAGTCGGTCGACACCATCCTGTTCACGGGCGGTTCCAGCAGCGTGCCGCTGTTGCGGCAACGGCTTGGTGAACTGCTGCCGCAGGCGCGGCGGGTGGAAGGGGACCTGTTCGGGGGGATCGGGTCGGGGCTGGCGCTGGATGCGGCGCGGAAATTCGGGTGAGGCACCAGGAACGGAAGCCTTCGTCGGATTCAGCACCGGCGAACACTGGTCAGTCCTGTTGGCACGTAGCCCAGTTGCTGAGTGCAAAGTCCTGACCGACAGCCCGCCGAACCGCCAACAGACTCGCGCGTGCCGCAGCAGCATCGCGCCCGAGTCGCATCAGCGCCGGCAATTGCCACGGCGATTTCAGTAACCCGGCCATGACCGCGCCGACATCGGTGCGCCCGTCGCTTCCCATGCCTGCCAGCGCCAGCGGCGGGACTGCGCGCGTGGCCGGATCGATCACCACGCGGCAGGCCGCGAACGGCAGTCCGTGGCTGCGCGCGATGCGGGCGGCGATGTGAGACTCCATGTCGACGGCCAGTGCGCCGCTGGCGGCGTACAGGGCAGCCTTGTCGGCGAGCGTCGCCACAGCGGTGTCCGAGCCGGCGAGGGCGCCGGATACCGCCTGCGGCAGTGTCTGCATCAGCGTGCGTACCCAGGCCGGATCGGCCGGCGTGGACGCGCCGTTGGACTCGTCACGCACGCTCGTGGCAATGATGACCGCGCCCGGCACAAGCGCGGGATCGAGCCCGCCGGCCACGCCGAAGCTGAGGATGCCGGTGCATGCATCGGCTCGGCGCTCGATGGCCGCGCCCAGTGCCGCGCCGCGCAGGCCGTACACAACTTCGCAGCCCGGCCCCGCGGCGATGCGCGCTTCGAAATCCATGCCGCAGACAACGAGCACGCAGGGCCGGCTCAAGACACTCTCGTCCGGCGTGCCTGTCACAGTCCCCATGCCACCTGGCGCTTGCCGCTGCGCCGCAGGTTGCGGTAGCGCGCCAGCGCCCACAGCGGGAAGTAGCGGGCATAGCCGTGATAGCGCAGGTAGAACACGCGCGGGAAGCCTACTGCGGTGAAGCGCGGTTCGTGCCACAGGCCATCGGCCTGCTGCGTGCGCAGCAGGTAGCCGATACCGCGTGCCACGGCAGGATGCTCCGCCTGGCCGGCCGCCATCAGCCCAAGCAGCGCCCAGGCCGTTTGCGATGCCACGCTGGGCGCGCGTTCGTAGCCGCCGTATTCGAGCTTGTAGCTGTCGCCGTCCTCGCCCCAGCCGCCATCGGCGTTCTGGATGCCGGCCAGCCATTCGGCGGCGTGCCGCACCGGCGGCGCCTCTGGGCCCAGGCCTGCCGCGTTGAGCGCGCACAAGGCGCTCCAGGTGCCGTAGATGTAGTTGGTGCCCCAGCGCCCGAACCAGCTTCCGTCAGGCATCTGTTCGGCCAGCAGGTATTGCAGCGCGCGTGCGGCCGGTTCGCTCCTGTCGGGCGTGGCGCCGGTCTGGCACAGCATGGACAGGCAGCGTGCCGACACGTCGGCCGTGGGCGGGTCGAGCAACGCCCCATGGTCGGCAAACGGGATGTTGTTCAGGTAGAGATGTGTGTTCTCCGGCTCGAACGCGCCCCAGCCGCCGTTGCCGCTCTGCATGCCGACGATCCACTCGATCGCGCGCGCGACTGCTTCCGCGTTCGGGTCGGAGTTCGGGGCAGCGTGTTCCGCAAGCGCGGCGCGGTTCATCGCCGCAGCAACCGCCGCGGTGTCGTCCACGTCGGGGTAGTGTGGATTGGCGTACTGGAATGCCCAGCCGCCCGGCCGCACGCGTGAGCGGCGTACAGTCCAATCGCCGCGCACGTCGAGTACCTGCAGCGGGCGCAGCCAGTCCAGCGCGCGGCTGACCGCGGCGGTGGCGCGCGGCCCGCCGGTTTCCAGCAGCGCATGCGCGGCCAGCGCGGTATCCCAGACCGGCGACAGGCATGGCTGGCAGTAGGCTTCGTCGCCATGCACCACCAGCAGCTTCTCGATCGAGCGCCGCGCCACCGCGCGGTCCGGATCGTCGGGCGGAATACCGAGCACGTCGAACATCATCACCGAGTTCGCCATGGCCGGAAAGATCGCGCCAAGCCCGTCTTCGCCGTTGAGCCGCTCGCGCACGAACGCCTTCGCCGCGTCGATGGCGCGGCGGCGCAGGCCCCGCGGCATGACGGGCTCGGCGGTGCGCAGCAGTGCATCGGCACCACGGAACAGCGAGTACCAGCCGGCATGCTGGTGCGGAGCCTTATGCGGCAGCCGTACTGTTTCGCGGGATCCGGCGAACAACTCGTCGATGCCGACCTTGCGCGGGTTGCGCGCCCGCGGCCGCAGGCTGTTCAGCACCAGCAGCGGCACAATCACCGTGCGGGCCCAGTACGACACCTTGGACAGGTGGAACGGGAACCACTGCGGCAGCAGCATGATTTCCACCGGCATCATCGGCACCGCCTTCCAGGGCATCACGCCGTACAGCGCCAGCAGCGTGCGCGTGAAGACGTTGCTCGCTTCCGCACCGCCCATGGCCAGGATGGCAGCGCGCGCGCGCGCCATGTGCGGGGCCTGCGGATCGTCGCCGGCCATCTTCAGCGCAAAATAGGCCTTCACGCTGGCGCTGATGTCCGAGCGGCCCTCATGGAACAGCGGCCAGCCGCCGTCGGCATTCTGGATGCGCCGGAGGTAGCGCCCGATGCGGGCTTCCAGCGCCAGGTCAGGCGTCTCGCCCAGGTAGTGCACCATGAGCACGTATTCGGCCGG
Source organism: Cupriavidus laharis (assembly GCF_914271435.1). Lineage (GTDB taxonomy): Bacteria > Pseudomonadota > Gammaproteobacteria > Burkholderiales > Burkholderiaceae > Cupriavidus > Cupriavidus laharis. Next base: position 504,937 of record NZ_CAJZAI010000002.1, on the reverse strand, counting down.
GATGGTGGCGTCGGCTTCCAGCTCGTAGACCCAATGCCCGTCCACATTCTGCTGGGCCAGCAGGGCATCGAGCGCATGGCCGATACCGGCTTCCAGGGCGTCCGGCACGGCCGGCGCGGCGGCCGCAATAGCGACTCGCGGTGCGGCAAGGACGGCCTCGTTCATCGACATGCAAACTCCTTGTTCGGCACGACGCATGCGTGCCTCGAAGATGGTGTTCAGGATGCCGCCGGGCGCCGTATGCCACGCAGCGGATCCCCTCGCAGCATCCTCAGACCATGGTGTGGCGCAGAACGATCCACAGCATCTGCGCGCGCGGCACACGCACGCGTGCGCGCGGTGCGCGCCAGCCCCGCGCACGCAGGCGCGTGAGCAGGCAGTGATAGACCCGGGACATGATCCGCGGCGAGCGCACCACGCGCGACGGGCAGCGCGCCATGACCGCGTCGGCCTGCTCGTAGTGGGCCTGTGCCTCGCGCGCAACGGCCGCGCAGGCCGCGTCGATGCCGGCATGGGCAACGATTTCCAGCGGCGTGGCATGTTCCAGCCCCTCTACGCCGGCAGCGGCCAGTGCGGGCGCCGGCAGGTAGAGACGCCCGATGGCGGCGTCTTCGTCGATATCGCGCAGGATATTGGTGAGCTGCAGCGCTCGCCCGAGGTGATGGGCCAGCGCCAGGCCAGGGGTCTCGTCCATGCCGAATACGCGCACGGCAAGCCGGCCCACCGCGCTCGCGACGCGGTCGCAGTAGAGATCCAGTGTGGCGGCATCGGGCGCACGGATATCGGCGACCACGTCCATGGTCATGCCGTCGATCACGTCCAGGAAGTCCTGCTGGCGCAGATGGAAAGCTTCAATCTGCTGGGCCAGCGACCTCTGTGCGGGAGGCGCCATGCCTGCATAGCACAGGCCGATGTCGCGCCGCCAGGCGTCAAGGCCGGCCAGGCGCTCGGCATGCGGCGCGTCGCAGTCCGCGATGTCGTCGACCGCGCGGCAGAAGGCATAGATCTCGAACATGGCCTGCCGCTGCGCCGCGGGCAGGATGCGCATGGCCGCGTGGAACGAACTGCCCGAGGATACGGCCGGGCTGGCCGAACCAGCGATGGGGGCGTCTGGCGTTGCGATTTGAGTACCGGCCACGTAGCTCCTCGACACGCTTTTTTTGCCGTCGGGTGGCATCGGCGGACCACTGTGCCGTGCCACGCTCACGGTGGATTGGGGGTCGGCCGATTATAGCAATAACCTCGTAACAGGCTCGCCGCGCCGGAGCGCCTCGGCGGCGTGATGTCCTGCCAGGCCGGCATGGGTCGCCAAATGCAGAGAGCCCCGCGTTGGCGGGGCTCTCTGGTGGCAGGCGCGTGCATCGGCACACGCCTGCGGTGTCCAAACCGGATCAGACCGCCTGGATCTTGGTGGCTTGTTCGCCCTTCTGGCCCATCGCCTTGACGTAGCGGACCTTCTGGCCTTCCTTCAACGACTTGAAGCCCGCGCCTTCAATCGCGGAGAAGTGCGCGAACAGATCGTTCCCGCCTGCGTCCGGGGTGATGAAGCCGAAGCCCTTGGCGTCGTTGAACCACTTAACGGTACCGGTTTCCATATCTTTTTCAACCTTGAATTTCAAATGAGCTTAATTGCCCGCTGTACATCGTGCTCAATGCCGGAACCGTGCATGGGTAGGTGAATGCCCAGTTCCACCGCGCATTGTTTATGCCTTCCAAATGTCGGTGGTATGACAAACGAAAAACACCACGGAACGACACATCGAAAGGCGCAGCACATGCGGGAAGCATTCTGACGAATTTTCCCGGCGTGTCAATCGGGCGAAGCGCCAAATCATGATGAGAGGTTCCGACACGAGATATTAGCGTTTTCTACATCGCCGTCGATTCAGTGAATTCCCTGAGATGGGCGCCCGGCGCTTCGCCACGGTATTGACTGAATTTCAGTTTATGCAGGCGCGCCGGCATGCGCAGTTTGCATTCGGGCATAATGACTGCCTTGCAATGCATTGTGTCGCCACGATTTTTACATTTGCTTACGCGCGCCGGACGTACCGCGTTCGGGGGATGCGGCAGCAGATTGAACGGTCTAAAAGAGCAGACTCAACAAAAAACGATATCGCGTGGAAATTGCCAGACGGCAGCCACGACGAGAACACCGCCGCCACGTGCAGGCGGATGTCATTGGCAGAACGGGGAAATACCATGATTCATTCGCAATAGGCGCGTCCGCGCAATCGCAACACGGACGTTGCCATCCAGAAGGGCCGGCCCCGGCTACCGGGTTGTCCTGCCGACCTGCCGCAGCAGATTCCGCATTGTGTCGTCACTGGCCGCGCGCCGGTGGGGCAGGCGTCGCCAATGCCATGATCAAGTATCAGTGTTGGCACAATTGTTGACAGTGCGTTTGCATTTGCTGACATAGCATCTTGTCTTCCTCAGGAACATGAGATTTTTCCGAACTGTGATGTCGGCCCGGCATAATGGCGGCTGAGCCACATCCTGTAATGTGACTATAAAAGCACAAAACACCGTCACGCACGAAGAATTGGGAATCGAGCCAGTGAAGCGAGCAGACGAATCACGTTGGAAGCGCCCGGCCACGCAGATGACCGGGGAGCCAGCGGCGACGGAGGAACCAATGTGGCGGCGCCGCTGGCGTTGCATCGCGTTGTGGTGCCTGACGGTGGTCGGCCTGGCCTGCAGTCCCGCCGGGGCCGCCTTTGCGCAGGCAATGCCCAGCATCGCGTTCCACTATGGCGACAGGCCGCCGGTCGACGCGCTTCAGGCCTTTGATATTGCCGTGGTGGAGCCCGACAGCGGGTTTGACCCCCGGCAGCTGTCCACCCCGGCCACTTCCTGGTTTGCCTACGTCAGCGTTGGCGAAGTCTTGCCGGGGCGTGCCTATTTCAAAGACATCCCCAAGGCGTGGCTCGCTGGCAACAACGATGCGTGGCAGGCCCGCGTGGTCGACCAGTCCGCGCAAGGCTGGCCGGCATTCTATGTCGACAAGGTCATCACGCCGCTGTGGCAGCGCGGTTTTCGTGGGTTTTTCCTGGATACGCTGGATTCCTATCAACTGGTGGCGAAAACCGACGCCGAGCGCGCGCGGCAGGAAGCCGGGATGGTGCGCGTCATCCAGGCCATCAAGGCGCGCTATCCGGATGCCCGGCTGATCTTCAACCGCGGCTTCGAAATCCTCCCCCAGGTTCACCAGCTTGCCGACGCGGTCGCTTTCGAATCGCTGTTCCGAGGCTGGGACCAGGGCAAGGGCCGGTATGTCGAGGTGAACGATGCCGACCGCGCATGGCTGCTTGGCCAGGCCCGCACGATCCGCGAGCAATATCGTTTGCCGGTCATCGCCATCGACTACTGCCCGCCCGCTGACCGTCGGTGCGCGCGTGAGACCGCCCGCCGCATCAAGGCGCTTGGCATGACGCCGTACGTCGCCGATCCGGGCCTGCAGACCGTCGGCATCGGCAGCGTGGAAGTGCTGCCGCGCCGCGTGCTGGTGGTGCAGGAACGGCGTCAGGGCTTGTCGATCGATGATTCCCCGGGCGTACGCTTCGTCTCCATGCCGCTGAACTACCTTGGCTACCGCGTGGAGTTCGCCGAAACCCGCGACCCGCTGCCCGATATCGGTCCCGACCGCTATGCCGGCGTGGTCGTGTACGTGGATGGGAACGTCACGGAGCAGCCCGGCCGTTTTGTCAGCTGGATCGAAAAGCAGATCGCGCAGGGCATGCCGGTGGTGTTCATGAACGATTTCGGCGCCAGCGTAACGGGTTCGTTGGCGCGCACGCTGGGCCTCAAGCCCGTGAAGGGCCGCGTATCCGGGCCCGTGGAGATCCTGGCCAGGGACCCGATGATGGGCTTCGAGATGCCGGTGGCGCCGGACCGTACCCAGGCCGAGGCGATCCAGGTGCCGGAGCGCGCGGGCTACCGTTCGCTGCTGCGCATGCGTTCGGGCACGCTGACCTATGATGCCGCGGCCATCACGCCGTGGGGCGGCTACGTGCTCGGCCCCTACGCGGTGCGCCAGAACAGCAGCAATGACCAGAGTCGCTGGGTGGTGCAGCCGCTCACCTTCCTGCGCGAGGCGCTGCGCCTGCCCGATATGCCGGTGCCGGATGTGACCACCGAAAACGGCCGGCGCCTGCTGACCATTCATATCGACGGCGACGGCTTTGCCTCGCGCGCAGAGATCCCGGGTGGCGGGTTTTCCGGAGAGGTGCTGTTCCGCGAGATCTTCGACCGCTACCGCCTGCCGATGACGATGTCGGTGATCCAGGGCGAACTGGCCAGCGACGGCATGTACCCGAAACTGACCGCGCAGCTGGAACCCATTGCACGCAAGATCTTCGCGCAACCGTATGTCGAGGTGGCCAGCCATACGTTCTCGCACCCCTTCGAGTGGGGCCGCACCGTGCCGGGCGAGCCCGCCAGCGAAGGCCGCAACGTGGAAGGCGACGAGGAGTTCCACCTGGCCATCCCCGGCTACACGATGGACCTGAACCGCGAGATCGGCGGGTCGATCGACTACATCAACCGCAGGCTGGCGCCGCCCGGCAAGCCGGTCAGCCTGCTGCTGTGGTCGGGCGATTGCCAGCCGCCGGCGCAGGCGCTCAAACTGACGGCACAGGCCGGCGTGCTCAACATGAACGGCGGCGACACGCTGATCACGCGCAGCAACCCGAGCTGGACGGCGATTGCCCCGCTGGGCATCAACAAGCCGGATGGCACCTTCCAGGTATTCGCGCCGAACCAGAACGAGAACGTCTACACCAACCTGTGGCATGGTCCGTTCTATGGCTTCGAGCGCGTCATCGAGACCTTCGAGCTTACCGACCGTCCGCTGCGCTTCAAGCCGGTCAACATCTACTACCACAGCTATTCGGGCACCAAGGCGGCATCGCTGAAGGCGCTGCGCAAGGTCTATGACTACGTGCTGACGCAGCCGCTGCTGCCGCTGCATGCCACTGACTACGTGCGCAAGGTGCTCGACTGGCAGGACATGGCGGTTGCACGTGAATTGCCGGCCGGCGATGGCGGCCAGGGAGGCGCGTGGATCGTGCGCGGTGACGGCAACCTGCGCAACCTGCGCTGGACCGGTAACGGCGTACCCGACGTGGCCAGTGCGCGCGGCGTGACCGGTACGTCGCCGGCGCCGGGCGGTGGCGTGTACCTATACCTGGACGGCGGCAACGCGCGTTTTGCCATCGGTGCCGCACCGGCTGCCGAACCGGCCGTGCAGCTTGCCGAAGCCAATGGCATCGTGCGCGACTGGCAGCGCCGCGACGGTGTCACGACCTTTGCCTTCAGCGGTTACTACAAGCCATTCTTCCGCCTCGCAGGCGCGGGCCAGTGCCGCGTCAGCGTGGACGGCAAGCCCGTCCAGGGCGTGCGCGAGCGCAATACGCTGCGTGTGGATACCGCTCCGATAACCGATCCGATCCATGTCAGGCAACGAGTCGAAGTCCACTGCGCCGGTTGAGCGCGAGCGGCTGCTGCCGCCAGCGCTGGTGCTGACCTTCACCGCGATGGTGGGGATCGGCCTGGCGCTGATGTTTCCGCGCGAAACGCTGCGCGAGCGCCTGCTGGGCCAGGGCCGCGCGGTCGACGGCCTGACGGTTGCCTACCTGGAGGCCTGGTGGCGCGTGGTGCCGGACGACACCGGCTTCATGAGCGTGCTGGCCGAGCAGTACGCGCGCAGCGGCCGCCTGGAAGATGCCGAGGCGATGCTGGCGCGCATGCAGGCGGTGCAGGGCGTGGACTTGTCCGGCCAGATCCTGCGCACGCAGATCGACATTGCCCAGCAGCGCGCCTATGCCGAGCCGCCCGAGTCGGCACAGCGCGAGCAATACCTGTCGCGCATGCGCGAGCTCATGGGCCAGGCGGTCACGCGGGACTGGCCGCTGGCGGACCTGCAGCAACTGGCGACGCAGGCGCGCCAGATCAACGCCGCGGACGCGGCCGCGCATTTCTACCGCAAGCTGGCCCAGGCCGACCGCGGCCATGCGGAATTCTGGAACCGCCAGCTGGCGGAGATTGCGCTCGCGGGCGGCGACTACCGCGCATCCGCGCGCGCGCTGTTCGAGCAGCAGGCACGCGCCACGTCGCTGGCAGACCAGCGCAGCCTGTTTCTCAAGGCGCTGCAGACGCTGCAGGCAGGCAACCTGCTGGACGAGGCACTGGCCGAAGCCGAGCGCCGCGGCGGCAAGCTGCTCGATGATCCCGAGACGCTGCGCTACCTGACGAAGCTGGCGCTGGCAGCCAATCGTCCCGACCTGGCCAGCCGCTATGTCGAGCGCCTGATGCGCCTGACCTCGCGCTTGCCGAACGCGCAGGCACTGGCTGCTCGCCAGGCCGCGGGCCACCCGTGGGCTGCGCGCGGCGTAGTCTTCCTGGATGGCCCGCGCGGCCTGGCACTGCGCCAGGCGCTGGCCGACGCGGGCGAGCTCGGTGTGCGCAAGGTGGCGGCCACGGCGCCGGCCGCCGGGGGGGCCAGCCAGGCGGAAGCAGCCCGGCCATTCAATGCCGAGGACCATGACCTGGCTTACCGGGTGTTCCTGGCTGCCGGCAAGCTGAACGAGGCGCAGCGCGTGGCCGAAACCGCGGTCCGCCGGATGCCGGACAGCGCCTTGTGGCGCGAGCGGCTGGCCCAGGTGGCCGAGTGGAACCAGCATCCGGAGGTCGCGCTGCAAAGCTGGCTGGCCTATGCGCGCGCAAGCGGCGACCAGCGCGCCTGGGACAACGTGATGCGGCTCGCCCCGGGCCTGTCGGACGACCGTGCCTACCTGGCGGCATTGCAGCACCGCGCGCGCAGCGGCGACCTTGAGACCGTGGACGAAGTCGTGGCCGCCTATGAACGTCTGGGTGAGCCCGAGGCGGCCATGGCTTTCCTGGCCGGGCTGAGCCACGGGCCGAACGCCAGGCAAATCATGGAGCGCCATGCGCAACTGGCCGAGCGCGCGGGCAGAGACGAGCGCGCCTTCCAGCTCTACACCGAACTGCAGCAGCGCTTCGGGCCGCGTCCGGCCTATGCGCTCAAGCTTGCCAACCTGCTGTACGTGCGCGGCAGGCTGGAACAGGCACTGGACGCCATGCTGCCCGCAAGGGCAAAGGCCGGTCCGGCTGACATCCTGTACTGGCGCACCTTTACCGAGCTGGCGCGGCTGAACCAGCGCGACGACCTGCTCGGCGAAGGCTACCGGCAACTGATGGTCGCCGTGGCGCAGAGCCGGGACGACCATTGCATGCAGATGCCGCCGGGCGCCGGCCGCAATGACTGCCTTGACGAGCAGCGCGATACCGAGGAGTCGGACTTCTCGAACCTGATCGCCTTCTACGACAAGGCGCCGATCGATGCCGGCCGCATTGCCGAGGCCAGCTGGCGCAAGACGGGCAAGCGCGATGCGCTGGAGCTGGCGCTCTACTACTACACGCGTGCCCATGCCTATGCGCGCATCCAGGCCCTGCTGCAGGGGCTGAGCGAGGAACAGCGGCAGGACGCGGAGCATTCCTCGCGCTTCCTGATGCACCGCGCGGAGTACTGGCGCCTGACCGGGCAACGGGAGCGCGCGCTGGCCGACCTGCGTCGCGCCGCAGGCCTGCCTGATGCCAACAGCGAGACGTTGGCGGCGCTGCTGTGGGCACTGATCGACCAGGGCACGGACACGGAGGTGCGGGCCCTCATGCGGCGCCTGCAGGACGAAGCCGAAGACAGTCCCGAGCTGTGGGGCGCGTATGCGGCGGGCCACATGCGCTTCCAGGACGGGCGTTCCGCGCTGCACTACCTGCGCAAGATGGCGCAGGGCAAGAGCGCCGACCCGCTCTGGCTGGGCCTGAACGCGGATGCCTTCGAGGCCATCGGGCAGACCGATACCGCCTGGCGTATCCGGCGGCAGGCCTGGATCGACCTGCACCATGACTGGTCCGAGCATGGCGTGCGGGGTGGCCTGGCACGTGAAGACCTCTTCGACGGCGACGACGGGCAGGAGAGCGAGCCCGATCTCCCGTCGCGTGGTGACCTGCGCCGCGAAGTGGTGGCGCTGGGCCGCATCTTCGCTTCGGCCGATGTTTCGCGCGCCATGGTCATGCAGATGCTGAGGGCCGATCGTGCCGCCGTGGCCGCGCGTGAACTGGCGCAGCCGGCCAACGGTGCGGCCTCGCAGCTTGGCGATGTAGCTGGCCTGCCGCCGTTGAACCCCGCCAAGGCTGCCACGGCTGCCAGGCGCGAGGCCGTGCTGTCTGCTGCCGCCCGCGAAACGGCGCTGGCCTGGGCGCTGTCTGGGGAGTCCAATGACCTCGCCCGTGCCTGGCTGGCCCGGCACTATGCGCGCCAGCTGCTGCGTCCGGCGTATGCCGACATCGCCATCGCGCTCGACCAGCAGGACCTGGATGCAGTGGACCGTATTCTCGAGCGGCAGGCCGGGCGTATTCCGGTGGCGAACAAGATCGAGGCCGATCTGCAGCTTGACCGCCTGGGTGCCGCGCAGACCCGCGCGTTCGAGACGCAGGACGTGGTCCGCACCGACGATACGCTGCAGGAGACGCTGCGCGAGAGCCTGCTCTTCAACACCCAGGCGATCGAGCCGCGCGCTGCCTTTTCGCACCAGAAGCCGCTGGAATACTACGATTACAGCCTTGCCGGCGGCATACGCCTGTGGAATGGCTATGACCTCAACCTGCGCGGCCAGTGGCGCGACCAGCGCAGCACCGATTCCGCGCAGCTGGTCAACGTGCCGTCGTCGGACCGGCGCGCCGACCTGTCGCTGGGCTACCGTGACACGAACAAGCGCTGGCGCGCAACGGCGGGCTACCGCGAGGGGCTGGACACCATGGCGACCGGCCGTTTCTTTGGCGAATGGAACCAGCAGGGCCGCCTGTCGTTCAGCACACTGGCGGGCCTGAACCAGCCGGCCGACGAATCGGCCGCGCTGCGCGTGGGCGGCGCCAAGGACGTGCTCGGCGTTGGCGTCACCTATCGCCTGGGGTTGCGAGAGTTCGTCGGTGCACGCGTCGAGTACAGCAGCTTCCGCGGGCAGGACCGCAGCGCGCTGGGGCATGGCATGGTGTATGACGTGGAGGCGGGCTACCGCATCCGCACGGCGTACCCGGACTACACGGTGCGGGTGGTCGGCACGCACGCCAGCTACAGCACCAATGGCGGCAGCCTGACGCCGCGCATGGCGTCGCTGGTGCCGGTGGACGAAGACGCCACGCCGGGCTTCTACATGCCGCAGGGATTTACGCAGGCTGGCGTGCTGTTCGGCTTCGGCACCGAGCTGATCGACGAATACACGCACAAGTGGCGGCCGTTCGGCGAGGTCGGGCTGCTGCACGACACGCGCGCGCGGCAGAACTTCCGCGTGCAGGGCGGCGTGGCCGGGTCGGTGTTTGGCAACGACCACCTGTCGCTGTACGTATCGCACGAAACCGCGGCGCGCAACGGTGGCGTACCGCTGACCGAAGTGGGGCTGCGCTACCGCTGGCTGTATTGAGGCGGCGCGGCACGCGGTCAGGCAATCACAGGCTCAGGGAAACAGGTTCAGAAGAGAAAAGGGGATGAACATGAACAAGCAGAACAGGCGCATGACCAGGTGGATGGCATGGTGCGGTGCACTGGGCGCCGCGTTGTGGCTGGCCGGCTGCGCGGTGACGGATGTCGGCAGGGCACCGCAAATTGCGCGCGGCGAGACGATGGCCGTGCTGCCGATCGCCAACTACACCGAAACGCCGCAGGCCGGGCTGCGTGCCGAGGCGATCGCGGAAAGCCTGCTCAAGACCGGCGGGGTGACCAACCTGAAGCGCTATCCTGCCAGCCTGAACCCGGAAACGCTGTTCGAACCGGCCGAGCGCGAGGCGGTCGCCAAGGCGCTGGAATGGGCACGGGGCGAGAAGGTCAGGTATGCGCTGACCGGCGCCGTGCAGGAATGGCGCTACAAGGTCGGCGTCGATGGCGAGCCGGCTGTCGGCATTTCGCTGCAGCTGATCGACGTGGCCAGCGGCGACGTAGTGTGGTCGGCCACCGGCAGCGACAGCGGCTGGAGCCGCGCGTCGCTGTCGGGGACTGCGCAGAAGCTGTTGCGCCGCCTGCTGGCGCCGCTGACGCAGGGCTGAATGCACGGGTCACACGGGCGCAACACGGAACGCGAGGGAGACAGGCGTGGCCAAGACGGCTGAACAAGCGAGGCAAGGGCAGGGTATTGGCCTGGGCGGCACATATGCGCGCTTGCTGGCGCCCGCGGTGAACGGACGGGCAGCGGCGGTGGAACTGGTGGTGTCCATGGCCCTGGCGATGGCGCTGGCCTGGCTGGTGTTCCCGCAGAACCCGCTGCTGCTCGGCCTGGGCTTCCCCTGGGCCTGGCTGCTGCCGATGGTGCTGGCCCTGCGCTATGGCACGCTGATCGGCGTGGGCAGCGTGCTGATGCTGCTTGGCGGCTGGTTCGTCTTTCACGGCATGGGCGCGCAGGACGGCGCCTTCCCGCGGATGTTCTTCCTTGGCGGCCTGCTGCTGGTGCTGCTGGCCGGGCAGTTCGGCGATGTCTGGGGCACGCGCCTGGCCCGGGCACGCGCCGTCAACCGCTACCTGGACGAACGCCTGTCGGCGCTGACCAAGAACCACTACCTGCTGCGCATCTCGCATGCGCGCCTGGAGAACGACCTGCTGGCGCGGCCGACGACGCTGCGCGACACGCTCTCGCAGCTGCGCGGCGTGACCCAGCAGGAGGCGGTGCAAGGCGAAGGCGGGCTGGCCGGCGCACGGTCCATGCTGCAGGTGGTGGCACAGGCCTGCCAGCTCGAAGCCGCGGCGCTGTACCCGTGCGACGGCGACGGCGTGGTGCCGGAAGCGGTGGCGCGCATCGGCGCGGAGTTCGCCCTCGATGCCGGCGACACGCTGGTGCGGCACTGCCTGGAAACCCGCCAGCTGGCGCACCTGCGCTCCGACGGGTTGCAGCATGATGCGCAGACCCGCTACGTGGCGGTGGCGCCGGTGCTGGCCGGTGCGGACAAGCTGATCGGTGTCCTGGTGGTGGAACGCATGCCGTTCCTGGCGCTGACCTACGAAAACCTGCAGATGTTGATGGTGCTGCTTGGCTACTACGCGGATGGCGTTGACCATGCGCGGGCGACGCAGGCCATCCAGTCGGCGCTGCCGGGTTGCCCATACCCGTTCGCGCTGGACTATGCCCGCCTGTCCCGGTTGCGCCGCGATACCGGTATCGAAAGCTCGGTCGTCGCGCTGGTGTTCGACCTGGACGAGGCCCGCGACGCACTGTACGAACAGGTCATACGCAGCCGCCGCGCGCTGGACGTGGCCTGGCCCGTTGCCAATCCGAGCCATCGCGCGCTGCTCACGCTGATGCCGCTGTCGGACGCGCAGGCCGTGTCGGCCTATCTGGTGCGGATCGAAGACATGCTGCGCGCGCAGTTCGGCACCGACTTCGAGGCGTCGAAGGTCGGCGTCTACACGCTGCCGGTGCCGGCCGCCGGCTCCGAAGATGCACTGGTGCGGCTGCTGCAGCGTAGCCAGGTCGATGGCGGCACGCCGCTGCAATCGGAAGCAAGCCATGGTTAAGCTCACTGTCGCCAGCGTTGCCGCCCAGCTTGCCGCCCTGGCACTGCTGGTGCGCGGTGATAGCACGGCGGTGCTCCTGGCTTTCCTGGGCATGCAGGCCATGGCCGCTGCCCTGACCGGGCTGGTGCTGTGGCGGCTTTTGCCACGGCGGTTCCGCGTGCCGTTCGTGTGGAGCTACGCCTACCTTTCGCTGTTCTGCTTCTTCGTGCCTCTGGGCGGCATGCTGGTGTGCCTGGGCAGCTATGTATTCTCGCGGCTCCTGCCGTCCCGCGCCGGCCTCAATGGCATCGGTTCGGTCGGCCTGCCTGAATTCGTTACCCACCTGGTGTCGCGCGTAACACATGGCGGCGGTGCGCGCCTGCGCGCGCAGTTGGGCAATGCACGGGCTCCGTTGCCGGAGCGGCTGACCGCGCTGGTGGCGATGCAGTCCATGCCGGCACGCACGGCCAGCCCGGTGCTGCGCGAACTGCTCGCCGACAGCGCCGACGATGTCCGCCTGCTGGCCTACGGCATGCTCGACGGCGCAGAAAAACAGCTGACCCAGCAGATCCTGGCCGAGCTGCCCCGGCTGGAAGCCGCGCAGACGCCAGCGGCCCGCGCCGAAGTGAACAAGCGCCTCGCCGACCTGTACTGGGAACTGATCTACCAGAACCTGGTGCAGGGCGACGTGTACCACTACACCGCCAGCCAGGTGGAGCGCCACGCTAGTGCAGCCCTGGAGGTTGACGACACCAATGCCTCGCTGTGGTACATGCGCGGGCGGCTGGCCCTGGTGCGCAACGAACCCGCGCAAGCCCGCGAGTGGCTGGTGCGGGCACAGGCGCTGGGCTTCGCGCGTGAGCGCGTATTGCCCCTGCTGGCCGAAGCGGCCTATCTCGAACGGGACTACGCCGCAGTCCGCAGCCTGATGGCGGAGTTCGACAGTCCATCGCCGCTACCGTTGATGCGGCCCCTGTTGCGTTACTGGCAATCATGAGCGAGATTCTGCGAAAGGGCGATCACGCCGACGTCATGCTGCTGCTGGAGGGCACGTTCCCCTACGTGAGCGGGGGCGTGTCGAGCTGGGTCAACCAGATGATCCGCGCCTTCCCGGAACTGCGCTTCGGCATCGTCTTCATCGGCAGCCGGCGCGAGGACTATGGCGACATGGCCTACGCGCTGCCGGACAACGTGGTGCACCTGGAAACACACTATCTCTATGATTTCCCGCCGCCGCCGATGGTGCACGGCACGCGGGGGGACGCCGACGCCTTCGCGGCGTCGGACCGCCTGCACGACATGCTGCGCGAACCCGGCCAGGAGGCCCGGGCCGGCGAACTGATCCGCGAGCTGATGCCTGCGCTGCGCGAGGGCGGGGCGCTCGGCGAAGACGCGTTCCTGTACAGCCAGCGCGCGTGGCAGACCATCACCGACCAGTACCGCCGCTTCTGCACCGATCCGTCGTTCACCGACTACTTCTGGACCGTGCGCATCATGCACAAGCCGCTGTGGCAGCTGGTGCGCATTGCCGACAACCTGATCCCGGCGCGCGTCTACCACACTGTCTCCACGGGCTATGCCGGTTTCCTGGGTGCGATGCTGCGCTACCGCAACCAGCGGCCGCTGCTGGTGTCCGAGCACGGCATCTACACCAAGGAACGCAAGATCGACTTGTTCCAGAGCCAGTGGATCCGCGACAACCGGAACATCTTCGAGCGGGATATCTCCCAGATCAGCTATTTCCGCGAGCTGTGGGTGCGCTTTTTCGAAACGCTGGGGCGCGTCTGCTATGACGCGGGCGACGATATCGTGGCGCTCTACGAAGGCAACCGCGTGCGCCAGGTGATCGACGGCGCGCCGGCCGAGCGCACGCGCAGCATCCCCAACGGCATCAACCTGCCGCGGCTGGCCGCGCTGCGCGACAGGCGCGCACCCGGCGTGCCGCCGGTGCTGTGCCTGATCGGCCGGGTGGTGCCGATCAAGGACATCAAGACCTTTATCCGCGCCATGCTGACGGTGGTGCGGCACTATCCCGACGCCGAAGGCTGGATTGCCGGCCCCGAGGACGAAGACCCGGAATACGCGCGCGAGTGCCGCAGCCTGGCCCAGAGCCTGGGCCTGGGCGACAAGCTCAAGTTCCTGGGCTTCCAGCGCATAGACGACTTGCTGCCGAAGGTAGGCGTGCTGGTGCTGAGCTCCATCAGCGAAGCGCTGCCGCTGGTAGTGCTGGAAGGCTATGCCGCAGGTGTGCCCTGCGTGACCACGGATGTCGGGTCGTGCAGCGAGCTGGTGTTCGGACTGCCCGGCGAGGACGCGGCGCTCGGCGCCTCCGGCGACGTGGTGCGCATCGCGGACCCGGCCGCGCTGGCCAGCGCCGCGTTGGGCCTGCTTCAGGATCCGCAGCGCTGGCACGCAGCGCAGGCCGCAGGCATCGCGCGTGTCGAGCGCTACTACACGCAGGACCGCATGGTGGGCAGCTACCGCGACCTGTATCAAAGGCTGATGGCGCAGCCAGACGGCCCGGGCCACGCTGGCCAGCCGCGTAGCGGCAACCCGGCCCGTTGCCCGGTGCACGGAGGAGGCTGAGATGGCAGGCATTGGATTCGAGCTGCGCAAGATGCTGCGGCGGGACAACCTGTCGGGCATGCTGGGTGCCTATGCCTACGCGGGCATCATCAGTTCCGGCCCGTGGGTGCTGTCGATTGTCGGCATCTTGCTGATCGGCGTGCTGAGCCTGCCGTTCGTCGTGCCCGGCTCGCTGATCACGCAGTTCCAGGTGTCGGTGACCTACCTGATAGCGGTCAGCCTGATACTGACCGGGCCGTTGCAGCTCTCGTTCACGCGCTTCACGTCCGACCGGCTGTTCGAGAAGCGCGACCACCTTGTACTCAGCAACTACCACGCCATTGCGTTGCTGGTCACGGCGCTTTCCGGCGGCATCGGCCTGGCGTGCGCGGTGTTCGCGTTCCCGCAGCAGTCGGTGCTGTACCGTCTGCTGATGATGGCCGGCTTCGTGGTGATGAGCAATATCTGGATCGCCGTCATCTTCCTGTCGGGGATGAAGCAGTACAAGGCGATCGTCTGGACGTTCCTGCTGGGCTACGCGATCTCGGTTGGTGCCGCGCTGGCGCTGCGCCGCCATGGGTTGGAAGGACTGCTGTCGGGTTTTGTCGCAGGCCAGTTGTGCCTGCTGACCGGCATGATCACGCTGATCTACCGCAACTACAGCAGCCAGCGCTTCATTTCCTTCGAGGTGTTCCAGCGGCGGCATGCGTATCCGAGCCTGGTGGCCATCGGCCTGCTCTACAACCTGGGCATCTGGCTGGACAAGTTCATGTTCTGGTACGCGCCATCCACGGGGCAGCCGGTGGTTGGTCCGCTGCATGCGTCGATCATCTACGACATCCCGGTGTTCCTGGCCTACCTGGCCATCATTCCCGGCATGGCGGTGTTCCTGGTGCGCATCGAGACCGACTTTGTCGAGTATTACGACGCGTTCTACAACGCGGTGCGCGGCGGCAGTTCGCTCGAGCATATCGAGGACATGCGCAATACCATGGTCCAGACCATCCGGCTTGGCCTGTACGAGATCGTCAAGGTGCAGGCGATCAGCGCGTTGCTGCTGTTCGTGGTGGGCACATGGGTGCTGAAGCTGCTGGGCATCTCGGAGCTGTACATGCCGCTGCTGTATGTCGACGTGATCGGCGCCAGCCTGCAGGTGGTGCTGCTGGGCGTGCTCAATATCTACTTCTACCTGGACCGGCGCCGCGAGGTGCTGCTGCTGACGGGGACGTTCGTCGTGCTCAACTGCTCCCTGACCGCGCTGACCTTGCGTCTGGGCCCGGCCTGGTATGGGTACGGCTTTGCCGTATCGCTGCTGCTGGTGGTGGCGCTGGCGCTGTACCTGCTGGACCGCAAGCTCGACCGGCTGGAGTACGAAACCTACATGCTGCAGTGAGGCGACGGCTTCGACGGAGCCTGGCGTCATTGGTTAACATGGTTAACATGCAGGGTGCGGCGGGCTTCGGCCAGGCTTGCCGCGTGCGATGGTGAATGGCCGTGCCCGACAGGGCTGATACAACGAAACGATCAATGCTGGCCGAGCGGTCGCCATCGTGGCAATTTGCAGTCGCAGCAGGCAGAAGGGTGTGAGGATGAGGATTGCCTCGGTGGAGGACGATCCGGACCAGGCCGAACTGATCCGGAAAATATTGGACGAGGCCGGATTCGAATGCGAGTCCTATGCCACGGGCGCGGCCTTGCTGCGCGCGTTGCGCGAGCAGGCCTTCGACCTGCTGTTGGTGGACTGGCAACTGCCGGACACGAGTGGCGTTGAACTGGTGAGCTGGGTGCGCCAGACGTCCGGCCCCATGCCCCCCATCCTGTTTCTGACCAGCCGTACCGCCGAAGAGGACATTGTTGCCGGCCTGAACGTGGGGGGCGACGATTACATGCTCAAGCCGATCCGGGCCGGCGAACTGCTGGCGCGCGTGCGCTCGCTGCAGCGGCGCGCCTACCCCGAGGCCACGCTGGAAACCGACGTCATCCGCCGCGGCAGCTACTGCCTGGATCCGCGCACGCGCGCCATCACGCTGGACGGCGAGCCCGTCGCGGTGTCGCCGCGCGAGTACGAGCTCGCGCTATTCCTGTTCCGCAACATGGGCCGCCTGCTGCCGCGCGACGTGGTGGAGCAGGCCGTGTGGGGCCGCACCATCGGCACCGGCTCGCGCACGATCGATACGCACATGTCGCGCCTGCGCGTCAAGCTGGCGCTGCGCCCCGAGAACGGCGTGCGGCTGACCTCCGTCTATTCGCATGGCTACCGTTTCGAGGAAACCGGCACGGGGGATGACGGACATGCGTAGGGCCGCAGCGGTGACCGGCATGGCCCTGGCCGTGTGGCTGGCGGCAACCGGACCGGCGCAGGCGGGGCCGGCCGGCGCCGAAGGCGCCGACTTCATCTACGTGGTCGAGCCTGGCGACAACCTGTCCAGTCTGGCCGGGCGCTACATGGCCAGCGCCGATGGCTGGCGCCTGCTCCAGGCGCGCAACGGCGTGGCGGATCCGTACCGGCTGGCGCCGGGCACGCGCCTGCGCATCCCGCTTGGCCAGATTCCGGAGCAGCCCGGCGCGGCGCGCGTGGTGTTCGTCAACGGGCCGGCGCAGGCCGACGGCGAGCCGCTGCATGCAGGCATGGCACTGCGCGAGGCAGCGCGCATTGTCACCGCCGCCGGCAGCACCGTCACGCTGGAACTGCCCGACCGCACGCGCGTGACGCTGCCGCCGGGCACCACCGTGGCAGTGCGGCGGCTGCGCACGTTCCGAAAGTCCGGCCTGACCGATACCGTGATCCGCATCGAACGCGGCCAGGCCGATACGCGCGTGGCGCCCGAGGGCGGCGGCGTGGGCCGCTTCGAACTGCATACGCCGATGATGGTGACCGGTGTGCGGGGCACGCGCTACCGCGTGGCCGCCGATGCCGCCGGCAGCCGCAGCGAGGTGCTGGAAGGCCAGGTCGGCGTCAGCCTTGCGCGTGCCGGCGCCGCATCCGCGACTGCGGTGCCGGCTGGCTACGGTATCGGCGTACCGGCGGGCGCAGGCTTGTCGCGGCCGGTCGCACTCTTGCCGGCACCGCAGTTGCAGCCGCTGCCGGACACGGTACTGGGCCCGGCGGTGGACGCGGCCTGGCAGCCGGTGCAGGGGGCCGTGGGTTATCGCGTCTCGGTCGCGCGCGACGTCGCGCATACCGAGCTGGTCTGGACCGGCGACACGGCCGACACGCATATCGGCCTCGATGGCCTCCCTGAAGGTTCGCTGTACCTGGCCGTGAGCGCCGTGGACGCGCAGCGCCTGGCCGGCAAGCCGGCATCGGGACCGTTTGCGGTGCGGCTCAATCCGCCGGCGCCGTTTACGCTACAGCCGGCCGCCGGGACGGTGCGCTATGGCGAGTCGGCCACGTTCGAATGGGCGGCAGTGGGTGCAGCGGCTTCGTATGAACTTGCCGTGTCCGCCGATGCCGGCTTTGCCGCGACGGCCGCCACGCTGCAGGCCAGATCCGAGCAGGCCGTGCAGAAGCTTGCGCCGGGGGCATGGTTCTGGCGCGTGCGCTCGCTGGACGCGGGCGGACGGCCCGGACCCTGGTCGGCAGCGGTGCCGTTCACGCTCGAGCCGGCGCCGCCCGTGCCGACACTGCAGGATGACGGCGACAGCCTGCGCATCGGCTGGCCCGCGGACGCCAGGGCCACGGCCGGCTATCGCGTGCAGCTGGCCGAGGATGCCGGGTTCACCCGCATGGTGGCGGACCAGCGCAGTGCCGACAACGAGGTGGCGCTGCCGCGGCCGCCGGCCGGTACATACTATGTGCGCGTAGCACGCGCCGCGGCGGACGGCCATGAGCCTGCGGCTGCCTTCTCCGCGCCGCAGCGCATCACCATCGTGGCGTACCTGCGCGACGGACAGGGCGGCGCGATCCGCCTGGGCGACGGTGCCCGCGACGAGGGCAACCATGGCACCGGCGTCCGCATCAGGTAAGCCCTGGCGGCGCGCGCCCGAGGCTGCCTTCGGGCGGCGCACGCTGGCCGAGTGGGCCTTGCTGCTGGCCGCCGTGCTGGCGCTGGTGGCGGTGGTGGCGCGCTACGGCTGGGCCGAGCGTGCCGACCTGGCCATCTACGACCTTTCCATCGGCGCGCAGCACCACGCCGCGCGCGACGACATCGTTATCGTCGCCATCGACGACGCCAGCATCACGGCCATCGGCCGCTGGCCCTGGCGCCGCACCGTCCTGGCGGAACTGGTGGACCGCATTGCCGCCGGCCGGCCGCGCGTGATCGGCGTGGACGTGATCCTGACCGAGCGCGACACGCGCTATCCGCAGGACGATGCCGTGCTCGCGCGCAGTCTGGCAGCCGCGGGCAATGTGGTACTGCCCGTGCTGGCCGAGCCCTCCGCGAGCGGCATGGTGGTGCGCTATCCGCTGGCCGGGCTGGACGCGGGGGTGGGGCACATCAACCTGACCGTGGACACCGACGGCGTGGCACGGCAGGTGTACCTGCTCGAAGGGCCGCAACCTGCACAACAGGCCGGGCTGCCCCATGTGGCGGCGGTGATGGCGTCATGGGGCGGGGCGCCGCGGCCCGTCGCAGGCTATCGCCATGAAGCGGCCGGCGTGGTCGATGCCTTCGGCTGGGAGCGCCGCTACCGGCTGCGGATTCCGTTCGCCGGCCCGCCGGGCACGTTTGCACGGGTTTCGGCACGCGATGTCCTGGAAGGACGCGCCGATCCGGCGATGTTCCGCGGCAAGGCCGTGTTGTTCGGCGCCATCGCCACCGGAATGGGCGACGTGCTGCCCACGCCGGTGGCGCGCGACGGGCGCGGCATGAGCGGCGTCGAAATCCTGGCCAATACGCTGCAGACGCTGCTGGAGAATGACGCCATTGTCGCGGTACCGCCGCCCTGCGAGCTGGCAGGCACCGTACTGGCCGTACTGGCGGCGGCGCTGGCGGCGCTGGTGCTGACGCCGCGCGGGGCACTGCTGGCGACGGGGCTGGTGATTGCGGTGCTGCTGGCCGGCCCGCCGCTCCTGCTGGCCGGCGCGCGCCTCTGGTTCGCGCCGGCTGCCGCGCTGCTTGGCTGCCTGATGTTCTACCCGCTGTGGAGCTGGCGCCGCCAGGAGGCGGCGCTGCGTTTCCTGGCGGACGAACTGGCGCGCCATGAGCGCGAGCCTGGCCTGCCGCCCGTACCCGCGGCCATTGGCGCCACGCTTGAAAGCCGCATGCGCGCGGTGTATCGCATGAGCTCGCGGCTGCATGACCTGCGCCGCTTCCTGGCCGACGGGCTGGAGAGCCTGCCCGAGGCGATGGTGATCTGCAACCTCGAAGGCGGCGTGCTGCTGGCGAACCGGCGCTGCGTGGCGCTGGTGCCCGGCGTGCTCGGCGCCACTGCTGGGAGCGACGCGCCGAACACGCCCGCCGACATCGGTAGCGCTGCCCGCGCCGATATCCGTGCCGTGATCGCCGTACTGTTCGCCGCGCCCGAGCCGGCGCTGGAGTACTGGCAGGCGCTGCATGCGCGCAGCGCGGATGCAGCCGGGCCCGATGACGGCATCGAGCTGGCCGCACGCGACGAGCGGCGCTACCTGATGCACGGCGCGCCGCTGCATGGCGAGCAGGGCGCCGTCGCGGGGCTGATCGTCAGCTTCATCGATATCACGGCCATCCGCCTGGCCGAGCGCCAGCGCGAGCAGATGCTGCGCTTCCTGTCGCATGACATGCGTTCGCCGCAGGCGTCCATCCTCGCGCTGATCGATCTGCACCGCGGCGCGGCCAAGGGACCATCCGCCGACCTGCTCGCGCGGATCGGCACGCATGCGCGGCGCACCATGTCCCTGGCCGACGACTTCATTCGCGTCGCGCGGGCGGAAACGCAGCCGCTGTCCCTGCGCGATGTCGACCTCGCGGGCCTGGTGCTCGACGCCACCGACGAGTTGTGGGCGCTGGCCAACGCGCGCGGCGTGCCGCTGAATGTGGACCTGCCCGACGATCCCGCCGTGATCCGCGCCGAGCCCGCACTGCTGGTGCGCGCCATTGGCAACCTGGTCAGCAATGCGGTGAAGTTCAGCCCGCGCGGCGGCGCGGTGACGGTGGCATTGCAGGCGGAGCCGGGCGGCTATGCCGTGTCGGTCACGGATCGGGGCCCCGGCATTCCGCTCGCGCAGCAGCAGCGCCTGTTCGAGCCGTTCGCGCGGCTGCATGAGCATGACCCGGATGCGCCTGCGGGCAGCGGGCTGGGGTTGCTCCTGGCGAAGACCGTGGTGGAACGCCATGGCGGCAGCATTTGCGTGGTGAGCGATGCGGGGGCCGGCGCCACGTTCACGCTGCACTTGCCAGCGCCACGCGGCTGACGGCTTCAGACACAATTGTTGGCAGTTGCCTTGGCCGTCATTGTTTACGATGTCGAAGCCGTGCGGCCCCGCATCGTACGGCTTGCAACGCCCGCCCAGCCCTCCCAGTAGTCTCCTGGCGCGGGCGTTCTTTTTGGTGATTCTCTGATGCGCTGACGGCGCATCATCCTGATAGCCAAGGCAGCAGTCCCGAACGCGCGCGCCAAGAACGACATCCCAGTCACCACCACAGGCAAATACTTCCCGCTGCATCTACATGTAAGCTACGTGCCATTGACCGGGATACCAGACATGACAAGCTATCGCTACGGAGTTGCATCACTGGCCGAAACCGCGGAGATGAGCGGTAAGGCCATCCTCGAGGCCATCATCGCCGGAAGGCTGCCGCAACCGCCAATTTCGCAAGCACTCGGCTTCTGGCTGGCGGAAGTAGGCGACGGGTTTGCCGTGTTCGAAGGCGACCCCGGCCCGCACTTGTTCAACCCGATGGGAACGGTGCACGGCGGCTGGGCGCTGACGCTGATCGACAGCGCCACGGGCTGCGCGGCCAATTCCGTGCTGCCTGCCGGCACCGGCTACACCACGGTCGAGACCAAGGGCAATTTCTCGAGGCCGATCAAGGCCGACACGGGCCGCGTGCGTGCGGAAGGGCGCGTGGTCAGCCAGGGCCGGCAGATCGTCACGGCCGAGGCGCGCGTGCTTGCCGCCGACGGCCGCATCCTGGCCCACGGCACATCGACGCTGCTGGTACTGGCGCCAGCGAAGCCGGCTCAGGAGAAATGAGGGCCAACCATCCCGATAGCCCCGATATTCCCGACGGCACCACGCCGGACGGTACGCAGGTGGGCGCCATGCTCAGGAGCAGGCAGGTGTTCTGAGCGGAGCCTGGCTGGCAGTCACCGTCAATGATCGTGCAAGATCTCCAGCAAGGCGGTCAGGCCGGCTTGCGCGTCAGCACCATCGCCAACTCCAGGGCCGTCGCGGCCACGGTGTCGACATCGGGCGCGTACCCATCGCGGATCCAGCGCAGCGCGATATGCACGACCCCGCCGGCGACGCCCGCCAGCAGCAACGGGGCCGCGGTCTGTCCGGGCGGCAGCAGCGTTTGTGCGAGCAAGCCGCCGAACGCGCGCAGCGACTCGTCGAGCGCTTCGTCCACGCGCTTGCTGACGCCGCGGATCTCCAACAGGAATACCCGTGCGGAGCGCGGCTCGCACTGCAGTGCGCCGAAGTACGCGCGCAGCATGGCCAGCGCGCGCTGCTGGCGCCCGCGCCCGGCGTCTTGCGCCGCATGCCCGATCGATTGCAGCAGCAGGTCGGTTACGGCGCGGAATGACGCCTCCAGCAGGGCTTCGCTGTTGGCGAAGGATTCGTAGAAGTAGCGTTCCGTCAGCCCGGCCGCCTCGCATACCGCCTTGACGGTGGAGTTCTGGTAGCCGCGCTCGCCGTAGACCTGGATGGCTGCGGCGATCAGCTGGCAACGGCGCTGGGTGCGCCGCTCGTCGGCTGCTGCACCGCGGTAGCGGCGGGCGGTGGAAGTTTCGGTCGGCTCGGTCGGCTCGGTCATCATGAGGCCATTATGACATTCCCTATTGTCAGATGGCATCTGACAACCTATGGTGTCAGAAGTGACTGCATCCGGGATACCCGCCATGACCGTTGCTGCACCCGAAGACACGCTGCTCGATGTCCTGATCGTGGGCGCCGGCCTTTCCGGCATCGGCGCCGCGCGGCAATTGCAGCAGCGCTGCCCCGGCAAGCGCTACGCCATCCTGGAAGCACGGCAGGCCATGGGGGGCACTTGGGACCTGTTCCGCTATCCGGGCATCCGGTCGGATTCGGACATGTACACGCTCGGCTACCGCTTCAAGCCGTGGAAGGGCGCGAAGGCCATCGCCGACGGCCCGTCGATCCTGTCCTATATCCGCGAGACCGCCGACGAAGCCGGCATTACCCGGCACATCCGCTTCGGCCACAAAGTGGTCAGCGCGGCGTGGCACAGCCATGAAGCGTGCTGGACGGTCACGGCGGAGCGTGCCGAGGACGGCAGCCGGCAGCAGTGGCGCGCGCGCTTGCTCTACGTGTGCGCAGGCTATTACCGCTATGCGGAGGGCCACCGGCCGGCCTTCCCCGGCGAGGAAACCTTCCGCGGCCGTATCGTGCATCCGCAGTTCTGGGACGCCTCGCTCGACTACGCCGGCAAGCGCGTGGTGGTGATCGGCAGCGGCGCCACGGCCGTCACGATGGTGCCGGCCATGGCCGCAACCGCTGCGCACGTGACCATGCTGCAGCGCTCGCCAAGCTACGTCGTGACCCGCCCCGGCGAGGACGCGATCGCCGCCAGGCTGCGGCGGCTGTTGCCGGAGAACATGGCCTATGCGGCGACGCGCTGGAAGAACGTGCTGCTCGGCATGTTCTTCTTCCAGCTCGCGCGCCGCCGGCCGGAGCGGGTCAGCGAGCGCATGGTCGGCATGGCCGCCGGGCAGCTCGGCCCCGGTTTCGATGTCGGCAAGCACTTTACGCCGCACTACAAGCCCTGGGATCAGCGCGTCTGCCTGGTGCCTGACGGCGACCTGTTCCGCGAGATCCGCGACGGCCGCGCGTCGGTCGTCACCGATACCATCGAGCGCTTTACCGAAGACGGCATCGTGCTGGCCTCGGGGCAGACCCTGCCGGCGGACATCATCGTGACGGCCACCGGCCTCAGGCTCAACATGCTCGGCGACATCGCCGTCAGCGTCGACGGCCAGGCCCGCGTTCCGGCCGAGCTGATGGCGTACAAGGGCATGATGCTCAATGACGTGCCGAACCTGGTGCTGGCCTTCGGCTATACCAATGCCTCATGGACGCTGAAGGCGGACCTGACTGCCGAATACGTGTGCCGGCTGCTGCGGTACATGGACCGCCACGGGCACCGCGTGGCCATGCCGCGGCGCGACCCGTCCGTGCAGCCGGTGCCGTTTCTCGACTTCACGTCCGGCTATGTGCAGCGCGCCGCCGGCGTGCTGCCCCGGCAGGGCAACCGCAGGCCGTGGCGCGTGTACCAGAACTACATCCTGGACATGCTCACCATCCGCCACGGCCGCATTGCCGATGGCGTGCTGCAGTTCGGCATGCCGCGCGCCGCGCCGACAAAGTGTGAAGCGCCGGCAAGCCTGTCCGGCGGCGAGGTGCAGCCATGACGATCCTGCTCTACGTGGTGCTGGCCGTGGCGGCGCTGTTCGCCGGCCTCTTTGTCTACACGGTGCGCAAGGTGCGGCGCATCGAGGCGGCGCTGCCGCCTACCGGCCGTTTTGTCGATGTGCCGGGCGCACGCCTGCACGTGGTCGAGCGCGACGAGGTGCTGGAGATCGTGTTCGGTCCCGATCCTGTGCCCGCGGACTTCGCCGTGCGCGGCGGCGGCATGCTGGCCTTGCGGCCCAGCCATTTCGTGGCGGCTTCGGAGGACCTGGTTGCCGGCGCGCCCAGCCTGGCGCCGCTGGTGGCGCGCTACGGGGAACTGCGCCTGCCTGTCAGCATTCTTTTCGGCCGTGAAGACCGCATCCTGGACCCCGCAGCCAATGGCGAGGCAATGGTGGCCAAGGTGCCGGGCGCGACGCTGGCGCTGGTGCCTGGCGGGCACATGCTGCCGATCATGGCCGCCGACACCTGCGTGGCTTTTGTGCGCGCGGCCGCGGCGCGGCTGCGCGAAGCCGAGGCGGTGACCGCATGAACGCGCCGCGCCGCACCGGGGCCAGGCGCGCGGCTTCAGTGGGCCGTGCCCGGTTTGCAGTCCTGCACCCAGCCGGCGACACGGCTCGGGCTCATCGTGGGGCGCCACTCACCGGAACTGCGGATTTCGACATCCGTTCCCTGCCGCGCCTGGCGCAGGCTGACTATGTAGAAGTAGCCCGTGTCGGCGCGCGTGGCGGAGCCGATGCGCACATCGACCTTGCCGGGCTCGGGGTAGGCGACGACGTTGGCTTCTTCCCTGAGCCGGCTTTTCAGGCAAAGCGTCAGGTCGCCGACGCTCGCGTCGGAGTGGATCTGCTTCGGCTCCTGCGCCTGGAGGTACTCCACGTTGGCGCCGCTGGCACAGGCGGCCAGCCATGGCACCGCCACGGCCGCGAGCAGGAGGATGCGGGTTGCGGACATGCATTTTCCCTTTGTGGATGCGACGCTGCATGCTACATGAGAATGTGTGGCGCAGGTCCGTCCGACCCTCACGCCGGGCCGGGACATGCCCGCCGGCCGTGCCGCTGAACCACTGCCCAAAGGAAGACGCCGATGGCTGCCGTGATTGCCCCTGATCCCTACAAGCGCGATTTCTCCACCGCCTTCAGCGCCATTCGCAAGCTGCTTGCCGACGGGCATGACACCACGCAGGTGTTCCTGATCATGCGCGCGCTGAACGGGCCGTCCATGCCAAAGAACTTCGCGCGCCTGCTGGGCACGCCTGAAGGCCGGCGGCTGGTCTACCAGCGCACCGAGCTGGCCGAGCGGCTCTCCGACCCGGCCTACGTGACGAGTTTTGCGCCCGGTACGGTGGGCGCGGCGTATCGGGATTTCCTGCGGAACACCGGCTACAGCGCCGATGGGCTGGCCGATGTCTCCAACCTCGGCCGCGAGCCGCTGGTCGAAGACGCCTACATGTGGTTTGGCCGCCGTACGCGCGATATCCACGACATCTGGCATGTGCTGACGGGCTACCGCGCGGACGAGAGCCTGGGCGAGGCGGCGCTGGTGGCCTTCAGCTATGCGCAGACCGGCGGCCTGGGCTGGGCATTCATCGCGGTGGCGGCGTCGCTGAAGAGCCTGCGCGTGAGCCGCAGCCTGGCTTTCGCGCGCGCGGTGCTGGAGGGCTACCGCCTTGGCCGCGCGGCGAACTGGCTGCTGGGAGAGGATTACGAGGCCCTGCTGCACGAGCCCCTTGGCGCCGCGCGTGCCCGCCTCGGCATCGGCGAGGCGCCGCGGTACATGAACTGCCATCCGCTGCAGGACTGGCACGCCTGAGCGAGGCGGATTCACGTTATCTGCCGCCCGCGCCGCATGATTGCGGCCAGCGTATCCACCCGCGTCCTGTCCGCGGCAATGACGATGCCATCGGAAAATACCGGCTGCGCCAGCCGCGTCAGTACATCGCCCGGTGGCGCTTCGACCACCACGCGCATGCCGGTGGCGTAGGCCAGTAGCATGGTCTCGTGCCAGCGCACCGGGATGGCCATGTTGCGGGCCAGGTCGTCCGTGATCCGCCGCGGGTCGCGCAGTTCGCGCGCGAGGCTTGCGCTGAAGTAGCGCACGCGCGGTGGCGACAGCGGGATGGCCGCCATGGCTTTCGCCAGTTCGGCGGCGGCGGCATCCAGCAGGGCGCAGTGAGAAGGCACATGGATGGCGACAGGTTTCGCCGCCTGTGCTCCCGCTGCCAGCGCCAGTGCCGATACCGCTTCCATGGCCGGGATGCTGCCAGCGATCACGATCTGCGTGGGCGCGTTGAAGTTCGCGAGGTAGACCGGGCTTTGCAGCGTGTGGACCTGCGCCACCAGCGGCTCGAGGCGTGTGCGGTCCAGCCCCAGAATTGCCGTCATGCCGTAGCCGTTCGGATAGGCCCGCTCCATGAGTTCGCCACGCAGTCTGACAACGCGCAACGCGTCGGCGAAGGACAGCACGCCCGCACTGACCGCGGCCGCATAAGCCCCGATCGAAAGCCCGGCGACGGCGTCGGGCGTGCCGCCTTCCTCCGCCAGGCAGCGTGCCATGGCCACACCCGCGGTCAGCAGGCAGAGCTGCACCCAGACCGTCGAGCGCAGGCGCGATGGCGTATCCATCTCGGCGGAGGGCAGTTGCAGCACATCAGCCGCTTCCGCGAGCACGGCCGTGACGGCCGGATGATCGGGAAGGTCCGCGAGCATCCCGGCCCGCAGCGAGCCCTGGCCAGGAAAGGTCAGCAGTACGCTCATGGCGCGGGCTGCCAAGGGGCGGCGCACATCCTCGGCCCAAGCGCTGTCTTCAGTAGCACCTTGCCGCGGTTGCGCCGCCATTCGAGGAATGAGAAGCCGCCCTGAGGTGTATCAACCTGGATGTCGATCCGTGCGGGTCCGGCGTCCTGCAGCGCGGCCAGCAGGTCGGCATCGGCTTGCGGCAGCGGATTGTCCGCGTAGACCAGCAGGTCCAGGTCGCTCTGTGCATGGAGAACATTGACGCCGCAGGCGAGCGTGAAGCCGGCGCTGCCGCCCACGCCCCAGCGGATATGCCGCGCGTCGAGCGCATCGGCGGCGGCATCGAGCGTGCGGATGGCCGCGAGCGTCAGCAGTTCAGGACGCCGCCACGCGCGCGAGGCCGCGATATCCGCGGGCGTGACCACGCGTGCCACATCGGCGGGATCGATCCACGTGCCGAAGCGCTCGGCACGCGATCGCCCGCGCAGCCCGACCGGAATGGCATCGGGGCGACACGCATCTCGCCGCACGACGACAGGCGTGGTGGCCAACGCTGCCAGCGATACCCAGTCCGGCAGCGCCACGCCGCCCAGGCTGCGCCGCGGATCGGCCAGCCAGAGCAGGTCGTGCGGTGCCGGGCGAGGCATGTTCAGGCTTGCCATTGCCGCAGCAGGCAGTCGCGCACCCGACGCGACGCCTGGCGGTTCTCGCCGTTGCGCCGGCCGGCGAGATCGCGCGCACCGTCGCGCCGGATATCCGCGAGCGTTGCCAGGATGGCGTCCCGGGCCATGTGGATGTCCGCTGGTTCCGGTGCATCGGCCGATGCCACGTCGATCAGCCGCCACAGGATGCCGAGCGTCGCGAAGTTGCCGATGTCATAGGCCATGGGCGGCACGGTGGCGGCCAGCGCCTCCAGGTCCTCGACCGTGCGCATGGTGATGCGGGCCGCGGCGTCCTTGCCCATGGCGTGCACGAGCACGCCGCTGTCGCGCAGCGCGATGATGCGGTTGGCCTGGTAGCCATGGGCCAGGAACGCGCCCGACATGGCTTTGCCGACGATCAGCGCCACGACCGGATGCCCGGCCAGGCGCGCTTGCGCATAAGCCGCCGCCGCCGCGGCAAGCGACTGGTGGATGCCCAGCGCTTCCTCGCGTCGGCCATAGGCCTGGCTGGGCGTATCCACTACCGCGACGATGGCGCGCTTGACCGCGGCATCGCGGTCCGCCTCCACCACTTCGCGCACGGCCTGGGCCAGCGACCAGCCCTCGATCAACCCGACCTCGCCGTTGCGCGCACGCGGGAAGCGGCTTTGCGCATCCGGGACCACGGCAATCCAGCGGACCAGCGTGCCGGCCAGTTCGCCGTCGGCAACTGCCACGGAGCGTGGGAAGCCTTCGCGGTACGACGCTGTTGGCGCCAGTGCGCGCAACCAGTGCGCGCCGCGGCTCGCGTCCTGGTCCGGCTGGGTTTGGACGGTGGCGTTCATGCGTCAGTCTCCCGATGGAAACGGCTAAAAAGGCGCTGCACCTCGGCCGGCGTCGGCTGGACGCCGGCGTCATACGCCTGCAGCACCGACAGGGCTTCACGGTAGCGTTCGCTGCGGTGCGTGGCGGATGCGGGGGCGCGCAATTGCCGGGCGACCGCGTCGCGCATGGCGGCGCAATCGTCGGCGGCATACGCGTCCGCGAAGCCGGTGGCAACCCGCTGTGCGCCGCCGGTGAAGCTCCAGATGAACGGTCGGTCGCGCGAATCGTATTCCGCGATGCCGGCCTCCTGTTCGATCACGGCGGGCCCGTTCAGGCCAAGGCGGCCTTCCTGTGTCATGACGAGTGACGTGCACAGGCCGGCGGCGATCGACATGCCGCCAAAGCATCCGACCTGTCCGGCAATCACCCCGACCACCGGCTGGTAGCGCCGCAGGTCGACAATGGCCGCATGGATGTCCGCGATCGCCGCCAGGCCCAGGTTGGCCTCCTGCAGCCGCACGCCGCCGGTTTCGAGCAGCAGGACGGCACGGGTCGGCACGCCGCGGCGGTTGTCGTCGGCGGCTAGCTCCAGCGCGCCGGCAATCTTCGCACCGCCGACCTCGCCGAGGCTGCCGCCCTGGAAGGCGCCTTCTATGCCCAGCACCACGACGGACTGCCTATCGATGTGTCCCTTCGCCACGATCACGCCGTCGTCGCTTTGCGGCACGATGCCCTGGCGCGCGAGCCACGGGGACTGCAGGCCATCGAACGGTCCGGCAAGCTCGCGGAAGGTACCGGCGTCCAGCAGGGCGTGGGCGCGTTCGCGCGCGCTCAGTTCGATGAAGCTGTTGCGGGCCAGCAAGGATGCAGTGCTCATGGGCGCTCCTGTTGTCCGTGCGCGCCCGGCGCCTTCAGCGCTTCGAAGGCCTCGGCCAGGCGCATGCCGACCACGCCCGGCGTGGCGCCGAAATCGTGGATGCGGATCTGCATGGATGCGCGCGGCTCCGCCGCGAACACGCGGGCGAGCTGCGCGTCCCAGACGCGCGCATAGCCGTTGACGGAAGTGGTGACATCCACGGTGGTCACGCCGCCGGTGCCGGGTTCGACCAGGACTTCGAGATCGCCCGATCCCACCACGCCCACGAGCACGCGGGCTGCGGCAGGCGATCCCGCCGGAAATTCAAAACGCAGTTGTTCCATGGAAGCCTCCTAGATTTGCCCTGTGGCGGTGTCGGGTAGCCGTGACAGCCGGTCGAGGAAGATCGTCGCGGCCAGCAGGTCCGCCGCGCCGCCCGGCGACGCGCGCCGGGCCAGCATGCCGGTGTCAAGCTCGCGCAGCAGGCGCCGTCCCGCGACCGTGCCGGCGCCGCCCGCTGCCAGCACGGCTTGCGCGCCGGCCTGCATATAGGCCAGGCCCGAACGGCCCGTCCGGGCCAGCACACAGGTATCGTCGAGTCCGCTCATCAACGCGAGCAGTGCATTCAACCGGGCAGCCGATTCGCTGTCGCCGCGCGCGCGGCTGTGTTGCAGGACCGGCAATGCGCGCCGCATGACATGCGGAAAGCCCGCGCGCGCCTGCGCCCTGGCACCGCCGACGCCATAGGCCAGGCAGGCCAGCTCGCCCTTGTTGCCGGTCACTGCCGGGCGGTGCCGGTCAGCCAGCCGCGCAATGGCGCCGGCCGCATGGCTGACTGTGCTTGCGCTGGCCTGTTCGCCGGCGGCGGCGAGTTGCGCTGCGGCGCCTACCAGCAGGCCGAGGCACCAGATGGCGCCGCGGTGCGTGTTCACGCCGCCGGTGGCCGCCAGCATGGCCGCTTCGGCCTCGCGCCCGAGTGCGCCGAGCCGCTCGCGCAGCGCATAGCCGACGCGTGCCGCGCGCTGGCCAGCCATTGCCATGTCGGCGAACGACGGGCCCAGCGCCTGCGCGGAGCGCAGCATCAGCGCCAGCGTCAGGTCGGCATGCGCGCCGCTGCCGCGGCTGTCGACCAGCCCGGGCTTGGGCGACAGCCGTGCTTCTTCGACGATGGCGTCGACCGCCAGATCGGCCAATGTCTGCGCTTGCGCGGACGCCGCGTCTGCGGCCCACAGGATTCTTGCCGCTGCGCTGCCCATCACCAGCTCCGGAAGCGGGCCGGCGGCGCGTACAGGCCACCGGACCATTCGACCAGGTCGGCCATGCTCTTGGCCGCGAGCAGGCTGCGCGTGGCCTGGCTGCGCTGCACGCCAAGGTCTTCAGGCAGCGCGATCAGGCCGTCGCTGCGCATGCGGCGCGTCTGTGCTGGGTCGTGCTTCAGGCCGATCGGCGTCACGCCGGCCACCGCGGCGATCATCCGGCGCCGCTCTTCGAGCGATTGCGCCTTGTAGAGGTAGGCAATGCCTTCCTCGGTCAGCACGTGCGTGACGTCGTCGCCGTAAATCATGACCGGCGCCAGCGGCATGCCGCTTTCGCGCGCGACGTCCACGGCGTCCATCGATTCGACGAAGGTCGGCTTGCCGCCCGCCTGGAAGGTCTCGACCATCTGCACCACGAGCTTGCGGCCGCGTGCGAGCGGGTCGTCCGTTTCGATCAGGTCCAGCCACGCCGGCGTGGGATGGCGGCGGCCGCCGGGGTTGTGGCCCATGTTGGGCGCGCCACCAAAGCCGGACAGCCGGCCGCGCGTCACGGTAGACGAGTGGCCGTCGCCGTCGATCTGCAGCGTGGAGCCGATGAACAGGTCCACTGCGTACTGGCCCGCAAGCTGGCAGAACGCGCGGTTCGAGCGCATCGAGCCGTCCGCGCCGGTAAAGAAGATGTCGGGCCGCGCAGCAACGTATGGCTCCATGCCAAGTTCGCTGCCGAAGCTGTGCACGCTTTCGACCCAGCCGGTCTCGATGGCGGGGATCAATGTCGGGTGCGGGTTCAGCGTCCAGTACTTGCAGATCTTGCCCTTCAGCCCCAGCGATTCGGCATAGGTCGGCAGGATCAGTTCGATCGCGGCCGTATTGAAACCGATGCCGTGGTTCAGCGACTGCACCTGGTGGCGTTCGTAGATGCCGCGGATCGCCATCATCGCCATCAGCACGTGCACGGGCTTGATCAGGCGCGGATCGCGCGTGAACAGCGGCTCGCAGAAGAACGGCTGATCGGCCTGCACTACATAGTCGACCCAGGAGCCCGGCACATCGACGCGCGGCAGGTCGGCCGGGTCATCGACGATCTCGTTGACCTGCGCGATCACCAGGCCGTCGCGGAAGGCCGCGGCTTCCACCAGCGCCGGCGTGTCTTCCGTGCTCGGGCCGGTGTACAGGTTGCCGTCGCGGTCTGCCTTGTAGCCCGCGATCAGCACGACGTTGGGAATCAGGTCCACATACAGGCGTGCGTAGAGTTCGATGTAGGTATGGATGGCGCCGACTTCGAGCAGGCCGTCCTCCAGGAACTGCGAGATCCGGATGCTCTGTGCGCCGGCATACGAGAAGTCGAGCTTGCGCGCGATACCGCGCTCGAACAGGTCCAGGTGCTCGACGCGGCTGACGCTCGGGATGATCATGTGCAGGCCGTTGATGCGGTCGGGGCTGACCTGGGCCAGCGAACGCGACAGGAAATCCGCCTGCTTCTGGTTATTGCCTTCGACCACCACGCGGTCGCCCGGGAGCAGCACGGCCTCCAGGAATGCCACGATATCGCCGGTCGGTATGCGCTTGCCCTGCGCGATGGCGGCGCCCTGTTGCTTGCGCCGCGCCTTGGCTTCTCTGCGGGTGTTCCACTGACGCCCCGGGGTGGTGCTGGTCATCGTGTCTCCGGCTTGGGTCTGTCTGATGGTGTCCACCATAAACAGCCGGAGACCACGGAACAATCACGCGGCAGGCAGGATTGTTACGCTCGGCGAAAGCAACGCCGGGCTACTGTCCCGCTTCGCGCATCGCCATGCGGCAGACCGCCGCCAGCGCCAGCAGGTTGGGGTCGCGTTCCCTGCGGCGCAGGAAGCTCAGGCCGATGGTCTGCCGGATGTTGTCGTAGTCGGCAGTAAGCGGCACGAATGCCACATTGCGCGAATACATGCCCTTCACGCGGCCCGGCAGCAGCGTGTAGCCGACGCCGCCGCCGACCAGGTTCGTCAGCGAGAAGATATCGCCGACCTTCATGACCAGGTTTGGCTGGAAATCCGCGATCCGGAATGCTTCCACGAAGCCGCGCGAGGTGGCGAATCCCTCGCTCAGCGATACGAAGGGCTCGTCCCGGCAGGTGCGCAGGTCCACGGCCTGCATCGACGCGTAGGGCGAGTCGGCCGGCGCGGCGAAGAAGATTTCGTCTTCGAACAGCGGGATGGATTCGATCTCGGGATCTGGCTCAGGCGTGGCCATCAACGTGGCATCGATCGAGCCTTGCTTGAGCATCTGCAGCAGGTCGGCGTTCGAGCCCAGTACGAGTTCGGTCTGCAGTTCCGGGCGCCTGGCCTTCAGGTCGATGACAATCCGCGGCACCGTGTGCGCCGTCAGCGAATACAGCGAGCCGATCTTGAGATGGTCGGCCGAATAGCCGGCGGCCTCGCGCGTGGCGCGGATGCCGTCGGCCATGGCCTTGAGCACTTCGCGTGCGGTGTCGGCGAGCACATAGGCCGCATCGGTCGGGATCAGGTTGCGTCCCTCATGCCGGAACAGCGCGCAGCTGGTGCCTTCCTCCAGCGAATGCAGCGCCCGGTGCACGCTGACCGTGCTGGTGTCCAGGATCTCCGCCGCCTTGGCCAGGTTGCCCGACTCCATGAACGCCAGCAGCGCTTCGAGCTTGCGGAAGGTGATCTCTTCGCCGATGCGGATTCTCATTGGGGTGGCCGTGGTGGGAGCGGGACCCCTTATCTTAGCCGCCTTGGCCGCATACGGCGGTCACAGTGGTCACAGCACGACAAAGACTAGCCAGAGCGCCACCGGGGCAATGATGGTAACGAGCATGCCGTAGACCATCAGCTTGCGGAAGAATGCCTGCCGGTCCACGCCCTGCGCATTGGCCAGCACCAGCGCGCCGTTGGTGGAGAACGGGCTGACATCGACGATGGTCGACGACACCGCCATGGCAGCGATGAAGCCGATGGCGCTGACGTCCGATCCCTGTTGCAGGAACGGCACCGCCAGTGGAATCAGCGAGCCGAGCACGGCGGTCGACGACGCGAACGCCGATACCACCGCACCGACGAAGCACAGCAGCAGCGCAGCCATCATCGGCGATGTCAGCCCCGCCACGCTGTGGCCGACGAAGTCGATGGTGCCCATCTTGTCCATCACGCCGACATAGGTGCTGACGCCGACGATCAGCATGATCTCGGGCCACGACACCTGGCTCAGCGCGCGCTTCTGCTGCTCCGGCGCCATCAGGGCGAGCGCCAGCGCAATGGTGAGCGAGACGAAGCCGATGTCGAGCTTGCAGTACAGCGTGAGTACCGCCAGTGCCGCCAGGCCTGCTACCGTCAGGTACTGGTAAAGGCCGCCGGGCGCGCCGGAGACGGCGGCACCGCCACTCTGGAGCAGTGCGTCGGGATCATGCGCGATGGTCTTCCGTTCTTCCCGTCCGGCCTCGGCCTCTGCATCGCCAAAGATCTGCGCCCCCTGGGCGACCGGAACGCCGGGGTTGAACGGATGGCCCATCGCCATGACGCCATTGGCCATGGCCTGCGGTGCGGCGGCCGGGCGCGCGGACTGGCGCATCAGCCGCAGTCCGCCGAACGCGACGAACAGGCCTGCGGCCACCGCCAGGTTGACGCCAAGGCTCGCGAATGCCGTGGCCATCTCGTTCAGCGGCAGGCCGGCCTTCTGCACGATCTTGTTGGTGATGCCGCCGTAGATGCTCATGGGCGAGAAGCCGCCGCCCTGCGCGCCGTGGATCACCATCAGCCCCATCAGCAGCGGGTTGATGCCGTAGCGCGCCGCAAAGCCGAGCGCGATCGGCGCGATGATGGCCACTGCGGCCGGGCTGACCGCGCCGACCGATGTCAGCAGCGCGGCGATCAGGAACATGATCCACGGGATGGCGGCGATCCGGCCGCCCACGGCCCGCACCGCCAGCCTGACCAGCCAGTCGATGGTGCCGTTGTTCTGCGCCACCGCGAACAGGTAGGTGATGCCGACCAGCGTCAGGAACAGGTCGGCGGGAAAGCCAGCCATGATGGCCTTGGCCGGCATGGCCGCGGCGAAGGTGCCGATCAGGAAGGCGCCGACAAAAGCCAGCACGCCCATATTGACCGGCAGGACCGTGGCGGTGACAAACATCAGTCCGAGGACAGAGATGGAAATCAGGTGTTGCGACATGGCGGGCTCCATGGCCGCAGGCACGAGTGCGCCCGCCGCCTGGTTGGAAGGCGAGAGTAACGATGAAACGGAAATCCCCGGGGGAAAAGGAACGCCGGGCGTGAGCGTCAGGCCGCTATGGCGTGGTGGGGGTGTCGGGCACGTCAGTCTCCTGTTGCTGGCGAACAGCCCGCAGGCGAGACAGGCGCGCCGGCCGCTGTTCCAGACTATTTGTTGTGGAACTGACAATAGGGAGTGGCGGGCAGCGCGTCAATTAAGCCGCTTCGCCAACGCTTACGCAAAGCGAAAACAGGGGGGAGGAGGTGCGCTTCGCGGGCCCATGACCCGCCATGCCTGCAGTGCAGGGAAAGCGGCGAGGAAGCCGGGCGCCGGAACCAGGCGCCCGGCGGGCACTTCAGGCGATACTGCCGTCGGTGTAGACGTCGAACGAGCGAGACGGCTCGGCGGATACGCCACGGCGGTCCATGCCGGCCAGTGCGCCGTCGGTGTAGACGTTGAACGAGCGCGACGGCTCGGCCGACACGCCACGGCGGTCCATGCCGGACAGCGAGCGCGAATTTTCGATGTCGCGCGTGGTGGGTGCGACTTCGCGAGCGCCATCGGTGTACGGGTCGTAGCGGCCCACGCGGGCGCCGTTGCCATAGACGTCGCGCGCGTCGGTGCGGAAGTTGTAGCCATACTTGTCACCGGGGAACGGGCTGTCGCGCGGGTCGCTGGCATGGGCGGTGCCCGCGATGAATGCGGCGGCGAGGGTGGCGGCGGTGACAATCGTAGTGGCCAGTTTGCGGGTCATGTTGGAACTCCTTGTCTTGAGAGGGAGAAGGGCAGAACGCAGAGGACGTTCTCTGGCTTATACGCACGCCGCATGCCAACGGATGTGACGGCAGAAAGTGGCCGCGCTGGCGCAAATCGGGCTGAAATTGCGGTCCTGGCGGGTATGGTGGTGGTTGTGAACCAACAGGCGGCGCCGGCGTCGCCTGCTGCGAACCAACACATTCCGCAGGCTGATCATGTGGCTTCGGAAGGCGGGACGGGAACGCCCGTGCCGGGCCCGTCGATCAAAGATCGATGATCTCGGCGCGGCGCTCGCGCGTGTCAGGGCTGCCGGCATTGCCGTGGAGTACGGTCCGGTGCGGGAGCCATGGGGCGTGCGGCGCTTCTACGTGCGCGACCCGTTCGGCAGGCTCGTCAACAACGTGCTTGCCCACTGCTGACGTGTTGCGCGCGCCAATGAAAAAAGGCTTGCCGAAGCAAGCCTTTTCCAAATCTTGGTGCCCAGGAGAGGACTCGAACCTCCACAGTGTTGCCACCGCTAGGACCTGAACCTAGTGCGTCTACCAATTCCGCCACCTGGGCAAGTGAGCTGCGCATTGTACCAGAGCATTCAGAGAATGCAAGCGGTGGCTTGAGCGGGCCGGCATCTGCGCTAAGGCTGGCTTTGCTGCAGGTACTCCTGTAGCCGGGAGAGTTCAAGCGCGATGCCGCCGGGAAAGCCCTGGCGGCCGCCTCGCTTGTCGATCAACAGGTCTTCGAGATAGACGCGGATCGCTGTGGGATGGCTCCACAACGCGGCGAGCTGGTTGCCGATGCGCGGATAGCGGCGGCACAGCTCCATGGGCCGGGCTTCAACCGGCAGCAATACCAGCCAACGCATGGCCGTGGGGGTCAGGGCCAGCGTTTCGGGCGGCACGGGCCGCCGCAGGCTGGGCCAGTCCGGCTGAGCTTGCGCGGGCGGCGCACCGTCCAGCACCTGTTTCGCCTCCTCGACGGAAACGAATTCGAATGAGAGGGGTTCCATGCCGGTCAGAAAATCGGGAAGGGGCAAATACAGGCCAGCGCCCGCTTCATACAGTTACGGTCTTTCCGGCAATTTCTTGATGCCGCGCATCCTGCGGCAACTCCACACTTTCCGCCCATTCATGCCGTCGCAGTATTCGGGTTTGTGCCAGCTTTTCCGAGAGAGGGCGTTGGAGTCTACTGGAAGCGCGCACAAGACGTGGCTGGATGGAAGATCGGGCTGCAGTGTTTTGGCCCATCGCTTTCCGGCCGGATATGGATTCCTACGGAGACTACACCATGGTGACCAAGCAGGAAGACGCCTTCATTGTGAAGAACCTGATCGCGCTGGCAGCAGTGGAAACAATCGGCGCAGCGATTGCGCTAGGCCTGGTCTTCAACGTACTTACCTGAGTCTCCGACCGGCCCGCGCGCTCCGCCCGCGGGCCATATTGCCGCATCGCTTGTCGATCGGAAGATTGACAAATCGCCCCGGGTCCGACAAGCTTTCGTCAATGGACCGCCGTCACAACGCCATCGCGCTGATTATTATCACCATTCCTGGAATGGTGGGTTAGCGCGCGTCCTCAGATCAGTTTCCGCAAAACCCGCTCCCGAGGCGGGTTTTTCGTTTCCGCCTCCTGGGCACGCATCCAGCACAGGAGTCCCGTCATGCCGGCACAAGCCGTCGAGCCCACCACCGAACATCGCGATGTCTGTCCGTCAGACGTTCCCGACCAGAACAGCTATCTCAAGCGCATCCTGAATGCCCGCGTCTACGACATTGCGCGCGAGACCGAGCTGGAGTTCGCGCGCAACCTGTCCGCGCGCACCGGCAACGCGATCTGGCTCAAGCGTGAGGACAACCAGCCGGTGTTCTCGTTCAAGATCCGCGGCGCGTACAACAAGATGGCCAATCTGGATCCGCAGGCGCTGCAGCGTGGCGTGATCACCGCATCGGCCGGCAACCATGCGCAAGGTGTCGCGCTGTCGGCGGCGCACCTGGGCGTGCGTGCGGTGATCGTGGTGCCGACCACGGCGCCGCAGGTCAAGGTCGATGCCGTGCGCGCGCATGGCGGCCCCACGGTCGAGGTGGTCCAGGCGGGCACCTCCTATACCGATGCGTGGCGCCATGCCATCCATCTGCAGCAGGAGCTGGGCCTGACCTTTATCCCGGCTTTCGACGATCCGGACGTGATTGCGGGCCAGGGCACCGTGGGCGCGGAGATCCTGGCGCGCCATCGCGGGCCGCTCGATGCCATCTTCGTACCGATCGGCGGCGGCAGCCTTGCCGC
The DNA here is from genome assembly GCF_914271435.1 of Cupriavidus laharis. Lineage (GTDB taxonomy): Bacteria > Pseudomonadota > Gammaproteobacteria > Burkholderiales > Burkholderiaceae > Cupriavidus > Cupriavidus laharis. The sequence goes on along the minus strand of NZ_CAJZAI010000002.1, from coordinate 467,753 downwards.
GGGCGTCGCCACCTACGTCAAGGCGGTGCGCCCGGAGGTCCGCGTGATCGGCGTGCAGACGCAGGACTCGTGCGCCATGGCGCAATCGCTGCGTGCGGGCCGGCGCGTGGAGCTCGACGATGTCGGCCTGTTTTCCGACGGCACCGCCGTGAAGCTGGTCGGCGAGGAAACCTTCCGCCTGTGCCGCCGGTATCTCGACGATGTCATGACCGTGAGTACGGATGCCGTGTGCGCGGCCATCAAGGATGTGTTCGAGGATACGCGCAGTGTGCTGGAACCCGCCGGCGCACTGGCGGTCGCCGCCGCCAAGCAATACGCGCAACAGCACGGCATGCAGGGCGGGACGCTGGTGGCCGTGACGTCCGGCGCCAATATGAACTTCGAGCGCATGCGTTTCGTTGCCGATCGCGCCGAGATCGGCGATGCGCGCGAGGCCGTATTCGCGGTGACGATGCCGGAGGCGCGCGGCAGCTTCCTGCGTTTCTGCGACCTCGCGGGCAGCCGCAGCATCACCGAGTTCAGCTACCGCATTGCCGATGCGCACACGGCGCATGTGTTCGTCGGCATGCGCATCCGGGATCGCGCCGAGTCCGCGCAGATCGCCGGTGCGTTCAGTGCGCAGGGCTTTGCCACGGTCAATCTCACCGGCGATGAACTGGCCAAGCAGCACCTGCGGCATATGGTGGGCGGCCGTTCCACGCTGGCGGGCGGCGAGCGCCTGTTCCGCTTTGCGTTCCCGGAGCGGCCCGGTGCGCTGATGGCCTTCCTGCGTGCCCTGCCGGAAGACTGGAACATCAGCCTCTTCCACTACCGCAACGATGGCGGCGATGCAGCATCGGTGCTGGTGGGCATCCAGGTGCCCGAGGCAGTGCGGCTCACCTGCGAGGCCGTGCTGGCCGGACTCGGCTATCGGCATTGGGACGAGAGCGCCAATCCGGCCTACCGGATGTTCCTGGCGTAGGCCGCGTAGGCCGGTAGCGCCAGCGAGCAAGGCACGGGCCGGTGCAGGAACCGGCTCCGACCCGCCTCTCCTCAATGCCTGGCAGCGGCCGCGCCGCAATCGTCGGCACGATGCATCAGGCGGCGCAGGCTCGGGTTCATCGGCTTGAGCGCCGCGCGCTCGGCGCACAGCGCCTGGGCCAGGCTCGCGCGGCCGGCGCGCAAGGCGGCCTCGATCAGCGTCAGGTTGATCACGTCGCGCTGTGCATGGCTGCCGCCAAAGCGGCTGGCGATCAGGCGCACCGGCATCAGCCGGTCGATGGTGGTGGCGTAGTCGCCCTGTTCGAAGGCGATCAGCGCATCCGCCACGGGCACGCCGACATCGCGCGCCATCATGGCGTTGGTGCCAGCGCCGGTCGCGGCGCCGAGCAGGGTCGCGCGCAATTCCGCCGCGGCCTCGGGCTGGCCGGCGCCGAGGCTGGCCATGATCGCGTGCACGTCGTTGAACGCGTAGTAGCCGGCGGCCCCGCGCGTCTGCCAGTCGCTCGCGAGCGGCTGCCAGCGCACCCCCGCATCCACGCCGCGCAGGTGCAGCCGCCACAGCAGCGCCGAGGCATCGACCAGGTCCAGCGCAATGGCCGGGGCCGGGCGGCTCACATGCGCGTCATAGAGCGCCAGTACCGCATTGGTATCGCCCTGCTCCAGTTCGAACAGCGCCAGGTGCCACCAGTTGTGCACGGCCAGCATGTTGTCCTCGGCCCAGTCCTCGCGGCGCGAGCCGAGCCAGCCGATGCCGTCGTCGAGCCGTCCCTGCATCTCCATGACATGCGCGACGGCGTGTATCGCCCAGGGGTCGCGCGGATTCAGGTCCAGCGCGCTGCGGCCGCGGTCTTCGGCGCGTTCGTAGAACTGGGTTTCCTCCAGGCCGAACGCGTGCATGCCAAGCAGGAAGCTGAACCCCGGCATCTCGGCGTCCCAGTGCGGCAGCACCTGGGCGATGCGGTCGCGCAGCATGCCGGACTGGCCGAGCAGGAAGTCGCCGATGTGCGCGACCTGCACCGCAAGCAGGTCGCGCGGATAGTCGATGGCGATATCGCCGTAGAGCTGGATGGCGCGCGCGAACGACCCGTCCAGCCACGCGCGCGCGGCGGCGATATGGCGGCGTTCGCGGTCATTGGCGCTCGCGTGCAGGGCCTCGCCGGCCTCGACGCTCTCGCGCAGCATCGGTTCCGCCGTGCCGTCGCCCGAGGTGACCATCAGCCCCGCGCGCAGGGCGTGGCCCATGGCAAAGTCCGGTGCCTCGGCCAGCGCTTCGTCGATGGCGGCGAGCGGGTCGCCGTAGTAGCCGTTGAGCAGGTGCAGCGCCGCATCGAACTGTTCCAGCGAGCGGGCATTGCCCGTCGAGACTTCCAGGCCCCGGGAATCGAGTGTTGCCATGGCATCCTCCATGCGTGTGGAACCATCCTAGGCCGGCATTCGCAGGATGCAACGTGCTGCAAGGGGAATGCAGCGTCAGCGGCGCATGCGCGGGCCGCCTGTGCGCCATGCGTCGCTGGTGTGGGTGTCGGTTACACTGCCCGCTCTTTCCACTACGCCGCTGCAACCGGATTCCCCATGAAACGAATCGCTCTGCTCCTCAGCGCCATGACCTTCGCCTGCGCCGCCGTGGCGGCCGCGCCGGGCGCCTCGGCACCGGCGGCTGCCGCAGCGCCGCAGACGCTGCCTTCCGGCATGACCATCCAGCACCTGGTCAAGGGCACGGGCCCGTCGCCGAAGGCCACCGACACGGTCCAGGTGCACTATCGCGGCACGCTGGCCGATGGGACGGAGTTCGACAGTTCGTACAAGCGCGGCCAGCCGATCTCGTTCCCGCTGAACCGGGTCATCCCGTGCTGGACCGAAGGCGTGCAGACCATGCAGGTGGGCGGCAAGGCGAAGCTGACCTGCCCGCCGGCCACCGCCTACGGTGCGCGCGGCGTGCCGGGGACCATTCCGCCGAACGCCACGCTGACCTTCGAGGTGGTGCTGCTGGGCATCGGCGGCTGAGTTCCCGAGTCTTACTGCTGCGGTGCCCCGGAGGCGGGCGCCGCAGGCACTGCCGGCGCAGTGGCCGGCGCCGATGCCGGTGCCGGTGCCTGCGATGGCATGGCGGCGCCATCCGCTTCATCGTCTTCGCCATAGTCGGGCAGTTTGCCGCCGCCACCCTCCAGCAGGTAGCGCCGGCGCTGCACGTAGGCGTCGCGCACGAACGCGTACTTGTCCAGCGCCGCCAGCGAGAGCAGGTCGGTCGCGCCGAGCAGGTTGGTCCGCACGTCCACCACGTTCATGCCGTACAGCGAATTGCGCACGGCCGGCTCCGCATACGTGGTCGGGTCGAACCAGAAATTCACATACAGGCCCACACCGTCACGGAACGAGCTGGGGCCGAACACCGGCAGCACCAGGTAGGGTCCCGATGGCACGCCCCACGTGCCCAGCGTCAGCCCGAAGTCCTGCGAATGCTTCTGCAGGCCGGCCGGCGTGGCGATGTCGATCAGCCCGCCGATCCCCAGCACGGAGTTGATCGCCACCCGCATCAGGCTCTCGGCGGCTTCCACGCCCTTGCCCTGCAGCAGGTTGTTGGCGAAGTTTCCCACGTCCGCAATGTTCGAATAGAAGTTGGTCACCGCGGTGCGCACCGGCTGCGGCGTGACTGCCTTGTAGCCCTTCGCGACGGGCTTGGCGACATACTCGTCGAGCTTGTCGTTGACCTTGAAGACCACGCGGTTCATCGGTTCGAGCGGGTCGTCAGGGTTGGCCTGCGGGCCGGTGGCGCAGCCGGCCGCGAGCAGCGGAACCAGTGCCAGGAAAGCCAGCCGTGCGGGCCGGTATGACAGACGGGGGAGCGACATGGTGCAGCGGTTGATTCGAGGTTGTTATCGTTATTCGGCGGGTGTTGCGGGGTGCCGCTGCGCGCGTTCGCGCGGGCGGCCCATCAGGATCGGCTGGAAGAACACGGCGCCCGCCAGCGTGCATGCCAGCGCCAGCGCCAGCAGCTTGCCCATGCTGGCCGTGCCGGGATGCTGCGACAGCCACAGGCTGCCGAACGCCGTGGCGGTGGTGGCGGCGCTGTAGAGCACGGCATGCGTGAGGCTGGACTGCAGCAGCTTGGTCTTGCCGTGACGCCATGCGATCACGTAGTAGATCTTGAAGGCCACGCCGATGCCCAGCAGCAGCGGCAGCGCGATCACGTTGGCGAAGTTCAGCGCAATGCCGAACGCCGCGCACAGCTCCAGCGTGACGATGGCCGACACGAGCAGCGGCACCAGCGTGCGCAGCACATCGCCAAAGCGGCGCAGGGCAATCCACAGCAGGATCGTGATGGACAGCACGGCCCAGCCGCCGGCCTGTGCAAACGCGCCCATGATCGTGTCGGCGGAGCCGCGGATGGCGATCGGGCCGCCAGTGGCATTCGGCTCCACGCGTAGCACGGCATCCATGAACAGGTTGAGCGCGGCTTCGCGTTCGATGCCGTCGTCTTGCGGCAGCCTGGGGGTGATGCTGGCCAGCGCGCGGCCATCCGGCGTCAGCCAGTCGCGCACGATTTCAGGCGGCAGGGTTTGCTGCGTAACCGGCTGCGGGTCGAGCATCTGGCGCAGGCGGCCCAGCGCCAGGCGCAGCGGCAGGGCAATGGCCTGCTCGGCGCGGTCGCGCGTGGCCGCATCGGCGTCCGCAAGCCGCTTCAGTGCCTTGGACAAGCGTGCCGCCTGGGCTGCGCCTGCTTCGGGGTGCTCGTCGGCGGCGATGGCAAGCTGGCGCGCGGCATTGCGCAACGCATTGACGCGCGCCATGTCGGTGGCCGGCGTGGCGGTCTGTTGCGTGAGCACGGGCAGCAGCGCGGTGCGTGCCGTGCCGATGGCTGCGAGCTTGGCCGGCTGGTCTTCGGGAATGAATGTCTGCAGCGTGACGACGCGTGCGACTTCGGGCAACTGCGACACCTTTGTCGCCATATCGCGCGCGGCAGCCAGCGAAGGCGCCAGCACGGTGACATCGTCGGTGCCCGCTTCCGGCGCATCCTTGAGCGCCAGCAGTGTCGCCATCGATTCCGAATGCGGGTCCTTCAGGTGCAGCGGGTCGAAGTCGAAGCGCAGGCGCAGCAGCAGCGGCGATCCCAGCAGGATCGCGGCGCAGGTGATCAGCAGCACCGGCTTGCGGTGGCGCTCGAAGAACGCATCGGCGGGGGCCAGCCAGTCAAAGCCCGGCGCCTCGGCCTCGCCGCGGGGCTTCAGGACCTGGATGAGCGCGGGCAGCATCGTGAACGTCGTCAGGAACGCCACCATCATGCCGACGCCGGCAATCTGGCCAAGCTCCGCAACGCCGCGGAAGTCGGTGGGGAGGAAGCAGAAGAATGCCGCCGCCGTGGCCGCCGCCGCCAGCGTGAGCGGCACCGCGGTCGCCTGCGCGGCATGTTCCAGCGCTTCGGAAATGTGGTCGCGGTCATGGCGCTCGGCACGATAGCGCACGCCGAACTGGATGCCGAAGTCGACGCCCAGGCCGACGAACAGCACCGCGAACGCGACCGAGATCATGTTCAGCGCGCCCACCATGGCCAGGCCAAGCGCCGCCGTGATCAGGAGGCCGGCGAACAGGCTGGCCAGCACCGCCAGGATCAGCCGGATGGAGCGCAATGCCATCCAGAGGATCAGCACCACCACCAGCACGGTCAGCAGGCCGTTGAGCGCGGCACCTTCACTGACCGAGGCGAACTCGTCGTCGGCCAGCGGCTGCGGGCCCGTCAGGCGCACGCTGGCCTGGTAGCGCTGCGCCAGCTTCAGTTCGGCGGCCGCGGCGCGGATGGCGTCGGCGGCGTCGGCGCCGGCCTGGAGGTCGCTGTAGTCGAGGACCGGGCTGACCGAGATGAAGCTGAATGCACGGCCTTCCTTGTCCGGCTTGAGGCTGTCGTCGAGCAGGCCGGCCCACGACATCGCGGCAGGCTTGCCGGCCAGTACCTGCTCCAGGGCGCCGGCGCTGGCGCCCAGCAGGCTGTCCATATCGGCCAGCTTGACCTGGGCCAGTGTCAGCGGCAGCCCCAGCATGGCCGAAAGCGTGTCCGACAGCCCACGCAGCGTCGGGTCGTGCGCCAACTGGTTGAGCAGCGGGCGCGCCTCGACGAGTTGCTGCGTGATCTGCTCGACTTCGGCGGTGCGCGCGAACAGCAGGCCGTTGCGGGCAAAGAATTCGCCCGCGCCGGGCTGGCTGACCGACCGGAATTGCTCCGGGCGCCGCCGCAGCGCTTCGGCGAGTTCGTTGGCTGCGGCATCGGCCAGTTCCGATGCCGGCGCCTGCACGACGGCCAGCGTCATCTGGCCGCGCTGCGGGAAGGCTTTGCCGATGGCCGCATCGCGCCTGGCCCACGGCGCGTCGGATTCGAGCAGGCGGTTGATATCCGTGTTGATGGCAAAGTGCCGCGCTACATAGAAGCCGCTGGCGGCGGTGAGCAGCAGGGCCGCCACGATCACCAGCCAGGCGCGGGTCGTGGCGAGCCTCACGAGGCGGGTCAGCAGCGAAGTCAGCATGGGGTGCTCGGGACAGGGCTCGAGCCGCGAGTATACCGGCTGGCGCCGGCTTGGCCCGGTGGCGTGGCGCATGCGGCGCAGCCGGCCGGGCAACTTTGTTCCGCTATACTGGCCCGGCAACCCGGGGCGCCAGGCGGGGCGGGCTCCCCGACCTTTATCAGAAGCGAATGGCAGTACACATCGGCATGAACAGATACGGTTTGATTTCCCTTGCGCCGGTTGCGGTGGTGGCCGTTGTGGCCCCGGTGCAGGCACAGACGGTGCAGCCCGGCGACCTCAAGGCCGCGCCGGACCGCCTGGTGCAGGCGGCAGTGGAAGGCGTGATCACGACGATCCAGTCCAACCCCGAAACCCGCAGCGGCGACATGGCGAAGATTACCGCCGTGGTCCAGAAGCAATTCCTGCCCTACACGGATTTCGGCCACACCACGCGGCTGGCGGTCGGCAGCGCATGGCGCAGCGCCACGCCGGAACAGCAGAAACAGCTCAACGAACAGTTCACGACGCTGCTGGTGCGCAGCTATGCGGTGTCCTTGTCGCAGCTACGCGAGCAGAACGTCAAGTTCCGCTTCAAGCCGGCGCAGCCTGCCGGCGGCTCGGGCGACGTGGTGGTGGAGTCGCGCGTGCTCAACAACGGCGACGAGATGCAGATCGACTACCGCCTGCAGCGCACGCCCGGCGGCTGGAAGATCTACGACATCAACATGATGGGCGCGTGGCTGATCGAGGTGTACCGCAAGCAGTTCGCCGATATCGTCGCGCGCGGCGGCGTCGACGGGCTGGTGAAGTACCTCATCAACCATAACGCGCGGCAGGCGGGATAGCGCTGAGGCTTCAGGGTCACTGCGTGGCGCCGCTGGCCGCCCCGCGCCGCCAGCGGCGCAGTTCCACCCATTGCCACGACAGCAGCGCCGGCACGCCGAACAGGATCTCCCGTGCGCGCTTGACCAGCGCCAGGGCCAGCGACACATGGGCGTCCATGCCCAGCGCCTGGCCCAGCAGCATCACCACGGCCTCCTGCACGCCGAGCCCGGCCGGCACGAAGAACGCCACGTGGCGCACGGCTTGCGTGAGCGCCTCGATCGCCATCGCCTGCCAGAACGGCACCGGGTGGCCCAGCAGCATCAGTGCGAACCAGATCTCGAGCGTCCCGCTGACCAGCCCCGCGAACTGCCAGCCTAGCGCCGCCACCAGTTCACCCCGGCGCCGGTTGAGCGCGCGGATCTGGGCATCGAGGCGCGCGCCGTCGATCATGGCAACAATGCGGTGGTCCTCGCCGAACAGCTTGCGCGCCGCGCCTTCCAGTTTCTCGAACAGTGCCGTGTGGCGCAGCGACAGCGCGAATGCGACCGGTACCGGCAGCGACAGCGCCAGCCCGGCCAGGATGATCCAGGCCTGGCCGCTGTCCTGCAGCGCGGCGATCAGCATCAGCACGCCGAGCGCCGAGAACAGGTACTGGGCGAACAGCGTGACCATGACTTCGACGACGATGGTGGCCGTGACGGCCGTGGTGTCGCGGATGCGCAGCCGGCTCAGCCGCACGCCGACCAGTTCGCCGCCCACGCTCATGGTCGGCAGCAGGCGGTTCACGGCCTCGCGCACGGTAGCCACCCACCACAGGAAGCCGAGGCCCGCTTTTTCTTCGGGGTCGGCCGATGTCAGCAGCACGCGCCAGCCCTGCGCGTCGAGCAGCAACGGCAGCGCGTGCAGCGGCACCAGCAACAACAGGAGCCAGCCGCCCTGCGCCATCACGGTGGCGATATCGCCGATGCCCTCGTGGATCACGAGAGCGGTGAGTGCGAGCAGGCCCAGCAGGCCGGTCAGGTAGGCAATGCGTTTCATGTGAGAGGAATCAGGCCGTGGCCAGCACGTCGGCAAAGCCGCCGCGCCGCACCCCGGCCGCATCGAGGGCCGCGCGCACGCGCGGCGACAGCAGCGCGGCCAGCTCGTCGGCGTGGCGGTAGGCGGCCATGGTCGGCGCGATGACAGCACCCGATGTGACAGCCGGATGCAGGTAGATTTCGCCGATGCCGTCGGGCAGCTTCGCGAGCGCGGCCAGCAGTACGGCTTCATCCATGGCGCCGCTGCGCGCGATGCCGACGACATAGTCGTTGTGCGCGATGCCGGCGCCCCGCAGCCGCCGGCGCAGCAGCGCCAGCCACGGGCGCAGCAGCAGCGGTGCGTCGGATTCCAGCGGCAGCCGCACGGCACGCAGGCCGAATTCACGGCCGATCGACAGGATCAGCGACAGCACGGTCGGGTGCAGATGAAAATGCTTGTGCGTGTTGACGTGATCGAGCGAAAGGCCAGTGGCCGCGAACGCCTCGAACTGCGCGCGGATCTCCGCGGCCAGTTGCCGGCGCACATGCGGCAGGAAGAAGAAGCGGCACCCGTCGCGCGCCATGGCCGAACCGAAGCGGCCTTGCGCATCGACGAGGTCGGGAATGGCCGCGCGCGGCAGCATGGCGGGGCCGTCGGCCAGCACCACGTGCAGGCCGACGCGCAGCGATGGCAGGCGGCGCGCGCGCGCCACCGCATCGGCCGCTTCGGGCGCGGACACCATCAGGCTGGCCGCGTTGAGCACGCCGTCGCGATGCGCGAGTTCCACCGCTTCGTTGACGGCGGTATGCAGGCCGAAGTCGTCGGCGGTGATGATCAGGCCGCGCGCGGGACGCGCGGCGGTGGCGGTGCTAGGCGACAGCAGGATCAGGCCTCGTGCGAACGCAGGAAGCGGAAGAACTCCACGCCTTCGCGCAGGCGCCGCTTCATCATGTCCCAGCTGCCCAGCATCTCGCGCACGATCTCCCAGATCTTGCCAGGGCGGAAGTAGAACTGCTTATAGAAGCGCTCCACGCCGTGGTAGATCTCCTCCTTCGACAGGTGCGGGTAACTGATCGCCGCGAGCTGCACGCCCTTGTCGTTGACGAGGTTGATGACCTTGTTCTCCTCAAGCCAGCCGTTATCCACCGCCTGCTGGTACAGCGTGGTGCCGGGGTAGGGCGCCGCCAGCGACACCTGGATGGTGTGCGGGTTGATTTCCTTGGCGTAGGCGATGGTCTTCTCGATCGTCTCCTGCGTCTCGCCGGGCAGGCCCAGGATGAAGGTGCCGTGGATCTGGATGCCCAGCTTGCGGCAATCTTCCGTGAAGCGGCGCGCGATGTCGGTGCGCAGGCCCTTCTTGATGTTCAGCAGGATCTGGTCGTCGCCCGACTCATAGCCGACCAGCAGCAGGCGCAGGCCGTTCTCCTTCATGATCTTGAGCGTGCTGTACGGCACGTTGGCCTTGGCATTGCACGACCACGTCACGCCAAGCTTGCCGAGCCCGCGCGCGATTTCCTCCACGCGCGGCTTGAAGTCGGTGAAGGTGTCGTCGTCGAACATGATCTCCTTCACTTCGGGCATGTTCTCCTTGATCCATTTCACCTCGGCAATCACGCTCTCGGCCGAGCGCGTGCGGTAGCGGTGCCCGCCGACCGTCTGCGGCCACAGGCAGAACGTGCAGCGCGAACGGCAGCCGCGCCCGGTGTAGATCGACACGTACGGGTGCTTCAGGTAGCCGATGAAGTAGTTCTCGATCTTCAGGTCGCGCTGGTAGACGGGTGCCACGAAGGGCAGCTCGTCCATGTTCTCGATCATCGGGCGCTGGCCGTTGTGCTCGAGCGAGCCATCGGGCAGCCGGTACGACAGCCCCAGGATGTCCTTGAGCGGCTTGCCGGCGGCGACGTCCTGGCAGGTGTAGTCGAATTCCTCGCGACAGACGAAGTCGATCGCGTCGCTGGCGCCGAGCGTGCCGCCCGGGTCGACCGCCGGCTTGGCGCCGACCATGCCGATCATCATGCCGGGTTTGCGCTTCTTGAGTTCTTCGGCGAACTTGGCGTCGGTCGGGAACGACGGCGTGCTGGTGTGGATGATGACCAGGTCGTAGTCGATGGCGATATCCAGCGTCTGCTGCGGCGTCAGTTCGTCGGCGGGCGCGTCGAGCACGCGGCTGCCGGGCACCAGCGCGGCGGGCTGGGCCAGCCAGGTCGGGTACCAGAACGACTTGATCTCGCGCTTGGCCTGGTAGCGCGAGCCGGCGCCGCCGTCAAAGCCGTCGAAGGAGGGGGCCTGGAGGAACAGGGTTTTTTTCATAGCGGCCTCGATGTTGTCAGGTCAGATCAGCTGCGGCTTGTTGGCATGGAGTGTATGTAGCTTTTTTGGGCTACGACCGTAGCCAAAAAAAGCTACATACGGGAGAGCGCCGCAGCCTTGTCTTGTCTTTGTCACAATGTGTCACTGTGTTATGCCGGGTCCTGCACGGACAGGACTTGTTGCCGCCATCGGACCCGCTGGCCACCGAGCGCCGCAGTCCAGCCGACAAGCAAAAGCATGTCCCGCATTGGTGCGCGTAACGTTGCGGCTGGCGTCCCCGCCAGCGCGCAGCGTGCGAGCGCGCCGGCTATCGCCACGGCCACCGTCCATTCAGCAGGCGACAACGCCACGCCCAGCGCCAGCATCGGCCAGGTGAAGGTAATGAAGGTAAAAGCAAAGCCCGCCGGGTTCAGCGAGCGGATGGTGCGCAGCCAGCGCAGCTCATGCGTCCAAAGCTCGGCCAGCCGCGTCTCGGTCACGTCGGTAGTGACCACCACATCGGACAGCACTGTGCGCAGCCCAGCCTGCCGGGTCAGTTCGCCGAGCCAGAAGTCGTCGGCGAGCCGGTCGGACAGCGATGCGAAGCCGCCGATCTGTGTCAGGGTGTCGCGGCGCAGCGCAATGGTGGCGCCGAAGGCAAAGCGGCGCGAACCGCCTGCGTGCGCGATGCGCACCGACGGCGCGAACCAGTCGTCGATGAACTGTGCGCCGAGTTTCGCCCAGAAGGCATCGACAGGGCGCCCCCGATACAGGCAGGTGACGATGCCGACGCCGGGGTCTGCCAGCGGCGCGGTGACGCGGGCCAGGTAGTCGGGCGGCACGGCGATGTCGCTGTCCGCCACGATCAGCAGGTCATGGCGCGCCTGCGCGGCCAGGTTGATCAGGTTGCTGACCTTCAGGTTGTTGCCATGGACGCGCGGGTCGATGACCAGCGTGATGTCCGTGCCGGGAAAGTCCTGCTGCAGGCGCCGCACGACGGCGATGGCGGGATCGTCCGGATCGCGCACGCCGCATACGAGCTGGTGGCCGGTGACGGATTGCCGGCACAGCGTGGCCAGGTTGTCGTACAGGCGCGGCTCGGCCCCGCACAGCGGCTTGAGCACGCTGGCGCGAATGTCGCCGCCTGCAGTGGGTGCCGCCGCGCGCACGCCGGCGCGCCGCGTCAGCACTGCGGCGGCCACGGCATAGCCCGCCGACACGCAGGTCAGCGCGCTGCCAAGCAGGGTCGCGGCCATGGCCGCAGCTTCCGCGGACATGGCGCTCAGTGGGCCGCCGTGGTCTCCGCCCTGGCCGGCCGCTCCTTGCGCGGCTGGGCCCGGCCGATCTCGGCCAGCTTGATCTCGACGTGGCGCGAGAACACGTAGTCGGCGGGGCGCTGGTTGTCGAGCGAGATGTCCGGGGCCATCGCGCCGTCGGTCTTCACGCCGCGCAGGCTCACGCCCAACGCCTTGAGCGGATGCGCAAATGTGTCGGCGACCGCGGTGGCCTCATAGCCGCTATGGACCATGCAGTCGGCGCACTTCTCGTAGTTGCCGGTGCCGTAGGCGTCCCAGTCGGTTTCTTCCATCAGTTCCCTGAAGGTCTGCACATAGCCTTCGCCGACAAGGTAGCAAGGCCGTTGCCAGCCGAACACCGTGCGCGCCGGGTTGCCCCAGGGCGTGCAGTGGTAGGTCTGGTTGCCGGCCAGGAAGTCGAGGAACATGGTCGACTGGCTGAACGACCACTTTTTGCCGCGGCCGCGGCTCAGGATGTCACGGAACAGCTGCTTGGTCTTGCCGCGGTTCAGGAAGTGCTGCTGGTCCGGCGCGCGCTCGTAGGCGTAGCCCGGCGAGACGGTAATGCCGTCCACGCCCATCGCCTTGACCGTGTCGAAGAACGCGGCCACGCGCTCGGGCTTTGCATCGTTGAACAGCGTGCAGTTGATGTTGACGCGGAAGCCGCGCGCCTTGGCGGCACGAATGGCTTCGACCGCGCGGTCATACACGCCTTCCTGGCTGACCGAGTGGTCGTGCATCTCACGGTCGCCATCCAGGTGCACGGACCAGACGAAGTAGGGGCTGGGCTGGTACTGGTCCAGCTTCTTCTCCATCAGCAATGCATTGGTGCACAGGTAGACGAACTTGCGCCGCGCGATGATGCCACGCACGATCTCGGGCATGTCCTTGTGCAGCAGCGGCTCGCCACCGGCGATCGACACCACGGGCGCGCCGCATTCGTCGACCGCGCCGAGGCATTCCTCGACGGACAGGCGCTGGTTCAGGATCGGGTCCGGGTAGTCGATCTTGCCGCAGCCATTGCAGGCAAGGTTGCAGCGGAACAGCGGCTCCAGCATGAGCGCGAGCGGATAGCGCTTCTGGCGCGCCAGATGCTTGCCGACGATGTAGGCGCCCACGCGGGCGACCTGCAGGAACGGAATAGGCAAGGGGACTTCCTTTTTTTATTGGTTCAGCCGGCGACCTTTTCGACAGGCTCGGGTGCGGCGGCCGCGGGCCGGACGTCGGCCAGCTCGGCGGGCAGCCGGAACTCGGCATGCTCCTCGCGGCCTTCCATGGTCGAGACGTCCACCGGGCCCAGGCGGCGCAGCGCGGCAATCACGTCCTCGACCATTTCTTCGGGCGCGGAGGCGCCGGCGGTAATGCCGACAATATTAGCGCCCGCGACCCAGGCCGGGTCGAGTTCGCTGCCGTCGGCGATCAGGTAACTCGGCACGCCGCTTTCAGTGCCGATCTCGCGCAGCCGGTTGGAATTGGAACTGTTGGTGGCGCCGATGACCAGGATGACATCGGCGAGTTTGCACAGGTCGCGCACGGCGCTCTGCCGGTTCTGCGTGGCATAACAGATGTCGCGCGTATCGGGGCCGACCATATTGCTGAAACGGCGGGCCAGCGCGGCAATGATATTGCGGGTGTCGTCCACGCTGAGCGTAGTCTGCGTGACATAGGCCACCGGGGTGTCGGCGGGCAGGTCCAGCTTCTCCACCTCGGCCTCGTTCTGGACCAGGATCACCTTGCCGGGGATCTGGCCCATGGTGCCCTCCACCTCGGGGTGGCCGGCATGGCCGATCAGGATCACGGTGCGCCCGCTGGCGGCATACTGCCGGCCCTGGTTATGCACCTTGATCACCAGCGGGCAGGTTGCGTCGATGGCGTGCAGCTGCCGCTGGCCGGCATCCGCCACGACCGCGCGTGAAACGCCGTGCGCGCTGAAGATGGTAACGGCGCCCGCGGGGACCTCATCGAGTTCTTCGACAAAGCGCGCGCCCTTGTTCTTCAACCCCTCCACGACATGCTTGTTGTGCACGATTTCGTGCCGCACGAACACCGGAGCCCCGTGCTTGACGAGCGCGCGGTCGACGATCTCGATCGCGCGCACTACGCCGGCACAGAAACCTCGGGGTTGAGCAAGAATCACCTGCATACGGTAGGTCCCCCGACCCTTCAACGGGTTTCAGTGGTTGGGAAGGTGTACAGAAATCACATTTCCGACACATGGTGGTTACTATATACCCGTCGCGCCGGAAATGTCTGGCAGCCATTTCCAGAACGCGGCGTTCCCATCTCATCGTGAAACGGGTTTATGACGGTAAACGATTACGTGCTGGTGACGGGTGCATCGGGTTTTCTCGGATCCGCCGTGCTGCGGCAGGCACTGGCGCGCGGTTGGCGCGCGCGCGCGCTGGTGCGCGCATCTAGCCCGCGCGCCAACCTGGCGGACCTGCCGGTGCAGGTCGTGCAGGGGGATATGCGCGACCCTGTGGCGGTGGCCGCGGCCATGCAGGGTGTGCGCTACCTGTTCCATGTGGCGGCCGATTATCGGCTGTGGGCGCCTGACCCCGAGGAAATCGTCCGCACCAACGTCGACGGCACGATAGCCGTGATGGAGGCGGCGCAGCAGGCCGGCGTGGAGCGCGTGGTCTATACCAGCAGCGTGGCCACGCTGCGCGTGGCGGGGGCTACGGCGCCCGTCGACGAGACGTCGGCGCTGGCTCCGCACGAGGCTATCGGCGCCTACAAGCGCAGCAAGGTGCTGGCGGAGCGCGTGGTCGAGCGCATGGTGGCCGAACGCGGGCTGCCGGCGGTGATCGTCAACCCATCCACGCCGATCGGCCCGCGCGACGTACGGCCCACGCCCACCGGCCGCATCATTGTCGAAGCCGCCACCGGCAAGATTCCCGCCTTTGTCGAGACCGGCCTCAACCTGGTCCACGTGGACGACGTTGCCGCGGGCCATTTCCAGGCGCTGGAGCGCGGCCGGACCGGCGAACGCTACATCCTGGGCGGCGACGACGTGATGCTGCAGCAGATGTTGCGTGATATCGCTGGCTTGTGCGGCCGGCGGCCGCCGACGGTGCAACTGCCGCGCTGGCCACTGTATCCGCTGGCCCATGCGGCCGAGGCCGTGGCGCGCCTGACGCGCAAGGAACCGTTCATTACCGTGGACGGGCTCAATATGTCGAAGTACCGGATGTTCTTCCGCTCCGACAAGGCCCGGCGTGAACTGGGCTACCAGCCGCGCCCCTATATAGAAGGCCTGCGCGATGCGCTGGACTGGTTCCGCGAGGCAGGGTACCTGCGCTGAAGCGTCAGGACCGCACTGGCGCCTGGCTGCGTCCTTTCCATTGTCCGCCCCGGCGCAGCCAGTAGCGCCGCGCCGAGTCCAGCGTGGCACCGAGGTAGAACAGCGCCGTCAGCGGCAGCAGCGGCGCCAGCCAGGCGGGCTGGCGGTATTCACGCAGCATCGGCAGGTAGGCCAGCGTCATGGCCGCCCAGGCCAGCCATGCCGGCCACAGCCTGGCTCCGCCGCCCAGCGCCAGCAACGGCGGGGCCAGGTAGGTCAGCGTCATGGCGGCGGCGGTGCCGGCCAGCAGTACGGGCGAGTAGCGTAGTTGCGTATAGGCGCTGCGGGCAATCATGTTCCACAGGCTGCGCCAGTCGTCATACGGGCGCAGCGACACGCTGTCGTCCGCGAGATCCAGGCAGATCGGGCCGCCCGGCTTGATTTTCGCCGCCAGGCTGCAATCGTCGATCAATTCGCCGCGTATGGCGGCGAATCCGCCGATGCGCGACAACGCGGCGCGGCTCGCCAGCATGCAGCCGCCCGCAGCGGCGGCCACTGCGCTGCGTGGGTCACGAACGCGCTCGAACGGGTAGAGTTTTGCAAAGAAGAAGACAAAAGCCGGCACGATAAGCCGTTCCCACGCCGACGCGCAGCGCAACCGCACCATCAGGGATACCAGGTCGCGCCGTTCATGCACGGCGCGGGCCACCAGCCCGGCCAGCACGCCGGGGCCGTGCCAGATATCGGCGTCGGTCAGCCAGACATAGGAGGCGTCCGGCGCCACGCGGTCGGCGGCCGCCAATCCTTCGGACTGCGCCCAGACCTTGCCGCTCCAGCCAGCCGGCAGGTCGCGGGCAGGCACCACGGCCAGGGCTTCGGGCCGGACAGTGCCGGCGGCGGCGCTCGTGGCCATCTCCGCTGTGCCGTCATGGCTGTGGTCGTCCACCACCACCAGCGACAGCTTCCCGGGGTACCGCTGGCCCAGCACGCCGGCCACGCAGCGTCCGATGACCTCGGCCTCGTTGCGGGCCGGGATGATGGCCACCACTTCGGGCCAGGTGCCCGGCGCTGGAGCCGGGGCCGGCTTGCGCACGCGCCAGAAACCCGCGCGGCCGAACAGCAGCACGCACCAGATCGCCAGCGATACCAGGGACAGCGCGAACGCGGCCGTCATGGTCACTTCAGGAAGCGGCGCGCCAGCCGTGCCAGGCGCGGCACGAAGTCGGGCCGCAACAGCCGTGCATCGTAGCCGGCCATGCGGCGGTCGTTCTCACTCAGGCACAAGTCGATCATGGTGCCTGGCGACAGCGAATCGCCGAGTGCTTCCGAGCCGTTCATCGTGAAATTGGCATCCTGCGCGGCGCCATCCGAGTCGATCCCGCGCGCAATGCCGATGCGCTCCCAAATGAGGAACGCCCACACTCGCGCGACCTTCCATGCATATAGCGGCCGGCGCCACCATGGCAGGTTGCGGCGATACCATGCGGCCCAGTTGACGAAGAAGAGGATGTGCCGCCCTTCCTCCTGGATCACGGGCTCGAAGGTGTCTACGAGCTCCGCCGGGAAGTAACCGGAGCGCTTGGCCATGGTGAACAGGCCAAAGGCAAAGAAGCTGTCGATGCACTCGCTGTAGCCGGTCACGAGCCAGCCCCACTCCGGGTCGTCCGGCGGCGGGTAATCGGGTTCGGGGGCCAGCGGAATGCCGTAGGCTTCCACCAGCTTGGACAGCACGACTTTGTGCCTCGCTTCCTCGCCGCCGTCCATGTCCAGCGCGCTGCGCAGCAGCGGGTCGGTGACCGTTTCGGCAAAGGTCTTCACGCGGATCGATGCGCGGCCCTCGGTCTGCACGGCGATGTCCCAGATCGGCAGGGAAGTGACGCGCTGCAAGGCGTCGGGCGACAGCTTCGGCCATTCGATCACGGCCGGCTTGTAGGGGTTGTGGGTCTGCAGCAGCATGTTGCAGAACATGCGCAGGTGCTGCGCCGAGCCGATGCGGACCGGGCCCGGCACCGGGTCGGTCCAGTGGCGCATGGCGTGGTCTGCCTGCTCGACCGCGGTACGCGCAATCGTGTCGGCCACGGCAGCGGCGCGCGCCACGGCATCCTCCGCCGAGTTGGCAGTGACGCCGGCGTGGCTGGCGTCTGGGTCGGCCGCCCCGTCATGGCGGGTTGGCGCGGCATAGAGTTCGGACATCTGGCCCCCTGGCAGTGGATTGCCCGGGGGCCATTGTAGCGGCGGGCGCCCGCTGGCGCACCCCGCTGCTGCGCTGCCGCGCCGGCAGCCGGCGCGTTACCGCTCCATGCCGGGCATCATGTTCGAGTTCAGGTGGAACATCACCCACAAGGTGCCGCTCAGCGTGATCACCACCAGCACCAGCGTGAACATCAGCGCGAGCATATTCCAGCCGCCCTCCGATTTCGCGTTCATGTGCAGGAAGTAGATCATGTGCACGACGATCTGCACGGCCCCGAGCGCCAGCAGCAGGATCGCGGTTGTGCTCGACTTCTCGAACACCTTGCCCATGACCAGCCAGAACGGAATCGTGGTCAGGATCACCGAGAGCACGAAGCCGGTCACATAGCCGCCCAGCGAGATGTGGATGTGGCTGTCGTCATGGCCATGCCCGTCGTGGCCGTCATGGCCATGGGCGAGCGTGTGGTCCTGTGCACTCATGGCAGCACTCCCATCAGGTAGACAAAGGTGAAGACGCCGATCCAGACCACGTCCAGGAAGTGCCAGAACATCGACAGGCACATCAGCCGGCGGCGGTTCTCGGGGATCAGCCCGTGCTTGCTCACCTGCACCATCAGCGTGATGAGCCAGATGGTGCCGAAAGTCACATGCAGCCCGTGCGTGCTGACCAGCGAGAAGAACGACGTCAGGAAGCCGCTGCGCCAGGGGCCGGCGCCTTCGCCGACCAGGTGAACGAACTCGTAGATTTCCACGGCGAGGAAGGCGGCGCCCAGCACGCCGGTAATGGCCAGCCACCCTTGCGTGCCGCCGACCCGGCCCTGCTGCATCTGCAGCATCGCAAAGCCATACGTGATCGACGACAGCAGCAGGAACGAGGTGTTCAGCGCCACCAGTGGCAGGTCGAACAGCTCGGCGCCGGTCGGCCCGCCCGCGTAGCTGCGGCCGAGCACGCCGTAGGCCGCGAACAGGCAGGCGAAGATGAGGCAGTCGCTCATCAGGTAGATCCAGAACCCCAGCAACGTGCCGTTGGGCACGTGGTATTCGCTGGTCATGTAGAAGCGCAGTTCGCCCTCCTGCATGCCATGGCCGGACTGCACGGCGTGCGGCGGGGCGGGCGGCGCGGCCTGCGCGCGGCCGGCGGGGAACGGGGCAGTGGTGTCAGGCATGGCGTGCCAGCAGCGCCGAGCGCGCCGCCTCCGTGTTGCCGACCGTATCGGCCGGGATGTAGTAGTCGCGCTTGTAGTTGAAGGTATGCACGATCGCGGAGATGATCAGGGCCGCGAACGACAGCACCACCAGCCACCAGATGTGCCAGATCAGCGCAAAGCCACACACCGTGCTGAACCCCGCCAGGATGATGCCCGCGCCCGTGTTCTTCGGCATGTGGATCGGTATGAAGCCCTGCATGGGCGGCTGGAAGCCATGCGCCTTCATCTGCCACCAGGCGTCGGTGTCATGGACGACGGGGGTGAAGGCGAAGTTGTAGGCGGGCGGCGGCGATGAGGTCGACCATTCCAGCGTGCGGCCATTCCATGGGTCGCCGGTGACGTCGCGCAGCGATTCGCGGCGCATGAAGCTCACCACGAGCTGGATCAGGAAGCAGCCGATGCCCAGCGCGATCAGCAATGCGCCGAACGCCGCGAGCAGGAACCAGATCTGAAGCGAGGGGTCCTCGAAATGGCTCATGCGGCGGGTCACGCCCTTCATGCCAAGCACGTACAGCGGCATGAACGCGAAGTAGAAGCCGACCAGCCAGAGCCAGAACGACCATTTGCCCCAGAACGGCTCCAGCCGGTAGCCGAAGGCCTTGGGGAACCAGTACGTGATGCCGGCCATCAGTCCGAACAGCACGCCGCCGATGATCACGTTGTGGAAGTGGGCGATCAGGAACAGGCTGTTGTGCAGCGAGAAGTCGGCGGGCGGCACGGCCAGCAGCACGCCGGTCATGCCCCCGATCACGAAGGTGACCATGAAGCCGACCGTCCACAGCATCGGCACCTCGAAGCGGATGCGGCCGTGGTACATGGTGAACAGCCAGTTGAACAGCTTCGCCCCGGTCGGGATCGAGATGATCATCGTGGTGATGCCGAAGAACGAGTTGACGCTGGCGCCGGATCCCATCGTGAAGAAGTGGTGCAGCCAGACCAGGTAGGACAGCACCGTGATCACGACCGTGGCGTAGACCATCGACGCATAACCGAACAGCCGCTTCTGGCAGAACGTGGCCACCACCTCGGAAAACACCCCGAACACGGGCAGCACCAGGATGTACACCTCGGGGTGTCCCCAGATCCAGATCAGGTTCACATACATCATGGCGCTGCCGCCCTGGTCGACGGTGAAGAAGTTCATGCCCAGGTAGCGGTCAAGCGCCAGCATGGCCAGCGCCGCAGTCAGCACGGGGAACGCGGCCACGATCAGTACGTTGGCGCACAGCGCGGTCCAGGTGAAGACCGGCATGCGCATCAGCGTCATGCCCGGCGCGCGCATCTTGATGATGGTGACCATCAGGTTGATGCCGGACAGGACCGTCCCCACCCCCGCCACCTGCAAGGACCAAAGGTAATAGTCCACGCCCACGTCAGGGCTTTGCAGGATGCCCGACAGCGGTGGATAGGCCAGCCAGCCGGTGCGCGCGAACTCGCCGACGAACAGCGACATCATCACCAGCACTGCGCCGCCGGTGGTCATCCAGAAACTGAAGTTGTTGAGGAAGGGGAAGGCCACGTCGCGCGCGCCGATCTGCAATGGCACCACGAAGTTCATCAGCCCGGTCACGAGCGGCATGGCCACGAAGAAGATCATGATCACGCCGTGCGCGGTGAAGATCTGGTCGTAGTGGTGTGGCGGCAGGTAGCCAAGGTTGTCGCCGAATGCCACGGACTGCTGGATGCGCATCATGACGGCATCGGCAAAGCCGCGCAGCAGCATGACGATGCCCAGGATCACGTACATGATGCCGATCTTCTTGTGGTCGATGCTCGTGAACCACTCGCGCCACAGGTAGCCCCACAGGCCGAAGTAGGTTACCGCGCCCAGCAGCACCAGGCCGCCGAGGACCACGACGATGAAGGTGCCCAGCAGGATCGGCTCGTGCAGCGGTATGGCCTCCCAACTCAGGCGGCCGAAGATGAGCGTGGCGAGTTCGGATCGCTCCTGCATGTTGTTCTCCAGGGCCAGGGTGAAGATCTCTCGGGGCGCTTGCCTCCCGGCTGCGCTACTACTGCAACGCCACGGCGCTGCGCTCGCTGTACAGGGCGACCGGGTCGAACGGCGTCTTCGGCGTATTGCTTGCGGTGCAGACGGCGCCCAGCACACCGCCCTGCTGGCGGCGTGCGTCCATGGCCATCATGTCCTTCTGGCACACCTGCCCGGCGCGCACGCAGCGGTTCAGGATGGCATCGAACAAATCGGGCGCGACGCTCGCGTAGTGGCGCACGGGATCGCGCTCGCTGGGCTGCTCCAGTTGCACGTAGCCGTCGCGCGACAGCGGGGTACCGCTGCGCTTTACGCGCTGGACCCAGCGGTCGAAGTCGTCATGGCTCAGGCTGTGGAACGTGAATCGCATGTGCGAGAAGCCCGCGCCGCTGTAGTTTGCGGAAAAGCCTTCATAGTCGCCCGGCTGGTTCATCACCGCATGCAGCTTGGTTTCCATGCCCGGCATGGCATAGACCTGGCCGGCCAGCGAGGGGATGAAGAAGGAATTCATCACGGTGGAGGCCGTAATGCGGAATCGGATGGGCCGGTCCACCGGCGCGGCGACTTCGTTGACGCTGGCAATGCCCTGCTCGGGGTAAAGGAAAAGCCACTTCCAGTCGAGTGCAACGACCTCGACCGTCAGCGGTTGCACGTCGGCGGGCACCGGCCGCTGCGCGTCCAGCCGCCCCAGCGGGCGGTACGGGTCAAGTTTGTGGGTGCTGACCCAGGTGACCGCGCCCAGCGCGATGATGATCAGCAGCGGTGCCGACCAGATCAGCAGCTCCAGCACCGTGGAGTGGTCCCAGTCGGGGTTGTAAGGCGCGTCGGTATTCGAGGACCGGTAGCGCCACGCGAACAGCAGGGTCAGCACGATCACCGGCACGATGATCAGCAGCATGAGTCCTGTCGAGATCAGGATCAGGTTGCGCTGCTGGACGGCCATATCGCCGCCCGGCGACATCAGCACAGCATTGCATCCACAAAGGGCAGCCGCTGCCGGAGCCAGCAGGATCCAGCGCGGCGCGCGCAGTACTGCCATTGTCGAACGGTCGGATCGCATAGGCTTGGGTCCTCTGTTGCCATCCTGTACGCTTAAGCGTACGTGACTTAGACTGTCCAGAGCAACTATGGCAGTTTAGGCGCTCAGGGGCTAATCGCCAGGGAGCAAATTCCTGACTAGCCCTGTTACTCCAGTGGAGGTATACGGATGACCAGCATGACCCATCAGCACCGTGCGTCTCCTTCTGCACCTCCGGCGCCAGAGGCCGCGCATGTCGCGCCGGCGGAAATCGCGACCGGCGTCGTGATCGGCAGGGCGTCCGAATACTTCGATTTCTTCGTCTACGGCATCGCGTCGGTGCTGGTCTTCCCGACGGTGTACTTCCCGTTCGCCGACCGGCTCGACGGGCTGCTTTACTCGTTCTCGATCTTCGCGCTGGCCTTTGTCGCGCGGCCGTTCGGCACGGCGCTGTTCATGCGCATCCAGCGGCGCTGGGGGCGCGGCATCAAGCTGACGGCGGCGCTGTTCCTGCTTGGCACGGCCACGGTGGGCATCGCCTTCCTGCCCGGCTATGCCACGCTGGGCCAGACCGCCATCGTGCTGCTGGCCGTGTTCCGCTCGCTGCAGGGCATCGCGTTCGGCGGCTCGTGGGACGGGCTGCCGTCGCTGCTCGCCCTCAACGCGCCGCCCGAACGGCGTGGCTGGTACGCGATGATGGGCCAGTTGGGCGCGCCCACGGGTTTCATCGTCGCCGGCTCGCTGTTCCTGTTCCTGAACCTGAGCCTGGACCATGGCGAGTTCCTGGAATGGGGCTGGCGCTATCCGTTCTACGTGGCCTTCGCCATCAACGTGGTGGCGCTGTTCGCGCGGCTGCGGCTGGTGGTGACGCATGAATACACCCAACTGCTGGACGAAGATGAACTCGAGCCGATCAGCACCATCGAGCTCATCAGCAAGCAGGACTACAACATCTTCCTTGGCGCCTTTGCCGCGCTGGCCAGCTTTGCGCTGTTCCACCTCGTCACGGTGTTCCCGCTGTCCTGGGTCGAGTTGCACCAGACACAGCCGATCACCGATGTGCTTAGCGTGCAGGTCGCGGGGGCGTTCATCGGCATCCTGGGCACCATTGCCTCCGGACGCATCGCCGACCGGATCGGGCGCCGCACCACGCTCGGGACGATGGCGGTGCTGATCGGCATCTACAGCCTGTTCGCGCCGCTGCTGATGGGCGGAGGGCCGATCGAGCAGGACCTGTTCATCCTGATCGGCTTCGGTCTGCTCGGCCTGTCCTACGGCCAGGCGGCGGGCGCGGTCACGTCCAACTTCGAACGCCGCTACCGCTATACCGGCGCCGCGCTGACCACGGATTTCGCGTGGCTGTTCGGCGCGGCCTTCGCGCCGCTGGTGGCGCTGGGGCTGTCGGTCAAGTTCGGGCTGATCGCGGTCAGTGCCTACCTGTTGTCCGGTGCGGTCTGCACGCTGCTCGCGCTGCGGATCAACCGGGCCCTGGCGTCGGAGGACTGAAGCCGCCCGCCGATGCGCGCCATGCTCCCGGTGGCTGGCCGAAGCGGCGCGTGAAGCTGCGTGTGAAGGTGGTCTGGTCGGGATAGCCCGAAGCCAGCGCCACGTCGACGAGCGGCAGGCCGGTGCCGGCCAGCAACTGCACCGCGCGGTCCAGCCGCAAACGCGTCTGGTAGCGGTGGGGCGTGTCGCCGAAGGCCTCGGCGAACAGCGTGTGGAAGCGCCGCACGCTCCAGCCGAAGTGCTCGGCCAGATGGCCCGCATGCAAGGCTGACGACAGGTTGGCCCGCAGGTAGGCATCAATGGCCATGACCGGGAACATGCTCGCGGCGTCATGCCTGTCCGATGCGCCCAGGGCGTCGGCAAGGTCGCCGGCCAGCGTCGCTGCCACGGTCCAGTTCAGATGCGCTGTGCAGGTGCTTGCGGGGTACAGCGCGGCCAGTGCCTGGACGCGCATGCCGAGCGCGCCGTCCAGCACGAACGCGCGCGGCCATTCCATCAGCCGCGCCGGCAGTGCGACCGACGCGCCGGGGAAATCCGCCACCACCTGCAGGTTGCCGGCCAGCCCCAGGAACTCGTGGTGGCTGCCGGCCGGCACGATCAGCCCGTTGTGGCGGTCGACCCGGTACAGGTGGCCGTCGATCTCCAGTTCAGTGGCGCCATCCAGCCCGAACAGCAGCTGGTGATGGTCATGCGCGTGCCCCGCGGGCCACGGCTGGTAGCGCCGGTGCTCCACCAGCGGGCTCGTGGCGCTGGCGGTGTTTGCGCGCGCCGGCTCAACGGGCTGCGGCATGCCTCGGCCTTTCCCGCGTCTGGCACAGCCAGACCCCCGCACCGGCGACGGCCATGCCCAGCCACTGCAGCGGGCCAAGGCGGTCGCCGAACAGCAGCCAGGCCTGCACCGCAGCCAGCGGCGGCGCCAGGAACATCAGTGCTGCGGCGCTGGCCGCCTGCCCGCGCCGCACGATGCCGAGCAGCAGCCAGGTGCCGGCGCCGGAGATCACCAGCGCCGCCCAGCCGAGCGATGCCCATAACACCGGCCCGGGCTGCCAGTGCGGCGCCGGCGATAGCCACACGGCCACGCCGGCCATCAGCATGGCGCCGACGTTCTGCCAGGCCGAGCTGGTGCGCAGGTCCGAGGCGGCAATCGACATTTTCTGCAGCAGGGTTCCCATGGTGATCGAGACAATGGCAAGCACGCCGGTCAGCACGACCCAGGGCGATACGGACTGGCCGGCGCCGGCCTGCATGGCCGGCACAACCACCAGCGCCACGCCGGCCGCGCCGGTCGCCAGGCCTTGCCAGGTGCGTCTGGAAGGTAGCTCCTTCAGCAGGGGAATGGCAAGCAGTGCCATCAGCAGTGGCTGCAACGCGCCCAGCAGTGCCATCACGGCAGGCGGCAAGCCGTGCGCCACCGCGCCGAAGGCGGCGCACAGGTACAGGCCCTGCATCAGCGCGCCGGCCAGCAGGTGGCGCGGCACCTCGCGCCACGCTGGCCAACTGGCGCGCGCGGCCATTGCGGCAATGCAGAACATCAGCGCCGCCACCGCAAAGCGCGCGAGCAGGAACAGGCTGGTGTCGGCCAGCGGCACGATGGCCTTGCCGACAATGAATCCGGTAGACCAGATCAGGACAAAGGCCAGGCCGGGCAGCCAGCCGCTGGACGCTTGGGGGCGAGACATAGGGTTCACGGCCCGCGGGCCGGTGTTGGTTCAAGAGGGGCCGGGCGAGACGGAAACCCGTGGTGCCGGCATGCGGCAGAAACTAACGCCTCGCCCGGACGGAAGTCTTGGCGATTTCGGCAATCGGCGTCGTCATCCGTATGCTTCAGGCGGCGCATGATATATCCGTGCGTCAGGTGCCGTGAAAGTTTTCGTAACGGGCGGCAGGTGCGGTTCTGTCAACCGGGACCGCACCCGCCACGTAAGATGGCCATGTCCCTGCATGGGAAGACAAGGAGCCTGGCATGATCCCTGGGCGGCAGACGTTCCCCGCCGGCGCCGGCATCCACGCCGTGCGGCGCGTGCTGGCCATGCTGCTGGCCGCTGCCTGCGTCCTGGCGCTGGCGTCCTGCGCGCAGCAGCCGCCGGCGGCTTCCGGCCCGCTCAGCGCGGCGGACCTGCATTGGCTCAATACCGTGAGCTTCGGTGCCGACCAGGCCAGCATCGCCCGGCTGCGCGAGCTGGGCCGCAAGCGTTTCCTCGAGGAGCAACTGCGCATGCCGGCGGCCGACCCGCCCGCCGTGGCAGCTGCTATTGCCGCATTGCCGAACCTGCAGGGCACCGCTGCGGACCGCGTCCGCGCGGCGCGTGACGAACGCCAGCGCATTGCCGGCTTGCCGGATGAGATGGCCAAACAGCAGGCCCGCCAAGCGCTGAACCGGCAGGGGCGTGAAACGATCGCCGACACCAGCCGGCGCCACCTGCTGCGCGCGCTGTATTCGCCGGCCCAGCTTCGCGAACAGATGACCTGGTTCTGGATGAACCACTTCAGCGTCTATGCGTACAAGGGCCAGGTGCGCTGGGCCTTGCCCGACTACGAGGAACACACCATCCGGCCGCGCGCGCTCGGCAAGTTCAGCGACCTGATGCTGGCCACGGTGACCGCACCGGCCATGCTGGAGTACCTGGACAACGCACAGAGCAGCGCCAACCGCGTCAACGAGAACTACGCGCGCGAGCTGATGGAGCTGCATACGCTCGGCGTGTCGGGCGGGCCCAGCGGTTCGCGCTATACGCAGCAGGACGTGCAGGAACTGGCGCGCGTGCTGACGGGCTTCGGCGTCAACCTGCGCGGCGAGCCGCCGCGGCTGGCCCCGGCGCGCGCGGCGCTGTACCGCAGCGATGGCCTGTTCGAGTTCAACCCGAACCGGCACGACTTCGGCGTCAAGACCCTGCTCGGCCAGCGCATCGAGCCGGCCGGCTTTGACGAAGCCGCGCGCGCCGTCGCAATCCTGGCGCGTGATCCGGCCACGGCCCGCTTCATCAGCGCGAAGCTCGCTGCCTACTTCGTTGCGGACAATCCGCCGGCCACGCTGGTCGACCGCATGGCCGCCACCTTCACGCGTACCGACGGGGATATCTCCGCCGTGCTGACCACGCTGTTCCTGTCGCCCGAGCTTGATCACGTGCTGGACGCGCCCGGCCGCAAGTTCCGGGACCCGATGGCCTTCGTGATGGCGTCGATGCGCCTGGCCTACGACGGCCGCACCGTCAGCAACCTGCGTCCGGTCATGAACTGGCTGAACCAGCTTGGCGAGCCGCTTTATGGGCATGTCACTCCGGACGGCTACCCGGCCGCGGAGAGCGCGTGGGCGAGTTCCGGGCAGATGGTCAAGCGCTTCGAGATCGCGCGCGCCATGGGCTCCGGCCCGGCAGGGCTGTTTGCCGGCGACGCCAATATTCCGCCGGGTTCCGCACGCTTTCCCGTGGTCGCCGGCAAGGCCTACTACGACACCATCGAGGCGACCCTGGGGCCGCAGACGCGCGCGTCGCTCGCGCAGGCGGAAACGCAGGCCGAATGGAATACGTTGCTGCTCAGTTCGCCCGAGTGGATGCAGCGCTGACCCGGCCACCGGCAACGCACGCAACGACGACGCAAGGACTTCGAGATGAAACGTCGGGAATGGCTCAAGACGATGGGCAGTGCCGGCCTGGCGCTGGCCTTGCCCGCGACCATGTCGCGCGTATATGCGCTGCCGGCGCAGGCAGACGCGCGCTTCCTGCTGGTGTTCCTGCGCGGCGCCTATGACGCTGCCAGCGTACTGGTGCCCGCCGGCAGCGATTTCTACCACGCCTCGCGGCCCAATATCGCCATCCGGCGCCCGGTACCTGCCGGTGCCGAGCCCGATCCCGCAGCGGCCGTCGCTCTGGCGCCGGCATTCGCGACAGACAGCGCCCGGCGCGGCATCGGCGACTGGGCGCTGCACCCGGCCCTGGCCGACACCATGCTGCCGCTGTGGAACCGGCAGCAGCTTGCCTTCGTGCCGTTTGCCGGTACCAACGACATGTCGCGCAGCCACTTCGAGACGCAGGACAGCATCGAAGCCGGCTCGTCAGGCACCGGCGATGACCACCATGACGCGGCGTCGCTGCGCGGCAGTGGCTTCCTGAACCGGCTCGCGCAGTCGATGGGCGGGCGCGCGGCGCCGGTGGCCTTCACCGACGGCTTGCCCATGGTGCTGTCCGGCAGCCAGGATGTTCCCAATGTGTCGCTCAAGGGCACGGGACGCACGCCGTTCGACGCCCGCCAGACGCGCGCGCTCGCACAGATGTACCGCGGCACGCGCTTCGAGTCGCTGATCGACGAGGGCTTCGAACTGCGCCAGACGGTTGCCGAGCAGGCGCAGGCGATGCAGGCCCGTACCGCCATGGCGGGCGGCATGGACACCATGGCCGCGCGCATGCAGGACATGCAGGCGGCCAACCGCCGTTCACTGAGCGCGCGCGGCTTCGAGGCCGAGGCCCGCCGCATGGCGGGACTGATGCGCGACAAGTTTAACCTCGGCTTCGTCGACGTGGGCGGGTGGGACACGCACGTCAACCAGGGCGCCGCGCAGGGGCAACTGGCGAACCTGCTCGACAACCTCGGGCGCGGGCTTGCCGGGTTTGTGCAGGAGATGGGACCGGCATGGCAGAAGACGACCGTGGTGGTCGTGTCGGAGTTCGGCCGCACGTTCCGCGAGAACGGCTCGCGCGGGACGGACCATGGCCACGGTACGGTCTACTGGGTAGCCGGCGGCGCCGTACGCGGCGGCCGCATCGCCGGCGAACAGCTGGCCGTGGAGCCGGGCACGCTCAACCAGAATCGGGACTACCCGGTGCGCAACGAATATCGCGCCATGCTCGGCGGTCTATTCCGGCGGCTGTACGGCCTGGACGATGCACGGCTGGCGCAGGTGTTTCCCGGGGCGAAATTCCAGGATCTCGGGCTCGTCTATTGAGCTTTCCATCATTCACGACAACGCCAAATATTCGTCGTCCCCGCGCAGGCGGGGACCCAGTGACTTTTTGTCCCCCTTCGGGGGACTTCAAAGACGCTGGATTCCCGCCTGTGCGGGAATGACAGTGGTCATTTTGATTTGTCGCGAAATAGGAAAAGCTCAATCGGGTGCCGGTGTTGGCCGCCTTGCCGTGGATACCTCCCGGGGCATCCGTTCAGGCCGCCGCCTCCGCTTGCCCGACTTCCCGCGCGAATTCCACTACTGAAGCTCCGCTCCGCAGGAACGCGTCGCCTACCGTCACCGTCCAGCCGGCCTCCGACCCATGCACGGCCCGCCATTCATGCAGGCGGCGAGTCAGCAGCTGCAAGTCGTATTCCTCGGTGATGCCGATCGCCCCGTGCAGGCCGTGCGCGGTGGCGGCGATGATCTGCGCGGCCTCGCTGCTGCGTGCCTTGGCAATGGCGGCCGACAGTTGTTTCGGCTGGTCGCCCGCGCCCGCGAACGCCATTTCCGCGGCGACTGTCGCGGCGGCAATGTGTTCGGTCATGACCGCGAGCTGGTGCTGGATTGCCTGGTACTTGCCGATGGCCTTGCCGAACTGCGAGCGGTCCTGGCAGTACTGCAGCGTCATCTCGCCGACGCGCGCTGCCGCACCGGCGATCAGGGCGGCGTGCAGGGAGGCGCCCCAGGCCTGGACGTCGACGGACGTGGCACCGGGAAGCGGCTCCGCCGCAAGGCCGGCAGGCCAGCGCAGCGTCGCGCATTGGCTGCCGTGGACACCGGTGCCGATGCGCTCGGCTGCGGAACAGTCGAGCAGCAGCAGGCCGTTCGGGGTGCCGGCCAGCACGTAGTCGGCGATGGTGCCGAACTGGGTCTGGGCGCAGACCAGCGCGCCGTCCGCTTCGCGGCGGCAGGACTGGGCCAGTGTGATCATGCCGGCGGGCGCCTGCACGCCGGTGCGGGCAAGCAGCGCGCGCGCGGCGATGCTCTGCGCGAGCGGCGCGGGCACGGCATGACGTCCGATCGTGATCAGGACCGGGAACAGGTCGGGCAGCGTCAGTCCCGCACCGCCGGCATCTTCGCCGGCAAGCAGTTCCAGGAATCCGGCCTCGGCCAGCGCGTTCCACGCGGGTCCGGGGTCACCGCCGGCCTCGATGGCACGGATGGCTGCCGGCGTGAACCGGTCCTGCAGGATGGCTTCAATGGCTTCTACAAACATGTCTGGTGTTCCTGGATTAGCGCAGGCCAAGGGCGCGCGCGATCATGCCGCGCAGGATTTCGCGCGTGCCGCCGCGCAGCGAGAAGGTCGGCGAGATCTGGCTGAGGTAAGCCACCGTGCGGTACAGCTCAGGGTCGATCGGCGTTTCCGGGTCGGCCGACATGGCGGCTTCGACATAGGCCGGGATGGCCTGCTCGATTTCCGTGCCGAGGTCTTTCACCAGTGCGGCTTCAACCACCGGGCTCTCGTGCCGCGCGAGCTTGGCCGTCACGGCCACCGACATATTGCGCAGCGTGGCGATGTGCGTGACGAAGCGGCCCAGCGCTGCCGACTGTTCCCGCGTCGCGCCCTGGCGGCGCAAGAGGTCCGCCCACAGGTCCAGCAGCACGATGCTCGAATAGATCCGCTCCGGACCGCTGCGCTCGAACGCCAGCTCGGCGTTGACCTGCTCCCAGCCGCTGCCTTCCGCGCCGACCAGCGCATCGTCGGACAGCTCGACATTGTCGAAGACGACTTCGGCGAAGTGCGCGTCGCCGGCCAGGTCGTGGATCGGGCGGACGGTCACGCCCGGCAGCGACAGGTCGACGATGAATTGGGACAGGCCTTTCTGCTTGTCCTCCGGCGCGCCCGACGTGCGCACCAGCGCGATCATGTACTGGCAGTGGTGGGCGTTGGTGGTCCAGATCTTCTGGCCGTTCAGGCGCCAGCCGTTCTCCGTGCGCGTTGCGCGGCTGCGTACGCTGGCGAGGTCCGAGCCGGAGTTCGGCTCGCTCATGCCGATGCAGAAGAACGCCTCGCCACGGCAGATGCGCGGCAGGTAGGTCTGCCTTTGCTGCTCGTTGCCGTAGCGCAGGATCAGCGGACCGCTCTGGCGGTCGGCGATCCAGTGCGCGGCAACGGGTGCGCCGGCGCTCAGCAGTTCTTCCACCAGCACGAAGCGGCGGAATGCGTCGAGGCCCGCGCCGCCATAGGCAGCGGGCAGCGTCAGGCCAACCCAGCCGCGCGCAGCCAGGCGGCGGCTGAAGTCGGCGTCGAAGCCCATCCACGAGCGTGCACGGCGCTCGGCGGGTGCCTTCGGCTGGTGCTCGGCAAGGAATTGCTTCACTTCGGCCCGGAAAGCCTCGGCTTCTGCGGGAAGCCGGGCGAGCCGGAAGGTGTCTAACAGGTGATTCAAGGCAAAGCTCCTTCTCGACCGGCCCGGGAGGATGGCCGGCGTGACGTTGTTGTGCGCGCCACGCGTCTCAGTCGCGCGCCGCGCTGAGCGGGGTCGCCATGGGAATCCGGCGTCTGGTCAGCTGCGTCCGGTCCGCACGGCATGGCCCGATCCCGGCTGCGCGCGATGGCGGTCCTTCAATTCGCGGCGCAGCAGTTTTCCGGTGGGGGTGCGGGGCAGCCGCTCGTTGAAGACGATGGTCCGCGGCAGCTTCAGCCGCCCCAGCTTGCCCTGGCAGAAGTCGACGATTTCCTGCGCCAGTTCGGGGCTGGAACGCATGCCGTCGCGCAGTTCGACCACGGCCTTGGGCACCTCGCCGAATTCCGCATCGGGCACGCCGATCACGGCTGCGTCGGCCACGGCCGGATGCTCCATCAGCACGCTTTCGATTTCCTGCGGATAGACGTTCACGCCGCCCGAGAGGATCAGGTCAGCGCGGCGGTCGCTCAGGAACAGGTAGCCTTCCTCGTTGACGTAGCCGAGATCGCCGTAGGTGGCCCAGCCCTTGTCGTTGTAGGCGGAGCGCGTCTTCTCGGGGTCGTTGTGGTATGCGAAGGTCGCCACGCCCGAGAAGTACACCATGCCGACTTCGTTGGGCGGCAATTCGGAGCCGTCCTCGTCGACGATATGGATTACCCCGGCCGAAGCGCGGCCCACCGAGCCCGGATACTTGCGCCATTCGAGCGGGCCGATGGCGGTGGACCCGGCACCCTCCGAGCCGGCGTAGTACTC
This sequence comes from Cupriavidus laharis, assembly GCF_914271435.1. Taxonomy (GTDB): domain Bacteria; phylum Pseudomonadota; class Gammaproteobacteria; order Burkholderiales; family Burkholderiaceae; genus Cupriavidus; species Cupriavidus laharis. The sequence goes on along the minus strand of NZ_CAJZAI010000002.1, from coordinate 436,553 downwards.
GTACAGGATGTCGCCCCACCAGTCCAGCATGGCCTGCTTGATGTGAACCGGGCATGGTGCGGCTGCGTGGATGGCGATCTTCATCGACGACAGGTCGTAGCGCCGGCGCGCCTCGTCGGGCAGCTTGAGCAGGCGCACGAACATGGTCGGCACCCACTGGCTATGCGTGACGCGATAGTGCGCGATCGCGCGAAGGGCAGCTTCGCCGTCGTACTTCGCCATCACCACGCAGGTGCCGCCCACGTCGAGCGTTCGCATGATGTAGCGCAGCGGAGCGGCGTGGTAGAAGGGTGCGGTCGACAAGTAGACCGTGTTCTCGTCGAAGCCGAACGCGCGGCGCCAGGCTTCGATCTCCACCTCGGGCTTGTCGCGGTCCTCGTAGGGGGTAAGCGGACGGCGGATGCCTTTGGGGTGCCCGGTAGTGCCCGAGGAATACAGCATGTCGCGGCCGAGGGGACGCTGCGGCAGGTCGGCGTTCGCGCTGAAGGCGGCAATCGCGCTTTCGTAGTCGCCGAACCCTTCGGGCAACCGGGCGGCGCCGGCCAGCACGAACACAGGCAGCGTGCGGGCGTGGGCGTCGGCTGCCCGTACGGCCTCCACCAGCGGCAGCATCGCCGGCGATGCCACCAGCAGCTTCGCGCCGCAATCCTTCAGCACATAGGCGGCTTCGGCCGGCGCGAGATGCGTGTTGATCGCCGTGTAATACAGCCCGACACGGCGGGCGGCAGAGGCCAGCTCGATCAGCCCCGGGTGGTTTTCCACCAGCAGCGCGATGCCGTCGCCGGCATCCAGTCCGCGCGACACCAGCCATTGCGCGGCACGGGTGGCGCGCGCGTCGAGTTCGCCATAGGTAATGGTGTGGCCGGTCTCTGTCTGGATCAGCGCCGGCTTTTCCGGCTGTTGCGTTGCCCAGTCGTGCATCGTTGTCATGACGGGTCGTCTCCTCCTGATAAGTCTGAAATCTTCCTGGCCCTTCCTGCCCTTCATGCCATTACGCGCCCAGTGACGCTTCCACGTTGCGCACGAGCGTCAGCAGCCTGGGACCAAGGTCTTCGGCAAGACGTTTGCTCTGTGCGCTGAACACGGGCACGGCGGCACCGAACACCAGCGCTTCGCCGTCGCGGCGCTTGCGCATGGGTACGGCGATGGTCTCTATCTCTCGGTGCAGGTCGCTGTAGCCGCGGCAAAAGCCATGGGTGTCGAGGTCGCGCGCGGTGTCGGCCAGCCGGCCCGCAAGCCATTCGCGCTGCCCGGGTTTGCGGCGGGTGAAGTCGGAGAGCCAGGCGGCGTGCTCAGGTTCCGGCATCTGCAGAACGAAAGCCCGGCCCGACGCGGTCCGCGACAACGACAGCCGCGTACCGACTTCCGGCCGGAAGATCTGGCTGCCGGTGCCATGGACCACCTCCACATAGGTCAGCGTGTTGCCTACGCCGGCCAGCAGCTGCACCTGGCCGCCGATGTGGTTGGCCAGTTCTTCCATGAGCGGACGCGCGAGCTGGCGCACCGTCATGCGGGCCAGCGCCGGCACCGCGAGGTTGAGCAGGCCGATCCCGGGCACGTATTTCGACAGCCGCTCCGAATAGTGCAGCAGGCCCAGTTCGCACAACGTGTCGAGCATGCGGGTCAGCGTGGGTTTGGGCAGCCCGGTCATTTCCATCAGCGCCTTGCCGGACAGCTCCTGCACCGACGGCGAGAAGCAGCCGAGAACACCAATGCCGCGCGCGAGCGCGCTCACCAGGCGATTTTCCTGTTCGGTGTCCTGGCGGCTAGCAACAGGAGGTGGCTGAGCGATCACGTTGCGTGCTCCTTCTGTGCTTTAGCTGCTGTTTTTCGATGCGGTTGTCTCATAACCACCATTCTCGCTCTCGAAAAATGGACTAGTCAATGTAAATTATGAGTTGATATGATGCTGTTTTTGGGACATCCTAGTTATGGATCCGCACCGGATGGTGGCATTTCGAATCGGCTGTCTCATTTTTCATGCGGGAGCCGGGCCGACGTGGGAGGCAAGCGAGATGGCCGGTGCGGCACGGGCAGGCCTCGCCAGCCTGACGTTTGACTGATGGCGCGCCGAGCGTCACCGGTCATATCAAGACAAGACATATCAAGACTCAAGAAAGGACAAGCACCATGGTTACCAGTCAGATGCCCTGGATCTCGGGCGACCTGGAGACGTTCCAGGACGCCATCCGCAAATTCGTCGAGCGTGAACTGGCGCCGAACGAGGAGCGTTGGTGGAAGCAGCAGCACATCGACCGCGAGGTCTGGTACAAGGCCGGCGAAATGGGCATGCTCTGCGCCAGCATTCCCGAAGAGTACGGCGGTGGCGGCGGCACGTTCGCGCACGAGGCGATCCTCACGCTCGAACAGGCGCGTGCCGGTGTGAGCAGCCTTGGCACGAACGTCCACTGCGGCATCGTCGCGCACTACATCCTGCGCTATGGCACCGAGGCGCAGAAGCGCAAGTGGCTGCCGAAGATGGCGACTGGGGAGATGGTGGCGGCTATCGCCATGTCGGAGCCGGGCGCGGGTTCAGACCTGAAAAACGTCAAGACGCGCGCGCTGAAAGATGGCGACCATTACGTCATCAACGGTTCGAAGACCTTCATCACCAATGGCTATCACGCCAACCTGGTCCTGGTCGTCTGCAAGACCGATCCGGAGGCGGGTTCGCGCGGCGTGTCGATCGTGGTGGTCGAGACCGACGGCCAGCCGGGCTTCCGCCGCGGCCGCATCCTGGAGAAGATCGGACAGAAGGGCCAGGATACGGCCGAGCTGTTCTTCGACGACATGCGCGTGCCGCGCGAGAACCTGCTCGGTACCGAAGAGGGCAAGGGCTTCTACCAGCTGATGCAGCAACTGCCGCAGGAGCGCATGATCATCGCGCTCGGCGCGCTGGCGGCGATGGAACGCGCGATCGGCCTGACCGTCGAATACGTGCGCAACCGCAAGGTGTTCGGAGCATCGCTGCTCGACCTGCAGAACACGCGCTTCAAGCTGGCGGAGTGCCAGACCAATGCCACCATCGCGCGCAGCTTCGTCAACGACTGCATGGCCAAGGTCCTGCGCGGCGAACTCGACCCCGGCACTGCGGCCATGGCCAAATGGTGGTGCACGCAGCGCGCATGCGAGATCATCGACGAATGCCTGCAGCTGCATGGCGGCTATGGCTACATGATGGAGTATCCGATTGCGCGGATGTACGTGAATGCGCGCGTCAGCAAGATCTTCGGTGGATCGAACGAGATCATGAAGGAGCTGATCGCGCGCGAGCTGTAAGCCATATCCAGTGCCGCGCGCGCGGCCGTCAGAGGCCGGCGCCGCCACTGATGGGGCTCGAGGCCAGCGCAACAGTGCTTCCGAGCCGGCAGTTTGTCATCCTTCGTGGAAATCCGTCGCGCAACGCATCCGGCGGATTGTCGGATTGTCATCCGCACCACGCGGTTAGAAGCGGTGCCGCAGGCCGATCACCGCGCCGAACTGGTTGTCCCGGGCCCCGATCTGTTCGGTCGGGCCGGACAGCGCCGTCGCGTAGGGATTCAGTGACGGGCCGAAGCCCGTCAACCCCATGGCCGGGCCGTTGCGGCTCCTGGCGAATCCCAGCACGGTAAAGACATCAGTGCGCTTGGAATAGGCATAGGATCCGGTCAGCATGAAGCTGTACGGATCGCCCGAACCGTTGTGGGCATCGTTGTAGTAGGCCGCGCCGGCGACCTGGATCACGGGCGTGACCTGGTACTGCAGGCCGAGCCAGTACAGGTTGCTGCGCAGCGCGATCGTGTTGAAGTTGTCGTAGGACCAGCGGTAGCCGGCAATGGCCCTGGCCGGACCGAGCGCATAGGCCGCGCCGACGCTGGCGCGGCTTGCCTGGCTCAGGTTGCCGACGTCGGGATAGATGCCGTTCTCCGTCGCGACGAATGCTTTCAGGCCGGTGCCGGGCTCCTTGCCATCGCGCAGTCCCCAGCGCGCTGCGGAGAGGTCGGCGGAGTACTCGCGCATGACGTAGTGACGGCCCGTGCCGGCTGCGGGCACATTAGCCATGTGTTGCACACTGGCATCGAGGATGCCGTAGGGTGTGGCGTTGGTTTGCGCATGGACGGCGACAGGCAGCACCGACAGTGCGGCCAGGCAGGCTAGGCGGATCTTCATGTTCGGGCCCCCTCGTCATGTGGATCGCTCGCATCCCTGTAACGCCAGGGGTGCCGGGTGACCTCAATCGGGTCACAGGTGCTATGACGCAGAAGTTTGTCCGCGATGACCGTCTGTTTTCGCACATGGAAAGCGCGCCGCAGCATGCGCCCGCCGGATCCGTCACACAGCGCTTGCCGCGCGGGGCCAGTCAGCCAAGGCAGCCCATGCCGTACTGCAGCGCACGCAATGCATCGGCGTGTTCACGGTAGCGGTCGGCGTAGCTCCAGTATTCGGTGGTTTGCATGGCGCGCTCGGTCGCGCGCACACGGTAGTCGATGATGAGGCACTGGTTCCAGAATGCGTTCTGGAGGCGCAGGTCCATGTCCTCATCGCGTTCGCGCCAGGCCTGGCTCTGCGCAGCCGTTTGCGTGCGAAGGGCCGAGGCCGCCTGATCGGCCTTCCGGGTCTTCGCGGTGCCGGGAACCGTCATCACGTGCGACCGCATGGTGCTCGTGACGTTGCGGTAGCCCGCCGGGCAGGACGCCGACGTGTATAGCGTTTCGCCCCCGTTCTGGCATTTGGTGACAGCCTGCGCCACGCCGCTGGCCGCCAGCAGCACCATCATCACGGCAAGTTGTCTGGACATGGCCTTGCCCTCCCGCGAACACCGATGGAATCAATGTAGGCAGGGACCGGCGCTGTTGCCAGAAGTTGTCTGCGGCCTCCGGTTGGCCGGCGGGCGGCGGGCTATCTTTGAGTCACACCAGCGGAGAGCGCCGCCGGATGTCAGCCGGGCGTGTCGGACGCACCCGGCGTGGCAATCGCCGGAGCGTCGGAGGACTGGGCCGGCAAGGCGGACGGTGCGGGTGCCGTGCTGGCCGCGGCGGCGTCCGCGGCCGCCTGCTCTGGCGCCGCGATGACGGCTTCGCCGCGATCGAGCGCCATGCCGGCGGCGGCGTCGGAGGCTTCGGTGGCATTGGCCGCTTGCGCCGGGGGCTGCGGCGTGACATCGGCTTCCGGCGACGGCAACGCCGGGCGGCGCGGCGCGGGGCGCGTGGCAGGCGCTTCGGGCGTGCCCGTCCCGCCGAACAGTCGCGTGAACCATCCGTGTACCTGCGTGGCCAGCGCGCTGAAGGCGCCGGATTCCTCTTCCTCGGCAAACCGTGCCCTGCCATCGATGATGCGGCTGCGCAGCGAGCGCTGGTAAAAGTCCCCGACGATCGGCAATGCGCTGTGGGCGCCCTGTCCCCAGTAGTCGCTGCGCAGCGTGACGCGGCTGTCATTGAAGCCGACCCACGCACCAGCCACCAGTTGCGGGTGCATCAGGATGAACCAGCCGTCGGCATTGTCCTGCGTGGTGCCGGTCTTGCCGGCCACGTCGGCACGGATGCCGAAGCGCGAGCGGATGCTGGCCCCGGTGCCGCGGTCGATGACGTCGCGCATCACGTCGAGCAGCGTCTGCGTGGTGGCGGCGGACAGCGCACGCTCGGCGCGCGCCGGCTGGAATTCCTGCAGGACCTTTCCGTCCCGGTCCTCGATGCGCGTCACCATCGTCGGCGCGATGTATTCGCCTGCGTTGGAAATGGTGGCATAGGACGCCACCATTTCCTTGAGGGTGACCGGGCTCGTGCCCAGCGCCAGGGAAGGCACCGCGTCGAGCTTGCTGTCGCGCACGCCCATGGCGCGTGCGAGCCTGGCCACGCGCGTGGGCCCGACTTCCTGCATCAGCTGGGCCGTGATGGTGTTGCGCGAATAGACCAGCCCGTCGCGCAGCGTCATGGCACGGCCGCTCGGGCGGCCTTCGTCCGTGGGGCGCCAGACTTCGCCGCCGGCGAGCTGGATCTCGACTGGCTGGTCCACCAGCGTGTCGTCGGGCGTCTTGCCCTGCTGGAATGCGGCCCCGTAGACAAAGGGCTTGAACGTGGAGCCTGGCTGGCGGCGCGCGCTCTGCACATGGTCGAATGCATCCTGGGTGTAGTCGCGGCTGCCCACCCATGCGCGAATCTGCCCGGTGCGCGGATCGATGGCGATAAAGCCCGCCTGGATGCGTGTCTTCTGCTGGCGCAGCGCCTGCATGAAGGCTGTATCGGCAAGCAGGTGCCTGAGCGCCTCTTCGGGCGGCGTGCCCGCGGCCACGGCATTGTGGTACTGGGGCGTTTCGCGCACGAAGGCCTGGACCAGGTCCTTGCTGGCCGCCCAGCCGGCGCGCGGCGCCCATGCGGCATTGGCAATGGACTGCAGCCGGTTGCCTTGCGCCGTGACGGCTTGTGTGGCCAGCGCCTGCAGGCGGGCGTCGATGGTGGTGTGCACGACCAGGCCATCGGCATAGATGTCATAGCCGTTGCGATCGGCCCAGCCAATCAGCCACTTGCGCAACTGCAGGGCAAAGTGCGGCGCCGGGCCCGGCGGTTCGGTCTGGCGCTCGAAATCGATGCGCAGCGGCCGCTTCTTCAGTTGTTCGTACCGCGCCGCATCGAGCCGGCCGCGCTTGACCATCTGCGCCAGCACCGTGTTGCGCCGGTCCAGCGCGCGCTCCGGGTTCAGCACCGGGTTGTAGTAGCTGTTGCCCTTGAGCATGCCGATCAGCGTGGCGCTCTGCAGCACGTCCAGCGAGCGGGCCGACTTGTCATAGTACGTGCGCGCGGCCATCTCGATGCCGTACGCGTTGTACAGGAACGGCACCGTGTTCAGGTAGGTCTCGAGGATCTGGTCCTTGGTGTACAGCGCCTCGATCTTGAACGCGGTGATCGCCTCCTTGAGCTTGCGCGTCAGCGTGGGCGCGCGGCCGATCTCGTCCGGATACAGGTTGCGCGCGAGCTGCTGGGTGATGGTGGAGCCGCCCTGGCGGTCGCCGGAAAAGGTGTGCAGCGCCGCCGAGGCGGTGCGCCGCCAGTCCAGGCCATGGTGCTGGTAGAAGCGGTGGTCTTCGGTGGCGATCAGCGCATCGACCACATTGGGCGAGATCTCCGACAGCTTCACCCACTCGCGGTTGGCCCACTTGTAGACGGCCAGTTCCTTGCCGTCGGACGACAGCACCTGCGCCGGGCGTTCGAACCTGGCCTTGCGAATGTCGCTGATGCCCGGCGTGAACGGAATCAGCACCAGCACATAGAGCAGAAAGGCCGCAGGCACGGCGGCCACGGCGAGCAGCACCTGCCGGCGGGTCGGGCGCCGCAGTGGCCGCAGGGACCTGAGGCGCTGCACCGGTTGCAATTGTGCCCAGGCGTGGGCCAGCGGCGGGACGAGCAGGGACTTGATCTTGTCCAGCCTCATGACGCAACCACGATCATCACAAGGCGGGGGCACAGGACAGCGCAGGGCACTCGGAACACCGGTCTTCGAAAAGACTGAATCCTACCAAAACGACCCGGCTCGGATCGAGGAGTCTGACCAAGAAGAGGTTCATGATGCACTCAAAATTTTCAGATTGTGGTCATTGCGTCATAAAGCCTTCACATCCGTTCGCCAGAATGCGCAGGCCTCCGGGGGTGGCCGGGCATGCCACGCATCCCGGGCCGTTCCGGGCAGGTCTCTCCCGTAGAACGACAAGTTGGATAACACAGTGAAGAAAGCTCTCCTTGCAATGACGGTAGCCGCGGCCTCGGCGGCGCCCGGGTTGGTCAACGCGCAGACTGCATCGAATGTGACGCTGTATGGCATCGTCGATGCCGGCGTCGAAGTCATCAACAACGTAGCCGGCAGCGGCGGTGCCCAGGGCACCGTGACCCGCCTCAACTCCGGCAACCTGTCGGGTTCCCGCTGGGGCCTGCGCGGCACGGAAGACCTGGGGGGCGGCCTCAAGGGCATTTTCGTGCTGGAAAGCGGTTTCGATATCGACACCGGCCTTTCCGGACAAGGCAGCCGCCTGTTCGGCCGCCAGGCCTACGTTGGCCTGCAGGCTGACATCGGCGCCCTGACGCTGGGCCGCCAGCAGAACGCGCTGTATGACCTGTTCGGGGCCTATGACCCGATGGGCGTGGGCCCGCGCTACTCGCTGAACACCGTCGATTCGGCGTTCAACAACCGTGCCGACAATGCCATCAAGTACACCGGCAAGTTCGGCGGCCTGACCGCCACGGCCTTCTACAGCTTCGGCCGCGACAACAACGGTGAAGTGCCGGGCTCGCCCAAGGCGGGCCGCAACTTCGGCGGCGGCCTGGCGTACGCGGCAGGCGCCTTCTCGATCGGCGCAGCCTACGACCAGTACCAGGGCGGCACCGTCGCGCTCGAGGATCGCAGCGCCAGGCGCGCGGCCATCGGTACCGCGGTCACGATCGGCGATGGCAAGGTCTTCGCGGGCTACCGCTGGCTCAAGGATGACGGTACCGGCAGCGCTACTGCTGCCCCGGTGCGCAGCAACGTCTACTGGGCGGGCGCGCAGTACCGCTTCACGCCGGCCTTCCTGCTGACCGGCGCGGCGTATTACACCGACACGCACAACAGCGACGCGGACCCGTGGATGCTGGTTCTGTCGGCCGACTACTCGCTGTCCAAGCGCACCGATGTCTACCTGAATGTCGGTTTCGCGAAGAACAAGTCGGGCTCGTCGCTGGGCCTGAACGGTGTCGGCACCGTGGTGCCGGGCGAAAACCAGACCGGCGCCACCGTCGGCCTGCGTCACCGCTTCTAAGCAGTGCGGTCCGTCCGGCATGGGTCGGACGGATATCAGTCATATCGGCACTTGCGTTCTTGGCGCAGATGCATTTGGCCGGATTCCAATCCGGCCGCTTTTTTTGATTGCAGGGGCCTCAGGCCGGCGGCTCGTGCATTTCCACAGCCGCCTTGAGTTTCAGCAGGGCGCGGTCCCACTGCTGCGCGATGACCTCGAGCGAGCGGCGCGCCAGCTCAACTTGCGCGGGCTCGAATTGCCAGAGCCGTTCGCGTCCCACCTTGATATCGTGCACGAGGCCCGCATCGGCCAGCACCAGCAGATGCTTGGTGACGGCCTGCCGCGTCATGGCGCTGCCGGCCGTGAGCTGCGCAATGGACATCGCTCCGCCCGCGCACAGCGCCACGACCAGCCTCAGGCGGGTTTCATCGCCGAGTGCCGCAAATACCGAGGCGCGCACCCGCAGGTCGGGCAGGGCCTCATGCGGGGTTGCCGACATGGCTGGCGATGTTGCGCATCTGCTCGTCCCAGCCGCCGCTGTTCATGCGGAACGCTTCCAGGCGCCGCTGCGGCGGGATCTGGTCGAAGCCGGATTCCACGACAGTCAGCAGTGTGCCGTCCGCCACTGGCTTCAGTTCGAACACCACAAGCGTGGAGGGCTCATCCGAATAATCGCGGCCGGGCTCGACGGCCGCAGGGTGCCAGCGCCATGACAGCAGCCGCTGTGGCGCCATCTGTTCGATTTGCACGTCGAAGATGACGTGCTCGTATCCCGGATAGGTCACGTGGCCCTGCACGCGCAGGCCGGGCGCGAAGGCGACGTCACTGTCGAATTTCACGCCAAACCAGTTGCCGAAGCTTGCGGCATCGGAAAGCGCATGCCAGACGCGCGGGACAGCAGCCTTGAGCAGGACGCTGCGTTCGATACGGTCCGTGGATGAAGTCATGCCCGGTCTCCTAATATGCAACTACGTGGTTGCATATTAGGAGACCGGGCAACAAAGCGCAACCTTGAGGCTGCGCTTTGGGTTCAGGCTGCCTGCTTCAGCGTGGCGAGCGCGCGGCGGCCGGCGGCGAGTTGCCGTGCCACTTCAGCGACGCGTGCGCCCAGGTGCTCGGCGGTGCGCAGGTCTGCCAGCGGTGGCACGACCTCGGCGCTCTCGTCGGCGTTGGACTGTGCTGCGGCACCCAGGAAGAAGCCGTGGCGATTGAGCGAATCCTCGGTCGACTTGGAGTTGTTGTGCCCCGGGGGCAGGCCCAGGTTCACCCAGTGCATGCCATGCTGCGCGGCGAAGATGGCGATCTGCTGCAGCGTGGCGAGCTTGTCGCCCGAACGCGATGCCGCATTGGTAAAGCCGGCAGCCACCTTGTTCGCCCATTTGCCGCCCTTGGCGAAGACATTGCGCGAGGTCGCGTCCATGAAGCCCTTGAACTGGGCCGAGGCGCTGCCCATGTAGGTCGGCGCGCCGAAGATGATGCCGTCGACTTGTTCGAGCGTGTCCCAGTGCTGGTCGATCTCATCGACGCTGATCAGCAGGCTTTCCACGCCGTCCACGCTGCCGGCGCCGCGCGCGACGGCCTGGGCCTGCTTGGCGGTGTGGCCGTAGCCGCTGTGATAGACGATGGCGACGCGGGTCTGGTGGGTGTTCATGGTGTCTTGCCTCACTTAATAAGCAAATGGATTGAACCTGACTGGCTGGCGGCATCTGGTTTGTTGCCGCCGTTGAGAGAAGTCTAGGGGTACGATGGCGCCGCATGGTGAACAGTGCGGAAATGAGTCATTGAAATTTTTTGATTGTTTGTCACCATTAAGGGAAGGGGTTTTCCCGCAAGTCCGCCGCATGGCAAATCGGGTGCAGACCATATAAAGTTATCTCGCATCCACCCCAACCCGGCGCCGGATGGATTCCACGACCGCGCCAGCCCGCAACCGCTCTCCAACGATGACAACAGGCGGCAAGCAGATCCTGGCACTCCGGCACCTCGTCACGCGCCATACGGCGGCATCGACTTTTTGCGTGCTGGCCGGACTTGCAGCCAACGGCAAGGCGGTAGCCAGCGAGCCGGAAGCGACGCTGCCGGATGTGGTGGTCAGCGCATCGCGCAGCGAACAGCGCCGGTTCGATGCCCCTGCCGCGGTGGACAGCGTTCCGGTCGATCCGCTGCGCGCGACCTCGCCGCTCGTGAACGTGTCGGAAGTGCTGACTGGCGTGCCGGGCGTGGCGGTACGCGATCGCCAGAACTATTCACAGGACTTGCAGCTCTCCGTGCGCGGTTTCGGCACACGGTCGACATTCGGCGTGCGTGGCGTGCGCCTGTACGTGGATGGCATTCCCGCCACCATGCCCGACGGGCAGGGCCAGGCCGCAACCGCCGATCTTGCCAATGCCAGCCGCGTGGAGGTGCTGCGCGGCCCGTTCGCGCAGATGTATGGCAATGCCTCGGGCGGCGTGGTGCAGGTGTTCACGCCGGACCCGCCGAAGGACGGTTTTACCGGCCGCGCTTCAACCGGCTTCGGCTCCGACGGCCAGTGGCAGGCCGGCGTGGCGCTCGGCGGCGGCAACGACAAGCTGGGCGGCACGCTGGACGCGTGGACCTACCAGACCGACGGCTACCGCGACCACAGCGCCGCGCGCCGCTACCAGCTCAATGCCAAGGTCGTGGCCCAGCCGACCGACGCCACGCGCGTGACGGGCCAGTTCAACTATTTCAACCAGCCGCTGGCGCAGGACCCGCTGGGGCTGACGCGCGCGCAGGCCGATGCCAACCCGCGCCAGGCCGTTCCGGCCGCCACGCAGTTCGATACCGGCAAGACTGTCGAGCAGACCCAGGCCGGCGTGGTGGTGGACCACAAGCTGACAGCGGCTGACAGCCTGCAGGGGCGGCTTTATGTGGGTACACGCCAGCTCAACCAGCGGCTGGGCATGAGCGGCATTGCCGCGACCTCGTCCGGCGGCATCGTCGACCTTGACCGGACCTACGGCGGCGCGGCGCTGTCGTGGACGCGGCATACCACTGCCGGCGGCCTGCCGCTGCAATGGAGCGCCGGCGTGGAGGCCAACGGCATGCGCGACGGCCGCACCGGCTTCGTCAACAACAACGGCACCCAGGGCGCACTGCGCCGCGACGAAACCGACAAGGCCAGCGACCTTGGCGCCTTCGCGCAGTTCGACTGGAGCTTCCATCCGTCCTGGGAGCTGGTGGGCGGCGTGCGGGCAAGCCGGGTGAGGCTGAGCATCGACGATCATTTCATCACCGCCGCCAGCCCGGACGACAGCGGCTCCACCACGTACAACAATGTCAGCCCGGTGCTGGGCATGGTCTGGCATGCGCTCGACACGCTGAACGTCTACGCCAATCTCGGCCGCGGCTTCGAAACGCCCACGCTGACCGAGGTGGCTTACGGGCCGGGCGGCGCCGGCAGCAACCTGGGGCTGCAGGCCTCCACCAGCCGCCAGGGCGAGATCGGCGTCAAGTGGCAGCAGCAGCGCCAGCGGCTGGAGGCGGCGCTGTTCGATGCCGACAGCCATGACGAGGTGGTGCCCTTGTCGAACAACGCCGGCCGCACCGTCTACCAGAACGTCGATGGCGTGCGCCGGCGCGGCCTGGAGCTGGCGTGGCGCGGCGGCTTCGGCGCGCAGGTGGGCGCGTCGGCCGATGGCGTGGCAGGCAGCCGGTTCGAGACTGGCCTGGCCTACACCTATCTGTCCGCCTACTTCGGCGAATCGTTCCTCAACGCGCAGGGACAGACCGTCAATGCCGGCAACCGGCTGCCCGGCACGGCACGGCACAGCCTGAACCTGGACATCGCATGGCGGCCGCTGCCGCCGCTCGTGCTGGGCGCGGAAATGCACGTGGACAGCCGCATCTATGCCGACGACCTCAACACCCAGGCCGCGCCCGGCTATGCCACCTTCAACCTGCGTGCCGGCTACGAATTCCGCATCGGCAAGACACGGCTGTTCGCCTTCGGCCGCATCGACAACGTTACGGACCGCAAGTACATCGGCTCGGTGATCGTCAACGAAGCCAATGGCCGGTATTTCGAACCGGCGCCGGGCCGGCGCTTCTTCATTGGCCTGCGTGCGGCGATGTAAGCCACGCACGGACTTGCCACGCCACCCTCCGCCGGCCTAAGGTTGCGGCTTTGGCCGGCATGCCGGCCAGCACCGGAGTACGCAGCCATGACCACGCCCATGCCTGACGACCACACCCGCCGCATCATGCTGTGGGTCGTGGCGGTCGGCTTCTTCATGCAGACGCTCGATTCCACCATCGTCAACACCGCGCTGCCGTCCATGGCGCGCAGCCTCGGCGAAAGCCCGCTGCGCATGCAGTCGGTCGTGATCGCGTACTCGCTCACCATGGCCGTGATCATCCCGGCGTCGGGCTGGCTGGCCGACCGCTTCGGCACGCGCACCATCTTCCAGACCGCGATTGCGCTGTTCGTGCTCGGTTCGCTGCTGTGCGCGTATGCCGGCACGCTGCCCTTCCTGGTGGCCGCGCGCGTAGTGCAGGGCGTTGGCGGCGCCATGCTGCTGCCGGTAGGCAGGCTCTCGGTCCTGCGCACGTTCCCGCGCGACCAGTACCTGCAGGCGCTCAGCTTTGTCGCCATCCCGGGCATGATCGGCCCGCTGATCGGCCCGACGCTGGGCGGCTGGCTCACGCAGGCGCTGTCGTGGCACTGGATCTTCCTGATCAACGTCCCCGTCGGCATCCTGGGTGCGCTGGCGACGGTCCGCTACATGCCCAATGCGAGGCAGGCTGGCATCGGCCGTTTCGACATCACCGGCTATGTGCTGCTCGCCGTCGCGATGCTGGCGCTGTCGTTCTCGCTGGACGGGCTGGCCGACCTGGGCTTCCAGCATGCGACCGTGCTGATGCTGCTGATCGCCAGCATGGCCGCGCTGACGGCCTATGTGCTGCATGCGGGCCGCTGGCGCCAGCCGCTCTTCGCGCTGCGGCTGTTCCGCATCCATAGCTTCAGCGTGGGCTTGCTCGGCAACCTGTTCGCGCGCATCGGCAATGGCTCGATGCCCTTCCTGATCCCGCTGACCTTGCAGGTGAGCCTGGACTACTCACCGTTCGACGCCGGCCTGATGATGTTGCCCGTCACAGCGGCAGGCATGGCGTCCAAGCGCCTCGCCACCCGGCTGATCGAGCGCCACGGCTATCGCCGCGTGCTGGTCACCAACACCTTTGCGGTCGGCGTTGTGATGGCCGCGTTTGCGCTGATCACGCCGCAGCGGCCGCTGTGGATGGTCATCCCGCTGCTGGCGCTTTTCGGCATGGTCAACTCGATCCAGTTCACCGCAATGAACACCGTCACCCTCAAGGACCTGAGCGGCACCGGCGCCAGCAGCGGCAACAGCATGCTGTCGATGGTGCAGATGCTGTCGATGAGCCTGGCGGTTACATCGGCGGGAGCGCTGCTGACGACGTTCGAGCGGGGCTTCGGCAACCTGCCGTCAGGCGTGCTGCCGGCGTTTCATGCCACGTTCATTTGCATGGGGCTAATCACGTGCGCGTCGGCGTGGATCTTCATGCAGTTGTCGCCGCAGGAGGCGAAGGCCGTGGCGCATCGGACGGAGAGGGTGGAGGGATAATCTATGCCCTGTTGTGTCTCTTCCTGTGCATCTGGGCGAACCGTCGCCCGGCGGCAGCGAATCCGGACTGCAACCGACATCAACATGGAAATCACGGTTCACGTCGTGATCGGGAAATAGAAGCCGGCTCCCATGCCATCGTATCCTCTCGTTCTTTGCCTGACCATTGCCGTGGTGTGCAGTATTGGCATGGCCGTCGCGGCATGGCCGCGGCGTGATGATCCGACCATCCAGGCGTTCCTGGTGCTGGCCGGCGGCGTGGTGATCTGGAGCGGCGGGCGGCTGCTCGAGATCAGTTCGGCGGACCTGGCCGGGCGGATACTGTGGTCTGAGATCCAGTATTTCGGCATCGTGGCCGTGCCGATCGGCTGGCTGGTGGCGATGGTTCACCTGAGCCGGCCGCGCTATGTGGTGCCGTGGTCGTTGCTGTCGGTGCCGATACTGGTGGCCGTGCTGACCGTGGTGCTGGTCCTGACCAATTCGCATCACCACCTGGTCTGGACCAGGATCACACTGATGCCGCCGGGCGTGGCCCCGGGTGCCGTCTTCGAACACGGCATCGGCTATGGCGTCATTGCGGCCTGGTCATACCTGCTGCTTGCGCTGGGTTTCTATTTCCTTGTCACGGCCGAGGTCCCCAATGACGCCCTGTCGCGGCGCGGGCGCGCGGTGCTGGCGGGCAGCCTGGCGCTGCCGCTGCTGACCCATATCGCCTACCTGCTGCGCTGGACCGGGCCGCTTGGCGGCGACCTGATACCCGCCACGTTTTCGCTGATGGCTGTGCTGGTCTGGTTCTGCGGGTTGCGCAGGCACCTCGACGATATCGGCCACTACGCGCGCCTGCGCGTGTTCGACGCGCTGGGCGAGGGATGCGTGGTCCTCGGTGCCGACGGCAGGGTCGTCGAGTACAACCCGGCCGCCGCACGGCTGGTGCCGCAGCTGTGCCGCGGGCAGCCAGTGCCCGCCGGCTGGGAGGAGGTGTTCCTGGGCCCGCAGGGTGCAGGCAAGGAACGCGCCGTGCGCCCGTTCGTGCCGCCTGGCGCGCATTTCGAGCTCACTGCGGAAGCCGTGACCCGCATGGACGGCAAGCGCATCGGCACACTGGTCTTCCTGCTCGACATCAGCCGCTACCAGTCGCGCGAACTGGCGCTGACGGCCAGGCTCGGGCAGACCGAGGAACAACTGTCACGCGTGCAGGCGGACCTGGATATCGACGCCCTGACCGGCATCCCGAACCGCCGCTACTTCCAGCGCGAGGCGATGGCCGCCGTGATCCGCGCGTTTGAACGGCGCGAGGAGATGGGACTGCTGATCCTGGACGTGGACCTGTTCAAACAGTACAACGACCTGTATGGCCACCCTCGTGGCGACGAATGCCTGCGCCAGGTGGCTGCCGCGCTGACGCGGGTGCTGGCAGGCGCGCAGTTCTGTGCGCGCCTCGGCGGCGAAGAATTCGCGGTGGTACTGCCTGCGTCGACGCAGGAAGACACCCGAGCCGTGGCCCGGGCCATGGTCGCGGCGGTGCGCGATCTCGGCATACCGCATAACGGAACGCCCGTGCAGCCGTTTGTGACGATCAGCGTCGGTGCGGTCTGCGCGACGCCCGATGCGTCGCGACTCGAGCCGCTGCTGCATCGGGCCGACAGTGCGATGTACCAGGCCAAGCGGGCCGGGCGAAACCGCTTTGTGCTCGAGGGGCCGGCGGCCGATGTGCGGTCCGGCTGAGGTATTCAGAATTCAAGCCCGATCTGCGCGGCGATATTGGGCGAGTGGGTGCGGAAGAATTCCGGCTTCCTGACCGGCCAGCCGAGGGTGACTTCGTAGGTCAGGGCGGCGTAGCGGCTCGCCGCCCAGCGTCCTCTCGCCCCGATCACGGCGCCCATCAGTGTCAGGCCCACCAGGAACGCGGCGGACGGGCCGCTCACATGGCCCATGTCGAAGCCGATGAAGGCCTCCTGTCCGGAATTACCAAGCTGCCACGCGAGGTCGTTGCGCATCGTGACACCGTTCTCGGCGGCGAGCGTCAGCTGCTCATCGAAGCCACGCACCGAGTAGCGGTTGCCGATGGTGAAGTAGTCGGATGGCAGGACGCGTGTGCGCGCATACTGGGCTCGCACATTGCCCTGGTAGCGCAGGCGCTGCCCGCTGACCTGGAACGGCACCATCAGCCCGGCATTGGCCAGCAGGATCTCGGACTTGCCATCCCAGTTCGGCTCGCCCAGCACGAAGCCAGGCTCCTTCGAATGGCTGGGCAGCGAGGCGCGCCAGCCGACGCCCAGATCCAGCACGTTGGCGCCGAAATACTGGCGGTGGGCGGCACCGACCTCGTAGCCGACAAAATCCCGGGATTGCACCGGGATGTCCTGGCCGTTGATGGCGGTGTGCGCGGTCTTGCGGAACACCTTGCCATAGAGACTGGTCTTGCCCGACGCGTTGCGGAACGGCACGTAGCCGAGGCCCGCCTCGATCTGCGTATTGCGCCCGCCATACACGATGTCTTCCTCGAAGCCCGCCACCGTTTGCTTGTAGCGCGACTGGTTGGCGTTGAAGAACGCATTCCAGTAGCCGAAGGGGATGCTGTAGTTGATGGCCGACGAGCGCGTGCCGGCGGCACCGTTGCCGACGTTGGCATTGGTGTTGCCGGAGATCGTCAGGCTGTCGTAGAGGAAGAGCGGCGAGTCCACGGTGAGCGTGCCGCCCATCTGGTACTTGCCGGTGTTGTCCAGGCCGCCGTTGTCACCCGTGACGAGCGCGTGCCAGCGCTTGCCGGTGCCGGGCTTGATCACCAGGTCGGTGGCCCCGGGGGTCTCGCCGGGCACGAGGTCGATGCTGGCATCGGCCTGGCCCTGCAGGCGGCGGATGTTCTCCATGCCCTGGTCCACGTCACGCTGGTTCACCAGGCCGCCGGGGCCGGTCGGCAGGGCGGTGCGCCACCAGCCGGCGGTGCCCTCGGACTGGATGCCGGTGATGTGGCCGGCCACGACACGCAGGCGCAACTCGCCGCTGGCGAGGTGCTGGTCGGGGATCAGCACGCGCGTGGTCATGTAGCCTTGGCTGACCAGGCGGGCGGAGAAGTAGTCCTGGATCGCCTCCAGTCCCTGCTTGCCGACGCACTGGCCGACCAGGATGCCGACCTCGCTCTGCAGCCAGGGGAAATCTTCGGCGCCCTCCCATGTCACGGACCTGATCGGGAAGCAGGGCGCCTCGGTGGGGAGGAGCAGCGGGCCGGACGGCGCGGGCTCGGCGGCGGTGGGCGAGAGCACGTCCGGGCGGGCCATGGCGCGCTGCTTGGCGGCTTCTTGCTGCTGCTCCTGGCGGCGCTCGATGGCGTCGTTTGGCGTGACGTTCGGGAAGAACGGCAGGGCCTGGGCCACGGCCAGCGAGGGTAGCGACAGGAAAAATGGGACAAAAGGGGAGACACCGCGCGCCTTGCGGCGCGCGCTTGTGTGCTTAATCGGCATGTATTGCTACGTTTGGTCGACCGGGAAGTGGAACTTATGCAAGTAGCTTGTTATTTATCGTCCTTCTCTTTTTGATAGGTCTCTTTTGCCTTACGCCACTCTGACTTGCCAAATGGTTTAAGGCCAATCATTTTTGCGCGAGAACTAATTCCGCCAACGAAGATGGCGACTATCCCAAAAAGAAAGACGATAATTCCAAGCCAATTGGGGATGGCTTCGACTCCAAGTCCTCCGAATATGAGAATAGCTCCGATCACTATCAGAGCACCTCGTACGGTCGCCGTTAAATTTCCGTCTTCGATTAATTTCATTTATTTTTCAGTGGTGCGCTTGGTCCACTGCTCATTAATCCATGCTTTCACGGAATTCATCGTGTTTGTTGCCTTTATTGCCTCTCCAGCTTCATTGATTACTGGACCTGCCATTGGAAAGCGTTCGCCCAAGTAGTAGCCGCCCAATCCAAGGAGATTCTCCGCTGTATACTGTCCTACGTCCGGTCGTACTATTTGCTCGACCGCACCGGCAGCTAAGCCTGTCGTCGTCGCTGCGCCCGCTATAGCGCCGGCTGTAGCCGCCACTACAGGGTTTGGTGAACCTACTGCTATTGCTGCGGAGGTTGCACCAATCCGGCCAGCTTGAGTGCCAACGTAGCTAGCCATATCAGCTACATCAGTACGCCTCTGGGTAATTTCCTGTTGTGTATACCCTGCAGGCAAGCCAGCAGCGCAGTTCGCCTGCCCAGCCCCACACTTCGCAGTCGGCAAGGTTCCAGGCGAGTTGCTAGTTTTCGATACGTTGCCGAAGTCAAGCCGGCTCGTATAGGGCACATCACCTTGCATAGTCTTCTGTTGCGACTGGATGTAGGCAATGATCCCTGCATCCGGCTGCGCTTGTACTTCTCGGATCTGCGTTGTGCCGGCCACCGAAGTCCACGTTACACCGCCATCTGTTTGCTTTGTCGTTGCAGCGTTGATCTGGTCGGGCGTACCGTACTCCAGCACCTTTCCATTCATATCTACACGATCAGACAGCCGCATTTGCGCTTCGATCTGCTCTGTTGTGTACTTGCCACCGCTATTCGCAGCCATCTTCTTCGCAAGTTGCTTCTCATCCGGGTGCAACTGTCGATTGTAGCGGTCCACATTCGCCGCCATGGACGCACCGGATCCTCCGCCCACTACCGCCCCGATGCCCCCCGCCACGATGTTCGCGGCGATGTTGCCCAGGGTCTCGTTCAGTGCCGCGCTGCCGGTATCGGCACCGCTAGCCACGGCGTTGCTCAGCTCGCTCAGCTTCCCTCCCGACAGCGACGCTGCCCCAGCGCCAGCGGCTCCCGCTAACGCGTTGCCGCCACCAAGGCCAGCAATCAGTGCACCACCGGCAGTGTGCAGCGCGGCTCGGTAGCTGCCACCATCCTTCCAGCCTTCGATATCGGCCTGAGCCGCCTCCATGGCCGCTTGATTTTCGGCACTCGGATTGAGCTTGTTGGCTTCCGCCGCTGCGGTGTACCGCTTGTTGGCATCATCGAACTTGGACTTAGCAATATCCCCCACCGTCTTGGCCACGGCTTCACCCGCTGCCTGGGCCGCCGCCATCATGTCGGCCTGCTTGTTCAGCAGCTTCTCCAGGTCCGGGTTGTTGCCGACCTGGCTGTTGGTGCCCGTGGTGTCGCGCTTGAGCGTCGCCAAGTCCTGCTTCTGGTTGGCCTCGTCCTTGATCGTGATCGTGCCGTCAGCCACCGCCGCCTGCGCCACGCCGTCCTCGCTGCCGCTCTTGTGCTGCGGGATCATGGGGCTGATGCCGCCGGTGTTCTTGCCCGAGGTTGGCCCGCTGTTGTTCTGACTATTGGGAGTGCCCATGGTGCCGCCGCCCGAGATGCCCATCGAGGTGGCGCTGTAGTCCGAATGATTGGCGATATCGCTCCAGGTGAGCGTGCCCGTGGTCAGGCTGTTCTTGTCCTTGCTGGCCTCGCTGGCGATCACCGCGCCCTTCAGGTCGGTGTTGCCCTTGACGTTGAGGTCGAAGCCGCCCTCGCCAGCGTAGATGCCAGACTGTTCCGTCACGTTGGCATAGCTGCCATCGGCCTTGCCCTTGGATGCCGAGAAACTGGCCGAACCGCCGCCCTGGCTGATGCTGAAGCCACCGCCCATGCTTTGCTGGCGGGCGTGGGACTCTCCTGTGTCCTGGCGGCTGGCGAGGTTCAGGTTGCCGCCCACGTCGCCAACCACCTTGCCACCGCTGACCGTACCACCCAGGATGTTGGTATCGTTGCCCGACACAATGGTGACCGATTCCTTGCCGGTCACGTGGCTGTTGACCTGGGTCGTGCCCTGGCTGTCCGAGTTACCTTTTGCCATCGAGGCCGAAGCGGAGACACCGAAGCCCTGCGCGCCATAGGACACACCGACGCTGGCGCTGCTCGACTTGTTGGTACTGTGACTTTCGTCGCTATCGGTCGCCGAGACGACGTTCACGTCGTGCTTGGCACCTAGTGCGACCTTGTTGGCGTCGATGTTCGAGCCGATGATGTTCAGGTCACCAGCCGTCTTGTTGCCATTGGCATCGACGCCAGTCGCAATGAAGGCAGCGGTGCCGCCCGCCGACACAGTGGACCCGTTGTGGCTGGTGCTGTCCTCAGTGAGCGTCTGCTTGCTCTGGCTGGTACCCCAGGAGAGGGTGGCGGCAGCGCCGGCTAGCGGGTTGCCTCCGGCTTGCGCCAGTGCCGCGCCAGTATCGGCAACGTCACGCGCTGCCGCAATGCCCCACAAGGCGGAAGCACGGCCATCCTCGCTCTTGGACGCGGAACTGATCTTGCTGCCCGCATTGATCGCCGCGCCGATGGCGCCGCCGGACCCCCCCAGCGTGAAGCCGCTTTGCTTGACCTCGTGCGCCTCGTCGTGGTGCTGGCGGTTCTGCGCGGCCTCGATGGTCACGTCCGCACCGATGCCCGTGACATCCTGCTTGGCGATGAGGTCACTACCGGTAACCTTCAGGGTACTGCCCGCCGTCATGTGCACGCTGCCGTCCGTGGAACCGACCAGGCTGCCGACCTGCTGCGTACCCCTATCATTGGTCGTGTCCTTCTGGTCCCGGTTGCCGTACGACAGTCCCGAGCCGGTGGCTCCGAAGCCCGACTTCTTCTCTTCCTTGAAGCTGTAGGCCGACGAGGTAGTTTCGGCGGTGTCGATGGTCATATTGTTGCCGGCGCCGAGATTCACGTCGTGCGTGGCCGCCACCGTACTGCCCGTGATGGTCATATCGCGACCGGCATTCATATCTACCGTGTCGCCGGAGAACGTGCTGCCCAGCGCCTCTGTGTGGCTCTTGGCGTCGATGGTGTGGGTGGACGTCTTCGACATGAAGCCGCCGCTCTCGCGCGACTGCTCGTCGCGTACCGACACGCTGGCCTGGCCCGCCTTCACGTTGATGTCGCGTCCGGCTCCCACTGCCAGCGCGCCCTCGGCGTTGACGTAGGCGGCGGTGGCATTCACGTCGCGGCCCGCCGCGAGGGCGACGTCGCCGCCCGTGATCTGTGTGCCGATCTCGGTGCTACGCGCGACGCTGGTGCGGTTCTTCGCATCGGCGGCGGTATCGCGCTGCACGCCCACCTGTACCGTATCGAGATTGATATCCCGCCCGGCGCCCATGCCGAGGCTGCCGCTGGCCGTGACACTGGCGGCGGTGTTGTTGATGTCCCGTCCGGCCACCAGCACGGCATCGCCCACATCGAGGCTCGATATGCCACTGATGACCGTGCGGCTGGCGCTGGATTGCCCTTGCGTATTGCTGGCCGAAGCGGTGGTGGTGGTCAGGTTGATGTCGCGCCCAGCGGTTGCCGCGAGCTTGTCGGCGCTGATCTTGCCCGCCAGGTTGTCGATATCCTGCCTGGCATTCAGGCCCATGGCGCCGGCAGCCAGCGTGCCCCGGTCGTTGCGGATGTTGCCCGCATCGATCAGCATCACGTCGCGCGCCGCAATGGCGCCGCTGTTCTTCACATCTCCATCGGTCTGGATCGCCATGTTGCGCGCGGTGATGATCGTGCCGTCGCCCTTGAGGTCGGCCTCCCGCAACTTGAGGTACACCTGTGGCACCAGCACCTGCTGGGTGCTGCCGTCCGGCAGGGTGACGGTCTTCTCCACCAGCCACACGATATCGCTGGTCAACGCCTGCATCTGCTCGGGGGGGAGCGCCGTGCCGACGTGAAGCGAGAATTGCTTGCCGAATTCGATACCCGACTGCATCAGTGCCTTGTACTGCGCCTCATTGTCGGTGTAGTCGCCCACGAAGCGCTGGCCGGTCCCCAGCATGACCGCATCGGCCACCAGGCGGGCCTCATAGAAGCCGTCGCCGAGGCGCTTGAGCACGCGGCTGGGGTCCTGGCCCAGTTGGGTCAGCATATAGTCGCTGGACAGCCACTGGCGCTGGTCGGTGAAGCGCGGATCGGTTTCGATCAGGTACCGCGCGCCCGGTTCGGCGTGCACCTGGAACAGCGCATTGTTCGGTACCGCAAGCGACGGGGTGACCGTGCGGATCGCATCGCCGCCCAGGCGACCGCCTGCCGAGGCGCCTCCCGTGTTCAGCGATACCTGCGTCATGGTCGGCGCGTTGGCAATCGGCCCGACGCCAATCTTGCCCGCCACGGTGGTGCCGGTGCCGGTCACTGTCTGGTGCTCCAGCGCCGTGCCGGTCGCCAGGACCAGCGGCAGCGTCAGGTTGAGAGGCGGCAGCGTGCCGCTGTCACTGCGGCGGTCGGGGTCGTTGACGCCGTAGTTGATGTAGTTCCAGTCCTGCGTGCCCGTGATGCTCTCGATCCGGGTGCCGGTGTAGCCCCGGTCGTCCACCGCGCCCGGTACGGTGAGCGTGCCACCGACGGCGATCTCGCTCTTGTCGTTGATCACGTTGCCATTGAGCGCGGCGTTGCCGCCCACCAGGATGCGGGCCGGATCGGTGCTCTTGACCACCTCGTCGCGGGTGCGGGTCTGCTCGTTGACCGAATAGAAGTCCCTCACCACGCGCGAGTGAAAGTCCAGATTGAACGTCTTGATCTTGTCATTGAGCGCCTGATACTGGGCAAAATTGGCCTGGCGCCAGGTCTGGTACGCCTGGTATGCGGCCTGACACGATGCAGGCGCATCACTGGCGCAAGGCGCCTGGAATGCTGGCGGTGCCGAACTGGGGCGCTGTACACCCAGTTTGTCCCAGATGACATCGTCTGGCCGGTAGTAGAAGTGCTCGTCGGTCACCGCCACGACATTGCCAACGTTGTCCGTCTGTGAGAACTGGGCCAGCGCCAGGCCCACCGGGGTCCATTGCTCGGCGGGCAGAAAACTGTTGTCGCCTTCCACGGCGTCGTAGTAACCCCGGTTGGGGCCGGTGGTGCCATCCGGCAGGCGCGACCAATCAAAGGGCGGGCCGAACTGCGAGAACGGGTACTGCGTCGAGGGTAGGATCAGCCACCGATAAGCGCCACGCTCATTGCCGTCCTGGTACAGCCACCCAAGGTCGGTGGCTGGGTGCGCGTCATCGGGGGCGCCGCGCTTCCAGTCCCAGAAGATCGCGGTGCTGGGATCAATGTCCTGGTCGGAGCCCTTCAGGCGATAGGTGATGGTGTTCACCACACCGGTGTCATTCACCTGTGTCTCGAAGTGGCTGTTCTCGTTGCGGATGCTGGCGGCGTTGATGTTCGCATTGCCCGCCACGTCAATGGTGGCCGAGGCATTGGTGAGCGAGTTGGCCTGGCCGGTCGCCTTGCCCTCTGCGTCGAGCGCCCCGCCCACGTTCAGGTCCTGCGAAGAGAGGATCAGCGCGTGCTCGCGGTTCACGATGTCCGGCGCGCCCAGGTTCACGTCACCCACGCGCGAGGCGATCACCGCACCGTTACCGGTGGCCGGGTTGATGTCGTTCAGAATCTGCTGGCCCGCGCCGATGGAAACCGAGTCGCCATAGATGCGGTCGAGGTTCGTGACCGTGGTGCCGCCCTCGACGCGCACCGCGCCGCCATCGATCAGTCCCCGGTTAAGCACGGCCTGGTCGGCACGGATCGTGTTGGACGTCTGCCCGAGCAGTTCGCCATCGTTCGTGATGTTGCGCCCATGCAGGTTCAGCACACCGGCGCCAATTTTGCCGGTGTTGTTCACGTCGCCGCGGGTGTCGAGATCAAGCCGGCCGGCAGCGGCGAGCGTCTTCGTATTCGTAAAGTCACTTGTCAGCTTGAGGCCGAGATCGCCCTGGGACTGCACGATGCCGTCGCCGGTGAGGCGGTCTCCCTCGATGCCGAGCCGCGTATTGGCCGCCAGCAGGCCATCCGTGTTGGTGGTGGCGCCCACATTGAGCTGGGCCGTGCCGCCCGAGGTCGCTTCGCCACGCGTATTGTCGAGCGTCGCGGCGCCGACGGTCATGGCCGTGTCGGCCCGCAGGGCGCCGTCGATGTTCTCGATGGCATTGGCGGTGATCTGGACGCTGCCGCCCTCCATGCCCTTGGGCGCGGCGTCCGTGCCGCCCAGGGTGTTGCGGTTCACCACCGTGCTGGCCTGCGTATCGAGCAAACCGCCCGCGTGGGTGAAGCCCCCGGTATTGTCGAGCATCGCTGCAATCCGGAGTTTCGCATCACTGTTCGTGGCGAGATAGCCGTCAATGTTGGCCAGGCTGTCGGCGGTCACGTCCAGTGGCCCACCGGTGACGAACTTGCCCCCGGTGTTGTCGAAGGTAGTCGCTGTCACCTTGGCTGACTGCTGGGCGGAGACCGTCCCGGCGCGGTTGCTGAATACGCCCGTGGTGAGGGTCAACGGCCCGTTGGCGACCGTCAGGCCACCATTGCCGTTGTCATACAGCTGCCCGTGTGTGTCGACCATCAGCAGGCCCGTGGATTGCACCACGCCCGCACGGCTGTCGAACAGGCCCGTATCGGCCTGGACGCTGGCGCCCGCGATCACGCCGGACGTGTTGATGAGCGCCTGCCCGGCGGTGTCGGCCTTGAGCGCCTGGGTGGCCGATAGTTGCCCGTGGTCGTTGACGATGGCGCCACCACCAACGTTGAGGTCCTTGGCCGCCAGTGCCTTGCCCGAGGTGTTGTCGAGCGCCCCGGTCAGGGTCAGGCTGTCCTGCACCGAGCCCATGACGCCACTGCGGTTGACGATGGACGAGCCGGCCACCGTGGTCGCTCCGGTCCCGGCGAGCGTGCCGCCGGTGTTGTTTACCGCTTGCGTGCCGGCGACAGCCAGCGCACCGCCGCTGGTGATAGCGCCACCCTGGTTCAGGACGGTCGCGCCGTTAACTTGCGCGCCGCTCGTGCCCGCCACGATGGTGCCCCCCCCGATTGTCCACCGTGCCGCCGACCTGCACCTGCACGGCGTTGGCTTCGAGCCGTGCGTTCTGGTGAACGATGGCGCCCGATGCCGAGAGGTTTGCCGTGCCGTGTGCCACGGTCGTACCTTGGGACAGGTCCAGCGTTGGCGCCGAAAGGTTGGTATCGGCCCCGGTCAGAATCTTGCCGCTGGACTGGATCGACGTGCGCGCGGCGAGGTTGGCGGTCCCGGCGACGGTGACGTTGGCATCGACCCCGGCGCCGATAGTGCCACTGTTGGCAATGCGGTCGGCAAGGCCGAGCACGTCGGTGCCGGCGGCCACGGTACCAGTGTTGGTCAACTGGCCGGGTGTCGTGGCGGTGATCCCGCCGCGCGTGGTGATGGTCCCGGCGTTGTCAAGGTTAGCGCCAGTCATGGTCGCGTTGCCTTGCGACTGCAGGCGCCCGCTAGCCAGCACTCGCACATCGCCGTTATTGTCCACGGTGATATCGCCGCCGCGCGCGTCGGCAATGCCGCCCAGGTTGAAACCCACACCCTTCTCGGTACCGATCAGGCGGATGGCGCCGTTCGCGTACATAGAGCCGAGCGCGGAGGCATCCAGTGCGAACTGCGGCGCGGCGCCATTACCGGCCTGAGCGGTGGCATTGAGATTCTGGTAATCAACCTGGTTGGCACCGGTGATGACATTGATGTGCTTGGCCCAAAGCTCGGCATTGATTGAGATCGAACGGGCGAGCAGGTCCACTTGTGCCTGCGGGCTAGACAAGCCCTGGCCGTCGAGGGCGATATGCCCGTCCCGCACGTCAAAGCCGGCAAGGTTGCCGTCCGGGCCGTACAGTGCGCGGCCCATCGAGAGGGTAAAGCGATCCGCGTTGATCACGCCGCAGCCCGCGCAGGTAATTCCCGCCGGATTGGCCAAAATCACCGTCGCACGGTTGCCGGCCACCTCCTGCATGCCCATCAGCTGGGAGGGGTTCGGGGCCGTCACCTGGTTGACGATCACACCGGCGCTATTGTTGCCCAGCTGCATGTTCCCCTGGACCCAACCGGCAATCTGCGTCTGGCTATTCTGCCCTGAATTGTTCAGCACGACGCCGGAAGGCCCCACGTTATACCGGATGAAGTTGTTAACGCTGGTCCCGCCATTGCGGTTGGGAGCGGCGATATTGACGATGGCGACGCCATTGGCAGCCACCCCCACCACCGGACGCGCCCCCGGCGCGTTCTTGTCCACCTGGATCGGCAGGGTCTGAGCCTGCGCGGTTTGCGCCAGGATCACGGGCAAGCCCATCATCGATGCCGCGATGACCGTCAGCCACAGCACGGGATGGAACGTCGTGCCTTGTCCCTGGCGTTCGGCACAGCCCTGGCGCCCCTTGCCGCGTCCGACCGCATTTTCCTGGACTGCTACCAGCATGCCTCGCACGGCGTTGAAGACCAGGCGATGGATATTCTTGTTCA
Organism: Cupriavidus laharis; assembly: GCF_914271435.1. Classification (GTDB taxonomy): domain Bacteria; phylum Pseudomonadota; class Gammaproteobacteria; order Burkholderiales; family Burkholderiaceae; genus Cupriavidus; species Cupriavidus laharis. Next base: position 409,981 of record NZ_CAJZAI010000002.1, on the reverse strand, counting down.
TTTCGTGTTATCGCTGAAAGCGCTCCGGCGTAGATTTGCCAAAGCAAAGGAAGACCGCACCGGAGCCCAGTCCAGGATCACAAAAATGGCTTGGAAATAGCTGCGGAGAAGTCCGAGGGGCTCCGTGAATCCTCGGAATATTCGAGATTTAAATCAGAATTAAATTGCTTTTAAGGCTGGGCAGATTCTTCGATCGGACTATGAGGTGCGACAAAGAGGAAAGGAACAGGAAGCACCCGAATATCACACTTGTTTGCAGTGTGTTGGGTGCTAGCGACAGGCTGCCAACCTGGATTTCATGCTCGCGATGCGAGCGGCCGTCATCTCAGCGGAGGTGCTGCTGACGGCGTTCCGTCGGGCCGCAAGCCTTGGCGTTGCGGCCCGATCCTGCTTTCAGTCCGACTGGTACTTCGGAGAGCGCGGACCGTACAGGATGCCGCCAGGCTGGCCGGCCGACAGCAGGCGGTAACTCGTTGTCGCCGCGACCTTGTAGCTGGCGTCCGTGGAGTGGTTGATCGCCTGCGTGATCGCTGCATTGATCAGCATGCCAATCAGGCCGCCGCCACTGCTGGAGCTGTCGGTCGCCGCCGAGGCCGTGCCGTTCCACAGCACGTCGCCGGTCTTCAGGTCGACGAGCTTCGCACTGGCGGCCACGCGGGTCACGCTGCTGATGACTTGGTACTTCGAACCATACTCGGCCACCGTAACGTACAACGCGGCGTCGGCACCAAAGATCTGGCGCAGCTTGGCGACCGGCGTGGCATGAATGTCGCCGGGAACCGTCAGGCCGTTCTGGCGGAACGTCTCATCAACCAGTGCCACCGGCAATACGTAGTAGCCGGATTCGGCCAGCGGCGCGGTGGCTTGCGAGAGCATGCCGTAGGTCGCCTTGATGTCGGGCGACTCGTTCAGCGGCGGCAACACCAGGATGGAGCGCGGCCGGCTCGCCTTGAACGCGGCGTAGTCCACCTGCTTTGTCGGCACGGCACAGCCGGCGAAGAGCATGACGATGCCCAGGCTCGCGACATAGGTCAGAAGTCGGCGCATCATTTGCTGCTCCCTGCGGCGGTGTTGGTCTTGGCGTCCGCGGCGGTACTGACCTTGGTGTCGCTTCGGGTGTCGCTCTTGACGTTCCTCAGCAGGAAGTCCATGTACGGCGTCGCTTCGGGGAAGAGCGTCTTCTCGGTCTGGAACTCCTTGATCATCTGGTCGCCCTTGCCGATGTTCAGGTAGAGCATGCCAAGCTGGGCATGGTAGCCCGGCGGCACCGTGCCGCCCTTTGCCTTGATCTTCTGCAGGCCTTCTTCGAGGGCGGTGATCTGCGCCTCTTTGGATTCGCCCTTGAAATATTCGTAGACCTGGACCTGATAGCCCTCCCATTGGTACAAGGGCTGCGGACCCGCGCAGCCGGCAAGCAGGAGGCTGCCGGCAGCCGTCAAAAACGCCGCACTGCGCAGCGTGACCGTATTCATCATGATTGTTCTCGTTGTGGTACAGACGTCCTTGCTTACTGGGCCGGCTTCCAGGCACCGCTTTCGATGGCGGCCACGAGGTTATTGACGGCTTCGCGCATGGCCAGGTCCATGACCTTTCCATTCAGCGTCGAGTCATAGCTCGCCGTACCGCCAAAGCCGATCACTTCGCGATTCGACAGCTTGTATTCGCCGGCACCCTGCGTCGAATACACAACCTCGGAGGTGCTGATGTTGACGATGTTCAGGTTGACCTTGGCATAGGCCACCTGCTCACGGCCCCGGCCGAGAATGCCGAACAGCTGCACGTCGCCCACTTCCTTGCGGCCGAACTCCGTGATGTCGCCGGTGACAACGTAGTCCGCGCCCTTGAGGCGTTGCGCCTGGTTCTTGATTGACGCCTCGCGCCGGATCTCGTCGAGGTTTTCACGCTCGAGCACGTTGAAGCGGTTGGTCTGCTGGAGATGGGTGACCAGGCTCGTCTTTGCCTGGCCGCTCAGCCGGTCGATGCCGTCCGAGAAGACGCCGCGCATGTAGTTCGAGCGGTTGTCGAACTTGCCCACGGCCACCGGCGTGCGCACGCCGTTGTAGGGCCGGCTGGCGCTTTCGACCTTCTGCACGGGCAGCGCGGTGGAGGACTCCGTGGCGCAGCCGCCGAGCATCGCGAACAGCCCGGCCGCGGCAGCCAGGGATACGGCAGTCAGTTTCTTCATGTGATTTCCTTCGGTGGGTCAAAACAAGGTCCATGCCCCGGCTTCAACGGGAAAGCGACACCCGGCGAGGCTGGAGCCAGCCAGGACTCTAAGCCAACTTGCGCGAAGAGGTTCGGTGGAACTGGGCGGATTGTCGTCGCGTTCTTCGACGGGACAGCCGGCGGTGATCGCATGGATCAGCGCGCGGCCTGGTGGGAAGCGCTCGGGAAGGGAGGCATTTTCCGCCTCAGACGTGGGAAAACGTAGTTTTGAGGCGTTGATGTCGACGCAACCCTGCCTATCCGGTGCTGGACTTTATGACGTGGCGCAGGGGCAAAGCACAAGCCGGGCGTCAGATATCACAATTGCACACAATGCGTTGGAAAATCGCAACAGACGCAGGAGCCGAGCGGCGAGGGCCGCTCGGTCGGGGGAATCAGGCGGCCTCCGCCACCCGAACTTCCACCAGCAGCTTCTTCAACTCCGGCACGCAGGAGCCGCAGTTGCCGCCGGCCTTGACGCATGCCGTGATCTCGGCCGGGGTGGTCAGGCCATGCTTGCGCACTGCGTCGCAGATGGTATTGCGCCCCACGCCGAAGCATGAGCACACCGTGGGGCCGGCATCGGCGCCCTTCTGCATCGGTTGCCCCATCAGCAGGCCGATGCGGTCTGTGTCCTCCAGCCGTTCGCGCCCGAACAGCTCGGCCAGCCAGGAGCGCGAAGGCAGTTCGGGGCGGGTGGCAATGTAGACGCACGCTTCCAGCCTGTCGTTGACGACATAGCCCGCGTGATAGGTGCCGGCGCTGCGGTCCTCGTACTCGAGCCAGTCCGCATCCGGATCCGTCACGCCGAGCAGGTTGCGCGCCCATGCCGCACGATCGGCAATGCCTTCGCGCCCGGCGAATTCGTAGCGCTGGAACCGTTGCCCCTGCACACGCGTCCAGTAGGTGAGGGAGTCGGCGGGCAGTTCCTTGCGGCTCAGCACGAAGCCGTGCCAGTTGACGCCGAACGGCTCCACGCACACCGGCGTGTGCTTGAACTCGGGCTCGCCGGAAACCGGGTCGACCACCGGGTTGACGAGCGCGCCGACGCGCGCGTCGGAACTGAACTGTCCGTTCCAGTGGATCGGCACGAACACGCTGCCGCGCGGAATGCCGCCGCCGTGCCGCACGCGCGCCACCATGGCGCCCCAGCGCGTGGAAACACGCGCGAGCTTGCCTTCGCCTACGCCGCACAGCAATGCGTCCTGCGGGTGCATGTCGACGAAGGGTTCGGGCAGGTGGTCCGCAAGGCGGGCCGACTTGCCAGTGCGCGTCATGGTGTGCCACTGGTCGCGCACGCGTCCGGTGTTGAGGATCAGCGGGAAGTCATCGTCCGGCGCATGAGCCGGCGCGCGCGTCGGCGTGGCGACGAAGCGCGCCAGTCCGTCGGCATGGGCGTAGCGGCCGTCCTCGAACAGCCGGCGCGTCCCCGCGGGCGAACCCGCGACCACCGGCCATTGCACCGGTTCGAAATTGTCATAGCTGTCCTTGTCCATGCCGGCCATGCCGCCGATATCGAACGCGCGCGGGGCCTCGTCATGGCGCCACGCGCTCAGGCGGGCATGCTCGTCGAAGATCTCGTGCTGTCCGGCGTAGTCGAAGCCGGCAAAGCCCATGCGCCTGGCCACGTCGCACAGGATGCGCCAGTCGGCGCGCGCCTCGCCCGGCGCCGGCAGGAAGGCACGCTGGCGCGAGATGCGGCGTTCCGAGTTGGTGACGGTGCCGTCCTTCTCGCCCCAGCCCAGCGCCGGGAGCAGCACGTGCGCGGCGTCATTGGTGTCGGTGCGCTCGATGATGTCGGAACTGACCACCAGTTCGCACTTGGCCAGCGCGCGCCGCACCTGGTCGGCATCGGGCAGGCTGACCACGGGATTGGTGGCGATCACCCACACCGCCTTGACCCGGCCCTGCTCGATCGCATTGAACAGTTCCACCGCCTTGAGGCCCGCATGGTCGGCCATGACCGGCGATTGCCACAGGTCCTGCACGATGTCGCGATGCAGCGGATTGGCCAGTTCCATATGCGCGGCCAGCATATTGGCCAGGCCGCCGACTTCGCGGCCACCCATGGCGTTCGGCTGCCCGGTCAGCGAGAACGGACCCGTGCCCGCGCGCCCGATGCGGCCGGTCAGCAGGTGGCAGTTGATGATGCTGTTGACCTTGTCGGTGCCGGCGGACGACTGGTTGACGCCTTGCGAGAAAGCCGTAACGACTTTCTCTGTCTCGGCGAACAGGCGATAGAAAGCCAGCACGTCGTCGACGTCGAGCTTGCAGGCACGCGCGACGGCCTTGGGATCGTCGCAATCCACGGTGGCCTTCAGCGCATCGTCGAGTCCGGCGGTGCTGCCTGCCACGAATGTGGCGTCGGCCTTGCCTTCACGCGCGAGGTAGCTCAGCAAGCCATTGAAAAGCCAGACATCGGTGCCCGGGCGCACTGCCAGATGCAGGTCGGCCAGTTCGCAAGTGGCCGTGCGGCGCGGGTCGATGGCGACGATCTTCATCTCCGGCCGCGCTTCCTTGGCCTTCACAAGGCGCTGGAACACGATCGGATGGCACCAGGCGGTGTTGGACCCCACCAGCACCACCAGGTCGGCCAGTTCCAGGTCTTCGTAGTTGCCCGGCACCAGGTCTTCGCCGAACGCGCGCTTGTGGCCGGCCACGGCCGACGACATGCACAGGCGCGAGTTGGTATCGATGTTGGCCGTGCCGATGAAGCCTTTCATCAGCTTGTTGGCAACGTAGTAATCCTCCGTCAGCAACTGGCCGGATACATACAGCGCGACGGCGTCGGGTCCGTGTTCGCGGACGATGCGTGAGAAGCCTTGCGCGACGGTGTCGAGCGCATGGTCCCACGACACCTGTTCGAGCGCGCCGTCCGCGCGGCGCACCTTCGGGTGCAGCAGGCGGCCCTGCAGGTCTACGGTCTCGCCAAGGGCCGAGCCCTTGACACACAGCCGGCCTCGATTGGACGGGTGCTCCGCATCGCCGGCAATCTCGACCTGCCCATCCGCGCGCACCGTGGCGCGCACGCCGCAGCCGACGCCGCAGTAGGGGCAGGTAGTGGCCGTGGTAGTGGTCGGGGTGGCGGATACCACCGGGATGTCGGACAGATTCACGCTTTCTCCGTGGGGGCGATGTCGTTGTCAGCGGGTTGTCGGCGTTCAGGCTGCAAGCGCCTCGCACTGGGCCTTGCCGAACAGCAGGCGCTGGCGCAGCGCCGCGACCGGCGCGCGTTGCTGGATCAGGTCGAAGTACCACGGGCCGTCCTGCACGTCGCCGTACAGCACGGCGCCGACGAGGCGGCCGTCCTGCAGCACCAGCCGCTTGTAGACGCCGCGCCGGGCATCGCGCAGCACCAGGTCCTCGCTGCCTTCGCCGCCGATGAAGTCGCCGGCGGAGTACAGGTCCACGCCGGTCACCTTGAGTTTAGTCGCCGTGGACTGCTGGATATAGCGGCGATGCCCCGCACCGGCGAGGTGCGCTGCGCACACACGCGCCTGGTCCCAGATCGGCGCAACCAGGCCAAACGTGGCCTGGCGGTGCTGCACGCACTCGCCGACGGCATAGATGCGCGGGTCGTAGGTCTGCAGCGTGTCATCCACCACAATGGCGCGTTCGCAGTGCAGGCCGGCACCGGCCGCGAGTTCGATGTTCGGGCGCACGCCGGCGGTCATCACGACCAGGTCGGCCGGGATCTCGCTGCCGTCCTTGAAGCGCACGCCGGTCACGCGCGTGTCGCCGAGAATCTCCGCGGTCTGCGCGCCCAGCATGAAGCGCAGGCCCTTGCGTTCGAGCGCGCCCTTGAGCAGCGTGGCGGCCGGCTTGTCGAGCTGCCGCTCCATCAGGCTGTCGCAAAGGTGCACGACGGTCACGTCCATGCCCTGCCGCAGCAGGCCGTTGGCGGCTTCCAGCCCCAGCAGGCCGCCGCCGATCACCACGGCGTGGCGATGGTTGCGCGCCGCGTCCAGCATGGTCTCGACATCCTGGATGTCGCGAAAGGCGATCACGCCATCAAGCTGGTGGCCGGGCACCGGCAGGATGAAAGGCTTGGAGCCGGTGGCGAGCAGCAGGCGGTCATAGCGCACCTCGCGGCCCGACTGCGCGCGTACGGTGCGGCGCGGACGGTCGATCGCCACGACCGGGTCGCCGGCCAGCAATTCGATGCCGTTCTGCGCATACCATTCGCGCGTATTGAGCATGATGTCGTCCACGGTCTTCTCGCCCGCCAGCACCGGCGACAGCAGGATGCGGTTGTAGTTGCCGTGCGGCTCGGCGCCGAAGACGGTGATGTCGTACAGGTCGGGGGCCAGCTTGAGCAGTTCCTCGACCGTGCGCATGCCGGCCATGCCGTTGCCGACGACGACCAGCCGTGGCCGGGGCTGCGAGGGGGCGGATGGCGTCATGCGCAGGGTCTCCGTCAAAGACATAGTAGGGGGGTCAGGCTGCCAGTTCTTCCTCGACTTCGCGCAGGGCCACGTCGGCGGCCACCCAGACCTTGCCGTCATAGACGCGGGCCGGGTAGGCATTCACCGAGTGTTCCGGCGCCTCAAGGCATTCGCCGGTGCGCAGGTCGAAGTGCTGCTTGTAGATCGGCGAGGCCACTACCAGGCGCTCGCCCAGGTTGCCTACCAGGCCGCGGGACAGCACGGCCGCCTGCGAATTCGGGTCGAAATTCTCGATGGCGTAGACCTCTTCGCCGCGGCCGATGCGGAACACGGCCAGTTGCTGGTCGTCGACCAGGGCGCAGACACCAGTATTGGGCACGATATCGCGCAAGGTGCAGATCGCGGTCCAGGTTTCGGGATAGTGGGGATGGCTCATCACGTTCTCCTTCGCTTTCGTTGCATTCGGCTGCATTCAGGCTGCTTTTGCGGGCACTGCCACCACGGGAATGTGGCTCAGGCGGGAACGTTGCAATTTCCGTTCCTCCGGCGTGGCCGGGCGGATCTGCCCGCGCTCTTCGATAAAGACCAGGTTGTCGTCGCGGCGGTCGCTGTTGACGAAGTGGCGGAAGCGCTTGCGGGTCTCGGGGTCGGTGACGGCCTTCTTCCACTCGTCTTCGTAGGTGTCCACCACGTGCTGCATTTCCGTTTCCAGGTCGACGGCAATGCCCAGCTTGTCGTCGAGGACGACGGCCTTCAGGTAGTCCAGGCCGCCCTCCAGGTTGTCGCGCCACACGCTGGTGCGCTGGAGGCGGTCGGCGGTGCGCACGTAGAACATCAGGAAGCGGTCGATGTAGCGGATCAGCGTCTCGCGGTCCAGGTCGCCGGCCAGCAGCTCGGCGTGCCGCGGCTTCATGCCGCCATTGCCACACACATAGAGGTTCCAGCCCTTCTCGGTGGCGATCACGCCCACGTCCTTGCCTTGCGCTTCGGCGCATTCGCGCGTGCAGCCCGACACGCCGAACTTGATCTTGTGCGGGGCGCGCAGGCCCTTGTAGCGGTTTTCCAGTTCAATCGCGAGGCCGACCGAGTCGTCCACGCCATAGCGGCACCACGTGGAGCCGACGCACGACTTCACCGTGCGCAGTGCCTTGCCGTAGGCATGCCCCGATTCAAAGCCCGCTGCGATCAGTTCTTCCCAGATATAGGGCAGCTCTTCGGCGCGTGCACCAAACAGGTCCACGCGCTGGCCGCCGGTGATCTTGGTGTAGAGCCCATACTTCTTGGCGACCTGGCCGACGGCAATCAGCCCTTCGGGCGTGACTTCGCCGCCCGGCATGCGCGGCACCACGGAGTACGTGCCGTCCTTCTGGATGTTGGCGAGGTAGTAGTCGTTGGAGTCCTGCAGGCTGGCATGCTCTTCCTTCAGCACGAACTCGTTCCAGCACGAGGCCAGGATGCTGCCCACGGTCGGCTTGCAGATATCGCAGCCCAGGCCATTGCCATGTGCTTCCAGCAGCGCGTCGAAGGACTTGAACTTGCCCACGCGCACGAGGTGGTAGAGCTCCTGGCGCGAATACGGGAAGTGTTCGCAGAGATGGTTGTTGACGGCCATGCCCTGCTTCTTCATCTCGGCCTTCATGATCTGCGTGACCAGCGGCACGCAGCCGCCACACGCCGTGCCGGCCTTGGTGCAGGTCTTGAGCGCGCCGATGCTGGTGGCACCGTCGCATACGGCGCCACAGATCTCGCCCTTGGAGACGTTGTTGCACGAGCAGATCTGGGCGGTGTCGGGAAGCGCGTCGGCGCCCAGCGCCGGCCTGGCCTTGCCGCTGCTGTCGGGCAGGATCAGGAATTCCGGCGACTCGGGCAGTTCGATCTTGTTCAGCATCATCTGCAGCAGCGTGCCGTACTCGCTGGCATCGCCGATCAGCACGCCGCCCAGCAGGTATTTGCCGCAGTCCGAGACCACCAGCTTCTTGTAGACCTGCTTGCTGTCATCGCTGAACTGGTAAAGGCGGGCGCCCGGGACGGTGCCGTGCGGATCGCCGATGCTGGCGACGTCCACGCCCATCAGCTTGAGCTTGGTGCTCATGTCGGCGCCGCCGAACTCCACAGCTTCGCCGCGCAGGTGGCGTGCAGCCACGCGTGCCATGTCATAGCCCGGAGCCACCAGGCCGTAGATCTTGCCTTGCCACAGTGCGCATTCGCCGATGGCGTAGATGTCCGGGTCGGAGGTGCGGCAATTGTTGTCCACCGCGATGCCACCACGCTCGCCCACCGTCAGGCCGCTCGCACGGGCCAGTTCGTCGCGCGGGCGGATGCCGGCCGAGAACACGATCATGTCGGTGTCGAGGTGCGTGCCGTCGGCAAACACCATGCGGTGGGTGCCGTCCTCGCCGTCGACGATCTCGACGGTGTTCTTGCCGGTGTGGGCGGTCACGCCCAGGCCTTCGATCTTCTGGCGCAGCATGCGGCCGCCGCCTTCGTCGACCTGGACCGCCATCAGGCGCGGCGCGAACTCCACCACGTGGGTCTGCAGGTCCATGTCGCGCAGCGCCTTGGCGCATTCCAGGCCCAGCAGGCCACCGCCGATCACCACGCCGGTTTTGGAGCGTGCGCCGCATTCGCGCATCGCTTCCAGGTCTTCGATGGTGCGGTAGACGAAGCAGTCCTTGCGGTCCTTGCCCGGCACCGGTGGCACGAACGGGTAGGAACCGGTGGCGAGGATCAGCTTGTCATAGGACAGGGTCTCGCCGGTGGAGACCTTGACCGTGCGCGCGGCGCGGTCGATCTCCACGGCGCGCGCGTTCAGGCGCAGCAGCATGTTGTTGTGCTGCTCGAAGAAGCCGGCGGGCACCAGCGACAGGTCTTCGGCCGACTTGCCGGCGAAGAACTCGGACAGGTGCACGCGATCGTAGGCGGGACGCGGTTCTTCGCACAGGACAGTCACTTCCAGGTTCTGCGCGCCGGCTTCCGCCAGGCATTCCAGGAACTTGTGACCCACCATACCGTGGCCGACGATGATCAGTTTCATGATGCTTTCCTTGTCCGGAGTCAGTCTTTGCTGCTTGTTGTGCTGTGGGGCAATGCAGGGATTCAGTTGGCCAGTGCGCTGTCGTACAGGGCCTGTTCGCGGGCCTTGTGCTCGGCACTGAAGCGGATCGCGACGGCGCACAGGGCGGCAATGGTGGCGAGCACGCCCAGTACCGTCAGCGTCTGCTGCAGATCGCCCAGGCCCTTGAGCAGGAAGCCCGCGGCTACCGCGCCGACGTTGCCGCCCGCGCCGATGATCCCGGCCACGCCGCCCAGCGCCTTGCGGTCGATGAAAGGCACCAGCGCATAGGTCGCGCCGCAGGCCATGTGGGTGAACAGGCCGAACAGCAGCATCGCAACCACCGCCAGCGTCACGTTGCCGGCCTGCGCGAACCACAGCAGGCCCAGGCCTTCGCCCAGGATCAGCACGAACAGCAGCGTGGCGCGCGCATCCAGGCCGCGGCGGCGCGCCGCCTTGTCCGACAGCCAGCCGCCCAGCGCGCGGGCAAACAGCGCCAGCAGGCCGAAGCTGCCGGCCGCCAGGCCAGCGGCCTTCAGGCTCAGGCCGAAGCGGTCCACGTAGAACGTGGCAGCGATGTTGTGGATAAAGATCTCCACGCCGAAGCAGGCGCCGTAGGTGATGAACAGCAGCCACACGCGGTAGTTGGCGCTGGCGGCGCGGAAGCTCTCCCAGCCGCCGCCCTTGCCGCTGCCGGTGATAGCCTGGCCGCGGGCGCGCATGTCCGAGTAGTTGCCTTCCGGGCAATCCTGCGTGAAGCACCAGTAGATGACGGCCATCGCCAGCATCAGCACGCCCGGCACCAGCAGCGCCACGCGCCAGCCCATCGCGTGGTCCACGCCCAGCATCAGTACCGCGCCCAGCAGCAGCGGCATCAGCGCCTGCGCGGCGCCGCCGCCGGCGTTGCCCCAGCCAGCCGCAGCGGCGTTGGCGGTGCCCACCACGTTGGGCGCAAACATCACCGAGGTGTGGTACTGCGTGATGACGAAGCTGGCGCCGACCGCACCGATCAGCAGGCGGAACACCAGGAAAGTTTCATAGCTCTGCGCGAACGCCACGCCCAGCACCGGCAACGCACCGATCGCCATCAGTCCGGAGTAGGTCTTGCGCGGGCCGAAGCGGTCGCACATCGGGCCGATCACCAGCCGCACGAGGATGGTCACCGCCACCGCGGCGATATTGATATTGGCGATCTGTGCCGGCGTAAGGCCGAACTCGCCCTTGATCACCGGCATCAGCGGCGCGCAGGCAAACCACGCGAAGAAGCAGACGAAGAACGCCATCCACGTCAGGTGGAAGGCGCGCATCTGCGGCGTGCCGAGGCTCAGCAGGTGGATGCGGGTGGCTTTGCCAGTCATCGTTCTCGCTCCGAAAGGCGGCGCTTGTGCACCGCCCAAAACAAAAAGCGTCCCGCAAACCGGGAATGAAGCCGGTTCAGGGGACGCCGTTGTCCAGTCAGCGGCTACATGGCATAGCCGCCGCGCTTGTGGGGTGGGTGGATCGCCGTTGATCCGCTCGCGTCATATACGCAAGCGCCGTGCCAGGGGGAGAAGTGATGGGGAAGGGAATTTTTCCCGGGGAAGGGTGCAGCACCGGCATCGTCCGTGCGCTGCCATGGGGCGCGCGCACCGGCACGGCACAGTCATGGTGCGATGCAATGTATCGCTGCGGTGCCGGCTGTGGATCAGTCTTGTGGCGCGCCCGGCGGCGTGAGCTGTATGACGGCCATGTCGGATGGCGACACCGCCTGGCCGTCTTCATCCACCAGCGCCGCGCTGACGCGCTGGCCGTTGCGGCGCGAGCGGATTTCCACCGGGCCGGTGCCGTCGGCCGCCAGGTGGCGGTCGCCCCATTGCATCAGCCCGACCAGCACCGGCAGCAGTTCCACCGCGGCGCGGGTTGGCCGGTACTCGAAGCGCTCGCGCTCGCCCGGCTCCTTGTACCCGACCCGGCGCAGCAGGCCGGCCTCGGTCAGCATCTTCAGGCGGGCCGAGAGCACGGCTGGGGAGCATTCCAGCCGGCGCAGGAAGTCATCAAAGCGGCTGACGCCCTGGAAGATGTCGCGCAGGATCAGGATCGTCCACTTCTCGCCGATCAGCGAGAGGGTGGAGGCGATCGAACAGTCGCGAAGGTCAGGGGCCGTGGCTTTCATGATGCACTGAGCATAGCATGCTGACTTCATTTGCAAAAGTCAGCTGTTTGCCTATACTCTGACTACAAATAATGAAGTCAGGTGGCGGCGATGCATGGAACATGGTCAGGATTGGCGGGCGTCACGGCTGCTCGGCAATGAGAACTGGACGCTGCGGCGTGGTGAGCAGGTGACTTTGCGCGCGGCGCAAGCGGAGGATGGCGCGGCGGTACGCGGCATGGTCGAAGGCCTGTCGCGTGAGAGCCGCTACTTCCGCTTCCTGACGGGCGGCCGCGTGGCCGATGAGGTTGTCGAAGCGCTGGTTGCGCCCGGCGCGAGGGGCATGGCCCTGGTGGTGACGGCTCCAGCCGCCGATGGGGGTGCCGAAGCGGTGGTCGCCAACGGGCAGTTCGTGGTGACGGGCCACGGCACGGCGGAATTCGCCGTGGTCGTGGCCGATGCCTGGCAAGGCCAGGGCCTTGGCAGGCGCGTGATAGGCCGGCTGCTGCAACTGGCGCAGGCCGCCGGGATGCGCCGCATGCGCGGCGACGTGCTCAGCGAGAACCGCCGCATGCTGGCCATCCTGCGCGATCTGGGCTTCAGTTGCCGGCGCAATCCGGAAGACAGCTTCCTGCATGAGGCCACGCTCGCGTTCGGGACAGCCGGCGCGGACACCGTCACGCGGCTGCCGGCCGGTTGGTTCGGTGCCCGCTGAAGCTGGCGTGCTCAGCTCCCACTACTCGACGCGCGCGCCGGCTACCTTTACCACGTGTTCCAGCACCGGCATGGATGCCTGGTAGTCCTCGCGGAAACGGGCCGAGGTCGTGCCCATGGCTTCCAGCCCGGCCACCTGCAGGCGTGCCTTGACGGCCGTGGTATTGGCGGCCGCGATGGCTTCCTTCTCCAGCCGGGCGAGCACCGGCGCCGGCGTTGCCGCCGGCGCTATGAGCACGAGCCAGCCGACCGGCCGGAATTCCGGCTCGCTCAGCCCGGCCTGCTGGAACGTTGGCACGTCCGCGATGCCGCCGATACGCTTGTCGCCGGTCACGGCGAGCGCGCGCAGCTTGCCGGACTCCAGATAGGGCTTGATCGACATATACGATCCGATCGCCATCTGTACCTGTCCGCCGATCAGGTCCTGCAGCATGGGCGCCTCGCCCTTGTAGGCGATGTGGCTCATCTCCATGCCGCGGCTGTTGCTCATGAAGGCGCCCATCAGGTGCGCGGCCGAGCCCACGCCCCAGGAGCCGTAGTTGACCTTGCCCTTGTGCTGCTGCGCCCAGGCGACAAATTCCTTCACGCTCTTCGCCTGCACGGATGGGTGTACTGCCATGACCAGCTGGCCCGTGGCAACCTGCGAGATCAGCGCAAAGTCCTTGCGCGGATCGTAGGGCAGTTTCGCGTACACGAACTGGTTGGTCATGATCGGCAGCGTGGTGGTGAACATCACGGTGTACCCGTCGGCGGGCGCCTTGGCGACATAGCTGGCGCCCACGATGCCGCTGGCGCCGGCACGGTTCTCCACGACCACGGGCTGGCCCAGGCGCTTGCCCATTTCGTCGGCCATGGCGCGTCCCACGACATCGGCCGAACCGCCGGCGGGGAACGGCAGCACCATGGTGATGGGCTTGCCCGGCCACGTCTGCGCCGCGGCAATCGAACAGAGGCCGGTCATGAGTCCGAATGCTGCCAGTGCCACCTTGATGGTTTGCATGCTTTCTGTCTCCTGTATTTTTTTGAACGCTGGTATTTGTACCGCGCGGTCCAATTTGGAGCCCGGCCTGGGTTCAGTCAAGCGTGGAGCACAGAGGGAAAACCATGAATGGCCGGCCATCGTGGCTGAAGCGATCGGCCTGGCCCGCAGCGTGGATCAGGCGGCGGGCTTGCCGCGCGCGGTGGCCGTGCAACCAATCGAGGCCACGATGATGCTGGCGATCGCCAGCCACTGGATCATGCTGAGCTGCTCATGCAGGAACACCAGGCCGGCCAGCGCGCCCATGGCGGGCTCCATGCTGAGCAGGATGCCGAAGGTGCGCCGCGGCAGGCGCTTGAGCGCCACCATTTCCAGCGAGTAGGGAATGGCGCTGGACAGCACGCCCACGGCCAGCCCGGCGAGCAGCAGCGGCGGGCTGAACATGGCCGTGCCGGCGTGGGCCAGCCCGAACGGCAGCACCACCAGTGCCGCCATGGTCAGGCCGAGCGAGGTCGCCTGGCCGCCGTGCGCGTTGCCGGCGCGCTGGCCGAAGATGATGTAGAGCGCCCAGCCGACTCCCGCTGCCAGCGCAAAGCCGATGCCGACGGGGTCCAGATGGGTGGAGGCCTCGCCCAGCGGCAGCAGCAACAGCAGGCCAGTGACGGCGAACGCGATCCACAGGAAATCGATGGCGCGCCGCGACGACAGCACCGCCACGGTGAGCGGGCCGGTGAATTCAACGGCAATCGCCAGTCCGAGCGGAATGGTGCGCAGCGACATATAGAACAGCAGGTTGGTCGCGCCCAGCGCGGCGCCATACAGCGCGATGGCCCGGGCATTGGCCGCGGACAGCGGTATCCGCCATGGCCGCCACACGGCGAGCAGGATCAGCGCCGAAAAGCCCACGCGCAACGCCGTGGTGCCCTGCGCCCCCAGCGCGGAGAAAAGCGTCTTGGCAAACGAGGTGCCGATGCACAGGGAGGCCATCGAGCCGGTCAGCGCCACGACGGCGAGAAGGGTGGCGCTTTGCCGCAGGCGGGTCAGAGGCAATTGGAGATCCTGGTTGGGTGATGCAGCCGCATCTTGGCCCATGCGCGCGCCGGGCGCCATAGACGGGTGAATGGATTCCGCTCTGTACAGTTCGGACGACATCCGGATTTCCCTTTCCGCGCCGCCCGCCTATGGTGGAGTCAGTCCTTTGCTACAGGAGCGAGAAGATGGAAGCCGCCGTTCGTCATGTCGTGATCACCGGCGCCGCTGGCGCCCTGGGCCGCGCTGTGGCCAGCCGTTTCGCGGGAGAAGGCTGCCGCCTGGCCCTGATCGACCACAAGCTGCAGCATCTGCAGAGCGTCTTTGCCCACCCGGAGGCGGATGGGGACATGCTGCTGCGCGAAGCCGATGTCACGTCCGAGACCGCCATGGCCCGGGTCGGCGCGGAGATCCTGGGCAAGTTCGGCGCAGTGGATGTCGTGGTCCACGTGGCCGGCGGCTTTGAGATGGGAGAGGCCACGCACGACATCAGCCGCGAGTCATGGATGCGGATGATGGACCTGAACGCGTGGTCGTTCATTGCCGTCACGCGGCCGTTCATTCCTGGAATGCTGGCGCGCGGCAGTGGCAAGGTCGTCGCCGTGACGGCGCGCAGTGCGTCGGCAGGTGTCGCGTCCATGGGGGCTTACTGCGCGTCCAAGAGTGCGCTGCAGCGGCTTGTCGAAAGCCTGTCTCGCGAGGTGCGGGGGGCTGGGGTGAATGTCAACAGCATTGCGCCCGGGGTGCTGGATACGCCGGCTAACCGGCGGGATATGCCTGGGACGGATCCGTCCGTGTGGGTGTCGACGGGGGCGGCGGCGCGGATGATTGCCATGCTGGCGTCAGATGGGGCTGGGGTGGTGCATGGGCAGCATTGGGTGTTGGATGGATTGAGTTGAGGGTTTTGGGGCTGGGTTTCCTTAGGCTCCTCGTGCCTGGCGGGCGCGGCTGTTTCGCCGGCGTAGCCGGCGAGTCGCTTCCAATGCTTTTTTCGGGAATTCAAATTACCCCCAGTCGCTCTTTCAGTTGCCCCGCTCGCGAGCGACTGACTGGTACTGCGGTACGCTCACTGTCCGCCATGATCAGGTGTACCCCTTCATCGGCTTTCACCAGTTCGACAGCGTAGGGAAGATTGACGATATGGCTGCGATGGACGCGGAAGTACTGGCTGCCGTCCAGCCGCAGTTCCAGGTCAGTCAGCGAAAGATTCGAAAGGTAGCGAGCGTCCTGCGTGACGATGGTGGTGTAATGCCCATCCCCCTGGAAACGCACGATCTCTTTCAGGTCCACCAGCATCACCCGGTTCTGCCGGTACACCGGAATCTTGAACAGCCGCCGTGGCGCGGGCGTGGCGCCGGCCGGTTCGGTGGTGATGTCGGTCAGGTCGTAGAAGATCATGCAGGTCCCGCAGATTCCCTGCGCGCCTACCATCTTCGACACCTTGATCATCAGCACCCGGTCGGGGATGTTGATCATCATGGCGACCGGCGGCGGCGACTTGACGGGGCAGGTGCCGCCTTGCGCTGTCTCGAGCAGGAAGCGCAGCTTGTCGCGGCTCTTTTCGGGATGCAGGCGCAGGACGTCGATGCCGATCAGGTCGGTCTGCCGCACGCCCAGCGATTGCTCGGCCGCAGGCCCCAGAATCTGCAGGGCGACGTCGTTGAAGGCCGTCACGTGACCGTGGACGTCGAGCCAGACCATGCCCGGGTTGAACTGCTCCAGCTTGTGCTGGAACGTCTCATTGCGGCGGTTTTCGCCTGATACGACGAAGGAATCCAGTACGTCCACCGGATATCTCCTGTTCGGCATGGCGAGCGGGGTGGGGAGCGTCCTTTGTACGACTTTTCGACACCCCCTGCAAGGCCCGCTCCGTGCGCCGGCGAACGCCTCAGGCGCGCCGCAACCACGGCTGCGCGATGCGGTCTTAGGTACAGGCCAGTGCCACGTGCCGCGAAGCGCTTCGCAGCGCCACGGGTGATGTTCACGCACCGTTTCCCGCCGTTTGCGCGCCAATCCCGCCATTGAGGAAATGCGGTTTGAATTGCTGCGGCGCGTTATGAAATGCTGCGCACAGCGCTGGCGCAATACCGCAATACGACTCCGGTTGGCCTGACCGTACAAGGAGGCCAGATGATCCCCCGTCCGTTTGACTACCACCGTCCGGCCGACCTGCCGGAGGCGCTCAGGCTGCTCGGCCAGTACGGCGACGAGGCGCGCCTGCTCGCCGGCGGCCACAGTCTGCTGCCCATGATGAAGCTGCGCTTTGCCGCACCCGCGCACCTGATCGACATGGGATCGCTCGCGGAACTCAAGGGCATCAGCGAAGCAGGCACGGAGTTGCGCATCGGCGCCATGACGACCGAGCATGACCTGATCGCGTCGACGCTGCTGCAGCAGAAATGCCCGCTGCTGGTGGAAGGTGCGCGGCAGATCTCCGACCCCCAGGTGCGCTACCGCGGCACCATCGGCGGCGACATCTCGCACGCGGACCCGGGCAACGACCATCCCGCGCTGATGCTCGCGCTCGACGCGTCGTTCGTGCTGGCCGGGCCGCAGGGCGAACGCGTGGTGCCGGCTGACGGGTATTTCATTGGCACGTTCCAGACGTTGCTGGAACCGGGCGAAATCCTGCGCGAGATCCGCATCGCCGTTCCCGCGCCCGGCACCGGCTACTGCTACGCCAAGCTCAAGCGCAAGACCGGCGACTTTGCTACCGCCGCGGCTGCGGTGATGCTGCGCATGCAGACCGGAACCGTGGCGATGGTGCGCATCGCCATGACCAATGTCGCGCCGACGGCGTTCCGCGCCACGGCTGCGGAGCAGCACCTGCAGGGCAAGGCACTGGACGACGCCGCGATCAACGAGGCGGCACGCCTGGTCATGGACCAGTGCGAACCCGGCGAGGACCTGCGCGGAGACGAGGCGTACAAGCGCGCGATGGCCGGGGAGATGGTGCGGCGCGCGTTGCATACGGCGCTGTCGCGCGCGGCATGAGCGTGCAGGTCGACAACAGACGACAGGCGGAGGACAAGATGGGCGCAAAGGTCATGGTGTCATTCACGCTGAACGGCACGCCGGCGGACGTGGTGGTCGAGCCGCGCGAGCTGCTGATCCACACGCTGCGCGAGAAGTGCCAGCACACGGGTCCGCATATCGGCTGCGAGACGTCGCATTGCGGGGCCTGCACCGTCGACATGGACGGCATGTCGGTGAAGTCCTGCACGATCCTCACGGTGCAGGCGCAGGGTGCGCAGGTCATGACAGTGGAAGGCCTGGCGGCGGGCGGTGACCTGCATGCGCTGCAGGAAGCCTTCATGCAGGAGCACGCGCTGCAATGCGGCTTCTGCACGCCCGGCATGCTGATGCGCGCGTGGCGCCTGCTGCAGGAGAACCCCAACCCGAGCGAGGAGGAGATCCGCTACTGGATGGCCGGCAACCTGTGCCGCTGTACCGGCTACCAGAACATCGTCAAGGCCGTGCAGTACGCGGCCCGCAAGCTGCGGGGAGAAGCCGTCGAGACTTCGCATCCGCTGCTGGAACCAGCGCAGTGAGCGCGACGCGCATCACCAGACTGCCAAGGGGAGCGAGCGATGGGCAATATGGACACCAGTATGGAACGGCTGGCCGCGCTGGAAGGCATGGGGTGCTCGCGCAAGCGGCGCGAGGACCCGCGCTTCATCCAGGGCAAGGGCAGCTATGTCGACGATATCCGCATGCCGGGCATGCTGTTCGGCACGATGGTGCGCAGCCCGTTCGCGCATGCGCGCATCACCCGCATCGACACCTCGCGCGCACTCGCGTTGCCGGGCGTGCATGCGGTGCTGACTGCGGAGGACCTCAAGCCGCTCAAGCTGCACTGGATGCCGACGCTGGCCGGCGACGTGCAGGCCGTGCTGGCCGATGGCAAGGTCTCGTTCCAGAACCAGGAAGTGGCCTTCGTCGTGGCCGACGACCGCTATATTGCCGCTGATGCGGCGGAGCTGGTCGAGGTCGACTATGAAGAGCTGCCGGCGCTGGTGGACCCGCTGCACGCGCTAGACGCCGACGCCCCAGTCATCCGCGAAGACATCCGCGACAAAGCGGTCGGCGCGCACGGCGCGCGGCGGCACCCGAACCACATCTTCACGTGGCAGATGGGCGACAAGGACAAGACCGACCGGGCTTTCGACGCCGCGGAGGTCAGCGTAGCCCAGGACATCGTCTATCCGCGCGTGCATCCATGTCCGCTCGAAACCTGCGGCTGCGTGGCGTCGTTCGACAAGGTGCGCGGCGACCTGACGGTCTATATCACCTCGCAGGCGCCGCATGTCGTGCGCACGGTGGTGGGACTGCTGTCGTCGATCCCGGAGTCGAAGATCCGCATCATCTCGCCCGATATCGGCGGGGGCTTCGGCAACAAGGTCGGGGTGTATCCGGGCTATGTGACCTCGATCGTTGCATCGATCGTGCTGGGCCGGCCGGTGAAATGGATCGAATCGCGTTCGGAGAACCTCAGCGCCACCGCCTTTGCGCGCGACTACCACATGCATGGCGAGCTTGCCGCGACGCGCGACGGCGTGGTGAAGGCGCTGCGCGTGAACGTGGTGGCCGACCACGGCGCTTTCGATGCGTGCGCCGACCCGACCAAGTGGCCGGCTGGCATGTTCCACGTCTGCACGGGGTCCTACCAGATCCCCAATGCCTTCGTCAGCGTCGACGGCGTTTACACCAACAAGTTTCCGGGCGGCGTCGCCTACCGCTGCTCGTTCCGCGTGACCGAGGCGGTCTACCTGATCGAGCGCATGATGGACGTGCTCGCCCTGAAGCTCGGCATCGACAAGACCGAGCTGCGCCTGCGCAACTTCATCCGCCGGGAACAGTTTCCGTACACGACGCCGCTGGGCCTCGAATACGATTCCGGCGACTATGAGACCGCGTTGCGCAAGGTGCTGGCCGCCGTGGACTATCCGGCGCTGCTCGCCGAGCAGGCCGCGCGTCGTGCCGACCCGGACGCCGAATGGCTGATGGGCATCGGTGTGAGCACCTTCACCGAGATCGTCGGCGCGGGGCCGTCGAAGATGTGCGACATCCTGGGCGTGGGCATGTTCGATTCGTGCGAGATCCGCGTGCACCCGGACGGCTCGGCCATTGCGCGCATGGGCACCATCACGCAGGGCCAGGGGCACCAGACCACGTATGCGCAGATCATCGCGTCGGAGGCCGGCATCCCGGCATCGAAGATCCAGGTGGAGGAGGGCGACACGGCCACGGCGCCATACGGGCTGGGCACCTATGGCTCGCGCTCGACGCCGGTGGCAGGGGCTGCCGTCGCGCGTGCCGCGCGCAAGATCCGCGAGAAGGCGCGCCGCATTGCCGCGCACCTGCTCGAGGCGAGTCCCGATGACGTGGAGTTCGACCTCGACCGCTTCGTGCTCAAGGGCTCGCCGGACCAGTCGAAGTCCGTGAAGGAGGTGGCCTGGGCCGCGTACAACAACGTGCCTGAGGGCATGGAGATGGGCCTGGAGGCGGTGGACTACTACGATCCGCCCAACTTCACGTTCCCGTTCGGCGTCTACCTGTGCGTGCTCGACGTGAATCGCTACACCGGCGAGGTACGTGTGCGCCGCTTCTACGCGCTGGACGACTGCGGCACGCGCATCAACCCGATGATCATCGAAGGGCAGATCCACGGCGGACTGACCGAGGGCTTTGCGGTGGCGATGGGGCAGGAGATGCCGTACGACGAGTCGGGCAACCTGCTCGGCGCGACGCTGCTCGACTACTTCGTGCCGACCGCCGTGGAAACGCCGCACTGGGAGACCGACTACACCGTGACGCCGTCGCCGCACCACCCGATCGGCGCCAAGGGCGTGGCCGAGTCGCCGCACGTGGGCTCGATCCCGTGCTTCACGTCGGCGGTGGTGGATGCCTTCGGCCACCTCGGCGTCACGCATATGAACATGCCGCACAACGCATACCACGTCTGGCAGCAGTGCCGGGAACTGGGGCTGGCGAGGACCTGAGCCCGCGTGCCTGCCTGCGCGAAGGAATGTTGGAGTGTTCCGATGAAAGTCTCGCTCGAAAAGGTATTCCCGATGCCCGCCGACCCGGACGCCGCCTGGCGCTTGCTGCAGGATATCGAGGCCGTGGCCGGCTGCATGCCTGGTGCGCGCATCACCGAGAAGGTGGACCCGACCCACTACAAGGGCTCCATCGTCGTGCGCATCGGCCCGGCCAACCTGACGTTCAAGGGCGATATCGAGGTGCAGAGCCTCGATGCGGATACGCGCACGCTGCACCTGACCGGCAAGGGCGCCGATTCGAGCGGCACGTCGGCGGCGTCGATGGATCTCGAGGCCTCGGTGCGCGCCAGCGGTGCCGCGAGCGAGCTCGTGGGCCGCAGCGAGGCATCGGTCAGCGGCAAGGCCGCCACGTTCGGTGGCCGCATGATGAATTCGGTCGCGGAGCAGATCCTCAAGCAGTTCGCCGCCAATTTCGCCGCACGCCTGCAGGCGACGCCCCAGGCGCCTGCGGGCGTGGCCAACGGCGGAGTGCCGGACGCCGCGCAGGTGGTGCCGCAGCCCGCCGCCGCGCCCGTACCTGCGCCGGCCAGCGAACTGAACGGACTCGCCCTGGCCTGGGCGATCGTGCGCGACTGGTTGCGCGGGCTGTTCTCGCGCCACACGGCCTGATGTGCCGGGCGAGGATTGCGCCATGTTCGCCGACCGCATGCCGGACGTTGCCGATCTCCAGCGGCGGCTGGACGCGCACGGCTATATCGCCGAACGCAGCCTGGCCGCGACGCTGCTGCTGGCGCTGGAGATGCGCCGCCCGCTGCTGCTCGAAGGCGAGGCCGGCGTGGGCAAGACGGAGGTCGGCAAGGCGCTGGCGCGGCTGCTCGATGCGCGGCTGATCCGCCTGCAGTGCTATGAAGGGCTGGACGCGCACGCCGCCATGTACGAATGGAACTACCAGCGCCAGCTTCTCGCCATCAAGCTGCTGGAGCAGGACGCACGGCCGTTGCCGGAGAAGGAGCACGACATCTTCTCCGAGCGCTACCTGCTGCAGCGTCCGCTGCTGGAGGCCATCACCTGCGTACCGGCGGCGGTGCTGCTGATCGACGAGATCGACCGTACCGACGAAGCGTTCGAGGCCTACCTGCTCGAACTGCTGTCCGACTTCCAGATGTCGATTCCGGAACTCGGCGTGATCCGAGCGGCCGAGCGGCCGTATGTCGTGCTCACGTCCAACGGCACGCGCGAGATCTCCGACGCGCTGCGGCGGCGCTGCCTGTACCACTACATCGACTACCCGGACTTCGACAAGGAGCTGCGCATCGTGCGCGCGCAGGTGCCGGATGCCGCGGACGGTCTCGCGCGGCAGGTGGTGGAGTTCGTGCAGTCCGTGCGCAAGCTCGATCTGCAGAAAAAGCCTGGCGTCGCGGAGACGCTGGACTGGATCGCCGCGTTGTTGCGGCTCGGCGTGCGCGCGCTCGATGCGCAGGGCGTGGACGCGATCCTCGACACGCTGTCGGCGCTCGTGAAGACGCGGGAGGACCGCGCCGGGCTGACGCGTCCGGTCGTGGAAAGGCTGGCGGCATCATGCTGAACCCAGGCGCCAGTGCCATCGCGGCACCTGCCGAAGCCGGCCTCGATGCCATGCTGCTCGCACGCTATGCCGGGTTTGCCGGCTGGCTGCGCGAGAACGGCTTCCATGTCAGCAGTGCGGACGTCGCCGACGCGTTGCAGGTGGCGCTGCGCATGGGCCAGCTCGACAGCCGGCTGCTGTGCTGGAGCCTGCGCGCGCTGCTGTGTACGCGTGCGGAGGAATGGCGGCGTTTCGACGACCTGTTCGACAGCTACTTCCGCGTGCCCAACCGCCGCGCGATGGTGCAGTCGCGCGCGAGCGGCGCGGGACTTATCGAGTGTGATGCAAGCGCTGTGGCACCTCAGGACGGCGGCACGCCGCTGGGTCCGGCCGACAGCGCCAATGACGACAGCGTGGTCCCGCCGGGCGGCATGGCTGGCGAAGGCGCCACGCGGCACGCGTCGCCCGAGTACGCGGACCTGCGCCATCTCAACCGCGCCGACGACCTGGCGGCACTCGACGAGGCCGTGCGGCGTTTCGCGCAGCGCTTGCGCGCGATCCAGGTGCGCCGCGAGCGCAGCGCCGCGCAGGGGCGTATTGTCGACCTTGGCGCCACCATCCGGCGCAGCGTGTCGTCGGGCGGCATGCCGCTGGAACTGGCGTGGCGGCAGAAGCGGCGCGTGCAGCCAAGGCTGGTGTTGCTGCTGGACGTGAGCCGTTCGATGAGTCCGTACGCGTTCTTCTTCCTGCGGCTTGCGCGCGTGCTCGGCGCGCGCGTGGCCGATGTGCATGCCTTTGTGTTCCACACCCGGCTGGTCAATGTGGCGCAGGCGCTGCGCGACCCCGACCCGTGGCGTTCGCAGGAGCGGCTGGAGCTGCTGTCCGAAGGCTGGGCCGGCGGCACGCGCATCGGCGACAGCCTGGCCGATTTCAACCAGCGCCATGCGGCTGCGCTGCTGCATTCGCGCACGGCCGCGGTGATCGTCAGCGATGGCTATGATGCCGGCGACCCCACCGTGCTGCAGCAGGCGCTGGCACGCCTGCGCCGGCGCTGCCGGTGCCTGGTGTGGCTGAACCCGCTGGCCGGCCGCCCCGGCTATGCACCGACCAGCGCCGGCATGTCCGCGGCGCTGCCGTATCTCGACCTGTTCGCGGGCGTGCGTGACCTGGCGAGCCTCGAGCGGGTACTGCCGCAAATCCTGAGCGTACTGCAATGAACACCGATACCGACTTCCTGCTGCAACGCGAGCAATGGCTGATCCACGGCGCGCACCCGTTCGCCGTGGCCACGGTGATCCGCGCGCAGCCGCCCACTTCCGCATGGGTCGGCGCCCAGGCGCTGATCGAGGCGGACGGCACGCTGCATGGATGGATCGGCGGCGGCTGCTCGCGCGAGATCGTCATCCAGGCCGCGCTCGAATCGATCCGCAGCGGCAGCCCGCGCCTGGTGCGGATCAGCAACGCACCCACGCCGCAACCGCCCGATGTGGAGGATCACGCGATGCCCTGCGCCAGCAACGGCGCGCTGGAGCTGTTCGTCCAGCCCACGCTGCCGGCGCCGCTGGTACTGGTGATGGGGGCTACGCCGACCGCGCTGGAAGCTTGCGTGCTGGCCCAGCGCGTGGGACTGCGCGTGGCGGCTGCTGCACCGGCGAGCGTGCCGCTGCAGCCGCTTGGCCTCACGCGCGTGATCACGGGTTACGACAAGGCCGCGATCGCGGAGCTGGCGCCGCGGCTGGTGCTCGTCGCCACGCAGGGTGAGGGCGATGAGACCGCCCTGGAGGCCGCGCTGGCCAGCCCCGCAACTGCGGTGCTGCTGGTTGCCAGTGCGCGCAAAGCGGAAAAGCTGCGCGAAGCGATGCTGGCTTGCGGCGTGCCGCCCGCCCGGCTGGAAGCGCTGCATGCGCCGGCCGGCCCTGCGATCCACGCCCGCACACCCGAGGAGATCGCGCTGGGCGCGGTCGCCGGGCTGGTGGCGTTGCGGCGCAGCATGGAAGCCTCTGCCGGTGGCGCGCAGGCGGACACCGTGCCGCCGGTGCCGCCATGCGAAGCGCTGGGCGCGCCGCACAAGGACGCGGACAGCACGGACGGCGCGGGCGGCACCTACCTGAACCCGGTCTGCGGCATGGCGATCGCGCGCGCCGGGACGCGGCACGTGATCGAGTACGGCGGCGAGCGGCACTACTTCTGCTGCGACTGCTGCAAGGCCGAGTTTGAGCGCGATCCCGCAAAGTACATGGCCTTGCTGCATGCCCGCGGCGAGAAGGCGCTGACATGAGCGGACATGATGCTACGGCGGCAACGGCTGCGCCGCCCGTGTTTTCCGCCGTGCTGCTCGCGGCCGGCCTGTCCGCACGGATGGGCGGCCCGCACAAGCTGTTGATGGAGATCGGTGGCCAGCCCGTGGTGCGGCGCACTGCCATCGCGCTGCTCGATGCCGGTCCCGCCGAGGTAGTGGTGGTCACCGGCCACCACCGCGAGGCTGTGCAGGCCGCGCTGCACGGCCTGCCGCTCAGGTTCTGGTTCAACCCCCGCTACGCCGATGGCCAGATGACGTCGGTCGCGGCCGGCGTGGCATCGCTGGCGCAGCCGTGCGACGTGGTGCTGGTCTGCCTGGCGGACCAGGTGCTGTTGACGGCGGCCGACTACCTGGAGATCGTGCATGCGTTTGCCGGCCGGCCGCACGGCTCCATCGTGGTGCCGTGGCACGCGGGACAGCGCGGCAACCCGGTTGCCTTTGCCGCCTGGCATGCGCCGCAGGTGATCGGCGGCCAGGTCAATCCCGGCTGCCGTCACTTGATTGCGGACCATCCGGACGAGGTGTTCGTCCACCAGGCAGCGCATGCGCGCTTCACGACGGATCTCGATACGCCCGAAGATTTCGCACGCATCTCGGCCTTGTTCTCCGCCGCACCGGCCGCTTGCCATTCGGGTTGAGGATCGCCGGTCGCGGTGCCAGAATTCCAGCATTGCGCGATCGCGTGACTGCAATGAGGACCTGGCCCGCCGGCACGGATGGCGGACCGGCGTGCATATGGACCGAGAACCGCTTAACGAGGCGTCGCACGGGTCGGTAATGTTCGCCGATCTCAGCGGCAGCACGCGGCTGTACGAGGTAGCCGGCAATGCGGCGGCAATGGCCGCGGTCGGGCGATGCCTCGGCGTCATGCGGTCCTGCTCCGAGGATTGCGGCGGCCGCATCGTGAAGACGATCGGCGACGAGATCATGGTGCTGTTCCCCGCGGCGGAACGCGCACTGCAGGCCGCGCTCGACATGCAGCATGCGGTTTCCGAACTTCCGCCGGTGTCCGGAGTGCCGATGTCGATCCATATCGGCTTTCACCACGGCCCGGTGCTCTCCGACATCTCGGGCGATGTGTTCGGCGATACCGTCAACCTCGCTGCGCGGCTGTGCAAGCTCGCTTCGCGCGGCCAGATCATCACCAGCGCGGAATCCGTCGGCGGCCTGCCTGACTGGCTGCGCCGGACGACGCGCTACCTGTATCCGATACAGGTGCGCGGCCGGGAGCAGCCGGTCGAGCTGTTCGAGGCGATCTGGCAGCAGGCGACCGACCTGACGCTGGTCGACACCGAGAGCCCGCGCACCGCCTGTTCGGTGTTTCTCACGTTGCGGTACCGCTCAGCGCTGGTGGAAATGAGTCTTGCATCCGCGCCGGTCACCATCGGCCGTGACAACGCCATGACGATCGTGGTGGCGGACCGGCGCGCATCGCGGTTCCAGGCCACCGTGGAGGCGCGCGGAGGACGGTACGTGCTGGTCGACCGGAGTTCCAACGGCACGCACGTCACCATCGACGGGGAAGAGGGCTTCATCCTGCGCCGCGATGACGTCATGCTGCGCAGCCACGGCTGGATCACGTTCGGCCAGTCGATGGAAGGTGCGGACGAGGGCGTGGAGTTTTTCGTGCGCGTCGAGCGCGTGTGACGGCTAGAAGCCCGCGCGGCACGCCTCTACCAGTTCCCGGGATGAAGCGTCGCGCTCCGCCTGTCCCACGCCCATGGCCTCGTCCATGGCGGACGCAAGCGCTGCCACCGGCACAGCTGCGGGCGCGCCGGCCTCCCCCCACGTCGTGCTAAATGCGGCCTGCTTGCTGGCTGCGAGCGATTGCCCCGGGCGCAACAGGCCCACGCGCGGCAGCGCAAACGCGCCGGCCACAATGCTGCCGTGCAGGCTGCTGCCCGCATAGCCGCGGCTATGGGCGACCAGCGCGCAGATGTCCCACACGTCGAGCGAGCCGAACACGGCGACCTGCACCCGGCCCATGCGCGCGGCGAGCCGGCGGCAGACCTCGAGGTCGTCATGCCATGGTGCAGCGCCCGCGCGGAACAGCACGATGCCAAGATCCCATGCCCTGGCCATGTGTTCGAGCTGGCGCGCAAGCGCCGCCAGCGTCTCGTCATCGCCAAAGTCGGCGCTGCATTGCACCGCCAGGTATCCGTGCGGGAATGCGGACATCACGCCCGCCAGCTCGCCGTGGCTGGCATGCTGGCGGATGCTGCGCCCGAACATATCGGCGACCATCACCGCCGGGTCGGGCTCGAGACGGCACTGTACGCCAGACGCTTCCAGCATGGCGCGGGTTTGCTGGTCCCGCACGCTGACGGAAGTGGCGGCTTTCAGCTTGGCTACCGCTTCGGCGCGCATGGCCGGCTCGAGCCGGTCGAGGTCGATGCCGCCGACGGCCTGGTACCTCACGCTGGCGATATTGGCGAACAGGCCATCGGGCAACAGGTAGGGCGCAAGGTCGCGTAGCCCAAGCTGTTCTCTCGCCCAGGCAGCGCGCCGCGCCGGCTGGGCATCGAGCCGTGCGACGACCGCTGGCGCCTCGCTCGCGGGCAGCAGCATCACCGCGGCTTCCCACGCGCTGCAGGTCAGGATCTCTCCGCCAACATGGAGGATGTCGACCGCCGTATCGCCCATGCTTGCGGCCAGGTGCGCCAGCGACTGCACCTTGTGGCCGCCGTACGCCGACAGGTCGCGGTCCGCCAGGCCGCCGAAGTGCAGCGCACGGCCTTTCATCCGGTGCGCGGCGACGTGCGCAAGCAGCAGATCTCCGAAGTTGTGGCGGTCGAATGCGCCGAAGAGGATGGCAGGGCGTTGGTCCCGCACCTTGATAAGGCGTTCAGCTTGCCGCGGACGCCTGCCCGCGCCGCCAGGCCGGAATGCCGATCGCGACGAGCAGCGCGGTGGGAAGCAGCACGCACCAGACCGAAAGCCTGGCAAAGCCAAGCGCCCCGAGGATGGCGCCAAGCGCGAATGCGGCAAGGGCTGGCCCCATCTTGCGCAGCCGGCGGCGCAGCGCGTCCCGCTGCGGTCCGGAAGCGGACGGAAGGTCGACGAGATCGATGACGATCTGCGTCGTGTTGCCGGTCATGATCGTGGTCGGCCCGAGATCCAGCAGCGATGTCCGCGACAGCGCGTTCTGGATGCCCATGGCCATGACGGCCAGGATGCCGGCCACGATCGCGGCGGGCGCGGCCGGATCGGTGACGGGCGCGGCATGCAGGCTTGCAGCCACGAACAACGCGAGCAGCAGCGCTTCGGCCAGCAGCAGCGGCGCGACCGGGGAACGGCCTGTCCTGCCGAGGCGCACTTCGGCGACCCGGGTCGCCGCGACCGCCAGCACAAAGGCCGGCAGCGCGAGCAGCTTGGCAAGCAGCCCTGCCGAGTTGCCTGCGACATCGACGCCGATCATGATGAAGTTGCCCGTCACATGCGCCGTGAACAGGCCGAACAGCGAGATGAAGCCGACCACATCGACATAGCCCGCGACAAACGCCAGGACGCAGCCCGTGGCCGGCCCCGGTGCGGGCGCGGCAACGTCGGATGGCTGTGCGGTACTCACTCCGGTCTCCGGAGCGGTGCGAGGGATCCGTCAGAAGCTATGGCGCATGCCGAGCGCGAAGGTCTGCGGATCCGCGCCCGCGTGGACGCCGACGCTGTTGATGGCGAAGTCATAGATCGCGTTGCTGCGGTTGTTGATGCGGCTGTAGTAAGCATAGAGCGCGGTGCGCTTGGACAGCGGATAGTCGTACCCAACGGTCACCTGGAACGCCCCGGTCTGCGAACCGCTGCGCACCGAGCCGATGGTCTCGGTGGCACTGCCCGCGCCGTCGGAGGCAAAGGTGAAGCCGGCGCGCACGCTGCCGGTGCCAAGCTGCTGCACCAGCGCAACGTAGTAGCTGTTGCGGGTCAGGTCGCCGGTGGCGGTGCGGTAGTGCAGGCGCTCGTAGACGGCACTGATGCGCGTGGACGGAAACTGGTAGGACACGCCGGCCTTGATCGCGTCGTCGTTGCGGCCGCTGGTCTGGTAGGCGTGGTGGATCTCGTAGGCCAGGGTCACATTGAGCGGGCCGCGGTCATAAGCCGCCGCGAACGAATAGAGCGCGGGGTTGCGCGGCACGGTGTTCTTCTCTTCCGGCAGGCCCCAGGCAAAGGCGCCGCCCAGGCCATTCCATTTCGGGGTCTGGTAGTGCAGCGAATTCTTCTGGCGCCGGTCAAAGGAACTGGTGTTCTCGACGTTGTCGGAGGTGGCCGCGGCGCCATTGCCCATCAGCGCCATGTAGCCGGCCGTGGTGGGGTAATACGGGTCGTAGCCTTTGGTCGAGGTGGTGTAGGGCGTGTCCCAGTTGCCCATGAACAGCGCACCGAACGGCCCCTGCAGGCCCAGCCGGGTGTCGCGCGCAGCGATCTGGCCGGCACCGCTGTCGATCGACAGCGTGCTTTCGACCTGCCAGATCGCCTTGAGGCCGTAGCCGAGTTCCTCTTCGCCGCGCAGGCCGAATACCGAACGGTTGTTCGTGAGGCGCGACAGCCCGCCTGGCTTGGTGCCATCGGTGGCCCTGGTGACGGTCACATACTCGGCGGCCGTGTTGAGGCGGCCGTAGAGCGTCACGGAATTGTCGGCGAGCGCCGGTGCGGCGGCCGCGCCGCACAGCGCCGCCGCCAGGGTGGTCAGGGCGGTCAGGCGGCGGTGCCGCGCGCTGGCGCGGGCACTCATTGGCGCTGCCCGCGGCATCCCGGGCGGCACCGGGTCATTGCTCGCTTTCCTTGCCGCGCGCGGCCAGCGTGACCGGCTCGGTCGTGCCATCCGCCTTCGGCGGCGCGCCGGTGATCTTGGGCACGCATTCGCTGCGGAACCACGCGGCGGTGACCGGTTCGCCAGCCACCATCCGTTTCACCGTCGGCACGACCTGCTCGCCGATCAGCATGCCGAGCAGGCCGATCAGCGCGATGGCCGGCGGTGCCGGAGAGCGTACCTGCATCAGGGCGTAGATGATGCCGACGAGCACGCCGGCGGCGAGAGAGACGAGATAGACCTTCATCATTGGACTCCTGTTGGTCGGGTACCGCACCGGCGCTGCCACGGCAGCCCGGTGCGGCCGGCTGGCCGGCTGGCCGGTTTCGGGGCGGGCGTCAGAACGCCCAGCACGAGCAGCCGAGTGCGCCCCAGAACGTTCCTTCGTCCGAGACAGGCATGTTGGACGTCCACGCCCTGGCGTGCGCGTGGCCATGTACGCCGCAGGCACTGGCGCAACCGCATGCGGTGTTCAGCGCCAGCGTACGGGCCTGCGCCTGCGGTCGTGGCTGGTAGCGGCTGCCGTGGCGCGCCGGCGACCAGTCCGGCATGGGCGGCGGCAGGTCGGGCGAATGTTTGCCGAACTCGCCGTCGCCATAGACGACCTTGCCGCCGAGCACGGTCATCACGGCGGTGATGTCCTGGATCTCGTCGCCGGGGACGGTGAAGTAGTCATTCGACAGCACGGCAAGGTCCGCGAGCTGGCCGACGGCAATCTGCCCCTTCTTGCCTTCCTCGT
Organism: Cupriavidus laharis; assembly: GCF_914271435.1. Classification (GTDB taxonomy): domain Bacteria; phylum Pseudomonadota; class Gammaproteobacteria; order Burkholderiales; family Burkholderiaceae; genus Cupriavidus; species Cupriavidus laharis. Next base: position 380,081 of record NZ_CAJZAI010000002.1, on the reverse strand, counting down.
TCGAGAACCACGTGTTGGCCTCGGTCCAGAGCCGCAGCGCGGTTTCGCGGTCGAGCACGTTGGCCTGCGGGTACATCGACAAGCCGCCCACGGTCTTGCCGGTAGTGAGCCAGTACAGCGATACCCACGGGTTATACGACGCGACGCGCGTGGCGTCGGTGCCCGCGCCGACCTTGACGCCGCGCTCCAGCATCTTCTTGATCGGCGGCGTCGCTTCAGCGGCCCTGGCGCCATAGCGCTCGACGAAGTATTCGCCCTGGTACGCCATGCGGTGCTGCACGGCAATGCCGCCGCCGAGTGCCGCGATGCGGTCGATGTTGCGGTCGCTGATGGTCTCGGCGTGGTCGAAGAACCAGTGCAGGTCGTTGAACGGCATGTCACGCGCCACCTTCTCGTACACGTCCAGCGCGCGCGAGATGGTTTCGTTATAGGTGGCATGCAGGCGCCACGGCCAGCGTTTTTCCACCAGCAGGCGGATCACGGGTTCCAGGTCGCCTTCCATCGACGGCGGCATTTCCGGCCGTTCGACGCGGAAGTCCTCGAAGTCCGCGGCGGTGTAGACCAGCATCTCGCCGGCGCCGTTGTGCCGGTACAGGTCGTCGCCCTGGCCGGGCTTGACCTTGCCCGCCCACGTGCGGAAGTCGCTCAGTTCTTCCTTCGGCTTCTGGGTGAACAGGTTGTACGCGAGCCGCACCGTGAGCTGGCCTTCCTTGTGCAGCTCTTCGATGATGCTGTAGTCCTCGGGGTAGTTCTGGTAGCCGCCGCCCGCGTCGATCACGCCGGTCACGCCGAGGCGGTTCACCTCGCGCATGAAGTGGCGCGTCGAGTTCTTCTGGTACTCGGGCGGCAGCTTCGGTCCCTTGGCCAGCGTGGCGTACAGGATGGTGGCATTGGGCTTGGCCAGCAGCAGCCCCGTGGGGTTGCCGCCCGCGTCGCGAATGATCTCGCCGCCGGGCGGGTTGGGCGTGTCCTTGGTGTAGCCGACGGCGCGCAGCGCGGCGCCGTTCAGGATGGCACGGTCATACAGGTGCAGGATGAACACGGGCGTGTCAGGCGCCGCCGCGTTCAGCTCGTCAATGGTCGGCAGGCGCTTTTCGGCGAACTGGTGTTCGGTGAACCCGCCGACTACGCGCACCCATTGCGGGGCGGGCGTGCGTGCCACCTGGTCGCGCAGCATGCGCATGGCATCGGCCAGCGAGCGCACGCCGTCCCAGCGCAGCTCCATGTTGTAGTTCAGGCCGCCGCGGATGATGTGCATGTGGCTGTCGATCAGCCCGGGAATGACACGGCGTCCGCCAAGGTCGATCACGCGGGTGTCGCCGGCGGCGCTCTGCATGATCTCCTGCTTCGTGCCGACGGCGGCAAACCGGCCATCCCTGATGGCGACGGCTTCGGCTTGCGGATTGGACCGGTCCAGCGTGGTGAACTTGCCATTGACGAGAATCAGGTCCGGGGCGGTCGAAGCATTCATGGCGAAACTCCTGGAGGCGGCCGCCGCGCCGAGCGCTGCGGCTCCGGCAATAAACTGGCGGCGGGTCATGGGCGGGACGGTGCGGTCCGTGCTGTCGTTCTCAGTGGGCATTCGGTCTGGCGGAAAACGGTAGGGGCTTGGCCGGCTGTTCGATCGCGGCATGCGCCCCGGCCATGCGGACGTCTGGGTGCGGAGTGGCAGCTTTCGGGGCGGGCGCCGCAGCTATCCTGCAGCGCCCGCATTCAGGCTGGTGCGTGCCTCAGCGCGCGGGAACCGCCGGAATGGCCTCGTGCTTCGTTGCCGTGCGTTGCGGTGCCTTGTGCACCATCGTGTAGGCATAGTCCACGCCCATGCCATAGGCACCGGAATGTTCCTTGACCAGCGCCATCACAGCATCATAGGTGTCGCGGTGCGCCCAGTCGCGCTGCCATTCGAGCAGGACCTGCTGCCACGTGACCGGTACGACGCCGGCCTGGATCATGCGCTGCATGGAGTAGTCGTGTGCGTCCTTCGAGGTGCCGCCCGACGCGTCGGCCACCATGTAGATCTCGTAGTCGGCGTCGTGCATCGCACTGAGCGCGAAAGTGTTGTTGCAGACCTCCGTCCACAGGCCGGATACCACGACCTTCTTGCGGCCCGCGGCCGCCAGCGCGTCCCGCACCTTCTGGTCGTCCCACGAGTTCATCGAGGTGCGTTCCAGCAGCTTGTGGTCGGGAAACACATCGAGCAGTTCGGGATACGTGAAGCCGGAGAAGCTTTCGGTTTCCACGGTGGTGATCGTCGTCGGAATATTGAAGATTTTCGCGGCCTTTGCCAGACCGACCACATTGTTCTTCAGGACTTGCCGGTCAATCGACTGCACGCCGAATGCCATTTGCGGTTGATGGTCGATGAAGATCAGCTGGCAGTTTTGCGGGGTGAGGACTTCAAGCTTCGGATTGCTCACGGTTTTCTCCTGGAACGGAAAGACGGCCATGCCTCCGGTTCAGCACGCGGCCTGCGCGGCGGCATGGCGGGGGACGAATCATCTGCGCGCCGACGGCAGCATGCGCGGCGGTAATGATGTCGGCACGACTGTCGTGCAACGGCACTCCGAATGAACAGTACGGGGCACTTCCCGGACTGTCCGCGTCGTGTGGCGAAAGTATATCGAGCCATCCCTGGCCGGCATAACGGATTGTTTCGAACAGACTATTCGAAGAAATGGATTGGCGATCGAATGGAAGAACGGCGAGGGCCCTGGCATTTTTGGATGCATCACGACGATAAGGGTAGTGAAAGAATGATGAAAAAATTAAACTCACGTATTAAGTTTTTTATTCAATCCGGGATGAATTAATATGACAGCGCTTGTGCGGGGCATCGCGGTCGCGCAGCCGGCGCAAGCGCTACGCGAACAGGGAGAGCCATTGATGATCGAGCACGGCCGTGTCACCTCGCCCGGGACGGAAACCCGGGCATCCCGATTCGCCACACCGGCCGTGCGCTGGGTGGCATTGCTGGGGCTGTGCGCCGCCTACCTGCAGGGTGGGCTGAACAAGGCGCTGGACTTTCCGGCCGCCATGGCGGAGATGCAGCATTTCGGCCTGGCACCGGCCGGGCCGCTGGCGGCCGCGACCATCGCGCTGGAACTGGGCGCCTCGGCCATGATCCTGGCGGGCTTCTACCGCTGGCTCGGCGCGCTCGGCCTGGCCGGCTTCACGCTGATGGCCACGTTCCTGGCCAATCGCTTCTGGGAAGTCTCCGGTGACGCGCGCTTCATGATGGAAAACGCGTTCTTCGAACACCTGGGGCTGGTGGGCGGATTCCTGCTGGTGGCCTGGCACGATCTCCGGGACAAGTAGCCCGCCGCGGCCCCGCCTAGTTGTCGGGTGGCGGGTCCCGGGCCGGACGTGATACCGTTGCTGGTCGATATTGGCACAACGCAGCGGCGGTGAACGTTTGCGTTTCATCCCTGAAACAGGCCCCGGACATGAGAAGCGAAGACCTGACCGTCGAGGTGCGGCACGCCCTGCTGCCGGCGCTCGAGCAGTCGATCATTGCCGCGGTGCTGATCGACGAGGCGGATCGCATCCTGTTTTTCAACCACGCGGCCGAACGGCTGTGGGGGATAGCGTGCGACGAGGTACTTGGCCAGGACGTGCGCACGCTCGTGCCGCAGGCAATCCGCGCCAGCCATGGCGGGTATATCCGCAAGCATCGCGAAAGCGGCACCGACCGGGTGGTTGGCATGAGCCGCGAGATCCTGGTCGAGCGCAAGGATGGCGGCACGCTGTTGGCGGTGTTTTCGCTTTCGAAGATCGACGTTGCCGGCAGGGTTCACTACCTGGCGCTTGCCCGCGATGTGTCGGACGAAGTGGCTCGGCGCGAGGAATCCGATGTCACCGAGGAGCGGAATATCCGCGATCTGCAGCGTGCCGTGCTGGAAGCCGTCGCCAGCGATATCCCGCTGCAGGACGTGGGCGATTTCCTGTGCCGCCGGGTCGAGGCCATTGCCCCAGGGGTGACGTCTTCCATCCTGCTGGTGGATGCCGCGCACCGGCTGCGCACCTGGGCCGGGCCGAGGCTGCCGCCGGAGTACAGCGCGGCGCTCGACGGCGTGGAAATCGGCGAAGGCGTCGGAAGCTGCGGGACCGCGGCGTTTCGCGGCGAAGCCGTGCTGGTGGCGGATATCGAGACCCATCCGCTATGGGCCCCCTACAAGCAACTTGCGCTGCCGCACGGGCTGCGTGCATGCTCGTCTTATCCGATCAAGCGGCGTGACGGCAGCGTGGCAGGCACCTTCGCGTTCTACTTCGGCGAGCCGCGCGGACCGGATGCGTTCCATGAGCGCATCGTCGATGCGTGCGTGCACCTGTGTATGCTGGCGATCGACCGTGAGGAAAGCCGGCAGCAGATCAACAAGCTCGCACAGTTCGATGGCTTGACCGGGTTGCCCAACCGCAGCCAGCTGCACCGGCATGTCGACTGCCTGCTGGCCGCCGCGCCGGTGGGGGAGATTGCCTTCTTCTGTATCGGACCGGACCGCTTCAAGGACGTCAACGATACCTTCGGTCACGCCGCGGGCGACCAGATGCTGGTCGAGGTGGCCAACCGCCTGCGCGCTCCACTGAGGCCCGACGAATTCCTCAGCCGCATTGAAGGGGACCTGTTTGTCGTCGTGGCGCCGGGCTGCGGCGTGGAGCGTGCCTCGCTGCTGGCACGCCAGCTCCAGCTTGCCGTCGGCGAGACCATCAGCGTGGCTGGCGTACCGCTGGGCATGTCCGTCAGCATCGGCATCAGCCATTGCCCGGAGGGCGGCAGCGACCGCGACGCGCTGCTCCAGAATGCGCGCAGCGCGATGTACCGCGCCAACGAAGCCGGTGGCGGCAACTGGCTGTTCTACAGTCCGGAAATGAACCAGATTGCGCGGGACCGGCTGCTGCTGGGCGCGGCGCTCAAGCACGCGATCGCCTCCGACCTGCTGCAACTGCACTACCAGCCGCAGGTGCGTCTGGACCGGGGCGGGATCAGCGGGGTGGAAGCACTGTTGCGGTGGACCGACCCGGAGCTGGGCGATGTCAGCCCGGAACGGTTCATCAGCCTGGCCGAGGAGATCGGCGAGATCGATGCCATCAGCCAGTGGACGCTGCGCGAGGCCTGCCGCCAGATGGCCCAATGGCGGGCCGCCGGCGTGCCGGTGCCGGTCATGTCGGTCAACCTCTCGCCCGCCAACCTCCGCTGCAGCGGCCTGCCGGAATTCATGGCTGGCCTGCTGCGCGAGTTCGGGCTGCCCGGTTCGTGCCTGACGATCGAGATCACCGAAAGCCTGATGCTCGACCTGACGCCGCAGACGCAGGACATCCTGGGCCGGATCCGTGCACTGGGGGCAGGGCTGTCGATCGATGATTTCGGCATGGGCTACTCCAGCCTTTCCAGCCTGGCGAGCCTGCCGGTGACCGAGATCAAGATCGACCGCAGCTTCGTCGCGGACTGTCTGGACGAAGACCCCGAGCGCCAGCGCCGCGCACGCGCGCTGGTCGGCGCGATGATCGGGATCGGCCACAGCCTCGGGCTGGCCATTGTCGCCGAAGGCGTGGAAGACCCGCGGCAGTGCGAACTGCTGGTGCACCTGCGCTGCCCGGTGGCGCAGGGCTACCTGTTTGCCCGGCCGGCACCGCCAGCGGCATTGCAGCGGTGGCTGGATGCCTGGCCCGCCGGTGCCGGTGTGTCAGGCTGAGGCCTGCAGCCCCAGGTACTGCCGCAGGGTTTCGGCCAGCGCGTCCTTCCGCTCGATCCACCAGCCGATCGCCCGGCCCGGATCCTTGCTGCGCCAGGCGATATGCAGCGTCTGTGGCGGGCGTTCCTCGCCCAGCCGCCGTGATACCAGCAACCCCTTGTCAAGGTACGGCTGTGCCGCGCAGGTCGGCAGGTAGCCGCATGCCAGGCCGGAAAGCAGGACCGACAGCTTGGCATCGAGTGTCGGCACGCTGATGTGCTTCTGCCCGTCCACGAGCGGCTGGATTGTGTCGGCCGCGCCTTCCTGCGGCAGGCTGACTTCCACGAACTGGTGTTGCCACAGCAAGGCACAGTCGATCGGCTCGTCGACTGCCGCAAGCGGATGCCCGGGCGCGACCACGAAGACGGATTTCATGCTGCCGGCGGGCACGGAGAACAGGCCCTGGACCGCGGGTGGATCGCCCACGGCGCCAATCAGCAGGTCGACGCTGTTCGATGCCAGCGCTTTCCAGTTATTGCCCAGCATTTCCTGCGAAAACAACAGGCGGGTATAGCTGTTTTCCGCCTGGAATGCCGAAATGAACGGCAGGACCGCATCGAACGGAACCAGTGCATCCGTGGCGATCTTGAGCTCCGCCTCCCAGCCGGCTTCCGCGCGCCTGACGCGCTCTTCCAGGTCGTTCGCGGCGCGCAGCAGCCGGCGGCCTTCATCGAGCAGGACCTCGCCGGCCGTGGTCAGCCGAACGCGGTGCGCGCTGCGGTCGAATACCGTGACGCCCAGGTCGCTTTCCAGTTTCTGCACGACATAGCTCAGCGAAGAAGGCGCCTTATGCAGCTCCTTGCCGGCAAGTCCGAACGTGCCGCAGCGCGCAATGGACTCGACAACCTGAAGCGCATCGAGTGTGATTTTCATCTTTGAATTTCTTGATCAGTCTGTTCGAAAAAATCATCAATATGAGTAGATGATTTTTATATTAACGCGTGAACTAATCGGGACCGTATTTTTGCTTTTCGCAAAGCACCGGGTCGAAGGTCGAAGTGCCAGTGTCAGTCCGGTCTGTTCCTCCAGTCACTTCCCAATGGCCGCGCCACGTCTTCGAGTGGCCGCCGCTCCGCATCCACGCCGTAGCGCAAGGCCAGCAGCCCGGCAATGATGACCAGCGCGGCCCCGAGTCCGTAGCCGGCCGCTACGGCTTCGCGGTTGCCAAGCTCGATCAGCGCGCCAAGCAATACCGGTGCGATGAAGCCACCCGTGCCCGTTCCCACCGCATAGAAGACCGAGATGGCCAGCGCACGCATTTCCAGGGGAAAGACTTCGCTGGCGGTCAGGTAGGCGGAGCTGGCCGCGGCGGAGGCCAGGAAGAACACGGCGGACCAGCACAATGCCTGGCCGGTGGCATCGAGCCAGCCTTGCGTGAAGGCCCATCCGGTTGCTGCCAGGCCGAGGCCTGAAAGCACATAGGTGATGGCGATCATCCGGCGCCGGCCAATCTCGTCGAAGAGCGGCCCCAGCACCAGCGGCCCGGCTGCGTTGCCGAGTGCAAACGGGAACAGGTAGAGCGCCACGCGGCTGTCCGGCACGCCGTAGAAGCGCGTGAGCACGAGCGCATACGTGAAGAAGATGGCGTTGTAGAAGAAGGCCTGCGCCAGCATCAACGCGAGGGTGATCAGGCTGCGCCGGCGATAGCGCAGCATCAGCAGCCGCAGCACTTCGCGTACGGTCGGCGGTACCGACGCATGGGGGGCTGCACCTGAGGGCGGGGTTGGCGCGAACGGTCGCGCCTGCTGCGCCGGGTGCACCTGCGCCTCGATATCGGCAACCACCCGCTCTGCCTCGGCATGCCGGCCATGCGTAGCCAGCCAGCGCGGACTTTCCGGCACGTGCCGGCGCACCAGCATGATGGCAACGGCCAGCACCGCGCCCAGCGCAAAGCACGCGCGCCAGCCCCATACCGGACCCAGCACGCGCGGGTCGAGCAGCAACAGGCTGAGCCCGGCACCGAGCGCCGCGCCCAGCCAGAAGCTGCCGTTGATGGCCAGGTTGACGCGGCCGCGCACGCGTGCGGGAATCAGTTCGTCGATGGCCGAGTTGATGGCCGCGTATTCGCCGCCAATGCCAAGGCCCGTGCAGAAGCGGCACACGGCGAACATGGCGAAACCCGATGAGAACGCCGTGGCCAGCGTTGCCACCATGTACACGAGCAGCGTCGCCAGGAACAGCCGCTTGCGGCCGAGGCGGTCGGCCATGCGGCCAAACACCAGCGCGCCGAGCACGGCGCCGCCGACGTACAGCGATCCCGTCCAGCCGACCTCGGTGGCGCTCAGTGCCAGGGTGTCACGCCGTTCAAGCACGGCACCCACCGAGCCGACCAGTGTGACCTCCAGGCCATCGAGCACCCAAGCGATGCCCAGCGCCAGCACCACGCGCCAGTGCCAGCGCGACCACGGCAGGCCGTCAAGCCGTACCGGGATGTCGGCCTGCGAGCGGCGCGGGGAAGAGTCGGGATTTCCTCTCGTCGAAATGTGGGGATCCGAAGCCAGGCCAGTACGCACCCGTGCGTGGGCCGATGCGGGTCAGTATAGGCGTTCGGTGATGTGATCCGGCGGCGCCGGATCACAAGGTCAGCGCCCGGGCGGGCGCTGGTTCATGGATGGGCGGGGTTGATCAACGCAAGCTGGCACGTGCCAGCTTGCTTGCCAGTAACCGGTGGTTGTCGTCCCCGCGCAGGCGGGGACCCAGTGGCTTTTTGTCCCCTTCAGGGACTTCAAAGACGCTGGATTTCCGCCTGCGCGGGAATGACGGTGGAACTTGATACTTCGGTGGTGCTAACAGAATCAACGGGTTAGCAACGGCTCCTGGGTAGTGGCTCAGCGGCCACAGCCCATGGCACGCAGCATCGAGTGGCCGTCGCTGGTCAGGCGCGGGCTTTGCCGCTGGCCGTGCAGGATCTCGAGCCGGACGAGTTCCTTGTCGACGAGTGCGTGGAGGTCGACAGGGTCGATCTGCCGGGAGTCAGTGGTATCGAGGGATTCAGGGCCGCCGCTGATGAGCAGCAGCGTGGCGAGTTCATGCGGGCTCAGCACGTTCGTCTCCTTGGATGCAGGGGGTCGCTTTGCTGGGACTGGCGCGGCAGCGTGCCGCGCGTTCGAAGCCACGGGATTACGCAAGACATATGCCTGCGTTATGCACCCATCCGGCGCGATGCTGCGGCGCGGCAGTGCGTTTCCGAGGACTAAGGCGTTTGACGCCGGGACAGCGGCCCGGTTCCGTGCGCAATGAACGTTCTGCGCTTGCCGTCCTTCTTGCCGCCATTAAGCCGGGTGCACTACAACCAATAGGGCGGTCGCCGTCGCCTTGCCGCCGTTGCGGATTGCGTGTGGCACGTCCGCCGCATAGCGTGCCGTTTCACCATGCCGCAACTTCCTTTCCTCCGCACCGGCCTGCACACACATGGCGCCGCTCAGCACCGAAAGATGCTCCTGCGTGCCGATTTCGTGCGCCTCCGACGCCAGCACGCCGCCTGCCTGGATCGTCAGTTCATACCATTCGAAGCGTCCGGCCAGTTCGATCGGGCCGAGGATCTTCAGTTCACAGTGCCCGTCGGGGCTCTTGAGCGAGGGGATGGCGTGCGGCTGCACCAGCGCGATGCCGCCGCCGGGGCGGCTTCCCGCATTGGCGGACAGGAGGTCCGCCAGGTTGACGCCCAGCGCGTTCGCCAGGCGCCACAGCACCGCGACGGTCGGGTTGGTCAGGTTGCGTTCGATCTGCGACAGCATCGACTTGGACACGCCGGCGCGTCGCGACAGGTCGTCGAGCGAAAGCTGTTGTTGCTGGCGCAGCGCCTGCAGTGCGGCGCCGACCGCGGGCGGCCCATCGGCCTGCGGCTTCTGGATGGGGGGTTGCGTCATGGCGTGCGGTTCGTTATATTGCACAAAACGTTCTTTATAACGAACGTGTTCGATTTATCGATCAGATCCTAGCATCGGGAGCCAAACCATGTCGAGTGCCGAGGCATTCTATGCATCCGTGCGTGCAGAGCTTGACGCCATCCGCCAGGCGGGGCTGTACAAGGAAGAGCGCGTCATCGCCACGCCGCAGGGCGCCCGTGTGCGCACCGCCGATGGCCGCGAGGTCATCAACCTGTGCGCCAACAACTACCTTGGCCTGTCCTCCCATCCGCGCGTCATCGAAGCCGCGCACGAAGCGCTGCGCACGCACGGCTTCGGCCTGAGTTCGGTGCGCTTCATCTGCGGCACGCAGGACTTGCACAAGACGCTGGAAGCCAGGCTTGCCGGCTTCCTCGGCACCGAGGACACCATCCTCTACGGCTCCGCGTTCGATGCCAACGGCGGACTGTTCGAAACCCTGCTGGGCGCGGAAGACGCGATCATCAGCGACGAACTCAACCACGCCTCCATCATCGACGGCATCCGCCTGAGCAAGGCACGCCGCTACCGCTACAGGCACAACGACATGGACGACCTGCGCGCGCAGCTGGCGCAGGCCGACGCGGACGGCGCGCGCTACAAGCTGGTTTTCACCGACGGCGTGTTTTCCATGGATGGCACCATCGCCCGGCTGGACGAGATGCGCACCCTCTGCGACGCGCATGGCGCGCTGCTCGGCATCGACGAATGCCATGCCACGGGTTTCCTGGGCCCGCGCGGACGCGGCACGCATGAGCTGCGCGGCCTGTTCGGCAAGATCGACATCATCACCGGCACGCTGGGCAAGGCGCTGGGCGGCGCTTCGGGCGGCTTTACCAGCGCGCGCAAGGAGGTGGTCGCGCTGCTGCGCCAGCGCTCGCGGCCGTACCTGTTCTCAAATACGGTCGCGCCGGCCATCGTGGGCGCGTCGATCACCGTGCTCGACATCCTGGAAGGCAGCACGGAACTGCGCGACCGGCTGGAGCGCAACACCGCATTCTTCCGCAAGGGCCTGACGACGCTCGGCTTCGACGTGAAGCCGGGCGAGCACCCGATTATCCCGATCATGGTCTATGACGCGGAAAAGGCCCAGAAGCTCGCGCAGCGGCTGCTGGAACTCGGGGTGTACGTGGTCGGCTTCTTCTATCCCGTGGTGCCGAAAGGCCAGGCGCGCATCCGCGTGCAGATGAGCGCGTTGCATGACCAAGCGGCGCTGCAGGCGGCGCTCGACGCATTCGGCCAGGCCGGCCGTGAACTGGGGCTGGTCCGATGAGCGACGCGGCACCGAGAATCCTGATCGTCGGCGCCAACGGGCAGATCGGCTCCGAGCTTGCCCTGGCGCTGGCAGAGCGCTATGGGAGGACCAACGTCATCACCTCCGACGTGGTGCCGACCGGGCGCCACGTGCACCTGACCCACGAAATGCTCAACGCCACCGATCGCGGCGAACTGGCGACGATCGTCGAGCGACATGGCATCACGCAGATCTACCTGCTGGCGGCGGCCCTGTCGGCCACGGGCGAGAAGGCACCGCAGTGGGCGTGGAACCTGAACATGACCAGCCTGCTGAACGTGCTGGAGCATGCGCGGCAGTTCGGCATCGAGCGGGTGTTCTGGCCGAGTTCCATCGCCGCCTTCGGCCCCACCACCCCGCGCGAGCACACGCCGCAGAAGACCGTGATGGAACCGACGACGGTCTATGGCATTTCCAAGCAGGCGGGCGAAGGCTGGTGCCGCTGGTATCACGACAACCACGGCGTGGACGTGCGCAGCATCCGCTATCCGGGGCTGATCTCGCACAAGACGCCGCCGGGCGGCGGCACCACAGACTATGCCGTGGACATCTTCCACTCGGCCGTGAAGGGCGAGCCCTATACCTGCTTCCTGCGCGAGGATGAGCGGCTGCCGATGATGTACATGCCCGACGCCATCCGCGCGACCATCGAGCTGATGGAGGCGCCGGCGGACAGCCTGACCGAGCGCGGTAGCTACAACATTGCGGGTATGAGCTTCACGCCGGCGGAAATCGCGGCTGCCATCCGGGGAGAGGTGCCGGGGTTTGAGGTGCGCTACGACCCCGACTACCGCCAGGCGATCGCCCAGGGCTGGCCGGACTCGATCGACGACTCGGTGGCGCGGCGCGACTGGGGCTGGGCGCCTCGGTACGGGCTGAACGAGATGGTGCGGGATATGCTGGAGAACCTGCGTCAGGCGTGATGCGTCAGCGCGGTCGGGCGAGGCCGTGTGTTTTCGGCGACGGCAGGCATGCCAGTATCCCGTTTCGGTATACTGTGCGGTAAGGACCGCTAACCCAGAACAGATGACACAGCCAGAAAAGAAAAGCATGGCCGGCGAGATCAAGGCCACGATCCAGCGAGAAATCGAGAATGGCGACATGCCGCCCGGTACGCCGCTGGACGAACGCATGCTGGCGGAGCGCTTCGGCGTTTCCCGCACGCCGGTGCGGGAGGCGCTGCAGCAGCTGTCCGTGCAGAACATGGTCCGCATCGTGCCGCGCGTCGGCGTGTTCGTGTCGCGCCTGTCGATCACGCAACTGCGCGAGACCCTGGAGCTGCTTGGCGAGCTGGAGGCCGTGGCGGCGAAGCTGGCCGCGCGCCGCATGGACGACGACCAGCGCGTTCGCCTGAAGGCCGCCCGCGCCGAATGCGAGCAGGCGCACGCCGAAGACGACGGCAAGCGCTTCGCCAAAGCCAACGCGGAGTTCCATGACACGGTCTATGCGGGTAGCCACAACGAATACCTGGTGGACCAGATCCAGGGCATGCGCCGGCTGATGCAGCGCTACCGCCCGCGCATCTTCCAGACGCCGGCGCGCCGGCAGCGCGTGCTGGAAGACCACCAGCGGCTGGCGGAAGCCATCCTCGGCGGCGATGAAGCCGCGGCACATGCGGCCATGCTCGAACACGCGCCGGTGGGTACTACCGGGTTCTCGGAATTCCTTTCCACTTTGCCGGCCAGCTACCTCGAGGGCGAGGGCGGCGGCGAGGCCGCGGCAGCCAGGAGCACCGCACCCCGCGGCGGCGCCCGGCGCGGCCGCAAGCCTGCCGCCTCGCGGGCGGCCTGATTCCGCAACTCAGAACTTGTGCCGCACGCCCATCGCCACGCCGAACTGGTTCTTCTCGTTCGGCGCGATCTGGTAGGCCGCCGTGGGGCCGTTCAGGCTTTCAAAGTTCAGCGACGCATTCTTGGTGTACGCCGTGCTGAGGTAGACGTCGGTGCGCTTGGACAGTGAGTAATCCGCGATGAACGTGACCTGCCACGGGTTGCTCGGATTGGTCTTGCCGGTTGCGATGTACTGCGACTTGACATTGTCGTAGTAGAACGCCCCCGTGAGCTGCAAGGCACCGGTTGCCTGGTAGTTCAGCGCAAGCCACCACAGGTCGTCGCGCGCAGACGTGTTGGTCACCCGCGTACCGTTGTTGTTGTACCGGTACGCGGCCTGCGCGAGCAGCGACGGCGTAATCTGGTAGCGCAGGCCCAGTGCTGCCTTCTGCGTGCGGGTGTAATCGGCGGTCTTGGCGCTGTTGATGCTGTCATAGGCACCGGCGACGCCGAACGGGCCGACGCGGTAGTCGAAGCCGCCGCCGAAGGCCGACGAACCCGCGACCGTACCGGGCTGCTCGCCAAAACTCCAGTGCGCTTCGGCCGTCAGCGGGCCCAGGTCGACGTGGTATTTCACCATGTTGTCTTCGCGCAGGTTCGCGCCGGCAATGCCGACAACCGGTTCATACGTGGTGGCATACGCCGTGGGCGAGTAGTTGGCCATCATCAGGAACAGCGACGTGTATTGCCGGCCCAGCGTCACCTGGTGCGCCCCGGCACGCATGCCGACCCATGCCTGGCGGCCGAACAGGCGTCCGCCTTGCGTCGAAACACCGTTATCCAGGCTGAAGCCGCTTTCCAGCGCGAAGATCGCCTTCTTTCCGCCCCCCAGGTCTTCCGTGCCGCGCAGGCCCCAGCGGCTGGGAGACAGGCCGCCCGAGTTCAGCGCGACCTTGGAATGCCCGTCCGGGCCCGTGCCCAGGTTGTTGTTGGTGTATTCGATGTTGGCATCGGCAACGCCATACAGCGTGACGCCCGACGTCTGCGCGGCCGCAGTTGCACTGGCGATGACGCAGGCAAGGCCGACCAGGTTTCTTTTCATGATTTTCTCCTCCATGTTTTTAGCGGTCATTCCCGTGGTTCGGGAAGTGGCACAACTATCGCTTACTGGTATATGAATGAAAAATAGTGGTATACGTTATGGCGTATTGGAAATGCAACGAACGCACGTCAGGATGGGCAGGAATCGGTGACGGCGGCCTCAGGCGTTCCCGCGCTGGTAGTCGGCGAAGGTCTTGCCCTCGCGCGCCAGACGGGCCAGCAGCGGGGCCGGTTCCCACCAGTAGCCGTGCTCCGCGTGGAAGCGCTCGATGTCGGCGTACACCTCGCGCAGCCCGATGCGGTCGGCGTAGTACATCGGGCCGCCATGGCGCGCGGGGAAGCCGTAGCCGGTCAGGTAGACGGTGTCGATGTCGCTGGGCCGCAGCGCCACGCCGGCTTCGAGCAGCTTCGCGCCTTCGTTGACCATGCTGTAGACGCAGCGCTTGATGATTTCCTCGGCGCTAATGGGGCGCCGTGCGATGCCGAGCCGCGCGGACTCCTGTTCGATGAAGGCCTCGACCTCGGGGTCGCGCAGCGGCTGGCGGCTGCCGGGTTCATAGCGGTACCAGCCTTTGCCGCTTTTCTGGCCCAGGCGGCCAAGCTCGGTCAGCTTCAGGATCAGGTCGTTCCAGCGCCGGTCCTGCGGCCGTGTGGCCATCTGCGCCTTGCGCGTCTGGTAGCCCACGTCGTTGCCGGCCATGTCGTGCACGGCGAAGATGCCCATGGCATAGCCGAAGCCGGTGAGCGCCTGGTCCACCTCGTGCGGCAGCGCGCCTTCCTCGACCAGGAAATGCGCTTCGCGCGTGTAGTTGCGGAACAGCGCATTGCCGATGAAGCCCGGGTAGACGCGCGCCAGCACGGCGGTCTTGCCCATGCGCCGTCCCAGGTCCATCAGCGTGGCGATCACGTCCGGCGCGGTCTCGCGCGCGCGCACCACTTCCAGCAGGCGCATCACGTGCGCCGGGCTGAAGAAGTGGGCGCCGACCACGTCCTGCGGGCGGCGCGTGACTGCCGCGATGGCATCGACGTCCAGCCCGGAGGTGTTGGTGGCCAGGATGGCGCAGGGCTTGCACAGCGCATCGAGTTCGCGGAACACCTGCTGCTTGAGCGACATGTCCTCGAAGACGGCTTCGATCACCATGTCGGCGGACGCGGCATCGGCCAGGTCAACGGAGCCTTTGATGAGCGACAGCCTGGCTTCCATGGCCGACGGTTCCAGCTTGCCGCGCGAGACGCTGCCGGCGTAGTTGTCGCGCACGCGGCGCAGGCCCGTATCCAGCCCTTGCTGGCTGCTGTCGATCAGCGTGACCGGAACGCCGATATTGGCCAGTGCCATCGCGATGCCGCCGCCCATGGTGCCGGCGCCCACCACGGCCACCTGGTTCACGGGCCGCAGCGGCAGGTCCTGCGGGAAGTCGGGGATGCGGGCCGCTTCGGCCTGGGCGAAGCGGACGTAGTCCGCCGTGGCCTGTGCTTGGGCGTCGGCGATGGATTGATTCGTGGTCGTCATGGCGTTCCTGGGTTCATTCGGATTTCGTGCCGGGGGCGGCAAGGGGTTTGGCACGGCCTTCGACGAAATCGCGCAGGCGTTCGGCCGCTTCCGGCGGGCGCGGGATGTTCGAGGTCAGGTACTCGACGAACAGGCCGTCGTCGTGCGACAGGTCGTTGATGCGCGGCAGCACGTTGGTGATGCGCCAGTTCGTGTCGGCGGTATTGCGCGCGACCAGCGCAGCGAGTTCGCGCGCCTTGGCCAGGGCCTGGCCCTGCGGCACCACGTAGCGCACGATGTGTTCGCGCTCGCCTTCCTGCGCGTTGAGCAGGCGCCCGGTCAGCATCATGTCGGCCATCACGGTGTAGCCGACCACGCGCTGGATGCGCACGGTGCCGCCGCCGCCGACAAAGATGCCGCGCTGACCTTCCGGCAGGCCGAAGATGGCCGATTCATCCGCCACGCGGATGTGCGCGGCCGTGGCCAGCTCCAGCCCGCCGCCGACCACCGCGCCGTGCAGCGCCGCGACGAACGGGATCGGCCCGCGCGCAATGCCGTCGAACACGGTGTGCCAGGAATGGCGCGTGCGCTTGCGCGGCCGGGGCTGCTCGCCCGAGGCGCGCGCCAGCGCTTCCTTCAGGTCCAGCCCCGCGCAGAAGTTGCTGCCGTGGCCGAACAGCACGCCGACATCGGCTTCCTCGCCGGCGCGCACCACGGCGTCGTGCAGGGCCCAGACCACCTCTTCGTTGATGGCATTGCGTTTCTCGGGGCGGTTCAGGCCGATCAGGGCGACGTTGCCGTCGAGTTCATAGGTCACCAGTGCGGTGCTCATCTCATGCTCCTTTCAGATTGCGTGGTTCCACGGTGCGGCGCCTACAGGTCGAGCACCAGCTTGCGGGTCTTCGCCCCCGAGCAGCACACCATCATCCGGTTGTTGGCGGCACGCTCGGCCGCGTTCAGGACAAGGTCGCGGTGGTCCGGCTCGCCGTCCAGCACGCGCACCTCGCAGGTTCCGCACACGCCTTCCTGGCAGGAGTACATGGGCTCCACGCCTTCGGCGATCAGGCATTCCAGAATGGTCCTGCCGGGCTGGATCTCGATGCTGCGGCCGCTGCGTGCCAGCTCCACGGTGAAGCCGCCCGCAGTGGCCGCGGCTTCGCGCGCGGCGAAGTACTCGCGATGCACGCGCTCGGGCGCCAGCGACGCCGTGGCCTGCTCGAAGGCCTCCAGCATCGGCACCGGTCCGCAGCAATAGATATGGGCGTCTTCCGGCAGGCTGGCCGCAATGGCTTCGATGTCCAGGCGATCGGCGCCGGCCTCGCGGTCGAACGTCAGGCATACTTCGCCGCCCGGCTCCATGCCCATGGCTTCGAGCGTTTCGACGAAGGCAGCCTGCTTGCGCGTGCGCGCGGCGTAGTGCAGCCGCCACGGACGGCCTTGCTCGCGCAGGCGATGGATCATGCCGAGGATCGGCGTGATGCCGATGCCGCCGGCCACCAGCACCGCGAGCGACGCGGAATCGTCGAGCGGGAAGTTGTTGCGCGGCGGGCTGATGGTCAGCACGTCGCCGGGGCGCAGGGTCTCGTGCATATAGCGCGAACCGCCG
This sequence comes from Cupriavidus laharis, assembly GCF_914271435.1. GTDB lineage: Bacteria > Pseudomonadota > Gammaproteobacteria > Burkholderiales > Burkholderiaceae > Cupriavidus > Cupriavidus laharis. The sequence goes on along the minus strand of NZ_CAJZAI010000002.1, from coordinate 363,206 downwards.
CGGCTCTGCGCGTCGCGGTTGACGCCGATCACGTAGCGGTGCGGCTCCTGCTGCGCGTTCAGCAGCGAGTAGCTGCGGATCAGGCCGTTGGGCAGGTGCAGGTCGATATGCGCGCCGGCGGTGAAGACGGGCAGCGTGCGCAGCGGCGGCTCCGGCCGCAGGTCGAAGGCCAGGATGCCTTCGGCTTCCCAGCTGATGGACTTGACCCTGACTTGCAGGGTATCGGTATTGCTCATGGATGTCTCCGGTCGAAGCAGGGGCGCAGGGGGAACGCCGGTACGGCCCGTCGGCGCACCTCAGGGCTGCATGGCGTGCATGGCCGCGATGTGTCTTGCCGCTTCTACAGTTCCGCGCGAAAGCCCGAGGCGCGGATGATGGGTCCCCACGTTTCCAGTTCGGCGCGCTGGCGGCGTGCCATCTGCTCGCCGTCGAGATAGTCGGGCACTACCGCGAGCTGGCTCATCAGGGCCTGGCGTGCCTGCGGTGCTGCCAGGATGGTCTTCAGCGCCGCCTGCACGCGGGCGATCTCGGCCTGCGGCGTGCGCACCGGCGCCCACATGGCCGTCCAGGCGTCGCCCAGGCGCACGGGGATGCCCTGTTCGGCCATGGTCGGGATGTCCGGCGCGAGCGGCGAGCGCTTGTCGCTGAAGATGCCCAGCAGGCGCATCTTGCCGGCGCGGTGGTGGCGCAGCAGGTCCTGCAGCAGCGTGACCGCCGACGGGATATGGCCGCCCAGCAGGTCGGTGATCATCGGCGGCGTGCCCTTGTACGGCGTGACGGACAGGGAAATGCCGGCCGCCTTGGCGAACTGCAGGCCCAGGAAGTGGTTCTGGCCGCCGAGCCCCGGCGTGCCGAAGCTGGCCTGCTGCGGATTGGTGCGCGCCCACCGCACGAACGCCTCCGCGCTGGACGCGCCGGTTGCCATCCCCGCAGCCATGCCGGTCGGGTAAGACACCAGTCCGGCCACCGGCGCGAAATCGCGCCACAAGTCCCACTTGAGCTGCTTGCCGAACACCAGGGTCTGGAACGTGGGCGTGGCGTTGGGCGCGATCATGTAGGTGAGGCCGTCCGGCTCCGCGGACTTGAGCACATCGGCGGCCAGACGGCCACCGGCGCCCACATGGTTTTCCACGATCACCGGCTGGCCCAGCAGCGCGGGAAGGGAATCGGAAAAATACCGCGCGATGGCGTCGGTGCCGCCGCCGGGCGGCAGGCCCACCAGGATGCGGATGGCGGGTTTGCCGCGCAACTGCGCGAACGAGGCCGCGGGCGCGGCGAGGCCGGCGCACGCCGCCAGCAGCAGCCGGCGGCGCGAGCGGAATTGGGGGCTGTTCATCTTTGTCTCCGTCTTCTTGTCAGTCTTGTGCTGGCTGGCTCAGGGCGCCGCGGTCAGCGAGCGCCAGTCCTCTCCGGCCGGCAGCACGCCGCCCACGGAAACGATCCGGCTGTAGTCGAGGTCCGGGTTATCGGCGAGCGTCGGGGTCTTGCCGCCCATGAACTCGCGTACCGATTTCAACAAGGCCTGGCGTACGCGCAGCACGGCGCCGTCGGCCGAGCACAGCTGCTCGGTCGTGCGGTCGGCAATCGGGCCCTGTCCGATGAACATGGCGAAGTCCTCGGTGCCGAGGTGCTGCGGAAACCCGGTGGCGTGGCCGCGGCGCATCAGGTCGCGGTTCTGGCCCCAGTTGTCGGCGGGCGTGCCCGGCGGCAGCGGCGGATAGTTCCACACGTCGGGCGTGGCCGACATGATGGTCATGCCGAGCGGGCGGTGCGGGTTGAAATGGACGAACCAGGCGCGGTGCGTGACATCGTCCACCGGCGTGGAGAAGAACACCGTGCTCGGGCCCTTTTCGTCGGGCGCGCAGATGATGCCGTACCACGGCATGACGAAGTTGTTCACGCGCGCATAGAACTGGTCGTCGGGCAGCGGCCGCAGCGCGGCGTAGCGGTAGCCGTAGGGCCGGTCCTCGAACTCCAGGCGCGGCGCGAGTGCCTTGGTCATGTGCATGCGCTGGTTGCCCGAACCCGCGGTGATCTGCGTGGTGGACTCGTGCAGCACGCCGACGTGGGAGGAATCCATTGACGCTTCCACACCCTGTACCCAGTTGGTCGGCACTTCCTGGCTGGTGACCGAACGCTGGTCTTCGGGCAGCGAGGTGAAGGGCAGGTCCGGGAACTTCGGCGGCTGTTCGCCCTTGCCGAGCCACACCCACACGATGCCGCCGCGCTCCTGCACGCCATAGCGGTTCACGCGCACGTGCTTGCAGAACTGGGCCTGGTCGCCGACATGGTTCGGCGCCTCGATGACCTCGCCGCTGGTGTCGAGCTTCCAGCCGTGGAAGATGCAGCGCAGGCCGTTGTCCTCGTTGCGGGCCATCAGCAGCGAGGTCTTGCGGTGCGGGCACAGCTCGTCGAGCACGCCCACCGCGCCGTCGGTGCGGCGGAACGCCACGTAGTTGCTGCCGAGCAGGCGCACGCGCACGGGCGCGCCGTCCGCCACCAGCCTGGCCGACGGCACGGCCGGCAGCCAGTAGTGCTGGCGGATCATCTCCCCCATCGGCGCACCGTTCTCGACGCGCGTGAGCAGGTCGTTGTCTTCGCGGGTCAGCGGCATCTCAGCACTCCTCGTCGGTGCGGAAGGCGCGCGAGTACAGGCGCCTGCAGTTGCATTCGAAAATGTTCTTGCGCTGCTCGTCCGTCAGCCACGAAATGCCTTCGATCACCGGCTTCATGTCGTCGTAGTCGCGGTCGGTCAGCGGGTCGCGCGCGCTGCCAGTGCCGGGCTTCTCGGTGCCGAACAGCACGTTGTCGGTGCCGGCCACCTTCAGCAGCAGGTCGATGGCTTCGGTGGAGTAGTTGCAGGTGTCGAAGTACAGCTTGCGCAGCTGCTCGTCGAACGTGACGGTCTCGCCCTTGCGCACCGACCAAGAACGGAAGCGGCCCATCTGGTAGGGAATTGCCCCGCCGCCATGCGCTACCACGATCTTCAGGTTCGGGAAGTCCTGGAACACCTTCGAGTTCAGCAGCGAGATGACGGCGATGCTTTCCTCGTTGATGAACTTGAGCGTGTACGACTCGCGTGCGCTGCAGCTGCCGGCAGAGTGGATCAGGCCCGGCACGTCCAGGCGCGTCATGGCCTCGTACAGCGGATACCAGAACGGATCGCCGAGGCCCGGCGGCGTCGGGCCTTCGCTTTCGGTCGGGTCCGGGTTGATCAGGCAGCCGACAAAGCCGAGCTCGTTCACGCAGCGTTCCAACTCCGGCACCGCGCGTTCGGCCGGGGATTCCAGCATGTGCTGCGGCAGGCCGGCCACGCCGCGGAAGCGGTCCGGGAACATCGCGACGAAGCGCGCAATGATGTCGTTGCAGTGGCGCGACCACAGCTCGGTCACGCGGCCCGGCTTGACCGAATGCATCTGCAGGTACGGGCGTGGCGAGATGAACTGCACGTCGGTGCCGACGGCGTCCATGCTGCGCACCAGCTCTTCAGCCGCCTTGCGTACGGATGCATCCGGAATCTTCGGCGTGGTGGACGGATTGGCGCGTCCGCCGATGAGCTCCGCCATATAGCGGAAGCTCTCCGGCGGCATGACGACGTGGGCGTGGGAATCGATGATCATGGTGTTCAGCCTTGGTTTGCGCCGGCCAGGACGGCCAGGCATTCGAGTTGCAGGAGCATGCCGTGCTGCAGGTCATGCACAACGATGTGCCGCGCGGGGCGGTCTTCGGGGTTGGGGAAGCACTGCAGCCATTCGGCATTGATGGCGTCGCGCACGCTGTTGTCCTTCACGTAGACAGTCAGCTTCACCACGTCCGCCACGCTGGCGCCGCCGGCCGCCAGCACGCTGGCGAGATTGCGGAACGCGTGCGCGGCCTGTGCGGCCGCGCCAGCGGGCAGTTCGCCTGTGGCCGCGTCCTTGCCCGAGATGGCGGAGGTGCAGATCACATTGCCCACGCGGGCGCCGGTGGGAATGGGGGCGTTGTGCGCAAGGCCGGGCACATCGAGCGAGCGGAGAGGTCTGGTCATGGGATGCCTCAGGTATCGGAGTTTTTGCGGTCAGGACGCGGCGGCATGGGCGCCGTCGAAGAAATGGGCCGGCACGGTCGCCAGGAATTCGGCGAAGCCGGTGGTGCCGGCGGGCACATGGAAGGCCATGGTGGCGGCGGCCTGCAGCTCGTCGCCGGCACGGATCGCATCGGCGATGCGCTGGTGCTCTTCCAGGGACTTCGCCACCTGCTGCCCGGTGGCGAAGTCGCGCATGCGGTAGCGCTGCAGGCACCGCCGTGCCGCGCGGATATGGCCAGCGAGGATTTCGTTGCGGCAGCCCTGGTAGATGGCTTCGTGGAAGGCCGCGTTCGCGGCGGCGTAGCCGACGGCGCCGGGCGTTGCCGCGACGCGCCGGCACAGCGACAGGCCCGCGTCGAGCGCCGCATGCAGCGCTTCGTCGCCGCGGCGGGCGGCCAACCGCGCCGCCAGGGATTCCAGTTCGCCCACGTACTCCAGCATCGCTCTCACCTTGCCGACGGACAGGCGCGTGACCACCGCGCCCTGGCGCGGGGCAATGCTCACCAGTTCGTGGGCGGCCAACTGCTGCAGTGCTTCGCGCACCGGCGTGCGTGATACGCCAAAGCGCTGCGCCAGTTCCCGCTCATCAAGCGGCGCGCCGGGACACAGCACGCCGGCCTCGATCTCGGCCTCCAGCGTGGCGCGGATGTCTTCGGCCCGGCTGGGGCGCCCGGCGGGGCGGGGTGGGTTCAGGGTGGGGTTGGTCGGTTGCATACGGTTTGACGCAAACAAGCATCTCGTTGTTGCGTAAAAATATACAACAAAAAAATACTGGTATGCAAAGATGGCTAAAAAAGATCGCGATCGTGGCGGGCAGGATTCCTCGGCATTCCTCTCCTATGCTGGGAGGAAGGTAGGCTCACACAGCAGCCGTTTGGCCCGGAACTTCCCGGAATGCCGCGCCATGATTGGCTTTCAACCTTGGAGGGCGTGACGCCATCAAGCTTCCCAAGAGCTTTGCGGTGGCGGCGTGGAAGACGTTCGTACCACCCGTCGGAGCCGTGGTTGCCCCGGCTGGATAAGGGAAACTCCCTAGTAATTTTCAAGAAATAAGGTTTTCTGGTGTATTGAAACGGCTAATCTGGTATGCCAGAATGCAATCAACACGAAGCAAACGCCCCCTTTCCTGGAAGACCCAACCCATGAAAACCTCAGACTTTCCCGGCGCGCAGGCCGGACAGCCCGAACCGGCGGCCGAAGCCGCGGTGGCTGCCGTGACCAGCGTCCTCCGTCCGGCTTCCATTGCCATCGTCGGCGCATCGGCGGACCCGCGCTCGTTCGGCGGCTTCGTGCTGGCGAACCTGGAGCGCTTCGGCTACGCCGGCGCCATTCACCTGGTGAGCCGCAGCAGCACCGAGATCAATGGCCGTGGCTGCGTGAAGACGGTGGATGAACTGCCGGCCGGCATCGACCTGGCCGTGCTGGCCATTCCCGAGGCCGGCGTGCTCGACGCCGTGCGCAGCCTGGCCGCGAAGGGCACTCGCGCGGCAGTCCTGTTCGCCTCCGGCTATGCGGAGACCGGCGAGGCCGGCCGCGAACGGCAGGACCAGCTGGCCGCCGCCGCGCGCGACGCCGGCATGCTGCTGCTCGGGCCGAACTGCATGGGCTTCACGAATTTCGAGGGCGACGTGCCCGTGACCTTCGAGGCTGTCCAGCCCTATCCGTGCGGCGGACGCCCGGGCATTGGCGTGGTGGCGCAAAGCGGCGCGATGGCCGCGAACATGCGCGACGCCTTCGTCGGGCGCGGCCTGCCGCTGACCGCCGTGGTGTCCACGGGGAATGAAGCGTCGCTCGGGGTCGAGGATTTCGTTGCCCACTACATCGACGACCCGCAGACCCGCGTGCTGGCCGTGTACGCCGAACAGGTGCGGCGCCCGCGCACATTCCTGGCGCTGGCGCGCAAGGCGCGCCAGGCCGGCAAGCCGATCGTGATGCTGATGCCGGGCCGCAGCGAACGGGCGCGCGAAGCGGCCCAGTCCCACACCGGTGCGCTGGCCGGCGATCACGCCACTGCCTGCGTGGCGCTGGCGCGCGAGGCGGTCGTGCTGGTCGATACCCCAGACGAGCTTGTCGACGCTGCAGCCATCCTGCTGCGTTTCCCGGTGCCGCCTGCTGGTGGCCCGGCTTTTATGACCGGTTCCGGCGCGATGAAGAATGTCGCGCTGGACTTCTGCGACGGGCTGGGCTTGTCGTTGCCACCTCTTGGCGAGGCGACGACGGCAAGCCTCAGGGCCATGCTGCCGGACTACGCGGTGGCCGAGAACCCGCTCGACTACACCACCATCGGCGTGCGCAACCCCGGCCTGGTGGGCGAAGTGCTGCTGACCATGCTGTCCGATCCGGCCGTGGGCAGCATTGTCCTCAGCATCCCCGCAGGGCCGGAAGTGGCGCAGCGCGACAAGGCCGAGCACATCGTCCCGGCACTGGCCCGCGCCGGCAAGCCGGCAGTGCTGGTCGTGACCGGCGACAGCGGCCCCATCGAGTCGTTCTTTGTCGATGCCATCCGCGCCAGCGGCGTGCCGTTCTTCCGCTCCCCCGACCGCGCGCTGCGCGCGCTTGCCCGGGTGTCGGCGTATGGCGAGGCCCTGCAGCGTGCCGATCGGGCCAGCCAGTCGGTTCCCGCGGCGGTGCCGCTGCCCGGCGCCGTTCCGCCTTCGGGCGTGTTCGCGGAATACCAGGGCAAGGCGTGGCTGGCCGCGGCCGGCCTGACGGTGCCCGACGGCGAGCTGGCGACCAGCGCCGATGAAGCGGCGGCGATTGCCGCGCGCATCGGCTACCCGGTGGTGATCAAGGCGCAGGCAAGTGAGCTGCCGCACAAGAGCGATGTGGGCGGCGTGATCGTCGGCCTGGCCGATGAAGCCGCGCTGCGTGCGGGCTGGAGCCGCCTGCAGCAGAACATCGCCACCCACCGCCCGGACCTCACGCTGGACGGCGTGCTGGTCGAGGCGATGGGGCCGCGCGGGCTGGAGCTGGTGGTCGGCGCGCGGCGCGACGCCGGCTGGGGGCCGGTGGTGCTGGTGGGCCTTGGCGGTGTTTGGATCGAGGCGCTGAAGGATGTGCGGCTGATCCCCGCCGATCTTGCCGAAGCCGACGTGGTACAGGAACTGGGCCGGCTCAAGGCCGCCTCCCTGCTGCGCGGCGTCCGTGGCGCGGCCGCGGTCGACGTGGCCGCCATTGCGCGCGCGGTGACGCTGATCGGTGCGCAGATGCGTGCCAACCCCGCGATCACCGAGATCGATGTCAATCCGCTGGTGGCATATCCCGACCGCGTGCTCGCGCTTGACGCACTGGTCGTCTGTGCCCCGCAGGCCTGAACCTACGGCACATACACCATGAAGCTGACTTTTTCCCCCGCCGACGAAGCGTTCCGCCAGGAGGTGCGCGCCTTCGTCAAGGCGAAGCTGCCCGCTGATATCCGGCGCAAGGTCGAACTCGGCCTGCGGCTGGAACATGCCGACTATGTGACGTGGTTCCGCATCCTCGAAGCGCGCGGCTGGCTGACGCCGGGCTGGCCCGTCGAACATGGCGGCCCGGGCTGGAACCACGTGCAGCGCTATATCTTCGACGAGGAAACCATGCTGGGCGGCGCGCCGCGCATCATCGCCAGCGGCATCCAGATGCTGGGCCCGGTGCTGATCGCGTTCGGCACGCCCGAGCAGAAGGCGAAGTACCTGCCCGACATCCGCCAGAGCAATACGTGGTGGGCGCAGGGCTTCTCCGAGCCGGGCGCCGGGTCCGACCTGGCGGCGGTGCGGACCACCGCGGTGCTGGAACCGGACGGCAAGCACTTCGTGGTCAATGGCCACAAGGTGTGGACCTCGTACGCGCACTGGTGCTCGATGATGTTCGCGCTGGTGCGCACCGACCCGAACGCGGCCAAGCCGCAGGAGGGCATCTCGTTCCTGCTGATCGACATGAACACCCCGGGCGTGGAAGTCCGGCCGATCCGCATGCTCGAAGGCGGCACCGACCTGAACGAGTGCTACCTCGACAACGTGCGGGTGCCGGTGGAGAACCTCGTGGGCGAGCTGCACAAGGGCTGGTCCTACGGCAAGTACCTGCTGGGCCACGAGCGCACCGGCATCGCAGGCATCGGCTCCTGCAAGCAGCAATTGCAGCGGGCCCGGGCGCTGGCGGCCCGCGAAGGGCTGGACGGCGATGCGGTGCTGCAGTCGCGCCTGGCGCAGTTCGAGATCGAGCTGCTGGCGCTGGAATTCACCGCGCTGCGCCTGCTCAGCGCCAACCAGCAGAGCCGGGTACCGGCGGTGGAAGCGTCGATGCTCAAGGTGCGCGGCACCGAGCTGCGCCAGGCCATCTATGAACTGCTGGTGGAAGTGGCGGGCCCGCATGCCGTGCCGTTCGAGGAGGCGGCACTGCGCGGCGAGCTGGACGACCCGGCCAGCCCGCTCGAACTGTCGGCGCTGGCCGCCAACTACCTTGATGCGCGCAAGCTGTCGATCTACGGCGGCGTCAACGAAGTGCAGCGCAACCTGATCAGCAAGGCCTTCCTCGCGGCCTGACACCGTACCGAGACCATGGATTTCTCTCTCAACGACGAACATATCGCGCTGCGCGATGCGGTGCGCCGCTTCTGCGACGGCGAGTACCCCGCGCATCGCCGCGGCGATGCCGAGACGGATGGCGAGGCCACGGCGCGCTGGGCCGCGATGGCGGACCTTGGCCTGCTCGGGCTGCCGCTGGCCGCCGACGTGGGCGGCAGCGAGCAGGGCCCGACGGAAATGATGCTGGTGGCCCAGGAGCTGGGCCGGGCGCTCGGCGGCGGTGCGTGGCTGTCGAGCGTGGTGCTGGCCGGGCAACTGCTCGACGAGGCCGGCACGCCCGCACAGCGGCAGCAGTGGCTGCCGGCACTGGCAGCGGGACGGGCCCGGCTGGCCCTGGCCATTGGCGAAGCGGACGCCCGCTATGACCTGTCGCGCGTCGGCACGCGGGCGCGCCCCGACGGCGACGGCTGGGTGCTCGATGGGGCCAAGACGCTGGTGCTCGATGGCGCGCAGGCCGATGCGTTCATCGTGGCGGCGCGCACCGCCGGAGATGCCGCCGACGAACAGGGCATCTCGCTCTTCCTCATTCCGGCCGGCACACCCGGACTGGCTGTGCGCGAGTTCCGCACGCTCGATGGCCGCAGCGCCGCGCACCTCACGCTGCGCGAAGTCAGGGCCGGTACCGATGCGGGTCTGGGCCAGGCAGGCGCAGCGCTGCCGGTGATCGTCGCCGCTGCCGATCGCGCCAGCGCCGTGCTGTGTGCGGAGGCCACCGGCGCGCTGGAAGCGCTGCTGGACCTCACTGCTGAGCAACTGAAGACGCGCAAGCAGTTCGGCTCGCTGCTGGCGAAGTTCCAGGTGCTGCAGCACCGCGTGGCGGACATGCTGATCGCGCTCGAACAGTGCAAATCGATGGCCTGCGTGGCCGCCATGGCGGTTGCCGACGGCGACCCGGCGCAGCGCCGCCGGCTGGTGTCCGCGGCCAAGACGGTGATCGGCCAGGCAGGCCGGCAGGTCGGGCAGTGGGCAATCCAGATGCACGGCGCCATGGGCATGACCGACGAGTGCCGCGTCGGCCATTACGCCAAGCGCCTGATGGTCATCAACCAGCTGTTCGGCGATGCCGGCCACCACCTGGCCTGTTTCGCCAGGCAGGACTGACCGGCGCTCGTCCGGTCCACACACAAAAACATACAGGAGACAAAGACATGGCCCTCATCCGTACCCTAAGGTCAGCCTGCGGCGCGCTGGCGCTCGGCCTGGCATTTGCCTGCGGCGCGCAGGCGCAGGAGAAGCAGCCGATCAAGTTCCTGGTCGGCTTCCCGCCCGGCGGCTCCACCGATACCGTGGCGCGCGTGCTGGCCGAGAAGCTGCAAGGTGAGCTCGGCCAGATCGTGATCGTCGACAACCGCCCCGGTGCCGGCGGCCGCCTGGCGACCGGCATGCTCAAGCACAGTGCTCCCGACGGACTGACCTACATGGTGGCGCCGAATGCCACCGCGATCTTCCCGACGCTGCTGTATCCGTCGGCCACGCTCAAGTACGACCTGCTGACCGACCTGGCCCCGGTCGCCGTGGTGATCTCGTATCCGCTGGCGCTGGTCGTGAGCAGCCAGACCGGCGTCACCGACGTGAAGGGCTTCGTGGAATGGGCGAAAGCGCACCCCGGCAAGGCCATGTTCGGCACCGCCGGCCTGGGTGGCCAGACACACTTCACCGGCCTGCAGTTCGGCAAGGCCATCGGCGTGCCGATGAGCGTCGTGCCGTACAAGGGCAACGGTCCGCTGGTCACCGACCTGCTCGGCGGGCAGCTCGCTGCAGCCGTGATGACGGCCGGCGACATCCTGCCGCACGCCAAGAGCGGCAAGGTCCGCATCCTGGCCGTGTTCGGCGCCGCGCGCTCGCCGCTGCTGCCGGGCGTGCCCACGGCGACGGAGCAGGGCGTGGCGGTCGACAGCGGCGAAGCCTGGGCCGGCATCTGGGCCCCGGCTCGCACGCCCAAGGCGGAACTGGACCGCATGCAGGCGGCGCTGGGCAAGGTGCTCGCCATGCCCGATGTGCGCGCCACGCTGCAGCAGCGGGCCACGCTGAATCCGGACTTCCGGCCGGCTGCCGACCTGGACCGTCTCCAGCGCAAGGAACTCGCTTACTGGGGCCCCGTCATCAAGGCCAGCGGCTTTACGCCTGAGCAGTGATGCCCTGCGCGACGCCAGCCATCTCTACCTATTTGATGTTTCCAGAATTCATGACAACGCAAAATATTCGTCGTCCCCGCGCAGGCGGGGACCCAGTGACTTTTTGTCCCCCTTCGGGGGACTTGCAAGACGCTGGATTCCCGCCTTCGCGGGAATGACGGTGGTTGCTTTGATGTTGTCGTGAAATAGGGAAAGCTCAATAGTTCCAGCAATTCATCATGACCCTGAACGGATCCGCCTACATCGTGGGAGCTTACGAGCACCCCACCCGCAAAGCTGACGACCTGTCGGTGGCGCGCCTGCATGCCGACGTGGCGCGCGGCGCGCTGGCCGATGCCGGCCTGACCGCCGCCGATGTCGACGGCTACTTCTGCGCCGGCGACGCGCCCGGCCTCGGGACCACCACGATCGTGGAATACCTTGGCCTGAAGCCGCGCCACGTGGACTCCACCGAATGCGGCGGCTCCGCGCCGATCCTGCATGTGGCGCACGCGGCCGAGGCCATCGCTGCGGGGCGCTGCAACGTCGCGCTGATCACGTTGGCGGGACGTCCGCGCGCAGCCGGTGCCGCGCTGGCGCTGCGCGCCCCGGACCCGGATGCGCCCGACGTGGCCTTCGAACTGCCGTTCGGCCCGGCCACGCAGAACCTCTACGGCGTGGTGGCCAAGCGCCATATGTACGAGTTCGGCACCACCAGCGAACAGCTCGCGTGGATCAAGGTGGCCGCGTCCCATCATGCGCAGCACAACCCGCACGCCATGCTGCGCAACGTGGTGACCGTCGAAGACGTCGTCAACTCGCCGATGGTCGCCGACCCGCTGCACCGCCTCGACTGCTGCGTGATGAGCGACGGCGGCGGCGCGCTGATCGTGGCGCGCCCCGAGATCGCCCGCCAGCTCAAGCGCCCGCTGGTGAAAGTGCGCGGCACCGGCGAAGCGCCCAAGCACGCGATGGGCGGCAACATCGACCTCACGTGGTCGGCCGCCGCGTGGTCGGGCCCGGCAGCGTTCGCGGAAGCCGGCGTCACGCCGGCCGACATCAAGTACGCGTCGCTGTACGACAGCTTCACCATCACTGTGCTGATGCAGCTCGAAGACCTGGGCTTCTGCAAGAAGGGCGAGGGCGGCAAGTTCGTCGCCGACGGCGGCCTGATTTCCGGCGTGGGACGCCTGCCGTTCAACACCGACGGCGGCGGCCTGTGCAACAACCATCCGGCCAACCGCGGCGGCGTCACCAAGGTGATCGAGGCGGTGCGCCAGCTGCGCGGCGAGGCGCATCCCGCGGTGCAGGTCCCCAACTGCGACCTGGCACTGGCCAGCGGCATCGGCGGCGCGCTGGCTTCGCGCCATACCGCGGCCACGCTGATTCTTGAGAGGGAATGAACACCATGAGCACACCTGCTACTCCGGCTACTCCCGCCAACGCTGCCAACCCGGCCGCCAAGGCGCCGCCCGCCGGTCCGCGCAAGATTCCCGCGCCGCGCACGCTGCCGGAAAGCCAGGCGTTCTGGGAAGCCGCGGACGCCGGCCGCCTGCTGCTGAAAGCGTGCCTGGACTGCCACGCGCCGCACTACTACCCGCGTGACATCTGCCCGCACTGCCAGTCCGACCGCACCGAATGGCGCGACGCCAGCGGCTTCGGCACGGTCTACTCGTTCAGCACCATGGGCAAGGGCGAGGCCGCCTGGACGCTTGCCTATGTCCGGCTGGACGAAGGCGTGACGATGATGACCAACCTGGTGGATTGCGACCCGCGCGAGGTCGAGATCGGCCAGCGCGTGAAGGTCGTGTTCAAGCCGAGCGATGGCGGCTACGCCGTGCCGATGTTCACCCCGGCATAAGGACCTGAGGCAACGACCATGGCTGATACCCGACACAACGAACACGGCACCGGCGAGCGCAAGGGCCCGCTGTCCCGCTTCACTATCCTCGACGCCTCGCGCGTGCGCGCCGGCCCTACCGCGGTGCGGCTGTTCGCCGACATGGGTGCGCGCGTGATCAAGCTGGAGATCCCGCCCGGCGCGCCGGGCGGCGACGACATGATCGGCGGACGCGACCACAACCGCGCCGACTACGAGAACCTGCACCGCAACAAGGAAAGCCTCACGCTCAACATGAAGACCCCGGAGGGCGTCAAGATCCTGCATGAGCTGGTCAGCCGCGCCGACGTCTTCATCGAGAACTACCGCCCCGACGTGAAGCACCGCCTCGGCATCGGCCCGGACGCGCTGCGCGCGATCAACCCGCGGCTGGTCTACGCGAGCATTTCAGGCTTCGGGCAGGACGGCCCCTACGCGGGCTGGCCCGGCTTCGACTCCATCGCGCAGGGCATGGGCGGACTGATGAGCGTGACCGGCAAGCCGGGCGAAGGCCCGATGCGCGTCGGCATTCCGCTCGCGGACCTGTGCGCGGGCCACTTCTGCGCGATGGGCATCCTCACGGCGCTGCTGGAGCGCGAAGCCTCGGGCGAAGGGCAGTGGGTGCAGACCTCGCTGCTCGAAGCGCAGATCGCCATGCTCGATTTCCAGGCCGCGCAGTGGCTGGTCGACCGCAAGATTCCGGAACAGACCGGCAACGAACATCCGCTGACCGTGCCCACGGGCGTGTTCGCCACCAGCGACGGCTACCTGAACATCGCCGCGATCGGCCAGACCATGTGGAAGCGCCTGTGCGAGGCGCTGGAAGTGCCCCACCTCGTCGACGAACCCGGCATGGGTTCCGATCCCGAGCGCGTGCGCAACCGCGACAAGGTCAATGCGGCGATCGAAGCCGCGCTGCGCACGCGCACCACCGCCGAATGGACCGAGCGGCTGCTCAAGGCCGGCGTGCCGTGCGGCCCCATCCACCGCATCGACCAGGTGTTTGCCGACCCGCAGGTGAAGCACCTCGGCGTGGCCTGGCCAATGCAGCACGCCGAGCTTGGCGATGTCGCGCTGGTCGGGCAGCCGATGCGCTTCTCGCGCTATCCGCGCGACCTGCCGCCGCAGCCCGCACCGCTACAGGGCGCCAACACTGACGACATCCTGCGCGAGCTGGGCTACAGCGCGGCGCAGGTGGACGAACTGCGCGCCGCCTACATCGTTTGACCGCGTTTGAACGCAAGGACACTCCCATGGCAAGACTCGTCGCCGCTTTCGGCTCCTCCCACAGCATCATGCTGGTGTGCCAGCGTGAAGACTGGCAGCACGGCTTCCGCCAGGTCGACCCGAAGAACCCGCACTATTTCGACCGGGCCGGCAACCCGACCACCTATGAGGCGCTGCTCGCCGTCGCCCCGGATGATGCCGAGGCCATGGTGACGCCCGAACGCATGGGCGAGCGCTACGACGAAGCCGAAGCCGCCATGGACGAGTTGCGCGAGCGCATCCGCGCGGCCCGGCTCGACGTACTGCTGGTGGTCGGCGACGACCAGACCGAGCTGTTCCGCACCACGAACAACCCGGCTTTTGCGATCTACTACGGCGACACCATCCGCAATGCGAAGCGCGATGAGAGCCAGTCGGACAGCTGGTACAAGAAGGCCCGCATGGCCCGACAGGAGCCCAACGCCGACCGCGACTACCCGGTCAACGCCGCCATGGGCCGCTGGATGATCCGCGAGCTGTGCGACCGCGACTTCGACATCACCGCCATGGACGGGCTCGAGCGCGGCCAGTTCGAAGGCCATGCGTTCTCGTTCATCCACCGGCGCTACCTGCAGGGGCTGGACTTGCCGGTGGTGCCCGTCATCGTCAACACCTTCGATCCGCCCAACCAGCCCACGCCGCGCCGCTGCATCCAGCTTGGCGCCGCGCTGCGCGAGCTGATCGCCGCCTATCCCGAAGATCTGCGCGTCGGTGTGCTGGCCTCGGGCGGCCTGAGCCACTTCGTGGTGGATGCCGAACTCGACAACGCGATCATCGATGCCATTCGCACGAAAGACACGGCTTTCCTCGCATCGCTGGATCCGCGCCAGCTCCAGGCGGGCAGCTCGGAGATCCGCAACTGGCTGATCGCCGTCGAGGCCGTGCGCGACCTTGACCTCGAATGGGTTTCCTATGTCCCGGGATACCGCACGCCTGCACTGACCGGCACCGGCCTGTGCTTCGCGGCCTGGCACACCCTGGATTGAACAACCGAACAAAAGCCATACCAACGACCATGAGTGAAACCGAATCCAACGTACAACGCCTGCGCCGGCTTGATTGCTGCGCGGTATCCGACGCGCTCGACAAGCTGCAGCTGCCGGGCACCGTGACGGGCCTGCCACAGCGCTCCGGCGCCGGGCGTATTGCCGGCCGCGCCATCACCGTCAAGCTCGGCACCGGCGCGCCGCCGCCGGGACCGACGCGCCATCTCGGCTGCACGGCGATCGAGCAGGCGGGCCCGGACAACATCATCGTCGTCGAGCAGCGCACCGGCGTGGAGGCGGGGAGCTGGGGCGGGCTGCTGTCGCTCGGGGCCAAGGTGCGCGGCGTCGCCGGCGTCGTGGCGGATGGCCCGGTGCGCGATATCGACGAGGCCCTTGATTTCGACTTCCCTGTCTTCAGTCGCGCGCTGACCGCATTCACCGCACGCAGCCGCGTGGTGGAGCAGGGCACCAATGTTCCGGTGCAGATCGGCAGCGTGACGGTGGAAGGGGGGGACTACGTGGTCGCGGACCGCAGCGCCGTGATCTTCATCGCCGCGCGCGACATCGCGCGCGTGCTGGAGACGGCCGAAGCCATCGTGCGCAAGGAGTCCGTGATGGCGAAAGCCATCCTGGGCGGCACGCCCATCGGGGAAGTCATGGGTGGCAACTACGAACACATGCTGAAGGGTTGAGAGAGATGAGCGAACAACAGGACATCAACGTCGCGCGCGCCGCGAAGCTGGACACGGCCACGCTGAGCGACGCGCTGGACAAGCACGGCATCGCAGGCCAGTGCTACCGCATCAAGGCCCGCGGCGAGGGCTTCGCCACGGCCGGCCGCGCCTACACGCTGCTGTACGGCCCGGCATCGAACCCGCCCGGCACCGTGGGCGACTACATTGACGACGTGCCGCCGGGCAGCATCCTCGTGCTCGACAACGGCGGCCGCGACAACGCCACGGTCTGGGGCGACATCCTCACGGAGATCGCGCACCGCCGCGGCATTGCCGGCACCGTCATCGACGGCGTGTGCCGTGACGTGGCCCTGTGCCGCCAGCTCGGCTACCCGGTGTTCAGCAAGGACCACTGGATGCGCACCGGCAAGGACCGCGTGCAGGTAGAAGCCACCAACGTGGTCGTCAATATCGGCGATGCGCGCGTGCAGCCCGGCGACATCCTGCGCGGCGATGCCGACGGCGTGGTGGTGATCCCGCGCGAGCACGAAGCCGCGGTGCTCGATACGGCCGAGCAGATCGAGCACGCCGAGAACGCCATCCGCGAAGCCGTGCGCGGCGGCATGCGCCTGGACGAGGCGCGCCGCCAGTTCCGCTACCACCAGCTGCAGACCAAGGGAGCCTGACCATGGCGGAACACGACGCAACCAGCACGACGATCCGCGAATTCGAGCGGGTCAGCGCCGATATCGTCAACGACGCGCGCGCATTGCCGACTGCCACGCTGCATGAGGCGGGCGGAAAGATCGGCGTGGTGTCGCCGGCCATCAAGCCCGTGGCACCGGAATTCCGCATCTGCGGCCCGGCGCTGACGGTCCATTCGCCCGGCGGCGACAACCTGTGGCTGCATCGCGCGCTGGACATCGCGCGGCCCGGCGACGTGCTGGTGGTGCATGTGAGCGGCGCCTACGAGCACGGCTACTGGGGCGAGATCATGACCACCGCCGCCAAGGTGAAGCACCTCGGCGGACTGGTGATCGACGGCTGCGTGCGCGATGGCGTGCTGCTCGAGGAGATCGGCTTCCCGGTGTTCGCGCGCGGCCTGTGCATCCGCGGCACCGGCAAGGACTATGGCGCGATCGGCTGGCTCAATGCGCCGGTGCTGATCGGCGGCGCCCGCGTGGAAGCCGGTGACCTGGTCGTGGGCGACCGTGATGGCGTGGTGGTGGTGCCGCGCACCCGCGCCGCGGAGGTCGTGGGCAAGGCACAGGACCGCGAAGCCACCGAAGCCGCCATTCTCAAGCGGGTGGAGGCGGGCGAGACCACCATGCGGATCTACGGCTTTCACTGAACGAGGCCCGATGCCATGAGCGAGACCCCGCAAGGACAGCCGCCCGAACTGGCCGTCGATGGCCATGTAGCCGTCATCACGCTGCGCCGCCCCGAGGTGGCGAACCGGCTGGAGCCGGAAGACCTTGACCTGTTGCGCCAGTACCTGGAGACCGTGAACGCGGACAGCCGGATACGCGTGCTGCGCCTTGAGGGGCAGGGCCGCCACTTCTGCAGCGGGTTCAATATCGGCCGCCTCGGCGGCGCCGATGTCGGGGCCCGCTTCGAAGCGCTGGCCAATGCGTTGGAACAGGCACGGCCCGTCACCATCGCCGTGCTGCATGGCGGCGTGTACGGCGGTGCCACCGACCTGGCGCTCGCGTGCGATTTTCGCTTTGGCGCGGCCGGCGCCGAGATGTCGGTACCGGCCGCACGCCTCGGGCTGCTGTTCTACCGCGGCGGCATGGAGCGCTATGTCACGCGGCTGGGCCTGGCCACGGCCAAGCGCATCCTGCTGATGGCCGACAGGTTCGACGCGGCCGGGATGCTGGCCTGCGGCTACCTGGACCGGCTGGAGGATAGTCCCGAGGCGCTGCGCGCGCTTGCGGCAAGGTGGAGCGAAGAACTCGCCGGCATGGCACCGCTGGCCCTGCTCGGCATGAAGAAGCACCTGAACTGCATCGCCCGCGGCGAGCTCGATATCGCCGGGCTGGCGCAAGATATCGCAGCGGCTGATGCTTCCGACGACCTGCGCGAAGGCGCGCTTGCATGGCGGGAAAAGCGCGCGCCGCGCTTTACCGGCCGTTGACCGGGGACCTACACACGATGGCCGAAGCCAACCTTTTCACGCGCATGCTGAACGGCCAGGCTCCGTTGCCGGCTGTCGCCAGCCTGCTGGGCGGCGTGGTTCGCGGAGTCGACCTGGAGGCCGGCGCGCTCGAATCCGACTACGTTGCCACCGGGGCATTCCTCAATCCGGCCGGCCAGGTGCAGGGCGGGATGCTGGGCGCCATGCTGGATGACGTGACCGCGATGCTCGTCACCGCGACGCTGGCCGACGGTGAATACTGCTCGACCCTGAACCTGAATCTCTCGTTCCTGCGGCCAGCCCAGGCCGGTCCGCTGCAAGGGCGCGCGCGCCTGGAACGGCGCGGCCGCAATGTCTGCAACGTGGTGGGAGAACTGCGCCAGGACGGCCAGTTGGTGGCGACCGCGACGGCCACCTGCATGGTCGTACGTCGGGCGTAGGCGCTGAACGCGCAGACGGTTGCTATGGTTTTACGGACGGCTGTCCGATGATGACCTGAACATCCTGCGCACCGAGCTGAATGGGCCCCGCCTGGCCTGTGAGGTCGCCCGCCTGCGGCGTCGCATTGCCGCTTGCCGAGATGCGCGCCTCCACCATGACCCGGGCCTGCCCCGACAGCTTGCGTTCCGGTGTCAACGCCAGCGAATCGTCCAGCGTGAAGCGCAGTGGCAGGTCCCGCACGGTCCGGCGCAGCACGGCCAGCGGCATGCGTGGACCGTCAAGGGCGCGCGCGTAAAGGAAGACGGTTTCATCGGGCGCCGGGGTCCTGGCGGCACCGGGAGCGAGCGCCAGCGTGCCACTGATGCCAGTTGCGGCAGGTGACTTGCCGGTGCCGCGAGCCGCCGCGAGATTGGCGGCCACCCGTGCCGCCGTCTGCGAGTCGGGCGGCAGCAGGCGGTACAGGTGTTCCCAGTAGGCAATGGCCTCGGCGGTCTCGCCCCGCTCGGCGGCCGCGCTGGCGGCCAGTGCCAGGCCCTTGGGATCATCGGGGTCGAGCGCCAGTGCGCGCTGGATCTGCTCCATCGCCGGACCCTCGAGCGAGCCGCCGTTCGTGCTCGCCAGTACGTCGGCATAGTCGGCGCGCAATGCTGCCACCTCCGGTGCGAGCGCCACGGCCCTGGCATAGGCTGCCGCGGCGTCGTCATAGCGCTGCAGCGCCGTGTAGGAGCGCGCGAGCATCGACCAACCCTCCGGATCATCGGGCTTGTCGCGCAGCCGCGTGGCAAGCTGGTTCACCATGCCCTCGACCTGCGCGACGCTCAGTTCGTGCTGGCTGTCTTCCGCTGCGTGCCTGTCGCCGGCGCCCCAGAGCGCCACCGGATTGCCCAGGTGCAGGTAGAGCAGGATGGCCGCGCTTGGCAGCAATGCCAGCAGCGCGGCGGCCAGAAGCGGGGAGGAACGGTGCTCGCGCTGCACGATGCCCGGCTGTCCGCTGTCGTCGAGCAGGCGGTGGGCGAGTTCATCGCGCGCTTCCGCGTGACGCGTCGGGCTCAGTGTGCCGGCGCGAAGGTCTGCGTCGAGTTCGCGCAACTGGTCGCGGTAGACGTCTCGCAGCGCGGGGGCAGGGCGGTCCGCCACGACCGCGCCCGAAGGGTGGCGCAACAATGGCCACAGCAGCCCGGCCATGGTCACGGCCATCAGCGCGGCGGCGAGGAACCAGAAGGTGGTCATGGTGGCGATAGCGGTGGCAACGGGTCGGCGGAACGTGGCGGTTCGTCGAGCAGTTCCGCGAGCCTGCGGCGTTCGGCGTCGTCGAGCGGGGCTGCAGGCGCGGCGCGGCGTGACCGGGCGCGCGACAGCCCCGCCAGTACAGCGATCAGCAATAGCAGGGGGCCGAACCACAGCAGCCAGGTAAGCGGCTTGAGCGGCGGCTTGTAGAGCACGAAGTCGCCGTAGCGCTGCACGAGATATTGCTTCACCGCTTCGTCGCTGGCGCCCTGGCGCAACTGTTCGCGGATCTGCCGGCGCAGGTCGACCGCGAGGTCGGCGTTGGAATCGGCCAGCGTCTGGTTCTGGCAGACGAGGCAGCGCAATTGCTCGGACAGGGTATGGACGCGGGCGTCGAGTTCGGCGTCGGCAGGAGGGGCGGCGACCGCATGCAGGGCGAATGTGAGCGCACAGCAGGCGAGTACGGCGCTACGCATGACCATCCCCCTTCTCCAGCGATTCCAGTAGCGGAATCAGCTTGCGCTCCAGCACCTCCCTTGTCACCGGCCCGACCTGCTTGTAGCGCACCACGCCGGCCTTGTCGATGACGAAGGTCTCGGGTACGCCATACACGCCGAAGTCGATG
The DNA here is from genome assembly GCF_914271435.1 of Cupriavidus laharis. GTDB lineage: Bacteria > Pseudomonadota > Gammaproteobacteria > Burkholderiales > Burkholderiaceae > Cupriavidus > Cupriavidus laharis. The sequence continues at coordinate 343,229 of NZ_CAJZAI010000002.1, read as the reverse complement.
CCTACGCGCCCGTCGGCATCGACGAGCGAGGCTGCATACGGATTGCCCATGCGCTGCAGCCACTCGCGCGCGGCACCATTTTCGTCCTTGTAGTTGAGGCCGTAGAGCGGCACCCGCGAGCGTGCCGCGAAGTCGACCAGCACCGGATGTTCTGCACGGCACGCGGTGCACCACGAGGCCCAGACATTGAGCAGCCACACCTTGCCGCGCAGGTCGGCCACACCGAGCTTGCGGCCGTCCTGTTCGAGCACCGGCAGCACGAATGCCGGCGCCGGCTTGCCAACCAGCGGCGACGGCAGTTCGCGCGGATCGTGGCGCAGTCCGGCGGCCAGCGCCACCGCGAGCACCAGGAACACCGCGAGCGGCAGCAGGAAGCGCGTCATGCCTGCGTCTCCTCACGGCCGGCCAGTGCCAGCGCGGGCGCCTGGGGCTGGGCAGCGTCGGCGCCGGGCATGGCAACGCTCGCGGCCTGCCGGCGCAGCCGGTAGCGCCGATCGCTCGCGGCCAGCAGCCCGCCGATTGCCATCAGCACGCATCCGCCCCAGATCCAGTCGACGAACGGTTTGACGTGGATGCGCACCGCCCAGCGCCCGTCCCCGAGCGATTCGCCGAGCGCGACATAGAGATCGCGCGTGATGCCGGTGTCGATGGCGGCCTCTGTGGTCGGCATGTCCTGGCTGCGGTAGATGCGCCGCTCGGGCGTCAGCGTGGCCACTGTCTTGCCGTGGCGCGAGACGCTGAGGTCACCGCGCAGCGCTTCGTAGTTCGGCCCCGTGCCGGGCGCGACGCCCACGAAACGAAATTCATAGCCGCCGACCGCAATCACCTCGCCGGGCCGCATCGGCAGTTCGCGCAGGCTTTCCTGGCTGCTTACCAGCGTCACGCCGGCAATGAACACGCCGACGCCAAGGTGCGCCAGCAGCATGCCGTAGTAGCCGGCCGGCAACTGGCGCAGCGTGGCGAGCCGGCGGCCCTGTTGATTGCGCAGCCGCGTCGCAAGGCTGGCCACAGCACTTGCGGCGCACCAGGCTGAAAGCAGCAGGCCCAGCCCGGTCAGTGCCGAAACATTGCGCAGCACCAGCAGCAGGCCGACTCCGATGACTGCGCTGGCTCCTGCCGCCCAGCGCAGTCGGCGCGTCATGTCCGGCAACTCGCCATGCCGCCAGCGTGCCAGCGGCGCAGCGCCCATCAGCAGCACCGCGGGCGCCATCAGCGGTACGAAGACCTGTTCGAAATACGCGGGGCCCACCGAGATTTTGCCGAGTCCAAGCACGTCGAGGAGCAGCGGATAGAGCGTGCCGAGCAGCACGGTGGCCGCGGCTACGGCCAGCAGTACGTTGTTGGCGAGCAGGAAGGACTCGCGCGAGACCAGGCTGAAGTCCGCGCGCCGCGCCAGCCTTGGTGCGCGCCACGCGAACAGCGCCAGCGCCAGTCCGGTGACGAGCCCCAGCAGCGCCAGGATGAAGATGCCGCGCTTCGGGTCGACCGCAAAGGCATGGACCGAGGTCAGCACGCCGGAGCGGACCAGGAAAGTGCCCAGCAGGCTCAGCGAGAATGTGAAGATCGCGAGCAGCGCCGTCCAGGCGCGGAACGCGCCGCGCTTCTCGGTTACTGCGAGCGAATGCATCAGCGCCGTGCCGGCGAGCCAGGGCATGAAGGACGCGTTCTCCACGGGATCCCAGAACCACCAGCCGCCCCAGCCGAGCTCATAGTAGGCCCAGGCGCTGCCGAGCATGATGCCGAGCGTGAGGAACATCCATGCCACCGTGGTCCATGGCCGCGCCCAGCGTGCCCAGGCGGCATCCAGGCGTCCTTCGAGCAGCGCCGCCACGGCGAAGGCAAAGGTCACGGCAAAGCCGACGTATCCCATGTAGAGCATGGGCGGATGGAACACCATGCCGGGGTCTTGCAGCAGCGGGTTCAGGTCGCGCCCGGCCATGGCCGGCGGCAGCAGGCGGATGAACGGGTTGGATGCGAACAGCAGGAACAGCAGGAGGCCGCTGCTGATCGCACCCATCACGCCGAGCACGCGCGCGACCACCGGCAGCGGCAGGCGGCGGCTGAAGACGGAGACCGCCAGCGACCACAGCGCCAGCATCAGCGTCCACAGCAGCATGGAGCCTTCATGCCCACCCCACACCGCCGCAAGGCGGTAGGCGAGGGGAAGGTCGCTGTTCGAATTGGCGGCGACATAGCGCACGCTGAAATCGTTGCCCGCAAAGGCCAGTGTCAACGACAGGTAGGCCAGCACCACCAGCATGCACTGCACGCGCGCGGCGGGCCTCGCGACCGACATCCACGCCGCGTTACCGCGCGCGGCACCGGCCAGCGGCAGCGCAGCCTGCACCAAGGCGGCCAGCAGGGCCACGATCAGCGCGAAGTGACCGAGTTCCGGGTTCACCGCTGCGTCCCCCGTTCGCCTTCCGCGAGCTGGCTGGCCATGCGGCGGTTGACCTGCTCCGCCTGCTTCATGGCGTCGGCGGCTTCCGGCGGCATGTAGTTCTCGTCGTGCTTGGCCAGCACCTCGCTGGCGACGAAGGTGCCGCTGCCGTCGAGCGTGCCGCGCGCGACCACGCCCTTGCCTTCGCGGAACAGGTCCGGCAGCAGGCCACGGTAGATCACCGGCACCTCGCGCGCGTTGTCGGTGACGATGAAGCGGATGGTCATGCCATCGCCCTCGCGGCGGATGGAGCCGGGTGCCACCAGCCCGCCCAGGCGGAAGCTGCGCGCGGCTGGCGCCTCATGCGCAGCGACCTGGCTCGGGCTGAAGAAGAACACCAGGTTCGAGCGGAACGCATTGAGCACCAGCGCAAGCGCCACGCCCGCGCAGGCCAGCGCGGCCAGCAGCATGCCGAGGCGGCGCTGTCGTGGCGTCATCGCGATACGCGCCCGGCGTCGCTGGCGCGGCTGCGCCGGGCCAGCAGCACCAGTTCGATGCCGATCAGCGCGAACGCCATGCCGAACGCGCCGGCGATATAGCCGGCATGGCCGGCCAGCGAAGCAAGGCTGAATCCGTTCATGGTGCAGTCTCCCGAAGGTCAGCCGGCACGCTGCCGGCTTCGCCGCGCTCGCGCAGGATGCAGCGCACGCGCACCAGCGCCACCGCGATTGTGTACATCCAGCAGGCCAGCGTCATCACCAGCATGCCGGCCAGCATGGTCGCGGCCATCGAAGGCGCCGCGGTCAGGCTGACCGAGGCGCCCTGGTGCAGCGTGTTCCACCACTGCACGGAAAAGTAGATCACGGGGACGTTCGCCACGCCGACCAGCGCGAGCACGGCGCAGGCGCGCTCGGCACGCCGCGGCTCGTCGATGGCGGCCTCCAGCGCGATGAAGCCCAGGTACAGGAACAGCAGGATCAGCTCCGAAGTCAGCCGCGCATCCCACACCCACCACGTGCCCCAGGTCGGCTTGCCCCACAGCGCGCCGGTCCACAGCGCAATGGCCGTAAAGAGCGCGCCGGTCGGCGCCAGCGCGGAGGCCATCATCGACGACAGCCGCGTGCGCAGCACCAGCGCCAGCGCGCAGTAGCCGGCCATGACCAGGTAGATGAACATTGACATCCACGCTGCCGGCACGTGGATGAAGATGATGCGGTAGACCTCGCCCTGCTGCGCGTCGGTTGGCGCTACCGCGAAGCCCAGCCAGAGGCCGGCCACCAGCAACAGCGCAGCGGCGGCGAAGAACCACGGCGCAAGGCGCCCTGCGAGCGGATAGAAACGAACCGGCGCGGCAAAGGCGAGCCAACTCGATCGCCGGATCGGCTCGCGCTGGCCGGCCGCGTGGGTGGGGTGCAGCGGTTGGCTCATGCGCGCTACTCCATGGCAATACGAAGCCCCGCCGCAGTGGCGAGCGGGCACAGGAACAGCGACAGCGCCAGGCAGGCGCCCAGCAGCGAGAACTGCGGCACCACGTCCAGCCCGGCATCGGCTGCAGCGCCCGCGCTGGCGCCGAACACCAGCACCGGCACGCACAGCGGCAGCACCAGGATACACAGCAGCACGGCGCCGCCGCGCACGCCCAGCGTCAGCGCGGCGCCGACCGCGCCGATCAGGCTCAGCGCAGGCGTGCCAACCAGCAGCGAGGCGCAGAGCAGCAGCGCCGATCCGGCCGGCAGGCTGTACTGCTGCGCGAGCAGCGGCGTGAGCAGCAGCAGCGGCAGCCCGCTGGTGAGCCAGTGCGCGCAGATCTTCGCCAGCACCAGCAAGGCGAGCGGTTGCGGCGACAGCAGCAATTGGTCCAGGCTGCCGTCCGCGTACTCCTGTGCGAACAGCCGCGACAGCGACAGCATCGATGCCAGCAGCGCCGCCACCCACAGGATGCCGGGCGCGAGTGCGCGCAGCTGCTGCGGATCGGGGCCGATGGCGAGCGGGAACAGGCTCGCGGCGATCACGAAGAACACCACGCTGCCCAGCAGGCTGCCGCGCCGCCGCCAGGCGAGCGACAGGTCATGCAGCACGATGGCGCCGAGGGTGCCGAGGGTGCCCATCATGGCGGTTCAGCGCGAAGCAGGCGCTGTCGCGCCGAGTTCGAGGACTTCGCCGCCGCCGGGGAGCAGCCGGTGCGTGGCAATCACGGCCATGCCGCCGTCGCCAAGGTGCGCGTCCAGCAGGTCATGAAAGCGGCTCGCCGACTGGTCGTCGACCGAGGTCAGCGGCTCGTCGAGCAGCCACAGCGTGCGCCGGACCAGCGCCAGCCGGGCCAGCGCGACACGGCGGCGCTGGCCTTGCGAAAGCGTGCGCACCGGAACCTGCATCGCCCGCTCCATGCCAAGCCGGGCCAGTGCGGCGTGTACGGCGTGCGGCGGGGGCTGCAGGCCGGCCAGCCGCGCGGCGAAGCGCAGGTTCTCGGCGGCGCTGAGGTCGGTGTCGATGCCGTCGGCATGGCCGAGATAGGCCAGCGACTGCAGGTAGGCCGGGTCGCCGGCGCGTACCGTCCGGCCGTGCCAGCTGACGGTGCCTTCGGCGGGCGGCAGCAGCCCGCTCAGCACGCGCAGCAGCGTGGACTTGCCGCTGCCGTTCGGGCCCAGCACCTGCACCAGTCCGCCGGCACCCAGCGCAAGGCCGATGCCTGTGAAGACCGGGCGCCCTGCGCGCGAAAACGCCAGTTCGCTGGCCCGCAACGCCGGGCCGCCGGCAATGCCATCACAGGAGAGCCCGGAAGAACGGGTCGGCACGCGCTACTGTCCCTCGGCTTTCGACACGTCGGGCAGGTGGTGGGCGATGCCCTTGTGGCAGTCGATGCAGGTCTTTTCCTTGTTTTCCAGGTAGGTGGAGTGCATGGCCTGCGCGCGCGGACTCTGGCGCGTGAAATCCATCGACTGGTAATCGTGGCAGTTGCGGCATTCGAGCGAGTCGTTGGCCTTGAAGCGCGCCCATTCGTGCTGGGCCAGCTCCAGCCGGTGCGCCAGGAACTTCTCGCGCGTGTCGATGGTGCCGAAGATCTTGCCCCACACTTCCTTCGACGCCTGCATCTTGCGCGCCATCTTGGTGGTCCAGTTGTGAGGCACGTGGCAGTCCGAACACTTGGCGCGCACGCCGCTGCGGTTGGTGAAGTGGATGGTGCCCTGCAGTTCCTGGTAGACGTTGTCGCGCATCTCATGGCAGCCCGTGCAGAACTGCTCGGTATTGGTCAGCTCCAGCGCGGTGTTGAAGGCGCCCCAGAACATCACCCCGGCAATGAAGCCGCCCAGTGTCAGGAAGCCCAGGCTGAAGTAGGCGCTGGGCCGGTTGATGGTCCGCCAGTAGCGCTTGATGAGGTCCAGCATGGCGCGCACCTGTGTTGTTGTCTTGGTCTATTTGCCCGCGCTCTTGGCGCCGGGCTTGCGCTTGAGCATCGTTTCCACGTCGACGAAGCTGTTGCCGACCAGTGGCTTGGCGTCGGCCTGCGGGACATGGCACTGCGTGCAGAAGTAGCGCCGCGGCGAGACCTCGGCCAGCACGTTGTTGTTGCGGTCCATGTAGTGCGTGATGCTGACCGGGATCGCCTGCGTTTCCTCCGTGCGCGTGCGCGCATGGCAGAACATGCAGCGGTTGAAGTCCTTGTCGAGCTGGTAGCCGTCGATCTTGTGCGGAATGGTCGGCGGCTGCATGGTGTAGTTGCGCGTGCGCCGGATGTCCTTGTTCTCGGTGGGGTACAGGATCGGGGCCTTGCTCTCGTTGGCCACGGGCGTGGGACCGCGCATGGCGTCCACCAGGCCCTGCGCGCCAGCGGGCGCGGCCGCGAACATGGCGAACGCGGCCAGCAGCCACGTACATAAGGCCAGCAGGGGTGCCCAGGATCGGCTCGGCATCATGGCGTCTCCTTTTGTGGGTTGGCGTGGGCGGCTACACCTTGACGATCTTCACCGCGCACTTCTTGAAGTCGGTCTGCAGCGAGATCGGGCAAGTCGCATCGAGCGTGACCTTGTTGATAAGCTGGCTCGCATCGAACCACGGCACGAACACCAGCCCGCGCGGCGGCGCGTCACGCCCGCGCGTTTCCACGCGCGAACGCATGCGGCCGCGCCGCGACACCACCTCGACCTCGACGCCGCGCCGCAGTCCCAGTGCCTTGGCATCCTCCGGATGCATGAACACCACCGCGTTAGGGAAGGCGCGGTACAGCTCGGGCACGCGCCGCGTCATCGAGCCGGAGTGCCAGTGTTCCAGCACGCGGCCGGTGGCCAGCCAGAACGGGTACTCCTTGTCCGGCGACTCGGCCGGCGGCTCATAGGGCAGGGCGAAGATCACGGCCTTGCCGTCCGGGTTGCCGTAGAACTGGAAGCCGGCGCCGGCCTTGACATACGGGTCGCTGCCTTCGCGGTAGCGCCAGCGCGTTTCCTTGCCGTTGACCACCGGCCAGCGCAGGCCGCGCTCCTCGTGATACCTGTCGAACGGTGCCAGGTCGTGGCCGTGCCCGCGGCCGAAGCTCGCGTATTCCTCGAACAAGCCCTTCTGCACGTAGAAGCCGAACGCCTTGGACTCGGCATTGTGGTATTCGGCGTTGACTTCCTTGAGCGGGAACTTGTCGACCTGGCCGTTGCGGTAGAGCACGTCGAACAGCGTCTTGCCCTTGTACTCGGGCTTCTTGGCGACCAGCTCGGGCGGCCAGACTTCCTCCACCTTGAAGCGCTTGGAGAACTCCATCAGCTGCCACAGGTCCGAGCGTGATTCACCCGGGGCATCGACGAGCTGGTGCCAGAACTGCGTGCGGCGCTCGGCGTTGCCGTAGGCGCCTTCCTTTTCCACCCACATCGCGCTGGGCAGGACCAGGTCGGCCGACAGCGCCGTCACGGTCGGGTAGGCATCCGACACGACGATGAAGTTGGCGGGATTGCGGTAGCCCGGCAGGCCTTCCTCCATCAGGTTGGCGGCGGCCTGCATATTGTTGTTGACCTGCACCCAGTAGGCATTGAGCTTGCCGTCCTTGAGCATGCGGTTCTGCAGCACGGCGTGGTAGCCCGGCTTGTCGACGATGGTCCCCGGCGGCAGCTTCCAGATGCGCTCGGCTTCCTCGCGGTGCTTCGGATTGGTGACCACCATGTCGGCCGGCAGCCGGTGCGAGAACGTGCCGACCTCGCGTGCCGTGCCGCACGCGGATGGCTGCCCCGTCAGCGAGAACGGGCTGTTGCCCGGCGTGGCGATCTTGCCGGTCAGCAGGTGGACGTTGTAGACCATGTTGTTGACCCAGCTGCCGCGCGTATGCTGGTTGAACCCCATGGTCCACAACGACATCACCTTGACGTTCGGGTCCGCGTACAGCTCGGCGAGCTGGTTGAGCTTGTCCTTCGGCACCCCGGAAAGCTTGCTGACATAGTCGGCGTCGTATTTCGAGACGAATTTCGCGAAGTCGTCGAACGTGATGGGCTTCGAATCGCCCGGATTGGCCGCGTTCTTGGCGGCCTTCTGCAGCGGATGGTCGGGACGCAGGCCATAGCCGATATCCGTCACGCCTTCCTTGAAGACCGTGTGCTTGTTGACGAAGTCCTTGTTGACCTTGTTGTTGCGGATGATGTAGTTGGCGATGAAGTTCAGCATCGCCAGGTCGGTCTGCGGCGTGAAGATGATGGGGAGGTCCGCGAGATCGAACGAGCGGTGCGTGAAGGTCGACAGCACGGCCACGCGCGTCTTCGGATGGCTCAGGCGGCGGTCGGTGATGCGCGTCCACAGGATCGGGTGCATCTCCGCCATGTTCGAGCCCCACAGCACGAACGCGTCGGCGGCCTCGAAGTCGTCATAGCAGCCCATCGGCTCGTCCATGCCGAAGGTGCGCATGAAGCCCTGCACGGCCGATGCCATGCAATGGCGTGCGTTAGGGTCGATATTGTTGGAGCGGAATCCCGCCTTGAAGAGCTTGGATGCGGCGTAGCCCTCCCATACTGTCCACTGGCCCGAGCCGAACATGCCCACCGCGGTGGGACCCTTTTCCTTCAGCACGCGCTTGAACTGGCGCTCCATCTCGTCGAACGCCTGGTCCCAGGTGACGGGGGCGAATTCGCCGTTCTTGTCGTACTTGCCGTTCTTCATGCGCATGAGCGGCTTGGTGAGCCGGTCCTGCCCGTACATGATCTTGGACAGGAAGTAGCCTTTGACGCAGTTCAGGCCCTTGTTGACCTCGCACTGCGGGTCGCCCTGGGTGGCCACCACCTTGTTGTCGCGCACGGCCACGGTGACGCCGCAGCCGGTACCGCAGAAGCGGCAGGGCGCCTTCGACCATTTCAGCTTGGTGACCTCGCTGTCGGTGACGAAGTTGGCGGCATCGGCGGGCAGCGAGATGCCGGCCACCGACGCCGTCGCCGCGACGGCGGTCTGCTTAATGAATTCCCGACGAGAGATTTTCATCGGCGATCTCCTCGTTCATGGCTTCGGCATCTTCGTTGTGCTGGTAGACCAGCGTCGCGGACAGCACGCCTTCAAGCTGGTGAAGGCAGGTGAGCTGTGCGGCAATGGCGCGGGAGGTGGGGGCTTCGACGGTGACGACCATCTTGCCGGCGTCGCTGGCGGCATGGATTTCCACGCCCGTCATGGCTTCGACGGCGGTGCGGACGCTGTCGACGCTGTCAGGATGCGCGTACACCACGATCCCGGCGATATGCCACTCCTCGCCCGCCGGGACTGGCTGGATGGGGATGGAAGGTTTTGCAGCTGGCATGCGGTAACTCCAGCTAGAGGCCGTTTAGTTCTGTACTGCAGCCTTTTTCTTGTTGCCGTTACTGCGCTCTCTTGCAGGGGGCGGACTCAGTGCGAGGGCGGACCGCTGATCAGCTGGCTCATCCAGACAATAAAGCCGTAGCCGGCCACGACGACGACCGACAGCACCGGCACCATCACCGCGGTGAGGAACAGGAAACTGCGCAGTTCTTCCTTCTTGCGCTGCGGATCTTCAACGCTGCCCGGCTGCATCATGGGTTGATGTAATGGGTGGGGCCTCTCGTACGGCAGGCGTGATGTGTGTAACCCATTAAAGAAAGCGGACGCCAAGGTGTCAAGACTGCACTCGCGCGCAACCACCGGAAAGCGCCGCATCGGTGCCAGCCACCCGGACCGCTCTCAGGATCCGCTCAGCCAGGACGGTGGCGCGGTATCAATGGACGTCATGCACGGCGCCGCCACGCAGGGTCGGCACCGGCACGCGCTTGCCCTGTTCGGGTGACGCCGCCGGCCGCATTGCGGCCAGCGCCTCCAGGTCGATTTCCCCGAGCCTTGCATCAAGCCAGGCTGCGCCGTCCCAGCGCTGGAAGCGCAGTTCGGTCAGAGGCACCTGGGCCAGCACCCCGAGCCAGTCGGTCGGGGTGCCGCCCCGGCGCAGGCCGGCCGAGACCATGGCCATGGCTTCGGGAATGTCGATATCGGCCAGGCGTGTGACCGAAGGCCACGGCACCAGGCGGATGTCCGAGGCGGGCAGGCCGAAGCGGAACACGCCATCTTTTTCGGGGAACGCGGACCGGGCAGCCGGGTGGCGCTTCCAGCCGGTGCGGGCGGTGGACGGTTCCCACGTCTGTTGCCGTGAAAACCACAGGACGCCCAGCGATGCCGTGGCGTGCAGTGACCTGGCGGGAATCAGCAGGCCTGATTCCGCGATGGCAGGCAACCTCGTGCCGACCGTGTAGTGCCAGACGAAGTTGGTGGGTTGCATGATGATCCTCCTGTTCGAGCCCTTCCAGCTTGGGCGCGAATCCTTGCCTGGACAAGCAAGTTCATGGGGCATTGTGCAATGCGGAATAGTCAGGCTGACCTCGGACATTAAGCTTCTTGCAAACCATCAAAGTGCTTGCAAAACATTAATGCGCTTGCGAGATGTATCCGCGCCGCCCGGTTGCCGCCCTTTATGCGCAATCCAGCCGCCTGAGCCGCCTTCCTACGCACATCTATGGTGGGGCGCATCCGACCGTTAAGTTTTTGTGCGCGGTGACGCAAGGTGCTCGTCGTCAGCTACGAGGCCGGCTACGCCGGCGAAACAGCAGCGCAAGCCAAGAGCGAGGAGCAAGTCATCACCGAAGCCGTGCCGTCCGACTCTACATGCGATACACCATCCCCACCCATGCACTCCGCGGCGCCCCTGGCGCCACGAACAACGCCGTGGCCCCATCGCCAGGCGCGACATGCGGCTGCGCCAGCGTACCCCCGGGAAACACGTTGTTCGCGACCTGGCCGTAGGTCTCGTAGCGCCGGTCGAACAGATTGGCCACCCGGGCATAAACCTCGAAGTGCTTGCCGAACCGGTACACCGCCCGCAGGTTGACAGTGGCGTAGCCGGGCACGTGCCAATTGGCTGCCTTGGGCGCCTGCGCCGGCTGCGGATCGCTGCGCAGCCCGTCTTCATTGCCGCTGGCGGCGCTGTCGGACACGGCAACAAGGTCGGCGCCCAGCGTCAGCCCCGCCAGCGCCTGCCAGTCCGCCCCCAACTTGAATGTATGGCGCGGCAGGCCGGCGATGCGCATACCAGGGTGGACATCGATGGTGCGCTCGCCGACCGCAAGCTGACCGTTTGCCTGATAGGTCGCCTGCAGGTAGCTGTAGGCAACCCGCAGCGTCACATCGCCGACACGCTGGCTGGCAGTGAGGTCCAGTCCCTGGTTCCGGGTGCGATCGAAGTTGGCGAAGTAGCCCATCTGTGTATTGGGCGCGCGCAGGAACAGGATGTCGTCGTGGTTGTCGATGCGGTAGAGGGTCGCGGTGACGTCAGTGTCCTTGCCGGGGCGCCAGCGCACGCCAGTCTCATAGGCATGTGAGACTACCTGCTTCAGGTAAGGATCCGCCTGCAGCCCGGCAGGCAGGCGGCACGGCTGCGTCGGGTCGGCACAGCCGAGTTCGAGGACCGTGGGCACGCGGTTATTCTGCGCGTAGCCGCCAAACACCGAAACGCCGCCGCCCAGCTTCTGCACCAGCCCCAGCGCGGGATTGAGACGGCGGTAGGTAAAGCTCTCGCGCGCTTGTTCGCTACCATCGCTGTTTTGCAGGGTGTTGCTCACTGTGGCGAGATTCCATCGTGCCGATGCCGTCAGGAACGTGCTCGGCGTCAGGGTCCAGGTGTCTGACAGGTACATGCCGAACGTGCGGGCGTTGCCGCTGACGCCGGAGACCAGGTTATTGGGCGCATCGGGGTCGGCCGCCGCGCCGCGGTCTTCGGTGAACGTGCCCAACTGGGCGTACTGCGAATAGGTCAGCCGGCTTCGGTCCAGGCTGATGCCGGCGTTCAGCACATGGCGTTCCGTCTCCCTGGCCAGGCTGAACGCCACGCCGACCGTTTGCTGCCGCATATGGCTGGTGTTGACCACGGCGGGATGCAATGCCGCTCCCTCGGCACGGGTCACGCCGCAGCCATCGTCACGCGGACTGCCGTCGGCGTTGAAGCCGTCCTCGCAGGCCTCGACATAGCTCTCGTAGTCAGGGCTGACGTCGCCGCTGGTGGTGTCGCGCCGGCTGTTGCGCACATAGGCCAGGGCGGCGGCGCTGGTCTTGTCGTCGAACCAGTGGCGGCCATTGACGGCGACCTGCGTGACCTGGTTGCGGGTCTGGTCCGGATAGGTGTACACCGCGCGGCGATTCAGCTGGTAGATGTCCGGCTCGGTTGCATTGCCGCTCGCATGGTAGGCCGGTACCAGTCCATTGCCGGTCAGCGTGCTGCGGCCGTGGAGCAGCGACACATCCAGGCTGTCGGTATCGCCCGCATAGCCCGCCTTGGCAAACACGTTGCCGAGCTGCCCCGACGAATCGTCCCGCCAGCCGTGCTCCTGGAACAGCGTGCCGGCGGCGAAGGCGTGCCAGCCGCCTGCGCTGCGCACGCCGCCTGACAGGTCGGCGCGCTTGCGGTTGCCGCTGCCGTAGGACAGGTCGGCGGTGAAGCCAGGCGAGTCCAGGCCGGAGCGGGTGGTCATGGCCAGCGCGCCGCCCAGGCTGTTCAGGCCATAGGCCGGGTTGGCGCTGGATACCAGCGACACGCTTTTCAACGCGGCCTCGGGGATCATGTCCCAGCTGATTACATCGCCGAAGGGCTCGTTGACGCGGATGCCGTCGAGATAGACCGACAGGCCTTGTGGCACGCCCGCGATCGATGAAGCACGGTAGCCGCGGTAGGTGATGTCGCTCTGGAACGGGCTGCCCTGGATATCGTTGACGTTGACGCCGGCCAGGTTGCGGCCCAGGTAGTCGGCCAGGTTGCCGGCGCGCGTGCCGTTCAGGTCATCGCCGCGCACGGTCTGCACCGTGTAGGGCACCAGGCCGCTGTCCACGCCAATGCCGGGCAGCGGCGCGGCCGCCACCACCAGCACTTCCGGCAGGACGGTACTGTCCTGCTTTGGCGCAGCAGTGTCCCATTGCGCAACAGCGGGCCGCTGCACCAGCACGGCTATCGCCAGGGCGATGGCCGTGGCCGCGTGGCGGCAGCGCTTGCCGCGCCTCGGGCGGACGTGGTGGATTGCCTGCGATGGCGGTGCAGGGAAGGGGTTGGCTGGCATCTTGCATCTCCTCCGGAATCGGGGCGCGCTGCCTGCGTTGGGCAGCGACTGGACCTGAACAAGCTGAGGGGATGGGGAGCAGGTTTTGTACCCTGGGCATCGGGAAAATCTCCCGACCTGGGTCGGGCCGGACGCCAACCATCCTCCGGAGGAGCACTGCCATGACGATGTCGCGTTTCCTGGCCAGCCGAGCGCTGTGGCTGGCCTGCGTCTGCCTCGGCTCCGCGCTTCTGGCGACGATGTGGCTGGCGCAGCAGGCAATTGGGGAAGAGCGCAGCGGTGCTGCCGCCACGGCGCAACTCGTCGCGCGGCTGTCGGCGCTGCAGTCCGCCGGGCCGGCAGAGCGCGCGGCACACCTCGCCGCGCTGCGCGCCATCAATCAATCGACGCGAATGCGCCACCTGCGGCTGCACGTTGAGGACGCCGCAGGGCAGGCGCTCGTCGAAACAGCGCCGAAAGGGGAACTGGCGCACGCCGAAAGCCAATGGGACATCCGCGCACGCGATGGCACCGTCTACCATGCCGCGCTGCGCTGGAACCCGGACAGCGAACTGCGCGAAGCGCGACGCGACGTCGCCGGCAACGTGGCCATGCTGAGCGCGTACAGCGTGCTGTTGCTGTGCTGCCTGTCGTGGTTGCTGCGGCGAGCGTTCGCGCCTTTGCAGCGGATTCTCGATGCCATTGGCCACTACGAGCGCAAGGACTACAGCGTGCGCCTGCCCGCCATGCGCATCCGCGAACTGGACCAGGTGCGCTGCGCGCTGAATCAGATGGCCGGCGCATTGGCGCATCACCAGGCCGAGCGTCGCGCCCTGAGCCGCAGGCTGCTGGACGCGCAGGAATGCGAGCGTGCCAGGCTGGCGCGTGAATTGCACGACGAGTTCGGCCAGGTGCTGGCTGCCATGCGCGCCGATGCCACCTACCTGGTGCGCAAGAGCGCGCATGCGCCGATGCTGCAGATCGTGGCCAATGACCTGGCCGGGCATTGTGCGCGGATCCAGGACGAGGTGCGCCACCTGCTGCACCGGCTGCGCCCGCATGGCGCGCAGCCCGACGGGCGCGTCGCCTGCGTGGCGCGGCTGCTGCAGGACCTGGTCCGCAGCTGGAGTGGACAGCCGGGCCAGTCGGTGCGGCTGGATTGCGTAGTCGATCTTGGCGGCGCCGTGCTGGGTGCGGACCTGACCCTGACGCTCTACCGGATGACGCAGGAGGCGCTGACCAATGTCATGCGCCACGCCGGCGCCAGCCGGGCGTCGATCTGCATCGCCAGGAGCGGGGACCAGGTCTGCTGGTGCGTGGAGGACGATGGCGCCGGTATCGGCGACATCGACGCGGCGCTGCAGCGCAGCCATGGCCTGCGAGGCATGCACGAGCGCGCCTGGGCCCATTGCGCCACGCTGCTGGTCGGCGACGCCGAACGCACAGGCGATACGCGGGGTTGCCGGCTGAGCGCGAGCTTTCCGCTGTCCGCGCCGGAGGCGTCACAGATCCAGCCAGGGAGCCAGCCAGCATGAACACGATCGATGTGGTGATTGCCGACGATCACGCCGTGGTGCGCACGGGCTACCGGCGCCTGCTCGAACTGGACGAAGGCATGCGCGTGGTAGCCGAGTTCGGCGACGGCGATGCCGCCTATGACTGGCTGGTCCGTACGCGGGCCGACGTGCTGATCCTGGACCTGTCGATGCCAGGCCGCGGCGGCCTGGAGATGCTGCAGCGGCTGCGCGTGCGTGTTCCCGCGCTGCGCACGCTGGTGTTCAGCATGCACGACAGCGCCGCCGTCGTGATGCAGGCGATGCGCGCCGGCGCGGCGGGCTACCTGACCAAGAGCAGCGCGCCGGAGGCGCTGGTAGACGCGGTGCGCAAGATCGCGGCAGGGCAGCAAGTGCTGTCCGATGACATCGCCGGTCTGGCCGACATGGGCGCGCAGCCGCCGCACTTCGCGCTGTCGCCGCGGGAGTTCGACCTGTTCCGCCAGTTTGCACGCGGCACCGCAATCGAAGACGTCGCTGCGCGTTTCTGCCTCAGCACCAAGACCGTGGCCAACTACCAGACGCTGATCCGCAAGAAGATGGGGCTGGCCAACCGGGTCGAGATGCATCGCTATGCGGTGGCGCACGGCTTCGGCTGATTTCGCGGCCACCGCCGGTTGTTCAGTTCTGGAGCAGATGCAACGCAATGTTGCGTGCTGACACGGTGGCCACGGCGTCCTGCGGTGGCAACCGGCTGGTTGGCGCGCAAATCCGATTGGCATGGGAATTGCCAACTGCGTCGCTGGTTGCGGCGCAGTGGCGCACCGGTGGAAACGGAAAATAACGAGGAGAAGACAATGAGGACCTTACGAGTAGTGATGGCAGTCGCGGCTGCCGTGGCCACGCTGGCCGCTCAGGCGGCGGTGACCGATGCCATGATCGAGAACGATGCGAAGAGCCCCGGCGACGTGTTGTCATGGGGCATGGGGCCGCAAGGCCAGCGCTATTCCGGGCTGACCCGCATCAACACCAGGAATGTCGCCAACCTGGTGCCGGCGTGGTCGTTCTCGTTCGGTGGCGAGAAGCAGCGCGGACAGGAAGCGCAGCCGCTGATCCACGACGGCAAGATGTTTGTCACGGCGTCGTACTCGCGCATCTACGCGCTCGACCTGAAGACCGGCAGCAAGCTGTGGAAGTACGAGCACCGGTTGCCGGAAGGCATCATGCCGTGCTGCGACGTGGTCAACCGCGGCGCGTCGCTCTACGACAACCTGGTCATCTTCGGCACGCTCGATGCGCAACTGGTCGCGCTCGACCAGAAGACCGGCAAGGTGGTGTGGAAGGAAAAGCTGGCGGACTATGCCGCGGGCTATTCGTACACGGCGGCGCCGCTGATCGTCAAAGGCATGGTGCTCACCGGCATTTCGGGCGGCGAGTTCGGCGTGGTCGGCCGGGTCGAGGCGCGCGATGCCAAGACCGGGCAACTGGTGTGGTCGCGCCCGGTGGTCGAAGGCCACATGGGCTACAAGTACGACAAGGACGGCAACAAGACCGAGAACGGCGTGACCGGCACCGAGAACGCCAGCTGGCCCGGCGAGACCTGGAAGACCGGCGGCGCCGCCACCTGGCTCGGCGGCACCTATGATCCGTCCACGGGGCTGGTCTACTTCGGCACCGGCAACCCCGGCCCGTGGAACAGCCATATCCGCAAGGGCGATAACCTCTACTCGGCGTCGACGGTGGCCATCGATCCGGCCACCGGCAAGATCGTCTGGCACTACCAGAACACCCCGAACGACGGGTGGGACTTTGACGGCGTCAATGAGTTCGTGACCTTCGACCTGGACGGCAAGCGCATGGGCGGCAAGGCCGACCGCAACGGCTTCTTCTATGTCAACGACGCGACCAACGGCAAGCTGGTCAATGCCTTCCCGTTCGTGAAGAAGATCACCTGGGCCACCGGCATCGACCTGAAGACCGGCCGGCCCAACTACATCGACGAAGGCCGCCCCGGCGACCCGGCCAGCGGCACCGACCCGAAGAAGGGCAAGTCGGTGCTCGCCGCGCCCGGCTTCCTGGGCGGCAAGAACCAGCAGCCGATGGCCTACAGCCCGCAGACGGGCCTGTTCTACGTGCCGGCCAACGAGTGGGCGATGGATATCTGGAACGAGCCCGTCAGCTACAAGAAGGGCGCCGCCTACCTGGGCGCCGGCTTCACCATCCATCCGCTGAACGAGGACTACATCGGCGCGCTGCGCGCAATCAACCCCAAGACCGGCAAGATCGTCTGGGAGGTCAAGAACAACGCGCCGCTGTGGGGCGGGGTCATGACCACCGCCGGCGGCCTGGTGTTCTGGGGCACGCCCGAAGGCTACCTGAAGGCTGCCGACGCCAGGACCGGCAAGGAACTCTGGAAGTTCCAGACCGGCAGTGGCGTGGTGGCGCCGCCGGTCACCTGGGAGGACAACGGCGAGCAGTACGTGGCCGTGGTGTCGGGCTGGGGCGGGGCGGTGCCGCTGTGGGGCGGGGAAGTCGCCAAGCGCGTGAATTTCCTGGAGCAGGGCGGGTCGGTGTGGGTGTTCAAGCTGCACAAGAGCTGAATCCAGGGCGCTTGATGGCCAGACACGCGGGCGTCGCCACGGCGACGCCCGCTTACTTGCAACGCGACACAGCGGGGACGAAGTATGAAGAAGGAATGGATGGCATGCGTAGCGGCTTCGCTGCTGCTGCCTGGTGTGGTTCAGGCGGGCACGGCGGCCGATATGCAGCCTTTGGCGGACAAGAACGGATGCTTTGCCTGCCATGGCATGCAAACGAAGCTCGTAGGCCCTGGCTTTGCCGAGGTGGCGGCCCGGTACAAGGGGGACAGCGAGGCGGCCGAGCGGCTCGGCAAGAAGATCCGCGAAGGTGGCAAAGGTGTGTGGGGGCCGGTTCCCATGCCGGCGCACGGCAACCTGGGCGAGGCGGATGCCAGGAAACTGGCGGAGTGGGTGCTAAGCGTCGGGTAGATAAGCGGTAGCGTGGGTTCGTGGCACTACGTCCGTAGTGCCACCCCGGCAGCTGACCATCCCATCATTCGTTTCCGCGGCTCAGTCGCAGTGAATTGCCATCGCTGCGAAACACCATCGCTTGCACGTCGACGTTCGGCTGCAGCGTTGCGAGCCTGCCTTGCAACACAATTTCCCTGACCCTGCCATGCTTGCCGGAGCGCTCGCACACCGGATCCGTCGCGGCGGAGTCGCCGGTCAGCAACAGAGCCTGGCAGCGGCAGCCGCCATGGTCTTCCTCCCGATGGTCGCATGACCGGCAGGGCTCCTGCATCCATCCGGTGCCACGGAAGCGGCGGAACGCCTCGCTGTCGCGCCAGATCTCCCGCAGTCCGTGCGTGGTGACATTCGGCAATGACAGGTCGGGCAGCATCCGCGCCGCATGGCACGGCAGCGCAGTCCCATCGGGCGCCACGCCAAGAAAGGTCGTGCCCCAGCCATTCATGCACTTCTTGGGCTTGCCTTCGAAGTAGTCGGGCACCACGAACAGGATCTGGCACTGCCTGCCGATGCGCGCCCGGTATTGCCCGACGACGGACTCGGCTTCCAGCAATTGCTCCTGTGTCGGCATCAGCGCAAGGCGGTTACGCCAGGCCCAGCCGTAGTACTGCGTGTTGGCCAGTTCCAGGTACTCGGCGCCCATCTGCAGCGCCATTTCGATGATGGTGCCGACATGCGGCAGGTTGTGCCGATGCAGCACGCAGTTCATCACCATCGGATAGCCATGCGCCTTGATCAGCCGCGCCACGCGCTGCTTCAGGTCGAAGGTGCGGGTGCTGGACAGAAAGTCGTTAAGCTCGCGGGTGGAGTCCTGGAAGGACAGCTGGATATGGTCCAGGCCCGCGTCGCGCAGCGCGGCGAGCCGTGCGTCGGTCAGGCCCACGCCGGACGTGATGAGGTTCGTATAGAAGCCCAGCCCGTGCGCATGCCGCACCAGTTGTTCCAGGTCCTTGCGCAGCAGCGGCTCGCCGCCGGACAGGCCGAGCTGCACCGCGCCGAGCGCGCGGGCCTGGGTGAATACGTCGCACCATTGCGCGGTGTCGAGTTCAGCCGTGTGCCTGGCATAGTCGACCGGGTTGGAGCAGAACGCGCAGTGCAGCGGGCAGCGATAGGTCAGTTCGGCCAGCAGCCACAGCGGCGGGCCGGGCTGCGCGGCGGCAGGCCGATCAGACCAGCCAGCCGCGTTCGGTTGCATGTTTGACAAAGGCATGTACCTCCGGGGCGATGCCCTGCACGCCGAAAGCGGCCTGCAGGTCGTCGATCAGCATGTCCAGCGTATGGCCGCCGTCGCAGCGCTGCAGGATGGCGGCAGCGCTGTCGTTGAGGGTGACCATGCCTTCCGGATACAGCAGCACCCAGCTCTGCTGGGCCTCTTCCCATTGCAGGCGGAAGGTCCGGTGCAGGACGGGGCGGGCGAGTTCTGGCGGATGGGTGGTCATGGGTTGGCTAGCTGGATAGCGTCGAGCATCGACCAGAGTACGTCGAGCTTGAACTGCAGGATATCGAGGGCGCGTTGCTGTTGCTCCGGGGTGCGGAAGTAGCCCAGCGTCACGCGCAGGCCATGGTCGACATCGCGCTGCGCGAGCGGGATGCGCGAGCGGAAGTAGTCCAGCCCGGCGGCCTCGATCCACGGGTAATGCGTGGGCCAGCCAGCCAGCCGCTCCTTGTGGATCTTGGGCGCGAACATCTCGGTGAGCGAGGAGCACACGGCTTCCTGCCACGGCGCGCGCCGCGCGAAGTTGACATAGGCATCGACGGCGAAGCGCACGCCCGGCAGCACGTGCCGATGGTCGAGCAAGGCCTCGCGCTCCAGCCCCGTGGCCTGGCCCAGCCGCAGCCAGGCCTCGATACCGCCGGGCCGGGTGTCGGTGCCGTCGTGGTCGAGGATGCGCACCACCCACTCGCGGCGCGTGTCGCGGTCGGGGCAGTTGGCAAGGATGGCGGCGTCCTTCAGCGGAATGTTGGCCTGGTAGTAGAACCGGTTGGCGACCCAGGCGCGGATCTGTTCAGGCGAACACCGGCCGGCAGCCATGCGCTGGTTGAACGGGTGGTGAATGTGGTACCCGCTTTCCCTGGCGCGCAGCCGAGCTTCGAACTCAGTAGGGCTCAATGCAGTGGAAGATGTCATAGCGCGATTTCCATGCCGTCGTATGCCAGTTCGATGCCGTGCCGTGCCAGCACGGCGCGCTCCGGCGAGTGTTCCACCAGCACGGGGTTGGTATTGTTGATGTGGATAAGGATCTTGCGGCTAGCGGGCAGCCGGTCGAGGATCTCGATCATGCCGCCGGGGCCTGACAGGGGCAGGTGGCCCATGTCGGCGGCGGCCTTGGCGGAAAAGCCGAGCGCCTGCATCTCGTCTTCGCGCCAGAAGGTGCCATCGACCAGCACGACGTCCGCGCTATGCAGCTCGGCGAAGACGTGGTCGTCGATGGTGCCGAGGCCTGGCGCATAGAAGGCGCGGCGTCCGCTGCGGCGGTCTTCAATGCGCAGGCCGATGTTGTCCCCGACGCGCGGCGCGTGGCGGCCGGGCGAGTAGGGCGGGGCCTTGCTTTGCAGCGGCACGGCGGTGAGCATGATGTCGTCCAGCGGCGGCACGGAGAATGGCGTGCCGTCGCCGGGCAAGGTATGCGTCTGCAGGCCGCAGTAGTGCGAAAGCATGCGGATCAGGGGAAACGCGGTGCCCAGGTCGTCGAGCACCGCGGCCGTGGCATAGAGGGGCAAGGCCTGGCGGTGCTCGCGCAGCATCAGCAGGCCGGTGACGTGGTCGATCTGCGCATCCATCAGCAATACCGCCGCGATCGCCGTATCGCGCGGCGCGCGTGCCGGTTGCAGCGCGGGCGTCTGGCGCAACTGCTGCAGGATGTCCGGGGAAGCGTTGACCAGTATCGAATCGGGGCCGTCGCCGGACAGGGCGATCGATGACTGCGTGCGCGGCGTGGCCAGCACGGTGCCGCGGCGCACGCCATCGCAGTTGTGGCAATTGCAGTTCCACTGCGGAAAGCCGCCGCCGGCGGCCGATCCGAGTACGCGGATGGTTGTCATGGCGCGAGCGAGTTGGGGTGGATCATGGTCGCAAGGGGCAGGCATGCGGCCCGGCACGCCGGACCCGGTGCCTGCTCGTCTTCACGGGACTTGCGGTCCGCCTGCGTACCTTGCGCCTGCGATCGCGGCGGTGATGCTGGGACGTTGGCATGTCGCCGCGTGCAGGAAGCTTCAGCGGTTGGCGATATACATCGTGATTTCAAAGCCCAGCCGCAGCTCGGTATAGGCAGGCGTGGTCCAGGTCATGTCTCTCTCCTTTGGTATGGTTAGTGAATATCATGTTGGCGCGGCAGACTGGCTGCTGCATCCCCTTCAAGGCAACATCCATGCCCGACGTATCCCGGATATCCGATTGCTTCTACATGCGTACGTCTGACGCGCAGCGCGTGCATGTGCGGCTGGCCGGGCCCCCGGATGGCGAGCCCTGGCTGGTCCTGCACGGCGGCCCGGGCAGCGGTTGCTCGGCGGCGATGGCAGCATGGTTCGATCCGCAACGGCACCGGGTCGTGATGCCGGACCAGCGCGGTGCAGGCAAGTCCAGACCGGCGGGTTCGCTGCGCCGGAATTACGTGGGCGCACTGCTGGCCGACCTGGAACAGCTGCGCCAGACGCTGGGCATCGAACGCTGGGGTGTGGTCGGTGGCTCCTGGGGTGCGACGCTCGGGCTGGCCTATGCGGCCAAGTACCCGGATGCGGTGGCGGCGCTGGTGTTGCGCGGTGCGTTCCTGACCGGGCGCGACGACGTGGCCAATCTTTTTGCGCCGCGCTCCGGCGGCCGGCGCATGCTGCAAGGCATCAAGCCGCGCGGGGAGCGCGTGCCGGATGCACGGGCTGCCCTGCTCACTGTGTCACGAGTGTTGCAAAGTGGAACACCTGTCCAGAAACGGGACACTGCTGCGGCGTGGCGCGTGAGCGAGCTGGCCTTGCTGGGCCTGTCCGCCCGACAGCACTCGCGCCGCCAGTCCCTGCGCGTGCGGGAGTCAATGGTCGCCAAGTACCGCATCCAGGCGCACTACCTGCGCAACCGGGCCGGGCTGGGCAAGACGGGCCTGCTTCGGGCGGCGCGGACGATTGCCGCACATGGCCTGCCGGTGACACTGCTGCACGGCCGGGCAGATGCGGTCTGCCGGCCCGCCAATGCGTGGCGTCTGCAGGCCGTCATGCCTCAGGCGCGTCTGGAGTGGGTCGATGGCGGGCACCTTGCCACCGGTGCCCTGGGCAAGGCCCTGGCCGCCGCCATCGCCACAGCGCTACGGCAGCACTGAAATCGCCGGGATCAGCCCGGGGGCTGGGGTAGCCCGCGCGCCTCTTCCATCTTGCGGTAAACCGTATTGCGCGAGATGCCCAGCGCCTTGGCCGCCGCCGAGATATTGCCGTGGTGTGCCTTCACCGCGGCGACGATGGCCAGCGCCTCGACCTCGGCCAGCCGCGTCGGCTGTGCACCGGGCTGCCCGACGGGGAAAGCCGCGGATGGCTGGCTCCCCGGCGTCGCTGCATGCTCTTGCCGCTCGCGTAGGTCATCCAGGAAGTCGTCGGGCAGGTGGTCCTCGGTGATCTCGGCTTCGCCTTCGGCCATCAGGCGAGCCGTGCGCAGCAGGTTGCCGAGCTGGCGCATATTGCCCGGCCAGTGATAGCGGCGGAACAGTTCCATCACCGAGTCCCGGATGCGGGGCGGTTCCCCTGCGGCCTGGCCCTGGTCCTGGCGCAGCAGCTTGGCCGCCACCACATCGAGGTCGCTGCGCTCGCGCAGGGCCGGCAGTCGCACCACGAGCCCGTTCAGGCGGTAGTACAGATCTTCGCGGAACTGGCCGCCAGCGACCATCTCGCGCAGGTTGCGGTTGGTGGCGCACACCACCAGGACATCGACCTGGATCACCTTGCTGCTGCCCAGCGGCTGGACGGCGCGCTCCTGCAGCGCGCGCAGCAGCCGCCCCTGCAGGTGCAGCGGCATGTCGCCGATCTCATCCAGGAACAGGGTGCCGCCGTTGGCCAGGAGCATCTTGCCGATGCCGCCCTTCTTGCGGGCGCCGGTGAAGGCGCCTTCCTCGTAACCGAACAGCTCCGACTCGATCAGGTTCTCCGGGATCGACGCACAGTTCACCGCGATGAAGGGCCCTGCGTGCCGCGGGCTGTCGGCGTGGATGGCGCGTGCCATCAGTTCCTTGCCGGTGCCGGTCTCGCCCAGCACCATCACCGGGATGTCCTTGCCGATGACCTTGCGCAGCTTGCCGATCACGGTCCGAATCTGCGCGTCGCCGGTGTCCAGGTCGGCCAGCCCCTCGGGCCGGGCCGGCGCCGTGCAGAGGCGGCGCGGCGCGGCGATGGCATCCGGGGTGCCCGCAGGCGCGGCCACCGAACCGGGCATCGACGTGGCACTGGATTTCCACTCCACGCGCGCGCTGACCTTGACGCCGCTCGGCAGTTGCAACTGCACGATGCCGGCCGGCGCGCCGCGCACCGCATCGAAGAGCAGGGACATCGGCATGCCGAACAGTGAAGAAAAGGTATGCGCCTGCAGCGCCGTATTGGACATACCAAGCTGGAACTGTCCGCTGCGGTTTGACGACAGGAAGCGCCCGCCGGGCGTGAACGAGACGATCCCCTCCACCAGCGTGCCCAGGAACTCCGCGCGCGAATGGAAGCGGATGCACACCATGTCGCGGAACGCGTTGCCGAACAGCTGGTTCTCGATCATCTGCGCCGACATCCGCACCAGCGCCATGGTGTGCTTGTGGAAGCCACGCTGGTCGCCCGTCACATCCAGCGCGCCGACGGTCTTGCCGTAGGGGTCGAGAATGGTCATGCAAGAGCACGTCAGGAACTGGTTGGCCTCCAGGAAGTGGTCGGCGCCGTGGACCAGCGTGGCGCGGTTCTCGGCCAGGGCGGTGCCGATGGCATTGGTACCGCGGCTTGCCTCCGACCAGTCCGCGCCCGCGCGCAGCGCGACCTTGTCGGCCCGGGCGAGGAAATCATCGTCGCCCAGCGAGTGCAGGATCAGGCCGTCGGCGTCGGTCAGGATCACCATGCTCTGCGTGTTCACGATCTGGTCGTAGAGCGTTTCCATTACCGGCAGCGCGTAGGTGAACAGGGACTGGCTGCGTTCGATGCGCGTCTTCAGTTCGCTCTGCAGCACCGGGCAGAAGTCCGGAGATTCATAGGGGCGCAGGCCATACGAGGCGGAACGCTGGTGGGCCAGGGCAATCTGTTCGTCGCGCCCGGGCTGGGCGGCCATATCGCCCGCCATATCTGCGGCAGGGCGAGAGGGCTCCGCTGGGATGGTCATGTCTGAGTCTCCTGTGGATAGTCGCCCGCGATCTTTGCGCGGGTCGCAGTCGGCAACTTCATCGCCATGGCCTGGCGTGCGCTCGACAGTGTTGCGTCATGTAGCAAGACGCTTGCCAGTGTGTGGCATTCCGGGACACCGCCGTGGCAATGGTACCCGGCACATGCCCGGAGCAGGTGCCGGAAACCATGCCGAGTCGGTACGGCGCGTGATCCGCCGCGCTGGTATGGCTCTTGCGGAAATGGTCGCAAACAAAAACCCCATCCACCACTGTAGGAGACATTCATGAAAACGCAGCGCCGCCTGCTTGCCTTGCTTTCGCTCTGCGCCATGCTGGGCGCCGCCCCGGCCGGAACCGCGCTGGCCCACGGCGATGTCACGCCGCAAGCCGTCGACACCAAGTCCCTGCCGCAGCTTGGCGACGAGTGGCGTCCAGATAACCCCTATCGGGCCGGCGGCGAGCAACAGGAGGCCCAGCGGATCGGCAGTTCGGCCTACAACCAGAACTGCGCACGCTGCCACGGCCTGGAAGCGGTGTCCGGCGGCATCGCCCCCGACCTGCGTAAGCTCGACGGCGATTGCGTGTCGCTGGCCGATGCCAAGAAGAAGCAGGCCTGCATGACCGAGATCTCGCAGTACTTCACCACCACCGTGCGCAAGGGCCGCACCCGCGACGGCCGTGTCTACATGCCGCCGTTTGACGGCGTGCTGAGCCAGGAAGCGGTGTGGGCGATCAAGACCTACCTGGAATCGCGGCGCGAGTGAGGCTGCGCGATCGCCGCCAGCGAACCCCTTGCGAACCCCTTGCGAACACCTTTCCCAGATTCCTTGACCTTCAAGTTCAGGAGAGACCCCATGTCCCCAAGGCTTTGTCCGCCCCCTGCCGAACCGACCGACACGCGGCGCAGGCTGTGCGGCGCCATACTGGCGGCCGGCGCGCTGCTCTGCACCCCGCCGGCGCTGGCAGACCTGGCCCGGATCCGCCAGAACGGCACGCTGAAGGTGGCGGTCTATAAGGGTTTGCCACCGTTCTCGGCGGGCGCGGGCAGCCAGTACGCCGGCATCGACGTGGCGTTGGCCAGGGCCCTGGCCAACGAGCTGGGTTTGCAGGTCTCGCTGTTGCCGTTCGATGCCGGCGATGACATGGCGGACGACCTGCGCTCGATGGTATGGCGCGGCCATTACCTTGGTTACGGCCCGGCGGACGTGATGTTGCACGTGCCGGTCGACCGTGCCTTCATCCGTGCCAACGAACAGGCCCTGATCTTCGCACCCTACTACCGCGAGACCTTCGTGCTGGTGCGCGACCGCGAGCGCGTGCCGGACGTGCGCGGCCTGGAAGACCTGGCCGGCCAGGCCACCGGCGCAGCCGCCGGCTCGGCCGGCGCCAATGCCTTGTTGTCCGGTGCGGGCGGCGCCTTGCGTGACAAAGTGAAGATCTACCCCGAAGCCGACGACGCCCTGCGCGCGCTGTTTTCCGGTGACATCGCCGCTGCCATGGTGACCCGCGCGCAATACGAGAGCGCGTTGAAAACCGCAAACCAGTCCGCTTCGCGCTTTGCCACGGCAGACATCAGTTCGCCGCTGTTGCCGCCGCGCGGATGGGCCATCGGCATGGCCATCAAGGCTGGCGACAAGGCGCTCGCCGAATCGCTGGAGAATGCCATGGAGTCGCTGCGGCGCAAGGGCGAACTGGCCCGCATCTTCGCCAGCCATGGGGTGACCTTGCAGGAGCCATAGGGAGAGGGCGGCCCGAGCCGGTGCGGGGCTTCGGTGATGACTTGCTCGTCGCTCTTGGCGCCGGCGCTGCCAAGAGCGATAACCCAATCATCACCCCTGCATTCCGGCGAAGAACACAGGGCTATGCACCATGGGCAACGATGGCCCGCTTTTTGCTCGCAATGCAGCGACACGCGACACCAAGGTAGGCGCGTGGAGTGGGCTGTCGGCACGCAAGTCCGCCAGAATCTGCCAAAGAGAAAGAGAGCGAGACCGTGAATTTCCTGATCCGTTGCATCGGCATGGCGGCCTTGGCCTGCCTGAGCGTGGGACCGGCATGGCAGGCGCATGCTGCCGAAGGCGGGGTTGCCTATGTCACCAATCAAGGGGGCGGCGTGACCGTGCTGGACACGCGCACGGTCACGCCGGTCGCCGACATCGAGGTCGGACGCGATCCACGCGGGCTGGCGGTTTCACCCGACGGCCGCTGGCTACTCACCGCCAACCAGGGGAGTTCCGACGTGTCGGTGGTCGACACTGGCACACGCAAGGAAGTCAGGCGTATTGCCATCGGCAAGAACGTCGAGTTCATGCGGATCTCCCCTGACGGCCGCCGTGCATTCGTGACCTACGAGCCCTCGTCGCGCGGCGGACCCCAAGGCAGCGAGCGCAATACCGGGAAGGAGGAAGCGCAGGACGAAATCCTGGCCGAAGTGGCCGTCGTCGACCTCGGCCAATGGCGCATAGTCGGCCGCATCAAGGCATCCCGCGAAACGGAAGGCATCGAGTTCTCGCCGGACGGAAAACTGCTGGTAGTGGCCAATGAAGGCGACAATACGCTGGTCGCTTATGACCTGGCGACTTTTGAAAGAGTCAGGTCGGTCGACGTTTCGCCGTTTGGCAGCCGGCCGCGCGGCATCAAGATTGCGCCGGATGGCAAGACCTATGTGGTCACGATGGAAAACTCGGACAACCTGTTGCTGCTGGACACCGGCTTCAGGCTCATCAAGACGATACCGACCGAACGCGGCCCCTATGGCGTCGCGTTCGACCGCGAAGGCCGGTATCTCTGGGTCGCCGCCAGCCGCGCCGACCGCCTGCAGGTCTTCGACGCCCGAAGCCTGGCCCCGGTGGCGGTGGTGCCGGTTGGCAAGCGCTGCTGGCATTTCAGTTTCACCCCCGATGCGCAGAAGCTGCTGCTCGCCTGCGGGCGCTCGAACAGCCTGCAGGTGATCGATCCGAAGCGCTATGAGGTCGTCGACACGCTGCAGGGTTACAAGATGCCGTGGGGCGTGGTCACCTATCCCATCTCGGTCGGGAGCCTCGATGCGCCACGCTAACCCGGTAGGCGGCGCGCACAGCGACAGCCCTGCCACGGCGCTGCGCGCATATGCGGGCGTCCAGATCGCCCTGCATTGGGTGAATGCCCTGCTGCTGTTTGCCCTGTTTCCGCTGGGCTACTACATGACCAGTCTGGCGCGGGGGACGCCTGGAAAAGCCGAATGGGTGAATCTGCATAAGTCATTGGGGCTCACGGCCGCCCTCGTGATTGCATGGCGCATCACCGAGCGGATCCGGCGGCCCGTGCCGCCGCCAATGCCAGGGCTGCGCCGCTGGGAAGCGGAAGTGGCACGCATCACGCACTGCGTGCTCTACATGTGCATGGTCGTCATGCCGCTATCCGGCTATCTGGGATCGTCGTTCAACCAATACGGCACGCGCTTCTGGGGCTTGCCTCTGCCCCGTTGGGGCTGGGTCGACATGACGCTGCAACACCTGTTCTACACGGTGCATGCCACGACTTCATACCTTCTGCTCGGCCTGGTCGTCCTGCATGTGGCTGGCGTGATCAAGCACGAGCGGCTCGATGCGCTGGCCTGCACGCAACGCATGCTGCCCGGCAGGCGCGATTCTTCCAGATAGGCCGCGGGATGGTGAGGGCAGGCGTGTGGCAAGCATCGCAACACCTCACTTCGTGAGAACTCTTTGCCTGCAACCACGGGGTCGCGCGTCGCGCCCGCGAATAACGCCTCACTTACCCGATGGCAAGCCTCGTAAATGCCGGTTGCAAAATCGAACAGAATGTCAGGCGCCGCGCCGCTACAGTGATTACTCCCATGCCTGTAGGCTATTCCAGGAGGTAATCGAATGAAGCAACATCTGGCGAAATCCCTGTTGATGGCTGGCGCGATGCTCGCGTCCTACCCGCTGTTCGCGCAGCCGACCCAGCCGATGCCGGCGACCCAGCCGATGCAATCCATCCAGCCGGCGGCGCCTGCAGCCCAGCCGATGCAAGGCGCACAGGCAATCCAGGCCGCACCGGCGGCAACCAGCCCGGCAGCCGGGGCCATGCCCGCCGGCGGCAATACTTACGCACAGACCGCTGGACAGCCGAGCATGGCGCCCGTACCGGTCGACCCGACCGTGGCCGGCGGCGCGGGCCAGGGTATCGATCCGGCCAGCATGCGCCTGGCGCCCGATGCGCTCGGCACCCGCCTTGGCCAGCGCAGCCCGTTCCTCGACGGGGCTTGAGCGGGCCACGTTATTCATGCCCGCACGCATGCATCGCACGGAGCGGCCGAGCCACTGCGGCATATGCGCGGCCCGGCCTGCGCCGGGTCAGGGGATGAGCCCGCGGGCCCGGCCGATGGCGACAGCCTCGGTGCGGTTCTGCGCGCCAAGCTTGGCGTTGATCTTGCGCAGGTGTGACTTGACCGTCAGTTCGGACAGGAACAGTTTCTCCGCGATGACGCGGTTGCGCAGGCCTGCCGACAGCATCTGCAGCACCTCGAGCTCGCGCGCCGTCAGGCTGTCGGAGAGGCCGGCCACCAGGGCGGGCTCCGCATCGCTCGCGGCGGGCGCGCCCGGCAGCTTTGCCAGCAGGCGGGCGACAAACTGCGGCGCGATGCCGAGGCTTGCCGCCTGCGCCTGATGTGCCGCCGCCCAGGCGCGCACCAGCACGGCCACCCCGTCGCCTTCGTCGAGGAAAGTACGCAGGAAGCCCTCGTGGCTGGCCAGCCGCAAGGCTTCGGTGATCTCGTGCAGCGCGTCGTCGCGCTGCGCCAGGCCGTCCAGCGCGGCGGCGCGCAGGATGCGCAGCTTGATCAGGCGCCAGTAGCGCTGGTGCGCGGTGGCGGCGGCAATGGCCTCGTCCAGCGCGGCCAGCGCCTGCGCATGCTGCCCCTGGGCGATTTCCAGCCGGCGCCGCGCGATGGACGGACGGTCGATGTCGCTGGCGTGGCCTGCCGTATCGAGGGCTTCCCAGCCGCCATAGAGGTCGACCGCGCGCAACGCCTGCTCGGCGGCTTCGAGCCGGCCTTCCAGCGTGGCCACGCGGGCCCGCTCCAGCCAGGCCGAACACACCGAGCGTTCGGCGTTGACCTGCTGGCCCAGCTGCTCCAGCTCGGCCAGGACCCGCAGCCATTGCTCCTTGTCGCCGCGCAGCAGGGCCAGGCGCGCGCTGAGCACGTGGCAACCGATCACGGAATCGGGCGGCCCGTTGGCCTTGGTGTAAGGCAGCGCATCGACGAGCAGCCGGGCCATCTCGTCGAGCGCGTCATTCTCATACAGCGCCAGCGACCACGAGGTGTCGATGGCGGGCTTGCCACCGGCAATCTCGCCCGGCGTGTCTTCCCACGGGCGCATGGAGGCGGTGTGGAAGCGCGCCAGCGCGTTGCCCAGCCGGCCCTGCACCAGGTCGATGATGCCCTCCAGGCAATCGGCGATGCTGCGCATGAACACCGAGCGCTCATCGGCACCGCGCTGGATCGCGCGCGACAGCACGCTGCGCGCATCGTCGTAGCGATGCGTGCAGATCAGGCTGTAGGCGAGTGAATTGGCGAGGATGCAGTACTGGAACAGGTCGTCGGGCCCCAGCCGGTTGATGTGGCCCATGCTGGCCTGGCGGCAGGCATCGACCTGGTCGGTCATGACCAGCAACACGCAGCGGATGGTCTCGGCCTCAATGGCGAGCCGCTGGCTGTCGGCGCTGTCGTCAAGCTCCGCCTGGATCGATTCCACGGCCTGCAGCGCGTCGGGGTAGCGCCGGTTGAGCAGCAGTGCCCACGCGCGCGCCAGGCGCAGGCGCGGATAGCGCGCCAGTGCCTCGGGGCCGATCTGGTCCAGCCAGCGCACCAGCAGCCGCACGCGCCCGGCGCCGAGCAGCGCATCGGCCTGCCGCGCGATCTCTGGCAGCGCTTCGTCGTGCAGTCCGGCCTGGAGCAGGTGGTCCACCGCCGGCACGGGCCGGTGCTGTTCCAGGTACCAGCGCGCCGCCGCCCGATGCAGTGCCATGGCGCGGCCCGGTTGCTGCAGGTCCAGGCGGTGTTGCAGGAAGCTGGCGAAGAGCTGGTGGTAGCGATACCAGGTCCGGTCGCCGTCCAGCGGGAACAGCAGCAGGTTGGCGCGTTCCAGGTAATCGATCATCGCGCGGCTGTCCTGCCGCCCGGTGACGGCGTCGCACAGCGGCGCGCTGAGCTGGCCCAGCACGCTGGTTTCGAGCAGGAAGGACCGGCAGGCCTCGCTCTGTTGCGCCAGGATGTCCTCGGCGAGGTATTCGGCGAGTTCAAGGTTGGTGCCGGAGAACGAGGCCACGAAGGCCGCATGGTCCGTGCGCGTCTGCAGCGACAGCGTGGCCAGGTAGATCGCCGTGGCCCAGCCTTCGGTGCAGCGGTGCAGCGTGGCGATCTCGCTGTCGCGCAGCGGCAGGTGGCAGCGCTCCCGGATCAGCGCGGTGGCCTCTTCCAGCGTAAAGCGCAGCTGCGCAGGGTGGATCTCCTGCAGTTGCCCGCGTGCGCGGATGCGTCCCAGGCCGATTTCAGGCGTGACGCGCGAGGCGATCACCAGGGTGCCGCAGGGCGGGATGGCTTCGACCAGCTGCTGCACGAAGTTGAGGACCGAGGCGCTCTGCACGGCCTCGAAGTCGTCGAGCAGGATGCTGAACGGCAGGACGGCGCCCGCCACCTGTTCGATGATGCGGTGCGCCAGCCGAGGGCCGGCCTGGTCATCCATGGGCGCGGGTACGCGGGCGGCCTTGCGCTTGCCGTGCAGCGCCTGCAGGCCCGTGTCCAGGTGGACCAGGAACCGCCGCAGGTCATTGTCGCCGGTGTCCAGGCGCAGCCATACCATGCCGCGCTGGCGTACCGCGCACTGGGCGGCGTACTGCTGCATCAGGGTGGTCTTGCCAAAGCCGGCTGCCGCGCGGATCAGGACCAGCCGCGCCGCGCTGGCATCGAACATGCCCTGCACCAGCTGCGGCCGCGCCAGCGTCGCCGGTCCGCTGGCCGGCGGCACCAGCTTGGATGCCACCAGTCCCGGCAGGCCGTGTTCGCCGATGGTCCCGGACGGGAGAGGGTGGGCGTGCAAGGGGATCTCCTCTACTCCTGTTTGCATGGATTATCCGGCACATCTTTCAGCAATCTGTCCTGATTTGTGACCGTTGATACCCATTTTGGCGGCTGAAATCAGGAAAAACGCGATTGTTTCACGCCGGCATGCGCCTGTCGTAGTTCGTTCGGACGATTCGGTACCCGGCGGGATTTTCCTCCCTTCGACGGACGACAGGCGACCGGGCGGCTCCTAAAGTGGCCAACTACAGCGGGGCGCCATGTCCGCCCAGCCACCCTGCCGCGCCACCGCATTACCGGAGACTTCGTAGTATGTACCTCACCCAGGGGCTGCACCGCTGCCTGCAGCAAACACCCGACCGCACCGCAACCGTCTTCCGCACACGCCGCCAGACCTTCCGTCAACTGGGCGACCGCGTCGCCCGCCTGGCCGGCGCGCTGCGCCAGCTCGGCATGGCCGAGGGCGACCGCGTCAGCATGCTGGCGCTGAACTCGGACCGCTATATCGAATATATGCTGTCCGTCTGGTGGGGCGGCGGCGTGCTCAATCCCGTCAATACCCGCTGGAGCGTGCCGGAGATCGTCTACTCGCTGGACGACTGCGACACCGGCATCCTGATCGTCGACGATCATTTCCTGCCCATGGCGGCCGGCATCGTTGCCGGCGCTTGCCGCAAGCCGCTGCTGATCCATGCCGGCGACGGCCCCGCACCTGACGGCATGCTGTCCTACGAGCAACTGGTGGCCGATGCCACGCCTGTCGAAGATGCGCTGCGCGGCGGCGATGACCTTGCCGCCATCATGTACACGGGCGGCACCACGGGCAAGCCGAAGGGCGTGATGCAGTCGCACATGAACCTGTGGTCGTCGGCCATTTCACGCATGGCGCAGTACCCATGCCCGGAAGACACCATCACGCTGCACGCATGCCCGCTGTTCCATACCGCTGCGATGGCCAAGGCGGTGACGCTGTTCGTCGCCGGCGCCACGCACGCGCTGATTCCCGCCTTCGATGCCAGGGAGGTGCTGGAAACCATGGTGAGCGAGAAGGTCAACGAGATCCTGCTGGTGCCCACCATGCTGCAGGCGGTGTTGTCGCATCCGGACTTCGCGAGCCATGACCTGAGCGCCCTGCAGCGCATCAACTACGGTGCCTCGCCGATCAGCGCCGGCTTGCTGGACACGGCGCTGGCCGCGCTGCCGCAGGTGCAGTTCTATCACGCGTACGGATTGACCGAGGCCGCCCCGGTGGTCTCCGTCAACCCGCCCGCCAACCACGGCCCCGAAGGCCGTGCCAGCGGCCTGTACCGCTCGGCCGGCCGTCCCGGCTATGGCGTCACCGTGAAGATCGTCGACGAGCAGGGCGTCGAAGTGCCGCGCAACACCGTGGGCGAGATCGTCGTGCGCGGCCCGAACGTCATGCAGGGCTACTGGAACAAGCCTGCCGAGACCGCCGACACGCTGCGTGGCGGCTGGCTGCATACCGGCGACGGCGCCTACATGGACGAGAACGGCTACCTGTTCATCGTCGACCGACTCAAGGACATGATCGTCAGCGGCGGCGAGAACGTCTATTCGGCCGAGGTCGAGAACGTGCTCTCGCGCCATCCGGCGGTGGCATCGTGCGCCGTGATCGGCGTGCCCGATTCGCGCTGGGGCGAAGCCGTGCATGCCGTGGTCGTGCTCAAGCCGGGCGCGCAGGCGGACGAAGCCGGCCTGCGCGAGCACTGCCGCCAGTTCATTGCCGGCTACAAGTGCCCGAAGCGCATCGAATTCCGCGGGGAAATGCCGCTGTCCGCGGCCGGCAAGATCCTCAAGCGCGATCTGCGCTCCCCATACTGGAAAGACAACACCCGGCAGGTCAACTGAAGCGGCCGCCTCCTTCAACTCTCAGCAGGAAATCGACATGAGCAACAAAGTGGTAGTGGCCGGCGTCGGCATGATCCCGTTCACCAAGCCGGGCGCCAGCGATGACTACGGCGTGATGGGCGCCAACGCCGCCAAGGCCGCGCTGGCCGACGCGGGTATCGACTATGCGCTGGTCGAGCAGGCCTATGTGGGCTATGTGTTCGGCGATTCCACGTCCGGGCAGGCAGCCATCTACGGCGTCGGCCTGACCGGCATCCCGGTCATCAACGTCAACAACAACTGCGCCACCGGCTCGACCGCGCTGTTCCTGGCGCGCCAGGCGGTGGAGAGTGGTGCGATCGAATGCGCGATCGCGGTCGGCTTCGAGCAGATGGTGCCGGGCGCACTCAAGGGTGCCTATACCGACCGCCCGGGCCCGATGGAACGCTTCGCGAAGACCATGGCGCAAGTCCAGGGCTTCGACGAACAGGCGCCGCGCGCGGCCCAGTTCTTCGGCGGCGCCGGCCGCGCGTACATGAAGGAATACGGCATCCGCCCCGACACCTTTGCTCGCATCTCGGTCAAGGCACGCCAGCATGCCGCGCGCAACCCGTTCGCGGTGTTCCGCAACACCGTGACGCTGGAAGAGGTGATGGCGGCGCCGACCGTGTTCGACCCGCTTACGCGCCTGCAGTGCTGCCCGCCGACCTGCGGCGCGGCAGCCGCGATCCTGTGTTCGGAATCGTTCGCACGCAAGCATGGCCTGGACACCCGCGTGAAGATCGCCGCGCAGGCCATGACCACGGACCGCAACAGCACCTTCGATGAAGGCGACATGCGCAAGGTGGTGGGCTACGACATGACCGCCGCCGCCGCGAACGCGGTCTACGAAAAGGCCGGCGTCGCGCCGACTGATATCGACGTGGTGGAACTGCACGACTGCTTCACCGCCAATGAACTGATCACCTATGAGGGCCTGGGCCTGACCTCGGTCGGCACGGCCGAGAAGTTCATCGTCGACGGCGACAACACCTATGGCGGCCGCGTGGTCACCAACCCGTCGGGCGGCCTGCTGTCCAAGGGCCATCCGCTCGGTGCCACTGGCCTTGCGCAATGCGCCGAACTGGTCTGGCAACTGCGTGGCAAGGCCGGCGACCGCCAGGTCGAAGGCGCGCGCCTCGCACTGCAGCACAACCTCGGCCTCGGTGGCGCCTGTGTGGTGACGCTGTACGAACGCCAGCAGTAAGCGGCAAAGGAAGCAGCAAGATGATCGACAAGATGCATATCGGCGCGCTGATCTCGCGCCATTCCGTCGACGTGGAGGCCGGGCGCCTGCGCTTCTTCGCCAAGGCGACGGGCCAGGCCGATGCGCGCTATACCGACCTGGCCGCAGCCGAGGCTGCGGGCTATCCCGGCCTGCCGGTGCCGCCGACCTTCCTGTTCTGCCTGGAGATGGAGTCGCCCAATCCGCGCGCGATGATCGAGCGGCTGAACATCGACATCGGCAAGGTCCTGCACGGCCAGCAGCATTTCGAGTACCACCGCATGGCCTATGCGGGCGAACGCCTGACCTTCGAGACCCGTGTGGCTGACATCTACGACAAGAAGGGCGGCGCGCTGGAGTTCGTGGTGCGCGAGACCCGCGTGACCGACGCCAAGGGCGACCCGGTCGCCGACCTGCGCAGCACCATCGTCGTGCGCAACAGCTAAGGAGACAGCCATGCAGACCCTCCGGTTTGATGAGATCGCGGTCGGCACGGAGCTGCCGTCCTTCACTGCGCCGCCGCTGAACCGCCTCACGCTGGCGCTGTACGCCGGTGCCTCGGGCGACCACAACCCGATCCACGTCGACATCGACTTCGCGCGCAAGGCGGGTATGCCCGACGTGTTCGCGCACGGCATGCTGTCGATGGCCTACCTTGGCCGCCTGCTGACCAACTGGGTGCCGCAGCAGGCCATCCGCAACTTCTCGGTGCGCTTTGCCGCCATCACGCATGTTGGCGACGAGATCGTCTGCACCGGCAAGGTGGTGGAAAAGGACGACGCCGCGCGCACCGTGCGCGTGGCACTGGAGACCCGCAACCAGGCGGGCGAAATCAAGCTGTCGGGCGACGCACTGATCGCCCTTGCCGCCTGACGCGGCGCGGACAGCCAGGACATTTAACAGATCAGCAAAGGAGTACAGGAAAATGAGCAAGCTTGTCGACAAGGTCGCCATCGTTTCGGGTTCGGGCCGCGGCATCGGCCGCGAGATCGCGCTGAAGCTCGCCAGCGAAGGCGCGGCCGTGGTCATCAATGACCTGGACGCGGAACCGGCGCAGGCGGTGGTGCAGGAGATCGTCGCCGCCGGCGGCAAGGCCGTGGCCTGCGTGGGCAGCGTCACCGACGCCGATTTCGGCACGCGCTTCGTCGGCACCGCGCTGCAGACTTTCGGCCGTCTGGACATCATCGTCAACAACGCGGGCTACACCTGGGACAACGTGATCCAGAAGATGACCGACGAGCAGTGGTCGGCCATCATGGACGTACACGTGACCGCGCCGTTCCGCATCCTGCGCGCCGCCGCCGACTACTTCCGCGAAGCCGCCAAGAAGGAAGCCGAGGCCGGCCAGGAAGTGTTCCGCAAGGTGGTCAATATCTCGTCGGTCTCGGGCGTGATGGGCAACGCCGGCCAGGCCAACTACTCGGCCGGCAAGGCCGCCATCAACGGCCTGACCAAGGCGCTTGCCAAGGAATGGGGCCGCTACAAGGTCAACGTCAACAGCGTCGCCTTCGGCCTGATCAAGACCCGCCTGACGGAGGCCACGGCCGGCTCGGACAACACCTCGACGCTGAACATCGGCGGCAACGAGATCAAGGTCGGCGTGAATCCGCAGTTGATGAAGAACATCGAATCGATGATCCCGCTGGGCCGCGGCGGCACCCCGGTGGAAGCGGCCGGCTCGGTGTACCTGCTGTGCATTCCCGAGTCGAACTACATCACCGGCCAGGTGCTGATCTGCGGCGGCGGCCGTCCCTGATCGGGCAGGAGCGACATCATGGCATTCAACCAACGACCCTGGATCACGGATGACCTGGCGATGTTCCAGGACGCCATCCGCAAGTTCATCGAGCGCGAACTGGTTCCGCATGAAGACCGCTGGTGGAAGCAGCAGCACGTGGATCGCGAGATCTGGCGCAAGGCCGGCGAGATGGGCATGCTGTGCGCGAGCATCCCGGAAGAGTACGGCGGCGGCGGCGGCAACTTCGCGCATGAGGCGATCATCACGCTGGAGCAGTCTCGCGCTGGCGTTAGCAGCCTTGGCACCAACGTCCACAGCGGCATTGTCGCGCACTACATCCTGCGCTATGGCACCGAGGCGCAGAAGCGCCACTGGCTGCCGAAGATGGCCAGCGGCGAAATGGTGGCGGCGATCGCCATGTCGGAACCCGGCGCAGGCTCCGACCTCAAGAGCATCAAGGCCCGGGCCGTGCGCGACGGCGACCACTATGTGCTGAATGGGTCGAAGACCTTCATCACCAACGGCTACCTGGCCGACCTGATCCTGGTGGTCTGCAAGACCGATCCGGACAAGGGAGCCAAGGGCGTGTCGATCGTGGTGGTCGAGACGGAAAACCTGCCCGGCTTCCGCCGCGGCCGTATCCTCGAGAAGATCGGCCAGAAGGGACAGGACACCGCCGAGCTGTTCTTCGACGACGTGCGCGTGCCGTGCGCGAACCTGCTCGGCACGGAAGAAGGCAAGGGCTTCTACCAGCTCATGCAGCAGCTTCCGCAGGAGCGCATGATCATCGCGCTGGGCGCGTTGTCCGCCATGGAGCGCGCGGTGGAACTGACGGCCGACTACGTGCGCGAACGCAAGGTGTTCGGCGCCACGCTGCTCGATATGCAGAACACGCGCTTCAAGCTGGCCGAGTGCAAGACCAAGGCGGTCATCGCGGGTGCCTTCGTCGACGACTGCATGGCCAGGGTCCTGCGCGACGAGCTCGATCCCGAGACCGCCGCCATGGCCAAGTGGTGGGGCACGCAGACGAGCTGCGAAATCATCGACGAATGCCTGCAACTGCACGGCGGCTACGGCTACATGATGGAGTACCCGATCGCGCGCATGTACGTGAACGCGCGCGTGGGCAAGATCTACGGCGGCTCGAACGAGATCATGAAGGAGATCATCGCGCGCACGCTCTGACGTTAGCAGCATGCAGTACCGCGGCTGCATGACCAGGCCCGCCAGAGGCCGGCAGCAGCCGCGAATCAGCCAGGACCAATGACAATGTGGAGACAGCAAGATGCAGCAGCAAAGGCGGAAGGTTTTGCAGCAGTTGGGACTCGGGCTGGCCGGCGCGGCATTCGGGGGCATCGGCCTCAATGCCCGGGCGCAGGCCAATGGGACGGGGTATCCGTCGCGCGCGGTGCGCGTGGTGTACCCGTACCAGGCGGGCGGTACCGGCGATGTGGTCGCGCGGCAGATTGCCGAGGGCCTCGCCAAGGCCTGGGGCAAGCCGGTCATCGTTGACAACCGGCCGGGCGCCGGCGGCATGATCGGCGCCGACATGGTGGCCAAGGCCGATCCGGACGGCCATACCCTGCTGCTGACCCTGACGGGCATGGTGCAGGCACCGAGCCTGTACAGCAAGGCGTCGTACAACCCGGTGCGCGACTTCGCACCCGTTTCGGAACTGGCCACCTCGCACCTTGCGCTGGTGGTTCAGCCCTCGCTGGGCGTGACCAGCCTGAAGCAGCTCATCGACTATATCGGCAAGCAGGGCAAGCCGTTCGCCTACGGCTCGTATGGGCTGGGTTCGAGCGGCCACCTGCAGATGGAGATCTTCGGCCGCAACGCCAATGTCGCGCTCACGCACGTGCCCTACAAGGGCGAGGCGCCGATGATCAACGACCTGCTGGGCGGGCAGCTCCCGGCCGGCATGATTGCGGCAGTGAGCGCGCGCCAGCATGCCGCTGCCGGCAAGCTGCGCGTACTGGCGGTGGCCGGTTCAGGGCGCTCGCCGCTATTGCCCGACGTGCCGACGTTTGCCGAGGCCGGCGTGCGCGGGCTCGAACGGCAGGGATGGATCGGCATGTTCGCGCCGGCCGCGACGCCGCGCGCGATCGTGGAGAAGGTTTCCGCCGACGTCAACCGCACGCTTGCCAACCCGGATTTCCGCGCGCGCATGGTCGATCTTGGCATCGTCCTCAAGGGCAGCACGCCGTCCGCGTTCGCGGATGTCGTCAAGACCGAGCAGGCCTACTGGGCGGAAGCCATTCGCGCGTCCGACATTCGCCTGGACTGACGTGACCGACAAACCGACAGAGGAGACAACATGATCCACAGCAACGCAGCCACCCGCCTGAAAGAGGTATCCACCGATCCGGTGACCCTGGACTACCATGGCTTCACCGTTACGCGCTCCACCCCCACCATCGGCGCCGAGGTTGGCGGGATCGACCTGCGCGAGCCGCTGGACGACGCGACCCTGACCTCGCTGCGCCAGGCGCTGGTGCGCCACAAGGTGCTGTTTTTCCGCGACCAGGACATCACGCCGGCCCAGCACGTCCAGCTCGCGCGCCATTTCGGCGAACTCGAAGTCCACCCGGTGTTCCCGCATCACCCCGACCACCCGGAGCTGGTACTGCTGGGCGGCAACAAGGACATGCGCGGTCGCGAGAACATCTACCACTCCGACGTGTCCTGGCGCGAGGTGCCGTCGATGGCGTCGATGCTGCGCTGCGTGGAGTGCCCGGAGGCCGGCGGCGACACGATCTGGGTCGACATGGCGCGCGCCTACGCGGCACTGCCCGAGGCCGTCAAGGAGCGGATCGACGGTCTCTATGCCGTGCACGACATCATGCCCGGCTTCGGCGCGCGCATGACGCCCGTAGAGCGCGAGATCAACCGCAAGAAGTTCCCCGCCGTTACGCACCCGGTCGTGCGCACGCACCCGGAGGGCGGCGAGAAGATCCTCTACGTCAACGAAGGCTTCGTCACGCACCTGGCCAACTTCGGCGAGAAGGCGCAGTTCCGCGTGGGCTTCGACTTCCGCTATGGCGAGCTGGACCTGCTGCAATACCTGTTCCGCCAGGCCGCTGTCCCTGAATACCAGGTTCGCCTGAAGTGGCGGCCCAACACCATTGCGTTCTGGGACAACCGGTCCACGCAACACTACGCCGTACAGGACTATTTCCCGGCAGTACGCCGCATGATGCGCGCCACCATCATCGGCGACAAACCTTTCTGAAGCGCCCCCAAAATTTCAGGAGCTACGATCGATGCACAATCTCAATACGTTCTATATCGGGGGCGAGTGGGTAAAACCCGCCGATGGCTTCTCGCTGGCGGACATCGTCAACCCGGCGACGGAGGCAGTGATCGGCACGGTTGCCATGGGCGGCGCGGCCGATGTCGACCGCGCCGTGACGGCGGCACGCGACGCGTTCGCGTCATGGTCGAAGTCGAGCCGCGAGGAGCGGCTGGCGCTGCTGCGCCGCATCGCCGTCGGCTACAAGGCACGCATCGGCGAGATCGCGGAGGCCATCAGCACGGAAATCGGAGCGCCGCTGTGGCTGTGCCGCGAGTACCAGGCGCCGATGGGCCTGGTGCAGATCCAGTCGGCCATTGCCGCGTTGGAGGCCTTTGATTTTGTCACCGTCAGCGGCACAACGCAGGTGGTGCGCGAGCCGGTCGGCGTAGCGGCGCTGATCACCCCCTGGAACTGGCCGATCAACCAGATCGCCGCCAAGGTCGCCCCGGCGCTGGCGGCGGGCTGCACGGTGGTGCTCAAGCCTTCGGAGATCGCGCCGCTGGATGCACGCATCTTTGCCGAGATCGTGCACGATGCCGGCGCGCCGGCAGGCGTATTCAACATGCTGTTCGGCACCGGCCCGGCGGTGGGTGCCGCACTGTCGCGCCATCAGGGCGTGGACATGGTGTCCATCACGGGATCCACGCGTGCCGGCGTCGATGTGGCCATGCAGGCCGCGCCCACGGTCAAGCGCGTCGCGCAGGAACTCGGCGGCAAGTCGCCCAACGTGATCCTGGACGATGCCGACCTGAAGGCCGCCGTCTCCGCGGGCGTGGTGAGCTGCATGCTCAATTCGGGCCAGACCTGCACGGCGCCCACGCGCATGCTGGTGCCGCGCGCGCAGTACCAGGCGGCCATCGCCATTGCGCAAGCCACGGCGCAGGCGCTGACGGTGGGCGATCCCGCATCGCCGGACAGCAAGCTCGGCCCGAGCTCCAACCGCGCGCAGTACGAGCGCGTGCAGCGCATGATCGAAACCGGCATCCGCGAAGGCGCTCGCGTGGTGGCCGGCGGCCCGGGCCGGCCGGACGGGCTTGCGCAGGGTTTCTACAACCGCCCGACGGTGTTCGCCGATGTCAGCAACGACATGACGATCGCCCGCGAGGAGATCTTCGGGCCAGTGCTGTCGATGATTCCCTACGACGACGAGGCCGAGGCGATCCGCATTGCCAACGACACGCCGTACGGCCTGGCGGCCTATGTCTGGTCCGGCGACCCGGCGCGCGCACGCCGCGTCGCGGGGGACCTGCGCGCGGGCTCCGTGCAGATCAACGGCGCGAAGATGGACTTCACCGCGCCGTTCGGCGGCTACAAGGCGTCGGGCAACGGCCGTGAGTTCGGCGCCTATGGCCTGGCCGAGTTCCTGGAATACAAGTCGGTTGCCGGCTGTGCCGCAAGTGCATGAAGGAGTGACTGCACAAATGGAAGTGTTTGACTATCTGGTGGTGGGTGCGGGTTCGGCTGGCTGCGCCATCGCGGCGCGGCTCGCCGAGGATCCGGCCGTGACGGTGGCCCTGATCGAGGCTGGTCCCAGCGACCACCACGTCAGTGTGTGGATGCCGATTGGCCTGGCATCGACGGTGCCGAAGCCTGGGGTGCGCAACTATGGCTACCTGACCGAGCCGCAAGCCGGCTTCAACGGCCGACGGGGCTACCAGCCGCGCGGCAAATGCCTGGGCGGCAGTTCGTCGATCAACGGCATGGTCTATATCCGCGGCCACCGCAACGACTATGACGACTGGGCGCGTCTGGGCTGCACCGGCTGGAACTATGAGGACGTGCTGCCGTACTTCCGGCGCAGCGAACACCACGAGGACTACAGCGGCCGCGACGACAACCGCTGGCATGGTGGCTCAGGCCCGTTGCGTGTGAGCAACCTGCGCTCGCCCAACCCGTTCTCGAACCGCTTTGTCCAGGCGGCGATCCAGGCCGGCTACGCGGCGAACGGCGACTTCAACGGGGCGGAGCAGGATGGCGCAGGGCTGTACCACGTCACGCAACATCGGGGCGAGCGCTGGAACACGGCGCGGGCCTACCTGCACCAGGGCAATGCTGGCGACAAGACGCTGAGCGGCGGCCGACGCAACCTGTCGGTGCTGGTCGATACGCAGGTCCTGCGCATCGACTTTGATGGCACGCGCGCGGCAGGCCTGACCGTGGTGCGCGGCGGCGTGGAACAGAAACTCGCGGCACGGCGCGAAGTCATTGTCAGCGCCGGCGCCTTCAACTCGCCGCAGCTCCTGCTAGCATCGGGCGTGGGGCCGGCGCAGGAGCTGCGCGACCTGGGCATCCGTGTCGTGGCCGACGTGCCGGGCGTGGGCAAGAACCTGCAGGATCATCCGGACGTCATCCTCAACAAGCGGGTGCGTTCGCTTGACCTGTTCGGTCATTCGCTGCCGGGCTTTGCCAAGCTTTCCATGGAGCTGCTGCGCTATCGCCGCAAGCGCACCGGCATGCCGAGCAGCAACTTTGCCGAAGCGGGTGCGTTCATCCGGAGCCGGCAGGGTCTGGCGGCTCCCGACATCCAGCTGCACTTCGTCCCGGCGTTGCTCAACCATGGCGGCGACAGGAAGAAGCTGGGCCACGGCTATTCCTGCCACGCCTGCGTGCTGCGGCCGAGGAGCCGCGGGGAAGTGCGCCTGCGTTCGGCGGACATGCGAGAGGCGCCGCTGATCGATCCGCGCTTCCTCAGCGACGAAGAGGACATGGCCGGCATGGTGGCCGGCGTGCGCGCGATCCGTCGGATCTTTGCACAGCAGGCGCTGGCCAGCGCCGGCGGCCGGGAATTGTTCACCGATGATTTCGGCCCAGGCGAGGGCAATCAGCAGGTCATCGAGGCCTTCGTGCGCGAGCGGACCGACAGCGTCTACCACCCGGTCGGTACCTGCAAGATGGGCGTGGACGACATGGCCGTCGTGGATCCGGCGCTGCGCGTGCGCGGCGTGCAGGGGCTGCGCGTGGTCGATGCATCCATCATGCCCACGCTGGTGGCTGGCAACACCAACGCGCCGGCGATCATGATCGCCGAGAAAGCTGCGGACCTGATCCGGGCCGGCCGCTAGCCGGCTGGCGCCGCAATCGCCTCGCCGCTCCGATTGGGGGCGAGGCGATTCTCCGAAGGTTGTTCTAGAGGTAGGTGGCCACGACGACGTAGGCCCTGGTGGCGCCACGGCGACCGAGCGGCTCCAGCCTCAGCTGGGCGGCACCGACCCTGGCGCTGACGGACTTGCCGATGCCCGCCACGCTGAGAGCCTTGCTGACAGGCCGCCCCGCGGGCGTCAGGCATGTCGCGTTGACGCCCAGGGCTTCCGGCTCGAACCCGCATGAGGGCTCGGTGATCGCACCGCGGAACGCAATGGTGCCGGACTGTGCGGCCGCGGTTGCGGCGATGCCGGCAGCAAGCCACAACGATAGTCCGACCCGCCTTGCCCAGGCTAGCACGCGCCTTTCTCTTCCGTCCATATCGACTCCCTCCATGGTGGATGCCACCTGGCCGCTGCCGTGTGGCGCCGAGCGCGACTGCGTGTCGGACGCTCCTGTCGCGGATAGCGGCGCGCCGGAGCGGGGCTTTAGTAATTCCCCTAAAAATATTGCAGCTTGTTGACTTCCGGTGTGGTTTGGCGGCGTTGTCGCCGAATCTATTCCAGAGCCGAGAGCCTATGGCCGGGAAGAATGGAGACTCATCCGGGCCCATTCTTGATTGGTTGCAGCGGGTTCCGTCAGCAAAGCCGAAGATGCGCACAGATCTTCAGAAGAGAGGTCTCATCCGCGGCCGGTTCACAGGCGATGCATGCGCCCGACCACGGATATCGTGGGACAGGGATGGCTAGAGAGCGGAGCTGGACTTACCGGACCAGCAGGCGCGAACGGACGAATCCCGCGTGCGTGCGCAGTGCCGCCATCAGCGCGTCGGACGGCACGCGGTCGAGGTCCGTGACGACGTAGCCGGTATGGCCGCGTGTCTGCAGGTGCTGGCCGTTGATGTTGACGCCGTCCTGGGCCAGCAGCGTGTTCAGCGCGGCCAGCGCGCCTGGCGCGTTGCTGTGGATGTTGAGCAGGCGTGCCGGCGCGTGCAGCGGGCCGGGATCGACTTCGGGAAAGTTGACGGCGCCGATGGTGCCGCCGGTATTCAGGAAATTCAGCAGCTTGGCCGCTACCTCGGTGCCGATGTTCTCCTGCGCCTCTTCGGTGCTGCCGCCGATGTGCGGGGTCAGCAGGACATTGGGAAGCTGCTGCAGCGGGCTGGCGAACGGGTCGTTGTTGGTCTTGGGCTCTTCCGGGAATACGTCGATCGCGGCGCCGCCCAGGCGCTTCTCGCGCAGCGCTGCCGCGAGCGCTTCGATGTCCACCACCGTGCCGCGCGAAGCATTGATCAGGATCGCGCCGGGCTTGAAGCGGGCGAGCACATGCGCGTCGATCATGTTGTGCGTGCGCGCGGTGGCAGGCACGTGCAGCGTGACCACGTCCGCGTGCGACACCGCTTCTTCGAGCGTGCCGGCGGCACGTGCCGAACCGAGCGACAGCCGGGCGAGCACGTCGTAGTACACCACGCGCATGCCCATCGACTCGGCCAGCACGCCGACCTGCGAGCCGATATTGCCGTAGCCGACGATGGCAATGGTCTTGCCGCGCGCCTCGAACGCGCCGCTCGCGCCCTTGGCCCACTTG
Organism: Cupriavidus laharis; assembly: GCF_914271435.1. Classification (GTDB taxonomy): domain Bacteria; phylum Pseudomonadota; class Gammaproteobacteria; order Burkholderiales; family Burkholderiaceae; genus Cupriavidus; species Cupriavidus laharis. Next base: position 299,572 of record NZ_CAJZAI010000002.1, on the reverse strand, counting down.
CCGGCATGGGCAAGCGCGTTCTTTTCCGGAATCCTGCGCAGCAGCATCACGGCCTCGGACACGACCAGCTCCGCCACCGACCGCGTGTTGGAAAACGGTGCGTTGAATACCGGGATGCCTGCCGCTGTCGCGGCTTCCAGATCGACCTGCGAGGTGCCGATGCAGAAGCAGCCGATGCTGAGCAGGTCCGGCGCGCTGCGGATGTCGTCGGCGCGCAGGTGCGTGGCGGAGCGGATGCCAACCAGGTCATGGCTGGACAGCACCTGGCGCAGTTCGTCGCCGGCCAGCGCGCCGCTGCGGCGTTCGACCGTCAGGCCGGCCTCGCCAAGGCGCGCCGTGGCGCTTGCATGGATGTTTTCGAGCAGGATCGCAGTAGTCACGTTCAGGTTCCGCGCAAGAGGGGAGCAAGGGCACCGCGCGGGCAGTCTCTGCTGCGGCGCGGCAAGTTCTATTCTGCGCGAAAAAAGCCCCCGCGGTCCCGGTGCCCCTTCCGCCAACGTTGGCTCCCGCGACCGGGAGGGATCAGCGCGAACGTCCGCGCCGGTCGCCGCCGAGCGGGTCGACGATGATCATGGTCTGCTGCAGCACGCCGTTGTCGTCGAAATAGCAGCTGAAATGCGCGGTCTGATAGCCGTCCTGGTACATCCGGTAAGACCACGCCTCGCGTTTCATCAACGGGTAGTATTGGATGGGCTCGCGCGGCTTGCCGAAGCGCTCGAGCACGTCGCGCTTGGTCCAGACGCCGACCTGGGCACGATAGATTTCGGCTTCCGTCAGCATTTGGCGATAGCTGACGAGCTTACCGGTTGCGTCAAAGTCGGCCGCATAGACGGCATGGCCCATGGGCTGCTCCGAATAGAGCCAGCGCGACGTGCCGTTCGGAAACTTGAAGGCATCGGTGGGCTCGCCGAATGTACTGCGGACGGCACCCTGGTCGCTGCCGATCAGCCGCTGGCCGGTCTGTTCCGGTTGCAGCGTCGAGCAGGCGCCCAGGGTCAGGGCTGCCACGCAAGCCAGGGAGGCCAGGGTTGCCAGGCGGATTCGCATCTTTGGCTCCGGCGGGTGGATCCCGCATGCCGGAATTGTCCGGCCAGCGGGCCAGGGTGCGCAATAGTCCTGGTGGAGCAGTCGCGCGCCGCCGTGCGGGTCAGTGGCCTACGCGCAGGACTGCCGCACCGGCCAGCCGGCCGCTGCGCAGGTCGGCCAGCGCCTGGTTGGCGGCCTCGAGCGGGTAGCCGGTGGTATGGGTGCGCAGCGGCGTGCGGGCCGCGATCGCCATCAGTGCCTCGCCATCGGTGCGGGTCAGGTTCGCCACCGAGACCACGCGCCGTTCTTCCCACAGCAACCGGTAGGGAAACGTGGGGATATCGCTCATGTGGATGCCGCCGCAGACGACTGTGCCGCCCTTGTCGACGGCCTGCAGCGCCTGCGGCACCAGTGCGCCGACCGGCGCGAAGATCAGCGCCGCATCCAGCGTGTCAGGCGGCGCTTCCTCACTGGCACCGGTCCAGCAGGCGCCAGTATCGCGGGCGAGTTGCTGGGCGCCGGTATCGCCGGCCCGGGTGAAGGCGTAAACCTGTCGGCCCTCGGCGACAGCAATCTGTGCGACCAGGTGCGCGGCGGCGCCAAAGCCGTAGATGCCGACCCGTCGGGCGTCGCCAGCCATGCGCAAGGTGCGCAGGCCGATCAGGCCGGCGCATAGCAGCGGTGCCGCGTGCTCGTCGTCATAGCCGTCCGGTACATGGAAACAATAGCGGCTGTCGGCGATGGTGTATTCGGCGTAGCCGCCGTCGCGCGTGTAGCCGGTGAAGGCCGGCGTGTCGCACAGGTTCTCGCGGTGGGCCAGGCAATACCGGCAGTGCCCGCAGGTATGGCCAAGCCACGGTACGCCCACGCGCTCGCCCACCGTGAATCCGTCGACGCCCGCGCCGCAGGCGTCGATGCGGCCGACAATCTCGTGGCCGGGGATCAGGGCGGGCTTGGGGTGCGCCAGCTCGCCATCAGCAATATGCAGGTCGGTACGGCAGACGCCGCACGCGCTGACGGCAATACGGACTTCGCCGGGGCCCGGCTCCGGCACGGGCACGGTGCGCAGTTGCAGCGGCTGGCCGGCCCGCTCCAGGACCATCGCGCGCATGGTGTCAGGCATGGGAACTCCCCCCGGCGCCGCAGATTGGGTCAGCCTTCGACCTCGCTGCGGATCAGCAGCACCGGGCGGTTGGTCTTGCCGACCACGCCTTCCGAGACGCTGCCCATCAGCAGGCGCCGTACGCCGCGCCGGCCGTGGGTGCCGAGCACGATCAGGTCGGCGTCCCAGGCGTCGGCCTGGGCCACGATGGTCGAAGAGATCTGGCCGGGGGCCACCGGCTTCTCGACGAGCTGGGTCGTATGCCTGACGCCGGCCGCCTCCAGCTTGCCTGCAGCCTCCGCCAGTGCCTTGCGGCCGAAGGCGAGGATGCCCTCCATCAAGGCCTTGGTATCAAAGTAGGTCACCTCGAAGAAGGCGTCGCTGTCGTCGGCAACAAACAGCGCCTTGACCTCTGCGCCAGTGGCCTTCGCGACGATGGTGGCCTGGCTCAGTGCCAGGTCGGAAGACTGGCTGCCGTCTACGGCTAGCAGGATGCGCTGGTACATGGCGGATCTCCCAAGAGTGGATGGAATAACGCAAATTGGATGGATGCGACCGCTCTATCGGGCCCATGCACTCCAGCGTAGTCGCCATGGGCGGCCGTCGCTTGACTTGTATCAAGGCTTACATCAACCGGCGGGAACTCCGACAGAGGCGAAATAAGGTCTGACAACATTTGAAGTGATTAATGGGGCTCTTATAAGGTGGAAAAGTGGTGCCAAAGCCCGAAGCGCCCGTGCCGCATTGATGCCCATCAAGCCCTGGGGTGCGAGAATGCCTAGACTGATCCACGTCTCAGACGCCCGCCCCCCGCCATTGCCGCTCCGTTCAGCGTGAGGGCGCCGCCACACCGCCTGCCCGCCGGAGGACTTCATGCAACTGCAGTTCCTTGGTGCGACCGATACCGTGACAGGATCGCGCGATGTACTGGATACCGGCCGCAGCCGCGTCATGGTCGATTGCGGCCTGTTCCAGGGCTACAAGACACTGCGCCTGCGCAGATCGAGAACCTGTCCGCGCATGCGGACGCCGATGAGCTGATGACATGGCTCGGCGGGTTTGCGCAGGCGCCGCGCCGCACCTTTGTCGTCCACGGCGAGCCGCAGGCGAGCGATGCCATGCGCCAGCGCATCGAACGCGGCCTGCGGTGGCCCGTCACCATGCCGGAATACCGGCAGAGCTATCGGCTCCACTGATACCACGCCTGATGTCAGGCCTGACACCACGCATTTGCACGGAGCAATGAACGGATGGACTACAAGACGATCCTTGTCGCGCTGGGCGACGATCCCGCACGCGCGCCACGCCTGGAAGCCGCGCTGGCGCTGTGCCGGCGTTTTGGCGCCGGGCTGGTAGGGCTGACCGCTACCGGCACGCAGCTGGAGCCGTTCCGCGGTGCCGACGAGGAGGCCGGGAAATACGCCGAACAGGCGGCCGCCAGGCTGCAGCGCGCCGTCGACCAAGACCTGGCGGTACTGCAGGCCGCGCTGGCGCCATCGGGCGCCGGCGTTGCGTACCGCCATGTCGTGGTCGAGGCCGAGGCGGGCTGGGCGCTGGCCACGGAAGGCCGCTTTGCGGACCTGATCCTGCCGCCGCCGCTGCAGGAAGGCGACAGCACGCCGCCACTCATGGCCAAGGAAGCCGAGTATGCCCTGCTCAATGCGGGGCGTCCGGTGCTGCTGGTGCCCGCCGGCGGCACGCTGGCACCGGGCGGACATGCGCTGGTGGGCTGGGATGGCAGCCGGCCGGCGGCACGCGCCGTGAGCGATGCGCTGCCGTTGCTGGCACAGGCTTCTGCCGTGACGGTGGCGGTGGTGGCCGAAGAAGGCGGGGGCGGTGGAGAAGCCGAGCCCGAGGCCGGTGGCGAACGCCTGCTGCAGTGGCTGGCCACGCATGGGGTGACGGCCCGGCTGCGTGTCGAGCACGGCGGCCCGCCGGCGGAAGTGCTGCTGAGGCTGGCGCAGGAACTGGATGCCGGCCTGCTGGTCGCAGGCGGCTACGGCCGCGGCCGCCTGCGCGAACGCGTGCTTGGCGGCACCACGCGCACGCTGGTGCAGCGTGCCGGCGTGCCGCTCTTCCTGTCACATTGAATGGGAATGCCGCATGAAAGCACGCGCTGGCATCGGCAGCCAGCGCGCGCCGGCGCCGTCAGGCGGGCAGGAAACCTTCGACCGTCAGGTAACGCTCACCGGTGTCATAGTTGAAGCCCAGCACCCGTGCGCCGGCGGGAAGCTCGGGCAGCTTGCTGGCAATGGCGGCCAGTGTCGCACCGGACGAAATGCCGACCAGGATGCCTTCTTCGCGCGCGCAGCGCCGCGCCATTTCTCGGGCCGGTTCGGCATCCACCTGAATCACGCCATCGAGCAGGCCGGTCTTCAGGTTGGCCGGGATAAAGCCGGCGCCGATACCCTGGATCGGATGCGGAGCGGGTGCGCCGCCGGAAATCACCGGCGAAGCCGTGGGCTCGACGGCGAACACCTTGAGCTGCGGCCACTTCTGTTTGAGCACCTGCGCGCATCCTGAAATATGGCCACCCGTGCCGACGCCGGTGACCAGCGCATCGAGGCCTTCGGGGAAGTCCGCCAGGATTTCCTCTGCGGTGGTGCGCGCATGGACTTCGATATTGGCCGGATTCTCGAACTGCTGGGGCATCCAGGCGCCCGGAATCGTGGCAATCAGTTCCTCGGCGCGGGCAATCGCCCCCTTCATGCCTTTCTCGCGCGGGGTCAGGTCGAAGGTGGCGCCATAGGCGAGCATCAGCCGGCGGCGCTCGATGGACATGCTGTCCGGCATCACCAGGATCAGCCTGTAGCCCTTGACCGCCGCCACCATCGCCAGGCCGATGCCAGTATTGCCCGAAGTCGGTTCGACAATGGTCCCGCCCGGCTTGAGTATGCCGCGGCGTTCGGCGTCTTCCACCATCGACAGCGCAATGCGGTCCTTGATCGAGCCGCCCGGGTTGGAGCGCTCCGACTTGATCCAGACTTCGGGGCTGACGCCGAACAGGCGATTAATGCGGATATGCGGCGTATTGCCGATGGTTTGCAGAATGTTGTCGGCCTTCATGTTTTCTCCGGAGGGTTGCGCAGGGCGCGGCGTGCCGCGGCGCGTATGCTTGCCAGCCGGGATTTTATTGAAATTTCCACGGCTTATCCGGCAGCGTCACGCCATCCGGCCCGCGGCATGGCCTTCGGCGTGAACCTGCGGACCCGGTGCAAAGCGCTCCAGCACATGGGCGGTCATGCCCTTGGCCAGTTCCTCTTCACCGTAGAAGACCGTGCCGATCGCTTCCTTGCGCAACATGACGGACTCGTCCTCGTTGTGCGTGCGCAGAACGATCTCGATCGACGGATTGAGCGTGCGCGCGATATCGGCCATCTGGCGGACATCGAGCGGGTCGGCAATGGCCACCACCAGCATTGCAGCCTGCGCGATATGGGCCTGGATCAGGACCGCAGGATCGGCGGCATTGCCGGAGACCGCCGCGATGTTGCCGTTGCGCAGGCTTTCCACCAGTTCCCGGTTCTGCTCCGCGACCACGAACGGAATGCCACGCGACTGCAGCGCACTGGCAATACGCCGGCCCACCCGGCCGTAGCCAACCAGCACCACCTGGCCTTCCAGGTACTTGCGTTCGGTGCTCATCGGCAGTTCGGCATAGGGGTCTCCCCGCTGCTCGAGATGCCTGGCCAGTGCCGAGCGCTTGAGGATCCAGCGCCGGAACGGCTCGTTGACGGCGAACAGCACCGGGTTCAGCGCGATCGAGATCAGCGCGCCGGCCAGCACCAGGCTCATGCCTTCGGTGGGCAGCAGCCCAAGCGAAAGGCCTAGCCCGGCCAGGATGAACGAGAATTCGCCGATCTGCGCCAGGCTGGCCGACACCGTCAGCGCGGTGTTGAGCGGATAGCGGAACGCCAGCACCAGCGCGAAGGCCGCGACCGCCTTGCCCAGGATGATGATCGCCACGGTACCCAGCACATGCGCGGGCTGCTCGAGCAGGATGGCGGGCTTGAACAGCATGCCCACCGAGACGAAGAACAGCACCGAGAACGCGTCGCGCAGCGGCAGCGATTCCTGCGCCGCACGGTGGCTGAACTCCGACTCGCGCATGACCATGCCGGCGAAGAAGGCGCCCAGCGCGAACGAGACGCTGAACAGCTGGGCAGCGCCATAGGCAATGCCGATGGCCGAGGCAATGACCGACAGCGTGAACAGCTCGCGCGAGCCGGTGCGCGCGACCAGCCACAGGAACCACGGCAGCACCCGGCGGCCCGCCACCAGCATCAGCGCGATGAAGGCACCGACCTGCAGCAGCGTCAGCGCGATCGTGGTCCACAGCGGCCTGGTTTCCGTCGCTTCGGCGCCTGTCGATCCGCCGAGAATTCCTGCCAGCGGCGGCAGCAAGACCAGCACCAGCACCGTGGCCAGGTCCTCGACGACCAGCCAGCCCACCGCGATCCGGCCATTCATGCTTTCCAGCACGCCGCGCGTTTCCAGCGCCTTGAGCAACACCACCGTACTGGCACACGATAGCGAGAGCCCGAAGATCAGCCCGCTGCCCCAATGCCAGTCCCACAGCCACGCCACCCCTGCGCCCAGCGCCGTAGCCAGTGCCATCTGCACCACGGCGCCAGGCACGGCGATGCGCTTGACCGCCAGCAGGTCCTTCAGCGAAAAATGCAGCCCCACGCCGAACATCAGCAGCATCACGCCGATCTCGGAAAGCTGGGAGGCCAGGTGCACGTCGGCGACAAAGCCCGGGGTGCCCGGCCCGATGATGATGCCGGCGACCAGGTAGCCGACCAGCGCCGGCACCTTGATGCGCTCGGCCAGGAAGCCGAGGACCAGGGCGATGCCGAAGCCGGCCGCAAGCGTGGTGATAAGGGGAATGTTGTGTTCCATGCAGGACGAATGGGAGCGGCGGATTGAAAACGGGTGGTCCTGCTGCGGGGCCCGGCAGCCGGTTGCCGATCTGGCAACGATGGGTCTGCCGTGCGCCGGCAGACATACCAGGCTCTGATAATGATAACGGCATCTGCGGGAGGATCTGTCGGAAGGGAAATATTGGCGGGGGAGTTCAAGCCGGTTCCAGCCGACTCCATCGCCGCTGGCCACGGCGGGTGAGGCCAGCGGCCCGGCATGTGGCGCAGGCAAACGGTGCGTTCGGGAATTGCAGATGGTGCGCGGCCGGGTTAGCGGCGATGATCCTCTCCGACACCGACTGTTTTCCGATCCACCATGCGCGTCCACTTGCAGTCCTACTCGCACGTCAGCCTGCACCGACTGTTCCTGGCCTTTCCGCTGACCATTGCACCCACGCAAGGCCGGTCGGTCATCAGGCGGCGCGGCCATGAGCGGCTGCTCGTGCCCGGGCAGCAGGTCACTGTCGAGCCGTTCGAGGCCGTCGACATGTATCTGGACGGCAGCAGCGCACAGCCGTCGGCCTGTACCTTCGAAATTCCGCGCCGCGCGCCGGGTGCACCTGGAGACGCGCTGCATCACCGCATCTCCAGGCGCGTCTTTCTCCAGCCGCAGTACGCCTGGAGCGCCGGCTTTATCGCGGAAAGGCTGGACATGCCGGCATCCCAGCTGCGCCGCCTGCTGTTTTCGCAGGGCACGGCGCTGACGGAACTTTGCCGCACGCAGCGGCTGATGCGGCTGCTGTTCGAGGCCATGGCGGGAGACGTCGCAATGAACGACCTGCAGCGCTTTGTGGGGTGGCCGCCCAACAGTGATGCCGAGTCCGCTTTTTATGATCGATTTGGCGTTTCGATGCGGACGGTGAGGCGGCTGGCCAGCCATCAGGGGACAGAGCTGCGCCGGTCCATTGCCTGAGCGGCGCATCGCCGCGGGTGGCGGCCCAGTTGAAAGAGGGGGCAGGGAACACTGCCGCTACGCCTCCCTGGGGCCGGCCTCCCGGAGCCCACCTAAGCAAGAGGCAGGCGCGGTACCCGCCCGGGGACGGATGCCGCTGTTCGGATCGCACTGACGCTTCGCGCGGCTGTTGGCCGCCGCCCACCAGATTCGCCCCGTACAAGGCTGTAGCGTGCACTTGGTGACGCGCGCAGTCAGTGGCACGGCATCTGCATAGTCACGAGCGAACGTCGTTTCCGCCGTTCGCTTTCCATGACTACAGGAGATTCCCATGTCCACGCTACTGATCGAGAACCTGCCGCGCATCCGCGAACTGGACCTGGCTGCGCGCGCCGCCATCCGCGGCGGCAATGCCGATATGCCGTCCATTGCCGTGGGTGAATACAACCCCAACGGGCCAATGCCGCCGATGCCCTCGATGCCGCCATTGCCATCGTTCCCCCCGATGCCGGCGATGCCGAAGCTGCCCGAGTTTCCGCCGGGATTCCCGTTCCACCCGAAGGTCGTGCCGATGTAGCCGACGACGGGCGCCAACGTGCCCGGGACATCGTCAGCAGCGCCGGACCGTACTGGCACGGCGCATTGGCGATGTCTGTCCAATACCAATACCCGGGCGCCGTCGGGCATCCTCTACGGTGCGCCTTCGCTCATGCGGCCATTGCCCGCGGCGACGTACCGGTGTAGAACCCGCTGAGGCACTGGATGTCGAGCGCGCGGATCTGCTCCGTCATGAAATCGATGAAAACGCGGATACGCGTCGGCAGGTGCTGCCGGCTCAGGTAGCAGAGGTAATGCCCGCGGTCATCGGGCGCATATCTTGCCAGCGCCATGACGAGTTCATTGGCCGCGAGATGGTCGCTGACCTGGTAGCCGGCCATCTGCGCGATGCCGTGCCCCTGCAGCACTGCCTGCAGGACGAGGTCGGCATCGTTGAACGTCAGGCGGGCGGTCGGCTGGTACTTCCGCATGTTCGAACCACTCTACACAACCACAGTCACGGTGTCGGGCGGCGAGACAGGGCACGGCCGCGCTTCCGGGAGGGCCTGTTCCGACGATGGCAACCTCAATGTCGACCTGCGCCTGCCCGTGGCGCCTGCGCTTCGGCTTTCCTAGGTGTGCTACTTCTGTCCCGTGGCGGTGCGCCAGCGGGTGACGAATTCGCGATAGGCTGCGATGTCGAGGTGACGCGTCAGGTCCGGGTCGTTCAGGATAGGCCGCATACTGGCGCCCAGCTGCGTCACCAGCCGGGCGGCGGTGGTGTCGCCGCCGACGTCGCTGCGCACGGCGTACAGCCCGGCGCGCTGCGCCATCAAGGTCTGCCCGCGCCGCGAAAGCGTGTAGTCGACCCACAGGCGGGCTGCGTTCGGGTGGCTCGCGCGCTGGCTGATCAGCTGGATGCGCGACAGCACCAGCGTGTAGTCGGTCAGGAAGGCGACACCGATGCCGGCATGCTTCTGCGCCTGGGCCATCGCGTAGGCGCCGAGCACGTTGTAGGCGATCGTCATGCTGCCATTTGCGACCTGGCGCAGCATGGCGGCGGTTGTCGTCGCATACCGGGCGTCGAGCTTGCCCAGTTCCGCGGCGATGTCCCAGAAGGCCGGACCGGACCTCGCATCCTGGGTGGCCAGCAGGAACCCGAGGCCGGACTTCTCGATGTCGTAGGTGATGACCTTGCGGCGCAACTGGCTACCCTGCGCCGCCAGCAGCTTCGCCAGGTCGGCGTGCGTGTGCGGCACCTGGGCGGCGCGCAGCAGCTTCCGGTTGTAGGCGATCGCCACCGGGTCGATGCTGGTGGCCCAGGCGTTCTCCTGCCAGCGGGCCCAGGCGGGCAGGCCGGATGCTTCGGGCGAGGCGTAGGTCATGGCATAGCCGCGCCTGACGAGGCTGGCCTGCAGGTCCATCGCCGAACTCCACAGCACGTCGGCAGACTCGGTACCAAGCTGTGTCTCGGCCAGGTAGCGATGATAAAGCTCGGTACTGGTCAGGTCGTCGTACTCGACCCTGACACGCGGGTACATCGACTGGAAGTCGGCAAGCAGTGGCTTGGCCAGATCTGCGTCCGTGGTGGCGTAGATCACCAGGCGGCCTTCATCTTCGGCCGCGCGGACGATGCTGGCATAAGCCGGCGCGTAGCCGGGCGGCGCCTTTGCTCGTGGCGCGTAGTCCAGCAGTTCATTGGCTTCCTGCGCGGACGAAACCAGGGGCCATCCCAGCGCCAGCCCAAGCAGGGCGCGTCGCCGGGCGAGAAACGGCGTGCGGTGATTGCGCATGGGAATGCCTCAGGTTTGGCCCATGATCGGGATGACGCCAAAGAGAATGCACGCGGCCAGCATCACCACCGCCGCCGAAAGCGCCCACAGCAGCGTATAGCGTTGATGGTCGCCGAACTCGACCTCGGCCAGGCCGACCAGCAGGTAGGTCGACGCCACCAGCGGGCTGAGCAGGTGGACCTGCTGGCCGATCAGCGAAGCGCGTCCCAGCTCCGCCGCGGTAATGCCGTGCACGGCGCCGGCCTTGGCAAGGATCGGCAGGATGCCGAAGTAGAAGGCGTCGTTGGAGATGAAGAACGTGAACGGCACGCTCAGCACCGCGGTCACGACCGCGAGGTACGGCTCCAGCCAGTTGGGCAGGCCGGCAATCACGCTGGCGGCGATGGCATCCACCATCTTGGTGCCCGACAGGATGCCCACGAAAATGCCGGCGGCGAAGATCAGGGAAACGACAGGCACGATATTGACGGCATGCGAGGCCAGCCGTTCCTTCTGGTCCTGCATATTGGGGTAGTTGACCATCAGCGCGATCGCTGATGCGACCATGAACAGCACCTGCAGCGGAATCGCGCCATGAATGAGCAGTGCCATCAGGGCCACCGTCAGCGCGAGGTTGAACCACAGCAGCCGGGGCCGTGCTGTCGTCGGATCGCTGGCCGTGACCGCCGGGGCGCCGTCGGCCGGCGCGCCCGCCTGCTGCAACGTAATTGCCCCGAGCCGCTTCTTCTCCCGGCGCCCCAGCAGGCCAGCGACGAAGATGCCCCAGATACCGGTGACGATCATCGGCAGGATCATCGGCACGAACAACTGGCCCACGTCCACGCCCAGCGAACTCGCCGCACGCGCCGTCGGGCCGCCCCACGGCAGGATGTTCATGAGGCCGCCGGCCATCATGATGACGCAGGCCAGCACCAGTCGGCTCAGGCCGAGGCGCTTGTACAACGGCAGCATGGCCGCGCAGGTGATCATGTAGGTGGTAGAGCCGTCGCCGTCGAGCGATACCACGGTCGCCAGCACGAAGGTGCCGATCACGATCCGGGTCGGGTCGTTGCCAACGAGCCTGAGGATGACCCGCACCGCCGGGTCGAACAGGCCGGCATCGATCATGATCCCGAAGTACAGGATCGCGAACATCAGCATCACGCCGGTGGGTGCCAGCTTCTTGATGCCATCCAGCATCATCGGGCCCAGATTGAGCCCGAAGCCCGCGAGCAGCCCGAAGACGATGGGCACCAGGATCAGCGCAACCATCGCCGAGAGGCGCTTGGTCATGATCAGCGCCATGAAGACGATGATCATCGTATAGGCGATGGCTGTCAGCATGGTCGAACCTCCGGCGGTGCTCAGGCTACGAACCGGCAGGCCAGGGCCGCCGCGCGCGTATCCATGTTGCGCCCACGGTTCAGGCGGTCGCCGGCCTGGCTGGCGGCCAGTGGTTTCCACAGCATCCCGGGCTGCGACGCCGCGATCACTGCGTCGATACTGACGCAGTATATGTTGCGCGAGAGGCCTGCGTGAAACAGCGCTCTGTTCTCTTCCGCACGCGCTCCGGTTCCGGTGGCTTCCATCGCGGGAAGGCCGGCGAACCCGATCCGCTGTGATTCGTGAAGCATGCCGGGGATTTGCATGACAGGTGTCTCCTTGACGTAGCTGTGCCCACCCGAAGGTCTGGAAGGGGCATGCTAGAGACCGAAGCTGTCATTTTGCCGTCACAGATACCTAGGGCAACTACGGATGCCGTGGCGATGGCGCGCCTCCCTGCGGATCAATATCTCTGCGGCGCCGATGCCTGGATTGGCTCCGGGCTGATGAGCACGGCATCGGCGTCGCAATAGACCCACTCGCCCGGTGTGAACGTCACTCCCCCGAAGGTCACCGGGACGTCATCTTCGGCGCCGGGTTGTTCGACCGCATTGCGCAATGCCGTCGTACCCAGAAGCCTCAGGCAGGCCATCGTGAGCGGCGACGCCGACAAATTCGCGCGTCTGATCCGCGAGCATCTCCAGCGCGCCAGCGACTTCGTGGATCGCGTGCCGGCAGATACGTTCAGGTCCTGAGTGGAAACCTGACTGGCAGCGCCGAGCAGCCTCTACGAGAACCAGGATCCGCGCAGGAAGACATGAACCTGCGGGCTTGCTTCGAGTCCGACGCGCAAGGCCGCTTCTGGTTCGAAACCGTCAGGCCTTCGGGCTATGGCGTGCCGACCGATGGACTATGCTCAGACATGCCCGAGAAGCTGCCACCAAAGCGGTCCGACGACCAACCACACAAACATGTAGATCAGGCTCATCAGGAACCCTGCCTTCCACCATTCCCCCTGGGTAACGTAGCCGGCGCCAAACATGACCGGCCCGGAGCCGATGCCGTACTGGGTCAGGCAACCGTTGATGTTGCTCAGGATGCCGAGGGCAACCGCTGCTGTGAACGGCGGGATGCCGGCTGCGACCATCAGTGCCATGGACAGAGGGAAGAGCGCGCTGATATGGGCCGTGGCGCTGGCGAAGAAATAGTGGATGTAGCAGTAGATCGCCGCTACCACCATATAGACGGCCAGCCTGTGGAAGCCCTCCAGATGGGCCCCGAACTCCTTGCCGAACCAGGAAACCATGCCGTACTCGTTTAGTTTCGAGGCCAGCATGATCAGCAAGCCGATCCAGATCATGGTGTCCCAGGCGGCCTTCTCGTTCAGGGCGTCCTGCCAGGTCAGCACCCTGCAGATGAACAACAACGACACGCCGAGGGCGGCCGCCAGCGTCGCGCTGATCTTCAGGTCCTCACCAAAGATCCAGAGTACCAGCAAGCCCAGGAAAATCGCCGCCATGATGATTTCCTTGGCGGATATGGGGCCCATCGTCGCGAGTTCCCTCTGTGCCAGGGCCGTTGCATCGGGTGTTTCGCGAATCTGCGGCGGGGCGATCCACAGCATGGCCAGTGGAATGATGGCAAGGCACAGCAGACCCGGGACGGATGCCGCTACCGCCCAGTCGAGCCAACTGATCGAGACACCCTGGTCCGCGGCCAGCTTGACCGCAAGGGGATTGCCTGCCATCGCCGTGATGAACATGCCCGCCGAGATGATGTTCGCATGGAAGGCGCAGAGGATCAGATACCGACCCACCTTGCCACGGGATTCCGGGTCGTCGGCATGGCTGCCGAGGACTTCCGCAATCGCCCGGGTAATCGGCAACATCACACCGCCGGCGCGGGCGGTGATGCTCGGCATGGCGGGCGAGATCATGAGCTCGGTCAGCGCCAGCCCGTAACCCAGTCCCACGGTTCGCTTGCCCAGCAGGCGCATGAACAACAGTGCGATGCGGCGCCCCAGGCCGGTCTTGATGACGCCGCGGGAGATGAAGAAAGCCAGCATCACCAGCCAGACGAGGTCCGTGCCCGTGGATTTGGTCACGTCGGCAAAGGACAAGACGCCAACGAGCACGCCCACCGTGGCGCCCACGATGGCCACCGCCGACATCGGCAGAGGTGCGGTCATGATGCCGGCGATCGTGGCGACGAAGACGGCGAACATGTGCCACGCCTTGATCGCAAGGCCCGCTGGCGCAGGCACGAACCAAAGGATGACGCCGATTCCAAGCGGAACAAGGAACTTCCAGACATCATGGAAATGCCTTGGCGTCGGCTTCGACTCGGACGGGCTTGCGGGTGGCGAAGCCTTGACGGATGCGGTCATGATGGACCTCCTTAGGCCGGAGTAGCCGGCGCTGGCCAGCGCTGGTGCAAAAGCTTCTACCGGGCGTGGAGCACGCTGTCGGTTGCCTCTTTGATGATGCGTGCACTGCGCTGCAGGGCAGCACGCTCGGTAGCATTGAGCTCCGGATAGGCCAGCAAGCGGGCGCCGTCGCCATTGACCACCATCGGCAACGACAGGCACACATCCGGCACACCCTCGACTTCGGAATGCACGCTCGCGACCGTGAGAATCAGATCGGTGTTGTGCACGATGGCCTCGCATATTCGCCCGATCGCGCCGGCGATCCCATAATGGGTGGCACCTTTGCCTTCCTTGATGAGCTTGGCGGCTTCGTGGACGGAGCGCAGGATCAGGTCACGGCTGGCCGGACCCAACTCCTTGCCGCTCCTGGCAAGGAACAGCTCAAGGGGCATGCCGGACACCGCCGCGCCGGACCAGTGGATCACCGCGGATTCACCGTGCTCCCCAAGAACGTGGGCGTGGATCGCGGGTGCCACGACGCCCAGCCGCTCGGAGAGAAGCGAGCGCAATCGCCCGGTGTCGAGGGACGTTCCGGTGCTGATGACGCGCTCCCGTGCACAACGCAGATGATCAAGCACGACCCCGGCCAACACATCGCAGGGATTGGAGGCGATGAGGTAGATCGCGTCGGGGGCCAGAGGGGCGGTCTGGTTGACAATCTCAAGTGCGATGTCGGCGTTGGTCCTGGCGAGATCCAGGCGCGTCTGCCCAGGCTTCACGCCGACGCCAGCCGTGATCACGATGAGGTCTGCGTCCTTCGCGCTCTGGTAGTCCCCGGCATGGAAGCGGTTATGCCCCCAGATTGCCGCTGCGTGGGCGAGGTCCAATACCTGCCCTTCGGCCCGCACGCGCGCGACATCGATGATGACGATCTCAGCGCTTGGGATGGCCACGGCCGCGAACAGGGCGGCTGATCCGCCAACCAGCCCGGCGCCGACAATGACGATCTTGGGTTGCCGCATGGCTTGCCCCATTAACTTGAGAAAGCGGACATCCGAACCCGGCGCCAGCCAAAATCCGATGGAGACTCCGAGTACGCCTGGGCAGCGTGCGTGCCGCACCGCACTTCATTCTAGTTATCTGGATTGCCGCCGCCCAAAGGTCTGTTGACTTCCGAACGGAATAATTCCGCAGAGGCGGAAGCCCGCAAGCCGGATCCTGACGACGAGGGCCAACAACGCCGATCATCGGGACCACGGATCCCGGCGACGGCTGGCCCAGGTATAGCCTGGCCAGGGTTCCTGGTAATTCGCACTACACTTTCTTCACGAAGACGGGCCCGGACGGACACAAATGGAGCGTCGTCCTGGCTATGTGCGGGAAAGCACACAGCAGTCTTACCGGTGGATTGCATTCCGAGGAGCGATTTATGCGTGGTATTAAGCACTCGGCGGGCGTGGGGGGCGGCGCGTGATCAGACTGTGGCTCCACGGGCTTTGTCTCGCTGTGCTGATGTCTCCGGGCTCGGTGGCGGGAATGGAATTCAAAATCTACTATCAACCCCAACTTGATCTGAAAATGATCATCGGCGAAGGGAAGATCCAGGACGGTGACGCAGAGAAGTTCCTCGCGGTCGCCAGGATGGCAGACCGTGATCGCGAAGGACTCGTGACCCTTGTCCTGAACAGTGCAGGAGGCAACGTTGAAGCCGCGTTCCGGATCGTCGATGCCATGGACAAGGTCCGCGTCTATACAACAGTTCCGGATAACGCCAGGTGCGCGTCCGCTTGCGCTTCAATCCTGTTTGCATCCGGCGAGCGCCGGAGCGTCCTTGGTACGGGGCTGCTTGGCTTTCACAGTTGCTACCGGCGTGATGGGCGAACCTATTCGGAGGATTCGTTCTGCAACGAGATCATCGCGGCAAACGCCATGCAAAGGGGGGTAAGCCACGCCGGCATCAATCGATTCGTCAAGCAATATGGTGCGAAGGACATGGCATGGGTCGGACGCAATGTCGCCTGCAAATTTCTGCAAGGGCTGTGCAAGCCGGGGCTGCTGGAATCTCAAGGCGAGACAAAGGCAGCGTTGATGCGCAGTCTTGACTGCAGCCGGCTTATTTCTATTCAGGCCCAGCTGATATGCGGCGATGCGGAATTGACCCTCGCCGATAAAACATTGGCAGGAATTTTCGAGCTGAAGCTGAAAACATCAGCGAACAGGGCGCGGCTACGCGAGGATCAACGGGCGTGGCTTCGTAACTCTCGCAATCGGTGTGGCGACAAGGCTTGTCTACTACGAAGCTATCGCCTTCGCATTGATGAACTGAAGAAG
This sequence comes from Cupriavidus laharis, assembly GCF_914271435.1. Lineage (GTDB taxonomy): Bacteria > Pseudomonadota > Gammaproteobacteria > Burkholderiales > Burkholderiaceae > Cupriavidus > Cupriavidus laharis. The sequence goes on along the minus strand of NZ_CAJZAI010000002.1, from coordinate 283,299 downwards.
ATGCGGTCGTGATGACGCTGACCGAGATCCGCGACCGCACGATCGGCATCCTGATTGGCTTCACCGTGTCGATCGGGCATTCAGATGCGGTGCCCGTTGTGAATCGGTCCTGTGCGGAGCCCGCCGTGCACTTCGACGCGTTGGGCCCCGTATGCGACGTCAGCCGCCGAACTCGGCCAGCAGCCGGTCACGGTCCTGATCCAGCGAAGGCGGGTTGCGCACCCCAGACAGCGCTTCAGTGCTTCCAAACTTGACCGGGTTGCCCGCCACCTGCAACGCCTTGCCGTCGCCGATTCCGATTTCGAGGATCATCCCGCGCGCCCGGACATGCGGATTGCTGACCAACTGTGGAACTGTGTTCATCGGCCCATGCGGGACACCTGCTGCCTCCAGGATCGCCTCCCATTCGGCAGTCGTCGCATCCGCCAGCCGCGACTCCAGACAAGCTTTCAGCGCGACATGGTGTTCGTTGCGCGCGGGCACGGTGGCAAACCGGTCCTCCTGTGCCCATTCGCTGCGGCCCAGTGCGTCGCAGAGCTTGCCGAACAGGGCATCGTTGCCGACCGCGATGACAATGAAGCCATCTTGGGTGGCGAACATGTCGAACGGCGTGATCGACGGATGGCGGGTGCCGAGCGGCTGGGGCACGCCACCGGTCGCCGAGTAGCGGGCGATCGGGTTCTCCAGCAGCGCCACCTGACAATCGAGCATGGAAATGTCGACGCGTTCCCCAAGCCCCGTCTGCACGCGCTTGAGCAGCGCCGACTGGATGCCGATCGTGGCGTACAGCCCCGCGCCGATATCCCCGATCGACACCCCGACCCGCGCCGGATTGCCGCCCGCCTCGCCGGTCACGCTCATCAGCCCGCCCATGGCCTGGACCACCATATCGTAGGCCGGGCGGGCGCGATACGGGCCGGTCTGGCCGAAGCCGGAGATCGACGCATACACGAGCCTTGGGTAGCGGGCGTGCAGGTCCTCCCAAGTGAAGCCCAGCTTCTCCATGACGCCTGCACGGAAGTTCTCCACCAGCACGTCGGCGGTCGCGAGCATGCGCTCCAGCACCTGGCGGTCACCGGCATCCTTGAGGTCCAGCGCGATCGATTCCTTGTTGCGGTTGATAGACGCGAAGTAAGCCGATTCACCATCGACAAACGGACCGACCTGGCGCGAATCGTCGCCGCCGTCCGGGTTCTCGATCTTGATGACCCGGGCGCCCATGTCGGCAAGCATCATCGTGCAGTACGGTCCCGAGAGCACCCGGGTCAGGTCTACCACCGTGATGCCTGCCAGCGGCAATTGCGCACATTCCATGCTCATGACGTTCTTTGCTCCACTCAGTCGATTTTTGCGCCGCTTGTGACCGCCAGGTCGACGCCTATCTTGCCTTCACGCGCGGCGTACTCCTGGAACTCGGCGACCGAGCCCGAAACCGAGACCTCGTCGCCTTGCAGCAGGAACTTTTTCTTCAGTTCCGGGTTGGCCATCACCTTCGCCGTGGCCGCGTACAGCTTGTCGATGATTTCCGGCGGCGTCTTGGCTGGCGCGAACAGCCCATACCACGCCGACAGGTCATAGCCCTTTACGCCGCCTTCGGCAATGGTCGGCAGTTGCGGATGCGCCGCCGAACGCTGCCCGGATGTGACGGCGATGGGGACGATCTTGCCGGTGTCGATCATTGGCTTGACCGAAGGGGCCGTGCCAAAGGTGAGTTGCACGTCGCCGGCGGCCACTGCCTGCGCCGATGGCGCACCGCCCTTGAAAGGGACGTGTGTCATCTGCACGCCGGCCAGCTTGGTGAAATAGACGCCGGCCAGATGCGTGATTACGCCGTTGCCGGAGGAGGAATAGTTGAGCGCGCCCGGATGTGCCTTGGCCTGCGCCACCAGATCGGCCACGCTCCGGATGCCGGTGTCCCTGTTGACCGCCAGGATCATCGGCGCGGCCACCAACCGGGTAATCGGCATGAAGTCGGAGGGCTGGTACTTGATGTTCCTGTAGAGCACCTTGTCGCCGCCCATCAGGCTGGCCGTGGCGATATAGAGCGTATAGCCATCGGCCGGCGCCTTCGCCACGAATTCCGCGGCGATCGTGGTGCCAGCGCCGGGCCTGTTATCGACGATCACCGGTTGCCCCAGTTCGTGGCTCAGCGCGTCGCCGTACAAGCGCGCCGTGTTGTCGGCCCCGCCGCCGGCTGGAAACCCGATCACCAGCCGGATTGGCTTGGTGGGGTAACCGGTCGGCGCGGCATGGGTCGACCAGGACAATACCGATGCGGCAAGCGCCGCCAGATGAAATGCAGTCTGCTTCATTGCGGTGTCTCCTCCGTAGCTGTCTCGCTACCTGCCTGTGAATTGCGGCTTTCGCTTCTCCTTCCACGCAGCCGCTCCCTCTCGGAGATCCGCGGAGGTCTCCGAGCGATGCATGTCCCGCTCCAATGCCTTTTCATCCAGCACGCCGCGGGCGATGGCGTTCAGGTGCGCCTTCATGCCGAGCAGCGCGATCGGTGCCATGCCGGCCAGTTGTTGCGAGAGTTCGTCGACGCGGGACTGCAGCGCTGGCGCGTCGACGATTTCCGTCAGGAAGCCGATGTGCAGCATTTCCTGTGCGTCGATCTTGTCCGTAGTCAGGAACAAACGCTTGGCGGCATTCAGCCCCAACCGGGACACGTACCGTTCCATGCCGCCGCGATAGAAGTGCAGGCCCAGGCGGGCGGCCGGCATGAACATGTCGCAGGCAGGCACACCTATGCGGAAGTCGCAGGCCAGGCACAGGTCGGTGGCGCCGCCGTACGCCCCGCCATTGATGGCGGCGATCGTGACGGGGCGCGCGGCTTCGATTGCGTCCATGACTTCCCCGAAATTCAGCGCGCCCTCGTTCGCCTTGCCCGCCAGTGAGCCAATGTCATAGCCGCTGCAGAAGTATTTGCCGGAACTGACGAAGCGCAGCACGAGCACGCGTTCCATCTCGTTGACGGCATCGAGATGGTCGCGTAGCGCCCGGAGGTCGCCCGGAGCGAGGCGGTTGGCGACTTCAGGGCGGCGCAGGCGGATCGTTGCCACGGAACCGTCCACAGTCAGCAAGGGCGCGTTATCATCCATCCAGTTATATCTCCATAGCCAATTGATATACTAATGAAGGCTACAGATATTTTTGATCCGATACCAATGAGGGTATTCCCGATGCAGTCGCTACAAGATCAAATCCGGGAACATGTCGTTTCCGATATCCAGTCCGGGGCCTTGCGCCCGGGCGCCCAGATCGACGAAAAGGCACTTGCCGATGCCTTCGAGAGTTCCCGAACCCCGGTACGCGAAGCCTTGCTGATGCTCGCGGCGCAGGGTCTCGTCACCATCGTGCCGCGAGCCGGCATGTTCGTATACAAGCCGGGCGCGGCCGAACTGGTTGCCATGTTCGAGACGCTGGCGGAAATGGAGGGCGTGGTGGCAAGGCTGGCGACGCAGCGGATCACGGAGGCGGGAAGGAAAGTCCTCGCGCAGGCGCACGCGGCCGCGGGCCGGTTCGTGGAGCAAGGCGATACGTCCGGCTATATCGAGGCCAACCGCCGGTTCCACGAGGTGTTGTACCAGGCCGCAGCCAACCCTTTTCTGAGCGAGCAGATCGTGCAGCTACGGCGTCGGCTCGCGATCTACTGGCAGCAGAAGGGCCTGATCAACGATGCGCGGGTGCCGAGCTCATACCGGGAGCATGGCCAGGTCGTGGAGGCCGTGCTGGCTGGCAATCCGGATGGTGCGGCGGAGGCGATGCGCATGCACGTCTCCGCAGGCGGGAAGGCGATTGCGGATCTTGTGCTGCTGGCAGGAGTTGAGACGCCATGAGCAAAGCGGGAGCGCTTCCGGCCAAGTTCGGCCTAGGCTCGCACGCCTTCTCGACAGACTTATTTCTGCAACGAACTTCCAACACAGGACCCTAGTCCACTGCGCCAGAGAAAACGCACCCGAGCGGCCTTGAGGCGCAGTCGATCGGCGGTGCTTTTCGATTGACGCCGTGGACTAGGAACGCGGCCGCCGTTTCACCTTGCCTTCGGCTTTCGCCGCGCGGCTCTCGGACATGACGACCGGCAGTTCTTCCGCTGCAGCTGCCGTCTCCAGATGCGCCACCAGCAACTGCGCTGCGGGTGACAGCAGCGAGAATTCCCGGAAACAGATGGCGAATCGACGCCGGGCCCAATGGTTGCGCAGAGGGATCACGCGGACGTTCAACGCCGATGCGATGGGCCGGGCGATTTCCGCCGGGAGAATGGCGATACCGAGGTTGGCACGCACGCAGCGCAACGCGGCATCGAAGGTCGATACCACGGCGCGATAGACGATCTGGCGATTCAGGATGGCTGCGTGACGCACCAGCATGGTCTGCACGGCTGTCTGCGCCGGCATGCCAATGTGGTCGAATTCCAGTGTCTCCTCGAAACCACATGACTCTGCATCGGCAAGCGGGTGTGAGACCTGCACGACCGCGGCCAGGTGATCGCTTCGATATGGCCGCGTATCGAAACCTTCCAGGTCGGCCGCATCCCAACAGATGCCGAGCGGCGCGGACCCTTCGCGCAGGGAACGCACGATCTCCGTGCTCAGCCCCTCCTCAATGCTGACGCCAACATCCCGATGCTCCGGCATCTGCAGGAACGCAGCAATGTCGTCGGGCAGGTACTCGGCCATCGAGGAGACAGTGGCCAGAAGACGAACCTGGCCGCGTATGCCCGAACCGTAGTCCGCCATGTCGCGCGCGACCCGGTCGGCGGCAGCCAGCATGGCGCGCGCATGGGCCAGAACAATCTCTCCTGCAGCGGTAGGGATGACACCGCGCCGCCGCCGCTCCAGCAGCGTGGCCCCTACCGTTTCCTCAAGTTGAGCCAGGCGCTTGCTGATGGCCGATGCAACGATGTTCTCCTGCTCGCCAGCGCGGGCCATGTTCTGCGTTTCGCAGACAGCGGCGAAAAGGCGGAGGGTGGTCAGATCGAGATCTCGCATTTGGCGGCGCCGACATTTTCCAAGTCGGAATCTTAATCCCATTATTTGGGTGGAATAGCGAATTTTCGGAATGCTTACAGACTTTCCATTTTGGAACGATGGCGTGAACGAATGAGCGCTGTTCTTTGGTGGTGGGAAACCATAAAGTTGTGCCGTCGCCCGCGAACTGCGCGGCCCCCGTCTCGCATTTCTTCAGTCCTTTTGCCATGACAGCCAACTATCCCACCCGCGCCGTGATCCGCGAAGTCGGCCTCCGTGACGGCCTGCAAAGCATCCAGACCATTCTGACAACGGAGCAGAAAAAGACCTGGATCCGCGATGCCCATGCCGCTGGCCAGCGCGAGATTGAAGTCGGTTCCTTCGTCCCGGCGCGCTTGCTGCCGCAGTTGGCTGACACCGCCGAACTGGTGGCATTCGCCAAGGACTTGCCGGACCTGTTTGTTTCCGTGCTGGTGCCGAACCTGCGTGGTGCCGAAAACGCCATCGCGAGCGGCGCCGACCTGCTGATCATCCCGCTGTCCGCCAGCCGTGCACACAGCGTGGCCAACCTGCGCAAGACCCCCGACGAAGTGGTCGCGGAGGTGGCACGTGTCCGCGCCGCGCGCGACGCCGCCGGCGCGAAGACCCTGATAGAAGGCGGCGTGGGCACCGCGTTCGGTTGCACGCTCCAGGGCCAGGTCGACCCGGACGAGGTGCTACGCCTGATGCAGGCCCTGCTCGACGCCGGCGCCGACCGCGTCAGCCTGGCCGACACCGTTGGCTATGCCAACCCGGCCATGGTGACTGACCTTTTTTCACGTGCCATCGCCATCGCCGGCGATCGCTTCTGGTGCGGCCATTTCCACGACACGCGCGGCCTCGGCCTTGCCAACGTTTTTGCCGCGCTGCAATCGGGCGTCACCCGCTTCGACACCTGCCTCGCTGGCATCGGTGGCTGCCCGCACGCGCCCGGTGCCAGCGGCAATGTGGCGAGCGAAGACCTCGCTTACATGCTCGGCAGCATGGGAATCGACACCAGCATCGACATCGGCAAGTTGCTGACCCTGCGCGAACGGGTAGCCGGCTGGCTAGCGGGAGAGACGCTGCACGGCACGCTGTGGCGTGCCGGCCTGCCCAAGACATACGCAGCCGCGGCTGTTCTCGCTGCTGCCTGAAGGAAGGAGACAAAAGACATGCAATACGACACAGCAGTCCAGCAAGACGCGGATCGCCTGCCGCTCACCGGCATCCGCGTGGTCGAATTCACGCATATGGTGATGGGCCCGACCTGCGGGATGATACTCGCCGACCTCGGCGCCGAAGTCATCAAGGTCGAGCCGCCGGGTGGCGACAAGACGCGCAATCTGCCGGGCCTCGGCATCGGATTCTTCCGTGCCTTCAACCGCAACAAGAAGAGCGTGCTGCTAGATATCACCACGGAAGAAGGCCGCGTCGCCGCGGCCGAACTCGCCGGCCAGTGCGACGTACTGCTGGAGAACTTCCGCCCGGGCCTGATGCAGAAGCTCGGCCTCGACTACGAGACGCTGTCCGACAAATACCCGCACCTGATCTACGTCTCGCACAAAGGCTTCCTGCCCGGGCCGTACGAGAACCGCCTCGCGCTTGACGAAGTTGTGCAGATGATGGGTGGCCTGTCGTACATGACCGGCCCGAAGGGGCGTCCGTTGCGCGCCGGCACCTCGGTCAACGACATCATGGGCGGCATGTTTGGCGCTATCGGCGTGCTGGCCGCGCTACGCGAACGTGATACCACGGGCAAGGGCCAGGAGATCCAGAGTGCATTGTTCGAGAACTGCGTGTTCCTTTCCTCGCAGCACATGCAGCAGTACGACATGACCGGCGAGGTGCCACCGCCTATGCCGTCGCGAGTGTCCGCCTGGAGCGTGTATGACGTCTTCACTTTGGCCGGTGGCGAACAGCTTTTCATTGGCGCAGTGAGCGACAAGCAGTTCGTCACGCTGTGCAAGGTACTCGAGCACCCGGAACTGGCAGCCCGGACTGAGTACGCGGACAACGCGTCGCGCGTGACTGTGCGGCCGAAATTGCTGGAAGAACTTGGTGCCATCCTGCAGCACCACGACCCTGCGGAGTTGGCGCCAAAGCTTGAAGCGGCGGGCATTCCGTACGCGCCGATCGTGCGTCCCGATCAACTGCTCGACGACCCGCACCTGACGGCCAGCGGCGGCCTGGTGCCGATGCAGGTGGACGATGGCTCCATTGCACCGACGGTGCTGTTGCCGTTGATGATGGGCGGGCGTCGTCCCGGCGTGCGCCGGCCGCTGCCCAAGGCGGGCGAGCACAACGAGGAGGTTCTTGGCGCGCTGGGAAACAAGGCGTCCCGGGGCTGAGCAAGCAGGCTTTCGGCAAGACAGAACGACACAAAAGGAGACAACGATGTACAGCACCCCCAACCTCATGCGGCGCACCATGCTCCGTTTGCTTACCGTGGCTGCCGCGTCGGCGAGCCTGACCAGCACGTTTGCCATGGCGCAGAGCGGCAAGCCGGTGCGGCTGATTCTGCCGATCAGCGCCGGGTCCGGCGTTGACACCATCGCCCGTGCCGCAGCCCCGGCGCTCGGCAAGGCACTGGGCCAGCCCGTGGTCATCGAGAACCTGCCCGGCGCGGGCGGCATCTCGGGGGCATCGGCCGTCGTCAAGGCGTCGCCCGATGGCACCACGCTCGGCCTGGTGTCCAACAACCACGTGATCAATCCAAGCGTCTTCAAGTCGACGCCGTTTGACGCCATCAAGGACGTGACGCCGATCAGCGTCCTTGGCGCCACGCCGCTGGTCCTGGTCGTGAATTCGAAAATTCCGGCGAAAAACGTCAAGGAACTGGTGGCGCTGATGAAGGCGAAGCCGGATAGCTTCAACCTCGCTTCGTCCGGCAACGGCACCATCATCCACCTCGCGGGGGAAATGTTCCTGAGCGAGGCCGGCGTCAAGGCACATCATGTTCCTTACAAGGGTACCGGCCCGATGATTACCGACCTGCTCGGCGGACAAGTCGACCTGGGCGTGGTCGCGCTGAACGCCGTGCAGCCCTACCTGAAGTCCGGCCAATTGCGCGCCATCGGTCTCGGTGGTGATGTCCGGTCGCCGGCGGCGCCCGATATCCCGACCATCGCCGAGCAGGGCCTGCCGCGCTACAACGTCGAGGGCTGGTTCGCCGTGATCGGTCCGGCCGGCATGAAGCCGGCCGATGTGAAGCGCGTGCACGACGCCTTCGCCACCGCCTTTACCAGCCCCGAAGTGGTCGAGGCCATGAAGCAGCAGGCGACCAGCGTCAAGCCCAGCACGCCGGAGGAAGCGGCGAAGTACTTCCGCAGCGAGGCCGACCGCTATGCCCGGCTCGTCAAGAAGGCGAACGTCAGCCTTGAGTAAAGGCGATCGCTTGGCCTGGAGCTGACGGACAAGGAGTGGCCAATCTGCGTGCCAATGCGGAGGGCTACGTCCGGCGTGCCGGACTCTACAAGAAGTCTCTGGCCAAAATCGGCTGAGACAACAAGCGGTGATAGTCCGGACGGACGGCACCACATTCGAGAGGAGGAGAAGGGATGAGGTTGAAATATGGAGCCGTCGCGGCAGCCCTGATGCCGGGCGGTGCCCACGCACAGGCAGGGTTCGGCGTCACGCTACGGCGCGTCGTATCCCAAGTGGGTACTGGAAACTGCTACGAGACGTTCGGACTGGCAGTCCGTCTTCCGTCGCATCCATGACGTTGGTCCACCGGTGGCACAGGAGGCGGCACCGATGGAATATCTCGCGAGGGAAAGAAGGCTCTGCCGCTTGCCAGCTGTATGACGTGAGCCTGCATTGCGAGGACGTCCCGCGGCCTCTGCAATGCCAGCAACTGTCTGGTGCAGTCATAGTAGCCAGGAACGGCGCCATGGAACCATTGAAGGTTCCATGCCATCAGCGTTTCGAACTGCGAGAACGCCTTCTCGGAAAAACTGAGTGCAGCTGCCACACCCCTGAGGACTTCAAGATTGACTTGCTGGGCCGCTGAAACCTCGGCAAAGGGCAATGGGGTCATGATCACGCTCCTGCAGGTGCGCGCCATAGCCACTGGACCGCAGTATGGCGCTCCGAGCGAAAACGCTCCGGTAGGGCTTCGTAGAGCTCTGCTCGAAAAGTATGAATAGAGTCCGCCCCGTGCATGTCCCGACATGAGAATGCATCCTGGCCACGATCAAACATCGCCATGGCTTCAAAACGCGGAAGCATGCAATCCCAACGAGGAAAAGCGGGGGAGGAAGCGCTATCTGAGGGGATTTCCGGAGCCGCCAGGCGCGTTAGTGCGCCCCTGGCCGGCTCCGGATTAATAGAGGCAGGCGAGACCTACGCCATTGAGTGGCCGCTCGCTGTCGAGTCGGCGCGGAATCGTCATTGCAGCGTCAAGTTGCGACGTCGCGGCCGCAACTTGGGAAAACGGTCGCGCAGGCATGCTCTGTGAGCACAATTTCTCGAAAGCGCGCGCCGTGGTGTCCATCGTTCAGGTCCTCTGAAGAAGATTGGAAACGAGGTTCAGGCCATCATATCCACTTCGCAAGAAAAGGGCAAACCACCTGCGATTCTCTTCGGCGAAGGTTGGGTCGCGCAGCAGCAACCAGTGGCGACTGCGGGCTTGCCGGGCTGTGAAGCTAGTTGACGCTGAAAGAGGAGGCTTCCTGCGCGGCCTTGCCCAGGAAGCCGACCTCGACCGGGAATTTCGCGTAGAAAACGTTCACGTTCTCCGAAGCCAGGCGGTCGAACAGCTCCGGCAGCACTGCCGTTTTCAGTCTACGTCGGCCGGCGATCGTTGCATTCGACTCGCCGCAGCGATGAATATGGGAATGGCAAGGACCTGGGTCAGGACGCAGAAGAGCACCGTCCAGGCAACATGCCTGTCATAAGCCCAGCCGATGACCATGCTGCCAAGGAACCAGCAGATTCCATAGCCGGCGGTGAACAGGCCATAGGCGAAAGCGCGGCGTCTGCGGTCCACCAGGGGCGCAACGGCTGCCGGAATGACCGACTCGTGCACACCGATGCCAATGCCCCACAACACGGCGCCAACGACGGCCGCCTGAACGCCCCCAAGCCACACCAGCGGCGCGTATAGCCAGGTCAGCGCGGCCAGCCATACGATGACGCGGAAGCCGTAGCGGTCGAACAGTCGCCCGAAGAGCAGCGATGCGCCACCACTGCTCGCCATGGCAATCACATATAGCATCGGCACCCAGTGCGGCGTCAGCAGGCCAGTCTGGGCGAAGTGGAAGGCAATGAGCGGGTAGTCCGCGAAGCCGGCAGCCACCAGCCCGGCAGCCGCGAGATACAGCCAGAACGCCAGCGGCAGCCGCCCCTGAGCAGGCGCCGGAGCCGCGGATTCCGCAAAGCGCTCCGGGTTCGGATAGGTAATGCGTGCGAACAGGACGCACACCAGGTTGACCGCGGCTGGGATGGCGAGCGTGGCAAAGGCCAGCCGATAGTCATTGTGTGCTGCCAGGACAATGGCCATTACCATGGGCCCAAACATCGCGCCAAACTGGTCCAGGGCTTCGTGGATTCCGAACGCCCATCCATAACCGCCGAGCTGCTCGCCGGCATGGGAAAGCATGACGTCACGCGGTGGATTGCGGATCGCCTTGCCAACGCGCTCCAGGACGATCAGGAACGCTGCGGAGCGCCATTCGTGCGTGAGCGCCAGCAGAGGCACCGCGCACATCTGCACGGTATAGCCAACAATCGTCGTAGGCCAAAGCCAGCCTGTGGCGTCGGCAAAGCGTCCCGAAACCACGCGCAGTCCGTAGCCCAGTAACTCGCCGAGTCCAACGATTACGCCCAGTAGTGTTGCGCCAACACCAAGGGACGCCAGGTATGGACCGGCAATGCTGCGCGAACCTTCGTAGGTGAAGTCGGCAAAGAAGCTCAGTACTCCCACCAGCAGCACGAAGCGCAGCGCACCTCGCCGCGGTAACATTCCTGTCTGATAGTCAGATGATGTGGTCGTCCTCATCGACAACTCCAGCTTGTCGTTGGCCTTCATGCGCGCAAGGTCGCCAGCAGGCGCTCCGGATACAAGAGCAGATCCAGCGCAGTGTGGATATGAGGCACGACGATGTCCGCTGCGCTGAACAGTTCGCCGGCCATGCCCTCGGTGCCAAGTACCGCGATCGACAGCCGGGCGGCACGCAGCATGTACAGGTCGTTCCGGCCATTGCCGACGGCCACGACACTATCCCGGGGCAGGGAGGCGAGGAACGCGCGCTTGGCTTCCACCTGCCCGGCCTTTGGCAGCGTCTCGATGTCGCATCTCACGGCGCTCAACTCGGCCCGCGCTGTACCATAGGTGTCACCGGTAATCACATGGACGCGCAGGCTGTCAGCCAGCTTGTTGATCCGCTCGGCAACTCCGCTGATCAACCGTCCGTCCTGTGCCAGCGTGCCATTGAAGTCCAGCGCAAGCGCCGAGGCAGTCAGTAAGCCGAATCCGGGGATATCCAACTCGATCATGTCCGGTCTCCTGTGGGGCGAGAAAAACTATCTGACGACGAGGACAGGGCAGTTCGCATGGTCAATGACGGCCCGGGCCACCGAACCCACCAGCCAGCGCTCGATCGGGCTGCGGCCGCGATGCCCCATCACGATGACCTCGGCGGCCACCTTGTCGGCGTACTCCACGATCATCTCGGCAGGATGTCCCACACGTACATGGAAATCGGGCGCGATGCCGTGCGCCTTGCCCCGTCGCCCAAGCGCGGCGAAGTGGCTTGAGTAGTAGCTTCGCGCGTGCTCGAGCTCGGCCTCCGTGCCCACGTCCTCGGCAATCTCGGGGGGACGCGCCACAGACAGGACATGCAGGATCGCATCCTTCTCCTTTCCTGCCAGTAGCCTGAGCGCCATCTCGAAGGCCTTGTCGGCGGTCGGCGACGCATCGTATGGAACGAGAATCCTGGAGAACATGGCATACCTCCATCAGTCACCCGCAGGGGCCTCGGCCGCTTGCTGCGAGACGTGTTTCCCTTCCCGCTGTATCAGGTGCCGTGGCAGGAAGAAGGCATTGGCGACCAGGGTTGGCACGACTGCGCTGCCGATTACCGTGGCAACGAGATACGAATACTCGGCTTGGTCAATGACGCCATGCGTCAGGCCGAAGAGCGCCGAGATGCTGCCGAATGTCAGCCCGGTCGACATCAGCAAGGTGGTGTACAGCGATTCCCGGGTGCCTGAGCCATAGAACCGTGCGGCGGGATAGACCCCCACGAACTTGGTACTGACCTTGGCGCCAAGGAGGATGACAAATGCGAGCGGCGCCGTGAGGAGAACATCGACCGAGACGAAGGAACCCGCACGGATGAAGTAAAAGGGCGTCAACAGCCCAAAAGTAAGCGTACGCAGGCGCCGGATCAGGGCATGGTCCTTGCCAACCGTACCGGCCAGCACCATGCCAACGAGGTAGGCCGGCAGGACGGCTTCACTGCCTGCCCAGGTCGCCAGCGCACCGAGCGCGAACAGCACCAGCAGCAGGTACTTGGCTTCAAGTTCCGATGGCCGGCCGCCATACCAGCGGAAGAAGCGTGGTGTCAGCCAGGGCAGGATGACAAACGCTACCAGGCCAACGCAGAAGAACGCTGCCGTGCGCCATGTGAAGGGCGAAAAGATGAAGCCCAGCGCCAGCACGGTACCCAGGTCATTGACGAAGCATGCTGCCAGCAGCGTCTTGCCGTAGTCGGTCTTGTTCAGGCCGAACTCGAGCATGACCGCATAAACGACTGCCACGGACGTGGTTGACAGCGCCACCCCTGCCAGCCAGCTCGCCGGCGTGGACCAGCCCAGGAGAAACTTCGCGGCGGCGAAGCAGCCCAGGAATGGGATCAGGAAGCCAATCAGCCCGACGCCGGAGGCCTCGCGCCAGCGCAGGCGGAAGACGGCGGGGTCCAGCTCCGCACCAGCCAGGAACGTCAGCACGATGGCGCCCGTACCGGACAAGAACTGTATCCAGGAAGCGTCGGTCTGCAGGAGGCTGCGTCCAATCAAGGCGCCAATCACCAGTTGAGCAACCGTGCCGACCACGATTTCCGAGAGCGCGGTGGCGACGCGCAGCCAGATCGACAGCAGTGTGGCGATAAGCGCCAGGCCCAGCCAGAGCGCGGCAACCGGCCAGATGGATTCCATGATCGGCCCCTAGCGCTTGCCGTTCCGGGTTGCCGGACGTGGCGTACACGTTGCGTGCTGTGCAAAGGTGAATGCGATGCCCCCGCAGACGACGAGCGGGTCGCAGAGGAGCAGGATGGGGATGAGGAGTGTGGCCATGGCGCATGTCCCCTTCTTGTTCACGAAGGGCATGCACCGGCCCGGAGGCGTCTAAAAGCGTCTGCATGCCCAATGGTGGGCGAGGCAGACATCATTAGCCTGGCGGCGGTTCAAGGAGGATGTCATCTCCTGCTTGAAGGATAGGAGCCGGTACATCGGCGCGCAAGCGAATCGCCGGCGCTCAAGGGCCACTTGCAACCTCATTCGCGCCACCTGCGTTGCCGAACTCGACAGGCGTGCGTGCGTAGAACAGAGCGAGGCCTTCCTCTTCGTTCAGCCGCCCTAACACGCGCTCGCAATCCGTCTCGCTGACCACCATGCTGACTTCGACCGGCTGGTCCTGTAGCGATAGGAAATGGTAAGTGTGGAGCTGATGATGATGCCCAACGCCTTCGGCGCATACCATCAAGGTGGCGCCTTGAATTCCCATGCCTTTCAACGTGTCGAGCAGCCACTCCGCTAGCGGCTTTTCACCGTGCTTGCGGTCGTGCTGCGTAAAGAATGTGACTTGATAACCGCGTTCCATGATGCCTCCTGCTGCGCCCCACTGGCGTCCGCACGAGCAGGCGCCTGATCAGTGTGGACTCAGTCGAGTGATGTCCTGAGCCAGCCTTGCACGAAGCTTGTCCCGGTAGCGGAGCAGCGCATGAGAGCGGCCAGAGGGCTCTTCGCATTGAAATGATGGAAATAAAGCCTGAGCGACATGATCTTGCCCATCGTCAACGGATACCTTCTTCAGTGGGGACGGTCAGCGCGGCTTGCTGCTGGCGCTGCTGGAATGCGGGGACGTCGGACAGCCTCAGCCCTTCCGGAACGCGCAGGCGTTTGGCGTGCCCGACGCGCTGCGCGTGGTAGATGCCGGTGTGGCCCGAGAACAGGTAGCTCACGACGCAGGCGATGCCGGCGAACGTGCCGACCTCCGGCCCGAACAGTTCGATTGCCATGATGGTCGAGGCGATCGGCGTATTGGCCGCGCCGGCGAACACGGCCACGAAGCCCAGCCCCGCCAGCAGCGGGAACGGCAGCGGCAGGACGTAGCCGAGTGCATTGCCGAGCGTGGCGCCGATGTAGAACAGCGGGGTGACTTCGCCCCCCTTGAAGCCGGAAGCGAGCGTCATCACGGTGAAGGCGGCCTTGCCCGCGAAGTCGTAGGCCGGCAGTGGCTGCCGGAATGCATCGACGATGGTCGGGATGCCCAGGCCGAGATACTTGTCCGTGCCGAGCAGCAGGGCGGCGCCGGCCACCACACACCCACCGAGGAACGGACGCAGCGGCCCGAACGCGATCCTGCGCTTCAGCACGCGGGACAGCCGATGCGTGCCTTCCGCGAACGCCATGCCGGCGACACCAAAGGCAATTCCGGCAATGACGGCAGCGCCCAGCGTCAATGGCCCGAGCTGCGGAACGAAGGGGATGGCGTAGTGCGTGTGGTGAACCCCAAGCAGCGGCGGTACCAGGTCGCCGATGATGGCGGCCACGAAGCACGGCAGGATGGCGTCATAGCGCAGCCTGCCAATGGCCAGCACCTCGAGCCCGAAGACCGCGCCGGCCAGCGGTGTGCCGAAGACCGAGGCAAAGCCGGCGCTGATGCCGGACATCAGCAGGATGCGGCGCTCGTCCCTGTCGAGGCGGAACAGCCGCGTCAGGTAGTCGGCAAAGCTGCCCCCCATCTGCACGGCGGTGCCTTCGCGCCCGGCGGAGCCGCCGAACAGGTGCGTGATGACGGTGCCGAGCAGGATCATCGGCGCCATGCGCTTCGGGACGATGCGCTTGGGGTCGTGGATCTCGTCGATCAGCAGGTTGTTGCCGCCTTCGACCGACTGTCCCATGTAGTGATAGATCAGGCCGACTGACAGGCCGGCCAGCGGCAGCAGCCAGAGCAGCCACGGGTGTGCATGGCGTGTATCGGTCGCCCAGTCGAGGGCGAGCAGCAGCGCGGCCGAATCGGCGCCGGACAGAATGCCGACAAGCGCGCCCAGAAACAGCCAGCGGCCGAGGTACGGCAGCATGGCCAGTTGCTCCGGTGGAGCGTATTTTTTCTTCATGATGACCAGATTCGAAGAACTCAAACCTGGACGGCAGGACGCCGTATGGACGTGTGCCTACAACTTCCCTGTCCAGGAACTTGTAGGCATCATCAGCCGGCCGGCGCGTGAGAGGTACGTGCGAACCGGGCGGCGGTTAAGGGAGGAATGCCATCTCCGCAAGCGCGCCATTGTGCCCGACTCGCGCATTTCGGACAAGTCTCAGTGACAGGTGCTTGTTAGGGCATATCAGTGCAGAGCGCCTCCATGTACGGGAAAGGCCGATCTCCCCGGATGGATGGCATCGTGCCCCCAGTTCGCGCTCGATGCGCATGAGCCGGTTGTATTTCTCCACCCGTTCGCCGCGCGCCGGTGCGCCTGATTTGATCTGCCCTGTGCCTAGTGCAACGGCAAGGTCCGCGATCAGCGCATCCTCGGTCTCCCCCGAGCGGTGTGAGACCAGACAGGTATAACCTGCGCGGCTGGCCAGCCGTACCGTCTCGAAAGTCTCGGTCAGCGTGCCGATCTGGTTCGGCTTGATCAGGATGCTGTTGCAGCAGTGTTCGCGGATGCCACGGGCGAGCCTGCGCGAATCGGTCACGAACAGGTCGTCGCCGACAATCTGCACGCTATCGCCAAGCGCTGCGGTAATGGCTGCGAAGCCCAGCCAGTCGTCCTCGGCCAGCGGGTCTTCCAGGGAGATAAGCGGGTACCTGCCGAGCCAGTCTTTCCAGTAGGCAATCATCTCCGGCGTCGACAGCGTCAGGTTGTCGCGCGTCAGCCGGTAGGCATCGTCATGATGGAAGCTCGTTGCTGCCGGATCAAGCCCGATGAAGATATCCTCGCCCGGCCGGTATCCGGCCCGCTCGATGGCCAGCATGATGACGTCCATGGCCGCGGCGTTGGCAGGCAAGCCGGGAGCATAGCCGCCTTCATCGGCAACGTTGGTGGGCAGGTTACGGTCCTTCAGGATCTCGCCCAGGGCGTGATAGGTTTCCACCGCGTACCGGACCGCCTCCCGAAAGGACGGCGCACCGGCCGGCACGAGTTTGAACTCCTGGATATCGGTACCCTGCGAGGCATGCTTGCCGCCATTCAGCACGTTGAACATGGGAACGGGAAGTACGCGTGCCCCGGCACCGCCGAGATACCGGTAGAGCGGAAGTCCGTGCAGGCTGGCCGCCGCCCGCGCGCAGGCAACCGAGACACCCAGGGTCGCGTTGGCGCCCAGTCGTGCCTTGGTGCCGGTCCCATCGAGCTCGATCATCGTGCGGTCAATGGCGGCCTGGTTGTCGACAGGCATGCCGAGCAGGGCCGTGCAGATTTCCCCTTTTACGTGCTCCACCGCCTTGAGTACACCCTGCCCGCCAAAGCGGGCGGCATCGCCATCACGCAACTCGACGGCCTCGAATCGTCCGGTCGAGCGGCCAGACGGCACCATCGCCGATCCCGCCGTGCCACCGCGCGATACCACGGTAACCTCAAGCGTCGGCAGGCCTCTTGAATCCAGCAGTTCGTCGGCCGTGATGGTGGAAATGCGGTTGAGATCCATCTTGCATCTCCCGGGCGCGGTTGTCCCCCCGCGCGGCATGCACCGTACGGTTCCTCGGGGAAATCACTGCTGGCCGGCGACAGGGCAATGGCGCGGACGGCAATGATCGCGTGATAGGTCAAGCCAGACGCACAGGGACGTCTGCTAGCTGGGGACTTCTTTCATGATGGAGACAACCAGATCCAGAACCGGCAGGCCTGGGCGGCGGATTGCCGCAAGATCGTGACCCCACGGCGCTCCCGGACCAGGAACTCGCAGGCATCATCAGCCGAATGGTGATGGACTCGGCGGTTGGGGGAGGAATGCCATCTCCCTATTGATACCATTCTGGACTACGCCTTCCGATTTTGGCAAGGCTGCATCATTCGGCGGGGGGACTCCGGGAACCCGTTTCATGCGTGAAGTGGGTCGTCGATAGGCCAGCATGGCGCGGTTGTCCTGTGTTCCGGGTCGAGGCCTGTGTGTTTTCTATACTGGCCACAGGGCACCCATATGGCAGCCAGGACGTAGCCATGAAGGATTCAAGATCGCTTGCGGCCGCTGACTTCTCCGGTGTTGCGCAGGCTGCGGCAGCGTACCTTGCCAGCAGGCAATCGGCCAGCGGCGGCTTCTGCTTCTATCGCACCCCGTTCCTGGATCAGCCCAACCTTGCCGACACCTATTGCGCAGTGCGTGGGCTGATGCTGCAGGGAGAATCGGTCCCGCACCGGCAACAGGTGCTCAGCTTCCTCGAGTCCTTTGACAATGTCACACAGCCGTCGCAGTGCTACTGCCGCGCACTGGCCTGGCGCTGCCTGGAACCCGGCTGGAAGCCGGACCCCATGACACTGGACAGCATCGATGCGTTGACAATCTCGCCGGCACCGCTAGCGGGTACCCCGAGGCTTGCCGGCTGGCTCACCCGAACCCGCGCGATTGCCCGCCTGAAGCACGCTTTCGCGCGATTTCCAGACGCAGCGGCCGTACGGGCACAGGTGCTTTCCACCTGCTTCGAGGGCGCCTATGGCGTACGCCCCAATCTCTGGGATACGTGGCTGGCCCTCGACATCCTGCATTGTTGCGGCAAGGAGCGGGCTTCGGACGCAACGCGCGATTTCGTCGATCGCTTGCAAGTTGCCTCCTACGGCTTCACCGGTGTCGCGGGCAGCATCTTGCTCAACCTCGACGCGGTCTTCGCCGGCGTGCGTTGTTGCAAGTTGCTGGACACGCCGGTCCGGTACCCGCGCCAGGCCTTGGTCTATGTGCTTGCATGCCAGACGGGGAAGGGAGGATTCGCGCGCGCTCCGGGGGCGTTGCCTGATATGGAGCTGACCTATCGTGCGGTCTGGATCCTTTGCCGCCTGCAAGGCGGTTGGGATGAGGAAGCGTTGGCGTTGCGAGACGCCTGACTTGCCGATCTGACAACGACTGGAAGCTGGTGGCGCCGCGCCGTCTGCGCACGGTGCCGGGCGGGACACCTCGTGGCTTGCCGCGACCTGGCGTTCGTCATATATTGCAAAGAGGAGAAGGCATCCTCCCGCTCGACGAACCGCCGCCCCGGCTGATGATGCCTGCACAACCTGAGTCCAGGTGTGTAGGCGTAGTCGAGGCAAGTGCCTTCCTGCCCTCCTGTCGCGGCCATCCGGTATGACGCGGCTGACATCTGGACGTTACGTTCGGAGTTCAGCGTCATGCGTTTTCGGCCGCCACCGCTTTCATCGTCCCATACCTTCTTGCCCGATCGGGAACGCGACGCTTGCGTCGCGCGCACACGCGTATTTTGTGGTGAAGCATCGTGCTCGGCGCCCATGCCGCCATCGATGACCGTATGGGAGATCATCGATGTGGCGTGACAACCTTGATGCGGCGGACGACGGCGGCCGCCCAATGCCGTCAGAAGAGGGGCCGCCGGCCAACGTCAGGAATGGACAGGCGCCGCATTTCGAAAGCGTGCTTTGCACGAATCCCCGCAATGCGGTCGGGCCGGAGCCGCGGGAAGCGCCCACGCATTTTCCAGACCTGTTGCTGGATCGCATCGTCAAGGCGATTGCGGCGGAGTGCCAGGACTTCGATCTGACGCCGTACTTCCACGTTCCGTTGCGCGATGCCGGCGACATCGCCTATCGGCAGGAAATCATGCGTGACCTGGAAGCCAGGGCCACCATGCAGGCCATCACCGCCTTCTGCCAGAGCATGCACACTGTGCGCGAGCAGCGGCAGTTGGCGCAAAAGCTGTACTACCAATGGGAGAAGGCCTGGTGGCTTCTGGAGGCCGTCGATACCTATGGCCGGTCCGTCCTGCGCTTGTCGGAAACCTTGCTGCAGCTGGCGCCAAGGTCGCGCGGACTGCGGGCGGCCGGCGCCTGGCTTGCCGGCCACGTCCGGTCAGATGCCTTCCAGGCACTGGTCTCGGGGGTGGACAGGCTCAAGGGCGATCTGTCGGCCGTCCGGTACTGTCTTCTGATCCATGGCAACAGTATCACCGTGCGCCGATATGACGGCGAAATCGACTACAGCGCCGCAGTGGAAGCCACCTTTGACAAGTTCCGGCGCCGCGCCGTCAAAGACTACCGCGTGCGGTTTCCGAGTCCCGGTGGCATGGGCCACATAGAGGCACAGATCGCGGATCGTGTCGCACTGCTGTTTCCCGAAGTCTTCAGTGCGCTCCAGGACTTTTGCGCGGCGCATGCGGATTTCGTGGACCCGCAGATCGCACGCTTTGACCGCGAGATACAGTTCTACGTGGCCTATCTGCGCTACCTTGCGCGGTTCAGGCAAGCCGGACTGCCGTTCTGCTATCCGTCGCTGCTGACCGAATCCAAGGAAATCCGGTGCATGCGCGGGTTCGACCTGGCACTGGCGGACAAACTCGTCGGCGCCGGCCAGCCGATCGTCCCCAACGATTTCTGCCTGCACGAGCCGGAGCGCATCTTTGTGGTTTCGGGGCCCAACCAGGGCGGCAAGACGACCTTCGCCCGCATGGTGGGCCAGTTGCACTACCTGGCCTGCCTGGGCTGTCCCGTGCCCGGCGAAGACGCACGGCTGTTCCTGTTCGACGCCATCTACACGCACTTCGAGCGCGAGGAGGACATCACCAGCCTGCGTGGCAAGCTGCAGGACGACCTGGTCCGCATACGGCGCATCCTGCAGGCCGCGACGCCGGACAGCCTCATCATCATGAACGAGATCTTTTCGTCCACGACACTGAAGGATGCGGTCTTCCTTGGCAGGAGGGTCCTGGAACAGGTCTCCGCGCTTGACGTGCTCGGTGTCTGCGTGACCTTTCTCAGCGAACTCGCAACGCTGAACGGGAAGATGGCCAGCTTCGTGAGCGCGGTGGATCCCGCGGATCCGGCCGTGCGTACCTACAAGGTTGAGCGGCGGCCGGCGGACGGCCTGGCTTATGCCATGGCGCTTGCCGAAAAGTACCGGGTGACTTGCCAGCAGATCGGGGAGCGGATCCAGCCATGAAAGCCTGCCTGATGCACCATGACCGCGACTTCGAACTGCTCCCTGCACTGGCGCCATACCAGTCGGACGTGAGAGGCGACCTGGAACTCGATACGCTGCTGGACGCCATGGCGGGTGACGACGAACTCATCTGCAACGTGGCGCTGTCCGCCCTGATGGACAGCCTCGGCAATGATGGCGGCACGATCCTGTATCGACAGGCCATTCTCCGGGATGCGATGCGGAATCCCGCGGTAACGAGAGACTTGTACCGGCTCGCGGGCGTCGCGCTCGAAGGAAAGCGCAAGCACTACTTCGGCGTGTTCATGAACTACCCGTCAGGCATCCTGCACGGCTCCATGGAGCTGATGCAGATGCTGCTTGAGGTACTGAAGGCAGTGCGGCAGATCGCGGACCTGCACCTCGGCGCGTTCTCATCGGCCGGATTTTCTTCGCTGCTGGCGATGCTGCAGGCGGAGTTTGGCGATGCGTACTTCGACGAGATCGAGCACCACCTGTCCGTGCTCAAACTGAAGAGCGGCGTGCTCGAGAGTGCCCGCCTCGGACAGGGCAACGACGGCACCGGCTACGTGCTTCGCCTGCCCAGGGACACCCGCCCGGCCTGGCTGGCCAGGCTGCTGCGCAGGGGACCACCGGCTTACACGTTCCGAATTGCGGATCGTGACGAAACCGGGGCGAGGGCGCTTTCACAGTTGCGGGACCAGGGGCTCAATCTGGTCGCCAACGCGCTGGCGCAGTCGACCGAACACATACTCAACTTCTTCGAAATGCTGCGCACGGAGCTGGCGTTCTACGTCGGCTGCCTGAATCTGCGGGAACGCCTTGCTGCGCTTGGCGCGCCGCTGGCCTTTCCCGTGCCGGGCGAGGCCGGCCGCCATGCGCAACGCTTCGATGGCCTGTACGATCCGTGCCTGGCGTTGCAGATGGGGCGGTCTGTCGTGGGCAATACCGTTGATGTCGGCAGCCGCGCGCTGGTCATGATCACCGGCGCCAACCAGGGCGGGAAGTCCAGCTTCCTGCGCAGCATCGGGCTGGCGCAACTGATGATGCAGAGCGGCATGTTCGTTGCCGCGAATGCCTTCACCGCGGATCTTTGCTCGAGCGTTTTCACGCACTACAAGCGCGAAGAGGACAACACCATGACAAGCGGCAAGTTCGACGAGGAGCTGAGACGGATGAGCCGAATCGTCGATGCAATCCGGCCCAACGCGATGGTGCTCTTCAATGAGTCCTTTGCTTCGACGAATGAGCGCGAGGGTTCCGAAGTCGCGCGTCAAGTCGTCAAGGCGCTGCTGAGTCACGACATCAAGGTGTATTTCGTCACGCATCTGTATGACTTCGCGCACGGGATTGCGACCAGCCTGTCGGACGCGGCGCTCTTTCTCCGGGCGGAGCGCAGACCCGATGGTTCGCGTACCTTCAGGCTGGTACTGGCCGAACCGCTGGATACGAGCTACGGCGAGGATCTGTACCGGGAAGTCTTTTTGGTGGATGGCGTCAACAGTGGGCAGGGCTAGTTTGTCTGCCGCGAGTGAAGATGAACCTTAGGGACTACGAACGTGTGAAGTTCGACCTCGCCGAGCTGCTCCGTGCGCTCGCCGTCGAGGCGGAGAAGTCGGCACCCGGCAGCCAGGATCATGTGCGGGAACTGTTTGCGCGGCTGGCGGAGGACCGCTTCAACCTGGTGGTGGTCGGCCGCTTCAGCCGTGGCAAGACGTCGCTGATGAACGCGATGCTCGGCACGGAGCGCTTGCCGGTCGGCATCCTCCCGCTAACATCGGTCATCACGACCGTCGCCTACGGCAGCCCGGAGCGCGCCATCGTCAGCTATCAGGAAGCGCGGCGACCGCCATTGGAGATCGCGCTCGATGCGCTGGCGGAATATGTCACGCAGCA
Organism: Cupriavidus laharis; assembly: GCF_914271435.1. Lineage (GTDB taxonomy): Bacteria > Pseudomonadota > Gammaproteobacteria > Burkholderiales > Burkholderiaceae > Cupriavidus > Cupriavidus laharis. Next base: position 261,091 of record NZ_CAJZAI010000002.1, on the reverse strand, counting down.
ACGCAATCCCGGCAATGCCAAACGCATCCGTACCGCGGAGATCCGGCTCAATGCCGAACTGCTCCGGCGTGGCTTCCATTTCATCGACACGCCTGGCCTCGGCTCGCCGGTCTGGGAAAACACGCGCACCACCGAGGACTTCCTGCCGGAAGCCGATGCCTTCCTGCTCGTCACGAGCTACGACAGTCCGCTCTCCGCCGAGGAGCTTCGCATCGCCCGCATGGCCAGGTCGGCGGCGAAGCGCATCTTCGTCGCGCTGAACAAGCAGGACGTGGTGTGCGAGGCCGACCGTCACGAAGCACTGCGCTACGTGCAGGACCAGCTCCGTGTCGAGGCCGGTATGGAGGAACCTCATGTGCTTTCGATCTCGGCGCGCGATGCCATGGCAGCCTGTCTTGCGCACGATGCCGGCGGCCTGCAAGCCAGCGGACTGCCGGAACTGCAAGCCGCGCTGGTCCGGTTCCTCGTCGACGAGAAGCGTGACGAATTCCTGCTGCGCTTCTGCGACCGCATCGAGGATGCCGCTGGCGAACTGTTGCCCGCGACGGCTGCCAGCCGGCTGCGGGAGCAGCTTTATGCGCTGTCGCAGCGGATCGCGGATGAGCAGCCGGCGGGCGCTCGCCGCTCGGCAATTGCAGAGTCCGAAGCGCAACCGCCGGGGTCCGCACGCGCGCCGGCGCCTTGCGAGGTTTGCGCACATGTCGGCAAGCAGTGCTTCGACTACCTGTGCAGGTTCCAGTACGAGCTGCTCACCGACGCGGCCGTGCGGCAGCGGCACGCCGAACAGGGCGGCTTCTGCGATCTGCATACATGGCAGTACTGGGGGCTCGCGTCGCCGCGCGGCACGTGCATCGCCTATTCGCCTTTGCTGGAGAGGCTCTCGGAGCGGCTGCTGGAAACAGTACCGGTTTCCAGCCAGACGGACCCGGACTCCCGCCCTCCGATGACCGGCCGTGCCTGCATGCTGTGCACGGTACGCGCGCGCGCCGAACACCACGCGATCGATGCGGTTGTCCGACGCCTGCAAGCCGATCCCGATCGAACGATCGACACGCTTTCGGCGATCTGCCTGTCGCATCATCGCCTGCTGCTTGCCGCGATCGCGGACCCCGCGCTGCGTCGAAGGGTGCTCTCGCGTGAGGCCGCGCTGCTGTACCGGCTGGCGGAGGACATGCGCCGCTATGCCACCAAGTTCGATGCGCTGCACCGCGGCCTCGCAAGCGACGAAGAGACGCGCGCTGCCCAGTCCGCGATCGCGGTGCTTGCCGGACAGCGCAACATGCGCATGTCCGGAATGGATGAAGAGTCGCTCTGAGCGGGAGGTTCCGTGTACGCGTCTTGTCATCGAGCTGGTTTGGGCGCCGTGCTGTGCGACTGCGATCCGGTGATGCCGGATGCGGGCTGCCATCTCTGCCTCGCCGCTTCGCAGGCCGGTGGCGACTATTTCCGGCGTGCGTTTCATGGTCAGGCGCAGATGCTGGGCACCGGCGAAGCCATCGCGGATTCGCTCGGCTATTGCGCGCGACACGCGGCGCGGTTGTCGCGGATTCCGTCACTAGCGTCGCCGGTTGCCACAGTGTTTGGCCGCGGCGTCGTGCTGGTTCAACGGCTGCTCGACGAAGCGTTCTTCCATGAAGACATATTCCAGCGGATGGTGTTCGGCGCTGGCACTGCTTGCCCGGCTTGCCGGTACGAGCGGCAGAGAGTGGCACGCGAATTCACGAAGATGGGAGGCGATGCGGCGTTGGCGAGCGCGGCGAGTCACGATGGCATGTGCTTCCATCATCAGTTGGCGATAGGGCGGACCATGACGCCGCACGCGCAAACGGATTGGCTGGCCGGGTGCGGGCGCTGGCTGGGCCGGGAGGCGGACCGGCTGACTCTCGTTCTTGGCACCGAGACGGCTCCTGCGGGTAGCAGCCCGTGCCGCAGCCTCGTGTCAAGACTGGTGGGCGATCAGGTTCGCCGCATGCGCTGCGACGACGCCGGGCGAGGCACCATTTCCCCGGTGGGCGAGGCGATGTCCAGCGCGGGAATGGCTGACCTGATCGGCCATCCGGACGCCTGTCCGCTCTGCCGTTGGCAGGATGCGGCAACGCGCCGGTGGTTGGACGATGTCACCCTTGCCCTGCGATTTGGCGAGGGTGGGTGGCTGGTGTTCCCGACCTGCGCCGTGCATATGGCTCTTGTCCTCGAGTTGGAGATGCCTGGACTCGAGATGGCAATGGCAAGGCATGCGCTCGACGCGTCGGGCGTGCGGCTGCAGCAGGACATCGACTCGGTGGAGAGCTGCCTCGCGCCGCCAGCGGCCTCCGCGCGCCGGCGCCTGCCGCGTGCACGCTGGTTGCCCAGGCAGGCGGCCCCACGGCGCAAGGGCGACGCGAAGCCCGCGCGGTGCCCCGGCTGCGAACGCGGCGCGGTGGCGTTGGACCGCGCCGCGAGCACATTGCTCGCGCTGTTGCAGGAGTCCCGGTGGAGGCAGGTTTTCGCGGCCGGCCATGGCTTGTGCATGAAGCACTTCGCATTTGTGTTTCCGTTGGCCGCCGACGGCGTCGTCAGGACGTGGCTGGCGGCCGACCAGCGCGCGCGGCTGGACCGGCTTCGCGAGGAACTGGATGCGGCGCCAGTGCAGGCCTGGCGCGCCGCAGTGCATCGCTTTTCCGGAGACCGGTGTCTGGGCTAGGCTGAGAGCGCCAGGGAGGCTCCAGACCAAGCGGCAGGCCGGCGGAACCCGGATTTTCAAGCAGGCAAAGACTGGCAAAGCCGTGCCTCCGGCGGTGAGAGCGGCTACCCATCGCGCTAGCCGCTCAGAGAATCGTGGAGCGAGTGGGGTGCGGCAGGTCGAGATAGTATCGGGCGGCAGGCTCCAGGCGCTCATCGAGGTGATAGACCAGTGGGATGCCATTGGGCACGTCCAGGCGAGCGATCTCCGCATCGGAGATGCCATCGAGGCGCTTGATCAGCGCTCGCAGGCTGTTGCCGTGGCCGCTGACAAGGATGCGCTTGCCTGCGCGGAGCGCGGGCACCAGGACGGCGTCCCACAAGGCCTCGACGCGCACGGCAGTGTCTCGTAGTGATTCGGCCAATGGCAATGCTTGCCACGGGAGATGGCAGTAGCGGGGATCATGACGTGGAGCGCGCGGGTCGTCCACCGCAAGGGCTGGCGGAGGAACATCGAAGCTGCGGCGCCAGGCCTCTACTGCGAGGGGGCCAAAGCGTTGCTCGGCATCGGCCCTGAGCAGTCCTGTCAGTGCCCCGTAATGCCGCTCGTTCAGGCGCCAGTCGAAGATGGCAGGGATCCACATGGCATCCAGCGCATCAAGAACCAGCCACTGAGACCGGATCGCCCGTTTGAGCAGCGAGGTGACGGCCAGATCAAACTGGATGCCAGCCTCGGCGAGGGCGCGCCCGGCGCGATGCATTTGCGCGATGCCAGCCGGTGTCAGATCGACATCGGTCCATCCGGTAAAGCGGCCCTCATGATTCCACCGGGACTCCCCATGCCGGATCAATACCAGGTGCAGTGGCGCGCTGCCGGTTTGCGAATCGCTCATCAATGTTCTCCGCTCAGGGGAGGCTGGCGAGCCAGCGCCACGTCAGGCACCCCGCGAGAATCCAGAGGCAGCCGACGAGTGCGGCACCAGCGCCTCATCGCATCCCACACCGGCATCGAAGATTGCATCATGGAGATACCATTCCAATCAGTGGCGCCCCAGGCGGCCCAGCATCAAGGTGCCAACAGTCATCAAAGCTGCCGCGAGTCCGAACGCTGCAACCGGGGACAGTGCGGTCCAGAGCAGGCCCACTCCAGCGCTGGAGACAAATTTAGAGATGCCGTTGACGGTGCCTAATGCACCGATGCTCGTCGCCAGGGTATCGGCGGACACCATTTCGGCGGTCACAGTCGACTCCAGGGCTTCCTGCACAGCAATATAGAGGCCTGCAATGAAGAAAATTCCTGCCAGCATGGCGATGCTGCCGGCACGGAACCAGAACGCAAGCGCCATGAGTACAGCAGTGGCGGCCCCCAATATGTAGCCGGCTATCAATACGGGCAATGCGCCAAGCCGGTCTGCCAGCACACCCACGGGGAACGATACGGTGACCTGTACGACGTTACGCCAGACGTAAAGCATGCCAGCGACCTGGGCGGCGTGCATGACGCCGAGGGAAGCAGTGAGTAGTTGCGTGGCAGCCAGGATCAGCAAGCTATGGGAGAAGTCTCCCATGCCGAAGAGCCCGACGGCGCCAAGATAGCGCTTGAATCGCGCGGGTAGCCCGCGCAAGGCGCGCAAGAGCTTCAGTTCGGGATTGGGCGAGTGCTCCGGGTCCTTGACCAGTGTGAGGAAGGCCAGGACGGCGAGAACACCAGGGATGATGCTCAGGGCCAGTACGAAGCGGAATGGGCCGGCGGAATCCTGCCAGGTCCAGTGTTGCGCCCAACCGAGCAGTGCGACGCCGAGCAGCGGACCGAGCACCGCGCCGAGCGTGTCCATCGCGCGATGAAAGCCGAAGGCGCGGCCGCGCATTTGCGGTTGGATGGCCTGGATCACGATGGCATCCCTCAACGGTCCTCTCAGGCCCTTTCCAAACCAGGAAATGACCCGGCCCGCCAACAGTAGCGGCCAGCCAGCCGCCAGCGCAATGAGTGCCTGTCCTGCCGGCGTCAGTCCATAACCAAGCAAGACCAGCAGCTTCCGGTGGCCGAGCTTGTCAGCAATAAAGCCGGAAACCATCTTGGTAAAGCTCGCCACCGCGTCCGCGATGCCTTCGACCGTTCCCAGGACTGCGGCGGGAATGCCCAGGACAGCCAGGAAGCCAGGGAGGATGACGGTCGTCGTTTCATAGCAGAAATCACCGAGCGCGCTGGTGATGCCGGCACCCGCCACCGTGCGATTGAGCCATCGCTCCGGCTTTGCTGCCGGCGCGTCCTGGCCATGGATGGCCGGTTCAACGCTGGCGGATGACTCCGCGGAATCTTGCATGTCACCACCCCTTCCGTGGGCAAGTTGTGGGCCGTAAAGCCGGTTGGCCTGCTTCCCTACTTGTTTTCGTCGTGAGCTTCAAAGACGCGCTGGGCATAGCTTTCCAGCAGTGCCTCGCAGTCCTTCAGGCGCTGTTCCGCGTCAGTTGCCAGCGTTGCGCCGTAGAAGTCCAGCTTGCGGATCTTCTCCAGCCAGCTCTGCAGCTTCTTGAGATCGACATCGTTCTCTTCGAGCTCGGCGTAGGTGTAGTGACTGGCAGCGATTTCCTTGGCGATTTCCGCTTCGAAGTCCTTGCACTTGTCGAGGAACTCTTTGTATTCCTCGTCGCGGTCAGCCTTGAAGCGCACCATTACCTTGTCCTCTTGGGAACGATCCAGGGCGACCGTTTCAAGCAGCAGCGACTCGCCAGCGATCTCCGAGATGTCGTTCTCCAGAATTTTCAGCCGGCGAACGTGGTCGTCGCTCTTGGGAAGCAGGCAGACGCCGCTTTGGAGGTAGACCGCGCCCATGCTTTTGAGCTTGCGCCAGAGCGCCACGCGGTGCTTGGCCGGCTCGGGGGGGACCTTGTAGGTCAGTAGTAACCAAGATTGTGTTTTCATGGAACCATAGTAATGTAACGATGGTAACAAATAAAGTGAGGCGAACAAGTTAGCTTATGCGGGCAGTGTTGAGGTGATGTGTGTGAGTAATTGAGCACTAACTTGGCGGCGTTGCTGGATATCGAAGTGAACTGCCGGGGGATCTGGTCCCTCGGCCGCCTTGTTGGGGCAGGGATGCAAGGCCTATGATCAGCGGACTGTCGTGGCCATGGCCAGATAGCAGGCACGGGGGAAGCCATCGCGGATTCGCTCGGCTATTGCACAGATCATGTAGCAAGGCTCTTGGGCATGCCCTCGCTGGCATTGCCGATTGCCGACGCCTTCAACCACGGCATCAGCCTAGTCCAAAGATTGCTCGACGAAGCGTTCTTCAAAAATGGCGATGGTCGTTGCATTCCGAGCGCGAGCGGCGGCTTGATCGGCCTTGACTCCAGAATCCCGGCAAGCTCGTCATCTCGTGCTACGATCCGCGCAAATGAAAAAGCCCATCTACTACACCTGCCAGAACCAATCCTGCGGAACCCGCTGGGAGTCCACCGAAGTGGTCGTCGTCAACGAGGGCCAGGGCCCACTGTTCCGCTGCCCGATCTGCGGCGCGCGCAATGCGCTGGCCGCGCGCGAAGAGGACGGCGTGACCGTCTATCGTCAACGTCGGACGACCGGCTCCTGACGCGACTCCTGAACCTTGGCCTGAGCCAGCCGCCGGGCGCATAAGCAGAACGGGGACCGGCTGTTGTTGCAGCCAGCCGGTGTGGTTGGCTCAGTGGCTTTTACGTTGTCGAACAGCATGAAACAGGTGCTGCTCGGCGCCCTGCACGCTGATCGACCAGGCGCCGCCTGGCGCAGGTCAAACACCTGGTCACCAATGGCAACGCCAATGCGCCAGCCTTCCCCGCCACTCGTGCGAAAGCGCCCAAAGGGCAGGTTCTGGATGAGGAAATCACTGCCAACGTCGTTGGCCGATGCCACCCAACTCGTCAGTTGCGGATCGAGGGTGGCGTTCAATGTGCTCATTGCTTGAACTCCCGTGCGTGCAGGAAGGCGGCATGCCTGGGGGCGCGCCTGGTCTTGGACCATTCTTCGAGCATGTCCCACTTCACGGCGTCGAGCTTGCGGAGCATTTCCTCTTCCTCGGGGTCCGGGCAAGCCAGTTCCACGCGGTGGCCGTTGGGGTCGTAGAAGTAGATCGAGTGGAAGGCGCCATGGTCGGTCACGCCTAGCACTTCGACGCCATTGGCCTGCAAGTGGTCCTTGAATGCCAGCAGTTCCGCCCGGTCCTTGACGCGGTAGGCGATGTGCTGCACCCATTCCGGCGTGTTGGGGTCGCGGCCCATCGGCGGCTTGGTGGGCAGTTCGAAGAAGGCCAGCACGTTGCCGTTGCCCGCGTCAAGGAACACGTGCATGTACGGATCGGGCTCTTTGGTGGACGGCACCTGGTCCTCGGCGATGGCCAGCACGAAGTCCATCTTCAGCATCTTGTTGTACCAGAGCACCGTTTCCTTGGCGTCCTTGCAGCGGTACGCGACGTGATGAATGCGGTCGATTTTCATTGGCTTGTCTCCTTGAAAAAATCGGCAATGGGTTGGAATCAATGTGCGGCGGCACCCTTGACCATCGGGCCGGTCTTGCCGGCCACCAGGACCATCACCAGCAGCACCAGGGCCGAGAGCGCGGCGGGAATGGCCACCGCCAGGAACAGATCGGCGTTGGACCAGTTGCCCCGGATCAGCTCGCCGCCGAGCACGGGGCCGACGATGGAGCCGATGCGGCCCACGCCCAGGCTCCAGCCAAGGATGAAGATCAGGATCTGAAAGCGGCCGACCTTGCTGCCGTCAATCAGGCGCGGAATCTCCACCGGGGGCACAGACCATGCCATGAGCGTGTCTCCCACTTGCCTTGGTACTGACATTGGAGACCTTTCGAACCTATCATTCAAACGGTTTTTCTTGATGGATTTATAAGACGATCCGATGAATGTCACGCTGCGGCAATTGCGCGCCTTCCAGGCGCTGGCCCGCACCGGCAGCTTCACGCTGGCGGCCGAGAGCCTGTATATCACCCAGTCGGCCCTCTCCGGCCTCATCAAAGAGCTGGAGCAGACACTGGGCACGCGCCTGGTCGATCGCAGCACGCGGCGCGTGTTCCTGACCAGCGCCGGCGAGCGCCTGTACCCGCTGCTGGACGGCGTGCTATATGACCTGGACAGCGCGCTCAAGCATGTGGCCGACCACCGGGACATGAAGACCGGGCAGGTGCGCATCGCTGCCTCGCAGTTGCTGGCCTCCACCCTGATGCCGGAGCTGATCGCCGCCTACCAGGCCGAGCACCCGCTGATCGAGGTGCGGCTGGCCGATACGCCGGTGGAAACCGTCATGGCCCGCGTGCTGGCTGGCGAGGCGGAACTGGGAATTGGCCCCGAGCGGGAGCCCAACTCTGACATCGCCTCTACCCGGCTGTTCGACGGCCCGTTCATGGCCGTATTCCCGCCCGACCATGCGCTGGATGACGGCAGCCGGGGTCAGCAACTGTGCTGGGCCGATCTGCTGGCCCACCCCGTCATCACCTTGCAAGGCCAGTTCACCGAAATGCTGACGCGCGACTTGCGCGCCGCTTCCCCGGAGCTGGCACTGACGCCTGCCGCCGAAGTGGCCTATATGTCCACGGCCTTGTCCATGGTCAAGGCCGGACTGGGCGTGGCGCTGTGCATTCCGTATGCGGCCTCGCTGATCGAGGTCTATGGCCTGCGCATGCGGCCGCTGGTCAGTCCCGAGGTGTGCCGCAGCTTCGAGGTGTTCACGCGCCGGGGGCGCACGCTTTCGCCCGCCGCGCAGAGTTTCCTTGACTTTATCGGGCCGAAGATCAGGGCGATGCCCTATTTAGAGTGATTTTTAAAGCACTTGTTGCTTCCCCGCATACGTACTTTCACCTAATGCTGCAACGCGACAAATCCTTTGCTACAATCAGGGAAAACCCCATAAGGGTAATCCCTGTAAGGAAGGACGCCATGAACACCCAATCCGATATCAAGCTGACCGACCAACTGGAACGCGACCTCATCGAGCGTGAGCTGGGCTACCGTGGCCTGGGCATTTCGAACGACGTGAAGCGCGCCATTGCCTTTGTGCAATCGGTGGTGAGCCGTCTGCAGACGCAGGCCCGCAATGCCAAGGTGAGCTACGCCAACGGTTGAGCGTCCGGCGCTCTCTGAATGTGCTGGTCCCCGAGCGGGGACCCGAAGAAGCCGGCCGAAGCCGCCCGCAAGGGTGCGCGAGGCCGGTTTTCCGTTTACGGCGTTTCGAATAGGCGGGTGACGCTCCAGTCGCTTGTGAGCTTATCTCACAAGTCTTGCCAGACCTTTTCGTTTGGTTCCGGCATGGCGCAAGGCTATCTTTGAGCCTTCCCGCAGTTCCTCAATACGCCATGCCGCCGCTCGTCCTGTGTTGCCTGCTGATCACCTATGTGGTCTGGGGCACGACTTACCTTGCCATCCGCTTCACGCTGGAGAGTTTTCCGCCCTTGCTGATGATGGGCTCGCGCTTTCTGTGCGCGGGCCTGTTGCTGACTGCATGGCTGGCCTGGCGACGCACACCGATGCCGGGCTGGCGCCAGCTGCGCAATTGCGCGATTCCGGCGGTGTTCCTGCTGGTGGGAGGGATGGGCCTGACCGCCATCGCGGAGCAGACCATTTCTTCCGGCGCGACCACGGTGATGATCGGATCGATGCCGATCTTTGGCCTGTTCTGGAGCGCCTGCTTTGGTACGCGGCCGCGCTGGTATGAAGGTTTGGCGATCGCCATCGGCAGCATCGGCATCCTGGTGCTGACCGCTGGCGCCGAGTTTCGTGTGAGTACCACGGGCGTGGTTGCGCTGCTGCTCGCTGTGGCAAGCTGGTCGTTCGGTTCCCAGCTTGCGCGCCGGCTGGAACTACCGGACGGTGCGGCCGCGTTTGCCGCGGAGATGCTGATCGGCGGGGTCATCCTGATGGCCTTGTCGGCGCTGCGGCAGGAGCCGTGGCCGGGCGTTGTCAGCGCGCAGGCCTGGTGGGCCTGGGGTTATCTGGTGGTGATAGGTTCGCTGGTGGCGTTTTCCGCCTATATGTACCTGGTCGCGAACGTCAGCCAGACGCTCGCGACCAGCTATGTCTACGTTAATCCGCCGGTGGCGCTGGCCGTCGGCGCGTGGCTGGGCGGGGAGCGGGTCGCCCCGCAGACGCTCGGTGCGATTGTGCTGATCCTTGCTGCGCTGGCTGTGCTGAGCATCGGCAGCCTGCGCACCGCACGCGCCGAAGCGGCGGCCTGAGCCGCGCCAACCCGGTCAGGACGACGACTGTTCTTCGATCCAGAGCGACAAACGCACCTTGTAGGCCTGCTGGATATGGCGGCGCGTGATCTGCTCCGCCAGCGCAGGGTCGCGTTTTTCCAGCGCTTCGACAAGGGCGACGTGTTCTTCGTACGAGCTGCGGGCACGGCCCGGGACCGACAGCGTGGTACGGCCGAGCAGCACCATGGACTCATGCAGCGAACGCAGCGTCTTGAGCAGGTAGCGGTTGTGCGCGCAGCGATGCAGGGTTTCGTGGAACAGCCGGTTGTTGGCGGCCAGCCGGTCGGGGTCGTCGGCCATGGACAGGTCGCGCTCGACGATGTCGCGCAGCAGCGAGATCTCGACGTCCGTGGCGTGGCGGGCAGCCAGCGCGGCCGCCGTGCCTTCCAGCACTTCGCGCATGACATAGAGTTCGCTGACCATGCTGGCGTCGAGCTGCGTGACCATCATGCCGCGGTTGGGCTCGTTGACGACGAGGCCTTCGGATTCCAGCCGCGACAGCGCTTCGCGTACCGGCGTGCGCGACAGGCCCAGAGATTCCGCCAGCTCAACCTCGCGCAGGCGCGTCCCCGGGGAAAGCTGTCCGGCCTGGATGGCCGCACGCAATTGCTGGTAGGCGCGCTCGGAACGCGGCAGGGACGAAGCCTGGCCGGCATCGGCGCCGCCGGCAAATTCGGTGGAGATCATGTGAAGCTGGCTGGTTGACCCATGTAAGCGGTCATCATACCCGCTCGCAAGCCGTTGACATCACTGCGACGCAATAGTGTGCAACGTGGGCGGGGCCTTGCCCGCTACCGCTGGCGCGCCCTGCGGCGCGAAGACGCATCACGTGCCATAGCCGGCCGGCGACTGGAACGGGTGGTACTGGTAGAGCCAGGTCTCCGACAATGGCTTGCCGTCCAGCCGCAGGAACAGCCGCATGTCGACCGGCTCCTTCCCGTCGGCGGCCAGGTCGAACTGGGCGCGCCAGTGGCCCGGCACGCCGTTGGGCACGGCCTCGGTGAAGACATAGGAGAACTTGCCGCGCGATGCGGTCAGCACCGCGTCCGGCTTGACGCCGAAAGGCAGCTTTTCCAGCGCGGCGCCCTTGAATTCCACCATGAACTTGCGCACCCCCTTCGGGCGCGGCTGCCCCGGTTGTCCGCCGTTGCCCATGCGTGTGGCGACGCAGCGTGCCAGCGGGCTCGGGAAGGGCTCGTCGGCGAGCCAGTGCAGGCGGTAGCGCAGCCGATAGGTGTTGCCCGCGCGCGCTGGCGCCTTGGGCACCCACATGGCCACGATGTTGTCGTGGATCTCGTCGTCGGTGCGGATCTCGACGAGCTGTACTGCACCCGCACCCCAGCCGTCGCGCGGCTCCACCCACAGGCTGGGCCGGCGCTCGTAGTTGACGCCGTCCTGATAGTGGTCGAACAGGCGGTCGCGCTGCAGCAGGCCGAAGCCGCGCGGGTTGTCGTCGGCGAAGGCCGAAGCCATGGTCTGCGGCGGGTTGTTGAGCGGGCGCCAGATATGCTCGCCGGCGCCGTTCCAGATGGCCAGGCCGTCCGAGTCGTGGACTTCGGGGCGCCAGTCCACCGCGGTGCCCTTCATGGTCTCGGAGAACCAGTACATCGACGTGAGCGGCGCCAGCCCCAGCCGGGCCACATCCTTGCGCAGGAACAGCGCGCATTCCACGTCCATCACCACGGCCTTGCCGCGCTGCATGACGAACTTGTAGGCACCGGTGATACTGGGGCCGTCGAGCAGTGCATAGACCGTGACCGTGTCGCCCTTGCCCTCCGGCGGCTCGAAATAGAAATGGGTGAAGTTCGGGAACTCCTCCGCCTTGCCTGCCTCGGCCACGTCGATGGCGATGCCGCGCGCGGACAGGCCGTACTGGTACAGTTCGCCGATCGCGCGGAAATATGACGCCCCCAGGAAGGCAACCCAGTCGTTCTTCTTCCAGTCGCGCACCTTCTGGTCGCCCAGGCGGCTTTCCTGGAAGCGGAAGCCCGCGAAGCCGCTGCCGCGCGGCAGCTTGTGCGCGGGGCTGTCGGCGGGCATGTCGAAATAGCTTTCTTCGTAGACGATCTCGCGCGCATTGCCCTTGCCGCCACGACCCCGGTCGATCACATGCATGCGTACCGGCGTGCGGAAGTAGGTGCCCAGGTGGAAGAAGGTCACCGGGAACTGGCCCGGGCCATCGGCGAACAACGCGTTGTCCGGACGGAAGCGGATCTTGCCGTGGGCGTCGTAGTCGATGCGATCGAGGATCTCGGGCGGCGGCGCCGCGGGCGCTGCGTAGGGTTTGCCGGCCAGCGTGCGGGCCTGGTCGATGAGGGCGTCGAAGCTGAATGGACGTGGGTCGCCCAGCTTGATCCCGCTGGCGGCCAATGCCGATGGCGTGATGCCCAGTGCGGCAAGGGCAGCGGAGGCGGTGGCGGAAACCAGCAGGGTGCGGCGGTTCATCATGTGGCGTCAGCGTCCTTTTTCTCGTCTTCGGTCAGTGCAGAACTGTAAGAGACGCCGTTGCCCGGCGAAAGTTCGGACACCGACTGTTACAGCGGGCGGCTGGCAGGTCACTTGCCGGCGCGTGCGCGGCGCTGCGCACGCCGCTTCCTGGAGATCATGTTCAGCCCCTCCACCGAGGCCGAGAATGCCATCGCCGTATAGATATAGCCCTTGGGCACATGGGTGCCGAGACCCTCGGCGATCAGCGTCATGCCGATCATCATCAGGAACGCCAGCGCCAGCATCACGATGGTGGGGTTGCGGTTGATGAAGTTGGCCAGCGGCGTGGCGGCAAACATCATTGCCGTGACCGCGGCGATCACCGCGATGAACATGATCTCGACATGTTCGGTCATGCCCACGGCCGTGATGATGCTGTCGATCGAGAACACGAGGTCCAGCACCAGGATCTGGCCGATGGCGCTGGCAAAGCTCTGGGACGCGCTGGCCTTGCCGCTGTCGTCGCCTTCGGCTTCACCTGACACGTGATGATGGATTTCACGCGTCGCCTTCCACATGAGGAACGCGCCGCCGGCGATCAGGATCAGGCCGCGCCAGGATATGCCGCGCCCGAGCACGGTGAAAAGCGGCTCGGTCAGCGTGACGATGAACGCAATCGTGGCCAGCAGCGCCAGCCGCAGGATCAAGGCCAGGCCGATGCCGGTGCGCCGCGCTTTCTCGCGCATGGCCTCCGGCAGCTTGTTGGTAAGGATGGAGATGAAGATCAGGTTGTCGATGCCAAGCACGATCTCCATGGCCACCAGCGTGGCCAGCGCGGCCCAGGCGGCGGGATCCTGCAGCAGTGCGAGGGACGATTCCATGTCAACTCCGGTCGAGAGTGGGGGCCGGGCCGCTGGCCCGCAAGCGCAGTGTTGCCGACATGTTAGCAAGTGCCGCGTGACGGAGGAAATCGTGCCGACGCAGATTAGGGTTGTCGTTCGCCTTTATGGAATATAGTATGTGATATATCACAACATACCATCGAGCCATCAAGGAGACAGGCAATGAAAGTGTGCATCTATGGGGCAGGCGCCATCGGCGGCTATGTCGGCGCCCAGCTGGCGCGCGCGGGGGCAGAGGTCAGCTTCGTGGCGCGCGGCCCGCACCTGGCCGCCATGCAGGCGAACGGCGTCCGGTTGCTGATCGACGGCGAGGAGCGCGTGGCCAAGGTCAACTGCACCAGCGACCCGCGCGATCTCGGGCCGCAGGACTATGTGTTCATTACCCTAAAGGCGCATTCCGTGCCCGGCGTGGTGGACTTGATGCAGCCGCTGCTGGGGCCGCAGACCGCCGTGGTCACGGGCGTCAACGGCATTCCGTACTGGTACTTCTACAAGCATGGCGGCAAGCTGGCTGGCTCGACGCTGGAAAGCGTGGACCCTGGCGGCCGGCAGTGGCGGGGCTTCGGGCCGGAGCGCGCGATCGGCTGCGTGGTCTATCCCGCCGCGGAAATCATCGAGCCCGGCGTGATCAAGCATGTGTATGGCAAGAAGTTTCCGCTAGGCGAGCCTGACGGCAGCCATTCAGACCGCGTGACGCGGCTCAGCGAAATGATGATGGCCGCCGACCTGGAAGCGCCGGTGCGCGACAACATCCGCGACGAGATCTGGCTCAAGTTGTGGGGCAACCTGTGCTTCAACCCGATCAGTGCGCTGACCCATGCGACGCTCGACGTGATCACCGCCAACCCGGCCACGCGTGCGCTGTCGCGCCAGATGATGCTGGAGGCCCAGAGCATTGCCGAGTCCTTCGGGGTGAAGTTCCGTGTCGATGTGGAGCGGCGCATCAATGGCGCAGGCGCGGTGGGCGCCCACAAGACGTCGATGCTCCAGGATCTGGAAGCCGGCCGTGCGATGGAAATCGATCCGCTGCTGACCGTGGTGCAGGAGATGGGCCGGCTCGTCGGCCAGCCCACGCCGATGTGCGACGCGGTGCTGGGCCTGATCAAGCAGCGCGACGAAATGGCGCGTCTGGCAGCCTGACCCGGATGGGCGGTCCCAGCCGCCCGGTCTTCGGCCCCGCATGGACCGGGTGGCGCTTTCTGCCGCTAAGTGGGCGGGGAAAGTCACGTTTTCGTGGCTTCGCCATCCGGAATGGATATCCATTGTGATATACCATATACGACAGACCGGGCGCCGGGCGGATGCCGCCATCGAATCCTTATCGGGGTTTGATGCGATCCGGGAATGAATCCAGGCGATTTTGCTAAGCTGTGCAGGAATGCGGCGGGCAGCCATTGTGGCGGCCGCGCCACCGGTCTCACACGAGCTATTCATGTCTGCGCAAAGCCAACCTATCGTCCAGCCTGCCGCGCTGGCCTTGTCCGTGCAACCGATCAATGCAGGCGCAAGCCTGCGTGACCAGGCCTATGCCATGCTGCGCCAGGCCATTGCGGATGCGGATATCTATCAGTCGCGCGACGAGATCCGGCTCGATGAGCGCGTGCTGAGCGAAGCCATGGGCGTGAGCCGCACGCCGATCCGCGAAGCCATGACGCTGCTCGAGCAGGAGGGCTTCCTGCGCACGGTGCCCCGGCGCGGCATCTACATCATGCGCAAGACCAAGCGCGAGATCGTCGAGATGATCCAGATGTGGGCCGCACTGGAAAGCATGGCGGCGCGACTTGCCACGCTGCATGCCACGGATGCCGAGATCGCCCAGTTGCGGCGCATGTTCGACAGCTTCCGCGATTCGACGCCGGCCGAGCATATCGAAGAGTATTCGGACGCCAACATCGTGTTCCACCAGGCGATCGTGCAGCTGTCGAAGTCGCAGATCATCATGGACACGATCCGCAATATCTTCATCCACGTGCGGGCGATCCGGAAGATGACCATCTCGCAAAGCGACCGGGCGGCACGCTCGATCGTCGACCACCTGCGTATCATCGAGGCGTTGGAAAAGCGCGACACCGAGCTGGCCGAGCGGCTGGTGCGGCAGCACTCGCTGGACCTGGCCGACTACGTCGAGAAGCACTGCGATTTTCTCGACTGAGCTACCGTAAGAGGGCAGTTGCTACCAATCGTAACGGCGGACTTTGTCCGCCGTTCTTGTTTTGGCTTCCGCGTGAATTCCTTGCATTTTGGTATGTGATATATCAGTGCATCAGGCGCAATATCCTCGCGAATTTGCCTCTTTCTTCACTCTGATGTCGCCTTGCACCAGCTAGCCACGGCCACACAAGGCATACGCCCGAACGCGGCGTGACCTCCCTTTGCTGGTATTGCTGCGTCGCAGCGACGAAAGTTGGCTGTTGAACAGGAAAATTGCTTGCTGTTCTCTGATATATCACATACCGTATGTCATCAAGACACTAATCAGAGCAGAGGAGACATCGCCATGGAAAGAAAAGCACTGGATGGCATCCGTGTCCTGGACATGACGCACGTCCAGGCAGGCCCTTCCGCCACGCAGCTGATGGCATGGATGGGTGCCGACGTCATCAAGGTGGAAATGCCGGGCCGCGGCGACATTACGCGCAGCCAGCTGCGTGACGTGCCCAACGCCGACAGCCTGTACTTCACCATGCTCAACAGCAACAAGCGCAGCCTGACGCTAAACATGAAGACGCCCGAAGGCAAGGCGCTGCTGGAAGACCTTGTCCAGCGCAGCGACGTGCTGATCGAGAACTTCGGCCCCGGCGTGCTGGCGCGCGCCGGCTTCGACTGGGACCACCTGCAGGACCTGAACCCGCGCCTCGTCTACGCGTCGATCAAGGGCTTCGGCCCTGGCCCGTACCAGGACTGCAAGGCGTATGAGAACGTGGCCCAGTGCATGGGCGGCTCTGCCTCCACCACCGGCGACGCCGCTGGCGTGCCGACCGTGACCGGCGCACAGATCGGCGACTCGGGCACCGGTGTGCACTGCGTGGTCGGCATCCTGGCCGCGCTGCTGCAGCGCGAGCATTCGGGGCGCGGCCAGCGCGTGGAAGTGGCCATGCAGGACGCGGTGCTGAACCTGTGCCGCGTGAAGCTGCGCGACCAGCAGCGGCTCGATGCCGGCCCGCTGCGCGAGTACCCCAACGAGCAGTTCGACGACCACGTGCCGCGCGCCGGCAATGCGTCGGGCGGCGGCCAGCCGGGCGCCGCGCTGCGCTGCTCGCCGGGTGGCCCCAACGACTACGTCTACGTCATCATCCAGCCGCAGGGCTGGGAGCCGCTGATGCGCCTGTGCGGCCGCGAGGAACTGATCACCGACCCCGAGTTCGCCACGCCCGAGGTGCGCCTGAAGAAGCTCGGGGAATGCTTCGGCATCATCGAGCAGTGGACCATGGGCCTGACGAAGTTCGAGGTGATGAACGCGCTCAATGAAGTCGATGTGCCGTGCGGTCCGATCCTGTCGATGAAGGACCTGATCGAGGACCAGTCGATGTACGAGCGTGGCTACCTGGTGGAGCTGGAGCATCCGACGCGCGGCAAGTACGTGCAACTGGGCTCGCCCATCGCGCTGTCCGATTCACCGGTGAAGGTGGAGCGCGCCCCGCTGCTGGGCGAGCACACCGAGGAAATCCTGGAGTGGCTGGGCCGCACGCCGGCCCAGATCGACGCGATGAAGCTGGCCGGCGCGATCTGAGCATCCGCCTTCCTTTCCTCTTCCTCTGTTTCTCACACCGAGCGGGCACGCCTTGCGCGTGCCCGCCGGAGGAGTTCGTGCTGTGCAATCCTGGATTCGTTTTCGCCGTGCCGACGGCAGCGTTGGTTATGGCCTCACAGAAGGCGATGGCAATGACCGCGTCGTCGAATACGATGGTCCTGGCTATACCGGTCCGCAGCCCACCGGCGCCGTCCACAAGCTGAGCGAACTGCACCTGTTCGCCCCGTGCGAACCCGGCAAGGTCGTGGCGTTGTGGAACAACTTCCATGCGCTGGCGCGCAAGCTGGAAAAACCGGTGCCGACCCATCCGCTGTTCCTGATCAAGCCGGCGACTTCGCTGGCGGGTTCTGGCGATGCCGTGGAACGGCCGCGCAGCTATGACGGCAAGATCGTCTACGAAGGCGAGCTTGGCATCGTGATCGGCAAGAAGGCGCGCAATGTGTCGGTGGCCGAAGCAGCGTCGCACATCTTTGGCTACACGATTGTCAATGACGTGACCGCGGCCGAACTGATCGCTGCCGACCCGAATTTCCCGCAGTGGACGCGCGCCAAGGGCTTCGACACCTTCGGCTGCATTGGTCCGGCCATCGTGCCTGGCTTCAACTGGCGTGCCGCCAGCGTGAAGACGCGGCTCGACGGCGTGGAGCGCCAGAACTATCCGCTCTCGGACATGATCTTCTCGCCCGAGGAGCAGGTCAGCCGCATCTCGCAGGACCTGACGCTGATGCCGGGCGATGTGATCGCCGTCGGCACGTCGCTGGGCGTGGGCTCGATGAAGGATGGCGCGGTGGTGGAGGTGAGCATCGAAGGCATCGGCTCGCTGGTGAACCACGTGCGCGGGTGATCGCCCAACTATCAAAGCGCCCAACAATCAAAGGGAAAGCCATGCCAATGACAATTGGTGTCCCCCGGGAGGTCCATCCCGGGGAGCGGCGCGTTGCCGCGACGCCCGATTCGGTCAGGGAACTGACCAAGCTCGGTTACGAGGTGGCGGTGGAATCCGGTGCCGGCCAGCAGGCCTCGTTCTCGGACGAAGCGTATCGGGCCGCCGGTGCTGCCATCGTGGATGCCGCCAGCTTGTGGGCGTCGGTCGACGTAGTCATCAAGGTGCGCCCGCCGCAGGTGCATCCGAGCCTGGGCGTGGAAGAAGCGGCGCTGCTCAAGAAGCACGCCGCGCTGATCAGCTTTGTCTGGCCCGCGCAGCAGATGGCGCTGCTGGAGCGGCTGTCGCAGCGCGGCGCTACGGTGCTGGCGATGGACTGCGTGCCGCGCATCTCGCGCGCACAGAAGCTCGATGCGCTCAGCTCGATGGCCAATATGGCGGGCTATCGCGCGGTGATTGAAGCCGCGCATGCATTCGGTCGTCCCTTCGCCGGCCAGATCACGGCGGCGGGCAAGATCCCGCCCGCGCGCGTGCTGGTGATCGGCGCAGGCGTTGCAGGGCTGGCTGCCATCGGCGCGGCGCGCAGCCTGGGTGCCGTGGTGCGTGCGTTCGACACGCGGCCCGTGGTGCGCCAGCAGATCGAAAGCCTGGGCGCCGAATTCCTGACCGTGGAAATCGAGGAGGACGGCAGCGGCAGCGGCGGCTATGCCAAGGAGATGAGCCCGGCATTCATCGAAGCCGAGATGAAGCTCTTCGCCGAGCAGGCGCGCGAGGTGGACATCATCATCACCACCGCGCTGATTCCCGGCAAGCCTGCACCACGCCTGCTGGAAGCCGACACGGTGGCGCTGATGCGTCCCGGCAGCGTGGTGGTGGATCTCGCTGCGGAGCAGGGCGGCAATTGCGTGCTGACCGTGCCCGGTGAATCGGTGACGCACCAGGGGGTAACGGTGGTTGGCTACACCGACCTGCCCAGCCGCATGGCGGCGCAGTCCAGCCAGCTCTATGCCACCAATATCCGGCACCTGCTGACGGAGCTGACGCCCGGCAAGGACGGCCAGCTTGTCGTCGACATGGATGACGAGATGATCCGTGGCGCCACGGTGCTGCACCAGGGCGACGTGACCTGGCCGCCGCCGCCGCTCAAGACCTTGCCGCCTCCGGCGCCTGCGGCCGAGGCA
Organism: Cupriavidus laharis; assembly: GCF_914271435.1. Taxonomy (GTDB): domain Bacteria; phylum Pseudomonadota; class Gammaproteobacteria; order Burkholderiales; family Burkholderiaceae; genus Cupriavidus; species Cupriavidus laharis. The sequence goes on along the minus strand of NZ_CAJZAI010000002.1, from coordinate 242,043 downwards.
CCGGTGCAGGCCGAGCCCGCCGAGCCGCCCAGCCGCACTGGCACGACGCTTGTTGCACTGGCCATCGCCGTGATGGCGCTGCTGGCGCTTGGTGCCGTGGCACCACCGGCCTTCATGGCCCACTTCACGGTGTTCGTGCTGGCCATCTTCGTCGGCTATCAGGTCGTATGGAACGTGACTGCTGCACTGCATACGCCGTTGATGAGCGTGACCAACGCAATCAGCGGGATCATCGTGGTCGGCGCGCTCGTGCAGCTCGGCAAGCCGTCACTGGCCACCGCCATCATCGCCGGCGCGGCGGTGCTGATCGCCACTATCAACATCGCGGGCGGCTTCCTGGTGACGCAGCGCATGCTGAAGATGTTCCAGCGCGACTGAGGAGACAGACATGCCTTCGGGAATCAGCAATATTGCTTACCTGGGCGCCAGCGCGCTCTTCATCCTCAGCCTGAGTGGGCTGAGCCATCCGGCCACCGCGAAACGCGGCAACCTGCTGGGCATCGCCGGCATGGCCATCGCCATCCTGACCACGGTGCTGGCGGGCAGCCCCGACGGGGTGCCCATCATCATCGGCGCGATGGTGCTTGGCGCAGCAGCCGGCGCGGTGCTGGCCCGTCGCGTCGAGATGACGCAGATGCCGGAGCTGGTGGCCGTGCTGCACAGCTTCGTCGGCCTGGCCGCGGTGCTGGTGGGCTATGCGAACTACCTCGATTCGCATGCACTCGCGGGCGCCGAGAAAGCGATCCACGAAGTGGAGACCTACCTCGGCATCCTGATCGGCGCAGTGACCTTCACGGGGTCGGTGATCGCCTTCCTGAAGCTGCGCGGCACGCTCGGCGGCAAGCCGACGCTGCTGCCGGGCCGCCACGTGCTCAACGCGCTGGCGCTCGCGGCGTGCGTGGTGCTGGGCTACCAGTTCCTCAACGCGCCGACGGTGCAGGACGGGCTGGTGCCGCTGGGCGTGATGACGGTGATCGCGCTGCTGGTGGGCGCGCACCTGGTCGCGGCCATCGGCGGCGCAGACATGCCAGTAGTGGTGTCGATGCTGAACAGCTACTCGGGCTGGGCCGCGGCGGCAACCGGCTTCATGCTCGGCAACGACCTGCTCATCATCACGGGGGCGCTCGTGGGCTCGAGCGGCGCCATCCTCAGCTACATCATGTGCAAGGCCATGAACCGCAAGTTCCTGTCGGTGATCCTGGGCGGGTTCGGCGCCGCGCAGGCCAAGGGCGCGGCGGCGGAGCAGGGCGAAGTGCTGCCGGTGTCGAGCGAGGAGGTGAGCGCGCTGCTCAAGGACGCGAACGAGGTCATCATCGTGCCCGGCTACGGCATGGCGGTGGCGCAGGCGCAGGGCACCATCAGCGAGATCGCGCGGCGGCTGAAGGCGCAGGGCGTCAATGTGCGCTTCGGCATCCATCCGGTGGCGGGCCGCCTGCCCGGGCATATGAACGTACTGCTGGCCGAGGCGCGTGTGCCGTATGACATCGTGCTCGAGATGGAGGAGATCAACGACGATTTCGAGCATGCCGATGTCGTCCTGGTGGTTGGCGCCAACGATATCGTTAACCCGGGGGCGCTCGAAGACCCCGCCAGCCCCATCGCCGGCATGCCGGTACTCGAAGTCTGGAAGGCGCGCACCGTGGTGGTGTCCAAGCGCAGCATGGCCGCCGGCTATGCGGGCGTCGACAACCCCTTGTTTTACAAGGAGAACACGCGGATGTGGTTCGGCGATGCCAAGGGCAGTGTGGACGCACTGCTGCGCCAGCTCGAGGAGGTTCCTGCCTGATTGAGCGCTTCCGTCCGCCGCGGTGCTTGACGATGACTTATGTATCAGCTTGCAGTCATGCGGCGGATGGGCTCGCGATTGATGCGGATTTCGCAATATATAAACGATCGTGAATAGATACGATAAAAAAGTTTAAGCCCGACGAAATTAAGCATCGGGTAGCATCAATCCCCAGAATTACGTGCCGCAATGTCAGGCGCCGATCTAGTTGTGAAGAAGGGCTCCGAAGAGAAAGCCCCCAGCCGTCCCGACGAGGACGCATGAATAAGCACTAGGAGACACGTAGATGGCGCATCAAGAAGCGGGAGCCGCGACCGGCAATGGACGCGGCCTGCAGAATCGTTGGTTCCAACTGGCCGTAGGTGTGGTTTGCATGGGTTTGGTTGCAAACCTGCAGTATGGCTGGACTCTCTTTGTGTCACCGATGGACGCCAGGCATCACTGGGGCACGTCCGCGATCCAGGTGGCGTTTTCCATATTCATCGTGACGGAAACCTGGCTGGTGCCGCTGGAAGGCTGGCTGGTGGACAAGTTCGGGCCGCGGCCGGTGGTGGCGGGTGGCGCGCTTTGCGCGGGCCTGGCGTGGGTGATGAATGCGTACGCGACGACGCTGCCGGAGCTGTATGCGGCGGCGGTGATCGCGGGCATTGGCGCGGGTGGTGTGTACGGGACCTGCGTGGGCAATGCGCTGAAGTGGTTCCCGGACAAGCGCGGCCTGGCGGCAGGGCTGACGGCCGCCGGCTTCGGCGCGGGCGCAGCGATCACGGTGATCCCGATCGCGAACATGATCCAGAGCGCCGGGTATGAGAAGGCCTTCCTGTTCTTCGGCATCCTGCAAGGCGTGGCGATCTTCGCGCTGGCGCTGCTGCTGGTGAAGCCGCGGGCACCCAAGGGGCTGGTGGCGGCGAAGGCGGTGCTGACGAACCCGGTGGAGTTCACACCCGGCCAGATGGTGAAGACCCCGGTGTTCTGGCTGATCTACGTGAGCTTCGTGGCGGTGGCCGCGGGCGGGATCATGGCGACGGCGCAACTTGGCCCGATTGCGAAGGACTATGGCTTTGCCTCGATGCCGGTGACGCTGCTGGGGATGACGCTGCCGCTGCTGACGATGACGTTGTCGATCGACAACCTGTGCAACGGCTTCACGAGACCGCTGTGCGGCTTTCTGTCAGACCGGTTCGGCCGGGAGAACACGATGTTCGTGATCTTTATCGGCGAAGGCCTGTCCCTGCTCGGGCTCATGCAATTTGGCCAGAATCCCTACGCGTTCATGTTCTTCGCGGCACTGACGTTCCTGTTCTGGGGCGAGATTTTCTCGATCTTCCCGGCGCTGTGCGCGGATACGTTCGGCAGCAAGTTTGCGGCGGCAAACGCGGGCACCTTGTACACGGCGAAGGGGACGGCGGCGATGCTGGTGCCGCTGGCCTCGATCCTGTCGGCGCGCGGTGGCTGGGATGCGGTGTTCACGGTGGCGGCGGTGGTGACGATCGCAGCAGGCCTGTCGGCGAAGCTGGTGCTGGCGCCCATGCGCAAACGGTTCATCACGGGCCATTCGGAGGCAACCATGCCGGTGTCGGACGTGGGCTTTTTTGCGAGTGCGTCGGCCCGGCGCGGCGAATAGGCTGGGCATCACCGTATCTGTAGTGATGCATTGAAGTTCTTGGAGGCCTGGCGCTTGCGCCAGGCCGTCAGGCGCAAGCGCCTGGAGCAGGGCAGGCATGAGAAGTTGAGGACCTCGCAAGGCATTTCAGAGGGCCTCAAAGTGCCTGCAACCGTGGTATGTAATATATCTATTGTCTAGAATTCGCAGTGCGGCTGGCTTGCGGTTGAACTCCTGCATTTGTGCAAATGGGGAATGAATGGCACAGATTAAGGAGTTGTGCTGATTTAGGCGAAGATACTGGCTGATTTGCTGCGGTGCACTGACGAAAGTTCGTCGCAGAGTAGGAAAATAGCTTGCTGTTATCTGATATATCACATACCGTATGTCATCAAGACCGGTCGAACAGACCGGCAGAGGTTGAAGCAAGGGGACAGCCCCGCGCACCACGAACACGAGTCAAACGAGGAGACCAAAGCATGTCCGAAGTCATAGCGAAGCGGCCCGAGAACACCACCGCGGAAGACACCCTGAACTAGAAGAATTCCAACCCCAGTCAATTTGCATAGAAGGAAGCAACCATGGCAGAAGTCGGAAACGAGCTGCAGCGTCACGCCGCGGAAGAGCATCAGGCACAAACCGATGGTTTTCATCTGGTCATCGACGCGCTGAAGCTGAACGGCATCGAAAACATCTACGGCCTGCCCGGCATTCCGGTCACCGATCTGGCGCGTCTGGCGCAGGCCAACGGCATGCGCGTCATCAGTTTTCGTCACGAGCAGAACGCGGGCAACGCAGCAGCGATTGCCGGCTTTATCTCGCAAAAGCCGGGCGTTTGCCTGACCGTGTCGGCGCCTGGCTTCCTGAACGGCCTGACGGCGCTGGCGCATGCCACCACCAACTGCTTCCCGATGATCCTGATCAGCGGCTCGAGCGAGCGCGAGATCGTCGATCTGCAGCAAGGTGACTACGAAGAGATGGACCAGCTGGCCATCGCCCGACCGCACGCCAAGGCCGCCTTCCGCGTGCTGCACGCCGAAGACATTGGTGTCGGTATCGCCCGCGCCATCCGTGCCGCGGTCTCAGGCCGTCCGGGCGGTGTCTACCTGGACCTGCCGGCCAAGCTGCTGGGCCAGTCGCTCGAAGCCGAGAAGGGCCGCAAGTCGCTGATCAAGGTCGTGGATCCGGCCCCGCGCCAACTGCCGGCACCGGACTCGGTTGACCGTGCTGTCGCGCTGCTGAAGGGCGCCAAGCGTCCGCTGATCCTGCTGGGCAAGGGCGCCGCCTACGCCCGTGCCGACGAAGATATCCGCGCACTGGTCGAGAAGACCGGCATTCCGTACCTGCCGATGTCGATGGCCAAGGGCCTGCTGCCCGACACGCATCCGCAATCGGCCTCGGCGGCACGCTCGTATGTGCTGGCCGAAGCCGACGTGGTGCTGCTGGTTGGCGCCCGCCTGAACTGGCTGCTGGCGCACGGCAAGGGCAAGACCTGGGGCGGCCCGAAGCAGTTCATCCAGATCGACATCTCGCCGACCGAGATGGACAGCAACGTCGCCATTGCCGCGCCGGTGGTGGGTGATATCGGTTCGTGCGTCTCGGCCATCCTCGGCAAGGTCGGCAACGACTTCGCCAAGCCGCCCGCTGACTGGCTGAATGCCGTGTACGAGCGCAAGGACAAGAACCTGGCGAAGATGGGCGAGATGCTGAACAAGGAAGTCTCGCCGATGAACTTCCACACCGCACTGCGCGTGCTGAAGGACGTCATCAAGGCCAATCCGGGCATCTCGTTCGTCAACGAAGGCGCCAACACGCTGGACTACGCCCGCGCCGTGATCGACATGTACGAGCCGCGCAAGCGTCTGGACGTCGGCACCTGGGGCGTGATGGGCGTGGGCATGGGCTACGCGGTCGCCGCGGCGGTCGAAACCAAGAAGCCGGTGCTGGCCCTGTGCGGTGACAGCGCGTTCGGGTTCTCGGGCATGGAAGTCGAGACGATCTGCCGCTACAACCTGCCGGTCTGCATCGTCATCTTCAACAACAACGGCATCTACAAGGGCATCGACAAGAACCCGACCGGTGGCGCGGATCCGGCTGTCACGACGTTCGTCCCGGGCGCGCGCTACGACAAGATGATGGAAGCGTTCGGCGGTGTCGGCGCCAACGTCACCACGACGGCGGAACTCGAAGCCGCGGTGAACGAAGCCCTGCGCTCGGGCAAGCCCACGCTGGTCAATGCCGTCATCGACCCGTCGGCAGGTACCGAAAGCGGCCGTCTGACCAACCTGAATCCGCAAAGCTCGGCCAAGAAGTAATTCACCAGAATTTCACCCTCGAATTTCATCCCTCCCATTCGATAGGAGAACGAAAATGAGCCTCCCACTCCAAGGCATCAAGATCATCGACTTCACGCATGTCCAGGCCGGCCCCGCCTGCACGCAGCTTCTCGCGTGGTTCGGTGCGGACGTCATCAAGGTGGAGCGCCCCGGTTCCGGCGATGTCACGCGTACGCAGCTGCGCGACATCCCGGATGTCGATGCGCTGTACTTCACCATGCTCAACAGCAACAAGCGTTCGCTCACGCTGGATACGAAGACGCCCGACGGCAAGAAGATCCTGGAACAGCTGATCCGCGAGTCGGATGTGCTGGTCGAGAACTTCGGCCCGGGCGCGCTGGACCGCATGGGTTTCTCGTGGGAACGCATCAACGAACTGAACCCGAAGATGATCGTCGCGTCGGTCAAGGGCTTCAGCGACGGCCACCACTATGAAGACCTGAAGGTGTATGAGAACGTGGCGCAGTGTGCGGGCGGTGCGGCATCGACCACGGGATTCTGGGATGGTCCCCCGACCGTTTCCGCTGCGGCACTGGGCGACTCCAACACCGGCATGCACCTGGCCATCGGCATCCTGACCGCGCTGATCGGCCGCGACAAGACCGGCAAGGGCCAGAAGGTGGCCGTGTCGATGCAGGATGCCGTGCTGAACCTGTGCCGCGTGAAGCTGCGCGACCAGCAGCGGCTGGATCGCCTGGGCTTCCTGGAAGAGTATCCGCAGTACCCGCATGGCGAGTTCAGCGACGTGGTGCCCCGCGGTGGCAACGCTGGCGGCGGCGGCCAGCCGGGCTGGGTGCTGAAGTGCAAGGGCTGGGAAACCGACCCGAACGCCTACATCTACTTCACTATCCAGGGCCACGCGTGGGAGCCGATCTGCAAGGCGCTCGGCAAGCCGGAATGGATCAGCGATCCCAACTACAGCACGGCCAAGGCACGCCAGCCGCATATCTTCGACATCTTCAAGACCATCGAGGACTGGCTGGCCGACAAGACCAAGTACGAAGCGGTGGATATCCTGCGCAAGTTCGATATTCCCTGCTCGCCGGTGTTGTCGATGAAGGAGATTGCCGCCGATCCGTCGCTGCGCGCCAGTGGCTCGATCACCGAAGTCCCGCACAAGGAGCGCGGCACCTACCTGACGGTGGGCAGCCCGATCAAGTTCTCGGACCTCAAGCCGGAAATCACCGCATCGCCGCTGCTGGGCGAGCACAGTGAAGAAGTGCTGGCCGGGCTGGGCTATGGTCCGGAAGACATCAAGCGCCTGCGCGAGAGCGCGGTGATCTGACGCAACGCGCTCCGGCCCTGAACAGGTTTGACGGGGCCGGGCGGGACTGAGCGCCGGAGCGCCGCGCAAGCGGTCTCCGGCGTTTTTACTGGAGAGGGCAGCTGTGCCAAACTGTATGGCGGCATGCTGCCGCACTGCTGCCAACCAACCTATATACCCTGCCGCAATGTCCGGCAAAGAGGGAATCCCCATGCCAGCCAGCATCGACTACGAGCAACTGGTGTCCGCCATCGGCGACGCCATCATCATCTCCGACGCCAAGGGTGCCATCACGCTCTGGAACCCGGCGGCCGAGCGCATGTTCGGCTATACGCAAGCCGAAGCCATGGGCCAGTCGCTGGACCTGATCATCCCGGAACGGCTGCGCGGGCGACACTGGGAAGGCTACGACAAGACCATGGCCACCGGCATCACGCGCTATGGACATGACTTGCTGAAGGTGCCCGCGGTGGACAAGGACGGCAAGGCCATGTCGATCGCATTCACGGTGGCGCTTCTGCGAGATGCCGATGGATCGATTTCGGGCATCGTCGCGGTCATCCGCGATGAGACCGTGCGCTTCCAGGAAGAGCGCGCGCTGCGCAAGCGGATTACGGAACTGGAGGCGCAGGCGAAGGTCAGCGCCTGAGACCGGTTTGCGTTCTGGCGCGTCACCACAAGCAGCGCGCGCCGGAGCGGTTCCACAGCGCCAAAGAATATGGGAAGCCCCTGACGAAGCGCCCTCGTGCGGCCCTGCCGTCACAGCCGGCTTGTGTGCGATCAAATAGTAATGATTCTTGTTTGTATCTCGCGTCGCTTTTCCCCTACAATCGTTGGTCGACCGGAGCCTCGTCCTTCCTTTCTGGTGATGCCGAGCATCCCGGCATAACGACAGTTCCATTCACAGATCCCCGATCCCGAAGGTAGGCTCAAGCCATGATGCTGCAGATTCCGGACGTCCTGTCCAAGGCCCAGGTAGCGCAATGCCGGCAACTGATGGATGCCGCGGACTGGGCCGATGGCAACATGACGTCCGGCCACCAGTCGGCGCTGGCCAAACGCAATATGCAGTTGCCGGAGGGCTCGCCGGTGGCGCGGCAGGTCGGCGACCTGATCCAGGACGCACTGGGCGCCAACGCAACGTTCTTCTCGGCAGCGCTGCCGCTGAAGGTATTTCCGCCGCTGTTCAACCGCTATGAAGGCGGCCAGGCATTCGACAACCATGTCGACAACGCCATCCGCTATCTGCGCGGCACCGGTTTCCGCGTGCGCAGCGACTTGTCCGCGACGCTGTTCCTCACGGAGCCGGAAGACTACGACGGCGGTGAACTTGTGGTCGAGGACACCTACGGCCAGCACCGCGTCAAACTGCCGGCGGGTCATATGGTCCTGTATCCGGCCACCAGCCTGCACCACGTCACGCCGGTCACGCGCGGCGCACGCGTGTCGTCGTTCTTCTGGATCCAGAGCATGGTGCGCGACGAAGGGCAGCGCGCGCTGCTGTTCGAACTCGATACGCGGATCCAGCAGGTTGCGCAGGCGATGGGGCAGAAGGATTCCGGTGTGGTGGGATTGACTGGCGTCTACCACAATCTGCTGCGCCGCTGGGCCGACGCCTGACGGCGCTTGTACCCCGTAGGCGGATACCGGGCGATCCATCCCGCCGCCTGCCATCCCCGGGCGCGTCGCGCCAGCGCGCTTTCCCTTGCGTATTTCTGCCCCCTGGTTTCTGCTCGCCTGTTTCAGGCTCGAGGCGGCGACGATTCGACCCCCGTGAATTTCATAATTGAAATTACGATTTTCGACGCTGAAATCACGGTTTCTGGTGGCGTCAGAAATATCAATAAAAATCAATAAGTTATCTGCAATCCATGATCTTGGCCCGCTTCTTGCGCTATCCACGCGCTTGTGGGTCAGGGTCATCACGCCCAGACCCATCTAACGTGGATTTCGCCATCGAGTGGCGTCAAGGGTTGTCAAGAGGAGTGCACGGTGACGTACAACGGACAAAACGAAGCAGGGCCGGAACGCGGGCCTGCCAGTGAGGGGGACAAGCTGCATGCGGGTCAGGTACTGAGCGAACTGGGCAAACGCGCTGCGTTGGCTCCCAGGCGTTCACATTGGGCATGGGCTGTCGCAAAGGGAAGCCATGACTGGATGGATTCCCATAGTCCATTCGCCCATCACGATTAGCACGCCGTCCGCTTTCGCGCGCTGACGCGCGTGCGACTGCGCCGGTGCTGGCATCGCCCTGCCAGTGGCACAAGGCCTTCTCCTGCTGCGTGCCGGAACCCGCGCCTTGCCGACCCCTGACCACGCCGCGCTTCAGGCGTATGGCCGATTCGTTTTCCTTGTACCCATGAACTACACCCCCATCAAATCCCTGCTGATTGCCAACCGTTCCGAGATCGCGATCCGCGTGATGCGCGCCGCGGCCGAGATGAATATCCGGACGGTGGCGATCTATTCGAAGGAAGACCGCCTCGCGCTCCATCGCTTCAAGGCCGACGAAAGCTACCTGGTTGGCGACGGCAAGAAGCCGCTGGCGGCCTACCTCGACATCGATGACATCCTGCGCATCGCGCGGAAGGCCAAGGTCGACGCGATCCACCCAGGCTATGGCTTCCTGTCCGAAAACCCGGATTTCGCGCAAGCCGTGATGGACGCCGGCATCCGCTGGATCGGCCCGTCGCCGGACGTCATGCGCAAGCTGGGGAACAAGGTGGCGGCCCGCAATGCGGCGATCGAGGCGGGCGTGCCGGTGATGCCCGCGACCGATCCGTTGCCGCGCGAACTGGACGAGTGCAAGCGCCTCGCCGCTGGCATCGGCTACCCGCTGATGCTCAAGGCAAGCTGGGGCGGTGGCGGGCGTGGCATGCGCATGCTGGAGAACGAACAGGATCTTGAGACCGCGCTGCCGGCTGCGCGGCGCGAGGCGCTGGCCGCATTCGGCAACGACGAGGTCTATGTCGAGAAACTGGTGCGAAATGCGCGCCACGTAGAAGTGCAGGCGTTGGGCGATACGCACGGCAACCTCGTGCACCTGTACGAACGCGACTGCACCGTGCAGCGCCGCAACCAGAAGGTGGTGGAGCGCGCGCCGGCGCCGTACCTGGACGACGCAGGCCGGGCCGCACTGTGCGACGCGGCCATGCGGCTGATGCGCGCGGTCGGGTACACGCATGCGGGCACGATCGAATTCCTGATGGATGCCGACTCCGGCCAGTTCTACTTCATCGAAGTCAACCCGCGCATCCAGGTCGAGCACACCGTTACGGAGATGGTCACCGGCGTCGATATCGTCAAGGCGCAGATCCGCATCACCGAAGGTGGCCATATCGGCATGACCGAGAACACGCGCGATGCCGACGGCAAGATCGTCGTGCGCGCTGCGGGCGTGCCGGAGCAATCGGGGATCGCGCTGAACGGGCATGCGCTGCAATGCCGGATCACAACCGAGGACCCTGAGAACGGCTTCCTCCCGGACTATGGCAGGCTTTCCGCCTACCGCAGTGCGGCGGGCTTCGGTGTGCGCCTGGACGCCGGTACGGCATACGGCGGTGCCGTGATCACGCCGTACTACGATTCGCTGCTGGTCAAGGTCACCACCTGGGCGCCGACGGCCCCCGAGTCGATCCGGCGCATGGACCGTGCACTGCGCGAGTTCCGCATTCGCGGCGTCGCGTCCAACCTGCAGTTCCTTGAGAACGTCATCAACCACCAGGCCTTCCGGTCCGGCGATGTCACCACGCGCTTTATCGACAGGACCCCGGAGCTGCTGGCCTTCACCAAGCGGCAGGACCGTGCGACCAAGCTGCTGCGCTATCTCGGCGATGTGTGCGTCAATGGGCATCCGGAAATCAACGGCCGCTCGCTGCCGCCGCTGCCATTGCCGAGCCCGGTGCTGCCTGTGGTGGATACCGCCACTCCGCTTCCGACCGGCACGCGCGACCTGTTGCGTGAGCTCGGTGCGGAGAAGTTCTCGCGCTGGATGCTCGAGCAGAAGCGGGTGCTGCTGACCGACACGACCATGCGCGACGCGCACCAGTCGTTGTTCGCCACGCGCATGCGCACTGCGGACATGCTGCCGATCGCGCCGTTCTACGCGCACGAACTGCCGGAGCTGTTCTCGATGGAGTGCTGGGGCGGGGCGACGTTCGACGTGGCGCTGCGTTTCCTGAAGGAAGACCCGTGGCAGCGCCTTGAGCAATTGCGCGAGAGGGTGCCCAACATCCTGTTCCAGATGCTGCTGCGCGGCTCGAATGCGGTTGGCTACACGAACTATGCGGACAACGTGGTGAAGTTCTTTGTCCGCCAGGCCGCCAGCGCCGGCGTGGACGTGTTCCGCGTGTTCGATTCGCTGAACTGGGTGCGCAATATGCGCGTGGCGATCGATGCCGTGGGTGACAGCGGCGCGCTGTGCGAAGGCGCAATCTGCTACACGGGTGACATCTTCGATGGCTCCCGCCCCAAGTACGATCTCAAGTATTACGTCGGCATCGCGCGCGAATTGCAGCAGGCCGGCGTGCATGTGTTGGGTATCAAGGACATGGCCGGGATCTGCCGTCCGCAGGCGGCCGCGGCGCTGGTCAAGGCGCTCAAGGAAGAAACCGGGCTGCCCGTGCATTTCCATACGCACGACACCAGCGGCATCTCGGCCGCATCGGCACTGGCTGCCATCGAAGCCGGCTGCGATGCGGTGGATGGCGCGCTCGATGCAATGAGCGGGCTGACCTCGCAGCCGAACCTGTCGAGCATCGCCGCGGCACTGGCCGGCAGCGAGCGCGATCCTGGGCTTAGCCTGGAGCGCCTGCACGAAGCGTCGATGTACTGGGAAGGGGTGCGCCGCTACTACGCACCATTCGAATCGGAGATCCGGGCCGGTACGGCCGATGTCTATCGCCACGAAATGCCGGGCGGCCAGTACACGAACCTGCGCGAGCAGGCCCGTTCGCTCGGTATCGAGCATCGCTGGACCGAGGTGTCGCGCGCGTACGCCGACGTCAACAAGATGTTCGGCGACATCGTGAAGGTGACGCCGACCTCCAAGGTGGTCGGCGACATGGCGCTGATGATGGTGGCCAACGACATGAGCGCCGCCGATGTCTGCGATCCGGCCCGCGAGATTGCGTTTCCCGAATCGGTGGTTTCCCTGTTCAAGGGCGAACTGGGCTTCCCGCCTGACGGATTCCCCGCGGAGCTCTCGCGCAAGGTCCTGCGCGGCGAGCCGCCAGCACCCTACCGCCCGGGTGACCAGATTCCGGCGGTTGACCTCGATGCGGCCCGTGCCGAGGGCGAGTCGGCCTGCGAGCAGCCGCTTGATGACCGCCAGCTGGCGTCTTATCTGATGTACCCCAAGCAGGCAATCGCCTACCACGCGCACGTGCGGACCTACAGCGATACCTCCGTGGTGCCGACGTCGGCCTTCCTGTATGGCCTGCAGCCGCAGGAAGAGGTGGCCATCGATATCGCCGCGGGCAAGACTCTGCTCGTGTCGCTGCAGGGAACGCATCCGGATGCCGAGGAGGGCAACATCAAGGTCCAGTTCGAGCTGAACGGGCAGTCACGCACGGCGCTGATCGAGCAGCGCAGCACCGCGCAAGCAGGCCCGACACGTCAGGGCCGGACCGTTGCCGATCCCGGCAATCCGCTGCATGTTGCCGCGCCGATGCCGGGCTCCATCGTGACGGTGGCGGTCCAGCCTGGGCAAAGGGTCGCGGCAGGCACGACGCTGCTTGCACTGGAGGCGATGAAGATGGAAACTCACATCGCCGCCGACCGCGACTGCGAGATCGCCGCCGTGCACGTGAAACAGGGAGACCGTGTGGCAGCGAAGGATCTGCTGATCGAGCTGAAGGGAACGGATTGACCCTGGGTCAATCGCAGGCAGGGAAATGGACGTCCCCACGGCGGCAACATCAATGTGCCGGAGCAGGAAGTATCACCATCTGCTCGAACCTGAGGGGCGTCCACGATGCAAACCGGACGGGAGACATCGTCCTGGTCGGGAATGCATGTCGGATTCCCGGCTCAGGCTACAAAAAACCGCGAGGCCCGGCATGAAGCCGACCCCCGCGGTTGCTCGCAATGGCTATATCAGCCAGCTGTCCGGGAAACTCAGAACCTGAAGTTCGCCGTCAGCATGCCGAAGCGACCCGGCGCCATGGCACCGTAGTGCGTGTGGGCCTTGGTGTAGTAGGTCTTGTCGAACAGGTTCTGGATATTCAACTGCAGCGACAGGTGCTTGTTCACGCGATACGCGCCCATCAGGTCGAAGCGCCAGTATGCCGGCACGTACAGCGAGTTGGCCGGGTTGGCGTAGACCTTGTCGACGTAGTAGGCACCCGCGCCGAGCGTCAGCGCCGGCAGCACCTGGTAGGTGCTCCACAGGCTGAAGCTGTTCTGCGGCGTGTTGGGGAACTGGTTGCCGTTGTTGGCGGCATTCGCGGATTGCGGTCCGTTGTCGACCAGTTTGCTGTCCAGGTAGGTGTAGCCACCGAACACGCCCCACTTGTCGGTCAGGTTGCCGGCAAAGCCCAGTTCGAAGCCCTTCACGCGCTGCTTGCCCGCGTTGACGGTGGTATTGGCATCGACGGCCACGCGCGCATTGTTCTTCTCGATCTGGAAGATCGCGGCGGTCAGCGACAGGCGGCGGGCCAGCAGGTCCCACTTGGTGCCGATTTCGAAGGAGCGCGCGGTTTCCGGCTCAAGGTTGCGCTGCGCCGCGGTGATGTTGTCGGCGCCGTCGCCGTTGGTTGAGCCCGGCGGCGTCGACGACGTGCCGTACGACACGTAGATGCTGCCGTACTCCACCGGCTTGTACACCACGCCGGCCTGGTAGTTGAAGAAGTGCGACTTGTTGCGGATGTCCACCTGCGCCACGGCCGCGCCGGTGTTCGGGTTCGTATAGGCGTTGGTGAAGGCGTGCGTGTCGTAGTTGTCGTAGCGGATGCCGCCGTTGATCATCCACTGCCTGGTGATCTCGACCGTGTCGAACAGGTAGACCGACTGCGTGTTCGTCGTCGTGGTCTGGGTGTACGGCATCTTGGTGATGCTGCCACGCCACGGGTCGTTCGGGTTCGGGTTGGCGAGCGGGGCGCAGTCGAAGCTGGCCAGCAGCGATGCGTTGCAGGTGCCTCCCGACGCGGCCGCGTTGGCCGAAACCACGTTGTAAGGGTTGTTGTCCGTGTCGTCGCGGCTGAACTCGAAGCCGAACAGCATGTTGTGCTTGAGGCTGCCGGTATGGAATTCGGCCGTCAGGTCGGTCTGGTTGGTCAGCGTTTCGGTGGCTGAATCACGGTTTTTAGTGTTGCGCCAGACAAAGCCGCGCGGCACGTTGCCGCGGCTGTCGTCGGGGTTCGTGACGACGTAGTCATTCGTGGCACGGCCCCAGCGTGTCGTGTTGCGGAACACCAGCCCGTTGCGGAAGTCATGCTGGACGGAAGCGGTGGCGATGTCGGACTGCGTGCGCTGGAAGTCGCGGTCGGTCAGGCCGTAGAAGTTGTCGCGGTTGACGCTGGCCGGCGCCGACGGATTGGCCTTGGTCGACTGGCTGGACGGGCGCGCGTACGGAATGCTGTAGTCCGGCATGCCGTCGCCCTGCAGGTGGTAGTACGACAGCGTGACCTGAGTCGGCGAATTCAGCCCGAACGTCACGGACGGCGCGAAGCCCCACGAATGCTGGTCGACTTCGTTGCGGCCAGGCACGTCAAAGGTCTGGCCCATGGCATTCAGGCGCACCGCAGTGTTGTCATTGAGCACGTAGTTGCCGTCGGCCGTGGCGCGGAAATACGAGTCCGTGCCCACCCCGACCGAGCCTTGTACGAAGTTCTCGGACGTCGGCAGCTTCGACACCATGTTGATCATGCCGCCGGCCGAACCCTTGCCGCCGAAGGCCGAGCTCGGGCCCTTGATGACTTCGATGCGGTCGATGTTGAAGGTGTCGCGCGTTTGCGAGGCCGTGTCGCGCACGCCGTCGACGAAGATGCTCGACATCGAATCGAAACCGCGGATGAAAGGACGATCGCCGATCGGGTTGCCGCCTTCGCCGGCGCCGAACGTGATGCCCGGCGTGGTGCGCAGCGCGTCCTGCAGCGAGTTGGAGCCGGTCTGCTGCAACACTTCAGCCGGCACCACGGTGACGGACTTCGGCGTGTCGAGCAGCGGGGCGGTGAACTTGGACGACTGCGCTTCGTCGACCTTGTAGCCATCGTCCTTCGTGCTCGTCACCGTCACGCTCTGCAGCGTCACTGGCTTCGGATCGGCCGCAGCCTCGGCGGCAGGCTTGCTTTCCTGCGCGACCGCACCTTGCATGGCAAAAGCTGCCACGGCACCGGCCAGCGCGGAGGCGAGCGGATTCAGCCGAAATGTGTCCTGTTGTCCTTTCACGGTTCTACCTTCCCTTTGTAGTTCTTGACGGTCAATGCATGGTCATGAAGACAAGTTCAGGCGTGGTTAAGGCCTTTCATACAAGTCATCCATAACGGACGCCGGCGATTATAAGGTGGTAGAAATAAAAATACAAATACGAATCATTCTTATTTGATTGAAAAAATGTGGCGTGTCTGACGGACAAAGGTGTCAAGAAAGCCGATTTTGGCACTGAATATGCACTTTGCACGACATGCTGAGCAGAGACCCTCGACGCAAGTCTTCACCAGTTGCCGCGGTCATACACTGTGCCTGGGAGGCACGGCCATGAAGTTCGGCCGTCGTCTTTGACTACCAAACAAAAAAGCGAGGGCGCCGTAAGCGCACTCGCTTCAAGTGGAGATCGGGCGTCTCAGTTGAGATGGCCGACCGCTCGCAGGTACTCGTTCTTCTTGTCGAAGATCAGCTGGCTCAGGAAGGCCGCGTCGTAAGCCTTGAGCAGGTGGGTGTGGTGTTCCTCGATGTAGCGGGCCACGCGTTCCTTCTCGCATTCGATGCCGCACAGCCATTCGTACATGGCCTCGTCCCAGCGGAAGCGCAGGCCCAGTTCGATGAATGCTGCGTTGTAGGCTGCCAGCTGGGTGGCGCGCGAAAGAGGTTGGTTGTCGCGGCCAACGGTGGCGGCCGGCTGGCTTTCGATCTGGACTTGGTTCATGGTCTGCCTCCTGTCTTCTCTCTGGCGGTGGGGTTGAGGGAAGCATAGGCCTGGCCATGGATTTACGATAATTAAAGTTTCATCGACTAATCATAATCTATTGTTTATGTATCGGTCGTGACGAATCAGCCCCTCCACGCCAGTAATGCGCTGGATCAGGCTCGCGCCTTCCTCCATCAGGAACTGCTTGAATGCCAGCGCCACCGGCGGCAGCCGCTTGTTCTTGCGGTGCACCACATACCAGTTGAGCATGACCGGGAAGCCTTCGATATCGAGCACGGCAAGCTTGCCGGCCTGAAGCTCCAGCCCTACGGTATGAGCAGAAAGAAAGGCGATGCCCATGTTGGCGATGACTGCCTGCTTGATGGTTTCGGTGCTCTTGATCTCCATGGCGATACGCATGTTCGACAGGCGGCCGGCAAAGCCTTCCTGCATGGAGTTCCAGGTGTCGGAGCCCTTCTCGCGCGAGACGAAGGCCTCGTCGGTCAGCGCGGACAGCGGGATATTGCGTTGTCCGACGAGCGGGTGGCTCGGCGCCGCCACGATCACGTAAGGGTGTGGTGCGAACGACTCGTTGATCGTATCCATGCCTTCGGGCGGGCGCACCATCACGGCGAGGTCGGTGAGGTTGCCGGCCAGCTGGTGCAATAGTTCCTCGCGATTGTGCACCGCAAGATTCAACGTCACGCCATCGTGCCGCTCCATGAACTCGGCCAGCAGCCGCGGGAAGAAGTAGTCGCCCGCGCTGATCACGGCAACGTTCAGCCGCCCGCCCGAAATACCCTTGAGCTGCGACATGGCGTCTTCGGCTTCGCGGAATTGCTGGATGATGCTGCGGCTGTAGTGCAGCATCTCGTGTCCGGCGGGCGTGAGATAAATCTTCTTGCCCAATTGCTCGAACAGCGGCAGGCCGACGTGGTTTTCCAGCTGCCTGACCTGGGTAGAGACGGCTGGCTGGGTGAGGTGCAGTTCCTCGGCGGCGCGTGAAAAGCTCATGTGCCGGGCAACGGTTTCAAAGACTTTGAGCTGGCGCAGCGTGGCGTTCTTCATCAGTTGTTCCGTGCAATATATAAACGGTCGTCAATGCATATGATAAAAAACTTTAAGCGGTCTGAATCTTAGATTGAAGTAGCATCAATCCCACAGATTTGCATGCCGCAATGTCAGGCGCCGATCTAGTCGTGTAGGGCCCATCCCACAGAGGCCCGAAGAGCGTCCCGCCAGGGACGCATCAGACAAGCACTAGGAGACAGTAGATGGCGCAACATCAAGCGGCAGCCACGACCGGCAATGGGCGTGGACTGCAGAATCGTTGGTTCCAACTGGCCGTAGGCGTGGTTTGCATGGGGCTGGTGGCAAACCTGCAGTATGGCTGGACTCTCTTTGTGTCACCGATGGACGCCAGGCATCACTGGGGCACGTCCGCGATCCAGGTGGCGTTTTCCATATTCATCGTGACGGAAACCTGGCTGGTTCCGCTGGAAGGCTGGCTGGTGGACAAGTTCGGGCCGCGGCCGGTGGTGGCGGGTGGCGCGCTTTGCGCGGGCCTGGCGTGGGTGATGAATGCGTACGCGACGACGCTGCCGGAGCTGTATGCGGCGGCGGTGATCGCGGGCATTGGCGCGGGTGGTGTGTACGGGACCTGCGTGGGCAATGCGCTGAAGTGGTTCCCGGACAAGCGCGGCCTGGCGGCAGGGCTGACGGCCGCCGGCTTCGGCGCGGGCTCGGCGATCACGGTGATTCCGATCGCGAACATGATCCAGAGCGCGGGCTATGAGAAGGCGTTCCTGTTCTTCGGCATCCTGCAAGGCGTGGCGATCTTCGCGCTGGCGCTGCTGCTGGTGAAGCCGCGGGCACCCAAGGGGCTGGTGGCGGCGAAGGCGGTGCTGACGAACCCTGTGGAGTTCTCGCCCGGGCAGATGGTGAAGACGCCGGTGTTCTGGGTGATCTACGTGAGCTTCGTGGCGGTGGCCGCGGGGGGGATCATGGCGACGGCGCAACTAGGTCCGATCGCGAAGGACTTTGGCTTTGCCTCGATGCCGGTGACGCTGCTGGGGATGACGCTGCCGCTGCTGACGATGACGCTGTCGATCGACAACCTGTGCAACGGCTTCACGAGACCGCTGTGCGGCTTTCTGTCAGACCGGTTCGGCCGGGAGAACACGATGTTCGTGATCTTCATCGGCGAGGGGCTGTCGCTGCTCGGACTGATGCATTTTGGCCACAACCCGTACGCATTCATGTTCTTCGCGGCGCTGACGTTCCTGTTCTGGGGCGAGATTTTCTCGATCTTCCCGGCGCTGTGCGCGGACACGTTTGGCAGCAAGTTCGCGGCGGCGAATGCGGGGACCTTGTACACGGCGAAGGGGACGGCAGCGATGCTGGTGCCGCTGGCCTCGATCCTGTCGGCGCGCGGTGGCTGGGATGCGGTGTTCACCGTAGCCGCTGTGGTAACGATCGCAGCGGGCCTGTCGGCGAAGCTGGTGCTGGCGCCCATGCGCAAACGGTTCATCACGGGCCATTCGGATGCGGTGCCGGTTTCGGATGCCGCGTTCATGGTGCGCGCCCAGAGGGAAGGCGAATAAGACCAGGCAGGGGAGAGACTGGGCGTACCCGGACATCGCATCCGGACCCCAAACGTCCCGGGCAAGCGGTCTGCGCATGGCGCAGGCCGCTTGCCATGTGGGCCACGGAGACAACAACGCATAGCAGGCGGCCAGGCCGCCAGGGAGACAGCCGTGAAGACAGCCGTGAGCAGACTGCAACCATCCACGCTTGCCGCAGGACATTCCGCTGCACGGCATCGCAGCCTTGCGATGCCGTCGTCCCAATGGAAACAGGACGGAGGAGGGCGGCCATGAATATCTCGCTTCCCCAACTGAAGGCGTTCGCTGCTGTCGCGCGGCACAAGAGCTTCACGCGCGCTGCCGCCGAACTGGGCCTGACGCAGTCGGCCGTGAGCCGCAGTGTGCGCGAGCTGGAAGAGGAGATCGACCAGCGCCTGTTCGACCGCACCACACGGCAAGTGGAACTGACCGATGCGGGCCAGCACCTGTCGCAGCGGATCTGTCACCTGATCGAAGAGGTCGAGCAGACCCTGCGCGAAAGCCAGGGCGCCGCGCGGCCGTCGCAAGGCATGGTGCAGATCGCGACGGACCCCGTGCTGAGCTCGATGTCCGTGCCGGCGTGGCTGGCCGGCTGCCGCAAGGCCTGGCCCGCGATCGCGATCCACCTGAAGGACCGTTCGCAGGAATCCGTGCTGCAGAGCGTGCGCAGCGGCGAAGTGGACTTCGGCATTGCCACCGATCCGCAATCGGGCGACGACCTCTATTGCGAGCCCTTGTGCATCGATCCGTATCACGCTGTGCTGCCGGCAGAGCATCCGCTAGCCTCACGCGATGCGATTGCGTGGGGCGACCTGTGCAATGCCAACGTGCTCACGCTGGACCAGCAATGCGGCGTGCAACCCGTCGTGGAAAAGGCGCTCAGCAACCATCATGTGCGCGCGGGCTCGTTGCAGCTGCTGGGGCATTTCGCTGCGGTGTTCGGCATGGTGGCGCTTGGCCTGGGGATCGGGGTGGTGCCATCGCGTGCGCAGGCGGGCGGCATCCATTCCGCCGCCGTCATGCGGCCGCTGCGGCCGCAGGTGACATCCACGGTGATGTTGGTGCGCCGCAAGAGCCGGTCGCTGAAGCCGAATGCCGCGGCGATCTGGGATGCGCTGCGCGGGCTCGAGTACAAGGACGCTGCCGAGCCTGGCCGACAACCCCCGATCGTGCATGAGATCTAGACCACAAAGGCAGGGCAGAGGCCTGTTGACTGCTGTTGCATTGGAGCAAACCTTCTACTGATATATTACATACAGGATATTTACACATAGTGCAGCGCAGCATATAATGAAAACTCCTAACCACAACGCAATCGGAGTTTTCAAATGGAAGTCGCTCTTCTCTTCGTGCTCGGCCTTGGCCTGATCGCTGTCGGCGTCGGCATGACGACCTTGCTGGCTACGCGCCTGCCGATGGATGTGCTCGTGACCGCGCAGGCACACGGTCGCTTCGCAGGTCTGGGTTCCAACCAGGAAAACGATGGCGCCGGGCGCGCTCGCCCGGCGCGCACGGTGGCTGCCGCCGGCGAACTGGCGTACGCCTGATGCCTGCATCCGGCGCCGTCCTGACTGAACGGCGCACCTGACAAGGGCTGTAGCGGCCGGCAACCCTTGGCGCAGTACCCGCATCCTGCAATCCCACAAGCTGGCCCTGGCATCCGGCGCAAGGCCACGGACGGGGAGCAGGCATCAAACGGATCTTCGGCCGCCATCCCTCCGGTGGAGCGCACCCGTTGCGCATGCCGCTGCCACGCTCCGGCGCCTCGCCGGCACCTCCATTCGCTGTGACCCGTTGTCCATACAGCCGGGTAATGTCTTGCTTGTATCCATCTAGGGACTTTCCCCAGCCTGGTCGTTTTTCCCGATTTCCGGTGACGCGAATCCCGTCATGCTGATCGCTGTCCTGACTCGCCGGATTGATGCGGCAAGTGAAGACAACTGCTTGATTTCCAAAGACTCCGGAAGCTGCAGGCAGCACCGTTGATGCGCGCTGCGCACCAGTCGCGCGACTGCGGCGCGGCACGGCAATTTTTCGCGGGAAAGTCATGCTGCAGAGCCGCGAAGAATACGCTTGACTTGCGTGATATATCACATACCGTATAGCACTAGAACGGCTCAGCTGTTCGGGAAAGCGCGGTAAGCGAGAGGCGTCAGCAGGCGCCCATATCTTCCACCACAGGCTGCTCCGACCGGACTGCCAAGAAGGAGACATCATGGAACTGCAGCAGAGGGAATCCACGTCGCGATTTGCGTCGCCGTGGGTACAGCTGGTTTTCGGCGTCATTTGTATGGCGATGATTGCCAACATGCAGTACGGATGGACGCTGTTCGTCAATCCGATCGATGACAAGTACCACTGGGGCCGTACCGCGATCCAGGTCGCGTTCACCATCTTCGTCGTGACCGAGACGTGGCTCGTGCCGATTGAAGGCTACCTGGTCGACAAGTATGGCCCGCGCCCTGTGGTCGTGGGTGGCGGTCTGCTCTGTGCGATTGCCTGGGCGCTGAACTCGGTGGCATCGTCGCTGCCGATGCTGTACTTCGCGGCGGCCATCGGCGGTATCGGTGCGGGCGCGGTGTATGGCACCTGCGTGGGCAATGCGCTGAAGTGGTTCCCGAACCGGCGCGGACTTGCCGCGGGCATTACCGCGGCGGGCTTCGGCGCGGGTTCCGCCATGACGGTGGTGCCCATCGCCAACATGATCAAGTCCTCGGGCTACGAAGCTACGTTCCTGTGGTTCGGCCTGGGCCAGGGCCTGGTCGTGTTCTTCCTGGGCATGGCCCTGTACCCGCCGTCGGCCAAGATCCTGAGCGAGGTCAAGTCCACCCTCAAGGCTGCCGCTACGTACAACGCTACGCCGCGCCAGGTGCTGAAGTCGCCGATCTTCTGGGTCATGTATGCGATGTTCGTGATGATGGCCGCCGGCGGCCTGATGGCCACCGCGCAGCTGGGCCCGATCGCCAAGGACTTCGGCCTGCATGACGCGCCGGTATCTATCCTCGGCCTGACGCTGCCCGCACTGACCTTCGCGCTGACCATCGACCGCGTGCTTAACGGCCTGACCCGCCCGTTCTTCGGCTGGATTTCGGACCATATCGGCCGCGAGCGCACCATGTTCTTCGCCTTCGCGGTGGAGGCGGTGGGCATCCTGCTGCTGTCCAAGTACGGCCATAACCCGGTGGCGTTCGTGGTGCTGACCGGCATCGTGTTCTTCGCCTGGGGCGAGATCTACAGCCTGTTCCCGGCCACCTGCGGTGACACCTTCGGCCCGAAGTTCGCCGCCACCAATGCCGGTATGCTGTACACGGCCAAGGGCACGGCAGCCCTGCTGGTGCCGTTCTCGAGCGTGATCACCGCAGCAACCGGCGACTGGCATGCGGTCTTCGTGCTGGCCTCGGCCATGGCGGGCCTGACCGCACTGCTTGCGCTCTTTGTCCTCAAGCCGATGCGTGAAGCGCATGCCCGCAAATATGTGCACGCCAATGCCACCAGCCCGATGGGATACCGGGCCGTGCCGGAGGACCTGACCTGATGAAGAAAGCCGTGCGGCGTGCCGCTGCCATCACCGTACACAGGCGGCGCAGCCGGTAGCACAATACGAGGAAGGAAAAGAGAAAGAGCGACAGGAAGGCTGCCCGCAAGGGCGCCTTCCTGAACGCCTTCATAGCGCCCGCAGGAGACAGACGTTCCATGAACCAAGTTGTTGTTCCAGTCGATGCAACCGGGCTTGGACGGCTGCGCAAGCGCCGACAGCCCAAGGGCCGGCAGGTCGACGCCGCCGCGCTGGCGGAAGTCCGGGCCGTGCTCGGCGACATGCCGCGCCGCCGCGACCTGCTGATCGAACACCTGCACGCCATCCAGGACCGTTACGGCCAACTGGCCATGCCGCACCTGGTCGCGCTGGCGCAGGAGCTGGGACTGGCCATGACCGAGGTGTACGAGGTGGCCACGTTCTACCACCACTTCGACGTGGTGCGTGAGGACGCCGACGGGCACATCGCACCGCCGCCGGTGCTGACGGTGCGTGTCTGCGAAGGCATCGCCTGCGAGATGGCCGGTGCGCGGACGCTGCTCGACAAGCTTCCCACGTTGCTCGGTACGGATGTGCGCGTGGTGGCGGCGCCATGCATCGGCCGGTGCGAGAAGGCACCGGCTGCACTGGTGGGGCAGAAGCCGGTGGATGGCGCCACGGTTGCCGCCGTCGAGGCCTGCGTAGCCGCCGGCGCCGTTCGCGACGAGACGGTGGCGCAGACCGGCTATGCCGCCTACCGTGCGGGCGGCGGCTACGCGCTGCTCGACGCGCTTGCGCAAGGCAGTCTTGATCCGGCTGCCGTGCTTTGCACGATGGAGGACTCCGGGCTGCGCGGCCTGGGCGGGGCGGGCTTCCCGACCGGCCGCAAATGGCGCATCGTGGGAAAGGAGCCGGCGCCGCGGCTCATGGCCGTGAATATCGACGAAGGCGAGCCCGGCACGTTCAAGGACCGCGTCTACCTGGAGCGCGATCCGCACCGCTTCCTGGAAGGCATGCTGATCGCCGCCGCCGTCGTGCAGGTGTCCGCCATCTACATCTACCTGCGCGACGAATACGCGGGTTGCCGGGCCATCCTCACGCAGGCGCTGCAGGACCTGCGCGACGATCCGCCAATAGCGGGTGCCGGCCTGCCGCAGATCGAGCTGCGCCGCGGCGCGGGCGCCTATATCTGCGGCGAGGAATCGGCCATGATCGAATCGATCGAAGGCAAGCGCGGCATGCCGCGCCTGCGCCCGCCGTATGTGGCGCAGGTGGGTTTGTTCGGCCGGCCGACGCTCGAGCACAACTTCGAAACGCTCTACTGGGTGCGAGAGATCCTGGAGAACGGCGCCGAATGGTTCGCGTCGCAGGGCCGGCATGGCCGCAAGGGGCTGCGCTCGTTCTCCGTATCCGGCCGCGTGCGCCGGCCCGGCGTGCACCTGGCGCCGGCCGGCATCACGGTGCGCGAGCTGATCGACGAGTACTGCGGCGGCATGCTGGACGGGCACGCGTTCTACGCCTACCTGCCCGGCGGCGCGTCGGGCGGCATCCTGCCCGCGTCGATGGGCAACATCCCGCTGGACTTCGACACGCTGCAGCCGCACGGCTGCTTCATCGGCTCGGCGGCGGTCGTGGTGCTGTCCGACCACGACAGCGCTGTCGGCGCCGCTCGCAACCTGATGCATTTCTTCAGGCATGAGTCCTGCGGGCAATGCACGCCGTGCCGCGTGGGCACCGCCAAGGCGCTCGACCTGATCCGCCAGCCGCAATGGGACCTGCCCGCGCTGGAGGACCTGTCCGCCGTGATGCGCGATGCGTCGATCTGCGGGCTCGGGCAGGCCGCGCCGAACCCCGTGGATTGCGTGATCCGCTACTTTCCGCATGAACTGCAGGCGGCGGCAGACCGCACGGAGGCACAGGCATGAATGCGCTGACACGCGCCGAACGCGCGCTGGTCGAATCCACCGAGCCTTCCGTCACGTTCATGCTGAATGGCCGTGAAGTCAGCGCTCAACCCGGCGAAAGCCTGCTGAAGGTGGCGCAGCGCGAGGGCTTTGACGTGCCTCACCTCTGCTACAAGGAAGGACTCGAGCCGGCCGGAAACTGCCGCGCCTGCATGGTCGAAATCAACGGGGAACGCGTACTGGCGCCGTCGTGCTGCCGCTATCCGTCGCCGGGCATGACGGTGCAGACGGATTCCGAGCGCGCGCGCCGCGCCCAGCGCATGGTGCTGGAGCTGCTGCAGTCCGACATGCCGGAAGCCGGATACACGCGGCACAACGAACTGGACCAGTGGTCCGCGCGCCTGGAAGTCGGCAAGCCGCGCTTTGCGCCGCGCGAGCGCTTGGCGGCGGATCTGTCGCATCCCGCCATTGCCGTCAACCTGGACGCGTGCATTCAATGCACGCGCTGCGTGCGCGCGTGCCGCGACGAGCAGGTCAACGACGTGATCGGCCTGGCGCTGCGCGGCGACGCCGCCCGCATCGTCTTCGACATGGACGACCCCATGGGCGCGTCCACTTGCGTGGCCTGCGGCGAATGCGTGCAGGCCTGCCCGACCGGTGCGCTGATGCCCGCGCGCGACGCGGCGCTGGCGGTGCCGGACAAGCAGGTGGAATCGGTTTGCCCTTACTGCGGCGTGGGCTGCCAGCTTACCTACAACATCAAGGACAACCGCATCCTCTACGTCGAGGGACGGGACGGACCGGCCAACCACAAGCGCCTGTGTGTGAAGGGTCGCTACGGCTTCGACTACGTGCAGCATCCGCAGCGCCTGACCGTGCCGCTGATCCGGCGCGAAGGCGTGCCCAAGCGCGGCGACTTCGTCATGGACCCGGACCACGTGATGGACGTCTTCCGCGAAGCAACCTGGGAAGAAGCGCTGGCGCTGGCCAGCGGCAGGCTGGCGCGGATCCGCGACACGCAGGGCAAGCGCGCGCTGGCCGGCTTCGGCTCGGCCAAGGGCAGCAATGAAGAGGCCTACCTGTTCCAGAAGCTGGTGCGCACCGGCTTTGGCAGCAACAACGTCGATCACTGCACGCGGCTGTGCCACGCCTCGTCGGTGGCGGCGCTGCTCGAAGGCATCGGTTCCGGCGCGGTATCGAACCCGGTGATGGATGTGGACCGGGCCGAGGTGGTGATCGTGATCGGCGCCAATCCGACCGTGAACCACCCCGTGGCGGCAAGCTGGATCAAGAACGCGGTGAAGAACGGCACGAAGCTCGTCGTGGCCGATCCGCGCCGCTCGGACCTCGCGCGCTTTGCCTGGCGATTCCTGCAGTTCACGCCGGACGCGGATGTCGCGCTGCTCAATGCGATGATGCACGTGATCGTCACCGAGGGACTGGTCAACCAGGACTTCATCGACAGCCGCACCATCGGCTTCGACGCGCTGCAGCGCAACGTGGCCGCATTCAGCCCGGAACTGATGGCGCCGATCTGCGGCATCGATGCGCAGACCATCCGTGAAGTCGCGCGCGCCTATGCCACGTCGAAGGCCTCGATGATCCTGTGGGGCATGGGGATATCGCAGCATGTGCATGGCACCGACAACGCGCGCTGCCTGATCGCGCTGGCGCTGATGACGGGCCAGATCGGCCGCCCCGGCACCGGTCTGCACCCGCTGCGCGGCCAGAACAATGTGCAGGGCGCATCCGATGCGGGCCTGATCCCGATGATGTACCCGGACTACCGCCGCGTGGACGACCCTGACGCCATTGCCAGCTTCGAGAAGCTGTGGGGCGTGCCGCTGGACCGCCAGCCGGGCCTGACCGTGGTGGAGATCATGGACGCGATCGGGCGCGGCGAGGTGCGCGGCATGTACATCATGGGCGAGAACCCCGCCATGTCCGACCCGGATGCCCAGCATGCGCGCGAGGCACTGGCCGCGCTGGACCACCTCGTGGTGCAGGACATCTTCCTGACCGAGACCGCCTACCTGGCCGACGTGGTGCTGCCGGCCTCGGCCTTTCCGGAAAAGACCGGCACCTTCACCAACACGGACCGCACCGTCCAGCTCGGGCGCCAGGCGCTGTTGCCGCCGGGGCTGGCCAGGCAGGACCTGTGGATCATCCAGCAGATGGCGCAGGGCCTGGGCCTGGACTGGCACTACGGCAGCGTGGCGGACGTCTTCGACGAGATGCGTCACGCCATGCCGAGCATCGGCGGCGTGACATGGGATCGGTTGCAGCAGGAGGGTGCCGTCACCTATCCATGCCGGGCGGAAGGCGACGCCGGCGAGCCGGTGATCTTCACGGAGCGGTTCCCGACCGCCACCGGACGCGGCCGCTTCGTCCCGGCGGACATCATTCCCGCGGACGAACGGCCCGACGCGGACTATCCGATGGTGCTGATCACCGGGCGCCAGCTTGAGCACTGGCACACCGGCAGCATGACGCGGCGCGCGGGCGTGCTCGATGCAATCGAGCCGGATCCGGTGGCGCTGGTGCATCCGCTCGACCTGGCCACCCTTGGCGGCCAGCCCGGCGACGTCATCACGCTGACCTCGCGGCGCGGAGAGGTATCGCTGTACGCGCGCGCCGATGCCGGCACGCCGCGCGGCGCCGTGTTCGTGCCGTTCTGCTATTACGAGGCGGCCATCAACAAGCTCACCAACCCGGCGCTGGACCCGTTCGGCAAGATTCCCGAGTTCAAGTACTGCGCGATCCGGATGATCCTGGGCGGGGCAGCGCCCACGCAGTCGAGCTACGGCGGGGGCAAGGTGCTGGAGGCCTGACAGCCGCCGGCTCAGTACTTGATGTCGCGGGCCGTCTGCCGGCCTTCCTGCTTGGTATGCCGCTTATCCTGGCGGCAACCCGCGTTGCTTTTCTGGTCGGCTGCCCGGCAATCCTGCTTGGTCTGCCGCGAGTCCTGGCGCGTATCCTGCCGGACGTCGCGCGCGGCGCGGCGTTGCTGCGCCTGCTCGGTCGCCCACGGCATGCCTGACCATGCCGTCAGCGCCATCGCCACCGCCAGGGCGGTGAATCCGGGTTTCCATGCGTGCATGATGCGTCCTCCTTTGAAAGTCATTCGCGAGCCCGCATCCAATTTAGTGGATACAGACGGTCCGTGGGCCGGATTCGCGCTGGATTCCCGGGCCACGGCCCGCGCGCTTGGCGCGAACGGGCAGCCAATGTCATGATGGCGGGGTGGGCGCCGCCTGCGGCGGCGCTCCGACCGGCGTAAGCGGCACGCCGGCCCAGGCAAAACCCCGGGAGAGACATGAATATGCAGAGCAGGGAAACGCAGGGGATGTCCCGCGAGCGTCTTGCGCGCGTTGAACGTTTTATCAACGAATCCTATGTCGCGACCGGCAAGTTGCCCGGCGCCCTGATTCAGGTATGGCGGCGCGGCGAACTGGCGCTGAACTCGGTGCTCGGCCTTGCCGACCGCGAGCGGCAAGTGCCGCTGGCGCAGGATTCGATCTTCCGCATCTACTCGATGACCAAGCCCGTGACCTCCGTGGCGGTCATGATGCTGGTCGAGGAATGCAAGATCGCGCTCGACGACCCGGTCAGCAAGTACATCCCCGCGTGGGAGAACCTTGGTGTCCACGTCGGCGGTTTCATGGAGAGCTTCCAGACGCGGCCGGCGGCGCGGCCGATGCTGGTGGTCGACCTGCTGCGGCACACCTCGGGCCTGACCTACGGCTTCCAGCAGAACACCAACGTCGACGCGGCTTACCGCAAGCTGAAACTCGGCGAGCTTGCCACCGAAGGCACGCTGGACGAGATGATCGAAAAGCTCGCCACGCTGCCGCTCGAATTCTCGCCGGGCGAGGCCTGGAACTACTCGGTATCCACCGATGTGCTCGGTTACCTGGTCGGCAAGGTCAGCGGCATGCCGTTCGAGACCTTCCTGAAAGAGCGCATCTTCGATCCGCTCGGCATGGTGGATACTGCCTTCCATGTTCCGGAGGACAAGGCATCGCGCTTCTGCGCGTGCTACGCCGTGGGCGCGCTCGGTTCGAAGGTGATATCGGAAAGGGGGCCGATGCTGCAGGACGACCCCCGCACCAGTCCCTACCTGAAGCCGCCGAGCTTCATTTCGGGCGGCGGGGGCCTGGTGTCGACCGCCGCGGACTACATGCGCTTCGCGCGCATGCTGCTGCAAGGCGGCGAACTCGATGGCGTGCGCCTGCTGGGGCCGAAGACGCTGAAGCTGATGACCGCCAACCACTTGCCGGGCGGGGTGGACCTGCCGCGCCTGTCGCGCTCAATGTTCAGCGAGGCCACGTATGACGGCGTGGGGTTCGGGCTGGGCTTTGCCACGACGGTGACACCGGCGACCACGCTGATTCCCGGCAGCGCGGGCGATTTTTTCTGGGGTGGAGCGGCCAGCACTTTCTTCTGGGTAGACCCGCAGGAGGACCTGATCGGCCTCTTTCTGACCCAGCTTCTGCCGTCTTCAGCCTATCCCGTGCGGCGCCAGCTGCGCACGCTGGTCTACAGCGCCATCACCGAACCGGGGGCCGCGGCGCGCTGAGCGCCGGGCATTCGGGGCCGAGGCTAAAATATCACTATGTGGCACCGGCCGGGACGGCTGGTGCCAGGGCCTTGATAGGACAGATTCGGATACGTTGGCATGAGGAAGGCAAAGACCCTGATGATCGCAATCACGCTTGCTGCGGCGAGCCCGCTTGCGCAGGCGAGCCTGTCCTCGGATGCCCACGCCTTCAAGGACAACGTCAAGGCGGCAGGCAAGCAGGGCGGCCATGCCGTGCGCGATGCCACCTTCGCGATAGGCCGTGGCGCGAAGGCCGCCGGACACGCGGTGGCGGACGCGACGAAGCAGGGCTTTCACGCGACCAAGCGCGCGATCAAGGGCCACGACTAGTCCACTGCGGGCTGATTCTGTCGCGTAGCGACAACAGTCCGGTGTAATTCAGTTGATTCAATCCCCATACATTTCATAATTTTTCAAAACAGGAATTGTTATCATTTACATTCATGCCTTTCGTCAGTTGCTTGATGCAAGGAAGAGAAAGTCATGAAGTCCAGCCGTCGCGGCAGCGCGCCTGCCGCACCCCAGATCGTATTGAGCGCAACGGCGCTCG
This sequence comes from Cupriavidus laharis, assembly GCF_914271435.1. Taxonomy (GTDB): domain Bacteria; phylum Pseudomonadota; class Gammaproteobacteria; order Burkholderiales; family Burkholderiaceae; genus Cupriavidus; species Cupriavidus laharis. The sequence continues at coordinate 212,798 of NZ_CAJZAI010000002.1, read as the reverse complement.
CTGTTTCGCTGCTATGCATGGCGCCAGCGTCCGCCCAGCAGGCGATGGCGCAATCGGGGCAGGGGCAGGCCGGCAATGCCGAGCAAGTGCTCGATACCGTGCAGGTCACCGGCAACTGGCTGGGCACCGGACTGCAGAACAGCGTGAAAACCTTCGCTGGCGCCCGCACGGTGGTCGGCGAAGAGCAGATCGAGCAAAGTGGCGCGTCCAGTATCAGTGACGTCATGCGCCGCATTCCGGGCGTGCAGTCGACCGACAACTCCGGCACCGCCGGCAGTGCCATCTCCCTCAATATCGGCGTGCGCGGCCTGACGGGCCGGTACTCGCCGCGCTCGACGGTCTTGCTCGACGGCATTCCGATGGCGGTGGCGCCGTATGGACAGCCGCAGCTGTCCTTTGCGCCGGTCAGCCTCGGCAATATCGAATCGATCGACGTGGTGCGCAGCGGCGGCGCCGTGCGGTATGGCCCGCAGAACGTCGGCGGCATCGTCAACTTCAACACCAAGCCGATTCCCGGTGGCGCGGGCATGACCGGCGATGCGTCGATCCGCGAGAACATCTATACCGAGGGCGGCGGCAGCAACACGCAGTACAACGCGTTCGTGGGGACCACGCTCGAGAACGGGCTGGGACTGGCGCTGCTGTACTCGGGCATGACCGGCCGCGAATGGCGCAAGGGCAGCGACGACGACGTCAATGACCTGGCCGTGAAGTTCGCCTACGACATCACCAGCACGTCGCAGGTGTACGGCAAGGTTTCCTACTATGACGTGCGCTCGCGCACGCCGGGTGGCCTGACGGTGGCGCAATACAATGCCGACCCGTTCCAGAACACGCGGCCGAACGACTACTGGAGCGGCAACCGCACGGGCTTCGACCTTGGCTATGTGAACACGATCTCGGCCAACCAGGAGTTCGAGATCCGCACCTTCTTCAACGAGAGCTATCGCCAGAGCACGCTGCAGCAGAGCGCCACCGCGATCGCGCACCAGCCGCGCAACTACACTACGTTCGGCATCGAGCCGCGCTACACGCAGCGCGTTGCGCTGGGGCCGACGACGCATGACATCACCGTTGGCTACCGGTATATCCGCGAGCGTGGCGACGACAATGCCTTCAACCAGAACCCCCGGACCGGCGTGACCGGCCCGACCACCACGTACGACAACGCCACCGATGCGCACGCCGTCTATATCGACGACCGCATCGCCGTCGGGAACTGGCGCATCGTGCCGGGCGTGCGCTTCGAGCATATCGATACCACGCGCCAGCAGCGGGGCACGGCGACGCAGTTCGACAGCATGAACAACAAGGCGCTGCCCTCGGTCAACGTTTCCTACCTCGTGAACAATGCGTGGACGGTGTTCGCCGACTACAGCACGTCGTTCGGGCCGGTGCAGAACACCCAGCTCAATTCGCAGACGCCGAACAACCCGCTGCAGCCGGAAGTCGCGCGTACGTTCGAACTCGGCACGCGCTGGACCGACAACCGGATCAAGGCCGAACTGACCGCGTTCAAGATCAAGTTCGACAACCAGATCCAGCAGGTGCCCGGCCTGTTCCCGGCCACGTTCCAGAATATCGGCGCGACCGACCACGATGGCGTTGAAACCGCGATCGACTACACGTTCGATCGCGCGAGCCTGCTCGGTGGGCTGAACGTCTACGCCAACTACACCTACACGCGCGCGATCCAGAAATCGGGTGCCACGGCCGGCCTGGACGTGCCGTTCTACTCGCGCAATACCGATACGATCGGCGCGCGCTACGACTGGCGCAACTGGACCTTCAACGTGTCGACCACGCACCAGAGCGCGCAGTATTCCGATCTCGCCAATACCGTTGCCGAGTCGCCGGATGGCAGCGTGGGCCGCATCCCGGGCTTCCGCACCTGGAACCTGCAGGCGATGTTCACGGTCCCGCAGTGGAAGCGCACCGACATCACGATCGGCGTGAACAACGTGTTCGACAAGCGCTACTACACGCGTACGACCGACAGCAATGCCGGCCGCCTGGTCGGCGCGCCGCGCATGGTCTATATCCAGGCGCGGGCCGGGTTCTGATATCGGGCGGGGCGGCCATGGCCGAAGCCTGGCGAAGGCCGATGGGCCGTCTCGAAGCGTCTGGGCCACCGCGGCGCGTAACGGGTGCGATGGTGGTCGCGGTGGTGGCGGACGATATCGATCTGGCGGCACTGTCCAATTGAAAACCGGGATTGAAGCGCGGGCAGATGGTTCTGACAGCCGTCTGACAGCCGTCCGGTCATGTTCGACTGATATCCTGACGGAAGCTACCGACCGAAACCTTCCGAGAGACCTTCGAATATGGACCACGCCCTGCGCGCAAGCCTTGCCAGTGAACTGCACGCAAGACCTTTCCTGCGGTTGTCAGGCTCCGTCGCCCTTGCTCATCTGGCGATCTATGCGGGGGACGATACCGCCGTGCACGAGCAGTTGCTGCGTGCGTTGTGCGATCTCACGGGCATGCCGCCGCCGGAGCCGGGCAGCACGCACTATGCCGCGCAATGGAATGGCGAGCGCCAGTTGAAGTGGGAGCGCCACACGGAATTCTCCACCTACACGTTCGTGGCCAGACGGCACGACACCGACTACTTTTCGGGCCTGGCCACCGAGCACGTGCCACAGGCCTGGTTCGAGCAGATTGCGGGCATGCGTTTCGTTGCCACGCGCATGGAACTGGTGTCAGGCGGGAATGCCCCTGTGGTGCGTGATGGTTACCGGCAGTGGATCGACGGCCCGATCAAGGTTGGCAGCCGCGTGCTGGGCAACGGCGAAGTCTATTGCGACTGGACCATCAAGCCCGATGGCTTCTCGCGGTTCCTGGTGATCGACGAGGGCTTCCGTGAAGCGCAGGGCGGGCGTCTGCTGCAACGGCTGTACGAGATCGAGACCTATCGCATGATGGCCCTGCTGGCGCTGCCCGCTGCGCGCGAACTGGGCCGTTCGCTCGATGTCCTGCAGCGCTCGCTGGCCGGCCTGATGCACCGCATGGACTCCGCGCCGGACGACAAGGTGGACGCGGATCTGCTGCAGGAACTCACGCACCTCGCCGTGCGCGGCGAGGCGCTGGCGGAGGCCGGCCACCGCTTCAGCGCCAGCCGCGCCTATGAGCGGCTGGTGATGGCCCGCATCCAGGAACTGCGCGAGGAGCGCATCGAGGGCATTCCGACCATCGCCGAATTCATGGAGCGCCGCTTCACGCCGGCCATGGACACATGCCGGGCGAACTGGAGCCGCCTCGAGCAATTCACGACGCGCGTGGCGCGCGCGGTGGACCTGCTGCGCACGCGGGTCAGCCTGGCACAGGAAGGCAACACGATGCGGCTGCTGGCCGGCATGGATCGCACCGCCCGCACCCAGCTTCACCTGCAGCACGCGGTCGAGGGGCTGTCGGTGGCGGCGATTTCGTACTACGTGCTCTCGCTGACGGCGGTTGGCCTGCGTTCGCTGCACGCGCTGCATCTGGGCATGGACCCGGAGCTGGTCGAGGGGCTGCTGATCGCTCCGGTCGTGTTGCTGGTGTTCCTGGTGATCCGGCGCACCAAGCGGTCGGACAAGTCGGCGAAGGGCGGGGCGAGCGCAGGCTGAACACACCGCCGCCGCCGCCGACCTGGAATGGTAGTGCGCGCACACGCTGGCAACCGCTGACGGCACGCTTCTACTCGACCTTGATCCCCAGGTCCCGGATCAGCTTTGCGTATCGCGTCGTATCCTGGCGCGACGACGTGCGGGCCGAATTGCACCTGGTGTGGCGCGATGCGAACCACAATCCGGCGTGCCCGGTGTTCGCGGATTTTGCGGCGACGTACCTTGCGGTCACCGGATGAGGGGATAATCGCACCCCTCTCATCCCGCCGACCGGCAAACGAAAAAGCGAAACCAGGTGTCATGCAGAGCAAGCGTAAAGCCACCCTGATCGGGCTCATTGCGATCGTATTGTGGAGTTCCATCGTCGGCCTGATCCGCGGCGTCAGCGAAAGCCTCGGCGCGACCGGCGGTGCCGCCATGATTTACACCGTCGCCTCGGTCCTGCTCTGGCTGACGGTCGGCTTTGGCAGGCTCAGGGAATTTCCCCGGCGTTATCTCGTCTGGGGCAGCCTCCTGTTCGTGTCCTACGAGCTGTGCCTGTCCCTGTCGATCGGCTACGCGAACAGCGGCAGGCAAGCGATCGAGGTGGGGATGGTCAACTACCTGTGGCCGACCTTTACCATGCTGTCGGCCATTGCCTTCAACAAGCAGAAGGCGAACTTCCTGATCGTTCCGGGCTTCCTGGTGGCCATTGTCGGGATCTGCCTGGTGCTGGGCGGCGAAAAGGGGCTGGATTTCGCCGGCATGGCCGCCAATGTCAGGGACAACCCGCTCAGCTATGGCCTGGCCTTCTCGGGCGCCTTGATCTGGGCTGCGTACTGCACGGTCACGAGCAGGATCGCTGGCGGCAAGAACGGCATCACGCTGTTCTTCATGCTCACCGCGCTGGCACTGTGGTCCAAGTACTTCACCACGGAGCACACGGCGATGTCGTTCAGCCTCCCGGCAATCCTCTACCTGGCAATGGCCGCGTCGGCGATGGGTTTTGGCTATGCGGCCTGGAACGTAGGCATCCTGCATGGGAACGTCACGGTCCTTGCCGGGGCGTCCTACTTCATTCCGGTCTTCTCCGCCGTGCTGGCGGGCATGCTGCTGAACACGCCCCTTTCGCTTGCCTTCTGGAAAGGCGCGTCCATGGTGTGTGCAGGCTCGATCCTGTGCTGGCTGGCCACACGCGGGCAGCAATCGAAAGCGGCTTCGGCGCCGGGGCCATCGCAGGACCGTGCCCGGCAGTCATAGATCGGCTCAGCGCAGTTCGTACCAGCGTTGCGAGCGGTTGACCACGCCCACGACGAAGAGCATCACCGGCACCTCGATCAGCACGCCTACGACGGTCGCCAGCGCTGCGCCGGATTGCAAGCCGAAGAGGCTGATGGCAGTGGCGACCGCCAGCTCGAAGAAGTTGCTTGCGCCGATGAGCGCGGAGGGGCCGGCAACGCAGTGGGCGACGCCGAGCCTGCGGTTCAGGAAGTAGGCCAGGCCCGAGTTCAGCAATACCTGGACCAGGATCGGTACTGCCAATAGCAGGATGACCAGGGGTTGTTCGACGATCGCATTCCCCTGGAAGCCGAACAGCAGCACGAGCGTGGCCAGCAGTGCCGTGATCGACCAGGGCCCCAATGCGCTCACGACGCCTTTGTATGTCGCTTCACCGCGGGCCAGCAATGCCTTGCGGATGACCTGTGCGATCAGCACGGGCATGACGATATAAAGCCCGACGGAAGCCATGAGCGTTTCCCACGGTACAGTGATTGACGACAGGCCCAGCAGCAGGCCGACGACGGGCGCGAAGGCCACGACCATGATGGTGTCGTTGAGTGCGACTTGCGTCAGCGTGAAATACGGGTCCCCCTTGCAGAGCTGCGACCAGACGAACACCATCGCGGTACAGGGCGCGGCGGCCAGCAGGATCAGTCCTGCGACGTAGCTGTCGAGCTGGTCGGCAGGCAGCCATGCCGAGAACAGGTGCCGCACAAAGATCCACCCCAGAAGCGCCATCGAGAATGGCTTGACGAGCCAGTTCACGAACAGCGTCACGCCGATGCCGCGCCAGTGGCCTGCGACCTGTCCCATCGCGCCGAAGTTGATCCGGATCAGCATCGGAATGATCATGACCCAGACCAGCAGGCCCACCGGCAGGTTCACCTGCGCCACTTCCATGGCGCCGACGGCGCGAAACACCGCGGGCAGCCATTGGCCAAGCAGAATGCCTGCGATGATGCACAGCGCTACCCAGACGGTCAGGTAGCGCTCGAAGAAGCCGATGGCGCTGGTTGCCGTCGACGAGAGGGCCGGCTGTGCCGTGTTCATTCCCCGGACTCCACGGGTTGCTCGCCGATGGCGCGCATCTCCTTCTGGATGGCATTGCGGTCCAGCACATGCAACGGCAGGTTCACGAACTGGCTCACACGATTCAGGATCTGCCGGAACACCTGGTCGAACACCTTGCGCTTCTGGTCATCGGATCCCTGTACGGCCGCCGGATCCATGAATCCCCAGTGCGCAGTGACGGGCGTGCCCGGCCAGACCGGACAGATCTCGCCGGCGGCCTGGTCGCAAACGGTGATAACGAAGTCCATCCTGGGCGCGCCGGGCATCGCGAACTCGTCCCAGCTCTTGCTGCGCAGGCCCGAGGTGTCGTAGCCGATCGACTGGCAACGCTCGACGGCAAAGGGGTTCACGGTGCCGGACGGATGGCTGCCGGCGCTGTACGCGCGAAAGCGCCCCTTGCCGAGAACATTGAAGAGCGCCTCGGCCATGACGCTGCGCGCAGAGTTGCCGGTGCACAGCACCAGGATATTGAAGATATTGTCGGACATGGTGGTCGTTGGGGCGAAGGCGAGCCTCCTCGTCCGAGGATCGGTAGCGGAGGCGTGTTAGTGAATGCCTGGCGAATGCTCAGCAGCAGCCGGATTCCGGCGTGCAGCAGGCGCTCCTGGCAGCTTGCTTCGGTGCGGTGTTCAACCGGGCCGGCACGCAACAGGCGGCGGCTTCCGCGCCGCGGTCGCGCGATTCGCCATAAGTCGGTGCACTGCCGAGTGAATGGAAGGTTTCCCACGCGATGCCCTGCGGATCCACGGACCAGTGCTTGTTCGAAGTCGCGTAGCAGCAGTTCGTGGCGGACTGGGATTGGATCGGCAGGTCGGCGTTGGCGAGCCGCCCCTGCATTTCCGCGAGCTCCGCGTCGGTCTCCACCTGGATGCCCAGATGATCAACGCCGGGTTGCTCCATGCGATTGGAGATGGCGAAGTTCACGCGGGGGTCATCCAGTGCCCACTTTGCGTAGTCGTCCCTGACGACGGTCGGTTCCGCGTTGAACAGCGCGGTGTAGTAGCGGATGCTGGCGGGCAGGTCGGCCACGCTGACGTGGACGTGGAAGCGCTTCATGTTCAGGACTCCGTGGTGGCGGAACAGGACGAGACCGGAGAGCACGGCGCGCCGCCGCAGCAGTTCTCCGTGAGGTAGCCGATCAGGGAATTCATGGCTTCGAAGCGTGCCATGTAGAGGATGGAGCGGCCTTCCTGGCGGCTGGCCAGCAGGCCCGCGCGATGCAGTTCCTTCAGGTGGAAGGAAAGCGATGAGGCCGGCATCTCCATCAGCTCGGCAATGCGGCCGGCGGGCAGGCCTTCGGGGCCGGCCTGGACGAGCAGCCGGAATACGGCCAGGCGGATGGCGTGCGCAAGTGCTGCAAGCGCTTCGAGTGCGTTATCGGTTTCCATGTTTCGAATATAGTCGAAATATGGAAACCGGGCAATCTCTTCTTTCCGGATCTCCGGGTACGGGAGAGTCAACCCCCTCGTGTCGAGTGGGGGACTTCCGCGGCGCGGGCCGGGACACTGCGTGAATGCATCGCCGTGGCTGTGCCCGGCGAGCTTGCGCAAGCAAGCACGTTCCCACCATCGAAGGAAGAACCATGGACCCGAGGCTGTCGCTGCCGCGCCATGCCGTGCTTGCCATTGTGAGTGGCATTGCCGGTGGCAGCGGTTTCATGCCTGACGGCCCACGGCTCGGGACTGAGCGAGATCTCCACGTCGCGGCCTGCCCGGCCGCGGCTTCCTGTGCTCCGGCCATGCGCCGGAGCCCTTTCTATGCAAGCCGCCGCACGCCGTTCGATGTCCCTTGGCGTGCAGGGCGGCGTAGCACCTCAGGGCTGTCTGGAAACGGCACGCACACCCCGAGGTCAGCTTCCGTCCACGCATGTCCTATGAGGTGCATGCGTGCGGAAATCACCTCACCTGTCTGCGGCGCCGAAGGTGCTGCGAAGGTGATGCCAAAAATCATATGGAGAAGAGGAGCAAATGAGGAAATCGCTAATCGCGCTGGCAGCACTGAGCGCAGTTTCCGGCGCGGCCCACGCCCAGACCAGCGTGACGTTGTACGGCGTCATCGACACTGGCATCGAATACATCAACCGCGTGGCCACGGCACCCACGGTGCTGCCGCCCGGGGCAACCGGCCCGAGCCAGGGGGTGGCCCCCGTCGGTCCGCGAGTCGGCATGATCAACCAAAGCGGCCTGTCGGCGTCGCGCTGGGGCTTGCGCGGCGTCGAGGATCTGGGCGGCGGCCTGAAGGCGTCATTCGTGCTGGAAAGCGGGTTCAACTCGGATACCGGCATCTTTACGGGCAACAGTGCAATCTTCAACCGCCAGGCGTACATCGCCCTCAGCAACCAGTACGGCAAGATTGGCTTCGGCAAACAGTTCTCGTCGATGACGGACGCCATCGTGAACTTCATGCCGACGCGCTTTTCGCCTGCGTATGAACCGGGCATCTGGCTGGCGGGCATCGACTACAAGCCGAACAACACCATCAAATACTCCGGCCAGTTCGGCAGTGTCTACGCGTCCGCTCACTATTCGTTTGGTGCCGGCCTGCCCGTGACCTCGCTCAGCATGGGCGGTGCCGGTGTGCAGCTGACCAATGGCGGTAACGGCGAAATCCCCGGAAGCCCGCGCGACGATACCGCCTGGGGTGGATCGGTGACGTATCTTGGTCAGACGTTCGGGGCGAGCATCGCCTATGACCAGTGGAATCCCTCGGCTGTGGTGGGTGCCACCGCGAAGATCCGCAAGGCGTACGTGGGCGGCAGCTATACAACCGGCCCGGTCAAGCTGATGGCCGGCTACCGCTGGGGGGATCAGACCTATGCCAACGGTAACGTGGCGCTGCGCGACGATTTCTGGTTCGCGGGCGTCAACTACAAGGTCACGCCTGCGCTCGATATGGAGCTTGGCTATTACTACTCGAACATCAAGCGGATGAACCTGAACGGGGCGACCGGCACCGCGATCAACCCGGCCAACCCGCAGCAGGTCAGCCTCGTGCTCGACTATGCACTGAGCAAGCGTACCGACATCTACCTGTCGACCGCCTGGGCGCATAACGGCAGCCTCGGCAACGACGGTGCGTTCACGCTGTACCTGTTCAACTACGCACTGCCGCCGGGCGGCAAGAACATGGTCGGCGTAGCGACGGGGATTCGCCACATCTTCTGAGGGGCGGCCTGACAAAACGGGGCATGGCGACGAGATCGGCATGCCCCGTTTTGTCGTTGGCGGCAGCGGCAAAGCTGCAAACCGCTGCCGCCACGTCGCGCGACCTATGCCGCCTGCCAATCCCGCAACACCGACTCCGAATGTTGCCCGCGGCGCGGAATCGCGCCTGGCTTGCCGGCTGGCGTTGCGGAAAAGCGCGGTGCGGGATTGGCCTGCAGCATGCCGGCTTCACGGCTGTAGACGCCGCGTGCCTGCATGTGCGGATGGCTGGCCGCCTCGTCCGGCGTCAGCACGGGCGCGAAGCAGGCGTCGGTGCCTTCCAGCAGGGCGCACCACTCGGCGCGGCTGCGCTGGGAGAAGAGGGCGCTGAGGCGATCGCGCAGTTGCGGCCAGTGGCATGCGTCGTAGCCCTTGTCAAACTCTGGATCGGCCTGCAGGCCAAGGCGTTCGCGCAACTCACGGTAGAACTTCGGTTCGAGCGAACCGACCGAGATGAAGTGACCATCGGCGCAACGGTAGGTGTTGTACCAGTGCGGTCCGTCGAGCAGGCTCTGGCCGCGTCTGGCCTGCATCTGTCCGGCTGCCTGCAGCGCCAGCAGCAGCGTCGTCATATGGGCGCTGCCGTCGACGATGGCGGCATCCACGACCTGGCCGCGGCCGGTGGTGCGGGCGTGCATGACGCCCGCAAGCAAGCCGACGGCAAGATACATCGAGCCGCCACCGACATCGCCGACCAGGCTGGGCGGCACCAGCGGCGGCTGGCCGGGCTGGCCCGCATACCAGAGCGCCCCGGACAGCGCCACGTAGTTCAGGTCATGGCCGGCCGCATGCGCCATCGGGCCGCTCTGCCCCCAGCCCGTCATGCGCCCGTAGACCAGCCGCGGGTTGCGTTGCAGGCAGACGTCCGGCCCAAGCCCCAGGCGTTCCATGACGCCGGGGCGCATGCCTTCGATCAGCGCGTCGGCGCTTTCGACGAGCTTCAGCACAGTCTCCACGCCTTCGGCCGTCTTGAGGTCCACCGCAATCGAGCGTTTCCCCCGGTTGGAGATGGCGTACGGTCCCAGGTCGATGTCGTCGGCACCGGCCTGCAGGCGGTCCACCACGACCACGTCGGCACCCAGGTCCGCCAGCAGCATGCCGCAGAACGGCCCCGGACCGATGCCGGCGATCTCCAGAACTTTTAGCCCGCCCAAGGGGCCTTTCTTGTCGCTTTCCATTACTTTTCCCCGGCACATTGCCTTGTCAGTCAAAGGAGCCATGATGGAAGTGCGGGGCAGGGAATCGGCACCCCTATTTTCGAGGGGGGCGCGGGGGGCGGATCGCACCTTATGCTCGCGCCGCGCTGTCTCGTCTGCGACCAGGCGCGCGACAACTACAACAGTGACCCAAAGGAGACTCCAGCGTGGCACCGCGTGACAGCATCGACATTCGCCAGACCTCGCACGACACACCGCCCACCCTCCTGCATTGCCTGCTGAAGTGGGAGCGCGAGCGGCCGGATGCGGTCTACCTCACCCAGCCGCTTGCCGACGGCACGGTGGCCGACTACACCTGGCGCGAGGTGGCCGACCAGGCGCGCCGCATGGCCGCGTACCTGCGTGGCAGGAACTACCCGCCCGGTTCGTCCATTGCCATCCTGGGCAAGAACAGCGCGCACTGGATGATTGCGGACCTTGCGATCTGGATGGCGGGCCATGTCAGCGTGCCCGTCTACAGCACGGCGAATGCCGAGACCGTCTCCTACGTCCTTGACCACAGCGAGGCAAAGCTCATGTTCGTCGGCCGGCTGGACGGCGACGAGAAGGGGTGGCTAGCGGTGGCGTCGGGCGTTGCCTCCGGATTTCCGTTGATCAACCTGCCGCTGTCGGCGCGCCGCGAGGGAGAGCAATGGGATGCCATCGTCGCCGCCACGCCGCCGCTGGACAATGTCGCCATGCCCGATCCCGCGGCACTGGCCACCATCATCTATACATCCGGCAGCACCGGCACGCCAAAAGGCGTGATGCACAGCTTCCGCACCATGTGCGAGGTGCCTCGCCTTGCCGCGGTGATCATCAACAACGGACGCGGCGCTTCGCATGATGACCGCATGCTGTCCTACTTGCCGCTGGCCCACTGCGCCGAGCGACAGGGCGTGGAATCGCTGTCGCTCTGCTACGGCTTTCGCGTCTATTTCAGCCATGACCTGACGACGTTTGCCGCGGACCTGCACCGGGCGCGGCCGACCATCTTCCTGTCGGTGCCGCGGCTGTGGATCAAGTTCTACCAGGCTGTGGCGCAGAAGATCTCTCCACGCAAGCAGCGTATGGCATTCCGCTTGCCGCTGGTGTCTGGCCTGCTGAAGAAGAAGCTGCTGGCCGCGCTCGGACTGGACCAGGTGGCCACGGCCTTTACCGGCTCCGCGGCGCTGCCAACTGAAGTCATTACCTGGTACCGCAACCTTGGGCTGGAACTGCTCGACGGCTACGGCATGACGGAGAACTACGCCTACTCGCACTTCAACCGGCCAGGGGGAAGCGCGCGCATCGGCTATGTCGGTCCGTGCCTGCCCGGCGTCGAAGCGCGGCTGTCCGAAGAGGGTGAGATCCTGGTCAAGAGCCCTGGCCTGATGATGGGCTACTACAAGGCATCGGACGATACCGCAGATTGCTTTACGCCGGACGGCTTCCTTCGCACCGGTGACCGGGGCCAGATCGATGACCAGGGATACCTGCGCATCATCGGCCGCGTGAAGGACCAGTTCAAGACCGCGAAAGGCAAGTACGTGGCGCCGGTGCCCATCGAGGCGAAGCTCGGCGAGCATCCGCGTATGGAGTCGGTCTGCGTCACCGGGCCGGGCCGGTCGCAGCCGTTCGTGCTTGCGACGCTTAACGAGGAAACACGGCGCGAGCTTGCGCAAGGTGCCGACCGCGATGCGCTGGCCGGCGAGCTGGAGCAACTGCTCGATGAGGTCAACGCCCGGCTCGAGCCCCACGAGCGCCTCGACAGGATCGTCGTGTTGCGCGATGCGTGGACCATCGAACGTGGCCAGATGACACCCACCATGAAGATCCGACGCGCGGTGATCGAGAATGACTTCCTGTGGAAGTCGCACCAGTGGGACGCTGTGTCCGAGCGGGTGGTCTTCGACCAGTGATGCGGCCGCCCGGCGAGGCCTGCGCTTGCGGGCCATCGCCGGCAGCCTGGCAGCGGCGCAATGGCGTGTGCCGGACTATCCTTGCTCCTTGAGCATCACGGGCAGGGATGGCAGGTGGAAGCCCGAGAATGCGCGGCTGCGATCATGCGCCACAAGCCGCTGCCCGCCCGGCGCATTGATCGCGCCGCCATCCACTCTGAGGCAAGTGCCCGTCACATATGCCGCAGCTGGCGAGAGCAGGTAGACGACCGCCGCGGACACCTCCGATACATCGCCATAGCGTTGCAGCGGAATGCCGCCGATATGGGCGCGAATGGCTGCCGCGCCGGCTTCACTGTAGTTGTCGAATCCGCTCGAAGCAATCATGCCCGGCGCCACGGCATTGACGCGCACGCCGGATGGCGCCCATTCGACGGCTGCGGTCTCCGTGAGATTCAGCATGCCGTTGCGCGCGGCGCCGGAATGCGCAAAGCCGGGAAGGCCGTTGGCGACGGCGGCGATCATGTTGACGATCGCGCCGCCGTTGCGCTCCATCCACCGCGCATAGACCTCTCGCATGAAGATGAAGCCGCCCGTCAGGTTGGTGCGCACCACCGCATCGAAGCCCTTGGTGGAGAAGTCCTTCATGGGGCCGTAGTACTGGCCGCCGGCATTGTTGACGAGTGCATCGATACGTCCGCGTGCCGCCAGCACGGCCTCGATGACCGCGACGACAGCGTCGTCGTCCCGGATGTCGCAGCTGTGCACCGAGGCGCCGTGACCGTCGGCCGCGATCTCGTGCTGCACGGCGCGCAGCTTGCCGGCATTGCGGCCGACCAGCGCCACATGGGCGCCCAGCGCAGCCAGCTCGTGCGCGATGCAGCGGCCGATGCCGCTGCCGCCGCCGGTGACGATGATGGTTTGCCCGGTGAACAGCCCGGGCCGGAATATGGAGCGGTAGGACATAGGCGACGGGTCTGGGGTGATCTGGGTTGAAGTCTGCGCAACCCCGGCATTGCGGTTTCCCCGGGGAATGGCTGGCCGGCAGTCGCGTTCGCGACAGTAGAGCCGGATGCGGGCTTTCACGCCCCCTCGGAACGAGGGGGCAAAGCCCAGGCCGGCAAGACCTACACTCTGCCGGGACGGCGTTCCAGTCCCCGGGTGGCATGTGGCCCGGCAAAGGAAAACACTCCAACCACAACGAGGAGGCAAGACCATGAATCGGATATTGCGCAGGCTTGGACTCATGCTGGCCGGGGCCTGCATCGTCCCGCTGGTTTCGGCAGCGGAACCCGGCGATGCGTCACAGGCCCTGTCCGTGCAGGAGGTGCGCGCCATCGCAAAAGAGGCTTACACCTTCGGCTTTCCGCTGGTGGACAACTACCGCATCCTTTACTCGTACTTCGAGAACCGCGCCGACCCCGAGTACAAGGGCCCGTGGAACACCATCCAGAGCGTCGGCCGCGTGTACACGCCGGAAGACAAGGCCATCCAGACGCCGAACTCCGACACGCCATATTCCTTCCTCGGTGCCGACCTGCGCACGGAGCCGCTCGTCCTGACGATGCCGGCCGTGAAGGACGGCCGCTATATCTCCGCGCAGTTCATCGACCTCTACACCTTCAACTTTGCCTACGCGGGGACCCGCGCCACCGGCAACGACGGTGGCCGCTACATGCTGGTGGGGCCGGCCTGGCATGGTGAAACGCCGCCCGGCATCGACAAGGTCTTCCGTTCCGAGACGGAGCTCGCGTTGGTGCTCTACCGTACCCAGCTCTTCAATCCCGGTGACCTGGACGCCGTGAAGCAGGTGCAGGCAGGCTACAAGGTGCAGACTCTGTCGCAATACCTGGGCAAGCCTGCCCCCGCGGCCGCGCCGCCGATCTCGTTCCGCCGGCCGCTGACGGCGCAGCAGCAGCGCACCTCGCTGGAGTTCTTCGACGAGCTCAATTTCGTGCTGCGCTTCTGCCCGCCGCATCCGTCCGAGCGGGCGCTGCTGGCGCGGCTGGCAAAGCTGGGCATCGAGGCCGGGAAGCCGTTTGACGCCGGCAAGCTGACACCGGAGATGCGCCAGGCGGTCGAGCAGGGTATCGCCGAGGCCTGGCGGGCCGTGGCCGAGGTGCGCAAGCAGTACAACGTGACCGTGAAAGTCGCGGACATCGTCGGCTCGCGCGAGCACCTGAAGAACAACTACACCTACCGGATGACGGCGGCATCGGGCGGCATCTATGGCAACTCCGTGGAGGAGGCCTACTACCACGCCTACTACCTGGACCCGGCCGGGCAGCAGTTCAATACCGGCAAGCACCGCTATGTGCTGCATTTCGCGCCCGGGCAATTGCCGCCCGTCAATGCGTTCTGGTCCCTGACGCCCTATGAAATGCCGTCGCAGTTGCTGGTGGCGAACCCGCTTCACCGCTACCTGATCAACTCGGCGATGGTGCCGGCGCTGCAGCGCGATGCCGATGGCGGCATCACGATCTATGTCCAGCATGACTCGCCGGGTCCCGGCAAGGAATCCAACTGGCTGCCTGCACCGAACGGCCCCTTCAAGCTGGCGATGCGGCTCTACATGCCGAAGGCCGAGGTGCTGAGCGGCGCGTGGAAGCCGCCGGTGCTGCAGGCGCAGTAAGTCAGAATCAGTCCCTCTCTATCGTTACGCCGGTCGCCGGGCAGTGTGCCGTATGGCGGCTGGCGTACGTCCGTAGATCGCCGGCATCTCGGCGGCGCCAGGGGGCTCGGTGTACGGCGCATCGAAGCATGGCGTGATCGGCCTGACCCGCAGCTCGGCTCGGGGACGATGAGGACCTGAAGGGCGCGGCAGTGCTGTTCGCCTCGGCAGCCGGCAAGCACATCACCGGACAGATCCTGGCCGTGGATGGCGGCGTGACTGCCGTCCTGTAATGTTGGCGGGCCGCAGCCTGCGGCGTGCCGGCCCGCACCACCGTCCAGGTCGAAGGCGTTTCAAAGCAGGCTGCGCGCAATGATCAGCTTCTGGATATGGCTGGTGCCTTCGTAGATCTTGCAGACACGGACGTCGCGGCAGAAGCGTTCCACGGGGAAGTCCGAGAGATAGCCGTAGCCGCCGTGGATCTGCAGCGCATCCGAGCAGACCTTTTCGGCGATTTCGCTGGCGAAGAGCTTGGCGACCGAGGCTTCCTTGCTGCACTCTGCGCCGGCGTCGCACAGCCGTGCGGCATGCAGCGCGTATTGGAACGCGATCTCGACCTGTGCGGCCATGTCGGCCAGGTCGAAGCTGACGGCCTGGAGCTGGATGATGGGCTTGCCATAGGCCTCGCGTTCCTTGGCGTACTGCACCGCGGCGTCGAGCGCGCCGCTGGCGGCACCGGCCGCAATGAAGGCAATGCCGATACGGCCGTCGGACAGCCCGCCGAGGATGGCGCCATAGCCGTCGCCTTCCTTGCCTAGCAGGTTCTCCACCGGCACGCGGCAGCCTTCCAGCGCGATCTGCGCCGTGTGCGCGGTGTGCTGGCCGAGCTTGCTCTCGATGCGGGTCACCGCGTAGCCGGGCGCTTTCGGGTCGATGATCAGCAGGCTCGCGCCGCGCTTGCCGGCCGACTTGTCGGTGATGGCGAAGACCACGCCCACGCCGGCCTCGCTGCCATTGGAGATGAACTGCTTGGTGCCGTCGAGGACGTAGTGGTCGCCTTCGCGGCGCGCGGTGGTACGCATGGCGGCGGTGTCCGAGCCGGCATGCGGCTCGGAGATCAGCGATGCGGCGATGCATTCGCCGCGCGCCATGGCCGGCAGGTAGCGCTGCTTCTGTGCCTCGTTGCCGAAGCGTGCGATCAGCGACGCCGTGAAGTTGTGGACATGGACGATGGTGGCCAGACCGGCATCGGCGGTGGCGAATGCGTGCTGCGCCAGGCACAGCTCGGTGACGCCCAGGCCCATGCCGCCGTATGCCTCCGGAACCAGCATGCCAAGGTAGCCCAGTTCGGCGAGCGCCTTCAGTTCATTGCGCGGCCAGGCCGAGTTTCGATCCCGCTCGGCGGCTGTCGGGGCGATGACGTCGGCGGTGATGCGGTGCGCGGCGTCGCGGATCATCACCTGCTGTTCGGTCAGGAAGAGGGTGGAGGTATCGGCCATGTGTGTTCCTTGCACGGGCGGCACGCGGCGTGCCGCCGCCATTTGATTTCGGACCCCAATTAGGCATTGCAGCCGATTTGCGCCGCACCCCCTCAAGATGAGGGGGCGAGCCATTGCGCCAGGTCGGGCGACCATTCGAGCGGGGCCGGCGTGCCGGCACTCATCCCTCAGCTATGGCAAACATGACCGGCCTGCCACGACAGGCCGGCTACATCAGGAGACCCACCGATGCGTCTGGCCGACTATTTCGATGCGGCAGCCTCGCTGCATCCGCGCAATATCGCCTTCGTCGACGGCGAGCAGCGGATCGGCTTTGCCGAAGCGCAGCGCCTGGTGCACGGCACCGCGCATGCGCTGGTGGCCGAAGAAGGCCTGCGGCCGGGTGCTCACATCGCCATCTACGCCCCCAACGACCACCGCGTGAGCCTGCTCCAGATCGCGGCGAACCGCGCCGGCATGGTGTGGGTTTCGGTGCACACGCGCAATACCGTCGAGACCAATACCGCGGTCATGGCCTACGCGGACTGCGACGCGGTGTTCTTCCACAGCGACTACGCCGGCCTGGTACCTGCGATGAAGGCCGGATTGCCGCGCGTGCGCCGCTTCATCTGCATTGATGCGCCGTCCGAATACGGCCCTTGCCTGGCCGACTGGGTCGCGGCGTGGCCGCAGCCGTTTGTGGCGCCGCCGGAGCAGCCGGCAATGCCGGCCTTGCTGCAGCCAACCGGCGGCACCACGGGGCCGTCGAAGGGGGCGTTGCACACCAACCGTTCGCTGGAGATGGCGCTGATCTCGGTGTTCGAGACACTGCGCTTCGACGCGCAATCGCGTGTATTGGCCGTGGCGCCGCTGACGCACGCCGCCTGCATGCTGACGCTTGCCTGCGCCGCGCGCGGCGGCCGGACGGTGGTGCTGAACGGATTCGAATCCGGCGCCGTGCTCGAGACCATCGAGCGCGAAGGCATCACGCACATGTTCCTGCCGCCTACGCTGGTCTATGCGCTGCTGAACGATCCGCGCCTCGATTCGACGGACGTCTCTTCACTGAGATCCGTCGCCGTGGGCGCCGCACCGATTGCACCGGAAAAGCTCAAGGAAGCGGTGCGCCGCCTCGGTCCGGTCATCTACGAGGTGTTCGGTCAGAGCGAGTGCCTGTTCCCGGTCGTCGCCAAGCGCCCGGAGGACTACCTGCTGCCCGACGGCAGCTTCGACGAGGTAGCGCTCGCATCGGCGGGGCGCGCGGTGCCGTTCGCCCGCGTGGAGATCATGGACGAGCACGGGAAGCTGGCCGGCCCCGGCGAGAAGGGGGAGATCGTGGTGCAGTCCACCATGGTCATGCAAGGCTACTACCGCAAGCCAGAGGAAACGGCCGAGGTCTCCGCGGGCGGCTGGCACCACACGACCGACGTCGGCGTCAAGGACGAGCGCGGCTTCATCACCATTGTCGACCGCAAGAAGGACATGATCGTCAGCGGTGGCTTCAACGTCTTCCCGAGCGAAATCGAAGCGGTGATCCTGTCGCATCCGGCCGTGCTCGATTGCGCCGTGATCGGCGTGCCTGACCCGAAATGGGGCGAGGCCGTCAAGGCCGTGGTGCAGCTCAAGCCAGGCTGTGGCGAAGCTCGTGATGCGATGGGCGCGGCGCTGACGCAACTGTGCAAGGACGCGCTCGGCAGCGTGAAGGCACCCAAGTCCGTCGAATTCTGGCCGGACCTGCCGCGCAGCGCGGTCGGGAAGGTACTCAAGCGCGACATCCGCGCGCGCTTCTGGGAAGGCCAGTGGCGGGCCATCTGACATCGGTGAACATCATCAACAGGAAAGGTAGGTACGAAATGGATCTGCAGGACAAGGTTGCCGTCGTCACGGGCGCGGCGTCGGGGCTGGGCCTCGCCACTTGCAAGGCGCTTGCCGCCGCGGGCGCGAAGGTAGTGGGCTTCGACCTGGATGCGGGCCGGCTGGCCGAAGCGATGGGAGCGGACATGACGGGCGTCGCGGTCGACGTGGCGGACGAGGCCAGCGTCAAGGCCGGTATTGATGCGGTGCTGGCCAGGCATGGCGCGCTGCATGTATCGGTCAATTGCGCAGGCGTGCTGGGGCCGTGCAAAACGCTGTCGAAGGGCCAGCTCTTTCCCACCGATCTGTGGAACCGCGTGATCGGCGTGAACCTGACCGGCACCTTCAACATGATCCGCTACGCGGCGCTGGCGATGTCGGCCAATGAAGCGGGCCCCACGGGCGAGCGCGGTGTGATCATCAGCACCGCCTCCGGAGCGGCCAAGGCTGGCCAGATGGGGCAGGCGGCGTACAGTGCGACCAAGGCCGGCGTGATCGGCATGATGCTGCCGGTCGCGCGCGATCTCGCCGAGCATGGCATTCGCGTCATGGCGATTTCGCCGGGCCTGTTCGAGACCGGCATGTCGGCGGGCATGCCGCAGAAGGTGTCCGACGGCCTGATCGACAAGATGCTGTTCCCGCGCCGCATGGGCCAGGCGGACGAATTTGCCGCGCTGGTGCGCCACATCGTCGAGAACCCTTACCTCAACGCCAACAACATCGATATCGACTGCGGCACCCGCTAGCCCCCGGGGACGGCCGCACGAGCAAACCACTGGAAGGAGAGTCTGCATGATCTGCAAGCTGCAACGACATGCCGTGGCGCTGTGCGCCGTGGCCAGCCTCATGGTGCACGGCGCGGCCGCTTCGGCGGCCACGGTGCCCGTCACCGCCGACAACTACATCCGCGCGGAGACCGATACCTACTTTTCCGCGGTGGTGAAGCGTGGCGCCTTCGGCCGCTTCGTCCACCGGCGCGCGATGGCAGAGCTCGACAAGCAGGGCGTCGTACGCCCCAACCGCGACACGCTCTACTCGACCGCCATCTTCGACCTGCAGGCAGGTCCCGTGACCGTGACGCTGCCCGATGCGGGCGGCCGCTACCTGTCGCTGCAGGCGATCGACCAGGATCATTTCACGCGCACGGTCATCTATGCGCCGGGGCCGCATACGTTTACGCGCGAGCAGATGGGAACGCGCTACGTGATGATTGCCGTGCGCATCCTGGCCAACCCGGAAGATGCGGCCGACATGGACGCGGCACGGGCGCTGCAGGACCGGATCCAGGTCAGCACGAAGGGGGCGGGCAGCTTTGACGTGCCGGACTGGGACCCGGCGGGGCGGAACAAGATCCGCGAAGCCCTGCTGGCGATGAACACCACGCTGTCGGACACGCACCGGATGTTCGGCACCCGCGAGCAGGTGGACCCGGTGCGGCACATGATCGGCACCGCCATGGGCTGGGGCGGCATTCCGGAGAGGGATACGTTCTACCTGCCTATCACCCCGGCCCGCAACGACGGCAAGACTGTCTACCGCATGACGGTGGGGAAGGTGCCTGTGGACGGCTTCTGGTCCATCAGCGTCTACAACGCCAGGGGCTACTTCGAGCCGAACAGCCTGCATGCCTATTCGCTGAACAACCTGACGGCGAAACGCAATGCAGACGGCACGGTGACCGTCCAGTTCGGCGACTGCAACGGGCAGATACCCAATTGCCTGCCGACCATGGCGGGCTGGAACTACCTGGTGCGGCTCTACCGCGCGCGGCCCGATGTGCTGAGCGGAGCGTGGTCCTTCCCGCAGGCTCAGGCGGTGAACTGAACCGCGAGTATCTGCCGGACTGCAGCGCCGGACTTCAGGAAATCAGGGCCTGCTCCCGCGCCCACACCATGGCGTGGTAGCGGCTCGATACGCCCAGCTTGGCGAAGATGTTGCGCAGGTTCCATTTCACGGTTTCGACCGTGATGTTGAGGGTCAGCGCGATCCGCTTGTTCGACATCGCCTGCGCGACCAGCGCCAGGATTTCCAGTTCCCGCTGGGTCAGGGCGACATTCGCCTTCGGGCCGCCGCGGCGCCGGGCGGCGGATGCCTCCTCGCTCTCCGGCATGCGGCCGAGCAGGTCGCGCGCATAGCGCAGCAGCGGTTCGTCGGCCTTGCGCGTGCCGATGAAGCGTGTCAGCAGCGCGGCAACCGGCGCGCCTTCGTCGATGAAGGTGCGTATCAGACCGCGTCGTTCGCCGTCGCCGAGCGCTCGTACAAAGGTCTCCAGCGCCTCGTCGGCGCGCCCCAGTTGATCGAGCATCGTGGCGGCCAGCAGGTCGGCTAGCGCCAGCTGCCGCCCCCGGTTGCAGGCCATGCCGTGGGCGCGCGTGACTTCCAGCGCGTCCAGCGCCTGCTCCGGCGCGGTGGCACGCAGCAGGTACCCGCGCGCCAGTGCCGCCAGGGCCGGAATATTGGCCAGGTAGCCCTGGCTTGTGCCGAAGGTCCGGGCCATCTCGTCGAGCGAGGCTGACAGTTCCGCGGCCCGGTCAGCCTGGCCGCGCCGCAGATGGAGCTTGACCTGCTCGACCAGCATATGCGCCACGGCGCGATGCTGCCCCAGGCTGCGCAGGTGCGCCGTCTGCTGTTCCATGAACGTCAGCGCCGTGTCGGGACCTTCCTGCAGCAGGTCGAGCCGCGCGCGGGTAAGCGAGGCGCGAACCATGACGTCCGGCGCGGAGGCATGAAGCAGGCCGAGCCGGTTCGCGAGCGTTTCACGCGCATCGTCGATGCGGTCGAGTTCATAGTACGCATCGGCCAGCAGCGAAGCGCAGAGATTGGCGCTGATCGAATGCGGCCCGTTTGCCTTGATCGCGCGGGCCAGTACCGGCGTGCCGAATTTGCCTGCCTCGCGCACATCGCCCGCGAGCAGCTGGCACTGGATTCGGGTGGCCTCGGCCACCAGCGCCATGTCGTTGTTGCGGTCCGAGGCCTGGATCGGGTGGTTGTCTAGCAGGCGGCGGGCGTCGGCATAGCGACCGGCCGCGGCGTAGCCGGAAGCCAGTTCGGCCTGCAGCACATAGCGCTGGAACGGATTTTCGAGAGAATCGCCCAAGCGCGGCTCCAGCAGTTCGATGATCCGGCCGGTGTCGTCCTCCTGGTGGGCAATGGCCGCTTCGATCAGCGCGGGCATGGCGGCAATGGCGGGCTCGGCGTGCGCACCGCTTGCGTGAAGGTGCGTGAGCAACCGGCGCGCACGTGCCGGCTGCGCGGTCAGGGCCACCGTCAGGCAGGCCAGGTAGAACAGCCGCTGGTGCTTCACGAGCGCCTCTTCGGGCAAGCGCTCCAGCAGATGCAGGACCGGGCTCAGGTAGGCCAGGTTCCATGTGGCCGGCGCGGCCTGCTCGATCACCTGCGCAGCGAACTCCACGTCACCGCCCAGTGCGGCGTGGCGCACGGCTTCGGCCAGCAGCCCGTTGTCGGCGAACCAGCGGCTGCCGCGCCGGTGCAGCTCGGCCACGGCGGCCTTGCCACGCTTGCGCAGCCGTGTCGCGAGGTATTCGCCGAACAGCGGATGGAAGCGGTACCAGGGCGTGCGGTCGTCGGACTCGATGCGCACGATCAGCAGGTTCTCGCTTTCCATGCGGCGCAGCAGTTCGGCCGCCTGCGCGTCGCCGGTCACGGCCTCGGCCAGCTCGGCATTGAACCGCCGGAAGACCGACAGCGCCTCGGAAAACTGCGCCAGTTCCGGCGGCAGCTGGGCCATGACTTCTTCGCTGAGGTAGGCCTGCAGGTCGACCGACTGCCAGACCAGGTCGCGCAGCCGCTCGCGCGACTCGGGCCGGTTCTTCAGCATGATGGTGATGAGCTGCAGGCACGACGGCCAGCCACCGGCCAGCTCGTCGATCAGGTGCAATTCGTCCGCATTGAGCTTGTCTCGGCCGAGGTTGCTGTCGAGAAAGGCTCGCGTCTCGGCCAGGCTGAAGGGCAGTTCGGCGGCGTCGATCTCGACGATCTGGTTCATCACGCGCAGCCGGCTCAGCCCCAGCGGCGGCGCCACGCGCGAGGCGATGACCACGTGCAGGTTGTCGGGGCAGTGGTCCAGCAGCTTCTGCAGGAACTTGTGCGCCCACGGGTTCTCGACGTGGTGGTAGTCGTCAAGGATCACGTAGGTTTCCTCGGCCTGTTCGGCCGTGCGGTCGACGATCGACGCCACGGCGGCGTCGGTCATCCGGGCATTGCTGCCTTCCGGGGCGATATCGATATCCACGGCGATGCCGACCCGCTCGATGGCGGCCAGGAAGGCCTGGCAGAACTCGGCAAATCCCTTCTCGTCCGGCGTCAGCGACAACCACGCCACGTTGGCCCCGGCCGATTGCAGCTTCTGCCGCCACTGCGCCAGCAGGGTCGTCTTCCCATAGCCTGCGCTGCCCGTGACCAGCGTCAGCCTGCTCTGCTGTGCCTGCTCCAGCAATGCCAGCAGCCGCGTGCGCGGCACGTACTTCGCGCCGATGCGGGGCGGTGTGAAACGGGTGGAGGCCAGCAGATGGGTGAAATTTGTCGTCAAGGCAGCACCTGTGAAAACCGTGTGGTCGCCCGCGGTGGCGAGGCCCGGGCGGAGCCCGTCCGTGCATATGTCACAAGCCACGGGTCCTGTCAATCAGGGGGGCGCCCTCGCGATGAGGGGTGATTGGCAGCGGCGTGGCGACTAACTTTACACGACGCAATGCATCACGAACATCCGTCGAAATCAGGAGGAAACAGATGAGCTATACCCATGCAGTGGCCGGCGCAGTCGGCTGGCTGACGATGGATCGGCCGGCAGCGATGAACAGCCTGAACAGTGAAATGGTTGCCGGCATCGCCGCAAAGCTCGGCGAATGGCGCGACGACCCCGCCATCCGCGTGGTGGTGATTACCGGCAGCGGCCGCGCATTCTGCGCCGGCGCCGACCTGAAGGAATCGCAGGCTGACCAGCAGGTGCCCGGCGAGAAGGACTTCCTGGACCGCATCGTCGACTTCTTCGACACGGTGCGTGCGTTCCCCAAGCCGCTGATCGCCGCCGTGAACGGCCTGGCGCTGGCCGGCGGGCTGGAAGTGGTGATGGCATGCGACCTTGTGCTGGCCGCCGAATCGGCCCGCCTCGGCGATGCCCACTCGAACTTCGGCGTGTTCCCGGGCGCGGGTGGCGCCGCCATCCTGCCGCGCAAGGTGCCGGTCAACGTGGCCCGCTACCTGCTGTTCACGGGCGACGCACTGAGCGCGGCGGAAATGAAGCAGTACGGGCTCGTCAACGAAGTGCTGCCGGACGCCGAACTGCGCGACCGCGCGCAGGCGCTGGCCGAGAAGCTGGCCAAGAAAAGCCCGCTGGTACTGGCGCGCATGAAACGCGTGGCCAACGAGGCCGCCGACAAGACCGCTGCCGACGCGCTGCGCCATGAGCTGTTCGAGCTGCGCAACCACCAGCGCTCGTACGACGTGAAGGAAGGCCTGGCCGCCTTCGTCGAAAAGCGCGAGCCGCAGTTCAAGGGCTACTGATCTCCAGGGCCGATCTCAGGACCGACATCAACCAGAACCAGCATGGAAAACATCTATATCGTCGGCGTCGGCATGACGCCGTTCGGCCGCCACGCCGACAAGACCGTCAAGCAGCTCACCGCCTGGGCGGTGGAAGACGCCCTGAAAGACGCGGCCTGCGACCGCAAGTGGGTGCAGGTTGCGTTCTTCGGCAACTGCACACAGGGGCACTTCGACGGCCAGCACATGATCCGTGGCCAGGTGGCGCTGCTGCCGCTGGGCTTCGACAGCATTCCCATCTTCAATATCGAAGGCGCCTGCGCATCGTCGAGCCACGCGTTCAACCTGGCCGTGACGCAGCTGCGTGCGGGCGCTGCGGATGTGGCGATCGCCGTGGGCGCGGAGAAGATGTTCTACAGCGACAAGGCCAAGATGTTCTCGGCCTTCGAGTCCGCCTGGGACATCGAGACCTTCGAGGAGAACAAGAACTACCTGGCCGCCATGGGCCAGAGCATCGTGCCGCCGTCCGGGTCCCAGTCACCGAAGCCCTACAGCCCGTTCATGGACGTGTATGCGGCGCTGGGCCGCGGCGGCCTGATGGAGCGCTTCGGCATTACGCAGCGCCAGCTTGCTGCGGTGTCGTCGAAGAACCACGGGCATTCGGTGCACAACGAGCGTTCGCAGTACCGCAACGCCATGAGCATCGAGGAAGTGCTGGCCGCGCCGCCAATCACGTACCCGATCACGCTGCCGATGTGCTCGCCGATCTCGGATGGCGCCTCCGCGGCCATCCTCTGCACGGAGTCGGCGCTGAAGAAGTACGGCTTCGACCGCAAGCGCGCCATCCGCGTGATGGCGAGCGTGGTGCGATCCGCCTCCGCGCGCGAGGCCGACGCCCATGACCTGGGCTGTACCCGCCAGGCGGGCAAGGTTGCCTTCGAGCAGGCCGGCATCGGCCCGCAGGACATCAACGTGGCGGAAGTGCACGATGCCACCGCGATCGGCGAACTGCTGTGCGTCGAGGCGCTGGGCCTGTGCGAGCCCGGCGACAGCGGCGCCATGGCCGAACGCGGCGAGACCACGCTGGGCGGCAGGCTGCCGATCAATCCGTCGGGCGGCCTGGAATCGAAGGGCCACCCGATCGGCGCGACCGGCATCGGCCAGATCTTCGAACTGGTGGAGCAACTGCGCGGCAACTGCGGCAAGCGCCAGGTGGAAGGCGCACGTTTTGCCATCCAGGGCAACGGCGGCGGCCTGTGGCGCGTGGAAGAAGCCACCGAACACATTGCGATCCTTGGCCGCGACTGAGCGCGGCCAGGCAACTGATTCCGAGAGACAACGAATGCCATACCAACTGCCTACCGAAGACCAGACCCTTGCGGTCGAGAGCTTTCGCAAGTTCCTGCAGTCCGAGATCAAGCCCGTGGCGCGTGAATACCGCGACCGCTTCATCCCCAAGGAGAAGATGCGGGAACTGACCCAGCGCATCGCCGAGTTCGGCCTGCCGGGCTGTTCGATTCCCGCCGAACTGGGCGGCATGGGACTGACCTTCACCATGCAAGGCATGCTGTTCGAAGAACTGGTGGCCTGCTCGTGCGACATCGCGCTGGCCGTGATGATCAATCTCGGCCTGCCTCTCCTGCTGACCGGCGCGTCGCAGGAACTGCGCGACAAGTACATGGCGGATGCACTGGCCGGCAAGATTTTCAGCTCGGTGGCCATCAGCGAGCCCGACGTCGGTTCCAACGTCGCGGAACTCAAGACCCGCGCCGTGCGTGATGGCGACCACTACATCATCAATGGCGAGAAGACCTGGATCTCGAACGGGGAGTACTCCGATGTGGTCGTGGTGACGTGCCGCACGGAGAGTGGCCTGTCCCACATCCTGGTGGACCGCAAGGAGCATGGCTACGAGTCGCGCAATATCGACAAGATCGCGCTCGGCTCGCAATCGACCGCGCAGCTGTTCTTCCAGGATGTACGCGTACCGGTGACCAATCTGATCGGCAAGGAAGGCGAGGGCCTGAAGAATACAATGAAGCTGTTCGAAGTGGCGCGAGGCCACGTCGGCACGCTGTCGATCGGGCTGATGCGGGCGTCGCTGGAAGAGTCGATTGCCTATGCGAAGGATCGCAAGCAGTTCGGCAAGCCCATCGCCGCGCACCAGCTCGTGGCGGCCAAGATTGCCAACATGGCGATGCTGCTGGATGCGTCGCGGCTGATGTGCCATCGCGTGTTCGGTCTCATCGACGCCGGCATCCGTTGCGACATGGAGGCATCGATGGCGAAGGCCTTCGCCACGGAAGCCGCGGTCCGTGCTTGCCGCGATGCCGTACAACTGCATGGCGGGAACGGCATTACGAAGGAGTTCAACGTCGAGCGCTACCTGCGCGAGGCGATCATCATCCCGATTCCGGATGGCACGACGGAGATCCAGCAACTGGCGATTTCGCGGGCGCTGACGGGTATCTCGGCTTTTGCATAACGCCAGGACGTCAATACTGTGAGTGTTGGCTCCCCTCTCCCATTTATGGGAGAGGGGAGCAAGCCGGCAGTATGGAGCCGGCCCCGGGGTAATCAGGACACGCGCCGCGTCTGGCCCGTCCAATACTTGTCCCGCACCTGCCGTCGCAGGACTTTCCCCACTGCGCTGACCGGCAGCGCATCGACAAAGGCTACCGTCTTCGGCGCCTTGTAACGCCCCAGCATGCCCTTGACGTGGTCGATCAGCTCGGCGGCGGTTGCCTGCTCGCCAGCCTTGAGTACGACCTCGGCATGCACGGCCTCGCCCCATTCCTCATGCGGAACGCCGACCACGGTTGAATTGGAAACCGCCGGATGGGCGTTCAGTGCCGCCTCGACCTCGATCGCATAGACATTGAACCCGCCCGTGATGATCATGTCCTTCTTCCGGTCGACAATGTAGAGGAACCCCTGTTCGTCGACGTAGCCGAGATCACCCGATTTCCAGAAGCCGTTGGTGAACTCGGCCGCCGTGCCCTCGGGATTGCGGAAGTAGCCGGAGATGGTGGCCCGCGACCGGATCCAGACCTCGCCCGTGGCACCCGGCGGCAGGCGCTGGCCGTCTTCGCCGGCCACGATCACTTCGGCGGTGGATGCCAGGCGTCCGGCGGACGCGAGGTGGCCTGCCCCGACGATATGGTCTTTCTTCGGCAGCAGCGCCACGGGCTGCAGGCATTCCGTCGAGCCGTAGATCTGCAGGAAGATGTTGCCGAAGCGCGCCTGCAGGCGTTCCAGCTTCGCAGGGCTGATGGGGGCCGCGCCGTAGTAGATGGTCTGGAGCGAAGACAGGTCGTGATCGGACGCCTCCGGCAGGTCCAGGAGCCAGTAGAGCACCGTTGGCACCAGCGCGCCCACGGTGGCCTTTTCCGCTTCCACATTGCGGCACCATGCTTTCAGGTCGGGGAGGTTCTGGGTGATCGTGCAGCCGCCGCGGAACAGCGTCGGCAGGAAGTACAGGCCCGAGCCGTGGCTGACCGGCGCCATGTGCAGTACCCGGGCGTCGGGATTGATCGCATGCTCGGCCTCGGCGAAGAAGGCATCGCGGCACGCCAGCCAGTTGTCCATCGTGTAGGCGGCGCACTTGCTCCTGCCGGTGGTGCCGCCGGTGAAGCGGTACAGCAGGGGATCGGCGTGGATGTCGCTCTCGACGCCGGGGTCGTCCCCGGAAACATCCTCGAGCAGGTCCCAAAAGCCGTACAGGCCGTCGGCATGGGCGAACTCGGTGGGTACCGGGTCCATGCAGACGACGGTCACGCCGGACTCGCGCAGCATGGGGTAGTAGCGCGCCAGCAAGTCGTTTTCCAGGAACACCACCTTCGGCCGCAGGAAGTCCACCTGCCATCGGTGCTCGTCGATGGAATCGCGCAGGTTGGTGAATGCCGCGGCCGCATCGCCCTTGAGCACGGTCCAGGTGTGCAGCAGCGACAGGTTGTCGTTGTCGAGGATGCAGAGGTAGCTGTCGCCGCGGCGCAGTGCCAGCCTGTCTCGCATCATGTTGACGATGCGATTGGTCAGCGCATGCAGTTCCCGGTAGCTGTAGCGGCGGTTGCGCTCGATATTGACCAGGGCCTCGCGATCGGCCCATCGCACGGCCGCGTGCTCCATCAGGCGCGCGAAATTGATTTTCATGCTGTCTCCTGTATCGGTAAATGCCGGTCCGGTCCCTTCCGGGGATCTTCTGCGGCGCGTGCAATATAGGACTGGCGCGCGGCGGACCAGTCCCCCTCGAAACGAGGGGGAGCTTGCCGGGAGCCCCACTACCTATCATCGGTTCCGTGCCGATTCGATCGAACGGCTGACAACAGATACCGAGGAAGACTTATGGCTCGCAAAGTCGTCGTGGCCGGCGTGGGGATGGTCCCCTTCACCAAACCGGGCGCCAGTGAAACCTATGACCTGATGGGCGCCGCCGCCGCCCGGCTGGCGCTGCAGGACGCCCGCGTGGATTACAAGGCGATTCAGCAGGCCTATACCGCCTTCGTCTACGGCGACTCGTGCGCCGGGCAGCGCGCCCTCTATCACGTCGGCATGACCGGCATCCCGATTATCAACGTCAACAACAACTGCGCCACCGGTTCGACCGGGCTGTTCCTCGCGCGGCAGGCCATCGAGGCTGGCGCGCTCGATGTGGCGCTCGTCGTCGGCTTCGAGCAGATGAACCCAGGCGCCCTGGGCAGCTACTTCAACGACCGACCGCTGCCGGCCGACCTGTTCCTGCAGCGTTGCGACGCACTGATGGGCACGCAGGAAATCCCGCCCGCGCTGCGCATCTTTGGCGGAGCGGGCCTGGACCACATGCAGCGCTTCGGCACGCCGGTGGAGACGTTCGCGAAGATCCGCGCCAAGGCCAGCCGCCACGCCGCCAACAACCCGCTCGCGGTATTCCGCAAGGTGATTACGCCCGAAGACGTCATGGCGGACCAGCCGGTATGGCCCGGTGTCATGACCCGCCTGATGGCCTGCCCGCCAACCTGCGGCGCCGCCGCCGCCGTGCTGTGCAGCGAAGAGTACGCGCGCAAGCATGACATCGACGCGCGCGTCTGGATCGCGGCCCAGGCCATGAGCACCGATTTCGCGGACACGTTCGAGACCGACATGCGCTACGTCGCCGGTTTCGGCATGGCCAGGGCCGCTTCGCAACAGGTCTACGAAGCGTCCGGCATCGGTGCCGACGACGTGGACGTGGTCGAACTGCATGACTGCTTCGCCCACAACGAACTGATTACCTATGAAGGCCTGGGCCTGTGCCCGGAGGGCGGCGCGGCGAAGTTTGTCGACGACGGCGACAACACGTACGGCGGCAAGTACGTGGTCAACCCGTCGGGCGGCCTGCTGTCGAAGGGCCACCCGCTTGGGGCGACCGGCCTTGCGCAATGCACGGAACTCGTCCAGCAATTGCGCGGCACCGCCGAAAAGCGGCAGGTGGAAGGAGCCCGCGTGGCGCTCCAGCACAACGTGGGGATCGGCGGCGCCTGCGTCGTCACGATGTACCGTATCTGACGCGGAGCCTGCCATGGACTTTCAACCCGACGCCGGGCTCGACACCTTCCGGCAGGATGTGCGCGAATTCGTGCGCGCCGGCTTGCCGGCCGAACTGGCCGGCAAGCCGCGCGGCAGCGTGCGTTCGCAGCGTGCAGAAGTGGAGCGCTGGCAGCGTGTGCTCAACGAAAAGGGATGGGGCGCGCCCTACTGGGCGCAGAAGGATGGCGGCACCGGCTGGAGCGTGCTGCAGCAACTCATCTTCGACGAAGAGTGCGTGGCTGCGGGCACGCCCACCCAGGACGGCTTTGCGCAGAAGCTGCTTGGCCCCGTGCTGAACGCGTTTGCCAGCCCGGAGCAGAAGGCTGAGCACCTGCCGCACATCTTCAGCGGCACGCGCCTGTGGTGCCAGGGCTTCTCGGAACCGGGCTCGGGCTCCGACCTCGCTTCGCTGCGCACGCGTGCGGACCGCGACGGCGACCACTACGTGGTCAACGGCCAGAAGATCTGGACCAGCTACGCGCATGAGGCGGACTGGATCTTCCTCCTGGTCCGCACCGACCAGGAGGCCAGGAAGCAGGCCGGCATCACCTTCCTGCTGGTGGACATGAAGACGCCTGGCATCACGGTGCGCCCGATCCGCAGCATCGACGACTGCCATCACCTGAACGAGACCTTCTTCGACAACGTCCGTGTCCCGGTCGCCAACCGCATCGGCGCAGAAGGGGACGGCTGGAAGATCACCAAGTTCCTGCTCAACAACGAACACGCGACGGCGGCCGACCTGCCCATCCTCAAGCGCTACCTGATGGAGATCCGCAAGCTGGCGGCAAGCCAGAAGGCGGGCAGAAATTCGCTCATCGCGCGCCATGAGTTCGCGCTGCGCCTGGCGCGCTTCGACGCGGAGGTCAATGCCATCGCCATGATGGTGAAGCGCGTGGCCGCGATGGAGCAGGACCACAGCCCCGCGGCGCACGCCATGGGGTCGATGCTGAAGATCCGCGGCACCGAACTGCAGCAGCGCATGAGCGAGTTCCTGGTGGAATCGCTGGGCGACTACGGCGCGGTGGCCTACCCTGAGCCGCATGCCGAGGGTGCGGAACCGCCGCTGCCGATGCAGGGGATGGGCCGTGGCATTGCGAACGAAATGTTCTTCCGCCGCGCATCCACGATCTACGGGGGTACCAGCGAAGTGCAGCGCGGCATCATCGCGAAGGCGGTGTTTCAACTCTGAAAGGCGCATGAATCATGGATTTCAAGCTGGATGACACGCAGCAGATGCTGCAGGACAGCGTGCGCCGCTATGTCGACAAGGACTACAGCTTCGAGCGCCGTACCGCACTGCTCAAGGCGCGTTCGAGCTGCAGTGCGGCGGACTGGGCGGCGTTTGCCGGGAACGGCTGGCTCGCGGCAGCACTGCCGGAGTCCGATGGCGGGCTTGGCGGCAGCGTCGTCGACACGGTGCTGATCGCGCAGGAATTCGGCCGCGGGCTGGTGGTGGAGCCGTTCCTCGGCTGTGCCGTGCTGGCGGCCCAGACGCTGGTGGCGGGGGCGTCGCCGGTGCAGCGCGAGGCATTGGTGCCGGCGCTGGCCGACGGCTCGCGCAAGCTGGCGCTGGCTTACAGCGAAGCGGAATCACGGGGATTTCCAGACACCGTCGCGTGTCGTGCGAATACGGTGGATGGCGGCTACGTGCTGCGTGGCGTAAAGACGCTGGTGCTGGGCGGTGTGGATGCCGATGCGTTCATCGTGTCGGCCCGCATCGGCGATGGCGAAGGCCTCTCGCTTTTCTTGGTGGATGCTACCAGTCGGGGCCTGTCGCGCCAGCCACTGCCGCTGCATGACGGCTCATGGGCCGCGCAGGTGACGCTCGACGGCGTGAAGGTCGATGCCGGCAGTCTTCTCGGCCAGGCCGGGCAAGGGCTGGCCGCGCTGCGCCATGGCCTGGCGCATGGCACCGCCGCGCTGTGCGCAGAGCTGGTCGGCGCCATGGAGAAGGCCATCGAGATCTGTGCCGAGTACCTGAAGGTGCGCAAGCAGTTCGGCGTGTCCATCGGCTCGTTCCAGGCCTTGCAGCACCGCATGGCCGACATGGTCGCGGAGCTGGAGCTGGCGCGTTCGATGCTGTACCACCTGCTGGCCTCCATGGCCAATGACGATGCGGCGACCGTGCAGCGTAGCGTCTCCCAGGCCAAGGCCCTGATCGGCCGCGCCGCGCGCGTGGTCTGCGGCCAGGCGATCCAGCTGCACGGCGGCATCGGCATGACCGAAGAGTATGCCGTCGGGCACTACTTCAAGCGCGCCATCGTCGCCGATGCACTGTTCGGCCGCGCCGACCACCATGAGGCTGCCTGCGCAGAGGCACTGCAGGCCACACTGATTCAAGCTGAAGGACAAGCATGAAGACTTTCGAGAAGATCGCCGATCTCAAGCCGATGGTTGGCGAGAGCATCGGCACCAGCGAGTGGATGACGATCGACCAGGTTCGCGTGAATCAGTTTGCCGACGCCACGGGCGACCATCAATGGATCCATGTCGACGTGGAACGCGCGAAGCAGGGGCCGTTCGGCGGGCCGATCGCGCACGGCTTCCTGACGCTGAGCCTGCTGCCGGCATTCTTTGCCACGGCCTTCCAGATCCGCGAGACCCGCGCTGGCGTGAACTATGGTCTGGACAAGGTGCGTTTCATGTCGCCGGTGCCGGTCGGCAAGCGCCTGCGCGCGCATTTCACGCTGATGTCGTGGGACGCGCTGGAAGGCGGTGGCGCACAGCTGAAAATCGAAATGAAAGTGGAATGCGAAGGCATCTCCAAGCCGGCATGCGTGGCCGAGTCGATCACGCGCCTGTTTCCCTGAATGTCGCGGCTTCGCGAACAGAACCACCAATATTGAGGAGTACAAGATGACGATTCGCTTTGACGGCAAGGTTGCCATTGTCACCGGCGCGGGCGCCGGTCTGGGCCGCTCGCACGCGCTGGCGCTCGCCGCGCGCGGCGCGAAGGTGGTGGTGAATGACTTCGGCGGTGCCCGTGACGGCACCGGCGGCTCGTCCGAGGCCGCGCTCGCCGTGGTGGACGAGATTCGCAAGGCCGGCGGCACCGCCATTGCCAACGGCGCCAACGTGGCCGACTTCGAGCAGGTCCAGGCCATGGTGAAGCAGGTCATGGACGAGTTCGGCCGCGTCGATATCCTGGTGAACAACGCCGGCATCCTGCGCGACAAGACCTTCTCCAAGCTCGAGATGGCCGACATCAAGGCCGTGATCGACGTTCACCTGATGGGTTCCATCCACTGCACCAAGGCCGTGTGGGACATCATGCGCGAGCAGAACTTTGGCCGCATCGTGATGACCACGTCTTCCTCCGGTATGTATGGAAACTTCGGCCAGTCGAACTACGCTGCGGCCAAGATGGCGCTTGTGGGTCTGATGAACGCACTGACCCCTGAAGGCCGCAAGAACAACATCCGTGTCAACACGGTGGCGCCCGTGGCCGCCACGCGCATGACCGCGGATGTCCTGCCCGAGGAATTGCTCAAGCGCATCCAGCCCGAGCGCGTGACCCCCGCGGTGCTTTATCTCTGCAGCGACGATTCGCCCTCGAAGACGATCATTTCCGCCGGCGGTGGCGTCTTTGCCGCGGCGACGATGATGGAAACCGCACCGGTCAGGCTGGACGATGCCGAGTTGTCTCCGGAGCAGGTTGCCGCGCGCTTTGGCGAGATCGCCAACTGGAGCAGCGCACGCCCGTATGAGGAATCGTTCGCTGAAGTGCAGGCATTCCTGACGCTGGCGGCGGCGTAATGGGCTGGCTTCTGGCCGGGATCCAATACGCCGCATAACGACTCGCAGCACGCGCGCGCTACATCGTGAATGGTGGTGCGGCGCGGCTTGCCGCTGCGATCGGAAGAAGGGCGGGTATCGGAATCGGACATGCCATTTCTGGAAACAATGCCGGGAGGATAGAACAGCGCGAGGTGCCGGTGACCGTGCCGGGACTGCCCTAGTCCACTGCGTCAGTCGAAAATGCCGGATACGCCTAACACTTGCTTGCGGAATGTTCCATACTTCAGGCCGTGTACCGTGGCCGGACGCGCAATCCCCCAATGGAGGAACGTTGCCATGAAGCTGATTCGCATTGCAGTGCTGGCGTCCTTGCTCGCGGGATGCGCCATGAACCAGGGTACGCCGGGCAGCGCGCAGGCGTCACGCACGGAAAGCTGCAAGGCGGCATCGGAGCAGGAGATCGCGGCGCTGTTCGATCGATGGAATCAGTCTCTGCAGACAGGCGATCCGCGCAAGGTGGCGGCCAACTATGCGGAGCGGTCGATTCTGCTGCCGACGGTCTCCAACAAGCCTCGCGTGACGGTTGCGGAGAGAGAGGACTACTTCCAGCATTTCCTGCATGACCGGCCTTCGGGGAAGATCGACTTCCGCCAAATCCAGATCGGATGCAATTCCGCGGTGGATGCGGGACTCTATACATTCACCTTCGCGCGCACGGGCGCTGTCGTCAAGGCCCGTTATAGCTACACCTATCGCTGGGATGGATCGCAATGGCTGATCACCAGCCATCATTCGTCGGCGATGCCGGAGAAATGACCGGGGCTGTGCTGCGAAGGGAAAGGGCGAGCACTGCCGATCGGACGGGGAACCCGTACCCCATCTGGCTTCCTCCTGGCTTTTGCCGCTCGGGCAAAAGACTCGCCGGCTAAGCCGGCGAAACAGCCACGCTTGCCAGGCACGCCAACCCAATCCCCCCTCACGGCCCCCGCAATTCGGCGAGGAACCTTTTTTGCGCAGTTGCGTCAGCCCATGCCTGCACCCACACAGCGTCCCACATAAACGCTGACGAAATCGGGCGGGGAATTATCTGCCGGCGGACATCGGCCGGTTCCTCCATCGCAGTCCGGCTCGATCACATTCCGCTTTCCCCCTTGCGCTGCCTCGAATACTGTATAAACATACAGTATTCGTAAAAACACCATTCGCCACCCCAGCGAGACTCAACATCCACATGACCGCACCCGCCGCCCCCGCCGCGGAGGCTCTTGCTTTCCCTTCGCCTGACCAGCCCCTCCCGCCGAGCCGGGAGGAGGCCGTGGCCGCGCTCGAGCAGCGCTACCCCAGCCTGTGGCGCGCCGGCCAGCTTGGCCGCGCCGGCAGCCAGCCGGTGTGGCCGGCCGGCTATGCCGGGCTGGCGGCTGAACTGCCCGGCGGCGGCTGGCCGGTCGGCGGGGTGACGGAGCTGCTGACCACGCAGGGCGGGGCGGGCGAACTGCGCCTGCTGCTGCCGGCGCTGCGGGCGCTGGCGGCGGCGGGGCGGCGCATCGGGCTGGTGGGGCCGCCTTGCCTGCCCAATGCGATGGGACTGGCCGCGGCGGGTTTGCCGGCGCGCCAGCTCTACTGGGTGCGCCCGGCCCCCGGTGCCGGCAAGGTCGCGCAGCAGGCCGATGTGCTGTGGGCGGCCGAGCAGATGCTGCGCAGCCAGGCGTTCGGCGCGGTGCTGGTGTGGCTGCCGGCCGCGCGGCCGGAGGCGATGCGCCGCCTGCAGGTGCTGGCGCAGGCCGGCGACACCGCGGTGTGGGCCATGCGCCCGGCCACGGCGCTGCGCGAGTCGTCGCCGGCGGTGCTGCGGCTGCTGCTGTCGCCGTTGCCGGGCAATGCACTGTCCATCGTCTTCCACAAGCGGCGCGGGCCGGTGCGCGAGGCGCCGCTGCGGCTGCGGCTGGATGGCATGGAGGGCGCCAGGCGCAGCGCCGGCCACGCCGCGCCTGCCCCGGCTGTTTCACCTGTTGTTTCGGGCGTTGTTGCGGGAGATTCTGCCCATGTCGTACTGGATCGCGGTGCATCTGCCGCGCCTGTCGCTGGACGCGCTGCAGCCGAACTGGCCTGAGCCGGACACGGCGTCCTCCTCCCCGCTTTCCTCCGCCATCGGCACGCTGCACCATGCCGTGCCAGTGGTGGTGATGGAGCGCGAGCGGGTGATGCTGGCCAACGCTCCGGCCATGGCGCTGGGCGTGCGTTTCGGCATGCGGCGCGGCGGCGTGCAGGCGCTGTCGGCCGACGTGGTGCAGCTGGAGCGCGATCCGGTCGCCGAAGCGGCGCTGCTGCACGCGGCGGCGCTGGCGCTGCTGCGTTTCACGCCGCTGGTGACGCTCGATGAAGACCCGGAGGCAGCCACGCTGATGCTCGACGTCACGGCCAGCCTGCGCCTGTTCGGCGGCCACCGCGCGCTGTGCCGGGCGGTGCGCGCATGCGTGCGGCAACTCGGAACGTTTGCCCAGGTCGGCAGCGGGGCCACGGCCCATGGTGCGGCGTGGCTGGCGCGCCAGCCCCTGCGGCGCACCCGCCGCGGCATCGTGCGGCCGGCGCGGCGGGCGGTGCAGCCCGGGCGCATGGGCCGGCTGCTGGACCGCCTGCCGGTCGAGGTGCTGCACCTGCTGGCGGACCCGGGCTGGCTCGATGGCATTGGCTGCCGCACGCTGGGCGAGGTGCGGCGCCTGCCGCGCGCGGGGCTGTCACGCCGGCTGGGCCCGGCACTGCTGGCCCGGCTGGACCAGGCCTATGGCGAGGCGCTGGCCAGCTTCACCTGGTTTGCCGCGCCGCCCGCGTTCGCGCAGCGCATGGACCTGCCGGGACGCATCGAATCGGCCGAAGGCGTGCTGGCCGGCGCCCAGCGCCTGCTGCTGGCGCTGGCCGGCTGGCTGGCGGTGCAACAGGCCGGCGTCACGCGTTGCGTGCTGGTGCTCGAGCATGAGCGCTACCGGCTCGGCATCGATACTGTGGGTACGCCCGTGACGGTGGGCCTGGCCCAGCCCAGCCGCGATCCGGCGCACCTGTCGCGCCTGCTGCGCGAGAAGCTGGACAAGCTGAATTTCCACGCCCCCGTGACCGGCCTGGCGCTGCGCGTGGAAGCCATGGCCGAACACATGCCGCAGAGCGACGCGCTGTTCCCCGAGCCCGGCGGCACGCCGGCCGAGCTGGGCCGCGTGCTCGACACGCTGGTCGCCCGCCTGGGGCGCGACAACGTGCTGCAACCGCAGCCGCTGGCCGACCACCGGCCCGAACGCGCCAATCGCTGGTGCCCGGTGGATGAGGCGGCATCCGGCAAGGCGGCCGGCGCGCCGCTGCCGCCGCTGCCCGAGCGCCCGCTGTGGCTGCTGGCGCAGCCGCTGCCCCTGCCGGTGCGCAACCACCGCCCTGACCACGGCGGCCCGCTGGGCATGCTGACCCGGCCCGAACGCATCGAAGCCGGCTGGTGGGACGGCGCGTTGGCCACGCGCGATTACTTCATCGCCGAGCGTGCCGACGGCCTGCGCTGCTGGGTCTATCGCGAGCGCCCCGGCCATCCGGGGCGCGACGGGCAGGATGACGGCGGTGAGTACCGCTGGTTCCTGCATGGGTTGTTCGCATGAGCGCGCCGGATTTGCCCGCGTGGCTGCCCACGCTGCCCGACTACGCGGAGCTGCACTGCATCTCCAACTTCACGTTCCTGACCGGCGCGTCGCATCCGGTCGAGCTGATCGAGCGTGCCTTCCAGCTTGGCTACCGCGGCATCGCGCTGACCGACGAATGCTCGGTGGCCGGCACCGCGCGCGCGCACGACGCCATCAAGACGCTGCGCGCGCGGCTGAAGGATGCCGTGGAACGCTGCGAGGCGGCCGCGGGCGATGCGCAGGACGACGGCGAACTCAATGCGCTGAAGGAGCACGCCGAAGCCGCCAAGGCGTTCAAGTTGCTGATCGGCAGCCGCTTCAGCCTGACCGCGCCATGCGGCGCGGACGAACGGCCGCCGCTGCGGCTGATCCTGATCGCGCAGCACCGCGAAGGCTTCGGCAACCTGTGCGAGCTGATCACGCTGGGCCGCATGCGCGCGCAGAAGGGCAGCTACCGGCTGCACCCCGAAGACCTGTCCGCGCCCGGGAAAGAGCTGGAGCACCTGCGCGGCATGCCGGGCTGCCTGGCGCTGCTGCTGCCCGATTACTGCTCCGACCCGTCGCAGTTGCTGGAGCAGGCGCAATGGTGTCGCGAAGTCTTTGGCGAACGCGCGTGGATCGCACTGGAGCAACTGCAAGGCCATGCCGATGCTCTGCACCGCAGTCGGCTCGAAACCGTATCGGCGCAGGCCGGCGTGCCGCTGGCGGCATCGGGCGCGGTGACCATGCACGTGCGCTCGCGCAAGCCGCTGTCCGACGTGCTGACCGCGATCCGGCTGGGCAAGCCGCTGCCCGAATGCGGCATGGCGCTGGCGCCCAATGCCGAGCAGCACCTGCGCATGCGCCAGGTGCTGTCGCGCCTGTATCCGCGCGAGGCGCTGGCGCAGACGCTGAGGATTGCCGGGCTGTGCGATTTCTCGCTCGATATGCTGCGCTATGAGTATCCCGAGGAACTGGTGCCCAAGGGCGAGACGCCGATCAGCTACCTGCGCAAGGAAGTGGAGGCAGGCCAGAGGGTGCGTTTTCCCGACGGCATGAAACCGGAATGGGAGAAGCAGCTTCGTGAGGAGCTGGAACTGATCGAGGAGAAGCAATACGAGCACTTCTTCCTGACCGTGCATGACATCGTTCGCGAGGCACGCAAGCGAGGCATCCTGTGCCAGGGCCGCGGCTCCGCGGCCAATTCGCTGGTGTGCTACTGCCTGTACATCACCGAGGTCAATCCTGGCGAAGCCAACCTGCTGTTCGGCCGCTTCCTCTCGCGCGAGCGCGACGAGGCCCCCGATATCGATGTGGATTTCGAGCACCAGCGGCGCGAGGAAATCATCCAGTACATCTACGGCAAGTACGGCCGCGACCGCACCGCGCTGGCCGCATCGCTGATCAGCTACCGCTCGCGCAGCGCGCTGCGCGATGTGGGGCGCGCGCTGGGCATCGATGCCAGCGTGGTGGAACAGGTGGTCAAGGGCCAGGCGTGGTGGGAAAGCGGACAGAGTTTCCTGGATCGCATCAGCCGCTATGGGCTGGACCGCGAATCGCCGGCGGTGCAGCAATGGGCCAGCCTGACCGAGCAGTTGCGCGGTTTCCCGCGCCACCTGTCGCAGCACGTGGGCGGCTTCGTGATGGCGCGCGGCAAGCTGTCGCGGCTGGTGCCGATCGAGAACGCGGCGATGGCCGAGCGCAGCGTGATCCAGTGGGACAAGGATGACCTCGAATCGCTCGGCCTGCTCAAGGTCGACGTGCTGGCGCTGGGCATGCTGTCGGCCATCCGCCGCGCGCTGGAGATGATCCCCAACCTGAATGAAGATCTGGCTCGTGCCGGTGTGCCCGCGAGGATGGGAGATATCCCCTCCGGTAACAACGAGACCTACGACATGATCTGCAAGGCCGACACCATCGGCGTGTTCCAGATCGAGTCGCGCGCGCAGCAGTCGATGCTGCCGCGCCTGCAGCCGCGCAACTATTACGACCTCGTGGTGGAAGTGGCTATCGTGCGGCCCGGCCCGATCCAGGGCGGCATGGTTCATCCCTACCTGAAACGGCGCGAAGCCTTCCGTCGTACGCAGAAGCCACCGGCCTACTATGACGCGGTGATCGAAAAAGTACTGGGCCGCACGCTGGGCATACCGATCTTCCAGGAACAGGTGATGCAGCTGGCCATCGACGGGGCCGATTTCACGCCGGGGCAGGCCGACCAGCTGCGCCGCTCGATGGCGGCTTGGCGCCGCCGGGGCGATCTGCGCCAGCACCAGGAGGCGCTGATCCGGGGGCTGACCGAGCACGGGTATCCGAAATCCTTCGCGCTGGGTATCTGCAAGCAGATCGAAGGGTTTGGCGAATATGGCTTTCCGGAAAGCCATGCGGCCAGCTTTGCCAAGCTGGTCTATGTCAGCGCCTGGCTCAAGTGCCACCATCCCTCGGCATTCCTGTGCGCGCTGCTGAACAGCCAGCCGATGGGCTTCTATTCGCCTTCGCAACTGGTGCAAGACGCGCGGCGCCATGGCGTGGTGGCACTGCCGGTCGATGTGACGGTCAGCAACTGGGACAGCACGCTGGAACCTGGGCCCGGGCAGACCGGCGCCGGCAAGCCGCCCGTGCGCCTGGGGCTGGGCCGCGTCAAGGGCATGCGCGAGGAAGCCGCGCTGCGCATCGAGGCCGCGCGCGCGCAGCGTCCCTTCGGCAGCGTAGAGGACCTGGCCCTGCGCGCCGGCCTGGACCGGCACGACATCGACGTGCTGGCCGCGTCCGACGCACTGGCGGCACTCGCCGGCAACCGGCGCCAGGCCCGCTGGCAGGCCAGCGCCGCCGCGCTGCAGGTCGCGCACCGCGACCTGCTCCATGAAGCGCCGCTCATCGAACGCCAGTTGTCACTGCCGGCGCCGCGCCTCGGCGAAGAGGTGGCGGCCGACTACGCCAGCACGGGGCTGTCGCTCAAGTCCCATCCGCTCGCGCTGCTGCGCGCGAAGCTCGATGCCATGGAGTACGCCACGGCGGAGCAGCTTTCCCACTGCCGCAATGGCCGGCGCGTGCGCGCCTGCGGCATCGTCACCGTACGGCAGCGGCCCGCCACGGCCAGCGGCACCATTTTCGCCACCATCGAGGACGAGACCGGCACCGTCAACCTGATCTACTGGCCCGACCTGATCGAGCGGCAGCGCAAGGAAGTGCTCGGCGCGACGCTGCTGGGCGTGGTCGGCATGTGGCAGCGGCAGGGGGAGGTGCGCCACCTGGTGGCGCAGGAGTTGATCGACCTGAGCCCGCTGCTGGGGCGGCTGATGGTGGAGAGCCGCGATTTCCACTGACCCACCGGCCCAGGCCCGATGCACTAAGCTGAAGTCAGCCCGGGACCGCCGGCCAGGCTCGGGCTATCAACGGACGGCTCCTGTCCGATCGCGCATGCATTGCGTATCTTCCCGGCTGTGTTTTCTGCGCTGGAGGCGTGCTGCCATGTCCCGGTACACCCTTTCCGCCCTTGCCATGCTGGCACTGGGCCTACCCATGGCCGCCGCCGCCGCGCCTGGCACGTTGTCCGTGACCTTCGTACATCCGGAGTCCTACACCGACGCCTCGTACCATGACAACTATGGCAGCGACCGCCAGGTGCTGGACGAAATCAGCCGGCACCTGGAAAAGCTTGCCGCGCGGCAATTGCCCGAGGGCTACACGCTGAGCATCGAGGTGCTCGACATCGACCTGGCCGGCTATGTCGACTGGCGGCTGCCGTCGCGCGTGCGCATCGTGCGGGACGCCACCTGGCCCAGGATGACGCTGCACTATGTGCTGCGCCACGGCGACCAGGTAGTGGCCGATTCGCAGGACCGGCTGTCCAACATGAACTTCCACTGGGGCGTGAACCTGTATGACGGCTCCGACCGGCTGCGGTATGAGAAAGCCATGCTGGATGACTGGTTTGACCGCACGATTGGGAAGCGGGTTGGGTGAGTTCTGGCGGTTGCTGGGACGTTGTGTTTTCCGCTACGTAAAACACGTACAGATCGCTGGATTTTGCGAGAGAGGCCGTTTGTTCGTCTCGATAGAAATACAATGTATAGATTGTATTTAATAAATACAACTTATCTTGAGTATTCCAAAAAAACAGCCTAGCATACGTAAATCAGAAATACAGTCTGACACGTGTATGCGTGATTTCACTGTCCGTACGCCAGAGCAACTCCCGGCCATGCTGAAGGGGTTCCGGAAGCAGGCCGGCCTGACCCAGGCCGAAGTCGCGGCTCGCATGGGTGTGAGCCAGCAAACGCTGTCCGCCCTTGAGCGCAACGCGGAGGCGGTCAGCGCTGGGCGCCTGATGCGGCTGCTGGCCGTGCTTGGCGTCGAGCTCGTGCTGCGCAAGCCGGATTCTCCCGTTCAGGCGGAGCCGGCGTCCGACAAGCCGCTCTGGTGAAGCATGGGCCGTCGTTCGCATACGCGTGCGCTCGGGCTGTGGATGAACGGCATCCATGTCGGGCGCTGGGAACTGCAGCCGCAGCTAGGCGACGTGCTCAGGTATGCGGATACCTGGGTCGCGGCTCCGCAGGGGCGTCCGCTGTCGTTGTCGTTGCCTTTCACGCCGGATAATGCCCCGCACAAAGGCGACACCGTCCGCGCGTACTTCGAGAACCTGCTGCCTGACAGCCGTGAGATCCGCGAACGCATTGCGCGCAGGTTCCGGGCAAGTTCGACGGATGCCTTCGACTTGCTCGCACAGATCGGTCGAGATTGCGCAGGCGCCTTGCAACTGCTGCCTGACGATGCCATGCCGGGGGATATCAAAGCCATTGATGCGGAGCCGCTGACCGAAGCGGACATCGCCCGGATCCTGCGCGAAACGGTAGTGCCCCCGCCCATGGGAGCTGCCGACGAGGAAGAACATTTCCGCATTTCCATTGCCGGTGCCCAGGAAAAGACCGCATTCCTGAGGTTCGAAAATCGCTGGTGCCTGCCAAAGGGCTCCACGCCGACCACCCACATATTCAAGTTGCCGATGGGACTGGTCGGGAACATGAGGCTGGACCTGCGGGAATCGGTGGAGAACGAGTGGCTATGCTCGCTTGTGCTAAAAGGCTATGGGTTGCCCGTGGCCGATTGCCAGCCGCTGACCTTTGAGGAACAGAAAGTGCTCAGCATCGAGCGCTTTGACCGCATGTGGTGGCATAGCGATGGTGCGTGGCTGGTTCGCCTGCCACAGGAAGACATGTGCCAGGCCACGGCAACGCCGCCCTACCTGAAGTACGAAGCCGACGGTGGCCCCGGCATCGACCGCATCATGGATCTGCTCAACGGCTCCATGCAGCGCGAGTCGGACCGCCTCACCTTCTTCCAGGCACAGGTTCTGTTCTGGATGCTGTGCGCGCCGGATGGCCATGCCAAGAACTTCAGTCTCGCGCTGCGCCCAGGTGGCGCTTATGCGCTGACGCCGCTCTATGACGTGATGTCTGCTTATCCGCTGCTGGGAGAGGACCCCGGCAAGATATCACCGCACCGGGTACGGTTGGCAATGGCTGTCAGGTCACGCAACGCGCATTGGAAGATGCTGGACATCCGGCGTCGTCACTGGCTGGAACTGGGCCGGCGATATGGCGTTGTTACGGTCGATGGCCGCGATGCCGAATCCGTCGTCGACGATCTCATATCGCGTACGCCCGAGGTGGTCCGCGCCGTCCGTGCCAGGCTGCCGGAAGACTTTCCGATCACGCTGGCCGACGCCATCCTGGGTGGTTTGCAGACCGCTGCAGACAAGCTCGCGGGATAGGAAGGCAACGCGCACTACGGCGGTTGTCGGATTGGCAGCGGGGCACAGGACTACACTGAAGCCTCCCCACCGATTCCTCCCGCGCCACATTGCCCGCCAAGTCCCGCTCCCCACTCGACATCCTCCTCAACGACATCACCGGCTGCCGCGCATGCGACCTGCCGTACGGCCCGCGGCCCGTGGTGCGGGCCGCCGCCAGCGCGCGCCTGCTGATCGTCGGCCAGGCGCCCGGCCGGCGCGTGCATGAAACCGGCATCCCATGGAACGACCCGTCCGGCGACCAGTTGCGCACGTGGCTGGACATGACACGTGACGAGTTCTACGACACCAGCCGGGTGGCGATCGTCCCGATGGGCTTCTGCTATCCCGGCAAGGGCGCCAGCGGCGACCTGCCGCCCCGGTCCGAGTGCGCGCCGCTGTGGCATGCGCAGTTGCTGGCGACCATGCCGCACATCCGCCTGACGCTCCTGATCGGTCGCTACGCGCAGGCGTACTACCTCGGGGACAGGGCCAGGCCGACCCTCACCGACACGGTTGCCGCCTATGCGGACTACCTGCCGCATTTCCTGCCGCTGCCGCACCCGAGCCCGCGCAACCGGCTCTGGCTGCGCCGCAACCCGTGGTTCGCGGCCGATGTGGTGCCGCTGCTGCGCCAGCAGGTGGCAATGGCGCTGGCTGACTGAGCGCCGTATCCGACACCAGCGTAAACCCGGAATCCGCCTCGCCGGCCTTGCCTTAAAAATTCATGATGATAAACTTAAATTCACAGACATGAATTAGAGAGCCTGCTGGCCGTACGAGACATGCCGAAATCCCCCGTCTACTTCGTTTCCACCGAGGACACACCGGGCTACCACCCGGCCAACCACACCGGCACCCTCAACCGGCGGCTGATTTCCCCCGAGACTGTCGGCGCGCGCCATCTTGAAGTCCTGCACGGCACCATCGAAAAGGGCAAGGGCGCGCTGCCGCACGCGCATCCGGGCATCGAGCAGGTCTGCTATGTGCTCGAAGGCCGTGCGATTGCCGAGGTCGGCGGACAGAGCAAGGAACTGGGGCCCGGCGACTGCTGCTATTTCCCGCC
Source organism: Cupriavidus laharis (assembly GCF_914271435.1). Taxonomy (GTDB): domain Bacteria; phylum Pseudomonadota; class Gammaproteobacteria; order Burkholderiales; family Burkholderiaceae; genus Cupriavidus; species Cupriavidus laharis. The sequence continues at coordinate 169,367 of NZ_CAJZAI010000002.1, read as the reverse complement.
GGACACCATGCACGTGTTCACCGTCGTGAGCGACGAGCCGGCCAAGATCCTCGTCATCTATTCCCCGCCTTACGAAGAATCCCCGGAGCGCGTCGTGCGGCCGGCGTAGCGCCGCTACACAGCTTCCGATTTCCCCCGTCCGATAGCCGGCGTCACAGACCGGCACTGACACGCTGAAACAGGAGACCAGCATCGTGAAGTTCGCAAAGCAGGCTTTGCTCACCCTGGCGGTGAGCTGTGGGGCCGTGATGGCCATGATTTCCCCGGCAGGTGCGGCGGATCCGTATCCGTCCAAGCCGATCCGGCTGGTGGTGCCGTTTGCCGCCGGCAGCGGCACGGATGCCGTGGCGCGCCTGACGGCCAAGTACCTCGGAGAATCGCTCAAGCAGTCGGTCGTGGTGGACAACCGGCCCGGTGCCAACGGCACCATTGCGGCCGAATTCGTGGCCAAGGCGCCAGCCGACGGCTACACGCTGTTCATGACCACCAACACCACGCATTCGGCCAACCCGTCGCTGATGAAGCAGCTGCGCTACGACCCGGTGAAGGATTTCACGCCGGTCTCGCGCATGGGCAACCTGCCGTTCATGCTGGTGGTCAGCCCGTCGCTGCCGGTCAAGACGCTGCCGGAGTTCGTCGCCTATGCCAAGGCGCACCCGGGCATGTCCTACGCGAGCGGCAACAGCACCGGCATCGTGGCCGGCGCGACGATGTCGAAAATGGCCGGTCTCAAGATGCTGCACGTGCCCTACAAGAGCACGCCACCGGCCATGACCGACGTGATCGGCGGCCAGGTGCAAGTGATGTTCGTCGACTTCGCCGCGGGCATCGCCAACGTCAAGGCCGGCAAGCTGCGCGCGCTGGCCGTGACCACCGCCCAGCGCAGCGCGCTGCTGCCGGACCTGCCGCCGCTGGCGAGCGAGCCTGAATTCAAGGGCTTCGACATTACCTCCTGGAATGGCGTGTTCGCGCCGGCAGGCACGCCCGCGCCGGTGGTCGAGCGCCTGAACCATGAACTGGTTGCGATTGCCTCCAACAAGCAATACGCGCCGCAATTCCACGCTTTCGGCTTCGAGCCGTTCGGCAGCACGCCGGCCGAGCTTGGCCAGTTCGTCCTGGCGGAACTGCAGAAGTGGTCGCGGCTGGTGAAGGACGCGGGCATCCAGGCCGAATAAAGAAAGTACAAGGAACACCGACATGAATTTCGATCTCTCCGCCGAACAGCAGTCGATCGTCGAGGCCGTGCAGCAGGTCTGCACGCAATTCGACATGGAATACTGGAACAAGCTGGACGTCTCTCATACCTACCCGCACGAGTTCTACAAGACCCTGTGCGAAGGCGGCTGGCTGGGCGTGGCCATGCCGGAGCAGTTCGGCGGCGCCGGGCTTGGCATCCTGGAGGCGGCACTGGTCATGCAGACCATCTCGCAGTCGGGCGCGGGCATGAGCGGCGCTTCGGCCGTGCACATGAACGTGTTCGGCCTGAACCCTGTGGTGGTGTTCGGCACCGACGAGCAGAAGGCGCGTTTCCTGCCGCCGCTGATCGCCGGCAAGGAGAAGGCCTGCTTCGGCGTGACCGAGCCTGATGCGGGCCTGGATACCACCAAGCTCAAGACCTTCGCGCGCAAGGTCGAGGGCGGCTATTCTGTGACGGGCCGCAAGATCTGGATCTCGACCGCGCAGGTGGCCGACCGCATGCTGCTGCTGGCGCGCACCACGCCGCTGGAATCGGTGAAGAAGCCGACCGAAGGCCTGTCGCTGTTCTACACGAAGGTGGACCGCAGCAAGATCGAGATCCGCGAGATCGACAAGATGGGCCGTTCGGCCGTCGATACCAACATGCTGTTCATCGACGATCTGTTCATCCCGGAAGAGGACCGCATTGGCGAGGAAGGGCGCGGCTTCGAGTACATCCTGCACGGCCTGAACCCCGAGCGCATCCTGATCGCCGCCGAGGCCATTGGCCTGGGCCGCGCGGCGCTGGCCATCGCCACGCAGTATGCGAAGGAGCGTGTGGTGTTCGGCCGGCCCATCGGCATGAACCAGGGCGTGCAGCATCCGCTCGCGCAGGCCTGGATGCAGCTCGAAGCGGCCAATCTGATGATGCTCAAGGCCGCCGCGCGCTACGACGCGGGCGAGTCCTGCGGCGCCGAGGCCAATACCGCGAAGTACCTCGCGGCCGAAGCGGGCCACAACGCGTGCCAGACCGCCATCCTGACACTGGGCGGCATGGGCTACTCGCGCGAGTACCGCGTCGAGCGGCTGCTGCGCGAGTCGTATATCCCGCGCATCGCGCCGGTAAGCCCGCAGCTCATCATGTGCTTCATTGCCGAGCGTGTGCTGGGCCTGCCCAAGTCGTACTGAGCGGGAGGCAACGGTGACGATGCAGAACGCGGGAGCGACGAACAAGGCCACCGGGCCGCTGGCAGGCGTGCGGGTGGTGGACATGACTTCGGTCGGCATGGGGCCGTATGCCACGCAGATCCTTGCCGACATGGGCGCCGAGGTGATCAAGGTGGAGGCGCCTGCCGGCGATGTCTTCCGCCATGCCGAGCCCGCGCTGCACCCGGGCATGGGCGCGACTTTCCTGAACCTGAACCGCAACAAGCAGTTCATGGTGCTCGACGTGAAACGCGCGGAAGACCTGGCCCGGCTCAAGGACCTGATCGCCGGCGCCGACGTGTTCATCTCCAACGTGCGCCCGCAATCTTTGCGCAAGCTGGGGCTGGACTATGAATCGCTGCGCGCATCGAATCCGCGCCTGATCTACTGCGGCGCCTACGGTTACTCGGAAACGGGGCCATACGCCGGCATGCCCGCGTTCGACGACATCATCCAGGCACGCAGCGGCCTGGCGCAGTTCCAGGGCGCCAACAGCGCCGAGGGGCCGCAATACGTCAACACCATCCTGGCCGACAAGGTCGCCGGCCTGACGGTGGCCTACACCATCCCGATGGCACTGTACGAGCGCGAGCGCTCGGGGCAGGGCCAGGCCATCGAGGTGCCGATGTTCGAGACGCTGGTGTCGTTCCTGGCGGCGGAACAGCTGGCCGGGCATACGTTCGTGCCCGAGCAAGGCCCGTGCGGCTATCCGCGCGTGATGTCGCCGCACCGCAAGCCTTACCGCACGCTGGACGGCCATATTGCGCTGCTGCCGTACACCACGCCGCAATGGGCACGCTTCTTCGCGCTGGCTGGCCACCCGGAACTCGCGCAAGACCCGCGCTACATCGACCCGGCGGCGCGCAGCGCCAATATCGACGAGCTCTACGCCACGCTGGCCGATATCGTCAGCCGCAAGACCACGGCAGAGTGGCTCGCGCTGCTGGCCGATGCCGACATTCCGCACAGCGAGGTGCCGGCCTTCGAAGACGTGGTGCAGGATCCGCACCTGCGCGCCACCGGCATGGTGTTCGAGTACGAGCACTCGACCGAAGGGCGCCTGCGCGGCATCGGCATCCCCACGCGCTTTTCGCGCACGCCCGGCAATATCCGCACGTGGGCGCAGCCGCTGCCGGCGGCGGACGAAGCCTGAACGCGTACAATCCGCGCACGGCAAGGCTGACAGGAACAGGAGATGGCGGAATCCGAGACGGGCGACAAGGCAGGGCAGGCCAGCGTGAAAACGGCGCTGCGCGTGATCGAGATCATGGAGATCTACGCGCGCGAAGGGCGCTCGCTCACGCTGACGGAGCTGGCGAAGCTGCTCGGCGCGCCGATGTCGAGCTGCCTCGGCCTGATCCGCACGCTGGCGTCGCTCGGCTATCTCTATGAAACCGGGCGGCGGCAGGGCTATTACCCCACCAGCCGCCTGCTCGATATCGCCCAGCGTATCTCCCGCAACGACCCGTTGCTCGAGCGCGTGCAGCCCGTGCTCGAAGCGTTGCGCGATGCCACCGGCGAGACCGTCATCTTCGGCAAGCTGCAGGATGACGGGCGCGTGCTCTACCTGGAAGTGCGCGAGTCCCAGAACCCGGTGCGCTACACCGCCACGCCGGGCGAACTGCGCGACGTGCATATCAACTCGATCGGCCGGGCGATCCTTGGCGCCATGCCGGACCAGGCGCGCGACGCCTTGCTGGCGAAGGTTTCGTTTCAGCCCCGCACCGCACGCACGGTGGCCTCGCGCGAGGCGCTGGAGCGTGAGCTTGTACAGTGGCAGCAGCAGGGCTGGTATCCGAACTTCGGTGAATCGTTCCCGGACCTCGGGGCGATCGCGGTGCCAGTGGAAATCGGCGGCACCGTGTACGGAATGTCGGTGGCCGGGCCGATCCATCGCGTGGAATCGAGCGCGGCGCCGATTGTCGAGGCACTGCGTCGCGGGCAGGAATCGCTGCGCGCTTAGGCCACGCCACTTCCCCAATCCCTGGCGACGCGCGGTAGATCCACCGCGAGCGCATCCGCTCGAAATTTGTATTTGACCTTGGAGAATGATCGTTCTACCATCTCCTCAAGCGGAGAACGGTCATTCTCATGAAGGTCGACACCATGTCCGACGAATTCTCGATCCAGACCAGGCTGCTCGAAGCCACCGAACAGCTGGTCTATTCCGGCGGCATCCACGCCACCGGCATGGACGCCATCGTCAAGGCGTCGGGCGTGGCCCGCAAGAGCATCTACCGGCTCTATCCGACCAAGGAAGCGCTGGTCGCGGCCGCGTTGCTGAACCGCGATGCGCGCTGGATGGCGTGGTTCATCCGCTCGACCCCGCCCACGGACGATCCGCCTGCCCGCGTGATGTCGATCTTCCCGGCGCTGCGGCAGTGGTTCGAGTCCGATGGCTTCCACGGCTGTGCCTTCATCAACGCGGCAGGCGAGACGGAAGATCCGGACAGCGAGATCCGTGCGGTCTCCCGCTTCCACAAGCAGCGGCTGCTCGACTATCTCAACGAACTGACACAGGCCTGCGGCTTGCCTGATTCGCAGGAAACGGCGCGGCAGCTGCTCGTCCTGATCGACGGCGCCACCGCCGTCGCGCTGGTCAGCGGCGATGCCAGCGCCGCCGACAGTGCCGGCAGGGCAGCGGCGCTGCTGCTCGAAGCGTCCCGGTCCGGCAACGGGCCATCTTCCTCCCACCATTGAGGTGCTCCCTATGTCTTCCAATCCCGAAATCCGCCCGCCGCTTCCGCCGTTCACGCGCGAAACCGCCATCGAGAAAGTGCGCCTTGCCGAAGACGGCTGGAACACGCGCGACCCCATGAAGGTGTCCCTGGCCTATAGCCCGGATACGCGCTGGCGCAATCGCGCCGAGTTCGCCAACGGACGCGAAGAGGCCCGCGCGTTCCTGGAACGGAAATGGAAGAAGGAGCTCGACTACCGGCTCATCAAGGAGATGTGGGCCTTCGGCGGCAACCGCATCGCCGTGCGCTTTGCCTATGAATGGCACGACGACTCCGGCAACTGGTTCCGTTCCTACGGCAACGAGAACTGGGAATTCGGCGACGATGGCCTGATGATCAACCGGTACGCCAGCATCAACGACCTGCCGATCAAGGAGTCGGAACGCAAATACCATTGGCCGCTCGGCCGACGCCCCGATGACCATCCGGGGCTGTCGGATCTTGGGCTCTGAGGCACGTCACGGCTCGACCTCACCCACGAAGCGTTGCCCGTGCTCACCGGCCGGCAAGGCGCGGCCGGGGGCAGGGTAGGGAAATCCGGTATTGAGAACAATTCCTGTTTAAACGTAGGATTCTCCAATCGCCCGTCCCGGGCGATCCCTGCCGGAGATCCTTATGCTGAAGATCATTGCCTTCGCCGCGGCCGCCGCGGTTTCCACCGGTGCGCTTGCCAGCGCCAAATGCGAGGCCCATCCCAAGGCCGAATGGATGAAGGAGGCCGACGCCAGGGCAAAGATCGAGGCGCAGGGCTATGTCATCAAGAAGTTCAAGGTGGACGGCAACTGCTACGAGATCTACGGCACCACCAAGGACGGCAAGAAGGCCGAGATCTACTTCGATACCAAGACCCTGGACATCGTGAAGTCCGAGATCGAGAAGTAGCGCCTTCCGGTTCACTGTCGCCATGCCGGACACCGCATCGGTCCGTGTCTGGGACATTGTCGTCCGCGTCACGCACTGGGGCGTGGCTGCCATCGTCTTCTGGGACCTGATCGACGATTCCGGCGGCCGATTGCACCGGGTGCTCGGCTACGTGGCCGCAGGCCTTGTGCTGGCGCGCATTCTCTGGGGTTTCGTCGGCAGCGAACATGCGCGCTTCCGCGCATGGGTGCCGCGGCCGGCCGGCGTGCTGGCCTACAGCAAGGCGCTGGTGCGGCGCCGCGCGCCGCGATTCCTGAGCCACACGCCACTGGGCGCGGTCATGATGCTGCTGATGTGGGCGCTGATCCTCGCGCTCGCCGTTACCGGCTGGATGTCCAGGCTCGATGCGCTATGGGGCGAGGACTGGCCGATCGACATTCACGCCGTGCTGGCGGACATGCTGACCGGGCTGATCGTTCTCCACGTGTTCGCCGCCATCGTGTTCAGCGCGACCGGGAAGGAGAACCTGGTGCTGGCCATGGTGACCGGGCGCAAGCGCCGGAATCCCGGCGCCTAATCCACTGCCACTGCGGTCAGGCGACTTCCTTCATCGTTTCCTGCGCCGCTTCATACTGCCCCAGGCACGCCTTGCCATTCAGCAGCGAGCGGCGCAGCAGCGCCTGCTGCGCCTGGCCGAGGTTGGCCGCCTGCCCGTGCCATGCGGCCAGCGGCGGCTCCTGCAGCGCGCGCCCGTAGGAGAAGCTCAGCGCCCAAGGCAGCGGGCCCAGCCGGTTCATGGCATCCAGGTTCGCCGTCGCCTGTTCCGGCGTCTGGCCGCCGGACAGGAAGAAGATGCCGGGCACTGCGGCAGGCACCGTGCGCTTGAGCACGCGCACGGTTTCGCTCGCCACTTCCTGCACGGACGCCTGCTGTGCGCACTGCTTGCCCGCAATGACCATGCTGGGTTTGAGCACCATGTGTTCGAACACCACCCCATAGCGATGCAGCGCGTGGAACACCGCGTGCAGCACGCGCTCGGTCACGGCCGCGCAACGCGCCATGCCATGGCTGCCGTCCATCAGCACTTCCGGCTCGACAATGGGCACGATGCCGGATGCCTGGCAGATTGCCGCATACGCGGCCAGCACCTGCGCGTTGGCTTGCACCGCAAGCGCGCCTGGCAGCGTGTCCGAGACATTGAACACCGCGCGCCACTTGGCAAAGCGGGCCCCTTGCTGTCGGTAGCCGTCCAGCCGCTTGGGCAATCCATCCAGCCCTTCGGTGATCTCGTCGCCGGGCGCATTCGAGAGCGGTACCTTGCCCTTGTCTACCTTGATGCCCGGCACGATGCCCTGGCGCAGGCAGAGCTCCGGCAACGGCGTGCCGTCTTCGGCCCGCTGGCCGAGCGTTTCCTCGTACAGGATCACGCCGCTGATATGCGCGCCCAGCCCCGGCGTGGACAGCAGCAGGCTGCGCCACGCGCGGCGGTTCTCCTCATTCGATTCCACGCCGATAGTGGCGAAGCGCTTGGCAATGGTCGGGCCGCTTTCGTCGGCCGCGAGCAGTCCTTTGCCGGGCTGCACCATTGCGTTGACCGTGGCCTGCAGTTCGCTTGCGGTATCCATGGATTCTCCTGATGTCCTGTCACGCTGCGCGCCCGAAGGCCTCGCGCAGCTTGCCCTTGGCACGCTGCAGCGTGTCCAGCTGCGTCTTCGGCAGGTTACGGCCCGCGCGGTTGATGTAGAAATTGAGCATCGACATGGCCGACTGGAATGCCGTGCCCTTGCGCCGGCGGCTGTGTTCGGCCGAACGCTTCAGCGAAGCGGCAATTTCCGTCGGGTCGGTGCGTTTGAAGATGCCGGGTTCCAGGTCGAGCGCGTCACTGTGTTCGCTCACCTGCATTGACCAGCGGCGCGCATGGCGGCCGTGGCGGCGCTGCTTGCTGGACTGTCGTGCGGATCTGGCTGTGGCCACTGTGTTACCCCGAAGCGGCTGGTCTCTATCCCAGACTAGGCGATTTCAGGGGCAGCGGGAGTGCTTGCGACGCTCTTTTGCCAATCGGCGGTCACATCCGGTCAGCGGATCGCGGGCCTTGGCCCAAGGCTCGGGCGGGCCCGCAATGCCGTCTTCAGTTCACGCGGATCTTCGCCTGCTCCACGAGCTTGCCGAAGCGCACGTACTCGCTGCGCATTCTCTGCATGGTCGCGTCGCCGTCGACGAAGCTGGCCTGCACGCCAAGGTTGGCGAACTGGCGCTTCATCTCGGGGTCGTTCATCAGCTTGCGCACGGCATTGCTGAGCGCCGTGCGCGCGGCCGGCGGCGTGGCGGCCGGGGCGAACATACCCACCCAGGCAATCACTTCCGCCGACGGATAGCCCGCTTCGGTGATGCCAGGCACCTGGGGCAGGTCAGGCAGGCGGTCGTTGGAGGTTGCGGCCAGCGCGCGCAACTGGCCTGATTTCACGCGCTGCACCGAGCCGATGGCGGTGTCGAAGGCGAACGTGACTTCGCCGGACAACACGGCCTGCACGCATTGAGCGCCGCTCTTGTAGGGCACTTCGACGATATCGGCGCCCGAGGCGACCTTGATGGCTTCGCCGGAGAGCTGCGCGGTGCTGCCGACACCGAAGGACGCATAGCTGATCTTGCCGGGCGCCTTGCGCGCCGCCTGAATCACGTCCGCCACGGTCTTGTACGGCGACTGCGGGGGCACCAGGATCAGGTTCGGGAACGAGGCCAGCGTGCCGATCGCGGCGAAGCTGCGCAGCGGGTCATACGGCACGTTGGGCATGACCTGCGGGCTGATGGTGAAGGCCGCGTTGGAGCCCAGGAACAGCGTGTAGCCATCGGGCTCGGCACGCGCGACGGCATCGGCCCCGATCATGGTGCCGGCGCCCGGGCGGTTTTCCACCACCACGGGCTGGCCCAGCGCGGCATGCAGCTTGGGGCCGATCATGCGCGCCATCAGATCGATGGTGCCGCCCGCGGCGTAGGGCACTACGAGACGGATCGGGCGGGTAGGGTAGTCGGCTGCGCTGGCCGTTGCGGCGAACGCGAGCGTGGCCAGGGCGATGCCCCAGGTCTTGATTGGCTTCATCGATGTCTCCTCCGGTTTGTCCGGCTATTTATGGTCGATTGGGCGGATGGGGCCGGCGCGTCAAAGCGGGCCGGCCCCTCTCATCAGAACAATTCGCCGCTGGCTGCCTTCTCCTTTAGCAGTCGCGGCGGCGCGAAGCGCTCGCCATAGTGCGCGGCCAGGTATTCGGCGCGCGCCACGGCTTCCTTCAGGCCGTACTGGTTGAGGTACTGGAACACGCCGCCAGTCCAGCGCGGGAAGCCAATGCCCAGCACCGAACCGATGTTGCCGTCGCCGGCACTGTCGAGCACGCCTTCCTGCAGGATGCGCACCGATTCCAGCGCCATGCAGAAGAGCAGCCGGTCCATCTTGTCCTGCTGCGGAATCTGCTCGGTCGGGCGCACGAAATGGCGGGCCAGCCCGCTCCAGAACGCCTTCGGGCCATCGGCCGGATAGTCATAGAAGCCGCCGCCGGCAGCACGGCCCTTGCGGCCGAACTTGTCCAGCATGCGCTCCATCACCGCATCGGCCGGGTGCGCGGGCAGCGGGTTGCCCTCGGCGGCGTGGGCCTTGAGCGTCTCGAGCCGGTTGTTGTACGACAGGCTCAGGCTCACTTCGTCCAGCACGGCAAGCGGCCCCACGGGGAAGCCGGCAAAGGCCGCCGCCGTCTCAATGGCCGCCGGGTCCTGGCCTTCGCCGAGCATGGCCACGCCTTCACGCGTGAAGGTGCTGAACACGCGGCTGGTGAAGAAGCCGCGGCTGTCGTTGACGACGATCGGCGTTTTGCCGAGCTGCATGACGAAGTCCAGTGCATGTGCCAGCGTTTCCTTCGAGGTCTCCTTGCCCTTGATGACTTCCACGAGCTGCATGCGGTGCACCGGAGAGAAAAAGTGCAGGCCGATGAAGCGGCCCGGGCGGCCCGATGCCTTTGCCAACCCGGTGATGGGCAGGGTGGAGGTGTTCGATGCCCAGATCGCGCGATCAGACAGCAGCGGTTCGGCGGTGCCCGTGATCTCCGCCTTGAGCGCCGGGTTCTCCGGCACGGCTTCGATCACCAGGTCCACTTGCGCAAGGTCTTCGTAGCTCGCCACCGGATGGATGCGCTCGACGACCTGGCGGCGCTGCGCGGCGTCGATCTCGCCTTTCTCCTCGCGCTTGGCGAGCAGCTTGTCGGCGTTGTCGCGGGCGCTGGCGGCCTGCTCGATGGTCGCATCCTTGACCCACACCTCGATGCCGCGCGTGGCGGCCACGTAGGCAATGCCCTTGCCCATCATGCCGGCGCCGAGTACCGCCAGCCTGCCGACCTTGCCTTTCTCGACGCCCGTCGGACGCTGCGCGCCGGACTTGATCTCGTTGGCACGGAACCAGAACGTGCCGAGGATATTCTTCGACACCTTGCCCGTGACGATCTGCACGAAGTAACGCGTCTCGATGCGGCTGGCGGTATCGAAATCGACCTGCATGCCCTCGACGGAGGCGCACAGGATCGCTTCCGGCGCCGGGTAGCAGCCTTTGGTCCTGGCGCGCACCTGTGCGGCGGCGGTCGAGATCCAGCGCTTGGCGCCTTCGCTGTCGTTCCATCCGCCCGGTGGCACGTAGCCCCTGGCGTCCCACGGCTGCGCGCTGGCGGGATGCGCGGCAATCCACGCGCGGGCCTGTTCAAGCAGCGCTTCCTGCGTCGGCGCCAGTGCATGGATCAGTCCGGCTTCGACAGCCTGCGTGGGCGACATCAGCTTGCTGTCCTGCAGGTAGGGCTGGCTTGCCGCCAGGCCAAGCAGGCGCGTCATGCGTACCACGCCGCCGGCGCCCGGCATCAGGCCGAGCGTGGCTTCGGGCAGGCCGAACTGCGCCTTGGGCTTGTCGAGCGCGATGCGGTGGTGGCAGGCCAGCGCGATCTCGAAGCCGCCGCCCAGCGCGGTGCCGTTGAGCGCTGCCACCACAGGCTTGCCCAGCGTCTCGATCTGGCGCAGCGCGCGCTTGCCGGCCTCGGTCGCGGCGAAGAGCGTTTCAGCATCCTTCGGCTGCATGCCGTAGATGCGGTTCAGGTTGCCGCCGGCAAAGAAGGTGTCTTTGGCGGAAGTGAGGATGACGCCGGCAATGCTGTCCTTCTCGGCGACGAGGCGATCCGACACCTCGGCCAGGCATTGCCGCATGGCGTCGGTCATGGTGTTGACGCTCTGGTCCGGCGCATCGAAGGTGAGGGTGACGATGCCGTCGTCGGACTTCTGGTACTGAATCGGGGCTTGCATCTTTCTGGTCTCTCCGGCAGTCGTTTACAAGCGTTCGATGACCGTGGCCACGCCCATGCCACCGGCCACACACAGCGTGGCCACGCCATAGCGCTGCTGGCGGCGTTCCAGTTCGTCGAGCAGGGTGCCGACGATGATGGCGCCGGTCGCGCCGATCGGATGGCCCATGGCGATGGCGCCGCCGTTGACGTTGATCTTTTCGAGCGGCACGCCGAGCGTCTTCGAGAAATGCAGCGGCACGGCGGCAAACGCTTCATTGACCTCGAACAGGTCGATCTGGCCGGCATCGAGCCCGGCCTTCGCCAGCGCCTTCTGCGTGGCCGGTACGGGGCCGGTCAGCATCAGCGTCGAGTCGACGGTGGCCAGGCCGGTGCCGAGGATGCGCGCACGCGGACGCAGGCCCAGTTCCTGGCCCATGCGCTCGCTGCCGACCAGCACCAGCGCGGCGCCGTCAACGATGCCTGACGAATTGCCGGCGGTGTGCACCGCATCGATGCGGTCGAGCTCGGGATAGCGCTGGCGCGCCACGGCCGCGTTGGCCACGGCAGCGGCGCCGCCGAACGCCGGCTTGAGCGTCGCCAGCGAACCCGCCGTGGTCTCTTCCCGGATGTACTCGTCATGGTCCAGCACGGTCAGGCCGCTGCCGTCGCGCACCGGCACCAGCGAGCGCGCGAAGTAGCCTTCACGCCGTGCGCGTGCCGCCAGTTCCTGCGAGCGCAGCGCGTAGCCATCCAGCTGTTCGCGAGAGAAGCCATGGAGCGCCGCCACCATGTCGGCGCTGAAGCCTTGCGGCACGTACGCGATCTTCAGGCTGGTGGCGGGGTCGTAGATCCATGCGCCGCCCGACGCACCCAGGCCCAGGCGCGACATCGACTCCACGCCGCCTGCGGCGATCAGGTCATGCCAGCCGGAGCGGACTTTCTCGGCTGCCATGTTCACCGCCTCCAGCCCGGCACCGCAGAAGCGCTGCAGGGCCATGCCCGGCACCTGGCTCCAGCCGTCCGGGCCACACAGTGCGGCAATGCGCGGCAGGCAGGAACCCTGGTCGCCGACGGCGGAGCTGATTCCCATGATCAGGTCGTCGACGCGGGCCGGATCCAGCTGCAGCCGTTCGCGCAGGGCCTCCAGCAGCGTGACCACCAGGTCGATCGGCTTGACCTCGTACAGCGCGCCCGCGCCGGGCTTGCCCTTGCCGCGCGGGGTGCGCACGGCGTCATAGATAAATGCCCCCGTCATCGTGTCTCCTCTTGATAATTGAGACAAGTGTCTCGAAAATGATTGAGATCGTCAAATAATTTGCGCATAATCAGTTTCATGAAATCAAAAATGAAACTTGAATCTCAAAATATAGAAGGCGGGCCGGAAACCGGCACCGCAGGCAATGGCAGTGCACTGGCTCGTGGCATCCACATCCTCCAGGCCTTCAGTGCGTCGGCGCCTGAGTTGAGCGCACGCGAACTGATGGCGGCCACGGGCCTGCCCAAGCCGACGCTGTTCCGCCTTGTCACGACGCTGTGCGAGGCCGGGCTGCTGCGCTATGACGACGTGGCGGGGCGCTTCCAGCCGGCGCCTGGCCTGGCGCGGCTGGCGTCGCCGCTGCTCGCGCGGGCGCATATCCGCCAGCTCGCCTTCGCGCCGATGCAGGCGCTGGCCGACCGCATGCGCGCGCAGGTGACGCTGGGCCTTGGTGCCGGCATGGACCTCGTCTTCATCGAACTCGCGCAGGCCAAGGAGTGCGAGACCGTGCGGCCGCCCATGGGTAGCCATATCTCGCTGTCGCGCACGGCGTCGGGCCGCGCCTACCTGGCCACGCTGCCGCCGGAGCATTGCCAGCGCTTTCTCGACGCCACGCACGCCGGCGACCCCGAGCACGGCGCATGGCTGGCCGACCGCCTGGCCGAGACGCAACGCGACCTGGCCGCGCGCGGCTTCTGCCTGAGCCATGGCGATCTGCATCGCCAGTTCGAGGCGGTCGCGGTGCCGGTGCGGTCGCCGACACGGGACGAGATCTATGTCTTTGCCTGCACCGTGCCGAGCTATGAACTGCGGCCCGGCCAGTTGCTGGACGAGGTCGGTCCGCGGCTGCTCGCGCTGGCCCGCAACATCGAAGCCGGCCTCGGCAGCCCGGCCACCACCTACGCCTGAGGAGCACGGCAACCCGTCATTGCTTCGCCGTTCCCGCAGAGACCCGCGCCAACGCAGCGCGGTCCGCATTCACCAAACAGAGAGAGACACCGCAGACATGGAGACACTGCACACCGTGGACCGGCTCGCCCACTGGGCCGAGGTCCAGCCCGGCAAGGCCGCCGTACGGCTGGTCGATGGCGACACCGCCACGACGCTGACCTACGCCGAACTCGATGCGCGCGCGAGCGTCGTGGCGCAATGGCTGGTCGGAACCGGCCTGCAGCCCGGCGACGGCATCGCGCTGCTGATGGAGAATCATCCTGACCTGTTCGCGCTGGCCTGGGGCGCGCGCCGCGCGGGGCTGTACTACACGCCGGTCAGCACGCACCTTAACCCGGACGAGGTGGACTACATTCTGCGCGACTGCGGCGCACGCCTGCTGGTGGCGACGCGCAAGACGGCGGCACTGGCTGGCGCGGTGGCTGACTGGGCTGGCGTGAAGTACCTGCTCGACAGCGAAGCACCCGGCTTCCTGTCGTTCACGCAGGCCATTGCCGGCTACACCGCCGGTGCGCCGCTGCCGATGCGCGAGGTCGGGCGCGATTTCCTGTACTCGTCCGGCACCACCGGCAAGCCCAAAGGCATCCGCCGCCCGCTGGTGCCATACACCGAGCGCTTCCGCGACGCCTACGATGCGTCCATCTGGCGCGAGTTCTTCGCCTTCGGCCGCGACACGGTCTACCTGACCATGGCGCCGCTGTACCATGCCGCGCCGCTGCGCAGCGTGATGCGCAATATCGACTGGGGCGGCGAGAACATCGTCTCCAGCCGCTTCGATGCGGCACGCGCACTGGAACTGATCGCACAGTACCGCGTGACCCACAGCCAGTGGGTGCCGACCATGATGATCCGCATGCTGGCGCTGCCCGATGACGTGCGCGCACGCGCCGACCTGTCGAGCATGCGCGTGGCTATCCACGCCGCCGCGCCGTGCCCACCGGACGTGAAGCAGCGCATGATCGACTGGTGGGGGCCGGTCTGGTACGAGTACTACGGCGGCTCCGAAGGCATCGGTCTGACCGCGGTCGACAGCAAGGGCTGGCTGGCCAGGCCCGGCACGGTCGGCCCCGCGCTGCTCGGCCGCATCCATATCAAGGACGACGAAGGCCGCGAACTGCCGCCGGGGCAGCAGGGCCGCATCTGGTTCTCGGGCACGCCGCGCTTCGCCTATCACAACGACGAGGCCAAGACGGCCGCCGCGTACGACGCTGACGGCTGCGCGACCTTCGGCGACATCGGCCACGTCGACGAAGACGGCTGGCTCTTCATGTCCGGCCGCCGCACCGACCTGATCCTGTCCGGCGGCGTGAACATCTATCCGCAGGAGATCGAGAACCTGCTCGCGACGTATCCTGGCGTCGCGGACGTGGCCGTGATCGGCGTGCCGCACCCGGAGTTCGGTGAAGAGGTCAAGGCCGTGATCGAACTGCAGCCCGCGCAGCAGGGCTCGCCGGAACTCGGCGCAGCGCTGCTCGACTTCTGCCGCCAGCGCCTGTCGCACGTCAAATGCCCGCGCAGCGTAGATTTCGTGCAGGCGCTGCCGCGGCTGGAGAACGGCAAGCTGTACAAGCGCGTGCTGCTGGAGCAATACACGCGCGCTGCCCGCTGATCTTGAGAGGATCGGCCTGAAGGCGCAGGACGCCTGCGAGCTGTTCTTCGATGGCGTGCGCGTGCCGCAGTCGGCTCAGCCCATTATCAGGCTGCCCACCAGTTTCTTCTCATCGCTGGTGAATTTGCGGGTGGCCTGGGCCAGGTCCGCGCTGACGCTGTTCATGGCGGCCGTCAGCGCACCGACTTCCGATCGCAAGGCCTCGATGCGCATGCGCCGCTGCTCGGGGCTGCCGGCCGTACTGTTGCTGAGTTCCTGCAGTTCCTGAACCTTCTGCTCAAGCTTCTCGCGCAGTTCGCGCAGGCGCTTGATCAGCTTCTTGACGTTGTCGGGCAGGTTGCTGTTGTCGATGTCGCTGTCCTTGGTGGACGCTTCCTTCGCAGTGCCCCGTGAAGCCAGGGCGCTGCCGGACATGGAAATCCGGACATCGGTACCGGGCTGCTTCACTGCGATGCCCGGCGCGTTGGCGGTGGCATCTGCGTTGCCGGTAACGTCCGCTGCCGCAGCGGCGCCCGAATCTTGCGTAAGCGGGGCAAGCTGACTTGCCGCCGTGGCTTCGATCCTGCTCATCGTTATCTCCAGTTGACTGACTGCTCGCGGATTGCCGCACGTCACGCTGG
This sequence comes from Cupriavidus laharis, assembly GCF_914271435.1. Lineage (GTDB taxonomy): Bacteria > Pseudomonadota > Gammaproteobacteria > Burkholderiales > Burkholderiaceae > Cupriavidus > Cupriavidus laharis. The sequence continues at coordinate 153,645 of NZ_CAJZAI010000002.1, read as the reverse complement.
GGGTACGCACGCACGATGGATTGGTGTTCCGATGCCAAGGTTTATCGGCGTGCGGCTGATGATCTTAAGTCACATTGACAGGGCTTTGCGGCATCGCAAATTCCGCCTCCGGCTGAAATAATCCGTTACATAGTCGGTTGCCCGGCCCGTCAACATCCGGTGTCCGGCCCACGTTCTTAGGAGCAACGCGCAACTTCGCGCGTCCATCCGGAGACTGACAATGAAAAAAGTACTTGCCATCCTGACGCTGGGCCTGTTTGCCGCTGGTGCTTTTGCGCAAGCGCCTGCCGCCGCGCCCGAGTCGAAGGAACCTGCCAAGGTGGAAAAGAGCACGCACAAGGGCAAGACCCACGCCAGCAAGCACACCAAGAAGGCAGCCGACAAGCCTGCTGCGCAATAAGCGTCGGCCTGATGGGCCTGCTGCGCGGCGCTGTCTCGGTATGAGGCTGCGTCGCGTTTTTTATTTGGTTCCCCACAGCCCCCGCAATTCGGCGAATAACCTTTGGCCGATGCTTCAGAACTGGTAATTGACCGACAGATCGAAAGCCCCGCCGGTCGAGCTCTGCGTGAGCGGGCTACGCTTCGCATCGCCGACGAGTTGCACGACAGACGCATCGGCCGTGGCGAACCAGTGCTTGTCGAAGAACCAGACCGCGCTGATGCCGAAGCCGTAGGAGCGCATGCCGCCTCCGGGGCTGAACTGCGGGCGCCCGGGCCGGGCCTGTGACGCGCTGACGCCGTACCAGGCGTTCATGTACCGCGAGTCCGCCAGTGTCAGCGTCGGGCCCGCGAACCAGTAGAACTTCTCGGAGCTGCCCGGCAGTGGCATGTAGGCGCCGATGTCGCCGATCCAGCCATCGGAGCCGCCCAGGCTGCGGCGCGCGTCGACGCGCATCACCAGCGGGAATTCCCTGGACACCGCGTATTCGGCGAAGAGCTTGGCTTCCGGCGCCGGGTTGATGTTCTCCATGCCGTCCAGCAGCGGCGAGCTCTCCTTGGCGCGCCGGCCAAGGTTGTACGACAGCGCAATGCCCGCCCGCCAGTTCTTGCCGCGCAGGACATTGACGCCCAGGCCTTCGCCGATCGAGGCAAAGGCGATGTCGCGATAGCGGATGTCGATGCTGGGGCCGCCGATCACGATGTAGTCCGACGAGCCGTCATAGCGCGGACGCAGCATCGCCGCCGCGCCAAGGCGGACTTCCCATTCCGGTATGGTCTCTTCGAACAGCTTTTCGAGCGGCACGCCGACGGAGAATTGCCATTCGGCCAGCGGGGCCGGCGTCTGGGCCCAGGCCGGAACCGCCGTGAGCGCAAGCAGCGCAGGCAGCCATGGCGCGGCGCAGCGCGACCGCCGTGCGCGCATCATGTTTGCGGTCTCAAGGGGGGCCGGCTCTGTCAATCAGATCTCCCGTTTGTCCGTGCGATCGCCTCAGGTCAGCAGTGTATCGATTATCGGCGGCAGGTCGAGAATATATCTGTCCATCGCCAGCAAGATCGGTGCCCACGGCCCTGCCCTAACGGTGCCGCGTTCAGGCGCAGCAGCGTGCGTCAGAATTTCATCAAGTGTGTAGGGATTGTGCTACCGGTCAGGCAATGGTGTCGACCACGCCCCCATCCACGCGCAGCGCGGCGCCGGTCGTGGCCGAAGCCTGCGGCGAGCAGACATAGACGATCATGTTGGCCACTTCATCCACGGTGGCCGCGCGCTGGATGATGGAAGTGCTGCGGTGCGCCTTGACGAAATCCGCGGCCACTTCGGCCACCGGCTTGCCGGCGCGCTTCACCTCGTCGGCCAGCATTTCCTCCACGCCTTCGGACAGCGTCGGCCCCGGCAACACCGCGTTCACCGTCACGCCGGTGCCCGCGAGCCGCTTGGCGAGCCCGCGCGACACCGCGAGCTGGGCTGTCTTGGAAAAACCGTAGTGGATCATCTCGACGGGAATGTTCAGCCCGGACTCCGACGAGATGAACACGATGCGCCCCCATTTGCGCTGCACCATGCCCGGCGCATAGGCGCGCGACAGGCGCACGCCGGACATCACGTTGGTCTCGAAGAACCGCGTCCATTCGCTGTCGGGCGTCTCGAAGAAGTCCTGCGGATTGAAGATGCCGAGGTTGTTGACGAGGATGTCGACGGCCGGCACCTGCGCGAGCAGGGCCTCCACGCCTTGCACCGTGGCGAGGTCGCCGGCAAACGTGACGAGGTCCGCGCCCGATACCTCGGCGCGCAGCGTGTCCGCGGCCTTCGCCAGCGCATCGGCCTTGCGGCCGTTGAGGATGACGCGGGCGCCGGCCTGCGCCAGGCCGCGCGCCGTAGCGAAGCCGATACCGGCGGTGGAGCCCGAGACAAGGGCGGTCTTGCCCGACAAGTCGATCTTCATGGCGATACCTTCCAGGATGTGTGTCCCGCGTCAGGGGACGGAAACTCCAGAAATGGCGTAGCCGGCACGGGGCGTGCCACGGCTCGCCGACTGTGCGTTTGTACTACGAACAGGCGACGCGTGCAGGAACTGGGAGGGGACGGTGCGCGGGGCTGCGCAGCCGTGGCGCCACGAAGGCCGTGGGCCGGGAGGAGGGAGGGCAGCGGTCCGGGCAATGCCCGGACCGCGCTGTGGCGCGCGGCTTACTTGCCGCCGAGCACCGCGGCAATGGCCTTGGCCACCACCGTCACGTTGCGCTCATTGAGACCGGCCACGCACATGCGGCCCGAACGCAGCAGGTACACGCCGTGGTCTTCGCGCAGACGGTCGGCCTGATCGGCGGTGAGGCCCGTGTACGTGAACATGCCGCGCTGCGTCAGGTAGCGCGACAGCGCTTCGCCACTGACGTGGTCGCGCAGGTGGTGGTGGATGGCCTGGCGCATGCGTGCGATGCGGTTGCACATCTCGGCCAGTTCCTGCTGCCACAGCGTGCGCAGTTCGGGCGTGGTCAGCACCTTGGCTACCACGCGCGCGCCGTGCGTCGGCGGGTTGCTGTAGTTGGCGCGCACCGCACCGGTGAGCTGGCCCAGCACGTTGGCCGCCTCGGCCGCGCTGTTGCACACCACGCTCAGGCCGCCGCAGCGCTCGCCGTACAACGAGAAGTTCTTCGAGAACGAGTTGGCCACCAGGCCCGGCACGCCCTGGCGCTCCAGCTCGCGGATGGCGAACGCGTCTTCGTCCAGGCCTTCGCCAAAGCCCTGGTAGGCCATGTCGATGAACGGCAGCAGTTCCTTCGCCTTCAGCACGCCGATCAGCTGGCGCCACTGGTCCTGGTTCAGGTCCACACCGGTCGGGTTGTGGCAGCATGCGTGCAGCAGCACGATGCTCTGCTTCGGCAGCTTGCCGATGGCGTCCACCATGGCGTCGAACTTCAGGCCGCCGGTGGCACCGTCATAGTACGGATAGGTGTTGACGGTGAAGCCGGCGCGCTCGAACACCACGCGGTGGTTTTCCCAGCTCGGATCGCTGATCCAGACCTGCGACTGCGGGAAGTAGCGCTTGAGGAAATCGGCACCGACGCGCAGCGCGCCCGAACCGCCCAGCGTCTGCAGCGTGGCAATGCGGCCGGCGGCGCGGGCCGCGCTGTCTTCGCCGAACACCAGCGCCTGCACGGCGTTGCGGTAGGCCACCAGGCCCGACATCGGCAGGTAGGGGCGCGGGCCCATGTCGGCCAGCAGCGCGGCCTCGGCCTTCTCGACAGCTTCCATCACCGGCAGGCGGCCGTCGTCGTCGAAATAGATGCCGATGCTCAGGTTGACCTTTTCGGTGCGCGGGTCTTTCTGGAAGTCTTCGTTGAGCGAAAGGATCGGGTCGCCGGGAAAGGCCTCGATATGTGCAAACATGGGATTCTCAGGATTCTGGAGTCGGGCTGGGAGCGTGCGCCGCAGGGTTTGCATCGGGCGCACAGACTGAAGTGTAACCGGCGGCGCGCCATGAGGCGCCGCCGGTGTTGCCTTACTGGGTTGAGACGCTGCCTTGCAGGGCCGGCACCGCGTTCTTCTGCCGCATGCGGTAGCTGATGCCGAGCACCGCCAGCCACACCGGGATCAGGTACACCGAGATGCGCAGGCCGTCGGTCAGGTACATCACGTACAGGATGCCGCCCAGGAACGCCAGGCACAGGTAGTTGGTGAGCGGGTAGCCGAAGCTCTTGAAGCGCGTTTCCTGGCGTGCCTTGCGCTTATCGGCGCGGAACTTCAGGTGGATGATGCTGATCATGGCCCAGTTGATGATCAGGGCCGAGACCACCAGGCCCATCAGCAGCTCGAACGCCTTGCCGGGCATGAAGTAGTTGATCAGCACGCACAGGCCGGTGGCTGCCGCCGACACACCCAGCGCCGTCAGCGGAATGCCGCGCTTGCTCACCTTGAGCAGCGACTTCGGCGCATTGCCCTGCTGGGCCAGGCCGAACAGCATGCGGCTGTTGCAGTACACACCGCTGTTGTAGACCGACAGCGCCGCCGTCAGCACCACCACGTTCAGCACGTTAGCCACCCAGTTGCTGTTCAGCGCATGGAAGATCAGCACGAACGGGCTGCCGCCGGTGACGACGTTTTCCCACGGGTACAGCGACAGCAGCACCGCCAGCGCGCCCACATAGAAGATCAGGATGCGGTAGATGACCTGGTTGGTCGCCTTCGGGATGCTCTTTTCGGGCTGGTCGGCTTCCGCCGCCGTGATGCCGACGAGTTCCAGGCCGCCGAACGAGAACATGATCACCGCCATGGCCATGACCAATCCGCCCAGGCCATTCGGGAAGAAGCCGCCGTGCTGCCACAGGTTGGTGATGCTGGCCTGCGGGCCGGCATTGCCCGACATCAGCAGGTAGCCGCCGAAGCCGATCATGCCGACGATGGCCGCCACCTTGACGATCGAGAACCAGAATTCCATCTCGCCGAACGACTTCACGCTCGACAGGTTGATGGCGTTGATGATCAGGAAGAAGGCCAGCGCCGATATCCATGTGGGGATGCCGGGCCACCAGTACTGCACGTAGATGCCGACTGCCGACAGCTCGGCCATGCTCACCAGGATGTACAGCACCCAGTAGTTCCAGCCCGACATGAAGCCGGCGAAGTGGCCGCAGTACTTGTTGGCGAAGTAGCTGAAGGAGCCGGCGACGGGCTCGTCCACCACCATCTCGCCCAGTTGGCGCATGATGAAGAAGGCCACGATGCCCGCCACGGCATAGCCGAGCAGGACCGAGGGGCCGGCCATCTTGATCGTCTGGGCAATGCCCAGGAACAGCCCGGTGCCGATGGCGCCGCCCAGGGCGATCAGCTGGATGTGCCGGTTCTTCAGGCCACGCTTGAGCGTGCCGTCATTGTTGCTTTCAACCATCTGTTTTGTTTCCTCTACCCATTCTTATGGAATGGCATGCGGGGCCTGGCGTCTCTCGCTGTGGTGAGGGTGGGACGCCTGGGCCTTAAGACATCGCCGGGCGCGGGGTGCCGCGCCCGGCAACGGTGACGGGTGTGGTCAGGCCTCGACCTTGAGCGTGCCGCGCGCGATCTGATCGCGTTCCAGCGATTCGAACAGCGCCTTGAAGTTGCCTTCGCCGAAGCCGTCGTCGCCGCTGCGCTGGATGTACTCGAAGAACACCGGGCCGAGCACGGTCTTGGAGAAGATCTGCAGCAGCAGGCGCGGCTTGCCGCCTTCGGTGGTGCCGTCCAGCAGGATGCCGCGGGCCTTGAGCTGGTCGACCGGCTGGCCGTGGCCCGGCAGGCGGTTTTCCAGGGCCTGGTAGTAGTAGTCGTTCGGCGCGGTCATCAGCTCGACGCCGGCCAGTTGCAGGTTGTCGATGACTTCGATCAGGTTGTCCGTCAGGAAGGCGATGTGCTGGATGCCCTCGCCGTTGAACGCCATCAAGAATTCCTCGATCTGGCCTGCGCCCTTGGACGATTCCTCGTTCAGCGGTATGCGGATCTTGCCGTCCGGCGCGGTCATGGCCTTGGAGGTCAGGCCGGTGTACTCGCCCTTGATGTCGAAGTAGCGGATTTCGCGGAAGTTGAACAGCTTCTCGTAGAAGCTCGCCCAGTAGGCCATGCGGCCACGGTAGACGTTGTGCGTCAGGTGGTCGATCAGCTTCAGGCCGTGGCCTTCGGGGTGGCGGTCCACGCCTTCGATGAACTCGAAGTCGATGTCATAGATCGACTTGCCTTCCTCGAAGCGGTCGATCAGGTACAGCGGCGCGCCGCCGATGCCCTTGATCGCCGGCAGGCGCAGTTCCATCGGGCCGGTCGGGATTTCCACCGGCTGCGCACCCAGTTCCAGCGCGCGGGCATAAGCCTTGTGCGAGTCCTTCACGCGGAACGCCATGCCGCAGGCGCTCGGGCCGTGCTCGGCGGCAAAGTAGGCGGCGTGGCTGTGCGGCTCGCGGTTGACGATGAAGTTGACGTCGCCCTGGCGATACAGCACCACGTCCTTGGAGCGATGGCGCGCCACCAGCGTGAAGCCCATCTTCTCGAACAGCGGCTCGAGCACATTGGGGGTGGGCGAGGCGAATTCGACGAATTCGAAGCCCATCAGTTGCATCGGGTTGTCAAAGAGGTCGGCCATGGTGTCTCTCACAAGGGAAGGTAAGTGTTTTGATCTCACGCGCCGGACAGGGTGCCGCCCGGCAGCGTGGGGATAAAGGGGGGAACGGGCAAGTGCCGCAATCAGCGCGCGCGCGTCCGGGGCCGGGCGCCGTGGCGGTGGGCGTTCGGACGAGGCTGCGACGGTGAGCGAGTGGTCATGGGGCGCTTGCAGTACCGGCCGGGTGGCCGGGAAATAATATTGCGAACGGTGCGCCACGATTCTGGCTTGTGGCGCGTTCTGGCAATGTCTGGAACTCTCTTTGGCTCCTCGCTGGCATTGCTAATCTGGGATGCAGTGTATATTCTGGCCGACAAAATTGGATTTCATAACTCACGCAGGGAAACCCTGAATTACGAAATCAGATTTCATGTAATCGGACACAGGAGAAACAAAAGTGCAAGCCATCGAGCTGGACCGCACGGATCGCCGTTTGCTGGGCGTGCTGCAGGAGCAGGGCCGGGCTTCCAACCTGGAATTGGCCGAAGCGATTGCGCTGTCGCCGGCACAGACATTGCGGCGCCACCGCCGCCTGGAGGAGAGCGGCATCATCAAGCGCTACGAGGCTCGGCTGGACGCGGCCAGCCTGGGTTTCGGCGTGGTCGCGTTCATCCACGTGACCATGGAGCGCGGCCATATCCGCGACCTGTCGAACTTCAAGAGCCTGGTCGCCGAACTCGCGCAGATCCAGGAGTGCTTCTCGGTGACCGGCGACATCGACTACGTGCTGAAGGTCGTGGCCAAGGACCTGAAGTCCCTGTCGGATTTCCTGCTCGACACGCTGATGCGCATCCCGGGCGTGAGCGGCGTGAAGTCCAGCGTGTGCCTGGACGAGATCAAGTGCACCAGCGCCGTGCCGCTCGACGTTTGACGCCGTTGCGTGTGTCGGTCCGCATGTGGAATACACTCGGTGCAGAGCGCCATCGCGGCCGGACTGGCCGCCACCCAAGATGCCAAAGCCCCACATCCTGACCTACATCGATGCCGGAGCCTCCGACTGGACCGCGTGCCTGATGCGCACAATCGGCCAGCAACTCCAGTCCGGCGCCTATGAAATACGTGCGGTCATGGCATCGGACATCCGGCACGACCCCACGCTGTTCGACGACGCGGTCATGTTCGTCATGCCGGGCGGTGCCGACCTGCCATATTGCGCGAAACTCAATGGCGCGCCCAACGCCCGCATCCGGCGCTTTGTCGAGAACGGCGGCGTCTACCTGGGAATCTGCGCGGGCGCCTACTACGCCTGCCGGGAACTGGCGTTCCATGCGGGCACCCGGGGCGCGATCTGTGGCCCGCGCGAACTGAGCTTTGTCGATGCCGTCGCGGTCGGCTCGCTACCCGAACTTACCGGTGGCCGGCTCTATGACGGGACGCCGCGCACTACCGCCGCCGTCGAACTCCGGACCACCGACCGGCTGGCCGCGGCGCCGATGTCGCTCTACACGCACTACCACGGCGGCTGCCGCTTCGATTTCGGCGATGCGCCCGGTGCCGGTACGGAAGTGCTGGCCGTCTATGCGGATATTGAAGGCACGCCACCGGCAATCGTCAGTTCGCGGGTTGGCCAGGGCCGCGCGATCCTGACCGGTGTCCACCTTGAGATCTCCGATCAGGAGTGCGAGGAGGCACTGCGTGGGCACAGCGACATGGACAAGCACATGCACGTCTGCCAGCGGCTGGCCCAGACCGGCGACGCCCGGCTGGAGGTCTTCCGGCAGGTGCTGGCCCATGGCGGGCTGGCATTGGGATGACCAGTCCTGGGCTCTCAGGCGGATTCAGGCCCGCCTGACGATGCCTCAGCCAGCCAGTTCGCTGTGCAGCGCCAGATACTCCTGCGACAGCTTGTGGCGCGGATCCAGGTGGATCATCGGCGTGGCGTGCTGGTGCGATTCGCGGATCTTCACCGACGACGACAGCCGCGATTCCAGTACCGGCAGCCCTTCGCTGACCAGTTCTTCCACCAGCTTCACGGGCAGGCTGGCGCGCGGCTGGAACTGGTTGATGACGATGCCCTCGACCTGCAGCGCGTCGTTGTGGTCCTGCTGGATTTCCTTCACGTTGTCGAGCAGCGTGTACAGCGCCCGGCGCGAGAAATCATCGCAATCGAACGGGATCAGGCAGCGCTCCACCGCGATCAGCGCGGACCGCGTATAGAAGTTGAGCGCGGGCGGCGTGTCGATGTAGATCGCGTCATAGACCGACTCGAGTTCGAGCAGGGCGTCGCGCAGCTTGTAGATCTTGTACCGGGATTCGAGCTTGCCATGCAGCGCGTCGAGGTCGGGATGCGCCGGCATCACATCCAGGTTCTCGAACGGCGTGGCGTGGATGAAGGCGTTCAGGTCGACCGGCTTGAAGCTGTAGGTCAGCGAGGACTCGAAGAAGTTGGCGGCGGTCGGGCTGGCTTCCGCGGCCTTTGCGCCCATCAGGTACTGGGTCGAATTGCCTTGCGCGTCCAGGTCGACGACCAGGGTGCGCAAGCCTTCACTGGCGCTGATCGCGGCGAGATTGCATACGATGGTCGACTTGCCCACGCCACCCTTCTGATTGAACACGACGCGCCGCATTTGCCCCTCTGGAGAAAATCGTTTTAGAGGGCGAAAGCATACCCGAACTGGATGGCCTCCGGACGTGGTGCGTGGGGTCTGTGGGCAGGCGTTGACACGTGGATTCCGCCGTGTCAGGCGGGGCCTGTCCGGCACGGTCAGCGCCGGAACCACAACATCGAGAGTGCGCAAGCCGACACCAGCAGCAGGACCGACGCCGCGGCCAGCAGCGCGCTGACCTCGGTCTCGCGGCGCTCCAGCGCGAAGCGCGCGCTGAGTTCGCGGTACACCTGGCTCAGGTCCGCCGCCGATCCGGCCTGGAAGTATTCGGCCCCGGTCAGCGTCGCCACTGCGCGCAAGGCAGGCTCGTCGAGCTGCATGTAGTAGGACAGGCTCGACTCGGGCGAACTACCGCCCAGCGTGCCAAAGCCCACGGTATAAACGCGCACGCCACGCTGGGCCGCCATGCGTGCGGCATCCACCGGGTCCGGGCCGGTGGTGCGCCGGCCATCACTGAGCAGGATGACCGCGCCGTGCCGATAGGAGCCCGGTTGTGCTGGCGGCCGCTCCTGCGCGCGCTTGCGCGCGGCGTCGGCTGCGGCGGCTTCGTCGAGTGGCGTGGCCCGGCGTGCGGAAGAGAAAGGCGGATCGTCGTTGAAGAGGATCGCCTCGAGGTCGATGCCATCGTCGGGAAACAGCACCGCCAGCGCCTGGATCAGCCCGCTGCCGGTCGCCGTGCCGCGCTGGAGCTGGAACCGGTCGATCGCATCGAGCATTTCCTGCCGGTTGCTGGTGGGGCGCAGGACCACGGTTGCCGTGGCGGCGAACGAGACGATGCCGAGGCGAACGCTGGCCGGCAACCCGACGATCAGGTCCCGAGCGGCCTGCTGCGCGGCGCTCATCCGTGTAGGGGTCACGTCGGTGGCCTCCATGCTGCGCGAGACGTCCATCGCAAGGACCAGCGTGATGGTGTCGGACGGCAGCGTGACGGTCGCGGTCGGCCGCGCGCAGGCCAGCAGGGCGGCGCCGAGGGCAAACAGGAAGAGCAGCGGGGGAATGTGACGCCGGAGCCGTTGGCCGGGACCGAGCGCAGCGCGGGGCAGCGCGAGGCTGGCGTAGAGCAGGGCGGCCTTCTTGCGTCGCGCGATCAGGTACAGGTAAGCAGCTGCCAGCAACGGAAGCGCCAGCAGCAGCCAGAGCATCTGCGGCCAGAGAAACTGCATGCCCTGCTCCTTGGCGCATGGTTAAGAGGATGGTACTGTATTTTTTAAGGCAGCACGGGACCTCGGGAGCTAGCGATGAAGCGTGTGGCGATCTACGGATGGGTCTCGGCAGCGGTCGCGGTGATTGTCGCGTCGGTGCTGGGCCTTGCGTGGCTGTCACGGCCTTCGCAGCGGGCGCTCACGCAGGCCGATATCGACGCGGCCGTGCTGCATACGCTGCAGACCAAGAGCCTGCCATCGCGCACCGCGCGCGCGGCCGAGGCGATTCGCGAATCGGTGGTGGAGGTGCGCAGCTTCGCACCGGCCGAGCCGACGGAGCAAGCCGCGTCCGCACCACTTGCCAGGCGTGATCCGCGGGGCACGCGCCCGAAATCCTCGCCGCCATCCAGGCGCTCGCCGCCGGACGAGTTGGCCAAGCGGGATCCGCCTGCCGGCAAGGATCCTGCCAGGGGCAAGCGTGAAGCGAGCCACATCGGCTCGGGCGTCGTCGTGACCGAAAGCGGACTGGTCCTGACCAGCTACCACGTCGTCGCCGACGCCAAACGCGTCGAGGTCCGGTTCCACGACGGCCAGACTTCCGAGGCGTCGGTGCTGCAGGCCTTCCCGGAAAAGGACCTCGCCGTCGTCAAGCCGAAATCCATTCCCGACGACCTGCCGGCCGCGACGCTCGGCTCCAGCCGCAACCTGGCGCCGGGCTCCGAAGTCGTCGCGGTCGGCTTTCCGTTCGGCATCGGGCCGTCGGTGTCCGCCGGCGTGGTGTCGGGACTCGACCGGCAGTTCGTTTCGCCGGACAACAAGCAGAGCCTGGACAACCTGATCCAGTTCGACGCGGCCGCCAACCCCGGCAACTCGGGCGGACCACTGGTGAACATGGATGGCGAGGTGGTCGGGATCGTCACCGCCATCCTCAACCCTAACCAGAGCGGCACCTTCCTCGGCATCGGCTTTGCCGTGACGATCGAAAGTGCCGGCGTATCCATCGGATCTTCTCCTTTCTAGACGCGGAGGCCTATGAACGAGCAAGCCCATGGCGCAATGGACAGCGCCGACCTGATGGAGCGCCTGCTGTATGAGGTGAAGCGCGTGGTGGTGGGGCAGGACCACTTCCTCGAACGCGTGCTGGTGGCCATGCTTGCCGGTGGCCACCTGCTGGTGGAAGGCGTGCCGGGCCTGGCCAAGACGCTGACCGTCAACACGCTGGCCCGGACCATGAGCGGGTCCTTCAAGCGCATCCAGTTCACGCCGGACCTGCTGCCGGCGGACCTGGTCGGCACGCGCATGTACAACCAGGGCACCGGCGAGTTCTCGACCGTGCGCGGCCCGGTCTTCGCCAACCTGCTGCTGGCCGACGAGATCAACCGCGCGCCGGCCAAGGTGCAGAGCGCGCTGCTGGAGGTCATGCAGGAGAAGCAGGTCACCATTGCCGGCGAAACCCATCGCGTGCCCACGCCGTTCCTCGTCATGGCGACGCAGAATCCGATCGAGACCGAAGGCACCTATCCCTTGCCCGAGGCACAGGTCGACCGCTTCATGATGAAAGTGCTGGTCGGGTATCCGAGCGAGGAGGAAGAGGTCGTCATCGTCAACCGGGTTACCGGTCCCCGGATCAGCGTGAGCGCGATCGCCACGCCAGAGCATCTCGCAGGCCTGCAGGAAGAATGCCGCCGGGTCTACGTGGATCCGTCCCTGGTCCAGTATGCGGTGCGCGTGGTGGCGGCCACCCGCAAGCCGGCGAACTATGGCCTGGAAGAGATGGGGCGTTACATCGCCTTCGGCGCGAGCCCCCGAGCCACCATCGGCCTGACCGAAGGCGCGCGGGCGCTGGCGTTCCTGCGCGGCCGCAACTATGCCGTGCCCGAAGACGTGATCGACCTCGTGCCCGACGTGTTGCGCCACCGGCTTTCGCTGTCATACGAGGCGATGTCGGACGGCGCGACGGCGGACCAGCTCATCACGCGCATCCTGCAGGCGTTGCCGGTTCCGGAGCGCCCGCTCGAATCCCATGTTCGGGCGGCTGTTCGGTAAGCGCCCGGGCGCCGCCGGGGCGGCTGCCACCGAGGCCGCGCGTTCGGGCGCGGCACTCGCGAGCGTCGGCGCAAGGCAGACCGAGACGCTGTTGCGGCGCCTGGAATGGACGGTGGTGCGGCGCCTCGACGGGCTGCTGCAGGGCGACTACCGCACGCTGTTCCGAGGCTTCGGCCTGGATCTTGCCGACCTGCGCGAATACCGTCCCGGCGACGATGTGCGGCATATCGACTGGAACGTGACGGCGCGGCTGCAGACACCGCACGTCCGCGAGTTCCAAGAAGACCGCGACCTCTCGGCCTGGTTCGTGCTCGACCTGAGCGGATCGGTGGAATTCGGGTCCGGCACGGTGCGCAAGCGAGACCTGCTGCACGACTTCACCACCGTCATGGCCTTGCTGCTGACGCGCTATGGCAACCGTATCGGCGCCGTGCTCTACGGCGGGGCAACCGACGTGGACGCATCAATGATTCCGCCGCGCTCCGGGCGCCGTCAGTTGCTGCACCTGCTGGACCGCATGCACGCGACCCCGGCCGTGTGCCCGGGCGAGACCCGGCTGCGCGACCTGCTGGAGCGCGCGCGTGCCGTCGCCAAGCGGCGCTCGGTGATGTTCGTCGTCTCGGATTTCATCAGCAGCCCGGGCTGGCAGGCGTCGCTCGCCATGCTGGCCCGGCGCCATGAAGTCGTCGCCGTGCGGCTGGTCGATCCGCTGGAGATGGCCTTGCCCGACCTGGGGCTGGTCGTGCTGCAGGATGCCGAAACCGCGGAGCAGATGTTCGTCGACACGCATGATCCCGTCTTCCGCAAGCGCTTTGCCGCCGCCGCCGAGACGCGCGAGACCGAGCTGCGCCTCGCTTTCGCGCGCGCGGGCGTGGAATGCCTGACGCTCTCGACCTACGCGCCCATCGATCTGGCGCTGCTGCAGTTCACGCGCGAGCGCCGCTTCCGGCAAGGGGCGGCCAGAGGGGTGGCCGTGGGGGCAACATGACCGATACGATGAACCGGCTGCCCCTGTTCAGCTTTCTCTGGCCCGGCATGCTGTGGCTGCTCGCGTTCGTGCTGGTGCTGGCCGCGGGCTACGCCTGGCTCGACGCGCGCCGGCGGCGTGCGACCATGAACCATCCCGCGCTGAAATCCATCGGCTTCGCCATGAAGGGTGGCACGGGCTGGCGCCGCCATGTGCCGGCCGCGCTGACACTGCTGGCGCTGACCGCGCTGATCTTCGCCATTGCCCGCCCTCAGGCCGTGATGACGCTGCCGTCGCGCATCAAGACACTGATTCTGGTGATCGACCTGTCGGGCAGCATGCGCGCGCAGGATGTCCGCCCAAGCCGCATCCGTGCCGCCCAGCAGGCAGCAAAGGCGCTGATTGATGCCCAGCCGGCGGGTGTCAGCGTGGGTGTGGTTGCCATGGCGGGCGCGGCTGCGCTGGCACAGGCGCCCAGTCACAGCAGGGATGACGTGACGGCGGCGATCGAAGGTCTGAAGCCCCAGGGCGGCACAGCGCTGGGCAATGGCCTGCTCATCGCGCTCACGACGCTGCTGCCGGATACGACCAGCGACGCCGAACGCCTCATGAACGGCGGCGACGTCGAGCAGGCGAAAAGGCCGGGTGCGGCCGGCGACGGCGATCCCGCGACGCCGGGCTCCTATGCTTCGGGCGCGATCGTCCTGTTCTCCGACGGAGAAAACAACGCAGGCCCCGGCGCGGTACAGGCCGCGCAGCTCGCAGCCATGTACGGCGTGCGTGTCTATACCGTTGGCGTCGGCACGACCGAAGGCGTCGTGCTGTCGGCAGACGGCTGGTCGGCTCGCGTCAGGCTCGACGAAAAAGTGTTGAAGCAAGTCGCCGATGTCACCGGAGCCGAGTACTTCCGTCTCGAGGACGCCGCCGGCTTGAAGAAGGTGTACCGCGGGCTCAACATGCGGCTCGCATTCGACAAGCGCGACCAGGTTGAAGTGACGGCGTTCTTTGCTGCGGCTGGGGCATTGCTGGCGGCTTGTGCGGGGCTGCTGTCGTTGTGGTGGTTCGGGCGGGTATTGTAGGCAGGGGCCGAGCCGGGCTGACAATTCCGGCGCTCAGTCGTCGGTCTTGTAACGCGCTTCGAGTTCGTCGTACATCGGCTTCCTGACCAGGCGCTGGCGTTCGCTGAAGGGCGCCACGATGGCCGGGTCCTCGTCCATCTGGCCGTTCGACTGCAGGTTGCCGAGCGCCTGCTGCATGCCGCGCACGGCGCCCTGCAGTGCGGCGTTGGCGTAGAGCACGAGCCCGTAGCCAAGGCGCTCCAGCGCGTCGCGGCCTTGCACGGGGGTCTTGCCGCCGATGACGATATTGATCAGCAGCGGCACATCGAACAGGCCGGGCAGCCGCGAGATATCGGAGAGGTCTTCGACTGCCTCGAGAAAGAGGATATCGGCACCGGCTTCGGCAAAGCGGTGTCCACGCTCGATGGCGTCTTCGATGCCGTGCACGGCGGCAGCGTCCGTGCGCGCAACGATCTGGAAATCGGGATCATCACGCGCATCGGTCGCGGCGCGGATCTTGGCCACCATCTCGTCCGTGCCGACGACGTGCTTGCCGGCGAAGTGCCCGCATTTCTTCGGCATCACCTGGTCCTCGAGCTGGATGGCATCCGCCCCCGCGCGTTCCAGCGTGCGCACCGCATGCCGCACGTTCAGCGCATTGCCGAATCCGGTGTCGGCATCCACGAGTAGCGGCAGGTCAACGGCATCGCGCACCCGCGCCGTGTGCTCGGCAATGTCGCTCAGGCCCATGAAGCCAAGGTCGGGCAGGCCGAATGACATGTTCGTGACACCGGCGCCGGTCAGGTAGACCGCCTTGAAGCCGAGGTCTTCAATCACCCTTGCGCTCATGGCGTTGAACGCGCCGGGCATGAGCAGGCCCTTCTTCGATGCGACCTGCTGGCGGAATGCCTGTCTACGGGAGGAGGTGGTGGAAGTCATTGGCGTTCTCCTGTCAGTCGGGGTGCCTTTGGCAAGGCTGCCCAGGGGCGCGGCTGCGATGTCGGAGCGAGGCGGTGGAAGATGCCCGCTCCCATGAGTCCAGCGCGTCATGGGCGGCGGATCCTGTAGAGTACACCGCGTCCACCCAGCCGGAGACGGCTTTCCGCGGCATGAAGCGGGCCACCCGGCGGCCGGGGATCTGGCGTCCCGGCCAGCCCGCCGTGTTCCGGCGATTCAGGCAGCCCCCCTACTTTGGTAGGGATAAAATGCGGCGCGCTCATGCCGATATAACTGAACCATATTCACGTAATCGGAAGTTGATCGGAAATTAATCGGATTTTCTGATTTATCAATGCTTGATGGCAGGTAAACCTGCCGGAAATAAGCCACTGAAATGAAGCAGGCCTGTGCACCGTAAGGTGTGCGGGCTTTTTGTTCTCGACTGCTTAAGTCATTCGAAAACCATTTTCAGGGAACCGGATAAGGCAAGTGCCTGATTGATTCAGGTCAAGTCTGATTCGAGTACAAGCCACCCATAATCCTGCCAAGGGATGCGTCGATATTCCTTTGATAAACACAGGCAGTAATTGGGGAGGGGACAGGTGTGTGCCGTGCCGTTTGGCGGCGCTCGCCTGTTCATGCGGGGCCGGATCGAGGCATCAAGCGGCAGTGCTGGCATGCCAGCCACCTCACGTTATTGAAAGACTGAAGAATTCTATCCATGCTGAAAAAGATCAACATCGGCCCCCGTCTCATGCTGGGATTTTCCGGTGTCATGCTGCTGATGCTTGTGAATATCGGGTTGGCAATATCGAGCCTGCACACGCTCGGCGGAGAAGTCGAGAATATCCTGCGCAGCGACTGGGTCAAATCGGATGCGGCGGCAACCGTGAATGCGCGCGTCGCGGCAAATGCACGGCGCACCATGGAGCTCTTTTTCGCCGGGGACGAGAAAGCCATGGCTGAACTCCGCGCTCATGTCGACGGTAACAAGAAGGCCATCACCGAAGCCTTGCAGACGCTGGACAGCCTGGTCGTATTGCCGGAGGGCAAGGCACTGCTGGCCAGGGTCAAGCGTTCGCGTGCCGATTACGTCCAGTCATTCTCACGCGTGGACAAATTGCTGTCGGAGGGCCAGCGCGACCAGGCGCTGAACCTGCTGAAGTCGGAAACACTGCCGGTGCTCGACGCCTTGCAGGGATCTGTCGGCGAGCTTGCCCGGTTCCAGGCGAAGCTGGCGCGCGAACGCGGTACGGCAATCGAGGCGGACGCCGAGACCTCATCGCGCATCGTCATCGCTTGCGGCATCGCCGTCGCGATCCTTGGCTTGCTGATCGCGGGCTGGATTACGCGGTCCATCACCGGGCCGGTTGCGCATGCGGTGGAAGTGGTCCAGAACGTTGCGGGCGGCAACCTGACGTCGAAGATCCGCACCGAATCGCAGGACGAAGTCGGTCGCTTGCTGGGCGCGATGCAAACGATGCAGGATAACCTCAGCCGGATCGTCACCGACGTCCGCGATGGCTCCACGGCAGTGCTCTCTGCCTCGGACCAGATCGCCGCAGGCAATCTCGACTTGTCGTCCCGCACCGAAGAGCAGGCGAGTTCGCTGGAAGAGACTGCGGCATCCGTGGAGGAACTGACGTCCACGGTCAGGCAGAACACCGACAACGCGCGCCAGGCCAACCAGCTTGCAGCGTCCGCCTCGCAGGTAGCTGCCCGGGGCGGCGAGGTGGTGTCGCAGGTGGTCGACACGATGGGTGCGATCAACGAATCGTCGCGTAGGATTGCCGACATCATCGGCGTGATCGAGGGCATTGCGTTCCAGACCAATATCCTCGCGTTGAATGCGGCGGTGGAAGCCGCGCGCGCCGGCGAGCAGGGACGCGGCTTCGCCGTCGTGGCTGGCGAAGTGCGTAGCCTGGCGCAGCGTTCGGCTGCGGCCGCGAAGGAGATCAAGTCCCTGATCGACGACTCCGTCGCAAGGGTCGACCAGGGCAGCGATCTGGTGGGACAGGCTGGCAGCACCATGGGCGAGATCGTTCAGAGTGTCAGGCGAGTGACCGATCTCATGGCCGAGATCACCGCCGCCACGCAGGAGCAGAGTTCTGGCATCGAGCAGGTCAACCAGGCTGTCACGCAGATCGACGAGGTGACGCAGCAGAATGCCGCGCTGGTCGAGCAGGCATCCGCAGCAGCCCAGTCGATGCGGGATCAGGCGAGCAACCTCGCACGTGCCGTCAGCGTGTTCAAGCTGGCGCCTGCCATTCGTTAGAATGAGTCGGAAGCTGCGAGGTCGGTCGGTGTGCGAACCTTCAGACTCTGCCGCGCAGCGGCTTCAGCAGGCCCGTCAGTCCGTTGTGGTCGAGTTCGTGCATCAGCGCCAGCAGGCGGCCGATTTCGCCGGGCGGAAATCCCTCCCGCGCGAACCAGTTCAGGTAGTTGCCGGGCAGGTCGGCGATCAGCGTCCCTTTGTGTTTGCCGAATGGCATCTGGCGGGTGACGAGCAGGAGAAGGGAGTCGCTGTCCGGCGGCATGGCGGGTGATTTCGGGGCTGGGCAGGCATTGTAGCGCCACGCCGCAGGCGGACTGCGGCCGTCGGCGCATGGTCAGCCCAGGTCGAGAAACACCTTGTCCCCTTCGATCCTCACCGGATACGCGCGTATCGCCTCAGTCAACGGCGCGCACATCGCCGCACCGCTCCGCACATCAAACTTGCCCTGGTGCAGCGGGCACTCGATCTCGTGACCATCGAGGAATCCGTCGCAGAGCCGAGCATGCCCGTGCGTGCAGAGGTTGTCGGTGGCGAATACCTCGCCATCGATGCCGTACAGGGCGATCTCCCGGCCTTGTACTTGCACGGCAATCACATCGTCCTGCGGTACGCTGGCGAGCGGGGCTGCTTCGATCCAGGTTTCTGTCATGGGTTTGTCTCCTATTTTCCTGTCTAGATGGGGTAGATCAGCGAGTTGGGAATCATCTCGCTGTCGAAGATGCACAGACGCGAGGCGAAGCGCAGGCCTTCCGGCGTGCGCACGATCCTGTCGAGATAGCGGCCCGCATTGAACACGTCGCTGATCTGGTCAGGCTTGGTGCGCAGCACCACGTAGTTCGCTTCGGCGACGATGTAGGCGTCGGTGCTTTCGCGGACCAGCGGCGCGCCCGTTATGTGGCGCTGGTAATACGGGTCGTGGAACAGCGTTTCGCGGATGCCGAAGACGCGGTCCCTGAGCATGCCCTTGCTCTCGAGCGACATGGTGGCCAGCGGCAGGCCGCGTTCGAAGTTCTCGCGCGGCTGGATGCGGTAGAGGCAATCGTCGGTAAAGAAGTCGGGCCAGCGGTCCCATTCGCCCTGGTCCACGGCGCTCGCATAGTCGGCGTAAAGCGACAGCAGGGAGTGATACGTCGGGAAGTCCATGTCGTCAGATCTCCATCACTTTGCGCCAGTAGGCGTACATGCCGCGGATCAGCGTCTCGGTGACCATGTGTTCCGTATTCTCGGCGGTCCTTCCACCAAGTTCCGCGACCACGCGATGCCACGGCTTCTGCGAGAACCCTTCCTGCGAGCATTCGATGACCTCGCCGTCGTCGGCGGAGACAAAGCCGGCGGGACCGAAGAGGTTGGCCTGCCGCAGGCGGCGGCGCGTCATTTCCTCTGTGTCGTCCTCGAAGCCGAAGTGCGTCCAGACGAAGTCGAAGGAGTCCGGTCCGTTGGGCTGGATGTGGCGCGTCGATACCGAGTTCACCTGCTGCTGGAAGATCACGCTCGGGAAGACCGTCATCATCACGGCGGTCGGGTCACCCCACCAGGGCTCGTGGACGATGTCGAGGATGCGGTCGTCCTGCAGCGTCATCTGGTCCTTGAAGCTGGCCACACCTGATGTCACTTCGCCCTTGCCGCCCTGGCCGCGCGTGGAGACCATCGCGGCATGGCGGAACTGCGGGTCCATGACCAGGCGCGCCTTGTTGTCCGCGCGCCAGAGGCCGAACGTGACGAACCACGTGTGCAGCAGTCCGGGATGGTACGGGTCCTTGATGTTCTCCTGCATCAGCTTCCAGTTGCCCGGAATGCGCTGCTTGTTGTAGCCGAGGACCTTCAGCTTGCGGCCATTGAAGAGACGGTCGAAGTAGCCGAGGATCTCCGGCCCGAGGTAGTCCTCCAGCGGCTCCACTCTATGGTCGAACGAGGCGAACACCACGCCGCCGCGCGTGGCGACCTTCAGTTGCGTCAGGCCATGGTCCTGCGGCTTGAAGTCGGCAGGCATGCCGCCGTTGACCTTGCCGTCCTGCTTGACGCCACGGCGGAACGGCACGCCTTGCAGGTCGCCTTTCAGGTTGTAGTTCCACTGGTGGTAGGGGCAGTGGAAATCCTTGCGGTTGCCACTGCGCTCACGGCAGAACTTCATGCCCCGGTGTGCGCAGACGTTCTCGACGACGTTGATCCCGCCTTCCTGGTCGCGCACGAGGATGACAGAGCGCTCGCCGATCGTGGTCCGCTTGAAGTCGCCCGGATTCGGGATTTCAGCTTCCAGGCCCACGTAGTTCCAGTGGCCCTGGTAGAAGAACCGTTCCAGCTCGCGCTGGTAGAGCTGCTGGTCCGTGTAGATGCGGAACGGGATGCGGCTGATGCCGTCGTCGGCCCATACAGGCCGGTCTTGTGTGGGGTCGCTGGCCATGGATGTCGTCTCCATCGTTGTGGTGGTCCTCTGGATGTGGCGGGGTTGTCAGGTGCCGGTCGCGTAGAAGGCGTCTGCGTAGATGTGCGCGGGCTGCACGCCCTTGCTGCGCAGGAGCAGCGTGGCTGCGTCCACCATCGGCGGCGCGCCGCACAGGTAGGCGCGCCAGCCCTGCAGGTCGGTGAAATCGGCCGCGACGGCCTCGGTGACCAGGCCCGTGCGCAATCCGGTGTCGTCGCCCGGGATTGTCGACACGATGTCGACGCGCAGCCGTGGATGCCGTTGCGAAAGCTCGCGCAGCCAGTCAAGCCCATAGGCGTCGCGCGGCGAGCGCACACCGAAGTAGACATGGATCGGGTTGGGCAGCTCCGCCGCAATCGCGCCGCGCACGATCGACAGCACGGGGGCCAGCCCGGTGCCGCCTGCGATGCAGAGAATCGGATCGTCGTTGCGCGTGCGCAGGTATGACGTGCCGAGCGGGCCGCTGACGCGAACCGCGTCGCCAACCTTCAGCGTGTTGCGGATGTAGCTGGTGACCCGGCCGTCGGGCACCAGCCGCACATGGAATTCCAGCTCGCCGTCACTGGCCAGGCGCGCCATGGAGTACGGGCGGATATGGTCCGGCGTGAACTGCAGCATCGCGTACTGGCCCGGCGAGAACGACAGCGCCTTGGACGGCGCGAGCCGGATCATGCGGATATCGTGGGTGAGATCGGCCAGCGCGGTGACGGTCGCCTTGACGATGCGCGCAGGGTGCACGACCACCTCGTCGGGCTCGGGGATTTCGATGGTGCAGTTCCCCGTCACGACCGACTGGCATGCCAGCACGTGGCGCTGCGCGCTGTGGTCGGCGTTGTGGAACGCGTAGCCGCCGGCCTCGTGAATATCTCCGTCGATCACACGGCAGCGGCAGGTGCCGCAGCGGCCCGCCATGCAGCTGTACGAAATAGGGATGTCGTGCTTCTGCAGCGCGGTCAGCAGGTTCTCGCCGCCGGCAACGTCGAGGCGTTTGCCCAGCGGCTGGACGAGGACTTCCATGATGTCTCCGGCAAGTGTTTGTGTTCTGGCTTGGGACGAATCATGGTGCAGCGGGCAAAATTAACCAATAGAATCACGGCAATACTGGATATTCACCAAATCAATAAAGGTGAGCCGTGGAACTGAAGGATGTGGATCTGAACCTGCTTGTCGTGTTCGAGCACCTGCTGCGCGAGCGGACAGTGTCGGGTGCCGCGAAGACGCTGAACCTGAGCCAGCCCGCTGTCAGCAACGCACTGGCACGCCTGCGGCGGATGTTCGACGACGAGCTATTTGTGCGGAGCAGCAAGGGCATGCTGCCCACGCCGCTCGCGCAGGAGCTGGCGGAGCCAGTCGCTTATGCCCTTGAATCCCTGCAGGTCGCGCTGAGCCAGAAGGTCTCGTTCGACCCGCTGCGCAGCGACCGGTCATTCCGGATTGCGATGACCGATATCGGCGAAGTGCACTTCATCCCGCGGCTGATGGGAGCGCTGCGGGAGCGCGCGCCGGGTGTCGCGGTGGCGACGGTGCGCAACACGGCCGTGGACCTGGCGTCGGAGATGAGCCTGGGCAAGATCGACCTTGCGGTGGGGCCGCTGCCGGAACTCGGCTCGGAGTTCTTCCAGCGGAGGTTGTTCCGCCAGCGCTACGTGTGCATGTTCCGGCCCGGCCATGCGCTGGACAAGCGCACCGTCAGCCGGCGCGACTTCGAGGATGCGGAGCACGTTGTGGTGACCGCAGCGGGCACCGGCCATGCCCGTGTCGACGAAATCCTCGCGCAACGCGGCGTGCGGAGAAAGATTCGCCTGCGCGTGCCGCACTTTGCGGCGCTGGCCGATATCGTTGCCAGCTCGGATCTCGTGGCGACGGTGACCGAGACCTTTGCACGGCGCAGCGCCACATACTTTGGGCTCAGGTATATCGAGCATCCCATCGATCTGCCGGAAATCCAGATCAATCTGTTCTGGCACACCCGATATCATCGCGATCCCGCGAACCAGTGGTTGCGCAAGGAGTTCGTCAGCCTGTTCTCCGACTGAGCCTGAGGGGGCAGCGCAATCAGCGGCCTTCGTTCGCGGCTTCTGTTGCCAGGAGCGCCCAGCCTTGCGGGCCGTCATCCTTTGCTTCCCGGTAACGCCAGATCGCGCCGCAGTCCGAACAGCGGAATGTACTCAGGGTGACGGTGACAGATCGTGGAATCCTGCGCCGCTGCGTATCGACGATGCGTAGCGCGGGATGGCCAGGAACCCCGGCTGTGTCGGGCGTCAGTGTGAGGCAGTTTGCACAGAGCGACATGCTGGCCTCTTGCATGGAAAGGGACTCACTGTAGCACGCATGACTGGCTTTGCCCGCATATGGCATTCGCAATGCAGAGTTTCTTCGCCAGTGCTGTCGTGAAGTCGTTATCCCGGTGAAATAAAGGCACTCCTGGCCTCATAAGAGGAGTAGAGTGGGCGATAACCTCAAATACCCCGGAGCGTGCCATGGATGCTTTTCCGACTGCCACTTACAAGGGGTATGACCTTTACCCCCTGATTTACCGCCACACTGCGGAACGTGCCTGGATGGAGCGCAGGCCAGACCGGTCCTTCAATGCTGCGGTGGTGATCTGCCGTGAAGGCGGACACCCGGAAGGCGAGCAGGCGCGCACTTTTCGTCTCGACGCCACGCCCTGGGACAACGTGGGCGCGGCACGGCGCGCTGTCCTTCGCTATGCCGAGGACATTATCAACGGCGCTATTCCCGGCCAATCCGTCGTTTCTCTCTGAGTTCGTCGTCGACAGCTGTTTTCTATTGCGCCCACGAAGTCCTTGGGCAACAGCGGCGTCAGGTCGCCTGGAGCACGAGTACAGCCATGAATAATGCCGCTGCATCATCCGGCTTCCTCTGCACGCTGCCGGGGGAAGGCAAGGGAATTGCCTACCATGTTGCTGTCTGCCTTGCCGGTGCGGGCCATCCGACGGGAGTCAGGTTCACCAGCTTTGTCGGTGACGGCAGGCGGTCGTTCGAGGTGCTGACCGAGGCGGCTTCGCTTCCCGGCGCGCTTGCGTCGAGCTGCGAGGCATTGTGCCGTCTGGCCATCGGGCAGGTGGTCCGCGACCACCTCTACGAAAAAACGAGAGAAGGCGACTCCGTGCTGGACACGGATGCCATGGCCTGGGACGGTGAACTCAGGCCGGTAGGCGCCGGCGTTACCCCGGGCAGGCCACGGCAACGCTTCCCGGTTTGAAGCAGTGGACTAGGCACTAGATGCTGAATTCCGGATTGCCGTAGCGCGTCAGCAACGACTCTATCAGTGCCATGTCCTGCGTCTTCGGCGTGCGGTCTTCGACGGTGCGCGACGGACCGCAGTAGGTTGCGGTCACGTGGCGGCGTACTGTCAGCACACCAGTTTCCGGTGGCTCAACATCGACCGGCTGCCACGGTGTGTGCCGGTAACTGCCGGCAATCCAGCCGGCCGACGTCAGATGCAGTTCTTCCCATTCGTCGCTGTTCGACATGGTTTCTCCTTTGCTTAAGTGGTTCGGTGACTGACGTGCGGCGATGCATGCCCGCGTGACGCCAGGTTCCGCTGTAATGGCCTTGTGGCTGAAGCCGGGCCGTCAGTTGCAACGACTATGCGCGCCCGGGCAGTGAGCGCTGCACGCGCATTCGCGCGACGGCGCTTTCTCCGGCGCGGCGGGCGGCTTGCCTGGCTTCGGCTTCAGAGCAATGCGTGGCATGGCGCATCGTGACGTTGGCGACAATGCGTTCGGCGCCATTCCGGTATTCGGCGATCATGTAGTTCGCAAACCATACGCCTGGTTGTTGCTGGATCGGGTACACCGAAACGGTGAATGGTGTGATGTTGTGATTCAAATTGTTGCCTGTCTGGGGCGTTCGATCCTGCGGCCGCGTCTGGCGCATCCATGTGCGGTGCGGGCCCGCGGGGCGATCGAATGCCATTGATGAAACGTCAGTTGCGTCCCGCGCTTCGGCGCTGGTGAAAGAACTGGCGTGAGAGGGACCGTGCCTGCGCAAGCCGACGCGCCTGGTACATGCGCGAGCGTCGCGGAGCGGACGTGCCGCCGGTCGGTAGGGTTGTGGGCGACTGTCGCCCCGGAGGAGTCGGGTGTACGCCCGACAGACCGCTGATGCGCTTCGACTGATGTGGTCTGGCGGCCGGCACATTGACGCCGACACGCGTCGGCGAATGGCAAAGAGGTTAAATGATACCACCTTTGGGTGGTTCGCCGCTGGCCGGCCCATTCTGCACAGGCAAGCAAGCGATGGCGGGCGCTACTGTGGTGAACGGTCGCACTGCACATTCATGGCGCGGCAGATCTCGCACCATCTGTCCGGGTCGGGCCGGGCGGGTGCCGGGCCTGCAAGGCGGGCGGGCCAGGGCAGGGCCGCCTGCGCTGCGGTGGCCGGCCGTCGGCCGGCGCATGCATAGGTACGTACGGCGTCGCCCAGCGCCTGCAACCCGACCGGCTTGACCAGTACGCCATCCATGCCGGCCTGCAGGGCGGCTTGATGGTCTTCGGGCACGGCGCTGGCGGTGCATCCGATCACGGGAATCCGCGCCAGCGCGTCCTGGCGCGCACGCAGCGCTCGCGCAAACGCCAGGCCATCCATGACTGGCATCGCGCAGTCGCAGACCACCAGGTCGAACGGGCTCGCCTTGTCAGCCGAACTTTGCGCCAGCCGTGCGAGCGCTTCGCTGCCGTCGGCGGCGGTGTCCACGCGATGGCCCAGGTGTTCGAGCTGCCGTTGCAGCAACAGGCGGTTGGGCGGATGGTCATCCACGACCAGCACGTGCAGCGCTTGGCTGGCGGCGGCACAGGGGACACCGACAGGCGGTTCGGAAGCTGCGGGCACGCGAGCCGTGCGCAACCGCAAGGTTACCTGCACACGCGTGCCGGCGCCGGCTTCGCTTTCCAGGCGGATCCGGCCGCCCATGGCCGCGACCAGGCGGCGGCAGATGGCCAGGCCCAGGCCGGTACCACCGGACTCGGGCCGCGAGCGGCTGTGCGCCTGCTCGAACGGCTGGAACAGGCGCGCCTGGTCGGCTCGGGCGATGCCGATGCCGGTATCGGTGACTGTCAACATGATTTCCTGCATTCCCGCGTGCGCCTGGCCGCCGTGGAGATGCACGCGTACCTCGCCGTGGTCGGTGAAGCGGATGGCGTTGGAAACCAGGTTGCCCAGGACCTGCTTGAAGCGCAGCGGATCGACCATGTGTGCAGGCGTAACGCCCGCGTCGATGACCGGGATCAGCGGCAAGTGCTTCTGCGCGGCCACCGGCCCGAACATCTGCAGCACCTCGTCCACCAGCGCCGGCAGGCTGGCCGGCACGGCGTGGATGCGCAGTTTGCCGGCTTCCATCTTCGACAGGTCGAGGATGTCGTCGATCAGGGATAGCAGCGCCAGTGCCGAATCGTGCGCGGTCGAAAGCATGCGGTAGTCGTCGGGCGGCAGACCTGGCCGCTTCAGGGTCAGCTCCAGCATGCCGGCCACGGCGTTCATCGGTGTCCGGATCTCATGGCTCACCGACGCCAGGAAGGTGGACTTGGCGCGGCTGGCCGCTTCGGCGCGCGCCTTGGCTTCAGCCAGTTGCGCCAGCATGTCGTGGCGCTCGGTCAGGTCCACCCAGCCGCCAGCCAATGCCGTTACCGCCTCGCCAGAGCCGGGTAACGGCGCGACCCAGTTCAGCACGTGCCGCTTCGCGCCCTTGATGTGCAGGCAGCGGTCCTTGTTGAGCGGGCGGCCCGAGGCAATGACGTGCCGATAGTCCTCGGAGAGTTCCGCAATGTCGGCGATCACGCCTGTCAGCTGTTCCGGTATGTCCGGCGGCCGGCCGCGCAGCGAGGCCCGCGAGGCACCGATCAGTTCCTCGTAGCGGCGGTTGCAGGTGATCAGCCGCTGCGCGGCGTCGCGCACGTAGACAGGCTGGGGAATGCTGTCCAGCACCGCGGTATGCAGCGCCAGACGCTGCCGCAGCCTTGCGGCACTGGCCTGGCTGCGCGCGAGGCGGCGCCGCAGCACGCACAGGCGCACGCCGAGCAGCGCGGACGCGAGCGCCAGCGGCAGGCACACGGCCAGCCAGACGATGGGCGGAGGGAGGGCGGACAGCATTGGCGGTTGCAGGCGACAGGCATGGGGGATCGCACGGCGTTGCCGCCGCAGGGCGCGATCCCTGCACACACTCTATGGACGCCTGCATTGCCGTAGTTTCAGACTCGTCGGAGTCTGTCTGCAGAAATTTCCTATTCAGATGGGCGCTGTCCAAGCCGAGACGGTGAGCCGGTGGCGGCAGGTGTGACAGGCAAGACACCGGGCAACGCTATCATTGTCCTGCCCGTTCCCATCCGTGATGGAGCTTCCCATGCCCACTGCGTTGACAGTCCTGCTGCCTGCCTGCCTGGTGCTGATGGCCGCCTGGCTGCTGTACTTGCACCGGCGCCTGCGAGCGCTGGGCAGCCAGCGCGATGTGCTGGCTGCCATTGTCGATGCCGCGCCATACCCGATCGCCGCGCGCGACGAGGGTGGGCACTTCGTCGTGGCCAATGTGGCGCTGGAGACTTTTCTTGGCATCGGCCACGAGACCATGCTGGGCAGGACGATGGAAGACGCCGGCGTGCCGGACAATGTCATTGCGGCCGTGACATCCCCGATCGGCCGCGCCCGGTCGTCAGGCCAGCGTGTCGACGAGACGCTGCGCGTGAAGGATGCCGCCGGCGACTGGCGCGACCTGCTGTTTGCCACGCAGCCGCTGCGCCTGCCGGACGGCACCCAGGCGGGCACCATCTCGGCAACGATCGACATCACCGGCCAACTTGCCGCCGAACAGGCGGCACTCGATGCCAAGCGCATGCTCGACGAAATTTCCGACGCCTTGCCGGTGGCGTCGTTCCAGCTTTGCGCGGAACCTGGTGGCCGGCATTGGTTTTCGTATTTTTCCGCCAAGGCCGAGCAGTACCGGGGATGGTCCGCCGAGCGCCTGCTGGCTGTGGTCGACGGCGAGTATGCATCGGTACATCCCGACGACCGCCTGAAGATGGCGGATGCCCTGCATCAGTCTGCTGCCGCGCAGTCGGCGGCCCAGTTCGAATTGCGGATTCTGGTCGATGGCGAAACCCGCTGGCTGCGGCTGTTCGTGGGGGCACCCGTACGGACCGAAGCCGGCCTGTTGCGCTGGAGCGGCTATGCCGGCGATGCCACCGACGAACACCGTCAGCTCGAGGCGCTGGCAGCAGCGCGCGCCACTGCGGAAGAGGCGGCACAGGCCAAGGCACGCTTCCTGGCCACCATGACGCATGAGATCCGCACCCCGCTGGCAGCCGTCATCGGCGCGCTGGAATTGCTGCGCGGCAGTCCGATGAGCGCGCAGCAAGCCGGGGAGGTCGCGCTGGCCGACAATGCCGCGCGACTCCTGATGGAAATCCTCGACGGCATCCTGGACTACTCGCGCCTGGAAGCCGGCCAGCTGGAGCTGGAGTCGCTGCCGGTCGACCCCCGCGCGCTGGTCGAGACCGTGATGGCGGTGCACCGGCCCGCCGTTGCGGCCAAGGGGCTGGCGTTCGCGTTCGAAGCCGATCCGCGCGTTGCCGCGGCGTTGCTCGGGGACCCCACCCGGCTCAAGGAAATCCTGCTCAACCTGATTGGCAACGCGGTCAAGTTCACGGCGCAGGGCAGCATCACGGTCCGGCTGGACCTGCTCGAAGACCTGGGCGGGCGCCAGCGCGTGGCGCTCAGCGTTGCCGATACCGGCGTGGGCATTGCCCCGGAGCAGCAGGAGCAGCTGTTCGCGCCGTTTTCCCAGGCGGACAGCTCCATTTCGCGCCGCTTTGGCGGCAGCGGGCTGGGCCTGGCGATCTGCCGGCGCCTGGCGCAGCGGATGGGCGGCACGCTTACGCTGAACAGCCAGCCTGGAGCAGGTACGGCCATCGCGCTGTGCGTGACGCTGCCGGTGAGCGCCCTGGCGCAGGCGAAGGGGGAGCAGGCAGCGCCGCAACCGTTATCGATGGAACCGCTGGGCGTGCGCAAGGCCATCCTGGTGGTGGAAGACCATCTGCCGTTCCAGGTGATCATGCGCCGGCAGCTCGAAATGCTCGGGCAGGACTGTACTGTGGCCTCCGGCGGCGAAGCGGCGCTGGAACTGCTGCGGCAACAGCGCTTTGCGCTGGTGCTGACGGATTGCCAGATGCCCGGCATGGACGGTTTCGAGCTGGCATGCCGGATTCGGGCCTCCGGGCCGGGCCCCAATGCCGACGTGCCGATCGTCGCGCTGACGGCTTCGGCCGGTGCCGAGGTGGCCCGGCAATGCCAGGATGCGGGCATGGACGCCTGCCTTGCCAAGCCTGTGCGCATGGAGGACCTGCGCGCCTGCATTGCCCGGTGGGCATGTTAGGGCGCATCATCGTGCGACTGGCGCGGGCACGCCGGGCCTATGCGGCTTGTGAAAGTGCGTGATTCTGCTCCTGGTGTTCAATCGGGAAAAGTCGTACCGGCACTCGGAAATTTCCTGCGCCTGTGCGGAAAAATGCTGAGCACAATGATGTGCCAGACCATAAATGCCTGCCGAATCCATCCGCAGGTGATGCCATTAGCGATGGAGGGCTTGCCGTGGCCACAATCCTGATCGTCGACGACCATCCCGCGGTGCGGGTCGTGCTGAAGACGCACCTGTCCCAGGTCCTCGGCGTGACGCACGTCCTGGAGGCGGATAACGGCCAGGCTGCCGTCGAGATCGTGCGCCAGTATGCGCCGGATGTCGTGATCCTGGACCTGGACATTCCGCGCATCAACGGCCTCGACGTCATTCCCCGGCTCAAGGCCATCCAGCCGACCGTGCGCATTCTGGTGATCTCCGGCCAGGATCAGAACACCTTCGCGCCGCGCGCCCGGCAGGCCGGCGCCAACGGCTATGTCAGCAAGACCCAGGAACTGCCAGAGATTGTCCGCTGCGTCGAATCGGTGCTGGCCGGCTATTCGGTCATGCCCGACGTGGACAGCGGACGCGCCGACGGGCTGGACGAGGCGCGCCGGCTGGGCAGCCTGTCCGACAAGGAACTGGTGATCATGCAGATGCTGGCCAAGGGCATGTCCAACAAGCAGATCGGGGAGGTGCTGTTCATCTCCAACAAGACCGTCAGCACCCACAAGACCCGCATCATGGAAAAGCTGGGCGCGCGCTCGCTGGTCGACGTGATCGATTTTGCCCGGCGGCACCACATCGCCATCGGCTGACGAGGGATCGCCATGCATGACGCAATCATCCTGGCCCAGTCCGGCAGCGCCTGGAGCGAGCCGCTGGCGCAGTGGCTGTGCGACGCGGGTTTGTCGGCGCAATGCGTGACGGCCGCCGGGGCCGATGCGGTGCTGGCTGCCGCAGTGCCGCGCCTCATCGCTGGCGCTCCGGACACTGTCGCCACACCCTTGCTGCAGCGCGCGCGCCGCGAGGGGGCGCTGCTGGTCTGTGTAGGCCCCGCGCACGCGGACTTCTGCGACGATGCGCTGGCTGAGCCCGTGGCCGAAGCGGCCGTTTTCCGGCTGCTGGCCCGGCACCGGTACGTGGCCATTTCAGGCAGCGAGCGTGCTGGCCTGGCTGATGCCATTGCGCGCCAGACCTTTGGCGACGCCGCCCTTGCCGCTGAACTGGTGCAGGCACTCGCGACATCAACGGAATCCGACCTGGAAAGGCTGGAGGCGGAAGGCAACAGCCTGGAAACCTTGCGCAGCGTGGCACACCGCGTGAAGGCGTCGGCGCATCTTGCCGGCTGCCACGGGTTCCGCCGGCTCGCGCAAAGGCTGGAAGACACGGCCAGGAGCGGCGATGCCGCGCTGGCGGAGGCGGTGGCCGGGATATTTGTGCCAACCGCGTGCGAATTCCGCGCGATGCTCGTCGCCGGTTCCGGCGAATAACCGGAAATCTTATCCATACGGTAATTCACCGGATTCAAAAATCCGTGATCGGTATTATTCTTATTTAAATCCCGTGCCTGAATAAAGATATAAGAGGAATTAAATCGATCAATACATGCGGGTGCGGAATGAATAACGGAGGCCTGCATCCCGGGTAATCAGTTATCCCGGCGCGTTGCGGCTCCGGCAGGCAGTTTCGTTTGGGTTTCCATTCACGCTTGTCTGGGGACGGGTCATGAGTCACGCCGTGGCGATCATGCCGGAATCATCCTTCTGTTTCCACCTGGCCGGGTTAGCAGTACTGGTACTCCTGCTGGGTGTGGCGCGCGCAGTGTGGTTCGTGTTTTCCCGCCGCGAAGGACGGCGCGAGCGCGCCATGCAGCTCGCCGCGGCGGCCACGCGCTGCGGGCTGGCGCTCGGGGCGATGTGGACAGCCATCGTCTATGGTAGCGGCGCCCTGGAGCGGGCAGGCGCCCACAATTGCCGGCGCCTGCCCACGCCCGATGCGTCGGCGCGATACGAGGCGGAATACTGCTACCTCTCGCAGCACAAGGTACTGGTACGCGTGTACAGCGTTCGCCGCAATGTCCTGCTTGCCGAGCGTACGTTCGCGAACTCGGGCCCGGTGGGCTTGCGCTGGGATCGCGGCGTGCTCGTCTTCGATCCGGGCGCCATCGATGGCAAGGGCACGCTCATTCTGCCGCCGACCCTGCGCGACCGCTTGCTGGCCCGTCTCCCCTGAACGATGCCTGGCGCCGCAAAAGCGCGTCCATTTGCCTATGCTGGATGGCAGGACCACTGCCACGACCGCCGCCTGGCGGTAGCAAGAAGGGGGCTGCCATGCTCATTCCCGCCGTGCAACGTCCCGCCCGCGAAGTGATGGAAGCGTACCGGGGCCTGCTGCAGATGTACGACTCCGTCACCTGTGCGTTGTCTGACTGCATGGGGCGCTTCGGCGCCATGTCCGCGGCGATGCGGCCGGTGTTCGAGCCGGTGTCGTTCGCGGGCCCCGCGGTCACCGCGCGCACGCTGGCTTCCGACCTGGCTGCGCCGCTCAAGGCCATTGACGTGAGCGAGCCCGGCGACGTAGTTGTGGTCGACGCACACACGGCCGACAGCACAGCATTCTGGGGCGAGAACATGACTATGTCGGCCATGAACCGGGGCGTGGTTGCCGCCGTCATCGATGGTGCCTGCCGGGACGTCACGGAAATCCGGAGGCTCCGGTTTCCGGTGGTATGCCGCGGCATTGTGCCCAACGTGGCGGCAGTAGCCGGCTATGGCGAGGTGAACGTGCCGGTGCAATGCGGCGGCATCGCGCTGAACCCCGGCGACATCGTGGTGGGCGACGAGAACGGCGTGGTCGTGGTGCCGCTGGCGCGCGCCCAGGAAATCTTGCAGAAGGCCGAGCAGTTGCTCGAGACCGAGCATGTGCTCCAGGAAAGGCTGCGTGCAGGCGGCACCACCGTGGGCGAACTGATCGGCGTGGACGAGGTCTTTGCCAGCACCTTTGCCTACCAGCAGCGAGCCACCCGCTGAGGCGCCAGTCGGCCCGGTGCTGCCGGATCGCGGCGTCTGCTAGCGCGTTGGAAGCCGGGCCATGCGACACTTGCGCATGGCCGCAAGCAGGATTTCAGCATGGGAGCAATGGCTTTCGCCTGCTTCAGCGGCTGTGTCCCGGCTCAGCCGGGCATGGCTGGACCATGAGAGTTCGACATCATAACAAGGCATGAATCGACGCGATTCCCGACGTGACCCGGTGGTCAGGGCAAACAATGCGGGCGGTGCGCTGCTTTGCGGGAGGATCAGGAGGCCGGTCGCGAGTAGGGATCGGGCAAGCCCTGGCCTTGCACCCGGCCGCGACATCAAACGCTTGCGGGATAGGGCGTCGCTGCCCGGACGCCGGTTGTCGGGGGCTGCACGATGAGCCGCAAGCCGGAGCGATACCAGGGTGACTACGTCGCCTGGACCGGTGGCTGCATGTTCATCGGTTCAGGGGGCGGACCTGTTGCGCCGCATGCGCATTACGCGATCCAGCTGGTGATCGGAGCCCCGTCGGGCCTTCAAGTCCAGTCAGGCCATCGCGGGCAATCGATGGCTTGCCAGGGCGCGCTCGTGCCGTCCCGCGCCGTGCACAGCATAGATGTCTCGTTGTGCGACTGGACCGCGGTGCTGTTCATCGAGCCGGAGACGCTGGAAGGCCGCGCGCTGTCGGCTCGGATGGGCGGGCAAGTCGAGTTGCTTGGCGGAGAGGCGCTGGCGAGCGCGGTTGCGAGGCTGGAGCAGGCATGGCGGACGACCGGGACCGTGGAGGCGGTGCAGGACGTCGCGCAGGCACTGGTGAGCTCGCTTTCGCGGACCATCCCGCACGTGCCGTCGGATCCACGCGTATTGAAGGCGATCGAGCATATCCGTTCGCATCGCGGCGATGCGCCGAGCCTTGAGGAAGTGGCTGCGGTCGTGCACCTGTCAGCGAGCAGGTTCCGCCATGTCTTTGTCGAGCAAACCGGGATGCCGCTGAGGACCTACCAGCTCTGGCGCCGGCTGCTCAAGGCCTGGGAAATCCTCATGCAGGGGGACAACCTCGCGAATGCCGCCCACGCAGCGGGCTTTGCCGACTCGGCACACCTGTCGCGCACGTGCCGCACGATGTTCGGCCTGGCTCCCTCCGCCATGCAGATGAAGGGGCCGCTGAGCGAGCGGTTGCGCGCGCCATCCTCCTACCTGGGCTGATCGACCGCGCCGGACAGTGTGCCGAGAAATGCTGCCAGGTCCTCGACGTCCTGCGGCGATAGCCGGATGGCCTGCCGCTGTCGTGGTGCCTCGCCAGGGCGCGCCAGTTCGCTTCGCCCGATCGCGGCTTCTGGTGCTTCCACATAATGCCGGACCACGTCTTGCAGCGTTGTGATCTGCCCGGCGTGCATGTACGGCGCGCGATCCGCGACGTTGCGCAGGCTCGGCGTGCGGAACGCGCCAAGGTGCGCAGGGTCGTTTGTCGCCAGGAAATTCAGCTCGCCGCACTGTTCGGGCTTTGCGTCGCTGTACGGGCCAAGGCAATTGAACTCGTCGCGGAGCAGTTTCGGGATGGCATCGGCACGCCCGCGGTCGGGACGCCGGGGATCCAGCGGCGGGACGCCCGTGTTGTGGAAGGCATGGTCGCTCAGCATCGGGCCGTTGTGGCAGGTAATGCACTGGCCCTTGCCCAGGAAGAGCCGCAGCCCGCGCACCTCCTGGACGGTCAGCACGTCCTGGCCGGGACGGTCTGCGGCGAGGGTGGACCTGACATAACGGTCGAAGCGCGAAGGACCATACTGCACGCGGCTTTCATAGGCGGCAATGGCCTTGCCCATGTTGGCGAAGATGCGGTTCACCTGTTCCCGCGCGGCGGGCGGCAGCGCCGCCCAGGCCGCACGCTCGTCCTGCGTGCCCAGCGGCGAGGCGTCGGGCGGAAGCGACGGCATTGCCGGCAGCGGCCCGAAGACCCGCTCGTACTGCGCGGCGTATTGAGACTGCATGATCCGGGCAAACCGTACCCTGTTGCCGCCGTGCTCGGCACCGTCCTCCATGGGCCCCAGCGCCTGGGACCACAGGCTGTCCTTGCGGCCGTCCCAGAACAGGAACGGTGCGCCCGCCGCACCCATCACCGGCATGGTCCGGCGCTTGCCGGTGCCGATGCCCTGGCCCACGGGCCGTCCATCCTCGAACTGCCCGGCGGGCGTGTGGCAGCTTGCGCATGAGACGCGGCCATTGCGGCTCAGGCGCGGATCATTGAACAGCGCCCGGCCCAGGCTGGCCGCGTTGCGGCTGCGCTCATGGATATTGGATGGGTCGGCAGGCCGCGGTATCACTCGGTCCAGTTGCATGGTGGCCAGTGTCTGCAGGTCTTCCGGCACCCAGGCGTCGCGCAGTGCCGCCTGCGATGCCGATGTCGACACGCCCGCCGCGATAGCCATTGCCACCGGCATGCCCGCGAGCGCCATGCCGGCCTTGATGCCGAGCGTCTTCATTGGCGCTGCGACCGGGGGGCGATGACGATATTGAAGGCGACCTGGTCCGGTCCCGGCTCCGCGCGAATGCCAAGCCTGAGGTCCCACCAGCCGCTCATGCTGAACTTCATGCCTTCGAGGAGGTAGGTGCCGTCGTCGACCTCGCGCGTCACGCGTGGCTGCGTCGGGTAGCCGTGGCCGTGCTGCGGCATGCCGCCCGCCACCGAGAAGTGCGCGCCGTGCACGGGATTGCCATCCGGCGTCGTCAACCGGACCTTCCAGCTATGCATCTGGTTGACCGCGGGGGACGGTGCCGGCGCGACGATCGCGACCTGGTAGCGGCCACCGTCGGAAGACTTGTCGCGGGACAGGTCGAGGTCCTGTGGCGGGGTAGTGCAGCCGTAGCCGGCAAGAAGTATCGAGAACATTGCTAACGTGACCGGGAGTCTGGCAGGGGAGTACATGGGGGCGGCCTTCATTCGGCGGTGTCGATGGCATGCTGGAGATCGGCGGGAACCGGCGATGCCCGGAAGCCGCTTATGCGGGCGCTACCCGGGTTCCCGGCAGGCAGCAGGCCGAATCGCGTGAGCACGGCCGCAGCCGCGACACGCCACAGTTGTCCCGCGGCTTCCGCGATCCGGCGGTCGCGTAAAGCAAAGCGCAGCATCAGCCAGTGCACGCGCACGTGCTGGGCGGTAGACCACTGTGCGAGGACGTGGGCGCGCTCGAGGTGCCTGAAGGACGAATGGAAGTCGCCGCGCTGCGCGGCGGTGCGCGCCAGCAGAATTTCGGTGTCGATCGCCTTGAGCAGGCCGGTGGACATGCGGTACATCATGAGCTCCTGGAGAGAGTGTGTCGGTCCACAAATTGTCCGGACGCGGGCTCTCCAGCGCTTGAACGAAGGGGCTGTCCCCGCAGCCTTTTCATTCAAGCCGGCAGTTCGTTTGTTACCGCAGGAAATGGGTTCAGGGCGGGGCAGCCATGCAACGCGGCTGTCCTCAGTCTCCCAAAAACATTCCGCCAATGATCCGCCCCATCTCGTGCCGGCGCGCCACCGGCATGCGTGATGCCGCCGACACAATGCTGATGGCTGCCTCGGCATGCATGGCCATCGGCAGCGCATAGCCCACGCCGGCCACGCCGTCGGCGCCGGCGAGCGCATAGCCGTGCGCGCGGCTGCGTTCCGCGCCGCGCATCAGCTTCATCAGGCTCAGGCCGCCGGCTTCGTACTCGGCACGGTGGCGTTCGTAGTGCGCGCGGATGGTGTCGTTGTCCAGGCGTGCCAGCAGCGCCATGCTGCCGGTGCCCTGGCCCAGCAGGCGCGAACTGCCGGTCAGCATGTGGAAGGACTTGATGCGGTGGCTGCCTTCCTCCGTATGCAGGCAGTGGCCGTGGTCGCCGATGCGCACAATCAGGAAGACCGCGTCGCCGGTCAGGCGCGCCAACGCCTTCATCTTGGTCACCAGCGCGCTGCCGGGCGGGGGCCGGTTCATGGCGCGCAGCCCGAGTGACATGGCCGTGGTGCCCAGGTGCAGGCGCTTGCTGCCCGGCTCCCGCTCGATGTAGCCGGCGGCCTCCAGGAAGCGCGCCATGCGGTGCGCGGTGGTGCGGTCGATCTCCGCCTTGATGGCCAGGTCCGCCAGGGTTAACCCCGTGTCATGGTGTTCGGCCAGCAATTCCAGCAGGGCGAAGGCACGTGTAAGGCTCTGGACGCCATTGGGCGTGGATGGCTTGGCAGGCATGCGCGGCGGGCTCACGGTGGCGGAGCATTGGGTTGGGCGTGCATATTATGCACAAACTGAGCGATTGATGTTGTCCCGCGCGGCGCGGTGGTTTGCAATCAGCCCATCACGCAAACTAAGCCAGCGCCATGATTCCCATCGAGACACGCATCGACCCGTCTTCCGACTCGTTTGCCAGCCAGCGCGCCGGCATGCAGGCCCTGATCGACCGCCTGCACAGCCTGGAGCAGCGTGCCGCGGCCGCCTCCGAGCGGGCCCGCCCGGCCTTCGCCAGGCGCGGCGCGCTGCTGCCGCGCGAGCGCATCGGCCGCCTGCTCGACGCCGGCGCGCCGTTCCTGCCGATCGCGAGCCTGGCCGGCTTCGGCATGGACGACCCGAACCACGACACCTCGATCCCGGGCGGCTCGCTCGTGGCCGGCATCGGCTTCGTGTGCGGCGTGCGCTGCATGGTGCTGGCCACGGATTCCGGCATCGATGCCGGCGCCATGACCGAGGCCGGCAACATGAAGCTGATGCGCTGCCAGGAGATCGCGCTGGAGAACCGGCTGCCGTTCATCCACCTGGTCGAGTCGGCCGGCGCCAACCTGCGCAAGTACCGCGTGGACAAGTTCATCCGCGGCGGCAGCATCTTCTACAACCTGGCACGCCTGTCGGCGGCCGGCCTGCCGGTGATCACCGTGGTGCACGGATCGTCGACCGCTGGCGGTGCCTACATGCCGGGCCTGTCGGACTACGTGGTCATGGTGCGCAATCGCGCCCGCGCGTTCCTGGCCGGCCCGCCGCTGCTCAAGGCCGCCACCGGCGAGATCGCGACCGACGAGGAGCTGGGCGGCGCCGACCTGCACGCCACTGTCAGCGGCCTGGCCGAATACCTGGCTGAAGACGACGAACACGCCATTGCTACCGCGCGCGACATCGTGGCCAGCCTCGACTGGCCCGACGTGGCACTGCGCCCGGCACAGCCGGCGCGCACGCCGCGGCTGGACCCGGCCGAACTCGATGGCGTGATGACGCTGGACATGAAGCGCCCCGTGGACATGCGCGAGGTCATTGCCCGCATCGTCGACGATTCCGCGTGGCTGCCGTTCAAGCCCGACTACGGCCCCGGCACCGTGTGCGGCCATGCACGCATCGAAGGACACGCGGTAGGCTTCATTACCAACAACGGCCCGATCGACCCGGCCGGCGCGACCAAGGCCGCGCAGTTCATCCAGCTTTGCAACCAGTCGGGCACGCCGATCGTGTTCCTGCAGAACACCACGGGCTTCATCGTCGGCCGTGTATCGGAAGAGGCCGGCATGATCAAGCATGGTTCCAAGATGATCCAGGCGCTGTCGAATTCGACCGTGCCGCAGATCACGATCTACTGTGGCTCTTCGTTCGGCGCAGGCAATTTCGGCATGTGCGGCCGAGGCTTCCATCCGCGCTTCTGCTTTTCGTGGCCCAATGCACGTACCGCGGTGATGGGTGGCGAGCAGGCCGCCATGACGCTGGAGATCGTGGCGCGCCAGCAGGCCGAGCGCAAGGGCAAGCCGGTCGATGAAGCGCAGCTTGCCGCGCAGACTGCGGAGATCGTCGCGAACTTCGAGCGGCAGGCCAGCGCCTTCGTCACCAGCGGCCTGCTGCTGGACGACGGCGTGATCGATCCGCGCGATACGCGCGCCGTGCTGGCCTTCGTACTGGCCACGGCGCGTGAAGCGAACCTGCGCCAGCCGCGCGCCGTGCAGTTCGGCGTGGCCCGCCTTTGACCTATGTCCCTAGCCTACTGACCACGTCGTCTCCGCGTAGGCGGGGACCCAGCGGCTACAAAGACGCTGGATTCCCGCGTGCGCGGGAATGACGGAGGATGCCGATAGGCAGATAAATTCCTGGAGACCAACATGCTTTACACCGAAGACCACCGCAACATCATGGACAGCATCCGCCGCTTCGTGTCGGCGGAAATCGATCCGCACGTCGATGCGTGGGAAGCCGCCGAGATCTTCCCGGCGCACGAGCTGTTCAAGAAGATGGGGGACCTGGGGTTCCTGGGCATCACCAAGCCGGTCGAATACGGCGGCCTGGGTCTCGATTTCTCCTACGCCATCGCCGCGGCCGAGGCGCTCGGCTATGCGCGTGCGCAAGGCATCGGCATGGGCGTCGGCGTGCAGACCGACATGGCCACGCCGGCGCTGACCGCGTTCGGCTCCGACGCGCTCAAGCGCGAATTCCTGTCGCCGGCTATTGCCGGCGACATGGTGTGCTCGATCGGCGTATCGGAAGCCGGGGCCGGTTCCGACGTGGCCTCGCTCAAGACGCGCGCGCGCCGCGACGGCGACAACTACGTCATCACCGGCTCCAAGATGTGGATCACCAACGGCACGCAGGCCGACTGGATCTGCCTGCTGTGCAATACCTCCGAGGGCCCGGTGCACAAGAACAAGTCCCTGATCGTGGTGCCGCTCAAGGAGAACGGCAAGCGCGTGAAGGGCGTGGAAGTGCAGAAGATCAAGAAGTTCGGCATGTGGTGCTCCGACACCGCGCAGATCTTCTTCGACGAAGTGCGCGTGCCGGTGCGCAACCGCATCGGCGAAGAGGGCATGGGCTTCATCTACCAGATGAAGCAGTTCCAGGAAGAGCGCCTGAACGGCGCCGCGCGCCGCCTGGCCTGCACCGCGCTGATCGAGGAGACCGCCGAGTACCTGCGCCAGCGCATCGCATTCGGCAAGCCGCTGCTGGACAACCAGTTCATCCAGTTCAAGCTGGCCGAACTGAAGACCGAGATGGAGGCACTGCGCGCGCTGGTCTACGTGGCCACGCAGACCTATATCAACGGTGGCGAGGTGACCGAGCTGGCATCCATGGCCAAGCTCAAGGCCGGCCGCCTGTCGCGCGACGTGGCGGACTGGTGCATGCAGTTCCAGGGCGGCATGGGCTACACGTGGGATAACCACGCTTCGCGCGCCTATCGCGACTTCCGCCTGGGCTCGATCGGCGGCGGCGCCGACGAGGTGATGCTGCAGGTCATCGCCAAGCAGATGGGCCTGATGTCGCGCGGCTGAGCGCGTGTCTTTCCACCTCAACGAGACACTGCCATGCCAGATACCTCGCAGAACGATGGCGTGATCGTCCGCCGCGCCAGCGGCGTGCTGTTCGCCACGCTGAACATCCCGGCCACGCGTAATGCGCTGGCACCTGAAGTCGTCGCGGCGCTCGCCGCCGCGGTGGAACAGGCGGAGTTGGACCCCGAAGTCCGTGCGCTGGTGCTGCGCGGCGCCGGCGGCATCTTCAGCGCCGGCGGCAACGTCGGCAACTTCCAGGCGCGCCTGCAGGCCGACGCCAGCCAGGAGGACCCGGTCGCCACGCGTAACCGCCAGTTCGGCTATTTCATGGAGCGCCTGTCGGTGCTGCCGGTGCCGGTGATCGCCGCCGTGGACGGCGCGGCCATGGGTGGCGGTATGGGCCTGGCGTGCGCCGCGGACATCGTGCTGGCCACGCGCGGCGCGCGCTTCGCGCTGTCGGAGACCACGCTGGGCATCATCGCCGCGCAGATCGCGCCGTTCGTGGTGCAGCGCCTGGGCGCCGTGGCCACGCGTCGCCTTGGGCTGACCGGCGAGCGCGTCAGCGGCCAGTCCGCAGTGGCCATAGGCCTCGTCGACCAGCTTGCCGAGGACAGCGCCGAGCTGGACGCGTTGATCGCCGAATGGCTGACGCGTATCGGCCGCTGTGGCCCGCAAGCCAACCGCGTGTTCAAGACGCTGGTGGGCCGCTGCGGCCAGGAGCCGGTGGTGCCGCTGCTGGACGAGGCCTCGCGCCTGTTCGCGCAATGCATGCGCCGCGAGGGCGCCGAAGGCGTGGCGGCCTTCCGCGAGAAGCGCGACGCCGGCTGGGTGGCGCGCTTCGATGCCGACACCGTGCGCGCTGCGCAGGCCGTCGCCTGAGACTTCAAAGAGATTCACGGGATTCCTCATGCCTGCTACCCGCCGACCCTTCCATACGCTGCTCGTCGCCAATCGCGGTGAGATCGCCCTGCGCATCATGCGCTCCGCCCGCCGCCTCGGCCTGGCCACGGTGGCCGTCTATTCCGAGGCCGACCGCCACAGCCCGCATGTGGCCGCTGCGGACCGCGCCGTCTGCATCGGCGCCGCGGCGCCGCGCGAGTCGTACCTGAACATCGCGGCCATTATCGATGCCGCGCGCAGGACCGGCGCCGATGCCGTACACCCCGGCTACGGCTTCCTGGCCGAGAACGCCGAATTTGCCGAGGCCGTAGTGGCCGCCGGGCTGGTCTTTGTCGGCCCGCCGGCGCAGGCCATCCGCGCCATGGGCAACAAGGCCGAGGCCAAGCGCCTGATGCTGTCCGCCGATATGCCCTGCGTGCCTGGCTACCAGGGCACTGCGCAGGACGATGCCACGCTGCTGGCGCAGGCCGGCCAGATCGGCTTTCCGCTGATGGTCAAGGCGGCGGCCGGCGGCGGCGGGCGCGGCATGCGGCTGGTGCGCGATGCCGCGGCGTTGCCGGCTGCGCTGACCAGCGCCCGCTCTGAAGCGCAGACGGCGTTCGGCTCGGGCGAACTGATCCTGGAGCGCGCCGTGATCGCGCCGCGCCACGTGGAAATCCAGGTGTTCGCCGACACCCATGCCAATGTGATCCACCTCGGCGAGCGTGATTGCTCGGTGCAGCGCCGCCACCAGAAAGTCATCGAAGAGGCGCCGTCGCCGGCCGTAGGCCCCGCGCTGCGTGCGCGCATGGGCGAGGCCGCCGTGCGTGCCGCGCGCTCGATCGGCTACGTGGGCGCCGGCACCATGGAGTTCCTGCTCGACGGCGACGGCAACTTCTATTTCATGGAGATGAACACGCGCTTGCAGGTCGAGCACGCCGTCACCGAGGCCATCACTGGTTTCGACCTGGTCGAATGGCAGTTGCGCGTGGCAGCAGGCGAACCGCTGCCGGTCACGCAGGACGAAGTGCAGCTGAACGGCCATGCCATCGAAGTCCGCCTCACCGCCGAGGACGTGCCGGCCGGCTTCCTGCCGCAGGGCGGGCCGCTGATGCGCTGGCGCCCGCCTGCCACGGGCCGCGACGTGCGCGTGGACCATGCACTAGAAGAAGGTGGGGCCATTCCCACCCACTATGACTCGATGGTCGCCAAGCTGGTCGCGCACGGCGCCGACCGCGAAGAGGCCAGGCGCAAGCTGCTGCGCGCGGTGGAAGACTGCGTGCTGCTGGGCGTGCCGTCCAACCAGGCCTTCCTGGCCGACTGCCTCGCGAGCCCGGCGTTTGCCGGCAACGACGTCCACACCGGCTTTGTCGAAACCCATATGCAGGCTTCGCTGCAGGCCACGGTGCCGCCGCAGCACGTAGCGGCCAGCGCTGCGCTGGTAGCCGCCGGCGTGCTGGACGGCGGCAGCCGGCCTGCTGCGCTGGCGCGCGCCGCCGCCAGCGTTGCCGTGGACGCGGCTGGGCAATCGTGGCAGGCCATGCTGCGTGCCGGGCGCGACGGCTGGCATGTCAGCCTGCGCGAGCGTGATGGCGACGCGCCGGCGGGGGAATGCGTGCTGCGCGTATTGCGTGCCGATGCCGCGGCTGGTACCGCGCTGGTCGAGTGCAACGGCGTTGCATATCCGCTGGTATTTGCTACGGACAAGCATGCGCTGCACCTGTTCCAGGCCGGCCGTGCATGGAAGTTCCAGCGCCATGACCCGCGCCGCCGCCGCGATGCCGGCGATGCCGACGGCATGCTGCAGGCGCCGCTGACTGCGCGCATCGTGGCCGTGCACGTGGCCGAGGGCGACCGCGTGGAGGCCGGCCAGCCGCTGGTGGTGCTGGAAGCCATGAAGATGGAGCACATCATCGCCGCGCCGTTTGCGGGCGTGGTCGCCGAACTGGCGGCGCGCGCGGGCGGGCAGGCCAGTGCCGGTGCGCTGCTGGCCCGCGTCGAAGCCGATTCGGCAGAGAAGGAGAAGGCATGAGCGATACCGCCAAGACCGTACGCATCGGTGGCGCCTCGGGCTTCTGGGGCGACTCCGCCATCGCCACGCCGCAACTGCTGACTGTGCCGGGCATGCAATACCTGGTCTACGACTACCTGGCCGAGACCACCATGTCGATCCTGGCGCGCGCCCGCGCCAGGGACCCGGCGCTGGGCTATGCCACGGATTTCGTGAACGCCGCCATGGCGCCGAACCTCGGCGAGATCCTGCGCCGCGGCATCCGCGTTGTCGCCAACGCAGGCGGCCTCAACCCCGAGTCCTGCCGCGACGCGCTGCTGAAGGTGGCCGCGCAGCAGGGCCTGTCGCCGCGCATTGCCGTGGTCACGGGCGACGACGTGCAGCCGCAGTTCGCGCAATGGTGCACGCAGGGCCTGACGGACCTGGCGGGACAGCGCGTGCCGACCACCGAGCCGTGGTCCGCCAACGTCTACACCGGTGCACAGGGCATTGCCCGCGCACTGGAGCTCGGGGCGGACATCGTCATTGCCGGACGCTGCGTGGACAGCGCCGTGGTGGTCGGCGTGCTCGCGCACGAGTTCGGATGGGACTGGACCGACTGGGACCGCCTGGCCGCCGGCACGCTCGCCGGCCATGTCATCGAGTGCGGCGCCCAGGCTACCGGCGGGCTGTTCACCGACTGGCAGCGCGTGCCGGACTGGGACCGCATGGGTTACCCGGTGATCGACTGTGCGCATGACGGCAGCTTCGTGCTGAGCAAGCCCGAAGGCACGGGCGGGCTGATCGATCCCGCGGCAGTGGCCGAGCAGGTGCTGTACGAGGTCGGCGATCCCGCGAACTACCTGATGCCCGACGTGACCTGCGACTTCCGCGCCGTGCGCACCGAACTTGCGGCACCCGGCCAGGTGCGCGTGTGCGGTGCACGCGGCCGCGCGCCCGGCAGCCACTACAAGGGCAACGCGACGTGGCAGGACGGCTACCAGATCAGCCTGATGATGGCGATCCGCGGCATTGATGCCCCGGCCAAGGCGCGCCGCACGGCCGATGCGCTGCTCAAGCGCACGCGCGCCATGCTGGCCGAGCGTGGCTTGCCGGACTACAGCGAGACCATCGTCGAGCTGCTCGGCTGCGAATCGCAGTACGGCCCGCATGCGCGCGACCTGCCGACGCGCGAGGTGGTGCTGCGCATCGGCGCGCGCCATGAACAGGCCAAGGCGCTGAGCTTTCTGCAGCGCGAGTGCTCGTCGGCGGGGACCTCGATGGCGGCGGGCACGCGCTCCTCGTTCTCGGGCCGTGTCGACATCCAGCCCGTGGTCAAGGTCTTTTCCTTCCTGGTGCCGAAGGCCGACGTGCCGATGCGCGTGGGCTTCGAGGATGCCGAGATCGTGCTGGCCAATGCCGCCTTGTGTGGCGAGGCCACGGCGCCGGCAGCCATCGACATGCCCACACTGCCTCCGGTGCCTGGCGAGCCCCGCGTGCAGCGCCCACTGGTGGCGCTGGCTTATGCCCGCAGCGGCGACAAGGGCGACGACGAGAACATCGGCGTGATCGCGCGCCGGCCCGAGTACCTGCCGCTGCTGCGCGAGCAGCTCACGCCGCAGGCCGTGCGCGACTACTTTGCGCACCTCGTGCATGGCGAGGTGGAGCGCTTCGACGTGCCGGGCCTGCATGCGCTGAACTTCCTGATGCATGGCGCCCTGGGCGGCGGCGGCGTGGCGAGCCTGCGCTCCGACCCGCTCGGCAAGAGCTATGCGCAGATGCTGCTGGATTTCCCGATTTCCGTACCGCAAAGCTGGGCGCAAGATCCGGCCGCGCAATCGACCTGATGTAGACCCTATGCGCCGGCAACAGGCGCCCATCCGACAAGGAGGAGACATGATGCAACACAAGCCCAACGGGCGCATTCGCAGACTAATGGGCCTGGGCCTGTTCGCCGGAC
Organism: Cupriavidus laharis; assembly: GCF_914271435.1. Taxonomy (GTDB): domain Bacteria; phylum Pseudomonadota; class Gammaproteobacteria; order Burkholderiales; family Burkholderiaceae; genus Cupriavidus; species Cupriavidus laharis. The sequence goes on along the minus strand of NZ_CAJZAI010000002.1, from coordinate 110,132 downwards.
TGATCGCCGGCGCGATGCCGGCTGTCGCGCAGGGCGACAACTGGCCCAGCCATCCGGTGCGCGTGGTGGTGCCGTACACGCCGGGCGGCGTGTCCGACGCCGTCACGCGGCTGGTGATGCAGAAGCTGTCCGAACGCATCGGCCAGCCGGTGGTGGTGGAGAACCGCCCCGGCGCCAACGGCATGATCGGCTCGGACAACGTCGCCAAGTCCGCGCCGGACGGTTACTCGCTGCTGGTCGTGGTGGCCGCGCACGCGATCAATCCGAGCCTGTATCCGAAGATGAGCTACGACCCGATCAAGGACCTGACCGGCGTCAGCCTGATCGGCCGGATTCCGCTGCTGCTGGTGTCCAGCGCGCAGTTGCCGCCGACCAACGTGAAGGAACTGGTGAGCTGGGGCAAGGCCCATCCGGACAAGATGACCTTTGCCTCGAGCGGCAACGGCTCGGGCGCCCACCTGGCGGGCGAGCTGTTCGCACAGGCGGCCGGCGTGAAGATGACCCACGTTCCGTACAAGGGCATCTCCCCGGCGCTGCCTGACCTGTTCTCGGGCCAGGTGGCCATCATCTTCGACTCGGTCCAGACCATGATGCCGCAGGTCAAGGCCGGCAAGGTGCGTGCGCTGGCGATCTCCAGCCCCACGCGCTGGCCGGCTGCGCCGGACGTGCCGACCATGGCCGAGGCCGGCTATCCGACCGTGACGGCCAGCAGCTGGATCGGGCTGATCGCGCCGGCGAAGACGCCGCCCGCGGTGCTGGCGAAGATCTCGGCGGAGATGGACGCCGTGCTGCGCCAGCCGGACGTCCGGGCAAGGCTGATCGACTATGGCATTGACCCGGTGGGCGGCAAGGCCGAGCAGTTCCAGGCCTTCATCAAGGACGAGTCGGTCCGGTGGGGCGAAGTGGTCAGGAAGGGCGGCGTGAAGGTCGAGTGAGCCGGCAGGCCGCCAGCCCGCATCGCTACAGGCGCCGTTCGGCAGGGGGTGAATGGTCGTGCTGTGGCGGCGGCGGGATATCGGCGCTGCAGCTCGGCGATTCCGCATCGTGCGTATGCGGATGCAGTGCGCCAGGCACGTTCTGGCTCTCCAGGCCGTTGTGCGCGAGCCATTGCGCCGTAGTGCCGGCTGCGCGGTCGATCAGCTCGCCGCAGCGGGAGTAGTCATAGGGCGAGATATCGAGCGGGCAGAGAGGCGGCACCACGGAGATATGCGCGTAACTGCTCCAGTGCTGCAAGTCATGGACGAGCTGGCGCGCGACGAGCAGTGAGAGCGCGTTGAAGGCATGCTCCAATGCCCCGCGCGGCGGGCGCCGCTCGGAACACGTGAAGCCCGCCGGCAGCACAATCACGCGCGTGGCGCCGAGCCGGATGGCGGTGGAAACGGGCGTGTTGTTCGCCACGCCGCCGTCGATCAGCGTGCGGCCCTCGAAGAGCACCGGCGGGAAGACGCCGGGGATGGCGGCGCTGGCCAGCACGGCGTCGACCACGCGGCCGCTGGACAGCAATACCTCCGCGCCGCTTTGCATGTCCGTCGCGACGACGTGCAGCGGCAGCGCGGCGTTTTCGATGCGCGCGTCGTTGAAATTGCGGCTCAGCAAGGCGCGCAGGCCGAAGGCATCCACAAGGTAGCCGCGGCTGCCGCCCAGCATGCCTAGCACGCTGCGCCAGGACCACGGCATGATCTCCGTGCGCCGGATGGCGCGCCAGAGCTGCTCCAGCCTGGCGGCACCCTCACGCCCGGGATTGCAGGCGTAGTACGCACCGTTGATGGCCCCGGCAGAAGCGCCGACCACCACGTCCGGTGTCAGGCCCCATGCCACCAGTTCGCGCAGCATGCCGACCTGGATCGCGCCCAGGCTGCCGCCGCCGGCAAAGACGAAAGCGGTTTTTTCCATGGTATGGGTGCGGCGAATCCGCGCCGCGCTGGCAGGCTGAAGTCGTCCCTGAGCAAAGCATAGGCGACACCGGCGCCGGTGGCGGGACTTGCAGCGGAGAATTCGCTGGCCGGTGGTATCGGGCTCCGACTGCTTCGAATGTCCTCAGGTTAGGGCGTTCTGCTCAATTGCGCAATTAACCGACAGGCACCCAACCACACCTTCAAAGCGACCTACGGTCGCGCACGGTTTTCGTGGCGACCACAATATGTGTTGCATGGATCACTATCGTCACGTAGTCAAAGCGTCCGGATCGATGCCGAGCTGGCTGGCCATGTGCCCGACCAGTGCTTCCAGCCGCTGTACCCGGCTGGAGAGTTCGCGTTGGTCGGCGCGCAGTCGTTCGAGTTCCGAGGGCGCGACATTCTCTTCCGTCGCGGCTGGCCCGGCCACGGCCAGGCTTTCCGCACTGATTTCGCCTGCGAGCAGGTGCATCCAGCGATGCTCGCGCTCGCCCGGTGAGCGGGCCAGCTTCACGACATACGGCGGCTCGTGTTCAGCCAGTTCGTCGAGGAAGGCCTCGACCGACGAGATGTCTGCAAAGGCGTGCAGGCGTACGGTGTTCAGGCGCAGTTCCGCCGCGGTCTGCGGCCCGCGCAGGAGCAGCATGGCGAGCAGGGCGGCGGACTGTGATGGCACCCCAAGCACGCGGTTCATGTTGTGTTCGAAGCGCGGCACCCGGCTGCTGCTGCCTTCGAACACCAGGCTCAGGCCTTTCAGGCCGTCGATGGCCACGACCACTTCCGCTTCGGTCACGTTCATGACCGGCGCCCGCGCCGTCTTCTGGTTGCAGCCGGAGGTAAGCGCGTTGAGCGAAAGCGGGTAGGTATCGGGCACGGTGTGCTGCTTTTCCAGCAGCACGCCGAGTACGCGCCCTTCGATCGGTGTCAGGGCGCGGATCGGCTGGCGGGATGGGGAGTCGGGCGTGGAGCTCATGAGGGATTCGTGTCGTGGTGCGGTGGGCCGGAGCCGGCAAGGCGGACATTCAAGCGCAAGCTGGCGTAATACGCAACCGGCCACGATCGCCGGGCAGTCTTGCCCTCGCTTTTGCTCCAGCGCCGACTACTATCGATGAGGTGCGACGGTCGGCCCCGCCCGGTGTGCGTGGGAACCGACAAATTCTTTGGTGACTGGGGAGGAAGCATGGCGCAGGCGGAACTGGCGGCGGGCGTTGAAGGGCAGGGCGCGGAGGCCTCAGCAAGCCTCGATGCGCCATATTCCACGCTGGAAACCCGGTCGCACCAGATGTTCCCGATACTCAGTGCTGATGAGATCGCGCGGATGCGGCGCTTCGGCTCGTTGCAGCGCTGGCGCACTGGCGAGCAGTTGTTTTCGGTCGGGCAGGTGGGCCGCGGCATGTGCGTGGTCGTGAGCGGCGCCATCCAGATCGTCCGCCGCGATGGCCTTGGACGCGAGAGCCTGATCACCGAACTGGGGCCGGGCATGTTCTCGGCCGAAGTCGGCACGCTGAGCGGCCGTCCGTCGCTCGTGGACGGCCGCGCACTGACGGATTCCGAAGGCTTCGTCATCCCCCCGGACAGGCTGCGCGCGCTGCTGGTGGCAGAGGCCGAACTGGGCGAGCGCATCATGCGCGCGCTGATCCTGCGCCGCGTCGGACTGATCGAGTCCGGCAGCGGCCCGGTGCTGGTCGGCCATGGCACGGAGCCGCTGCTGCTGGCGCTGCAGGCGTTCCTGCGCCGCAACGGGCATCCGTACACGGTAATCGACATGGACACCGAGCGCGACTGCTCGTGCCTGAGCGAGTTCGCGAACGCGCCGGCCACGGACTTTCCGCTCGTGATCTGTCCGGACGGCCGCGTGCTGCGCGCGCCCGATGAAGGGCAGCTTGCCTCCTGCCTGGGGCTGCTGCCCGAATTCGACCCGGCGCACGTCTACGACGTGATTGTGGTGGGCGCGGGCCCTGCCGGCCTGGCCACCGCCGTGTATGCCGCGTCGGAAGGCCTGTCGGTGGCGGTGATCGATTGCCGTTCGCCGGGCGGACAGGCTGGTGCCAGTGCTCGCATCGAGAACTACCTGGGTTTTCCCACGGGCATTTCCGGCCAGGCGCTGGCCGGGCGAGCATTTGTGCAGGCGCTCAAGTTCGGCGCCCACATCGCCATTCCGCTCGAGGTAAAGGCCCTGCATTGCGGCGCGGATCCGATCCGGCTTGAACTTGCCGATGGCCGCATGATCTCGACACACACGGTGGTAATCGCCACTGGCGCCCAGTACCGCCGGCCAGCGATCACCGCGCTGGAGCGCTTCGAGGGGCGCGGCGTGTACTACTGGGCCTCGCCGGTGGAAGCCAAGCTGTGCAGGAACGAGCCGGTCATGCTCGTCGGTGGCGGCAACTCGGCCGGACAGGCCGCGGTGTACCTGGCGACGCATGCGGCGCATGTGCATATGCTGGTGCGCGGCCAGGGGCTGGCCGCAACCATGTCGCGCTACCTGATCGACCGGATTGCCGGACTGCCCAACGTGCAGCTCCACAGCCATGCGGAAATCCGTGCGCTGGACGGTGAAGGCTGGCTTTCCGACGTGCGGTATTACGCGCCTGCGGAAAGCGACGAGCTGGTCTCCCTGCCGGTGCGGCACCTGTTCCTGTTCATCGGCGCCGATCCCAACGCGTCATGGCTGCGCACCTGCAACGTGGAAACGGACGACAAGGGCTTCGTGCGCACGGGTGGGGGCACCCTCGGCTGTGCGTCGGCCGTGCCGTATCCTTTGCAGACCAGTGTGCCGGGCGTGTTCGCGATCGGCGACGTGCGTTCGGGCTCGACCAAGCGCGTCGCCGCGGCAGTGGGCGAGGGCGCCGCGGTGGTGGCGCAGATCCACAGCTATCTCGCCGGGCTGCCGGCGGCGCAGGCGGCCTGAATGGCTGGCCCGCCGCCTGGCAAGGCACCGGCGGTTATTCCTCGTCCATGTGCCCGAAGCGGTCGGCCAGATGGTCGATCAGCATCCTGACCGCCGGCAGCAGCCCGCGCCGCGAGGCGAAGACGGCATGCAGGATCTCCCGGCGCGGCGCCCAGCCTGGCAGCACCTTCACCAGCGAGCCGTCCGCAAGCTGGTCCACCACCATCATCAGCGGCAACTGACAGACCCCGACGCCCGCGATGGCCGCGTTGCGCACGGCGATCATGTCGCCGGTGACATAGCGCGGGCGGTGATGGATGGTGGCCTGTTCGCCGTCGGGGCCGAACAGCCGCCACGCGTGGTCTGCCTGCGGGGTGCCGATGGCCAGGCTCGGCCAGTCATGGAGCGCGGACGGAAACTGCGGTAGGCCGAATGCCTGCACCAGCGAAGGACTGGCTACCAGGCATTGGCTGCGCTCCGCCAGCGGGCGGATGACCAGGTCGCTGTCTTCGAGCGGAGGCGGCCGCACGCGGATGGCGACGTCTACGGCTTCCGCCACCGGGTCGACACGGCGGTTGGTGGCCTCGAGGTGGATCGTCACCAGCGGATGCTGTGCCATGAAGTCGCCGACCATGGTCCCCACATGCGCCTGCAGCAACGCGACCGGGCAGGTTACGCGAACCGTGCCGCGCGGCTCGGCGCGGGTGACTTCGATCGCTTCCTGTGCCGCCTCGGCCTGCACCAGCATGGCCTTGCAGTGCTCATAGTAGATGCGCCCGATTTCCGTCACGGCGAAACGCCGGGTCGAGCGCTGGATCAGGCGCACGCCAAGCCGTTCCTCAAGCATCGCCATGCGGCGGCTCAGGCGGGACTTCGGCATGCCCAATGCCCGGCCGGCCGGGGCGAAGCCGCCGTGGTCGACGGCCTGCACATAAAGGAAGAGGTCGTTCAGGTCTTGCAATCGATGTCCTTATCGTTCATGAAACAGGACTCTGATACGCGAATTTGGCATCTAGAGCGCTTTTCGTCCCAATATTATGCTTGGTTCACCGCATCAAGCAATAGACGCCCGCCAGCATGGGCCGCCATCGAGGCTGGTCAGGTGGGCGAGCAAGCAAGGGAACCAGTCATGGCATTGCGAACCGAAGACATCCAGGCCTATCTCCACGTCGTGGAGCTTGGCGGCATCAGTGCGGCAGCGCGGCGGATGGGTTTGTCCAAATCCGTGGTCAGCAAGCGCATCAGCGACCTGGAGCGCGAACTGGGGGTGTCGCTGCTGCAGCGTTCCACGCGCAGCATCCGGCCATCGGAGAGCGGTCGCTACTTCTACGAGCAGGCGCGCGCTGCGCTGAGCCAGCTCGACCATGCGGCGCAAACTGTCTCCGACGCCGCGCGCGAGCTGTGCGGTGAACTGCGCGTGCTGGCGCCAATGACATTCGGCACGCGCTGGCTGTCTCCGCTGATCGCCGCATTCGCGCGCGACCATCCGCGCCTGAACCTGATCCTCGAACTTGACGACAAGCTTGCAGATGTCGGTTACGAGCGCTATGACGTTGCCATCCGCATCACGCGACTCGGCGACAGCTCGCTGATCGCGCGCCAGCTTGCGGTGAGCCGGCGCGTGCTGTGCTGCAGTCCCGGATATGCCGAGCGCGCGGGCCTGCCGCAGCGGCTCGACGATATTGCGCAGCATGCCTGCCTGGCCTACAGCAATTCGCCGCCGGGACAGGTTTGGGCGTTTGCGGATCCGTCGGCAAAAGGGGGCGTGCGCAGCATCACGCCGCGCGGCGTGTTCACTGCCAACAACGGCGAAGTGCTGCGCGACGCGGCACTGACCGGCCAGGGCCTCGCCGTGCTGCCGCGCTTCATCGTCTGGGAAGACCTGCTTGCCGGCCGCCTGGTCGAAGTCCTTCCCGAACTGCAGCCCGTGGATGATGGCATCTTTGCCGTCTATCCACGCAGCGGCTTCGGCTCGGTCAAGCTGCGCGCGCTGGTGCAGTACCTCCAGGCATCGCTGGCGCGGGCGCCATGGGAAGATCCCGATACGGCCGGGACGCTCCGTCTGCTGCAGGGCGCCGCCGCCTGAGTCGCACGGCAAGGCGGCGCCGCTGCGTGGCTCAGGCAATCAGGGGATTGCGCTTCTCCGGGTCGATCCCGTACTTGCCGATGGCCTGCCGCAGCACGCCGCGCTCCAGCGTGCCTTCATCCACCAGTGCCTTCAGCGCCGCCAGCGTGATCCAGCGGCGGTCCACCTCGAAGAAGTCGCGCAGCTTTTCGCGGGTGTCCGAGCGGCCGTAGCCGTCGGTGCCCAGCACCGTGTAGGCGCGCGGCACGAACGGGCGGATCTGGTCGGCCAGCATGCGCACGTAGTCGGTGGCGGCAATCACCGGGCCGCGTGTGCCGGCCAGGCAATGCGCCACATGCGATTGGCGCGGCGTTTCGTCCGGATGCAGCAGGTTCCAGCGTGCCGCGGCATTCCCGTCGCGCGCCAGTTCGGTGAAGCTCGGGCAGCCCCACAGGTCGGCCTGTACGCCCCAGTCCTGTTCGAGCATGTCGGCTGCGGCGATGACTTCGCGGAAGATCGTGCCCGCGCCGAGCAACTGCACGCGCGGTCCCGTGCCATCGCCGGCGCGGCGGAACGCGTACATGCCTTTCAGGATGTCCTGCTCCGCGCCCTCGGGCATCGCCGGATGCTCGTAGTTCTCGTTCATCACGGTGATGTAGTAGTAGACATCCTCCTGCTCCTGCAGCATGCGGCGCAGGCCGTCTTGGACGATCACCGCCAGTTCGTAGGCGAAGGTCGGGTCGTAGCTGATGCAGTTGGGGATGGTGCCGCCCCACACCAGGCTGTGGCCGTCTTCATGCTGCAGGCCTTCGCCGTTGAGCGTGGTGCGCCCCGCCGTGCCGCCCAGCAGGAAGCCGCGGGCGCGCTGGTCGCCGGCGGCCCAGGCCAGGTCGCCGAAGCGCTGGAAGCCGAAGATCGAATAGAAGATGAAGAACGGGATCATCGGCTCGCCGTGCGTGCTGTATGACGTCGCTGCGGCGATCCAGTCGGCCATGGCGCCGGCTTCGTTGATGCCTTCCTGAAGGATCTGGCCGTCCTTCGACTCCTTGTAGAAGCTCAGCTGCGACGCATCCTGCGGCGTGTAGGTCTGCCCCTGCTGCGACCAGATGCCGATCTGCCGGAACAGGCCCTCCATGCCGAAGGTGCGCGACTCGTCCGACACGATCGGCACGATGCGCCGGCCCAGTGCCTTGTCGCGCAGCAGCACGTTGAGGATGCGCACGAAGCTCATCGCGGTGGAGAACTCGCGGCCCTCGCCGCTGGCCTTGAGCTGCGCGTCGAATGCCGACAACGGCGGCACCGGCAGTTCGGGCCCCGTGCGCCGGCGTGACGGCAGGTAGCCGCCCAGCGCCTGCCGCCGCTCGTGCAGGTAGGCGTGCTCGCGCGAGCCTTCCTCGAATTTCAGGTAGCTCAGGTCGGCCAACTGCTCGTCGTTCAGCGGCAGGCGGAAGCGGTCGCGGAAGCGCGCCAGCGCTTCCACGCGCATGTGCTTCTGCTGGTGCGTGATGTTCTGCGCCTCGCCGGCCTCGCCCATGCCGTAGCCCTTGATGGTCTTGGCCAGGATCACGGTAGGCTGGCCCGTGTGGTTCGCGGCGGCCTGGTAGGCCGCGTAGACCTTGTGCGGATCGTGGCCGCCGCGGTTGAGCAGCCAGATGTCGTCATCGGACCAGTCGGCCACCAGTGCCTTGAGCTCGGGCGTGTTGAAGAAGTGCTCGCGCACGTAGGCGCCGTCCTTCGACTTGAAGGTCTGGTAGTCGCCGTCCACGCAAGCCATCATGCGCTGCGCGAGGATGCCTTGCTTGTCGCGCGCCAGCAGCGCATCCCACTTGCTGCCCCAGACCACCTTGATCACGTTCCAGCCGGCGCCGCGGAACTCCGATTCGAGTTCCTGGATGATCTTGCCGTTGCCGCGCACCGGCCCGTCCAGTCGCTGCAGGTTGCAGTTGATGACGAAAACGAGGTTGTCGAGTTGCTCGCGCCCGGCCATGCCCAGCGCGCCGCGCGACTCGGGCTCGTCCATTTCGCCGTCGCCGCAGAACACCCACACCTTGCGTGCGCGGTGGTCGCCGAAACCGCGGTCCTGCAGGTACTTCATGAAGCGGGCCTGGTAGATGCCCATGATCGGCCCCAGGCCCATCGACACGGTCGGGAACTGCCAGAAGTCCGGCATCAGCCACGGATGCGGGTAGGAGGAGATGCCCTGGCCGCCGACTTCCTGGCGGAAGTTGTCCATCTGCGCTTCGCTGAGCCGCCCTTCCAGGAACGCGCGCGCGTAGAAGCCCGGCGCGGAGTGCCCCTGGAAGAAGACCAGGTCGCCGCCGTGCTGTTCGGAGGGCGCATGCCAGAAGTGGTTGAAGCCGACTTCATACAGCGTGGCCGCCGAGGCAAAGCTGGCGATATGCCCGCCCACATTGGTATCGCGGCCCGCGCGCAGCACCACGGCAATGGCATTCCAGCGGATATAGGAGCGGATGCGGTGCTCCAGTTCATGGTCCCCTGGGCTGCGCGCCTGGGTTTCGAGCGGAATCGTGTTCAGGTAGGCGGTATTGGCGCTGAACGGCAAGTAGATGCCGGCGTCATGCGCGCGCCGGATCAACTGCTCGATCAGGAAATGCGCGCGTTCCGCGCCCTCGTGGGCGATGACGCTTTCCAGCGCATCCAGCCATTCACGGGTTTCCTGTGCGTCGATATCGTTGTCGGAGGACGGAATGGGCAGCGCTTGCGCCATGGTGGTCTCCTGTCAGCCCGTCATGGGGCAAAAGGCGCGGACAAGGCCGCGTTCAGGGAAAGGGGGAGCAGGGGGAAGAGACTAGCACTGCGGCGCCGGCTGGGTAAGATGCGCCGCAGCGAACATGCTGTTCGGCACAGCGGGACACCGTCATGCGCGGTGTCGTGTCGTGCTGTGCCGTGATGGGCTGCAAGGTGCCTTCAGGCGCCATCGGTCAACGCATCGACGGGCTTCGCCGCGCCGTCGGTGAACGGGTCGATGCTGCGCACTGCGCCATCGACATAGGGATCGGCCTTGCGCACGGCAAGCGTACGGTATTGTTCGTCGACAAGCTTCGGCGACGTGCTGCGCGCCGCGACTTGCTGGATGGCTGCGTCCACACGAGCGCCATCGGTGAACGGATCAGGCTTTCGTGTAGTGGCTTGTGCATTGGCCGTGGCGATCAGCAAGGCGGCGGTGGTCAGGAAGACGGTCTTCATGGTCTTGGGTCCTTCGGCTAGACAGGGAAAGGCGTTGACTGGGCGGGCTTTGCGGGGCGCAATGCCCGGCCCACGCAGGTACTATAGCACAAACCATACGGTACAGTACGGTTTGATGAAATCAGGGACGCCAGCCTGTCAGCCTGTGCTGCGGGAGTGGGTGGGGGCGACCGTCTTTGATAGACTGCGCCGTCATTCCAATCCGTTCCTGCCATCTTGTGAAAACTACGCCGCCGCCCACGCCGAAACGGTCCGCCGCCGCCGACAAGCCCGCCGTGCGCATCACGCGCCGCGGAGAAGCCAAGCGTGCCGCGATCCTGGAGACCGCCGCGGAACTGTTCCTGGCGCACGGCTATGACGGCGTCAGCGTGGACGAGATCGTGAAGGCCTGCGGCGGCTCGAAGACCAACGTCTACAGCTATTTCGGCGGCAAGGACGGCCTGTTCGTTGCCGTGGTCGAGGCGCTGTGCGACCGCTTCCTCGAGAAGGCCGAGGAGCTCGAGCCGTCGCACAGCAATACGGCCCAGGGCCTGCGCACGCTCGCCCGCAGCTTCCTGGACTCGTTGCTGGAGGACAGCCACCTTGCGTTCATGCGGCTGATCATCGCCGAAGCGCGCCGCTTCCCGGAGATCGGGCAGGTTTGGTACACCCGAGGGCCGCTGGCTACCTGCCAGTACGTTGCCGCATATCTGACGGAGCAGCAGGCGGCAGGGACGAAGCTGAATGCCACGCCGGAGGTCGCGGCGCAGCACTTCCACAGCATGGTCATTGCCGGCGTCCTGCACCAGACGCTTGCCACCGGCCAGCGTCCGGGCACAGCGCAGATCGATAGCCTGGTCAAGTCCGCGATCGACCTGATCCTGGCAAAGCCCGGCGCAAACGCCTGACACCAGCCCGCGCTGTCACCGCGCAGCACCGGCAGGCCATCTGCCGGGTGCAAGCGCTGCCGGACATTGTTCGCTCGCGTCGAACGGCGGGTTCTGTGGCCGGCTATCACGCTCGCCGGGAGTCCTCACATATGCTGCAAGGGCTCGCTGCAACCCGTTTTTGACACGCGGTGCCACGTGCACCGCATGGCGAGCGTTTGTCCATTTTTCCCGGAGACCAACATGGCCAGCGAACCCATCCGCGATCCCCTGAAGGACCACCTGCTTACCCCGCAGAACGCAGCCTTCGTCATCATCGACTACCAGCCGGTGCAGGTGAACTCGATTGCCTCGATGGACCGGCAACTGCTGATCAACAACATCGTCGGCACTTCGAAGGCAGCCATTGCCTACAACCTGCCGATCGTGCATTCGACCGTGAACGTCAAGACGGGCCTGAACAAGCCGCCTATTCCGCAGCTTGCCAAGGTGCTGAAGGACTACCCGACCTACGACCGCACCACCATCAACTCGTGGGAAGACGTGGAGTTTCGCGACGCCGTGAAGGCGACCGGCCGCAAGAAGCTGATCATGACGGCACTGTGGACCGAAGCGTGCCTGACTTTCCCGGCGCTGGACGCGCTCGCAGAAGGCTACGAAGTCTATGTCGTCGTCGATGCGGTCGGTGGTACGTCTGTGGCCGCGCACGAAGCTGCACTGCGCCGCATCGAACAGGCTGGCGGCAAGATGATCAGCGTGGCGCAACTGTTCTGCGAACTGCAGCGCGACTGGTCGCGCCAGGAAACCGTACCGGCCTTCATCAACCTGTTCATCGAGACCGGCGGCACGGCCGGCATCCAGTTCTCGTACGACCGTACCGAGTAAGTGCCCGCGGGCGGAGCCCGGCGCATCCGATCCCCAACCTGTTGCGGCGGGCTCATTCATGGGAGTGAGCCCGTTTTACCTCCGTGGTCATTCCCATTTCGCCTGTCCCGTGACAGGTTTTTTTTTGAGCTCAATTAATACCGTACGGTACGGAAATATTCTTCTTGCGCAGCCCGAAAACCGCGCCTAGAATCTGCGTACAGCGATTAAATATGCGTGTAGCGCAAAAAGGAGACGAAGTGATGTCCGCTTCCCCAGCCTCGAAACCCCGGCCGGCCACCGCAATTGCCTATGTGGACACGCATGGCGTGTCGGTACACGGCCGCAACCTGAGCCGCGACCTGATCGGCCACATTGGTTTCACCGACTATTTCCTGTTCCTGTTGACTGGCCGCGTGCCGGATGCCGGCCTGGTGTCGGTTACCAACGCCTGCCTGGTCGCGATTGCCGAGCATGGCCTGGTACCCTCCGTGCAGGCTGCGCGCATGACGCTGGCGGCTGCGCCCGATGCCCTGCAGGGGGCCGTGGCGGCAGGGTTGCTTGGATGCGGTTCTGTCATTCTTGGCGCGTCGGAAACTGCCGGGCTGATGCTCCGCGACGTCCTGGCCACGCAGGGCGAGCGCTCCCTGGAAGAGCGTGCCGATGCCGTGGTCGCCGCAGTGCGCCGCGAGCACAAGCCCCTGCCAGGCTTTGGCCATCCCACGCACAAGGAAGGGGACCCGCGCGCCCACCGCTTGCTGGAATTCTCGCGCGAGCTGGGTCTGGCGGGCCAGCATGTGGCGGCGCTGGAGGCGGTCGCGGCGGCAGTGCCGCGGCATTTCCCGCGTGCCCTGCCGCTTAATGTCTCCGGTGCGATTCCCGCTGTCCTGCTGGATGCGGGTTATCCGCCGGGCGCCCTGAAGGGGGTGCCGCTGCTGGCCCGCGTGGCCAGCCTGATCGCACATCTTCAGGAGGAGACGCAACAGCCGATCGGCTTCGCGCTGGCCGATGCGGCCGAGCATGCCATCGCCTACACCGGGCCGGAGGCCTGCACAGCATGAACCAGCCCGGCAACCCGATCGAAGCCCAGGCACTGTCGCCGCTGGAAGTGCTGCGGCAATACCGCGCCCATGACTTCACGCTGACCGACTTCCTGGCCGCGCGCGTGGCGCAGCACCCCGACAAGCCGGCCCTGCTGTTCGAAGGCGAGACCTGGAGCTATGGCGAACTGGCTGCGCGCATCGCACGCACTGCGGCGTGGCTGGCCCATGACATGAACGTCCGTGCCGGCGACCGGGTCGGCGTGCTGTCGGCCAACCACCCGTCCACCGTCGTGCTGATGTTCGCGCTGGCGCGGCTTGGCGCCACCCTGGTCCCGGCCAATCCCGACTATCGCCTGGACGAGGCGCTGTACGTCTTCGAGCATGCGCAGATCAGCGGCCTGGTCTGCTCACCAGCCACGCTCGACACGGCTTCGGCTGTCGTGTCGCAGCTTGGCGGCGGCATCTGGCTGCGCGCCAACGAGGCGGGCGGACACGGGGAGGCCCTGATCGGCGAGTCCGAGGCCGACACCGGGGTGCGCGCCGAAGCCGGCGCCACTGCGATGATCATCTACACCTCGGGCACCACAGGATTTCCCAAAGGCGCCATGCACGGCCAGCGCGGCTACGTGCTGACGGCCGAAGCGTTCGTCGGCCGCATGCACCTGCAGCCGAACGAACGCGTGATGTGCGTGATGCCGCTGTTCCATATCAACGCGCTGATGTACTCGGTGGGCGGTGCGCTGGCCTGTGGCGGTTGCCTGGTGCTGGTACGCCGGTTCTCGGCATCGTCGTTCTGGCGCTTCGCGGCGGAAAGCGGCGCGACCGAGGTCAACCTCGTCGCCGCGGCCGGAAGCATCCTGGCGCGGCGCCCGCGCGAGGAGTTCGTGCCCGGCCATCGCATCACCAAGATGTTCATCGCGCCGCAGACGCGCGAGATGGTGAGCGTGATGCGCAACGAGTTCCACGTCGCGCGGCTGATCGAATGCTATGGCATGACGGAGATTCCGGGCGTGATCGCCAACCCGTTCAACGGCCCGCACAAGCTGGGCACGATGGGCCTGATCTCGCGCCATCCCGATCCCGGCATTGCCGCGCCGCAGGCGCGCATCGTCGACGAGGACGGCAAGGACGTTGCGCCCGGCGATGCGGGCGAGCTGCTGATCCGCACGCCCACGCTGATGCAGGGCTACTACCGCGACAGCGCGCAGACCGAGGGCGCCTTCCGCGAAGGCTGGTTCGCCACCGGCGATCTCGTACGCCAGGACGCCGACGGCTACTACGTCTTTGTCGCACGCAAGAAGGACGTGATCCGCCGCAAGGGCGAGAACGTCTCGGGTGCGGAGCTGGACCGCGTATTCGGCGAGCACCCGGCAGTCGAGGAAGCCGCGGCGATCGGCGTGCCCGCCGAACTCGGCGAAGAGGAAATCCTGCTGGCCGTCCAGTTGCGTGCCGGCCGGGAAGTCGGCGCGGCGGAGCTGGTCGACTGGGCGCGTGATCGCCTGGCCGCACACAAGCTGCCGCGCTACGTGGTGCAGGTGGCACAGATTCCCCACACCCCCACGCACAAGCCGGCCAAGCACCGCCTGAAGGCGGATGCGGGCCTGCTCGGGCGCGCGACCGATCTTGCCGGCAGTGCCGGCTGACAAGAAAGAATGGAGACGAAGATGAACCAGACCAACAACCCCACGCTGTCCCGCGCGCTCGCAGCCATGTGCGCGGATTCCGACGGTGCCGACGCGGCCCTGCAGGCAAAGTTCGCCATTGCGCTGCGCCACTTCCACGCGATGCTCGACGAGCTGCGGCTGACTGATGCGGAGCTCTATCGAATCGCCGGCTGGCTCGGCCAGGTGGCGCGGGATGATGAGCTGATCATGCTGTGCGACATGATGGGCCTGACCATGCGTTCGCTGGACCTCGCGCGCACCGGCAGCGAAGCGACCGCGCAGAACGTGACCGGTCCTTTCCCGAAAGACGGCGTGGCCGAAGGCCCGAATCCCTGCCAGCTCGCCGGTGAAGACGAGCCCGGCCAGCGGATGGAACTGAGGGGGCAGGTAAGGGATGCGGCAACCGGCCAGGTACTGCCGGGGGCGCAGGTCATCGTGTGGCAGCCCAACCAGTACGGGCGCTACGAGAACGAGGACGACTCACAGTCCGAAGACAACCTGCGCGGCAAGCTGCGTTGCGACGAGCAGGGCGGTTTCCAGGTGTTCACGGTCCGCCCCGGCGGCTACATCATCGGCCGCGAGGATACCGCCGTGGGCATCCTGATGAAGCGGCTTGGCCGCAATCGCCAGCGCGCGCCGCATATCCACTACCGCGTGCTGCAGCCGGGCTACCAGACACTGACTTCGCAGATCTACTTCGCCGGCGACCCCGCCAACCCGGTCGACTGCATCTTCTCGACCATTGCCGACCATATCGTGGAAGTTACCCCGCATCCGGAGCGCGATGGCCATCAACTGGTGACGCTGGATATTGCCCTCGAACCCGCCGCCTAACCGGCAGCGGTGATGGAGTGGGCCAGCGCGGGCGCGCGCAGCAGTGCGGATTCGATCAGGGCGGCGGCCTGGCGCAGCGCCGGCAGCCGTTCGGAGAGCAGGTCCTGCGTGCTGGCGCGCCCGGCTTCGGTGGAGCAGTTGATGGCGGCAATGACGCGGCGGGATGCGTCCCGCACCGGCACGGCAACCGACAGCACACCGATCTCGAGCTGGCTTTCCTGCAGCGCATAGCCTTGCTCGCGCACCTGCTCCAGGGCAGTGCGCAACTGGTCTGCTTCGCTGAGCGTCATCGGGGTGTACTTCTGGAACGGCGCCCTGGCCAGCACGGCATCCTGCTGCGCCTGCGGGGCATGGGCCAGCAGCGCCAGGCCCAGCGAGGTGCAGTGCACGGGCAGGCGGTAGCCCACGGACGCGCGGAACACGATGCGCCGGCTGCTCGGCACGTGCGCCAGGTAGACCACGCTGTCGCCGTCGAGGATGGCGAGGGAGACCGAGTCGCGAAAGCGGTCGGCCACCTCCTGCAGGAAGGGCTGGACGACGTCGCGCAGGTTCATCGAGCTGAGGTAGGCCGCGCCCAGCGACAGCACCTTGGGCAGCAGCAGGAAGCGGCGGCCGTTGGCGCCGACATAGCCGAGCGACTGCAGCGTGAGCAATGCGCGGCGTGCCGTGGCCGGGCTCATGCCGGTGGCCTGGGCGACTTCGCTCAGGGTCATTTCGGGCGAGCCTTCGGTGAACGCCTGGATGACGGCCAGCCCGCGCGCCAGGGCTGCCACGTAGTCACGATGACCCTCGTCCAGCCGCGACGGCGGGTCTTCACTGGCGGGAGGGCGGGGCTGGGCGGTCGATGTCATGACGGCATTTTATCCGTACTTGGACGGATGCCCCATTTGATGAACGAGACAAGTTGTGTGAGGTAGCAGAATGACCCAAGCCGAAAGTACGTCCGACAGCAAGCCCGACACCGGGCGGCCATTGCCGCTTGAGGGGGTGCGGGTGGTCGAACTGGGATCGCTGATCGCCGGCCCGTACGCGGCCGGCCTGCTGGCGCAGTTCGGCGCCGAAGTCCTGAAGATCGAACCGCCGCAGGACGGCGACCCGCTGCGCAAATGGCGCAAGCTGCATGATGGCACTTCGCTGTGGTGGTACAGCCAGAGCCGCAACAAGAAGTCCGTCACGCTGGACCTGCGTTCGCCGGCCGGCCAGGACATTGTGCGCAAGCTCGTGGCCGAAGCCGATATCGTGGTCGAGAACTTCCGCCCCGGCACGCTCGAGAAATGGGGCCTGGGCTGGGAAGACCTGCGCGCCGTCAACCCGGCGCTGGTCATGGTGCGGGTGTCGGGCTACGGGCAGACCGGACCCTACAAGGACCGCCCGGGCTTTGCCGCGATTGCGGAGTCGATGGGCGGGCTGCGCTACGTGTCCGGCTATCCGGACCGCCCGCCGGTGCGTTCGGGCGTGAGCATCGGCGACACGCTGGCTTCGCTTTACGGCGTGATCGGCGCCTTGCTGGCCATGCACCACCTGCGCGCCAATGGCGGCGAGGGGCAGTTCATCGACGTGGCGCTGTACGAATCGGTGTTCGCGGTGATGGAAAGCCTGGTGCCCGAATACGCCATGTTCGGCCATGTGCGCGAGCGTTCCGGCGCCAGCTTGCCGGGCATTTCGCCGTCCAATACCTATCCGTGCCAGGACGGCCACTACGTGATCATCGCTGGCAACGGGGACGCCATCTTCCGCCGCTTCATGACGGCGATCGGACGCGATGACCTGGGGAGCGACCCGCGCCTGGCACACAACGACGGGCGCGTTGCGCACAACGCCATGCTCGACGACGCCATCACCGCGTGGACCCGCGAACGCAGCCTGGACGAAGTGCTCGACGTGCTCGAAGCCGCCGCCGTTCCCTGCGGACGCATCTATACCGCGGCGGACATCTGCGCCGATCCGCACTACCAGGCGCGCGACATGATCGAGACCCATGCGCTGCCCGACGGCAACGCCGTGTCGCTGCCGGGCATCGTGCCGCGCCTGAGCGAAACGCCGGGCCAGACCCGCTGGGTCGGCCCCGGACTGGGCGCCCATACCGAGGAAGTCCTGGCCTCGATCGGCATCGCCGGCAAGGACTTCCAGGCGCTGCGCGAATCAGGCGTGGTCTGACACGCGGCCATTCAACAGGAGATCACCATGTGGTTTGCAGAGGCCCCGCAGCGGGTATTCATCAACGAGGTATCGGTACGTGACGGCTTCCAGATCGAGCCGCAGTTCGTGCCGACCGAGCAGAAGATCGCGCTGATCGATGCGTTGTCGGCGACGGGTTTGGCCAAGATCGAGATCACATCGTTTGTCTCGCCCAAGGCCATCCCGAACCTGCGCGATGCCGAGGCGGTCGCGAAGCAGATCCGCCGCCACGAGGACGTGACCTACGTCGCGCTGGTGCCCAATGCGCGCGGTGGCGAGCGCGCGCTGGAGTGCGGGCTGGACGAGATCAACCTGGTGATGTCCGCCAGCGAGACCCACAACCGCGCCAATATGCGCATGACGTGCGAGCAGTCGCTGGCGCAGTTCCGCGGCGTGATGGACCTGGTGCGCGGCACGGACCTGGCCGTGAGCGGTTGCGTCGCCACGTCGTTCGGCTGCCCGTTCGA
Organism: Cupriavidus laharis; assembly: GCF_914271435.1. Lineage (GTDB taxonomy): Bacteria > Pseudomonadota > Gammaproteobacteria > Burkholderiales > Burkholderiaceae > Cupriavidus > Cupriavidus laharis. The sequence goes on along the minus strand of NZ_CAJZAI010000002.1, from coordinate 92,159 downwards.
AGGCGGCATTGCACCGGCGCGCGTGCGCTGGGCGGCCGAACAGTACCTCGCCATGGGCATGCATGCCATCACGCTGGCCGACACCACCGGCATGGCCGATCCGCGCCAGGTGGGCGAGCTGGTATCGACCTTCCGCGAGTGGTTTCCCGGCGTGCCGCTGACCCTGCATTTCCACAATACGCGCGGCATGGGGCTGGCCAATGTGCTGGCCGGTCTTGCAGCAGGCGCGACCAGCTTCGACGCCTCGCTGGGCGGGCTGGGCGGCTGCCCGTTCGCGCCCGGCGCCACCGGCAACATCTGCACGGAGGATCTCGTGCACATGCTCGAGTCGTCCGGTATTCCGACCGGCGTCGACCTGGACCGCCTGCTCGGCGTCGCGCGGGCATTGCCGGACGTGGTGGGGCACGACGTGTCCGGGCAGGTGCTCAAGGCCGGCAAGCGTACCGAACTTCATCCCGCGCCTTCCCTCGGCGCCGGGCAATGACCTTTGCAAGAGGAGACAAGCAGCATGGTGCAAGCCAATCGACCGGCCAGCCTGCTCGACAAGCTGTGGGCCAGCCACGTCATTCACGAGCAGGCCGATGGGCCTTCCCTGATCTATATCGACCGTCACCTCGTCAATGAGGTGACCAGCCCGCAGGCGTTCGAAGGCCTGCGCCTGCATGGCCGCAAGGTGTGGCGGGCGGCATCGGTGCTGGCCACGGCGGACCACAACGTGCCCACCACCGACCGCGCCGCGGGCATTGCCGACCCGGTCAGCCGCATCCAGGTCGAGGCGCTGGACCGCAATTGCGCCGAAGCAGGCATCGTCAACTTCGGCATGAATGACCCGCGCCAGGGCATCCTGCACGTGGTGGGGCCGGAGCGCGGCGCCACGCTGCCGGGCATGACCATTGCCTGCGGCGACTCGCATACGTCTACCCACGGCGCGTTCGCGGCCTTCGCGTTCGGCATCGGCACCTCCGAAGTCGAGCAGGTGCTGGGCGCGCAGTGCCTGTGGATGAAGAAGCCGCGTTCGATGCTGGTGCGGGTGGAAGGCGAATTGCCGGCGGGCGTGGCCGCCAAGGACATCGCGCTGGCGCTGATCGGGCGCATCGGCACGGCCGGCGCAACCGGACACGTGATCGAGTTTGCCGGCAGCACCATCCGCGGCCTGAGCATGGAAGCGCGCATGACGGTCTGCAACATGGCCATCGAAGCGGGCGCGCGTGCCGGCATGGTTGCCGTGGACGCGACCACGCTGGCCTACCTGGAGCATCGCCCGCAGGCGCCGCAAGGCGAGCAATGGGATAGCGCCAGCGCCTACTGGCGCACGCTTTGCAGCGACCCGGATGCCGTATTCGACGCGGTCGTGGACATCGACGCCGCATCGATCCAGCCGCACGTGACGTGGGGCACATCGCCCGAGATGGTGGTGCCGATCGGCGAGCGCGTTCCCGACCCGCAAAAGGAGTCCGATCCCGTCAGGCGCCGCGGCATGGAGCAGGCGCTGGCCTATATGGGGCTGCAGCCCGGCACGCCGGTGGCGGACATTGCCCTCGACAAGGTCTTCATCGGCTCATGCACCAACGCACGTCTGGAAGACCTGCGCGCCGCCGCCGCCGTGCTGCGCGGCCGCCATGTCGCGGCCAATATCCGCCAGGCGCTGGCGGTGCCCGGCTCGGGGCTGGTGAAGTCGCAGGCGGAAGTGGAGGGGTTGGACAAGGTCTTCATCGCAGCCGGATTCGAATGGCGCGAGCCGGGATGCTCGATGTGCCTGGGCATGAACGACGACCGCCTCGCCCCCGGCGAGCGCTGTGCATCTACCTCCAACCGGAATTTCGAAGGCAGGCAGGGGCCGGGTGGCCGCACGCACCTGGTCAGCCCGCAGATGGCCGCCGCGGCGGCGGTGGCTGGCCATTTCGTCGACGTGCGCACCCTGCAGCAGGAGAAATCAGCATGACGCCCTTTACGGTCCTCGACGGGCTGGTGGCACCCCTTGACCGCGCCAACGTGGACACGGACGCCATCCTGCCCAAGCAATTCCTCAAGTCCATCCAGCGCAGCGGCTTCGGCCCGTACCTGTTCGACGAGTGGCGCTATTTCGATCATGGCAAACCGGGGCAGGACTGCTCGCTGCGGCCGCGCAACCCGGACTTCGTGCTGAACCAGCCGCGCTACCAGGGCGCTTCGGTGCTGCTGGCGCGCGAGAACTTCGGCTGCGGATCGTCGCGCGAACACGCGCCGTGGGCGCTCGAGGATTTCGGCCTGCGCGCGCTGATTGCGCCGAGCTTTGCCGACATCTTCCATAACAACTGCATGAAGAACGGCCTGCTGCCGATCGTACTGGATGCCAATGCGGTCGACTGGCTGTTCGCCGAGGTTGCTGCCACGCCGGGATACCGGCTGCAGATCGACCTGGCAGCGCAGCTCGTGACGACACCGGCGGGCGAGGTCATTCCCTTCACGCTGGATCCATTCAAGAAGTATTGCCTGCTGAACGGGCTGGACGACATCGCCCTGGCGCTGCAGCACAAGGACGCGATCCGGCGCTACGAGCAGGAGCGGGCGCGGCGCGAGCCGTGGCTGTTCCCGCCTGCGCGGGAATGACTGGCAGATTTGATACCTTGATATCGAGCGGCCGTGCTATGGCTTGTCCTGCAACACGGTCACCGTGCAAGTCGTCCCCATTGCCAGGGGCAGTCCGGCGGGTTCCTCATCCAGGTGGACCCGCACCGGCACCCGCTGCGCCAGCCGGATCCACGTGAACACCGGGTTCACATCGGCAAGCAGGTTGGCACCGGTGGGGTTGTCGCGGTCGGCAATGCCGCGTGCGAGGCTTTCCACGTGCCCTTTCAGCGGGGCGCCGCCCGACATCAGGCGGACTTCCACCTTCGCGCCGATCTTCACGTTGGCAAGCTTGGTCTCTTCGAAGTAGCCATAGACCCAGTAGGAATGCTTGTCGATCACCGCCATCCGCGCGTTGCCCGCGCTGACATAGTCGCCGGCAAACAGGTTCAGGTTGGTCACATACCCGTCCACCGGTGAATGCACTTCGCTGCGCTGCAGGTTGAGCCGCGCGGTGTCCAGCGCCGCCAGGCTGGCCTGGTAGTTGGCCAGAGCCTGCTTTTCTTGGGCGCCGACATCTTCGCGGCTCTCGACGGATACCACCGAACTGTCCAGGTTGCGCCGGCGCACGGCCTGCTGGTGCCGCATGTCCAGTTCCGCCTTGCGGGCCTGCGTCTGGGCCTCGGCCTGCGCCAGCGCCTGGCGGAACCGCTCCTGGTCGATGATGAAGAGCAGGTCGCCTCGGTGCACTTCCTGGTTGTCGCGCACGGCGACGCGGGCCACCAACCCGGAGACGTCCGCGGCAATGTTGATGACCTCGGCACGTACCCGTCCGTCGCGCGTCCACGGCGAGTACATGTAGTGCACCCACAGGCTGTAGCCCAGGGCAATGGCGGCGGCGGCGACCAGGCAGGTTGCCAGGATGCGGAGCAGGGGTCGGAATGTCATGGTGTGGTTCTGGTGCATCGGTCCCGCTCAGTCCCAGAGCAGGAGGCCGATGCCGCTGAAAAGGCAGACAAAGAGCGCGGCCCGCAACAGGGCCGGATGCCATACCCACCGATACAGGCCGATGCGTGTCAGGAGCCGGTCGAGCAGCCAGTACAGCGCTCCGCATGCCAGGAATACCGGCAGCAGCGATGGCATCAGCACGTAAAACAGGGCGATTTCCCGGGGCATGGGCAGTGGCTCCGGTCAGGGTTGCGCTTGCGCGGCATCGTATCCGCCGCCCAGGGCCAGCATCAGCCGCGCCCACGCGTCCAGCCGCGCGGCCTGGACCAGTGCCAGCGCAAGCTGCTGGCGCCGGAGCTCGTTTTCCGTGGCCAGCACGTTCAGGTAGTCGGTGAAGCCGCCGCGGTAGCCTTTCTCCGCCAGGGCATAGGCGCGCTGCGCGGACTTCAGCGATGCCTCGATGCCTTGCTGCTGGCGGCCCAGCGACTGCAGCGAGATCACCTGGTCCGCCACGCCCTGGAACGCGGCCAGCACGGTCTTGTTGTAGGTCTCCACGGCTACGTCGTAGTTGGCGGTGGCCACGGTGTAGTTGCCCCGACGCCGTCCGCCGTCGAACAGCGGCAGCGAAAGCGCTGCCCCCACGTTGTGGCCAATGGCGTCGCGGCTGACGAAGGTGAAGAAGTTGCCGAACGCGGCGGAAGCCAGCCCGACGCTCGCCACCAGGTTGATGTTCGGGTAGAAGTCCGCCTTGGCAGCCTTGATGCCCTGCGCCGCAGCCTGCACGCGCCAGCGTTGCGCCACCACGTCGGGGCGGTGCCCCACGAGTTCGGCCGGCAATGACGCCGGTACGGCAACAGGGGTGTCCAGCAGCAGGCGGGGGCGCTCCAGCGCGTCGCCGGCGCCGGGGCCCTGGCCGCTGAGGATGGCGATCTGGTTCTTCGCCAGCGCGATCTGCCGTTCCGCCTGCAGCACCTGCGCCTCCAGCGCGGCGATCGGGGTCTGCGCTTCGCTCAGTTCCAGTTCGCTGGCGAGGCCGCGGCCGGCACGCTTGCGGATGATGTCGTAGATGTTGCGCTGCCGCGCCAGGTTGGCCTGGCTGACATCCAGCAGGGCATATTGCAGCGCCAGGTCCACATACGCCCGCACCACGGAGGTTTCCAGGCTGATCTGCACGGCGCGGGCTTCGGCGGCGGTAGCCTGCACGCCATCCAGCGCCCCCCGCAGGACGGCGCGGTTGCGGCCCCAGAGATCGAGGTCGTAGGACAGGTCGATGCTGATGTGGTTGTTCCAGGTGGTGTGGCCGCCAAGCGGCTGTGGGGTGGCCAGGCGCGGAAAGCGGGTGCGGCCGAAGGCACCGCCCGCGCTGAGGTTCGGCTCGGTCGCCGCGCCAGCCACCCCGGCCAGGCCCTCGGCGAGCTCGCTGCGCGCCAGTGCGATGCGCATGTCCGGGTTGCCGGCAACGGATTGCGTGACCAGCGCGTTCAGCCTGGGGTCTCCCATGTGCTCCCACCAGGCCTGCCGGGGCCAGCCGGCGTCCTGCTGGGTGGCGCGCAGCGCCGCGCCGGGGTCTACCGCGGCGGCATCGATGGGCGTGGATGCGGGGGTGATGCCGCCCGTGTCGGCACAGCCGGCCAGTACCAGGGCGGCTGCGCAGCAGGTGATGAGTCGGGTCCAGGGAGAGGCAGATGCACGCTTGCGCGTGCCAGCTTGCCATCCAGCAACCAACGGTTGTCGTCCCCGCGCAGGCGGGGACCCAGTGGCGTTTTGTCCCCCTTCGGGGGACTTCAAAGACGCTGGATTCCCGCCTGCGCGGGAACGACGGTGGCATTTGATGCTTGAGCGTACCAACACAATCAACAGGTTAGCCATGGATCCTGGGTGGGTGGGTGCAGCGGATACCATGGCAGATTCAGGCAGCCCGTTCTTCGGTTTCCGCGGCAGGATCCAGCAGCGGGAATGCGTCGTCGAGCAGGGACAGCCGGATGACATGCAGCTGGGCGCGCACCCGGGCCGGGCCGGCGGTGAGCGCGCCGGAGGCATCGTTGCCCCAGTCCGCGGACTCCGCGGTCTCGCGGATCACCTGCTCGACCGTCTCCACCGCCCGTTGCAGCGTGTGGGGCGATGGCGCCTGGAACAGGCCTGCCACGGCGGCCAGCAGCAGGTCTTGCTGTGCTTGCCACGGGCCTGGCATGACATGGCGCGCCACGGCTTCCCGAATGTAGATCACGGCCAGGCCAATCTCCAGCGCGGCGAACGACCAGTTCAGCATCACCGCCTGGCTGGCACGGCCGGTGGCCGGCCGCGTGCCGGCGTACTGGATGAAGTCCCGCAGATTGCTTTCGAAGGTCAGGCGCAGGCCCGCCAGCGAGCCGTAGCAGACCCGCGTGGCCACCAGCGCACGCAGCTGGCGCAGGTAGCGGTCGGCCAGCCAGTGGCTGCCGGTGGGCACGATGGTGGCAAACGCCAGCGAAGCCAGCCCGATGCCGAGCAGCGTGGCGAGCCCCGCGTCCATGTAGGCCACCGGGTTGTAGACCGCGGGGTTCGCCAGGTTGGTGAGGAAGCAGAAGTAGATGCCGAAGCCGAGTCCGATGATTGCGGTGGGAGGGAATGTGCCGAGGAAACTGCCGGCCAGGATGAACGGCACCAGGCAGGCGGTCAGCAGCACGAAGCCGTCAAGCCGGGGCAGCAGGGCAAAGTTGAACACCATGCCGGCGAGCCAGGCTGCCAGGCAGCCGATCAGCATGTGCCTGGCCACAGTGGTGGGCCGGGGCATGATCGAATAGAGCGCAATGGCGATGGTCGTGGAGATGAGCGCGGAGCCGCCGTTGCTCCAGCCCGAGGCGACCCACAGCCATGAGCAGGCAAGGATGGCAATGGCCGCGCGCAGCCCCGACGCCATGGCAAAGGCCCGGTTGGCCGAGCTCAGGAGCCTGTCGGGGCGGTCGGCGGTGGCGGGCGGCTCGTCCGCGGGGCGCGGGCTGCGCAGCGCCACGTAGTTGCCGGTGAAGGCCAGCAGGTCGGCAACGCCGTCGTCGAGCACCAGCGCGCCCGCGGCGAAGCGGTCGCGCGTGGCGGCCCCGGCATCCGCCAGGCTGGCGCGTGCCGACAGGATGTGCCCGGGCATGTCCTCGCGCAGGGCCTGCAGGCGTGCGTGCAGCGCGCGCGCCTGTTCCAGGCCGAGGCCGCCGCCCGGCTCGACCGCGGGCAGGGCGTCGAGCACGCGCCCGGACAGGGCCTGCAGCGCCTCCCCGGCGCGATGGTCCGCCGCCCGCGCGACGCGCGCCTGCAACTGGTGGAGGCTGTGGAAGCGCGCGACTGCGTCCAGGAAGTCATGGTTCAGCCGGATCATCAGCGCATTGTTCACGCGCATTTCCGGGCTTTCGAAGACGGTGGCGCTGCGCAGGTTTTCCAGCTGGGCGCGCTCGCCCATCAGCCGCAGGTGGGTCAGTTTCAGCGCGTCCGGGGCCTGGTCGCCGCGCAGCGCCTGGCGGATGAAGCCGATGAACCCCGCGACATGCTGCTGCCCGGCGCTGAGCAGCATGGCCGTGACGCGCTGCGGAAAGACCAGGCCGCTCACCAGCCCGGCGCAGAGGATGCCGATGGATACCTCGCTGAGGCTGACCACGACGTTGTCAAAGATGCCGTAGGGGTTGTTGATGGACGGCACGGCGGCAATGCAGGTGGCATAGCCGGACAGGACGAAGCCGTACGACTGGTAGTTGCGGTAGTAGGCCGCGCCCGCTACGCACAGTCCGATCCAGATGGACAGGCACGCGAAGAACAGCACGCGCTCCTGGGGGAAAGCATGGAACAGCGCCAGCGCCGCCAGGCTGCCCGCCAGCATGCCCACGGCGCGGTAGAACCCGCGCGCCAGCACCATGCCGCTGTGCTGGTGCATCATCAGGATCACCACCGAGACCATGGCGGTGCGCGGCGACGACAGTTCAAGCCGCATGCTCAGCCATGTCGCCATGACCACCGCAAGCGCGGTCTTGCCGGCATGCAGCCAGCGGGCGCCGTCTGCCTGCCAGTATTCGAGGGCCGCCGCGGCCAGCGTGGCCGGCCATGCGCCGGCCCGTAGCGCCCTGGCGTCCATGGTAGTCCTCAGGGATGCAGCACGATGCTGCCGGGGCCCGCGCCCATCAGGATAGCGAAGCCGCCAATGATGCTGACATGTTCCAGGAAGCCCGTGAACAGCAATGTGCGCTGGGGCCCTTTCTGGTTCCAGAAATCATAGAAGATCACGGCCGTGGCGAGCGTGAACAACGCCAGCAGCAGCGACGCCACCGTAGTCTGGTATCCGGCCATGATGGCCAGCCCGCAGATGAGCTGGACGATGATGGTGGCGGTCAGCGCCACGCGCGGGAACGGCAGGTTGCGTGCCCTGACCTCGTCCAGCCCGTGGCTGAAGAACAGCAGCTTGTTGGCGCCGCTGAGCACGAACATGAAGGCAATGAACAGGCGGCCGGCAAGGAGATAGTAGTCGGACATGGGGGCTTCCCGAAATAGCCTTCCCGGCGGGTTCAGGCCGGGGGCCTGTGCAGGATAGGCGAGGGCGCGCATCGGGTGTGAGAGGCAGCGGCAGAACACGCTGTTCGGCGCGGAAGAACAGGGGCGAGCGGCAGCCGGCGCGCGCCTGCGGCCCGGCTGGCTGCGGGCGCGGCCGTGTCAGGTGGGGATCAGGCGGAGGTCAGGCGGTGGCTTCGGCAGCGGCCTTGCGCTTGCGTGCCGGCGCGGCGCCGGCTTTCTGCTGCGCAAGGTACCGGAGCACCAGGTCGGTGGTTTGCTGGAAATGGTCCGACAGCAGCTTGCAGGCCCGGTCGGCGTTGCGCGCGACCACGGCGCTGACGATGGCCTCGTGCTCCGCCGCCACGTCCCGGGTCCGCTCGGCCTTGGGCACGGCAAGCGAGAGGAAACGGTAGCGTGCCGTCTGGTCGCGCAGCACGGCCGAGAAGCGGCGCAGCCACGGGGAATGGCAGCCGGCGATCAGCGCATCGTGAAAGGCCACATGCGCGGCTTCCCATTCGGGGTTCAGCGCGCCGCCCTGGCCGCGCAGCACCATCGGGATGCGCGTCAGGCGATGGTGCGCCGCCACCACTTCGCTCTCCCAGGCGATGTCCGCCAGCCGGATGGCCTCGCGCAGCGCCTGGCTCTCGATCTGCTGCCGCACGCGGGTGATGTCGAGCAGTTCCTCCGGGGACAGCTCCGCCACCCGGAAGCCCTTCTGGTCGATGGCCAGCACGAAGCCCGTGGTGCACAGCCGGGACAGGGCCTCGCGCAGCGGGATCACGCCGGCCTGGTAGTGTTCGGCCAGCTCTTTCAGGCGCAGCTTGCTGCCGGCCGGCAGGCGGCCGCTGATGATGTCCTCGCGGACCGCCTGTTCGAGGACGGACGCCCAGGTGCGCCCGCCAAGGTCCGGCAGCACGCTGGCGTCGGGATCGATGGCGGGAGGCTTGGCGGCGGTCTTGGCGGATCTCGTCGGCACGGGCGGGCTCGTAGAAAGATAGATGGTCGGCATCATTATATATTTTCACGAGGCCCGGGCATCGCCCCGGCAGTTCCTGGCCGGCCTGTCTGCCTCCTTACGTGGCAGGCAGGGCCGTGGCGGTCGGGCTCGCAGGCCCGGCGCCTTACTGCACCTGTTCGTCGGCGATGGGGTTGGACAGCGTGCCGATCCCCTCGATGCTGACTTCGCACACGTCGCCGTGGCGCATCAGCAGCTTGGGGTCGCGCGCCCAGCCGATGCCGGAGGGTGTGCCGGCCACGATGACGTCGCCGGGTTCGAGCGTGATGGCCTCGCTGATGATCGTGATCAGGGAAGCCACGTCGTACAGCATGTCCGACGTGCTGGCGGACTGGACCACCTTTCCGTTGAGCCGCGTTTCCAGCTGCAGCCCGGCGGCGCCCGGCGGCAGTTTGTCGGCCGTCACGACATAGGGGCCGAAGCCGCCGGTCGCGTCGAAGTTCTTGCCCACCGTCCATTGCGGGGATTTGAACTGGTACTCGCGCACCGAGCCGTCGTTGAAGATGGAATAGCCGAACACGTGGCTGAGGGCGTCTTCGCGGGCGATATGCTTGCCGCCCTTGCCGATCACCACCGCGAGTTCGCCCTCGTAGTCGAGCGTGTCGCTGGCCAGCGGGCGCACGATGGCACCCTCATGCCCCACCATGCTGGTCGGCACGCGCAGGAACAGCGTCGGATAGTCCGGCTGCTCGTACGGGGACTCCTTGGTATGGTCGGCATAGTTGAGGCCGACACAGAGGATCTTGCGCGGGTTCATGACCGGCGGCAGCCATGTCAGCGCGGCCGTGGCCGGCACCGGCGATGCCTGGGCCACCAGGCTGTGCCATTGCTGCGGGCCGAGTCTAGCGTCGATGAGGGCGCCGACATCCTTGCCGGCAACCGGCGGCAGGGCAAAGACACCTTCGTCGGACACCAGGCCCACTCGTTGCTGGCCATCCAGCAGAAACGTTGCCAACTTCATTTTCCAGCTCCAGTCGGAATTGTGCCGCCATGCGCGGCGGGGGATTGTCGAAAAGTACGGCAGGCGGCGCAGGCCATGGCTGGCGCCGCCCAGGCTACGGGTTCAGGCCTCGGGTTCAGGCCTCGGTATTGCGGATGAAGTATTCGGGAACATCCGGCCCCCACTGGTACAGGGAGTCCTCGGCCGCGAAGTCCCCTGCCGGCCACGCCTGCCCGGAGGGGATGTAGTCGATGTCCGCCGAGTACTCGCAGAACGAGCCCCACGGGTCGAGCACATAGAAAAAGTAGTTCGAGCCGAGCACGTGGCGCCCGGTGCCCCAGCCCTGCGGGTAGCCCGCTTTCGCCATCTGGCTGGCGCCCTGGCCGACGTGGTTGACGCTGTCGACGTCCCATGCGGCGTGATGCCAGCCCTTGGCCGAGCTCTTCACCAGCGCCAGCAGGTGATGGTCGCTGCCGTAGGGCGCATGCGTGAAGGCGATGATGTCGTCGGAGCGGTCGGACAGGCGCAGGCCCAGCGCGTCGCGGTAGAAGTCCAACGCTCGCTGCACGTTGGGCGTGAACAGCAGCACATGGGAAAGGCGGCGCGGCTGCACGCGCTGCACCTGGCTGCGCACCACCGCGCCCCGCTGGCCGCCCGGTGCGCTTTCCAGCCGCACGGGCGGCTTGCTGCTCGGCGAGGTCTTGGGGCCGACCTTCACCTGGATCAGGTTGCCGTCGGGGTCGAAGAACCAGATCCCGGACTTGTCATCGAAGCGCGTGTCCTCGACCAGCGTCGCGCCGCTGGCGGCCAGCTGCTGGCGGATGCCCGCGAAATCGCCTTCGAAGCAGTTGAAGCTCAGGTAGGCCAGGCGCTTGCGTTCTCCTTGATAGAACCGGGCCCAGCGGCGCTGGTCGGCAGCGTAGACCTCCAGGCAATCCGGCGTGCGCAGCACGGTCAGCCCGAAAGCGTCGAGAAAGTGCTGGGCCACTGCCAGGTCCGGCACCTCAAGCGCGTAATGGTCGATCGAATGCACGGCATGGCGCGGTCCGGCCGCGTGCGCTTGCGAACGCTGGCTGGCATCGGCGCGATGAGTGTCCATGTTTGTCGTCTCCTGCGGTTTCTGTTTTCCCTGTATTCCGGAACCGGCCCACCCGGTGCGGGCAGGGCCTTCCGGCTAGGTGAATCTGCCCATTGGCAGATCCGGCTTAAAAGCTATACTAAGCAAAAAAATATATAAAAACAAGATTTGAATATTGATTGCGCCGGGCGGCGGGAAGCATAGGGAGAGACCAGTGGACGTATGCACGTGCCGGCTTGCTTTCGAGTAACCGTTGGTCGTCGTCCCCGCGGAGGCGGGGACCTAGTGGCTTTTTGTCCCCCTGAGGGGGACTTCAAAGACGCTGGATTCCCGCCTCCGCGGGAATGACGATTGAAAAGGTGGAAGTGCCGGGAACGCGGGAGATAGTGTCCGCCCCCGTAAAAACCCCGCCTTGTGCCGCCAGACATTGTCACCTAAATTTTGCGCATAACGACATAGTTTGCGTTAGACGAAAAAATGGAGACTAGATGACTCGTCCACGAATTGGCTGGATCGGCACCGGTGCCATGGGCCGTCCGATGTGCCTCAACCTGCTGAAGGCGGGCTACCACCTGACGGTGTTCGACCGGAAGCCTTCGCAATACGCACCGCTGGTCGAGGCCGGCGCAAGGGCCGGAGCGTCGGCCGCGGATGTCGCGGCGCAGGCCGATGTCGTGTTCTCGACCATCTTCAATGACGAGGGCCTGCACGATGTGGTCACCGGCCCGGACGGCGTACTGGCGGCGGCATCGCGGCCAGGCATCCACGTCGACATGAGCACTGTTTCCCCCGAGGCATCCGCCGCCGTCGCGCAGGCGTTCGATCGAGCAGGCATCCAGTACCTGCGCGCGCCGGTATCCGGCACGGTGTCGCTGGCGGCCAGTGCGCAGCTGGGCTGCTATGTATCCGGGCCGCGGGCGGCGTTCGAGGCGGTGCAGCCCGTACTGGCCTGCCTGAGCGCGCGGCAGTCCTACGTAGGCCCGCAGGACGAGGCGCGCATCGTCAAGCTGATGATCAACCTGATGGTGTTCATGAGCACCGCCGCCATCGGCGAGGCCATGGCCTTCGGCAGCCGCGCCGGCCTGGACCGCGCGCTGATGGTCGATGCCATCAACGACAGCATCGTCGGCTGTTCGCACTTCCGCACCAAGGCGGACAAGCTCAAGCAGCGCGAATACAGCCCCGCCGGCTCGATTGCACTGGTGGCGAAAGACCTGGACCTCGCGCTGTCCGTGGCCCGCTGGCACGACACCGCGCTGCCGGTGTCGGCACTCGTGCGCCAGTACCTGGCGATGCTGCAGGGCCGCGGGCTGAGCCACCTCGACGTTGCCGCGCTGGCCGACGTGCTGCCGCTGCTGGGCGGCGATATCGACAACGCCGCGCTGGCCGGCCATGGCGCCGCCTGATCCAACAGACAGATTCCACCAACAAGACCCATGGAGACAACGATGAATCGCAAGACCGAAACCGGCCGCCGTTCCTTCGGCATGCTGGCTGCCCTGCTGGCAGGCCTTGGCCTGGCCAGCGCCGCCACTACCGCGCAGGCGCAGGCCAAGCCCGGCGCCGAACCCATCCGCATCGGCGCGCTGCTGTCCACCACCGGCGGCATTGCGCAGGTCGGCCTGGCCGAGCGCGAGGGCGTACTGCTCGCGCAGAAGGTCCTCAATGCGCGCGGCGGCATCAACGGCCGTCCGCTGGAGATCGTGATGGAGGACGACGCCTCCAGCCCCGATTCCGCGGTGGCCAAGGTCAACGCGCTGCTGTTCACGGAGAAGGTGCGTGCCATTGTCGGGCCGAGCGGCATTGCGCAGACCGTGGCCATCGGCGGCATCACGCAGGCGCAGAAGGTGCCGCTGTTCGCGTTCTCGGGCGTCGGCCCGGCCGTGGAGCGCCAGCGTACCTGCGTCTTCCACCTGACGCCGTCGCAGGAACTGAATGCCCGCGCCGTGCTGTCCTACGCCCGCGACAACGGCGCCAGGCGCATCGGCGTGCTGCATGACTCGGGCTACGGCCAGGTGGTGTGGAACAGCATGAAGGGCCTGGACCGCGAGTACGGCGTGAACTTCGTCCAGGTGGAGAAATTCGAGATCGCGGCCACCGACGTCACCACGCAGGCCGCCAAGGTCAAGGCCGCCTCGCCGGACGCCATCATCATCATCTCGACCTCGGCCGCGCCGTTCCGCAACGTGCGCCAGCTCAAGGTCAACGTGCCAATCATCTCGGTGCACGGCACCGCCACCTATGAGACCGTCAAGGCCATGGGCGACGCGGCGGACAACATCATCCATCCGGAGTTCATCGTGTCGGAGGACCCGCTGCCCAGCCAGAAGGCCTTCGTCGATGCCTATCGTGCCGAGTACGGCAAGCTGCCCAAGCATTTCTCGGCCGCCGGCTGGGACGCCGTGATGGCGCTTGCCGAAGGCTTCCGCAATGCCGGCGCGGATGCGTCAGGCGAGAAGCTGTGCACGGCTTTGCGCCGACCGTTCCAGGGCGCCACCACCCGCTATGACTTTGCCGCGACGGACATGGGCGGGCTGACGCTGGCGAGCTTCACGTATTCGCGCCTGCAGAAGGGGCAGTTCGTGCGGCTTCCCTATGCTGCGGCAAAGCCGTGACGGGACGATGAGCGGGAGATACCAGTATGTCTGTTGATCTGATAGTCCAGGCCATCGTGTCCGGAATCACCAATGGCTTTGTCTACGCGCTAATCGGCGTGGGCATTGCCATCATCTTCAAGGGCACGCGCATCATCAACGCCATGCAGGGCGAGTTCGCCGTGATCGGCGGCATGGTGGCGGTGTTCGCACTGCAGTCCGCGGGCTTGCCCTATGCGCTGGCCATCGTGCTGGGCATTGCTGCCGGCGCGGCCAGCGGCCTTGCCATCGACCTGCTGTTCGTGCAGCCCATGACCCGGCGCGGCGCCAGCGAGGAGAGCTTCCTGCTGCTGACGATCGGCCTGGCTTTTGCGCTGTCGGCCGCCGCGCTTTACTTTGGCGGCCGCGACTCGCACCTGCTGCCCGCCATCGGCGGCGACGGCGTGATCGAGTTCCTCGGTGCCGCCATGCCGGTGCACGCGGTGGCCCTGATCGCGATTGCCGCGGCGCTGGTGCTCGGGTTGCGGTTCTTCTACACGCGCACGCTGATCGGGCTGGCCATGACCGCCGCATCGCTCGATCCCGACGGCGCCACCACGTCAGGCATCAACGTGCGCCGCATGCGCTCGCTGACATTCCTGCTCGGCGGCGCATTCGGGGCCATTGCCGGCATCCTGGTCACGCCGCTGCTGGCCATGAACTACCAGATGGGCATCGGGCTCACGCTCAAGGGGTTTGCCGCTGCCATCCTGGGCGGGCTGACGAACCCATTGGGTGCCGTGGCCGGAGCGCTGGTGCTGGGCCTGGCGGAGTCGCTCGCGGTGCTGGGCTTTCCGTCCGGCTATCGCGACGTTGTCGCCTTGTCGATGCTGATTGTGATCATGATCGTGCTGCCCAATGGCCTGCTGGGCCGGGCGGCGCGCAGGGGAGGATGACCGATGAACAAGACACGCGCGCTGACGCTTGCCGCGTTACTGGTATGGGCGGTGGCGGGGCAGGTACTGTCGCGGCACTACCTGGACATGTTGAACTTTGCCGCCTTCCTGGCCGTGGGAGGACTCGGCGTGGGGCTGCTGCTGGGGCAATGCGGTGTGGTGAACCTGGCGCAGGCTGCGTTCTACGGCATCGGGGCCTACGCCTCCGCCTACTGCACCACGGCGCTGGGCTGGCCGATCCTGGCCGGTGTCGCCACCGGCCTGCTGTGCAGCGCCGCGCTGGCCGCGGCGGTCGGCCTTCCCGTATTGCGCCTTGGGGGCTTCTTCCTGGCCCTCGCCACGCTGGCGGCCGGCAGCATCGCCGGGGTGCTGTTCTTCGAGTGGGACTGGCTGACAGGCGGCACGCTCGGCATTGCCGGCATTCCCAAGCTGTCGCTGTTCGGCTTCGCGCTGGATACGCCCCAACGCTACTACTACTTCGTCTGGCCGCTGACGCTGCTGCTGCTTTGGCTGGCGGACAACCTGGTCAAGGGGCGTCCGGGCCTGGCCATGCGCGCCATGCGCGACGCCGCGCCGGCGGCCGAAGTGCTGGGCGTCGACATGCATCGCCTCAAGACGGTGATGTTCGTGCTGTCGGCCATGCTGGGTTCGCTCGCGGGCTCGCTGTTTGCGCACTACGTGTCGTTCGTCAGCGTGCAGAGCTTCACCGTGGAGCGCTCCATCGTCTTCCTGCTGGCGCCGGTGGTGGCCGGTGCGCGCTCGGTCTATGGCGTGGTGCTTGGCGCGCTGTTCGTTGCGCTGGCGCCTGAACTGCTGAGCAGCCTGGGCGACTTCCATCAGGTGCTGTTCGGCCTTGCGCTGGTGCTGGTGGTGACGCTGATGCCCGGCGGGCTGGTCGGTGCGCTGGTGCCGGTGTGGCGCCGCGCCGCCGTGTCGCAGGAGGGCGCGCGATGAATGCTCCACAACGTCACTTCGAGGCCAACACGCAAGCACAGCAGGCCGCCGCGCCGACGCTGCTGCGGCTCGACAGCATCGCCCACAGCTTTGGCGGGCTGGACGTGCTGCGCAACGTCAGCTTCAACGTGCCAGTCGGACGCATCGTCGGCCTGATCGGGCCCAACGGCAGCGGCAAGACCACGTGCTTCAACATTGTCTCGGGCTTCCTGCGCCCGAAGGCGGGCAGGGTCGCGCTCGCCTCGCGCGACATTACCGCCGACACTGTGCAGGAACGCAGCCGCGCGGGCCTGGTGCGCACCTTCCAGACGCCGCAGGTGTTCGAGCACATGACCGTGCTGGAAAACCTGATGACGGGCAGCTACAAGGACACGCATTCCGGCGTGGTGCAGGCCATGCTGCGCACCCCGCGTGCGCGGGCCGACCTGGCGCAGATGCGTGCCAACGCCGAAGCTGCCTGCGAGAAGTTCGGTCTTGGCCGGCTGCGCGACAAGCTTGCCGGCAGCCTTCCGGCGGGGCAGCGGCGCATCGTCGAGCTGGCGCGTGCCTGCATCGGGCATCCGGAGATCCTGCTGCTGGACGAGCCGTCCTCAGGCCTGAACAGCGAAGAGATCGAAACGCTGCGAGGCTGGATTACGCGGCTCAACCAGGAGGGCATGACCATCCTGCTGGTTTCGCACGACATGGGCCTGATGACCGTCTGCGACACGGTGCACGTGCTGTACTACGGCGAGATCATCGCATCCGGCGCGCTGCACGAGGTGCAGGCCGACGCCCGTGTGCGCGAAGCCTATCTGGGAGTCTGAACATGCTGAAAGTGAAAGGATTGCGCGCCGGCTACGGGCCCGTGCCGGTGCTGCATGACATCGAGATGGAAGTGGGGCAGGGCGAAGCGGTGGCGGTGGTCGGCGCGAACGGCGCCGGCAAGACCGCGCTGGTGCGCACCCTGTGCGGGCTGGTCCGGCCGATGGCCGGCAGCATCCTCAAGGACGGTGTCGAGATCAGCCACGTGCCCGGACACCGCCGCTTCGAGCACGGCATTGCCGTGGTGCTGGAGAACCGCAACCTGTTCGCCGAGCTCTCGGTGCGCGACAACCTGCGGCTCGCCGAGCAGGCCGGCAAGCGCAGGTCTGGTGGACAGCGCTTCTCGTTCGACGAGGTCTGCGACCTGTTCAGCATCCTGCGCGAGCGCGCACACTCGACGGTAGGCCTGCTTTCCGGCGGGCAGCAGCAAATGGTGGCCATCGCGCGCGCCCTGCTGCTGCAGCCGGACCTGCTGATCATGGACGAGCTGACCACCGGGCTTGCACCGCGCATCGTCAAGGAGATCCTCGCCGTACTGAACCAGCTGCGCTCGCGCGGCATGAGCATCGTGCTGGTGGAACAGAGCGTGGCCATTGCCTCGGAGATGACGGACCGCGCCTACGTGCTGTCGGTCGGACGCGTCATCCACGAGGTACGCACCGGCGAATGGAGCGCGATGCTCAACGACAAGACACTCATCAAGGCATACCTGCATGGCTGATATCCACGAACTTTCCCGCGCGGACGACCAGGCGCTGTCGGAACTGGACCGCGCCGACCAGGCGCGCTACCGCGCCATGCTCGACGGCGACCTGGATGCGCTGGACCGCCTGCTGCACGAGGACCTGAGCTATACGCATTCGTCGGCCCTGCAGGAAGGCAAGGCGGCATACCTGGAGTCCCTGCGCAGCGGCCACGTGCGGTACCTCGATGCCGACGTGCAGGAAGTCGTCCGCCAACTGCATGGCGACGTTGCCGTCATGCAGGGCAAGGCGCTGCTGCGCGCCATCGTCGACGAGGTCGAGCGCACGCTGGACAACCGCTTCCTCAGCGTGTGGAAGCGCGACGGCGGCGGCTGGCGCATGCTGGCCTGGGCGTCGACCCCCATTCCCAAACGTTCATAGGAAGACCCCATGCTGTTCGAACAGCGCATCTATACCCTGGTGCCGGGCGCGCTGGATGCTTTCTGGCAGGCGCAGCAGGACCGAGGTTTCGAACTCGTCCAGCCCATCCTGGATCGGCTGGTCGGGTACTTCTCGGCGGAAAGCGGACCGGGCGACCAGGTCGTGCACCTGTACCGCTATGACAGCTACGACGACTGGGTGAAGCGCCTGCACGGCCTGTACGGCGTGGCGGCGCTGGAGCCGTATTTCACCCGCGTGCGGTCGCTGATGCTGGCGCAGGAAAACAAGTTTCTCGCACTGGCGCCCCTGCCGGAACTGGCGCCATGCTGGAGCGGCGGCAACGACTGGCACCCCGCCGACGGGCCGATCTTTCCGCTGGCGCAAGGCGAGGCCGCTGCGATGCGCGACGTCGTGCTCGACGAGACCACCACCGTGCTGCGGCCCGGGTCGCTGCCGGCCTACTGGCAGGCATACCGAGAGCACGGCCTGCATTGCCGGGTGGAATCGGCGGGCGGGCTGCTGGGCTGCTTTGTCAGCCTGGTGGGGCGCCAGCACCAGGTCGTGCACTATCGCTGGCATCCGGATTTCGCCGAGCGGGAAGCATTCAGGTGCGCCAGGCTGTGTGACGACAACTGGCAGGCATTCCTGGCAGCCATCGCGCCGCTGGTGGTCTGCAATGCGCGCAAGGTGCTGCGGCCGGCGCCGATTGCCGAGTTGTCGCCGGCGTTCGTGCGCGCGCGCTGAAAGGCACGGCCAACCCGCGGCTGGCCTTTCGCTTTCCTCCCTGCGATCGCCAGTCACCATCCGGGCGAGCCGCGCGCTCCCTTCCTTTGACAAGAGTCGCCCATGCTTGCCAGCACCGACCCGCTCAATGAGGGTTTTCCATAAGATATGCAAATGCTATTTTTATATATATTTTGTGGAAATGTAAGTTCTTTTGCCGAGCCTGCCACGCCGGGGGCTGCGGTGCAGCAGGGCGGCAGCAAGGACGATGGTGCCGGGTATCCAATGCCGTCCGCAGCACGCGTCTGCTCGTGTCTGCGCGCGGCGGGGTACCTGGCAAGTCTTTTCGTAGACGCCGGCGCACGCCGGCACATGGAGTGCAAGTCATGGAACTGAATCTGAAGGGCCGGGTGGCCGTGATCACCGGTGCAAGCAAGGGCGTCGGCAAGGGCGTGGCACGGGCGCTGGCGGGGGAGGGCGTGAACATCGCCCTGATCGCGCGCGGGCGTGAAGCGCTGGTGCAGGCGGCGGAGGAAATCGCGGGCGAGTTCCATGTGCAGGCGCTGCCGGTGGAAGCGGACGTGACGGACACCGCGTCGATGCGCGCGGCCGCCGCGAAGGTGCGCGAGCACTTTGGCCACGCCAACATCCTGGTCAACAACGCCGGCGCGGCAATCCGCCGCCAGGACCGCGAGATCACCTGGGACGACAGCGACTGGATCAACCAGGTGGAGATCAAGTCGGTCGGCGCGCTGCGCATGATCCGTGAATTCCTGCCGCTGGTGCCGCGCGACGGCACCGGCCGCATCATCAATATCGCGGGCGCCTCGGGCTCCATGGCGTGGATGCCCGCGCTGACCTACGGCCTGAACAATGCCGCGCTGATGCACGTCAGCGGCTACCTCGCCGCGGACCTGGCCGACGAGGACATCACGGTCAATGCCATCGTGCCCGGGCTGGTGGGCACTGAATGGCGCGAAGCGTGGGCCGACGGGGCTGCCGCGCAGGCGGGCAAGAGCAAGGCGCAATGGCTGCATGACTTCTGCCGGAGCAAGGGCATCCTGTCCGGCCGCTGGGGCACGGTCGAGGAGATCGGCGACCTGGCCGCGTTCATCGCGTCGGACAAGGGCTGCTACATCAACGGCGCCAAGCTGGCGGTCGACGGCGGCCTGACCGTCAACGCCCGTTGATCCGGTTCGGGAAGCGACCATGAAGCGATACGAAATCGGCCTGTTCATCGGCAGCCTGCGCCGTGACTCCATCAACCGACGCCTGGCCACGGCGCTCAAGCGGCTCGCGCCGCCGGAACTGGGCTTTACCGAGATCGCCATCGGCGACCTGCCGCTCTACAACCAGGACCACGAGATCGTGGGCGGCCTGCCCGCCGGCGTGCAGCGCATGAAGGAGGCGCTGGAACCGGTGCAGGGCGTGCTGTTCGTCACGCCGGAATACAACCGCTCCGTGCCGGGCGTGCTCAAGAACGCGCTGGACTGGGCCTCGCGCCCGAAGGGCGCCAACTCCGTGGCGGGCAAGGCCGGCGCGGTCTGCGGCGCGGCGCCCGGGGCCATCGGCACGGCAGCCGGGCAGCAGCATTTGCGCACCGTACTGGCGGCGCTCGACGTGCACACGATGGGCCAGCCTGAGTTCTACCTGCAGTTCACGCCAGACCTGATCAGCATGGACGGACAGGTGCACAACGAAGGCACGCAGGCGTTCCTGCGCCAGTTCATGCAGGCGTACGCCGGCTGGGTGCGCCGGCTCTGCGGCTGAACGGCGCAGCGGAAGAAGAAGAGACAAGACAAGAACAGACAACCGCAGTCAATGGAGGAGACAAGCACCAATGAAGATCGGGAAATTCCTGCTGGGCGCAATGGCCGTGGCGCCGATTGCAGCCGCCGCACAATCGTCGGTCACGCTCTATGGCGTGATCGATACCGGCGTGGAGTACGTCAACAATATCGGCCAGGCCAAGGACAGCGTCGTGCGTGTGCCGGTGCTGACGGGCACGGTACCCTCGCGCTGGGGCCTGCGCGGTGCCGAGGACCTCGGTGGCGGCCTGAAGAGCGTCTTCGTGCTGGAATCGGGCTTCGCGCCGGACTCCGGCGCGTCCAACCAGGGCGGCCGCCTGTTCGGCCGGCAGGCGCTGGTGGGGCTGTCCGGCCGCTGGGGCCAGGTAGCGCTGGGGCGGCAGTACACCATGCTGTTCTGGGCCGGACTGGACAGCGACATCCTGGGCCCGAACATCTACGGCTCGGCCTCGCTCGACAACTATATCCCGAACACCCGGGCCGACAACGCCATCTCCTACAAGGGCACCTTTGGCGGGCTGACCGTCGGCGCGACCTACAGCTTTGGCCGCGACACGGTCAACGCCGGGCCCAGCCCTGCCGGCACCAATTGCGCGGGCGAGAACCCCGCGGACAAGAAGGCCTGCCGCGAATGGTCGGCGCTGCTGATGTACGAGCGCGGCTGGTGGGGCGTGGCGGCGGCCTATGACTCGCAGCGCGGCGGCCCCGGCGCGTTCGGCGGCCTGACCAACAGCAACCTGACCGACGACCGCCTTTCGGTGAGCGGCTACATGCTGCTGTCGCGCACCAAGCTGGGCGCCGGCTGGCTGCGCCGCGACAACGAAGGCAGCCCGACCCGCATCAGCGACTTGTACTACGCCGGCGTGTCCTATGACATCACGCCCGCGTTCAACCTGGCCGGCCAGCTGTACCACCTGAACTACCACGGCAGCGACAACAAGGCCTGGCTGTACGCGCTGCGCGGCACGTACGCGTTCAGCAAGCGCACGTCGGTGTACGCCACCGCCGGCTTCATCGACAACGGCGGCCAGCTCGGCCTGTCGGTCAGCGCGGGCCAGGTCGGTTCCAACCCGCGCGCGGGCGGCAACCAGTTCGGCACGATGCTGGGCGTCAAGCACGTGTTCTAGTCTGCGGCGTCCGGGAAATGGTCCTCCCGGCAAGCGCGGAGAAGAGAAGGCCGAAGCGCGGTCTTCTCCAAGCCGCCGCCTGGCGCTTACACTGTACGTGCCCCGTGCATGCAGGCATCCGGGGATTCCAACGCTACATCGCTGCCATATGAACCAGGGTCAGGCTCCCGGCCGGGAGCGACCGGTACGCTGTTTCAGGCCGTTCCGGCCGTTGCTTGCCGCTGCCTGGCTCGCCCTCGGCCTGGCGGGGGTGACGCCACAGCGCGCATACGCGGGACAGATATGCGATGCGCCTTACATCCACGACGGCGGACGAATCCGCTTCGAGGCCGACGGCCTGACGCCGATGACGACGCTTGCCTTCGTCAGCAAGGTCGATGACCTCGAGCGCGACATGTGCTCGCTCAATCTGGACAT
The DNA here is from genome assembly GCF_914271435.1 of Cupriavidus laharis. Taxonomy (GTDB): domain Bacteria; phylum Pseudomonadota; class Gammaproteobacteria; order Burkholderiales; family Burkholderiaceae; genus Cupriavidus; species Cupriavidus laharis. Next base: position 70,636 of record NZ_CAJZAI010000002.1, on the reverse strand, counting down.
CTACTCGAAGTCGGCACTGCGGCGGCTGATGGGGCCGCCGGTCGAGACGGTGCAGCGCCACCGCGTGGTGATCGACGAGCGCTCGGGGCAGCCGATCGTGCACAGCCTGAACGCGCGCGTGCAGGCCTATGGCCAATACACGGAGCTGATCGGCGAGATGAGCACCAACTCCAACGGCTTGCTGCTGTATCCGCCGGCGCTGGTGGAGGGCCAGGTACTGCCCCCGGAGACGTTCGTGTCCCGCTATGACTTCCGCATCGTTGACCGGCGCACCGGCAGCAAGGTGTCCGAGCTGGAGGCGTCAAGCGTGCGCCTGACCCTGTCCGAACGCAGGGTGGGGCCGCTGCAGCGCCTGCAGCTTGCCAGCGGCTCGCTGCTGTGCTGGCCGATCCGCTATACCAAGTTCATCGATCTCGGCGGCTTCCGGCTGGACGACGTGGTGGTCGACCTGGAGCCGACGGTGCTTGACATGACGGACTGGTATTGCCCTGCGCGCAGGTTCGTGATGCGCCAGGAGGTTCGGTACAAGAACCAGCTGCAAGTTATTGACGTCGTGGAAATCGAATAGGGCGGGCGATGCGGCCTGCGGTGCAGGCCGGCAGCCTGTCTCCCCTTTGCAATGGCGCGTGCTGTTCGCGTTGAGCGAACGCCGGGTTGGGCAAAACCGTGGTTTTTCTCTGGAACCATTTCCCTATACTGCAGAAAGAGCTGACTCGCTCGCTTTCTCTCCTTGTTTTCAATTGCCAGGATTTCCAGAGGATCGATATGCTGAAGAGGAATTTGCAATCGCTGTTGGTGGCTGTCGTTGTCGGTACCGGTGCGGTTGCCGTGGCCCACGCACAGGGTGCCAAGCCTGATGGTGTCCATACGAATGGCGGCCGCGCGGCCGACCCCTATACCGACGGTGCGAAGGCGGGCAAGGCTGATCCCTACACCGACGGCGCGAAATCCGGGAAGTTCGACCCGTACACCGACGGTGCGAAGAAGTCGACGAAGAGCAACCTGAACCCGACCAACCGTCGCCCTGATGCCTACACCGACGGTGCCAGGACGGGCAAGAGCGATCCCTATACCGATGGTGCGAAAACAGGCAAGAGCGACCCCTACACTGACGGCGCGAAGAAGCCCTGAGGCGCCGCCCGGTGCGTCGCGGCAGGCGGGCTGAGCCGGATCCGGCCAGCCGCCGCGACGGGAAACGCGAACCGCGAACCGCTGCCTGCGCCCTGCGGCAGCCTTACTGCATCTTTCCCAGTTTCCCGATCCGCACCATCATCTCGGTGAACATCTGCAGGTCCAAGTCGAGATCGGCGACTTCCTTGTACTCCTTCGCGTTGTGCGCAGTGTACTTCTTGCCCGGCATGGCCGGCCCGAAGTTGATGGCATTGGGCAGCAGCTTGGCGGTGGTGCTGCCTGCCGTGGCCACGGGCCTGGCTTCTAGCCCGGTGGTGTCGCCAAAGATGTTGAGCAGGGTGGCAAGCCACGCGCCCTTCGGGTCGCGCGCCATCCAGTTGCCCTGGTCGTACTTGATCTCTACCGTGGAGCCGGTGGAGGCCGCCCACTTGTAGATGCGCTGGACTGCCTTGCCGCTCAGCGCCTCCGGCGTACTGCCGCGCGGCATGCGCACATTGGTGGTGACCTCGACAAACTCGCCTTGCTCGCGGATCTGCGTCGGCGACATGGTCAGCGGGCCCATGAACGGGTCGCGATAGGCCAGCCCCATCTTTTCGCCAAGGTAGCCCACGCCGTACAGGTCGCCGATATAGCGCGCCGCCCGCAGGTATTGGTTGTCGGCCAGCGGCAGGCCGGACGCTTGCAGGAACAGGGCCAGCCGTGGCAGCGGGTTGACGCCTTCTTCGGGGCGCGAGCCGTGTGCCGATACGCCGGTTACCTTCACCTCCACGTCGTTGCCGTCGCGCTTGACGTCGATGCTGAACTTCCCGCCCTGCGGCGTGTACTTGCGGAGGAAGGCCGCGCGGGCGCCATCGAGCGCGGCCATCACCGAGGCCGGATTGCCGCCGGCGATGCGCGCGACGGCAGTCTCGGGCACGCTGTTGGCCGACGCGGCGCCGCGCATGGCAACGATGGCTGGCCGCCGCTTGCCGTCGGTACCCAGTACCGGGAACAGGACCCGCAGCGCGCCCGAACCCTTCTCCGCCACCACGGCCGGATACTTGCTGTCGAGCACGATGTTGTAGTCGGGCAGCGCGTTGCGTTCGCGGTAGTACTTCATGCCATCACCACCGGTCTCCTCGGTGGTTTCGATCATCAGGCGCAGGCTGCGCTCTAGCGACACGCCACTTTCCTTGACGGTCTTCATGGCGTAGAGCGCCGCGGCAACCGAGCCCTTGTCGTCGATGGTGCCGCGGCCGTACAGGTAGTCGCCCACGCGCGTGACGGCGAACGGATCGAGCCTGGTGCCGTTGTCCAGCACCCATTCGTCGGCGATGGCCGGCACCACGTCCGCGTGGGTCAGGATGCCGAAGGTGTCCAATCCGGTACCGGGCAGCGTGACTTCGAACACGCGATTGTCGATGTTGCGATAGACCAGCCCGAACGACTTTGCCATGCCTTCGACGAGCTTGCCGAACTCGATGATGGCGGGGTTCTCGTGCTGCGGGATCTTGTCGTCGCGCACGGTGCGCAACGCAACCATCTTGCCGATGGTGTCGATCACCGCGGCCTCGTTATGCACGCGGTTGTACACGCCCAGCAGCCGGCCGATGTTGACCAGGTTGTCGCCGCTGAGCGGGGTTCCTGCCTGCCATGCGGCCACGGCGGGCGCAACTGCTGGTTCGGTCTTGGCCGCGTTGGCCATGAACGTTTCCAGGCTGCCCGGCGCGCCAGGCTTCTGGGCCGCGACCAGCGCGTCCAGCGCCGGCTTGCGCAGCGTTTCGGCCAGGGCCGGGTGGGCGAGCGCCAGCGACAGCGCGAGCAGGGAAAACAGGCGGCCGGCGTGGCGGCGGTTGGTGGTCAGGGGTGAAGGGCAGGTCATCAGGCGCCTTGGCGAATCCGGAGGTATGTCGACAGATGGACGCATGATAGGGCACTTGCCATGTCCCGCCGCAAAAATGGCATGCCGCCAGGCGGCACTTACCCCTGTCCATAAAGGAAATCTATCCGCCATACGATAGTAATAAACAATCGATTTCTTTGAAATGATGAATTGTACAAATCACATTGGTATCGCCAGAATGGCTCCATCGCTGCAACACGCAGCAAACACCGAAACCAAGGAGTGATCCCGATGCTGCAATCCCGTGAAGGCCAACGCGTTCCCAATGTCGCTTTCCGCATCCGCCAGGACAACGAGTGGAAGACCGTCACCACCGCCGAACTGTTCGATGGCAAGACCGTCGTGGTGTTCTCGCTGCCCGGCGCCTTCACGCCGACCTGCTCGTCGACCCACCTGCCGCGCTACAACGAACTGGCGCCGGCCTTCGCGAAGCAGGGCGTGGACGCGATCCTGTGCGTGTCGGTCAACGACACCTTCGTGATGAACGAATGGGCCAAGGATCAGGAGTCGCAGAACATCACCATGATCCCCGACGGCAATGGCGAGTTCACCGAAGGCATGGGCATGCTGGTGGACAAGGCCGACCTCGGCTTCGGCAAGCGCAGCTGGCGCTATTCGATGCTGGTCCGGGACGGCGTGGTCGAGAAGATGTTCATCGAGCCGGAGGAGCCGGGCGACCCGTTCAAGGTTTCCGATGCCGACACCATGCTGAACTACATTGCCCCCGACGCCAAGCGCCCGGACCAGGTGGTGGTGTTCTCGAAGGTGGGCTGCTCGTTCTGCGCCAAGGCCAAGCAGCAACTGTCCGACGCGGGCTACGAGTACATCGAAGTGCCGCTGGACAACAAGGTGCGCGGCAAGGTGCTGGGCGCCGTGTCCGGTGAAATGACCGCACCGCAGGTGTTCATCAACGGCAAGCTGGTCGGCGGCGCCGCCGCGCTCGAGCAGTTCCTGGGCAAGTAATCCCCGTATCACGACCGCACTACGCGGTCCGGCAGTCGCCGGACCCGATGGCGCCGCGCTGCCCGCGCGGTGCCATCCAGCCCGCCGATTGATGTCAAATCGATTTCAAAAAATCTCTGAAGGGAAGGAACCGTACGCCATGAAGACCATCCAGACCGACGTCGCCGTCATCGGAGCAGGCACCGCCGGCCTCGCCGCCTACCGCGCCGCCATCGCGGCGGGCAAGCGCGCCGTGATCATCGAAGGCGGCCCGTACGGCACGACCTGCGCGCGCGTGGGCTGCATGCCGTCCAAGCTGCTGATCGCCGCCGCCGAAGCCGCGCACGAGCTGCGCCACACAGCACCGTTCGGCGTACATGTGGATGGCAATATCCGCATCGATGGCCGCGAAGTCATGGCCCGCGTCCGCAGCGAACGCGACCGCTTTGTCGGCTTCGTCGTGCGCGGCGTGGAGACGATCCCCGAGGCGGACCGCGTGCGTGGCTATGCCCGCTTCATCGACAACACCACGCTGGAGGTGGCCGCCGCCGATGGCGACATCACCGTGCGCGCCAGCCGCGTGGTGATCGCCACCGGTTCGCGTCCGGTGGTGCCGGCACCGTTCAAGGTGTTCGGCGATCGCCTGATCGTCAATGACGACGTGTTTGCGTGGGACGACCTGCCGCGCAGCGTGGCCGTGTTCGGCCCCGGCGTGATCGGGCTGGAGCTGGGCCAGGCGCTGTCGCGCCTTGGCGTGCGGGTGCGCGTGTTCGGCGTGCGGGGTTCGCTGGGTCCGCTGACCGACCCTGTCGTCCGCAGCTATGCGGACGAGACGTTCCGCAAGGAGTTCTACCTCGATACCGAAGCCAATGTCACTGACATGGCCCGTGAAGGCGACCTGGCCCGCATCACCTACACCGACCGCGAAGGCAAGTCCGTCACGGAGACCTTCGACTACGTGCTGGCCGCGACCGGCCGCGAGCCCAATGTGCGCGGCCTTGGGCTGGAAAACACCGGCTTGGAGCTGGACGCGCGCGGCGTGCCGGTGTTCGACCCCGCCACGCTGCAGTGCGGTGTATCGCCGGTGTTCATTGCCGGGGATGCCAACAACATCCTGCCGTTGCTGCATGAAGCCGCCGATGAAGGCAAGGCTGCCGGCGAGAACGCCGCCGCCTACCCGCAGGTGAAGCCGCTCGCGCGCCGCGCACCGATCGCGGTGGTGTTCTCGGACCCGCAGATCGCCATGGTCGGCAAGCGCTTTGCCGACCTGGCCGAGGGCAGCTTCGTCACCGGCGAAGTCAGCTTCGAGGACCAGGGCCGCAGCCGCGTCATGCTGAAGAACCGTGGCCTGATGCATGTGTACGCCGACAAGGCGACCGGCCGTTTTCTGGGCGCCGAATGGACCGGCCCGCGCGCGGAGAACATTGCGCACCTGCTGGCGTGGTCGTATCAGCAGGGGATGACGATCGCGCAGATGCTGGCGATGCCGTTCTACCACCCGGTGGTGGAAGAGGGGTTGCGAACGGCGCTGCGCGACGCGGCGGCCAGGCTCGAAGCCTGAGGCGGCAGGGGTTCAGCGGCCGGCGAAAGCCGGCTCGCGCTGATGGCTCGATAGCGAGCTGGCGGCGGAAGTGCTAGGCGGCTAGCGCTGTATCGATGGCCCGCTGCAGCCGCTCCATGCCGAAGGTCACGTCCTGCACCACGCCGTTGACGAAGAACGACGGCGTGCCGCGCACCTGCCATTGCGTGGCGCCGCGCATGTCGTCGCGGATGTGCGGCAGGTGCGCGTGCGCGGACATATCCCGGTCATAGCGGTCCAGGTCCATGCCGAGCATGCCGGCGTAGTGGCGCAGCGCTTCCGGCTTGAGCCCGTCCGGCTTTTCGTGCAGCAGGCGATACATCTGCCAGAACTTCTGCTGCGCGCCGGCCGCTTCCGCGCATTCGGCCGCGGCTTCGGCCGACGGATGCCAGTGCGATACCGGATAGTGGCGGTAGACGAAACGCACCTGCGGGCCATAGTGCTCCATCAGGATCTTCATGGCCCCGTAGGCCATCCGGCAGTACTCGCATTCGAAGTCGCCGTATTCGACAACGGTGACCCTGGCGGTGTCGGGGCCGATCGCATGATCGGCGGGCATGATAGCGACGTGTGGCATGAGGCGCTCCGGTACGTTGGGCGGGCGGCCCGGGACTTTTCAGTTTAGGCGCAGACGTTCTTCAGGGTAGCGGGGGCGACAACCCATCATCACCATACACACCCCGAAACTCGCAAGAAAACATCGCCGATTTGCGGGTGATGGAGGGCGCAAGACGACCTATCGGAGACATCCGACGGCGACGGATCCCAACGGCTGTTTAGGGCTGAACTCCTGCCACTCTTCAAGGTAACAAGACTGCCCGTCCCTTGATGCGTCCTTCCCGCAGTCGCTGATAAACGTCGGCGGCGCTCTCGAGGGGGAATTTCTCCACGTCGGCACGGATTCTGCCGGCTTCGGCGAGCGCAATCACCTCCATCAGTTCGCTGCGTGATCCCCAATATGGAATGCTCACCTGACAACCATAGGGAGGACGGTTGGGGGCGTAGTGAAGTATGCCGCCGGCAAGCCCTACCACGGTGATCCGGCTGGCACGGCCGACGACGCGACAGCAAAGATCGATGGTCGGCTGGGCGCCGACGAAATCGAGGGCCACGGCCACGCCACGCCCGCCGACCATGTCGAGAATCTCTTCGGCCGCGCGGTGCGCATCCCGCGTGTTAATCGTGTGGGTGGCTCCTAGCTCGTGTGCGTGAGCCAGTCTGGCATCGTCGATGTCACCGGCAATGATCTTCACCGGTGTCATGGCCCGCAGGATCTGCAATGCCATGTGGCCGAGTCCGCCAATGCCAAGGACCAGGATGGTCGCATCCGGCGTCAAGAGGGGAAGTGCCGCCTTGATTGCGTGATAAGGAGTGAGCCCCGCATCGCTGAGCGGCGCAGCCTCTGCCGGATCGAGCGTGCCCAGCGGCACTAGCAGGCGCGGGGACGGCACGATCATGTATTCAGCCATGCCGCCATCCAGGCCCAGGCCGCCACCCACTGCAGGGCTCCTTGCATGGCCTTCGCAATAGTTTTCGGCTGAGGTCTGGCAGGTCCGGCAAAGGCCGCAGCCCCATGGACCATAGACAGCGACCGGATCACCTTCCTTCCATCCTGTCACGCCATCGCCGATGGCTTCCACCCATCCCGCGTTCTCATGGCCCAGTGTGAATGGACCGGTCCTGCCGACGCCGTGGTCCAGGACGTGAAGATCGGAATGACACACGCCTGCGCCTCCGATCTTCACCAGCACTTGCCCGGGACCGGCAATCGGCTTGGGCAGATCAACGATTTCCGGCGCGCGTCCCGCCTCGATATATCTGACTGCTTTCATGAATAGGATGTCATCTGGCGCCGAGGCGCACGGAGAGCCGATACGGCATGCGAATATCAGTCCGCCTTGATATCCAGCGATTTGACGATTCTTGCGTTGCGTTCGAACTCGACGCGCAAATCATTCGCCAGTTGAGCTGTGGACTGGTCCGGCATGGGTTCGAAGCCCACGGAAACCAACCGGTCATGGACTTTTGGCGTTGCCGCAGCCCTGCTCACTGCCGCGTGGATCTTCTCTGTCAGTGCAGGAGAAACCTTTGCAGGGACCACGACGCCGGTCCAGTTCCGGAAGTCGATATCGGGATAGCCCTGCTCCGCCAGCGTCGGCACATTCGGCAACTGAGGCCACCGCGTCTTCGACGCCACGCCAAACACCTTGATCTTGCCCGCGGCAATGAGCGGTTTGGATGTCACGACGCCATCGAACATGAGCGGGACCTGGCCTCCCATGACCTGGGTCAGTGCCGGAACCGACCCGGGGAACGGCACATGCGTCAGATCCAGCCCTGCCTCCTTGTTGAACATGGCGCCGGCGTACTGGGAAGCCGTTCCAGAGCTATAAGAGGCATAGCTCAGTTTCCCCGGATTCGCCTTCACCCAGGCGACAACGCCCTTCACGTCCCTCGCGGGTACGCCGGGCGATCCCACGAACACCATGACGCCGCGCGCCAGTGCAACAACCGGCTTGACATCCTTCAGCGGATCGAAGCCGACGTTGAGAACCTGCGGCACCTCCGTCAATACGTTGCTGGCAGTCAGAAGGATCGTCCGTCCGTCCGGCGGCGACGAAAGCATCGACCTGACAGCGATGGAGCCGCCCGCGCCCGGCTTGTTATCCACAACCACGGGTTGGCCGATCTGGGTGGACAGTTCATCCGCCACGATTCTCGCAACGATGTCGATGGTGCCGCCGGGTGGGGCGGGAACGATCATGCGCACGGGCTTGTCGGTCCAGGCGAATGCGCCCTTTGCACCAAGCGCCATGAAGAGGGCGCAAGTCAAATACCTGCAGGTTCTGATGATGGCTGTGTGATTCATGTTCTGTCTCCGCCGTGAATCATTGACACATACGTGGCTGAGGCTGCTCAAGGCTCAGAATGGGCAATGGCACCTCAAACGCCTGGAACTCCCGACGTGGCCGATAGGCTCGAAGGCTCAACTGGAAAGGACCGGCCGGCGCAGGCAACCAGTTGGCCCTGCGGGTCGGTTCTTCCGGCATCTGGTGCTGGATGTAGATGCGGAGTGAGTTGTCCGGCTCGTAGTGAAGGTGCGCAGTCCGGTCTCCGATCGAGTAACGGTCTATGGGGTTCTCCACAAAGAATCTTCGACCATTCTCGGTTGGCTCATACAGGGACAGCGACCAGAATGCCTCCACCGGAATCCCCTGGCGGGAAATAGTGAGGCGGTAGTTGTTCGAGCCATGCAGCAACGCTCCGTCGTCGTCGGTCGTTCGGCCAATGTAGGTGGCCTCGGTTATGGGCAAGGCCCCCAAGCCTGCGAGTGCGAGCGCGGCCCGCCACTCATACCGTTTGTCGGCGTCTTCGAGTTCATCGAATACCCACCAGCCCTCGACATTGCGCCGCAGGCCGATGAACGCGCTTCGGATGCGGGTGTGAGCCGGGGCCATGCCCGATTGCCACGCACGCCTGGTCGCATCCGGCAAACTGGCCCATGGATCGCGGGAGCCGGGTATCACTCCGAGCATCGCGATCCTCTCCAACATGGCCGCGTCCTCGAGGGGCGGCGGATTGCGTTCAAGCTGCTCCGCAACGACAGCTAGGAAGTTGGCCGGGTCCATCGGATCCGTTGGTTCAACCACCGGGCTTCGGACAGGCTTGCACGGGGTCACCGACAGGCATTCCTGCATCGCATGAGCCGCCGCAAGGTCATCTTCACCATTGACGATCCATCTCGCAAGCAGCCAGACATCATTGCCGGGGGCACGGATCACGCGCCCGGCAATCGGCCTGGCGTGATCGGCGGGGCCTGCAAGCGTGATCACGACCGGCCCGGGTGCATCCAGGTGCTGGCCGTGCAGCGCGAAGTTGTTGGTGAATGCATCCATGAATGCGATCGACCAATATCGATCGGGTGGCAGTGCGGCCACGGCGACCGTGACCGGGCCGCCTGATAAATCGAGCCACGCCCGGGAGTACAAAGTGTCGTTGTTCGGGGTCGTGATCCAGCGGCACGTATTGTCGGCAAGCCTGCGCTCATGGCAAACGGTGTTTGGAGCAAGCGGGGGCTGCCCCATCCAACCCGTCATGTCCCGATGGCGTGTTTTCGCCACCTCGTAAAGAGGGAAGCCGTAGACGAGCGCGTCGGATATCGCGGCTTCAAGATCCTGCTTCACGGCATCTCCTTGCGAGGCACGGCGTCCGAATGTTCCCCGATCAGGAGATCGCGCTGCCGTTCGTGGCTGGATCTGGCGACATGGTTGAAGATGCCCCGCGTCATGGTCGCGGCTTCATTGCCCGAACGTGCGGCGTAGACCCTTGCACGGACCCGGTGGGCAGCCTCAGATCCGGGCTCCGCCAGGATGGTCAACTCCACCAGATGACACGCCATCCGGAGATCGCCCTCGGCTTCGAGTTCAGCAACGCGCTCAAGCACCCTGGCCACGCCGCCTGACAGCGCAATCCATTCACAGGCTTGCTGGACCCGGGGCGCGGGGAGCAAGTTGTCAGGCTCGCCATCCCACCATCCGCCGTAGCGGCGCCAGACATTCCGCACGAGGAACTGGGGGTGGTCGTAGATGGGCTGCAGGTAAGGCTTGCCTGCGAGGTGCGCCGGCGGCGAGACGCGATGGATGACGTCGTCCAGCGGCAGGCCCCGGTTCATCAGGGTGAGCGTCTGCCGTTCAATCGACTCCAGGTACTCGGCCGTGTCGAGCAGCGCCTCGCTGACCCGCGTCGCGCCGAAGATCGGCATGCCGTGGCCGCAAATCATCACCTCGGGCTGGCACCCCGACATTTCGCGCAAGGCAGTTGCCCACTCTTCGCAATAACGCTGGACCTTCTGAGGATTGCCTGCATTGGGAACAGCCCAGATGAACAGGTCTCCAGGGAACAGCCAGCGGCGTTCCGGCACCCACACCCAGACATGATCGTCCGTTTCGCCCCGGGCGTGCCGCAGTTCGAACGTCAGGTCTCCGACTCTCAACGTGAGCGCCCGGTCGAACGTCACGTCCGGATAGCGAAAGTCCGTGGGACCCTTTGCCGGACCGAGCTGGCGGCTGAACTGCCGCGCCTTGACGGCGTCGATCCAGCCTGCCGTTTTCCGGTATCGGTCCAGATGCTGGGGCAACAGCGTGTGTGCATATACGACGGGTGCGGCCCACCCCTGTCGCGCTGCTTCTTCGTCAAAGCGGCGCGTGGCCCAGATGTGGTCGAGATGGTGCTGGGAGAATACGGCGGCAACCAGCGGCGTATGCGGGCGCCACTGGCGGACTGTTTCGTACACACGATCCATGTCGCTACGGGTACCGGCATCCAGCATGATGAGTCCCGCACCGGTATCGATCACGGTAATCGCCGCCACGCCCTTGAAATAGAGGAGACCGGGTGCAAGCTCCTGGGCACCGGGATATGTCCCGGTAACAGGATGGTCTGTCTCGAGCAGATCGACCTGGCCGTGCCAGTATTGCTCCGCGAGGGAAAGAAAATCAGTCTCGGTCATCTTGCGTGTCCAGGCTAGTCCGGTGGCTTGAGTCCTCACACAGGTTGCGCGGTTGCGCTTCCTGGCGATGGGATGAGGCCGAATCTAGCCGAGGTATCATGTGAGAAATGCCACCTGGGTGGCAAATCACCCTGGTACCTTCCCCTAGACGGAGCCGGACATGAAAGTACCCGCCAGGCCGCTTTCCACGCGCTCGTCGCCAAATATCAACAGCCTGGAGGTCTTGCCCGAGCATTCCCTTCGCGCTTTGCGCGAAATCGGAGTCCTGCGGCAATGGAGGCGGGGCCAGGTCCTGCATTGGGCGGGTGATCATCCCGAATCGATCCTCGCCGTGCAGAAAGGACTTTTGCGCATCTCGAATAGTGACTCGGCCGGCAACGAGAACATCCTGGCCTGGCTCGAACCCGGCATGGTTGGCGCATTGGCTCCCGTGATCGCCAACCAGCCATTCAACTTCAACATCGTCGCCAATTGCCAGAGCGAAGTCCTGCACATTCAACGGGAGCGACTCCTCGAGCATATCGGGCGCGATTCGACGACAGCATTGGCCATCACCATGCTGCTTAGCAGCAGGCTGAACAACGTGCTGGAAATGTTCGGAACGCAGGCCTTCGAGTCCCTGGCGGACAAGGTGTGGGCTCGCTTGGTTCAACTGGCGATGCAGTCCCGGCAGAACGGCACTGCCACAGTTTGTGTCGAGGTGACACAGGCGGATCTTGCGAGATCGGTCGGTGGATCACGCTATCGCGTAGGTCTCGAATTGAACCGGCTCGAAGCAACGGGAGCCATTGCCCTGTCGCGCGGGCGAATCGAGATCCCGCGCGAGCAGCTTAAGCGCCGCCCGAGGAAAGGTTCGTAGTGCCTCGCCTCGCTGAGGGGATGGCACATTGCGAGCTTGCTGGCGGTCGAGCGTCGCCATGCCGGATTTCCGTGGAAGTCTCCTTTTTGATAACAGCAGCCGCTTGAGTGGCCGAATCCATCGATAGCGGATGGCAGATACGGCCCGAGCAACCGAGTCAGATCGCATGTCCGAAGCTTGCTATCCATTGCAGAAAAGAGGCGGCGCGGCTTACCTTATATTTGCTGGCTTGGTGCTGCGCCACTGCGTCGGCGTCATGCCGAACTGCGCCGTGAACCAACGGACGAACGAGCCATAAGCGGAGTAGCCAAGCGATTCGGCAATGCGTCCAAGCGAGTGACTTCTGTTGTCCATATAGTGGGTAACGAGATCGCGCCGTACGCCATTGACCATGTCCGAGAAGACCTTTCCAGCGCCTTCGAGTTGGCGCTGTAGTGTACGCACGTTCATCCCCAGGCCCTGAGCAACCTGCTCGATCGTCGCGCGCCGTGCCGGAAGCATCAGATAGATGGCCTTGCGGACCTCGAGCACAATCGACGGCTCGTTGGCTCCCGGCAGGCCTGCAAGCAGGCGTTGCGCATGGCGTGCCATGACGGGGTCGGCAATCGGGTTGGGCAAGTCCAGGTCGGCAGCGCGGCAGATCAAGCCATTGAAGGCGCTTGCAAACTCCAGCTTCCCTCCGAAGATGCGGCGGTGCAGCCGCAGATCATCGGGAGCGTCATGAGTGAAATGGACGCTGAGGGGATGCCAGGACGTGCCGATCAGTGTGCTGCACATGCGTGTCAGTGTGCCCAGCGCCAGCTCGACTGACTGCACGGTCGGCCCGGCTTCATCCGCGACGACGTCCTCCCGCACGATGACCTTCCTGCCAGTCTCCTCGATACGGATCACCAGGAACTCGTTCATCAGGTGCCGGTACTGAATCATGGTTCCAAGCGCGTCGCGCAGCGTCTTCTGATGCGTGAGCAACACGCTGACGACCCCGAGGTCGGACAGCTGCCACAGGTCGGCCATACGCAGCCCGAACGTCGGGCATTGCGTGAGTCGTGCTGAGGCTTCCAGCAAGGTCACGGCAGCACTTCCGGAAATCCAGTGTTCCGGGTCCGCAAGCTTCTCGCTGCTCAACCCCAGCTTGCGCAGCAACGGCCGCGGTTCAAGGCCCAATTGCTGCGCGACCTTGAAATAGTGGGTCAGCACGCCAGTGCGAATCAATGTGCTCATTACTTCTCCTTCACCGGGTATAGCCCGATTCGTTCGCTCCGTGGAAACCCGAATGCCTCGACATTCTGTCACGAAATGAGACATGAATGTCGTGAAAAGAGAGGCAACGGTCGACCTGGGATTACTAGACTGATCCCGTAATTCGACGACAGACGGAACCCCATGGCAGCCCCTCAGAACAAGGTCATAGTCACCTGCGCCGTAACGGGCGGCATTCACACGCCAACGATGTCCCCCTATCTGCCCATCACTGCGGAAGAGATTGCCCGCGAGGCAATCGGTGCGGCCCAAGCGGGCGCCTCGATCGTCCATCTGCACGCACGCAAGCCGGAGAATGGCCAGCCGTCGCAGGATCCCGCACTGTTCCGCGAATTCCTGCCGGAGATTGCCGCGCGTACCGACGTCATCATCAACCTCACCACCGGCGGCGCCCCAAACATGCTCGTCGAGGAACGACTGCAACCGGCGCTGCAACTCAAGCCCGAAGTCGCGTCGCTGAACATGGGGTCGATGAACTTCGGCTTGTACCCGATGCTCGGCAGGCACAAGGAGTTCAAGTACGACTGGGAACGTCCTTACCTCGAAGGCTCGGAAGACCGCGTCTTCCGCAACACGTTCAAGGAAATTCGCTACATCCTGGAATCGTGTGCCGGCAACGGGACTCGCTTCGAGATCGAATGCTACGACACCAGCCATCTCTACACGGCGGCGCATTTCATTGATCGGGGCATCCTCAAGCCGCCGTTCTTCATTCAGTCCGTGTTCGGCTTGCTCGGCGGCATCGGCACGCATCCCGATGATGTCATGCATATGCGCCGCACCGCCGAACGGCTGTTTGGCAAGGACTACTACTGGTCCGTGCTCGGCGCGGGCCGCAGCCAGATGCCGATCGCTTCCATGGCGGCTGCGATGGGTGGAAATGTCCGCGTGGGCCTGGAGGATTCGCTTTGGGATGGTCCGGGCCGGCTTTCGGCCAGCAACGCCGACCAGGTCAAGCGCATCGTCGGGATCCTCAAATCCCTGAATCTGGAGGTGGCCACGCCGGATGAGACGCGCGACATGCTGCAGTTGAAGGGCAGGAATGCTGTTGCATTCTGATCTCTTCAATTTACGACCCTTAACCCACGAGCGCGTCCTTTTGCGACACACCACCTGAATCAATTGATGCCCGGTTCGACCTCAATAATTCGTTGCGGCGCCGAGAGCTGAATTCCCTATCAAGGAGATAGAAATGCAATTCCTGGATGATTCGCTGCACCCGGAGAACATGGACAGGGTGGTAATCACCGTGGCCCCGTACGGCCCGGAGTGGATGCCGGAAGATTTCCCGGAAGACATCCCTGTGACCATGGAAGAGCAAATCCAGAAGGCGGTGGATTGCTATGAGGCCGGCGCCAGCGTGCTGCACCTGCACGTGCGTGAACCGGATGGCAAGGGTTCCAAGCGCCTGTCCATGTTCAACGAATTGATCGCCGGCGTGCGCAAGGCGGTGCCGGACATGATCATCCAGGTCGGCGGCTCGATCTCGTTCGCACCGGAGGATGAAGGCCAGGCCGCGAAGTGGCTGGATGATGACACGCGTCACGCGCTCGCGGACCTCGACCCCAAGCCGGACCAGGTGACGGTAGCCCTCAACACCATCCAGATGAACATCATGGAGTTGATCTACCCGGAATTCTACGAGAGCACGCACATGGCCAACCCGGCCGTCTACGACGCGTACCGTGAAATGATTGTTCCGGCCGGCCCGGCCTGGGCGGAAGAGCACCTGCGCCGCCTGCAGGAAGCCGGCATCCAGCCGCACTTTCAGTTGGTCGGCATGCATGCGCTCGAAACGCTGGACCGCATGGTGCGCAGGGGCCTCTACAAAGGGCCACTGAACCTGACCTGCATCGGCATCGGTGGCGGCCACCATGGACCGCATCCGTACAACCTGTTCGACTTCATCCAGCGTGCACCGGATGGCTGCACCATCACCTCAGAGTCGTTGTTCAAGAACGTACTGCCGTGGAACACGATGGCGCTGGCAATGGGTATGCACGTGCGCTGCGGCATTGAGGATACCCTGATCGATCAGCACGGCAATCGCTTCACCTCGGTGCAGCAGATTCAGCAGACCGTGCGTATCGCCAACGAACTTGGCCGCGAAATCGCCAATGGCAAGGAGGCGCGGGAAATTTACCGCATCGGCACCTGGTACAACGATGTCGATGAAACCCTGGCCGCCAACGGCATGACCCCGAACCGCAAGCCTGGTGTCAAGAACGTGCCGCTGCGCAACGCAGCCTGAGCCGGCACGGCGTAGCCAGGAAATCGGTCCGGTTGTCGTGTGGGCTCCAGCCTGAAGCGCTGCCACCGGATCGATTTTTTCTGTCCTGATTCTCATAAGGAAGTTTTATGACCCATACCGTCGTTCTTGTTACAGGCGCCACATCTGGAATTGGCCGCGCCACCGCGCTGGCATTTGGCCGTGATGGGGCACGGCTGGTTTGCTCCGGCCGCAATGCCGCTGCAGGCGCTGCACTGGTGTCTCAACTGCGGGAACTGGGTGCCGAGGCCGAGTTCGTGGCCGCTGATGTCGTTCATGAGGAGCAGGTCCGTCAACTCGTCGAGCACACGGTCACCCGCTTTGGACGGCTCGATGTCGCGGTGAACAGTGCAGGGACTGAAGGCACGCCAGGGTCGATCGTTGACCAGACCGTTGAATCCTATGCAGCGACCTTCGACGCCAATGTCCTTGGGACGTTCCTGAGCATGAAGCACGAGTTGCGCGTCATGCTGGAGCAGAAGGAGGGCGTTGTGATCAATCTCTCCTCGACGATGGGAAGCCGCGGCAATGCACAGAATCCGATGTACGTGGCCAGCAAGCACGCGATCGAGGGCCTGACCAAGGCTGCGGCACTCGATGCGGCCAGATCCAATGTGCGGGTGAATGCGGTTGCGCCTGGCCCGATCGAGACCGGAATGCTGGACCGCATTGCGGGAGGCGCTGAAAAGGTTGCGGCAGTTGCCGCGAGTATCCCGGCGGGCCGCATCGGGACCCCGGAGGAGGTCGCCGACGCCATCGTGTTCCTGGCCTCCGCGCGTTCCAGGTACATCACAGGTCAGATTCTCGCAGTCAATGGCGGCAAGACAGCCATGTAGTCGCCGGCACGCCGGCACCAAGTGCGCTCAGACGCAATGCATACAGTGTTTCAGGAGACAAGTCATGGCAAAGGCAATTCGGTTTTACGAGACGGGCAGCGCTGATGTCCTCAAGTTCGAGTCCGTGGAGGTCGGCGATCCTGGCCCCGGCCAGGCGCGCGTGAGGCACACGTACATCGCCGTCAACTTCATCGACATCTATTTCCGCACCGGCCACTATCCGCTGGACCTGCCCAACGGCCTGGGCTCTGACGCCGTGGGCGTGGTCGAGGCCGTGGGCCCCGGCGTCACCGACATCCGCGTGGGCGACCGCGTGGGCTACCTGCTCGGCCCGCAGGGCGCCTACTCGGACGTGCGCGTCATGCCTGCCGAGTGGCTGATTCCACTGCCGGACGGTGTCTCGGACCGCACCGCCTCCACGCTCATCATGAAGGGCATGACGGCGCAGTACCTGTTCCGCCAGGTCTACCCGCTCAAGGGCGGCGAGACCATCCTCTATCACGCCGCGGCCGGCGGCGTGGGCCTGATCGCCTGCCAGTGGGCACGCGCGCTCGGCGTGAACATGATCGGCACGGTCAGCACCGACGAGAAGGCGGAGCTTGCCAGGGCCAACGGCTGCTCGCACGTGATCGTCACCTCGCGCGAGAACATCGTTGACCGCGTGATGGAGATCACCGACGGCAAGAAGGTCCCGGTGGTGTTCGATTCGGTCGGCAAGTCCACGCTGGATGCCTCGCTGTCCTGCCTGCAGGTGCGCGGCACGCTGGTCAGCAACGGCACGACTTCGGGTCCCGTCGAGATCGACAGCCGCACGCTAGCGGCGAAGGGCTCGCTCTGGGTCACGCGTCCGGCCATGGTGCACTACGCCACGCCGCGCTCGCACATGCTTGCCATGGCCAACGAGGTGTTCGACATGGTGATGGCTGGAAAGATCACCAGCGAGCCGAAGCAGTCGTTCGCGCTGGAAGACGCCGCGCAGGCCCATCGCGCCCTGGAGAACAGGCAGACGAGCGGCGCAACGGTACTGGTGCCGTAAGGCGAGGCTACTTTTCAGGCGATTGCGGCAGTTTCGCAATCCACCGGGCAGCCGTTTCGCTCACCTGGCCTGTCCAGGTTGCCGGACGGCAGCTGCTTCCAACAAGGCAAGTGCACATTGCCAGAAGTTCCAAAGCGGAGACTAGAGATGTCGAATAGACCTGCCTTCCTGCGCATGCGCCGCGTCGTCGCCGCGACGATCCTGGCGCTTGCGATGCCTGCCGCCATGGCGTGGACCGACAAGCCGGTGCGGGTGCTGGTGCCCGCGCCTGCCGGCGGCACGATGGATGTGATGGCCCGCATGCTGTCCGAACAGCTCACGGCAGACCTGGGACGACCGGTGATCGTCGACAACAAGCCAGGAGCTGGGGGCGCCATCGCCGTCGGCGCAATGCTGGCGGCGCCGCCCGACGGGCAGACCATCCTGGTGTCGGCGACCAACGTGTTTGCGGAGATCCCGCACGTAATGAAGGTGCCCTACGATCCGATGAAGGACGTAAAGCCGGTTGCGGCCGTGGCCAGGTCAACGCTGCTGCTCGTCGGTGCGCCCAGCCTGCCGGCGAAGGACCTGCCGGGGCTGATCAGCTATGTGAAGGCGCATCCGGGTGCCCTGAGCTTCGCGACCTATGGCCCGGGCACGGCGTCGCAGTATGCCGGCATGATCATGAACCAGAAGGCCGGCATGGACCTCCAGAACGTTCCGTTCCCGGGGTCGCCGCCGGCACTGACGCAGGTGATGGGCGGGCAGATCGCCGTGATGTATGACGGCATGGTGACTTCACTGCCGTATCTCAAGGCAGGCAAGCTGAAAGCCTATGCGGTGGCAGCGAAGCAGCGGTCACCGATGCTGCCGCAGGTGCCGACGTTCGCGGAACAGGGTTTTCCGGAGGTTGACTTCAGCAACTGGACCGGCGTGTTCGTGTCGTCCAGGCTGCCGGCAGACCTCACCGAGAAGATTCAGGCGGCCGTCTACAAGGCCGTCTCGAAAGCGGGCATGAAGGAGCGGATTTCGGCGCTTGGGTTCGAGCCGCTGGAGCCACAAGGCCTTTCCCAGCTCGGCCACGACCTGCGCGCCGACTTCGATCGGAATGCCGGCATCGTGAAGACCTTCAGGATCCAGCCAGAATGACACGGATCGACCATGCGAGTTGAACAACTTACGTGCGCAATCGGCGCAGAACTCATTGGGGTCAGCCTGGCCGATGCGATCCATGATGACGGCCTGTTCGCCGGCATCCGCGAAGCGCTGCTCAAGCACCGCGTCCTGTTCCTGCGCGACCAGGACATCACAGCTGCCCAGCACGTGGCGTTTGCGCGGCGCTTCGGAGACCTGGAGGATCACCCCGTGACGGGTAGCGACCCGGAGAATCCGGGGTTGGTGCAGATCTACAAGACGCCCGCCAATCCGCCGGACCGTTACGAGAACGCCTGGCACACCGATTCGACCTGGCGCGAAGCGCCGCCGCTTGGCGCCGTCCTGCGGTGCTGGGAGTGCCCGCCCGTCGGGGGCGACACCATGTGGGCCAACATGGTGTTGGCGTACGAGAACCTGCCTGCCCACGTCAAGGAGCAGATCGCCGACCTTCGGGCGCGTCACAGTATCGAGGCGAGCTTTGGCGCCGCCATGCCGATCGAAAAGCGTCTGGCGTTGAAGAGCCAGTTCCCTGACGCCGAGCACCCTGTGGTGCGGACCCACCCTGAGACTGGCGAGAAGGTGCTGTTCGTCAACGGGTTTACCACGCACTTCACCAACTTCCACACGCCGGCGCGCGTGCGCTTCGGGCAGGACTACAACCCTGGCGGCGCCGACCTGCTGCGCTACCTGGTCACGCAAGCGTATATCCCCGAACACCAGGTTCGCTGGCGCTGGAAGAAGAACAGTGTGGCCATCTGGGACAACCGGTCGACCCAGCATTACGCCGTCATGGACTATCCGCCGTGCCACCGGAGGATGGACCGCGCAACGATCGTCGGAGACCGTCCTTTCTGATCAGGGCGGGCTTGCTCGCGTACCGGGGGCCGGGCTGGTGATCGTTGGCCAAAGGGGGGGGGCGGATTGCAACGTCCCCCTTGTAGTAGTGGGCACGCCGGGCGTCGGAAGTCGCGGTGACTGTGCCTGAAAACAATCAAAGGAAAACGTTGAACCATGGAGGATGGGAGTAGATGAAAAAAGCGATTCTTGCCCTGGCTGCCGCGATGACATGTGGTGCCGCCCAGGCACAATCCAGCGTAACGTTGTACGGCGTGGCCGACGTCAACATCGAGTACGTCAACAAGGTCGGCGTCGTGCCGTCGGCGGCCAACGGCTTCAAATGTGCTCGTCTCACAGATCGAGGGAGGACTTGCGGGATTGATCGAAAAAACGACGGCGGACGTGTTCGGGCGCAAGCTCGGACCTGTTGAGGCGGCACGCTCCGTTCGCATCCTGTTCCAAGCGACGAAGTTGCACACGGTGGCGAGCCTCACGACGGAGAAGTTCTGGGGCTCGGTGGTGAAGTGTAACGATGCAGCCTTCAAGTACTCGCTGGAGGCTCCGACAGTCGTGATCGGGGAGCTCGAGATTTCGTCGGTGCCTTCAGCCGAAGACGAGGCCACCGTCAATCAGTGGTGTTCAATCCGGCCAACGGGTTCGAGCCGCTTGGCATCACGCATGCACGCAGGGTGGTCTATGCGGCAAGCGCGGCCAATCGCGCGGACCGGGGCCTGCTTTCAAGTGCGGAGGCGCGCGCCCGTAGCTGGCGGAGGACTATCAACTTCCCCCGGAAACCGGTGATGAAAAAAATGCCAGGGCGCCGCAGCACCACTGGCAGGGCAGCGCGGGCAACGACTGAAGTTGCCCAACGCAGGACAAGCTATTTATCCTTGATCCCCACCGCCCACGGGCAGTACGGTTCCGGTGATGTACGACGCCTCGTTCGACGCCAGGAACAGGATCGCGCCGACCTGCTCGTCGATGGTGCCATAGCGGTGCATCAGGCTCGTGGCGATGGTCTGATCGACGATGCCCTGGTACCACTCGGCTTCCTGCTGCGTCTGCGCTGCCGTATTGCGCGGAATGCGGCGCGGCGGGGCTTCGGTGCCGCCTGTGGCTACGGCGTTGACGCGGATGCCTTCGCCTGCGTGCTCGAACGCCAGGCTTGCCGTCAGCGCGTTGACGCCACCCTTGGCCGCTGCGTATGGCACGCGGTAGATACTGCGCGTGGCGATCGACGACACATTGACGATCGCCCCCTGGCGCCGTTCCACCATGCCGGGCAGCACTGCACGGCAGCTCCACAGCGTCGGGAACAGTGAGCGTCGGATCTCGGCCTCGATCTGGTCTTCCTCATAGTGCTGGAAGGGCTTGGCCCAGATCGTGCCGCCGACGTTGTTGATGAGCACGTCCACGCGGCCGTGGGCCGACAGCGCGGCGTTGACCATGGCTTTTGCACCGGCATAGGTTTCCAGGTCCACGATCACGGCCGTCGCGCGCCTGTCCTGCGCGGTGATTTCGGCCACCACTTCGTGAACCAGATCCGAACGGTCCGCCAGCACAAGCGTGGCGCCTTCCGCGGCGGCGCGCAGTGCTACGCCGCGGCCGATGCCCTGGGCGGCGCCGGTGATGAGGACGATTTTTCCTTCAAAGCGGTTGCGAGTGGTCATGACAATCAGGCCGCGCTGCTGGCCGAGAATTTTTCGTAGTAGAACCCGGCCGGCTCCACACCGCTGTCCTTGAGCCAGTTGCGCACGGCATCCACCATCGCCACCGGGCCGCAAAGATAGATGTCGACATCGCCACCGTTAAGCCATTCAGGCTCCACGTGCTGCGTCACGTAGCCTTTGCGCGCGTGGTCGCTTTCGGCGCTTGCGACGCAGGTCCGGTACTCAAAGCCGCTGAGGCTCTGTGCTGCGCCGTCGATGCGCGGCAGTTCGACCAGGTCGATATCGTTGGTGACGCCATACACCATGCGTACCGGATGCGGATTCCCGTTCGCGGAAAGCACGTCGAGCATCGACAGGAACGGCGCGATGCCCGTACCGCCGGCGAGCAGCAGCACCGGACGCTGCACCGGCCGCAGGTAGAAGCTGCCGTAGGGGCCGGAGAACGCAATGCGCTGGCCGGGTTGCGCATCCTTCGTCAGGTAGCTGCTCATGCGGCCATCCGGCACGTTGCGCACCACAAAGCCGGTGCGCGTCGCGCCCGGTGCGGAGCTGAACGAATACGAGCGCGTCAGGCCGCTGCCAGGGATCTCTACATTGACATACTGGCCCGGCAGGAAGTCCAGTGCGCCGGCATTGTCCAGGTCGATCGAGAATCCGATGGTGGAGTCCGACAGCCGGTCCACGCTGGCAATCGCGCCTTCGAATTTGGTCACGCCGGTCTTGCACGCCGTCGACGAAGCGGCCACGCGGATCACGCAGTCCGAGCGGGGGCGCGTCTGGCAGGCCAGCACGTAGCCTTGCGCGGCTTCCTCCGGGGTCAGCGCATCTTCGATATAGCTGGACTCCGGCAGGTCATAGCTGCCCGATTCGCACAGGCCGCGGCAGGTGCCGCAGGCGCCGTCGCGGCAATCCAGCGGGATGTTGATCTTCTGGCGATAGGCGGCATCCGAGAGGGTTTCGTTTTCCCCGCAGGTGATGAAGCGAGTTACGCCGTCCTCGAACTGCAGTGCGATCGTGTGTTCCATGGCCTTGTCCTCCAGCGCAGTGGACTCTGTTTAGATGTGGTAGATGTCGATGACCTGGTTGATGTAGTCGTTCTTCAGCACGACATACTTGTCCAGGATCTGCGGTTGCCCGCCGGCGAAGTCGATCACGTAGCGCGACATGCCGAAGTAGCTGTAGTTGGTCTGGTAGCGGTGCGCCAGCGTGTGCCAGTTGAAGCGCACGGTCAGCTTGTCGCCGTCGCGTTCCATGATCTCCACATTGCTGAGGTTGTGGCTTGTGCGCGTGTCCGGGATCGTGGCGCTCGAACGCTCGGTCTTGATGCGGAAGATGCGGTCTTCCAGGCCCTGGCGGCTCGGGTAGAAGATCAGCGAAATCTCGCGCTGCGGATCGGTGATGAGGTGGCCGTCATCATCCCAGCACGGCATCCAGAACTGCGCTTCGGGGTGGTAGCAGGTCAGCCACTCATCCCACTGCTCGTCGTCGAGCAGGCGGCTTTCGCGGTACAGGAACGCCTCGACGGCGGCAATGTCAATGGTGCTCATGCGGCGCTCCCGTTGCTGTCCTGTTCGGCCATTGCTTTCTTCATGACGTCGAGCCAGTAACGGTGCTGCACGGTGTAGAGCCCTTCATCCTCGGTGCGCACACCGCTCATGACCGGCTTCAGCCCAATGCGTTGCGCGGCTTCGTCGGCGCCTTCGATCCAGTGCTTCGCACCGCGGCACATGTCGTTCCACGCCAGCGCGCTGCCGTTGTAACCCTGCTGGCAGGCGCGGAATTCTTCCAGGTCATCCGGCGTGGCCATGCCGCTTACGTTGAAGAAGTCTTCGTACTGGCGGATGCGGCGGGCCCGTGCGTCGTCGGGCTCGCCCTTCGGCGCGATGCAATAGATGGTGACTTCGGTCTTGTCGACCGACAGCGGGCGCAGCAGGCGGATCTGCGAGCCGAACTGGTCCATCAGGTACACGTTCGGGTACAGGCACAGGTTGCGCGAGTTCTGGATCATCCAGTCCGCGGTCTCTTCACCGCAGCGCTCGGCGAATTCGGCGCGGCGGCTGAAGTTGGGCCGGTCTTCCGGGTTGGCCCAGCGCGTCCACAGCAGCATGTGGCCGTGGTCGAACGCATAGAAGCCGCCGCCTTGCTTGCCCCACTTGCCGGCGTCCATGGCACGGATCTTGTCCTCGCGCTCGTTCTGCTGCTTGCGGTGGTTGGTGGTGGCCGCGTAGTTCCAGTGCACGGCGGAGACGTGGTACCCGTCGGCGCCATTCTCGGCCTGCAGCTTCCAGTTGCCCTCGAACGTATAGGTCGACGAGCCGCGCAGCACTTCCAGGCCGTCAGGCGACTGGTCGGCGATCATATCGATGATGCGTGCAGCCTCGCCGAGGAATTCCCTGAGCGGCAGCACGTCGTCATTCAGGCTGCCAAACAGGAAGCCGCGGTAGTTCTCGAAGCGCTTCACCTTCTTCAGGTCGTGCGAGCCTTCCTTGTTGAAGCAGTCGGGGTAGCCGGCTTCCTCGGGGTCCTTCACCTTGAGCAGCTTGCCGCTGTTGTTGAAGGTCCAGCCGTGGAACGGGCAGGTGTAGGTGGCCTTGTTGCCGCGCTTGTGCCGACACAGCATGGCGCCGCGGTGGCTGCACGCATTGATGAAGGCGTTGAGCTCGCCCTGGCGGTTGCGTGCGATCACCACGGGCTGGCGGCCCATGTGCGTGGTGTAGTAGTCGTTGTTGTTCGGGATCTGGCTTTCGTGCGCCAGGTAGATCCAGTTGCCCTCGAAGATGTGCTGCATCTCGAGTTCGAACAGGGCCTCGTCAGTGAAGGCGCTGCGGTGCAGGCGGTGGTCGCCGGTCTCATGGTTCTCGACGAGGAACTGGTCGAGCGACAGGCGCGGGCGAGCGGGGGCCGTGCCCCGGTCCACGTGGATGGGGATCATGGAATCGTCTCCTGATTCGGTGTCTTGCGGCCCGTTGGTGGAACCGGGCGGCCGTCCCCGGTGGATGCCGCCTGGCGGCGTCAGGCTCAGGCAGCGGCGCGGATGCGTTCGACTTCGGCCGGCGGTGCGTTGTCGCGCTCGGCATTCAGGCGGAAATCGAAGTCGATCGAGGCGAACGGCTTGTCCACGCCATGCTTGTCCAGTGCTGCGGGGTCGCTCACGCGCGTCACGGCCGGCACCAGGCCTTCACGGCTGGCGAAGGCGAAGTCGTCCCACAGGTATTCGTCGCCGTCGATGTTGATCTGCGTGGTCAGCTTGCGGTGGCCCGGCGCCGACACGAAGAAGTGGATGTGCGCGGGCCGGCGGCCGTGGCGGGCCAGCAGGTCGAGCAGGCGTTGCGTGGTGCCTTGTGGCGGGCAGCCGTAGCCCATCGGCACATTGCTGCGGAACTGGTAGCGGCCCTTGTCGTCGGTGATGACGGTGCGGCGCAGGTTGAAGTGAGACTGGGTCTTGTCGAAGAACGAGTAGTTGCCGAGCAAGTTGGCGTGCCACACCTCGACCTTCGCGCCGGCAAGCGGTTTGCCGGCGTCATCGTAGACGGTGCCCTGCATGAACAGCACTTCGCCTTTGCCGTCTTCGCTGCCGTCATCCAGGCGGGCGAAGCCCGTGCTTTCCGGCGCGCCCGCCACGTACAGCGGACCTTCGATGGTGCGCGGGGTGCCGCCGGAGATGCCTGCCTTGGCGTCGGCCTCATCGGCGCGGACATCCAGGAAGCGTTCCAGTCCCAGTCCCGCGGCAAGCAGGCCAAGTTCTTGCGTGGCGCCGGCCTCGGCCAGGTATTCGATGCCCTTCCACACTTCGCTCTGGCTCAGGTCCAGGTCCTCGATGGCCTTGAACAGGTCGGTGGTCAGGCGCAGCACCACTTGCTGGACGCGAGGGTTGGGGGTGCCCTGCGTGGCGGTATCGACGATGAATTGCTTTACCAGTGCTTCGATCTCAGCGTGCGTCATGTGTCTGCTCCGGGGGAATTGTCGTTGTATCCAATGGCATCGAACGATTGGTCAGATAATGCGTTTGAGGTATCAAGACTTGCCGTTCGACTTGGTACGGAGCATAGTTGTGGCTATTTCAGGCGTCCAACACTGATTTAGTATCTTTTTTATACCTGTCAGGTATGACCATAGAATTGAGGCACTTGCGTTACTTTGTGGCTGTGGCAGAGGAACGCAACTTCACCCGCGCGGCCGAACGCCTGCATATTGCGCAGCCGCCGCTGAGCCGGCAGATCCAGCAGCTTGAAGAGGTGCTGGGCGTGCAGCTCTTCGAGCGCAACACGCGCCCGCTCCGCCTGACCGACACGGGGCGCTTCTTCTACACGCACGCGCTGCAACTGCTGGCGCAGACCTCGGAGCTGGAGGCCATGACGCGGCGCGTGGCCAAGATCGAACGCAAGATGTCGGTGGGCTTTGTCGGCTCCACGCTGTACGGCATGCTGCCGCGGATCATCCGGCGCTTTCGCACCGAACACCCCGACATCGAGATGAGCCTGCACGAGATGTCGACCATGGACCAGATCAAGGCCCTCAAGGACGGGCGGATCGATGTGGGCTTTGGCCGTATCCGCCACGACGACCCGGCCGTGCGCCGTGTGGTGCTGCGCGAGGAGCGCATGATCGTGGCGCTGCCGCTTGGCCACCATCTCGCCACCGGCCATGCCACGTTGTCCTTGCATGACCTCGTGGAGGAATCGCTGATCATCTTCCCGAAGGCGCCGCGGCCAAGCTTCGCCGACCAGGTGCTCGCTGCCTTCCACGACCGCGCGTTGAAGCCGCGCCGGCTGCACGAGGTGCGCGAGCTGCAGATCGCGCTCGGGCTGGTCGCAATGGGGGAGGGCGTCTCCGTTGTGCCGAGCAGCGTGTACGGTCTCAAGCGCGACGATGTCAGCTACGTCGAACTCGACGATCCAAGCCTGGTGTCGCCGATCATCATGAGCATGCGCATGCTCGACGAATCGCAGGATCTGCGCGAAATGCAGGCGATGATCTACCAGCTGTATGAAGAGCTGGGCATCCCCTACAACCCGCCCGGGCATGAGTGAGCGCGAGGCATACCTGACAGGTATGCGACGAGACATCATCGGTCTTGGACAGCGCAAAAACAGGCTCCCATACTTTCGCATACGACATTCACTGTATCGAGAAGGTATGAAAGCGACGATCTCTTCCATCGAGGCCATCCTGGTCGACCTGCCCACCATCCGGGCCCATCAACTGGCCATGGCCACCATGCAGCAGCAAACACTGGTGATCGTGCGCCTGCGCTGCAGCGACGGCATCGAGGGCATCGGCGAGGCCACCACCATCGGCGGGCTGTCGTATGGCGATGAAAGTCCCGAAGGCATCAAGCTGGCCATCGACACCTACCTGGCGCCCGCGCTGGCCGGTGAGGATGCCACCAACGTCCACGCCGCGATGGCACGCCTGAACAAGGTCGCGCGCGGCAACCGCTTTGCGAAGTCGGCGCTGGAAACCGCGCTGCTCGATGCACAGGGCAAGCGTCTCGGCGTGCCGCTGGCCACGCTGCTCGGCGGCGCGGTGCGCACCACGCTGCCGGTGCTGTGGACGCTGGCCAGCGGCGATACCGCGCGCGACATCGACGAAGCCGAGCGCCTGCTGGCCGAGCGCCGCCACAACACGTTCAAGCTCAAGATCGGCCGGCGCAGCGTGCGCGACGACGTGGCGCATGTATCGGCGATCAAGCGTGCGCTCGGCGACCGTGCCCGTGTGACCGTGGACATCAACCAGGCCTGGAACGAGGCCGATGCCGCCGGCGGCATCGCCATGCTGGAAGCGGCGGGCATCGACCTGATCGAGCAGCCCACGCCGCGCGAACAGCGTACGGCGCTGGCGCGGCTGGCGGCGCGCTTCGTGGTGCCGATCATGGCGGACGAGGCCGTGTGTGGTCCCGAGGATGCGATGGAACTCGCGCGCATCGGCGGTGCCGACGTGTTCGCGCTGAAGATCGCCAAGTCGGGCGGCATCTTCGGCATGCTGCGCACGGCGGCCGTCGGCGACGCCGCGGGCATCGCGCTGTATGGCGGCACGATGCTGGAGGGCAGCGTAGGCACCATCGCCGCGGCGCATGGCTTCTGCACGCTGCCACAGCTTGCATGGGGCACGGAGCTGTTCGGGCCGCTGCTGCTCAAGGACGACGTAGTCGTGCGGCGGCCCGAATACCGCGACTTCAGCCTGCACCTGCCCGAAGGCCCGGGGTTGGGCCTTGCGCTCGACGAGGACAAGCTCGCGCACTACCGCCGCGCGTGACGCGGCCCTGGCGGCCGCTCAGGGCACCACCGACAGGAACAGGTAGGCCGCCAGGATGACCAGGTGCACCACGCCCTGCAGGATGGTGGTGCGGCCCCTGCCCAGCGTGAGCGACGACACGATCAGCGTCAGCATCAGCAGCACCGTTTCCTTCGGTCCCAGGCCCAGCTCCAGCGGTTGCCCGATCCAGATGAAGACCGCGGCGACTGACGGAATGGTCAGGCCGATGCTCGCCAGCGCCGAGCCCAGCGCGAGGTTCAGGCTGGTCTGGATGCGGTCGGCGCGCGCGGCGCGCAATGCGGCCAGGCCTTCCGGCAACAGCACCATGGCCGCAATGATGATCCCGACCACCGCCGCGGGAGCGCCGGCACGCAGCACCGCGGCCTCCACCGATGGCGACAGCAGCTTGGCCAGGCCGACCACCAGCACCAGGCACAGCACCAGCAGCAGCCCGCTGATGGCCGCCACGCGGCCCGGCGGCGGCGGGGCGTGCACGCTTTCGTCCGAATTGCCTTCGGCCAGGAAATAGTCGCGGTGGCGCACGGTCTGCACGAACACGAAGGAGCCGTACAGCAGCAGCGACATCACGCCGGCAAAGCCGAGTTGCGCCGGCGTGAGCACCGGGCCCGGCGAACTGCTGGTGTAGTTGGGCAGCACCATGGTCAGCACGAGCAGGGCTGCCAGCACCGCCATGGCGGCATTCGCGCCCGGCGCCTGGAAAGCCTGCTCACGATGGTGCAGTCCGCCGACGAACAGGCACAGCCCGACAATCCCGTTGCAGATCAGCATGACGGCCGCGAACACCGTGTCCCGGGCGAGTCCCGCCTTCTCCGGCCCCGATGACAGCATCACCGAGACGATCAGCGCTACTTCAATCACAGTCACCGCAATGGCCAGCACCAGCGTGCCGAACGGTTCGCCGACCTTGTGCGCGACGACTTCGGCGTGGTGGACTGCGGCGAATACCGCGCCCGCCAGTGCCGGCGCCATCAACATGATCAGCCAGCTTTGTCCGGGCAGGCCAAGTCCGGCGGCGAGGATCGCCACTGCGGCAAGCGGTGCCCACACGGTCCACGCCGGCAGCTTGTTGGAAGTCAGTGCCATTCCCTGTTTTTCCTTTCTTGTTTTGGTGCCGCCGAGCGGTGGCAAGAGACGTGCAGGGCGCAGGCCCGGCACGAAGCAGAAGGGGATCCGCTGCGGCAGATAGCCGCGGCGGCAGTGATAAGGCAAGTGAAGAGTAAATCAGTTCCAGATAATTACGCGAAATTGGGCGAATTTCGTGGTGATTGATGGCGGATTCTTGTGCGCTTCAGTCTTTCGGCGCGGAAGACTCCCGGTCTTCAGGGTGCTTGGGCGGTGGCGTGAGGGAATCCCGCAAGGCAGGATCATTGCGGCAGATCCAGCGGGCGGCAGCCAGCAAGGCGAGCAGGCAGGCGAGGAAATACGCGCCGTAAGCGACGACGTTCTGCATTCTTGACCCTGTGTATTCGGCTCTGATGGCCGGTGAGGGCGGCAGTATGCGGAGCATTCGTTACGCCGGACACCCTCTTTAGGTAGGGAAAGGCTGCTGATAGAGAGGAACAGGGAAGAGAGGAACGGGAATGACGTCTTTACGGTTGCCTGGCGCGTGGCCGGCAGCATATGCCAGATTCGCCACAAACACCCCAAAACGACAGAACGCCGGCCAATGACAATTCTGCGAAATCCACCAGGAACAAAAAAGCCCTCGGCCGGGGTGGTCGAGGGCTCGAAGTGGTTGGGGCGTACCCGTTAACCGCCCCGCCGTCGAGTGTACTCGCGAACCATCGCCGCAAATGGGTCAATGCGGCGATTGTCGCGCCGCAGCCACGGTCGGTGGCACGCATCGGAGCGGGAACCGTTCACACGCCACTTTGCGGGTGGAAACGTGCTGCATGCGCTGCCACAAGCGACGTCGACTGTTGCATGCGTGTCACGCTCTACGGTCGTCTACGGCGTATGGGCATGAAAAAACTGTGACACGATCTGCCGCGTCGTCGTGCTTGTCTCCACTTCGCCAAGCTTCTCGTGCGAGAGCCATTGCAGGCACTTGATCTCATTACCGGGCTTGGGTCGCGCGGATGCGGCAATGGCGGCAGTGAACACGTGGTGTACCGTGGTCGCGCCGATGAACTGGAAGGCGCCCACGAGTGCCTTGGCTTCCAGGGCCGTTTCCTGGTGCAGTTCGCGCCGTGCCGTTTCCTCGGGCGATTCCTGCTTGCCGGGGCGGCCCCCAGGCAGCGCCCATCGCACTCCGTCCTTCGAAACGAGCAGGACACGGCCGTGTCGGATGCAGACGATGGTGGCCCTGACTTTCGGCTTCAGCGGTTGCATGTCAGCTCCCTGCAGTGACGCGCGGCGGAGTCGCTGGCCGCGTGTGGCGCCGTTCGAAGCGGTCCATTGCCTCGCAACACTGGCGCAGTGTCGCCCGCCATGACGGGCGCATGCGATGGTACCCGCTTGCGGCCGGCGCCTGTCAATCGGCATCGGCACCCAGCATCTGTCGTGCCAGTCTCTGCTGCCCGATACCGCCGTGTGCGGCATCGGGCAGGCATGCATCTTGAGTCGCCATTGGGCATCTGCCCCCAATCTATGCATTGATGCCACGACGCGCCGAAATATCCAGCGAAACCGTGCCTGACCGCGCACAGGTCAACGCCTGCCGGCGCCAACGCAAAGGCTGTGAAACGACAGCGCATGCCGGTGTAACCCAGATGCGCCGCGGCGGTGTCCGGGCATGCGTGCCGGCGGTGTGTACAGGCGGTAAATCTTTCTACGGAGAACCGCAATTTCCATTGGGCCTTACGAAGCGTGCGTCGTGAAGACGAGCCGTTTGCGACAGGCATGGTCTATTTCGACGCGCAGCTTTATGAGAAGCACCCGGCGCTCTATCGCACGCGGATCCGGCGTGTGGCGGTACGGAACTTGCGGAGACGTCATGACGCATGGGTCCGTTCGGCTGATATCGGGCCCGGCCACACTCACAGCCGGAGTTATCGATGAACCGAGGCGAATACGGTGACCATCGTCACGCAGCGAACGACATACGCAAGGGGCAGGTCGTCGAATTCATGTCCCGCGAGGCGTTCCGCGCGCGCTTTCGCGCCAGGTACTATGACCCGGCCTTCCGCAAGGAGGATGCCGCGATCGACCGCCTTGAGGCGATCGCCTGGGATGCATACTGCCAGGGCCGCAAGGCGCCCGTCACCGAGAAAGCGGGCGCGGGCGCCGCGGACCCCGACTACGACATCTCCGTCGAATGGCGGAGGGCGCGCGACGCCATACAGGACGCCGCGCGCCGGCACGATGACCCCAATGCGACGCCCCGCGTGCTGGTCGTGATCTGCGCCTCGCGCAACGACTTCACGTGTCCGGGCGAGGTGTCCAAGTCCTGGCGGCTCGCGACGCTCGCGAGCTCGCGCATGGAGGCCAGGGGGATCACCGTCGATACGCTCGACCTGAGCCTGCTCGCATCCGACCCGGACCGGCATATCCACCCGTGCAAGGGCTGCGTTTCCACCGCCATGCCCCTGTGTCACTGGCCTTGCAGCTGCTATCCGAACCATGCACTTGGCCAGGTCAATGACTGGATGAACGAGATCTACCCGAGGTGGGTGGCGGCACATGGCGTGTTGATCGTGACGCCGACCTACTGGTACCAGGCGGCCAGCCCGCTCAAGCTGATGATGGACCGGCTGGTCTGCGCCGATGGCGGCAATCCGGACCCGAGCAGCACGCACGGGAAGACCGTAGCGGAGGCGAAGGCGCTCGAACTGAAGGGCTGGGACTATCCCAAGCATCTCGCCGGGCGGGTCTACGGGCTGGTGGTCCACGGCGACGTGGCCGGCGTTGAAGGCGTGCGCCGCGCATTGGGCGACTGGCTCGGCTGGATGGGCCTGATCGACGCCGGGCCTTACGCGCAGCTGGACCGCTTTATTGGCTACTACACGCCCTATGCGACCTCCCACCGCGCGCTCGATGAGGACACCGCCGTGCAACGCGAAGTGGAGAACGTGGGCGCGGCCGTGGCGCAGGCGGTCATGCTGCGCCGCGAGGGGAAGTTGCCGGCGGTGGGCGGTGATCTGAACCAGCCTCGCCCCAAGTGAGCCGGAGCGGCGGGACGGCGCCCTTCCGTCAGGCCGTCTGCGGCATGCTGCAGCCGGCGAAGTCGATCTCGCTCTTCGCATCGTTGACGGCATGAATCGTCAGCAAGGCACCTTCGGCCATGGCCATGTGGACGCCCGCAGCGATGGCAGCGCCCAGCGACGGATAGTCAACGTGGCCGGCGCCCGGCTCATCCGATCGGACGGACCACTGGCCGGCTTCCGTCTGGAAGACCTGGATGGAACAATTTCGGCTGGACATGGAAGACACCTCCTTGGCGAACCCATGCCTGTGTTCTACATGGCAGGGCCCCCCCGTTGCCGTCGGTCGGCGTCCTACTTTGACGTCATCGGAAGCGAATAACGGCATGCCGCGTGGTCTTCGTGTCACGGCGCGGGCCTGCTGGGTGCGTCCGGAGGCAGGGCACGCTACCGCCTGGCGGCACCGCAGTAGCCCGGCAGGCGACGCGCGGCGCTGGTACGCGCAAGGCGGATAGCCTGCGTCAGCGCCAGCGCAAAGCCGCCGATCGTGCCCGTGTCCTCCTCGATGCGGTCGCGCAGGAAGCCGGCCCAGCGGAAGTCGCCGTCGGCATTGCCGGGTTTGCGGTACGCGCCCGACTGGCGCGCGAACGCCGCAAGGCTGCGGTACGGGTCGTCGCGCATGCCCATCACGGTGGCAGGCAGCGCTTCCACGCCAAGGCGGCTGCCCAGTTCGTCGTAGGGATGCACATGCCCGAGCGCGCGCATGCGCTTCCAGAAGTCGGACGGGCTGAGCCCGCTCAGGTCGTGCAGGATGCGGACCGGTACCCGCCGGTATCCAAGCTCGGACCAGGCCCGCGCCCAGAGGTGATGATCGACGATGAACAGTGAGCCGCCGGGCCCGACGACGGTCTTGACGCGGTGGCGGCGCAGGAAGCGGCGCAGCGCCGCCCGGTCGCCCATGTCCTGGTGCCGGCGTGTCACCATCATCTTGTGCCGCATGTGGATGTAGCCGAGCGTAAGCTGGGTCGGGCGCAGGCGGGCCATCTCGGCAATGGCCTTGCCGCGGCGCCTAATCGCGGCTGGCACGCTGACGGTCGACATAGTGCTCCAGTTCGCTGCCCGGGTCTTCGTTGCCGGTGCTTTCGCAGTCCACCGCCTCGCGGGCCAGCGGCTGCGCCGCATCCTGGCGCCCGCCATGCACGGCGGGGTCGAAGTCGGTCCACCGTCCGCTTTCCCACTGGCCTTGCGTGCGCTCCAGGTCCTGCGCGCCGGCTTCGCGCAGCACGTCGGCCGCGACAGTGGCATTTCCCCTTCGCACGCAGGCGGCAAGCACCACGCACGGCTGCCTGCCTCCCTGTCCGCCCTGCTGCGCGACCGAGATGACTGAAACGTCCCAGACAGAAAAGCCGCGCGCGTACAGGGCGCGCGCGGCGTCTTCCGCGCGGGCGACGGTGTCGAACCGTCCGAATATGATCGGTGACATGGCTGCTCTCCTGCTGCAATCGATGATCTGTCCGCATCCGGCGGCGCATTGCCGCGGCACTAGGCACTAGGCACTAGCCGTTCACCACCTCGCCACCGTTGATGTGCAGGATCTGCCCGGTGATGTAGCTGGCCGCGTCGGACGCGAGGAACACGAAGCCCGCCGCCACCTCGAACGGCTGTCCGGGGCGGCCCATCGGCGTCTTCTTGCCGAACTCCGCCACTTCTTCTGCGGTGAAGGTGGACGGGATCAGCGGTGTCCAGATCGGCCCGGGCGCCACACCATTGACGCGGATGCCGCGCTTGACCACCTGCAGCGCCAGCGAACGGGTGAACGACACGATGGCACCCTTGGTGGCCGAGTAGTCGAGCAGGTGGGGGCTGCCCCGGTAGGCCGTGACGGACGTCGTGTTCAGGATGGCCGCCCCCTTTTTCAGGTGCGGCAGGAGCGCGCGCGTGAGGTGGAACATGGCGAAGACATTGGTGCGGAACGTGGCCTCGACCTGACCGGCCTCCACCTCTTCCAGTGAAGGCTTGGGGTGCTGCTCGGCGGCGTTGTTGACCAGGATGTCCAGGCGGCCATAGGCGTCGACCACGCGCGCGGCAACGGCCTCGGCGTGGCTGGCATCCGCCAGGTCGCCGGCCAGTGGCACGCACTTGCGGCCGGCGTCTTCCACCAGCCTGACGGTCTCGCGCGCGTCGCCGTGTTCGTTCAGGTAGGCGATGGCCACATCCGCGCCCTCGCGCGCGAAAGCCACGGCGACGGCGCGGCCGATGCCGCTGTCTCCGCCGGTCACCAGCGCGACCTTGCCGGCCAGTCGGCCGCTGCCGACGTAGTTGCCGGCGCCGCTGTCGGGTTTCGGGTGCATCGGGCTTTCCAGGCCCGGCTGCCGTTCCTGGTGCTGCGGCGGAACCGCTTTCGGGGTAGACATGGGCGTGCTCCCGGAGGTGTCGTCTGGATCCGTGTCGCGCAAGTTTCATGCCTCGCGCCGCGCGTGCGCCACCGCGCGGCAGTCGCGCCGGAAGGCCGTAAGCCTTACACCGGCCTGGAAATCCTTACCGTTGCGGGCTGCGGCGTTGAACGATATGCCCGCCTGTATTCGCGCGCCAGATCGCACAGGCCGCGCGCCGGATCGCACAGGCGCCGCTGCAGGCCGGGGCACGGTTCTTGCGGCGCCCGGGTACTCGATGCGGCCGCGTGCGGCATTGACCGCGTGGCGGGTCCACCGCGTCAATGCCTGACGGGCCAGGACTGCAAGGAGGCAGACATGTTCAACTTCCGCAAGGGCCGCGGCGGCGGCAGCGGCGACTTCCCGCGGCACGCGCAGCCGGGACGGGGCCGGCCTGCGTACGATGAAAACCGTGGCAGCGGCTCCGAGGACTGGGGCCAGTCGTTCAGCGGCGGCCAGCGCGTCTATCCGGACGATCCCGGCTATCGCGGACGCAGCCCGGCGTTTTCCGGGGCAGCGCGGCGCCCGGTGGGCCCCAAGGGCTATCGCCGCCCCGATGAACGTGTCCGCGAGGACGTGTGCGAACGGCTCGCGATGAACCCGTATGTCGACGTATCGGATGTCTCGGTCGAGGTGTCCGACGGCGTGGTCATGCTGGAAGGCACCGTCCATGAACGGCGCGAGAAATACGTCATCGAGGAGATCTCCGAAGCCGTATTCGGCGTGACCGAGGTCGAGAACCGCCTGCGCGTGCAGCGCAACGATGGCACCGTCCGCGCGGGCCCGGTCGCGGGGCACTTCGAAGGCTCCGACACCTCGCCGGAGCGTACGCTGAACAAGAGCTGAGCCACCGCGCGGCGGCACTGTCGCCGCGCCCTTCGCGCATGCGGGAGCCCAGGACACTTCGCCGCGGCAGCAAGCTGATGGTGCCGCTCGACGCCCTGCATCCGACCCAGATCACGGTGGGCGCCTACCATGTCGCCCAGAAAATGCACGTGACCCGCCGCGTGCCGCCGGCCCGGCGGGCGGCATTCCTCGACAGGCATCGTGTGCATGTCGTCATCGGACCGGAGCAGGCGCTGTATGTCGTGGATCACCACCATTGGGTGCGCGCATGGCACGACCTCGGCCTGACGCACGTGCCGGCCATTGTCCGCACGGACCTCAGCCGCCTGGACGGGCACGGGTTCTGGCGCTGGATGGTGGACCGGCACATGGTCCACCCCTATGACGAGCATGGACGCCTCCGGCCGCTGAACGAATTGCCCGCGTCGGTCCATGACATGCGCGACGACCCGTACCGCAGCCTGGAGGCGTTCGTCCAGTTGGCGGGCGGCTATCTGAAGGTCCGGCAGGCGTATCCCGATTTCAAGTGGGCCGACTTCTTCCGCCGGCATATCGACGGTCCGCTCGATACGCCCGAGGGTTTTGCGGCGGCGCTGGTGCGGGCGGTGCGTCTGGCCCGAAGCGCGAAGGCGCGCAAGCTTCCTGGCTATATCGACGCCGGGCCGTGTTAGACGGACGGTTGTCCCCGCGATCGGCCTTCACGCCATATGGAGCGCGTTGCCACTGTTCAGCGGATGCTGTCCTGCAACTGGCGGGCGCCGGTCAGAACGTGTAGGCGGCCGAGACGTAGGTGAAGACGGTATTGCGCCCGCCCACGGCGCTCAGCACGGGCGCCACGTCCACGTGGACCAAACCGGCGTTGACCGCGATGTGGCGGTCGGCCTGCCAGAACATGTCGAAGGCGAGCTGGCTGCCGGTGTAGCGGCCGGGCTGGCCGGCCGTGCCGGCAATGGGCACGGCCGCGGCGGTGTAGACCGCATCGTTGGTGGTCTGGCGCCAGATCAGGTCCCACGAAAGCGTCAGGCGCAGCCGCGCCGCCGGCTTTAGCGTCAGGGAGGGCTGCAGGTCGAGCACGTTCGAGGCGCCCAGCAGGCCAGCCTGGTTGAAGTACGCCAGCTTGGGGAACAGCCCGCCGTACGTGCCAAGCTTGCCGTCGCGCGGGTCGTGGTCGCCGCTGCCGGCCGTGGCCTTCAGACCGGCGCGCACGTCCCAGCCTGCCACGGCGAGGGTATAGCCCGTGTCCGTGGACACGCCCCACGCGAACAGGTCCTGCTGCCCGAAGCTGCCGAACTGCGCGAGCGCCTCCCAGTCCCAGTCCCAGCGGCCATGGCCACCGAACACGCGGCCGCCCACGGAGTGGCGCCGCTCCACGCCGGGGCCGACGCTGTAGAGGGCGCGGTTGTTCTCGAAGCCCAGGTAGTAGAGGTCCAGTCCGGAAGCGGGGACGAAGCTGTGCGCGAAGGTCGTGTACAGGCCCCAGAAGCCCTGGGCATGGTTGGGCTGGTCGTCGAAATTGCCGGCCTTGAGCAGCACCGGCCGCGTGGCGAAGGCATCCATGCGGACATCGCCCGCCGCGCCGCCCAGGCGCACGCCATCGAATGCGCGGCGCACGTTCGGTGCGTCGCGCACGGACACCAGGCGCTGGGCGCCGAACGCCATTTCCTGCCGGCCTATGCGCAGGTTCGGATCGGCGGCGGCATTGCCGCTCACCGGCAGGCGCGCATCGACAAAGGCCTGCTGCAGGTCGAACCGGTCTTCGTAGGGCGGCAGTGCCACGTCCTTGCCGGGCGCCAGGTGGTTGCCTAGCTGGACAAAGGCGCGCAGGCGCTCGCCGGCGTGCAGGTCGCCATGCAGCAGGATGCGGTGCAGCAGGTAGCCGTCGGCCTTCGGGCCTGGTACGCCGAAGTTCGGTTCCGAGTAGTCCTCGAAGCGCTCGCGGATCTCGCCGCCAAGGCTGAGGTAGAGGTCGGGGGTGCCCAGGGGAATGTACTTGATGGGGTCCCAGAGGTCGCCGTGCCGGGCGGGATCCTGAAGGTAGCGGTAGTCCTCGTTGTAGCGCAGGAACTGGTAGGCGGGGGCGGCAACCGGATCCGGTCCCTGCGCCAGCGCGATGCTTGAAAGGGCGGACAAGGCGAGCGCAGGAGCGAAGTACTTGGCCAAGGGAGTTCCTGCTGTGTTCTGGTTGTTCTGGTGAGTTTGGGAATCCGGGATATCGCCGTGCCCCGAAGAGCGGCGGCGGGCGGCACTCTCGCGCCAGGGTTCCCTGTCTTGCGCGAACCCTTCAGGCAAACATAGGCATGCCGTCCGGGCAATGCAAGCGGTGAGCGCCTCCGGGCACGCCTGTCATCCGGCCTGCTTTCCGGTTCAACGGCTACCTGACGTCCTGGGTCAACTGATAGGTCATGGAGTAGCTGAAGCGGCTTGCCGGATGGACGCCCGTGGTTACGGCAATGACCTTGTCGCGGAGAAAATACGTGCGGACGATGCGCAGTCCGGCAGACCCGTCTTCCACCTGCAGCTGTTCGGCCTGCGTGCCAGCGATCAACAGTCCCTGCAGTTCCTGCTCGACGCGGGTCACCTTGATGCCATATTCCTTCTCGATCATCGTATAGACCGGAACGCTCAGGACTTCGCCGAGTTCCGGCAGCTTGCTGTAGGCCTGGTCGACATAAATGTCGACCAGGGCGATAGGTTCGTGCTTGGCGTCTGCCCCATACCGGATCCCCGCGATATGCAGCCATTCGGCGCCCACGTTGCTGCGCAGCAGTCTGGCCTGAACCGGGTCCGCCTGGATCCGCTCGCAAGAAGACATTCGCAGCGTCGTGCCCTTGGCATAGCCGACCAGGTCGGCCGGCGAATCCATGACTTGCATGTAGCGTTCGCGCGGCCGGTCCGAGATCACCCGCGTGCCCACGCCGGCCTGCCGGCTGACCATGCCGAGATTGGTCAACTTCTGAATGGCCTGCCGCACGGCGTAGCGGCTCAGGTTCCACTGTTCGCCCAACTCCGCCTCGGTCGGGAGCAACTCGCCGACGCGCGGCCGGCCATTGACGATCTCTTGCATCAGCGTCCGGGCCAGGTCCAGGTGCCTGGGGGGCGTGGTCGCAAGCGAGGGAGGGTACACGTCAATCTCGTTTTCCATGGGGTTTGCCGCGCAAGCGCCGCGTTCCGGTAACAGCGCAAATCATAGCGCAGGCGGCAGGGTTTTTACTAATATTCGAATGTTCGAACAAAGTCCTATAGTTCAGTCGTCGCAGCGGTGACTGTCTGGTGCTTGTTTCCGTTCGCATCGCACGACTTCTCGATATTCGGAGATCACTGAGCATGTACCCCATCGACTTCCTGTGGCGAGCAGCACGCCGGCACCAAGACCGGGCCGCAATCATCAGTCCCACGGGCAATCTGACCTTTGGCGAACTGGCTGCCGTCGTACTGAGGCGGGCGGCCGCGCTGACGGCAATAGATCCCGAACCGCGCAGCCGGGTTTGCGTGGGGGCGGCGAATTCGGTCGATCATCTGGTGGCCATCCTTGCCATCCTGGCCGCCGGCAAGGTGTGGGTGCCGCTCAATCCACGCAACGGCGATCCGGAGTTGCGGCGCATCGTGGAGTTTGCGGAGCCGTCGCTTGTGCTGGCCGACCACGATATGGCCGCACGGCTGGCTGGCATCTCCCCGAGCCTGCATACGCTGGATGTGCTTGAGCGCCATGCTGGTGACACATCGAGCGTCATGATGGGACCGTATTCGCGCCACGGAATAGACCTCGCCGAGGCGCAGGCCATCAAGTTCACGGGCGGCACCACCGGGGTGCCCAAGGGCGTGATCCAGCCACTGCGTGCGTGGAACACCAATATCGCCACGCAGATCCACGAGCTGGCCCTGACACCGGACGACCGCTACCTGGTGGCCGCGCCGATCACGCATGGCACTTCGACGTATATGCTGCCGTTGCTCGGTGTTGGTGGCGCGCTGATCTTCCCGGCGTACAACAAAGCGCCGGCATTGCTGGATACCGCGGACCAGCACCACGCGACCCTGTTCTTCGCGCCGCCCACGCTGATCCTGGCATTGGTGGAAGAACAGCGCCGCACGGCCCGTCCGCTGAAGGCCTTGCGCTACCTGGTCTACGGCGGCGCGCCGATGCGCCCCGAGCAGATTCGCGACGCCCAATCGGTCTTCGGTCAGGTTCTGTGCACGTCGTTCGGCCAGACCGAAGCGCCGCAGATCATTACCTTTCTGTCGCCGGCCGAAATGGCCGGGGAAAACTTGGCCTCGGTGG
This sequence comes from Cupriavidus laharis, assembly GCF_914271435.1. Lineage (GTDB taxonomy): Bacteria > Pseudomonadota > Gammaproteobacteria > Burkholderiales > Burkholderiaceae > Cupriavidus > Cupriavidus laharis. The sequence goes on along the minus strand of NZ_CAJZAI010000002.1, from coordinate 31,777 downwards.
GGCGACCGTCGCTCCTGACCCGCGTCGCCATCGTCGACAAGGAAGGCCGGCCGCTGCCAGCCGGTGAGGAAGGCGAAATCGCCGTGCGCGGCGACCTCGTGATGAGCGGCTACCTGAAGGCAGAGGACGAGACGCGCAAGACCCTGGTCGATGGCTGGCTGCGCACCGGGGATGCCGGCGTCCTGGACGACCGCGGTTATCTCTTCCTGCGTGACCGCATTCGCGACGTGATCATCACCGGCGGGTTCAACGTGTATCCGAGCGATGTCGAGGTGGTGCTGTCGGCGCACCCGGCCGTTGCCGACTGCTCCGTCGTCGGCGTGCCGGATGCCAAGTGGGGCGAGGCCGTGCATGCCGCGGTACAGGTGCGTCCCGGCATGAGCGTCGATACCGATGACCTGATCGCGCTCGTCAAGCGCGAACTGGGCTCTGTCAAGACACCCAAGCACGTTCATCTCTTCGAGGCGCTTCCGCGCAGTGCCGTCGGCAAGGTACTGAAGCCGGCCGTGCGGGACATTATCCTGAATCACCGGAGCCACTGATGGCGACTACCGACGCAAAGGCCACACCCGCCTCGAAGCTGTGCCACTACACGGAACAGGCGGTCTACTACGGCGAAGACGATCTCGTGGCGGACCTGCTCGGGCGCGCAAGCTTTGTCGACGTCTTCATGAAGCAGACGTTCGGCAGGGCGCCGTCTGCGGCCGAGCGCCAGATCGTCGAAGCCGTGCTGGTCACGCTGATGGAGCACGGCATGACGCCCAGCGCGATTGCTTCGCGCATGATCTACGCCAGTTCGCCGGAAAACCTGCAGGCCGGCGTGGCCGCAGGCCTGCTTGCCGTTGCCAGCCAGTTTGTGGGAACCATGGAGCCGGCCGCGGCCGTGCTCGACCGCATCGTGGATGCGGGTGAAGACGGCGCTGCCGAAGCGAAACGCATTGCCGGCGAATTCCGCGCCAGCCGCCGCGCCGTGCCGGGGTTCGGCCATCACCTGCACCGGCCGGACGATCCGCGCGCGATCAGGCTGCTGGGCCTGGCGCGCGAACTTGGCACCTACGGTCAACGATGCGCTGCGCTGGCATTGCTTGCCACCGAAGTGGACGCGGCTGCGGGACGCCACATCACCATCAATGCCACCGGCGCGATTGCCGCGATCCTCGGGGATATCGGCATTCCCGCGGCGCTGATGCGCGGATTCGCCGTGCTGAGCCGGGCTGCCGGACTGATCGCGCATATCGCCGAAGAACAGCGCGACCCATCCGGCCGATTCATCTGGAGCCTCGTTGATGACGCCATGACGGGCACGCGCGCGCCAGCCTGAGCCAGAACGACGGTGCGAGGCCCGCGTCGGGCATCGCGCCACTGCGGCACAACAAACCATTGGAGACAATCATGACCCAAGCCACCCCATCCATTCAGCGCCATCACCACATCACGCTGAGCGTCGGCACCGCCCAGGAAGACTATGACTTCCACACCAAGGTGCTGTCGCTCAAGAGCGTCAAGAAGACCTTGATCTACGACGGCGGCACGCCCTTCTACCACCTTTACTACGGCAACGATGTCGGCGAAGAAAGTACGCTGATCACCTGCTTCCCGGTGGCGCATTTCGGGCGCAAGGGAACGCGCGGCACGGGTCAGATCGGCAGCCTGGCGCTATCGGTGCCGGTGTCCGCCATCCCTTTCTGGGAGAAACGCCTGCGCGACCACGGCTTCGAGGTCCGCCGCTCCGAGCGGTTCGGCGAGCAGGTCCTGGCATTCGCGCATCCCTGTGGCATCGAATACGAGCTGATCGGCATCGCCGATGATGCCCGCAAGCCGTACTCCAACGGCGAAGTGCCTGCCGAACTGGCGATCCGCGGCCTGCACACCATCGCGGTGAATGTGCGCGAGATGGAATCGTCGCAGGAATTCATGGGTGCCGGCTGGTCAGCGCGTGAAGTGGCGCGCGACGGCAAGTACGCGCGTTATGCGTTCGGAGAAGGCGGCTCGGGCAAGTTCGTGGACTATGCGCTGGAAACCGCCATGCCGCAGGCAAGCTGGACCTATGGCTCCGGCACGGTCCACCACTGTGCCTTCCAGGTCGAGGACCATGCCGCGCAGGACTTTTTCAAGCGCAGGCTCGAGGGCTTGGGCTTCACCGATACCTCGGAGCGCAAGGACCGCGGCTACTTCGAGTCGATCTACGTGCGCACGCCGAGCGGGGCCTTGTTCGAGGCCACGGTGTCCAAGCCCCAGGCGTTCCTCATCGACGAGCCCTACGAGACGCTCGGCGCGGAGGTGCAGATCGCGCCGCAGTTTGCCAGCCAGCGCGAGAGCATCCTGCGTTCGCTGGAAACGCTGAAGTACTGACCCCCATCGCCCATACCCATAGCCCGTAGCGGGCGGCGGCCAGCACTGTGCCGTGGCCCGCGCGCATGCCTGATACGGCTGGAATCATATGTCAGAACGCAACCCACACCTGCGCATGCCGGTGACTGTCTTCGGCGCGCCGCCAAGGGACGCCGCCATGGCGGCAATCCTGGTGCATGGCCGCGGCCAGTCTCCCGCACTGATGAAGGAGATGATCGTAGACCGCAGCGGGCGGCCCGACATCGCCTGGTTCGCGCCTGCGGCGGCGGACAACACCTGGTATCCCGAGCGCTTCATCGAACCGGTGTCACGGAACGAGCCGCGACTCTCGCAGGCCCTGGAGCGCCTGGAGGCATTGTCCCGCGAGTTGCTGGCGTTGGGCTTTCCCTACGAGTCCCAGGTGCTGGTCGGCTTTTCGCAGGGCGCCTGCCTTTGCAGCGAGTTCGTCTGGCGCCAGGACCGGCGCTATGGCGCACTGGTCGCGTTCACGGGCGGCCTGATCGGACCGCCGGGAATGCCCAGGCAAACCATTCCCAGGCACCTGCGGGACATGCCGGTGCTGCTTTCCACCTGCGCCGCGGACCCGCATGTGCCGCTGGACAGCGTGCAGGAATCCGCCCGGTTGTTCCGTACCGCGGGGGCGGACGTCAGGCTGGTGGTGGAGCCGGGATGCGAGCACGCGATCCGTGATACCGAGGTTGCCTTCGCAAACGTTGCATTGGCGCATTGCGCACCGCAAGCAGATTGATATTGGAGCTGTCAGCATGGAGCCGTTTGTCCACGAAACGCGCGCATCCCGCGTAGTCTTTGGTCCCGGGGCACGCCGGTCACTGCCGCGTGAACTCGAACATCTGGGGATCAGGCGGGTGCTTGTCCTGACCACCCCCGAGCAGGCCACGCTCGGCCATCAGGTGGCCGAACTGCTGGGCGACCGGTCGGTTGGCGTGTACAGCAAGGCCGTGATGCATGTGCCCGCCGACGTCGCGCGGGCAGCGGTGGCCGCTGCGGCGGAACTCGGCGTGGACGGCTGTCTTGCTGTGGGTGGCGGTTCCACCATCGGCCTGGCGAAAGCCATTGCGCTGGAGTCTGGCCTGCCGATCATCGCCGTGCCGACGACCTATGCCGGCTCGGAGATGACGCCGTTGTATGGCATCACCGAAGCGGCGAACAAGAAGGCCGGGCGGGACTGGCGCGTCTTGCCGCGGACAGTGGTCTATGACCCCGAGCTGACGCTCACCCTGCCGGCCACGCTTAGCATGACCAGCGGCATGAACGCCATGGCGCATGCCGCGGAAGCGTTGTACGCACCGGACGGCAACCCGGTTTTCAGCCTGATGGCGGAAGAGGGCATCAGGGCCCTGGCCACGGCGCTGCCGCGCCTGCGCGAAACGCCGCAAGACCTGGACGCCCGCGGCGACGCGCTGTATGGCGCATGGCTGTGCGGCACCGTACTCGGCAATCTGCAGATGGGTGTGCACCACAAGCTCTGCCATACGCTGGGCGGCAGCTTCAACCTGCCGCATGCGGAAGTCCACACCGTCATCCTGCCTTACGCGCTGGCCTACAACGCGGCGTCGGCGCCGCAAGCCATGACGCGCATCGCTCGCGCGCTGGGGCGGGATGATGCGCCCGCGGGAATGCGGCAGCTGGGCGAGGCACTCGGCGCGCCGCGCTCTCTGCGCGAAATCGGCATGCCGGCTGACGGGCTGGACCGGGCGGCAGACCTGGTGGTGGCCAGCCCGTATCCCAATCCGCGCCCGATCGAGCGTGAGGCGATCCGCGCACTGCTGCAACGCGCCTATGAGGGCCAGGCGCCAGCCTGATATCCGCGCACAGAACGAAGGAGTCACCATGTCATATGTCGTGCGCGCCTATTTCCGCGCTGGCGTCGGGAAATCGCGGCTGAAGATCCGGCCCGACCATATCCGCTATGTCATCTCGGCGCTTCCTGGCGTCGTCTGCGCGGGCGCCTTGTGCGGGGAAGACCAGCTTCCCCGTGGCCTGTTCCTCGTCCTCGACTGCGCGGAGAAGACGGAGGCGGACGCATTCATTGCCAACGAGCCCTACAACCGCGCCGGCTTGCTGGAGCGCGTGGAGGTGGAACGCCTGATCCAGTTCGCTCCGCATCCGAATCCGCGTATCTTGCATGAGGAGCTCGAGAGGGCTATGGAAGCGGCAAGTCGTGCGACGGCTGGCTGAGGCACGCACCCGCCGGCACGAAAGGTCCCGCAAGGACCACCAACATAAAACGAATTGAGATGCCGGTGCCTTGCTCGTACCGCGCATCCACAGGAGACGTCATGTTCATGCCAACCATTCCGGCGGTAGCCGTACCGGCACCTGATCCCGCCTAGCGCTTTCACGCGGGCATGCCCTGGCCGCGCGCGAGCGGCAACGCCTGCAGGCTATCGCCAAGTCAAGCAGAAAAGACGCAGTGCCACCCTGCAGGGTGGCGTGCGCCCGAAGCAAATGTGCTGCTGGCCGGCAGGGCGACGCTCGCCTTGAGATCGGTTCGCATGCCAGCTGCGACGGTTTTCTTCCGTCGAATTCTTCACGATGAAGCAGTGAATCATGGAACGAATCAAACGCATCATCCTGTCCGGCATGCCGCTCCTCATTATCGGGGGGCTGCTCTATGCAGGTCTGTTCGTCAAGCCCAAACCGGTTGGAAGCGCCGTGGAACAGCCGCTCGTCGAGCGCGGCGATGTCTTCTATGGCATCGCCCCGCTGCCTGACGGCGGACTCTGGGCGGTCGGTTCCAACGGCAAGATCCTGTACAGCGCCGATGCCGGCACCAGCTGGCGCAGGCAGGGGACACCCGCTCATGAAACCCTGCAGGACGTCGCCGCATGGGACGGCCGCCGTGCCGTCACGGTCGGCAACGAGGGCGTGGTCCTCACCACGGATGATGCGGGGCTTACCTGGACGGCAGCGCAAACGCCCAAATCCGCCATCAGCAACAAGCTGATGCGCGTGCAGGTCAGCCAGGACGGAAGCGCCTGGGCGGTTGGCAGCGGCGGCGTACTGATGCGTTCACGCGACTACGGGAAGCGCTGGGAATCGGCGGCAGAGGGCGAGGACACCGCCTGGAACGGCATCGACTTCCAGGGCCGACGCGGATGCGTCGTGGGCGAATTCGGGCGCATCCGCATCACCGCAGACGCCGGGGAAAGCTGGACCAGCGTCGCGAGCCCCGTCAAGCACAGCCTGATGTCCGTGCGCTTCAACGAGGCCGGCCAGGCAGTGGCGGTCGGGCTGCGGGGCACCGTGCTGGTCAGTGACGACGGTGGTGCGACATGGAAGCCGGCGGACAAGGCGACCGATGAAGACCTGTTCGACGTGACCTGGGACGGCAAGCGGTGGATCGCGGTCGGCGACAAAGGCGTGGTGCTGGTGGGTGGCGACGCCGGCAAATGGCGGCTGACGCGCCTCGCTGCCGAGGATCGCGGCTGGTACACCAGGGTGCGGGCGCAGAACGGCAAGTACTACGTTGCCGGATCGCGGCTGGGCGCCAAAGACGCAAACGCGCTGTAAGGCACCAAACAGGGTATCTGGAGGAAGACATGAAAAGAATGCTGGGAAGCAGGCTCGAACGCTTTGTCGAGACCTGCATTGACCGACGCGCCTGGGTTGCGGGGATCTTCTTCCTCGTGACAGCCGCGATGCTGCTGGTGGCGACGAAGGTAGAGGTCAGGACGGTCTTTGAAGATCTGCTGCCGCGCAGCCACCCGTATATCCAGGTGCATGAGCAGTACAAGCATGCATTTGGCGGGTCGAACGTGGTCAGCATCGTGCTGGAAGCCGAGCGTGAGGATATCTTCACTACGCCGTTCCTGAGCAAGATCAAGCAGGTCACGACGGCCTTGCAGCAAGTGGATGGCGCCAACCAGTTCCAGATCGTTTCCCTGGCTTCGCGCAAGCTCAAGGAGATACGTGGCTCCACCGATGCCATCGACTCCAACCCCCTGATGTGGCCCGATGTGCCGCAGGACCAGGCCGGGATCGACAAGCTGAAACAGGCGGTCCTGAACAATCCGCTGGTCTATGGCGCCTATGTCTCGCGCGACCTCAAGTCGGCACTGGTGACGGTCGATTTCTATGAGAACGCGGCCGACTACAACAAGATCTTCCCGCAGGTGATGTCGATCGCCGATTCGGCGCGCGGCGACGGCGTGCGCGTACGTGTGACCGGCGAGCCGATCCTTTACGGCTGGGTCAAGCACTTCCTGCCGGAGACGCTGCAGATCTTCCTGTTCACCATCGGCTGCTTGGTGCTGCTGCTGTTCCTCATTGCCCGTACCTGGCGCGGCACGCTGCTGCCACTGCTGGCAGGCGTCGGCAGTGCGGCCTGGGCGCTGGGCACGGCGCGCCTGCTGGGCTTCAACCTTGATCCGTTGGTGATCGTCATCGCGTTCCTGATTACGGCGCGGGCCATTTCGCACGCCGTGCAGTTGGTGTCGCGCTTCGACGAGGAACTCGCCGCGGGCGCCCTCACCACCCGGGCAGCAGCGAAGGCCAGCATGTTGCAGCTCTTCAAGCCGGGCATGCTGGGGGTGATTGCCGATGCTGGCTGCATGATCGTGGTGGTGCTGACCCCCATCCCGCTGATGCACAAGGTTTCGATCATCGGCACGGTATGGGTCATGACCATTGCGATCAGCGCCTGCGTGATGACGCCGGTCCTGCTTTCCTGGGTACGTTACCCGCGCGGCTACGCCCATGGTCTGGATCTCGGCCGCTACCTGGATCGCATCCTGGACCTCTGCGTACGCACGGCCACGACGCGGTGGCGCTACGCGGTGCTGACCGCAACCGTTGCCGTTTTCGGCGTATCCGCGTGGTATGCCAGCCGCATCCAGGTCGGAGATGCGCAGCCGGGTTCGCCCATCCTGTGGCAGGACTCTGCCTACAACCGAGACGCGGCAGCCATCAACCAGCAGTTCCAGGGCGCCGATCGCCTCTATGCGGTGTTTTCGGGGACCAAGCCGAACGCGGTGAAGTCGCCGCACGTGCTGGAGAGTATGGCCGGACTGCAGCGCTACATGGCAGCGCAGCCCGAAATCGGCGGCAGCATGTCGATTGCCGACGTCATTCCGATGGTGCGGCGGGTGTTGAACGAGAACAACCCGCGCTACCTCGAGCCCGGCCGTACCGCGGAGGAGAACGGGGAGCTGATGTACATGTTTGTGTCCGGCTCCGATCCGGGCGACATGGCTCGCTTCACGGACATTCAATCGAAGGATGCATCGGTAACCTTCTTCTTCCGCGACCACCGCGGCGACAGCATCCGCACGGCCATGGCAAGGCTCAAGGCCTATGTCGATGCCCATCCGCTGGCGGAAGGCACCTACCGCCTGGCAGGTGGCCTGGTCGGCGTGCTGGCGGCCGTCAACGAAGTGATCCTGGCCGGGCAGATCGAGAGCATCGCGCTCGCCTTGCTGGTGCTGGTGGTGTGCTGCGCGGTCGCCTACCGCTCGATGACGGCAGGCATCTTCTTCATGGTGCCGGTGATTCTCTCCAACACCATCACCTTCAGCTACATGGCGTGGAAGGGCATTGGCATGAACCTCAGCACGCTGCCGGTGGCCGCGCTGGGCATCGGCCTGGGGGTCGATTACGCCTTCTACATCGTGGATGGCATCAAGGAAAAGCTGGCCGAGGGCAAGGACCTGACGGCGGCAACCATTGCTTCGCTGCACGGCGCCGGACGCGGCGTGATGGTGACGGCCCTGACGCTTACCACCAGCGTGGTGCTCTGGTGCGCGTCGTCGCTGAGGTTCCAGGCGGACATGGGTGTGCTGATGGCCATCTGGCTGTTCGTGTCGGCGATCAGCGCGCTGTTCATCATGCCGGCCATGGTGCTGGTGTTCCGGCCGGCATTCATCGTCAAGACAGCGGAAAAGCTTGAAGCGGACAGTGTCGGGGACGTCCCCATCCGTGCGATCCCGGAAGCGTAGATCCTGATTCGATGCACAGAAAAAAACCGATATTGGATGGAGGAGACAATGAAACTGAGCCAATGGTACGACGTGGGCCGGAAATCCGGCGCGGCAGGCCTGGTGTTTGCCTGCCTGGCGGGATCAGCCGGTGTCCGTGCGGCACAAGCGGACGAACCCGCCGCAGTGGGCACGGATACGCGCGGCGACAGCGGCACGAACCCGGAGAACTACAGCTTTCACCTGGGCGGGTACGCCCGTGCATGGACGTCGTTCAACCTGCAGGACCCGCCGGAGACCAGCAAGAACGACAGGTTCTCGCCTTCGATGGTGCGTGGCTCGCTGCTGCTGGATGCAGACGCGAAGACGGGTCCGATTGCCTGGAAGGTGATCGGGCGCGCGGACCAGGAGTACAAGACCTCCTATCTGCGCGACCTGGAGAACCTCAACCGGCAGAACTCGCCGGGCGGGCCCGGCAGCCAGTTGATGGACCAGTACAACCAGGCCGAGCTGCGCGAGTACTACGCCGACTTCTCGCCGACGGATCGCCTGAGTTTCCGCATCGGCAAGCAGCAGGTAGTGTGGGGCGAGACGGACTTCTTCCGCGCGCTCGACCTCGTCAATGGCTTCGACTATCGCTGGCGGTCCTTCCTGGAGCGCGAGGGCGACGAACTGCGCAAGCCGCTCTTCCTGGTCAAGGCCAAGGTCGATGTGCCGGAGGCCGATGGCAGCCTGCAACTGCTGTTCCGGCCTGGCATCGACCGCCTGCGCGACGTGGGCAACAGCTACGACCTGTATGGCGGCCGCTGGGCGGGGCAGCCCTACAAGGGCGTGGACTTCCTGGCCCCGGGCGCCCTGAACTACAACTATCGCGCGCCCGGCGCGAACGTCACTGACATGACCGGGGGTGTGCGCTGGGAAGGGATCGCCGGCCCGGTCAACTACTCGCTTGCCTACCTGAAGACCTTCAACAACGACCCTGTCGTCAATTCGGCGTTCGCGCCCTCGGGGTCCACGCCGACCGGCACGCTCGGGGATTTCATCTTCCCCAAGATCGACCTGTTCGGCGCCACGGTCAGCGGCTATGTGCCGGCGATCGATTCTGTACTGAGCACGGAACTGGTCTATACGCGCAATGCGCCGTACAACGTCGGCACCAATTTCTTCGGCGGCGCACTGCCCGGGTTCGGCGGGATCGTCAAGAAGGACCTGGTCACGACCATGGTCCGTATCGACAAGAACCTGAACCTGACGAAGTTTCTCGGTACCAGCAGGCCGTCGTTCTTCTCGGTTCAGGTGTTCGACAAGTGGATCCAGAACTACAAGCGTTCGGATGACATCGTCAACATGGTCGGCTACGGCAGGGCGGCGAGCCAGCACTCGACCATCGCCACCGTCATCCTTGGCCTGAACTACAAGAACGACAAGATCAATCCCCAGCTGGCGGCGGGCGCTTCGCTGCAGGGCGGCGGCGGCTTCCTAATCCCCAGCGTGGAGTTCGTCTATGGGAACCACTGGAGACTGGTGCTGGAGGCCGATCTCTTTTTCTCGAAGCACAAGCGGCAGCCCGGCCAGATCGAAAACTCGACCGGACTGTTCGGATCGTTTGCCAACAATGACCAATTCGTCGCTCGCCTGACGCGACAATTCTAAGCAGGAGACAAAGCATGCATCCCATCAGGAAGACCCTCGCGCTCTGCGCAATTGCCGCATTGGGCGCCGCCATCACTGCAGCCGGTGCGGCAGAATTGCCAGCCGGTACCGTGATCGACAAGGCCAATATCGACAAGGTCAAGAACGATACGTTCGACGGCCACACCATCGCGAGCCTGCTGACGGACAAGCTGGAATGGCAGATCCGCAATACGGGCCTGAAGATTCCCCTGGGCCATGCCAAGCCCGTGCAGCTCGACCCGAAGTACATCGACGCTACGAAGAAGAACGCGGGCAAGGCGCAGTTCGACGAGAAGACCCGCGAAGTGACCGGCTGGGTGGCTGGCATCCCCTTCCCTGAGGTGAGCCAGAACGATCCCTTTGCTGGCGACAAGCTGATCTGGAACTTCTACTACGCCTCGCCGGAGGGCGACGTCATCAACAACAAGGCGACCTTCTTGATGATCAGCGGCGACAAGGGCCTGGAGTCGACGCAGGACTGGCTGTTCGAGCGGTACTACATGAAGGGCCGGATCAGCGGCGACAAGCCGGTGCTGGGCGATGGCGGCATCCTCAGCAAGACACTGTTCGTGGCGACGGCGCCGGAGGACATCAAGGGGGTCGGCACCTTCACTATCCGCTATGACAGCCCGAAGCTGGAGGACAGCTGGGCGTACATCAAGTCGGCCCGCCGGACCCGCCGTTTGTCCGGGGGCGCGTGGATGGATCCGGTGGGCGGCCTGGACGTGCTGAACGACGATATCTATGTGTGGAATGCCAGGCCCTCGTGGTATCCGAAGGTCAAGCTGGTGGGGCGCCGCTGGATCCTGGCGATCTCGGACGCGAAGCTGGGCTACAACCCGTCGAAGAAAGGGACGCCGGAAGAGTGGAAGACGGTGGACCTGAGCAACCCGCCGTACTGGAATCCGGTGCAGACGTGGCAGCCGCGCGAGGTCTGGGTGATCGAGGGAACGCCGCCTGCGGAGCACCCCTACGGCAAGAAGGTGGTCTATATGGATGTGAACTATCCACGCATTTACATGGGCGAAGCCTATGACAAGAAGGGCGAGTTCTGGAAATTCATCAACTTCCATATGACGCCGTCGGTGGGCGAGGACGGCACGAAGTATTCCTCGTCCATCCAGGGCGACATCATCGACTTCAAGGCCCGCCATGCCTCGATCTACCTCTTCCGCGGCTACAAGCTCAATGAAGCGAAGATCAAGGAGACCGACCTGAGCTACAGCGCGCTGGAATCCATCGCCAAGTGAGGCACAGGGCGCGCCGGCGCCTTGCCGGTGTGCCCTCTTTTTTTGAAAAGAAGCGTTGAGGGGAAGCAGGCACCATGGAAACCAGACCGATGACCGACGAGCAGCGCAAGGCAATCGCACTGGAGTACTTCCGGCGCATGGACCGAGGCGAGAGCGTCGCGGAACTGTTCGACGAGCACGCGGCGTTCTATTTCCCGAAGTGGGGGATAGCCAGGGGACGCGCGCAGATCGAATCGCTGTTCCGGGACTTGATGGGCATCCTGGAATCGGTGAGCCACGATATCGCGCATGCCAACATCATCCAGCAGGGCGACATGGTCGTGGTGGAGGGTACCTCCAGCGGCACCATGAAATCGGGGCAGGCGTGGCGGGCGGGCGTCACCCATGCGGGCCACTGGTGCGATGTTTTCGAGATCCGGGACTTTCGTATCCAGCGCTGCTATGTGTATCTGGATCCGGACTACGGCGACAACGATACCGAGGGGTATCCATGGCTGCAGCGCCGGATGGCTGCCGGCTCGCGCAACTGATGCATTGCGGCATGGCCTTTGCGGCATGGCCGCAAAGGCCATGCCGCTGTTACCGGTTAGCGTGCCGAGTCCAGTACCTCACCGTCCTTCTGCACAGCCTGCGCCTTCATGTAGCTTTCGATCAGCAGCTGATAAGCCGGGAAGATCTTCGTGTAGACCTCGGCCCATTGCTGCGCGTCATCGCGGTGCCAGGTGCGCTGCAGTTCGGAGGCGACGGCTGCCGTATCCATTGGCACTACGCCGGCCTGCACCACGCGCGCCAGCGTGATTTCCTGGGCCATCTTCGAGTACGTGCCCGAGGCATCGACCACGGCAAAGACCTTGTAGCCGTCGGCCACCGCGCTGATGGCCGGGAAGGCCATGCAGACGCTGGTGATGGTGCCGGCAATGATCAGCGTCTTCTTGCCCGTGGCCTCGACCGCGGCGACGAACTCGGGGTTGTCCCAGGCGTTGATCTCGCCCTTGCGTGCGACGTACTTCGCGTGCGGGGCGTTCTCGTGGATCTCGGGGATCAGTGGGCCGTTCGGGCCTTGCGGCACCGAGGCGGTCGTGATGACGGGCAGCTTGCTCAGCGTGGCCATCTTGGCGAGCGCGGCGGCGCGCTGGCGCAGTTCCGGCATCGGCATGTCGCCCACGGTCTGGAACAGGCCGCTCTGGTGGTCGATCAGCAGCATGGCCGTATCGGCGGGGTCGATGACAGGGCGCTTGCCGTTGAAGTTGGCAGGGGTGCTCATGGTGTATCTCCTTGGAACGGTTGGTGCCGAAGCACCGGCTGTTGAACCTGCCGCCGGGCGGCGGCAGGTGGCAGGGTGTGGACGCAGTCCACTGAATCTAGGCGTTGGCAGGTTGCCGGGCAATGTCGGCGAAGCGCCCGCTGTTGAGGTCGCTCAGCGCCTGCGCGATCTCCTGTTCGGTGTTCATCACGAACGGGCCGTAGCCGGCGATCGGTTCGTCGATCGGCTCGCCGGCCAGCAGGAGTACCGTGGCGTCCGTGCTGGCCTCGACACAGGTGCCTTCGCCGGCGCGGTCCAGCAGCACCATCTGCGCTTCGCCGGCAACGGTGCTGCCATTGACCCGCACGGTGCCGCGCAGCACGATCAGCGCGGTGTTCCAGCCTTCCGGCACCGGCAGTTCGGCGATGCGGCCCTGGTTCAGGCGCATATCCCAGACATGCAGCGGTGTGAAGGTGTGCGCCGGGCCGGCATGGCCGTCGAACTCTCCAGCGATCACGCGCACGGTGCCGGTGCCGCCAGGCAACTCCACGGCAGGAATGTCCTGGCTGGTAATGGCCTGGTAGCCAGGCTTCGCCATCTTGTCGCGCGCCGGCAGGTTCACCCATAGCTGCACCATCTCGAGCGGGCCGCCGGTTTCGGAGAACGCCTTCGAGTGGAACTCTTCATGCAGGATGCCGGCTCCGGCCGTCATCCACTGCACGTCGCCGGGGCCGATCACGCCGCCCTGGCCGGTCGAGTCACGGTGCGCGACTTCGCCCTTGTAGACGATGGTCACGGTCTCGAAGCCGCGGTGCGGATGCACGCCCACGCCGCGGGGCTGGCTGGTCGGCGTGAAGTCGGCCGGGCCGGCGTAGTCCAGCAGCAGGAACGGGCTGAGCTGCTTGCCATGGCTCTGGTAGGAAAACATCGAACGGACCGGGAAGCCGTCACCCACCCAGTGGGGACGCGGTGCGCTGTAGACGCCCAGGATTCTCTTCATTGCCATCTCCTGTCTGAATCGTTGACCGGCGGTGCCGGGTCGATGGAGAAAGCATAGAACTGGGACGAATCGGGTTGTAGACCCCTAAATCCGTTATCAGAGTTCTATCAACAGGACGATAGGATTGGCACCGGTATCGTCATGTTGATTCAATGTGGCGATACCGACGCCCATGGGGTGTCAGCGCAGTGTCAACGCGGTTGCAGGCGCCGGGTGCGCAGGATCGCGCCCAGACGCTTCAGGGCGCGGCGCAGGCGTCCCGGACGAGACAGTTCGCGCATGGCGCGCAGGCGGTCGGCGTCGTGCGCGGCGACGTCGGGGTGACGGAAGTCAGGCAGCAGGATCGAGAACTTCATGGCAGGTCTCCGGTGGATTCCCGATCCGGCGCCAGGGGTCAGTATTGCGGCGGCCGGAAACGGGAGCTTGCGGGAACGGCGCGCGGGCAGGCCCCGGTGCGCGCCGGCTTCGGTAAGGGACTGCAAGGGTCGTCGGGCATGGAAGGCTCCGGTTCGGGTGGATCGGCGTGCGCCGGCAAGGCTTGCGAACAGCACACGGCGGCGGCCACGGGTCCGCGGCAGGCATGCGCGCATGCGCCGGTCACGTGGCAAAACGGGCATGCGCGGCGGCTCGCGGCACGAGCGGGCCGGACATGCGATGCAAATTCGTGTGGTGCGGGAAAAACGGGCCGCGGCGAAAGCCACGATCGATGCGCACCGTCAGGCGATACCTGCCAGACGGTGGCCCTGTGATGCACTGCCGGTGAAAGCTTCAGCAGTGGAGAGGGATGCGGGTCTGGCGAGGGTTACCTGTTGTGTCCGTCAGGACAACTGGCTGAGTCCAATTGGAACCCCAAGGCGATAAACAGCGGGCAGTCTAGCCCCCGGGGCAGGATGCGTCAACCGTCACGGCCGTGCAAAAGTGCCGTATGCCGCGCACATGGCAAAAACCGTCAGCCTTGCTGGCGCAATCGGCTATTGTCGCGCGCGGGGCGCTGGAACACACTCGTGCGGCCAGGCGCGTGCCTCGACGCACCGCGCCGCAGAACAGCGATGACAAGGTTGGAGACACCATGCGCGACTACACCGAAGCCTTTGCCGGATTCTCATACCCGGACGCCGTCAGCCGCCAGCTGCACGGCAACCTGGATGCCATGAATGCCTGCGTGGAATGCTGCGACCGGCATGCGCTGCCGGGCCGCATCGCCCTGTTCTGGGAAGGGCGCGACGGCACTTCCGAGACTTGGACGTTTACGCAGTTGCAGGCGCTCTCCGCGAAGGTGGCGGGCTTCCTGAAGGCACAGGGGGTGCAACCCGGCGACCGCGTGGCCGGCCTGCTGCCGCGCACGCCGGAATTGCTGGCCACCATCCTCGGCACATGGCGCGCCGGTGCGGTCTACCAGCCGCTGTTCACCGCGTTCGGACCCAAGGCTATCGAACACCGGCTGAATACCTCGGGTGCGAAGCTCGTGGTGACCGACGGCGCCAACCGCGGCAAGCTCGACGATGTTGCCGACTGTCCGCCCATCGTCACGGTGGCCGGCGACAAGGGCCGCGGCCTCGTGCGCGGCGATTTCAGCTTCTGGGCCGAAGTGGACCGCCAGCCCGCGGAGTTCGAGCCCGTCATGCGGCGCGGCGGCGACCCGTTCCTGATGATGTTCACATCGGGCACCACGGGCCCGGCCAAGCCGCTGCTGGTGCCGCTGAAGGCCATCGTGGCGTTCGCTGGCTATATGCGCGATGCGGTCGACCTGCGCGAGGAGGACGCTTTCTGGAACTTGGCGGACCCGGGCTGGGCCTATGGCCTGTACTACGCGGTCACTGGGCCGCTCGCGCTGGGCCATCCGACCACGTTCTACGACGGCCCGTTCAGCGTCGAAAGCACGTGCCGCGTGATCCGGAAATACGGCATCACCAACCTGGCCGGGTCGCCTACCGCGTACAGGCTGCTGATCGCGGCCGGCAAGGCGGTATCGGACCCGCTGCGCGGCAAGCTGCGCGCAGTCAGCAGCGCGGGAGAGCCGCTCAACCCGGAAGTCATCCGCTGGTTCGCCAACGAGTTGGGCGTGACCATCCATGACCACTATGGCCAGACCGAAACCGGCATGGTGCTGTGCAATCACCATGCGCTGGCGCATACGGTGCGCATGGGCGCGGCCGGATTTGCCAGCCCGGGCCACCGCGTGGTGGTGCTCGACGACGAGAACCGCGAACTGCCTGCGGGCCAGCCTGGTACGTTGGCGCTGGACCTCACGCAGTCGCCGATGTGCTGGTTCCCCGGCTACCACGGCACGGCCACGCGCGCCTTTGCCGGTAACTACTACCTGACCGGCGATTCCGCCGAGCTTAATGACGACGGCAGCATCAGCTTCATCGGCCGCGCCGACGACGTGATCACTACCTCGGGCTACCGGGTCGGGCCGTTCGACGTGGAAAGCGCGCTGATCGAGCATCCGGCCGTGGTGGAAACCGCGGTGATCGGCAAGCCCGATCCGGAGCGCACCGAGCTGATCAAGGCCTTCGTCGTGCTCGATCCGCAATACCGGCCCACGCCGGAGCTGGCCGAAGAACTGCGCTTGCACGTGCGCAAGCGCCTGGCGGCGCACGCCTATCCGCGCGAAATCGAGTTCGTGGCCGAACTGCCCAAGACCCCGAGCGGCAAGGTGCAGCGCTTCATCCTGCGCAACCAGGAGGTGGCGAAGGCGCGCGAGGTGCAGGCCGCCGGCCAGGCGAACTGACGCCGCCAGCACGCCGCCAACGCGTCAGGAAGGCCGGCATACCGCTTCCTATAATGGGGAAGCGGTGCCGCCTTGCTCCTCGTCATCGGTAGCGGGCTGGCGCCGCGCCAGGCGTGCCTGCAGGCAGGGGCACGCTCCTTCCAGGCTCCAGACCATCAGGCGAGGCAGACATCATGCAGAGTAGCGAAGCGGTGCTGACGCAGGCGCGCGCAGCATTGGCACATGTGCCTTATCAGGGTCACCATCTCCATCCCGAGATCCAGTTGCGGCTGTCCGACGGCGCGCTGATCCTGGAAGGCGAGGTGGCGGACATTGTCGACAAGACCCGCGCGGCCGCCATGGTGCGGCGGGTGGACGGCGTAACCAGCGTGATCGACCACCTGCGCGTGGCCGACGGCGGCACGCCCGTTGGTGACGGCGAGCTGCGCGACGCCGTATGCGAGCGCCTGCTCAACGCGATTGATTTCCGCAATTTCAAGATCTGCGCGAAGGTGAAGGGCCAGCTCGAGTCCATGCGTGAAGCCGTGGGCGAACGCAGTGGCTGGATCGAAGTGGCGGCCAGCAATGGCGTGGTCACGCTCAGCGGGCAGGTGATCAGTCTGTCGCATATGCGGCTGGCTGGCGTGCTGGCGTGGTGGTCCCGTGGTTGCCGCTGCGTGGTCAATGAACTGGTCGTGGCACCGGCCGAGACCGATCGGGACGATGAGATTACCGAGGCGCTGATGCTGGTGCTGGAGACCGACCCGTTCGTCGACGCGGGCCGCATTACGGTGCGCACGGAGAACCGCGTGGTGAAGCTGGAAGGCTACGCGGCGACCGACTACGCGCGCAAGCAGATCGAGCGCGATGCCTGGTACGTGCACGGCGTGGAGAACGTCGTCAACCACATCGCGCTGCGCAGCTGATCGGCGGGTTCCTGCTTTATCTCTGTCTTCGTGGGCGGTTCCGGTGCAAGGCCGGCTGCCCGCGCTTGCGTTCTCCGCAGAGGGCGGGCAGGCCGCGCCGCTATAACGGCGCAGGCTGCTTCGGGGCAGGCGCCTCCGGCACGGGCTTTTTCTCGCTGGAAGTCCCGCTATAGGCAAAGTACTTCGCCTTGGCCCCTTTCGCCCAGTACGCGACGGTGAACTGCTTGCCGTCGCGCGCATACAGCAACTCAAGGCTGCCGTTGGCCGCCGCCCATTCGGCATAGGCGTTCTCGGCATTGGCCTCGGTCTTGCGCTTCGACTCGTAGCGGGCGTTGAGCTTGCCGGTGACGTCCTCCAGCGCCGAGCGGTCGAACGTCAGGCTGATCAGTGCCACGGTGTCCTGCGCATCGCAGTTGACGATGGCGCGGCTCAGGCCTGGCAGGTTGAACCGTTCGAGATTCCGGATCTCGATGGCATCTCCGCCAGCCCATTGCGCTTTCCCTGTCGTCACGCGGTTCGGCCCGGGCGTCAGCCGCGCGCACCGGGTCTTGCCGAGCTCAAGGCCGAGCGGTGCGGCCAGGTTGCCTGGCGGCTCGGCGTAGGCGAGGGACGCAGAAAGCGCGGCGGCGAACAGGAAAGCCTTCTTCATCGGGGGAATGCTCCGGGCGAAATCTGGAGAGGTTTACGGCGCTTCTGTGCGGTCACTTGATAGCGGCACGCCTCAGGCCGTGGCTACCACGTTGATGCGCAGCGCTTCCCCGCCGGCTGCGATCGCCAGCAGGCGGTCGACATTCGGGTGCGCGCCGCGGCGGTTGCGGGCGTCGGCTGTGTGTTCGGCGAACAGCGCAAGGCCATGTTCGGCGGCCTTGGCATCCAGCGTGCCGAATACCTGTTGCAGGTAGTGATACACGGCCAGCGAGCCCTGCTTGCCCGGCTGGTTCTCGATGCTGGCCACCACCGCGCCGCTGCCATCGATCAGGTCGATGCGTGCGATACCGTCGATGGCGGGCAGTTGGGCGAGGTTGTCCTTGAATACAGGGGTGGGCTGGATCACTGAAGCACTCCGTTGGTTGGCAAAACGGGGCGTATCTTATCCGATCGCGGGTACGGTGCCGGGGTGAGGCTGCCAGAGCCTGCGGACTGCGGAGGCGAAAGGCGCGTTACTGCCGATGTTTAGCAGCGGGTGCGACCCGCTTGCGCGTTGCCGTCATGTGGTGGAAATACGCGAGAAGATCCTTCACTTCGGCATCCGGCAGCGTCCGCTTGTCGATCGACGGCATGCGAGCGTCCGGCCACCAGCGCAGCGACTGCGGGTTGCGGATCAGCCGCACGAGCTTGTCGTCACCCAGGTATTCGACGGGGCTGTATGGCATGTTCAGGTCCGGGCCAAGGTGGGAGTCGCCGCCGCCGTTCAGCGAATGGCAGGACAGGCAGACCCGCTGGAACGCGGCAAAGCCACGCATGACCGGGCCGTCGGAGGGATGGCCAGCGGCAGGCCGGATGACCGGATAGCGCTCGGCTGGCGAAGCGGTAATGTCGATGCGCTCGATGTTGTAGGTCCAGAAGCTCTCGGTGACCGTCCCGGCACGGCCGGCCGGCGCGGTCCAGACCAGCCGGAACGGCCCGATGCCCTGGCCCTTGAGCATTGGCCACGGCGCGGCGGGATTTTCCACTGCCAGCCACGCGCGCGGCTGTGCGTTGCCCTCGGCCAGCAGCAGGCGCATCGGCAAGTGCGACACATAGCCATCGGAAGCGGCCGTCGTGGCGCTGCCCTCGGGCGTTGCCGGCAGGCCGGCCAGCAGGGCAGCGAACGGGATCGCCTTCAAGGTCAGGCGCTGCTTCAGGTTCTCATCGTCAATGCTGATGTTGGTGAGGCGGGGATCATGCAGCAGCTGGTCGACGGTCCAGCTCCGCTGTTGCGTGCCGGCGGTAATGGTCAGCGTACCGGGGCCGCCTGCGATGGCCGGCGCCATGCTCAACGCCAAGGCAGCGGCGAAGCCAATCTTGCCCATCGTCCGTGCAATCCACGCGCTCATGCCTTGATCTCCTGCGTCGGGGCGATGTGTGGCCGGCATATTGGTGGGCCCCTGTCATCGCCGGACAAGGTTGCCCAGGGCCGGGCGGCGCTGAGCGGATCAGACTGTAACCTGCCTCGCGTGCAGACTCAATTGGTCAAAGTTGCGGCGCTGGGCCAAGAAGAAGGTTCTTGGCCGAATTGCGGGAGTGTGGGGAGGATTGGGTTGGTGTTCTTGGCAGGCGTGGCTGTTTCGCCGGCGTAGCCGGCGACCTACTTTTACCCGAGCGGCAAAAGTAGGCAAAAACGCGTTTTCGTGGTTGACGAACGGCTCGACGAGGTGAAGACGGTCCAGGGGCATAACCAGACTGCCTGCCGCGTAGATGATTAGGATGGGACAGGGCGTACGAACGAACCCGGATTACGGAGTGGTCCCTACTAACAGCGATATCGCGGGGACGCCTACGGCTGCGCTGCGCGCAGTCAGTAGTCGGGGCGCGAAGGTCTGGCCCGAGCCGCGCCGTAGTGACGAAGCGCTGGGCGCATGTGCCATGCGCGGGGTAAAGAAGAGGACATCGTGGTGCCGGCGAGACTGATGAGGTTGCCCGTCGACTTGGACGTGCGCGCAGCGCAGCCGTAGGCGTCCCACCACTGAGGCTATTGGAACGCTGTACCCGAGTCCAACTTGGGGATCGTACAAAAGTCGCTTAACGCCAGGCAGAGGTTCTGACTCACATGGCGTAGCAGGGTCGAACGGGCAACCAGGCATCGCGAGACCAAAGCCGCTCGAACCATAGAGGCGCACCGTTGATGGCCAGCCGCCAGGCGACGCGCTTTTCTGCCTACTCTTTTGTCGCTCGGACAAAAGAGTAGGTCGCCGGCTACGCCGGCGAAACAGCGGTGCCCGCCAAGCACGATAACCCAATCCTCCCCACAGCCCCCGCAATTCAGCGAAGGGCCAAAAAAAACAAAGACCGCCCATGGCAGGACGATCTTTGAAGAAGAGCCGGGCGCAAGGCGCCGGCCCGCGTGAAACGGAGAGCGCGAACTGGCGCCGGCTTCTCCGTTCCTGCCGCGCGGCTCAGTGCTGCAGGGCCGCGACTACTCCCCCCACATTGTTGATCGTATTCATCACGGTCTTCATGTCGACGTTGGTGCGGGTCGACGCATCGGCCTGCGTGACCGGTGCGAAGATCGTGTTCGGGCTGGCGAACGAAACACCTGCGCCATTGGCAATGGCGTTGACGCCGGAGTTCACGAAGACGCTGCCGCCGCGCACGGCGCCCATCTTGGCATGGTCGAGGTCTTGTTCGAGCGGCAGGTTCTGGATGGTCAAGGACATGATGGTCTCCTGGGTAGGCTGAATGAACGGAATGGATTGGATTAGTGCTGCAGGGCCTGGACGATGCCGCCGACGTTGTTGAGCATGTTGTTGACGGTCTTCACGTCGACATTGGTGCGGGTCGAGGCATCCACCTGCGTGACCGGGGCCACGATGGTGTTCGGGCTCGCGAACGAGACGCCCGCACCACCGGTGATGGCATTGATGCCGGAGTTCACGAAGACGCTGCCGCCGCGCACGGCGCTCATCTTGGTTTGGTCGAGGTCTTGTTCGAGCGGCAGGTTCTGGATGGTCAAGGACATGATGGTCTCCTGGGTAGGCTGGAATGAACTGGATGGGGTGGATCAGTGCTGCAGGGCTGCAACCATGCCGCCCAGGTTGTTGATGGTGTTCGTCACGCTCTTCATGTCGACGTTGGTGCGGGTCGAGGCATCGACTTGCGTGACCGGCGCGAAGATGGTGTTGGGGCTGTCGAACGAGACGCCGCTGCCACCGGTGATGGCGTTGATGCCGGAATTCACGAAGACGCTGCCGCCGCGCACGGCGCTCATCTTGGCGTGATCGAGGTCTTGTTCGACGGGCAGGTTCTGGATGGTCAGGGACATGATGGAACTCCTTGGGTGTGCTGGTTTGGCTTGGATCAGAGAGCATTTAGTGTTGCGCTCGCAGGTATATATGCATGGGATGTGCCAGCATCGGTCGGGAAACAGCCTGGCGATATCAACTCATTGAAAACAAAAGAGAAATCTGGAATCGCCAGATGCGGCGGGGAGTTGCATGGCCGGTGTACTGTCTGCGCAGGGCCGACACTGCATTGGCGGCATGTTTGCGGCGGGCAGACACCCGCGTGGCAGATGGCAAACGGCGCGCCCATCGCGCGGAACGATTTGCCATCGGCTGACACGAACCAGAACAGAACCATGGAATGCGTCGGTATTGCCCCTGGGGCGGAGGACACACATTTCATGGGGCGACCGACTGAAAGGAGGGCCGACATGAATGCAAAGTCAGAGCTTGTTCCCGCAATGGAACTGGCGCAACGCAACCGCATCCACTTTCCCAATGAAAGCGCCGAATACCGCCAGGCGCGCAATGCGCTGCTTGCGGAGGAGATCGACTTGCGTCGCCATATTGAACGCGTGGCCGAACAGCGGCGCAGGCTGCCGCCGGGCGGAGAGGTGACCAGACGCTATACGTTCCAGAGCGAGAACGGCCCGGTCACGCTTGCCGACCTTTTCGGCGACAAGGACACGCTGGTCATCTACAGCTACATGTTCGGGCCGCAGCGCGAAAGGCCTTGCCCGATGTGTACGTCGATCATGGCGTCGTGGGACCACAAGGTGCCCGATATCGAACAGCGTGTGGCGCTGGCAATGGTGGCCCGCTCGCCGATTGATCGGCTGGTTGCCGCCCGGCGGGCGCGCGGCTGGACGAAGCTGAAGGTCTACGCGGACGTCGACGGCGATTTCACACGCGACTATGTCAGTCCCGAAGATGCAGATACCCCGGGCTATACGGTCTTCACGCGCCGGGACGGCAAGATCCGGCATTTCTGGAGCGGCGAGTTGTTCGGCGTCCCGCCGGATCCCGGCCAGGACCCACGCGGTGCACCGGACCTGGATTCGCTGTGGAGCTTGCTGGACACTACGCCGGAAGGGCGCGGTACAGACTGGTATCCCAAGCTGGAGTACTAGTCCACAGAAACAAAGACCGCCCATGGAGGGCGGTCCTTGCAGGTGCCGGCGGCAACACGGGCTGAGCGGGCCCGCATACTCTGCGGCCGGGTGCAGCCTCGCACAACTCAGTGCTGCAGGGCTGCGACGATGCCACCGACATTGTTGATGGTGTTCGTCTTGGTCTTCAGGTCGACGTTGGTGCGGGTCGAGGCATCGACTTGCGTGACCGGCGCGAAGATGGTGTTGGGGCTGGCGAACGAGACGCCGCTGCCACCGGTGATGGCGTTGATGCCGGAGTTCACGAAGACGCTGCCGCCGCGCACGGCGCCCATCTTGGCATGGTCAAGGTCTTGTTCAAGCGGCAGGTTCTGGATGGTCAAGGACATGATGGTCTCCTGGGTAGGCTGAATGAACGGGATGGACGAACTGGATTAGTGCTGCGCGGCCTGCACGATGCCGCCGACGTTGTTGAGCAGGTTGCTGATGCTCGTCAGGTCGATGTTGGTGCGGGTCGAGGCATCGACCTGGGTGACCGGGGCGACGATGATGTTGGGGCTGGCGAAGGACACGCCCGAGCCGCCCATGATCGCGTTGATGCCGTTGTTCAGGAACAGGCTGCCGCCGCGTACGGCGCTCATGCGGGCGTGGTCGAGGTCTTGTTCGACGGGCAGGTTCTGGATGGTGAGGGACATGATGGAACTCCTTGGGTGTGCTGGTTTGGCTTGGGGTTGGAGAGCATTTAGTGTTGCGCTCGCAGGCATATACGCATAGGGTGTGCCAGCCCTGGTTCCAGCCGCTGGCGGCAGCATCAACCTATTGAAAATAAAGAATAAAAATCGTAAGTCGACCCTCCGCATCCGCAAACGGGCGAGGCTGACGTGTCTGCGGCAGGCAGACACATCCGGCCTCACCTGTCTGCCCGGTGATGACATCTCGGGCGGGGCATGTCCGTGCATACCCACATTGACGTCGAATTTCGACTGCGTAAAATCCAATTCACAACTATGAATATCGAACAGTGCAGGCCCTATGCGGCCGCACCCGGTCAACGCAGTACTGGAGACACCTTATGAAGCTGAATTTCCGTCGCCGCCTGATGCTCTGCGCAGCCGTGCTGGGCGTCATGCCCGCACTGGCCTGGAGCGACACCTATCCCAGCAAGCCAATCCGGATGGTGGTGCCATTTGCCCCGGGCGGCGCTACCGATGTGGTGGCACGCCTGATCTCGCAGAAGCTTGGCGAGGCGCTCAAGCAATCGGTGGTGGTGGAGAACCGGCCCGGCGCCAACGGCATCATCGGTACCGATGTCGTCGCGCGCGCGGCACCGGACGGCTATACCTTGCTGCTCAACACGGCTGGCGCGCAGACGCTCAGCCCGCTGATCTACAAGGCCAGCTATGACCCGTTGAAGAGCTTCGAGCCGATTTCGCTGATCAGCAATATCGGCTTCGTGATGGTGGTGCATCCGTCCGTGCCGGCCAAGACCGTGCAGGAGTTCGTGGCGCTGGCCAAGTCCAAGACCAAGCCGCTGAGCCTGTCGGCGGGCAGCAGCATGATCGAGCTGATCGGCGCCAGCTTCAAGGCGACAGCCGGTACGCCCGATATCGTGAGCGTGTCCTACCGCGGCACTGGCCCGCAGATGCAGGCCGTAGTGGCCGGTGAAGTGGACATGACCATCGACCCGTTCAACTCGATGGCCATGATCAAGGCCGGCAAGCTGCGCCCGCTCGCGGTGCTGTCGGACAAGCGTTCACCCGCCCTGCCGGACGTACCGACCATGCAGGAGGCCGGCTATAGCGGCCTGGAATTCGGTTCGTGGGCCGGCTTGCTCGCCCCGGCGGGAACGCCGAAGGAAATCATCACTCGGCTGAGCAAGGAAGTGACCCGTATCGTGGCGCTGCCGGAGATCCGGGAAAAGCTGACCGCGATCGACTACGAGGCCGTGGGCAGCACGCCGGAGCAGTTCGCCAAGACCATTGCCGATGACACTGCGCGGTGGAAGAGGATCGTGAAGGAAACGAACTACAAGGCTGGGTCGTAAGGCCTGGCGCGCCCCGATCTTGTACCTGACCGAGTCTTAAGGCTCACACCTGACGCCGGCGACCCGGCGCCAGGTGGTCTACCGCACGCAAGCTGCAATGCCAGCTTGGGCGCCGGTGCCGCATCGACTAACGTTGAAAGCCCGCATCGCCGAGTCGAGGGCTGACGATGAAGAGACTCAATGGACGCATGACCCCGCTGATTGCGGCAGGGCTGCTGGCCTTGTCTGCAGGGAAGGGTGCGCACGCATCGGACATTGCCTGCACCACGCCTGTTGGCGGTTCGCCGGCCCGTTGCGAGGAGCCTTACGGCAGTGGTGTGGGATGCGAACCGCGGTCGGGCGCACGCAAGGAACACCTGATCTGCGAGTACACCATGCTGTCGCAGCGCTATGAGCGCATCTATGCCGAGCAGCAGAGGATGCTGCGCAAGGGCACCATGCAGGCCGCCGACATCGCTGCCTGGCGCGCCAGGCGGGACGCCTGTGATTCCGTGCGATGCCTGGACAGTGTCTTCCATCTGTTCTGGCGGCAGCGCGACGCCATGCAGAAAGCGCCGGGCAAGCAGACCCTGGCTCGACAGGGGGCGGCGGACAGTCCGGGGGCGGCAAGCCATGAGGCGGTGCCCAGGCCGCCCAAGCCAGGGAAGGCCGCATCGCGCGATACGCCGGCTGCCGCGTCGGGTCCGGCGGCCATAGATCCCATGATATCTGCGACATCCGGGTTGGAAGACGTGCCTGAAAAGAAAGCCGGCGCGTTGCCTGTATCCACGGCAACGCGCCAGCCGCGCGCGAAGCCCAGGCCGGTGCCACTGATCCTGGAAAGCCTGGTATCAGGGCTTGCTGTACTGGGTGTGGGGGCGGGACTCGTATGGAATCGCAGGCGTGCGGTTCCTCCGGAGGGCGAGGAGGCGGTGCGCCCGGCGATCCCGCCGGTCATGATGATCGCGTATGGCCTGCTTCTCGTGAATGTTCTGCTGTTGCCTTTCACGCTCGGCCTGCGGTAGAGCGCGCGCCGGCCTTATGGCCAATCCCGAACCCGCCTGCGGGGCAGACCAAGCGGTGCCATCGCAAGCGGAACTGATCGAGCCGGTGGCCAGCGCAATCAGTTTGCCGAGCTTGGGGCTGCTGCGTACGCCAGCCATTTCCGCGAGGATGAGGCCGATCGCGATGTTGACCAAAAGCTGGGCGCGGGCGGCTTCCGCCGAGCCCGTGGCGACGAGCGAGCGTGCCATGGAACCTGGGTCGAAATGGTCGCCGTAATATGGCAGTACGCATTGCAGGTTGTCCAAGACACGGCGGGCAGTTGCTCCGGCGCGTCCGGTCTTCGCTCGTAGCACCGTGCCCGGCGCTCAGGGCGATGCATGTCCTGCTACAGTGGCAGTTGCGGCCACGACCGCGGCAGCCGCCAACACTGCGGCTACGACAGACAATTTCCGGGGGATACCGTAGATGAACCGCAAAGGCTTGCTTGATGCCGCCGATTCCCTTGATGAACTGGCCGCCGGCAGGCAACCCGAGCCGGCCAAGGTAGCCGCCGGCGCCGCAGCGCTGGAGCGTGTGCATGCAGACTTTCCCGGCTGGCGCGACGTCGGCGATGCGTTCTTTGGTCTCAAGGCGCTCGCTGGCGGCAGCGCCATGGACCTGGATGCCAACGGGCGCCAGCGGGCCGGGCGGCTTGCCGATATCGTGCGTAGCCTGCTCGACCAGATCTGACGCCGACGGCAAATATCACGATGCCTGACCGGGCGTCATCCGGTACGCAGCGCATTGCCCGGTCCGAAGCCGGATTCGCGGGACAGCATTAAGCAGGTGCAACAAGCCAGGGTGACCGTGGATGGCTGAGGCATGTTGTGGCTACGCGACGGAGGCGTCTCGCGTTGCAGCATTTTAT
Source organism: Cupriavidus laharis (assembly GCF_914271435.1). GTDB lineage: Bacteria > Pseudomonadota > Gammaproteobacteria > Burkholderiales > Burkholderiaceae > Cupriavidus > Cupriavidus laharis. The sequence continues at coordinate 5,719 of NZ_CAJZAI010000002.1, read as the reverse complement.
TGGTAAGAAAATGTTAATACATGACGCATGAAGCACAAAATCCCATTCCACGCAGCAGGGTGCTGGTAACTACCTAGGGATCGACTTAGAGGATTTCTTCTAATCTTTCCATCTTGGTGTGGCGCGGCTCTGGCCGACGCGCCGCAATCAAGGAAACCAACCTCGGTCAGAACGTCATGGCGGCACATGACGCCCTTCTGGCCGGTCGATCCCAAGGAGAATCCACGCATGTCCGCCTTTACTTCCGATCAGTTCGCGGCGCTCCACAAGACCAACCTGGCCAATCTGGCCATGCTGTCGAAGTCAACCATTGACGGGTTCCAGAAACTGACGGAACTGAATCTGCAGACCGCCAAGTCGGCGCTGACCGAAGGCCAGGAGAGCCTGGCAGCCGTGCTGGGCGGCAAGGACCTGAGAGAGGTTCTGGCCGCGCAAGGCAACCTGGCCCAGCCCGCAGCCGAGAAGGCCATTTCGTATGCGCGCCAGGTGTGCGAGATCGCCTCGCAGGCGCAGGCGGAACTCGCCCGCGCGGTGGAAGAGCAATACGAACAGCATCACCGCAACCTGCAAGCCTTCGTCGATACCTTCGTGAAGAACGCGCCGGCCGGGTCCGAAGCTATTTCCGCATTGCTGCAGTCGACCGTCGACGCCGCAGGCAACACCTACCGCTCGGCTCAGGCAGTCTCGAAGCAGATGACCGAGTTCGCCCGCGGCAACATTGCCGCCGGCACTGCCGCCGCAGCTGCGGCTGGCAAGGCGGCTTCCGCCAAGGCCTGACCTGTCGCCGGCATGGCCGGCGACATTGTGACAGGGCAGGCCGGCACCGGCTGGCCTGCCTGGTATGACTCCCGCCTGGCACGCTATCGCGTTGCCCCCGGCCACGGGATTGCGCCGCAAGGTGACAGTGGCCAGCCGCCAACAGCGGCGAATCAAGATCTCCTGCCATCCGATACGAATTCCGCCACTAGCCGTGAAGCGGCGTTCTCCTTGCCGACTGCGTTGCCGGTCGGCCCGCGGCACAGGCCCAGGGACCGTCGCAGAGCGAAAACTTTCAGATCATCGTCGCGAACATTCACTACGGCTTCGTCACGCGTTGCCATAAATTCACAGGAGACATTGCGCCGACAGGTGCACTTGGCTGCGCTTGCTGGCTTGCCGTCGACCAGGCTTGACGCAAGTGGCTGCGGCCTGCGTTGTTAAGGGGCATGCGGTGCCCTGGCGCAAGTGCATGGGGGAGGCGTGCAATGACCTGTATTCAGTCCGCCCGGTAGGGGTAAGGAGAACAAGCGATGAAACTGAGAACGCTCTTCGTCCAGGTATCCCTCGCGGGCCTTGCGGCCTGCAGCAGTGCGCCGCCAACCGCCTCCGGTTCGGCGGCGAGCCCGTCAGCGGGAACTCCCGCCCCTGCTCCCGCACCGGTGTCGGCGGGCAGTGCACAACCGGCCGCCAACGCTGTTGACCCGGCAGCCATCCAGGCTCTGAATAACATGGGCAAGTATCTGCAGACGCTCCGGCAGTTCGAGGTCGTCATCGACCTGTCCGGCGAGCGGGTGCTGGCCGATGGGCAGAAGCTGCAGCACACCGCCACAGCCGACCTCGACATCGCGCGGCCGAACAAGCTGCGAGCCCGGATGCGCAGCGCACGTTCCCAGCGCGACCTGATCTACGACGGCACGACCGTGACGCTCTATACGCCGGCGCAGAAGTCTTACTCCAAGGCACCATTTAACGAAAACCTCGGCGCGCTCACCGAGCGCCTGCGGGCGCGGTTCGGCGTCGAGATCCCGTCGGCCGACCTGTTCCTGTGGGGCACCGACGCCGCCCCGCTCGACGATATGCAGTCGGCCATGAACGCCGGCCAGGACATCATCGGCGGCGCGATCTGCGATCACTACGCGTTCCGCCAGGGCCAGATCGACTGGCAGATCTGGATTGAGTCCGGCAGCCGGCCGCTGCCGCGCAAGCTCGTGATCACCAATCGCGCCGACGAGGCGCGGCCGCAGTCGGTCACGCTCTACAAGTGGAACCTGAATCCGAAGTTCGGCAGTTCCGCCTTCGCGTTCAAGCCGCCGCAGGGGGCCAAGCAGGCCGAGTTCATCCCCCTCAAGTCCCAGTAAAGGTAAAGGAGCGACGCCATGAGACACGCATTCGGAAAGCGGTTTGCCGCGGGCATGGCCGTGCTGGGCCTCGCGGCTGCGGGGTGGACGCCGACGGCTGAGGCAATCGGCGGCGGACGTGGCGGCGGCGCCCATGCAGGTGGCGGGGCGCGCGCGGGTGGAGGCGGTGGTGGAGGTGGCGCCCGGCAAGTGGACAACCAGCGCGCCGACGCACGGACCAATAACGTGCGGAGCACGAGCGTCAACAATGTCAATCGGAATGTCAATGTGAATTCCAGCCGCAACGTCAACGTCAACGTCGAGTCCCACGGCGGCTGCTGCGGTTGGGACAACGACTACCACCCGGTGGCGACGGCCGCCGCCGTCACCGCCACGGTCGCCGTGACTTCGGCGGTGATCGGCTCCATGGTCCGCACGGTGCCGCCGGGCTGCGTGCCGGTCAACTACGCGGGCATGGTCTACCAGCAGTGTGGCAGCACGTGGTATCAGCCGCAGGGATCGCAATACGTCGTGGTGAATCCTCCGTATTGAGGGGGCGAAGGTGCCGGCGCGCTGTGAACGGCTTATGCCGAGACCAGCGCGCAGAAGCGCTCCAGGTCGATATTGCCGCCGCTGATCAGGATGCCGACCCGCTTGCCCTTGAGCGCGTCCTTCCTCTGCAAGGCAGCGGCGAGGCTCAGGCAGCCAGTGGGCTCGACGATCATCTTCATGCGCGACGCGTAGAACTTCATCGTCTCGACGAGCTGGGCATCCGTCGCGGTCAGGATATCGTCGACATCGCGCTTGATGATCGCAAACGTGTATTGGCCCAGATGCTGGGTCTGCGCGCCATCCGCAATGGTCTTCGGGGTGTCGATGTGCACGATCGAACCGCTGCGGAACGATTGCTGGCCGTCGTTGCCCGCTTCGGGCTCCACGCCATAGAGCTTGCATTGCGGCGCCAGCGCGCGCGTCGACAGCGCCGTGCCGGACAGCAGGCCACCGCCGCCGAGCGGGCAGAACAGGGCGTCCAGCGCGCCGACTTCTTCGAACAGTTCCCGGGCCGCCGTGCCTTGTCCGGCCAGGACGTCCGGATGGTCATACGGCGGAATCAGCGTGAATCCGTGCTCGTCGGCCAGGCGGCGGCCGATGGCCTCGCGGTCTTCGGTGTAGCGATCGTAGATCACCACGTTGGCGCCATAGCCCTTGGTGGCCGCGACCTTTGCTTCCGGCGCATCGTGCGGCATCACGATCGTGGCGGGAATGCCCAGCAGCCTGGCCGACAGCGCGATGCCTTGCGCATGGTTGCCCGACGAAAACGCGACCACTCCCGCACGGCGTTGTTCGGGGCTGAACTTCGACAGCGCGTTGTAGGCGCCGCGAAACTTGAAGGCGCCCATGCGCTGGAAGTTCTCGCACTTGATGAACACCTCCGCGCCGAGGATGTCGTTGAGCGTGCGCGAGGTATTGACCGGCGTGCGATGCGCGATGCCTTCCAGTCGTTTGGCAGCGGCCTCGACGTCTGCGTAGGTGGGGAGATCCAGGGTGGTCATAAAAATGTCCATTCAGCGGGTGATTACGTTTGGCGCCAGCAGGCCAGTATTTGAACAGTATGTCCGATAGTCGTGCTGAACGTGCTCGAACAGTTCTTCGCGCCTGAGCCGGTTGCCGCCTTGCGTCGACATGCGTGCAGCCATGCGGGAGCGGTATCGCATGCTAGGATGAGCCCTTCCGCAGCCGCCGCCCCATCGGCCCATGACTACCCTTTACGCAACCCTCGGCGTCGAATCGGACGCTACCCTGGACGAGATCAAGCGCGCCTACCGCCGTGCCGCCATGAAGTGGCACCCCGACCGCAATCCTGGCCGTGAGGCCGAGGCGCATGCGGCATTCCAGGAGATCCGCGACGCCTACGCCATCCTGTCCGATACCGGGCAGCGCCGGATTTACGACGAGGTATTCGAGCAGGAAATGCGCCGCTGGCAGGCCGAGCACGCGGCGCAGGAAGAGCAGGAGCGCGCGGCACAGCGCGAAGCCCAGCGCGTCGCGCAGGAACATTACGAGAAGATGGTCGCCGTTGCGATGCGCTTTGCCGATGACGGCCACAATCGCGACGTCCTCTTCGGCGTGCTGCTCGGCCACGATTGCGAGGCCGAACTGGCCGCGCGCATCGCCGACAGCGTATGGGCCCTGCAGGAGTCGCGCAGGGCACATGCGCAGGCCGCGCAAGCGCCCGAGCCCGATGCTGCGGCAGAGGAGCCTGCCGCCGCCGCGGCGCCACATGCCGATGACGCCAGGCAAACCAACCGTCACCCGGGCGCGTTCGAATCGTTCTGGCAAGGCTTGTTCGGCATCCGTACCTAGCCGCCAGCTTTCCGGAACGGCGTTCCGGACGTTTCCCTGCGCATTTCACCAGCCTGTTCAAGGATGACCGATGAATATTGGAATCCTCCTCGCACACCCCTGGTTTGGTACATGGGCAGCGGCCGTGGCCGCTGTGTTCGTCGCGCTGATTGCGCATCGCCTGGGCGGGCTGGTACTGCTGCGCCTGACCCGGCCCGCGCCAGTGCTGCATGCGATCGTCAGAAAAGCCCGCGCCCCGTCGAGCGTCGTGCTGCCGTTGCTCGCGTTGCAGACGGTGTGGCAGGCGGCGCCCGACGAACTGCGTTGGATCGGCAACGTGCGCCATCTCAACGGCCTGTTGATGATCGCGGCGGCAACGTGGCTGGTGGTCCGGATCATCTCCGGCTTTGCGCAAGGCGTCATGGACCGGCACCCGGTCGACGTGGCGGACAATATGGGAGCGCGCCGCATCCACACGCAGACGCGCGTGCTTTCGCGCATTGCGATGACGCTGGCCACGATCATGGGCGCCGCCATGCTGCTCATGACCTTTCCGGGCGCGCGGCAGGTGGGCGCGAGCCTGCTCGCCTCGGCCGGCGTGGTCGGCCTGATTGCCGGCTTCGCCGCCAAGCCAGTATTCAGCAACATGATTGCCGGACTGCAGCTCGCGCTGACCCAGCCGATCCGGCTCGACGATGTCCTGATTGTCGAAGGCGAGTGGGGGCGGGTGGAGGAAATCTCTGGCACGTACGTCGTGATGCGGCTATGGGATGAACGCCGCCTGATCATCCCGTTGCAGTACTTCATCGAGAAGCCGTTCCAGAACTGGACGCGCAACAGTGCGCAGATCATGGGCTCGGTGTTCTTCCACGTGGATTACGGCATGCCGCTGGCGCCGCTGCGCAAGGAACTGGAGAGGGTCGTGCACGCAGCGCCCGAATGGGACCAGCGCTTCTTCAATCTCGTGGTCACCGATGCCACCGAGCGCACCATGCAGCTTCGCGTGTTGTGCACCGCGGCTTCCTCCGGCCTGGCATGGGACCTGCGTTGCAGGATCCGCGAGGCTCTGATCGACTTCATGCAGCGCGAATTCCCACAGCATCTGCCACGGCTGCGCTTCGAGCGCGATGCGGAGGCGCAGCACGCCACGCCGACTCCCGCTTTCAGCGCTCAGGATTACCCACAAAGTGAAGACGAATGCTATTCGTTTTGGCGGAATAGCCGATACATCTTTGAGACCTCGTGCAGCACGAGAAAGCCGCGCCACAACACGGTTGGGC
>NZ_CAJZAI010000001.1 GCF_914271435.1 Cupriavidus laharis | reverse complement strand
CCACCGCCAGACCTCGATCCCGATGACGATCCCGACCCTCCCTTCTGACTTCACGGGGGCCGCAAGGCCCCCGTTTGCATCTCAGCACCGTTCCCCGCTTCAGGCCGCCTGCCCCATCATCACCAGCGCCGCTGACATACCTACCGGCGTCGCTTCACCCCCGCATTCCTGCAGCTTACCGACCACTTCATCTCGCGCTCTGCGCGGTCATGTTCATTCCCATCGCAGCGCGAGACAAACGCTGTCGTTCCACCTCGATTAGCCCGGGACGTCGGCCCTCAAATAGCGCGGGACGTAACAGGTGCGCGACCTCCTGGTCCGGCGCGGCGTTGTGCTCGTCGGAAAGGAAGTCCAGCAGGCTGGAGCCCGGGTCCAGGTCAAACGGCGTATCGAGCGAGGTGGTATGTTCGTTAAGCGCCAGCACGTCCTGCACCTCGTCAGGCGTCTTGCCCAGCAGGTGGGCAATGTCCTCGAGGCTGGCGTCGCGGCCGTCGGTGCCGCCTTTTTCAAGGTGCCGCTTGGCGCGCAGCACCTGGTTGAGTTCACGGATCACGTGGACCGGCAAGCGTACCGTGCGCGCCTGGTTCATGATGGCGCGCTCGATGCTCTGGCGGATCCACCAGGTCGCGTAAGTGGAAAAACGGAAGCCGCGCGACGGATCGAATTTCTCGATCGCGTGCATCAACCCCAGGTTGCCCTCCTCGATCAGGTCGAGCAACGGCACGCCGCGGTTGAGGTAGCCCTTGGCGATGCTCACGACCAGCCGCAGGTTACGCTCGATCATGACCTGCCGCGCGGAGAAATCGCCGTCCTTGGCCAGCGTCGAGAAATGCAGTTCCTCAGGCGCGGAAAGCAGCGGCTTGATGCTGATGCGGTTCAGGTAGTGCTGCACCGTATCAGCCGCCAACTCCGTATGCAGGACGGTGCGGAAGTCATCGTGTTCGGCCGCGCCGGACTCGGTGCCGTTCTCGCCGTCACTGTCCTCGTCCTCTTCCGCCTCGTCCTCGTCGTCATCGTTCAGATGACGATCGTTGTCGTCGCTGAGCAGGTCGGCCTCGCGCAGGCCAACCGTTGCAGTGGTCGCGATCGGCTCATCGGTAACGGGAATCAGTTCCGCACCGACGTCCTTGTCGAACGCGTCCAGATCAGCCTGATCATCGGCTCGTGCCACACCAGCCTTCACTTCCGGCTGCTTGGGACGGCGAGCCCTGCTGACGATTCCGGAGGAGACAGTTTTCTGGCGTGGCATGAACCCTCACTGTGGTGGCAGATACCGCATCGGATCAACCGGTTTTCCGTTCTTGCGAACTTCGAAGTGAAGCCTTACCCGGTCGGTATCACTATTGCCCATCTCCGCTATCTTCTGCCCTTTTCGGACGGTCGATTGCTCTGCCACCAGCACCTTGTCGTTGTAGCCGTAGGCAGTAAGAAATGTCTCATTGTGTTTGATGATGACAAGATTCCCGTAGCCGCGCAAGGGGCCAACGTGAATCACCCGACCATCGTCGGCAGCAAGCACGGCATCGCCTTTCTTGCCCGCAATATCGATCCCTTTATTGCCCTTGTCATCAAATTTGCTGACCAATTGGCCGGTTGCCGGCCATGCCAGTTTCATGGCCCCGTCGGCAACCGGCGCGGACGTGCCGGCGGACGCTGCGGCACCTGCCGCGGGCGCGCCAGCGGCTGCCGGAGGCGGCACCGGCGTGCCTGCCGGTCGCGCCTGGTCGAGCGGCTGCCCCTGGATCGAACCCGGCGCCACCGGCATGGTGGTCACACCCTGGCCGGCATTGACGTCGGCACCCGGCGGGACGACGCGCAACAACTGGCCCACCTCGATCTGGTTGGCGTTGCTGATATTGTTCCAGGCCGCGACATCACGATATGACTGGCCGTTCTCCAGTGCGATACGGTAAAGGGTATCGCCTCGCTTGACCCGATAGTATCCGGCGGGCGCCGGCTCCAGCGGTGCCGCAGGAGTGCCCGCGGTGGAGGTGCGGTCCACCACGGGTGCCGGCATCGGCGAGTTGGCGCAGGCAGCCAGCAGCGCCGCCAGCGTGGAAGCCGCCACAAGCTGGCCAGCGCGTGCGAAATGATGCGAATTCACGATCTTGTGCATAGTTCGACTCAGATGGTGCCCGATTTTAAGGGCACAAAGAAAACGGCTTCAAGCGCGGTTCGGTGAAAGCGATGCCGATTGAGCCGCTCGATCAGCAGGAGCTGCTGCGTGACCGTCTGGCCCGGCGCGCCGGCTGGCGGCATCAGTGCGACTGGCGCGATCAGCCGGCCGCCGACGGCAAGCTGCTCGAGCAGGGCTTGCGGCACGTCCATGCCGGCGGCAGCAAGGATGATGGCCGAGAACGGCGCCGCCTGCGGCAGGCCGAGCATGCCATCGCCATAATGCAGCCTCAGGTTTGGCACGCGCAGCGGCCGCAGGTTCGCCTTCGCCTGCTCATGCAGCGGACGAATGCGCTCGATGGAAAAGACCTCACGCGCGACCAGGCTCAGCACCGCGGCCTGGTAGCCGCAGCCCGTGCCGATCTCGAGCACGCGCTCCAGCGGCGCGTCCGCCGGCAGGCCTTCACGCAAGAGTTCGATCATGCGTGCGACCACGGACGGCTTCGAGATCGTTTGTTGATGGCCGATGGGCAGCGCAGCATCCTCATAGGCCTGCGATGCCAGCCCCGGCTCGACAAACAGATGGCGCGGCACGGTGCCGATGGCGGACAACACACGTTCGTCGCGAATGCCCGCGGCCCGCAGCCGCGCAGCCAGCGCGCCCCGCGCGCGGTCCGACGCCATGCCGCCCCCGCCCGCCGTCGCGGCCGAAGCGCGCGCCTCCACGGCGCTGGCTGCTGGCGTGGGCACGGATGGCTGCTGGTCGCGGACCTTGGCCGGCGCCCTCGCCGGGCGCGGCGCGCCAACAGCCGGCATGCCGGCGGTACGCGCCGGCGCCGGCTTGCGCTGCACTACCGCATCCAGCGGCAGGGGGAATTTGCTGCGAGGGGGCGTCGGGCTCATCGGCGGCGAGGCACTGCGGCGGGAATGGCTAGTTCAGCCACTGGGCAAGCGCCTCGAGCTGGCCGCGATGTGTCAGGTCGAGCTGCAGCGGCGTCAGCGAAACATAGCCTTCTGCCGTCGCGTGGAAATCCGTGCCTTCGCTGGCATCGCGCGCATCCCCCGCTGCGCCGATCCAGTAATTGAGATCGCCGCGCGGGTTGACCTGCGAGATCACCGGCTGCGACGGATGCCGCTTGCCGAGCCGCGTGGCACGATAGCCCTTGATGTGTTCGAAAGGCAGGTTCGGGATATTGACATTGAGCAGGAACGGCTCGGTGGGCGGCGTGGCAATGGCACGCTCGACAATGGCACGCGCCACGCGCGCGGCGGCGTCGAGGTGTTCCCAGCCCTTGTGCACCTGCGAGAACGCAATGGAAGGAATGCCCAGCAGGTAGCCTTCGATGGCGGCCGCGACAGTACCGGAGTACAGCACGTCCTCGCCCATGTTCTGCCCCTGGTTGATGCCGGACACCACCAGGTCGGGCTTCTCGTCGAGCAGGCCGGTCAGCGCGATATGCACGCAATCGGTCGGCGTGCCGTTGACGAAGCGGAAACCCTTCTGCACGCCTTCTCTCGCCTCGTAGATCGAAAGGGGCCGCTGCAAGGTCAGCGAGTTCGAAGCCCCGCTGTGGTTCTGCTCGGGCGCGATCACCGTAATGCGCGCCAGCGGAGCGAGCGCAGCGTGCAAGACGGCCAGTCCCGGCGCGAGATAACCGTCGTCATTGGCTAGAAGGATGTGCATCCCGCGATTGTACCTGACGAAGCCTGCGCAAGCGGCCTCTCCAGGCACGGCAAAACCCGCTTGCCGCATGTCTCCCGCAGCCACGCAAACGGGTCAAACCGCAGAACAGAACGATCGTGCTATTTGCGTTACACTTGGTCTTGCCAACTGGCCGCGCGCGGCAGCCACGCGGCAAGCTTATCGCCCATACATATCACCGGAGACAAGATGAAAGCCGTTCTGTGCAAGGCCTGGGGGCCGCCCGATTCCCTGACCGTCGAAACCCTGCCGGATCCGGTGCCGGATCAGGGCGAAGTGGTCATCGAGGTGAAGGCCGCCGGCGTGAATTTCCCGGATGTGCTCATCATCCAGAACAAATACCAGGCCAAGCCGGAACTGCCGTTCACGCCAGGTTCCGAACTAGCGGGCATCGTCACCGCGGTCGGCGCGGGCGTCACCCATGTCAAGCCGGGCGACAAGGTGATTGCCTACCTTGGCAATGGCGCCTTCGCCTCGCACGTAAAGGCTCCGGCCAACAAGGTCGTGCCCATGCCGCCTGGCATCGATTTCGAAACTGCGGCAGCGTTCACCCTCACCTACGGCACCTCGCACCATGCCGTGATAGACCGCGGCGAACTCAAGGCCGGCCAGACCATGCTGGTACTGGGCGCTGCTGGCGGCGTCGGCCTTGCTGCGATCGAGATCGGCAAGGCCATCGGCGCGCGCGTCATTGCGGCGGCGTCCACCGATGAAAAGCTCGCGGTCTGCAAGGAGCATGGCGCCGACGCGCTGATCAACTACAGCACCGAAGACCTGCGCGAACGCATCAAGGCGCTGACTGACGGCAACGGCCCGGACGTCATCTACGATCCGGTAGGCGGCATCTATGCCGAACCGGCCTTCCGCTCCATCGCGTGGCGGGGCCGCTATCTGGTGGTGGGTTTCGCCAACGGCGAGATCCCCAAGATCCCGCTCAACCTGGCGCTGCTCAAGGGCGCGTCGCTGGTAGGCGTGTTCTGGGGGGATTTCGTGCGGCACGAACCGCGTGCCAACCAGGCCAATATGGCGCAGATGCTGGGTTGGATAAAGGAAGGCAAGCTGCGCCCGCACATCTCCGCGCGCTACTCGCTGGAACAGGCTCCGCAAGCGCTCAAGGACATGGAAGCGCGCAAGGTGACCGGCAAGGTCGTGATCGTTCCCTGAAGCAGGAACAGTCGAAAAAAATAAGGACGCAGAGCGTGCGGCAACGCCCTGCGCCCCTGTTGGGGCAATCCGCCCCAAGCTGTCTTCCACCTGAATGCACACCCCTACTGGCAGCGGAAGACAGTTCCCAAATCAGCAATCAGGCGATTGCTGCATCGACATGAACCGACGCGTCAGAAGCGATGCTGCAGGCCGGCGATCACGCCGGTCTGGCTGTTGGCATACCCGACGAAGTCGCGCGACAGGCTGACGTTCTGGCCGTTGCGGGCCTTGGCGTAACCAGCGGACAGATAAGCCAGCGTGCGCTTCGAGAACGAATACTGGGCGCGCACCGAGAACAGGATCGGATCGGCGTCGTTGCCGCCCTTGATGTTCTGCTTGTAGACCGCGCCATACAGCGTGAACGCCGGCGTGAATTCATAGCTCGCGCCGCCCCAGTACATGTCGCTGCGATCCGAGGCCGCGCCGGTGGTCAGCGTGCGCTTGTAGTTGCGGTAGCCGGCAAACAGCGACAGGTTGCCGAAGTCATAGCTGGCGCCGGCGTGGATGCCCTGGATGTAGTCGGTGGCGTCGGCCGGCGTGGTGCTGCTGCCTGCGCCGTTCTGGCGGTCCCACGTTGCTGCCGCGGCGAACTTCCCGGCGTTGTAGCCCACACCAAGGGCGTACTTGGACGAGGTCTTGAAATCGCCCGCCACCTCGCCCATCGCTGCCGTCGCCCCCAGTTTCAGCCCGCCGAACTTGCCGTCGTAGCGGATGGCGTTCGATGCGCGCGAGAACAGGCCGTCCTTGCGGCCGCCCGTTGCCGTCGAGGACGTTGCCCACGAATAGTTCGGCGCGTAGCCCATCGGGTCGAACGGCAGCATGAAGTCATAGGTCGTGGTGAAGGTGCGGCCCAGCACCACCTGGCCATAGCTGCTGCTCAAACCCACCGTGGCGCGGCGATCGAACAGCGTGCCGTCCGTGTCCAGCTTGCCCGTGTCGATGGCGATGCCGCTTTCCAGGTTGAAGAGCGCCTTCAGTCCCCCGCCCAGGTCCTCGACGCCGCGCATGCCCCAGCGCGACGTATTCCTGCCGCCCGAAGTCAGCTTGACCACGGAGCCATCCGGCCCGGCATGGTTGACATACTCGACCCCTGCATCAACCAGGCCGTACATGGTCACGCTCGACTGTGCGAAGACCGAACCGGTGCCCGTCAGACCGATGCAGGCCAGTGCCAGTGCCGTACGTTTCATACCTTTTCTCCTTGCTTTGCTTGTTGTGGTAATACCAGTCGCTTGTGCCGGAGGATCTTGTCCGCCGCCGATGCCGGCGGCGAATCGCGGTGAAAGCACGGCCGCCCCGCGTCGGCCGCAGCGCCAGCACAACTGTCTGCCGGCACGTCCACCACAAATGTCCCCTGGTCGTTATGGCGTTCCATCCGGCAAGCGGTGGAACGCTGGAATGGCGGCATCGTATGGGAGCGGCACTTTCAGTTCGCTTTCGGGCGAAGGCGCTTTGGCGCGTCATGCACAAACCCGGGGTTGGGAGTTTCCCTAGCTACAAAGAACGCGCACTTCGCTGTATCTGTCTGTGCCACCCCATCCATTGAATTGCCCCAAGGCTGTGCGCCGTGGCGGGTCACGGACGTGCACGCTCGGCCGCATGGCTGCCTGGCCTGTGCGGAGAACGCCGCCCCCTCGTGCCACCACGCACCCCGCCTTGCCGCCTTGAATTGCCCGATGCGTATCCTGCTTGCCGAAGACAACGTGATGCTGGCCAACTCGCTGAGCCGGGCCATGACCCAGGCCGGCTTCACCGTCGACTGCATGCACGACGGCCGCAGCGCCGACCACCTGCTTGCCACGCAGGACTACGCCCTGCTCATCCTTGACCTCGGTTTGCCGAGGCTGGACGGGCTCGAGGTGTTGCGCCGGCTGCGCCAGCGCCGCAACCGGATGCCGGTACTGATCCTCACCGCGCACGGCACGGTGGAAGACCGCGTACGCGGCCTGGACCTGGGCGCTGACGACTACCTGGCCAAGCCTTTTGACCTGTCCGAACTGGAAGCCCGGGCGCGGGCGCTGATACGGCGCAGCCACGGGCACGAATCCACGCAGCTGAGCTGCGGCCCGCTGCAATACGACAGCGTGAGCCACGCCTTCACCATCGACGGAGAACTTCTGCAGCTCACGCGGCGCGAGCGCTCGGTGCTGGAGGTGCTGATGCTGCGCGACGGCAAGGCCGTGAACAAGTCGGCCCTCTCCGAGAAGATCTTCGGCATCGACGAGTCGGTCAACGCAGATGCCATCGAGATCTACATCCATCGCCTGCGCAAGAAGCTGGATGGCAGCGGCGTGGCGATCGTCACCCTGCGGGGCCTCGGCTACCTGCTCGAATCGCGGCCACAGCCCGCGCCATGAGCATCCTGGGCAGGACGCCGAGCCTGCGCCTGCAGCTTTCCCTGTGGCTGCTGCTGCCGCTGCTGGGACTGCTGGCACTGGATGCCTGGCTGACCTACGAGCGCGCCATGTCGGCCGCGCACACCGCCTTCGACCGCACGCTCGAAGCCTCGCTGCGCGCCATGCGGGAAGGCATCGCCCTGCGCGACGGCCGGCTTGAGATCGACGTGCCGAGCCTGGCGCTGGAACTGTTCGACGACAAGGCCGGCCCGCATGTCTTCTACCAGGTTCGCGCCGAAACCGGGGAGACGGTCACCGGCTACAGCGACCTCCCAGGGCCGCCCGGCGCCCGCCCGCCGCTCTACCGGACCGTGTTCTACGATACCGTGTTCCGCGAACAGCCATTGCGCATGGCCGCACAGGCCCTGCCGATCCATGACGTGGGCTCGGCCCGCAGCCAGCTGGTGTGGGTCGTGGTCGGCGAGACCATCGAGCCGCGCCAGGCGCTGGCGCGGGAGATCCTGCTTGGCTCGCTACTGCAGGAACTCGTGCTCGTGGCGCTGGCGCTGGGCATCGTCTGGCTCGGCGTGCGCCGCGGGTTGCGGCCGCTGCACCGCCTCTCCGACACCGTGGCCGCACGCAGCGCCAGCCAGCTCGACCCGATCGAGCATCGGGACCTGCCATCGGAAATGAAGCCGCTGGTGCACGCGCTCAACCAGTATGTCGATCGCCTGCACCGCATGCTGCAGGCCCGCAAGCGCTTCTTTGCCGATGCCGCGCACCAGCTCAAGACGCCGCTGGCCGTGATCCAGGCCGAATCCGAACTGGCGCTGCGCGAGCCCGATGGCGAGCGCGTACGCGAGCATATGCGCGTGCTGCACGGCACCGTGCGTCATGCCGCCAAGGGCGTGCAGCAACTGCTGTCCCTGTCGCGGCTCGACCCGGAAAGCGGTTACGCGCCCACGCTGCGCGATGTTCCGCTCGACGCAGTGGCGCGCGCGGTCGCACTGGAATGGGCGCCGGTCGCACGCAGGCAAGGCGTGGATCTGGGATTCGAGGGAGATGGCCCGGCGACCATGCTCGGGCAAATGGAACTGCTGCAGGAACTGACCGCCAACCTCATCGACAATGCCATCCGCTATGCGGGCGACGGAGCGACTGTCACGGTAAAGGTTGCACAGGAAGCCGACGGCGGGGCCCTGCTGCAGGTGGTCGACAATGGCCCCGGCATTGCTCCGGCCGAGCGCGAGGACGTGTTCCGGCGCTTCTACCGCGGTGAAAGCGGCCAGGGCGTGGAAGGCACCGGGCTTGGCCTGCCGATCGTCAGGGAGATCGCGAGGCTGCACCAGGGGGTTGCCGGCCTGGAAGAGACTCCCGGCGGCGGCCTGACTGTCACGGTCCGTTTCCCCGCACCGGACGGCTAGCCGCTTACCTAATGCCCGATCAGAGCTTCTCGGTTTCGCCCGTCTTCGGCTGCCACTTCATCAGCCGCTTTTCGCCAGCCCCGACCATCCAGTCCAGTACCAGCGCAAACGCCGTCAGGACCACGATGCCCGCGAACACGGTATTGATGTCGAACGTCCCTTCGGCCTGCAGGATCAGGTAGCCCACACCGCGCGCGGAGCCGAGGTATTCGCCCACCACCGCACCGACGAAAGCCAGGCCCACCGATGTGTGCAGCGACGAAAACACCCAGCTCGTCGCGCTCGGCAGGTACACGTGGCGCAGCAGTTGCTGGCGGTTGGCGCCCAGCATGCGCGCATTGGCCAGCACCACGGGACTGACTTCCTTCACGCCCTGGTAGACGTTGAAGAAGACGATGAAGAACACCAGCGTCACGGCCAGTGCCACCTTGGACCAGATGCCCAGGCCGAACCACACCGCGAAGATCGGCGCCAGGATCACGCGCGGCATCGAGTTCATCGCCTTCACGTACGGATCGAGGATGGCCGACGTCAGCGGGCTCAGCGCCAGCCACAGGCCCACGCCCAGGCCGGCCACGGTACCGATGCCGAAGGCCAGCACGGTTTCGATCAGCGTCACGCCCAGGTGCAGGTAGATATCGCGCTCGACGATAAACCAGTTCCAGATGCGCTGCGCCACCATCAGCGGCTCGCCGAAGAAGAAGGCGATCTCTTGCGAGCGCGTGGCCACGTGCCACACGCCGAGGATCACCACCAGGACCAGCAGCTGCCAGACGCGCAGCATGCCCTTGGAGTCAGGACGGAATGCCATGGGAATTCGGATTCGGTATCAGATTGGCCGCGGCGTTCACGCGGCGGCGGCGTTACGCTGCTGGGCATAGCCCTTGAGAACCTCTTCGCGCAGCACGTCCCAGATCGCGGCGTGCAGTTCGACGAAGCGCGGATGGCTGCGGATCTCCGCCACATCGCGCGGGCGCGGCAGGTCGATGACGAACTCGCCGATCGGGTGCGTGCCCGGCCCGGCGGACAGCACTACCACGCGGTCGCTCATGGCGATCGCCTCGTCGAGGTCGTGGGTGATGAAGAGCACAGCCTTGCGCTTGGCCGCCCAAAGATCCAGCACCTCGTTTTCCATCAGTTGGCGCGTCTGGATATCGAGTGCGGAGAACGGTTCGTCCATCAGGATGATGTCCGGGTCCAGCACCAGCGTCTGCGCCAGGCTGACGCGCTTGCGCATGCCGCCCGAGAGCTGGTGCGGATAGCGGTCGCCGAAGCCGCCCAGGCCCACGCGGCGCAGCCATTCCTCGCCCTGTTTCACCGCCTCGGCACGCGGCACGCCGCGGAACTCCAGCCCGGCCACCACATTGTCGAGCGCGCTGCGCCACGGCATCAGCGCTTCGGCCTGGAACATGTAGCCGGCGCGCCGGTTGAGGCCGCGCAGCGGCTCGCCAAAGACCGTGATCTCGCCGCTGGATGGCTCCAGCAGGCCGGCGCCGACATTGAGCAGCGTGGACTTGCCGCAGCCGGTCGGGCCGACCACGGAAACGAACTCGCCCGGCTGGATCGCCAGGGTAACGTCCTTGACCGCCGTATAACGCTGGTTGCGGTCTTCGCGCGAGACAAAAGTGCAGGTGACCTTGTCGAGGGAAAGTGCGGGAGTGCTCATGGGGAAATCGTCTCGTTCGCCAAGCGCCGGCACAGGGCACGCCGGCGCGGATCGAGGGTATGAATGGCCTCCGTCCCTGCAATGCAAAGGCCCGCTTCACACAGCGGGCCGGGGGCGGAAGCGGCGCGGGCTTACTTGTACTTCGCGTTGGCCTTCTGCACGAACGCGTTGGTGTACGTGTCTTCGAGCCTGATGGTCTTGCCCTTCAGCTCGGCATCGAACTGCTGCAGCATGTTCAGCGCGGTGCGCGGGCCATCGGCCGGCATCACGCCGTCCGGGGAGATCGCTTCCTTGACCTTGTCCCAGGCGGCCAGGTACAGCGCGCGGTCGCCGAGCAGGTAGCTCTCGGGCACGGTCTTGACGATGTCGGACGGGCCGGCCTTCTGCAGCCACTTCAGCGCGCGCACCATGGCGTTGGTCAGCGCCTGCGTGGTGTTGGGGTTCTGCTGGATGAATGCCGTCGACGCGTACAGGCAGCCTGAAGGCATATTGCCGCCGAACACGGCCTGCGTGTCCTTCAGCGTACGGGTATCCGACGCGATGCGCACTTCGTTCTTCTGCGTCAGCATCGAGATCACCGGATCCAGATTGGCCATGGCGTCGATCTGCCCCGAGCGCATCGCGGCCACCGCGCCGGCGCTGGCACCCACGCCGATGAACGATACGTCCGACGGCTTGAGCCCGGCCTTGGCCAGCACGAAATTGGCCATCATGTTGGTCGACGAACCCGGTGCGGTCACGCCGATCTTCTTGCCTTTCAGGTCGGCGACCGACTTGAAGCCCGGCATGGTCTTGTTCGACACCACCAGCACGATCTGCGGCGCGCGGCCCTGCAGCACGAACTCCTGGTAGCGCTGTCCCTTGGACTGTAGCGCGATGGTGTGCTCGAAGGCGCCGGAAACCACGTCAGCACTGCCGCCCACCACCGCCTGCAGCGCCTTGGCGCCGCCCGCGAAGTCGACGATCTCGACGTCCAGCCCTTCTTCCTTGAAGTACCCCAGCCGCTCCGCGATGGTCAGCGGCAGGTAATAGAACAGGTTCTTGCCGCCGACGGCGATCGTCACCTTGGTCTTTTCGGGCTTGCCCTGTGCCTGCGCCTGGCCGAAGGTGAACCACCCTGCCAGGAACAACGCCAGCGCGATCAGCAACTGCTTCCAGAATTTGTTGTTATACATTCGATTCTCCTACCCGTTGGGATCTGCAAACGGCATGCCGCCCGGCGGCCTAGTGCGATGCTAGCGGACCTTTCACGGACCCGCATCGGGGCGAATACCTAAAGCCGGCCAATCGGCAGCCGGCCCCAGCTTACGCCCCTTTGCTTTCGATCGGCTTGCCGCCCGCGCTTATTCGGCGTGGATATCGGCGGACTTGATCACCTTGCCCCAGCGCGCCAGTTCCGCTTTCTGGTACTGCGCGAGTTGCTGCGGGCCCATGAACACAGCCTCGGCACCAAGTTCCTCGGCCTTCTTGCGGAACGCGTCGGTGCGCATGATCTTTTCGATTTCACCGGCCAGCTTGTCGATCACGGGCTTGGGCGTGCCCGCCGGCGCGTACATGGCGAACCACGACGACACATCCAGGTCCGGATAGCCTGCTTCCGGTGCCGACGGCACATCCTTCAGGCTGGGCAGGCGGGTCTTGCTGGTCACCACCAGCGGGCGCAGCTTGCCCGCGGCGATATGGCCCATCAGCGGCGGCGGCGTGGTCATGGTCAGGTCCACGTTGCCGCCGAGCAGGTCGGTCATGGCCGGGCCGGTACCCTTGTACGGCACGTGGGTGATGTGGATGCCCGCCATCTGGTTAAGCAGTTCGGTCGAGACATGCTGCAGCGAGCCATTGCCCGACGACGCATAGTTCAGCTTGTCCGGATGGCTCTTGGCGTAGGCCACCAGTTCCTTCATCGACTTCACCGGGAGGCCCTGGCGCACGACCAGCACCTGCGGCGCCGACAGCAGGTTAGCCACCGGTGCGAAATCCTTGACCGGGTCCCACGACAAGTTCTTCACCAGCAGCGGCGTGATGACGTGAAAGCCCGAGTACTGCACCAGCAGCGTGTAGCCGTCCGGCTTGGCACGCGCCACGACCTGCGCGGCGATGCCGCCGTTGCCGCCGGGGCGGTTGTCCACCACCACCGCCTGGCCCAAGGCCTTGGCCAGCGGTTCGGAAATCATGCGTGCCGCCAGGTCGGTGGTGCCGCCCGCCGCGGCCGAGACCACCAGCGTGACAGGACGGTTCGGGTAGCTGCCGTCCTGGGCAAAGGCGCACGGCGCGGTCGCCGCGATAGCGCCGCCGAGCGCGAGCATGGCTGCCGCCATCAGCTTGCGGCGTGCAGGCAGGAAAGAGAAGGCTTGCTTCATGGAATGTCTCCGGTATCGGTATCGGTATTGACTGATCTTTCTTATCGTCGCGCCGCAGCTTCCCGCGGCGCGCTTGCCGCAGGAAGCTAATCCTGGCCGGCGAAATGCTCTACCAGCCAGGCTGGCGGCTGGTGCGTACGCAGACGCGGGCCCGCGCGCAGCAACTGGCTGCCGACGTCGCGGTCCACCAGCGCCGGTATGCCAGCCACGACATCAAGCAAAGCTGGCAGGTCCACGCCGGTCTGCACGCCCATGCAGGCAAACATGTGCACGAGTTCCTCGGTGCTGACGTTGCCGCTGGCGCCCGGCGCATAGGGGCAGCCGCCCAAGCCGCCGGCGGCAGCATCAAAGCGCCTGACGCCGGTTTCCCATGCGGCCACCGCATTGGCCAGCCCCATGCCGCGCGTGTTGTGCAGGTGGATGGTCAGCGCCGTGTCCGGAAAGCGCTGCTGGAACTGTTCGCACACCTGTGCCACCTGGTTCGGATAGGCCATGCCGGTGGTGTCGCACAGCGTGATGCCCTCCGCGCCGGCGTCCGCAAAACTCTCGGCCAGCGCCATCACGGCATCGCTGCCCACCTCGCCCTCGAACGGGCACCCGAACACGGTCGACAACGAAACGTTGACCGGCACGCCGGCCGCACGCGCCTCGGCGATCATCGCCAGCAACTGCGCCTGCGACTGCCCGCGCGTCATGCGCAGATTGGCTCGGTTGTGGGTCTCGCTGGTCGACATCACCAGGTTGACCTCGTCCGGCCGGCACGACAGCGCCCGCTCCAGGCCGCGCAGGTTCGGCACCAGCGCGGTGTAGCGCACGTCCGGCTGGCGGCGCATGCGATGCATCAGGGCCTCGGCATCGGCCAGTGCCGGGATGGCCTTGGCGGACGTGAACGATGTCGCTTCGATGCGCGCGAAGCCGCAGGCGGACAAGGCATCGACAAAGGCGACCTTGGCGTCGGTTGGCACCACCACGGGCTCGATCTGCAGGCCGTCGCGCGGCGCCACTTCATTGATCTCGATACGGGCCGGGCCGCGCAGGGCTGCGGTGGAAAAAGCGGCGGCGCTCATGCGATCACCTTGCGGGCACGCAGGTCGGCAATCGCCGCGGCGTCGAACCCGGCCTGGGCCAGCACGGCATCGGTATGCTCGCCAAGCGTCGGCGCGCGGTCATGGATCTCGCCGGGACTGCCCGAGAGCTTCGGCACGATGCCGGGCACTTCCACGGTCAGGCCGCCGGCCGACGTGACCGACTCGATCACGCCACGCGCACGGTAGTGCGGGTCTTCGGCGATGTCCTTCACGGTGTAGATGCGCCCCGACGGCACCTCGGCCTCGCGCAGCACGGCCAGCACCGACTCCACAGTCTGCGTACTTGTCCAGGCGCCAATGGCGGCGTCGATTTCCTCGACGCGCTTCACGCGCCCGTCGTTTTGTGCGAGCGTTGGATCCTCCGCCAGGTCGGCGCGGCCGATCGCATGCATCATGCGCTTGAAGATGGCATCGCCATTGGCCGCCACCAGCACGTATTCGCCGCTCTGGCACGGATAGGCGTTCGACGGTGCAATGCCGGGCAGCGCGCCGCCAGCAGGCTGGCGCACCGCGCCGAATGCCGAGTACTCCGGCAGCAGGCTTTCGCTGAGATTGAACAGCGACTCGTACAGCGCCACGTCGATGACCTGCCCTTCCCCGCCGCGCGCGTCGCGCTGGTAGAGGGCCAGCAGCACGCCCATCGCACCGTGCAGCCCGGCGATCGTGTCGCCCAGCGACAGGCCTGCCCGCACCGGAGCCCGGCCCGGCTCGCCGGTCAGGTGGCGCAGGCCGGCCATGGCCTCGGCCACAGCGGCAAATCCCGGCTCATCCTTCTTGGGGCCGGTCTGGCCATAACCCGACACGCGCAGCATGATCAGGCGAGGATTGTCGGCATGCAGCACGTCCCAGCCCAGGCCCCACTTCTCCATGGTGCCGGGGCGGAAATTCTCGATCAGGACGTCGGCTTCGGCGGCCAGCTTGCGCACCAGTGCCTGGCCTTCCGGCTGGCGCAGGTCGATGCAGATCGATTCCTTGTTGCGCGATTGCGCTTCCCACCAGACCGAGGTGCCTTCATGCAGCATGCGCCATTTGCGCAGCGGATCGCCCTGCCCGGGCGGCTCCACCTTGACCACGTGGGCGCCGAAGTCGGCCAGGGTCTTGGCCGCGAAAGGGCCGGCAATCAGTTGCCCGAGTTCGAGGACGCGGATGCCCTCGAGAATCTGTTGCGCCATGAATGTCTCCGTACCGTGCGGCCTGCCGGGGAATCTGGCGGCCGCGATTGCGTTTCGACGGAGTGTGCCTCAGCAGCCCGCTGGCCGGAATCGGCAATCGGAGAAGCGGGTTTTCTCGGAATGCGAAAGGCCTGGGCCTTCTTGATGTGCCTAGAACGGCGCGCGGTCGCCGCAGAGGTGGGTGATCAGCAACCGGGCCGAGACCGTCAGGCCGGCCGGGTCCCGCATGCCGATCAGAAGCGAGCGCTTCGCCCAGGCATCCTGCAGCGACACCAGCGACAGCCCCATCGACTTCACATGCGGCTCGGCGGCGATGCGCGGCAGCACGCCGACACCGAGCCCGGCCATCACCATGCGGCACATGGCATCGAAGCTGCGCACCTGGATGCGCAGCCGGAACGGGCGGTCCAGCCGGCTGCTTTCCTCCAGCAGGCGCGCGGCCAGCGAGGTCACCTGCGGCAGGCTGACGAAGTCGTATTCGAGGGTGTCGGCGTAGCGCACGGGCCCGCGCTCGGAAAGCGGATGGCCCGGCGGCGTGACCATGACCAGTTCGTCCTGGCGGTACTCCACGGTCACCAGGCCCGCGCATGGCGTGCGGTCGGCAAAGATGCCGACGTCGGCGCGGTTCTCGACCAGCGCGGCGACGATGTCGCTGCTGTTCTGCTCTTCCAGCTCGATGCGGATGGTCGGATGCAGCCGCATGAAGGCCGCCAGGTCATCGGGCAGGAACTGCGTGATGGCCGAGGTGTTGGCACAGACGCGCACCTGCCCGCGTACGCCGCTCGCGTAGTCCGACATCACGCCGGCCATGCGCTCGACGTCCTGCAGGATGGTCAGCGCATGGTGGAAGCAGGCTTGCCCGGCTTCGGTGAGCTGCACGCCCGCGGCATGGCGGAAGAACAGCGGCGCGCCCACGGCCGCCTCCAGGTCCGAGATCCGCTTGCTGGCGGCGGCCACGGCCAGGTGCGACTGCCTGGCCCCCGCCGAAATGCTGCCCTGCCGGACCACGGCCACGAACAAGCCAAGCGTGACAAGATCGAAGCGGGCCAGGTTCATCGCGAGTGTTGCCGAAGTGGGATGGCGGAAAAATGTCCAGGTCGGGCCATGGTGCCGGATGCGCCAGGCCTTAGAGATTGCGGCGATCCATCACCGCGCGGGCAATGGTGCCGGCATCGACGTATTCCAGTTCGCCGCCCACCGGTACCCCGCGCGCCAGGCGCGACACCTTGAGCCCGCGCGCCTTGAGCATTTCGCCGATGTAATGCGCGGTGGCTTCGCCTTCGCTGGTGAAATTGGTGGCGACGATGACTTCGCTCACCGGGCCGCCCATCTCCGGATCGGTGGCTCGCGCGAGCAGGCGGTCGAGATGGATTTCCTTCGGGCCAATGCCATCAAGCGGCGACAGCCGGCCCATCAGCACGAAATACTTGCCGCGATAGGTCAGCGTCTGTTCGATCATGATCTGGTCGGCGGGTGTTTCCACCACGCACAGGATCGAACCGTCACGCCGGTCGTCAAGACAAGTTTCGCAGATTTCCTGCTCGGTGAAAGTATTGCAGCGCGCGCAATGGCGGATGTGATCGGCCGCGCCGCGCAACGCGTCGCCGAGCTTGCGTGCGCCTTCACGGTCGTGCTGCAGCAGGTGGTAAGCCATGCGCTGGGCGGACTTCGGACCCACGCCGGGCAACACCCGCAGCGCCTCGATCAGCGCCTGCAGCGAGGTCGGAGGGGAAGCCTTCACGACTGCCCCCCAGCCAGCGGCATGAACATTGCACGCGCCATGGTTGTGCCGGCAGTGTGCCTCAGAACGGCAGCTTGAAGCCCGGCGGCAGCGGCAGGCCCGAGGTCATCGAGCCCATCTTTTCCTGCGTGGTCGCCTCGGCCTTGCGCACGGCGTCATTGAACGCGGCGGCCACCAGGTCTTCCAGCAGGTCCTTGTCGTCGGCCAGCAGGCTCGGATCGATGGTGACGCGCTTCACGTCGTTCTTGCAGGTCATGACCACCTTCACGAGGCCGGCGCCGGACTGGCCCTCGACCTCGATCTGGGCCAGTTGCTCCTGCATCTTCTTCATGTTTTCCTGCATTTGCTGGGCTTGCTTCATCAGCCCGGCCAGTTGACCTTTCATCATGATGGAATGCTCCTGGATTCGATAGAAAACGGTTGAAAGGCCGCGCGCCGCGCGGCCTGGAAAATCAGGCTACGCGCGGCTGGATCGAGCCCGGCACGATCTGCCCGCCGAAGTCGCGCAGCAGGCCTTGCACGAACGGGTCGGCCTCGATATTGGCCTCGGCCTCGCGCTGGCGCTCGGCACGGGCCTGGGCATCGGCCGCGGCGGCCGTTTCGGAGACCGCGCCGATTTCGCACAGGACACGCACCGCTACGCCGAAATGATCCGACAGCGCCTGCTGCAGGCGCTCGGCGACGCCGTTCTCGCCGATTGCCGCAACCGGAATACGCAGGTGGAGGGTACGCCCGACCACCTGGGTCAGTTCGCTCTGGTAGGCCAACTGCTGCGTCAGCCCCTTGAGCGACAGGCTGGCAGCGAGCGTCGGCCACTCGCCCGTGAACACCGGCGGCGTGCCGTCTTCCGCTGCGACTGGCGGCCGCGGCGGGACAGCCTTGGCCACGGGTCTCGGGCGCGGTGCCTCGGGCGCGGGAGCTTCCGGCTTGGGCGAGCGAGCAGGCGCTGCCGCCTTCGGCGGCAGACTCACGGGCTCGCTGTCATAGGGACCAAAGACCGGCAGATCCGGGGGCAGCTCTTCCCACGGCGGAATGTCGCTGCCGCCCGAGGCTTCCCAGGGCGGCACGCTTTCCGGTTCCTGCGCAGGCTTGCGGACAGGTGCGGGCGCCGCGGCCGGCTGGGCGGGCCTTGCCGCCGGAGCCGGTGCCGGGCGCGATGAAGCGGCAGGCGCCGGCGCACGCAGTGGCTGGGCCGGCTGGCGTGCAGCGCCACCGGTCGGCGTTGGCATCGGCGCCGCGGCCGGCGCGCGGCCTGAGCCGCCGCGGCCAGCGGAGGCCTGGCGTGCCGCCGCCAGGGCGGCGCGGGCTGGAGACATCGGCGCGTCACTGCTGGCGTCCGGCCTGGCCGGTGCAGCAACCGCGGGCGCCTGCGCTGCCGGCGCAGGCGACACAGCGGATTCCACATAGCGCGCCATGGGTTCAGCCACGACCGGTGCGGCTGCCGCCGCAGTTCGCGCGCGCGGCGTAGCGCCACCGCCCTGGCCCGATGCCGTGGCAGGCAAGGGTTCCGGACTGGACGACGGGCGGAATGCCAGCATGCGCAGCAGCGTCATGGTGAAGCCCGCGTACTCGTCAGGCGCCAGCGCCAGTTCGCTGCGGCCGAGGTTGGCAATCTGGTAGAACAGCTGGACTTCCTGGGCATCGAACACGCCCGCCAGCCGGCGCACGTCCCCGGCTTCCGGCCACTCTTCCTGCACCGAAGCTGGCACGGCCTGGGCCAGCGCGATCTTGTGCAGCAGCGAACCAAGGTCCTGCAGGGCACCGGCGAACGACAGGCTGCGGTCGGCCATGGCATCGGCAATGCCGATCAGCGCGGCGCCGTCCTCGGCCGCCAGCGCGTCGAGCAGCTGCACCAGGTAGCCCTGGTCAATCGCGCCCAGCATGCCGCGTACGGCCTCTTCGGAAACCTGGCCTGCACTATAGGCGATGGCCTGGTCGGTCAGCGACAGCGCGTCGCGCATCGAGCCGTGGGCCGCCTGGGCCAGCAGCCGCAGGGCATTGCCGTCATGGCCGATGCCCTCTTGCGCCAGGATATTGTCCAGGTGGGACACGATGTGTCCCGGCGGCATCTGCTTGAGGTTGAACTGCAGGCAGCGCGACAGCACCGTGACCGGGATCTTCTGCGGGTCGGTGGTGGCCAGGATGAACTTGACGTGGCCAGGCGGCTCCTCCAGCGTCTTCAGCATCGCGTTGAAGGCGTGGTTGGTCAGCATGTGCACTTCGTCGATCATGTAGACCTTGAAGCGCCCCGCCGTCGGCGCGTACACCGCCTTGTCCAGCAGCTGCGCCATTTCGTCGACGCCGCGGTTGGACGCCGCGTCCATCTCGATATAGTCGACGAAGCGGCCGCTGTCGATTTCGGTGCAGGCCTGGCACTGGCCGCACGGCTGCGCGGTGATGCCGCCGTTGCCGTCAGCGCCGGTGCAGTTGAGGGCCTTGGCCAGGATCCGGGACAGCGTGGTCTTGCCGACGCCGCGCGTGCCGGTGAACAGGTAGGCGTGGTGCAGCCGTTGCTGTTCCAGCGCGTGCGTGAGCGCGCGGACCACGTGCTCCTGGCCGACCAGCGTGGTGAAATCCCTGGGGCGCCATTTGCGCGCTAGAACTTGATAACTCATGGCGGCGATTGTAGCAAATGGCGGCGCCGCGACGGCGGCCGCCGCGGCAATCCGTCCGCCCGCCAGCCTTGGCGCCGCCTGGGCTCGCGCGGGGCCGGATCAGCCGCACTCGCCCACGTATCCGCAGTTGGCGCACTTGGCGCAGCCGTCTACCTTGTGCAGGGCGTGCGCGCCACACTCCGGGCAGGGTTTTCCGGTGCCAAGGGCCGGGTTGACGGGGGCAGCCGCAACAACGGCGTCTTGCCCGATCTCCTCCCCTGCGGCAGCGCCTTCGCGGCGGGCCAGGCGCGCTGCCAGCTCGGCCACCGGCACCTGGGTGCCCTCGGTATCCAGGAACCCGCGCTTGATCAGGATGCGCTGCAGCGCGTAGCCGATAGCCGCCACCTCGGAATCATGGAAGCGCGGCACTTCCGTGCCGTCCTGCCGCACCAATGTGCCATAGCGGACCGTGCCCTTGTCCCACACGACATTGCGCATGTCGGCGAGCGCCTTGGCCACCGATCCACCCGAGCGCGCCACCATGGACAGCAGGCGCATGGTCGACGTGATCCACTGCTGCCCCTCGCTGCGCTGGCCGGCCGGCATGAAGAACTCGATCGGCCGCTCGATCTCGACCGGCTTGCCGTCCAGCACGCCGCTGACCCGCATGAAGTTCACGGTCAGGTAGACCGTCTTGTGGCCTTCGTAGGTCATGTAGTCGAGCTTGGAGGTCACTCCCTCCAGGTCGCCCACAGGGCGGCTGCCGAAAGGCCGCACCAGCGGGTCGTCCGCCGCCGCAGGCGCCGCAGCCGGAGCGGTGGGCGTACTGACCGACAGCACGGCACCGAGCACGCTGTTCGGCCGGTACGTCGCCAGCCCCTTCAGCCCCGCCTTCCAGGCCTCGAAATACAGGTTGCGGAACGCCTCGTATGGATAGTCCTCCGGCACGTTGACGGTCTTGCTGATGCTGGTGTCGATATAGGGCTGCACGGCCTGCAGCATGCGCATATGGTCGAGCGCCGACATCTGCAGCGCCGTCACGAAGGCATCGGGCAGCTGGTCCATGTCGGCACCCATGTGACGGTAGAGCCGCCATGCATGGTCGGCCACCTCGAAGCTGCGGTAGGTGTTGTCCGGCATGCGCTTCTTGCGGTTGTAGGTCCACGAGAAGGCCGGCTCGATGCCGTTCGACGCGTTGTCGGCAAACGCCAGCGTGATCGTGCCGGTCGGCGCAATCGACAGCAGGTGCGAGTTGCGCAGCCCATTGCGCTCGATCGCCTGGCGCACGGCCTCGGGCAGCCGGCTTGCAAAGCCGCTCTGCAGGTAGGCATCGGCATCGAACAGCGGGAACGCACCCTTCTCCGCGGCCAGCGCGGTCGATGCCAGGTAGGCTTCATCGCGCATGCGCTCGGAAATGCGGGCGGCAAGTGCGCGCGCCGGCCCGCTGTCATAGCGCAGGCCCAGCATCACCAGTGCGCTGCCCAGGCCCAGGAACCCCAGGCCTACGCGGCGCTTGGCCTGTGCCTCGGCCCGCTGCTCGGGCAAGGGCCAGAAGGTCGCGTCGAGCACGTTGTCCAGCATGCGCGTGGCCACGCGGACCACTTCGGCGAAGGCGTCGAAGTCGAACTCGCTGTCAGGGGAAAACGGCTGGCGCACGAAGCGCGTCAGGTTGACCGAACCCAGGCAGCAGCAGCCGTACGACGGCAGCGGTTGCTCGGCGCACGGGTTGGTCGCTTCGATGGTCTCGCAGTAATAGAGGTTGTTGTCGGCGTTGATGCGCGACAGGAACAGGATGCCAGGCTCGGCGTGGTCGTAGGTCGCGTGCATGACCTGGTCCCACAGCAGGCGCGCGGGCATGCGGCGGTAGACCCACTGCCCGTCATCGCGCCGGTAGGCGCCGGCACCAATGAGGTCCGCGCCGGGCTCGGCCTCGTGCACCAGTTCCACTTCCTCGTCGTTCTCGACCGCGCGCATGAATGCGTCGGTGACGCCGATCGAGATATTGAAGTTGCTGAGTTCGCCTTTGTCCTTGGCGTGGATGAAGCTCTCGATATCCGGGTGGTCGCAACGCAGCACGCCCATCTGCGCGCCACGCCGCGCCCCGGCCGACTCGACCGTCGCGCACGACGCATCGAACACCTTCATGAACGACACCGGACCCGATGCGCGCGAATGCGTGGCGCGCACCAGCGCGCCGGCCGGCCGGATGGCCGAGAAGTCATAGCCGACGCCGCCGCCGCGGCGCATGGTTTCGGCTGCCTGCGCGACCGCGGTGTAGATGCTGGGCCGGCCATCGCGCGGCTCCGACACCGAATCCCCCACGGGCTGCACGAAGCAGTTGATCAGCGTAGCCTGGATGCCGGTGCCCGCGGCCGAGTTGATGCGGCCTGCCGGCACGAAGCCGTTCTCCTGCGCCCACAGGAAACGCGCCGCCCAGGCCTCGCGCTGGTCTTCGGCCTCCACCTGCGCGAGCGCGCGCGCCACGCGCTCGCGCACCTCGGTAGCGCTCTGCTCCTCGCCTTTGGCGTATTTCTCCAGCAGGACTTCAGTCGAGATTTCCTGCGGCGCCAGCGCGCCACGGAGGATCTGGTCGTTTGCGTTCATGTCTTGGCTCACCATTCATGTCCGGATTGGGCAGCCGGTATGCTCGGGGCACTGCGGGGAACATCGCCTGCGCTAGGTCAAGCCAGGTCAAATTTCCGCAACTTCAACGCAGTGCGTCCACTCTGGGTTACAATGGCGGTCGGACGGGCCTCCTCGCATGGTGGCGCGGTCAACCTGGTCAGGTCGGGAACGAAGCAGCCATAGCCGTTTTCCACCAGTGCCGAGGGCCAGGCTCGTCCACCTTATACCCTCCCACTACCCTCCCGCTCGTTCCCCGCTGTCCGGCAGAATCCCCTACGCAATTCAGGCCTTTTGGGCGCCTCCTTGCGCCACTCCGCGTCGCACATCCAGTCACTTTAGTACAGCAAGGCCCCGGGCGCCGCTTCCTCCATTCTGCGCCGATTCCGGCAAGGCAGCAGGACGCCGCACTTCCGGTATTCAGTCCGGTATTCAGAACAATGAGCCCTGCACCGGCTCCGCCGCCGGCACGGACAACGCTTCGACCGGAATCCACTCGCCCTGCGCCGTGGCTACGCCGGCCTCCACACGCTTGCCGGGGAACATCGGCGCCACGGCAGCGACATAGCGCATGAGCTGGGCACGATAGGCGGCGCGCTCTTGTGGCAGCAGACGCAGCTTGTAGTCGATGATGACGACCTTGTCGTCGAATTCGACCAGGCGGTCAATACGCAGCAGCCTGCCGCGCCCGTCGTAGAGCTCGACCTCATTGCGAGCCGACACTGCGTCAAACGCCTGCAGCAGCGGCGACAACGCCGGGGCCGACAGCATCGCCTGCACCGCGCCGACCGCCTCTTCCACCTGGGCCAGCCAGGCCTGCCGAGCGCCTGGCGAGCCGGCCCCGGCCAGCGGAAACCAGCGCAGTACCGTCGGCACGTCCGGCACGGCATCGAACGCATCGGGATAGCGCGTGATCCGCTCCAGCAGCGCGTGGATCAGCTCGCCGTGGCGC
This sequence comes from Cupriavidus laharis, assembly GCF_914271435.1. GTDB lineage: Bacteria > Pseudomonadota > Gammaproteobacteria > Burkholderiales > Burkholderiaceae > Cupriavidus > Cupriavidus laharis. The sequence continues at coordinate 797,751 of NZ_CAJZAI010000001.1, read as the reverse complement.
GCCGCGGCGGCATTGAAGACGATGCCTTCGGTTTCGTCGCCCGATGCCTCGAGCAGGGATTCACCCATGCCGTCCTGATCATCGGCAAATTCCACCACGCCCGCCGCATCGCGGTAGCGAAGCCGGAAGTCCGTGAAACGCACGGGCTCGCTCAGGCGCGATGCCACGGGCAAATTGTCCGCCTGCACTGGCGGACGCTCAGCCACGGCCTCGGCCACCCCGGCTGCCTGCAGGCGGACATACCAGCTACCCGCGATTTCGCTTCCCGGTTCGCCTTCGGCGTTCTTGCTGGCGCGGCCCTTGACGCCGCTGACCAGCAAGCCTTGCTGGGCACGCGTCATCGCCACGTACAGCAGGTTCCAGTTTTCGCGCTCGCCCAGTGCGGCCTCGGCCTCGAACAGTGGCATGCGGGCCAGCCCGCGTTCGCTGCGCTTGCCATAGGCGGAAAAATGCCGTGGCACGCGCGATTCCGGCGGCCAGTCGATCAGGATGCCGCCACGGTCCGGCGCCGGATCGCTGTGGTTCGCATCCAGCAACACGACGAACGGCGCCTCCAGCCCCTTGGCGGCATGGACGGTCAGGATATGCACGGCATCCAGCCCGGCCTGCGCGGGATCCTCGTCAGCGGGCTCGGTGTCCTCGGCCATGCCGCCTTCGTCGGGGCTTTCCTGCTCATCGCCGCGGCGGATTTCCTGCAGTTCGTCGATGAACTTCGGCAGGCTCGGATAGCGGCCGCCATCCAGGTCCAGCGACAGCTTCAGGAATGCATCGAGGTTGGCCAGCACCTGCTCGCGGATATCCGGCGGCGCGGCTTCGGCATAGCGCCGCCGCACTTCGCCGCCATGGAAGATCTGGTCAATCAGGTCATGCACAGGCTGGTGCGGCGCCAGCCGCAACCAGTGCCGCAGCCGCGCCACACCTTCGCGCACGGCGTCGGAGCATGCCTGCGGGACACCCCCGGCATCGATGCGCGCCCACCAGCCACCCTCTCCCTCCAGTTGCGACAGCGCAACGAGGTCGTCATCCGTGGCGCCGACCAGCGGGCTCTTGAGCACGTGGGCAAGATCCAGGTCGGACTCCGGCGTCATCAGGAACGCCAGCAGCGCCGACAGGTCCAGCGCCTCCAGGGTAGCCAGCAGGCCGCCGCGGCGCGGGCTCAGGCACGGAATGCCAGCCTCGCGCAAGGCGCGCTCGTAGTCGGCCAGGTGGGTCTTGCGCCGCACCAGCAGGTGCATGTCGCTCCAGCGCGCGGGCCGCTGTTCGCCGCCCTCGTGGACCGGGACCGTGTCATGGATATGGCGCAGCCATGCCGCGACGCGCCGGCCTTCTTCCAGGCGCAGCGAGTCGCCTTCCTGACGGCGTGGCTGCAGCAAGGTGTCACGATGGCCGGATTCGGACGCCGCATCGGAAGACGCGTCCGGCTCCTCGGCCAGCGCATCGGTCGATCCGCTGTCTTCGGACTCCACCAGCGGCAGCAGCCAGACCGGTCCGCCGCCCTCAGGCAGCGCGGTGGTCTGCGTTTCGTAGAGCGGATAGCGGCCTTCGCCACGCGCGGCATCGAACACGGCGTTGACCCACGCCAGCACTTCCATGCGGTTCCGGCGGGTGCGGTTGGTGCGCAGCACCGTGGCGCCGAACTCCGCCTGGAGCATGGTGCTTGCGGCGCCGAACAGGCGTGCGTCGGCGCGGCGGAAGCGATAGATCGATTGCTTGGGATCGCCGACCAGGAACACCGTCGGGCGCTCTCCCAGACCCGCGTAGCCGGCCAGCCACCCTTGCAGGATGCGCCACTGCAGCGGGTTGGTGTCCTGGAATTCGTCCAACAGCAGGTGGCGGTAGCGCGCATCGAGCCGCACCTGCAGATAGGTGGCGGTCTCCTCCTCGGCCATCAGGCAGGCGGCCTGCCACTCCAGGTCGGCAAAATCCATCGCACGCTGCTCGCTCTTGTACTGCTGGTAGCGTTCCAGCAGCGCGTCGCCGAGGCGGTAGAGCGCCAGGTTGACCGCGAGCACAGCGGCTTCGCAACGACGGGCGCTGATCTCATCGAGCATCGCACACAGCTCGGCGTGCTGCGCCACCAGCGCGTCCACCTGCGATTCCCCGCCTGCCGACTTGACCAGCGCACTGGTCCGGCGCAGCGAACGCGGGCTGCCCGCAGCGGTAAAGAATGCCGTGCGCAGCAGCGCGAAAGCCTGCTCGGCCGGCTTGCCAGGCGCCGCGCCCGCCTCGCACCAGGCACGGATGGCAATCAGCGCATCCTGGATGCGGCCCGCATGCGCCTGTTCGGTCTTGCCGCCCGCACCGAGTCGCGACGCCAGCGACTGGCACATGTCGAGCCACGCTTCGTCACACAGCGCCGGCACCAGCACGTCGCCCTGTGCATCTTCGCCAAGGCACTCGGCCAGCGCCTCGGCCGGATCGCCGCCTTCGCGCATGGCCCACCACTCGCTGCGCGCGTGGAACATGGCGTCGAGCAAGCCGCGCGCCTGGAATTCACCGACGGCATCGACCAGCGTCTCGTACGCCTGCCGCAGCTCCGCATACCGCGGTGCCGCCAGCGAGCGCCAGACCGGCGCCCACGCCTCGCGCTTCATGCGCAGCGCGTCTTCGCGCAAGGAGGCGCCCGGCACGACACCTGATGCGAGCGGCGCGCCGCGCAGCAGCGTGCCGAACCAGCCGTGGAAGGTGTCGATCGCCATGCGCCCGGGTGCGGCCAGCACCTGCGCATGCAGGCGCCGCGCGCGCGGCAGCGCTTCGCTGGCGGCCTGCGGCGTCATGCCGCGCATGAGCAGCGACTCGATCACCGCCTCGTCGCTGTCGCGCGCCATCTGCGCGAGCACCTCCATCAGGCGCTCGCGCATTTCTTCCGCGGCCTTGCGGGTGAAGGTGATGGCCAGGATCTCGTGCGGGGCGGCACCAGCCAGCAGCAGGCGCACCAGGCGCGCCACCAGCAGCCAGGTCTTGCCGCTCCCGGCGCAGGCCTCGACCACCACCGAACTGGCAGGATCGCAGGCGGCACGCGTGAATTCGGCCTCGCTCACTGGCTGGCCGTCGCGCAAGTAGGCGTGAACCGTCATGATGTCAGGTCCGGCACGGCGGTGGATTCCCAGAAGCCCTTGCGGCACAGGCCGCGGGCATTGCAGTACGTACAGGCCGAGGCGTCGCCGAATGCCGGCAGCCGCACGCCTTCGCGCAGGCGCATGACGTCGCTGCGCATCTGCTGCTCCAGCCAGGCGACAGCGGCATCGAAATCCGGCAGGTCGACTTCGCGCTGGGGCCCCGCAGCGCCTTCGCGTGCGCCTTCCAGCGACACCCAGCTTCCGCCGACCGCATCGGCACGCAGCAGGCCATAGAACGGCAGCTGGCAATCTTCCTCGACCTCGCTGGTCTTGCGCTTGAGGCGCGTGGCGCTCTGCGTCTTGTAGTCGAGCACGGCATGCGCACCGTCCGGGCCCTGGTCGAGCCGGTCGATGCGACCGTTCAGCCGGATCGGCCTGCCGTCGGGCATGGGCAGGTCCACGCCGGCGTCCAGCTCGCCGCCGCGCCAGAACCATCCTTGCGCTTCGCGGTCGCTTTGCCATGCCACATAGGACGGCAGCACTTCGCACCAGCGCCGATAGTAGCCGATCGCATTGCCGTCCTCGGCCATCAACGCGCCGAAGATGTCGTCCGATATCTCGCGCAACCTGTCGAGCCTCGCCGGCTCCGGCACCACTTCGCCGCGTTCGCGCCGCATCTGCAGCTCGCGGTGGTAGCGCAGCAGCACGCGGTGCAGCAACTCGCCAATATCGCGTTTTTCCAGGTCGTCACTGACAGCCTCCAGTCCGGCCAGGCCCAGCATGCGGCCAGCGAAGAACTGATAGGGGCAGCGCCGCAGCATGTTGTAGGCCTGCGCGCTCCAGCGAACCGGCACCAGCTCGGGTGCAGCCGGCGCGGGCATGCCGCGCGTATCGGCGAACGTCTGGTGGATGAGCGGAGCCATGCTCGCTTCAATCGTCACGCCCGCACGCGCGCAGCACGCGGACAAGCGCTCGATCCAGCCGGACACGTGCTTGGGCTCGCCACGTCCGCCCAGGCGCTGCCACGTCAGCACGACATCGTTGTTATTGAGCAGGACTTCCGCCAGGTCGCGGGCCTGCTGCGCAAAGCGCGCTTCGCGGTCTTCGAGCTCCAGTTCGCGGCGCATCTGGTTGGAGAAGAACATCAGTTCGGCGGCGCTCGACGGCAATTGCGCGTCGTCGCAGCCGACCACCACGACCCCGTCGAACCGGCGCATGCGTGCGCCGTTGAGCGGCAGGATGGTGATCCGTGCCGAGCCGGCGGCAGAGGGCTCCTTGTACGCCACCGACTCCAGCAACGCGGAAAGCATCGCGCGGAATTCCGCCTGGCACAGCGTGGCATGCGAACTGGTTTCATCCGATGGCAGGTCCTGCAGCCGCGCCAGCGCGTCAAGCAATTGCCGGCCCGCCTCGTCCGCGGCGAGCGCGGTGCGCATGCCGAGCGCGTCGAGCGTGCCGTCCAGGCAGCCCAGCCAGACCGACAACGGATGCTGTGCAACGCCGCGCGGCCAGCGGGCGGCCTCGTCGGCGAGCACAGCGAGCAGCTCGCCCGCGCTGCGGCGCACTGCCTCTGCCCGCTGGATTTCCGCGTCGTCGGCTTCCGCCGGCGCGGCAGGCAGCGCGCCGGACAGGTGGCGCAACCGGTCCCATCCGCCGCTGACATTGTCGCGCCGGACCCGGCGCTCGATCATCGCGATGGCGGCGCCGCGGTCCGTGAATTCGGGCAGGCAGAACGGGCTCTTCAGCAGGTCGAGCAGCGCAGCGGTGTCGCCATCGCGCACCAGCAGGTCGAACCAGCGCATCAGTGCCGCCGCGGCGCGCGTGGTCGACAGCTTCCAGCCGGTTTCATCGCGCACCGGTGCCCCGGCACGCGCGAGCAAGGCACGCACGCGCCTGGCCACGACGCGGTCGTGCGCGACCAGCGCGATATTGCGGCGCCCCGCGTTGAGCCATTGCACGAGCTGGTCCGCCGCGGCGGCCGCTTCGTCCTCGAAACGGGCGGCGCCGATGACGCGAATCGATGGCCGCGCCTCTGGCAGCACTGGCATGGCCTGCGCGAATACCGGTGCATCGCCGTCATCGGCAATGCGCGCCTCCGGCCACAGCGCAACCAGCGTGTCGTACCAGCCGGCCGCCTCGGCTTCACCGGTGCCCGACCAGTCATAGCCGACCTCCAGCACCGGCACCAGCTCGGCTGCATCGCGCAGGAAGGCACCCTCGATGGGCGTCGGCGGTGTCGGGGCAATCCACACGACCGGCCCTGAGAGTTGCTGTGCAAGCTGGCGCAGTGCACGCCGGCGCGACGGCAAGGGATCGTCCGGACCTGATAGCGCCTGCCAGAACGCGAGCACGATGCGCGCCTCCTCGCCGAGCAGCCGCTCGGACAGATGCGCATAGGTACGCTCCAGCGCGCCTTGCAGCAGCGACGCGCGATCCGTACCGTCCATGGCTTCGCCGTCGCTCACGGCGACGTCCTCGAGCCAGCGCGTATTGAGTTCGTCGCAGATCGACAGGAGCGTCTGCGCCAAACCCCACGCCGCGGATTCCGTCTGGGCGCCGAACGAGCGCCTCAGCCAGTCCTGCGCGCGCACGGCCTGCTGCACGGCCAGCAGGCGGGCGGCATGGCTGCGCACCGGCGAGCCATCGGGCGGCAGGTCGAGCAGCCAGTGTCCCAGGGTCAGGACACGGGGCAGCAGGCGCGGCCGGCCGGCGGCGCGCGCCGCGGCGTCGAGCGCCATGCGCACGCCCGGGATCTGCGCCGCGGTCGGCACGACCACATGCGCGGCGGCCTCGGGCACACCGCAGTGGTCAAGGAAATGCCAGGCAGCCGCAGCCGCCTGGTCGAGGAAATCCGGGCCTGGACGAAAGCGCAGTGGCGTCATGAGCGCACGTGCCGCGGGTTACGCGGACTGCGTAGGGACAAGAGTGAAAGCAACGGCAATAACGGAAACAACGAGGGCTGACTGCCCGCTGCGGCATTTGCAAGCGGCGGACCATGGCGGAATCTGCGAATCGCGCGGCAGGCCCCGCGCCCGTCCCGCTCAGTGCGGGCCGCCCTCCAGCCGCGCGCGGATCTCGCGCGCGGTCTCGAGCAGGCCTTCGTAGCCCGAGCGCGCATGCTCGGGTAGGTCCGGGTCGCCCACCAGCGTGCCGAGGGTCTCGATAATGCTGTACACCAGCCCCTTGGCCGCGCCGCTGGCAATGCTGTTGGTCTCGACCGCGCTGCTGATGTGATCCAGCGCGTCGCTCAGGTGTTCCACATCCGGAGACGCCGGCTCGGCGTCGGGCTGTGTGGGCTTGCGGGAATCGGGAGTCATGTCGATGGCCTTGTCGATGGCGCATGGCGCGCAGGAAGTGCTGCCCTTCTATTCTACGCGTCCGGCGGGCGCATCAGGCACACGTCCGGGCAAATCCGGGCAGCGTGCTGGCGCCCAAAAAGTGCCGCTTGTCCCACATGACCGATTGTCGGAATCTCTTGACCCCATTGAAACAACCATTCATGTGAACCGGAAATCCAAGGCAGAATATATACACTGCCGGCGATTATCCGGACCGCTAACGGGGCCTTTTGGGAACCGTCTTGAAAATCCGCAAACTGGTAACATATCGACGAAACCGGGGCGCGACAGCGGCCGCCGCGGCGAATCCCCGCCAGGCGCCGTCAGGCGAATCCGGGGATTCTCGTGTAAGGTAGCGGTTCGGCCATTCCCAGCCATTGACATAAACTGAGCGAAACCAGAGGTTTTCCGCCATGAGTGAACAAATCAAGTATGTGAGCGACGCCTCGTTCGACGCCGACGTCCTCCAGTCCGACAAGCCTGTCCTGCTCGACTTCTGGGCCGAATGGTGCGGCCCCTGCAAGATGATCGCCCCGATCCTGGACGAAGTGGCCAAGGACTACGGCGACAAGCTGCAGATCGCCAAGATCAACGTCGATGAGAACCAGCAAGTGCCGGCCAAGTTCGGCATCCGCGGTATCCCGACGCTGATCCTGTTCAAGAACGGTGCGGTCGCGGCCCAGAAGGTCGGCGCGCTGTCCAAGTCGCAGCTCACGGCGTTCCTCGACGGCAACCTGTAAGCGCTTGCCTGCCGGAGCCCTGGCATGGGCTCCGGGTTTCCCACGATCCGATGTGCGTGCGCCACGCCCTGGCGCGCCGGTCGGATTGTGCTAAGATGCCACCAACAACTTCCCCGAGCGTTCGCTCATTTCTTCCCCCTTCCCTCTAGGTCTCGCCCGTCCGGGCCTTCTGTACCCCTTGTCTATGCACCTGACAGAACTCAAATCGCTTCACGTGTCTGCGCTTCTCGAAATGGCGGCAACGCTCGAGATCGACAACGCACAGCGGATGCGCAAACAGGAACTGATGTTTGCGATCCTCAAGAAGCGCGCCAAGATGGGCGAAACCATCTACGGAGACGGCACGCTGGAAGTTCTGCCCGACGGTTTCGGTTTCCTGCGCTCGCCGGAAACCTCGTACCTGGCCAGCACGGATGACATCTACATCAGCCCGTCGCAGATCCGCCGCTTCAACCTGCATACCGGTGATTCGATCGAAGGCGAAGTGCGCACGCCCAAGGACGGCGAGCGTTACTTTGCGCTGGTCAAGGTGGACAAGGTCAACGGGCAGCCGCCCGAAGCGGTCAAGAACCGCATCATGTTCGAGAACCTGACGCCGCTGCACCCGAACCGGCCACTCCAGCTCGAACGCGACATCAAGGCCGAAGAGAACATCACCGGCCGCATCATCGACATGATCGCGCCGATCGGGCGCGGCCAGCGCGCGCTGCTGGTGGCATCGCCGAAGTCCGGCAAGACCGTGATGCTGCAGCATATTGCGCACGCCATCGCAAACAATCATCCGGAAGCAGACCTGTTCGTGCTGCTGATCGACGAGCGCCCGGAAGAAGTGACCGAAATGCAGCGCTCGGTGCGCGGCGAAGTGGTGGCCTCCACGTTCGACGAACCGGCCATCCGCCACGTGCAGGTCGCCGAAATGGTGATCGAGAAAGCCAAGCGCCTGGTCGAACTGAAGCGCGACGTGGTGATCCTGCTGGACTCGATCACCCGCCTGGCGCGCGCCTACAACACCGTGGTACCCGCTTCGGGCAAGGTCCTGACCGGTGGTGTGGACGCCAACGCGCTGCAGCGCCCGAAGCGCTTCTTCGGCGCCGCGCGCAACCTGGAAGAAGGCGGTTCGCTGACCATCATCGCCACCGCGCTGATCGAGACCGGCAGCCGCATGGATGACGTGATCTACGAAGAGTTCAAGGGCACCGGCAACATGGAAGTGCACCTGGAACGCCGCCTCGCAGAAAAGCGCGTCTATCCGTCGATCAACCTGAACAAGTCCAGCACGCGCCGCGAGGAACTGCTGATCAAGCCGGACATCCTCCAGAAGATCTGGATCCTGCGCAAGTTCATCTCCGACATGGACGAAGTCCAGGCCATGGAATTCATCCTGGACAAGATGAAGGCAACGAAGAACAACGCAGAGTTTTTCGATATGATGCGCAGAGGCGGCTAAGCCTCCGGCATCTTTGCCAAGCGAACAAAAGGCGTGCCGCGGCGCGCCTTTTTTGTTTTGTTGTTTTGTCGCATTGCCAGGGCCGGCCCCGGCTTTCAGCCCCCACCGCACCATGCTCGGCAAACTGACCCAATTCCTGCGCACCCGCTCGAAAGCCCGCAAGCTCGAGCACTACGCCATCCCCGATGCGCTGTGGGAGCGCACCGTGTCGGCACTGCCATTCGTGCAGCGCTACGCCGAGGACGACCTGCGCGCGCTGCGCGAACTGGCCACGCTTTTTATCGCCGAGAAGGAATACTCCACCGCGCATGAACTGCCGCTGACCGACGACATGGTCGTCACCGTCGCGGTGCAGGCTTGCGTGCCCATCCTGCGGCTTGGCATCGAGTGGTATCGCGGCTGGCACGGCATCGTGCTGTACCCGGGCGAATTCATCATCCGGCGTACAGTGCAGGATGAGATCGGCCTAGTGCATGGCATCGTCGAGGAAGCCAGCGGCGAAGCGTGGGAACACGGCCCGGTCATCCTGTCCTGGCCCGATGTCGATACGCCGGGCGGCGGTCTCGACACCGGGCACGATGTGCCCGCCGACACATATAACGTGGTGATCCACGAATTTGCCCACAAGCTGGACATGCTCGACGGCGAACCGGACGGCGTGCCACCGTTTTCCCGGCAATTGCACCCTGACGTCGACGCCGAAGCCTGGGCCGAAACCTTCCTGACCGAGTACGACCGCTTTGCCGAAACCTGGGACCAGCATCCCGTGAAAGCCTGGGAGCATCCCGAGCGGCTGCCGCCGGCCCTGCGCCTGATCGACCCGTATGGCTGCGAGGCGCCGAGCGAGTTCTTCGCAGTGACGGCTGAAGCATTTTTCGTGGAACCGGCGGGCCTGAAACGTCACTGGCCAGTGATCTATCAATGCCTGGCAACGTTCTTCCGGCAGGATCCCGCCGGCGCGTCGGCTTAGGGCTCCGAGTCCGGCACGCACCGGTTCGCCGCAAATTGCGGTCGTGTTTCCCAAGCCATTGTTTTTCTGCCATAATTCCAGTTTGCCCGTAATCGGCAAGTGGTTCGTTCACCGCCGCGGTATTGTGCCGGCAGCGCGCAACGGACTGGCTACCCAACCAGAAAGGAATCACCATGAAAGAAGGCATCCACCCGAATTACCGCGAAGTCGTGTTCCAGGACATGTCGAGCGACTTCAGCTTCATCACCCGTTCGACCATCCAGACCAAGGACACGATCGTGAAGGACGGCAAGGAATACCCGCTGGCCAAGATCGAAGTCTCGTCGGAATCGCACCCGTTCTACACCGGCACCCAGAAGATCATGGACACCGCCGGCCGCGTCGAGAAGTTCCGCCAGAAGTTCGGCAACAAGCTGGGCAAGGCTGCGAAGTAATCGCTCCGGCGAACACCCGTTTGCGTGGCGCCAGCGGACAGATGTTCCGGTGCCATGCAGACCCGCAAAGAGGCAGCAGCGGCTGCCTCTTTGTATTTGTGCCCTCCATACCGTTCCGGCCCTGGCGCCGCCACTCGCTTGCAGCAGCCTTGCCCGTCCCGCGCTGCTGACCCCATCCGCCGATGCGTGAAGCCAAGACTTCCCCCGTTCAGTTGACCGCCTCCGCAACGGGCGCGCTGCCGCGTGCCCTGCTGCTCGCGATCTGCATCATCTACGGGCTGACCGGCCTGTTCAACCGCGACCCATGGAAGAATGAGGACGCGGCCGGCTTCGGCGTGATGTGGCAGTTGGCCACGGGTGGTCCGCATGACTGGCTGATGCCCAACATCGCCGGGCGCCCTTTCACCGAAGACGGCCCGCTGGTCTTCTGGATCGGTGCGGCCATGATCCGCCTGTTCGGCGGCTGGCTCGGCGCGCCCGATGCATCGCGCCTGGCCACGGCGCTGTGCTTCTTCGGCACCTGCGCCTTCATCTGGTACACGACCTACCTGCTCGGGCGCCGCGACGAGGTCCAGCCGTTCGCCTATGCCTTCGGCGGCCAGCCCAGCGCGCGCGACTATGGCCGCACGCTGGCAGACGGCGCCCTGCTCGTTTTCCTGGCCTGCGTGGGGCTGGCCATCCGGGGCCATGAAACGACCGCACAAGTCGGCCAGGTTGCCCTGATCGCCATGATTCTGTATGGACTGGTGCGCAGCCTGGACAAGCCTGTGCACGGCAGCCTGGTGTTCGGGCTTGGCCTGGGCGCGCTGACACTCGCCAGCGGACCGATCCTGCCGCTGGCGCTGCTGGCTGCCGCCGCTGTCTGCGCTGTCGTCTGCGCCCCGCTTCCGTGGCGGCGGCTGGCGGCTATCGGCCTGCCGCTGGCACTGCTGATCGTGGCGGCATGGCTGGCCACCGCCTATTTCGGCACGGCGGACCGCACCGAAGCCGTGACCTTCATCCGCGAGTGGGCCCGCTATGACCGGCGCAGCTATGGCGCGCCGAATATGCAGACGTTCGGCTTCAACATGCGTAACCTGTTCCTGTATGCGTGGCCGGTCTGGCCCATCGCAGGCTGGGCCTGGATTGCCTGGGCCGGCATGCGCCGCGCCCCGCATGTGGCGCTGCCGCTCGCGCTGCTGCTGCCGACGCTGGTACTGCTGTTCCTGCAGACCAACGCCGGGGACGTGCAATTCATCCTGCTGCTGCCGCCCATGGCGATCCTCGGCGCGTTTGCGCTGCCCACGCTCGCACGTGGCGTGATCAACGCGATCGACTGGTTCGCCCTGCTGTTCTTCACCATTTTCGGTGGGACGGTGTGGTTTCTCTGGATCGCCAAGACCACGGGCTGGCCACCGCGCATCGCCCGCAACGTCTTCCGGCAACTGCCCGGCTTCCAGCATCACTTCACGCTTTCCGCCGTCATCTTCGCGCTGCTGGTGACGGTGGCCTGGGTGCTGATCGTACGCTGGCGGCTGTCGCGGGCACCCAAGCAGATCTGGCGCCCGGTGGTGATCTCCGCCGCCGGCACCACACTGATGTGGGTCATGGCCATGACGCTGTGGCTGCCGTCGATCAATTACGGCAAGACCTACCGCGACGTAGTCGAGGCTGCCGCCATGGCGCTGCCGCCCGCGTACCAGTGCGTACAGCCGATCCGCATGGGCAATGCCCAGCTCGCGTCATTCGCCTACTTTGGCCATTTCCGCTTCGGCGGCCCCGACGATGGCTGCGACATCCTGCTGCGGCACGACAGCGCCGACTACGGCGAGCCCAGCAAGATCTCCCATTTCGAATGGCGGCTGATCTGGGAAGGCCGCCGGCCCGCCGACCGTGACGAGCGTTTCCGCATGTATCGCCTGGTCGATACATCGCGCGCCACGCACGCACGGCCGGAACTGCCGCGGCGCCGCCTGCCCCAGTAGCCCTGAACCCTCTTGCCGGCGGCATGGCTGGCGGCTGCGCCGCCGCCGCCGGCTGAACTCCTGCGCATTCATGCGCTTGTGCGAATCCGGCATGAACCTGCTTCACGACCTGCGGCGTATCGCCCATCTTGCCGCGCCGGTACTGGTCGGCCAGCTCGCGGTCATCGCGTTCGGCGTCATGGATACGGTCATGGCCGGGCGCGCCTCCGCAAGCGACCTGGCTGCGGTTGGTCTCGGCGGCTCAATCTATGTGACCGTCTATATCAGCCTGATGGGCGTGCTGCAGGCACTCGCACCGATCGCCGGCCAACTCTACGGCGCAGGCCGCAGCGAACAGATCGGCAGCGAGGTCAGGCAAGCCGCCTGGCTCGGGCTGGCACTGTCTGTTCCCGGCGTGCTGCTGCTCGCATTCCCGGAGCCGCTGCTCGCCTTTGCCAAGGCGCCCCCTGAACTGGTCGGCAAGGCCAGCCAGTATCTGCATATTGGCGCATTCGGCCTGCCCGCGGCCCTTGGTTTCCGCATCTATTCGGCGCTCAACAACGCGCTGTCGCGCCCGGTCATGGTGACGGTACTGCAAATCGTTGGCCTGGCCCTGAAGGTGCCGCTCAACGCGTGGTTCATCAACGGCGGACTTGGCATACCCGCCATGGGCGGCCCTGGTTGCGCGCTGGCTTCGACGCTGATCAGCTGGGGCTGGTGCGTTGCCGGGCTCCTGATCCTTCGCCATAGCGCGGTCTATCGGCCCTTGAAGATCTTCTCGGCCTGGAGCTGGCCGGTACCGGCCCAGCTACGGGCACTACTGCGCCTGGGCGTACCGATGGGGTTGACCTACCTGATCGAGATCACCTCTTTCACGCTCATGTCGATCTTCATCACGCGCATGGGTACCGTCACCCTTGCCGGCCACCAGATCATTGCCAATCTCGGTGCCGTGGCCTATATGCTGCCGCTCTCGCTGGCAATCGCCACGTCGACACTCGTGGCGCAGTCGATCGGCGCACGTGACATGGCCGGCGCGAGCCGCCTTGCGTGGCGCGGCATCTGCCTGGCGGCGTCTCTCGCCATGCTGACCGGCTGCATGCTGTGGCTGCTGCGCGAGCCCTTGCTGCATGCCTACACCAGAGACGCCGCGGTCGTGGCCACCGCGCTGCCACTGGTACTGTTCATCGCCTTTTACCAGGCCTTTGACGCCATCCAGGTCATGACAGCCTTTATCCTGCGCGCCTACAAGATTGCGCTGATTCCGACACTGATCTACGCCGGCTCACTATGGGGCATCGGTATTGGCGGGGGCTATGTGCTGGGATTCGGCCTGATTGATACCCTGCCTGCATTTACGCGTGGCGCCGCGGGTTTCTGGATCGCCAACAGCGTGAGCCTGGGCGTTGCCGGTTTCCTGCTGGTGCGCTACTTCATGCGCATCAGCACGGTGGAACAGCATTGATGCGCATGCGTCTATCCTGGGTCGAACCTGCATCGGGATAGATGCAACGAAGCAGTATTTGCATTTGAGCCAAAGCAAAAGAAAAAACCCACATGGGATTAACCATGTGGGTTTAGTTTTGGCGGAGTGGACGGGACTCGAACCCGCGACCCCCGGCGTGACAGGCCGGTATTCTAACCGACTGAACTACCACTCCTTAGTCGGCTGCCGCCCCGAGCTTCGCTCGATGCAGCAATTCAGGCGTTTGATTACGCCCGATGTTATGGCGTCCCCTAGGGGATTCGAACCCCTGTACTCACCGTGAAAGGGTGATGTCCTAGGCCTCTAGACGAAGGGGACAGAAACTTGTCTTTCAACACGTTCCGTCTCGCGTTGAGAAGTCGGTCATTCTAACTGACTTTTCTTCGCTTGGGAAGCATCTTTTTAACTACGATGCATCCTGAATTCTGGTGGAGCTAAGCGGGATCGAACCGCTGACCTCTTGCATGCCATGCAAGCGCTCTCCCAGCTGAGCTATAGCCCCGTATGCGGTATTTACTACGATACTACTTATTCGCTGTTTCATTATTACCTCAACGCCTCAGCGAATGAAAGAATTATATACAGCCTTGATATAAACCGCAACAGTTATTTTCTGCCTCGGCGATTATCAGATAATCCTCTCACTTATAAGAAAAAACCCACATGGGATTAACCATGTGGGTTTAGTTTTGGCGGAGTGGACGGGACTCGAACCCGCGACCCCCGGCGTGACAGGCCGGTATTCTAACCGACTGAACTACCACTCCTTAGTCGGCTGCCGCTCCGAGCTTCGCTCGACGCAGCAATTCAGGCATTTGATTACGCCCGATGTTATGGCGTCCCCTAGGGGATTCGAACCCCTGTACTCACCGTGAAAGGGTGATGTCCTAGGCCTCTAGACGAAGGGGACAGAAACTTGTCTTTCAACATGTTCCGTCTGGAAACATCCAAACTGCGGATGATTCCGGCATCTTGGTGGAGCTAAGCGGGATCGAACCGCTGACCTCTTGCATGCCATGCAAGCGCTCTCCCAGCTGAGCTATAGCCCCATGGTACTGCCATTTATTACTGCTTGCTTATTCGCCCCCACCGGATATTTCACCGTTTCAAGCGAAGCAGAGATTATATATCAACCTCGATTTTTTGCAAGCCCCCAATCTGTTTTCCTCTAGCTCTGCTTCCGCAGATTTTGGCCTCACGGCCGCGAGATTCTTTCCAGATCGCCCGCTTGGTCTTGCTTACTGACCGCGCTGCAGGGAGAACGAGATTATGGCGAAGTCCTGGCCGGAGCGCAAGCCCCCGCCAGGACTTTTCGCAGCTTTTTATGCGCTCAGGCCAGCGGCAAGGCGGCGCAGTACGGTCTCGCGGCCGAACAGCTCCAACACGGCGTCAATGCTGGGCGTCTGGAGCTGGCCGGCTACCAGCAGGCGTACGGGCATGGCGAGCTTGGGCATCTTCAACCCGAACTCCGCCAACACCGCCTTGAACGTGGCGCTGATGGCTTCCCGCTTCCATTCGGGCAGCGCGCCGAGCTGGGTCGCCAGCGCCTTCAGCGCCGGCTGGATTTCAGGCGTCAGGTGCTCGGTCTTGAGTGCCGCATCCGCCTGCGGCTCGCCGCGGTAGAAAAGCAGCGCTGCCTGCGCGACTTCCTTGAGCGTGTTGGCCCGGTCCTTGACCAGGGCGATCACTCCGACCAGATCCGCACCCTCCACCTTGCCGCCGAGCGCCTCGATGAACGGACGCGTCAGTTCGGCCAGGCGCGCGTTGTCGCCCACCTTGATGTAGTGGTTGTTCAGCCAGGCGAGCTTTTCGGGGTTGTACTGCGCCGGGGACTTGCCCAGGTGCTCGAGGTCGAACCACTCGACGAACTGCTCGCGGCTGAAGATTTCCGCGTCGCCGTGCGCCCAGCCCAGACGGGCCAGGTAGTTCAGCACGGCTTCGGGCAGATAGCCCTCGTCGCGATAGCCGGTCACGCTCATGGCGCCATGGCGCTTGCTCATCTTCTCGCCGCTCTCGTTGAGCACTGTCGGCAGGTGCGCATAGACCGGAGGCGTGCCGCCAAGCGCGCGGATGATGTTGATCTGCCGCGGCGTATTGTTGACATGATCGTCGCCACGGATCACGTGCGTGATCTTCATGTCGAGGTCGTCGACCACCACGCAGAAGTTGTAGGTCGGCGTGCCGTCGGGCCGCGCGATGACGAGGTCATCCAGCTCTTCGTTCGAGATCTCGATGCGGCCCTTGACCGCGTCTTCCCACACCACGCTACCGTCGAGCGGATTGCGGAAACGCAGCACCGGCTTCACGCCGGCCGGCGGCTCCGGCAGGACCTTGCCCGGCTCCGGGCGCCAGAAGCCGTTGTAGCGGGGCTTCTCGCCGCGCTCGCGCTGGGCTTCACGCAGGGCGTCCAGCTCTTCCGTGCTCATGTAGCACGGATAGGCCAGCCCATTGTCGACCATCTGGGCCAGCACCTCGCGGTAGCGGTCCATGCGTTGCATCTGGTAGAACGGGCCCTCGTCGATATCCAGGCCCAGCCACGCCATGCCTTCGAGGATCACGTCGACGGCTTCCTGCGAGGAACGCTCGACATCGGTGTCTTCGATGCGCAGCACGAAGTCGCCCTTCATGCGACGGGCAAATGCCCACGGATAAAGCGCGGAGCGGATATTGCCGAGATGGATGAAGCCGGTCGGGCTCGGCGCGAAGCGGGTGCGGACGCGTTGGGTCATGGTGGTCGGGGACAAACAAAAAAGCCCGCGCGGACGCGCGCAGGCTGGAATATGCTGGTGCTGCATTATAGCAAGCGAAGCCGGCGGCCTTGCCGACCGGCAATCGCCCTCCGGGCCTGCGTGGTCACCTCCCCGAATGGAATCATTTATGCTTCGCGGAGTCACAGGAACGGTCGTCACAAAAACAATTTGTCACTGCGCCGGTCAAGTCACATTTCAGGTTCCGCCCGCCGCTGCTCACCCACTGGCATCCCGATTCATCGATTCATGCAACGACGTCATTTCCTCGGCGCCTCCGCAGCCACCCTGCTTTCCGCCTGCTCGTTCGGCCCGCGTCCTTCCGTACCGACCCAGCCGGCAAACCCTGTAGCCTCGCAACCGGCAACGCGCCCGGTCAAGATCGGCCTGGCACTGGGCGGCGGCGCCGCGCGCGGCTTCGCCCATATCGGCGTGATCAAGGCGCTCGAAGCCCAGGGTATCCACCCTGACCTGGTTACCGGCACCAGCGCCGGCGCGGTGGTCGCAGCGCTCTATGCCACCGGCATGAGCGGCTTCGAACTCAACAAGCTCGCGCTGACGATGGATGAGGCCGCCATCGCCGACTGGGCCCTGCCCTTCGGCAGCCGTTTTGGCGGGTGGCTCAAGGGCGAGGCCCTGCAGAACTATGTGAACCGCCTGGTTTCCAACCGTCCGATCGAGGCCATGAAGCTGCCGCTGGGCATCGTGGCCACCGACCTGAAGACCGGCGAGCGCATCCTGTTCCGCCGCGGCAATACGGGACAGGCCGTGCGGGCCTCCAGCAGCGTGCCAGGAGTCTTCCAGCCGGTCTCCATCCAGGGGCGGGACTATGTGGACGGCGGGCTGGTCGAGCCGGTGCCCGTGGATTCGGCACGCAGCATGGGTGCGGACTTCGTCATTGCCGTCAATATCTCGGCGGACCCATCCAGCCAGAAGAATGGCGGCCAGAGCGGCGTGCTCCTGCAGACGACGGCGATCATGGGCCAGTCGATCAACAGAATGGCGCTGGCCCGCGCGGACGTGGTGATCCGCCCCGAGCTGCCCGACATGGGCGGCAGCGACTTCAATGCACGCAACCGCGCTGTACTGGCCGGAGAACAAGCCACTGCCGCGATGATGGCCACCTTGCGCCAGCGGCTGGAGCAAGCCCGCTTGCAGCCGGCCGGCACCGTGGCGGCGCAATAGCCAGGATGCCCCGGCAAACAAAAAGGACTGCCCGGGGCAGTCCTTTTTGTTGCCTGGCAGGCGTGTCTCAGCCGCCGTACAGCGTGCGCGTACTGGCGTTCGGGTCGAATCGCTTGAGCGTCTCGACCATGTTCCCGAGGCTGTCGCCACGGTTCGAAGCCGGGCTGTCCTCAATGCGGCGGGCGCCGTTGTAGCGCGTCACCCAATAGGCGGCACGCATGTCATCAACACGGATCTTGCTGCCCGTGGACGGGGCGTGCACGAACTTGTTGTCGCCGATATAGATGCCAACGTGCGAGAAGGTCTGGCGCATGGTGTTGAAGAACACCAGATCGCCCGGGCGCAGGTCATTGACGGCCACCGTGGTGCCGACCTGGCTGATCTCGACGGAACGGCGCGGCAGCATGAAGCCGAAGGTGTCATGGAACACGTAGCGGACGAAGCCGCTGCAGTCCAGGCCGGATTCCGGGCTGTTGCCGCCAAAGCGGTAACGCACGCCAATCAGGCCAAGCGCATTCATGACCAGGTCGCCAGCCTTGCTGGCAACGTTGCTGGTGGAATTCACGACCGACGACAGCAAGCCGCGCTTGCCTTCCGCATGCGTGTCCGCACCCAGCTGGGCCGAAGCATCGACGCGGGCATCGGAATCCTTGAAAACCGTATCCGCCAGCACTCCATTCGACACAGTCGCACCGCAGGCAATGGCAATCCCGGCGGCGACGCGTGCCAGGGAATGAAGTACCGATCGCTGCATTGGTTCTCCTGATGAATCGTTCGAATCATCCCCATCACGCCGTATGAATACCGCGGCGCGGATGGTGATGCCTGAATCATTGCGGGGACGACCGTACGCAAGATACGCGCCAGTCATACGGGCACAAAAGCCGTGCAGGACCCGTCCCAAAGCGGACGAGCAACCACCCCGAAAATAGTCCTCGCGGGATGGTATAGGCTTGTCACCCGCCTGTCAAAGTTCGTTACAAATTTGACGGAAAGAGCTTTCCAATCAATGACCTACTTCAGTTTTCGCATCTGAATTGTTGCTTTTCGCATGACAATTGCATGACATCGCCCTGAGGCGGTGCGAATGCTGCGCGGCAATGGTTTCAGGCCGCACTAATCTGGGCAGCCGCCATCAGCTTGCACGTATAAGGATGTTGCGGCGCGCCGAGAACTGCCTCGGTTTCCCCCGACTCCACCACCTCCCCGGCCTTCATGACGATGACCCGGTGCGCCATGGCGCGTATCACCGCGAGATCGTGGCTGATGAACAGGTAGCTGAGGTTGTACTTGTGCTGCAACTGGGAGAGGAGACCCAGCACCTGCTGCTGGATCGAGACATCGAGCGCCGAAGTAGGCTCGTCGAGCACCAGTACCTGCGGCTTGAGGATGAGCACCCGGGCAATGGCGATGCGCTGGCGTTGCCCGCCCGAGAATTCGTGCGGATAGCGGCCAAGCGCCGTGCGGTCCAGCCCGACTTCGCGCAGCGCCTCGATGACCTGCTGGCGCATGGCGTCGCGAGACAGGCCCGACTGGTGCAACGTCAGTCCTTCCCCGACGATCTGCTCGATCGTCATGCGCGGCGACAGCGACCCGAACGGATCCTGGAATACCACCTGCATGCGCGAACGCATCTCGCAGCGGTCCTTGCGCGTGGCGTCGTCGAAGCTGCGCCCGAGGAAATGGATGGCGCCCGCGCTCTTGCGCTGCAGCGCCAGCACAGCATGAGCCAGCGTGGTCTTGCCGGAACCCGATTCCCCGACGATGCCGATGGTCTCGCCCTCGCGCAACTGGAAATCGACGTCCTTGACGGCGGCGAACTGGTCCTTGCCGAACCAGCCGGCAATGCCCTTGCGCTTGCGCGAGTAGTTGACGCAGAGCCCGCGTGCCTCGAGCAGCGTCGGCGCCAGCGGTACCAGCGGCAGCACATCGCGGCGTGGCCGGCTGTCAATGAGCTTGCGCGTATAGGGATGCTGGGGCGACGCGAAGACCTGCGCGGTCTCGCCCGTCTCGACCAGCACCCCCTTCTCCATGACGCCGACACGCTGGGCAAACGCGCGTACGAGGTTCAGGTCGTGGGTGATCAGCATCACCGCCATGCCGAACTCGGCCTGCAGGTCACGCAGCAGGTCCAGGATCTGCGCACGGATGGTGACGTCG
Source organism: Cupriavidus laharis (assembly GCF_914271435.1). GTDB lineage: Bacteria > Pseudomonadota > Gammaproteobacteria > Burkholderiales > Burkholderiaceae > Cupriavidus > Cupriavidus laharis. The sequence continues at coordinate 778,242 of NZ_CAJZAI010000001.1, read as the reverse complement.
AGCGCCGTGGTCGGCTCGTCCGCGAGCAGCAGCTTCGGACGGCAGGCCAGTGCCATGGCGATCATGGCGCGCTGCCGCTGCCCGCCGGAAAGCTGGTGCGGGAAACTGTCAAAGCGATGCGCCGCGTCGCTGATGCCGGTGCGCTCCAGCAAGGCAATGGCACGCTCACGCGCCGCGCGCCGATCGAGCCCTTCATGCAGCGCCAGTGTTTCGACGATCTGGTTGCCGATCGTGTACAGGGGATTGAGCGCTGTCATCGGCTCCTGGAAGATCATGGCGATCTCCGCACCGCGGATGGCGCGCATCTCCCGGTCCGACACGTCGAGCAGGTTGCGGCCTTCAAAGCGGATCGCCCCGTGGTAGTGGGCGTCCTCCACCAGGCGCAGCATGGCCAGCGCCGTCACTGTCTTGCCGGAACCCGACTCGCCCACCAGGGCATAGCGCTCGCCGGCACGCAGGTCGAAGCTGACCTCGCGCACCGCGCGCGTGGCGTCCTCACCGTGGCCGAACGTGACCGAGAGCTTGTCCACGCAGATCAGCGTATCGCCCGGTGACGGCAATGACGGCGGACTGGCCGGCATGGCCTCGGATTCGCGAAGCTTCGGCACCACGTTCATGGCGTTGCCCCCGCCCCGGCAGGCGCACCGGCCGGCACCTTGGGCGCTACACGGCCGCGCAGCGCGGCCAGGCCCAGGCGCGTGTCGAACGCATCGCGCAGCGCATCGCCCATGAACGTCAGCAGCAGCAAGGTCACTACCAGCACGGTGAAGGTCGACAGCGAAATCCACCAGGCATCCAGGTTGCCCTTGCCCTGTGCCAGCAATTCGCCCAGGCTGGGCGTGGTGGGCGGCACGCCCAGCCCCAGGAAGTCCAGGCTGGTGAGTGCCAGGATTGCCGCGCTCATGCGGAACGGCAGGAAGGTGATCACCGGCGTCAGGCTGTTGGGCAGGATATGGCGCCACATGATCTGCACATTGGACAGCCCCAGCGCACGCGCCGCCTTGACGTAGTCGAGCGAGCGGTTGCGGTAGAACTCCGCGCGCACGTAGTCCGACAGGCCCATCCAGCCGAACAGCGACAGCAGGATGATCAGCAGCGCCAGGCTGGGCTCGAAGATCGAGGCAAAGATGATCAGCAGGTACAGCTCTGGCATGGAACTCCAGATTTCGATGGCCCGCTGCGAGAACAGGTCGAAGCGCCCGCCAAAGAAGCCCATCAGCGCGCCCGTCAGGGTGCCGATCAGCACGCCGAGCACTGTCAGCGCCAGCCCGAACAGCACCGACACGCGAAAGCCGTAGAGCAGGCGCGCCAGGATGTCGCGGCCACGGTCATCGGTGCCAAGCCAGTTATCGGCCGACGGCGGCGCGGGGTTGGGTTCCTTGGCGAAATAGTTGAGCGAGTCGTACGAATAGTGGTTCAGCGGGAACACCGCGAAATTGCCGTTGGTGGTGATACGGTCGCGGATATAGGGATCCAGGTAGTCGGCCGGCGTGGCGAAATCGCCATCGAACGTGGTCTCCGGATACACCTTCACGATCGGGAAATACCATTCGCCCTTGTACCGCACCACCAGGGGGCGGTTGCTCGACAGGACCTCCGCGCACAGGCTCAGCACGAAGATCGCGACAAACAGGATCAGGCTCCAGTAGCCCAGGCGGTTGCGCCGGAAGCGCTGCCAGGCCCGCTGCCGCGGGGATGGCGAGTGCGGCAGGCCGTTCGGCACCGCTTGCGAGAGTAATTTCATCGGTGCAGGGCCTCGAAGTGGATGCGCGGGTCGACCAGCACGTAGCAGACGTCGGAAATCAGCCTGGTCACCAGACCGATCAGGGTGAACAGGTAGAGCGTACCGAGCACCACCGGATAATCGCGCCGGAGCACGGCCTCATACGACAGGAGGCCAAGACCATCGAGCGAGAAAAGCGTTTCGATCAGCAGCGACCCGGTGAAGAACGCCCCGATGAACGCCGCCGGGAACCCGGTCACCAGCGGGATCAGTGCGTTGCGGAACACATGCTTCCAGAGCACCCTGCGCTCGGACAAGCCCTTGGACCGCGCGGTCAGCACATACTGCCGGCGGATCTCGTCGAGGAAGGCGTTCTTGGTCAGCATGGTCACCACGGCAAAGCTGCCCACCACCGATGCGGTGATCGGCAGCACCAGGTGCCACAGGTAGTCCATGACCTTGCCCATCAGCGAAAGCTGGTCCCAGTTGTCGGAAGTCAGGCCGCGCAGGGGGAACCACTGCACAAAGGTGCCGCCGCCGAACAGCACCAGCAGCAGCACGCCCAGCACGAAGCCCGGAATGGCGTAGCCGACCAGCACGATCATGCTGGTCACCACATCGAAACGGCTGCCGGCGCGGATCGCCTTGGAAATGCCCAGCGGCACCGATATCAGGTAGGTCAGGAAGAAGGTCCACAGCCCGAGGCTCACCGAAACCGGCAGCTTGGACTTGACCAGTTCCCACACGCTGCGGTGCTGGAAGTAGCTCTGGCCGAGGTCAAACTGCGCAAAGCGCTTGAGCATCAGGAAGTAGCGCTCGATCGGCGGCTTGTCGAAGCCGTACAGGGCCTGGATTTCCTTGATCTTCTCGGGATCGACGCCACGGCGGCCGCGGTACTCGGCGCCGCCGCCACTGGCTTCGCCGCCACCGCCGCCGCGCCCCTTGAGTTCGAGCATCATCTGCTCGACGGGCCCGCCCGGCACGAACTGGATGACGACGAAGGTCAGCGTGATGACCCCGATCAGCGTCGGGATCATCAGCAAAATGCGCTTGAACAGGTAGGCAAGCATCGGCTGTCCCCTTTCTTCAGCGAGCCGCGGATGGCGGGACAGTATCCGTGCGCCACCAGTTGCTCAGAATCCAGCCTTCGGCCGTGTAGTAATAAGGCAGGCGCTCGGGGTATTTCAATTCCTTGCGGTACGCCACCCGATGCGACGCACTGTACCAGTTCGGCACGATGTAGTACCCATGCATCAGCACCCGGTCCAGCGCCCGGCCCGCTGTGACGAGTTCTTCACGCGTGTTGGCATGCAGGACATTGTCCACGAGCTGGTCCACCTGCGGCGACTTCAACCCGAACAGGTTGTCGGATCCCGGCGTGTCGGCGGCCTCGCTCGCGAACCGGTCGCGCAGTTCGTTGCCAGGGCTCTGCGAATCGGGGAAGCGGATCGATACCATGTCGAAGTCGAAGTCCTCGAGCCGCTTCTGGTACAGCGCGTAGTCGGTGGTGCGCTGGTTCACCTGGATGCCGAGCTTTTCGAGATTGCGGACATAGGTGGTGATCACCCGGCTCATGGCGCCGCCGTCGTCAAGGAACTCGAACACCATCGGCTCGCCCTTGGCGTTGCGCAGCGCATCGTCGGTATAGGTCCAGCCCGCCTGTGCCAGCAGGCGGCGCGCTTCGCGCAGGTTGTCCCGCAGGGAACGCGGCGGGTTGGTGGTCGGCTGCACGACATCGGGACCGAAAACCTCGGGCGGCAGCTTCACGCGCATCGGCTCGAGCAGGTTCAGCTCGCCCGGCCCGGGCTTGCCGTCGAAGGTAGCGCTGGCCGCGAGTTCGCTGTTGGAAAACCAGCTGTCCAGGCGCTTGTATGCGCCATAGAAGAGCTGGCGGTTGAGCCATTCGAAATCGAGCGCGAGGATCAGGGCCTGCCGGACCCGCACGTCCTTGAAAATCGGCTTGCGCATATTCATGACGAAGCCCTGCATGCCGGCGCCGTTGCGGTGCGGGAACTCCGTCTTGATCAGGTCGCCCTTGCTGAAGCGGGTACCCTGGTAGCTCTTGGCCCAGTTCTTGGCGCGGTATTCGACGATCGCGTCGAACTCGCCCGCCTTGAAGGCTTCCAGCTTGGCGGTTTCGTCCTTGTAGAGCCGGTACACGACGCGCTCGAAATTGAAGGTGCCGCGCCGCACCGCCAGCCTCTTGCCCCAGTAGTTCGGGTCGCGCTTGAAAATGATCCCGCGGCCCGCGTCATAGCGGTCGATGATGTATGGGCCGCTGGTCACCGGTTCTTCGAAGGTCAGCTTCTCGAACGACACGGTCTGTGTCCACTTCTTCGAGAACACGGGGAGTGATCCGACGATCAGCGGCAGCTCGCGGTTGCGCTGCTTGAAGTCGAAGCGCACGCTGCGTTCGCCCGTAACCACCACCGACTTCACGTCCATGCACATGCTGCGGTAGCCCGGGCTGGACGCCTTGCTCATCAGCATGTCGTAGGAATACTTGACGTCCGAAGCCAGCACCGGGTCGCCATTGGAGAAGCGCGCTTCGGGCCGGATATGGAAGACGACGGACAGTTCATCGGGCGCCACCGTGACATCGTCGGCCAGCAAGCCGTACGCGCTGGCGGTTTCATCGGCACTGCTGATCAGCAGCGACTCGAACATCAGGGCGTTCAGCCCCGGCGCAGCGGTACCCTTCAGCGTGAACGGATTGAACTTGTCGAAACTCGTGCGGCGGTCCGGGTTGGCAAGCGTCAGGGTGCCGCCTACCGGAGCGTCTGGATTGACATAATCGAAATGCTTGAAATCGGCCGGGTATTTGAGATTTCCGTGCAGGGCAAAGCCATGCGCCGCATTCGCCGTTGCGGGAATCCCCGCCGCCAGCGCCAGCGCCAGCCCAACCCGCAGTACTGCGTCCCGACGGAAGCACTGCCATGCCGCCTGAAGCGGCCAACGTGCTTGAATAGGCATCCCGCTGGATTCCTCCAATTTGACCTCTGGGGTCCGGCGTTCTGCGGCCGGGCCAAGTTGTGAGACAATTTTACATGCGTTCGGGTAGGCTCCAGCCATCCGGACATTCCCTCTACACGGCGCAATAAAACGGCCGTCGGACACCGAGGGCATGCCCCCGGCCGCAGGGCCGACGCAGGAAGCGTGCCCCATGCATCACCTTGACCACCTTGGAGAACTTATGGGATTTCTGGCAGGTAAGCGGATCCTCATCACCGGCTTGCTATCGAACCGTTCGATCGCCTATGGCATCGCATCGGCCTGCAAACGCGAAGGCGCCGAACTCGCCTTCACCTACGTCGGCGAACGGTTCAAGGACCGGATCAGCGACTTTGCCAAGGAATTCGGCACCGACCTCGTCTTCGAATGCGATGTCGGCAGCGACGAGCAGATCGCCGCGACCTTCGCCGGCCTGGGCCAGCGCTGGGAAAAGCTCGACGGCCTGGTGCACTCGATCGGCTTCGCCCCGCGTGAAGCCATTTCCGGCGATTTCCTGGAAGGCCTGTCGCGCGAAGGCTTCCGCATCGCGCATGACATCTCCGCCTACAGCTTCCCGGCACTGGCCAAGGCCGCGCTGCCGATGCTGGCGGACAATGCCTCGCTGCTGACGCTGACCTACCTCGGCGCCGAGCGCGTGGTTCCCAACTACAACACCATGGGCCTCGCCAAGGCCGCGCTGGAAGCCAGCGTGCGCTACCTGGCGGCCTCGGTTGGCCCGCGCGGCATCCGTGCCAACGGCATTTCGGCCGGCCCGATCAAGACGCTGGCTGCGTCCGGCATCAAGGACTTCGGCAAGCTGCTCAGCGCTTTCGAGGCCTCGGCCCCGCTGCGCCGCAACGTGACCATCGAGGAAGTCGGCAATGTCGCGGCGTTCCTGCTGTCCGACCTGGCCAGCGGCGTCACCGGCGAGATCACCTATGTCGATGGCGGCTTCAACATCGTTGGCGCGGCCGCACCGAGCGAAGCGTAAGCCTCGGCCAGCCTGTCGGCCATGAAGGGGTACCAGCGCGCGCTGGTACCCCTTTTTCATTGGAGCGGACCGGCCGCACGTTCCCTTGCGGGACTCAGCGGCCCATGCGGCGATCGTAGCGCTGGGATATACGCCCAAGCAGGCCCGGGTCCCGCGAATCGCTCGAATCGAACTGCACGCGCACCGAGCCGTCAGCCTGCCGCATCACGCTGGCCCGGATCACCGTATTGCCGGCATTCCCGGCGATGGAGCCGCTTGCGCGGTCCTGCAAGCTGACCGCGACGCCCTCGTCGCGCATGGCGCCCGCCGCGGCATCGAAGGAACGGTCGAAATTCGCCGGTGCCGTGGCCGGCACGCCATAGTAGGTGCAGCCTTGCAGGACCAGCAGGATGGCAGCAAGCACGGCCAGCAGAACGCGTTTCATGGTGCCACCTTGGTCCAGCCCGCCCCCGGATCGAATGAGGTCGTCGCCGCCGCCTTGGTCGCGGTGTCGGTGCCAAGGTCGCGCTCGAACACTTCGCCCGCATGGCTGACCATGAAGGTCTTCACGCCGGTCTGGCCATAGCGGACCGGCCATGCGATCACGGCGAATCCGCCGAACAGCTTGCCCCGCACCAGATAATCAAAGGCCCCGCCCGGAGCGCTCGCGCCCTGCTTCGTGAGCAGCTTGTAGTGGTAGCCGTAGTAGCCTTCGGCCCCGGCACCGCGCTTGCCGGCGGTCAGGAACGCCTCGCCCAGCGGGCTTGGCTTCTCTCCCGGCGGGGTTGGCCAGTACAGGCCGTCCTGCTTGCCGGGCGAACTGGCCAGCTTCGCGGCATAGGCGAGCACGCCACTGCCGTCGTGGTCGACCAGCGCATACTCGACCTGGGCATCGTGGATGGCCAGCAAGGTCTGCATGACCGCCAGCTCGTTGCGCCCGATCTGGCGCACGCGCATCTCATCCAGGCCGGCGACCGTGTCGAAGCGCCAGCCCTGCGCGGTCTTGACCAACGGGACAGGCAGCGTCCATCCATCCGTACCGACGGCGATGCGCGCATGCTGGTCATCCACGGACTGCACCGTGTGGGAAGCGCCCCAGGCAGTCAGGAACCGGGTACGGATGTCAGCACCGACCGGTGGAATCAGCTTCTGGAACCTGTCACCGAAGATCTTCTTCATGGCTGCGTCGTTGTTGCTCTCGACCGCGGTCCCAAAGGCGGCCATCGCTTCGTCGGCCGTGGAAAAGGTCTGCTGAGCATGCGCGACCCCTGCGCCGCCAGCGACCATGGCCAGCGCGAAGGCAATCTGGCGGCACCGGGCCGCAAGCGGCATACCGGAAAAGACAAGTGGCTTGATCATGGCCGTTCTCCCCGTTCAGCGCCTGCCACCACCGCCACGGCCGCCGCCACCGCCGCGACCTCCGCCACCGCCAAACCCGCCCCCACGTCCGCCGCCACCGCCACTGAATCCCCCGCCCCCGCGGTTGGCCGGCGACGATTGCAGGCTGCTGCGGCCCCGATCAAAATCACGCTGCGACGCACCACCGCCACCGACTCCCTGGAACGCGCTATCGCGCCCCCCACCCCGATTCGCCGTCGACGTGCGGGTTGCGGCACCGGCCGCGGCGCCGCGCTCTCCGCCACCCGAGAATCCACCGCGATCCCCCGTACCCGCCCGGTCCGAAACGCCGGCACGGTCGCCGCCCCGATTCGCTGCACCACCACGATCGCCGGCGCCACCCCGGTCACCCACACCGCCACGATCGCCAACGCCGCCCCGGTCACCCACACCGCCACGATCGCCAACGCCGCCCCGGTCACCCACACCGCCACGATCGCCAACGCCGCCCCGGTCACCCACGCCGCCACGATCGCCAAGACCCTGCCGGTCTCCGGCACCCTCCCGGCCACGGAAATCATTGCGCCGATCCGCGCCGGGCACATTGCGGCCGAATTTCTCGCGCGAAGCATTGTCCCGGTAGGCCACGCCCTTGCGATGGCTGGCATCGTGCTGCCACTTGCCGCCCTGAACCTTGGAGGCGTTGAAGTTGCGGTCAATATTGGTGGCGCGGTTGACGTTGACATTGACGTCGCCGCCACCCCAGTTACAACCACCGAAGATCGCCCCCGCCGCCGCCAGGCCAACGCCCCAGGCAAAGCCGGTGGCCAGCGCGGCGCCCGGATAGTACGCCGGATACGGCGGCCAGTAATACGGCGGATAGGACGGATACCCCCATGACCCGTACACCACGGTCGGGTTGTAGGACGGCACGTAGATGACTTCCGGATTGGCCGGCTCGATCTTGACGATGGTCTGCCCCGGTTGCCCCGATACCGTGCCCTGTTCGACGGTCACTTGCTGCTGCTCGTTCGACTTCAGGTTGCCAGACTGCTGCGCCTTTGCGCGCAACCGCTGCACCGCGGCAAGCACGTCCGATTCCTGCGCCAGGAAGGCATCGCCGAGCTTCTGGGTCCAGTCGAGCTTGTCGTTCATCGGCTCCAGCGCCTGCGGAAATGCGACCAGCGACTTGACGCTGACGTCCCACGGCTGGTCGGCCACGGCCTTGACCGCATCGTCGCCCTTGACCTTCGGGTTGGCCTTGACCCAGCGCGCAGCCTGCACGATTTCCAGCGGATAGGTGGAAGCCATCAGCACCTGCGACAGCACCGAATCCGGATAGAGCGCAATGGGCGCCACCAGCGCCTCAAGTTCCTCGGGCTTGAATGTTGGCGCTTGTGCCTGTTGTTGCGCAATGGCCTGGCCCGCGCCTGCCATCAGGCAGGCTACGAGCACGCCCCAGACCGCATGGACCAGCCCCCTCCCCCACACACGCATGGCGACTCTCCCGGCTGAATTCAGCGGACTGAGACAGGTACGGTGACCGTGCCGCTGCGGCCCGGTACAGCAGTGCTGGTGGCAGTCCCGATACGACCATAGTGCGTCGCGGCCACATTTGCAATTTCTGCCTGCAACAACGCAAGGCGCAGGCCCCCGTCCGGCGCCGCGAACTGTTGTCGGGAAACGCCTAGCGGCATGCGCCAGGCATTGGTGGCAGCCCCGTTTCATCGGCAAGATTGCACGCGCTGGCTTGTTCCGGGCCAGACGCCACGCGCCTGCCTAATATGGGGGAAACACGGTATCGCCACAGGAGGGGCGCCTCCGTTCGGAGTGCCCTTCCCGCACAGGAAAAAAGCACCTGTTCACGCCCTACGCGTTTTCCCCGACTGTCCCGAGATGCAAACAGGTTGTCCCGCATAGTCAAACCGCGACCCGCCAATCCCCGATACTTCGCCAGTCGCGACCGAGGCCATGTCAAGAGCCCGGGCAACCAGCGGCGATGGCCTGCCGGCATTGCCGGGAGCGCGATCAAGTCTTACAAGAGAGGCATTCATGCTTGGACAACATTCCACCCATCCCGCCATGATGACCGGCAAGCAGACCGCTGCCGCATCCCGTTTTTATCCATGGCTGGTCTTCGCCCTGAGTTTTGGCCTGCTGCTGTCGGACTATATGTCGCGCCAGGTGCTCAACGCAGTATTCCCGCTACTGAAGGCCGAATGGGCCCTCACCGATACCGAACTGGGCGCACTGGGCGGCATCGTCGCACTGATGGTCGGCCTGCTCACGTTTCCGCTGTCGATCCTTGCGGACCGCTGGGGCCGTGTCAGGAGCCTGACGCTGATGGCCGCGCTCTGGAGCCTGGCCACGCTGGGCTGCGCGCTGGCCAATAACTTCGGCGAAATGTTCATCGCCCGGCTGTGCGTCGGCATCGGCGAAGCGGCCTACGGCAGCGTGGGCATCGCCGTGGTGCTATCGGTATTCCCGCGCCACCTGCGCGCCAGCCTCAGTTCCGCCTTTATCGCCGGCGGCGCATTCGGCTCGGTGCTGGGCATGGCGGCCGGCGGCGCGCTGTCGGCCCAGTTCGGCTGGCGCTGGGCGTTCGCGGGCATGGCGATCTTCGGTCTGGTGCTGGTGGTCATCTATCGCACCCTCATCACCGAACCGCGCCTGAAAGCTCAACGCGTCGCGCTCGGTGAGGACGCTCCCACCGAAACGCGCCGCGAAAGCCTGTCCCTGCGCCCGCTGCTGTCCGCCCTGTTCTCGGCACGATCGATCCTCTGTGCCTACGTTGGCAGCGCGCTGCAACTGCTCGTCATGGGCGCCCTGCTTGCGTGGATGCCCAGCTACCTGTCGCGCTACTACGGCATGGCCACCGATCGAGCAGGCGTGACCGCTGCCGCCTTTGTCCTGGCAGCCGGCGTCGGCATGGTTGCGTGCGGCGCGCTGACCGACTGGGTCGCCCGCCGTTGCCCTGCACGCAAATGGCTGATGGCGATTGCCTACAGCATCACCTGCTGCGCGCTGCTGGCCGTGGCCTTCCGCCTGCCGGCCGGTACGGCGCAGCTCACCCTGATCGCTGCTGGCATGCTGCTGGTCGGCGGCACGGCAGGCCCGGCCAGCGCCGTGGTTGCCAACCTGACCCATCCGGCTATCCACGCCACCGCATTCGCCACGCTCACGCTGGCCAACAACCTGCTGGGCCTGGCGCCGGGCCCCTTCGTCACCGGCGTGCTCGCCGACCGCATCGGCCTGCTGGGCGCGCTGCAGTGGATTCCGCTGACCGGCCTGCTCGCCGCGGTGTGCTTCATCGCCGGCCGCCGCTACTACACGGCTGACCTGCAGCGACTGGAACGCCAGCGCGACGCACAGCAAGCCAACACCTGATCCCCTGGTTTTTCTGGAATTCCGATGAGTCTCACCCCCGACACCACCGTCCTGCTGGTTCCCGGTCTGCGCGACCACGTGGCCGAGCACTGGCAGACCCTGCTCCAGGCGCAACTGCCGAACGCCCGGTCCGTGCCACCGCTGGAACACGACAAGCTGAGCCGCGCTGCCCGCGTGGCAGCGCTGGATGCCGCACTCGCGGACATCGACGGCCCCGTGGTGCTGGTCGCACACAGCGCCGGTGTGATGATCACCGTGCATTGGGCTGCACAGCACCACCGCAAGATCCGGGCCGCGCTGCTGGCCACGCCGGCCGATCTCGAAAGCCCGATGCCGGCCGGCTATCCGCAAAAGGAAGCACTGGCCGAGCATGGCTGGCTGCCCGTGCCGCGCCAGCCGCTGCCCTTCCCCAGCATCCTGGCGGCAAGCCGCAACGATCCGCTGGCGAAGTACGAGCGCGCCGCGCAGATGGCGAGCGACTGGGGCAGCGAGCTTGTCGACCTCGGCGAGGTCGGCCACCTCAATCCGGCCGCCGGCTACGGGCCGTGGCCGCGCGCCACGGCGCTGATCGACCAGCTGCTCCGCATGAACTGACGCCGGCCCACAAGAAGCCGGCTGCAGACCGCAAGGGCCCATTCGGGCCAGCACCCCCGATGCAGTAACCAGCAGCACCCATTTCGACGGGAACACCCGCATCACAACCCAAAGGAAGAAGAAGGAGATTTGCCCCATGAAGCTCAGGAGCATGGCCGTAGCCGCATTGCTTGCCTGTTCTGGAAGTGCGTTCGCGCAATCGACAGTCACGCTTTACGGCGTGGCTGACATCAACGTCGAATACGTCAACCACGTCGGCGCCATCCCACAGGCTGCCAACCAGTTCAACTCCGGCCCGTCCCACAACGTCTACCGCATGGATTCGGGTGGCGTCTCCGGGTCCCGCTGGGGTCTGCGCGGCACCGAGGATCTCGGCAACGGCGTGAAGGCGCTGTTCGTGCTCGAAAACGGCTTCAGCCTGGATAACGGCGCCCTGCAGCAGCAAAGCCGCCTGTTCGGTCGCCAGGCGTATGTAGGCGTGCAGAGCGCCACCTTCGGCCAGGTCACGCTCGGCCGCCAGTACACCTCGATGTTTGAAGCGCTCGCCAACTTCGTGCCGGGTGCCTATGCCACGCAGTACGAGCCGGCTGCGCTGCTGACCGGCGCGAACTTCCGTGAAGACAACACGGTCAAGTACAGCGGCCAGTTCGGCCCGGTAACGGCACTGGCCCACTGGTCGTTCGGCACCGGCCTGGCCCTGCCGCCCTTCATCGGCGTGGCAACGCCGATCGGCGGCAACGGCGAAGTCCCGGGCCAGTTCCGCCGCGACAGCGCGTACGGTGCAGCCCTGGCCTACGCGACCGGCCCGTTCGGCGTGACTGTTGGCTATGACCAGTGGAATCCGACCATTGGCACCGGCAACGGCACGGCCAAGAAGGCAGTGGTCGCGGCAAGCTATGCCTACGGGCCGGCCAAGATCATGGGTGGTTACCGCTGGGGTCAGAACAAGAATGCAGCGGACGTCCTGGTCCAGCGTGACGATTTCTACTGGATCGGCGCCGCCTACCAGGTGACGCCGGCGATCGGCCTGTCGCTCGAGTACGACTACGACAACCTCAAGAACCAGTTCGGCAATACCGGCCTTGCCAATCCCTGGCAGGTCGCGTTTATCGCGAACTACGCGTTCTCCAAGCGTACCGATGTGTACCTGAGCACGGCTTACTCCAAGAACGCGGGCCTGGCACTCGACTCGGTGTCCAACTTCTACGCCACCAGCCTTGCCACGGGCAACAGCTATGCCCTGGCCAACGGGCAGAGCAGCATGCTGGGCGTGGCAATGGGGATCCGGCACAAGTTCTGAGCGGACTTCAGTACCTATGCTCGTTTCGGCCGCGCCGGGGTGAACTCCGGCGCGGCCGTTTTTTCCAAAGCCCTCGTTCTCCGTGAACTCCCTACTGCTGCGGCCGGCTGGACAGCAGCGAAAGCGCTGCCACCGCCACCACCGGTCCGACCGCCAGTGTCAGCAGCGCAACCGAAAACGAATGTGTCTGCGCATAGAAGTAGCCCACCACGAGCGGCGACATGGCACTGCCGGATTGCCAGATGGCATTGGTCAGGCCTGCGCCGGCGCCGGCGGAGTTGCGGCCGGATGCATCGCTGACCTGGGCCATGAGCACGGGTGTATAACCGAATCCCACAGCGCCCAGCAGGGGAGCGAGCAAGTAAAACTGCGTGACCGTGGAGCTTTGCCCGAAGACCATCAACATCACGGCAAAAGCAGACAAACACAGGATCGAGATCCGCTTGCGCGCATGGCTATGCATGTCAGAAAGCCATCCCAGCACCGGCTTCGCGATGACGGCGCCAATGCCGAAAGTCGCTGCAATCGAACCCGCGGTGACCGGAGAAATGCCGTACTGCTTGGTCATCAGCGCATTGCCCCATGCGCCGAAGCCAACGGTGGCCCACAAGCCGCCACAACCGGCGATGGCAAGCAGGATGAGGTTGCGGCTCTTGAGCAACGCCAGAATGTCGGCAGCCTTGATGCACGCAAGCGGCGGCTCTCCTTCGGGAGCGTCGCGCAAGACGAACCAGGCGACAGCCGCACACGCCAGGGTAATGCCGCCAAGCAGGCGGAAGGCGTTTTGCCAGCCATACCACTGCGAAATCGTTGGCACGGTGGCATTCGTGATCACCACGGCCAGCGACGTGGCCGTGGTGTACAGCCCCATCGCCCGGCCACGGTCTTTGCGGAACCACGCCGCGATGATCTTCATGCCGGCCGAATAGTCCGCGCCGGCGGCCAGGCCCATCGCGAACTGGATGGCGATGCCCGACCACAAGCTATGCGCAAAGCCAAAGCAGAAGGTGAACACGCCCAGCGGCACGAGAGCCAGGGTCAGCGTGGCACGGCCGCCGAGCACATCGGTCAGGATGCCGCCCGCGATATTGGCGAGCACATAGCCGATGTAGAACGCGGTGATGAAAGCGCCGAGCATCGACACGGTCAGGCCGAGTGAATGACCCACCGGCGCGGCGACGCTGCTCCACGCCACGCGATCCACATAGCTCAGCAGGAACGCTGCCCACACGACCGCCAGCACCACCCAGCGGTAACGTGACGTATCGGCCTGCGCGGACGATGCGGCGTCGGCCGCGCTCTCCGTCATCGAGAGGCTTGTCTTCATGGTCTCCTCCGTCGCGGGCGCCTGTTTGGGTGCGCTCCGCGTAGTATCAGGTGTATCGGGTACAGGTGTCCGGAAATGTTTTTCGGACGGCGGTTCCGTTGCCCGCTCTTCTGGCTGCATTGTTTCAACCGGCGGCACTTACCTGCCGTCACCGGGTCCGGCTCAAAGATCAAGCACCAGCGTTGGCGACCTGGCGCGTGAGCAGCACGGGGTGAACTGGTCGTTCCTGGCCTGCTCCTCGGGCGAGAGGTACAGGTCACGATGGTCGGGTTCACCTTCGAGCACGCGCACCAGGCAGGTGCCGCAGATACCCTGTCCGCAGGACACCGGCACTTCCACGCCGGCGTCGGCAAGCGCTTCCGCTACGGTCTGCCCCGCCGGCACGGCAACGGTCTTGCCGGAGCTGGCGAGCTTCACTTCGAAGGCGCCGCCGGTGGTATCGACGCTGGCGGCAAAGAACTCGTAGTGCAGGCGATCCTCTGCCCAGCCCAGCCGGCGAGCGGTCTCCAGCACGGCGTCCATGAATCCTTTGGGGCCACAGACATACAGATGCACATCGGCACCGGCCGCGGCCAGCAGGGCCTGGATGTCGAGCCTTTGCGCCGGGTCTTCGTCATCGAAATGGCACGTCACCTGCCCTGCATACGGCGCGCGGGCAAGACGTTCGATAAAGGCGGCACAGCGTCGCGAGCGGGCGCAGTAGTGCATGGCAAACGGGAGCCCTTCATTCGCCAGGCACTCCGCCATGCACAGCATCGGTGTGACGCCGATGCCGCCGGCCAGCAGCAAATGCCGCCGGGCTTCCCGCTCGAGCGGGAAGTGGTTGCGCGGTGTACTGATCTGCAGCGTGCTGCCTTCTTGTACGACCTCGTGCATGGCGCGCGAGCCACCGCGCGACTGTGCATCGTTCAACACGGCGATCACATACCGGTGCTGCTCGGAAGGCGGGTTGCACAGCGAATACTGCCGTGTCAGGTCGCCCGGAATGTGCACGTCGATGTGCGAGCCGGCGGAGAACGGCGGCAGCGGCGCACCTGCCGGGTCGGCCAGTTCGAAACTGCAGATGCCTTCGGCCTCCACCTGCCTGCGCACGACGCGCACGGTGAGCTGGGATGCGTCCATGACGACCTCCTACATCACATGCAAGCCACCATCCACCATCAGCGTGGTGCCGGTGATGAACGAAGCCTCGTCGCTGGCCAGCCACAGGATCGGCCAGGCGATTTCTTCGGGCGAGGCCCAGCGACCGAGCAAGGACGTATCCTGGCGCTGCGTCTTGAGCACTTCGACGCTTTTGCCCGCAGCCTGTGCACGGCCAACGTGGAAATCCGTCAGCGTAGAGCCAGGGCACACTGCGTTGGCGCGCACGCCATTGGCAGACTCTTCAAAAGCCAGGGTGCGCGTCATGGCCAGCATGCCCGCCTTGGTTGCGTCGTACAGGCCCATGCCCTTGCGCCCGGTCACGGCATAGCACGACGAGACGCTGACGATGCTGCCTCGCCCGGCAGCCCGCAGCAGCGGCAGCGCGGCCCTGCAATAGTTCGAGGTCCCCACCAGGTTGACGTCGACCATGGCGTGCCACTCTTCCGGCGTGGCATCTGCCATCGCCGAATAGTTGCGCATGGCCGCGTTGTTCACCAGCACGTCCAGGCCGCCGAACTTGTCCGCTGCCCGCTGCACGGCGCGCTCGGCCTGCGCAGCGTCATTCACGTTGGCCACCAGGGTCAGCAGTGTTGCCGCCGGAAACTGCCCGGCGATGGCCGCGGCGGTGCATGCCAGCGCCTCGGCACTGGCATCGACCAGCATGACCGCAGCGCCCGCCGCGCAGAACAAGCTGGCAGTCGCGGCGCCGATGCCGCCTCCGCCGCCGGTGATCAGGGTCCGCTTGCCCTGGAGTCGTTGAGATTGTTCCATCTTGGCGATCTCACACGGAGTAGACGGGCTGGTCTTTGCCGTCGTCCAGGTGCACGCGCGCCCAGTCCTGCGCCTTCTGGTCCTTGGGCAGCAGCACGCCGGCGGCGCGCACGCGTTGGGCGCTGGCGTCCAGCGCGGGCGGCTCGACATCGCTCTGCATGTTCGTCGCAGCCTCGTACAGCATGCGGCGGCACATCACGATCGCGCGGTCGGTCGGCAGCAGCTTTTCAGCCTCGTGGTTCTGGATCGGGCCCATGCTTTCTTGCAGCGACGAATCCTGTACTGCAAAGCCGAACACCCCCGAATACGCACGCTTGTCTTTCTGTGCCTGGCGGTCGATCAGGTAGTCGTTGTCCTTGTTGGCCTTGGTGCGCCACGTGCCTTCTTCGTATTCGTTGTGGATGCCCTTGCCGGCCTTCATGTCGGCCAGTTCCTGCTCGGTGAGCGGGCGGTCCGGGCGGAAGTTGATGCTCCAGGCCCAGCAGTTGTGGTCGTCGATGGGCACCCACACGTGGCCGCCGAGCGCGTGCTCGCCGAACGGCGGAATCAGCGTGTACCACGGGAACAGCCACTGCGTGATGCGGTAGTAGTAAGTGTCTTCGTCACCGTTGCGGCGGCCGAACAGTGTGAGGCCAACCGGCGTCTTCTCGATTTCGAAGACCACGTTGCCGTCGGCCTTGATGTACTTCAGCGCCTCGGTGCCCTGGTGCATGGGGTCGTCGTCGACCTCGTAGCGGTGCACGTACGACACGTGGCTCGTGTCGATGCCGCCTTCCATGGCCTGCAGGTAGTTGCTCTCCTGCAGCCGCTTGGAGACATACACGTGGCTCTCGGGCAGGTTGCACCACTCCACGTCGGGCGGAGCGGGCTGCTTGTCCTTCGGGCCCAGATAGGCCCAGACGATGCCCGCGCGCTCGATGCACGGATACGCCTTGACGCCCATGTGCTTGCAGGCCTGCGGCGCCGAGGGCACATCCACGCACTTGCCGTCACGGTCGAACTTGAGGCCGTGATAGGCGCAGCGGATGCCGTTCTCCTCGTTGCGACCGAAGTAGAGCGACACGCCCCGGTGCGAGCAGAACTCGTCGATCAGCGCCGCCTTGCCATCCGTGTCGCGGAACGCCAGCAGCTTTTCGCCCAGGATCTGCACGCGCACCGGCGGGCAGTCCGGCTCCGCGATCTCGCTGACCAGCAGTGCCGGTACCCAGTACCGACGCATCAGGCTGCCCATCGCCGTGCCAGGGCCCGTGCGAACCAACGTTTCCGACATTTGCTTGTCCATCTCCGTTTCCTCTGTTTGATGTCCGTCTGATGAGATTTGAATCCATTCTACGGACAATTTGACAAAGGTCAAGGTCGAGTTTGAATACAATGGCGAAGATGAAAAATTTGAAATTGGCGGGAATCAATCACATGGAAGCCGAAAAGAACCAGGACAGCGTGCGCGCCGTCGACCGTGCGCTGGACATCCTGCTTGCGTTCCGTCCGGGCGACGAAGCCCTGACGGTGGCGGAGTTGCTCAGGCGGGTCGACCTGAGCCGGCCGACGCTGTACCGCCTGCTCAATGCGCTGGAGCACAACGGCTTTCTTGTGTCGTTCGGGGAGCCGCAGCGCTTCCGCCTGGGGAGATCCGTGGCGCGGCTGGCTCATGTCTGGGCGGCGAGCCATCGCATTGCCGATATCGCGCAAGCGCCGCTGCGTCGACTGTGGGAGGCCACGGGAGAAACCGTGGCGCTGTTCGTGCCGGAAGGCGCTTACCGCGTGTGCGTGGCAGAGATCGAAAGCGTGCAGCCCCTGAGCTTCCGTCGCGGCCTCGGGTATCGGGAAAAGCTCGCCCTTGGCGCCAGCGGGCGCGCAATCCTCGCGCATATGGACAGTGGCGCCGTGGATGCGCTCGATGCTCCCGTCGATCCGGCGGAACTGGCCGCCATTCGCCAGCGCGGCTACGCGGTCAGCCGCAACGAACTGATTGAAGGTGCAGTCGCACTGGCCGCGCCATTCTTCAACGGCGCGGACCGCGTCGCGGGTTCGCTATGCATCTTCGGCCCGGGGGTACGCATGACCGAAGACAGGGTGAACACATTCAGCCGCCTGCTGGTGGCTGAAGCGGCAACGCTATCGAACGCCCTCGGACAATGATCCACCCCGGACCTGGTGTTCCAGCGCAGGTCCGGAACTTCGGCGCAGGCTACAAATGAACCACCGGCCCAGGCACCTCACCTCTTTTTTCTGGAGTGGCGACGCCATCCGCAGCCGGTGCGTGAGCGACAGCGTGCTGTCAGGCACCGTCGACGTACCTGAGCCGCCGGCGCGTTTGCTCGCGGATTGGGCAAGGGAGATAGCGCTCCACATGACACTGGAAGCGGGAGATGTCGAGGTGATGCCTCTGGCACGAGCGCGAGCCCGCTGGCCGGATTACTCGCACTGCGTGCGGGCGGTGTCCGATTGGACAAGCTCGCTTGGTCTACCTGGTGTGCTGGCCTCGGGCGACGTAGCGCTCATGGTTTGCCGCGGTGCGAGGTATCACCATGACGGGGACCAGTATGGCGGCGCGGCCTTCTGCAATCTCTTCCTGAGCGAGGACAAGGGGCAGGACGTACATTTTCCGTCGTTGGACCTTCGCATCCCGCTGCGGCGAGGTACGGTCCTGCTATTCGATACTTGCCAGCCTCACGGCGTGATTCGACGCGGCAGCAACGGCTTTGACGTCACCGACTTCCCCGCCGACCAGAATTGCACGCAGCTATTCCTGAGCTGGGAGCTTCCCATCGAGGATGCGCATGTCGCACAGGCGCTCAACATCGCCTTCGACATTGACCAGTCGGCCTCGGGGATCGTGAATGAAGAGCAAGTGCGGCTGGATGGTGAAAGGGTAAGCGTCCGCGATGACTCCGGCGAGTGGCGCCGGGCCAACTATTGAGCTTTCCCTATTTCACGACAACATCAAAGCAACCACCGTCATTCCCGCGAAGGCGGGAATCCAGCGTCTTACAAGTCCCCCGAAGGGGGACAAAAAGTCACTGGGTCCCCGCCTGCGCGGGGACGACGAATATTTTGCGTTGTCATGAATTCTGGAAACATCAATAGACGACGGCGAGACGCGGACGACGCGGCCGCCGATGCAGACACGGCCCAAGCCACGCCGCCGCGCCATCCTGGGACAGGGCCTGGCCTCAGGCATCCGTCCCGTGCAGGAACTTCCCCACCACGCGCGCCGTCTGGGTCGCAGCCGTCACAAGAAAGAGATGACCGTCATTGCGGAACACATGCAGCGTCGCCCCCGGGATGCAAGCCGCAAGAATCTTCGCATTGGCGAGCGGCACGATCGGATCATCGCCGCCATGCAGGATCAGCGTGCGCTGCTTCAGCGCGCCCAGCCACGGCAGGCTGCTCCAGCCCCATGCGGCCAGCAGTTGATAAAGGTAGCCGCGTCCGCGCGGCGGATGCATATGGCGGCCATGTGCGTCGAGCAAGGAGGGGTCATCGCGAAAGGCTCCGCCATAGAGTTCCGCCCCCACCCGCCGCAGGTACTGCGAATCGGTGTAACGCCGCACCCCAATCATCTTCGAAAGCACCGAGGGACTGCCCGGCACCATGAGGACGCCGGGCGAAGTTGCCGCGAGCACCAGCCGCCGGCAACGCCGCGGATACAGCCGCGCGAACTCCTGCGCCAGTGCTCCGCCCCAGGAAACCCCGAGCGTATCGACGGGCCCGGCATAGCCCAGGTGCGACAGCAGCTTGTCGGCCATCACGCACAGGTTGGAGAAACGGTAGGGAAGCAATGGCGCTGGGGAGCCCCCCGCGCCGGGGATGTCGAAAATGATTACCTCCACATCCTCCAGCGCATCGACGAAGGGCTCGACGAGTTCGAGGTTGGCGCCGATGCCGTTGAAGATGAGCAGCGGCGGATGCGCGCCGCTGCCGGGCCGGATGCCGACCCTGAGTGCCTGCCCGTCCAGGTCTACCGTGCGGGTCTGCATGATCTGTCCAGCTTCGATGCTGGTGTTGTTGGTTGTCATCAAGTCGTCCCAGAGAGGTTGGCGGCGAAGCATGGCCGGGGGCGGCCATGCTTCCTTGCGCTTACTGCCTGGGGCGCAGGATGCCCTTCACCTCTTCCACGTTTTCCGCCAGGCGCTTGCCGACCGTGGCAATGCTGTCGGCCTGGGCCTTGTACACGGTGTCGGTCAGTCCGCGCAGGCCGGCCACGGCCTTGTGCAGCGAGCGCGGCAGCACCTCCGAGACCTTGGTCGCGGCCTCGCCGTCGGCCGCCTGGCCGCGGCGTGCGAGCGATTGCAGTTCGGCGGCGGTGTCGGTCAGGAACTCGGCCTGCTGGCGCACCAGCGATTGCAGGCCCGCCAGCAGCGTGGCGTTGACGCTGGCAATCGCCTCGATGTCCTTGCGGCGCGATTCCAGGATCGCGGCCGGGTCCAGGCGGTTCTGCTTGACGAAGTCGAACAGCTTCTTGTGCGCGGCGGTTGCGCCCGCGGCATTGGTGGTTTCCATCTTTACTTCTCCTTACAGGTTACATCACAGAAATCGACGGGCCGGAATCAGGCCTCGGTCACATAGCGTCCGGGCGCTTCGCCGAGCGGGGCGTGGCGCTCGCTGCCCAGGGCGGACGGCGCGGCGTGCATGGCGCCGGAGCGCGTCTTCAGCCACTCGCCCCAGTGCTCCCACCAGGACGCCTGGCTGGCCGTGGCGCCATCGAGCCAGGCTTCGGGATCCGCCGCTTCCGCGTCGTTCAGGAAGAACTTCGCCTTGGCATTGCCGGGCGGGTTGATCAGGCTCTGTACATGGCCGCTGGAACTGAGTACGAACTCGGTCTGCCCGCCGAAGGCGCGCACCGAACGGAACACCCCCTTCCACGGCGTGATGTGGTCGGTCATGCCCGCCACCACGTACTTGTCGCAATCCACCGCCGAAAGGTCGATGGGCTCGCCAAGGATGCGCAGCGCGCCCGGCGTCGCGAGCTGGTTCAGCATCAGCATGTCCAGCAGCTGGCCGTGCAGGCCGGCGGGCAGGCGCGTGGTGTCGTTGTTCCAGTAGAGGATGTCGAACGCCGGCGGCGCCTTGCCGAGCAGGTAGTTATTGACCCAGTAGTTCCACACCAGGTCGTTCGGCCGCATCCACGCGAACACGCGCCCGAGTTCCTCGCCGTCGAGCACGCCGCGTGCCTGGCTGCCCTGCCGTGCGGCATCAATGGCTTCCGGCGTCGCGAACAGGCCCAGTTGGGATTGCGAATCCAGGCCGAACACGGACACCATCAGCGTGGCCGCATGCACGAGCTTTTCGCCGCGCGCCGCGCAGTACCCCATCAGCGCCGACATCGTCATCGCGCCGGAGCACGCGCCATGCAGGTTCACATCGGGGCTGCCCGTGATATCGCGGATCGCATGGATGGCTTCGACCAGTGCGCCCACATAGGTGTCGAGATTCCAGTCGCGGTGTGCCGCAGTCGGGTTGCGCCAGCTCACCATGAACACCTGCAGCTCGTTGCGCAGCAGATGCTCGACCAGGCTCTTGCCCGGCGCAAGGTCGAACACGTAGAACTTGTTGACCTGCGGCGGCACGATGAGCTGGGGCCGGGCATGAACGTTCGCGGTGGTTGGCGTGTACTGGATCAGCTCCAGGACATCGTTGCGGAACACCACCGCGCCAGGCGTGGCGGCAAGGTCCTTGCCGACACGGAACGCGCCCTTGTCCACCTGCGACGGCATGCCCTGGTTGGTCAGCGTATCGGTCAACAGGTTGACCAGGCCACTGACCAGGCTCAGGCCGCCCGACTCGAACGTCTTCCTGAGCGCGGCGGGATTGCCCAGCAGCGTGTTGGTCGGCGCCACGGCATCCATCAGCAAGTCGGTGAAGTACTGCGCACGCTCCTTGCTGCGCCCGTCCATCACCGAGCGGGTGACGAAGCCGGTCAACGCATCGCGCCACGCCTGGTATCCCTGCAGGGCCATGCGATAGAAGGGGTTGTCCTGCCAGGCGGGATCGCCAAAGCGGCGGTCGCGCGTGGTGGGCGCGGGCGCCGAGCCGTCCACGACGGCCATCAGGTCTTGCGCGAGCCGGGTCTGCTGCTCCAGCAACAGCGTCGGTTCCTGCACGCACTGCGCGCCGATCTGCTGCGCGGTGCTCATCAGGTCCTCGGGGCGCATGCCCACGAAGGGATTCGGGCCCGTCACGGCCGGCGCACGGTCGACGATCGCCGCCGGAACGACTGCGCTTGCTGCCTTCTTCTTTGCCTTCTTCGCCGGCGCCCCTGTACTCACTGCTGCTGTCATGCTGCCACTCCTCGTCCTGCCTTGTTCATACCTTGTTCGTGCCTTGTTCAAGCTCAGGCGACCAGCAGCGCGAGCGCCTCGGCCACCAGCGCGGGCTTGCCCTCGCCTTCGATCTCCACCGTGTTCTCCGTCCTGAGCAGCACGCGGCCGTTGCCTTTGCGCTCAGCAGCAAGCAGGTTCACCCGGTTGCGAACGCGCGCCCCGGCCTTCACCGGCGTCAGGAAACGCGTCTTCTCCAGGCCGTAGTTCACCGCGGCGCTCGCGTCGTGCGGCACCACGCCCATGTCGGTCAGCTGGCTCGCCACGAGCGAGAGCGTCAGGTAGCCGTGGGCAATGGTGCCGCCGAACGGGCTTTCCCGCTTCGCGCGATCCACGTCCACGTGAATCCACTGGTGGTCGCCCGTGCATTGCGCGAACGCGTCGATGCGCGCCTGGTCGACTTCCACCCACTCGGACACGCCGAGTTCCTTGCCGACGAATGCGTCGAGCGTGGCCATGCTGTAGCCTTCGATTGCCATCTTCTTCCCTTCCTGAACTTGTATTCCGAGCCGCCGCGTCAGAAGCAGGCTTCGTCCAGCGCCAGGAAACCGTCCTGGCCCGTGGTGCTGATCACTGCCGCTTCGAACGCGGAGGCGCGCGGCAGGATATGGTTGGCGAAGTACTCAGCGGTCGCGATCTTGGCGCCGTAGAAGGCCTCGTCCTCGGCCCGCTTCTGCGTTGCCACGATCAGCGCGCGCGCCATCTGCCAGCCCGTCAGCACGATGCCGGTCAGCTTCAGATAAGCAACGCTCGAACCGAACACGGCGTTCGGGTCCTTGCGGGTCTTCTCCACCACGTGGTCGACCGCATTGCCCAGGGCCAGCCGCGCAACGCCAAGGCGCATCAGCATGGCGCTGCATGCCCCATTGCGGCAGCCGTCTGCGTATTCCTTCAGCGCCTCCAGCGTCTTGTCGATCTCCGCCAGGATGCCGCGCGCCGCCGCGCCGCCATCGCGCACGGTCTTGCGGCCGATCAGGTCATTGGCCTGGATCGCCGTGGTGCCTTCGTAGATCGGCAGGATGCGCGCATCGCGGTAGTGCTGCGCCGCGCCGGTCTCCTCGATAAAGCCCATGCCGCCATGGACCTGCACGCCAAGGCTGGTCACTTCCAGCGACATCTCGGTGCTCCAGCCCTTGATGACGGGCACCAGGTATTCATAGGCCGCGCCAAAGCGGGCACGCGTTTCCGCGTCCGGCGACTGGTGCGCGAGGTCGGAGTAGCCCGCTGCCACCAGAGCCAGCGCACGCGCGCCTTCGGTGAGCGCACGCATTTCGGTCAGCATGCGGCGTACGTCGGGATGGCGGATGATCGCCACCGATTCCGCGGCGGAGCCATCGACAGGGCGGCTCTGCACGCGCTCTTTCGCATAGGCCACGGCCTGCTGGTAGGCCCGGTCGGAGATGGCGATGCCCTGCACGCCCACGCCGAAGCGCGCGGCGTTCATCATCACGAACATGTATTCGAGGCCGCGGTTCTCCTCGCCGATCAGGTAGCCGACGGCACCGCCGTTGTCGCCAAACTGCAGCACCGCGGTCGGGCTCGCCTTGATGCCGAGCTTGTGCTCGATCGACACGCACTGCACGTCGTTGCGCGCGCCGAGCGAACCGTCGTCATTGACGAGGAACTTCGGTACGAGGAACAGCGAGATACCCTTCACGCCTTCGGGCGCGTCCGGCGTACGCGCCAGCACCAGGTGGACGATGTTGTCCGCCATGTCGTGCTCGCCGTAGGTGATGAAGATCTTGGTGCCGGACACCTTGTAGCTGCCATCGGCCTGGCGTTCCGCGCGGCTGCGCACCAGTGCCAGGTCGGAGCCGGCCTGCGGCTCGGTCAGGTTCATGGTGCCGGTCCACTCGCCGGCGATCAGGCGCGGCAGGTAGCGTTGCTTGAGTTCGTCCGAGCCGGCCGTGAGCAGCGCTTCGATGGCGCCATCGGTCAGCAGCGGGCACAGCGCGAACGACATGTTGGCCGCGTTCATCATCTCGATGCACGGCGTCGCCACCAGCTTGGGCAGGCCCTGGCCGCCGAATTCGGCCGGATGCACGATGCCCTGCCAGCCGCCTTCGCCGAACTGGCGGAACGCCTCGCGGAAGCCCGCGGTCGTCGTCACTTCGCCGTCGTGCCAGCTGCTCGGCTGCCGATCGCCGGCGGCGTTCAGCGGCGCCAGCACCTCGCCGTGGAACTTCGCGGCCTCCTCGAGCACTGCCTCGACCGTCTCCGGCGTGGCATCTTCGTAGCCCGGCAGCGTGGCAATCTTTGTCAGTCCGGCCAGTTCGCGCATGGCGAACAGCATGTCCTTGGTGGGCGCAGTATAGCTCATCTCGTTCCTCTCGCGGCGATGCAGCGTCGGCTCCGGCTCCATGCCCTGCGGCGCTGCGACATCATTGATGGCCCTGATCGTAAGGGACATCCACGCGAAAGCAATTACCCAAACCCGCCCTTTGAATGACAAATCTTGCCGCATTGCACAATGCTGCGGCCGGCGCACGGGGAGTGCGGCGTCAGAGGCGCCCGATGTGGCAGGATTTGTCAGTCGTCGGCCAGCCTTGCCAGCCGCCGCACGCGCTCACAGCGCGCGCCGGTAGGCGTTTGGCGTGCTGCCAGTCCAGTGGCGGAAGGCCCGGTGAAAGGCAGTGGGGTTGTCGAAGCCCACATCGAAGGCAATGGCCGCGATGGGGTCTTCGGAGCGCGTGAGACGCCGGATCGCGATGTCGCGCCGCACCTCGTCCTTGATGGCCTGGAAGGTGGTGCCTTCCGCCGACAACCGCCGGCACAGCGTGCGCACCGATTGGTGCAGCGCCTGTGCCACCGCATCGATGGTTGGCGATGCCGGCAGGCAGTCCGCCACGTGTTGGCGAACGCGGTGGCAGGTCATCTCCTCGGCGAACGAGACGAAGATCCAGTCCTCCGGCGCGCGCGCCAGGAACTTCTCGAGATCGGGCTTGCGCTGCCGGATTGGCAGGTCAAGATAGGCGGCATCGAAGACCAGCCGTGTGTGCTGGCGGTCGAAATGCACCGGGCCCGGAAACAGGTAGAGATGGTCGCTGGCGAGCGCCGGCCGCGTATCGGGCAACTCGACCGCCTGCAACGGTATGCGCTGGCGGATCAGCCACGACGCCACGCCATGCACGAGCTTGAGCATCAGCTCGCGCCCCAGCATGCTCGCGGCGGGGCCGGCCGGGTTGTCCACGAGCTCGACGATGCCGCTCGAATCCTCGCGCCGGGACTCCATTCGGAAGTCGTCAAGGATCAGGTGGAAGAACTGCCCGAAGCGACGCAGCGCGACTTCCAGCCTTGGCGCATCGAGCAGGCTCAGGCAGAGGTATTTGAGCGTGCCATTGCGCAATGGCCGGCTGAAGATGCCCGGCATTTCGTCGTCCAGCTCCTTCGCGAGCAGGCGGTATAGCGTCGAGAACTGCTCCTGCGTGACCCGCGCCGCCGGTTCGGCCAGCAATTCCGGCGCAATGCCGGAGCACTCCGCCAGCCGTGCCATGGCCGCGGGATCGGCACCGGACAGGAAGCCGTTGACGACGGAGATAGGGACGGTGGCTGAAAAGTCGTTCACGCGGCTTGTTGGCAATGCGTGCAATGGGAATGTGGTGAAGGCTGGCGCATTCTGTCACAGCCGCCGCATGGTGAGAATCGGTCGGCTACGTGATGCTCCCTGCCTGGCCATCCTGCTGCATGCGCCATCTCGACACACTGCAGCCAAATTGGCCGCCAAACCAGCGCGAAAACGCGCTCAGCGACGAAAAGCCGAGCAACGTGGCGACTTCGGACAATGGCCGCTCGCGGTTGTCGATATAGCGCACCACCAGGCTCGCACGGGCTTCATTGACGATGCCCGAATAGGTCGTGTTCTCCTGCGCCAGCCGCCGGTGCACCGTGCGGCGGTCCACGCCGAGGTGCTGCGCCACGCGGTCGACCGAGCACATGCCGGATGGCAGCAGCACATGGACAAGCTCGCGCACCTTGTCAGGCATCGTGGTGTTTGCCTGGGCCAGCAACGTGCCGAGGTAGCGCTTTACCTGCTGCGCCATGACCGGATCATAGGAAGGCAGTGGCGCTTCGAGATCGGCGGCGACACAGACGATGCCATCGAAGTCCTGGTTGAACAGGCAGGGCATGCCGAACACGCGCAGGAAGGTAGCCTGGCTGGCGGGCGCCGCATGCGTGAAGCAGATGCTGCGCGGCCGCCACGAAGCTCCCAGGAACACGCTCAGCATGCGATAGATCACGCCGACCGCGAGATCGGTGGCCTGGCGCAGCGTGCCCGGCTCGTCGTTGAGGATATGCAGGCGAATCATCAGCAAGCCCTCGGACTCTTCCATGCGCATCGCGAGCGCTTCATTCTGCAGGCCCATGTAGCGCACCATCGACTCCAGCGCCCGCCGCAGCGTCGGCTGCTCGCGCACGACGAAGGCCAGCGGGCCGAGGTTGGAGAACTGGCGCAGTTCCGCCATGCGCAGGCCGATATCGTCCACCTGCGCGGCGCGCGCGGAATCGTCCAGCAGGCGGCCGACCTTTTTCGCCGGAATGCGGATATCGGGGTCCAGCAGCACGTCGCGGCTGATCTTTGCCGCGCGCAATTGCTGATGCGGATCCAGGCCCACGGAGCGGGCCACTTCCACATAGTTGGTAAGGCTGGCACTGCGAAGGTAGTAGGACATCGTGTTTTCCCTGACTGTCCCGAAATGTAAATCGATCGTCCCGGATCGTCAAATTGCTCTGCACCATTCACCGATACTTCGGGCACCGGAACAGCAGTTCCCAGGACAAGGCAAAACGGCAGCACATACAGAGCCGGCAGCCACGCACATTCAGGAGCAACGCAATGCAATTCCTCGACGATTCCCTGCACCCCGAGAACCAGGACAAAGTGGTCATCACCGTGGCCCCGTACGGCCCGGAGTGGATGCCGCAGGACTTTCCGGAAGACATCCCGGTGACCATGGAAGAACAGGTACAGAAGGCCGTGGATTGCTACAACGCCGGTGCCACCGTGCTGCACCTGCACGTGCGCGAACTCGACGGCAAGGGCTCCAAGCGCCTGTCCAAGTTCAACGAACTGATCGCCGGCGTGCGCGCCGCTGTGCCGGACATGATCATCCAGGTCGGCGGCTCGATCTCGTTCGCGCCGGAAGATGACGGCCAGGCCGCCAAGTGGCTGTCGGACGACACGCGCCACATGCTGGCCGACCTCGACCCGAAGCCGGACCAGGTGACGGTGGCTATCAACACCACGCAGATGAACATCATGGAGCTGCTGTACCCCGAATACCTCGAGGGTACGTCGCTGTCCCATCCCGCCTACGTCGAGGCCTACCGCGAGATGACGGTACCGGCCGGCCCGGGCTGGGTTGAAGAGCATCTGCGCCGCCTCAGCAACGCCGGCATCCAGCCGCACTTCCAGCTCACCGGCATCCATGCGCTGGAAACGCTGGAGCGCATGGTGCGCGCGGGCCTGTACAAGGGGCCGCTGAACCTGACCTGGATCGGCATCGGCGGCGGCTTCGACGGCCCCAACCCGTTCAACTTCTTCAACTTCGTGCATCGCGCGCCGGACGGCTGCACGCTGACCGCCGAGTCGCTGCTGAAGAACGTGCTGCCGTTCAACATGATGGCGATGGCCATGGGCCTGCACCCGCGCTGCGGCATCGAGGACACCATCATCGACCAGCACGGCAACCGCATGACCTCGGTGCAGCAGATCGAGCAGTGCGTGCGCGTGGCGAAGGAACTGGGCCGCGAGATCGCCTCGGGCAAGGAAGCCCGCGAGATCTATCGCATCGGCACCTGGTACGACAGCGCTGACGAGACGCTGGAAGCTCACGGCATGGCGCCCAACCGCAAGGTCGGCCAGAAGAACCTGCCGCTGCGCAAGGCAGCCTGATGTGCCGCTAGCCGGCCGGGGCGTGATGCCCCGTGCCGGCCGGCATGCAGCCCCCGCCCCATCGCACGCGAACAAAGCCATGAACCCGTCCATTTCCGTCGCGAATCCCTGCATCAACATCTGCCGCATGGACCAGGCGGGCAAGTATTGCCAGGGTTGCGGCAGGACCCTCGTGGAGATCGGCCGCTGGGAACAGATGACCGATGACCAGCGCGCCGAGGTGATGGCGTCGCTGCCGGCGCGCCGCCCGAATCGCAGCGTGCCGGCGCCACGCGCCTGACCGCGTCGCGCACATTTCCGCGGCGCCTTTCCGCAGCATCCATGACTCCAACCAACATCCTGTCGGTCGAAGCGTATTTCGACCTGATCTGTCCGTGGTGCCTGATCGGCAAACGGCATCTTGAAACCGCCCTGGGCCTGCTCGCACGCGAGCGCCCGGACGTTACCGTACACGTGGAATGGCGCTCCTACCCGCTCATTCCCGCCACGCCACCCGATGGCATTCCCTATCGCGACTTCTACGTAGCGCGGCTGGGCAGCCCGCAGGCCGTAGCCGTGCGCCAGGCACAGGTATGCCATGCGGCGCGCGAAGCCGGCCTTACCCTGGCGCTGGACCGCATCGAAACCTTCCCCAATACGCTGCTGGCGCATCGGCTGGTGCGCTTCGTCCGCCGGCAATCGGGCGCAGAGGCCACCGCGGCGCTCATCGACAACCTGTTCACGCGCTACTTCATCCGCGCCCAGAACATTGGCGACGGGCAGGTACTGAGCGATGCGCTGGCCGAGTGCGGCGTTGACATGCCCGGAGCTTCCGGCACACCCGTGCGGCACGACCTGGACTGGCTGCCGCCACTGAATGGCCCCGACGATTTGCCGCCGCGCACCGGGCTTGGCGTGCCGCACTTCGTATTCAACGGCACGCACAGCGTGTCGGGGTCGCGGCCGCCTGCCGCGCTGCTGGAAGCCATGCAGCGTGCGCTGGCGCGGGCCAAGCAGATCGCCACGCGAACTGCCGCCTGAACCCCTGCCTCCCGAACGGGACGAAGTCCGTCCTGCCTCGACCGACCCCGCAGTACCCTGTGCCCGTCCCCTCAGGCGGCGGGCACGGGCGCCGTCGCGTATCACATACTCATAACGGAGACAACACAACATGAAACAACGCCCCGCCCTGCTTCGCATGCGCCATGTGGCGCTCGCCACCGTCATGGCCCTGGCCATGCCCGCGGCCATGGCGTGGACCAGCAAGCCCGTGCGCATGCTGGTACCGGCCCCTGCCGGCGGCACCATGGACGTCATGGCCCGCCTGCTGGCGGACCAGCTTTCCGCCGATCTCGGGCAGCCTGTCATCGTCGACAACAAGCCGGGGGCCGGTGGCGGCATCGCCATCAGCACGCTGCTGGCCGCACCGGCGGACGGACAGACCATCATGGTGACAGCCACCAATGTCCTGACTGAAGTGCCGCACGTACTGAAGACGTCACACGACACCATGAAGGACACCCGTCCCGTAGCCGCCGTGGCGCGGTCGCGCATGGTGCTGGTCGGTGCGCCGACACTGCCCGCCAAGGATCTGCCGTCCCTCGTCAGCTACGTCAAGGCCAACCCCGGCAAGCTGAGCTTCGCATCCTACAGCGCGGGTACGGCGTCGCACTACGCGGGCATGATCATGAACCAGAAGGCCGGAATGGACCTGCAGCACGTGCCGTTCGCCGGCTCAGGGCCAGCGCTTGCCCAGGTCATGGGCGGGCAGATCGCGGTCATGTACGACGGCATGGTGACCTCGTTGCCGATGATCAAGGCGGGCAAGGTGCAGGCGTTCGCTGTTGCTTCCAAGAGCCGTTCGCCGCTGCTGCCGCAGGTGCCGACCTTTGCGGAACTGGGGTATGCGGATGTCGACTTCAGCAACTGGATCGGCGTGATCACCTCCGCGCAGGTGCCTGTTGAACTAGCGCAGAAGATCCAGGCTGCGGCCTACAAGGCCGCTGCAACGCCCAAGTTGCATGACCGGATGGAATCGCTTGGCTATGAGCCGATGCCGGCTCAAACCCTGCCTCAGCTTAGCCAGGCGCTGCGGGCGGAGTATGAGAGGAATGGGCAGATTGTTAAGGCGTTTAATATTCAGCCCTGAAGAGGTTTTTGAGTTGATATTTGGTGGTTTGGAAGCGCCCTCCCCCTGTGGAGGGCGTTTTTTCTTTGGGTGCTGGTGATTCGGGGCCTGTCGTCGTACTTGGCATGCGGGGCTGTTTCGCCGGCTACGCCCCCCCACCCGGCACCATCTCCAACGCCGGGCGCAGCCCCTCAGATTCACCCTCCCCCACCAACAACTCCCCCCCACCCGGCTCCCTGAACACCACCTCCAGCGGCAGATCCAGCTGCGGATTGACCAGGATCGATTTCAGCGACTCGGCACCTTGCAGCTGCTGCGCCAGCGCCGTGCGCGGCAAGCGCGGCAGGTTCAGCACCAGCCGGTCATACAGCATCCGCAGCGTCACCTGCGACGGATCACACAGCAGCGCCCAGTGCGCCTGCCCGCGCTCCTGCTGCAGCTTGCCGATCAGGTGCATGGCCTTGAGCTTGCCGAGCAGCACGGCGAGGTAGTCGGCTTCCACGCGCAGCTTGCGGCCCAGGTCCAGTTCGCCCACGCTGCGCGGCACCTCGTCGCGCGCCTTGTACAGCAGCAGCAGCACGCCCAGCGCATCGAAGAACTCGCTGCCGGCAAAGGTGCGGCGGCGCCAGTGCCCCTGCCGCACTACCGGCAGGTTGGCCGCGATCGTGGCACCCAGTAGCGTCACAAGCCAGCTCAGGTAGATCCACAGCAGGAAGAGTGGCAAGGCCGCGAAAGTCCCATAGACCGCCGTGTAGGTCGGAATATGCGTGATGAAATAGCCGAAGCCGCGCTTGGCGAATTCGAACGCGATAGCCGCCACGAGGCCCGCGGCAATCGCATCGCGCCACTCGACATACACGTTCGGGACTGCGGTGTAGAGAAACGCGAACGCCAGCGCCGACAGCACGACCGGTGTCGCGCTCACGAGCAGCCCCAAGCCGATCGGCATATTGCCGACATAGCCGGCCGAGACCGAGATCAGGTAGGAACTGATCGAGAGACTGGCGCCGATCAGCACCGGGCCGAAGGTCAGCACGGCCCAGAACACCAGCACGCGCTGCGCCAGCGGCCGGCGCTGCTTGACACGCCAGATGGCATTGAGCGCGTCTTCGACCGTCAGCATGGTCAGTACCGACGTCAGCATCAGCCCGCCCAGGCCCATCGCCGTCAGCCCTCGCGCGCTCTTGGAAAACTGGCCGAGGTAGCGAGAGATCGATTCGCTGACGTTGCCGGGAATCAGGTTCTGGAACAGGAAGGTCTCGATGTCCGCGCGGAACTCCCGGAACACCGGGAATGCGGCCAGCAGCGCGAACGCCACCGTCAGCACCGGCACCACCGACAGGAAGGTAGTGAAGGTCAGGCTGGCAGCGACCTGGGGCAGGCGGTCTTCGCCCGCGCGGCGCAGCGCATAGCGCGCCAGCGCGCGCAGCTTCTGCAGATTCCATTCCCTGCGCAGGCGGGCGACGCGGGTTCCATACATGCGGCAGCAGGCTCCTGTGTGGCGGTGTGGGGATCGGACGTGTCCCGCTGGCGTGGCGGGGGCACAACTATAATACGCGGATTGTTCCGGCCCGATTGTTCCGGCCTGCATGCCGACCGACTCCGGCACGGCCCGCCATCCCGCCCCATGACCGACATCCTCGTCCTGTACTACAGCCGCCACGGCGGCACCCGCAAGCTGGCAGAACTCATCGCCACCGGCATCGACAGCGTCCACGGCGTCCAGGCGCGCCTGCGCACCGTGCCGCCGGTCTCCACGGTATGCGAGGCCACCGCGCCGGATATCCCGGCCGACGGCCCGCCCTATGTCGAGTTGCGCGACCTGGAGGAATGCGCCGGCCTGGCGCTGGGCAGCCCCACGCGCTTCGGCAATATGGCCGCGCCGATGAAGTATTTCCTCGATGGCACGGTGGCCCAGTGGCTGTCAGGCGCGCTGACCGGCAAGCCAGCCTGCGTGTTCACGGCTACCGGCAGCCTGCACGGTGGCCAGGAAACCACGTTGTTGTCGATGACGCTGCCGCTGCTCCACCACGGCATGCTGATCCTGGGCCTGCCCTATGCCGAGAAGGCGCTGATGACCACCACCGCCGGCGGCACCCCTTACGGCCCCAGCCACCACGCGCACGGCGACAACCGCGGCCCGGTCACCGATGAAGAGGCCGCCCTGGCCCTGGCGATGGGCAAGCGGCTGGCCGAGACCGCGTTGCGCCTGGCGGGAGCCCGCGCATGACCGCCGCGCCAGCCGACAGCGACAGCGCCCTGCACAACGCGGCGCTCTACCGACTGAGCGTTGGCAGCCTGGTCGCGCTGATGGTGCTGTGCATTGCCTGGGAATGGTTCCTGGCACCGCTGCGGCCCGGCGGGTCGTGGCTGGTCATCAAGTTCCTGCCCCTGCTGCTGCCGCTGCGTGGCGTGCTGACGCGCAACCGCTACACCATGCAGTGGTCATCCATGCTGATCCTGCTGTTCTTTACCGAAGGGATCGTGCGCGCCACCAGTGACCGCGCCCCGTCTTCGACGCTGGCCTGGATCGAGGTCGCGCTGACCCTGCTGTACTTCTTCAGCACCATTTTTTACCTGCGCCCGTACAAGCGCCGCGCCAGGGCCATGAAGCCGGCCACCGGCAAACGCGCCGGCAAGTAGCCGCATTCCAGGACACGACATGCCTGCTTCGCACCACGACTCCTTCCTCGACCTCTGCCGCGCGGCGCTGGGCCCCCAGCACGTGCTGACCGATACTGCCGACAAGGCGCCCTACCTGACGGACTGGCGCAAGCGCTACAGCGGCGACGCCATCGCCGTGCTGCGTCCCGGCAATACCGAGGAAGTTGCCGCAGCCGTCCACGCGTGCCATGCCCACAAGATCGCCGTGGTGCCCCAGGGCGGCAATACCAGCCTGTGCGGCGGCGCCACGCCGGGCACGACGGATTCCGTGGTGATTTCGCTGCAGCGCCTGAACCGCGTGCGGCAAGTGGACCCGCTCAACAACACGGTCACCGTCGAAGCCGGCGTCGTGCTCCAGCACCTGCAGGACGTGGCGCACGAACACGGCAGGCTCTTTCCGCTGAGCCTGGCAGCCGAGGGCAGTTGCACCATCGGCGGCAACCTGTCCACCAACGCGGGCGGCACCGCGGTGCTGCGCTATGGCAATACGCGCGAGCTGTGCCTGGGGCTGGAGGTGGTGACGCCGAAAGGCGAGATCTGGCATGGTCTGCGCGGACTGCGCAAGGACAACACGGGCTACGACCTGCGTGACCTGTTTATCGGCGCGGAAGGCACGCTCGGCGTCATCACGGCCGCCGTCATGAAGCTGTTCCCGCTGCCGCGCGCGAGCGTCACCGCGCTGGCGGCCGTGGCAAGCCCGCGTGCGGCGCTCGCGCTGCTGGCCATCGCCCAGTCGCACGCCGCAGCCATGCTGACCGGCTTCGAGCTGATGTCGGCGCTAAGCATGCGGCTCGTCACTACGCATTTTCCGCAGTTGCGCTACCCGTTTGCCGACGTGCACCCGCAGCTTGTGCTGATGGAGCTTTCGGACAGCGAAGGCGAGGAACATGCGCGTGCCATCTTCGAGAAGCTGATGCAGGTCGCCTTCGATGCCGGCGTGGCCATCGACGCCGCAGTGGCGGAATCCGTGCAGCAGTCGCGCGATTTCTGGAACCTGCGCGAGCACATTCCGCTGGCGCAGGTCGAGGAAGGCAAGAACATCAAGCACGACATTGCCGTGCCCGTGTCGCGCGTGGCCGATTTCATCGAGACGACGGACGCGCTGCTGCAGGTGTCGTTCCCTGGCGCGCGCATGGTGACCTTCGGCCACCTCGGCGACGGCAACCTGCACTACAACGTGTCGCCGCCGCCCGGTGTGGACCACGATGCGTTCCTGGGCAACCAGGATGCCGTCAACCGCATCGTCCATGACAGCGTGCATTCGCACGGTGGCTCGATCTCCGCCGAACATGGCCTGGGCCAGCTCAAGCGCGAGGAGAACCGCCTCTACAAGAGCGAGGTGGAACTGGCCATGATGCGTGCGATCAAGCAGGCACTGGACCCGCAGGGGCTGATGAACCCCGGCAAGGTCATCTGAGCGCCGCCACCTCGCTGCGCACGTACGCCGCCACGGCTTCCAGCATCTGATCGAGGTGCCCGCGCAGCGTCGCAAACCCTGCGTGGCGGGCAAAGCGTGCCTCGTCCAGATAGAGCGCACGGTTGACCTCGACCTGCAAGCTGTGCCGGCCGCGCGCCGGGTCCGAGTAGGCGCGGATCAGCTCGGCGCCCTTGTAGGGCCAGTTGACCGATACCTTGTAGCCGAGCCCGCGCAGGCAACTTGCCACTACCTCGACAAACTCCGCTGAGCAGGTCTCGCCGTCCCGGTTGCTCACCACGAAGTCCGGCCGCTCGGCGCCGTTGTCGATGTTCATCGCATTGCCGCGCGACTTCATCGAATGGCAGTCGATATGCCAGACCGCGCCGAAGCGCGCGTGCTGCGCGTCGATCAGGCCGGCGATCGCCGCGTGGTAGGGATCGTAATACCGCTGCAGCAGCTGCTCGGCGAACATCGCCGGCAGCTTGCACGCATAGACCGGGACGCCCGGCAGCGCCAGCCGGCGCAGTACCCCCATGCCGCGCCGCGCCTTGTCGCTGGGGTGCAGCGGATATGGCATCTGCCCTTCCAGCAGATCGGGGTCCAGGTCGTCGCGCGCACGGTTGGCATCCACCAGCCAGCGCGGAAAGCGCGCATGCAGCAGCGTGCCGCCCACCTGGGGCGCATGGCCGAAGAGTTCATCGACATAGGCGTCCCAGCCGGCCAGCAATTCGTCCGGCGTGGCCGACATCGGCAGGATCTCGTCGTGATGGAGGCCGCTGTGGGGAGAGTCCACCACCAACGGCAAGGCAGCGACGGCAGGTTCGATCAGGGTGTAGGGATGAGACATTGAACGGACAGACGGATACGAAGTGGGGGCGCGGCGCGCGGCCAGTCAGAACTTGTGCTGGATGCCGATGCCGTAGGTGACCACGGTATCGCCGGGCTTTCGGTTGTTGCCGTCTTCGTAGTCGAAGAAGACGTAGGGCAAGGTGCGCTTGCTCAAGCGATAGCCGTAGCCGGCCTGCGCCTTGCGCAGCTTGCCGCTGGAGCTGTTCTGGACGTCGCGCTCCATGTAATTGACGGTCAGGCTGTGCGCGCCATACGGGACCGTGAAGCCGGCCAGCCAGTAGTGCACGTCGCTGCGCGTGCTGGCCGTAGCGTTATAGCGGTCACGTCCGTAGACGCCATATACGTTGACAACCTTGAAGTCATAGGCTGCCGTGGCCTGTATCTTGTCGCGGAAATCGTTCGCGGCGAGCCCGCCCGTCTTGGCATCGCGCGAGTAGCCGAGACCCGCCGAGAAGTTGCCGGAGGCATAGTTGAGCCCGGTGTCGTACTGACGGAAATCGTCCTCGGACTTCACCGGCGAGGTGGCATTGGGCGTGGCGGGGTCAGGACCGGCCAGGTTGATGCGGGCGCGCAGCGAGAAGCCACCGAAGTCCGGCGTCTTGTAAGCCAGTGCATTTGACACGCGGTTGCGCGCGTTGAGCACCTTCGTGCCGATGGCGGTCGCGCCGGCGTCGTGGATAACGAAGTCGACATTCTGGGTGATCTGCGAATAGATCGGCGAACCCGCCGGCGAGGCGGAATCCAGCCGGCCCATCGTGAACGCGCCAAAAACACCCGTCAGGCCAACGTAGGCATTGCGGAACTGCGGGTTGGTGGCGGTGCCGCTGTCGGCCTGGAACCCCTGCTCCAGCCCGAACACTGCCTGCAGGCTGCCGCCAAGCGGTTCGTTGCCGCGCATGCCCCAGCGCGACGCGTTGTCCACCATCTGCGCGGCATTGCCGCGCGGACCGCGCTGGTATTCGATATCGGTATCGATGCGGCCATAGAGCGTCAAGGCGGCCTGCGCGCCGGCGGATGCCGCCAGCAGCGCGCCGCCCATGCACGCTCGCCCGATGAGACTGCTTGCCTTCATGCTGTTCTCCTTCTCCTCTTTCCGAATTGACCCTGCCGCCATGCGTCCGCGCTTCAAGCGCGCGAGCGCCGCCCTCCGCGCCCTCAACCGGAACGGATGCCATGCGGTAACCCCGTGGAAATGCGCCGCCTGAGCGGCGCGCGATCAGGCCGCCTTCATCTGGCCTGGTTCATTGAGGTGGCACGCCGACAGGCGGCCGCCACCGATATCGCGCAACAGCGGCACCTCGGCCGCGCACCGTGCGCTCGCGTGCGGGCAGCGCGGATGGAACGCGCAGCCGGACGGCGGCGCGAGCGGGCTTGGCAGTTCGCCCTGGATCGGCTGGTGGCTGGCGGAGCTGCCATCCAGCCGCGGCGCATCGGCCAGCAACGCGCGCGTATAGGGATGGCTGGGCGCGGCAAAGACCGTGCGCGCATCACCCATCTCGACAATGCGGCCCAGGTACATGATGACCACGCGGTCCGACATGTGTTCCACCACCGCGAGGTTGTGGCTGATGAAGACGTAGGTCAGGTCCTGCTGCCGGCGCAGGTCCATGAACAGGTTGATGACCTGTGCCTGCACGGAGACGTCCAGCGCGGACACCGCCTCGTCGCAGACCACCAGCCGCGGCTGCAGCGCGAGCGCCCGCGCGATCGCCACGCGCTGGCGCTGGCCACCGGAGAATTCGTGCGGATAGCGCTCGGCATAGGAAGCATCGAGCCCGACCATCGCCAGCATCTCGCGGGCGAACGCGGTGGCCTGGCCGCGCCCGATCAGTCCGTGATGCAGCGCACCTTCCGTGATCGCCTGGCCGATGCGCAGGCGTGGATTGAGCGACGCATAGGGATTCTGGAACACCATCTGCACCGCGAGGTGGTACGAAGCGGCGGCCGTATCGGCACGCTCGCCCTCCCACAGCACGTCGCCGCCGCTGGGCGCGAGCAGGCCGGCCAGCATGCGCCCCAGCGTGGACTTGCCGCAGCCGGACTCGCCTACCACGCCCAGGACTTCGCCCTTGTGGACCTGCAGGGAAACATCATTGACGGCGTGCACGACCTGGCGTGCGCGCGGTGGCCGGGTCACCCGGCTGAGCAGGCCTGGCTTCGGGGAAAAATGCTTCTGCAGATGGCGCGCTTCGAGCAGGACAGTCATGCCGCCTCCAGTGGGTGAACGCAGCGCAGCGACCGGCCGCGCACGGAAACTTCGAGTGGCGCCTGCGCGCAACGGTCGCTGGCACGCGCGCAGCGCGGCGCGAATGCGCAACCCGGCGGCAGGGCAGCCAGCGCGGGCGCCGCACCGGGAATGGCCCGCAAAGTCCGCCCGCGCGTGTCGTGCGCGGGCAATGAATCGAGCAGCCCGCGCGTATAGGGATGCATCGGCTGGCGGATGACGTCCGCCACCGGCCCCTGCTCGACCACGCGGCCGGCGTACATCACGCAGACGCGGTCGACCAGGTCCTTGACCACGGCCAGGTCATGGCTGATCCAGATCACGGCCGCGCCGGTTTCTCGCACGAGCTGCTTCATCTCGAACAGGATCTGCGCCTGGATGGTCACGTCGAGCGCAGTGGTCGGCTCGTCGGCGATGATCAGGTCGGGCTGGTTGATCAGCGCGTTGGCAATGGCCACGCGCTGGCGCATGCCGCCCGACAGCTCATGCGGATAGGCCTGCATGCGCTCCTGCGGCGCGGGGATGCCCACCTTCTTCAGCGCCTCGACGGCACGGTCATGCGCTTCTGCGCGTGAGCAGCGGTAATGCACGCGCACCGTCTCGATGAGCTGCGCACCGATACGCATGACAGGGTTGAGCGACATCATCGGGTCCTGGAACACCATCGCGATGCGGTCGCCGCGCAGGGACTGCCACTGGCGCGGCGTACACGCGCGCAGGTCCTGCCCCTTGAAGCGGACCTCGCCGCCGGTCACGCGGCCGGGCGGGTCGAGCAGGTTCATCAGCGAGAACGCCGTGACCGACTTGCCCGAACCGGACTCGCCCACGATGCCGAGGATCTCGCCCGCATCGAGCGAGAAGGAAACATTGTCGACCGCGGTGACCGTGCCGTGCTCCAGTGCAAAGCGCGTGGTCAGGCCGTTGACTTCCAGCAGTGCCATGGTTATCTCCTCAGCCCTCGTTGCGCGGGTTGAGCACGCGGCGCAGCCGGTCGCCCACCAGGTTGATGGTGCCGATCAGCAGCACCAGGGCCACGCCCGGGAAGATGCTGATCCAGTACTTGTTCGACAGCATGTACTCGAAGCCGTTGGCGATCAGCATGCCCAGCGACGGCTGCGTGCGCGGCAGGCCGATGCCGAGGAAGCTCATGGTCGCCTCCAGCGTGATGGCGTGCGCAATCTGCAGCGTGGCGGTGACCACCAGCGGCGCCATGCAGTTGGGCAGGATGTGCCGGAACATCACACGCCAGGCGGGCAGCCCCTGGCCGAGCGCGGCTTCGACATAGTCCTTGCGCCGCTCCACCTGCGCCGACCCGCGGACCGTCCGCGCGAAATAGGCCCATTGCACGATCACCAGCGCCATCAGCGTCTTGTCCACGCCCTGCCCCAGCACCGCGAGCAAGATCAGCGCGACAAGGATGGCCGGCAGGCTCAGCTGCAGGTCCACGATGCGCATGATCACCGCATCGACCGCGCCGCCGCAGTAGGCCGCGACCAGCCCGATGGCGGTCCCCAGCATGAGCGCCACCACCGCACTGATCACGCCGACGCCGACGCTGATGCGGATGCCATAGAAGATGGCGCTCACCAGGTCGCGCCCGGCGCCGTCGGTGCCGAGCCAGTAGCGCATCTGGCCCTCATAGCCGGCCGCGCCTGGCGGCAGCTCGGAGTCGATGACGGACACGGTGGCCAGGTCGTAGGGGTTCTGCGGGCTGATCACGCCCGCAAACACGGCCACCAGCATGAGCGCGAGCAATAGCGCCAGCGCTGCCGCCGCCACGCGGTTGCGCGCGAAACGTGCGAGAAAGGATGGCCGTCGCGGCCGTGCCGGCGGCGCCGTACTCTCTGCGGGCGCCGACGCCAGCGGCGTAGCCGTGCCGCGCGGTTCAGTAACGGGAAGGGACATCGGGAATCTTGGCGAAAGACAGGTTCAGGGACAAGGGCCGGAAAGGTTCAGGCCGCCTTGTGGCGCAGGCGCGGATCGAGCACCACATACAGCAGGTCGACGATCAGGTTGAGCACCACGAACATCACCAGCGTGACCAGCAGGTAGGCCACCACCACGGGGCGGTCCAGCGCCAGCACCGAGTCGATGATCAGCTTGCCCATGCCGGGCCACGAGAACACGGATTCGGTCACCACCGAGAACGCGATCAGGTGGCCGAATTCCAGCCCCACCACGGTCACGATGGGAATCAGCACATTGGGCACCACGTGGCGCAGCACCAGCCGCGCGCCGCCCACGCCCTTGGCGCGCGCGAACTTGATGTACTCCTGCCCCGCCACCTCGCGCGTGCCGGCTTCGGTCAGGCGCGCCACCAGCGAGATCTTGAACAGCGACAGCGTCAGCGCCGGCAGCAGCAGGAAGCGGATGCCCTCCCAGCTCGTCACGGACAGCGGCACGCCGAGCACCGTGCTGACCGGCCCGCGTCCGCCGGACGGCAGCCAGCCCAGGTTCACCGAAAACACCAGGATGCCGATCATGCCGATCCAGAACGTGGGCATGATCACACCGCCGAGCGAGCACGCCATCAGCAGCCGCGACAGCCGGCTGCCCGGCTTCAGGCCCGCGAAGATGCCGATCGGGATGCCGATGGCCAGCGACAGCAGCAGCGCCGTGACTGCCAGTTCCAGCGTGGCCGGAACGCGGCTGACGATCAGTTCGATCGCGGGGCGGTTGTAGATGAAGGAGTCGCCCAGGTCGCCGCGCATCGCGCCCTGCACGAAATGCAGGTATTGCTGCTGCACCGGCTGGTCCAGCCCGAGCGCGTGGCGCGCTTCGGCAATCTCCTGCTCGGTCGCCGTCGGGCTCACCAGCAGGTGCACCGGGTCGCCGATCAGGTTGACGGCGCAGAAGGTCAGGACCGACATGGCCCAGAGCACCACAATGCTCTGCAGCAGCCGTTTGAGAAGAGTTTCCAGCATGGTTGCTTCCGGAATGGCCGACGTGCCTCAGGGGCGTGCGGCCGGACGAATGTTCATGGCATAGGTGAAACCGTCGCTGCGCGGCGTCACGGACAGGCCATTGCGGTAGGCCCACGTGGCGCGCAGGTGATGCAGCGGCACCACGCCGACGTCCTCGGCCAGCGTCACGGCCGCCTGGCGCTGCACCTGCTCGCGCGCTGGCGGGTCCATCGTGCGCATGGCTTCGTCGACCAGCGCGTCGACGCCAGGGTTGGCGTAGCCGCTGCGGTTGTTGGCGCCCAGGCCCGCCTTCTTGTCCTGCGAATGCGCGGCGGCCACCAGCGGTTCGAGCGAATCGCCGCTGACCGCGCCGATGCCGAGCATGAACGCGCTGAATTCCGGCTTGCCGCCCTCGCCGCCCGACGTGGCACGCGTGATATACACCGAATAGGGCAGCGTGCGCACCTCGGTCCGGATGCCAGCGCGGGTCAGCATCTGGCCGATGGCCTCGCAGGTCTTGGCATCGTTCAGGTAGCGGTCGTTGGGGCAATGCAGCGTCAGGCGGAAACCGGACGGATAGCCGGCTTCCGCGAGCAGCCGGCGCGCAAGCGCTGCGTCGCCATGCGGCGCCGCCACGGCGCGGGCGAAACCGAAAAAGCCCTGCGGCACGAGCTGGCCGGCGGGCACGGAATCCCCTTTGGTGACGCGCGCGGCAATCAGGTCGCGGTCGATCGCCACGCTGATGGCCTGGCGCACCTTCACGTCGCGCAGCGGGTTGGCGGCCAGCGGGCGGCCTTCGTTGTCGCTCACGTACGGCGACACCTTGCGCGCCTGGTCGAGCTGCAGGTAGTTCAGCATGTACGAGGTAGCCGACACCGTGCGGATGCGCCCGTTGGTGCGGGTAAAGGCGTCGGCAATGCTGGCCGACGAGGCATCGATCACGTCCACCAGCCCCGACAGCAGCGCCGATGCGCGCGCAGGCTCCTTGGCGATGAACTGGAATATCACGTGGTCCCACGGCTGCGGCGCGCCCCAGTAAGACGGGTTGCGCGCGAAGGTGAGCTGCTGGCCGTGCTCCCACGACACGAAGCGGTACGGCCCCGTGCCGATGGCCGCGCGGCCGGCGGCAAAGTCAGCTTCCTTCACCTTGTCGCCCAGCGAGCGCGGCAGCATGGCCACCAGCCCCACGTTCTGCGGCAGCACGGGATTGGGCGAGCGCGTCACCACGCGCAACGTCAGGGGCCCCGTGGCCTGAACGTCGGCAATCGACTTCAGGTAGGTGCGGAAGGTCCGTGCGCCAGCGAGGTGCCGTGCCCGCTCGATCGAGTACCGGGCGTCTTCAGCCGTGAACGGCTCGCCATTGCTGAAACGCACGCCCGGGCGCAACTGGAACTCCCACGTCCGTGCGTCCAGCTGGCGCCAGCTCGCGGCGAGTTGCGCCACCGGGTGCAGGGCGTTGTCCAGTCCGACCAGCGTCTCATAGACGTGCCCCCAGAGATTGCGGC
Organism: Cupriavidus laharis; assembly: GCF_914271435.1. Taxonomy (GTDB): domain Bacteria; phylum Pseudomonadota; class Gammaproteobacteria; order Burkholderiales; family Burkholderiaceae; genus Cupriavidus; species Cupriavidus laharis. The sequence goes on along the minus strand of NZ_CAJZAI010000001.1, from coordinate 736,816 downwards.
CTGCCGCGTCCAGCACATGCGGGTCGGCCGCGCTGATTTCCGCCTTGTAGCCGATGCGCAGATCGGCCGCGCGCGCCGCGCCCGTGCCGGCCAGCGCCAGCAAGGCGGCAATAACGAGCGCGGCCGCCGGATGGCGGCAGCCTCTTGCAGGGGTCGTTTTTTTCGTTTGCTGAAACATTGTTTCATTCAGTGATACTGTGTATCGAAGAATAAGACAACGGCGTGGCGCGGGTAAGCAGGGTTTACCCGCTATCAGGTACGAGAAGAAGGAAAGACGGAGACAGCCAGGCCGCAGGAGCACGGGCGCGTGGACGGCACTCCGGCAACCAGTCGTTACCGGAGTGGAGCGGGAAATTGGGGGTATGTTGGGGGTACGTTGCCGCGGCTGCGGCAACCGGCTGGCCTGCCGGCCAGCGAATCAGGCGCCGGTGTAGCCCAGCGAGCGCGACAATACGGCCGCCTGCTCGACGACCATGGCCACGTGGCGGTCCAGCACTTCCTGGGTGGTGCGGCTGGCCGGGCTGGCAATGCTTAGCGAGGCAACCGTGGCGCCGGTATGGTCGCGCAACGGGGCCGCGGCCGAAACGGCATCGGGTTCGCGCTCGCCGAGCGACACCGCATAGCCCACGGCGCGGATGGCGGCCAGTTCCTCGCGCAGCGCTTGCGGATCGACGATGGTCTTGTCCGTGAAGCGCTGCGGCGCGTTCGCCAGCACTGCGTCGATCAATGCCTCCCCGCCATAGGCGAGCAGCAGCTTGCCCGATGCGCCCACATGCAGCGGACGCCGGTTGCCGACTTCCGTATGCACGCGCACCGACTGTGACGACTCGTGGCGTGCCACGCAGACCGATTCCAGCCCGTCGCGCACGCGCACGATCACGTTTTCGCCGCAGGCCGCGCCAAGCGCGGCCAGGCTCGGCGTCACCAGCTTGATCAGGTCGACCTGCTCGCGCGCGGCGTTGCCCACTAGCAAGGCGTTGTAGCTCAGCTTGTAGACCGCCGCCGGCGCCTCGCGCGCGATCATGCCGCGATGCTCGAGCGTGCTCAGCAACCGGAACGCGCGCGCCTTGGTCAGCCCGGCGCGGCGCGCGAGCTCGGTCACGCCCAGGGACGGATGCTCGGCCACCAGCATCAGCAGGCCGAGGGCCTCGTCCACGGCGTCAACGATGTATGTCATCGGCTTGGTTTCTTGCACAGTTTCTGAAACGGGGTTCATAACGAATTGTAGCGGTCTTGCCTGCCATGACGTGGACAGGGCAGACGCCGGCAACGGAATGCGCGCGGCCCGGTGCCCGCCCGCGGCAAGGCCCGGAAACCGCCGGCGGCACAGTGGCGTGCGGCGCGCAATGTAACGCAACGCGCATGGGATGGCCAGCTTGCGGGCGCCGTCCTGTCCGGCCATCGCCCCGTGCCGGAACCATGACATCGCGCGGGCCTCCAACAAGGTAGGCGGGCGCCTGCGCGGCCCGGCAGGCCCGGCGAGGCACCGCCGGCACGGCCAGCCCCGTGAGCCCATCGACGTGATTCAGGACTGCTGTGGCTGCTTCCATCGAGGACTACGCACTCATCGGCGACTGCGAGACGGCTGCCCTTGTCTGCCGTGACGGCAGCATCGACTGGCTGTGCCTGCCGCGCTTCGATTCGGCTGCCTGCCTGGCCGCGCTGCTGGGCACGCGCGAGCATGGGCGCTGGCGGATCGCCCCCGCGGCACGCGGCGGCCGGAGCCGGCGTCACTACCTGCCCGGCAGCCTGGTCCTCGAAACTGTCTTTGTCCATCCCGAAGGTGTCGCGGCGCTGATCGACTTCATGCCGATCCGCCATGGCATGTCCAACTCCGGCGAGCGTTGCGACATCGTCCGGATCGTATGCGGACGCAGCGGAAGGCTCGACATGAAGATGGACCTGACGCTGCGCTTCGACTACGGCGCAACGGTGCCATGGGTGACGCGCCTCGAACAAGGCAATGGCATCCGCGCCGTGGCGGGGCCCGCCATGGCGATCGTGCGTTCGCCCGAGCCGCTGCGCGGGAAGGACCTGACCACGACCTGCGAGTTCACGATAGCGGCCGGCGAGGTGAAGCCGTTCGTGCTGACCTACTGCCCGTCGCACCTTGCCATACCGGATCCGGTCGATGCATGGCAGGAACTCGAACGCACGGACCGCTGGTGGCGAAGCTGGTCCGACCGGTGCAAGGTCGGCGGCGACTGGAGAGGGCCGGTCAGGCGTTCGCTGCTGACGCTCAAGGCCCTCACCTACTGGCCGACCGGCGGCGTCGTCGCGGCCCCGACCACCTCCTTGCCGGAAGCGCCCGGGGGCGTGCGCAACTGGGACTACCGCTACTGCTGGCTGCGCGACGCGACCCGGACCCTGCTGGCGCTCATGGCTGCCGGCTACTATGACGAAGCCCAGGCCTGGCGAGCGTGGCTCACCCGCGCAGTCGCAGGCAGTCCCGAGCAGGCCCAGATCATGTATGGCGTCGGCGGGGAGCGTCGCCTGTGGGAATGGGAGCTGGACTGGCTGCCGGGCTACAAGGGAGCCCGCCCGGTTCGCGTTGGCAACCTTGCCGCGACCCAGCTCCAGCTCGACGTCTACGGCGAAGTCATGGATGCGCTGTTCCAGGCGCGCCTTGGCGGCCTGCCCCGCGACCCGGACTCGTGGGCGCTGCAACGGGCGCTGGTCAACCATCTTGCCGCGATCTGGCAGCAGCCGGACGAAGGCATCTGGGAAGTTCGCGGCGGACGGCAGCCGTTCACCTTTTCCAAGGTGATGGCCTGGGTCGCGCTGGACCGTGCCATCAAGACTGTCGAAATGCACGACTGGCCGGGCTCCGCATCGCACTGGCGCACCGTGCGGGACACCATACACGCCGACGTGCTCGCCAACGGCTTCAGCCAGAAGCGCAACAGCTTCGTGCAGGTCTATGGCGGCAGCACGACCGACGCCAGTCTGCTCCTGCTGCCGATCGTGGGGTTCATCGATGGCAAGGACCCGCGCATGCTCGGTACGATCAAGGCCGTCGAAGACGAACTGCTCGCCGACGGGCTTGTGCGCCGGTACCTCCCGTCCCGCACGGAGGACGGCCTGCCCGGCGACGAGCCGACCTTCCTCGCCTGTAGCTTCTGGCTCGCGGACGCCTATGCCATGGCCGGACGCTGGCAGGAGGCGCGCGAACTGTTCGAGCGCCTCCTGCTGCTTCGCAACGACGTCGGCCTGTTGTCGGAGGAATATGATGCGGCGACGTGCCGCATGGCCGGCAACTTTCCGCAGGCGCTATCGCATATCGCGCTGGTCAATACTGCCTTGCTGCTCGACAAGGGCATCAAGCGAGCGTGAGTGCTCCGCCAGGCTGGATTCCCCAGGGGAATCCGGTTTGCACGTCTATCGCTGCAGGGCGGCCTCCACACCCATGCCGATGCCCAGCAGCCTCCGGTCGGACAGGCGGCGGCCGAACAGCATCAGCCCCACCGGCGCTTCGCCGGGGCGATGGCATGGCACCGACAAGGCACACAGGTCGAGCATGTTGGCGATGGCCGGGTTGCGCAGCAGCAGGCGGTTGATGCGGAAGAAGGCTTCGTCATCGTCGAGGTCGGCAATCCGCGGCGCCACGATGGGCACAGTGGGCAGCACGACGGCGTCGAATCCCGCCAGTTCGGCATCGGCCTGCCGGCACAGCGCGGTGCGGCGCGCGAGCATCCGCACGTAGTCCGCTGCGCGCTGGCCGTCGGCCAGGCGGATGCGCGACAGCACGCGCGGGTCGTAGGCGCCCGCATGCTCCGCCAGCAGGTCAGCATGCCACGCGCCTGCCTCGGCAGCGACCAGGCCACCATGGGCACCGATCTCCGCAAGACGATCCCAGCTGTCGAACTGTGCATCCTGCAACCGTGCACCGGCGGCTGAAAGCTGCCGCAGCGCGTGGCTGAAGGACTCGGCCACTTCATCGCTGACGCCTTCGAAGACGAACCCCGATGGCACCGCCAGGCGCAAGCCGGCGAGCGGCAACGGGGCCAGCGGGGCCGTGTCCTCGCCGGCCATCACCGCGTCGATGCCGGCGCAGCACGCAACCGTGTTGGCCAGGCACCCGACGGAGTCGTAGCTCGGCGACAGCGGCACCGCACCATCCAGGGGAATGCGGCTTGCCGTGGGCTTGAAGCCGGCGATGCCGCAGAGCGCCGCCGGGATGCGGCACGACCCGCCGGTATCCGAGCCGATGGCAGCCAGCGCCATGCCATCGGTCACCGACACCGCAGCGCCCGATGACGATCCGCCGGGGATACGCTCGCCGGCACGATCGAACGGGTTGCGCGGCGTGCCGTAGTGCGGGTTGATGCCGACGCCCGAATACGCGAACTCGGTCATATTGGTGCGCCCGACGAACACCGCACCCGCCGCCCGCAGCCGGGCAATGGCGGCCGCGTCGGCAACAGCCGGCTGCTCGGGCAGCACGCGCGCCCCTGCCCGCGTGACGTCGCCCTGCACATCGAACAGGTCCTTGATCGAGATCGGCAAGCCGGCCAGCGGCCCGGCAATGCCGTACTCGCGCAGCAGGTCGCTGGCACGCGCCTGTTTGCACGCGGCCATGCTGACACCGTGCGGAAAGGCACGCGCGCCCTCCCCGCCCGGGTTGCAGATGCGCTCCACGCAGGACGCCAGCAGCGACGCGGCGTTTGCGCTGCCATCAGCCAGTTGCCGCAGTGCGGCTCGTACGGTGGCAGTCATGGTCAGGCCGGGTCGTAGTAGTGGATTTCCAGCAGCATGCAGCCGGTGTCGGACTTGAACGGGCCATGGAAAGCACCCGGCGGGCGGCAGGCGTACGTGTTGGGCTCGAATGCTTCGCCGCCCTGCCCTTCCGCGTCGTTGCCGACCGTCAGGTCACCGCTCAGCAGGTAGACCTCCTCCCAGTACTCATGCACGAACGGCTTGGTGGTGAAGACGCCCGGCGCGAAGCGCAGCAGGCGCGTGCGGCTGCCGCGGCGGCCTGGCTCGTCGAGCTCGCCGGACAGGATCTTCTGCTGGATGCCGGCCGGGTAACCGTGGGGCACCTCCCAGCCGGACTGCAGGTCCAGCGTGTGGAATTCGTCGTGAAGCTTGTTGATCGCCATGATCATCTCCTTGTGTGGGGTGGGTCCGAAGTTACGGTGCGGGACGGGCCTCAGGCTGCGCGCGCGGTTGCACCGAGTTCGGTTTCGAGCGAGTAGCTGCCGAGCATGTTGTCGACGAGATGTGCGGCACGCTTCCAGTCGTACGTACGGTAGGCGTGGCCCTTCGTGACAAACGAGGCGCCCGCATAGAACATCTCGTACTGGTTGTGGCGCGACGCGAATTCGGAGCCAACGGCATCCCAGGCGAGCTTGAAGAACTTGACGCGTTCTTCCGGGCTGCACGCAGGCGACTTCTGCGTCTTGGCGATGATTTCGGCGAGCATCGGATTCGCAAAGTCCTCGATGCTCGAGGGCAACATGATCATGCCGCCGCCGGCCAGCTCGCGCAGCGTGTTGAGGACCTTGGCATAGAGCTGCTGCGTCAGCACCTGCGAGCCGTACAGCATGCTGCGGTCCGGCACGTAGTAGCCGTTGACCATCTGGCCCTTGGCTTCCATGCCGTAGACCCATGCTTCCACCATGCCCGCCTCGGCGGCAAGCTGGCCCAGCATCTCCTTCACCTGCGGGAAGTTGCTGGTGCCGTTGACCTCCGTGATCTTGTGCGCGATGCCGACCAGGAAGCGCAGCTTGACCATCAGGCGCACCTGGCACTGGTAGTTCTGGTAGCTGTGCGCGGGCGTCGCGTGAAACTGCTTCGCGCACATCGCAACATCGCCGGCAACGAAGACGCGTTCCCAGGGCACCTTCACGTCGTCGAAGTAGAGCACCGCGTCGTTTTCGTCATAGCGGCTCGCAAGCGGGTTGTCGAAGACCGAGGTGGCATTGGCCTCGTACGATTTTCGCGACATGACCTTCAGGCCCTTCGTGTTCATGGGGATCGCGAACGACAGCGCATACATCTCGTCGCCTTCGCGCAGCGGCTGGATGCAGCTGCAGAACACCTCGTTGGCCATGATGCCGCTGGTGGCGAGCATCTTGGCGCCGCGCACGGTGATGCCTTCGGCGTCCCGGTCGACGATGCCGACGGCCAGGTACTTGTCTTCCTGCTCTTGCGCAGCCTTGGACTGGTTGGCTTGCGGGTTGACGATGACGTAGGTCAGGAACAGGTCGTTGTCACGGGCATAGCGATAGTAGTCTCGCAGCGCGCCTGCACGCGCCGGGTCCGCCTGCTCGAACACGTCGATGCCCATGTACATGCCAGAAATGCACGACGCCACATGATCGGGCGAACGGCCCATGAAGCCGTAGTGCAGTTCGGTCCAGGCTTCCAGCATGTGGCGGCGCTCAACCAGTTCGTTGTAGCTGGTGGGCAACTGCCAGATCCGGCTGACGCGGTTGGCGGTGCCGTCCGGCTGGAACGTCATCTTCTCGAGGTTCTCGGGCCGCGCCTGGAAGTCGTAGAGGCTCGCGTAGCTGCCGATCGAATTGCGGAAAGCCGGGTGTGTGGTGACATCGCTCACGCGCTTGCCGTCCAGATAGACTTCGCGTCCATCGCGCAGCATGGCGATGTGCTGGGTGCCGGTCTTGACCATGTTTTTCTCCTGTTTCCTGATAACGGCTGGATTGGGTACTGGTGGTTGGGTTCAGGCGGCGGCCGGGCTGGCGTCCAGCGCGCGGTACTTGCCGCCAAAGAAGATCAGGGGCCGCCCGTCCTGCCGGGACTGGTGGCGGACGACGCGACCGATGAAGATCACGTGGTCGCCGCCGTCATGCTGTGCGTACGGTTCGCATTCGAACGTGGCCAGTGCATCGGGCAGCAGCACGTGGCTCGCGGCATCGCGCGGGCCGAAGTCGATGCCTTCCCACTTGCCCGAGTGCGCACGGGCGAAGCGGTTCGAGATATCCTGCTGCGCCTCGGCCAGCACGTTCACCGCGTAGCGCGGCGTCGCGCACAGGTCGCCAAGGCTCTGGCAGCGGCGGTCCACCGAGAACAGGATCAGCGGCGGGTCCAGCGACACGGCATTGAACGACGCCACCGTGATGCCGATTGGCGTGCCCGACTCCCGCGGCGCGGTGATGACGGCAACGCCCGTGGCGAACATGGCCAGTGTGTTGCGGAAATGGCGTTGGGCGTCAAGTTCGATACCGCCCACAACAGATGACTCAGACATCACTACTCCTACGCATGTTGTCAACCCGGCTTGTTTACTTTTTTTATTAGCTTTTTTTATTAGCTATTATTCAACGCTAACAAATTTCACTATTCAAGCTAGTGAAAACACCTATCCAAGGGCAGGAGAGTGTGCTCGAAGCCAAGGCGAACAAGCCGGAAACCATTGTCTGACAACGATTTCCGGGGGATCGAGGCTGACCGGCTCGCCCCCGGCGGGTGTACCGAAGGCCGGACAACAACCCTATCGCCGGCATGGCGCGACGAAGATTTTCGTCACCCCGGTGCTAGACTCGGCCCGCGTACTGGCACTGGCGGCCACGCATCCGCCCCTCCGCCCTCCCGACATCCAGGCAGAAACATCATGCAATCCGAGCCTCAGACCTTCCCGATCTATATGGACTACAGCGCGACGACACCGGTCGATGCGCGCGTCGTCGAAAAGATGGTGCCTTTCCTGCACCAGCACTTCGGCAACCCAGCCTCGCGCAGCCACGTGTATGGCTGGCACGCGGAAGACGCCGTGGAGACCGCGCGGGCGCATGTGGCCGCGCTGCTGAATGCCGATCCGCGCGAGATCGTCTGGACATCGGGCGCGACGGAAGGCAACAACCTCGCCCTCAAGGGCGCCGCGCATTTCTACCGTGGCAAGGGCCGCCACATCATCACGGTAAAGACCGAGCACAAGGCCGTGCTCGATACGTGCCGCGAACTGGAACGGCAGGGGTTCGAGGTGACCTACCTTGATGTGCGCGAGGATGGCCTGATCGATCTCGATACGCTGCGGCAGGCGCTGCGGCCCGACACCATCCTGGTGTCCGTGATGATGGTCAACAACGAGATCGGGGTGATCCAGCCGGTCGCGGGGATCGGCGAGATCTGCCGCGCCGCGGGCATCGTCTTTCATTGCGATGCGGTGCAGGCCGCCGGCAAGATCCCGATCGACCTGGAAGCGCTCAAGATTGATCTGCTCACCGTGACGGCGCACAAGGTCTATGGTCCCAAGGGAATCGGTGCGCTATACGTGCGCCGCAAACCCCGCGTTCGTCTCGAAGCGCAGATCCATGGCGGCGGCCACGAGCGCGGCATGCGCTCCGGCACGCTGCCGACGCACCAGATCGCCGGCATGGGCGAGGCCTTCCGCATTGCGCGGCTGGAACTGCACGAGGAAGCCCGCCGTGTCGGCGCGCTGCGCGACCGGCTGCTGGCGGGCCTGATGCAGCTTGAAGAGGTCTACGTCAACGGCAGCCTCGCGCATCGCGTGCCGCACAACCTGAACGTGAGCTTCAACTATGTCGAAGGCGAGTCCCTGATCATGGGGATCAAGGGCGTGGCGGTGTCGTCAGGCTCGGCCTGTACATCGGCTTCACTGGAGCCGTCGTTCGTGCTGCGCGCGCTCGGCCGCAGCGACGAGCTGGCGCACAGCTCCATCCGCTTCACGCTGGGCCGCTACACCACCGAGGCGGAAGTCGATGAAGTGATCCGCGTCGTGACGGCCACGGTCGGCCGGCTGCGCGAACTGAGCCCGCTGTGGGACATGCACAAGGAAGGCATCGACCTGCGCACGATCCAGTGGGCAGATCACTGATGGCGCGGCTCCCGCGGCGGCTAGCCGGCCTGCTGGCGGGCGTGCAGATGCTCGAGATCCAGCGCGGCGCGGTCGCCGTTAGTCACAAGGCGATCGACGATGGAGCACAGCACCTTGAATTCCGTGCGCGTCACGCCATCGAACAGCACGTCGTTGATGCGCTGCTGCACCGGGAGCAGTTCGCCGAGCAGCCTGGTGCCGGCCGGCGCGATCGTCAGCAGCATCTTGCGCCGGTCCTCGGGATGCGCCTTCTTGTCGATCAGCCCGAGCTTCTTCAGCTTGCCGGTTTCGATGGTGATGAACGGACCGCTCAGGTGCAGGTGGTCGGCAAGCTGGTTGACGGTCACGTCGCCCTGCTGGGACAGGTGCGAAATCGACCGGATGAGGGAGTACTGCACGCCGGTAAGCCCAATGAGGCTGCCGAAGCCGTCCCGCACCGTCAACAGCCTGGCGGCAAATGGCAGCAGCCCGTTGACGAGGTGCCGGAATTCGGTATCGGAGCCATCGACCAGGCATGCCGGGTTGGTGATGGTCAGGGTCTTGCTGGACGTTTTCGACGCCACGGTATGCTCCACTTAGCTTTTTAAGCAAGCTTTGCACCAAATTGTAGCAAATACTGCCGAACGGGGGACACCACGATGCCGGACCCCTGCCGGCGCCATACCCTGAAACGGAGACCACCATGACCGCTATCCCGGCCGCCACGGCGCAAGCCCTGCTGAACCGGTACATCGAGGCAAAGGACAACAACCGGCCGGAGATCATCGACGAAGCGTTCGCGCGGGATGCCTGGCTGACGATTTCACTCAATACCGACGCCATCAGCTTTCCGTCGAGAACGGAAGGCGCGCCGGCCATCGCCCGGACACTGGTATCGGACTTTGCCAGGACCTTTGACCGTTGCCGGACCTACTACATCATCGACAACCAGTCATGGGACGGCGGTGCCATGACCATCCCATGGCTCGTGGCCATGCGCGAAACAGGGGCCGGCAAGCTGCGCGTGGGCAGGGGCTACTACCGCATTGGCTTCACCGAGGCGGATGAGCACGCCCGGATCGCGAACCTGCACATCCATATCGACCGCATGGACGTAGTCGATGATCCTGGCGCGCAAACGCTGGCCATCCTGCACGAATCCCTGCCCTATCCGCGCCTTTCCCTCACGGAGCTGAGGGCGGGTGTCGACCGGGCCCTGGCAAACCGGCCTTCCCTGGAATACCTTCGGGCATTTGCCGAACCTGCGCCGCTGCCCTGAGGTCGTGCGAGCCGGCGGGTTGAGCCGTGCGGACATCGGTTGATAGCATTTCCCCCGCGTCTTTCCGATTCCGCACCCGGCCTGTCCAGGCCATCGACCAGGAGCAGGCCGGCACCATGACAGACCGCACCGTGACGGACAGCCCCGGGCAATCCGCCTCGTCCTGGCATACCCTGCCGTGGCGGCTGGTTGCCCGGCAACTGCAAACCGGCGCCGAAGGCCTGACAGAGACGGAAGCCCGCGAACGCCTGGCCCGGCACGGGCCCAACCGGCTTGCGCCGCGCGAAGAGGCGGTGCGCACCATGACGGTCAACGCCGTCGTTGCCGCCGAAATGTTCTATCTGCTGAACAGTCGCTTCATCCTTGCTCCGGTCCTCACTCTCGACGGCCTGACCGGCAACCGCTACATCCTGCTGGCCATCGCCGCCTGCATCCCCTTGCAGTTCGCCACACATGCGCCCGGGATGCGTGAGATACGCCAGGCCCGGGCAGCCCGTCTGCAGATGAGCGTCGCGGGACAACTGGTGGCATCGGCGTGATCCTGCTGTGCGTATCGCACCGCTAATCGGCGTTCGCCACACCTTCTGTATCATCGACGCGGTGCGCCTGCGATCAACCCGTTGCTCCCGGCCGGCATCGGCGGAAAACGCAGCAGAAGATCGATGCCCGCGCCGCTGCCGGTCACGGTGATGCTCTGGCCGACAATGACGCCGCCGTACCGGATCAACGCCCGGTAGGTGCCCTGCGGCAGGTTCATGTACAGGTATGGCCCCTCGCTGAGCACGAGCAGGATGATTTCGCGCCGTGCATTGAACAGCGTAACGGTGACATCCGACAAGCTGCTGTTGTCCGTGCTGTCCACGAAATGCATGCGCACATTGAACTGCTTCGCCATGCCGCGCATGGCGGCCGCCTCGTCGCTGCCTATCCCGCCGGACAGGTAGGAAATGCCATTGAGCTGCCGTGGCCGCAGCGCACCGTCCGGCGAAGTGGCCATTGCCACATTGACATCGGCCAGCACGGCGGTTGACAGCAGCAGGCAGCAAGTCGCAATGAAAGTCCGCATCGGCTACTCCTCGATGGATGTCATGTCGCAATCCGGCTCAGCACGGTCGCGCGACTGACGGCACGTATCTCCCTTTGCAGCCTAGCCGGCCTGGGCGGCTGCATCTTGCTGTGGATCAACGACGACCGATGTCAGATTCCGCTGACAAGGTGTCGTCATCGTCCGACATGCAACGTCGTCTGGCACGTACAGGCGGAACTCCCGCAGACGGACAGCATTCTCGTCCGAGGCTGATATCGGCGTCACGCCGCGGCACCCATACTTAAGGCATCCAGGCAGGCACGCCGTTGGCGAGGCCCTGAAGCCTTCCGCCGGGCGTGCCGCCAGGACGAAGAAGAAGGGGCGAGCGATGCATGACGACAACCAGTACCTCGAGTCCGTGCAGGATTTCGCCGGACTGGCAGAAACGCTTGCCTTGGGTGCGCACCTCGCGACGCACCGGCTGGGCTATGTTCACCACGGCATCTATGCCGGCAACGGGGAGGTCATCCACTATGTCGGATTCAAGGGGTTCCTGCGCTGTGGCCCGGTCGAGAAGACTTCCCTGGCAGGCTTTGCCGACGGGCATGGCCTGTGCATCGAAACGGGCGCAGCGGCACGATACTTCGGCGCGGAGGTGGTCAGGCGCGCGGCATCGCGGCTCGGTGAAGACGATTACCGCCTTCTTACCAACAACTGCGAGCACTTCTGCACGTGGTGCCTGTCTGGCGAGAGCCGCAGCCGGCAGGTGGAGGCGCTGCTGAGCCGGCCCTGGCGCGCGGCACAGGCCATCATCAGCATTCTTCTCGGCATGCACAGGCAGCCAGCCTGCGAACAGCAGGCCGGCTTCGGCGGCGCTGGCGCCTGAATGCTGCCAGCCGGTACACTCGACGCGTTGTCGGACTGCCGGAACGATCGGTTCGAATCGGTTCGTTGCGGGCACAACTAGACAGCGCCATGGCCTCGACGAAGGCCCGGTGACAGGCTGGGAGCTCTCTCATGGAAGACGCGGTATTGACGGCAGCATTGGCGCAGCCGGACGCCTACCCGCATCCGGTGCGGGAAGTCCGCATCATCGAGACGCACATATCGCGGGTCTTCCTGGCCGGCGACTATGCCTACAAGGTTCGAAAGCCGGTGCAGTTCGACTTCGTGGACTTTTCCAGCGCGCAGGCCCGCCGTGAGGATTGCGAGACCGAACTGCGCCTGAACAGCCGGCTGGCTCCCGAACTCTATCTGGGCGTGGTGCCGATCAGCGCGGAGGCCACGACAGGTGCCGTACGCGTCGAAGGCGGCGGCACGCCCGTCGAGTATGCAGTGAAGATGCGGCGCTTTGCGCAGCAGGACCTCTTCATCGAGATGATCCGGACAAACCGCCTGCACGCCGCGCACATCGACGCGCTGGCGCCGCGCATCGCCGCGTTCCACCGGAACCTGCCGCCCGCTGACCCGGGCGACGGCTTTGGTACGCCGGACCGGGTTGGCGCGGTCCTCACGGAGTGCCTCGGCGGCATCGAGCGCCTGGACCACGGTTCCGGCCTGGCCAGCCAGGTCGCGCAGCTGGCCCGTACCCGGGCGGCGCTGCTGGCCGGCGCGATGCAGTCGCGGCTGCGCCACGGCCACGTGCGCGAATGCCATGGCGATCTGCATCTCGCCAATATCGTGCTGCTCGATGGCCAGCCGACCCCGTTCGACTGCCTGGAATTCGATCTGGGCCTGCGCTGGATCGACACGATCGGCGATCTCGCCTTCCCGTTCATGGACCTGCTGCATCACGGCCGGACTGACCTGGCCTACCGGCTGCTCAACGTCTATCTCGAGCAATCCGGCGACTATGCGGGACTGGCTCTGCTGCCGTTCTACGTCGCCATGCGCGCGCTGGTACGCGCGCGTGCTGCTGGAGCGGGTGCACCAGCAGCATGACACCGCCGGGGCAGCCATGGCAGCCGCCCAGCTGGAATGCCGCAATCTGCTGGCCCTGGCATGGCGCATGCTGGCCCGCCGCCAGGGCGCCCTGCTCCTGATGCACGGCCTGTCAGGCAGCGGCAAGTCGACTGTCGCGGCAGAGATCAGCCAGAGCGCGGCGATGGTGCGCGTGCGGTCTGACGTCGAGCGCCAGCGCCTGCGCCGGGGCGTTCCCCCCGCAGGCGGCAGGTATGGCAGCAAGGAAACCGCGCGGACCTATCAACGCCTGCTGGCCATCTGCCGGCTAGGCTGCAGTGCGGGCTTCCCCATGATTGCCGATGCCACATTCCTGTCCCGCGGCCAGCGGGACCGCTTTGCGGCGCTGGCACGCCGTCTTGGCGTGCCCTTCTTCATCGTCGAATGCGAAGCGCACGTGGAGACGCTGCGCGCGCGTATCCGGGCGCGGGCACAGGCGTGCCAGGATCCGTCAGAGGCCGACTGCACGACGCTGGAATGGCAGCTGCGTATCCAGGAGCCGCTGACAGCGGCCGAGTGCGCGTACGTCGTTCCTGCAAGCCGGCTCGTCTCGCCTTCTCTCCAGGGCGACGAAAACCGGCAATGACAACGCCACGGCTCAGCCCGCCTACCGCGCCATCATGCCGCGATGCATTCCCTGCCCCCCCGGGCCGGGACCCATGCCAGGCCCGGCTCCCTGGCCATCCGCCATCGCTGCCATCATTTCCTGCATCAGTGCCACGTGCTGCCCGGTCGGGTCATAGCACATGCCGGCGCCCGGTCCCCGGGGCGTGCCCGCACGCCCGGCATTGCGCATGCCTCCCGGCCCTGGCATGCCGCCGGTCTTTTGCATCGTGGTCATGGCATCACGCATGACGGTGGCCCGCTCGGCCAGGAGCATCCTCCGCTCCTCGTCGGTACTGGCCCGTGACAACCGTTCCCGGATGGCACGCAGGTGCGCGATCTGCGCATCGAGTTCGGCCGACTGCTGAGGCGCTGCGGCGGGTTCCTCGGGACGCTCCGGGGCATGTGCGCCTTTGGAACCGGCGGGGTCTCCCGGCGATGCCGAGATGGCGAGCGGCGTCCACGCCGCGGCGGCAAGCGTGATGAAAAGTGAAATGCACGGGTTCGTTGCCATGATGGATCTTCCTATGCTGGTCAGGAACAGGGCGGCAGGCCCTGTCATCAACTTATGCCATGGCGCCCGGTGCGAATTGACGTGCCTCAATGATCCACGCTTGTCCTGGACCTGATGCCGCGGCGCCGGCAGGGAGCGGCGCGAAGATCTCGCGCTGGAGCGTCCAGCCAGGCACGCAGCACCGGGTAGACGCGGCTGCGCCATACCTCGCCACAAAACAGCCCGTAGTGGTCGCAGGTGGGGACCGTCACCTTCGCGCGATACCCGTTCGCCAGCCCCGTACACAGCGCATGCGCCGCGTGGGTCTGCCCGGTGCCGGTGATGGTGTCCAGTTCTCCCTCCACCGTCAGCAGACGTGTTGCGCGCATGGCGGCGGGGTTCACCGGCATCTCGCCTATGCGCCACGCGCCGCGCGCCAGCAGGTATTCGCGAAAGACGATGCGCAGGGTATCGAGAAGGAACTCCACCGGCATGTCCATCATCGCCGCATAGCTGGCGGCGGCATGGCCCAGGTCCTGCTCGTCATGGCCGAACCACATGTACCGCATGGCATCCAGCACGAGGCCCGGCAGGCGCTCGGGCTGGCCGCTTGCCAAAGTTGGCAGCTGCAGGAAGCCAGGGTAGACGGCACGCCCGGCCCCCGGATATCCCGGTGGCACGCTGCCGGTGCAGTGGGCAAGGAAGACCGGCAGGGGCAACGCGGCGGCAATGTGCCCGAGCCGGGTCGGGTGAAGCCTGGCATCGAGCGGGCCGCCCAGCAGCGCCAGCGTCCGGATCTCGTCCGTGCCCCCGGCTGCCAGCCGGGCCGCCGCCGCCAGGCACGGCACGGTCGCCTGGCAGATCGCCACGACGTCCAGCCCGGCCGGCCCGAGCTGCGTCATGAAGCGCTCGAGCAGCAGCACGCAGTCATCCAGGTGGAAAGGACCGGCCTCGGGCGGCACGTC
The DNA here is from genome assembly GCF_914271435.1 of Cupriavidus laharis. Classification (GTDB taxonomy): domain Bacteria; phylum Pseudomonadota; class Gammaproteobacteria; order Burkholderiales; family Burkholderiaceae; genus Cupriavidus; species Cupriavidus laharis. The sequence goes on along the minus strand of NZ_CAJZAI010000001.1, from coordinate 721,714 downwards.
GCGGGCGTCGATCCAATCGGTGACATAGACGTCGGCATCCGCCAGCATCGATTCGATCGCGTCGCGCACGACGACGGCGCGGTGCCCTGCCAGCGGCGCGCACAACAACCGGCGGATATTGCTGCCTTCCCCCGCCGAGAAACGGCGCAACCGGCAGAAAGGCGTTTCGGCGACGACCGTTTCGGTGACCGGCAGGCACCGGCCTTCCCGGAAAATGGTGGCCAGGCGAAATGCCGGCGGCCCGAACTGGCGCATCGATGCCTGGAAGAGCTCATAGGCACCGACAAACTGGGCGCGCCGCACCGCCGCCGCAAACGCCGATGCCGGCGGCCATGCGGCGAACGGATCGTCGTTCGCACTGACGGAGTTGAAATTCATGCTTGGGTCGCCAGGCAATGGTCTCTAGTGCAAGCGGGTCCGGCACGCGTCTGCCTGCAGCCAGGCATCGCCTGCAAACGCCCTGCCATCTTTTACGCCTGACGCCGGTGGGCGCCCTTCATTTCAACATATTCGATCATGGGCAGGCACACTTGCGGCAGCTCAATTTTTTCCGGCGGCCACCACGGCGTCTGCCGCGACCCGCGCCATTCCCTCCCAGGAGAAACAGAGATGATCAAGAACACTGGCAGTGCGGAGCAGATCCGCAATGAAATCCTGCGCCGCCTGCAGAAAAATTGCGGACCTTGCCGACGCCTGCCGCAATTGCGATATCCCCCTTCCGCTGCACGTCGATCCCGTTACGAACAACGGATGCAACTGGCGTATTGAAGCGTTTCCGGACGTGACGCCGGCGTGCCAGTCCACGGTCAAGGCCATTACCGCCGAAATGATGCGGGAGTACGATCTTCCCTGATATCCCGTTTCAACGACCAGGAAAAGAAGGAAGAGGGCGAAGGCTTGAACGCGCCCCTTTCCTCTTTGCGCTTCGCTCTTTACTCTTTGGGAAACAGGTTCCACAACCCTGGGTTCATGATTCACCGGAGAATCGAATGCTTGAGAGAGAACGGTCATACAAGGGATTCCGCGTCCTGCTCTTCGTGCCCGAAGCGATGGCGCCGGGCGCGTCGAACGGCCGTGTCCAGATCACGGGGCCGAACGGGGATATCGGCGTGCGCTTTACACCGGACTGGCTCCACCCGCCCGAAACGCCCCAGCAGGCTGAAGAATGGCTGTTTGCCTATGCCGCCGGGATCATCGATTGCGAGCTGGCCGGCGGCTTCGGCATGGATCTCAGCCACGAGTAGGCAGCCACGAGCAGGCCGAACAAGCTCGATTCGCTTCAGCCCCGCCGGCCCGATCCTGGCGCCCCGCCCTGGTCGCGGGCATAGAGATGCTCGTGCCGGCTCTGGCAGGCCGTGCAGCGCTTGGCGGTCGGGTAAGCCTGCAGGCGCGAATACGGTATTGCCTGTCCGCAGTCGGTGCAGATGCCGTACTGGCCGGCTTTCATCCGCGCCCTGGCCGCTTCGATATCGGCCAGTTCCATGCGGTAGTGTTCGAGCATCGCGTCGTCCTGGCGGTGTATCACTTCTTCCTCGGCGAGATCGGCTTCGTCCCGCGCCTCGGCTTGCCCCATCGGCGCCAGGGGCGAGTCCGCAGATCCGACTGCCGCACGGACTCGCGCCTCGTCCGCATCCAATTGTGCGGCCAGGGCCGCCTGCTCCTGCTTGGTCAGCGCATGCACGATAGATCTCCTCAACGACGGCCCAGTACGCCGGAACCGCCGGAACGTGCAGGGCCGGATAACCGGCCAGCCACTGCAGCCTGAACACCCGCCGCCAGCAGTTCCGCCAGCGGGACGCGATTGGACAGGTGCTCGACGGTGCCGCAGCTCACCACGCCGGACGCTACCGGCGGCTCACGGCAAGCGCCACGATCGCACCGGCCACGGCACCAATCGCCGCGACAGTCCCAATGGATTGCCATGGGTGTTCGCGGACATACAGGTCCGCCGTGTCGGCGAGCTGCCCGACACGATGACGGCCAGCCTCGCGCAACGTGTCCAGGCGGGCCTGCAGCGCCCGCAGCCGGGTGCCGAGTTCGGTTCGCGCCTGGCCGGCTTCGGCGCCGGCCTCTTCCGCGACATCCTTGAGCAAGGCCTGTACGTCGGCGAGCAATACATTGGCGTCGCGGATCAACGCGTCCTTGTGTACCAAAAGATCTGCACGGATATCGTTCATCGTTCACTCCCTGTTCTGTTGACCACCGCCGCGCGTCGCACGGCAACTCTTGCGTACCGCTGCAACATATCAATATAGAAGCGTCCTGGCACCCCGGCTTGATCCGTAACAAGACACCGGGAACAAGACATTAAGCCGGCTTCATCCGCCCCGCTTCGGCAAAGTGCTGCTGGAACCATTTAGCGGCAAGCCTGCCCACCTGCTCGAGCGCGCCGGGCTCTTCGAACAGATGGGTTGCGCCGGGGACCACCTCCAGGCGCTTTTCGCAGGGCATCCATGCCGCGGCACGGGCATTGAGGCTCACCACGACCGGATCCGCTTCACCAACGATCATCAGGAGCGGCGCGGCGAGTCGGCAAAGCGCCTCGTGGCCGGCGAGGTCCACGCGCCCCCCGCGGGAAACAACAGCGTCGATGTGCATGTGCGCCGGCGGCTCCGCGGCAGCGCGCACGGCCGCGCCGGCACCGGTGCTGGCGCCGAAATAGCCCAGCCGCAGGTGACGCTCCCGTACCAGGTGCCCGACCGATCTCGTCGCCGCCCGCAGCCTGTCGCTCAGCAACGCGATGTCAAAGCGCCGTGCCAACCCGACATCCTCGTCCGGCGTCAGCAGGTCAAACAGCAAGGTGCCGATGTCTGCATCATTGAGCATCGAAGCCACCAGGCGGTTGCGCGGACTGAGCCGGGAACTGCCGCTGCCATGCGCGAACAGCACCAGGCCGGTTGCCGCTTCCGGCAGGACCAGGTCGCCCGGCAGCCCCACGTCGCCCGTGTGGATCAGCACCTCTTCCGCGGTGATGTGTTTCATTGGCGTCTCCCCCTCTTTCGGCCGGATGCACCGCTTATTCCCTCATTCCCTGTTCCAGCTCACATGCAGTTCGGTTTCCGCGTTCTCGTAGTCGATCTTGAGCTTGCCGTGGTACGCATAGTGAATGGCATTGCCAATATCGCGCGCCATGTGCATCCCGGTCGTGGTGATGACGGTGCCCTGTTCACCGGAGTCGATGGCCATGACCCGCTCCATCGGATGCTGCTCGCGCTGCTGCGCTTCGCGATGGCGGACGAGCGCAAGGATTTCATCGCGATGCGCAGCCTCGAAGCCGCCGCTTAGTACCACCCGCGCGAAACCGCGCTCCGCCAATGAAGCGGCTGGTGGGCACTTATGGATAAGCTATGCGTACAGCCAGGCCACAACTTGGGCTGGATCAAAGGAACTGCAGACGGGCCGGAACCGCCCGGGGCCGGACTCCGTTGACACGGAACAATCCGCGCCATCCGTGCGCGCCTATGTTTGAAGCACGTGCATGCTGGAGGCCATCAGGCCATGACAACGCTGCTGATCATCCTGAACATCGTCACCTTCTTCGGCGAAGTGCTGACTGGCGGCGCGCTGGCCATGGCGTTCGCGCTGTGGCCGCTGTCAACAGGCGCCGGGGCGGACGCCGGAATGGGCTTCGCGCCGTGGCAACTGCTCACCTACGGCTTCCTGCATGCCAACCTGGCTCACCTGGCCTTCAACATGCTTGGCCTGCTGATGTTCGGCCGCAGCATCGAAGCCGCCCAAGGGCCCGGCCGCACGCTGGCGGTTTACCTGGCCAGCCTGGTCAGCGCCGGCCTGACCCAGCTGGCCGTCCTGAGCTACATCACCCCGGCGCACGTGCCGACGATCGGCGCGTCGGGTGCGGTGTTCGGCATGTTGTTCGCCTATGCGCGACTCTTCCCGCGCCGCATCGTGGTCTTGCTGTTTCCGCCGATTCCCATGCCGGCATGGCTCTTCGCCACGGTCTATGCCGTGCTGGAGCTGCTGCTTGGGCTTGCCGACACCCGCACCGGCATTGCGCACTTTGCCCACCTTGGTGGCATGGCGGGAAGCGCGCTGCTCCTGCGGCACTGGCATGTGCGCGCGGAGCCGCGAACCTGAGCCCCGCGCTTCCGGGCCGCTTCCGCGTTTGGCGTTGCGTCAACGCGCCCGCCGCCATTCCGGGCACGCAAAACGACGATGCCGGCAGCGAACGCTTTGGCGATATGCTGGAAGTGAGCGCGATCGCCCCGGTAAAGGTGGCGGTAAAGGTGGTGTGCACTGCCCTGCAGAACGCCATCTCGATCGCCTCGCTGCTGCTCACGACCGACTGCATGATCGCCGTCGAGCGGAGCCCTTCCGGCGTGCCGGAAGGGCTCCGCCATGTTCGGGAGCGAGTACTGAACGGCTGCCGGCCACTTCGTGGGAACCGCCATGACCACCCATATCACTTCCGAAAGCCCGCTGCTTACCGACCTGTACGAGTTCACGATGATGCAGGCGTACTTCGACGCCGGCATGAACGACACCGCGAGCTTCGAGTTCTTCGTGCGCAAGCTGCCGGCGGGAAGGAACTTCCTCATCGCGGCAGGCCTGGAACAGGTCCTGGCCTACCTGGAGACCTTGCGCTTCAGCGCGGACGACATCGGCCTGCTGAAGCAGACCGGCCACTTCAGCACGCCGTTCCTGCGCTCGCTTGAAGGCTTCCGGTTTTCCGGCGACGTGCAGGCCATGCCGGAGGGCATGGTGTTCTTCCCGGACGAACCCATCCTGCGCGTGACCGCGCCGATACGCGAGGCCCAGCTTGTCGAAAGCCGGGTCATGAACCTGCTCCACTACGAGACCATCGTGGCGAGCAAGGCCGCGCGCGTGGCACTGATGGCGCAAGGGCGCAGCCTGGTCGATTTCGGGCTGCGCCGGGCCCACGGCGCCGAAGCCGGCATGCTGTCGGCGCGCGCCAGCTACCTGGCAGGCTTCACCGGGACCGCCACCCTGCTGGCGGGATTGCGCTACGGCATCCCCGTCTATGGCACGATGGCCCATTCATACGTGCAGGCCCACCTGGACGAGGCACAGGCCTTCGAATCGTTCGCCCGCTCCCAGCCCGGCAACAGCACGCTGCTGATCGACACCTATGACACGGAAGCCGGGGCGCACAAGGTGGCGGCACTTGCGGCCAGGCTGCGTGAAAGCGGCATCCGGGTGAACGCCGTGCGCCTGGACAGCGGCGACCTCGGCGAGCATGCCCGCCGGGTCAGGGCGATTCTCGACGGCGCCGGCTTCCGGGAGATCGGCATCTTCGCGAGCGGCAACCTCGACGAATACCGCGTTCGCGACCTGGTGGAAAGCGGCGCCCCCATCGACGGCTTCGGCGTCGGCACGCGCATGAATACGTCGGCCGACGCGCCTTATCTCGATTGCGCCTACAAGCTCACCGAGTACGCGGGCCTGCCGCGGCGCAAGCGTTCCGAAGGCAAGGCGACATGGCCGGGGCGCAAGCAGTCCTACCGCCGCTATGGCGCGGACGGCACCATGTCCGGCGACACGCTGACCCTCGAAGGCGACGCCTGCGACGGCGTTCCGCTCATGCAGCCGTGCATGACGGCGGGCAGGCGCACGGCGCCACCGGTTCCCCTGGGCACCAGCCGCGCCCTTGCCATGCAGCAGATCGCCGCCCTGCCCGCCGCGCTCCGGTCACTGGAGCCGGCGAGTGCCTATCCCGTCGCCGTTAGTGCGGCACTCATCGACCTGGCCCGGGCCGCCGACGCGCTGAGCGGATCGGCGGGAGCGGGATCGCACACGGGCCTCAGAGGCTGACGCGGATAATCAGTTGGCGCACGGCCTGACGTGGCATGATCTCGCCGGACAGAGGGCTGAACGCCAGCTTTGCGCCCGGCCACGCCCTGCCGGGCAAGCTGGCATTCGCCACGCAGTCCGGGGCGCTGGCAACGGCAGTGCTGGACTGGGCGCGCCCGCGGCAGATCGGTTTTTCCCACTTTGTGTCGCTGGGCGACAGCGCGGATGTCGACGTTGCCGACGTCCTCGACTACCTCGCGGGCGACCCCGATACCCAGGCGATCCTGCTCTATGTCGAGGCCATCCGGAACGGAAGGCGCTTCATGTCGGCAGCCCGTGCGGCCGCACGCTGCAAGCCCGTGCTGATCGTCAAGGCCGGCCGCGCGCCCGAAGGCGCGAAGGCCGCTGCGTCGCACACCAGCGCACTGGCCAGCCGCGACGATATCTACGATGCCGTCATCCGCCGGGCGGGCATGCTGCGGGTGGCCACGACCGAAGACCTGTTCGCCGCCGTGGAAACCCTGGCCAGGGCCAGGCCTGTGCATGGCGACCGTCTTGCCATCATCACCAACGGCGGAGGCGCCGGGGTCATGGCGACCGATGCACTGATGCGCGCATCGCCATACGGCCTGCTGAGGGACATCCCCACGACCGGCTGGCGATCCTGCCTTACCCCCGCGAACTCGAAGAACACGTGACGTGGAACGGCACCACCATCCGGCTGCGCCCGATCCGTCCCGAAGACGAGGCTGCATTGCGGACGTTCTTCGAGCAGTTGTCGCTCGAAGACATGCACGCGCGCTACTTCTGCACATTCCGCAATCCCGAGCACGCACAACTGGCCCGGCTGACCCAGATCGACTATGCGCGCGAAATGGCATTCGTTGCCATGGCGGAAACGCCTGAAGGCAATGCAGAGATCCTGGGAGAGGTGCGTGCCGAGTCGGATCCCGACAACATCGAGGCGGAAATCGGAATCGTCGTCCGCTCGGATTGCACGGGACGCGGCCTGGGGACGCTGCTCATGAAAAAGATCGTGGCGCATTGCCGGAAGCAGGGCACGCGCTTCCTCGCGGGCACCGTGCTGCCCGGCAACCGCCGTATGCTTGGCCTGGTGCGCGGGTTCGGGTTCGCTGCACAGACCGGTTCGCATTCCGATGGCATCGCCATCCGGTTGCCGCTGTCCGATGATGACAGCGCCGGGAACGAGGAGCAGACCCAGGAAAATTGAGCCGCGTCGGTCCGGCGTCTCTCAAGGCCGAGAGCGCCGCGGCCCATGCGGGGCCGGCTCTTCGGCATGCCCGGCAGCCCAGCGATGCGCCTGGGCAACGGCAATGCGGATCGCCATGCCTTCGCCGTACCCCTGCGCCAGCAAAGCATTGGCGATCTCGATCGCCTTCTCCCTGACCATGGGCGCGAGATTCTTCATCGACGCAGGAAAGTACCCGGAATTCCACGGCATAGGTCAGACCTCCACGGGAAAGCGCGGACCAGCGGCCTTGCTTTCCCGTTGCGCCTCATCCCCTCCTCCCTTCAACCGAGCTCCAGGTTGTCCACCACGGCGCCGACGCCGGGTGCGGACCATGCCGCGCCAACCGCCGCCAGCCGCTCGGCGCGCGTACCCACGTGGCCGCTCAGCGTTACCGTGCCATCCTTCATCGAGATGCTGATGTGCCTCGCTTCACGTTCCGCGTGCCGGCGCAATGCCGCTTCGATCCGCTCCACCACGTCGGCGGGCGCCACGCGTGCATGCATCTTGATGAGGTTGGTCACGCCCGTCACGCCGCGCAGATGGGAGACGGTACGTTCGGCCACCTTGCGCTGGTAGCCCCACTCCACTTCGCCGGCCAGGGTTATCCACCCTTTCTCCACGCGCAGCTTGACGGCATCCGGCGGCAGGTGGACATGCCATTGCAGCGCGTCGCGCGCGGCATTGGCGATGGCTTCGTCGCTGGGCACGCTCGCGGGCCTCACCTCCAGGTTCACCACGACTCCCCTTACCCCGGACACCTTCTCGGCAGCGCGCTCCGCGGCGAGCTTCTCGGCATAGCTGGGCAGATGGCCGCTGAGCGTGACCACGCCTTCGTTGACCTCGACGCCGATTGCGGCGGCGTCGAGCGACGGGTCCCAGTCCAGCTCGTCGAGGACTTCCTTCTTGAGTTGAAGATCAGTTTTCATGGCTTCGATCTCACGACAGGCCGTACCGGCACCAAAGTGCAGGTAAGCGGGATGTGGACCGGTTCACGCGAACAAATCTCGTCGATTCTCATTACCGCACTCCTTTCGGCTGTCGGATGGCAGCCTTACTTCACCGCGATCCGCTGCTGTGGCGAGGTTTCCTTCTTGGGCAGGACCACGCGCAGTACGCCATTGGTGTAGCTCGCGTCGACCTTGCTCTCGTCGATGCTGGCGTCCAGCGTGAAGGCACGCTGCATCGAACCGCTGTAGCGCTCGCGCCGGATCAGGCGTTCGCCTTCCTTCTGTTCCGAGGACTTCTCCACTTTTGCCGCAATCATCACGGTGCCGCGGTCAACGGAAACATCGATGTCTTCCTTCTTCACGCCAGGCAGTTCCGCCGTCAGCGTATAAGCGGTATCCGACTCCGACACGTCGACCTTGAATGCCAGGCCGGTATCCGCTGCGCCCCGGAATGAGCGCAGCATGCCTTGCAACATGTCGTTGATAGGTTCGACGGAAAAGGGTTCGAAGTGCCTGAGGCTGGTCATGGTGATCTCCTTGCAAAGCTGGAACAACAGAACCGGAAACACCGGCTGTTTCCAGATTGGCAGTTGCGCGCGGCCGGCGTTTGTCCTGCATCAAGGCAGGTGCATCGGCGCGTGCACCGCCTGGCCCACATGGCTTGCGGGTGTCCGGGCATCAGGCCGTCAGGTAAACCTGACAACACCGGCCCGAAGCCTGACGCGAGTCTCAGCACAGCCTGATATCGGAATGCGCGCCCGGCGACAATACTGGGCACATGAGCCACCGCACCCAGGTCCACGGCCTTACCGTCTACCTTCTCGAGCATGCGAGTTCCATCAGGACGCGGCAGCAGCGCCTGGTAAGCGGGGTTGCCGGCTTGCAGGTCGTTGGAACCGGTACGGATGCCGAAACCGACCTGCCGGCAATCGAGGCGCTTCACCCGGACGTGGTGCTGGTCGGGCTGCGCAGCGGACAGCCCCTGTGGCAGGTCCGGCTGCTGGCGGCGACCTTGCCGGGGAGCATCGTGATCGTGCTCACCAATAGCGGGTCCCCGCAGATGAGAAGGGCCTGCCTGATGGCCGGCGGGAGCTACTGCTTCGACAAGACGCTGGAAGTCGACGACCTGCGCGCTGTCCTGCTGAAGATCGCAGGTACAACCCGGCAAGGCATTGAACCATAGGAGTATGGGCGTAGCGGGGCCGGCAAACGTGGTCCTGCTTGCACCTCATCTGGAGAATACGATGTTCGGAACCACCGATTCGCCTCTGATGGATTTGCCTCAGGATGACACCCGCGCCCCCGCCAGCCGTCCTGTCCGATTCTCCGCCGAAAAGGCGGCGACGCCGTCGGCGCAGTGTTCCTCCTGCATGCTCAGGCACATCTGCATGGCATCCAACCTGGATGATTCCGATGTCGCGCGGCTGAACAATGTCGTGCGCAACTGGCGAATGGTCAAGCAAGGCCAGGCGCTGTACCGGGCCGGCGACCCCTTCCAGAGCATTTATGCGGTCCGCTCCGGTTCGTTCAAGACGGTACTTTCGCACCAGAGCGGCCGGGAGTATGTCTCCGGCTTCTTCCTGTCCGGCGAAACGATCGGCCTGGACGGCATCTCCACGGAGGCCCATGCATGCGATGCCATCGCGCTGGAAGACAGCGCCGTCTGCGTGATCCCGTTCCACCTGCTGGAAGCGCTGTGCCGGGAAGTCAGATCGCTGCAGCAGCAGGTCCACAAGATGATGAGCGCCGAGATCGTCCGCGAGACCGGCCAGATGATGCTGCTCAGCAACCTCACCGCCGAACAGCGCGTGGCGGCGTTCCTGCTCAATATCTCGGCCCGCCTGCAGCGCAGGGGCTTTTCGCCGACCTCCTTCACGCTGCGCATGACGCGGGAGGACATCGGCAGCTACCTTGGCATGACGCTGGAAACCGCGAGCCGGACATTGTCCCGCTTCCAGCAGGAAGGACTGATCCGCGTCCAGGGCAAGCAGATCGACCTGCTGGATCTCGAGGCTCTCGACATGCGCTGAACGCGTACAGCGGGAATCGATAGGGCAATGGATGGGGACAATGGCCAATGACCTGCCGTACGCCGTCGATGAAGGCCGCGGCCCGGAGCCGCTGGTCTTCAAGCCGCTCGGCATCGACACCTGGCAGGAGCATGTGATCTACCTGCACCCGGACTGCACGGTGTGCCGCGCGGAGGGCTTTGCGGCGCAGGCGCGGGTCCAGGTGCAGATCGGCGACAGGACCATTATTGCCACGCTGAACCTGGTTGGCTCGCCGCTGCTGGAAACGGCGGAAGCCAGCCTGTCATCCAGCGCCGCACAGGCGCTCGCCGCGCGTGCCGGCGATATCGTCGGGGTCAGCCACGCGCCCGCGCTCGAATCGGTACGCGCATTGCGGGCAAAGATCTATGGCCGCCGGCTGGAGAGCGCCCAGATCGAGTCCATCGTGCAGGATATTTCGGCCGGCAGATATGCCGATGTGTACATCTCGGCGTTCCTTGCCGCATGCGCCGACGGCCGCATGAACGTGCGGGAAACCGTGGACCTGACGCGCGCCATGGTGAACTCCGGCGAAAGGCTGGTCTGGGACAAGGCCATCATTGCCGACAAGCATTGCGTCGGCGGGCTGCCCGGCAACCGCACCAGCCCGATTGTCGTGGCCATTGCGGCAGCGGGCGGCCTGGTCCTGCCCAAGACCTCTTCCCGGGCCATCACGTCCCCGGCCGGTACCGCCGACACGATGGAAACGTTGACCTGCGTGGCGCTGGAAGCGGCCGAGCTGCGGCACGTCGTCGAGCGTGTCGGGGCATCGCTGGTCTGGGGTGGCGCGCTGAACCTGAGCCCGGCCGACGATATCCTGATCCGCGTCGAGCGCGCCCTGGATATCGACAGCGACGCGCAGCTGGTCGCCTCCATCCTGTCAAAGAAGATCGCGGCCGGCTCCACCCACATCCTGATCGACGTACCTGTAGGCCCCACCGCCAAGATCCGCGAGGACAGGGACCTGGAGCGGCTCGAAACCGCCATGCGGCACGTGGCGCAGGTATTCGGGCTGCACATCCTGATGGTACGGACGGACGGTGCACAGCCGGTCGGCAAAGGCATCGGCCCGGCGCTGGAGGCGCGCGACGTCCTGGCGGTCCTGGAGCGGTCGGTATCGGCGCCGCCCGACCTGCGCGAACGTTCGGTGATGCTGGCGGGCGCCCTGCTCGAATTCTGCGGGGCAGCACCGCAGGGCCAGGGCGAGAGGACCGCCGGCCAGCTGCTCGACAGCGGCGCGGCATGGCGCAAGTTCCAGGCGATCTGCGAAGCGCAGGGCGGCTTGCGCATCCCGGGCGAGGCGATCTTCCGGCGCGATATCGTCGCGCCGCATGCAGGCAAGGTCACGGCCATCGATAACCGCCACATTGCCCGCACCGCAAAGCTGGCTGGCGCGCCGAGACGGAACGTGGCGGGCATCGAGATGCACGTGCGGGTCAACGACGAAGTCCGTGCCGGGCAACCGCTGTTCACCATCCATGCCCAAGCCTCCGGGGAACTGGACTACTCCGCCAGCTATGCGCTGGCGCACCCGGCCATCTGCATCGCGCCATACTGAGAACGTGCCACATCACGCATCGGCGACAGGAATCGCCGAACCGCCCGCGCGCCTCAGATGTCTTCTTCCTCGTCGAACAGGTGGTTGCGCATGGCGTAGCGCAGCAACGCGGCTTCGCTTGGCATCTGCATCTTCTCCATCAGCCGCATCTTGTACGTGCTGACGGTCTTGGCGCTCACGCACAGTGCCGCCGCGATGCTCGTGAGCGGCTCGCCCAGCACCAGGCGCCGGTAGACTTCCAGCTCCCGGTCGGACAGGCGCAGGTGCGGCGCCTCGCCCTGAGGGTCCTGCAGGCTCGTCGCCAGCTTGCCCGCGATCGACTGGCTGACGTAGGTGCCGCCGCTGGCTACCTGCCCGATCGCGGAAACCAGCTCGGTCGCGGCGCTTTCCTTGGTCAGGTAGCCGGCGGCGCCGGCCTGGAACGCGCGTACGACGTATTGCTGTTCCGCGTGCATGGTCAGCACCAGGATGCGCAGCGCGGGCTGCTCGACCCGCAGCAGGCGGATCAGTTCCAGGCCGCTGCGGCCTGGCATCGACAAGTCGAGCAGCAGCACCTGTGGCGCGCAGTCGCGCACCAGCTTGAGTACCTGCGTGCCGTCCGCGGCTTCGCCCACCACTTCGAACTTGCCGGCACGCTCGAGGATGTGCTTGAGCCCGTCGCGCACGACAGCGTGGTCATCGGCAATGAGTATGCGCGTCATCTCAGACTCCCTTTGCGTGCGGAATCTGCACAGTCAGGCAGAACCCCTTGCCGGGCCTGCTGTCGACCGTGACGGAGCCGCCTAGCAGGCGCGCCCGCTCGCGGATGCCCAGCAGTCCCAGCGACCTGCGCGGCCCGCTCCCCGCAGGCTTCTTGTCCCAGCCGACGCCGTTGTCCTGCACGCGCAGCTCGATCCGGCCATCCGCCTGGGCAAGGTGAACTTCCACGGCGGTGGCATCGGCATGCCGGACAACATTGCTGAGGGCCTCCTGCACGATGCGGAACATGGCGATTGCCGTCTGCTCGGGAACGTCGGCATCCGCGCCGTCCACCGACACCGGCAATCCATAGCGGCTCGAAAAGTCGGTAGCCAGCCATTCGATGGCCGTCAGCATGCCAAGCTCGTCCAGCAAGGCAGGCCGGAGATCGCTGGCGATGCGGCGAACCGACGCAACCGTATCGTCGATGACGCCATTCATGGCCGCGATGTCGCCGAGAATGCCTTCGGCGCCCCGGCCTTCCTCGATATCGGCGCCGAGCATGGCCAGGTCCATCTTCAGCGCGCTCAGCCGCTGGCCCAGATCGTCATGGAGTTCGCGCGCGATGCGGCGCTTCTCCTCTTCGCGCGTGGCGAGGATGCTGTCCGAAAGCTGCTGCAGCTCTTCCCGCGAGCGGCGCAGCGCCTCTTCGGCGCGCACACGCTCGGTGATATCGCGAAGCATCACGGTGTAGAGCTTCGTGCCACCGTCGCTGGCCTGGGAAATGGAAGCCTCGATGGGAAACTCGCTGCCGTCGCGGCGCATCGCATAGAGCGCCCGCTGCCGTCCCATTTGCCGGTCGGACACGCCGGTGATGCCAAACCTGCGCACATGCTCCTCATGGACCGTGCGGAAACGCTCGGGGATGAAATCGTTGAGGTGCCGGCCGATCGCCTGTTCGGCCGGCCACGCGAACAGCGTTTCCGCCATGGGATTGAACAGGATGACGCGCTGGGCACTGTCCACGGAAATGATGGCTTCCATGGAGGAGCGGATGATCCCCGCAAGCCGCGCCTCGCTTTCCTTCAGGCGTTGGAGACTGTCCCGCATGGCTTCCTCGGTGCGCACCCTTTCGGTAATGTCGCGCAGCATGACAGTGTAGAACCTGGAACCGCGGCAGCTCGCCTGCGAGATCGAGGCCTCGATCATGAATTCGCTGCCGTCCCGGCGCATCGCATGGAGTGGGCGCTGGCTGCCCATCTGCCGGTCCGATACGCCTGTGGCCCCAAAGCGGCGCACATGCCGCGCATGGGCCTCCCGAAAGCGCTCGGGAATGAAATCCCCGAGCGGGCGGCCGATCGCCTGCGCGGCCGTCCACCCGAACAGGGTTTCTGCCATCGGATTGAACAGCACGACGCGCTGCTCGCTGTCGACGGTAATGATGGCCTCCATGGAAGAGCGGATGATCCCCCCCAACTGCGCCTGGCTCTTAGGCGCGCGGCGGAAAGTGCGGCTTGCGGCGTGTCGCACCCCGCGCATCCGGATCGAATAGGGGGTCATGCCCTTGACCATGTCTGGTGCCCCGACCGCACATCACGGCAATTGAATGGTACTAGAGACAATATAAGAAGACCCGGGGCCGACTTCAACAGGCGACAACCGGTTTTCGCACAGGAACAACGGCAACTGGCGGGAACGCGCTCAGTCCAGCTCCAGGTACCCTGCAAGCAAGCTTCGGACCATAAAGGTTAGCAGCAGATACCCGGCCAGGATCGGCACCAGCATCATCCACAAGGATGAGGGCGGCTCATGCAAATGGAGTATCCGGGCAAGCGGCGAATACGGAAGCCAGGCACCGAGCAGGCAGATGGCCGCCGTCGCCGCCAGCAACGGCGTGCTGGCCCGGCTCCCCACAAACGGGATCCGGCTTGTCCGGATGATGTGGACGACCAGCGTCTGGGACAGCAGGGACTCCAGGAACCAGCCGGTCTGGAACAGCGGCGCGCCGGCCGGCGTGGACGCGCCGAGCCACCAGTAGAGCCCGGCGAACGTCAGGTAGTCGAAGAGGGAACTGACGGGGCCAAGGCACAGGATATAGCGGCGGACCTTGCCGACCTCCCATCGGCGGGGCCGCAGGAGTGCCATGTCATCCACGTTGTCGGTGGGCAAGGCGGTTTGCGAGATGTCATAGAGCAGGTTGTTGGTCAGCAGCTGGATCGGCGCCATCGGGAGGAAGGGAAGCCAGGCGCTGGCGCCCAGCACGCTGAAAATATTCCCGAAGTTGGAACTGGCGCCCATGCGCAGGTACTTGAGCAGGTTGACGAACACGCGCCGGCCTTCCATCACGCCGTCGTGCAGGACCGTGAGGCTCTTCTCCAGCAGGATCACGCCGGCGGATTCCTTGGCGATGTCCGCGGCGTTGTCGACCGAGATGCCGACATCGGCGGCCTTGAGCGCCGGCCCGTCGTTGATGCCGTCGCCGAGCACGCCAACCACCCTGCCCTGTGCGCGCAATGTCTGCACCAGCGCCTCCTTGTGGGCGGGGCTAAGCCTGGCAAACAGAGCGTTCTCCCGTGCCGTTTTCGCAAATTCATCGGGCGTCAACTTGTCCAGTTCGCTCCCCAGCACCACGCGGCCGGCCGGCAGGCCCACCATGCGGCACACCTTGCTGGTAATGCGGGGGCTGTCGCCGGTCAGGATCTTGACCTCGATGCCGCTCTGGCGCAGTGCCGCCAGGGCGGCGGCAGCGCTTTCCTTGGGCGGGTCGATGAAGGCGATATAGCCGATCAGCTCCAGCCCGGCTTCATCGGCAACCCCGTACGCATGCGCCGGGCTCGCGGGCGGCAGGCGCTTGCAGGCAATGGCAATCACGCGGTAGCCGTCTTCGTTCAGCCGCTCGCTCTGGTGCATCAGCCCTGCCCGGTGGCCCGCATCGAGCATGACAACCGTCTCGCCGGCCCGGCCGGTCCGCGCCGTGGTACAGGCATCGAAGACCTCCTCCACGGCCCCCTTGCAGATCAGCAGACGCTGGACCGGCCCGGACCCATTGCTCTCCACCACCACCGACATCCGCCGCCGCGTGAAATCGAACGGCACCTCGTCGATCAGGCGCCACCTGTCCCCGATCCGCATGCGCTCGCCCACGTCCTCGTGCTCCAGCACCGCGACGTCCAGCAGGTTGCGCAACCCCGACTGGAAATAGCTGTTCAGGTAGGCCAGTTCCAGCACCCGCCCGCTTTCCCGGCCATTCAGGTCCAGGTGATGCTTCAGGATCACCCGGTCCTGGGTCAGCGTTCCGGTCTTGTCCGTGCACAGCACATCCATCGCGCCAAGGTTCTGGATGGCGTTGAGGCGCTTGACGATGACCTTGCGCCGCGACATCACCAGCGCACCCTTGGCCAGGTTGACCGTGACCAGCATGGGCAGCATCTCGGGCGTCAGGCCAACGCCGACGGCCACGGCAAACAGCAGCGCCTCGAACCAGTCGCCCTTGGTCAGGCCGTTGATGACGAATACCAGCGGCGCCATCACGACGATGATGCCGAGCATCAGCCGGCTGATGCGACCCAGTCCTTCCTCGAAGACCGTTGGCGGTTCTTGCGCGGCGACGGCGCGGGCAATGTGGCCGAACACGGCGTTGCGGCCGGTCAGCACCACGAGTGCGGTGGCCGTGCCGCTGACCACGGCGGTTCCCATCAGGGCCAGGTTGGGAATGTCTCCGGTGGTCTCCGCGCGCGCGCCGTCCACGGCAAACTTTTCCACCGGCATGGATTCGCCGGTGAGCGCCGCCTGGTTGACGAACAGGTCCTTGGCCGTCAGCAGCCGCACGTCCGCCGGGACGAGGTCTCCGGCGGCAAGGTGGATGACATCGCCGGGCACGAGTTCGGCGATCGGGATGTCGGCAGTTTCCGGCGGCATCCCGGGGGCCGGCCTGCGCCGCACGGCGATGACGGTGTGCACCATCGCGCGCAAGGCGGCCGCGGCACGGCCCGACCGGTGCTCCTGCAACGTGGCCAGCATCACGCTCAGCACCACCATGCAGGAAATGACCGATGCCGCCTGCCAGTCGTGAATCAGCCCCGACAAGGCCGCCAGGCCCATCAGCATCAGATTCAGCGGATTGCGCAGCCGCCCGAGCAGGTCCGGGATGAACCGGTGCGGGCGCTCGGTCGCGACCTGGTTGGTGCCGTACTGGCGCCTGCGCGCCTCCACTTCAGGCGCAGGCAGCCCTTGCGCACTGGAAGACAGGGCGGCCAGTGCCTCGGCCTGGCTGCCCGCCGCGGCCTGGGCCAGCAATGGCGGAATGCCGTGCTCGCGGGACCGGCCTGCCGGTCCGCCCGCGGCACCCCCACCGGGCGCCTGCGCCTTCAGGCCCGCGCCTGCTGCAAGCTGCCCGGCTTCCATGAATGCCGCCGGCCCGTCGGTTCAGGTTTCTTCCGGGGCCCTGACCAGCAACACCGGAACCGGACACAGGCGCACCAGGCTCTCTGCCACGCTTCCGAGCAGCAGGCGGCGCATGCCATGGCGCCCATGCGTGCCGATCACGACAAGCTGCGCACCGCTGCTTTCGACAAGCTGCCGGATCTGGTGAGCGATGTCGCCGAGTGCGAGGATCTCGTCGACCATGACAGTCTTGCAACTCACATGCCCGGCCTTTGCCTTTTCCCGGGCCTGGGCCAGCAGTTCCTCCCCGCCCTTGATCAGGCCCGCGCGCAGGTCTGTCAGGTCGACGTATCCCATGTCGTATTTCAGGTAGCCGTTGTCGATGACATGGACGACCTGCAGCTCGGCACCGCAGGTGGCCGCCAACCCGATCGCCTGGTCCAGCGCCAGGTCGCTGCAGTGGCTGCCGTCGACCGCCACGAGAATCTTTTTGTACATAAATCCTCTCTATCAAGGTTCAAGAATTCAGGCTTCGTTCGACGAAATCCACGCCGGCCGCCCAGTAGGGGCCGGCTCCGTCTGCCGCGTGCGCAGCGCTCTGGCAAACGCCGCCAGCGATGCCGCAGCCTCGCCGCTTTGCACGTCCGCCTGGCGCACCACCAGAGCGGGCTCCGGGGTCTTCCGGGTCAGCCTGGCAATGTCATCCTCCGCCCTGAAGCCGCCACGGGCCGCCATGACGCATATCGCGGACACGGCGCCGGGAAACGGCGCATTGTCCTGGATGAATCCGCGCATCGGCGCGGCCAGCCGGCCGAGCCAGACCGGCGCGATGACCACCACGTGCCGGCAGCCGGCAGGCCTCGGCCCCTCGTAGCGGTATGCCGGCTTGCGATGAAGCAGCATATCCAGCACACAACGCAGGTCGCCGGACAATCCGGCCCTGGGTGTCTCGTCCCGGACTTCCGCCAGCGTCCAGCCAGTGTGCGCCGCCACGGTCTCGGCGACTTGCCTGGCCGTTCCGGTCCGGGAGTAGTAGACGATCAGGTTTTCGGTCATGAGTGCCTCCTCGTCCCGGCGCAGGCCGCCCCGGGACTCTGCTTCGATGGTAGAAGGCAATCGCGGAGCACTCTTGACGCATGTCAATCCGGCAGACCGTGACGGGAACGTGACAGGAACGCTTCCCGCCCGCTTCCGCCAACGCCTGGCGCGTTGATGTGCATCAAACGATCATGGCAACTCTGCCCTAGGATTAGCCAGATACTTTCACGTGGCACTCATAGGAGACGCAGCATGTCGCAACCTACTGACCCGACGTTCGAATTCATCCGCAGTGGACACCAGGCGGCGCTGCGCGTGCTGATCCTGATGGAGGAAGCGCGCCAGGCAACGCTGAAGCTGCAGGTCAAGGCGCTGGAGGACGACATCAAAGGGGCGCGCCGCATCCTGGCCGCCATGTCGGAGGCGCCCGACTGGAACACGTTCCATGGCATGCCGACCAAGCTGCTGGCCGAGCAGGTGGAGCGCAATGCGGATTTCGCCCGCGCGGCGGGAAAGCTTTCCATCGAACTGGGAACCGGCCTGTTCGAACAGTTCCGGGCCGGCACGGAACAGTGGGCGGAATTACAGCGCAATGCCCTCAGCGCAGGAAGCGGCTACGTGCCGCCGCTGGCCGAATCCGTGAAAGGCATGTTCGACAACGTCAGCCAGGCCATGATGTGGCCGGGCCTCAAGACTGCCGACCCCGCAGCTGCCACCACCACCACCACCACTGGGAGCTGATGCCGTGTCCGATCAGAAAGTCGCTCTCGTCACGGGCGGGATGGGCGGGCTCGGCGAAGCCATCGCCATCCGGCTGCATGCCGACGGCATGCGGGTGGCCGTCACCCACTCCATGCACAACGACCACGTTGCCAGCTGGCTCGAGCGCCAACAGCAAGCCTGTCGCCAGTTCCTGGCGTTTCCGGTCGACGTGGCGGACTTCGACGCCTGCCAGCGCTGCGCCGCGCAGGTTCTGGCCGAAACCGGCCAGGTCGATATCCTGGTGAACAACGCGGGCATCACCCGCGACAAGACGCTTCGGCGCATGGACAAGGCAGACTGGGACGCGGTGCTGCGCACCGACCTCGACTCGGTATTCAACATGACGCGCCCGCTGTGCGAAGGCATGGCAGCACGGGGCTGGGGCCGCATCATCAATATTTCATCGGTGAACGGATCGAAGGGCGCCTTTGGCCAGACCAACTACGCCGCGGCAAAGGCCGGCATGCACGGGTTCACGAAGGCGCTGGCGCTGGAACTGGCAAGCAAGGGCGTCACCGTCAATACGGTATCGCCGGGGTATCTCGCCACGCGTATGGTGACCAGCATGCCGGCCGATATCCTGGAAAAGCATGTGCTTCCGCAGATACCGGTGGGCCGGCTCGGCCGGCCAGAGGAAGTGGCGGCGCTGGTCTCCTACCTCTGTTCGCCGGAGAGCGCGTTCGTCACCGGCGCGAACTTCCCGATCAACGGCGGCCAGCATCTCCAATGAAAGTGAAAGCGAACGAAGGTTTCCTGACGGCACCCGCCGGCGGCACGGCGGCAGAATGCCCTCCGTACACGGATGAGCCGGACTACCGGTACTACGACAGGCAGGTACGCGCGGCACTGGCGCGCGTCACCGGCGGCATCTCGCTGATCTCGCTCGGGCTGGCCGGGGTGGACTGGGGCCTCCAGACGGCGCTCGCGCCGGGCAAGCTCGCCCACGCGGCTGTGGACTGGGCGCGCGGGTGGCTGGATGACACTGTACGCTGGCTGCCGCTCTCCGACGCACCGCCCGCCATCCCGTCCACCGAATCGCGATTCGCCGACGAGGGCTGGCAGGCGTGGCCGTATCGCTGCTGGCGCGATGCGTTCCTGCGCAACGAGGCCTTCTGGCAGTCGCTGACCAGCGATGTGGACGGCTTGTCCCGCCACCACCAGCGCGTGGCGGCCTTCTGCATGCGGCAGTGGACCGACATGTGCTCGCCCGGGAACGTCTGGTGGATGAACCCGGCGGTGGTGCGCGAAACGCAGCGTACGTGCGGCACGAACTTCGTCCAGGGCACCCGCCACTGGGCCGAGGATTTCGCGGATATGGCCGCGAACCTGCCCGGCGCCGACCCGCGGCCGCGGCAGCTTGCCTACATGCCGGGAAAGGATGTGGCGATCACGCCCGGCAAGGTCGTGTTCCGCAACGCGCTGCTGGAGCTGATCCAGTACACACCGTCCACGGAAGCGGTCTGGAAGGAGCCCGTGCTGATCGTGCCTTCGTGGATCATGAAGTACTACATCCTGGACCTCCAGCCGCATGACTCGCTGGTCCGCTACCTGGTCGAGCAGGGCCACACGGTATTCATGATCTCGTGGAAAAACCCCGGAGACGAGGCGCGCGACCGCGGCTTGCATGATTACCTTCATGACGGCATCCTGGCCGCCCTGTATGCGGCCCAGGCGCGCTGCGAAGGCGCGTGCGTCCATGTGGCCGGCTATTGCCTGGGCGGCACCTTGCTGGCGATCTGCGCAGCCAAGCTGGCGCGCGACACCGATGGCGATCCGCTCGCCTCCGTCACATTCTTCGCGACGGAAACCGACTTTACCGAACCCGGCGAGCTCGGCCTGTTCATCGACAAGAGCGCCGTCGCCACGCTGGATGCGCTGATGTGGAGCCAGGGCTATCTGGATGGCCCGCAGATGACTTCCGCGTTCCAGATGCTCAACGCCCGCGACCTGATCTGGTCCCGGATGATGAGCGAATACCTGCTTGGACAGCGGCTGCGCGCCAACGACCTCATCTCGTGGAACCGGGATATCACCCGGCTGCCCTATCGCCTGCATTCCGAATGCCTTCACAAGCTGTTCCTGGCGAATGAACTCGCCGAAGGAAAGCTCTGCGTCGGCGGCCGGCCGGTCGCCCTGTCGGACCTGAACCGGCCGATCTTCATGGTCGGAACCGAGCATGATCACGTTTCGCCGTGGCGGTCCGTCTACAAGCTCCATCTGCTCACGCGGACGGCGCTGACGTTCCTGCTCACGTCCGGCGGACACAACGCCGGCATTGTCTCGGAACCCGACCATCCGCGCCGGCGCTATCGGTTCACGACGCGCAAGCCGGGCGATCCCTACTTGAGCCCCGAGCGCTTCCTGACCCACGCGGAATACCATGAAGGGTCATGGTGGCCGGCATGGAGCCACTGGCTCGCCGACCGGTCGTCGGCAAAATGCCAGCCGCGCGATCCGGCGCCTGGCGCCGTGTGCGATGCGCCGGGCCGGTATGTCATGGAACCCTGAGGGAAGCCGCGCTCCTGCAAGCGTGGCTGGATTCGGCGGAGCTGCGGGTACCCGCAGCGCAGGTAGGCGGCACCCGCGGCAATATCAGTCGTCGAGTCGATAGGTCTCCCGGTATTCCGGCATCGTCACCCGCCACCCGAGTCCGCGTTCCACGCGCTGGCGCAGCGCATCGCTGGCCTCGGGCTCGCCGTGGACGATGAACACGCGCCGCGGCGGCGCATGGAAGCCGCCGAGCCAGGTCATCAATTCATTGGCATCGGCATGGGCCGACAGGCCGTGAATCTGTTCGACCGCTGCGCGGATCGCGATGTCCTTGCCATGGATGCGCAGTTCGCGCTGGCCGCCCGCCAGCGCGGCGCCACGCGTGCCCGGCGCCTGGAAGCCGGCAAGCAGCACCGTGCAGCGCGGGTCCGCGCCAAAGCTGGCAAGGTGGTGCACCACGCGCCCCCCGGTCGCCATGCCGCTGCCCGCCAGGATGACTTTCGGCGTGTGGTCCTGGTTGAGCCAGACCGACTGCTCCATGCTCTGCACCGGAACCGGCAGGCCGCAAGCCGCCACGCACGCGGCGCGGCTGATCCGGAGTTCATCCGGATGCAGGGCAAAGATCTGGGTCGCGTCGATGGCCATCGGACTGTTGAGGTAGACCGGGATATCGGGCATGCGCTTTTCCTCGCGCAAGCGGTACAGGCAGTACAGCAAGGCCTGCGTGCGCCCCACCGCGAAAGCGGGAATGACCAGAGTGCCGCCCCGGCCCAGCGTGCTACCGACGGCGTTGGCCATGGCGTCCAGCGGATCCTCGTCCGGATGGATGCGGTTGCCGTAGGTCGATTCGACCAGCAGGCAATCCGCCTGCCGGATGAACTCGGGTGGCCGCATCACGATGTCATTCAGCCTGCCGAGATCGCCCGAAAAGACGATGCGCTGCCCCCCTGCATACAGGGTCACCGCGGCCGCGCCGATGATGTGCCCCGCATGGTGGAATTCCGCATCGATATCCGGCGTCAGCGCAAAGCGCGTGCCAAACGGCTTCGGCTCCAGCCGGCGCAGCGCGCGCGCGGCGTCGGCGCAGGTATAGAGCGGCAGGGCCGGACGGTGGCGCGAGAAGCCCTTGTGGTTGGCATAGGCCGCGTCCTCCTCGGCCAGCGCCGCGCTGTCCGGCAGCAGGATGCTGCAGAGTTGCGCGGTACCCATGGTGCAGAACACGGTCCCGCGAAAGCCGTTTCGCACCAGCAGCGGCAGGTAGCCGCTGTGGTCGATATGCGCATGGGTCAGGATCACGGCATCCAGGCTGGCGGGATCGACCGGCAAGGGGTCCCAGTTGCGCAGCCGCAGCGACTTGAACCCCTGGAACAGGCCGCAGTCCACCATGACCCGGCTGTGGCCTGTGTCTAGCATGTATTTCGAGCCGGTGACGGAATCGGTGGCGCCGAGGAATTGCAGTTCCATGTGTCGCTCCCTGTCAGTGCGCGCCGAAATGCGCGCCAAGTTCGGCAGCCACGCGAACGCGCGCCTGACCGCCGGGATCGCTTGCCAACGCAACCAGTACAGTCCCGTAATCCCACGGGATGGCAGAGCCCGTGAGGATCTCCGGCACGACGACATGCTTCCGTCTACGCAATCTACGTCGCGATGCCCGCGTGGACTTGTCTCACGTCAAGCTTCGCGGTGATGACACGCCCTCGGCCGGTGTGCGTCCAGCCACCGAAGCTCCCGGACGGGCTCCGGCTGGCGGGCACCGGTGAACTGCCCAGCGAGACCTTGCAACGGTGCCGAGGATCGGCTTGATGCCGGAAAAAGGCATGCCGCGAATTCGGGCCATCAGGCTTTTGCGCTGCGCCGGCGCCTCTCGCTACGACGCCGGCTCACTGAGCAGCAGCTTGGCCTCCTGAGCGTCGCAAGAAGAACATTTTCGTGGCGTTTTCACAGAAAGCGCACCATTATTCAAGGGTCAAACATCTCGAACGGCACTCCGCCGACGCGCGACGGAACATGGAATCCCACGACCTTGCCCGCCACCCGTTTGTCATCTCGACCACACTACCCGCCCTCGTCCGCCATTGCATGGCGATGCTCATGCTGGCGCTGGCCCTCGCGCTTCCCTTTGCTGCGCTTGCCGCAGACAAGCCTGCCCCGGCACAAGGTCTCGAATTTGCCGACCTGACGCTGATGAACCGTCCGGTCGCCACATTCCGCGCAACACTGGCTGGCGCGTCGCCAGCCGTGCGGGCCGAGCGTGCGAAAGAGCGCTTCAACAATCTCGACCGCGCCAAACTGGCTCAGCCGTTGACGCGCGTGGCAGGCCGGCTGGGCAACGCGTCGGGCGTGGCTATCCGGATCGGCGATCTCGTGCTGTTCGCGATCACGGAGGGCGATCTGGATCCAGAGCAACCGGGCCAGACCACCGAGACCGAGGCCGCCGCCGCCGCCGAGCGGCTCGAAGCTGTCATCGCAGCACGCCGGGATCAACTTCGCTGGCCAACAATCATTCGCGGCACGATGCTGTCAATGCTGGGGCTGCTGGTATTCGGCGGCCTCGTCTGGGGCATTGCCCGGGCACGCCGGCGGCTCAGCGCACTGCTGGTGAAGACACTGGAGCACCGTGTCGGCGAGCGCGCCCGGCGTACCGGCTTCGACTGGACCAGCGCGCTGTTCCAGGTAGCCAGCCTCGTCGTGCAGATTGTCGGGGCCGGCCTGATCGTCCTGCTGGTGTTCCTGTGGCTGGAATTCGCCCTTGACCAGTTTCCCCTGACCGCGCCGCTCGGCCAGCGCATGGGAACATTCCTGCTGGGCTTGCTGGCGCGCATCGGCGAAGGCATGTTGCAGGCAGTTCCCGGAGTCGTCACCGTCATTGTGATCCTGCTGATCACCCGGGCCGTGCAAAGGCTGGTGGCGAGCATCTTCGATGCGGTGGAACGCGGCCAGATCAGCATGCCCGGGCTCCATCCGGAGACCGCCGGAGCCACCCGGCGGCTTGCGTCCGTCGTGCTTTGGGCGCTGGGGCTGACCTTCGCCTACCCATACATCCCTGGCTCGCAGAGCGATGTATTCAAAGGCTTGTCGGTGCTGTTCGGCTTCATGGTCACGCTCGGATCGGCCAACATTGTCAACCAGATCATGAGCGGCATGGTGCTGGTGTATTCGCGTGCGTTGCGGCCGGGCGACATGGTCGACATCGGCGGCACCGTAGGTACGGTAACGGGACTCGACACGCTCTCGGTCAAGATCGAGAACCTGCGGCAGGAGGAAGTGACGCTGCCCAACGCGGTGGTGGTTGGCAGCGCGGTCCATAACTTCTCGCGCCGCGGGCGCGCATCCGCTGCGCTGCATGGCGACTCCGGCGCGCTGTTGTCCACCGCCGTGACCATCGGCTACGACACGCCCTGGCGGCAAGTCCACGCCATGTTGCTCAGCGCCGTCGCGAGCGTTCCGGGACTGCGCGGCGAGCCCGTGCCCTTCGTGCTGCAGCGCGGGTTGTCGGACTTCTACGTCGAATACGAGTTGTTCTTCGGCATTGCGGACCCGCGCCGGCGCTTCTTCGCCCTGTCCACGCTGCACCAGGCGATCCAGGATGAATTCAACCGGCAAGGCGTGCAGATCATGTCGCCGCATTTCGTGCTGCAACCCGACGAGCCGGTGGTAGTGCCGCCGGCAAAGTGGCACCAGATGCCTGACGCGGCAGGCGCCAGACGCGAACTCAGGCCGGACGACGGCACAGCCTGATACGGCGCCGAGCGGCGCGCATGCTTCAGAAGCCGGCCTCCCGACTCCCCACGCAGGCTGCGTTGCGCTGCCTCGCCCTCTAGGTACAAGCGTCCGTCTCCTGCGAGATGAGTGGGTCGATGATGGTGATCCCCTCTTTGCCCTCGATGATGATCATGTCCAACTGCAGAATGCAGGTTTACTCCCCAATGCCCGTCTAACACCTCGTACGCAAGGAGCGAGTCCGCGCACCCTGTATGGTTTTGTCGGGACGTTAAATTTAATGATGTATTCTAAATGCATCTTATAGGCTGCCAACCACATCCGTTCTCGCGAACGTCATACAGATCATGTCACTTACTGCCACCCTCAAGAACGAACATCAAGGAATCTTCCGGCTTCTCGAAGAATGCCGTGAAATGGGCATGTCGGACGAAGGCCGCAGAAAGCTCAAACAGGTGAAGGGACTTGTGATCGCGCATCTGGCACGCGAAGACAGCAAGCTGTATCCGCAAATGCAAAACAATATCGAGACGAAGGATCTGGCTGCCACCTACGCGGCAGAAATGAAGGGAATAACGCAGGACGTGATGGCATTCTTTAATGCGCTCGAGCAAGGCAGATCGGGGATGGACTTTGCACGCCAGATGGGCGCAACGATCGCCCGGCTTCGTCAGCGTATGACGCGTGAGGAAGTCCGTTTGTATCCCGCATTCGACCAGCATTGCGCGTGATACGCCGCCAGGTCTGGCGGACTCCCGTCGTGACCGGGGCCATCGCCGATGGCCAGATTCGTCCCACGCGGAATCCGGCGGCATGGTGGCATCCCAAGCTACGGATGATCTCGCGCTAGCCACTGTGCTGCTCGACGAGGTCCAGGAGGATTTTGCGGCGGAAGTCGTAGGCATTGCCGCGAAGCTGGCAGTTCGTTGCCATTCGGATTCTCACAGGTACCGGTGTAACACCTGCGCGGCATCGTGTGCCGCCTGATCCCACTCCAAAAAAACAAAACCCCGGAAGACCGCGATCTTCCGGGGTTCGCCGCCAATACAGATGTAGTGGCGGAGACGGAGGGATTCGAACCCTCGATCCAGGTTTTGGCCCAGATGCTCCCTTAGCAGGGGAGTGCCTTCGACCTCTCGGCCACGTCTCCCAAACTTGCGTTGTTCGAGGGAGCCGAACAACGAAGCGCGTATTCTAGCGGCCCCGTCCTTGTTGGTCAACGAAAAATCGATAACTCAACACAAAAATTTTCGGTCCCGCCAGAAGAATTTACGAACGGGATCAGGCCTGTTCCAGTTCGAACGCCTTGTGCAGCGCGCGCACAGCGAGTTCCATGTATTTCTCGTCGATCAGCACCGAGATCTTGATTTCCGAGGTGGAGATCATCTGGATGTTGATGCCCTCTTCCGAGAGCGTACGGAACATCTTGCTGGCGACGCCGACGTGCGAGCGCATGCCCACGCCGACCACCGAGACCTTCGACACCTTCGGGTCGCCCGAAACGCTGGCGGCGCCAACGTGCGGCTTGACGCTGTCGGTCAGCAGCGTCAGCGTGCGCTGGTAGTCGCCGCGCGGCACAGTGAAGGTGAAATCGGTCTTGCCGTCCACCGACTGGTTCTGGATGATCATGTCGACGTCGATGTTCGCGTCGGCGACCGGCCCCAGGATCTGGTACGCAATGCCCGGCTTGTCCGGCACGCCAAGAACGGTGATCTTGGCTTCGTCACGTGCAAAGGCGATGCCGGAGATAACGGCGGCTTCCATTTCAGACTCTTCCTCAAAAGTAATCAGCGTGCCCGAATGCATTTCCTGTTCGAGCGGCATAAGCGGGTCGGTCAGCGACGACAGCACGCGGGTCTTCACGCGGTACTTGCCGGCGAACTCCACCGAGCGGATCTGCAGCACCTTCGAGCCCAGGCTGGCCATTTCCAGCATTTCTTCGAAGGTGATCTGGTCCAGGCGGCGGGCGTCCTCGACCACGCGCGGATCGGTGGTGTACACACCATCCACGTCGGTGTAGATCAGGCACTCGTCTGCCTCGATGGCGGCGGCAATGGCCACGGCCGAGGTGTCCGAGCCGCCACGACCCAGCGTCGTGATGTTGCCGTCGTCGTCAATGCCCTGGAAACCCGTGATCACCACCACGCGGCCGGCGTCGAGATCGGCAAGGATGCGCTCGTCGTCGATCGACTCGATGCGGGCCTTGGTGTAGGCCGAATCGGTCTTCACCGGCACCTGCCAGCCCGTGTAGCTGACTGCGTCGATGTTCTCGCCGTGCAGCGCGATGGCCAGCAGCGCGACGCTGGCCTGTTCGCCGGTCGAGGCGAGCATGTCCAGTTCACGCGGGTCCGGCTGCGCCGAAATCTCCTTGGCGAGGCTCAGCAGGCGATTGGTTTCGCCCGACATGGCCGAAGGCACCACGACTACGCGGTGACCGGCGCGGTGCCACTTGGCCACGCGCTTGGCGACATTCTTGATGCGTTCCGTGGAACCCATCGAAGTGCCGCCGTATTTGTGAACGATGAGAGCCATCTTCTTGTCGACGCCAGCGATTGTGCAAAGCTCTTGAAAATACACGAACCGAGCCCGTCAGGCAAGGCGCAATGGCCTTGGCGCGCCCCGGAAAGTGATGCCGGCGACCAGCGCCGGGCTAATCCGAGCGAGCCCCGGGGCCCGCTTGCACCCACTCGACACGCCAGCGCGGCGCGTGCGGCGCCTCGCCCCATCGACGGTGCATGCCGAGCCCCGCCGCCATGACCAGCACATCGCCGGCCCACAGCAGCGGCAGCCAGCACCGGCGCCAGCGTGGCACGCCAGCCTCCTGGTAGGCCTGCTTGAGCGCGCGAGCGGGGCCGCCGGGCCGAAGCACGATGCGCTCGCCGCCGGTGCGCTGCGCAAGCCGCAGCGGCTGCCGCAGCACGGCTTCGGGTACACCGAACGTGTCGTCGCGCGTGAAGCGCAGTTCGCCGCGCCAGGCCGGCACCACGATACGCGCCTCGCCATGCCACGCTAGCGCCTGTGGCGCCGGCAGCGTATCGGGCTCGGGCCGGCAGGCCAGCACCCTGCCCTGGAACCGGCGCAGCACCAGGCCGTCATGATCAATGGCCGGCTCGCCGCCGCCGTGGTCGAGCAGTTGCCCACGCATGGCGGCCAGCCTGGCCGTGGATGGCGCCCGTGCGCCGAGGTCGCGCAGCCAGACGCGCAGCACGGCATCGGCATGGGACGCAGGCAATGCGCGCAGGCCAGGCAGGTCCAGTTCGGCCAGCGTATCGGCATCGCGTCCGGGGGCTGCCAACCGTGACAGCGCAGCGCCTGCCAGGTCGTCGAGCATACTGGCGGCCTGCGCAAAATGCACGGCAGCCTGCGCGACGTTCGCGCGCAATGCGGGGAAGGCCTGCTCCAGCAGCGGCAACTGCGCGCGCAGCGCATTGCGTGCGTAGCGCGTGCTGTCGTTGGATGGATCCTCGATCCATGCCAGCCCATGCGCGGCGCAATAGCTGTCGATGTCAGCTCGCGGCACTTCCAGCCACGGCCGCAGCAGCACGATGGCACCTTCTTCGTCCAGCCTGCGCATGGCGGGCATGCCGGCCATGCCTGCCACGCCTGCGCCGCGAAAAAGCCGCAGCAAAACGGTTTCGACCTGGTCGTCGAGATGATGGGCAAACAGCAGCATGCAGGCGCCGCTCACGCGGCACATCTCGCCGAGCGCCTCATAGCGGGCACGCCGCGCGGCGGCCTCGATGCCCTCGCCCGTGCCCGCCTGCACCGAGACGCGCCGCACGAAATAACCCAGTTGCCAGCGCTCGCACAGTTCCGTGCAGAACCGGTCCCAATCGTCGGCCTGCGCCTGCAGGCCATGATGCACATGCAGCGCCACGACACGGGCCTGCAGGTTCCACGCCGATACCGCAGCCTGCGCAGCATGAAGCAACGCCACCGAATCGCGACCACCGGACAGCGCCACGGCCACCACTATTTCGGCAGGATCCGACGCCGCCCCGCCAGAAACAACAAAGGCCGCACCGGCCTGCAGAGCCTGTGCGACCTTGTCGGTCAGGCGGTCGGACGGATCAGTCCTGGACGCCGGTTTCCTTGAACTTGCCATAGGCGAGCAGGCGCTCGTAGCGGCGGGCTTGCAGCTCCTTGACGCTCACGCCCTGAAACTGGCGCAGCGATTCGGCCAGCGAACGCTTGAGCATGGCTGCCATGCCCTTCACGTCGCGATGGGCGCCGCCCAGCGGCTCGCTCACGATCTTGTCGATCAGGCCCAGTGCCTTCAGGCGGTGGGCGGTCAGGCCAAGCGCTTCAGCAGCTTCGGGTGCCTTCTCTGCCGTCTTCCACAGGATCGATGCGCAGCCTTCCGGCGAAATCACCGCGTAGGTCGCAAATTGCAGCATCTGCACCACATCGCCCACGGCGATGGCCAGCGCACCGCCCGAACCGCCCTCGCCAATGATCGTGGCGATCAGGGGCACCTTCAGGCCGGCCATCACGTACAGGTTATGGCCGATCGCTTCGGACTGACCGCGCTCTTCGGCATCGATGCCGGGGAACGCGCCCGGCGTATCCACGAACGTGAAGATCGGCAGGCCAAACTTGTCGGCCAGTTCCATCAGGCGCTTGGCCTTGCGATAGCCTTCGGGCTTGGGCATGCCGAAATTGCGCATGGCGCGCTCTTTCGTGTCACGGCCCTTCTGGTGGCCGATCACCATGCACGACTGACCGTTGAAACGGGCCAGGCCGCCGACGATGGAAAGGTCGTCAGCGAAGGTGCGGTCGCCATGCAGTTCGTGGAAATCGGTGAAGATTTCACGCACGTAATCGAGCGTGTATGGACGCTGCGGATGGCGAGCGATCTGCGCAACCTGCCACGGGGTCAGGTTGGCATAGATGTCCTTGGTCAGCTGCTGGCTCTTGCCGGCCAGCCGCGAAATCTCTTCGGAAATATCGACAGCCGAATCGTCCTGCACGAAACGCAGTTCTTCGATCTTTGCCTCGAGTTCGGCAATGGGCTGCTCAAAATCCAGGAAGGTGGTTTTCATAAAATCACACGTACCTGTCTGTGAAGGGGCGCATTCTACCGGAATTTGGCCGCTATCTTTGCGCCGGGCAGATAGCCTTTACTGCACCTGCAGCTACTTTTTGTTACGGCTATGCCTAATACGTCACTGGCAGCGGGTCTAGACTGCGCCACATGTACCATGTGGCCACCGTGCGCCAGGGCTCCCAGTTTGCCGCGACTTCACGCGCTTCGCTACGGGTCACAGGCTCGCCGCTGAAATAATTGGTCGAGATGGCATTGATCAGCCCCACGTCGTCCAGCGGCAGGACGTTCGGGCGCATCAGATTGAACATCAGGAACATCTCGGCCGTCCAGCGGCCGATGCCACGGATCTGCGTAAGCTCCGCGATGACGGCTTCGTCGTCCATCACCGCCCATTCGCTCACATGGACGCGGCCGGCCTTGAAATGGTCCGCCAAGTCGGCAATGTACTCCGCCTTGCGGCGCGACAGCCCACACGCGGCCAGTTTCTCGGGCCCCGCGCGCAGGAACTGCGCAGGCGTCAGCTTCGGGCAGGCGGCGGCCAACCGCTCCCAGACCGACTGCGCCGCCTTGACGGAAATCTGCTGGCCTACCACCGAACGCGCCAGCGTGATGAACGGATCGCCGCGCGAGACCAGATGCGCCGGGCCGTAGGTCGGAATCATCTTGCGCAGGATCCGGTCGCGCTTCATCAGGTCGGCGCAGGCTTCGTCCCAGTAGGCGGGACGCACGGCGTCGATGACGGTCTCGACCGGCAGCGGCAATGCCTCGGCTTCCGGCAGCACGGCCTTACCGTCCTTCGCGCTGCCCTTGGCGGCACGGGAACTGGCGGTCTTGGCCGGTGCGGCGGGCTTGCGCGCGGCAGCGTTCAAGCCCGCCTCCATTCGGTCGCACCACCCGGTTTGTCTTCGAGCACAATGCCCGCAGCCAGCAGTTCCGCGCGGATGCGGTCGGCTTCGGCGAAGTTGCGTTCGGCCTTGGCGGCCTTGCGGGCAGCGATCAGCGCTTCGATCTCTTCCGGCGCCGGGCCGTCCGCCTGCTTGCCGCCTTGCAGGAACGTGTGCGGGTCGCGTTCCAGCAGGCCCAAAGTGCCGGCCAGTCCCTTGAGCTGGCGTGCCGCCGCGGAGGAGCCGGTCCTGTTGACCTCGCTGGCGAGGTCGAACAGCACGGACATTGCGATCGGCGTGTTGAAGTCGTCGCACATGGCCTCGGCAAAGCGCTTTGCATGCGGTTCTTCCCAGTCCACGGCATAGCCGCCGGGCTGCGTGTCCTTGAGCGCCGTGTAGAGCCGGGTCAGCGCGTGGCGGGCGTCGTCCAGATGGGCGTCGCTGTAGTTCAGCGGGCTGCGGTAGTGCGCGCGAAGGATGAAGAAACGCACGACTTCCGGGTCGTATTCCTTCAGCACTTCGCGGATAGTGAAGAAGTTGCCGAGCGATTTCGACATCTTCTCGTCATTCACGCGCACGAAGCCGTTGTGCATCCACACGTTGACGAACGGCTTGCCACTTGCACCTTCGGACTGCGCAATCTCGTTCTCATGATGCGGGAACTGCAGGTCGGCGCCGCCACCGTGGATGTCGAAGTGCTCGCCCAGCAATGTGCAGCTCATGGCCGAGCATTCGATATGCCAGCCCGGGCGGCCCATGCCCCACTTCGAATCCCACTTGCTTTCTGGGGGCTCGCTTTCCTTGGCCGACTTCCACAGCACGAAATCGAGCGGGTCCTGCTTGGCGTCGTTGGCCGTCACGCGCTCGCCGGCGCGCAGGTCTTCCAGCGACTTGCCGGAAAGCTTGCCGTAGCCATCGAACTTGCGCACGGAGTAATTGACGTCGCCGTCCGTCGCCTGGTAGGCCAGCCCCTTCGCCTCCAGCTTGCCGATCAGGTCGAGCATCTGCGGCACGTAGTCGGTCGCGCGCGGCTCGTGGTCCGGCCGGACGATGCCCAGCGCATCGGCATCCTCGTGCATGTACTGGATGAAGCGCGTGGTCAACTGGCCGATGGTTTCGCCATTCTCGGCCGCGCGGCGGATGATCTTGTCATCGATATCCGTGATGTTCTGGACAAACGTCACCTCGTAGCCCGCGGCGCGCAGCCAGCGATGCACCATGTCGAACACCACCATCACGCGCGCGTGGCCAACGTGGCAGTAGTCGTACACGGTCATGCCGCACACGTACATGCGGACCTTGCCGGGTTCGATTGGCACGAATGGCTGTTTCTCACGCGCGAGCGTGTTGTAGATGTTCAGAAGCTGCATGAAGCAATGAGTGTGATGTGAGGTGACTGCCGGCACGCCGCTGGCCCGGCCCACGACACTACCCGCCGGACCCGGAGCGATGGCGCACGCGCAAACACCGGAGCCCCATATCTTACCGGAAGCGCCTTGCCGCCACGCACCCGCGCGCGCAATGCATGGCGCCGGCCCGGTGCCGTGGCGCGCACGCGCGTCGTGCCGGCGGTGCCGCTTTGCTAGAATGCCGCGGAGTATAACGGACCCTCCTTCAATGAGCCTGACCCTGCCCACCGAGCGCCTCGCCCCAGCGCGCCGCGCCATGACCGCACTGGCCGTCCTTGCCGCGCTGGCAGGTGGCGCCCATGCGCAGAACGGCCCGCTGTCCCTGGCAGCCCCGAGCGCGCCGCCATCGGGCCCGCGCTCGGCCGACCCCGGCATGGACAAGGCCGAACGCGCCGCCGCCGGCAAACGCTACGACGAAGCCATTGCCGGCTACGACCGTGTGCTGGCCGCCAACCCACGCAATGCCCAGGCCCGCTTCGAGCGTGCCTGGGCCATGGCACAGGCCGGCCGCGAGGACGAGGCCATCCAGGCCTTCTCCGAAATGGCGCAGGACTTTCCCGAGTTGCCCGAGCCGCACAATAACCTGGCACTGCTCTATGCGAAGCGCGGCGACCTGAAGCGCGCGGAAGCGGAGTTGCTGCTGGCCACCGAGGTCAAGCCCGGCTTTGCCATCGGCTATACCAATCTCGGCGATGTCTACCGGCGCCTGGCCGAACAGGCCTATGCCGAAGCCCTGCGCCGCAACCCGGGCGACGCGCGCGCCGGTGCGGCGCTGCGCCAGTTGCGGCCTGCCGGGAACCCGGCAAGCCCGGCAGCCCCGGCTGCGATCCGCGCGCCTGCCAGCGCCCGGCCGCACGCTGATACCAGCCGCCGCCCACTTCCCGTTCCGTCGCCGGGCTGCCAACGCCCGGCGCAATCCTCAAGACTACCGGAGCCGCAGTCATGATCCGTTCCCGCCGCATCCTCCTGGCCGGCCTGAGCGCCGCCGCACTGGCCCTGTCCGCCCTGCCGTCGATGGCGCAGCAGGCGCAAAAGGCCGAACGCGTGCAGTTCGTCACCAGCCAGGGCAAGTTCACCGTCGAGGTCTATCCCGACGCCGCGCCCAAGTCCGTCGCCAACTTCATGGAGTACGTGAAGAGCGGCTTCTACAGCGGCACGATCTTCCACCGCGTGATCAACGGCTTCATGGTCCAGGGTGGCGGCTTTGACCGCGAAATGAAGCAGAAGCCCACGCGCGCGCCAATCCCGCTGGAAGCCCAGAACGGGCTGAAGAACAAGGCTGGCACCGTGGCCATGGCGCGCACCAGCGACCCGAACTCGGCCACCGCCCAGTTCTTTGTCAATGTGGTAGATAATCCGAATCTCGACTACCCGCAGCCTGACGGCAATGGCTACGCAGTATTCGGCAAGGTGGTGGAAGGCATGGACACGATCGACAAGATCAAAAACGTGCCGACCACCGCCTACGGCCCCATGCGCAATGTGCCGGCCACACCCATCGTGATCGAGTCGGCCAGCGTCATCCAATAAACACTACCGTACAGAGGAATGCCCATGTCCAAGGTCCAGCTCCACACCAACCAGGGTGTCATCACCATCGAACTCGACGCCGAGAAGGCTCCGAAGACGGTCGAGAATTTCCTGTCGTATGTCCGCAAGGGCCACTATGACAACACCATCTTCCACCGCGTGATCAAGAACTTCATGATCCAGGGCGGCGGCTTTGAACCCGGCATGAAGCAAAAGGGCACCGACGCCCCGATCGAGAACGAAGCCGGCAACGGCCTGAAGAACGACAAGTACACAGTGGCCATGGCCCGCACCAACGCGCCGCACTCCGCCACGGCCCAGTTCTTCATCAACGTGGTCGACAACGACTTCCTGAACTTCAGCTCGCCGACCCCGCAGGGTTTCGGCTACGCGGTGTTCGGCAAGGTCGTCGAAGGCACCGAAGTGGTCGACCAGATCAAGGCCGTGCGCACCGGCAGCTCGGGCTTCCACCAGGACGTGCCGCTGGAAGACGTGGTGATCGAAAAGGCCGTGGTCGCCGAGTAAGCACGCGACCCATGCCTGACGATTGCGGCTTCATGCACTCTCTCCTGCCGGTAACCAATTCCTCCAGGCCGCGCGCATGACCGCAATCCCCACCACGCCGGTGGCCGGTCCCCTCGAGGTACAGGCGCCGGCGTGGTTCATTTCCGACCTGCACCTGACGCCGGGCATGCCACGTACGCTGGCAGCGTTCGAGCGCGTGCTGGAACGCGCCGCCACGCAAGCCCGCACCCTTTTCATCCTGGGCGACTTCTTCGAGTTCTGGATCGGCGACGAAGAGACCAGTTCCCCGTTCGCCACCCGGGTGACCACTGCACTGCGCGCGCTGGCCCGACGCGGCGTGGCGATCTACCTGATGCACGGCAACCGCGACTTCCTTCTCGGCAAGCGCTTCGCCGACGCGGCCGGCATCACGCTGTTGCCCGATCCCGCCATCATCCTCTGCGCGGGCCAACGCGTCGTGCTCAGTCATGGCGACATGCTGTGCACCGACGACGAGCGCTACAACCGCTTTCGCCGCTGGACCCGCAAGCGCTGGGTGCAGCGCGTGTTCCTGGCCTTGCCATTGTCCGCGCGTCTCGCGGTGGCGCGCCGCCTGCGCGCCGACAGCGAGGCCGGACGCCAGCGCCAGCTGGAGCAAGGCCTGCCGGCCCAGGTGGTGTACGGCGACGCCACGCCGGCCGCGGTGACGGCACTGCTCGAAGCGTGCGATGCCCGGCTAATCGTGCACGGCCACACTCACCGTCCCGCGCGGCACCAGGATGCCTCGGGCGTGCGCTGGGTGCTCACCGACTGGGATCTCGACGGCAGCCATCCGCGCGCCGCGGTGCTGCAACTGGACGAAAGCGGCTTCCATCTGCAGCCACAGACGGCATAAGGGGCAGCCTCGGCTGCCCCTATTTCCTTATTTCATCAGCTTGCGCAGTTCGCTCGCATCGAAGCGGTCGTTCGGCGTGTTCTCCAGATGCTCGCCCAACCGGTCAAGCGCGGCCAGCACAGTCTCGATGCGCTCGTTCTGCTTGGCCGCATTGTCGATCAGGCCCTTGAGCGCGAGCGAGACCGGGTCATCCGCATTGGGCGTGATGCCATAGGCGGAAAACTCCTGCTTCGCGCCCTGCTGCGACGCCGGCGCATCGGGCAGGATGATGCGGGCCGGCACGCCCACGGCTGTCGCACCGGGCGGCACGGGCTTGAGCACCACGGCATTGGAGCCCACGCGCGCACCATCGCCCACCACAAAGCCGCCCAACACCTTGGCGCCAGCGCTGACCACCACATTGGCACCGAGCGTCGGATGGCGCTTCTGCCCCTTGTACAGCGACGTGCCGCCCAGCGTCACGCCCTGGTAGATCGTGCAGTCGTCGCCGATCTCCGCGGTCTCGCCGATCACCACGCCCATGCCGTGGTCGATGAAAACGCGACGACCCAGCCTGACCGCCGGGTGGATTTCAATGCCGGTGAGAAAACGCGACCAGTGCGAGATCCAGCGTCCCAGCCAGTGGAAACCGGCATTCCAGCAGACATGGGCAAACCGATGGAACACGACGGCGTGCAGGCCGGGATAGCAGGTCAGGACTTCAAGGCGGCTACGCGCGGCGGGATCGCGCAGCATGATGGTGTCGATATCTTCCTTCAGGCGAGAGAACATCTTGGTCGTGTCGTGTTGCCGCGCCGTGCGCCGGCCATGACGGCATCTGCCGTGGGCACGGTCGCCGGCGCGGTCGTTGGCCGGTGGAAACGGGATCAGGGAGTGTAAGAGATTTGGGGCCCCGATGCCGTCAGGGTCATTGGCTTCGACGCGTGTTCAACATCGCCCGGACAAGTGCGCGCGGCCGGCCACCTGCCTGCGCGCGCAACAGCGCATCGCAGCGGGGGATTGCGGGACTTGGGCCGGATTGTGCGCCACCGTTCAGTGCTCCTCTTGCGTGGCCGGCGATTCCGGCCCTGGTCGTTCTGGCTTCGTGGTGCCACCACGCACCGCCAGCAGCATGTGCTTGGCCATGCCGCGCAGGATATTCACTTCCTCGCGCTCCAGGCCGGTACGGGCCAGCAGTCGCCGCAGGCGCGTCATCAGCTTGCGCGGATTGCCGGGGTCGAGGAAGCCGATCGCTTCCAGCCCTTGCTGCAGGTGGCCGAACATCGATTCGACCTGCTCTGCCGTGGCCGGCTCACCAGCATAGCCGATATTGCCACTGTCGTCCGGCGCGCCTTGTGCACGGTCCAGCAGCGCCAGGCGCATCTCGTACGCGACAAGCTGCACCGCCTGGGCCAGGTTGAGCGAGGCATAGGCCGGGTTGGCAGGGATATGCGTCACTGCCGCGCAGCGCTCGACTACCTCGTTTGGCAAGCCGTACCGCTCGTTGCCGAACACGAACGCGATCTCGTCCCCGGCCCGGGCGGCCAGCGACGCCGCACCGCGCGCGGCGGCATCGCGCGGCAGCACGCGCGGCGGGCCGAATTCACGCTGTCGCGCGGTCATGGCTATGATCTGCGTGGCGCCTGCCAGCGCAGCGTCGATGCTGTCGACGATCATGGCGCCGGCCAGCACGTCGTCGGCACCGCTGGCCATGGCCACCGCGTCCGGATGTTCGCGCACGGCCGGTTCGCGTGGCGAAACCAGCACCAGGCTGCCGAAGCCCATGGTCTTGATGGCGCGTGCCACCGATCCGACATTGCCCGGATGGCTGGTTTCCACCAGCACAAACCGCACGCGGTCGAACATGGTACCCACGGAAGTGGCTGCAGCGGCCGTTCCGCCGGCCTGGCTCGTCTCGATTGCCGGGTTCATATACAATTCAGCTTCTTCTTCGGCGCGGCGCCGATATTTTGCCTGCTCGCGAGACGCTTGCGGCACATATGGCGACGCCCCACGTTCTTCTACAATCCGTTGTGTTGTCAGCTGCCCGGGCCCGGCGCGCGAATCCATTCGCGCCATGGCGAGATCCCGGCCGGCCTGGAGAGATTCATGCATCCGATGCTCAATATCGCCGTCAAGGCGGCCCGCAAGGCGGGTTCCATCATCAACCGCGCGTCGCTTGACGTCGATCTGGTGCGCGTCTCGCGCAAACAACACAACGATTTCGTGACCGAGGTCGACAAGGCTGCCGAGGCGGCCATCATCGAGATCATCCGCACTGCCTACCCCGAACACGCCATTCTAGCGGAAGAGTCCGGCCAGTCCTGGGCAGAGGGCGAAGACAGTCACGAGTACACCTGGGTCATCGACCCGCTGGATGGCACCACCAACTTCATCCACGGCTTCCCGCAGTACGCAGTCTCCATCGCCCAGCTGCATCGCGGCGTGCCGTCCCAGGCGGTGGTCTATGACCCGACCCGTGACGAGCTGTTCACCGCCACCAAGGGCGCGGGTGCATTCCTGAACAACCGCCGCATCCGCGTCACGCGCCGCGACAAGCTGGCCGACTGCCTGATCGGTACCGGCTTCCCGTTCCGCGACCTGGAAGGCGTGGACGAGTACCTGGAGATCTTCGCGCTGATGACGCGCAGCTGCGCCGGCCTGCGCCGCCCGGGCGCCGCCGCGCTGGACCTGGCCTACGTGGCTTGCGGCCGGCTGGACGGCTTCTTCGAACGCGGCCTGAAGCCGTGGGACATGGCTGCCGGCATGCTGCTGATCACCGAATCGGGCGGCCTGGTCGGCAACTACGCTGGCGAAGCCCGCCAGATGGAACAAGGCGAAGTCCTGGCCGGCAATCCCAAGGCCTTTGCCCAGATGGTCCGCCTGCTGGCCCCATACTCGCTGGACAACGCCAAGCCTGTCGCGGCCTGAGCCCCGCACGCTTTCGCGCCAGACGCCCGCCACCCCAGCGGGCGTTTTTGTTTTCGCGCCGCCCGCGCGACGTCAGGGCCACGATGATCCTCGTCAAGGTCGCCACAGCCAGGCTTGCTCAGAATGGGAATGTCATAGCACTTTTCCGAGGAGGCCCCGAATGTTCCCTGAATACCGCGACCAGATCTCCCTGCTGAAGACGCAGGACGCGCACTTCGCACGGCTGTTTAACCGCCACAACCAGCTGGACCACGAAATCCACAATATGGAGACCGGCGTCGTTCCCGGCACCACGATGGAGATCGAGCGCCTCAAGAAGGAAAAGCTCCAGCTCAAGGACCAGCTCTACGCCATCCTGCGGAACACGCACGCCTGACCATGGCAGGAACCATCCATGACCCCGACGCGGCCGGCGCGGTGCGCGCAACGGCACGCGGTGACGTACTGCCCACCAATACGGCCCGCTCGGCCGAGCGCAACGAAGTGAACGATGCCATCGGCGCCGCGGTCCAGCTCGCGGCGAACAGCATGCAGGACGTTCTTGCCCGCCAGGACAAGGACAGTGTGCTGGACTCGATCCGCGCGTTGATGGACGGACTTTCGCCCGACGAGGCCGGCCAATTGCGCAGCCTCATCCTCGAAGGCGACCCGGGCGCCTGGCAGGCCGGCCGCAGCCGACACCCGGACGAGGAACTGTCCGCCGGCTGGCGCGACGGCGCGTATCCGTACCAGAACCTGATGTCGCGCCGCAACTACGAGAAGCAGAAATACCGCCTGCAGGTGGAACTGCTGAAGCTGCAGGCCTGGGTGCGCGAGACCGGCCAACGCGTGGTGATCCTGTTTGAAGGCCGCGATGCCGCCGGCAAGGGCGGCACCATCAAACGCTTCATGGAACACATGAACCCGCGCGGCGCCCGCGTGGTGGCACTCGAGAAGCCCACCGAATCGGAACGCGGCCAGTGGTACTTCCAGCGCTACGTGCAGCACCTGCCATCGGCAGGCGAGATCGTGCTGTTCGACCGCTCCTGGTACAACCGGGCCGGCGTCGAGCACGTGATGGGCTTCTGCTCGCAACTGGAGTACCAGGACTTCCTGCAACAGGCACCCGAATTCGAGCGCCACCTGGTCCGCAGCGGCATCCACCTGTTCAAGTTCTGGTTCTCCGTCAGCCGGCACGAACAGCGCCGGCGCTTCAAGGAGCGCGAAATCCATCCGCTCAAGCAATGGAAACTCAGCCCGGTCGACATTGCCTCGCTCGACAAGTGGGATGCGTACACGCGCGCCAAGGAGGCGATGTTCTCTCATACCGACACGGCCGACGCGCCATGGACGGTCATCCGCTCCGATTGCAAGAAACGGGCACGCCTGAACGCACTGCGCTTCATCCTGTCGCGCTTCCCTTACGCCAACCGCGACACTACGGCGATCGGGCAGCCCGACCCGCTGATCGTCGGACGCGCAATCGGCAACTGAACAAACCCCGAACAAACCCCTTCTCCCCGCCCCTCATTGAAAGGAATTCCATGTTCCAGCACATCCTGCTCCCCGTCGATGGCTCCGAGCTTTCGCACAAGGCAGTTTCAGCCGCCATCGAGTTCGCGCGCGCGACCGGCGCCCGGCTGACGCCCTATATGTGCGTGGAGGAGTATCCGTACGTCCTGTCGAGCGATTCCAGCCACGAAAAGAAGGAGGTGTTCCGGCAACGTGTAGAGGCCAGTGCCAGGCAGGAACTGTCGCGCATCGAGTCCGCCGCGGCACTGGCGGGCGTGCCCTGCACCGGACACGTCTCCGCGGCAGCCGCACCGTTTCGCGGCATCATCAATGCCGCGCAAGACCTCGGCTCCGACGTCATCTTCATGGCTTCGCACGGACGCAGCGGCATCAGCGGCCTGCTACTCGGCAGCGAGACGCAGAAGGTACTGACGCACAGCACGATTCCGGTACTGGTGTTCCGCTGATTCTGCTTCAGCACCCCCTCCGCAATACCTGTCCCCATGGCCGGGTCCAGTATGGCAACCGCCATGCCGGTCCGCGCCGCGATTTCCCGCCCCGCGCACTGCGGTCACAAGCCCGCCTGCGGTAAACTCCCTGCTTTGGCCGCCCTGACACAATCCGGGCCGCATCCGCACGCCGCGGCATCACAGGCCGGCGAAGAGACGGCAACGGCCAGCCACGTCGTGCGCGCCCCGTTGCCGCAAGGCCATGCCAGACAAGGGAATGCAGGAGAAAATCGAATTGAATCAGGAAGTTGCAAAGCCCCTTGCGGAAAAGCACACCCCAATGATGGCGCAATACCTGCGCATCAAAGCGGACCATCCGGACACTCTTCTCTTCTACCGGATGGGCGATTTCTATGAGCTGTTCCATGATGACGCCGAAAAGGCCGCTCGGCTGCTGGACATCACGCTGACCTCGCGCGGCAGCTCCAACGGGGTGCCGATCCGCATGGCCGGCATTCCGTTCCATTCCGTGGACCAGTACCTTGCCAAGCTGGTCAAGCTCGGCGAATCCGTGGCGATCTGCGAACAGATCGGCGATCCCGCGGCGAGCAAGGGTCCGGTCGAGCGCAAGGTGGTGCGCATCGTCACGCCGGGGACGCTGACCGATGCCGCACTGCTGCCGGACAAGTCCGATACCTTCCTGATGGCCGTGCACCAGCAGACCACGCGCCGCGGCGTCAGCAAGACAGGCCTGGCCTGGCTGAACCTGGCCAGCGGCGAGCTGCGCCTGATGGAATGCGAAGCCGCGCAGCTTGCGCGCGAACTCGAGCGCATCCGTCCTGCCGAACTGCTCTATGCGGACGGCATCGAACTCCCGGCCGTTGCGTGCGCACGCACGCGCCTGCCAGAGTGGCACTTCGACCAGGACGCCGCCACGCGCCGCCTGCTGGAGCAGCTTGGCGTGGCCAGCCTGGAGCCGTTCGGCTGCGCCGGCCTGGGCGCCGCGATTGGCGCGGCTGGCGCGTTGCTGAACTATGCGGCAACCACGCAGGGCCAGTCCCTGCGCCATGTGCGTGAAATCAAGGTCGAACGCGAATCGGAATTCGTCGGGCTGGATTCGGCCACGCGCCGCAACCTGGAACTCACGGAAACGCTGCGCGGCGGCGAGTCGCCGACGCTGTTCTCGCTGCTCGACACCTGCGCGACCGCCATGGGCAGCCGGGCGCTGCGCCACTGGCTGCACCATCCGCTGCGCGACCCCGCCCTGCCCCGCGCACGCCAGCAGGCCATCGGCGCGCTGATGGACCATGGCATCGACGACCTGCGCAGCGCACTGCGCAAGCTCGCAGACGTGGAACGCATTACCTCGCGCCTGGCGCTGCTGAGCGCGCGGCCGCGCGACCTGTCCTCGCTGCGCGATACGCTGCGCGCGCTGCCGCACGTGCGTGCCTGCCTGCAGGCCGAGCCCGACAGCGCGTTGCTGTCGCTGACGCTGGCCGAGCTGGGGGTGCCGCAGGCTTGCCTCGACCTTCTCATCTCCGCGGTCACCGAAGAACCCGCCACAGTCGTGCGCGACGGCGGCGTGATCGCGCGCGGCTATGATGCCGAGCTGGACGAACTGCGCGATATCTCAGAGAACTGCGGCCAGTTCCTGGTCGACCTGGAAACGCGCGAGCGCGCACGCACGGGCATCGCCAACCTGCGCGTCGAATACAACCGCGTGCACGGCTTCTACATTGAAGTCACCAACGGCCAGGCCGACAAGGTGCCGGACGACTACCGCCGGCGCCAGACGCTGAAGAATGCCGAGCGCTATATCACGCCCGAACTGAAGGCCTTCGAGGACAAGGCGCTATCGGCGCAGGACCGCGCGCTCGCGCGCGAGAAGCAGCTGTACGATGCCCTGCTGCAGGCGCTGCTGCCGCATATCGGCGAACTGCAGCGCGTGGCCGGCGCGCTGGCCCGGCTCGACGTGCTGGCCGCACTGGCCGAGCGCGCCCAGACGCTGGACTGGTCGTGCCCCGAGCGCGTGGCCGAGAACGTCATCGACATCGTGCAGGGCCGCCACCCAGTCGTGGAAGGCCAGCTCGCCGCGGAATCGGTGCCCTTCATCGCCAATGACTGCCAGCTCAACGAGGCACGCAAGCTCCTGCTGATCACCGGCCCGAACATGGGCGGCAAGTCGACCTTCATGCGCCAGACCGCGCTGATCGTGCTGCTGGCCTGCGTGGGTGCCTATGTGCCGGCCCGGCGCGCCGTGATCGGCCCGGTGGACCGGATCTTCACGCGCATCGGCGCTGCCGACGACCTGGCTGGGGGGCGCTCCACGTTCATGGTCGAAATGACCGAGGCAGCGGGTATCCTGCACCATGCCACGCCTGCCAGCCTGGTGCTGATGGACGAGATCGGCCGTGGCACGTCGACCTTCGACGGGCTGGCACTGGCCTGGGCCATCGCGCGTCACCTGCTGTCTCACAACCGCAGCCACACGCTGTTTGCCACGCACTACTTCGAGCTCACGCAACTGCCGCAGGAATTCCCGCAGGCGGCCAACGTGCACCTCTCGGCCGTGGAGCATGGCGACGGTATCGTCTTCCTGCATGCGGTGCAGGACGGGCCGGCCAGCCAGAGCTACGGCTTGCAGGTCGCGCAGCTCGCAGGCGTGCCGCAGCCCGTGATCCGCGCGGCGCGCAAGCATCTTGCTTGGCTCGAGCAGCAGTCGGCCGATGCCACGCCAACCCCGCAGCTGGACCTGTTCGCCCCGCCGCCGCACCCGGATACCAGCGACGAGGACGAGGATGCACACACCAACGCCGGAACCCCGGTGCACGCTGCGTCCCTGCCGCCGGAACAGGCAGCCGTGCTCGATGCACTCGCGGATCTGGACCCAGACAGCCTCACGCCACGGGCTGCGCTGGACGCGCTCTACCGGCTCAAGATGCTGGCGGACGAGGCTGTCGACGCCGTATGAGCGCTTCGGGCAGCCGGCCCTGCGGCTGGCCTTTCGTGCTTGCCGCCTTGCTGCCGTTGCTGGCAGCCATGTCGGTGTCCGCGGCCGAGCCGGCTCGCCGCGCGGGCAAGGCCGCACCTGAGACCATCCGCATCGCGTTGCTGTCGGACCTGCCGCAATGGCCGGCAGCCGAGGACCGCCTGGCCGCCCTGCTCGACCTGCTGGCGGAGCGCAAGCTCGATCTGGTCGTCCACGCAGGCGGCATCAAGGGCGATACCGAGTCGTGCGGCGATGCGGTATTGCAGGCCAGGCAGCACCTGCTCGACCAGTCGCCGCTGCCACTGGTGTATGTGCCAGGCGAAACCGACTGGGCGGAATGCCACCAGCCGGTCAATGGCAACTACGATGCCGTGGAGCGGCTCAACCGCCTGCGCGAGCTGTTCTTCCCGGAAGACGCCACGCTCGGCAAGCACCCGCGCGCCGTGGTGCGCCAGTCGGATCAGGCCATGTTCCGCAGCTTCCGCGAGAACGTGCGGCTCAGCATCGGCAACATCCTGCTGGTGGGCCTGAACATTCCCGGCGACAACAACCACTACCGCAGCGAAGGCGGCCGCAACGGCGAGTTCGAAGACCGGCGCGAAGCCAACCACCAGTGGCTGGCGCGCGCCTTCTCGCTTGCGCAGCAGCGTGGGATAACGGGAATCGTCATCGTTGCGCATGGCGATCCGCTGTTCGGCAATGGCTGGGAAAAACGCGGCAAGCCGACGCTGCTCGACGGCTTCATGCGCCGGCGCCCGCGCGACGGCTACCTGGAGTTCAAGCGGCAACTGCGCGAACTCGCCGGACGCTATCGCGGGCAAGTGCTGCTCGTGCATACCGGCAGCAATGGCTTTCATACCGACAAGCCGCTGCGCGACACGGCGGGCAAGCGGATTCAGAACTTCACGCGCGTGGCGTTGCCAGCCGGCACGGCAGCGCAATGGACCGAGCTGATCGTGACACCGCAGGCGTCCTCGCCGTTCACTGTGGTGCTGAAGGATGGGGTCAGAGGTTAGTGTCCTGTTCCACCGGTAACTTGCCGGCAAACCCCTCAAACGCAAAAGAGCCGGAATATCCGGCTCTTTTGCTGAAATCATTACCGCGAAGGGTCAGTGCAGCGTTCGCGGCGTATCGTCTTCATCTTCGTCCACCACCTCGACACCCGATGCGCCGTGCGCATGGCCGTGCTCGATCTCCTCGTCCGTGGCTTGACGCACTTCGGATACCTTCAGCCAGAAGCGCAGCGCCATGCCGGCGAGCGGATGGTTGCCGTCAAGCACCACCTTGTCTTCAGCGACATCGGTCACGGTGTAGATGACGGAGTCTTCTTCATCGCCATCTTCGGGCATGCCTTCGAACTGCATGCCGACTTCGAGAGGTTCGGGAAAACGGTCGCGCGGCTCGACCTTGACGAGTTCGGCGTCATAGTCGCCGAACGCGTCTTCGGGCTCCAGCTGCAACTGGGTCTCGAAGCCCGTGTCGTGGCCGTCAAGCGCTTCCTCGATCTTGGGGAACGTGCCATCATAGCCGCCGTGCAAGTAGACCATGGCCTCATCCGATTCCTCGATCAGATTGCCTTGCGCATCCGACAGCTTGTACATCACGGACACCACCGTGTTCTTAGCGAT
Source organism: Cupriavidus laharis (assembly GCF_914271435.1). Taxonomy (GTDB): domain Bacteria; phylum Pseudomonadota; class Gammaproteobacteria; order Burkholderiales; family Burkholderiaceae; genus Cupriavidus; species Cupriavidus laharis. The sequence goes on along the minus strand of NZ_CAJZAI010000001.1, from coordinate 677,333 downwards.
TTTCAATTCTTGACTCCATGAACGATTCCGCATTATACGCGCACGCCTTGCCACCTGGCCCCGTCGATCCGGATGCACCGCTCGGCCTTCTCGGTGGCATGACGCCCGCTGCATTCATGCGTGATATCTGGCAACGCAAACCGCTGTTGATTCGACAGGCATTTCCCGGAATCGTGCCACCTGTGCCGCGCGAGGCGCTTTTGGCACTGGCAGACCGGGACGAAGTCGAATCGCGCCTGGTGACGCACTTCCGCAACAGGTGGAAGCTCGAGCACGGGCCCTTTGCCGCCGAAAACCTGCCGTCCCTCAAGACCAGACAGTGGACCCTGCTGGTGCAGGGTGTCAACCTCCACGACTCGGCCGCGGCCGACCTGATGGGCCAGTTCCGCTTCGTGCCGGACGCCCGCCTGGACGACCTGATGATCAGCTACGCCACCGACGGCGGCGGTGTCGGGCCGCACTTCGATTCCTACGACGTGTTCCTGCTGCAGGTTTCGGGCCGGCGCCGCTGGCGCATCTCGTCGCAGACGAAGCTCGACCTGATACCGAACCTCCCGCTCAAGATCCTGGCTGGCTTCAGCGCTGACGCGGAATGGGTGCTGGAGCCCGGCGACATGCTCTACCTGCCGCCGCAATACGCGCACGATGGCATTGCCGAAGGCGAATGCATGACCTGCTCGATCGGGTTTCGCGCGCCCGCCTACCGTGAGCTCGCCGGCCACTTCCTCGCCTGGCTTTCCGAGACGGTGGAGGACAACGAAGACCTCGGCGGACGTTATGCGGACCCCGGCGAACGCGCCACCAGGAATCCCGCGCAACTGCCCTCCGGCATGGCAAAGGCCGTCGCGCAACGCCTCAAGGCCCTGCAGTGGAACAACGCAATGGTGTCGGAATTCCTCGGCACCCACCTGTCCGAACCCAAGCCAACGATCGAGTTTGCCGAGGTGCCCGACGTCCCGATGCGCCAGTACGCAAAGCTGGCTCGCATGCATGGTGTGGTATTGGCACCAGGTTCGATTGCCCTCTATGACAGCACGCATTTCTTCCTGAATGGCGAAGCCTATGAGCCTCCGCCCGAACTGGCACGCTGGTTGCGTAGATTGGCCGATTATCGGCAACTTTCCGCGGAGGAATTAGCGGCATGCGCCGGACTGCCAGACCTGCTCGATACCTTCCATCACTGGACGCTGGAGGGCTGGTTGCAGCTTTCACCGCCGGCACTGTAATAATGCGTAACATTGCAATTCCGTAAATTTCCACGCTACACAAGCCGGGAAAACGCGGATATAATCGTCGGCTGGCTAGTACTGTGTACCACTGCATTTGTCGGCACCGGGAGAGCCTCTATTTTGCAGTTCAAGAGCGATAATTACCGGTAATTATTCATCGCCTGTTTTTTTGGTTATTACAAGTTAAAGGACGAACAATGAAGAAGTCTCTCCTGATCGCATCGCTGCTGGCCGCTGTTGCTCTCGCCGCCTGCGGCAAGAAGGAAGAAGCTGCTGCCCCCGCCGCTGAAACCGCTGCTCCGGCTGCTGCCGCTCCCGCCGCTGAAGCTTCGGCTCCTGCTGCTGAAGCCCCGGCCGCTCCGGCTGCCGAAGCCTCGGCCCCGGCTGCTGAAGCTCCGGCTGCTGAAGCTTCGGCCCCGGCTGCCAAGCAATAATTGGTTCGTACCAACAAAAAAACCGACCTTCGGGTCGGTTTTTTTTGTTTCTGCACCGCTCAGTGCGACACCTCACCCGCGCACTGACTGCCAGTCCAGCCCCGCCTCCTGATCCGCCACCAGCACATCCGCCGGCAAGGTGCCGAGTGCTGACGCCAGCGCTGCCGTAGCCAGTTCACGCGTATTGTTCTGCTTGCTGAGGTGTGCCGCCACCACGCGGTTCAGCCCGCCATGGGCCACCTGCGCAAGGATGCTGGCCGCCACTTCATTGGCCAGGTGACCGAAATCCCCGCCGATGCGGCGCTTGAGTGAAGCCGGGTAGACGGAGTTGCGCAACATCTCGCGGTCGTGGTTGCATTCGAGCACCAGCGCATCGACGCCCGACAGGCGCGCCGTCACATACGGCGTTTCCATACCGATATCGGTCAACACGCCAAGGCGCACATCCCCATCGGACAGGACAAACTGCAAGGGCTCGCGCGCATCATGCGGTACGGTATAAGGCAACATCTGCAGGCCACCGATGCTGAAGGCATGATCGGCAGCACAAACTCGCACATCGGCCGCGTCTGCGCCGCGCATATGACGCGTCGCCAGCCAGGTGCCGTGGCTGGTATGCACGGCCAGGCCATGACGCGCCGCAAAGGCGTAAGCTGAGCCGACGTGGTCGCCATGCTCATGCGTCACCAGCACGGCATCGAGTTGGTCCGGCGTGACGCCCAGGCGCTCCAGGCGCCTGGCGGTCTCGCGAATGCCGAAGCCGCAGTCCAGCAGGATGCGGGTGGTGATGGTTCCTTCGCGGGATTCAACCAGCAGCGAGTTGCCCTCGCTGCCGCTGCCAAGAAAGGCGAAGCGCATCATGCTAGCGCCCGCCTCACGGCATGTCGTGCAAACCGGGCCGGGCGGCCCGTTCGATCCGTTTGCACGCCAGGCGTCAGTGGAGTTGCTCGTCGAGCAGCGAGAGAATGCGCTTGCCGACTTCGCCGTTCTCAGGCTGGCCGGCATCGTTGAGCACCGTCACGAGCGTGCCCGAACCGGTGCCCTTGAGCGCCACGCGGTACTTCTTGGCGGTCTTCGGATCATCCGGCTTGGTGAACAGCTTGGAGAAGAAGCCACGGTTGTCGACGTTGGTGCGCGGATCGACATAACGCACGTAGTACAGGCCCTGGGCGCGGTCGCGGTCCTCGACGGTGAAGTTCACGCGATCGAGCGACAGGCCGACCGAACGCCAGGCACGGTCGAACGGCTCGGGCAGTTGCAGCACCGGGGCACCGTTGACCTGCGACAGGTACGACTTGCTGGCGACCGAAGAGGCATCGCCCGCGGCGGCCGCACCGGTTGCTGCCGCGGCAGCACCGGCCGCCGCGCTGTTGCCCGCCGGCGTCGGGTTCTTGGCCATCTGGTCGGCCTGTTCCTTCTGCATGCCCAGGCGCTGCGCCAGGCGCGAGAGGAATTCGGCTTCCAGTTCCGGATCGGCCGGGCGCGGCGTCCAGACGGTGGTCGACTTGTCGACACCCGTCAGCTGTTCCTGCGCGCCGCGATGGCTGATGAAGACTTCCAGCGTGCCGTTCTGCGAGCGCTCGACGCGCGTGCGGAACTTGTCGCGCTCCGACGTCGAGTACAAGCCATCGAACACCTTGCCGATGGTGTTGCGGATGATGTCCTGCGGAATCTTGGCACGGTTTTCCGCCCAGTCCGTTTCCATGATGCCGGTCTCAGGCGAATCCTGAACCAGCAGGAAACCGCTTTCCTGCCAGAAGCCGCGCAGCGACTGCCACAACTGGTCGGCGCGCATGCCGTTGCTGATCACCAGCCAGCGCTGGTTGCCATCGCGCTCCATGCGGATGCCCTGCGCCGAAGGCAGGACGTTTTCCGTCGGCGAAGCCTCGCGGGTCTTGGTCGCCTGGCTGTAGTTCGACAGCGTGGACGTGCCGTTCTGGTCGGGCACGGAATAGCGGCGATCGCCTTCCAGCTTGGTCAGGTCGGGCGGGATATCCAGGGACGGCGTACGCTTGGAAGCCGACGACTTGTAATCGATCTTGTCCGGCTGCATCGCTTCGTTGATGCTGCTGCAGCCCGTGATCACGCCCGCGGCAAGCACGGGCACAACCAGTGCGGCGCGGCGGACTTGCGTCGCGCCGCGGCGGTTAAGCTTGAGTTTCATTGACACGCAATCCTAATTGATGGAGTGGCACGGGTGCGCCGGAAATCAGCGCAGCAGGCCTGCAGCAGCCAGTGCCTTGCGCACGGTCTCGTGGTTGGACTCGGACAGCGGTGTGAGCGGCAGGCGGATGCCGCCTTCCATCTTGCCCATCTGCTGCAGGGCCCACTTGACCGGAATCGGGTTGGCCTCGACGAACATGGCCTTGTTCAGCTCGATCAGTTCCATGTGCAGGCGGCGTGCCGTCATCACGTCGCCCTTGAGCGCGGCCGCGCACATCTCGTGCATCTTGCGCGGCGCGACATTGGCGGTCACCGAGATATTGCCCTTGCCGCCCAGCAGGATCAGCGCCACGGCGGTGGGGTCGTCGCCGCTGTAGATGGCGAAGCCTTCCGGCGCATCCTTGATCAGCTGTGCGGCGCGGTCGATGTTGCCGGTCGCTTCCTTCACCCCGACGATGCCAGGCACCTGCGCCAGGCGCAGGATGGTGTCGTTGGTCATGTCCGCCACGGTGCGGCCCGGCACGTTGTACAGCAGCACCGGCAGGTCCACCGCCTCGGCGATGGTGCGGAAATGGCGGTACATGCCTTCCTGCGTCGGCTTGTTGTAGTACGGCACGACCTGCAGCGAGGCATCGGCGCCGACCTTCTTGGCGTAGGCCGTCAGCTCGATGGCTTCCTTGGTCGAGTTGCCGCCGGTACCGGCGATGATGGGAATCCGCTTGCCTGCCTGCTCCACGGCCACGCGAATCAGCTCGCAGTGTTCGTCCACCGAGACGGTGGGCGATTCGCCGGTGGTGCCAACGATCACGATGGCATCGGTGCCCTCGGCCACGTGCCAGTCGACGAGGGCGCGCAGCGCCGGATAGTCCAGGCTGCCGTCCTCATGCATCGGGGTGACGATGGCAACAATGCTGCCGGTAATCTGTGTCATAACGTTAGGGAATTCGGGATGCGAATAACAAGATTGTACCGGAACCGCCGGCCGCCTCGACCGATGTTCCGACAAGGGGTTACACCAAGCGTATCAACGTGTGAAGCGGCATTCTCGCGGACAACGGAGACGCCACTTCAGGCGGGCAGCCGGTAGCGCGGCGGCGCGCCATTGCCTGCCGCCTGCGCCACCTCGCGCACGGCACACAGGCGCTGCACAAAGGCCGCTTTGGGCACTTCAAGCACGCCATCCTCATAGCCGATCACACGCAGCCCGTGCGCACGCGCCACTTCCAGCAGTTCGCCGGGCCGCAGCAGGAAATCGGGCCGCGACGGCTTGCCGACCGTCTCGTTTCCGCTGGCAAAGGTCTCATACAGCAACACACCGCCGGGCGCGAGGGCGCCGGCCAGGTCCGCCCACAGCGGGCGGTGCAGGTAATTCGTGACGACGACAGCGTCGAACGGTGCCTCGTCGGCGAGTGGCCATGTGCCCTGTTCGAGGTCTTCCACGCGTCCGGCAATGGGCGCCGGCAGCGCGGCAACGGCTTCGGCATCGCGGTCGACACCGACCACCACATGACCGCGCTGCGCGAACCAGCGCGCATGCCGGCCGCTGCCACATGCGAGGTCGAGGACCCGGCCAGCCGGGCGCACGAGGTGAGCCCAGCGCATGACCCATTCGGACGGAGCGCCGGTCGGCGCATGGGCGAGCATGGACGGCGCCCCTTACTGCAGCAGCATGATGATGGGCCGCAGCATCAGTTCCACGACCGAGCTGAGCAGATTGATCACCGGCCGCATCCAGACCGAGGTGATCACGCCGGCAGCCACCAGGGCCAGGACGACGAAAATGCCATACGGCTCGATGCGCGATACCGAATAGGCCACGCGCGGCGGCAGCAGCGCGGTCAGCACGCGGCCGCCGTCCAGCGGCGGAATCGGGAACAGGTTGAACGCCGCCACCACCAGGTTGACCAGCACGCCGGCGCGCGCCATTTCACTGAAGAACGGTTCGGACACGCGCCCCCAGGCCAGCCCGATCGCGATCAGCGCCCACAGGAAGGCCTGCACGACATTGCTGGCCGGCCCGGCCAGCGCCACCCACATGCCATGCCAGCGCGGGTTGCGCAGCCGCCCGAAATCCACCGGCACCGGCTTCGCATACCCGAACACGAACTGGCCGCTGGTGAGGAGATACAGCAGCAGCGGCACGGCAATGGTGCCGATCGGATCGATGTGCCGCGCCGGGTTCAGGCTGACGCGGCCCAGCGCGTAGGCCGTGGTGTCGCCGAAATGCTTGGCCACGTAGCCGTGCGACGCCTCGTGCAGCGTGATGGCGAACAGCACCGGCAGGGCATAGACGGCAAAGGTCTGAATGAGGGAAGAATCCATGAGGCTTATTGTACCGGGCAGGCTGGCGGCCGGCTCGCGTGCCGCCGGGAATTCACAGGCCGAAGCGTGCGATATCGCCCCTTCCGGCACGCACCAGTTCCGGCTCCCCGCTGGTCAGGTCGATCACGGTCGTGGGCTGGGCCGGCGCGGGCCCGCCGCAAATCACCAGGTCCAGCAGTTTCTCGAGCCGGGCCCGGATTTCCGACGGATCATTCATCGGCTCCTCGTCGCCGGGCAGCTGCAGCGTAGCGGTCAGCAGCGGTTCCCCCGCTTCGGCCAGCAGCGCCAGCGGGATGGCGTGGTCGGGCACGCGCACGCCGATGGTCTTGCGCGCCGGGTGCGACAGCCGGCGCGGCACTTCCTTGGTTGCTTCGAGGATGAAGACGTACGGCCCCGGCGTCGCGCCCTTGATCCAGCGGTACTGCCGGTTGTCTACGCGCGCGAAGCTGCCCAGCTCGGACAGGTCGCTGCACATCAGCGTGAGGTGGTGCTTGTCGTCGATGCCGCGCAGCCGGCGCAGGCGCTCCACCGCCGCCTTGTCGTCAAGCTGGCAGGCCAGCGCATAGCTGGAGTCGGTTGGCAGCGCGATCAGCCCGCCCTGGCGGATGATCTGCACGGCCTGCTTGATGAGCCGCGGCTGTGGGTTGACGGGGTGGATATCAAAGTACTGGGACATGGCCGGGCGGACTCAGGGGCGGGTTCGGGCAGGGTTCGAGGCCGGCAGCCAGGCACCGTCGCCCGCGCCAGCCCGGCAGCTGGGGCCGGCTACCAGTCGTGCCATACAGGCGTCACCGTCGGCGGCAACGGCGGCAGCGCGCCAAGCTCCACGCGGCCTTCACCGGGACCGTGGAAGTCCGAGCCACGGGACGCCAGCAGGCCGTAGCGGCGGGCCACGTCGGCATAGCGCCGGTACTGGTCCGGCGTATGGCTGCCTGTCACCACTTCGACCGCACGGCCGCCCAGCGCCGTGAACTCGTCGAACAGCGCGTCGTGCTGCGTATCGGTGTAGTTGTAGCGGCCCGGATGGGCCATCACGGCGATGCCGCCCGCCGCGCGGATCCAGCCGATGGCATCGGAAAGGTTCGCCCAGCGGTGGCCCACATAGCCGGGCCGCCCCTCGGACAGGTACTGGCTAAACACGTCGCTGATCGTGGCGCAGTAGCCCTGGTCCACCAGCCAGCGGGCAAAATGCGTGCGAGAGATAAGGTCGGGATTGCCGACGTGCTGCAGCGCGCCCCGATAAGCGCCCTCGATGCCGATCTTCGCCAGCGCGTCGCCGATGTCGCGCGCGCGCCGTGCGCGGCCCGAGCGCGTGTCGGCGAGCCCGTCGACCAGCGCGGGGCAGAACGGATCGATCTGCAGGCCGACGATATGGACGGTCTGGCCGGCCCAGGTCACCGAAATCTCGACGCCATGAACATAGCGCAGGCCCAGCGCCTCCGCAGCGGCACGCGCTTCCGCCTGCCCGCCGACCTCGTCATGGTCCGTGAGCGACCACAGTTGCACACCGCCTGCATGCGCGCGCTCGGCAACGGCGCGTGGCGACATCGTGCCGTCGGACACGGTGGAATGGCAGTGCAGATCGGCGTTAAGGGTGTGCGGGTCGGGCATGTGGCTATTCTACTCCCGTATGTGCTTTCGGGCTGGCCCCATCCACGTTCGCCGCCGCAACGGAAATGCCCTTGCCGGCAACGCTGGCGTCGGCGGAATCGCGCCGGCGGCGCGGTATAGTCGGGTTTCGGATTACCTACCTGCCTGCCGCACCCAGCCAATGCCCACCGACAACACCACTCCCCTGCCCGTCGCCGCCGACACCACCACCACCGACGTGCTGATCGTGGGTGCGGGCCCGGTTGGCCTGTTCGCCGCATTCCAGGCCGGCGTGCTCGGCCTGAAATGCGAGCTGATCGATGTACTGGATCGCGCCGGTGGCCAGTGCACCGAGCTGTACCCCGAGAAGCCGATCTACGACATCCCGGCCGTTCCGGGCTGCCTGGCCCAGGAGCTGGTGGACCGCCTGCTGGACCAGTGCGCGCCATTCGCCTTCCCGATGCACTTCAACCAGCGCGCCGAAAGCGTGACCGAAGTGCTGCCCGTACAGGGCGACGGCCATCCGCGCCTGCTGGTGACCACCGACACCGGCAAGCGCTTTAACGTGGCCGCCGTGCTGGTCTGCGCCGGTGCCGGCGCCTTCGCGCCGCAGCGCGTATCGCTGCCCGAGGCCCCGGCGCTGGAAGGCCGTCACGTGCATTACGCCGTGCGCGATGTATCGCGATTCGCCGGCAAGCGCGTGGTGGTGGCCGGCGGCGGCGACTCCGCGCTGGATTGGGCGCTGGCCCTGCGCAAGGTCGCCGCGCGCGTGACGCTGCTGCACCGGCGCGACGGTTTCCGCGCCGCCGACGGCACGGTGGCCGAAATGCATGCAGCCGTGGCGGCCGGCGAGATGGATTTCGTCGTCGGCATGCTCAGCGCGCTCAAGACCGCCGGGGACGGCACCGATGCCGCGCTCACCGAGATCGAGGTCCGCAGCCGCGACGGCGTCCAGCCCCTGCCCGTGGACGAACTGGTGGCGCTCTACGGACTCGTCTCGGAGCCCGGCCCGATCGCACACTGGGACATGGACATGCGCGCCGGCCGCATCCTCGTTGACACCACTACTTACGAAAGCTCGCGGCGCGGCATCTTTGCGGCCGGCGACATCGCTTACTACGCCAACAAGCAGAAGCTGATCCTGTCCGGCTTCCACGAAGCAGCGCTGGCCTTGCGCAAGGCCTATCACTACGCGTTTCCGGAGAAGTCGCTGGTGCATGTGCACACCAGCAACAACGCGGCCCTCAAGGAAAAGCTCACGCACGCCTGAGGCGCGGCAGTACCGGGCTCAGGCGCAGAACGATTCGATCAGCGCCGCCACTGCGGCCGGCTGGTCGTGATGCAGCATGTGGCCCGCGTCATCGATGATCGCTTCACGGAAATCGCGAAATGCGCGGAAGCGCTCGCGGAATTCGTCAAGCGTCTGCTTGTGGGCGATATGGCGCAGCGTTTCCGAATCGCGCGCTTCCACATGCAGCACCGGGGCGCTCACCTGTGCCCAGATCGCCATAACCTCATCGAGCCGGTACAGCACCGGATTCACCAGCTTGTGCGCGGGATCGCCAAGGATTTCCCAGCGCCCGGCCTCGTTGCGGCGCGACCAGTGCTCGGCGAGGAACGCCGCACGGTCGTCCGGCAGGCGCGGATTGGTTTTCTGCAGCCGCGCCGCCACGCCGGCCGCATCGTCGTAGGTACGCAATTCCGGGCTCTCGCGCAACTCGTCGAGCCAACGTGCATAGCGCTTCGGCGCTTGCCCGGCGCGCGTCTGCGTCATGCCAAACCCTTCGAGATCCACTACCCGGCGCACGCGCTCGGGCCGGATGCCCGCATACAGGCAGGCCACGTTGGCGCCCATGCTATGTCCCACCAGGTCAACCTGCCCTTCGGGCTGGTAGTGGTCGAGCAGCGCCTCCAGGTCGGCAATGTAGTCGGCAAACCAGTATGACTGCGTGCCCGGATAGCGTGTCGGCCAGTCGGTTTCGCCAAAGCCTCGCCAGTCGGGCGCGATCACGTGCCACTCGCGCTCGAGACAATCCACCAGGAACTGGAACGAAGCCGCCACGTCCATCCAGCCATGCAGCATGAACAGCTTGGGCGCCCCAGGAGTTCCCCACTGGCGCACGTGGTAGCGCAGGCCGCGCAACGTGATAAATTCAGAGCGCGAGGTTTCCTTGATAGTCATTTGTCTCCCCTGGTTGCAGACTTTCCCTGCCTTGCGCGGCCCCGGGGGCCGGCGTGGAAGCCCGCATAAAATAGAACGATCGTTCGCAGAATTATAGCGACACTCAAAGGAGACAGCAGCATGGCTGCAGTGGCCCTGCCGGCGACCCGGCGCGACGACTACCAGGCGCTCTATGACACCTTCCGCTGGCAGGTACCCGAGCACTTCAACCTGGCCGAGGCCTGCTGCGGCCGCTGGGCGCGCGATCCGGCCACTGCCGACCGCTTCGCGATCTATACCGAACACGAGGACGGGCGTCGCGACGCGTTCAGCTTTGCGCATCTCCAGGCGGAAGCGAATCGCCTGTCGGCGGCATTGCGCGGGGTCGGCGTGCAGCGCGGCGACCGCGTCGCCATCGTCATGCCGCAGCGTATCGAAACGGCCATTGCCTACATGGCGATCTCCCAGCTCGGTGCCATCGCCACGCCATTGTCGATGCTGTTCGGTCCCGAGGCGCTGGCTTACCGCATCGGCCACAGCGAATCCGTCGTGGCGATCGCCGACGAGACCTCGATCGACAACGTGCTTGCCGCACGCCCGGAATGCCCGACGCTGGCCACCGTGATCGCCGCCGGCGACGCGCGCGGCCGCGGCGATCATGACTGGGACATCCTGCTTGCCGCGCAGCTGCCGACGTTCACGGCCGAGCAGACCAAGGCCAACGAAGCCGCCGTGCTGATCTACACCAGCGGCACCACCGGCCCGCCCAAGGGCGCGCTGATCCCGCACCGTGCCTTGATCGGCAACCTGCCCGGCTTCGTCTGCTCGCAGAACTGGTATCCGCAGGACGACGATGTGTTCTGGAGTCCGGCGGACTGGGCCTGGACCGGTGGCCTGTGGGATGCGCTGATGCCGGCGCTCTATTTCGGCAAGCCGATTGTCGGCTACCAGGGCCGGTTCTCGGCCGAGCGCGCGTTCGAACTGCTGGAGCGCTACGCCGTCACCAACACGTTCCTGTTTCCAACGGCGCTGAAGCAGATGATGAAGGCGTGCCCCGAACCGCGGCAGCGCTACACGCTGAAGCTGCGTGCGCTGATGAGCGCCGGCGAGGCGGTCGGCGAAACGGTCTTTACCTGGTGCCGCGACGCCATGGGCGTGGTCGTCAACGAGATGTTCGGCCAGACCGAGATCAATTACATCGTGGGCAATTGCACGGCGCAGCATGACGAATCGCGCCTGGGCTGGCCGGCGCGGGCGGGGTCGATGGGACGGCCCTACCCGGGCCATCGCGTACAGGTCATCGATGACGAAGGCCGGCCGTGCGCACCCGGCGAGGACGGCGAGGTCGCGGTCTGCACCACCGACATCCACGGTCACGCCGACCCGGTCTTCTTCCTCGGCTACTGGAAGAACGAAGCGGCTACTGCCTCGAGATATGTGGAGCGCGACGGCCTGCGCTGGTGCCGCACGGGCGACCTGGCGCGCGTCGACGCCGACGGCTACCTCTGGTACCAGGGCCGTGCCGACGATGTCTTCAAGTCATCGGGCTACCGCATCGGCCCGAGCGAAATCGAGAACTGCCTGCTCAAGCATCCGGCTGTGTCCAACTGCGCGGTGGTGCCTTCGCCGGACGCCGAGCGCGGCGCCGTGGTCAAGGCCTTCATCGTGCTGACGCCTTCCGTGGCGCGCTCGTTCGACAGCGACGCGGCGCTGGTGGCTGCGCTGCAGGAGCATGTGCGCGGCCAGCTTGCGCCCTACGAGTATCCGAAGAAGATCGAGTTCATCGACCAGTTGCCGATGACCACCACCGGGAAGGTCCAGCGGCGCGTGCTCAGACTGCTGGAGCAGGAGCGCGCGGCCGACAAGCGCTAGCCGGCAGAGGCCTCCAGCCACGCCAGCTCATCCTCATCGAAGCCTGCGGCACGGCGCGCATCGAGGTTGAACGGGCCTCGCAGTTTCGGCGCGCGGTGCTGCTGCGCCAGCGCGGCGTAGGTCGATACCGGGTCGATGCCGCGCTGCGCGCACAGCCAGCGGTACCAATGGTTGCCGATGGCCACGTGCCCCACTTCATCGCGCAGGATGATATCGATGATGGCAGCCGCGGCGTGGTCGCCCGCCCCGGCCAGCTTCGCGCGCACCGGCGGCGAGGCATCGAGCCCGCGCGCCTCCAGCGTGCGCGGCACCAGCGCCATGCGCGCCAGCACATCACCTGCGGTTCGGTCGCACATTTCCCACAGGCTGTTGTGGGCGGGAAAGTCGCCGTAGCGGAAGCCCAGCGTGCCGAGATGGTCCGCCAGCAGCGTGAAATGCAGCGCCTCTTCGTCGGCCACGCGCAGCCAGTCGCGGTAATAGTCCGCCGGCATGCCCGGAAAGCGCCAGACGGCGTCAAGCGCCAGGTTGATGGCGTTGAATTCGATATGGCACAGCGCGTGGATCATGGCGGCGCGGCCAGCGTCGGTATGCAGGGAACGGCGACGGTCGACCTGTTGTGGCGGCACCAGTTCTGGCTGCGGCGGGCGGCCCGGAATGGGCAGCACGGCATTAATGTGGTCTTCCGTGCCCAGACGGCCGGCGTCGGCGTCCGCGACACGCCGGAAAAGTGCACGCGCGGCATTGGCCTTGTCCCGCGCATCGGTCAGGCAAAGCACATCAAGCGCCTGCCGGCGAAGCGTTTGTGAAGGATCAGGCAAACGGGCGGCGGGTGAAATCTCTGGCATGGGCGTAAAATCCGGTCTGCCGCCATTGTAGAGCCACGCCGGGCGCGCCCGGCCCCGCATGCGGCGTGCCGGCGCCAAGGCCGGCCGCGGCAACTCCCCGGACTCTTTAAAGGCCGGCGGCAATCCCCAGATAACTACCTTCGTGCAGGAGATTCCATGGCGCTGTACCAGCTCGGCGAACTCGTTCCCAATATCGACCAGGACGCCTACGTGGCTCCCGAAGCCACCATCATCGGCAACGTGACCATGAAGTCGCGCGCCAGTGCATGGCCGGGCGTGGTGATCCGGGGCGACAACGAACCGATCATGGTCGGCGTGGACACCAACATCCAGGAAGGCTCCGTGCTGCACGTCGACCCGGGCTGCCCGCTGACGCTGGGCGACAAGGTTTCCATCGGCCACCAGGCCATGCTGCACGGCTGCACGGTCGGCGAGGGCTCGCTGATCGGCATCCAGGCCGTGGTGCTGAACCGTGCCGTGATCGGCAAGGAGTGCCTGGTCGGCGCCGGGGCCGTGGTAACCGAAGGCAAGGTATTTCCGGACCGCTCGCTGATCCTCGGCGCGCCGGCCAAGGTGGTGCGCGAACTGACCGACCAGGACGTGGCCAACCTCTATCGCAATGCCGAGACCTACGCCACGCGCCAGGCCATGTACAAGCAACAGCTCAAGCGGATCGACTGACACGCGCCGCCGCGGCTACAACCGATTGACAGACAGATTATTGTGACCGATACGACCACTACCGACACCCTGCAGAAATTCCTGTTCGACGCGGCCCCCGTGCGCGGCGAACTGGTCCGCATGGAAGCCACCTGGCGCGAAGTGCTGAACCGCCACGCCTATCCCGCGCCGGTGCGGCGCGTGCTGGGCGAAATGATGGCTGCCGCCGCGCTGCTGTCGGCCAACCTCAAGTTCAACGGCGCGCTCGTCATGCAGCTGCATGGCGACGGCCCGGTGCGCATGCTGGTGGTGGAGTGCCTGTCCGACCTGTCGATGCGCGCCACGGCCAAGCTGGCCGAAGGCGTGCAGATCAACGACGACGCAACGCTGGCCGACCTCGTCAATGTCCACGGCCACGGCCGCTTTGCCATCACGCTCGACCCGAAGGACAAGCTGCCGGGCCAGCAGCCCTACCAGGGCATCGTGCCGCTGGCGGACGCCCACGGGCCGCTGGCCAGCATGAGCGCCGTGCTGGAGCACTATATGCAGGCCTCCGAGCAGCTCGACACGCGCCTGTGGCTGGCCGCCGACGACCATGCCGCGGCCGGCATGCTGCTGCAGAAGCTGCCGTCCTACGGCGGCACGCAGGAAGTCGGCGAAACCGGCGCCGCCCTGTCGGGGCACGGCCGCGCGCAGGACCTGGACACCTGGGACCGCGCCTGCCAGCTCGGCAACACCCTGAAATCGGACGAATTGCTGGCCGAGACGCCGGACACGCTGCTGCGCCGACTGTTCTGGGAAGACCTGGAACAGACCGGCCTGCGTGTCTTCGAGCCGCTCACCCCGCACTTCCAGTGCTCGTGCTCGCGCGCCAAGGTGGCGGGCATGCTGCAGTCGCTGGGGCAGGAAGAAATCGACAGCATCGTGGCCGAGCGCGGCAATGTGGAGATCCATTGCGATTTCTGCGGCCAGCGCTACGAATTCGATGCCGTGGACTGCGCCCAGCTGTTCACGCATGCCCACGTCGCCACTGGTGCTGGCGAAGGCGCGCATCACCAACACTGACCCCAAATCGGCCTACCGGGCCGGTAATTTGGCGGACATGTCGGGGGCGAACCACCCTGCAGGGCGCAAGTCCAACAGCTAAGCTGTTATCGACGGCGCCAGCTCCAAAACAGTTGGCGCCCGATGTTCCGACTCGCCATTCGTCGCCGCCATGCTCGTCGCCCGCCTTACCCGCTCCCTGCCTGTTCTGCCAGCCTTGCTGGTTGCCACGCTGCTGGCCGGCGGCTGCGCCGCACCGGTCCCGCGCGATCTCAACGGGACCCCTGCCACGGCCCGCCTGGCCCCGGATGCCGCGGCTACCGCCCCACTGACCGTCGAGCAGAAGCAGCAACTCGATGCCCTGAACCAGCAGATCCTGCGCGACCAGGAAGCAGCTATCCGCCAGCAGCAGGCCTACGAAGCAGCCTACCGCGCGTACGCCTATCCGACCACAAGCTGGAATCTGTTCTATGGAGGCTGGGGCGGCGGCCACTGGGGTGGCGGCGTGAGCTTCAGCTCGCCCGGCTACTGGGGCGGCTACCCGTACTGGTGGTAACGATGGAAAGGCCGCCCGCTGCGGGGCTGGTCGGCCAACTGGCGCTCAGTGGCGGCCGGTGGCCGCAGTGGAATTCGGCGGTGGCGGTGGCGGCAGCGGCGGCGTGGCGCTGACCTTCGGCGCCGGCGCAACGAACTGCACGAACACCTCGCCGTCCTTCACCATGCCAAGCTCGTAGCGGGCGCGCTCCTCGATGGCGCCCGTACCGTCCTGCAGGTCCTTCACTTCCCCTTCCAGCTTGGCATTGCGCAGCTTCAGCGTCTGG
This sequence comes from Cupriavidus laharis, assembly GCF_914271435.1. Classification (GTDB taxonomy): domain Bacteria; phylum Pseudomonadota; class Gammaproteobacteria; order Burkholderiales; family Burkholderiaceae; genus Cupriavidus; species Cupriavidus laharis. The sequence continues at coordinate 662,192 of NZ_CAJZAI010000001.1, read as the reverse complement.
TTGCGCGTGGCCTGCTCCTGCACCTGCCGGTTGAGTTCCCAGACTCGCAGCCAGCCGCCCTTGCCGAGCCAGAGCGGATACTGGATGGCAAGCAGCAGTACGAACAACAGCAAAGAAATCAGGCGCATGAGGCGTGGCGGACGGAAATTTCCGCACAATGATCTGCGAACTCGGGCCGGAAGGCAATGCCAGGCAGAATTCGATACAAAAAATGGTGGTGGCCGGAATAAATTCCGTGCCACCACCATTTTCATGACTACCACGTCTACCACGTCATTCCCGCGCATACCCAAAGGGCACGTGGGCGGGAATCCAGCGTCGCTGAAAGCCACTGGGTCCCCGCCTACGCGGGGACGACAACCGCAGGCATTAGCGCAGGTTGTAGAACGCGCTCTTGCCCGGGTAGCTGGCGATATCGCCGAGGTCTTCCTCGATGCGCAGCAGCTGGTTGTACTTGGCGATGCGGTCCGAACGCGACAGCGAGCCGGTCTTGATCTGGCCGGCGTTGGTGCCCACGGCGATGTCGGCAATGGTGCTGTCTTCGGTTTCGCCCGAACGGTGCGAGATCACGGCGGTGTAGCCGGCGCGCTTGGCCATCTCGATGGCGGCGAACGTCTCGGTCAGCGTGCCGATCTGGTTGATCTTGATGAGGATCGAGTTGCCGATGCCCTTTTCGATGCCTTCCTTCAGGATCTTGGTGTTGGTCACGAACAGGTCGTCACCCACCAGCTGTACGCGCGTGCCGAGCTTCTCGGTCAGCGTCTTCCAGCCATCCCAGTCGCCTTCGGCCATGCCGTCCTCGATCGACACGATCGGGAACTTGTCGCACAGGTTGGCCAGGTAGTCGGCGAACTGCGTCGACGACAGCTTCAGGCCTTCGCCTTCGAGCTGATACACGTCTTCGGCTTCGTGGTAGAACTCGCTCGCAGCGCAGTCCAGCGCCAGCAGCACGTCCTCGCCCATACGGTAGCCGGCCTTCTCGACGGCCTGGACGATGGTATTCAGGCACTCCTCGTTGGACGAGAAGTTCGGAGCGAAGCCGCCCTCGTCGCCCACGGCGGTGGACATGCCCTTGTCGGCCAGGATCTTCTTCAGCGCGTGGAAGACCTCGGCGCCGCAGCGCAGGGCTTCACGGAAGCTGGTCGCCGACACCGGCATGATCATGAATTCCTGGATGTCCAGGCTGTTGTTGGCGTGCGCGCCGCCGTTGACGATATTCATCATCGGCACCGGCATCTGCATGGCGCCCGAACCGCCGAAATAGCGGTACAGCGGCAGGCCGGCCTCTTCGGCGGCAGCCTTGGCCACGGCCATCGACACGGCCAGCATGGCGTTGGCGCCCAGGCGGCTCTTGTTCTCGGTGCCGTCCAGGTCGATCAGGGTGCGGTCCAGGAAGGCCTGCTCGGAAGCGTCCAGGCCCATGATGGCTTCGGAGATCTCGGTATTGATGTGCTCGACCGCCTTCAGCACGCCCTTGCCCAGGTAGCGGCCCTTGTCGCCGTCACGCAGCTCGATGGCTTCGCGCGAACCGGTCGAAGCGCCCGACGGCACTGCCGCGCGGCCCATCACGCCGGATTCCAGCAGCACGTCGCATTCGACGGTGGGGTTGCCGCGCGAGTCGAGAACCTCGCGACCGATGATATCTACGATTGCACTCATGAATTCCTCTCTGACTGTTGATTCTTGCTGCTGCTGATTACTGCAACCTGCTCGCGTGTCACGGCGATGTCACGCGCCTGGAAAAGGCTCGGCGGCTCAGGCCGCGCCCTCGACAACGATCATGTTCATGTGCGCCGCATGCTCGCGTGCCTTGCGGGCAGCGCGGTAAGCCTCCCCATCATGGAAGGCCTTGGCGGCTTCGAAGCTCGGGAACTTCAGTACAACGACGCGGGTCGGCGCCCATTCCCCCTCAAGGTTCTCGGCCTTGCCGCCGCGCACCAGCACTTCCGCGCCATGGATCTGCATGGCCTTGCTGGAAAGCACCTTGTATGCCTCGTACTGCTGGGGGTCGGTCACGTCGATGTACGCGATGATATAGCCCGCGGCCATGCTGTATCTCCCGATGTTTTGTATTGTCTTTCGATACGGTTTGTCACGGCCGGACCAGCGGCCGCGACAAACCGGGGGCCTGCTCAGGCGCAGGCGGGCCAGCCGAAGTTGTCTTCAAGGAAGCCGGCACGCTTGACCAGCGTGTCGAGGTCCTTGAGCACGGCCAGCAGTTCCTTCATGCGCGACAGCGGCACCGCGTTCGGGCCATCGGACATGGCCTTGCTCGGGTCCGGGTGCGTTTCCATGAACAGCCCGGCCACGCCGGTGGCCACGGCCGCACGCGACAGCACGGGCACGAACTCGCGCTGGCCGCCCGAACTGGTGCCCTGCCCGCCCGGCAGCTGCACCGAGTGGGTGGCGTCGAACACCACCGGGGCGCCGGTCTCGCGCATGATCGCCAGCGAGCGCATGTCCGAGACCAGGTTGTTGTAGCCGAAGGACACGCCGCGCTCGCAGGCCATGAAGACGTCGTCCGGCAGGCCGGCTTCGCGCGCGGCGTCGCGGGCTTTGTCGATCACGTTCTTCATGTCGTGCGGCGCCAGGAACTGGCCCTTCTTGATGTTCACCGGCTTGCCGCTCTGGGCGCAAGCGCGGATGAAATCGGTCTGGCGGCACAGGAACGCCGGCGTCTGCAGCACGTCCACGACCGCCGCCACCGGCTTGACCTCATCGATCTCGTGGATGTCGGTCAGCACCGGCACGCCGATCTCGCGCTTCACGGTCGCCAGGATCTCCAGGCCCTTCTCCATCCCCAGGCCTCGGAACGACTTGCCCGACGAACGGTTCGCCTTGTCGAACGACGACTTGTAGATGAACGGAATACCCAGTTCGCCGGTAATCTTCTTGAGCTCGCCGGCGGTATCCAGCGCCATCTGCTCTGACTCGATCACGCACGGGCCGGCGATCAGGAAGAACGGCTTGTCGAGGCCAGCCTCAAATCCACAGAGTTTCATGACAGTCTCCTGCTCGGCGCCCGGTTTCAGGCGCCCTTGCGCTGCTGGCCGGCCAGCGCGGCTTCGACGTAGGCCTTGAACAGCGGATGGCCGTCACGCGGTGTGGAGGTGAATTCCGGGTGGAACTGCACGCCGACGAACCACGGGTGCATCGACTCCGGCAGTTCCATCATCTCGGGCAGGTTCTCGGTCGGCGTGCGCGCGGAGATCACCATGCCGGCGTGTTCGAGCATCGGCACATAGTGGTTGTTGACCTCGTAGCGGTGACGGTGGCGTTCGTTGACCTCGGCACCGTAGATCGACGCCGCCTTGGTCCCTTCCCTCACCGGCACGCGCTGCGCGCCCAGGCGCATGGTGCCGCCCAGGTCCGAATTGGCCGAACGCTGCTCGACCTTGCCTTCGCGGTCGACCCACTCGGTGATCAGCGCGACCACCGGGTGTTCGGTTTCCAGGTTGAACTCGGTCGAGTTGGCGTCGCCCATGCCGGCCACATGGCGGGCAAACTCGATCACGGCGAGCTGCATGCCCAGGCAGATGCCCAGGTACGGGATCTTGTTCTCGCGGGCGTACTGGATCGCGCGGATCTTGCCTTCCGTGCCGCGCTTGCCGAAGCCGCCCGGCACCAGGATGGCGTCCAGCGGGGCCAGCACTTCCAGGTGCCCCGATTCCAGCTCCTCGGAATCGATGTACTCGATGTTCACGCGCGTGGCGGTATGCATGCCGGCGTGGCGCAGCGCCTCGATCAGCGACTTGTACGACTCGGTCAGGTCGACGTACTTGCCGACCATGCCGATGGTGATCTCGTGCTGCGGGTTTTCCTGCGCGTTGACCAGCTTCTGCCACATCGACAGGTCGGCCGGCTTCGGGTCCAGGCGCAGCTCTTCGCAGATCAGGCGGTCCAGGCCCTGCTCATTGAGCATCTGCGGGATCTTGTAGATGCTGTCGGCATCCCACACCGAAATCACGGCGTCCTGCGGGATATTGGCAAACAGCGAAATCTTGGCGCGCTCGTCGTCCGGAATCGGTCGGTCGGCGCGGCACAGCAGTGCGGTCGGCGAAATGCCGATTTCGCGCAGCTTCTGCACCGAGTGCTGCGTCGGCTTGGTCTTCAGCTCGCCGGCGCTGGCAATGAACGGCACCAGCGTCAGGTGCACGAACGCGCAGCGGTTGCGGCCCATGCGCAGGCTCATCTGGCGCGCGGCTTCCAGGAACGGCAGCGATTCGATGTCACCCACGGTGCCGCCGATTTCCACCAGTGCCACGTCGGCCTTGCCGTCGTGCGAGGCGGCGGCGCCCCGCTCGATGAACGCCTGGATCTCGTTGGTGATATGCGGGATCACCTGTACGGTCTTGCCCAGGTATTCGCCGCGGCGCTCCTTGCGGATCACCGATTCGTAGATCTGGCCCGTGGTGAAGTTGTTCGACTTGCGCATCTTGGCCGACACGAAGCGCTCGTAGTGGCCGAGATCGAGATCGGTTTCCGCGCCGTCTTCCGTGACAAACACCTCGCCATGCTGGAAGGGGCTCATCGTGCCGGGATCGACGTTGATGTAGGGATCTAGCTTGAGGAGGGTGACTTTGAGGCCGCGCGACTCAAGAATGGCCGCGAGCGAGGCAGCAGCGATGCCCTTGCCGAGAGAAGAGACGACGCCACCGGTGACGAAGACGAATTTGGTCATAAACCGAGCTTGCCGGGGAAATCGGGATTATACATGAGACCCCGTCCCCCGCAGGCCCGGAAATTGTGACACGCGCCGGTCCGGATGCCCGCCTGCGGCGCATCCGCCGCTTGCCGCTCAGCGTCCGTCGCGCCGCATTCCCGCGATGAGTTCGCGGATCAATTGCGCCGTCTCCAGCGGCCGTTCCATCGGGTACAGATGGCCGCCTTCGATGAAGCGCAGGTTCTCGCCGACAAGCTTGCGCGTGGCGGCAAGACCACATTGCCGCACCTCGCGCGAGCGCGTGCCGGCCACGAAGCCGACCGGCACTGGCGCGCCGCGCGCCACCTTGCGGCCCAGGCTGGTCGGCAGGGTGCGGTAGATCCAGTATTCCACCTCGCGGTTGAAGCGCAGCTGGCGCTCGCTGTCCTTGCCGGTCGGCTCGGTGCCGTGCAGCGCATAGTCGCGCAGCATCTCCTGATCCCATACCGCGAAGTTGGGCTTGGAACGGAAATGCTCCCACACCGCTTCCGCATCGGGCCAGCGTGTGCGGCGGTTCCTGGTGACAGCAGCCGGGCCGGGCTTCTCGTCCATGCCGAGCCACTGCACGGTCTTCAGCAGCGACGCGCGCCAGCCGGCGATGATCGGCGAATCGAGCATCACCACGCCGCGCACCCACTCCGGGCGCCGCAGTGCGGCCATCAGCGACAGGAAACCGCCCAGCGAATGCCCGACCAGCCACACCGGCTCGCGGTACTGGTGCTGCAGCGAATCAAGCAGTTCCTCGACGAGGTGCGGCCAGCCGCGCGTCACCGGGTATTCAGGCCTGTGCCCGTAGCGTTCGACGGCGCGGAACTCGAAATCGTCCTCGAGTTCCGCGAACAGCTTCCGATAGGTCGACACCGGAAAACCGTTGGCATGGGAAAAATGGATGATCTCGCGCATTGCCCTGCCCCGCTCAGTCCTGCGTGCGCGAACGCTCGCGCTTGGCCCGCACCGGCTGTCCCCAGCGGTCGGCCTCGCCCATGCGCGCCAGCGGAAACTCGGCCTCGCGCGAGGCATCCCACTCCGGGTCGTTGATCTCGCCGAACACCTGGCGCAGGCGCTGCCCCCAGGTGTCGCGGATCATGCGGAAGTACGCGTTCTTCTCGTCGATATTGACGAAGCGCGTGACCCGCAGCGCGTCGGCCTCATAGACCAGCAGGTCCAGCGGCAGGCCCACCGAGATATTCGACTTGAGTGTCGAATCCATCGAGATCAGCGCGCACTTGGCGGCCTCGCCAAGCGGCAGCGACGGATGCACGACACGATCGATGATCGGCTTGCCGTACTTGGCCTCGCCGATCTGGAAATAGCAGTTCTCGGGCGTGGCCTCGACGAAATTCCCCGCCGCGTAGACGTTGAACAGTCTCACGCGCTCGCCGCGGATCTGACCGCCGAAGATCAGGCTGACATTGAACTCGATGCCGGCATCGCGCAGCGCATGGGCATCGCGCTTGTGCACCTGGCGCACGGCATCGCCGACGATGGATGCTGCCTCGAACATGTCCCGCGCAGTCCACAGCGAGCGCTTCTCGTCCCGCCCCTCGGCCAGGATCTGGCGCACCGACTGGCTGATGGCCAGGTTGCCGGCGGTCAGCAGCACCATCACGCGGTCGCCGGGCTCTTCGAACACCGTCATCTTGCGCGCGGTGGAAATCGCGTCGACACCGGCATTGGTGCGCGAATCGGAAAGGAATACCAGGCCGGCGTCGAGCCGCATGGCAACACAGTAGGTCATGGTTTGTCGGGTTCACTCGGAACCGTGCGGGGTTGCAGCGGGAATTCTAGCGCCCCGCGGGCGTGCTGCGGGCACCGGCATCACCGGTTTCGAGACAGTGTTCGGATTTCCCGTCCGGCGCCCGGCACGGGCCTTCCTCAGGCGTCAAACCGGTGCATTCGGTAGGCCAGTGGCGCCACCACGGACAGGTAGCCATGCACCGCGGTGCGCAGCATGCGCTGCATGGCCTGCGGATCAGGCGGCCGCGCCGACGTCATCAGCGACTGGGAAACCAGGCTGTAGGTCATGGCATGCGCGGCAAATGCGGCCTCGGCCGTCAAGGCGTCTGCCGGCCAGTCGGCACCGGCGCTCAGCGCTGCTTCCCATAGCTGGACGAACTCCGCATAGAGACTCCGGAATGCCTCCACGCCGGAGACCTTGCGCTCCAGCAGGAACAGGGCTGTCCACTGTTCGGGTTCGGCCAGCGGCGCCGCGCACTGGGCCTGCAGCAGGGCATCGACGCGATCGGGCAACGGCTGCCCGCGCGTGGCGTCGATGCTTTCGCTCATGGCCGATGCGATGTCCTTGATGCGCAGGTGGATGCAGACCGCGGCCAGCGCTTCCTTGCTCGAGAAGTATTCGTAGAAGCTGCCGATACCCACGCCGGCCAGGGCGATCACCTGGCGGATGCTGACCTTGTCATAGCTCTTCTCGACAAGCAGCCGGACAAACGCTTCACGGATGGCATGCGCCGTGGCGCGGGCGCGCGACTGCGCCGGCTTGCGGCGCTGCGGACGATCAGGAGCACTGGGGGGCGCTGGCTTCATCTCGGAAAAACCCGAACACCGTCGGGCAGGCTCGTTCTTATACTCGTTGGCCATGCAGGCTGCCTTATAGAGGCGGCCATCCATCGGAGACACGCACATGAACCAGGGCACGCACGAAGTCACCAACGTGGTGACAGAGCTGCACGATTATAACGTCTACACCACCGACATCGCCCTGCAGGAGGCGGTGCGGCGCGCCGACGGCACCGGCCACGAGGCCGAGCTCGCTGCCTACGGCGCACGCCTTGGCAGCGCCGAAACGCTGCGCATGGCCGAGGACGCCAACCACTTCAAGCCCGAGCTGCATACCCACGACCGCCAGGGCCGGCGCATCGACCGCGTCGAGTTCCATCCGGCCTGGCATGGCGTGATGCGCCTGCTGCGCGAGCAGAACCTGGTGTCGCAACCGTTCTCCGACCCGCGCCCCGGCGCATGGGCCGCCTATGCCGCCGGCTTTTCGATGCACGGGCAGATCGAAGCGGGCTCGCAATGCCCGAACTCAATGACCTTCGCGTGCATCCCCGTGCTGCAGAAGGAGCCCGAACTGTTCGCCCAACTGGCGCCCAAGCTCTATTCGCGCCGCTACGACGCGCGCAACATCCCGCTGGAACAGAAGGACTCGATCCTCGTCGGCATGGGCATGACCGAGAAGCAAGGCGGCTCCGATGTGCGTGCCAACAGCACGCGCGCTGTGCCGGTGCATGGCGAAGGACGCGGCGGCGAATACGAGATCACCGGCCACAAGTGGTTCTTCTCTGCGCCGATGTGCGACGCGCACCTCGTGGTGGCGCGCACCGAGAGCGGCCTGTCATGCTTCTTCGTGCCGCGCTATCGCCTGGACGGCAGCAAGAACGCCGTGCAAATCCAGCGCCTGAAGGACAAGATCGGCAACCGCTCCAATTCCAGCAGCGAAGTCGAGTTCCACGGCGCCTGGGGCCGCATGATCGGCGAAGAAGGCCGCGGCGTGCCGACCATCATCGAGATGGCCACCTACACCCGCCTGAACTGCGTGATGGGCAGCGCCGGCCTGATCCGCCAGTGCCTGGTGCAATCGCTGCACCACGCGCGCGAGCGCCACGCCTTCGGCAAGCGCCTGGCCGAGCAGCCGCTGATGCGCAACGTGCTGGCCGACATGGCGCTGGAAAGCGAAGCCGCCACGCAGCTCATGATGCGCCTGACCGAAGCCTTCGCGCAGGCCGCGCAAGACCCGCTGCAGCGCGCCTACCAGCGCATCGTCACCCCCGCCGCCAAGCTGTGGGTGGCCAAGCGCAGCATCGAACTGTCGGCCGAGGCCATGGAAGTGTTCGGCGGCAACGGCTACATGGAGGAAAGCCCGGTGGGCCGGCTCTATCGCGAAACGCCGGTGATCTCGATCTGGGAGGGCTCGGGCAACGTGATGGCGCTCGACATGCTGCGCGCTGTCGGCCGCGAGCCCGATGCCATGCACGCGCTGCTCGACGACCTGCACCATGCGTTTGCCGGTGACGCCCCGCTGCGCGCGCAAGTGGCAGCGCTGGCCGACGCATTGGGCAAGCCCGCTGAAACGCTGGAAGCCCAGGCGCGCCGCCATGCGCAGCAACTCGTGCTGCTGGTGCAGGCGCGCCTGCTGCGCGAACATGCGCCGCAGGCCATGGCCGACGCCTTTATCGCCAGCCGCTTCGATGCGCAGTGGGGCCGCATCTTCGGCATGCTGCCCGAAGGCTCGCCGCATAAGGCCATCCTGGCGCGGGCGTGGCCGGTATAAGCGAACCAAAACAAGCAAACCAGAAGAGAAAAACGGGAGACAAGCCACCTATGAATATCGTCGCGCTGTTCGACAGCAACGCCCGCAAATACCCTGACAAGCCGCTGCTGCGGCATGCCGGGCAATCCGTCAGCTATGCCGAGGCCGATGCGCTGTCACGCCGTGCCGCCGCCGTGCTGGCCGCACAGGGCGTGCGCGCCGGCGACCGCATCGCCATCATGTGCTTCAACACGCCAGGCTTCGTCGTCGCAATGCTGGGCGCGTTGCGGCTGGGCGCGGTGGTCGTGCCGGTCAACCACAAGATGCAGGCCCCGGAAGTCGACTACATCCTTGCGCACGCCGGCGTGAAGGTGTGCGTGTTCGACGGCGCGCTGGCGCCGGTGATCGCACGGCTGCAGACGGCCGTCACGCTGCTGGCCACCGACAGCGTGCCCGAAGGCTGTCTCAGCTTCGACGAGCTGGTGGCAGCAGCCACGCCCACCGACATCGCGCCGCCTGCCGACGACGACATCGCCGAGATCCTCTACACCTCCGGCACGACCGGCAAGCCCAAAGGCTGCCTGCTCAGCCACCGTAACGTGTGCCAGGCCGCGCTAACCACTGCCGTCGCGCTCTCGATGACGCGCGACGAGCGCACGCTGATGGCCATGCCGCTATGGCATTCGTCACCGCTCAACAACTGGTTCCTGGGCACGCTCTACGTGGGCGGTACCGTGATCCTGCTGCGCGAATACCATCCGCTGCATTTCCTGCAGGCCGCGCAGGACGAGCGCGCCACGCTGTATTTCGGCGCCCCGGTGTCCTACCTGCTGCCGCTGCAGTCGGGGCTGGACGTCGCGTCGTACGACCTGCGCTCGATCCGGGCGTGGATCTACGGCGGCGGCCCGATCGGCGCCGACACCGCCCGCCGGCTCGCCAGCGCCTACCGGAGCGACCGCTTCTTCCAGGTCTTCGGCATGACCGAGACCGGCCCGTGCGGCACCGTGCTCTACCCCGAGGAACAGCTGGACAAGGCCGGTTCCATTGGCCGCGTTGCCACACCGGGTGTCGACCTGCGCGTGGTGCGCGAAGACGGCAGCGAAGCCGGTGCCGATGAAGTGGGCGAGATCTGGCTGAAGGCCGACTCGGTGATGCAGGGCTACCTCGACAACGAGGCCGCCACCAGCGCCGTGCTGCAGGACGGCTGGTACCGCAGCGGCGACCTGGCCCGCCGCGACGCCGAAGGCTTCCTGTTCATCGTCGACCGTGCGAGGGACATGATCATCACTGGCGGTGAAAACGTGTACTCGAAGGAAGTCGAGGACGTGCTGCTCGCGCATGCCGACATCCAGGATGCCGCGGTAATTGGCCGCCCGCACCCCGAATGGGGCGAAACGGTGGTGGCAATGCTGGTGCCGAAAGCCGGAACGCAGCATGACCCGGAAGCGCTCAAGGCCTTCGTCGGCGAACGACTGGCACGCTACAAAGTGCCGCGCGAATTCGTTGTGTGCGAGCAGTTGCCCCGCACACCCACCGGCAAGCTGATGAAACACCTGCTGCGCACCGCCTAGGTGAAGTGCCGCACCAGCACGGTGCAGCGCGCGTCACTTCAGTCGATCAACGGCGTGATGGCGATATTCACCTGCAACGTCTCGCCGCCACCGCCTTCGAGGATGCCCCGGACCGGTGCGGCGGACTGGTAGTCGCGCCCCACGGCAAGCCGCACATGCCGGTGGTCCGTGACGCAACGGTGCGTGACGTCGATGCTGCACCACAGGTCCTGGCCCGCATCGAGGCAGACATCCGCCCAAGCATGGCTGGCCAGCTCCGTGGCGGCCGGATCGTAGAAGTATCCGCTCACATAGCGCGCGGGAATGCCGAACGCGCGGCAGGCCGCCACCATTACCTGCGCCTGGTCCTGGCACACGCCGCTGCCCAGATGGAACGCCTCGGCGGCAGAGGTGCCGACGTGAGTGGTATTGGCCGCATAGCGCACGCGTTCGGTAATGCCGCCGGCCAGCGCGAGCAGCGCTGGCACCTCATGCCCCGCTGCCAGGAAAGGCGCCGCAAAGGCCTGCATCTCGGGCGGCGCCGTGGTGAGCGGCGTACCGCCGATGAAGTACAGCGGCGACACGCGCGCCTCACCCGCGGCAGGGGCATCGCGGAACGCGTGGTGGCCGTCCCGTTCGGCGACATCATGCGGCGGCGTGACCTGCACCTCGCCAATCGCGGTAATGGCAATCGTGTCGGCCGGGCGACTGATGGTGAAGTTGTGGACGATATTGCCGAAGCCGTCGCGCGCCTCGGACAGGTTGCCAGGCGCCTGCAGCTCCCAGGCCTGCACGGCCTGCAGCGGGCCCGAGCGCGGCGCCAGCCGCAGTTCGTGCACGCTGCGCCGCACCGGCTCCGCGTAGCGGTAGACGGTCTGGTGATGGATCTTGTATTTCACGGTATTCAGAGCGCCGCGGCGACGACTGCTGCACATGGCGTCCTCCTCGCGGCGTCCGGTCGGCGGCCAGTCCTAGGCCGCCAGCAGCGGCACCAGGAAATCACGGCTGATGCCGTTGCCGAGGTCGCCGATGCGCTCCAGGAAGCTCGTCAGGAAGGCGTGCAGCCCGACGGCAAAGATGTCGTCGATGCGGGCATATTTCAGGTCGGCGTGGAGTTTACCAGCCTGCCGCTCGGTCTCTCCCGATTGCTGGTTACCGACCAGCGCGAGGATAGCCACCACCTCATCCATGCTCGACACCAGCGAGCGCGGCATGTCCGGGCGCAGGATCAGCAGCTCGGCCACGCGCTGCGGCGTGATCACCGCGCGGTAGACCTTGCGGTAGACCTCGAAGCCCGACACCGAACGCAGTACCGCGGCCCAGTGGTAGAAGTCGTTCTGCTCGCGGTTGGGGTCGCTGTCGTCGGAGCCCGATGACTGGAACTTCACGTCGAGGATACGCGCGGTGTTGTCGGCGCGCTCCAGGAAGGTGCCGAGCCGCATGAAATGGAAGGCATCGTCCTTCAGCATGGTGCCGAACTGCACGCCGCGCGCCAGGTGCGAACGGAACTTGACCCACTCGAAGAAGCGCGACGGGTCGTCCTGCAACTCTCCGTCCGCGATCATGCGCTGCACTTCGAGCCATGTGGTGTTGACCGTTTCCCAGACCTCGGTGGTGAGCGAGCCGCGCACCGCGCGCGCGTTCTCGCGCGCCGCTCGCAGGCAGCTCATGATGGACGATGGGTTGGTCATGTCGCGCACCATGAAGTCGATCACGTCGTCGCGCGTCAGCAGTCCGTACTTGTTGTCGAATGCACGGGTCAGCTCCGAAATATCGAGCATGGCCCACCAGCCCTGCTCCGCCACTTCCGCGGACTGCGGCAGCAGCGACGTCTGGTAGTTGACGTCCAGCATGCGCGCGGTGTTCTCCGCGCGTTCGGTATAGCGCGCCATCCAGAAAAGATGGTCGGCGGTGCGGCTCAGCATGATGGTTTTCCTCGCAATGCGGTCTTGGCGGCTTGGTGGCGGAGGGCTCAGCGCTCCAGCACCCAGGTGTCCTTGGTGCCCCCGCCCTGCGAGGAATTCACCACCAGCGAGCCCTCGCGCAGCGCCACGCGCGTCAGCCCGCCCGGCACCATGCGCACCTCCCGCCCCGACAGCACGAAGGGACGCAGGTCGATATGGCGCGGCGCGATGCCCGATTCCACATAAGTCGGGCAAGTGGACAACGCCAGCGTCGGCTGGGCGATGTACTGCTCCGGCCGCGACTTCACCACCTCGCGGAAGGTATCGATCTCCGCGCGCGTGGCCGCCGGGCCCACCAGCATGCCGTAGCCGCCCGCGCCATGGGTTTCCTTGACCACCAGGTCGGCCATGTTGTCGAGCACATACTGCAGGTCGTCCGGGCGGCGGCACATATAGGTCGGCACGTTGTTGAGGATGGCCTCCTCGCCCAGGTAGAAGCGGACCATGTCGGGCACGTACGGGTAGATCGACTTGTCGTCGGCCACGCCCGTGCCGATGGCATTGCAGATGGTCACGTTGCCCGCGCGGTAGACCGACAGCAGCCCGGCCGCGCCGAGCGAGGAATCGGGCCGGAACACCAGCGGATCGAGGAAATCGTCGTCCACGCGCCGGTAGATCACGTCGATGCGCTGCGGGCCCTGCGTGGTGCGCATGTAGAGATGGTCGTCCTCGACGAACAGGTCGCTGCCTTCCACCAGCTCCACGCCCATCTGCTGCGCCAGGAACGCGTGCTCGAAGTACGCCGAGTTGTACATGCCCGGCGTCAGCACTACCACGGTCGGGTCGGAGATGGCCTGTGGCGAGACCCCGCGCAGCATGTCCAGCAGCAGGTCGGGATAGTGGGCCACCGGCGCCACCCGGTTGCGAGCGAACAGGTCCGGGAACAACCGCATCATCATCTTGCGGTTTTCGAGCATGTACGACACGCCAGAGGGCACGCGCAGGTTGTCCTCCAGCACGTAGAACTCGCCCTCGCCGGCGCGCACCACGTCGATGCCGGCCACGTGCGCATAGATGTCGCGAGGCACGTCCACGCCGAGCATCTCGGGCCGGTACTGCGCGTTGTTGTAGATCTGGTCCGGCGGGATCACGCCCGCGCGGATGATGTCCTGGCCATGGTAGATGTCGTGGATGAAGCGGTTCAGCGCCGCCACGCGCTGGCGCAGGCCCTTCTCCAGGGTGGCCCACTCGCTGGCGGGAAAGATGCGCGGGATCACGTCGAACGGAATGGTCCGCTCGGTGCCACTGTTGGACTCGTCCTTGTCGCCGTAGACGGCGAAGGTGATGCCCACGCGCCGGAAGATCAGGTCCGCCTCGGCGCGCTTGTTGGCCATGGTGTTTTCGGACTGCCGCGCCAGCCAGTCCGAAAACTGCCGGTAGTGCGGCCGCACCAGACCGCCCGGCAAAGCCTGCCCCGCCTGGATGACGGTATTCCTATCGTCATCCCGCCAATCCAGCATCTCGTCGAAATAACGCGCCGCCATGATGGCCCTTCCCTCCGTGAAATGGGGGACGTCCTGGTCCGCCTGGCCTGCCGGCATCCCGCCGGAATCGCCGCCCCCTTGTTTTTCCTGGCTGTACAGCTGTCGAGTGACTGGCCCTTTCAGCATACCTGTGCCAGCGAAAGCCGCAAGTCCCCCGCGGCTGCGCGGCACGGAAACGGGTTAAGCAAGATACCTGCCAGCGCAACGGCAGGCGGCGCGCCCAAGGTCAGCGCACGGCCGCGACGCTGTGCCTTTCGCCGTCGGCAAGAATGGCTTGCACCAGCGCCTCCGGCGTCTGCCGGATATCGAGCACGAGAGCGCCGTGGGGCTCCTCCAGTGTCTCGAGCTGGCTCTGCAACAGCGCCGGGTTGAAGAAATGGTCCGTGCGCGCGGACAGGCGCGAGCCGATCAACGACGCATCGCCCTTCATGTAGACGAACGTCACGCCACCGTCCGGCGGCGTGAGCCGTTCGCGGTACGCCTGGCGCAGCGCGGAGCAGGTGAACACGTGGGTGCGGCCCTCGGCCCGGGCGGCATCGATGGCTTCGCGCATGGCCGCCAGCCACGGCCAGCGGTCTTCGTCGGTGAGCGGGATGCCGGCGTGCATCTTGGCCTTGTTGGCGGCGCTGTGGAACTCGTCCGCGTCATGGAATGCGCAGCCCAGGCGTTGCGCCAGCAATTCGCCAACTGTCGACTTGCCGCTGCCGGAAACGCCCATCAGGATATAGATCATGTCTGCTCCATCGATCATGGTGTCGGATGGTTTGCCCCATCCTTGTCGGTAGCCTGGTGCCGGCAGGCGGCACGCAGGTGCCCGGCACGCGGCTGGCGCCGGCCGGGGAATCGGGTGAAACGGGCCTGTGGCCCGACTATTGTGCGACGGAATGTGCCGCCGTGGCAGTTCCGGGTGCGGCCGCCGCAGGGACGGCATCCGCCTCGGACAGGTCAAGTGCGCTGCCGCCCTCTTCCGCCATGCGCGCGTGGCGCCGGAACAGCCCGAACAGGCCGCGGCCCACGCTGAATTGCGCGAAATCATCGGCCGGCGCGGGCGCCACCGGACGAGCCGCGAACTCCGCGGGGTCGCCGAGCCAGGCAAGCGTACCGGCCACGGCGTCCACGCGCAGCCGATCGCCATCGCGCACGCGCGCGAGCGGACCACCGGCCAGCGCTTCGGGACCCACGTGGATCACCGCGGGCACCTTGCCGGACGCACCCGACATGCGCCCGTCCGTGACCAGCGCCACGTGGTGGCCGGCGTCCTGCAGCGCACCGAGCACGGGCGTGAGGCGATGCAGCTCGGGCATGCCGTTGGCATTGGGCCCCTGAAAGCGCACCACGGCCACCACGTCGCCGTTCAGCTCGCCCGCCTCGAAGGCGGCCTGCAGGGCCTCCTGCGAGTCGAACACGCGCGCCGGCGCCTCGACCACGCGGTGTTCCGGGGCCACGGCGGACACCTTGATCACGCCGCGCCCCAGGTTGCCCTGCATCAGGCGCAGGCCGCCCTCGGCCGAGAACGGCTCGGCCATCGTGGCCAGCACCTGCGCATCGCCGCTGGCGCTTGCGCCATCGCGCCAGCGCAGGACACCGTCGATCAGCACCGGCTCCTGGGTGTAGCGCGCCAGCCCGGGGCCAGCCACGGTCTGCACGTCCTCATGCACGAGTCCGGCCTCCAGCAGCTGGCCGATCACATAGCCCGTGCCGCCCGCGGCATGGAAGTGGTTCACGTCCGCCGAGCCGTTCGGATACACGCGCGCAAGCAGCGGCGTGACGCGGGACAGGCGGTCAAAATCGTCCCAGTCGATCAGCACGCCGGCGGCGCGCGCCATGGCGACCAGGTGGATGGTGTGGTTGGTGGAGCCGCCGGTAGCCAGCAAGCCGACCATCGCGTTGACGACCGCGCGCTCGTCGACGATGCGAGCCATCGGCAGGTATTCGCCGCCTCGCGCCGACAGTGCCAGCGCGCGCTGCGCCGCCGCGGCGGTCAGCGCGTCACGCAGGCCGCTGTCCGGGTGGACGAACGCCGCGCCCGGCAGGTGCAGGCCCATGATTTCCATCAGGAACTGGTTGCTGTTGGCCGTGCCGTAGAAGGTGCAGGTGCCGGCGCTG
Organism: Cupriavidus laharis; assembly: GCF_914271435.1. Taxonomy (GTDB): domain Bacteria; phylum Pseudomonadota; class Gammaproteobacteria; order Burkholderiales; family Burkholderiaceae; genus Cupriavidus; species Cupriavidus laharis. Next base: position 646,119 of record NZ_CAJZAI010000001.1, on the reverse strand, counting down.
TGATAGGCCTCGCATTCGGCTTCAAGCAAAGCTTCCCGGCCTACCTGGCCAGTTGCGTAGAGCTGGCGCACGCGGGCCTTCTCCTTGTTCGGCAGGCCACTCGCCATCGGCCCGGCCGGCACGAACACGACCGGAAGATGACCAAACTGCAACGCGCCCATGACGAGGCCCGGCACGATCTTGTCGCACACGCCCAGCATTACCGCCGCGTCGAACGTGTTGTGGGACAGCGATACCGCCGTGCTCATGGCGATCGCGTCGCGCGAGAACAGCGACAGCTCCATACCCGGATTGCCCTGCGTGATGCCGTCGCACATCGCCGGCACGCCGCCGGCCACCTGCGCCACGGCGCCCACGGCGCGCGCCGCTTCGCGGATCACGCCGGGGTAGCGCTCGTACGGCTGATGCGCGGACAGCATGTCGTTGTAGGCCGTCACGATGCCCAGGTTGGGCGCATGCTCCACGCGTAGCTTGAGCTTGTCGTGGGCCGGCAGCGCGGCAAAGCCGTGAGCCAGGTTGGCGCAGGACAGGCCGCGCAGCGGGCCAAGCTCCGCCTGGGCCCGCTCGCAGCGCGCAAGGTACGCCGCACGGCTCGCGCGGCTGCGCTCGGTGATGCGCCGGGTCACGGCAAGGATTTCAGCATGGACGGCGTGGGGCATGGACGAACGTTCCTGTAGGAAGTCCAGGCGGATTTGACCGCCCTCGACATGTAGATTTTCTACATTATAGCGACACCGCCATCACCTGAGCAGCCTCGCGCACGTCACAAATCCCCGAAAAATACCAAAATTCGGGAAACCCCTAGTGCCATCAATCAACAATCGGCTGATTCCCGATGACTTCCGCGCTGTAGAATATCTACATTCACGATCTTCCCGCAACACCCTGCCAACGTCATGCGCGACCGAATCCTTGCCGTCTACGACACGCTCCGCCCGTCCGAACGCCGCCTGGCCGACTATGTGGCCCGCCACGGCGCCAGCGTGATCCGGCTCTCGATGCCCGAGCTGGCCGAGCGCGCCGGGGTGTCGCAACCCACGATCGCGCGTTTCTGCGCGGCGCTGGGCTACGATGGATTCCGCGAATTCAAGCTGCAGTTCGCCCAGAACGTAGGCGGCGGCACACCGTTCGTCCACCAGGACGTGAAGCCGGACGATGGCCCGGCCGACATCGCCTGCAAGGTGTTCGACCGCACCATTGCCACGCTGATGAGCGTGCGCAATGCGCTGTCGGCGGACCAGATCGAGCACGGCATCCGCCTGCTGGCCGCCGCGCGCCGGATCGAGTTCTACGGCTGCGGCAATTCGGGCATCGTGGCACTCGACATCCAGCACAAGTTCTTTCGCCTGGGCATGCCCACCACGGCCTACTCCGACCCGCATGTGTTCAGCATGTCCGCCGCGCTGCTGGGGCCGGGCGATGTGGCCGTGCTGGTTTCCAACAGCGGCCGCACGTGGGACATGCTGACCGCCGCCACGCTGGCCCGCTCCAGCGGCGCGAGCGTGCTGGCGCTGACGCACAGCGGCTCGCCGCTGGCCAGGCTGGCCGATGTCTGCGTGTTCTCCGACGTGGAGGAGGACAGCGAGGTCTATACGCCGATGACTTCGCGCATCAGCCATCTCGTGCTCGGTGACGTGCTCGCGGCCGGCGTGGCGCTCGAACGTGCCGATACCGTCGCCGCCGGCCTGCAGCGCGCCAAGGCCCATCTGCGCGAGCGCCGCATCGGCGGCGCCGAGCCCGCGCGCGCGCCGCAGGAGCCGGATGCACCGGTACCGCCCACCAGCCGCAAGGCAACATCGCGGGCGCGCGCCCGGACTGCCGGCTGAGGACGCACCCCACTATCGCGGCGCGACCGGTGCGTCGCGCCAATAGCGTGGCTCCGCTTGGCGAAACGCGTCCATGGCGTAGGCCTGGCCGTGCGTGGACATCGTGACCGCCCCGGTTTCGTCCGTGCGGTAGCGCAGGATGCCGGCGTCGCCATAGCGCTCCCAGACGTCGGCGCGCGGATGCTGGTAACGGTTGCGATAGCCGAGCTGGAACACCGCGGCACCAGGGTTGACGGCCGCGAGCCACTCCGGACTGGAAGAGGTGCCGCTGCCATGATGCGGCACGACGAGGACATCGGCGCGCAGCAGATTGCCAGGCAGCCGCTCGACGAGCTCACGCTCTTCCGCCTTGCCGATGTCGCCGGTCAGCAGCACGCGATGACGGCCGTTGTCCACGCGCAGCACGCAGCTCCGCGCATTGCTCGCCAGGGCCGCATCGCGCGATTGTCCTGCGCCGGGATGAAGCACCGTGAAATCAACCCCATCCCACTCCCAATGCTGGCCGGCCGCGCACGGCTCCCATTCGGCCTTGCCCAGCAGCGCATGCCCGGACGGCGCCGCAGTGAACCGGACATCGACCGGCACGGCCGCCATGACGTGCTGCGCGCCGCCGGCGTGGTCGGCATCTTCGTGACTCACCATGAGATGGTCCAGCCGGCGCACTCCCAGCGCGCGCAGATAGGGCACGACGACTTGAGCGCCGGCGCTGCCGCCCGATGCATAGGCAGGGCCGGCATCGTAGAGCAAGGCATGTGCGCGCGTCTGCACCAGTACGGCCGTGCCCTGTCCCACATCGAGCATCGCTGCCCGGAATTCCCCGGGCGCCACGTCATCGCCGCGCGCGAGCAGCATGGGCAGCATCAACAGCAGCCCATGCAGCCGTATGCGCAGCCCGAAGGCGGCCGGGGCAAGCAGGACGAGCATACCCAGCAAGGCCAGCACCGTCTCCAGTACCCCGGCCTGCGCGGTTTCCCAGACGACCCATTCGGGCGATGCCAGCCACCGCAGCATCTCCACCAGCCACGCCAGCGCCTGGTGTGCAACGGCCAGCAACGGGCCGGCCAGCACGGCCGGCATCACCGCGCCGAGCAATGCCAGTGGCGTGACCAGCATGCTGACCACGGGAATCGCGACCGCGTTGGCCAATGGGGAAATCACGGGAAATTGCCGGAACAGCAGGAGCGTGAGCGGTACCAGCCCGAGCGTGACCGCCCACTGTGTACGCACCGCCGAGGCCAGCGTGGCGCGCACGCGTGCCCGGAAGCCACTGACAGGAACATCGGGCCGCGACGCCGCCAGGAAGATCACGCCTACCGCGCCAAATGACAGCCAGAAGCCCGGCAGCATCACCGCCCACGGGTCCAGCAGAAGCGCGACGAACGCCGCCCACGCGAGCACCATCGATGCCGGCGGCGTGCGCGCGCTCCACGCGGCCAGCGCGGCGATCGACAGCATCGCCACCGTGCGCAGCGCGGGAATCTGCAGCCCGGCGATCAGCCCGTAGCCCAGGCCGGCCAGCACTGCTGCCACGAGCGCTGCCTGCCGCGCCGGGCACCGCAGCGGCAGCGGCCGGCGCAGGCGGCGCCCGAGGCCAAACGAATGCCGCCAGGCCCAGTGCATGAGCCCCGCGGCCATGCCGGCGATCATGGTGATATGGAGCCCCGAGATGCTGACGAGATGGCCGATGCCGGTGCGGCTGAACAGCAGCCAGTCGTCGCCTTCTATTCCACGCTGGTCGCCAACAACCAACGCCACCAGCACCGGCGCGAAACGCGCATCGACCGGAAGCGCCGCGCGGATGTGGTCGCGCAGTGCGGCACGTTGCGCCTGAATGCGCCACGCCAGCCGTTCATGCGCCGCTTCGTGCGGGCCGTTGCGGACGCTGCGCACATAACCCGTCGCGCCATAGCCTTGCGCGAGCAGCCAGTATGCGTAGTCGAAACCGTGGGGATTGGCCAGCCCGCGCGGACGGCGCAATCGCACCGTGAATGCATAGCGCTGGCCCGGGCGCAATTCAGCGGGAGCTTCGCGCCAGGTCAGCACGACGTGTTCCGGCACGCGTTCGCCGCGCGGTGCGGCCTCGACTGTGAAGGCAAAGCGCGCACCCTGCGACAGTTCGGCCGGCAGGCCGGACACCACGCCGTCCACCTCGATGTCGCGCGCCTCGAGCTGCGTCGGCAGCCAGTCGCCCATGCGCGCGTGCGCGCGCCACGCTGCCCAGCAAAACGCCACGGAAACCGCCAGCAGAACCGCCAGCCCACGCGCTTTCCAGCTGGCAGGTCTGCGCCGGACGAGCCGGACAGCCAGGATTGCCAGAGCGGCCAATACGAGCACCGCCATGCCGAGCGTGCTTGCCGCCGGCAGCCTGCCCTGCCGCTGCAGGGCCCAGCAGCCGGCTACGAAACCCAGCAGGATCAGGCGCACGAAGCGTCCCCGGCAAGTTCAGAGGGCCATCGTTGTACCCTCGCGCCACCGGAAAAAACTTGTCAGCGTGTCAACGGTTGTTGTCGGATGGGTTATTGCCGGCGGGCGCCATCGCGTCCGCGAACGCGGCCAGGCGTGGCAGCGCGGCAACCGAATTGCGCCACATGGCCTGCGCCAGCGCGGGCGGCTCCAGCCCGCGCAGTTCGCCGAGCACGCGCGCGACGCCCGCGACTTCGGCGGGCGTATTGCGGGCCTTGTGCTGCTCGCCGAACTGGTCGTCGGACAGCCACGCGGGGGCAATATCGGGCGCATCGGTCTCCAGCACCAGCGCATCGAGTGGCAGCTCGGTGGCCAGCCGGCGAATCTGCCGCGCGCGGCTGAACGTCACGTTGCCGCCAAAGCCCAGTTTGAGTCCCTGCTCGATGAAGCGGCGCGCCTGGTCGTGGCTGCCATTGAAGGCATGGGCGATGCCCTGCCGCACGCCCAGCTTGCGCAGTTGTGCGCAGACCTGGTCCTGCGACTTGCGCACGTGCAGCAGCACCGGCAGGTCGAACTCGCGCGCGATCTTCAACTGCTCGATATACAGCCAGGTCTGGTGTTCCGCGTCGAGGCCGGCAACGAAGAAGTCGAGGCCGATCTCGCCGACGCCGACAAAGCGCGGATCATCGATCGACGCCGCCACCTCCCTGCGCAACGCATCCACATCGGCCTGCGTCGTATCAGTCGAGCACAGCGGATGGATGCCGAGCGCATAGACGCAGCGTGAGTCCTGCCGCGCAAGCGTGCGCACCGCGTCGAAGTTCCACACCGCCACCGCCGGCACCACGATGCCGGTCACGCCCGCAGCCGCGGCAGCATCAGCCACCTGGCCGCGGTCGCGGTCGAATTCGCTGGCGTCGAGATGGCAATGGGTGTCGATCCACATGGCTGCCGGAGGGTCAGCGTTCCTGATGCAGGTGCCCGTCGCGCAGCCGCAATACCCGGTCGCAGCGATTGGCCAGGTCCAGGTCGTGCGTGACGATGACAAAGCTGGTGCCCAGCGTGCGCGACAGTTCGAGCATCAGGTCGTACACGCCGCCGGCGGTGTGGTCGTCGAGGTTGCCGGTCGGTTCGTCGGCGAGCACGCAGGCCGGCTGCCCGACCAGCGCCCGCGCAATCGCCACGCGCTGGCGCTCGCCGCCCGACAGTTCGCCGGGGCGATGCTTCGAACGGCCGCCCAGGCCGACACGCTCGAGCATGGCCTGCGCCGCGTCGCGCGCCTGCTGCTGGTTCAGCCCACGGATACGCATGGGCATGGCCACGTTGTCGAGCGCCGTGAATTCCGGCAGCAGGTGGTGGAACTGGTAGACGAAGCCGAGCGAGCGATTGCGGACCACATTGCGCTCGCGCTCGCGCAGCGCCGTGAACGGCTTGCCGTGCAGCGCAACGCGGCCGGCGTCAGGATTGTCCAGCCCGCCCAGCACATGCAGCAGCGTGCTCTTGCCCGAGCCTGAAGCGCCGACGATGGCAACTTTCTCGCCCGCTTCCACACGCACGTCCACGCCTTTCAGCACTTCGACGTCGAGCCCGCCCTGGCGGAAACGCTTGAACAGGCCTTCGCCCAGCAGCACCGGCGTGCCCGTGCGCGGCAGCCCGCCGACGGGCCGGGTATCGGCTTGCAGCATGGCTTCACTCATAGCGCAGTGCCTCCGCCGGATTGACGCGGGCGGCGCGCCAGCTTGGGTAGATCGTGGCCAGCGTGGCCAGCACGAAGGAAATGATGCCGATGGTGGCGATATCGTTCACACGCGGGTCCGAGGGCAGTTCGCTGATGAAATAGATGTCGCGCGGCAGGAACTGCACGTGCAGCAGCCGCTCGATGAAAGGCACGATCACGTCGATATTGGTGGCGATCAGCGTGCCGCCCGCCACGCCCAGCAAGGTGCCGATGAAGCCGATCGCCACGCCCTGCACGATGAAGATCTTCATGATCGATCCGGGCTGCGCGCCCATGGTGCGCAGGATGGCAATGTCGGCCTGCTTGTCGGTGACCGTCATCACCAGCGTCGACACCAGGTTGAACGCGGCCACGGCGATGATCAGCGTCAGGATGATGAACATCATGCGCTTCTCGGTCTGCACCGCGGCGAACCAGTTCCGGTTCTGCTTGGACCAGTCGCGCAGGTAGAGCTCGCCCGACATCGTGCCGGCCAGTTCGTTGGCCACCTGCGGGGCGCGCTGCATGTCCGCCAGCTTCAGGCGCACGCCGGTCGGGCCGGTCATGCGGAACAACGTCTCGGCATCGCGGATATTGACGAGGGCCAGCGCGCTGTCGAACTCGAAATGGCCCGAAGAGAACACGCCGACCACCGTGAACTGCTTCAGGCGCGGCAGCACGCCGGCCGGCGTGATGGTGCCCTGCGGCGCCAGCAGCGTGATCTTGTCGCCGACCTGCACGCCCATGGCGTTGGCCAGTTCATTACCGAGCGCAATGCCGAACTCGCCCGGCTGCAGGCTTTCCATGTGGCCGGCCTTGAACTGCTTGCCGATGTCCGACACCTTCGGCTCCTCAGCCGGGTCCACGCCGCGCAGCAGCACGCCGCGCACGGCATCTTCGCGTGTCACCATGGCCTGGGCCGCCACGTATGGCGCCGCACCCACGACTTCCTTGTTCTGCATGGCCTCGGCCGCGGTGCGTTGCCAGTCCGGCAGCGCCGACGGGCCGATCACCTCGATATGCGACAGCACCGACAGCATGCGGTCGCGCACTTCCTTCTGGAAGCCGTTCATCACCGACAGCACCACGATCAGCGCGGCCACGCCGAGCGCGATGCCCGACATCGAGATCATCGAGATGAACGATATGAACGTATTGCGGCTGGCGCGCTTGCTTGCGCGGGTGTATCGCCAGCCAATCTGCCACTCGTAGGGAAAGTTCAAGAGGGTTCCTGTTGTTTCGGGAAAGCGCCCTGTCCGGTGGCGCAGGTGTCCCGCGCCACACGCAAGGCTGGCGCCGGCCAGCCGGAAGTTTACAATCTCGCCACCATGATGACGCACCTGACCCTGATTGTGCCCTTTTCCGTCCCGCCGGGTGCCGGCGACGACGCCACGGACGACGTCGTGCCCGGCGCGCTGCTGCGGCAGTTGGAGTTGCCCGCGCTCGGAAAGTTGCTGACCCGGGCGACACCCGGCCAGCGCGAGCGGCACGACGACCCCTGGCTGCGCAGCCTGCCGCACGAACGCTGGCTGGCCGGCAAGGCCGGACTGGACACGGCCAGGGTGCCGATGGCGCCCTATATGCGCCTGGCCGACAGCGGCGTCGCCGCGCCGGCGGACCACGACGGCTGGGCCTGCCTGCAACTCGTGCACATCCATGCCGCGCGCGACCACCTGGTGCTGATGCACCCGGACCAGCTGCGCGTGCGTGACGAGGAAGCCGCATCACTGCACGCCGCCATCGAGCCGTTGCTGCGCGAGGCGGACATCACGCTCGAGACGCCCTGCGCGGCCCGCTGGTACCTGCCGGAAGCCGTGTTCGGCCCGCTGGACGCCACCACGCCGCTGCGCGCCACCGGCCGCAATATCGACATCTGGCTGCAGGCCGGCGAGCGCGCGCGCGACTGGCGCCGACTGCAGAACGAGATCCAGATGACGTGGTTCGATCACCCGGTCAACCAGGCACGCGAGGCGGCCGGCGAACTGCCCGTCAATTCCGTCTGGCTGTACGGCGGCGGCGCGATGCAGCCGGTGCCGAAGCTGGCCGACGCCATCGTGACCGACGATCCTTTCCTGGCCGGCCTGGGGCTCGCCGGTGGCAGCCGCGTCGCGGCCATACCGGCCGGATTTGCCGGTCTGCCGACCGAAGGCTCGGCCATGGCGATGCTCGACAGCGCCACCGAAGCCCATATCGCCGAAGACTGGGGCCTGTGGATCGAACGCATGCACGCGCTGGACGCCGACTGGTTCGCGCCGGCGCTGCAGGCGCTTGGCGACGGCAGCATCGAAGCCATCACGCTGGTGCTCGGCGGCGAGAACCACTTCGCCGAGTTCACCGTGCGCCGCGCCGACCTGCGCAAGTTCTGGCGCGGCATGGGCCAGCGCGGCGACTGGCGCGCGCTGCTGTCCGACCTCGCCTTCACCGCCTGAACCCCCGAATACAGATACAGAAGAAGCAGACCGCCCCATGACCCGGATTGCCATCCGCCCCTACTCCACCGAGCACGCCAGCACCCTGGCCGCCGCCGGCCTGCACCCGACCCTGGCCCGCATCCTGTCCGCGCGCGGCGTGGCGCAGCCGTCCGAACTCTCCACCGAACTGCCGGAGCTGGTGCCGCCCGCGGCCATGAAGGGCATCGGCCATGCCGCCGGGTACCTGGCCGACGCGATTGCAGCACAAAAGCGCCTGCTGATCGTGGCCGACTATGACTGCGACGGCGCGACGGCCTGCGCGGTCGGCGTGCGCGGGCTGCGCATGCTGGGCGCACGCGTGGAATACATCGTCCCCAACCGTTTCGAGTACGGCTATGGGCTGACGCCGGAGATCGTCGCACTGGCTGCGAAGCAGCAGCCCGACGTGATCGTGACGGTCGACAACGGCATTGCGAGCGTCGACGGCGTGGCAGCCGCCAACGCGCTGGGCATCGACGTGGTGGTGACCGACCACCACCTTCCGGGCGCGGAGCTGCCCGAGGCGGCGGTGATCGTCAATCCGAACCAGCCGGGCTGTGAATTCCCCAGCAAGAACCTGGCCGGCGTGGGCGTGATGTTCTACGTGCTGCTGGCGCTGCGCGCCGAACTGCGCAAGCGCGGTGTCTACACGCAGCAAACCCAGCCACCGCTGCAAACGCTGCTGGATCTGGTGGCCCTGGGAACGGTGGCCGACGTGGTCAAGCTCGACGCCAACAACCGCATCCTGGTGGCACAGGGCCTGAAGCGGATGCGTGCCGGCCGCATGCAACCGGGCGTCGCCGCGCTGTTCCGTGCCGCGGGCCGTGAGGCCGCGCGGGCCAACACCTTCGACCTTGGTTTCGGCCTGGGCCCGCGGCTGAATGCCGCCGGCCGGCTCGCCGACATGTCGCTCGGCATCGAATGCCTGCTGACAGACGATGCCAACCGTGCCTGGGAAATCGCCCAGGAGCTGGACGGCATGAACCGCGAGCGGCGCGACATCGAAGCCGGCATGCAGCAGGAAGCCTTGCAGATCCTCGAACAGCCGCTGGCCGGCCTCGATCCGTCGGCACGCTTTACCGTCAGCGTGTTCAACGACACCTGGCACCAGGGCGTGATCGGCATCGTCGCCTCGCGGCTGAAGGACAAGTTCCATCGCCCGACCATCACCTTCGCGCCCGGCGACGACACCACGGTCAAGGGGTCCGGCCGCTCGATCCCCGGCTTCCACCTGCGCGATGCGCTCGACCTGGTCTCCAAGCGCTGCCCGGGCATGATGGTCAAGTTCGGCGGCCACGCCATGGCGGCCGGCCTGACCGTGCGCGCCGAGCGCTTTGCCGAGTTCCAGGAAGCCTTCGAAGCGGTCGGCAGGGAATGGCTGACCGACGACCAGCTCGCGCGCGTGATCGAGACCGACGGCGACATCGAGGACCAGTGCTTCAGCCCGGAATTCGTCACGCTGCTGGAGCAGCAGGTGTGGGGCCAGGGCTTTCCGGCGCCGACCTTCTGCGGCGAGTTCGACGTGCTGCGCCAGAGCGTGCTCAAGGGCAAGCACCTCAAGCTGCAGCTCGGGCGCGGCAAGCAGCGCTTCGACGCGATCTGGTTCAATCACGCCGACGAGCTCGGCGCCAGCGCTCAGGTAGCCTACCGGCTCGACAACAATACCTTCAACGGCATCACGCGCGTACAGCTCGTGATCGAGCACGCGCAGTAGCGGAGCGCAGCCCCTTAGCCGCGCGCTGGCAGGTAGTTGGCCGGATCGACCGGCTTGCCGTTGCCGCGCACTTCGAAGTGCAGTTCGCCAGCGGTGTTGCCCATGCGGCCGACGTCCTGGCCCGCGGCAACGCGCGCGCCTTCGCTGACCAGCGGCTTGTCCAGGTTGCCGTAGACGGTCAGCCAATCGTCGTTGTGCTTGACAATCACCAGCATGCCGTAGCCGCGCAAGTTGCCGACGTGGATGGCCCAGCCCGCCGCGGCGGCCTTCACGGTGCCGCCAGGCGGTACCGCAATGGTCAGGCCCTTGCTCGCAGGCGGCGAGAAGCGCGCCATGACCTTGCCGTCGGCGGGCCACTGCAGCCGGATCGCGCTCGCGGGCGGCTTCGACTGGCCGCCGGCGTCCGCGCGCGGCGTATCAGTCACATTCTGAGGCGGCGTGCCGGATGACGAAGCGGTCGCCGTGCCCGGCGGCCTGACCCGGATAAGCTGGCCGACTTCGATGCGATCCGCGCTCGGCAGGTTGTTCCAGCGCACCAGATCGCGCACATTGCGGCGATGCTTGCGCGCGATCGAATACAGCGTGTCGCCGCTCTCCACGCGGTAGAAGCCCTCGGGCGCGGGTTCGGAGGACATGGTGCCGCAACCGGCGGCCAGCGCGGCGGAAGCGGCCGCGAGTATCCATCCCAGCATCCGGCGTCGGCCGGCAATATCGTGTCTAGTTGGCGTCATTCGTCCCTGTTGGTGTGGTCTTCGGGGGGCGACTTGCGGGTCTGCAGGGGCTCTATTATCGCCGCCGGCGCCACGCGGCCCGCCCAGTAGACCGCCGGCGGGGTCCGCAGTTCGGGCGGGAATGGGCTGCCGGCGCCGCCCGGCGGCCCGAAATACGGCCCGAATCCGCTATAATTCAAGGTTTTCGAAGCGCAGGATCATCATGGAAGCAGAACGCCTCAACGCCATCTCCGGTGCCATCTCCGATCTCCGTTCCCGGACGGAAGATCTACGGGGGTATCTTTGACTACGATGTCAAAGTAGGAAGGCTGGAAGAAGTCAACGGCCTGCTGGAAGACCCGGACGTCTGGAACAACCCCAAGCGCGCCCAGGATCTCGGCAAGGAAAAGAAAGCACTCGAGGGCGTGGTGAGCGTCCTCGGCAAGCTCACGGACGACCTCAATGGTGCCGATGAGCTGTTCGAGCTCGCCAGGGAAGAAGGCGACGACGAAACCCTCGAGTCGATCGAGACCGACGTCAAGGGCTTCGAGGAAATCGTGGCGGGGATGGAATTCCGCCGGATGTTCTCGGGCGAGATGGACCAGGCCAACGCCTTCATCGACATCCAGGCCGGCGCCGGCGGCACCGAAGCGTGCGACTGGGCGTCCATGTTGCTGCGCCAGTACCTGAAGTACTGCGAACGCAAGGGCTTCAAGGCCGAGGTGCTCGAAGAATCCGAAGGCGACGTGGCCGGCATCAAGAGCGCGACCATCAAGATCGAGGGCGAATACGCCTTCGGCTACCTGCGCACGGAAACGGGCGTGCACCGGCTGGTGCGCAAGTCGCCGTTCGATTCGTCGGGCGGACGCCATACCTCGTTCTCGTCGGTGTTCGTGTATCCGGAAGTCGATGACTCGTTCGAGGTCGAGGTCAACCCGGCCGACCTGCGCGTGGATACCTACCGCGCTTCGGGCGCCGGCGGCCAGCACATCAACAAGACCGATTCGGCCGTGCGGATCACGCACATCCCGACCGGCATCGTGGTGCAGTGCCAGAACGACCGTTCGCAGCACCGCAACCGTGCCGAGGCCATGTCGATGCTGAAGTCGCGCCTGTACGAGCACGAGATGCGCAAGCGCCAGGCCGAGGCCGACAAGCTCGAAGCCGGCAAGACCGACGTGGGCTGGGGCCACCAGATCCGCTCGTACGTGCTGGACCAGAGCCGCATCAAGGACCTGCGCACCAACGTGGAAATGTCCAACACCCAGAAGGTGCTGGACGGCGATCTGGACCCGTTCATCGAGGCCAGCCTCAAGCAGGGACTGTAAGGCCGCTGCCATGTCCGCCGTGCGGGCATGGCAGCCCGGCAACCACCGCCAACGACGCACCGCCCGCCGGGCGGCTCCTCCAACCGGGGCATCATGAGCGAAGCAGACCACCTCTACATCATCACCGGCGCCTCGCGCGGGCTTGGTGCGGCACTGACCAATGCCCTGCTCGTGCCGGGCAACCGCCTGGTATGCGTGGCGCGCAGCCGCAACCTTGAGCTTGAGCGCGTTGCCACCATGAGCGGCGTGCCGGTAGCCTGGCACCTGCAGGACCTGTCGCAGCCCGCGTCGGCCGCCGGCTGGCTGTCCAGCGTGCTGGAGAGCCAGGACCAGCCGCCCGCCAGCGCCACGCTGATCCTGAACGCCGGCGTGGTCGAGCCGATCGGCCCCGTCTCGCGCCTGCAGGAAAGCACGTTGCTGCCGCACCTGCTGACCAACCTGGCCACGCCGATGATCATGACCGGCGCGTTCCTGGAACGCACCGAGAAGTTCGACTGCCCGCGCAAGGTGCTCGCCATCTCGTCCGGCGCGGCACGCCACCCGATCGAGGGCTGGAGCGCCTACTGCGCCGGCAAGGCCGGGCTCGACATGTTCATCCGCTCGGTCAACGCCGAGTACGCCGGCACGCCGGCGCCGCGCACCGTGCGCGCGGTGGCCCTGGCACCGGGCGTGGTCGACACCGGCATGCAGGACACCATCCGCAATGCCGACTTTGCCCAGGTGCAGCGCTTCCGCGACCTGAAAGCAAACCAGCAGCTTGCTTCCGCCGAAGAAACCGCCGGCCGCATCCTTGCTTACCTGCATCGCCCGGACTTCGGCAGCACCGAGCTGGACGACCTGCGCAATTACTGAAGCCATACTGAACCCGCGCGCGGCATGCCGCGCGCGACCCGACAAGACATCATGACCGAACCCACCCGCGCCCAGGCCGCACCGGCCTCAGACACGCCCGCCGCAGACGAGAACAAGATCATCGCGGAGCGGCGCGAGAAACTGGCGGCCCTGCGCCAGCAAGGCGTGGCCTTCCCCAACGATTTCCGCCCGACCCACCAGGCCGGCGCGCTGCACGCCCAGTATGGCGAGACCGACCAGCCCACGCTGGAAGCCAGCCCGGTGGAAGTCGCCATCGCCGGCCGCATGATGCTCAAGCGCGTGATGGGCAAGGCCAGCTTCGCCACCGTGCAGGACGGCAGCGGCCAGATCCAGTTCTACATCACGCGCGACAAGGTTGGCGAAGACGTCTACGCCGCCTTCAAGCACTGGGACCTCGGCGACATCATCAGCGCGCGCGGCGTGCTGTTCCGCACCAACAAGGGCGAGCTGTCGGTGCAGGTGCAGGAACTGCGCCTGCTGTCCAAGTCGCTGCGCCCGCTGCCGGACAAGTTCCACGGCCTGGCCGACCAGGAAATGAAGTACCGCCAGCGCTATGTGGACCTGATCGTCTCGCCGGAAACCCGCAATACCTTCCGCGCGCGCACCAAGGCGATGTCGTCGCTGCGCCGCCATATGGCCGACGCCGGCTTCATGGAAGTCGAAACGCCGATGCTGCACCCGATCCCGGGCGGCGCTGCGGCCAAGCCGTTCATCACGCACCACAACGCGCTGGACATGCAGATGTTCATGCGCATCGCGCCCGAGCTGTACCTGAAGCGCCTGATCGTCGGTGGCTTCGAGCGCGTGTTCGAGATCAACCGCAACTTCCGCAACGAGGGGGTGAGCCCGCGCCACAACCCCGAGTTCACCATGATGGAGTTCTACGCGGCCTACACGGACTACCGCTGGCTGATGGACTTCACCGAGAACCTGATCCGCCAGGCCGCCATCGACGCCAGTGGCACCGCCGTGCTGACCTACCAGGGCCGCGAACTGGACCTGTCGAAGCCGTTCCACCGCCTGACGATCTGCCAGGCCATCCAGAAATTCGCGCCGCAATACACCGACGCGCAGCTGGCCGACGCCGGGTTCCTGCGCACCGAGCTGAAGAAGTTCGGCGTCAACACCAGCGCGCCGCAGTTCCTCAACGCCGGAATTGGCACGCTGCAGCTCGTGCTGTTCGAGGAAACCGCCGAAAGCCAGCTCTGGGAGCCGACCTTCATCGTCGACTACCCGGTGGAAGTCTCGCCGCTGGCGCGTGCCTCGGACACGGTGCCGGGCATCACGGAGCGTTTCGAGCTGTTCATCACCGGCCGCGAGATCGCCAACGGCTTCTCGGAGCTCAACGATGCCGAAGACCAGGCCGAGCGCTTCCGCAAGCAGGTCGAGCAAAAGGACGCCGGCGACGAAGAGGCCATGTACTACGACGCCGACTACATCCGCGCGCTCGAATACGGCATGCCCCCGACGGGCGGCTGCGGCATCGGCATCGACCGCCTGGTGATGCTGCTGACCGACAGCCCGAACATCCGCGACGTCATTCTGTTCCCGCACCTGCGGCGGGAGGATTGAGTACAAGCCTGACACGCTGGCTGGTTTCTCCCCTTTGCCAGCGATCTGAGCCCCGCCCCAAGGCGGGGTTTTTCTTTGCTCCCGTGATTTGCTCACGCCCGGGGGAGCCCGTGTCCACGTACGCGTCCGGGCGGAATATTCCGTAACACAAAGAGCCCGGCCCTTCCGCAGAAACCTCCCCTGCACTTTGCTATGATTCCTGAGCGTCCAGGCTCATCGGAATCCACAAGATGCAATGCGCCAACCGCAGGACCTTCAGCATCTGGCAGCGCGTCATGCCCCTGGCTGGCAGCCTGCTGCTGGCCATGCTGCAGCAAGCGGCACACGGGCAGGAGCTGCTGCTGATGGGCGGCGCCTACACCAACCCGCCGATCCACGGTGACGACGACCGCAGCGCGGTCTATGCCTACAGCTACCAGCAGAACCTCACGGACAACTGGTATGCGACCTACACCTACCTGAACGAAGGACACATCAGCGGTCGCCATCGCGACGGCCACGGCGCCCAGCTATGGTGGCGCTGGCTGACACCTGGCCGCCAGTTTGCGTTCTCGGCAGGCGCCGGCCCCTACCTGTATTTCGACACCACGGACGCCCGGCCCGACGACAGCTACAGCAATCGCCATGGCGTCGCGCTGCTGGCCAGCACGGCCGCAACCTGGTACGTCAGGGGCGGCCCCTGGATGGTGCAGGCGCGGTTCAACCGCATCCAGGCACCGTCTAGCTTCAACGCCAACACGCTGTTGCTCGGTGTGGGCTACCAGCTCGACCATGGCCGGCGCGACGGCCCGTTCGTTGCGGGCACGCGCACCAGTGCCCTGACCGGCGACGAGCTGACGATCTTTCTTGGCACCAATATCGTCAACAGCTTTGATTCGGAAACGGACTTCGCGGCGGCAGTGGAGTACCGGCACGGTTTCTGGCGGGGCGTCGAAGGAACGCTGAGCTACTTCTCGGAGGGCAGTTCGGACCTGCTGCGCCGCCGCGGCGTGGCGGCGCAGGCGTGGCTCAGCGGTGGATTCTTTGGCGACCGGCTGACGCTAGGCGTCGGCGCCGGTCCGTACTATGCCACCACGCTGCATGTCGGCGGGCCGGGGGCGGATAGCTCGCCCTCGCGCTGGGCCGGGCTGCTGACGATGTCGGCCAGCTACCGCATCAGCGAGCACTGGCTGGGCCGGCTGTCGTGGAACCGCGTGATGACCGGCTACGACCGCGACGCCGACATCTTCCTGGCAGGCGTCGGCTATCGCTTCTGATAGCGGGACTCCTGCAACTGGTCGTCGAATGCGAGCGTCCCGGGCCCCACGGCACTCGTACGGAAGGACGCCCATACCCTGGCGGCCGACGCTGCGAATATTGCAATAGTTGACACATGTAACGCGCTGCCTGCGGATAACATCGCCTTCGGTCCGCAGCAGGTGCTTCACGCGCATCACGGGTGCCCTGCGGGAATCCTCATCTCAGGAGGCCGTTCGCATGGGTATCCGCGATCATCTGCCGTTCCCCGCCCGCACCGTCACGGTCGCCGGTCCGGCCTTGCCGGAAATTCTGGGCCAGTCCCCTTTCACCTTCGTGCGCCTGGAGGGTCACGAGAACCTCTGCAGCCTGTTCGAATACGAACTCGAACTCAAGACCCCCGACAAGCCGTACAACTTCCACGGCCCGGAAGGCAACTTCGACCTGCGCGAGATGAACGGGCGCGAGCTCACAGTACGGATCGAACTCGATGGCATGGGTAAGGGGTTGGCCGGCCGCATCGGCTCGGGTACCCGCGAAATCAGTGGCATTGTCGATCGCGCCCGCTACCTGCGCGCCGAGGGGCGGCACTTTGTCTATGGACTGACACTGCGTCCATGGCTCTGGATTGCCTCGCAGAACCGGAACAGCCGCGTTTTCGAGAACCGCACGGATATCGAAATCATCGAGGAAGTCCTGTCCGCCTATACCTTCCCCGTCGAGCGCAGGCTGGACGCGGCGAAGTACCCAAAACGGGTCTATCGCACCCAGTGCAATGAAAGCGACTACGTTTTCGTCGCCCGGCTGATGCAGCACTGGGGAATATCCTGGTTCTTCGAACATTCGGCCGGCAGGCATCGCCTGGTTCTGGTCGACCACGTGGGCGGCTACCTCACCATGCCGAGCGAGGCGTATCAGGTTCTGGAGATTCACCCGCCCGGAGTCCGGATCGACCAGGAACATCTCGATACCTTCACGGTCGTCGATGCCGTGGTAGCCGGCAAGTACACGACCAATGCCTACAGCTTCACCCAGCCGCGCGGCAACCTGACTGCCAGCAGTTCGGACCCGAGAGACACCGGACTGAATACTGGCGAGCTGCATCAGGAGGTGTACGACTTCCCAAGCGAACACGCCCAGCCCGCGACGGACAACCACCCATGGAACGAAGGCGACATGATCGCCCGCATTCGCATGGAGGCCATTCGCTCGCAGGGGCTGCGCTGTTTCGGCGCGGGCAACCTGCGTGAAGCGATTTCGACCAGGAGGTGTATCTGCATCTGCCCGACGGCTCGCCTGCCAGAAATCGGAAATTCCGCCTGACGCAGTCGGACGGCAGCGTGATCGAGGGCGCCACGAATCCGGATGGGCTGACCACACTCCAGCAAAGCCAGGGGGCAGAGAACATCCGCGTACAAATTCTGGGAAACCTCCATGGAAACTGATCGCATCCATCTGAAAACAGGCGAGGAAATCGGCGGGCATGCCGGTGCCACCATTGCGCTGACGCCCTCGACCGACAAGCAGCGCGTGAGCCTGCCGGTGCCGCCTGACAAGGTGATTCCGATCATTTTCCTGCCGGGCATCATGGGCAGTCATTTGCGCATGAGCCGGACGCGACAGAAGGACCTTAAGCGCGACGACAACATCGCATGGCGACCCGATGATATCTCGGACACTCTGGCTCGTCGCAATGACTCCCCGGAATTGCGGCAACTGAACTTCGATCCGGACGAGACCGAAGTGGATCGCTACGAGATCACCGACGACGCCGGCAAGTTCGACATGACCGGCCAGGAGACGGTGAATTCCGACAAGCGGCACCGCAATGTGCCGGACGGGCTGCCCGACATCGGCTTGCTGATGAGCGCACCGTTGCCGCCAGCCGCCGAGCAATGGAAAGCCAGGCGCGGCAAACACGAAGCCACGGCTGCGCAGAAGGCGCGCTGGCGCGGATGGAGCGAGGTCATGTTCGACACCTACGGCACCGTGATCAAGCTGCTGGAGGCGCATCTGAATGACATGCTGGCGCCAAAGACCGGAGTGCTTTCGCCAACCTGGAAGCAGGGCAAGAGAGTAGAAGTGCTGGGTGTCAATCCTGCCTATTGGGGCGGCGCCGGCGATGCGCTGACGGAGGCCGATATCCTGCGTGTGGCGAACTGCTGGTATCCGGTCTACGCGATGGGCTACAACTGGCTGCAGAGCAACGGCACATCCGCGCAGAAGCTTGCCAGGCGAATCGACGACATCATCCGGATGTACAAAGCCAACGGGCGGCAGTGCGAGAAGGTGATCGTGGTCACGCATTCCATGGGCGGGCTGGTCGCCCGCGCGCTGCTGCATCCGGACTACGGCAACGCGAAGGACAAGATCCTCGGGATCTATCACGGCGTCCAGCCTGCACTCGGGGCCGGGGCCGCCTACAAGCGGGTACGCGCAGGATTCGAGGCGCAGAACGATCTGGTTGGGAATCTTGTCCGGGATGTCATGGGCAAAACGGGCAAGGAGGTGACGGCCGTTTTTGCCAATGCCTCAGGCCCATTGGAACTGCTGCCTTCCGCCTCCTATCCGCGCGGCTGGTTGCGCCTGCAGACAGCCGACTACCGGCAGGTGATGGCGCTGCCGATCACGTCGGACGGCCCATTGAAGGCGTATTGGAACGATCTGGAATTGCATCGGACGCTGGGCGTCGACAAGCCAGCAGCGCCAATGGCTGTTGGCGATCCATTCTATGACATCTATGGGCGCAACCCGCAGGCGTGGTGGCGGCTGCTGAATCCTGAGTGGATTAATCCGGCAGATAAGGATACTAAAGGCGCAGAGCCATTCGCTCTTGCGAAGAAGCGGGTTGCCGCTGCGCAGCTTTTCCACAAGAACATCAAAGATCTGTACCACCCGGTCACCTACGCCAGCTATGGCCATGACAGTGACCAGAAAGCCTATGGCAGTGTGACCTGGCGCGCGGACACTGCCGATCTGACGCCACACGGCGACCCGCTCACATGGACGCTAGAGAGCGAGGATGCCCAAGGCCGCATCGTGGTGCGTACTCGAAGCGGCCAGCCGCTGACACTGCGCGTGGAGCCTCCGGCCGACGCCGGGGACCAGACAGTACCTGCCAAGGCGTCGGCCGAAGCCGTGCGCGGTACGCTGTTCCGGCAGACCGGCTACGAGCATCAGGCAAGCTATCAGAATGACCAGGTGCTGGCGAGCACCCTGTATTCGATCATCAAGATCGCCAACACTGCCACATGGTGGGATCAATGATCCGCCGAGCCCTAGCCATCAGCCTTGCCGCCCTGCTGCTCGCGGGGTGCCAATCGCATACCTATCCGGAGAAGAACATGTCGGAACCCGTTACGCTGTCGCCGCGCTTGCAGACGCTCTTTGCCAACACCAAGCAGGTTTGCTTTGGGCGCTACGTGATGGAAGTCCCGGCGGAAGCCAAGTTGCTATGGGGATTCCAGGAGTTTCCCGGCAAGATCGTTACGCACGTTGGCCAAGCGGAGCGCTTGAAAGAGCGTGCGGAGTCCTTCCGCCACGAAGTCCTAAGCAAGGACCGAACTGCCAGCATCAGCTATTTTGGCCACGCAGCATCGCCGATGAGTTGGGAGATTCGCTACTTTGAAGACCAACTTTCGATCGACTACGGGGTGGAAATGAAGCATACCTTCGTTGCATCCGGATCGAATCTGTACGAGTGGTTCACAGGTGGCGAGAAACTTGCCCCTCTGGTGTACAGCATCCGCGCACGCGACAATGCCGACATTCCGACCGCCCCCGGCGTCTGCATCGACCACGGCTTTGTTGCAGATGCATCTGGCACATTCCAGGAAATCTTCGGCGCGGGCATTCATCTCCCGAGTTTCCCGGATGTCAGCTTTTCGGTCGACTCCAACAAGCTGGCGACCGGTGTAGGAGAAGGGCTCCTGGCATCAATCGCCGAACAAAAGAAGGATCTTGGCAGCCGCTATCCGAAACTGACCACCCTGCGAGAACGCAAGCGCCCGGTCGGCGTGTGGCAGGGCGAGGAATCGCTGGTCCGCCGTGCAAATGGTACGCATGACTTCGAATGGGAAGCCATAGGCAAGGAACGCTCCACGCTGCATCCTGCCCGCATCGGCGCAAAGATGTACACCAAGGTAGCGGCCAACCGCATCGGCGCCGCAGATGCGGCGTCCCTGAGCGATGACGAAGCCATTGCCCTCTGGAACAGGCTGCTGGATGGCGTGCGCTTTCGCGTCAACGCACCGCCGACGCAAACCGGGGCTCCGGTCACAGTGCGATCGGGTGAGATCACGCCCCTGACCGGCATGTGGCGCGCCTCGCTTCCCCCCGGACACCCGAAGGCGGCGTTGGTGGCCAGCCAATCCGGCGTCCTCTGGCAAAAAGGGATGCCGATGATCCGCTTCGGGCTATCGCCTGCCGACGAAGCGCTGGTTGTGTGGACGTGGATGGGCGAGGCCAGTACATGAGCCCCCGCCGCATCATCACGGTCGGTGATGTAACCGACCACAACGGCGTGGTGGCCACGGGCTCGCCCACGTACAAGCTTTGGGGACGCGCCGTTGCGCGGCTGCACGACGAGGTGGACTGTCCGCAGGTCTATCCGGACGGGCAGCCCCATGGGCGCAACAAGATCATCGAGGCCTCCGGGCCAATGTTCGGAGGCCTGCCCGTTGCGATGGAGGGAGATGGTTGCGAATGCGGCTGCAGACTGATCGGCAGTTCCCGCGCGACGATTGGCTAAGGCGATGTTCCGTGCGAGTCAGGAAGCAGCGCACAGAACGCTTCAGGAAGACTCAGTTCGCTTCCTCGATCCACGCCGCCTGGATCGCTTCGAGGATCTTCTCGCCAGAGCGCTCGGGCAGGTCACTGAAGCCGTCCAGTTCCAGTACCCACTTGCGCAGATCCGTGAAGCGGATCGTTACCGGATCCACGTCGGGAAACTTGTCATACAGCGCCGCGGCAATGTCGTAGGTGTCGGTCCACTTCATGGGGTTCTCCGGGCCTCAGTGGCCTTCCTTCGCGTGATTAATGGTGTACTTCGGGATCTCGACCGTCAGGTCTTCGTCAGCGACGATGGCCTGGCATGACAGACGCGATTGGGGCTCCAGTCCCCAGGCCTTGTCGAGCAGGTCTTCTTCCTTCTCCTCGGCCTCCTCGAGCGAGTCAAAGCCCTCGCGCACGATCACGTGGCAGGTCGTGCAGGCGCACGATTTCTCGCAGGCGTGCTCGATGTCGATGTCGTTGGCCAGCAGTGCGTCGCAAATGCTGACGCCGGGCTCGGCTTCGATCACGGCCCCTTCCGGGCAGTATTCGGCGTGGGGCAAAACGATGATCTGTGGCATGTCGTGTCCTGGTATTGATGCTGTGCGATGCGGGAGCCGGTGATCAGCCGAGTTCCTGCACCTTGCGCCCGGCCAGCGCGCTCTTGATCGAGCGGTCCATGCGGCGGGCGGCGAATTCGTCGGTGCCGCGCGACAGCGTCTCGATCGCGGCCTTGATGGCGTGATGATCCTCGCCAGCGGCGATGTCACGCACCGAGGTGATCAGCGCCTCGACGGCGGCACGCTCGTCGGCCGACAGCAGGTCGCCGTCAGTCTCCAGCGCACGCGTGGTGGCTTCGATCAGCCGATCGGCCTCGACGCGCTCTTCGGCCAGCGCGCGGCTCTTCATGTCGTGCTCGGCCTCGCGGAAACTGTCCTGCAGCATGCGCGCGATGTCGTCGTCGGCCAGGCCATACGACGGCTTCACGGTGACCGACGATTCCACGCCCGAATGTGTCTCGCGCGCAGTGACCGACAGCAAGCCGTCGGCGTCAACCTGGTAGGTCACGCGGATGCGCGCCGCACCCGCCACCATCGGCGGAATGCCGCGCAGTTCGAAGCGCGCCAGCGACCGGCAGTCGCTGGCCAGCTCGCGCTCGCCCTGCAGCACGTGGATGGCCATGGCGGTCTGGCCGTCCTTGAACGTCGTGAACTCCTGCGCGCGCGCCACCGGAATAGTGCTGTTGCGCGGGATGATCTTTTCCACGAGGCCGCCCATGGTTTCCACGCCGAGCGACAGCGGAATTACGTCCAGCAGCAGCCAGTCCTCGCCCGGCGCATGGTTGCCGGCCAGCAGGTTGGCCTGCATGGCGGCGCCGAGCGCGACGACGCGGTCCGGATCCAGGTTGGTCAGCGGCGGCTGGCCGAAGAAGTCGCCCACCGCCTTGCGGATGGCCGGCATGCGCGTGGCGCCGCCGACCAGCACCACGCCCTTGACCTCATCGGCCGTCACGCCCGCATCGCGCAGTGCCTTGCGCACCGGCGCCAGGGTCTTCTGCACCAGGTGCGCGGTGATCTGGTCGAACGTGTCATCGGTCAGCGGCAGGTGCACGATCTCGCCGGAATCCAGCACGGCATCGATCACCGTATTGTCGCCTTCCGACAGTGCTTCCTTGGCCGCGCGCGCGCGCACCATCAGCAGGCGGGTGTCCTGCGCCGACAGCGGCTGCAGGCCGGCCTGCTCGACAACCCAGCACAGCAGGCGCTGGTCGAAATCGTCGCCGCCGAGCGCGGAATCGCCGCCCGTCGACAGGACTTCGAACACGCCCTTGGTCAGCTTCAGGATCGAGATATCGAAGGTGCCGCCACCGAGGTCATAGACCGCGTAGATGCCTTCGGCGGCATTGTCCAGGCCGTAGGCGATCGCCGCCGCGGTGGGCTCGTTGAGCAGGCGCAGCACGTCCAGCCCGGCCAGGCGCGCGGCGTCCTTGGTGGCCTGGCGCTGCGCTTCATCGAAATAGGCCGGCACCGTGATGACGGCGCCGACCAGGTCATCGCCGAGCGAATCTTCGGCACGCTGGCGCAGCGTCGCCAGGATCTCTGCAGAGACCTCCACCGGGCTTTTCACGCCGGCCACGGTCTTGATCTGCACCATGCCCGTCGCATCGACGAAGTCGTACGGGCTGTGCTCGTTATGGGCCACGTCCTTCAGGCCACGGCCCATGAAGCGCTTGACCGAGACGATGGTGTTCTTCGGGTCGCGCACCGCCTCGTCCTGGGCGCGGTAGCCGATATGCGTGGTCCGGTCCGGCAAGTAGCGCACCACGGAGGGCAGCAGCGCGCGGCCGCGGTCATCGGACAGGACTTCGGGAATGCTGTTGCGCACCGCCGCCACCAGCGAGTTGGTGGTGCCGAGGTCGATGCCAACGGCAAGACGGCGTTGATGGGGCGCCGGCGACATGCCGGGTTCGGAGATCTGGAGCAATGCCATGATGATTCTTCGCTTTCTCGTGCGCGATGATGACCGCCGCACCGGCGGCTTTCGCGACGGGCGCCATTGTCACATGACCCCGCCAAACGTGCTGGGCCTACGGATCCAGCCGGTCGATCGCCTCGCTGGTATCGTGTTCGATCTTCTCGATGAACATCAGTTGCCGTACCGCCGCGCCCGCAGCCTCGTTGTCGCCGGCGTCCAGCAGCGCGCCAAGCGCAGCGTGCCGCTCGCGTTTTTCCTGCCGCAGCCCGCGCAGCAGGCCATCCAGGCGGTTGACGTCACCGGACTCGACGGCGTCCTGCAGGTCTTCGCGCCACTCCATCTGCTGCATCAGGAATGCGGGCGACATGGCGGTGTTGTTCTCCGCCTGCACGTCCGCCCCGCGCAGCCCCAACAGGTAGATAGCGCGCTTGAGCGGCTGGCGCAGCGTGCGGTAGGCCTCGTTGGCATGCGCGGCCCACTGCATCGCCACGCGCCGCTCCGCATCGCCGGCATTGGCAAAGCGGTCCGGATGCGCCTGCGACTGCACCGTCCGGTATGCGGCGTCCAGCGCCGCCTCATCCACGCCGAACTGCACCGGCAAGCCGAACAGCGAAAAAAAATCGTCTTTCAACAGCTTCCCCAACAAAAAGAGCGGCCGCGCCGCCCCCTTGTGCATTCACATCAACCGCCGCCGGCGCGCCCTTGCCCAGGTACCTGCGCCCAATCGGCCAGCGGTTCGTTGCGATCGCATTTCAGGCAGTTCACCGTTGCGCCAAGCCGGGCCGCCCGGCCCTGCTCCGTGGCCGTCCACGGCCGCAATTGCCAGGGCGGGTTGTGGCGCATGTGCTGCCCGTGCCCGCAATCGAGTTCGGCGACCCAGTCACCTTCCTCGTCCCGATGGAAGCCGACGATGCAGCGCTCCATCCGGTTCCTTCCGCGCCGACGCTCAGACCGTGAAGGACTCGCCGCAGCCGCACTCGTCCTTGACGTTCGGGTTGTTGAAGCGGAAACCTTCGTTCAACCCTTCGCGCGCGTAGTCGAGTTCGGTACCGTCGATGTACGGCAGGCTCTTGGCGTCAACGATGACCTTGATGCCATGCGACTCGAACACCTGGTCTTCAGGCAGCAGTTCGTCGACGTACTCCAGCTTGTAGGCCAGGCCCGAGCAGCCGGTGGTCTTCACGCCCAGGCGCAGGCCCACGCCCTTGCCACGGCGCTCCAGGTAGCGGGCCACGTGCCTGGCGGCCTTCTCGGTGATCGTGATCATCGTCGCGTCTTCCTTCTTTCGGAGCCCACGAGGCTCAGGCAGCCTTCTGTTCGGCAGCGCCCGGGTGCTTCTTCTTGTAATCCTCGACGGCCGCCTTGATGGCGTCCTCGGCCAGGATCGAGCAGTGGATCTTCACTGGCGGCAGCGCCAGTTCTTCGGCGATCTGGGTGTTCTTGATCTCGAGCGCCTGGTCGACGGTCTTGCCCTTCACCCACTCGGTCACGAGCGACGACGAAGCGATGGCCGAGCCGCAGCCATAGGTCTTGAACTTGGCGTCTTCGATCACGCCGGATTCGTTCACCTTGATCTGGAGCTTCATCACGTCGCCGCAAGCCGGGGCGCCGACCATGCCGGTACCCACGGTGTCGTCGCCCTTGTCGAAGGAACCGACGTTGCGGGGGTTTTCATAGTGGTCGAGAACCTTGGAGCTGTATGACATTTTGCTTACCTCGTACTTGATCTTTTATGGGGTCATGCGTGCGGACAGCGCTCAGTGCGCGGCCCACTGGATCGAATTCAGGTCGACGCCATCCTTGTACATCTCCCACAGCGGCGACAGGTCGCGCAGCTTGCCGATCTTGCTCTTGAGCAGTTCGACGGTGTAGTCGATTTCCTGCTCGGTCGTGAAGCGGCCCACCGTGAAGCGGATCGAGCTATGCGCGAGCTCGTCGTTGCGGCCCAGCGCGCGCAGCACGTACGACGGCTCCAGCGAGGCCGAGGTGCAGGCCGAGCCCGACGACACGGCCACGTCCTTGATCGCCATGATCAGCGACTCGCCTTCGACGAAGTTGAAGCTGACGTTCAGGTTGTGCGGCACGCGGTGTTCGAGGTCGCCGTTCAGGTAGACCTCTTCCATGCTCTTCAGGCCGGTCCACAGGCGGTCGCGCAGCATGCGGATGCGTTCGTTCTCGGTCGCCATTTCCTCGCGGGCGATGCGGAAGGCCTCGCCCATGCCGACGATCTGGTGCGGAGCCAGCGTGCCCGAGCGCATGCCGCGCTCATGGCCGCCGCCGTGCATCTGCGCCTCGATGCGCACGCGCGGCTTGCGGCGCACGTAGAGCGCGCCGATGCCCTTCGGGCCATACGTCTTGTGGGCCGAGAACGACATCAGGTCGCACTTCAGCGTGTTCAGGTCAATGGCCACCTTGCCGGTTGCCTGGGCGGCGTCGCAGTGGAAGATGATGCCCTTGGCACGGCAGATCTCGCCGATCTGCTCGACGTCCTGGATCACGCCAATCTCGTTGTTCACCAGCATCACCGAGACCAGGATGGTGTCCGGGCGGATCGCCTGCTTGAACACTTCCATGTCGATCAGGCCGTCTTCCTTCACGTCGAGGTAGGTCACCTCGAAGCCCTGGCGCTCCAGCTCACGGGTGGTGTCCAGCACGGCCTTGTGCTCGGTCTTCACCGTGATGATGTGCTTGCCTTTGCCGGAGTAGAAATTCGCGGCGCCCTTGATTGCCAGGTTGTCCGATTCGGTCGCCCCCGACGTCCACACGATCTCGCGCGGGTCGGCGCCAACCAATGCGGCCACCTGCTCACGCGCCTCTTCCACCGCACGTTCCGCTTCCCAGCCATAGGCGTGGCTGCGCGACGCGGGATTGCCGAACTGCTCGCGCAGGTACGGAATCATCTTGTCCGCCACGCGCGGGTCCACCGGCGTGGTGGCCGAGTAATCCATGTAGATGGGGAAATGTGGGGTGCTCATCGTTATGACTGCCTTTTTTCAGGGGACCGCTGATCGCTTGTTGCGCTGCTTGCCTGCCGTGCGTCTCGTCTCAGGACTGCGCCAGGCTGAAAACTGAATTCACCACCCTGGCCCGGACCGGCTTCTCGGCCTTGTCCGCCTTGCCACGCGCGGCGGGTACCGCCGGCTGCACTGCGGCGTCTTCGCGCATATCGTGCAGGACGGCCGGCTGCTTGGCGCGCTGCTGATCCACCAGGTTCTTGAGGGAGACGGAATCGAGGTATTCGACCATCTTCTGGTTCAGCGTCGCCCACAGTTCGTGGGTCATGCAACGCCCGGAGCCGTCATCTCCGTTACAATTACCCTTTCCACCGCACTGGGTGGCATCGAGCGGCTCGTCCACGGCGATGATGATATCCGCCACGGTGACGTCTTCAGCCTTGCGCGCAAGGCTGTATCCACCGCCGGGGCCACGCACGCTTTCGACGATCTCGTGCCGGCGCAGCTTGCCGAACAGCTGCTCCAGGTAGGACAGCGAGATCTTCTGCCGCTGGCTGATGCCGGCGAGCGTGACAGGTCCCTGATCCTGGCGCATGGCCAGGTCGATCATCGCAGTCACCGCGAAGCGGCCTTTGGTGGTCAGTCTCATGATGCAGGGCTAATACTTGATCGTTTCCGTCAAGTATAAAGGTACCCGAGTAATTCAGTCAACTACCCCTGCGGCACCGCATCAAACCCGGCGATTTTCGACAGCCTTCGCGCGTCAGGCGGGCTCGTCGCGCAGGCGCTGGCGCAGCATCTCGATGATGCCGTCGCAAGCATCTTCCACATAGTCGAGCACGCGCTCGAAGCCGTCGCCTTCGCCGTAGTAGGGGTCGGGCACCTCGTCCGCGTCGTAGCGGGTGGCGAAGCTCATCAACAGCCGCAGTTGCTGCGCATCGGCTCGCGGGCACAAGGTCGACAGGCGCTCGAGGTTGTCCCGGTCCATGGCCAGCACCAGGTCGAAGCGCGCGAAATCCGGCAGGCCGACCTTGCGGGCCCGCAGCGCCGACAAGTCATAGCCACGCTGCTGCGCATGGCGCTGGGTACGCGGGTCCGGGGCACGTCCAAGGTGATAGTCATGGGTTCCGGCCGAATCGAGCTCGACCAGGCCGGCGAGCCCGGCCGCGGCGAGCTTGGCGCGCAACACGCCCTCGGCCGTCGGGGAGCGGCAGATATTGCCCATGCAGCACATCAGGATCGCGTACTTCTTCATGGCTTTCTGCCCGGAGGAATGGATGGAAGCGCCGCAGCAGGCGGCGCCCACCCGGCGCCAAGCGCCAGCCATGGGCATGGCCACACCCGGTGCCGCGCATGGAAGCCTTGCCGGCGAAGGGCGCGATTTTAGCGCCACCCGCCAGCGGCGGCTCGCTAAAGCTGTTTGGCGAGCCGCTCCCCGTGCGCAAACCCGGCGATTTCCGCCGCTTCGGCAGTCTTGTAGTGGTCGGTGATCAGGGATTTTTCTGTCAGCGTCGTGGCCGCGCGGATATTGCAGCCGGCGCGGCAGACCCGCACCGTGTATTCCCACTCGCTCTGCGAGCGGTGCCGCACTAGGACCTGCACTTCGTGGGTTTCATAGACCTTCTTCTTCCATTCGCCGATTTCGGCCATGACCGTCTCCAGTCTCCAGGAATGATGGGCGTGCCGGCGTATAGCGCTACAGACTCAGTTCACCTCGCCGGCATCGATGGCGCGCATGGCGGCCGCTTCCGCCATGGCAACCGCGGCTTCTGGCGTCGGCGCCTTGCCGGCCAGCGCCTCGAAAGTCGGGCCAGAGGGCTCGCCGAACGCGTCGGCAATGCGCACTTGTGCAGCAAAGCCGCCACCGGTCTCCGGGACCGCGCTGGCAACTACCATGTAGCCGCCGTATTCGAACTGCCGTTCCATATTGGCCCCCTGCCGGTTCACGGCAGCTTGGCTGCCAGGACGTCGAGCTTCTGGATCGGCGGCGCGCCGACGAACAGCTCGGGCGCCCGGGCCATCAGCGCTGCCGCCACCTTGCCCGCCAGATGCGCGTCGCGTGCCCCCTCGTCAGGGAACGCATCAAAGATGCCGAATCGCGATGGTCCCAGCCGCAGCGCGAACCAGGCCGTGGTGCCGGCTTCCTGCTCGACCAGGGGCAAGCCGTCGCGCAGGAACTGCTCCACCTCCGCTTCCTTGCCGGGCCTGGCTTCGAGCGGCACCCACAGCGCTAGCTTGACCATGGCGCATCTCCTGATCTGGCGTGACGCTTTCCACTATAGGCCAGCACGCGGGCGTGGTGCGCCGGGAAAGCCTTACGACGCTTACGCTGGCGGCAACGGCGCCTCTTCGCCGCTGGCGCCGAACAACTGCGCCTTGAGCTTGGCGAGCTGGTCTCGCACCTGCGCAGCCTTTTCGAACTCGAGGTTCCTGGCGTGATCCATCATGAGCTTTTCAAGCCGCTTGATCTCCCTGGAGACCTGCTTCTCGCTCATATCCTCGTAGCGCGCGCGCTCCTGGGCAGCCAGCAACTCAGCCTTGACCTCGCCCGCGTCGTAGACGCCGTCGATGATGTCCTTGATGCGCTTGACCACGCCGCGCGGCGTGATGCCATTGGCCTCGTTGAAGGCAATCTGCTTGGCGCGGCGCCGCTCGGTCTCGTCGATGGCCTTGCGCATCGAATCGGTGATGCGGTCGGCGTACAGGATCGCGGTGCCGTTCACATTGCGCGCGGCGCGGCCGATGGTCTGGATCAGCGAACGCTCGGCGCGCAGGAAACCCTCCTTGTCCGCGTCGAGGATGGCCACCAGCGACACCTCGGGGATATCCAGCCCTTCACGCAGCAGGTTGATGCCGACCAGCACGTCGAACGTGCCCAGGCGCAGGTCGCGGATGATCTCGACGCGCTCCACGGTGTCGATATCCGAGTGCAGGTAACGCACCTTGACGCCGTTCTCCGACAGGAACTCGGTCAACTGCTCGGCCATGCGCTTGGTCAGCGTGGTCACCAGCACGCGTTCGCCCGCCTCGACGCGCAAGTGGATTTCGGACAGCAGGTCATCCACCTGAGTCCCCGCCGGCCGCACGATGATAGTGGGATCGACCAGCCCCGTCGGGCGCACGACCTGCTCCACCACCTGCCCGGCATGCTCCTTCTCGAACTGCGCCGGGGTGGCGGAGACGAACATCACCTGCCGCATCTTGCGCTCGAACTCTTCGAACTTGAGCGGCCGGTTGTCCAGGGCCGACGGCAACCGGAAACCGTATTCGACCAGCGTGGTCTTGCGCGCGCGGTCGCCGTTGTACATGCCGTTGAGCTGGCCGATCAGCACGTGCGACTCGTCCAGGAACATCAGCGCGTCCGGCGGCAGGTAGTCGACCAGCGTCGGCGGCGGCTCGCCCGGCTTCGCCCCCGACAGGTGGCGCGAGTAGTTCTCGATGCCCTTGCAGAAGCCCAGTTCGGACAGCATTTCCAGGTCGAAGCGCGTCCGTTGCTCCAGCCGCTGGGCCTCCACCAGCTTGCCTTCCTTGTGGAAGAACTCCAGCCGCTCGCGCAGTTCGGCCTTGATGTCCTCGATGGCGCGCAGCACCGTTTCGCGCGGCGTCACGTAGTGGCTGGACGGATAAACCGTGAAGCGCGGGATCTTCTGGCGCACGCGGCCAGTGAGCGGGTCGAAGAACTGCAGTGATTCCACCTCGTCGTCAAACATCTCGAGGCGCACCGCCATTTCGGCGTGTTCGGCCGGGAAGATGTCGATGGTGTCACCGCGCACGCGGAAGGTGCCGCGCTGGAAATCGGTCTCGTTGCGCGTGTACTGCATGGCGATCAGCCGTGCGATCACGTCGCGCTGGCTGACCTTGTCCCCGGCGCGCAGCGTCAGGATCATCTGGTGGTATTCGTTCGGGTTGCCGATACCGTAGATGGCCGACACCGTCGCCACGATCACCGTGTCGCGGCGCTCCAGCAGGCTCTTGGTGGCCGACAGGCGCATCTGCTCGATATGCTCGTTGATCGAGGAGTCCTTCTCGATGAACAGGTCGCGCTGCGGGACGTAGGCCTCGGGCTGGTAGTAGTCGTAGTAGCTGACGAAGTACTCGACGGCATTGCGCGGGAAGAACTCGCGGAACTCGGAATAGAGCTGCGCCGCCAGCGTCTTGTTGGGCGCGAAGACGATCGCCGGGCGGCCCATGCGTGCGATCACGTTGGCCATCGTGAACGTCTTGCCGGAGCCCGTCACGCCCAGAAGCGTCTGGAACGACAGGCCGTCCTCCACGCCCTCCACCAGTTGCCGGATCGCCTCGGGCTGGTCGCCGGCTGGCGGAAACGGCTGGTAGAGCTGGAACGGCGAGCCCGGAAAAGTGACGAATTTGTCTTCGTCCAGGGCCGGCGCGACTTCGGCGAGATTCGACATAGACGGTTAGGGAAATACCTGAGAAAGGGGGGCGGATACGCTAGAATCTTGGGGTTGCACAGCCCGCTTCAAGCAGCAAACGCCAGCAAGCAGGTCTGCCGCACGCCCCCCAGCGCAGTCCGAAGCATTCTACGCCTTCCCGTTTTCTTACATTGCCGACCACGAGAGTCCAAATGAGTTTGTTTTCTGCCGTCGAAATGGCCCCGCGCGACCCGATCCTGGGCCTGAATGAAGCCTTCAATGCCGACACCCGCGCCACCAAGGTGAACCTGGGCGTTGGCGTGTACTTCACCGACGAAGGGAAAATTCCCCTGCTGCGTGCCGTGCAGGAAGCGGAAAAGGCGCGCCTGACCACCGCCACGCCGCGCGGCTACCTGCCCATCGAGGGCATCGCCGCCTATGACCAGGCCGTGCAGTCGCTGCTTTTCGGCAAGGAATCGCCGCTGATCACCGAAGGCCGCGTTGTGACGGCCCAGGCACTCGGCGGCACCGGCGCCCTGAAGATCGGCGCCGACTTCCTGAAGCGCCTGTACCCGGGCTCCAAGGTTGCCATCAGCGATCCGAGCTGGGAAAACCACCGCGCGCTGTTCGAAGCCGCCGGCTTCGAGGTCGTGAACTATGCCTACTACGATGCGCCCAGCCACGGCCTGAACTTCGCCGGCATGGTGGAATCGCTCAAGTCGTACCCGGCCAACACCATCGTCGTGCTGCACGCGTGCTGCCACAACCCGACCGGCGTCGACCTGTCGACCGAGCAGTGGAAGGAAGTGGTCGCGCTGATCAAGGAACGCAACCTGATCCCGTTCCTGGACATGGCCTACCAGGGCTTTGCCGACGGCATCGACCCGGACGGTGCGGCCGTGCGCCTGTTCGCCGATTCCGGCCTCCCCTTCTTCGTGTCGAGCTCGTTCTCGAAGAGCTTCTCGCTGTACGGCGAGCGCGTGGGCGCGCTGTCGATCGTCACCACGGGCAAGGATGAAGCCCAGCGCGTGCTGTCGCAGGTCAAGCGCGTGATCCGCACCAACTACTCCAACCCGCCGACCCACGGCGGTACCGTGGTTGCCACCGTGCTGAACAGCCCCGAACTGCGCGCGATGTGGGAGCAGGAACTGGCCGAGATGCGCGACCGCATCAAGCTGATGCGTCACGCGCTGGTCGACAAGCTGGCCGCCAAGGGCGTGAAGACCGACTTCTCGTTCGTGAAGGCCCAGCGCGGCATGTTCTCGTACTCGGGCCTGAGCTCGGCGCAAGTGGATCGCCTGCGTAACGAGCACGGCATCTACGCCGTCGGCACCGGCCGCATCTGCGTGGCGGCGCTGAACAGCCGCAATATCGACGCCGTTGTCGACGCTATCGCGGCAGTGCTGTAAACGCCGCATTGCCAGGGCTGCCGGCGCGCCGGCAGCCCTGGCATGGTGCATGCAACAGGAAAAGGCAGCTACGGCTGCCTTTTCTGCTTTGTCATTCCGTTTTGTCATGCGGAATTAAGGCCTTTGGGCTATTGTCTTTTCCCATTGCCGCCGTACCTTAGGGTATATGCTGCACAGCACGATTGTTGGGTTGCGTGCATAATCGGCACACCGGCCAACGACAGTGCCCCCTTTAGAAGACGTATTACCAGGCCAGACCACCATGCTCTACCAATTGCATGAGTTCCAGCGTTCGATGCTGCACCCGCTGACCGCGTGGGCACAGGCGACCGCCAAGACTTTCACCAATCCCCTCAGCCCGTTGTCCCTGGTTCCCGGCGCACCCCGCCTGGCTGCAGGCTACGAACTCCTGTACAGGCTCGGCAAGGAATACGAGAAGCCCGCGTTCGACATCAAGTCGGTGCGCTCGAACGGGCGCGAGATCCCGATCGTCGAGCAGACCATCCTGGAAAAGCCATTCTGCCGCCTGGTCCGCTTCAAGCGCTACGCCGATGATCCGGACACGATCAAGCTGCTCAAGGACGAGCCCGTGGTGCTGGTTGCGGCACCATTGTCCGGCCACCACGCCACGCTGCTGCGCGACACCGTGCGCACGCTGCTGCAGGACCACAAGGTTTATGTAACCGACTGGGTCGACGCGCGCATGGTGCCGGCGGAACATGGCCCGTTCCACCTGTCGGACTATATTTATTACATTCAGGAATTCATCCGTCACATCGGCGCGGACAAGCTGCACGTCATTTCGGTGTGCCAGCCGACGGTGCCCGTGCTGGCGGCGATCTCCCTGATGGCTTCGGCCGGCGAGAAGACGCCGCTCACCATGACCATGATGGGTGGCCCGATCGATGCCCGCAGGAGCCCGACGGCGGTCAATTCGCTGGCCACCAACAAGTCGTTCGAGTGGTTCGAGAACAACGTCATCTACACCGTGCCGGCCAATTATCCCGGCCACGGCCGCCGCGTCTATCCCGGCTTCCTGCAGCATGCCGGCTTCGTGGCAATGAACCCGGACCGCCACCTGTCGTCGCACTATGACTATTACCTGAGCCTGATCCAGGGCGACGCCGACGACGCGGAAGCCCATGTGCGCTTCTACGATGAGTACAACGCCGTGCTCGACATGGCGGCCGAGTACTACCTCGACACGATCCGCGAAGTGTTCCAGGAGTTCCGGCTGGCCAACGGCACCTGGGCCATCGATGGCAACCCGGTGCGGCCGCAGGACATCAAGGGCAGCGCGCTGCTGACGATCGAGGGCGAACTCGACGACATCTCCGGTGCCGGCCAGACCGCCGCGGCGCATGAGTTGTGCGCGGGCATCCCGGAGACGCACAAGCACCACCTGTCGGCGACGAATTGCGGCCACTACGGGATCTTCTCGGGCCGCCGCTGGCGCGATGAAATCTATCCGCAATTGCGCGACTTCATCCGCAAGTACCGTTGACCTGACCACGTGCCACGCAGTAACGCCCGCATTCGCGGGCGTTTCTTCGTTCCGGGCTAGGCGACTCAGCGCTTCAGATAGCTCAGCAGCATCTCGGTGTGCAGCTCGGCGAACCGTTCGTGCTCGTCCTGCGAGGCCACGTCCCGGCCGATCACCGCGCTGATCGTGTATCGGTTCGACAGAACGTAGTAACCGAGCGCCGAGATGGTCAGGTAGAACTGCGGGACGTCGATGTTGTCGCGGAACAGCCCCTGCTGCTGGCCCCTGCGGACGATGTCCGCCAGCACGTTGACGATGGGGTTGACGAGCTGGTGAAGCTGCGCCGATTTCTTCAGATGGCGCGCCTCGTGCAGGTTCTCGCTGTTGACGAGACGGATGAATTCCGGATGCTGGTAGTACCAGTCCCACACGAAGCGGGCCAGCGTACGGACCCCGGCAACAGGATCTTCATCCGTAATATGGAGCCGCTCCTCATCCGCGCGGAACTCGGCGTACTGCTTCTCCAGCACGGCCAGGAAGAGGCCTTCCTTGCTGCCGTAGTAGTAGTACAGCATGCGCTCATTGGTTTCAGCGCGGCGCGCGATCTGGTCGACTCGGGCGCCGGCCAGGCCGCCCTTGGCAAATTCCTCCGTGGCCGCCGCCAGGATGCGTCGGCGCGTGCCCTCTGGGTCCCGTTTGGTTCTGGTCTCGTTTGACATGGGGTAAGGGTCGATGTTTGCGCGGATTATGGCATAGCCGCGCACGCTTCTGGCCAGCTGGCCGTCGCGCATGATGGCTGGTTCTGCCCAATCGCGAAATCGGGGATAATCCGTGCGGCGTGCGGCCCGCAGAGGCCGGCGCGCGGCTGACGGCAACCTGCCGATGCCGCCAATGTTCCCCTTCCCGCCATTCTTGCTGTTGCCGTGAGTCCCGCCCACACCCTCGCAGATCGCCTCGAAGCGCTGCTGCCGCAAACCCAGTGCACCAAGTGCGGTTTCAACGGTTGCCGTCCGTACGCCGAAGCCATGGCCAGCGGCGAGGCCGCCTGCAACCGTTGCCCGCCCGGCGGCGCGGAGGGAATCCGCCGCCTGTCGGCGGTGCTGGGCACCGAACCGCTGCCGCTGGATCCCGAGCGCGGCGTCGAACAGCCGCGCTCGGTCGCGCGTATCGACGAAAGCCTGTGCATCGGCTGTACGCTGTGTATCCAGGCCTGCCCGGTCGACGCCATCGCGGGTGCGGCCAAGCAGATGCACACCATCATCCCGGACCTTTGTACCGGCTGCGACCTCTGTGTGCCCCCCTGCCCGGTCGACTGCATCGACATGGTGCCGGTCACCGGCGAACGCACCGGCTGGGATGCCTGGACGCAGGCACAGGCCGATGCTGCCCACGCGCGCTACCTCGCGCGCAGGCAGCGGCTGGTGCGCGAGCGCGAGGAGAACGACGCGCGCCTCGCGGCCAAGGCCGCCGCCAAGCTGCAGGCCCTGCAGGCGGAAGCTGCGGAGTCGGAGGCCGAGCGTGCCGCGCAGGAACGCAAGCGCGCCATCATTCAGGCCGCGATCGAACGCGCGCGCCAGAAGCAGCAAGCTGTCCGGCCGCGCAATACCGGGGACGACGACGCCAAGGGTACCGCTCCGGACAACGACAACACACCCAAACAACCAGGCCAATGAACGCTGCCAAGTGCCGTGCGCTGTTCGAGACCCTGCGCGAGGTCAATCCCGCGCCGACCACCGAACTGGAATACAGCTCCCCGTTTGAATTGCTGATCGCCGTGCTGCTGTCGGCGCAGGCCACCGACGTCGGCGTCAACAAGGCCACGCGCAAGCTGTTCCCGGTCGCGCACACGCCGCAGCAGATGCTGGAACTTGGCGAGGCCGGACTGAGCGAGTACATCAAGACCATTGGTCTTTACAAGACCAAGGCGAAGCATGTGATCCAGACGTGCCGCATCCTGGTCGAGCAACACGGCGGCAAGGTGCCGCCGGACCGCGCCGCGCTGGAGGCGCTGCCTGGCGTGGGCCGCAAGACTGCCAACGTGGTCCTCAACACCGCATTCGGCGAGCCGACCATCGCCGTCGACACGCACATCTTCCGCGTAGCCAACCGCACCGGGCTGGCTCCCGGCAAGAACGTGCAGGCCGTCGAAGACAAGCTGCTCAAGGTGGTGCCCAAAGAATTCCTGCACGATGCCCACCACTGGCTGATCCTGCATGGCCGCTACGTATGCAAGGCGCGCAAGCCGGAATGCTGGCACTGCGTGATCGAGCCGCTGTGCGAGTACCGCGACAAGACCGAGGCACCGCGCGGCTGAGCGAGGCCCTGGACAACAAAAGACCCGCCGAGGCGGGTCTTCTTCATGGCATGCGGGGTGCTGCGTCTCAGACGATGCGGCAGGCCTCTTCGAACGCCAGGCGAGGCAGGCGCGGGAACAGCTTGTCGCCTTCACCGTAGCCCAGGTTGCACAGGAAGTTGACCTCCCACTTGCCGTCCGGGAAGAAGGCGGCGTTGACCTTGTCCGCGTCGAAGCCGCCCATCGGGCCGCAGTCCAGGCCCATGGCGCGCGCGGCCAGGATGAAGTAACCACCTTGCAGCGAGCTGTTCATCAGCGCATCGCGGGCGATCTTGGCATCGTTGCCGGCATACCATGCGCGCGCGTCGGCATGCGGGAACAGCTTGGGCAGTTGGTCATGGAACGCCTTGTCATAGGCGATGATGGCCGTGACCGGTGCGGAACGGGTCTTGTCCACATTGCCGGCGGAAACGCACTCGACCAGCCGCGCCTTTTCGGCGGCGCTCTTGACGAAAACGATACGCACCGGGCAGCTGTTGGCCGCCGTCGGACCGAACTTCATGGCTTCATAGACCTGGTGAAGCACGGCGTCGTCCACGTGACGATCCTGCCACACGTTGTGCGTGCGGGCTTCGGTGAACAATTGGGCCAGGGCTGCCTGATCGATCTGGGACATGCGCTCGTTCCTGTACATGGGTTGAAAGGGAAACGCGAATTGTACAGAAGGGCCGGGCGCCCCGAATACAGCCGCTTCGATCAGGCGACTCAATGCTCTTGCACCTTGCCCGGCGCACTTGCCCGCCGGGTCAGCCACAGCACGCCGGCCAGGATCAGGCCCCCACCAATGGCTTGCGCGGCACTGATGTGCTCGCCCAGCAGCACCGCGGCCAGCGCTACCGTGACGACCGGCTCCAGCGTAGACAGCATGGACGCCTGCGCCGCGCCCAGTCTCTGCAACCCTGCAAAGAAGGTCAGGATGGCCAGTACCGTGGACAACAGCGCGATGCCGAGCATGGCGAGCCAGCCGCCGGCCGTCGCGGGAAACTGCGGCGGCACGCCGGCACCAAGGCGCAGCACGCTGGCCGTACCGTACACCAGCGCCGCGGCGGCGCAGATCACGGTGGTGGTGGCAATGGCGTTGACACCTGCCGTGACACGCGCGCCAACAATGATGTAGACCGAGTAGATCACGGCAGCGGCCAGCCCCAGCGCAATACCGAGCGGACTGCCCTCCCCGCCGCCCACGGTAAGCCCCGCCCCTGCCGAGCACAGCACCAGGGCAATGACCGCGGCAGTCGTCAGGCGCTCCTTGAGGAAGATGGCCGCCAGGATCGTGACGAAGAGCGGATACAAGTAAAGCAGCAGGGCCACGAGGCTGGCCTGCGCATGGTTGAGCGCGCTGAAAAAGCAGAAGGACTGGCCGACGTAGCCGATGCCCCCCATGGCCGCCAGCGCCAGCACGCGCCGCCACGACGGCAGCCGGATGCCGCGCGCGCGCATCACGAGGGCCAGCGTCACCGCGGCCAGCGCGAAACGCACGGTCAGCAGGCCATAGACATCGGCACCGGCTTCGTAGGCGAAGCGGGCAAAGATCGCCATTGCACCGAAGGCACTGGCCGACAGGGCGATCAGCAGCACGCCGGCGAATTTTTCGCGGGCACGCTCGGAGACAGCAGACGCGGTAGCAGTCATGGGGAACGCAGGACGACAGGCAAATTGGCCAATCCCGCATTCTAATGGCGCCGGCGCCACCAACAGCACGGCTGGGAGCGCTCGTTTACAATGGCGTCACCATGTTCAATCCGTCCCGTGAAGAAGTCCGCCGGTTTTTCTGCGATGCCTGGCAGAAGCAGCTTTCCGGCGGCGTCCTGACCCCGCTGGAAGCCATTGCCGTCGACTGGATCGGCGAGCATCCCGAATACCAGGCGCTGCTGGCCGATACCGAAGGCGCGCTGGCGCAGGACTATGCGCCCGAAAAGGGTCAGACCAACCCGTTTCTCCACCTGGCCATGCACTTGTCGATCTCCGAGCAGGTGTCCATCGACCAGCCCCCGGGCATCCGCCAGGCCTACGAAACATTGACCCAGCGGCTGGACTCGCCGCATGAAGCCCAGCACCAGGTGATGGAATGCCTGGGCGAGATGCTCTGGCAGGCACAACGCTCCGGGCTGCCGCCCGACGGCGCGCACTACGTGGACTGTGTGCGGCGCCGCGCATCGCGCTGAGCTGCGTACAATTCGTCACAACCCTCGTCGGGTGGCGTGGTAGGCTTGCCCGCATTGCCATCCGCCTGCGCCAAGGTCCAGCCAGACACGGCGCATCCCGACATGCTCCAGACGTCACAGCCCGCACGGCGCAAGCCCGACAGCCGTGCAGCCATAGCGACCTGGGGACGGCTCTGCCTGACGCTCGCCTGCGCCTGGCCCCTGTCAGGCCAGGCTGCGGTCTCGATGCTGCAGCCGCCCCGCATCATCGACGGCGCCCAGCCGCTCACACTGACCCTGCTGATCAGCGCGGAGACCGGAACACGCCGCTACCAGGTGCCCGACACGCTCGAGATAACGGCCTCCGGCGATCTCCAGGCGCCCGTGAAACTCGTCCTGCGACGCGTGGAACCGGGCCCCGCCGTTGTTTCCCTTCGCAAGGGCGAAAACCGGACGATCCGCTATGCCGCCGACCTGCCGCCCGGACTGCGCGGTACGATCCGACTCGACGCCACCGGCATCGACGCAGCCCCGGTACTGGTCACGCTGAACCAGCAGGCGACGACGGATCACCCTGCGGTAGCGCCAACGGCGGCCACCCTTGCCGCGCCAGCGCACGAGGCCCAGTCCACCGAAAGCGTGCCGACACCGGTGGTACCGGTCGCCTCGGCCGCCCAGCCAGCCCCGGCCCCGGCCGACCTGCGCGACAGCGCGCGCCTGTCGTTCAACGACCCGATGTATTTCATCGTGGGCGCACACGACGGTGGCAACGCAAAATTCCAGCTCAGCTTCAAGTACCGGATCCTCGAAGGCAAGGATCCGGCATCGCGGCGCTTGATCGACAATCTCTACGTCGCCTACACGCAGTTCTCGCTGTGGGACCTGTCGCAGGACTCCAAGCCGTTCCGCGACACCAACTACCGGCCGAGCTTCTATTACTACCTGTCGGACACGGGCGTGCATAACGCCGCCATCAGCCGCCTGTCACTGGCCACCGGGCTCGAGCATGAGTCCAATGGGCGCGGGGGCGACGAATCGCGCAGCATCAACACCTTCTTCGTCAAGCCGACCTTCTATTTCGGCGACCAGAACAACTGGCACTGGCGCGTCACGCCCAAGCTGTACGCCTACCTGGAAAAGAACGACAACCCCGACATCGCACATTACCGCGGCTACATGGACCTGGACCTTGTCTACGGCAAGGCGGATTCGTGGGAGTTTGCCGCGACGGTGCGCAAGGGCACGCGCAAGTGGTACGGCAGCGTTGACGCCCGCGTGACCTATCCGCTAGCGCGGCTGATTCCGGGCACCGCCGGGTATCTGATGGCCGGCTATTTCGTCGGCTACGGGGAAAGCCTGCTGGACTACAACCACAAGCTTCCCTGGCAGTTCCGGCTGGGCTATGCGCTGTCGCGCTAGCCGGCGAGCGGCTTGCCCTCCGCCTTCAGGCGCGCGTTGGCAACCGCCGCAGCGAACTGCCCATGGCCGTGCCAGCCCGTGGCACGGCCAAGCTTCTTGCCGTTCCGGAAGAACATGAAAACCGGAATGCCATGCAGGCCGAAGCGCCGCCCGAGTTCGGGGTGCGCATAGACATTGGCGTGCAGCCAGTGCAGGTCCAGCGCGCGGATCGGATCGGGATTGGCCAGCATGGCCTTCTTCGCCATTTCGCAGTTGAAGCAGTCCACGCCCCAGAAGAACACGCACACCAGCTTGTCGCCGGCTGTGGCAATGGCGGTATCAATCGAGGCGTCATCCACCTGCTGCATGCCGAATGCGTCAAATGCGCGATGGTCGAGGTGCGCGTCGGATGATGGCGTGATACCGGCTGCCGCGTCGCTCATGGCTTGCCTCCGCAAATGGCAAGACGCCCCGGGGCCAGGCTGGCACCGGGGCGTCGATCGATGGTCATGCCCACGAACTGCGGCCACTCAGCCACACCGTGGTAATCGCTTATTTGGGTGCCGAAACCGTCACCAGCGCCGGACGCAGCACGCGATCGGCGATCATGTAGCCGCGCTGCAGCACCATCACTACCGTATTCGGCTCCTGCTCCGACGGCACCATCGAGATGGCCTGGTGGCGGTGCGGATCAAACTTTTCGCCGACCGGGTTCAGTTCCACGATCTTGCCGCGCTCGAACGCGGCGGCCAGCTGGCGCGCGGTCAGCTCGACGCCTTCGCGCAGCTTGGCGATATCGCCCGAGCCGTCGGCCAGCGCTGCCTGCAGGCTGTCCATCACGGGCAGCAGGTTGTCGGCGAAATTCTCGATGGCGAACTTGTGCGCCTTGGACACGTCCTCCTGTGCCCGGCGGCGGATATTCTCGCCTTCCGCGACGGAGCGCACGTACATGTCATAGTGTTCGCGCGCCTTGGCTTCCAGCGCGGCAAGCTGGGCCGCCACATCATCCACGGCGGCAGTCTCCGGCGCGGCGGCCGCGGCGTTGGTGGCCGCTTCGGCGGCGGGCTCAGGC
The DNA here is from genome assembly GCF_914271435.1 of Cupriavidus laharis. GTDB lineage: Bacteria > Pseudomonadota > Gammaproteobacteria > Burkholderiales > Burkholderiaceae > Cupriavidus > Cupriavidus laharis. Next base: position 605,859 of record NZ_CAJZAI010000001.1, on the reverse strand, counting down.
GTCGGGGTGGATGGCGTCTGCTTCTGTTCTTCCATGTCGATCCGTATCAATGCATTGTCGCGGCCATCCGGTGCAGGCCGCGGTGGGTAAATCGGCGTGTGTCTCGCGCATCTGGTGGCAACCCGTCATTTTTCAAGAGTGGTTGAGAAGAGACCCGGAAACACACCGTTACAAACATCCCCCTTGTGCAATCGACCGCTTATTGCCTTGCTGCACCGCACTCACTAAGATTCTTAACAAGAAAAATGACAAAAATACCGGGGGCCCGGAGTTGGATCACATTTGTGCCTCTTCCGAAAGGTTGGCCATGCACAAGCTGCCCGTCGTGACGCTCTGCCTGCTTGCCGCTCTGTCGGTAATGACAGTATTCATCTGCATGTCCGGCGCGCTCACGCCGCGCGATACGGAGTATGGCAGCGGCAAGGCCGTGTTCAAGCACTACATCGTTCCTTACGTCAGCGTCAACCAGTAGGACAACCCTGGCTGGCCTTGATACTTCCAGCGCGGCTGACCGGCGACTGCCGGTACGGCCGCGTTGTCGCGTTCAGCTCCTGAAATCATCGATGCGCCGCCGGTCCCGCTTGGTCGGGCGGCCCTGCAATTGCGATGATGGCTCCGGCTGGTAACGCCGCTGCTCCATTTCTGTGTGGCGGCGCGCCTGGCTGGCCTCGGTTTCCGCATACAGCGTCTGTGCCACCGGAGCCGGGCCGCGCGCCGGGGCGATGCCCTTCACCACCAGCTCCCAACGCTGCTGATGGGCTTCCAGCAGGATCGTGTCGCCGGGCTTGACCTCGCGCGAGTTCTTGCACGGCTGGCCGTTGACCATCACCTTCCCACGCTCCACGGCCTCGGCCGCCAGCGAGCGCGTCTTGAAGAATCGCGCGCACCAGAGCCATTTGTCGATACGCAGGCGTGCATCGGGCTCAAAACTGACGTTCATGCTGCGGCTCCGCGGGTCTGCGCGCGGCTGCGGCGCGCTTCGAGTTCATGCGGATGCGGCAGATTCATCGGCCAACCCTGCAAGTGTTGCAGGGCAATCTCTGCCATTGCCGCAATCCAGGGCTGCGCATCGTTCATGCACGGGATGAAATGGAACTGCTTGCCGCCGGCCACCATGAATTCGGTCTGCCCCTCCATGGCGATCTCTTCCAGTGTCTCGATGCAGTCGGCGGGAAAGCCCGGGCAGAACACGTCCACCCGGCCCGCGCCGACCTTGCCGAGTTCCGCCAGCGTGGGCGCCGTGTAGGGCTGGAGCCATTCGGCCCTGCCGAAACGAGACTGAAACGTCACCTGATACTGACCCGGCTGCAGACCCAGCGCATCGCCGAGCAGCCGCCCCGTCTTCAGGCATTCGCAGTGGTAGGGATCCCCCAGCTCCAGCGTGCGGCGCGGTACGCCGTGGAAAGACAGGATCAGCTTGTCGCCGCGCGCGAAATCCGGCATGCCGTGCTGCGCCCAGTATGCGCCGACCTGCTGGTGCAGCGCCGAAATATAGGCCGGATGGTCATGGAAATGCTTCACGAGCCGAAGCTCGGGCTGGTTGCGCCACTGGCCGAGCACGCGGAACACCTCGTCGAACGCGGTGGCCGTGGTGGTGCCGGAGTATTGCGGATACATCGGCAGTACCAGCACCTGCTCCGTGCCCTGGCGGCGCAGCGCCTCCAGCACGGACTCGACCGAAGGATTGCCGTAGCGCATCGCACAAGCCACGGTGACCTCGTAGCCCTGCTGGTTGAGCAGGCGCTGCAGCGCGTGCGCCTGGCGCTCGCTGTATACCAGCAGCGGCGACCCCGTCATATGCGCCTCGCGCAGCCAGATCGACTCGTACTTGAGGGCCGAGGCACGCGAGCGCAGCGGCAGGATCACCCCGTGCAGCAGCGGCAGCCACGCCAGGCGCGGGATCTCGACCACGCGCGGATCGGAAAGGAACTCCTTCAGGTAGCGCCCTACCGCCTTCGGGGTCGGCGCGTCGGGCGTGCCCAGGTTGACCAGCAGGATGGCCGTGCGCGGCGCCTGGCCGTGCTGGTAGGCCGGTTCGGGAGAAAACGTCATGTCGCTTCCGATGTGGCCGGGCGGCCGGATGCCGCCGGGCTGTGGGAATGGGGAGCAGACTGTGTGACCCGTCGGACGGGCCCTAGTTCTGGCTTAGGGCGCTCGACAGCAGCCGTGCCGTGATGTCGACAATCGGAATGACCCGCTCATAGGCCATGCGGGTCGGCCCGATCACCCCCAGCGTGCCGACGATCTGGCCGTCCGCTTCGTACGGCGCGGTGATCACGGCCATGTCTTCGAGCGGCACGAGCTGGCTTTCGCCGCCGATGAAGATCTGCACGCCCTGCGCGTGGCTGGACACGTCCAGCAGCTGCAGCAGGCTGGTCTTGTGCTCGAACACGTCGAACAGGCGCCGCAGCTTGTCCATGCTGGAGGCCAGGTCTTCCACTTCCAGCAGCTTGCGTTCGCCGCTGATATAGACATGGTCGTCTTCTTCTTCCATGGCACTGCTGCCCGCCTCGACAGTTGCCTGCATCAGTTGCGACATGTCGCGCCGCAGGTCCTGCAGCTCCACGCGCAGGTGATCGCGCACGGCGTCGAAGCTCATGCCCGCGTAGTGCGAGTTGAAGAAGTTCGCCGCTTCGATCAGCTGCGCGGGGGTGTATGGCAATTCCGTCTGGATGATCCGGTTCTGCACATCCCCCTCGGGGCTGACGATGATCAGCAGGATGCGCTTGTCCGACAGCCGCATGAATTCGATCTGCCGGAACGACTGCGCGCGCCGCGGCGTCATCACCACGCCGGCGAAATGCGAAAGGTTGGACAAGGTACGCGCAGCCGCGGTGATCATGCGCTGCGGGCCGAGCTGCTGGGCGCCGAGCTGGCCCTGGATCTGGCCGGCAAGCTCCGTCATTTCCACGCCACCGCGTTCGATCGGCTTGACGGTCAGCATGGTGTCGACGAACAGGCGATACCCGCGCGGCGTGGGAATCCGCCCCGCCGACGTGTGTGGACTGGAGATGAAACCCATCTCCTCCAGATCGGACATCACATTGCGGATGGTGGCCGGCGACAGGTCCAGCCCGGAATACCTGGACAAGGTCCGGGAGCCGACCGGCTGCCCTTCGGCAATGTAGCGCTCAATCAGGGTCTTGAGCAGCGTTTTCGAACGTTCATCCATGATGCCCCGATTTTACGCAAGTTTTACCGCTTCGGGCGCCCGGCCGGGCGGCGGCACATGGCGCGTCCGGCCCATGCTGACAACGGTCACGGCGGTATGGTCTAATCCCCGCATGTCTGCCCCCCCCAAAACCAGCGCCTTGCGCACCCCATTCAAGACCGTGGCCCTAGTGGGCCGGTACTCGACTGCCGGCATCGAAGGCCCGCTGGAGGAGCTCGCTTCCTACATCCTGCGCAATGGCCAGGATGTCGTGTTCGAGCGCGAGACCGCGCAGGCCACCGGGCTGACCGGCTATCCCGCACTGACCGCCGAGGAGATCGGCCGGGAGGCCGACGTGGCCGTGGTGCTGGGCGGCGACGGCACGCTGCTCGGCATTGCCCGCCAGCTCGCCGGCCACAATGTGCCGCTGATCGGCGTCAACCACGGCCGGCTCGGCTTCATGACGGATATCCCGCTCGAAGATGTGCAGTCGGTGCTGCCCGACATGCTCGAAGGCCGCTACGAGGCCGAGACCCGGCTGCTGCTGGAATCCAGCGTCGTGCGCGACGACAGCCCCATCTTCTCGGCGCTGGCGCTGAACGATGTGGTGGTCAACCGTTCGGGCATTTCCGGCATGGTCGAACTGGCGGTGTCGGTAGACGGCTATTTCATGTACAACCAGCGATCGGACGGGCTGATCGTGTCCACGGCCACCGGGTCGACCGCCTACGCGCTTTCGGCAGGCGGCCCGATCCTCCACCCGACGCTGTCCGGCCTGGTGCTGGTGCCGATCGCCCCGCATGCGCTGTCCAACCGGCCCATCGTGCTGCCGCAAGATGCCGAGGTCACCATCGAGGTGGCCACCGCGCGCGACGCCAGCGTCAACTTCGACATGCAGTCGCTCACTTCCCTGCTGCCGGGCGACCGCATCATCGTGCGGCGCTCGAAGAAGACCATCCAGCTGCTGCACCCGGTGGGCTACAACTACTACGCCACGCTGCGCAAGAAACTGCACTGGCACGAGTACCCGACCGAGGACAACCGCCTCTGAGCGGCCCCCCCCGTCCGCACCGACCGAACCCTTTCACCGCCACGATGCTGCGCAGCCTGTCCATCCGCGATTTCGTCATTGTCGACACGCTCGACCTCGATTTCCAGTCCGGCTTCACTGTCTTCACCGGCGAGACCGGCGCCGGCAAGTCGATCCTGATCGACGCGCTGGCACTCGTGCTGGGCGAGCGCGCCGATGCCGGCATCGTGCGCGAAGGCGCCGCACGCGCCAGCATCAGCGCCACCTTCTCCACCCATCCGGCGCTCGACGCGTGGCTCGACGAGCGTGAGCTGGGCGGCGAGGAAGACGGCGGCGCGCGCACCGTGCTGCTGCGCCGTACGGTGGATGCCGGCGGCCGCAGCAAGGCCTTCATCAATGGCGCGGCCGCGACGCTGGCCCAGTTGCGCGAGGTAGGCGACCTGCTTGTCGACATCCATGGCCAGCATGCCCACCAGCTGCTGCTGCGCCCCGACGCCCAGCGCCTGCTGTTTGACGCCCATGCGGGACTGACCCAGCAGGCCGGCGCCGTGGCAGAGTCGTGGCGCGCGTGGCGCGCCTGCGTACGCCAGCGCGAGGCGGTGGAGCACCAGTCGCGCGAAATGCAGCTCGAACGCGAGCGCCTCGAATGGCAGGTCGGCGAGCTGGAGAAACTCGCGCCGCAGCCCGGCGAATGGGAGGAGATCCAGGCCGAATACAACCGCCTGTCCCACGCTGCCGGCCTGATCGACGGGAGCCGCGCCGCACTTGATTCCCTGTCCGAGGCCGACGGCTCCGTGTTGTCCGCGCTCAATGCCATCGTGCATCGGCTGCAGCAGCTCGCGGACGTCGACCCGGCCCTGCGCGATGTGCTGGCCGCGCTCGAACCGGCGCAGGTACAGGCCGAGGAAGCCGCGCATTCGCTCATGCGCTATGTCGACCGCCTGGAACTCGACCCCGAGCGGCTCGAAGCCGTCAACGAACGCATGCAGGCGCTGCATGCCACGGCCCGCAAATACCGCCTGCCGCCCGAGCAACTCGCCGATGAACTGGTGGCGCGCCGCCAGCAGCTCGACGACCTGCAGTCCGCGCAGGACATCAACAAGGTGCTCGCGCGCGAGGCTGCCGCCAAGGCCGCCTACCTGACGCTGGCGCAGCACCTGAGCCAGGCCCGCAAGGAAGCCGCGGACGCGCTGTCCGCCGCCGTCACCGAGGCCATGCAGGGCCTGTCGATGGCGGGCGGCAGCTTCGTCGCCGCGCTCAACCCGATGGACGAGGGCCAGAGCTATGGCCTGGAGCAGGTGGAGTTTCTGGTGGCCGGGCATGCCGGCGTCAGCGCGCGGCCGCTGGCCCGCGTCGCATCCGGCGGCGAACTGGCCCGCATCAGCCTGGCGATCTCGGTCATCACCAGCGAAGCGTCGCCCACGCCCACGCTGATCTTCGACGAAGTGGATACCGGCATCGGCGGCGCGGTGGCCGAGGTGGTCGGCCGGCGCCTGCAGGAACTCGGGCGCGCGCGGCAGGTCCTCTGCGTGACCCACCTGCCGCAGGTGGCGGCGCAGGCCGGGCACCATCTGCTGGTCAGCAAGGAAACCACCGGCGACGGGTCCGGCTCCGTCACGCGCTCGCGCATCCGTACGCTCGACGCCGCCGGCCGCGTGGTGGAAACCGCGCGCATGCTGGGCGGCGCAACGGTGACCGCTACCACGCTCCAGCACGCCGAGGAAATGCTCGCGCAAGGCGCCCGCGCGGCCAGTGGCGGCAAGGAAGGCCGGCGCACGCGGCGCAGCGCCGGCTGAGCCGGCAAAGGCCCCGCAGGCTGCGGCAACGACCGCCCTCTGCCAACTATTCACGCATTCACAGGAGCAAGACATGACCCGCCTACTGCCGTCCGCCGGCCACCGGCGCGCCTTCGTGCCGGCATTCGCCGCTGCGGCGGCCGCCACCGCGGCACTGCTGGCGCTGCCCGGCTGCCAGGCCCAGCCCAAGGCATCGCAACCTCCGCGGGGCAGTATTTCGGCTGACCGCGTGGTGGGCGACATCATGGTGCGCTTCACGGCACCTGACGTGAACGTCTCCGAGGAAGCGGGCAAGCTGCTCGACGCCATCGAGGGCCCGATCCGCTTCGTGGTCAAGCGGCCGCTTTCGGGCGGCGTATGGCTGGTGACGGCGATCAGCGCGTCGCCGGACGCCACCATGGACCAGGCGCTCGCGACCCTGCGTGCAGCGCCGCGCATCGGCACGGCCGAGCCTGACCGGGTACTCAAGCCCCATCACACCATGCCGGTCAGCCGCGACATGCCGGCAAGCTGAGCGGCCGGACGGGACCGGCCGGGTTAAGCCTTCGGCACACTTGCGGAATCCATCCGGATCGTATTCGCTACATAGCATTGCCCCCGGGCGTCGGTACCATGCCGCCAGTCCCTCAGGGGCGCACCGGGAGGTGTTCATGCTGCACTTGTCGCACGGCGTTCCGAGGCGTAGCCGCGCCACTGTCCTCCGATGGCTGGCCGTGGTACTCGCGGGCTTTTGCTGGGTGGTACAGGCTCCGGCCACGCTGGCGGCCGACGGTGTTCAGGCTGCTCCTGCCTATACCGGCAATGTCATCGTACGTTGGCGTGAAGCCAGCATCACGCCCAGTGCCTCGGCCGTGAATGGCGCTTCAGGCGCCAAGCCGGGCGTTTCAACCTTGGAAGACCGCCTGCAGCAGTTGCGCAGCCAGTCGGGCATCAACCTTGCCGTGCGGCGCAGCATGGCTGGCAATATGCAACTACTGGGTACAGCCGACGGCAGCCATCCGGATCCGGAGGCGCTGGCGGCCAAGTTGCGTCAAGATCCGCGTGTCGCCGATGCGGTGCCTGACCGCTGGCTGCACCTGCATGACACCGTGCCCAACGATCCCGAATTCGCCTCGGGACAGCCGTACATGATGGGCACGGGCACCGCCATCGGCGGCGCCAACCTGCCGCACGCGTGGGACCGGTCGCGTGGCAGCACGGGCTCGGTGGTCGCGGTGCTCGACACGGGCTCACGGCCCCACCCTGACCTGGCCGGCAAACTGCTGGCCGGCTACGACTTCATCAGCAATACCACCATCTCCAATGACGGCGACGGCCGCGACAGCGATGCCACGGACGCTGGCGACAATGTGCCGACGGGGTTTCTCTGTCCCGGCAGTTCCACGCCGACGACGGAGGCCACGCCCAATTCCTGGCACGGCACGCGCGTGGCGAGCGTGCTGGGCGCGATGACCAACAACGGACTAGGCATTGCCGGCGTCGACTGGAACACGCGCATCCTGCCGGTACGGGTCTCCGGACGCTGTGGCGCCCTGCTCTCCGACACCGTGGACGGCCTGCGCTGGGCTGCGGGCATCAGCGTGCCCAATGTGCCGGACAATCCCAACCCGGCGCGCGTGGTCAACATCAGCCTGGGCGGTGGCACCTGCACCAGCATCGAACAGCAGGCGATCAACGACGTGGTGGCACGCAGCGTGTCGGTGGTCGTGGCCGCCGGCAACAACCGCGGGGCGCTGGAAGCGCCGGCCGACTGCAGCGGCGTCATTGCCGTGACCGCGCATGCCAATGACGGCGAAAACGCCAGCTATGCCAATGTGGGATCGCAGGTCACGATCAGCGCACCGGGCGGCGGTTGCGGCAACTCCAAGGTGCTGAACGGCGCGTGCACGACAGCCTTGTCGTTTATCCGCACGCTCACGAACGATGGCGCCACCTCGCTAGGCGCATACACGATCAGCAATTCGCAGGGCACCAGTTTTGCTGCGCCGATGGTATCGGGCGTGGTGTCCCTGATGCTCGCCGTCAATCCGTCACTGACGCCGGCACAGGTGACTGCCGCGCTGAAGAGCTCCGCGCGGCCGCATCCGTCCGGCACCTATTGCACGACCAATCCGGGCGTGTGCGGCGCGGGCCTGCTCGATGCCGACGGCGCGCTGAGCGTGGCGGCCAACGTCAGCGCCGCCCCGCCGGCCGCATCGCAATCCGGCGGCGGAGGTGGCGGAGGCGCGATGTCACCATGGATGGCAGCCCTGCTCGGTGGCGTCGGACTACTGGCTTTCGCGCGGCGGCGCGCCGGCTGAACGCCAACAGGTTCAACCCGGGGCTGGCCCGCGCCGGCCCCGCCACCATTCCTGCAGCAGCCAGCAGGCCAGGCCGGCCACGGCGCCGGCCGCGTGCGCGGCGCGGACCACGCCAAAGCCCCACGACGGTTCGAACACCACCGGCGCCAGCCACGATTGTTCGACCCACACCTTGACGATCACGCCAAGGCTCAGCAGCACACCCACCACACGCGGCAATCCGGGGACGCGCAGCAGACTCAACGCGGCCCAGAGCGCAAGCCCGTGCAGCGCGCCGGACAACCCGCCATACCAGGTGATTGTCGGCACGCGCAGCAGCACCACCTGCACCGCCATGCCGCAAGCCACCAGTACCAGCAGCGCCTCACGCACGCGCGTGGCGCGTCCGGCCAGCAGCAGCAAACCCGCGGCCGCACAGGCATCGGCAAGCCAGTGGCGCCAGTCCAGGTGGACCCACATGGCCGTGGCGAGCCGCCACCACTCGCCGCCCGCCAGTACGGGATCGCGCAGATAAAGGCCGTGCGCATGCAGCCACGGCACGAAGCTCATCAGCGCCGACAGCGCCCACACCAGGGCGATGGCGGCCAGCATGCCCGGCCACGCCGCACCGGGACGGACCGTGTCAGCCGGCACCGAACACGGCCTGCCAGAGCGCCAGCACGTGCGAGGTCTGTTCCGCCACCTGCGTGGCCGGCACGCGGGCCTGGTCCTGCCCGTCCAGCCGCAGCTGGTGCTGGAGAGCACGGAACTGCCGATAGGCATCGCCGACCTGCACCGCCAGCGCGGCATCGATCAGGCCGAGTTCGCCCGCTTCGCGCAGCAGCGCGATATTGCCGGCGTTGCGCGTGAGCTGGGGGTGGGTGCCACTGTGCAGCAGCACCAGGTATTGCACGGTGAACTCGATGTCCACCATGCCGCCCCGGTCATGCTTGAGGTCGAACAGCGGGGTGGGATTGGGATGGCCCTCCGCCACCTTGCCGCGCATCTGCACGATCTCGTCGCGCAGCGCGGCGGCGTCGCGCGGCTGGCGCAGGATTTCGTCGCGCAGCGCTTCGAAGCGCGCGCCGATCTCGGCATCGCCGGCGCAGAAGCGTGCCCGCGTGAGCGCCTGGTGCTCCCAGACCCAAGCGGTGTTGTCCCCTTCGCGCAGCTGGTAGCGCCGGAACGCGTCAAAGCTCGTCACCAGCAGCCCGGATGCGCCGTTCGGGCGCAGCCGCATGTCGACATCGAACAGCGAGCCGGCCGCCGTATGGCTGGTCAGCCAGGTGATGAGCCGCCGCGCGTAGGCTGCGTACACATCCGGCGCGCGCTCGTGCTCGTCGTCATACAGGAAGATGATGTCCAGGTCCGAGGCATAGCCAAGCTCCTTGCCTCCCAGGCGGCCATAGGCGATCACCGCGAAGCGCGGCGTCTCGCAATGGCGCGTGGCAAGCTGGCGCCAGACCGTTTCCAGCGTGGCCTCCAGCATGGCGTCGGCCAGGTCGGACAGCCGGTCCGCGATCTGCTCGACAGTCAGCAGCCCCTGCAGGTCCTGCAGCAGGATGCGGAAGGTCTCGGCGTGGTGCTCGCGGCGCAGGATGTCCATCTGCTGCTCGATCTGGCCGTCGGCGGCAAGCAGGCGCTCGGACAGCCGGCGGCGGAATGCAGGCCAGTCGGGCGCGCCCGCCAGCGCATCGGTGTCGAGCAGTTCGTCGAGCAGCTGCGGGTGGCGCGTCAGATAGGCGGCGGCCCAGCGCGACGCGTGCAGCGTATGCGCTACGCGGTCCATGGCCTGCGGATATTCCGACAACAGCGAAAGATACGACGAGCGGCGGCTGATCGCGTCCAGGAAATCGATGAAGCGCGTGATGGTGCTGTCTGCGTCTTCCTGCCTGGCCGCGAGATCGAGCGCGCGGTTGACGAGCTGGTCGAAACGCCCGCGGCTCGATTCCGACAGCGCACGGTAGCGCAGCGACGTGGCAATGGCCCGCAGCCGGTCCAGCAGGCCCGTGCAGTCGGTGAAGCCCGCGTCCTGCAGGCGCTGGCATGGCGACACCTCGGAATCCGGGCCGCTCTGGTCGGGCCCGTCCCGCGAAGTACGCGCCTGCTGGTCCTCCAGCACGATGCCGGGCCACAGGGCCTCGCACGGGGAAGCGTCGGGATCGGAGAACGTGGCCTCGAACTGCTGAGCGACCGGCTCCTGCAGCACGGCGAGCTTGTCCAGCAGCGCGGGCCAATCCGCGCAGCCCATCATCTGTGCCACCGCAAGCTGCTCTTCCGGCGTGGTCGGCAGGTGGTGGGTCTGGGCATCGTCGCGATATTGCAGGCGGTGTTCGAGATGGCGCAGGAAACGGTAGGCATCGGCCAGCTGCGCGGCCTGGGCCGCGGGCAGCAGGCCCCTGTCGACGGCCACGGCCAGCACTTCGAGCGTGGGCCGCACGCGTAGCGCCGGATCCTGTCCGCCACGGATGAGCTGGAACACCTGCGCCATGAACTCGATTTCGCGGATGCCGCCTCGGCCAAGCTTGATGTTGAACGAACGCTGGTTGACGCCATGACCGGGCAGGCCGCCGCTGCGCTTGGCCGCCTCGCTGCGGATCTGCGCGTGCAGCGAGCGGATCGCCGCGATCACGCCATAGTCCAGGTAGCGCCGGAACACAAAGGGCGTGGTCAGCCGCGCCAGCAGGTCCGCCGTGCGCTGCGCGTGCGGCGTATCGAGCGCCGACACCACCCGGCCCTTGATCCACGCGTAGCGCTCCCATTCGCGGCCCTGCACCACCAGGTACTCCTCCAGCATGCCCAGGCTGCAAGCGAGCGGACCGGCATCGCCGTTGGGCCGCAGGCGCATGTCCACGCGGAACACGTAACCGTCGCCGGTCACGTCGGCCAGCAGATTGATCAGGCGCCGGCCCAGCCGGATGAAGTATTCGTGGTTGGACAGGCTGCGCGTGCCGCCGCGGGTCTCGCCGTCCTCGTCATACAGGAAGATCAGGTCGATGTCGGACGAGACATTGAGTTCGCGGCCGCCGAGCTTGCCCATGCCGACCACGACGAGCTCCTGCACCTCGCCGCTATGCTCGCCGACCGGCCTGCCGAAGGTGGCGGCAAGGTCGTCGCCAAGCATGGCGAGGCCGTGCTGGATACAGAGTTCGGCCAGATCGGTCATGGCCCCCGTGACCTCGGCCAGCGTGGCCTGGCCGCGCAGGTCGCGCTCGATCGCCACGCACATGAGCTCGGCGCGCAGGCGCCGCAGCGCGCGCTTGACGGACTCTTCCAGGTCCGCTGACGGTTCCTGCAATGCCTTCAGGCGCTCGTTCATCCAGGCACGCGACAACGGCTGCGCCGCGGCGGCCGCCACGATGCCGGGCAGCTCCGGCCGGGCCAGCAAGACACGGCGCACGTAATGCGAATACGCGGCCGAGTACAATACGTGGCCCTCGAAATCGACCGGTTCCGGCCCCGTGGCAGCGGTAGTGGCGAATGCGCCGCAAGCCATGTCGCACAACGGCTGGCCGGGCGTGGCGCCTGCGCCATGTTGGCCGTGTTGGATTTCTGCGGTATTGCCCGCGGCGGAACTCGTCGGATCAGAGGCAGTCATTCCAGTAACTTGAAATGCGGGGACAGGTGCGGCGCGCTCGCGGCATCCCTCGCGTGTCAGCTGTTTGCAACATACAAAGGCCGGGCGCCAGATTGGAGAGCGGCTAGTATTGTCGGATAATCTGCGCATGTCCAGCCGCGCCCCTACCCCCGCTGACGGTTCCACCCCCAATGCGGGCGCGGGTAGCCAGAAGGCCGTCGCCAGCCTGGCCCCTTCCATTGCTTCCCCATCGATCGCTGCGCCGGTTTCGCCCGCGGACCGCCTGCGCGCGTTCGCGCGCGGCTGCGCCGGGTCGCTGCGCGCGGCCGTGCGCCATCCGGTCTGGCGCGGCCTCGGCCGCACCCTGCTGCGGCTGGCGCTGGCGCTGGCCGCGCTGGCGCTGGTGGCGGGTCTGCTGATCCGCTTCGTGCTCTGGCCGCAGGCGTCGGCCGCACGGCAGTGGCTGGAAGACCGCGGCTCGCTGGCGCTATCGGCGAAGCTGACCATCGATTCGCTCGATACCTACTGGGACGGCTGGCACCCGGCCTTCCGCGCGCACGGCCTGAAGGTGGTCGACGCCCAGCAGCGTACGCTGCTCTCGACAGGCTCGCTGGACGGCCAGCTCGCCTGGCGCTCGCTGTTCAGCATGAACCTGCAGTTCGAGGCGCTCAGCGCAACCCACACCGATGTGCTGGCGCGCCGCACCCCCGAGGGCAAGCTGCTGGTCGCAGGCATGGCGGTCGACACCGCCGGCGGCAACACCGACGACAACCGCTTCCTGGACTGGCTGATGGCTCAGGGCAATATGGACCTGACCGACGGCAAGCTGCGCTGGCTGGACGAAAAGGGCCACCTGCCTCAGCTGGACGTGGCCCAGATCCATTTCAGCGCGCGGCGCCGTGGCCAGCATCATGAGATCAGCCTGGAAGCGCAGTCCGAGGCACTGGCGCCGCGGCCGCTGGTGATGCGGGCGAGCCTGCGCCACGACTACCTGCGCAACGCCGGCAACTGGCGCTATTGGTCGGGGCAGGCAAGCTGGGATGTGACGCAACTGCAGCTGCCGGTCGTGCAGCGCTACCTGACCGTGTTCGAGCGCGTGACGGGCGGCAGCTTCAGCACCGACGGCACGGTGGAATTCAGCAGTGGGCACATCGTGCGCAGCCAGGCCCGGCTGCGCGGCAGCGGCATCGACCTGCAGCTCGCGGGCGCCAGCGAAGCGCTGAAGCTCGCCAATGCGCAGGCCTTCCTCCTGCACCGCCGCGACCGCGACGGCAGCAACCTGCTGACCATCGACACCCTGCTCTGGCAACCTCAGCCGATGGCCGGCCCGCCCGCTGCCAACGACACCGCGTGGCGCGAAGGCATGCGCAAGGTCACGCTGGGCTGGGCCATGGACAACAAGGGCGGGCTGCGCAAGTTCTCGCTGAAGGCCCCCACGTTCGACCTGAACACGATACGGGCGCTGGCCACGTCGATGCCGGTCGATACCGCTGTGCTGCGCCAGCTGCGCGCGCTGCAGCCGGCCGGCCATATCGACAACCTGAACGTGACCTGGAACCGCGACCGCGCGGGCGTGCTCGAACGGCGCCCCGGCAAGGCGCACTACGCCGTCCAGGGCACGCTGCGCAACGTTTCGGTCAACGGCCAGCCCGCGGTGCCCGCGCTCGGGGCCAACGGCAAGCCGAACCTCGGCGTGCCGGGCTTTGCCAACCTGTCGGGCACGTTCAGTTTCGACGACCGGCAAGGCACGGTCCACTTCGAAGGCAGCAATGCGGCGCTGGTGCTGCCCGGCATGTTCGACGAGCCGCGCCTGCCGTTCGACCAGCTCGGCGGCGATGTGCGCTGGACCCGCCAGGACGGGCACATGACGGTGACCGTGGGGAACATCCGCTTCGCCAATGCAGACACGGCCGGCACCGTGAACGGCACCTGGCGCACGGGCGGCGACAGCGAATCGGGCATTGCCGACCTCAGCGGCGAGCTCAGCCGGGCACAGGTGGCACGGGTGCCGCGCTATCTGCCGCTAGGCATTCCCGCCGGCACGCGCCACTACCTGGCCGGCGCGCTGGCTGGTGGCGATGCCGCCGGCGTGCGCTTCGTGCTCAAGGGCGACCTGACGCATTTCCCGTTCCACGGCCCATATGAGAAGGCTGGCGACTTCCGCGTGGAAGTGCCGATCCGCCAGGTCAGGTACCAGATCGCGGCACACGAGACCGGCCCGGGCGGCGCCCCGGTATGGCCGACCTTTGCCGACATTGAAGGCCAGGTGTTGTTCGAGCGCGGCGGCATGTCGTTCCTGGCCCGTCGCGCCACCATCCAGGGCATTGCCGGCGTGACACTGCAGGATGTGAACGGCCGCATCGACGACCTCAGCGACCACGGGCGCCTGGAGATCGACGGCGGCGCCAGCGGCGCGGTGCAAGGCTTCCTGCACTACATGGCGGCCTCGCCGGTGCGCGAGTGGACCGGCCACGTGGCCGACAACTCGCGCGCGCAGGGCAATGGCGAACTCAGGCTCAAGCTCAACATGCCGCTGGCCAATGCCAATGCCACGCGTGTCGACGGCACCTTCCGCTTCCCCGGCAACGATGTCGTGCTCAACGCGCAGGTTCCGCAGCTGGGCGGCGCCAGCGGCTCCATCGCCTTCAATGAGCACGGCTTCCAGCTCGACAACATGCGTGCGCGCTTCCTCGGCGGGGAAGTCCGCATCGGCGGCGGCTCGCAGCCCGACGGCAGCGTGCGGGTCACCGCGAACGGCAACGCCACCGCGGCCGGCATGCGCGAAGCGGCGGCGGGCTCTTCGGTGGCGGCGCTGGCGGCCAGGCTGGAAGGCAGCGCCGGCTACAGCGCGGTGTTCAGTTCGCGCGAGCGCCAGACGCAGGTGCAGGTCAACTCCGACCTCAACGGCATGGCCATCGCCCTGCCGGCGCCACTGGCCAAGCCCGCCGCACAGGACATGCCGCTGCGTTTCGAACTGCGCCCCGCCCCCGGGCGTGCGGGCCTGGAAGAAATGCAGGTCCAGCTTGGCGGCGCGCTCAATGCGCGCTACCTGCTGCGCCCCGACTACAACGGCGGCGACACCGAGGTGGTGGCCGGCGGGATCGGCCTGCAGCAGGCCGCGCCACTGCCCGCGAACGGCGTCAGGGCCGCGGCCACGCTCGACCAGTTCGATTTCGATGGCTGGCGCTCTGCCCTCGCGAGCCTTGGCGGCATGCAAGGCGACGGCAGCCGCCGCGCCAGCCCGCCCGCCTTCCTGCCCGAGCGCATCAACGCCCGCATGCGCACGCTCCAGGCCGCGGGCCGCACGCTCGACGACGTCAAGGTCGAGGCCACGCGCGAGGCCGGCGGCTGGGACATCAACCTGGAGTCGCGCCAGATCGCCGGCAATATGCAGTGGCGCGCCGAAGGCCAGTCAGGCTCCGGCGCCATGCGCCTGCGCCTGAGCCGCCTGAACGTGCCTGACGCAAGCGACGAACACAATGTCGTCGACGCCATCGCCAACAGCATCGACACCCTGCCGTCCATCGACCTTGTCGCCGAGCAGTTCACGCTGCGCGGGCATGACTTCGGCAAGCTCGAGGTCGTGGCCCGCAGCAGCAAGAGCGGCGACGAGCCGGTCTGGACCCTCGAGCGGCTGCTGATCGAACAGCCCGGCGCCACGCTGACCGGCAGCGGCACCTGGCGCGTGCCGCGCAGGCTGCGCGACGGCGATGCCGCCAACGCTCCCCGCCGCACGGCGCTGACGTTCGCCATCGATATCCGCGATGCCGGCGCCACGCTGGAACGCCTGGGCCTGCCGCACACGCTGCGCGACGGCAAGGGCAAGCTCGAAGGCCGCGTGGCATGGCGCGGCTCGCCGATGTCGATCGATTACCCGACGCTGACTGGGCGGCTTGCGCTGGAGTTGGAGAACGGCCAGATCCTCAGCGTCGAGCCCGGTGCGGCGCGCCTGCTCGGCGTGCTCAGCCTGCAGGGCCTGCTGCGCTTTGCCACGCTGGATTTCCGTTCGCTGTCGGGGCGCGGCCTGCTGTTCGACGGCATCTCCGGCTCCGGCACCATTGAGAACGGCGTCGGGACGATCAAGGACTTCGAACTGAAGAGCCCGCAGATCATCTCTAGCATGTCGGGGTCGGCCGACCTGCTGCGCGAGACCCAGGATCTCGACGTGCGCGTGGTGCCGCGCATCAACGCCACTACCACGTCGGTAGCGGCGGCGTTCATCAACCCGGTGCTCGGCATCGGCACGCTCGCCGCGCAGTTGCTGTTCGCCGACGAGTTTTCCAAGGTGTTCACGCAGCATTACCGGATCACCGGCAGCTGGGCCAACCCGCAGATCGGCAAAGTGGAGGACAATAAGGCGCAACAGCCGACGTACCAGAACCGCGCCGAACCGGCCGTGCCGCGTTGAGCGCCGGCACCGCGCAGCGCGCCGCCCCAGAGGAAACGCCCCATGCAAGCCCCTGCCCCGTTTCGCGTCGCCGCCATCCAGACCGTGACCGGCACGTCGCTCGACGCCAACCTTGCACGTGCCGACGCGCTAATCGCCGAAGCCGCGCATGGCGGTGCCGAACTGGTGCTGCTGCCCGAGTACTTCTGCATGATGGGCCAGCGCGAAGCCGACAAGGTCGCCATCCGCGAACAGGATGGCGACGGCCCGGTGCAGCGCTTCCTTGCCGATGCCGCAAGGCGCCACCGCGTCTGGCTGGTCGGCGGCACCTTGCCGATGTGGTGTGGCGACGACGCGCGCGTCTACAACACCTCGCTCGCGTTCGACCCGCGCGGCGAACGCGTGGCGCGCTACGACAAGATCCACCTGTTCGGCTTTACGCGCGGCGCGGAAAGCTATGACGAATCGCGCACCATCCTGGCGGGCAGCACGCCGGTCAGCTTCGAGGCGCCGTGCGGACGCGTCGCAATGTCGGTGTGCTACGACCTGCGCTTTCCCGAACTCTACCGGGAGCTGGCCGGCGACGAAGGCGCCAGCTTGATTCTGATGCCGGCCGCCTTCACCTACACCACGGGGCAGGCCCACTGGGAAATCCTGCTGCGCGCACGTGCCATCGAAAACCAGTGCTATGTGCTCGCCGCCGCACAGGGTGGCAAACATGAGAACGGCCGCCGCACCTGGGGCCATTCGATGCTGGTCGATCCGTGGGGCGAGGTGCTGGCCATGCTGCCCGAAGGCGAAGGCGTGGTCAGCGGCGTGATCGACCCCGCGCGGCTTGCCGAAGTCCGGCAGAACCTGCCCGCGCTGAAGCACCGGGTGCTGTAGCATTGGCGGAAGCTCCCGCCCCAACCTGATTCACGGCGCCGGCCAAGTCATGCCGGCGCACCAGCAAGAAAGAAAAGGACTGTTCATGAACGCCGGCGATCTCGGAATCCGCAACCTTGCCACCGCGCAGCAACTGCTGCTGGCGCCGTATGGCCTGGACGAAGCCAAGCTGCAGCGCGTGCTGGCCGACATCTTCACGCACAAGGTCGACTATGCCGACCTGTACTTCCAGTACACCCGCAACGAGGCCTGGAGCCTTGAGGAAGGCATCGTCAAGTCGGGCAGCTTCAGCATCGACCAGGGCGTAGGCGTGCGCGCCGTCTCGGGCGACAAGACGGCCTTCGCCTACTCGGACGACATCAGCCTGCCCGCCCTGTCGCAGGCCGCGGCGGCCACGCGCACCATCGGCCGTGCCGGCAGCGGACGCGTCAAGGTGGCCAGCGAACTGGCCTCGCAAAACGGGCGCAACCTGTACACGCCGAACGACCCGCTCGACTCCATGGCGGCTGCCGAGAAGGTGGCGCTGCTCGAGCGCGTCGAGCGCATGGCGCGCGCCAAGGACCCGCGCGTGGTGCAGGTCATGGCCGGCCTGGCCGGTGAATACGACGTGGTGCTGGTGGCGCGCAGCGACGGCGTGATCGCCGCCGACGTGCGCCCGCTCGTGCGCGTGTCGGTCACGGTCATCGCCGAACAGAACGGGCGGCGCGAGATGGGTTCGTCGGGCGGCGGCGGCCGCTACGCCTACGGCTACTTCACCGATGCGCTGCTGCAGCAGTACGTGGACGAGGCGGTGTCCTCCGCGCTGGTCAACCTGGATGCGCGCCCCGCACCGGCCGGCGCAATGACCGTGGTGCTCGGCCCGGGCTGGCCCGGCGTGCTGCTGCACGAAGCGGTCGGCCATGGCCTCGAGGGCGACTTCAACCGCAAGGGCTCGTCGGCGTTCGCGGGCCGCATGGGCGAACGCGTGGCGGCCAAGGGCGTGACCGTGGTGGACGACGGCACGCTGGCCAATCGCCGCGGCTCGCTCAACCTCGACGACGAAGGCAACCCGACCCAGTGCACCACGCTGATCGAGGACGGCATCCTGCGCGGCTATATCCAGGACACGCTCAACGCGCGGCTGATGAAGATGCCGGTGACCGGCAACGCCCGCCGCGAAAGCTACGCCGCGCTGCCGATGCCACGCATGACCAACACCTACATGCTCAACGGCGACCGCGATCCGCAGGAAATCATCGCCAGCGTCAAGCGCGGCCTGTATGCGGTCAACTTCGGCGGCGGCCAGGTCGATATCACCAATGGCAAGTTCGTGTTCTCCGCGAGCGAGGCCTACATGATCGAGGACGGCAAGATCGCCTATCCGGTCAAGGGCGCCACGCTGGTCGGCAATGGCCCGGAATCGCTCAAGGACGTCACCATGATCGGCAATGACATGCGGCTGGACTCCGGCGTGGGCGTGTGCGGCAAGGAAGGCCAGAGCGTACCCGTGGGCGTAGGCCAGCCGACGTTGCGGATCGAGAACATGACGGTGGGTGGCACGGCCTGAGCGCGGTTGCCGCGCCGTGACCACCCGGAAGCCTGGCGCGGTACTTGCCAACCCCGGCAAAAGGCGCTATAAAGATGCTTCGCAGTCCAGCAGGCAATTGCCGCGCACCGAAATTTTGACGATGTCCGCGCAATTTTCTGCCCTTTTGTCACGCAGCGCAGCATAAATACCGCGCTTCGAAACAGAATCGAATTCACGCTGACCCCAGCCAAAGCCTTTCTCCGCCATGTCCGCTAAGTTTTACTTTTACTTTTTTAGCGATCTCACACCGCTGGCGGATAGGGAGGGACGGCTGTAAGCGCCCCGAACAAACAAAAAAAGCCGCCAGCAAGCCTGGCGGCTTTTTTTATACCTGCCTCGCCCTGACATACTCCACGACCTCACAAGACCGGACCCATCATGCTGAAGAACACCGACGACCTGCGCATCCGTGAACTCAAGGAACTGCTGCCACCCGCGCACCTGATCCGCGAGTTCGCCTGCTCCGAAAAGGCTTCGGAGGTGATCCATGCCGCGCGCCAGTCCATGCATCGCATCCTGCACGGCATGGATGACCGCCTGATCGTCATCATCGGCCCCTGCTCCATCCATGACACCAAGGCAGCGCTGGAGTACGCGAAGCTGCTCAAGGCGCAGCGCGACCGCTTCGCCAATGAGCTGGAAGTGGTGATGCGGGTCTACTTCGAGAAGCCGCGCACCACGGTGGGCTGGAAGGGCTTGATCAACGACCCGTACATGGATGGCAGCTTCAAGATCAACGACGGCCTGCGCACGGCGCGCGAGCTGCTGCTGAACATCAGCGAGCTGGGCGTGCCCACCGGCACCGAATACCTGGACATGATCAGCCCGCAGTACATCGCCGACCTGGTCAGTTGGGGCGCGATCGGCGCGCGCACCACGGAATCGCAGGTGCACCGCGAACTGGCATCGGGGCTGTCGTGCCCGGTGGGGTTCAAGAACGGCACCGACGGCAACGTGAAAATCGCCGTCGATGCCATCAAGGCCGCGTCGCAGCCGCACCATTTCCTGTCGGTGACCAAGGGCGGCCACTCGGCGATCGTGTCAACCTCGGGCAATGAGGACTGCCACATCATCCTGCGCGGCGGCAAGGCGCCGAACTACGATGCGGCCAGCGTGCAGGAGGCCTGCGATGCCATCGCCAAGTCGGGCCTGGCGGCGCGCCTGATGATCGACGCCTCGCACGCCAACAGCAGCAAGAAGCACGAGAACCAGATCCCGGTCTGCGAGGACATCGGCCGCCAACTGGCTGCCGGCGACGACCGCATCGTCGGCGTGATGGTCGAGTCGCACCTTGTGGCTGGCCGCCAGGATCACGCCCAGGGCACGCCGGTGGATTGCCTGACCTACGGTCAGTCCGTGACGGACGCCTGCATCGGCTGGGACGACTCGGTCAAGGTGCTCGAAACGCTGGCCGAGGCCGTCAAGGCCCGCCGCCTGGCAAGCGGCAGCGGCAACTGAAGCAGCTTGCAGTTGTCGATGGCCGGTGTACTACATCCGGCCATCGCTCGAAGCACCGCCGCAGATGTCGACCATCTCCGGCGTGACCTCGGCATAAGCCAGCATCTTCCCTCCATGGCTGTCCATGAAGGCGCGGGCGCCGGCCGCGTCGCGGAAGCTCCCGATCGCCGGGCCCATCGGCCCGCGGCGCTTGCTGCCGAGCACGTACACGCCCTTGGTGGCGTCGAACCAGTGGCCGCGTGGCCTGTCCCAGTCCGCCAGCGCCATGTCCTGCACGAACACGGCGCGCACCGGCCGGGCCTGTTCGGGCCTGAGCAGCGTGTGGAACATCTCGACGGTGTCGCAGAACCAGTGTGGCCGCGCATCGCCGGCGTAGAAGATCTGGGCCTTGGGGCCCGGGTAGTCGGCCAGCAGCATGCCATCGAGGTCGCAGGTGCTGGCGGATTCGATTTCGGCAGGCTGCACGGGCACCTGCTTTTCCGTGCCGCATGCCGCCAGGACGGTCAGTCCACCGGCGGCAAGCAATAAACGACGGCGCATAAGCTTCATCAACGGAACCTCCGGGCTGCAAGGACCAGCGGCACGGCAATCCATGCCAGCATTGCACCGCTCATCAGCCATGGGTCGGCCAGGGACGGCGGAACAATGCCGGCAACGCCGCCAAGGCTGCGCAACTGATCCAGTGAAAAGATATTGAGGATGCGGAAGATATCGGCCGGGTTGAGCAGAAGCAGCCAGGCCACCCAGTCTCCGCTGAACAGGCTGCCCGCAATGCCTCCGGATGCACCGCCGGGCTGGCCGCTACCCGCGACCAGCAGCCCGAGCAGCAACAGGTCGAATACCAGCACGAAGAAGAACCACAGCGCGATGGCCATGCCCGATGCGCGGGTACGGTCGCGGCTGAGCACGGACAGGAACAGGGCCAGGCTCAGGAACGCCAGCCCCAGCAGGGTGGCGCTCAGCACGAAGCCGAGATACTGGTAGAGCCCCGGCCAGCCGAACCGCGCATACAGCAGGCCCGCCATCAGCGCAAACCCGGCCAGCGTCGAGCATGCCAGCGCGCCGGCCAGACCCAGGTACTTGCCCAGCAGCAGCTCTCCCCGGGTCAAAGGCAAGGCCAGCAGCAGGTCGAGCGAGCCCCGTTCGCGCTCTCCCACGATGGCATCGAAGCCAAGCAGCAGCGCGATGAGCGGCACCAGGTAGATCACCAGGCTGACCAGGCTGGTGATCACGAACTCGATCGAGCGCGGCCCCAGCGTGCCCTGCTCCGCCCCGCCGAAATAGCTGATTGCCACCGAAAACACGGTGAAGACCACGGCCACTGCCAGCACCCACCGGTTACGCACGCGGTCCCGGAACTCCTTGCCCGCCAGCGTGGCCACCTGCCGCCATTCGAATTGGATCATGCCCGGCTCCCCAGTCCCAGGAACAGGTCTTCCAGCGACGGCTCATGGATATGCAGGTCGAGCCAGCGGCCCAGCGGCTGCAGCGCCGCCAGCACGGCCATCTTTGCCTGCGGCAGGCAGCGCAGCGTCAGGTCCTGTTCCGTGGCGCCTTCCTGAATCTCCACCGCCAGCCCCTGCTCCGCCTGCAGGCAGCGGATGGCGGCGGGCCTGGCGCCGGGCTCCAGCCGCAGCGCCAGGGTGACCGGCAGGCCAAGCTGTCTGCGCAGCGCCGCCACGCTTCCCACCGCCTGCATGCGGCCGGCCGACATGACCGCGAAGCGGTCCGCGCGCTGCTGCAGTTCGGCCAGGATGTGGGACGTCAGCACAATCGTCACGCCTTGCCCACGCAGCGCCAGCAGGAGCTCGTAGAAGTCGCGGATCGCGACGGGATCGAGCCCGTTGGTCGGCTCGTCCAGGAACAGCACGCGCGGCTTGCCCAGCAGCGCCTGCGCAAAGCCGAGCCGTTGCCGCATGCCCTTGGAATACTCGCGCACGGGCCGCTTCGCCGCATCCGCCAGGCCGACGCGATCGAGCATCGGTTCGCATGCGTCGGGCGATACGCCCTTGAGCCGCGCGAAGAAGCGCAGGGTTTCCCGGCCGCTGAGGTTGTCGTACAGCACCAGGTTCTCGGGCAGGTAGCCGACCTGGCGCCGGGCGGCCCGGAATTCGCGCCCGCCCACCCTTGCACCGGCCACCACCAGTTCCCCGCTGCTCGGCGGCACCAGCCCGAGCATCATCCGGAACAGCGTGCTCTTGCCCGCGCCGTTGTGGCCGATCAGTCCGACCAGTTCGCCCTGGCCGACGACGAAATCCACGTTGTCCACCGCCCGGTGCGCGCCGTAGGATTTGCTGACCCCGCGCAGCACAATGGCCGCCGTTGCCGGGTCATTCTCCGCGATATTGTTTGTCACGCCACTCACTCCAGTTGATGCGGGCCGGCCGCATGCGCGGGTAGGCATCGACGACGCTCGGCACCCGCAGTACCGGGAATTGCCTGCCGGCGAGGCGCAGTGCCTGCACCGCCGGGCTGCCCAGCAGCAGCCGCACGGCGGGATAGCGCCAGCTCAGGCGGTCGACCAGGTCGTTGGCCTCGTAGGGCGTGTCGCCGATGCCGTCGCCGTCCCGGTCCCAGCCAAGGTAGTTGCTCCAGTAGTTGCCCTGCCCCTTTTCCGCAGGCGAGCGCCCGCCCCAGGCTTCATCGCGCGCGCCCACGTAGCGGACCTGCTCGCGATTTCCGATGAGATCGTTGCCCTGCACGACATTGCGCGTGGACCCTGCCGAAAGGTGAACGCCGACGGCGTTGTTCACGATCAGGTTGCCGCGCAGCTGTGCGTACTCGACGTCATAGATGAAGAAGCCGCGCTGGTTGCCCGCCACCACGTTCCCTTCGATGACCGAGTCCTGCAAGGTGCGCAGCATGATGCCGTGGTCGGTGTTGCCCCAGGTGCGGTTGTTGCGGATGACCTGGTCGCGCACTTCCATCAGCGCCAGGCCGCCGCGGTTGTAGTAGCTGTCGTTGTCCTCCCACAGGTTGTAGTAGGAGTTCATGTAGTGCGTGCCGTAGCGGCTATGGTGCAGGCGGTTGCCCCGGAAGACGGCATGGTGCGAGACATCGACGTACAGGGCGTCCCGCACGAAGCTGATGTTGTTCCCGATGATCCTGGCACCACGCGTGTTGTAGAGCTGCACGCCATTGCCGCGCTGCGCGGAGTTGTAGTCGCGCTTGCCGGTGATGGTGTTGCCTTCGACGCGCACGTCATCCGCCTTTTCGATCCACAGGCCGAACAGGTTGTAGGTGAGGTCGCATTGGCGCACGACGGCGCGGTGCGCGCCCGGGTAGATGTAGATGCCGGCATTCTGGTCCTTCAGGCTGTCGCCGGAATCGCGCACGATCACACCTTCCACCACGACATCCGGCGCCGTGATGCGCAGCGTATCCCCATGCAAGCCGCCGCTCAGGGTGGGCCGCCCGACGCCTCGCAGCGTGAGCGGCTTGTCCACGATGAAATTCCCCTCGTGGAATCCCTTCTCTATCTCGATCACATCGCCGCCGCGTGCGGCATGGATGGCCGCCTGCAGGTCCTGGCCGGGCTGCACGCGCCAGGTCGTTGCCGCCTGCGCGCTGCACATCGCCAGGCCAGCTGCCAGCAGGACAAGGAGCCGCTTCATCCCGACAGCATCCCGGCGCTCTTCAGCACCAGGAAGAGCACGGCGCCGATCAGCAGGTTCTTGAAGCCCACGTAGCACAGCATGTCCATCGCCGAGGCCTTGCGGTACCCTGCCCGCCACCACGGCCCTTCCTTGACGTAGGCGCGCCCGCTCAGGCGGATCAGCACCTCATAGACGCTCCAGCCGAACCACCAGCCGATCACCGCGCCCGATGAAAGCCGGCCGGCTGCCGCCAGCATCCAGGCCACCACCACCGCGAGCGCGATGGCCAGCCCCGCGACCTGCAAGGCCCGCGCCGAGTGCCAGCCCTCGGCGCTCCACGGCCAGAGATGGTCGCGCAGTTCCAGCACCAGCCAGCGCCAGCCGCGTGCGCTTGCGTAAGGCGGCGTGACCGGATCGGTGGCCATGCGCGGATCCGCCCGCAGCGGCTTGCCGGGCGCCGCCGTTGCAGGGACGGGTTCCAGCGGAATGTAGTAGCCGTCGCGGCCGATCGGCGTGATGAGCAGGCCGTCGCGCTCGCGCCGCTTGCGCTCCCGCACCAGCGGCGGGCAGCCGGACGCATCGGTGTAGAGCACCATGCAATCGAGGCAGTGCAGGCACTCGCGGTGGTCAATGCGGCCGTCCGCGTCGATCGCCATCGACCCGCAGCCGTTCGCGCAGGCCTTGCACTGGTTGCATTCCACCTTGCGGCGCAGGCCGAACCAGCGGAAGGTGCTGGGCATCGCCAGCGCCGCGCCCAGCGGGCAGATGTACTTGCAGTACGGACGCTCGACGAACAGCGACAAACCCAGCAGCGTGCAGGCAAAAAGCCCGTACGGCCACGCGCGGTGGCTGATGCCGACCAGGAACGTCGTCTTGAACGGCTCGACCTCGGCCAGCACCTCCGCCAGCCCCATCGAGAACATCGACACGGCCAGCAGCCCGAAGAAGATGCCGTACTTGAGCCACTTCAGCCGGTCATGCCACGCACGCGGCAAATGGCGCTGCCAGCGCTTCAGGCCGACCAGGCGGCCAAACTTGTAGATTGCCTCGGACAACGATCCGAACGGGCACAGCCAGCCACAGAACAGGCCGCGCCCGAACAGGAACACGGTCAGGATGATGAAGACCCAGAAGCAGAAGATGAAGGGATCGCTGAGGAACAGCGCCCAGTTCCACTGGAACAGCAGCGAATGGAACCACGTCAGCACCTGCGTGACCGACGGCTGCGCCATGGCGCCGAAGCCGACGAACACGATGCTGATGGCCCAGGCCGTGTACTTGAACCCGTTGACCGCCCACTTGTTCTTGTGCGTGGCGCGGCGTGTCAACCGGTCGCGCAGCGCGTAGACGATGGTGACCGCGCACAGCAGGGCCACGAACAGCGCAATCTGCGGCAGCCGCGCGCGCCACACCTTCTGCCACGCCGCCTCGGACTCTTCCACCTTGGGACGGCCGCCCTGCAGAAGCGCATCGGGGAGCCAGTAAGGCGCATCGAAGCTGGCAAAGCTGCGCACGCCGGTGGCGCTGTCGACGCGGTTGCCCAGGAAGGAGAGCTTCCACGGATACGCCGCCGAGAACGCCGGCTTGCGGATCACGAAGATCGCCGACTCGGTGTACGACGGCGCGCCCTCGGCCGCAATGCCGTAGAGATTGAGATAGTCCAGGTCGCGGAACGTGAAGGCATCCGCGCCTTGCCGGACCTGTACGCGGTCATAGATGCCGCCGCGCACGAAGCCGGAGCCCTTGAACGACTCCCTGCCCGCCGTGCGGATGATGAAGATAGCCTGCTCGCCGGCGCTGAGCTGGCTGCGCAGGCCTTGCCAGGCTGCATCGCCAAGAATGCTGCGCCCCACGTCCGGATGGTTCAGGTCGCCGAACCAGAGTTCGATGAACGGCCCCGAGTCCGCCGGCAGCCCTACCTGCGCCGGCCGGACCAGCAGGCGCTGCACCGCGCCCATGGCGGCCAGGTCTGCCCAGCTGTACTGCTTGCCGGTGGCCACGAAGCTGGCCGGCTCACGGTGCGTAGGCGCGAGGATGCCGACCTGCCGCGCCACGGTCGCTGCAGATGTCGTCAGCACCTGGTTCTGCGCAATCACCGTCACCGTGGCCCCGGAAATCGCATCCACGCCAACCACGCCTTCATCGGGACGCGACTGGCCGACTTCGATCTTGTCGGCAACGGACTTGCCAAGGTATTGCTTGTTGAAGTTCAACAGTGCCGATTCCGGAATGCCCAGCAGCAGGATGGGCTCGGAGTGCTTCAGCACCTTGATCCCGACATAGCGCCCCTGCGTATCCATGCCGATCAGCGTAACCACGGGCTTGCCGGAATAGGCCGGCGTATCGGTGATATCGGTCGACAGCATCACGTAGCCGAGCAGCTTCTTCGCGCCGTCGGGCGTGCTGCCGTAGCCCTCCACATAGGGCGGCTGGCCCTTGCGGTGGGAAAAACTTGTCGCGCCGGGCAGCACTTCCGCGCACGGCAGCAGCGCGCACAGGTTCGGCGCATCCGCCAGGCCCGCAGGCAGGGCCGCTTCGTAGGCTGCGGCCCGCGCGGCCGGCGCGCATGACAGCAGCAGCAGCCATGCGGTAATCAGGAATACGAGCCATTGGCCCGGCTTCCGCGTTGTCTTGTTCGCAAACATGGTGACGCCGTCAGGGTGTGGGCAGGGGTCTGCCCGGAGCCACGCGCCAGGCGGGCGTGGCCCCGGATGTCGAGCGCGGTCCTGCTCAGGCTTCGACGATCATGCGGCTGCGCATTTCCAGGTGCAGCGCATGGCAGAAGTGGGTGCAGTAGCACCAGAACACCCCCGGCTTGTCGGCGATGAACGTCACCGACGCCGTCTGCTGGGGATTGACGATGAAGTTGATGTTGTACTTCGGAATCGCGAAGCCGTGCGTCAGGTCTTCGATCTTGTCCAGGTTGGTCAGGATCAGCGTGACCTCGTCCCCCTTCTTCAGCTTGAACTCGCGCAGGCTGAAAGCCGGCGCTTGCGAAGTGATCTTGACCGTCACCTTGCGGCCATTGCGGAAGACGCCCGACTCCTTCGGATCCTTGACCGCGTTGGGGAAATCGTCCAGCGCATAGACCTGCTTCGGGTGTAGCAGCTCGCGCTTGAAGATGACGAAGTCATGCGGCTCGCTGTGCACCGGGTGGTCCGCAAGCAGGACCATCTTGTCGCCCGAGATATCGATGAACTGTTCGTTCTCCGGATGCAGCGGGCCCACCGGCAGGAACCGGTCCTTGGAGAACTTGCAGCCCACCGCGAGGTACTTGCCGTCTGCCGCGATGGTCTCGGATTGCGTGGCATTCAGGTGCCCGGGCTGGTACTGCACGTCCAGCCGGTCGACGACGTACTTGGCGTTCTTGTCGCCCTTGTGGAAGCGGATGGCCGCGTCGATGTTCCATTTCACGATCTGGCTGTCGAGGAACAGCGTGGTGTAGGCGTTGCCGCGGCCATCGAAGGCCGTATGCAGCGGCCCCAGGCCCAGTTCCACTTCCGCGACGATGGCATCGTCCAGCTTCTCGAGCTTGCCGTCGAACCAGTCCAGCACGCGCGCCAGCTCGATGACCGTGCCGGTGGGCGACAGCTTGCCCGCGCAGACGAAGTACTTCTGGTCAGGGCTGGCATTGACGCCGTGCGGGTTCTTGGGCACCGACACATACGCGGTCAGCGCGGTCTTCGGGTCCTGGTTGGCCGCGCGCGTGCCGTCGACCACCGGCACCTTCGAGTCGCCGATCTTCTTGAACCTGCCGTCCTTGATGGCGGCTTCGATCCGCGCCACGTTGAAGAACAGGCAGGCGTCGCGCTCCGCGGACATCATGTCCTCGTAGTGCGCGCCCATTTCCGTGTTGTACTGGTTGGTGGCAGCCAGCTTGCCGTCGTACGACGTCGCCACCAGGTCGCAGTTGCCGTCGATCAGGACCTGCCAGCGCACCTCCATCGATTCCGCATCGACGCAGGTGAACAGCGACCGGTACTTGCCCGCGTCTTCGATGGGGGTATTCGGCAGCGGCAGCGCAAATTCGGCACCACAGAACACGCGGGTGGTGTAGTTGACCTTCTCGTCGACCGGGTCGCGCTTGTCCGGGAAGATGCCGTGAAAGCCCTGCACATTGGGCAGTTCGGTGATCTTGTCGCAGACCATGTAGTCGAGCCGGACACGTGCCAGGCGCGAGTTGATCTTGTCGTTGACCCACGCATAGCGGCCATCATAGTTGCCGTCCTTGTAGGAGGCATGCACGTGGTGCGTATCGCCGACGGTGTAGCGGAGGTTGCCGTCGGGACGGGTCCCCATCACCTGCCGGGACTCGTTGGTGATGCCCCAACCAACCAGCGCATCGGGCGTGAAGCACGGGATGCGGTGGATCTCCCGGCCGGAAGGCAGCCCGAGCACGCGCATGTCGCCAGCATGCCCGCCGCTCCACAGGCCATAGTAGGTATCGAGCTCACCGGGCTTCAGGTGAATGCTGGCACCTTCATGTGCCGCCGCGCTGCCGCCGGCTGCCGGAGCCGCGGCCGGCGCCGCGTTGCCACCCTTGTCCGTGCATGCCGCCACGCCAGCCAGTCCGGCCAGCGCCGCGGTGCCAATGAAACGCCGCCGTCCGGGCGCGGCCGGCACATCGGGCTGCGCTACCTGGTCCTGCAATTGCCTGCTCATCTTCGATTCCTCGATCCGTCGTTGCAAATGGCGGACGAACGTCCGCCAACTTTTCTTTCTGTTGTTTCCGGATCGACATACTCGAATCACTTGCGTGTTGAGGAATTGACCATCGTCATAGATTCGTTAGATGTGCATTTGAAATGCATCTTTACGCTGCGCGAAGCGGACAGAATAAGCGGCGCGAAAACTTATTCCGCTACTTATCCGCCGAAGGAACTGTCATGCTGAAGAAAACCCTCTTGATGGTATTGCTTTCCGCCGCCGCAATCGCAATCGCTGGCTGTGGCAAGCAAGACAATGCAGCACCCGCTGCGCAATCGTCCCAACCGGTGGCTGTCGCCGCGGCCACCACGCCCGCTGCGGGCGCTGGCGCAGCACAGTCGAGTGGCGGCGAAGAGAATGCGCTTGGCAAGAGCACGTTCGGCCAGGTCTGCGCCATGTGCCACGCGGCCGGCGTGGCCGGTGCGCCAAAGCCCGGCGACAAGGCCGACTGGGCGCCGCGCATCGCGCAAGGCAACGACGTGCTCTACAAGCACGCGCTTGAAGGCTTCACCGGCAGCAAGGGCATGATGCCCGCGCGTGGCGGCAATCCTTCCCTGCCGGACGACAGGGTCAAGGCCGCCGTCGACTACATGGTCGCCCGTTCGCACTGAACCCGATCATGCCGAAGCCTCGAATCATCGATGCCGGCCGCCGGCGCAGCCTGCGCGGCCTTGGCGGCCTGTCCTTGCTGGCCACCGGCATGTTCGTCCGGCCGGCGCTGGCCGATCCGGCCGTGCATCGCGCTTCGCAGCAGCTCATGGGAACACGTGTCGATATCGTGGTCCAGTGCGCGAGCGCGGCGGTTGCGCGCGACGGCATGGCCGCTGCCTTTGCCGAGATGACTCGCCTGGAACAGCGGATGAGCCGTTACCGGCCGGACAGCGAAGTGAGCGAACTGCAGCGCTGCGCGGGGCGCCGCGCCGTGCGGGTGTCCCCGGAGCTGATCGCGGTGCTGCGCACGGCCGGGCAGCTGTCCGCACGCAGCAGCGGTGCCTTTGACGTGACGGTCGGCGCGTACGCCGGCTGGCAGTTCGAGGCGCCGGGCACCCATGTTCCCGATGCCGGCGAGCTTGCGCGCGAACGCCCGCTGGTGGACTACCGCCAGGTCATCCTCGACGAAACGCGCGGCGAAGTATTGCTGCACCGCCCCGGCATGCGGCTGGACCTGGGCGGCATCGCCAAGCTGCCGATCCTGGACGCGGGCATGCAGGCCTTGCAGCGCCACGGGCTGCGCGACGCCATGATCAACGGGGGCGGCGATGTCCTTGCGAGCGGCCAGCTGCAGGGACGGGACTGGCGCGTTGGCGTGCGTGATCCCCGCGCGCCGGAACGCCTGCTGGGGGTGCTGTCCGTCAGCAATGGTGTGGTCGCCTCATCGGGAGACTATGAACGCTGCTTCTTCCGCAATGGCCGGCGCTACCACCATGTCCTGGACCCGCGCACCGGCATGCCGGCCGACGGGCCGCACGGCGTCACACTGGTCGCCCCCGACATTGAAACGATCAACGGACTGGGCGCCGCCATCATGGTGGCTGGCGAAGCAGCGGGCAGGAAGTTGCTTGCGCCGCTGCGCGGCGTCGACGCCCTGATCGCGGGAGCCGGTGCCCCGTGGATGTCGGACGGCATGGCGCGGCGCCTTCGCGCGGTGCAGCCCTCCGCGGTTTCGTAAGCGCCCAGGCGCCACGTGGCGCTTCCAGATGCAAAAAAGCCGCCCCCGAATCCCGGAGCGGCTTTTTTTAAGCTTGCGTAATGCGGCAGGACATCCGCCCGCCGTATTACTTCTTCAGCACCAGGTCACCCGGCAGCGATTCGATGTAGGCGGCAATGTCCTTCAGCTCCTTGCGCGTGAACGGACGCGGCTTGCCATCCTTGCCCGTGACGGCCGGGTTGGCATTGACCTGGCCGGCCATGATCGCGTTGGAGCGGCCCACCTGCGGTATGCCCGAAACCTGGTACGACAGCAGCGCGTGGTAGAGGTAGTCCGCATGCTGCCCGGCCAGCTTGGGATAGTCCGGCGAGATCGGGGCGTTCAGCCCCTGGCCGTGGCAGGCCACGCAGTTGCCCTTTTCCACCAGCGCCTTGCCGGCGGCGAGATCGGCCGCCGAGGCGGTTGCGGCGGAGGCACCCAGCACGAGTGCGCCAATCGCGAACGAAAGCGTCTGAAGCGTCTTCATGGTCCGGTGTCTCTTACTTGAAGGTGTTGTTCTGCGAGCCGGCCTTCTGCTGCGAGTAGTAGGCAGCCACGTCGGCGATGTCCTGGTCCGTCAGCGTGGCGGCAATGCCGCGCATGGTCGGGTGCTTGCGATCGCCTTTCTGGTAGGCCTTCAGAGCATTTTCGATGTACTTGGCGCTCTGCCCACCCAGCATCGGCACTTCATAGACCTCGGGGAACGACGTACGGTAGCCCGGAATGCCGTGACATCCGATGCACATTGCAACCTTGTCCCTGGCAGCGTCTCCATTGCCCTTGACTTCCTGTGCCAGCGCTGCCGTTGCAGCCGCGCCCAGCACCACCATCGTGAGGAGCTTTTTCATTGTATTAGCGGATTGGAAGTTAAACCGTGCGTGACCTGCCCTGCCGGGCGGAGACGGTCTCAGAATGCTTCTGCGGGGAGCCTGGCAGCCTGCGAGTCGCCAGGGAGCAACCCGCCAGACATGTCGCATCCGGTTCTTTGCCGGGATGTGGAACACCATTCTGGGACCACCTCTCGCAATCACCGCGACCCGGACGGGCCGCAGGTGCTTCTGAACGCGGACTGCCGGATACTGGAAACTGGACGTGGGGGCGCGTCAAACCGCCGCATTGTACAGCAGGCGGCACCTGGCAGTCCAGCAACCGGCCTCCGGCATGGCCCGGCTGTCAGCCGGGCCCAACACGAACCGCAAAGGTCTTTTATACTCGTCCATTCAGGGATTCCGAACGACCGTTCGCGAATCCGGTTTTCATAATGAAAGCGCGCGTGAAAGCGCGAAGAGACTGCGCTTAACACGCCGACCGGCCTAAACCGGCCTGATTCCGGCCGTCACCTCAGGTTGCCTCATGTCCAACACCGCCAACGCTTCCGCCCAAGCTTCACCCGCCCAGCAGGTCAAATTCGAGGGCAGTGACCAGTATGTCGCCACCGACGACCTCAAGCTGGCCGTCAATGCCGCGCGCACGCTGCAGCGCCCGCTGCTGATCAAGGGAGAGCCCGGCACCGGCAAGACCATGCTGGCCGAGGAAGTGGCCGCCGCGCTGGGCATGCCGCTGCTGCAGTGGCACATCAAGTCGACCACCAAGGCGCAGCAGGGCCTGTACGAGTACGACGCCGTGTCGCGCCTGCGCGATTCGCAGCTTGGCGACGACCGCGTGCACGACATCCGCAACTACATCGTCAAGGGCGTGCTGTGGCAGGCCTTCGAGGCCGACGAGCAGATCGTGCTGCTGATCGACGAGATCGACAAGGCCGACATCGAATTTCCGAACGACCTGCTGCGCGAACTCGACCGCATGGAGTTCTACGTCTACGAGACGCGCGAACTGGTCAAGGCAAAGCACCGCCCGCTCGTGATCATCACCTCGAACAACGAGAAGGAACTGCCGGACGCCTTCCTGCGCCGCTGCTTCTTCCACTACATCAAGTTCCCGGACGCCGACACCATGCAGCGCATCGTCGACGTGCACTATCCCGGCATCAAGCGCGAACTGGTGGCCGCGGCGCTGGAATCGTTCTACGAGATGCGCAACCTGCCGGGCCTGAAGAAGAAGCCGTCCACGTCGGAACTGATCGACTGGCTCAAGCTGCTGATGGCCGAGGACATCCCGCCCGAGGCGCTGAAGAGCCCGGACAAGAAGGCCGCAATCCCGCCGCTGCACGGCGCGCTGCTCAAGAACGAGCAGGATGTGCACCTGTTCGAGCGCCTGGTGTTCATGAACCGCGCCAACCGCTGATGAGCGCCTTCCTCCAACCCGTCACGCTGTCGGGCCGGCACGCCACACTCGAGCCGCTCAGGCTCGAGCATGCAGAAGGCCTGCGCGCCGCCGCGGCCGATGGCGAGCTGTGGAAGCTTTGGTACACCAGCGTGCCCGCACCCGAGGGCATGGAGGCCGAGATTGCCCGGCGTCTGGGCCTGCAAGAGCAAGGCTCGATGCTGCCGTTCGCGGTACGCGACGCCAGCGGCGAGCTGGCGGGCATGACGACGTACATGAACGCCGATGCGGCCAACCGGCGCGTGGAGATCGGCTCGACCTGGTACGCGCGCCGCGTCCAGCGCACGCCGCTGAACACCGAATGCAAGCTGATGCTGCTGCGCCATGCGTTCGAGCAGCTCGAATGCATCGCCGTGGAATTCCGCACGCACTGGATGAACCACCAGAGCCGCACGGCCATTGCGCGCCTGGGTGCGAAACAGGACGGCGTGCTGCGCAACCACATGCGCATGCCGGACGGCTCGCTGCGCGACACCGTGGTGTTCTCGATCATCGCCAGCGAATGGCCGACGGTGCGCAACCACCTGCAATTCCAGCTGGAGCGGCCGCGCTGAGCGCGCCGCCTGCTGCCACTGATCGCGAGGCATCATGCTGATCGACTTCTTCTTCTCGCTGCGCCACGCCAAGCTGCCGGTCTCGGTCAAGGAATACCTGACCATGCTGGAAGCGCTCAAGGCCCAGGTGATCGCGCCGTCGATCGACGAGTTCTACTACCTGGCGCGCATGACGCTGGTCAAGGACGAGAAGCACTTCGACAAGTTCGACCAGACCTTCGGCGCCTACTTCAAGGGTGTGGAAAGCCTGGTCGACTGGAAGTCCGACATTCCGCTCGACTGGCTGCAGAAGACGCTCGAGCGCGAGCTGTCGCCCGAGGAAAAGGCCAAGATCGAGGCCATGGGTGGCCTCGACAAGCTCATGGAGCGCCTGAAGCAACTGCTCGAGGAGCAGAAGGAAAAGCATGAAGGCGGCAACAAGTGGATCGGCACCGGCGGCACCTCGCCGTTCGGGCACGGCGGCTACAACCCGGAAGGCATCCGCATCGGCGGACCGTCGAAGGGCAACCGCACGGCCATCAAGGTGTGGGAGGCGCGCACCTACAAGGACTATGACGACCAGGTCGAACTCGGCACGCGCAACATCAAGGTGGCGCTGCGCCGGCTGCGGCGTTTCGCGCGCGAAGGCGCCGACACCGAACTGGATCTGGACGACACCATCCACGCCACCGCGGCCAATGCCGGCCTGCTCGACATCAAACTGCGGCCCGAGCGCCACAACAAAGTCAAGGTGCTGATGCTGATGGATGTGGGCGGCTCCATGGACGACCACATCAAGCGCGTGGAAGAACTGTTCTCGGCCACCAAGACCGAGTTCAAGCACCTCGAGTACTACTACTTCCACAACTGCCTATACGACCACGTATGGCGCAACAACCGCCGCCGCCATGCCGAGAAGCTGGCGACGTGGGACCTGCTGCACAAGTACACGCCCGACTACAAGGTCATCTTCGTCGGCGACGCCACCATGAGCCCGTATGAGATCCTGCAGCCGGGCGGCTCGGTCGAGTACAACAACGCGGAGGCCGGCTCGGTGTGGCTGAACCGCGTGACCGAACAGTTCCCGCACTTCGTCTGGCTCAACCCGGAACCGGAAGGGCTGTGGCAATACCGCCAGTCGATCACGGTCATCAACCAGCTCATGAAGGGGCGTATGTACCCGGTCACGCTGGCGGGGCTGGAATCGGCGATGAAGGTGTTGTCGAAGTAAGAAGCTACAAAGAGGCGCCACAGGGCGCCTCTCTTCCTTTCAGCTGATGATGCGGCCGCCGTTGCCGATCATCGCGACCTCCACGTAGTCGGGGCCGCTGTGCCGGTTGCGCTCATAGTGCACGCGCAGGCCACCGAACTCGCGCTTGCCGAACGCCTCGAGCTTGCTGATGAACAGTTCCCGGGTAGGATTGGCGCCGCACGCAAGCAGGCCATCGACCACCACCTTCGCTGTCAGGAAACCTTCCACGGCTTCATAGGTCCGGTTGTCCCCGACGCCGGCCTTGTCGAGCACGTCCTGGAATTCGCGGGCCAGCGGCACCACGCGTGAAGCCGGGTTGGGCATGATCTGCGTCACCCCAACGCCGCGCGACAGTTCGGCGGCCTTCTCGAATACCTGTTTCGCCGAGGTGACAGAGAGAATCCATGGGTAAGGCAGCGGGCCGTGCCTGGACTGGTGGGCGATCAGGATGTCCGCCACCGACTGGGGCGCGGTAAATAGCAGCGTGGTCTGCGCCCGGGCCGCCTGCAGTCTTGCCACCACTGCCGGAATGTCATCACCCTGGACACTATGGGAAACCATGGCAACAATCTCCGCGCCGTATTTGCGCGCGGCGTTGCCCGCTGCTTCGGCATTCACCTTGCCGAAGGCATTGTCCTGGTACACCACCGCTACGCGCTTCAGTCCGACCGTGGTCGCATGCTGGACCATGCGCATCACCTCGTCGACATATCCGCCACGGGTATGGAACACCGGGGCAGAATCCCTGCGCACATCGGGCGCACCGGTGAATGTGCCCACAACCGGAAGCTTGTGCTGCTCGATCAGCGGCAGCGCCGCAAGCGTGTTGCCAGTGCCAGCCATGCAGACCAGCCCGAAGACATCGTCCTGCAGGAAGGCTTGCACATTGGCAACGGTCTTCTCGGGGACATAGTTGTCCTCGCGACGCTTCACCACGAGCCTGCGACCGTTGACACCCCCCTTTGCGTTGACGTGGTTGAAGTATGCGAGCAGGCCGTCGGTGTAGCTGCGATAAGGACCACCCCAAACGCTGTCGAACCCGATGGTCTGGCCGAACACGATGCGGTCCGGATAGACACCGGGCGCGCTCCCCGCCGCCCTGGCGCCCCGCGCCATGACCGTAGCACTGCCAAGCGCGGCTGCCACGCGCACAAACTGCCTGCGATCCATCATTGACCCCGTTCTCTTCTTTTGAGCGGGGGAGTGTCCGCGACGGCTCAAGCGCGCGAATATGGCGGCAAACCCTGTCTGTTGCGGCCGCGAGGCAACAAAGTCAGCCGCGCGCGTCGGCGCCCTCCATCAGCCAGGCACGGAAGGTCTGCAGGGCAGGCAAATGCTGCTTGTGCTCGGGATAGCACAGGTAATAGCCCTTGTTGCTGAGCACCCGCGCGGGATGCGCAACCACCAGCGCGCCAGTGGCCAGTTCTTCGTCGATCAGGCAACGCGGGATCAGCGCGATGCCAAGGCCCGACAACGCTGCCTGCGTGAGCAGCGAGAACTGGTCGAAGCGGGCCCCGGCCCACGCGTCGCGCGTGGGCACGCCGAGCTCGGCGAACCAGTCGGGCCAGGCTTCGGGCACCGTCGTGTGGTGCAGCAAGGGGTATTGCAGCAGTTCGGCGGGCGTACTCACCACGCCGTCCGCATGGCCGGCCAGCAAGGCAGGCCGGCACACAGGCACGATTTCCCGGCCGATCATGTAGTCCGCGAGGCTGCCGGGCCAGACGCCCACGCCGAAGCGGATCGCCGCGTCCAGTTCGGGCTCGGCAAACACGTAACCCTGCGCGTGCGGGACGAATTCCAGCTTCACCTCGGGATGGCGCGCAAAGAACTGGGGCAGCCGCGGAATCAGCCACTTGGCACCGAGCGTGGGCATGCTCGCGATATGGAGGATCCCGGCCTGCTGCTCGCGGCCCGCCGCCTCCACGGTGGCGGCTTCGATCTCGTCCAGCGTGGGCCGGATGCGTTCCAGGTAGCGCACGCCGGCCGGCGTCAGCACCAGCCGCTGCCGCACCCGTTCAAACAGCTCCACCCCAAGCAGCGATTCCAGGCTGCGCACCTGCTTGCTGACTGCCCCCTGCGTCACATGCAAGTCCCGGGCGGCAACGGTAAAGCTGTTGTGCCGGGCCGAAGCCTCAAACGCCTGCAATTCGGTCATCGACGGCATCATACGCCGCATACATCACCTCAACTTCACGACCAAATGGAATGACCGTGCGATTTTAATTCGTTTGCCGCGCCCTTGCCCGCGCGAGCAGAATCGGGGAAACCGCTTTTCTCCCCACTCCAATCCCTCCCTGCTTCGCAAGAACCATGCAACGTCGACAACTCTTCCGCGTTCTCGTCGCAGCCTCGGCCGCTTTTGCCGCCGCCGCGCTGCCTGCCGCCGCCCAGACCAACTATCCGACCAAGCCGATCACGCTGGTGGTGCCCTTCCCGGCCGGCGGCACGACCGACATCGTGGCGCGCATCGTCGCCGACAAGCTGGGCCAGCAGCTCGGCCAGGCTGTGGTGGTGGACAACCGCGGCGGCGCGGGCGGCAGCATCGGCACTGCCTACCTGGCCAAGGCCGCGCCGGATGGCTACACGCTCGGCATTGCCACGGCCTCGACGCACGGCATCAACCCGGCGGTGTACCCGCGGCTGTCCTATGACGCCACCAGGGACTTCACGACCATCACGAACCTGGCGTCCGTGCCCAACGTGATGAGCATCAACCCGGCGGTGAAGGCCACCGACATGAAGTCGTTCATTGCGCTGGCGCACTCGCAGCCGAACAAGCTGGCCTACGGCTCGGCCGGCAATGGCAGCGTGTCGCACATGATGGGCGAGTTGTTCAAGATGAGCAGCAAGACGGAATTGCTGCACGTGCCGTACAAGGGCGTGGGACCGGCGCTGAATGACGCGCTGGCCGGCCAGGTCCAGGTGCTGTTCGACAACCTGCCGTCGTCGCTGCCGTTCATCGAAGGCGGCAAGCTGCGCGCGCTGGCCGTGGCCGCGCCCAAGCGCATCGCCGCACTGCCCAATGTGCCGACGTTTGCCGAACTGGGCCTGCCCGAGGTCAACGACGCCGCCTGGTTCGGCCTGATCGCCCCGGCGAACCTGCCCGCCGACCTGCAGAACAAGCTGAACGCGGCTGCCGTCAAGGTACTGGCGTTGCCCGAGGTGAAGGCTAAACTGGAAAAGCTGGGCGCCACGCCGGTGGGCAACTCGCCTGCGCAGTTTGCCGCGCAGATCAGGAGCGAAGTGGCCAAGAACAAGCGCGTCGCCGCCGCAGCCAAGATCTCCCTCGACTGATTGCCGCAGCACCATGACCGAAGCAGACCGAAAGAGCGCGGACAGTCCTTACCAGCTTTACATGCCGGAAGGCCCGGTGAGCGCGCTGTTCCTTGACTCGCCGCACAGCGCCACCACCTATCCCACGGACTTCCGCCCGGATGCCAGCCTGCCCCTGCCGCTGCTGCGGCAGGCCGAAGACACCTTTGTCGACGAGCTCTACGCGGGCGCCCCGGCACGCGGCATTCCGCTGCTGTGCGCGGGCTTTCCGCGCAGCTACCTGGATGCCAACCGCGCGCTCGAGGAAATCGACGAAGCCCTGCTCGACGCGCCGTGGCCCGGCGCGAAGCAGGAAACGGCAAAAACCCGCCTCGGCAAGGGACTGGTCTGGCGTGTGCTCGACACCGGCGAAGCGATCTACGACCGCAAGCTGAGCGTGGAGGAAGTGCAGTCGCGCATCAACCGCTGCTACCTGCCCTACTATGCCCAGTTGCAGAAGCTGGCCGACCGGGCCGTCGCCGAACACGGCGCGGCCTGGCATATCAATTGCCATTCGATGCCGAGCCAGGCGGCCCAGTACGCCACCGAGTTTCCGGGGCTGCAACACCCCGATTTCGTGGTGGGCGACCGCGACGGCACCACCTGCGACAAGCGCTTCACCGACCGTGTCGAAGGCGTGCTCAAGGACATGGGCTATGACGTCTGGCGCAACCACCCCTACAAGGGCGTGGAAATCGTGCGCGTGGTGGGACAGCCGCAGACCGGCCGCCACAGCCTGCAACTCGAGATCAACCGCAAGCTCTACATGGACGAAGCGGGCCTGACCCACACCGCCGGCTTTGCCAGGCTGCGGCACGACCTGAACGCCATGCTCGATGAACTGCTGAAGTTCACGCGGTCCATGCCTGCCCGCGCGCTGCGCTAAACCGCGGCGCAATGCTCACCGGATGCAGCGTGCTGCATCCGGGTTCATCTCAGTTGCACGATATGCAGGCTTTCTGCTAAGCCCCACAATCGCCGGTGTATTAGAAGAATGGGTAACAAAGTTTAGGAACTTTGCAAGATAGGTTTCCTCTATCATGGCAATCCTTTGCGAACCCATACTTGCCGGAATGGCAAGACAGACACCGTGATCCGACGAATTTCCGAACTGATCGGCAGCCGCCTCAGCATGCTGGCCGCCGCAGTCACCGGCGCGTTGGTGCTGGCGGGCTGCGCCAACATGCCGGCTGATGGCACCGATGCCGCCAGCCAGTCCGCGGCCCCTGCCGCGCCTGCCCGCCCTGCCGCCGCGTCCGCTGCCCCGCCAGCGCCCGCCGCCGAGCCGACCAAGACCATCACCCTGCCCGACCGCGGCCGCGTCAGCCTGGCCGAATACCGCGCCAGGATGCGCGAGCAGTTGATGAAGACAGAGAACGCGACCAGCGATGTGGCCGACTGCGCAGCCCACGCGAGCTGGGTCGTGCCGCGCTCCGCCAGCTACGACGCGCTCAAGATCCCCACCGGCGCGCTCGCCAACGGCCATGCCGCGGTGGAACCCTGGAACGGCCGTTTCTCGCAGGGCAAGCAGGCCGTGCCGGTCAGCTCGGTGGTGACATTCTCTGCGCTGGCCCACAAGCGTCGTGGCGAAGAACAATGGCAGCCTGTCAAGGTGCGCTGCGGCTATGACGACGGCATGATGCTGGCCTACGAACTGCTGGATAGCAGCGGCGCCACCATCTCGGAACCCGCAGCGGCACCGGCCGTCGCGACGTCCAGCCGCGCCTCGGCCAGCAAGAGCCGCAAGGGTGCGAAGGGCAGCAAGGCCAAGGCCGCGTCGACAGGCACGTCCAAGAGCAGCAGCGCGTCGGCAAAATCTTCGGCGTCCTCGTCCAAGTCCTCGGGCAAGAGCACGAGCAAGAAGAAGTCGCAGTAAGCGAATCTGTTCGGCGGGTTTCTCTCCTCTCCCACATCGCGGGAGAGGAGAGAAACCGTCAGGCCCGAGCCCTACTGCCTGCCTCAGCCGAGGAAATCCAGAACCGCCTCCAGCATCGCCGTGCCCAGCAGCGCGCTGCGCGCACCGTTCCAGCCCACCACGGCATCGGGCAGGTCGGCATTGTCCTTGAATGGCATTTCCAGCGTCAGCGACAGGCAGCCGAAGGTATGGCCGATGTACTTCGACGCCAGCTTGAGCGCGTCGGCGTTGTACTTGCTGGCCGCATAGCCGTGCACATCCTGGAAGTCCGGGGTGGCACGCTTGAAGGCTTCGATAAAGCGTGCCTGCTCGTCGCGCTGCTTCTCGCTGAAGCTCGGCAGCATCTCGCTGCCGGCGACGAAGTTGTAAGGCAGGCCCTCATCGCCGTGAATGTCGAAGAACAGGTCACAGCCGGTGGCCTCGATCGCGCGGCGCACGTGCCAGACCTCGGGACTCGTGTCCGGGCTCGGCGTCATCCATTCGCGGTTCAGGTTGGCGCCCGCGGCATTGGTGCGCAGGTTGCCGCGCGCCGAGCCATCCGGGTTCATGTTCGGCACGATATGGAACACAGCGCGTTCGAGCAGCCGGCGCGCGACCGGGTCGTGCGCCCACATGCCGGTGCCGGTCAGGCGCTGCAGCACGCCCTCGCAGAACCATTCGGCCATGCTTTCGCCGGGATGCTGGCGCGCGATCATCCAGATCGTCTTCTTGCCCGGGCCAGGCTGCCCCACGGTGACGCGGGTCATGTCGCGGCCATCGACCGTGCTCCCCAAGTGCGAGAGCCTGGCCAGCGGCGAGCGCTGGCAGGTCGCCAGCAGCGACAGGTGGCGCTCTTCCGGATAGGGCTCGAAATAGGCGAACCACACGCTGTCATGCTGAGGCGTGAATTCGACGGTCAGCGCCTGGCCGTCATAGCGCGTCGGCACGCGGAACCAGTTGGCGCGGTCGTACGATGCCACCGCGCGGTAATCGCGCCAGCCGTCCGGATAGGTGCAGTCGCCGGCGTTGAGGAACTGCAGCCGGCACGCCTGCCCGGCCGCGCCTTGCAGGCGGAAGTGGAACCACTGGCGGAAGTCCGCGTGTGAATCGGCGCGGATGCGCAGGCGGATGTCGTCGGCATGGTCGAGCGCTTCGACTTCGATCGCACCGGAATCAAAGTGGGTCGAGATATGCAGGCCTGAAGTCATGAAGGGGAGCTCCGTGGCAGGGTTCAGTCTTCAAGGCGGCGGCGGAACACCCAGCGGCCGTCGTCGGAAGCGGCGGCATCGAAGGCGTAGCCGTCTTCGGCAAAGCGCTTGAGCGCAGCCGGCTCCGTAACGCGATGCGTCACTGCATAACGGGCCATGGTGCCGCGCGCACGCTTGGCATGGAACGAGATGATCTTGTAGCGCCCGCCCTTCCAGTCCTCGAACACCGGCGTGATGATGCGCGCATTCAGCACCTTGGGGCGCACCACCTTGAAATACTCTTCCGACGCGAGATTGACCAGCGTGGGCGCACCCTCGTGCTTGAGCGCGGCCATGTCACCGTTGAGCATCTGCGTGACATCGTCGCCCCAGAACGCATAGAGGTCCTTGCCCGTCGCCGTGTCGAGGCGCGTGCCCATCTCCAGGCGGTAAGGCTGCATCCAGTCCAGCGGGCGCAGCACGCCGTACAGGCCGGACAGGATGCGCACGTGCTTTTGCGCAAAGCCGAGGTCATCGGCCGACAGGTTCTTCGCATCAAAGCCGTCGTAGACGTCGCCGTTGAAGGCCAGCACCGCCTGCTTGCTGTTGGCAGCGGTAAATGTCTCCGACCAGTCCGCATAGCGCGTGACGTTGAGTACGGCCAGCTTGTCGGAGATATCCATCAGCGCGCCGACATCCTGCGGCGCGAGCTTGCGCAGGCGCTCGATCAGCACTGCCGAGCGGTCGATGAAACGGGGCAGCGTATGGGTCTTGATGCGCGCGGGTGTCTCGTAGTCCAGGGACTTCGCGGGAGACAGGACGATGAGCATGGCAAAATCGCGGGAAACACAAAGCCAAGATTGTAGCGAATGACCAACCTGAACTCCGGCGACACTTCGGCGCCCAGCCTCGCCGGCATCACATCCGCCGCCGGCAATCCCCCGCGCGTGGTACTGGACTCCAATATCTGGGTCGACCTGCTGGTCTTCGGCGACCCGCACGTCACGCCGATCCGCGCCGCACTGGAGGCCGGCACCATTGCCCCGGTGATCCGCGCCGACTGCCGCGAAGAACTGCGCCGCGTGCTGGCCTATCCGCAATTCGCGCGCTTTGCCGTCGATATCGACGCAGCGCTGGCTATTGTGGACCGTTTCAGCACGCTGCAGCCCCTGCCCGCCCGGGAAGATGCCGAGGCCATCCGGCTGCCGCGCTGCAAGGACACCGACGACCAGAAATTCGTCGAACTCGCGCACTTCTCGCAGGCCGCCTGCCTAGTGTCGAAGGACAAGGCCGTGCTCAAGCTCAGGAGCCGGCTGCGCCGCTCCAGCGGTGTGGAAGTGATGACGCCGCCCGCGTTCGGCCAATGGCTGGCCGCGCTGGCAGCCGCAGCCTGATCGCCCGAATCCCTTTAGAATTGCCGCTATCGCCGCCAATGCCGCTCCGGCAAGCCGTTTCCCGCCCTCGCACCCCAACGTCGCAGCCATGTCCGCAGACTCCACCCTCGCCCCGCTGACTCCGCCCTTGTCGCGCCTGCCCTCGGTCGGCACCACGATCTTTACCGTGATGTCGGCGCTGGCGGCCGAGAAGAACGCCGTCAACCTGGGGCAGGGCTTCCCCGACTTCGATTGCGACCCGCGCATCGTCGATGCCGTGGCCCACGCGATGCGCACCGGCCACAACCAGTACCCGCCCATGGCGGGCGTGCCGCGCCTGCGCCAGGCGATCGCCGACAAGATCGCCACGCTGTACGGCCACCGCTACAGCTGGGAAAGCGAGATCAC
This sequence comes from Cupriavidus laharis, assembly GCF_914271435.1. Lineage (GTDB taxonomy): Bacteria > Pseudomonadota > Gammaproteobacteria > Burkholderiales > Burkholderiaceae > Cupriavidus > Cupriavidus laharis. Next base: position 563,497 of record NZ_CAJZAI010000001.1, on the reverse strand, counting down.
CGTCACGGCCGGCGCCACACAGGGCATCCTCACAGCCATCCTGTGCGCGGTGCGCCCCGGCGACGAGGTGATCGTGCTCGAGCCGTGCTACGACAGCTACCTGCCCGCCATCGAGCTGGCCGGCGCCACTGCGGTACCGGTCACGCTGGAGGCCCCTGACTTCCGCGTGCCGTTCGACCGCATGGCCGCGGCCATCACGCCGCGTACGCGGATGATCCTCATCAACACGCCGCACAACCCGACCGGGACGATCTGGCGCGCCGCCGACATGGACAAGCTGGCGCAGCTGCTGGCCGGCACCGACATCCTGCTGCTGTCGGACGAGGTCTACGAGCACATGGTCTACGACGGCCAGCCGCACGCCTCGGTGTCGCGCCATCCGGAACTGGCGCGGCGCAGCTTCGTGATTTCCAGCTTCGGCAAGACCTACCACGTGACAGGCTGGAAAGTCGGCTACGTGGCCGCGCCCGCGGCGCTGTCGGCCGAGTTCCGCAAGGTCCACCAGTTCAACGTGTTCACCGTGAATACGCCGATGCAGCACGGCCTGGCCGACTACATGGCCGATCCCGCGCCCTACCTTGAGCTACCTGCGTTCTACCAGGCCAAGCGCGACTATTTCCGCGCGGGGCTGGCCAACACGCGCTTCAAGCTGCTGCCGTCCGAAGGCACGTACTTCCAGTGCGTGGACTATTCCGCGATCTCCGACCTGAGCGAAGCGGACTTCTCCATGTGGCTGACGCGCGAGATCGGCGTGGCGGCGATCCCGGTCTCGGCCTTCTACACGCAGCCGCGCGAATCCGGCGTGGTGCGCTTCTGCTTCGCCAAGAAGAAAGAGACGCTGGCGCTGGCACTGGAGCGGCTGGCCAAGCTCTGAATTCCGGCAACCGGATAGGGAAACGCCCGCGCATGTGCCGCGGGCGTTTTGCTTCATTTTGTGCCTTGCGCAGTGACCGGCGCCTACTTGTTCCGGCTCAGCATCAGCTCGGTATTGGCCTTGCGGTCGGCATTGACCTTCTGCACCGACGGGCGCTCCGACAGCGTCTTCAGGTATTCCTTGACCGGCAGGTCGGCCAGCAGGTCCTTGCCGTAGATGATCTTCGTGCACGAAGACACCAGCGGCAAATGGACTGCGGCGGCGCAATCGGCCAGCGTGAAGGTATCGCCCGCCACATAGGGCGAGAACTTCGCCAGCTTGGCGAACGCGGGAATGTAGCGCGTCAGCAGCTTGAGCTGGCGTTCCTTCACGTTATCGCTGACCTTGCCGCCGAAGAACGCTTCCGGATACAGCTCGCGCGCGGTCAGCTCCAGGTACAGCTCCATGAATGTGATGATCTCGCGTACCTTGCCGGCCTGCATCGGGTCACGCGGCAGCAGCGGCGTCTGCGGATAAGCGGCTTCCAGGTACTCGTTGATGACTTCCGACTCGCACAACGAACCCGATTCAGTGATCATGTAGGGCACCTTGCCTGTCGGCGTTGCGGCCGGGTCAGTCTCGCCGATCCACGCCAGCACCTCCTCGAACGGCACATTCTTCTCCAGCAGCGCCAGCTTGACCTTGTTGTAGTAGTTGCTGGCGGCAAACCCGCACAGTTTCAGCATGTCGTCTCTCTCCTGTTGGAATCGTCGCTTGCGGTGCAAGCCCGCAGCGATTGTGAACCATCCCGGTCTTCTGGTGCCGCCGGACTGGCCGATCAGCGCACGCCGCCTGCCTTCCGGCCATTTCCGGAAAGATGCAAAAAACGTACGATCGTGCTAATTTAACCACAACTTTAGGGACGCAAGATGAGCACTTTCACTATCGAGACGCTCGGTATCGTGGGGACCGGCGCCATGGGCCGCGGCATCGCGCAGATCGCCGCGCAGGCGGGCCTGACCGTCAACCTGTACGACGCCAACGCGCAAGCGGTGGAAGCGGCGCGCAAGTACCTGCAGGATACGCTCGCCAAGCTGGCTGAAAAAGGCAAGATCTCGGCAGCGGACGCTGAAGCAACTCTGGCCCGCGTGAAGCCGTGCGGTGCGCTCGAAGACCTGGCCGGCTGCGACATGGTGGTGGAAGCCATCGTCGAGAAGCTCGAAGTGAAGCGTGACCTTGTGGCCAAACTCGAGGCCGTGCTGCGTCCCGACGCGATCATCGCTTCGAACACCTCGTCGCTGTCGATCACCGCGGTCGCCGTCGGCGCGAAGGAACCGGGCCGCATCGCCGGCTACCACTTCTTCAACCCGGTGCCGCTGATGAAGGTGGTCGAGGTGATCGACGGACTGTCCGGCAACCCGGCCGTGGGCGATGCGCTGATGGCGCTGTCGCGCCGCATGGGCCATACGCCGGTGCGGTGCAAGGACATGCCCGGCTTCATCGTCAACCATGCCGGCCGCGGCATGAACATCGAAGGCATCAAGGTTGCGCAGGAAGGCGTGGCCGGGTTCGCCGACATCGACAACGTCATGCGCGAGCAGGCCGGCTTCCGCATGGGGCCGTTCGAGCTGATGGACCTGACCGGGCTGGATGTGTCGCATCCGGTGATGGAGTCGATCTACAACCAGTTCTACCAGGAGCCGCGCTACCGCCCGTCGCCGATCACGGCGATCCGCTCGGTCGGCGGGCTGATCGGCCGCAAGGCTGGCGCCGGCTTCTATCGCTATGTGGATGGCCAGAAGCAGGTTCCGGCCACGGCTGTCGTCCCCTCAGCGCGTCCGGCCAGCGTGTGGGTCAGCCGCGCCAGCGAACGCGGCCATGCCATGGTGACGAAGCTGCTCGGCGCGCTCGGTGTCACGCCGGAAAGCGGCGACCAGCCTTCCACCGATGCGCTGATCGTGGTCACGCCGCTGGGCCTGGATGCCACCACCACTGCGCTCCAGCAAGGCCTGGACGCCTCGCGCACGGTTGCCATCGATACCCTGCTGCCGTTCGAGGCTACGAAACGCCGTACGCTGATGACCACGCCCGCCACCGGCGCCGCCGCGCGTGACGCCGCGCACGGCCTGTTCGCGAGCGACGGCGTGCCGGTCACGGTGATCCGCGACTCGGCCGGCTTCGTCGCCCAGCGCGTGCTCTGCTGCATCATCAACATCGCCAGCGACATCGCCCAGCAGCGCATTGCCTCGCCGGCCGACATCGACCTGGCCGTGAACCTCGGCCTCGGCTATCCGAAGGGTCCGCTGGCCCTCGGCGACGCCGTCGGCCCGCAGCTCGTGCTGGAAGTGCTGCGCAACATGGAGACCCTGACCGGCGACATGCGCTACCGTCCGAGCCCGTGGCTGTGGCGCCGCGCCGGCCTGGGCCTGTCGCTGCTGACCGAAGAGAACTGAGGAGCCTCGGCTCCCCCGCCCCCGCAACGCCCGAGGCTGCCCATGACCGCACAATTGCTTTCGTCCCGCGTCGATTCGACGCTGGTGCTGACCATCTCGAATCCGGAGGCCCGCAATGCGCTGCATCCGGACATCTACGCCGCCTCGTTCGAGGCACTGAACGCCGCTGCCAGCGATGATTCGCTGCGCGCCGTCATCATCACCGGTGCTGACGGCATCTTCTGCGCCGGTGGCAACCTGAACCGGCTGCTCGGCAACCGCTCAAAGCCGCCCGCGGTGCAGGCGGAGAGCATCGAGACCCTGAACCACTGGATCGAAACGCTGCACGCATTTCCCAAGCCGGTCATCGCGGCGGTGGAAGGCGCGGCGGCCGGTGCGGGCTTCTCGGTGGTGCTGGCCTGCGATTTCGTGGTGGCGGCCAGCGACGCCAAGTTCGTCATGGCCTACGTCAAGGTCGGCCTGACGCCCGACGGCGGCGGTTCGTACGAACTGGCGCGCGCACTGCCGCGTGCGTTGGCCAGCGAACTGATGATGGAAGGCAAGCCGGTGGATGCCGCCAGGCTGGCGCAGTTCGGCCTGGTCAACCGCGTGGTGCAACCGGGTCAGGCGCTGACCGAATCACTGCGCCTGGCCGAGGGGCTGGCCGAGCAGTCGCCGCACGCGGTCGGCCGAATCAAGGGCCTGATCAACCACGCGGCCACGGCCTCGCTCTCCGAACACCTCGTGGCGGAGCGCGACAATTTCGTGGCCGCGCTGCACCACCCGGACGGCGGCGAAGGCATCAGCGCCTTCCTGGAGAAGCGCAAGCCGCGCTACCGCTGAACATTGCGCCGAACATGGCGGCGCTTCACGGCGCCGCCGCAGCCAGCCCGCGCAAGACGGGCCTGCTCACACAAGAGGGAGACATGCATGGAATTGCCACCGTCCTCGCGCCGCCGCATCTACCTGATGCGCCATGGCGCCGTCTCATACTTCGATGAAGGCGGCCGCCCGGCGCTGCCGGAGATGGTGCCGCTCAACGAGACCGGCCGCATGCAGGCCACCGCCGCGGGGCGGGCCTTCGCGGCCGAGAACATCCGCTTCGACCGCGTCATCGTCAGCGGCCTGCCCCGCACCGTCGAGACCGCGCAGCGCGTGCTGGCCGAGTTGCCGGACATGCAGGGCGTGCAGCCCGATATCTGGCCGGAATTTCAGGAGATCCGCGGCGGCGACCTTTCCGCCATTGCCACCGAGGACCTGCGCGATGCCTTCGTCGGCGCCTTCGAAGGCGAGGTGCCAGAGAACAAGCGCTTCCTGAACGGCGAGACCATCGGCCAGTTCCTCGACCGCGTCCTGCCCGCGCTGCAACGCCTGCGCGATGACCCGGGCTGGGACACGGTGCTGCTGGTCTTGCATGGCGGCACCAACCGCGCGATCCTGTCGCAGGCCATCACCTGCGGCCACCGGGTATTCTTCGGCTCGCTGCTGCAGACCGCCGGCTGCATCAATGTGCTGGACATGGGCGACGATCCGCTCGACTGGGTATTGCGCATGACCAACTATTCACCGCCCACACCGGTGCACAGCGGCACGCGCCACACCACGATGGAAGTCCTGCTGCACCAATACCTGCGCGGACGGCAGCCCGCTGCCTGAATCCACCAGCCCGCATACCGATCTTCATACCCGATACCGTCAAAAAATCACCGGAGACAGCATGAGCAGCAACGTATCGCACTTCGAAGGCACGCGCCCCGTGGCGGACCAGCAGCGTTTCGACACCGCCGCGCTGGAAGCCTGGATGCGCCAGCATGTGGACGGCTTTGCCGGCCCGCTGACCGTGGAGCAGTTCAAGGGCGGCCAGTCCAACCCGACCTTCAAGCTCATCACGCCGGGCCAGACCTACGTGATGCGCGCCAAGCCCGGCCCCAAGAGCAAGCTGCTGCCGTCGGCCCACGCGATCGAGCGTGAATACCGCGTGATGGCCGCGCTGGCCGGCACCGATGTGCCTGTGGCAAAGATGTATGCGCTGTGCGAGGACGAATCGGTGATTGGCCGTGCGTTCTACATCATGGAATTCGTCAGCGGCCGCGTGCTGTGGGACCAGTCGCTGCCCGGCATGACCCCGGCCGAACGCGCCGCCATCTACGACGAGATGAACCGCGTGATCGCAGCCATGCACAGCGTCGACTACCAGGCCATTGGCCTGGGCGACTACGGCAAGCCCGGCAATTACTTCCAGCGCCAGATCGAACGCTGGAGCAAGCAGTACAAGCTGTCCGAGACCGAGTCGATCCCGGCCATGGATTCGCTGATGGACTGGCTGCCGCAGCATATTCCGCAGGAGGATGCCGACCTCACCTGCATCGTCCACGGCGACTACCGCCTCGACAACCTGATGTTCCACCCCACCGAGCCGCGCGTGCTGGCCGTGCTGGACTGGGAACTGTCGACGCTGGGCCATCCGATGGCGGACTTCGGCTACCACTGCATGAGCTGGCACATCGCACCGGGCCAGTTCCGCGGCATCGCGGGCCTGGACCATGCCGCGCTGGGCATCCCCGACGAGGCAACCTATCGCCGCATGTACGAGCAGCGCACCGGCCGCGCCATCACCGGCGACTGGAACTTCTACCTGGCCTTCAGCATGTTCCGCATTGCCGGCATCCTGCAGGGCATCATGAAGCGCGTGGTGGATGGCACTGCATCCTCGGCACAGGCGCTCGACGCCGGCAAGCGTGCGCGGCCGATGGCGGAAATGGGCTGGGAATACGCGAAGAAGGCGAAGCAGTAAGTTCCGGTCCGGCGGAAGCCCACGGCTCCGCCGCCCGAACCCAGTCATCAGACAACAGCGCGCTACGGCGCGCTGTTGCGTTTTCGGCCCGTAACCCCTCATTTCATAGGGTTATGCAGGTTTCTCAGTATTTTCCCGATGTCGAAGTCTCGCAAAGCCGTCTAATATTCAAGTCATGTTGTATGACGACTGATAATTAAGCGATTTCCGGAGACATTGTATGACCTCTCGTCGCATTTTCCTGCAGCAAGCATCCAGCCTGGCCGCGCTTGGCGCGCTTGGCGGCGCGTCTGTGGCGGTGCCACGCCTGGCCCGCGCCGCCGACGCGTGGCCCAACCGCCCGATCCGCCTGATCGTGCCCTACCCCGCCGGCGGCTCGTCGGACATCATCGCGCGGATGATCAGCAAGCAGCTCGGCGAGGCGCTGGGCCAGCCCATCGTGGTGGACAACCGCCCCGGCGCCAATGGCAACATTGGCGCAGCCATGGCCGCGCAGGCCGGCTCGGACAACCACACACTGCTGCTCTGCGACGTGGGCGCGCTGGCCATCAGCCCGTCCGTGTACACCAAGCTGACCTTCAATCCGGCCAAGGACCTGAAGGGCGTGGCGATGCTGGCCTATTCGCCGCACCTGCTGGTCGTGCATCCGTCGATCAAGGTGTCGAACCTGAAGGAGCTGGTGGACCTGTCGCAGAAGACGCAGCTGAACTTCGCCGTCACGGCCATTGGCAGTGCGCCGCACCTGGCCGGCGTGGCCGTGGCCCAGGCTACCGGCGCAAAGTGGCAGTACGTGCCCTACAAGGGCGGTTCGCAGGCGATTGCCGATACCGTCGGGGGCACCGCGCAGGTGCTGATGAACGGCATGCTCGCCACGTTGCCGCAGGTGCAAGCCGGCAAGCTGAAGCTGCTTGCGGTGTCCAAACGCACGCGCATGCCGCTGGTGGGCCAGACGCCGACCATCGCCGAACAGGGCGTGCCTGGCTTCGAATCGGGCACTTGGCAAGGCGTGATGGCGCCGGCCGGCATGCCCGATGCGATCGTGGCCCGGGTCAACGCCGAACTGGTCCGCATCATCCGCTCGCCGGATATCCGCGCTCAGTTGGCCGGCCAGGGGGCTGAAGTGGTGACGATGACGCCTGCGGAAACCAGCCGCTTCTTCCAGACCGAGGAAACGCGCTGGGCCAAGGTGGTCAAGGTCGCCGGCGTGAAGCTGGACGCCTGAAGGCACCCGGCGTATTGAAGAAAGTCCGATAGAAAACAAAAAAGGCGGGACCGCAGATCCCGCCTCCGCCTGCCTCAGGCGCTCAGTCCCCGAGCGCCACCCCTTCGCGCCGCGGATCGGCACCGCCTGCCCAGACCAACCGCCCGTCCGCGCGCTGACGCCGCATGATGGCCTGCGTGCCGCTGGTCATCTCGATTTCCGCCACCTGGTGGCCACGCTGCTTCAGGGCCTCGGCCAGCGCCGGCGTAACCAGTCCCTTTTCCAGCTCGGTCGGCCCGTTGCGGCTGCCGAAGTTCGCCATGCCGATGGCCGCCTGCACGTCCATGTTCCAGTCCAGCAGGCCCACCAGTGTCTTGGAGACGTACTCGATGATCTGCGAGCCGCCCGGCGAACCCACGGTACCCAGGAACTTGCCGCTCTCCCGTTCGAACACCAGCGTCGGCGCCATGGTCGAGCGCGGGCGCTTGCCCGGCTCGACACGGTTGGCCACGGGCTTGCCGTTCTCGCTCGGCAGGAAGGAAAAGTCCGTGAGCTGGTTGTTGAGCATGAAGCCGCGCACCATCAGGTGCGAACCGAAGTAGGACTCCACCGTAGTGGTCATGGAAATGGCGCCACCGCGGCTGTCCACGGCGACGATCTGCGACGTGGAGATACGCGGCGGCGAGCGGTCCGGCGCAAATGCCACCGTGGTGCCTGGCGGCACACCGGGCTGGGCCTTGCCCATGCTTTTATCGCCGATCAGCGCCGCGCGCTGCTCCAGGTAGCCGGGGTTGACCATGCCAGCGATGTCGACCGGCACGAAATCCGAGTCCGCCACGTAGAGGCCGCGGTCGGCATAGGCCAGCCGGTCGGCCTCGGAGATCGCGTGGACGGCATCAGGATTGGCTTCCATCACGGCCGGCGTGCTGACGGCAGTCGGCTTGAGCGCCGCCAGCGCGTACTTCGGGTTGCGCGTCTCCAGCGCCTGCAGCGTACCGAGGATCTGGGCCAGCGCGATGCCACCCGACGACGGCGGCGGCATGCCGCAGACCTTCCAGCGCTTGTAGTCGGTGCAGACCGGCACACGCAGCTTGGCCCGGTAGGTCGACAGATCGCGCGTGGACAGGCTGCCGGGATTGGCACTGCCGTTGACCTTGGCGACGATATCGCGCGCGATCGGGCCGGTGTATAGCGCATTCGGGCCGTATTTGGCGATCGTACGCAGCGTCTGCGCGAGCTGCGGGTTCTTCAGGATCGTGCCCGCCGGCTTGGGCTTGCCCTGCGCGTCGAGGAAGTACGCGGCCATTTCAGGTGAATTCGCCAGGAACTTGTCGCTGGTCACCTGTGTGTAGAGGCGCGGAGAGATCGGGAAGCCCTTCTCCGCCAGCGAGATCGCGCGCTGGAAGAGTTGGGCCCACTTGAGCTTGCCGTGCTCGCGGTGTGCCATTTCCAGCGCACGCAATACGCCGGGCGTGCCCACCGAACGCCCGCCGATCTGGGCTTCACTGAACTCCATCGGCTTGCCATCGGGCCGCAGGAACAGGTTCTCGGTGGCACCGGCCGGGGCGGTCTCGCGGCCGTCGAAGGCCTGCACGCGCTTGCCGTCCCAGTACAGGATGAAAGCGCCGCCGCCGATGCCGGAGGCCTGTGGCTCCACCAATGACAGTACCGCCTGCATGGCAATGGCGGCGTCGATGGCCGAGCCGCCCTGGCGCAGCACGTCGCGCCCGGCTTCGGTGGCAAGCGGGTGGGCCGCCGCCGCCATGTACCGCTCGGCGTAGACCGTCGACATGTCGGTGCGGTAGCCCGACGCAATCTCCGGTGCGGGCGGCAGCGTTGCCGTGGCGGGAGGGGGTGCCGCGGGCGTGGCCGTGGCTGTGGGCGCTGCGGGGGCGCCGCCCTGCGTGCCGCAGGCAGCCAGCAGCGCAGAAAGCGCCACAATCATTGAACCGCGCCACGCCGATCGGGATGCAAGCAGGTGAGCCATGCGATATCTCCGCCAGGAACGATCTGCCGATTGTAGTGGCCGCGGGCGCACGGCGGTGTCAGACAAAACCTGACAGGATCCCACCGGCTCCTGCCGGTGGGCGTGGCAAGGTGGCGAAGGCGGCTCAGCGCGTGGTGAACGACCAGCCCAGGTTGACCGCCTGCCCGCCCAGCTTGCCGCTCACGGCAACGTTGTAGCGCTGGCCGCTGGCCAGCGGCGCCAGCGGTGTGCAGATCGCCAGGCCGCGCGCCGCGCCGGACAGGCCGGACGAGCGGCTGTCCACTTTCAGGCAGTCGACATTGCGGCCCTGCGCGTCGGTGATGGTGAAGCTGTCGGCATCGAACTGCAGCGACGTGTTGATTGCCTGCAGCGACACCGGATAGCCCAGCGTCTTGCCGTCGTAGCCGGGCGCCGGATTGGGGCTTTCCGAGTTGACCCAGCTGGCCGGCACGTCGGCCTGCCCGTCGAACGGATACGCGACCATCTGGTTATCCGTGCCGCCCTTGGACGCATCGGCCAGGTCGATGGTCTGGTAGTAGTAGGCCGCGGTGCCGCTGCCATTGGGGCCCACGCTCTCGGCATAGCCGCTGCCCGCGGACCCGTAGCTGCCCAGCAGCGCGGCGCGGTGGAATGGCGCGTTGACGAGATCCGACACGAGCGAATCTTTCGGCGACAGCGATAGCTGCGCGTTGGCCACCGAAGTGAACTTGTTCGCGCCCGCCACCACTTCCGCATCGGCATTGGTCGGGTATGCAGCCTGGATACGCGCATCAGGCGTTGCGCCGGTATAGCCGGGCTTGCCCGAGACTTCGTCGTGCGTCAGCGTCTGGTTGGCCAGCATGTAGTCTGTGTGGTCCTGCGCAACCTTGTTGAGCGCATCGCGGGCCGTCAGCGGCGGCAGGCCAACCTGCTCGCGCCGGTAGTTGGCATAGCACAGGCCCGCACTGCGCGCGTCGTCGAGCACGCGATAGTCGCTGACGGCGCTGCCGCGCGCGGGCAGCAGTGTCACGCCACCGCCGGACGGCGCGGAAGGCCTGGTGCCGCTGACCGTGTAGCAGCCACCGGCAGTCACCGGCGTCGTCGACCCCGCCTGGGTCGAACTGCTCTGGCCCGATGGCTGCGTGCTGCCGGCCGCCGCCGTGCCACCGCCGCCATCCCCACCATCACCGCCGCCACCGCAGGCCGCAAGCGCTGACAGCAGCACGGCGCCGCAGAGCGTTCGCAGACGCAGCGGCACCGTGCGCGAAACAGATGAAATGGATGTGTTCTCGGCAGGCAAGCGTTTCCCGGTCATCGATCTGGATAGTCGTGGTTCTGATGGAGAAACTGCCCGTGGCAGCCCGGCAAGGCGAGCGCAGCAGGACATCACCGGAACGCAGGCGCGGGCTTGCGGGGTGACGCCGGGGGCAGACGTGACCCGACGATGGTAGGGAGGGGGTATGCGCGCGTCCAGCCTGCTAACAATGGCTTACGTGTGACCCGCGCGCGCTGCACCAGCGCGGTATCAGGCCGCCGGCGCGGGTTCCGGCGTGCCGCCGCTGAGCGAGGACATCACGGCCATGAGCTGCTCGCGCAGCCAGCGGTTGGCGCCATCGTTCTCGCCGCCGGCATGCCAGTACAGGTGCAGCTCGAGCGACGGCACCTTGAACGGCAGCGACAGGATGCGGTTGGCATAGGGTTCGTTGGCGATGCGCGCGTAGCGCAGCGGCAGCGTGGCCAGCAGGTCCGTGCAGCTCACCACGCGGCAGGCCGCTGCGTAATGCTGGCAGCGCAGCCGTACCCGGCGCGTCAGCCCCATGCGATGCAGCGCCTGGTCTTCCAGCCCGGCGCCGCGCCGCCGCGAGGACACATGCACGTGCTCGGCGGCCAGGTAGCGCTCCAGCGTCAGTTCCTTCTTCACCAGCGGATGGTCGCGGCGCGCCAGCACGATCATCGGGTCCGCCATGAACGGGGCATGGTGGATCGCGGGCGATACCGGCAGCAGGATGTCGATGGCGGCATCGATGGTCCCGGCAAGCAGCTCCGACTCCATCTCGCGCCGGTCAAAGCGGATGGCGGCGATCTCCACCTGCGGCGCCACCGCGGTCACGCGCGCCATCAGCGGCGGCAGCAGCGTGGATTCCAACGCGTCGCGCATGCCGATAGTGAAGCGGCGCACGGTGTTGATGGGATCGAAATGCGGCGTGTCCTGCAGCGTGCGCGCAAAGGACTGCAGCGCCGCGCGGACCTCGGAGGCCAGCGAGCGCGCCAGCGGCGTCGGCGCCATGCCCTGCCCGCGCCGCTCGAACAGCGGGTCATCGAACAGGCCCCGCAACCGGCCCAGCGCGTGGCTCACGGCGGGCTGCGTCAGGTTGAGCTGGCGCGCGGCCGCAGTGATGCTGCCTTCGCTGTAGATGGCGTCGAACACCACGAAGAGATTGAGGTCGATGCGGGATAGCTGCATGGCTGCCATTCTGGCACGGAATGCAGGACATTGATACTGACAAATCCAGAAAATTCATTTTTGTTATTACCAGGTTTCAGATAGAGTGCATTCCATCGGCATATGCCGCGTACTGACCGTACCAAACCGTGCCGCCGGAACCCCGGCTCACCATCACCTGGTTGCGAGGAGACCACATGCAATTCGAGTACACGCCGAAGGTCAAGGAAATGCAGGCCAAGCTGCTGGCCTTCTTCGACCAGTACATCTACCCGAACGAAAAGCGCTTCTACGAGGAAGTCAACGCCAACCGCCAGGCCGGCAACGCCTGGGTGCCCACCAGGCTGATCGAAGAACTGAAGCCGAAGGCGCGCGAAGCCGGCCTGTGGAACCTGTTCCTGCCGCGCTCGACGCGCGCACCGGAAGGCCTGTCGAACCTGGAATACGCACCGATGTGCGAGATCATGGGCCGGGTACCCTGGTCGGCCGAGGTCTTCAACTGCGCCGCGCCCGACACCGGCAACATGGAAACGCTGGAGCGCTACGCGTCCGAGGAACTGAAGGACCAGTGGCTGGAGCCGCTGCTGCGCGGCGAGATCCGCTCGGCCTTCCTGATGACCGAGCCGGCAGTCGCATCGTCGGACGCCACCAACATCGAATGCCGCATCGAGCGCGACGGCGACCACTACGTGATCAACGGCACCAAGTGGTGGTCGTCGGGCGCCGGGGATCCGCGCTGCAAGGTCTACATCGTGATGGGCAAGACTGATCCGAACGCGGGCCGCCACGAGCAGCAGTCGATGATCGTGGTGCCGGCCGACACGCCGGGCATCACCATCAAGCGCTTCCTGCCGGTGTTCGGCTATGACGACGCGCCCCACGGCCACATGGAGATCGAGCTCAAGAACGTGCGCGTGCCGGCTTCGAACATCCTGCTTGGCGAAGGCCGCGGCTTCGAGATCGCGCAGGGCCGCCTCGGCCCGGGCCGCATCCACCACTGCATGCGCAGCATCGGCGTGGCCGAGCGCGCGCTGGAGCTGATGTGCAAGCGCAGCCTGGAACGCGTGGCCTTCGGCAAGCAGATCGCGCGCCAGGGCGTGACCCAGGAGCGCATTGCCGAGGCCCGCTGCGAGATCGAGATGGCCCGCCTGCTCACCCTCAAGGCCGCCTACATGATGGACACCGTGGGCAACAAGGTGGCCAAGGCCGAGATCGCGATGATCAAGGTGGTCGCCCCGAACGTGGCGCTGAAGGTCATCGACTGGGCCATCCAGGTGCACGGCGCGGCCGGCGTGTCGAGCGACTTCCCGCTGGCCAACTGGTGGGCACACCAGCGCACGCTGCGCCTGGCGGACGGCCCGGACGAGGTGCACCGCAACGCCATCGCCAAGCTGGAACTGGCCAAGCACATGGGCCTGGACCCGAAAGAGGTGAAGATGCCGGTGGCACGCGGCTTCTGAGCCCGTCCCGGACGAACTGCCGGTCACCCCTGCCGGCAGTATGGAAACGCGCAGCCTGTCTGCGCGTTTTTTTCTTCTGTGCTTAAATCGCTCCGCCCTTCCCTGAACCACGTATCGCAGCCAGGAGGCTTCTTGCGATGATCGATGTCTACAGCTGGCCGACGCCCAACGGCCACAAAGTCCATATCATGCTCGAGGAGTGCGGCCTCGAGTACAGGGTCCACCCGATCAATATCGGCGCTGGCGACCAGTTCGGCGAGGACTTCCTCAGGATCAGCCCGAATAACAAGATCCCCGCCATCGTCGACCCCAACGGCCCGGACGGCGAGCCAATCTCGCTGTTCGAGTCCGGCGCCATCCTGCTCTACCTGGCCGGCAAGACCGGCAAGTTCCTGCCGGAGAGCGTGCGCGGCAAGTACGACGCGCTGCAATGGCTGATGTTCCAGATGGGCGGTGTCGGCCCCATGCTCGGCCAGGCCCATCATTTCCGCATCTATGCACCCGAGAAGATCGAGTACGCTGTCAACCGCTACACCAATGAAGCAAAGCGCCTGTACGGCGTGATCGACACGCAGCTCGCGCGCCACGAATGGCTGGCCGGCGACCAGTACACGATTGCCGACATCGCCACCTTCCCGTGGCTGCGCAGCTGGCAGAACCAGGGCGTGGAACTCGACGACTACCCGAACCTGAAGCGCTGGTTCAACACCATCGCCGAACGCCCGGCCGTCAAGCGCGGCGTGGAAGTCCTGGCCAACGCGCGCAAGCCGCTGCAGGACGACAAGGCGCGCGAAATCCTGTTCGGCGCCACGCAGTACAAGCGCCACTGATGCCGATGGCCGCTGGCGGCATGCGTTGCCACCAGCGGCTGCGCTGCCGTTCAGGCCGGCAGGCACTCCGCCTGCGTTCCGTACGGTGCTCGCGGCATTTCGACGACGCCACCACGCCCGACCGGCAGTCGACAAACGGCGCTGAACGCATCCATCGCTTCGGTCTCTGTGGCATCGCTGCAGTACAGCAGCCCGGTGGCGGGCAGCAGCACTTCCACGCTGTACGATTCGTGCGAATCCGGCACGAACAACGTGCCCGGTTGAACGAAATTCAGATAATTCTCCCCGCCCTGACGCCAGCGCAGGCACAGCGCGCCACGATGGCATAGCGCCCAGCGCAGTCCGCTGGCGAGCAGGCACTCCCCTGCCTGCAACTGCGCGAACCCGGCGTGCCTGCTCGCGGCGGCAGGCGACTCGCCGTCCGCAATCTCCAGCATCGGGCCTGCCTCATTGCCGAGCGCGGCGACACACCCCAGGGAATAACGCAGCACCTCACCTTGCAACAAGGTGTCTTCGGATGGCCGTGCATCGGCTGACGACGGGCTATCATCCGGCGCGACACGAATCAGGATGCTGTCGAGCACGACATGCACCTGCATTGGCAAGTCAGGCGTCGGCGCAAACATGTCGGCGCTACCGATCAGCACGGGCTCATGGCCCGGCGCGGCAATGCGGATGCCTCCGCGCAGGCACGCCCACCATTCACCGCGCCCGGCCACGAAGACCTGCTGCGTCTGGCCAGCTTGCAGGAAGACGTAGTCGCATGTGGTGTCCGGCCCCGCGCAGGGCGGCAACAGGCGTGAATGAAATCCGATGAGAAGGTCCGCGGAAGCTGCGCGGCCATGGCTGAAGGCACGCATCGGCGCGTCGAACAGCGAGTAGATCTGCATGGCAATCCCCTGACAGAGCGAAGGAGACACGATGGTCCCCATAGACGCAACGACACCCGCGCATTCGACGCGAGCCTGCCTTTGCGTGTTGCCCCGTTTGGCACGGCCACCAGGCCGCCCGGTTCATGCCATGGTGCCGCGCCTTTTATCTTGCGCATCCCTCGAACTGCGGATCAGGCACCAATGGTGAGTGCGAATATAAGTTGTCGTGACCGCAGCGTCAAACTCCTAGCCTCTGGCCGATCGAAAAGCCACATCCCCCATGACTGAACAGACTCTCAGACAATTCGGATTGCATCTTGCCCGGCTGCGCAAGCAGCGCGGCTGGTCGCAGGAAACGCTCTCGCTGGAAAGCGGACTGGCCCGCTCGTACCTGAGCGGTATCGAACGCGGCAAGCGCAACCTGGCGCTGCTCAACATCTGCATGCTGGCGGACACGCTGGGCGTGCCGCCTTCGCAGATGCTCGACTTCGAAAAGCATGGCAGCACTGCCGTGCAAGTGGAAGAGCCGCGCTCGGTGTTCGGCAATGCGCAGAACGCCGCCATCGAAGCGACGCTCCGGCACATGGCCGAACTCAACGAAGCCGAGGTGGACCTGGTGGCTGCCGTGGCCCGCGCGCTCGCGCGCAAGGGCAGCTACAGGCAGGGCTGAATGGGCTCAGACGCCCAGCATGCCCTGGCGCTCGATGAAGCGGATCACCTCATCCAGGCCCTGCCCGGACTTGACGCTGCCCATCACGAACGGGCGCTCGCCGCGCATCTTGCGCGCATCGCTTTCCATCACGTCCAGCGAAGCGCCGACATACGGCGCCAGGTCGGTCTTGTTGATCACGAGCAGGTCGGACTTGGTGATGCCCGGACCGCCCTTGCGCGGGATCTTCTCGCCGCCGGCCACGTCGATCACGTAGATGGTCAGGTCGGACAGCTCCGGGCTGAACGTGGCGGCCAGGTTGTCGCCGCCGGACTCGATGAAGACCACGTCGGCATCCGGGAACTTCGCCAGCATGCGGTCGACGGCTTCCAGGTTAATCGACGCGTCCTCTCGGATGGCCGTGTGCGGACAGCCGCCGGTTTCCACACCCATGATGCGCTCGGCAGGCAAAGCGCCGGAGATCGTCAGCAGGCGCTGGTCTTCCTTGGTGTAGATGTCGTTGGTGATGGCGACCAGGTCATAACGGTCGCGCATCGCCTTGCACAGCATCTCCAGCAGCGTGGTCTTGCCGGAGCCTACGGGACCGCCGACGCCGACGCGCAGCGGAGGATGCTTCTTGGTACGAGCCTGGGTCATGATGGCTTCGGGATTCAGGAACGGAACAGCCGGGAGTATTGCGTTTCGTGCCGCGACGAAAGCAAACCCAGCATCGGTGAAAACGTGGAAAGTTGCGGCGGTGACGCCGCGGCGCGCTGCACGGCCTCTTCGACCGTAGCCAGCACGGCATCGTGCAGACGCCGCAACATGTGCTGCCCGGCCACCTGGCCGAGCGGCACTGCCTTGATGGCGGCAGCCACCTGGTTCTCCGCCCAGTTGAAGCAGTAGGCGGCGAGGCCCTCTCGCTCGTCCACCTCCAGGGCCACGCAGGCAGCGGCAAAAGCGGTGGGCAGGCAGATCGGCGACAGCGTGGCCAGATGCTCCCGCAGGGCCTTGTCGCCCCACGCCATCTGCCCCACCAGCTTCGCCAGCGACCACCCCATCTGCTCGGTCTCCAGGCGCAGCTCGGACGTCTCGCGCGTGGCGTGGAACCAGTCGTTCCACTCGCGCACCGCCTCGACGTCCATGGCCTGCCAGTGGCGATGCAGCAGCAGCCACAACGGGGCCTCGCATTGCGCCTGTACATGCAGCAGGTTGTCGCGTATCCAGCGTTCGGCGGAATCCGCGTCGCACACATGGCCGTTGTCGATGGCGGCTTCGAGGCCTTGCGAGTAGCTGAAGCCGCCGATGGGGAGTGCGGGTGAAGCCAGGTGCAAGAGGGAAATGAGCTGACGCAGCGGTGTCATGGCCGGCGAGGCGTTCTGCACTCAGTGCTTGTGTCCGCAACTGGGGCCGTGGACGTGCCCCGCTTCGCCATGACCATGGTCGTGCCCATGATGCTCATGAAACACCGCCTGCGCCGCCGCATAGTCCTCTGCGAACGTCGCATCATGGCCATGCTTGTGTCCGCCGCCATAGGCACCTGCCTCGGGCTCGAACGGCGCGTCGGCCTGTACGGCCTGTACACCGAGGCGTGCAAGCATGTCAGCCAGCACCGGATCGAACTCCAGCCGCAGATAGTCCCGCCCCACCTCCACTGGCGTGTGCCGATTGCCAAGGTGATACGCCGCACGCATCAGCGCGTGCGGGTCTGCAGCGCGCACTTCCAGCACGCGTTCCGGCGCGGCCTGCACTTCGACAAAGCTGCCATCCTCGGCAACCAGCAGATCGCCGCCGCGCAGTACCGTGCCGCGCGGCAGGAACAGCGCGGCTTCTTCGCCGTTGTCGAGCACCGCGCGCAGGCGGCTCTTGCTGCGTTCGGCGAACGGCAGGACCAGCTTCGGGGCGCGGCGCACCAGCACGGCGGCAATGCCGTGCGGAGCACTCAGGACTTTATCGATCTTCAGCATGCGGGAAATGCGGAGAATGTCAGAACAAGAAGTAACGCTGCGCCATGGGCAGCTCGGTCGCGGGCTCGCACATCAGCAATTGGCCATCGGCCACGACCTGGTAGGTCTCCGGGTCCACGGTGACGTGCGGCTGCCAGTCATTGTGCACCATGTCGCGCTTGCTCACCGTGCGCGTGCCGCGCACCGCCGACAGCGTCTTGGCCAGGCCGTAGCGCTCGCCGATGTTTGCCGCGAGTGCGGCCTGCGAGACAAAGGTCAGCGACGACCGGTGCAACGCCCCGCCCGCCGACGCGAACATGGGACGGTAGTGCACCGGCTGCGGCGTCGGGATCGAGGCATTGGGATCGCCCATCGCCGCGGCGGCGATCATTCCGCCCTTCAGGATCAGGCTCGGCTTCACGCCGAAAAACGCCGGGCGCCACAGCACGAGGTCCGCCCATTTCCCCACTTCGATGGAACCGACCTCATGGGCGATACCATGCGTCAGCGCCGGATTGATCGTGTACTTCGCGATATAGCGCCTGACGCGGAAATTGTCGTGCCCGCCACGCGCGTCGTGCGGATCGCCGGGCAGCTTGCCGCGCTGCGCGGCCATCTTATGCGCGGTCTGCCAGGTGCGGATGATGACCTCGCCCACGCGTCCCATGGCCTGCGAATCGCTCGAGATCATCGAGAACGCGCCGAGGTCGTGCAGGATGTCTTCCGCGGCAATGGTCTCGCGGCGGATGCGGCTTTCCGCAAAGGCGATGTCCTCCGCAATGGCCGGGTCCAGGTGGTGGCACACCATGAGCATGTCGAGGTGCTCGTCCAGCGTGTTCACCGTGTACGGCCGCGTCGGATTGGTCGACGACGGCAGCACGTTGGCCTCGCCGCACACCTTGATGATGTCAGGCGCATGGCCGCCGCCGGCGCCTTCCGTGTGGTACGTATGGATGGTGCGGCCCTTGAACGCGGCGATGGTCGCCTCGACGAAACCCGCCTCGTTGAGCGTGTCGGTGTGGATCGCCACCTGGGTATCGGTCGCATCGGCCACGGACAGGCAGGTATCGATCGCCGCCGGCGTAGTACCCCAGTCCTCGTGCAGCTTGAGGCCGATGGCACCCGCTTCCACCTGCTCCAGGATCGGCGCCTGCTGGCTCGCGTTGCCCTTGCCCAGCAGCCCGATATTCATCGGGTACGCATCGATGGCCTGCAGCATGCGCTCCATGTGCCACGGCCCCGGCGTGACGGTGGTGGCGAACGTGCCCGTGGCCGGGCCCGTGCCGCCGCCGATCATGGTAGTCACGCCGCTCATCAGTGCCTCCTCGATCTGCTGCGGGCAGATGAAGTGGATATGCGTATCGATGCCGCCTGCGGTGACGATCATGCCCTCGCCCGCAATCACTTCGGTGCCGGGACCGACCACGATGGTCACGCCCGGCTGGATGTCCGGGTTGCCGGCCTTGCCGATCCCGGCGATGCGCCCGCCCTTCAGCCCGATATCCGCCTTGACGATGCCCCAGTGGTCCACGATCAGCGCATTGGTGATGACGGTATCGACGCAGTCCTTCGCCATGCGCTGGCTCTGCCCCATGCCGTCGCGGATCACCTTGCCGCCGCCGAATTTCACTTCCTCGCCGTAGACCGTGAAGTCCTTTTCGACTTCGATCACCAGCCCGGTATCGGCCAGCCGTACGCGGTCGCCGTTGGTCGGGCCGAACATTTCCGCATAGGCCTGCCTGGAGATCTTCACCATCACAGCGCTCCCATGATCTTGCCGTTGAAGCCGTAGACAATGCGGTCGCCGTCGAGCGCCACGAGTTCCACGGTGCGCGTCTGGCCCGGCTCGAACCGCACCGCGGTCCCCGCCGCGATATTGAGGCGGAAGCCACGCGTGGCCTCGCGATCGAACGACAGTGCGGCGTTGGTTTCGTAGAAGTGAAAATGCGAGCCCACCTGGATCGGCCGGTCGCCGGTATTGGCGACCGTCACGCTCACCGTGGGACGGCCCGCATTGAGCTCGATCTCGCCGTCCGCTGGCATCAGTTCACCGGGAATCATCGCCGTCTCCTCAGGCCACCAGCAGGCCGACACCGTACAGCGCCACGCCCGCACCCGCCACGCGCGCGAGCCACCCCGCGCGATGGCGCAGATACGTGCCCGCCACGATGCCCAGCAGATGCAGCGCCATGGTGGCTGCCGCAAAGCCACCGACATACGCCAGCACGGCCGGCAGCGCCGCTGCGGTACCGGGCAGCTCGGCGCCATGCGCATAGCCGTGGAACACAGCGAAGCCGCCAACGACCGCCATGCCGGCCCACGCCGGCAGCTTTGCGCGAATCGCGACCAGCACGCCGACCACGAGCAGCGAGGCGGCAATCATCGGCTCCACCGCGGGCAGCGCCAGCCCGGCCAGTCCGAGCGCTGCGCCGACCAGCATCAGCGCGACGAAGGCGAGCGGCAGGCGCAGCGTATCTGCGGCCGAGCGCGCGCACAGTGCGCTCCAGACGCCCACCGCGGCCATCGCCAGCAAGTGGTCAACGCCCGTGAACGGATGCAGCAGGCCTGCCCACAGGCTGGCAGTGACGGTGGCGGCATCATGGCCCGGGTGGGCAAAGGCGGAGACTGCAGCGAGGGACAGCGTGGCGCCCAGGGCCATGCGCGTGCAGGCGGAACGGTTCATATCGGCTCTCGGTTGATGTTGTTGGTGTTCGTCAGACGATGGGATGGTGTACGGTGACCAGCTTCGTGCCATCCGGGAAGGTCGCTTCGACCTGGATCTCGGGGATCATTTCCGCCACGCCGTCCATCACGTCGTCGCGGCTCAGCACGGTGGTGCCTTCGTGCATCAGTTCGGCAACCGTGCGGCCGTCGCGCGCGCCTTCCATGATGGCCGCGGTGATCAGCGCCACCGCCTCCGGATAGTTCAGCTTGAGGCCGCGCGCGCGGCGCCGCTCCGCCAGCAGCGCGGCGGTGAAGATCAGCAGCTTGTCTTTCTCTCTCGGTGTCAGTTCCATCGTCGGTGTCCTTGTTGTTCTCGTATTCGTTGCCCTTGCCGCCGTTCACGTGGCCCACAGGCGCAGCGGCCGCGCCGGCACGCCGTGGATCGGCTCGCGCAGCGCGCTCCACGCTTCGACCATGAGCTGCCGCACCGGCTCCATCTGTCGGCCCAGCACACGCAGCAGCAGCATCGACTGGCCCGGTGACGACAGGCAAGTCACACCGGCGCGCAGGTCAGCCGTGTACGGCAGGCGTTCGGCCAGCGACTCGGCCAGTTCCTGCGTCGCCCCGCTGCCCACCGCCCAGAGCGTGCCCAGCACGGACATGCCGTCCAGGCCTGGCACTGCGCCACGCAACGGCGACGCGGCATCGAAATGCGACTGCTCGATCCACAGCGCGCGGTCGCCGCAGCGCACCTGCGTATCGAGCCAGAGCGCGCCCCGCGCCCATTGCTCGCCGGACGCCTGCCGCCCGAGCACCACGGCATCCCAGCCGATGGCGCTTCCACCCGGCGCGATGGCAACCTCGGTGGCAATGCGCGCGCGCGCATCGTCGAACACGATGTTCTCTTGCGGCAGCCAGTCGATCCGCGCACCCTCATCCACGGTCAGGCGCACATGCTGCGACGCGTCACGGCCCAGCGACTTGTACCACTTGGTGGCACCCGGTGTGGCGATCACGGCATGCGTGCCGGCTTCCGCATGCACGGCGATATCGAGGATGTCGCCGCCGGCCACGCCCGCGGGCGGATGCAGAACGACGGCATGGCAGATGCCGCCTTCCGGATAGAGCGGCTTCTGCACCATCAACGGGCCGCGGTGCTGCCGCCCGGCCAGGACGGTGCGCCCGCCGCGCGCGGCAAAGCGCAGGCACAGGCTGGCCTGCCATGCGGGCGGCACGGCAAGAGTCGAAGGAAAATCGGGATGACGCATGGCTCGATGAATAGACCGGCGATGCAAGCGGGGGCAAGCTGCGGCATACGCCGCGGCAGATGCCGGAAATCATAGCGCGCTGCTCGCCGCCACGGAAGCGCAGCGAACGGCACCGGCTTCCCCGCCCTGCCCCATCACACGGCAATCAGCTCCCGCACGCCGTCCTGCTCCATATTCGCGCCTTCGCCCTTTGCCACGACTTCGCCTCGGCTCATCACCACGTAGTGATCGGCGATGTGGCGCGCGAACTCGTAGTACTGCTCCACCAGCAGCACCGTCATGCCGAACTCGTCGACCAGCAGGCGCAATGCGCGCCCGATGTCCTGGATGATGGACGGCTGGATGCCTTCGGTCGGCTCGTCCAGGATCAGCAGGCCCGGCTCGCTCATCAGCGCGCGGCCGATGGCAAGCTGTTGCTGCTGCCCGCCCGACAGGTCGCCGCCGCGGCGCTGGCGCATGGTGCGTAGCACGGGAAACAGCTGGTAGATCCGGTCCGGCACGCCGGATGGCCGCGCACGGCTGGCGGCGCCGATCAGCAGGTTCTCTTCCACCGTCAGCCGCGGGAAGATCTCGCGCCCCTGCGGCACATAGGCCAGCCCCGCGGAGACCCGCTCGTAGGGCGGCTTCTTCTCCAGCGCGCGGCCATCCCAATGGATGCTGCCGCTGCGCGTCGGCACCACGCCCATCAGGCACTTGAGCAACGTGCTCTTGCCCACGCCATTGCGGCCCAGCAGCGTGGTGAGCTTGCCGCGCGGCACCTCGAAGGTGACATTGCGCAGAATGTGGCTGCCGCCGTAGAACTGGTTCAGTGCGTTGACCTGCAGCATGGCTATCTTCCCAGGTAGGATTCGATCACGCGCTCGTCGCGCTTGACGCTGTCGAGCGTGCCTTCGGCCAGCACGCTGCCTTCCGCCAGCACCGTGACCCTGCCCTCGTCGCCGGCCAGCGCCGCGACGAACTCCATGTCGTGCTCGACCACCATCATCGAGCAGCTCCCTCGCAGGCTGTTCAGCAGCGCGGCGAGCTGCATGGTTTCCTCATCGGTCATGCCGGCCACGGGTTCATCCAGCAGCAGGAGCTGCGGCTGCTGCATCAGCAGCATGCCGATTTCCAGCCGCTGCTTCTGGCCATGCGACAACAAGCCTGCCGGACGGTAGGCTTCGTCTTCCAGCCCGGTCAGCGCCAGCGTTTCCTCGATGCGCCGATGCCCTTCCCCGGTCAGCCGCGCCCGCAGCGACGACCACCAGCGCTTGTCGGCCTTCATCGCGAGTTCCAGGTTTTCCCAGACGGCATGCTGTTCGAACACCGTCGGCTTCTGGAACTTGCGGCCAATGCCGACCTGCGCGATGCGCGGCTCGGTCATGCGCATCAAATCGATGGTCTGGCCCAGGAACACGCGGCCGCTCACGTTGGCGTTGCGCGGGCCGGTCTTGCCGGTGATGACATCCATCATCGTGGTCTTGCCCGCGCCGTTGGGGCCGATCACGCAGCGCAGTTCGCCGTGGTCGATCGACAGGCTCAGCCTGTTGAGCGCGCGGAAGCCGTCGAACTGCACCGTCAGGTCTTCCAGGTAGAGGATGGGACCATGCGAGACATCGATCGTGCCCGGCTCCACCACGCGGCCAAGTCCCGTGGCATTGCCGCTTTCCGCCTGGCCGTATTCGAGCGCGGCATTCATGCTTCACCTCCGGTACGTCCTGCCACGGCGGCGGGACTGGATACGGCTTCCGCGGGCGCGGGCGCCGCCGGCGTCGCGCGGCTGCCGCGTTCGCGCAGGCGCTTCCACAGCCCGATCACGCCATCCGGCAGATACAGCGTGACCAGCACGAACATCGCGCCGAGCAGGAACAGCCAGTATTCGGCGAAGTACGCCGTGAACATCGTCTTGGCGCCATTGACCAGGAACGCGCCGATCACCGGCCCGAGCAGCGTGCCGCGGCCGCCCACGGCGACCCACACCGCCATTTCGATCGAATTGCCCGGCGACATCTCTCCTGGATTGATGATGCCCACCTGCGGCACGTACAGCGCACCGGCGATGCCGCACAGCACGGCCGAGAACGTCCACACGAACAGCTTGTAGCCGAGGGGGTTGTAGCCCGAGAACATCACGCGCATCTCGGCATCGCGCACCGCTGTGACCACACGGCCCAGCTTGGACGTCACGATATAGCGGCACGCCACGAACCCGGCGATCAACGCCAGGAACGTCAGCACGAACAGCGCCGTGCGCGTCTGCGGCGCGGCAATGGCAAAGCCGGCGATGCGCTTGAAGTCGGTGAACCCGTTGTTGCCGCCGAAGCCGGTCTCGTTGCGGAAGAACAGCAGCATCGCCGCATACGTCATGGCTTGGGTGATGATCGACAGGTACACGCCCTTGATGCGCGAGCGGAACGCGAAGAAGCCGAACAGCCATGCCAGCACGCCGGGCACGAGCACCACGAGCAGCAGTGCATAGCCGAGGTGCTCGGTGCCATGCCAGAACCACGGCAGCTCCTTCCAGTCGAGGAACACCATGAAGTCCGGCAGGTCGCTCTTGTACACGCCTTCGCGGCCGATGGCGCGCATCAGGTACATGCCCATCGCATAGCCGCCCAGCGCGAAGAACAGGCCATGGCCAAGGCTCAGGATGCCGCAGTAGCCCCACACCAGGTCCAGCGCGATCGCCGCGAGCGCGAAGCACATGATCTTGCCGACCAGCGTCAGCGCATACGCCGACAGATGCAGCGGATGGCCTTCGGGCACCAGCAGCGCGCACACCGGCACACCGACCGCCACCACGAGCGTCAGTATCGCCAGCATTGCCCAGGCTTGCCGCGTGAAAAGCGGCTGGCGCTCGGGCACGGCAAGCCGGAACGGCGTGACGGGGGAGTTGGAATGAACGCTCTGCATCATGCCTCCGCGCTGCGCCCCTTGAGCGCAAAAAGTCCCTGCGGCCGCTTCTGGATAAAGAGCACGATCAGCACCAGGACGAAGATCTTGGCCAGCACCGCGCCATAGAACGGCTCGATGAACTTGTTGATGATGCCCAGCCCGAAGGCGCCGACGATGGTACCGGCCAGTTGCCCCACCCCGCCGAGCACCACGACCATGAAGGAATCGATGATGTAGGCCTGGCCCAGGTCCGGGCCGACATTGCCGATCTGCGACAGCGCGCAGCCGCCCAGGCCGGCAATGCCCGCGCCGAATGCAAACGCGTAGCTGTCGACCTTCCAGGTGCGCACGCCCACGCACGCGGCCATGGTCCGGTTCTGCGTCGTGGCCCGTACGAACAGGCCGAGGCGCGTACGGTTGAGCACTGCCCACGCGATTGCAACGACGGCCAGCGCAAACAGGATGATCACGATGCGGTTGTAGGGAATCACGAGACCCGGCATCCATTCGACGCCGCCGCTCATCCACGCGGGATTGGCCACTTCAACGTTCTGCGCGCCGAACAGCGTGCGTACCGCCTGCATCAGCAGCAGGCTCACGCCGAACGTAGCCAGCAGCGTCTCCAGCGGGCGGCCATAGAGATGGCGCAGCACCAGCCGTTCGAGCACGAAGCCGACGATGCCAGCCGCCAGGAACGACGCCGGCAGCGCGGCGGGCAGGTACCAGTCGAACGCACCGGGCGCATAGGTGCGGAACAGCGTCTGCACCACGTAGGTTGCATAGGCGCCAATCATCAGGAATTCGCCATGCGCCATGTTGATGACGCCGATCAGGCCGTAGGTGATCGCCAGGCCCAGCGCGGCCAGCAGGAGCACGCTACCCAGGCTCAGGCCCGCGAACAGGTTGCCGACCAGCTCCGAGCGGCGCTGATCGCTGCGCAGCGCATCGAGGGCTTGCTGCGCGGCGACGCGCACCTCGACATCGGACTCGCGGTACTTGCCGTCGCTGCCGCGCTCGACCAGCGGCGCGAGCTTCTGGCGGCTTTGCGGATTGCTGTCGCGGCCGAGGATGCGGATGGCTTCGAGCCGCGCCTCACGCTGCGCCGCGTCATCGGGCTTCGCCTCTTCCGCGAGCACGGTCGTGGCCCAGATCACGTCCAGCCGGGCACGCAGGCCGGGATCGGCCTCGGCCTTGCGCGCGGCTTCCACGCCGGCACGCGAAGCGTTCTCGGGCTGGTCGTACAGGGTATTGATCGCCTGCGTGCGTACCGAGATATCGGGCGACTGCAGCAGGAAACTGCTTGCAGCGCTATCGACGATCGCGCGCAGGCTGTTGTTCAGGGTCAGCGACTCCAGTTCATCGGCCTTGACCGTCACCGGCTTGCCGGTGATCGCATCGACGGCCTTGTCACCTTCCTGGCGCACCATGCCCACCGATGGCGCATATTGCAGCGTATCGTCCTGCAATGCCTTGAGGATCGGACCGGCCTGCTCGGCCGGGGCCTTGGCCAGCGCGGACAAGGCCGCGGTCTTGGCATCGAAATCGTCCTCGGCCAATGGCTTGAGGTCGGCCTGCGTCAATGCGCCCGCGGCGGCGGCCCATAGTGGCGCCGCAAGCAGCAGCGCAGCCAGCATGGCGCGCAGCCACGACATGGCGATCTTCGGTAACGATTGGGACATAGGTGCTGGCGATTGGGCGGCGCGTGGCCGCGCCTGCTTTTTTCTGGGAACCCCCGGCCTGGCTGGCCCGCACCGCCACCAGCCGGCAACGGAGAGCCGGCGGTGCGCGCCCGCCAGGGGTGCAGCGGCTGGCTGCCTTACATCACCTTGTCCGGCTTGCCTTCGTTGCCGGAGATGAACGGGCTCCACGGCTGCGCGCGGATGGGCTTGGCCGTCTTCCATACCACCGTGAACTGGCCGTCGCCCTTCACTTCGCCGATCATCACCGGCTTGTAGAGGTGATGGTTGTCACCCATGGTCAGCGTGAAGCCATCCGGAGCCTTGAAGGTCTGGCCATACATGGCGGCGCGCACCTTGTCCGGATCGGTCGTACCGGCCTTTTTCACGGCCTGCGCCCACATGTGGATGCCGACATAGGTGGCTTCCATCGGGTCATTGGTCACACGCTTGTCGCCGCCGGGCAGGTTGTTCGCCTTGACCCAGGCCGCCCATTGTTTCTTGAACGCCTCGTTCTCGGGGTTCTTGACCGACATGAAGTAGTTCCATGCCGCCAGGTGGCCCACCAGCGGCTTGGTGTCGATGCCGCGCAGTTCTTCCTCGCCCACCGAGAAGGCCACCACCGGCACGTCCTTGGCCTTCAGGCCGGCGTTGCCGAGCTCTTTATAGAACGGCACGTTGGAATCGCCGTTGATGGTGGAGATCACGGCTGTCTTGCCGCCCTGCGCGAACTTCTTGATATTGGCGACGATGGTCTGGTAGTCGCTGTGGCCGAACGGGGTGTAGACCTCTTCGATGTCCTTGTCCGCCACGCCCTTGCTCTTCAGGAACGCACGCAGGATCTTGTTGGTGGTGCGCGGGTAGACGTAGTCGGTGCCCAGCAGGAAGAAGCGCTTGGCGCCGCCGCCCTCCTTGCTCATCAGGTACTCAACGGCCGGGATCGCCTGCTGGTTAGGTGCCGCGCCGGTATAGAAGACGTTCTTGGACATCTCCTCGCCTTCATATTGCACCGGGTAGAACAGCAGCGAATTCAGTTCCTCATAGACCGGCAGCACCGACTTGCGCGACACGGAGGTCCAGCAGCCGAACGTGACAGCGACCTTGTCCTTGGTAATCAACTGGCGCGCCTTCTCGGCGAACAGCGGCCAGTTCGATGCCGGATCCACGACCACGGGCTCAAGCTTGCGGCCAAGCACACCGCCGCTCTTGTTGATCTCGTCGATGGTCATCAGCGCCACGTCCTTGAGCGACGTCTCGGAAATGGCCATGGTGCCGGACAGCGAATGCAGGATGCCGACCTTGATCGGCTCCTTGGACTGCGCCATCGCCAGCGGGCTGGCGCTGATCATCGCCGCGGCGGCTACCGCCGACAGCTTCAGCATGTCACGTCGTTTCATTGCAGCTCCCAGTTTGTCGTGTGGTTACGGGACTCAACGCACCCCGGGTGATGCATCTGCAACTAGCGTGCCATGGCATGCCGGGCGACGCGCCCACGGCCGGACGCCGCCGGGCGACCGGCGAGAGACAATTCCCTGGGAGATTACGCGCGGAAGCACCACGCTGGTGCTGCGCTGGGGTGGATGGCCACGCACCGCCATCGTGCACGGCGCAATCGGGTGCAGGCGGGCCGCAGACCGCGCCGAGTTGGGGAAGCCGCCGCCGGGGAAGGCGGCGCCGCGGTGCGTGATGCACCGCCACAAACACGAACGGGGCCCGAAGGCCCCGTTCACTCAATGCCGAAAGACGATTACTTCACCATCCACGGCATCATGTTCGCGTTCATGTTGTGCATGATCCAGAGCGAGCCGGCCAGCACGATGAACAGGATCAGCAGCGTGAACAGGAACGACATCACGTTCCAGCGCTGTTCCTTCGAACCGTCCATATGCAGGAAGTACTTCAGGTGGACGACGACCTGCACCGCGGCCATGCCGAGGACGATCAGCAGCATCGTGCCGCGGTCCATGGTGCCGTCCATCACGATCTTGAACGGGATGACGGTCAGGATCACCGCCAGCACGAAGCCGATCGCATAGGACTTGAAGCTGCTGTGGCCGTGCGACTCCGCGTGTGCGGACGCTGCGTGTTGCTGTGCCATTTACATTGCCCCCATCAGGTAGACCACGGTAAAGACGCCGATCCAGACGATGTCCAGGAAGTGCCAGAACAGGCTGAGGCAGTTCAGGCGCTTGGACATCACCGGGGTCAGGCCCTTCTTGCTGACTTGCCACATCAGGACCAGCATCCACACCATGCCGCTTGCGACGTGCAGGCCGTGGGTGCCCACCAGCGTGAAGAACGACGACAGGAACGCGCTGCGGTTCGGGCCGGCGCCTTCGGCGATCAGGTGATGGAACTCGTTGATTTCCATGTACATGAACGCGGCGCCCAGCAGGAAGGTGATAGCCAGCCAGACCAGCACCCGCCCCTTCGAGCGGTTCTGCAGCGAGATCATCGCAAAGCCGTACGTGATCGACGAGAACAGCAGGATGAAGGTCTCGCCCAGCACGTAATTGAGCTCGAACAGCTCTTTGCCCGACGGGCCGCCCGCCACTTCGCCGCGCAGGACGGCGAAGGCGGCGAACAGGCACGCGAACACGATGCAGTCGCTCATCAGGTACAGCCAGAAACCGAAGACGGTGTTCTCGCTGGTGTCGTGGTGATGCGCGTGGTCGTGCGCCTCGTCATGCGAGTGCGCGTGCGCGGGGGCTTGCGCCGCCCCGAAGCGATCAAGGACTTCTGTCGACATGGTCATCAGGCCTGCGATGCAATGCGCTGCAGTTGGCGCGTTTCAATCTGCTCGACCTCGGCGGCCGGCACGTAGTAGTCGATGTGGTCGTCGTTGGCGCGGCGGATGAACGCCACCACCATGCCGACCAGGCCCACGGCGGCAAGCCACCAGATGTGCCAGGTCAGGGCAAAGCCGAGCACCAGGCTGAACGCGCCCATGTAGAAGCCGGCGCCGGTGTTCTTCGGCATGTGGATCTGCTCGTAGCCGCTGGTCGGCAGCTTCTCGCCACGGGCCTTCATGTCGGCGAACGCGTCCAGGTCACGCACGACCGGGGTGTGCGCGAAGTTGTAGAACGGCGGCGGCGACGACGTGGCCCATTCCAGCGTGCGGCCACCCCACGGGTCGCCCGTCACGTCGGCCAGCTTCTTGCGGTCGCGGATCGACACAGCGATCTGCAGCACCTGGAAGAAGACGCCCAGCGCGACAAACACCACGCCAACCACGGCCAGGTGCAGCCACGGCGTCCAGGCCGGGTTGTCGGTGTGGTTCAGGCGGCGGGTCATGCCCATCAGGCCCAGCACGTACAGCGGCATGAAGGCGAAGTAGAAGCCCACCAGCCAGCACCAGAACGCGTACTTGCCCAGGCGCTCGTTCAGCTTGAAGCCGAACGCCTTCGGCCACCAGTAGGTGATGCCGGCCAGGTAGCCGAACAGCACGCCGCCGATGATCACGTTGTGGAAGTGGGCGATCAGGAACAGGCTGTTGTGCAGCACGAAGTCGGCTGCCGGCACGGCCATCAGCACGCCGGTCATGCCGCCGATCACGAAGGTGATCATGAAGCCCAGCGTCCACAGCACCGGCGTGGTCATCTGCACGCGGCCGCGGTACATGGTGAACAGCCAGTTGAAGATCTTCACCCCGGTCGGGATGGAGATGATCATGGTCGTGATGCCGAAGAACGCATTGACGTTGGCGCCGGAGCCCATCGTGAAGAAGTGGTGCAGCCACACGATGAACGACAGCACCATGATGGCCGCGGTCGCATACACCATGCCCTTGTAGCCGAACAGCTTCTTGCCCGAGAACGTAGCGATGACTTCAGAGAAGATGCCGAACGCCGGCAGCACCAGGATGTAGACCTCAGGGTGGCCCCAGATCCAGATCAGGTTCACGTACATCATGGCGTTGCCGCCACCATCGTTCGTGAAGAAGTGCATGCCGAAGTAGCGGTCCAGGCCCAGCAGCGCCAGCGACACGGTCAGCACCGGGAAAGCGGCCACGATCAGCACGTTGGTGCACAGGGCGGTCCACGTGAACACCGGCATGCGCATCAGGGTCATGCCCGGGGCGCGCATCTTCAGGATGGTCACCAGGAAGTTCACGCCGGTCAGCAGCGTACCCAACCCCGATATCTGCAAGGACCAGAGGTAGTAGTCCACCCCCACGCCCGGGCTGTAGTCCAGGCCGGACAGCGGCGGGTAGGCCAGCCAGCCGGTGCGGGCGAATTCGCCGACGCCCAGCGAGACGTTCACCAGCATGGCGCCGGCCACGAACAGCCAGAACGACAGCGTGTTCAGGAACGGGAAGGCCACGTCGCGCGCGCCGATCTGCAGCGGCACCACGAGGTTCATCAGGCCCGTCATCAGCGGCATGGCCACGAAGAAGATCATGATCACGCCATGGGCGGTGAAGATCTGATCGTAGTGTTCCGGCGGCAGAATGCCGTGGGCACCGTTCGTGGCAAGCGCCAGCTGGGTGCGCATCATGACCGCGTCGGCAAAGCCGCGCAACAGCATGACCAGCGCAACCAGGCAATACATCACGCCGATCTTCTTGTGATCGACGGAGGTGAACCACTCGTTCCAGAGGTAGTTCCACTTCTTGAAGTAGGTGATCGCACCGAACAGCGCCAGCCCGCCAAGGGCGACGCAGGTCAGTGTGACCATGATGATCGGCTCATGAAACGGAATCGCCGACAAACTCAATTTGCCAAACATCAT
Organism: Cupriavidus laharis; assembly: GCF_914271435.1. GTDB lineage: Bacteria > Pseudomonadota > Gammaproteobacteria > Burkholderiales > Burkholderiaceae > Cupriavidus > Cupriavidus laharis. The sequence goes on along the minus strand of NZ_CAJZAI010000001.1, from coordinate 532,838 downwards.
TGCTCCTAGGATTGCGCGCCCAGCGCCGGCTTGGCCGGCGTGGCCATGGACACCCGCTCTTCGCCGAGCGTGTTACGCGACGTGCAGACCGGGCCGCCATCAAAGCCTTCGCGGGCCATGGCGTGGCCGTCGTTGCCCATGTATTGGTGCAGGATGCCGGTGAACAGGCCGTCTTCGACCTTGCCGTAGTAGGCCACCGGTTCCGCTTCGCTCGGCTTGGCCAGGACCTTGTAGTCCGCGCTGGCGAGCTGACGTTCGGACGCGCGCACCTTGGCGACCCACTGGTCGAACTCGAAGTTCGACATGGCCGTCGCCTTGAACTTCATGCCTGAGAAACCGCCACCGCTGTAGTTGGCGGACATGCCGTCATACGTACCGGCCTCGTTGGCAATCAGGTGCAGCTTGGTCTCCATCCCGGCCATGGCGTAAACCTGGCTGCCCAGTTGCGGGATGAAGAAGGAGTTCATGATCGAATCGGACGTAATCTTGAAGTTCACCGGCGTGCCCACCGGGAACGCGATCTGGTTGACCGTCGCGATCTTCAGTTCCGGATAGATGAACAGCCACTTCCAGTTCATCGCGACCGCCTCGACGGTGATCGGCTTCTGCTTGGATTCCAGCGGCTTGTACGGATCCAGGTCGTGCGAAGACTTCCACGTGATGATGCCCAGCGCGATGATGATCAGGCAGGGAATCAGCCACACCACGACTTCGATCGCGGTCGAGTGCGACCAGTCGGGCTCATAGCGCGCCGAGGTATTGCTCGCGCGGTACTTCCAGGCAAACACCAGCGTCAGGAAGATCACCGGCACCACCACCAGCAGCATGAGCCAGGTGGCGATCAGGATGATGCCTTTGATGTCGACGCCTACCTGCCCTTTCGGGTCGAGCAGCGTCATGTTGCAGCCGGCGAGCAGCAAGAGCAGGCCGAGGCTTGGCAGGGACCGCGTCCACCGCGGCAGTATGGGTTTCTTCATGTCACGACTGGTTTGGTTAGGCTGCGCTTGGGCAAAGCGCGGCTTCACCGCCTGATGCCGGAAGCAAGAGGCGTTGGGCTGAGGGAAAACCGGAAGGACGTGTCCTTAGCTGGCGTTGCGGTCTGGCGGATCTAACGCCGGGTGACCATGCGGCCTGACAACGCCATGAACACGGAAGGACAACTGACGACTGCGCGAGCGGCCCGCCTTAGGCGGTGGCACTGCGGCACCTGATGGCCGAAACCGCGAACGGTCCCGGCTCAAGACTGCGGCCGGGTAGCGTTGAACCACGAAGTTTTTGCACTTCCCGGCAGGCCTGCCTTGTGAGCAAGCGCGGTTTCCGGCCGGAATGTGCAACACGTAAAACATCGTGGGCGCGACTGTACCGCAATGCAGCATTACGGGTAAACCCAACGACACAGAACACACTGTTCAGAAAAACGGACAATTGTAATAAGCGCCGTTGCAAGCACTGAAAATGTGTTGCAGTGTCCTCATTACCATCAAAAATTGAAAAAGGCTGCCTTTCGGCAGCCCTTTTCTTCCTGTATCAACAAAACAACAGTACTTCAGCCGTAGCGGCGGCTGATGGACTCCGCCACGCACACCGGGCGGTCGCTGCCCTCGCGCTCGATCGTCACTTCCCAGGTCGACTGCGCACCGATCAGTTCGGGAGATTTCGGCAGCGGATCGAGGCGCTCGACCTTCTGCAGCTTGATGCGGGCGCGCAGCTTGCTGCCCACCGGCACCGGCGCGGTGAAGCGCACGCGGTTCAGGCCGTAGTTCACGCCGATCTTCGACGGCATGTGCAGCGCGTTGTGCATGAACTTGGGCACCAGCGACAGCGTCAGGAAGCCGTGCGCGATCGGGCCGCCATAGGGCGATTCCTTTTTGGCGCGTTCCACGTCGACGTGGATCCACTGGTGATCGCCGGTCGCCTCGGCAAACAGGTTCACCTGCTCCTGGGTGATCTCCATCCAGTCGCTGACGGCGACCTCCTGCCCTTGCAGGCTTTCCAGTTCTTCGAGCGATGCGATGGTACGCATGTCGGCTATCTCCTCGGTGTTTAAGTAGTAGGTGCGGTTTCAGGCGGGGCGGCGGCCGTACATGCCCATGCCCTTGACCGTGCAGACCAGTTCGCCGCGCTGGTTGGTGGCTTCCCACTGGGTATGCACCACGCCGCGGTCCGGCTTCGATTGCGACGGCCGGGTATCCAGCACATTGAGCACGACAGTCAGCGTGTCGCCGGCATAGACCGGCTTCAGCCAGCGGATCTCGTCGACGCCCGGCGAGCCCATGCTGGCGGCCTTCCCGGTGGTGCTCAGCACCAGCAGGCGCATCATGATCGAGCATGTCATCCAGCCGCTGGAAATCAGCCCGCCATAGATGCTCTTGGCGGCGGCGTCCTTGTCGATATGGAAGGGCTGCGGGTCGTACTGGCGGGCAAAGCTGAGGATCTCTTCCTCGGTGACGAGGTAGGAGCCAAGTTCGCGGCGGCTGCCGACTTCAAAGTCCTCGAAATACAGCATCGGTTGTGTCTCCGTAGTCGCTGGCTGTTGACTTGTCATCGCGATGATCGCATGGCGGGTGGCGGCGCGCGTCCGTATTTGCCGAACCCGCCCCTAACATCGCACAAAGAAAAAACCGCGCCTGGGACTACGGCGCGGTTTCGATTGGCATCGCTGGATCAGGCAGCTTCCTGGAAGCTTGCCAGGCCGGCGAACCGGCCAAGATGGTGGTCGACGTCACCGAACGTGGTGTTGATGAGCGTCAGGCGCTTGAACATGTGCGCGGCCGGCAGTTCGTTAGTCACGCCCATGCCGCCGTGGATCTGCACCGCCTCCTGACCTACGTAGCGCGCGGCCTGGCCAACGCGGGCCTTGGCAGCGGAGACGTAGCGGCGGCGCTCTTCCGGCGTCACCTCTTCAAAGCGGGCCGCGGCCAGCAGCGTGATCGAGCGCGACTGCTCGGCCTGGATGAACATCTCGACCATGCGGTGCTGCAGCGCCTGGAAGCGTGCGATCACCACGCCGAACTGCTGGCGGGTCTTGGCGTATTCGAGCGTTGCGGCGTTGAGCGTGTCCATCACGCCAACGGCCTCGGCGCATAGCAGTACCGCGGCGTAGTCGGCCACCTGCTCGATCTGCGCGAAGGTCTTGCCGGCCTCGCCCAGCAATTGGGCGGGCGCATCCTGGAACGTGATATCAGCCGCGCGCAGGTTGTCTATGGTGCGGTAGTCCTTGATGCTGACGCCGGCGCCCCTGGCATCGACCAGGAACAGCGAGATACCGTCCTGGTCTGTGTCCGCGCCGCTGGTGCGTGCCGACACGATCAGCTTGTCGGCCTGGCCGCCGTGCAGCACCACGGTCTTGCGGCCGTTGAGCTTGCCGTCGCGGGCCGTCACGCGCACGTTGTTCAGCTCGTAGCGTGCCTGCGGCTCGTTGAAGGCCACGGCAAGCTTGAGTTCGCCGCCAGCCACCTGCTCCAGCAGCGCCTCCTGGCCACCGGCCAGGCCCAGGGCATAGGCGCCCACGACGGTCGCCAGGTACGGCTCGACGATCAGGCCGCGGCCGAGTTCCTGCTGCACCACCATCATGTCCAGCGCCTTGCCCGCGAAGCCGCCCTGCGCTTCCGGCACCGGCAGCGCGGTCAGGCCAAGCTCGACCAGCGAGCCCCAGGCGGATTCACCGTAGCCGGCCTCGCTTTCGTAGCGCTTCTTGCGCGACTCGAAGTCGTAGTCCTTGTCGATGAAACGGCGTACGGCATCAGCCAGCTGCTTCTGTTCGTCGCTGAGATTGAAGTTCATGTTCCGTGTCTCCTCACAGCCCCAGGATCATCTGGCTGATGATGTTGCGCTGGATTTCGTTGGACCCGCCGTAGATGGAGGTCTTGCGATAGTTGAAGTAGTAGGCGGCTAGCGGGGCGGCGTCGTCGTAGCCGGTCACCGCATGCTCGTGCTCGCACTCCAGGTAAGCCGGATCGAACGGCTGCGCGTACGGGCCGACGGCTTCGACCATCAGCTCGGTCAGCAACTGCTGGATCTCGGTACCCTTGATCTTCAGCATCGAGGCTTCCGGGCCGGGCCCCTTGCCTGCCGCTTCGCTCGACACCACGCGCAGCACGGTGATCTCCAGCGCCATCAGTTCGATTTCCAGCGCGGCAACCTTGGCGCCGAACACCGGATCCTCCAGCAGCGGCTTGCCATTCTTCTGCTGCTGGCGCGCGACACGCTTCAGGAAGCCCAGTTCGCGCTTGGACGCGCCCACGCGGGCGATGCCGGTGCGCTCATGGCCGAGCAGGTACTTGGCGTAGGTCCAGCCCTTGTTCTCCTCGCCAACGCGGTTTTCCACCGGCACCTTGACGTTGTCGAAGAACACTTCGTTCACCTCATGCTCTTCGTCGAGCATGATGATCGGACGCACGGTGATGCCCGGCGTCTTCATGTCGATCAGCAGGAACGAGATGCCTTCCTGCTTCTTGGCTTCGGGGTCGGTGCGGACCAGGCAGAAGATCATGTCGGCGTGCTGGCCGAGCGTGGTCCAGGTCTTCTGGCCATTGACGATGTAGTACTTGCCGTCCGGCGTCAGCTCGGCACGGGTCTTGAGCGAGGCCAGGTCGGAGCCCGAGCCCGGCTCGGAGTAGCCCTGGCACCACCAGTCGGTGCAGTCCAGGATGCGCGGCAGGTAGTATGACTTCTGCTGCTCGTTGCCGTACTTCATGATCACGGGCGCGACCATGGCAACGCCGAAGGGCAACACGCCAGGGGCGCCGACGCGGGCGTTTTCCTCGTCCCAGATGTGGCGCTGCGTGGCGTTCCAGCCCGTGCCGCCGTATTGCACCGGCCAGTGCGGTGCCGACCAGCCCTTGCCCGCCAGGATCTTGTGCCAGCGCACCAGGTCGTCGCGGTTCGGCCGGCGATGGTTGAGCACCTTGCCGCGGATATCCGCCGGCAGATTGGCTTCCAGCCAGCTACGCACTTCCTCGCGGAAGGCGTTGTCGGACGCCGAGTAATTGAGATCCATGCCCGTCTCCAGTGATGCCGGCACGGTGCCGGCAAGTAGTTCTGCCTGCGCGTCTTGCGCCGACAACCACGGGCACAGGACGCAATTCAGTGAGCCGTCTGCTTCAACGCATCCGGCACCACGAGCGGGAATGTTTCGATGCCCTCTTCCGCCAGCGCCTGCACTTCCTCCGCGGAAGCCGAACCGCGGATGCCGCGCTCCGGCGCCTCGTCGTAATGCATGCGCCTGGCCTCTTCGGCAAAGCGGTCGCCCACGTCCTCGGTCTGCGCCATCACCTGCCGCACGGCCTTCATATAGGCCGCCTGCAAGGCTTCCAGGGCGGCCGGCGCTGGCGCCGCCTGCCCTCCCTTCGCCTGGCCGCGCTGCGCCTGCGTCGCACCCGAGATATTCAGGCGCGGCGCGCTCGGCAGCCGGCTCACGGCATGGTCACCACAGACCGGGCAGTGGACGAGGTCACTTGCGATTTGCGACTGCGCATCGTCCTCAGAGGAAAACCAGCCCTCGAAACGATGGTCTTGCGCACAGCGCAGGTCGAGCACCTTCATGATCTTTCCAGCCCGTCAAAGTCAATAGTATCCGTGAATCCGAATTTTGTGAACGGTCGTGCTAATTTTTACCCAAAGGGATTTCCCGCATTCATGTGGCGCCCAAAGCATACCGTTCAGTTCTTGGCCGGCTATCGCCGTTTTTCTTCAGCGCTTCAAGACTGAAGCGGCTGCTCACCGGGTTGCCAGACCCCCGAGATTACCTTCTCCAGCCAGAACGCGCCGATGATGGTCTTCACGTCGGTAATGCGGCCCTGGCGCACCCAGTCCAGCACTTGGCCGGCCGGGACGATGAAGGTTTCGAGGAATTCCCCGTCATCGAGCTTCGCCTGCCCTGCAGTCAGGTCACGTGCGAGGAACACGTCGATGAATTCGGTCGAATAGGAGATCACCGGGTGGATCCGGGTCAGGTAATCCCAGCGCGCCGCGCTGTAGCCAGTCTCTTCTTCGAGCTCGCGCTCGCCGCAGCGCAATGCGCCTTCCTGTGGATCGAGCTTGCCGGCCGGGAATTCGAGCATGACTTCGCCAACCGGGTAGCGGAATTGCCGCTCCATCAGCACGGTGCCGTCGTCGAACAGCGGAATCATCATGACCGCGCCGGGATGCACCACGTACTCGCGGCCGGTCTGCTTGCCGTCGGGCAGGCGGACGATGTCTTGCTTCAGCGTGAGGAATTTGCCGCGATGGACGGTTGCCGAAGCAACGCAGACTTCCTTGAGCCCTTCATCGCCTGCTGGCGGGGCGAGGTTGTCCTGGATCTTTTCCGTCATGAGCACTCCGGGTGATTGGCACGCCCGGCGGCTTCATGACCGGCTTCAGGCCGTGCGGTGTTTGACGAGGTACTGCCAGGTAAAGCCGGGGAAGGCGAACACCAGCATCATGCAGGCGGTGATGGCATAGAACTGCCAGCCTTGCGGAAAGGCATTGCCAAGGCTCGCCTCCACCGCAAAGCCGGCCAGGCCGGCTGCCGCATACCAGCAGATCAGTTCCAGCAGCCGCAACCACAGCGGCTTGCGGCTCCAGCGCAGCGGGATCACCGCGAACAGGCGCTGGTTGACGAACGGCAGGTTGGCACAAACCAGTGCCAACAAGATGACAAACCAGCCGCCCGCCGGGGAACTCATGTCTTGCTGCCTCGAACGATCACGAGGCGAGCGTTGCGCGGATGGCCTGGTAGCACAGGTTCATCAGCGCCGCCGGGAAAATACCCAGCAGGATCACCACCGCGCCGTTCAGGCTCAGCATCGAACGCAGGCCGGTGGTTGCCTCCAGCGGCTCTTCGCCAGCCGGTGCATCGAAGTACATCAGCTTGACCACGCGCAGGTAGTAGAACGCGCCGATCAGCGAGAACATCACCGCCACCACGGCAAGCCAGCTCATACCGGCCTTCACCACGGCTTCCAGCACCGACAGCTTGGCATAGAAGCCCACCGTCGGCGGAATGCCGGCCAGCGAGAACATCATCACCAGCATCAGGAAAGCGAACCACGGGTTGCGGCGCGACATGCCCTTCAGGTCTTCCAGCGTCTCTGCTTCGAAGCCCTTGTTGGTGCGCAGCAGGATCAGGCCAAAGGTGCCAAGCGTGGTCAGAAGGTAGGTGACAGAGTAGAACATCGACGCGCTGTACGCGTTGGCGGCGCCATCCGCCTTGTTGGCCACTACGCCGGAGAGCATGCCCAGCAGGACGAAGCCCATGTGCGAGATGGTCGAATACGCCAGCATCCGCTTCAGGTTGGTCTGCACGATGGCGGTCAGGTTGCCGATCGCCAGCGACAGGATGGCCAGCAGCACCAGCATCGTCTGCCAGTCGGCGGCCAGCGGCAGCAGGCCTTCCACCAGCACGCGCACGATCAGCGCGAATGCCGCCACCTTCGGGCCGCCGGCAATCAGCAGCGTCACCGCGGTCGGCGAGCCTTCATAGATGTCCGGGATCCACATGTGGAACGGCGCGGCCCCCAGCTTGAACGACAGCCCGGCAACGATGAACACCACGCCGAAGGCCAGCATGGTCGTGTTGACGCGGCCCGATTCGACCACGCGGAACACTTCGCCCAGGTTCAGCGAACCCGTCGCGCCGTACATCATCGAAATGCCGTACAGCAGGAAGCCGGAAGCCAGCGCGCCCAGCACGAAATACTTCATGGCCGATTCCGACGTCACGCGCGATTCGCGGCGCAGCGCCACCAGCGCGTACGACGACAGCGACAGCAACTCCAGGCCCAGGTAAAGGGTCAGGAAGTTGTTGCCGGTGATCATGACGATCTGGCCTCCCAGCGCGAACAGCGCCAGTTGGTAGAACTCGCCGGCAAACATGTCGCGGTCAGCCAGATAGTTGCGGGTATAGACCAGCGTCAGGAACAGGCCAGCCGAACAGAACGCCGACAGCACGTTGGCCAGCGGGTCGATCACGACCAGGTTGGCAAAGGCGTAGTGCGTCTCGCCGGTCGACGCATTGATGCCGAACCAGACGGTCAGCACCAGCGTGAACAGCAGCGACAGCGGGTAGGCGACGCTTTGCTTGCCCTTGCCCCGGGCAAGGTCGATCCAGTTGACCGCGGCGATCGCGATCGCCAGGAAAATAATCGGCGCCACAGGGGCGAGAGTCGAGGACGGTTGCATAGTGTTATCTCTCCCCGATTACAGCTTGGACTGCGCCACGTGGGACAGCAGGTTGACCACCGAGGCGTGCATCACGTCGGTGAAGGGCTTCGGGTGCAGGCCCATGTACAGCGTCATGATGGCGAGCAGGCCCAGCATCACGAATTCGCGCTTGTTCAGGTCCACCAGTTCGCGGACGTGCTGGTGCACGATATCGCCGAAGATCACGCGCTTGACCATCCACAGCGAATAGGCTGCGCCGAGGATCAGGGCGGTGGCCGCGAGCAGGCCGATCCAGAAGTTGTATTCCACCGAGCCCAGGATCACCATGAACTCGCCGACGAAACCGGAGGTAGCCGGCAGGCCGCAGTTGGCCATCGCAAAAAACACAGACAGCGCGGCGAACTTCGGCATGGTGTTCACCACGCCGCCGTAGTCGGCGATCTGGCGCGAATGCACGCGGTCGTACAGCACGCCGATGCACAGGAACATCGCGCCCGAGATGAAGCCGTGAGAGATCATCTGCACGATGCCGCCCTCGACGCCGATTTCACTGAAGATGAAGAAACCGAGCGTCACGAAGCCCATGTGCGCGATCGACGAATACGCCACCAGCTTCTTCATGTCGGCCTGCACCATCGCCACCAGGCCGATGTAGATCACGGCGATCAGCGAGATCGTTATGATGAACCCGGCCAGCGAGTGGCTTGCATCAGGCGCGATCGGCAGCGAGAACCGCAGGAAACCGTAGGCACCCAGCTTCAGCATGATCGCGGCCAGCACCACGGAACCGCCGGTTGGTGCTTCCACGTGGGCGTCGGGCAGCCAGGTGTGCACCGGCCACATCGGGACCTTGACCGCGAAAGCCATGAGGAAGGCAATGAACAGCGCGATCTGCTCGTTCATCGACAGCTTGGCCTGATGCCACTGCAGGATCTCGAAGGTACCGGTCTTGTTGTACAGGTACAGCAGCGCGATCAGGGTCAGCAGCGAGCCCAGCAGCGTGTACAGGAAGAATTTGAAGGCTGCGTAGACACGGTTCGGGCCGCCCCACACGCCGATGATGATGTACATCGGGATCAGGGTCGCCTCAAAGAACGTGTAGAACAGCACGCCATCGAGTGCTGCGAACACGCCGACCATCAGGCCCGACAGGATCAGGAACGAGGCCATGTACTCGGCCACGCGCTCGGTGATCACTTCCCAGGCCGAGATCACGACGATCACGGTGATGAAGGCCGTCAGCACGACGAACCACATCGAAATGCCGTCAACGCCCAGGTAGTACTGGATGTTGAAGCGTTCGATCCAGGTCGACTTCTCCACGAACTGCATCGCGGCTGTGGACTTGTCGAAGTGGAATACCAGCGGCAGCGTGACGATGAAGCTGACGATCGAGCCGAACAGCGACATCCACCGCACGTAGCAGGCACTGCGGTCCGAGCCGGAGGCCAGTACCAGCAAGCCGAAGAAGATAGGCAGCCAGATTGCGAAAGACAGAACCATTTCTTTGTTTTCCTTACTCGGTGCCTATCACTTGGTGCCGATCACGCCCGAGATGGTGAGCGTCAGCAGCACCAGCATGCCCACGATCATCGCGAATGCGTAGTGGTAGATGTAGCCCGATTGCAGGTAGCGGCTGGCAGCGGCAAACGAAGCCACCACGCGCGCCGAACCATTGACGAACAGGCCGTCGATGAAGCTCTGGTCGCCACCCTTCCACAGGCCGGTACCCAGCAGGCGGGCACCGCGTGCGAACACGGCCTGGTTGATGGCGTCCATGTAGTACTTGTTGTCGAGCAGCGTGTACAAGCCCGAGAAGCGGTTCTTGATCGCCTCGGGAATATCCGGGCGCTTCATGTAGAAGAACCACGACAGCACGACACCGGCAATGGCCAGCCACAGGACCGGGGTGGTCAGCGAATGGATCGCCATCGGCACCCAGCCGTGGAAGGCTTCTTCCAGCTCCTTCATGGCGTGGTGGTTCTCGCCGACGAAGATCACGTCCTTGAACGCCACGCCGTGCTTGAAGAACTCGCCGAACAGCATCGGCTCGATGGCGATGGCACCGATGATGACCGACGGAATGGCCAGCAGCACCAGGGGCAGCGTCACGACCCACGGCGACTCGTGCGGCTTTTCGCCGGCAGCCAGGCCATGGTGGTGGTCATGCGAGACCTCCTCGTCCTCGTGGTCGCCTTCGTGGCCATGGTGAGCATGGTTCTGGCCCCAGCGCTCCTTGCCATGGAAGACCAGGAAGTACATGCGGAACGAGTAGAACGCGGTCACGAACACGCCGGCCAGCACGGCGAAGTAGGCAAAGCCCGAACCGGCGATGTGGGACTCCGCCACGGCCTCGATGATCGAGTCCTTGGAGTAGAAGCCCGCGAAGAACGGCGTGCCGATCAGCGCCAGCGAACCGACCAGCGAAGTGATCCAGGTGATCGGCATGTACTTGCGCAGGCCGCCCATGTTGCGGATGTCCTGGTCGTGGTGCATGCCGATGATGACCGAGCCCGCACCGAGGAACAGCAGTGCCTTGAAGAACGCGTGCGTCATCAGGTGGAACACGGCCACCGAATAAGCCGAAGCGCCCAGCGCCACGGTCATGTAGCCGAGCTGCGACAGCGTCGAGTACGCGACCACGCGCTTGATGTCGTTCTGGATAATGCCGAGGAAGCCCATGAACAGCGCGGTAATCGCGCCGATCACCAGCACGAACGACAGCGCCGTGTCCGACAGCTCGAACAGCGGCGACATGCGGCTGACCATGAAGATGCCGGCCGTCACCATGGTGGCGGCGTGGATCAGCGCGGAAATCGGGGTCGGGCCTTCCATCGAGTCGGGCAGCCAGACGTGCAGCGGGAACTGGGCGGACTTGCCCATGGCACCAATGAACAGGCAGATGCAGGCAACCGTCAGCATCATCCAGTCGGTGCCCGGGAAGATCACCGTCGCCAGCTTCTCGCGGGCGGCGAACACGTCCGTATAGTTCATGCTACCGCTGTAGGCCAGCAGCAGGCCGATGCCCAGGATGAAGCCGAAGTCACCGACGCGGTTCACCAGAAAGGCCTTCAGGTTCGCGAAGATCGCGGTCGGGCGGGTGTACCAGAAGCCGATCAGCAGGTACGACACCAGGCCCACCGCTTCCCAGCCGAAGAACAGCTGCAGGAAGTTGTTGCTCATCACCAGCATCAGCATCGAGAAGGTGAAGAGCGAGATGTACGAGAAGAAGCGGTTGTAGCCGGGGTCCCCTTCCATATAGCCGACGGTGTAGATGTGCACCATCAGCGAGACGAAGGTCACCACGACCATCATCATCGCGGTCAGCGAGTCGACCAGGAAGCCGACCTCCATCTTCAGGTCGCCGATGGCCATCCACTCGTACACGGTGCCGTTGTAGCTCGCGCCGTTCATCACGTCGAGCAGCACCATCACCGACAGCCCGAAGGAAATGGCCACGCCGAGAATCGTCGCGGTGTGGGCCACGATCCGGCCGCCGCGCGACTCCGAGGAAAACAGGCCAAAGAACTTGGTGCCGAACAGGCCGGCGATGGCTGAGCCGACTAGCGGCGCCAGCGCAATCGCGAGCAGCAGGTTGGGGTTGAGCGTGGTTGCCATAGGACGCTTATTGGTGTGCGAGCGGTGAGCAGTCTTGGTTCATTGCGCAGGACGTCATGGATCAGTACTTCAGGGTATCCATGTCGTCCACGTTGATCGTGTCCAGATTGCGGAACAGCACGACCAGGATTGCCAGACCGATTGCCGACTCGGCTGCGGCCACCGTGAGGATGAAGAAAACGAAAACCTGTCCGGCCAGGTCGCCCATGTAGTGCGAGAAGGCGACGAAGTTCATATTGACCGCAAGCAGCATGAGTTCGATCGCCATCAGCAGCACGATCACGTTCTTGCGGTTCAGGAAAATACCGACGATGCTGATCGCGAACAGGATCGCACCGAGCACGAGGAAATGGGCGAGAGAGAGCACAGCGTTTCTCCGTGGCTTTAGTTCTTGTTGGCAGTAGCCGCGGCGTCGGCCTGGGCGGTAGGGCTTTCCGCCGCCATGGCCACCAGGCGCACGCGGTCATCGCGACGGGTACGCAGCTGCGACGGGATATCCTGGCCCTTGACGTCCTTGCGGCGGCGCAGGGTCAGCGCCGTAGCCGCAATGATCGCCACCAGCAGGATGATGCCGGCGACTTCGAAGGCGTAGATATAGTCGTTGTAGATCAGCTTGCCGAGCGCGCCGGTATTCGAGTAACCCGGCTCCTGCGAACCGGCAGCCACCACCGGCGCAGTCGTGCCGATGAAGTTGCGCACCAGCACGACGGCCATCTCGGCGATGATCAGCGCGCCGACCACCGAAGCAAGCGGCACGTAGGTCCAGAAGTCCCGGCGCAGGTGCTCGATGTCGATATCGATCATCATCACCACGAACAGGAACAGCACCATCACCGCGCCGACATACACCAGCACCAGCAGGATGGCGAGGAATTCCGCCTTGAGCAGCAACCAGATCGCCGCAGCCGTGAAGAACGACAGTACGAGGAACAGTGCGGAGTGCACCGGATTCTTCGCGGTGATGACCTTCAGTGCGGAGAGCACCAGCACCAGCGCAAAGACGTAGAAGATGGTGGTCGTGAGTTCCATGGTCCGTGTCGGATCCTCTCTTGGCCTTTGGCACAGCCCTTCCCTTCCGGGTGGTCCGCGCCTGCGGCATCCTTCCATTGGCCCCTTGCGAGGCCCGATTCAAATTCACTTGCAGCACCGGCTACGCCGGCACCAACGGATATCAGCGGTACTTCGCGTCCGCGGCCTTCGCCGCGGCGATCTGCGGCTCGTAGCGGTCGCCCACTGCCAGCAGCATGTCCTTGGTGAAGTACAGATCGCCGCGCTTCTCGCCGTGGTATTCCAGGATCGGAGTCTCGACGACGGCGTCGACCGGGCAGGCCTCTTCGCAGAAGCCGCAGAAAATGCACTTGGTCAGGTCGATGTCATAGCGCGTGGTGCGGCGGGTGCCGTCGGCACGCACGTCCGACTCGATCGTGATGGCCAGCGCCGGGCACACGGCCTCGCACAGCTTGCAGGCGATGCAGCGCTCTTCGCCGTTCGGGTAGCGGCGCAGCGCGTGCAGGCCACGGAAACGCGGCGAGATAGGCGTTTTCTCTTCCGGGAACTGGACGGTGACCTTGCGCGCGAAGAGATAGCGGCCGGTCAGGGCCATACCCTTGAAGAGTTCCTTCAGGAGCAGGCTGTTGAAGAAGTCCTTGATGGCGAGCAGCATGACGATTGCTTCCTAGTATTTCCCGAGACGCGCGCCGCAGCGTTGCAGCCTGCGCCTCGCTTGGCCGTTCAGTGCCAGATATTCCAAGGCGACTTGATCCAGATCGCCACGATGATCAGCCAGCCCACGGTCAAAGGAATGAACACCTTCCAGCCCAGGCGCATGATCTGGTCATAGCGGTAGCGTGGGAACGAAGCGCGAATCCAGATAAAGACCGACAGCAGCAGGAATACCTTGATCAGCAGCCAGAAAAAGCCGGGGATCGCGTTCGTCACGAAGCTCGAGAACGGAGGCGCCCAGCCACCCAGGAACATCAGCGCGGTCATCGTCGAGATGACGATCATGTTGATGTACTCGGCCAGGAAGAACAGTGCGAAGCCCATGCCCGAGTATTCGATCATGTGGCCGGCCACGATTTCCGATTCGCCTTCGACCACGTCGAACGGGTGGCGGTTGGTTTCGGCCACGCCGGAGATGAAGTACACCCCAAACATCGGCAGCAGCGGAATCCAGTTCCACGACAGGATGTTGATGCCCATGTCAGCGAAATAGCCGGCGTTCTGGCTGTTGACGATGGCGGACAGGTTCAGGCTACCCGACACCATCAGCACCGTCACCAGGGCAAAGCCCATGGCGATTTCGTACGACACCATCTGCGCGGCGGCGCGCATGCCGCCCAGGAACGCGTACTTCGAGTTCGACGCCCAGCCGGCGAGGATCACGCCGTAGACGCCGACCGAGCTGATCGCCATCACGTACAGCAGGCCGGCGTTGACGTCGGCCATCACCACTTCAGCCTGGAACGGGATCACCGCCCAGATGGCCACGGCCGGCATCAGCACCATCAGCGGGGCAATCAGGTACATGCCCTTGCTGACTTGCGTCGGCGTCATGACTTCCTTGAGCAGCAGCTTCAGCACGTCGGCAATCGGCTGCAGCAGGCCCAGCGGACCGACACGGTTCGGGCCCAGGCGCACGTGCATCCAGCCGATCAGCTTGCGCTCCCACAGAATCAGGTAGGCCACGCACAGCAGCAGCGGCACCACGATAAGCACGGCACGGATGAGGATCCACAGCGGCGTCCAAGCGCCGCCGAAGATGGCGTGGCCTTGCGAGGTAATCCAGTCGATCATGTTGCGTTCTCGCTATTCTTGTATGGCTCAGGCCGCGCCGGCTGCTGCAGCCGCCTTCTGGCCGGCAGGCAGGTCCACGGCCTTCTCGACCTTGACCGTGCCGAACATGGCGCCGAGGCTGACGGCTGCCGGCGTTGCGGCCGGGACGCGCACGGTGTTGGCCGGCAGCGTGTTTTCCAGCACGCCGGGCAGCACCACGCTACCCTCGCCCTGCGTCACGCGGACCGGGTCTCCCGACTGGATACCCAGGCCGGCGAACAGGTCGGCGGACAGCGCCACCTGCTGCGCGCGGCGGGCCGCGGCGGTCAACTGCAGCGATTCGGCACGGCGCACGATCGGGTCGGCATGGTAGATCGGCACGTCGGCAATCCGCTCGATGCCATTGACAGCGGCCGAAGTCACGCGGATCGGCGCGTCAGTGGCATTGCTCAGTTGCGGTGCAACCGGACCGGCCAGGACTTCGGCACGGACGGCTTCCGCGCTGTCGTAGTCGAAACCGGTCACGTCCAGCAGGTTGCCCAGGACGCGCAGCACCTTCCAGGCCGGACGCGATTCGCCGAGCGCGCGCACCACACCGTTGAAGCTCTGCGGCAGGCCTTCGCAGTTGACGAAGGTGCCCGCGGTTTCGGTGAACGGCGTGACCGGCAGGATCACGTCGGCGTATTGCATGGCCGCTTCCGAACGGAACGGCGACAGCACCACCACCGTGCCAGCCTGGGCCAGCGCCGCCAGCGCCTTGCGCGGATCGGCGGCGTCGAACTCGGGTTCGGTGTTGAGCAGCACGTAGGCCTTGCGCGGCGACTCCAGCATCGCCTGGGCATTGGCACCGCCCTGCTTCGGCAGTGCACCGGCGATATAACCGCCCACGGTGTTCGCAGCCTCGGTCAGGAAGCCCAGCGTGGCGCCGGTTTCCGTGGCGATCCACTGTGCCAGCGCGTGCAGCGCGGCGAACTGCGGGTGACGCACGGCTTCATTGCCGAGGAACACGGCACGGCGCTCGCCCGAGAGCAGGGCTTCTGCGGCCTTGCGGGCAGCATCGCCGCCATCAAAACCTTCTGTGCCGGCCGGGGCAGCAACGCCCTTGGCGGTGGCCACGGCGCGGGCAACGCCGGCCAGCGCAGCAGTCCAGCCCGACGGCGCCACGTCGATGCGAGCGGCCAGCGGCATCAGCAGGTCTTCACCGCCGGCGCCCAGCACGGCAACGCGGGCGCCCTTCTTGCCAGCCTGGCGCAGGCGCGAAGCCAGCAGCGGGTGATCCTTGCGCAGCGACGAGCCGATCACCAGCACGCGTTGCAGCGCGGACACGTCAGCCACTGGCATGCCAAGCCACGGCGCGCCCTTCAGGGCGGCCGAGAAATCGGACTGGCGCAGGCGGAAGTCGACGTTGTCGCTGCCGAGGCCGCGCATCAGCTTGCCCAGCAGGTACAGCTCTTCCAGCGTGCTGTGCGGGCTGGCCAGCGCGGCGATCTGGTCGGCGCCATGGTCGCGCTTGATGCTCGCGAGGCCGTTGGCCACATATTCGAGCGCGGTCTGCCAGTCGGTTTCGATCCACTGGCCGCCCTGCTTCAGCAGCGGGCGGGTCACGCGGTCGGCGCTGTTCAGGCCTTCATACGAGAAGCGGTCCTTGTCCGAGATCCAGCACTCGTTGATGTCCTCGTTCTCGAGCGGCAGCACGCGCATGACGCGCTGGTTCTTGCTCTGGACGACGAGGTTGGCACCCAGGCCATCGTGCGGCGACACCGACTTGCGGCGTGCCAGTTCCCACGTACGGGCCGAGTAGCGGAACGGCTTGCTGGTCAGCGCGCCGACCGGGCACAGGTCGATCATGTTGCCGGACAGTTCCGAATCCACGGTCTGGCCGACGAAGGTCGTGATTTCCGAGTGCTCGCCGCGGTTCAGCATGCCCAGCTCCATCACGCCGGCCACTTCCTGGCCAAAGCGTACGCAGCGGGTGCAGTGGATGCAGCGGGTCATCTCCTCCATGGAGATCAGCGGGCCCACGTTCTTGTGGAACACCACGCGCTTCTCTTCCTTGTAGCGCGACTCCGATGCACCGTAGCCCACGGCCAGATCCTGCAACTGGCATTCGCCGCCCTGATCGCAGATCGGGCAGTCGAGCGGGTGGTTGATCAGCAGGAATTCCATCACGGACTTTTGCGCCTTGACGGCCTTCTCCGAATTGGTGAAGACCTTCATGCCAGGCGTCACAGGCGTGGCGCAGGCGGGCAGCGCCTTGGGCGCCTTTTCAACCTCGACCAGGCACATGCGGCAGTTCGCCGCGATGGACAGTTTGCGGTGGTAGCAAAAGTGCGGGATGTAGGTGCCCAGCTTGCGGGCCGCTTCCATCACCAGGCTGCCTTCCGCAACCTCAACCTTCTTGCCGTCGATCTCGAGTTCAACCATGTTCTGCCACGCTTAGATGTAGGCCGGAACCATGCACTGCTTGTGTTCGACGTGATACTCGAACTCTTTCCAGTAGTGCTTGAGCATGCCGCGGACCGGCATCGCCGCGGCATCGCCGAGCGCGCAGATGGTGCGGCCCATGATGTTTTCCGCGACGTTGTTGAGCAGGTCCAGGTCTTCCTGGCGCCCTTCTCCGTGTTCAATACGATTGACCATGCGGTACAGCCAGCCGGTGCCTTCGCGGCACGGCGTGCACTGGCCGCACGACTCTTCAAAATAGAAATACGACAGGCGCAGCAGCGAGCGCACCATGCAACGCGTCTCGTCCATGACGATCACGGCGCCCGAGCCCAGCATCGAGCCGGCCTTGGCGATCGAGTCGTAGTCCATGTCGGACGCCATCATCATGTCGCCCGGCACCACCGGCGCGGACGAGCCGCCCGGGATCACCGCCTTGATGCGCTTGCCGCCACGCATGCCGCCGGCCAGTTCCAGCAGCTTGGCGAACGGCGTGCCCAGCGGGATCTCGTAGTTGCCGGGACGCTCGACGTCGCCGGAGATCGAGAAGATCTTGGTGCCGCCGTTGTTCGGCTTGCCCAGCTTCAGGTAGTTCTCCGGGCCGACAGCCAGCAGGAACGGCACCGCGGCAAAGGTCTCGGTGTTGTTGATGGTGGTCGGCTTGCCGTACAGGCCGAAGCTGGCCGGGAACGGCGGCTTGAAACGCGGCTGGCCCTTCTTGCCTTCCAGCGATTCGAGCAGCGCGGTTTCCTCGCCGCAGATGTAGGCGCCATAGCCATGGTGGGCGTGCAGCTGGAAGCTGAAGCCCGAATCCAGGATGTTGTCACCCAGGAAGCCGGCGGCGCGCGCCTCTTCGAGGGCTTCCTCGAAGATCTTGTATTCGTTCCAGATCTCGCCGTGGATGTAGTTGTAGCCCACGGTGATGCCCATCGCGTACGCGCCGATGGCCATGCCTTCGATCAGCGCATGCGGGTTGTAGCGGATGATGTCGCGGTCCTTGAACGTACCGGGCTCGCCCTCGTCGGTATTGCAGACGAGGTACTTCTGGCCCGGGAACGTACGCGGCATGAAGCTCCACTTCAAGCCGGTCGGGAAGCCCGCACCGCCGCGGCCACGCAGGCCCGAGGCCTTGACGTCGGCGATCACCTGCTCGGGCGGGATCTTCTCGGTCAGGATGCGCTTGAGCTGCTGGTAGCCGCCGCGCTTGACATAGTCTTCCAGGTGCCAGTTCTTGCCGTCCAGGCCGGCCAGGATCAGCGGCTGGATATGGCGGTCGTGCAGACAGGTCATATTACTTGCCCCCCTTGGCAGCTTCGGCCTTCAGCTCGTCGACGAGCGCGTCGAGCTTGTCCTCGCTCATGAAGCTGCACATGCGGGTGTTATTGACGATCATCACCGGCGCATCGCCGCAAGCGCCCATGCACTCGCCCTCTTTCAGGGTGAAGCAGCCGTCAGCGGTGGTCTCGTTGTAGTCGATCCCGAGCTTGCGCTTCAGGTAGTCGCCGGCGCGCTCGCCGCCCGACAGGGCGCACGGCAGGTTGGTGCAGACGGCGAGCTTGTATTTGCCCACCGGCTTGGTGTCGTACATATTGTAGAAGGTCGCCACCTCTTCCACCCACACGGGCGGCATGTCGAGGTAGCTGGCGACAAACTGCATGACTTCGGGGGAAACCCAGCCCACCTCGCCCTGCGCCACGGCAAGCGCCGCCATCACGGCCGACTGCTTCTGGTCGGCCGGATACTTCGCGATCGCGCGATCGATTTCCTTGAGAGCTTCTGCTGATAGCATGGTCATTGCAGTAAAACGTCGGAGGCAGCGCACCGGGGCTTGCATCCGCAGGTTTGCAGCCGTCGCTGCCTGTTCCGCCGGCAGGCCTGAGGCCCTGCCGTTCCGCCGCGGATTTTCCCGTCGCCCCCGCATTACACAATCCGGGAGCGGCAAGAAAGCGCCCGGATCGTCGTCCGGGCCGGCGGCCAGTGAGTTAGCGGTCGATCTCGCCGAAGACGATGTCCTGCGTGCCGATGATCGTTACCGCGTCAGCAATCATGTGTCCCTTGGCCATCTCATCGAGGGCGGCCAAGTGCGCATAGCCGGGCGCACGAATCTTCAGGCGGTAAGGCTTGTTTGCGCCGTCCGAGATCGCATAGATCCCGAACTCGCCCTTCGGATGCTCCACCGCTGCATAAGCCTCACCTTCGGGCACGTGAACACCTTCGGTGAACAGCTTGAAGTGGTGGATCAGCTCTTCCATGTTCGACTTCATGTCCACCCGCGACGGCGGCGCAACCTTGTGGTTGTCCGTGATCACGGGGCCCGGATTGCGGCGCAGCCACTCGATGCACTGCTTGATGATGCGGTTCGACTGGCGCATTTCCTCGATACGCACGAGGTAACGCGCGTAGCAGTCGCCACCCACGCCCACCGGCACATCGAAGTCCATCTTGTCGTACACCTCGTACGGCTGCTTCTTGCGCAGGTCCCAGGCAATGCCCGAACCACGCAGCATCGGGCCAGTAAAGCCCATCTGCAGTGCACGCTCCGGGCTCACCACGCCGATGTCCACCAGGCGCTGCTTCCAGATCCGGTTGTCGGTCAGCAGCGTCTCGTACTCGTCGACGTACTTCGGGAACCGGTTGGTGAAGTCCTCGATGAAGTCCAGCAGCGAGCCCGAACGCGCTTCGTTCATGACCTTGATGGCACGCTCGTTGTGAACCTTGGACGCCCGATATTGCGGCATTGTGTCAGGCAGGTCGCGATAGACACCGCCCGGACGGTAATAGGCAGCGTGCATGCGCGCTCCCGACACCGCCTCGTACATGTCGAACATATCCTCGCGCTCGCGGAAAGCGTAGAGGAACACCGCCATGGCGCCCACGTCGAGCGCATGCGCGCCGATCCACATCAGGTGGTTCAGCAGACGGGTGATTTCGTCGAACATCACGCGGATGTACTGCGCGCGGACCGGCACTTCAATGCCGAGCAGCCGCTCGATCGCCATCACGTAGGCGTGTTCGTTGGACATCATCGACACATAGTCGAGACGGTCCATGTACGGAACGTTCTGAATCCAGGTCTTCTGCTCGGCCAGCTTTTCAGTGGCACGGTGCAGCAGGCCGATGTGCGGGTCGGCGCGCTGGATCACTTCGCCGTCCAGCTCCAGCACTAGGCGCAGCACGCCGTGCGCGGCCGGGTGCTGCGGGCCGAAGTTCAGGGTGTAATTCTTGATATCTGCCATGGCGCGTAATCAGTGCTGCGTGCCGCCGTAGTTTTCCTCGCGGATCACGCGTGGCGTGATTTCGCGGGGTTCGATCGTCACCGGCTGGTAAATGACCCGCTTCTGCTCCGGGTCATAGCGCATTTCCACGTAACCCGAGGTCGGGAAATCCTTGCGGAACGGATGGCCGACAAAACCGTAGTCGGTCAGGATGCGGCGCAGGTCCGGATGGCCTTCGAACACGATGCCGTAGAAATCGAACGCCTCGCGCTCGAACCAGTTCACCGAATTCCACACGTCGATCAGCGACGGCACCACCGGGAAGTCGTCATCCGGGGCAAACACGCGCACGCGCAGGCGCCAGTTGTGGGTCACGGACAGCAGGTGCGACACCGCAGCAAAACGCAGGCCATCCCAGGCGCCATCGCCATATTCGGAATAGTCGACACCGCACAGGTCGATGAGCTGTTCGAAACGCAGCGACGAATCATCGCGCAGGATGCGGGCAACTTCCAGGTAGTCGTCAGCCTTGACGATCAGCGTCAGTTCGCCGGTCGCCTCGATCAGTTTTTGCACGCGCTTGCCGAGAACTTTCTCGAGCGCGGCCTTCAGGGTCTCAAGCTTCGCCATGTCAGCCCTTGCGCGCGATGGTATTGGTACGCTTGATCTTGTTCTGCAGCTGGATCACGCCATAGATCAGCGCCTCAGCCGTGGGCGGGCAGCCCGGCACATAGATGTCCACCGGCACAATGCGGTCGCAGCCACGCACCACCGAGTACGAATAGTGGTAGTAGCCGCCGCCATTGGCGCAAGAACCCATCGAGATCACCCAGCGCGGCTCGGCCATCTGGTCGTAGACCTTGCGCAGCGCGGGTGCCATCTTGTTGCACAGCGTGCCGGCCACGATCATCACGTCCGACTGGCGCGGCGACGGGCGGAACACCACGCCGAAGCGGTCCAGGTCGTAGCGCGCGGCGCCGGCATGCATCATTTCCACGGCACAGCAGGCCAGGCCAAAGGTCATCGGCCACAGCGACCCGGTGCGGGTCCAGTTGATCAGCTTGTCAGCGGTAGTCGTGACAAAGCCTTCGTTGAGAACGCCTTCGATTGCCATTTCACATCACTCCCAATCGAGCGCGCCCTTTTTCCAGATGTAGACGAAGCCCACGATGAATTCCAGCAGAAACACGCCCATGGCGATGAATCCCGGCCAGCCAATATCCTTCAGGGCAACACCCCACGGAAACAGGAAGGCGGTTTCGAGATCGAACAGGATAAAAAGGATGGCGATGAGGTAGTAGCGCACGTCGAACTTCATGCGCGCATCCTCGAACGCTTCGAAGCCGCACTCGTACGGCGACAGCTTCGCGGGATCAGGTTTGTTCGGGCCGAGAATCCGACCAATCGACATCAGCGCCACGCCGAGCACAACGCCGAAGATGATGAAGATGAGAACGGGGAAGTAGGCTTCGAGAGTCAAGGTACGGCCAGCCTTATCTGGAATGTTGTCAACAGCACCAGCTGAAGCGGCGTTCTGTTGCCCACCCCAGGCGCTATGCCGAAAAACTCACGGCGCGCCGCCTTGCGGATTGCCGGAGCCCTCTGGCCGGGAGCATTGCCCGACAGCGGACTCCGATCAAGTTGTTTGGTGCCGACGGCGAGACTCGAACTCGCACAGCTTTCGCCACTACCCCCTCAAGATAGCGTGTCTACCAATTTCACCACGTCGGCTGGGGGAGAAACAATATTGCCTGGCGCCGGGTTTTCAGGCCCTTCAGGGCTTTGCAGAGGTTTTCCCTTTGCTCAAGCCCCATCGCTGGGGAATCGTTTCAAGCCTTGAATTCTAACCCGGTTCGCTGCATTGTTCAACGCACAACTGCAAAAAAAATCAGGAATCGAATACAAGGCTGCTTGATTATTTCGGTACAGCGGGCACAGCCGGAGCCGAAGCGTCCGCAGCCGCTGCAGCAGGTGCCGAGGCACTGGCCGGAGCCGGCGCAGAAGCCGGAGCCGAACCCATCACGCCCAGCGATGCGGCAGGCTTGTAGTTACCCATCAGCGTGAGGCTGAGCGTGCAGATGAAGAAGAATGTCGCCAGCACCGCAGTCGTACGCGACAGGAAGTTTGCCGAACCCGTTGCGCCGAACAGGCTGCCCGAAGCACCGGACCCGAATGCCGCGCCCACATCGGCACCCTTGCCGTGCTGAATCAGCACCAGGCCGATGACGCCGAGCGCCGACAACACCTGCACCAGTACCAACAAAGTCTTGAAAATTGCCATTTGGATAAAGTAGCGTTACTTGCCTGATCGAATGTCCGGTGCGACAGGCATTCAGGCGTTGCCGATCGCGAGAAAATCTTCCGACTTCAGCGAGGCACCCCCAATCAGGCCCCCGTCAATATCGGACATGGAAAACAGTTCAGCTGCATTGTCCGGCTTGACACTGCCGCCGTACAAAATGGCCATGCGCTCAGCCACGCCGGCATCGCGCTCGCGGACCTTGCGGCGCAGGAAGGCATGCACGGCCTGCGCCTGTTCGCTGGTCGCGGTCTTACCCGTGCCGATCGCCCAGACCGGCTCGTAGGCCAGCACCACACGGCCCAGTTGCTCGACCGACAGCGCGTCAAGGACTGCCTGCAACTGGCGACCCACGACAGCCTCGGTTTCACCGGCTTCGCGCTCGGCCAGCGTCTCGCCGACGCAGATCACCGGCAAGATGCCGAACTCCAGGGCACGCAGAGCCTTGGCGGCAACCACCACATCGGTTTCCGCATGATACGTACGTCGCTCGGAGTGACCAACCAGCGCGTATGTGCACCCGAACTCACCCAACATGGACGCCGCAACTTCGCCGGTGAAGGCGCCACGCGCCTCGGCGGACACATCTTGTGCCCCCCAGGCCACCTGTGAGCCGTTGAGCAGCGCCTGGCACTGTGCAAGATAGGGGAAAGGTGCGCAGACCGCCAGCCGCGCGCGCGCGGGTGCTGCCTTGATACCTTCCAGCAGCGCGGCGTTGGCGGCAAGGCTGCCGTGCATCTTCCAGTTGCCGATGACGAGCTTTTGTCTCACGGGGTCCCCTCCCAAATCAAACCCGTTATTGTAGCTTGCGGCAGGGGGCCGGCGCTACCGCGCCCGGCCAGCCCCCGGCGCGGCAACACTTCGAGGCAATTACCAGGTCAGCACGATCTTGCCGATGTGCTCGCTCGACTCCATCAGCCGGTGCGCCTCGGCCGCCTGGGCAGCGGGAAAGACCTTGTGAATGACCGGCTTGATCTTGCCCGCCTCAAGCAGCGGCCACACCTTCTGATGCAGTGCCTGCGCAATCTGCCCTTTGAACGCCGCGGAACGCGGGCGCAGCGTGGAGCCCGTGACGGTGATACGGCGGCGCAGGATGTCGCCGAGCGGAATCTCTGCCTTGGCGCCACCGAGCAACGCGATGATGACGATGCGGCCGTCATCGGCGATGCACTTCAGCTCGCGCCCAAGGTATGACCCTGCCACCATGTCGAGGATCACGTCAACGCCCTTGCCTTCGGTCAGGCCTGCCACTTCGGCAACGAAATCCTGCGTCTTGTAGTTGATGGCACGGTCCGCGCCGAGCGCCTCGCAGGCCTTGCACTTTTCGTCCGTGCCAGCGGTGACGAACACCTTGTAGCCCAGCGCCTTGGCGATCTGGATCGCGGTCGTGCCGATGCCGCTCGAGCCGCCCTGGATCAGCAGCGTCTCGTCCTTGCCGCGCGGGCCCTGGCCCAGGTAGCCGCGGTCGAACACATTGCTCCAGACCGTGAAGAACGTCTCCGGCAGCGCCGCGGCCTCGATGTCGCTCAGGCCCTTCGGCGCCGGCAGGCACTGGGCTACCGGCGCGGTGCACAGCTGCGCGTAGCCGCCGCCCTGCACCAGCGCGCAGACACGGTCGCCCACCTTGAGCCCAAAGTGATTGTCCGCATGGGAAAGGTCACCGCCGACCACCACGCCCGCCACCTCCAGGCCAGGCAGGTCCGACGCGCCCGGCGGCACTGGATAGTTGCCCGTACGCTGAAACACGTCCGGGCGGTTGACCCCTGCCGCGGCCACGCGGATCAGGATTTCGCCGGCACCCGGCACCGGGTCAGGCCGCTGCGTTTCCTGCAGGACTTCGGGGGCACCGTATTCGCGAATCTCGATGGCTTGCATTGCTGCTCCTGTTCTTGGTCTCGCGCGCGAAGCGCTGATGCCGTCGCGGCGTGTCGGTGAGAGCGGTTGCTCAATTGGGTTGCCCGGCAGTGTAAACAAAAAAGCGGCTGGACATCGCCAGCCGCTTTTTCTCCGATACCGCCTGATGGCGGCACCGATCCCAGCTTACTGCTGCTGGTCCGCCGGGGTGACCGGAGCAGGCGCCGCTTCCGCGTTGTTCTGCGGGCTGATGCTGCCGCCCTCTTCCGCCAGCGCGGCCTTCAGCGACAGACGCAGACGGCCCTTCTCGTCAGCCTGGATCAGCTTGACGCGCAGTTGCTGGCCTTCCTTCAGCCAGTCCTTGATGTCCTTCACGCGCTCGTTGACGATCTCCGAGATATGCAGCAGACCGTCCTTGCCCGGCAGGATGTTCACGATCGCGCCGAAGTCCAGCAGCTTCAGCACCGTGCCGTTGTAGATCTTGCCCACTTCGGCTTCGGCGGTGATGCCTTCGATGCGGCGCTTGGCTTCGGCCATGCCCTCGGTCGAGGTCGAGGCGATGGTGATCGTGCCGTCTTCCTGGATGTCGATGGTGGTGCCGGTTTCCTTGGTCAGCGCCTGGATGGTCGAGCCGCCCTTGCCGATCACTTCGCGGATCTTGTCCGGATGGATCTTCATGGTGATCATGCGCGGTGCGTGCGCCGACAGCTCGGTGCGCGCGTGGCCCATCGCCTCCTGCATCTTGCCCAGGATGTGCAGGCGGCCTTCCTTGGCCTGCGCCAGGGCAACCTGCATGATTTCCTTGGTGATGCCCTGCACCTTGATGTCCATCTGCAGCGCGGTGATGCCGTTGTCGGTACCCGCCACCTTGAAGTCCATGTCACCCAAGTGATCTTCGTCACCCAGGATGTCGGTCAGCACAGCGAACTTGTTGCCTTCCAGGATCAGGCCCATGGCCACGCCGGCCACGTGCGCCTTGACCGGAACGCCGGCGTCCATCAGTGCCAGGCAGCCGCCGCAGACCGAAGCCATCGACGACGAACCGTTGGATTCGGTGATTTCCGAAACCAGGCGGATGGTGTAGGCGAACTCGTCGTCCTTCGGCAGCACCGGGATCAGTGCGCGCTTGGCCAGGCGGCCGTGGCCGATCTCGCGGCGCTTCGGGCTGCCCACACGGCCGGTTTCGCCGGTGGCGAACGGAGGCATGTTGTAGTGGAGCATGAAGCGGTCGCGGTATTCGCCGGCCAGCGCGTCGATGATCTGCTCGTCGCTCTTGGTGCCCAGCGTGGCCACGACCAGCGCCTGCGTTTCACCGCGGGTGAACAGCGCCGAACCGTGGGCACGCGGCAGGACCGACGAACGGATCTCGATCGGACGCACGGTACGCGTGTCGCGGCCGTCGATGCGCGGCTCGCCGCCCAGGATCTGGCCACGGACGATCTTGGCTTCCAGGTCGAACATGATGTTGCCGACTTCCACCTTGTCGGCTTCCACGCCAGCGGCTTCCAGCGCGGCCGCCACATTGGCGGACACTTCCTTCAGCTTCTGGCTGCGGGCCGACTTCTGGCGCAGCTGGTAGGCTTCCTGAAGCAGCGGCAGCGCAACTTCGGTGACCTTGGCGATCAGCGCTTCGTTCTTCGGCGCAGCGACCCAGTCCCACTCAGGCTTGCCGCCTTCGCGCACCAGTTCGTGGATCGCGTTGATGGCGATCTGCATCTGCTCATGGCCGTACACCACGGCGCCCAGCATCACGTCTTCCGACAGCTGGTTGGCTTCCGATTCCACCATCAGCACGGCGCGCTCGGTACCGGCGACGACGAGGTCGAGGTCCGACGTGGCCATCTGCGAGCGGGTCGGGTTCAGCAGGTATTGGCCGTCCTTGTAGCCGACGCGGGCAGCGCCCACCGGGCCGTTGAACGGAATGCCCGACACGGCCAGCGCGGCCGAGGCGCCGATCAGCGCGGGGATGTCAGCCGGCACTTCCGGGTTCAGCGACACCACGTGCACGACCACCTGCACGTCGTTGTAGAAGCCTTCCGGGAAGAGCGGACGCAGCGGACGGTCGATCAGGCGCGAGGTCAGCGTCTCGTTTTCCGACGGACGGCCTTCACGCTTGAAGAAGCCGCCGGGGATCTTGCCGGCAGCATAGGTCTTTTCGATGTAGTCGACCGTCAGAGGGAAGAAGTCCTGGCCGGGCTTCGGGCTCTTGGCAGCGACCACGGTCGCCAGCACGACGGTATCTTCCACATCGACCAGCACGGCACCGCCAGCCTGGCGGGCGATTTCACCGGTTTCCATGCGGACCGTGTGCTGGCCCCACTGGAACTGCTTGACTACTTTGTTGAACATGGACATTTGCATTCCTTGTCTTGCGTGCACGCTGCAATCGTTACGCAGCGTGTCTCGCCCGCGTTCTCAGCCGCGGGCTAACTGCCGGAGGCGGTCGCAGTCGCAGGGAAGTGCTATGCCATTCCAGCGCGGCACTGTCGCCGATGCCGCGCTGGAATGACACAAAGCCCTGTTTCCTTGGCCGGTCCGGATACTAAAAACCATGAAAAAGAGCAACTTACTCCGTTGCGGGGCTTGCCGCAACGGGGGACCAGCGAATCAGAATTCACCTGATCCAGCGATCTGAAAATCACTTTTCAACATGTTGCACTTCCGCCCAGGCGCGAAATCGGCCGGCCAGAAATGCAAAATGCCTGCCCCAGCAATGCTGAAGCAGGCATCGAGGCCTCACGCGAAACCGTGCAAACCCAGGATTCGCGCTGCCATGCCAGCCGATCCTTACTTGCGCAGGCCCAGCTTTTCGATCAGGGCGCGGTAACGGTCAGCGTCGTTGGACTTCAGGTAGTCCAGCAGGCGGCGGCGGCGGCTCACCATGCGCAGCAGACCGCGGCGGCTGTGGTGGTCCTTCATGTTGGCCTTGAAGTGCGGGGTCAGTTCGTTGATGCGGGTGGTCAGCAGGGCCACTTGCACTTCGGGGCTGCCAGTGTCGTTGGCGCCACGGGCGAACTGCTTGATGACTTCGGACTTGTTGATATCGGCGACTGCCATGATGATTTCCTTTCACTTGCGAACGCCACAGCGCGGGATGCGCCGCTTGCGTCGTGCCATGCATAAACAGGCATCTGCCCTCACGCCGGCGGGAGCCGGATGACGACAGCGGCGAATTATAACGGAAAAGCGATACCGGGGGTCACTCTTCCCGTCAAACTCGCGCACAGGCTCTAGGGGCGCTGCATACGGCACGTGGTAGGCAGCGTGGTCTGGGCTGCCTTGAGCTTGCGCACTGTGCGGAAACCGTAGCCTGATCCCTCGTTGTCGAACCGGACTTCGCCGCCCTGCCGCTCCATCACCGAAACGTACAACGGCTGGAGTACCTGATGGTCTTCAGCGCGGATAGTGGCCTCATGAAAGTCGTTGACGTAGCGCATGTTCTCCAGCGCACTGGCGACCTTCACCGCATCGATCGAGCCCGCCTTCTCGATCGCACGCGCCAGCATTTCCACCATCATCTGCATGCGCAGGTGCACGTAGTCGTCCTTCGGCTCGGGATAGCGCGCGCGGAACTGCTCGTAGAACGCATCCGACGCCGCGCCGCCGACATTCGGATGCCATTCCGCCACGGCCAGCACGCGGCCCACGCCGGCATCGCCCATCGCGGCAGGCGCGCCGAGGCCGTTGCCATAGAAGGTGTAGAACTTTGCCTGCAGGCCCCCTTCACGCGCAGCCTTGACCATCAGCGTGAGGTCGTTACCCCAGTTTCCGGTCACGACGGCGTCAGCCCCGCTGGCCTTGATCTTGGCGATATAGGGCGCAAAGTCCTTGATCTTGCCGATCGGGTGGAATTCGTCGCCGACGAACTGCACGTCCGGCCGCTTGGCCGCCAGCATGGCGCGCGCGGAGCGCGATACCTGATGGCCGAAGCTGTAGTCCTGGTTGACCAGGTAGATACGGCGCACCGAGTGGTCCTGCCGGATGACTTCGGCCAATGCCTGCATGCGCATGTCGGCGCTGGCGTCGAAGCGGAAATGCCAGAAGCTGCAGTTTTCGTTGGTCAGGCTGGGATCGACCGCCGAGTAGTTCAGGAACAGCACCCGCGCATCCGGCTGTCGCGCGTTGTGGCGATTGATCGCCGCGACCAGCGCGCTGGCCACGGCCGAACTGTTGCCCTGCAGGACGAAGGGAATGCCCTTGTCCACGAGGCTTCGAAACTGGATCAGGCTTTCATCGACATTGCCCTTGCTGTCGAAAGTGACCAGCTCCATCGGCCGCTGGCCCTGCGCCGTCTTCACACCGCCCCGCGCATTGATCCGCTCGATTGCAATGCGCAGGTTGCGCACCACGGCTTCGCCGGCGTTGGCGAACGGCCCGGAAAGCCCGTCGATCATGCCAAGCCGGATCGGCTCCTGCGCCTGGGCGCCCGCTGCCATCCACATCAGGCCCGCCGCCAGCCAGCCCTTCGCCAGTTTCCACATGCCATGTCTCCACGAAAGCGCGCATGGTAAGGCAGCACCCGGCAAGCCGCAAATCGCTGCGTGTCGTTGATTCCTGCGAAAGTAACGTCGGTCATGCGCGAACTTGCCGGACGTTCGCAACAAAAGATACGCCAGATGCACATCAACCATGTGACTCGCTACACTTCCGCTATACGTACCGACATGAACCGGGAGGCAGTCATGAACCAGACTTTGCTGCACGCCAGTCGCCGCCTGGTGCTGGCGGCGACCATCGCCGTCCTGTCGGCATGCGCCACGCTGATGCCGGTGGACGAAGGCCGCAAGCTCATCGGCGCCCCTCAGGCAGCCGTGCAGGCCCGCTTCGGCCCGCCGCCCGAAGTCTATGCCCTGCGTGACGGCACCACGCGCTGGATCTATTCGAAGCAGCCGCTCGGCCAGCAGGCCTACGCGGCCGACTTCGATCGCAACGGCAATCTGACCGACTTCCGCAACATGCTCGACACGCTCGAGTTGTACAAGGCCGAGATCGGCAAGTGGACCAAGCGCGATGTGCAGGAACACTTCGGCATGACACGCGAGCCGGTCGAGTATTTCCCGCGCATGAAGCGCGAGGTCTGGGCCTACCGCTTCCGCCATGAAGGCGTGTGGCCGTCACTGTTCAACTTCTATTTCGACGACGACGGCATTCTGCGCCAGACACAGATCACGCCAGACCCCCTCTACGACCCCGATCGGCGGTGGCGCTGGTAAGCCTGCGCAATGAAAACAGCCCGCGGACCACGTCTGGCGGCCGGCAGGCTGGTTCTGGCGTTCAGGCCGGATAGGCCCGTCGCCGCCGGCGCCACTCCGGATGGGAACGGCGCCAGGATGCGGGTCTGAATATCAGATTTGCGGGTTGATCTTCTGCACGGCCTTGTCGTGCAGCTTGTTCAGCGCGGCCAGGTAGGCCTTGGCCGAAGCCGCCACGATGTCAGGGTCGGTGCCGACGCCGTTGACGATGCGGCCGGCCTTGGACAGGCGCACCGTCACTTCGCCCTGCGCCTCGGTACCGCCGGTAATGGCGTTCACCGAGTACAGCACCATCTCGGCGCCGCTACTCACCTGCGATTCGATCGCATGCAGCGTGGCGTCGACCGGGCCGTTGCCCTCGCCTTCGCCGGCGTGTTCCTGGCCGTCCATGTTGAACACCACACGGGCATGCGGGCGTTCACCGGTTTCCGAGCGCTGCGACAGCGAAATGAAGCGGTAATACTCGTTGGCATCATGCTGGGCCTCGTTCGAGACGATGGCCATGATGTCTTCATCGAAGATCTCTGCCTTCTGGTCGGCCAGCTCCTTGAAGCGGCCAAAGGCGGCATTGACTTCGGCTTCGCTTTCGAGCTCGACACCAAGTTCCTGCAGGCGCTGCTTGAACGCGTTGCGGCCCGACAGCTTGCCCAGCACGATCTTGTTGGCGGTCCAGCCCACATCCTCGGCACGCATGATCTCGTAGGTGTCGCGCGCCTTGAGCACGCCGTCCTGGTGGATACCGGAGGCATGCGCGAACGCGTTGGCACCAACCACCGCCTTGTTCGGCTGCACCACGAAACCTGTGATCTGCGACACCAGTTTCGAGGCCGGCACGATCTGCGTGGTATCGATGCCGACATCGAGGTTGAAGTAGTCGCGGCGGGTCTTCACGGCCATCACGACTTCTTCGAGGCTGGTGTTGCCGGCACGCTCGCCCAGGCCGTTGATCGTGCATTCGATCTGGCGCGCACCGCCCAGCTTCACTGCAGCCAGCGAGTTCGCCACGGCCATGCCGAGGTCGTTGTGGCAGTGGACGGACCACACGGCCTTGTCGGAATTGGGGATACGCTCGCGCACCGAGCGGATCAGGTCGGCGTAACCCTCCGGCACCGCGTAGCCTACGGTGTCGGGCAGGTTGATCGTGGTCGCGCCTTCGGCGATCACGCCTTCGAGCACGCGGCACAGGAAATCCATGTCCGAGCGGCTGCCGTCTTCCGGCGAGAACTCGATATCATCCGTGAACTGGCGCGCGAAGCGCACAGCCAGACGCGCTTGCTCGTACACCTGGTCCGGCGTCATGCGCAGCTTCTTTTCCATGTGCAGCGCCGAGGTGGCGATGAACGTGTGGATGCGGAAGGAATTGGCCGGCTTGAGGGCTTCGGCGGCGCGGGCGATGTCCTTGTCGTTGGCGCGGGCCAGCGAGCAGATGGTGGAATCCTTCACGACCTGGGCGATGGCACGGATGGCCTCGTAGTCGCCATTGGAGCTGGCGGCAAAACCGGCTTCGATCACGTCGACCCTCAGGCGCTCCAGTTGCTTCGCAATGCGGATTTTCTCCTCGCGCGTCATCGAGGCGCCGGGCGATTGCTCGCCATCGCGCAAGGTGGTGTCGAAAATGATGAGTTTGTCAGACATTGTGGAGCTCCTGGGCTTTATCGTGTGCTGTCCCCGCCATCGTGCCGTCGGGTACCGCCTGTTTCGCACCTTCACTGCGAGTGAATGCAAAACGCCCCGGCGTGCATCGATGCAGGCCGGGGCGTTGGAAAATTCCTTGGCGATTCCGCGCTAAGGGTATAGGCAGCCTTAGCGCGCGCGCGTCCCGACCTGATGGCCTAGTAGGCCACCTAGGGTAGTGCGGGCGAGTAGGGCTTGGCGCGAAATCATGGCAAGGACTATAGCGGAGTTGCCGCGCCCGTGCAAGACGGGCATTCCACAGGCGTGGGCTCAGGCCTTCGGCGGGATCCGGAGCTTCTGCCCCGGGTAGATCTTGTCGGGGTGGGACAGCATCGGCTTGTTGGCTTCGAAAATACGGTTGTACTCGGCACCGTTGCCATAGGCAGCCTGCGAGATCGCCCACAGCGTGTCGCCCTTGACCACGGTGTGCCACTGCGACTCCGACGACTCCACGTTGACCGACATCTTGTCCTCGACCTTGTCGACGCCGTCGACATTGCCGCAGCACAGGACGATCTTTTCGCGCGTGGCCTGGTCCGGTGCCACGCCGAACACGGTCACCAGCCCCTGGGAGCCGTCCACCTGCACCGCCAGCCCCGTGGCATCGAGCCCCATCTTCCTGATGTATGCCTCGATGGCGTCGCCGGCGGCCCGGTTGGCCGCATCCACCTTCTCGGCTGATGCGTCCGCCGCAGCGGCCGCCTGCGCGGCCTTGGCCTCGCCGGTACCGAACAGCTTTTCTCCCGCTTCCTTGATGAAGTCGAACATGCCCATGACATCCTCCTGACGGTGAGTGGAAAACACAGAATGCATGCCTTGGCCGCAGCCATGGCAATCCAGATCCGGCCAAGCAGCGGCCGCGGCAAAGCACGAAGGGCGCCGCAGCGCCCTTCCCTTTCGCGCCGCTCAGTGATTACCGTTCTCGCGCACCTTCTTTGCCACGCCTGGCTGGCCATGCATGCCTCGCCAGGCCCACAGCACATAGCCGGATATCGCGTAGGCGACAAACAGCGCGAACAGCGCGACCGGCGGATCGGTCGACACCAGCACGAACAGCACGAGCACCAGCACCATCATGCCGAACGGCACGCGGTAGCGGACATCAAGCGCCTTGCCGCTGTAGAACGGTGCGTTCGACACCATCGACAGCCCGGCATACAGCGTGATGCCGAATGCCACCCACGGCATCCACAATTCCTTGACCGGTAGCTTGTTGTCGATGACGAGCCAGACGAAGCCAGCCACCAGCGCTGCCGCGGCAGGGCTCGGCAGTCCCTGGAAGAAACGCTTGTCGACCACGCCGATGTTGGCATTGAAGCGTGCCAGCCGCAGGGCTGCGCATGTGCAGTAGACAAAGGCGGCTATCCAGCCCCACTTGCCCAGGTCATGCAGGATCCATTCGTACATCACCAGGGCAGGCGCCACGCCGAACGACGTCATGTCCGACAGCGAATCGTACTGCTCGCCGAACGCACTTTGCGTATTGGTGATGCGCGCCACGCGCCCATCCATGCCGTCCAGTACCATTGCCGCGAAGATGGCAATGGCCGCCACGTCGAAGCGCATGTTCATGGCCTGCACGATGGCGAAGAAGCCGGCAAACAGTGCTGCCGTCGTGAATGCATTGGGCAGCAGGTAGATGCCGCGCCGGCGCGGGCGCGGGCGCTCGTAGACCATGTCCTGGTCATCGGCGGCATCGTCGTCCAGGTCGTCCGCGCCACGCAGCTGGTTGTGGCGGAATGGACGCAGGTGCGTCACGTTGCCGTTGGAAATCCGCTTGTTGCGTCGGTGGAAGGCAACCATTACAGCGCTCCTGTCTGGTTGTCGCTTACTTCAGTTCATCCAGCTCGGCGAGAATCGTCGACGATGCCGACACCTTTTCGCCGATGGTGACACGGGGCCGCGCGCTCAGCGGCAGGTAGACGTCCACCCGGGAACCGAAGCGGATGAAGCCATAGCGCTGGCCGCGCGACAGGTTCTCGCCCACCTTGGTGTAGCACAGGATGCGGCGTGCCACCAGGCCGGCCACCTGCACCAGCGTCACGAGCTGGCCGTCCGCCGCGCGCCGGATCACCAGCGCATTGCGTTCGTTCTCGGTGGAAGCCTTGTCCAGGTCCGCGTTGACGAACTTGCCGGGAAAATACTCGACCTTCTCCACCTTGCCGTCGACCGAGGCGCGGTTCGAGTGCACGTTGAAGACATTCATGAACACGCTGATCTTCAGCGCCTCGCGCCCGGCGTACGGGTCCTGCACCTTCTCCACCGAAACGATGCGTCCATCCGCAGGTGCCAGGACGGCATTCGGTTGCGACGGAATCGGCCGCGGCGGATCACGGAAGAACTGGAGCACGAACAGCGTGATGATCCACAACGGCAATGCCCACCAGAAACCCGCGCTGGCATGCACCAGCAGCGAGATAAGAAAGGCGCCGGCCAGGAACGGCCAGCCTTCACGGGCGATCAGCGGATGAGGATAGTTCATGCAGTGCTTGCTTGGTTGAGGGGAAAAGGCACGATCGCGCACTCAGGTGCAGCAGATGCGGCCACTGGGAGGGCCCGACGGCACCGATGCAGAGCAGGATAAGGCACGCTCCGCCCAAAGTCCGACAAGGATAACAAAAAGCCGTTCAGGCCCCGCGAATCCCTTCCCACTATAGAAGTAGAAGGCATCCACGAGACACTGAACGGCTGCGGCCGGCCACCCCAGCGGGCGGCGCGGCCTCACGCTGGCAGGCAGCTTAGTTCTTCGACTGGTCGACCATCTTGTTCTTGGCGATCCACGGCATCATGGCGCGCAGCTTCTCGCCAACCACCTCGATCTGGTGCTCGGCGTTCAGGCGGCGGCGCGACGACAAGGTCGGGGCGCCAGCCTTGTTTTCCAGCAGGAAGCTCTTGGCGTACTCGCCGGTCTGGATGTCCTTCAGGACAGCCTTCATCGCCTTCTTGGTGTCGTCGGTCACGATGCGCGGGCCGGTGACGTATTCGCCGTACTCCGCGTTGTTCGAGATCGAGTAGTTCATGTTGGCGATGCCGCCTTCGTAGATCAGGTCGACGATCAGCTTCAGCTCGTGCAAGCACTCGAAGTAGGCCATTTCCGGCGCGTAGCCGGCTTCCACCAGCGTTTCGAAGCCAGCCTTGATCAGCTCGACGGTACCGCCGCACAGAACAGCCTGCTCGCCGAACAGGTCGGTTTCGGTTTCTTCGCGGAAGTTGGTTTCGATGATGCCGGCACGGCCGCCGCCGTTGGCGGTGGCATACGACAGGGCGATGTCACGGGCGGCGCCGGACTTGTCCTGGTACACGGCGATCAGGTGAGGCACGCCGCCACCCTGCGTGTACGTGGCGCGCACGGTGTGGCCCGGGGCCTTCGGCGCGATCATGATGACGTCCACGTCAGCGCGCGGCACGACGGCACCGTAGTGCACGTTGAAGCCGTGGGCAAAGGCCAGCGCGGCGCCTTCCTTGATGTTGGCGTGCACTTCGTTCTTGTACACGTCGGCGATCTGCTCGTCCGGCAGCAGGATCATGACCACGTCGGCGCCCTTCACGGCCTCCGCCACTTCCTTGACCTGCAGGCCGGCGTTGACGGCCTTGTTCCACGACGCGCCGCTCTTGCGCAGGCCGACCGTCACGTTCACGCCCGAATCCTTCAGGTTCAGCGCGTGGGCATGGCCTTGCGAGCCGTAGCCGATGATGGTGACGTTCTTGCCCTTGATCAGGGAGAGGTCGGCGTCCTTGTCGTAAAACACTTTCATGATAATTCCTTCAGTCTCAATCTTTGTATGAGGAGGCGGCATCATCGGGCGCATCGTGTGCAACCGGATCGCGCCGCCCGGGGGGATACTGCGTAAAGTTTCAGCGTGCGTTGCCGGACGTCCCGGTCAGACCTTCAGGATGCGCTCGCCGCGGCCGATGCCCGAGCCGCCCGTGCGGACGGTCTCGAGGATGGCGGTGCGGTCGATGGCATCGAGAAACGCATCGAGCTTGACGCCGTTGCCGGTCAGTTCGATGGTGTAGGTCTTCTCGGTGACGTCGATGATGCGGCCGCGGAAGATGTCGGCGGTGCGCTTCATTTCCTCGCGCTCCTTGCCAACCGCGCGCACCTTGACGAGCATCAGCTCGCGTTCGATGTGTGCACCCTCGGTCAGGTCGACCACCTTGACCACCTCCACCAGGCGGTTCAGGTGCTTGGTGATCTGTTCGATGATGTCATCCGAACCGGTCGTGACGATGGTCATGCGCGACAGCGAGGCGTCCTCGGTGGGGGCCACCGTCAGCGTCTCGATGTTGTAGCCGCGGGCCGAGAACAGGCCCACCACGCGCGACAGCGCGCCCGGTTCGTTTTCCAGCAGGACCGAAATGATGTGTCGCATTTACAGGTCCTCCGCGCCGAGCAGCATTTCCGAAATGCCTTTGCCCGCCTGGACCATCGGCCAGACGTTTTCGGTGGGATCGGTCTGGAAGTCCAGGAACACGGTACGGTCCTTCAGGCGGAAGGCCTCGCGCAGCGCCGGCTCGACGTCGGACGTCTTCTCCACGCGCATGCCGATATGGCCATAGGCCTCGGCCAGTTTCACGAAGTCGGGCAGCGCATCCATGTAGGAGTGCGAGTAACGGTTGTCGTACTCGATCTCCTGCCACTGGCGCACCATGCCCAGGTAGCCATTGTTAAGCGAGCAGATCTTGACCGGCGTGTCGTACTGCAGGCAGGTCGACAGCTCCTGGATGCACATCTGGATCGAGCCTTCACCGGTGATGGTGACGACTTCCTTCTCCGGAAATGCCTTCTTGATGCCCATGGCATACGGCAGACCCACGCCCATCGTGCCCAGGCCACCGGAGTTGATCCAGCGGCGCGGCTCGTTGAACTTGTAGAACTGCGCGGCCCACATCTGGTGCTGGCCCACGTCGGAGCAGATGAAGGCATCGCCCTTGGTCAGTTCCCAGATCTTCTCGACCACGTACTGCGGCTTGATGATCTCGGAGCTGCGGTCGTACTTGAGGCAGTCCACCGAGCGCCACTGCTCGATCTGCTCCCACCACTTGGCCAGGGCCTCGCGCTTGGGCTTGACGTCGCTGGCCTGGAGCTGGGCGATCAGTTCCTGCAGCACGTCCTTGACGTTGCCGACGATGGGGATATCCACCTTGACGCGCTTCGAGATCGACGACGGGTCGATGTCGATATGGATGATCTTGCGCGCCTGCGAGGCGAAGTGCGCCGGGTTGCCGATCACGCGGTCATCGAAACGCGCGCCGACGGCGATCAGTACGTCGCACTCCTGCATGGCCATGTTGGCCTCGTACGTGCCGTGCATGCCGAGCATGCCGACGAACTGCTTGCTGCTTCCCGGGAACGCGCCAAGGGCCATCAGCGTGTTGGTGACCGGGTGGCCCGTCAGCGCGGCAAGCTGGCGCAGTTCCTCGCTGGCATTGGCCAGCACCACGCCGCCGCCGGCGTAGATGTACGGACGCTCCGCGCCCTGCAGCAGTGCCACGGCCTTGCGGATCTGGCCCGAGTGACCCTTGTTCACCGGGCTGTACGAGCGCATGTCGATCGACTTGGGGTACTCGTACTTGCAGGTGTTGCGCGAGACGTCCTTGGGAATGTCCACCACCACCGGGCCCGGACGGCCGGTGGAGGCAATGTAGAACGCCTTCTTGATGGTCGAGGCGAGGTCGCGCACGTCCTTCACCAGGAAGTTGTGCTTGACGATCGGGCGGGTGATCCCGACGGTGTCGCACTCCTGGAAGGCATCCTGGCCGATCGCGTGGGTCGGCACGTTGCCGGTGATCACCACCAGCGGGATCGAATCGAGATACGCGGTGGCAATGCCCGTGACGGCATTGGTCACGCCTGGACCCGAGGTCACCAGGGCGACGCCCACCTTGCCGGTTGCCCGGGCATAGCCGTCTGCGGCATGGACCGCGGCCTGCTCGTGGCGCACCAGGATGTGCTCGAATTTCGTTTGTTTGTGAAGCTCGTCGTAGATATACAGCACTGCGCCGCCGGGATAACCCCAGACGTATTCAACGCCTTCTTCGGCAAGTGCATGAACGAGAATTTCCGCACCGATCATTTCGGGTGCGGCAGATGAATTGCTGTCTGCGTGGGAGAATTCCGCGCTGGGCATGTTCATTTCAGTCCTTTGCAATTTTCGGCAAAAAATTGTTTGGATGCTCTCTGCCGGGCTTGTGGCGCGGGTTCAAGCGGTGCGCGTCTGCATGAGAAGACCGCCTCATAAGCGGTCTGATGAGACAACCACTGATGTCGTGAACCGTCGATGATACTGCAATGCACCAGCGCGGTCTATGGTCTTTTTGTGTCGTCCGGCCAGCATTTTAGGGGGACCATCTTGTATTCAGTGCAATACAGAAGTGGTCATGCCCGCTTGTTTTTTGCTAGCATCGCACCACTCCAGGTACGCCGCGAGCCGTTCGCAGCACATCCGCCAGCACAGATACCGTCCTCACCCGCCTGCATGGCTACCGACCAGGAACTGTCCGATTTTCTCACCAGCGTCGAACGGCGCGCCTTCAAGCAGGCCGTATTTGCCGTGCGCGACGACGAAGCTGCGCTGGATATCGTCCAGGATGCCATGATCAAGCTGGCGGAAAAATACGGCGACAAGAGCGCCGCGGAGCTGCCTCCGCTGTTCCAGCGCATCCTCCAGAACACCATCCACGACTGGTTTCGGCGCCAGAAGGTGCGCAATACCTGGGTGTCACTCTTCTCAACGCTGCGCGACGACCGCGAAGGTGACGATAACGACCTCCTCGACACACTCGAGGCCGCTGCCGGTACGGAATTGGCCGAGAGCAGCGCCGACAAGGTGGAGCGGGCCCAGGTCATGCATATCATCGAGCAGGAAATCCAGCGCTTGCCCACGCGTCAACGCGAGGCATTCCTGATGCGTTACTGGGAGGATATGGACGTCGCCGAAACCGCCGCGGTCATGGGGTGCTCTGAAGGCAGCGTCAAGACGCACTGTTCCCGTGCCACGCATACCCTGGCGCAAGCACTGCGCGCACGGGGGGTTCGACTATGAGCAGAAACGACAGAGAAATCCAGGAACGACGCTTCGCGCATGAGATTCGCGCAGCACTTGACGCGTCCGCCGACGATTTGCCGGCGGGCGTGGCCGAGCGGCTCGCAGCCGCCCGGCGCATGGCGCTGGCCCACAAGAAGGCCGAGGCCCCGGTGCGCGTGCCGCAATTTGCCACGCCGGCGGGCCATGCGCCGTCGTTCGATGAGGAAGACGACTCCGCACTTCACCGGATCGGAGCGTGGCTGCGCCGCGGGGCGCTGGTCTGGACCCTGGTCGCACTCGGCGCAGGCCTGATCGGCATCTATCACTGGCAGCAACAGAAACGTGTCGAGGAGCTGGCGGACATCGATGCCGCCATGCTGCTCGATGACCTCCCGCCGACGGCATACGCCGACCAGGGCTTCCACGTGTTCCTGAAGCGCGGGCAATAGACATGGCCTGCGCGACTTTCCGTTCCGACGCACCACGCCGCCGGCTGAGTACCCTGCTGCTGGCCGGCTTCTGCGCGGCCGCCGCCTGGTGCCTGGCACCGTCCCCCGCGCAGGCCCAGGGCCCGGCGTCGGCACCGCACGCCGAACCGGCCATCAACGCGCGCCCGGCATGGTCGGAACTCACGCCCGTCCAGCAGCGCATCCTGGCACCGCTGCAGCCACTGTGGGACACGCTGCCCGAACTCAACCGGCGCAAGTGGCTGCGTATTGCCGAACGCTATCCGAAGTTCTCGCCGGAAGAACAGGCACGGCTGCAGACGCGCATGGCCGAGTGGGTCAAGCTGACACCGCAGCAGCGCCGCCTGGCACGCGAGAACTACCAGATCACCCGGGCCCTGCCGGCGCAAAAGAAGGCCGAGGCCTGGGACAAGTACCAGCAACTGCCCGAAGAGCAGAAGAAAAAGCTTGCCGCGGCCGAACGCGTGCCGCACCGGCCTGGCGCTGTCAGCGCGCTACCCAGCGGCAAGCGCCTGCCTAGCGACACCAGCCGCCAGATCCGCCCGGACAAGAAGTCCGCAACGGTAGCCGCCAAGCCGGCCTCGGCCGCCGAGGCCGGCACCGCCGACGCCTCCGTGGCTGCCCCAACGGTAACGCCGCCCGCGCCCGCTGCGCCCGCTGTCGCACCAGCAACGACCGAAGCCGGGCCCGAAGCCGCTGCCGCCACGCAGGCCGACAGTACGATCCGGCAATAAGCTAGGAACGGCAACGCGACCCATTGACCGGCATTTGGCATAATCGCCGGATTCCGCACGTGGCCGAGCCGGGCTTGGCCACTGCCGGAACGCCTGAACCAAGGTTCCCAGTTCCCGTGCCATGCCAGCCGCCACTCTCGCTCCGTCGTCCACCACCGCTTTCCCTCCGGCCGCCCCGCCGCTACGCCGCCGCATCGCCTGCATGCTCTACGAGGGCGTGCTGCTGTTCGGCGTGCTGAGCGCTTCGACAGCGCTCTTCCTGCTGGTCCGCCCGACATTGCAGAAGCTCGGCCTCGACAGCCCCTACGCCATCCAGGGCTGGAGCTTCATGGTCATGGGACTCTACTTCACGTGGTTCTGGCAGCGCAGTGGCCAGACGCTGGCCATGCAGACC
Organism: Cupriavidus laharis; assembly: GCF_914271435.1. Taxonomy (GTDB): domain Bacteria; phylum Pseudomonadota; class Gammaproteobacteria; order Burkholderiales; family Burkholderiaceae; genus Cupriavidus; species Cupriavidus laharis. Next base: position 492,941 of record NZ_CAJZAI010000001.1, on the reverse strand, counting down.
TGGCGCATGCGCGTCGAGACCGCAGGCGGCAAGCCGCCGCGCTGGCCGCAGGCGGCGCTGCGCTACGTGCTCGCATGGCTGTGGCTGCCGCCATCAGCCGCCCTCGGGCACGGGCTTGGCCTGGTGAAAGGCCCCTTCGTCGGCGTGCTGTGTGCCGGCCTGCTGGTGTGGATCCTGCTGGCCTGGCTGGATCCGCGCCGCCAGTTCCTGCACGACCGCCTGGCCCGCACGCGCCTGGTCGACCTGCGCCCGCCGCGCCCATGACCCTGAGCGCCGCCGGTGCCCGCCGCGTGGCGGTGATGCTGCAGGCGGCGACGGCGGCCGGCATCGGCTGGCAACTGACGCAGCACGCTGGCTGGAACTGGCCGGCGGCTTGGCTCGCCGGCGTCCTGGCGGTGCTCGCCGGACTTGCCCTGGGCATTGGGCTGGCGTTCGCGATGACCCGGCACGGTGCCGGCGTGGCGCGCCACCAGCAACCGCCACCGGCGCCAGCCTGGCTTGCCAGCGGCCGGCAGCCACTGCAACTGGCCGACGCGATACGGTGCTTTGCCAATGAGTACATCGCGGTGTTTCGCATGTTCAACTGGCTGCAGCCATTCTGCTCCCACCGCCGGTATGTACAGCCCTCGGACAGCCTCCCGGCCCGCCAGACACCCACCGTGCTGCTGGTGCATGGCTATGCCTGCAACCACGCGGTCTGGCTGGACCTGCAACCCGCGCTGGCGGCCGCCGGCTACCACTGCGAAGCGATCGACATGGAGCCCGTGCTCGGCGACATCGACGACTATGCCGATGCCTTGCTGCAGCATATCGAGCAGATCCGGGCGCGCACCGGGCGCGCACCGCTGCTGGTGTGCCACAGCATGGGCGGACTGGCCGCGCGCGCGGCGCTGTCGAGACGTGCACGGGACCTCTGCGCCGGCGTCGTCACGCTTGGCACCCCGCACCACGGCTGCGCCGTGGCTCGCTTCGGAGCCGGCCGCAATGCCTGGCAGATGCGCTGCGGCAGCCCCTGGCTGAAGGCACTCGCCGACGCCGAGGCGCCCGCGTTGCGCGCGCGCGTGGTTTCCATCTTCAGCTGGCACGACTCCATTGCCGGCCCGCCGTGCACCAGTTGGCTGGACGGCGCGCGGCACATGCCGCTGGCCGGCATCGGCCACGTATCGCTGCTGCGAGATCCGCGCGCCGTCGCGGCCGTGGTGGCAGCACTGGCGGCGCTGCGCAACACGGCGTCCTGACAACGTCGCGCTGCGCTGTCGGATAGCGGCAACGTTTCATATGTCATTCATGTTTCCGTCACGGCTCCGTCATGGCGCGGTGGCTGAATGCAGCCATTGCCGTCACCGGGGCCGCCATGGTTCAAGCAATCCGATCCGCACTCGGATATCTGTCGGGAGTCACGCACAGGCTGCGCGGCAGTCCTGATCCCGAACTCTCCCAGGTCTTGTCGCGCATCGCCGCGCTCGCGGCCTTCGTGCCACCGCCGGCCGAACCTCCCGCCGTCCCGGCACTGACGCCCCCGGCCGACGCTGGCCAGCACTTCCCCCCCGAGCCGCATCCGATCCGGCAATACCGCGCCATCTGGCTGTCCGACATCCACCTGGGCACCGCCGGCTGCCAGGCAGACTATCTGCTCGACTTCCTCAAGCACAACGAATCCGAACGGCTTTACCTGGTCGGCGACATCATCGACGGCTGGCAACTGCGCCGCGGCTGGTACTGGCCGCAGAGCCACAACGACGTGGTGCAGAAGCTGCTGCGCAAGGCGCGCAAGGGCACCGAAGTCATCTACGTGCCCGGCAACCACGACGAGATCGCGCGCCAGTTTGACGGCCTGGCATTCGGCGACATCACGGTGCGCGAGGAAGCGGTCCATGTGACGGCCACCGGCAAGCGCCTGTGGGTCGTGCACGGTGACCTGTTCGATGGCGTGGTGCAGCACGCCCGCTGGCTGGCCTATCTCGGCGATTCGCTGTACACGGTGATCCTGGCGATGAACCGCCACTTCAACCGCGTCCGCGCACGGCTCGGCTTTCCGTACTGGTCGCTGTCGCAGTACCTGAAGCACCAGGTCAAGAACGCGGTGAACTACATCAGCTCGTTCGAGCACGCCATGGTCGACGAAGCGCGCCGGCGCGGCTGCGACGGCGTGGTCTGCGGCCATATCCACAAGGCCGAGATCCGCGACGTGAACGGCCAGCTCTACTGCAACGACGGCGACTGGGTGGAAAGCCTGTCCGCGCTGGTCGAGACCATGGAAGGCGAGCTGAAGATCGTCTACTGGACCACGCTGCTCGATGCGCCGAAGGCCCAGCCGCGCAAGCGCCGCCGCGCGGCCGCCATCAGCGGCTGAACGGCCCGCCAGCCCCCATCTTTCAAGAACGCGGCCACACCACCGAGGAGTCCGCATGAAGATCCTGATCGTCACCGATGCCTGGGAACCGCAGGTCAATGGCGTGGTGCGCACACTCAAGTCCACCCGCCGCGAGCTGGAGGCCATGGGCCATACGGTGGACATGATCACGCCGCTGGAATTCCGCACGGTGCCGTGCCCCACCTATCCCGAGATCCGCCTGTCGCTGTTTCCCTCGGCGCGCGTCGCCCAGCGCATCCGCGACTTTGCTCCGGACGCGCTGCATATCGCCACCGAGGGCCCGCTGGGCATGGCCGCGCGCCGCTATGCGCTGCGCCGGGAAATGCCGTTCACGACGGCCTACCACACGCGCTTTCCGGAGTACGTGCACGCACGCTTTGGCATTCCGCTGTCGTGGACGTACCGCTTCCTGCGCTGGTTCCACGGCCCCGCGCAGGCCGTGATGGCGCCCACGCCCGTAGTGCTGGACGACCTGCAGCGCTACGGCATCGGACACTGCGTGCTGTGGACCCGCGGCGTGGACCTGGACGTCTTCAAGACACAGCGCGTCAACGTGCTCAACACCGCGCATCCGATCTTCCTTTATGTCGGCCGCGTGGCCGTGGAAAAGAACGTGGAGGCCTTCCTGGCGCTGGACCTGCCAGGCTCAAAATGGGTGGTCGGCGACGGTCCGGCGCTGGCTTCGCTGCGCGCGCGCTATCCCGGCGCGAACTACCTCGGCGTGCTGACCCAGCCAGAACTGGCCAGGGTGTATGCTTCGGCTGACGTCTTCGTGTTCCCGAGCCGCACCGACACCTTCGGCCTGGTGCTGCTCGAAGCGCTTGCCAGCGGCCTGCCGGTGGCGGCCTATCCCGTGACCGGCCCGATCGACGTGCTTGGCGACAGCCCGGCAGGCGTAATGCACGAAGACCTGCGTGAAGCCTGCCTGGAAGCGCTGCGCATTGACCGCGCAACCGCCCGCGCCCATGCCGAGCGGTTCTCGTGGCGCGCCGCCTCCGAGCAGTTCCTGGCACACCTGCGTCCGCTTTCGGCCGGCGGCAGTACCGGCAGCGCGGGCGAGGTGCCGACTCAACCAGCCTCGCAGAACCATGTCGAAACCACCTCAGCCGCTGCCGTCCGATCCGCCACTGCGGGGGCAAGCGCCACGCCCGCCAAGCAGCGACTACTCGATTGAGCAGAATCCGCACAAGGGCAACCGCGGCCTGTCCCGCGCCTGGCATGCCGCGCTGAACTCGCTGTCCGGCCTGCGCTACGCGGTACTCGAAGAAAGCGCGTTCCGCCAGGAACTGACGCTGGTGGCGATCCTCACGCCGTGCGCGTTCGTGCTGCCCGTCAGCACGGTCGAGCGCATCATGCTGCTGGGCACGCTGCTCGTTGTGCTGATGGTGGAGCTGCTGAACTCGAGCGTCGAGGCGGCGATCGACCGCATCTCGCTGGAGCGGCACAGCCTGTCCAAGCGCGCCAAGGATTTTGGCAGCGCCGCGGTCATGCTCGCGCTGATCCTGTGCGGCGGAACGTGGATGGCGATTGCCGGACCGCACGTGCTGCACTGGCTGCGCCAGCTGGGAGGCTGAGCGCACGAGCCACCGCGCCGGGCCGGCGGACAGGGCAGGCAGGCCGATTGCTTATAATCGCTACCCTGCCCCGATTTACCGATCGCCCGGACGCCCATGGAACCCAAACCGCAAACCGGCCCCCGTCGCACCAGGGACCGCATCCTCGACGTCTCGCTGCGCCTGTTCAACGAAGTCGGCGAGCCCAACGTCACCACCACCACCATTGCGGAAGCGATGGAGATCAGCCCCGGCAATCTCTACTACCACTTCCGCAACAAGGACGACATCATCAATTCCATCTTCGTGCGCTTCGAGCAGGAGATGGAACGCCGCCTGAAGCTGCCGGACGACCACAAGGCCACGCTGGACGAGAGCTGGGGCTACCTGCAGTACATGTCGGAGTTCCTGTGGAACTACCGCTTCCTGTACCGGGACATCAACGACCTGCTCGCGCGCAACCGCATGCTGGAGACCAACTTCAAGCGCATCGTCGAGCAGAAGCAGCGCTTTGCGCTGGAGATCTGCCGCCAGTTCATCGACGATGGCGAGATGGAAGCCACGCCCGAGCAGGTGGAAGCGATCTGCACCAACATGGTCGTGATCGCGACCTACTGGCTGTCGTTCCAGTTCGTGCAGCATCCGCGCCAGTACAACGATCCCGAGCAGATCCGCGGCTACCTGCACGGCTCGAGCTACCACATCTTCTCGATCCTGGCGCCCTACCTGCGCGGCCGCGCGCGCGACGCGTTCGACCAGCTCGCCCGCGACTACGCGGCGTCCAGGGCGGCCCAGGAAAACCAGTCAGACAAGGACAGGAAGTGAAATCCGTTTGCGTGTATTGCGGTTCCAGCCCCGGCAACCGCCCCGAGTACGCCCAGGCCGCCCGTGCGCTCGGCAAGGCCCTGGTGGAAAACGACATGTCGCTGGTCTATGGCGGCGGCAAGGTCGGCCTGATGGGCGTCGTTGCCGATGCCGTCCTGGAGCACGGCGGCACCGCCATCGGCATCATTCCCGATGCGCTGATGCAAAAGGAGGTGGGCCACCGCGGCCTGACCGAGCTGCACGTGGTGCGCAACATGCACGAGCGCAAGCAGATGATGGCCGACCGTGCCGATGCCTTCATCGCGATGCCCGGCGGCGTGGGGACCTTCGAAGAGCTGTTCGAGACCTTCACGTGGCTGCAGCTCGGCTACCATGCCAAGCCGGTCGGCCTGCTCAATGTGGCGGGCTTCTATGACGGCATGCTGGGCTTCCTGTCGCATGCTGTGCAGGAAGGCTTCCTCAAGCAGGTGCATGCCGACCTGCTGCACGTGGCCGGCACGCCGGCCGCGCTGCTGACGAAGCTGACCGACGCGCCGCGCGTGCGCGTCGACAAGTGGCAGGAACGCCGCGACGAGACCTGAGCCTGGCTCATTGGGCCGGGCGCGACGGTCAGAATCGAGAGCCCGGCTCCTTCAGGAAGGCCAGTTCCTCCGGCGTGCTCTGCCGGCCCAGGATGGCATTCCGGTGCGGAAAGCGACCGAAGCGCGCGATGACCGCGCGGTGCTTTTCCGCCCACTCCACCACATCCACCTTGCCCGCGGTCTCGTCGCACAACTGCGTCATCAGCCTGACGGACTCGTCCTGGTCCTGCATCGACTCGGAGTGTTCGAACGGCATGTAGCAGAACATGCGGTGATGGCCGGTAGGCAGCTCGCGGTCCATGCCGCCGGCCACGATGCGCCGTGCCAGCTCCAGGGCCTGCGCATCCGTGGCGAAGCTGCGCGGGTCATTGCGGAACAGGTGGCGCGGAAACTGGTCGAGCAGCACGATACGGGCGCAGGCGCCCTCATGGGTGGCGCACCAGTCCTCGCCCTCTTCGGGGTCCCCCGAATGGGCGGTCTCCCAGACCGTCAGGAAATTCGCACGAATGGCTTCATCGAACGCGGGAGACTTGGCGAACCATTCCGGCCGTGCGGTATTCCAGGCCGGCGAACCATGGTGGCCGAACCAGAAATCCAGCAACTGTCTCGCAGTGTCGGGCAGCTTGTCTTGCATCGCTCCACCTTTTCTCGAATTGGCGCACCCGCTGCGGTCGTCAGCGGGCCACGTTGCGCATCCAGTCAGCGGTCTGGAAGAAGGCCTGCATCAGGCGCAGCTGCAGGTCCTCGGACAAGCCGACGTCCTGCATCGCCAGCGCCATGCATCGCATCCACTGGTCGCGCTCGCTGACGCCGATCTCGAACGGCATATGGCGCGCGCGCAGGCGCGGATGGCCAAAGCGTTCGATGAAATGATTCGGGCCGCCCAGCCAGCCGCACAGGAACCAGAACAGCTTGTCGCGCGAACCGTCCAGCGAAGGCGGATGCAGCGCGCGCAGGCCGGCGAACTCGGGTTCCAGGTCCATCAGGTCGTAGAAGCGGTCCACCAGCTCGCGCACGCGTGCTTCGCCGCCGACCAGGTCGAAGGCAGTGACGTCGGCGCCGGCCTTGCCGGTGGATTCAGGTTCGGTGCTCATTCAGATACTCGCAAACAGCAGACAGGCTCTCCGGGGCATCAGGCGTCACGCAATGTCGCCAGCGCCGGCTGGCGCAGCACATCGCGCAGGCCCAGCCAGCCGCCCGCAAAAGCGCACAGCATGCCAGAAACCACGCCGGTCGGCACGATCCACGGATTGAAGCGGTACGGGAAGTCGAAGACGTGCTGGGACAGTCCCCAGCCGACTGCGATCGCGCCAAGGCTGGCCAGCAGGCCCGCAAGCCCGCCGACCACCAGGAACTCGGCATATTGCGTCTGCCGGACCTGAGCCGCGGACGCTCCGAGCGCCTTGAGCAGCCCCGCATCGCGCATGCGCTCGTCGCGCGCGCCCGATAGTGCCGCATACAGCACCGTGACGCCGGCTGCCAGCGTGAAGACGAAGAGGAACTCCACGGCGGCGATGACCTGGTCCAGCACTGCCTGGATCTGCCGCAGGATCAGGTCCGTGTTGACCACGGTGATGTTGGGAAAGGCCGCGATCAGCCGGTTGCCGAGCGCGGCGCGTGCCGGCGGTAAGTGAAAGGCCGTGATGTAGGTCTCCGGCAGCCCGTGCATGGCGGCCGGCGGCAGGATCACGAAGAAATTGACACGCATCGACCCCCAGTCGAGCTTGCGCAGCGACGTCACGGGCGCCTGCACGGTCTGGCCGGCGACGTCGAAGCGCAAGGTATCGCCGAGCCGGATGCCGAGGGTCTTGGCGATGCCCTCCTCGACCGAAGCGCCTGCGCCGGAGCCATTGAGCCAGTGCCCGGCCACCACCTGGTTGCCTTCGGGCAGCGCGTCGGTATAGGACAGGTTGAACTCGCGCTCCACCAGGTTGCGGGCGCGCCCTTCGGCGTAGCTGTCCGCACGGATCGCGCGCTCGCCGATATGCGTGAGGCGGCCGCGCACCATCGGGTACAGCAGGTCATGGATGCCGGCCGTCGCCAGCATGCTGCGCAGCGGCTCGCGCTGGTCCGGCTGGATATTGATGATGAAGCGGTTGGGCGCGTCGGCCGGCGTCGCATTGCGCCACGAATCGACCAGGTCGTTGCGCGTCATGCCAAGCAGCAGCAGCGCCATCAAGCCCACCGCGAGCGCCACGGTCTGCAGCACGGTCACGGCACGGCGGCGTTCCAGCACGGCCAGCGCGAAGCGCCAGCCGACGGCGGACCGGCCGGCCAGGCGGCCGCGCAGCGCGCGCGACAGCAGCGTCAGCATCGCCAGCGCCAGCAGCGCAAACACGGCACCTGCACCGGCAAACCCGCCAGCGGTTGTCAGCCCGAGGCGCAAGTCGCGCGCCGCCACCAGCAGCAGCGCGACGAATGCGCCCAGGCCCAGCGCGTAGGCCGCCCACGCCGACACCGGCGGCGGCCCGATGTCACGGCGCAGCACGCGCAGCGGCGCCACGCGCGTGAGCGCGAGCAGCGGCGGCAAGGCAAAGCCCGCCAGCAGCACGAGCCCGGCCAGCACGCCTACGATCGCCGGCAACAGCGACGGCTGCGGCAGCGATACCTGCAACAACCCGCCCAGCGACAGCAGCAGCCCATAGTGCGCCAGGTAGCCAAGCACCACGCCAACCACGGCGCCGGCAGACCCGAGCAGCAGGAATTCCATGCCGAACGCCGCCAGGATCTGCCGGCGCGACAGCCCCATGCACTTGTAGACCGCGCAAGCGTCGGTGTGCCGCTGCATATAGCGGCGCGCCGACATGGCGATCGCCACCGCGGCGATCATCGACGACAGCACGGCGACCAGCGACAGGAAGCGCTCGGCGCGGTCCAGCGTGGCGCGCATCTGCGGCTGCCCCGACTCGAGCGATTCCACGCGCGTGTTGCGCAGCCTGAGGCGCTCGATCTCGCCGGCCGCCCAGCGCTGGTAGGCGCGGCCGGCGGCGTCGGGGCCCGCAATAAGCAGACGGTAGCTCACGCGGCTACCCCAGCCGATCAGGCCAGTGCTGTCGAGGTCGGACAGCGGCATCAGCACGCGCGGCGCGAAATTCATGAAGCCCGCGCCGCGGTCCAGTTCCTGCGTCACGATGCGCTCGATGCGGAACGTACGGCTGCCAAGCTGCAAGGCATCGCCCACGCGCAGCCCCAGCGCGCCCAGCAGCGCCTCGTCCACCCAGACCGTGCCCGGCGTCGGAATGCCTTCGGCGGCCTGTTCCGGCCCACCGGGCGTGGCGGCCACCTTCAGCTTGCCGCGCAGCGGATAGCCCGGGCTGACCGCCTTGAGCGCGGCGAGCTGGCTCGGCGCTTCGGCGCCGGCCGGGGCACCGGCCCGGCGTGCCGTCGCCATGCTCGGGAACGTCACGGTGTGCGCCACCGCCAGCCCGGCCGCTGCCGCACGGCTGGTGAATGCGGCGTCAAACGGGTGATCGGACACCAGCAGCACGTCCGCCGCGATCATCTGCCGCGCATCGCGCTCCAGCCCCAGGCGCATGCGGTCGGCGAGGAAGCCGACGCTGGTCAGCGCCGCGACCGCCAGCACCAGCGCAAACAGCAGCAGGTAAAGCTCGCCAGCCAGCCAGTCGCGCCGGGCCATGCGCAGGGCCTGGCGCCAGGCAGAGAATCGCCGCCCTTGCAGCAAGGCAGTGGCAACAGATCGGGAAACGGCGGTGTCGGGCGTGGAAGCGGGCTCGGTTGGCATCAGTCGTGGTTCCAGTCTCGTTCACGGCGCCGCCGGCCTGGCATGGGCTGGTGGCGTTGGGGCCGGGATGGGCGGTCAGGTTCGCCGTGCAGGCGGGTCCGCACGGTTGCGCAAGGTAGCATGCAGACGGCGCACGCCGCGCCAGAGCTTGGGCAGCAGCCACACGGCAATCAACAGGAAAACCGCCAGCAGGACCAGGAACAGCACCGGCAGGAAAAAGGCCAGCAGCAGGCTGCCGGTCGCCGCCACGTCCTCCGTGAATGAGGCCGCCCAGTTGGAAAACGGTTCCGGCGAGATATTGATCAGCGCGCGCGTGCCCGCCTTGGTGGCGTGGGCCGTGCCTGCCAGCGTGCCGCCCACCAGGCCGGCCGCGACCATCCATTCCGGATCCATCTGGCCAAACGCCGCCGCGGCGAGAATCGCCCCGGCAGGAATCCGCACGAAGGTCTGGATGCCATCCCAGACCGAATCGAAACCCGGCACCTTGTCGGCAATGAACTCCGCCAGCGCCAGCACGGCTGCCACGCCGATCACCCACCACGATTCCAGCACCTGCAGCCCGGGCGGCAGGTCCAGCCAGCCCAGCCGCGACAGCACGCCCGCGGTCAGGACGGCCAGGTAGAGGCGAAAGCCGCTGGCCCAGGACATGCCTGCGGCCAGCGCAGCGGTTTCCAGCATGATGCTCCTCGCGATGGCAGGGCGATGGCACAGGCCATCCCAAGGAGTGTAGCGCGAAGACTGTCCCTGCAATCAGGCGACAGGCACCGGCGGCTCAGCCGCCCTCTTTGCCGTCCGTCCCATACCAGGGCAAGGCTTCCTGCGGCGTCAGGATGCCGGCTGGCTCGGCCATGGCATAGCCCGGCAACGCTTCGATGCGGCGAGCGAACTCCGGATCGGCCAGCAGAGCCAGCAGGCCCGCCATCCAGCCCGCGGTCTGGTCGTTCTTGCGCAGTGCCAGGTAGTACGCCTCCCGCGTGAGCGGCACGAAGCCCAGGCCCAGCGCCTCGGCGTTCATGCGCAGCCCGAAGCCGACCTGCGCGCGCCCGGCATGAACCGCTTCCGCCACCTTTTCGTTGCTGAACTCGGGTTCGTCGTAGCCGATGATCTGGTCCGGATAGAGCCCTTGCGCGGCCAGAAGCTGGTCGAACAGCATGCGCGTACCGGAACTGCGCTGCCGGTTGACGAAACGCGCCTGAGTGCGCACCAGGTCATGCAGGTCATGGATTTCGCCGGCCATGCCGGGCGCCACGATCAGGCCCTGCTCGCGCCACGCCAGGCGCAACAGCCGTACCGAGGCGGGCCGCAGCCACTTGCGCAATGTCAGGTGCGCGACGGAACCCGCTGTCTGCACCGGCGAAACATAGAAACCGGCCAGCTCCGACTGCCGCTCCTGCAGGCAAATCAGCCCTTCCACGCTGCCACAGAACACGGTATCGAGCTGGAGCCCGGGCGCCTGGCCCTTGAGGGCACCGGCCAGGACCTCGATGGCGGGATCGTGGCTGCCGGAAAAGTGCACGCAGGTCTGTGGCTGGGCCGCGTCGTCGAGGTCGGCGATGAACTCGGCCATGGCGCGCTGTACGGCCGGGTCGATGGTTTCGCGCAAGCGCATTTCGGCGCGCAGCAGGCGTTCGCCAAAGCGCGTCAGCGACGCGCCGCGGCCGCGCTCCATGTCCAGCACGGAGCGGCCGAGCATGGCCTCCCAGGTCCGCATCACGCCCCAGGCGTGGCGGTAGGACAGACCGATCTCGCGTGCCGCGCGGTGCAGCGAACCGGTCTCGCGCACTGCCTTGAGCAACTGGAACACCTTGCCATTGGCACGCGGATTGTCGTCCGCGGCAATCACGGGGAACAGGTCAAAACGGAATGTCATATGTTCCACCATGCATATTTACATCTCGAATGTGCGTCGGTGACAATGAATCACCGCGCTTTTCATGTAGTTGCTTGCATTCTCCATGACCCATCAGGGCATGGCAATTATGTTTTTAAAAACATAAATGGAGAAACCACACATGTCACGGATCGCGTTTCGCAAGCTTCCTGTTGCTGCCGGCATTGCCTGCCTGATGGCGCTCTCCGCCGTGCAGGCTGGGGAGCTGAAGCTGGCCACCACTACCAGCACGGAGAACTCGGGCCTGCTCAAGTACCTGCTGCCGAAGTTCGAGCAAAAGACCGGAGTGAACGTCAAGGTCATTGCTGTCGGCTCGGGCAAGGCCATGAAGATGGGCGAGATGGGCGACGTGGACGTGCTGCTTGTGCATGCGCGCAAGATGGAAGACGAGTTCGTGGCGGCCGGCTACGGCGTCAACCGCCGCGACGTCATGTACAACGACTTCATCGTGGTCGGCCCGGCCAGCGACCCCGCTGGCATCAAGGGCAGCAAGGACGTGCTGGCGGGCTTTCGCAAGCTGGCCGGCAGCGGCAGCAAGTTCATCTCGCGCGGCGACAACTCCGGTACCGACGTGATGGAGAAGGACTACTGGAAGCAGATCGGCATCGAACCGAAGGGTCAGCCCTGGTATGTCAACGCAGGCCTCGGCATGGGCGAGGTGCTGACCATGGCCGCGCAGATGCCGGCCTATACGCTGTCGGACCGCGCCACCTATGGCGCCTATCGCGCCAAAACCGGCCTGGCCGTCGCCGTACAGGGCGACCCGAAGATGTTCAATCCGTACGGCATCATCGCGGTCAACCCGGCCAAGCACGCGGGCACCAACTACACCGACGCGATGAAGCTCGTGGAATGGATCACCTCGCCGGAAGGCCAGCAGGCCATTGCCGGCTACAAGGTCGAAGGCGAGCAGCTGTTCTTCCCAGACTACAAGGGTACACAAGCCAGCAAGTAAGCCGACCAACGGCAGAGCCGCGGATCAAGGCAGCCCTGCGCTGCCCTTTCCCGTTTCAGCCCGCCTCGGCTTCCAGGCGCGGCAATTGCGGCAAGTCCGCGGCCACTTCGGCGATCATCCTGCGTATCCACATCACATCAGGCGCCGCATGGCATCGCTCGTGCCAGAGCTGGTAGAAGCGCATGCGCGGGAACGTGACCGGCGACGGCACCATGCGGATCGGCAAGTACTGCGCATAGTGCGCGGCAAACTGGCGGCCGGTCGTGAACACCATGTCGGTCTTCATCAGCACATACGGCACCAGCCCAAAATACGGCAGCGTCACCTGGATATTGCGCTTGTAGCCCTGCTCGGCCAGCGCCTGGTCGATCATGCTGCGCTGCATCGAGGCATAGGGCGCCGGCGCCAGATGGGGCATCTCCAGGTAATGCTTCAGGGTCAGCCCCTTGCGCGCCAGCGGGTGCTGCGCGCCCAGCATGCAGACCACCTCGTCGTCGAACAGCGGCGAGATATGCAGGTGCTCGGGCGGCGACAGCCAGTTGCCGACGACAATGTCCAGTTGCCCCTGCTCCAGGTCCTCCAGAAAGTCGCCCGACGAGGTCATCGGGTGCACGAACAGCTTGGCTCCGGGGGCCAGCCGGCGTACCCGCTCGACGATGTTGGGCAGGAAGAAGGCATCCAGGTAGTCAGGCGCGCCCAAGTGGAAGGTACGGGTCGTGGTGGCCGGGTCGAACTGCTGCGGCGGACGCGCGATGCGGTCCATCGCCGCCAGGCTCTGCTCGGCCAGCGCCAGCAGTTCGCGGCCGCGCTCGGTCGGCACCATGCCGTTTTTGCCCCGCACCAAAATGGCGTCGCCGGTGATCTCGCGCAGGCGCTTGAGCGTGTTGCTGATGGCCGGCTGCGACTGGCCCAGGCGCACTGCCGTGCGGGTCACGCTCTGCTCGGTCAGCAGGGTGTGGAGCACCCGCAGCAAATAAGTATCGAGATGGTCGCGTCCGTGCATGGCAATAGGCGTCCTGCCGGTGCTGGGCCGGGAGGCTGGCGTGGGGGAAGGGAACGGCGCATAGTGTATGTCACGCAACCCGCCACCGGTCAATCCACGTGCGGGAAGGCCGACGGACGGGCTTTCTGATGGGGCATATCACCTGGGCTGAATATTGCATGAATTGCGTCGATGCTATGTTTCCGCCATCACAGAACGAGATAAAGACCATGGAGACGCAAACCATCCGCTTTTTCCATCGCGGCCAGGTCAGGGAAGTGTCCGACGCCCCCGTTACCCGCACCGTGCTGCAGTACCTGCGCGAGGACGTTCGCTGCACCGGCACCAAGGAAGGCTGCGCCGAAGGCGACTGCGGCGCCTGCACCGTCGTGATCGGCGAGCTGCAGGACGGCGGCGACGTCGAGTTCAAGGCTGTCAACGCCTGCATCCAGTTCCTGCCCACGCTCGACGGCAAGGCGCTGATCACCGTCGAAGACCTGCGCCAGGCCGACGGCACCCTGCACCCGGTGCAGGAAGCCATGGTCGAGTGCCACGGGTCGCAATGCGGCTTCTGCACGCCCGGCTTCGTCATGTCGCTGTGGGCGCTGTACCAGCAGCACACCCCGGGCGGCGAAGCCCCGGCGCGCCAGGCCATCTGTGACGCGCTGACCGGCAACCTGTGCCGCTGCACCGGCTACCGCCCGATCATCGACGCCGGCGAGCGCATGATGGCCCTGCCCGCGCCGCACGCCAGCAAGCTCGACCCGAAGCAGATCGCCGACACGCTGCGCAACCTCAAGCGCGGCGAGACCTTCCGCTACAGCGCCAAGGGCCAGAATTTCTACGCGCCGCGCACCGCAGCGGAATTCGGCGCGATCAAGGCGGCCGAGCCCGGCATCCGTATCCTGGCCGGCAGCACCGACGTCGGCCTCTGGGTCACCAAGCAGTTCCGCGAACTCGGCAACCTGCTCTACATCGGCCAGGTGGAAGACCTGCAGTCCGTCACCGAGCGCGACGGCATGATCGAGATCGGTGCCGGCGTGACGCTGGAGAAGGCCTACGCGGCGCTGACCGCCGCGCACCCGGAGCTGGAAGAGCTGTGGAAGCGCTTCGCCTCGCTGCCGATCCGCAATGCCGGCACGCTCGGCGGCAATATCGCCAACGGCTCGCCGATCGGCGACTCGATGCCGGCCCTGATCGCGCTCGGCGCGGAGGTGGTGCTGCAGCACGGCAAGACGCGCCGCACGCTGCGGCTGGGAGACCTCTACCTGGCCTACCAGAAGACGGCCATGGCCGAGGGCGAGTTCGTCGCCGCGCTGCGTGTGCCGGTCAAGGGACCGCAGCACTTCAGGACCTACAAACTGTCCAAACGCTTTGACGAGGATATTTCCGCCGTGTGCGCTGCGTTCGGCATTACCGTCGAGCAGGGTGTGATCACGCAGGCGCGCATCGCGTTCGGCGGCATGGCCGCCACGCCCAAGCGCGGCGCGGCCACCGAAGCCGCGCTGACCGGCCAGCCCTGGAACGAGGCTACCGTCCGCGCCGGTATGGCTGCCCTGTCGCAGGACTTCACGCCGCTGACCGACATGCGTTCGACCGCCTCGTACCGCACACGCGGTGCCGCCAACCTGCTGTACCGCTTCTGGCTGGAGACGCGCGCCGATGCGCTGCCCGCATCCGCCGTCAACGTCCGCGCGATCGGCGCCGGCGCCACCGCAACCGTCACGGCCTGAGGAGAGATCGGCATGAACAAGCAAACCGAACCCTTCCTGCTCGACGCCAGCGTGGCCGACGAGACCGTGCCGCAGGTCGGCATCTCGCGCCCCCACGAATCGGCGCACCTGCACGTGGCAGGCACCGCCACTTATACCGACGATATTCCCGAGCTGGCCGGCACGCTGCACGCGGCGCTCGGCATGAGCAGCCGTGCCCATGCCCGCATCCAGTCGATTTCGCTCGACAAGGTGCGCGCGGCACCCGGCGTGGTGGACGTGCTGACCGTGGACGACATTCCCGGCGTCAACGACTGCGGCCCGATCATCCACGACGATCCGATCCTGGCGCGCAGTGTGGTGCAGTTCATCGGCCAGCCGATCTTCGTGGTGGTCGCGACCTCGCACGACGCGGCGCGCCGCGCGGCGCGCCTGGGCGTGATCGAATATGAAGACCTGCCTCCGGTGCTCTCGCCCGAGGCCGCGCACGCGGCGGGCAGCTACGTGCTGCCGCCGATGCACCTGACCCGCGGCGAGCCGCTGCGGCATATCGCTGCCGCCGCGCACCAGGACGCGGGCAATATCCGCCTGGGCGGGCAGGAGCAGTTCTACCTCGAAGGTCAGATCGCCTACGCCGCGCCGCGCGAGAACGACGGCATGCATGTGTGGTGCTCGACCCAGCACCCGACCGAGATGCAGCATGCCGTGGCCCACATGCTGGGCTGGCACGCACACCAGGTGCTGGTGGAATGCCGCCGCATGGGCGGCGGCTTCGGCGGCAAGGAATCGCAGTCGGCCATGTTCGCGTGCTGCGCATCGCTGGCGGCATGGAAGCTGATGTGCCCGGTCAAGCTGCGCCCGGACCGCGACGACGACATGATGATCACCGGCAAGCGCCACGACTTCGTGTTCGACTACGAAGTCGGCCACGACACGGAAGGCCGCATCGAAGGCGTGAAGATCGACATGGTGTCGCGCGCCGGCTTCTCGGCCGACCTGTCCGGCCCGGTGATGACCCGCGCGATCTGTCACTTCGACAACGCCTACTGGCTGCCGAATGTGCAGATCGACGGCTACTGCGGCAAGACCAATACGCAGAGCAATACGGCGTTCCGCGGCTTCGGCGGCCCGCAGGGCGCGTTCGCGATCGAGTACATCCTCGACAACGTGGCACGCAATGTCGGCAAGGATTCGCTGGACGTGCGCCGCGCCAACTTCTATGGCAAGACCGAGCGCAATGTCACGCCGTACGGCCAGACCGTGGAGGACAACGTCATCCACGAACTGATCGACGAACTGGTGGCGACCAGCGAATATCGCGCGCGCCGCGAGGCCACGCGTGCGTTCAACGCGACCAGCCCGGTCCTGAAGAAGGGCATCGCGATCACGCCGGTGAAGTTCGGCATCTCGTTCAACGTGGCGCACTACAACCAGGCCGGCGCGCTCGTGCACGTCTACAACGACGGCTCGGTGCTGGTGAACCATGGCGGCACCGAAATGGGCCAGGGCCTGAACACCAAGGTGGCGATGGTGGTGGCGCATGAGCTGGGTATCCGCCTGGAACGCGTGCGCGTGACGGCAACCGATACCAGCAAGGTGGCCAACACTTCGGCCACCGCCGCATCGACCGGCGCCGACCTGAACGGCAAGGCCGCGCAGGACGCCGCCCGCCAGATCCGCGAGCGCCTGGCCGCCTTCATCGCCCGCAAGGCCGGAGTCGAACCGGACACGGTACGCTTCAATGACGATCTGGTCATCGCCGGCGAACTGCGCGCGTCCTTCGGCGATCTCGCCCGCGAAGCCTATGTGGCGCGCGTGCAGCTGTGGTCCGACGGCTTCTACACCACGCCCAAGCTGCACTGGGACCAGAAGAAGCTGCACGGCCGGCCGTTCTATTACTACGCCTACGGCGCGGCCTGCTCCGAGGTGCTGGTGGACACGCTGACCGGCGAATGGAAGCTGCTGCGCGCCGATGCGCTGCACGATGCGGGTAAGTCGCTGAACCCGGCCATCGACATCGGCCAGGTGGAAGGCGCCTTCATCCAGGGCATGGGCTGGCTGACGACCGAGGAACTGTGGTGGAACAAGGATGGCAAGCTGATGACGCATGCCCCGTCCACCTACAAGATCCCGACCATCAACGACTGCCCCGAAGACTTCAACGTGCGCCTGTTCCAGAACCGGAACGTGGAAGACAGCATCCACCGTTCCAAGGCTGTGGGCGAGCCGCCGCTGCTGCTACCGTTCTCGGTGTTCTTCGCGATCCGCGATGCGATCGCGGCCGTGGGTGACTATGAAGTCAACCCGCCGCTGCGCGCACCGGCCACCAGCGAAGCCATCCTGGACGCCGTGGAAGCGGTGCGCGCCATGCGCGATATGCGCGAAGCCACCGCACAGCCGGCCTGACGCGCGCGCCTGCCGGGCCCGCCGGACTTTCCCCCCTTGCCCGCCCGCCGACGGGCCAGGGGCCGGCCGCCCGCGCAGGTGCGCGCCACCCCGCCGGCAGGCAACCACAGACCGCAGCATCGACAACGAGACCGGCGCCAGCCGGCATCACAGACAAAGGCCCCGACATGCAGGACGCACCGCTCAAACCCTTCCGCTTCGCCGACGCCGCACGCATGGTGCGCACCGGCGTGCCGGTGGCGATGGTCACCATCGTCGAAGTCAAGGGCTCCGCGCCGCGCGAGCCGGGCATCCGCATGCTGGTCAGCGCCAATGACCTGGTCGGGACCATCGGCGGCGGGCATCTCGAATGGCGCGGCATGGATATCGCGCGCGCCATGCTCGACGAAGGCAAGGAACAGCGCCGCATCGAGCGCATTCCGCTAGGCCCCGCCCTGGGCCAGTGCTGCGGCGGCGTCGTGCAGCTGGCGTTCGAAGTGCTCGGGCAGGACGACCTGCACTGGCTGGATGCCGTGGAGGCCGCATTTGCCGCGGGCAAGTCACTGCAGCGCTCGGTGCCCGCACAGGGGGCCGTGGCCGCCACGGAAAGCCGTGCGGTAGTACCGTCCGTCACGCTGGAAGCAGATGGTTCCTGGACCGACACCCTGGTCCCCGATGACATGCACGTCGTGCTGTTCGGCGCGGGCCACGTCGGCCATGCGCTGGTCAAGGTACTGGCCAACCTGCCGTGCCGCGTCCACTGGGTCGACGAGCGCGACACGCTGTTCCCGGCCGGCCTGCCCGACAACGTCGAGGCCGAGGCCAGCGACACGCCTGAAGCCGTGGTGGCGCAGGCGCCAGCGGGCAGCTACTTCCTGGTCATGACGCACAGCCATGCGCTGGACCAGACCCTGTGCGAGGAGATTTTCCGCCGCACGGACTTTGCGTACTTCGGCCTGATCGGGTCCAAGACCAAGCGTGCGCGCTTCGAGCACCGGCTCGCGGACCATGGCGTCGACCCGGCGCGCTTCCCGGAAATGACTTGCCCGATGGGGGTATCGGGGATCACAGACAAGGCTCCGGCTATGATTGCGGTAGCCATCGTCGCCCAGTTGCTGCAGGTCCGCGACCAGCGTCTCGCCGCGCTGCACGCGAGCCAGGGGGAGACGGTGCATCCGTAACCAAAAGACCGAGGCCCCACATGACCATCGATGCCGCGCTGGCGGACAAGATCCGCCGTACTCCCAAGGCCGAACTGCACGTGCATATCGAAGGCACGCTCGAACCCGAGCTGATCTTCCGGCTGGCCCAGCGCAACCACGTGACCCTGCCCTACCCGAGCGTCGAGGCCCTGCGCGCGGCGTATGCGTTCACCGACCTGCAATCGTTCCTGGACATCTACTACGCCGGCGCCAGCGTACTGCTGACCGAGGAAGATTTCTTCGACATGACCATGGACTACGTCAAGCGCGCCGTCGCCGACAACGTCCGCCATGCCGAGATCTTCTTCGATCCGCAGACCCATACCGCGCGCGGCGTGCCGATCGGCACCGTGATCGACGGCATCGCCGATGCGCTGGCCCAGGCCCGCACCGAATACGATTTCTCGAGCAGCATGATCCTCTGCTTCCTGCGGCACCTGTCCGAGGAAGACGCGTTCGCAACGCTGGAGGCCGCCCTGCCCTTCCGCGACCGCTTTGTCGGCGTCGGCCTGGATTCCTCCGAGAAGGGCAACCCGCCCGAGAAATTCGCGCGCGTGTTCGCGCGTGCCCGCGAACTCGGCCTGCACCTGGTAGCCCATGCCGGCGAGGAAGGCCCCGCGCAGTACGTCAGCGACGCGCTGGACATCCTCAAGGTCGAGCGCATCGACCACGGCGTGCGTTCGATCGACGATGCCGCGCTGATCGAGCGCCTGGCACGCGAGCGCGTGGCGCTGACGGTGTGTCCGCTGTCGAACCAGAAGCTCAAGGTGCATCCGGACCTGCGCGCGCACCCACTCAAGCGCATGCTCGATGCCGGCATCATGATCACGCTGCATTCGGACGACCCGGCCTACTTCGGCGGCTACATGAACGCCAACTGGGAGGCCACGTTCGAGGCGCTGCCGCTCGATGCGGCCGACGCCCACCAGCTCGCGCGCAACAGTTTTGAAGCGGCTTTCCTGCCCCCGGTGCAGAAGGCCGAGTTCCTGGCCGAAGTCGACCACTTCTGGTCGGCCACGCCCACCTCCCCGCCCGCCACGGCCCCCGCGGCCTGAACGCGGAGCATACCCATAGACCGGCCCGTCGCCTGCGCGCGGGCCGGCCCCGAGAGACAAGCCATGACGACCACTCCCCCGACCCCGTCCATTACCCGCGCGATCCGCGGCCGCGTGCTGCATTTCCTGCACGACCCGCAGTTCCATGAGGACGCCTATCAGTATTGGGAGGATGGTCTGCTGATCGTCACCGCCGGGCGCATCGTCGCGGCCGGCGACTACACGGCTCTGGCATCGCGCATCCCGGCCGGCGCGGAGGTGGTGGATCACCGCGGCAAGGTGATCGTGCCGGGCTTTATCGACACCCACGTGCATTACCCGCAGACCGACATCATCGCGTCGCCGTCGCCGGGCCTGCTGCACTGGCTGGATACCTATACCTTCCCCGAGGAACGCCGTTTTGCCGAGCCCGAGTACGCACGCGCCGTGGCCGGCTTCTTCACCGACGAACTACTGCGCAACGGCACCACCAGCGCGGTGGTCTGGAGCACCGTGCACAAGGCCTCGGCCGAGGCCTTGTTTGCCGAGAGCGAGCAACGCAACCTGCGCATGATCACCGGCAAGGTGATGATGGACCGCAATTGCCCCGAGTTCCTGCGCGACACCGCCGAAACCGGCGCGCGCGATTCGGCCGACCTGCTGTCGCGCTGGCATAACAAGGGCCGCCTTGCCTACGCCATCACGCCGCGTTTCGCGCCGACCTCGACCGAAGCACAGCTCGCTGCCTGCGGCGAACTGGCCAAGGCCTATCCGGACGCGTTCATCCAGACCCACGTGGCCGAAAACCGCGACGAGGTGAAATGGGTGGCCGAGCTGTTCCCGGATGCGCGCAGCTACCTGGACGTGTACGACCGCTACGGCCTGCTGCGCCCGGGCGCGTTCTACGGCCACGCGATCTACCTGGACCAGGACGATCGCCGGCGCCTCGCCGACAGCGGCGCTGCCGTCGCGCACTGCCCGACATCGAACCTGTTCCTCGGCAGCGGCTTCTATGACTTCCACCAGTCGGACGCCAACCGCCTGAACGTAACACTGGCGACCGACGTGGGCGGCGGCACCTCGTTCTCGATGTTCCGCACCATGAACGCCGCGCACAAGGTCGCGCGCATGGGTGGCTACCACCTGACCGCGCTGCGCATGTTCTACCTGGCCACGCGCGCCGCGGCCGAGGCGCTGGGCTGGTCCGACCGCATCGGCAGCTTCAGCGAAGGCTGCGAGGCCGACTTCATCGTGCTGGATCCGGAAGCCACGCCGCTGATCGCACGCCGCAGCGGCCGCTCCGAATCGCTGGAGGAGCAGCTGTTCGCGTTTGCCATGCTCGGCGACGACCGCGTCATCGACAGCGTCTATGTGATGGGCGAGGCCGTACAGGCACCGGTGGTGTGACGCTGAAAACACCCGCGGCCGCACCACGCGGCCGCAGGCTGCTATTACCCGTGAGCGCTCCGGCACGGATTGACGCTGATCAAGACTCATACCGGCGAAGCCCTCTAACCTTTGCGGTTCCGTTGCCGGCCAAGACAGGCCGTACAGCAACGCCAGCAAACAGAAGGTTTCCATGACCACCACCGCTGCCACGCACCACGAGGTAACGCTTGAAGCACCGGCCGCTGCCGACCAGCCGTTTCCAGCCCCCATCCCCCCCGACCAGCCGCTGCCGTCCCGCAAGATCATCCGCGGCTGGCTGATC
The DNA here is from genome assembly GCF_914271435.1 of Cupriavidus laharis. GTDB lineage: Bacteria > Pseudomonadota > Gammaproteobacteria > Burkholderiales > Burkholderiaceae > Cupriavidus > Cupriavidus laharis. The sequence goes on along the minus strand of NZ_CAJZAI010000001.1, from coordinate 471,994 downwards.
CCGCTTGGCCAGCGCAGCACGCCGCGCGCGCTGGCGCTGTTCGCCTTCGACTACATCCTGTTCGCGGCCACGCTGGCCGGCGTCGTGCTCGCCCCGCACTGGGCGGCCAAGCTGGGCCTGGGCGTACTGGCCGGCCTGATCATCGCGCGGCTGTTCATCATCGGCCATGACGCCTGCCACCAGAGCCTGACGCCGCGCCGCGGCCTGAACAAGTGGCTGGGCCGGCTGACCTTCCTGCCTTCACTCACGCCGTACAGCCTGTGGGAAGTCGGCCACAACGTCGTCCACCACGGCTACACCAACCTGAAGGGCTTCGATTTCGTCTGGGCGCCCTATTCGCTGGAAGAATTCCAGGCGCTGCCGCGCTGGCGCCGCATGATGGAGCGCATCTACCGCAACGGCTTCGGCGCCGGACTGTACTACCTGATCGAGATCTGGTGGTTCAAGCTGTTCTTCCCGAGCAAGCGCCAGATGGCCACGCGCCGGCCCATCTTCATGGCCGACTGCACACTGGTGGCAGCCTTCGGCGCCGCGTGGATCGGCGCGCTGGTGTGGGCCGCGCTGGCCACGGGGCAATCGGCATGGACAATGGTCGGCGCCGGCTTCGTGCTGCCGTTCCTGGTCTGGAACCTCACGGTCGGCTTCGTGCTGTACGTGCACCACACCCACACCAGCGTGGCGTGGTATGACACCAAGGCCATGTGGGCCAAGGCCCAGCCCTTCGTCTCGACCACCGTCCACCTGCGCTTCCGCCACGGCATCGGCTCGGCGCTGCACCACATCATGGAACACACTGCGCACCACGTGGACATGAGCGTGCCGCTGTACCGCCTGAAGCGCGCCCAGGCCCTGCTGGAACACGCGCTGCCGGGCCGCATCATCATCGAGAATTTCTCGTGGCGCTGGTACTTCGACACGGCGCGCCGCTGCAAGCTGTACGACTTCAAGGCCCTGTGCTGGACCGACTTCCGCGGCCGCCGCACCAGCGAGCAGTCGCCGGTGCCGGCCTGACAAGGCACTTTTTCCCGGCGGTGGACGCTCACCGCCGGCGCCGCTATAATTGCAGTTTCCATTGGGGAGTAGCCGCCCTGCTCTCACCGCGCCGCGCAATGCGGAACCCGGAAGACAGGGGCGTACGTCAACAGACTTGACCGCTTGCGGTTATGGCGTGCGCAGCTCCGGACCCGGCTGGCCAGATGGCCCAGCCCGATCCAAGGCCTGGCGAGACCGATGACCTCACCTTTCTGGCCGGGCCGGGAAAGGTGTGCGTCATTGGCATCTCGCGATGCATGCGGCCCGGTTACTCACACAACAACATGGAAGCCTTCCTCGTCTCCACAGGCATCGTCGCGCTCGCGGAAATGGGCGACAAGACGCAGTTGCTCTCGCTCGTCCTCGCTGCACGCTATCGCAAGCCCCTTCCCATCATCCTTGGCATCCTGATCGCCACAGTGGTCAACCACGGCTTTGCCGGCGCGCTGGGCGGCTGGATCACCCATGTGCTCGGCGAAACGCTGCTGCGCTGGATCCTTGGACTGGGCTTCATCGCCATGGCCGCGTGGATGCTGATCCCCGACAAGCTCGACGACGCCGAGGAAGCCAAGCCGGTGAAAGGCGCGCTCGGCATCCTGGCCACCACCATCGTCGCGTTCTTCTTTGCCGAGATGGGCGACAAGACCCAGATCGCCACGATCGCGCTGGCCGCCCGCTTCAACGGCGCGGTGCTTGCCGTGGTGGCCGGCACCACCTTCGGCATGATGCTGGCCAACGCGCCGGCCGTACTGCTCGGCGACAAGTTCGCCAACAAGATGCCGATCGGCCTCGTGCACAAGATCGCCGCGGGCATCTTCCTGGTGCTGGGCGTGCTGGCGCTGCTGAATATCGGCGGCTGAGGCCCAGGAGGCGCATCAGGACATCCGGGCCGCGCAGCCCGGGTGTCCTGCAGCCAGCGCGCGCGATCACCGGCCCTGGCGGCTACACGCGGCCGGGCGGTATGGGATAATCCGTGATTCTGCCCAGGGCGCAGCTCAAGAGGTTGTTCGCACGGGCGCGTGAGGGGCCCCTATTCCCATGGCCCCGCATCCTTTCCGCGATACTGATTTCACAACCCCACAATGCCCGCATACCGTTCCAAGACCTCCACCGCCGGCCGCAACATGGCAGGTGCGCGCTCCCTGTGGCGCGCCACCGGCATGAAAGACGATGATTTCAACAAGCCGATCATCGCGGTGGTGAACTCGTTCACCCAGTTCGTGCCCGGCCATGTGCACCTGAAGGACCTGGGCCAGCTCGTCGCGCGCGAGATCGAGGCCGCCGGCGGCGTGGCCAAGGAATTCAATACCATCGCGGTCGATGACGGCATCGCCATGGGCCATGACGGCATGCTGTATTCGCTGCCGAGCCGCGACATCATCGCCGACTCGGTCGAGTACATGGTCAACGCACACTGCGCCGACGCCATGGTGTGCATCTCGAACTGCGACAAGATCACCCCGGGCATGCTGATGGCCGCGATGCGCCTGAACATCCCCGTGATCTTCGTCTCGGGCGGCCCCATGGAAGCCGGCAAGACGCGCCTGGCCAACCCGGCCACCAAGGCCGTCGAGTTCAAGAAGCTCGACCTCGTCGACGCGATGGTGATCGCAGCCGACCAGGCCTATTCCGACGCCGACGTGGCCGAAGTCGAGCGTTCCGCCTGCCCGACCTGCGGTTCGTGCTCGGGCATGTTCACGGCCAACTCGATGAACTGCCTGACCGAGGCGCTGGGCCTGTCGCTGCCCGGCAACGGCACCGTGGTGGCCACGCACGCGGACCGTGAGCAACTGTTCAAGCGCGCCGGCAGCCGCATCGTCGAACTGGCCCGCCAGTACTACGAGCAGGAAGACGCGCGCATCCTGCCGCGCTCGGTCGGCTTCAAGGCGTTCGAGAACGCGATGACGCTGGACATCGCCATGGGCGGCTCGACCAACACCATCCTGCACCTGCTGGCGATCGCGCAGGAAGCGGGCATCAACTTCACGATGACCGACATCGACCGCCTGTCGCGTGTCGTGCCCCAGCTCTGCAAGGTCGCGCCCAACACCAACAAATACCATATCGAGGACGTGCACCGCGCAGGCGGCATCATGGCCATCCTCGGTGAACTGGAGCGCGCCGGCAAGCTGCACACCGACGTGCCCACGGTGCACGCTGCCACGCTCGGTGATGCCCTGAACCAGTGGGACATCTCCCGCACGCAGGACGAAGCTGTCAGGACCTTCTACATGGCCGGCCCGGCCGGCGTTCCGACGCAGGTCGCGTTCAGCCAGAACACGCGCTGGCCCAGCCTGGACCTGGACCGCGCCGAGGGCTGCATCCGCTCGTACGAGCATGCGTTCTCGAAGGAAGGCGGCCTGGCCGTGCTGACGGGCAATATTGCGCTCGACGGCTGCGTGGTGAAGACCGCCGGCGTGGACGAGAGCATCCTCGTGTTCGAGGGCTCGGCCAACGTCACCGAGTCGCAGGACGAAGCGGTCGAGAACATCCTCAACGACAAGGTCAAGGCCGGCGACGTGGTGATCGTGCGCTACGAAGGCCCGAAGGGTGGTCCCGGCATGCAGGAAATGCTCTACCCGACGAGCTACATCAAGTCCAAGGGCCTGGGCAAGGCGTGCGCGCTGCTGACCGACGGCCGCTTCTCGGGCGGCACCTCCGGCCTGTCCATCGGCCACTGCTCGCCCGAGGCAGCAGCCGGCGGTGCGATTGGCCTGGTCCGCGACGGCGACAAGATCCGCATCGACATCCCCAACCGCACGATCGACGTGCTCGTGTCGGACGAGGAACTGGCGCGCCGCCGCGAGGAGCAAAACGCCAAGGGGTGGAAGCCCGCCAAGCCGCGTCCGCGCAAGGTGTCGGCTGCGCTGAAGGCCTACGCCAAGCTAGTGATGTCGGCTGACAAGGGCGCGGTGCGCGATCTGTCATTGCTGGACGACTGATATTGCGGCGGGGCTTGCGCCCTGCTGCTCCCAAGGCCGCTCTTCGGAGCGGCTTTTTTGTTCTTCCGCTGATCAGCAAAAACGAAAAAAAACGAGGCCAAAGCCCCGTTCAAACCCTCGCCGGTCCGGTACTGACGGCCGCCAACTGCGCGGCCACCGGACCGTCGATCACCGATGCTCGGATTTCATGGGCCCGCTCGCTGGCGGGCCCGGATTCTGCAATGCTCAGTTGGTCGTCTTGGCGCCGCCTTCGAACCACTGGCCCAGCAAGGCGCGCTCGTCGTCAGTGATCTGCGTCACATTGCCCAGCGGCATGGCCTTCTGCTGGACGGCCTGCTGGTAGATCAGCTGGGCGTGCGCCTTGATTTCGTCGGCGGTGTCGAGCTTGATGCCCTTGGCCGCAGTCGGCATCATCTTCGGCGCCGCGGCATGGCACTGCACGCAGCGCGCATTGATCACTTCCTGCACCTTGGTGAAGCTCACCGCGGTGGCGGCGGCTTCAGCGCCACCGCTGCTGGCAACCGTCGGGCGCGGCTGCGGTGCGATCATCACGGCCACCACGCCGAGCGCGGCAACGCCGGCAGCAGGCCACAAGACATTGATCTTGCCCTTGTGCTTCAGGATGAAGAACTGACGGATCAGCACGCCGGCCAGCATAATCAGGATCAGCACCACCCAGTTGTACTTGGCGGCGTAGGTCATGCTGTAGTGGTTTGACAGCATGGCGAACAGCACCGGCAGCGTGAAGTAGGTGTTGTGCACGCTGCGCTGCTTGCCGCGCTTGCCGTGGATCGGGTCGACCGGCTGGCCGGCCTTCAGTGCCGCCACGACCTTGCGCTGGCCCGGGATGATCCACACCAGCACGTTGGCGCTCATGATCGTCGCCACCATCGCGCCGGTCAGCAGGAACGCCGCGCGGCCCGAGAAGATGTGACAGGCGACGAAGGCCGCGGCCATGATGTAGACCGCCACCAGGATGCCGACGAGACGGTCGTTCTTGCCGAACAGCCGGCAGATGCTGTCATAGACGATCCAGCCGATCAGCAGGTACGAGACCGCGAAGCCAACCGCCGCGCCCGGCGACATGTCGAACACGTTCTTGTCGATCAGGAACGTGCTGGCGTTGAACAGGTACAGCACGACCAGCAGCGCGAAGCCGCTCATCCACGTCGAGTACGACTCCCAGTAGAACCAGTGCAGGTTCTCGGGCAGTGACTTGGGTGCGGTCAGGTACTTCTGCGGGTTGTAGAAGCCGCCGCCGTGCACGGCCCACAGTTCGCCATCCACGCCCTTGTCCTTCAGGTCGGGGGCGGTGGGCCTGGTCAGGCTGTTGTCCAGCCAGACGAAATAGAACGAGGAACCGATCCATGCGATGGCGGTGATGACGTGCACCCACCGCAGCAGCATATTGGCCCAGTCGAGGATATAGCCTTCCATGTCTTGTCTCCTGTTTCCCTAGACCACCGGTTCAGCTGCCGCGGTAGGTCGAGTACGACCAGGGCGAAACCAGGAGCGGCACGTGGTAGTGCGCGTTGGGGTCGGCAATGCCGAAACGCAGGGGCACCACGTCCAGGAACGCCGGCTCGGGCAGCTTCACGCCTTGCGCGCGGAAGTAATCGCCGGCAGCGAATTCCAACTCGTACTCGCCGACGGCAAGGTCCGCACCTTCGAGCAGGGGCTGGTCGCAGCGTCCGTCGTGGTTGGTGACCACGGTCTTCAGCGTTTCGCGGCGATTGTCGACAATTTTATGGAGAGTAATCGACATGCCATGGCCCGGGGTGCCGGCTGCGGTGTCGAGAACATGGGTGGTCAAGCGTCCCATCGTATTTGTCCTTTTGCGATTGGGTTGTGAGGGGCGCCGCTGCCTTCACTAGCACCATCTGTGGGAATGGTGCCCGCTCGGTACGTCATGTAACGCATCCCGGCGCTGGGTTGGTGCGTGGCGACAATGCGCCTGCACCCACCCGGTTGACAATTGAGGGATAACCCTTAGTTGTCGAAAACCTGAATCTGTTTTGTTGACAATATTGAAGGCGTAACCAAATAATTGTCAACAATTTTCGGATCACTGCCTGCTGATAGCCTGGATTATCGGCGCGACAGATGGTGGTCCAGCAGGGGCCGCAGCCCGCTGTTTCCGTCCTAACGCTTGGTGCCGAGATGTCCAAGAGCCTGAAGCTGATTGCCGGTGTCGCCGACGCCGTGCTGACCGAACAGAAGCCCGAGAAGCTGGATAAGCCCGCCCGCAAGGGCTCGGTCGAAGAGCGCATGTATCACGAGATCTATGACGCGATCATGGAGCACAGGCTGCCGCCGCGCACCAAGCTGACCGAGCATTCGCTCTGCGAGATCTATGCCACGGCACGGCACACGGTGCGCAAGGTGCTGTCGCACCTGTCCGCGGACGGCATGGTGGACCTGGAACCCAACCGCGGCGCTTTCATCGCCAGCCCCTCCACCGACGAGGCGCACGACATGTTCGAACTGCGCCAGATGCTGGAACGCGCGGTGCTCGACAAGCTCGCCGCCATGCCCGACGTCAAGGCCGTGATCGCCCCGCTGCGCAAGATGGTGGCGAGCGAGCGCCAGGCCTTCCTCACGCACGACCGCCCCACGTGGATCCGCCTGTCGGCCGAGTTCCATACCGCGCTGGCCGAACTGTCCGGCAACGCGCTGCTGGTCAACATGATGCGCCGGCTGGTCTCGCGCACCACGCTGATGATCGCCAGCGTGGAAGCGCCCGGCAACAACGCCTGTTCGTTCGACGAACACGAGGAAATCCTCGATGCACTGGAACAGGGCGATGCCGCGCTGGCCCAGTCGCGCATGGCGCACCACCTCGGCGCTTGCGCCGACCGCGTACAACCCGACGATCCGGGCGCCTTCGATCTTCGCAGCGTGCTGGGCCGCTCCACCTAGCACGGTGTTCCCACCGGCATCACACAAAACGAGGCCTGGCTGTGCCGCCCATGACAGCGTCCTGAAGGACGCGGCGGCGGCGCTGTCCCAAAAGGAGGCCACGGACGCCGGTGTTCCCATCCAACCCAAAGGAGAGGAGACGCATCAATGACTTCCGCAAGCACCACGGTCCCCACGGACCTGACCAACGAGCGTTTGCCCTCCGGGCGTCTGCTCGCGCTCGGGCTGCAGCACGTGCTGGTGATGTATGCCGGCACCGTTGCCGTTCCCCTGATCATCGGTGGGGCCCTGAAGCTGCCCAAGGACCAGCTGGCTTTCCTGATCAATGCCGACCTGTTCGCCGCCGGCCTCGCCACGCTGATCCAGGCAGTCGGCTTCTGGAAGTTCGGCATCCGCATGCCCGTGATGATGGGCGTGACCTTTGCCTCGGTGGCACCGATGATCGCCATCGGCGCCGATCCGAATGTCGGCCTGCTCGGCATCTACGGCGCGGTGATTGCGTCAGGGGTGTTCGGCATTCTCATTGCGCCGATGATGGGCCGCATGCTCGGCCTGTTCCCGCCGGTGGTGACCGGCACGGTGATCACGCTGATCGGCGTGTCGCTGATGCGCGTGGGCATCAACTGGGCGGCCGGTGGCCAGCCCACCACGCGCGCCGTGATCGACGGCGTGGCCAAGGAAGTTCCCAACCTTGCCTACGGCGACCTGGCCAACCTCGGCATCGCCGGGCTCACGCTGGTGATCATCCTGCTGCTGACCAAGTATGGCCGTGGCCTGGTGGCCAACTGCGCGGTGCTGCTCGGCATCATCGCCGGCACGCTGGTGGCGATGGCCATGGGCAAGGTCTCGTTCGAGGGCCTGAACGAAGCCAGCTTCGTCGCCGTCATCACGCCGCTGCACTTCGGCATCCCGACCTTCGAAGTGAGCGCGATCCTGTCGATGTGCATCGTCATGGTGATCACGCTGGTGGAGTCGACCGGCATGTTCCTGGCGCTGTCGGACATCACCGGCAAGAAGCTCAGCAATGAAGAGCTGACCCGCGGCCTGCGCGCCGACGGCCTCGGCACCGTGATCGGCGGCGTGTTCAACACGTTCCCGTACACCTCGTTCTCGCAGAACGTGGGCCTGGTGACCGTGACCGGCGTGCGCTCGCGCTACGTGGCGGCGGCCGGCGGCATCATCCTGATCTCGTTCGGCCTGTTCCCGAAAATGGCCCACGTGGTGGCGTCGGTGCCGCAGTTCGTGCTCGGCGGCGCCGGCATCGTGATGTTCGGCATGGTGGCCGCCACCGGCATCCGCATCCTGGGCAGCTGCGATTTCAACCGCAACCGCCACAACCTGTTCATCGTCGCCATCGCGATCGGCTTCGGCATGATCCCGACGCTGGCGCCGACGTTCTTCCAGTACCTGCCGAAGTGGACGGTGCCGTTCACCCACAGCGGGATCGTGCTCGGCACCATCGTGGCCGTGGCGCTGAACCTCTTCTACAACGGCGTCCAGTCGCGCGAAGAGGCCATGCGCAACGCCGCCGCGAACACGCACGGCACGGAGTAATCGCAGCAACCGGGACCGCCGCGTCAGCGCAGCGGCACGACTGGCACGTTCATTGCGAGATTTGCAGCGCTTTCGGGCGCAGCAACGTGCCAGCCGCCGCAAGACGCCACGGTCCCCGGACATCCCTTCGCAAGCGGGGATGGCCGGTTCCCTGAAGCAGAAACGACCCATGACAAAGCAGAACTATCCACGCGATCTCATCGGCTACGGCGCCCGGCCGCCGCACGCCCGCTGGCCCGGCGGCGCGCGCGTCGCCCTGCAGTTCGTCCTCAACTACGAAGAGGGCGGCGAAAACTGCGTCCTGCACGGCGATGCCGCGTCCGAGCAGTTCCTCTCCGAAATCGTCGGCGCAGCGGCCTACCCCGACCGCCACATGAGCATGGAGGGGATCTACGAATACGGCTCGCGCGCGGGCGTCTGGCGCATCCTGCGCGAATTCGAACGGCGCGGCCTGCCGCTGACCATCTTCGGCGTGTCGATGGCGCTGCAGCGCCATCCGGAACTGACGCGTGCGTTTGTCGAGCTCGGCCACGAGATCGCCTGCCACGGCTGGCGCTGGATCCACTACCAGAATATCGACGAAGCCACCGAGCGCGAGCACATGCGCATCGGCATGGAAATCATCAGGGAGCTGACCGGCTCGATGCCGCTCGGCTGGTACACCGGCCGCGACAGCCCCAATACGCGCCGCCTGGTGGTGGAGCACGGTGGCCTCCTGTACGACTCCGACTACTACGGCGACGACCTCCCCTTCTGGACCGAGGTGGAAGTCACCGGTGGCGAGAAGAAGCCCCACCTGGTGGTGCCGTACACGCTCGACTCCAACGACATGCGCTTTGCCACGCCGCAGGGCTTCAACACCGGCGAGCAGTTCTTCCAGTACCTGAAGGATGCGTTCGACGTGCTGTACGAGGAAGGCGACCCCAGCGGCCTGGACCAGCCCAAGATGCTGTCGATCGGCATGCATTGCCGATTGCTCGGCCGCCCGGGGCGCTTCCGCGCGCTGCAGCGCTTCCTCGACTATGTGCAGGGCCACGACAAGGTGTGGATCTGCCGGCGTGTCGATATCGCCCGCCACTGGGCCGAGACCCACCCCTACACTCCCCGCAACAAAGCATGAGCCAGACCTACACCATCGCCCAACTCAACGCCATGCCCGCCGCCGAATTCGTGACGGTGCTGGGCGGCCTGTATGAACACTCGCCGTGGTTTGCCGAAACCGCCGCGGCAAAGCGCCCGTTCGCGAATGTGGCGGAACTCGCCAGCGCACTGCGCAACGCCGTGGACGAGGCTGGCACCGAAGCGCAGGTCAAGCTGGTGCGCGCCCACCCGGAACTGGCCGGCAAGGCCGCCGTGCGCGGCGAACTGACTGCCGAGTCCACGCGCGAGCAGAGCGGTGCCGGCCTGAACCTGTGCACGCCCGAAGAGTTCGAGCGCCTGCAGTCGCTGAATGCACGCTACAACCAGAAGTTCGGCTTCCCGTTCATCCTGGCGGTGCGCGGCTACGACCGCGCCGGCATCATCAACGAGTTTGCCCGCCGCATCGACAACACGCCCGAGGCCGAGTTGCAAACTTGCATCAACCAGATCCACCGCATTGCGCAGTTCCGCCTTGACGACTTAGTATCCGGCTGAGCCAAAAAAGCGCCACCTGTATAACAAAAACGCTGTACCCGATGCCGCCGGCACCCCGGCCTGCGTTCCTCCAGAACGCGGGCCTGTCAACCGAGCCCCGACCAGGCGGCACGAACAGAAGCACAAAGACCAGAACAAGAACCCGACAGGGACCCAGTACACAACGTTCCAAGCAGGATCAACCACGGAGGTCTACACATGCATAAGCAGTACAAGCCGGCAATGAAGCTGGCGGCGGTAGCAGCTACCCTTCTTTCCGGCGCGGCCATGGCCCAGTCCAGCGTGACGCTGTATGGCCAGGCCGATATGTTTGTCGGCGGCGTCAAGAGCCCGGGCGTCGGCGAGCGCGCCTGGGTCGCCAACTCGGGCGGGATGCAGACGTCCTACTGGGGCATCAAGGGCACCGAAGACCTGGGCGGCGGCACCAAGGCCATCTTCGACCTGAACGGCTTCTTCCGCACCGACAGCGGCAGCATGGGCCGCTTCAATGGCGACTCGATGTTCAGCCGCAATGCCTATGTCGGCCTGCAGAACGACAAGGCCGGCACCCTCAAGCTGGGCCGCAACACCACGCCGTACTTCATCTCGACCATCCTGTTCAACCCGCTGGTCGACTCGTACGTGTTCTCGCCGACGATCTTCCATACATACTTCGGTGCCGCCAGCGGCGCCGTTGTCGACCCCGGCATCATCGGCGATTCGGGCTGGAACAACTCGGTGCTGTACTCCACGCCGAACTTCGGCGGCCTGACGGCCAACTTCATCTACGCCTTCGGCGAGCAGCCGGGCGCAGGCGGCAAGAACAAGTGGGGCGGCAACCTGATGTACTTCAATGGCCCGTTCGCTGCCACTGTTGCCTACCAGCAGGTCCGCTTCGACAGCGTGCCGACCGACCTGGCCAACGCCGGCCTGTCGCGCCAGGACGCCGCCCAGCTGGGCCTGTCGTATGACTTCAAGGTGGTCAAGCTGTTTGCCCAGGGCCAGTACATCAAGACCCGCGCTACAACGGCGCCGTCCGGCGACATCAAGCACGTCAACGGCCAGTTCGGCGCGTCGGTGCCCATCGGCGCCGGCAGCCTGCTGGCTTCGTACGCTTACGACAAGACCGACAACTCACTGGGCGATTTCAAGCGCAACACCGTTGCGGTCGCCTACGACTACAACCTGTCCAAGCGCACCGACGTGTACGCCGCCTACTATTACGACAAGATCACTGGCATCGAACACGGCGACACCTTCGGTGTGGGCGTGCGCCACAAGTTCTGACGCACCACACGCCTCCGACGGCAGTCCCGAGCCCGCCACCCGGCGGGCTTTTTTGTTGCCGTGCCGGCATCACATCCGGCACGGCCGCCTCAACATCATGTTGCACCGCCGCATGATCTGCCACGCGACCGCGGATTGACAGCCATCGCTCCATAGGCGGATTCAATTGGAAGACGGCCGGCACGGTGCCTAGATTGGTTGTCCGGACTATGAAAACCACAGCGAGACAGGTGAGACATGCGGCGATATGCGAAGACCCGTTCCGAACTGATGGCCATTCTGAACCAGTGCCTCGACAACAACCCCGAATGCGGAGAATGTGAGCTTCACGCGGTACGAATGCACCAGCCGGACCATACCGGCTGCAACTGGAGCGCCGAAGTGAACTTCCCGCAGGAGTATGTCGAGCACCTTGACACTCAGCTGGCGGCTGCCCGGTCGATCATCGTGGTCATGCGCGAGCAATACAACGTGCTGCAATAGCAACCGGCCGCGGCGCACCTTTGACGCGCCACAGCAAAAGAAAGGCCGGGTCGATGACCCGGCCTTTTTCATGCCTGCGAGGCTGTGCGAAGCCAGCGCTTAGCGCAGGGCGCTGGCGTTGGCCTCGGCCACCGCGACAGCAGTCATATTGACGATGCGGCGCGTCGTCGCCTGCGGATTCAGGATATGCACGGGCCTGGCCGCGCCCAGCAGGATCGGGCCCACCGTGACGCCCTGCCCACCCGTGATCTTGAGCAGGTTGAATGCAATGTTGGCGGCATCCAGCGTCGGCATCACCAGCAGGTTGGCGCTGCCCGCCAGCTTGGTCGAAGGCAGGAAGTGGCGGCGCACGTCTTCATCCAGCGCGGCATCGCCCTGCATCTCGCCTTCGACTTCCAGGTGCGGTGCCTCCCGGGCGAGGATCTCGGCGGTTTCGCGCATCTTGCGCGCCGACGGACGCGTCGACGACCCGAACATCGAATGCGACATCAGCGCCACCTTCGGGTGCAGGCCGAAGCGGCAGATCTCTTCGGCAGCCAGTTGCGTGATCGCGGCAAGTTCTTCCGCGGTCGGATCGTCATTGACGTAGGCGTCGGTGATGAACAGCGTGTACTTCTCGAGCATCAGCGCGTTCAGTGCGGCAAAGACCTTGGCGCCCGGCGCCAGGCCGATCACGTCGCGCACGTGCTCCAGGTGCGCCTCGAAGCGGCCCACCGTGCCGCACAGCAGCGCATCGGCGTCGCCCATGTGCATCAGCATCGCGCCGATCAGCGTGTTGGAACGGCGCAGCGCCACCTTGGCCATGTCCGGCGTCACGCCATCGCGGCCGCGCAACGCGTGGTAAGCCTCGTGATAGGCACGGTAGCGCGGATCATCCTCAGGGTTGATCAGCTCGAAATCGGTACCGGCGCGCAGACGCAGGCCGGCCTTCTCGATACGCATCTGGATCACGTGCGGGCGGCCGATCAGGATCGGACGCGCCAGGCCTTCGTCCACCACGCCCTGCACCGCGCGCAGCACGCGCTCTTCCTCGCCTTCGGCATAGGCGACGCGCTTGGGCGCGGCCTTGGCGGCGGAGAACACCGGCTTCATGATCATGCCGGTGTGGTACACGTAGGTCGACAGCTGCTGGCGATAGGCGTCCAGGTCCTTGATCGGGCGCGTGGCCACGCCGGACTCTTCCGCGGCCTTGGCCACGGCCGGCGCGATCTTCTCGATCAGGCGCTGGTCGAACGGCGTCGGGATGATGTAGTCGGGCCCGAACTTCAGCTCGCGGCCGCCGTAGGCAGCGGCCACGGCGTCGTTGAGCTCGGCTTCAGCCAGTTCGGCGATGGCTTTCACGCTGGCCAGCTTCATCGCTTCCGTGATCTTCGTCGCGCCGCAGTCGAGCGCGCCGCGGAAGATGTACGGGAAGCACAGCACGTTGTTGACCTGGTTCGGGTAATCCGAACGGCCCGTGGCGATGATGCAGTCCGGGCGCGCGGCCTTGGCCACTTCCGGACGGATTTCCGGCTCGGGGTTGGCCAGCGCCAGGATGATGGGCTTGTCGGCCATCGTCTTGACCATCTCGCCGGTCAGCACGCCTGCGGTGGAGCAGCCCAGGAATACGTCCGCGCCCTTGACGATGTCGGCCAGCGTGCGGGCCGAGGTGTCCTGCGCATAGCGGGCCTTGTTGGCTTCCATGTTGGCGTCACGGCCGACATAGATGACCCCCTTCGAGTCCACCACTGAAACGTTTTCGCGCTTCACGCCCAGGCTCACCATGGTGTCCAGGCAGGCGATGGCCGCAGCGCCGGCGCCCGACACCGCCACCTTGACCGTGGCAATGTCCTTGCCGACCACCTTGAGGCCGTTGAGCAGCGCCGCGGTCGAGATGATGGCCGTGCCGTGCTGGTCGTCATGGAAGACGGGGATGTTCATGCGCTCGCGCAGCTTCTGCTCGATGTAGAAGCATTCCGGCGCCTTGATGTCTTCCAGGTTCACGCCGCCGAGCGTGGGCTCCAGCGCGGCGACGATCTCGACGATCTTGTCCGGGTCGCGCGCGTCGAGCTCGATGTCGAACACGTCGATGCCGGCGAACTTCTTGAACAGGCAGCCCTTGCCCTCCATCACCGGCTTGCCGGCCAGCGGACCGATGTCACCCAGGCCCAGCACCGCGGTACCGTTGGTGATCACAGCCACCAGATTGGCACGCGAGGTGTACTCGGCAGCCGTCGCCGGATCCTTGGCAATCTCCTCGCAGGCATAGGCCACGCCCGGCGAGTACGCCAGCGACAGGTCGCGCTGGTTGGACAGCGCCTTGGTGGCGGTTACCTGGATCTTTCCCTTGGTGGGACTGCGGTGGTATTCCAGCGCAGCGAGGCGCAATTGCGCTTCAGGACTGTTCGGGGCATGTTGCGGTGCATCACCGCTGGTCTTGCTGCTCATTGGCTCGTCCGGAAAATGGCCCGGTACCGGCGCCCGCACGCATCCCGCCATGAACGCAACGGGCACGACGGCCGGCAGCGAGGGGCAGCATCCTGACGGGCTCCGGCGATATGGGGCCGGAAAATCGAGCAGCTATTCTAGCCCACGGTTGCGGCGCTGAACCCACCTGTTTCAAGGGGTGACGCGGGTTTTCGGCCGAATATCGCAGCAAAACAGCTTTTACCAATGCGTATGCAATGGCACGCCAATGTATATGCTTCTCGCGCGTTACTTGGCGGCCGGTTTCGCGTCCGCCGGCGCAGCCGGAGCCGTGCCCTCATCGACCGGCAAGGTCACGCGCCGGGGCCTGCCGCTCTCGGCCGGAAACTCCGTGAAGGCGCTGCGGATCAGGTACGGCATCATCGCCGCCGGGTTGCCGTTCTCGGTCTGGTTCTGCGCGCTGACCTGGTAGACACGCTGGCCGGTGCGCGCATCCTTGAAATAGACCTGCAGGCTGGCAAAGGTCACGGGCACGTCGCGCACGATGGTCTGGGGCGGCCAGTAGCCGGGCCAGCCCCACGGGCCCCAGGGCCGGTAGAAGCCGTACGGCCCCCAGTATGGTCCCCACGGGCCATACCACGGGTCCGGGTAGACCGTTTCCGCCACGCGCACGATGCCGGGCGCCGCGTTGTACTCCATGCTGACCCGGTAGCGCGCCTGCTTCTCGGGCACCTGCTCGAAGCCTACCCCCGCCAGCGCGCTGGCCAGCCACTGCTCATAAGTCTGGCGCTCAAGCTGGGCTGCCTGCTCGGGCGTGTGCGCGAAGCTGTAGGTGCGCGGCGCGTCGTTCTGCCAGCCCGGCTGCCGGAATGCCGTGACATCCGTCACCACCGTGCTCGCGCAGCCAGCCAGCAGCATGGCGCCGGACAGCGCCAGCCACGCGGCAAGCCTGCGCCACATCCCGTTCCCGTCATTGCAGTGGCTGCCTGCGCCACGGCCCGCCTGTTGCCACATATCGATGCCTCTCTTGTTGTTGATCTGACGTGTCTCTCAGACCACGCCAATGCGCCGGAATTCCCGCCAAGCCGTGCTGTCTACCCCTTGGCTACAATGGTTACTTCGGCGCCGTGTTCCGCCCCCGGGCCGGCGCGCCCCTCTTCCACGGTCTTCCGAAGACAGGATTCCCCATGCTGCGCACCGATACGCCCGTTACCGTCTATCGCAAGGACTATACCCCGCCCGCCTTCACCATCGACCACGTCGAACTGGTGCTGGACCTCGATCCGCAACGCACTGTCGTGACCAGCACGCTGCGCTTCGCGCGCCATGCGGCCGCGGCCGCCGACGCGCCCCTGGTGCTGGCCGGCGAAGATCTCGAACTGATCGGCGTGAGCGTGGATGGCAAACCCGTTGCCAACGTCACCCAGCAGCCGGGTTCGCTGACGCTGCCGGGCCTGCCCGCGCAGGGCACGCTGGAAATCACTGCAGCCTGCCAGCCGGCAGCCAATACCTCGCTGTCGGGGCTCTATGTCTCGAACGGCAATTTCTTCACGCAGTGCGAGGCCGAGGGCTTCCGCCGCATCACCTACTTCCTGGACCGGCCGGACGTGATGGCCACCTACCGCGTCACGCTGCGCGCCGATCGCGCAGCCTACCCGGTGCTGCTGTCCAACGGCAACCTCGTCAGCGAACGCGAACTGCCGGGCGGCCGCCATGAGGCGGTGTGGGAAGACCCGTTCCGCAAGCCGTCGTACCTGTTCGCGCTGGTGGCCGGCAAGCTCGAGTGCATCGAGGAACGCATCAAGTCCGCCTCCGGCAAGGACAAGCTGCTGCAAGTCTGGGTCGAAGCGCGCGATCTCGACAAAACCCGCCACGCCATGGATTCGCTGATTCACGCGATCCGGTGGGACGAGCAGCGCTTCGGGCTGGAGCTGGACCTGGACCGCTTCATGATCGTCGCGGTCGGCGACTTCAACATGGGCGCGATGGAGAACAAGGGCCTGAACATCTTCAACACGAAGTACGTGCTGGCCAATGCGCAGACCGCCACCGACATCGACTTCGCCAATATCGAAGCCGTGGTCGGCCACGAGTACTTCCATAACTGGACCGGCAACCGCGTGACCTGCCGCGACTGGTTCCAGCTCTCGCTCAAGGAAGGCCTGACCGTCTTCCGCGACCAGGAATTCTCGGCCGACATGATGGGCTCGGAATCGGGCCGCGCGGTCAAACGCATCGAAGACGTGCGCGTGCTGCGCCAGGTGCAATTCCCCGAAGACGCCGGCCCCATGGCGCACCCGGTACGCCCGGACAGCTATGAGGAGATCAACAACTTCTACACCGTCACGGTGTACGAGAAAGGCGCCGAAGTCGTGCGCATGTACCAGACGCTGCTGGGCCGCGACGGCTTCCGCAAGGGCATGGACCTGTACTTCAAGCGGCACGACGGCCAGGCCGTTGCCTGCGATGATTTCCGTGCCGCGATGGCGGATGCCAATGGCCGCGACCTCACGCAGTTCGGCCTCTGGTACAGCCAGGCCGGCACGCCGGTGGTCGCCGCGCGCACGGCGTGGAATGCCAACGATGGCAGCCTGACGCTGACCTTGTCGCAGCGCTGCCCCAAGGTCGGCATCGAGACGCGTGCCGGCACGCCTGACAAGCAGCCCTTCCACATCCCGTTCGCGATCGGCCTGCTCGGCGCCGACGGCCACGACTTGCCGCTGCAGCTCGAAAGCGAGGCCGCTGCCGGCGGCACCACGCGCGTGCTGGACTTCACGCAGGCCGAGCAGACCTTCCGCTTCATCAACCTGCCGCGCGGTGCCGCAGCGCCGCTGCCGTCGCTGCTGCGCAACTTCTCGGCGCCGGTGATCGTCGATGCCGAGTACACCGACGCCCAGCTCACGTTCCTGCTGGCCCATGACAGCGACGCGTTCAACCGCTGGGAAGCCGGCCAGCGCCTGGCCACGCGCGCACTGCTGCAACTGGTGGGCGACGTGCAGGCCGGGCGCGACCTGAAGCTCGACCCCGCCCTGATCAGCGCCATGCGCACCGTGCTCACTGACGACCGCCTCAGCCCCGCCTTCCGCGAGCAGGCACTGGTGCTGCCCGCCGAAGCCTACCTGGCCGAACGCATGGGCGTGGCGGACCCCGCCGCCATCCATCAGGCGCGCCAGTTCATGCGTGCGGGCCTGGCCCATGCCCTGCAGGCCGACTGGCTGGCGGCCTACGAGTCCAACGCCACGCCCGGCCCCTACAGCCCGGACGCGGATGCATCTTCGCGCCGCGCGCTGCGCAACCTGGCGCTGGGCTACCTCGTCGAGAGCGGCAGCGACGCCATGCTGCAGCTGGCCGGCGAGCAGTACCAGAACGCGGACAACATGACCGACCGCTTTGCCGCGCTCTCCGCGCTGGTCAACAGCTTCGCCCCGGGGCGCGAGGCCGCGCTGGCCGACTTCTACGAGCGCTTCGAAGACGATGCACTGGTCATCGACAAATGGTTCTCGCTGCAGGGCATGCAGCGTGGCGAGGTCGGGCCGCATGCGGGCAAGCGCACCATCGACACCGTGCGCGCCCTGATGGAGCACCCCGCCTTCAATCTGCGCAATCCCAACCGGGCGCGCGCGCTGATCTTCAGCTTCTGCTCGGGCAACCCCGCGCAGTTCCATGCCGCGGACGGTTCGGGCTACCGCTTCTGGGCCGACGAGGTGCTGGCGCTCGATGCGATCAACCCGCAGGTCGCGGCGCGCCTGGCGCGCGTCATGGACCGCTGGCAGAAGTACGAGCCGGCCTTGCGCGAACGCATGCGCGCAGAGCTGGAGCGGGTGTCGGCATCGGCCTCGCTGTCGCGCGATGTGCGCGAAATCGTCGGCAAGTCACTGGCCACCTGACGCCAGGGGGCCGGCACCGGCGCGGCGCCGGCCCTCGCGGGACATGTAGAATTGCGGCCATCCAAGGAGAACCATCATGACTCGCATCAGCCTGACCCGATACCTGGTCGAGGAGCAGCGCAAGCACAATACGATCCAGCCCGAACTGCGGCTGCTGATCGAAGTGGTGGCGCGCGCCTGCAAGGCCATTTCCAATGCCGTCAACAAGGGCGCGCTGGCCGGCGTGCTCGGCTCGGCCGGCACCGGCAACGTGCAGGGCGAAACCCAGCAAAAGCTGGACGTGATCGCCAATGAAGTCCTGCTCGACGCCAACGAATGGGGCGGCCACCTCGCCGCCATGGCCTCGGAAGAAATGGAATCGTTCTACGAGATTCCCAACCGTTATCCGAAGGGCGAATACCTGCTGATGTTCGATCCGCTCGATGGTTCGTCCAACATCGACGTCAACGTCTCCATCGGCACCATCTTCTCCGTGCTGCACATGCCCAAGCCCGGCCAGACCGTGACCGAGGCCGACTTCCTGCAGCCCGGCACCCACCAGGTCGCCGCCGGCTACGCCGTGTACGGCCCACAGACCACGCTGGTGCTGACCGTCGGCAATGGCGTGCACGTGTTCACACTGGACCGCGAAGCCGGCAGCTTCGTACTGACCCAGTCCGATGTGCAGATTCCTGAAGACACCAAGGAATTCGCCATCAACATGTCCAACATGCGCCACTGGGCCCCGCCTGTACGCAAGTACATCGACGAATGCCTGGCCGGCGAAGAAGGCCCGCGCGGCAAGAACTTCAACATGCGCTGGATCGCCTCCATGGTCTCGGACGTGCACCGCATCCTCACCCGCGGCGGCATCTTCATGTACCCGTGGGACAAGCGCGAGCCCCAGAAGGCCGGCAAGCTGCGCCTGATGTATGAAGCCAACCCGATGGCAATGCTGGTCGAGCAGGCCGGCGGCGCCGCCACCAACGGCCACATCCGCATCCTGGACGTGCAGCCCGAAAAGCTGCACCAGCGCGTGTCCGTGATCCTGGGGTCGAAGAACGAAGTGGAGCGCGTGACGCGCTACCACCAGGAAACGGCCGCTCAACAGGGCTGACGCCGCAGGATCGACCCGCTCCGGAACAGGGCGCTTTCGAGCGCCCTGTTTGCTTTCGCGTGGCAGGAGTCGATACCAGGCGACGCCGGCGCCGCCCCGCCTGTCACCGGATGACCGGGTCGACACAAAAAAAGTTTGCAGTGCGGTAAAAGCATTGCTATTATTGCGGGCTGTTCCGGTTCACCGGAACAAGTTGCCGAAGTAGCTCAGTCGGTAGAGCAGCTCATTCGTAATGAGAAGGTCGGGGGTTCGATTCCTCTCTTCGGCACCAAAAGAATCAAGCACTTAGCCCAGCCAGCCGGTTGGGCTTTGTCGTTTCTGGGCATCATGCAGCACCATGCAGTCAGCCCGGCATCACCGAATGCGGCCGAAATGGTGCCGCTGGTGCGTTCTGCTATTGCGCGGTTGCAACCGGCCGCGCAGGGGCCGCAACGGCCTGCGTTTTCTCCGAGCACCTGCGCTCGTAGCTAAGCATCCGGAGTTGGTACGCCCGACTATCTGCGCTCTCCATCGCGGCATTCTTTTCGATGACGTTGCCGATGCCGAAGTCTCCGAGGAAGGAGAGAATCGACCTGCCGCTAAACTCGCTCTCCTTGTCGACCGCCTGGATGTAGCCTTGAACCTTGGCTTGTTCGAGCTGGATTTCACGGCAACTCATCGTCTGCCGCTCGAAGTCCGTTACCACTCCCTGGCGGCCGTAATTCTTCGTGGCACAGCCTTGCATGGCGAGCACGCAAAAGCCAATCGCCAGAATCGACTTGTTCATGACCCCTCCTCCCTGTTGTTGTTAGGAAAGGGTAGCGGGTGAGCACAATTCGCCATATCCACCGGAAGGATGAATGGAATGGGATTTGCCTCAGGCGATCTCAGGCGTGCGGCCCGTTTCAGCCACGCGCCTGCGGCTTACGCACGCGCCGCAAGCATCGCTCTTCCCATTACCGCCAGCCCACACTCAACGCGACATGAACACCGGATGGCGCGCACAAGCCGCCAACACAATGCGCTCGGACTGCGAAAGGTAGTCCTGAAGCGCGGTGGCGGCCTCGTTGAGCTTTCCCGCCTCGAATAGCTGCAGGATGTGCCCGTTCATCTCCACATATGGGGCATGGAGGAATTCGGAATCCTGCAGCATGCCGAATGCCAGGCGCAGTTCGGCAAGCAGGCGCGAGAACATCTCGTTCAATCGCTCGCTGTCGGCCAGTTCCACGATGGCCATGTGGAACTCCATGTTGGCCGTGCCTACGCCCTGCCAGTCTCCCTTGTCGCGGCACTGCGACGCCATTTCCACCGCTCTGTGCAGATGCTTGCACGCCGGGTGACGTGGATACGCCTGGCGCAGCGCCTGGCACTCAATCAGCCGGCGCACGCGGTAGATGTCGATGATCGCTGCGATGGTGGGCACAGCTACCGAGACGCCGCGGTTGGGCTCATGCTTGAGCAGCCCTTCCTTGGTCAGCACGCGAAAAATCTCGCGCAAGGTGTTGCGGGAGATCTGAAGGCTCTCGCTCAACGCCGCCTCCGACAAACGCTGCCCGGGCGAGAACTCGCCGTGCACGATCTTCTGGCGAATGAGTTCGGCCACGCGCTCGGTCAGGTTCTTCGTGTCAGGACTCGATGTCATCTCGTATAGGACTCGCTTGGGCAGGCCGGCCCGGCGCCGGGGCTCGAAGCCCGGAATGTTAGCGCACTTTGATGACGCAAACGCCCCACCTTGATGAACGGATTGCCCCGATTCAGTGACAAAGTAGCCTGCTTTGTCAGGCTAGGTGTATACCTTAACTGCCAATTTTCCAATATTGTTGAACAATACTTGTATTGTAGTTGAACTATGTGTGATTTTTACACCGACATTCCATGCAGATTACGGAACCGGAGCACATGACTGCAGAGCTGGAACCTGGCACCGCAGCCTGATCCGGACACCGTTGCGAAAGCAGAGATTCCAGTCTTCCGGGCATGCGGTGTCACGCCCCAGGCCGCCGTGATGGCCTCCGGCGTTCCGTTCGCCGTGACCCACGGCCGGCTATATGTTCATTACCGACGTGCCCGACGGTACCTGCCACGTCTGATTGCTTGCGGAGTCTTCGTTGCGTTTCCTTCCTGTCTCCCTGAACGCGTTGCTGGTGGAGCTGTCCGACCTGGACCAGACCCTGGCCCTGCTGGCCTCGCTGCAGCGCGATCCCCTGCCCGGCGTGGAAGAGCTGGTGCCCGCCGCGCGCACGATCCTTGTGCGTTTCCGCCCGGCTTCCGTTGGTCTGGCGACGCTGGTGCAAGCCATCGCCGGACGCAACCTGGCACCAAGCGCGGAGCGCGGCAGCACGCTGATCGAAATCCCCGTGCGCTATGACGGCGAGGATCTGGCGGAGGTTGCGCAACGGCTCGGCATCACGCCCGCGGAGGTCGTGCGGCGCCACACGGGCAGCGAGTACACCGTGGCCTTCACCGGCTTTGCGCCTGGCTTTGCCTATCTCTCGGGCGGCCACCCCAGCCTCGATGTGCCGCGCCGAAGCACTCCGCGCACGCGCATTCCGGCCGGCGCCGTGGGGCTGGCCGGCACCTTCAGTGGCGTGTACCCGCAGGCCAGCCCCGGCGGCTGGCAGATCATCGGTGTGACGCCCGTGGCCATGTGGGATCTGGACCGCGAACAGCCCGCGCTGTTGCAGCCTGGCTACCGCGTGCGTTTTGTCGATATCGCCACGCTGGATGTCGAATCGGAAACTGACACCTGGGCAGGCGCATCGAAATCCGCCATCGACGCGCCCGACAGCGGGCGCACCCGCGACGCGCTGGCCCCGGAGCAGACTGCACTTCAGGTCAGGGCGACTGGCCTGCTGACCGTTTTCCAGGATCTGGGCCGCCATGGCCAGGCCGGCCAGGGGGTTTCGGCCTCTGGCGCCATGGACCAGGCCGCGCTCAAGGCGGCCAACCGCCTCGTGGGCAACCCCAGCAACGGCGCCGCGCTCGAGACCGTGGGCGGCGGCCTGCAACTGCAAAGCCTTGGCGAGACAGTAGTTGCCGTGACCGGTGCCGACGCCCCGCTGACCCTGCGCACGGCAGATGGCCGCCAGTGGAGTCCGCCATCGCACCAGGCCCTGGCCCTGGCCGATGGCGACCTGCTGAGCATCGGCCAGCCCAGGGCCGGTGCGCGCTGCTATGTGGCAGCGCGCGGGGGCTTTGCGATCGCGCCGGTGCTGGGCAGTTGCGCCACCGACACCCTGGCCGGCGTGGGTCCCGCGCCGCTGTCCGTGGGCGATCTGCTGGGCCTGCAGCCGTCCCCGGCTGGCGCAGTGGTGAGCGAACCGGCGCTGCCCGCCGCCGACCTGCCCACACTGGAGCAGGAGGTCGTGCTGGACGTGGTCATGGGCCCCCGCACCGACTGGTTTACACCGGAGGCCGTGGCAAGCCTGGCCACGCAACGCTGGCAGGTGACGCCCCAGTCCAACCGCGTAGGGCTGCGCCTGGCCGGCGATATGCTGCTGGAACGCGCCATGGGCGGCGAGTTGCCCAGCGAAGGCACGGCCCTGGGCGCGCTTCAAGTGCCCCCGAGCGGCCAGCCTGTGCTGTTTCTGGCCGACCACCCGCTCACCGGCGGCTACCCCGTGATTGCCGCGGTAGCCCCCTATCACCTCGACCGCGCCGGTCAGATTCCGGTGGGCGCCTGGCTGCGCTTCAACCCGATCCGCGCGTTTGAAGAACTCACTCCGGCCGCCGCCCCGGGCGACGCTGGCACCTTCCGAGACCTCCGATGAAAAAAGTCCTGATTGCCAACCGCGGCGAAATCGCTGTCCGCGTCATCCGCGCCTGCGCCGATTACGGGGTGCAGTCCGTTGCCGTCTACGCCAATGCCGACATCGACGCCCTGCACGCGCGCATGGCCGACGAAGCCTACGGACTGGATGGCGACCGCCCGGCCGATACCTACCTGAACATTCCCAAGCTGCTGGAGATCGCCCGCAAGAGCGGTGCCGATGCCGTGCACCCTGGCTACGGCTTCCTGTCGGAGAGCGAAGGCTTCGCCCAGGCCGTGATCGATGCCGGGTTGCGCTGGGTCGGGCCTTCGCCGGCCACCATCGCCAAGCTGGGCGACAAGGTGGAGGCCCGCAAGATCGCGCTGCAGGTAGGCGCCCCCCTGGTGGCCGGCACGCCCGACCCCGTCAAGGATGCCGGGGAGGTGCTGGCCTTTGCCGAGCAGCACGGCCTGCCGATCATCATCAAGGCCGCTTTTGGCGGCGGTGGCCGGGGCATGAAGATCGCCTGGCGCATGGACGAGGTCGAGGAGCTGTATCACTCTGCCGTGCGCGAAGCCGTCACGGCGTTCGGCCGGGGCGAGTGCTTCGTCGAACAGTTTCTCGACAAGCCGCGCCACATCGAGGCTCAGGTGCTGGCTGACACCCATGGCAACGTGGTGGTGCTCGGAACGCGCGATTGCTCCTTGCAGCGCCGCAACCAGAAGCTGGTGGAAGAAGCGCCCGCGCCCTTCCTGACCGATGCGCAACGCGAGCGCATCCATACCGCCGCCCGCGACATCTGCGCCGCTGCCGGCTACACCAGCGCGGGCACCGTGGAATTCCTGCTGAGTGCCGGCGGGGCGATCTCGTTCCTCGAGGTCAACACCCGCCTGCAGGTGGAGCATCCCGTCACCGAGCAGACCACAGGCATCGATCTCGTGGTCGAGCAACTGCGCGTGGCCGACGGCCTGCCGCTCTCCGTCACGGATACGCCCGCGCCGCTGGGCCATTCCATCGAGTTCCGCATCAACGCCGAAGACGTGGGTCGCGGCTTCCTGCCGACGCCGGGCCCGGTGCTGCGTTTCGAGCCCCCTTCCGGCCCCGGCGTGCGCGTGGATGCGGGCGTGCAGTCGGGCTCCGTCGTGCCCGGCACCTTTGACTCGCTGATGGCCAAGCTCATCGTCAGCGGGGCCACGCGCGAACAGGCCCTGACCCGCGCCCGCCGCGCGCTGCGCGAGTTCCGGATCGAAGGCGTCGCTTCAGTGCTTCCCTTCCACCGTGCCGTGATCGACCACCCGGACTTTGTGGGCCACGACGGCTTCAACGTGCACACCCGCTGGATCGAATCCGACTTCGCCGAACCGCTGGCCGCAGCCGCGCGCGCCGAGCCCCAGGCAGATGGCAGCCTGCTTCGCACCGCCATCGAGATCGACGGGCGCCGCGTGGTCCTGGGCCTGCCGGCTCAACTGTTGGGCGGACTGGCTAACGCGCAGGCGGCGAGCCCAGCCATGGCTTCAACCGAGGCTGCCGATGCCAGAGATGTGCCGGCCCCCGTCGCGGGGACAGTGCATGCCTGGAAGGTAGCCGACGGCGACGAAGTCGAGGAAGGAGAACTCATCGCCGTCATGGAAGCCATGAAGATGGAGATGCAGGTCCATGCGCATCGCGCCGGCCGCATCACGCTGCGCACCGCCGCGGGCATCTTCGTGGCTGCCGGCCTGCCGATCGCGACCATCGGCTAGGCCCGCCGATTCGTGACTTCCCTGCCCCGGGACTGCCTCCAATGGGAGACCGGGACAGTCGTCGGGGTACATGTTGCGCGGGCGTTGGCCTTGTGTCCTGAGTTGGAAGTTCGTTGCAGAAATAAGTCTGTCGAGAAGGCGTGCGAGCCTAGGAGCGAAGCACAGCAAGGCTGGAGCCTTGCGAGCATTCGCGACGACGGATCGTGCGCCTTGTCGGCAGACTTATGCAACGAACTTGCAATTCAGGACATTAGCTCGCGAGCACGTTCACCGCATCCTCCAACGCTTGCGCCTGCTGCTTCAGCCCCATCGCCGCCGCAGCCGATTCCTCGACGAGCGCCGCGTTCATCTGCGTGATCTGCGTCATCTGTTCGACCGCCGCACTGGTCTGCTCGATCTCCACGCTCTGCCCCCTGCTTGCATTCGCAATGGCAGAAATCGTCCGCGTCAGCGCGGACACCGATCGCTCGACGCGATCCATCTCGCTGCCAGCGCTGATGGCCGCTTCGCTGCTGGCCTGTACGACTTCGAGCGAGTTCTCGATCAACGCCTTGATCTGCTTCGCGGCGGCTTCGGCGCGCTGGGCCAGTGATCTCACCTCCCCCGCCACCACGGCGAAGCCGCGGCCGTGCTGGCCCGCGCGGGCGGCCTCGACGGCGGCGTTCAGGGCGAGCAGGTTGGTCTGGATGGCGATGTCGTCGATCACCGAAGTGATCTCGGCGATCTTGCGCGATTGCGTGGTCAGCCGCTCCATCAGCGACGCCGAGCGGCGCACGCCGCCCGCTGCGGCGGATGCTGCCTCGGCGGTCTGGCGCCCTTCCTGGTGAGCCTGTTCGGCATCGCTTGCATTCTGCCGCGCGGTCTCGGTGATCTGCGCGAGCGTTGCCGTGGTCTCCTCGATGGCGCTGGCCTGCTGCTCGGTGCGCTCCGACAGGTCGGCGTTGCCGCTGGCCAACCCGACCGAGGACTGCCAGACGCTCTCGATCGAGTTCCGCGTGTCGAGCAGCACGCCCACCAGACGGGCGTTCATCTGGTTCAGGAAACGGCCAAGCAGCCGCGTCTGCGCATCGCCGCACTCGGGGAAGCGGTGCCGCAACTGCCCGGACAACACAGCCAGCGCGCTGCGGTTCAGGCGCATCACTGGCTGCAGGATGTTGAGCGCGAGATAGCAGGCAGCGGCCCCGCACATGGCCACGGCCGCGCCCGCCAGCAGCCAGGTGACGGCAGGATGCGCCGCCCAGACCGTTGCACTCGCCGCCGCCAGCGCGATCAGCACAACCTGCACGAACTGGACGACAAGCAGTCGAGCCACCACCGGCAGCCGCAGCAGGCGCTGGATCACACCGGCCGCGCCCTTGCGGAATGCCTCGCCGCCGGACAGGCGCCAGCGTGACCGCCCGTCGCGCTTCAGGTCGGCATAGAGCCTTGTCGCCGCGGCGATCTGCGCCGACGTCGGCGCGGTTCTCACCGACAGGTAGCCCGAGGGCTTGCCTTCCTGGAACACCGGCGTAACGTTGGCCAGCACCCAGTAGAAGCCGCCGTCCTTGCGGCGGTTCTTGACCACGCCGGTCCACGGCGTACCGGCACGGATCGTCGCCCACATGTCGGCGAATGCGGCAGCCGGCATGTCGGGGTGGCGGATGATGTTCTGCGGCTGGCCCAGGACTTCGGCACGGTCATAGCCGCTGCTGCGGAAGAACGCCTGGTTGGCGTACTCGATGTTGCCTTGCGTATCGGTCCTGGTGATGATGACTTCGTCCGATGGCAATCGGTATTCCTGATCGGTGACCGGCAGATTCAATCTCATGATGCTGGTTGTCTGTTCTGATGCAACCTTGACTCCGACTTCGCTACGAAAGTCGCCCCTGATATCCCGCCCGGCCCCTCTGTGTTGCCGAGCCGCGGGGAGTATTCCCGATGGGCTGCGCCAGGACGAGACGGGCCGCGGCGAACATCGCTGGGACTTGACGGCGCGCAAATGCCAGCCACGCCTACCCCTTCGGACGGATTGCATTCGCACAGTCGTTGGCCTGGCTGGAACGCCGGCACACGGCATGGAAAAGGCCCCGGAAGCGCGGCGCTCCCGGGGCCTTTTCCTGTCTGCGGAAACCAACACCGGCGCCGCGGCGCCAGCTATTTCAGCGACTGCGCATACGCTTCGAGCTGGGTCATGCAGGTGCCCCACCCTTCGAAGAACCCCATCTCCTCATGCTGCTCGCGCGATGCCTTGTCCTTGTGCAGGACGGTGGCCACGTAGCGCGTGCAGTCGCCCTCGTCCGCCATGGTGATATAGGCGGTCATCGGCAGCCACGGGTTGTCCGCCGGACGCCATTGCGCGACCAGCGCGGAGGTCCAGACGATGCGCGAGCGCGGCACCACGTCGAGGAACGCACCAGGGTTGTCGCTGGTTTCCCCGCCCGGGCCACGCATCAGCGTGTGGAAGGCGCCGCCCGGCGCAAGATCGAAGGCAAGGACTTCCGTGGTCCACGGCTTCGGGCACCACCATTCCTTCAGGTGGTTCGGGTCGGCCCAGGCTTTCCATACGAGATCCCGCGGCGCCTTCAGCACGCGTGAAATTTCGAGGTCGAGGTCCTGCTTACTGCTCATCGAGAGTCTCCTTGGCATGCAGCGCTTCAACGTAGGCAGCCAGGCGATCGGTGCGCGCCTCCCAGATCGCCTGCTGTTCCGCCATCCATGGCTCGGCAGCCTGCCATCAGGGAAGTTCAGGCTGACGCACTCGCGTCGGCAGAGCGGCGCGCAGAAGCAGGAAGGCCAGCCTGCGGGCTGGCCTTCAGTGATTCAGTGCCACGTGAGTCGGTTCCGTGTAACGCTTCCACAGATTGCTGATCCGCTTCTGCATTCACTGCCCAACACTAGCCATCGCCTATCCTGCGGCACCCCAGGACACAACTGCAGCTTAGTACAAATTCCGCTGGGCGGTACCCGCCCGATGCCGCCATGCCGGTCAGGTCACCGCAATGCGGTCGTCCACCAGGCGGATCTGGCCGCCAGGCTTATCTTCCATCACCTTGAGCACGCGGTTGCCGACCTGCAGCGTCACGCCGCCGTGGATGCGGCGGCCAGCGTCGATCACGGCGCCCGCGGCGGGCTGCATCTGCTCGCCAAGCTTCGCGAGCTTCTCGTCAAGCTCGAACAGGTCGCGCGATGACTTGAACAGCGTGGCGCGCGCCTTCTCGCGCAGGTCTCCGACCGCGCGTTCCGGATGCTTGGCAAAGAAGGCCACAAGCTGCTTGACCTTGTTCTGCTCCTCCAGCAGGCGCCGGCGCTCTGCCTCAAGCGCCGCGCGCTGCGCGTCCGCGTACGGGTTCAGGCCGACCTGCACGATGGTCGCGCTGCCCGCCGGTGCACCGAGCACCGGCGCACGCACCGCCAGCAGCGCGCGGCTGCGCCCGCCGCTGATGCTGCCCATGCCGCTGGTGCCGCCCACCATGATGCGTTCACCAGCCGCCACATCGCTCTGGCGGATACCGCTCTCCACCGTCACCTCCGTGCCTGCCTCGACCACCGCGTTCTCGATGAAGCGCGCCTGGACCGCGCCCCGGCAGCGCACGCTGGCCCGGCTGATGGTGCCGGCCGGGTCCGCATGCCCGGTTTCGGACTTGCCGATGATGCCGCCCTTGACCACGATGCTGCCGCCGGCCTCGATCGTGGCGGCTTCGATGACACCGTCCACGAGCACGTCGCCGCTGACCTTCACCGACATGCCGGTGCGGATGTCGCCCGACACGCGCAGCGTGCCATCGAACGCCACGTTGCCCGAGTGCAGGTCCACGGACTCCACCTGCACCACCGGGCTGACCGCGATGCCATGCATGCCTACCACCGGCGAACCGGCAAGGACCGCGACGAGGAGGTCCGGATCATTGGGATCGGCGGCGGCGCCGGTAAGCCCTTCGGCAAACGGCGTGTCTTCGACGGGATCGGCGGCCAGCGTCTTGCCAAAGACATCGACGCCGTCGCTACCGGGCTCGGCCGGGATGCGCCGCATCAGCGGCGTGCCGGGGCTGACCAGCATCAGGTTGCCCAGCTCGCGCAGGTCCATGGGTGCATCGTCGTCAACCTGCGCCGGCTTGCGCGGCTCCAGCAGGTTGACGAAGCGCGCCGGATGGCCTTGCCGCGGGGCAATGCCCGCTGCGATCTCGCGCAGTTCGCAGCTACCCTCGTCCAGCGCAGCCTCCAGTGCCAGTGGCTGGATCCGCGCGGTCACCCCGCGCTCAGCCACCGCACGCCGGATATCGGCCTCGGTCACCAGGCGGCCGCC
Organism: Cupriavidus laharis; assembly: GCF_914271435.1. GTDB lineage: Bacteria > Pseudomonadota > Gammaproteobacteria > Burkholderiales > Burkholderiaceae > Cupriavidus > Cupriavidus laharis. The sequence goes on along the minus strand of NZ_CAJZAI010000001.1, from coordinate 443,022 downwards.
TTCGGCACGCATCAGCGTGAGGCGAACGGCCAGCCCATCGTCGCTGATGTCCAGCTCGAACGCGCCGTCGACCAGCACGCCGACCGTGGCATCGATTTCGCGATCGGCCTGCTGGCACTGGCTGAGGAATTTCGCCACCGCGCGCTGGTCCAGCCTGGCCTGCTGCCAGCCATGGCTGGCCAGGCATTCGCGGAATGCGACATGGTCCGGTGGCAGCCGGCCCGCTTCGGGCACATAGCGTGCGCGCACCTGCTCGCCTGGCTCGCTGAGCTCCAGGCGCAAACCCGACTCGTGACTCATGAGTCCCCCCAAGTTCTCTTTGTGCAGCGGTGCCGCCACCTGCCCCGCCTGTCCAGGCACAGCAATGCTGGCTAGTGCGCTTGGCCGGCACTTCCGCTTGTTGTCAATCGATTACCTACGGCCGTTGACGACAAAACTTGAGGCAGGACAAACACGGACCTTGTGGTAATACAACCGGTCGGATTGGCCGACTGCGGTAGCGTTTTCGGTAAACTGTCGGCTCCCGAGGCGCCTGCCGCCTCCCGCATTCCCCGCAGTCATGGCAAATACCCACGAAATCCGCCCCGGCCAGTCAATCGAGCTGCTCAAGGAACTCCATATCCTGACGCGCGACGGCAAGATGAACCAGGACAGCCGTCGCAAGCTCAAGCAGGTCTACCACCTGTTCCAGTTCATCGAACCGCTGTTGCAGGAGATCAAGGCCGAGCGCGACGCCGTCACGCTGGTCGACCATGGCGCCGGCAAGTCATACCTGGGCTTCATCCTGTACGACCTGTTCTTCAAGACCCTGCGCGACCAGTCGCACATCTTCGGCATCGAGACGCGCGAGGAACTGGTGCAGAGCTCGCAGGCACTGGCGGCACGCCTGGGCTTCCCGGGCATGTCGTTCCTGAACCTGTCAGTGGCGGATTCCATCACCTCGCCGGCGCTGCCGGCCACGGTCGACGTGGTGACGGCCCTGCATGCGTGCAATACGGCCACGGACGATGCCATCCGTTTCGCGCTGGCCAAGCACGCCCGGCACATCGTGCTGGTGCCGTGCTGCCAGGCCGAGGTCGCCAGCGTGCTGCGCAAGAACAAGGGCCGCCTGCTGGCCGGCAACCCGCTGACCGAGATCTGGCGCCACCCGCTGCACACGCGCGAATTCGGCAGCCAGGTGACCAACGTGCTGCGCTGCCTGCAGCTGGAAGCGCACGGCTACCAGGTCAGCGTGACCGAGCTGGTCGGCTGGGAACACTCGATGAAGAACGAGCTGATCATCGCGCAGTTCAAGGACCTGCCGCGCCGCCGCTCTGCCGAGCGGCTGGAAAGCGTGCTGGGCACGCTCGGCCTGGAAGACATGCGCGAACGGTTCTTCACCACGCCCTTGTAAGCAGCGCCGCTACGCGTCTGCCTTGTGCGGCAATGCCGCGTCATCGTCGCCTTCCATCCAGCGTCGCCAGCCTTCATGGCCCAGGCGGCGCACGGTTTCCATATTGCGTTCGTAGATATCAGCCGCATCAGGAAAGGCTTCGGCAGCGCGCGCGATGCTCTCCTCGCGCAGCAGATGCAGGATGGGATACGGCGCGCGGTTGGTGTAGTTCTCGATATCGTCCGGCTCCGTCCCCTCGAACTGGTACTGCGGGTGGAAGCTGGCGATCTGCAACGTGCCTTCCAGGCGCAGGCTCCCGAGCAGCCGATCGGCGAAGTAAAGGAAGTCGTTGAACTCGAGAAAATCGGCCAGCGCTTCCGGCACGATCAGGAGCGTGGTATCGACCTGCGCCGGGTCGGTCTCGGCCAGCCGCTTCAGTTCGCGTTCCAGTTCGTCGAGCACGTCGGCGGCTTGCGTCGCATCGCTGACCACGTAGCGGACCTGCTCCTTCACATACACGCTCTTGGCAAAGGGGCAGAGATTGAGGCCGATCACCGCGCGCGCCAGCCAGTGGCGCGTGGCGGCGATGACGGCGTCTTGATGGCTGGCAGAGGACGGCATGGCGGCAAGGCAGGGACAAAGCACCATTTTAGCGCTGCCGCAGGCTCTATAATCCGCGGCGTAGCACGCCCCTGCCATCCTTCCACGCATTGCCATGCCGTCCACCGATACCCCGTCCGCCGCGCCCACCACCCTGCCGGTTGAAGCCGCCGTCATCGGTGGCGGGCCTGCAGGCCTGATGGCGGCCGAGGTGCTGGCCGCGCGCGGGGTGCGCGTACACGTGTTCGACGCCATGCCGTCGGTGGGCCGCAAGTTCCTGATGGCCGGCAAGAGCGGCATGAACCTGACGCATGCCGAACCCGAGCAGGCCTTCCTGTCGCGCTATGGCGAACGCACCGCCCAGATCGCGCCGATGCTTGCCGGCTTCGGCGCGCAGGCCTTGCGCGATTGGGTACATGAGCTAGGCATCGAGACCTTTGTCGGCAGTTCCGGCCGGGTCTTTCCAACCGACATGAAGGCCGCGCCGATGCTGCGCGCATGGCTGCATCGCCTGCGTGAAAGCGGCGTGCAGTTCCATATGCGTCACCGCTGGCTCGGCTGGACTGACCCTGCGGGGCGCACACTGCGCTTCGCCACGCCGCAAGGCGAACGACAGGTGCACGCCAATGCCGTGGTACTCGCACTGGGCGGCGGAAGCTGGGCGCGGCTTGGCTCGGACGGTGCGTGGGTGCCGCTGCTGTCGCAGCATGGCATCGATATCGCCGCGCTGCGGCCAGCCAACTGTGGCTTCGATGTGGACTGGAGCGCGATGTTCTCCGATCGCCATGCCGGCCACCCCGTCAAGCCCGTTGCGCTGGCCGTGACCGACATACAGGGCAACGCGCACCATCGCCAGGGCGAGTTTGTGATCAGCGCGGGCGGCATCGAAGGCAGCCTGGTCTACGCGCTGTCCGCGCCGATCCGCGACCGGATCGAGCGCGACGGCGAAGCCGTCGTCCACCTGGACCTGCTGCCCGGCCATGATGCGCAGCGCGTGCTGGCCGAGGTGTCTCACCCGCGCGGCTCGCGTTCGCTGTCGAGCCACCTGCAGAGCCGGCTGGGCATCACCGGCGTGAAAGCCGGCCTGCTGCGCGAGTGCCTGCCGAAGGAAGCAATGCATGACGCGGCAACACTGGCGGCATCCATCAAGGCGCTGCCGCTGCGACTGTTGCGTGCGCGGCCGATCGACGAAGTCATCAGCAGCGCAGGCGGTGTCCGTTTTGAAGCGATGAACACCAGCCTGATGCTGAACGCACTGCCGGGCGTGTTCTGCGCCGGCGAGATGCTGGACTGGGAAGCGCCGACCGGCGGCTACCTGCTCACGGCCTGCTTCGCGAGCGGCCGCACTGCCGGCCGGGGCGCGGCGGACTGGCTGGCGTCCGCGCGCTGATTAGCGGCCGTTGACGATGGCCAGTGCCACGGCCTCGGCCACTTCGATGCCGTCGATGGCGGCCGAGTAGATGCCGCCGGCATAGCCGGCACCCTCTCCGGCTGGATACAGCCCTTCCACATTCACGCTCTGGTAGTCCGCCTTGCGCTCGATGCGCAGCGGCGAGGACGTGCGTGTCTCGACACCGGTCAGCACCGCGTCGTGCATGGCGAAGCCGGCAATCTTCTTGTCGAGCTCCGGCAGCGCTTCGCGGATGGCCTCGATGACGTAGTCGGGCAGCGAGGTGCTGAGGTCGGTCGGCGTCACGCCCGGCTTGTAGGACGGCTCGACCGAACCGAGCGAGGTCGATGGCCGGCGCGCGATGAAATCGCCGACGAGCTGGCCCGGCGCGCAGTAGTTGCGCCCACCGAGCTCGAACGCGCGCTCTTCCCACTTGCGCTGAAACTCGATGCCGGCGAGCGGACCGCCAGGGTAGTCCTCTGGCGTAATGCCCACCACGATGCCCGCATTCGCGTTGCGCTCCGCGCGCTTGTACTGGCTCATGCCATTGGTCACCACGCGGCCCGGTTCCGAGGCCGCCGCCACGACGGTTCCGCCCGGGCACATGCAGAAGCTGTACACCGAACGGCCGTTGCTGCAGTGATGGACCACCTTGTAGTCGGCCGCGCCGAGCAGCTTGTTGCCCGCGAATTTGCCGAAGCGGCTGCGATTGATCAGCCCCTGCGGGTGCTCGATGCGGAAGCCGAGCGAGAACGGCTTGGCTTCCATGAACACGCCACGGTCATGCAGCACCTGGAAGGTATCGCGCGCGCTGTGCCCCACCGCCAGGATGACGTGCCCGGCCGGCAGGTACTCGCCCGTGGACAGCTTCAGGCCGCGCAGCTTGCCGTGTTCGATGTCGAGGTCATCGACGCGCGTCTCAAAGCGGACCTCGCCACCCAGCTCGCGGATCTCCGCGCGCATCTTCTCGACCATGCTCACCAGCCGGAACGTGCCGATGTGCGGGCGCGCCTTGTACAGGATGTCTTCCGGCGCGCCGGCGCGCACGAACTCGTTGAGCACCTTGCGGCCGTAGTGCTTCGGATCCTTGATCTGGCTGTACAGCTTGCCGTCCGAGAACGTGCCCGCGCCGCCTTCGCCGAACTGCACGTTCGACTCCGGGTTGAGCACGCTCTTGCGCCACAGGCCGAAGGTGTCCCTGGTGCGCTCGCGCACTTCCTTGCCGCGCTCGAGGATGATCGGGCGGAAACCCATCTGCGCCAGGAGCAGCCCGGCCAGCAGGCCGCACGGCCCCATGCCGATCACCACCGGACGCGGCACATTGCCGCCCTGCGGCGCCTGCGCCACGAAGCGATACGCCATGTCCGGCGTCACGCTCCAGTTGGGCTTGCCAGCCATGCGGCGGATGGCGGCGGGCTCGTCCTTCACCTCGATGTCGATGATGTAAGTGAGCTTGATGTCGGAGCGCTTGCGCGCGTCGTGGGCGCGGCGGAACACGGTGTATTGCACAAGCCCGTCGCCCTTCACCCCGATCTGGGCCAGCGCGCTGCGCACGGCGCGGTCGAGATCGTCTTCGGTGTGTTCGAGGGAAAGCTTGAGTTCGGAGAGGCGAAGCATTGGAAAACCTGCAAGGATGCGGCCACAGTGGTGGCCGGAACGGCCGCGTCACCTGTGCCACGGGGCATCAGGAGCGGGCCAGAAAAGGGCAACCGGCCGGGCAAGGCCGGCGCGGTGCGCCATTCTATCGGGTTTCCGCCATCGATGGGGCCGGCGGCGGCGGGCCAGGCGTGGCGGCGCAGCCATCGGACCAGCCCGCCCCGCGCGTTGCCAAGGCGCCGGCGCAGGCGCCTGCCAGAGCACCTCGGCAGCCGGCAGGCAATCGTCAGCGAGGAACACCGCCGGACCGCCTGACTCCCAGGCACCGCGCGCCACGCGGCGTGGCACTCGCCTTTTTGCAACACCGCTCCCTTTTTCGTGTGCGCTGGCCTATCCTTGCCGCTGGCGCGGGCGACCGTTTCCTGGCGAGGTTGCAAACCGTTGGCCAGATCGCCGCCGCACCACAGCGATCATCGGGATGACAAGAAGAAGGGAGAATGGCCTTGCGCAGTGCAACCGCGGCGTCGCGCGTCGACGACGACTACCAAACCCTGTTTCAACTGGCGCCGGTCTCGCTCTGGCTGGAAGATTTCAGCGCCGTGCGCGAGCACTTCGAGCGGCTGCGCGCCGAGGGGGTGACGGATTTGCGGGCCTACCTGCGGGCCAACCCGGACGAAGTGGCGCACTGCTCGTCGCTGATCCGCGTGATCGAGGTGAACCACCGCACGCTGGACCTGTTCCGCGCCGCCGACCTTGCCGACCTGGTCTCCAACCTCGACACCGTCTTCCGCGACGACATGTTCGACCAGCATGTCGAAGAACTCGGCCAGCTCTGGGACGGCGGCAACCGCTTCGCGAGCCAGACCGTGAACTACACGCTCGAAGGCGAGCGCCTCGATATCCGCCTGGAAGCCACGGTCATGCCTGGACATGAGGCCACGTGGGACCGCGTGCTGCTGTCGATCGAGGATATCACCGCGCGCGTGCGCACCGAACGCGACCTGCGCCGCAGCGAGCAATATGCGCTGGGCCTGTTCGAGCATTCGCCGGTATCGCTGTGGGTGGAAGACTTCAGCGCCGTGAAGATGCTGCTCGACGAAGTGCGCGCGGCCGGCATCACGGATTTCCGCACCTTCCTCAACGTGCATCCGGATTTCGTGTCGCGCTGCATGCAAGAGATCCGCGTGCTCGACGTCAACCAGCAGACGCTGCAGATGTTCGGCGCGGAATCGAAGGAAATCCTGCTGTCGCGCCTCGGCGACGTGTTCCGCGACGACATGCGCATCCACTTTGCCGAGCAGCTGGTCGACCTGTGGCACGAAAAGCTCTGGCAGCAGCGCGAGGTCATCAACTACGCGCTGGACGGGCGTTCGGTCGATGTCTTCATGCAATGGTCGGTGTTTCCGGGCCGCGAACAGGACTGGGACCAGGTGCTGGTGTCGCTCACCGACATCACGGCCCGCAAGAAGGCCGAAGCCTATGTGGAGTTCCTGGGCAAGCACGACGTGCTGACCAAGCTGTACAACCGCGCCTTCTACGAAGACGAACTGGCACGCCTGGGCCGCAAGGGTCCATGGCCGGTCAGCGTGGTCGCCGTGGACCTGAACGGGCTGAAGACGGTCAACGACCAGTTCGGGCATGGCGACGGCGATGCGCTGCTGCGGCGCACCGGCGAAGTCCTGAAGAAAGCCGTAGGCGAGCAGGTCTGCGTAGCCCGGATCGGCGGCGACGAATTCATGGTGCTGCTGCCCGGCCGCGACGAGCGCGGCGCGGCCACGGTGGTCGAGCAGATCGAAAAGGTCGTGGAACTGAACAACCAGTTCTACCCGGGCACGGGCCTGAGCTTTTCCATTGGCGCCGCCACCTGCCTGCAGGGCGAGCGCCTGAGCGATACCGTGAAGGTGGCCGACAGCCGCATGTACGACGCCAAGCGCGCCCACTACGAAACCCAGGGAGACCGCCGGCGGGACTGAATCCGGTCCCGCCATGGCAAAGAGCCGGCATAGCTGCCGGCTCTTTTCGTTTGCGCACCGGTCTGCCGGTGCTTACAGGTAGATGATCAGCGCGATGCCCGCAATGATCAGCCCGAACTTCGTCACGTAGTACAGCTTGCGGTTCCACGCCTTGTAGCGGCGGCGGTATTGCCCGGCCAGCCAGACGAAACGGAACAGCTTGTTGATCGTGCCCGTCTGGTCGTTCTCGTCGTTGGGCGAGCTCGCCGCGGTCATGACCTTGCGGCCCAGCCAGTGATTGATCTTGCTGGCCCAGCCAAAGCGCATCGGGCGCTCGATATCGCAGAACAGGATCAGGCGGTTGGCATCGCTCTTGTTCTCGGCCCAGTGCAGGTAGGTCTCGTCGAACACCACGCCCTGCCCGTCGCGCCAGCTATGGCGCTCGCCGTCGACCTCGATGAAGCAGCGGTCGTCGTTCGGCGTGGCCAGGCCCAGGTGATAGCGCAGCGAACCGGCGAACGGGTCGCGGTGCGGGTTGAGCTTGCCGCCCGGCGGCAGTTCCGCGAACATCGCGGCCTTCACGCTGGGAATGCCGCGCAACAGCGACACGGTCTTCGGGCACAGCACCTCGGCCGAGGGGTGCTGGGCTTCATACCACTTCAGGTAGAAGCGCTTCCAGCCGTTCTTGAAGAACGAATTGAAGCCGGCGTCATCGTTCTTCTCGGCGGCCTTGATCTTGCGCATCGCGGCCAGGGCCAGGCCTTCGTCGCGGATTTCCGGCCACGCTGCCCGGATCTTTTCCAGGTCCGGGAAGTTGTCGACCGGGATATAGGGCGTGCGCGGCACACCCGAAAACGCGTACATGAAACAATTGATCGGCGCGACCAGCGCCGAATGGTCGAGCAGCTGTCGCCAGATGCGCAATCTCGCCTTGCCGCGGAAATGCACATACAGGATGGCGCCAAGATACCCGGCGACGATAATCCACTTGATCACCCGAATTTCTCCAAGGCGGCCACAAGCCCGCACGCACGGAAAGTGCGCTGCCGGGCCGGAGCCAAAGCTCGTATTTTAAGCGAAATGGCAGGCCTGCCGCGCCGTGATGAGGCTGCGGCACATGGCCACCCTGCCGTGGCGCGTGCTAGCCGCGTGACTGCCGCGAAATGCGTTCGATCAGCGCGCGCGCATCGTCGGGCATGCCCTGCAGGGTCAACAGCCTGGCGTTGAGGACAAGGTTTTCCAGCACCAGCTTGGCGGTGGACGCCCACATCGTCGCCAACTGGGCCTCGGCAGGCATGCCTGAGGCCTCCAGTTCGTTCGAGCGTTCGGCAATCAGCCGGCACGCGAGCTGGCGCAGGGCCGCATCGTCGAACGGCAGGTTGGCGTAGTCGATCGGGTCTTCCTTCTCTACCTCGACCATGAGTTGCATCAGGATGTCTTCGGTCATCGGCAAGCGCTCCTGGCAATCCACTTCCCATCCGCGTCAGACGCGGAAGTCCGCAGCCATGTCGGCATCGGTGCGCGCTTCCAGTCGGCCCGAACGACAGGCGGCAACGAAGCGCTCGTAGTCCTTTTCGACCTGGTCGGCATAGCTGTTCGAATAGCCTACCATCACTTCGGCCATGCGGTCGCCAGTGCCGAGGTAGCCGCTGATCTCGGCGGCGAGTCCACCAGCCTTGGCGTGGGCTCTCGCCAACACCCAGCCGCACAGCGCACCGTATCTGCCCAGGATTTCGGCATCCATCAGTTCGATCTGCGGAGACAGTTTCATGTCGCGCAGCTGGCGCACGTAGAAATAGCGGCCTAACGGCCCCTTGGTCCAGCCGAGGAAGAGATCGCTGGCGGCTTGCATCAGGCGCTGGCCTTCCACGACGCGCTGGCCTTCATGCGCGACTGCGGGACACCTGAAGTAGCGCGACACGACGGAGCGCATCGCTTCCTTCACTTGCAGGAAGATCGGCTTGCCGTGGCTGTCGATCATCAGCTGGATCATGCACCGCGTGCCGACGCTGCCCACCCCCACCACCTTGAAGGCACGGTCATGCAGCGTGAAATGGCTGAGCAGCTCGCGGCGGTCAGGGGCCAGCGTACCGAGATAGTCCTTGAAGGCCTTGTCCGACACGGCGTCGAGGTCCTTCATCGCCATCCAGTCGTCATCCGGGTCGAAGAGCGTCTGTTCGCCGCGCACATGGAAGACAGCTGGCGGGGCATCCAGGATCGTCCAGCGGTCCCCGACCTGCCTGGCCAGCTTGGGCAGGAGCGCCTCGCTGGTACGGTCCGCCGCGCGTTCGATGCCGCGCCGGATACGCTTCTGGATGTCAGGCGAGGTCTCCTCCTCAAGCAGGCGGTCGAAGGTAATACGGTCGTACCACGTATCGAGAATGCCCATCCCGGCATAGGACTGCATACGATCCTGGTAGCTGCGCACGAGTTGGTAAACCAGATCGTCGGCTACGCCCTGCTTGTGGCGCAGGTGCCGGGCAGCGACGACAAAGCTCGCGGCCAGGCGCTTGAGGTCCCATTCCCATGGCCCGACGCTGGTCTCGTCGAAATCGTTCACGTCGAACAGCAGTGCGCGCTCGGGCGTGGCGAAGCCACCGAAGTTGGCAATGTGGCAGTCGCCGCAGATCTGCATGTGCAGGCCGGAATTGGGCGTGCCCGCCAGGTCGTGTGCCTGCACGATCGCACTGCCGCGGTAAAACGCGAACGGGGACTCGATCATGCGGCCGTAGCGCAACGGAACGAGTTGCCGCACCCTGCCTTCGCTGCTGATCTGCAGCAACTCGACCGGATCCCGGTCCACATTGCCGATTGCCATATGCGCGCCGCGCGGCACCTTGCTGCGCACGGACTTGCCGCTGCCGCGCCGATCGCCCGGATCTTCAGTTGTCGCCACAGTGCCCCCATGCCGGCAGCGCCGACAATCGCCATTTGTGCAGCATATGTAACAGAAGCTAGTGCACGGCCTGCCGCTTGTCAATTTCAGCGGATGTCAGAGAAAAGGCGATACGAGTGCGCAAAGAGAGGCCGCGGCACCGCCATGCGCGCGCTTCGTCTCAGGGATATCACTCTCTCCCGCAATCGGCGGCAAATGGTACTCTGCCGCCTGTTCTCGAAGCCGCCTGGCCGGGAAGTGAAGCACCCCGCACGAATTTGGCTGAGGGGTTGCGTATCATGAGTTTTTGCGCCTTTCGCGAGCGCATCGCAAGATGCACTGAACAAAGCGAGCGAGCTGCAGTCTCACTCGCATTCCACACGAAGAGTCGCGTTCATGACCAAGCGTTTGTTGTCCGCCATGCGTCAGTACGCATGGTTTGCCGGTGTCAAACACCATGTCGTCCAGGGCGTGGAAGCCCTGGCCGAGTTGCTCAAATCCCCCTCCGCCGCGGCCCGCGCGGTTGCCGCCGTCATTGCCGAGACCGAACATGGTGTACAGGTCTGGGTGTCGTACTTCGGCAAGCCGCTGGACCCCCATACGAACTACGTACTGTGGCCTGCCCGGGCTCTTCGCCCCGCGCGTCGCCGCGTACAGCCGATTCCGCTGGAACACATGCGGCGCACGCAAGACGACTGAACGCTGGCCTTCGAGCTCGGCGGCAAGCGTACTGGAAGGGGCTCGCCCCTTCACTACAATGACTTTGTGTTCCGGTCGTCGACAAGGAGCGGATATGCCCGAACCCAGACATGACGAAGCGCTGGTCAATCTCTATCTCGAACGCATTTCGGCGCTTTCAGTGAGCGCATTCGACGGGGCCGATGTCAGCAGCGAACTCGATGAGGTCGTGCGCGAAGCCACGTCGCGCAGCGGCACGGACAGCGGCACGTTGAGCGTCCTGGCGAGCCGTCTGCGCGATCGGGCGGAAGCCGCCGACCGTGAAGGCCAGCCGCTGGTGCGCGATACCTTTGCGCGCGCCGCCAGCCTGGTTGCATCGAAATAAGAGCATGCGCCAGCGAATCTGACACGCCTGATCAAGCGTGAATGCGACTTGGCGGCCGTGCCGTGCATCCCGGTACGGGAACTGGCGAATAACTTGGGGAAATTCGGCCGATCGGCCTAAGGAACCAGGCGCCTGAAGGCGTTGGTTGCGGGGGCAGGACTTGAACCTGCGACCTTCGGGTTATGAGCCCGACGAGCTGCCAACTGCTCCACCCCGCGTCTGAGAAGAAAGATTATGTGGGATCCGCGCGCCGATGGCAAGCATTATCTTTGCTCTCGCGCGAATTTCGCACTCGATAGCGCGCAACGCCCGGCATCAAGCGATGCGCCTCTGCTTGCCTTCGTGTTCTGCTTCAGCAAGTACGGTTTCGATGTACTGGTTCACTTGGTCAAGCGCTTCGAGCTTGGTGTCGAAGGGATGGTTGGGAAACGGATTGTGCCGTGGCGCCAGTATCTCGCCGTCCTGCCTGCGGATGATCTCCACCAGGATCGACCATTTGCCCTTGGGCAAGGCAATCACTTCGTAGACGATCTTGCAGCTTTCAAATTCCGGCATGGCGTGTACTCCTTTACTGCGTGGCGGACGGAACATTGCCCGCCTCCACATCCAGAGTAGGAGTGCACCCTTGAGACAAAAATGATCCGCGTCAATCGACGCCAATCAATGTAGATCACAGCATGATATAAGCCATTGCATGCACCGGAACAATGAGCGCATGCGCAGCACAGGGCGCATGCAACGCCCGCACAAGCGTCACGCGACGCACAGGAACGCACTATTTGCCGGGCCCGACGATCCGATCCACAAGTGCATAGCCGGCGCTGAACGCCGCGACTTCCGCCGCATGACGCGTGGCGAAGTGCTGCGTGCCGCTGACCAGCAGTTCCGTATCGCCAGCATCAGCGGGGTCCGCGCCCTCCTGGCAGACGCGGACCTCATAGCCCCATTGCGCAGGCGCCCCCATGCTAACCACACTATCGCTGCCTTCATATTGCTGCGTCACGAGCACGTAGACGTCCATGTCGCGATACGCCTCCACACGCCACTCGGTTTGCACCATGCCGACCTCCTTGCGCGAATCTGTTGCACCTTGTTTCGAGCCTAGGTGCGCGCACAAGGGACTGCAAGGCATGCGCACTGTCGTCGACAGATGGCGAGCGATGAAATATGAGATACCGGGTAACGTTGCGCGAGGCGCGCAGCAAGAGACGAAGCAGGACGCAAAAGCGCGATAATGAAAATACGCGGAAATGAAAAAAGGCTTCCGTTTCCGGAAGCCTTTTTCTTTCTGCATAGGTGGCGCGGCTGGCAGGATTCGAACCCACGACCCCTTGGTTCGTAGCCAAGTACTCTATCCAACTGAGCTACAGCCGCACTCGAGAAGTGAGATTATATCTGAGTTTTCATTTTTGTGAACCCCCTGCGGCACATTTTTTCGTTTTTTCTTCAGACTCGGGCTGCCGTCATGGTTTTCTATAATGGCAGACCGAAGATGTGATCCCGACCATGAACAAGGCATTTGTCAAAGAATCGTCCGGTGACGACGAAGACGATCTCCCCGAAGGCGCTACCCCGCTGCCCGCCGGCACGAAGAACTACATCACCGCCGAAGGCTATGACCGCCTGCGCAATGAGTTGATGCAGCTGATCGACGTCGAGCGTCCCGATGTCGTGCAGATCGTGTCGTGGGCCGCCTCCAACGGCGACCGATCCGAGAACGGCGATTACCTCTATGGCAAGAAGCGCTTGCGCGAGATCGACCGCCGCATCCGTTTCCTCACCCGGCGCCTGGACAAGGCCGAAGTGGTCGACCCGTCGCTGCAGGGCGACAACGACCAGATCTTCTTTGGCGCGACCGTCACTTACGCCAACCAGGCCGGCGACGAGACGACCATCACCATCGTCGGCATGGACGAGGTGGATCTCGACACCAACCACGTGAGCTGGATCTCGCCGATTGCCAAGGCGCTGATCAAGGCGCGCGAAGGCGACACCGTGGCGCTGCGCACGCCGGCCGGCGTGGAACAGATCGATATCCTGGAAGTCAGCTACCCGCCGCGCAAGGCGGGCTGATTGCACGGCGGCGGTGCTCAGCCGTCGTTGCGGTCGCGGAAGATGCGGATCACGTCCGGGTTCCGCCGCAGGGCGCGCATCACATTGGCCAGGTGCAGGCGGTTCTGCACCTGGATAATGAATTGCATGTAGGTCGCTTCCTGGTGGCCGACGTCCTGCTGCTCCATCGACACGTGCGCCACGTTGGCGTCGGCCGAGGTCAGGTCCGCTGCCACGCGGGCGACGATGCCCTTGACGTTGCGTACCATCACCTTGATCGACACGTCGAATGCGCGCGTGGTCTTCTTCGCCCACATGACGTCGATCCAGTGCTCGGGATCCTTGCTGTGCAGGCGCTTGGCCACCTTGCAGTCCTGCACGTGGATCTGCAGGCCTTCGCCCTTGCCCAGGTAGCCGACGATCGGATCGCCCGGGATCGCACGGCAGCACACCGGGAACAGGATCGACATGCCTTCATCGCCCGTGATCGGCACGGCAGGCGCTTCTTCGCCCGAGAAAGTCTGCACGGCAGCCAGCAGCGCGCTGTCCACATCGCCTGACAGCTCCTGCAGCAGGATCTCCATGCGCTTGGCCACCACGGCAGGCACGCGCCGGCCCAGCGCCAGGTCGGCGAAGATATCTTCGCGCTGCTTGTTGCCGGTCCACTGCACCATGCGGTCCCACACGGACTGGGGCACGGCCTTCAGCTCGAAGCCCAGCTGGCGCGCCGACTGTTCCAGCAGCCGTTCGCCAAGCTGAATGGCCTCGTCAAGCTTGGTGGTCTTGAGGTAGTGGCGGATCGCCGCGCGCGCCTTGCCCGTGCGCACGAACGACAGCCACGCCGGGTTCGGCTTGGAGTATGGCGCGGTTACCACCTCGACGATATCGCCGCTCTTGAGCTCCGTGCGCAGCGGCAGCAGTTCGTTGTTGATCTTCACGGCGACGCACTGGTTGCCCAGGTCGCTGTGCACCGCATAGGCGAAGTCCAGCGCGGTGGCGCCGCGCGGCAGCGCGCGGATATGCCCCTTGGGCGTGAACACGTAGACCGCGTCCGGGAACAGGTCGATCTTGACGTGTTCGAGGAATTCCTGTGAATCGCCGGTCTGGCTCTGGATATCGAGCAGCGACTGCAGCCACTGGTGCGCCTGCTGCTGGATATCGTTGGCCTGGTCCGCCTGCGTCTTGTACATCCAGTGCGCGGCCACGCCAGCCTCGGCGATCTGGTGCATCTCGCGCGTGCGGATCTGGAACTCCACCGGCGTGCCGAACGGGCCCACCAGCGTCGTATGCAGCGACTGGTAACCGTTGATCTTCGGGATCGCGATGTAGTCCTTGAACTTGCCCGGCATCGGCTTGTACAGGCCGTGCAGCGCGCCCATCGCCATATAGCAGTGCATCTGCGTTTCCACGACCACGCGGAAACCGTACACGTCCAGCACCTGCGAGAACGACAGCTGCTTGTCGTGCATCTTGCGGTAGATGCTGTAGAGCGTCTTCTCGCGGCCGGATAGTTCGGCCACGATGCCGGCATCGGCCAGCGCCTTCTGCGCGGCCTCGAGGATGCGCTTGACCACCTCGCGCCGGTTGCCGCGCGCGGCCTTCACGGCCTTCTCGAGCGTGGCGTAGCGGAACGGCGAGCCGACCTTGAACGACAGTTCCTGCAGCTCGCGGTAGATGGTGTTGAGACCGAGCCTGTGCGCGATCGGCGCATAGATCTCCATGGTCTCCAGTGCGATGCGGCGGCGCTTCTCCGGCGGCACGAAGTCGAGCGTGCGCATGTTGTGCGTACGGTCGGCCAGCTTCACCAGGATCACGCGCACGTCGCGCGCCATCGCCAGCAGCATCTTGCGGAAGCTCTCCGCCTGCGCCTGCTCGCGGCTCTGGAATTCGAGCTTGTCCAGCTTGGTCAGGCCATCGACCAGTTCGGCGACCTTGGGGCCGAACTTCTCGGCCAGCTCGCTCTTGGTGATGCCCTGGTCTTCCATCACGTCGTGCAGCAGCGCCGCCATGATGGACTGCACGTCGAGCTTCCAGTCCGCGCACAGCTCGGCCACCGCCACCGGATGGGTGATGTACGGTTCGCCGCTCTGGCGGTACTGGCCCAGGTGGGCCTCATCGGAGAACTGGAAGGCCTCGCGCACGCGTGTCAGGTCGGGCGCCTTCAGATAGGCCAGCTTCTCCATCAGCCGCGAGATGGAGATGACCTGCTGGCGCGGCGGCACCGCGGGCTGCGAAGTCGGCCCGAAGAAATGCCGGTATGACTGCGCCAGCACAGCGTCGATGAACAGGCTGTCGCCTGCCGGTGCTGCCGGCGCCTCTTCCACGGCCGTCAGCTCGTCGTGTATTGCCGATGAAGGCGCCATGCGTGCCTTGCCCTGCGCAATGGGCGGTACGACGGCACGCTCTCCGACAACATCGTTGCCGAGCGGATCAGGAAGATTGGGAGCGCCGGTGCGCGCGGTCACGGATGCCTGGCCGGAAGGAGAGCGCTTACGCGCGGACGCCGCTCCGGCATCGCTGCCCGTCTCGCCGCGCGGGAGCGAGGCGCCGGCCTGGGAGCCGGGAGAAACGGTTGGCGAGGATGGCTGTGAGGAAGGCATGGGGACGGCCCCTGGAATCCGGCTGCTGGATGCGTACGCACACGATGCAAGGATGAACCAAGGCCGCCCGGGGAATCAGGTCGGGACCTTCTTGAGCATCTCGATGCCGACCTGGCCCGAGGCGATTTCACGCAGGGCAACCACGGTGGGCTTGTCCTTCGCTTCCACCTTCGGGGTGTGGCCCTGCACCAGCTGGCGCGCACGATACGTGGCCGCCAGGGCGAGCTCAAAGCGGTTCGGGATGTGTTTCAGACAATCTTCGACGGTAATACGCGCCATATCAAATCCACCTTGGGACAAAACCTGTTGGGTTGCTATTTTACAGCACCGCGCGGGAATCGCCCGGCGGCGCCCCGCGCGCATCCGCGCTCAGTGAATGCCAAGCTCGATGAAGAGCTCTGCGTGGCGCGCCTTCTGCGAGGAAAAGCGCAGGCGCGTGGCACGCACCACGTTGCGCAGTTCCTCGAGCGCGTTGTCGAACACCTCGTTGATGATGACGTAGTCCGACTCCGATGCATGCGCCATTTCGCTGCCGGCAGCCAGCAGGCGCCGCACGATCACGTTCTGCTCGTCCTGCCCGCGCTTCTTCAGGCGCTCTTCCAGCGCCGTCAGCGACGGCGGCAGGATGAAGATCTCGACTGCGTTGGAGAAGCGCTTGTGCACCTGTTGCGCACCCTGCCAGTCGATCTCGAGCAGCACGTCATTGCCTTGCGCCATCTGCTCCTCGATCCACACGCGCGAGGTCGCATAGTAGTTGCCGTGGACTTCGGCCCACTCGAGGAATTCGCCGCGGTCACGCGCGGCGCGGAACGTGTCCACGGAACAGAAATGGTACTCGCGACCGTCCTGCTCGCCGGGGCGCGGCGCACGCGTGGTGTGGGAGATCGACAACCGGATCGCCGGGTCCAGCGCGAGCAGTGCGTTGACCAGGGTCGACTTGCCGGCTCCGGAAGGTGCCACCACCATGAACAGGTTGCCGGGATAGACGGTATCGATGGCGGTGTGAGGCGTATCGCTCATGTGAATTCTTTGGTTCTTCAGGCGTCGTGGCGCCGGGTGAAACGGAGTGCGTTGGACGGGAGCGTTGCTGCGTTATTCGAGGTTCTGGATCTGTTCGCGCATCTGCTCGATCAGCAGCTTGAGCTCCATCGACGCGTCGGCCAGTTCCTTGGCGGCCGCCTTGGAGCCGAGCGTGTTGGCCTCGCGGTTGAGCTCCTGCATCATGAAGTCGAGCCGCTTGCCGACCTGCCCGCCCTTCTTCAGGATATGACGGGTTTCGTTCAGGTGCGCCTGCAGGCGCGACAGCTCCTCGGCAATGTCGATGCGGATGCCGTAGACCGTGGCTTCCTGGCGGATGCGCTCGGCGATCTCGTCGCGGCTCATCGACGGCATGCCCGCCGGCGCCGCGAGGTTGAACGCTTCCTGCAGGCGTTCGGTCAGCTTTTCCTGATGGTGCGCGATCAGCTGCGGGATGGTCGGCGTGAGCCGCTCGACGATGGCGAGCATCGTATCGATACGCTCCATCAGCGTAGCCTTGAGCGCCTCGCCCTCGCGGCGGCGCGCTTCACGCAGCTGATCCAGCGCTTCACGCGCGGCGCCCATCACGGCTTCGCGCAGCGCGTCCTGGGACAGTTCGGGTTCGACCAGCACGCCGGGCCAGCGCAGGATCTCGCCCATGCGCAGCGTGCCGGCCGTCGGGAACGTGTTGGCGACCGTGGCTTCCAGCGCGCGGACCTGGCCGAGCAGGCCTTCATTGAGCGCCAGCGTGGCGCCGCCGGTATCGGTGCGCTGCAGGTTGATGCGGCATTCCAGCTTGCCGCGCGACAGTTCGGCCATCAGCATCTCGCGCAGCGCCGGCTCGAACGCGCGGCACTCCTCGGGAGCGCGGAACAACAGGTCGAGAAAACGCGAATTGACAGTCCGAAATTCCACGGAAACGGAAGCCGTCCTGCCGCTGGGCTCGCCCTGCGCGTTTGTCAGCGGCGCCTGGCGGGTTGCCAGGCCATAACCTGTCATGCTGTGGATCATTGAGTGTTCTCGCGAAATGGCGTGCGGGCCGGGAATAGGCTGGCCCACCGAAAAGGCGGCTTGCATCCGCCGAAATGGGGCAACAATGCCCGCTATTGTGTTCTTTACAAGTGACCGATTAGCCGTGACAATCCCGAGGCAAATCCGGTCCGATTCCTATGACAGAGTCCAAGGGCGCTACACAACCCAAGAGTGCACCGCTGCCCGTCGGCACGCTGTTGTCCAACTATCGTATTGTAAAGAAGTTGGCCAGCGGGGGGTTCAGTTTCGTCTACCTGGCCACCGATGAGACCGGGGCACCCGTCGCCATCAAGGAATACCTGCCCTCGTCGCTGGCGCGGCGCAACCCGGGCGAGCTGATCCCGGTGGTGCCCGAGGAAAATGCGGCGTCATTCCGCCTGGGCCTGAAATACTTCTTCGAAGAGGGCCGCTCGCTGGCCCGCATCTCGCATCCCAGCGTGGTGCGCGTGGTGAACTTCTTCCGAGAAAACGCCACCGTCTACATGGTAATGAACTATGAGATGGGCAAGACGCTGCAGGAGCATATCCTGGCCGCGCGCCAGCAGGGCCGCGCCAAGGTGCTGCGCGAGCGTTTCATCCGCAAGGTTTTCCACGACCTGATGAGCGGCCTGCGCGAAGTCCATATCCACAAGCTGCTGCACCTGGACATCAAGCCCGGCAACATCTACCTGCGCGAGGACGAATCGCCGATCCTGCTCGATTTCGGCGCCGCGCGGCAGACGCTCACCATGGAAGCCAATCGTTTCCAGCCGATGTACACCCCCGGTTTTGCCGCACCCGAACTGTATGGCAAGCACAGCGAACTCGGGCCCTGGACGGACGTCTACAGCCTGGGGGCAACGCTATACGCCTGCATGGCCGGCATGCCGCCGCAGGAAGCCAACCAGCGCGAGAAGGACGACCGCATGGGCGATGCCATCACGCGCCTGCGCAGCAGCTACACCAATGGCCTCGTCGACCTGGTCGAATGGTGCCTGCGGCTCGTCCCCGCAGAGCGCCCGCAGAGCGTCTTCCGCCTGCAGAAGGAGCTGCGCGAGCAGACCAACGCCCTCGGCGAGCAAGCCGCCCAGGCGGCGCCGGCCGTCCCTGCGGAACGACCGGAACGGACGGGTCCGTCCAGCCGTTTCCTGACCTTGCTGCGCCGCCGCGACGACTCCGTAGCCGCCACCACGCGCCAACCCGCCGATACAAGCGGCGACTGAGTCACTCGCGTCCGCGCATTTCCGAACCGAACCCTCCTCGAACAGCCAACATGCGATTCTCCGTCTATCAGGAAAGCAGGAAAGGCGGCCGCCGCATCAACCAGGACCGCATGGGTTACTGCTTCACGCGCGATGCCCTGTTGATGGTGCTGGCCGACGGACTGGGCGGCCACGCATTCGGCGAAGTGGCCGCGCAGCAGGCGCTGCAGACGCTGGCGCGCCAGTTCCAGTCCCAGGCCCGCCCGGCGATCCGCAACCCGGCGGATTTCCTGCAGGACACCATCATGCTGGCGCACCGCGAGATCCACCGCTACGCGGAAGCCCACCGGCTTTCAGACGTGCCGCGCACGACCGTGGTCTGCTGCCTGGTGCAGCACGGCCAGATCCACTGGGCCCATGCCGGCGATTCGCGCTTCTACCTGGTGCGCAAGGGCCGGCTTCTGACCCGTACGCGCGACCACTCGAAGATCGAGAACCTGCTGCAGCAGGAACGCGTGCTGCCCATGGAAGTGGCCAACCACCCCGAGCGCAACAAGCTCTACAACTGCCTGGGCTCGCCCAACCTGCCGCTGATCGACATCGGCGGCCCGGTGCGGCTCGATCCGGGCGATGTCGCGCTGCTCGGTTCCGATGGCCTGTGGGGGCCGCTCGACGAGCCGGAGATCGTGGACCGGCTGACCCGGCTGTCGGTCGTGCAGGCCGTGCCCGAACTGATCTCGCGCGCGCTGGAGAAAGCTGGCGAAGGTGCCGACAACACCACCGGCATCGCCATGATGTGGGAGCTCGACGCCAGCGTGACAGGTGACGAATCCGTCATGACCGACACCCTGCCCCTGAACGCCTTCACGACCTCCATCCTGGAGCGCCCCGGCACGGAGGCAGACCTGCTTTCCGAAGAGGAAATCGAGCGCTCCATCGCCGAGATCCGCGCGGCCATCGATAAGACCAGCAACCTGATGCGTTGAGCGCATCCTGCCCGGTGCGTCGGGCACGCGGGGCCCGCCGGCGTTAGAATCGCGGTCTCTACCCGATTCGAGCGAACCATTCCCATGCGACCCAGCGGACGCGCAGCCGATGCCCTGCGTTCTATCAGCCTGACCCGTCACTACACCCGCCACGCCGAGGGCTCCGTGCTATGCGCCTTTGGCGACACCAAGGTGCTGTGCACCGCCAGCGTGCTGGCCAAGGTGCCGCCGCACAAGAAAGGAAGCGGCGAAGGCTGGGTCACGGCCGAATACGGCATGCTGCCCCGTGCCACGCATACGCGCTCGGACCGCGAAGCTGCGCGCGGCAAACAGACCGGCCGCACCCAGGAAATCCAGCGCCTGATCGGCCGCGCCATGCGCTCGGTGTTCGACCTGGCCGCGCTGGGCGAATACACGCTGCACCTGGACTGCGACGTGCTGCAGGCCGACGGCGGCACCCGCACTGCAGCCATCACCGGTGCATTCGTGGCCGCGCATGATGCGGTCTCGGTCATGCTGCGTGACGGCCTGATCAGCGCCAGCCCCATCCGCGACTTCGTCGCCGCCGTTTCGGTCGGCATGGTCGACGGCGTGCCGGTGCTGGACCTGGACTACGCTGAAGACAGCAACTGCGACACGGACATGAACGTCGTCATGACCGGCAGCGGCGGCTTTGTCGAGGTGCAGGGCACCGCCGAGGGCACTCCCTTCAGCCGCGCCGAACTGGACGCCATGACGCGCCTGGCCGAGGCCGGCATCGCGCAACTGGTCCGGCACCAGCGCCAGGCGCTGGGCCTGGCCTGAAGGACAGGACTCGCCATGCAACGCCTGGTACTCGCTTCCAACAACCCCGGGAAGCTGCGCGAATTCGGCGCCTTGCTGGCCCCGCTCGGCTTTGACGTCGTGCCCCAGGGCGAACTGGGTGTGCCCGAAGCCGAAGAGCCATACGCGACCTTCGTCGAGAACGCGCTGGCCAAGGCCAGGCACGCCAGCCTGCTGGCCGGCATGCCCGCACTGGCCGACGATTCCGGCATCTGCGTGCAGGCGCTGGACGGCGCACCGGGCGTCTATTCGGCACGCTACGCGCAGATGGCCGGCCAGGCCAAGTCCGACAACGCCAATAACGCGCACCTGATCTCGCAGCTGGCCGGCAAGCTGAACCGCCGCGCGCATTACTACTGCGTGCTGGTCTTCGTGCGGCATGCCGCCGATCCCTGCCCCATCATCGCCGAGGGCGTATGGCATGGCGAAGTCGTCGACGCCCCGCGCGGCGCAGGCGGCTTCGGCTACGATCCGCACTTCCTGCTGCCTCAACTGGGCAAGACCGCCGCGGAACTGCCCGCCGAAGAAAAGAACGCCATCAGCCATCGCGCGCTTGCACTGCGCGCGCTGACGGCACGCCTGCAGGCCGATGGCCGCGGGCCGCGAGCGGGCTAAGCGATGATCCCGATCGTACCGGCCGGCACGCCCCCGGCCGCCACCGCCGACAACACGCAGCTCTGGCTCAAGCCCGGCCAGATCGCCCTGCCAGGCTCACCGCCACTGTCGCTCTACGTGCACGTGCCCTGGTGCGTTCGCAAGTGCCCCTACTGCGATTTCAATTCGCATGCGGTCCCGGGCAAAGACGGCAGCCATGACATTCCGGAAGAGGCCTACCTCGACGCCTTGCGCGCCGACCTGGAGCAATCGCTGCCGCTGGTGTGGGGCCGCCCGGTCCATACGGTGTTCATCGGCGGCGGCACGCCCAGCCTGCTGTCCGCGGCCGGCATGGACAGGCTGCTGTCCGATATCCGTGCCCTGCTGCCGCTGGATGCCGATGCCGAGATCACGATGGAGGCCAACCCCGGCACTTTCGAAGCCGAACGCTTCGCGAGCTACCGCGCCAGCGGCGTGAATCGGCTTTCCATCGGCATCCAGAGCTTCAACGACAGCCACCTGCAGGCACTCGGCCGCATCCACGGCGAGCGCGAGGCACGTGCGGCCATCGATATCGCGCAGCGCAGCTTCGACAACGTCAACCTGGACCTGATGTACGCGCTGCCGGGCCAGACGATGGAACAGTGCCGCAGCGACCTGGAGGCCGCGCTGTCGTATGGCACCACGCACCTGTCGCTCTACCACCTCACGCTGGAACCGAACACGCTGTTCGCCAAGTACCCACCCGCGCTGCCGGACGATGATCTTGCCTACGAGATGCAGGACCTGATCGAGGCGCGCACGACTGAGGCTGGCTATCGCCACTACGAAACCTCGGCCTACGCGCGCCCGCATCGCGAAGCGCGGCACAACCTGAACTACTGGCGCTTTGGCGACTACCTCGGCATCGGCGCCGGCGCGCACGGCAAGCTGTCGTTTCCCAACCGCATCCTGCGCCAGATGCGCCACAAGCATCCCGCCACGTACATGGCACAGGCCATGGCGGGCAACGCGGTACAGGAAGCGCGCGAAGTCAGCGCGGATGAACTGCCGTTCGAATTCATGCTCAATGCATTGCGCCTGACCGACGGCGTGCCGGCGTCCAGCTTCCACGACATGACCGGCCTGCGGCTGCACGCCATCAGCCGGCCGCTCGCGGCGGCGGAAAAGAAAGGATTGCTCGAAGCAGACCCGACGGTGATACGCCCGACCGAACTCGGCCGGCGCTTTCTCAATGACCTGCAGGAGATGTTCCTGAAGGACTGAGGCTGCCGCGGCAGCCGCCACGAAAGCACGAAGGCCACGGCATTGCCGTGGCCTTCGTGCTATGCAAGACTCGCCCCGGGATCAGTACGGTACGGCCATGTCATTGGCCACGCGGGCGCGCATGCCGACCTGCAGGTTGCCCAGGTTGCTCTGCGTCACCGTGGCAACACGGCCATCATCCAGCCGCACGTTGACGCGATAAGCGGTCTGCGTATTGCTGCCGGCGCGCTTCTCGATCTGGTTGCCGGCTACCGCGCCGACCACTGCCCCACCGATCGTTGCCGCCGTCTGCCCCCGCCCGCCGCCGACCTGGTGACCCAGCAGGCCGCCCGCGGCGCCGCCGATCACGGTGCCCAGAAGGCCGGAGCTGTTCTGCGTGGAGGTAATCGGCTCGATGGACTCCACACGCCCGTAGTAAACCGAGCCTGCCGGCGCCTGCGTGGTATAGCCGCCGTTGCCAGCCGGCGGCGGGGGCGGCGCGTTGTAGCCGGTGTTGTACCCATTGTTGTAAGGCGCCGCGCAACCGGCCAGTCCGATTGCAGCCAACATGGCTGCAAGCACCATCCGATTCTTCGACTTTCTTTGCATCTGGAATTCTCCTCTGTTGCCAGGTAAAGCCGGGAAAACGGCACTTGCTCCGTTTCCCGGCACACCGATATGAGCCATACCTGCACGGTAAGGTTCCGCCGTGTCAGACAGGCACCGACAACATGATCGCCAGATTTGCCCAAGGAAATGCCCGGGCCTTGTATAATGCGCGGCCTGTACTGGCCCTTGCGCCAGCGGCATGCAACGCAATCCGCGCTACAATGCCGGCACTCTAAGGAAGCGTGGCCGAGTGGTTTAAGGCAGCAGTCTTGAAAACTGCCGATGGGGTGACCCATCCGTGAGTTCGAATCTCACCGCTTCCGCCAATTCAAGCCAAGTCATTGATTTGCCGATAGATAGGGGAGTTTTCACCCTTGACTGGTACACATGACTGGTACACAACGGCAGCGCGAGGTTCGGTCAGCACAGGACGCTGACATGCCCCTCTACATGCGCAAGGACGACTACGGCTACAAGTTCGTCCGCCCCATCCCCAAAGAGTTGCGCGGCCACCTTGGCCTGGCCAATTTCATCAAGAGATTGGGCCGGGACTACCGGAAAGCCAAAACCGCCTGCGCCGAGCTCACCGTTGATACAAACCGGCAACTTGCCGAAGCCCGGGCCAAACTGGCCAACCAGAACTCGGTCGATGCGTTCCTCAAGCAGGATGCCCGAGCACGGCTCAAGACCATCTCGGTGACCCCCGACCTCTCCGACCAGTTGGCCGCGCTCTGGCTGCAAGGGCTGAGCGTCGACGCCAAAGCCCGCGAGGCTGGGCGCGACGAGGACGAATTTGAGTCGTTGGATGCCAACGTGGTGGAGATGCTGCCCCTTATCAACCGAGCACTCGCATCCGGGCAAGTCGGCAAGTTCCACGGCGCCATCGCCCAGTTGCTGATGATGCGGGGCTATCAACTGAGCGCAACGGACGCCGAGTGGCAGGCACTCACCTACGGGGTACTCCGGCACATACAAGCCGGCTACAAGATTCTTGCAGCCCGCCAGCAAGGCGAGCAACTCGCCCCGCCCGACTTGTCTGCCTTGCCCGAGCCGCTGCCCGCGGTCTGGGAATCACAGGAGCCTGCCACGGCAAAACAGCCAACCCGCGTTGCCGATGTCGCGCCGCTGTATGAAGAGCACCTGTCGTCAAATGGCGACAAGACCCGGAGTACAAACCTTTCCATCTGGGACCGGCTTGTTGAATACACCAACAACAAACTGCTGACTGCAGTGACCTCGGCAGACATCTTCAACTTCATCAAGAGTCGCCTACACGATGCGGACAAGCCGTGGAGCCACGGCTATGCAACTGGTCGAGCCAAGAGAGCCATTTTCGACGCTTTTGCGTTGGCCAAAACCCTGGGTCTCGTCGAAAAAAACCCGGTCGCCGAGCTGGAAGTTGTTCCGAAAATCAGCGCCAAAGTGGAAAAGAGCCGCCGCAAACCTCGCTTACCGTACAAGGCACATCACCTGAACACGCTGTTCTCGTCGGAATGGTACAACCCGGACTCCCGAAACTGGCGCGGGAAGATGAAAGAGGACCTGGGCGCCCGATACTGGATTCCCCTGCTGTGCATGTGGCACGGCTTCCGCGTGGGCGAGGCCACGCAGCTACAGACCCACGACGTGAATTTGGAGTGGTCGTTAGTCAAGATTCAGGTCACCGAAGAGGAAGATGAGGTCGGGCCCGACCGTTCCGTAAAAAACTCGGCGACGACGCGCGAGGTACCGATTCACCCGGTACTGATTGAGCTAGGGTTTCTTGACTTTGTTCGCTCCATCTTGCGCCACTACCCGAATGGGCCACTGTTCCCGGCGGCGCTCCCAGAACTGGGCGGGGAATCCCCGAAATGGGGTCGCGCGTACGAGCAGCCATTTCTGCGGTTTACGCGCGACACACTGCAATTCGGGCATGGTTACGGAAACCATAGCTTCCGACACGTGCTGGAAGACAGGATTCGAGCCGCAAACGTAGAACAGCCTTGGCCTGAAGGGCTGTCGCGAGCCTACACTGGGCGCGCAACGACTCGCGCCAAGGACAAGTCTGTGACCCGGGAGGAAGGCAGCGAGCAATACTACGGCGACGGCTACGCGCCAAGCGCCATCCTGCGCTATATCAAACAAATCACGTATCCTGAAGTCACGCTGCCCCCGCCGTTCAGGACGTGGCTTGGAAGCAGAGAGGTCGTTAGCAAACGACTATTGACGCTCGCACAGCGGTGGAAGAACTGACCTCCACGCCCGCAAGGTTCGCGCATTGCGGTTTTTTTCTTTTTTCGGCGCCTCTACCGCGCTAGCGAGCAGGCGGAGACGAGCGCCAGTGAGGCGCCAAAATGAACCGTTGAACTTTGGCTGGCGCTACCTTAAAGGTGTTGCCGGCTGGCTGAGCCATCGAGCCTTCGCTCAATCCGCGGGCATCGCGCGCGGGGCGGCCCAGGAACTATGGGGAAATGGACCGGAAAATGCCCGCTTAACTCTGACCTGCGCTGCGCTTACTTCGCTCTACACTGGCCCTGCTGATTTGCTACCGCCCGTGTCATCTTCCCAGGTGCGCGGGTTCTTTTTGGTATTCGCGCCTGTTGTTCACCGGGGCGAATAGTCCATTCAATGGCTACCGGCCGCGCTCATCGGCGGGTTGGACATACACTCACGCGCGACGGGTCCTCCGTGTCGTCAGTGCATCTCTTCTTCTGATGGAAATACTGCGCCCGCATGTCTTACGGCCTGGGGGCTTATTTTGCGCGCACTCAGGGGCTTGCGAGTAGCGTCAGACGAACCGATGCTGGACGCGGGCACGCTTGGAAGGCGAGCCCGATTCTCCTCTTAAGTTGTTCGTCTGCCCTCGGCTTACCCTGGCACGAGGGCGTCTTTTTTGCACGTCGCTTCCGTGGTGCTGGGCTTAGTAAAGCGAATGCCTTGCTTGCGTCATCATGACAACACGCTTAGGAAGCGTCCCGCGCTATGCGCCGAAACAAATCGGCCTTTATTCTTTTCGACTTCATCAGTTCGTTGGCTTCCGCAATATCTGCTGCGGCCGCGCTAGACACCTCCTGAAAAGAGTATCTTTCGAATTCAACCATTTTCTCCGGGGAGTCAGCTTTCAGTCGCTTTGAGTATGAAAAGGAGTTTTCTATGCTAACGAAACGGCATCCAACATGGCTGAATGCTTCGGATTTCGAGAGGACAATGACCTTCCTTTTCTTAGCGAACTGGTCCCGGGCGCGCGGATGATTGAACTCTTTATTTCTGAACAAAACAACCTTTCCGCCCTTCTTCAGCCAATATCTGCCAACGTCAAACCAGTATCCTTCGTCCGCGACCGCTTGAATCTTCAAGCAGCCAATCTCATCTGAGATTAAGTCCTTATGCTGCCTCAAGAACTCTTCAAGGTCACTATTCTTTATCGAAATATGTATCGAATCAATGTTCGCGTAGCAAATCTCTACAGATTTACTCTCGAGGAAGCGCTCGATAGTCTGTATCATTTTAACTCGCGCATTTGCAACCACTTTTGCTGAAAGACTAAAAACCAAACTGTCGGCAGCTATGTCCAGGTAAGACAACTCCAACTGCTGCCCAACTTCCTTCAGGTGAAAATACTTGCTTTTACGCAAAAACCGCTCGACGTACGCGAAAGAAGCATGCGACGCGAAGCTTAGTTGGAAGTTGATTGACAAAAAATCGAGCACGTCACGCATGGAGTCAAAGCGCTTTTTCTTCAACACCCGTTGATTAGTTGCGCTGTGCATCATCTGCAACGAAACCTTGCAGTAGCTCTCCATTATGGTATCGAGCCTTGATTTATAATACTTGCGCCGAGAGAACTGACTGGTCGCCTTATTGTACAGCGGGTGAGAAATCGTCTTACTACTACAAATTCCCTCTTTGATTTCTATAACACAAAAAAACTTCTTGTAGTATTCAATTTCATTTTTGAATAATATGGTTTCGACCGAATCCCCCTTTGCGAGTCTAAACCGGTGCGTTTTCCCAATGAGCTTATACAGAAACGGATGCTTATCGAGGAAGAACCCTTCCTTGGCCCCTCTGAGCAAAACTCTATAGATTCCTTCCTGAAGGTCTTGCGGTTCGACACGACGCTCCGCGAACGCCCGATAGCGAATATTCCTGGGCTCGCAAAATTGTCCTTTCATGCAATCCGCAAACATTGAGTTGAAATCGAACGCAATAATGGTTCTATCTTCACGCGCCTCACGCAGCTTGAAGACCTCCTGATAGCCTTCTTTATACGCAAAAAAGAAACAGCGGTCCAAACCGTTTTTAAACCGGAGCTTGCGAGCTACTGCATGCAAGTTCTTGCAGCTTTGGTCTCGCGCGAGACTTCCCCCTTGGATTCCAAGGCTCTCCACCTTCCTCAAGAGTTTATTCAAGACATCGAGATTTACTCGCAGTGACGAGTTGTAAGTAATATCCTCGAATATGGGATAGTCAAGCTCCAGCACGCTTAGCCGAATGTCACGAATCGAAATCGATTCGAGAATAAGGAGGTATTCCTTCAGCGTAAGGACAACAAGTCGGCCATTCTCAGCTCTTTGAAGGCTGTCTAAAAATTCCTCCGCATGCCAGGTCTTGCCGTCACACATGATACGGCGACCGTCGGTGGAAATCGGCAGATACTTGACCTTTTTAATCTCATTGGGATTATCCGATGCAATCCGCCGTACGCTTATCAGCTCTCTCTGTTGAACCGACTCGAAAGATATGCGATTGTCTAATTTTCCGCAAACAATTACGTTGTCAGTCATTTCTTAGCGCAGATTTCCAATGCCGCCCTGGCAAACGCATCCGCCGTCAGTCCCTCATCGAGCGCCTGCAGCTCTGCCAGCTTCCGACGCGTAGATTTATCATAAAAATGCGAAAGCGGCTTCATGTGCCTAACGCGCCACCTTGGTATGACTTGCTTTCCGGCGGGCAACTCTGGAATATGAGGATTGAAATATTCAAACTCAGACACCAGCTTACTCAGTTCATCCAGGTAGACAGAGTAACTTGCGTCTTTCGTATTGATGTCGCATATATGCAAATGCAGCCTCGCAGCCGCCAGGAGGTTTCGCATATGCTTCACCGGCAAGGCATCACGGGCGCCATTACCGCAGAATTGGTCAACCTTTTCGTGGATAAACTTTTGAATTTGCCCGACACGTTCGTAGACGATAGATAATGAATCGTTTCTTCTATGCATCTCGCACAGTGCTACGACCTCTTCATCCAACATCTCTGAACGACGTATTTTGCAAACCTTATAGAAGATTCCTTTGATTAAGGTCTCCAAGCAATCCGCCGACTCCACAATACTTCTGTAGTCCCAAGGGATTCCCTCACATTGGAAGTAACGCGATATGGCCCGGTCCGTTGCATCACGCATCAACTTGTAAACCAGTCGCTGCCTTATTATCCTCTTATCATCCAGACCAGCAATTTGCTTCGCCGCGTCCTTCAGCAACGCAGGGTCTACAGAATTATCTATGTAGAAGATACCGTAACCATCGACTTTTAGCGCTTCACGGCCGCCATACGCGTCATCGTCGGGGAAATCCAAATAGGCCCCCCGTTCATGCTCCAGAAGGTACTGATTTAGAGAATCGCCGCTCAAAACTAAATTCCTCTATTGAATATCTTCGACGTATGCCACACATGAATAAAATGCGGCCTCTCTTGCTCGATGCATCAACCTACATTACGACTGTTCCACCCAGGAAGAATCTGTAAATTCACCACGATTACTCCTAGGCGCGGCCAGCGTCAACCCCACCGACGTTGGACTCCGCATCGCCGTTTGCACGGCAAGCGGTAGAGCTACGTGGCGAAACAAACGGGCAGCCTCTCCGAATAGCGTTTTCATCCTGGCATCCTAGTAAGGCGAAATGATAGAATGCTGCCGCGCATCGGATAATGTCGGTGCAGTAGCAGGTGACCTCTTGGATTCCCCCTTGAGTGCTACCAACGTAGTGCTTCGCTCGCGCGCTACGCGCCTAATCTCGTTTTTGTTGTAGTTTCCGGACCCACTAAGTCACCTAGTTACTCCGGGAACACCCTTCCTTTATTGCAGTATCGCGACTTGACCGCCGCGCAGACCTCCCTTTTGAAGGGGGTCGTTGCGTAATTCCCGGGAGCAGCGCCGCAGGCTGACGTTTACGCTTCAGATGGACCGTTGCTCCAGTTGCGGAGCGGGCTGTCGGAATCATCCGCGTAGGATGGTGGAAGGCTCTCGGTGTTAGCCCCCGGGGGGGGCCTTCGGATGCGACGCCTTGAGTTAGGCCAGCTCTTAAGCGAACATGCGCAGTCACCCCTGGTCCGACGGTGCAATTGCCGATGTCCACCCACGCCTCGTTTCGCTACCCCTTTGAAGGACATCCCGCGTCCATCCCGATGGTGGGGCTCTTCAGCTTTAGCCCGGGCGCATACCTCAAGCTGTTTGGCGTGCAGATTCATGCCGCATTCGAGGACCGCGGCCTGGGAAACCAGTACAGACGGCTGAACCGTCGAACTGAGGAGGGCCCGCCAAAGGAAAAGTTCGTCGCGAAGGCGCTCAATGAAATCCTGGTCGAGATTGCCTCAGACGAGGACGTGCCCACCATGTTTGCTGACATAAAGCAGGCCCTTGACGGGTGCGCGCAAGCGAGAGAGCGAGTCGAGCAACTGACTTTTATCGAGTCGCTGCTTATCGGGTTTGGCCTCGAGCCGGACACGTGGCAGCGGCGGCATTGCCATCAGGTCTTGATGGAACGTTCGGGCCGGCGTGCCCAACAGCTGTTCGAGGCAGGCGACACGCCTGGCGCGGTCGAATACATCACCACACACCCCCTGTTGAAGGCACTGGTCTGGCCTGAGGCGAAGGAGGTGCTGCGCGGCGCAACCAGCCTGAATGCGCTGCGTCCGTTGGCACTCGCCATGGCCATGGATGCCCACCTGGGATGGCTGGCCGCCTGGGACCTTGATGACGCTGAAAACAGGGAGTTACCCGCGCCACAATTTGCCAGCCTGCTGCCCTCAAATAGGCGCCCGGGGCGCAACTCGACCAGCCTGCTATTCGACGAACTGAAGCGACGGCTGGAGGTGTCGACCATCACGGAGATGATGGACCGCGGCCATCGCGTGCCGGATGTGGAGGTTGGGACGCTTTACAGGTGGAGTGCAGGGAAGAACTTTCCGGACTCAGGGACGATGTCGAAGGTGATGGAGGCGCACGGATTACTGGACGACCGGGACATCCTGTACCGGCAGTTTTCTGCGGCCAAGCTCATTAACCTGATGGGCTGGCTGAGTCAGGACCTATCTAAGAAGACACGGGAACACGGCGAGCCCCCGGCCTTGTGGCCGTGGCCCGCCTACCCCTATGGCCACCCTGATTTCGAGTCATGGGCAGCCGAACGCTATCCGTTCTGGCTGAATTTTCACCAGGAACGAGGAGCTGCCCTGGCCGAGTTGGCCAAGACAGCGCAGACCGACAAGTAGTGCCTGCGTCACTTCCCCTTGGACGGCGTGTTGTTGCCGCGGCCGCCGCCGGAAGGATTGCCCGTTTTGCTCGGCCAGTTCGGATTATTCGTGTCGACGTTGAGATTGCGCATGTGTTCTCCTGTTTGGTTAGGTCGGATAGTTCCGACGGCTCAAATATCGCCCTCAGGGGGAGAACAAGCTATGGCAATGTTTTACCAAAATGGCAGCGCCCAGAATGACACAGGCCGCCAGCTGGCGGCCTGTTGGGTTGTCTTGATAGCAACTACAAGTCAGGAGGTGGAGGCCTCTTCCTCGTCCGGCAGAAGCTTATTCCGTTTGTGCTGCTCAAAGCACTTCATCAAGGCATAAAAATCACAGAGTTCTTTCGGGCGTTGCCGGTCACCGCCGGCCTCTCCGGCGCGCACGTAGTCCTCCAGGTCTCCAAACGGCAGGAATTTGATTAACCTTCCCTCTGTCGCGGAGTTTCGCAAAAGGTGAAGAAAGGCCCAAAGATTTTGAACGGAGGAAGGTTCGAACCTGGACCAACAAGCCGACTGGTCTTCAAGCGTCGTTTCGTGCTCGAGATTGCGAAACATATCGAGAATCTCGCCCGCCTGTTCGCTGTCTGCGTAGAGCCTGAGTGTCTCTTCGCTGGCATCCGCTCGGTCCAACACGTCGGGTTTGCGCCCAAGGCTTTTCACCCTCTTCAGTGCTGCGCGGCGGACGACGGCGGCCTGCCGCGAGATGACGTCGTCGAGTCGGGTGGGCTTCTCACCAAGAATTCGAACGTCACTGGGTGTGTGTTCGCTGTTCCGCCAATTCTGGTTCACGGTAGCCAGTGTCAGGTTGATGTTTTCGCCCTGAGCACTGGGGTTTGACCATACCAAGGCAAAGCCCGACTGACCGATTTTCCGGCATTGTGCGACCGAATCTCTCGCAAGGTCCTCAAAGTACACCTTCATGTTCCATTTGAGTTTCTTGTTCCCACTATCATGTGTGACGGCCAGCACTTGCGGCTTCAGCGCATACATCGGCGAGTAAAACGGGTTCGAGTCGAAATCGAACAGCTCCATGGCTACTTCGAGGTCAAAGTCCGTATCGCCTTGCCTGTAGCAGCGAAGTGGCAGGACGTACTTGCCATCCATCATCAGCGAAAGCACACTGAACCTGAGCAGCGCATCCCAGTGTCGGGCGACAACGATATACACGATTTCATTCGCGTGCGGCTGCTGCAGGCGCAGTACCGCGCTGTAGGCGAGCAGCTCCTGAACACCTTGCCGTTCAGCACCTTCCTTAGACTTGAGTTCAACCAGCATAAAGTTGCCGCTGGTGGACCGCAACGTCAGGTCCGGTCGCATGTGCGCACTACCGTAGGGCGCAACGCTCTTGTCTGCCGTCAGAAGCTCTGCATCAGCCAACATGTGGCAGACGCGGATTGCGCGCTGTACCGCCGCCAGGCTGGGCTTGAGGTTTTCCCTTTGAGCAAGGCGCAGGCGCTCCTCAGCGTCATGCAAGTCGCCCAGATGCGCGATGCATCTGAGGAATCCTCCTTGCGCAGCCTTTGGTGTGAGCCAGTTCTGAAGTTCCTTCTCGTCTATGGCTGCTTCGGCCACGGTATCCCCTATGCTGGGTGCTTGCGCTCAACAAGCGCCATGGCGTGATTATGCTTGAACACCGGCAGCCAGGGCCGTCGACGACAGCCATCGCGCGGCGCAATCAGCCGGGCGGCGCTTCCTTCCTGAGCGTGCGCCAGTGCTGCAGATTTAGGTCACGCCGGGTCTGGAAGACGAGCAGCAGCTTGCCGCACTGCCCCGGCGACCTCTTGAAGGTACTCGGCAAAGCCGTCATCCGCGCGGTCTCGGCTCATCAAGTGGACGCGGCCGAGTCATCCATCTCGTGCTCGCCAGCGTTCCACTCGGCGTCGCCTTGTAGAGAACGTCGTGGACTCCAGCGCAAGCGGCCAGCTCTCATCGCAGACCGGGCCGCCCAGGTTGATTCTTCGAGGCGGCGTCGCGACCAAGCTGTACAAGGCGCCAGTCACCACGGCCGTTATGCCAGTGAGCGGGCGTTCAGCCTCTCTGCCTCGCAGGTCGGATGGCCAGAAGCACCGAATTCGCTGCCATCATCGACGAGCTGTACGCGAAGCTCACCGGAACTTGTAACTGCGAGCAAGCTGACAGGTTGTGCGTCAGTCTGCGTTGACAACCTGCGGCCTTCCCCATTTGATGAGCTTATCTTCCGGCCATGCATTGACCCATTCCAGTGCGGCAGACTGGCCGGCGAGGTACTGTTGGACAAGGTCAAAACGATTTTTCGTCAACGCCTCAATTTCTGGCGTGGCCGGCAAGAAATAGAGAAACATCTTCCAGTTTGGCTTGACGAATTCAGCAACCCAGCGGGACGGTACGAAGAAGACGTCAGGCTGCGTGGTCATGTCGCCTTTGAAGTCCAGTAGCGCGTAGATGAAGGACTCAGCGTGCTTGCCAATCACCCCGCCACCAACGTACCACTCGTAACCTAGGCGGCCGTAACGCTTCTTCTTCGCGCTCTTGGCTGTCTTGACCTGAATCGCCATGGTGCGGCGCCCGTCGCTTGATGACGCCAGCGCGTCGACACTGGGAGCATTACCGAGCGTCAGACTGACGTTGATATGCCTCGCGGCTAAAGCATAAGAGAGGTAAAACTGCCCGGCTGAACCGATAAATTGCGACTTCGCTTGTGCCAACTTGATACTAGCCTTGACGAAAATCCCCATTCTAATACGCGCAACGAACCGAGGGTGCTGCGAAGCGTGGGCTGGTTGTCAAACGCGTTGGCAGCCAATTTTCCGATTGCTAGTGTTGCCGTGCGTCGTATCGAAGGGCGGTCGTAAGTAACAATCCTTGATTGCCGAGTCTTTTATCGCATCGTCAACTACCCATTGATGCAGCTCTCGACATTGCGTAGGCCAAGCCTATAGTAGCGAACTCAGGCTCCCCTCCTAAACCAGGCACTCGATGCGCCAAAGACTTGCAACCTGCAATTTCTTGGAATGAGATGTCACAAGTACGGCTACGGGTCAAACGTCAAAGTCCACGCGCTTCGCAACCGGGACACCAGACTTCGTCGTCAGCCACTCAATGAGGTCCTGGACGTCGGAGAAGGTGGTTAATTGACCAGGGAGCGATGCGATACTTGGGGTCGGCCCCCCGAAGCCTTCCGCCAGTCGTTCGGCGAGAGCTGGCAGGTCGTCCTTCCTCACTGTGTAAATCGTAGAAACGTCGCTGTCGAACGCGGACCGGGCTCCCTCGCTATGGTCGTAGAGCTCGACCTCAATGTCTCCGGTGTTCATCACCCGCACGAACCCAGACATGCCGCGCGTCCCACCCGGCATGCGCAGCCATTCACCCTCGTCCGCCTTGGGCGGCGATGAAGACGGTTCATGAGGACGGGCAGCGTAGGCTTGCTCGAAAGCGCGCAGCATGGCCTCGTTCACCCGAGGAAGACGGTCGACAACTCGCTTGGCCCAGTCGAAATACTCCTGACGCCGTGAGAGCGGCCAATCCGTCGGCGGAGAGATGGCGATGTCACGCAAGTTGCAGGTCTTGTCGGCAAGCTTCACCAGCGCGGCTCCTTTGCTCTTGTGTAGTGCATGTTCGACCTGGAACTCCTTGCGACGCTGCTTGGGCAGCGCTTTGTCGTCCGTGACCTCAAGCACGATGTTTGTGACCTCATCGCCGAAACGTTCGCGCAATTCTGCTTCGGTGGTCTCCGTATCTTCGATGGTGTCGTGCAGGATGGCTGCCTGAAGTACCGCCAAGTCCTCGATGCCGCCAGTTGTCGCAAGTAGGTGTGCCAGTGCGATGGGGTGATTGACGTATGGTGAGGCTTCCGCATCCTTACGACGCTGGTTCTTGTGGCGTTCCGCTGCAAATATCACCGCGTCCAGAAGCGCCGCACTGATTGATATTTCGTTCATGCGAATCCCTAAAATTTGCCTGTTCTTGGCACCATTTTCTACCAATTGTTGCGCAGCATCCGACGGTTCGACTAGGAGAAGCGACGATTCGGCGTCCCGTCGGCGGACAACATGCTGGACAACACAGCGGATGTGGGAACGCTCTATCGGTGGAGCGCGGGAAAGCACTTTCCGGCCGTCGAAACCCTATCAACGCTAATGGAAGCGCATGGCTGCACCGACCCGAAGGACATCCCGTACCGCCAATTCAGGCGCGGCGCATCTTTACCGTGTCTTTTCCGGCGGCAGCAGAATCAACTCGGGCAGCACCACCTCCTCCGCTTCGTGCTTTTGATACCCGGCCTCCATCAGGCTCGCCACCTGCTTGGCTGCCTCCTTGCTCGCCGTCTGGGCCCGCTCGTTGAGCGTCCCATCCTTCTGCATCTGCCGGTACGCCTTCGGGCGCCACTCCTTCCAGTGTTTCAGCGCAAGTCCCACGTACTGCAATCCGAGCATTGCGTCTCCATTGTCAGTTGTATCCCAAGATTTGATTGTAGTTGCCGCCGATGGCATTGCCATGTTGTGCGCCTCGGAGCGGGGAGCTCCGAGTTATGCGTTCGGCCGGCCTAGTTGTCTGCGCTCACACAAGAGCTCAGTCCTGGGGCGTTGTCTGTGAAGGCAGCATTCATTTCCCGGAAGCTTTCCGGGAAAGAGCGTCTTTCAATGCAAAGGCGAGCGTGGAGTCACCCTGAGGTTCTCGGCGGCGCTCGCGATGCTTAGGCGGTTGATTGCTTACGTCGTCTCTAGTAGGCGCTGTACCGCCATAGATGTGATTACGTCGACGTTCGTCTGGGGTTTTCGTCGCCGTGAACGCCGTCCGCGTGCCGTCCTTGGAGACGCGGAATAGGACCTTCTCGGGCGGACTAGCACTGCTGAGCTCGCTAACGGCCGGCTCGGGCATGCCGTTCAGGTGCTGGTGCAGGTCCCGCAACTCTACTGGCAATCGGCTGGCATTGACTCGGCGCAGACGCGCTAAGACACCACCAAGCTTCGGGACAATCAGGAGATGCTTGGGTGCCGCGAAGATGAGGTTGTCGGGGATACCAAAGGTCCGGAGATGTTCTTTGCCGCGGCGCAAGCGGACTGCCATGACCTTTGTCTTTTCGCTGCCCATCTTCAGGACCATGGCGTAGAAGTCCTCCGCCTGCAGGATGCCCAGCTCGGTGACGAAGGTCTGCTTGCACCGGGCCAGGATGGCCTTGCATTTGGCTTCCGAGGAGAACGACGAGGTGTGGACCGAACTGGATTTATAGCCCCACATCTGGCCGGTATGCCGTGTTCCCTTGTACATACTGACTCGCGCGAAATGAACCCGTCGAAATCTTAGCATGGGCTCCTTTGCAGGCAATGCTGCCCGGAACCTGACGGCCAGCTTGGCATAGATGTACTCCGGCGCGGGCGGCATCTGCCCAATCCGTGAATGGCCTGCGTCAGTTGGTCGTGATTGAGATGGACGAAGCGCAGGGTGTCTTCATACTGGCTCTCGGGTTGCTCTGGTCTACCACCCTTACACTGGCGGGAGGGCTGTTCATTGGTCGACGGGTCCGCGACATGCCGAGTCGGGCGGGAGTGCGTGCACTTAGATGTCGTACTTCGCAACCACTTCAGCAGCGTACAGTGCATGGTCGATGATGTCGTAGTCCCCCGCCGCAGCCGCGGCCTTCAGGAACTCGGTGGCAATGTGGTCGTCATGCTGCGCGGAGAAAGTCTGGACAAACTTCGCCACCGCTTTAGAGCCAGCCGCAGAAAAGCCGCGCCGCTCACGCTCTGCGAGAAAGCTTGCCAGTTGTTCGGCTACATCTGTCGGACGCCACAGCCCCTGCGTCGTGTCAGTCTTCGCGAGCGCGGCCTCGTCCTCCACCTCCTCCGCTGGCACCTGTTCCGCGACAGTGACGACCGCCGGGACGGCTTCAGGCTGCAGCGCCTTAGCTGCAGCGAGTTCCGGTTTCGCGGACCGGGCATGCACCGACGCCACCTCTGCGGCAACCCTGGGAGTGATGAGCTCAGGCATATCGCTACGCGGTTTCAGGTGCAGGCTCGAGGCGTACTTGTTGAAATAGTCGTGTAGAAACGGGCAGCTTTTGCTGATAGCAGCAAACTCTTTGTTCACGAATTTCACCTTGTGGTCGCTCGCCTTCAGGTGTTCGCCGAGCTGGTGCCGTGCGCCCTCGACAATCCAGACATATTCGCTGTTCTCGTCGTAGCGGGCGAAGCCGGTCTGCTCAATAGCTACCAGGGCAGCACGCACCTGGTCGAGCGTCAGGCCGAGGTCGTTTGCGATATAGATAATCGGCAGGCGATACAGCCCCGTGTAATTCGCAAGCGGGTTACTCAGCAGATAGAGCGCGGCCAGTTGGGCGAAGGAGCCAACACGACGAAGGTCACGGCCCGTTTGACCGACCCAAAAATTGGGAGAAACCATCACGAATTTGCGCATTTTGAAAATCCCTTAGTGTTTGAGGTTTTGCAGGAGCCCTGCCCCTTCGTATAGCGCCAAACTCGAGATGAAATCCCTTTCACGCGGCTTGGAAGCCCCTCACTCCAAAAGACTCCCACTGATTCATGGTTAAATTTGGCGTTATTATATTTTTAAATCATTGCACAAACAGCGATAGACATCGCACCTTCACAATTCGGAACAACAACCCGGTGCCCAATCTCCGCTTGACTTGAGACATCCGGGTCGATGCGATGGCGGTTGCATTTGTTGACGCTGCTCGAGGGAGACGGTGGTGCCACTCTGGGCCAAGGGGTATGCAAGCCCCTTCCAAGCATATAAATATAAATACTTCGTAGAGCGAAGCGGCCGCACAGGGAGACGGTCCCAGTAAGTCAATAGATGTAGATGCTGCTGGCGCAGCTGACTCCCAAGCGAATACTCACTACGCCTGCGGCGGGCTGGCAGCCAGGGATGGAGTCCGGCAACGCGCTATGCTCTGGACCTTCTCGGGTCTCGACAGCCGCAATGCCGTCCGCGCGACGGTATCTCGCCGCCCAGTTCGTCCCATCCAGAATCCCAGGCTTGCGTGAGCAAAACTCCCTGGCTGCCCATGACCGAGCCCTCTCAGCAGCCCCGCATGCTGGCCCCATATTGCTCCTCGGCTTCAACCGCCGGAGTCGGTCGACGGTCAGGTGCGGCTTGGCGGAGGACCAGGAGAGGTCGGTCAAGTCCGTTGGCCAAGTGGTCATCAACCGAGCCCTTGCCTCCTCCTTCCGGCGATGGCCTCCCACTGAATGCCGTCTCCGCGGCAACGGCAAGCCTGCCGCTCTCAAAGCGCGACCAGGAAGTGTTGAAGTCTGGACTTTTCTGCTATGCCATCTGTCGCGTTGCGCTGTTACGACAGATATACGGCCACATTGACAAACCAGCCATCCGCGTTATCTGCGCGTGAAAAATGACAAATCGACAATTACACGTTATACGAAACTCGACAAATAAACTATTCCACGCTATACAGCCGCCGCCAAAATGTAAATCGACATCTCGCGGCATACCATTGTTGAGCTGACGGCCATTTGATTCTCGCCTGAAAATACATGATGATGAGAACTCCTGTTGGCGACTGGGGTACAAATTGAAAGAGGAAACCAGATACGTCGTAGTCGAAGACTTCGAGCAAGATACTGACATTTACGGAAATATAGCCAGAATTCGAGTTACCGTCCGTCGCGACCTTGGTTACCAGCCTTCTCGATTCATGGCCGGCCCGTATTGCCTTGACCTTCGCGTCGGCAATCAACTCATCTCACACTATGGTTTGTCTGAAATCGGCGCTCGCGAGGCGGCGTGCCGCTTTTTACTTCAACACGTGAAGGGAATTGCCCCGGTACTACATTAACAAGGATGTGACCAGCACCATTACAGGTTGCGCGATTTACAAACTCAGTTCACACATTAAAATAAAATGTTGAATTCAAAACCCAATCATCTGCGGCTCGTCATTTCAAACCAAACGCCCGCGGTCGTGCCGGCATTCTCGTCCGAATTAGGGCGCCAACGACTTCCCATAGTGGGGTCCCCTGCCTCATTCGCTTCAGCGGTGCAAAACCATCTGGTTGTGCGCAGACTGCTCAAAGCCGTGCTTGATGCGAAGCTTGCGTCGACCTCACAATCGAGGATGCCTGTCACCTCCGCGTCTATCACGAGGGAGACACTGTACCTCGGCTTGAAACATTTCTTGACGACGTCCAAGCGGTTCGAAACGTAGACCTTGATATGGTATGTGAGCTCGACGGCTGGCCGTGCGGTATCGTGATGAAGGACCCGCACCTGTTCCGAGCTCGATTTCCTGAGCTCGAGGCCGCGATACCCGTCATGCTCGTTCACGGCGGCGTGCAGCCTTACACAGATGGTCTGCCTCGTATCCCCGCGCCCCCTGCAGTGCCGGAGTCAGTTCGCAGGCAACTTAAAGCAGTGCTCGGCGCTAAGGTCACTCGCTCGGTCACCGTGGAAGAAGCGTGCCACATGGACCTCTACGTTCGCACTAACACCAGCATTCCGTCTACCACCATTCGAGCGCATGAGCGTCACCTCATCCGCACCGGGTTGCGGAAGTGGAGCTGTGGCCGTGACCCTTGGGCGATACAGCTGGTGGACCCAGTGCTATTTATCGCAAAGTTTCCGACCCTGGAACCTGCTGTCCCCCTAATGCAAGCCTATGGCGGCGTCCAACCATACACGGACGGACTGCCAGCGCACACTCCGCGCTGAGCGCTGGTTGAGCGAAGGACCTGAGAGCCTCAAGGGCATAGCTAACCGCTCGGAGCGGCCTCACATGCCTTGCGGCATTATGACGGAGTTACCCCTTGAAGTTCTCTCTCCCCGGTCGGTGATGGAGAGTGGCGCCGGCTGGCGTTCTGCTGCGATTCGGAAGCATTCCGAGGCGGTGGCAAGCATCTCAATCCCCACGCCTACGAACTTTCGGAGTAACGCAACGGAAATATGGGGCCGCTCGCTCACTCTGCGGGCATCGTCGCTACGATGCTCACAAGTTTGCGAGTCATCGCTGCAGATTCACCTTGAGCGTCGGCCATGTGCCGCAGTGGAGCTACCCCGCTACCCCCTTTATTACCGGACACAGCCTCCCCACTTAAAAATAACAGGTTCCTGTGCCTTTCCCGGGGAGGCGCGTTTGGCAGCTAGTACAAGGGCAGTCCGTACAGGTCAGGCGCAGCGCCTTTGAGCTGGGGTAGGTGCCTGACAAGCTTCTTTGGCTCGATTACCGTGGCAAAAGCTTCTAGCTCCAGCCCAAGCGACTTGCCGCCGCTGGAAAGCTGAATGCCCATGCCGTTGAGCGCCCACAACGCGTCAAAGTACAAATCTACGGGCGACTCTAGCCCACTCTCGCCAGTTTCCAGTACCCGATTTGCGACGTTTAGCCAGTCTCGCACTGACCGCTCATGCTCGGACCGTAGGGTACGAATCATGTAGTCAAGTATCAGCTTCCGAGCCGCGTCTTTTTGCGCCGTAGAGGGCGCTGTAGCCGCGGCAACGCGGACCAATTCAGTATTGGCGCTCGCAGCGCCATCGACCTCTTTGAATTCACTGCCCCGTTCGGCCGCATGGGAAACTTTGCGTCGACGAGGCGTCGAGACCTTGGTCTTGGTTGGAGGATTTTCAGCGGTACTTACCTGGGCAAGCTCCGGCGCGGACGCCTCTTCTCGGATGACCCGTTCGTTGGTGACAAGTCGGAGATAGGGCCTTCGTTGTTGTACGTTATTTGTCATATCACTCAAATAATAGACATAGCCGACACAAAAAAATGGCCTACGATATGTCGTTTTACGGCAACTTTTCCGCAAAGTTGATATAAGCCTGACCGAAAGCATCCATCACTCGAGCTCGTTCGCTGCGGACGACAGCATGACACCGAGTAGAGCGGTTTCCGCCGCTTCCTGCTGCTCCGATGTTTCAGCCGCATTCAATGCCGACTCCGCGGCTTGGATTTCGTCCGTCGTCGGCAAAATGCGCACCAGGTCGAGCCAAGCCGGATTCGTCATTGCTTCTTCTTTCGTTGATAACCCCCCTTTGCCACTTCGACGGCTTGCAACTCGCTATGGCGGGCTATGGGGTCGTAGAACTGGGGCATATTGCGCTTCGGCTTCTAATGGAAAAGAAGCGCATCCGCCAAGGTTGTCCTGGCCGGAGCGTGCGTTCCACGATTGCGCTGGAGTTGGCAACGTACCGGCCTACGCTCGACTGGTGGATACCAATCTCAGATGCGTCCTGACACTGGGCTTGAATGTCGTCGAGGGTTTCATGATTCGTGGAAGCCCCCGCGTGTACGGAACCACGCCTTCCACCTCCTTCAGCAGGGAAATCAGGTGCGCCAGTTCGGGGAATGTTGCCGCGAATGCTCTCTCATCTTTCAGCACAATCCCTTCTGGGATAGTTGTGCCAGGCGACCTCATATCCAGAAGGACTGGGACCACGTCCAGGCCGGACTCCCAAAGGAGGCGCACATCTTCCAGGATGTATTCCGCCCTGGGTGGCAACGGTTCATCATCGTAAGGAACGTAGAGGTGACAAGCCTGCTCGACGGTCAAATCGGGCGTGAGCTTTGCCTGCAGTACGGCAAGCAATGGGGTGCCGGACCAGCTTATCGGCGTGGGCGGAACGGGCCTCTTTTCGATGCGCGGGTAGCCAGGAGTGTACGGCACTACGCCACCGCTTTCTTCGAGTAGGTTTGCGAGATGCTTGAGCTCTGGCCGGATTTTCCTGAACCAGCGCTTATCTGTCAGTACGATTGCCGCGGGCAACGCGCCAATGGCTTGCCGAACTCCCAGTCCGTAGTCGCGCAGCAGGCCACGCTCTCGGCGCTGCTCGCGTGTCAGCTCGGCGTCTGGCGTATCGAGATGGCATACCTGTTCGATGGTCTGTTTTGACATCCACGAGACCTCAATGTCGAGTACGGCCCGCAGGGGGTAATCCTCTGCGGAAGCACTTGCGGCTTTGGCCCGACGGCGGGCGGGGGCATGCGGCTTGACGGCTGCGCTCGCTTGAGCGGCGTCAAGCATCGGGGCGCTGATGACAAGCCGTAAGAGCGGCCTGTGCTGCAAGGGACTATCGGTCATGGCGGTGTTGGTGGATGTAGTAGTTCGATTCGTCTCAGGGTCCGGGATGTAGGGCCCCGTCCACATGGAGATATAGCGGCGACAAGTCGCGAAAAAGCATTGCGGGGCGTCGCTCCCGATGTGCTGCCAATCACTCGTCTTTCAGCAGCGTCTTGACAGCGTAGGTAATGACGGCAGCGCGGCTCATGCCCATACGAATCGCGTAGGTGTCGAGCTCGTCGAGCACAGTCGGGTCGATGGACACGGTAATGATGTGTTTCTTGCCCACTTTGCGAATCGGCCTGCCGCCTCCCTGGGCGACCACCGGCGCGGCACTGCATGCTCCGGCGTCTGGGGCGCCGCCGATGAAGGTTTCGACAGAAACAGGCTTTGTACGGGGAATCACGGCCACGAGAGGCTCCTTCTTGTCTGGTATCAGTTGAAAATGGCGGTAAGCAACGCCTGCATTTCAGCGGTAGCTTTGTGGTCTCGAGCGCCCGTCAACTCCAGGACGCTCTGGCCGGCACCGCCCGCGTCGGCGAAGACCTTTCGACGACCGAGAGAGACTGGCATGAGTTGCAGCCCTGCGGGTACGGCCTGGCTCGCGACATCGTTGTCGTTGCCGCGAGCGTCCGCCATGGACAGCAACGCGTAGGCGTCTACCTCCTTAATCGCGCGAGCTTCTGCCAGGAGCGTGCTCATGTCATCGAGGGACCAGACATCGAACGACCGCGGCAGGAAGGGGGCGATGACTTTGTCCGCCAGCAGTAAGGCCGCGCGCAAAGCGGTGTTATCGCGGCCACCTGCATCAATCACGATGTCGTCGTAGTGCAAGACCGCTCGAAGCACTTGCTGGCGTAGTGCCTGTCCATCGACGTATTGCGCAACAGCGATGGCTGGCTCGTGCTCACCGCGATTTGCCAGTGCGGTCAGCAGGCTCCCTTGGCGGTCACCATCTACCGCAAGCACGTTGCGGCCGTGCAGCGCGCGGCCAATGGCCAGGTTTAGCGCAATCGTCGTCTTGCCGACGCCACCTTTCGTATTCAGGACAGCAACGATGGTCATGCACCTTCTCTCAGCAATGATTGATGTGAATGGCTTGAATCTGTACGCGCCCTTTCCGGAAAGATTGGTGAGCGCGTGTTCTACGTGTGTATAGCGCGAGCAACCATGCATGAAGCATGGGGGTGCCCGCTCTTGAGCGATTTCTTGGGTGGCTGCGAGAATCAGGCGGCAAGCTTGTCGAAGCCTGGACGCCCGCTCAGGTCCTGGGCGTTGAAGTGTTCGAGAGCAAGCGCGCGCACCTTGCACGCGAGCTTTCGCGTGAAGCTGCGAACCGTCGCCAGGCTACGCACACCGAGTAGGTCGCGCACCTGGATGAGCTGCGGCAGAGCCTGGCGTTCATGCAGCAGGTCTGCGCCACAGATGTCGATGATGGCTGCTTCTGCCGGGGTTAGTTCGCCGGACAACTCGCTGAGGAATGCGGCAACCGCCAGGTCTTCGGTCTGGGTATCGGCGTTGGAGAGGCTGTCGACCGCTGCGGCGGAATATGCATGCCCCACGCCGTTCATTAGCATTTCGGCAGACATTTCGCATTCCTGCTGATGTCGCCAGCCGGGCCGCCGGGTGCCGTAGATTGAACTCGCAACGGTGCGTACGACTTGATTGCCCAACCAGCTGGAGATTCTGCTTTTGTTGGCGTCGTAAGAGCCTGCCCACCGAATGGCAAGCGAGAACATTTCGCACAGGGCGTCAGGTAGCTCGTGTGGCGCGATGCCGGAGCCGCGGAGCTTGTGCTCGTAGAACCTGCGGTTGT
This sequence comes from Cupriavidus laharis, assembly GCF_914271435.1. Lineage (GTDB taxonomy): Bacteria > Pseudomonadota > Gammaproteobacteria > Burkholderiales > Burkholderiaceae > Cupriavidus > Cupriavidus laharis. The sequence continues at coordinate 399,712 of NZ_CAJZAI010000001.1, read as the reverse complement.
TCCTGAACTCGGCTTCAATGCGAGCAACATTGGCCTCGGTGCGAGCCTCCGTAATCCCGACGGTGTTCGCGTGCGACGGTAGTACGGGGCTTGTTTCGGGGGAGGTGTGCGGCGCGGGACGCGCTGCCTTGCGGCGAGCCGTGTGAGCGCTGGGCGTGTATTCCGGGTGGAACCGGGTGTGGCGTGCTGGGGTGGTGGCAATGATTTGCTGCATGTCGATTCTCCATAGGGTAGGGCACACGCAGCTCCGCAAGCTTGCGTGATATGCCAAAGGTCCCTATGGCGGACAGGTGGGGCCCGTCTGCGCTCGACCATGCGCTGTTGCCTTACGGCAAACATTGCATCAAGGGCACTATTTTTATACGCAAAGATTGCATATATCAACCCGCCATCTGGGGGGTACGAGTCTTCCTGGTCCCTGGCTGGTTTTTCCGCGCTCGCCGCCTCCAGCGCAGCAGAATCCGCAGCGCTTTTCCTATACGAGAGCGTACGCCCGCGGGGCGGTCACTCTGAAAGGAAAGAACGATGGCAAACGAAGACACGCAGCGCGCCCAGGACGAACGGCTCATGAAGGAGTTGAATGAGGCGAGTTACGCGCTCTACAAATCGCGGCCGACCGCCAGCATTGCTGTGGCTGTCGGGACTGCAGTGGCGTGGGTGGATGTGTATCGAGTCAAGCCGTGCAGCCCTGAAGTGCTGCAGGATGTGTTGCAGAAGCTGGATGGCATCGAACGAAGCTTCGCCGTTGAGCTGGCACTACCGGTCGTAGGTTGGCGGGCGACGTTGGAACATTGGTGGCATCGCCGACGATTGAAGCTGCTGGCTCAGCGCGTTGAAGAGCTGCTGCAAATGGTCACGGGTGAGCAGGCGGTGCTCATCACGTATCGCGATATGCCGACGTTGGCCGTGCAAGTGGTGAAGGTGAAATTGGCTGCAATCGCGTTGATTGCTGTAGGGGAATACTGACTTTCCAAAAACTCGAAGGGCTCCTATCTCTCGTGGAGCCCTTTTTCATCAGCCGCCGGGTCAGAAGCCGTTGTTGCTGTCCAAGGCGGTGTAGCCATACGGGTTGCCGTGAATGTCTACGGCACCGACCATGGGCAATCCGTTGATGTTCGTCGATGGCGTTGATGAAATCAGCCAATCCCCTTCGCCGGTAGCCGTGCCGAAGTCATACCCACAATCCACGGCCTCGACTACCGGTGGCATTGGCTCGTAATTGGCTGAGGGCTGCCTGTCGACGAGCCTGGACGTTGGCGCCCGAATGCCGGCGGCCCAGCCTCCGCCAGCACCAGTCGAACGCGTGCCGGTATTGCGATGGTCGATTAACGGGTTGCTCATGAGGCCGGCCAATGCTGCATCGAGTTTGGCCTGGCGGTTGGCCAGGTGGTGCCGACGGTCTGTGAGCTGCCTACGCAAGACCTGGTCGGACACGAGTTCAAGCGTCTCGACCTGCAGCAGATAGCGCTGCGCCTTCGACACGAAGAGGTACTGAATCAACATGTCGCGGTACTGCGAATACACCTCCACGCGGGCAATGTTGGCCGCGCTCTGGGCGGTAACTGAGGGCATTGGGGCTCCTGATTAGTGTGAGTCATTGGGAATGCCGGCATCAGGCCGAGCGAGATTCACCTCTTCTCATCGGCGTATAGCGGCATCCTGGCGGATTCGACAGGCGTTGCCGATTCACGGGGCCAGCAGCAACCTTGCTGCAAAGTATGTAGAACGCTTGCGCAGTAGTTGCATCATGCAGTGCAATACAAATTGCGTTGCGATAGAGTTGGTGAGGGCGGTATATCAAGGAACAAGAATGCTTCATCCCGACCTGTCTCAGCAGCTTCTCGCTAGTCTTCGTATCGGCATCCAGGAACGGCGGCTCGCGCCCATGTGCCGGCTCTACCGCCGGTGGCTCAACAGCGCGCAGCCAGGTGATGTGGAGACGCTGATTTCCCGATGCCCCGGCGAGCTTCGCAACAACCTCTTGGTACTGCTTCATGACCTGTTGATGCACTTCCCGCGGGCGGTTTTCGGGGTTCCATGCCTGGTCCAGCACAGTTGGTCGGACCCACTTGAAGGTGACCTGTTTGCCGAAGGCATCATCGCTTTGCCGGTGGCCACCAGCGAAACTGCCGAGCCGGTTCCGGGGCTCGAATTTATCGGGTGGGCGAAGCCCGGCTCGAATTTCACATCGACTGGCCGGCAGCCTGTGCTCGATGCGGTTTCAGTGATGCCGGGCGGAGTAATTGGAGTTATCGCGCTCTTCAAGGCAAGCGATGAAGGCCTTGTGTATGACGAGAACGCGAGCTTGACGGATGGCGAGCAATGGCTCAGCTTACCTGACCTCTGGTGGGCGCGATTGATGGCTCAGGTACCGGGCAATCTGCTGCTGCAGACTCACCGTCTGATGCCTTACCCCGAAGCGGTCGAGGCTGCGCGCATCATGTGCGATGCTGCGGGCGTGGAACAGTTCGGCATCGGCCGACCCAACTTCGTGCGACAGCTCGAAATCGAGCAAGTTATAGACAAAGCTCGGCACTTCAACCATCTGCAAGCCCAAACCTGAACACCTGGCGCAGGCAAAAAAGAGGGCCCCACGTAGGGGCCCAACAGTACCACCGAGAGGAAAATCGGTCAGTGCAGGACTAGCGCGACTGGGACGTGTTCGCCGGCATGCCCAGGCGAGCGACTCGCCCGCGGGCACTGGGCCGGAGTTTGCTGCTCAAACTGTTCGTCATAGTCGCCGAGGTAGTCTTCGATAGTTGCCTCGAACTCTATTTCCTCGTCCCGGGACGTTTCAATGCAAGGGCTGCAGGGTTTCTGGCTCATGACTTGTTCCTTCACGTCGACTGATTCGCACAATGCGCCTAACAATGTATAGCGCTGGCTGATGATAAATATCAGTAAAGCAGGATGGCCCACAGTGATGTACCGGTGAGACGTCGGAGAGCCGTGACACCCTGCATGACTATTCTCTAACGTCGGAGAGCCCGGACACCCTACCCAATTCTGAGCCCTTCGCCACTCCTGCGTAACGCACCCAATCGGACAAGCCAGACCGCATTGCGTCCCCGAACCCTCTCCCCTGCAAGCACCTCCCGCGGCTCGCGGGCGCTGCGCCACGCCCGCTGCCATGGCTTCCCGCAGGTGTGCCGGCCTAGTGTGCGCCCCGGAGTATGACCGGGAGAAGGAGCGCTTCGCAGGCAGTGCCCCGGCCATCCCGGTTCGGGCCCTTCGCGGGAGCATGCCTATCTGCTGGCGCAGCGCCACATGGGTTTGCGGCCGGAGGTTTCGCGATGCGCCTAGGAGTGTGCGGGATTACCTCCCCTTCGGGGGTATGGAGCCGCGCCGGAGAGCAGCCTTCGAATGCCATGCTGGGCAAGGCTGGTGTCGCGTGGGCCGGGCTCAGGCCAGGCATGACCGACTCGGGTAGAGCGGTGCAGGTATGGCGACCAACAGCGTTGCTTGTGGGAGGCGCGCGCAGTGCTTTGATGGTGGCCGCCGGGCGGGCTGGCGCTGCCTGCTGGAAGCTCGCGCGGAGCCCCTAAGGCGGACATGTTCACTGCCGGCTAGCGGTAGCTCGTCCCTGGCTGCCGGCGCCGCAGACGCAACCCCGAAGGGCTGGGGGATGGATAGCGTCGCGCGCGCTGGAGCCGCTGGTGGAGCGCCCAGAGCTGTTGCCGGTCAGCACTTCGCAAGCGGACATGTCCAGGCTATGCCGGTACGGCAGCATGCACACCGGCGTGGCGCAAAGGAAGGCGGCTCGCGAGTCGGCTGGCGAGAATCCGAAATGTCATCTCGGAAGTCACCTGGAGAGACGCCGGTATGGAAGCTGAGCCGGCGAGCGCACCGCAGGCTGCAGGCTGGCGCTGAGCTGCAGCCTACACAGGAGCATCGCGTTGCGACCCCATGGCAGCCTGGTGCAGCGCTCTCAAGTGGCATCTGGCGCTGGTCTCGCTTCGCATTCGTGGGGCGCCTGGGATGGCGCTCAGGCAGCAGCACGCGCAGAGCCACGGCGGCGCTCACTTGAGCAACACTCCCGCCTTGCGTCGAGCAGCTTGGTAGGTGACTTGCCTGTTGTGCAGCGCCGTGCCAGCAAGGGGGCTTCGGCAATCCCGGCTCGGGAGCCACCCTGAACGGGGAGGCTGACGTCCCGGAATCTCGTACCACACACTATTGTGAGAGGTGTGGCGCCGCATAAATGAATCGAGCTGGGGGCGGATACCCCCGCCGCTTCGCTAACTTCGCCGCGTGGCGGCTGGTGGAGTTCAGCAATGAGTCGGTAACCATTCGGTAGGCTAAAGGCGGAATTGTGGTCAACTACACAGTGACTCAGCAATCAACTCTGGCGGCATCACCTCCCAATAGTTGTGCAGCGAGAACAACTGAGAGAATTTTTCGAGATGGGGCCAACGTGCGAGCACTTCTAGGCCATGCGGGTCCGTAAGCCGTGCTCTACATCCGCCTAGAGGATGCAACGCGTGACTGCGAGCAATTGCTTCATAGCGCTCTATGACAGCTTTCTCATCCTCAAGGACTTTGGACTGCTCTTCGACTGGGGTACTTAACGTCACCGCAAGCAACCCCATGTGACGTTTTTCGAGTTCGACCAACAGCTCGCCTACAGTATCTGGGTCGCCCTTGTCCGTGCCAGCTATAGGGGAGTGCCAGATTATTCGAATCAGTGCTGGAGCGTATTTGACGACCAACTCTTTCTCTGCTGATGTGATTTTTATGGCGCCCCGGGTTCTACGTCCAGGCCTGCGGCCCTTGTGGGGAATTACTTCTGGCGGCGGCGCATATATCTGAGCGTCAAAGAGAGTTCTGCCCACCTTTACAGTGCCCAACCAATCTGGGTCAAGGGTTCCCAGTGACGCCCTCCCAGAATACCCAAGAAAATGGCGTGGCTTTGTTGTGGCAGTATAGGTATTGGCGCTCTTCGTGGAAAAACCAGTACCGCCGACGAGCGTGAATGGATTTTTTGGTTTCATGGAAATTATTGCAGCCTGTTCTGCTGAATTTTCAATTGTGCTGCAGCATAACGGTGTGTAGCAACTTGCTGTCTTTGTAGCGGATGACCGCCACGTCGTAGGCCTAAATCCAAATTGTGTCCACGACACATGTCAGTTTTGGGTGAAGTTCCCTCCGGCGCCCGATTCGGGTCTGACATAGTTTCTGCTTGGCGCAAAAAGTCCTTTTGCCGGCACGGCAATCCTCTGTGCCATACGTTTGGTAGCTCGTTTTCCTGGCCTGCCGCCCCGGAATCTCGCACCACACAATTGCGAGAGGTGTGGCGCCGCATAAACGAATCGGGCCGGGGGCGGCTACCCCCGCCGCTTCACGAACTTCGCCGCATGGCGGCGTCACCAGAACGTCAGGCCTAGGCCAAGTGCTTTTTCAATGAGCGACCCATCGGAATCGACCAGGCTGTCATCGTCTGTTTGCCGAAAATGACGTAGCAGCGAGCCGAAATCAACCACAGGCTGCGTTCCCGGACGATGTATTGTTATTCCCATGGAGCCTTGGTTGCCAAAAGTGCAATGGGCCTCCGCCTCTCCTGGTTTGGGGCGCGTATAGACGGCGTCAACCTCTGCTACCGTCTTCGGCGGATTGCTCTCTGCAAAGCGGAACCAATGTTCATACTGCTCCCGCAGCGTCTCTGACGATGAGTCCACCGGCGTATCCATGACGATGCGCTTAACTTCTTCCCAGCGCTTCGCTTCTGCCGCAGTCAGCCCTACCGTACTCGACGGCCGAGCCCCCTTCGCGCGGCCGGTGCCAACGGCCATTAAATGTTCGATTGCAGAGCGCCCCCGGGCAGACGCAGACCACGTAGCACCTCTCAGTTCCACTAGGTCCCCCAGTGCTGATAAGTAGTCTTGCATCCGCGTTTCATCGAAACCCGTAGCACTGGCCAGGTCGCCGATTGTCTGGCCAGGATACGCAAGCAGATACGTCATCACAGCCTGCACTCCAGCATCTGTCTTCAAACTTGATTCATCAAACACCTGTAGCATTGTCTCTGCATAGGCGCTAAGCGTCATACACGCACCGACTGCCATAAGCTAACCCTCTTATCTCTTATAAGTAAAACTCATAGGCTAGCTTACCAAAGTTGGCCTAACTGCGCTTACTCGCGCGCGGACATCTGTACTTTGCACTTTGGGCTCCCTCGTAGCATTGCCCTTCGGCAAGCTCATCCTCCACGCGGAATTGTGAGAGGTGTGGTGCGGGGAAAATGAATCGTGCTGGGAGCGATAGCCCCCTTTTGCTTCGCGACAACCGCCGCGTGGCGGCGATGGTCCATCGGTAATGTTGCTACGACGATTCGGCAATCTATGCGCAGGGCTTGCGGCGAATCCGTCTAATGGGCTAATCCGTTGACACCCCCTCATCCACAGGTTCAGGCTACGCGAGAACCGCGGCACAGGCTTCACGGGATATTCGTAATACATAGAGAGCATGCGCGCGCCACCATCAATCTGCATGAGCACCAACGGCTAGTCGCCGCGCCATTCACACTGCCGAAGCCGGTCGGGCCCGGGCGGAGCATGTAAATGGCGGAGAGGAGCAGGGCAAGGTCGCCCTGTGGGGCCTGGGAAGACTTTAGAGAAACTCAGCTCGATGAGGTACCTGAATGCGCGAAGAAGTTGATTCTCTGGCGCTCATTTGGAGAGCGCATCGCGAAGTCTCTGTACGTCCGGCCGCCCTCTGAAGAGGCTACGGTGATGTTCGCTCTCGACAGGTACTGTGCTGACGCCGGCGGGTAGTGAGGCTTCAAGGGTTTGCCGTTGCGCTATGTCCATCTCCTCACCAAGCGCCACAAACGCAAGGGCTTCTGGCTCGATGACGTCCAAAACCATTACTTCAGACTGAATAAAGGTGGGTTGATTCGGTGCCAAGTTCCAGGGAATCCGAACAGCCTTCTCACCAATGAACATGCTGTCGAATGCGCTCACTGATGCCAGATTACGAAAGTTTCTCTCCCCAAGTCCGATGCCCATTCCCTTCGCCGCATTCTCTTGCAGGAACAAGGTAGGTTTCCTGATAACTGCCTCGGCGTGGAAACCAAGCACTGCCCAGCCTGAGCTCTCCCATTTGCGTTTGGAATCGAACATCGAGCTGTTTGGCGTCGTCACACTGAGGCAACTCGCCTCATATAGGCCGTCCCGACGTTGGAAATCCGTTCCCTGAATGGGGATGGGCAGGCTTTTTGCCTTCGGATGTAGCCAAGGAATCAGCCCATGCTCCAGGATTGAGGGCAGATTGGAAGCGCGGGTGAAATGTACGAAATGCTCAATGTTCCGAGCCTTAACACGGGCCAACAGCTCATCCAAGTTTCCCTGACGGACCTCCTGAACAACGGCGCAGAGCTTCTCTACTACTTCCGCCCGTGTTTGCGGCCGGGTCACCGCGGCAGTCGGCTCGGGATTATCCATCGCGTGTACTCCTGCTGTCCCCAGGCTGTGAATCTGACCGTTTAATTTGGACGGTCTCAGAAGCTCGCCCGGATGTCAACTTCGGCCGGCTATACGGGGCAGGAAGCCGTACCGCTCCCAGAAACGCGGCGGCAACAGCTAAGTGCAAGCGGCGCACCGACGCCCAACTGCTTACGCTGATTCGGCCTATCTACGCCAAGCTCAAAGGCGCCTCTGGCCCCCTTCGCATGGCCGAGGACTCGCGCACGTGAGCTCCCGGCAGCAAGACGCACGTGCGGCGTCTGATGAGCCTGAACGGCGTCGACGCGGGCGGCCTTCCTAAAGTCTCAAACGCTCATCCGTAGCAGCGACGGACTTTCACTTTCAATTGCCTCACTTCCTAGCCCTTTGCCTGTCAGGGAGCACCCTTCGCACAGTATTGTGAGAGGTATTGCTGCCGCAACTGAAAATTGCTCTCGCCGCATACGCCGCCCCGCTCCGCGACATCGACGCATAGCGGCAAGGATTCTGCAGCCCTGCCGCAAACAATACGGATACATTGTCTCAAGTCGTCTCAATCCGCCATCGCGCATCCCGCCCATCCTGGTAGAACCCGATGTCCAGCTTGGTCGCCATGGCAGTCTTCCATCGCCCGGACGGAAAGGAGAAGCGCTTCGCAGGCAACGACCCGGCTATCCCAGTTCGGGACTCTTCGCGGGGGCATGTCAATCTGCTGCGCAGCGCCACCTGGGTTTGCGGCTGGCGGTTTGGCAACGCGCCTGGGAGTGTGCGGGATTGCCCTCCCCTGCGGGGATGTAGAGCTGCGCCGGGATGGAGCCTTCGAATGCCATGCCGGAAAAACTGGTCTAGCGCTGGCCAGGCGCCAGACCAGGCATGACCGGCTCGCCTAGAGCGATGACCGATGGCGCTGCCTCATTGGAAGCTGGGCGGTGCGCTTTGGTGCGTGTTGCAGTGCTTGCAGGCACTGCTTGTGGGAAGGCTCGCGCGGCGCCACTTACGCGGACATATGCGCTGCCGACGAGCGGCATCTCGTCACTGGTTGCCGGCGGCGTCAGCCGACCACACGGACGGCTGGTACTGAACACGTCGAAGCTTCCATTGTGCATGCTTGCAATGCAGACCGAAGACGCTTCGCCGGAGCGCAATGGCCAGGATAGGCCGGCACCGCGGTATGCTGGCGCGGAAGCTTGGTGGGATGCTGGTTTGGAATTGTGGTACATGCTCGGCAAGCCGAAGGCGATGTTTCAGCAGCCGCCATGCTCCAGCGGGAGGCGGCTACGCGAGAGTATTGCGAGACGCGAAGCGGTGCCCCTCTCAAGGTTTTCGCAATGGCGTCTGGGCCCGCGTAGGCGGGCCTCCTAGAGTCCATCGCTGCACCGGCAAGAAGGTCTCGGCAATCCCGGCTTCGCTGCCATCCTGGAGGGAAGCACGGACGTGTGGCTGTCTACTCACTCAGATGGCACTGAGCATACGTTGACAGACCGGCGGCCCGCGCCCACGGCAGACTTTCAGTTGCCTCGCATCCCGGCCGTTGGCCTGTCAGTGAGCGCCCTTCACACGGAATTGTGCGAGGTGTTGTGCAGGCTACGAACCGCTATCGTCGCTTACACCACTGCCCCGCTTCGCAACATCCACGCGTAGCGACAATGACTCTGTAGCCCTGCTGCAAACTATGCGGATACCCTACAGCAAGCTTGCCATGAACTGCAAGCTGAAGGCAACGCCGCAATGGCGACATCGAACAGCAGCGCCCTTACGAGGAGCAAGTAAAGGCAGGTAGGAAAGCGGGTGCTATCCTGCAGGAAGACTCGCTCCTGCAGTCAATCACACAAACAGGGACAGGTGGGACCGGTTATGGTAAGGGCCTACCCTTCATAGCTAGCGTCCGAGGTACTCAGCAGAACCACAGACCCAGCCCAGGTGCAGCGTGACCTTACCAACCCTCTTCGCGCGATGCACGCGATTCAACTCGGCTTCGATGCCAAATAACGCAGCGAACGCTTGGTAGTCTTCAAACCAGTCATGCGTTTGACTAAATGAGTGTACGAGCATGAGTGCGTGGGCGGCATTAAAGCGCTCCGCCTCGAGAATGGCCGAAGCAGTCCTGTGCAGCAGTTGATACCGTATTGTCGACGGCATTTCACTCAAGCCGAGTGTCTTGCCGAGAAATTGAAGCCGGACATGTTTTCCAGGCGTTTCCCGCTCCAGCCACTCCGCCACCGTGCGGTCAAACGGTTCGGCTACTTTTCCCTCTACTGCGATAGAAACCAGTTCGCCATCCCGCTTGCCTAACACCCAGACGTCGTTCTGCGACTTGGTACTGCCTCCAGGAAGGGCGACTTGATGCTCGGGGATGCCAAGCAACATTGACGTTCCGCGGAGAGCTTCGCTAGTGTTCAAGACCTCGGAAACCTCTGGCGGAAACCCTTCGGCCTCTTGCCAGCAGTGGGCAAGACTTCGAGCCGAATACCCAGTTCGCCAATGCTTTACGGGTTCGGCAAGAAATTGAGCCCAGTCATCGGCACCATTGGCCGGGATATAGATTCTCTTCATTGGTTGACCGTTTTACGGAATTTACCGCTATCACCCAATAGCGAACCCCAGGTTCTGGGCGAGCATTAGAGCAACATGCTTGCAGCATGCGCCGCCAGTTCTGCAAGGTAAGTTGGGCACTCACCCTGGCAAACTGGCCGATTCGTGTACGCGCGCCACATAACCTGCCCCAAGAGCCTGCACTACCGACGGCGGCGTAATCAGTCTGACGTCTGACGTCATGAGCCAACCCGCATCGGCTGCTGCGTAGCCCGCCGGCGTCCACTTGAGAAGGAAGCTTCCGCTCCACAGGTGAGGCGTCCCTCCCCATAACACCAACACCCCAGATGGCAGGGTCCGGACTTCCCGCATGCGCGTATGGTCTTCTTCGGCCCTCGTCCGCTCTGCGTGCATCGCGAAATCAATATCGGCAATGGTCGTATTGTTCGGCCGCTTGTTGCCAAGCACCCAGGCGCGCTTGAAATTGTTGTAATCGTCCCTTCGGCACTCACCACAGGGCCGATGTCCAGCAGCGAGTGCAGTTGCCTCATCCAAGAAGAAGAGCTCCGTATAACGGCCTGGCTGCATCAGGGGCTTACGGTTGCGCCCCTTATAGGACAGTAGGCACGTTACCCAAGCCTTCCGCTGCCACGGCCGAACGATAATGCCATTTGCGTCGTGGAGTGCACCTCGATTGCCCAACCATCCTGCGGATGGGCAGATGGACTGAATCTCACCTGTCGGTAAGACACCGTTTGGCAGTGACATATGCCTCCTAGAACATTTTATATATGTTCCGCAAATTCAAAATTCTCGACTCCGAGAAAAAGCTCCTAACGAACATTTTTACGTGGTGGCATCGGGAGCAGGCTATCAGAGATAGGCGGTAACTCTATTTCACTCATATCCGAGTATAGCAGCCGCACCTCCAGTGGCAGGGTTAGGCTTTCCGAATCCCTATTACTTTTATCCCCGCAGTGTCTGCCGATAAGGCCCCGAACTTTCTGCTGAAGCAATGGGTCGGTTGGGAACCGTGATTCTTGTCGCAATACGTATTTTAGAAATTCAATTTTAGGTTGGGTATCGGCGCCCTCCCGCTGATTTCTTAACCCTATGCGACCAGTTGGGACTACGCAAGGCCAGATGAAGCCTTTTTCGAGACACCGTGACGGTACTTATGGCGCAGCGCGTATTCAAGAAAATCAAGCGCAGGGTTGTTCACGAGGTCATGCACGAGCCGGTCAGTAGCAATGATGCGCGCATCGTTCGTTCCGTCAAACACGACGGCTTCAGTCGGGATGTTCATGAAGGTCACAATATCCTCAAGCGGCGTTCCCGTACCAGTGCGAATCGCCTCGACGGCAGCAAGAACCTTAACCACCGAGCCATAGTTGACCCCCGACAGCAAGGCGATAACGTCTGCTGCGGTTGCGTCAGAGCCCGGCATGGGGCGCCCCTGCGGGATGCGTTTTCGCTTGAACATGGCAGTCTCCCATCTCCGTGAAATTAGATTTCCCAACCCTTGAAAGAAACCCAGCATTTCATAAAGAATCGCAGTGCGATTCAGGTGTTGGATGGTTAATACCCTTTTACCCCTTCTTTACACGACACGCCACGACTCTTACAGCGGACGCTCTCTTCGCAGTGAAATACGGGGATTTCTCACAATCTCATGAATCATGTCGTCAGTCGCGGCAATACGCGCTTCATGATGGCCGTCGAACTCCACAGGTTCCATTGACGCATTCTTGAATCTGACCACTTCTTCCGGCTGCTTATTCAAATGAATGCACATCGCTTCGATTGCAGCAATTATTTTTATTACACTTCCAAAATTAACACCGGAAAGCAGGGCAATCACATCAACCGCAACCACGTCTGTGCCATCCATGGGACGGCCATTTGGAATGCGCTTCTGACGCCACATAATTTCCCCGCAGGATGAACTATGAGACTACAAGGTAGCCGAGCCGCAGCGTGCAGCGAATCCACCTAATGGCCTAATCCACTGGTACCCTGCCGTGGGCTCGGCACCTGCAAATGGAGTTGGAATTCGCAAAAAAAGGGGTGACGGCGTTCTTCGCAAAAAAACTCAATGTGAAATGCCCTTGGAATGACGAGCAGTGCCGGCATTTTTCCGTTGTCGGCGCTGCGCGAACTCCTTTGCGTCAGCGTCAAAAGCTATCGCTCCTGGAAACTGGGGCGGCGCTAGCGGGCTACCTGAGTCTCAACCGTTCATCCGCAGCAGCGGCGGACTTTCATTTCCGGCTGCCTCACTTCCTGGCCTTTGTCCTGTCAGTGAGCACCTTCGCACAGAACGGTGAGAGGTGTGGTGCAACTCTCGCCGCATACACCACCGCCCCGCTTCGCGACATCGACGCGTAGCGGCAAGGATTCTGCACCCCTGCCGCAAACTATACGGATACATTATCTCAAGTCGTCGTCAATCCGCCATCGCCTTCAGCAGCGCATCCCGCCCATCCTGGTCGATGTCCAGTTTGGTCGCCATGGCAGTCTTCCATCGCCCGGACGGAAAGGAGAAGCGCTTCGCAGGCAACGACCCGGCTATCCCGGTTCGGGCCCTTCGCGGGAGCATGTCAATCTGCTGGCGCAGCGCCACATGGGTTTGTGGCTGGCGGTTTCGCGACGAGCCTGGGAGTGTGCGGGATTGCCCTCCCCTGCGGGGATGTGGAGCTGCGCCGGCGAGGCACCTTCGAATGCCATGCCGGAAAAACTGGTCTAGCGCTGGCAAGGCGCCAGACCAGGCATGACCGGCTCGCCTAGAGCGATGACCGATGGCGCTGCCTCATTGGAAGCTGGGCGGCGCGCTTTGGTGCGTGTTGCAGGGCTTGCTGGCACCGCTGACTTACGCGGACATGTGCGCTGCCGTCGAGCGGCAGTTCGTCCCTGATTGCCGGCGGCGTCAAACCTTCACTTTCGGTTGCTTCTCTGCATGACCTCTGGCTGTCAGTGAGCGCACACGGAATAGTGGGAGGTGTCGTGCAGGGCTACGAACTGTCGTCGTCGCTTATACCTCCGCCCCGCTTCGCGACATCAACGCGTAGCGGCAAGGATTCTGTAGCCCTGCTACAAATTATGTGGAGACCTTACGCGAAGATTGACCGCACCGTAAGCTGAAGGCAACGACGCAGTGGCGCGAGACATTGAACAGCGCTCTTGCGAGGAACAAGTGGAGGCGAGAGGGAATGGTGGCTTTGCTGCCGGCATTAATCGACGCGACAAAGACGCTGCAACAGCAAATGAACGGTGGCTCGCTGCATATCCCGCAGATTTGCCCCTGGACCGTTGTGTAGAACTACCGCATTGTTGAACAACACAAAGAAGAATGACATTTTCTCGTTGTGGCCGTCGGCACCCACTACCGCTGCCGTGACGGACCAGATATGAGAGGAGTAATGAACGGCGGCCCCGGAAGGGGCCTGCCTCCCGTGTTCGAATGGCTAAACTGGGACCTCGACAGTCCAACGGATACCCCGGATAATCATTCACATCATTTCGGTGGATGCCTACTTAGGACGGAGCGAAAGACTGAAAATGATTGAAATTCTCAATAATTCGGCCTCAGAGTTCTGCGCTTGGCTTCAGAAACATCTCCCAAACCTCGGCCCTGCCTGGTGGGATGAAAACGTCGTACAGCGCCTAACGTTTCAGCAACAACGTTCCGTCCAAGCTCAACGAATCACAAATCTCCAAGGTTTGGACTTAGCCGCGCTCCTTCGTGTCCTTGACCAGAACTGGCATGAATTGGCAGCGTACATACACCTGCCGAAGGAGGCGCGAACCTGGCTTAAAGAACTCCAAGCCGTGCGCAATCGGTGGGCCCATACACCTAGCGGCGGTCTTCCTCCGCAGGATGCATTTCGCGATGCGGACACGCTCAGTCGTGTGCTACAAGTAATTGGAGCCTCCGACGAAGTGTTCAGCGCCGTAGAGCGTTACAAGCAACTGGCGCTAGTCCGAATTGCCCCCTCTCCGCAGCAACCAACTTCAAGCAAGCCGTCGCCAGCAGCTGACGCAACGCCGAAATTTGCCGCTGGACAGCTCGTTCGCCTGAGGTCCAATGCAGCAGCAATCTTCCCAATTCTTGAGGTCTTGAGCTCAGCTGCTGGGGAGACGCGCTATCGTGTCTTTGAAAACGGGGTGCGTAACGTTTACTACGAGAGTCAACTGAAAGCTTTTGAGGAAAGCAGTCCAGAAAGGAAGGTCCTCGAGAAAACCGAACTCAGCGCGCTGCTGACCGCGATTCAACTCGCCTCGCCCTCGGCCTCAGCCCTGTACTCCTTTAACTCTGGCCGCATCGAGTTTGTACCGTACCAGTATCGACCGGTATTCAAGCTCATTCGCGCTGACCAGCCGCGGCTACTTGTGGCCGATGAGGTCGGCGTTGGCAAGACAATCGAAGCTGGCCTCATCCTCAAGGAGCTCCAGGCCAGAAGCGACGTTAAGTCGGTACTCATCATCTGCCCTAAACCGCTCGTCGCCGAACGAAAATGGGAGCTCGAGATGAAGCGTTTCGATGAACACTTCAGCCCCCTGGATGGGCGCCTGCTGCGACACTGCATCAACGAGACGCATTTGGACGGAGAGTGGCCTTTGCAGCACTCAAAAGCCATCCTGCCCTTCTCATTGGTTGACGCGGACCTCCTGTTCGGTAGACAGGGACGAGGGCGGGCCAGAGACATTGGGCTACTGGAACTTGGCCCACCGCCACGATTTGACCTTGTCATCGTTGACGAGGCCCACCACATCCGAAATACGGAGACTTTGCTTCACCAGGCAGTGCGCTACTTCTGCGACCACGCCGAAGCCGTGGTGTTTCTATCAGCTACCCCCGTGCAGCTTGGCCGAGAGGACCTCTTCACACTCCTCAATACACTGCGGCCTGACCTCATCATTGACCAGGCGAGCTTCAATCAGATGGCAGAGCCCAACCGCCCGATTAATGAAGCCATCAGAGTCTGCAGACGAGGCAAGGAGGGCTGGGCGGATGAGGTTCGAGGCTCCCTGCAGGAAGTCGCAGAAACGGATTGGGGCAGGAACGTCCTATCGATAAATCCGGGCTTCCAGCATATTTACGATGCGTTGGGAGCAGACGCCGGGGATGGGATTTCCCGTATCAAGACTATACAGGCGTTGGAAGACCTCTACACGTTCAGTTCACTCATCAATCGCACCCGCCGTCGGGATATTGGCGATTTCACTATCAGAAAACCAGAAACCGTTACCACCGAGTTTACTGATGGGCAGAAGAAACTACACGACGACTTGCTGGATGTGATTCAACGCATCCTACTCCGGCTCCACGGAAACGTGAACGTGCGCTTCATGATGACGACCATTAGCCGTCAGGCGGCGAGCAGCCTTTACGGCCTTGCGCCGCTGCTTGAGGACATGCTCAACGGGAAGCTTGACCGGCTAGAAGCGCTGGAGCTCTCGGATGCCGATGACCAAAATATTGACTTCGACTTCTTGGACGCGGTCAGTGAGGATATTCGGTCGCTCATTACGCGCGTAAAGACACTGGATGAGCCCGACCCCAAGGCAGAGGCGTTCGTCAAACTAGTCAAGGACAAGCAGTCTCTGCCGAATAACAAGGTGCTGGCCTTTAGCACCTTCCGGCACACGCTTGACTACCTTGTAAAGAAGTTGGATGCGGCGGGCGTGCGGTATGGTCTCGTTCACGGCGGTGTGCCAGACGAGGAGCGGGCGGAGCTGCGGCGGCGATTCCGCCTTTCCCAGGACTTGGAGGAGGCCATCGACATACTGTTGTCGTCCGAGGTCGGCTGCGAAGGCCTGGACTTCCAGTTCTGTGACTGCCTCATCAATTATGACCTGCCATGGAATCCCATGCGCATCGAGCAACGCATCGGTCGTATCGACCGTTATGGTCAGCAAAGCCCGACGGTTGCCATTTTCAACTTGGTAACGCCAGGAACTATCGATGCGGACATCTATAACCGTTGCCTCATGCGAATCGGGGTTTTCCAGCATGCGATAGGAAGCAGCGAGGAAATCCTTGGCGAAATAACAAAGGAGATTCACAGCATCTCTGAGAGCTTCAAGCTCACGGACGATGAAAGGGCAGAGCGCCTGCAGCAGCTCGCCGACAACAAGATTCGTCAGATTCAGGAAGAGCAGCAGCTCGAGGAGAAGCAAGGTGAGCTCTTCGGCCTCAATCTACCGGCTACGAGTTGGGCGGACAAACTTAACCAGGCCCGAAGCTACTGGCTCGAACCTGAAGCATTGGCAAGGGCGGCATCGACGTATCTAACTCGGCGGCTTGGTAAGGAGCAAGAATACCTGTTGGGGGACAAGGCTTTGAAGACCCTGCGCATTAACCAGGATGGCCGAAATCACCTACTCGAAGACTTCCGGAAGTTACCGAAATCAAATGATATTTCATTCCGCAATTGGGAGCGGTGGCTCAAGGGGAATGTTCCGACCCTCACTGTCACGTTCGACCAGGGCTGCGCTGTTGAAAGCCCGTCAGCGGTCCTCCTGTCCCTGGGACATCCCTTGTTGCGGCAGGCGGCTCAGTTCCTGCAAGAACCGGAGACCGTCTATACCGCTTTGATGGTTGAGGACCCGGAAATTCCACCTGGCGATTACCCGTTCGCTGTCTACCGCTGGCTCAGGCAGGGAATGAAGCAAGATGAGGAGCTTGTCGCGGTAGCCACAGAGGCTAAGGTGTCAGAGAACCTGTTTGACCTTCTCAAGACTCTCTCGCCGGGGAGCCAAAACAGCTTGCCAGAGCAGGAGGTTTTCGATGACCTCGATGCGCTTCATCACCGTCGCTGGCTTGAAGCAATTGCGGAGCACGCTGAAGCCAACCGACAGCTCGTGGGCGCTCGGGTTCAAAGCCTGACCGCTAGTCACCAAGCTCGTAGGACACTACTTGAAGGCCAACTGCGAAAAGCCAGCAACGAGAAGATTCGCATCATGAAGCGGGCGGAGCTTGACCGAGCGGAAGCGGATTTCGCCAGACGAATTGTGAAGCTCCAACAGGCGACCGAGCACGCTGATATTCGCGCCACACCTGCCATCTTCGGTGTCCTGGAAGTGCGGAGGCCAAAATGAGCGACCTTGCACAGCTGCGGCGAATGCGCGAAAACTGGGTCCAGGCAAATCGGGAAAACAAATTTGAGGAGGGCATCCTTAATCTTCTCACTGAACTTTACCCCGACAACGCCCATTTCATCTATGAGCTCCTACAGAATGCGGAGGACGCCCAAGCTAGCAAGGTGACGTTTCTACTGGACAAAGACTCCTTCGTTTGTCGTCACAACGGCAAGCGGAAGTTCACAGAGCAAAACGTCGAAGCCATTACAAGTATTGGAAAGAGTACCAAACGGGACGACGTCAATCAAATTGGCAAGTTCGGCGTTGGCTTCAAGGCTGTCTTCAGTTACACCACATGTCCTCGCGTTTATTCTGGAGATTTTGCTTTCGAAATTCGCGATTTGGTGTGTCCGGTGGAAATCGCACCAATGCCGGCACTTGGCGACGACACCGTGTTCGAGTTCCCATTCGACAAACCGGGCAAGCCTGCGAACACAGCGTTTGATGAAGTGAGGCAGGGTCTCGACGAGCTATCGGAAACGACGCTACTTTTTCTCTCCAATATTGAACAAATTTGCTGGGAGATTATTGGTGGGGAGACGGCTGTCATCACGCGCTTTGCCCCCTCTCCGCTGCATTACGAGATTGAGTACCTTCGAAATGGACGGGAGCGTAGGACTCTCGAGTGGCTAAAACTGTCGGACCAGGTCGAAGGTTTGCCACACCACCACGTATCGCTGGCGTTTGCCATGGAGCCGCTTGAAAAGACATCGAGCGGCAGCGCAAACATGGACCGCCTGAGTGACCGCTACAAAATAGTCCGAACTAACGGTCAAGTCTCAATCTACTTTCCCGCCGAAAAGGAGACATCCAAACTTCGCTTCCACATCCACGCGCCGTTTGCTTCAACAGTCGCCCGGGACAGCATTCGGACCCGCAGGGAAAACGAGCCCCTGATGGCTCAACTGGCGAAGCTATTGCGCCGTTCCCTGCACGTCATCCGAGACGAGGGGCTGCTCACGACTGAATACCTAGAGGTTCTGCCTCTTCCGGATGACGAACTGTCAGTCTTCTACAAGCCGCTCTTGGATGCTGTGCTTGACGAGATGCGAGCCCACCCGCTGACGCCCACGAACCACAAGAGGCACGCTCCGGCTTGCAGGCTAGTCCAGGGCAGTAGCGCTTTGAAGGAGTTACTGAACCAAGACGACCTCAACTTTATGCTCGGCACGGCAGGCGATAGCAGTGTGGTGTGGGCAGCGAATGCGCTGAGGAACTCTCGGGCGGAACGACTACTGCGCGCATTGCAGATTCGGGAGTTGGAGAACGAGAAGTTCGCGAACCTCATAGCCGTGAAGGCTTCTCCCAAGCTAACCTTTACGAAAAACCCAACGACCGGGAATCTTGAGAAATCACTCAATGGCCAGTTCGGCGTGTCTGCCGACTCTATCAGAGCGACCCTCTGGGGGTGGTTCGACGCACATGACGACTCATGGATGCAGCAACTTTACTGCGCACTCTATGAGTTCACGAGCCAGAAATACCCGCATTTGCGTTCGTGGAGCGACGTACCGATAGTTAAGGTCAGCGACGGGCGCTACCTTTCAGCTACCAAGACTTACTTTCCTGCCGACGGCGTCGAGGAGGACGAAGTCTTCCCCCGAGTGCGAGTGTCCGTCTTCTCTTCGGGAAAGAGCGATTCTCAGAAGGCAGCAGCGAAGTCCTTCTTGACGGGCATTGGGGTTCAGGAAGTTGGCCCACGGGAAGACGTCGAGCGGATACTGCGGACACGTTATTCGCGTGAGAGCACGTTCCCCTCCTTTGAGACACATCTCAAAGATATGGAGTTATTCCTGAAGTATTGGGAGGAGGAGCCGTACAAAGCCGACCTCTTCTCGAATTTCCTAATATTTTCATCAGAGGATGAGAAGTTCTGGTGCCCTCCTGTCGGAGTCTACCTTGATGAACCGTACCTGGAGACTGGGCTTCTTCACATTTATGGCTCGTCGGCAATTGGGAAGGACCGTATCATATTTGGGCTGTCTCGTAGGTACCATGAATACGCAAAGCTAGCCAAACGACTCGTTGCCTTTGCCAAGGCTGTCGGTGTTGTACATCGGCTTGTAATCCAACAGGTCACGACGGCCCTGCACCCTCACAGCGGTGAGCTCCGCGTTGACTGGTTGAAAAGGGGGGCTCAGAAGCGGGACACCGGCCGAGACGAGGACTTCATGATTGAGGGGCTTGAGAAATGGCTGGCTACACCTAGTGCCGGGGTTTCGAAGGCGATATGGATGACGATGCGCGGAGCGGACAAGGATGTCCTCGAGGCGCGATTTCAGGCAAATCGCAGCCAGCCGCTTCGTAGGCAGCCCTCGAGCCTGGTATTGAAGCTTCGCGAGCTGTCATGGGTGCCCTTGAAGGATGGGACCATGGCGACACCCGCCAAGACTACCGAAAGAACGCTGGCACAGGGATTCCCAGTCGACAACACGAATGGTTGGCTGACAGCAGTCGGCTTTGGTGACGAGGAACGCCGCGAGAACGAGAGCTATCGTCAGAAAGAAAATGAGGTCATCAGCGATGGATTCGCGAACCTTGAGGAGTATGAAACAGTCACCGAAATACTTCGACAGATACCCGAGTCAGAGCGCAAACAAGTCTTGGAGGAGCTGAGAGCACGATGCTCCAATCAGCGTCCCGACGAGCAGACTTTCCCCGAACGCCCAGTCAGGAATGCTGAACTCCGTACGTCCCGCGTGAAGCAGCGGGCAGAGGAGACGCCAGAGAAGGAGACGACACGGGCGACACGAGGTGTTCAGGTCGGGTATCAGGATGTCAAGGCGCAGGCAAGAGATTACTTACAAGAGCAATATACGAATGAATTCGGGGTAATGTTCTGCCAAATATGCAAGAAAGAGCTGCCGTTCAAGGTTGAAAATGGCGAGTACTACTTTGAAGCCATTGAGGTCATAGAAGACCTGCCAAAGCGCTTCCGCGAGGGCTACCTCTCACTGTGCCCGAACCATGCCGCGATGTATAGATTCGCTAATGGGGACAAAGACCGGGGCCGCTCGATGGTCGAAGTGGCTGTGGGAAGAGAAATGGAGTTGACCTTGGCCGGGAATCAACAGGCCATCTTGTTCACTGAGACGCATTTGGCCGACCTGAAAGCATCACTTCAGTCACTTGCGGATGCTGGTAGCGGAATCAAAGAACCATCTGGTCCATAAGGACTCGAGCGGCATTTCGGCATTGGAAATTGCCACAACCATAACTCCCGCTTGCGGTGGCGCACAAGTAGCTGTCATAGACCATCTTCGGAGCCTCTAGTATTTATTGTGGTGAGCTATGGATACACCGCTTGCAACTGGCACCGTCGTAAAAGTACTTTTCGCGCGTACGCCACAGACCAAATTCCTCGTTGGTGAGACGGTTGTAATCGTCGGCTTTCGTGAGCGCAGCGGGCAGTACGCTGTTTGGTTTGGCAGCCAGGCGTATGGGCCATTCCGGCGTGAGGACTTCGAAGTGCTTTAGCACGCCATCAGCGCCCGAGAAGCCCACTGCAACCCTGCTACAGACTATGCGGAAATCCTACGGCAAGTATATTCTGTGGAAACCTTACGGGAAATTGACCAGCACTGTAAGCTAAAGGCGACGACGCAGTGGCGCGAGACATCGAACAGCAGCGTTCTTGCCAGTACGTTCCGTCAAGTCTTCGCTGTCAATCCGCCATCGCCTTCAGCAGCGCATCCCGCCCATCCTGGTAGAACTCGATGTCCAGCTTGGTCGCCATCTCGTCCGACAAATCGAACAGCTGACGCCGGCACGACACGGGTAGAAGTAACGACTTAGCGCCTTTCTCAACAGCTAACTCAGCCAGGGATACTGCGTTGTGGATGGGTTCGATGGTGCCGCCGAGGGTCACTTCGCCTACCACGACCAGGCCGCCTCGAATCGACTTTTTCAGTAATGCGCTAGCCAGCGCGATGAGTGCAGCCACGCTCGTCTTGGCGCCCGATTTGGCGGCGTCGAACCCTCGTAACTGCACAGAAAACTCATGTGAACGAGGGTCTCGGTCCCCCACTAGCTGCTGCGCCCTGGCATAGAGGTTCTGCTCGGCACAGCGAATCGATTCCTTGAAAGGAGCTGGCACCGGATTGTTGAGCACTCTCACACCGCTGCCTGGCCCCTCACTGACTTCAAGGCGGAATAGCCCCGGATACTCGTCCTGGCCGCCGGGGCTCAGTGTCCAAATCTGTCCGCACTCAAGCGGCTCATCACCAATACCGCCCTGACTTTGAAGTTCGGGCGTGCTCACAAATTTCTCGACGCCTTCCGCGCCTATGGTGTAGCTGAAATGCGTGTTGCGGAACTCCGCCGCGCCGATGCGCTTCTGCTGCTCCTTCACGCGACGCCGCACCTCCAGGGCCAGCCGTACCGCCCACTCCAAGTCTTCATCGCTCACCGGCGTCTCGGGGTTCGGGTAGAGCAGCTTGAGCAAACCGCTAACCGTCTTATTGACGCCATTCAGGTCGCGGCCAGATAAGGCGCCCCCCCAATAGACGCGGCCCTGTAGCGTCGAGACACGACTCTGGTTGCGCAACTGGGTGAAACACTCGGATAGGAAATCACTCACCAACCCGAAATGCTCAGTGAATAGGCTCGGGTTGAGCTTGGGCACGTCCCAGCCAGGCAGGAAGCAGTGAATGCGGTCCATGAAGGCCGTGTCGTCGCGCATCTCGGGCGGCAGCGGGCCGAACAGGTGCCCGATACGCTGCTGGTGCTCGACGTCCACATCGAAGTTACCCACCAGGACGATGGAGCCGTCCGCACGGATGCTTTCCTTGCCGCGCGAGAACTCGCCGCTCTCCATATAGCCCTTCATGATGTTGACACCGTCCTTCTGGTCAAAGGACACGCCAGACACCTCGTCGAAGCAGACCACATCGTATTGGCACACCAAGCCACGCTGCCCATTAGCGTTATTGACGAACATGCGCGCGACAGTAGCCTTGCCGCCGGAAATCAGGTGCGCATAGGGCGAGACTTGCTGGAACAGGTGCGACTTGCCTGTGCCACGCGGCCCCAATTCGACCAGGTTATAGTTGCGCTCGACGAAAGGCACCATTCGTAGCAGCAGCGCATCCTTGGCCCGCTCGGGCAAGGTCTCCGGCTCGAAACCCACGCTACGAAGCAGTAGGTCACGCCACTCGGCAGTCGAAAAGCTCTCGCGTCCTTTGGACAGCACGTCCAGCACCTCGCGCTTGGACAATTGGATAGCACGCAGTGCGTCGACGCCAAACGGCCGACCACCCTTCTCCTGCGCAATAGATGCGTCGTAGCCTAGCGTGACCTCGGCATAGAAGCCGCCCGTCAGCATGCGCTCGTTGTCCTTAACCATCTCGGGTGTCAGCCGGACATCCGTCAGCCGCAAGCTGGGAAGTGTGGCGATGTAGGAGTCGGTCTTGGCGTCCAGGCGCGCTGTAATGATGTCGATGATTTTCACAGAACCCGACTCACGCGCCCGGGCCTTGAAAAGCTCCTCCTCGCCCGCCTTGACGGTACGGGACGCCAGCTGACGCTGGACGATGTCGAGGCCCTCTTGGATTTCTGCCTCGTCCGTTGTCGCACAATACCGGCCCAGCAAAAACTCGACAACATAGGTGGGCACGGGGAACTGACGACTGAACGTGCGCACCAGGTCCTTCCGAACTACATAACCCTCGAAGGCCGCCGTAGCTTTTTTGTCCAACTCATCGAGCTGCATCTTTTCTACCTATCTTGTGCCCTGGTCGTAACCAGAATCCTACTTTTTGTTTACCGAGTCGGGGTAACGAGGCAACATCATCCGCCGACGGTGGTTGCCTGCTTCTGCAGCACGTCGCCAGCTGGACTTAGGACCACCACCACGGCAGCAGAACCCATATGGTCGTCGTCGGCAACAGCCAGGTTCGCCTTGCCGCCATCTACCGACTTTGTACTCGCCGCCAACGAGGTGGATGCCAGAGCAGCCTTGGTGCGAATATCGACGGTCAAACCTGAGGAAGCGCTATCCACTTCGACAACGCATCTTAAGCCTTTCCAGGTCACTGTTTTGATGGCGACCGCCAGTACTGTTGAAGTCGCGCCCGTTGCCTCTAGCTCTAGTACTGGCACCAGGCACTCCTGCAGGCTGATACCGCCATGGGCGTACTCATCCCCCGCTTTGAAAGAGGCTACGCCGGGGGCGTAGGCCACCTGGACGTCCTTGCACCAATCCCAGCCGAACGTCAGCGGGGTGCCGTGGGCGGATTCCTTCAGTACCGCGCAACGGCCCCAGCGGGTTTCCGCCTGGTGCTTGGCCAGTTCGGTCTTGGGCAAGCCACCAGGAATCAGCAACCAACCGTGGTCGGTCACGATTCGCACACGCTGCCAGCCGGCCTGGCACAGCTCGCCAACCCGCTCCACCACTTGGTCCAACTGAGTCTCCAGGTCACGCGCCAAGCGTACGCCGTGCTCGTGGCCGTAGTGGTCCAGGTCGCCCACTTCGGTCCACGCACGGCCCAGCGGGTTTCCGGTCTCGTGCTTATCCAATGGCTGTACGTCATGCTCGGCCAGCAGCTTGCGGAAATTGTGGCCCGACAGCGGCTTACCGTCTGCGGCCACGCGAGGCTCGAACTCAACGTCGTCTGCCGTGCCCGACACTTGGTCTGCAACGGGGGAACACCAGGCCTTGCCGGAAGCTGTCACCGAAGGCAAGCTAGTCCAACGAGCGGAAAGGCTCGCCTCGCCCAACTTTGACAGCCGTTGACGCAAGCGCACCGCCACATCGTAGCGTAAGCCATCGACGAACAGCGTACAGGTGCCGGCGCTTTGTACCCCGACGGACTCTGCAGACAAGGGGGTCAGTCCGCCAACGACCTTGATAGCCTCCTGCAGGCGCTTGGCTGTTTCCTCGACCCAGGGCAGGTAGACCGCGCGAAGGGCCGCCGAAACGGCGTCAACATCGGCCTTCAAATGCACAGAACCCAGAGCGTGCAGTCCAGCCTCGTCTACCAGCCAACCCGACTGCTGGTAGCTTGCGGCCAGCTCAGCCGGTGTCTGGCCGATGGGGACGGTCGCGCTCAGCTCGGCAGCTTTGTTCAGATGCGCCAGTGCCGCCGCCAGCGGTGAACGGCCCATGCGGTTCCATAGCCAACTGCGCCGTATGCCATGTTCCTTTTCGGCATCGAGAATTGCCGCGCGTGCCTGTCGTGCATCCATGGTGGCGCAGCCCAACAAGGCATTTCGCAGCGCAGACTCCCTCTGCTCGTTAGCCTGCGGATAGCCGGCCAGTTGGTCGAGGTCAGGAAACAACCCCATCTGTGGTGGCTGAACCTTAGCAAGCAGCTCGAACACCTTCGGAAAGCTGGTGTACGAGTCCTTGTAAAGTTCGGCGACGGCTGCCCATTTACCTTGGGCTTTGGCCAACAACTCGGCTGCCAGAAGCGTTCCGTCGGAAACGGGGTCAACGCCAAAGTCCGACTTGCACCGCTTGGCAAACACCTCCCATCGAACGCCTTCCCACTGATTCCGAGCGCCCTCTGGGTCGTTCAACCAAACCAGCAGGTCGCGTGTAGAATTGGGCGCCAGCAGGCTATGCAGCCACTCGGCGTTGATTTGCCGCTCCTTGAGCTCTTCCACGCTGCGTTCTAGCAGGACGCCGGCCTCCAGCGCCTGGCCTAAGGCTTCCTGCGTGGCTTTGTCCTGCGCCACGTCGAGACCCAGACCACCGTGCTTCGATGCAAGAAAGGCACTCAGAGTCCAGTCCTTGGTGTTAGCCTGGCTCCAAAATGCGCCGCGGTATTGCAGTTCCGCCAGGGGCTGAAGGTCACGCGGGCAGCTTTCGATAGCGCGCAGGTCAGCGCGGCTGACGCCGTGTAGGTAGACTACGGGCACACCGTCGAGTTTGACGTCCGCAAGGACGCCGGAAATTGCACACTTCAGCCAGATGGCGGGACCGCTACGATGCTCGTGGTCATAGGGACCAAGGACGCACAGGCTGGGCAACAGCTTCCTCAATGCAGGTAACACAGATTGCCAGTGTCCGTCCTTGTCTGGCCAGAGGATAGCAGCGGCCGGTGCCGCCGTGTGCGAGTTGCCCTTGGCTGCCGACATCACTGCGGTCGCCAACGCGTCGCCAACACAGTCATGCGAAGATGGTCCAGGAAGCTCTGCGCCACTGTTTTTCCGAGACATGATTGTCCTTATTGTTCCTTGGCACCTGATTGGTCAGAAATGGTACTTCTCGCTGCGTCGCCTGAAGGCCTGCTCTGAGCCTTCCATGATGTCAAGCACCGCTTGCGCAACGTCTTTCCGGTCCAATCCGCCTTTAGAAAGTGCCTTTCCACGACCATCCCGTGCTTCCAGTGCATAGATTTTTTCGGCGTCGGCATTGACGGGCAGGTTGGCATTGTGTGTCGCCACAATCAACTGCCGCTTGCTCTTCGCCGCGCGAAGGTCCCGAACCAGCGTCCGATAAATGAAGCTCGAGTCCAATTCGTCCTCGGGCTGGTCAATCACGATTGGCCCCTCCCCACGGGCCAACATCAAGTTCAGTAGCACCGTATTGCGCTGTCCCTCCGATAACGCTCCGCTCATGGAGCCGGCTACGGTGCCGTCCTCACGCAGAAGCTGGACATCGATGCCGTCGCTCACGCGTGAGATGCGGACGTCCTCCCATAATGGGCGGACGTTGTCGCTATCAAGGTGAGTGAAGAGCAATTGGTGAAGGTCTTCGAAGCCAGCCGTGAGCAAAACCTGCAGCAGCAGTGGGTCCTGTCGTGCCGCCTCAACCGTTTCCCACGCTGAGGCATCAGCGCTTTGCTGCCACGTACGAAACAGGTCCTCGCCAATTTCGTCCCACCGCCGCGCAAGCTTTCCGCGCTTGTCTTGTGGTGCGAGTCGTGCCCAGGTCGTCCTGAAAGACGCCTCATCGGCCATGTACGCGGTAGCCAAGTGCACCGTTTGAGATGCGACAGAAGCTTGAATTGCCGTCGCTGTCGCGCTGCGAGCAGCGAACTGCGCCCTCCATACCGCGTGAAGTTCTTCCAACATCTGCGGGAACTTGTCGGCTTCCTTCTGCACATCCGTCAACCGCTTCTGACGTTCCTCGACCAGCGTCAACTTCGCCTGCCGCTTGTCCTCCAATTCTTGCATCCGCGCGATGTCATCCTCGCGAATTCCACGCTCGGCACAGGCCGCCTTGAACCGTGCCTGGACAGCATCGATGGCATCTAGCGTCGGCTGCACTGCTTCGGCACTCAGGCACGTCGCAGTAACTTGCCTATAGTCGTTCAGTGCGCGGCCGATGGCGGTGGCCAGGTCGATTCTTGCCTGCAGCATGCGTTCTGCGGTGGAAGCAAACCATTTGGCATTGGGCCACTCTCCAGCGGTCGCAAGCAATGGTTCATTCGGCTTCGCCAATTCCGCCAGAACCTGTTCAATGGTTTCGATGATGGGTGAATCGGCACCCCTCATCCTCTCGAGATTGCGTCGCGCCTCCAAAGCCAGTTGGTTCTGGCTGGAGTCGTCTTGCACGGCCTCGCGCGCCTTGAGCTGGCGCTCCAACTCCACCGCTTCCTGCTTGGTTTCGCTCAACTCAGCTTGCAGGCGCACCGCGTCCCGGGTGCTCTGGAACAAGGCCTTCAGTCGCGCCTTAAGTTCACGCTCTTGGGCGTTGAGCTCGAGCAGCGGAATGCCCACCGCAGCGTCGATGAGCGACAACACTTGGGCTTGCCCTTGCACGCCATTGGTCATCTGGCTCAGTTCGCCCTGGCTGAAGAACTGCAACTGCAATTGACGCAACACGGTCTGCAGGTCTGCAACCTCGCGCCCATCCAGCCAGCGCTGCGGTCCGTCAGCTCGACCGGGTCGATAGACCAAGGTGTCGCGGACGCCGTTGCCCACCTCGAACGTCACCCTTACTTCTGCCGCCACTGGCAGCGACTCTCTCAACTGCTTTCGCTTGCGTTGGAGCCCGCGGTCCTGCTCGTTAGCTTCAGGAACCCCTTCGTCTTGGCTCAAAGCAAACCGGATGTACTCCAGAAGCGACGATTTGCCGCTGCCGCGACCGCCGATGACGCAATTGAAGCTTTCGGAGAAGTGCACCTCTTGGTCTTCCAGGAACTTTGCTCCTGTCACCGCAACCTTCGTAATGCGTGGATGCGTCAGCGCATCGCTCGGCCGTTGGCCAACCAGTTGAATGCGCGACAACGGGTCCAGAAATGCCTGGCGCAGTGCCTCGATGGACGGCTTGGACATCTTGAGCCAGGTATGGCGGTAACCCAGCGAGTTGGCGATGGGCGCACCATGCTCGTCCTGCTTGAGAGATTTTGCATCCGACGACATTACGTAGGCTGGATGACAGTCCGACCGCGCCCAGGCCCTGTCTCTGCCCTCTATGATGTCGAGGACGCGCCTGGTGGGCGGACTGGACGTGACCTCCAATGCCAGAAGCTTGTGGTTCTTATAGTCATCCATATGACGAGGGTCATTCAATAGCCCGTCGTTCTGGTCTGAGTGCGCCGCAATCACAATGCCTTTGTGCTGCTCTTGAACCAGTTCGATGAGCTCCTTCAGGCTGACGTTTGCGCCATTCCTCCGCAGCGGCATCGGACGACCTTGCCGGAAGCGCTCGTTCTCATCCAATCCCAGCTTGCACAGCAGCCTGTTCACCCGCCACACATGGCTAGCTTTCGTTGCCGGCTCAAATAGGCAGAGCACGTGGTAGCCGATGTCGACCTCGAAGCCAGGCAGGATATAGAGCGGCCTCCGCCCTAGTTCCTTGGCAACCGACTTGTTCTGTTCAACCAGGTGGGTGAGGAACCAGTCCCGCGGGTCAGTCCTTTGGGAAAAGTTGTGGTCGGTGACTCCAATTAGCTCCAAGCCAACCGCATGGCATCGATGAAGGTAAGCGCGGGCAACTTCCTGCAGGCGCTGTTCGTCCGCTTTGACCGGACCCACCACGCCATTCGCATCGGGTGCGGGCACAATCATCGGCCGGCGCGGCTCGCCCAATCGAGTGTCGTCATCGGCCCAGTGCGCGCCGTCCTCGGGTGTCTGCACCTGAAAGTCGCACTTGAGCCACCGCATCCCTTCATAGTTAGTCACGGCTTGCCTCCCTTGCCGCCAGCTTTTCCGTTACCGTCAAATGGTGGTCATTGATGCGCTCGCCCTTGAACACTTTGAACCAAGGGGAGCTTTCAACGTCCTTGCCGCGGTCCTTGTCCCACGTGATGTTGAGCTTGGGCTTCTTGTTGTGGCGCAGCGCGTCGGCGGTCATGAAGGGGCGGATGTTCAGGCGGACGCCGTCGTTGAGGTCGGGGTTCCAACCGATGGGTTGTTCAGCCAGGGCCTTCCAGCGCACGAAGATGTCGTACGGGGCCTCGCCTTCGAGGATGAGCTCTAGGCGGCGCTTTAGGTCCTGGGCGGCGGCCAGGCGGGTCTGGGCACCATCGACACCATCGCGCACGCCAGCTTCCTGCTGGCGAATCCAGTCGCCCAGATAGGTGTGGATGAGGCGCTCCAGGTTCTTGGCATCGAGCCGGTGGTAGTTCACCAGCGCGGCAAAACCATCTTTCAGGCCGTCCCACACGTGCCAGATGAAGGGGCGATGGTGAAAGCGTTTGGCGTGTTGCTCGAAAAACTTGTCACGCAGCCAGACATCCAGGCTCTTGCCCGCGCAGTCGGCATCGGCCAGCATTTTGTCGAGAACAGCGGGCTTCCAACTGCCGGGCTGCACCGTCTCCCAGGCAGCAATCAACAGCTTTAGCAGGCGCTCGTGCGCGGGTGGCTCCCCGCGCACCGAGGGCAGGCAGACTATGCCGTCGTCGTCGGTGTGCTCACCAAGCTTCTCGCAGCCGGCAATCCAGTTGCGCGCCTCGTCGGACAGTTTCATGGATATGTCTGTCTCGGCAGGCCAACGGTAGCCGGCAATACGGGCGACCGCCACTTGCAGCGGGTCGGTGGCTGGGCGAGGGTGTCCGTGAAATGCCAGTTGAGCAGCATCCTGAGTCATCAGACCTGGCAAGCCCGAGGGAAACAGCCTTCCGGCCTCTTCCGACCATTTGACTACGTCGAATGGAATCTCGGTCAATACGCTGGTTGAGGCTGAGACTCTTGGGTCACGCTCACGTACCAGCCGCTCATATTCCGCAGACCGCAGAAACGTAAAGACTGCGGGCAGGTCTTTGTCATTGCGAGGACAGACCATGACAGCACCCTTAGTAAAGGCACCACCTATGGACATACCTGCTGAGATTCCGCGGACGCGACCAACCAAGATTCCTCGCTTCGACCAGAGTTCAGTGTTCTGAATCCGGGCCTGGGGACTTCTTGCCAGTTCGCCATTCCCGTGGTCCCACCGCAATAGTTGCTTTGCATCCGCATGCAGTGAGTCCCTGGGACCGGGTTCGATGTACGGCAGCCAGCCTTTATGGTCTTGTAGCTCCCATAGGTACAGTGCAAAGCGGTCGCCATCGCCAGTTGATGAACCCTCTCCTGATACCACCCAGCGAATCAACGGCGGCAGCGTGGACACCTCTGCAAACGAGACCTTTGTGCCGGCTTGCTTTGCAAGGCCTGACTGAAGGACTCGACGCAGGATTCTGTCATGCGATTCGGCTGACGACTGAGTTGCTGACGCGAGTACATCGACCTTCTTCTCCTGCGTGAAGATGGCCTCTCCTGGGCGTGAACCGACGTCGAGCCCAATGAAGAAATGGTTCTCAGGTGGCACGTTGCCACGCAGCGTCAACAGAACGGTATTTGGCCCACGATTGCCGAACGATTGCCATGCCTCCTCGCCAAGAACCACCGCGAATTGCCAAGTAGTAGAGAAGAGAATCCGTTTCCGGAAATCTTCGTACGATTTTCCGACCCACCAGTTTTGCGGCATCACCACGGATATGACGCCAGCCTCAGAAAGGAGACCAAGACACCTGTCCAGCATCAAAGTAGCGAGGTCAGCTGCCGCATCTGGCGCTACTCGCTCTGCGTACTTGACCAACTCGTCGTCATGACCCTCACGTCCCAAATAGGGCACGTTGGTCACCACCAATTGATATTTTCCATCTAGCAGCCTTGCCGCATCCAACAAGCCACGTGCGGTCAGCGCAAGGTCCCAGGTATCGTCGCCAAGGTCATCGCCATGACCCTGCAGCGAGCGCGAGGATTCGGTAGCCAGCGCGTGTTCCAGTAACTCTCGCAGCTTTTCGAGGCTTGAGGCGGCTAAGTCATCCTTGAAGCTACGTGCCGGGTCTAGCAAACTGCCCAGCAAGGGCGCTTGGGCAAAGCTGGCATGGAGAAGTCGCAGTTCCTGCCGCAAGTAGGCGGCGTTGGGCGCGTCGGTGGGCACCAAAGCCATCCAGTCCTCGGGCTTGGCAGCTACTTTCAGCCCGCAACAGGCCACCTGCGGTGCGGGCAAGTCCGCACGCACGCCCAGCGGGTCGCCGTTCTCGTCCGGGTAGCGCCAAGCCGCCAATGCCAACGCAAAGACAGCAATTTCCACGCAGCGAGCGTCGAGCTCCAAGCCGTGCAAATTGGTGGCAAGCACAGCGTCCACTGCATCCGTCGCGCTCAGGCCCTCGGCCTTCATGCGCATCGGCACCAGCATCAAGAAAGCCGCCACCAGGAAGTGCCCCGAGCCGCAGCAAGGGTCGAGAAGCTTGAAGTCCGCCAGTCGGTCGGGCCAGCCTTCGAACCTGCCGGCGGCGGGCGTACCATCCCCCAGGGTGCGCAGGTAGGTCAGCGGCACCGGGCAGGTCTTGCCAGGATGGCGCGTCACCCACCAAGCGCCCAGTGAGTTGTGGAGCAAGAAGTCCACCATGTAGGGCTCAGTGAAGAGTTGGGTAACGGCGGGCAGTTCGTCGGCGCCAATCTTGTCGCCTGTTGCGTTCACCTCGTCCTTGCGTTTGGCCTGCCAGAACTGGTAAACCCAGCCCAGGCTGTCGCTCGCCTTGAACACCTCCGTGGGCAGCGCGGCCAGCAGACGCTCAAGCTCGCGCTGATGCTCGGGCGCGAAGGCCAGTTCGAACACCGGGCTCTGGGGTTTGAACACTTGCGGCAACATGCGGGCGGCGAGCTTGCCAGCCAGTTCCCAATGGCTCTTGGCGCCCAAGGCCATGTCTGGGTGATTGTCCACCATGTCCCGGCAGTCATCCAGCGACACCGGAGCACCCGGCTCCCACATCAGCAGGCCGTTCTCCGCCAGGAAGCGAGCGAAGAGCATACGGTGCCAATGCTCATAGGCCACTTCCCACACCAGGTGCTGAACGCCTTGCGTTTCGTCGCTGGCTTTCATGTCACCCAGGGCGCGGCCGTGGGCACGCAGGCGGCGGCGCAGCCCCTTAAGTTCGTCAATCAGGTAGTCGGGCGCCTTGCCTTCCGCCACCGCCAGTTGAGTCAGCACGGCACGGGCGCCTTTCTCCGCAATGTCGCGGGCCGCCTTGACGGTATTCTCGAGCTGAGTGCGTAGCGTTTTGGCCAGCGGCTGATTATTGATACTGTGTGTCGGCATATGTCTATGTCTTATTTGCGACGTGACGCGGGTTCCGAGCAACAGTTACCCCGTCCTTCTGTTCTATGGGTCTCAGAGAGCCACCGGCCCCAGTTTGAGCTTCGCAGTCAACAAGGCCTCCACTTCCGCCAGCCAGGCCGCCAGTTCTGCCTCATCGTTCAGGGTCCGGCGTGGGACGGTCACATGCACAACGTTCGGCTTGAGCAATTGCACAGCTGCATGGCGGGCCGCCTCGAAGCGATTGGAGAGGGCCTGCGTCTTTGCCACCCAGTGCTCGAGGTCACACTCGTCGAGCGCATCCTGCAATTGCTCTGGCGTACCCAATGCCACCGCAATCGGCGTGGCCAAATGATGGTTCTTGGTCAACTCAGTACGTTGAGCGTCGGTGAGCTTGGCCCAATCGGCATCGGCCTGCAGTTGGGTCTGTTGGTGCGAGAAGGTCTGCTGAAACGCGTCGAGCTTGGCCTTGAGCGCCTGGCGCAGCATGTCCACAACCTTGTCCAACAGCGGCCGCACCGGGTCGGGCTCGGCCAGTAGACTCCGTTGAGTCTCGATTGCATCCACTTCAGCCTTCAGCGCAGCATAGGGGCCCAGGCCTTTGGCATGGCGCAACAGCTCAGTGAGCTGTCGCCAGATGGGCAGGCGCTTAGCGATAGCGTCCGCTGTTTGTGTCCAGGACTTGGACAGGCCAACGATTTCATCAAAACCGTCAAAAAGCGCCAGCAGTTGCGCATTCCCTGATTGGCCCTCGATGGATTCAACGACCGCCAGCTTGGGTGTTTCTGGCGCGGGTGCAGAGCCGCCAGCCTTGGCTGCCTGTTCGCGTAGCTTGGCCAACAGCACAGGCACCTTGGCCAGCTCTTCCTTAGGTTGGCACGGTACGCCCACAGTGCTGAACAGTGAGCGAATTTTGATGAGCTGTGGCGGAGTGATGTTAACGCTCTCCCGCTGAAAGCTCGTCTGCGTCAGCTTGGCCCGGTCCAAGCTCTTGGCATCGACCGACTTGGAAGTGACATCGTTGGCTTTGAGGTGGCCAGC
Source organism: Cupriavidus laharis (assembly GCF_914271435.1). Taxonomy (GTDB): domain Bacteria; phylum Pseudomonadota; class Gammaproteobacteria; order Burkholderiales; family Burkholderiaceae; genus Cupriavidus; species Cupriavidus laharis. The sequence goes on along the minus strand of NZ_CAJZAI010000001.1, from coordinate 367,087 downwards.
CGCCAGCAAGGCGTAAAGCGCGCCATCAATGGCATCGCGCGGCCAGCCATAGGGCGGGGCCTCGAAGTTGTCTCGAATCTCCGCGCCCTTCTTGCCAGGACCGACGTAGCTGAGCAGCTTTTGGCATACGGGGTGCTTGTCAGCCTCCTGGCTGTGACCCACGGCCTTGAGGGCTTCCAGATTGCCTTTTCGTGCATCGTCCAGTACCTTGCTCCACTGGTCGTGGTCGGCGGCATCGAACTGGTTGTACAAGCGAATAGCAGAAGCTTTGGCGGCGCGGTTGATGCGGTCGGCCAGGTCGTTACCGTCCTGCGCTTCTTGCCCGCCAGCCTGAAAGACGCGCACGCTTCCCAAGAGCTGGTCCTGCAGCTCAGTTAGCTCCTTCTCCGCGGCGCGTTGACGGCTCTCCATTGAGCGCTGGGCGTCGCGACCTTCTTCGGTGGAGGGACTGCCCTTCTTCTGCAGCGTAGTGCGCGCGGCTTCCAGGGCCACGATAGCATTGGCGAGTTCAGTCTTGTGCTGCGCGGGCAGGAAGGCAAACAATGTTGGGTTGTCGGCTGCCTTGGCCCGGGCCTCTGCGATAATGGACTTCTCCTCCGCCTGCCAGCCGTCCTGTATCCATAGGTAGAGGTTCTGGGTGTTGTCCTTGGGCAGGGTGTCGTCGTAGGTGGGCGTGAGTCGGCGCTCAACGTTGTCTTTGCCCTGCACCACGCGTACTTTCTTCAGCACCTCACCGAAGCGAGCTTTCAGCAAGTCGGAACGCTTTTGCTCCACGCGCTGCGGCGCGGCCTTCAGTTCGGCCTCTTGAGCACGGAACTCGTCATACCAGGCACTGGATTCGCGGGTCTGCAGTCGGTACTCTGTGCCGCTCCCGCCAACCAAGGCCATGATGAGGCGGTCCTTGTTCTGTAGCTCGTCCAGCAGTGCTGGCAGCTTCTTGCGCAGCTCAGCGGAACCAGCCGCGAGGTCGGTCACCAGCAGGTCGGCCAGTGCGTCTTCAGTGGCCTTAAGGCCGATGTCCAGAGCAGCATCGGGAGGCAGCTTGTTGATGAGATAGACGAGCTTGAGTAGCCGAGCCTTGAGCTGGCTGTCAGCATTCCCAGCGGCGAAGCGCTGAACGTTTTCGAACACCTCCTTAGGCAATTGGGCGGTGGAGACTAGGTTCGCGGCAATCTGGTCGTAGAGGAAGTCGCCTGAGACCACATGTCCCAGCGGGGCTTCGGCAGTGTCCAGCACGGCCTCGTGCACCACGCGCAATTGGCTGCGCAGCTGCGACACGGTGCCTGTGGTGTCAATGGTGCGCAGCACCCGTTCCCAGAACCGGCGGCGTACCGGCAGCAGCGGGTAATCCGAGGTCATAACGTCTTCGTCGTCGGTGACGTGCTCGAGCTTGGTGCCGCGCAGGTGACGCGAGATTTCACCCAGGTTTGCCCGCCAAACGTGCTCCACCTCGGGCTGAGCGGTGGGCTTCTTGGCAAGAATTATTTGGCGAGTGACATTCTCAACGTCCCAATCGCCGAGCATCACTTGCACCGGGAAACGGCCCATCAACCGCTGCAGATTGGGCATGCCGGAGAGCGCCGACTGGCCGGTTCCGACGAAGAGCAGCTTGCCATTGAAGTGCTTGGACAGGGTCTCGGTGACCTCCTGCACTTGGAAAGCCTTCTCGGCATCGGCCCCGATGTATTGCTGAACCTCATCCAGGACAACCAGAGTTAGCGGAAACTTGCCGTCGACCGCCAGGGCGTCGGCAATCGCCGTGGTCATCTGTTCGCTGGTGACATCAGTGACTTGGGGAAACTGCTCCTTGAGCAGCTTGCGGGCATCGGCCTCGGTGTGGGCAAGGTCAGGCCGGGACTTAAGCAGCGCCTTGGCTAGGTGGCTGGACACGTACATGTGCGGCAGTTCCTGAGCCAGCGAGCGACCCGCCGCTTGGAGTTCGGCTTCCACTACGGGCAGAATGCCCTCACGCTGCATCCACAAGACGAACTGTGCCTGGTTGTATTGCTCGGGTAGTCCCTTGGACTTGAATACGATGCCGAGCAATGCTAGCCGCACTTTGTCGCCAGCACCAGCTCCGAGCTTGCCTGCTGCGGCGTGCAAGGCTCCATGGCGTTTGCCCTGGGTGCTGAGTTCCTTCAGATGCTCGAATACGCCGGTGGGCAGCTTGGCTAAGCTGCGGGCAGTGGCGCCATCTGCGAACTGGTAGTCGGTCCAGAGCGTGCGCAGCATTTTGGCCAAGTGCGACTTACCGCTACCGTAAAAGCCGGAAATCCAGACGCCTGGCTGTTCAGTACCCGCGTCCAGATTGAGAAGGAATTTGTCGAGGATGGTCTCCAGACCTTTCTCGTACTGGCCGTCGCAGACGAAGGTCTCAAGCTCGTAGCGCAGGATGGCTTGGGCAGCATCGGAGTGGTCTTCGGAGACTTCCGCAACGCCGTTGTTAACGAGGCGGTTTTCCTTCGGGGGCTTGTTGTAAATGTCCCTATTCAGCATGGCGGTCCTTAATCTTGTTCTTGGTGTCAGATTGTCAGTCTTGGGCGAGGAGCGGTACCGCGAGGTAGTTCCAGCCGTCGCGAGCATCCAGCAGACGATAGGTGTGGTTCTCGGGGTGGTGCTCACCAGGGAAGAACACCAAAAGCCGTCCCTGAACAGCTTCTTTGATGCCTTCGACCACTGACGAAACTCGTGCCAGACCGAAAAGCGTGCCGACCCCCAACAGTGCCACGACGGTATCGGGCCCCGCTTCGGCGGCGATACGCGTCTTCAGCTTGGTATTCAGGTCGACCACGAATTCGGTGAGTTCGCCGGTTTGGTAGCCCGCCAAGTCCTCGGGCGACTCGAAGTAGGCGTCGCGGTATTCTTGCGCCGCCATCCATTCGGGAAAGGCGTTACTTACGTCCAACAGCAGCCATTGCTTGCCAGCTTGCTGTGTGGCGAGCTCGAACTCGCCGACATTGGCGCGTAGGCGCAACTCATCGGTCTTGTCATAGACCGCGAAGATGACGCGCTGGATGGCCGCAAGCCCTGCCTGCCAGGGCACGGTGAGGTGTTGGCGATAGGCAGACACCAATTTGGCGACCTTAGACGACATGCGAAGCCTCCTGACGAATCTGTTCTTCTTCGGGGGTGAGGTAACCAGGAAAGCGCACTTCCTTCACGCCGCCCGCATTCATAAAAACGAGCAGCCCTCGGTGAGATGCCGAACTCGCAAGCACCTCCAACTCGTCTGGCGAGCCATCCAGCAGGGCCATCCACTCGGATGAGAAAAGCCGCTGGCCAGTGCGCCCTTCGAGGTAGCCCAGGAACAACAGCAGCGCGATGGATTCCGGGTGCAACTGAGGCTTGGCTCGCACCTTGCGTACACGCCCATTCAGCATGCCGGCGGCGGTCCAGGTGCCGGCGATGTTCTGTGCGAACGATTTCAGCGATGCAGCGCTGAATCGGTCCGGGTGACTGACGCGGAGAAAGTCCTCGACAGCTTCGCGTGTGACTGCCGCACCCGGAGATTGCGACAGCACGAACGACTGCGTGCCACGCAGCAGCGGGTCGCGCGCCAATGCAACGGCCAGCGCAAGCAGCGGCTGCGCGCCTTCCTCCAACGGCCACAGTCGGCGCAGTGCACGAAAAATAGGATTGATGGGGTCCAGCGCGTAAAGCGTCGCAAGGTGACGCAGAGCGAGCTCTCGCGCCTTGCGAGTGGGCTTGCCCAATACATTGTCGTCGACCACCGCGGCGACGTAGTCCGCCCGCGTGGCCTGCTGCGGGGTGTGCGACAGCAGTAGGCGCAGGTCATCCAGCATCATGGTCCGAGCAGCATGTGGACCATTAATGCCAAACCGGAAGCCTAATTTCAAGAGAATAGACTCGTGGTACTCAGTCACGGTGCGACTCTCTCGCCATCGTGTTCGGTAGGGCGTCGTCGGGAACCCCGTCCAGCGGGTAGCCCTGCATGCGGCAATAGGCCACCACCATGACTTCAACCATGTTTGCCAGGCTACGCATCTCCCGCTCGGCGGCCGACTGTAGCGCCGCCTTGATGTGCGGCTCCACCCTGACACTGACCACTTGAGATTTGACAACGGCCATTGCGCTTTTCCGCTAGCAGAACGCTAGCAGAACGCTAGCAATTCGCCATCTTATCATGGGGTCACGGCATCGGCACTTGGCAGACGAGAAAAAAACCCGCACAAGGCGGGTGTGAGTTACTGCAGTGCGAATCGCAGAACCTCAAGGCGCAACAACTGGTAGTAACGTTCTTCATCCTTCGGCTCAGTCAGCCGGAAGGCCAAGGACTGCTCTCCCTTTCGCAGCAGAACGATGAGCCGCTGCGCGTCGAGCCGACCCTCCCATCCTCTGAGCCTGAACTGACCCAGCGCCCCCTCTGCTCTTATCAGCTGCAGGACGTGGCGCTCCCACTCTGCCGTTGGTACCTCGCCAGGCGGAAGCAGCAGCCGCCCATCCGGGTCCTGCTCGATGTCACACAGCGAACGCTTCTGGCCGGTCCACGGATTGAATTCCCAGACCGTGTGTCGATGCCGCTCACGCCATGCTGCAGCGGTATTTGGCACCGGGCCGCGCGTGCCCGTTATCGGGCAATAAAGCATCTCGGTTGTTTGCACCTCACCTTCTCCTATGTCCTTGCGCAGGAATGCCTCCTGCACTGACGTATAGCCTCGGCGAGTCAGGATGATTTTCGTCGTGGCGGCGCGGGCCTTAGTTAGGCATCCAGGTCCGAGTGCTGTGCATGCGCAATGGCAGGTGCGGCGCTCACGATGACACCACTGCGGAACGCATGGCCGGAGCATCTTCCAGCTCAGCTCTCCGATAATCGAGGAGGAAATGAGGCCGCCTTCCCCGGTCGGCGTGGACCTATAGCATTGCAACTCGCGTTTTTGACGCCTTTCCAGCGACCCATCGTCTTCTGAATGCAGCGGAATGCGCCTCCTGTGGCGGGTGTTTGGCTCTTGCTAAGAGGTCAGACTTCCCATAATATTTCTTCGCTGCATTTTTGATTTTGATGGATGGGTTGATAAGCTTCTTGGCTGCGTGAAATAGAAAATATATAAATCGGGAGTAATAATGAACAGTAAGATGCTGGCAGTTGGCATTATGACAGCAGCGTTCTCGCACACTTCGATGGCCGAAGATAACTCCAAGGTTGCAAAAGCCCTTGCGGAGCGATATATCGGAACCCTCGGATGCTCTGTGGAAAAAGTCGGCCCTAGGAACATCGCTAGAATCACAGATTCCGGCTCCAATTCCGAAAGTAATCTCAACTCATATTACGTGGCTGCAGTCGAGTCGGATTTGCAGTGCGCGGGGGGCTCGGGAACCTCTGCAGCACATCTGGTCGTTGTCGGGAATGCGGAAATGGACTATAGGTCTATGGACGGCGCCCAGCGAGCAGAGGATTTGCGAGTTCGCCCTGAGCTCTCAGCACCAGCTGTCGCAACGGTGGGAGCTCCTCGTGCCATCACGAGCTTGTATATCAAGGATGGGCAGTTGCAGGCGACGGGTCTGGAATATAGCAGCAGCGATGCGAACTGCTGCCCGAGCCTGAAGACCATTTATAAAGTACAACTTGTAAAGAAGGACGTTCAAGTCGGCAAGGATGACAAACGCCCTGCCAACACTTGGCTGTTCACGAAAATTAAGAACTACCAGTAAGTTATCGCTTCCTGGACTTGCCTTGGACCGCTTGAGTGGATGCCTGCCTCCCCTGCAGGCTTTCACATCAAGCGCCTACGCAGCCGTCGCTGAGTCGGTTAGCGGGGGTTGCCTGACGCTTGCATCATCGCTTGCCCGACTAGGAAATCCCCCAGTTCACGGAGTCAGGAACACCTACGCTCCTTCACGCGGGTTGGGCCATCGAGCAAGGGAATTGCGTTATTCTGGAAGCCCAATCTCAATTTCCTCGAGCGATGTCAACCCCAAGACTTGTAGCCAAAATCGAAGCCGAAGAACCGACTCTGCGCTTGGCCGTCCTCATCGACGCGGACAATGCACAGGCTGCCGTCATCGAGGGGATTCTTGGTGAGGTCGCCCGGTTCGGCGAGGCCACTGTGAAGCGAATCTACGGCGACTTCACTTCGTCCAACAGCGCATCGTGGAAGAAGGTGCTTCACAAGTACGCCATCAAGCCGGTGCAGCAGTTTGCCTACAGCACAGGCAAGAACGCCACTGATAGCACTCTCATCATCGACGCGATGGACTTGCTCTACACTCGTCGCTTCGATGGGTTCTGCTTGGTAACCAGTGACAGTGACTTTACGGGCCTCGCAACCCGGCTTCGGGAAGAGGGCTTGGTTGTGATGGGCTTTGGAGAGAATAAGACGCCGGACGCGTTCCGCAATGCGTGCCACAAGTTCATCCTCACCGAGGTTCTGCGGCCAACACAGCCGGAACCTGAAAAAGTATCCGACCCAAAGACCGAAGCGGCTGGGGTCGCCGCAGCCTCCGGTACGACAATCCGGGTGACAACCGCCGCGACACCAGAGAAGCCGCAGCTCCCGCGGAAGTTCATGCTTTCGGCGCTGGAACAATCATCCGACGAAAGTGGGTGGGCGCATCTGGGTACGTTCGGTAGCTACCTCACAAAGCTGCAGCCCGACTTTGATTCCCGCGTGTATGGTTTCAAGAAGCTGTCCGACCTAGTTAAGTCGCGGCAGGACATATTCATGACTGATGAGCGGACTGTGCCAGGCCGTGAGCAGAAGCAGCTCTACCTGAAGCCGAGATAAACACAGGCTGTGCGGGCTAAGTGACGGAGCCCGGCGGCAGACCACTTCCCTCAGACCAAGTTCGTCTTGGTCGGAAGGAATTTTTCGCAGTTGCGGGTAGATGCTCCCAACGTACAGGCTTTGCTGGCCAAGGTGGGCAGCTACAGTGTCAGACCTTCCAGCACCTGGCCGCAGAGCCTGACAGCTGTCTCGGTTGACCAAAGATGAAGCAAGTTCCGGGGCTGCTGTAGTGGTACAATTCCTGGTCCACATGGCTGGTACACAGAGCGTTTCGAGCATCGTTGAAACTCCTTGAGTTAGAACGACTTTTTACTTCAGACGCCGAATCTCACCGCTTCCGCCATTCCCTTCCCTGCATCGTTGTTTCGATGGCCCTGAACATTGGCGCGCTTGCCCTTTGGAGAGCATAGGGTTCGGGCCGCGGATCAGAGAATCCGATCCCGATCCGCACCCGCGTGGCCTCGGGCACTACTCCGCATTGCGCTCTACGGCCTGCAGAACCCCTCCGGCATGTACACCGCTACCGGCATGCCCATTGGCCAGTTCCGGTGTCGCGGCGTGCGGCGGTGCCGCGAACCTTCCGGCCTCCCGCTTGAATCGCCCGCCGATATGGCGTGCCACACGTGGCACGGCGCAGCGGGCACCGTAGATGAAGCGCAGCGCCGGGCCAAAGCTCATCGCAGCCGCAGGCCCGAGCACATACAGGTCCCGCACGCTGGTTTCGAAATTCGATGTCAGGTCCGGCGAGCCGTCAATGAGGGAAAGAGAGCTCAGGATTTCCGACGAAATAAAGGCGTGCCTCGCCATATCCACCTTGAAGCCGGTCGCAAGCACGACATGATCGGCACTGATGGCGGATGTACCGTTGCCGGAATCGACCTCCAGCACGACCCGGCCACTCCTGACTTCAGCGTGACTCACCTCGGTCCGCGTCGAGATCTCGATCTTTCCCTCGACACGATCGCGCAGCCACCACGCACCGGATGGCCCCCATGACGTCTCCAGGATCCTTTGTCGATGTTGAAGGCTCAACTTGTGGAACGAGGCGGGATACTCGGACAACATGTAGGACATCGCGAGCAACCACGGCTTGTTCGAATCCCATCCACGCCCCAGGCCGACACGCGCCCGGAGCAACCGGGACATGATTCCGCTGGAAGTCCGCGGTTCCTTGCTCCAGTTCACCGCCTCGCCGCGTACGAGCAGGCGTACCCGCGCCCCGACCTGCCCCATCAGCGCCGCCAGCCCGATTGCCGACTGTCCTCCGCCGACGATGACGATCTCCTTGCCCCTCGCCCACATTGCGTCGCCAAAGTCCCCGGAATGCAGCACGTAGGGTTTTGGCACGCCACGCAGCGCCGAAGGCGCCTGCCCGAACGCCTTCAGGCCCAGCGAAAGAACGACGCGCCTGGCCACCAGCGAACTTCCATCGCTCAGGCCCAGCCGGAAGTACCCGTCCTTGCGGCACATGTCTTGCACTTCAACCGGCCGGATGTGCGCGACCAGTTCCGACTGGAACCATTGCCCGTAATCCACGAACATTTCCACCGGAAGATGCAAGCCAACCGGCTTGTATTCCATATGAATGTGCCGGCAATAGTCTTCGACCGTGTATCCACCGCCAGGGGCATAGAGATTCGAGGCAAATGCCTCGGAGCGCAAAAGCATCCCGGGCGGCGTGAAATTCTTCCAGGCGTGCATGGGGAGCCCGAGGACCTGATGGGGCACGCCAGCTTCTGTCAGATAGGCCGAGGTCGACAATCCATAGGGACCAGCCCCGACAATGACAGTATCCGTGGAGGAGATCATTATTGCTCTTCCCGTTAAGTTCGCCCGGCAATCACGTCGCCGCGTGGGGCGGGCCACTGCCTGGACAAGCCGGACAGTGGATTCAAGTGCTCAGGTCACGTCACGCAGCCTGGATTGCCGCAGTCTGGAACCGGCTCGCCATGCCGTCCGTACGGGTGCGCACACTCCATTTCCGGATCCCATTTCCGGACCCTCTTCATTGGCCAGCCATACCGCTTGCGCAAGCACCGACACGCGCAAACCGGAGACGCAACGCTGCACGGCCAGCGCTGCCAACGTGGGCCTGGCCACATTGGCCGCTTCACAGGCATGCCGCGCCTTGGTTAGATAGACTCTGGCGAAATTCGGGATCAGTCAGCGCACGTCCGCAAATTCCGCTATCTCATGCTCCGGACGGATCGACCATGAAGCGCTTGTTCGACATAGTTTTCTCGGCCATAGTCCTGCTGGTACTGGCCATCCCGTTGCTGATCCTGGCAGGCGCAGTGCGCTGGAAGCTGGGAAAGCCGGTGCTGTTCCGGCCTACGCGCGTGGGCCTCGACTGCAAGCCATTCAAGGTCGTGAAGTTCCGAACCATGACCGACGAGCGAGGCCCTGATGGTGAACTCTTGCCGGATGAAGACAGGCTGACGCCGTTTGGCAGCTTCCTGCGCCGCTCCAGCCTGGATGAATTGCCGCAGTTCTGGTGCGTCCTGATCGGGACCATGAGCGTAATTGGACCGCGGCCATTGCCCCTGAAGTACCTGCCTTTCTATTCCCCGGACCAGGCGCGCCGCCATCTGGTCCGACCGGGGATTTCAGGCTGGGCCCAGATAAACGGGAGAAACTCGCTAACGTGGGAGGAAAAATTTCGGCTGGACACCTGGTATGTGGATCACCGTTCGTTGTGGCTGGACCTGAAGATCATCTGGCTTACGGTCGGCACCGTCATACGACGACAGGGTATCAATGCCGCTGGCGATGTAACGGTTCCCGACTTCACTGGCAGCCCAGGCTCCCAACCCGAGGCCAGCGAATCCGCACCGGCATCGGCCCAGCACATTGCGGCCACTTCGGTGCTGTGAGCAACGGCAGTCGCCGAACCAATGACATAGGGTCAATACAAGGTCCCAGGCTCGGTGAACCAACGCACATATCGAGCTTTTTTCCCACCGGCCGTTCTGATTAGATGACACCTGTTATTCGTTAGGCGTGCAAGAAGGCGGTCGCAACCGGACCGCACAGTTCCGCAGCGATCGGAGCCCCCCTTTAACCAAGGTAGCAGGAGAAGCATGCCCCACATCCAGTTGCCGGGCCGAAACCCCGTCCAAGCGAAGCGCCGGGGGAAATACAAGACGGACCTGCCTCAAGCAGACAGGATCATTGTGATCAAAATGGCACTGGGGCATTCATGAACGTGCTGCTGACGTGCGTTGGTAGAAGGCGCTACCTGGTCGAGTACCTGAAGTCGGAACTGAACGGGACCGGCATGGTGCTTGGTGTGGACAATCAGCGCAGCGCGCCCGCTGCGAATGTGTGCGACATGTTCCTGGTCGCGCCGGAAATCTATGCCAAGAGCTACATCGATTTCCTGGTTGATGTGTGCAGGACCCGTCGGATTTCCGCCCTGCTTTCGCTGAACGATCTTGAACTTCCGCTCATCGCGGAACATGCGCGCAGGTTTCGCGAGGTCGGGACCGTACCGGTTGTCTCGTCGGCGGAGGTCGTTCATCTTTGCGCGGACAAGCTGATGACGGCCCGCTTCGCCGAGTCAATCGGCGTATCGACCCCTCGCAGCTATGCGACCCTGCAAAGCGCCGAGGATGCACTTGCGGCTGGAGACATCACCTTTCCGCTGGTCGTCAAGCCGCGATGGGGCAGCGCAAGCTTCGGCATCTTCTGCGTCGAGAACCTCGATGAGCTTCGCTTTGCCCATGCCTATTGCGCGCGTATCTGGCTGCAGTCAAAGTTTGCCCGGATGGGACAGCAAGATGCGCTGGTCCTGATCCAGGAGATGATCTCCGGCCAGGAGTACGGTCTCGATATTTTCAACGACCTCGAGGCCAGGCCCGTCGGGCTGGCCGTGCGAAAGAAACTGTCGATGCGGGCCGGCGAGACCGACCGCGCCATCACGGTAGAAAGCGAGCCGTTCAGCGACATGGCCTCGCGCATCAGCCATGGACTGCGGCATATCGGGAACGTCGACTGCGATGTCATCGTCCGCGACGGGCGCCAATACCTGCTGGAAATGAATCCGAGGTTCGGAGGCGGCTATCCCTTTACCCACAATGCCGGCGCCAACCTGATCCGGGTGCTGCTGAACTGCCTGCGCGGCACGCACCAGGGTGAGGCAATCCGCTATCAGGCCGGGCTCGAATTCGCCAAGTGCGACTTCCTGGCCAGCGTGGAGCCGCCAGCCGGCCAGGGATGAAAGCCGCCGCAGCGGCTTTCACCGGCAGTCAGGGATAGGCCTGGAACACCTTCGCCTTGCCGTCCCGCATCACCAGCAGCACGTCATACGGCGTCCTGCGTCCGCCATATTCCGGCCCGTCCATGCCCGGCGATCCCAGCGGCATGCCCGGCACCGCCAGTCCGACAGCGGCCGGACGCTCGCGCAGCAGGCGGCGGATCTCGCGCGCCGGCACATGGCCTTCGAGCGCGTAGCCTTCGACCACCGCGGTATGGCAGGACCCGTAGCGGTCAGGCATGCCCGCCTTGCCGCGTGCGGCGGGCAGATCATCCACCTCGTACGTCGTGACCAGGAAGCCGTTCGCCTGCAAATGCGCCACCCAGTCCTTGCAGCAACCGCACGTGGGAGATTTCCACACTTTGACCGCGGTCGCGGGCTGGGAAGCGCCAGCCCAGGCAGCCGCGGGCAACAGCGCCAGCGCGGCGAGAACAGTCCGGCGGAGGGAATTGGTAGCAACAGGTTCGGCTCTCATGGATCGGAATGGATTGCGGGTTCAGGGAATGGGATGGGCCGGCATGATCAGTGACTGGGAGACAGCGTCCCAAGCCAGGCCACGAGCAACAGCAGGATCATGGCACAGGCCGACTCGCACCGCAGGCTTCGGCGCAGCGCAACCACGGCGGTGCCATCGTCGCGCGTGCGCACGGCTCGCGCCAGCCGCGGCGCCAGGCGGTAGCGATTGATGGCAGCCAGCCCCAGCATCGCGCTAAACAACGCCAGCTTGGCAAGCAACAACCCGCCGTAGCGCGTGGACAGCAAACCGGACAGGGTCGGCCCGGCGATCAGGATGTAGTTGCCAGCCCCGGTTACCGCCAGCGCGACGACGATGCCGGCACCGATGTGGGCGAATCCGCTCGCTGCGCGGCTCAGCGCAGCCACGCTGCCGCTTGTCACAGCCTGGTTCGGCAATGACATCCACACGAAGACCGCCAGCGCACCGACCCAGGCCCCTGCCGCCAGCAGGTGCACGATATCGCCGGGAAGATGGATGGCGCGCCGCAGGCCTTCGTTCATGACCGCGTGCCCGCCCCAGGCCAGCGTGGCCAATGCAACGGCCGCTGCCAGCGGCAGGACAACGCGAGTCGACCGCCAATGGCGCGGGGCCAGTGTTGCAAGCAGGCAAACCAGCAGCGCCAGCATCCGCACCTGCCACGCAACGCCAATGCCAGTCTCGGCCACGATCATCCGGACGGTTGCGCCGTCGATGGCCAGGTATGACTCCGCACCCGTCATGGTCGTAGCCGTGACCAGCAGGCCGATGGCGGAAAGCACCATGCCGGCCGCCGCCGCGAATGCGGTGACGCGCGCCCAGTGCGTGGCGAGGTGTTCGTCGACACGCAATAACCACATCGTCGAGAGCGGCACGCCGAACAGCAGCGTCAGATCGGCATACAGCGCATAGCGCAGAGCAACGGTTGCCCAGTCAGCGTCCATCGGCCTATTTCACGGTGAACGAGAGCTTGCCGGTGACCGGATGCGTGTCGGCCGCTACCGCTCGCCAGTCCACGCGGTAGGTACCCGGCACAAGCGGGCTGGCGGGAGTGATCACCATCGTCTTCGGGTCGTCGCCGGCCGATACGCGGGTGGCCACGTTCATCGGTGCATGGTCCGCCATGCCGGGCATGCCCGTCATGACCAGCATGGCGCCCGAAACGCGGGCGACGAGGCTTTCCGAGAACTGCAGTTCGATCCGCGCCGGCACGGCGATTTCGGCGCTGTCGGCTGGTGTTGACGCAAGCAATTGCGGATGGGCGAAGGCCTGGCCTCCGGCAAGCAGGGCCGATACGGCAAGCACCGATTTTGCGGTGGTACGGATGTCGAACATGGGGGCACCTTTGATGACGATTTGATGATTGGCTTGCGAGAGCACGCCTCAGAACCACAGCCGCACGCCGGCCACGAAGCGGGTCTCGCCACTGCGGCCGCCAGCGGCCCTGACCATGTCCGAGGTATTGCCGAACGTCTGGTACCGCTCTACACCGATATAAGGCGCGAACTGGCGGTTGATCTCATAACGCAGGCGCAGCCCGATGGCACCGTTGGACAGCCCGCTGCCGGTGCCGGTCTCCGGATCGTTCCTGCCATACAGATTGGCCTCGATACGCGGCTGCAGGATCAGGCGCTGCGTGATCAGCAGTTCGTACTCCGCCGACAGGCGCAGCGCAGTGCGTCCGCTGTCGCCCACATAAGCAGTGGCATCGACTTCGAACCAGTATGGCGCCAGGCCCTGCACACCGAATGCCAGCCAGTTGCGTGCCGGGCGCCCGCTGCCGGCATCGTTGCGCCAGCCAAGCTGCGTGTCCCAGTAAGGAGCAATCGCGTGGCCCCACAGCAGTTCGGTGCGGGCGTCATGCACCTTGCCGTCCGCGGCTTCGCCTTCGGTCTTGATGACAAGCCGGTTGTAGGTGCCGCCGAACCATGCCTGCGCTTCCCAGTTCGCGGCGTTGGCACCGTTGGCATGCGCCCATTCCAGCCTGTCGACCAGCACTGCGGCGAACGTGTGCTCGTCGGCCATGTGAAGATGGCGCGTGGTGCCCAGCGCGTATTGGCCCGTGCCAAGCTGATAGCCGCCGGAGTACGCATGCGGGTCGCGAGCATCGGGCGGCGCGCTGCCGCCCTGCATCTTCATGTCGCCATGGTCCATGGCAGGCGCGGCATTGGGCTGAGGCGTTGGCACGGCGGGCGCGGGGCTCTCTTCCATACCCTGCATCCCCTCCATGCCATCTTCTTCCGCAACTGGCGCCGCAGCCCCCGAGTTGCTGGATGGGTGCTGGTGCTGATGTCCGGCATGCGGATCCTGCGCCCATGCCGACCCGATTCCCGCCGCGGCAAGGATCGCGGCGAGCAGCTTCCTGGCGTGCGCGTGCACGGTCGTGTTGCGTGCGAATCGTGCCATCACGACACCACCACTTCGCGGAACATGCCCGCATCCATATGCAGCATCAGGTGGCAATGCCAGGCCCAGCGGCCAAGCGCGTCCGCCGTGACCAGGAAGCTGATGCGCTGTGCCGGCTGCACCGGGATCGTGTGACGGCGCGCCAGGAACGTGCCGTCCGGCGCTTCCAGATCGCTCCACATGCCGTGCATGTGCATCGGGTGGGTCATCATGGTGTCGTTGTGGAGAATGACGCGCAGCCGCTCACCATGGCGGAAATGCACGGGCGTCGATTTGCCGAACTCGACGCTGTCGAACGACCATGTGTAGCGCTCCATGTTGCCGGTCAGGTGCAGTTCGATTTCGCGCCCCGGCCCGCGCGGATCCGGTGGGCCGCCGAGCGTGTGCATATCAGCGAGCGTCAGCACGCGCCGTCCGTTGTTGCGCAGCCCGATGCCGGGGTCGTCGAGGTTCGTGCGCGGCGTGTCCACGCGCATGTCGGTGCCCGCCCCGTATTCCGTGCGTGCGTGGCGCACCGTCTTGCCCGGGACCTTGAGCGGGTTGTCAGCGGCCGCGCCGTGCATGGCGTGCTGGCTGTGATCCATGGCCATGCTGCCGTGGTCCATGCCCGCCATGTCACCCATCATGTCGCCCATCGTCAGCCACTCGGCCTTGTCCAGTGCGGGCACCGGTGCCTGGAGGCCATCGCGCACGCTCAGCGTGCCCCTGGCATAGCCGGTGCGATCCATCGACTGGGCAAAGATGGTGTAGGCCTCGTCGCGCGGCTCGACCACGACGTCGCAGGTCTCGCCGGGCCCGAAGCGGAATTCGTCGACCGTCACGGGTTCGATGTTGATCCCGTCGACCTGCACCACCCTCAGCTTCAGGCCCGGGATACGCACGTCGAAGAAGGTATTGCCGGCGCCGTTGATCAGCCGCAGTCTCACCTTCTCGCCGGGCCGGAACTGCCCCGTCCAGTTGCCGGCCGGCGTCAGGCCATTGGCCAAGTAGGTCAGCGTGGCGCCCGACAGGTCCGCAAGGTCTGTCGGGCTCATACGCATCTGGTTCCACATGCGGCGCTTGTCGAGCGCGGCCTTCAGGCCGTCGTTCGACACGTCGCGGAAGAAATCGACCACCGTCGGCTGGTTGTAGTTGTAGTAGTCGCTCCGGACCTTCAGCTTCGACAGCACGCGCATCGGGTCCTCGTCGGTCCAGTCGGACAGCAGCACGGTGTAATCGCGGTCGGCCCGCACCGGGTCCTCACCGGCGGGATCGATGATGATGCCGCCGTACAACCCGGTCATCTCCTGGAAGCCGGAATGCGAGTGGTACCAGTAGCTGCCGCTTTGCGCGACCTTGAACCGGTACGTGAAGGTCTCGCCCGGGGCAATGCCGCCAAAGCTGATGCCGGGCACGCCATCCATCTGGTACGGCAGGATGATGCCGTGCCAGTGGATCGACGTCTGTTCGCGCAGGCGGTTGGTCACGCGGATGGTGACGGTGTCGCCTTCGCGCCAGCGCAACGTCGGGCCGGGCAGCATGCCGTTGATGGTGGTGGCCACGCCGGGGCTGCCGGTAAAGTTGACCACGGATTCGGCGACCACGAGGTCGAACTCGGTGCCGCGCAGCACCGGCGCCGTGCCGAAAGCCGTCGCGGCCGGCTGCGCCCACGCGGCGCCCTGCCAGGCCGGCAGGCCCGCCAGCACGCCGCCGGCCGCCAGGCCCTGCACGAAGCGCCGGCGGGACAGGTTGGGCAGCAGCAGGCCGGTGGAGGGGTCGCGTCGCATGGAAGATCAGTCCTTGGAGAGTCGATAGCCGCACTTGTGGGCGGCAGACAAAGCATACGGAAGGCCAGGGAACGTGCACATGACCCCGAAATTACATTCCGGTAATCTTGGCGTCATCTTGATGTTCATTGCCTTGGGCTACAGTCGCCGGTCGCTGGCGGCACGCATCGGGCAACGAGGAAAGCGCAGATGAAACTGCTTGTAGTGGAAGACGAGGCCAAAACCGGCGAGTACCTGCGGCAAGGCCTGACCGAGGCCGGCTTCGTGGTGGACCTGGCCGCCAACGGCCTGGACGGCCACCACCTGGCCATGAGCGAGGCCTACGACCTCATCATCCTGGACGTGATGCTGCCCGACGTGGACGGCTGGCGCATCCTGCAGACGCTGCGCGCGGCCGACAACCGCGTGCCGGTGCTGTTCCTGACCGCGCGCGACAGCGTGGCCGACCGCGTCAAGGGGCTGGAGCTCGGTGCGGACGACTACCTGGTCAAGCCGTTTGCCTTTGCCGAGTTGCTGGCACGCGTACGCACGCTGCTGCGCCGTGGCAGCGCGCAGGTGAGCGTGGACCGCGTGCAGGTCGGCGATCTGGTGCTGGATCTGGCGCGCCGGCGCGCGTCTCGCGGCGGGCGCCGCATCGTGCTGACCAGCAAGGAGTTCTCGCTGCTCGAGCTGCTGGTGCGCCGGCGCGGCGAGGTGTTGCCGCGCTCGCTGATCGCCTCGCAGGTGTGGGACATGAATTTCGATAGCGACAGCAATGTCATCGACGTCGCCATCCGCCGGCTGCGCGCCAAGATCGACGACGATTTCGACACCAAGCTGATCCAGACCGTGCGCGGCATGGGCTACGTGCTCGAAGACCCCAAGGACACGGCGTGATGCGGCGCTTCTCCCTGACGACACGCCTGACCGCCCTGTTCTGCCTGTCGTCGGCCGGCGTGCTGCTGGGCCTCGGCATCCTGATCGCGACGGCCATGGACCGGCATTTCGCGGAAGAGGACTTTGCGAGCCTTGGCGACAACATCCGGCTGATCCAGCGGATCGCCGCCGAAAGCGCCGCGGCGCCGGTGCCCGAGCGGCTTGCCGTGGCGCTGGAGCACCATCCCGGATTCATCGCCCATGTCAGCACGGCCGAAGGCCAGACCCTGTACGCGAGCGAAGGCTTCGATTTCCGCGCTGCGCTCGGCACGGCGTCGGTATTGCCGGCCGGCCGCGATCATTTTGTATGGGAACAGGATGGCAAGAGCTACCGCGGCATGCGCGCCGCTGTGCCGGCACCGGCGCCACTGACCATCGTGGTCGGCATGGACACGGAAATCCACGCCCATTTCATGCGCGCGTTCCGCCATTCGCTGGTGTTCTACGTCGCACTGGCCGCGCTGGCCAGCGGCCTGCTTGGCTGGTGGGCTGCCCGGCGCGGGTTGGCACCGCTGCGCACCATGGCCGCGCGTGCGCGCGCCGTGACCGCGCACAAGCTCGACGAGCGCATGCCGGTGGAAGCGGTACCGGTGGAAATGGCTGACCTGGCCGGCACGCTCAACGCCATGTTCGAGCGCTTGCAGCGCGACTTCGAGCGGCTGTCCGAGTTCTCGTCCGACCTGGCGCATGAGCTGCGTACGCCGCTCACCAACCTGATGACGCAGACGCAGGTTGTGCTCTCGCAGCCGCGTGCTGCCGAAAAATACCGCGATGTGCTGGCGTCGAATGCCGAAGAACTCCAGCGCCTGACACGCATGGTGTCGGACATGCTCTACCTGGCCCAGATGGAACACGGCCTCACCCTGCCCTGTGCAGAGCCGATCGACGCGGCGGTCGAAGTCCACGCCTTGTTCGAGTTCTATGACGCACTGGCCGAGGACAAGGGCGTGCACCTGCAGTTGCGCGGCGAGGGACACATCGTGGGCGACCGCCTGATGCTGCGCCGCGCGCTCAGCAACCTGCTGTCCAACGCGCTGCGCTATACGCCGCCCGGCGGCAATATCGTGATCGAGGTTGGCAACAGTGCCGACGCAGTCACCATTGCCGTGGAAAACGACGGGCAGGAGATCCGTTCGGACTTGCTGCCGGTAATCTTCGAGCGCTTCTCGCGTGGCGACAAATCTCGCGTACGCCCGGATTCGGACAGCGTGGGGTTGGGATTGTCGATCACGCGCGCCATCATGGCCGCGCATGGCGGCACCATTGCCGTGCAATCGGCAGGCGGCAAGACGCGCTTTACGCTCACCTTCCGGCGGCAGGCGCTGCCCACCGCCGTGGCGGCCTGAGCTGTCACTCGTTCGCAGTCAGCAGGCGGTACGCGTCGTCTTCCGTGATCTTGAGCCGGTATTTGTGTGCCAGCACGCGCGCCAACGCGCGCGCGGCGCTCGGCGGGCTGTGCTGCAATTGCTCTCGGTAGGCCTCCACCTCGTAGCGCAGCCGCCAGCGAGGGCTCAGCAGGTAGAGCACGCCCATCAAGCCCCAACTGCGCCAGAACTGGCGCACATGCACCTTCTCATGCTCGATCAGCGCCTGGCTGGCGCCGGGGCGCAGCAGGATCAGCGGCCCCGGTGTGAAGCCGTCAAACCCGCGTGGCACGAGCCAGCGGGTTTCGATCACCAGGCACAGCGGGGAGCGGCAGTAGCGGACATTGCGGACCATGGCGCCAGCATAGCGCGAACCGCGCCAGGCCTCACGCCGCGGCGCGCAAGGCTTCCTGCGGGCGCTGGATGACCGGCGCGCTGCCGCGCGATCTGCCAGAGCTGAGATAGCCCGCGATCGAATCCTGCGTCACTTCGCCAAGGTACGCGCCGTCGGCATCCACCACCGGGAGCCAGCTCGTGTTGTGCTGGTACATGCGCGACAGCACGATGCGCAGGTGCTCGTCGGCCGTGGCCGTGGCGGGGAACGCACGCATCACGTCGCTGCAGCGGCCGTTGCCCGCGCGGGCATCGCGCCGCGTGACGTAGCCAAGCGCGCGCTGCGCATCGTCGACCACCGGCAGGTGGCGCACATCGGCGTCGTCCATCACGCCGAGTGCCTCGGACAACGCCATGTCGGGCCGGCAGCTCGGCGGCATGGTGGCCGCATCGCCGGCACTCACGAGCAGCAGGCGCTTGAGCGTGTTGTCGTGACCGACGAAGGCCTGCACGAACTCGTCGGCCGGGTGTGCCAGCAAAGCGTCCGGATGATCGAACTGCACCAGCTTGCCGCGCCGGAACACTGCCACCTTGTCGGCCAGCTTGATGGCCTCGTCGATATCGTGCGAGACCATGATCACGGTCTTGCCGAGCTGGCGCTGCATCTGCAGGAATTCGTTCTGGATGCTTTCGCGGTTGATCGGATCGACCGCGCCGAAGGGCTCGTCCATCAGCAGCACCGGTGCGTCGGCCGCGAGCGCGCGGATCACGCCGATGCGCTGCTGCTGCCCGCCCGAGAGTTCGCGCGGATGGCGCGACAGCATGCGATTGGGGTCGAGCTGCACCATCGACATCAGCTCGCGCGCGCGCTCGTGGCAGCGGCGCTTGTCCCAGCCGAGCATGCGCGGCACGACCATGATGTTCTCTTCGATGGTCATGTTCGGGAACAGGCCGATCTGCTGGATCACATAGCCGATCTTGCGGCGCAGCGCCACGCCGTCGATGCCGACGGTGTCCTCGCCATCGATGCGCACCGTGCCCGAGGTCGGCTCGATCAGCCGGTTGATCATCTTCAGCGTGGTGGTCTTGCCGCAGCCGGACGGCCCCAGGAACACGCAGATTTCCCCACGCGGCACTGTCAGCGAGACAGCATCCACAGCCCGCACTTCGGTGCCGTCCTTCTGCGGGAAGGCCTTGGTGAGTCGGTCGAGTTCGATCATAGTCGGATTCCTTTCGGCGTCAGTACCTTCTGCAGCCACTGCAGGAAGGCATCCGCCACGATGGCGAGCACGCTGACCAGGACCGCGCCCACGGCCAGCTTGCTCATATTGCTCTGGCTGATCGCCTGCAGGATCAGCACGCCGAGGCCGCCCGCGCCGATGATGGCGGCAATGGTGGCCACGCCGATGTTCATCACCACGGCCGTGCGCACGCCGCCGAGGATCACCGGCACGGCCAGCGGCAAGTCGACGCGGCGCATGCGCTGCCACGTCGTCATGCCGATGCCGCGCCCGGCTTCCTGGATGCCCGGGTCGACGTTGACCAGCGCGGTATAGGTGTTGCGCATGATCGGCAGCAGCGAGTACAGGAACACCGCGGTAACGGCCGGCACGTAGCCGAGCGCATGCCCGAAGCGCGCGAAGATCGGGATCATCAGCCCGAACAGCGCGATCGACGGCAGCGTCAGCACAATGGTGGCCAGCGTCAGCAGCGGCGTAGCCAGCCAGCGGAAGCGCGTGATGGCGATGCCCAGCGGCACGCCGATCAGGATCGCCATGCCCACGGCCGAACCCACGAGCGCCAGGTGTTCGGCGGTGAGTTTCAGCAGCGTCGGCCAGCTATGTTGGAGATAGGTCAGCAAGTCCATGCGCGCCTCATCAGATCAGACCATGGCTGCGCAGGAAGTCTGCCGCCACCTTGTCCACCGGTTGCTGGCCGATGTCCACCTGGTAGTTCATTTCGGTCATGGTTGCGTTGTCGAGCTTCGCCGCCAGCGCGTTGAGCAGCGTGGCGAGTTCCGGGTGCTTGTCGAGCGCGGCCTGGCGCACCACGGGCACTGCGCTGTAGTCCGGGAAGAAATGCAGGTCGTCTTCAAGCAGCACGAGTTCGAAGCCCTTCACGCGGCCGTCGGTCGTGTACACCAGTCCCAGGTCGACCTGGTTGTTCTTCAGCGCCGTATAGACCAGGCCCGGATCGAGCTGGATCACGTCGCGGCGCGTGAACGGCAGCTTGTACATGGCCTTGAGCGGCTCCAGGCCGTCCGGGCGCGCGGCGAATTCCATGTCGACGGCAAACGGATGTTGCGTGTCCTCGCCGCCCTTGCGCATCTTCCCGGCATAGGCCGACAGCGTGGTCACGCCAGCCGCCTGAGCGCGCGCCTTCGGCATGGCCAGCGCATAGGTGTTGTTGATGCCCGACGGCTCCAGCCACACCAGCCCGCGCGCGGCATCCAGCGCCTTCACGCGTGCATAGCTGTCCTTGGCGTCGAGCTTTTCCTCGACCTTGTTGAAAACAATCAGCGCCGTGCCGGTGTAATCCCACACCACGTCGAGCTGGCCGTTCTCCAGCGCCTGGCGCATCAGCGTGCTGCCCAGGCCGGCGGTCAGTTCGGTGCCGATGCCTTTGGCGCGCAGGTATTGCGACGTCATCGACGACAGGATCAGCTGCTCGGTGAAATTCTTGCCGCCCACGCGCACCGGCGCGGCTTCAGCGGCGGGCGCCTGCGCCCGGGCCGGCGCGGAGCTCAGCAGCACGGCGGCCAGCACGGTGCCCACGAGCATGAAGGCCCAGAAGGCGCGGCGTTCGCGGTCTCGTTTCGGTTCCATGGGTTTCTCCTCTCGGCCGGCGCTCAGCGCGCCAGGCCACGCCGGCGCAGGTACAGGTTGCCGGCGCCCGCGAACAGCGCGTCCAGCGCCAGTGCCAGCAATGCCGTGGCGGCTGCGCCGAGCAGCAGCAGCGGCTGGTTGTTCAGGTAGATGCCCGGGAAGATCAGCTCGCCCAGGCTGTTGGCGCCGATCAGGAACGACAGCGGCACCGTGCCCACGTTGATCACCAGGCTGATGCGGATGCCTGCCAGCATTACCGGCAGCGCATTCGGCAGTTCCACGCGCAACAGCCGCTGGCACGGCGTCATGCCGATGCCGCGCGCAGCTTCGAGCAGCGTGGGCGAAACGTTGCGCAGGCCCTCGTAAGTATTGCGCACGATCGGCAGCAACGACGCCAGCCACAGCGCCAGGATGGCGGGCCGCTCGCCGATGCCGAGCACGGCCAGCGCCAGCGCGAGTACCGCGAGCGACGGCACCGTGTTGCCGACGTTGAAGACCTGCATCAGCCGGTCTGCCCAGCGGCGCATGCACGGACGGCTCAGCGCGATGCCGGCCGGAATGCCGGTGGCCAGCGCAAGCGCCATCGAAAACGCAACCAGCCTCAGGTGGTCGGCCACGTCATAGAGCAGGCGATCCTGGTGCTGGCGGATGACGTCCATGCCGATCCAGGCGACCAGGCCACCCAGCGCCAGCATGGTCAGGCATCCCCAGGCAAACACACGCATGGTTTGCTTTGACATATCCCCCCTCGCCACGAACGGAAAGCGAATAGAAATCCACTTTTCGATCGCGGAAAACAATATGGGCTGGGCGGCCGTGAAGTGGGGAGCCGCCGTCCCGATTCAGATTGCATTGCCGCCATGACCGGCACGATTGCCAGCGGACGGGCTTTTGGACCTCCACACCGTGGGCGGAAAGTCCGATTGACGGGATGCCGGGGGCGTTGTGCCCGCGGGGTCCCTGAAGCAGCGCACCCGGGCCGGTCGATCACCGGAAGCCAGGTGGCCAGGGCAGCGCTGAAAGTGAAGAGGTCGACGCGCCGCCGAATTCATTGGCCGTTGCCAGGCAAGGCCTGGCGGGTGCGCCAGGCGAGTCAATCCACGGCAACGGATGACAAAGAGAGCGCTATCATACGCATCTTCATCGATTTTGTCATCTTCGCCTATCTCACGGCTTTTCGTATGGGTTTTTCGCGCAGTTCTCGTGGCCTCTGGAGACCAGTCGAACCGGCTCGAAAAAGCGACTCCGACCGTTGCCACCGCTAGCTCGAATCGAAGCGCATTGCGTGTATGGATGGAACAATCTGTTGCCCACCCGCCCTCTACTCTTTCCCCGCCAAACCTCTACATTGTCGGTGTAGCTGAACACGACGGACCGAAGGATCGGGGCAGCGATGCCCCGCCAGCCGGCCCGCCAACCGGAGAAAGAATCATGGACACCCGCAACCTTATCGCCACCATTCCGGCCACCGCGCAGGAATCCGTGCAGCGTTCGCGCACGGTGGACCGTGTCGTGCGCGGCATCGCCACGTCGGACGGCGCCGGCGTCAAGCTGACGCGCGTGCTGACGCAGAACCTGCAGCGCCGGCTGGACCCGTTCCTGATGCTTGATGCCTTCGGCACCGACAGCAAGGACGACTACATCGGCGGCTTCCCCGATCACCCGCACCGCGGTTTCGAGACCATCACGTATATGCTGGCCGGCCGCATGCGCCATCGCGACAGCGCCGGTAATGAAGGCCTGCTGGAAAACGGCGGCGCCCAGTGGATGGTCGCAGGCGCCGGCGTGGTGCACTCGGAAATGCCCGAGCAGGAAGACGGCCGCATGGAAGGCTTCCAGCTCTGGCTGAACCTGCCCGCTGCCGACAAGATGACTGCGCCGTGGTACCGCGACATGCCTGCTGCCGCCATCCCGACGGTGGCGCTGGACAACGGCGGCACGGTGCGCGTGCTGGCTGGCGCTTCGCATGGCGTGGCCGGCGCGGTGACGCGGCCGGTGACCGAGCCGATCTACCTTGACGTGCACCTGCCTGCCGGCCAGCAGTTCCGGCAGGCACTGCCGGCCAGGCATAACGCCTTCGTCTATGTGTACCGGGGCGAGGTGTCGATCGGTGAAGGCAGCGAGAAGGCGGTGGTCGAGTCGCAGCGCATGGGCGTGCTCGACGACGCGGGAAAGGCTGACGGCGTCATC
Source organism: Cupriavidus laharis (assembly GCF_914271435.1). Lineage (GTDB taxonomy): Bacteria > Pseudomonadota > Gammaproteobacteria > Burkholderiales > Burkholderiaceae > Cupriavidus > Cupriavidus laharis. The sequence continues at coordinate 343,797 of NZ_CAJZAI010000001.1, read as the reverse complement.
GTCAACGCCGAGTCCGATGCGCGCTTCCTGCTCATCGCGGGCCAGCCGCTGGGCGAGCCGATTGCGCAGTACGGGCCGTTCGTGATGAACACGCAGGAGCAGATCTACCAGACGCTGGCGGATTTCCGCGACGGGCGTTTTGCGACGATCCCGGCCGCCACAGGGGCCTGAGCCCGGCCTGCCCCGGCGATAGTGCCGGGGCCCGCAGCCGCACCACACCGCCGCCCTCCGCAAGGAGGGCGGCGGTTTTTCATTGCATTTCCCGGCATGCGACTTGCAACCACCCGCCAACCGTTGCGGCGCTTGGACAAACCCCGGAAACCGGCCGCCACGGGGTCGCGCACTTATATAATTCGTAATCAATATCGTGCATCACGAAATCATGATGAATGCTGCAATGCGTCGCGGCGATGCTGCGCCACGCACTGCCCGCTGACTGCCCCGCCTTCCACGTTGCTGCCATAACAACCCGAGCCGCCTCAGTGACACCACAACTTCCCCCCAGGCTGGCGCTAGCCCATATCAGCAAGCGCTATCCCGGCGTCATCGCGAACGATGACATCAGCCTCAGCGTCGCCCCCGGCGAAATCCACGCCGTTCTCGGCGAGAACGGTGCCGGCAAATCCACCCTGATGAAGATCATCTTTGGTGCGGTCCGCCCCGACGCTGGCGAGATGCACTTCAACGGGGCGCCGGTCACGATCAACAGCCCGCATGACGCCCGCAACCTGGGCATCGCCATGGTGTTCCAGCACTTCTCGCTGTTCGACACCCTGACCGTGACCGAGAACATCGCGCTGGGCCTGCCCGGCGGACACAAGGGCGCGGCCAGCAGCATGAAGCAACTGGCCGAGCGCATCCGCGCCACCGCCGAACGTTATGGCCTTCCGCTGGAACCCAACCGCCATGTCCACACGCTGTCGGTCGGCGAGCGGCAGCGCGTGGAAATCGTGCGTGCGCTGCTGGCCAACCCGCAGCTGCTGATCCTGGACGAACCGACTTCGGTGCTGACGCCGCAGGCCGTGGAAACGCTGTTCGTCACGCTGCGCCAGCTTGCGGCAGAAGGCACGAGCATCCTCTACATCAGCCACAAGCTCGACGAGATCCGCGCGCTCTGCCATCACGCCACCGTGATGCGCATGGGCAAGGTCACCGGCGTGTGTGACCCGCGCCAGGAAAGCGCGGCCTCGCTGTCGCGGCTGATGATCGGCGGCGAGCCGCCGCGCGAAGCGCGCGTGGCCGCGCAGCGCGGCGAGGTGCGCCTGAGCGTGCAGGAACTGTCGCTGCCGCGCGCGCACGCCTTCGCGACCGAACTGCAGCAGATTTCGCTCGACGTGCATGCCGGCGAGATCGTCGGCATTGCCGGTGTGTCAGGCAACGGGCAGCAGGAACTGCTAGCCGCGCTGTCCGGCGAGGACATGCGCGTGGCCGGTCCGGCCGTGCGGCTGGCCGGCAAGCCCGTGGGCCGGCTCGACGCGAGACAGCGCCGGCGCGCTGGACTGGCCTTCGTGCCCGAAGAGCGGCTCGGGCGCGGCGCGGTGCCGGGCATGAGCCTGGCATCGAACACGCTGCTGTCGCACCAGGCGCCGCCGTACGTGCGCCAAGGCATGATCTCGCCGCGGGCGGCCGGCGGACTGGCGGCGGCCATCATCAACCGCTTCCGCGTCAAGGCCAGCGGCCCAGACGCGCTGGCCCGCAGCCTGTCCGGCGGCAACCTGCAGAAATTCATCGTCGGCCGCGAGATCGAAAGCGGCCCGAAGGTGCTGATCGTGGCGCAACCGACCTGGGGCGTGGACGTTGGCGCGGCCGCGCAGATCCACAACGAGATCCTGGCGCTCAAGGCCACCGGCTGCGCCATCCTGGTGGTATCGGAAGAACTCGACGAGCTGTTCGCGATCTGCAACCGGCTGCACGTGATCGCCAAGGGCCACCTGTCGCCGTCCATCCCGGCCGAGACCGCCACGCGCGAACAGATCGGGCTGTGGATGAGCGGCCTGTGGGAAGGCGGGCCGGCGCAGGCGCGCCACGCCCAGGCAGCGGAGGTGGCCAGCCATGGCTGAACTGCGCTCGCTCCTGCCCCGCTCCCCCATCACGCTCGCGCCGCGCGGCCTGCCGTCGCGGACCATGGCCTATGCTTCGCCGGTGATCGCGCTCGCGCTCACGCTGCTGTTCGGCGCGCTGCTGTTCCTGGCGCTTGGCAAGGACCCGATGGCCGCGCTCAAGGTGTTCCTGGCCGACCCGCTCAGGGACAAGCGCGCCATCGGCGAGGTGCTGCTCAAGACCGTGCCGCTGGTGCTGTGCGCGCTGGGCCTGTCGGTCTGCTACCGGGCCAATATCTGGAATATCGGCGCGGACGGCCAGTTGATTCTCGGCGGCATCTTCGCCGGCGCCACAGTCCTGTTCTTCGACGTGCCGGGCCAGACGCTGAACGGCACCGTGGTACTGGTGCTGGCATCGCTCGCCGGCGTGATCGGCGGCATGGTCTGGGCCTCGCTCACGGCGCTGCTCAAGGATCGCTTCAATGCCAACGAGATCCTGGTCTCGCTGATGCTCACCTATATCGCGCAGCAGCTGATGCTGTGGGTGGTCAACGGGCCGCTGAAAGATCCCAACGGCATGAACTTCCCGCAGTCCAAGGTGTTCTCGTCCGAATACCTGCTGCCGAACCTGATGTCCGGCTCACGCCTGCATGCGGGCTTTGCCGTGATGCTGGTGCTGGTAGCGGTGATGACGGTCTTCGTATTCCGCAGCTTTGCCGGCTATCGCCTGCAGGTGGGCGGCACCGCGCCGGCCGCGGCGCGCTATGCGGGCTTCTCGTCGCGCAGCGCGCTGTGGAGCGCACTGCTGATCTCGGGCGCCACAGCGGGCCTGGCCGGCGCGTTCGAAGTTACGGGCCCGATCGGCCAGCTGCTGCCGTCGATCTCGCCGGGCTATGGCTTCACCGCCATCATCGTGGCGTTCGTCGGGCGCCTGCACCCGGTCGGCACCGTGTTCGGCGGCATCATGATGTCGCTGTTCTATATCGGCGGCGAGATGGCGCAGTCGCGCCTCGGCCTGCCGTCGGCCATCGGCTGGGTATTCCAGGGCATGCTGCTGTTCTTCCTGCTGGCCTGCGACACCCTTATTGAAAACCGCCTGCGCTGGCGCGCCACGGCAGCCTGAGCGGAGCCACAGCAAAACATGGAACAACTCGCTCCACTCATCGCCACGGCGATCAACGCCGGCACGCCGCTGCTGCTGGCCGCGCTGGGCCTGCTCATCAATGAACGCTCCGGCGTGCTCAACCTCGGCGCCGAAGGCATGATGCTGGTCGCCGCCGTGGCCGGCTTCATGGTCGGCTACCAGACCCAGCAGCCGCTGCTCGGCTTTCTCGCCGGCGCGGTGGCCGGCATGCTGATGGCCACGCTGTTCTCATGGCTGGCGCTGGTATTGGCCACCAACCAGGTCGCCACCGGCCTGGCGCTGTCGATCTTCGGCACCGGCCTGTCGGCCTTCATGGGCCAGCGCTTCGTCGGCCATGCCATGCCGGCGCAGGCCAGGTCGATCCCGGGCCTGGCCGACATTCCCTTCATCGGCCCGGCGTTCTTCCAGCACCACTGGATGGTGTACTTCAGCCTGCTGCTGTGCTTCGCCATCATGTGGTTCCTGTTCCGCACGCGCGCCGGGCTGACGCTGCGCGCCATCGGCGAATCGCCGGAATCCGCGCATGCGCTGGGCTATCCGGTGCGCACCATCCGCTTCGGCGCGCTGCTGTTCGGCGGCGCCTGCTGCGGCCTGGCCGGCGCCTACCTGTCGCTGGTGTACACGCCGATGTGGGTCGAGAACCTGGTGGCCGGCCGCGGCTGGATCGCGCTGGCGCTGACCACGTTCGCCACCTGGCGCCCGGGCCGCGTGCTGGTCGGCGCGTGGCTGTTCGGCGGCGTGACCATCCTGCAGTTCTACCTGCAGGGCATCGGCGTCTCGGTGCCGTCGCAGTTCCTGTCGATGCTGCCGTACGCGGCCACTATCGTCGTGCTGGCGCTGATCTCGCGCAACCCGGCCTGGATCCGGCTGAACATGCCCGCGTCGCTGGGCAAGCCGTTCCGTCCGGGCAATGCCTGACCGTATTTCCCAACGAGCCTTCGATCACAAACACAATTCATCCCAAGGAGAAATCATGATCGTCACGCGCAGGAAGACCCTGGCGGCGCTGGCCGCCACCGCCCTGCTGGCCCTGGCCGGCTGCGGCAAGAAGGAAGCCGAGAAGCCGGCCGAGACGGCCGCCCCGGCTGCCGCGCCCGCCGCGGAACAGAAGGCCGAACCGCTCAAGGTCGCCTTCGTCTACATCGGCCCGGTGGGCGATGCGGGCTGGACGTATGCGCACGACGCCGGCCGCAAGGCCGTGGAAGAAAAGTTCGGCGACAAGGTCAAGACCACCTTTGTCGAGAACGTGCCCGAATCCGCCGCTGACGCCGAGCGCGTGTTCCGCGACCTGGCCAGCCAGGGCAACAAGCTGATCTTCGGCACCACCTTCGGCTACATGGAGTCGATGCTGAAGGTCGCCAAGGAATTCCCGGACGTGAAGTTCGAGCACGCCACCGGCTTCAAGACCGCCGAGAATTTGGGTCAGTACGACGTGCGCACCTATGAGGGCGCCTATCTGGCAGGCGTGGTCGCCGGCAAGATGAGCAAGTCAGGCAAGATGGGCGTGGTGGGGTCGGTGCCCATCCCCGAAGTGATCCGCAACATCGACTCGTTCACGCTCGGCGCGCGCAGTGTCAACCCGAACGCAACCGTGAAGGTGGTCTGGGTGAACAAGTGGTTCGACCCGGGCAAGGAGCGTGAAGCCGCCACTACGCTGATCGGCCAGGGCGTGGACATGCTGATGCAGAACACCGACTCCGCCGCCGTGGTGCAGACCGCGCAGGAAAAGGGCGTGTACGCCTTCGGCTGGGACAGCAACATGAGCAAGTTCGGCGAAAAGGCCCACCTGGCGGCGTCGGAAATCCAGTGGGGCGTCTACTACAACAAGGTGGTGGACGACGTGCTGAACAACCGCTGGAAGAGCGACACCACGTGGTGGGGACTGAAGGAAGCCATGATCGACCTGAAGGACTACAACACGATCGTGCCTGACGACGTGAAGGCGCTGGTCGCGGAACGCAAGAAGGGCATCGTCGACGGTTCCGCCCCGATCTGGAAGGGTCCGATCAAGGACAACACCGGCAAGGAGCAGGTCGCCAAGGATCAGGTGCCTGACGACAACTTCCTGCACGGCATCAAGTTCTACGTCGAAGGCGTGGAAGGCAAGATCCCGGGCTGATTCGGCAGCCTCGTCAGGCATGCCGTCCTGGCATGCCTGCCCGCCCCGGCTTGGCCGGGGCGCCCCTGTCGTCTCTTTCCCCTGCCCTGCCTGACTCCGGAACTTGAAGCTGCCCGAATCGGCCCAAGCTATCTTTGCATGCGCCGCTGGCTGGCGCCCGCAATGTGAAGGAGGCCTCTCATGTGGAAGCGTTTTTCGGCCCTGTGGACCTTGGTGCGCCGCGACGGCCGCCTGTTCTGGTACGCGCTGCGTCACCCGGACGCACCGCCGTGGCTGAAGCCCGCCGCCTTCGGGCTGCTGCTCTATGCCATCTCCCCGATCGACCTGATTCCTGACTTCGTTGCCGGGCTCGGCATCGTCGATGACGTTGTGCTGATTCCGCTTGCGGTCCACCTGATCCTCAAGCGCCTGCCGCCGCATATCCTGCGGCAGGCCGAGGCGCGCGCGACCGCCACCACGGTCAGGCCGCGCTGAGCGCTGCAAGAGAAAAGCCCCCGGGGCGGCCTGCCGCCCCGGGGGCTTTTTCCATCGGCAACCACGGCCGCTCAGTACGGCAGCAGGATGGTCGACCCCGTCGTCTTGCGCGACTCCAGATCCCGATGCGCCTGCGCAACATCCGCCAACGCATACCGCTGCCGCACATCGATCTTCACCTTGCCGCTGCCGACCACATCGAACAGGTCCGCCACCATGGGCTCCAGCAATTCGCGATGAACCACATAGGTCATCAGCGTAGGCCGAGTGAGCCGCAGTGAACCCTTGTTGCCAAGTACCGAGATATCGAACGGCGGCACCGGCCCCGAAGCATTGCCAAAGCTCACCATGGTGCCGCGCGGCGCCAGGCAGTCGAGCGAACCACGGAAGGTGTCCGCGCCGATCGAGTCGTACACGGCCGGCACGCCCTTGCAGCCGGTGATTTCCTTGACCCGGTCCACGAACGATTCGCGCGTATAGACGACGGTATGCGTGCAGCCATGCGCGCGCGCCAGTTCCGCCTTCTCGTCGCTGCCGACCGTGCCGATCACCGTGACGCCAAGCGCCTTCAGCCACTGGCAGGCAATCAGCCCGACGCCGCCGGCGGCGGCATGCAGCAGCACGGTGTCGCCGGCCTGCACGCGGTAGCTGTCACGGATCAGGTATTGCACGGTCAGGCCCTGCAGCATCATGGCCGCGCCCTGCTCGAAGGAAATCGACTCGGGCAGGCGCACCACGATATCGGCCGGCATCACGCGTACCTGCGCATAGGCGCCGGTCGGGCGGCCCGCGTAGGCCACGCGGTCACCCGCATGCAGGTGGGTCACGCCCTCGCCTACCGCCTCGACCACGCCCGCGCCTTCCATGCCCAGCCCGCCGGGCAGCGGCTGCTTGTAGAGGCCCGTGCGGAAATAGACATCGATATAGTTCAGGCCCACCGCTTCATGGCGAACGCGGATCTCGCCCGGGCCGGGCTCGCCCACTTCCACATCCACCCACTGCATCACTTCCGGTCCGCCGGTCTGTTCGATCCGGATGGCTTTGGTCACTGGCATGTCTTCTGTCACTCGAGAAGTGGTTCGTTCAGGACTGCGCTTCCACCCGGCACAGCTCCGCAATCAGCAGGTCAGCCGTGGCGACATTGGTCGCGCACGGCACGTTATGCACGTCGCACGCGCGCACCAGTGCATTGATATCGGGTTCGTGCGGCTGCGGCGTCATCGGGTCGCGCAGGAAGATCACGGCGCGCACGCGTCCTTCCGCCAGTTGCGCGCCGATCTGCAGGTCACCGCCCCACGGCCCCGACAGCATCCGTGTCACGTCCAGCCCGACTTCATCGATCAGCCGGCCGCCGGTGGTACCGGTCGCGAGCAGCTCGCACTGCGAAAGGAATTCGCGGTGTCGCGAGGCAAAGGCAACGATGTCGTCTTTCTTGTGGTCGTGTGCAATCAGGGCGATACGTGGGCGGGTCATCAAGGGTCCTTGTTGCGGTAAGCGACTGCAGGGAAATGGTGCGGCCGGTACCGGGGCCGCGCCGGGTTCAGAACGTGCCCGGATAGGCGCCGCCGTCGAGCAGGATGTTCTGCGCCGTGATGTACGCAGCCTGGCGGCTGCACAGGAACGCGCAGGTGGCGCCAAACTCGGCCGGGTCGCCGAAGCGGCGCGAAGGGTTCTGCGCCGCACGGCGTTGCGCCACTTCGTCCACGGTCAGGTTGGTTTTCTGGGCAGCGCCTTCCATGGTCTTGTACAGGCGGTCCGTGTTGAACGGCCCCGGCAACAGGTTGTTGACGGTCACGCCGTGCTGCGCCACTTCGCGCGCCAGCCCGGCGATGAAGCCGGTCAGGCCCGAGCGCGCGCCGTTGGACAGGCCCAATACATCGATCGGCGCCTTCACCGCGCCGCTCGTGATGTTGATGATGCGGCCCCACTTGCGCGCGATCATGCCGTCGACGGTGGCCTTGATCAGTTCGATCGGGGTGAGCATGTTGGCGTCCAGGGCGGCCAGCCACGTGTCGCGGTCCCAGTCGCGGAAGTTGCCCGGGGGCGGGCCGCCCGCGTTGTTGACCAGGATATCCAGGTCGCCGAGCCTGGCCACGGCGTCCAGCGCTGCCTTGCGGCCTTCGGGCTTCGTGATGTCGGTGGCCACGGCGACCACACGGCGGCCATGGCGCGCGCGCAGGCCGGCCGCGGCCTTTTCCAGTGCCTCGGCACCACGCGCCACGATCACCACGTCAACGCCTTCCGCCGCCAGCGCGTCCGCACAGGCAAAGCCCAGGCCCTTGCTCGCGCCGCACACCAGTGCATGCTTGCCACGCAGTCCCAGATCCATTTCTCGTTCTCCTTGTTGCTTGTTGGCTTGTGTCGCTTGTGTCGCTTGTCAGGTTTGCCGTTGCCCCGCGGCCTCACGCTTGCGTGCCGACAGCAGGTACATCCCGCCCAATACCAGCGCGCTGCCCGCGAGCTGCACGCCGCTGACCGGCTCGTCGAGCAGCCAGAAGGCCAGGAACAGCGTCGATACCGGACCGACCATGCCGGCCTGCGAGGCCATCGGCGCGCCGATGCGGGCCACGGCCACCATCGTCATCGATACGGGCAGCACCGTGCAGAACACCGCGTTGACGAGTGACAGCCACATCACCGGCGCCGGCTGCGCGAGTTCGGCCACGGGGCGCCCCAGCGCCAGGTACTGCAGCACGCAGCAGGCCGTGGACACGCACATCGCATAGGCCACCAGTCGCAGCGAGCCGATGCGCTGCACCAGTTCGCCGCTCAGGATCAGGTAGATACCATACGTCAAGGCACTGCCCAGCACCAGCGCTCCGCCGAGCCAGACCTGTGACCCGCTCACATCGAGATCATGGGCGAACACCAGCACGATGCCCGCATAGGCCAGCAGCAACGATATCCACTGGCGCGCGGCAATCGGGCGGCGAAACAGCAGCGCCGTCGCCAGCAGCACGAACGACGGCGTCAGGAACAGGATCAGCCGCTCCAGCCCGGCCGTGATGTATTGCAGGCCCAGGAAATCCATGAAGCTCGACAGGTAATAGCCGATGAAGCCGAGGAATACCACGCGGGCGCGGTCGGCCCACGACAGCGCCGGCAGGCGCCGCGACTGCCACCAGCCGATCGCCATGAACAGCGGCACGGCGAACAGCATGCGCAGCGTGATCACCATGACGGCATCGACGCTGTAGCGGTACATCAGTTTGGCGACGATGGCCTTGGCGGAAAACAGCACGGCGCCAATGGCCGCGATAGCCAGGCCCGAACGCTGCTGCGACGGCAGCGCGGCGGGCATGGCAAGGGATTTTGGTGAAACTGGCACAGGGAACGGGGGGAGAGGCTGCCGCCGCAACCGTGACCGGCCGGGTCGGCAAAGACGACCAGACGATTGTATGCGAAAAGAAGCATTGGCATCGGCCTACCGCCGGGTATGCCCGAACCGTGGTTTGGCGTCTATGGCCCGGCCAACCTGCCCGCGCCCGTGGTGCAGGCACTCAACGCCGCCTTCATCGGCACGCGCCGGGCAGGTTGGCCGCGGCCGCGCGGCGGCCCGCTTCCATTACAATCCCGCTACAACGGCGCGGCGCCCTGGTCCACAAGACCCGGGCCGCCCGCTTCACCCCTCTCCCGCCGAGCCTTCGCCGCCGCCATGAAACAAGATCCGCGTTTCCCCAGCCTGTACATCCTCGACCACCCGCTGATCCAGCACAAGCTCTCGCATATGCGTGACCGGGACACGTCCACGCGCACCTTCCGCGAACTGCTGCGCGAGATCACGCTGCTGATGGGCTACGAGATCACACGCAACCTGCCGCTCACCACGCGGCATATCGAAACGCCGCTGGTGCCGCTGGACGCGCCGGTGATCGCCGGCAAGAAGCTGACCATCGTGCCGGTGCTGCGCGCCGGCGTGGGCATGAGCGACGGTCTGGTGGAACTGATCCCGTCGGCCCGCATCGGGCATATCGGCGTGTACCGGGACGAGCAGCACCGCCCGGTGGAATACCTGGTGCGCCTGCCCGACGTGGAAGACCGCAGCTTCATCCTGTGCGATCCGATGGTGGCCACCGGCTACTCGGCCGCGCATGCCGTGGATGTGCTAAAGCGCCGCGGCGTGAAGGACGAGGCCATTACCTTCGTCGCACTGGTGGCGGCGCCCGAGGGCGTCGAGGTATTCCACAAGGCGCATCCGAACGTGAAGCTATACGTGGCGTCGCTCGACAGCCACCTGGACGACCACGCGTACATCGTGCCGGGCCTCGGCGACGCGGGCGACCGCCTGTTCGGCACCAAGAACTGAGTTCCCGGCGGCATCGGACAAGCCCATGCTGGTGGCGTGGGCTTGATCCTACTCAATAGCGCATCAGGCGCGGCTCCCTACACTCGACATCGCACAGCGAATGCGTGCAACACGTCGCCATCTCACAGGGAGAACCGCATGGAAGCCTTCAAGATCCTGTTCACGACCGGCACCGGGCTGATGAGTCTCGGAGTGATCGCCTTCATTATCGGCATGGCATGGTTCTTCGCGCGAATGTTCAGCCGCAAGATGCGCGAGGATGCGGCAGCAGCAAAGGCCGCCGCTGAAAACCGGCCATCGGCGGCTCGCTCGCACTGAGGAGCTTTTACTTCTTCTTGCCGCCGCCCAGCAGGCTGCCCAGCACGCCGCGAATCAGCTCTCGCCCCACCTGCGAACCCACCGTCCGCGCCGCCGACTTGGCCATGGATTCGAGAATGGAGTCGCCGCGTCCGCTCTTGCCAGTGCCCTTGGTCAGCGTACCGAAGATCTCGCCGGCGGTGCCCAGCCAGCCGCCCGCTTCGGCCGGTGCATCGCCCGCCGGCTTCTGCGCCGTGGCACCGCCGTTACCGCCACCGTTCCCCGCCGGCGCCACGCTGCCGCGCAGCTTCTCGTAGGCCGATTCACGGTCGATTGTCTTCTCGTACGTGCCCGCCACCAGCGACGTCGCAACGAGCTGCTTGCGCTCATCGTCGGTGATCGGGCCGATGCGGCTGCCCGGCGCCAGCACCCACGCGCGTTCGGTCACGCCCGGCGTGCCCTTGGCATCGAGCAGCGACACCAGCGCCTCGCCCACACCCAGTTCGCCGATGACTTTTTCCAGGTCGAGCTTCGGGTTGGCGCGCATCGTGGTGGCGGCTACCTTGACCGCCTTCTGGTCGCGCGGCGTGAACGCCCGCAACGCATGCTGCACGCGGTTGCCAAGTTGTCCCAATACCGTGTCCGGAATATCGACCGGATTTTGCGTGACGAAGTACACGCCGACGCCCTTGGAGCGGATCAGCCGCACCACCTGCTCGATCTTGTCGAGCAGCGCCTTGGGCGCGTCGTTGAACAGCAGGTGCGCCTCGTCGAAGAAGAAGACCAGCTTGGGCTTGTCGAGGTCGCCCGCTTCGGGCAGCTTCTCGAACAGCTCGGACAGCAGCCACAGCAGGAAGGTCGCGTAGAGCTTGGGCGAATTCATCAGCTTGTCGGCTGCCAGGATATTGACCACGCCCAGGCCCTTCTCGGTCTGGATGAAGTCTTCCAGGTTGAGCATAGGCTCGCCGAAAAACACGTCCGCACCCTGCGACTCCAGCGCGACCAGACCGCGCTGGATGGCACCGATCGAGGCTGCGGAGATGTTGCCGTACTCGGTGGTGAACTGCGCGGCGTTGTCGCCCACGTACTGGAGCATCGCACGCAGGTCCTTGGCATCCAGCAGCAGCAGGCCGTTGGCATCGGCAATGCGGAACACGAGGTTGAGCACGCCCTGCTGGGTGTCGTTCAGCTCCAGCATGCGCGACAGCAGCAGCGGGCCCATGTGCGAGACGGTAGCCCGCACCGGGTGGCCTTTCTGGCCGAATACGTCCCAGAGCGTGGTCGGGCAGCCGCCCCAGGCCGGCTCGGGCAAGTTCAGGTCGGCCAGGCGCGCCTTGAGCTTGTCGGTGGGCTGCCCTGGCTGGGAAATGCCGGTCAGGTCACCTTTTACGTCAGCCATGAAGACAGGTACGCCGAGCCGGGAGAAGCCCTGCGCCAGCGTCTGCAGCGTCACGGTCTTGCCAGTGCCGGTGGCGCCGGTGATCAGTCCGTGGCGGTTGCCCATTTGCGGCAACAGGGCCAGCTCGTGCTCGGCGTTCTTGGCGATCAGGATAGGTTCAGCCATGGTGTCTCGGATCGGGAAGCGTGGCGGGTAGCCACAGGCGCGGCGCCGGCAGGGCCGCGTGATAAAATCATGGGCTGATTATAGCCAGCAGCCGGGCCTATCCGTCACCCGGCGCGCCCGTTCGTACCCCGTGTACCCCGGCGCGCGCAAGCTGCAGCCTTCCCGCACAACTTCACGTTTTCCGCTTCGGAGAGAATCATGGCCGGTCACTCGAAATGGGCCAATATCAAACACAAGAAAGCCGCCGCTGACGCCAAGCGAGGCAAGATCTGGACCCGCCTGATCAAGGAAATCACCGTGGCCGCCAAGCTCGGCGGCGGCGATGCCGACTCCAACCCGCGCCTGCGCCTGTCCATGGACAAGGCGATGGACGCCAACATGCCCAAGGACAACATCCAGCGCGCGATCCAGCGCGGCGTGGGTGGCCTGGAAGGCGTGAACTATGAAGAAATCCGCTACGAAGGCTACGGCCTGAGCGGCGCCGCGATCATTGTCGACTGCCTGACCGACAACCGTGTGCGCACCGTGGCCGAAGTGCGCCACGCGTTTTCCAAGCACGGCGGCAACATGGGCACCGAAGGCTCGGTGGCATTCATGTTCACCCATTGCGGCCAGTTCCTGTTCGCCCCTGGCACGCCGGAAGACAAGCTGATGGACGCCGCGCTGGAAGCCGGTGCCGACGACGTCGTCACCAACGACGACGGCTCGATCGAAGTCACCTGCCCGCCGAACGACTTTTCCGCGGTCAAGGCGGCACTGGAAGCCGCCGGCTTCAAGGCCGAAGTGGCCGACGTGGTGATGAAGCCGCAGAACGAAGTCGAATTTACGGGCGACGACGCGGCGAAGATGCAGAAACTGCTGGACGCCCTCGAAAACCTCGATGACGTGCAGGAAGTCTTCACCAACGCGGTCATCGAAGAGTAAGTAGACTTGATTTGCCCCCCGGGCGGCAGCGCATGAAGAGCTGCCGCCTTTTTGCATGCGTTTCTTTTCTGGCAGTGGATCATGAAAGTATTGGTTGTCGGCTCGGGTGGACGTGAACACGCGCTGGCCTGGAAATTGGCCCAATCCCCCAAGATGCAGGTGGTGTATGTGGCACCGGGCAACGGCGGCACCGCGCTCGACAAGCGCCTGCAGAATGTTCCTCTGACGGATCCGGAAGTGCTGGCCGCCTTTGCCGAGCGCGAAGGCGTGGCCTTCACCGTGGTCGGCCCCGAGGCGCCGCTGGCCGCCGGCATCGTGGACGTGTTCCGTGCCAAGGGCCTGCGCATCTTCGGGCCGACCAAGGCCGCCGCGCAGCTTGAGTCGTCCAAGGATTTCGCCAAGGCTTTCATGCACCGCCACGGCATTCCGACAGCGGCCTACCAGACTTTTTCCGATGCCGCCCAGGCCCACGCCTACATCGATGCGCAGGGCGCGCCGATCGTGATCAAGGCTGACGGCCTGGCCGCCGGCAAGGGCGTCGTCGTCGCCATGAGCCTGGAAGAAGCGCACGCTGCCGTCGACATGATGCTGGCCGACAACAAGCTCGGCGACGCCGGCGCGCGCGTGGTGGTCGAGGAGTTCCTGGACGGCGAGGAAGCCAGCTTCATCGTGCTCGTGGACGGCAAGAACGTGCTGGCACTGGCCACCAGCCAGGATCACAAGCGCCTGCTGGACGGCGACGCCGGCCCGAACACCGGCGGCATGGGTGCCTACTCGCCCGCGCCGGTGGTCACGCCTGCGCTGCATGCGCGCGCGCTGCGCGAAATCATCCTGCCGACCGTGCGCGGCATGGAGAAGGACGGCATTCCGTACACGGGCTTCCTGTACGCCGGCCTGATGATCGACAAGGATGGCAATCCGAAGACGCTGGAATTCAACTGCCGCATGGGCGACCCGGAAACCCAGCCGATCATGGCGCGCCTGAAGACCGACCTGGTCGACGTGATGGAGGCCGCCGTGTCGGGCAAGCTTGACCAGGTCGAGCTGGACTGGGACCGCCGCACCGCGCTGGGCGTCGTGATGGCGGCCTATGGCTACCCTGACGCGCCGCGCAAGGGCGATGCCATCACCGGCATCCCGGCCGAAACCGACGACAGCGTGACCTTCCACGCCGGCACCACGCTCAAGGACGGCACGCTGCTGACCACGGGCGGACGCGTGCTGTGCGTGGTGGGCCTGGCCGATACCGTCAAGGCGGCACAACGCGCTGCCTACGCCGCCGTGGAGCAGATCCACTTCGATGGCATGCAGTACCGCACCGACATCGGCTACCGCGCCATCAAGCGCTGACAGCCGAACTGGCGCCGCCACCGGGCCGGACCGGCCCCTGGCGGCCCGTCACGTTCGGACGGCGCGCGCGGGCAAGTGGCGCGCCAGCCGTTACAATCGTGACACTCCCATGACGGCCGGGCCGGCCAACCGCCAGCCCGGCCGCCCTTGCATCCGGGGCCTGCGCCCCTACACGCCATGATCGATTCCCAGGCAGTCCGTGCCTATCTGCTCGGTCTGCAAGACCGCATCACCGACGCCGTCGCCGCCATCGACGGACAGCCGTTCCTGACCGACGCCTGGGAAAAGCCGCCCACCGAGCGCCTGTGCGGCAGCGGCCGCACCCGCATCCTGGAAGGCGGCGCCGTGATGGAGCGCGCCGGCGTGGGCTTTTCGCACGTCACCGGCGACACCCTGCCCCCGTCGGCCAGCGCCAACCGGCCCGAACTGGCCGGGCGCAGCTTCGAGGCGATGGGTGTGTCGCTGGTCTTCCATCCGCGCAACCCGTACGTACCCACGGTGCACATGAACGTGCGCTGCTTCATTGCCATCAAGCCCGATGCCGATCCGGTCTGGTGGTTCGGCGGCGGCATGGACCTGACGCCGTACTACGGCAACGCCGACGACTGCGTGCATTTCCACCGCACCTGCAAGCAGTCGCTGGCGCCGTTCGGCCACGAGTTGTATCCGCGCTTCAAGCAGTGGTGCGACGAGTACTTCTTCCTCAAGCACCGTGGCGAGGCGCGTGGCATTGGCGGCATCTTCTTTGACGACTTCTCGGCGCTGGGCTTCCACCGCAGCTTCGAGATGATGCGTAGCGTGGGCGACGCTTTCCTGGACGCCTACCTGCCGATCCTGGAGCGCCGCAAGGACACGCCCTACGGCGAGCGCGAACGCGACTTCCAGGCATACCGCCGCGGCCGCTACGTTGAGTTCAACCTGGTTTTCGACCGCGGCACGCTGTTCGGACTGCAGTCCGGCGGCCGCGCCGAATCGATCCTGATGTCGATGCCGCCGCAGGTGACATGGCGCTACGACTGGCAGCCGGAAGCGGGCAGCGCGGAAAGCGCGCTGTACACCGACTTCCTGCCGGCGCGCGACTGGGCCTGACGGCAACCTTATGGCACATCCCGATCAAGACGCCGTGCCGGCCGCAGCCGGCAAAGACGCCCGCCCCTATCGCCTGGGTATCCTCGGCGGCACTTTCGACCCGCCCCATATTGGCCATCTCGCGCTGGCCAGCTTGTGCATCGACCATCTGGGGCTCGACGAACTGGTATGGATTCCGACCGGCCAGTCCTGGCAGAAGGGCGCCGACGTGACCCCTGCCGAGGACCGGTTCGCCATGACGGAGCTCGCGGCCGCCGCACTGACCGGCACCGGGACAAAGATCCGCGTAAGCCGCATGGAGGTGGACCGCGCCGGCCCGAGCTACACCATCGACACCGTGCGCCAGCTGCGTGCCGAATACGGCCCCGAAGCCTCGCTGTGCTGGCTGATGGGCGCAGACCAGCTCCTGCGCCTGCACACGTGGCACGGCTGGCAGGAATTGTTCGCGCATGTCCACTTGTGCACGGCCACGCGCCCCGGCTTCGACTTGTCGGAACTCGAAGGCCCGGTGCGCGAAGCACTGGCCGCGCGCCAGGCCGACACGCACCTGATACAATGCACGCCCTCCGGCCGGATGTGGATTGACCAGACCCTCTCTGTCGACCTGTCTTCCACCGGCCTGCGCCAGCGCCTGGCATCCGGCCTTCCACCGGCGGGTGACCAACTGCCAGCCGGCGTGGCACACTACATTGCGAGCCAGGGGCTATACCGCCCCGCCTCAGGCCAGGCCTGAACTGGCCGCCCCCAACGATTTCAGCTGAACAAGAACGCACCATGGATATTCGCAAACTGCAACGCGCCATCGTCGACGGCCTCGAGGATGTCAAAGCGCAGGACATCAAGGTGTACGACACCACCCACCTGACCGAGCTGTTCGACCGGGTGGTGATTGCCAGCGGGACATCCAATCGCCAGACCAAGGCGCTGGCGGCGTCGGTGCGTGACACGGTGAAGGAAGCCGGCGGCCATATCGTTGCGGTGGAAGGCCTGGAAACCGGTGAATGGGTGCTGGTCGACTGCGGCGACGCGGTGGTGCACATCCTGCAGCCGCAACTGCGCCTGTACTACAACCTTGAAGAGATCTGGGGCGACAAGCCGGTGCGCATGAAGCTGGCCGCCGCCAAGGGCCTGGCCAAGGCCAGCGAGCCAATGGATGACGACGAGGACGAAGCACCGGCGCCGCGCACGCGCCGCGCCAGCAACCTGCGCCCGGCCCTGGCCCGCCTGCCCGAAGGCATGAAGGAACCCTCGCCGCCGATGGGCCACGAGGACACCGATCCGGACGCCATCGCCACCATCCGCAAACCGGCCCGCAAGACTGCGGCAACAAAAACCAGCGCCACGCGCGCCGCTGCGCCGCGCAAGACGGCTGCCGGCACCCCGGCGCGCAAGACCGCCACGCGTACTGCCGCGGCCAAGACCGGTGCCGCCAAGCCGGCTGCCCGCAAGCGCACCACGCGCTCGGCCTGAGTCTGACTTCGCACGCGCGGCTCCCGCGGCGCGGTAACGCACCCCATGCAACTGGTCATCGTGGCGGTCGGCCACAAGATGCCTGGCTGGATCGAAACCGGCTTCAACGAGTATGCCAAGCGCATGCCGCCGGAGCTGCGCATCGAACTGCGCGAGGTCAAGCCCGAAGCCCGCTCCTCCTCCAACAACGCCGCCACGGTGATGCAGCGCGAAGCCGCGCGCATTGACGCGGTGCTGGCTTCGCTGTCGAGGCAATGCCGCATCGTGGCGCTGGACGAGCGCGGGCGTGATTTCACCACGGTGCAGCTCGCCGGCCAGCTTACCGACTGGCAGCGCGAAGGCGGCGATGTGGCCTTCCTGATCGGCGGGGCCGACGGCCTTGATCCGGCGCTGAAGGCCAAGGCGCAGACGCTGCTGCGCCTGTCCAGCCTCACCCTGCCCCACGGCATGGTGCGGGTGCTGCTGGCCGAACAGCTCTACCGCGCCTGGTCGGTCACGCAGAACCATCCCTATCACCGGGCCTGAGCCGGCGCCGGCAGTACAATGCGGGCCTTGGGCAGCCGCTTCCGGCTTCCCTGCTCCCGAATATCTCCGCTCCCCGCCCGCCGTGATGCACGATTACCTCTATCTCGCCTCCCAGAGCCCGCGCCGCCGTGAACTGCTGATGCAGCTTGGCGTGCGCTATGAACTGCTGCTCGCCGACGACGAAGAAGATGCGGAGGCACTGGAACTGGTGCAGCCCGGCGAGACGCCCGACGACTACGTCCAGCGCGTCTGCGCCCTCAAGGCCGAAGCCGCGCTGCGTCGCCGCGAGCGGCGTGCGCTGCCCGACGCGCCCGTGCTCACCTCCGACACCACCGTCTGCCTCGGCGGCGACATCCTCGGCAAGCCGGCCGACGGCGCCGACGCCGCGGCCATGCTGGCTGCGCTGTCCGGCACGACGCACCGCGTGCTGACGGCCGTCACCGTGGTCTCGACGCTGGGCATGCATCACGCACTGTCGATCTCCCGCGTCACATTCCGCGCGATGACCGCGCCCGAGATCGAACGCTACGTCGCCAGCGGCGAGCCGCTTGGCAAAGCCGGCGCCTACGGCATCCAGGGACGCGCCGCCGAGTTCGTCGAGCGGATCGAAGGCAGCTATTCAGGTATCATGGGACTGCCCCTGTTTGAGACGGCAGCGTTACTCAGGCAGGCCCGCCTGCGGTTCTGAACGGCACCTCCTAAGCCCGCCAGCGCGGGCAGACAATACATCGCCGGTACACCGGCAACGCGTTTCATCCGCCATGACTGAAGACATCCTCGTCAACATCACGCCACAAGAGACGCGCGTTGCCATCGTGCAGCAGGCCGCCGTCCAGGAACTGCATGTCGAGCGCACCCTGACGCGCGGACTGGTCGGGAACATCTACCTGGGCAAGGTCGTGCGCGTGCTGCCGGGCATGCAGTCGGCCTTCATCGACATTGGCCTGGAACGCGCCGCCTTCCTGCACGTGGCCGATATCTGGCATCCGCGCGATCCTGACAAGAACGGCACCCAGCTCGCCATCGAGAAGACCCTGTTCGAAGGCCAGGCGCTGATGGTGCAGGTCATCAAGGACCCGATCGGCACCAAGGGCGCGCGCCTGTCCACGCAGGTCAGCATTGCCGGGCGCACGCTCGTCTATCTGCCGCAGGATCCCCATATCGGTATTTCGCAACGCATCGAAGGCGAAGTCGACCGCGAAGCGCTGCGCAGCCGCGTGCAGGGCCTGGTGCCGGCCGACGAGCGCGGCGGCTTCATCGTGCGCACCATTGCCGAGGAAGCCAGCGACGAAGAGCTCGGCAACGACATCGCCTACCTGCGCAAGATCTGGGCCGCGATCCGCCAGAACGCCACCACGCAGCCGGCGCCGAGCCTGCTCTACCAGGACCTGGACCTGGCCCAGCGTGTGCTGCGCGACTTCATCAACGACGCCACCGGCGTGATCCAGATCGACTCGCGCGAGAACTATCAGCGCCTCGTGGAGTTCGCGCAGGAATACACGCCGGCGGTGCTGCCGCGCCTGTCGCACTACACCGGCGAGCGGCCGATCTTCGACCTGTTCAATATCGACGCCGAGATCGAGAAGGCACTATCGCGGCGTGTCGACCTGAAGTCTGGCGGCTATCTGATGATCGACCAGACCGAGGCGATGACGACGATCGACGTCAATACCGGCGGCTACGTCGGCGCGCGCAACTTCGACGACACGATCTTCAAGACCAACCTGGAGGCAGCGCACACCATCGCGCGCCAACTGCGCCTGCGCAACCTGGGCGGGATCATCATCATCGACTTCATCGACATGGAGAATGTCGAGCACCGCGAAGCGGTGTTGTCGGAACTCAAGCGCGCGCTGTCGCGCGACCGCACGCGCATTACCGTCAACAACTTCTCGCAGTTGGGGCTGGTCGAGATGACGCGCAAGCGCACGCGCGAATCGCTCGCGCACGTGCTGTGCGAGCAATGCCCGGTGTGCCAGGGCAAGGGCCAGGTCAAGACGCCGCGCACGGTGTGCTACGACATCCTGCGCGAGATCATGCGCGAATCGCGCCAGTTCAACCCGCGCGAGTTCCGCATCCTCGCGTCGCAGGAAGTCATCGACCTGTTCCTGGAAGAAGAAAGCCAGCACCTGGCGATGCTGGGCGACTTCATCGGCAAGCCGATCTCGCTGCAGGTGGAATCGACGTTCCACCAGGAACAGTACGACATCATCCTGATGTAGTTCTCATCCGCGGCCGCCAGGCAAGACCGGCCGCATCTCAGGAAAGAACGCGCCAGATCGCGTTCCTTCAATCAGCCACGACAACCGGGACGCGCGGTGCCACCGCGCACATCAGCTCGTAGCCGCCTGTTCAGCGACGCCTTTCTGCGTATCCGCGTCCGAGAAATGGCTCATGTGGGTCACCGACCGCACCGCGGCGATGTCGCTCAAGCGCCGCCACGCGGCACCATATTCGTCGAGACTGAAGCCGAGCCGGTTCATGCCGGAGTTCAGCTTCAGGCAAACATCGAGCGACTGCGGCGGCAACCGGCCACCGTGCGACGCGACCTCGAGCATGCGCAACTGCTCCTCGCCATGCACCGCCGTGGTCAGGCGCAGCGATGCGAGCAGCGCAATATCGCTTTCGTCGAAAAAGCCTTCGAGCAGCAGGATGGGCCCGGTCCAGCCGAGATCCCGCAACTGAGCGGCCTCATGCAGATCCAGCAGCGCGAAACCGTCCGCCGACGCGAGACGCCGTGCAATGGCCAGGTTGGTGGCGAGCGCGGCCCGGTGGATGGTCATGGAGATGGGGCGTGGCATGTCATTGTCGGTATTGCCCCAAAAAAAAAGCGGAGAAGCGCGCTGCAGCCTGGCCGCCAGAGGAATGGCTGGCGATCCACTCTCATCCGAGAGCAGCAACTATCGTATCGACCCTGTGGCAGGCTTTGTTGCTGAAATTCCTGTATTTTTCAGCAACAGCCCCCAAGCCCGGACATAAGCGGCAGCGCTCAACGAGCTGTTCCGGCCGGCACATCTGCATGACGCAACGGTCTGGTGTTTCTACCTATGCGCGGGCGCCCGTAGTGGACATGCGCGTTCGCAGCGATCCGCTATAACTCAGTTAACGCCATCCGATCCGCAAACGCGGAGCGGCAGCCCGCATGCCGCAGGCGTTCCGTAGTGAGGTACCCGCATGAAAGCCGCGCCCCTGGCCCCATGCTTCCTGGCCATACTCTTGTGCACTGCCTGCGAGCAGTTGCCGATCGCCCGTCGGGCACCCCCACCACTTCCATCGGCACCAACCGCCGCAACGCCCGCCCCTGAAAAGCCCCGTGCCACGCCGATCGCGGCGCACGACATCAGCCTGGCCGGCACCTGCCGCAGGACCGAGGATGACGGCTTCCGCGAAGATGCGGTGATGCGTGTGGTCTCGAACGACGTGAAGACCCTGAAATGGAAGCTGTGGGTATCCAAGCGCGGCAGTTGCCAGTTCGACCTGGCGGATTTCAAGCAAGTCCAGAAGACACCGCACATCGTGCTGGAAGCCACCGACGGCACCCAGTGCAAGCTGCTGATCTGGCAGGACCCGCGGCGCGTCACGCTCGCGCATGCCAATTGCCAGCAGCGCTGCACGCCGGGCATCTATGAGCAGGCCTGGCCGGTGCTGTTCAACCCGAGGAACGGGGATTGCGCCGAGGTCCGCTGAGCACGCGCCCCGGGGCATAAGGATGGGCTTACTTGCCCTTGGGCACGCGCCCCATCAGGAAGAACTCGTCGTTCGGGCGCATGCTGATCGTGTTGGCCATGCGGTTCGACAAGCCGAAGAACGCGGTGATGGCGGCGATATCCCATGCATCTTCATCGCTGAAGCCGTGCTCGCGCAGTGCAGCAAAATCGGCATCGCCGATCTCATGCGAGGCCTTGCAGACCTTCAGCGCGAAATCGAGCATGGCGCGCTGGCGTGGCGGGATATCGGCCTTCAGGTAGTTCACCGCGACCTGGTCGGCCACCAGCGGCTTTTTCTCGTAGATGCGCAGGATGGCGCCGTGCGCCACCACGCAGTACAGGCACTGGTTGGCCGCTGATGTGGCGACCACGATCATCTCGCGCTCGCCCTTGGTCAGGCCGCCGTCCTTGAGCATCAGGGCGTCGTGGTAGGCGAAGAAGGCGCGGAATTCGTCAGGCCGGTGGGCCAGCGTCAGGAAGACGTTGGGGACGAAACCGGCCTTTTCCTGGACTTCGAGGATGCGCCGCCGGATGTCCTCGGGCAGCGCTTTCAGTTCGGGTACCGGGTAACGGCTGATGGGAAGGGCCGGGCTGGTCATGGCTGTCTCTCTCACGGTCGTTGTTGTCGCCCCATTGTAGCGAAGGCGCAACCCGCAAGCCGGCAGCCCCGGCCAGGATCAGTGTGTAGCGAACTGGATGCGGTGCAGCCCGGCGTACAGGCCGTTGGCGGCCAGCAGTTCGTCATGGCTTCCCTGCTCCGCCACGCGGCCATGGTCCAGCACGACGATGCGGTCGGCATTCTCGATAGTCGACAGGCGGTGCGCGATCACCAGCGTCGTGCGGCCGACCATCAGTGCTTCGAGCGCGGCCTGCACCTGGCGTTCGGATTCCGAATCGAGTGCCGACGTGGCTTCGTCCAGGATCAGGATCGGCGCATCCTTGTAGATCGCACGGGCAATGGCCAGGCGCTGGCGCTGGCCGCCGGAGAGCTTCATGCCGTTGTCGCCAATGTTGGTGTTGACGCCTTCGGGCAGGTTTTTCACCACATCGGTCAGGTAGGCGGCCTTCAGGGCCCGCTCGACGCGCGCCATGTCGATCTCGTCTTCGGATCGTGCCCCGTATGCCACATTGGCGGCAACCGTGTCGTTGAAGAGCACGACATCCTGGCTGACGAAGGCGATCTGGTTGCGCAGCTCGCGCAGTGCGATGTCGCCGATGGCATGGCCGTCCAGCAGGATGCGGCCGTCGGTCGGGTCGAAGAAGCGCGGCACCAGGTTGACCAGCGTGGTCTTGCCGCTGCCCGAAGGACCGACCAGCGCCACCACCTCGCCGGCAGGTACGCGGATATCGATGCCCTCCAGCGCCGGCCGCATGCCTTCGCCGTAGCGGAAGCCGACGCGCTCGAACACCAGGTCGCCCTTGGCACGTTCGATGCGGACACCGCCGTCCTGCGGCTCCACCGGTTCATCGATCAGCCGGAAAATCATCTCAGCCGCGGTCAGGCCGCGCGTGAGCGGCTGGTTGATGTCGGTGAGGTGCTTGAGCGGCGAGATCAGCAGCAGCATGGCCATCACGAAACCGGTGAAGCCACCGATCGTGGTCTGGTTGCCCTGCGCCTGGATCATGGCGATGGTAATGATCACCGACAGCGCCAGCGCGGCCAGGAAAGCCGTCACCGGCTGGTTCAGGCCACCGGCCACAGCCATGCGCATCGAGTAGTTCTTCAGCCGCTCAGCCATATTGCGGAACCGGCTCATCTCGTAAGCCTCGCCGCCATGCAGCTTCACGACCTTGAAGCCGCCAGCGGCCTCCTCGACCACGTACGCAGCGCTGTTGGTCAGTGTCTGGTGGTCCCGGTTGAGACGGCGCAGGCGCCGGTTGATCTTCGACATCAGGTAGCCGATCACGGGCAGGATCACGGCCACGATCAGCGTCAGGCGCCAGTTCGTATAAAACAGATAGATCAGCAGCGCCACCACGGTCAGCGAATCCCGCACGAGCGTGATGAACACGCTGGTCAGGATCGACAGCACCTGGTTCACTTCGAAGATCACCGCGTTGATCAGCGACGCCGCGGTATTGCGGTGATAGAACTGGGCCGGCGCGTGCAGCATGCGGTCGAACATCTGCATGCGCATCTTCAGCAGCACGCGGTTCGAGATCAGGCTCAGCAAGTAGCCCGACGCGAACTGGGCCACGCCGCGGATCAGCGCCACGCCCGTCAGGATGGCGGGGACATGCCACAGCTTGCCGGCGTATTCGCCGCCAAAACCCTTGTCGAGCAGGTCGTTGACGACCTTCGGGATCACGCCCTCGCTGGCCGCGACCACGGCCATGGCCAGAACGGCGGCAATGAAAACGCGCAACTCGGGCCGCAGATAGCCCATCAGGCGCTTGCCTACCTTTACGTCATGTCCGGCCGATTGTTCGGACTTAGCTGGATTACTCACTACCGCCCTTAATTTGAAAGATGCGACGCGCACCCGTCGGACGGGTGGCACGAGAAACGCCGAAGGATCACCGGAGCGCGCTGTCCGGCATGGCGAAAACGCCACAAACGAGCGCAAAAAACGCAGCCATTGTAACCGCATTCCCCGGCATGGCAGACGTGGCGGAAGGCGCGCAAAGCAGCGTGGCGACAGCCTCGTGCGCCACGCCCGGACCTCAATACATCAGTTCGACCGCGTCGTTGCCGAGCCACTGCCGCAATTCACCGAGCAGGGCTTCGTCCGGCTCCACGCGCCAGTTCTGGCCAAGGTGGATATCGCAGGCGGCGCTGGTATTGCGGTAGTGCACCAGCAAGCCGAGGCCCGCCGGACCGGCATCGCGCGGCTTGGCGCGGTATTGCGTGAGTACCGTGCGCAGGCGCTCGATGGTCGAGTCTTCCGGCGCCAGCGCAATGCTGAGCGCGCTGGCATAGGCGCTGCGCGCCATCGGCAGGTCCATCACCGACTCGGCCGTGAACCGCACCCCACCCGTAAACGTATCGTGCCGCGCATTGCCGGTCGCGATCAGCAACTCGTCCTCACGGAACAAGTGCCGGTTAGCATCGAAGACCTCGTTGAAGACGGTCATCTCCACCACGCCGGTGCCGTCGTCGAGCTGCACGATGATCATCTTGCCGCGCTGCGTCATCTGCGTGCGCACACCTGCGATCACGCCGGCGATGGTCTTGCCGCGCACGTCGCGGCCAAAGCCGCCGCCATTGCCCTGCACCTCCTTCTCGAGCCCGGCCAGCGTGCCCTTCACGAAGCGGCGCACCTCGTCGCGGCACGCGTCGAACAGGTGTCCGGAGAAGTAGTACCCAAGGGCCTGCTTTTCTTCCTGCAGCGTGCGCTTCGGAGTCCAGCGCGGTTCATCGATCAACTCGGGCCGATGGGCGTCGCCGGCATCGCCCATCAGGTCGAACAGCGAGACCTGGTTGGCCGATTCGGCTTTCTGCTCGGCTGCCTCCATGGCGATCGATACCGATGCCAGCAGTTGCGCGCGGTTGTCGTTGAGGCTATCAAACGCGCCGGCGCGGATCAGCGCCTCGATGGTGCGCCGGTTCACCTGGCGGCGATCGACACGCTCGCAGAAGTCGAACAGGTCCGTGAACGGCCGTTCCTCGCGCGCGCGCAGGATGTCTTCGATCGCGCCCTGGCCCGAGCCCTTGATGCCGCCCAGTCCGTAGCGGATGGTCTTCGCATCGGTCGGCGCGAAGCGGTATTCGCTGGCGTTGACGTCCGGCGGCAGCACCGCGATCTTGTTGAGCTTGCAATCCTCGTAAAGAATCTTGACCTTGTCGGTGTCGTCCATGGCCAGCGACATGTTGGCTGCCATGAATTCGGCCGGATGGTGCGCCTTGAGCCAGGCGGTGTAGTACGCCAGCAGCGCGTATGCGGCCGCGTGCGACTTGTTGAAGCCGTAGCCTGCGAACTTCTCCATCAGGTCGAAGATGTCGTCGGCCTGCTCGGCGGAGAGCCCGTTCTTGTCGGCGCCTTCGCGGAACATCACGCGGTGCTGCGCCATCTCCTCGGGCTTCTTCTTGCCCATGGCGCGGCGCAGCAGGTCGGCGCCGCCCAGCGAGTAGCCGCCGATAATCTGCGCCATCTGCATCACCTGCTCCTGGTAGACCATGATGCCGTAGGTCTCCTTGAGCACCGGCTCGACGCGCGGATCCGGGTACTCCACCTTCTCGCGGCCGTGCTTGCGCGCGCAGAAGCTGGGAATCAGGTCCATCGGGCCCGGGCGGTAGAGCGCCACCAGCGCGATGATGTCCTCGAAACGGTCAGGCTTGGCGTCCTTCAGCATGCCCTGCATGCCGCGGCTTTCCAGCTGGAACACGGCCACCGTGTTGGCGGTCTTCAGGATGTCGAATGCCGGGCCGTCATCCAGTGGGATCTGGCTGCAGTTCCAGTCCGCCTTGCTCGGGTCCAGCCGGCGGATATAGCGTTCGGCCCAGTCCAGGATGGTCAGCGTGGTCAGGCCCAGAAAGTCGAACTTGACCAGGCCGGCCGCTTCCACGTCGTCCTTGTCATACTGGCTGACGACACCGCTCATGCCGTCGTTCTGTGCGCCCTGCGTGTAGAGCGGGCAGAAATCGGTCAGGCGGCCCGGCGCGATCAGCACGCCGCCGGCGTGCATGCCCACGTTGCGGGTCATGCCTTCGACACGCTGCGCCAGCTCCAGCAGCTGGCGCACTTCTTCCTCGTTGTTCTCGCGCTCGGTGAGCAGCGGCTCTTCCTTCTTGGCCTCTTCGATCGTGACGAGCTTGCCGGGCTTGAACGGAATCAGCTTGGCAATGCCATCCACGAAGCCGTAGCCCAGGTCAAGCACGCGGCCCACGTCGCGCACTGCGGCCTTGGCCGCCATGGTGCCGAACGTGGCAATCTGCGACACCGCGTCCTTGCCGTACTTTTCCTTCACGTACGTGATCACGCGGTCGCGGCCGTGCTGGCAGAAGTCGATGTCGAAGTCGGGCATGGACACCCGCTCCGGGTTCAGGAAACGCTCGAACAGCAGCGCGTACTTGAGCGGATCCAGGTCGGTAATGCCCAACGCATAGGCCACCAGCGAGCCAGCACCCGAACCACGGCCCGGACCCACCGGGACGCCATTGTTCTTGGCCCAGTTGATAAAGTCCGCCACGATCAGGAAGTAGCCCGGGAAGCCCATCTTGATGATGGTGCCGGTCTCGAACTCCAGCCGGGCGTAGTACTCGGGCCGCTTCGCCTCGCGCTCGGCCTCATCGGGGAACAGCACGGCCAGGCGCTTCTCCAGGCCATCCTTGGCCATGAAGATCAGGTAGTCGTCGAGCGACATGCCGTCGGGCGTGGGGAACAGCGGCAGGCGCGGCTTGCCCAGCTCCAGCGTCAGGTTGCAGCGCTTTGCGATCTCGACGGCGTTCTCGAGCGCGGACGGGATGTCGGCAAACAGCGCGCACATCTCGTCCTGCGTCTTGAAATACTGGTCCGTGGTGAAACGGCGCGTGCGGCGCGGGTTGGCCAGCAGTTCGCCTTCGGCGATGCAGACGCGCGCCTCGTGCGCGGTGAAGTCGTCCTGCGTCATGAACTGCACCGGATGCGTGGCCACCACGGGCAGCTTCATCTCGGCCGCCAGGTGCACGGCCTGCTGCACATAGGCGTCCGTGCCGGGGTGGCCGGCGCGCTGCAGTTCGATATAGAAGCGCTGCGGAAACACAGCCGCCCAGTGCGCGGCGGCGCGGCGGGCCGCGTCGACGTTGCCGTTGGCCAGCGCCATGCCGACGTCACCGCCCATCGCGCCCGACAACGCGATCAGCCCTGTCGCCAGCGGCTGGCCCTCCTCGCCGGGCTCTTCGAACCAGCCGGGATCGATCTCGGCACGGCCACGGTGCTGGTTCGACAGCCACGCGCGGGACAGCAGCGCGCACAGGTTCAGGTAGCCAATGCGGTCCTGCACGAGCAGTAGCAGCCGTGCGGGCTTGTCACGATCGTCGGCGTTGGAGAGCCAGACGTCGGCGCCGACTACGGGCTTGACGCCGCCGCCGCGCGCTTCCTTGTAGAAGCGGATCAGGCCGAAGGCGTTGGCGAGGTCGGTGAGAGCAAGCGCGCCCATGCCGTCGTTGGCCGCAGCCTTGACGGCATCATCCAGGCGGACGATGCCATCGACGACGGAATACTCGGAATGGACGCGAAGGTGTACGAAACGGGGGGCAGACATGGGCGACATTGTACCGGCTCGGCATGCCATGCGGCCCGCGCGTCGAACAGCGCGCGGGCCCGGCGATAGCTGACGGCAGCACTGGGAAATACCTGCTGACCCGGAGCCGTCGCGCTATAATTTCGCCTTTCCAATCAGGCAGTTATCGCGCGCATTTGCGCGCGTCCGCAGCGCAGCCCTCCCATGCAGATCGTCAACATCTCCGCTTACAAGTTCGTCTCGCTCAACGACATCGAGACGTTGCGGCAGGAAATGCGCTCGCGCTGCGAAGCCGCGGGCCTGAAGGGCACCATCCTGCTCGCGCCGGAGGGCATCAACATGTTCCTCGCCGGGTCGCGTGAAGCCATCGACAGCTTCATGGCCTGGCTGCATGCCGACGCGCGCTTCGCCGACATCTCGCCCAAGGAAAGCCTGTCGGACAACCAGCCCTTCAAGCGCATGCTGGTGCGTGCCAAGAAGGAGATCATCACGATGAAGCGCCCGCTGATCCGGCCCGAGGAAGGGCGTGCGCCGTCGGTGCGGCCGGTCGACCTCAAGCGCTGGCTGGACCAGGGCCACGATGACGAGGGCCGCCCGGTGGTGATGCTCGATACGCGCAACGATTTCGAAGTGGCGGTCGGGACGTTCGACACTGTGGTGGAATACAACCTCGCCAAGTTCAGCGAGTTCCCCGACGCAGTGGAAGCCCACAAGGCGGACTTCGAGGGCAAGACAGTGGTTTCGTTCTGCACCGGCGGCATCCGCTGCGAGAAGGCCGCGATCCACATGCAGGAAGTCGGCATCGACCATGTCTACCAGCTCGAAGGCGGCATCCTGAAGTATTTCGAGGAAGTCGGCGGCAGCCACTACCGCGGTGACTGCTTCGTCTTCGACTACCGCACCGCGCTCAACCCGACCCTGGAACCGGCGGGCCCGAAGCAGTGCTTTGCCTGCCGCGCCGTGGTAACGCCGGAAGAGCAGCAGAGCCCGCACTACGTCATCGGCAAGAGCTGCCCGCATTGCATCGGGCAGCGCGGCCAGGCTGCCGCCTGACCGTCACGGGCCTCAGGCGGCCAGCAGGTGGTAGAGATTGCGCAGCATGCCCGCCGTCGCGCCCCAGATGAAGCGGTGGCCACCGCCCTCGCGCGGGAATGGCATCGCGTAGAACATCCGTTCGCCATCGACCCAGCGGAACAACCGCCGCTCGTGGTGCGAAGGGTCCATCAGGAAGGCCAGCGGCACCTCGAACACGTCTGCCACTTCTGACGCGTCAGGCCGCAGGGTAAAGCCGTCGCGCACCAGGCCCACGACCGGGCTGACGTGGAAACCGGTGCCGGTGATGTAGTCCGGCAGCGCCCCCAGCACCTCCACAAAGTCGCGCACCAGCCCGACTTCCTCCTCCGTTTCCCGCAAGGCCGTATCGATGCGGCTGAGGTCATAGCTTTCCTGGCTGCCGCCGGGAAAGCTGATCTGCCCCGCGTGCGCGCTCAGGTTGGCATTGCGCTCGGTGAGCAGCACCGTCAGGCCATCCTGGCGCTCGACGATCGGCACCAGCACAGCGGCCTGGCGCAGGCTGCGGCTGCGGTCGTACACACGGGATTCATCGGTCAGCTCCGGGGCCCAGGCCGGCGGCACCTGCAGCCGGTGGCGGATGAAATCCGCCCGCAGGCGCGGCGCGCTCAGTGCCGGTCGGCGCGTGTCGGTATCGATGATGGGGAGGGATTCGGGGTCAAAGGCGGGGCGCATAACAGGTTCAAGTATGACAGATGCGCGTCTTCCGGCAGCGCAGCAATCCGGCACAGTTGCCAAAACGCAAAAAGGGCACCTTGCGGTGCCCTTCCTGAGGAAACGTCCGGCCGGTAAGCCCGGCCAGCATGTCCGGCTTACTGGGCAGCCTTGGCTGCCTTCGAAACCAGCTTTTCCTTGATACGTGCGGACTTGCCCGAGCGCTCACGCAGGTAGTACAGCTTCGCACGACGCACGTCGCCGCGACGCTTCACTTCGATGCCAGCGATCAGCGGCGAGTACAGCTGGAACGTACGCTCCACGCCTTCACCCGACGAGATCTTGCGCACGATGAAGGACGAATTCAGGCCACGGTTACGCTTGGCAATCACCACGCCTTCGTAAGCCTGCACGCGCTTGCGGTTGCCTTCCACCACGTTCACGTTGACGATCACGGTGTCGCCAGGTGCGAATGCGGGGATGGTCTTGTTCGCGGTCAGACGCGCGATCTCTTCCTTCTCGATCTGCTCGATGATGTTCATCGTTTCTTCTCCGTAACCATCGTGCCAGCGTTGTATGCCCCAGGCATTGCCCGGGCCCCGGCAGAGGATGGGGTTTTACCTGGCGGGAGAATTCTCCCGCCCTTCCTTCGCCACCCACTCCGACAGGAACTTCTCGTCGGCACGGGTCAGCAAACCTTGTTCGCGAGCCGCCTCGATCAGGTCGGGACGCTTTCTCGCGGTATTGGCCAGCGCCTGCTGGCGCCGCCACTTTTCAATCTCGGCGTGATGGCCCCCGAGCAGGATCTCGGGTACCCGCACACCTTCATACTCTTCGGGCCGCGTGTAATGCGGACAATCGAGCAGCCCGTTGACGAAGCTGTCCTGCACCGCCGACTGCGCGTCGCCCAGCACACCGGGCAGATGGCGCACCACGGCATCGATCAGCGCCATGGCGGGCAGTTCTCCGCCGGACAACACGAAATCGCCAAGGCTGATTTCCTCGTGTACACGGCGGTCAATCAGGCGTTGGTCGATGGCCTCATAGCGGCCACACAACAACACCAAACCCGGCCGCTGTGCCAGCGACATGACCTTCTCATGCGTCAGCGGCGCACCCTGAGGCGACATCAGTACAACGTGCGGTGCCGCCACGCCAGCCTGCGACTGCGCCGCCGAGGCAGCATCGATCGCATCTTCCAGCGGCCTGGCCAGCATGACCATGCCGGGACCACCACCATACGGACGATCATCGATGGTCCGGTAGTTGTCGGTAGTGAAATCCCGCGGATTCCAGGTACGCAGCGCGTACCGCTGCTGCTTGGCTGCCCGGCTGGTGATGCCCCAGTCAGTCAGCGCGCGAAACATTTCGGGAAACAGCGTGATTACATCGAACTGCATCCGCCCTCCCCCTCCGAACCGCGCCGGCTTCGGCACAAGCTCAGTAGTCGAGCCCCCAGTCCACCACGATGCGCTTGCCCGCGGTGTCGACCATGCGCAGGAACGCATCGACAAACGGAATGAGCCGCTCACCGGCCTTGCCGTCGGGCAATGCGTAAGCCACCTGCAGGATCTGGTGGGCCCCGTTATCGATCAGACCGGACACCTCGCCCAGCAACTCGCCCTGCTCGTTGCTGACGATGCAGCCGATCAGATCTACCCAGTAAAACTCATTCTCGTCCGGCGCCGGAAAATCCGCACGCCGGATCCACACGCGACGCCCCCTGAGCGCTTCCGCCAGGTTGCGGTCCGACACGCCGGTTGCCTGCGCCACGACAGTGCCGCTGTGCTCGCGCGATTGCGCGACCTTGACGCAGACCGCCTGGGCACGCGAAGCTTCCGCCGTGGCTACCAGGCCAGCCTGCGGAGGCGCGAGCAGCCACCAGCGGCGCGCATGCAGCAAGGCAGATGCATCGTCGGCATGGGGCTGGACCTTGATCCAACCGCGGATGCCGTAGGCGGCACCGACATAGCCGACCTCTACCAGATCGTCCGGCAGCGGATCGGCATACAGGAGCGTCGCCGGCAGCTTGACCGCCTTTGGCGACTCGCCTTGGGGCCGGTTCAACGGCCTCGGCGCAGCGGCGCCCTGCTTTCGTTCAGTCACGTGTGCAATGAAAAACGCGCCCGACAGGGGACGCGCTGCAGACTGCTATCAGGCAACGGCCTTGGCGGCGTTCTGCTTGACCAGGCGGGCAACGGTCGGCGACAGCTGAGCGCCAACGCCTTGCCAGTAGGCCAGACGATCCTGCACAACGCGCAGGCCTTCTTCGCCTTCCGAAGCCAGCGGATTGTAGAAGCCAACGCGCTCGATGAAGCGGCCATCGCGACGGTTGCGCGAATCGGTGGCGACGATGTTGAAGAAAGGGCGCTTCTTGCTGCCGCCGCGAGCCAGACGGATAACGACCATGAGATGGTTCCTCAGAAAACTTGGTGTTCGAACACGAAACGCAAGAGTATAGCCCAATATCCGTGGTCAAACAAACACTTAGGTAGTTGACGCGATGCGCAGGCGCGGGCATCGTGGCGGAATCCGCGACTGGAGGTACGCCATGGGGATCGTCCGGCACTTCATCGATCGCGCCGCGCGCTGTGCGGCATTGGCCTGCATCACCCTGCTGACCGCGCCGGCCACCACATTCGCGGCCTTGCCGCTGGCGCAGATCCAGTTGCCGCCGGGATTCCGTGTCGAAGTCCTGAGCGATGCCGTCCCCGAAGCCCGGGGCATGGTGCTCACACCATCCGGTACATTGTTCGTCGGCTCACGCGGGGAGGGCAAGGTCTATGCACTGTCCGCAGCGCTAAGCGGCAAACCGGTAGTGCACGTCGTGGCGAACGGCCTGGTCAGGCCGGCGGGCGTAGCGTTCCGCGATGGCAGCCTGTACGCGTCGTCTACTTCCCGCATCGTCCGGCTCGATGACATCGAGGCGCGGCTGGACAACCCGCCGACGCCGGTCGTCGTCACCGACCGGTTTCCCAAGGAAACGACCCACGGCTGGAAGTTCATCGCCTTCGGCCCGGATGGCTTTCTCTACGTTCCAGTCGGCGCACCCTGCAATATCTGCGCGCCGGACGAGAACCGCTACGCCAACATCATGAAGATGAGACCCGACGGCTCGGGCCTGCAGGTGGTGGCGCGCGGCGTGCGCAACTCAGTCGGATTCGACTGGCATCCCGTGACGCACGAACTGTGGTTCACCGACAACGGGCGCGACTACCTCGGCGACGACCAGCCTGACGACGAACTCAACCACGCCACGCAGGCCGGTCAGCATTTCGGCTATCCGTTCTGCCATGCGGGCAACATCCCCGACCCCGAATTCGGCAAGCAGCGCGCCTGCTCCGAGTTCGTGCCGCCCGTCGCCAGGCTAGGTGCGCACGTTGCCGCACTCGGCATGCGCTTCTACACCGGCACGCAGTTTCCGGCCGAGTATCGCAACAACGTCTTCATTGCCGAGCACGGCAGCTGGAATCGCAGCGAGCGTGTCGGTTACCGGATCGTGCGGGTGGTACTGGGCACAGACGGCAAGGCATTGCGCCAGGAGGTGTTTGCGCAAGGCTGGCTACAGCGCGGCACACCCTGGGGCCGGCCGGTCGATGTACTGGTAGCACCGGACGGGTCGCTGCTTGTCAGTGATGACCTCGCGGGCGCCATTTACCGGATACGCTACGCGCCCTGAAACCCGCTGCGGAACCCGCCAAAATGCAACGAAACAATCCGTTACACCGGTAACGCGATTGGCATAGGCGGGCTGATACCCCATGCGTACCATGAACCCAACTTTGAAACTACAACGCTGCGCGTCAGGACCCTGGGATTCCGCATGTTCACCCGCTCACTCCTGCGCGACTTGGCGGCTGGCATCCTCGCAGCTGCGGGCTTGATCGGCGCCGTTGCCGCAAGCCATGCACAAGTCACGTTCTGGCCTCGCCTGAATGCCGAGGCCCGCGCCCCGCGCGTGCAGGCTGCGGGTGGCTGGCAGATGGCCAGCGTGCGCGCCGAGAGCCGAGACCATGTGCAGGCACAGATCGATCGCATGGAAGCGCGTGCGCGCGCCGATGACCGCCTGAGCGGCCGGCCGAACGCCCCTCAAGGCCGCGAAGACAACCGCTCCCGCCAGCCGGAACGCACCAGCCAGAACGAAACCAACCGCAACGACACCCGCCCGGTCAGCATTGGCCCGGGCTGGCAGGCGCGCGGCCGCGACGGCAGCCGCTGAGCACAGCGGAACTCGTCCGGCTGATTGCTGTCACTATTTGAGTGCGCCTCCAACGCGCGCACAGGCTGTCGCCCGACGCTGCCCGGAACCCCGCAGCGTACCGCCCTGTGCAGACGGCATACCAAACTGACTTGCCTCTGCCCGGCACCTCCTGCAAGGCCGGGAAAACAGCCGGGCGCAGCCTCCACAGCAAGACCCAGCAAACTGCCGAGGCCTGTCATGACCCGCCTGTTGAGCGACTTGGCCGAGCACGCCGGACAACTGTCGCTATCGATACTTTTCATGCTGTTATTGACGCTTGTGCTGTATGGCGAGACTCGCATCAGCGTGCATGCAAGCGCCCTCTTCCATAGCCTCTTCCCTTCGGGCTGGCGTTAGCTGGCCTGCGCTGTAATCTCACGCTGCGCAAGGTAACCGGGCGGCATCGTACAATGTGTCCCGGCTGGCACCCGCTGCCGGTCGAGTCCCATTGAACCGCTGCCGGCGGCATCCGCCGGCATCCCTTCGCCACATTGCCCCATGCCTGCAGCCAGCCAAGCATCACAAGCATCCCGGCCCACCGCCGCGTCCTCCACGCGGTCCAGATCGAAGCTGCTGACGGTGACGCTTGCCTTCCTGCTGGGCAGCGTCGGCGCGCACCGGTTCTACCTTGGCGGATGGCGCGACCAGTATGGCTGGCTGCACCTGCTGGCTACGCTGGCCGGCGCAATCGGCGTTGCCTCGATGGTGACGGAGGCAGGCTCCCCCGCATGGAACTGGACGTTTGCCGTGGCCGGCGGCACATCGGTGATCAGCGCCTTCCTGGCCGCGATCGTCTATGGCCTGCGTCCGGACGACAAATGGGATGCCCGTTTCAACCCGGGCGGCATGCCCACGCGTTCGGGTTGGCCTGTGGTGATCCTGGTGATCCTGTCGCTGCTGATCGGCACCGGCCTGCTGATGGCCGGGCTTGCCATCAGCTTCCAGACCTTCTTCGAATCGCAGGTGGAAGCGGCGCGCGCCCTGTCGCAGTAAGCACAAGAAGGCGCACAGGCGCCACACGGGCTGCTGCGCGTAACCGCGCCAGGCTCCGGCACTGGCCGGAGACCAGTCCGCACCCGACTTGTCCGCGCGCAAAACGTGGCCGATGACGGGTTTCCCTTCTGAGCAAATCGCCCATACTGGAAAAACCGCCGGGCCTCCGGCGGCAATCCGCCCGGCCGGCCATGACACCGTCCGCGCAAAGGAGCAAGACTGACATGCCTACTTATGAAGAAGGACGCCTGGCGGCCATCGCAGTCCGGCTCGCGCTGTCCTCGGGGCTCCCCGCGGCCCGCGCCAGGGCCGCACTGGAGTTGGCAAGCAGCATGATCGGCGACCAGGAAGCGGCCGCCGGCACTCAGAACAAGGTGCCCTGCGCGTCGTCCGCGCCGGCTGCCCAACTCGGCGGCACGCGGAATCGCGAAGTATCGAGCTCGAATCGGTTGTAACGGTATCCCAGCCGGTCTGCCGCCTTGTAGAAACGCTGGCGCATCAGATCGGCCCACACCCCTGTCCCGCGCATGCGTGTGGCAAAGCTGGCGTCATAGGCTTTGCCCGCGCGCATGTCACGCACGCGGTTCATCACCCGCTCGGCACGGTCCGGAAAATGGGCCTGCAGCCACTCCTCGAACAGCGGGCGGACCTCCCACGGCAGCCTCAGCACGATGTAGTTGGCGTAGACCGCGCCAGCTTCACGCGCGGCTTCCAGCACGCGCTCCATGTCGGGTTCGGTGATGAAAGGAATCACCGGCGCAATGCTGACGCCAACCGGGATGCCAGCCTCGGACAAGGCGCGGATCGTGCGCAGGCGGCGCGACGGCGTGGCGGCTCGCGGCTCCAGCGTGCGGGCGATGGCAGCATCAAGCGTGGTTAGCGTCACGGCTGCAACGGCCAGCCCCTTGGCCGCCATGGGCGCCAACAGGTCGATATCGCGCTCGATCAGCGAAGACTTCGTGATCAGCGCCACCGGATGATCGCAGGCACTGAGTACCTCGAGGATGCCACGCGTCACGCCATACTTACGCTCGATCGGCTGGTACGCGTCGGTGTTGACGCCGAGCGCAATCGTCTGGCAACGGTAGGATGGCCGGCTCAGGGCCTCGCGCAGCCGTTCGGCGGCATTGGTCTTGGCATACAGGCGGGTTTCGAAATCCAGCCCGGGCGAGAGGTCCAGGTAGGCGTGCGTAGGCCGGGCAAAGCAATAAATGCAGCCGTGCTCACAGCCGCGGTACGGATTCAGCGAAACATCGAACGGAATATCCGGCGACGCATTGCGCGTGAGGATGGAGCGTGCCCGCTCGATGGTGACCTCAGTACGCAGCGGAGCGAGCGGCCCTGTGTCAGCCGGGTCAGCCGGGACGATCGGAATGACGGACTTGCGGGTCGCCGCCACGGCGCCGGCGTCGTTGACACTGGTGCCCTCGTCGTTACCCGGCGCCCCCCAGCCGTCGTCAAACGGCTCGCGCTGGTCCCGTTCGTACCGGCCCTGGATATTGCTGACCGCGCCGCGCCCCTTGCGCACCACCAACGGACGAACGCTTTCCGCGGCACCGGTATCGCCGGCATCGCCTTCGCGGTGCAGCGCACCGTGCGGATCGGGGGCGGAATCCGGCAGGAAACGTCTCATCGTCAGGCTGGCTGCGCCTTCTCCTCCACGGAGATGGCCAGCGTCTCCTTGATCTCCTCCATCACCACATAGCTCTTCGACTGCGCGGCGCCCGGCAACTGCAGCAGGATGTCGCCGAGCAGACGCCGGTACTCGCCGATCTCGCGGATACGGGCCTTGATCAGGTAGTCGAAGTCCCCCGAGACCAAGTGGCACTCGAGCACTTCGGGAATCCGCAGGACTTCGCGGCGGAACTGCTCGAACATATTGCCCGACTTGTTCCCCAGCGAGATCTCCACGAACACCAGCAGCGCGCTGCCGAGCAGGGTCGGGTTGAGCCTTGCGTAGTACCCCATGATGACACCATCGCGCTCCATGCGCTTGACCCGCTCGATGCATGGCGTGATGGTCAGCCCGACCGCCTCGGCCAGGTCCTTCATCGACATCCGGCCGTCCGCCTGCAGCAGCATCAGGATCTTGCGGTCGAGCCGGTCAAGGGCACGCACGGGCTGGCGACTCGTTCTCATGATTTATTCCTGTTTTCCTGAGAAATTCGAAAACTATGACTGGATTAGTTTCAATAGTATAGAGACAAATCCTTCAATCCCCTGACATCCTGGTTAGGAGCCCCTGAAACATGCGCGTTCTCGTACTTGGCAGTGGCGTCATCGGCGTCACCAGTGCGTGGTATCTGGCCAAGGCCGGTCATGAAGTGACCGTTGTCGACCGCGAGGCTGGCCCCGCGCTTGGCACCAGCTTTGCCAACGCCGGGCAGATCTCGCCCGGCTACGCGTCGCCATGGGCGGCTCCGGGCGTACCGCTGAAAGCCATCAAGTGGATGTTCCAGGAACACGCGCCGCTGAGCATCCGCCCCGACGGCACCCTGTTCCAGCTGCAATGGATGTGGCAGATGCTGCAGAACTGCAGCGCCGAGCGCTATGCCGTCAACAAGGAGCGCATGGTGCGGCTGGCGGAATACAGCCGCGACTGCATCCGTGCCCTGCGCACCGAGACCGGCATCGCCTATGAAGGGCGCCAGCAAGGCACATTGCAGGTGTTCCGCACGCAGGACCAACTCGACGGCGCGGCCAAGGACATCGCCGTGCTCGAGGAAGCCGGCGTGCCCTACCAGTTGCTTTCGCGCGAAGAACTCGCCGCGAGCGAACCGGCGCTGGCCGCTGTCAGCCACAAGCTGACTGGCGGCCTGCGCCTGCCTAACGATGAAACCGGCGACTGCCAGCTGTTTACCCGACAGCTGGCAGCCATGGCCGAGGCGCTGGGCGTCAAGTTCCTGTACAGCCGCTCGATCAACAACCTGATGACGCAGGGCAACGCCGTGACAGGCGCCGTGGTAGACGGCGAGCCGATGGCGGCCGACCTCGTCGTGGTGGCGTTGGGGAGCTGGTCGACGCAGCTCGTCAAGCCGTTCCTGCACGGCATGTCGAACCTGCCGGTCTATCCGCTCAAGGGCTTCTCGATCACCGTGCCGATGACCGACGCTACGCGCAGCCCTGTATCGACTGTCCTTGACGAAACCTACAAGGTCGCGATCACGCGTTTCGAGGACCGCATCCGCGTGGGCGGCATGGCGCAGATCGTCGGCTATGACCGTTCGCTTGATCCGGCCAAGCGCCGCACGCTGGAGCACGTCGTGACCGACCTGTTTCCGGGCGCCGGCGACGTCAGCGAGGCCACCTTCTGGACCGGCCTGCGCCCGATGACCCCGGACGGTACGCCGATCGTCGGCCCGACGCAGGTGCGCGGCCTGTGGCTCAACACCGGCCATGGCACGCTTGGCTGGACCATGGCCTGCGGCTCCGGCAAGCTGCTGTCCGACCTGGTGTCGGGCAAGTCGCCGGCGATCCGCGCGGACGACCTGTCGGTCGGGCGCTATCTGAAGCCGCAGCGCACGCACGGCGTGCCGCGCCCCGCGACGGCCTGATCCGCCGGCCGCAACGGCCTGCTCAGCAAAAAGGGCGACCCCACGGGCCGCCCTTTTTGTTTGCCGGAAACCGCCCGATCAGAACTGCTCGGGCGAGACGGCGTTCACCGGCGCGGAACCCGCGACGACGGCATCGCGCAGCGCCGACGCCTGCGACAGGATGTGCTCCGCGAAAAAGTGCGCCGTCGCGATCTTGGCGTCATGGAAGCCAGGATCCTCCGCACGCTTCGCATCCGCGGCCAGCATCGCGCGGCCAAACTGCCAGCCCGAGAACACGATGCCGCACAGCTTCAGGTAAGGCACGCTACCGGCAAACACTGCGTTCGGGTCCGACTTTGCATTGGCGACGACGAACTTGACGACGGCCTCCAGCGCGGCGCGGCCCTTGGCCAGTTGCGCCTGCACGGCCGTGAAAGCGGCACCGCCGTGCTTGCCCAGGGCGGTTTCGGTTTCGGCAATGCTGGCGCAGATGGCGCGCGCCACCGCGCCGCCGTCACGCACCGTCTTGCGACCAACCAGGTCGTTCGCCTGGATGGCGGTGGTGCCTTCGTAGATCGGCAGGATGCGCGCATCGCGGTAGTGCTGGGCCGCGCCGGTTTCCTCGATAAAGCCCATGCCGCCGTGCACCTGCACGCCAAGGCTGGTCACATCGATCGACAGCTCCGTGCTCCAGCCCTTCACGATGGGCACCAGGAACTCGTAGACCGCCTGCTTCTGCTTGCGCACGGCCTCGTCCGGGTGATTGTGCGCGGCATCGCAAGTGGCTGCGGCCACATAGGCCACCGAACGGGCGCCCTCGATCAGGCCGCGCATCGTCATCAGCATGCGCTTGACGTCGGGGTGATGGATGATCGTCACCGCCTCGCGCGCCGAACCATCGACCGGGCGGCTCTGCACACGCTCGCGCGCATAGACCACGGCCTGCTGGTAGGCGCGCTCGGAGACCGCGATGCCCTGCATGCCGACCGCGAAGCGCGCCGAGTTCATCATGATGAACATGTACTCCAGGCCGCGATTCTCTTCTCCCACCAGCGTACCGATGGCGCCGCCGTGGTCACCGAACTGCAGCACTGCGGTCGGGCTGGCCTTGATGCCCAGCTTGTGCTCGATCGACACGCAATGCACGTCGTTGCGCGCGCCGGTGGAGCCGTCCGCATTGACCAAGAACTTGGGCACGATGAAAAGCGAGATGCCCTTCACGCCTTCCGGCGCATTCGGCGTGCGCGCCAGCACGAGGTGGACGATGTTGTCCACCATGTCGTGCTCGCCGTAGGTGATGAAGATCTTGGTGCCAAAGACCTTGTAGGTGCCGTCGCCCTGCGGCTCGGCACGCGTGCGCACCGCAGCCAGGTCCGAACCGGCCTGCGGCTCGGTCAGGTTCATGGTGCCGGTCCACTCGCCGGAGATCAGCTTCGGCAGGAAAGTGGCCTTCTGCTCGTCGGAGCCAGCCGTCAGCAGCGCCTCGATGGCGCCGTCGGTCAGCAACGGGCACAGCGCGAACGACAGGTTTGCACTGTTGAGCATTTCGTTGCAGGCCGTGGCAACCAGCTTGGGCAGGCCCTGACCCTCGAATTCCTGAGGATGCAGCACGCCTTGCCAGCCGCCCTCGCCGAACTGGCGGAACGCCTCCTTGAAGCCCGGCGTGGTGGTGACCACGCCATCCTTCCAGCTGCTGGGGTCGAGGTCGCCCGCGCGGTTGAGCGGTGCCACCACCTGTTCGTTGAACTTGGCCGCCTCTTCCAGTACGGCCTGGGCTGTTTCCGGCGTGGCTTCCTCAAAGCCTGGCAACTGGCTCACGGCTTCCAGCCCCGCCAGCTCGTTCATCACGAACAGCATGTCCTTGAGCGGTGCGCGGTAGGTCATCGATGTCTCCAAACGTGTATGAAAAAGCCGTTCGCGGGACACGCCCGGAACGGCTTATGCAGCATCTCTGCGGGGCCGGCCGCAAGGGCCGGCGATATATCAGCCCAGTGCCGCAACCAGCTCCGGCACCACGGTGTTCAGGTCACCCACCAGGCCGTAGTCGGCCACCGAGAAGATCGGGGCTTCGGCGTCCTTGTTGATCGCGACGATCACCTTGGAATCCTTCATGCCGGCCAGATGCTGGATCGCGCCCGAGATACCGACGGCGATGTACAACTGCGGCGCGACGATCTTGCCGGTCTGGCCGACCTGGTAGTCGTTCGGCACGAAGCCAGCGTCCACGGCCGCGCGCGAAGCGCCCAGCGCGGCGCCCAGCTTGTCGGCCAGCGGGGTCAGCACCTTGGTGTAGTTCTCGCCCGAACCCACGCCGCGGCCACCCGAGACGATGATCTTGGCGGCGGTCAGTTCCGGACGGTCGCTCTTGGCAACTTCGCGCGAAACAAACTGCGACACACCGGCGTCGGCCACGGCCGGCAGGTTTTCCACGGCAGCCGAACCGCCTTCGGCGGCAGCGGCGTCAAACGCGGTGCCGCGCACGGTGATGACCTTGACCTTGTCCGAGGACTTCACGGTCGCGATGGCGTTGCCGGCGTAGATCGGACGCTCGAAGGTGTCCGGGGCATCGACCTTGGAGATTTCCGAGATCTGGGCCACGTCCAGCTTGGCGGCCACGCGCGGCAGGATGTTCTTGCCGTACGGGGTAGCCGGAGCCAGGATGTGGCTGTAGTCGCTGGCGATGGCCAGCGCCTGCTCGGCGATGTTCTCGGCCAGGCCGTCGCCGAAGTAGGCGGCGTCGGCCAGCAGCACCTTCGACACGCCGGCGATCTTCGCGGCGGCGGCTGCAGCGGCAGCGGCGTTGGCGCCAGCCACCAGCACGTGGACATCGCCGCCGCATTGGGCAGCTGCCGTCACGGTGTTCAGCGTGGCGGCCTTGATCGATTGATTGTCGTGTTCAGCAATGACGAGTGCAGTCATGTTCTATCTCCCCCGCGCTCAGATAACCTTGGCTTCGTTCTTCAGCTTCTGCACCAGCGTCGCGACGTCCGGCACCATCACACCCGCGCTGCGCTTGGCAGGCTCGACCACCTTCACGGTCGACAGGCGCGGCTTGACGTCCACGCCGAGGTCTTCCGGCTTGACGGTATCGAGCGGCTTCTTCTTGGCCTTCATGATGTTCGGCAGCGTGACGTAGCGCGGCTCGTTCAGGCGCAGGTCGGTCGTTACCACGGCCGGCAGCTTCAGCGACAGGGTTTCCAGGCCGCCATCGACTTCACGGGTCACCGACGCCTTGCCGTCGGCCACGACCACCTTCGAGGCGAAGGTCGCCTGCGGCAGGCCGGCCAGCGCAGCCACCATCTGGCCGGTCTGGTTCGAATCGTCGTCGATGGCCTGCTTGCCCAGGATCACCAGCTGCGGCTGTTCCTTGTCGATCAGCGCCTTCAGCAGCTTGGCCACGGCCAGCGGCTGCAGGTCCTCGTTCGACTCCACCAGGATGCCGCGGTCGGCACCGATGGCCATGGCCGTGCGCAGGGTTTCCTGGCACTGCGCCACGCCGCACGACACGGCGATGACTTCGGTCACAACACCCGCTTCCTTCAGGCGGACGGCCTCTTCGACGGCGATTTCGTCGAACGGGTTCATGCTCATCTTGACGTTGGCCAGATCCACGCCGGTGCCGTCGGCCTTGACCCGCACCTTCACGTTGTAATCCACCACCCGCTTGACTGCGACGAGTACTTTCATGCGCTCACTCCACTGATAGCTGATAGTCAGAAATTTGTCCGCTCGTCATTATAACCACCGGGTTGGCGGCTCTCATATTTTTCGAACGATCGTACTATTTTATAGGCAAAATTTTGCCGGGCATAGCCCGGCAGGCTTCTTGCACTCTGGTGATTGTGCCGCAACACGGGCGGCACGCACATCGTCGAATTGGATGAGATCCTCGACCTACCAGGCGGTGATCACCGAATCCTTGAACGTAGAAGTGATGTATTGCTTGATTTCCGGCGACTGGTACGCCTTCACCAGCTTGGCGACCCAAGGCTTGTTCTTGTCGGCCTCGCGGACGGCGATCAGGTTCGCGTAGGGGCCCTTGGGGCCTTCCATGGCGATTGCATCACGTGTGGGCGACAGGCCAGCCGATTCGGCGTAGTTGCCGTTGATCGCTGCGGCGTCCAGGTCATCGAGCGAGCGCGGCAGTTGCGCGGCATCCAGTTCGACGATGCGGATCTTCTTCGGGTTCTCGACGATGTCCAGCGGCGTTGCCTTCAGGCCGGCATTCGGCTTGAGCTTGATCAGCCCCTTGCTCTGCAGCAGCAGCAAGCCACGGCCGCCGTTGGTCGGGTCGTTCGGCACACCGACGCGCGCACCCGGCTTGAGCTGGTCGAGCGACTTGATCTTCTTGGAATACACGCCCATCGGGAACGTGACCGTGAAGGCGACATGCGCGAACTTGTAGCCACGGTCCTTCATCTGGGCTTCCAGGTACGGCAGGTGCTGGTAGCTGTTGGCATCCAGGTCGCCAGCGGCCAGCGCGGCATTGGGCTGCACGTAGTCGCTGAACTCCACCACCTGGATGTTCAGGCCATCCTTGGCCGCGACCTTCTTCACCTGTTCCATGATCTGGGCGTGCGGGCCGCCGGTGACGCCGATCTTGATCGGCTTGTCCTGGGCCACCGCGCCGGTAGCCAGCGTGGCGCCAAGCGCGGCGCCGAGAATCCATTGCAGCAGGTTGCGACGTTGCATGTCTTGCTTTCTCTCTTTCAGTAGCCGGCTTGCCGCGCGTGCGGCACAGCCTGATTCGTTGCTTATGTCCAGTGATCAGTCAGCGGGTCAGCGGTGGCTGATGCGCCGGACCAGCCAGTCGCCAAAGCTCTGCACGGCCTGCACGAAAATGATCAGGATCACCACCACCGCGACCATCACCTCGGTGATGTAGCGCTGGTAGCCATAGCGGATGCCCAGGTCGCCCAGGCCACCGCCGCCGATCGCGCCCGCCATGGCCGAATAGCCGACCAGGCTCACGAAGGTGATGGTCAGGCCGGCTACGATGCCAGGCATCGCCTCGGGCAGCAGCACCTTCCAGACGATCTGGCCGGTGGTGGCGCCCATCGACTGTGCGGCCTCGACCAGGCCCTTGTCGACCTCGCGCAGCGCGCTTTCCACAAGACGCGCGATAAACGGGATCGCCGCGATGGTCAGCGGGACGATCGCCGCGGTGGTACCGATCGACGAACCCACGATGAAACGCGTGAACGGGATCACCACCACCAGCAGGATGATGAACGGGACCGAGCGCACCGCATTCACCACCACGCCGATGGCGCGGTTGAACAGCGGATGCGACAGCACGCCACCGCGATTGGTCAGGTGCAGCAGCACGCCCAGCGGCACGCCCAGCAGCGAACCGACCACGCCCGAGATCGCCACCATCAGCAGCGTCTCGTTGAACGACGTCAGGAACAGGTCAAACATTTCAGACCACATGTTCGATCTCCTCCACCAC
Source organism: Cupriavidus laharis (assembly GCF_914271435.1). GTDB lineage: Bacteria > Pseudomonadota > Gammaproteobacteria > Burkholderiales > Burkholderiaceae > Cupriavidus > Cupriavidus laharis. The sequence goes on along the minus strand of NZ_CAJZAI010000001.1, from coordinate 300,684 downwards.
CACGCCCTGTTGCTGCAGGAATTCCATTGCCGCCTTCACGTCGGCCAGTTCGCCGGTGGCCATGATGGCCAGCGAGCCGAACGCCTGCCCCTGGATCTCGTCGATATGGCCATGCAGGATGTTGAAATCGAGCCCGTAGCGGCGAATCGCCTGGGCCAGCACGGGCTGGTCCACGCCTTCGCCGGTGAAAGCCAGGCGGTAGACATGGTCGCGCCCGTTGCCGAGGCGGCTTTCCACGCGCTTGAGCACGCTCTCGGGCAACTCCTGCGCAATCACGTCGCCGATCATGGCGCGCGTGACTTCATGCTGCGGGCGCAGGAATACGTCGATCACGCGGCCCTCTTCCACCACGCGGCCCGCTTCGAGCACGGCGACGCGGTCGCAGACCTGTTTGATCACCTCCATCTGGTGCGTGATCATCACGATGGTCAGGCCCAGTTCGCGGTTGATCTGCTTGAGCAGGTCGAGGATAGAGCGGGTCGTTTCCGGGTCCAGCGCGGAAGTGGCCTCGTCCGACAGCAGCACCTTGGGCTTGCTGGCCAGCGCACGCGCAATACCCACGCGCTGCTTCTGGCCGCCGGAAATCTGCGCCGGATGGCGGTCCTTCAATGCCGACAGCCCGACCAGTTCCAGCAGCGGCAGCACCGTAGCCTCGATTTCCGGCTTCGGCTTGCCCGCCAGCTCCAAGGGCAGCGCCACGTTGTCGAACACCGTGCGCGACGATAGCAGGTTGAAGTGCTGGAAGATCATGCCGATGTCGCGGCGCGCCAGGCGCAGCGCGCCGTTGTCCAGCGCGGTCAGGTCCTGGCCGGCGACGATCACGCGGCCGCTGGTGGGGCGATTGAGCAGGTTGATGGCGCGCACCAGCGTGCTCTTGCCGGCGCCGCTGCGGCCGATGATGCCGAAGACCTCGCCCGCCCCGATGGACAGGCTGACGTCCCGCAAAGCATGCACTTCACCCGACCCGCCGGGGAAACGCTGCGAGAGTCCTTGCAGTTCGATCATGAAAAGTGACCAAAAGAAAACGGCAACAGGCGAGAAAGGTCTCCAGCGCTGTTGCCGCACGTTATTTTTTATGAAGCGAGTATTTTAAGCGATCCGTTTCATACCTTAAACGAATTTTTGCCGATTCCCTTATTCGATCACGGCATATAGGCCGTCAAAATATGCATCAAGAGGCACGCCAACTCGGTGGGCGTTTGTCGATGAACGCCTGGACGCCCTCCAGGGCCGAGTCGTCCATCATGTTGCAGGCCATGGTCTGGCCGGCCAGCTGGTAGGCCGCTTCAATGCCCATTTCGAGCTGGCGGTAAAACAGCCCCTTGCCCGCCGCCACAGCCGCCGCGGGCTTGGCGCAGATGCTGGCGGCCAGTTTCGCCACTTCTTCGTCAAGCTGCGCCGGGGCCACGACGCGGTTGACCAGGCCGCGGGCGCACGCGGTGGCGGCATCGATCATGTCGCCGGTCAGCAGCATCTCCATCGCCTGCTTGCGCGACAGGTTGCGTGACAGCGCCACGCCCGGCGTGGAACAGAACAGCCCGAGATTAACGCCGGATACGGCAAAGCGCGCATCGTCTGCCGCCACGGCCAGGTCGCACATCGCCACCAGTTGGCAACCCGCCGCGGTCGCAATACCATGCACCCGGGCGATGACCGGCTGCGGCATCTTCTGGATGGCCATCATCATGCGCGTACAACGGTCGAACAAGCGCCGATAGTAATCGTGCGACGGCTCGGCGCGCATTTCACGCAGGTCGTGCCCTGCGCAGAAGGCCTTGCCCGCGCCGGCCAGCACCACCACGCGCACCGTGTCGTCCGCGGCCAATCGGGCGAAGGCGGCAGCCAGTTCGTCCAGCAGGCGCTCGGACAGCGCGTTGAACGCCTCCGGGCGGTTCATGGTCAGGCGCGCCACGCCAGCGGCATCGCGCGATTCGGTCAGCAGCGGCGCGCTCACGCGCGGATCGGTGTCGGCCATGCCAGCTTGCCTCCTTATCGTTCCAGCAGCACTTTCAGGTGCGCCAGCACGCTGCGCCCCAGCGCGCTCAGGTTATAGCCGCCCTCCAGGCAGCTGACGATGCGCCCGTTCGCGTGGGCGCGAGCCACATCGACGAGCTGGCCGGTGATCCAGGCATAGTCCTGCTCCACCAGGCCCATCTGGCCCAGGTCGTCCTCGCGGTGCGCATCGAAGCCCGCCGAGATGAACAGCATCTGCGGGCGGAATTCGTTCAGGCGCGGCAGCCAGATCGTCTCGACGACCTCGCGCACCGCCAGCCCGTTGGTGTAGGCCGGCAGCGGGATGTTCGCCATATTGGTGGCGATATGCTCGGTGCCGCTGTAGGGATAGAACGGGTGCTGGAAGAAGCTGCACATCAGCACCCGCTGCTCGCCGCGGAAAGCGGCCTCGGTGCCGTTGCCGTGGTGGACGTCGAAGTCGACAATGGCCACGCGTTCCAGCCCATGGGCCTCCAGCGCATGGCGCGCCGCGACGGCCACGTTGTTGAAGAAGCAGAATCCCATGGCGCGGTCGGGCTCGGCATGGTGGCCGGGCGGGCGCACGCAGCAGAATGCGTTTTCCACCTCGCCGGCCATCACGGCGTCGGTCGCCGCCACTGCCGCGCCCGCTGCCAGCCTGGCGGCAGTCAGCGTATGGGAATTCATCGATGTATCGGGGTCGATCGGGTAGTAGCCGCTGGCGGGGCTGACGCGCTCCAGCGAATCGACATAGTCCGGCCGGTGCACGCGCTCGATCTGCTCGCGGGTGGCGGGAGTCGCCTCGCGCCGCTCAAGCAGGCCGTCCATGCCGTGGGAAATCAGTTGATCCTCGATCGCCTGCAGGCGTTCCGGGCACTCGGGATGGAAATGACCCATCTCGTGCTGCAGGAACTCCGGATGCGTGTAATAGCCCGTCGGCATGTCTTATCTTCGCTTTTTTGTCTCCAAACGTTACGTTAGCACAGGACAAGCCCGCCCAGCGCCGCGCCAGGCCTGTCGCGGCGCCGCATTCGCGGGGGAATGGCGCAGTGCCATCCGCTATACTCGCTGCGACTTGCTAAGGACACCATGACCGACACCCAGCGTTCACTGCGCCGCCCGTTGCTGGGCGCAGCGCTATCCGCTGCCGCACTGGGACTCTGCGGCCTCTCCCCGAACCTCCTCGCCGCCGGCAAGCGCCGCGTGAGCGTACGGGAAGAAGAAATCGAGCCCGGTCGCTATCGCGACAACACCCAGACGCGAGCCTTCATCGACGACATGGTGACCCGCCACGGCTTCGACCGCGGCACGCTGGAAGGCTGGTTCGGGCAGGCGGTCTATTCCGCTACCGTGGTGCGGCTGATCATGCCGCCGGCCACGCCGGGACGCAAAAGCTGGCGCGCCTACCGTTCGCGCTTCATCGAGCCGATCCGCATCAACGCGGGAGTACGCTTCTGGCAGGATAACCGCGACACCCTGCGCCGCGCCGAGGCCGAGTTCGGCGTGCCGGCCTCGGTCATCGTCGGCATCATCGGCGTGGAGACCATCTACGGGCGCGACATGGGTACGTTCCGCGTAATCGACTCGCTCTCGACGCTGGCCTTCGACTACCCCGCCACGCCCAACCGCGATGCCAGGGCTACGCTCTTCCGCAACCAACTGGCAGACTACCTGCTGTGGTGCCGCGACACCCGTACCGACGTCTTTTCGGTGGTGGGCTCCTATGCCGGCGCCATCGGCATTCCGCAATTCATGCCGACCAGCCTGCGCGAGTATGCGATCGACTACGACGGCAACGGCCGCATCGACCTGCGCAACAGCCCCACCGATGCCATCGGCAGCGTCGGCCGCTTTCTCCAGCTGCACGGCTGGGAGGCCAACCGGCCCGTGGTCTGGCGCCTGGCCGGGGATGACGGCAGCCGGGGCATCGCGGCAGCGGCCGCGGACGGCGAACCCTGGCCGACGCGGACACTGAACCAGTTGGCCAGGGCCGGCCTGAGGCTCGACGAACCCCTCGACCTCGCGCGCGAAGGCGAAACCGGCGTCCTGGTAGTCGACCTGCCGACGCCGGACCAGCCCACCGAGTACATGATCGGCCTGCGCAACTTCTATGTGCTGACCCGCTACAACCGCAGCTTTTTCTACGCGCTGGCGGTGTACCAGCTCGGCGAAGCGGTCAGGGCTGCGATGGGCTGACGCCTGACGCCACTGCAATTGCTGCGCACATCACCGCCTGCCAGCCCCTCGCTGGCAGGCCGAATCACCGTGCTCGCCGATTGTGCGTCGCACGCCACAGCAATTTCCGGGCCAGTCGGCGCCCTCCCTTACAATAGCGGCCTGACACCACGTGACTTCCCGCGAGCCATTCGTGCCACAAACCCAGACCCTGATTCCCGCAGACTTGCTGAAGCAGTCAAAAAAGATACTGTTCATCGCCCATCTTGCGCTGGGCGACTTCACCTATCTGCAGAATTTCTTCAAGGCCTTCGCACAGGCGAACCCGCAGCTGGAAATCCATCTCTGGGTCGATGAAGTGCGCCGCACCAGCGACGCCAAGGCCTGGGAATACCTCCGCAAGTACTCGCTTTACGACTGGGTCGCGGCGTGCCCGTTTTTCAGCAAGGTCTATACGCGCACGTACAGCCCGGAACTCTACGAGGCATCGATCCGCGAGGCACAGCAGGAGCACTACCCGATCGTGGTGTCGCTGGCGACACTGCGCCCGCACCAGTATGCGAACCTCGCGCGCACGATCAGTCCGGACGGTTTCGTGGTCGGCATGACGCGGCCGGCCCGCTTCTATCAGCCGCACCACCTGCTTGCCTACCGCAAGCTCGACGCATCGATTCCGCCTTACAAGGTCGACAGGGCGGCGCCGCAGCATATCAGCGACGTGTACGCCCACTGGTTCCGACAGATCAGCGGGCTGGAAGTCGGCGCGGCGGAGCGCTTCCCGTTTGTCGACATTCCCGCGCAATGGCAACAGTATGCGCAGGGCACGCTGGCGGCCTGGGGATTTGCCCCCCGCCAGGGCAAGCTCGTCTTCATCAATCCGTACGCCAAGACGAAGAAGCGCTGCTGGACGCTGGAACAGGTCGCCGCGCTGATCCAGGGCATGCAGCAGCAGCCGCGCTGGCGCGACAGCTGCTTCATTGTCAATGCCGTGCCGCAGGAGCTGGCGCACGCCCGGGAAGTCATCAGCGGATACGGCCTCGCGCGCACCGAGCTGTTCAGCGCCGAAGACAACTTCTTCCAGCTGCCGGCCGTCCTTGCGCAATGCGACCTGATCATCTCGGTGGAAACGGCAGTAATGCACCTGGCCAATGCCGTGCATGTACCGGTCATTGCGCTGATGCGTCAGAAAAATCCGGAGTGGGTGCCGATCGACAGCCAGAACAGCACGGTCATCACCGCCGCGAACCGGCGCGACTGGGTCAAGGCCATTCCTGTCGAACAAGTCATGAAGGTCATCCAATGAACCAGCCCTCGCCCACCAACGCACTCGCCCCGATGACCGGCAGCAACGGCAAGCCCTCGTTCCACATCGCCTTCTGCGTCGATGACAACTATTTCCGCGCGATGGGCGCGACGATTGCGTCGATCATCGACAACAATCCCGGGCAGCATTTCACGTTCCACGTGCTGACGTTCTCGGCGCTGGAAGAAAACCAGCGCCGCCTGAAGCAACTGGAAGCAATGTACCCGGTCAGCACCCAGCTGCATTTGCTCGATCTGGCGTCTTTCACGCAGTTCTCGCATTTCCTCGGGCACTCGCACTATTCGCTGTCGATTTTCACGCGCCTGGTAATCCCCGAGGTCCTGCGCGGCCAGACCGAGCGGGTCCTGTACCTGGACGCCGATATCCTGTGCGTCGGCCGCCTCGACGAAATGGTCGACATGGACATCGGCAACGATATCGCCGTCGTGGTGCCGGACGCGCCCGTCACGCTGCGCCGCCGCGTTGCCGCGCTTGGCCTGGCCCATGCCGAATACTTCAATGGCGGCGTGCTGTTCATCAACATCGAGAAGTGGCTGGCCGAAAACATCACGCCGCAAACCCTGGAAGCCTTGCTCGACACCAGCACCGACATGCGCTTCAACGACCAGGACGCGCTCAATAAAGTGCTCAATGGCCGCGCCAGGTACATCTCGCCCCGCTGGAACTACCTGTACGATCTGATCCACGACCTGAACGTCAACAGCTTTGCGATGCGTCCCGTTGGCAAGGCCGTCTTCATCCATTTTGCGGGCTCGGTCAAGCCGTGGGCCGAGTGGAGCGGCCATGAGGCCCGGGCGCTGTTCCGCAAGTACCTGGCATTGTCACCGTGGCGCGACATGCCGCTCGATCGGGAACCGAGGAATACCAAGGAAATGCGCATGCATTCGCGCTTCATGTTCCGCCAGGGCAAGCCTGTGGAAAGCCTGAAGTGGTATTTGCGGTATTTGCGCAAGCGGGCGCGACGGTAATGCCCGGACGGCATGACACCACCCTGCTCTCACATCGAAGATAAATGGCAATCCGAAGCACCCACATACTGGTCAGCCGCACCGACAATATCGGCGACATAGTACTGACTTTGCCGATGGTCGCTCGACTGAGGCAATTGAACCCCAAAGCGAAGATCAGCTTCCTTTGCCGCGCCTATGCGGCGCCGCTGGTCCGCTTCTGCACCGATATTGACGAAGTCATCGAACTGGAAAGCATTGCCGATGCGCCGGCCGACTTTCTGAAGAAGTCGGGGATCGATACCGTGATCCTGGCGCAGCCGGATCGCAAGCTGGCGCTGGCCGCCTTTCGCGCCGGAATCCGTCACCGTATCGGCAATGCCCGCCAGAAGCTCTATCTCCTGTTCTATTGCAACCGGAGGGTGCGTTTCAGCAAGAGAACCACGGAAGATCACGAGGCACAGATCAACTTTCGTTTCCTGAGCCCGTATGGAAGCCGCGGCATTCCCTCCCGCGAGGAAATCCCCGACCTGTATCACTTCGATATCCCGGCGGACGAACGCATTACGAAAATGCAGGCCCCCTATGCGTTCAATCTGGTTCTCCACACCAAGTCGAACGGTCACGGCCGCGAATGGCCGATCGAATACTACGCTGCGCTCGCGAAGCTGCTGTCAGTGAGGGAAGATGTCCATCTTTGGCTGACGGGTAGCGCCAAGGAAGGAGAATGGCTGAAGGCCAATGGCAGCGCACTGCTGTCAATGCCGAACGTCACGAGCCTGTGCGGCACGCAGACGCTCGGCGAGCTGACAACTTTTGTCCGGCAGGCAGATGGCCTGATTGCGAGCGGCACCGGACCGCTGCACCTGTCGGCGGCAATTGGCCAGCGCACACTGGGACTGTTCCCGCCCACGCGTCCGATGCATCCGGGCAGGTGGGCAGCGCTGGGCAGAAGGGCTCAGAACCTGGTCGAGGATAGGAGTTGCTCCGACTGCGCGAAGCTGGAGACAGTGACTTGCGATTGCATGTACCGGCTCAGTCCGGAAGCCGTCCACGGGATTGTCCAGGACTGGATTCGGGACAAGGCCACGACATAGGCTAACGCATCAGCATTCTGCGACCGGCAAGACCAGCCGCAGAATGCTTCGATGTACGGAAACTGCTTGCACATCGCCCGGCACAGGCACGTTACCTCGCTGGCGTCGATGCCGCACTTCAGGCGGGGAATACCCCGGTGGACAGATACCGGTCACCCCGGTCGCAGACTACGAAAACGATCGTCGCGTTTTTCACCTCTTCTGCAACGCGCAGGGCAACGCACAGGGCGCCGGCAGCCGAGATACCGCAAAAGATGCCTTCCTCGCTCGCCATCCTCCGCGCCATATGCTCGGCATCGGCCTGACTGACAGGCTCGGTGCGATCCACATACTTCGAGTCGTAGATCTTCGGCAGATAGGCTTCCGGCCATTTGCGAATGCCAGGGATACGCGAACCTTCCGCTGGCTGCGCGCCGATGATCTCGATGGCAGGATTCTGCTCTTTGAGGTAACGCGAGACACCCGTAATGGTGCCGGTCGTACCCATGGCCGAAACGAAATGCGTGATCCGGCCCTCCGTATCGCGCCAGATCTCCGGACCGGTCGTTTCGTAGTGGGCCAGCGGATTATCCGGATTGGCAAACTGGTCCAGGATGACGCCCTTGCCATCGCGTTCCATGGCATCCGCCAGGTCGCGCGCATACTCCATGCCCCCTTTCACCGGGGTCAGGATGATCTCGGCGCCATAGGCGGCCATGCTCTGGCGGCGCTCCAGGCTGAGGTCTTCCGGCATGATCAGCACCATCTTGTAGCCGCGAATTGCCGCAGCCATGGCGAGCGCGATGCCCGTGTTGCCGGACGTGGCTTCGATCAGCGTGTCGCCGGGCTTGATGCGGCCACGCGCCTCCGCGCGGGCGATCATCGACACGGCCGGGCGATCCTTGACCGACCCGGCCGGGTTGTTGCCCTCTAGCTTGCCCAGAATGACGTTGCCGCGTGCGTCGTTGGCGGCACCGGGAATGCGCTGCAGTCTGACCAGCGGCGTATTGCCGATGGTGTCTTCGATTGTCTTGTAGGCCATGGTGCGGGGTGGAAATTGTCCCGCACATTGTAAACCAGGCCCTCGCCCCGCGCCGGCGGCGGCCGGTTAGGCCCACTGCCGGTATGGACGTGCTGGCTTACTCCTCTTTATTGCCCTCGCCCAGCAGGTGATAGAGCAGGATGCAGCCGAAGGTTGCGGTACCGATACCGCCCAGGGTCATGCCACCGAGCTTCAGCGTCAGGTCTCCGGCGGCCACGGTCAAGGTAGCGCCCACCGTGATGAGGTTGCGCGAACTGGAGAAGTCCACATGATTCTGGACCCAGATACGGCCTGCCGTAGCGGCAATCAGGCCGAACACCACGATGGTCAGTCCGCCGATGACCGGGCCCGGAATGGTCAGGATCAGCGCACCGAACTTCGGCGAGAATCCGAGCAAGATGGCGACCGCCGCGGCGACGACAAAGATCAGCGTCGAATAGATCTTGGTGACCGCCATCACCCCCATGTTTTCGGCATACGTGGTGACGCCCGTGCCGCCGCCGCTGGCCGACAGCATGGTCGCGACACCGTCGCCAATGAAGGCGCGGCCAATGTACGGGTCAAGGTTGCGTCCCGTCATCACCCCGATGGCCTTGATGTGCCCCAGGTTCTCCGCCACCAGCACGATGGCCACCGGTGCGATCAGCAGCATGGCGCTGGCTTCGAACACCGGTGAGGTGAACGACGGCAGGCCAAACCAGCTCGCCGCCGCCACGCCCGCGAAATCGATCGGCTTGCCCAGCCCCATCAGATTCGCGCCGGCATAGTAGATCAGGTAGCCGAACAGGCCGCCGATCAGCACCGGAAGACGCCCGATCATGCCCGGCGCGCGAACTGCCACGAGCCCGACTGCCAGCACGGTGAGAAGGCCTACCCAGGTGTCGAACGACGAGCCGCTCACAGCCTTCACTGCCACGGGTGCCAGGTTCAGGCCGATGGCCGCGACGATCGCGCCGGTGACTACCGGCGGCATCAGCTTTTCCACCCAGCCATAGCCCACCGCTTGCACGATCAGGCCAATCACCGTGTACAGCGCGCCCGCGGCAATGATGCCACCCAGCGCTACCGGGATATTGGCATTGGGCCCGCTTCCGGCGTAGCCCGTGGCTGCGATCACGACGGCGATGAACGCGAAGCTGGAGCCGAGATAGCTGGGCACGCGGCCGCGCACGCACAGGAAAAAGATCAGCGTGCCGATACCGGAGAAAAGGATGGCAATGTTCGGGTTGAATCCCATCAGGATCGGTGCGATCGCCGTGGAACCGAACATCGCCACCACATGCTGGATGCCGGCGAGCAGCGTCTGCCCCGCAGGCAGGCGCTCGTCCGGACCGATGACCCCTTCCGTCTTCAACCGCCACTTCGGCAGGAACCCTGCGTCCTCGCCATTCGTCATTGTTATGCTCCCTGTCGTTCTGCCCGGCTCTCCTTGCCCACGGGAAAGGGCGAGGCCCGGCCTGGTTTTACTGGTTGTGCGCGGCCAACGGAATGACCATGGCCGGTGCTGGCTGCCGCATGATACTCCGCTGCCGTCGGCAAGCGAAGGACAGTGCGCCTGAGTAGCACAAGCCATACCAACGGCACAACATGGAACCTGGCAGATCGGACTGGATGGCATAGGACCATAGCGCCCCGGTGCCCCCTCGCACCGGGGATGCCACGCAATGTCAGCGCTTGGCGGGGCGCTGGGCAGCCGTCGCGCCGGCGGGGGCCGCGGCCGGCGCGGCCTTGGCACCAATCGTCAGCCCGGCCTCCTGCATGCGGGCCACAGATTTGGTCCCCACGCCGCTGACGCGTTCGGCAAGATCGGCCGCACTCTTGTAGGGCCCATGTTTGGTGCGTTCGTCAATGATGTTCTTGGCGGTTGCAGGCCCGATGCCCTTCACCGAAGTCAGGGCGGATGCGTCGGCCGTGTTGACATCCACAGCGGCCATCGCGGCTCCGGTGAGCGACATCCAGACCGCTGCGGCCACGCAGCCGCGCCTGAGTAATGTCTTGAACATTTGTGAGTTCCTTTTTCCGTTTGCGTTGCCTTGCCGGGATTGGCAAGGTGCGCTCAGGATAGGACCGGCCGCGTGCGCCGGCGCACGCGGCAACAAACGTTCACGTGGATTGCACGGAGATGTTTCCGGACACGAAGGTGCCGCCTGGCGCGTTCAATGGCAGCGGTCGAGCAACCACTGGCAATAGCGCGCCACGCCTTCCTCCATGGGAACAAAGGGCGTGGCATAGCCCGCAGCGCGCAAGCGCGACATATCCGATTGCGTGAAGCTCTGGTACCGGCCGCGCAGCGCATCCGGGAACCGGATGTATTCCAGCAGCCCTTCCTGCACCAGTTCCTCGAGCGCCAGCGGTGGTTTGCCCTCCGCAGCGCGCAGCGTATTGACCACGACACAGGCGACATCGTTAAACGAGCGCGCCTGGCCGGTACCCACATTGAAGATGCCGGATTGACGCGGATGATCCAGGAAGAACAGGTTGATCCTGACCACGTCCTCGATCGAGACGAAATCGTGGCTCTGGCAGCCCGGCCCATGGCCAGCGTGTTCGCCGAACAGCTTGACCGTGCCCTCGGCGCGGAACTGCTCGAATTGCTGCCAGACGATCGAGGCCATCCGGTTCTTGTGAGCCTCGCCCGCGCCATACACGTTGAAATAGCGCAGGCCGACCACCTGCGACAGCGCACCCTCCAGCCTGCCGCGCACGACCTGGTCGAACAGGAACTTGGAGTAGCCGTAGATGCTCAGCGGCCGCTCGCAATCGCGCACTTCGCGGAAGGTCTGCGACTCGCCGTAGACCGCCGCCGACGATGCATAGATGAACTGCGTGTCCTGCGCGAGGCAGGACTCCATCAGCACCTTGCTGTAGCGGTAGTTGTTCTCCATCAGGTAGCGCCCGTCCTGCTCCATCGTGTCGGTGCAAGCCCCGAGATGGAACACCGCGCGCACCCTGTCGAACTCCCCGCGCTCGAAGCGGGACAGGAAGTCGTCCTTGTCGAGGTAGTCGCGAATCTCGCAATCCACCAGGTTGTGGAACTTGTCAGCACGATGGAGATTGTCGACAGCGACAATATGGTCCTCGCCGTGCGCATTCAATCCCTTGACAAGGTTGCTGCCGATGAATCCCGCAGCGCCGGTGACGATGATGGTCATGATCGGTCCGACAGTGAGTTCAACAGAGGCGCCGGAAGACGTACGCGCTCAACCAGCCGAGCCGAACAGCTCCGGATAGCTGACAACAGCGGTACCCAGCTTGCCCACGACGATGCCGCCTGCGCGGTTGGCGAACTGCACCGCCTGCTTCAGCGGCACCCCCGCTGCCAGCATGGTCGCCAGCGTGGCGATCACGGTATCGCCGGCACCAGATACATCATAGACTTCGCGCGCCTGTGCCGAGACATGCAGGACCTCTGCCTCCGTGTACAGGGTCATGCCCTCTTCCGAACGGGTAAGGAGCAACGCTTCGAGCTGCAGGTCCCGACGCAGGTTCTGGGCGCGCGCAGTGAGGTCCTGTTCGCTTTTCCAGGCCCCCACGACCCGGCGGATCTCGGAGCGATTGGGAGTGATCAGCGTGGCACCACGGTACCGCGAATAGTCGTCGCCCTTGGGATCGACCAGGACCATCCGGCCCGCTGCGCGGCCGGCCTCGACCATGCGGCCGACATGCGTCAGCCCGCCCTTGCCATAGTCGGACAGCACCAGCACCTCGTACTGATTCAGGAGCTCCTGGAAACCATCCAGCACGGACAGCAGGACTTCATGCGCGGGTGGATTCTCGAAGTCCACGCGCAACAACTGCTGCTGGTGGGCCAGCACGCGCAGCTTGATCGTCGTGTTGACACTGGCGTCACGGTGCAGGTACGGCTGGACCTTGCACGCGGACAGCAACGATTCGATGGTCCGGCCGGGCTCGTCCTCGCCCACGACGCCGAGCATGCCGACTTGCGCGCCCAGCGCGGCCGAGTTGCGGGCCACGTTGGCCGCGCCGCCCAGGCGCTCGTCACTGCGCTTGATCTGGACGACCGGCACCGGCGCTTCCGGCGAAATACGCTCGACGTCGCCGAACCAGTAGCGGTCCAGCATCATGTCGCCGACCACCAGGATGCGTGCCTGGCGGATCTGATCCTGCGAAATTTGATTCATACCCATGGTTCCTCCGGCATACCGATCCTACTGGGACACGGCCGCCTGCTGATGCGTTCAGCGCTTCGCGCCCGAACGCCCGATCGCGTGGTATTCGAGACCGGCCTGCGCCATGGCTTCCGGCTCGTACAGGTTTCTGCCATCGAAGATCACCGGTGCCTTCAGGCGCCGCTTGATCTGCTCGAAATCCGGGCTGCGGAAGACCTTCCACTCCGTCACGATCACGAGCGCGTCGGCACCGTCCAGCGTCTCCATCTGGCCGGTGTGGAAGCTGATCCTGTCCAGGCCGCCCGGGATGTCGGCGAGATCCGCCTCCAGCACGCGCCTGGCCTCGTCCATGGACACCGGATCGTGCATGCGCAGCGACGCGCCACGCGACACCAGTTCACGTGCGAGCACGCGGGAAGGCGCTTCGCGCATGTCGTCGGTATTGGGCTTGAAGGCCAACCCCCAGAGCGCGAAAGTGCGCCCGCTCAGGTCATCGCCAAAGCGGCGCACCACCTTTTCACCCAACACCAGCTTCTGGGCGCCGTTGACAGCCTCCACGGCCTCCAGCACGCGCATGGGCTTGCCGTGGTCAGCCGCAGTGCGCATCAGCGCCTGCACGTCCTTGGGAAAACAGGAACCGCCGTAGCCAGCGCCGGCATACAGGAAACTGTAGCCGATACGTGGATCTGATCCGATCCCCATGCGTACCAGCTCGATATCGGCACCGACCTCGTCGGCAAGATTGGCCAGCTCGTTCATGAACGAAATACGGGTGGCCAGCATGGAATTGGCCGCGTACTTGGTGAACTCGGCCGAGCGCACGTCCATGTAGAAGGTGCGCTCGTGGTTGCGGTTGAACGGTGCATAGAGCTGGCGCATGGTGGCCTGCGCGTGGCGCCCGGCGGCATCGGCGCCGCAGCCAAGCACGATGCGGTCAGGACGCATGAAGTCTTCCACCGCAGCACCTTCCTTGAGGAATTCCGGGTTCGACACCACGGAATACTGCAGGTCTTCCAGGCCGCGCGCGGCAAGCTCCTCTCGAATCACTGCCGAGACGCGGTCGCCCGTGCCCACCGGCACGGTGGACTTGTCCACCACGACCTTGAAGCCAGTCATGTGGCGGCCGATATTGCGTGCCGCTGCGAGCACATACCTGAGATCGGCGGAGCCGTCTTCGTCAGGAGGCGTCCCCACTGCGATGAACTGTACGTCGGCATGCTCGACGCTGGCTGCGACGTCGGTCGAGAAAGTCAGCCGCCCCGCGGCACGGTTGCGCTGGATGATCTCCTGCAAGCCCGGCTCGTAGATCGGCACGCCGCCGGCGTTGAGCAGGGCAATCTTCTTCTCGTCGACGTCGAGGCAGAACACGTCGTTGCCGAGTTCGGCCAGGCACGCGCCGGTGACAAGGCCGACATAGCCACTGCCAATAATGGTGACTTTCATAGCATGTACTTGAAATGGTTTCGCATGGTGGCGTGATCAGCCGAGTGCTTCCGATCGCCGGGGCGCATAGGTCTCCCAGCGGTTGCAGCCGGGACACTGCCAGTAAAAGAGGCGCGCGCGAAAGCCGCATTCGCGGCAGGTGTAGCGGGCCAGGTTACGCGTACGCAACTGCAGCAGGTCACGGATCGCCGTGGTTTCCTTTGCCTTGTCGCTGTCAGCGGACTCGTCGGTGCCGGCCAGAGTTTCGCCTCCGTTGCCCGCAACCGCGTCGGCCGGCACCATGCCGGCAGCCTGGGCCTCGAAATATTTGGTCAGCGCAAGCAGCGTCGGCTGGCGGCGCAGTTGCTCGCGCATGAGCCGCGTCGCCGCTTCAGGCCCGTTCAATTCCAGCTCGGTCTTGAATGCAACGTCGAGCAGTTCGGGCGCGAGATTGCCCTTGAGCAGGCCCCGCAGCCAGTCCAGCGCGACGCCTTGTTCCCCGAGCCCGGCATAGGCTTTCACCACGCGCTCGGCCACCAGCGGCAGGAACGAGGCATCCTGCCGCTCGATGCCAAGCCAGTGCCCCAGCGCTGCGCGGGCATCGCCGGCGGCAAAAGCCACGTCGCCCAGCAGGATCGGGGCGCGCACATTGGCGGGGTTCTCCTCGACGGCCTGGTGCAGCCATTTGACGGCGTCTTCCGGGCGCTTGCGTTGCAGCGCATCCTGCGCGAGTTCGCAGCAGAACTGGGCAATCTGAAGGCTGTAGTCTTTTTTATCGAGAGCCTGCAGTTCGCGGGCAGCATCGATGGCCTTCTGCCACTCCTTCTCCACTTCATAGAGTTCGAGCAGCACGCGCTTGGCCGAGGCCGCATACGGGCCGGACATCAGTCGGCGCAACGACTCTTCGGCCCGGTCGAGCAGGCCGGCACGCAGGAAATCCTGCCCCAGTTCATACAGGGCGTGCTCGCGCTCCGGCTCGGGCAGGTCCGGGCGTGTGGCCAGGTTCTGGTGCACGCGAATGGCACGCTCGGTTTCACCGCGGCGCCGGAACAGCGCGGCCAGCGCGAAGTGGAGCTCGGTTGTCTCCGGATCCAGCCTGGCCACTTCGATAAAGGCATCGATGGCCTGGTCCGGCTGCTCGTTGAGCAGGAAATTCAAGCCCTTGAAATACGAGCGCGGCAAGGCGCCCTGCTCGCTGATGAGCTGGCGCACATCGAGGCGCGCCGCCATCCATCCAAGGCCAAAGACAAGTGGCAGCGCCAGCAGCCACCAGGTTTCAAACATCATGGATCAGACTTTCGGGCCAACTACGTTGTAAGGAGCACCCTTGCCGTCACGTTCCGCATTGGCGGGCGCCGGCTGTCGGCCGGCATCGCCAAGCGCACGGCGCAGCCGCGCCACCTCCATACGCTGGCGCATCAGGCCTGGCGCAACCGCGGCCAGGGCCGCTACAGCGCCCAGGACAAAGGCCACGAACAGGATCAGGATCAGCGGAGCACGCCAGACGGCGTCGAAGAAAAGCTGCAGGGAAGCGTCCGCGGTATTGCGCAGCGCCAGCACGAACAGCAGCGCGAACAGGACAATGCGGATAATCCAGGCGACGAGTTTCATGCGGTATTGGCAGGCGTGACGTTGCGGGAGCGCAGATGCGCATCGCTGGAGTGCGGCAGACCCCGGCATTGTAGCGGAATCACTTCCAGCAATCGAAAACGGCACGTCCTTGGCGGACTGCCCTAAATGAAAAGCGCCCCGCGTGGGGCGCTTTTTTCATTCGAGACAACACAGTGCCGGCCGACACGCGGCATCAGGAGCGGGCCAGGTTCAGCCCGCTTCCTTCATGCAGCACTGTCGAACTGCCCGGCGCAGCACCCTGGGGGCTCTTGCCGGACGGCGTACCAGCCAGGTGTCCGTTACCCGAGCCGCCCGAAGACGGCGCGATGTTCCGGTCCACCCGTTCGCGCAACTCCTTGCCCGCCTTGAAGTGCGGCACCCGTTTCTCGGGCACCAGCACGCGTTCGCCGGACTTGGGGTTGCGCCCAACGCGCGGCGGACGCCGGTTCAGACCAAAACTGCCGAATCCGCGGATCTCGATGCGATGGCCATCGGCCAGCGCATCGGACATCGCGTCGAGTATCGTTTTCACCGAGATGTCCGCATCCCGCAGCAACAACTGCGGAAAGCGGGCAGCCAGCTTTTCGACAAGCTCCGACTTGGTCATGGGCGTTCGCGCGGGCGTCAGGGCCTGCGATTACTGGTTGTCCTGGCCGAGCTTGGCCTTCAGCAGGGCGCCCAGGTTGGTCGTGCCAGCGGTGCTGGTATCGGCCTGGAACTTCTGCATGGCTTCCTGCTGCTCGGCGCTGTCCTTGGCCTTGATCGACAGGTTGATGTTGCGCGACTTGCGATCGACGTTCACCACCAGTGCCGTGATCTGTTCGCCTTCCTTCAGCACGTTGCGGGCGTCTTCCACGCGGTCAGCGGAGATTTCCGATGCGCGCAGGTAGCCTTCCACGTCGTCAGCCAGCTGGACCACGGCGCCCTTGGCGTCAACGGCCTTGATGGTGCCGGTAACGATCGAGCCCTTGTCGTTGGCCGAGATGAAGTTGTTGAACGGATCGCCCGACAGCTGCTTGATGCCCAGCGAGATGCGTTCCTTGTCGACGTCGATGCCCAGGACCACGGCTTCGACTTCGTCGCCCTTCTTGTACTTGCGCACGGCCTCTTCGCCGGTCTCTTGCCACGACAGGTCGGACAGGTGCACCAGACCGTCGATACCGCCCGGCAGGCCGATGAACACGCCGAAGTCGGTGATCGACTTGATCTGGCCGCTCAGCTTGTCGCCCTTCTTGTGGTTGCGCGAGAAATCGTCCCACGGATTGGCCTTGCACTGCTTCATGCCCAGGCTGATACGACGCTTGTCTTCGTCGATATCCAGGACCATGACTTCCACTTCGTCGCCCAGCTGGACAACCTTCGACGGAGCCACGTTCTTGTTGGTCCAGTCCATTTCGGAGACGTGCACCAGGCCTTCGATGCCGGCTTCGATCTCGACGAACGCGCCGTAGTCGGTCAGGTTGGTCACCTTGCCGAACAGGCGGGTGCCTTGCGGGTAGCGGCGCGAGATGCCGACCCACGGATCTTCGCCCAGCTGCTTCACGCCCAGCGAGACGCGGTTCTTTTCCTGGTCGAACTTGAGGATCTTGGCGGTGATTTCCTGACCAACCGACAGCACTTCGCTCGGGTGGCGGACACGGCGCCAGGCCAGGTCGGTGATGTGCAGCAGGCCGTCGATGCCGCCCAGGTCAACGAACGCACCGTAGTCGGTGATGTTCTTGACGATACCGTTGACGATGGCGCCTTCCTTCAGGGTTTCCATCAGCTTCTGGCGCTCTTCGCCCAGCGTGGCTTCCACCACGGCGCGGCGCGACAGCACAACGTTGTTGCGCTTGCGGTCCAGCTTGATGACCTTGAATTCCAGGGTCTTGCCTTCGTACGGGGTGGTGTCCTTGATCGGACGCACGTCAACCAGCGAGCCCGGCAGGAACGCGCGGATGCCGTTGACCATGACGGTCAGGCCGCCCTTGACCTTGCCGGTCACGGTACCCGAGATGATTTCGCCGTCTTCCAGCGCCTTCTCGAGGTTCAGCCACGATGCCAGGCGTTTGGCCTTGTCGCGGGACAGAATGGTGTCGCCATAGCCGTTCTCGAGCGCATCGATGGCCACGGAGACATAGTCGCCGGCCTGCACTTCGAGTTCGCCCTGGTCGTTCAGGAACTCCTCCACCGGCACGAAAGCCTCGGACTTGAGGCCGGCATTGACGACCACGAAGTTGTGGTCGATGCGCACGACTTCAGCGGAGATCACTTCGCCAGCCTTCATATTGGAGCGGGCGATCGATTCCTCGAACAGTGCGGCAAAGGATTCGTTAGTTTGCAGGTCGGACATAAACGTAAGTAGCAATCCGCGGTACACCGGCCGGCGCGACGATCGCGCTCAGTCTGCCATGTGCAGCGGGGTCAAGTTGAACACTGCCGGCCACGCCTTTCGGCTGGCCGACACCTTGGTGCAGGCAGCGCCCGCCGCTTGGATACGCCTGACGAAGTCAGTATTTGCGCACAGCGGCGAACCACTCCAGCACCTGCGCCACTGCCTGATCCACCGTCATGTCGGAGGTATCGAGCAGTTTCGCATCCTCGGCGGGACGCAGCGGCGCGGCGGCACGGTTTCGATCCCGCGCGTCGCGCGCCTCAAGATCACGCAAAAGGTCTTCGATATTAGCAGAAATTCCCTTATCAATCAATTGTTTATAGCGCCTGCGAGCGCGCGCTTCAACACTTGCCGTCAGGAATACCTTGAGCTGGGCGTCGGGGAAGATCACCGTCCCCATGTCGCGCCCGTCCGCGACCAGGCCGGGGAGCTTGCGGAAATCGCGCTGCAGCTTGGTCAGCGCGTCGCGCACCGGCTGGTGCACGGCAATGGCCGAGGCGCGGTTGCCGATGGCCTCGGCCCGGATCGCCAGGCTCACTTCCTCGCCGGACAGCCAGACGCGGTCCGGGCCGAACTTCACATCGAGGCGGGAAGCGGTTTTTGCAAGGGCATCGACATCCTCGATGTCCACGCCCGAGCGGTCGCTGGCAAGCGCCACCAGGCGATACAGCGCACCGCTGTCGAGCAGGTGGTAGCCGACCGCGTCGGCCACCTTGTGCGCCACAGTGCCTTTGCCCGAGGCGGTTGGACCGTCAATGGTGATGACGTGAACGATAGTCATTGCTGATGATGCCGACAGAAAACTTCGATTGTGAGTTCAATTGAGAATCATTATCATTTGATTCATAGTACTACGACGACGCTGCATTCCTGCGCGATCCCGTTATCCCTCTTCATTCGCGAGGCAATCTACCATGGCCAAGACCCTGACGTTCGGCATCATGCACCTCGGCATCGCCTTCAGCGTGACCTACGCGCTGACCGGCAGCCTGGCCGTCAGCGGCGCGGTCACCTTCATCGAGCCAGCCGTCAATACTGTGGCCCACTACTTCTTCGACCGCTACTGGGAACGACGGGAGCGCCGGCATGAACTGGCACAGGCGAGTGCCCCGGCGCTCAGCGCGTAATGCCGCCAAACACCGCGAAATAGTCTGGGAACGTCTTGGCCACGCAGGCCGGGTCGTTGATCCGGACCGGCAGCGGGCCGAACGCGGCCAGCGAGAAACACATCGCCATGCGATGGTCATCATAGGTGCCAATGCCATCGGCCGGCGTCTGCCACTGTGCCGGTGGCGTCACCTTGAGGTAATCCACACCCTCTTCCACCTGCGCACCGAGCTTGCGCAACTCGGTCGCCATGGCGGTAATGCGATCGGTTTCCTTGACCCGCCAGCTCGCGATATTCGTCAACGTCGTCGTGCCTTCGGCGAACAGCGCGGCCACTGCCAGCGTCATGGCGGCATCGGGAATATGGTTGCAATCCAGTTCGATGCCGTGCAGCCGCCCGTCGTCGCGTTCGGTGCCGCGTACTTCGATCCAATTGTCTCCGGCCATGACGTTGGCGCCCATCCGGTTGAGCGCTTCGGCAAAGCGCACATCGCCCTGGATGCTGCTCATGCCGACACCTTCCACGCGCACGGGACCGCCGCCGATCGCACCCGCGGCGAGGAAGTAGGACGCCGACGACGCGTCACCCTCCACGAAAATCTCGCCCGGCGACCGGTAGACCGCAGCGGCCGGCACAATAAACCGTTCCCAGCCTTGCCGCTCCACGTTGATCCCGAAGCGGGCCAGCAGGTTGAGCGTGATCTCGATGTAGGGCTTGGAGATCAGTTCACCGACCACTTCGATCTCGATCCTGCCGCTAGCCGCCTGCGCCATGGGCAACGTCATCAGCAACGCGGTCAGGAACTGGCTCGACACATCGCCGCGCACGCGGATCGGCGCGTCGATGCGAATCTGCGCAGGCCGGATATGCAGCGGCGGATAGCCTTCATTGCCGAGGTAGCCGATGTCCGCGCCGACCTGGCGCAGGCCATCCACGAGGTCGCCAATGGGACGTTCGTGCATGCGCGGCACGCCCGACAGCTTGTAGTCGCCACCCTGAAGAGCCAGTGCGGCGGTCAACGGGCGAATTGCCGTGCCGGCATTGCCCATGAACAGTTCGGCCGCCTTGAGCGGAAAATTGCCGCCGGAACCGATCACGACATAGTCGCTGCCCTCCTGGCGCCACGCCACGCCGAGGGCCTTCAGCGCCTGCAGCATGACGCGGGTGTCGTCGGAATCGAGCAGGTCGCGCACACGCGTCTCGCCGCCGGCCAGCGCCGCCAGCAGCAGCACGCGGTTGGAAATGCTTTTCGAGCCCGGCAGACGGACAGTGCCCGCGGCGCGGGTAAGGGGGCCAAGCGTCAGGTGTTCCATGGTATTCACGCTAGGGCGCGGATGACGGCCGCGCCGGTTCAGGGTTCAATATTGGCGGCGGCCGCACGGTCCGCGCCCCATTGCAGGCGGATCTTGCTCGCACGCGTAAATATGCGCTCCAGCGCCGCGCCGTCGCCCTTCTCGATCTGCGTCCTGAGATGCGCCAGCACCGACTGGTAGGTATTCAGTTCGCGCAGCAGGGCCTCGCGGTTGGCGACACAGATGTCGCGCCACATTTCCGGAGACGACGCGGCAATACGCGTGAAGTCGCGGAAACCACCACCAGCGAAGGCGAGCTTGAGCGCCGCGTCCTCGGCATTGCCGACCTGCGCCACCAGCGCGTAGGAAAGCACGTGCGGCAGATGACTGACCGCGGCGAACACCGCATCGTGCTGCACGGCGGACATGACGTGGCACTCGGCACCAGCGCTTTCCCACATCGCACGCACCGCGGCAACATCGGCGCGAGAGTTTTCCTGCAGCGGGCACAGCACGGTCTTCTTGCCGGCATAGAGGTCAGCAAGCGCGGCCTCGACGCCATTGAGTTCGCGGCCCGCGATCGGGTGCGCCGGAACGAACTGGGCCACCTTGTCGCCAAGCGCCGTCTTGGCCGCCATGATCACATCGGACTTGGTGCTGCCAGCATCCGTCACGATGGTGCCCGGCCGCAGGTGCGGCTCCAGCGCATGCAGCAAGGCGAAATTCTGCGCCACGGGCGCGCACAGCACGATCAGGCTGGCGTCGCGCGCGGCATCTTCCAGCGAAGCCGCTTCGTCGATGACACCCAGGTCAATCGCCTTCTGCAGCGACGCCGGCGACCGGCCCACGCCCACTACCTTGCCGACAACGCCCGCACGCTTGAGCGCAAGCGCGAGCGAGCCGCCAATCAGGCCGACACCGACAATCACAACACGGGAAAAATGCAAAGCGCTCACAATCTCAGCCCTCGGGGGCGGGCAATACGGGGAATTCGAAAACAGGAATGCATCGTCGTCGCGCGGCTCACTTCAGCGCGCGCTCCAGTGCCGCAATCAATGCGGCATTCTCGTCGGGCAAGCCAATCGTGACACGCAGCCAGCGCGGCAAATCATAGTTGCCCACGGGGCGGACGATCACGCCCTGCCTGAGCAGCGCCAGGTTGACACGTGCACCGGCTTCATCGTCATCGCCAACGCGTACCAGCACGAAATTGCCGGACGATGGTACGGACTCGAGCCCGAGGCGCGAAAACGCGTCGACCAACTGGGCTTTGCCCGCGCGGTTCAGCTCGGCGCTGCGCTGCAGGAATGCCGTGTCTCCCAGCGCAGCCACGGCCGCGGCCTGGGCCACGCTATTGACGTTGAACGGCTGGCGAATGCGATTCAGCAGATCGGTCAGCTCGGGCTGCGCCACGGCATAGCCGATGCGCAGCCCGGCCAGCCCGTATGCCTTGGAGAACGTGCGCGATACCAGCAGGTTAGGGTAGCGGCGCACCCACGCCACCGAATCATATTGCTGCTCATCGTCGAGGTATTCGTTGTACGCCTCGTCCAGCACCACGGCCACGTGGGCGGGCACCTTGGCCAGGAACGCTTCCAGTGCCGCCGCCGGCGCGAAAGTCCCGGTCGGATTGTTCGGGTTGGCGATGAACACCAGCCGGGTATCGGGGGCGATCGCCGCTGCCATGGCTTCGAGGTCATGGCCATAGTCGCGCGCCTTCACCTCGATCGCACGCGCGCCGATTTCCTGGGTCGCGAGCGCGTAGACAGCGAACGAGTATTCGGCGTACACCACCGACTGCCCCGGCGTGACGAGCGCGTGCGCGGCCAGTTCAAGGATGTCGTTGCTGCCGTTTCCCAGCGTGAGCCAGTCCTGCGGCACACCTAGCTTTGTGGAAAGCGCGGCCTTCAGTTCGAAACCGTTCGAATCGGGATAGCGACCCAGTTCGGCAATTGCCGCGGCCACCGCGTGCCTCGCAGATTCCGGCATGCCCAGCGGGTTCTCGTTCGACGCAAGCTTGACGATGCTCGCCTCATCCAGCCCGAACTCCCGCGCGACCTCCGAAATCGGCTTGCCCGCCACGTAGGGCGAAATGGCCCTGACATAGTCCGGACCGAACGGTACCTTGCCGCCCTGCTTGCCTTGCTCTGCCATCTTGTCTCCTTGCCTCGTGCCCACGCTCGTGCTTACTTGCTGGACGGGTACGACCCGAGCACCTTCAGGTACGCGGCATTGCGCCGCAGTGTCTCGATCGCACGCGCCACCGCCGGCTCATGCTGGTGGCCTTCCACGTCCACGTAGAAGTAGTACTCCCACGCGCCGCTGCGCGCCGGGCGCGACTCGAAGCGGCACATCGACACGCCGTTCTCCGCCAGCGGTGCAAGCAGCTGGTAGACGGCGCCCGCCTTGTTGGGCACCGACAGGATCATCGACGTTTGGTCGCTGCCCGACGGCTCGGTCTCGTACCGGCCGATCACGGCAAAGCGCGTGCGGTTGTGCGGATCGTCCTGGATATGGGACCGGATGATGTGCAGGTGATAGCGGTTGGCCGCCGATTCACCGGCAATCGCCGCGACAGCGGGATCTTCGCTCGCCATGCGCGCGGCTTCGGCGTTACTCGATACGGCCTGCCGCTCCAGGTGCGGATAGTTGGCCGTCAGCCAGTGCTGGCACTGCGCCAACGCCTGGGCGTGCGCGCGCACCACCTTGACGCCCTTCATGTCAGGCGAAGCAGCCATCAGATTGTGGTGGACCTTCAGCGCGATCTCGCCGCTGATCTTCAGCGAAGTCTGCAGGAACAGGTCCAGCGTGCGCGACACCGCGCCCTCGGTGGAATTCTCCACGGGAACCACGCCGTACTCGACGGTCCCCGCCTCTACCGCACGGAACACCTCGTCGATGCTCGGGCACGGCACGCCTGTTACCTCGTGTCCGAAGTGGGCATACAGGGCCTGTTCGGAGAAGGTGCCAGCAGGGCCGAGGAAAGCGATCTCAAGCGGCTTCTCCAGTCCGCGGCAAGCCGACATCACTTCGCGCCAGATCGACGCGACGCTCTCGCCCAGCAGCGGCCCCGGGTTGGCAGCCTGCACCTTGCGGATGACCTGCAGCTCGCGCTCGGGGCGGAACACCGGCGCGCCGTACTTCTTCTTCACTTCACCGACATCGAGTGCGAGCTGCGCGCGGCGGTTCAGCATGGCCAGCAGTTCGCGGTCGACGGTATCGATCTGCTCGCGCAGCGGGGCCAGTTCGGCGCCGAGCGCACGCTCCGCCTCGCTCGGAGAAGCACCGCTCTGCTCCGTCTCCTCGCGCGCGGTGTTGTTGTCTTCGCTTGTCATTGCAGGAACCCGTTGGGCCGCTCCCGGCAGGAGGGCCTGAGAATAAAACGATGCCGCGCGCCCCATGGCACGCGGTTGGCCGACGCGGCGCCGTCAGGCGGAGGCGCGTTCGAACTCTCGCATGAAGTCGATCAGGGCATACACGCCTTCGATCGGCATTGCGTTGTAGATGCTGGCGCGCATGCCGCCCACGGACTTGTGGCCCTTGAGTTGCACAAGGCCGTTGGCGCGGGCCTGCTGCAGGAATGCCTCGTTGCGGGTTTCGTCAGCGAGGAAGAACGGCACGTTCATGCGCGAACGGCAGCTCGGATCGATCTCGTTGCGATAGAAATCGCTCTGGTCGAGAAACGTGTACAGCGCGCTGGCCTTGGCGATGTTGCGCTGCTCGATGGCCGCCACGCCGCCCTGGCGCTTGAGCCACTTGAACACCAGCCCCGCAATGTAGATGGCGTAGGTTGGCGGCGTGTTGTACATGGAGTCATGCTCCGCGACCAGGCGCCAGTTGAAAGCGGACGGGCACAGCGGATGGGCGTGGCCCAGCAGGTCCTCTCGCACGATCACGATGGTCACGCCGGCCGGGCCGATGTTCTTTTGCGCGCCGCCATACATCACCTGCACGCGCGACCAGTCGACCGGACGCGACAGGATATGGCTGGAAGCGTCCGCTACAACGATCCGGCCCTTGCCTTGCCCGATGTCCGGGACTTCCTGGAACTCCACGCCACCGATCGTTTCGTTGGTGCAAAGATGCACATATGCCGCGTCATCCGACAGCTTCCAGTCCGACAAGGCCGGAATATCGACGAACTTCCGGTCCGCGCTCGATGCGGCGATGTTGACTTCGCCATAACGCCGGGTTTCCTGCTCGGTCTTGACGGACCAGGCTCCCGTCACCACGAAATCCGCCTTGGGACGCTCGGCATTGCGCAAGCGCATCAGGTTCAGCGGCACGATCGCGTTCTCGCCGATGGCGCCGCCCTGCAGGAACAGGATGCGGAAGTTCCTGGGGATCTGGAGCAATTCCCGCAGGTCTGCGGTTGCCTCGGCCAGAATGCCTTCGAACTCCTTGCTTCGGTGACTCATTTCCATGACCGACACGCCCGTTCCATGCCATGACAGCATCTCCTCGGCAGCCTGTTGCAGCACTTCGGCGGGCAATGCCGCCGGACCCGGCGAGAAGTTGAAGACACGTTCGGCCAATGCGCGCTGCATGCCAGCGAGGGCGGGAGTCTGTGGATCGTTCATGGACTGGAAAAGAAAAATGGCTGCCGGTGTAACCCAAGCAGCCATTATCCCTCAAACCCGTATCCCGTTGGGCGATGCGGGCGGGCGCCGGACCTGCGCCCCTTCGCCCGAAGTTACTTCGCGGCGGCCGAGATTTCCTTCTCGGCGGCGTCGCGCATCGACTTGCCGACTTGCGGGCCATACTTCTGCATCATCGAACCCCAGATCTCCTGGGTCGCCTTGCCCTGGTTGGCCATGAACTTCTGGCCGGTCGGCGACTTCAGGAACGTGGTCAGGTCCTTGATTTCCTGCGTGCTGTAGTACTTGCCGAAGGCATCGTAGTGAGCCTGGATGGCGTCCTTCCTGAAGCCGTCGGTATTGAATGCCGTACCGGCGCCATCGACCATGCGCTGCACAGCGCCATTCTTCTTCAGCTTCTCGACCGCGGCCTGCTTCTGCTTGTCGCTCAGCGTCTTGTTCTCGACCAGCACCTGCTCAAGCACCAGCGGAGCTTCCTGCTTGGCGCCTTGCTGCCAGTTGTCGGCCTGGCCCTTCACAGCCTGGTCGGCCTGCATGACGGAAAGCAGTTCCTTGATGGCAGCCGTCTTTTCGGCGTCCTGCGCGTGCGCATGCTGCGCCACCATGAACGTCGGAACGAAAGCAGCCAGAACAGCGATACGTCGATAGGTTTTGAGCATTATGACTCCCTGGAAAATATGTCCGTTTTAGTCCGGACCGCCGTCTGGCGAGTTCCGGCCGGTGTCCTATTGTTGCAACAACTTACGAATTGGCGTCGGCATCGGCAGCGCCATCGGCCTCTTCCGCCTCTTCCGAGCCGGAGCCGTTGTCGGCATCGCTTTCCACAATGCGCTGCAGGCCCGAGAGCTTGGTGCCTTCGTCGACATTGATCAGCGTGACACCTTGCGTCGCGCGGCCCATCTCGCGGATTTCGGCTACGCGTGTACGGATCAGCACGCCGCCGGTGGTGATCAGCATGATTTCATCCTCGGGCGAAACCAGTGCAGCAGCCACCACACGGCCATTGCGCTCGCTTGTCTGGATCGCAATCATGCCCTTGGTGCCGCGGCCGTGTCGAGTGTACTCGGCGATGGGCGTGCGCTTGCCGTAGCCGTTCTCCGTCGCGGTGAGCACGCTGCCCGGCGCACCGGCTTCGGCCTGCTCCGCGGTCTCGGCCGGCGCCACCAGCATGGCAATGACCGACTGGCCGTCGTCGAGGTTCATGCCGCGCACGCCGCGCGCCTGGCGGCCCATCGGGCGTACGTCGTTTTCATCGAAGCGCACGGCCTTGCCGGCGTCCGAGAACAGCATCACGTCGTGCTGGCCATCGGTGACCGCGGCGCCGATCAGGTAGTCACCGTCGTCGAGATCGACCGCGATGATGCCGGCCTTGCGCGGATTGGAGAATTCCGTCAGCGCAGTCTTCTTGACCGTGCCGCGCGCGGTGGTCATGAAGATGAAATGCTCGGCATCAAACTGCCGCACTGGCAGGATGACGTTGATCTTCTCGCCGTCGGACAGCGGGAACATGTTGACGATCGGCCGGCCGCGCGAATTGCGCGAGCCCTGCGGCACTTCGTAAACCTTCAGCCAATACAGGCGGCCACGGTTGGAGAAACACAGGATGTAGTCGTGGGTATTGGCCACGAACAGCGTGTCGATCCAGTCGTCTTCCTTGGTCGCCGTGGCCAGCTTGCCGCGACCGCCGCGCTTCTGTGCCCGGTACTCGGAAATCGGCTGGCTCTTCATGTAGCCGCTGTGGGACAGCGTGACCACCATGTCCTGCGGGGTGATCAGGTCCTCGGTATCCAGTTCGGTCGCGTTCAACTCGATCTGCGAGCGGCGCCCGTCGCCGAATTCCGCGCGGATTGCCGTCAGTTCGTCGGAAATGATGGTCGTGATACGCTCCGGACGGGCCAGGATATCAAGCAGATCGGCGATGATCGCCATCACATCGCGGTACTCCTGGACGATCTTGTCCTGCTCCAGGCCCGTGAGGCGTTGCAGTCGCATCTGCAGGATTTCCTGCGCCTGGGAATCCGAGAGGCGGTACAGGCCGTCGGCCTGCATGCCGAACACGGCCGGCAGGCCATCCGGACGATACGAAGCACGGCCACCCGGCGTGTCGGATTCGGCGCGCGCGAGCATCTCGCGAACCAGGCCCGAATCCCAAGACTTCGCCATCAGTTCCTGCTTCGCAATGGGTGGCGTCGGCGCCGCCTTGATGATCGCGATGAACTCGTCGATATTGGCCAGCGCCACGGCGAGGCCTTCCAGCACATGGCCGCGCTCGCGCGCCTTGCGCAGTTCGAACACCGTGCGGCGGGTCACCACTTCCCGGCGATGCTGCAGGAAGTACTCCAGCATCTGCTTCAGGTTGAGCAGGCGTGGCTGGCGGTCGACCAGGGCCACCATGTTCATACCGAAGGTGTCCTGGAGCTGGGTGTTCTTATATAGATTGTTGAGGACGACCTCAGGCACTTCATTGCGCTTGAGTTCGATCACCACGCGCATGCCGGACTTGTCCGACTCGTCGCGGATGTCCGAAATGCCTTCGATCTTCTTGTCGGTGACCAGTTCGGCGATGCGCTCGAGCAGCGTGCGCTTGTTCACCTGGTACGGCAGCTCGTCGACGATGATGGCCTGGCGCTGGCCGCGGTCGATGTCCTCGAAGTGCGTGCGGGCACGCATGACGACGCGGCCACGTCCGGTGCGGTAGCCTTCACGTACGCCCTGGATGCCGTAGATAATGCCGGCAGTCGGGAAATCGGGCGCGGGAATCAATTCAATCAGCTCATCCACCGTCGCCTGCGGATTGCGCAGCAGGTGAAGACAGCCGTCGACGATTTCATTCAGGTTATGCGGCGGAATATTCGTGGCCATGCCGACCGCAATACCCGACGAACCATTGATAAGGAGATTCGGAATTCGCGCCGGGAGAATAGCGGGTTCTTTTTCCGAACCGTCATAGTTCGGATCGAAATCGACAGTTTCCTTGTCGATGTCGTGCAGCATCTCGTGGGCGATTTTCGAAAGGCGGATTTCGGTATAACGCATTGCTGCCGCGTTATCCCCGTCCACCGAACCGAAATTCCCCTGGCCGTCGACCAGCATGTAGCGCAGCGAGAAATCCTGCGCCATGCGGACGATCGTATCGTATACAGCAGTATCGCCGTGCGGGTGGTACTTACCGATCACATCACCGACGATACGGGCCGATTTCTTGTACGGCCGGTTCCAGTCGTTGTTGAGCTCATGCATCGCATAGAGCACGCGCCTGTGCACCGGCTTCAGGCCATCTCGGACATCGGGAAGCGCCCGGCCCACGATCACGCTCATTGCGTAATCCAGATACGAGCGGCGCATTTCCTCTTCGAGGGAGACCGGAAGGGTTTCTTTTGCGAATGGATCCATTGCGGCGTGGTTTATGCGGCGGGTTTAAGCGAAAGGAGGCCCGGATTTCCACCCAATGCGCGAGGCATCCGGCGGCTGGCCAACATGCCATTCTAACATGCGCGCGCACCCGCCTCCGCCCACCTGCACCGGGCCGACCCGCCCCTCCAGACGCGCCTGAGTGAAACCCGCAAAGCCTGATGCCACAAGGCTTTGCGGGTAGTTCAAGACCCATGTTGCACAAACACCACAGGCCCAAAACCCATTGATTGAATCGAATATATTTACTTCTTAGGAAACGAGCCTTGTGGCACAATTCCCCAGCGAAGAGCCAGACATTGTTCGAAGTGGAGCATACACCACATCGAGAATGTTATACTCCGAAGAATGTATGACTTGTTTTCGTCCATTTGCTCGCAGTAACCCTGCGGTGATCTCATCCTGAGAGGAGAAATATGAAAAAATTTGCCAAGCTCGCGCTCGTTGCAGCTACCGCAGTAATGGCTGCATCCGCTCAAGCCCAGTCCGTCCCCTATGAAAAGAAGGCCGTGAATGACAACTGGGGCAACGGTACGAGCGAGTACGTGTGGAAGAATGGCACGAACGAGCTCTGCTGGCGCGACAGCTCCTGGACCCCGGCTACCGCCAACGCCCTGTGCGACGGCGCCCTGGCCCCGGCCGCTGCTCCGGCTCCGGCACCGGCACCGGTTGCTCCTCCGGTCGTCTCCAGCGAGAAGGTCACTTTCGCGGCTGACACCCTGTTCGACTTCGACAAGGCTGTCCTGAAGCCGGAAGGCAAGGCGAAGCTGGACGATCTGGTTTCGAAGCTGCAAGGCATCACCCTGGAAGTCATCATCGCCGTTGGCCACACCGACTCGTTCGGTTCGGACAAGTACAATGATCGCCTGTCGATCCGTCGTGCTGAGTCGGTCAAGGCCTACCTGGTGAGCAAGGGCGTTGAAGCCAACCGCGTGTACACCGAAGGCAAGGGCAAGCGCCAGCTGAAGGTCGATCCGAAGTCGTGCAAGGGCAACCGCAAGGCCCAGATCGCCTGCCAGCAACCGAACCGTCGCGTGGAAGTCGAAGTGGTCGGCACCCGCAGCGCACGTTAATCGGAATCTTTCCGATGCAGAAAGGCCCAGCGCAAGCTGGGCTTTTTTTTTGGTACAGTTGGCCAGACCTCTTCCTACCTGCCGGCTCAGGCACATTGTCCTTTGCCGGCCCCGCAAACCATGACGTCGCCTACGCAAGCCTTGCCGCCCTCCGCGGCCAATCCAGCCGGCCGGAATGCCGACCCCAAGGAAATCGACAAGTTCAGCGAGCTGGCCCATCGCTGGTGGGACCCGAACAGCGAATTCAAGCCGCTGCATGACCTGAATCCGCTGCGCCTCGGCTGGATCGACGGCATTGCCGGCCTGGCCGGCAAGAAGGTAGTCGATATCGGCTGCGGCGGCGGCATCCTGTCCGAGAGCATGGCGCGGCTGGGCGCCCATGTGCGTGGTATTGACCTGTCGAGCAAGGCCCTGCGCGTGGCGGACCTGCATAGCCTGGAGTCCGGTGTTGCGATCACCTACGAGGAGATCGCCGCCGAAGCGCTGGCAGCGCGCGAGCCGGGCAGCGTAGATGTCGTGACTTGCATGGAAATGCTCGAACATGTGCCCGACCCCTCGTCGATCGTCCAGGCTTGTGCAACCCTGGTCCGTCCCGGCGGCTATGTCTTCGCTTCCACGATCAATCGCAACCTGAAGGCCTATCTGATGGCCATCGTGGGCGCCGAATACATTCTTCAGATGCTGCCGCGCGGTACGCATGACTACGAAAAGTTCATCACGCCATCCGAACTCGCGCGTTTTGCCCGCAACGTCGGCCTGGACCTGATCGAGATGCGCGGCATGACCTACAACCCGCTCTCCCAGGTCTATTCACTCGGTGGCGATACGGATGTGAACTACATGATGGCCTTCCGCCGGGTGGCGAAATGATGACGGCGATCGACGCCGTATTCTTCGACCTGGACGGCACGCTGGCCGATACCGCCCCGGACCTGGCTGCCGCGGCGAACCGCCTGGTGGTCGAACACGGGCGCCCGCCAGTGGCATATGAGAAGCTGCGGCCGGTTGCATCGCATGGTGCGCGCGGGCTGCTCGGCGCGGCTTTCGGGAAGCAGCCCGACGATCCGGACTTCCCCGCCCTGCGCGACCTGTTCCTCGATTATTACGAGGCCGACATCGCCGTGCATACGCGCCTGTTCGACGGCATGCCGCAGGTGCTGGATTCGCTGGAAGCCGCCGGCATCCGCTGGGGCATCGTCACCAACAAGATCGCGCGGTTCACGGTACCACTCGTAGCTGCCATCGGACTCACGCCGAGGGCCTCTGCCGTCGTCAGCGGCGACACAACGCCCCATGCCAAGCCTCATCCCGCCCCCCTGCTCCACGCCGCCGAACTGAGCGGTGTGGCACCACAGCGATGTGTGTATGTGGGTGACGACTTACGTGACATCCAGGCCGGCAAGGCAGCGGGCATGCTCACCATCACCGCCGCCTACGGCTACTGCGGCGACGGCGAGCCGCCGGAAACCTGGGGCGCCGACTACCTTGTGCGGCACCCCGCAGAGTTGATTCCGCTTCTCATGCCGGCCTGAGCCGGCGTTCACAAGCAAGAACGGAACCTGGCGCGGCAACTTCCGTCCAAACCGAGTACAATCCGTACTTCTTATCACTGGGGCCGACCTGGTTTCGACGTGGGTTGCGAAGCAGTGGAGGGCATACCGAGGACCCGTCACCTCGTTAATCAATGGGAATGCAATAACTGCTAACGACGAACGTTACGCACTGGCAGCCTAAGGGCCGCCGTCCTCGCACTGGCTCGCTGACGGGCTAGGGTTCGCAAGAACCAGCGAGGTCATTTACGTCAGATAAGCCCCGTCGGTGTCACGACTGCAGGGACGAAAACCAAGTGACTCGCCGTCGTAGAGCGTGTTCGTCCGCGATGCGGCGGTTAAATCAAATGACAGAACTAAGTATGTAGAACTCTCTGTGGAGGGCTTGCGGACGCGGGTTCGATTCCCGCCGGCTCCACCAGTATTCAGTCCGACGACATCTAGCAGCATCCAGAAACCCGCGATAGCTCAAGGCTTCGCGGGTTTTTGCTTTATGGGACTAGCTGGGATACGCTGACACTAGCTGGGGGTCTGAGGGGGTCTAAACAGGGGTCAAACGCTGACCACCAAACCCTTGACCCCCAACAGCGTGACCCCCACCGGCTATTTCCCCATGTCCCTGACCATCAAGCAGATCGAGAACGCCCAGCCACGCGACAGGTTGTACCGCCTGAGCGACGGCGACGGGGCTTACCTCGAAGTCAGCCCTGCCGGCGCGCGGCGCTGGTTCCTGAAGTACCGTCGCAACGGCAAGGAGACGCGCCTGTCGCTCGGCAACTGGCCGGAGGTAGGGCTGAAAGAAATGCGCGAGCGGCGAGCAGCAGCCCGTAAGCAGCTGGCTGACGGGATCGACCCCGCCCATGCGCGCGCAGCAGCCAAGCACGCGGCGGCGATCAACGGCGCCAACACCTTCGAAGTCGTGGCGCGGGAGTGGCACGCCAAGTTCGCCCCCTCGTTGTCTGAGTCGCACGCGCAGCGCAACCTGCGTCGACTCGAAAAGCATGTGTTTCCCTACCTTGGCACCCGTCCGATTGTCGGCCTGGCCCCGGCTGACGTGCTGAGCGTACTGCAACGCATCGAAAAGACCGGCCATCTCGAAACTGCGCACCGCGTGCGGGTATTGATCGGGCAGGTAATGCGATATGCCATCAGCACCGGACGGGCCGAGCGTGACATTGCCGCCGACCTGCGCGACGCACTGCCAGCGGCACAGGTGAAGCATCACGCCGCCGTGACCGATCCTGTTCAGTTGGGCGCCCTGCTGCGCGCCATTGACGGCTACACCGGCACTGCGGTGGTCACAGCAGCATTACGCCTCGCCCCAATGGTGTTTCAGCGCCCCGGTGAACTGCGACAGGCCGAGTGGAGCGAATTCGATCTAGACGGTGCCATGTGGACAGTGCCTGCTGGCCGGATGAAGCGGACGAAGGCAGGTAAGGAAAATGGCCCTGACCATCTGGTGCCGTTGTCGCGTCAGGCAGTTGCAATCCTGCGAGGGCTGCAGGTACTGACCGGGCGGGGGCGCTTCGTTTTCCCCAGTCTGCGCGGCGGCGACCGGTGCATGTCGGACATGGCGCTGTCGGCGGCATTCAAGCGGATGGGATATGCCGGCGATGAAGCGTTGCCACACGGCTGGCGCGCGACGGCCCGTACGCTCGCCGCTGAGGTGCTCGGCGTGCGCGACGAGGTGATTGAGGCGCAGTTGGCCCACGGCGTGCGCGACGCGCTCGGGCGCGCATACAACCGCACGCAGTGGCTCGATCAGCGGCGCGAGCTGATGCAGCGATGGGCTGACTATCTGGACGAACTGAAGGCAGGTGCGAAGGTGCTGCCGTTCGCCAGCGAGGCCAGCGCATGAAAGGCGGCGAGCGCGGAACGATCGCGGATGAGGTCGGACGGCGACTATTCGAACTGCTGTGCCAGCAAGGACTGCCGCCGCTCAAGCTCGAATTGCTGCAGGCTCGCAATCGAAAACTGCGCGACTTGGCAGTTGCGCAAGTGGCGGAGGGGCGCGGGCTGGCCCCTGACACGGTATCAGCCATGTTCGATACGTTCGGCGGTGACGGCAAGCACCTGCCTAAACCGCAAGGAGGACGCCCGGTAGCCTACACCGACAGTGCGGCTGCGAAAGCAGACAGGCTGGCGCAGTTGCTGCTGTGGTCGTTCAAACGGCTGCCAGCCAACATGTGCCCGGACGCGCCAGCTAACCGCATTAGCGCAGCGGTCGATGCGCTGGCGCTGATAACAGTCCCTGCTGACAAGGCAGACTTGAGCAGACTACGCAGGGGCAAGCGCCTCCCCAACTCGGCAAGAACAGCGACAGCCAAGACGGCACTCCTGCTGTCGCGCGCGTTACTTCTCCGCGTAATGCGCGAAGCCGATGATCTGAACGGTCAACTGACCAATCGACACCGCGCCATCGTCACGCCTGTGTGCCTGCGCGGTGCTGCATTTAAGTTGCTGCGACTGGCCGAGGAACTATCTGCACGCAAGCGCAGGGCAGAAGCAGCGGCCCGTCGCGCGGGGTAGATTTCTCCAACTGAATTTCCGGCCCTGAAACCATAGGCTCCATACCAATGCAGCGCACCCCAGCCGCTGCGAGATATGGAGTCAGAATGACCATCGGCGAAGTCTCTACCGGCAAGAAGCGCCAGCCGGCCATCCCCCTCGAAGCTATCCCAATCGACCTGCAAGGCGACGCGCTGCTGACTGCGCGCGAGACGATGCGCCGTGCCGGACTCGCCTACAGCAGCCTGTACGAAGCGATGCGCCTGCGCGGCTTCCCGAAGCCCGTAAAGATTGGCGGCTCGCGCACCAATCGCTGGGTACTGCGTGAAGTCGATGCGTGGATTGCCGCGCGCATCGCCGCGCGTGACGCCTCCAAGGCGCAGGGGGCAGCAGCATGACCGACAACACCGACCTCATCGCAGACCGGCCGGACGTGCCACCCTCCGACGAATTCGCCCCGCCCCGGTGCTGGTCAGAGGAGTGGCATCACATAGCGTGCGCCCCCGGTGATGCCTGCCGCTTCGCGCAGCGGGAGGTCGGAGGTCTGCGCGGGCACGCAGACCAAATTCGCGCCATCGCTGCCGGCCCCGTCACCGGCTACATCACCGCCAGACACCCCGGACACCAGATCGTCAAAGCAGCGCACGAAAGTCTCGCTGGCCCACACGGTCAGGACTACGGCGCGGTCGATCACATGCAGCGCGCCCTGATCGAACTGGAACAGGGCATCACGTCGCCCGCGTCGCAACGCGAGGCACTCGACACGCTCGCCTACTACGCCGACCGGATGGCCGATCAACTGTGCCGCGCGCAGCGCGACTGCGTGGCCTGCGCAAAGAAAAAAGGGCCGACCGCATAGGCCGACCCTTTTATCCACTTCCCGCCGCTGGCCCCTCGTCCGGTACAGCGGCGTTTCACTACATCGCAGGAGCATCCTAGCATGTACGGCAACGAATCGTATGGTGACCTGTTTTCCGGCGCTGCCGGCGCCCCCCTCCCCACTGCACACCCGACATCCATAGCACTCACGGCGCAGGTATTGGGCGAAGCCATCGCCCGCTACGCCGCGCGTGGCTGGGCCACCTTCCCCCTATCGCCCAGCAAGAAGATGCCCGCCTGCCCGCACGGCCACCTCGACGCGCGTGCCGACCTCGTACCCGTGCTCAACTTGTTCCTCGCCAGCATCGAAGCCAGGTATGTTGCTGGCTACTTTGATGCGCTCAAGCGGCGCAAGGACGCCGGCAAGGGCACGCCGGAATACGAGGCGGCGGAGGCCGATGTGCGGCGCCTGTGGGGCGACGCGCAAGCGCGTGCCGACGGGCACGGCATCGCACAGGCCACCGATCCCATCGGCGCATTCGTATGTGCAGTGGGCCGCCGTGCCGTGCCGAACCTTGCAGTTGCGACGGGCGCGCCGAGCGGCGGGGCCTGTGTGCTCGACATCGACGAAAAGGACGGCAAACATGGCGGCGCGACGCTCGCCGCGCTTGAGGCGCAGCACGGCGCTGTACCGACATCGCACAGTGTCACAACGGCATCGGGCGGACGGCACCTGTGGCTCGACGGTGGCGGTGCGCCGCTGCCCTGCACCTCCGGCATCCTCGGCAACGGACTGGATACGCGCGGGACGGGCGGCTTCGTCGTGGCATGGCCGTCCGTGGTCAATGGGCGACAGTACAGCCGTGTCGACGATGGCCCGCTACCAACCCTGCCGCAGTGGCTGTTCGATCTGGCCGGTGCGCGCCGCTCGACAGGCGCGGTAGATACGCTGCCTGACCACCTGCGCGGCTTCGACGGTCAGAGCAATGACGACCTGACTGCTGGTGTCGGACGGGGCTGGCCTGAGATCGACGAGAAGATCGAACAGGTGCGGGCGATGCTGGCCGTGCTGCCTGCCGATGACCGCACCGAATGGCGCGACATGATCATGGCCGTGAAGTCGCTCAACTGGCAGTGCGGCGAGGAACTGGCGCGCGAGTGGTCGAAGAAGTCGGCGAAGTACACCGACGCTGGGTTCGATCAGTTGTGGCACAGCATCACGCCGGGCGGCAACGGCGCAGGCAAGCCCATCACCATTCGCACGCTGGTGCAAGCCGCGCAGGCCGCAGGATGGACACCGCCGCGCTACGCGCCCGCCGACGCCAGTAGTAGCGTGCAATCGGTCAGCGCGACGGTAAGCGCAGAGGCGGATGTCGCGCGGCTGGCCGCAATGCCGCAGGACGCAATGATCGCGGCGTTGGCTAAGTTGGGGAAGCTCGATTACGACCGTGTGCGCACACCACTAGCCGAAAGGCTCGGCGTCCGCGTCGGCACAATCGACGACGAGGTGGAGGCGGCACGCGGCGGCGCGGGCGATAGCGGCGCAAGCAAGCCCATTACCTTCGAACAGGTCGAGTCGTGGCCCGTGCCGGTCGATGGCGCGGCGCTGCTGACCGACATTGCCGACACCCTCCGCAGGTACATCGTCTGCGACGCCGAGGCAGCGGACGCGGGGGCGCTGTGGATCGTCATGACATACATGATGGACATGGTGCAGGTCGCCCCCCTGCTCCTCATCACCGCACCTGAGAAGCGTTGCGGAAAGACGCAGTTACTATCGCTCGTCTCCCGCCTGAGCGCCCGCCCACTGCCGACAAGCAGCATCACCGTGGCAGCCCTATTTCGCACAGTCGAGCAGTACGGGCCAACGCTGCTGATCGATGAGGTTGACGCATTCATGCGCGATAACGAGGAGCTGCGCGGCATCGTCAACAGCGGGCACACGCGCGACACGGCAGCCGTCATCCGCACAGTGGGGGACAACCACATCCCCACGTCATTCAGCACGTGGTGCGCGAAGGCACTCGCGGGCATCGGGCGGCTACACGGTACGATCATGGATCGCGCCGTCGTGCTCCCCCTGCGCCGAAAGAAGGTAAGCGAGAAGGTCGCAAGCCTGCGACGTGCTGACCGTGCTGTGTTCGAGCAATTGCGCAGGTGCATTACCCGCTGGGTATCTGACAATGCCACCGCTGCTACCAGATTCGACCCGCCTGACCTCGACGGGCTGGACGACCGGGCGCTGGACAACTGGGAGCCACTTCGCCAGATCGCGCAGGCAGCCGGCGGCGACTGGCCCCACCGTGCAGCACGCGCAGCGCTGGCGCTCAGCGGGCAGGCCGCTGACGCAAGCAACGAGGGGCGCGGGGTGGAGTTGCTGACCGCTATCCGATCAGTGTTTGACCAGAGGCAAGCCAACGGCCACAAGCACGCCGACCGCATCCCGAGCGCCGATCTGGCGATGGCGCTGACCCAGGACGATGAGGGGCCGTGGGCGACCTACAACCGGGGCAAGCCGATCACTGCCAACCAGATCGCTAAGAGGCTGAGTGAGTTCGGCATCAAGAGCACAAGCGTCTACCTAGGAGGCAAAGACCGCCCGAAGGGCTATATGCGCGGAATGTTTACAACCTGTTGGGAGCTATACCTGCCGTCACCCCAGTCGAGCAACGCACTAGGGGCGAATGGCGCACAAAACGTGTCCGAAGGGCATACCCTCTCGCTGGAACTCTCAAAAAACACTCATCCAGCCGCTACGCCGCTCAAAGCCAATACTGGCGCGGGTTTCGAAGTAGCGGCAGGTGTTTTTTCGACTCCCGGTTTTGACGGTGCCGCTACGCCGAAATCAGCCACCAGTAAGGCTTTGAGCGGCGTAGCGGCTGCGAAGGCAAAAATCGGGGGTTCCGGCATAAGGGGTATGCCATCCGAGAGTTCGAACGACATGTTTGCCGAGATGCGGCAGGAGCAGGAACGGCGCAAAAAGCGCCCCGGCTGAGGGGTTGTTAGCAACTGCGGGCAGCGTTGGCGAGGGCGATTCTGCCCTCCCGCATTGCCGTTGAATAACTGCAAAAATTCGCCACACACGCTCAAATGCAATTCAGTTGCAATAACAGGATCGACCTCAGATGAGCCAGCCTGACCGCCCCGCCGCCCAGCACCCTTCACCCGGTGCCTGACCATGAGCTACCTGTCTGACTGGCTGCAGCAACTGCAGATTGACGGCGCCGAGGACGCTGAGCGCGTCGCGCGGGAGCGTGCTGCTGAGGCTGAGAAGCAGCGCCGGCAGCAGAGGCGGCGCGACGCCCGCACGGCACAGGCGCTGCGAGGCGCCGCACGCAAGGCTCGCACGACGCTCCGACGCGTCGAAGCAGAACGGTACAGGGCTGATACGCTGGCCAGCCAGTTTCAGCGCTGGTGGGCCGTGCAGCCCGTTGCGACGCGGATGCGCCCGCACACCTTCAGCGAGATCAAGGCACAGCTACACGGCGTGACGGCGGGTAAGACGGCGGGCAACACTGCACTCGTCGCGGTGCTGCGTGCAGCGGGCTGGCGCAAGGCGCGCGTGTGGATCGACTCCCCCGACAAAAGCCGGCGGCAGTGGCTGCCGCCCGGTGTCGTTACGGAATCCGATGACAAGCCGTCGAAGGGCCCCACACCAGTGAAGCGGCCACGCGGCAGGCCGCGCAAGTTCGATCACGCATCCCTGCCGCACGCCGACGACTACCTGTGAGAGCGCGTTACACGCCAGTCTCGATGCAGATGGTGGCTGGCCAGCTTTCGCCCGTATAGACGAAGAACAGCTTACCGTCCTGCCGGAAGTACAGATAGTGGCGATCTGTCTCGCCACGACCGTAGTTGTGGGTCAGCATGAACATGTGCTCGATGCCATCGAGCGAGCCGGTGCGCTGTGCGTGGCCGCGCTTGGGTTGCCATGTTTCACCCTTCGCGGTTGTGTCGTAAGCAAAGCACAGTTGGCCGTTGAGGACGACCGGCACGCGCGGACACGTCGACCATTCTTTCGATTGATAGAAAGGGATCATATGAACGACGTCGCCTCCGTATGGCTTCCACTCCCTAGTCACAACCCGCGCATTTTTGATCACGCCTCGCTGCCACACCCCGACGACTACGTCTGAATGCGACCGGCACGATGGGGGCTACCTCGCCTTTCCAGACGTATTCCTCTGCCGTTCTATGGAATCCTCCAAGCGCTTAGCCTCCGGGGTTAGCGTGAAGGTGCTCTCCTTGTATGACCTCCAGATCGGCCCACGGGGAGTGTCCCAGACAATTCGTCGCACGCCGTCTTTCGCACGCTCCGAACAGCCCGTCATTGTTATCTCTCCGGTCGACGAGACGATCCTCGCCGTGCGCCCCATCGCAAGCGGTTCGCCGTTCTTTCCGACAAGGCTCATTTGCGCATCGGGCGGCGGGGGATATCCGAGGCTACACGCCCCGCCCCTCTCATTGACATTCACTATTTCCAGCGCGGCTCCGCCCGGTTCGGGTTTCGTCATCCAAACATACACACGCTCGGATTCGTCGATCTTCCTCTGAGGTGGGTAGTACTTCTCCAGTGCGTCTAAGGGAATGTAATCAACAGAAGGTCGCTCTGCCCCCACGGCGGTTGTCAATATTGAAAGGCTCAAGAGAGCCAGCACAGTACGCTTCATAGCCACGCGCGGAAGGTGTTGCCGCTTCGAATATTTAGTAACGAGTGCATCGTAACGCAACACATATTGTTAGCAGCGAAAATTTCTGCGCTCCCGGTTAAGAGCCATACCCAAGCGGGGGTGCCGGGGGTGTGGGGCATGGGGGGACGCTAGGGGGGAGGGTCGGGCCACTCGGAAGATCGTGCGGAGTGATGCCGAAGGTGGAGCGGATCGACGACCGGAACGTCGCGACGACATTGCCTGTGCGTGCGCCGGTGGAAGGTTGACAACGCAGAAGCGCAGGGCCGCGCCAGATCGCCCCCAGCAGTATCGGCTGCCCCGAGCGGTGGTGTTGCGGGGGTCAGATTGGGGGTCAAGATCGAAACGAAAAGCCATATAGCCGCACCACATAAGGCTTTCCAGCTATCATTTGGTTGACGCCGGCACCAGTACTCCTGAAACCCAGCCGTTGCCCGGCTGGGTTTTTTCTTGCCCGAATGACAGGCCGTCCGCCCATACAACGTGGTGCCATCGCTAGCCGCCCGTCCCCGCGTCTACAATACCGTCCTGCAGCCTCCCCTGTCGCTTAGCCATGTCCGATTATCCCCGCTTCACCGTCAACCGCGCCCTGGTCACGATCGTTCCCGAGCAACCGTTTCTGGATTGGATCCAGGCCGTGGATCCGGAGCCCGTTCCGAACCTGACGCTAGAACACGTGCGGGAAGATCAGAGTGTTTTCCTGCTGCCCGAGGAAATTGCGGACACCGCCGACAATGCCAGGCATTGGGTGGAAAAACGCTGGCGTGGTTTCTTCGAGTTCATGCTCGCCGAGTGGTTTGACGAGTCACTGTGGCCCGAACAACTGTCGCTGCAGATGTTCCGCGACTGGTTCAGCGTGCACTATCACTCGACGGTCTTCGACATGGTCCCGGATATCCCATTGATGCATGACGATATGGACGACGATGAGGACGGCGAGGAACTGCTGCACTGAGGCAGCAGCCCTCCGCTGAACGCGACCGCTCAGAGGAAGCGGTCGAGCAGCTTGCGGCTGGGACGGTCCAGCGCCATCAGGTCACGGATCAGGTAGTGGATGCCGTGGCTGTCCGAAATCAGCAGCGTGGTCCCGGCCAGGCGGCGGATGTCTTCCTCGCCGCGCAACACCAGCGTGGTCTGGCCGCGATCGGTCTGCACGGTCCACTCGCTCGGTGTGGCAAACGTCGAAACACTGACAATGCGCCGGATCTCGGGCATGAATTCGCGCGCGGCCAGTTCCTCCTCCACCAGCGCGCGCTGCGGGGCGGGCAGCCGGTCCAGCCGCGGAATCCAGACCAGTTCATGGCCATCCGTGCTCATCATGCCGATGCCGTCGTCGGGCGCGCCGATCGGGAAGGCGCGCACCGGCACCACGCCCTCGTGCGCCGTGCCGTCGCCAAGGGTCAGCACCAGGCGGCCGAAGGCATTGCGGGTCAGCGTGAATTCCGTCTCGGGCATTGCAGTAGCGTGAATAGCGTGAAGGTTGGCGTCATTGTGCATTGGCGGCCTCCGCTTCCCTGGCAGGCACACCGCCTTCGCTGTCGGATTCGGCCTCGGTATCGACATTGCGGGCCTGCGCCTGGTACAGCTTGTAGTAGGCGCCTTCGCGCGCCAGCAGCTCGTCATGGCCGCCCACCTCGACAATCTGGCCGCGGTCCATCACCACGAGGCGGTCGGCCTTGCGCAGCGTGGACAGCCGGTGCGCGATCGCGATGGTGGTCCGCCCCTGCACCAGGTTGTCGAGCGCCTTCTGGATTTCCTTCTCCGTCTGCGTGTCGACCGAGGACGTGGCCTCGTCCATGATCAGGATGCGCGGGTTGATCAGCAACGCACGCGCAATCGAGATGCGCTGGCGCTCGCCGCCAGACAGCGCCTGGCCACGCTCGCCGACGAGCGAGTCGTAGCCGTGCGGCAGCCGCAGGATGAATTCGTGCGCGTGCGCGGCGCGCGCCGCCGCGACGATCTCCTCGCGCGTGGCATCCGGCTTGCCATACGCGATGTTCTCGGCAATCGTGCCGAAGAACAGGAACGGCTCCTGCAGCACCAGGCCGATATGGCTGCGATACTCCGAAACCGGCAGCGAACGGATATCGATGCCGTCCACGCGGATCGCGCCTTCGGACACGTCATAGAAGCGGCAGATCAGGTTGACCAGCGTGCTCTTGCCCGAACCGCTGTGCCCGACCAGCCCGATCATCTCGCCCGGCGCGATCGACAAGTCCAGGCCGCGGATCACCGCACGGTTGCCGTAGCGGAACCCGAGGTCACGCATTTCGATGGCGCCTTCCACCTTCTCCAGCTTTGCCGGGCGCGCGGGCTCTGGCACGCTCGACACGTGGTCGAGAATGTCGAAGATGCGCTTGGCCCCGGCCGCCGCCTTCTGCGTAACCGATACGATCCGGCTCATCGAATCGAGCCGCGTATAGAAGCGGCTGATGTAGGTGAGGAATGCGACCAGCACACCCACCGTGATGGCGCTGTGCGACACCTGCCAGATGCCGAAGACCCACACCACCAGCAGACCGATTTCCGTGAGCAGCGTCACGGTCGGCGTGAACAGCGACCACACGGCATTCACGCGATCATTGATTGCCAGGTTGTGTTTGTTGGCCTCCCGGAAACGGGCCACTTCACGCTTTTCCTGCGCAAAGGCCTTGACCACGCGGATGCCCGGAATCGTGTCGGCCAGCACGTTGGTGATCTCCGACCAGATCCGGTCGATCTTCTCGAAGCCGTGGCGCAGCTTGTCGCGCACCAGGTGGATCATCCACGCGATGAACGGCAGCGGCACCAGCGTCACCAGCGCGAGCCAAGGGTTGATCGACACGAGGATCACCGCCGTCATCACGATCATCAGCACGTCGGTGGCGAAGTCCAGCAGGTGCAGCGACAGGAAGACGCAGATGCGGTCGCTCTCCGAGCCGATGCGCGCCATCAGGTCGCCCGTGCGCTTGCCGCCGAAGTACTCCAGCGAGAGCTTCAGCAAGTGTTCGTAGGTGGTGGTGCGCAGGTCGGCGCCGATGCGCTCGGACACGCGCGCCAGCAGGTAGGTGCGCGCCCAGCCCAGGCTCCAGGCCACCAGTGCCGCGCCCAGCAGGCCAGCCAGGTACAGGCGCACCAGGCCATAGTCGATCGGCACGCCGTTCTGGAACGGGATCAGCACCTTGTCCATCAGCGGCATGGTCAGGTACGGCGGCACCAGCGTGGCCGCTGTGGACAGCAGCGTCAGGACAAAGCCGGCCAGCAGTTCCCAGCGATACGGACGCGCAAAGCGCCACAGGCGCAGCAGCGCCCACGTTGACGGCGGGGTTTCCAGTTCGCGGCTGCACTGCGGGCATTGCTCCTCGCCAGGCGGCAGCGGTGCCTTGCAGGTGGGGCACAGTACCTCGCCGGCATCCGGTGGTTCGCCGGCAACTGCCATGTCACGGCGCGCCTCGAACTGGTCGACCAGCCGCAGCGCGGCGGGATTGTAACCAAGCGTGTAGCGCCAGTTGCCAAGCCTGGCCGTGCCGTCGCTCAGTTCAAGGGTGCCCACGCCGGCGTGGTCCGTGTGCGAGAGGCGCAAGCCGGGCCCGATGGCCCATTCCTGCACATTTTTTTCGCCGGGAGCGCGAGCCAGAAGACGCTGGTCCGTCACAACCAGCCACCCTTGGGTAAAATGCAGCCTCGCGTCGAGGTCGAGTTCCAGCCCGGCCAGAAC
Organism: Cupriavidus laharis; assembly: GCF_914271435.1. Classification (GTDB taxonomy): domain Bacteria; phylum Pseudomonadota; class Gammaproteobacteria; order Burkholderiales; family Burkholderiaceae; genus Cupriavidus; species Cupriavidus laharis. Next base: position 257,868 of record NZ_CAJZAI010000001.1, on the reverse strand, counting down.
GGTCTCGCCGGGACGAAGCATCGCACCGGCTTCGGCACGCCACGGCTCGTCCGGGGCGTGGCTTTGTGAGACAGGCAGGGAAGACTGGGTCATTGTCGGCGCGCCTTGCAGCGTCCAGCGGAAACGGACATAACTTGAAACAATTTAGAATGGCCGCGCACTGGCGGCCCGCGATTTTGCCCGCAAGTATACATAACGCAAACCAGCGGGTGCTCCTGATGCATTGCACAATCGGATGTCAGCTAAAGAAGTCAACCTGACGTATGCTGTAACGTTATTGAAAGGTTAGGCTTCCATTTCTCGGGCGGTTCCGCCCATTGCCTCAAGCTAAATCGATGAAAAAGAAGGACATTGAGATTTTCGATGTCATGTCGCTGCGCGGCCCGAATATGTGGACATATCGGCCCGTGCTGGAGGCGTGGGTCGATATCGGGGAACTGGAGGATTTTCCCTCCAACACGATTCCGGGGTTCTACGAACGGCTGTCGACCTGGCTGCCTACGCTGATCGAGCACCGCTGCAGCATCGGCGAGCGCGGCGGTTTCCTGCAGCGCCTCAAGGAAGGCACCTGGCCGGGCCACATCCTGGAACACGTGACGCTTGAGCTGCAGAACCTGGCTGGCATGCCGGGCGGCTTCGGCAAGGCGCGCGAGACCCCGATCCGCGGCGTCTACAAGGTGATCGTGCGCGCCTGGCATGAAGAAGTGACCCGCGCCGCGCTCTTCACGGCGCGTGACCTGGTGATGGCCGCCATCGAGGACCGGCCGTTCGACGTGCCCGCCGCCGTCGATCACCTGCGCCGGCTGATCGATGAGCACTGCCTGGGCCCGAGCACGGCCTGCATCGTCGATGCCGCCGACGACCGCGACATCCCGTCCCTCCGCCTGTCCGACGGCAACCTGGTGCAGCTCGGCTACGGCGCTCGCCAGCGCCGCATCTGGACGGCCGAGACCGACCGCACCAGCGCCATCGCCGAAAGCATCTCGCGCGACAAGGACCTGACCAAGAGCCTGCTGGAATCGTGCGGCGTGCCTGTTCCGGAAGGCCGCATGGTCGAATCGCCGGAAGACGCCTGGGAAGCTGCCGAGGACATCGGCGTGCCGGTGGTGGTCAAGCCATACGACGGCAACCATGGCCGCGGCGTCTTCACCAACCTGATGACACGCGAGGAAGTCGAGACCGCCTATGCCGTGGCCATCGAGGAAGGCAGCGGCGTGATCGTCGAGCGCTTCATTCCCGGCAACGAGCACCGCCTGCTGGTGGTGGGCGGCCGCATGGTCGCTGCCGCGATGGGCGAGACCGCCAGCGTGGTGGGCGACGGCAAGTCGACCATCGAGGAACTGATCGAGCTGCAGATCAATTCCGATCCGCGCCGCGGCAGCACCGAAGACCATCCGCTGAACAAGGTCCGCCTGGACTCGGCGGCCCGCCTGGAGCTCAAGCGCCAGGGCATGGATGCCAGCTCGGTGCCGCCCGAAGGCAAGACCGTGCTGATCCAGCGCAACGGCAATGTGGCGTTCGACGTCACCGACCGCGTGCACCCGAGCGTGGCCGCGCATGCATCGCTGGCCGCGCGCGTGGTCGGCCTGGACATCGCCGGCGTGGACCTGGTGGCCGAGGACATTTCGCGCCCGCTGGCCGAGCAGCGCGGCGCCATCGTGGAAGTCAACGCCGGCCCCGGCTTGCTCATGCACATCAAGCCGGCCGACGGCACGCCTCGCCCTGTGGGCCGTGCGATCGTCGATCACCTCTTCCCCGAGGCCGATGACACGGATCCGGGCCGCATCCCTGTGGTCGGCATTACCGGTACCAACGGCAAGACCGTGGTCGCCAAGCTGGTCGCGCGCCTGCTGCAGCTGTCAGGCAAGCACACCGGGCTGGCCTGCAGCGACGGCCTCTTCCTGGATCGCCGCCTGGTCCAGGGCGGCGACCGCGCCAACTGGGACGCCGGCCACCGCATCCTGATGAACCGCGCGGTGGAAGCCGCTGTGTTCGAGAACGATAGCGGCGCCATCCTGTCCGAAGGCCTGGTCTATGACCGCTGCCAGGTTGGCGTGGTCACCAACTTCGACACGCCCGACCACATGGGCGACTACTACGTCGAAGACGAAGACCGCATGTACAACGTGCTGCGCACCCAGGTGGACGTGGTCCTCAAGAACGGCGCCGCCGTGCTCAACGCGCGCGACGAGCGCGTGGTGGAAATGGCCGAGCTGTCGGATGGCGACGTGATCTTCTTTGGCCTGTCCGCCGAGTTGCCGGCGATTGCCGCGCACCGCGCCAAGGGCAAGCGCGCCGTGTTCGTGCGCGACGGCAAGGTGGTACTGGCCACCGGCAGCAGCGAAACGCCGCTGACCGATGTCGCGGCCATTCCGCTGACCTACGCCGGCCGCGTCTCGTTCCAGGTGGAAAACGTGCTGGCGGCAGTCGCCACGGGCTGGGCGCTGGGCATCTCCAATGACCTGATCCGCGCCGGCATCGTGACCTTCGACGTGGGCCAGGTCGACGTGCCGGGCCGCTTCACGCTGTTCGAGCGCAACGGCGCCATCGTGGTGGTGGACGACGCGCACAACGCCCCTGCGCTGGAGGCCCTGGCCGCCGCGCTGGACCGCTTCCCCGCCGAACGCCGCATGATCGTCTACGGCGCCGGCATGCAGCGCCGCGACGAAGACATGGTCCGGCAGGGCAAGGTCCTGGGCGCCAGCTTCGACCGCGTGTTCCTGTGTGAAGACCGCAGCGTCAAGCGCACGCTGCCCGATGCCGAGGCCCGCGCGCTGCTCAAGCAGGGGCTGTACGAAGGGCGCCGCGTCACCAAGATCATCGACGAAGGCACGCGCCGCGACGCCATCGAGACCGCACTCGGCCAACTGGTGGCCGGCGACCTGCTGGTCCTGCAGTGCGACGAAGGCGCTACCGGCGCCACCGTCGACCGCGTGCACCAGTGGATGGGCCAGCCCCCGCGCCGCGCCTGACGGCACGAAGAAGAACGGATACCAGAATCTATGGAAGTCTCTCGCATCCGGGCCCTGCGCGGCCCGAACCTGTGGTGCCGCCACACTGCCATCGAAGCGATCGTGGCATGCCAGGAACCGTCGGACATGGTCGCCGCCCTGCCCGGCTTTGAAGACCGCCTGCGCGCGCGCTTTCCCGACATCGGGCCGCTGCATCCGGACGAGGAAGCCGGCGAACTGTCGCTCGCGCACGTGCTCGAAGCTGCCACGCTGCGCCTGCAGGCCGCCGCCGGCTGCCCGGTCACGTTCAGCCGCACGGCGCAGACCGTCGAACCCGGCACCTACCAGGTGGTCGCACAATACAGCGAGGAAGAGGTCGGCCGCCTGGCGTTCGATCTGGCCCAGGCCCTGTGCCTGGCCGCGCGCGACGACGCGCCCTTCGACCTCGCCGACGCGCTGCATCGCCTGCGCGAACTCGACGAAGACGTGCGCCTCGGGCCCAGCACGGGCTCCATCGTCTACGCCGCCGTGGCGCGTGGCATTCCGTACCGCCGCCTGACGCAGGGCTCGATGGTGCAGTTCGGCTGGGGCAGCAGGCAGCGCCGCATCCAGGCTGCCGAAACCAGCGCGACCAGCGCCGTGGCCGAATCGATCGCGCAGGACAAGGAACTGACCAAGAGCCTGCTGCATGCCGCCGGCGTGCCGGTGCCGCTGGGCCGTTCGGTGCGCAGCGCCGAGGAAGCCTGGGAAGCCGCGCAGGAAATCGACGCCCCCGTGGTCGTCAAGCCGCGCGACGGAAACCAGGGCAAGGGCGTGGCCGTGCGCATCCGCACGCGCGAGGAAGTCATGACGGCGTACGAGGTAGCCTCGGACATCAGCTCCGATGTGATCGTCGAGCGCTACATTCCGGGCCACGACTTCCGCCTGCTGGTGGTCGGCAAGCACCTCGTCGCCGCCGCGCGCCGTGATCCGCCGCAGGTGATCGGCGATGGCACGCATACCGTGCGCCAGCTCGTCGAGGAAGTGAACCGCGACCCGCGCCGCGGCGAAGGCCACGCCACCTCGCTGACCAAGATCCGCTTTGACGACATCGCGCTCGCCACGCTGGCCAAGCAGGGCCTGACTGCAGAGTCCGTGCCGCCCAAGGGCACGCGCGTGGTCCTGCGCAACAACGCGAACCTGTCGACCGGTGGCAGCGCCACCGACGTGACCGACGACGTCCACCCGGACATTGCTGCGCGCGCCGTGGCTGCCGCGCAGATGGTCGGCCTGGACATCGCCGGCGTGGATGCGGTGTGCGAAACCGTGCTCAAGCCGTTCGAGGAACAGGCCGGCGGCATCGTCGAAGTCAACGCCGCGCCGGGCCTGCGCATGCACCTGCAGCCTTCTTACGGCAAGGGCCGTGCGGTCGGCGAAGCCATCGTGTCGACCATGTTCACCGACGGCAACGATGGCCGCATTCCGGTGGTGGCGGTGTCGGGTACCAACGGCAAGACCACGACTGTCCGCCTGATCACGCACCTCATGGCCACCAGCGGCCTGCGCATGGGCATGACCGGCACCGACGGCGTGTATATCCGTGGCGAGCGCGTCGACACGGGCGACTGCAGCGGCCCGCGCAGCGCGCGCAACGTGCTGCTGCACCCTGACGTGGACGCTGCCGTGTTCGAGACGGCGCGCGGCGGCTTGCTGCGCGAAGGCCTGGCCTTCGACCGCTGCGACGTCGCCGTGGTCACCAACGTCGGCGAAGGCGACCACCTGGGCCTGTCCTACATCAGCACGGTGGAAGACCTGGCCGTGCTCAAGAGCGTGATCGTGCAGAACGTGGCGTCGCACGGCATGGCCGTGCTCAATGCCGGGGACCCGATGGTGGTGCGCATGGCTGATGCGTGCCCAGGCTCGGTGACGTTCTTTGCACATGACTGCGGCCAGCCTGCCATGGCCACGCACCGTGCGCAGGGCAAGCGTGTAGTGTTTGTCGACGGCGACCACATCGTCGCGTCGGAAGGCGACAACGAGGCGCGTATCCCGCTGGCCGAGATCCCGCTCACGCGCAACGGCACGATCGGCTTCCAGGTGGAAAATGCCATGTCGTCGATCGCCGCGGCCTGGGCGCTCGGCATCGACTGGACCATCATCCGCCGCGGCCTGGCCACCTTCGTCAACGACGCGCAGACGGCCCCGGGCCGCTTCAACGTGTTCGACTACAAGGGCGCCACGCTGATCGCAGACTACGGCCACAACCCGGACGCCATCCAGGCGCTGTGCAATGCGGTGCAGACCATGCCGGCGAAGCGCCGCATGGTGGTGATCAGCGGTGCGGGCGATCGCCGCGACGAGGACATCCGCAAGCAGACGCAGATCCTTGGCGGCGTATTCGACGAGGTCATCCTGTACCAGGACCAGTGCCAGCGCGGGCGCGCCGACGGTGAAGTGCTCGCCCTGCTGCGCGAGGGCCTGCAGGGCGCCACGCGCGCCAGCGCGATCGACGAGATCCGCGGCGAATTCCTGGCCATCGACACGTCGCTGTCGCGCCTGCAGGCTGGTGATCTTTGCCTGATCCTGGTGGACCAGGTCGATGAAGCGCTGGCGCACATCGCCAGCCGCGTCACGCAGGGTTAAGCAGGCACCTTTGGGATGTACGAAGGGCCAGCCCCGAACGGGCTGGCCCTTTTTGTTTGCCGAACCGGACTTCAGTGCCGCCCCGGCAACGACAACCGGCGTTCCAGCATATGCTGCAATCCCGAAAGGCCGGTACTGAGCACCCAGTAGATCGCTGCCACAGCAAGGTATAGCGGCAAAGGCTGGTAGGTCGCCGCGATGACCTCCTGCGCCGTGCGCAGCAGCTCCGTCACGGTAATGACCGACACCAGCGAGGTGTCCTTGATCAGGCTGATCAGGCTGTTGGAAAGACTTGGGACCGCGAGGCGCAGCGCCTGCGGGCCGACAACGTAGCGCAGCGTCTGGGCAGGCGTCAGCCCGAGGCTGTACGCAGCCAGCCATTGGCCGCGCGGGATACCGAGAATCGCGCCGCGCATGCTCTCGGAAAGATAGGCCCCCACGTTGAGGCTCAACGTCAGCACGCCGGCCGGCGTCGGCTCCAGCGCGATGCCGATGCCCGGCAAGCCGTAGTAGACGACAAAGATCTGCACCAGCAGCGGCGTACCGCGCATGATGCTGACGTACGCGCGCGCAATGCCCTTCAGGATGGCGTTGTGGCTGATGCCCATCAGCGCCACCACCGTACCGAGCACCAGCCCGAAGGCCATCGACCACAGTGCGAACTTGATGGTCAGCAGCGTGCCCTGCAGCAGCACGGGCATGGAATCGGAAACGAGCTGGAGAGCGGACATTTGGGAGACGCCGGAAAGAATGCACGCATCATACGGCTTGCGGGAATGCGCGCAAACCCCGCGCAGCCAGCGGCCGGGCGGGGTGTTGATACAACCAGGTTCGGATTTACTTGCCGGGCTTGGTCACGTCCGAACCGAACCACTTCACCGACAGCTTGGTCAGGGTGCCATCCTTGCGCAGGTCATCCAGCGCACGGTCGATGGCCTGGGCAAACTTCGGGTTGTCCTTGCGGAACGGAATGGCCACCTCGGCATTGGCGCCCGGCACGACCGCACCCGGGCGCAGCGGCAGGTTGGCGCTCTTGATCAGGTAGTTCACCATCAGCCGGTCGTTGAGCGCGGCATCCACGCGCTGTGCAGCCAGGTCGCGCAGGTATTCGGGCGCACCGGGATAGGTCTTGACGTCGATGCCCGGCACCGACTTGGCCAGGTCGTTGTAGTTGCTGCCCAGGCTCACGCCGAGCTTGTGGCCCTTCAGTTCTTCGAGCGACTTGAACTCGCGCTTGTCATCCTTGCGCTGGATGAGCTGCGCGGCCGAGTAGACGTACGGCGTGGAGAAGTCCAGCACCTGCTTGCGCTGCGGCGTCACCGAAACCTGGTTGACGATCACGTCGAACTTGCCCGCCTGCAGGCCGGCAATGATGCCGCTCCATTCGGTCGTGACGAATTCCGGCTTCACGCCGAGCTTGGCAGCCACTGCACGCGCCACATCCACATCAAACCCGTCGAGCTCGTTTTTCGGGCTGCGGAAACCAAACGGCGGATAGGTGCCTTCGAGGCCGATCTTCAGCACGCCGGCCTGCTTGACCGTATCGAGCAGGTCCGCGGCGCTGGCCGCGGTGGCGGTCAGGCCGGCAGCGCCGGCGATCAGCGATGCAGCCAGCAGGGATTTGAGCCAGCCATGACGAATCGATCGCATATGTTCTCCAGTGGGATGCGGATTGGCCGGTAGCGTCTTGTGGAAGCATGCCGGCTGCTTGTGCTGCTATGAGCCTATATCGGCCTCAACACTACCGCAAACGCTATCGATAGCGAAATAACGATTTATCATGGCTATATAACTGCCAGCCGGCCATGCCGGCATGGTGCCGTTACTGGAACGCCTTGTCGTTCGGCGCGGCGAACAGCGCCTTCATGTCAGCGGACAGCGGATAGTTCATGTTGATGCCGCGCGGCGGGATCGGCGACATGAACCACTTGTTGTACAGCTTCTCGGCCCGGCCGCTGGTCTGCAAGTCTGCGACGACACCATCGGCCAGCTTCTTGAACGACGGGTCATCCTTGCGGAACATGCACGCGTAGTTCTCGGTCTGCAGCGGCGCGCCCACCACCACCCAGTCGCCCGCACTCTTGGCCTTGGTGCGCTCGCCGTACAGCAGCGGCTCATCCATGACGAAGGCCGCGGCACGCCCGCTTTCCAGGATCAGGAAGGACTGCCCGTGGTCCTTGGTACTGATCAGGTTCATGTTCATGGCCTTCTCGCCGTTCATCTTGACCAGCAGGCGCTCGCCGGTGGTGCCGGCAGTGGTGACCACGTTGCGGTCCTTCAGGTCGCTGAACTCCTTCACGCCGGAATCCTTCTTCGTCAGCATCTTGATGCCGTAGACGAACAGGCTGTTGGAGAACGCCACCTGCTTCTGCCGCTCGAGGTTGTTCGTGGTGCTGCCGCACTCGATGTCGATGGTGCCGTTCTGCACCAGCGGAATGCGGTTCTGCGAGGTGATCGGCGTGAGCCTGACCTGCAGGTTCGGCATCTTCAGCTCGCCCTTCACCTTATCGACGATCTGCAGCAGGATCTCGTGCGAGTAGCCCATCACCTCCTTGCCGTCGGTGTACGAGAACGGGATCGACGACTCGCGGTAGCCGAGCGAGATCACCCCGCTGTCCTTGATCTTGCGCAGCGTGTCGCCGTCGGCGGCGCTGGCCGCGGTGGCAGAGAACGTGCCGATCAGGCCGAGGGCGGTGGCTGCCAGCAGGCGCAGGGGGACCCGGTTGTGGCAAGTGTGCGGTTGCTTCATATTGGCGCTCCTTCTGTTGAGGGTGCTTGTTGGTCGAGGCATTCCATCGAAACCACTACTGCAAGATGCCGCCGCGCGGTTACGCAAGCGCGGCGGTGAAATCGTCGGCGTTGACGGCAGGCCTGCGTCCGGCGAGCTGGTCGGCCAGCAGCCCGGCGCTGCCCATGGCGAGCGTGAAGCCGAGCGCGCCATGCCCGAGATTGAGCCACAGGCCCCGCAGTCGTGAGGGACCGACCATCGGCAAGCCATCGGGCGTCGCTGGCCGCAGTCCTGCCCACGGCTGCAACTGCGCGAGCGGGATATCGGGCACGATACCGTCAAACAGCGCGCGCGTCTGCGCCACCAGCGTGCCAACGCGCTCGACATCGATGCGCGCGCCGCCGCGCACGAGGTCGGCCATGCCCGCGACGCGCAGCGTATTGCCGATGCGCGCATAGACGATCTTGTTGGCGAAGTCCGTGATGCTGATATGCGGCGCTCGCCCACCGTTCGACAGCGGCACGGTGATGCTGTAGCCCTTCAACGGCCACAGCATCGGACGCACGCCTGCCGGACGCAACAGCGGCACGCTGCCGATACCGCCCGCCACCACGACCGCATCGGCCGGCAGCACGCCGGCCCCTGTCCGCACACCTGTGATGCGATCCCCTTCCTGCACCAGCCCTTGCACGACGGTACCGAACCGCATCGACACACCGGGCTGCTGTTGCAGCAACCGTGCCAGCGACAGGCAGAAACGGTGGCAATCGCCGACCTCTTCGCTCGGTGTGTAGATCGCGCCGGCGATCTCGTCGCGGATGCCCGCCAGCGCGGGCTCCAGCGCCACGCACGCCTCGCGGTCGAGTGCCTGCTGTTCGCAGCCGAGGCTGGCCTGATAGTCGAGCAGGCGCCGTGCCGATTCGAACGCCGCGCCATCGCGGTGCACAATCAGTTTTCCGCGCCGCGCAAAATCGAAATCGCTCGCACTGGCTTTGGCACCTTCGCTGGCCACGAACGCCTGCATCAGGTCGCGCGAGTAGAACGCCAGGCGCAGCAGCTTGCGCGTGGTGGCCTCGCTGGTGGCGGCATTGCACGCTCGCATGAAGGCGGCCAGCCAGCGCCACTGCGCCGGGTCGGCCACGGGCCGGAAGCGCATGGGCGAATCGCGCCGCAGCAGCCAGCCCGGCACCTTGCCCATCACGCCGGGCCCGGCCAGCGGCGCCACGTAGCTGTAGCTGAGCTGCCCGCCGTTGGCGAAGCTGGTCTCCTCGCCGGGGCCATCGTGCCGCTCCAGCACGGTCACCTCGTGGCCATCCTGCGCCAGGCGCCAGGCGCTGGTCATGCCGACCACGCCAGCGCCCACGATCACTACCCGCATTGCCGTCCTTTTCGCTTTCCATCCGATGGCAGCAGCGTAGCCGAGCGCACGCGGCTTGCCCAATGCCAATACGTGCCAGAATATGTCTTCAGGCTATAGGCTACCCCGCACCAGCACCTCCATCATGCGATTGCGCCAGATTGAAGTCTTCCGCGCCGTCATGCTGACCGGCACGGTCAGCGAGGCCGCGCGCCTGCTCTATGTTTCCCAACCCGTCGTCACGCGCGTGCTCCAGCACGCCGAGGCATCGCTCGGCTTCCGGCTGTTCGAGCGCGTGCGCGGCCGCCTGCAGGCCACGCCGGAGGCCACTGCGCTGTACGGTGATGTCGAAAGGCTATATGGCGAGATCGAGCGCGTGCGGCGCGTATCGGAAAGCCTGCGCCACAAGGGGGCCGGGCGCCTGCGCGTGGCGGCCACGCCGAGCCTGGCGGGGCCGCTGCTGGTGCCCGCCGTGCGTGGCTTCTGTGCGCGCTATCCCGACACGCAGGTGCAGGTACTGACCCACCATACCGACGAGATCGTCGATGCGCTGCTGGCCAACCAGATCGACCTCGGCTTTGCCTTCTCGCCGCCACGGCACGAAGCGATCACATGCGAGCCCGTGGCCGCTGGCCACATGCTGTTGGCCGTGCCGCGCGAGCAACCGCTGCCGGCTGGCGGCCGGCGCCATGTGGTGCCGATGCGCAAGCTGATGGAGCGGCCCTTCATCGGCTACGACGACAACAGCTCGCTCGGCCTGCTGGTGCGCCAGACGCTGGCGCGGCATGCGCTGGAGCCGCGCTCCATGCTGGAAGTGCAGACGTATTCGCTGGCGCTTGCACTGGTGGAAGCCGGCCTGGGCATGGCCCTGCTTGACCAGTACACCGCTTTGAGCGCCAGCCCTGACCGCGTCTCGCTGCATGCGGTGCAGCCCGCCCTGCCGTTCGAAATCCAGCTGCTGCGCGCGAGCCACCGCGCCGCGTCGAGCCTGGTCGACGACATGCGCGAGCAGTTCGCGCAGGCCGCCGCGGCACTGGCCATTACCCTACCCGAGCGGCTTGAAACGCCTGTCGCCAGCTTCGACGCCTCAGCCGCATCCGCCGCACGAGGGCGCGATTGATTGACAGCCTCGCGCGGCCTGCACCATCATCAAGAGGCCCGAACGGCGCCCTCATCCAGCCATGTTCGTACTGACACTGCTCCTCCTCATCCTGGTCAGCGCCTTCTTCTCGATTTCCGAGATCGCGCTGACCGCCGCCCGCCGCACCAAGCTGCAGACGCTGTCCGAACGCGGCGACCGCCGCGCCACCAAGGTGCTGCTGCTCAAGGAGGAGCCCGGAAACTTCTTCACGATCGTGCAGATCGGCGTGAACAGCGTGGCGATCCTGGCCGGTATCCTCGGTGAGAAGCACGTCTCCGACCTGGTGCTTGCCGCGCTGTCGCCCTATATGGATGCCGGCATCGCGCAGCGGATCGCGAATATCGGCTCGTTCCTGATCGTCACGCTGCTGTTCATCCAGTTTGCCGACCTGATCCCCAAGCGCATCGCCATGAGCTTTCCCGAGGCGTGCGCGCTCGCGGTGATCGATCCCATCCTGACGCTGCTGCGCGTGCTCAAGCCGCTGGTCTTCGTATTCAACGCCGCGGCCGACGCCAGCCTGCGGCTGTTCGGGCTGCCGACCAAGACGGTCGAGCAGATCACGACCGAAGACATCGCCGCCATGGTCGATGCGGGCGCCGAGGCCGGCGTGCTGCTCAAGCATGAGATCCACCTGATCGAGAACGTGTTCGAACTCGACTCCAAGAGCGTCACGGCCATCATGACGCCGCGCGACGACGTGGTCTACCTGAGCCTGGACGAAACCGCCGACAGCGTGCGGCGCAAGCTGGTCAACCAGCCGCACGCCCAATACCCGGTGTGCGGCCACGACCTCGACGATGTGCAGGGCTACATCGACTCCAAGGACATCCTGCAACTGCTGCTGGCTGACGAGACTGCGACGGTGATCGGCAATATCGGCAAGCACCACGACAAGAACGTACTGGTGATCCCGGACACGCTGACCCTGTCCGAAGCCCTGACGCGCTTCCGCGAGATGCACCAGAGCTTTGCCGTGGTCATGAACGAGTACGGCCTCGTGGTCGGCATCGTCACGCTCGACGACATCGTCGGTGCGCTGATGGGCGACATCCTCTACTCGAGCGAAGACGAGCAGATCGTGCGACGCGACGACAGCTCGTGGCTAGTGGACGGGCTTACGCCGTTGATCGATTTGAAGAAGGCGCTGGAGATCGACTCCCTGCCCGGCGAGGACTACGTGGATACGGCTGCGGGATTGGTGATCTACGCGCTCAAGCGCATCCCGAAGAAATCCGAGTCGATCACCGTGGCGGAGTTCCGCTTTGAAGTGCTGGACATCGACCATCACAAGATCGACCAGCTGCTGGTGTCGCGGCTGCCGGCAGGGACGGAGGCAACGCAGAAGACGCTGGAGCCGGAACCGGAACACTGAGCGAGCCCACCTGGCGGTATTGATCGATCCTGTCCGGCAGGCGGAACGCAGCAAGATAGCCGGCAGCCACCATGACCGTGGCCGCGGCCATCGCGCCAAGCTGCCATGCCGGCAGACGCGCCGGCATATGCAGCGTGACGCAGGCCGTGCCCAGCAATGCAAAAGCGACTACAGTGCTTCCCTGGCGGCGCTTGCCTCCAGCATGCGTTCAGGCACCTGCGACGCGCGCGATGTTGGCGCGCGCCAACGCCTCGCAATCGGCAAAGGCGTCGGTCACGAACAACTGCGGGCGCTGCGCAAGCGTCGACAGGAAGGCAGCGCGGCGTTGCCGGAAGACCTGCGTCAGCGCCTCGCCCGACAGCCCGGTGCGCGCCGCCAGCAAGGCACGGTTCTCTTCGAAGACAGCGAGGCTGAAGGCATCGAACTCGTCCGCCGGCACGGCAAGCCGGTACAGGTCAAGATCGAGCACGGTGCCCGCCTCCGCGACGGTGGCCTCATGCATGTGCGTATCCAGCACGATCTGCGCAGCAAGCTGGACCACGTCGGCATCGACGCCGGGCGTCATCGTTGGAATCAGTGCGGCCGAAGCGGCCTCATTGTGTTCGCAGCCGGGGACATACACGGCGTCGTGGAACAGCACCGCCAGCGCCTGCGCGGAATTCAGCGCCACACCGCGGATACGGGCCTGCTCGAACATCTCGAGCACGTGCCGGCGGTCGTGGTAGCGACGGTATGGCGCATCGTACAACGCCAGCACGTCGAGCACTGCCTTGCGCGGCAGGAAATCGAGGCACGCCAACGCGGCCGGCCAGTCCGGCGCAAAGCGCGGCACCGCCCCCTGCGGCGTTGCCACGGCCTCGCTGAAGACTTCAGCGGTGCGCACCCACAGCAGGGAACGATCGCGCATCGCTTCGTAGACCACTACGGGCGACAGGTCGGCCTCGAACCGGCCCACGCCGACCACGGCATAGGCGCCGCCCTTGTAGTGGCGGTAAGGCATGCCCGGGAGCAGGTCGGGGTCGCGGGGCAGTTCGGCGGGATCGCCCTGGAAACGCGAAGGATCGGCGGGTGTGGACGTCATCGGCTGCCCTCGGAAGTCCGGCCCGCATCGGGACCGGTGAACGTGCGTGGATCGCGGCAAAAACCGGCACACAAAAAACAAAACCGACGCCTGCTTGCGCAGGAGTCGGCCTGAGTTTTACTACAGTCTTCTTGTCTGCCGGTGGTCGAATCAGTCGGCAGCTTTTTGTTGGCGGAGAGGGTGGGATTCGAACCCACGGTACCGTCGCCGGTACGCCTGATTTCGAGTCAGGTACATTCGACCACTCTGCCACCTCTCCGGTAACTTGGTCGCGTTGCAGCGAAACCAAGATTATAGACAGGGTCTGCCAGCCAGCGCAAGAGGCTGACCCGCAGTTTTTACAGTTCCGGTTCCAGGCGCGTGGCACCGCCCATGTACGGCTGCAGCGCGGCCGGGACGGTGACGGAGCCGTCGGCGTTCTGGTAGTTTTCGAGAATGGCCACCAGCGTGCGGCCGACGGCCAGGCCCGAGCCGTTCAGCGTATGAACCAGCTCCGGCTTGCCCTGCCCCACGCGGTAGCGGGCCTGCATGCGGCGGGCCTGGAAGTCGCCCATATTCGAGCACGAGCTGATCTCGCGGTATGTGTTCTGCGCCGGGATCCACACTTCGAGGTCATAGGTCTTGGTGCTGCCAAAGCCCATGTCGCCGGTGCACAGCACGATGGTACGGAACGGCAGGCCAAGCTTCTTCAGGATCGCCTCGGCGTGGCCGGTCAGCTGCTCCAACGCGTCGAACGACTGCTCGGCGGGCACCACTTGCACGAGCTCGACCTTGTCGAACTGGTGCTGGCGGATCATGCCGCGCGTGTCCTTGCCGTACGAGCCGGCTTCGGAACGGAAGCACGGTGTATGCGCAACGAAGCGCAGCGGCAGCTTGTCGCCCGCGAGGATCGCGTCGCGCGCGATGTTGGTCAGCGGCACTTCAGCGGTCGGGATCAGGTAGAAGTTCTCGGTACGCTCGCCATCCTCGCCGCCGACCTTGCGCGGCACCTTGAACAGGTCTTCCTCGAACTTCGGCAGCTGGCCGGTGCCGCGCATCGACGCGGCATTGACGATGTACGGCACGTACATCTCGGTGTAGCCGTGTTCCTGCGTGTGCGTGTCCAGCATGAGCTGCACCAGCGCGCGGTGCATGCGCGCCACGCCGCCGCGCAGCATGGAGAAGCGCGAACCGGTCACCTTTGCCGCCGTGTCGAAATCGAGACCGAGTTTCTCGCCCACGTCGACGTGGTCGCGGACTTCGAAATCGAACTGGCGCGGCTCACCGACGCGGCGCACTTCGACGTTCTGGGTTTCGTCCTTGCCGACCGGCACGCTTTCATGCGGCAGGTTAGGAATCGACAGCATCAGTTCCGACAACTGGGCCTGGATCTCGTCGAGGCGCGCGGCGGAAGCCTTCAGCGTATCGCCGATGCCGCCCACTTCCGCCATCACGGCCGAGGCGTCTTCGCCCTTGCCCTTGAGCATGCCGATCTGCTTGGACAGGCTGTTGCGGCGGGATTGCAGTTCCTCGGTCTGGGTCTGCAGTTGCTTGCGCTCGCCTTCGAGCGCCTGGAAGGCCGCTACGTCGAGTTGGAAGCCGCGCATGGCAAGGCGTTGCGCCACGGCGTCGATGTCTTTGCGGAACAGCTGGATGTCGAGCATGTTGCGGTGTGGGAAGTGCGGAGCCGGCGACATGCCGGCGGACCCGCCATTTTACTTCACCCGCGCGCCCCACAGCCCCGGAACTGTGCGGGCTTGCCGCCTCATTCGCCGGTTTTGCCCTTGCCCCGGTGCTCGCGATGCCAGGCTTCGTCGAGTTCGCGCAGGTGGCGCAGCTTCTCGGCGATCTTGCCTTCCAGGCCACGCGGCACCGGCTGGTACCAGTCCTGCGCCTTCAGGTCGTCGGGGAAATAGTGCTCGCCCGCCGCATAGGCCTCGGGCTCGTCATGCGCGTAACGGTAGGCGTGGCCGTAGCCGAGTTCCTTCATCAGCCGCGTGGGCGCATTGCGCAGGTGCACGGGGACGGCGCGGGACTTGTCCTTGGACACGAACGCGCGTGCCGCGTTGTACGCGTTGTAGCCGGCGTTGGACTTGGGCGCCACGGCGAGGTAGATCAGCGCCTGCCCGAGCGCCAGCTCGCCCTCGGGCGAGCCGAGGCGCTCATAGGTTTCGGCGGCGTCCAATGTGATGCGGGCGGCGCGCGGATCGGCCAGGCCGATGTCTTCCCACGCCATGCGCACGATACGCCGCGCGAGGTAGCGCGGATCGGCGCCGCCATCGAGCATGCGGCAGAACCAGTACAGTGCGGCGTCCGGGTCGGAACCGCGCACCGACTTGTGCAGCGCGCTGATCTGGTCGTAGAACGCATCGCCGCCCTTGTCGAAGCGGCGCAGGTTCTCGGACAGCGCGCTGCCCAGCAGGGCCGTGTCGATCTCGGCCGTGCCCGCATTGCGCGCCGCGCGGGCCACGATCTCGATGTTGTTCAGCAGCTTGCGGCCGTCGCCGTCGGCGGAAGCCACGATGAGCTTCAGTGCCTCATCCTGCCAGGTGATGCCGCCCAATTCTTCGCTGGCGCGCTGCGCGAGCTGTGTGAGTTCGGCGTCATCCAGGCTTTTCAGCACATAAACGGCCGCGCGCGACAGCAAGGCGCCGTTGACTTCGAACGACGGGTTCTCGGTGGTGGCGCCGATGAACGTGAACAGCCCGCTTTCCACATGCGGCAGGAAGGCGTCCTGCTGGCTCTTGTTGAAGCGGTGGACTTCATCGACGAACACCAGCGTGCGGCGCCCGTGCGCGCGGAACTGCTCGGCCCGCTCCACCGCCTCGCGGATGTCCTTCACGCCGGACAGCACGGCCGACAGCGCGATGAACTCGGCATCGAAGGCATCGGCCATCAGCCGCGCGAGCGTGGTCTTGCCCACGCCGGGCGGCCCCCACAGGATCATCGAATGCGGCTCGCCGGACTCGAACGCCACGCGCAGCGGCTTGCCGGGCCCGAGCAGGTGCTGCTGGCCGATCACCTCGTCGATATTGCGTGGACGCAGGCGCTCGGCGAGCGGTTGCCGGGAACGGTCGGAAGAATCGGAAAACAGCGTGTCCGCCACGGTATTCAGGCCTCGGAAATCGCAAGACCACGCGCCAGCTGCAAGGCATCGGCGTGGTTGGCGCCAGCGGCGCCGGGGAACGTGAGAGTGTAGACCATTGCCCCGTCAACGCTGCGCGGCGGCAGGAAACGCCACCACGTCCTCGATCTCCACACGGATGCCGATCGGCTGCCCGATCACGTGGTCGTGGTGCGACGGCACCAGCGCCAGCACCTTGCCGCCGCCGGCCAGGCGCAGGGTATAGAGAATCTCTGCGCCGCGGAAAGCCTTGTGCACGACGTCGGCGCGCAGCGGGCTGGCATCGTCGTGCACGATATCGTCGGGGCGGATCAGCACATCGACCGGCGCACCTTCGGGCAGGTCCAGCGGCGCCAAGGGCCGCAGCTTGCCCAGTTCAAGCCCGATCTCGCCATTGGCCTGCATGCGGCCCGGCATCAGCACGCCCTGCCCGACGAAGTCCGCCACGAAACGCGTGGCCGGGCGGTGGTAGAGCGCGTGCGCACCCGCCCATTGCTCGATCACGCCGTCATGCATCACGCCGATCTCGTCGGCCATGGCAAAGGCCTCGTACTGGTCGTGCGTGACAAGGATCGCGGTGGTGCCCTGCGCTTTCAAGATGTCGCGCACTTCCAGGCTCAGCCGCTCGCGCAGGTCAACGTCGAGGTTCGAGAACGGCTCGTCCAGCAGCAGCAGTTCCGGCCGCGGCGCCAGCGCGCGCGCCAGCGCCACGCGCTGCTGCTGGCCGCCCGACAGCTCGTGTGGATACTTGCCATCGGCGCCCGACAGGCCCACCAGTTCGAGAACTTCCGCCACCCGTGCCGCGCGCTCGGCACGGCCCACGCCTCTCAGCCCGAACGCAACATTGTCGGCCACGCTCAGATGCGGGAACAGTGCGTAGTCCTGGAACACCATGCCGATCCGGCGCTGCTCGGGTGGCACGGCGCGGCCCGGGGATGACACCAGCGTGCCGTCCAGTACGATGCGCCCCGCCATCAGCGGCTCGAAACCGGCAATGGCCCGCAGCACGGTGGTCTTGCCACATCCGCTCGGGCCGAGCAGGCAGGCAATGCTGCCGCGGGCAAGCCGGAATGACAGGCCGTTGACCACGACATGCCGGCCAAAGGCATGCCGGATATTGTCGACTTCCAGTAACGGAGCAACGACGGGCGCACTGGGGCGGGATGAGGTAAAGGAATCGGCTCGCATCCGCGAATTATAGGGACTGGGGCGACATGGCCCGCATGTCGCCCACGTTGCTAGAATGGCCAGCTGTTCCAGACGCCTCGCGCGCTGCCCGCATGCTCCTGCTCCGTCATCACCGCCTGCATCCGCTGACCATGGCCGCGCTAGCCATGGCACTGCTGGTCGCCGTGCCCATCGTGTTCGTGGTTGCCAGCGTCCTGGCCCCCGCCGGAGAGACCTGGCGCCACCTGGTCGAGACCGTGCTGGCCGAGTATGTCACCAACACGCTCTGGCTACTGCTCGGCGTCGCCTGCGGCGTGCTGCTGCTCGGCGTGACGACGGCCTGGCTGGTCGCCACCTACCGCTTTCCCGGCCGCGGGATGATGGAATGGGCACTGGTGCTGCCGCTGGCCATGCCGGCCTACGTGATCGCCTACGCCTATACCGACGCGCTGCAGTTCGCCGGCCCGGTGCAAGGCTGGCTGCGCGCGCTCATGGGCTGGGGCGCCCGCGAGTACTGGTTCCCCGATATCCGGTCGCTGGGCGGCGCCATCGCGCTGTTCTCGCTGGTGCTTTACCCCTATGTCTACCTCACCGCGCGCGCGGCCTTCCTGCAGCAGACGCTGAACACGCTCGAGGCCGCCCGGCTGCTCGGGCATGGCACCTGGAGCCGCCTGTGGCGCGTGATGCTGCCGCTGGCACGGCCCGGCATCGTCGCCGGCACTGCGCTGGCCATGATGGAAACGCTGGCGGACTTCGGCACGGTCGCCTACTTTGGCATTCCGACTTTCTCGACCGGCATCTACCGCGCGTGGTTCTCGCTCGGCGACAAGACCGCGGCCGCGCAGCTGTCGGCCTGCATGCTGGCTTTCGTCGTCGCGATCCTGCTCGCTGAGCGTGCCAGCCGGGGACGCGCAGAGGTCTACGGCAACCAGCGGCGTGCGCCCGCCTATCCGCTCGCAGGTGCGTGTGGCTGGCTGGCCTTGCTGGCCTGCGCGGTACCGGTACTGCTTGGCTTCCTGGTGCCGGCACTGATGCTGTGCCGCATGGCCCTGACTGACGGCGACGCCCAGTTCGGCCCCCGCTTCGTCGGCCTGATCCGCAACAGCGTGCTGCTCGCTGGCACCACGGCACTGGCCGCGGTAGGCGTCGCACTGGCGATCGGCTATGCAGGACGCGCCGCCAATGCCCGGCGCGCCTGGCTGGTGCGAGGGCTGACGCGCGTGTGCGGCATGGGCTATGCCCTGCCGGGCTCGGTGATCGCAGTCGGGGTGCTGGTGCCGGTGGCCCGGCTGGACAATGCGCTGTCGGCCTGGCTGCACCAGCAGTTCAGCATGGCTGCAGGCCTGCTGCTGACGGGCGGCATCGCCGCGCTGGTCTATGCCTTGCTGGTGCGCTTTCTCGGCGTGGCGCTGCAGGCGGTCAATGCCGGCCTGGGCAAGATCACGCCCAGCATGGATGCCGCCGCGCGCAGCCTTGGCCACGGCCCGGGCGCCACCTTGCGCCGCGTCCATTTCCCGATGCTGCGCGGCAGCCTGCTGACCGCCGGCCTGATCGTCTTCGTCGACGTGATGAAGGAACTGCCGGCCACGTTCGTCATGCGGCCGTTCAACTTCGACACGCTGGCCGTTCAGGCCTACAACCTCGCTTCCGACGAGCGCCTGACCGAAGCCGCCACCGCGTCGCTGGTCATCGTGGCCGCGGGGCTGTTGCCGGTGGTGGTGTTGTCGCGCACCATCCGCCGCGGCGCGGATTCCTGATTTCCCTCAAGTTTCAGCATCAGGTTGCCGTTACCCGGGCCAGGCCCGGCTCCGGATTCCATTTTCCGGACTGGGGACAACAGACAAGGCTGCGGGCGAGACCGGCCAGACTTCGCCACCCGTCACGCGGCGCCAGGATCGCACGGGGAATTATGCTGAAATATCACTTTCTGGTGTTCAAGATGAACAGGCTTGTCGGCAAGGCCAAGCTCAGCAGCATGGAAGAGGTCTCCCTGGCGGGCCAGCTTGCTGAAATGATCGATTCACCAGACGCCGCGCAGCGCGTGCTCGCCGACCTGGCCGACCATGCCAACCCGCAGATCCGGCGCATCACGCTCAACGCCATCCGACGTTCGCACCAGGTGAGCGCACCCGGCCTGCCGGCCGTGCTGCTGCGCAGGATGGCGGACACCGAACCGCTGATCCGGCATGACGCGGTCTGGATCGTCCAGGACAACAAGATGGATGGCGCAGAGCTGCGCGCCGCGCTGCGCCGGCTGGCCGGCAAGGTGCGATTGCCGTGGGACGCCGACCGCGCCCGCGCCAATCCGTCCGACGCGGGACTGATGGCGCAGGTGCGCGCCCGCACAGCGCTCGACAAGCTGCTCGAAAAGAGCGCGGCCGAGCGCAATGCTGCGCTCGCCGCGGGTGCACTGAACATCGGAAACGGCCAGCCCTATGCCGAGGGAACGGTCGGCCACAAGGGCCTGATGCAACGCGCGCTGCGGCGGCGCCAGGCCGGCCGGCGGCTGGACAGCAGCGTGAAGCTCACGTTCCGCAAGGTCGAGCCGGCCGAGGTGACCGGTAACAAGCGCTTCCTGCTCTGACTTGCCTGCTTACTTGAAGCCCGCGCGGTCCAGCAGCTTCTGGGCCTGCGGCTGGAACTTGCCAAGTTCACCCACGTTGATCGTGTCGGCCTTGAAGGTGCCCATGGCGTCGAGCGCCGGATTGGCGGCCTTCACGCTCGGCACGACCGGCCACTCGTTGTTGCCATCGGCAAAGTAGCGCTGCGCGTCGTCGCTGGCCAGGTATTCCAGGAACTTGACGGCCGCGTCCTTATTGGGCGCATGCTTGAGCATACCGCCGCCCGAGACATTCATATGCACGCCCTGGCCGTCCTGGTTGGGCCAGACCACGCCGAGCTTGTCGGCCACAGCCTTGTCCTCGGGCTTGGTCGACTTCAGGATGCGGGCGATGTAGTACGTGTTGGCAATCGCGACGTCGCACTCGCCGGCGGCTACGGCCTTGAGCTGGTCGGTGTCGCCGCCCTTGGGCGCGCGCGCGAGGTTGCCCACGACGCCACGGGCCCACTGCTCAGTCTTCGCCTCGCCATCGTGCGCGATCAGGCTCGACACCAGCGACAGGTTGTACACATGCCCGCCGGAACGCGTGCACACCTTGCCCTTCCACTTCGGGTCTGCCAGGTCCTCGTAACGCCCGATGTCGCCCGGCTTCACGGCAGTCTTGTTGTAGGCAATCACGCGCGCGCGCGCCGAGAAGCCGAACCACTCGCCCGAAGGGTCGCGGTAGTTGGCGGGAATGCGCGACGCCAGCACCATCGACTTGACCGGTGCAAACACGCCCGCCTGCTGGGCGCGCCACAGGCGGCCGATGTCCACCGTGATGAACACGTCCGCCGGGCTGTTCGCGCCTTCGCTGCGGATGCGCTCGAGCAGCGGGTCTTCCTGGCCTTCGATGCGGTTGATCTTGATGCCGGTCTGCTTCGTGAAGTTGGCGTAGAGCGCCTCGTCGGTCTGGTAGTGGCGCGCCGTGTAGAGATTGAGCACCTTTTCCTGCGCAGCTGCCGCAAGCGGCTGCATTAGGACGGCAAGCGCTGCGGACCAAGGCAGCAGACGGCGGATTGTGGCGGTGACACGCATGGCTCTTCCCCTGTGGTTGAGGCAGCCCCGCGGGCTCGCCTCGCTTATTCGGATAGAGCCGAAAAAATAATCATTCCCGTTTAGGTCGTCAAATTACATTTCTGTCATGTTTGACGCCGCGCAGGCAAAGTTGTCCATACATGATGTCTAGCCGCGGCGCACCCAAGCCACCTTGCCGGACGTAATGCCAAGCGTGCGCCGCTGCGGGTTGTAGTCCATGGTGCCGGGATACTGCTGGCCGTCGCGCTCGCCAATGCGCCAGGCACAGCCTTGCAGCAATGCGATGGCTTCGGCTTCCGTCTTGCCGATCAGGCTGCTGTCGCCAAGCTTGTCGGCCTGGCACCCTTCCGGCGTGCCGCGTGCGCCCTGCGGGCCCGGCATCGGCGTTGCCGCGGGCTTGTCGGCAGGGGCGCCGGCAGGTTGCACCGGTTGCGCTGCACAGCCCGCCAGCAGCAAGCCTATCGCCAGGCAGGCCAACGAATGACGGGGAAGTCGATCCCCACAATGGGTTGCGATTCGGGTGGTGTCCATCTTCTTCTCCGGAATTGGCAGGCGGATTGACCATTACAAGCTGGACGATATCGTGGCGGCGTACGAGCTGTTCGCCAACCAGCGCGACGGCGTGCTGAAGGTGGCAGTCAAACCGCAGTGAGCAAAGTGCGATGACCGGGCCGGCTGCCGTCAGCCCTTGGCGCGCTCGGCCAGGACCTTCATCGCGTCCGCCGGCAGCGGCCCATGGCAGGTGCGCTCGCCGCCGGCCTCGCTGACAATCAGCCACACCTGGTCCGGCTTGCCGGCCGGATGCAACAGCCAGGCTGGCCCGCGCGCGCTGCTGCTGGGCGGCAGGTCTTCCAGCACGCCGGTGCTGGAAGACTGCAGCATGACGGCACAATCGGTCGCCGGAAGCCGGGTTGCCGACAGGAACGCCGGATTGCCGAGGACTTCCGGCAAGGCCGCGTCCGATGCACGCAGGAAGGAATCGACATCGAACTTGCCACCAGCCGTGGTTGCGCAGGCGGACAGCCCAAGGACCACGGCCAGGCAGGCGGCGGCACCCGCCACGCCGCGCCTTGCACCACCAACCACCGGCTTCAGTACAGACATGGCGCGCCTCATTGCTTCATCACGTCGGCGCCCTTGGGCACCGTGAACCGGAACGCATCCGCGGGCAGCGGCGGATTCTTCTGCATGGCCGAGAACGTCAGCAGCGTGGTGTTGCCGAAGGCGTCGCGCAACTCCATCGCCTCGAGGTTGCCGCCCTTGAAGCCGATGCCGATCCGCTCGAACTGCGTGTCCTTCGACTTAGGTGTCAGCTCCAGCCACTCCACGCCGTCACGCGTGGGACCGTTCTTTACCGTGAAATTCTTCTCGAGGTCGTTGCTGCCGAACAGGATCGCTGCCGGGCTGGAGCCCAGCGCACCGTCGAGCTTGCGCTCGGTGACCTGGTTCAGGTCCTTGTCGTAGATGTAGAGCGTCTGGCCGTCGGCCTGCAGCAGCTGCTCATAGGGCTTGGCATAGCGCCACGTGAACTTGCCGGGGCGGGAGAACACAAAGCTGCCGCTCGACGTGCCAGTCACCTTGAGACTGTCCCCCTGCCCCTTGACCTGGCGTTGCGTGAATTCGCCCTTTGCGCTCTTGACGCCGGAAACGAAGCTCTGCAGCTGGTCGGTGGCTGCGGCCAGGGCCATGGGCATGTGCGCGGCAAATACGGCCAGCGCTGCACAGGCCGACGCGAGAATGCGTTTTCGCATGTATCAGATCCTTGCTGATGGAAGAGGCGCCGCACCGCCACCATACCTGGCACGGCGGTGCAACCTGTCTGGTTAGAGCGTGTAGCCGGCGTCGGATTCCTCCCGGCGCCACTTGCCGGGTAACCGCATGTTACCGATGCGGCGCTCAGTCATCTTCCCTTGCGGCACCGGGCGCTGCAAGGATGTCCCGGTTGCCGTTGCCCGACATGGCCGACACCAGTCCGGCTTTTTCCATATCCTCGAGCAGGCGCGCCGCGCGGTTGTAGCCGATGCGCAGGTGGCGCTGCACCAGCGAGATCGACGCGCGCCGGTTCTTCAGCACGACTTCCACGGCCTGGTCATAGAGCGGATCGGCTTCGCCACCGCCGCCACCAATGCCCGCACCGCCGCCAAAGCCATCGCTGCCACTGTCGCCATCGGTCAGGCCGCCTTCAAGGATGCCCTCGATATAGTTGGCTTCGCCGCCTTCCTTGAGCTTTTCCACCACGCGGTGCACTTCGTCGTCGGAGACAAAGGCGCCGTGGACGCGCACCGGCAGGCCGGTGCCCGGCGCGAGGTAGAGCATGTCGCCCATGCCGAGCAGCGTTTCCGCGCCCTGCTGGTCAAGGATGGTGCGCGAGTCGATCTTGCTGCTGACCTGGAACGCGATGCGGGTCGGCACGTTGGCCTTGATCAGGCCGGTGATCACGTCGACCGACGGACGCTGCGTGGCCAGCACCAGGTGCAGGCCTGCAGCCCGGGCCTTCTGCGCGATCCGTGCGATCAGTTCCTCGACCTTCTTGCCCACGACCATCATCAGGTCGGCCAGCTCGTCGATGACGATGACGATGGTCGGCAGCCGGTCAAGCGGCTCGGGCGCGTCCGGCGTCAGGCTGAACGGGTTCGGGATCTTTTCTTCCTTGGCCGCGGCTTCGTCGATCTTCTTGTTGTAGCCGGCCAGGTTGCGCACGCCCAGCTTGCTCATCAGCTTGTAGCGCCGTTCCATCTCGCCGACGGCCCAGTTCAGCGCGTTGCCGGCCTGGCGCATGTCGGTCACGACCGGACACAGCAGGTGCGGGATGCCTTCGTAGACGCTCATTTCGAGCATCTTCGGGTCGATCAGGATCAGGCGCACGCTCTCCGGCTTGGCCTTGTAGAGCAGCGACAGGATCATCGCATTGATCCCGACCGACTTGCCCGAGCCCGTGGTGCCGGCCACCATGCAGTGTGGCATCTTGGCCAGGTCGGCCACCATCGGCTTGCCGGCAATGTCCTTGCCCAGCGCCATGGTCAGGCTGGAAGCGCTTTCGTTGTAGACCTGCGAGCCCAGGATCTCAGACAGGCGCACGGTCTGGCGCTTCGGGTTCGGCAGCTCCAGCCCCATGTAGTTCTTGCCCGGGATGGTCTCCACCACGCGGATCGACACCAGCGACAGCGAACGCGCGAGGTCGCGCGCGAGGTTCACCACCTGGCTGCCCTTGACGCCAGTGGCGGGTTCGATCTCGTAGCGCGTGATGACCGGGCCTGGGTAGGCCGCCACCACCTTGACCTCGACGCCGAAGTCCTTGAGCTTCTTCTCGATCAGGCGCGAGGTGAATTCCAGTGTCTCGGCGCTGACGGTGTCCTGGTGCGGCGGGATCGGGTCCAGCAGCGACAGCGGGGGCAGGTCCGAATCCTGGATATCGGCAAACAGTGGCTGCTGCTTCTCGCGCTCGACGCGCTCGTGCTTGGGCACCGCCTGCGGTCGCACGATCTGCACGGGCGCGGCTTCCTCGATGCGCACGCGCTGCACCTCTACGGTTTCGGTGCGCTCGACCTTGGCCGCTTCGCCGATGATGCGGTCCTGCTTGCTTTCGCGGCGGGCCTTGAAGCCCAGGAACAAGGTTTCGACAAAGCCGCCGATATGCTCGGCCACCGACAGCCACGAGAAATGGAAGAACAGCGACAGGCCGATGGCCAGCATCAGCAGCAACAGCAGCGTGGCGCCGGTGAAGCCCAGCGCGGTCTGCATCCAGCCGCCGAGCAGGTCGCCGAGCACGCCGCCCGGCGCGCGCGGCAGCGCGGCCCGCAGCGGGTACATGCGGATGGCTTCCAGGCCCATGCTGGAAAAGAGGGTGAGCACGAAACCGATCCAGCTCACCGTCACACCCTGGCGGTGGTCCTCGCGCTCGGGCAGTTCCGCGGTCAGCGTGCGCCAGCCGCGCCAGCAGCGGCGCACCAGCAGCACGGCCCACCAGTAGGCCGAGAAGCCGAAGATGAAGAACAGCACGTCCGACACCCAGGCGCCCACGCGGCCGCCGAGGTTGTGGATATCGGCGACCTGGTTGGCGTGGGACCAGCCGGGGTCGGTCTTGCTGTAGCTGGCCAGTACGCACAGGAAACCCAGCGTAACCGCCAGCAGCAAGAACCAGCGCACTTCGCCAAGCAGTTTGCCGATGCGCGAAGGCAGCGCCGACGGGTCCGTCCGGGTTGTGGTGGTTGCTCTGGCCATGCCTTGGTCTGGTTCACTTGCAGGTGATGGTGGCGGCCATTTTAACGTGGCCCGGCCCTATCGCCGCCATTGGAATTTGCAACAGTGGGCAAATGCCGCTCCTCTTATAATGTCGGTTTCGAGCAATGCCGGTGCGCAGCAAGGCGCACCGCCACAGGAACGCATCATGGCCAAACACGCAAAAGTGCTGATTCTCGGATCCGGTCCCGCCGGCTACACCGCCGCTGTCTACGCAGCCCGCGCCAACCTGGAGCCGGTGCTGATCACCGGCCTGGCGCAAGGTGGCCAGCTGATGACCACGACGGATGTCGAGAACTGGCCTGGCGACGCCAAGGGCGTGCAAGGCCCGGAACTGATGCAGCGCCTGCTGGCCCACGCGGAAGAATTCAAGACCGAAATCATCTTCGATCACATCCACACGGCCAGGCTCGTGGATGAAAGCGGCAACCCGGCCCGTCCGTTCCGCCTGATCGGCGACGCCGGCGAGTACACCTGCGACGCGCTGATCATCGCCACCGGCGCTTCGGCGCAGTATCTGGGCCTGCCGTCCGAGGAATCGTTCATGGGCCGCGGCGTGTCAGCCTGCGCCACCTGCGACGGCTTCTTCTACAAGAACCAGGAAGTGGCCGTGGTCGGAGGCGGCAATACCGCCGTGGAAGAGGCGCTGTACCTGTCCCACATCGCCAGCAAGGTCACCGTGATCCACCGCCGCGACAGCTTCCGCGCCGAGCCGATCCTGGTCGACCGCCTGCTGCAGCGCGTGAAGGAAGGCCGCGTCGAGATCCGCTACGACAGCGTGCTGGACGAAGTGCTCGGCGACGATTCGGGCGTGACCGGCATCCGCATCCGCGGCGCGAAAACCGGCCAGACCGAAGACATCAAGCTGGCCGGCGTGTTCATCGCGATCGGCCACAAGCCCAATACCGACCTGTTCGTCGGCCAGCTCGCCATGGAAAACGGCTACCTTGCCACGAAATCCGGCCTGGCCGGCGATGCCACCGCGACCAGCATCCCGGGCGTGTTTGCCGCCGGCGACGTGCAGGACCACGTCTATCGCCAGGCCATCACCAGCGCCGGCACCGGCTGCATGGCCGCGCTGGACGCCCAGCGCTTCGTCGAAGCCCTGAAGTAAGGCCCCGCGGCCCGGCCGACCGGCCGGGCCCGCCCCTCCCGATATAATTGCGCCGAGCCCCCGGAGAATTTTCCATGACGCACGGCGCCCGCAAACCCGACCGTCCGACCAAGCGCTTCGGCCTGAACGATCTGGCCACCCTGCGCGACAACCTCAAGGCCGATACCGAGCGCCGTGAAGCCGAGCAGCTCGCGGCCGAGCAGGCCGCGCAACGCGCGCGCGACGAGGCCAACGTCTTTCGCAACAACGTAGGACAGGTCAACCAGCTGCGCGAGCGCAACCACGCAACGCTCTTGAACCCGCGCCCTGCCCCGGTTCCGGTTCAGACCCAGCGCAACGACAAGGCCGTGCTGGAGGCATCCCTGTCCGACGAATACGATGTCGACATGCTGCTGGAGATGGACGAATCCCTGTCCTTCCGCCGCCCCGGCATCGGCATGGATGTCATCCGCAAGCTGCGCCGCGGCGAGTGGGTGCCGCAGGACAAGGTCGACCTCCACGGCCTGCGCTCGGACGAAGCGCGCGAAGCGCTGTCGGAATTCCTGCGCCGCTCGGTGCGCAACGGCGTGCGCTGCGTGCGCGTGATCCACGGCAAGGGCATCGGCTCGCCCGACAAGCTCCCGGTCCTGAAAGGCAAGGTCCGCCGCTGGCTGGTGCAGAAAGAAGAAGTGATCGCCTTCGTCCAGGCCCGCGAAGCCCAGGGCGGCGCCGGCGCGCTGATGGTCCTGTTGCGCCAGCCCCGCGCCTGATGCACCTGCCGCTTGAATTGCTGATGGGGCGCCTGCCCCTGATCCTCCATGTGATGGAGGTGATCGGCATGCTTTCCTTCGCCGTCTCAGGCGTGGTCGACGCGCGCAAGCAGCGCCTGGACGTCGTCGGCACCTTCGTGGTTGCGTTCGCGACCGCCTTTGGCGGCGGCACCGTGCGCGACGTGCTGCTGGACCGACGCCCCTTCTACTGGGTCGAGCACGAAGGCTATGTGCTGCTGATCTTCGCGATGTCGCTCGGCGCGTCGCTGGTGTTGCGCGTGGTCAGCCGCGTGGCTTCGGAGCGCACCATGATCGTGGCGGATGCGATCGGGCTGGGGCTGTTCTCGGTAACCGGCGCCTCGCTGGCGCTGGTGGCGCAGATGACGCCGACCGTGGCGGTCATGATGGGCATCATCTCGGCGGTGTTCGGCGGGGTGGTACGGGACGTGCTGTGCAATGAAGTCCCGATGATCCTGCGCGACCGCTCGCCCTACGCGACGTGTTCGTTCGTGGGCTGCTGGGTCTATATGGGGCTGACCTGGCTGCAGGTGGACCAGGAAGCCGCGCTGCTCACCGGCGCACTGAGCATCATCGCCATGCGGCTAGTGTCGGTGAGCTATGGCTGGAAACTGCCGAGCTGACGCCTGGTGGCGCCGCCCGGCATGTGCGTCAGACCGCGGCTTCGTCCTGCTCGCCGGTGCGGATGCGGATCACGCGCTCGATATCCATCACGAAGATCTTGCCGTCGCCGATCTTGCCGGTATGCGCGGCCTTGACGATGGCGTCCAGCACGGTGTCGAGCTGGTTCTCGGCCACCACCACCTCGATCTTGATCTTCGGCAGGAAATCGACCACATACTCGGCGCCGCGGTACAGCTCGGTGTGCCCCTTCTGGCGGCCAAATCCCTTCACTTCGGTCACCGTCAGCCCCGTCACGCCGACATCCGCGAGCGATTCGCGCACTTCGTCGAGTTTGAACGGTTTGATGATGGCGGTAATCTGCTTCATGACTGGCCCCTGGTTATAGTCGTTGGGTAACGCGCCGCCCGTGCGCAGCAGGCGCGCGGGCGGCGTGGTTCGTTTTGCATTTTACCAGTCATTAACGCGGCCTATCGTCCGCGCGCGCCGTTCGATGCGCATGCAAGGTGTGCTGGCGTGCCCACGAGCTGCCCGCCTTGCGCGTCACATTCCTGTGGATAACCTTGTGGGCAACCTCCGGCACAAGCTGTGGACCGCTTGTGCATATCCGCGGCACCGGTGGCTATGTCGTCGAACGGAAACGGCGACGATAGTCGGCAGGCGATACGCCCAGCCGCCGGAGAAAGGCCCGGCGCAAGCTGTTCGGATCGTTAAAGCCAGTCAGCGCCGCCACCCGCTTGAGCGGATTGCGCGTCTCTTCCAGCTGGCGCCTGGCCGCGTCGATGCGTGCACCCTCGACAAAATCCGCTGGCGTGACCTGGCATTCCTGCTTGAAGATCCGGGCGAAGTTGCGCGTGCTCATGCCGGCCCGCTCGGCCATGCTGTCTACCGACAGGCGCTCCGCGAGGTTCTCCAGCACCCAGTTCTGCACGTCCCGGATCGCGCTCTTTTCGGCACCCTGCGCGGCCAGGTGCGCGCTGAACTGCGACTGGCCGCCGGGCCGCTTCAGGAACATCACGAACTCGCGCGCGACCTTCAACGCTACCGTGCGCCCGAAGTCCTCCTCCACCATGGCCAGCGCCAGGTCCAGCCCGGCGGTAACGCCAGCCGAGGTGTACAGGTTGCCGTCCTTCACATAGATCTGGTCCGGCTGCACCCTGACCTGCGGAAACTGCCGTGACAAGCGTTCAGTGGAATTCCAGTGTGTGGTGGCATTACGCCCGTCCAGCAGGCCGGCGTGGGCCAGCAGCATGGCGCCGGAGCATACCGACCCCAGCCGGCGAACCGTACGGGCGTAGCGATTCAGCCAGTCCCCGATCGCACTGTCATTTTCGAACAGGCTGACTTGCGGGCTGCCGGCGATCAGCAGGGTGTCGATATCCGCGCTGCTGGTTTCGAGTGTCGTGTCAGGCGTGATGGTCATGCCATTGGATGCGCGCAGCACGCCGGGCACCGGCGACACGATCTCGAACGCATAGGCCCCGGGCTCACCGGCCTGGCGCGCCCCTTCGTGAAAGACATCGATAGGGCCGGCCAGGTCCAGCATCTGGACACCGGGAAAGGCGAGCACTGCGATCTTCATGACAATCAGGCAACGGAATCCGATTTGATCAGTTTAGTCAATTTCGGCCATCGGACCTGCCTTGATCCATTCGCCCGGGACCGATAGCGCACGATGGTTATCTCCACCACGCGCCGCCCCTCCAGCATGGTTCGCCCCCGATCCAGCGGCGTGCTGTCCACGCGGCTGCGCTCGACACCCAGCACGGCTGCATCGCCGCCAGCCGCGCGCACCCGCTCCGCGACGCGGGAAAGCAGGATGCGGCCGCCAATCCAGCCCTCGGGGCTCTCGACCGTGGTGTAAGCAAGGACTTCGTACGGACCAGATGGCTCGCCGCGCGTCCAGATGTCGATGCCATCGACGGTTTCCCGTGCGCCGCCCCTGCCTTCACGTAGCGCGTGGCTGCCTTCATAGCGCTGGATCGGCGCCTGGATGCACGCGGCCAGCCCGACACAGCACAGCACCAGCCAAGTGACCCTGGCACCTCTCGATTTCCTGATTTTCATCTTGCGTCCTGAGTACCTCCAACGGAGACCGGGCGCAGTCTAGTGGGCATGACGAGCGCGAAAACGCCTCTGGCCGAGAGCAGAGAGCGATTGGCAGAAATTGACGTAACTGTCTTCTTTCAGCCTGGCCATGCTTTTCCCATAATGCATTCCACCACGGCCCACCTCCATTCTGGAAAGCGGTGCCGGGTCGTTCCACCGCCGATGCAACGCGCTCGGCATTCCATACAGGCAGACGAAAGCAACATGACTATTGCAGCCAATCCCGCCGCCGCGGCGCCCCACCAGCGCAGTTCAGTTCAGCATCTCCCGGTCAACCTGTTCGGCGCCGTCATGGGCCTGTCAGGACTGTCGCTGGCATGGCGCGGCGCGAGCAAGGTGTTCGGCACCAGCCTCGCCATTGCCGATGCTGTCGGCGTGGTGGCAGTGATCACGTTCCTGGCGCTGGCAATCGGCTATCTGGCCAAGTGGCGCCTGTATCCGGCAGCCGTCAAGGCCGAGTTCAACCACCCGATCGCCGGCAATTTCTTCGGCACCATCACCATCGCCATCCTGCTGCTGTCATCGGTGGTTGGCGTCTACAGCGAGACGCTTGGCCAAGTCGTGTGGACCATTGGTGCAGTGCTCACCATCGCACTGACCTATGTGATCGCCAGCCGTCTGTTCCAGGGCAAGGGCGACCCCACGCATGTCGTGCCGGCATGGCTCATTCCCGGCGTGGCGACGCTCGATATCGCGGTGGCCGGCGGCACCATGCCGATGGCCTGGGCACCCGAGCTGAACCTGTTCGCCGTGGCCGTCGGCACGGTAATGGCGCTGGTGTTCTTCACGATGATCTTCTCGCGCCTGGTCCACCATGATCCGCTGCCCGCCGGCATGACGCCTTCGCTGATCATCCTGATCGCCCCGTTTGAAGTCGGCTTCCTGGCCTATGTCAACGTCACGCAGCACGTCGACATGTTCGCCGCCCTGCTGTTCTACTTCGGCCTGTTCCTGTTCGTGGTGCTCGCGGCCAAGGTGTTCCGCCGCTCAGTGCCGTTCGCCGCTTCGTGGTGGGCCATCAGCTTCCCGCTGGCCGCGCTGTCCAACGCCGCGCTGAAGTATGCGCACTATATGGATACCGGTGTGCTCCACATCGTGGCTGCGGCGATCCTCGCGCTGCTGACCATCGCGATTGCCGTGCTGTTTGTCCGCACGCTGCATCGCCTGTTCACGCACCGCCTGCTGGTCGGCTGACGGCGGCATCCCACTCAACCTCCAAAGCCTTTGCCACGATGTCCTGGATCTTGCTGAGTTGTGCCGGCGTGCTGGAAATTGCCTTCGCCTTTGGCATGAAATGGTCCGCCGGCTTCAGCCGGCTGTGGCCGAGCCTGTTTGCCGTGCTCACCGGACTCAGCAGCATCATGCTGCTGACGCTGGCCCTGCGGGCTCTGCCGGTGGGCACGGCCTACGCGGTCTGGACCGGTATCGGTGCGGCGGGCACGGCGGTGCTGGGCATGGCATTGCTGGGCGAGCCGGCATCGCCGGCACGCATCGGCTGCGTCGCGCTGATCCTGTGCGGCGTGATCGGGCTGAAGCTGGTCTCGATCGACGTTTCCTGACACGGCGGCAAGAGCCAGCGACAACACAATCCCATGCCACTGATCGACACCGCGGAACGCGTGCTATTCCTGGCCCTGGTGCGCAGCCACGGGCGCGCCGGCGCAGACTTCCGCCTGACCGGCCATGAACGGCAGCAGGCGGATCCCGCCGACATCTACGGATATGCCGTGGTCGACTGCCTTGCCAGCGGCAGGCAGCACGCCTATCCGCTGGATGAAACCGCCGACTGGCTCATGGCCTTCCACAAAGACCTTCTGGCTGGCAGCTTCGAAATTCCACCGGCCGCTTAGCCGTCCTGCGCCTCAGTCAGGCACCTTCTCCAGATCCTTCAGCCACACCACCGATTCGGAGTCGCTCGGGGCGCGCCAGTCGCCGCGCGGCGACAGCGATCCACCCGAGCCCACCTTGGGCGCGTTCGGGATGCAGGAGCGCTTGAACTGGCTCGTGCGGAAGAACCGGTCAAGGAAGATCGCCAGGTTGCGCTTGATCTCCGGCAGGCCGTACTGGTTGCGCGCCACGTGCGGGCCATTGGGCCAGGTGCCGCGCTCGCGGTCTCCCCAGGCATGCAGCGCCAGGAAGGCGATCTTGGACGGGGTAAAGCCGAAACGCAGCGTGTAGTGGAGATTGAAGTCCTGCAGCTCATACGGGCCGATGGTGCTCTCGGTCTTCTGCTCGGGGCCGTGGTTGGAATCGCCAGGCACCAGTTCCGGGCTGATATCCGTATCCAGCACGCTGATCAGCACGTCCGAACCGCCTTCACCGACCTGCCCCGTTTCCGCCACCCAGCGCACCAGGTGCGAGATCAGCGTCTTGGGCACGCTGGCGTTCACGTTGTAGTGCGACATATGGTCGCCCACGCCGTAGGTGCACCAGCCCAGCGCCAGTTCGCTGAGGTCTCCGGTGCCGATTACGATCGCGCCGTTATGGTTGGCCAGCCGGAACAGGTGGTTGGTGCGCTCGCCGGCCTGCACGTTCTCGAAAGTCACGTCATAGACTTTCTCGCCGCGCGCATAGGGGTGGTCCAGGTCCTTCAGCATCGCCAGGCAGCTCGGCCGGATGTCGATTTCGCGCGCGGTGCAGCCGACCAGTTCCATGAGCTGGCGCGCCTGGCGCAGCGTGCGGTCGCTCGTGGCAAAGCCGGGCATGGTATAGGCCAGGATGTTCGAGCGCGGCAACCCGAGGCGGTCCATCGCCTTGGCGCACACCAGCAGCGCGTGGGTGGAATCCAGCCCGCCCGACACGCCGATGACCACCTTGGAAATCTTGCTCGCCGACAGCCGCTGCACCAGCGCCTGCACCTGGATGTTGTAGACCTCGTGGCAGCGCTCGTCGCGCTGGCGCGGGTCGGCCGGCACGTACGGGAAGCGCGCCACCTTGCGCTCGAGCGGCAGCGCCTTGTCCAGCGTCACGTCGAGCGGGAAACGGACCACGCGGAACTTGTCCACTTCGGCCTTGTGCCGGCGCACCGAGTGGCCAAAGGTCACCTGGTGCATGCGCTCGCGCGACAGGCGCTCGACGTCCACATCGGCAAACAGCAGGTGCGAGGTATCGGCAAAGCGTTCGGACTCCGCCAGCAACTCGCCGTTCTCGCAGATCAGCGCCTGGCCGTCCCAGGCCAGGTCCGTCGAAGACTCGCCCTTGCCGGCGGACGTGTAGAGGTAAGCGGCCAGGCAACGCGCCGATTGCTGCGACACGAGCTGGTGCCGGTAGCCCGCCTTGCCGATCACGATATTCGACGCCGACAGGTTGACAAGCACCGTCGCACCGGCCAGCGCCGCGAACGACGACGGCGGGATCGGCACCCACACGTCCTCGCAGATCTCCGCATGAAAGCGGAAGTATGGGATGTCCTCGATCTCGAACAGCAACCCGGCGCCGAAGGGCACGTCCTGGCCGAGCAGGCGGATCGAATCCGTGGCCGCGTTGTCGGCTTCGCTGAACTGGCGCGCTTCGTAGAACTCCCAGTAGTTCGGCAGATAGGACTTGGGCACCACGCCAAGCACCCGACCCCGAGCCACCACCACGGCGCAGTTGAACAGCTGATGCTCCACGCGCAGCGGCATGCCCACGATCAGCGCCGCCGACAGCTTGCGCGACGCTTCGACGATTGTGCCCAGCGCCGCTTCGCACGCATCCAGCAGCGCACGCTGGTGGAACAAGTCGTCGCAGGTGTAGGCCGAGATGCCGAGTTCCGGGAAGGCGACCAGCACGGCGCCCTGCTTTGCTGCCTGCGTGGCCAGTGCGATGGTTTCGGCAGCGTTAAAGGCCGGGTCTGCCACGCGGCAGACCGGCACGCCCACTGCCACGCGCGCAAAGCCGTGGGAATACAGGTTGAAAAACGGATTCTTCATATCGGGCCTTGGTTGCCGGCGTCTGCAGCGTGCAGGCTTGCGGCCGGCGGCATCGGGAGCGTCTCGCGGCCGCACGGGTGACGGCCATGCGCCATTTTACGACGCGCCGCACGGCGTCGCTGGCGCCGGGAGCGGGTGCCGGCGGTTTCCGGTAGACTCGGCGCGATTGTCGGAGATAGGAATCAGGCGCAATGCAGTCGGAATCTTGCAAACCGGGCGATGCGTTCAACACGCGGCAAGCGGCGGAACCGCCCGAGGCCGCTGGCGTGCAGGACTACCGGACAGAGATCGTTTCGGATCTCGCCAAAATCGCTGCCGATACGTGGGATGCCCTGGTCGCCAGCGACCCCGACGCCACCCCGTTCCTGCGCCACGCCTTCCTGCACGCGTTGCATGCCAGCGGCAGCGCCTGCGCCGACACCGGCTGGAGTCCGCGCTACCTCACCCTGTGGGCACCCGCCGCCAACGGCCAGCCGGAGAGGCTGGCCGGCGCCATGCCGCTGTACGCGAAAGCGCATTCCTATGGCGAGTATGTATTCGACTGGGCCTGGGCCGATGCCTACGCCCGCCACGGCCTGGAGTACTACCCCAAGTGGCTGTCGGCCATCCCGTTCACGCCCGTGCGCGGCGCGCGTCTGCTCGCGGAGAACACGGACGCGCGCCGCCTGCTGCTGCAGCTTGCGCTGGCACTGGCCACGGAAAGCGGGATGTCGTCGCTGCACATCCTGTTCCCCAATGATGCCGAGGCCGACCTGATGGAGCAGGCAGGCATGATGATGCGGCATGGCGTGCAGTTCCACTGGACCAACGCGGGGTACGCCAGCTTCGACGACTTCCTCGCCACGCTGTCGCAGAAGAAGCGCAAGAACATCCGCGCCGAGCGTCGGCAGGTGGCGCAAGCCGGCATCACTTTCCGGCACCTGCGCGGCGCCGAAATCGACGACGAGGCCTGGCGTTTCTTCAACCGCTGCTACCGCCAGACCTACCGCGAGCATCACTCCACGCCGTACCTGAACCTGGATTTTTTCCGGCGCATCGGTGCATCCATGCCGCAGCACCTGCTGCTGGTGATCGCCGAACGCGCGGGGCAGCCGATCGCGAGTTCGCTGCTGGTCTATGACGACACGCCTGGCATCAGCACGCTGTACGGACGCTACTGGGGTGCGCTGGAGTACCACCCGTGCCTGCACTTCGAAACCGCCTACTACCAGCCGCTGGACTTCTGCATCCGCCACGGCATCGGCACCTTCGAAGGCGGCGCGCAGGGCGAGCACAAGATGGCCCGCGGCTTCCTGCCCGTGCCGACGCGGTCCGCGCACTGGCTCGCCCATCCGGCCTTTGCCGACGCCGTGGAGCGCTTCCTCGCTCGCGAGCGCGAAGGCATAGACGCCTACCTGGACGAACTCAACGAGCGCACGCCGTTCGCCCAGCGGCAGGACTGAAGCCGCGGCTCAGCGCCGCCACATGCGGCGCAAGGTGTTGTCGCCCAGCATGTAATGGTGGAACAGCGCTGCTACCGCATGCAGGCCGATCACCAGATAGAAAGCCGTGCCGATCGTCTCGTGGACTTCCTTGATCTGGTTCTTCAGCGCCTCATCCGGCCCGACCAGCGCGGGAATCTCGATACCGAGCCCGGGTAGCGCCAGCACGTGGCCGCCGGCGTTGAGGGCAAGCAGGCCGAGGATGGGTTGGGCCACGATGAACAGGTACAGCACCCAGTGCATCGCGTCGCCCGCGAACTGCATCCAGCGCGGCCCCGGCTCAGCCGGCGGCGCACCGCGCACCAGGCGCCACAGCAGGCGTGGCACGGCCAGCACAAAGACAAGCATGCCGGTCCACTCATGCGCCGCCATGGCCAGCGAGCGCGCCGGCGTGCCCTTGCCGGCAAAGCCTTTCAGCTCGATCGCCGCATAGGCCGCGGCGACCAGCAGGAATACCGCCCAGTGGAAGAAGATGGCCAGGCCATCGTAGCGGTGCGCAGTTCCGGGAAACTCCATGGCACCGGACACGCTCTGCAGGCGGTTCATAGTGACTCCTGTGGTATTGGGGACACCGATAGCGTACTCCGGCGCGGGTGCCCGCGGCTTGTCGATAGTCAGGTTTTCCGCAACAAAAAACCCCGCCGGAGCGGGGTTCGTTCAGCAGCCGTTCAGCTTTGGACGAGAACAGCGCATAAACTGCCAGACAGGGCACGCGAGCGATTACTTCTTGAAGTTCGCCACGCCGTCGGTGATTTCCTTGTGGGCTTCCTCGATGCCGGCCCAGCCTTCCACCTTCACCCACTTGCCGGCTTCCAGTGCCTTGTAGTTCTCAAAGAAGTGCTTGATCTGGTCCAGCGTGTTCTGCGGCACGTCCGACAGGCCCTTCATGAAGGCAGTAGCAGGAGACAGCTTGTCCACCGGCACGGCAACCAGCTTGGCATCCACGCCCGACTCGTCGGTCATCTTCAGCATGCCGAGTGCACGGCAGCGCACCACAGCGCCCGCCAGGATCGGGAACGGGGTGATCACCAGCACGTCCACGGGGTCGCCGTCGCCCGACAGCGTCTGCGGAATGAAGCCGTAGTTGGCCGGATAGCGCATGCCGGTGCCGATGAAGCGGTCCACGAACAGCAGGCCGGTTTCCTTGTCGGCCTCGTACTTCACCGGATCGCTCTGGGCGGAGATCTCGATGATGACGTTGAAATCGTTGGGAAGGTCCTTGCCCGGGGAGACGAGATTGAAGCTCATGCGATTCTCCAGATGCCTGCGGTGTGTTTATGGATGGCCGGCATTATAGCGGCTCCCCCCTGACCCGAGGCTGACAAAGACCGTGCCTTGCACGCCGCCCGGGCTGCGCGATAATGGCGCATTCTTCAGCCAACGCTGAATTCCGAGCCACGCCTCCGAAGACACGGAGACCCCCGGAGACCATCCATGCATGCCCAGCATTTCGTCGCCAACCGCCTGATCGCGCCCGACAACGGCCTGCGCATCAAAGTGTTCGACCCATCCAGCGGCGAACCCTTTGCCGAGATCGCGCGGGGCAACGCCACCGATATCAATGTCGCCGTGCACGCTGCACGGCAAGCCGCCGACGGCGCCTGGGGCGCCATGGCGCCGGCCGAGCGCGTGCGGCTGCTCAACCGCGTGGCGCTGTCGCTGATCGCCAACGAAGAGGAACTGGCCGCGCTGGAAGCGCGCGACACCGGCAAGCCGGCGCGCCAGGCCCGGGCCGACGCGCGCGCGGTCGCACGCTATTTCGAGTTCTACGCCGGCGCCGTCGACAAGCTGCACGGCCAGACCATTCCGTACAACCCCGGCTACACGGTGCTGACGCTGCGCGAGCCGCATGGCGTCACGGGCCATATCATCCCGTGGAACTACCCGCTGCAGATTTTCGGCCGCAGCGTGGGCGCGGCATTGGCCACCGGCAACGCCTGCGTGGTCAAGCCGGCCGAGGACGCCTGCCTGTCCTTGCTGCGCGTGGCCGAACTGGCCGCCGAAGCCGGCCTGCCCGAAGGCGCGCTCAATATCGTCACCGGCTACGGCCATGAGGCCGGCGCCGCGCTGGCCCGCCACCCGGGTATCAACCACATCTCGTTCACCGGTTCGCCGCAGACCGGCAAGCTCGTTGCGCAGCTCGCCGCAGAGAACCACGTGCCGGTCACGCTCGAACTGGGCGGCAAGTCGCCGCAGATCGTCTTTGCCGATGCCGACGTGGATGCACTGGTGCCGGTAATCGTCAACGGCATCGTGCAGAACGCCGGCCAGACCTGCTCGGCGGGCAGCCGCGTGCTGGTGGAACGCCCGCTCTACAATGCGCTGCTGGACCGGCTTGCCTCGGTGTTCGAATCGCTGCGCGTCGGCCCGTCTGAACTGGACCTGGAATGCGGCCCGCTGATCAGCCGCAAGCAGCAGCAGCGCGTGTGGGACTTCGTCTCCGATGCCCAGCACGCCGGCATCGGCGTGATGGCGCAGGGGCAGATCGTGGCGGAAGCGCCTGAGTCCGGCTACTACCAGGTGCCGATGCTGTTCCGCGACGTGCCGCCCGCGCACCGGCTGGCACAGGAGGAAGTCTTCGGCCCGCTGCTGGCCGCCATGCCGTTCGACACCGAAGCCGAAGCCCTGGCGCTGGCCAACGGCACGCCGTATGGACTGGTGGCGGGATTGTGGACGCGCGACGGCGGAAGGCAGCTGCGCCTGGCGCGCAAGCTACGCGCAGGCCAGGTCTTTATCAACAACTACGGTGCCGGCGGCGGCGTGGAGCTACCCTTCGGCGGCACCGGCCAGTCCGGCTACGGCCGCGAGAAGGGCTTCGAAGCCCTGTACGGATTTACCACCCTGAAAACCATTGCCATTCAACATGGGTAACATCAATTTCCTGTCGGTCGCCTTTGCCATCTTCTTTTTCTGGATGGCCTGGCACGTGAAGAACAAGCGCGCCACCAATCCGTCCGGCATGCCGCGCCTGCAGGTCTTCAAGCGCAAGTGGGGCGACACCGTGGGCGACCGCGTGCACTGGTGCCTGTATGTGGCGCTGCCATTCCTGCTGGCTGTGATGATGGTGGCCAACGCATTGCGCGGGCGCGGGCCGTTCGCACACTAAGCGACCTGCCGCATTGCACGACATAACAAACCCAAGGAGACAAACGATGAGACTGGCCAACAAGGTAGCAATCGTCACCGGCGGCGGCTCTGGCTTCGGCGAAGGCATCGCGCATGCGTTCGCGCGCGAAGGCGCCCGCGTGATGGTGGCGGACCTGCGTGAAGACGCCGCCGAGCGCGTGGCCGCCGCGATCCGCGACGCCGGCGGCCAGGCCCGTGCGGTACGCGCCGACGTCTCGCGCGAGGCGGACACGGACGCCATGCGCGACGCCACGCTGGCCGCCTTCGGCGACGTCCATATCGTCGTCAATAATGCCGGCACCACCCACCGCAACAAGCCGATCCTGGAGGTGACCGAGGAAGAGTTCGACCGCGTCTACGCGGTCAACGTCAAGAGCATCTTCTGGTCGGCGCGCGCGTTCATCCCGCACTTCCGCCAGCGCGGCGGCGGCGTGTTCGTCAATATCGCGTCGACCGCCGGCATCCGGCCGCGTCCGGGCCTGGTCTGGTACAACGGCAGCAAGGGTGCCGTCATCACCGCGAGCAAGGCCATGGCGGCCGAGCTCGGCAAGGACAACATCCGCGTCAACTGCGTCAACCCGGTGATCGGTGCGACCGGCCTGCTCGAGGAATTCATGGGCATGCCCGATACGCCGGAGAACCGCGCGAAATTTCTCGCCACCATCCCGATGGGGCGCATGTCGACGCCGGCGGATGTCGCCAATGCCTGCCTGTACCTGGCCTCCGACGAAGCCGCATTCATCACCGGCACCTGCATCGAAGTGGACGGTGGCCGCTGCGTATAGCCACCGCCCGCCCAGCCGTAAGCCGTAGCCGTAGCTGCATCACCGACGCGTCGTAGAAACGCAACCATCCTGAGGAGACAGCATGACAACGACTGCAGTGAGTCCCGGCGTCAGCGACGCCGCGTTTGAAGACGCCACTTACCGCAAGGTGAGCTGGCGCCTGGTGCCCTTCCTGCTGCTGTGCTACGTGGTGGCCTACCTGGACCGCGTCAACGTGGGCTTTGCCAAGCTGCAGATGCTCAACGACCTGAAATTCAGCGAGACCATCTACGGGCTCGGCGCGGGCATCTTCTTCATCGGCTACTTCCTGTTCGAAGTGCCGAGCAACGTGATCCTGCACAAGGTGGGCGCGCGCATCTGGATCGCCCGCATCATGATCACGTGGGGCGCCATCTCCGCGGCGATGATGTTCGTCACCACGCCCACCATGTTCTACGTGCTGCGCTTCCTGCTGGGCATTGCGGAGGCAGGTTTCTTCCCGGGCATCATCCTGTACCTGACCTACTGGTACCCGGCCAACCGGCGTGGCCGCACCACCACCTTCTTCATGACCGCCATCGCGCTGTCTGGCGTGATCGGCGGCCCGCTGTCGGGCTGGGCGATGCAGGCCTTCGACGGACACAACGGCTGGTCCGGCTGGCAATGGATGTTCCTGCTCGAAGGCATCCCGTCGATTCTGGTCGGCCTGTGGGTGCTGGCCTACCTGGACGACCGCATCGCGCACGCCAGGTGGCTCACCGCCGAGGAAAAAGCGCTGCTCGAACGCAATATCGCGAGCGAAGATGCGCACAAGGAAGACCCGCCCATCCGCACCGTGCTGGCAAGCCCGCGCGTGTGGCTGATGAGCGCGATCTACTTCTGCTTCGTGATGGGCCTGTACGGCGTGAGCTTCTGGCTGCCGACCATCATCAAGCAGACCGGCGTCAAGAGCGCGCTCGACATCGGCCTGCTGACTGCAATTCCGTATGGCTGCGCGGTGGTCGGCATGGTGCTGACCGCCTACAGCGCGGACCGTTCGGGCGAGCGCCGCTGGCACATTGCGATCCCGGCCGTGGCTGGCGCGCTGGGCCTGCTGCTCTCGGTGCACTGGCATGACAGCACCGCGCTGGCGATGGTGGCGCTCACGCTGGCCACCATCGGCATCCTGACCACGCTGCCGCTGTTCTGGAGCCTGCCCACCGCGTTCCTGGCCGGCACCGGGGCTGCCGCGGGCATCGCGCTGATCAACTCGCTCGGCAACCTGGCCGGCTTCCTGAGCCCGTACGCGGTCGGCTGGCTCAAGGACCTGACGAAGACCACCGATTCCGGCATGTACCTGCTCGCCGCCTGCCTGGTGGCGGGTGCAGCACTGACGCTGTCGGTCCCGGCCCGGCTGGTGGGCAGCAAGTCGTAATCCCTTCCGCCTCCGCACGCTGCGGGTTGCCGCGGCGTGCACATCCCGGGTGGCCCCTGCGCCGCCTAGATCCGGCAACACGCCCTCCTCCGACACGCATGTAGGAGCCTGACCGGCAGTATGCCCCGGCATCGCTCCATAGCATGGAATGGACATCCGCCTGCCCCGCAAGTGGCGCTGGCGGCACTGTCATTCCTCTTTCGTCAAGGAGGCCATGATGCGGCAACTGTCTTCACACGCGTCCCGCCCGATCCATGTGCCGGACGCAAGCGAGCGGCGCGTACGCGCGCGTCGGCTGGCCCTTCTGATGGGTGCATGTGCCCTGGCAATGCTGGCCTTCGTGCCCGCCGCGGGCCAGGCCCAGACTTCCACGGCCCCGGCGGACGCTGCGGCCGCGCCGATGACACCGGGCCCTGGGGCAACGGGCACCCCCCCGCTTCCGCCGACAACGGCAACGCCACCGGCAGCGGCGCCTGCGCCCGCTCCCGCACCGATCGACACGGCACCGGCAGCGCCATCCCCCCCGTTGGCGGCACCCACCCCGCCGTTGGCGGTTCCTCCGCCACCTCCGCCGCGCGACGCGATGGTGCAGCGTAAGGCCGGTTCGGTGACCTACATCTGCGGTGGCGTTGCCGAGGATGAGCAGCGTGCGCTGTCCGCGCAGTCCCGCAACTACAACATGGGGCTGCTCTTCACCCAGGGCGCGCGCGGGGAGTACCTGTCCGACGTCAACGTAAAGCTGCTGCGCAACGGGCGCGAAGTGGCCAGCTTCGTGGCGGACGGGCCCAAGTGCCTGCTGAGGGCGCCGGAAGGCAGCTACAACGTGCGGGCTACGTATGAGGGCCGGACCAAGACGCAGGTGGTGAGCACAGGTACGCGGAATGCGCAGATGCGGTGGTAAGGCGCGCCGATAGATCCGCAAAGCGCCACGGCGGTCTTGGTTTCCCCTCTCCCACTGGCGTGGGAGAGGGGAAACCACTTCGGCCGCGGATGGAGAGCCAGTCCGCCCCCAATCAAGGTTCCGGCTGGTCCCCAAGCATCTGCGCAACGGAACCAGCGGCACCGGCGGCACGCGCACCTATCAACCGCTGCAGCGTACCAAGCAGTTCATCCTCGTTGTACGGCTTGCCGAGGTACACATCCACGCCGATCTCCTGCGCGTAGCGGCGGTGCTTCTCCGCCGTGCGCGAGGTGATCATCACCAGCGGCATGTGGGCCGTGCGGCTGTCGGCACGCACGTTGCGGGTCAGGTCGAAGCCGTCCATATGCGGCATCTCGATGTCCACCAGCATGGCGTCCGGCATCACGTCCTGCAGCTGCTTGAGCGCATCGACGCCGTCGCGCGCGAGCAGCACCTCATAGCCGGCACGCGTAAGCAGGCGGTGCGCGGCCTTCCGTACGGTCAGCGAATCGTCCACCACCATCACGGTGGGCTGCATCACCAGTCCCTGCACCGGCGTGGTGGCACCGTCGCCGTTCAGCTCCGCAACCGCGCCAAGCGGCTGCACGGCTTCGGGCTGCGTCGCCGCCGGCGCCGCTTCGCCGCGGACGCGCTCGAAGCGCTGGGCCAGCACCACCGGGTTGTAGATCAGCACGATTTCGCCGTCGCCCATCGTGGTGGCGCCGGCGATGCCTTCCAGGCGCGCGAGGTGCGGGCCGATGTGCTTGACCACCACTTCGCGGTTGCCCACCACTTCGTCCACGTGCACCGCCACGCGCTCCGTGCCGCTGCGCACGATGACCACCGGCGAGTACTTGCGGCCGGATGGCGTGGCCGCGCTTTCTTCGAGCAGGGCGCCGAAGTAGTAGAACGGTACCTCTCCACCGGCTACGGTGATGTGGCCATGGTTGTAGGCGTCCAGCAGGGCCTGCGTGCGCAATTGCTGGACCTGGTCGATCATGCCGCTCGGCAACGCATACATGCGGCCGCCAAGCACCACCACCAGCACCTGCGTGATCGCCGTGGTCAGCGGCAGGTGCACCGTGAACGTGGTGCCGCGGCCGGCCGCC
This sequence comes from Cupriavidus laharis, assembly GCF_914271435.1. GTDB lineage: Bacteria > Pseudomonadota > Gammaproteobacteria > Burkholderiales > Burkholderiaceae > Cupriavidus > Cupriavidus laharis. The sequence continues at coordinate 215,153 of NZ_CAJZAI010000001.1, read as the reverse complement.
GTCGAGAGCGTGATGCGGCCGCCAAGCGCCACCGTCTCCGCGCGCACCACGTCCATGCCCACGCCGCGGCCGGCGAGTTCCGAAACCGCATCGGCAGTCGAGAACCCCGGCGCAAAGATCATCTCGGTCAGGCGCGCCTCGCTGGCCTCGTCGTCCGGTGCCAGCAGGTTGCGCTCCACGGCGCGCGCACGGATCCGCGCGAGGTCCAGCCCCGCGCCGTCATCGACGAAATGCAGCACAACCTCGTTGCCTTCCTGCTGCACTTCCAGCGTCAGCGAACCGGCCGCCGACTTGCCCGCGGCGCGGCGAGCTTCGGCCGTCTCGATACCATGCACGACGGCATTGCGGATCAGGTGCTCGATCGGGCCGGCCATGCGGTCCAGCACGGAACGGTCGACTTCCACCGTACCGCCCTGGATCAGCAGCCTGACTTCCTTGCCGGTCTCCGCGGCGGACTGGCGCGCGACGCGGTACAGGCGCTCGGCCAGCGCGTCGAACTGCACCATGCGCGCCTGCATCAGCCCGCGCTGCAGGCCGCGCGTGAGACGCGCCTGCGCGGCCAGGTCGCCGGCGGTGCGGTCAAAGCCCCGGTGCAGGTTCTGTTCCACGGTTGCCACGTCGTTGACCGACTCGGCCATCATCCGCGTCAGCTCCTGGAAGCGCGTGAAGCGGTCGAATTCCAGCGGATCGAACTCCTGCCGGTGCTGGGCATCGGCGATACGCGAGGCCATCTGCGATTCGGCCTGGATCTCGATCTCGCGCAACTGGCCGCGCAGACGCGCGACGTTGTCGTTCAGTTCGCCGAGGTAGGCGCGCATGGAATCGAGTTCGCTTTCCAGGCGCGCACGCGTGGCGCCGACTTCGCCGGCCTCGTTGATCAGCGTATCGAGCGCGCGCGCCTGCACACGCACCAGCGCGCGCTGGCGCTCCGCCGCGTCCGACGCCTGCACCAGGTCGCCAGCGGGCGACGCGGCGACGGGCACCGGCAGCGCCGTGCCCGCGCTCTCCGCCTTCGGGATCTCGGCACTGTCCATCACCGGCGCAGCGGGCGGCTCCGGCGCGGCCAGCCCGTTGATGACTTCAGGATCGTCCGGCACCAGCAGCCGGCCGGCCTGCAGCGCTTCCACATGCATCAGGATCCGGTCGTACCACGCGTACAGCCGCTGGAACAACTGCGGGCCGACGCGCTGCGCGCGCAGGCTGGCGTCGAGCAGCGTTTCCATCTCATGCGCGGCCTGGCCCAGCGCCATGGCGCCGGCCATGCGCGCACTGCCCTTGAGCGTATGCAGCGCGCGCAGCACCAGGCCGCCTTGCCTCGCGTCCTCGGGCGCGGCCTCCCATGTGCGCACCAGCCGGCCGAGTTCGGGCAGGCTGCCGTGCGCCTCTTCCAGGAAGATCTCGACGAGGGTCGGATCCAGCTCTGCGGCATCCGACTGCACGACCGCCGGCGGCAGCGGACGCGCGGGAGTCGGCAATGGGATCACCACCGCGTCATGCGTGACGGCTCCCGCTGAAGGAGATGCCGGCTGCACGGGCTCCGGCGCTGCGGGCAGCTCAGGCACGGGCGGAGCGTCCGGCGCACGATCAGGGAGTGACGTCACTGCGGGCGTCACTTCGGCAGACGGCATCTGGCCGAACAGGCTGGCCACGGAACCATCCGGCTCGGCAAGCGCCTGCGGCGCCGGCACCAGGACGCGCGGACGCAGCAGCGCGCGCTCGCCGAATTCGGTCAGGCTGCGGTGCAGGCTGGCATCCGCCTCGGGCCAGATACCCGCGGCGAACTGGTGGAGCATGCCGCGCAGGCGTTCGACCGCCTGCTCCAGCAGGCGGAAGTCGCCGGGGTGAATGGCAACCGGGTGCGAACCGAGTTGCAGCAGCAAGTGCTCGAGCGCTTCGGCAATCTCGCGTACCGGCTCCAGACCCACCGTCGACGAGCTGCCCTGCAGCGTGTGGGCAACGCGCAGCGCCAGTTCGCTCGGGCACGGGTGGTTCTCATGGCGCCACTCGGAAATATCGGTGGCGAACTGGCGCAAGAGGTCGTCGGCCTCCTGCAGGTAGACGTTGTAGAGCGGCAGGCCGATGCGGATCGGGCCGATCACCTTGAAGTTGTCGTCGTCGCCGGACAACGCACCCGACAAGCGGAAAGGAATGACATTGCCGTCGTCCGGGGCGGTGGCCTCGCCGGGCAGATCCGTGTCGGCCTCCTGACCATCCCCGGGTGCATCCGCAGCCTGGATGTCCGGTGGCGGCGTGTCGTCGATGACAGCATCGTCAGGCTCCGCTGCGGCAGATGCCGCGGGGGCTTCCGGCTGCGGATCACGCACCGCCTCGGCCGCGGCAACCAGCGGCGCAATGTCATGCGCCGCGCCGGCATCGCGATGCAGCAGTGCCACCCACGCGGACAACTCCGCATGCGCGCGGCGCAGCAGGTTCAGCAGGGCCGGCACCGGCTCGCGCGCCTCGGCGATCCACAAGTTCATCACCTGCTCCACGGCCCAGGCGGCTTCGCCGTAGCGGTGCAGGCCGACCATGCGGCTGGAGCCCTTGAGCGTGTGGAAAGCGCGGCGGATGCGGCTGAGGGTATCGGCATCGCCGAGCGACTCCGGCCCCGAACCGAAATCGCCCGCGATGCCGCCGAGGACTTCGTCGGCCTCCTGCAGGAAAATCCCGAACAGCTCGGCATCCAGCGCCGCGCTGTCGTCGTGCGCCGCTGCGGCAGTCCCGGCCGCCGGTACAAGCTCGGGCGCCTGTGCGGCAAGCGGCATCGGCTCGGCCAGTGCCGCCACCAGCCGTTCGCCGGAAGTGTCGCTGCCCGCAAGCCACGCGTTGAGCTGCGTGGTGGCCTCTGTGGCCTGGCGGCGCAGCGCGGCATTGTCGTCGATGGCGGCCTGGTCAGCCAGCGCCTGCAGCGCGGCGCGCAGCCGCTGAACGGGCGGCATGTCGGCCGTGGCACAGGTGCGGATGGCTTCGCTGGCGGCGGCACGTGCAACCGACAGGGGATCGTTGCTGACCGCGCTCGCCTGGCGTAGGGCCAGCCCCTCGTCGAGATCCACGTCCTCGGCTTCGTGACGGCTGCGGCCCAGCTCCAGTGCATCGATGAACGCGTGCACCGTGCCCAGCGTCTCCGCAATGGCGGACAGGCACTCGCCGCGCAAGGCCTCGTCGGCACCGGCGCCCAGCATGCCGGCTTGTCGCACAGCCTCCTGCACGGAGCCGCTGGCCTGTTGCGCGTCATCGTTCAGCGCGTCGGGCAGCGCGTTGGTGTGCTGCAGCGCGTCCAGCGTGGTTCGCAGCGCCTCGAAGGCCTGCACGGCCTCAGCCAGGCTGGCGCCGGCATCGGGCCGGCCCGCGTTGCGGTCATAGGTATCGAGCCACGATTCGCCGCCGTCAAGCTGGGCGCGCAGCTGCGCGACTGCCTGTACGCGCGCCGCCTGGGCACGGGCTTCGTCGGCCATGCGTGCGAGCCAGGCCGGCGCCGCAGCGGCCGGATCGGCCAGGCATTGCGCCAGTTCCTCGCAGCGCGCGGCAAAGACCGCTGCGGTGGGGTTCGGGCTCATGCCGTGCACGCGCCAGGGCAAGGCCAGCGCACGCGACAGGAACAGGGCGATGCCGGTGGCGCCGAGCGCCTCGTTGCGGTCTTGCGCCGCGCCGGGCCTGAGCGCCGCCTGCGACAGGCAGAGCTGCAAGGCCGGCTGCGCGAGCGGCAGCGCGGCTTCGGCCAGCGCCGCCAGCGCGATTTCCCAGCCCGCGGGATCGCCTTCGGCGGCACGCTCCAACCCTGCGGCGGCCTGTTGCAGGTTGCGGGTATCGATCGGATCCAGCCACCCGTAGTAGCGCAAGCGGTAGTCGGCACCTGCCGTGGCGTGCGCGCGGTCGAGGCGGAACGCCTGCAAGGTGCGTGCAATATCGGCGCGCAGCGTCGTCACGGCCGCCTCGTCAGCACCGTGCAGAGGTGGCTCCCCCTCCCCCTGCGCAGTGCACACCAGCAGGAAGATGGCGTCGTTGAGGAGAGCCTGCGGCACACGCACCTGGCCCTGCTGGTATTGCCGCAGCAGCAGGTGGGCACGGCCGGCAAAGCGCTTGGCGAGCAGGTCGGACGGCAGCAGCCCGTGGGCCAGGGCGCGGAACGCGAGCGACAGCACATGCCAGACGCCGCGGTCCGGGTGGTCGGTGGCGCGGCGCGCCTCCTGCTCGCTGGCGCGGACTTCGTCCAGCGCCTCCTGCAGCGGCAGGTAGGCCTCGCGCAGCCGCGCGGACTCGGCGCATGGCACCGGCAGGCGCAGCGCCTTGAGCAGCGCCTGCTCGTAGCGCTGGCGCGCGCGCGTGACGGCCGATGCATTACGCGTCGGCAGCAGGATGCCCGGCAGCATCTGCAGTTCATCGAGCCACAGGTCGGCCGGATGCACACGCTCGTCGCCAAGCAGCGCCAGGATCTCGGCATACGGGCGGAACAGCCGCAGCGGGTCCTGCTCGTCGCCGGCCATCAGGTCGTCCACGTACTCGCCTAGCGCCTGCACGCCGGAACGGAACACGGCGAGCGTGCCGGCATTGGCCGCCACGCCGCCGCCGTCGAGGCCTTCGATCAGGCGGCGCAACCCCTGGCAGTAGGGATCGACCCCGCGCAGGCCCACGATATGCACCGCGCCGGCAGCCTGGTGCAGTTGCTGCCCCGCCAGGCGCAGCGACGTGGTATCGCGTGCACCCAGCGCCTCGGGCGCCTGCTGGACTTCATCGACGTAGTGGGACAACTCGGTCGCGGCGTCGTCCAGCGCCGCACGCAGGCTCGGTACCACCCATGCAAGCACGGACAGGTCGCGCGAGGCGGAGGCGGCCGGTTCCGGCGCATCCGCTATCGGCAGCTCGGCGGGATCACGCGAAAAGGGAGAATTCAAAGACATCACGGCTTCCATTGCGGCCTTTGCGCGCGGGTCGGGGCAGTCCCGACGCGACGGCGGGCGCCAGGATCGTCAATCGCTCCGGGACTGCCTTGCGGCCGGCGTTCTCGATGCCGGCATGCAGGCTGGCGGCCCCGGGCGTCATCATGGTCAGGCGATCTTGAACCGCGATACGGAATTGCGCAGCTCTTCGGTCAGTTGCGTCAGCTCGCGCACCGAACTCGCGGTCTGGCGGGTGCCGGCGGTGGTCTGCTCGGTCACCTGCAGAATGCGTTCGATGTGGCGGGCCACGCCGCCGGCCAGGTCCGCCTCGTGCGAGGTGGAGCGGGAAATCTGCTCGATCAGTTCGGCAAGCTGGCGCGACACGCGGCCGATTTCCTGCAACGCGGCGCCGGCATTGTCCGACAGGCGCGCACCTTCCACCACGCCCTGCGTGCTGCGCTCCATGGCGTGCACGGCGTCCTGGGTATCGGTCTGGATGGTGCGGATCAGCGCGCCGATCTGCTTGGTTGCCTCGCCGGAGCGTTCGGCCAGGCGCTGCACTTCCTCGGCCACCACCGTGAAGCCGCGCCCGGCTTCACCGGCGGATGCGGCCTGGATGGCGGCATTGAGTGCCAGCACGTTGGTCTGCTCGGTAATGTCCGAGATCAGCTCGACGATTTCACCGATCTCCTGCGACGACTCGCCCAGGCGCTTGATGCGCTTGGACGTTTCCTGGATCTGCTCGCGGATGTCGTTCATGCCCGCAATGGCGTTCTGCACGGCCTGCTGCCCCTGCTCCGCAGCGGTCAGCGAGGCGCGTGCCACATTGGCCGACTCGGCCGCGCCGCGCGACACCTGCGTGATGCGGTCGGCCATGTCCACCACCGATTCGCCGGTCTGGCGGATCTGGCGCGACTGCTCCTCGGTCGTCGTCGCGAGCTGGTTGGAGGTGGCCTGCACCTGGCCAGAGGCCAGCGTCACTTCCCCCGCCGTCTGCTGCACACGGCCCACCAGTTCGCGCAGTTCTTCCACCGTGTAGTTCACCGAGTCGGCAATGGCGCCGGTGATGTCCTCGGTCACGGTGGCCTGGCGTGTCAGGTCGCCGTCGGCGATGTCCTGCAGCTCGTTCATCAGCTGCAGAATCGCTTTCTGCGTGGTGTCGTTGTTGCGCTTTTCCTCCAGGCGGCGCGCTTCGGCCTCGCGCTCGCGCGCCTCGGCTTCCAGCGCGCGCTGGCGTGAATCGCGCAGGTACAGCGCGGCCAGGCCGGCCAGGCAGAGCAGCGTCATCAGCGCCGAGACCACCGTCGCACCCAGCGTCACGGGGCGGAAGTGCGCCGCCTCGGCGTAGGCCTTCTGCAGCGCGGACAGTTCGCCGCGCAGGCCTTCGTTGTCGTTGAAGATCTGCTGCTGCGCGCGCTTGGCGGCAATCAGGCCGGGCAGGTTCTGCAGGATCGTCTGGGTAGTCTTCTGGACCGCATCAAAGCGCTGCGAAAGCTGCTGCAGGTAGCCTCGCGTTTCCGCATCGGTGGCGGCATTGAGCCGCAGGGCCTCGCTGCCGTTGAGCAGGCCATCGAGCGTCTCGCGGAACGTGTTGGTGTCCTTGCCGAGCAGGAACGCGGTTTCGGGGTTCACGCCCTCGCCGGACAGGAATTCGTTCAGGTTCTTGCCCAGGCGCTGCGTCAGCATCACCAGCTGGGCCGACGCCGCCACTTCGCGCGCATTGGCGCCGGACTGCAGCTTGATGGCGGCAACCTGTTCGGCTGCCTCCAGCAGTTCCGGGTTCGAGGCGTTGAAGACCTGCAGGGTCTGGCCGATCGTGGTCAGCACCGCCTGCTGCGCCAGCACGTCGGCGGCGCTCTTCTCACTGCGCTTCCACGAGCTGATCGCGGTTTCCAGCAGCGGCTGCGCCGCGCCCGTGGTGGCACGCACATGCTTGTCGTCGCTGCCCGCCTGCAGTGCCTGCAAGTCTTCGGCCAGGGCTTCCTTGGACTGGCGCAGCTGCGTGAAGGCCTGCATGTTGCCCAGCAGCGCCACCGGCGCGGCCTTGCCCAGGCGCTGCGAGTGCATCAGCATGTCACCGGAGATTTCGATCTGCGCCGCGGCATTGTTGGCGATGCGGTTGTCCATGTACACCGAGCCAAGCAGCGCCACCAGCGACACCACCACGCCGATGGTGAGCGCACGCTGCTGAGAGGAGAACGGCATGCGCCCCAGCCATGCTGACACGAGCTCGACAGGGGTACGGCCCAAACCATCGGCGCGCGGCGCGGCGCCCGCCGATGGCACCGCGCCGGCACGGTCCTCCACCAGGCCGGCAGCCGCTTCGGCTGCCGGCGTCCGGCGTCCCAGGCTGATCTTCTTGAACCCCATAGCACCCTCTGTCCGTTGAATCGTTGTCTGGGGCGGCCTCGACACGCGCCGCCGCGTTATTTGTTCTGTTGCGCCGTGCACCGCGACCAACGGCGCCGGAAAATCCGCACGGGCTATGCCGCAGCGCGCCCTGCCTGGAGAAACGCCGGCGCATCCAGCAGCGCGCGCACATCCAGCACCTGCCAGGCGCGGCCGTCGCCATCGTCGAGACGCTTGCCTTCCCATGCGGCGCCGGCTGCCGCATCCTGCGCCGGCGCGCGCAGATCCGCCGCGTGGCGCAGGCCGACCACGCGCGTGGCCAGGATGCCGCAGGCCCGCTCGACCTGGCGCGACAGCACCACGATCTTGCTGCCGGGCTGCAGCGGCGTCGGCCCCTCCCCGCAGAACAGGCCGAAGTCCACCACGCCAAGCAGGTTGCCGCGGGCATTGACCAGGCCGGCATACCACGGCTGTGTCAGCGGCACGCGGCTCGGATGGCGCATGTCGAGCACCTCGCCGGTCTGCGCGAGCGGCAGCAGCCAGCCGCGCTGGCCCACCTGGACCGCGAGGTAGCTGTCGGCCGCAGGCACGTTGCGCGCCTCGCGCAGGCGCCTGGCCAGCATGGCCTGGTAGTCCTGCAAGCGGGTCTGGCGGGTGCGAAGGTCTTGGCGTGGCGCGTTCATGTGGCGTCCCCGGCGATGCTGGCGAAAACCGGTGCCGTCAGTGGGACAGCGCCGCGATCTTGGTCAGCAATTCCTTGCTGTCGACCGGCTTGACGATGTAGTCCGAAGCCCCCTGGCGCATACCCCAGATGCGGTCGGTGTCCAGGCCCTTGCTGGTGCACATGATCACGGGGATGTCCTTGAAGCGGTCGTCGCGCTTGATGGCGCGCGTGGCCTGGTAGCCGTTCTGGCCAGGCATCACCACGTCCATCAGGATCAGGTCGAAGGCCTCTGCCTCCAGCCGCGCGAAGGCCTGGTCGCTGTTGCCCGCGACCGAAACCTTGAAGCCCTGCTTGCCGAGCAAGTCGGACATGAACAGGGCTTCGGTGGGAGAGTCGTCGACGATGAGGATCTTGTTGATGGTTGTCATGAGTCAGTTCCTTGAATCCGGGTCATGCCGGCAGCGCGTTGCCGGTTACTTGGGCAGGCAGGCACGCCTGCACAGCCTGCAGCAGCGCTTCGCGCGTGAACGGCTTGGCAAGGTGATCCTGCGCGCCCACCAGGCGCCCGCGCGAGCGGTCGAACACGCCATCGCGCGAGGACAGCATGATCACGGGAATGGCGTGGAAACGCGGACTTTTCTTGATCAGCGAGCAGGTCTGGTAGCCATCGAGACGCGGCATCAGGATGTCGCAGAAGATGAGGTCGGGATGCATGTCGCCGACCTTGGCGAGCGCTTCGAAACCGTCCTCGGCAAGCACGACCTGGTAGCCGGCCTGCGACAGGAAGATCTCCGCCGTACGGCGGATGGTGCTGGAATCGTCGATCACCAGCACCTTGCGCGAAGACGCCGGCGCACACGCCGGCCCCTGGTCCGGCTGCGCGCTGGCGCCGGCATTGACCCGATGGCTTTCTTGTATTTGAGCGACCCGCATGTTGTTCCCGCGACCAGCGTCTCCATGCGGAGCACCGGCAATCTCTTGAGAACACCCGCGCGAAGCAGCCTGGCCTGGCCAGCCGCCCCGACGGAACCCCGATTTATCTTCCCTGCAAAGACCGGTCAGATGACCGGCCAGAGGCGGCACGTGGAACCCGCACCTGCCTTTCCGCCCTGCGCCCCCCCCGGACGGCGGGATGGACGGAGAATCATTTTGCGACAGAGTGTGACAAGACGCCGGAGGGCCGTCAATCCGGAGCGTCCGGCCTGGCCCGGCGAATTGTCGCGTCGGCGCGACGCAGCGGTGCCGCGACGCCCGCGCTGGCAAGCGATGGCGTCAGATCGCCACCATCTCGAAATCTTCCTTGCGGGCCCCGCACTCCGGGCAGGTCCAGTTGATGGGCACGTCTTCCCATTTGGTGCCCGGGGCAATGCCGTCTTCCGGCGCGCCGGTGGCTTCGTCGTAGATCCAGCCGCAGATCAGGCACATCCAAGTCTTGTATTCCATAACAGGCTCTGGTCGCTCTCCATTAAAATTCAGCGCAGATGGTACCGAATCGGCGCCGACGGCGCCAGCCGCGTTAGCCAGAATCGTGCCAAATCCGCCGTGTTCGCGCACGTTAGCGTACAAATACAGGACAAAAGCCGCGCTACTCCACCACTTTGCACCGCTTTGCCCACCCTTTGACGCCAGTTCGCGCCCGCTTGAACGCGTTTCCAGAGTTTTCGACCCAGGCAGACCATGTCCCGTAACCAGCAGCTCTTCGACCGTGCCCAGCAAACCATCCCCGGCGGCGTCAATTCGCCCGTGCGGGCCTTCCGCTCGGTGGGCGGCACGCCGCGCTTCATCACGCGCGCCGAAGGCGCCTATATGTGGGATGCCGACGGCCAGCGCTATATCGACTACATCGGCTCCTGGGGGCCGATGATCGTCGGCCATGCGCACCCCGACGTGGTGCGCGCGGTACAGGAAACCGCCGCGCACAGCTTCTCGTTCGGCGCACCGACCGAAGCCGAGATCGAGATGGCCGAAGAAATCTGCAAGCTGGTGCCGTCCATCGAACAGGTGCGGCTGGTCTCCTCCGGCACCGAAGCCACCATGAGCGCGCTGCGCCTGGCGCGCGGATTCACCGGCCGCGACCTGATCATCAAGTTCGAAGGCTGCTACCACGGCCACGCCGACAGCCTGCTGGTCAAGGCCGGCTCGGGTCTGCTGACCTTTGCCGACACCACGCAGAACGCGCCGTCCTCGGCCGGCGTGCCCGCCGACGTGACGCGCCACACCATGGTGCTCGAGTACAACAATGTCGAACAGCTCGAACAGGCGTTCGCGAAACACGCGGGTGAAATCGCCGCCGTGATCGTCGAGCCGGTCGCCGGCAACATGAACCTGGTGCGCGCGAGCGATGCCTTCCTGAAGGCCATGCGCGAACTGTGCACGCGCGACGGCGCCGTGCTGATCTTCGACGAAGTCATGACCGGCTTCCGCGTGGCGCTGGGCGGCGCCCAGGCCCACTACGGCATCACCCCGGACATGACCTGCCTGGGCAAGGTCATCGGCGGCGGCATGCCGGCGGCGGCCTTTGGCGGCCGGCGCGACATCATGGCGAAGCTGGCGCCGCTGGGCGGCGTGTACCAGGCCGGCACACTGTCGGGCAACCCGCTGGCGGTGGCCGCCGGCCTGACCACGCTGCGGCTGATCCAGGCACCGGGCTTCTACGACAAGCTCACCGCGCAAACCCGCAAGCTGGCCGATGGCCTGAGCGAAGCCGCCCGCGCCGCCGGCGTGCCGTTTGCCGCCGATGCGATTGGCGGCATGTTCGGCATCTATTTCCGCGACGGCGTGCCGGGCAGCTTCGCCGAAGTCACGAAGAGCGATACCGCGCGCTTCAACCGCTTCTTCCACGCGATGCTCGACAACGGCGTGTACCTGGCGCCTTCGGCCTTCGAGGCGGGCTTCGTCTCGGCCTGCCATGACGACGCCATCCTGCAAGCCACGCTGGACGCCGCGCGCAAGACCTTCGCTGCCTGACGGCAGGGGCCGGGGCAGCCGCCGGCCATAACGCGCCGTGCGCTACACTTGAGATTCGTCTCAAACCGGGAGCCCACGATGCGCGCCTCACTGCCCCTGTCCTCAACCTTGTCCCGTTCCGCCGGCTGGTTCCGCTGGCTGTTGCTGGCCTGCCTGGCCAGCCTGCTGTCGGCCTGCGGCTACAACGACTTCCAGGTCAAGGACGAAGCGGTCAAGGCAGCCTGGGGCGAGGTCATCAACCAGTACCAGCGGCGCGCCGACCTGATTCCCAACCTGGTCAACACGGTCAAGGGCTACGCCTCGCACGAGCGTGAAACGCTCGAGGCCGTGACCAAGGCACGCGCCGCCGCCACCAGCATCCAGGTATCGCCGGAGACCCTGAACGACCCGGAAGCGTTCAAGCGCTTCCAGCAGGCACAGGGCGAGCTGTCCGGCGCGCTGTCGCGCCTGCTGGCGGTGTCCGAGAACTACCCGCAGCTCAAGGCCGATGCCTCGTTCCGCGACCTGCAATCGCAGCTTGAAGGCACGGAGAACCGCATCACCGTAGCGCGCCAGCGCTACATTGCCGCCGTGCGCGACTACAACGTGCTCGCGCGCAGCTTCCCCACCAACCTCACGGCCATGGTATTCAAGTACGAGGTCAAGCCTTCCTTCGCTGTAGAAAACGAGAAGGCCATCTCCACGCCCCCTGCCGTGAAGTTCTGACAGCAAGGCACGCATCGTGGGCACCTTGATGGACTTGCCCGTCTTCCGTTCCTGGCGCCGCTGGCTGGCCGCCATCCTCTGGCTGGCCAGCGTGCTGGCGATGCCGGCCCTGGCGGCTAATGACGGTTTTGTACCGGTGCCGCCGCTGACCCAGCGCGTCACTGACCTCACCAATACACTTTCCGCCACCCAGCGCACTGCGCTGGAGAACGTGCTGGCCGAGTACGAGCAGCAGCGCGGCAGCCAGATCTTCGTGCTGATGCTGCCGACCACCGAGCCCGAGACCATCGATGCCTACAGCATCCGCGTGGCCGACGCCTGGCGCGCCGGCCGCAAGGGCATCGACGACGGCGTGATCGTGCTGATTGCCAAGGACAACCCGCCCGGCCTGCGCAAGATGCGGCTCGAAGTCGGACGCGGCGTGCAGGGATCGCTCACAGACGCCATGTCCAAGCGCATCCTGCAGGACGTCATGGCGCCGCATTTTCGCCAGAACGACTTCTACGGCGGACTGGCGGCCGGTATCTCCGCGATCCAGGCCACCATCGACAAGGAAGGACTGGCCGGCCCGCAGCCGCGCAAGCAAGAGCAATCGTTCTGGTCTGACTGGCTGCCGGTGCTGTTCCCGCTGGCCATCATCCTGTTCTTCTTCCTGACAGCCGCCACGCGTCGCCGCGGACCACAGATCGTCACCACGCCGCGCGGCCGTGACGTAATCGCCGGCGGACTCGGGGGACTGGGCGGCTACGGCATGGGCAGCGACTGGGGCCGCCGCGGCGGCTTCGGCGGCGGTGGTGATTTCGGTGGCGGCGACTCGGGCGGCTTCAGCGGCGGAGGCGGTGGTGGCTTCGACGGCGGCGGCGCCTCCGGCAACTGGTAAGGAGACCGTACCATGCCATCGCTGCGACGCGCCCTGCGCCACCTCGGCACTACCCCCGGCACCGCCCGCCGCCATTTCCCCGCCGAGGCGCAACAGCAACTGCATGATGCCGTCCACACAGGAGAATCACGCCACCGGGGCGAGATCCGCGTGGTCATCGAGGCCAGCCTGCCGGTCGGCCATGCCTGGGCCGGAACCACGCCGCGGGCGCGGGCTCGGGCGCTGTTTGGCGCGCTGGAGGTGTGGAATACCGAAGAGCACACCGGCGTGCTGCTTTATATCAACCTGGCTGACCATGCGGTGGAGTTGCTGGCCGACCGGGGTATCGATGCGCGCGTGGGGGCGAAGACATGGCGCGCGGTATGCGATGAATTGGCGGTGGGACTGGCCAAGGATTTGTCGGTCAGGCCGGTGCTGAAGGCCGTGGGGCAAATCCATGATCTGCTGGCCACGCATTTTCCGGCGGGGGATGGGCGCAATCCGAATGAACTGGATGATCGGCCGATTGTGCTCTGAGTCAGCCCGACCTGGCCAACGCCTGGCTGATTCGCCGCCTGCCCAGCCTGCATGCCCTGCTACCGTCGCTGGACCGGCACCTGCGCCTGTATGCCGAGATCACGCCGCCCCCGTACAGCGTCGACGTCGGCATCTGGCACCAGCGCATCGACCTGCCCGGCTTCGAGTGCCACAACCTGACCGAAGACCACGTCATCGCGGTGGCCAGCCCGGCGCTGCTGGCGCGCTACCCGGGCCTCACACTGGCCGACTTGCCGCGCATGCCGATGCTGCGCTTTGCGCTGCGGCCCTGGCGCGACTGGCGGGAGGCCGCCGGCCTTCCGTGCGCCGACCCCGAGCGCGGCCCAATCTTCCAGGACGCCGGGGTGTATCACCCTTGAAATTGTTTTGAGGTCCGATGTAGGCAATACGAATCATTTTCATCTGCACCAACAAAATCAGTGGGATGACGCTCTGCGCAGACCGTCGCCACCGTGCCGCACTCCGGATCCGCCCCTCTCCAATATCGACCGAGTTTCACGGATGCAACCATTTGGCACGTAATGCCAACTACCGTGCAATTTCTGTCTCCCCCCATCCGTAAAGATGAGAATTGGATGGGCCGCTCATGGCACGCCTCATGCGAAGGCCTGTCATCGCGCCACGTATCTGCCCGTCCCAGCCTGACTGAAGCTCCCCACCACCGATAAGGCTTAGGGATGACACCGTAGTCGATTCGGCCCCGGCGTGTAATCGCTTCCACTCCTTGTAACGGAAGTGAAACCATTTTGAGGACCCCTATCGCGTGCAGAACCGGGGTCGTGGCACCTGAGCGTTTCGAACTGTGCATCCCCTCTTTCGGATGGACATCCATGGCAAAAATGCCTCCCTGGCCACAGGAAAATGAGTATGAGTGTTGTTTGCACTGCCACTCGGTCACTCCGGAATTTGCGCCGCCGCGCTGGCAGTAACAGAAATGCAACGTTTCGACGCACCCAAACACCTGCGATTCGCACCCAATCCGCATTTCCCCCTTATTTTCAAAGAGATGTCAGGATCTGGCATGGTCATCGCGAATATGTCCACGCGAACACAAAGCCCGGATTGGGGGATATCTGAGACCGAAGCGGCAACACACTGGCAAACGTTCGCCAGAGGTCAGTTTCAGAACGACCCCGCACCCCAGGGCGGGACTCGGGCTGGTGCTGTAGGCGTAGGGCCGCGCTGCAGGGATTGGCTCGCACCGGCGCATACCGTTGCGGTGGCGGCCGGGAAGAACAGGTGAGGTCTTTCAGGAAACCACGGGCCGCGCCAGCGCGGGCGGCCCGTGCAACCTGGAAATCTCGGCCAGCCATGGATAACCATAACCATGGCGGCGATGGGGACCGCGAACATAGCGGGATGCCGGCGCGCCGGCATCACAAGGGGTACAAGCCACGGCCTGCACGGCAGGCTTGGAAAAAACAGAATTCGGGAAATACGCCTGGCCGGAGCCATATCAATGCGCGGCCTGTGCGGGCCTGAGGGCCACCGAATCCGGTGTCCGGCAACCGCTGGCACCGGTTTCGTCAAAAAGCAAAAAAATCCGGGGAAATCGTATGAGCGCTTACGCCAATCGTCCGCTGCTCTACCTGTCGCAGCATCACGACGCCACACTGTGCAGGGCCCTTTCGCAACGCGGCTGGAAGATCAGCTTTGCGTCGAACCTGCAAGACCTCGAAGCGCTCGCGCACAGCCCACAGCCCTGTGCTGCGCTGCTCGACGTTCACAGCGGGTTCAGCGACTCCGACCTGGAATCCTTCGAGCCCTGGCTGGCCCATCCGCTGCTGAGCTGGATTGGCATCGTCGCCAGCCGTGATGCGCTCAGCGATGCGACACGCCGCCTGCTCGGCCTCTACTTCGTCGACTACTACACGGCTCCGTTCGAACTGGCGCAGCTGGCGCACTCGCTCGGCCACGCACAAGGCATGGCGCAGATGCGGCCCGCAGCGCAGCGCGAGACGGCGAACAGCGCACGGCCGGACGGCATGATCGGCAACTGCCCGGCCATGCAGGCACTGTTCCGCGGCATCGAGAAGGTCTCCCTCTGGGACACCCCCGTGCTGATCTCGGGCGAATCGGGCACCGGCAAGGAACTGGCGGCACAGGCCATTCACCGCGCCAGCGAACGCGCGCAGAAACCCTTCGTCGCCGTCAACTGCGCCGCCATTCCGCCAACGCTGCTGATGTCCGAACTATTTGGCTATGAGCGTGGCGCGTTCACCGGCGCAGCCAAGCGCAAGCTCGGGCGCATCGAGATGGCACAAGGCGGTACGCTGTTCCTCGACGAAATCGGCGACATGCCGTTGGAAAGCCAGACCAGCCTGCTGCGCTTCCTGGAAACCGGCCGCATCGAACGTCTGGGCGGCACCGAATCCATCGAGGTGGACGTACGCATCGTCTCGGCCACTCACGTCGACCTGGAAGCGGCCATCGCGGCCGAACGATTCCGCGGCGACCTGTACCACCGCCTGTGCGTGCTGCGCGTACGCCAGCCACCGCTACGCGAACGCGGCAGCGACCTCATGCTGCTCGCCGAGCATGTACTCGCCAGCGTGCGCAAGCAGTCGCCGAACCGCATCCGCGGCTTCTCGCCAACCGCGCTGCGCGCCATCCAGCAACACGTTTGGCCCGGCAACGTGCGCGAGCTGATCAACCGAATTCGGCATGCGGCGGCGATGTGCGAGGATGGGGTGATACAGCCGGAGGACCTGGAGTTGGCTGCGCCGGTGGAGGAGCGGCCGATGACGCTGGCCGCTATCCGTGAGGCGGCCGAGCAGAACGCGATCGTGGAGGCGCTTCAGCGGAATCATGAGCGGCTGATCGATGTGGCGGCGGAACTTGGGATTTCGCGGGTGACGTTGTTCAGGTTGATGCGGGATTACAAGCTGCAGGTTAAGAAGGGGGATTTGGGGTTGGTTTGTGTGCAAGGCTAGGGCCGTCCGCCACCAGCCGCGTTAAAGTGCCGCCATGCTGCACGCTGATTCCCGCGCTGATAACGCAACGGGCGGATCTTGCCGCCTCTCCATCCGGCAGCGTCTGCCCGGCAGGCAGGCGCTTGCCAGACTATTCCGCTTCGGCGTGTCGGGCATCATCGCGACTGGCATCCATGTGGCCGTCGCCACGCCGCTGATCTACCTACTCCATGCCACGCAGGTCAGCGCTAATGGCGTGGCGTTTGTCACTGCTAATATCAGTTCGTACCTGCTGAATACGCTGTGGAGCTTTGGCGCCACGCCTGGGCGGAATAGCTACCTGCGCTTTCTCGCAGTATCGATGTTGGGATTGATGCTGACGCTCGGTATTTCCGCGAGCATGCAAGCCCTAGGCGCGAACTACTGGGCCGGACTCGCCGCCATTCTATCGGTGGTGCCGGCTGTTACTTTCGTGCTGCACCGATCGTGGACGTATAAATAAGAGCTTTATACCGCCCACGTGATCGACCTTCGGAGGTAAAGCCATGACTGTTGCGACCGAGAGGCCGACTGAGTACTCCGGCAAAACTGCTCCGGCTCAGGGATGGCTTACGGCTGACCGCATTCACTTGTATTCCGCTGCCGTGCTGGTCATCGAATGCATGCTCACGGGACTTTGGTGGTACTTCCATTGGATGCAGAAAAACTCCACGACACCCACAATGGGCTGGGATTTCGCCGTCTTTTGGAGCGCTTCCAGCCTAGCTCAGTCACACGGTGCTGTGGCCGCCTATGACTGGGATCTGCTCCGCGCTGCGGAAGCACCAATCCTCCGTAACATATTTGGTCCGTTCGCCTACCCGCCAACCTACCTCTTGCTGATCTACCCAATCGCTACGTTGTCTTTTGGAGTGGCACTGCTTCTGGTATCGGCCATCGGTGTCGCGCTCTATCTAAGTATCGTGCGGGCAGCAATCGGCGGGCTTCGACACAACTGGCTCATTCCAGCTCTGGCATTCCCAGGCATCTGGGCAGCACTTATTGCGGGACAAAACTCGTTATTCACTGCTTCGGCATGCGGTGCTGCGCTGCTGCTGATGCGTCGCAATGCGATAGGGTCTGGAGCTTGCATTGCGCTGCTCTGCATTAAGCCCCAACTCGGCGTGCTGTTTCCGCTTATGTTGCTTTGCGAGCGACGTTGGGGAGTAATCATCAGCGCTGCAGGGTTCGTTGCAATGTTCGTTGCACTAACTGCACTGGCCTTCGGTTTCGAAGTCTTCCCCGCTTTCGCTCGAAGCATGGCCATGTTTCGTACGGCCGTAGCAGAACATGGTGACTATGCGTTGCGAGGCGCGCCGACGGTGTTCGCAGTGCTCCGGACGTCCGGCGCAGGTCTTTGGCTATCCTATACAGTTCATGCCGTAGTCGCAGCAAGCGCCGCAGGCGTATGCGCATGGCTGTGGTCAACCAGGCCGCGCCTGACCCTCAGTGCCTCGGCGCTCGTCGTAGGCACCCTAATCGTCCAACCATACGTCATTTACTACGACTTGACATGGCTGGCGATTCCGATTGCGCTATTGTCAGCCGACATGGCACGCTATGGCAGCACGCGATTGGAAAAGCTTACCGTAGCTCTTGCCTGGTTGGTTCCGGCACATGGCTTGCTTGTGGTGTTAACGCTTTCCATGTCCCAAGTAGCGCCACTGGTGCTTTTTGGATTGCTTGCCATTATCGCCCGCCGACATCGTAAGGCGCGCCTCGAACCCCGGCCCGTACCGGGTCCGGCCTGACAACCTCAATTGCGCTTGCCCGCAACCAAAGAAATAATTCGACCGTTGCCCGCCACCCCCCGCTGCGGGCGACGTTCTTGATAGCGCCGCTTCACCAGGTAGATCGGGCGGCCCTTGGACTCGTCATAGATGCGGCCAATGTACTCGCCCACCACCCCCAGCCCGATCAGCTGCACGCCACCAAAAAACAGAAGCAGCGAAAGCACCGAGGCGTAGCCTGGAACGTCGACACCAAGGATTATCGTGCGCACGACGATATACACGCCGTAGCAAAATGCCAGCATGGCGATAAAACAACCTAAGTACGTCCAGCTGCGCAGCGGCAACGTGCTGAAGCTGGTGATACCCTCCAACGCCAGATTCCACAGCCGCCAGCCCGAGAACTTGGATTCGCCGGCGCTGCGGGGCTCTCTCTCATACTGGACGATCTCTGTGCTGAAGCCCACCCACGCGAAAAGCCCTTTCATGAAGCGATGCCGCTCGGGCAGTTGCTTTAGCGCGTTCACCACAACGCGGTCCATCAGCCGGAAGTCGCCCACGTTCTCAGGGATCTTCAGATCCGACAAGCAGTTGTGCACACGATAGTAAGCGGCTGCCGTCACGCGCTTGAGGCGAGAGTCGCTAGCCCGGCTGGCGCGCTGTGCCAGTACCACTTCGGCACCCTGCCGCCACTTTTCCACCAACGTAGGTATAAGTTCCGGCGGGTCCTGCAGGTCAGCATCGATGGGGATCACGGCATCGCCGAATGCCTCGTCGATGCCGGCGGTCAGTGCTGCTTCCTTGCCAAAGTTGCGTGTCAGGTCAATTACACGTACGCGCCCATCGCGCCGCGCTATGCCGACAAGCTTGGAAAGCGTGTCGTCCGCGCTGCCGTCATTGATGCAGACAATCTCGAAGCGAGCGGCAGGAATCGACTCCAGGATCGGCATCACACGCGCAAAAAAAGCATGCAGAGCGTCGCCCTCGTTATAGAAGGGCACCACCAGCGATAATAGTTGGGTCTCGTCATAGTCAGCCATGATCTGTTTCCTTCCCCCGTACGCGAGGCTGCGCTCTCCGTCATCAGGCATTGATCAATGCCTTGCCCGTCCTCTCCATCCGAATCCGCCAGACGCCAAGGGCCACCGCGAGCATCAAGCCGAGCGGCATCGGCTGAAATTTGATCCATGCGCCCATTAGCAGACCCCATAGCGGCAACAGCCACAGCAGCACCAGCAGTTCCCGCTCGCCCCGCAGCCACCCAGCGCTGTGACCATGGACACCCAGCCAGGCGATGGCAAGGCCGAGAAACGCGAGATCGTAGTCATACAGATAGGCCGGCGCCAGCAAGCCGGCGGAAGCGAGCACAGCGGCGCGCAGCGCAAAGCTACAGGGCCGCGACCAGGCGTAGACCACCGAAGCCAGCGCCGCCGCCGCCACGATGCCGTGCATCGTGTAGGGCAATGCCACACCACCCGATATCATCTTCACGGCGGCGAACACGGTAGGCATACGCACAAGCAGCATGGAGCCCTGCTCCACCGATTCAAGAGCCATGCCTGCATTGCGCAAAAACGCTGTGAAGGTCTCGGCGCCGAAAACGAGCAGTGATACCACTATCAGCGCCAGCGAAGTGGCAATCATGGCCCAGAGGGCGCGCCAAGCACGGGCGCAAATCAGCGCCACCGGTAACATCAGTGCAAGATGTGGCTTCACTGTCACCAGCCCCATTAGCATGCCCGCCAGCCAGGGGCGCGAACGCAGGCAGGTAAGCCCCAGCCCTGCACAACCAGCCAGCCATAACGCATTCTGACCCGTTGTCAGCACCACGGCGACACAGGGGAATGCTGGTGCCGCAATCCAGGCACTTCGCCACGGCAGCGTACGGCATGCCGCCCAGACATAGCAGCCTACGCCCCCCGCCAGGAAAGTCATTGTGGCCAGGCTGTAAGGCAACAGCCCGAATGGCAGCACTACCAGCAGGAATGTAGGCGGATACAGCCAGGGCAGCACGCCGTCACCTATGGCAAGTCCTGGCACTGCTGCCAGTTCCACCTGTCGGAGCGACTCGAAATCGTAGGATGCTGCAGCCCCGCTGGACAACGCCACCTTGGCCGCACTCCAGAACGCCACGAAGTCCCCGCCCGGCGCGAACACGCCCGGCACCTTCAATACGCATGCGCGGAACGTCCAGATGCCAAAGTACAGCACATAGCACGCCAGCGCCGTGTATGAGTAGAGTCGCAGGCGGCCGATGTCCAGCCAGTGAGCATCTGGCGGAACGTACCGCGGCTGGCGTGCATCAACCTGTATGGTGGCCATATTACGTACTCGGCCCCACAGGCACGACGGGAAACCCGATCCGTGCCATCGTTCGCCTCACCGACACGATCATTAGCAGCGCCGAGACTACAGGACCGATCTGCGGCATACCCATCAGCGGATTGGCGTGCTCGAACAGTGGCAGAAGCCATGCCACGACTAGCAATGCCCGTTCCCGACCCGACAAACCATGGCGGATGCCATCGCCAACCAGGCCGGCCATGGATATCCCCATCCAGGTAAGCTCATAGTGGCGGACATACGGCGTGGCAAGCAGCGCCCCCGCAGCCAATACCGCCGCACGTAACGGCACCTCGCGTGTGTGGGACCAGACATAGGCTACTGACGCCGCCGCCGCTAAGGCAGCCGTGCCCTGAACAGCATAGGCGGGGGCTGCGTCCAACCCTGCCAGCTGTGCAGCCGCCAGGACAGACGGCATGCCATACCAGCCATGTAGGGGGCCTTCCACGAGGTTCTGCCGGGCCCAGTCCACGCTTTGCATGAACGCCGGGATCGTCTCCCAGCCGCATACCGCTAGGCTGGCGGCTACGAATATCGCTGCCGTTGCAACTGCGCTAAGCAGCGCCCCTACGTGTCGCCCGGCAATTAGCGCTACTGGCATCAGCAAAGCGAGCTGCGGCTTGATGGCAAGCAAGCCGATCAGTACGCCGGAAGCCACCGGTCGCCTGCCAAGCAGGCAAGCCGCGCCCGCGGCCAAGGCAGCCGTCAACATCGAGTTCTGCCCCAGGATGGCCGAGATAATGACTGCGGGAGAACCAAGGATCGGCAGCCACAGGCCGCGGCGCATCACGGACCCCGCCCCTAGCAGGCAGCCAATGGCGCGCAGGTAAACGTAGCAACTCCCGACCATGAACAGCAGATAGCTGAGTGCCAGCGGAAACAAGGCGAGCGGCAAGACCATCAGCAAGAAAGTCGGCGGGTACAGCCATGGCAGTACGATGTTGCTACCGTGCTGCAGCGTCCCATATGCCGACACGACTTCGAGGTGCCTGGCAACATCGTAGGCATGCACCGGCACCTCTGTCAGCGCCAGGTACGATGCACTCCAGAACACGGAAAAGTCTGTACCTGGCCTGCTGACGTTGCCATCAGTGAAGCCATTGCTGTACCAGGCCCATGTCGCCATCAATAGACCGAACAGGGTCAGCACGACACCGCTGTAGACCCGCACGCGATCCAAGTCGAGCCATGCACGACGTGCCTTCTCATCATGCCTTTCCGCGCTCAGTGACACGGATTCCTGATTCATGAGAATTCCCCGTTTCATTGTGTGTGCGCAAGCGTGCAGCCCCGCAAATTTCTTCGGCACCTTGAGTGCCTAGTCTTGGCTTAGTCTTGTTGCGCCGGGTCGTTAACGCAAGGCGCGCTTTCCGCCGGCATGCATGCGACGGCACCATGATGCTCGGCCACGACCGCCCGCGTTTCCATCCTGAATCACGCCACCCTTGCTTCGCGAAAGGTGCTTGCACACAAGGAATTCCAGGTTGTCGCAATGCCCGGGCGTGTGCTCTGGGACAAAGCCCGTAAGCCGGAGCGTTTCTATTCGGAAACATGAGACCGGCGACTGACCAACTCGTCCATCTGTTGGTCAGTATCAACCGGCACACCACTGCGCATCGCCATTGACAACCCAATCGAGGTACAAGGAGCACCAGATCGTCGTGGCCGCCTCATGCCTTTGGATGAGAAGCTCATCTGCACTGCACGATTGCGCACTGCGGCCATTTGAACCCGCCCTCATCCATAAGTCTCGTCATCCGAAATTGCTTGCGCGGCGCGCGTTTCCGGCTGGCAACGACGGAGGGCCAGAACCCCGCTTTCAGGCCGGCACCCTACTCCGCCCGAGGCACGAACTTCCCGAAAAGCCTTGAGCCACAAGGACTCCAGCATGGCTGGCCCGCAGTTTGCCTATGCCAGGCATGCGGCGCCGTAGCCAGGAAAGCCGCGACGGCCAGCACAGTGTTTGCTGGCAGCAAAGTCGAACACGGGGAGCCTTACCATGCCAACTGCACCTTGGCCCGCCATATCGCACCGGCACACCGGTCACGCCACCGCCGCCCGCAGCGGCGGTGGCGTGCCATTCCGCGTCTCGGTCTCGATGTCCGCAGGCCATGCAGAACGTGCGGCAAGTTGCATGCATGCCTCTGTGGAGCGGCGACTGCACGCACGCAGCCTACGAGTGGCACATGCAGGAGTTGGCCGCTGGCCGTTCCACGCCTGCGCCATCTGCGCGCCGCCGAGCCGCCACTTCACCCCACTGAATGAAACCTAAGTTGTCTGTATGAAGCCCGGGAGATTTCTCCCCAATATAAGGAGATTGTCATGCAACGCCTGACCTACGCCCTGAAGCAATTCGCCCGTGATGAAAACGGCGTCACCGCCATCGAGTATGGCCTTATCGCAGCGCTGATCGCCGTTGCAATCATTACCGCGGTGACAGCAGTGGGTACAAGCCTGAGCAACCTCTTCACCTATATCTCAACGGAACTCCCCTGAGCAGCGGGCGCTGACTCGGCGTGGGGTGCACGGTGCCCCCCACGCCGCACGCCACATCTCAATGAATCCCTAACGCCAAACAGAGGAAAGCAGAATGCGTACCCTCATCGCCCAACTGAAAGCATTCCAACGTGACGACAACGGCGTTACCGCGATCGAGTATGGCTTGATTGCCGCGCTTATCGCTATCGTCATCATTACCTCGCTTACGGCAATCGGTACAAGCCTGAGCAACGTGTTCAGCTATATCGCCACGGAGCTACCCTAACCGGCCATTCACACGAAGGGGTGAGCAGATGCGCCGCCCATGTCTGTGCCAGTCGGATCCAGGAGATCACTATGCCCGGCTTCATTGTCCTATGCAGATTATTGCAGCGCGACACGCAAGGCGTAACGTCGATCGAGTATGCATTGTTGGGTGCACTGATCGCTATGGTCATCGTCAGTGCTGTCAGCGCTCTGGGTGGCAGTGTCCTGGGGCTCTACCAAATGATCGCGGCAAGAATGCCCTGACTCGGGCTGTGCCAACCTGAAACGAGCCAAGCCCGCCATGTCCGCCACCTCGACCCTCTCGCCCTTTGTTGCCCCCGTCGTCATCTCTCTGGTGCTGACGGCAGCCGCCATCGACCTGCACCGCAGACGCATTCCGAATTGGCTAACGTTCAGCGCCTGGATGCTTGCATTGCCCGTGCAGATGGCGATCCACGGCGCTGGTGGCGGCGTAGCGGGCTGGGCGCTCGGATGGCTCACCGGCCTCAGCATCTTCCTGCCCTTCTATCTGCTGCGCGGCATGGCCGCCGGCGATGTAAAGCTGATGGCCGCCACAGGCGCATGGCTGGGTGCCACGCTAGCTTTCCAAATTGCCATGGTGACGTTCTTGCTGGGTGGCGTCTGGGCAATCGTACTGGTGCTTAAGTCTCGCCAGCAAAGGCAATTGGTACGCAACATCGGCGTGATCCTGCGAACGGGCGAAAGAGGCCCCTCCGTCGGATCCATCCCCTACGGCGCGGCGATCGCCGCCGGCACCTTGGTCATGCTGTTCGCCAGCACATAGCGCAGACAACACCATCGCGCCCACTAACGGATGCATTAACGAACACGAGAACGAGCAAACAGGGGACGGCAATGAACGAGCACCACGACACGGGTCACGCACCACGGCTCCTCGAGCCCGTCACGACAGGCAGAAGTTCCAATGGCGACCATGGCACGACGTCCCTTCCTCCCTGGCATATGCTCCCGCGTACCATCGCCGATACGGGGCTAGAGATCGCCCAGCTGCTGGGCCTGCTGATGAAGGCTGCGTATCTGCACCGCACGGTTACGCTGGCAGTGCTGATCGACACGCTGAAGCTCCCCGCTGTCGTGGTCAACGAAATCGCTTCAGTCGCCGTACGCGAGCGCCT
This sequence comes from Cupriavidus laharis, assembly GCF_914271435.1. Classification (GTDB taxonomy): domain Bacteria; phylum Pseudomonadota; class Gammaproteobacteria; order Burkholderiales; family Burkholderiaceae; genus Cupriavidus; species Cupriavidus laharis. Next base: position 191,248 of record NZ_CAJZAI010000001.1, on the reverse strand, counting down.
GCTGGAAATCGCGCACCGGGGCGCGAGCGACCTGGACGTACGCTTCCGCCTCACCGATGCCGGCTATACGCGTGCCGCCGAGGCTTCCGCGCGCTGCAGCTACAACGGCCCGGCACCCGTCACCCTGGATGCTTATGTCGAAGCCGTCAAGCACCACTCGGTCAGCCATGGCTCTGTCACCAAGGCCGATGTCACCGCGGCCTTCCATGACCTGGTAATCCCGGTCCATCTGCTGGACGCCATCGGCATGGCGCTCAACACCTGCCGTGCGCTGATGATCTACGGCCCTGCCGGCAGCGGCAAGACCTACCTGGCGCAGCGTCTAGGCATGCTGCTGCCGGGTGCGGTGCCAGTGCCACATGCCATTACCGTGGCCGGTGAGATCATCCAGGTATTCGACCCCCTGGTTCACGTGCCCTTCAGTGAAAGCGAAGCGTCGCTGGCACGCCGCTCGCTGGATCGTCGCTGGGTCCTGTGCCACCGACCTGTGGTGCTGTCCGGCGGCGAACTCACGCTGTCCATGCTGGACCTGCGCTACGACCGCACCGCGGGCTTCTACCAGGCACCGCCGCATATGAAGGCCAACAACGGCATCTACATTGTCGATGATCTTGGCCGGCAGCTGGTGGGCGTCGACGACCTGCTCAACCGCTGGATCGTGCCACTGGACCGTTCCGTCGACATGTTCACGCTGCAGACCGGCGTACGCTTTTCGGTGCCCTTCGACGTCTGGCCAGTGTTCTCGACCAACCTCGAGCCATCGGAGCTCGGCGACGACGCCTTTCTGCGCCGGCTCGGCAGCAAGCTCTACGTGGGGCCGCTATCGGTCGATGACTACCGAGAGGTGTACCAGCGCACGGTCGCTGACTTCGGGCTGACCAGTGCTGAAACCGTATTCGACTTCCTGGTCGACAGCCTGCATTACGAGAGCGACATGCCGCTGCTGGCCTGCCTCCCGCGCGACCTGCTGCGCCTGGTCGCGTCGGGCGTGCGCTATCACGGCCATGCGCCGCAGGTTACCCAGGAGGGACTGCTGGCCGCGTGGCAAGCCTATTACGGCCTGCGAGCCTCGGCTGAGGGCATGCCACCCGCCAGCAACCGCCATCACTGGTCCCTCGACCAGCGCACGGCAAGCTGAACAGTACCAGCCCACACGGAACTTCTAGGGGAGAGTCATCATGAAGAACACACGTGCAATCCTGATGCTGCTGATTGCCCTGCTCGCCGGCGTAGCGGCTGTGGTATCGGCGTCGCGATGGCTGATGGAGCAATCGTCCAGTTCAGTCAAACAGGTCGTGGTAGCCGCCAACGACCTGAATCTGGGGCAACCGCTGAACGGCAGCCAGTTGCGCCTGGTCAACTGGCCGACGGCCAGCGTGCCGCCCGGTGCATTCGAAGACCTGAAATTGCTGGAAGGCCGCGTGGTTCGAACCAGCCTGCAGCGCGGCGAGCCCATTCTCGATGCCAAGCTCGCCCCCGTAGGAACCAAGGGCGGACTGTCCGCCGTCATCAACGACGGCAAGCGAGCCATCACGGTGCGCGTCAACGATGTGGTGGGCGTGGCCGGCTTTGCGCTGCCGGGCAACTTCGTCGACGTGATCGTCAATACCAATGAAGATGCCAAGAGCACGCAGAACAGCAACATCTCGAAGATCGTGCTCGAGAAGATCCTGGTGCTGGCGGTGGCGCAGCAGGTCAGCCGCGACGACACCCAGCCGAAGGTGGTCAATGCGGTGACGTTGGAGGTCACACCAGATCAGGCCGAGAAGCTGGACGTGGCGCGCAGCGTGGGGACCCTGTCGCTGGTGCTGCGCAACCAGATGGACGTGGCCGACATCAACACTGGTGGCGCCACCAAGGGCACGCTGCTGGGCAAGGCGCTGGAAGCGCCGCCGGTCAAGGTGGTCACGCAGACGCAAACGCGCACCGTGGTCAAGACCCGCACGGTGGCAGCACAGCCGCGCTCGGGCAACTGCATCGGCGTGCTGGCAGGCATCCAGGGCGGTGTCGAGTGCTTCTGATCTCGTAGCGCACGGCACCCACGAATTTCGAGCTGCAACACAGCCTCTCCGGGGGGAGATTCAAAATGAACCAGAAACGATCCGAAGCCGCCAGCGGCACCCGCATCCTGGTGCTGGCTGCCATCCTCTGCACACCGCTGGCCGCCGCGGCGCAAACCGCCATCGAGGCCGGCAACCTCACCAAGGCCACCGCGCCGTCAGCAGGCAAGGCGCCCCAGGCGCCGATGCAGATGACCATCAGCATGACGCCCGCCGGCGCTGCGCCGGTCGGGTCCGCACCGCCGGTGCCGGCCGCTGACGCACGCGGCCCCAATTGCACCGGCTCGGTCCGCCATGAGTCGAGCGTGATCGTTCCTGTCGGCAAGTCTCAGTTGATCACGCTGCAGGAACCGGTACGCAATCGCACGCTGGGCAACCCGAACGTCGTTCAGGCCACGATGGTATCGCCGCAGACGCTCTATGTACTCGGGCGCGCGGTGGGAACCACCAACATGATCGTGCAGGGCCGCAGCGGCAGCTGCAGCATCATCAACGTGGTGGTCAACGCCGACGCCGGTGGGCTGCAGACATCGCTCAGCCAGCTCCTGCCCGGCGAGCCAGGCATCCGCGTGATGACCGCCGCAGACAACCTGGTGCTGACCGGCAGTGTCACCAATGCGCAATCGGCCCTGCAGGCCATGGACATCGCGCAGGCCTATGCCAATGCGGCGCAGGGCGGTGGCGGTGACGCCGGCAAGAAGGGCGGCGTGCTCAACATGATGTCGGTCGACACGCCGCAACAGGTGATGCTCGAAGTGAAGGTGGCGGAGGTCTCGAAGACGCTGCTGAACCAGCTCGGCACGTCGGTGAACCTGCAAGGCGGCTTCGGCTCCTGGACCGGCGGCCTGGTGACGTCGCTGCTGACGGGCGCCTCCGCGGCGATCTTCGGCAGCAAGGCCAACAACAAGCCATTCCAATTTGCGGTTGACGCGCAGAAGAACGACAGCCTGGTCAAAATCCTGGCCGAGCCGAACCTCGTTACCATTAGCGGTCAGGAAGCCAGCTTCCTCGCCGGCGGCAAGATCTACATCCCGGTGGCGCAGGCCAATGTGCTGAACGGCGCCGGCACCGTCACGCTGCAGGAAGAAGAGTTCGGTGTGGGGCTGAAGTTCACGCCGACAGTACTCGCCAATGGCCGCATCCACCTGAAGGTGGCGCCGGAAGTGTCGGAGCTGTCGCCCACGGGCGCAACCGTCAGCGGCAGTTCATTGGCGGGCCAGACCGTGCTTCCGCTCATCACCACCCGCCGTGCGTCCACCACGGTGCAGATGCGTGATGGCGAGAGCTTTGCCATCGGAGGCCTGCTGCAGGACAGCGCACGCGGTTCTCTCAAGGCGCTGCCGGGCGCGGGTGAAGTGCCGGTGCTGGGCACGCTGTTCCGCAGCACGCAGTACCAGCAGGACCTGACCGAACTGGTGTTCATCATCACGCCGCGCCTGGTCAAGCCGCTGCCGAACAACAACTATCCGCTGCCCACCGACAGCTTCGCCACGCCAGACCCGTTCTCCCTGTACTTCATGGGCAACCTGGAAGGCAGGCGCAATGCACCGCCCGCCCCGGCCCCTGCCCCGTCGCAGCCGGCCGCCCCGGCCCCGGCCGCAGCGCCCGCCACTGCACCGTCGGCGCCTCGCAGCGAAGCCACCCCGGCCACGTCGATCTCCGCCATGCCGATTGGCCGGCCGCTGGACGAACCGTCCGCTGTGGCGGTTCCGTCCCCGGCAACGCCCCCTTCACCGGCCCCGACGGCCCCGCAGCCAGCGGCCGCTGCACCAAAGCCGGCCGATGCATCAGTGCGCAGCGTGGCGGCGCTGCCGCCGCCCGAGGACACCGCTGCACGCATCGCACGCATCGAAGCCACCGCTGCGCGGCTGGCGCAGGCTCGGACCGCCGGCACGGCAACGTCCGGCGCCGCATCGGGCAGCAACTGAGCGGCCGCGCCATCAGCAAACCGGAGAACGACCATGAGCAAGATCTCGAAGCTTTCGCGCGGCGCTGCCGCCCTGGTGCTGGGCACCCTGTCCTGCCTCGGGCTGTCAGCCTGCATGACATCCACCCCGGTGTGGGACGGGCAACGTGGCGTGGCGCTCGCCACGGTCACCCAGATGCAGATCATCAACCCCGATGCGCCGGCCGGATTGCCAACGGTCACCGGTACCGACGGCAAGACCGCGGTGGCCGCGATGCGGAACTTTGACCGCTCGCTGAGCCGCATGCAGACGGCCGGCGGCGCGCCAGGCGGCTTCTCGGTCGATTTCGGCGCGGGCGGCTACGGCGGCATGGGCATGGGCGGGGGCAGCTCACGCTGAGTCCGCCACAGGCTCGCCATCGCTTCCGTCCCAGGCTAACTAGAACAGAGACTCGTGAGGACACCATGCTGAAGATCCTGATCGCATCCGAGAACACCGAACGGCTGACCGAGATCAGCCGACTCTGTGCCGCCGTCGGGAACTTCCGGGCCATGTCGCTTCAGGAAGGCCTGGCCCGCTTCCCGCTCCATGCCAGCCGCCTGCGCATGGCGGACCTGCTGATCGTGGAGCTGCCGGACCTCGGCCCGGCACAGATGCTGTCCATCGAGGCCCTGCGCCAGCAACACTCCGACCTGCCCTGCATCCTGGTCACGCAGGCGCCGGGTCCGGATGTGTTGATCAAGGCGATGCGCGCCGGCATCCGCGACGTGCTGTCATGGCCGCTGGACAAGGCACAGCTGGCCGAGGCCCTGAAGCGTGTCGAAGCCACCCACGTGCCGCGCACGCATGAAGCCGCGCAGGTCATCTCGGTGATCTCGTGCAAGGGCGGCGTGGGTACAAGCTTCGTCACCGCCAACCTCGGCGACACGATTGCCAGGCAACACGGAAAACGCGTGCTGGTGGTGGACCTGAACCGGCACTTCGGCGACCTGACCCACATCGTCAGCGACAAGACACCGCCGTCCACGCTCCCCGACATCTGCGGCCAGATTGAGCGCATGGACGCCGCCTTCCTCGATGCCTGCCTGGTCCACGTTGACAGTGGCTTCGATGTGCTCGCCGGAGCCACGGATCCGGTCAAGGCCACAATGATCCAGAAGGACAAGCTGGAGTGGATCCTGTCTGTCGCACAGCTGAACTATGACTTCATCCTCTTCGATATGGGCCAGAACATCGACCCCCTGTCGATCGGCGTGCTGGACCAGAGCGAGCGCATCTATGTCGTTGCGGAGCCCGCCGTCGCGTGCGGGCGGCCAGGCCGCCGCATGCTGGATATCCTTCGCGCATTGCACTACCCGGCCGGCAAGATCCAGCTTGTGCTGAATCGCACGGGCCGCAAGAACGAGGTACCGCGCGCGACCATGGAAGAGATCTTCGGCATGAAAGTGGCATTCGCCCTGCCCGACGATCCGTCTGCGGTGGATGAAGCGGTAAGCCACGGCGAGCCTGTTGGCAAGCTGAGCCGGCGCAGCGCCATCACGAAAGCGCTGCAGGCCATGGCTGCACAACTGGCCACCCCGCCCGAGACCGGCCGCCATAGCAAAGCCGATGCTGTATCGCCGCTACGCCGCCTGATGTTGCGCACCAAAAGCACCTGATGATGGCGTGCCTGGCCCGCGCTGAACCCTATTCAAAATCAAGGAGCCCATCATGTCGATCCGCGAACAACTGGCGGGAGCCGGCCCTGCATTCACGGCCAATGGCCATGCCGCGATCCAGTTCACGACTGCAACGCCGGCTGGCACGACTACGTCACCGGGCTACCACGCCCTCAAGCGCGACGTGCACGAGACCGTGCTGGACCGGGTAGAGCTCGAGCGCCTGGCACGCTTTCCGCAAGAACAGGTGAAGCAGGAAATCGCCGCGCTGGTCAACCTGATCATCGACGAGCAAAGGGTTCTGCTCAATGACAACGAACGACGCCAGCTGACGGTCGAGATCTACGATGAGATGTTCGGCTTCGGTCCGCTGGAGCCGCTGCTGAAGGACCCCACGGTCTCGGACATCTTGGTCAATACCGGGCGCCAGACCTATGTGGAACGGCGCGGCAAGCTGGAACTAACCGACGTGGTGTTCTACGACGATGCGCACTTGATGAAGGTGATCGAGAAAATCGTCTCGCGCGTGGGCCGTCGCATCGACGAGACCAGCCCCATGGTGGATGCGCGCCTGCCAGACGGCTCGCGCGTCAACGCCATCATTCCGCCTTCGGCCATCGACGGGCCCCTGCTGTCGATCCGCCGCTTTTCCGTCAATCCGCTCCAGGTTTCGGACCTGGTGGAACTGCGCAGCCTGACACCGCCGATGGCGCAACTGCTACAGGCTTTGTCCAAGGCCAAGGTCAATGTGCTGGTATCGGGCGGTACCGGCAGCGGCAAGACCACGCTGCTGAATATCCTGTCCGGCTTTATCCCTGAGGACGAGCGCGTGATCACCATCGAAGACGCGGCCGAACTCCAGCTGCGCCAGCCCCATGTGCTTCGGCTGGAAACGCGCCCGCCCAACATCGAGGGCAAGGGTGAGATCACGCAGCGCGCGCTGGTGCGCAACGCGCTGCGGATGCGCCCGGACCGGATCATCCTGGGTGAGGTACGCGGCGGCGAGGCGCTGGACATGCTCAACGCCATGAACACCGGCCATGAGGGATCGCTGACGACCATCCATGCCAACACGCCGCGCGATGCGCTGACGCGCCTGGAGAACATGGTCAGCATGGCTGGCCTGACCATGCCGGCCAAGGCCATGCGGCAGCAGATCGCCTCGGCGATCACGGTGATCGTCCAGGCTGCGCGCCTGACCGACGGCCGGCGCAAGATCATCAGCATCTCGGAAATCACCGGCATGGAAGGCGACATCATCAACATGCAGGAGATCTTCACCTTCCAGCGCACCGGCGTGGACAAGGACGGCACCGTCCGTGGCCATTTCCGCGCCACGGGCGTGTACCCGAAGTTCGCCGAACGGCTGCGCGTATTCGGCGTGGGACTGCCCGACGAAACCTACGATCCGGCCAAGCGCCATGAAGTCTGAGGCTGCCACGGAATATCACGGCGAATACGCCATGCGGAGACACTCATGAGCATGATCTTCTATGCCTTTGGCATCCTGCTGTTCGTGGCCGTGGTGCTCTGCGTCGAGGGTATCTTCATCTGGTGGAACAGCACCCATGGCGCGGCGGCCAAGCGCATCGAGGCGCGGCTGCGGGCGCTGTCCGCCGGGGGCCAGGTCAGCGCCGAGCAGTTGTCGATCCTGAAGAAGCGGCTGCTCGCCGGCTCGCCGCGCATGCAGCAATGGCTGATGAGCCTGCCCCGCGTCGGCGCGCTCGATCGGTGGCTGGAGCAGTCGGGAAGCTCATGGTCAGTGGCCCAGTTGCTGGGCTACTGCGCGACGGTGGCGCTGTGCACCATTGCACTGATTCCGATAGTACCGGTGCCGATGCCGCTGATGCTAGTCGCCGCCGCAGTGGCTGCGATCCTTCCGGTCCTTCATGTGATGCGCCTGCGCGCCAAGCGAGTCCGGCAGATGGAAGCTCAACTGCCCGACGCTGTCGACATGATCGCCCGTGCATTGCGCGCGGGACACTCCTTCAGCGGTGCGCTCGGCATGGTCGGCCAGGAAATGAAGGCACCGATCGGCCCCGAGTTCCGCACGACCTTCGAGGAAATTAACTACGGCGTGGCGCTCGATGAAGCCATGACCAACCTCGCCATTCGGGTACCGGTCGGCGACCTGCGCTACTTCGTGATCGCTGTCCTGATCCAGCGCGAAAGCGGCGGCAACCTGGCGGAGATCCTCGACACCATCGGCAACATGGTGCGCGAACGCCTGAAGCTGTTCGACAAGATCCGGGTACTGTCCGCGGAGGGACGCATGTCTGCCTGGGTGCTGGGCCTGCTGCCCTTCGCCACCGCCGGGGTGATCCTGATGATCAATCCAGGCTTCATGAAGGTGCTGTGGGAGGATCCGATTGGCCTGAAGATGGTCGGCGGCGCGCTGGTGTCAATGACGTTCGGCGTATTGTGGATGCGCAAGATCATCCGCATCCGGGTATGACGCAACCACCGGCGCGGGCAGAACCGGAACCGCGTAGTGATTCAACACATGGGGCTTGGGCAGCCAGACCGACGGGAGTCCATCATGCAAGGCATCATCCAGGGGTTTCAGGCCGATCAGCTTGTCGTGCTTGGGTTGATCTTCGTTGCGGCATTCGGCACGGTGTTTGGGGTGCTCTACGCGTTCTCGCCAAACCGCATGCGCGGCAGGGCCGAGCTGATAGGAGGTCGGGCGGGACAGCCAGGCGTTGACGCCGGAGAGCATCGCGCCTGGGTTCGCAAGCTGGCCCAATGGGCTCAACCAGTCTCGCGCCTGTCGCTGCCCAAGGAAGGATGGGAAAACTCGCAATTGCGGGTGCGCTTCATGAACGCCGGATGGCGTGGCGCAAGTGCTGCCCCGCTGTACTTTACCGCCAAGACGGTGCTTGCTGTCGCCTTGCCGATGATCGGTCTGATCGCGGCCAGTGGCCATCCCGGGATGCAAGGACAGCAAACCATGCTTGCCTTGCTGACCGTGCTTGCCGCCATCGGCTATTACCTGCCGAATGCCGTACTGGCTCGCAAGGTGGCCGAGCGCCAGCGCACGGTGTTCGAAGAATTTCCGGACGTCATCGATCTCCTGACGGTATGCGTGGAAGCCGGCCTCGGCCTCGACGCGGCGCTGATGCGCGTGGCTGACGAACTGGCCCTGCGCTGCCCCGTCCTTGCCGACGAACTGCAGTTGATGCTGCTGGAGCTGCGCTCTGGCTTTTCCAAGGAGAAGGCGCTAACCAACCTCTCGCTGCGCACAGGAGTGGAGGACGTCGACAAGTTCGCATCCATGCTGATTCAGGCCGACCGCTTCGGCACCAGCCTGGGCGACTCGCTGCGCGTGCTGTCGGACATGCTGCGCACCAAGCGTCGTATGCGGGCGGAGGAACAGGCAGCCAAGATTGCCCTGAAGCTGTTGTTCCCGCTGATTTTCACGATCTTCCCGTCACTGCTGCTGGTACTGCTGGGTCCGGCATTCATCCAGATCTATCGCGTCCTGTTGCCGACCATGGCCGGCCAGGGTGGATAGCCTCTCCGGGTAACCGGTAACGGTTCCCCCGGCTGTCTCCCGGTGCAACGCCGGCAAGACGGTCTTTTGCCCGGACCTGGCTCCGGGCCTTTTCGCTTGCTGCGGGTGCACTACGCAGGCGCTTGAGCGCTCACCCGGAGCCGAGGGACTTGACCGGATCGCCGGCCTTCTTAAGAATTCAAGCACCGTCGCCCGACACGGCGCACAGTGCGAACGAATTCGCCCGGAGTCCTCCATGAAACTACGCATCCTGAGCGACCTGCATATCGAACACGCCATGCCCCAGTCCGTACCGGCCTGCGAGGCCGATATCGTGGTACTGGCCGGCGATATCGCCAATGGCCGCGACGGCATCGACTGGGCGGCCCGCACCTTTGGCCAGCCGGTGATCTACGTGCCGGGCAACCATGAGTACTACGAAGGCAATTTCGACGCCGTGGAGCGGTTGATGGCGGATGCTGCGGCCACTCATCCCGGTATGCACCTGCTCAACGGCGCGGTGGCGGAGTTCAGCGGCGCCAACGGACGGATACGCGTCCTGGGCACGACCTGGTGGACAGACTATTGCCTGTTCGGCACCGACAGGCGCGAGGCATCGATGCAGGCCTGTTCGACAGTGATGCTGGACCACCGGCTGATCGAGCTCAATGGCGACGACGGACACCTGCGGCACTTCCTGCCGGAAGACGCGCTGTCACGTCACGAAGCGGCGTCTGCCTGGCTTGCGGGGCAACTGGCGCGGCCCTTCGATGGCAAGACCGTGGTAGTGACTCACCATGGCCCAGACCTAGGCAGCCTAGATCCGCGCTATTCGCACGACCTGGTATCCGGTGGCTTCCTGTCGCGACGGCCTGACTTGGTAGCGCAGGCCGACCTGTGGATCCACGGTCATACGCATACCAGCTTTGACTATTGCATCGATGACTCGCGCGTGGTGTGCAATCCATGTGGCTATGTCAGCCGCCGCACCGGCGAGCTTGAGAATCCGCGGTTCGACTGGTGCTGCGTGGTTGAGATCTGAACTCTCGCAGGCGCAGAGCTCTCACCACGACCTTCTTCCACTGCGCCAGCGGAATCGCTGTATCCGGCAGCCGTAGCTCAAGATACTGGCGCCTTCGCCGCACTGCCTGACGAAAGCGCAACCATGCTATTGGTAGATCTGGCGATAAGGCCACACCAAGGATGGGCTGTCTGCTCGGACTGCACCAAGAGCCTGAGCTAGGGCAACATGGCGCAACCCACGGCCAGATTCCTCGCAAGTTCATTGACCGTACAAGGCCGACCAGTACAAAGTCGGTACCAAGTACAGTTCCGGCATTTCGCAGACATTGGTGACACACCAGATTGCCAAGCACAGTTGGCAGCTCAGCAACAACGTCTACTCGCACATCAGCGATCAGTGCGGCCTAAGGGCTGTTGCTGAATCTGTTCGTGAGCTCTTGCCCCGTGCGAGTTCGCTTGCACACACACCACTCTGGGCTTTATTGCACCAACCGGGGCGGTTGCAAGACCCCGTAATCTGTACCAACCCCGCCCGAGCCCTTGGCCGTGCACTTGCTCTGGTCCGCGGACATCTGCACCAATACATACGGGAGCTTACCGTTGTCCGCATCGAGGATATGGACACAGGCAAACGCCACGACTACCGGCTTGGTCTTGGGGACCAGCGTATCCACCACCGGAACAATCCCCCACTCGCACGTTTTGTTGCCCGCTGCCGAGCAATCATGCACGTAGTTGTAGAGGCTGTTTTCCGTACCAGGCTGGATATACGTCCCCGGATCTTCCCCCACCGCCAAATGATCGGTGGCGTTATCGTTGGTCCGACTTACCAGCTTGCGCACAAACGGCACATCGTTTGCCTCGCTCTTGAAGGTCGTCCACTGTCCGGACTCACAGATGTCATAGTGGTAATCTGAGCCGATTTGGAATTTAAACGGTTCACCCTTGACCTGCGGGGTCGTGCTGTTGGGCAGGGGGTTGTTGTCCGGAGCGAGCTTTGGCGTCTGGTTGGACGTGTCCCAGTACTTTGAGAACAGACAAGACGAGAGCGCGATCGGGAACAGACTTTGCGGCCCGATATTCCCCGGGCTAGACATCACCGCAGTAGCAGACGCCGAAGGCGACATACTCACGATCCCCATGATTCCCGCGAGGAACGTCTGCACGACGCCGTTGGTGTCAGCGTTCTTCGTGATCACTACCCGAACGGCCGGTAGATCTGACGCGGTCTTGGTGATCGGCGGCGATTGCAGTCCGCGCACCCCGTTGATGTCCCAATACCCAGAAGACGCATCCCCTACGGTGACCGTGACGTTCTGGACTTTGTTAAGCGTCACCATGTTTCGGGCGCGTTGCTCTGCCGTCGTCCAATCCGGGGCGGTAGCCGTAGCGTTCCCGCACTCCGTACGCGGGTAGATACACGGTGCCGCAGCCAGCGCCGCAGCGTCCGCGGCGTTCTGCAGCTCATTGCGCGCCACCATGAGATTCCCGATATCAATCGCAAGGGCCGCGAGGCTCAGCAACATTATGAGCATCACCGCCGTCTTGATCGCAACCGCTCCTTTCTGTTTCTTGAGTTTCGGTTGCATGATCGACTCCTCCGTGTCTGTGACTACGTTTTATTCGTTGTTCATCACCGCAGTGCTGGACAGCACTAGCGGGTTTGCGAAGGCTGAATAAAGCCGCCCCAACCAAAGGCCGCTATACGTCCAGGAGACCTTGACCGTCAGCGGCTGGCCGAAGCTTCCCCCGATCCCCACCGTCGCATCGACCACTGGGGTGTTCGTCGTACCGAAGGTGATCAGGTAGTTCGCGGCGTATTGCTGCACCACGGCGTTGACATCAGCCGCGGTGTACTTCGGGGACCGCAACACAATCCCTGCTCGCGCGCCCTCTCGTGCGGCGTTGGTAAGCACCGCCTTGTTGTACAAGCCAATCCCGAAATCCACGATACCGAATACGATCATCAGAAGGATCGGCAAGACAATGGCAAATTCAACTGCGGCCACGCCTTTTTGCTTTTGCTTAGCTTGCATTTTGCGTCTCCTTCTTCTCCACCCCGAGCGTGAGCACGATGGGGCGGATTACAAGCCCTACCGACGTACATGCATTCTTGGCGATGCGTACGGCCATTGGTATCGATCCAATGGCGGAACAAGCCGACAGGCTGACAGCCGGGAAGCGATCAAGAAATGAAACACGGGGCCGCGAAAGCCGGAGGCAGCGAGGTCTCGGATCCGTCCCGAAACAGGACAAGGCCGGCGTGACCGCCTCAATAGTGCAAGCGGATGCACTTGCGAGAGAGCTATGTCGTATTGACGTACCTGCGTCGACCCCAGCCAAGCCCGCTGCGTGTTGCAGACTTGATTCATACCTCTGGCGACAGGCCGCGCCATCACCAACCTGGCATCGAGCAAGTAAAAAAACCCCCGCAAGCTTTCGCTTGCGGGGGTCTTCTCAGACAGCCTGCCGGTTAAGGCAGTCAGTCAGCGTGATTACATCATGCCTTCCATACCACCCATGCCGCCCATACCACCCGGCATTGCCGGAGCCGACTCTTCCTTCGGCGTCTCAGCCACGGCGCAGTCGGTGGTCAGCATCAGCGAAGCCACCGAAGCGGCGTTCTGCAGTGCGGTGCGGGTGACCTTGGTCGGGTCCAGCACGCCCATTTCCACCAGGTCGCCGTACTCGCCCGAAGCAGCGTTGTAGCCGTAGTTGCCCTTGCCTTCGATGACCTTGGCAACGACGACCGACGCTTCTTCACCAGCGTTCAGCACGATCTGGCGCAGCGGCTCTTCCATGGCGCGCAGCACGATCTTGATACCGGCGTTCTGGTCGGCGTTGTCGCCGGTCAGTGCCGAGATCGCAGCGCGGGCGCGCAGCAGGGCCACGCCGCCGCCGGGGACGATACCTTCTTCCACCGCAGCGCGGGTGGCGTGCAGGGCGTCTTCCACGCGGGCCTTCTTTTCCTTCATTTCGACTTCGGTGGCAGCGCCAACCTTGATCACGGCAACACCGCCGGCCAGCTTGGCCACGCGCTCTTGCAGCTTCTCACGGTCGTAGTCCGAGGTCGCTTCTTCGATCTGGGCGCGGATTTGCTTCACGCGGCCTTCGATCGCAGCTGCGTCGCCGGCGCCATCGATGATGATGGTGTTTTCCTTGCCGATCTCGATGCGCTTGGCCTGGCCCAGGTCGTTCAGGGTCGCCTTTTCCAGCGTCAGGCCGATTTCTTCGGCGATGACGGTGCCGCCGGTCAGGATGGCGATGTCTTCCAGCATGGCCTTGCGGCGGTCGCCGAAGCCCGGAGCCTTGACGGCGGCGGTCTTCAGGATGCCACGGATGTTGTTCACCACCAGGGTCGCCAGGGCTTCGCCTTCGACGTCTTCAGCGATGATCAGCAGCGGGCGGCCAGCCTTGGCCACTTGCTCCAGCACCGGCAGCAGGTCGCGGATGTTCGAAACCTTCTTGTCGAACAGCAGCACGAACGGGCTGTCCAGCTGGACAACTTGCTTTTCCGGGTTGTTGATGAAGTACGGCGACAGGTAGCCGCGGTCGAACTGCATGCCTTCCACGACTTCCAGCTCGTCGGCCAGCGACTTGCCGTCTTCGACGGTGATCACGCCTTCCTTGCCGACCTTGTCCATGGCTTCGGCGATGCGCTCACCGATGGAGGCGTCGCTGTTGGCCGAGATCGCGCCAACCTGGGCGATTTCCTTGCTGGTGGTGGTGGGCTTGCTGACCTTCTTCAGCTCTTCCACGGCGGCGGCGACAGCCTTGTCGATACCGCGCTTCAGGTCCATCGGGTTCATGCCGGCGGCGACGAACTTCATGCCTTCGCGCACGATCGACTGGGCCAGCACGGTAGCGGTGGTGGTACCGTCACCGGCGTTGTCGCTGGTCTTGGAAGCCACTTCCTTGACCATCTGGGCGCCCATGTTCTGCAGCTTGTCCTTCAGCTCGATTTCCTTGGCCACGGACACACCGTCCTTGGTCACGGTCGGGCCGCCGAAGCTACGCTCCAGCACCACGTTGCGGCCCTTCGGACCCAGGGTAACCTTCACTGCGTTGGCGAGGATGTTCACGCCTTCGACCATCTTGGCACGGGCGGCGTCGCCGAACACTACATCTTTTGCTGCCATGTTCTGATTCTCCTAATTCTGTACGGTGAGACGGGTCGACAAGTGATTACTTGTTCACCACGGCCATGATGTCTTCTTCGCGCATGACCAGCAGTTCCTGGCCTTCGACCTTCACGCCCTGGCCGGCGTACTTGCCGAACAGCACACGGTCACCCACCTTCACGTCGAGGGCGATGTTGTTGCCCTTGTCATCCTTCTTGCCCGGGCCGACGGCCAGCACTTCGCCTTGATCAGGCTTCTCAGCGGCGTTGTCGGGAATCACGATGCCGGATGCGGTCTTGGTTTCGTTGTCCAGACGCTTCACGATCACACGGTCGTGCAGAGGACGCAGGTTCATACGGACTCCTAGATACAAAAAGTGAGTTTTGATTCACAAACCGGCCACGATTCAGAACTCGCTGGCCGCGGAATTTCGGGTACCGCAGGGGGCTGTTAGCACTCACCCCCAGCGAGTGCTAATTATAGGGACGGGGTATGGCCATTTCAAGACAGCGACTTGATGCGGGTTTTCCCTTGGTCGCTGGAATCAGGCAGGCCACGGCCATTGACTGCGGGAATTCCCGGGGCCGCCAGATGGCGAAACGCCATTGGCTTCCGGTCAGCGACCAACCACAATGTCCCCGGGGGGTTGATGTCCGCCCCGACAGAGTGACGGCAAGCCGTCACGCCTGTTTCCGCTGACCGGCATGGCGAACGTGCCATGCCGTCTGCACCCGTCCCTGCGAATCAACCATTCCGACGAGGCGCCGCCCGCTATGGAAGCCGACAATGACGAGCAGGTCCTCTGTATCCGCCCCGGCCGTTGCGGCGACTTGCTGCAGGCTGCTGCCGTCGTGACTCGCCGCGCCCGGCCGTCCCGGCTCGCCAGATCCCCCCATTCCACATGAACCACCAACCCATCAAGTCGCTCCTGATCGCCAACCGTTCGGAAATCGCCATCCGCGTCATGCGCGCGGCCGCCGAGATGAACATCCACACTGTGGCGATCTACTCTCGCGAAGACCGGCTGGCCCTGCACCGCTTCAAGGCCGATGAGAGCTACCTGGTCGGCGATGGCAAGAAGCCGCTGGCCGCCTACCTGGACATCGACGACATCCTGCGCATCGCGCGCGAGACCCGGGTCGACGCCATCCACCCCGGCTACGGCTTCCTGTCCGAGAACCCTGACTTCGCGCAGGCCGTGATCGATGCCGGCATCCGCTGGATCGGCCCCTCGCCCGAGGTCATGCGCACGCTCGGCAACAAGATCGCCGCGCGCAACGCGGCCGTGGCCGCCGGCGTGCCGGTGATGCCGGCCACCCGCCCGCTGCCAGCCGACCTGGAAACGTGCAAGCAGCTTGCCGACGAAGTGGGCTACCCGATCATGCTCAAGGCCAGCTGGGGCGGCGGCGGGCGCGGCATGCGCGTGCTGGAGAGCGAGCGCGACCTGGAGCCCTCGCTCGCCGCCGCGCGCCGCGAGGCCCTGGCCGCCTTCGGCAACGACGAGGTCTACTTCGAGAAGCTGGTGCGCCGCGCCCGCCACGTCGAAGTGCAGATCCTGGGTGACACCGCCGGCAACGTGGTACACCTGTTTGAGCGCGACTGCACCGTGCAGCGGCGCAACCAGAAGGTGGTCGAACGCGCGCCTGCGCCCTATCTCGACGACAGCACGCGCCAGGCACTGTGCGACGCCGCACTGCGCCTGATGCGCTCGGTCGGCTACACCCATGCCGGCACGGTCGAGTTCCTGATGGATGCCGACACCGGCCAGTTCTACTTCATCGAGGTCAACCCGCGCATCCAGGTCGAGCACACCGTGACCGAGATGGTCACCGGCGTGGACATCATCAAGGCGCAGATCCGCATCACCGAAGGCGGCCTGCTGGGCCACCTGGAAGACGAGTTCGACGCAGCCGGCAACCTCACCGTGCATGCCGCCGGCGTGCCGCCGCAGGCGCAGGTGCAGCTCAACGGCCATGCGCTGCAATGCCGCATCACCACCGAGGACCCGGAGAACGGCTTCCTGCCGGACTACGGCCAGCTCACCGCCTACCGCAGCGCGGCCGGCTTCGGCGTGCGGCTGGATGCCGGCACTGCCTATGGCGGCGCGGTCATCACGCCCTACTACGATTCGCTGCTGGTCAAGATCACCACATGGGCGCCGACCGCGGCCGAATCGATCCGCCGCATGGACCGCGCGCTGCGCGAATTCCGCATCCGCGGCGTGGCCTCGAACCTGCAGTTCCTGGAGAACGTGGTCGGCCATCTGGCCTTTGCCAGCGGCGAGGTCACCACGCGCTTCATCGACACCACGCCAGAGCTGCTGGCCTTCACCAAGCGCCGCGACCGCGCCACCAAGCTGCTGGCCTACCTTGGCGAGATCAGCGTCAACGGCCACCCGGAAACGCGCGGGCGCGTGCTGCCAGCGCTGCCGATGGACAAGCCGCTGCGCCCGCGCGTGGACGCACGGGCCGCCATCCCGCCCGGCACGCGCGACCGCCTGCGCGAGCTCGGCGCCGAGAAGTTTTCGCAGTGGATGCTCGATCACAAGCCGGTGCTGCTGACCGACACCACCATGCGCGACGCGCACCAGTCGCTGTTCGCCACGCGCATGCGCACCGCCGACATGCTGCCCATCGCGCCGTTCTACGCGCGCGAGCTGTCGCAGCTGTTCTCGCTCGAATGCTGGGGCGGCGCCACCTTCGACGTGGCGCTGCGCTTCCTCAAGGAAGACCCGTGGCAACGCCTTGCGCAGCTGCGCGAGCGGATCCCCAATGTGCTGTTCCAGATGCTGCTGCGCGGCTCCAACGCGGTCGGCTACACCAGCTATCCCGACAACGTGGTGCAGTTCTTCGTGCGCCAGGCGGCGTCCGCCGGCGTGGACCTGTTCCGCGTGTTCGACTCGCTCAACTGGGTGCGCAACATGCGCGTGGCAATTGACGCCGTGCGCGAGAGCGGCGCGCTGTGCGAAGGCGCGATCTGCTACACCGGCGACCTGTTCGACGGCAACCGCGCCAAGTACGACCTGAAGTACTACGTGGGCATCGCGCGCGAGCTGCAGCAGGCCGGCGTCAACATCCTGGCGGTCAAGGACATGGCCGGCATCTGCCGCCCGCGCGCGGCCGCCGCGCTGGTCAAGGCCATCAAGGAGGAAACTGGACTGCCGGTGCACTTCCACACGCACGACACCAGCGGCATCTCGGCTGCGTCGGTGCTGGCCGCGGTCGACGCCGGCTGCGACGCGGTGGACGGGGCGCTCGATGCCATGAGCGGCCTTACCTCCCAGCCCAACCTGTCCTCCATCGCCGCGGCGCTGGCCGGCAGCGAGCGCGACCCCGGTCTCAGTCCGGAGCATCTGCACGATGCCTCGATGTACTGGGAAGGCGTGCGCCGCTACTACGCACCGTTCGAGTCCGAGATCCGCACCGGCACCGCCGACGTCTACCGCCACGAGATGCCCGGCGGCCAGTACACCAACCTGCGCGAGCAGGCACGGGCGCTCGGGCTGGAGCACCGCTGGACTGAAGTCTCGCGTGCCTACGCCGATGTCAACCAGCTGTTCGGGGATATCGTCAAGGTCACGCCGACCTCCAAGGTCGTGGGCGACATGGCGCTGATGATGGTCGCCAACGACCTGACCGCGGCCGACGTGGCCAACCCGGCGCGCGAGATTGCCTTCCCGGAATCCGTGGTGTCCTTGTTCAAGGGCGAACTGGGCTTCCCGCCCGACGGCTTCCCCGACGCCCTGTCACGCAAGGTGCTCAGGAGCGAGCCACCCGCGCCCTACCGCCCCGGCGACCACCTTGCGCCGGTGGACCTGGAGGCGGCGCGTGCGCAGGCCGAGGCCGCGTGCGGGCACTCGCTGGACGACCGGCAGCTCGCCTCGTACCTGATGTACCCGAAGGTCACGGCCGACTACTACGCACACGTGACGCAGTATGGCGACACCTCGGCCGTGCCGACGCCGGCGTTCTTCTACGGCCCGCAGCCGCAGGAAGAGGTGGCCATCGACATCGCGCCGGGCAAGACGCTGCTGGTGAGCCTGCAGGGCGTACACCCCGATGTCGACGACGGCGTGTTCAAGGTGCAGTTCGAGCTCAACGGCCAGCCGCGCACGGCACGCGTGGAAAAGCGTGGCGCCGCGCAGAGTGGCAAGGCGCATCCGGTAGCCGACCCTGGGAACCCGCTGCATGTGGCTGCGCCCATGCCGGGTTCGGTGGTCACCGTGGCAGTGGCGCCCGGGCAGCACGTCGGCGCAGGCAGCGTGTTGATTTCGCTCGAGGCCATGAAGATGGAAACGCATATGACGGCCGAACGGGACTGCGTGATCAAGGCGGTCCATGTCAGCGCCGGGACACGGGTTTCGGCGAAGGACCTGCTGATTGAGCTGCAGGACGTGGCCGAGACTGCACCGCAATAGCACGCCAGGCCTGATGGCGGCGCTGCCGCCATCAGGCCTGGCCTTGTCTTCGTCGGAGTCGGATCCGGGCGAAGGGTTTTGTGCTCCGGCCGGTGGGTCGGGGCGTTTTTTTGCTGAATTGCTGGGTCAGTGGGAATGATTGGGTTGGCGTGCCTGGCGCCGGACTACCTGGCCATTGCCGGCGCGCTCGCCGGCCCATGTCCGGCTTGTACCAGCCAGTATCCGCACTAGACTCAAGTAGCACGCGCCGCAGGCAATCCCCCCGCGGCAGCGCTGCCCGAAATGCCCGCTCTACGCTTGCCGTCCACGCTGGCAGGCCTCTTTGTGCAAGGCCTGGTGGGCGCAGCATGCTTTTTCGGCCAGGTTGCCGCCGCGCAGCAAACGCCTGCGCCGGCCTCCGCGCCAGCAGTGGCGGCGCCCGCCGCAGGAACACATGCCGCCGTACGGCGGCTCAACCTGAGCAACAAACCCTGGAAAGGCGATTTCGACGCGATGATCGAGCATCGCGTCATCCGCGTGCTGGTGCCCTACAGCCGGACGCTGTACTTCAGCGACAAGGGCCGCGAATGCGGCCTCACCGCCGGACTGGTGCGGGACTTCGAGCGCTACCTGAACAAGACCTACGCCAGCCGCCTGGGCAAGCGCCCGCTGACAGTCATCATCATCCCCACGACGCGCGACCGCCTGTTGCCCGACCTGGCCGCCGGACTGGGCGATATTGCCGCCGGCAACCTGACCGAGACCGAAGACCGGCTCAGGCAGGTCGACTTCGCCGCGCCGCGCGACCGCAAGCCGGTGCGCGAGCTGATCGTCACCGGGCCCAAGGCGCCGGCGCTGTCCAGCCTTGCGGACCTGTCCGGCAAGACCGTGCACGTGCGGCGCGCCAGCAGCTACTACGAAAGCCTGACGGCCCTGAATGACAGCCTGCGCCAGACCGGCAAGGCCCCCGTTCGGCTTGTGCTGCTGCCCGACGCGCTCGAAGATGAAGATGCGATGGAGATGGTCAACGCCGGCCTGTTGCCGGTGATCGTGGTGGACGACTGGAAAGCCGCGATGTGGGCGCAGATCCTGCCCAACATCAAGGTGCGCGAAGACCTGGTGATCCGCGCCGAGGGCTATATCGGTTGGGCCTTCCGCAAGAACAGCCCGCAGATGCGGCAGGCGCTGGACGACTTCTATATCAACTACCTGAAGAAGCAAGGCGTCGCGGAATACCGGCTCAAGCAGTTGATGAAAAGCATCAAGCAGATCCGCAACAACACCAATGACGCGGAGTACAAGCGCTTCGAGCAGACCATTGCCTTCTTCGAGAAGTACGGCAAGGACTACCGCTTCGACCCGCTGATGCTGGCCGCGCAGGGCTTCCAGGAATCGCAGCTGAACCAGAAGGCGCGCAGCCATGTGGGCGCCATCGGCGTCATGCAGATCATGCCCGCCACCGGCAAGCAGCTCAACGTGGGCAATATCCAGGAAACGGAGTCGAACATCCACGCGGGCACCAAGTACATGGACCAGCTGATGACGCGGTATTTCGCCGATGCGCACTTCTCGGAATCGAACCGCCCGCTCTTTGCCTTCGCCAGCTACAACGCGGGACCCGGCAATATCGCGAAGATGCGCAAGGAGGCCGCGGCGCGCGGCCTGGATCCGGACAAGTGGTTCAACAACGTGGAAATCGTGGTGGCCGAGAAGATCGGCATCGAGACCACGACCTATGTGCGCAACATCTACAAGTACTACGCCGCCTACCGGCTGGTGCAGGACATGCAGGCCACGCGCGCACGCGCGCTGAAGGAGGTCCGCAGATAGCCGCCGTTCGGAGCGGGAGCCGCCGGGAAAGCGTTCAGTCGGCCAGCCCGCTCGAGTCGATATAGCCAAGCGCTTCGGTCACCGCCCGCCTCGCCTTGAGCACGTAGCAGACCCGGCGATCGCGGATCGCCAGCGTGACCACGTCGGCTTGCACCATTTCCTCGAACAGGTGGCCGGCACGCTTGATCGGCATGCCGGCCAGTTGTGCGAGATCGGCCGCGGGCAGCCCTTCGTCGCCCGCCTGCAGCAGCGCCCGGCAGATCTTCACGCGCGCGGGATCGGTCATCAGCGCCATTGTCAGCGCGCTTTCCTGGGTCTCCATGGCCACACCTCGGGTCTTCGGGCAGGCGCTGCCGCCCTCGTTTTTTCCCGTTCTACGCGGGCCAGGCAGCAAAGGCAATAGGGCCGCGCCCCGGCTGCACGATTACAACACGCAGCCGCCGGGCCCGCAGACGGGTGATGCGCCGCCGGCGCCGCTGGTGTTGGCGTGCAGGCGTCGGGCGAGCGATGCCTGAAAGCGCCGGAGGCGGCATGCCCCTCCGGCGCAGGGGCGGGTCAGGCCAGCACGAACGGCAGCTGGCGCTGGCGCTTGCCCGTCAGCACGAACAGCGCGTTGGCCACCGCCGGGGCGATCGGCGGCACGCCCGGTTCGCCCAGGCCGGTGGGCGGGTCCTGCGAAGGCACGAAGAACACATCCACCACTGGCGCGTCGGTGATGCGCGGCGGCGGATAGTCGGGGAAATTGCTGTTCTTCACCACGCCGTTCTCGATCTCGATGGCAAACCCGGGCCGCGTCATCGCCAGCCCGAAGATGCAGGCACCCTGGATCTGCGCCTCGGCCGACAGCGGATTGATCACGCGGTTGGCATGCACGCCTGCGGTCACGCGGTGCACGCGCGGCTCGCCCTTGACCAGCGAGACTTCCGCCACATAGGCCACCGCCGAGTTGAACGATTCGTGCACCGCCACGCCCCACGCATGCCCCTTGGGCAGTTTGCGCTTGCCGTAGCCGGACTTCTGCACCGCCAGCTGCAATGCGGCGCGATGGCGCGCATGCTTGCTCTCGTCCAGCCGCGCTAGCCGGAAGGCCACCGGATCCTGCTTCGCGGCGGCGGCCATTTCGTCCACGAGCGTTTCCTTGACGTAGGCGGTGTGGGTGTTGCCGACCGAGCGCCACCACAGCACCGGCACTTCCACCTGCGGGTGGTGCACCGAAAGCTGCATCGGCAGGCCGTAGTCATTCTCGACCAGGCCTTCGGTCATGGTGGCGTCCACGCCGTTCTTGACCATGAACGGCTCGAACGGCGTGCCCTTCAGGATCGACTGGCCGACGATGGTGTGTTGCCAGCCCACCACCTTGCCCTGCGCGTCCAGGCCGATACGGGCGCGATGCACATGCAGCGGACGATAGTAGCCGCCGCGGATATCGTCCTCGCGGCTCCAGATCACCTTGACCGGTTCGGTGTGGCCGTTGGCCACCCAGGCACGCAGCACGTTGGCGGCTTCCACCACGTAGTCTGACGTGGGCACCGCGCGGCGCCCGAAGCCCCCGCCCGCCATCATGGTGTTGAGCGCGACCTTGTCCGGGCTCAGTTCGAGCGCGCGTGCAATGGCCGCCTGGTCCACGGTCTGGAACTGGGAGCCGACCCACACCTTGACGGCCTGCACCTTGCTGCCAAGCACCTCGGGTTGCAACGTGCAGTTCAGCGGTTCCATCGGCGCGTGCGCGAGATATGGGAACCGATACTCGGCTTCGATCTTGCGCGGCGCACCGTCCACGGCCGCCGCAATGTCTCCTTCGCCGGCGCGCGCCACGGTGCCGGGCTGGGCCGCGAGCTTCGTGTACTCATCGAACAGCGCCTGTGACGACACCTTCGAACCAGCGTCTTCCCACTCGATCTGCAGCGCGTCGCGCGCCTGCTTGGCCGGCCAGTAGCCGTCGGCCACCACGGCCACGCCGGTGCCGCCGCGGTCCACCGGCACCAGCATCACGTCGCTGACGCCCTTGACCGTGCGCGCCTTGTCGGCATTGAACGACTTCACCTTGCCGCCGAAGCGCGGCGGACGCGCCACCACGGCCACCATCATGTCCTTCAAGCGCGTGTCGATGCCGAACGCGGGCTTGCCTTCCAGCTTGTCGCGCGAATCGAGCCGCGGCGTGGGCTTGCCCACCAGCCGGAACTGCGACGGGTCCTTCAGTTGCACCTGCTGCGGCACGGGCAGCGCCATGGCCGCCGGGGCCAGTTCGCCGAACGTGGCGCGCCGGCTGCCCGAAGTCACCACACCCTGCTCGACCTTGCAGCTTGCCGGATCCACCTGCCACTGCTGCGCCGCGGCCGCGACCAGCATGGCGCGGGCGCGGGCGCCGAGCTCGCGGTACTGCTGGAACGAATGGTTGACGGCGGTGGAACCACCCGTCATCTGCATGCCGAAGCCTGGGTCCTTGTACGGATCGCCTGCAGGCGCCAGCGCGGCGCGCACGTTGCGCCAGTCCACGTCCAGCTCTTCGGCCAGCGCCATGGGCAAGGCCGTATGCACGCCCTGGCCGAATTCCAGCCGGTTCACCGCGATGGTCACCGTGTTGTCCGGCGAGATCACCAGGAACGCCTGTGGCGGCGAAGGCGGCGCCTTGGGTGCGCCGCCTTCCTGTGCCTGCGCGAGAGGCACCATGCCCAGCGCCAGGCCGCCACCAGCCAGGCCGGTCAGCTTGAGGAAACTGCGGCGATCCAGCGTCGCCACGCCGGGCTCGCCAGTATCGCCAATGCCGCCAGTGTTGCCACCCTGCGCCTTGCTTGCGCCGGCCAGGGCCTCGAGTCCACGAATACGCATGACAGGCACCTCCGCTCAGGCCAGCGCGCGGGCCGCGTCCTTGATCGCGGCCCGGATGCGCTGGTAAGTGCCGCAGCGGCACAGGTTGCCGGCCATGGCCTGGTCGATGTCGGCATCGGTAGGCCGCGGCTTGGTGCGCAGCAGGCCCACGGCGCTCATCACCTGCCCGTTCTGGCAGTAGCCGCACTGGGCCACATCATGCTTGATCCACGCGTCCAGCACGGCGCGGCCGACCTTGTCGGCGCTCACGCCTTCAATCGTTGTGATGCGCGCGCCAGCCGCCGCCGAGACTGGCGTCACGCAGCTGCGCGTGGCCTGGCCATTGATGTGCACCGTGCACGCACCGCACGCGGCCATGCCGCAGCCGAACTTGGTGCCGGTCAGGTCAAGGTTGTCGCGCAAGGCCCACAGCAGCGGCGTGGAAGGGTCCACGTCGACTTCCTGCGGCTTGCCGTTGATGTTGAGGGTTGTCATGGGGGACACTCCTTGGGTACGTTGCCCGTGGTTCTTGTTCACACACCGTGGCAGTGGCCATTGACCGTCCACCACGGACAAGTGAGCATAGTGCAATTCCGGTCACCTTGCCGGCAGCGGCGTGCCGCGCGGGCGTCATGCACGAACTTTGTGCATCCTGGCACGGTCACTCAGGAATTGACCGGCCGCCGCCTGCCGCCCCAGCAACAGTGACACCGACTATTCCAGATTCCCGCGAACGCGCCGTCGCCACACTCGACAGCATCCAGGCCCTGCGCGGGCTGGCTGCCGCGTATGTGGTGCTCTACCACTCCGGCCTGACACTGGGCACCGGGCAGACGCCCGTGCTCGCGTGGATCACCGCCAACATCATCAAGCGCGGCCATGTCGGCGTGGACGTCTTCTTCGTCATCAGCGGGTTCATCATCGCGTGGGTCGCGGTGCTGGCGCGCCCGCGGCCCGAGACCCCGCTCAGCTTCGTGATCCGGCGCTGCTGCCGGCTGGCGCCGCCGTACTGGACCATGTCGGCGATCCATGCGTTGCTGCTGAACCCGGTCACGCCCGCGGTATTCGCGGCATCGCTCGCCTTTATCCCCACCAGCACCGCGCACGCGCCCTACTATGGCTATCCGGCCCTGTACGTGGGCTGGTCGCTCAACTACGAAATGGCCTTCTACGGCGCTTTCGCGCTCGGGCTGTGGCTTGCGGGCCGGCGGGCGTTGTGGGTGGTGCTGGCGCTGTTCGCGGTTGTCACGCTGGCGCTGCCGTGGTGGCGGTTCGGCGTACCGGCCATGGACCCCGCGCAGGGCTATCCGTTCGCATGGCCGTGGGTGGCGATGGTGAGCAATCCGCTGGTGCTGGAGTTCCTGCTCGGCTGCCTGCTGGCGTGGGCCTATGCGTGCTGGCGCCACCTGCTGACGCGCGGCGCGGCGTGGGCGATGCTGGCCATCGGCGCCGGGTGGTTCCTGGCATCGCTGCCGCTGGTCGGCCCAGATTTCAGCCTGGCGGGCCGTGGCCTGCCTGCCGCCGCGCTGCTTGCGGGCGCCGTCGCGGCCGAGCACGCCGGCCTGCTGCGCGTGCCGCGCACGCTGGTGTGGCTCGGCGAGCTGTCCTACGCGCTCTACCTGGTCCACCCTACGGTAATCGAGAGCGTCAAGCGGCTGATACCCGAACTGGCGCCGGACCAGTACGGGTTGCAACTCGCGCGTTTCGCCATGGACGCCGCGCTGGCACTGTTGCTGGCGATGCTGCTGCACCGCTGGGTGGAACTGCCGGGCATCGCGGCCGGCCGGCGCTGGGCCCGCCGGCAAGGCTGACGGCTCAGTTCCGCAGGCTTGCCAGGTACACGTAGAGCGCGGTCAGGTCGGTGTCGTTCATGCGGCCAAAGGAATCGAACGGCATCACGCCGCTGATGGCCGAGCCGTCAGGCCGCTTGCCGCTGCGCATCATGGCGATGAAGGCGGCGGCATGGTCATAGCGCGCCATCGCGCCGCCGGGAACGGGGCGCAGGTCCGCCGCGGGCGGCCAGTCTGGCGGGGCGCCCGGGATCTTGCCGCCGCGCAGGTCCGCGCGGTGGCAGCCCTGGCAGGCATTGGCCACGTAGCCGCCGTACTGCGCTGTCACCGAGGGCACGACGGGCGGCGAGGGCGGCAGCTTGTGGTCGATCTTGGAAGCCGCGTCGCGTATGAAGCCCGCGCCGTACATGGCGCGCACGAACCAGGGCATGTGGATTTCAGCAGGCGCCCCGAGGCCCGGCGGCAGGCTGCGCAGGTACGCCACCAGCGCGGCCAGGTCGTCGTCGCTGAGCCGGCTGTAGTCTTCGCTGGGCATGACCAGCAGCGGCCGGCCTGACGGCGCGATGCCGTGGCGGATGCTGCGGACCCAGTCGATCGGCTGGTAATGGGCGATCTCCGGGTTGCCGCGCGTCAGGTCGGGCGCACGCACCTGTAGCCCGCCCGGGTCGTCGAACACCTGGCGCCCGCCGGCCGCGGCGCCGTGGCACGCCATGCAGCCGCGCGATTCGAACAGGTACTTGCCATGGGCGATGCTGGCGGCATCGTCGCGATAGCCAACCGGCGCAACCTTGACGTCGATGGTGCGCCCGGCCTTCTGGTCGCCGATCAGCATGGCGCCATAGACGACCCCCGCCGCGGCCACGACCAAGCCGGCCAGCGACCAGGCCGCCACACGCAGATAACGAGCCATGCTGCTTCCCCCGTGCGGACATCGCACCGCCCATGCGGCGCAGACGTTTCAGATTGCGCGGGCCGGCATCGCCATGTCTGTGGGGAAAAGCACACTTGCCCCCCGGGGCAGCGCGCGATCACCCGTGACGCCATCGCCACGACGACCCCGCGGCGGGAGCCGCCATACCAAAAAAAGCGCGCCAGCACCAGTGGCAACAGGCACGGGACCTGCCTGCTGTCTCCGCGCTGCCGGCCGTGCCCGAACCGATACAGTGGCCCTACGCTGGGCGTGGTACGCCCTGACGACGTTGAACCTCCGCACCTGCCTGCCAGAACCGTCCATGACGCCCGACACGGTCGATACGGCCGCTCCTTTCATTGGCGCCCCGCCGCGCCGCTGGCTGCCCATGCTGATCTGCGGCATCGGCTACTTCGCCCTGGCCGCGCTGGGCATCTGGCTGGCGCGCCTGCCGGGCAGCGTAGCCATGCTATGGCTGCCCAACGCCTTTTGCCTGGGCCTGCTGCTGCACCGGGCGCGCGCCGAGGCTCCATGGCTGCTGGCCAGCATGGTCGGCGCCAACCTGGTAGCCAATTTCCTGTTCGTCGACGGGCTGGGCACCGCAGTCCTGCTGGCGGGCGCCAACCTGTTCGAGGTCGCCTGGTCGGCACGGCTGCTGCGCCTTGTCGCCACCCATGCCGGCGCGGACCGGCTCGGTCCGCTCGGCAATTTCGCGGTCACGCTCGGCGTGGCCGGCGTGCTGGGACCCGCGCTGGGCGCCACGGCCGGCGCAGCGGCGCTGACGTGGGTGGGCGACACACGCTTTGCCGGCATCTGGTGGGCCTGGTGGCAGGCGGGTGCGCTTGGCATGGTGGTCCTGCTGCCGCTGGCGCTGACCATCAACGCCGCACGCGTGCGTGCAACCTTTGCGCGCACCATGCTGGCGCCGCAGGCCGGCCTGCTGGCGCTGTGCCTGGCCATTGGCGCCTTTGCGCTGTGGCAGGGTCACGATCCGTTCGTTGCCATGTCGTTGCCGCTGGTGCTGGCGGCAATGTTCGCAAACCCGTTCGGCACGGCACTGCTGACGGTACTGGCCACGCTGACCATGGAGCTTGCGGCGGTGGCCGCGCAGGTGCAGCAGTCAGTGCCGCTGTCGGCGGCCCTGATCATGGTGTTTCCGGTCTGCATCGCCTACCTGGCCGAGCAGAACCGCCATGGCCGCGCCAGCCTGCACAGCAGCGACCAGCGCTTCCGCCAGGCCATGGAACATTCGGCCATCGGCATGGCGCTGACCGGGCTGGACGGCCGCTGGCATACCGTGAACCGCGCGCTGTCGGACCTGTTCGGCTACAGCGCTGCGGAATTGCGCCAGCAGCGCTTCCAGGACATCACGCACCCCGACGACCTCGACGCCGACCTGCGCCAGGTGGAACGGCTGCTGGCCGGCGAGATCGAGTCCTATCGCATGGAAAAGCGCTTCCTGCACCAGGACGGCGAATACCGCTGGGCCTTGCTGGCGGTCTCGCTGGTGCGCGACCAGCAAAGCCAGCGCCCGCTGCATTTCATCGCGCAGATCGAGGACATCCACATGCGCAAGCTTGCGCAGGAACAGTTCGAGCAGCTTTCGCGCCGCACCCAGCTTGCGGTGGAAGCGGGCGGCGTGGGTATCTGGGAATGGGACTTCACCAGTTCCGGCATCACCTGGGATACCCGCATGCACGCGCTGCACGGCACCGACGCCGCGCACGGTGCGCCGGTCATCGCGCAATGGATCGCCATGCTCCACCCTGAAGACGTCGGGCGCGTCAACGGCGAGATGCGCAAGGCCATCCGCGGCGACGAGCCGTTCGACACCGAATACCGCATCGTGCGGCCCGATGGCGAGGTACGCCACGTGCGCGCCTTGGCCAATGTCACGCGCGGCGACGACGGCACTGCGCATGCGCTGGTGGGCACCAACTGGGACATCACCGAGCAGCGCCGCCTGACCGAAGCCCTGTTCGAAGAAAAGGAACGCCTGCACATCACGCTGCAGTCGATCGGTGACGCCGTGATCTGCACGGATGCCGGCATGCGCGTCACCTTCATGAACCCCATTGCCGAGCAGCTCACGGGGTGGACCATGGCCAGCGCGAGCGGCCTGCCGCTCGAACGCGTGTTCCGCATCGTCGACGAAGTCACCGGGCTGCCCATCCCCAGCCCGGTCGAAGCCTGCCTGCAGACGCTCACACCCGCCTACCTGCAGGAGGGCGCCGTGCTGCAGAGCCTGACCGGCGAGCGCCACGACGTGCAGGATTCCGCCGCGCCGGTACTCACCGCCGCCGGCGACGTGCTGGGCGCGGTGTTGGTGTTCCAGGACATCACCACGGCGCGGGCGATGCAGCGCGAGCTGGCCCATTCGGCCATGCACGACGCGCTCACCGGCCTGCCCAACCGCACCTGGTTCGAGAAGCGCCTGCGCGAGGCCTGCGACGCCGCCCGCACGCAGGGCCACCGTGCCGCACTGTGCTTCATTGACCTGGACCGCTTCAAGATCGTCAACGACACCGCCGGGCACGGTGCCGGCGACATCCTGCTGCGCGAACTGGGCTACATGATCCGCAACCACGTACGCCCCGACGACCTGCTCGCGCGGCTGGGCGGCGACGAGTTCGCGCTGCTGCTCAAGGACTGCACAGTGGACCAGGCCGAGGCAATCGGCCAGGGCGTGATCGACGCCATCCGCAGCCGGCGCTTCCCGTGGGACGGCCGCGTGTACGACGTGGGGGCCAGCATCGGCATTGCCGCGATCGACCAGGACGTGCCGCCGGCCGGCGAACTGATGAGCCGTGCCGACGTGGCCTGCTATGCCGCCAAGGCCGCCGGGCGCAACCGCGTGTCGGTGTATCGCCGCGACGAAAGCGACGCGCGCCGCCACCATCGCGAACTGGAGGTGGCCGCCGGCATCCACTCCGCCCTGGAAGGCAACCATTTCCGGCTATTCGCGCAGGAAATCCGCGCGCTGCAGCGCGAGGCGTGCAAGGGATGCGACGGGCACGAGGAGCGCCATGTCGAGATCCTGGTGCGCATGGTCGACGAGGACGGCGAGCTGATCATGCCCGGCGCCTTCATCCCGGCCGCGGAGCGCTACGACCTGATGGGGCATATCGACCGCTGGGTCATCCACAACGTACTGCGCGAATACGGCGAGCGGCTGCGCGCTGTGCCAGGCCTGTCGGTATCGGTCAACCTGTCGGCCAATTCGCTGGGCGAGCCGTTCCTGCTGCCCTTCCTGCATGCCGAGCTGGAACAGTCGGCGCTGCCCGCAAACCGCATCCGGCTCGAGATCACGGAAACGGCCCTGATCAACAACATGGCCGCCGCCACCCGCCTTGTAGCGGAAATGCGCCGCGCCGGCTGCACGGTGGCACTGGACGACTTCGGCTCCGGCCTGTCGTCGTTCGCCTACCTGAAGCAGTTCCCCGTGGACTACCTCAAGATCGACGGCAGCTTTATCCGCAACCTGGCCGACAACATGGTCGACCGCGAAATCGTCAGCTCGATCAACGACATCGGCCACCGGCTGGGCGTGCGCACCGTGGCGGAATGGGTGGAAGACGAGCGCACGCTGAACGCGCTGCGCGCGATCGGCGTGGACTACGCGCAGGGCTACGCCATCGGACGGCCGGTGCCGCTCGATACCTATCTGGCCGAATGCGGCGAATACGACGAATACCAGACCGGCAGCGTCGCAAGAGACTAAAGGCCCATACGCGGGCACCTGCCCGCATTGCATGCCGCGGCAGCTGTTCGGAAATCCGAACAGCTGCCGCATCAAATATCCGGAAGGCCGAACGCAGGCGCCGGAGTCACTTTTTTTCTCCTTTTATTTCAGTGGCTTAGCGTGCCTTCGGAGGCATGCGGCCCTGGCACGCGTCGTGCAAAGTAAGGCGCCGCCGACAGGGCCAACAGGAAGGCAGGCCGCTCCCGCGACGTGCCGGCCATGCCAAGAACCAAGGAGGAGACATATGACGGAACCCACCCATCCACATGCCCGCGCCGCCCAGGCGCGAATGCGGCGCCTGTTGCCCCGCTGACGTCCCCGGCCTGCGCCGGCGCGACGCACCGCCCTTCCGGCGGCACGGCGTTCCGGCCCGGCCGATCCCGCAATACAGCCGTCCGGCTCCTCCCCGTCTTGTGGCAAGGAACCGGGCGCACGGCCTGACTCACGATGAAACTGAACCGACTGCCCACCCTGATCTTCATTGCGATGCTGCTTGGCGTGCTGGTCGGCACCGCCGCGCACCATCTGTCGCCGGACGCCGCCACCGCCAAATCGATTGCGGACCACCTGTCCATCCTCACCGACGTGTTCCTGCGGATGATCAAGATGATCATCGGGCCGCTGGTGTTCGCCACGCTGGTGGCCGGCATTGCCAGCATGGGCGACGGCCGCGCCGTCGGCCGCATCGGCCTGAAGGCGATGGCCTGGTTTGTCGGCGCGTCCATCACCTCGCTGCTGCTTGGCCTGCTGATGGCCAACCTGCTGACCCCGGGCCACGGCATGAACCTGCCGCTGCCGGCTGCCGACGCCGCCTCCAACCTCAAGACCGGAGCGCTGAACCTGCGTGACTTCGTTGCGCACATGTTCCCGAAGAGCTTCGTCGAGGCCATGGCCACCAACGAGATCCTGCAGATCGTGGTGTTCTCGCTGTTCTTCGGCTTTGCGCTGGGCACCGTCAAGGATGGCGTGGGCAAGCCGGTGCTGCAAGGCATCGAAGGCCTGGGCCATGTCATGCTGAAGGTGACCAACTATGTGATGGCGTTCGCGCCGGTGGGCGTATTCGGCGCCATCTCGGCCGTCATTACCGCGCAGGGCCTGGGCGTGCTGGCGGTCTACGCCAAGCTGCTGGGCAGCCTGTACCTGGCGCTGGCGCTGCTGTGGATGGCGCTGATCGCCGGCGGCTACTTCTTCCTGGGCCGCGACGTGTTCCGCCTGCTCAAGCTGATGCGCGCGCCGCTGATGATCGGCTTCGCCACGGCCAGCAGCGAATCGGCCTACCCGAAGGTGATCGACCAGCTGACCCATTTCGGCGTCAAGGACCGCATCACCAACTTCGTGCTGCCGCTGGGCTACTCGTTCAACCTGGACGGCTCGATCATGTACACCTCGTTCGCGGCGCTGTTCGTCGCGCAGGTATATGGCATCCACCTGTCGCTGACCCAGCAGGTCACCATGCTGCTGGTGCTGCTGGTCACCAGCAAGGGCATTGCCGGCGTGCCGCGCGCCTCGCTGGTGGTGGTCGCCGCCGTGCTGCCGATGTTCGGCCTGCCCGAGGCCGGCATCCTGCTGGTGCTCGGCATCGACCACGTGCTGGACATGGGCCGCACCGTGACCAATGTACTTGGCAATGCGATTGCCACGGCCGTCGTCGCCAAAAGCGAAGGCGCCATCGGCGCGCCCGTGCCGTCCGACGAGGATGAACCCGTCGCGGACAGCGCCCCTGCCCTGGCACCCGTCCAGGCGCTGGCGGGCAAGTAAGCCGCCCTGTTTCCGACGGGGCGCGCGCCGGAGCCCGGCTGCCGATCAGGCAGCCGGGCTTTTTTTTCCTCGCCGATTTCCGGGGCAAGGGCGCCGATCGGCCCATTGCAGATACTCCAGCCTCGGGGGCCCCGGTGCCCGAAGCGGTCTCACATGAAGCCCGGGTTTCGCGGGAGATAGCGCGTCCAGTCGCCGTAGTCGCGCGTCGACATCAGCACCATCGGCAGTGCGAATCGCATGCCTTGGCTGGCCGCTATCGCCAGTGCATCGCTCGTCCCGGGAACGAACGCGGAGATCTGCTTTGCATCCCCCGCGACGGCCATCGCCAGCGCCGTCCGGAATGCACCAGGCATTGCATGCGCGTGCATGACCGCCAGAGGACCTACGTGGCCCGTTGCGGCAACGTACGCGTAGCCGACACGCTCGCCTCCATCTTCGAGGAAAACGCCTTCCATCCTGGAATCGCCCAGCAGGTACCGGTGATGCTTCTCTCGCGAAACACCCAGGGTTGCGACGTCGAGCTGCCTCAGCATCTCGAGATCGGCGGCAGTCGTCCGGATGGGCGTCGCGCGAAGCACGGGACCCTGCGCGTGACGCACCAATGCCTCACGCTCGGCGCTGCACAAATGAATGGGCACGCGCGGAAGCAAGCCGTGCCGCACGTACAGCCCCTGGGACACGACGTTGAAGGCGAAGGTAATCAGGCTCATTTCGGTCGCACCGGCCTGGCTCGCATGCTGCATGGTGCGGTCCAGCAGTTCGTTGCCGATGCCCTGTCCCTGCCGGCCGGGTGCAACGAACAGTTCCGCCAGGAACCAGAGCCGGCCGCAAACCCAGCTCAGGGCAAAGCCGGCAATCTCGCCATCGTCCTCGGCCAGCCACACGCCGCGTGGATCGTCCCGAAGGCAGAACGCCTGGAAATCCGGACGCCGCGACGTGGCGATCGGCCCGAAACCGTGGCGGACGGTCAGGTCGTTGATGCTGCGGGCAACCAGTTCTTCCGCGCGTGCCAGTTCATCAGCGCTTGCAGGTCGGACAACGAGCGGCATGGGCACCTCCTGCGTGACAACGTCTGGATGTATAGCAGAAGGCCACGGCAAGGCCAAGCGCCCGATCAATGGCTGCGCCGCGCCCGATGGCCATTACGTCGCCCGGTTCGACAGCCGCGGCTGGAAGCGGCTGTGCGCATCCCCGGACCACGCAGCCCGTACTTCGGCTGCCAACTCCGCGGCGCGGCCCTCATAGCGTGGCGAGAAATGAAAGGGGGTTACCGCGCGGGCACCCATGCAGCGGGCGATCCGGCCGGCCTGGGCCGCGGTCAAATGGTTCTTGCGCAAACCATGAGCGCTGTCCTGGTCCAGAAACACGCTCTCGATGAACAGCTCGTCGACGCCCTGCATGAGTTGCGACAACGCTTTCACGTTCTCGTCCGAGTCGCGCAGGTCGGTGACGTAGCCGATACGCCGGCCAGGTCCGACATCCAGGATCAGCCGGCTCAGCTCGCCAACGTGCCGCGTCGCCGCGTGATCGCCCTCGCGGTCGCGCCATTGCACAAGAATCGGCGCATCGTCGGGCACGCCAGTCAGGACGGCGTGCTTCAGTTCACGCAGCCAGGCGCCTGTCGTCAGGCCTGACGCGATCAGCCGCTCCTTGTTGATACGGGGCCGGGCCTTTTCTTCCACCAGGTAGGCCAGGCAAGGTGTTCCATGATCCACGAAGCACGCGCGCACCCGGAAGGTCGACTCCTCGTGCACGATGTCGCCGGTACTTCCCGTCAGCACCTCACCCTGCCTCGCGAAGCCGTGCCGGCTGGAAAAGCAGGCGCTGCGCCGCTGCCAGTCCAAGCCCAGTTCGACCGCTTCAACTGTCAGCTCGACTGCATAGCGATGGACCACATTCCACGTATAGCCGTGCAGCTTGTGCTCGATCTGCGCGAGGAATCCTGGTCCGCCGTACAGCACGATACGGTCCTTGCGCCCGAGCAGCACGCGCAGCAGGTGGTCGAAGCCGGAGAAATGATCCATGTGCCCATGCGTGACGAACACATGTGACAGCCGCATCAGCTCGCGCGGCATCAGTCCGGTGATGTCGCCCAGATCGAACAGCATCGCGCGCCGTTCGTCCAGGAAGTCTACGAACAGTCCAGGATCGCCAAAGACATCGTTGACGAGGCGGACTTCCAACAAGTGACGCATGATGGTCACGGCGCCATGAACACCGTCAGTTCCTCCGTTCCCAGGCATGCCCGGGAACTCGACATCGACATCCTATTCGCCAATTCCAGCCCCGCCAAGGCGCGTGTCGATCGCATGAATGGCAAGCTGCGGGAACAATGCCGCGCGGCTGGACCACCGGCCGCTCGGCAGATCAACAGGCGCAGCCAGACGCTGGAGCGGGGGCTTAAAGGCACACCGTTGCCCTGTCTGCGTGCGGACTGCGGCTGATACCTGCTGTCGGCCGTAAGCGGCCATGAAGGGACACTCGTCCGATGCGTCATCGAGACATTCACATGGCAGCTCAGTAAGCGGCCATTCGAACCCGGATACAGCTCAATCCACTGGGAGTGACGGCTATAGCAACCTACGCCCATATTTCGTGCGGCACGCCGAGTAAGTGAGCAATACCAAAGAGTTGATGCCGGTATTGCTCAAGTGCGACTCACTGCAAAATGGTACGCTAACGCTATAAAAACCCTCGTCGACAGGTCGCATGAAGCTTATTCACGGAAAAGACATCCAGCTCGCACTTCGAGAAGTAAGGCCGGAAAGCATTGCAGTGGCTTATGTCGGCGCAGACTGGGCCCAATTTATAGATAGTTCAATGCTCCGAGAAATCGTACTTTCTCCGACCCTGGGAACTAATCCCACTGCGGTCGCAGAAGTGGCAGCCCACGTTGGCTGGGAGAATGTTCATTTCCTCGACAACCTCCATGCGAAGTTCTATATCGGAAAGGAATCCGCCGCAGTCGGCAGTTTCAATCTCACGGCCAACGGGCTGAGCGCCGAGGGACTGGAGGAAGCAGGCTTTCTCGTGCATGAGCGGCACACTGTTGACGAACTCCATAACGTCATGGAATCGTACAAGCGCCAGGCTATGCTGGCCTATAGCACCGTTGCGTCAAAGCTTGCACGTCTGTCGGAACTGCGGGCGATGTGGGACCGGGCGATCAAGAATCGCGTCATCAGGGCAGATGCCCGGGACGTTGACTTTGGCTCATACGAATTTCTCGCGGCCGATGAAATCTATGTCTGCCCTCTATGGGGCAGCGTGACCTACAGCGAGCAAATCGTATCGGAGTCAGTGATAGAAGACTGCATTTCATTCCTCGAATCTGACAAAGTTTCGCCTGATCGCTGGATACTCTGCTGGCATACAAGAAGAGATGGATTCCCCGACGAGCGCCATCGACCCTATTGGCTGCACATCGACGAGATTGTTCCTCACGGGGCAGTCGATACCGTCTACACAAAACTAGCCATCCAACGAACCGACCGCGCCCCACTGCCACCGCCGTTCGATCTCACCGACGCAGTCGTCAGTGCATTGCGATCTGTGCTGAAATCGGACCGGTTCCCTCCGCTCCGCGGCAACGTGGACCCGTGGTCGCTAAATGCGACATTACCCTACCTTCAAGAGTTTTTTGTCGCTATGCGCAGTCAACTCGGCGGCAACCCCAAGAGTGACAACCGCCTACCCCGTACGCGCTAGGTTGCGCATCTGGCTTTGGGCTAGACCACGAACGTCCGCTCTGCGCTACTCTGACTGGCCGTTCAGGGTCGTAAGGCGCGTGTCGGCACCTCTCAGTTTGGACATGAGCAGCCGGTTACTCCCCTACGGCGGACCTTGCACAACGGCCTGCGTCGGGCAGCTACAAGCTCTACCCAGCCTCAGCCGGAGCCAGGAGAGATATCGTGCTGTCCCACCATGTGCGGGACGCCGCTTTTAGTCAAGACGCGTCAACCATAGCCGATTCGCCAGATCTGCTGTCAGGGACTTTCACCCTTTACTCCTTGTCGATCAGCCGGCGATCACTGTATATTTATACAGTTGTCGTCGCATCCCGGAAAGCTGGCTCCTGAAGTCAAGCCCGTGCGGCGCCTGCGCTTTTTCTCCCCCACCTCGAA
This sequence comes from Cupriavidus laharis, assembly GCF_914271435.1. GTDB lineage: Bacteria > Pseudomonadota > Gammaproteobacteria > Burkholderiales > Burkholderiaceae > Cupriavidus > Cupriavidus laharis. The sequence goes on along the minus strand of NZ_CAJZAI010000001.1, from coordinate 155,628 downwards.
AGGCAATCATGTTCGTGGACCGCACCGAAATCATCAACGCCGCCAAGGCACTGCGCGCCAGCCAGGAAGAATCCAGGTACAGCAAGCTCGTCGCGCTCGCGAACAAGCAGCTCAAGGCAATGCAAACGGCAATCCAGAGGGGCAAGGAAGAATTCGAGACCAGACTGGTACTCGACATCAACGAAGACAATCCGCAAGCAGCGCTGGAACCGCGCGCGCAACGGCTAGCCGACGACCTCAGAGCGCAGGGCTACACCGCAACGGTGACCACGTTTGCCGAGGTCAGCACCGACCGCAAGAACTGGACGCCGAATATCACGGTCGCCATCGGTCTGGGCGACATGGTTTCCGAAGTCGACAGCGAGATAGTGGAAAGCACGGTGACCGACGAGACGGAGGTCGCGGTAGCTGGCGAAGCTGTGAGTGAAATGGCCTGACGGCGGCGGGCAATCCTAGATAAGGCACGGCATCACGGGGCTTCGCGCACGGTCGCGTGCGTGATGGCTGTTCCTACAAGGGAAATCTGCACGCGATCTACCAGTGGCGCCCGATGTAGGAAACCGTGGCGTATAAGGACGCAATGCCTGCGCTTTGATCGAACGAGGACTGTCACCCTACATGGCAGATCTCACTGGTAGGAACATGCTCGCGCCGTGAGCCTGTGCGCGGCTATCCCTGCTGGCTTCGTCGAGGTCGGCGATCGGCCAACTACGGTCGTTGGCCCGCGCATACACGCGGCCATTCAAATGTCGGCTTTGTACTAGACGACGGCCATTCTGTGCAGGGCGGGCCCGTGCGTCTCCAACCAGCCCTCACGCCACTAGTTGATCATGCAACTTCATCCAGGTAATGCCATTGAAGACGCTGCACGTCCACTGACAGTGCGTCACGTAAGAAGCGGGCTGTGTCGCCCCATTCCTGTTCGATGGTTTGCAGTGACGCCTGCAAATAGCCTGCGCGGACTTCCAGCAATGGCATAGCGACGTCCGGTGCAATATCGAACGAAGTAAGCCGTGCGAGCAGGCCTTTGATCAGGCGCTGGTTCCAGTGGTTCGATTCGAGATAGTTCGCCAAAATCGTGTCGGGCGCGACATCAAGCGCAGACAGCAAGAGCATTGTGGCAAAGCCAGCCCTGTCTTTCCCCGTGCTGCAGTGGTACAGCATCGTGGGGCCTTTTTCCGCCTCCTTCAGGAATGCACTGAAGGCCGACTGGTGCTTTACCGGGAAATCGCGATAGACCTGCAACATGAAATCGTCCATGTCCTGCTGCGTGGCGGCCTGCAGGCGCGGCACCAAGTCCTTCATGCTCATGCTGCCTTCCATTACCGGCAGCGCCACCCAATTGAAGGCATCGGCAAAACCAGCTTCTTCGGGTGACTTTTCTTCGGGAGAACGGAAATCGAGGACCACGTCGAGACTGAGGGCTCGCAGAGTTTGGAGATCGGCAGCGCTGGCCATCCCCGGATTTCCGCTGCGAAACACTCGACCCGAGCGTACGCGCCTTCCGTCGCGGCTACGCAGGCCGCCGAGGTCACGCAGGTTTTGGACATTTTCTAGCGGCATCGCTGTGTCCGTGAGGACAGCTCCTGAAGCGGGACTTGTCTGAGAAATCGCTGGAGCTGCGGCTCCCGATAGAAGTGATGCGATCTGGCTTGTCATATGTACTCTGGGTCTCTTCAAAACACAGCCGAAGTAATCCCCCGGCACACGTGAGCCAGTATTGGCGAAGACCCCGCTGCTCATTTGACATTTCGGGACCACTGTTTGACGCTTCGGGACTCCCCTCGGAAAGCCCTCGGCCCTCAACATCAATGCGGCGGCAAGGCAAATGGCGATGACCGCTCACTTGATCAGTACCGCCGTTCGACCTAGACGCGCCAATCGGCAGAGAGGGGTCGTTCTGCGCCCTCCATACCCGCAAATCAGCAATGAATCTTTTCTTGTGAACAGCGCTCCAACGGGCCATGGTCAATCGCCGTGAGCGGGCAGCGGGTTGATGCCGGGAGAGCGACAAAAACAGGCCGACGAGAGACGGCCTGCGTCACAAGGGGCGAGCCGGGTGCGGGGTCTGCCAGGCCCGGCAACGGGCAGGTGCACGCCCGACAACGAGCGGTTGCCCGATGCAGGAGAGCCTGAAGGCCGCACGCCGCCGGGACACTCGCCGCCCGGACTCCATCCCCCGGCCTCCGGGGTGTGGTAAAAGTAGGCGCCCGCTGTCTCCCGGCGGCGATCCACCTGCCTGCCCAGCCGCCTTACCCAGCACCTCATGACCGGCCCGCTAGATCCAACCGGCGACCCCGCCCGCCATCGCGCCCCCCGCCCCACCACCGCCCTGCGTGGCGCAGCGCCGCTGCTCGCGCTGCTGGCGCTGGCCGTGCTGGTCGGCCTGGCCGGATGGCTTGGCTACCGCTACAGCTACGACACGGCCCTGGCGCGCCAGGCGGAGCGAGGACAGGTCCAGCTGCGCCTGTACGCCCAGGCACTGGAAAGCGAACTGGCGCACTACGACTACGTCCCCGGACTGCTGACGCTGGACGATCGCATCGGCACGCTTTTGCGCCAGCCAGGCGACGCCGCCGCGGTGGCGCGCGCCAATGAATACCTGTCCGCCCTCAACACGCGCGCCGGCACCCGCGTGGTCTATGTGCTCGACGCGCGCGGCAAGGTGCTGGCCACGAGCAACTGGCAGCGCCCGGACAGCTACCTGGGCGAGGACCTGAGCTTCCGCCCGTACTTCCGCGCCGCCATGGAGGGCCAGCTCGGCCGCTTCTATGGCGTGGGCACCACGCGCGGCGAGTCGGGCTACTACCTGTCCGCGCCGCTGGGCGGGCGCGACAACCCCGACGGCGTGGCGGTGGTCAAGATCGGCCTGGAACCGCTGGAAAACCGCTGGCAGGGCGCCGACAGCCAGATGCTGCTCGCGGACGAGAACGGCGTGGTGATCCTGGCGTCGGACCCGTCCTGGAAGCTCGCGACAATGCGCCCGCTGTCGCCGGACGCACGCGAGCGCTTTGCGCAGAACCTGCAATACAACCGCGCACCGCTGCCGCAGCTGCCGCTGTCGGAAGTACGCGTGCTCGGCAATGGCAGCGACCGCCTGGTGCGGCTGCGCCAGGGCCCGCCGATGCTGGCGCAGCAGGCCGCGCTGCCCGGCACCGACTGGCATCTCACGCTGCTGTCCAACACGTCGCAGGCGCGCGTCGCGGCGCTCAACAGCGCGGCGCTGGCCGGCGTGCTGATGGCGTTCGTGCTGCTGCTGGGCGCGGCCTGGAACGTGCGCCGGCGCATCATCGGCGAGCGGCTCGCCGCACGGGCCGCGCTCGAAGCGGCCAACAGCGAGCTGGAACGCAAGGTTGCCGAACGCACCGCCGACCTGTCGGCCACCAACCAGCGCCTGCAGGCCGAGGTCGCCGAGCGCATCCGCACCGAGGCCGTGCTGCGCCAGGCCCAGGACGGCCTGCTGCAAGCCGGCAAGCTGGCCGCGGTCGGGCAGATGTCGACCGGCATCGCGCATGAACTCAACCAGCCGCTGGCGGCGCTGCGCACGATCTCGGGCAATACCGGCAAGTTCCTGGATCGCGGCGACTACGAGACGGTCCGCGCCAACCTCGGCACGATCATCGGCCTGGTGGAGCGGATGGGCCGCATCACCGGTGCGCTCAAGTCGTTCGCGCGCAAGCCGGGCCCCGGCAAGCCCCAGGCGGAACTGGCGCAGGCCGTGGACAACGCGCTGTTCCTGCTCGGCACCCGCATCGAGGCCGTGCAGCCCCGGCTGCAGTGCGAGGTCGAGCCCGGGCTGGCGGTGGCCTGCGACCCCAACCGGCTGGAGCAGGTGCTGGTCAACCTGGTCGGCAACGCGCTCGATGCCGTGGCGGGACGCGAGCAGCCGATGGTGTCGCTGCATGCCCATGTCAGCGGCGGCCAGGCGCACCTGACCGTGCGCGACAACGGCCCGGGCCTGTCGGAGGAAGCGTTCTCGCAGCTGTTCGAGCCGTTCTTCACGACCAAGCCGGCTGGCGAGGGCCTGGGCCTCGGCCTGACGCTGTCGGCCGGCATCCTCAACGAGAACGGCGGCAGCCTGTCCGCCTCCAATCATCCCGACGGCGGCGCCTGCTTCACGCTGGTGCTGCCGCTGGTCCGCCAGGAAATCCCGCATGCCGGCTGAACTGACCGTACTGATCGTCGAGGACGACGCCGACGTGCGCCTGGGCTGCGAGCAGGCGCTGCGGCTGGAGGGCATCGCCACGCGCGGCGTGGCCAGTGCCGAGGCCGCGCTGCGCGAAACCGCGGCGGGCTGGCCCGGCATCGTGGTCAGCGACATCCGCCTGCCGGGCATCGACGGCATGGCGTTGCAGGCGCAACTGCGCGCGCGCGACCCGGCGCTGCCCGTGATCATGATCACGGGGCATGGCGATGTGGGCCTGGCCGTGCAGGCGATGAAGCAAGGCGCCTATGACTTCCTGGAAAAGCCGTTCTCGCCCGAGCAACTCGTGGACGCCACGCGCCGCGCGCTGGAGCAGCGCCGCCTGTCGCTCGAAGTGGCGGAACTGCGCGAGCGCCTGGCCGGCCGCGACAAGCTCGAGGCACGGCTGATCGGCCGCTCTCCCGCCATCGAACGCCTGCGCCGGCTGATCGCCGACCTGGCCGACACCGCCGCCAATGTGCTGATCCACGGCGAGACCGGCACTGGCAAGGAACTGGTGGCGCGCTGCCTGCATGAAGCCAGCCGGCGCCATGCGCGCAACTTTGTCGCCATCAATTGCGGCGGCCTGCCCGAGCAGCTGTTCGAAAGCGAGATCTTCGGCCACGAGGCAGGCTCGTTCACCGGCGCCGCGCGCCGCCGCATCGGCAAGGTCGAGCATGCAGAAGGCGGCACGCTGTTCCTCGACGAGATCGAGAGCATGCCGATGCCGCTGCAGATCAAGCTGCTGCGGGTCCTGCAGGAACGCGTGGTGGAGCGCCTGGGCTCCAACGAGCCCGTGCCGGTGGACACGCGCGTGATCGCGGCCACCAAGGCCGACCTGCGCGCGCTGTCCGATGCCGGCCAGTTCCGCTCCGACCTGTACTACCGCCTCAACGTGATCACGCTGGAGCTGCCCGCGCTGCGCGAACGGCGCGAAGACGTGCCGCTGCTGTTCGAGCATTTCGTGGCCCAGGCCGCGCTGCGTTTCGGCCGCGAGGCCGTGCCGGCCACGCCGGCCGAGCTGGCCACGCTGGTGGCCTACCCCTGGCCCGGCAACGTGCGTGAACTCCGCAACCTGGCCGAGCGCCACGTGCTGGGGCTTGGCTGCGACCCGGGCCATGGCACCACGGCCCCGGAAGTGCTGCCGCTGGCCCAGGCGGTGGAGCAGTTCGAGCGCGCGCTGATCGCCGATGCGCTGCGCCGGCACGACGGCAACCTCAGCCGCGCCAGCGAGGCGCTGGGCGTGGCCAAGACCACGCTGTTCGACAAGACCCGCAAATACGGCCTGTAGCGCACAGCAGGCCAATCCGGGGGAACTGTGGCGGCGCATGGGGGTCTGCCTGCAAGCAGGCTACCCGTCGTGGCAGATTGCAGGAATGTGTGTCAAAGAACAAAAATGCCAGCCGATTATTGTTCAAGGCCAGTGATATTCTGCTCTTTCCGGCATATTATTGGGTTTCGGCATAGCCAGCGCAGACCAGGAAATGGGCAAATCCATCACGGTCCGCGCACGGACAAGTGCGAACCAGCGCGAGCCAGTGCAAATCCGCACGAGCATACCCGCACCGTCACGGCGATCCGGTCAGGCAAGAACAAAACATAGCAGCGGCGAGCTGCAGTCCGGCCAGGGAGCGGGCCGGCAATCAGGGTCAGTCAACCATGATGACGGCATCAGGCCGTGCGGCGCAGGTGCCTGGCGCAGCGCGGGATTGTCATCGGGATTACTACGGGTGAGTGGATGAAACTGGATCCGGCACTGGCTGAAAAGCCATACTACAGCACGCGTACAGCGGCAAAACTGCTCAACGTGTCGTTGGGCACCGTACAGAAGATGGTCGAGCGCGGCGAACTCGGCGCCTGGAAGACCAATGGCGGCCACCGCCGCATCCACAAGGAAACCGTGCACCGCCTGCTGGCGACCCGCGTAGGCCATGACGCGCAGGCGAACGGCAACGCGCTCGACCTCGTGGTGTTCCACCCCAATCACCAGGAAGCGCAGCGCATCCACGGCCAGCTGGGCAAATGGGGCCTGCCGCTGCGCACGGCGGTGGTGGACGACCTGCTCGACACGGTGATCGCCTCGGTCAGCGCGCACCCGCGCGTGGTGCTCTACTACGTCGACGAGCTGAACGACGCGGAGTCCGCCACCATCGAGAAACTGCAGAATTTCTTCTCCAGCCTGCACGTGGTCTTTGCCGTCATCACCAACCGCCAGGCTTACGACGGCGTGGCCGATGCACTGCAGCACTGGGGCATCATGGTGTTCCTGAAGACACCCTCGCTCGAAGAGGTCAAGGGCTTCCTGCGTGCGCAGCTGATGATGGGCCGGGCAGGCTGAAGCCCCCCGCCCGTTGCTGTTGCCCCTTTCCCGAGACAGGTCAGGCCAAAGCCGTTTCCTGGTGTGCAGCCGCGCGGGGCGCCTGCGCTTCCATCATCCAGCCATACAGGTTGCGCGGATCCGGCGGCATCGCCACCAGTTCGATATGCCGGCCTGCGTGGCGCGCACGAGCAGCGCCGTACAGCCAGCGCAGCGCCGAATAGTCTTCCAGCGCAAACCCGACCGAATCGAAGATCGTCACCTCGTCCGCAGCAGCGCGCGCGGGGGCCCGGCCTGACAGCACCTGCCAGAGCTCGGTGACCGGCGCATCGGGCGACAACTGCTGGATCTCGCCTTCGAGCCGCGTCTGCGGTTCGTACTCGACCACGATGCGCGCCTGGCGCAGGATGTCCCGATGCAGCTCCGTCTTGCCCGGGCAGTCGCCGCCGATGGCGTTCAGGTGCATGCCCGGACGCACCATGTCCGGCGTCAGGATCGTCGCCTGCTTCTTGTCAGCGGTCACCGTGGAGACGATGTCCGCACCCGCCAGCGCGGCCTGCACGGTTTCCACGGGAACGATGGACAGGCCTGGGACGCCCGCGAGGTTGCGCGCCAGCCGCGCGGTAGCGTCGCGGTCGATGTCATAGGCACGAACCTCCCGCACGCCCAGCATGGCGTGGAAGGCCAACGCCTGGAATTCGGCCTGCGCGCCGTTGCCGATCAGTGCCATCACAGCACTGCCCGGCCGCGCCATCGCGCGCGCGGCCAGCGCTGCGGTCGCGGCCGTGCGCAGCGCCGTGGCAAGCGTCAGGTCGGCCAGCATCAGCGGGAAGCCGGTCTCGACCTCGGCCAGCATGCCGCAGGCCATCACCGTCGGCATTGCGAAGCGCGCATTGCGCGGATGGCCGTTGACATACTTGAACGCGTACTGCACGCCGTCGCTGACCGGCATCAGTTCGATCACGCCGAGCGGCGAGTGGCTGGCCAGCCGGGCCGACTTCTCGAATTGCTCCCAGCGCAGGAAATCCTGCCGCACGTGGTCGGCCAGTTGCGCAATGGCAGCCGGCACGCCGATGGCGCCGACCAGCCTGGCGACATCGGTGGCATCAAGGAAGCGTGTCATGGCGGTGTCTTTCATGGTGGACTCCCGAATCTCCGTGATACCCGTCATGCCGCCGCGCGGGTCGTGTTGACCGCCCCACTGCTGCGGTCCAGCCGCAAGGTCATGCAGTAGGCGCCGCCGCCGGACAGCATGAACGGCGACAGGTCGACTTCGCGCAGGTGATAGCCGCGCCCGCCCAGTTCGGCGCGCAGGTGAGGCGTGGTGCGGGTCATCACCACCTGGTCGTGCAGGTTGACGGCGTTCACGCTGAAGTGTCGCAGGTCATCCTCGGTCGCCTCGATGCGCAGGCTGGCCGGCACGCGCGCGCGCAGTTCGCGCAGCGAGGCTTCGCTGAAGGCTGGCGGGTAGTACAGCACCTCTCCGCCCGACAGCGGGCAGAAGCAGACATCAAGGTGATAGCTTTGCTCGGTGGCCAGTTCCAGCGCCACCACCTCGCGGTCGAACCGGGCCGACATCGCATCGGCTGCCTCGCGCGAGGAACGCGGGCCGAAGCCGGCCCAGAAGTGCCCGCGGCTGGCGTCCCAGATGCAGTCGCCCGCGCCCTCCTGGTAGCAGCCGGCAGGCAGTTGCATGACCTCGTCGACCAGCCCGCGCTGGCGCAGGCCTTCGAAGATGCCCGCAAACGGCGCCTCTTCCCCGCGCCGCTGCGGGTAGCGGAAGCGGGCCAGCACGGCGCGGCCGTCCAGCACCACGGCGGCGTTGGCCGGGAACACCATGTCCGGCACGCCCGGAAAGCCCGGGGCGGCTTCCACGGCGAAGCCGGCCTGTTGCAGCGCCTCGCGCAGCGCGTCGAAGGCGCGCCTGGCATTGCCGTGCATGCCGCGCGGATCGCGCGCCCAGGCTTCAGGATCCATCCACGGGTTGATGCTGTAGGACACATCGTAGAAGGTGGGTTCGACCAGCAGGATGGTAGGGGTGGTGATCACGGCGGCTCCTTGGGGGCGTTGGCAGCCGGGCTGCCACGCAGTTCTTGTTCGATTGCATTTTGGTGCAGGCCGGTGTTAACTAATAGCCAGCAACTTGCGCAAAATGTCCTGACGATTTGGCAAATCGCCAGCCATCTACAGCGAAATGTCAGTCCCATGGATGCCATTGATCACCAACTGCTGTCCCTGCTCCGCGACAACGCCCGTACGCCGGTCACGGCGCTAGCGCAGGCGCTGCGCGTGTCGCGCGCGACCGTGCAGAACCGCATCGACAAACTGGAAAAGGAAGGACTGATCGTCGGCTATACGGTGCGGCTGCGGCCGGAAGCCGAGCCGCACCGCATCCGCGCGTGGATGACGGTGGCAGTGGAAGGCAACAAGGCCCGCGCCGTGCTGCAGGCCTTGCGCGGCGAGCCGAATGTGCAGGCGCTGCACACTACCAACGGCCGCTGGGACATCATTGCGGAGCTGCGCGCCGACACGCTGGAAGCGTTCGACCGCACGCTGGACCGGATCCGGCTGATCGACGGCATCAGTGCCACCGAGACCAGCATCCTGCTGTCGACTTACAAGCTTTAGTCCACTACGTCAGAGAAAACGCCCTCGAGCGTAATGCCGTTCAGTTAAGGTCTCAAGCGCCACTGTCATTCCCGCGCAGGCGGGAATCCAGCGTCTTCTGAAGTCACTGGGTTCCCGCCTGCGCGGGAACGACAGTGGTTAACTGAACAGCATTACGCCCTCGAGCGGCCTTGAGGCGCAGCCGCTCGGGGGTGCTTTTCGACTGACGCAGCGGACTAGCGCGTAGCGCTCAGCTTGCCGGTTGCGGCGCCGCGCAAGCGCTCGCGCCGGAACTCCTCGTGGAAGACCTGGCCGCTCGGCTGCAGCAGGTCGCGCAGCGAGACGATGCCGATCAGCCGCATGGTGTCGGTGCTCTCCACCACGGGCAGCCGCGCCACGCTCGACGCCGCCATGCTGCCCGCCGCCGCGCGCGCGGTCTGGGACGGCACCAGCACCTGGGCCTGCGCGACCAGCAGGTCACGGCAGCGCAGGTCTGACGGCGCCGATCCGGCGGCCGCGCCGCGCACCGTGGCGCGGTCCAGCATGCCCAGCACGCGGCCGTCCGACACCACGGGATAGGCGCGGTGCGCGGCATGCTCGCTGAAGTAGCGGGCTGTCGCCTCGGCCACCGGCAGGTCGGCGTCGATGGCAATGACGTCCCGGGTCATCAGCTCGGCCACGTGGGCGCGTTCGAGCGGATCGACGCCGTACTCGCGATAGATATGCAGGCCGCGCCGCGCGATCTTCTCGGTCATGATCGAGCGCTTCATGGTCAGCACCGAGAAGCCATAGGCCACCGCGGTGGTCAGCAGCAGCGGCAGCAGCGCCTCGGTGTTGTGCGTGAGCCCGAACGCGAACACGATGGCCGTGAGCGGCGCGCCCAGCACGCTGCCCAGCACGCCGGCCATGCAGACCAGCGCCCACAATTGCGGCGAGCCGCCCGGCAACCACGGCGCCAGCACCGTGCCCAGGCCGGCGCCGAGCATCAGCAGCGGTGCCAGCACGCCGCCCGAGGTGCCCGAACCGAGCGCCGCAATCCAGATCAGCGCCTTGACCACGAGCAACGCCACCGCCACGCTGATGGCAAGGTGGTTGTTGAGCAGGTCGCCAATCACGTCATAGCCGACGCCGAGCGCGCGCGGCTCGAAATAGCCGCCGATACCGACCAGCAGGCCGCCGATGGCGGGCCACCACATCCAGTGCACCGGCAGCCGCGAAAACGCGTCTTCGGTACGGTACAGCGCCAGCGTGAGCAGTGCGCCGAGCGCACCGCACAAGAGCCCGGCCAGCACGCACGAGCCCAGCGCCACGGGGCCGGCCGGCGCGGTCTGCAGCGGGAACAGCGGACCGGCTTCGAAGAAGAACGGACGCATGAAACCGGCTACCGCGCAGGCAAGCGCCACCGGCAACAGGCTGCGCGGGCGCAGTTCGAACAGCAGCAGCTCGATGGCGAGCAGCAGCGCCGCCACCGGCGTACCGAAGATGGCGGTCATGCCGGCACAGGCGCCCGCCACCAGCAGGGACTTGCGCTCGCCGGCGGTCAGGTGCAGGTACTGCGCGAGCAGCGACGCCAGCGATCCGCCGGTCATGATGATCGGCCCCTCCGCACCGAACGGGCCGCCGCTGCCGATCACGATGCCCGACGACAGCGGCTTGAGCACCGCCACGCGCGGCGACATCTTGCTCTTGCCGAACAGCACGGCCTCGATCGCTTCGGGAATGCCGTGGCCGCGGATCTTGTCGCTGCCGTAGCGCGCCATCAGGCCGACGATGAGCCCGCCCAGCACCGGCACGACGATGACCCAGGCGCCAAGCGTATGCTGCGCGGGCGAGTGCTCGGCCAGCGACAGGGTCTGGAAGAAAAACAGGTTGGTGAAGAAGCGGATCAGGTTCAGCAGCAAGGCGGCGGCCAGCGTGCTGACGACGCCGATCACCAATGCAATGCCGCACAGCAACAACAGGTGGTGGCTGACGGCATAGTCGCGTTTTTCGGTATGCATGGGGGCTCCAAGGATTCTTGTGCGATGCGGCAAGAATCAACGCGGAGCTTTCGCAAAACACGGACCCTGCCAGAGGCGGCCAAATATATCACCCCGTGATATATTACGGCACCATTCCAACGCCCCCGTTCAAGAATGTCATCCGCCCCCCCCGTCGCTGCACTTGCAGACAACGCCCGTGCCTGGTTGCGCACATTCGTTCCACTGCCGGTTTCGGCCAGCCGCATCGAGCGCATCAAGAGCTGCATCGGCGCGCTGCTTGGCCTGTTCCTCACCGAGTGGATCAGCCACCAGACGCTCGGCGGCTTCAACCCATGGTTTGTCGCGCCGATGGGCGCCTCGGCGGTGCTGCTGTTCGCCGTGCCTTCCAGCCCGCTTGCGCAACCGTGGTCGATTATCGGCGGCAACCTGGTCGCGGCGTTGATCGGCGTAGCCTGCGCGCGCTGGATTCCGGACCCCGGGCTGGCCGCCGCCACCGCAGTGGCGGTCGCCATCGCGATGATGTTCCAGTTCCGTTGCGTGCACCCGCCCAGCGGCGCCGTGGCGATCACCGCGGTTTTCGGCGGACCCGCGGTCAGTGCGCTGGGCTTCGGCTTCGTGGTGGTGCCGGTGCTGTTCAATTCGATGCTGCTGTTGCTGATGGCGCTGGCCTTCAACAACCTGTCGCGGCGGCGCTATCCGCACCGGCCGCCCGAGCCGCCGGTGCAGCACCACACCAGTGACGTTCCGCCCGGACAGCGCGTGGGCTTCACGCGCGCGGACCTGCATGACGCACTGCAGGCGCGCGGCGAGTTCCTCGACATCGAAGAAGATGACCTGGAAGCCATCCTGGTGGCCTCGCAGCTGCGGGCTTACCGGCGCCGCTTCGGCAACGTGCTGTGCTCGGAAATCATGTCGCGCGACGTGGTGACGGTGCGCCCCGAACAACCGGCCACCGAGGCCTCGCACCTGCTCACGCGGCACCGCATCAAGGCGCTTCCGGTGGTGGACGAACACCGCAAGCTCCTGGGCATCGTCACCCAGAGCGATTTCTTCGCCGCGCAGCGCGATACCGGTGCGCGCCGCCTGGCCGGCACGGTGCGCGACCTGATGACGCGCGCCGTGGTCACCGCACGCGCCGACCAGCCCATGGTGGAACTGGCGCAGGCATTCAGCGACGGCGGCCTGCATCACGCGCCCGTCATCGACGACCATCACCGCGTGGTCGGCATGGTGACGCAGTCGGACCTGGTCGCCGCGCTGCTCAAGGACGGCGTGATGAGCGCCACGGCCTGACCTCCCCCTTCCTTCTTCTACCCTGGCAAGCGGGCGCTACGGCGCCCGCTTCCGCTTTCCGTGCGGTGCTGGCGCATGTCACATAGCTGTGGCACTGTGGCTTGTCCCCGGCCACGTCCGCACGGGTGCCTGCTCACGCACCTGAAATGCCCCTCTCGCCGTCGCCGGGACTGACGTAAGCTATATTTACGCCGTTTCCGTCACTCCGGCGGCGTTGGGGAGAAGTCATGAATTCCGGCCAACTGATTGAAAAGATCGCCGCCGTGTTCGCGCTGGTCGTGCTGATCGGCGGCTCGTTGCTGGTCCTGGCACCGTTCACCACGGCGCTGCTGTGGGGCGCCATCCTGGCATTCAGCTCGTGGTACCCCTACACGGTGCTGGCGCGCTGGCTCGGCAACCGGCGCAGCCTGGCGGCGCTAATCTGCGTGGTGCTCGCCACGGTGATCGTGCTTGGCCCCTTCGTCTACGCCGGCGCGAGTTTCTCGGCACATATCGACCAGCTCTCGGGCCTGGTCGACCGCTACATCGAACAGGGCATTCCCCAGCTTCCGGACTGGCTCAGCAGCCTGCCCTACGTGGGGGGCTACCTGCAGACGTCCTGGGAACGCCTGATCCACGCCGACTCCGAGATGGTGGCCAACCTGCGCAAGCTGATCGCGCCGATCGGGCATGCCCTGCTCGGGGCGGGCCTGTCGATCGGGGCCGGACTGGGGCAGCTGGCCCTGTCGATCATCCTGGCATTCTTCTTCTATACCGGCGGCGAATATGCCGTGGAATGGTTGCGCGCCGGCATGCGGCGCATTGCCGGCGAGCGGGCCGACCACCTGCTGGCGCTGGCCGGCAGCACGGTCAAGGGCGTGGTCTATGGCGTACTCGGCACGGCGTTCATCCAGGCCGTGCTGCAAGGCATCGGGCTGTGGATCGCCGGGGTGCCGGCGCCCGCCATCCTGGGCTTCGTCACGTTCTTCCTGTCGGTCATCCCGGTGGGGCCGCCGCTGGTCTGGCTGCCGGCCGCGCTGTGGCTCTACCACGCCGGCGCAACCGGCTGGGCCATCTTCCTGGTGGTGTGGGGCGTGGGCGTTGTCAGCATGGCCGACAACGTCGTCAAGCCGCTGCTGATCAGCAAGGGCACGGGCATGCCGCTGATCTGGATCATGATGGGCGTGCTCGGCGGCGCGCTGGCCTTCGGTTTCCTGGGCGTGTTCATCGGCCCGACCCTGCTGGCCGTGGCGTACGCCCTGCTGCGCGACTGGACCATCGGTTCGCAAGACGAGGCCGCGCTGGCCGCGTCCGACGCAAACGCCAGGACCGCGGCGCCCGCGGCAGGTCCCGCGCCCGCCTTGATTGACAACCCCGACGCTCCGGCCGTTGCGCCGGGCAAGCATTCGGGCTGAGCCGCATCCATGGGCCACAGTGACACCGGCAACCCGCAGGACGCTGGCACGCTGCGCGGCCTGGTCGCCTGCGAATACTGCGATGCCGTGTACGAGCGCGCCGGGCTGAGCCGCGGCGAGCGCGCGCTGTGCGTGCGCTGCGGTGGCCAGCTGTATCGCGAAAGTGCGCATGCCTACCGGCGCCTGCTGCCGCTGGTGATCACCGCGCTGATCCTGTTCCTGATTTCCAATGCCTTTCCCATCGTCGAGATGGATCTCAAGGGCGTGCGCACGCAGACCACGCTGTGGGGCGCCGTGCAGGCGCTGTATGCCGACCACATGGCACTGGTGGCGGCGCTGGTGTTCGCCACCACCATCCTGTTCCCGCTCTCTGAAATGCTGATGATGGCCTACCTGCTGGTGCCCATGGCGGGCCACCGCATGCCGGCGGGCTTCGACCGCATCGTGCGCGGCATCCGCCAGACGCGCCCATGGGGCATGATCGAGGTATTCATGATCGGCGTACTGGTCACGCTGGTGAAACTGTCCACCATGGCCCAGGTGCTGCCCGGCATCGCGCTGTGGTCGTTCGGCGCGCTGGTGGTGGTGCTGGCGGCCATGCTGTCGTTCGATCCGCGCGACCTGTGGCAGTACCTGGAATCGCCGCAGAATACCGACACCACCGACGGAGCCGGCCAATGAGCGGTACGCAGCCACCGCGCCGCCCGTTGCCCGGCCTGGCCGGCGCGCGCGAGCAACTCCAGCGCTCGCGCAAGTTCGCCAGCAGCGTGGTGCAGGAGATCACCGACGATGACGAGCGCAAGCCGCTGCCGCAGGTGCCTACGGCCACGCGCCTCGGCCTGGTGTCGTGCCACGCCTGCGACCTCGTCAGCCCGCGCTCGCTGGAAGGCCAGCCGTGCCCGCGCTGCGGTGCCACGCTGCACCACCGCAAGCCCGACAGCCTGGCCCGCACCTGGGCGTTCCTGCTGTCGGCCTACATTCTCTACATACCTGCCAACCTGTTGCCGGTGATGGTCACGCAGTCCATCCTCGGCACGCAGCAGGACACCATCCTGTCCGGCGTGATCTACCTGTGGCTGTCGGGCTCGCGCCTGCTGGCAGGAATCGTGCTCATCGCCAGCATCGTCGTGCCGCTGCTAAAGATGCTGATCCTGACGCTGCTGCTGGTTTCGGTGCACATGCGCTCCACGTGGCGCATCCGGCAGCAGACCAGGCTGTATGGCCTGGTTGAGGTGATCGGCCGCTGGTCCATGCTGGACATATTCGTGGTGGCGCTGCTGGCCTCGCTGGTGCGGGCCGGGGCGCTGGCCACCATCATTCCCGGCGGCGGCGCGCTGGCCTTTGCCTCGGTCGTGGTGCTGACCATGCTCGCGTCGCTGAGCTTCGACCCCCGCCTGCTGTGGGACTCGCTGGAACAACAAGATGCCCGAGACTGACAACCTTCCGCCCTCGCCTTCGGGCCTGCCCCAACCCGAACGCCGCCGCCGGGCGCGCTGGCTGCCCTCGCTGGTCTGGCTGATCCCGATCGTCGCGGCCGTGGTCGGCATTTCGCTGCTGATCCACACGCTGGCCTCGCGCGGGCCCGAAATCACCGTGACCTTCCGTTCGGCCGAAGGCCTGACGCCCGGCAAGACCGCGGTGCGCTACAAGGACGTGGACATCGGCCTGTTGAAGTCCGTGCGGCTTGCGCCTGACCGCTCGCACGTGCTGGCCAACATCGACCTGACCAAGGACGCCGAGAACTTCGCGGTGGCCGACACGCGCTTCTGGGTCGTGCGGCCGCGCTTCGCGGTCAGCGGCGTATCGGGCCTGGAAACGCTGCTGTCGGGCGCCTACATTGGCGTGGACGCGGGCAAGTCCACGGAACGCACGCGCGAATTCAAGGGGCTGGAGGCACCGCCCGTCGTGACCTCGGATTCCTCGGGCAAGCAGTTCGTGCTGCGCGCGTCTGACCTGGGCTCGCTCGATATCGGATCGCCGGTCTACTACCGGCGCGTGCAGGTGGGCCAGGTGGTGGCGTTCCAGCTTGATCCGAACGGGCGCGACATTACCCTGCGCGTGTTCGTCAACAAGCCCTATGACAAACTGGTCAATGCCGACACCCGCTTCTGGCACGCCAGCGGCGTCGATCTCAAGCTTGACGCGTCCGGCCTGAAACTGTCGACGCAGTCGCTCGTCACCGTGCTGCTCGGCGGCGTTGCCTTCCAGGCGCCCGACGGCACCAGCGCGACGGACGCAGCCGCGGAAAACACGCAATTCCTGCTGGCGGCCGATCAGGCCGAGGCCATGAAGGAACCCGAGGAACTGGCCCCGACGCTGGCTGTGCTCAACTTCGACCAGTCCGTGCGCGGCCTCTCGCCAGGCGCACCGGTGGACTTCCGCGGCGTCATCGTGGGCCAGGTGCGCTCCATCGGCATTGAATTCCAGCCCGACAAGAAGTCCTTCCGCATGCCGGTGGTGGTGGAGCTGTACCCGTCGCGCATGGGTTTCCGCGAGCGCGACGTGCAGGATCCCACCCGCCGCTACGAAATCATCGCGAGCCTGCTCAAGCGCGGCATGCGCGCGCAGCTGCGCACCGGCAACCTGCTGACTGGCCAGCTCTACGTGGCGTTGGACTTCTTCCCGAAGGCGCCGCCCGCCGACGTCAACCTGAACGCGCCGATTCCCGAGTTCGCCACCACACCGGGCACCTTCGACCAGCTCCAGGCGCAGGTCGGCGATATCGTCAACCGCATCGACAAGGTGCCGTTCGACCAGATCGGCCAGGACTTGCGCAAGTCGGTGGCCGCGCTCAACGCCACGCTCGCGAGCGCCGACGCGCTCGTCAAGCAGCTCAACGGCGATGTCGCGCCGCAGGTGCTGGCCGCGCTGCAGGACGCGCGCAAGACACTGTCGGCCGCTAACGGCACGCTGTCGTCCGACGCGCCGCTGCAGCAGGACGCGCGCCGCATGGTGCAGGAACTGACCCGCACCGCGACCTCGCTGCGCATGCTGACGGACTATCTCGAACGCCACCCTGAAGCGCTGCTGCGCGGCAAGTCGGAGAAGGAATGATGAATCGCATCCACGCCACGCGCGCATGCGCTTTGGCCGCATTGCTCGCCGCGACTATGCTGGCGGGCTGCGCCTCGCCGGAGCCCCGCTACTACACGCTCGCGCAAGGGCCGGCTGCCGGCGGCGCAAGTGTCGCAACGCCGGCGGCACCGAACACGGAACCGCTCTGGATCGAGGTAGCGCCGGTGCGCGTCCCCGAACGCCTGAACCGGCCGCAATTCGTCGTGCGCGACACCCGCAACGGCAATGATGCCGGGCTCAGGCTGCTGGACCTGTCGCGATGGTCATCGCCGCTGCCCGAGGAGATGCGCGATGCGCTGTCCCAGCGGCTGCAGGCCAGCCTGGGGGCAGTGGATACCTACCAGCAGGGGCTGGCAGATGTGGCGCCTGTCTACCGGATCACCACCGACGTGGTACGGCTGGATGCCGATATCGGCCAGCGTGCGGGGGCGACTATCAATTGGACCGTGCGGCGGTTGCCGGATGGGAAGGTGGTGAGTGGGCGTACGCAGGCTGATTTGGCTGCGCCCGGGGAAATTGAAGGGGTGGTGGCGGCGTATCGGGAGATTTTGTCCGGAGCGGCTGGGGATATTGCGGCGGGAGTGCAGTCTTTGAGGCGGTGAGTTGGCGCGGCACGAAGTGCCCGGCCAATTGCCAACTGTTTGCCCCCCTCTCCCGCAAGCGGGAGAGGGGAGCAAACCGCCGGTCGTCCTTGTCTTGATAGCGGTTATTAGTCATCCGCATCCCACAACGCCGCATCCCGCTCTCGTCGTACCGTGCGCCGGCGTTCGGCATCCGCCATGGCCTGCAGGCACTCCAGTGGCCCACCGCTAACCAGCCTGACCGGGCACGCGAGCATCAGATTCTTCGGCAACCCGAAATCTTCGACGAGGAAGCCATTCGCATCGCGCGCGCAACCCTGGTCATCAGCCCCTGCCTCCACGCGCTCGCGCAGCGTGCCAACGTCAGCAAAGTAGCCCCACACCGGCTTCTGCAGCGCCACAGCAAACCCGACCTCAAAGGCCGTCCCGGAGTCCGGCTCGCCGGGACCGCGGAAATCCCCGAGGTTGGCCATGACCATGTCCGCACGGCGGATCAGCGCGATATTGGCGTCGTAGATCCAACGCGCCGTATCCGGCCCGGACAAGCCGGCGGGCGCCGCCTTGTCGAGCGGATACAGCCCTTCAAAACCATACTCGGCGCATAGCGCCTTGAGTTGCCCGCCCCATTCAACAGCATCTTCACGGAACACATCGAAACCGGCCAGGTATAGGGTCTTCATGGCATGGGCGCGCACGCGCAACGGTTGGTCAGCACGGTTGCCAGCATAGCGCAGCGCGCGTGCCGGTGGCCGGCAAGGCCGGCACGCCTGCGCTACCATTGCCGTTCCGCTTCGTCCCCGATTTCCCTCCGCTTCCATGTCCGCATTCCAGATCCTCCAGGTCGGCCCGCTGGCGCCGCCAACCAACCTCACGCTGCAGGAACGCTTCGGCGTGGCCGCGCTGTGGCAGCAGGCCGATCCGCTGGCCTGGGCGCGCGAGCATGGCAGCGAGGTGCGCGTGGTGGTGACCTCCGCGCGCCACGGCTGCAGTGCCGCGCTGATCGCCGCGCTGCCTCGCCTGGAGGCCATCGTCAGCTTCGGCGTGGGCTATGACGCCATCGCGCTCGACGCAGCGCGCGCACGCGGCATCCAGGTCAGCAATACACCCGACGTGCTGAATGACTGCGTGGCCGACCTGGCCTTCGGCCTGTTGGTCGACGCGGCGCGCGGCATTGCCCACGGCGACCGCTTCGTACGCGCGCAGCGCTGGCCGCAGGGCGGCTTTCCGCTGACCACGCGCGTCTCGGGCAAGAAGCTGGGCATTCTGGGCCTGGGCCGCATCGGCGAGATCGTCGCGCGCCGCGCGGGCGGGTTCGACATGGAAATCGCATACCACAACCGCCGTCCGCGCGAAGGCGCGCCCTGGCGTTTCGAGCCCGACCTGAAGGCCCTGGCGGCGTGGTCCGACTTCCTCGTGGTGACCTGCGTGGGCGGCCCGGAAACCGCCGGCCTGGTCTCGCGCGAGATCATCGAGGCGCTGGGGCCCAAAGGCATCCTGGCCAACGTCTCGCGCGGCAGCGTGATCGATGAAGCCGCGATGGTGCAGGCGCTGGCCGAAGGCCGCCTGGGCGGCGCTGGCCTGGACGTGTTCCGCGACGAGCCCAATGTCCCACCGGCACTGCTGGCGCTCGACAATGTCGTGCTGGCGCCGCACATGGCCAGCGGCACGCACGAAACGCGCGCCGCCATGACCGCCCTCACGCTCGAGAACCTGGAAGCATTCCTCGCCACGGGCAAGGTGCTCAATCCGGTGCTGTAACGCCCGCCGGCTCGCGCCCTATACTGAGAAACGCCGGTCGCCAGACCGGTGTCAGGAGGCAATATGGGACGCAAGTATGTCGATTGCCGCGACTATCCGAGCGACACCCACTGCACGGTCGCGCTCAGCGCCGACAGCGAAGACGAACTGCTCGAAGCCGCGGTCCAGCATGCCGTGGCAGTACACCAGCACCAGGACACCCCTGAGCTGCGTGCGCAGTTGAAGACCATGTTCAAGGACGGCGCACCGCCGGCCTGAAACGTGTTGGCGCGCCGGCCCCGGCGCGCCTGTCCCCTCCGCTCCTTCCATCCCGCTCCAGTGCGGCATTCGCCGCATGTAATGCCGATCTTGTGCCGGCGGCAATACCCATGCCGGCCATCATGGCGCAAGATTGACGTCTCGCTATATACCGCCGTATATTGCGCCTGACAGTACACCCAAGGCCATGCGCACGCACGCGCGCCTCCAGGAATCTTCCCATGCTCACCTCCCGCTCCGACCGCTCGCCGGGCACGGCTTTCCGGCGCCGTGCCGTTCATTTCGCCAGCGCCGCGCTGGCCGCCCTGGCGCTGGCCGCGCCGCCCGCCTTTGGTGCCGACCTGGTGGTGTCGGCGGCCGCCAGCCTGACCAATGCGTTCAAGACGCTGGCCGCGTCGTTCGAGAAAGTGCACCCGGACACCAAGGTGGTGCTGAACTTCGGCGCATCGGACGTGCTGATGCAGCAGATCGTCAAGGGCGCGCCGGCCGACGTCTTTGCCTCGGCCGACCAGGAAGCCATGAACAAGGCCGAGGCCGAGAAGGTCGTGGCCGCGGCCACGCGCCGCGACTTCGCCGCCAACCAGGTCGTGCTGATCGTGCCGAGTGACAGCAAGCTCAACATCAGCGCGCTGCAGGACCTGACCAAACCCGAGGTGAAGCGTATCGCCTTCGGCAATCCGGCTTCGGTGCCGGTCGGCCGCTACACCAAGGGCGCGCTGGAAGCCGCCGGCCTGTGGGATGCCGTCTCCGCCAAGGGCGTGCTGGCGCAAAACGTGCGCCAGAGCCTGGACTACGTGGCGCGCGGCGAGGTCGAGGCGGGCTTCGTGTTCGCCACCGACGCAGCGGTCATGCCGGACAAGGTGAAGGTGGCCGTGCGCGTGCCGAGCCGCACGCCGGTGACCTACCCGATCGCCGTGACCAGCGTGACCAGGCAGAACGCGCAGGCCACGGCCTTCGTCAGCTATGTGCTGTCGGCCGAAGGCCAGGCCATCCTGGCGCGCTACGGCTTCCAGAAGCCCTGATCCGGATCGACGCATACCATGGACGCTGTCTGGGTGCCGCTGCTGCTGTCGCTGAAAGTCGCGGGCTGGGCCACCGCGCTCAATGCCGTGCTGGGCGTGGCCGCAGCCTATGCGCTGGCACGCTGGCGCTCCCCGGCACGCGACGTGGTCGACGCGGTACTGACGCTGCCGCTGGTGCTGCCGCCGACGGTGCTGGGTTACTACCTGCTGGTGCTGGTGGGCCGGCGCGGCGTGTTCGGCGAATGGCTCGGCAAGCTCGGCATCGAACTGGTGTTCACATGGCAGGGTGCGGTACTGGCCTCGACCATCGTCGCCTTTCCACTGGTGCTGAAATCGGCCCGCGCCGCGTTTGAAGGCGTGGACCACCAGCTCGAGAACGCCGCGCGCGTGCTTGGCGTGCCGGAAGCCGGCATCTTCTTCCGCGTGACGCTGCCGCTGGCCGCGCGCGGCATCATTGCCGGCGTGCTGCTGGCGTTTGCGCGCGCGCTCGGCGAATTCGGCGCCACGCTGATGGTCGCCGGCAACCTGCCCGGGCGCACGCAGACCCTCTCGGTTGCGATCTACGAGGCCGTGCAGGCCGGCGACGACAACACCGCCAACCTGCTGGTGCTGGTGACCTCGATTACCTGCATCGTGATCCTGGTCGTGGCGGGACGGCTGGTGCCGGCCTCGGCGCGCAATCCGGCCGAAATCTACGAGCGCGGACGCCTGCGGCGCACGCGCTCGGCACAGTGAGGCCGCCATGGGCATGCAAGTCAGTATCCGCAAGCGCATGGTTACGGCCGACCGTCATTTCGCGCTCGACATCGCCTTCGATTCGGACAGCCGCCGCATTGCGCTGTTCGGCCCGTCGGGCGCGGGCAAGAGCCTGACGTTGCGCGCCATCGCCGGGCTGCTGATGCCCGATTCCGGGCGCATCGTGCTCAACGGCCGCACGCTGTTCGATGCCGAGGCCGGCATCAACGTGCGCCCGCAGGAGCGCCGCGTGGCCTACCTGTTCCAGGAATACGCGCTGTTCCCGCACCTGACCGTGGGGCAGAACATCGCCTTCGGCCTCGCCAAGGGCTGGCGCAACCCGCGCCGCAGCGCCACCCACCCGGAAGCCGAACGCTGGATCGAGGCCTTCGGCCTGCGCGAGATCGTCGGCAACTACCCCGCCGAGATCTCCGGCGGGCAGAAGCAGCGTGTCGCGCTGGCGCGCGCGCTGGTGGCGCAACCCGATATCGTGCTGCTCGACGAGCCGTTCTCGGCGCTGGACCCTGCGCTGCGCATCCGCATGCGCGCAGAACTGCGCGCGTTGCAGGCCAGCCTGGACGTGCCGATGCTCGTCATCTCGCACGACCCGGCCGACGTGGAAGCGCTCGGCGAGCACGTGCTGGAAATCCGCGAGGGCAGGATCTACGGCAGCGGCACTGCGCGCCGGCATCCGCCCGTCTACGCCCCGCTGGCGGCCGGCGCGGTCTGAGCCGCGCGCAGCAGGTCGACATAGGCACCCTCCAGCAGGGCGCTGGCTTCCACCCCTAGTGTCTTGAATTGCAAGTTCGTTGCTGAGTGGTTTCCCCCAGGAACCGTTGCTAATCCATTGATTCTGTTAGTAGCACTCAGAATCAAATACCACCGTCATTCCCGCGTAGGCGGGACAATGCGCGGATGCGCATTGGACGTCCGAAGGACGGCCCGAAGGGTGAGCGACAGCGACCAATCCAGCGTCTTTGAAGTCCCCCGAAGGGGGACAAAAAGCCACTGGGTCCCCGCTTTCGCGGGGACGACGGGCCTTGGTTCCTGGGGGCAAGCCGGCATGGCTGGCATGCGGCAATCTCTCCCGCACGCCGGAAGGGAGAATACCGGCGACACTCAGTCCAGCAGCAGCTTCGCTGCAATCGCCCACATGGTGACGCCGATCACCACCTCCAGCACCTGCCAGGCGCGCGGCCGCGCGAACACCGGCCGCAGCAGTGCGGCGCCATAGCCCAGCGCGAAGAAGAACAGTAACGATGCCGTCATCGCGCCGGCAGCGAACTGCATCTCGCGGCCATGGAACTGCGTGGAGACCGAGCCGATCAGCATTACCGTATCAAGGTACACATGCGGATTGAGCCAGGTGAACGCCAGGCAGACCCCGAGCGTCGCCAGCAACGGCCGCGGCTCGGCATTGCTGGGATCGAGCACCGCCGACGACCGCATCGCCGCGAGGAAGCTGCGCGCACCGTACCAGATCAGGAAGGCCGCGCCGCCATAGCGCATGGCAGCGCCCAGCCACGGAAGCTGGCGAATCATGACCGCGAAGCCGGACACGCCCGCCAGGATCAGCAGGGCATCGGACAACGCGCATATGAGGCAGACCCAGAATACGTGCTCGCGGCGCAGTCCCTGCCGCAGCACGAAGGCATTCTGGGAACCGATGGCAAGGATCAGGGAAAGGCCAAGGGAAAAGCCGGCCAGTGAGGCGTCCATGTACGGGAAGGTCGGGTCTTGCGTCGAAGCCCGGCATTATGAACGACCCGCAGCGCACTGCACACTGCGCAGCTGCCTACCCTACCACGCCCAGGATCACGGCCGATGCCTTGAAGATTGCCAGCGCGCGCACGCCGTCGGCCAGGCCAAGCGTCCGCACGCTTTCATTGGTGACGATGGCCGCGACACTGCCGCCGCCGTCCAGGTCCAGCACGATCTCCGCATTGACGGCGCCGGGCACGACACGCGACACCACACCGGGAAGCTGGTTGCGCGCCGACAGGCGCATGCCCGGATCGGGCAGGCCGATCAGGACCGAGGAGGCCTTGATCAGCGCAAACGCCTCCACACCGGGTTTCAGCTCCAGCGTCTCGACGCTTTCATGCGTGATCGTCGACACGATGGCCTGCCCGCCCGGCAACGCCAGCACCACCTCGTCATTGACCGCGCCGCCGCGGACGCTGTCGACCTTGCCGAAGAGTTTGTTGCGCGCACTGGTACGGATCATGAAACGCCTCATCACGTTAAGGTCTTCGGCCGCGGCATCGCCCAGGCGGCCGAGGTGGGCAACGAAGCGCCGGTGTTCGTCCTCGAGCGTCCGATAGGTGCGGATCAGCTGCTCGGCGCGCTCCGTGAGGCGCGTGCCGCCGCCGCCCTTGCCGCCGGCAGCGCGCACCACGAGCGGTTCGCCGGCGCTGTTGTTCATGGCGTCGATAGCGTCCCAGGCGGCCTTGTAGCTGATGCCCACGGCGCGGGCCGCAGCCGTGATCGAGCCCTGCTCGCCGATGGCGGCCAGCAGCGCGATGCGATCCTTGCCGCCCCAGTCCTGCGAGCCGGAGCGGAACCAGATGGCACCCTGGAGTTCAAGCATGGCGTGAGTAGCGCCACCCTGCGAAGGCGGCGCGACAGAGTCGGAATTCGGCTATGGTAATCGCTTTGCGCCATCGGCCGGCAGGACGGCGCTTGCCGCCAACCGGCGTGTTGCTCGCGTCCGGCGCGCCACCCCGGATTGCCCTGGATGTGACGCGTTGTGCTTTGCAGCAAAAACAAGCCTGACAGCGTGCCATGTCAATGGCAACCGTGCGGTATGGCAGACCGCGTTCAGCCAGTGGCAACATCATGGGGCGTCGTCTTCGAATCATCGCGGGACAAGATTCGTCGCCTATACTGGGCGCGATGCGCCTTGCGCAGCGCAACATGCTGCGCCGAACCCAGCCAACGGATCTGCCATGACTGCCGCTTCGCCTGCCATGTCCACGCTTTCCGAGTCCGCCGGTGCACCGGCACCCGGCCACCCCGGCACCGACAAGTACGCCGCACTGCTGGCCCGCTGCGCCGGCCTGCCGCCCATCCCCACTGCGGTGGCGCACCCGTGCGACGCGTCATCGCTGGGCGGCGCGCTGGAGGCCGCCAGCCTGGGCCTGATCGTGCCGATCCTCGTGGGCCCCAAGGCACGCATCCGCCAGGTCGCGGCCGAGCACGGGCTGGCACTGGGCGACACCGCCATCATCGACACGCCGCACAGCCATGCGTCCGCCGCGCGCGCGGTCGAGGCCGTGCGCAACGGCGACGCCGAACTGCTGATGAAGGGCAGCCTGCATACCGACGAACTGCTGCATGAGGTGACGGCCGCCGCCAGCGGCCTGCGCACCGGCCGGCGCCTGTCGCACGTGTTTGCGATGGACGTGCCCAGCTACCACAAGCCGCTGTTCATCACCGATGCCGCGGTAAACATCTTCCCCACGCTCAACGACAAGGCCGATATCTGCCGCAATGCCATCGACCTGGCGCATGTGCTCGGCATCGAACGCCCGAAGGTGGCGATCCTGTCCGCGGTGGAGACCGTGACCGACAAGATCCCGTCGACGATCGACGCCGCGGCGCTGTGCACGATGAGCCGGCGCGGGCAGATCACCGGCGCGCTGCTCGACGGCCCGCTCGCCTTCGACAACGCCATCAGCCGCGAGGCTGCGGTCACCAAGGGCATCGATTCCGAAGTGGCCGGCGACCCCGACATCCTGCTCGTGCCCGACCTGGAAGCCGGCAATATGCTGGCCAAGCAGCTCACCTTTCTTGCCGGCGCCGAAGCCGCTGGCATCGTGCTGGGCGCACGCGTGCCCATCATCCTGACCAGCCGCGCCGACAGCGTGCGCGCGCGCATCGGCAGTTGTGCCATCGCGGTACTGCTGGCGCACGCGCGCCGCAGCGCCGAGGCTGCCGTCAGCGTCTGAGCCGCCCCTCAACTTTATGCGGAGTGCATCGAGCGTGAGTGCCGCCCATCCCGTCATCCTCGTCGTCAATGCCGGCTCGTCGAGCGTCAAGGTCTCGGTCTACACCGTGCCGGAGGCCGCGCACGACAACGCCGACATCAACCCCGTGCTGAGCGCGCACGGCCAGATCGAAGGCATCGGCGTCGCGCCGCGGCTGCGCGCCAGCATGGCGGACGGGCACGTCGTCGCCGACGAGTCCTTTCCCGTGTCGCAGGTCGCCGACCATGACGCCGCGTTCCGCCTGGTGCGCCTGGTGCTGAGCGTGGGATTGCGCGACAACCCGCCCGTGGCGATCGGCCACCGCGTGGTGCACGGCGGCAGCGACTTTGCGCAGGCGGTGCGCATCGACGACGATGTGATCGCGCGGCTTGAAGCGCTGATCCCGCTGGCGCCGCTGCACCAGCCGCACAATCTCACCGCCATCCGCGCCGTACGCAAGGCTGCACCGGACATGCTGCAGGTGGCGTGCTTCGACACGGCCTTTCACGCGGGCCACGACATGCTGGCGCAACTGATGGCGCTGCCCTATGCGTACTACGAACGCGGCATCCGGCGCTATGGCTTCCATGGCCTGTCCTACGAGTACATCGCACGGCGCCTGAGCCAGGTCGCGCCGGACCTGGCCGAAGGCCGCGTGATCGTCGCGCACCTCGGCAACGGCGCGAGCCTCTGCGCCATGCGCAACGGGCGCAGCGTCGACAGCACCATGGGGCTCACGGCACTGGATGGCTTGCCGATGGGCACGCGCTGCGGCTCGATCGACCCTGGTGCGGTGTTGTGGCTCGCACAGCAAGGCATGACCGCCGATGCGATCCAGTCGATGCTGTACGGGGAATCGGGCCTCAAGGGGCTGTCCGGCGTGAGCAGCGACATGCGCGTACTGCTGGCCAGCGAAGCGCCGCGCGCGCGGCTGGCGGTGGATTTCTACGCGTACCGCGCCGCGCAGGAAATCGGCAAGCTCGCGGTCACGCTTGGCGGGCTGGACGCACTGATATTCACGGCCGGGATCGGCGCCAATTCGCCGCCGGTGCGGTCACGCATCTGTGCGCATCTGGAAACGCTGTTTGGCATCAGCCTTGATGCGGCGGCCAACGAAGAAAACGGGCAGCGCATCAGCAGCAACGCCAGCCGCGTGCCGGTGCTGGTGTTGCCTACCGATGAGGAGGGAATCGTGGCGTTGAGTACGGCGAGGATGATGAAGGCGTGCGGGAAGGGATAGTGCTTTGGCAACGGAAACGATGGCGCCTTCTGGCAGGCGCCCCCTCCAAAATCAACCCTCCAGGTAATATCCCCTCACCCCCTCCACATCGACATCCAATCCATCGCAGAGGTACCGCTCCATATCCCCATAGGCCGCCTCGATCGCCTGCATGGAAGCCTCCAGGTAACTGGCCCGCACCTCCAGCAAGGGTGTCATGACTTCCGGCCGGATGCCGAACTGTGCGATGCGCTCCAGCGCCTGCGCGTTGAAGCGCGCGTTGCGCTGGTTGGATTCGAGGTAGTTGGCGAGGATATCGTCCTGCCCCACGCCCAACGCCGAGAGCAGCAGCATCGAGGCGAAGCCCGTGCGGTCCTTGCCCGCGGTGCAGTGATAGAGCAGCGTCTTGCCCGCCTGCGCATTGCGCATGAAATCACCGAAGACCCGCCGGTAGCGCACCGGGAAATCGCGATAGACGCCGAGCATGAACGCATCGACGTCCTCGGGCGTGCTTTCGCGCAGGCGCGGCATCAGCACGTCCATGGCCATGCTGCCTTCGAGCACCGGCATCGCGATCCAGTTGAAGCGCTGGCCGAATGGGGCCTCGTCGGCCGACTTCTCGGCCGGCGAGCGGAAGTCCACCACCATATCCAGCCCGAGGCCCTGCAGCCGCTCGATGTCGGCGCCGCAGGCGAGCGCCGGATTGCCGCTGCGGTACAGGCGGCCATGCCGTACGCGGCGGCCGCCGGCGCCGGCCAGGCCGCCGAGGTCGCGTGCGTTGCTGACGGTTTCCAGTTGCAGTTCGCTCCCGTTCGCGGCGGGCCCGAACGGCACCACCGCATGCAGGCCAGGCGCATGCGATGCTCGCAGGCATCGTGCCCAGGCCAACCATTGGCTGATCATCTGTTGTCCTCTTGTCTGTCTTCTGTCGCGCCGCGCATCCGGCAATCCCGTCAGGCTGCGGCCGGTGCCGGCGTCGTCTTCCGGCCGCGATAGGCCGGCACATACCAGCGCAAGTGGCAGCCGGCAATGTACCGGCCATCCAGGCGCGCCACCAGCTTCCACACCGTCAGCGCGCCCGCCGCGATGTCGACCCATGCCCAGGGGTGCTTCGGGTCGCCTTCACATACCAGCTCCACCGTGCGCACATCCGCATAGGGCTTCAGCGCCGTACGCAAGGTTGCGGCGTCAACGCCGGGCCGGAGACCACGCACCAAAACCTTCATGATCGACTCCTAATTATTCCAGATCACTCGCGCGCATGCGTCACCTGCCAGTTTCCCGCATTGCGCCGAATCGCAGGCCATGCCGCTTTGCCTTGCTGCACGCGCCTTTACAGGTGAGACGCCAGTGGCGCGCGAGGAATCCCCGGATCGGCCGGAATCTTGATCCTGCTCATGGCGGGCGCAATTCGCGCCGATGCCGCCTCGACAAGCCCAGGGCGGCGCCGGAAAATTCCTATCATGTCCAACGTGGCGGTTCCGTCATAAGCAGGGCCGCTGCCCGTACGCTCTGCACGGATGCCCCTTGCGACCGGCATTGCCCTGCACGCCCTGCACGCCGGTCCGCACTGGCATGCGCTGTGAAATTTTCCGGAACCGCCCTGGCACTGGTCGCCGCGGCGCTGTTCATCTCGGCCGCGATGACGGTGACCGGCCTCGACAAGCGCATTGCGCTGGTCACGCTGTCGGCCATCGGCACCAGCACGCGCCGCATCCTGATCGGCACCATCGTCGTCACCATCGCGGCAACCGGGAAGCTCGCGCTGGAATCCAGCGCGGCAATTCGCGCAGTCGCGGAGGGTGCCCGTGCCGCGACCCCGATGTCACGCCCGTGCACCTTGTGGCACGAGGCTGGCACAATACGCGGCATGAAAAGCCTCTGGTCCGCCTTTGTCAAACTGCTGGTGCTCGCCGTCGTCGGCGGCGCGCTGCTTGCCACGGTTGCCGTGCTGGTGGCCAACCACCAGTTACCCTCACTCGACGCGCTGACCACGTTCCGCAATACCTCCGACTACGTCCCCTTGCGCGAATTTCCTCGCGACCTGACCGACGCGGTGGTTGCCATCGAGGATGAGCGCTTCTACCTGCATGACGGCATCGACTACATCGGCGTCATCCGCGCCGGCGTGGCCAATCTGTCCGACGAACTGTCGCAGGGCGCGTCCACCATCACCATGCAGGTAGCGCGCAACTTCTTCCTGTCGCGCGAAAAGACCTACACGCGCAAGCTCTATGAGGTATTGCTGTCGTACCGGATCGAGCATGCCATGGGCAAGGACGAGATTCTTGAGCTGTATATGAACAAGATCTACCTTGGGCAGGGGGCGTATGGATTTGCCGATGCGGCGCGGACTTATTTCGGGAAATCTCTCGGGCAATTGACGCTTGCCGAATGCGCAATGCTGGCTGGCCTGCCCAAGGCACCTTCCGCCAACAATCCGGTGGCCAACCCGCGGCGGGCGCGGCAGCGGCAGGCTTATATCCTGCATCGGATGCTGGAGTTGGGGAAGATTTCAAGGGGGGAATATGATGGGGCGTTGTTGGAGCCTATGAGGTTGAGATAGGAATTGAGGTTTTTTTGGAGGGGTGTCGCCCTTGGCATGCGCTGCTGTTTCGCCGGCGTAGCCGGCGACCTACTTTTACCCGAGCGGTAAAAGTAGGCAAAAGCGCGTTTTCGTGGTTGACGAACGGCTCGATGAGGTGAAGACGGTCCAGGGGCATAACCAGACTGCCTGCCGCGTAGATGATTAGGATGGACAGGGCGTACGAACGAACCCGGATTACGGAGTGGTCCCTCCTAGCAGCGATATCGCGGGGACGCCTACGGCTGCGCTGCGCGCGGCGTCCTGGGTTTCCGGGCCGCGGCCCGAACCACGATCTGATGACGAAGCCCTTGGCGCATGTGCCATGCGCGACGTAAAGAAAAAAATGAAGAAGAGTGAAGCGTCAGCGCCAGCGACGTTGACATCAGTCGCTCTGCCGACTAGGACGCCGCGCGCAGCGCAGCCGAAGGCGTTCCCGCGATACCGCTGGCAGCAGGGACCACGGACAGTTTCGGGGCTCGTTCAATTAGCGCTGTAATCCTGCCCACGGCCGCGCACCACGCGGCAGGCAGCCAGAAACACTCTGAAGCCCATACCCGTACAACACCCTCAGCACACTACGATCAATATTCGCCCGTTAGGGCAACCAAACGCGCTTTTTGGTTACTTTTTGCCGCTCCGGTATGTGTCAAGGTAGTTGTCGCGTCCGCCGCTATGCTGCTTTCCGGTATTCCTTCGGCGCTTGTTCAACCCGCTCGGGGTTCAGGTAGACCTCTGGATCCAGTTTCCAATTCCGGATTCCCCGCGACCAGCGCTGCGGGTGCCGGTCACGGGCGGCCTCATACACCATCGTGCGTCGCGCCAGCAGGGGCGTCGCTTCCTCGCTGTGCCGCTGGTTCGGCGTGACGTACTTGAGCCCGCTGTGGCGGTGTTCCTCGTTGTACCAACGCACGAACCGATACACCCAGTCGCGCGCCTGCTGCAACGTGTCGAACGGCCGCTCAGGCCATAGCGGACAGTACTTGGCCGTGCGGAACAACGCTTCCGCGTAGGCGTTGTCGTTGCTCACGCGCGGGCGGCTGTACGAAGGCGACACGCCCAGATCGTGCATCGCAGCGCGCATGGTTCCCCCCTTCATCGCGGCACCATTATCCGAGTGCAGCACCAGTGGCCGGCCAGCCGTTTTTTCGCGCAGGCAGCCCAGCTCAAGCAGCTGCTTGGCATGTTCCTCGGACTCGTTCTCATGCACTTCATTGACCACCAGCTTGCGGCTGTAGATGTCCTGCATCATGTACCAGTAGAAGAAGCGGCCCTTCACCGTAGTGGGCATCCACGTAATGTCCCAACACCACACCTGGTTCGCTCCCTTGGCGCAGTGCGTGGTCAGTGGACGGGACTTGGCCTGTTGGCTGCGTCCGCGCCGCTGCCCTTGGCCTTCGGCCTTGAGCACCCGGTAAAACGTCGATTCCGAGGCCACGTAACGACCCTCGTCCGCCAGCTTGGGCACGATCTGGTGCGGCGTCAGGCTCTCATAGCCGGGCGCGTTGGCCGCGGCCAGCACGGCCTGCCGTTCCGCCTCACTGAGCTTGTTGGCTGGCACCGGGCGCTGCGCGCCCGGGCGGCCATCCTCCGGCGTATGGCGCCAGCGCTGCAAGGTGCGCGCGTTCAAGCCCAGCTCCTCGCAGGCACGGGACTGGCGCGCACCGCTCTCTACCGCTTCATCGATCAACGCGATGGCTTCGCGGCGATCCGGGACGTTGATCAATCCTCCTCGCCCTTTCCCCAGATCGCCTCGGCTTTTTTTCTGAGAACCAGCAACGCTGCGGTTTCCGCCAGCGCTGCGTTCTTGCGCTTGAGCTCGCGCTCCAGGTCCCGGATCTGCTTCTGGGCGGCTTGTTCCTCACGGCGTTGCGCCAGGCTCAATCTGACCCGCTCTGGCGCGTTGGCCTGCTCGCAGGCCGCACGCCATTGCCGGATCTGTTCGGGTTGAATGCCCTTCCTGCGGCAGTATTCGGACAACTCCGCTTCACTAAGAGGCGCTGTTTCGAGCACCACCCGGAACTTGTCCGCGCTGGACCACTTGTCACTCTGCTTGCCGTTGCCTGGCACAACCTTTCCTTGTTCTCGAGCCTCGTGGCGCCAGGTGCGCAGGCTCACTGTCGTGACACCCGTTTCCTTGGCTAGCTCCACCACTGATCGGTTCAAGGGAGGCATCATCTGCTCGACCACCAACTCCTTGAACTCCGCCGAATAGCGCTTCATTACCCAAAACCGCTTCCGCCCTCCATTGTCCTTCATCGAAAGGCGGCGAGGCGACAACTATCCTGACATGGAGGGGCTCGGGCAAAAAGTAACTCGCCGGCTACGCCGGCGAAACAGCGGCGCCCGCCAAGCACAACAACCCATCAACATCCAACAAACCCTCACTCCAACACCCCCCGATACCTCCCCACCGCCTCCCGCACAATCCCCAGCAGCCCGGCGCCAGCATCAGCATCCACATGGCCAAGCAAAGCCCTCCGCATCCGCGGTTCCCAGAACCGCTTGATATGCCCGGCGATATCCGCCAACGCTTCCTCCCGATCCGGCATCGCTTCAAAAAAACTGCCGATCTGGTTGGCCATCGTAATCAGGTTGTCGATCTTCATGCCAGGCTCGCTTCGTGTTGCAGGCGTTGGGGATGGGTGTAGACCACGTGGCCGCTGGCACGGACGAAACCCGCCAGCGTGACGTTGGCCTGCTCGGCCAGCCGCACGGCCAGCGCCGTCGGCGCTGATACGGCAGCCAGTACGCCGGCGCCGATGGCCGCCGCCTTGAGCACCATTTCATAGCTCGCGCGGCTGGTCACCAGCACCGCGCCGGTAGCAATATCCTCGCCGCTGCGCGCAAGCGCACCGGCGAGCTTGTCGAGCGCATTGTGCCGGCCCACGTCCTCGCGCACCATCGCGACATGGCCGTCGGCACGCAGCCACGCCGCAGCATGCGTGGCGCCGGTCTCGCGCTGCAGCGCCTGACGCAACTGAAGCTGCACGAACGCGGCCTGGATCACGTCGGCGTGGAAACTCGCTTGGCTCTTCACAGATGCAGGCATGCGCATCACCTGCTCCAGCGATTCGGTGCCGCACAGGCCGCAGCCCGTGCGGCCAGCCAGCGAACGGCGCCGTTCCTTGAGGCCCATGAAGGCCTCCGACGCAATCTCCAGCCGCACGGCAATGCCATGCTCGCGCGTTTCGGTCTCGATGTCGTACACATCGCGCGGACTGGAGACAATGCCCTCGCTCAGGCTGAAGCCAAGTGCGAAGTCTTCCAGGTCGGCCGGCGTGGCCAGCATCACCGCGTGCGAGATGCCGTTGTACTCCAGCGCGACCGGCACCTCTTCGGCGAGCTCGTCAGGGCTCAGCACGTTTTCGCCGTAGCGCCAGCGGCTGACCGCAAAAGTACTGTGCGTGGCGGGCTCGCCGTCCGCTTGCAGGGCTGGTTCGAGTTCCGGCCCGTTCAGGCAGCGCATCATGATGCGGTCCTCCTGTCAGCCGACCGCGGCCTGGGCCGGGTCGGCGCTGGCAGCTTCGAGCAGCTGCAGTTGCTGCGCGTTGAACGCGTGGTACTGCTTCTGCCACGCCGACGGCTGCGCTACCGGCATCACCTGCACCGCGGTCACCTTGTACTCGGGGCAGTTGGTGGCCCAGTCGGAGTTGTCGGTGGTGATCACGTTGGCGCCGGATTCCGGGAAGTGGAAGGTGGTGTAGACCACGCCCGGCTGCATGCGCTCGCTGACGATCGCGCGCAGCACGGTCTCCCCTGCCCGGCTCTGCACGCCGACCCAGTCACCGTCCTTGATGCCGCGCTCCTCGGCATCGTGCGGATGGATCTCGAGCCGGTCCTCGCCATGCCAGTGAACGTTCTCGGTGCGGCGCGTCTGCGCACCCACGTTGTATTGCGACAGGATGCGGCCCGTGGTCAGGATCAGCGGGTAGGCACGCGTGATCTTCTCGGTGGTCGGCACGTACTTGGTGATGATGAACTTGCCCTTCCCTCGCACGAACTCGTCGATGTGCATGGTCGGGGTGCCTTCCGGTGCCTGTTCGTTGCACGGCCACTGGATGCTGCCGAGCTCGTCGAGCCGCTTGTAGCTCACGCCGGCAAAGGTCGGCGTCAGGCGCGCGATCTCGTCCATGATCTCCGACGGATGCTTGTAGTTCATGGGATAGCCCAGCGCATTCGCCAGCAGGATGGTCGCTTCCCAGTCGGCGTAGCCGGCCTTGGGCGGCATCACCTTGCGCACGCGCGAGATGCGGCGTTCGGCATTGGTGAAGGTGCCGTCCTTCTCCAGGAACGAGGAGCCCGGCAGGAACACATGCGCGTACTTGGCGGTCTCGTTCAGGAAGATGTCCTGCACGACAATGCATTCCATCGACGACAGCGCGTGGGCCACGTGCTGGGTGTTCGGGTCGGACTGGACGATGTCCTCGCCCTGGCAGTACATGCCCATGAAGCTGCCGCCGATTGCAGCGTCGAACATGTTCGGGATGCGCAGGCCCGGCTCGGGGCTGATCTCCACATTCCACGCCGATTCGAACAGGCCGCGCACGGTCGAGTCCGACACGTGGCGGTAGCCCGGCAGCTCGTGCGGGAACGAGCCCATGTCGCACGAACCCTGCACGTTGTTCTGGCCGCGCAGCGGGTTCACGCCCACGCCTTCGCGGCCGACGTTGCCGGTGGCCATGGCGAGATTGGCGATGCCCATCACCGTGGTGGAGCCCTGCGCATGTTCCGTGACGCCGAGGCCGTAGTAGATGGCCGCATTGCCGCCGGTGGCATAGAGGCGCGCGGCGCCACGCAACTGATCTGCCGGCACGCCGGTCACCTCGGCCATAGCTTCGGGCGAGTTCTCCGGCAGCGAGACGAAGTCGCGCCATTGCTGGAAGGCACGGTCCTCGCAGCGCTCGGCGATGAACGACTCGGCCAGCAGCCCTTCGGTCACGATCACGTGGGCGATCGACGTCACCAGTGCAACGTTGGTGCCCGGACGCAATTGCAGATGGTAGTCGGCGCGGATGTGCGGCGAATCGACCAGGTCGATCCGGCGCGGATCGGCCACGATCAGCTTCGCGCCGGCGCGCAGGCGCTTCTTCATGCGCGACGCGAACACCGGGTGGCCATCGGTCGGGTTGGCGCCGATCACCATGATCACGTCGGACTTCTCGACCGACTTGAAGGTCTGCGTGCCCGCCGATTCGCCGAGCGTCTGCTTCAGGCCGTAGCCGGTGGGCGAGTGGCAGACCCGTGCGCACGTATCGACGTTGTTGTTGCCGAACGCGGCGCGCACAAGCTTCTGGACCAGATAGCCTTCCTCGTTCGTGCAGCGCGACGACACGATACCGCCGATCGAATCCTTGCCATGCTTGGCCTGGATGCGCTTGAACTCCGACGCGGCATAGCCGATCGCCTCTTCCCACGACACCTCGCGCCACGGATCGGTGATCTTCGCGCGGATCATCGGCTTGAGGATGCGGTCCTTGTGCGTGGCGTAGCCCCAGGCAAAGCGGCCCTTCACGCAGGCATGGCCTTCGTTGGCCTTGCCGTCCTTGTACGGCACCATGCGCACGACCTCGTTGCCCTTCATCTCGGCCTTGAACGAGCAGCCCACGCCGCAGTAGGCGCACGTGGTCACGGTACTGCTCGGCGCCTGGCCCAGCCTGATGACGGAAGTCTCGGTCAGCGTCGCGGTCGGGCAAGCCTGCACGCAGGCGCCGCACGACACGCAGTCCGATTCCATGAACGACTGGCTGGTGCCCGGCGACACGCGCGACTCAAAGCCTCGGCCCGAGATCGTCAGCGCGAACGTGCCCTGGGTTTCCTCGCACGCGCGCACGCAGCGGTTGCAGACAATGCACTTGGACGGGTCGTAGGTGAAGTAAGGATTGGACTCGTCCTTCTTCATCTCGGTGTGCGTCGCGATCGGTCCGCCGTCGTTGTAGCGCACCTCGCGCAGGCCCACCACGCCGGCCATGTCCTGCAGCTCGCAGTTGCCGTTGGTCGGGCAGGTCAGGCAGTCGAGCGGGTGGTCGGAGATGTACAGCTCCATCACGCCGCGGCGCAGGTCGGACAGCTTGTCGCTCTGCGTCTTCACCTTCATGCCGGCTTCCACCGGCGTGGTGCACGAGGCCGGATAGCCGCGGCGCCCTTCGATTTCCACCAGGCACAGGCGGCACGAGCCGAATGACTTCAGGCTGTCGGTCGCGCACAGCTTGGGCACGCTGACCTCCGCCTCCATCGCGGCGCGCATCACCGACGTGCCGGCCGGCACGGTGACGCTGACGCCATCGATCTCGAGGGTGACCATCTCGGTCGATTCACTGGCGGGGGTGCCGAAGTCGATCACATCGCGGCAATCCATGGTTGTCTCCCGTTGTTCTGTTCTGTACCGGCTTGCGTCGGCCTATGCCGCCTTGGCGGGGTTGGGGGCGAGGCCGAAGTCCTCGGGGAATTCGTTGAGCGCGGACAGCACCGGGTACGGCGTCATGCCGCCCATGGCGCAGAGCGAGCCGTTGAGCATGGTGTCGCACAGGTCGCGCACGAGCTTGACGTGTTTGACCGGTTCGTTGCCGGCGATGATCCTGTCCATGACTTCCACGCCGCGCGTGGAGCCGATCCGGCACGGCGTGCATTTGCCGCACGACTCGATCGCGCAGAACTCCATCGCATAGCGCGCCTGCTTCGCCATGTCGACGGTTTCGTCGAACACCACGATGCCGCCGTGGCCGACCACGCCGCCGAACGCGGCATAAGCTTCATAGTCCATCGGCACGTCGAAGCGCGATTCGGGCAGGTACGTGCCCAGCGGGCCGCCCACCTGCACCGCGCGCACGGCGCGGCCGCTGCGCGTGCCGCCGCCATAGTCGAACAGCAGCTCGCGCAACGTGACGCCGAACGCCTTTTCCACAAGGCCGCCCTGCCGGATGTTGCCGGCGAGCTGGAACGGCAGCGTGCCGCGCGAACGGCCCATGCCGAAGTCGCGATAGTGCTGCGCGCCGCGCGCGAAGATCACGGGCACGGTCGCCAGCGAGATCACGTTGTTGATCACGGTGGGCTTCCCGAACAGGCCTTCGAGCGCCGGCAGCGGCGGCTTGGCGCGCACCACGCCACGCTTGCCTTCCAGGCTTTCGAGCAGCGCGGTTTCCTCGCCGCATACATAGGCACCGGCGCCCTTGCGCACTTCGAGATGGAAACGCTTGCCGCTGCCGCGGATGTCATCGCCGAGCCAGCCTTCCGCCGTCGCGATCGCGATGGCTGCATTCAGCACGGCGATCGCATGCGGATATTCGGAGCGGCAGTAGATATAGCCCTGCTCCGCGCCCACGGCGAGGCCGGCGATGGTCATGCCCTCGATCAGCATGAACGGATCGTCTTCCATCACCATGCGGTCGGAGAACGTGCCCGAGTCGCCTTCGTCCGCATTGCAGACGATGTACTTGACGGCGGACTTCGCGCCCAGCACGGTCTTCCACTTGATGCCGGTCGGGAACGCCGCGCCGCCGCGGCCGCGCAGACCGGAGTCGGTCACTTCCTGCACGATCGCGGCAGGTTCCATCGACAGCGCGCGTTCCAGGCCGGCAAAGCCTTCATGCGCGCGGTAATCGTCGAGCGACAGCGGATCGGTGATGCCAACGCGGGCGAACGTCAGGCGCTCCTGGCGCTTGAGGAACGGGATCTCGTCGGTCAGGCCATGTGCCAGCGCATGCGCACCGCCTTGCAGGAAACCGGCATCGAACAGTCCCGGCACGTCGCCGGCGCTGACCGGGCCGTAGGCCACACGGCCCGCGCCGGTCTGCACCTCGACCAGCGGCTCGAGCCAGAACATGCCGCGCGAACCGTTGCGCACGATGTGCACGGACTCGCCGCGCGCCGCGGCCTCGCGCTCGATGGCGCGCGCCACGCCGTCGGCGCCGAGGGCCAGCGCGGTGGAATCGCGCGGGACGAAGATGGTGGTGACGGCGGCGCTCATGCCTGGGCCTCCTCGTTTGCGGACTGGACATCGCGCAGCTGGCGCACCAGCACGTCGAAGCGCTTCGCATCCACGTAGCCGTGCAGTTGCTCGCCCATCATCACGGCCGGGCCGCAGGCGCACTGGCCCAGGCAGTAGACCGGCTCCAGCGTGACCGCGCCGTCGGCGGTGGTTTCATGGAAATCGCAGCCAAGCGCGCGCTTCGCATGCTCGGCCAGCGCCTCGGCGCCGACTGACTGGCAGGCCTCGGCACGGCAGACCTGCACGACGTGGCGGCCGGCAGGCTGCTGGCGGAAATGGTGGTAGAAGGTGATCACGCCATGCACTTCGGCGCGCGACAGGTTCAGTGCCCTGGCAATCACGGGCACGGCCGTCTCGGGGATGTAGCCCTGGGTATCCTGGATTTCATGCAGGATCGGCAGCAGGGCACCGGGCATGTCCTGGCGCGCCGCCACAATCGCGGCAATGGCCGATGTGCGGGCCACGTCGGCCGATGCCGTAACGGGAGTGGCGGTATCTGGCATGGTGTCTCCTGTGGGGCCGCTCCTCGGCAGGGCGACCATTTATATGCTATTTTTTTCCTATTTCCTGGGGTCCAACCACGGCTTTGAGGCCGTTGGAGCGACTATATGAGAGTGTTTGGCCGGGTTCAATAAGCTATTTTCTACATATGATCCGCATCTCGATCTCCCCACATCTGCAGATCCGGGACGATGACAGCCCGGCCGACGAACCGCTGGACGTGTCGCGGCTGGTGGCACTGCTGGGCCATATCGAGGCCTCGGGCAGCATCAGCCAGTCCGCTGAGGCGGTCGCGCTGTCCTACCGCTATGCGTGGGGCATCCTGCGCGACGCCGAGTCGCTGTTCGGCGGCCCGCTGATCGCCAAGACGCGCGGGCGCGGCAGCGCACTCACGCCGCTGGCGCAGCAACTGGTGTGGGCCAGCAAGCGCATCGGCGCGCGGCTGTCGCCGACGCTGGACAGCCTGGCCTCTGAGCTGGAGATCGAACTGAAGAAGCTGATGGACCGCACCGACCCGGCCGTGCGCCTGCACGCGAGCCACGGCTTCGCGGTGGCGGCGCTGCGCGATTTCCTCGATGAGCAGCAGGTGCGGCACGACCTGAAGTACTGCGGCAGCGTAGAAGCCGTGGCCGCGCTGGCCGAGGGCGCCTGCGACATTGCCGGCTTCCACGTGCCCATAGGCGAGTTCGAGCCAGGCATGGTCCGTCACTTCACTACGTGGCTCAAACCCGACACTCATTGCCTGATCCACTTGGCCGTGCGCAGCCAGGGGCTGTTCGTGCGCATGGGCAATCCGCTCGGTGTGCACACGCTGGAAGACCTGATGCGGCGCGAAGTGCGTTTCGTCAACCGGCAGGTCGGCTCCGGCACGCGGCTGCTGCTGGACCTGATCCTGGCCGCGCGCGGCATCGACCCGGCACGGATCGAGGGCTACAACAACGGCGAATTCACGCACGCCGCTGTCGCCGCGTATATCGGCAGCGGCATGGCCGACGTGGGCTTCGGCGTGGAGACCGCAGCGCGACGCTTCGGACTGGAATTCGTGCCGGTGCTCAAGGAGCGCTACTTCTTCGCAATCGAAAAGAAGAAGCTCAACAGTCCCGCACTGGCCGGCGCCGTGGGCGCGCTCACGAGCGAGAGCTTTCGCCAGCGCGTCAATGCACTGCCGGGCTATGACGGCAGCCTGACCGGCACGGTGCTGACCCTGGCCGAGGCCTTTCCGGAGCACCGCGCGGAGATGCGCTGAGCGGGATATCCGAGGATACCCGGAAGGGTTACCGGATCAGCAGCGACAGCCGGTCAGGATGATCGGCCCAGTCGGCATGATCGGGCAGCGGCCCCTTCGCCTTCAGCAGCGGCGGCCAGTCCGCGCGGCGAGCCAGTTCGGCGTTGAGGGCCAGGAAATGGCGCTGGTCTTCGGGCAGGTCATGCTCGGAATAGATCGCACCAACGGGGCAGAGCGGCACGCACATCGAGCAGTCGATGCACTGGTCAGGATCAATGGCAAGGAAGTTGGGCCCTTCGTGGAAGCACGACATGGGGCAGACTTCCACGCAGTCGGTATGGCGGCACTGGATGCAGGCATCCGTTACGACAAAGGTCATCGGGGGCAAACAGCGGACAGCAAACGATTCGATGCTAGCGCGCCGCTGCGGCCGGCGGGGCTGCGCGCACTGTCCGAGTCGTTCAAAATGCTTCAACCGCGGCAACCCCCCAGCATACCGGGTCAGTAGATCTCCGGCACGATCATCTCATCCGGCACCGGCATCCGCACATAGTCGGCGTGCCGCTCGCGCTTCGGCAGCACCACGGTCGGATGGTCGACGTCCGTATAGGGCACCTGCTGCAGCAAGTGTTGGATGCAGTTCAGGCGCGCACGCTTCTTGTCCACCGCCTGCACCACCCACCACGGTGCTTCGGGGATATGCGTGCGTTCCATCATGATTTCCTTGGCCCGCGTGTAGTCCTCCCAGCGCCGGCGGGACTCAAGGTCCATCGGGCTGAGCTTCCACTGCTTGAGGGGATCGTGGATGCGGCTCAGGAAGCGCAGGTGCTGCTCGTCGTCGGAGATCGAGAACCAGTACTTGATGACCTGGATGCCCGAGCGCACCAGCATGCGCTCGAATTCCGGCACGGAGCGGAAGAACTCCTCGTACTGGTCGTCGTCGCAGAAGCCCATGACGCGCTCGACGCCCGCGCGGTTGTACCAGCTGCGGTCGAACAGCACGATCTCGCCGGCCGCGGGCAGGTGCGACACATAGCGCTGGAAATACCACTGCGTGCGCTCGCGATCGTTGGGTGCAGGCAGCGCGGCCACACGGCAGACGCGCGGGTTCAGGCGCTGCGATATGCGCTTGATCACGCCGCCCTTGCCCGCCGCGTCGCGGCCTTCGAACAGCACCACCATCTTGTGCCCGCTGCGGACTACCCAGCTCTGCAGCTTGACCAGCTCGCCCTGCAGGCGGAACAGCTCGTGAAAATAGCGCTGGCGATGGGCTCGTTCGTCCGGTCCATCCTCGACCAGGCTGGCCTGCCCATCGGGGCCCAGCACGAACTCGCGGTCCTCGAGCTCGAGTTCGAGCTCTTCGTCGTATTGATCCGCCACCTCGCGGTGGATGCGCCGGATCAGCGCTTCTTCGTGGTTTGTCATCGCTCGCTCCACATGCTTGGTCCCGTTTCAGCCCGGGCCTGGCGCAGGCCCTCCGGGTGGCGATGCTAGCGCGGCAGTATGGCAATCTCGTGAAGCACCTGCGCTACGGTCCCTCCTTGCGGAACGCCCAGCGGCCGGCCAGTACCGTGAACGTGGCCACCAGTGCCACGAGTATCCAGAAGCCGTGCGGGTGTTCGGCCAGCGGGATGCCGCCGACGTTCATGCCGAAAAAGCCCGCCACGATGTTGATCGGCAGCGCCAGCACGGTGACCAGCGTCAGCGTGAACAGCGTGCGGTTGGTCTGTTCGTTGAGCTTGGCGGCAATCTCTTCCTGCAGCAGCTTGATGCGCTCGACCATCGCCGCGAGGTCGTTTAGCACCAGCGAGAATTCTTCCGTCGCCTCGCGCAGTTCCTGCAGGTCGTCGTCGCGTATCCAGGCCGGCGGCCGGTTGAGCAGCCGGAACATCGCACCCGGTTCCGGCGCCAGCAGGCGCTGCAGGCGCACCAGCCCGCGCCGCATGGCGCCCAGGTCGGCCCGGTTGGCCTGCAGGCGCTGCGCGAGCAGCTGGTCTTCGATACGGTCCACGCCGATGCCGGTCTCGCGCACGATCTGCACCAGCACGTCGGCCTGGTCGCGCAACAGGTGCACCAGCAGGTCCAGCGGCGAACGGAAGCCCTCGCCCCGGCGCACCGCGGCGCGCAGCTTGTCGATCGAACGCAGCGGCTTCGCCCGCGCCGTGACAAGCAGGCAGCGGTCGGCGCACGCCCACAGCGTGGAGATGTCGTTGGACGAGACCCCGAAGTTGTAGATCACGTCATTGACCACCGCGAGCAGCGCCGGGTCCTGGCGTTCGATGCGCGTGGAGTGCGAGCCCTGGCGCAGCGATTCGAAAAAGTCCTCCGGCAGCGCCAGCCGGGCCTTCATCCAGCGCTCGCAGGCGCTGTGCGACAGGTTGAAATGCAGCCACAGGAAGGCATCGCCGCCGGGACTGCCCTGCTCCGCCGCGCGCGTACGCGCAAGCCAGTCGAGCGCGTCGGCCGAGCCGATCTCACGCGCCGGCTGGCCAGGAGTGAAGAGATAGCCGTTGACCAGCCCCACCGGATCGGAGCCATAGCCGGGATCGACGATGCCAGGTTGCATGCATGCCCTCGTTGCCGCATTGCTGAATGACCGGGAACCTTACCATGGCTGCGTGGCATTCATGCCAGGCCAAGGGCCCGCAGCCGGCGGTACAGCGTGCGTTCGCGGCAGCGCCGCCGGCACGCCTGCAGCGCCTGTTTGCACTGGTGAGCATGGCAGCGGCCGCACTGCTGCCGTGGAGGGCCTTCACCGGCGCGGCCTGAAGGGCCGGTCCGCCAGCCCTGC
Organism: Cupriavidus laharis; assembly: GCF_914271435.1. GTDB lineage: Bacteria > Pseudomonadota > Gammaproteobacteria > Burkholderiales > Burkholderiaceae > Cupriavidus > Cupriavidus laharis. The sequence continues at coordinate 114,148 of NZ_CAJZAI010000001.1, read as the reverse complement.
GCTGGCGGACGCCGTCTTCTCCTGCCTTTAAGTTTCGCTTAAGTCTCGCCCCATAGACTGCTGGCGTACCCAGGCACCGGACAGACCGGACAGGAGAGATCTGATGGCCCCCCAGGAATTGCAGGCACTCGAAGCCTTTCTGAACCAGCTCACGCAGGCCCGTGCCGGCGCCAAGGACCCGCAGGCGCAACAGCTCATTGCCGAAGCCGTGGCCCGGCAGCCTGATGCGGCCTATCTGCTGGTCCAGCGCGCGATGCTGCTCGACCACGCGCTCGCATCGGCGCAGGCGCAAGTCGCATCGCTGCAAGGGCAGCTCGCTGCCGCGCAGGCCAATGCGGGGAATGGCGCCGGCAATGGCAGCTTTATCAGCGCGCAGAACGCCTGGGGCAATACCCCCGTGCAGCAGATGCCATCCGCGCCGGCCGCGGCCGCGCCACAGGCCATGCCCGCGCAAGCGTCCCGGCCCGGCTTCCTCAGCGGCGGGCTCGGCAGCACGCTGGGCAGCATCGCCACCACGGCCGCCGGCGTGGCGGGCGGCGCGTTCCTGTTCCAGGGCATCGAGAACCTGTTCCACCGCAACAGCGGCAGCGGCTTCCTAGGCCAGTCGGGCACGGGCCCGGCGCCGTCCGACACGACCATTGTCAACAACTTCTTCGGCAATGACGATCCCGCCTTGTCAGGCAACGGCAGCACGGCCACGGCAAACGGCTTCCTGGACGACGGCGGGCTGTCCGGCGGACTCGACGACGGTGGCTTCTTCGATGACGATTCGTCGTTCGTGTGAAGCGCACGCGGCAATACGCGCGCACCGTCGCTGAAGTTTCCCTAAGCCGCCGCCAGATGCTATGTTGGCAGGTACGGATGTGAGGCGCCCCCTCGCTGGCGCGACCGGGGTCCCGCCTGTTTCCGCATGAGCGCGGCTGGCCGGCATGGCTCCGATACTGCCGGCCGTGCCGCACAGGACATTTGCGCCCGGCGCCCATCGGGAGGCAATCGCATGCGCGCACGCTCCCGCTCTCCCATCGAAGGATTCCGCTGGCTGTGGCAGTTGTCGTCGGCCGGCTGGGGATACTGCGGGCTGGCCTATGCCAGCGCCGGACGGCTGCCGCCGCACTGGTGGCCGGCAAGGTCGGGCATGCCGCTGCGCGACCGGTACTCGTCGCGGCGCACCTCGCTGGTGCTGTTCACGCTGGCGTACCGCAAGGGCGGCGCGCCGGGCGGTGCTGCGCCACCGAGTGAAATCGTGTCGTGGCGCAATCAGGCGTGGGGGAATGAGTGAGGGCTGGTTGAAGCCGCCTGCGACGCAAACGCATTGCTTCCCTCGCCGGAGCGTGACGTACACTGGGCAATCGCCCCCTGCCGCCACGCGACCATGCTCGATCTCCTGCGCAAGACCACCGACGTGCTGTTCGACACGAACCGGCGTTTCCGTCAAGCCAGGCAGTTCCATGCGATACGCGTCGCGCTTGCGCTGCTGGTGTCGATTGCGCTGACTACCGGCATCAACGTCCCGCACGGCGAGTGGGCCACCATTACCGTGCTGGTGGTGATCGGCGGACTGCAGCACCATGGCAATATCCGGCGCCGCGCGGCCGAGCGCGGGATGGGTACGCTGATTGGCGCGCTCGCGGGGCTTGCGCTGATCGTGCAGCAATCGTACATCGGCATGCCGTTGCTGACCTACGCGCTGATGGCCGTGATCTGCGGCTATTGCGCTTATCACGCCATCGGCAAGGGCGGCTATATCGCGCTGCTCGCGGCGATCACGGTGGTGATCACGGCCGGCCATGGCAACCAGAACGTCTATGACGCGCTGTGGCGCACCGTCGATGTCTTCATCGGCACGGCGATTGCGCTCGTGTTCTCGTTCGCGCTGCCGGCCTATGCTTCCTATTCCTGGCGCATCCGGCTCGCGGCACTGCTGCGCGCGAGCGCGGCCGTCCACCGCAAGATGCAGAGCGGCTTCGCCGATGCCGCGGAACAGCGCGCGGCCATGCTCGACCTGGGCACGAGGCTGATCCCGCTGCGCGGGCTGATTCCATCCGTGGCCAAGGAGACCGGCGTGCCGGCAGCGGAGTTCGAGGAAATCCAGCACGCCGCGCGCGTCTGCATCAGCGCGCTCGAACTGATGGCCGCGATCGAACATGAGACCGGCCTGCGCGAAGGCGAGGACCCGGGCATCGAGCCTTCGCTGCTGACGATGGCCGAGGCGCTCGAGACCGGGCGGGCGCCGTCGCGGGCCCCATCCGCAGACGCTACCGAGGCCGACCCGCAGCCGGGCCCGCTCCCGTTCATGGCACGGCAGCTTGCCGCCGACCTGGCCCGCATGCGCGCGCGGCTCGACCGGCTGAGCGCGCAGCATGGCTTTCCGTACGGCGCACGATAGCGCACCGAAGCAGCGGCCAGTGCGCCATGCGCGTGCACCATGAACAAAGGGCCCGTCGGGCCCTTTGTTTTGCATCGAAGCTGGAAACGAATCAGCCGGCAAAGTTCTTGCCAGCGAAGTCCCAGTTCACGACGTTCCAGAATGCCTCGACGTACTTCGGACGGGCATTGCGGTAGTCGATGTAGTAGGCGTGTTCCCACACGTCGCAGGTCAGCAGCGGCTTGGCGTCGGTGGTCAGCGGGGTGGCGGCGTTGGAGGTGGACACCAGGTCCAGCGAGCCGTCGGCCTTCTTGACCAGCCAGGCCCAGCCCGAACCGAAGGTGCCGACAGCGGTCTTGGTGAACTCTTCCTTGAACTTGTCGAACGAGCCCCACTTGGCGTTGATGGCGTCAGCCAGGGCGCCGGTCGGCTGGCCGCCGCCGTTGGGCTTCATCGATTCCCAGTAGAAGGTGTGGTTCCACACCTGGGCGGCGTTGTTGAAGATGCCGCCGGACGACTTCTTGACGATCTCTTCCAGGGTCGAGTTCTCGAACTCGGTGCCCTTGATGAGGTTGTTCAGGTTCGTGACGTAGGTCTGGTGATGCTTGTCATGGTGGAACTCCAGCGTCTCCTTGGAGATGTGCGGAGCCAGGGCATCATGCGCGTACGGCAGCGGGGGGAGCTTGTGTTCCATTGTTCTGTCTCTGTGGGTTGGGGTTGTGGTCGGGGAATTGCCGATTGTAGGAGACTTGCAAGACCCACGCAAACCGCGGCGCAAAGCCCCCTGAGGTCATGTTAGTTTGTCCGCGCGTGGCTGGCCGCGGCTTCAGATTCCGCCCAGCTTGGCCTGCACGCCGGCAATGGCGATATCCGCCACGCCTTCGGCCAGATGGGCCTCCACCACGCCGCCGGGACGCAATTCGGCCGGCGAACGCAGCGCGCGGCCGCGCTGGTCGAGCAGCACTGCATAGCCGCGTTCAAGCGTGCGCTGCGGCGCCAGCAACTCCAGCGCGCCGGCCACGCTTGCCAGGCGCTGCGCCTGCCGCTCCTGCATGCGGGCCGCCGCCGCCTGCATGCGTTGCGACAGCCGCGTGACATCCGCCCTGGCCGCCGCCATGTCAGGCCGGCAAGCCGTCCAGCGCATGGCCAGCAACTGCTGGCGGTGGCGCTGCGCCACCACGGTCTCCCGCAATGCCGAACGCAAGTGTCGCGCCAGATTGTCGACGCGGGCGCGCCGCTCCTGGAGTTGCGCCTGCGGGCTGCGCAGGCGGCGCGCCAGCCAGTCCAGGTGTTGCGCGCGCCGGTCCAGTTCGCGGCGCATCGACTGTGCCAGCGCGTCGCCGGCCCGCCGGGTCAGGGCCAGCAGGTGTCCGCGGTCCGGGCTCACCAGTTCGGCCGCGCCGGTGGGCGTGGGCGCGCGCACGTCGGCGACGAAATCGGCAATGGTGAAATCAGTTTCATGGCCCACGCCCGAGACCACCGGCACCGCGCTGCGCGCGATGGCATGCGCCACCACCTCCTCATTGAAGGACCAGAGGTCTTCTATGCTGCCGCCGCCGCGGCACAGGATGATGACATCGCACTCGCGCCGGGCGCTGGCCTGGTCGAGCATGTCGGCAATCTTCTGCGCGGCGCCCGCGCCCTGCACCGGCACCGGATACACCGTGACCGGCACGTGCGGTGCGCGCCGTCGCAGCGTGGTCAGCACATCGCGCAACGCCGCCGCCTGCAGCGAAGTGACGATGCCGATGCTGCGCGGATGCGATGGCACGGGCCGCTTGCGCTCCGGTGCAAACAACCCTGCTTGTGCCAATTTTTCCTTCAGGCGCAGGAAGGCTTCGTAAAGATTGCCGAGGCCGGCACGCCGCATGGCCTCCACGCCAAGCTGCAGGTCGCCGCGCGCCTCGTACAACGTGACCACGGCGCGCACTTCCACCGCCTCCCCTTCGCGCGGCGTGAAATCAACATGCTGGTTGCGCCCGCGGAACATCACGCAGCGGATCTGCGCCCGCGCATCCTTGAGCGAGAAATACCAGTGGCCGCTCGCCGCCCGGGTGAAGTTGGAGATTTCGCCACGGACCCAGGTCAGCGGAAAACCACGCTCAAGCATGGTCGCAATCGCATGGTTCAGTTCTCCCACCGGAATGGCTTCCCGCGCGTTTCGGGCGGGCAGGGAGGGCGCTTCACGCGAAAAGTTCTGCGGCTCGGGCATGGGGCGTCGCCGCGCTCGCGGCATGGATTGGACATGTCCACAGCATAACGGCTATGTCAAGAGGGAGGTCGTGATGCCGTCGGCCTGCGCCAGAGCCCGCATGAGTAGGTACAACTCTTTGATTCTTATGAATTTTCGGACCGCAACAAAAATTAGGCAATGTAACCAATTTCCTTACGCGTCAACCACTTACGGCCGGCGCCCCGAGCTTGTTCACAAAGTTATCCACAGGAACTCTGGATAAAAGAGGACCATTCGGCGCAAGGCGCGGCAGGTGTTGCTTTCGGCGCCTGGTGCTGGACGAAACGACGGTGCACCTGACAGGCAAGAATCGCCCGGGCCACACGCCGGTTCCCGGCCCTGATCGGCCAGCGGCTGCCTATTTTCCAGGCAGCACCCAGGTACCATCGTAAAATCAATGGGTTAGCATCGCTTTCCCGAGGTTGTCCACAGCCCTTCCACAATCCTCTCCCTGCGCCGTGTGGAAAATGCGAGACATTTTGAGCTCCGCCTGTATGCACATGCCGGAGCCCTCTGAAGCGCTGACTGCTCATTTTTTAAGCATCAGCACGTATACCCATTGCAATCAATGACTTAACCTGGTTCTCAGGCAGGTTTCCACAAGCCGTCCACAATCCTGTCCCGCCGGGGTGTGGAAAGCAGCGGGTAAACCCGTCCGCAACGCCTGTGGTCGCTGTCGACAGGGGTACAACCGCTCTGGAAGCGTGGTTGCACAAAAAACAGGCAGCATCATCTTTACCCTTTCGGATCAATACGTTAGCCCGCTTGTCCGGCCGGTTTCCACAATCCATCCACAATACTGTCCCGCCCCGCTGTGGAAAGTGTGTGCCGCCGCACCGATGCGCGGCCGAGACATCCTTTGCCAGCGTCTTGCCGCGCGCCATGGCGCGGGTTAGAGTGCTGCCTGATTTTTCGGAGCAGTGCCGCTGCGCGCAGAGCCTCGGTGTGCGCGTATCCAAGGCCTGCCATATAAAGCCGGTCAGTTTTCTTTCTGTCGTCTCTGGTTGTCGATTCGGGGGTCCAATTGTTTTCGATCATTCAAGCGGCCGGCTGGCCGATCTGGCCGCTGCTGCTCGCTTCGGTTCTCGCGCTGGCACTGATCGTCGAGCGCTTCCTTACCCTCAAGCGCGGCAAGGTGCTTCCGGCCCGCCTTTACGAAGAGGCGCTCTCGGCCGCGCAGCAGCGCCGCGCCACGCCGGAGGTGGTCAATACGCTGGAACAGAATTCGCCGCTGGGCCGCGTGCTGGCAGCCGGGCTGCGCCATGTGGTGCTGCAGCCGCATACCTCGCGCGACGCGGCCAAGGAAGTGGTGGAAGAAGCCGGCCGCGCGGTCGCCCATGACCTGGAGCGCTACCTGAACGCGCTGGGCACCATCGCCTCGGTCGCACCGCTGATGGGGCTGCTCGGCACGGTGATCGGCATGATCGAGATCTTCGGCAGCCAGGGCGGCACCGGCGCCAACCCCGAGCAGCTGGCGCACGGCATCTCGGTGGCGCTGTACAACACCGCCTTCGGCCTGATCGTGGCGATTCCGGCACTGATCTTCTGGCGCTACTTCCGCCGCCGCGTGGACGATTACGTGGCCGAGCTGGAATTCCGCGCCACGGCGTTCCTGGACGCCATCCTGCCGCAACGGCGCGGCTGAGCGCCGGACCCAAGCAGGAAGCGCCATGCAATTCCGTTCCCGCCAGCGGCGTGAAGAGCCAGAAATCAACCTGATTCCGCTGATCGACGTGCTGCTCGTGATCCTGATCTTCCTGATGATCACGACCACCTACTCGCGCTACACCGAGCTGCAGATCCAGCTCCCCACCGCCGACGCCGAGCGCGCGCAGCAGCGCCCGCAGGAGATCGTGGTGTCGGTGTCTTCGCGCGGCGTCTATTCCGTCAACAAGCAGGTGATGGAGCAGAAAGACGTGACCAGCCTTGCCGACCAGTTGCGCGCCGCGGCCGGGCCCGCCACGGGCGGCCAGCCGCCGGTGGTCATCGTCAACGCCGATGCCCAGGCCACGCACCAGGCCGTGGTCAATGTGATGGAAGCCGCGCGGCTGGCCGGGCTGTCGCGCCTGACCTTCTCGACACAGAGCTCGCAGCCTCGCTGACCCCCGCAAGCATCGGAGCCCGGCACGACGCCGGGCCCCGGGGTTGCCGCATGCGCAGGGCAATGCCCATAATGTGCGCGTCCGGCTGGATGCCGCGCCAGCCAACCATCCCCTTCGCCCTGCCCTCCCATGTCCGTTCCGCTCCATGCTCTTGCCGATTTCGTGACCGCCCAGTGGCAGCGCCTGGGCTGGTTCGCGTGGGTGATGCTGCCGTTCTCGCTGCTGTTCGGCCTGGTTGCACGCGTGCGCCGGTACGGCTACCTGCATGGCTGGTTCCGCTCCACGCGGCTGCCGATGCCCGTGGTGGTGGTCGGCAACGTGACGGTGGGCGGCACCGGCAAGACGCCAGCCGTGATCGCGCTGGCGCAGGCGCTGACCGAGGCCGGCCTGCGTCCGGGCGTGGTGTCGCGCGGCTACGGCGTGACGCTCAGGCACCCGCGCCGGGTCAAGCCGACGTCGAAGGCGTCGGACGTCGGCGACGAACCGCTGCTGATCGCGCGCGCCGCCGACGTGCCGGTCTGGGTGTTTCCCGACCGCGCGCTATGCGCGCAGGCCATGCTGGTGTCGCACCCCGGCGTCAACGTGCTGCTGCTCGACGACGGCCTGCAGCACTACCGCCTGCAACGCGACTTCGAGATCGTGATGTTCGACACCCGCATGGGCGGCAATGGCCTGATGCTGCCAGCCGGCCCGCTGCGCGAGCCGCTTTCGCGCCCCCGCGACGCCACGCTGATCAACGACCCGAACTTCCGCGCCACGCCGGACCGGCCCGATGTCTACGGCATGCACCTGGAACTGGACGAAGCGTGGCAGCTCAACGACCCGGCCATGGCGCGCCCGGTCAGCGCCTTTGCCGGGCGGCGCGTGCTGGCCGCGGCCGGCATCGGCAACCCCGAGCGTTTCTTCGCGAGCCTGCGCGGCGCTGACCTGAGCCCGAAGACGCTGCCGCTGCCCGACCACTACGATTTCGCCGACGACCCGTTCACCGGCAACCCCGACGCGCTCGACGCCGAAGTCATCCTGATCACCGAGAAGGATGCCGTAAAATGCGAGCGATTCGACGACCCGCGCATCTGGGTCGTCCCCACCACGCCCGTGATCGACGCGGGCCTGATCGACAAGATCCGACGCGCCGTGCAGGCACGCGTCCCGGCCACGACGGCCGCCGCCGCATCGGGCAGCGCCACCGGCCTCAACAAGGAACACCAAGATGGACAACCGGCTGCTTGAAATCCTGGTCTGCCCGCTGTGCAAGGGCAAGCTGGAATACGACCGTGCCGCGCAGGAACTGATCTGCCACGCCGACAAGCTGGCCTATCCGATCCGGGACGGCATTCCCGTCATGCTGGCCGACGAGGCCCGCCAGTCGGTGCCGGGGCGCGTGATCGACCCCGCCGAGCCGCCGCGGGCGGACTGAGGCGCGCGTCATGAGCATCCCGGACTTCACCGTCGTCATTCCTGCGCGGCTGGCGTCCACGCGGCTGCCGGACAAGCCGCTGGCCGATATCGGCGGACGGCCGATGATCGTGCGCGTGGCCGAACGCGCGCATTTGTCGTCGGCGCAGCGCACCGTGGTCGCCACCGATGCGCCGGCCGTGGCGCAAGCCTGCGCCGCGCACGGCATCGATGCCGTGCTGACGCGCGCCGACCACCCGTCGGGCACGGACCGCCTGGCCGAAGTCGCGGCTCAGCTCGCGCTGCCCGACGATGCCATCGTTGTCAACGTGCAGGGCGACGAGCCGCTGATCGATCCGCAACTGATCGACGACGTCGCGCTGCACCTGGCGCACCATCCCGACTGCGCCATTGCGACCGCCGCCCATCCGCTGCACGACGTGGCCGAGGTCTTCAACCCGAACGTCGTCAAGGTGGTGTGCGATGCCGCCGGCCGTGCGCTGTACTTCTCGCGCGCGCCGATTCCGTGGTCGCGCGACGACTGGGCCGGCGTGCCCGCGGTGCCCGCCTCCGCTGCGCAGGTGCCGCTGCCGCCCATGCCGGTCCTGCGCCATATCGGCCTGTATGCTTACCGCGCCGGCTTCCTGCGCCGCTTCCCCACGCTGGCAGCGGCACCGCTGGAGCAGACCGAGGCGCTGGAGCAACTGCGCGCGATGTGGCATGGCGAGCGCATCGCGGTGCTGGAAACCACCGCCGCGCCCGCACCCGGTGTCGACACCGCGGCGGACCTGGAACGCGTGCGCGCGCTGTGGGCCCAGAGCATGGCCCAGGAAGGTCCCTGAGCACTTTGTTGCCGGATGATGGCCTTTGCGCTGAGGTTCATACAGCTGCAACTACGGAATCGGCCCGATTTCGGGCCGGATTCACCGCACCTCATGGCATAATGCTTGCCGATACAGAGCCGTCGGGATGGCGCACCAGAATGCGCCGGCCGGCCAAGGCTCGGTGGGGAGATACAGATAGAGCCCGTCCGGTGACCCGCGCCGCGTTCCCCGCAGCGCCGCACCGGCCGACCGCGTGACCTGATCCATGCGCGCGCAGTAAGTCCTGCGTCAAGTTACGGCGTTACCCTCCTTCTCGTCTCCCGCCACACCAGATTTAAAACTCTGAGGACCCGTAAATGCGTTTGATCCTGTTGGGCGCGCCTGGCGCCGGCAAAGGCACGCAGGCCAAGTTCATCTGCGAGAAGTTCGGCATTCCGCAAATTTCCACGGGCGACATGCTGCGCGCCGCGGTGAAGGCCGGTACGCCGCTTGGCGTGGAGGCCAAGAAGGTCATGGATGCAGGCGGACTGGTGTCGGATGACATCATCATCGGCCTGGTCAAGGACCGTCTCAAGGATGCCGACTGCAAGAACGGCTACCTGTTCGACGGCTTCCCGCGCACCATTCCGCAGGCCGAGGCCATGAAGGAAGCCGGCGTCGCGATCGACTACGTGCTGGAAATCGACGTGCCGTTCGACGCCATCATCGAACGCATGAGCGGTCGCCGCGTGCACGTGGCATCGGGCCGTACCTACCACGTCAAGTACAACCCGCCCAAGGCGGAGGGCGTCGACGACGAAACCGGCGAGCCGCTGATCCAGCGTGACGACGACAAGGAAGACACCGTCCGCAAGCGCCTGGACGTGTATTCCCAGCAAACCCGCCCGCTGGTGGACTACTACTCGGACTGGGCCGACAAGGGCGACCCCACCGCCAAGGTGGCACCGCCCAAGTACCGCAAGATTGCCGGCGTGGGCGATGTGGACAGCATCACCGCGCGCGTGTTCGAGGCGCTGAAGTAAGCTTCGGCCCGCCCCCAAAAAAGCGACCTTCGGGTCGCTTTTTTGTTTCTTCGCCATGCATGGCTTTCCCTCTTGCCAGCCGGTCAGGGCTCCGTACAATAGCGCGGGAGTTGACGTTTACGTAAACGGCAGTCGCCACCGCGGCTGGTCATCGAATCATCAAGGAGACAGCAGATGGACATCCAGGGCAATGTATTCATCGTCACGGGCGGCGCGTCGGGCCTGGGCGCCGGCACTGCGCGCATGCTCGCCGAGGCGGGCGGCAAGGTCGTGATTGCCGACCTGAACGAAGCCACCGGCACTGCGCTGGCGCAGGAATTGGGCGGCACCTTCGTCAAGTGCGATGTCGCTTCCGAAGCCGACGGGCAGGCCGTAGTCGCCGCTGCGCAGGCACTGGGCCGTGTGGCCGGGCTGGTCAACTGCGCCGGCATCGCCACCGCCAACAAGACCGTGGGCAAGAACGGCCCGCATCCGCTCGATGCCTTCGACAAGACCATCCGCGTCAACCTGGTCGGCACCTTCAACATGATCCGGCTGGCGGCGGCGGCGATGGTACAGAACACGCCCGATGCCGAAGGCGAACGCGGCGTGATCATCAATACCGCCTCGGTAGCGGCATTCGACGGCCAGATCGGCCAGGCCGCCTATGCGGCATCCAAGGGCGGTGTGGTCGGCATGACGCTGGCCATCGCGCGTGACCTCTCGCGCGACGGCGTGCGCTGCGTGACGATCGCCCCGGGCCTGTTCGAGACGCCGATGCTGCTGGGCATGCCGCAGGAAGTCCAGGACGCGCTCGGCAAGATGGTGCCGTTCCCTTCGCGCCTGGGCCGACCGGCCGAGTACGCCAAGCTGGCCAAGGCCATCATCGGCAACACCATGCTCAACGGCGAGGTGATCCGCCTCGACGGCGCGATCCGGATGCAGCCCAAGTAAGAACCGGCTTTCTCCCGCTGCGGCGGTCTCAGGCCGCCAGCAGCATCAGGCCCGGCGCCGCCGCCGGCAACAGCGTGAGCTGCTCGAACTGCAGGCAGAAGTCCGTGAACACTATCGCATACAGGCAGATGGCAGCTTCGACCTGGAAGCAGTGATGGTCACCGCCAGGGCACGTTGAGGAAGTTCAGGCGGGTGCGACCGCAGGCCTGCCCGCCTTGGCGGTGAGTGCCCTGACCAGCTCCCAGACCGCTTCCGCGGCGGGCGAAAGCGAGCGATCCTCGCGCCGGACCATGACGATGCGGCGCTCCTCGCACGGCACCAGCGGCCGCCACACCAGCGGCGACGCCGCCGGCAACGGCAGCGAGTAAGTCGGCAGCACCGAGGCGCCGATGCCCGCTTCCACCATGCCGAACACGCTGGCCGAGTGGCCCAGTTCCTGCACCACCTGCGGTACCACGCCATGGCGCCCGAACACGCGGTCAATCAGCGGCCGGCTGCCAGAGGCAAGGTCCAGCAGCACCAGCCGCATGCCGTGCAACGCCGACCAGGGCACCGATTCTTCCTGCGCCAGCGGATGGTCGCGCCGGCACACGAAGCAGAACGGGTCGGTGACGAGCGGCTCGATGGTCAGGCCGTCGTGCACAAGCGGATCGATCAGCACGCCGAAGTCCACGCCGCCAGCCCGAATCTGCTCGAGGCCATCGGCCTGCACGCTGTCGCGGATGGTCAGGCGGATTTCCGGGTATTGCTCGGCACAGGCAGCCACATACATCGGCATCAGCCGCGCGGAGATGGTCGGCGCACCAGCTATCACGACACGCCCGCGATAGTGCTCGCCGAGCTGACGCGTATCTTCGAGGGTATCGTCGAGCTGGCCGAGCAGGCGTTCGAGCGCCGGCGCAAGCGCCTGGCCCGCGTGTGTCAGCACCACCTCGCGCGTGGTGCGGTCCAGTAGCCGCACGCCAAGTGCCTCTTCAAGCTCTGCCACGCCGCGGCTGACAGCGGACTGGGTCAGCCCGACCGCATCCGCCGCCCGGCTGAATCCACCCGTTTCGGCGACCGCCAGGAATACGCGCAGTTGCCGGAGTGTGTAATTCATGCAACGACGAGATAAATGAATGCGATAAATGAATTTGCATTCTAGACCCGGGTGGCGTCCAATACTAGGCTAAACCCTTAGAAGTCCAGCATGCTTTCCAAGCTCAAGAAACTCTGCGACCTGATCGACGGCTTCGTCCTGGTCATGCTGACCGCCATCGGCATAGCCCTGCTCTCGCCCGAGTTGGGCAGCAGCCGCGGCCCGCTGCACCTGGGCACCGTCACCAGCCTGGGCGTGGCGCTCGTGTTCTTCCTGCATGGCGCGGCATTGTCACGTGACAAGCTCGTGGCCGGTGCCAAACACTGGCGGCTGCATGTGTTCGTGCAGACCTTCACCTACGTGGTGTTTCCGGTGGTGGGCCTGCTGCTGATGCTGTCGCTGCGCAATACGCTGCCCGCTGACCTGCTGCTCGGGGTGTTCTACCTGTGCGCGCTGCCTTCGACGGTGTCGTCATCGGTGGCCATGACTTCGATGGCGCGCGGCAACGTGTCGGGAGCCATCTTCAACGCCACCATCTCGGGCCTGATCGGCATGGCCGTCACGCCGCTGCTGATGGGGCTGGTCATCAGCGCCAGCGGCGCGTCCATGCCGCTCGGCAAGGCGCTCACGGGTGTGGCGCTGCAACTCCTGCTGCCGTTCGCGCTGGGCCAGCTGCTGCGTCCGCTGATCGGCAACTGGCTGGCAAAGATGAAGCACATCACCAACAAGATCGACCGCGGCGTGATCGTGCTGATCGTCTACTCGTCGTTCTGTGACGCGACCGCCGAAGGCCTGTGGCACCACTACCAGTGGCAGACCATTGCCGCGGTGATGGGGCTGGCCGCCATGCTGCTGTTCGTCGTGCTGGGCACGACCACCTTCGTCGCGCGCCGCCTGGGCTTCAGTGTCGAAGACGAGATCACCGCCGTGTTCTGCGGCTCAAAGAAGAGCCTGGCCAATGGCATTCCGATGGCCAACATCCTGTTCGCCGGACATCCGGCGCTGGGGCTGCTGGTGCTGCCGCTGATGGTCTATCACCAGTTGCAGCTCATCGTGTGTTCGGTGATTGCGGCACGGTATGCGAACCGCGATGCGTTGGTGGAAGACCGGGCCGCGGCACGGGCCTGACAAACGCCGCATCAATGAAAACGGGGGACGCGTCCCCCGTTTTTTGCTTTTCTGCGCGATGCCCCGCTATACCGACGGATTCTTCGACAACGGCGGATTGCGCGCAAAGTAGCTGCGGATCCCGCGCAGGATAGCGTTGGCGAGCTGCTCCTGGTGCGCGTCGTCGTTGAGCTTGCGCTCTTCCTCCGGGTTGCTGATAAACGCCGTCTCCACCAGGATCGACGGGATATCCGGCGCCTTCAGCACCGCAAACCCCGCTTGCTCCACGCTGCCCTTGTGCAGGCGGTTGATGCCGCCGATCTCCTGCAGCACGGCCTTGCCCACCATCAGGCTGTCGTTGATCTGCGCCGTGGTCGACAGGTCCAGCAGCACGCGCGCGACCTGCGCATCCTTGTTGAGGTTGGCACCGCCGATCAGGTCCGAGGCATTTTCCTTGTTGGCCAGCCAGCGTGCGGCCGTGCTCGACGCCCCGCGCTCGGACAGCGCGAACACCGAGGCGCCCTTCGCTTCCGGCGACAGGAAGGCATCGGCGTGGATCGACACGAACAGGTCGGCCTGCACGCGGCGCGCCTTCTGCACGCGCACGTTCAGCGGCACGAAGAAATCGGCGTCGCGCGTCATCATCGCGCGCATATTGGGCTGCGCATCGATCTTGGCGCGCAGGCGGTGCGCGATCTGCAGCACCACATCCTTCTCGCGCGAGCCCGAGGCACCGATGGCCCCTGGGTCTTCGCCGCCATGGCCGGGATCGATCGCCACCGTCAGCAGGCGGCGCATCTTGAACGGACGTTCGGCCGTGGGATCACTCTGCGCGACCGGAGGCACCACGGGCGCGTTGGGCTTGGGCACAACGGGCGCCGAAGGCTTGGGCGGCTTGACCGCGGCGATAGCGGGCGGCGGCGCCGTGGTCGCGGGCACGTCGCCCTTCTCATCGAACTTGCGCACCAGCGCGCCGATGGCGTCTTCCTCGGCGCCGGCGGGCGCGCCAGCCACGCCGTCAGCGCCCGGCGGCGGCGCGCTGTTGGCAAAGCGGCGCTGCTTTTCCTCGGTGTCGCGCACCAGCTTCCACAGCGGATCGGGCGGATTGACCGGATACAGGTCGAACACCAGCCGGTTCTTGTAGCTGCCGATCGGCGCCAGCGTGAACACTTGCGGCGCGACGTTTTCCTTGAGGTCGAACACCATGCGGACCACGCGCGGGCGGTTCTGGCCGACACGCACGGTCTGGATATACGGGTCGTTCGGCGTGACCTTGGCCACCAGCTCGCGCAGCGTGGGCGAGAGGTCGAGCCCGTCGATGTCCACCACCAGCCGGTCCGGGTCGTGGATCATCTGATGCACGGCAGCCAGCGGCGTGTCGGATTCGATCGTGACGCGCGTGTAGTCCTCCGCCGGCCAGACGCGTACCGCGACGATGCCGGCACCGAAGGCGAGCTGCGGTCCGGCGAGCGTCAGCACGGCCGTGCCGGCACCAAGCTTCAGGCACTGCGCCATCCATCTGCGGCGGGCCTGCAGCAGTCCGTCGGGTCCATCGGGTCGGTCAGTGGCGAGTCGCTTGATCAGCATGCGTTCAGCAGGGTAATTCCAGTGGGAGTATAGGCGCGCAGCGTCGCGATCCGCCGCTCGCCGGCCATATCCGCCATATCGGCTGCGGACATGTCCGATTGGAGCAACACGTGCAGATCCGGTTCCCCAAGCAGGCGTCCGGCCTTTTCGGGCCACTCCACGAGATTGAAGGCCGGCTCGGCGAAGCAGTCGCGGAAACCCGCGTCGATCCATTCCTCAGGATCGGCGAAACGGTACAGGTCGAAATGGTAGACGGTGAGCGGCGACCCGTCGGCGCGCGCGACCTCGTAGGGCTCGCACAGCGTGTAGGTCGGGCTGCGCACCTTGCCGGCATGCCCGAGCGCCCGCAGGACGGCGCGCGACAGCGTGGTCTTGCCCGCGCCGAGGTCGCCGGAGAGCTGCACGTGCACGGTCGTGGGCGGCAAGGCGCGCACCACGCCGGCGAGCGCCGCACCGAGGCGAGTGGTGGCGGCTTCATCGGTCAGCGTCAGGGAACGTTCTTCGAGCAGGGGCATTGCGTACAATTCAGGGATGACAGTGCGAGCATCCGAAGCGCCAGGCGCCCCCGCTCCGCTGCCTGTGGCCGCTGCCGATGCAGCCGGCGCGGGCAGCCTGGAGACGCTCGTGCAATCGATCCGGGACTGGGGCGCCGGGCTGGGCTTTGCCTCGGTGCGGATCGCCGACGTCGATCTCGGCCATGCCGAGCCAGGGCTGATGGCGTGGCTGGCTCAGGGTTACCACGGCGACATGGATTATATGGCGAACCATGGCCCGCGGCGCGCCCGTCCCGCGGAACTGGTCCCCGGCACGGTGCGCGCCATCGTGGCCCGCATGCCCTACCTGCCCGCCACGGCCGCGCCGGACTGGCGCCGGCGTGAACTGGCGCGGCTCGACGACCACGCCACCGCCGTGCTTTCCCTCTATGCGCGCGGCCGCGACTACCACAAGGTGCTGCGCAGCCGGCTGCAGCAGCTCGCAAGCCGTATCGAGGCCGCCATCGGCCCGTTCGGCTACCGCGTGTTCACCGATTCGGCGCCGGTGATGGAAGTCGCACTGGCCAGCCAGGGCGGCCTGGGCTGGCGCGGCAAGCATACGCTGCTGCTCGACCGCGACGGCGGCTCGATGTTCTTCCTCGGCGAGATCCTGGTCGATATCCCGCTGCCGGCCGACCCGCCCGAGGCCTCGCACTGCGGCAACTGCCACCGCTGCATCGACATCTGCCCCACGCGCGCGATCCTCGGACCTTACACGCTCGATGCGCGCCGTTGTATTTCTTACCTGACCATCGAGCACAAGGGCCCGATCCCCGAGGAATTTCGCGCACCGATGGGCAACCGCGTGTATGGCTGCGACGACTGCCAGCTGGCCTGCCCGTGGAACAAGTTCGCACACCGTGCCACGCTGCCGGACTTCGATGTGCGCAATGGCTTCGACGCCCCGGACATGGTCGACCTGTTCCTGTGGACCGAGGCCGAGTTCAACCAGCGCCTGGAAGGCAGCCCGATCCGCCGCATCGGCCATGAACGCTGGCTGCGCAACCTCGCGGTGGGACTGGGCAACAGCCTGCGCGCCGCGGCCGCGGGCCGGCGCCCGCAAGACCACGCACTGGCTGCACGCATCCGCGCGGCCCTTGAACGCCGCCTCGCCGACGCCACGCCGCTCGTGCGCGAGCACATCGACTGGGCGCTCGCGCAGGACCAGGCCGTCAGCTGACCAGCGCCAGCCAGACCGGTGTGGTGATGATCGCCGCAACCGTCATTGCCGAGATCGCCGCGGCCACCATGGGACCATTGCCGCCCATGCGCACGGCCAGGATATAGGCGCTCGATGCCGTGGGCAGCGAGGCATACAGCACCACGATCTGGTACTGCAGCTCGGTCAGCGGCAGCAGCCGGCCTGCGAGCCAGGCCAGGCACGGCATGGCCAGCAACTTGACGCTGGCCCACCACGCGACCGGCCCGACGGTGCCCGTCGCGCCGCTCATCTGCAGACCCGCACCCACCGTCATCAGGCCAAGCGCCGTCGACGCCGAACCCAGCCGGTTGAGCGTCATCGCCAGCACCTCGGGCGCGTGCAGCCCCAGCAGGTTGGTCAGCAACCCGCCGGCAGTGGCCAGGATCAGCGGATTGCGCGCAAGTTCGCGCCACAGCCGCGCATCGCCGTGCCGCGCCAGCGCCCATACCGCGGCCACGTTGCACAGCGGCACCGTGCAGCCCACGATCACCGCCATCATCGCCAGGCCCTCGCTGCCGCCCAGGCGCGAGGCCAGCGCCAGCCCGATATATGAATTGAAGCGGAACGCCGTCTGCAGGCCCGAGGCAAAATCCACGGCATCGGGGCGCAGCACCCATTTGACGGCGTAGCCGGCGACCATGCCGAACGCCATGACGGCCAGTGCCAGGCCAAGCATGGCCGAGGTCGAGGAAAAGTCGAACACGGCGCTATTGGTCGATTGCAGCAGCAGCGCCGGGAACAGCACGAAGTAGACGAGGCGTTCCACGCCGCTCCAGAACGCACGGTCGAACGGCGAATAGCGTACCAGTAGCCAGCCGATGAGGATCAGGCTGAAATCGGGAACCAGCAGGAGGGCGGAAGACATCTCGTGAACGTTGTCGTTATTGTCGTGGCCGGGCGGCCGATGGCCAGGTACTGCGAGGGGAAGTGGCGGAATGTGCAGACTAGGGCAGATCCGGATTGGTATTCTTCCAGAAATGGGCCAGCATGACATACCAAGTTGTATGTCTGACCCTTATGCTGCATCGCCGCAATCCGCCATCGCCGGGCCTGATCATCCCCCCGCGCGCGCTTCCACGATCCCGCCAGACCCCACGCCGCCTGCTTGCCATGCTGGCCGCAAGCCTGGTGCTTGGTGCGCTGCCGCCGGCCGCCGATGCTACGGAATTCGAAGGCCTGCGCTTTGACGACGCGGCGCGCGTGGCCGGCAAGGAACTGCAACTCAACGGCACCGCGCTGCGCTCGGGGCTGCTGCTCAAGGGCTATGTGGCGGCACTGTACCTGCCCGAGAAAGCGCGCAACGCCACCGTGGTGCTCGGCACGCCCGGCACCAAGCGGCTGCAGCTTCGCATGCTGCGTGAAGTGGCGCCCTATGCATTTTCCAGGGCGATGCAGAAAGGCATGCGCGAGAACCACAGCGAACTGCAGATGCAGATGCTGTCCGCGCGGCTGGTCCAGTTCGAACGCACCATCGACCAGGTCGGGACAGCCCGCAAGGGCGACGTGATCAACCTGGACTATTCACCGGACGCCGGTACCGTAGTTGCCATCAATGGCACCCCGCGCGGCCGCCCGATTCCCGGCGAAGATTTCTACCAGGCCGTGCTGCGCGTCTTCCTTGGCGAACACCCCGTGGACCGGGACGTCAAGCGCGGCCTGCTGGGCGGCTGAGCCCGCCGGACCAGACGTTGCCGCCGCCTTCCCGCCACCTGCGGCAAGGCGGCGGTGTTTTCTTCCGGGCACCACCTCCGCCCGGACTTTCCTGACGGGAGACCTGATCTCATGCAAGCTGGCAAAATCGCTTTGACCCTGGCTCTGGCCACCGCGGCCTCCATCGCGCAAGCGCAGAGCTTTCCGACCAAACCGATCCGCCTGATCATTCCGTTCGCGCCCGGCGGCACCACCGACATCGTCGGCCGCGGCGCCGCCGACCAGATGAGCCGTATCCTGGGCCAGCCGGTGGTGGTGGAAAACCGCGCCGGCGGCGGCGGCTCGATCGGTGCCGACGCCATCGCCAAGGCTGCGCCGGACGGCTACACCATCGGCATTTCCACGGTGTCGACCATGGCCGTGAACCCGGCGTGCAACCCCAAGCTGTCTTACGACCCGATCAAGGACTTCAAGCCCATCACAAACCTGGCCAACGTGGCCAATGTGATCGCGGTGAACCCGAACTTCCCGGCCAAGGACTACAAGGAATTCCTGGCCGTGCTCAAGGCCAACCCGGGCAAGTATTCGTACGCATCGTCGGGCACCTGCGGCTTCGGCCATATGCTGGGCGAACAGTTCAAGGTCTCGACCAAGACCTTCATGGTCCATATTCCGTACCGCGGCGCGGGTCCCGCGCTGAACGACGTACTCGCCGGCCAGGTGCCGATCATGGTGGACAACCTGCCGTCGTCGATGCCCTACATCAAGGCCGGCAAGCTGCGTCCGCTGGTGGTGGCCTGGAACAAGCGCCTCGACTCCCTGCCCAACGTGCCGACCTTCGGCGAGATGGGCCTGAAGGAGCCCAACGACCCGGCCTGGTACGGGCTGGTGGCCCCGGCCGGCACGCCGGATGACGTCATCAAGAAGCTGAACGAAGCCGCCGTCAAGGCGCTGCAGGACAAGGGCTTCCAGGAGCGCCTGCGCACCGCCGGCGCCGAGCCCTCGGGCAACACCCCTGCCCAGCACGCGGCCGAGATCAAGAAGGAATTCGACAAGATGAAGAATCTTGTGAAGGTGCAGAACATCAAGCTGGAGCAGTAACAGGCCTGCGGGTCTTGTGCATAAGGGCCGCCTGCGGGCGGCCCTTATTTTTGGTGCCTCGAGCGATAAAAGAGCTTTTTAGCTACAAAAAATGCAACAACAACGCTTTTTCGCTACAAACATCCCTGAAATGCTATCATTGATAGCAATATGGTGAGGAAGTGGCTATGGCAAACCTCTTGGTACGCAATGTCGATGACAGCCTGGTGCAGCGTCTGCGCGAACTTGCCGCATCTCATGGGCGTAGTGCCGAGGCCGAACATCGGGAAATCCTCGCGAAGGCCCTGGGCGGAACCAGGCGCAAGAACCTGGCGGAAGTGCTGATGAGCATGCCGAACGTCGGTGAGGATGCCGATTTCCTGCGCGTCGATGATTCGGGAGAAGCCGCGCATGTTCTTGGCTGATACCAATGTCATCAGCGAGGTACGCAAGCGCCAACGTGCCAACAAGGGTGTATTGGCGTTCTTCCATCAGGCGGCAAAGGACAATGCCGCTATCTATCTGTCCGTGGTCACCGTCGGCGAGTTGCGACGCGGTGTCGAGTTGATTCGCTGGCGCGGCGATGCACAGCAGGCCGCAATGCTCGAGGCATGGCTTGGTACTGTGCTCGTCGATTTCGCTCAGAACATTCTCCCGGCGGATGCGGATGTCGGCCAGGTTTGGGGGCGCCTTCGCGTCCCGCATCCCGAACATGCGCTGGACAAACTGATTGCCGCCACAGCGTTGATCCACGATCTGACCGTGGTCACGCGCAACGTGGAAGACTTCGCAGGGTCAGGTGTCCGGGTATTGAATCCGTTCGACTAAGGCCAGTCCCATCCCGGACCTGCCGCGGCAAAACGCACTAAAATCCATCATTCGCTCCGCCCCGCCACCATGCCCGCCCCTTTCGACGCCATCCTCCCCGCGCCTTTCGGCAAGGTCGGCGTGCGCACCGATGGCACGCGGATCCGGGAAATCTTCTATCTGCCTGACAGCGTGGAATGCCTCGCGCCACGCAGTGAGGTGGTGCTGCGCCTGCAGGCGGAACTCGATGCGTACTACGCCGATCCCGATGCACGTTTCGACGTCCCCCTGGCCATCGCCGGCACGGCATTCCAGCAGCAAGTCTGGCAGGCCATCTGCGCGGTGCCGCGCGGCGGGCTGACCACGTATGGCGACATCGCCCGCAAGCTCGGCAGCGTGCCGCGCGCGGTCGGCCAGGCCTGCGGGCAGAATCCGTTGCCCATCGTGATCCCCTGCCATCGCGTGGTGTCCGCGAGCGGCATCGGCGGCTTCTCCCACCACGCCGAGGACGGTTTCCACCTGGAAGTGAAACGCTGGCTGCTGCGCCATGAAGGCGCCCTGCTGATATGAAGCGAGCCACCGGCACCAGCCGGACGGCACGCAAGCCTCGCGCGGTCCGGGCCGATGCGGATACCGTCGCGCTGGATGCAGCCATTGCCCCCGAACTTGACCTCGTCAGCCGCTTCTGTGATGCGCTGTGGCTAGAAGACGGCCTGTCGCGCAATACCATGGACGCCTACCGGCGCGACCTTTCCATGCTCGCGCGCTGGCTGCACCAGTCCGGCAGTGGCGGCCTGCTGGCCGTTGGCGACGCCGAACTGAATGCCTACTTCCTGGCACGCCACCCGGAAACGAGGGCCTCGTCGTCGAACCGGCGGCTCGCGGTATTCCGCCGCTTCTACCAATGGGCCCTGCGCGAGCAGATGATCGAGGCCGACCCGTGCATTCTGCTGCGCCCGGCCAAGCAACCGCCGCGCGTGCCCAAGACGCTTAGCGAAGCGCAGGTGGAAGCCCTGCTGGAAGCACCTGATGTCGACACGCCGCTCGGCCTGCGCGACCGCACCATGCTGGAGCTGATGTACGCGAGCGGGCTGCGCGTGTCGGAACTGACGCAGATGAAAACCGTCGAGATCGGCCTGAACGAGGGCGTGGCGCGTGTGGTCGGCGGCAAGGGCGACAAGGAGCGCCTGGTGCCGTTCGGCATGCAGGCCGGCGACTGGCTGCGCCGCTACCTTGGCAGCGCACGGCCCGCACTGCTGGCCGGACGCGCCTGCGACGCGCTGTTCGTCACGCAGCGTGGCGAAGGCATGACGCGCCAGGCTTTCTGGCACCTGATCAAGCGCCATGCGCGCGACGCCGGCATCGACGCGCCGCTGTCACCGCATACGCTGCGGCATGCGTTTGCCACGCACCTGCTCAACCACGGCGCCGACCTGCGCGTGGTGCAGCTCCTGCTGGGCCATGCCGATATTTCCACGACACAGATATACACCCACGTGGCACGCGAGCGGCTGCGCGAACTGCACCAGCAGCACCACCCGCGAGGGTAGGCCCCGCCTGCAACCGACATGAGCAAATCGAAACATATCTCGGAAACCCCGGCTACCCAGTTCCTGCGCCGGCAGGGCGTCGCCTTCGGCGAGCATCCGTACGAATACGTGGACCACGGCGGCACCGGTGAGTCGGCACGCCAGCTCAGTGTGCCGGAGCATGACGTGGTCAAGACCCTGATCATGGAAGACGAGCGCGCGCAGCCGCTGGTCGTGCTGATGCATGGCGACTGCTCCGTTTCCACCAAGAACCTGGCGCGCCAGATCGGCTGCAAGAGCGTGCAGCCGTGCAAGCCCGAAGTCGCGCAGCGGCACAGCGGCTACCTGGTCGGTGGCACCTCGCCGTTCGGGACGAAGAAGCGCATGCCGGTGTACGTGGAGGCAACAGTGCTGGAACTGCAGACGATCTATATCAACGGCGGACGACGCGGCTACCTGGTCAGCCTGGATCCGAAGCTGCTGACCACGCTGGTGAATGCGAAGCCGGTGGAATGTGCACTGCCTGACTGAGCCGGCCCTGCCCATCGCGGTATTGGGGAAGTCACGGTCGTAGCGAGTCCGCCACCGCGCTACAATCCCGCCAATTCCAGACAAGGCAGCCTCTGCCCGCGCATCCCCTCATGGCCAACCTGCTATTCGCCCTCGCCGCCTACCTGATCGGGTCGGTGTCCTTTGCCGTCGTCGTCAGCAAGGTCATGGGCCTGCCCGATCCGCACTCCTACGGTTCCGGCAACCCGGGCGCGACCAATGTGCTGCGCACCGGCAACAAGAAAGCGGCCATCTTCACGCTGCTCGGCGACGCGCTCAAGGGCTGGCTGGCGGTCTGGCTGGCCAGCCGCTTCGGGCCCGCCTACGGCGTCGATGACAACGGCCTGGCCATGGTGGCGCTGGCCGTATTCCTCGGCCACCTGTACCCGGTGTTCCATCGTTTTGCCGGCGGCAAGGGCGTGGCCACGGCGGCGGGCATCCTGCTGGCCATCAACCCGATCCTCGGGCTGGCCACGCTGGCCACCTGGCTCATCATTGCGTTCTTCTTCCGCTATTCGTCGCTGGCCGCACTGGTCGCGGCCATTTTTGCGCCGTTTTTCCACGTGCTGATGGATGGCATCGACGCCATGGCCGGCGCCGTCCTGGTGATCGCCATCCTGCTGATCGCGCGCCACCGCCAGAACATCGCCAAGCTGCTGACCGGCAAGGAAAGCCGCATCGGCGAGAAGAAGAAGGTCTGATTGCGTCCCCGGTTGCAGGCGCTCAGGCCGCCTGCGCCATCGAAACCGGGAACAGCATCTCCACGCGCAGGCCGCCTTCGGCACGGTTGACCAGCGTCAGCCGCCCGCCTGCCTGCCGCACCAGGCGATCGACGATCGCCAGCCCCAGCCCGGAGTGCGCATTGCCGCCACGCGCGGGGTCCAGCCGCACGAACGGCAGCGTGACGCGCTCCATGTCAGATTCGGGGATGCCCGGCCCCTGGTCTTCCACCGTCAGGCAGAAGCCTTCCGCCGTACGCGCGGTCGCCACGCACACCGGCGCCTGCCCATAGGCGTAGGCGTTGTCGACGAGGTTGCCGACAATGCGATCCAACTGCGTGGCGATCATGCGGAAGCTTTCACCCGCGTTGAGCGACAACACCACCTGCCGCTCCTGCTCGGCCAGCGAGGCGGCAAGTTCGTTGATGCGCCGGTCCACCGGCACCGGCCGCGCGGTGGGCTCGCTGCTCTGGGCGAAGCTCAGGAACTGCTCGACGATGGCCGACATGGAATCGACGTCGCGCGTCACGCCCGCCGAGGCCTTCGGGTCCGACAGCATCTCGGCACGCAGGCGCAACCGCGCCAGCGGCGTCTTCAGGTCGTGCGCGATGCCGGCCAGCATGGTGTTGCGCTCCTGGTCGATGCGCGTGAGGTCCGCCACCATGCGGTTGAAGCGCTCGATCAACTGGCGCAGCTCATGCGGCCCACGCTCGCGCAGCGGCGCCACCGGCTGCTGGCGCGACAACTGCTCCGCGGCCGCCGCCATGTCGCGCACGGGCCGCTGGATCTGCCACGCGATCAGCAGCGCAAAGACGATGGCCACGCCGACCACCAGCATCACGCCCGGCACCAGCCGGTTGTCCGGCGGCGGGTTGTGGACCCACAGGATCGGCATGGCGATCCAGTCGCCGCGCGTCGGCAGCTTGATCCACAGCCGCGGGGTGGCCTCGTCCTCGATACGGATCTCGGTACCCTGCGGCAGGCGCGTGATGAACTGCTCCACCAGCCGCCGCGAGCGGCCCTTGGGCACGGTGGTGTGTTCCTCGGCGCTGGACTCGCTGGCCACCTCCACCAGGCTTGGCAGCGGCACGGGCGGGCGAGCATCGAGCGCGCGCTGGATGCTGGCAACCTGGAACAGCATCTGCTCGACCGAATAGTCCACTTGCTGCTGGCGCCGGTCCATGCGCAGGATGGCCAGCCAGGAGAAATGGCTGATCACCAGCACGGCGGCAATCAGCAGCGCCATGCGGCCGAACAGGGTATCGATACGCAACTTCATGTCGGGGCTCGTCATTGCCGCCATGCCGCCATGCCGCCGGACAGGCGACAGGGGCGGCAGGGGCGTCACTGCGGAATATCTTCGGCTTCGTCCGGCACGAACGTGTAGCCGCGCCCGCGCACGGTCTGGATGTAGCGCGGACGCTGCGCGTCTTCGTCGAGCAGCCGGCGCAGGCGCCAGATCTGCACGTCGATGCCGCGGTCGCTGATGCCGCTGGCCGTGCCGTACATCAGCTCGACGATGCGCTCGCGCGACAGCACTTCGAGCGGATGCATCAGCAGCAGCTTGAGCAGCGCGAATTCGGTGTCGCTGATCGACAGCACCTGGCCCGCGCGCTGCAGCGAGCGCTGGCGGAAATTCACGCGGAACGGCCCGAACGCGACCGATTCGCGGTCTTCGGGCGCCGCCGCCGGACGCGCCAGCTTGCGGCGCAGCACGGCATTGATGCGCGCCAGCAGCTCGCGCGGCGAAAACGGCTTGCCAAGGTAGTCGTCGGCGCCGATCTCCAGGCCAACGATGCGGTCGATCTCGTCGCTGCGCGCGGTCAGCAAGATCACCGGGATATCATCGTTTTTCGCGCGCAGGTTGCGCAGCGCGGTCAGGCCGTCGACCTTGGGCATCATCAGGTCCAGCACGATCAGCGCCGGGCGCTCGCGCTCCAGGCGCGCCTGCAGGCCGTCGCCGTCGTGCAGCACCGAGACAGCAAAGCCCTGCTGGGTCAGGTACTCGCGCAGCAGGTCGCGCAGTTCAGGGTCGTCGTCGACGACAAGGATCTGGGTGGGCTGGTTCGTTCGCATAGGCACATGATAGTCAGGCTTGCCGCACTCCAGCCGATTCGGGCTGGCGGCTTTGTTTCCGGAGATTACATGGAAGGCGCTGGTAATCCTCTGTAATAAACGGGCGATCCTTGGAAACACGTGCGTCCGGCGTCTCACATTATCCTTGCGGCATGGCATGCCATTGCGCTGCCCGGCCAACCCGCAGGCCGCTGCCCGCTTGGGCGGAACCCCACGCCAGATGGGGCGTTTGCCGCACCTGATGCGGCATACTGCTGCATCGCCGCGCCCAAGACCGCGCGAAGAACGCCGGCGCATATCGCGCCGCTCCCAGGATTCCGGACATGTCCAACCCCGAACAAGGCCAACAGCAACCCACCCCGCCCTCCCGCCCGCCCCAGGGGCCTGTCCGCTCGCCCCGTCGCAAGCTGATTGCCGGAGCCCTCGTCGTGCTGCTCGCCGGCGGCGGCTGGTACTGGTACAGCCACCGTGGCGCCGATTCGAACACACAGGGCACGCAGGGCGCCCGCGTTCCGGGGGGCGTTGCGAGCGGTCCGGGCGCCACGGGCCGGGGGGGCCCGGGCGGACCCGGCGCGCCACGCTCGCCAGTCGTGGTATCCACAGTCGCGCAGCGCGACATGGACGTGGTCCTCAACGGGCTGGGCAACGTCACGCCGGTGTCCAACGTCACCGTGCGCGCGCAGGTGTCGGGGCCGCTGCTCAAGGTGCTGTTCAAGGAAGGCCAGATGGTCAAGGCCGGCGATGTGCTGGCCGAGATCGACCCGCGCCCGTTCCAGGCCGCGCTGGACCAGGCCGTCGGCCAGCTCGCGCGCGACCAGGCGCTGCTGCAGAACGCGCGGCTGGACCAGAAGCGCTACCGGACCCTGCTGCAGCAGGACTCGATTTCCAGCCAGCAGGTCGATACGCAGGACGCGCTGGTGCGCCAGTATGAAGGCGTGGTCAAGACCGACCAGGGCAATGTGGACAATGCGCGGCTGCAGCTCGGCTACACCAAGATCCTGGCGCCGGTGTCCGGCCGCATCGGCCTGCGCCAGGTGGATCCGGGCAATATCGTCAGCACCTCCGACACCAACGGCATTGCGCTGATCACGCAGATCCAGCCCATTGCCGTGCTCTACACCATTCCCGAAGACAACCTGCCCGCCGTGCTGAAGAAGCTCAATACGGGCGAGAAGATGCCGGTGCAGGCGTGGGACCGCCAGATGCGCAACCAGCTTGGCGACGGCGCGCTGCTGACCACCGACAACCAGATCGACACCACCACCGGCACCGTCAAGCTGAAGGCGATCTTCCCGAACGCGGACGGCATGCTGTTCCCGAACCAGTTCGTCAATGTGCGCACCCGCATCGACACGCTGAAGGACGCCACCGTGATCCCTGTGGCCGCGGTGCAGCGCGGACAGCAAGGCACCTTCGTCTACGTGGTCGACGACAGCAGCAAGGTCAAGGTGCAGGTGGTCACGCTGGGCCCCGGCGACGGCACGCGCACCGCCGTGCTCAAGGGCGTGGTGCCCGGCCAGCGCGTAGTCGTGGATGGCGCCGACCGGCTCAAGGAAGGCATGACCGTGGAAGCCGTGGACCCCGCCGCCCGCGCGGCCCAGCTGGTGCCGGCCAGCCAGCCGCGCGGGCGCGGACGGCGCCGTGACGGCAGCGGCTGGGGCGGTGCCAGCGGCGCCCATGGCGAGGGCGGCGCCAGCGCGCCGCAGGGCGAACACCGCCGCCAGCGCGAAAGCGCCGGCGCCAGCGGCGCCGCGGCCGAGGCCCCTGCTCCGCGCCGCCAGCAGTAAGGAATCCGCATGAACCCGTCTCGCCTCTTCATCGAGCGCCCGGTAGCCACGGCGCTACTGATGCTGGCCATCCTGCTGTCCGGGCTGGTGGCCTACCGGCTGCTGCCGCTGTCAGCGCTGCCCGAGGTGGACTACCCCACCATCCAGGTCACCACGCTCTACCCGGGCGCCAGCCCGGATGTGATGACCTCCTCGATCACCGCACCGCTGGAGCGCCAGTTCGGGCAGATGCCTGGGCTCAAGCAGATGTCCTCGTCCTCCTCGGGCGGGGCTTCGGTGATCACGCTTCAGTTCGAGCTGACGCTGCCGCTGGATGTGGCCGAGCAGGAGGTGCAGGCGGCCATCAATGCCGGCAGCAACCTGCTGCCGTCCGACCTGCCGATGCCGCCGGTCTACAGCAAGGTCAACCCGGCCGATGCGCCGATCATGACCATCGCGATGACCTCGGATACCCTGCCGCTGCCCAAGCTGCAGGACATGGTGGACACGCGCGTGGCGGCCAAGATCTCGCAGATCCAGGGCGTGGGCCTGGTCACCATCAGCGGCGGCCAGCGCCCCGCGGTGCGCATCCAGGCCAACCCGACGGCGCTGGCGTCGCTCGGCATGTCGATCGACGACCTGCGCACCGCCATCGGCGCGGCCAACGTGAACGGCGCCAAGGGCAGCTTCGATGGCCCGGCGCGCGCCTCCACCATCGACGCCAACGACCAGTTGCGTTCGGCCGACGAGTACAAGCAGATCATCATCGCCTACCAGAACGGCGCGCCAATCCGCATCACCGACGTGGCCGAGATCGTCGACGGCCCCGAGAACAGCCGCCTGGCCGCCTGGGCCAACGGCAACCCCGCCATCGTCCTGAACATCCAGCGCCAGCCGGGCGCCAACGTGATCGAGGTGGTGGACCGCATCAAGACGCTGCTGCCGCAACTGCAGAACGCGCTGCCGGCCTCGGTCCACGTGCAGTTGATGACCGACCGCACCACCACCATCCGCGCGTCGGTGCGCGACGTGGAATTCGAACTGTTCCTGGCCATCGCGCTGGTGGTGATGGTCATCTTCGTGTTCCTGCGCAATGTCTCGGCCACGGTGATTCCCGGCGTGGCCGTGCCGCTGTCGCTGGTGGGCACGTTCGGGGTGATGTACCTGTCCGGCTTCTCGATCAACAACCTGACGCTGATGGCACTGACCATCGCCACGGGCTTCGTGGTGGACGACGCCATCGTCATGATCGAGAACATCATGCGCTACATCGAGGAAGGCGATTCCCCGAGGGAAGCCGCACTCAAGGGTTCGAAGCAGATCGGCTTCACCATCATCTCGCTGACGTTCTCGCTGGTGGCCGTGCTGATCCCGCTGCTGTTCATGGGCGACGTGGTCGGGCGCCTGTTCCGCGAGTTCGCCATCACGCTGGCGGTGTCGATCCTGATCTCGGCAGTGGTCTCGCTGACGCTCACGCCGATGATGTGCGCGCGCCTGCTGCGCCATGTACCCGAGGAACAGCAGTCGCGCTTCCACAAGACTACCGGACGCTTCTTCGACAACGTGATCCACCGCTACGGCGTCGCGCTCGAATGGGTGCTGAACCGCCAGAAGGCCACGCTGGTGGTGGCCGTCGCCACGCTGGTGCTGACCGTGCTGCTGTACCTGCTGGTGCCCAAGGGCTTCTTCCCGGTGCAGGACACCGGGCTGATCCAGGGCATCACCGAAGCCGCGCAGACCACATCGTT
The DNA here is from genome assembly GCF_914271435.1 of Cupriavidus laharis. GTDB lineage: Bacteria > Pseudomonadota > Gammaproteobacteria > Burkholderiales > Burkholderiaceae > Cupriavidus > Cupriavidus laharis. The sequence goes on along the minus strand of NZ_CAJZAI010000001.1, from coordinate 85,844 downwards.
CCAGGCCATGGGCCTCAAGCAGCAGGCTGCAGCCAAGGTGGTGGCGGAAGACCCGGCGGTGGCCAGCGTGTCGTCCTTCATTGGCGTGGACGGCTCCAACACCACGCTCAACGCCGGGCGCATGCTGATCAACCTCAAGCCCAAGGGCGAGCGCGACCCGATCGACGTGGTCTCGCAGCGGCTGCAGCACGCGGTGGAAAAGCTCGGCGGCATCTCGCTGTACACGCAGCCGGTGCAGGACCTGACCATCGAGGACCGTGTGGCGCGCACGCAGTACCAGTTCACGGTGGAAGACCCCGATCCGCAGAACCTCGCCACCTGGGTGCCGCGGCTCGTCGAGCGCCTGCGCCAGGAGCCCGAGCTGCGCGACGTGGCGAGCGACCAGCAGAACAACGGCCTGCGCGCCTACGTGGACATCGACCGGGACGCGGCCGCGCGCTTCGGCATTACCACCGCGGTGATCGACAGCGCGCTGTACAGCGCCTTCGGCCAGCGGCTGGTGTCGACCATCTTCACGCAGTCGAGCCAGTACCGGGTGGTGCTGGAAACCATGCCAGAATTCCGCAAGGACCCGCAGTCGCTCGCCGAGCTGCGCCTGCCCTCCTCGTCCGGCGGACAGGTGCCGCTGGGCGCGTTCGCGCGCATCACCGAACGCACCGGCCCGCTGGTGGTCAACCACCAGGGCCAGTTCCCGGCCTCCACCATCTCGTTCAACCTGGCGCCGGGCGAATCGCTGGGCGCCGCGGTCGACAAGATCACCAGGGTGGAACAGGAACTGGGCTTGCCGATTTCGATGCAGACCCAGTTCCAGGGTGCCGCGCTGGCGTTCCGCGCGTCGCTGTCCAACACGCTGTGGCTGATCCTGGCGGCAGTGGTGACGATGTACATCGTGCTGGGCGTGCTGTATGAAAGCACGATCCACCCGGTGACCATCCTGTCCACGCTGCCGTCGGCAGGCGTCGGCGCGCTGCTGGCGCTGCTGCTCGCCGATCAGGACCTGGGCATCATCGCCATCATCGGCATCATCCTGCTGATCGGCATCGTCAAGAAGAACGCGATCATGATGATCGACTTCGCGCTCGAGGCTGAGCGCGAAGGCGGCATGTCCCCGCGCGAGGCCATCTTCCAGGCCTGCCTGCTGCGTTTCCGCCCGATCCTGATGACCACCATGGCCGCCCTGCTCGCGGCGCTGCCGATGATGCTAGGCACCGGCATCGGCTCGGAACTGCGCCGCCCGCTGGGCGTGACCATGGTCGGCGGCCTGCTGGTAAGCCAGGTGCTGACGCTATTCACCACGCCGGTGATCTACCTGGCCTTCGACCGCGTGGCCCATCGCCTCAAGGACTGGCGCAAGCGCCGCTTCGGCGACCCCGAAGAAGGCGGCACGGACGAAGGCGATCCGTCGGCAGCGGGGCCGCGATGAACCTGTCAGCCACGTTCATCCACCGGCCGGTCGCGACGGCGCTGCTCACCATCGGCATCCTGCTGGCGGGGCTGGCGGCGTTGCGCCTGCTGCCGGTGTCGCCGCTGCCGCAGGTGGACTTCCCGACCATCTCGGTATCGGCTTCGCTGCCGGGCGCGAGCCCCGAAACCATGGCCGCCACCGTGGCCACGCCGCTGGAGCGTGCGCTGGGCACCATCGCCGGCGTGACGGAAATCACGTCCAGCAGTTCGCTCGGTTCGACCCGCGTGACGCTGCAGTTCGACCTGTCGCGCAATATCGACGGCGCCGCGCGCGACGTGCAGGCGGCCATCAACGCCTCGCGCGCCACGCTGCCGACCAGCCTGCCGAACAACCCCACCTACCGCAAGGTGAACCCGGCCGACGCGCCGATCATGATCATCGCGCTGACGTCGCCGACCATGACGCGCGGCCAGCTGTACGACGCGGCGTCGACCATCCTCGCGCAGAAGCTGTCGCAGGTGGAGGGCGTGGGCCAGGTGACGATCGGCGGCGCGTCATTGCCGGCGGTGCGCGTGGAGCTGAACCCGACCGCGCTGAACAAGTACGGCATCTCGCTGGAAGACGTACGCAATACCATCAGCGCCACCAACGCCAACCGGCCGCTGGGCACGCTGGAGAACCGCACGAACAACTGGCAGGTCTACGCCAACGACCAGGCGATGAAGGCGAGCGACTACATGCCGCTCATCGTCCGCTACGCCACGCCGGGCACCTTCTCGTCGGCCTCGGCCGGCGCGCTGATCGCCAGCACCGCCAACGCCACCGCCATGGGCGGCGTGAGCACCAAGGTGGTCAACGGCGTGACCGTGACCACGATCACCACCAGCAGCGGCACGACCACTGTCACCAGCAGCGCCACCGGCGGCAACAATGCCACGACCGGGCCCAACTCGTTCTCCGTGCCGGTGCGCCTGCAGGACGTGGCCAGTGTGATCGATTCGGTGCAGGACATCCGCAACGCGGGCTCCGCCAACGGCAAGCCGTCCGTGCTGCTGGTGCTCAACCGCTCGCCCGGCGCCAACATCATCGAGACCGTCGACCGCGTGCGCGATATGCTGCCGACGCTGCAGAAGATGATCCCCGCGGCCATCTCGATGGACGTGATGATGGACCGCACCCCGACCATCCGCGCGTCGCTGCGCGAGGTGGAGCACACGCTGATGATCTCGGTGGCGCTGGTGATCATGGTGGTATTCCTGTTCCTGCGCAATGTGCGCGCGACGTTCATCCCGAGCGTGGCGGTGCCGGTGTCGCTGATCGGCACGTTCTCGGTGATGTACCTGGCCGGCTTCTCGCTGAACAACCTGTCGCTGATGGCGCTGACCATTGCCACGGGCTTCGTGGTGGACGATGCCATCGTCGTGCTCGAAAACATCTCGCGCCATATCGAGGAAGGCATGAAGCCGCTCGCCGCCGCGCTGCGCGGCGCGCGCGAGGTCGGCTTCACGGTGCTGTCGATGAGCCTGTCGCTGATCGCGGTGTTCATTCCGCTGCTGATGATGGGCGGCATCGTCGGGCGGCTGTTCCAGGAGTTCGCGATCACGCTGTCGGTGGCCATCCTGGTGTCGCTCGTGGTGTCGCTGACCACCACGCCGATGATGTGCGCGCGCCTGCTGCGCCCGGCCGTGCCCGAGGCAGAGCAGGGCCGCTTCTTCCGCGCCAGCGAGCATGTCTTCCGCTGGCTGCACGACGGCTATGCGCGCACGCTGGCCGTGGCGCTGCGCTACAGCGCGGTGGTGTGGGTGATCCTGCTGGCCACGGTGGCGCTCAATGTCTGGCTGTATGTGATCGTGCCCAAGGGCTTCTTCCCGCAGCAGGACACGGGCCGCCTGATCGGCTTCATCCGCGCCGACCAGGCCACCTCGTTCCAGGCCATGCGCCCCAAGCTGGACAACTTCATCAAGATCGTCCAGTCCGATCCGGCCGTGGAGAACGTGACCGGCTTCACCGGCGGTTCGCAGCGCAACACCGGGCAGATGTTCGTCACGCTCAAGCCGCTGTCGCAGCGCAAGGAAAGCGCCGACGCCATCATTGCGCGGCTGCGCGTCAAGCTGGCCAAGGAGCCCGGCGCCAGCCTGTTCCTGCAGCCCGTGCAGGACATCCGCGTCGGCGGCCGGCAGAGCAGTTCGCAATACCAGTTCACGCTGCAGTCCGACGACCTGCAGGTGCTGCGCGACTGGGAGCCGAAGGTGCGCGCGGCGATTTCCAACATCAAGGGCATTGAGGACGTCGATACCGACACCAACGACAAGGGCCTGCAGACCTCGGTCATCATCGACCGCGACGCGGCATCGCGCCTCGGCGTGACCGCTCAGCAGGTCGATGCCGTGCTCAACGACGCCTTCGGCCAGCGCCTGGTATCGACCATCTACAATCCGCTCAACCAGTACCGCGTGGTGATGGAGCTGAGCGAGGAATACCTGCAGGGTCCGCAAGCGCTGCGCGATATCTACGTGGTCACGGGCAACGGGCGACGCGTGCCGCTGTCGGCCTTCGCCACGGTGATGCCGAGCAGCACGCCGCTGGGCGTGAACCACCAGGGCCAGTTCGCCGCGTCGACAATCTCGTTCAACCTTGCGGAAGGGTTCTCGCTGTCGCAGGCCACCGATGCGATCAGGCGCGCCATGGCCCAGATCGGCGCGCCCGAAACGCTGCAGGCCAACTTCCAGGGCGGCGCCAAGGCGTTCCAGGACTCGCTCAAGAGCCAGCCGATCCTGATCCTGGCGGCCATCATCACGATCTACATCGTGCTGGGCGTGCTGTACGAGAGCTATGTGCACCCGCTGACCATCCTGTCCACGCTGCCGTCGGCAGGCGTCGGCGCGCTGCTGGCGCTGCTGGCCTTCAAGACGGAGTTCAGCATCATCGCGCTGATCGGCGTGATCCTGCTGATCGGCATCGTGAAGAAAAACGCGATCATGATGATCGACTTCGCCATCGATGCCGAGCGGCGCGAAGGCCTGTCGCCGCGCGACGCCATCCACCGCGCGTGCCTGCTGCGCTTCCGCCCGATCATGATGACCACCATGGCGGCGCTGCTGGGCGCGGTGCCGCTGGCCATCGGCCACGGCGACGGTGCCGAGCTGCGCGCGCCGCTGGGCATCTCGATCGTGGGCGGGCTGGTGGTGAGCCAGTTGCTGACCCTGTACACCACGCCGGTGGTCTACCTGACGCTGGACCGCTGGCGCCTGAAAGTGAAGGCCTGGCGCGAACGCCGCCGCGGCGGCCCGCGCGGCTCCGCGCCGGCTGCCGGCACCGAATCATGAAGACGATGATGAACTCCCTCTCCCGCCTCCTCACCCTGGGCGCACCCGTGCCGCTGGCCTGCGCGCTGCTGCTGGCCGGCTGCGCCGTCGGCCCCGACTACCAGCGGCCCGATGCGCCCGCCTCGCCCGCGTTCAAGGAGGCCCCGGCCGACGCCGAAGCCTGGACTGGCGAATGGAAGACCGCCGAGCCGCAGGATGCCCAGGCCCGGCCACAGTGGTGGCAGGTATTCGGCGACAGCGAGCTCGACGCGCTGATGTCGCAGGTGCAGATATCCAACCAGAACATCAAGGCCGCCGAGGCGCAGTACCGGCAGGCACTGGCCTCGCTGCAAGCCGCACGGGCCGGATTCTTCCCGAACGTCGATGCGCAGGCCGGCGTGTCGCGTGCGCGCGGCACCAGCGGCAACACGCTCAACGGCCAGAGCGCGACGCTGGGCGCAACCTGGGAACTCGACGTCTGGGGCCGCGTGCGGCGCCAGGTGGAAAGCAGCGAAGCCAGTGCGCAGGCCAGCCAGGCGGATCTTGCCTCGACCCTGCTGTCCACGCAGGCGACGCTCGCGCAGAGCTACTTCCTGCTGCGCATTGCCGACGCGCAGAAGGCGCTGCTGGACCGCACCGTGGCCGACTACGCCAAGTCGCTGCAGTTGGTGCAGAACCAGTACAAGGCCGGTACGGCGCAGCGTTCCGACGTTTTGCAGTCCGAGTCGCAGCTCAAGAGCGCGCAGGCGCAGCAGCTCGATATCCAGATCACACGTGCGCAGCTCGAGCATGCGATCGCCGTGCTGGTCGGCAAGCCGCCTTCGGAACTGACACTCGGCCAGGCCGATTTCGCCACGACGCCGCCGCGCGTGCCGGTGGCCGTGCCTTCGCAACTGCTGGAACGCCGCCCGGACATCGGCGCGGCGGAGCGCCGCATGGCGGCGGCCAATGCGCAGATCGGCGTGGCGCAGGCCGCGTACTACCCGACGCTGTCGCTGTCGGCCAGTGGCGGCCTGACCGCAAGCACGCTGGCGCGCTGGATGTCGCTGCCCGACCGTATCTGGTCGCTAGGCGCGGGGCTGGCCGGCACGTTGTTTGATGGGGGCCTGCGTAGTGCCGCCAAGGCGCAGGCTGTGGCCGCGTACGACCAGACCGTGGCCAACTACCGGCAGACCGTGCTGGGGGCATTCCAGGAAGTCGAAGACAATCTCGCCGCGCAGCGGTTGCTCGAACAGGAAGCGGTTGTGCAGGACGATGCGGTGCGTGCGGCGCGCGATGCGCTGGCGCTTGTCAACAACCGCTACCGGGCTGGTACGGCCAGCTTGCTTGATGTGCTGGTCGCACAGACTACGGCTTATACCGCTGAGCGGACGGCGCTGACGCTGATGGGACGGCAGTACACGACTAGCGTGGTGTTGATCAAGGCCTTGGGGGGTGGGTGGCATCAGGAAGAGCCGGGATTGGGGGCGGCGCCGGCGGCTACGGTTGGGCAGAGGTAGATGTGTTTGGTGAGGTGTCGTGCTTGACGAGTGCTGCTGTTTCGCCGGCGTAGCCGGCGACCTACTTTTACCCGAGCGGTAAAAGTAGGCGAAAACGCGTTTTCGTGGTTGACGAACGGCTTGATGAGGTGAAGACGGTCCAGGGCATAACCAGACTGCCTGCCGCGTAGATGATTAGGATGGGACAGGGCGTACGAACGAACCCGGATTACGGAGTGGTCCCTCCTAACTGCGGTATCGCGGGGACGCCTACGGCTGCGCTGCGCGCGGGTCGCAGTCCGGGTGTTTGGGCCGGGGCAATGCTTGCCCGCAAATCCTCTCCCGTAACCAGCGCGCGGCCTTGCCGGGCGGACGCTGCTTATGCCAGACCAGTTCCAGCGCGACCGGCCAGTCCTGCTCCTGGAACGCCAACGGCGGCGACACAAGCTGCGCGGCCGCGGGGGAATTGGCCACCACGTGCCACGGCACGAATGCCCACCCGAGCCCTCGCTTGACCAGTTCAACAATCACCCACTGGCTTTCGACCCACCAGACGTCGGACGCCACGCGCAGCCGCATCTTCTCCTCGCTGTCGGTGCGGGTCGCGACCATGAGCTGGCGGTAGCGCTTGAGTTCCTCCCAGTCGACACGCTGGCCGCCCGCCAGAGGATGATCCGGCGCGCACAGGATCTTCATCGGCACCCAGCCCAGTGCGTGGAAACCCAGCGCCGGCGGCAGGATCTCCTGCCGCCACATGATGCCGAGGTCCGCGCTGCCTTCGAGCACCAGCCGGCTGACGTCCTCCATCAGCGGGAACAGTAGCTCCAGCTCCACCGCAGGGAAACGGCCCGAGAATTCCTCCAGAAGCATGCCGAGCGTCTCTTCGGGATAGAGCTCGTCCACGGCCAGGACCAGACGAGTCTCCACGCCCTCGCCCAGGCTCATGGCCACGCCCCTGAAATGCTCGCAGCGCTCCAGGATCACGCGTGCCTCAACCAGCAGCCGTTCACCGGCTGGCGTCAGCACGGGATAGCGGCCGGAACGGTCGAACAGCGCGTTGCCGATGTCGATCTCGAGATTAGCCACCGCCGCGCTGATCACCGACTGGGCCTTGCCCAGCCGGCGCGCGGCGGCGGAAAAAGAGCCGGTTTCGGCTGCTGCGGCGAACGCCTGCAACTGATCGAGGGAAAGGGACATGGTGGCACGCGCGAACGATGTATCGATTTTAGCGATACTACCTAACTTGGCATTCCCCGCAAAGCAGATAGACTCCGTGCCATTGCACTGTCTGCAGGAGAGCCCCATGCGCAACACCCGTGACCGGATCCGCCACGCCATTGGCTTTGAAGCCATCGGTCTGCTGGCCTTCGCGCCGCTTGCCAGCGTGGTGTTCGGCTACGCGCTGCACCAGATGGGACTGATCGGTGCCGTGGCCTCGCTGATCGCGGCGGGCTGGAACTACGTCTACAACCTGATCTTCGACAAGGCCATGCTGCGGTTCACCGGGCAGCTGCGCAAATCGGTCTTCGTGCGCGTGCTGCACGCCATCCTGTTCGAGCTTGGCCTGCTGGTGGTGTTCCTGCCGTCGGTGGCCTGGTACCTCGACATCAGCCTGCTCGACGCACTGATCATGGACATTGCCGTGGCCGGCTTCTACATGGTCTACGCACTCATCTACAACTGGCTGTACGACATCGTCTTCCCGGTGCCGTCGCTCAAGGCCGACAAGCGCGAGAGCAGCGCCGCGCTGGGCTGATCTCCTGCCCGCGCAAGCGGGTATTTCCCGAGCTCTGGCGCCCAGCGCGGGCGGGTTATGCTAATAGTCGAAAACGGCTACTGGAAGCTGCTCACATGAGCTCTGATTCGTCGGACGCCCCCGCCGGCATAACGAAAGGCACGCGTGCCGCGGAAGCACGGCGCAAACCCCGCGACCCGCTGGCCCCCGATCCGGGGCCGCCAAGTACAGGGGCCGAAGGCGGCTTCGACCCGCATGTGCCGGATATCGACTACGGCGTGCTCGACAGCCTGGTCGGCTACGCGATCCGCCGCGCGCAGATCCGCATCTACGAGGACTTCGTCGCATCGCTTGCGCAATGGCAGATCACGCCGCCACGCTTCTCGGCGCTGGTGATCATCTCTCGCAACCCGAAACTCAAGCTCACCGACCTGGCACGCATCCTTGGCATCGCGCGCTCGGGGGCGGTATTGCTGGTCGATGCCCTGGAAGAGATGAACCTGGTTGCGCGCCGCCCCGCCGCCGAGGATCGCCGCGCCTACAGCCTGGTGCTGACGCCTACCGGCAAGCGCACGCTCGAGGCTGCGAAGCAGGCCGTCATCGCGCATGACGCGCACGTGGCCTCGGCGCTGACCGAGCAGGAACAAGCCACGCTCAAGTCGCTGCTGGGACGCCTGGCGCCGCCACGCGCGGAGTGATCGCACGCTGGGGGCATGTCATCCGGCGGCCACCGGCCATGCGTTAACATGGCCGCCATGCCAAGAAGAATCACCCTGTTTTGCGCGGCCGCCGCCCTGCTGCTCGCCGCCGCCCAGCCACCGGCCCTGGCCCGCCCGGCCAAGGCTGCCAGAACTTCCGCCAGCGCGCGGGCCGATACCGCGCTGGTTCGCGCCGGATTGCCGGCCCAGGTTGCCACGGCGCTGCAGCGCGCGCACGTGCCGGCCAGCGCCGCCAGCTTCTATGTCGTCCGGATCGGTGCGCCGACCGCGCGCGCCAGTTGGAACGCGCAGCAGCCGATGAACCCGGCGTCGACCATGAAGCTGGTCACCACCTTTGCGGGCCTGCAACTGCTCGGCCCCGACTACCGCTGGCAGACCTCGCTCTACGCCGACAGCCAGCCGGACGGCTACGGCACGGTCAACGGCAACGTCTACCTGCGCGGACGCGGCGACCCGAAGCTGGTGCCCGAGGAAATGGCCAAGCTCGTGGCCAGCGCGCGCGCGGCCGGCGCCACCACCATCAACGGCGACCTGGTGCTCGACCGCAGCTACTTCGCCGACGGCCTGAACGGCAACGGCACCATCGACGGCGAGGTGCAGCGCGCGTACAACGTCGGCCCCGACGCGCTGCTGTACGCGTTCAAGACGCTGTCGTTCACGCTGACGCCCGACGACGCCAGCCAGTCCGTGGCGGTCTCGGTCACGCCCGCGCTCGCGCAGCTGCGCCTGGACAATCGCCTGACGCTGACCAACGGCCGCTGCGGCGACTGGCAGTCGAGTGCCATACCGACCGTGGCGCCACAGGCGGACGGCACCGTGCTGGCGTCGTTCTCGGGCGCCTATTCGAGCGACTGCGGCGAGCACGTGCTCAATATCGCCGCGCTGTCGCACAGCGAATTCACGTGGGGCGGTTTCGTCGCCGAGTGGCAGGCCGCGGGCGGGCGCTTCACGCACCTGCCGGCGCTGCGCAGCGGCACCGTCCCGCGCGGCGCGGTACTGCTGGCCCGGCACTACGGCCAGCCGCTGGGCGAGATCGTGCGCGACATCAACAAGTACTCGAACAATGTGATGGCGCGCCAGCTGTTCCTGACCATCGGCGCGGAAATGGATCGCAGCGGGCCTGCGAGCCCCGCGCGCTCCACCCGCGTGGTGCAGCGCTGGCTGAGCCGCCAGGGCCTGGACATGCCAGGACTGGTGCTCGACAACGGCTCGGGCCTGTCGCGCGAGGAACGCATCAGCGCCTACGACATGGCGCGGCTGCTCCAGCAGGCGGCGGCCAGCGATGTGGGCCCGACGCTGGTCGATTCGCTGCCGATCCTGGGCGTGGATGGCACCCTGCGCAACCGGCTCACGCGCGCCAACGCCGCCGGCAACGCCTACCTGAAGACCGGCACGCTGCAGGACGTACGCGCATTGGCCGGCTACGTGGACGCGCTCAACGGCGACCGCTACGTGGTGGTGAGCTTCATCAACCACTCCAATGCCTCGCAAGCGCAGGAAGCCCATGATGCGCTGATGCAGTGGGTGTATCGCGGAGCACCCTGAAGCCCGGGCTGCGGCCTGCCACGCAAGCCTGTGTGACGGCCGGCGTTGGGGCTGGCCAACGCCGGGCCTGATTTTATTAAGTAGCCGCTTACCTTGGCATCATCCGACCCTATAATGGTGCAACGTCGGCAGCCCCCGCTGCGCCGGCCTCTTCCGCGGTTCCCCCGACATCGCCCATGACTTCCCCACAACCCTCGGCCTGGTTGCGCCTCTGGCATGGCATCGCACCGGCTGAACGCACCGCCTTTATCGATGGTGTGCGCTTCTTTGCACCGTCACTGCCCGCCGTATTCTCCTGGGGCCTGGTCACGGGTGTGGCAATGAGCAAGTCCGTGATGACCGTGCCCGAGGCCATCGGCATGACGCTGCTGGTCTATGCCGGCTCGGCACAGCTCGCGGTACTGCCGCTGTTCGCAGCCGGGCTGCCGTTGTGGACCGTGTGGCTGACCGCGGCCTTCGTCAACCTGCGCTTCGTGATCTTCAGCGCAGCCCTGCAGCCGCACTTCAGCTACCTGCCGCTGTGGCGGCGCACGCTGCTGGGCTCGTTCAACGGCGACCTGCATTTCGTCTACTTCATGCAGCGCTACAGCACGCCGGGCTACGAACCGGGCAAGGAAGGCTATTTCTGGGGCATGGCGCTGGCCAACTTCGCCATGTGGCAGGCCTCGTCGATCATCGGCATCCTGCTGGCGAGCCTGTTCCCGGACAGCTGGGGCCTGGCCCTGGCCGGCACCATGGCGCTGATCCCGGTGATGATCGCCACCATCAATTCGCGCTCCACGCTGCTGGCGGTGGTGGCGTCGGCCATCCTCGCGCTGCTGTGCTTCGACCTGCCCTACCGGCTGGGCCTGGTGGTGGCCGTGGTAGGCGCCATTGCCGCCGGCATGGCCAGCGACGATCTGGCCGCGCGCGCCACGCTGCGCCGCATCCACCGCCGCAAGTCCTCGACCCGGGCCGTGGCGGCCCCGCAGGCGGGACAGGGAGACCAGGCATGAGCCACACCGAGATCTGGATCGCGCTCGCCGGCATGGCCGTCGTCACCATTGTCACTCGCGCGCTGTTCCTCATGGCGGGCGAACATGTCACCGTGCCGGACCGGCTCCAGCGCGCGCTGCGCTATGCGCCGGCGGCCGCGCTCGCGGCGATCATCCTGCCCGACCTGATGACCTGGCAGGGCCATTTCACGCTGTCGCCATCCAACTACAAGCTCGTGGCCGGCGCCAGCGCGGCGGTGTTCTACCTGCTCACGCGCCGCATGGTGGGAATGATCGCGGTCGGCATGGCGGTCTATACCGCGCTACGGCTGCTCGCCTGAGTATCTGAATGGCTATGCCTGTCGCTCCCGCGCAGGCGGGAGCCCAGCGACTTTAGCGGCGCATGCAAGGTCTGCAAGACACTGGGTCCCCGCCTGCGCGGGGACGACAGGTGCTGCAATTGGCAATTTTCAAACGGGCTCTGAGCGCGCCTGCCCCGTCCCCAGCACCACGCCCAGCCGCGTCAGCAAGTGCGCGAGCTGCGCCTGTGTGCCGGTCCCGGTCTTGGTGAAAATGGCCTTGAGCTGGGTACGGCTGGTCTCGCGCCGGATGCCGAGCTGCTCGCAGGCCTCGGGCAGGCCAATGCCGGTGGTCAGCAGCATGGCCAGGCGGATCTCGGCAGGCGTGAGGCCATACAGCTCGCGCAGCACGCCGGCAATGCCCAGTGCGGGCGTGCCGGCCTCATGCACGGCGACGAGCACGGCGGGGCGCTGCCAGTCGACGGCAAGATGGTGTGCCGCCGGCAGCGGCAGCACCACGACCTGGGCTTCCCGGCCATCGGGGCCGGTGGCGCGCAGCGCCTGTGCCGGCTGGGCAACGGCCGGGTCGCCAGCCGCGCGCAGCACATCGGGAAACGGACGCGACAGGCGCCATTCATCCGTCCTGGGCGTGCCTGCGCCGGCGGCGGCACCAACCACCGGCACCGGCATCAGCCGGCGGGTCCAGGCCTCGCCGGCGCGGTTCGCGAGCAGGACCTTGCCATCGTCGGTGAAGACGATCACCGCGAACGGCAGCCTCTCCAGCAGCTCGGCCGACACATGCGCGAGCGTCGACACCTGGCGTGTGCGGTCGCGCAGCGCAATGGCGTGGCGGACATGCGGAATGGCCCAGTCCAGCGCACGCGCGTCTTCCGGCGAATAGCGCGCGCCGCCCTGCGGCCGCTGCAGCGACAGGAACACCTCGTAATGGGGCTGGCGCTCGATCAGGCAGGCCATCAGCGACGACAGGCCGAACTGACGGAAGAATTCGCCATAGAACGGCAGGCTGCGCATGGCCTGCTCGCCGAGCTCGCACGCGTCGATGTACCAGTTGCCCACCGTCAGTTGTGAAACGAACGGGATCGCCGGGTCCAGCGCCTCGTAGTAATCGCGGTAGGCGGCGACTTCTTCGGGCACCGGGTTGACCACCTGGTTGACCAGCACGCGGTCGCGCACCGTATCGCGCACCACCAGCGCGGCGTGGACGCTGCCGCTGGCCTGGCACAGCGCAGCGAGGCTGCGCTGCCAGGCATCGGCGTCGAAAATGCCCTGGTAGAGCGCGCGAATGGTGTCGTGCATCTCGTCTTCGTTCATTGCCTTCCCTTCTTGTTCTTTCTTGTCAGGGCAATTGCGGCCGGGGCGGGTTCAGCCCCCTTCCAGGGCCGATGCCAGCCGGGACAGCAGGTGCGAAAGCTGCGCCTGGCTGCCGGTGCCAGTCTTGTGGAACACGGCCTTGAGCTGGGTTCGGGCGGTCTCGTGACGGATGCGCAGGTGCTCGCTGGCTTCAGGCAGGCCCTGCCCGGCGGCAAGGGTGGTGGCAAGACGGGTCTCGGCCGGCGTGAGGCCGTACAGCTCGCGCAGGACAGTGCCCAGCATCGGCGGCGCGGCGCCGTCTTCATGCACGACCACGAGCGCGGCGGGCTCCTGCCATTCGGTGGCGAAGGCATGTGCGGGCGGCAGCGGCAGCACGATCACCTGCGCGCTGTTGCCGTGGCCGTCGGTGGCGCGCGCGGCCTGTGCCGCCGTGGCGCGCCGCGGGTCGCAAGCGGCCTGCAGCATGTCGCCGAACGGGCGCGACAGCGTCCATTCCGACACTTTGCCGGCCGGATCCAGGCGCCGTGCCCAGTGTTCGCCGGCGCGGTTGCTCATCAGCACCTGGCGCCGCGGCGACATGACCAGCAGCGCGAAGCTCAGGCGCTCCACCAGCTGCGACGAGAGGCTGGCCAGCGCCGACAGGTTCTGCGTGCGGTCGCGCAGGGCCATGGCACCCCGCATATGCGGGATCACCCAGGCCAGGCCGCGCGCATCGTCGGTCGAGAACACCGGCTGCGACATGGCGCGCTGCATCGAGAAATAGACTTCGTAGTGCGGCTGGCGCTCGACCAGGCAGGCCACATAGGAACGCAGGTCGAACCGGTTGAAAAAGTCGCGGTAGAACGGATGGCGCGACATGGCGCCCTCGCCGAGGTCGCGCGCGTCGATATACCATTCGCCCGGCTTCATGCGCGGCGCGAACCGCTTGGCCGGATCGATGGCCTGGAACTCGGACTCGTACCGGGTGAACAGCTCCAGCACCGGGTTGACGATCTCGTTGACGGTGACCTGGTCGCGCACTGTATCCCACACCATCATCGATGCGTGGGCCGTACCCGCCATCTCGGTCAGGGTGCGCAGGCTTTTCTGCCACGCACCAGGGTCAAGAATTCCCTCGTACAAGCCGCGGATTGCTCCGTGCATGTCCGCTTCGTTCATCTGCTTCCCCTGCATTCACGACGAATTGTCCGCCCGGCGTGCTTGTGGCTTGCCCGGCAGGCTTATTGTTATGGCCGCTGAAATCCGGCTCTGTGTTCTTGCGTGTCTGCGTGTGCAGACGTTACGTACATTACCCCACTCGGGGTGCAAGCAGGACATGCCCGGCACCCTTCTTCGGTGGGGAATCTGCGTCGGTCATGGTGCACAGGCACCAGTCAGGCACCAGTAGTTGTGTCTGACTCAGCACAATAGGGTTGGACTGGGTCTCGAATCGGCTAGGCAATGACCACGATCAGGTAAAATAATCGTTTCCCCGAAATTTCAGCGAAATCTCGCGCCATCACACCGTCATGACCTCCGTCCTGCGTCTATCCGACCTCATCTCCCAAGGCAAAATCTCCGGCAAGCGTGTCTTTATCCGCGCCGACCTGAACGTGCCGCAGGATGACGCAGGCAATATCACCGAGGACACCCGCATCCGGGCGTCCGTGCCCGCCATCGAGGCCTGCCTGGCCGCCGGCGCCGCGGTGATGGTCACGTCGCACCTGGGCCGTCCGACCGAGGGCGAACTCAAGCCCGCCGACTCGCTGGCGCCCATCGCCACGCGCCTGTCGGAGTTGCTCGGCAAGCCTGTGAAACTGGTGCAGAACTGGGTGGATGGCGTGGAAGTCGCCCCCGGCCAGGTGGTGTTGCTGGAAAACTGCCGCGTGAACAAGGGCGAGAAGAAGAACAGCGACGAACTGGCGCAGAAGATGGCAAAGCTGTGCGACGTGTACGTCAATGACGCCTTCGGCACCGCCCACCGCGCGGAAGCTACCACCCATGGCATCGCCAAGTACGCGCCGATCGCCTGCGCCGGCCCGCTGCTGGCCGCCGAGATCGACGCGCTGGGCAAGGCACTGGGCCAGCCGGCGCGGCCGCTGGTCGCCATCGTGGCTGGCTCCAAGGTGTCGACCAAGCTGACCATCCTGAAGTCGCTGGCCGACAAGGTGGACAACCTGATCGTCGGCGGCGGCATCGCCAACACCTTCATGCTGGCTGCCGGCCTGAAGATCGGCAAGTCCCTCGCCGAGGCCGACCTGGTCGGCGACGCCAAGGCCATCATCGACATCATGGCCGCGCGCGGCGCCTCGGTGCCCATCCCGGTCGACGTGGTGTGCGCCAAGGAATTCAGCGCCACCGCCGCCGCCACCGTCAAGGACGTCAAGGACGTGGCCGATGACGACATGATCCTCGACATCGGTCCGAAGACCGCCGCACAGCTGGCCGAGCAGCTCAAGGCCGCCGGCACCATCGTGTGGAACGGCCCGGTGGGCGTATTCGAATTCGACCAGTTCGGCAACGGCACCAAGGTGCTGGCCGAAGCCATCGCAGATTCGAAGGCGTTCTCGATCGCCGGTGGCGGCGACACGCTGGCTGCCATCGCCAAGTACGGCATCGCCGACCGCGTCGGTTATATCTCGACCGGCGGCGGGGCGTTCCTGGAGTTCCTGGAAGGCAAGAAGCTGCCCGCGTTCGAAGTGCTGGAGCAACGCGCCGCCGGCTGAAGCCAGGCTGGCCAACGTCCGGACAAGGATCTCCCGCCATGACCCGCTCGACCAAGATCGTCGCCACCATCGGCCCGTCGTCCAGCTCGCTGGAAGTGCTTACGCGCATGATCGCCGCCGGAGTGGACGTGGTGCGGCTGAACTTCTCGCACGGCACCGCGCAGGACCATATCGACCGCGCGAAGCTGGTGCGCGAAGCCGCCCAGTCGTGCGGACGCGAGGTGGCCATCATGGCCGACCTGCAGGGCCCCAAGATCCGCGTGGGCAAGTTCGAGAACGGCAAGATCACGCTCAAGCCGGGCGACCCGTTCGTCCTCGATTCGGCCTGCCAGCTCGGCAACCAGGAGCGCGTCGGCCTGGACTACCAGGACCTGCCGCGCGACGTGGGTCCGGGCGACCTGCTGCTGCTCAACGACGGCCTGATCGTGCTGGTGGTGGACCGCGTGCTCGGCACCGAGATCTTCACCACGGTGCGCGTCGGCGGCGAGCTGTCCAACAACAAGGGCATCAACCGCCAGGGCGGCGGCCTGTCGGCGCCGGCGCTGACGGCCAAGGACATGGACGACATCAAGACCGCCATGGCCCTGGGCGCGGACTATGTCGCGGTGAGCTTCCCGAAGAATGCCACCGACATGGAGATGGCCCGCCAGCTCGCGGCCGTGGCCGGCCAGCCGCATGGCAACAAGGCGCGCATGATCGCCAAGATCGAACGCGCCGAGGCCATCAACCCGGGCGTGCTCGAGGAAATCCTGCAGGCTTCGGACGGCATCATGGTGGCGCGCGGCGACCTGGCCGTGGAAGTCGGCAACGCGGCCGTCCCGGCGCTGCAGAAGCGCATGATCCGGCTGGCACGCGAGGCCAACAAGCTGACCATCACCGCCACGCAGATGATGGAAAGCATGATCGTGAACCCGGTGCCGACGCGTGCCGAGGTGTCCGACGTGGCGAACGCCGTGCTGGACGGCACCGACGCCGTGATGCTGTCGGCAGAAACCGCGGCGGGACGCTACCCGGTGGAAACCGTCGAAGCCATGGCCGCGGTGTGCATCGAGGCGGAGAAATCCGAGGTGGTGCAACTCGACACGGACTTCCTCAATCAGACTTTCTCGCGCATCGACCAGTCGGTGGCGATGGGTGCACTGTTCACCGCCTATCATTTGCAGGTGAAGGCGATTGCCGCGCTGACCGATTCGGGCGCGACCGCGCTGTGGATGAGCCGTCACCGCATCCATGTGCCGATCTACGCGATGACGCCCAATGTGGCGTCCCAGCGCAAGATGCAGCTGTACCGCAACGTAGTGCCTCTGCCGCTGCAGGCCAGCGCCGACCGCGACACCGCGCTGGAGCAAGCCGAAGAGCTGCTGCTCGCGCAGGGCGTCGTGCAGCGCGGCGATTTCATCGTGCTGACGATCGGCGAGCCGATGGGCCAGCCTGGCGGCACCAACACCCTCAAGATCGTCAGGGTGGGCAGTTGATGCAGTTTGTGTGGCAGCGGGCAGAAGCACGGCGGCAGGCCGTGCAGAATGGCCCGGCCGGCAGGCACAGCCGACGCGACGGAATGCGCCAGCAGAACAAGATTCAGAGACACCCCATTTACCTTCAGGAGTTTTGACATGCCACTCGTATCGATGCGCCAGCTGCTCGACCACGCTGCCGAAAACGGCTATGGTCTGCCGGCATTCAACGTGAACAACCTCGAGCAGGTCCAGGCCATCATGCAGGCGGCCGACGAGGTCAACGCCCCGGTGATCATGCAGGCCTCCGCAGGCGCCCGCAAATATGCCGGCGAACACTTCCTGCGCCACCTGATCGAAGCCGCGGTCGAAGCCTACCCGCACATCCCGGTGGTGATGCACCAGGACCACGGCCAGTCGCCGGCCATCTGCCAGGCCGCGATCGACCTGGGCTTCTCGTCGGTGATGATGGACGGCTCGCTGCGCGAAGACGGCAAGACCCCGGCCGACTACGAATACAACGTCGACGTGACCCGCAAGGTCGTGGCGCTGTCGCACGCCATCGGCGTGACCGTCGAAGGCGAACTGGGCTGCCTGGGCTCGCTGGAAACCGGCGAAGCCGGTGAAGAAGACGGCATCGGCGCCGAAGGCAAGCTGGACCACTCCATGCTGCTGACGGACCCGGAGCAGGCCGCCGACTTCGTCAAGGCCACCCAGCTCGACGCGCTGGCCATCGCCATCGGCACCTCGCACGGCGCCTACAAGTTCACGCGCAAGCCGACCGGCGACATCCTGGCGATCAACCGCATCAAGGAAATCCACGCCCGCATCCCCAACACCCACCTGGTGATGCACGGCTCGTCGTCGGTGCCCCAAGAGCTGCTGGAAGAGATCCGCAAGTTCGGCGGCGACATGAAGGAAACCTACGGCGTGCCCGTCGAGGAAATCCAGGAAGCGATCAAGTACGGCGTGCGCAAGATCAACATCGACACCGACATCCGCCTGGCCATGACCGGCGCGATCCGCCGCTTCTTCGTCGAGAACCCGAGCAAGTTCGACCCGCGCGAATACCTGAAGCCGGCCCGCGAAGCCGCCAAGCAGGTCTGCAAGGCCCGCTACATCGCCTTCGGCTGCGAAGGCCAGGCCAGCAAGATCAAGTCGGTGTCGCTGACGGATATCGCCAGCCAGTACAAATCGGGCAAGCTTGCCCAGGTTGTGCAGTAAATTTTAATCGTCGTTCCCGCGAAGGCGGGAACCCAGCGTCTTTAACGCGGCGCTGACCAAAGGCAAAAGTCACTGGGTCCCCGCCTACGCGGGGACGACGCATTTTTGAGCGTTAGTGTTTCTTTGCTGACCCTCAGCTTTACCTCCGCCCGATCGGAACCATCATGTCCAACGCTCTCTACCAGTCCTCCATCACTTCCCTGCCGCTGCTCGGCCACGGCAAGGTGCGCGACAACTACGCCGTCGGCGAAGACAAGCTGCTGATCGTTACGACCGACCGCCTGTCGGCCTTCGACGTCATCATGGGCGAGCCGATTCCCGACAAGGGCCGCGTGCTGAACCAGATGGCGAACTTCTGGTTCAGCAAGCTCGCGCATATCGTGCCGAATCACGAGACCGACGTCGCCGCGGAAACCGTGGTGAAGCCCGAGGAAGTCGCACAGGTGCAGGGCCGCGCCGTGGTGGTCAAGCGCCTGAAGCCGATCCTGGTGGAAGCCGTGGTGCGCGGCTACCTCGCCGGCAGCGGCTGGAAGGACTACCAGGCGACGGGCAAGGTGTGCGGCATCGAGCTGCCCGCCGGCCTGCAGAACGCGCAGAAGCTGCCCGAGCCGATCTTCACCCCGGCCGCCAAGGCCGAAATGGGCGAGCACGACGAGAACATCTCGTTCGGCGAAGTCGAAGAACGCATCGGCGTGGCGCTGGCCCGCCAGATGCGAGACATCTCCATCCGCCTGTACAAGGAAGCGGCCGAGTACGCGGCCACGCGCGGCATCATCATCGCCGACACCAAGTTCGAATTCGGCCTGGACGAGAACGGTACCCTCACGCTGATGGACGAAGTGCTGACCGCCGATTCGTCGCGCTTCTGGCCGGCCGATTCGTACCAGGTCGGCACCAACCCGCCGTCGTTCGACAAGCAGTTCGTGCGCGACTGGCTGGAAGCCGTACGCATCGATGGCAAGCCGTGGCCGAAGACCGCGCCGGCGCCGAAGCTGCCGGATGATGTGATCGAGAAGACTGCGGCGAAGTACCGTGAGGCGCTGACGCGTCTGACGGGGGAAGAACTGCAGTAAGTCCATCCCGTCATTCCCGCGCAGGCGGGAATCCAGCGTCTTTCGCGCTGCGTTGACGCCAAAGACGAAGTGACTGGGTTCCCGCCCACGTGCCTTTTGGGGTATTCGCGGGAACGACAACCGAAGGAACAGAGAACGTGAGCAAGCAAGACAAGCCGCTCGTCGGCGTCGTAATGGGCAGCAGTTCCGACTGGGACGTAATGCAGCACGCCGTGGCCATGCTGAAGGATTTCGGCGTGCCGTTCGAGGCGCAGGTCGTCTCGGCGCACCGCATGGCCGACGACATGTTCCGCTATGCCGAGACCGCGCGCGGCCGCGGCATCCGCGCAATCATCGCCGGTGCCGGCGGTGCCGCGCACCTGCCAGGCATGATCGCCGCCAAGACCATCGTGCCGGTGTTCGGCGTGCCCGTGCCGTCGAAATACCTGCGCGGCGAAGACTCGCTGCTGTCGATCGTGCAGATGCCCAAGGGCGTGCCGGTGGCGACGTTCGCGATCGGCGAAGCCGGTGCCGCCAATGCAGCGCTGCACGCCATCGCCACGCTGGCCACCACCGACGAGGCCCTGGCCAACGCGCTGGAAGTCTTCCGCGCGAAGCAGACCGAGGCTGCCCGCGCCATGACGCTGCCGCTGTAATTCACCGCGCTGCCATCGCGCTGTAACCCCGGAAACCACGGAACCGAGCAATGCCGACCGATATCCATCCCTACCTATCCGAAGCCCACACGCCGGAGTCGCGCGCCGAATTCGGTGTCGACAACCCCAGCGCGCCCATTCTGCCCGGCGCCTGGCTCGGCATGCTCGGTGGCGGTCAGCTTGGCCGCATGTTCACGCATGCGGCGCAGGCCATGGGCTATCGCGTCTGCGTGCTCGACCCGGACCAGGACAGCCCAGCCGGCTCCGTGGCCGACAAGCATATCTGCGCGCCTTACACCGATGAGGCAGCACTCTCTGAGATGGCCAGGCTGTGCCAGGCCGTCAGCACGGAATTCGAGAACGTGCCGTCGCTGTCGCTGGACCGGCTGGAACAGCTCGGCGCGTTTGTCGCGCCGCGCGGCTACTGCGTGTCGATCGCGCAGAACCGCATCGGCGAGAAAAAGTTCTTTGCCTTGTGCGCCGAGCGCACCGGTGTGCAGACCGCCCCGCACTGGGTCATCGAGCACGATGCGGACGTGGACCGGCTGCCCGACACAGTCCTGCCCGGCATCCTCAAGACCGCTCGCATGGGCTACGACGGCAAGGGCCAGGCCCGCGTGAAAACGCGCGAGGACGTGCGTGCTGCGTGGAAGGCCATGCAGCACGTGCCGTGCGTGCTGGAACAGATGCTGCCGCTGGCCTACGAGGTCTCCGTGCTGGCCGCACGTGCCGCCGATGGCAGCACCGCCACCTGGCCGCTGGCCGAGAACGTGCACCGCGACGGTATCCTGTTCTCGACGACGATGCCATCCACCAGCGTCTCGGCCGATATCGCCGACCGCGCCCGCGCGGCCGCCGCCACCATCGCCACGGAAATGGGCTATGTGGGCGTGCTGTGCATCGAATTCTTCGTGCTGACAGACGGCACGCTGATCGCCAACGAAATGGCGCCGCGCCCGCACAACTCCGGCCACATCACCATGGATGCGTGCGAGACCAGCCAGTTCGAGCAGCAGGTGCGCACCATGGCCCGCCTGCCGCTGGGCAGCACGCGCCAGCATTCGGCCGGCAAGATGCTGAACCTGCTTGGCGACGTGTGGTTCGAGTTCGGCCTGGAGCGCACGCCGGCGTGGGACGAAGTACTGGCCCAGCCCGGCGCCAAGCTGCACCTGTACGGCAAGAACGATGCGCGCCCGTCGCGCAAGATGGGCCATGTGAACTGCGTTGGCGAAAACGCCGAGGCCGCCGAGCAGGCGTTCCAGGTGGCCGAGCAAGCGCTGCACATCCCCCTCTGAACCGCTCTGAACCACCCGCAACACTGCCACGCCAGCGTCAAGGAACACGATGTCGCGCATGCCCACGGCC
The DNA here is from genome assembly GCF_914271435.1 of Cupriavidus laharis. GTDB lineage: Bacteria > Pseudomonadota > Gammaproteobacteria > Burkholderiales > Burkholderiaceae > Cupriavidus > Cupriavidus laharis. The sequence continues at coordinate 64,596 of NZ_CAJZAI010000001.1, read as the reverse complement.
GCCGAACTGGACGAAGCCGTCCGCCTGCTGGAGGCCGGCCAGCTGGTCGCCTTTCCCACGGAAACCGTCTACGGGCTCGGCGCCGACGCCGAGAACCCGGAAGCCGTGGCGCGCATTTTCGCGCTGAAGGGAAGACCGTCGAACCACCCGGTCATCGTGCATGTGGTGGACGGCGCCGACATCGGCTACTGGGTCGACGAGGTGCCGGAAGCCGCGAACAAGCTCATTGAAGCGTTCTGGCCCGGCCCGCTCACGCTGATCCTCAAGCGTGCCTCGCACATCCATGCGGCAGTCGCCGGCGGCCAGGACAGCATCGGCCTGCGCTGCCCCTCGCATCCCGTCGCACAGGCGCTGCTGTCGCGCTTCAAGCGCGGCCGTGGCGGTATTGCCGCGCCATCGGCCAACAAGTTCGGCCAGGTCAGCCCTACCACAGCGCAGCACGTGCGCGACGAATTCGGCGATGCGGTCTATGTGCTCGAAGGCGATGGCGTGGAAGTAGGGATCGAATCCACCATCGTCGACCTGTCGCGGCTGGACCAGGGCATTGGCCCCGTGCTGCTGCGGCCGGGCGCGATCACGCCGGCGATGATGGCGAAGGTGCTGGGTGAAGCGCCGCTCCCGCCTGATGCGGCGGCACCGCGCGCTTCAGGCACGCTCAAGGCGCACTATGCCCCGCATACCCCGCTGGTGCTGGCCGATGCGGCCGAACTGGCGGCGCAACTGCCTGCCTTGGCTGCCGACGCCCGCGTGGCGTGGGTGGCGCGTGCCCCGATCGACGATGCACGCTGCACGTGGGTGCAGGCACCTGCGGATGCTACCGCCTATGCCCGAGAGCTTTATCGCCTGCTGCGCAAGCTTGACAAGCAGGGTTACACGCGGCTGGTGTTCGAGCCGCTGCCTGAGGGGCATGAATGGGCTGGGGTTAGGGATCGCCTGCAGAGGGCGGCGGCGGCGTTTGGGGGATAAAGAGGGTTTTTTTGGGGGGCTTGGTTTGTCGTTCTTGGCAGGCGTGGCTGTTTCGCCGGCGTAGCCGGCGACCTACTTTTACCCGAGCGGTAAAAGTAGGCAAAAGCGCGTTTTCGTGGTTGACGAACGGCTCGATGAGGTGAAGACGGTCCAGGGGCATAACCAGACTGCCTGCCGCGTAGATGATTAGGATGGGACAGGGCGTACGAACGAACCCGGATTACGGAGTGGTCCCTTCTAACAGCGATATCGCGGGGACGCCTGCGGCTGCGCTGCGCGCACTCAGCAGTCCGGGTTTCCGGGCCGCAGCCCGAACCAGAGCGTAGTGACGAAGCCCTTGGCGCATGTGCCATGCGCGACGTCAAGAATGAAGAAGGGCGGAGCGCCAGCGCTAGCGACGTTGATGCCCCTCGCCATGCCGACTAGGACGCCGCGCGCAGTGCAGCCGAAGGCGTTGACGCGATACCGCTAGCAGCAGGGGCCACGGACAGTTTCGGGGCTCGTTCAATCAGCGCTGTAATCCCGACCACGGCCGCGCACCCAGCGGCAGGCAGCCAGAAACACTCTGAAGCCCATACCCGTACAACACCCTCAGCACACTACGATCAATATTCGCCCGTTAGGGCAAGTAAACGCGCTTTTTGGTTACTTTTTGCCGCTCGGGCAAAAAGTAACTCGCCGGCTACGCCGGCGAAACAGCGGCATCAGCCAAGCACGCCCCCCCCAATCTCCCGTCACCCCCAATTCAATCAATCGAAGCCCCCACCGTCTTCACCACCCCCGCCCACTTCTGCCGATCCGCCTTCACCGTCGCACGAAACTGATCCACGCTTTCCACGCGCGGCGAATTCCCTGCGTCAATCAGCTTCTGGCGAATAGAAGGCGTTTCCAGAGCGACCTTCACCGCATCGTTGATCTTGCGCGTGATCTTGGGGTCCAGCCCCTTCGGCCCGAAGAAGCCGAACCAGATCGTGCTGTTGTAGCCCGGCACACCGCTTTCGGCAATGGTCGGCACTTCCGGAATCACCGGCACGCGCTTGCTCGTGGTAACGCCGAGCAGGCGCACCTTGCCCGCGCGATATTGCGGCAGCACGCTCTGGACCTGGTTGAAAATGCAGCAGACTTCGCCCTTGAGCACGGCCTGCAGCGCATCGGGGCCGCCCTTGTACGGGACGTGCGTCATGTCCAGGCCGGCGCGTGCGTTGAACTCCGCAAACGCCAGGTGCGTGCCGGTGCCGTTGCCCGTAGACGCGTAGTTGTACTTGCCCGGATTGGCCTTGACCTTCTCGATGAACTCCTTCACCGACTTCACGTCGATCACGGCCGGGTTGATGGTCAGCACGTTGGAGACCTCGACCAGCGGCGCGATCGGCGTGAAATCGGCGTCGGCGTCAAACGGCAGGCTCTTGTACAGCGCCGGGTTGATGCCGTGCGTGGCGGCAGTGCCCAGCAGCAGCGTGTAGCCGTCCGGCTTGGCGTGGGCCACCACTTCCGAGGCTACGTTGCCGCCGGCGCCCGGACGGTAGTCGTAGAGGATGGTGGTCTTGAGCGACTTCTGCAGCGACTCCTGCAGCGCGCGGCCCACCATGTCCACGCCCGATCCGGCAGTAAAGCCCATCAGGATGGTCACCGGCTGGGCCGGCCACTCGCCTTGCGCGTGCGCGGGGGCGGCAATGGCGCAGGCCGCGACGAGGCCGGCGGTCAGTTGCAGGGCGGAACGGAAGGAGAAGCGCTGGGGCAGGCGGGACATAGGGGCACCGTCAAGGGAAATGAAGGACAAGGGCGCCGGCCACCGCGAATTCATGGCGACGCCGTCATGAGCCAGGGTCTTGGCGCCCTGGGCCAATGGTCACACGATAGCAATGTTCGGGCCAAAACCAAACGACCGAGTTCACCTGAAGGTATGCCATGCCGGCATATGGTCGTGTCCGAGCAACGTTCAGCGTCGCAGCAGCCCTACCAGTTCGTCCACGTCCGGCATCGGCGCGCCGATGCCGGACACGGCTTCCTCATCGGCTTCCAGCAAGCCGTCGGCCAGCGCGCGCTTGTCCTTGTGCAGTTCGACGATGCGCTCCTCGATGGTCCCGGCGGTAATGAGCCTATACACCGTGACGGGGCGCTGCTGGCCGATGCGGTGGGCGCGGCCCATGGCCTGGTCCTCCGCGGCGGGGTTCCACCACGGATCGGCGATGATCACGTAGTCCGCGGCAGTCAGGTTCAGGCCGAAGCCGCCGGCCTTCAGGCTGATCAGGAAGACATCGCCCTCGCCCGCCTGGAAGGCCGCCACGCGCCGCGTACGCTCTGCGGCCGGCGTGGCGCCGTCCAGGTACTGCAGCGCCAGGCCAGCGCGCTCCAGCCCCTGCCTGAGCAGGCGCAGGAAGTCCACGAACTGGCTGAACACCAGCACCTTGTGCCCATTGGCCGCGAGCTCGCTGGCAAGCTCGACAAACGTACGCAGCTTGGCGCCCTCCTGTCCCACTTCGGGCGTTACCAGCCGTGCATCGCAGGCCGCGCGGCGCAGCCGCATCAGTTGCGCCAGCACATGGATGCGTGCCTGCGCCTGGAACTGTGCCTGCGCGATGGCCCTGGCGCGCGCGCCTTCCGGTGCGCCGCGCGTGGCCTTGCGAGCCGCTTCGACGCGCGCAAGCGCCGCTTCGGCCTCGGACTGGGCCTGGCGGCGCAGCGCCTCGTAGTGGGCGGCCTCGACCGGCTCCGGCTCCACGCGGATGACCAGTTCGGTGCGGGCCGGCAGTTCGTCTAGCACCTGCGCCTTGGTCCGGCGCAGCACGAACGGTGCGATCATGCGCCGCAGCCGTTGCCGGACTTCACGCGCGCCGCTGCGCTCGATCGGGCTGGCGAAATGCTCGTTGAAACGGGCCAGCGAGCCGAGCAGCCCCGGATTGCAGAAGCGCATCACCGACCAAAGCTCGGCCAGCCGGTTTTCCACGGGCGTGCCGGAAAGTGCCATGCGAAAGCCCGATGGCAGGTCGAACAGCGCCTGCGCGCGGCGTGAAGCGGCGTTCTTGATGGCCTGCGCCTCGTCGGCTACCACCGTGTGCCACTCGCGCGCGCAGAACGCCTGGCGCGCCTGTTGGAGCAGCGTATAGGAAACGATGACCAGATCGCCCGGCCCCGCTTGCGCGAGCATGGTCTCCCGTTCGCCCTCTGCATAGACGAGCACGTTCAGCGTCGGTGCGAACCGCCGTGCCTCGGCGGCCCAGTTGCCGCAGACGGAGGTCGGAGCGGCCACGAGGCCAGCACCGCCGTCCGCACGCGCCAGCAGCACCGCCAGCGCCTGCAGCGTCTTGCCCAGGCCCATGTCGTCGGCCAGGCAGGCACCCAGGCCCGCGGCGGCCAGCGTCATCGCCCAGCGATAGCCATCGTGCTGGTAAGGACGCAGCTCGGCGACCAGATTCGCAGGCACCGTGATTTCGGCGTCCCGCGCGGCGCGCAGCCGTGCCAGCCGCTGGCGGAAATGCGCGTCGGGATCGACGCCCGCGCCGGCCAGCACGTCGTCCAGCCACGGCGCGGCCATCAGCGGCACGCGGATGCCGTCGGGCACGCGATCGGCCACGCCAGACAGGTCGCGCAGCCGGCCACGCAGCGTGCGCGTGAGCGCTACATACACGCCCTGCCCCATCGGCACGAAACGGCCTGCGTGGCTGCTGGTCCAGTCGATCAGCTTGCCGAGTTCGAGCACCAGCCCTTCGGCCACGCGCAGCTCACCCACCAGCCGGTACCAGGCATTGCGGGTTTCAACGGTCACGCTGAGCTGCGGCAGGTCGGCCGGCACCACGCGCATCTCCTTGCCGCGCGGCCACTCCAGCGCCTGCACCCCGGCCAGGCGCGGCAGCGCTTCCACGACGGTCAGCGCGTCTTCAGGATCGTCGAGCACCCAGCTGTGCTCGCCGCCAGGCGGGGCCAGCGGCACCAGGAATGGCAGTTCGGCAAATACTTCGGCCACGTGGGCCAGTTCCGCGTCCAGGTCGCGCCGGGCCGCGAGCGTTTCGCCGCGCACGGTGGCCATCAGCCGCTCGCGTCCCGCACCCGGCGCCAGGCGCGGGCCTTGCGGCCCCAGCGGCGTGACCACCAGCCGCAGCGCAATGCCCCGGCCATGCGGGGCCACTTCGGCACGCAGACGCGATTCGGGCTCCAGTTCGCGCACGGCGCCGGTGGGGTCCGCCTCGACCTGGAAATGCCCGGCCAGCGCGCGCAGGGTGCGGTCGAGCTGCGCACGGCCAGCTTCGGGGATGGCAAGGCCATCGGCAATCAGCCGTGCCGCGCCCAGTTGTGCCGGCGTGAAGCGGATCACGCGCAAGCGCTGCGGGCCATCGCGCAGCACCGTGACGTGGCGCAGCGCTTCGGCATCCTGGCGGGCCGCGGCCGGCAGGTAGGCGTCCATGGCCGGCGCTTCGCGCAGCGGGGGATAGATCCGCAGCACATAGCGGCCGCCGGTATGCACGGCCTCGAGCGCGGGCGCGCCTTCGGCCACCTCCAGCACCTGTTCCGGCGAGCGGGCCAGCACAACCGCCGGATGCCCGACCAGCGCCACGATCGCGGCCGCGCGGTCCAGGACATAGCGCCGGTTGTGCGACTGATCGCGCCGGATGGCGTGGGCCACGCGCGCATCCCATGGCGGCAACTGCCCGTCCTCGGCCACGCGCGCCAGCGGCACCGGCCGCGGCTTGCCCCAGCCGCGCGCGCCGCGCGTCTGCTCCAGCGGCTCGATCGCCGCGACGGCGCCGTCCGCATCCAGGGTCAATGCCCACAGCAGGCGGCGATCGGGCGCGTTGCCGGCGGCTTCGGCGCCTCCTGCCAGGCCCTGCAGGGCTTCCAGCGCCTGTTGCCAGGCGGGCAGGCCGCTGTCGGGGCCTGCATCGGGGCCGGGAGGGGTGACGAATGGCACGGGAACAGGTCCGGAGACAGGAAATTGGGGGAGAACGGCGCGAAAGCGGGCATTTTAGACCGCCTTTCACGGTCTGCCGCGTTGGCACCCATGCCCCCGCAGCTTACAATGTATGCTTTTGCCGCAGCCGGATATCCGGCGCGACCGGCAAACCGAACAAGAAGCGGCTGATGCCCCGGCCTTGCCGGCACGGCACCAGTCCGCCCCGATCCGAAGCACGACACCCCGCAACACCATGACGCAAACCGCCAACATCGTTGAAATCGGCGCCGAAGACCTCCCGCTGCACTGCCCCACCGCCAGCACGCCGGCCTGGAACTACCACCCGCGCGTCTTCCTGGACGTGGCGGACACCGGCGAAGCCAAGTGCCCGTACTGCGGTACCGTGTACAAGCTCAAGCCGGGCACCGTGCTGAAGGGCCACCACTGAGCAGCCCAGGCCGCTCCCGCAGCACCCCGACGCTCCGGGCCGCCTGCCGGCGCCCCGGGGCGTTGGCATTTCCGCCCGCCGTGCCGACGCGCGGGCAAGCCTCGCCCCACTCATGAAAAAAGCCCTCGTCATCGCCCCCGACCGGATCAGCGACGCCCTGATGGCCCAGCCGCTGTTCGCGCTGCTCAAGGCGCGTCATCCGCGGCTGGTCATCGATGCCCTAGCACCTAAATGGGTAGGCCCGGTGCTGGCGCGCATGCCGGAGATGGGCAGGGTGTTCCCGAGCGATCTCACGCACGGCAAGCTGCAGTTGTCGGCGCGGTTCATGTTCGCCCAGCAGCTCAAGAACGAAGGCTACGACATGGCCTACGTGCTGCCGGACACGCTCAAGTCAGCACTGATCCCGTGGCTCGCCGGCATTCCGCTGCGCGTCGGCTACCGTGGCGAGTCGCGTTTCGGCATGCTGAACGTGAGCCACGCCAACCCGCCGCGCAACGGCCGCCCGGCCATGGCCGAGCACTACGCGCGCCTGGCGCTGCGGCCCGGTGCCAAACCGCCAGCAGAATTGCCGGAGCCGCGCCTGCGCACCGACCCGGCCCGCATTGCTGCCACGGCCGAACGCTTCGGCATCCCGCCGCAGACCCGCCTGATCGCCTTCTGTCCCGGCGCCGGTTTCGGCCCGGCCCGGCGCTGGCCCGCCGGCCATTTCGCCAAACTGGCGCAGATGCTGCGGCGCTCGTATCCGTATGCGCAGATGATCACGCTGGGCGCCGCCGCCGATGCGGACGCCGCCGCCGAGATCGCGCGGGAAGCACCGTTCGTGCGCAACCTGTGCGGGCAGACGTCGCTGGACGACGCCATCGACCTGCTCGCGCTGTCCGAAGCCGCAGTCTGCAACGACACCGGCCTCATGCACATCGCCGCCGCGCTGAACCGGCCGCAGGTGGCTGTGTTCGGTTCCAGCGATCCGCGCCAGACGCCTCCCCTGTCACAGGCTGCGAGTATCATGTGGCTGCAACTCGAATGCAGTCCGTGCCTCAAACACGAGTGTCCCCTGGGACACATGCGCTGCCTGAAGGACATCGAACCCGAGATGGTGTTCGTTGAGCTGCGCAAGCTGCTGCACCGGCCCTGACTCCTGAAATCGCGACCATGCCCCGTTTTGCCCGTCTGTTCGATTCCGCGGAAGACATTGTCCAGGCCTTCCGCGAGGCCATGAAACTGCGTGATGCCGACGGCGCGCTGCGGCTGTGGCTCGACGAAGACTCGGTCACCTGCGTCATGCCTGACGGGCAGCGCCTGATCGGCCATGAACACCTGCGCCAGGCGTTCTCGCAACTGCTCGAGGAGCAGCCGGTGCTGATCGATGCCATCGAGACCAGCAGCCATGCGTCGCTGGGCGTTTCCATCTTCGACGTGACCGAGGCCCTGCGCTTCGGCGCGGACCGGGTCGAGGCCGACCTGTACGTGCACACCACGTACGTGCTGATGCAGAACCACGAGGGCTGGCGCCTCGCGCACATCCACTGCAGTCCGGCCAATGCCGTGCAGGTCGCCGCCGTGGCCGCAGCGCCGGGGCAGGCCCTGCACTGAAGGCAGCCACTGGCCGCGCGCAAGGTGCGCGGCCCATCGCATCATCGAGCCGGCATGACGCAGCTTCCGCACCATCGCCTGCCATCCACCGCCCAGGCCAATCCATCCGGCCATGCTTATGGCGACGGCATCGCCATGCCCTGGTGGCTGCGCGGCGGCCACGCCCAGACCATTATTCCCGCACGCTTCACGCGCCGTCCGCCGCGTGTGCACTTTCGCCGCGAGCGCTGGGAAACGCCTGACCAGGACTTCATCGACCTGGACTGGACCACGCACGCCGTGCACCCCGGCACGCCGCTGCTCGTGATGTTCCATGGACTGGAAGGCGACTCCGGCAGCCACTACGCGCAGGCGCTCATGCATGCACTGCAGCCACGCGGCTGGCAGGGCGTGGTCCCGCATTTCCGCGGCTGCTCGGGCGAGCTCAATCGCGCGCCGCGCTTCTACCATTCCGGCGATTCCGCCGAGATCCGCTGGGTACTCGAACGCCTGCGGCGCGAACACTGCGCCGACGGCAGGCCGATGCTGGTGGTGGGTATTTCGCTGGGCGGCAACGCGTTGCTGCGCTACCTCGGCGAACAGGGCAGCGCGGCCGGCTTCGTCACCGCCGCCGCCGCGATCTCCGCGCCGCTGGACCTGGCCGCCGGCGGCGCAGCGCTGTCGGAGGGCTTCAACATGCTCTACACGCGCATGTTCCTGCAGACGCTCAAGCGCAAGTCGCTCGCCAAGCTCGAACAGTATCCGGGCCTGTTCAACCGCGATGCCATGCTGGCAAGCCGCGACCTCTATGCCTTCGACAACATCGTGACCGCGCCGCTGCACGGCTTTCGCGATACCGACGATTACTGGAAGCGCGCCGCAAGCAAACCCGTACTGGGCGAGATTGCCGTGCCCACGCTGGTGCTCAATGCGCGCAACGACCCGTTCCTGCCGGGCCGCCATCTGCCGGGCCCTGCCGACGTCAGCCCGCAGGTCTGGTTGGAGCAACCCGAGCACGGGGGGCACGTCGGCTTCATGACACCGCGTGCGGGTCTGCTGGGCCAACTGCCACTGCTGCCGTTCGGCGGCCATATCGATTGGCTGCCTGCACGGATCCTGCGCTTCTTCGACAGCATGTCCTGAAGCCTGCACGGCACGCAACGAGGAGACACGACCATGGATGAATCCGTCCGACAAGCGATAGCGCGCTGGCCCAATGTGCCCAACTGCTACGGATGGCTGGCGCTCGACCGCCGTGGCCAATGGCGCCTGCGCAACGAGTTCGCCCAGCAGCACGGCCTGTCGGGCGATCCGATCCGGCATGAAACGCTGGTCGCGTTCATTGAGCGCAACTACCTGCACGACGACCGCGGCGCGTGGTACTTCCAGAACGGGCCGCAGCGTGTCTTTGTGTCGCTGGCCTATGCGCCGTGGATCGTACGGCTGCATGAAGGCAACCTGCGCACGACTACGCAGCGTGCGTTTGCCGTGCAGGCCTGCTACGCGGACGAACAGGGCAATGTGGTGCTGGCTGGCAAGATTGAAGGCGAGGACGGCGATTCGCACGCAGCGCTGCTGCATGACCACGACCTGGACCTTTTCAGCGGCGCATGCGAATGGCATGGCGACGCGTGCGGCACGGAACTCGGCGTGTTCCGCCATGATGGCCGCGACATCCCGATCGAACCGATTGCCGCCGGCGAAGTGCCGAAGCGCTTCGGCTTCGTGCGAGATCCCCAGCCGCCGGCCCCCTGACCAAGCCGGTCAGTTCGGCATGCCCTTGTTGTCCTGCCGTTCCTCGCGGTACTGGCGCTGGAGCTGGTGCAGCCGCGCGTCGACCTCGGACAGCGCATAGAAATCGCCGTCGCCGGCTTTGCGCGCGATCTGGAGCTGTTCGATGGCAGCCTGGAAAGCGCCGTCCATCGCATACTTTTCCGCCAGTGCCTGGTGCTGCTGCACGCGCTTGCCCTGGCCGGCATAGGCGCGGGCCAGCATCTCCCACCACTCGCTGCGCCCGGTTTCCTCCCGGGTGCGTTCGCGCAGGAACTTCACCGCCGCATCGTACTGGCCGGTACCCAGCAGCGTATCCGCATAGGCCAGCGCCACCGCGTGCGACAACGGGAACGCCTTCATTGATGCCGTGGCCTGGCTCATCGCCTCCGGCACGCGACCCTGCGCGCGTGCGAGTTCGATCGCCATCACGTCGAGCATCGGGCTGCCCGACGTGGCGCCGGGAATATTGCCATACAGGCGGCGCGCTTCGGCCAGTTCCTGCTCGGCAGCTGGGTAGCGGCCAAGGCGCTGCTCGACAAAGGCCAGGCCATAGTGCAGGGCCGGCAGGCGCAGCGCGGATGCACCGGCCAGCTGCGCACGCAACGCGGCGCGCAGGTTCTGCAAGTCACTGGGCGAGCTCTCCTGGATCACGCGGGCCCGCATGCGCGCAAACTCGTATTCCGGCGTGTTGGGGACCTTGCGCGCCGTCACGTGGCTGACGCGGTCCTGCATGTCGGCAATCCGCTCGGAGGTAAGCGGGTGGGTCCGTACATAGGAAGGCACCGAGTTCTCCGCCGTGCCCGAGGCACGCTGCAGCCGCTGGAAGAAATCGGGCATGCCTTGCGGATCGAACCCGGCCGCGGTCATGATCTGGAAGCCGACGCGATCGGCCTCGCGCTCGGCGCCACGCGAGAAGGACAGCTGGTTGGCGATCGCCGCGCCCTGCCCGCCCATCGCGAGCGCAGCGGCGGCATCGGGGCTGCGCGTGGCCGCCAGGCCGGCGAGCACCATGGAGGCCAGCGCGATCCACATCGACTGGTCCTGCTGGGTAATGCCGCGCGCGATATGACGCTGCATCACGTGGCCGATTTCGTGGCCGAGCACCGAAGCGAGCTCCGATTCGGTCTCCGACTGCACCAGCAGGCCCGTATGTACGCCGATGTAGCCACCCGGCAAGGCGAAGGCGTTGATGCTGCGGTCACGCACGGCAAAGAGGTCGAAGCCGGTGGCAAAGGTGCCGGCACCGGTCGAGCCCGAGATGTTCTGGCGCCGCGCGGCCTGCACCAGCCGGTAGCCGAGTGCATTGAGGTAATCCGACAGCAGCGGATCGGGCACGTACAGCGGATCGCGCCGGATATCGCGGATGATGCGGTCGCCCAGGCGCTTTTCCATGTCCGGCGACAGCGCCGCCGTGGACGGGTCGCCCATGTCCGGCAGCTGGACTCCGCCGACATCCACCACCGCGTTGTTGGTGCGCAGGCCAAATTCGGACTTCTGCCCCGCCTTCACGCTGCGGTTGAGGTTGTCGTAGACCTGGTCGCTGGTTTCTGCAGGCACGGTGGCGGCGGGCCTGGCCGCGGCACCGGATGCCGCAGCGGGCGCCGTGCCCTGCGGCCACGCAGGCGTCACCATGGTCAGCGCGATCAGCGCCACCAGCGAACGCCGCCACGGCCCCGCGTTCCGCGCAGGCGCATGTGATGCCAGGCCGGCAGGCGTGGCGCCTTGCCGCCCCGAAAGGCCGGCAGCGCCTGGCCTGCGAAGCAATGGAGTCTTGGGCATGTTGCTATGATAGCGGCCTCTGCAACCCGTTCCCATTGGCGGTTGCCGCACAGGATCTTGCCATGACCCAGCTCACCCATTTCGACACCGCCGGACAGGCCCACATGGTCGATGTCGGCGACAAGGCCAGCACCCATCGCGTGGCCGTGGCCACCGGCACCATCACCATGCTGCCCGATACCTTTGCGCTCGTGCGCGACGGCAGCGCGAAGAAGGGCGACGTGCTCGGCATCGCCCGCGTGGCCGCCATCATGGCGACCAAACGTACCGCCGACCTGATCCCGCTGTGCCACCCGATCGGCCTGACCAAGGTTGCGGTGGACTTCGCGCTGGACGAGGCCGGCGCCAGCATCACTTGCACGGTGCGCACCGAGACGCGCGGCCAGACGGGGGTGGAGATGGAAGCGCTGACGGGTGTACAAGTTGCGCTGCTGACGATCTACGACATGTGCAAGGCAGTGGATCGGGGGATGGTCATCGGCGGTGTGCGCCTGCTGGAGAAGCATGGCGGGAAGTCGGGAGATTGGGTGGCTGATTCGGGCAAGTAGTTCTTTTATAAGCCTGGCTATACCTATTCCGAAAAAATACTTGTACACCACTGGGACTCACAAGGAATGCCGTCACGGTCACCGTCCATCTCAGTGTCTGGACAGCTCTTCAGGAAATACTTGGCCTCCTTGCAAGAGGTCATCTGAGAACAATATTTCCGTCCGTCGCATTGAAATGGGCTAGACGCCGCCGATACTGGCGCCTGAGTCGAGACAGAAGCCAATGTTTCAAGCCCACCGAATTTCGGGGCAATGTACTTGTATCCGGCGCCAAAGAGGACGGCAACAGCGATCAATCCAGCCAGACGGGGGCCGAGCGTTCTCTCGTTCCGCACAGGCACCTGTTCGCGCCTTCTACGTGATACTGCCGGATTGACGCCGGGCCGTTGGACAAGGATGGCCTTCTTCTTGCCATCCTTGTTGAGCATGACAAGGAACGTCAATGACTCGCCAACCTTTGGCTGACCGCCCTGCCTAGGGTAGTCCGAAATATGAACGAAGATGTCCTGGCCACCATTCGACGGGGTAATAAACCCGAACCCTTTATCCTTGTTCCAGGTCTTGAGCGTGCCGCTGATACGCGTGTTCATGGATGATGATGAGCCAAAAATAACGACGTGTTCTCGCACGGTGGGGTTTACAAAGGCGATGGACCTTCCGCCACCCTGAGTCATCGCGTAAACCTGTCCGTCGGGGTCAACTGCCTCACTGGCTTGCCCGTCTCACGATCTGCGCCACTCTGATCAACGGTCTGACGACGAAGCAATAACCCGATGTCGCGGTCATCGATACTGGATCAGCGGCGCCTCTGCCCAATCGGCATCAAGCGGATGTCTGTCGGGCGACGCCGAATCGTAGATCGTCAGTGGAAGAGAGATGCCCGCACGCCCGACTGCTGCATCGGACCATTCGCTACACCGGATACTGTTGCGGCCAGCTTCCTTGGCTTCGTAAAGCAGGGCATCGGCAGCGGCAATCAAAGACTTTTCGGTTGCACCTTGCTTCGCAGCCGAAAAATCGACGGACAACACGCCAAAGCTGGCCGTGGTCGGGATGCTCCCGCTGGCGGCGTCGGCTGTCGGATGGTCCACAATCGCCGCACGCAGGCGCTCCGCAACGGACAAAGCACCGTCAAGGTCCGTCTGTGACAGGATCAGCAAGAACTCTTCGCCACCGTAGCGCACCACACTATCCACATGCTTGCGCGTCATTGCCTGGAGCAAGGCTGCAACATGTTGAAGCACGGCGTCACCAGCCTGGTGCCCGAAGGTATCGTTGATCCGTTTGAAGTGATCTATATCGCAAACCACGAGGGTCAACCAATGCTTGTACCGCTCTGCCCTCGCTATTTCCATCGGCAGCAGCGTTTCGTGCAAATGGCGTCGGTTGTAACAGCCGGTGAGATGGTCCCGGATCGACTGGTGCTTCAGTTCCGTCAGCGCCCGGTACTCGTCGCGCCATAGCCGATGGTAGCGACGGGCCGCCACCAGGCCGAAGCTGTTGGCAAGCAGCAAGAGCATCGACATGGTCAGGGCATCTGACCGGGTCAGCATGCCCTTCTCCACCGCGATCAGGATGAACCCCGCCGTGGAGGCGATAGCGATACCCTTTGCGATGATCAGCCGGTTAGGGATGAAGACATAGACGACGATCAGCATGATGCACAGTGACATCGCATGCCATGGAATTTCACTCGGACGGAACCAGACGATGAGCATGAAGGTTGCCATTCCCACGACCTCAGCGGCGCTTGCCACGAACCACTGGGCAACGATGGACTCCGACTCCGACTGGTCGCGCAAGAGATACAAACCCATGACTGCCGTGATCGCGACCAGCACGCGGGCAACAAAAAGGACCAAAGTCACGCGCCCATAGCCCAGAGCAGCCACATCCGTCATGGCAAAGGCCAGATAGAAGGCAGAACAGAACAGCAGTGTCAGGTGAAGGGACGACCGGCTGCGCATCAAATGATGGCGCTGGAATGCGAGTTCCGTTTCTGCATGGCGGAACTCCACACGCACCGGGTCAATGGCAAATTCGGATGGGGATTCGAGGTTCACGGCCTAGTGTGCCTGATTGCTTCGAAACACTTTATTACAATTTCCGCGACCGCGCCGTAAAGCTGAAAATGAAACAGGATTTTCTACTGGCGGACGAAAAAGAACACAGTGCCCCGAGTGATCGCAGCTAGTCGCCGTTCCCGACGATCCCTGTTTCTGTTCGCTGCGCGCTTCGAACGTCTGCTTCACAATACATAGTGCAACCAGTCTCTTCGGTCTGATCGCGGTCGCCCATGGCGCAAACGATGGGGTGTCTCTGGCAGTCGATCCGGCACTTCGATTCTTGCCGCCCATCCCCGCGCGTACGGTCGACGCACCGCGCCGTAATAAAGGTAACGCTGCATTTCACGACGCCGTGCGCCGCCGCCGGCAGGCGTAAATTGGTATTCAATACCAATCAGGCCGGCATGGCCGGACAGGCTGCGGCACCCCCAGTGCCGGCGCGGCCGGGCGCATTTGCATAGGGTGAGTTCCATGAACGGGCGCAAGCTTTGCCAGTTGGCGCTGGCGCTGGCGGCGGTCACCGCCAGCGGCGCGGCATTCGCCGGCCGGGCCTATTATCACGGCGGGTACTATCACGGCGGCTATTACCATGCGCGCGTCGGCGTGGGCGTGTATATCGGCCCGGGCTTCGTGTACGGCGGCTATCCCTATGGCTACTATCCGTACCCGTATTACTATCCGCCCGCCGTCATGACCGCACCGGCGTCACCCCCGCAATACATCGAACAGGGGCCCAACGGACCGGTTCCTGCGCCCGGACCTGAAGGCGCCGCGCCAGAAGCCCCGGGCCAGGCCTGGTGGTACCACTGCAACCAGCCCGAGGGCTATTACCCATATATCCAGGCGTGCCCTGGCGGCTGGCAGAAGGTGCCGGCACAGCCGCCGTCCGGTTCCGAAACGTCACCGACGAGGATGTCGTCATGAAGGTACATGCTCATCCGATCGGTCGTCCGCTCGTTATCGCCCTGGCTGCCACAACGCTGGCATTGGGCGCCTGCGCCGTCATGCCATCGGGGCCGTCGGTGATGGTGCTGCCTGGCACCGGCAAGACCTTCGACCAGTTCCGTGCCGATGACGGCAATTGCCGCCAGTACGCATTCGGCCAGGTGGGCGGCGTCACGTCCGCGCAAGCGGCCAACAATGCCGCCGTCGGCAGTGCGGTCGTTGGCACGGCCTTGGGCGCGGCGGCCGGTGCCGCATTCAATGGGGGCTCGGGCGCGGCAGTGGGTGCTGGCGTTGGCCTGCTGACTGGTGCAGCAGTCGGCGCCGGCAACGCGCAATACTCGGGCTATGGCACGCAGCGGCAGTATGACGCGGCCTACCTGCAATGCATGTATGCGAGCGGCCACCGCGTGCCGGTCTACGGAAGCATGGCAGTGGCACCGCGGCCGGCGCCGTACTATTACTATCCGCCGCCTCCGCCTCCGGGGTACGTGGTGCCATATTAAGCTGTCTACCTCATTCCGGCATGCGCTGCGCTTGGCTATTAATCCAGGCACAGAAGGCACGCGGCCGAGCGGCGTCCGCAACGTCGTGGCAAGCCTGATCCAGCGTCGCGTATTGCGCGGGCTCGTCGCCAAGGTAGTAGTAATGCAGGCGCTCCAGCCACGCGCGACCCCGTGTGGCATCGCCCGTGAGCGCCATCAGCCATGCCGTGCGTGCGATCATCGTCGGCGTCGGCAGCAGATGCACTGCTGCGACATGCGATGGCAGCAACTGCGCGGCATTGGCGGGCGTGATGACGGCACGCTCGGCGAGATCGGCCGCCGCATACTGGTGGAACCAGTACGCCGGCATCGGCAGCGTGGCACGACGCTCGCGGGTTGCGTATTCTCGCGCTTCGGCACGCCGGTAGTCTTGCCACATCGAAGCCAGCACGATCGCGCTGACACAGGCAAAACCCGCTAGCAGTCCCAGCGAGAGCCTGTGCGGCAGGCGCCAGTTCCCAAAACCAACCGGCTCCAGCCAGCCCAGCATGAAGCAGAATGGCAGAAAGAAGTACAGGTAGTGCAGCGGGTACTCTAGCATCGAGTGCGCACACAGCATGGCTAGCCACGCCAGCACGACGGTAGTCTGCGCCCTCTCCTCGCCCGCCCCCTGCCAAAGCCGGACACGCACCACACGCCACAGCCATCCCGCTAGCACCAGCGCCACGCCGGCCGTGCCGACGATACCTGTCTTGGCCAGCAGGTCGAGCACGGCGTTGTGCGCATGAAAGGCCATCTCGACCTTTACGCCAACCTGCGGCAATTGCTGGAACTGGACCCAGCCGAATTCACCCCAGCCCACGCCCAGCCATGGGTGGGCACGGAACATGGCCCAGGCGTGGGCCCACAGCGCACTGCGCGCCGACATTTGGTCTTCAGCCTGCAGTTGTGCGATGGTGTCGAACAGTCGCCAGTCGAATGCGTGCCCCGCCGCCTTGATGGCCTGCTGCAGGACCAGGAGCACGGCGACCATGGCGACCGCCGCGACCAGCAAGCCAATTGGGCGCTGCATCGGATCGGCATCGCGGCGCGTACCGCGCGCGAGCCATGCGGCAACTAGAGCGTACGCCGCAGCGAGTCCCACGTGCAGCACGCCAGTGCGCGACCCCGACAACACGATTCCACTTTCCAACAGCGCTGCGGCGACCAGCCACATCGGGAAACGCAGCTTGCCGCGCGACGCCAGCCACGTTGCCGCAACCAGTGCCATGCCCTCTACCGTGGCCTGATGGTTGGGCTGGTTCAGGTTGCCCCAGAGGCGTCGGTTGTCGTCGTAGAAATAAGACGAAACGAGGCCGAAGGTGCGGGGTTCGAGGTGGAAGAGCTGGATCCACTGAGCGAGGGTACCTAAGAGGCCCGCGAGGAGTAGTGCAGTGCCCAAGGGGGTGCTGCTAGACCACGAGCGAGTCAGCGTGGCAGCGTTGCGGCAAAACCAACCGGCAAGTATTAATGTCGCACCAAGTGCCAGCGACAAAAGTGTAATAACCCGGCTTCCAGTCTGATCGCTCAAACCAGCTAACGTTTGCATATTGCCGATTGCAATGAGCCAGAGAGGCATCATCGCGACCCAGGGGATCCATCCGGATTGCCGACCGCTGGTGGCGATTTGCTTTCCACCCAATAGCGATATGAGCCCAACGATGGCAAATAGCAAACCAGCCGCCCACTCGCCATAAAAGGTCGCCAATGGCAACGTATGCTTCGATACCAGCAAAGGGATCGCAGTCGCTATCAACAATAAAACTGCAATGAATCCAGCCAATGACATACACGCGCCCGAGAGCAAAGACCGGAAATCATGCCTTGCAAACTGACAAAAGAAAAGCGCCCATACGGGCGCTTTTTCATAGCAGAAAAATATGAGCCTTAGCCGCGGCATTCAGCCGGGGCATATTTCGATGGCAACGTAGCAGCTGCAGGTGCACTGGCAACGCCAGCTGTATAGCAGGTCCACTTCAGCGGTGCGCTCGGCGGCGTGCCGGCAGCAATTGCGGCGCCACCATCCGTCGGCACAAGCGAGATCGTATTGGTGGCAGCCGGAGCGACGTTCGTATTGTAAGAAATGTCAATTTGGCCGGTGGCAGCGGTAACTGCGATGGAGTTCACATTTTTCAGCGTACCAACACCCGGCGGGACATAGCCGTTTGCAAGTGATGCAGCACCATTTGCAGCGTTTTCCGCCACAGTCACTTTGGCTGCCGAAGCCAAGTTCAAGCCTTCCGTTACGCGAGCGCGGATCACGTAGTCTTGGTACGCAGGAATCGCAATCGCCGCCAAAATACCAATGATCGCCACCACGATCATCAGTTCGATCAGCGTAAAGCCCTTCTGAACCCGACGGCCCAGCTTCTTGATTTGTTGTACCCGTTGCATGAGATGACCCCTCGAAGAGATTTTAGGTTGATGCACTGCACGTCTTCGATTTGTGAAGTGCGGGGAGGATAGAGCAGATACTGTGCCAGGCTGCGATACCCCATGAGTAGGGGGTAACGCGACAAATTTCGTCACTCCAGCAAAGGCTGCGCGACGTGGGCGAACCAAAATTTGTCAGTTGTCTACATATGTCTCATGCTTCACCGACAAAATGTGCGATAACTCACATAAGTTAGTGGCCCTGCGGATTGCCCCCACTGCGCCAAAACAACAAGAGCGGCTCTCTCGGAGCCGCTCTTGCTTGACCACCACCTTGTCGTTCCCGCGAAGGCGGGAACCCAGCGTCTTTTGAGTGTGGCGCGCCCTAAAGACGCTGGATCCCCGCCTTCGCGGGGATGACGAAGATTGAAGGCATGGAGCCCGATCAAGCGCGTTCAGTGCACGCCAATCAGTAAGACGCCCTTCTTCAGGCCGTCTGCGCCGCCCGACGGCTCATCAGCTTGCCGATGATGATCACCAGGATCGCCCCAGCTGCGCCAAACACCAGGTGCGCGTGCGGGACGTGGACTTCGAACCAGGCGGCGTCGACCGGGTCACTCACCAGCATTTCGCCAGCCAGATAGCCCAGCAGTGCAGCGCCCAGCACGATGATGACCGGGAAGCGCTCCATGACCTTGAGCAGGATGGTGCTGCCGAACACGATCAGCGGGATCGACAGGCCCAGGCCCAGGATGAGCAGCATCAGCTGGCTGCCTTCCGGGCCCTTCTGGGCCGCTGCGGCAACTGCCACCACGTTGTCCAGCGACATCACCAGGTCGGCGATCAGGATGGTGCGGATGGCCGCCCAGATGTTGTCCTTGGCGTCGTGGCCTTCCTCATCGTCGTCGCCATTGAGCAGTTGCACGCCGATATAGACGAGCAGCACGGCGCCGATGATCTTGAGGTACGGCAGGCTCAGCAGCTTGACGGCCGCCACGGTCAGCACCACGCGCATGATGATGGCGGCGGCGCTGCCCCAGAAAATGGCTTTCTTCTGCTGCGATGGCGGCAGATTGCGCGAGGCGAGCGCGATGACCACCGCATTGTCGCCGGACAGGACGATGTTGGTCAGGATGATCGATCCCAACGCAATCCAGAACGTGGTGGAAGACAGCAGTTCCACGGCAAGGCTCCTCGAGGTTTCTATCTATTTGTCCGACCCCGCCCGATTGCGGCAGTTCGGATGTCTGAGAAAACAGACATGTATATCGCGCGAACCTTTCGATTCGGTTTCAAATCACGGGCAATTGACTCCGGAGATACCCTAGGAAGCGCCTCGCCACAATGAC
Source organism: Cupriavidus laharis (assembly GCF_914271435.1). Lineage (GTDB taxonomy): Bacteria > Pseudomonadota > Gammaproteobacteria > Burkholderiales > Burkholderiaceae > Cupriavidus > Cupriavidus laharis. The sequence goes on along the minus strand of NZ_CAJZAI010000001.1, from coordinate 45,368 downwards.
ATTGCCCCCGCACGGCGGGGGCAGCGTTTGACTCGTCCTTCCCGCGTAGGCGGGAATCCAGCGTCTTTCACGTCCCCTTCGGGGAGAAGTCACTGGGTTCCCGCCTGCGCGGGAACGACAAGCGTAGTTACAGCATTGCCTTCAGCAGGCGCCCCATCTCGGACGGGTTCTTGGTCACCTTGATACCGCAGGCTTCCATGATTTCCAGCTTGGCCTGGGCGGTGTCGGCACCGCCCGAGATCAGCGCACCGGCGTGGCCCATGCGCTTGCCCGGAGGCGCAGTCACGCCAGCGATGAAGCCAACCACCGGCTTCTTCATGTTTTCCTTGATCCAGTAAGCCGCGTTGGCTTCGTCCGGACCACCGATCTCACCGATCATGACCACGGCGTCCGTCTCCGGATCGTCGTTGAACATCTTCATGACGTCGATGTGCTTCAGGCCGTTGATCGGGTCGCCGCCGATACCGACAGCCGACGACTGGCCCAGGCCCAGCGCGGTCAGCTGGCCCACGGCTTCGTACGTCAGCGTGCCCGAGCGCGACACCACGCCGATGCGGCCCTTGCGGTGGATGTGGCCCGGCATGATGCCGATCTTGATTTCGTCCGGCGTGATCAGGCCCGGGCAGTTCGGCCCCAGCAGCAGGGTCTTCTTGTTCTCGCGGCGCATGCGGTCCTTGACTTCCATCATGTCGCGCACGGGAATGCCTTCGGTGATGCAGACCACCAGGTCCAGGTCGGCGTCAACGGCTTCCCAGATGGCGGCGGCAGCGCCTGCGGGCGGCACGTAGATGACGGAAACGGTGGCGCCGGTCTGGGCCTTGGCATCCTTCACGCTGGCGTAGATGGGAATGCCTTCGAAGTCTTCGCCGGCCTTCTTCGGGTTCACGCCGGCGACGAAGCAGTTCTTGCCGTTGGCGTAGTCGCGGCAGCCACGGGTGTGGAACTGGCCGGTCTTGCCAGTGATGCCCTGGGTGATGACCTTGGTGTCTTTGTTGATCAGAATGCTCATTTGCTTTTCCTTTCCGTTCCTGTCGTTCCCGCGCAGGCGGGAACCCAGTGTCTTTAAACGGCTATCGTCGGATAGAGGTCGTTCCAGTAAGGGTCCATGCCTTCAATCAGCTTGATCTTCCAGCCCCGGTTCCATTTCTTGATCTGCTTTTCCCGCGTGATGGCCGCTTCGGCGGACTCATGCGTTTCGAACCAAACCAACTGATGGACGCCGTACTTCTGGCTAAATCCCTTCACAAATTCGTTCTTGTGTTCCCACACTCGCCTAACCAGATCGGACGTTACTCCCAAATAGAGTGTGCCGTTCCGGGCGCTTGCCAACAGGTAGACATAGAACGTCTTGCGCACTGACTAAAGTCGCTGGGTTCCCGCCTTCGCGGGAACGACGAGCGAGTTACGAACTCCTTGCCAAAATCGGTCTGATTACTTCTTGCCGGCGGCAGCAGCCACGACCTTCTGGGCGGCTTCTTCCATCGTGTCCGCCGAGATGATCGGCAGGCCCGAGTCGGCCAGCATCTTCTTGCCCAGGTCTTCGTTGGTGCCCTTCATGCGGACGACCAGCGGCACCGTCAGGTTGACGGCCTTCGACGCCGAGATCACGCCTTCGGCGATCACGTCGCAGCGCATGATGCCGCCGAAGATGTTCACCAGGATGGCCTGCACGTGCGGGTTCTTCAGCATCAGCTTGAAGGCTTCGGTCACCTTCTCGGTGGTGGCGCCGCCGCCCACGTCGAGGAAGTTGGCCGGCTCGCCGCCGAACAGCTTGATGGTGTCCATGGTGGCCATGGCCAGGCCGGCGCCGTTCACCAGGCAGCCGATGTTGCCGTCCAGCGAGATGTAGGCCAGGTCGAACTTCGAAGCTTCGATTTCGTTGGCGTCTTCTTCATCCAGGTCGCGGTAAGCGACGATTTCCGGGTGACGGAACAGCGCGTTCGAGTCGAAGTTGAACTTGGCGTCCAGCGCGATGACCTTGCCTTCGCCGGTCAGGATCAGCGGGTTGATTTCAGCCAGCGACGCGTCGGTTTCGTAGAACGCCTTGTACAGGCCTTGCAAGGCCTGGCGGGCTTGCGCCACGCTCGCGTCGGGCACGCCGATCTTGCGGGCGATGTCGTCGGCGTCAGCGTCGGTCAGGCCGGTCGACGGTTCGATGATCAGGGTGTGGATCTTTTCCGGGGTGTGGGCAGCGACTTCCTCGATGTCCATGCCGCCTTCGCTCGAAGCCATCAGCGCGATCTTCTGCGAAACACGGTCCACCACCAGCGAAACGTACAGTTCCTTCTTGATGTCGGCGCCTTCTTCGATCAGCAGGCGATTGACCTTCTTGCCCTCCGGACCGGTCTGGTGCGTGACCAGCTGCATGCCCAGGATGTTGGTGGCGTAGGTCTTGACCTCGTCCATGCTCTTGGCAACCTTCACGCCGCCGCCCTTGCCGCGGCCACCCGCGTGGATCTGCGCCTTGACCACCCAAACCGGGCCGCCAAGCTCTTCTGCGGCCTTCAGGGCCTCAGCAACCGAGAACGCGGGAATGCCGCGCGGAACCGGCACATTGTATTTGCGCAGGATTTCCTTGCCTTGGTACTCATGGATATTCATGCGTGTTTCCTTTCGGGTAGGCGTAAAAGGTAGAAGGGAAGAATCTGAAAGAAGACGAACTCTCTCGTCCGTGGCCGATCCTGAGGATCAGCCGGAAGTGCCGGTTGGCCGGTCGTACGGAACATTGCCGTTGCCGGCTACCGCTTGCGCCTGAGGCGTGTTCGCAGCGGCCTGCTCCGCCTCGGCCCGAACCTTGGGCTTCGGCTGGTGACCATACCAGCGTGGGTAAAACTCTCGGACCACCTCGCCGTCGAAGCGCAGCGCGTGGCAGCCGTTCAACTGGTAAGGGGGTTCGGGATTGGGATCATCGTCGCTGCCATCGCGAATGCTGATGACTTCGCCGGCAAATGCCTGGATCGCGGCGCTCGGCAATACGCCAGCCGCTTCGGTGAGGTGCGAGCAACCCTGGATACCGGAAAGGCGGTCACGCACCGCCTTACGGAAACCCTTGCGCAGATTCAGCCCGATCAGCTTGCGGTAAGCCGGACCAATCTGATCGCAGTGAGTCGGATAAGGCACCCAGTCGGAGCAAGCCTCCGCATCCAGCACGTTCAGCTGCTCGTCGATCGTGACGCGCAGCCACAGGTCATGCAGCGGCTGTCCGACCGGACGGATACGGCCGCCCGCCAGGGCAATGTCACGGGGCTTGGTGTCGGTCAGGCGCACCTCGATGTCCCACAAGCCGTCTTCCCTGAGGTAAGCCTGGGCCGTAATGGCGCGGGTATGGCGCAGGGAGCGGTTGACGGGCTGGGAAAGAGGCATGACCAGGCTGGAAATACGGGGGCAAGATACGGCGCAAAGGCGACGGCGCCGAAGAACCTGAAGAGTTTAACATGCCGGGGCGGTTTGCCCGGGAACATCCGCAGGCGCCAACTGTCCGCGCCAGATTGTCGGCCAACCGGGGCGGAAAACCGGCGCTTACACGGCATAGATATCCCCGCCCTGTGCTGTACTCGCCTCGCAGCGCCGGCAGCATACGGCCGAATACACCTGTAGCCAGTGCAGGTATTCGCGCAAAAAACCCGGCTCAGTCGATATCGCCGGGCATATCGTCCTCGGCACCCTGGATCACCTTGCCGATCACCGAACGCGAAAAGCCGCGCGCCATCATGAAGCGGATCTGCCGGGCCCGCTCCTCCGGCGTGGCGGGCGGGGTGCCGAAGCGCTTGCGCCAGACCGCGCGCGCGCGTTCGGGTTCGGTTTCGCGCAGACGTTCCTGCAGTTCGCCCAGTTGCTCGCTGCCAAGCTGGTGCGTCTTGGCCTCCTGCATGACGCGCGCAGCGCCATAGCGGCTGCCGCGCCGGTGCAGCAGGCTGTCGGCAAAGCGCTGGTTGGACAGCCAGTTCTCGCGCTCGAGGGCGTCGAGCACCTGCTCGAGTTGCTCGGGCGATTCCGCATGCGGCGCGAGCTTGCGCGCCAGTTCGGTCCGGCTGTGCTCGCGCCGAGACAGGTAGCCCACGGCGCGGGCCTTCAGGGATAGCGGGGGACGGGGGGCCATGAGGGTCGTGATATTTCCACCGTCATTCCCGCGCAGGCGGGAATCCAGCGTCTTTTGAAAGTCACTGGGTTCCCGCCTGCGCGGGAACGACGTTCTGCGCCTAAACAAAAAAGGCTGGCGCATCGGCGATGCGCCAGCCTCGGGAGCGTGCCTGCCAGCCGGCGCTCAGCCTTCTACGACCTCGGCCGCCGGCACACCGTTCATCGGCGCGACGCCCAGCGCGGCGCGAACCTTGTTCTCGATGTCCTGGGCGATGTCCGGGTTCTCGCGCAGGAACTCGCGCGCGTTGTCCTTGCCCTGGCCGATCTTCTCGCCGTTGTAGCTATACCACGCGCCGGACTTCTCGACGATCTTCGCATCCACGCCCAGGTCGATGATCTCGCCCTGGCGCGAGATGCCCTGGCCGTAGAGGATGTCGAAGAAGGCCTCGCGGAACGGCGGCGACACCTTGTTCTTGACCACCTTGACCTTGGTCTCGTTGCCGATCACGTCATCGCCCTTCTTGATCGAGCCGATGCGGCGGATATCCAGGCGCACGGAGGCGTAGAACTTCAGCGCGTTGCCGCCAGTGGTGGTCTCCGGCGAACCGAACATCACGCCGATCTTCATGCGGATCTGGTTGATGAAAATCACCAGGCAGTTGGTGCGCTTGATGGTGCCGGTCAGCTTGCGCAGCGCCTGGCTCATCAGGCGGGCCTGCAGGCCGGGCAGCGCATCGCCCATTTCACCTTCGATTTCGGCCTTCGGCACCAGCGCGGCCACCGAGTCGATGACGATCAGGTCGACCGAGCCCGAGCGCACCAGCGCGTCGGTAATTTCCAGCGCCTGCTCGCCGGTGTCCGGCTGGGAGATCAGCAGGTCGCCCACGTCCACACCCAGCTTGGAGGCGTAGTTGACGTCAAGCGCGTGCTCGGCATCGATAAAGGCGCAGGTACCGCCGAGCTTCTGCATCTCGGCCACCACCTGCAGCGTCAGCGTGGTCTTGCCCGAGGATTCGGGGCCATAGATCTCGACCACGCGGCCGCGCGGCAGGCCGCCCACGCCGAGCGCGATGTCCAGGCCGAGCGAGCCGGTGGACACCACCTGGATATCCTTCTCGACCTCGCCATCACCCATGCGCATGATCGAGCCCTTGCCGAACTGCTTCTCGATCTGCGAGAGCGCGGCGGCAAGCGCCTTCTGCTTCTCGGCGCTCAGGCCGGCACCTGCCTTCTTGTCGTCCATGGTCGTCCTTGAGTCAAATGTTGAGTCAATGGTGGTATAAATAGGTCGAATGTGGCGCGGCACCGGCTTTTTCCGATTGACTTCCCGATCGGCGCGCCTCAACTACAAAATCACCCGACTGCCTGCACAGCCGCCTTCTGCGGCGGCCTGCGCGGAATGTGCGGGTACTGTATAAAAAAACAGTATGCTTGGCAAGCCCTGTCCGCATCGTTTGCGTGGCGGCTGGCAATGCCGGCCGTGGTGGAGACAACCATGCGCATTCTGATCGCTGAAGATGACGATGTGCTTGCCGACGGCCTGACGCGCTCGCTGCGTCACTCGGGCTATGCGGTCGACCATGTCGCGAATGGCCTGGAGGCCGATTCCGCGCTGTCGACCCAGAATTTCGACCTGCTGATCCTGGACCTGGGCCTGCCGCGCATGCCGGGCCTGGAAGTGCTCAAGCGCCTGCGCGGGCGCGGCGCCATGCTGCCGGTGCTGATCCTGACAGCCGCCGACAGCGTGGACGAACGCGTCAAGGGCCTGGACCTGGGTGCCGACGACTACATGGCCAAGCCGTTCGCGCTGTCCGAGCTCGAAGCCCGGGTGCGCGCGCTGGTGCGCCGCGGCGCCGGCGGCGGCGCCACGCTGATGCGCCACGGGCCGCTGGCGTTCGACCAGGTCGGGCGCATTGCCTACATGAACGACCAGATGCTGGACCTGTCGGCGCGCGAGGTCGGGCTGCTGGAAATCCTGCTCACGCGCTGCGGACGCCTGGTCTCCAAGGAACAGCTCGTGGACCACCTCTGCGAATGGGGCGAAGAAGTCAGCAACAACGCGATCGAGGTCTACGTGCACCGGCTGCGCAAGAAGATCGAGGTCGGCGGCATCCGCATCGCCACGGTGCGCGGCCTGGGCTACTGCCTGGAGAAGTTCCAGCCGGCCGTGGCCGCCCATAGCTGAGGCGCATCCGCGCCCGCCGTTCCTGCCCGCGCAGCCGATCACTCGACCTAAGCCGCCACACACCATTTGCCGAGATGAGCCTGCTGCGACTGCCATGGCGGCATCCGCCCGCCAAGGACCCTGCGCCTCCCGCTGGCACCGACGCTGGCACCGACGACCCGGACGACCTGGCCGACGCCCTGCCCCACCTGGAGGAGAGCGCCGCCCACCCTGCCCCGCGCTCGCTGTTCGGGGAGATCCTGGACTGGATGCTGGCGCCGCTGCTGCTGCTCTGGCCGATGAGCATCGCCGTCACCTACCTGGTGGCCAAGTCCATCGCCAACGGGCCGTTCGACCGCTCGCTCGAGGCCAGCGCCATCGTGCTGTCGCAGCAGGTCCGCGAAGTGAATGGCCGGGTCACGCTGCAGTTGCCCTTGTCGGCGCGCGAGATCCTGCGCGCGGACGAAACCGACAACGTCTACTACCAGGTCGTCGGCAAGCGCGGCGAGTATGTCGCTGGCGACCATGACTTGCCGCTGCCCTCCGAGGATGACCAGGGCCATCCCGGCCTGGTATCGCTGCGCGACGACCGGGTGTCCGGCAACGACGTGCGGGTGGCCTATACCTACATCGATCTCAAGAACGTCAGCGGCACCCAGCCCGTGCTGGTGCAGGTGGCCGAAACCCTCGACAAGCGCGCGCGCCTGGCCAACGAGATCATCAAGGGCGTGATCCTTCCGCAGTTCGTGATCCTGCCGCTGGCCGTGGTGCTGGTGTGGTTCGGGCTCACGCGCGGGCTGGCGCCGCTCACGGCGATCCAGCAGCGCATCCGCGCGCGCAACCCCGGCGACACCAGCCCCATCGACGAGCGCGCCGCGCCGCAGGAAATCACGCCGCTGGTCGCGTCGTTCAACGAACTGCTTGCACGGCTGGACCAGTCGGTGCAGACGCAGAAGCGCTTCATCGCCGATGCCGCGCATCAGATGAAGACGCCGCTCGCCGGGCTGCGCATGCAGGCCGAACTGGCGCAGCGCGAGCAGTCGCCGGAGGAGTTGCGCCGATCGCTCGCGCAGATCGCGGGCAGCTCGGAACGCACGGCGCACCTGGTCACGCAGTTGTTGTCGCTCGCCCGCATGGAGAACCTGGCCGGCGCCGGCAGCATGGCCGCGCTGGATCTGGCCGCGCTCGCGCGCGAGGTAGTGAAGGACTGGCTGCCGCGCGCCTGGGCCCGGCAGATCGACCTGGGGCTCGATGCCGACGACCACCCGGTCATGGTCCAGGGCAACCGCCTGATGCTCACGGAAATGCTCAACAACCTGATCGACAATGCCATCCGCTACACGCCGCCCGGCGGCCATGCCACCGTGCGCGTCACCGCCGATGCCTTCGAGCCGTTCGCGTATCTCGACGTCGAAGACACGGGGCCCGGGATTGCCTCGGCAGACCGCGAGCGCGTGATGGAGCGCTTCTACCGCGTGCTTGGCACCAACACCGAAGGCAGTGGCCTGGGCCTGGCGATCGTGCGCGAGATCGTGCAGCAGCATGGCGGCGAAGTCAGCATCGACGACCACGTCTACCAGCAGGAACCACGGTTGGCCGGCGCGCGATTCCGCATCACGCTTCGGCGGCCCGCACCGGAGCTGTCAGCGTGAGCGCGCGTCCGCCTGTCGATCCGGCGCTCAAGCGCTCGTGGCAGCGCAACCGGCGCTGGATCTGCGCGCTGCTCGCGGTCTGGTTCGTCGTCACCTTTGTCGTGAGCTGGTTCGCGCGCGACCTGCGCTTCGATTTCTTCGGCTGGCCATTCTCGTTCTGGATGGGCGCTCAGGGCGCGCTGGTGATCTACGTCCTGATGACAGCGCTCTACGCATGGCGCATGAACCGGGCCGATGACGAAGCTGACGAGGGCTCCGCCAGTGTCACCCCACCTTCGCAGGGCACGCCAGGCGGCAACAGCAGGAATGCTGCGTAGCACCAAGACCGCATCGCACCGCTGCACAGTGCTCGCCACACATTGCCCTTCGCAATGCAGCAATCCGGGTGCCGGTTCAGGCGCTGCACGGGCTAGCGTATACCCCGACGTTTTGCGCGCCAGACAGCGGAAATCTGTCAGAACTCAGTAAGTTTCGCCTCCCAAAATCCTTGCAGCTCCGGTGCCCATGGCTCCGCAGCGCGCCATGTCTTGCGGTGCGTCCGCGGCCTCACCGGTGACCCATTCCAGACGGAGGAGACAACATGGCAAACGCACAGAACGTAGCGATGCCCGGCGGCGGTGCACAGAACGCACCGATGACAGCCGAGGAGAAGAAGGTCATCCTGGCCTCGTCGCTCGGCACGGTGTTCGAGTGGTACGACTTTTACCTGTATGGCTCGCTGGCGGCCATCATCGCCAAGCAGTTCTTCGCCGGCCTTGACCCGACCTCCGCCTTCATCTTCGCGCTGCTGGCATTCGCCGCCGGCTTCATCGTGCGCCCGTTCGGCGCGCTGGTGTTTGGCCGCCTCGGCGACATGATCGGCCGCAAGTACACCTTCCTGGTGACGATCCTGATCATGGGCCTGTCGACCTTCCTCGTCGGCCTGCTGCCCGGCTTCGCCACGATCGGCTGGGCTGCCCCGATCATCCTGATCGCACTGCGCATGCTGCAGGGCCTGGCGCTCGGCGGCGAGTACGGCGGTGCCGCCACGTACGTGGCCGAGCACGCGCCGCACGGCAAGCGCGGTGCCTATACGGCCTGGATCCAGACCACGGCGACGCTGGGCCTGTTCCTGTCGCTGATCGTGATCCTGCTGTGCCGCGAGCTGACCGGCGCCAGCTTTGACGCCTGGGGCTGGCGCATTCCGTTCCTGGTCTCTATCCTGCTGCTGGCCATGTCGGTGTACATCCGCCTGTCGATGAGCGAATCGCCGGCGTTCCAGCGCATGAAGGCCGAGGGCAAGACCTCGAAGGCTCCGCTGACTGAATCCTTCGGCCAGTGGCGCAACCTGAAGATCGTGATCCTGGCGCTGCTGGGCCTGACTGCCGGTCAGGCCGTGGTCTGGTACACCGGCCAGTTCTACTCGCTGTTCTTCCTGACGCAGGTGCTGAAGGTCGATGCCAAGACGGCCAACCTGCTGATCGCCGGCGCGCTGGTGATCGGTACGCCGTTCTTTATCTTCTTTGGCTCGCTGTCGGACAAGATCGGCCGCAAGTGGATCATCATGCTGGGCTGCGCGCTCGCCGTGCTGACCTACTTCCCGCTGTTCAAGGCGATGACGCACTATGCCAACCCGGCGCTGGAACGCGCCCAGCAGTCGGCACAGATCGTGGTCACTGCCGACCCGGCAAGCTGCTCGTTCCAGGGCAGCCCGATCGCCCGCGAAATCGACTTCCACAGCTCGTGCGACATCGTCAAGCGCACGCTGGCCCAGGCATCGGCCAGCTATGAAGTGGTGACGGCGCCGGCAGGCACCGTAGCGTCGGTGAAGATTGGTGACAAGGAAATCAAGGCCTTCGACGCCACGGTGGCCAAGGGCGCGTTCGACGACGCCAGCAAGAAGCAGATCGCCGACTTCAAGAAGGCCGTCGGCGCCGAGATGAGCGCCCACGGCTACCCGACCAAGGCCGATCCGGCCCAGATGAACACGATCATGGTGCTGGTGATCCTGGTCATCCTGGTGATCTACGTGACCATGGTCTACGGCCCGATCGCCGCGATGCTGGTGGAGCTGTTCCCGACGCGCATCCGCTACACCTCGATGTCGCTGCCCTACCATATCGGCAACGGCTGGTTCGGCGGCCTGCTGCCCACCATCTCGTTCGCACTGGTGGCACAGAACGGCAACATCTACTACGGCCTCTGGTACCCGATCATCATCGCCGCCGTCACCTTCGTGATCGGCGCCCTGTTCGTGCGCGAAACTAAGGACGTTGACATCTACGCCCACGACTGAGCAGGCCAGGTTCAGGCAAGACCGATCCGGTAATCGGTCGCTCCAGCCGGCAGGCCGCAAGGCTTGCCGGCTTTCTTTTCAGATCCCTGCCCGCATCTTCTCAACTAGGTGTTGACAGGTCGGAAATTCCCGGTACAATAGCGGTCTTCGTTGGCGAATTAGCTCAGTCGGTTAGAGCGACGGAATCATAATCCGCAGGTCCGGGGTTCGAGTCCCTGATTCGCCACCATCTATTTGAAAAGCCGCGATCCCGCAAGGGTTCGCGGCTTTTTGCTTTGCTGGCCGCCGATCGACGTTTCCGGCCGGAGACCATCACAACAGCTGGTGCTGGCGCGCATAGTCGACCATCTCCACCACGGACCCCACGCTGAGCTTGCGCATGATGTTGGTCTTGTGGGTGCTCACGGTCTTGCCGCTGATCAGCAGCCGCGCGGCAATGGCCTTGTTGGAATGGCCACGCGCCAGGTACTGGAGCACCGTGAGTTCGCGCGCCGTCAGGCGCGAAAGCTTGCCGGCCGACGGCAAGTGCAACTGGCGTGCGGCTTCCAGGGTCTGTGTGGGAAAGACCAGGTAGCCCGACATCACGCCGCGCGCCGCGTGGACCATTTCCGCCAGGCCCCGTTGCCGGGGCACGAAGCCATGGGCGCCCGCACGCAACACCTGCACGGGCGCCATCGTCGCATCGCTGTCGGACAGCGCCAGCAGCCGCACCGCAGGATGGCTGGCGGCCAGCCGCTTGATCAGCGTGATTCCGGCCCGGCCGAGCGTATCCAGCTCGATCACCACCAGTCCGGGCTGGTGCTCCCGCACCATCTGCTGGGCCAGCCGCACGTTGCCGGCCAGCAGTGTCCGGCGCGCGCCGAGCGCGTGCGCGATCTGCCACGATGCCTCGCTGGGCGGCGCGGGCCGCGCATCGACGATCAGGGCTTCATCGAACGGGGTGGGGTCCAACTCGCGGCTCCTTGGTGAAGGGATACCGCGAAGATTAGGTGGTGTACCTCATGCCGGATCGCCGAATCGGCTGCATTCAGAATGCGTGGTTGCCGCAACGAGGCTGGAAAATTTCCTCGCCGCGGCCCTTGCCGACGCGTGTCCGGAGTTGGAAGTCAGTTGCCTCAAGGCCTCAGGCCGGCTTCGCCGGCGAGAAGCGCGGCGCCGGCGTGGAGCGCGCCACTTCGCGATCGCCCTGACGGTACAGGCGGTAGGTGCCGCGCGCCTGGTTGTGCGGGTGGCGCGCCGCCTCGTCCAGCGTCAGCACGCGGGCAAAGCAGACATCGGTACCGCCGAGCAGCGATTCCCAATGCGTACTGGGCCGCGAGGCAATGAGCTCGGTGATGCGTGCCTTCACCGCCGGCCACTGGGCGCGGTCGTATTGCGCGGCAGGATCGATATCCGTGAGTTCAAGCCGTTCGAGCAGCTCGCGGTAGAACTGCGGCTCGAGCGCGCCGAGCGTGATGGCACGGCCGTCGGAACACGCATAGACGTCATAGAACGGGGAGTCGTGGAACGGGCTGGGCTGCGGCCCGCCCAGCGTGCCCGCCGCGCGCGACACCTGCACCAGAGAGCCGAGCATGGCGACGATATCGGTGATCGCGGCATCCACCACGCAGCCCTGCCCGCTCGAACGCGCGTGCAGGATGGCGCTGGTGATGCCGAATGCCAGGCCGAGCGCACCGGTGGCATCGCCGACCACTGTGGGCGGCACCATCGGCAGCGCGCCGTCGCGCGCGGCCATCGACAACAGGCCGGTCAGCGCAATGTAGTTGAGGTCATGCCCGGCGCTCTGCGCCAGCGGGCCGGTCTGGCCCCAGCCGGTCATGCGGCCGTACACGAGGCGCGGGTTGCGCGCATGGCATTCCGCCGGGCCGAGGCCCAGGCGTTCCATGGCGCCGGGGCGCAGCCCCTCGATCAGCGCGTCGGCGCCGGCCACCAGGTCCAGCGCGGCCGCCACGCCTTCTGCGGACTTCAGGTTGAGCTGTACCACGGTCTTGCCGTGCTCGAGCTCCATCTCGGCGGGCACGCCCTGGCCGCGCAGGATGCGCCGCGCGTCCGGCGCAACCGGGCGCGTCACCAGAGTGACGTCCGCGCCCAGGCCGGCGAGCATGGCGCCGCACAGCGGCCCCGGCCCGATGCCTTCGAATTCCACTACCTTGACGCCACGCAGGGGCAGGAGGTTGCCGCGCTCGCTCATGTTTGCTGTCTCCGTCGAGGCGTCCGGCCGGCCGCGCCGGGCGGGATCGCCTGATGTTCTGGGATGGAAAGGCCGGGCGCCATGTCGTGGCGACGCCAGCCGGGCTGGGCACATGCTAAGCGGGCCTGCCGGTGGGCGGCAATGGCCAAATGTGTCAGGTGCCTTGACATATCCGCCAGAGGCACCGCAACGGCCCCGGCAAAGGAAATTTCCGAGTCACTTGATCTATATCTGATTGTGGCAGGAGACTTGCTGCCATCATGACTATGGACGGCTCGCCGCCGCGCCCGCGTTCCGCGGCGCCGATCGTGTGCCTATCCTATAACCTGGCGTCTCAGTACAGCGCCCCCACCCAGGAGATTCCCGCCATGACCAATATCGTGCTCGCAACCGACGGATCGGCTTTCAGCGACGCTGCCGCCCGCTTCATCGCCGAGGGCAAGCTGCTGCAAAGCGGCTTCACCGTGCATGTGGTGCACGTCGCGCCCGAAGTCAGCGGACAGGTCCGCGCCTTTGTCAGCAAGGAAACCATCGACGCCTGGCACCAGGAGGCGAGCGACAAGGCCATGGCCGGCGTGTGCGAGATCCTCACCGCTGCCGGCGTGCCGTTCGAGCGCCATGCACTGCACGGGTTTGCGCCGGAGCGCATCGTCGCCTACGCGCGCACGACGGATGCGCAGGCCATCGTCATGGGCACGCACGGCCGTGGCTCGTTCTTCGATGCAGTGATCGGATCCGTGGCGGGCCGCGTGCTGGCGCAGGCGCCCTGCCCTGTCCTGCTGGTCAAGGCGCCCGAAAAGGCCTGAGCGGGCGCGGGCTGACCGCTCCGCCGCACCGTTCCAGTCAGTCCCTCAGGCGCCCCACAGGGGCGCTTCTTCCATCAGCGCGACTTGTTCGCGCAATTCCAGGATGCGGTCCTGCCAGTAGCGCGCCGTGCCGAACCACGGGAATGCCGCCGGAAACGCGGGATCGCGCCAGCGGCTCGCCAGCCAGGCGCTGTAGTGAAGCAGCCGCAGCGTGCGCAGCGCTTCCACGAGCCAGAGTTCGCGCGGCACGAACTCGGCAAAGTCCTCGTAGCCCGCAACGATATCGGCGAGCTGGTCCTGCATCGCCGCGCGGTCGCCTTCGAGCAGCATCCACAGGTCCTGCACGGCCGGGGCCATGCGGCTGTCGTCGAAGTCCACGAAATGCGGGCCCGCTGCGGCCAGGCCCGTGGCCCGGGCGTCGTCGCCGTCGATCCACAGCACGTTGCCGCGATGGCAGTCGCCATGCACGCGCAGCAGGCGCACATCGCCGGCGCGGTCGTAGCAGCGGCGCACACCGTCCAGCGCCAGGTCCGCGACCGCCTGCCAGGGTTCGCGCAGATCGGCGGGAATGCAGTCGTGCGCGAGCAGCCAGTCGCGCGATGCCACGCCGAACGTCTGTGCGTCCAGCACCGGGCGTGCCTGGTAGGCGTTCGTGGCGCCCACCGCGTGGATGCGGCCGATGAAGCGGCCCAACCAGGTCAGCGTGTCGGCGCGGTCCAGCGCCGGTTCGCGGCCACCGCAGCGGGCAAAGACAGCAAAGCGGAAGTCCGCGTGGTAGTGCAGCGTGCTGCCGCCCGGTCCGGCCAGCGCCGGCACCGCGGGGATCTCGGCATCGGCGAGCTGCTGCACGAAAGCATGCTCCTCGAGGATGGCCGCATCGGTCCAGCGGCCAGGCCGGTAGAACTTGGCCACCACGGGCGCGGCGTCCTCGATGCCGGCTTGCCAGACCCGGTTCTCGTAGCTGTTGAGCGCGAGCAGCCGGCCGTCAGGGCGCATGCCCGCCGACTCGAGCGCATCGAGGATCAGCTCGGGCGTCAGCCCCGCGAACGGGATGCCGCTGTCGCCGGATGCATGATGTGCGCTCATGGCTGCGGGGTTGAGCGGATCAGCGCGCGGGTTTGGCCCGCGCGCCACCAAGCAGCGCGGCCTGCGGCGCCGGGCGGCGGTTGCGTGCCGGGGCGCCGGCGCCTTCCTGCGTCGGCCGCGGCTGGCCGCCGCTGCGTTGCTGGCCGCGCGGCTGGGCCTGGCTGGCATTGCGGTTCGCACCACCCTGGCCACGGCCGGATTCGCCGCCGGCATGGTTGGCGCCGCCACGCGGTGCATTCTGGGCAGGACGCGGCTGACGCGGCTGGCCTTGCGCCGGCTTGGCTGCCGCCGGCGCAGCGGGCTTCGCCTGGGCACGACCACGTCCGCCGCCTTGTCCGCCGCCCTGGCCGCCGCCCTGGCCGCCACGCTGCTGGCGGCCCTTCTGGATCGGCTCCGGCGCAATGCTCGGGTCCACCTCAAACCCCGGGAGCACCGTCTGTTCGAGCTTGCGCTTGATCAGGCGTTCGATATCGCGCAACAGGCCGTGCTCGTCCACGCAGACCAGCGAGATCGCCTCGCCCTCGGCCCCGGCGCGGCCGGTACGGCCGATACGGTGCACGTAGTCCTCGGGCACGTTGGGCAGGTCGAAGTTGACCACGTGCGGCAGCTGGTCGATGTCGATGCCGCGTGCGGCGATATCGGTCGCCACCAGCAGGCGCAGCGTGCCGGCCTTGAACTCGGACAGCGCGCGCGTGCGTGCCGACTGGCTCTTGTTGCCATGGATCGCCAGCGCCGACAGGCCATCCTTGCTCAGTTGCTCGGCGAGCCGGTTGGCGCCGTGCTTGGTACGTGTGAATACCAGCACCTGATGCCAGTCATGCTGGCGCACCAGGTGCGCCAGCAGTTCACGCTTGCGTTCGCGGTCCACCGGGTAGACGCGCTGCGCCACGGTCTCGGCCGTGGTGTTGCGGCGCGCGACCTCGATCGAAGCCGGGTTGTTCAGCAGGCGGTCCGCCAGCGCGCGTATCTCGTCCGAGAACGTTGCCGAGAACAGCAGGTTCTGGCGCTTCGGCGGCAGGACGTTGAGGACCTTGCGGATGTCGTGGATGAAGCCCATGTCGAGCATGCGGTCGGCCTCGTCGAGCACCAGCAATTCCACATGCGCGAGGTCGATCGTGCGCTGGGCAACGTGGTCCAGCAGGCGGCCAGGCGTTGCCACGACGATTTCCACGCCGCGCCGCAACTGCTCGATCTGCGGGTTGATGCCAACCCCGCCGAACATGACCATGGAGCGCAGCCGCAGGTATTTGCCGTAGTTGCGCACGCTCTCTTCCACTTGTGCGGCAAGTTCACGCGTCGGGGTCAGCACCAGCGCGCGCACCACCGGCCGGCCCTGGCGCTGCGCGCCCGATTCGGACAGCAGTTGCAGCATCGGCAGGGTGAAACCGGCCGTCTTGCCGGTACCGGTCTGGGCGCCAGCAAGCAGGTCGCCACCTTTGAGGATGGCGGGAATTGCCTGGGCCTGGATGGGGGTCGGGGTGGTGTAGCCTTGTTCGGCCACGGCCCGCACAAGCTTGTCGGACAAGCCGAGTTCGGAGAAAGACATGAATGGATGCTTCGGCCGTCCGTTGCGCGCTGGGCGCGCCAGCCAACGGGCAGCCTGGGTGATCTGACACAAGACCGGTCGGGGGACCGGCGAAGCGGCGCAAGGCGACCGCTCACGAAACAAAGGCCCGTAGTGTAACAGCCAAGGACAAACCTATTGAGCACATGGGCATGGCGTGCTGGCCGGCGCACACGATCTGTGCGTGTGGTGCTGCGCTATCATGCGGCCACCATCTGTTCAGGAAGGCCGCGCCACAGCGCCGCCGACGCAAGCACCCATGCGGTTCCGTTTCCTCGAAGACCAGGAAGTCACGCTGTTCGCGGCAATCCCGGTCGGCATTCTTGCAGCCATTGCGACGACCCTGTTCAAGGAAGCGCTGGAGCAGGCAGGCGTCGTCATCTTCTCGAGCAACGCGGATATTGTCGCGGTCTTTGCCGGGCTGGCGCTGGCGTGGCGCATCGTGATACCGGCAGCCGGCGGCACGCTCGCCGGCCTGCTGCTCACGGCCGCCAACCGGTTCGCCGGCAGCGGCGGCGCGACCGACTACATGGAAGCCGTGGCCAACGGCAGCGGCCGCCTGCCGGTGCGGGTCACGCTGCTGCGCTCGCTGTCGTCGTTCTGCTCCATCGTCAGCGGCAGCTCGGTCGGCAAGGAAGGCGCCATGATCCAGCTCGCTGCGCTGTGCGGCTCGCTGTTTCCTTCCACACGCATCGGCCGGCCTGACGGCGCCTCGAACATGGGACGCATGCTGACGGCATGCGGTGCGGCCGCCGGCCTGGCCACGGTCTACCACACGCCGCTCTCCGCCGCCGTGTTCGTGGCGGAAGTGGTGTTCGGCGCGCTGGCGGTGCAACGTTTGATGCCGCTGTTCCTGGCTTCGGTGGCAGGTGCAATGGTCAGCCAATGGCACGGCGGCCTGCAACCTTTGTACCCTGGCCTGCACATTGCGCCCGACCTGCGTCCGCAACTGATGCTGGCCGCAGCCGGGCTCGGCGTGGCGGCAGGCATCGTCGGCGCGCTGTTCCTGCGCGCCGCGAGCAAGGCGCGCGGGCGTTTTGCGCAGGTGCCGGGCGGACCCATGGCACGCCTGGCGCTGGGCGGCGCACTGGTGGGCGTGCTGGCCATGGGCGTACCCGAAGTGGTCGGCAACGGCTACTCCACGATCCAGACCATCCTTCAGGAACAGCCGCTGACGGTCTCGGTGGGCCTGGTGCTGCTGGCCAAGCTGGCAGCCACGGTCATCAGCATGGGCTCCGGCGCGGTGGGCGGCGTGTTCACGCCTTCGCTGTTCGTCGGCGCCGCGCTGGGCCAACTGCTGGCGCTGGCGATGCAGGCCACGGTGCCCGGTGCACCGGCCTCTCCGGTGCTGCCGCTGGTCGGGATGAGCGCCTTCCTCGCGGCAACCAGCCAGGCGCCGCTGATGTCGGTGCTGATGGTGTTCGAGATGACCCTGGCGCCGGCGCTGCTGCTGCCCTCCATGATCGGTGCGGTGGCCGCGTACTACACGGCTTCGCGCTGCCAGACGCTGTCGCTCTACAACGTGATTGCCGAGCGCGTGCAGGCGTCTGCGGCAGAAGAGCACGCGCGCGCCATGACGCTGGCCGGGCTGTGCGATCCGACGGATACCACGCTGGCGCCGGACGCGTCGCTCGCCGCTGCCGCCGACAAGTTCGCCGAGGCGGGCACGCGGTACCTGTACCTCGTCGAGCCAGACGGCCGCCTGCTGGGCGCGTTGTCGATCCATGCCCTGCAACGCGCACAGCGCGAAAACACTGCCGCTGGCGTGCTGGCGCTGGCCGAACGCGACTTCCCGGCGCTGACGCCGGAGTCGCGGCTGCGCGATGCGCTGGAAGTCTTTGCCACCCACGGCATCAACCGCATTCCGCTCGTGCGCGATGCCGACAGCCGCGAGCTGATGGGCACCGTTTCCAAGCAGCGTGTGCTGCAGGAAGCATCCTGTCTGTTCTAGGTGACGCAGCATCCGCCACGCGCGCATTGCCGGGCACAGTGCCAATCGAACGGGTAAAATGATGGGTTACCCTTCAGCCCCCTTCTCAACCTGAGCTGCGCCCTTTCCGGAGCCAATATGCCCGCTGGCCGTTCCCTGCGTCGGAGTGCTTCACCGCGTTTCCTCAAGCCGCTGCTGGCCCTGTCGCTCGGTACGGCGCTATGGCTCGGCGCCACTGGCGCCAGGGCCCAGCCGATCCGCGTGATCCCGGTCGACGCGCCGCAGGCGAAGCTGGTTGTCGCCGCGCCGTCCGCCGGAGCGCCGCAGACGGTCACGCTCGACGGCAAGACCGTCGGCGCGGCGCCGGGCCTGCGCGTATTCGGCACGGACAACCAGTTGCAGAACATGGCTGCCATTGCGGGCCAGAAGCTGCCGGTGCGCTACAAGCTCGACCTGTACGGCCAGCTCCTGACCGCATGGGTGCTCAGCGAGCAGGAACAGAAGGCGCTGAAGGCAAAATCCTGACCCACCGAAGTACGGAGGCGCATGCGCCCTCCGTGTTGTTGCAACACCCTGATGCCCCCAGGTGAACCACTGAGACCGGCACCATGAAGAAAGTATTTGTGAAGACGTACGGCTGTCAGATGAACGAGTATGACTCGGACAAGATGGTCGACGTCCTGAACGCCAGCCAGGGGCTGGAACCCACAGACAACGTCGAAGACGCCGACGTGATCCTGTTCAACACCTGCTCGGTGCGCGAAAAGGCGCAGGAGAAGGTGTTCTCCGAACTCGGCCGCATGAAGGCGCTCAAGGCCGTGAAACCCGACCTCGTGATCGGCGTGGGCGGCTGCGTGGCTAGCCAGGAAGGCGCCAGCATCGTTTCGCGCGCGCCGTATGTCGACGTGGTGTTCGGCCCGCAGACGCTGCACCGCCTGCCCGACCTGATCGCGCGCCGCCAGCGCACCGGCCAGTCGCAGGTCGATATCTCCTTCCCCGAGATCGAGAAGTTCGACCACCTGCCGCCGGCACGCGTGGACGGCCCGAGCGCGTTCGTCTCCATCATGGAAGGCTGTTCGAAGTACTGCAGCTACTGCGTGGTGCCCTACACGCGCGGCGAGGAAGTCTCGCGCCCGTTCGAGGACGTGCTGGCCGAAGTGGCCGGCCTGGCCGAGCAGGGCGTGCGTGAAGTCACGCTGCTGGGCCAGAACGTCAACGCCTACCGCGGCAAGATGGGCGACACCAGCGAGATCGCCGACTTTGCGCTGCTGATCGAGTACGTGGCCGAGATCCCCGGCATCGAACGCATCCGCTACACCACCAGCCACCCGAAGGAATTCACGAGCCGCCTGGTCGAGCTGTACGGCCGCTGCGACAAGCTCGTCAACCACCTGCACCTGCCGGTGCAGCACGCGTCCGACCGCGTCCTGATGGCGATGAAGCGCGGCTACAGCGTGCTCGAGTACAAGAGCATCATCCGCAGGCTGCGCGCGCTGCGCCCGGAAATGTCGATGTCGTCGGACTTCATCGTCGGCTTCCCCGGCGAAACCGATGCCGACTTCGACAAGCTGATGGCGATGATCGAGGAGATCGGCTACGACACCTCGTTCTCGTTCATCTTCAGCCCGCGCCCCGGCACGCCTGCGGCCAACCTGCACGACGACACGCCGCACGAGGTGAAGCTGCGCCGCCTGCAGCATCTGCAGGCCACCATCGAGGAGAACGTGCAGCGCATCAGCCGCAACATGGTCGGCACGGTGCAGCGCATCCTGGTCGAAGGCCCGGCGCGCAAGGACCCGACCGAACTGCACGGCCGCACCGAGAACAACCGCGTGGTCAACTTCGCGCTGCCGGGCGTGCCCCAGGCGCAGCGCGACCGCATGGTCGGCCAGATGGTCGATGTGTCGATCACGCAGGCTTTCCCTCACTCGCTGCGCGGTGAAATCGTGGTGCGGCAATGAGCGAAGGCACCAGACGCGCCAGGATGAAGACCGCTACCGCCGAATTCGTTGCCCCCCGCGATGACAATACGCGGCTGCAGAACCTGTGCGGCCCGCTCGACGAGAACCTGCGCCAGATCGAGCAGGCGCTCGACGTGACTATCCAGCGCCGCGGCCACCGCATGACGGTGCGCGGCAACAACGCACAAGATGCTGCTACCGCGCTGGAGCGTTTCTACAACCAGGCGCGCACCGCGCTGTCGGTCGACGACGTGCAGCTCGGCCTGGTCGAAACGCGCCAGATTTCCGCGCACGGCAGCTACCTGCCGCTGGCCGACGACGCGGAAGGCCCGCCCGAGTTCGAGGACGAGTCCCCGGTGCTGCACACCCGGCGCTCCGGCCTGCAGGGCCGCACCGCCATGCAGCGCGAGTACCTGCGCCATATCCTGTCGCACGACCTGACGCTCGGCGTCGGCCCGGCGGGTACCGGCAAGACCTACCTGGCCGTGGCCTGCGCGGTGGACGCGCTCGAGCGCGACGCGGTCAAGCGCATCGTGCTGACGCGCCCGGCCGTGGAAGCCGGCGAGCGCCTGGGCTTCCTGCCGGGCGACCTGGCGCAGAAGGTGGACCCGTACCTGCGCCCGCTGTATGACGCGCTGTACGACCTGCTCGGCTTCGACCGCACGCAGAAGATGTTCGAACGCCAGATGATCGAGATCGCGCCACTCGCGTACATGCGCGGACGCACGCTCAACCACGCCTTCATCATCCTGGACGAGGCGCAGAACACCACGCCCGAGCAGATGAAGATGTTCCTCACGCGCATCGGCTTCGGCTCCAAGGCGGTGATCACCGGCGACACCACGCAGATCGACCTGCCGCGCGGACAGAAGAGCGGCCTGGTCGAGGCCCAGCACGTGCTGCGCGATGTGCGCGGCGTTGCATTCACGCGCTTTTCCAGCATCGACGTCGTACGGCACCCGCTGGTGGCCCGCATCGTCGACGCCTATGACGAATACCACGCCCAGCACAAGGACGCGTAAGTGAAATCCAAGAAAGCCCAGTCTTCCGGCATCAGCCTGACCCTGTTCGACGGCGAAGGCCGTGCCCGCAAGAGCGCAGCCCATGCCGTACGCGTGCAACTCCCCGATGGCCGCAGCCTGACCGTCGACCTGTCGCAGGCCGCCGACGGGGTCGTGGCCCTCCTGGCCGAACATACCGACACCCGCCAGCAGGCCGGCCTGCTGGTGCGCCCGGACAATAGTGATGCGCTGTCGGTGGCCGTCACCGCCACGCCGGTCGTCACCACGACGGGCACCCCGGCCACGCCGCCCGCGCTGGAACTGGAAGTGCAGCAAGGCGACGGCGTCGGCAAGCGCGCCGGCCTGCCTTCGCGCAAGCAGATCGATGCCTGGGTCAAGTCGGCGCTGTATGCCGACGCGGCCCTGACCGTTCGCTTCGTCGGCGAAGACGAAGGCCGCACGCTCAATCGCACCTACCGTGGCAAGGACTACGCCACCAATGTGCTGACCTTTGCCTACGCGGAAAGCGAGGACGATCCGGTGACCGGCGATATCGTGCTGTGCTGCCCGGTGGTCGAAGCCGAAGCCCGCGAGCAGCGCAAGCCGCTGGAAGCGCACTATGCGCACCTGATTGTGCATGGCGTGCTGCACGCGCAAGGCTACGAGCACGAGGACGATGCCGAGGCCGAGGAAATGGAAGCGATCGAGACCGAGACGCTCCAGACCCTGGGCTATGACGATCCGTACCGCGACGACCGCAGGCCGGTCGCGCACTGAACGCCTGCCGCTTCGCGCCTGAAGTGAGTCCGCCCGCACACAGCCGGCCGCACTGGCCGGCTGTGTCACGAGAGTCGACGGGCTTTTAGTGTATCCTTCAGACGATCTCCACCACGCGCTTGCCGCGAAATGAACGACCCCTATCCCAGTTCGAAGCCTGCCCATTTCAGGCAGTCCGATCGTCCCCGATCGCTTCTCGAACGCCTGACGGACCTGATTTCCCCCGAGCCCGAATCCCGCGCGGAGTTGCTTGCCGTGCTCCAGGAGGCGCACGAGCGCAACCTGATCGACGCCGATTCGCTCTCCATGATCGAGGGCGTGTTCCAGGTCTCCGAACTGACCGCGCGCGACATCATGGTGCCGAGCGCGCAGATGGATATGGTCAATATCGCGGACGTACCGCAGACTTTCATCCCCTTCATGCAGCAGACGGCGCACTCGCGCTTTCCGGTGTATGAAGGCAGCCGCGACAACATCATCGGCATCCTGCTGGCCAAGGACCTGCTGCGCTACTACACCGACGAGCAGTTCGACCTGCGCGAGACGCTGCGCCCGGCGGTGTTCATTCCCGAGTCCAAGCGCCTGAACATCCTGCTGCGCGAGTTCCGCAACAACCGCAACCACATCGCCATGGTCGTCGACGAGTACGGCGGCGTGGCCGGACTGGTCACCATCGAAGACGTGCTGGAGCAGATCGTCGGCGACATCGAGGACGAATTCGACCTTGATGAAGACCAGGACCACATCCTGCCGCTGCCCGACGGTGGCTGGCGTGTGCGCGGCCTGACCGAGATCGGGCAGTTCAACGAGGTGTTCGGCACGGCATTCTCCGACCATGACGTCGATACCGTGGGCGGATTGCTGTCGAACCATCTCGGCCATGTGCCGCACCGCGGCGAGATCATCACGCTGCCGCCGGTCCGCTTCGAAGTGCTGCGCGCCGATGCGCGCCAGGTCCACCTGCTGCTCGTGCACCGCGAGTCGCCCGCGAACCGCCTGGCCGACGCATGAAGCGCCAGGCCCCTGTGCTGGCCGGCGCGCCCGGCACCGCGCGCGAGCGCGTCTCCGCCGCAACCGTCACACGCCTGCTGGTAGCCGGCATGCTCGGCATTGCGCACACCCAGGCCTTTGCCCCGCATGACTGGTGGTGGCTGCAGATCCTGTCCCTGGCCGGCCTGGCCGCGCTGCTCGCCGACGCGCCGCGCGCCCGCGTAGCCGCCGCCACCGGCTATGCCTTCGGCGTGGGCTGGTTCCTGTCCGGCATCTGGTGGCTCTACATCAGCATGCATGTCTACGGCGAGATGCCGGCCTGGATGGCCGCGCTTGCCGTGGTGCTGTTCAGCGCCTACCTCTCGCTCTACCCTGCGCTGGCCGGCGCGGCATGGCATCGCCTGGCCGCGCGCCTGCCGCGCCTGTCGATCTGGACCCCACTGGCGTTCGGCGCCGCGTGGGGGCTGTCGGAGTGGTTGCGCGGCGTGGTCTTTACCGGATTCCCGTGGCTGTCGGGCGGCTATGCGCATACCGACGGTCCGCTGGCCGGCTTCGCGCCGCTGTTCGGCGTGTATGGCATCGGCGCACTGGCCGCCACCGGGGCCGCGCTGCTCGTGCTGGCCGTGCGTGCATTCGGGCAGCGCGCCCGGAGCCGCGGATGGATCGCCGCCGTGCTCGTGGCGGCCCTGCCAGTCACCGGAGCGGTGCTGGCACCGCTGGCGTGGACCACGCCGGCGGGCAGCCCGATCGCCGTCAGGCTGCTGCAGGGCAATGTCCCGCAGGACATCAAGTTCGAGCAGGCGGGCGTGCAGCGTTCGATCGAGCTCTACCGGGACATGATCACGGCGACGCCGGCCGACCTGGTCGTGACGCCGGAAACGGCGTTCCCGGTCATCCTGCAGGACCTGCCAGTCGAAGCCGCGCTGGCCATGCGCGACTTCATGGAGAAGACCGGCACCACCGTGCTGTTCGGCGCCGCCGGCGCCGATTCGCCGGTCGACTTCACCAACAGCGTGTTCGGCATCGGCCCGCAGACACGCGGGCTCTACCGCTACAACAAGCACCACCTGGTGCCGTTTGGCGAATTCATCCCGCTTGGCTTCCACTGGTTCGTCGACATGATGAAGATGCCGCTTGGCGATTTCCGGCGCGGCGGGCTGGAACAGCCGCCGATGCCGGTGCGCGGCATCCGCGTCGCACCCAATATCTGCTACGAGGATCTGTTCGGCGAGGAAATCGCCCAGACGCTGCGGCACCAGGCCGCGCCCGCAAACATCATGGCGAACCTGACCAACCTGGCATGGTTCGGCGACACGATCGCGCTGGACCAGCATCTGCAGATCTCACGCATGCGTGCGCTGGAAATGCGCCGCCCGATGCTGCGTGCCACCAATACCGGCATGACGGCCGTCGTGGCGCCGGACGGCAAGGTGCAGGCGCGCCTGCCGACCTTCACCGTCGATACGCTGACGGCCTCGGTGCAGGGCATGCAGGGGCTGACGCCCTATATTCGCTGGGGAAATGTGCCGGTGCTGGCCTGGTTCGCCGCGGTGCTGGCGCTGGCCGCCTGGCGCGCGCGGCGCACAGGCTGAGAAAGCGGCCCGATCACGGGCAGCAAGTTTGCCGGGGCGCGTCCGTCACGGGTAGTGCGGTGCGCGACCAGGCCCGGCATTGCCACGGTGTTGCCCGGCAATGCCGTTTTCTGTTTTGCAGCCGCCTGGCGAGTCAGCCAAGCAGGCTCGTCACAGCCGAGACGGCTGCCGCGGCGATCATGACCGCGATGGCGAGCAGGTAAGGTTTGCGAGAAAGAATTGCCATGACCCATGTCCCCATTTGGTAACTGACAGCGGAACCCCAATCGGACATACTGCGTGCGCCGCATACGCGGCACCGGTGCCCACTGCCCTTCGCAACTCTGACGGCCGGTTGCTTACTCATACTGTATACAAAAACGTTGTCGGCAAGGGTACGGCAAGCCTGAAACCCCCGTTGGTGTTTTCCCCATGCGTTGCGAAAGACCGACATGCTGCCGCGGCCCGCAAACGCAGGCCAGCGCGAAAAAAACCGATAGAATTCAGGGTTTGGCACCAACCCTATGCGTCGCCCGCCGCACTTTATCCGCGGCCCGCGCCAGTGATGGCGTGGCATTGGGGCGGGACCCCCGATCTAGTCTCCCTATGCTGACCTTCCAACAAATGATTCTGACCCTGCAGGCCTACTGGGACCGGCAGGGCTGCGCACTCCTGCAACCCATCGATCTGGAGGTCGGCGCCGGGACTTCGCACGTGCACACATTCCTGCGCGCGATCGGGCCGGAGCCATGGCGCGCCGCCTACGTACAGCCGTCACGCCGGCCCAAGGACGGCCGCTATGGCGAGAACCCCAACCGCCTGCAGCACTACTACCAGTACCAGGTCGTGCTCAAGCCTGCGCCCGAAAACATCCTCGAGCTGTACCTCGGCTCGCTCGAAGCGCTGGGACTGGACCTGAAGCAGAACGACATCCGCTTCGTCGAGGACGACTGGGAGAACCCCACCCTGGGTGCATGGGGCCTGGGCTGGGAAGTGTGGCTCAACGGCATGGAAGTGACGCAGTTCACCTACTTCCAGCAGGTCGGCGGCATTGACTGCAAGCCCATCACGGGCGAGATCACCTACGGCATCGAACGCCTGGCCATGTACCTGCAGAAGGTAGAGAACGTCTACGACCTGGTGTGGACCGAGTGGGAAGAGAACGGCGAAACGCGCCGCCTGACCTATGGCGATGTCTACCATCAGAACGAAGTCGAGCAGTCCACGTACAACTTCGAGCAGAGCAACACCGAGATCCTGTTCCGCCATTTCGCCGAGCATGAAGGCGAAGCGAAGCGCCTGATGGGCGATGCCGGCACGGAAGGACAAACCACCACCGGCCCGCGCCTGGCCCTGCCCGCCTACGAGCAGGTACTCAAGGCCGCCCACACGTTCAACCTGCTGGACGCACGCGGCGCGATCTCCGTGACCGAGCGCGCCGCCTATATCGGCCGCATCCGCAACCTCTCGCGCCAGGTGGCGCAGGCCTATTACGATTCGCGCGAAGCGCTGGGCTTCCCGATGTGCGGCGGGGCCAAGGCATGACGATGCTCGCGCGCAGCGCGCTATGCTGCGCCATGGCAATGGCCGTGCTGGCAGCCTCCGGCGGTGCCGCGGCTGCGCGCACCACCCAGGCTGCACCGAGCCCGCAGGCGCTGCTGCTGCCGGCCGAGCTGTCCAATGTGTGCGAAGCCGATCCGCAGGCGCTCCAGCTCGCCATGGCGCGGCACTGGCGGCCGTCGCTGAACGCGCTCGACCAGTGGACGCAGCTGGTGCGGTCGTTTGCGTGCGACCTGTCCGGTTCGCGCGATCTCGGCTGGCACCGCGTGCCGCTGCGCGCGTACGAAAGCGCGATCCGCTATCCGCTGACCTGGGTCGAGATGGAAACCCGCAACGGCCGGCCGCGCCGCGTCGTGCGTACCTATTACTCGGCTGCGCAGCTGCCGGCGAAGATCGATTTCTGGGTGGGCGGGCGCATCGACGAGATCCGCTACGACAAGCGCCTGCGCCGCATCGAAGCGCGCTTCCCGGCCGCGGGCAGCCGCGCTGTGGGCAACGGCTCGGCCAGTGCCGTCGCCGTGGCGCAATGCGCTTCCACCACGCTGCAATTCCGGCAACAGAACGGCCTCTGGCTGCTCTCCGGTGTAGAACCTAATCTTGCGCCGCACTGCTGATTGCAGTGCGCGCCACAACCTGTTGGAAACGATTCATGTCGCAACCCATGACCGACTCGCTGCTGATCGAACTGTTCACCGAAGAGCTGCCCCCCAAGGCCCTGGCGCGCCTGGGCGACGCCTTCGCGCAGGGCCTGTTCGCCGGCCTGCGCGAGCGCGACCTGCTTGAAGCCGATGCCGCCGTCACGCCCTATGCCTCGCCGCGCCGCCTGGCCGCGCTGGTTTCCGGCGTGCGGCGCAGCGCGCCCGACCGCGAGCAGCGCGAGAAGGTCCTGCCGCTGTCGGTGGCGCTGGGCGCCAACGGCGAGCCGACCGCGCCGCTGGCCAAGAAGCTCGCCGCGCTGGCCAAGTCCGTCGGCGTGGCCGAGATCGACTGGCAGACGCTGGAACGCGCCTCCGACGGCAAGGCCGACGCCTTCTTCTATCGCTACACCGCCAAGGGCGCTGAACTCGCAGCTGGCCTGCAAGCCGCGCTGGACGACACCATCGGCAAGCTGCCGATCCCAAAGGTGATGAGCTACCAGCGCCCGGGCGGCGACACGGTGCACTTCGTGCGCCCGGCGCACCGCCTGGTGGCGCTGTTCGGCAGCGAGATCGTGCCGGTTTCCCTGCTGGGCCTGCAGGCAAGCAACCTGACACAGGGGCACCGCTTCCTGTCGCACGGCGCGATCGAGATCGCGCATGCGACGCAGTACGCCGACACGCTGCTCCAGCAAGGCAAGGTGATCGCCAGCTATGCGCAGCGCCGCGAGTCGATCCGCGAGCAGCTGCTGAAGGCCGCCGGCGCCGACCAGGTCGTCATGCCGGACGCGCTGCTCGACGAAGTGAACTCGCTGGTGGAATGGCCGGTGGTCTACGCCTGCCATTTCGAGGAGGCCTTCCTGGCCGTGCCGCAGGAATGCCTGATCCTGACGATGCAGACCAACCAGAAGTACTTCGCGCTGACCGACGCCGAAGGCCACCTGCGCAACCGCTTCCTGATCGTTTCCAACCTCGCCACGGAAACGCCGCAGTCGATCATCACGGGCAACGAGCGCGTGGTGCGTCCGCGCCTGGCCGATGCCAAGTTCTTCTTCGACCAGGACCGCAAGAAGACGCTGGCCTCGCGCGTGCCACAGCTCGCGAGCGTGGTCTACCACAACAAGATCGGCACCCAGCTTGACCGCGTGCAGCGCCTGCAGCAGATCGCCGGCCATATCGCCGATGCGCTCAATGCGTCCGGCGTCGCCGTGGACAAGGCCGCCGCCATGCGTGGCGCCGAACTGGCCAAGGCCGACCTGCTGACCGACATGGTTGGCGAATTCCCCGAGCTGCAGGGCACCATGGGCACATACTACGCGCGCCATGACGACGAAGCCGAGGACGTGGCGCTGGCCTGCTCCGAGCACTACCGCCCGCGCTTTGCCGGCGACGCGCTGCCCGAAGGCGCGGTCAGCACCGCCGTAGCGCTGGCAGACAAGCTGGAAACGCTGGTCGGCATCTGGGGCATCGGCCTGCAGCCCACCGGCGAAAAGGATCCGTTCGCGCTGCGCCGCCACGCGCTGGGCATCCTGCGCATGCTGATCGAGAAGCCTCTGTCTCTGTCGATCGGCGCGCTGCTCACGCTGACCCAGCAGGCCTTTGCCGGCGTGCCGGCTGTCAAGCCCGCACCCGAAGCCATTGCCGACTTCCTCTATGACCGCGTGCGCGGCTATCTGAAGGACAAGGGCTACACCACGAACGAAGTCGAAGCCGTGGTCAGCCTGCGCCCGCAGCAACTGCACGACGTGCTCGGCCGCCTGGAAGCCGTGCGCACGTTTGCCGCGCTGCCCGAGGCCGAGGCGCTGGCCGCCGCCAACAAGCGCATCACCAACATCCTGAAGAAGAACGCCGAAGCCGCGCAGGACATCGCCGAGGTCAACCCGGCCCTGTTCCAGGAAGACGCCGAACGCGCGCTGCACGGCGCCATCGAACGCGTGCGCCCAGAC
The DNA here is from genome assembly GCF_914271435.1 of Cupriavidus laharis. Lineage (GTDB taxonomy): Bacteria > Pseudomonadota > Gammaproteobacteria > Burkholderiales > Burkholderiaceae > Cupriavidus > Cupriavidus laharis. The sequence goes on along the minus strand of NZ_CAJZAI010000001.1, from coordinate 17,179 downwards.
GTGGAAGCCGCCTTCGCGCGCGGCGACTTCACCAGCGCCCTGCGCGACCTGGCCCAGCTGCGCGAAGCCGTGGACGGCTTCTTCGACAACGTGATGGTGATGGCCGAGGACGCGCAACTGCGCGCCAACCGCCTGGCACTGCTGGCCTCGCTGCACGCGCTGGCGAACCGCGTGGCCGACATCTCGAAGCTGGCGGCCTGACCGGCCAGAACCGCGCCACACGCAACACCGGAAACCAGACATGCCGCAGATACCGCCCAAATTCATCGTCCTCGACCGCGACGGGGTCATCAACCTCGACAGCGACCAGTTCGTGAAATCGGCCGACGAATGGGTGCCGATCGAAGGCAGCCTCGAAGCCATCGCCGCGATGAACCAGGCGGGCTACCGCGTGGTGATCGCCAGCAACCAGTCGGGCATTGGCCGCGGCCTGTTCGAGATGAGCGCGCTCAACGCCATGCACGAGAAGATGTACAAGGCCCTGGCCAACCTCGGCGGGCGCGTGGACGCCGTGTTCTTCTGCCCGCATACCGCCGCAGACGCCTGCGACTGCCGCAAGCCCAAGCCCGGCCTGCTCGACCAGATCAGCGAACGCTTCGGCATCGAGCTCAAGGGCGTGCCGGTCGTCGGCGACTCGCTGCGCGACCTCGAGGCCGGCGTGGCGGTCGGCTGCACGCCGCATCTGGTGCTGACCGGCAAGGGCCAGAAGACCCTCGACAAGGGTGGCCTGCCTCCGGGCACGCGCGTCCATGACGACCTGCGTGCGTTTGCCCGCTGGCTGACCGGTGGCGACGGCGCGCCACGCGCGACCCCTGCCTGATCCCCGCCGACCCCCCGCAGCTCCCATCAAGCGCCCCCCGATGATCTTCCTGCGTTCCTTTCTGTTCGCGTTGTACCTGCTGGTGCTGACGCCGCCCTACGCGTGCGCCTGCTTTATCGTGTTTCCGTTCCTGAACGCCGCGCGGCGCTTCGATTTCGTGCGCGGCTGGACCCGCCTGGTAATCGGCGCCGCGCGCGTGCTCTGTGGCATCCGCTACCGGATCGAAGGCCGCGAGCACCTCGAAGCCATGCTCGACAAGCCCGTGGTGCTGCTCTCCAAGCACCAGTCCGCGTGGGAAACCGTGGCCTACGTGGCGCTGATGCCCAAGCCGCTGTGCTATGTCTTCAAGCGCGAGCTGCTGCTGGTGCCGTTCTTCGGCTGGGCGCTCGGCATGCTGAAAATGGTGCACATCAACCGCAAGGAAGGCACCAAGGCGTTTTCGTCCGCCGCGCGGCAGGGCCGCGAGCGGCTGGCCGAAGGGGCATGGATCATCATGTTCCCCGAGGGCACGCGCACACCGTCCGGCCTGGAGAAGCCGCGCTACAAGAGCGGCGGCGCCCGGCTTGCGGTGGAAACCGGCGCCTGGGTGATCCCGATGGCGGTCAATTCGGGCCGCGTGTGGCCGCGCAATTCCTTCCTGAAGTACCCGGGCACGGTGACGATTTCGATCGGCCCGGCGATCCCGTCGGCCAACAAGACCGCGGATCAGCTCAATGTGGAAGTGCGCGACTGGATCGAACGCGACATGCGCCGCATTGACCCGCAAAGCTACCGGAACGCGGCCGCATGAGCTTGCTGCGCCCTGCCCCGGACGCCCCCGGCGCACAGCTGGAACTGCCACTGGCCGACAGCGGCCAGGGGATCGTCGCCGGGCTCGCGCCGCTGGCTCCGGAGCCGACTGCCGCCGCATGGCCGGTGCCGCAGCCCGATGCGCGCAGGCTCCTGGTCGGCGAACACACGCTGCACTACGCGCTCAAGCGCTCGTCGCGCCGTACGATTGGCTTCACGGTCGATGACCGCGGCCTGTCGATCACCGCGCCGCGCTGGGTCACGATCGCCGACGTCGAGTCCGCCATTTTCGAGAAGCAGCGCTGGATCTTCACCAAGCTCGCCGAGTGGCGCCAGCGCGAATCGCGGCGCGTGCTGCCGACCGTGCAATGGCGCGATGGCGCGAACCTGCCCTTCCTTGGGCAGACCATTACGCTGTCGCTCGAATCCCCGATCGGCGCGGTGCTGTTCAATGGCGAAACCCTGATGCTGCACCTCTCGCTGCCCGCGCATGCCGACGAGCAGCAAATCAAGGACCGCGTGCAGAGCTGGCTGCAGCAGCAGGCACGCCGGCTGCTGCCCCAACGGCTCGATATCTACGCCGAGCGCCTCGGCGTGCGCCACACCGGCTTCGCGCTGACCTCGGCCGCCACACGCTGGGGCAGCTGCACCGCGGACGGCAAGATCCGCCTGAACTGGCGGCTCATGCACTTCCCGATGTCGATGATCGACTATGTGGCGGCGCACGAGCTCGCGCATCTCAAGGAGATGAACCACGGCCCGCGCTTCTGGGAGACCGTGGAGTCGATCTTCCCGGAGTTCCGCGACGCACGTGCACAATTGCGCGCGCATCCGCCCGAGCTGCTGCCGACGTTCTGAGTCGTCACCGCGCGCACCGGCCACCCCGCCGGGCTCGCCGGTGCGTTTCGCGCAAACGCACTAAAATGACGCACTCCCTCCAAGAACGACCCGACCTATAGGGCATCTCAAATGCGACTCCTCCACACCATGCTGCGCGTCGGCGACCTGCAGCGCTCCATCGATTTCTACACCCGCGTGCTCGGCATGCAGCTGCTGCGCGAGAGCGACAACCCGGAATACAAGTACCGCCTGGCCTTCGTCGGCTATGGCCCGGAAAGCGAGACCGCGGTGCTGGAACTGACTTACAACTACGGCGTCGACAAGTACGAGCTCGGCACCGCCTACGGCCACATCGCGCTGGAAACCGACAATGCCGCCGCGGCCTGCGACCGCATCCGCGTGGCCGGCGGCAAGGTCACGCGCGAAGCCGGCCCGGTCAAGGGCGGCACCACGGTGATCGCCTTCGTCGAAGACCCGGACGGTTACAAGATCGAACTGATCGAGCGCCACTCCACGCGCGACACCAGCCGTCCCTGAGCGCGCCCGGCATGGACGCGCAAACCCTGAGCCGGCGCCCGCTCGATGGCGCCGCCGTCGGCCTGATGGTGGTGCTGTGCGCGGCCTGGGGGCTGCAGCAGGTGGTGATCAAGCTGACCGCGCCGCTGATGGGCGCGGTGCTGCAGGCGGGGGTGAGGTCGGCCATTGCGGCGCTGCTGGTGTTCGGCTTTGCCGCCTGGCGCGGCACGCCGATCTGGCGGCGCGACGGTACGCTCGGCGCGGGCCTGCTGGCGGGGCTGCTGTTCGGTGCCGAGTTCTTCTGCATCTTCGTCGGGCTCGGCCACACCACGGCGTCGCGCATGGCGGTGTTCCTGTACACCGCGCCGATCTTCACGGCGATCGGACTGCATTTCACCGTCGCCGGCGAACGGTTGCAGCGGGGGCAGTGGCTCGGCGTCGTGCTGGCCTTCTGCGGCATGGTGCTGGCCTTTGCCGATGGCATGACGGCAACGTCAGCACATGGCAGCACGCTGGCCGGCGATGCGCTGGGCGTGGCGGCCGGCCTGCTGTGGGCTGCGACTACCGTGGTCGTGCGCGCCACCGCGCTGGCCAGCGCACCGGCCAGCAAGACCCTGCTCTACCAGCTCGCGGTGTCGGGCGTGCTGCTGCTGGCCATGGCGCTGATGGCCGGCCAGGCCGAAGGTGTACAGCTCAACGGCATGGTGCTGGCCAGCCTGTTCTACCAGTCGGTGCTGATCGCCTTTGCCAGCTATCTGGCGTGGTTTTGGCTCCTGCGCCGCTACCTGGCCTCGCGGCTGTCGGTATTCTCGTTCCTGACACCGCTGTTCGGCGTCGCCTTCGGCGTAGTGCTGATGCATGACGCGGTGGGATCGCGCTTTGCCGTGGCGGCACTGCTGGTGTTGTCCGGCATCGTGCTGGTGAACCGCCGCGGCTGAGACGCATGATTCAGGCAACAAAAAACGCGCGGTGGACCCGCGCGTTTTTTGTTGGTCACTACCGCCTGAGCAGGGCTCAGCGGCTACCAAACGAGAACATACCCAGCGCCTCGCGCACTTCGTCCAGCGTCTGCTGGGTGATGGCCCTGGCCTTGCTGGTGCCCTCGCGCAGCAGGTCGAACACATAGTCCGGATCCTTGGCGAGTTGTTCACGGCGCTCGCGGATCGGGCCCAGCAACTCGTTCAGCACGCTTTCGACACGGCGCTTGAGCACCATGTCGCCCAGCCCGCCGCGGCGGTAGTGCGCCTTGAGTTCTTCCACTTCCACCGTATTCGGGTCGAAGGCGTCGAGGTAGGTGAACACCATATTGCCCTCGACCTGGCCCGGATCGGAGACCTTCAGGTGGTTCGGGTCGGTGTACATGCTATGCACGGCCGCCTTGATCTGCTCGGGGCTGGCGCCCAGCGCGATGGCGTTGCCCTGCGACTTGCTCATCTTGGCCTTGCCGTCCACGCCCGGCAGGCGGCCGAACTTCGGGATCAGCGCCTGGCATTCCTTCAGCACGTCGCGGCCGACCTGGTGGTTGATGCGGCGAACGATCTCGTTGGTCTGCTCGATCAGCGGGGCCTGGTCCTCGCCCACCGGCACGATATCGGCCTTGAACGCGGTGATGTCGGCGGCCTGGGCGGCCGGATAGCACATGAAGCCGGCCGGGATGTCGCGGCCGAACCCGCGCGCCTGGATCTCTTCCTTGATGGTCGGGTTGCGCTCCAGGCGCGATACCGTGACGAAGTTCAGGTACATCAGCGTCAGTTCGGCCAGCGCCGGCAGGTACGACTGCACGGTGATGGTCGTCTTGGCCGGGTCGATCCCGACGGCCAGGTAGTCCAGCGCCACCTCGAGCACATTGCGGCGGACCTTGTCGGGATCGTGCGCGTTGTCGGTCATGGCCTGCGTGTCGGCCAGCAGCAGGTACTGCTCGTGCGTGTCCTGCAGTTGCACGCGGGTCTTGAGCGAGCCAACGTAGTGGCCCAGGTGCAGCGGACCGGTGGGACGATCGCCAGTCAGGATGACCGGTCGCTTGTTGGTTTGCGTATTGGCTGTCATTACGGAAATTCGCGGAAATTTCGGGATGTAAGCGGTCTGGCCATCAGGCGGCGGCCGGCCTGTCGGACGGGTCGCCGCCCAGGCGGCGCGCCAGTTCGACGTACTCGCCGACCGGCACTTCTTCGGCGCGGCGGCCCAGGTCGAAGCCGATCGCCTCGAAATCGACCTGGTCCCGCAGGAACGATAGCGTATTGCGCAGCACCTTGCGCCGCTGCGAGAACGCGGCGGTGACCAGGTCGCCGAGCACGGTGATATCGCAATCCGCATGCGGCGAGCGCAGCCGGCCATTTTCCGAGCGCGGCCACGGGATCATGCGTACCACCGCGGAATCGACCTTGGGCGGCGGATTGAACGATCCGGGCGGCACGTCGAGCACGTGCTCCATGTGGTAGCGCACCTGAAGCATGATCGACAGGCGGCCGAATGCCTTGCTGCCGGGTTCGGCCACCATGCGGTCGACCACTTCCTTCTGCAGCATGAAATGCTGGTCCCGCACGTGGTCGGCGTACTCCATCAGGTGGAACAGCAGCGGGCTGGAAATGTTGTATGGCAGGTTGCCGACGATGCGCAGCGGGCGCCCGGGCACCTCCAGCCTGCCGAAGTCGAAGGCCAGCGCGTCGCCGGCGTGGACCTGCAGGCGGTCGCCGTAGCGGCGCCGCAGCCGCTCGACCAGATCGCGGTCCAGTTCGACCACCTGCATCTGCGGCACGCGCTCGAGCAGCGGATCGGTCAACGCGCCCAGGCCCGGGCCGATTTCCACGAGCACATCGTCAGCCAGCGGGTTGATGGCATTGACGATGCCGTGGATGATGGAATCGTCGACCAGGAAGTTCTGGCCGAATCGCTTGCGGGCCACATGGCCCTGGTGCATGTTTGAACGCATGGAGGGATAAGCCACTAGTGCTGAGGCCTGGCCGATGCGTGCCTGCCGTTGGCATGCCCGGCCATGGTGACCGCACTGCGGATGGCCTCGATCATGCTGCCGTGTTCGGCCTGGCCGCTGCCGGCCAGGTCGAGCGCGGTGCCGTGGTCGACCGAGGTGCGGATAAAGGGCAGGCCCAGCGTGATGTTCACGCCGTGCCCGAACGTGCCGTACTTCAGGGGCGCCAGTCCCTGATCATGGTACATCGCCAACACGCAGTCGGCGTCGCGAAGGTGGCGCGGCTGGAACAGCGTGTCGGCGGGGTACGGGCCGCGCGCGTCGATGCCGGCATCGCGCGCCAGCGCCAGTGCCGGTTCAATGACGTCGATCTCCTCGCGGCCCATGTGGCCGCTCTCGCCGGCGTGGGGATTGAGCCCGGTCACGAGGATGCGCGGCCGCGCGATGCCGAACCAGCGGCGCAGGTCGGCGTCGATGATCGAGAGCGTCTGCACCAGCAGCGGTACGGTCAGTGCATCCGGCACCGCGCGCAGCGGCAGGTGCGTCGTCGCCAGCGCCACGCGCAGCATGGCGTTGGCATGCGCCGGCTGGGGGCCGGCCAGCATCATCACCACGCGCGGCACGCCTGCCGCCTCGGCAAGGTATTCGGTGTGGCCGGTGAACGGCACGCCGGCATCGTTGATCGTGCTCTTCTGAACGGGAGCCGTGATCATGGCCGCGAAACGCGCGGGGACGCCGGCATGCGCGCGGCAGCCGGCAATGGCGGCGTCGAGCATGGACAGCACATACGGGCCATTGCGCGCATCCAGCCGGCCCGGCTCGCAGGCAACGGCCAGCGGAACGTGGTGGACAATGACGTCGCCCTCGGCAATGCGGCGCTCCCAGGCATGCGCCACGCCGAGCGCAGTGGCACGGGATGCCAGCAGGTGTGCATCGCCGAACACATGGTAGTGGCAATGTCCGTTCTCACCCGCGAGCTGCAGCAGCGCCCCGATGGTGATGTCGGGACCGATACCGGCGGGTTCACCGGTGGATATGGCTAGCGCAAGCGGGTCGGGCATGTCAGGGTCGTGCGGCGGGTGCCTCAGCGCTGTCGGTTGACGCGGTACTCGACGTACGCCTGCGAACGCAGCTGGCGCACCCAGTCATCATAGGCCGCGCGCAGCTTCTGTTCGCGGATTTCGGCGCGCGCGAAATCGCGCTGCTTCTCGGGCGACATCTCGGTTTCGCGGCGGTTCAGTACCTGGATCAGGTGCACGCCGAACTGCGTCACCACCGGTTCGGAGATCTCGCCGGGGCGCAGCCGGTTCATGGCCTGCTCGAATTCGGGCACCAGTTCGCCCGGCGAGACCCAGCCGAGATCGCCGCCGGCCTGGGCCGAGCCGTCCTGCGAGAAACGCTTGGCTGCGTCGGCAAAGTCACCGCCGTGCGTGATGCGGTCGCGCAGCGTGCCGAGCTGGCGGCGCGCCTCGGCTTCCGGCATGTTGGGACCGGTACGGATCAGGATGTGGCGGACCTGGGTCTGTGTGATGCGCGAAGCCGCGGCCGGGTTGGAGGCACCCGACGCCGGCGCCACGCGCTTGGCGGTCAGCTTCAGGACATGGAAACCGTTGGCGCTCTCCACCACCTCGGGTGCCACGGCGCCCGGCTGCAGGTCGACCACGGCGTTGGCGAACAGGGCCGGCAGGCGGCCGATTTCGCGAAAGCCCATGGCGCCGCCCTGGGCCGCTTCCGGCCCCTCGGAATTCGACTGCGCCAGCTGGGCGAAGTCGGCACCGCCCTGCGCCTGCTTGAGCAGCCCCTCGGCCTTGGCCTTCAGCGCCTGCTTCTGTGCGTCGGAGGCATCTTCCGGCACGCGCACGAGGATCTGCGCCACATTGAATTCGGCCGGGCCCGCGGCCGCCGCACCCTGGCCGCCGCGGGCAGCCAGGTAGTTGTCGATCTCGCCGTCGTAGACCTGTACCTTCGAGTCCACCTCGCGCTCGCGCAGGCGAATCACCTGCACCTGCTTGCGCAGTTCGTCCCGATACTTGGTCCAGGTCATGCCGCTGGCCTCAACGCGGCTGCGCAGTTCCGTGGCACTCAGGCGGTTCTGCTGCGCCACCGATTCAATGGCACGGTCCAGTTCCTGGTCAGTCACCTTGATGCCGGCATCCTGCGCGGCCTGGGTCTGCACGCGCTCCATGACGAGACGCTCGAGCACTTCGCCGAGCAGGTCCGCCCGCGGCGGCGCTGGCCGGTTGGCGGTGCGCAACTGGCTTTCGATCTCGTCGGCGCGGTCGAGCAGTTCGCGGCGCGTGATCACGCTGTTGTTGACCACCGCAACGACTTCATCGACGAGCTGCGAACGCTTGGCGCTGCTGCCGGGTTGCGGCACGCCAAGCTGCGGCTGGCTCGACGGCACAGCCACGTCAGAGGCCTGCGGCACGAAGATGCCAGTGGTGCGCGGCGCTTGCGAAGGCGCCTTGAGCTGGGCCAATGCAGGCCCGGCCACGGCAGCCAGCACGGCCGACAGCAGCACGCGGCGCCACGGCGACAACACCAGGGAAAACACGGCAAATTCTTGACGTTTCATCGTAATCCGTCATTCATAGTGATCGAACTGGGTCGTCGGCACCGGCTTGGCGGTGACCGGTTCATACCCAGGAACATTCAGGCGCAGGATATCCAGCGGATTCGAGCCGATCTTCGACAGCCCGCGGAACTCCACCTGCAGGAAGATGCGGCCCGTATAGCCCTGCGAGGTGTTGCGGAAGCGCTGGTAGACCACGCGGCCGACCCAGCAGTCGGCCGCATATTCCAGGCCGGCCAGTGCATCGACCATCTGGTTGGCGTTCCGGTCGAAGGCGAAGCGACCGATGCCATAGGCGCGCTGGGTAATGGGCCACTGGCCGGAAATCTCGAACTGGTCGATGGCCGTATTGTCCGTCACCGACGTGGCGCGCCGGTAGCGGTAGCCCATGTTGAGCAGCTTGCGCGGCTCCGGGCGCCAGGCAAATGCCAGGTTCGAGTAGTTGATGTGCTCCGAATCCGGATTGTATTGGATACCCGCGTCGAGATAGTAGCCGCGGAACAGCTGGATGGTGGTGGCCGCCAGCAGGTCTGAGCTGCCCGCCTTCGGATCCGGCAGCGTGCCGTTGATCTGCACGCGCTGGCCGCTGAAGTCGTAGCGCTGCGCGAGCGTGCCGCGGAAGCGCTCGACGCCGGTATCGGCTTCGATCAGGCGCGTGGTCAGGCCGGCCGTCAGCTTGTTGTTGTCGGCCACGCGGTCATAGCCGGTGAACGGGTTCTCGGAGAAGATCTGCCCGTAGCCGAAGTCCGACTGCACGGTATCGAACAGCGGGAACTGGCTCTGGTCGCGGAACGGCGTGTAGACGTAGAACAGCCGCGGTTCGAGCGTCTGCAGGTAGTTGACGCCGAAAAGCCGGCTCATGGTCGGCGCATTGCGCTCGAAGGTCATGCCGCTGTCGAAGCTGAAGGTCGGCAACGTGCGCGAGAAGTTGTTCTGCGCCGTCGGCGTGTTGCTTTCCGCCTCCATCTGGTACTGCGTCGCATTGAGGATGACCTTCGGCGTCACATACCAGCCCGGGCGCACGATCGGATAGCTGATCGTCGGCTGCACGAACATGCGCTCGCCCTGCGGCTGCTGGAAGCCAGTCGAGGTCAGCGGGATATGGAAGCGCGTGTAGTCCGCCTCCACCTGCACATCGAAACCGCCCAGGTCATAGCGGATGTACTTGCCGTTCAACTGCGGCACACGTTCGTATGACGGCTGGCTCGGCAGCAGCGTCTGGAACTTCTGCACGCGCGCCATCACCATGAAGTCCTGCCAGTTGTAGGTGACGCCGCCTTCCTGGGTGTATTGCCGCAGCGTCGATTGCGACACGGTGCGCGTCAGGTCGTCCGGATATTTGTCGTCCGATACGCGGTTCAGGTTCAGGTAGGCGTTGAGCCCCTTGGCAATGTTCTGGTTATGCTGGAACGAATAAGACCAGCGGTTGGTGCCGGTCTGGCGGTCGTCCGGCAGGATTTCCGCACGCAGGCGGCCCGAATAGCCTTGCCCCAGGTACCGGTAGTCGCCGCCGAGCATAAAGCCGCGCGACGTCATGATGCGCGGATAGAGCGTCAGGTCACGGTTCGGCGCGATGTTGAAATAGTACGGAAGCGTGACATCGAGGCCCGATTTGGACCCGTAGCCGAACAGCGGCGACAGGAAACCGCTGCGGCGCTCGTCGTTGAGCGGGAAACTGAACACCGGCGCGCCCGCGATCGGCACGTCGAAGAAATGCAGCACGCCGCCATAGGCCACGCCGACCTGGCGGTCGCTGTCCAGGTCAAGCTGGCGCGCACTGAAGTACCAGTCGGCATTGTCCGGCGAACACGTGGTGTATGTGGCCCGCTTGATCACGCTGCGGTCCTTGTCCACGAAATCGATGCGTTCGGCCTTGCCTGTGCCGCCGGTCTGCTGGAAATAGTAGTCGGGCGAGAGCATGTAGCCCTCGTTGGCCTCGACCTTCATGCGCGCCTCGGGGCCCACGGCCAGCGCGCCGCCGCGCGAGACGCGGGCGTTGCCGTGCGCGAAGGCCTCGTCGGTATCCTGGTCGTAGGTCAGCTTGTCGCCCTTGACCACGGCGCCGCCGCGACGCAGCTCGGCGTTGCCTTCGAGTTCCACGCCGCGCTCGTTATACCCGGTGAGCCGGTCACCCGAGACGAATGTCGGCGGATTCTCCTCGGCCTCGTCGGATTTGGCGGGCTCGGCCAGGCGCGGCACGAGCTCACCGGACACAGGTGGTGCCAGCGGCACCTCCGGGGCGGCTTCCACCACGGACTCGGTCTGGTCGATGTCGGGCACGGCGGAACCGGACATCTGCGCGTGCGCACCGACCGACAGGCCGGCCATGGCCAGCACCAGCGGCCGCAGGGCGCTGGCAGGCCGCCGGCCAGTGCGGCCGGAAAGGCCGGAAAGCGCAGGCGGCTTGGTGGCTCGGTTGTTCGGTGATCGTCGTTGTTCGGTCATGCGAGCGGGTTGTCAGTCACGTCGGCGGCGGCGGCTCGCCTGCTAGCCGCCAGCCCCCGCCGGAACAGGCTGCGGGGCAACGGATGGCCCCTCCCGGGGGCCGCCCGGCGCCCGGGTCTGGTCGGGTATTATACGGGGCAACCAATACTCCCTTTCCGGCATGGCAGCACTTCCCCACGACCCTCGCCTGGACCAGCTCAAATCCTGGGTGTCCGGACTCGGTCCGGACTGGTCCGTCGACCCCGATTCCTGCACCCCCGCTTCGTCCGACGCCAGCTTCCGGCGCTACTTCCGCGTCAGCACCGGCAATGCGGCGCACCCGACCGCCATCGTGATGGATGCGCCGCCGGCGCACGAGGACTGCAGGCCGTTCATCCACGTCGCGGCACTGTTCGGTGCCGCCGGCGTCACGGTGCCCACGGTCCTGGCGCAGGACCTGGCGCAGGGTTTCCTGCTGCTGGCCGACCTCGGCAGCCAGACCTACCTGTCCCGGCTCGACGACTCCTCCGCCAGCGGCATGTATGCCGACGCGGCAGTCGCGCTGGTGCGCATCCAGGCCGCCACCCGTGCCGGCGAACTGCCGGCCTACGACCGTGCCCTGCTGCAGCGCGAGCTGGACCTGTTCCCGCAGTGGTATATCGCGAAACACCTCGGCGCCACGCTCACGGACGCCCAGCAGGCAGACCTGTGCGAAGTGATGGATGCGCTGCTTGCCAACAACCTGGCGCAGCCGCAGGTCTATGTGCACCGCGACTACCACTCGCGCAACCTGATGGTGCTGCCCGGCGGAGCCAACCCCGGCGTGCTCGATTTCCAGGACGCCGTGATCGGCCCGATCACCTACGACGCGGTCTCGCTGTGGCGCGATGCCTACATCGAATGGGATGAGGAGCAGCAGCTCGACTGGCTGATCCGCTACTGGGAGCGCGCGCGCAAGGCCGGGCTGCCCGTCAATGCCGATTTCGGCGAGTTCTACTGCGACTTCGAGTGGATGGGCCTGCAGCGCCACCTGAAGGTACTCGGCATCTTCGCGCGCCTGTACCACCGCGACGGCAAGGACGGCTACCTCGCCAACCTGCCGCTCGTACTCAAGTACACGCGCCAGGTAGCGGGCCGCTACACAGAGCTGCGCAAGCTGGTCCGCCTGCTCGATGCGCTCGAGGGCGCCGAGAGCCCGGCCGGCTATACGTTCTGAACGGGGGCTGAGCAGTGCCCCCTCCAGACCTTTCCGAGCGCTCCGAGACCATCACACGCTCCGGCGAGTGGTGGGCCGGCATGCGAGCGCTCGCCCCCATGCTGCTGGGCGTGGTGCCGTTTGGTCTGATCTATGGCGTGCTGGCGGTCGGCGCAGGCATGCCCGCGTGGCTGGCCTGCGCGATGAGCGTCATCGTGTTCGGCGGCGCGTCGCAGATGATCCTGACGCAACTGTGGTCGGCCGGCACGCCGGCCCTGGTAATCGCCGTCACCGTGGCGATGGTGAACCTGCGCCATGCGCTCTACTCCGCCACCATCGCGCCCACGCTGGCACACCTGCCGCGCCGCTGGAAAGCGCTGATCGCCTACCTGCTGACCGATGAAGCGTTTGCCGCCATGACGCACCGGCTGGCCGACACCGGGCCGCGCCAGCGCTACCGCCACTGGTATTACGTCGGCGGCGGTTTCGCGCTGTGGGCAAGCTGGCAGGTGTCGACGCTGGCCGGCGTGCTGGTCGGGGCGCAGGTGCCGCGCGACTGGCCGCTGGACTTCTTCCTGCCGCTGACCTTCATCGGCATCATCGTGCCGGGCCTGAAGCACCGTGCGCAGGTCGCCGCGGCGCTGGTGGCCTCGGCCCTCGCCGTGGCCTGCTTCGGCATGCCGCACAAGCTCGGGCTAATGGTCGCGGCGCTGGGCGGCATTGCCGCCGGCATGCTGCTGCTCGGCCGCGGCAAGGCATCGGGCGAGCGTCCGGCCGGCAAGGCCACCATCGGCAAGGAGGCGGCATGAACTCGCTGACCTTGCTCGGGGTCTTCCTTGGCGCGGGACTGGCCACGTTCCTGATCCGCCTGTCGTTCATCGCCGTGGAAGGCCGCGTACGGCTGCCAGCGTGGTTCCGCACGGCGCTGCAGTTCGTGCCCGCGGCCATGCTGTCCGCGCTGATCGCCCCCGACCTGCTGATGCGCGGCGGCGAGCTCTACGTGAGCCCGCTCAATGCCAGGCTGGTCGCCGGCCTGGTCGCCATCGTGATCGCCGCGCGCACGCGCAGCATCGGCTGGACCATCATCGGCGGCATGGCCGCCCTGCTCGCCATGGAGACCCTGATTTGAAAACCATGATCTTTGCCGCCGGCCGCGGCGACCGCATGCGCCCGCTGACCGACACCTGCCCCAAGCCGCTGCTGCCCGTCGGCGGCAAGCCGCTGATCGTCTGGAAGATCGAGGCGCTGGTGCGCGCCGGGCTGCGCGACATCGTCATCAACCATGCGTGGCTCGGCGAGCAGATTGAAGCCGCGCTTGGCGACGGCAGCCGCTTCGGCGCGCGCATCGCCTACTCCGCCGAGGGTAGCGCGCTGGAGACCGCCGGCGGCATTGCCAAGGCGCTGCCGCTGCTGTCGCAAGCACCGGAACGCGGCGAGATCTTCCTGGCCGTTTCCGGCGACATCTTCTGCGAGTACGACTTCCGCGCGCTGCTGCCGCGTGCCCGCGAGATGGCCGGCGCGCCGGCGCCGCGCATGCACCTGGTGATGGTGCCGAACCCGCCCTTCCACCCGGCCGGCGACTTCGCGCTGCGGCCCGACGGGCTGCTGGCGCTGGATGCGGCACCTGGCGCCGAGCGCCTGACCTTCGGCAATATCGGGCTGTATGACACGCGCCTGTTTGCCGATATCGCTCCCGGCACCAAGGTCGCCATGACACCCTGCTACCGCGCCGCCATCGCGGCGGGCACGGCCAGCGGGGAGCGCTTCGACGGCATCTGGGAAAACGTCGGCACCCCGGCCCAGCTCGCCGCGCTCAACGACGCCGTCGCCGCGCGCGGCATCGCGATCGCAAGCGGCGCCTGAGCCGCTTGCCAGCGCCGCCGGGGCCTGTGCGCCGACGGCGTTAGAATCTGATGCATTCCCCCTATCCAGTTGGCGATCCTATGTCCGCACCCGATCCAGCCCTCCTGGCCTCTTGCCGTGACCGTCGCGCCCGCGTGCTGCAGCACCTGCGCGCAGGCGGCGGTGGCGTGGCCATCCTGCCCACGGCGCCGGAAGCCATGCGCAACCGCGACAGCGACTATCCGTACCGGCACGACAGCTATTTCTATTACCTGACCGGCTTCACCGAGCCCGAGTCCGTGCTGGTGCTGGTGGCCGGCCAGGGCGCCGAGGCCGACCGCAGCATCCTGTTCTGCCGCCCGAAGCACGAAGAGCGCGAAATCTGGGACGGCTTCCGCTACGGCCCGGAAGGCGCACGCGCGGCCTTCGGCTTCGATGAGGCGCATTCGGTCGAAGAGATCGACGCCATCCTGCCTGGCCTGCTCGCCAACCGCGCGCAGCTCGCGTACCCGCTGGCTGCCTCCACGCGCACCGACATGCAGGTGCGCCGCTGGCTCGACGCGGTGCGCATGCAGGGCCGCGCCGGTGTCGCGGCGCCGTCTGTGGCAGTCGACATCCGCACGCTGCTCGACGAGATGCGGCTGATCAAGGATGCCGGCGAACTGGCCACGATGCGCCGCGCCGGCGAAATCTCCGCGGGCGCCCATGTGCGCGCCATGCAGGCCACGCGGCACGGCCTGCGCGAGTACCACCTCGAAGCCGAGCTGCTGTACGAATTCCGCCGCCACGGCGCGCAGAGTGTGGCCTACAACTCGATCGTCGCAGCCGGCCCCAATGCCTGCGTGCTGCACTACCGTGCGGGTCCCGCCGAACTGCGCGACGGCGACCTGTGCCTGATCGACGCCGGCTGCGAGTTCGACGGCTACGCGTCCGACATCACGCGCACCTTCCCGGTGTCCGGCCGCTTCTCGCCGGCCCAGCGCGAGCTGTACGACCTCGTGCTGGCCGCGCAGGACGCCGCCGTTGCCGAAACGCGCGCCGGCGTGCCCTACAACGTGCCGCACGACGCCGCAGTGCGGGTGCTCGCGCAGGGCATGCTCGACACCGGCCTGCTCGACCGCAACAAGGAAGGCACGCTCGACGACGTGCTGGCCAGCGGCAGCTACCGGCGCTTCTACATGCACCGCACCGGGCACTGGCTCGGCATGGACGTCCACGACGTGGGCGAATACCGCGCAGCCGCGCCGGCAGCGGACGGCGAACGCCCGTGGCGGCCGTTGCAGCCGGGCATGGTGGTCACCGTGGAGCCGGGCATCTACGTGCGTCCGGCCGAAGACGTGCCGGAGCGCTACTGGCATATCGGCATCCGTATCGAGGACGATGCGGTGGTCACCAGCGGCGACTGCGAGATCATCACGCGCGGCGTGCCGGTCAGGGCCGACGAGATCGAAGCCCTGATGCGGGACCGGAGCACGGCAGGCGGAGGCAAGGCATGATCGGATGGCTGCGACGACTGTTTCCCGGCAGCGCCGGGGCGCCGCATAGCGCCCCCGTGAAGCGCCGTATCGATCCGAACGAGCCGTTCGTGATCAACCTCTACGACGACCGTGTGGTAGTACACCGCCCCGACGGCCAGCGCGAGGAAGTCGTGTGGGATTCGCTTGAGCGTGTGGTGGTGCGGGTTTCCAATGCTGCGCCCTGGGCCGGCAAGGCCTGGCTGATCCTGGTCGGCGCGCCCGACAGTGGCCAGGGCTGCGTGGCGCCGATGGACGCGGCCAACGCCACCGCACTGGTGGAGCGGCTGCAGGCCCTGCCTGGCTTCAGCCAGCAGAAGCTCGACAACGCGCTGCGCGATGCCGCGGCCGGCAAGTCGCGCTCCGACGCCAACTGCTGGAAGCGCGGTGCGCCGGCGGAGCCGGCTTCAGACCTGAGCACGGACGGGGGCACCGGCGATGACCCAGGCCGAGCCTGAAGTCCGCGACATCGCCATTGTCGGCGGCGGACCAGTGGGGCTGGCACTGGCCTGCCAGCTGCTGCTGGCCACGGACTGGCGCATCACGCTGATCGATGCCGCCACCCCGGCCCGGGCCGCACGCGACCCGCGCGCCATCGCGCTGTCCCATGGCAGCCGGCAGTTGCTGGAGCAGATCGGTGCATGGCCCGTGGCCGGCACGGCGATCGAGCACATCCATGTCTCGCAGCGCGGCCATCTCGGCCATGTGAAGCTGCACCACGAGGACTACGGCGTGCCCGCGCTGGGCTATGTGGTGCGCTATGGCGAGCTGTGCAACGTGCTCGAGCGCGCCTTGGGCCGCGCCGCCCAGCAGGCCGGCGAAGCGCGGCTGCAGCGCATATTCGAGACCCGCATCGACGACCTGCAGCAAGACCCGCTGATCGGCGGGGACTCGGACAGCCCGGATGGCACGGCCGGCGCGGTCCATCTTGCCGGCACGGCGGCGGACGGACAGGCGGTGCGCTTTACCGCTCGCATTGCCATACAGGCCGAAGGCGGGCTGTTCCACCAGCAAGCTGCCCATGCGGGCCAGGGCGCGCGACACCGCGACTACCGCCAGACTGCGGTGATCGGCCACGTTGCCTGCTCACGGCCGCAGCCCGGGTGGGCCTGGGAACGGTTCACCGGCGAAGGGCCGCTGGCGCTGCTGCCCTACGACGAACATGGCATCGACGGCTATGCGATGGTCTGGTGCTGCCCGCCCGAACAGGCGGCGCGGCGGCTGGCGCTGTCCGACGCGGATTTCGCGGCCGAACTCGGCGACGCATTCGGCGACCGCATGGGCCGCTTCACGCTGGCCGGCAAGCGCCATGCGTTCCCGCTGGGGCTCAACGCGGCGCCGGTGACGGTCGACGGCCGCATTGCGGCCGTGGGCAACGCCGCCCAGACGCTGCACCCGGTAGCGGGCCAAGGTCTCAACCTCGGGCTGCGCGATGCCTTCGCGCTGGCCGATTCGCTGCGCGCCGGCTGCACGCCACACGCACTGCAGGCGTTCGCGTCGCGGCACCGCCTGGACCGGGCCGTGACCATCGGCGTGACGGACCTGCTGCCGCGCGTGTTCGGCGTCTCCTACCCGCTGGCCGCGCACGCGCGCGGGGCGTCGCTGGCGGCGCTGGCATGCCTGCCGCCGCTCAAGCATGCGCTGGCACGGCACATGATGTTTGGCATGCGCCGCTGATACGCTCTGGCGGGGGCCGCCCCGGCGGGGGGCGCCCCCCCCGGCGGAAACAGGGTGGGGGCTT